>NZ_VCJO01000010.1 GCF_009712475.1 Micromonospora sp. CP22
CACCACTCCGCCGTCATTCCCGACGGCACGGGCGCGGTCGTCGGCCGTTCACCCGTCTACAACGCCCCCGACCCGCCACCCATTCCACCCCCAGCCAACCACCGCACCCGCTCCGCACAGCGCCAACCGGACACCCGACGCACCTGGTGCGAACCCACCCACGAACCAGGGTGCGGCGCGCACTGAACGGCACGAGCCGACCACACCCGCACCAGCCGGACAGGGCGGACCCAGACCACCCTTCGGCGACGGCTACGGCTCCCGGGGGGACACCGGACGGCAACGAAGATTTCTCATTTTCACCGGATCGAGGCCCAAGCCCACCTAGTGTTGGGCACACCGGTGCTAGTCACGGAGTTGGCCACCCGAACGACGTCCCACGCAGTCAGCGGACGAAAAGTGAGGGAAGACGCGTATGAAGGCAACAAGAGTTCTCATACCGGCAGCGGGCAGCATCGTCCTCGGCGCGCTGTTGCTGCCCGGCACCGCGCTGGCCGACACCACCGTGTCACCGGCCACCACGCCGGTCGGCGGAACCGTCGTACTGACCGCGACAACCTGCAACCCGGCGTCCGGCGACGCGATCTTCCACGTCACCGGGCCCGACCGCGACCAGAACGTCCGCTCCACCACCGCTGCGGCCGGCGGCGGCCTGAGTGCGGAGCTGTTCACCGCCGGGTTCACCCTCGGCACCTACACGGTGGCCGCCACCTGCGGTGACGGTACGCCCGATGGCAGCGCGACCTTCACGGTCACCCCGATCGGCGGTGCCGCGGCCGGTGGCCGTGACGGCACCGACGGAGCCGGGACGGTGGCCACCGGCGTCACCCTCCTGGCCACCGCGCTCGGCGGGGCCGTGATCCTGGCCCGGCGGCGTCGCCACGCCATCACCGCCGCGACACACTGATCCGCGGTTCACCCCATCCATCCTGCGGCGGGTGCCCGTACCGTGCTCCACGGTGCGGGCACCCGAGGTGAGGCCGCAGGCGAAGCCCTCCCCTCTCGCCCCGCCACGGCGGGCACCGGCGAACGGAGGTTCCCGTGCGGGCGTACCACCTGGGCAAGGTCCTGATCGTGGTGCTCGCGGTGGCGGGCCTCGCGCTGGTCGGCACGGGCGTGACCCGGTTGCCGGCCCGACCTCCGCAACCGTCCGGCGCGGCGGCTCCGCACCGGACGGCGCCCGCACCGGACCTGCCGCCGCTGTCCCGGGCCGACCCCGTCGAGGTGCGGATCCCCGCCATCGACGTACGCGCGCCGCTGGTCGCCGTCGCCGCCGACGCCGCCGGGGCGCTGGAGGTGCCGCCGCTGGACCTGCCCAGGGTGGCGGGCTGGTATCGGCCCGGCGTCAGCCCCGGCGAGACCGGCAACGCGGTGCTGGTGGGCCACGTCGACTCCCCCGCCGGGCCGGCCGTCTTCTTCCACCTGGGACGGCTGCGTCCCGGCGACATCATCGAGGTCGTCCGGACCGACGACCGGTTGGTGCGCTTCGCGGTGGACGGCGTCGAGGCGTACCCGAAGGATCGTTTCCCCACCGACCTGGTCTACGGCCCCGGCGAGGTGGCCGGGCTCCGCCTGGTCACCTGCGGTGGCCGGTTCGATCGGGACGACGGCGAGTACGTCGACAACGTCATCGTGTTCGCCACCCGGGCATCGTGAACCGCGTTTGACCGTCGGGCCCTCGGGAAGAACCGTCACCCCACGGCAGAAACCGAGGAGCGACGATGGCGCAGGCAGCACGGGCCACGAAGCGGACCGGCGCGAGCAAGGGCGGCCCGCCACCACGCAAGGTGGCGGCGAAGAAGGCGGCCACCAGGGCGAAGCGGGCCACCGGGGCCACCGCCGCGAAGACGCCCGACCGGAAGCCCACCCCGACGAGTACCCGCGTCGCCCGCAAGAAGGCGGTCTCCGCCACCGCCACCCCGGCCCGACGGCCCACCGCCAAGGCGACCGCAGCGAAGAAGACCGCTCCGGCCGGCAAGGCGCCCGCGAAGAAGGCGACGACACCGGCGAAGGCGTCCACCACGAGGGGACCGGCGACGAGCGCGAAGCGGGCACCGACGAGGAAGACCTCGGCCACCCAGGCCGCCGCCTCCCAGCCCCGTTCCGCCGGTACGGCACCAGCGAAACGGGGCAGCACGATGGAGACGTTCGGCAGCCGTCGAGGCGCTCGCAGCAGCGCCCGCTGACCCACCGCCCGAGGCCGATCGGCGGTCACACCGACGGATGGCGTGCGGTCGCCCCGATGCTCCCGGCCGACACCACGACCGGGAGGATGGTGCCGTGGCCAAGCGAGACAGACGAACAGGTGACCCGGCCGGGACGATCGGGACGTGCCCGTGCGGGCAGGGTCTTCCGTACGTGGACTGCTGCGGTCGGCTGCACCGGGGCGAGGCCGACGCGCCCACCGCCGAGGCACTGATGCGCTCCCGGTACGCGGCCTTCGCCGTGGGCGATACGGCCTACCTGCTACACAGTTGGCACTCGCGCACCCGGCCCCCACGGCTGCACCTCGATCCGGCCCAGCGGTGGACCCGGTTGGAGGTGCTCGACACCGAGGGAGGCGGACTGTTCGACAGCACCGGCACCGTACGGTTCCGGGCCCACTACCGGGAGGGACGCGAGCCGGGCACGGTGACCGAACGCAGCCGTTTCGTCCGCGAGGACGGCCGGTGGGTCTACCTGGACGACGAACCCGGCTGAAGCGAGTCACCCACCAGCGGCCTCCCGCCCGGCACGCGTCGTCTCCGGTCACCTCCCGCCAGCACCACCGCGATCACCAGGTACGGCACGGCGGCGACCGCGAACGCCACCGGGTTACCCGCCACGGTGGCGACCAGGCCGTACCCGGCGTACACGCCGATGACGGTCAGATCGGTGCCCATGCCGGCGAGCGAGGTGACGGTGGCCCGCCCCGGCCCGACGATCCGGTTCTGTAGCCGCGCCTCGGCCAGCACCGAGGCCAGTTGCAGGCCGCAGAAGGCCACCGCCAGCAGCCCGAAGGCGGCCGGGTGTCCGGCCAGCGCGCCGACGGCCAGGGCCACCGCCGAGCCGACCAGCAGCAGCGCGTACCCACGGTTGCCGAGGCGTTCCCCGGCCGGGGCGAGCAGACCGCCGATGATCTGCCCGACCGTGAGGACCAGGAGCAGCAGCGGCACGGTCGTCAGCGCGACGCCGGTGTCGCGGGCCAGCAGGGGCGTGTACTCGTCCAACGCGCCCCAGACCGCACCGACCCCCGCGACGAGCAGCACCGCCCGGCGCACCGACCGGTCGCCGCGCGCCTCGGCGATGCCCGCCCGGAGGCCCTGCCACCAGCCGAGTTCGTCCTCGTCCCCAGCCGGTGGCGCACCGGCGTGCGTCACCGTGCTCCCGGCTGTCGTCCCCGCCCCGCCTCCGACCGGGGCGGAGACGACGGTCCGACGGTGTTCCGGGAAACCCACGGCGGCCGCGCAGGCGAGCAGGCAGGCCGCGACGCTGGCCGCGCCCACCGCCGGATAGCCCCCGAACCCGAGCACCGGACCGGCGAGCACGATCGACCCCAGCACCCCGACGGTCCCGGCGGTACGCGCCCGGCCGATGACCCGGGCGTACCGGTCGGCGACACCGAGGCGGTCGAGTTCGTCGAAGACCAGAGCTTCTGTCGCGCCGGAGGCCAGCGCACCGCCGGCGCCCCAGAGGACGAACCCGACGGCGAACGCCGGATAGGACGGTGTGAGGATCCACAGGGCGAAGCCGGCAGCGGAGCACAGCGGCGCGAGGCAGAGCATCCGCCGTCGAGAGGTCGCGTCGGCCCAGGCTCCGGAGGGCACCTCGAGTGCGATGCTGGCCAGCGACCAGATGACGAAGAGCGAGGAGATCTGCCCTACCGACAGGCCGGTGTCGGCGAAGAGCAGCGCGTACACCGGGTAGAGCAGCACCAGGTCGGTGAGGAACGCGTACGCGTAGAGCGTGCCGGCCAGACGGCGGGCACGTGACATGGGCGAGGTCATCGAGGCCTTTCACATGGGACGGGTCACGGACGCCGGAGTCACGGTGCCCGTGGCGGCCCTCGGCCTCGGAGGTCGGATCAATGTCGCCAGGTCATGGCGCTGATGTTAGTGCATCCGGCGAACGGGTTTCACCCGCTGTCGCCCGCTGTCCGGGCGGAACGGGACCGCAGGTCGGCCCCGTTCCACCCGTCGGTCAGCGCTGCTCGTCGGCCTTCGGCAGGACGATGGTCGAGTCGCTGTCGGCGGCGTCCGGCTGCACCGGCACCGACGCGGGGGTGACCACCTGGGTCGCCTCCGGGTCACTCGCCGAGGCTGGCGACGAAGCCGGATTCTCGCGCGGCAGCGCCGTGGTCACGTCAGGGTCGGCGAGACGGTCGTGTTGCTCGGCATCGCCAGTGGCGTCCGGCTGCGTCGGCGGCGCGGAGGTGATCACCTGGGTCGCCTCCGGGTCACTCGCCGACGACACCGACGGCTGCGACGGAGCGGGATCCTGGCGCGGCAACAGCGTGGTCGGCTCGGGGTCGGGCCGGGTGACGACCTGGGTCGCCTCCGGGTCGGCGAGGTGGTCCACGGTGTCGTGACGGCCGGCGGAGTAGGCCCGGGCATGCTCGGCGATGGTCCGCGACTCCTGCTCGGCGCGGGCGAGCCAGGTCTCCCACCGGCTCTGCATCGGACGCACCAGACCGCCGCCGACCCCGACCACGAGGATGCCGCCGATGGTGGCCAGCACCGCGATCAGTACCGGGGTGGTCACCGCGGTGGCGACCCCGATCTGGTCGAGCGCGGCGATGACGCCGAGACCGATGATGAACGCCGAGGCGACGGTGGCCAGCAGCCGACCGTAGGACAAGCCGCCGAGAGCGGCGGAGATGATGTCCTTCACCGCACTGGCGATGGCGGCGGCGACGACCACGATGACGATCGCCACGAAGGCGCGCGGCAGCCAGGCGATGACCCCGCCGATCAGGTCGGAGATCGGGTTCGGACCCCAGATCCCGAAGGCCAGGTAGAGGGTGAGCAGCAGGATCCCGTAGTAGGCGAGCCGGGCGACGATGTCACTGGCGTCGTATCGGGATCGGGCCAGGGCCCGGCGGATGCCGCCGCGTTCGACCGCGCGGTCGAAGCCGACCCGTTCCAGCAGCCGGTTCACGACCTTCAGCGCGGCCTTGGCGACCAGCCAGCCGACGACCAGGATCGCCACGAAGGCCAGCGCCTTGGGCAGGAAGAGAAGTATCGAACGGAGGGTGTCCCCCACCGCGTCACCGAAGTTGTCTCGCATCGGATGGTCCTCCACAGGGGGCGGGTGACTCGTCTGGCCCGACCTACCCGACCGGCGGGAACCAGAAACACCGCCCCTCCGTGTGCGTCCGCCCGACTGACAGACTCCGACCCAGGACCGGGGTCCTGGGTCGGAGTCTGGGACGGGTCTTGTCGGGTGCCGATCAGACGAAGTTCACGTCACTGCACCACATGTAGGCCTGGTCGAGGTGCGAGGCCTGCCAGATGACGAAGACGATGTGGCGTCCGGTGTAACCGGAGGTCGAGACGTTGAACGAGATGTTCTGCGACGGCGCGTACCGGCCGGTCTGCGTGATGAAGTCGAGGTTGCCCCACCCGAGCTGCTGGGTGGTCGGGTCGAACCCCTGCTTGCTGACGTAGACGCGGAAGAAGTCGGCACCGTGGCTGGCCTGGTCGTACAGGTGGACGGTGAAGTTGCTGCCGACGTTGGTGGCCCGCCATGCTCCCGGCTGGTTCAGGCTGTTGTTGCGGGACAGCCCGTTGCTGCACAGCTGCCCGTCGGGCGTACGGGCCTCGAACTGCCCGCCGAGGCCGTCCCGCAGCGCGCTCATCCAGTTCCACATGGTGTCCGGGTTGGCCTGGAAAGCCTGGTAACACATCGGGTCCTGCTGCTGCATGTCCGGGTTCGTGTGCTGGCTGCCCCAGCTCTGCCAACACTGGTAGGCACGGGAGGCCGGGTTGATGATGGTGCCGTGCGCCTGGGCCGGGCTGGCCCACGGCAGCACACCGACGATCATCGCGAGCAGCACGGCAAACGCCCGAAGTGGCTGGCGGACGGCTGACCGGGATCCGCCGGTGTGATCGGGCCTGCGTGAACGCATGTGCGTCCTCCGTTCCTCGGTGGTATCGGTGTGGGAGCGCTTCCACCGACAGAGAAACATTGACGTACATGAATGTCAACAATGATCTTATTTGGTATCACTGTGGACTGAGGTGTCCCGAGTCGCCGCGAAAGCCCGCCAATGCCGCATCTACCTGCGACGATGGACCACTCCGACACCCTCTTAATCATCCGAAGAACTTCCAGGATCGAAACTTTCGGCGGTTGACTACGCACCGCCCATAGTGCATCGATCCGGCATCACCGTCCACCCGGACCCTGGACCCCACCCCAAGATCCGCGCAACTTCCCTGATGTTGCTGCATCAATAGGAGTTCAGGCAGCAACATCCCTGAAGTTGCGCGGATCTTGGGGTGGGGTGGGGTGGGGGTCAGCCTGGGCAGGTGTAGGAAACCTCGGTCGCCGCCTGCACGGGTGCCGGCGACACGATGTTCACCGTCGCGGTCTCGGTGGTGCTGCCCACCCCGGTGAAGGACCAGCGCAACGTCAACTCGACGCTACGCTGTCCCCACCCGACGCGCTCGGTGAGCAGGGCACCCGGCGCACTGCCGGTCCGCAACCACTGGTACTCGATCACCCCGGCGCGGCCGTTGGTCGAAACGGTGGCGACCACGTCGACGGTGACGTCGCAGCGCTCACCGGCCGGTCGGGGCACACTCGCGGTCACCTCGGTGATCTCCAACGGACTGAGCCGCTGCCAGATCCACAACCCCGCCACCACGAGCAGCGCGAGGCTCAGCACGCCGGAGAGCACGGCGGTCAGGCGGCGCAGGGTCGACGGCCGGCGCGGCGGCGGCGCGGCGACCGGCCAGGCCGGTGCCTCCGGTGGGGCCACCGGCACGCCGGGACCGAACCGCACCTCACCGCCGCCTACGCTGGTGGGTGCGGGAGCATTGCCGGTACGGGTGACGTCCGCCGTCCCCGCCCACGACGCCGTCGGCGCGCCGCCGCCACCCCACGCCGTGGTCGACCTGCCACCACCCGACGCTGTGGTCGGCTCCGCACCGCCAGATGACATGGTCGCCTCGTCGCCACCCCACGGCGTGGTCGACCTGCCACCACCCATCGCCACAGTCGGCTCGGCACGCCCCATCGCCGTGGTCGGCTCGCCGCCACCCCACGACACGGTCGCCTCGCCGCCACCCAACGCCATGGTCGGCTCGGCACCACCCATCGCCATGGTCGGCTCGGCACGGCCCAACGACACGGTCGGCTCGGTGGCGCCCCACGACATCGTGGGGGCCGGTCCGGAGGGCGGGTGTGCGGGCAGGGTGACGGATGGCTCGGCCGGCACCCGTTGGGTGGGCAGGGCCTGCGTGGCGTCGTCCGGCTGGTTCACCGCTGTCGTCTCCTGCGTTCGGTGGGTGCGTACGGGTTCCGGTCAGCCGGGCGTACAGAAGGAGTAGAGGGTCACGTACCCGGCCCCGCCGGTGGTGGTGTTCCCGGCAGCGTCGGTGGCCACGACCGACACCGGAATCCGAGTGCTGTCGCCGGGCCGAGGCAGATCACCGAGCACACCCCGGAACTGGCCGCTGCGCAGCGGAGCCATGCTCTGCTCGTACGCCCGCCCCTCCAGCGTGTAGCGCAGACGTACCCGCAGCTCATTCGGGCCGGTGGTGTCGTCGGCGACGAGCGCGGTGACCGTGCTCGAGGTCGGCCCGAACGGACAGCCCGCCGGATCCAGCTCGGTCGGACTCGCCGTGACCCGGTTGACGGTGGGCGCGGTGGTGTCCGACGGCGGCGCGGGGCTGGTCGACGACGTGGGCTCCGGCGTCGCGCTCGGGGTGGTGTCCGTCGGGCGTACCGACGGGCTCGGCTCGACCGACGTGCCGCCGGTCGGGACGGCTCCGGGGCCGGTCGGGGTGGGTGGAGCCGGGGTGTCGGCCGTCGGCTCGTCGACCGTGGGGGTGGGCTCCGGCGCGGCCGGAACCACGCCGGTCGGTGCGGTGGTCAGATCCGTGCGGGTCTCGGTGGACGCGGACCCGACCTCCGACGGGTCGTCCTTCGCCGCGTAGCTGAGCCCGGCACCACCGACCAGCATCGCGGCCACCAGGCCGGTGCCGACCAGGACCGCCCGGGACCGGCCGGTCCGCCGAGGTACGGACGGCTCGTCAACCGCCGTTGACGCTGCCGACGCGCTGAGGGTCGTGCTGGCCACGCTGATGCCGCCGCCGTTGCCGTCCGGGAACGGGAAGAGCGCCGCCAGCAGCGCCGCCCGACGCGCCAGCTCACGCCACCCGTGTTCCTCCCAGTCGGCTCCGTAGGCACCGACGGCCACCTCCTCCAGGTTGGCGAGGAAGACCTGCGCGGGTTGTGGCCGGTCATCGGGTCGTTTGGCCATCCCGGCGCGCAACAGGCCGTGCATCGGGCGCGGCGCCTGGTCGGCGGGAACCGGCGCGTTGAGGTGCTGCCCGCGCAGGGTGATCAAATCCCGCCCGTCGAACGGTGGGTGGCCGGTCAGGCATTCGAAGAAGGTGGCGGTGGCGGCGTAGATGTCGCAGGCCGGGCTCGCCGGGGCACCGGACCACTGCTCGGGGGCCATGTAGCGGGGGGTGCCGGTGACCGTGCCACCGGAGGCGGCACCGGTCGGCATGGCGATGCCGAAATCGGCGAGCTTGCTCGTGCCTTCGGCGGTCACCAGCACGTTCTCGGGTTTGTAGTCACGATGCACCACGCCCCGGGCGTGCGCCGCGCCGAGCCCGGCCAGGGAGCCCTTGAGTACGCAGAGCGCCGACTCCGGCGTGGTGGGGCCCTGCGCGCGCAGCATCTGGCGCAACGACACGCCGTTGACCAGTTCCATCACGATCGCCGCGCCGCCGGGTGCCTCGACGTACTCATACAGGCGACAGATGTACGGGTGGTCGATGTCGGCGAGCAGCCGCGCCTCGGCCCGGAAGTCGGCCCGCACCGGCTCGTCGTCAGCCGCCGCGGTCAGGTACTTGATCGCCACGGGAGTGCCGGTGGCGTCGTGGACGGCGAGGTCGACACTGCCGGAGGCACCGGCACCGAGCCGACGGACCGGGGTGTAACCGGATACCTGCCAACCGCTCATGTCGCCACTATCCGTCTCTGGCGCAAGTGGACACTGCCGCAGCACACGCGATCATTATCGTCACCGTCACCGGCGACGCCATCAGCCCGGTGGGTGTACCGACCCCACCGGGTGGCTGCTTGCTGACCCGTCCTGCGGGCACCGTGGCTGAGCTGCGGCGACACCTGCGGCACCGGCGGTTGACCGGGGTGTGCGAGCCGACCGGGGCCGCCCCGCACACCCACCCCGTCGACTCAGGACCCGACGCCGACTCGTCCGGCGGAGTCGGCGGCCACCACGACCGTCTCGGCCGGTACCGGCTGCCCGGCCGGTCGCACCCGCCGCGCCGGAAACGTGGACGGGTTGATCCCGACCGACGGGACCGGCCGCCACAGCAGGTTGACCCGGTGCCCTCCCGGACCCGACGGGCGTTGCCAGACCCGGTAGCCGAGTCGGCGATAGAGCCGGACGTCCTCGTCGCCGTGTACCTCCGCGTAGCTGGGCAGGCCGAGGCCGTCCATGTGCCGGTGACTGCCGGCGAGGACGGCGGCGGCCTGGCCGGCCCGGTCGGCGTCCGGCGGCGCGGCGAGGAACGCGAGGTGGTTGTGCGCCTCGACGGGACGCCGCGCCGCGAGGACGGTGTCGACCTGACGGAAACGCACGGCGTGCTCCCCGCCGACGTCGTCGAGGCGCTCGTCGTAGCGGGGCGGCGGCGGGATCGGGCGGTAGCGGTGGAACCAGACGGTGGCGGCGGTCCCGTCCTGGAGCAGGAACGCGTCGCCGAACAGCAGGGCGTGCTCGGTCCAGATACGTGCGACGGCGGCGATCACGGCGGGGCGTCGTCGCTCGTCGGGCACGAGCCAGGCGCCGAGCGAGGTCGGGGCGATCGTGGCGGTGAGCAGATCGACGATCCAGTCGAGATCGCACCATCGGGCACGGTTGACCGGCGGGGTGACGTGCATGGGCACTCCTGGGGAAGCGTGAGCTGGCGAGGACGTGGTTGTCCGGGCACCGCGCGACAGGCGGGTGGCCGGGACGGTCGGCGGCGTACGGCCGACGTGAGCTGGTGCCGCGCGACCGCGACGACGAGCCGGGCGGGCGCGCCGGTCAGGCCGGTCGGGTGTCCGGGCGTGGCGCGCGGGAGGGCCGGCGGCGGGTACGCGCCGACCGGGACACCCGACCGCTGAACGACGGCGGTGACCAGCCGGCCGCCGCCGTGTCCGCCGGGCCGTTGTGCGGGGTCGGGGTCTTGTCGACGCCGCTGCCGGCGGGTGCCGGGGACAGTGGCTTCTGGCCCGGCGAGCGCTCGGCCTGCCGGTCCCGGTCGGACTGGCCACCGTCGGCGACCTCGTCGCCGACCTGCGATCGGATGGCTGCTGCTGCCGGGACGACGCCGTGGCGGGTGACGCGGTCGGCGGACGGAGCCGGTGCGACGCCGCCTGGTCGCAGGTCGACCGGCCCCGGTGTGTCCGGCGGCGCGGGGCCGACTGCCGGTGCGCTCGACGCGGTGGGATCGGGTTGCGGGATCGGTTCCGTCGGCGTCGACGCCGGAGTGGGCTGGAGCGGGCCGACCACGGGTTCCAGGAGGTCGAGCACCGGCTCCAGCAGGTCGAGCACGGGCGTCAGGTCCGGCTGGCCCCGGGGCGGCTCGTCGGCCGCCTGGTCAGGCGGCGTTGCCCCGTCCCCCAACCCGGGGGCGGCCGGCACCACTGCCGGCTCCGACGGAGTCGGCTCGATCGACTGTGGATCGTGACGGGTCCGGTCGGGTAGTGGCGCGTCGTCCCGCGCCGGCTGCCCGCCGACAGAGCGCGTCGGCTGCTCTGCGGGCTCGGCGACGGCGGAAGGGCCGGACCGCTCCCCCGGCGGTGTCTGGTCGGAGGGCGGATCAAGCAGGACCCGGACGAGATCGGCAGCCGAGGTGGCCGGGGCGGCCGAGGTGGCCGGGGCCTCCGGCGCGGCGGCCGACGGATCCTCGGCGGCGTGGGCGGAAGAGGTCGCGGCGAGGTTGTAGGCGCACCAAGCCGCTGCGGCGACCACCGCCAGGAATCCAAGTCGGAGGATCACGGGTACGAGGCCACGCCGTCGTGTCGTCACCCGGCGCCTCCTGTACCCGAACAATCACCGCCCACCCGCGAGACACCCTAACTCACTGCGATCAAACGGTCACGGTCGATCGGCGTGTCGGTCATTGCGCCCCACTGGTACAACCAGTTGACGGGTTGATGTGTCCCGGGCCACACTGCGGAGCATGGAATTCGCCCCCGTGACTCGGGCCTCCGTCTCCGACCTCGTCTTCGGACAGTTGCGCGACGCCATCGTCAGCGGCGCCTACCGCACCGACGACCCCCTGCCCGGCGAGCGGGAGCTGGCGGCGGCCTTCCAGGTGAACCGCCACGCGGTACGGGAGGCCCTGCGCCGGTTGCAGCAGCTCGGCCTGGTCCGGGTCAGCCAGGGTGGCGCGACCCGGGTGCTGGACTGGCGGGTGCACGCCGGGCTGGACCTCGCCCTGTCGCTGGTGCGCTCCGGCGACGTCCTGCCGGTCGCCACCCTGGTCCGCGACATGATGGACATGCGCGCCTGCATCGGTGTGGACGCGGCCCGGCTGTGCGCCCGCCGCGCCGACGCCACCGCGCGGCGGCGGATCGTGGACGCGGTCGAGGAGTTCGCCGACCTCGCCCCCGACCTGACCGCCATGGGTGAGGCCAACATCGCCGTGTGGCGGCTCATCCTGGACGGCTGCGGCAACACCGCCTACCTGCTGGCCTTCAACAGCCTGGTGGCCGGTGCCCTGGCGGTGGCCGAGGTGCCACCGGCGCGACGCGCCACCGAGCTGCTCGACGTCACCGGGCACCGCCGGTTGGCCTCGGCCATCGCCGACGGCCGGGACGTCGAGGCCGCCGAGCAGGCCCGCTCCCTGCTCACCGCCCCGCTGACCGCGCCCACCAGAAAGGACAGTCGAGCATGATCCCCGCCGTGCTCTACGCCATCCCCGCGTTCCTGCTGCTCATCATCGTCGAGGCGCTGTCGTACCGGTTCGCGCCCGACGACACCGAGCGGGGCTACGAGGCCCGGGACACCGCCACCAGCCTCACCATGGGTGCCGGCAGTCAGGTCATCGGTGTGCCCTGGAAGCTGCTCACGGTCGGCCTGTACGCCGCCGCGTACACGATCTCACCGTTCAGCCTCTCCCCCGGCGACTGGTGGGTCTGGGTGCTGTTGTTCTTCGCCGACGACTTCGCCTACTACTGGTTCCACCGGGCCCACCACGAGGTCCGACTGCTCTGGGCGGGGCACGTGGTGCACCACTCCAGCGTGTTCTTCAACTTCTCCACTGCGCTGCGCCAGAGCTGGACGCCGATGACCTCGCTGCCGTTCTGGCTCGGCCTGGCCCTGCTCGGCATGCCGCCGTGGATGATCTTCCTTCAGCAGTCGATCAGCCTGCTCTACCAGTTCTTCCTGCACACCGAACGGATCACCGTGCTGCCCCGACCGATCGAGGCGGTGTTCAACACCCCCTCGCACCACCGGGTGCACCACGGCTCGAACACCGAGTACCTGGACCGCAACTACGGCGGCATCCTGATCATCTGGGACCGGCTGTTCGGCACCTTCCAGGCGGAGGGGGACACGGTCCGGTACGGCCTGACCAAGAACATCGGCACCTACAACCCGCTGCGGGTGGCGACCCACGAGTACGCGGCCATCTGGCGGGACCTGCGCACCGCCCGGTCCTGGCGGGAGCGGCTCGGTTACCTGCTGCGCCGCCCGGGCTGGCAGCCGGTCCGGTGAGCGCCGCGGTCGGCTCCGGCAACGGCCGGAGCCGACCGGCGGTGGTGACCACTGTGGGCTACCGGTGCCCCTGGTAGAGGGCGTCTATCTCGTCGGCGAAGTGCTCCCGCACGACCTCACGCTTGATCTTCAGGGTGGGGGTGAGTTCACCGTCGGCCTCGGTGAGATCCCGGGGCAGGATCCGGAAGGCCTTGACCTGCTCGGCTCGCGAGACGCTCCGGTTGGCCCGCTCGATCGCGGTCTCGATCTCCCCGCGCAGCGTCGGATCGTCGCGCGACGCCGCCACCGAGGCCCCGGAGCGTCCGTGCTGCTCCCGCCACCGCGTCCACGTCCGAGGGTCGACGGTGACCAGCGCGGCGACGTACGGGCGACCGTCGGCGACCAGCATCGCCTGGCTGACCAGCGGATGCTCCCGGATGCACTGCTCGATCGGTCCGGGGACGACGTTCTTGCCGGCGGCGGTGACCATGACCTCCTTCGTCCGCCCGGTGATCCGCAGGAAACCGTCGTCGTCGATGCGGCCGAGGTCGCCGGTACGCAACCACCCGTCGTCGGTGAACGCCTCCCGGGTGGCCTCGGGGTTGTTCCAGTAGCCGCCGAAGACCACTTCTCCCCGGGCCTGGACCTCACCGTCGTCGGCGACGCGGATCGCGACCCCGGGCAGTGGCCGACCGACCGTGCCGATCCGCATCGCCGTCGGCAGGTTCGCGGTCAACGCCGGTGAGGTCTCGGTCAACCCGTACCCCTCCAGGAGCGTGACGCCCGCACCCCGGAAGAAGTGCCCCAGCCGCTCCGCCAGCGGCGCGCCACCCACCATGGCCGTGCGGCACCGCCCGCCGAGGGCGGCGCGCAACCGGCGGTACGCGGCGAGGTCGAACACCAGGTGCGCCAGGCGAAGCAGCCCGCCCGGCCCGCGCGGCGTGTCCAACGCCCGGCTGTACCGCACGGCCACCCGCTCGGCGAGGCCGAAGAGCCATCCCCGGTGCGCGTCCTCGGCGGACTGTCGGGCATGGTCGTGCATCTTCTCGAACATCCGGGGGACGGCCAGGATGAACGTGGGTCGGAAACGGCGCAGCTGGTCGAGCACGCTGGAGAGGTCGGCGCTTTGCACCATCGTCGCCCGGATCCGCACCACCCCGATCTGGATCAGCCGGGCGAACGCGTGCGCCAGCGGCAGGAACAGCACCGTCGACGCACCCGGATGCAGCAGTTCGGGCAACACCGCGACGGCGTTACCGACGTCGGCCGAGAGGTTGCGGTGCGTCAAGACGCAGCCTTTCGGCGGCCCGGTGGTGCCGCTGGTGTAGACGATCGTGGCGATGTCGTCGCCGGTCACCGCGGTGCGGCGGGCGTCCACCTCGGTGGCGTCGACGGCACGGCCCCGCGCGACCAGGTCGATCAGGTCACCGGCGTCGATGCGCCAGGTCTGCCGCAGCTCGGGCAGCTCCGTCCGCATACCGGCGACTGCGGCGGCGTGGTCGGCGGTCTCCAGTACGCAGCCGACCGCGCCGGAGTCGCCGAGCATCCAGCGGATCTGTTCGGTGCTGGAGGTGTCGTAGATCGGCACGCTCACCGCGCCGATCGCCCAGAGGGCGTAGTCGACCATGCTCCACTCGTACCGGGTGCGGCTGAGCAGACCCACCCGGTCGCCCCGGGTGATGCCGGCGGCGACGAAACCTCGGGCCACCGCCAGCACATCGTCGCGGAACTGACGGCAGGTCACCGGCAGCGGGCCGCCGACGGAGCGGCGGACCGGCCACGACCGGGGGTCCGGGTCGGGCCGGATGAACTGCACCGCGTCCGGGTCCTCGGCCGCGTTGCGCCACACCTGCTCGGCCAGGCCGCCTTCGTCGCCCCTGACGATCGGCTCGACCGTTGTCTCCCGCACGCCCGTCCACCTGCCGTCGCGTCACCGCCGGCGTTGCCGCCACCGCCCTCCATGGTCGACCTCGACATCCCGCCGCGTCCCGGGAACCGGCAAACCCGGCCGCCCGCGCGGGCCTGCGGGCCGCCCCACCGCCCACGCCGCTGATCGCGCGGAGGGGGGCGTGGGCGGGGTGCGGGCGCTCAGGTGCGGGACGGGGACACGGGTAGCCCGAGTCGCACCACGGCGGCGGTGACCAACTCGTCGGTGGTGCCGCGCAGGTCGAGCACGAAACCCTGCTCGTCCGGGTGCAGCGGCTCCAGGGTGGCGGTCTGCGAGTCGAGCAGGCTCGGCGGCATGTAGTGCCCCGAACGCAGCGTCAGCCGCTCCCGGATGACCTCGGTCGGCCCGGCCAGGTGCACGAAGTCCACCTCCGGCGGCCCCTGCCGAAGCACGTCCCGGTAGGCGCGCCGCAGCGCCGAGCAGGCCAGTACCGTCGACACACCCTCCCGGTGGCGGGCGGCCATCCAGTCGGCCAGGGAACGCAGCCACGGCCAGCGGGCCGCGTCGTCCAGGGGGACGCCGGCCCGCATCCGGGCCACGTTCTCCGCCGAGTGGAACTCGTCGGCCTCGGCGAAGGTCAGCCCGGTCAGCGCGGCGACTCCCCGCGCCACGGTCGTCTTCCCGGCACCGGACACCCCCATCACCACCACGTGGCGGGTCGACCGGTCACCAGTCATGGACCGTGCCGTCCTGAAGCCGGTTGAACGGCAGGTACGCCGGCTGGTACGGGAACCGGGCGGCCGCCTCCTCGTCCAGTTCGACGCCGAGACCCGGCTGCTCCCCCGGGTGCAGGTAGCCGTCGGTGAAGGTGAACGACTGGCGGAACACCTCGTTGGTGAGCGGGCCGTGCCGCATGTACTCCTGGATGCCGAAGTTGTGGATGGCGAGGTCCAGGTGCAGCGCGGCGGCCATACCGACCGGGGAGATGTCGGTCGGACCGTGGATACCGGACTTGATCTGGTACTGGGCGGCGAAGTCGAGCAGCTTGCGCATCGCGGTGATGCCACCGGTGTGGGTGACCGCGGACCGCACGTAGTCGATCAGCTGCTCCCGGATCAGGGTCTGGTAGTCCCAGACGGTGTTGAAGACCTCGCCGATGGCCAGCGGCGTGGTGGTGTGCTGCCGGACCAACCGCAGCGCCTCCTGGTTCTCCGCCGGGGTGCAGTCCTCCAGCCAGAACAGGTCGTACGGTTCGAGGGCCTTGCCCAGCTTCGCCGCCTGGATCGGGGTCATCCGGTGGTGCCCGTCGTGCAGCAGCGGCAGCTCCGGGCCGAACTCGTTGCGCACCGCCTCGAAGACGCCGGGCAGGTGACGCAGGTACGCCCGGGTGTCCCAGTCCTCCTCGGCCGGCAGCGGGGTGCGCTGGGCCGGCTCGTAGTCGTAGCGCTTGCCGTCGGCGCTGGGCTGGGCGGCCACACCGTACACGGCGTTGATGCCCGGTACGGAGGTCTGCACCCGGATCGACCGGAACCCGAGGTCGAGGTGCGCCCGGATGGAGTCGAACAGCTCCGGCAGGTCCCGCCCGGAGGCGTGACCGTACGCCATGATGCCGTTGCGGGACGCCCCGCCGAGCAGCTGGTAGAGCGGCATCCCCGCGGCCTTGGCCTTGATGTCCCAGAGCGCGACGTCGACCGCGGCGATGGCGGCCATGGTGACCGGCCCACGCCGCCAGTAGGCCGAGCGGTACAGGAACTGCCAGGCGTCCTCGATGCGGTGCGCGTCGCGCCCGAGCAGCAGCGGCACCACGTGATCACGCAGGTACGAGGCGACGGAGAGTTCACGCCCGTTGAGCGTACCGTCACCGAGGCCGGTGATGCCGTCCTCTGTGGTGATCTTCAGTGTGACGAAGTTGCGGTCCGGGCTGGAGACGATGACGTCGGCGGCCACGATCTTCACGAGGGGTGCCTTTCTCCTGCGGGAACGTACTCAGCGGAGGGTGGTCCCGGCGGCGCTGCCGGTGAGGAGGGTCAACTCGTCGCGGCGGGGCAGTCCCTCCCAGTCGCCGTCACCGGCGACCGCGAAGGCTCCGAGGGTCACCGCGCGACGGAGCCGGTCGACGAGGTCCAACCCGTCGAGGTGTCCGGAGAGGTAACCGGCGGTGAACGCGTCACCGGCCCCGACGGTGTCCACGGCGGTCACCGGCACCGCCTCGACATGGACGACACCGTCGGTGGTGTACGCCCGGACACCGTCGGCACCGAGTTTCACCAGCACCGTCCGCACACCACGAGCCAGCAGGCCGACCGCCGCGCCGGGTTCGTCGGCATCGGCCGACGCGACCAGGTCCAGCTCGTCGGCGGAGGCCACCACGACCGAGGCGTACCCGGCCAGCGGGTTCAGCGCCTCCCGGGCGGCCTCGCGGGACCACAGCCCGGCCCGGTAGTTCACGTCCAGACAGACCGCGATCCCGGCCTCGGCCGCGGTACGCACCGCCCAGGCGGCGGCCGCGCGGGCACTGTCGGACAACGCGGGGGTGATCCCGGTCAGGTGCAGCATCCGTGGCCCGGCTGCGAGCGGGGCACGCAGATCCTCGACGTCGAGGGCGGAGCCGGCCGATCCGGCCCGGTGGTAGCGGACCCGGGACACGTCGGCGGTACGCCGCTCCAGGAACATCATCCCGGCGGGCCGGTCCGCGTCCCGGCGTACCCCGGCGACGTCGACGCCCTCGGCGCGGAGTTGGCGCAGCACGAACTCGCCCAGTTCGTCGTCGCTGACCCGGCCGACCCACGCGGACCGGTGGCCGAGCCGGGCCAGCCCGATGGCCACGTTCGACTCCGCGCCGGCCAGGTGCATGGTCAACGGTCCGCCCTGGGCGAGCGGCCCGGCGGAGCGCAGCGACACCAGCGCCTCGCCCACGGTGAGCAGGTCCGGCCCGGTCTTTGCGCTGGACGGGTTCATGACGTCGCCGCTCCGGCGACCGCCGCGAGGTGGGCGCGGGCCCGCTCGCGCAGCGCGTCCAGGTCGCCACCGGACGCGGCGTCGCCCACCAGCGGGCCGCCGACACCGACGGCGATCGCGCCGGCCGCCAGGTAACCGGGCAGTTCGGCCGGTCCCACCCCACCGACGGCGACGAACGGGATGTCCGGCAACGGGTCACGCACCGCCCGCAGATACCCCGGCCCGCCGACCGACGCCGGGAAGAGCTTGACCGCGCTGGCACCGAGTCGCATCGCGGTGAACGCCTCGGTGGGGGTGAGCGCACCGGCGGCCACCGGCAGGCCGCGTCGGGCCGCCTCGCCGATGGACTCGACCACGGCCGGGGTGACCACGAACTGGGCTCCGGCCGCGGCCACGTCGGCGACGTCGGCGGCGGTGAGCACGGTGCCGGCGCCGACCAGGCCGCCCGGCGCGGCGACCGCCCGCAGCGCCTCGATGGCCCGTGGCGCGTCGGGCGTGGTCAGCGCCACCTCGATGATCGACACACCCTCGGCGAGCAGGGCGGTGCCGGCCGCGATGGCGGCGGCGGTGTCGGTGCCCCGGATGATGGCCAGCAGCCGGGTCGCGGCGAGTTCGGCGGTGAGATCGACTGTCATGTCACCACTCCGCGTACGAGCCGTCGGGATGCCGGAACGTGGGGCTGCGCCAGGCGTGCCCGCGCTTGTCCGCCGCGCGTACCGCCTGCTCGTCGATCTCGATGCCCAGCCCCGGGGCGGTGAGGCGCTGCACGTACCCGTCGTCGAAGGCCAGCGGCTGCTGGTCGACGCAGTAGTCGAGTACCTCGGCGCCGAGGTTGTAGTGGATGCCGATGCTCTGTTCCTGGATCAGATAGTTCGGGGTGGCGAAGCCGACCTGAAGGCAGGCCGCCAACGCGATCGGTCCGAGTGGGCAGTGCGGGGCGAGTTGTACATCATAGACGTCCGCCAGTGCGGCGATCTTGCGTACCTCGGTGATGCCACCGGCGTGCGCGAGGTCCGGCTGGGCCACCGCGATGCCGGCCTGGAGCACCGGCAGGAACTCCTGCCGGTTGTAGAGCCGCTCCCCGGTGGACACCGGGGTGGTGGTGGACCGGACGAACTCGCCGATCAGGTGGGAGTTCTCCGGCACCACCGGCTCCTCCAGGAACAGCGGCCGGTACGGCTCCAGCAGCGGCGCGACGCGTCGGGCGTTGGCGAGGGTGAACCGGCCGTGGAAGTCCACGGCCACGTCACGGTCGTCACCGAGCACCTCCCGGGCCGCGGCGACCCGGCGTACCACCGCGTCGAGTTCGGCGACGGAGGCGAGCGGGCTCATCCGCCCGGAGGCGTTCATCTTCACCGCGGTCAGCCCGGCCTCCACCCGGGCGGCGATCTGGTCCCGAACCTCGTCGGGCTCGTCGCCGCCGACCCAACCGTAGACCCGGATGCGGTCGCGTACCGGCCCGCCGAGCAGTTGGTGCACGGGCGCGCCGTACCGCTTGCCGGCGATGTCCCACAACGCCTGGTCCAGGCCGGAGACCGCGCTGGCCAGGATCGGCCCGCCCCGGTAGAAGGAGGACTTGGTCAGCACCTGCCAGTGGTCCTCGATCCGCAGCGCGTCCCGGCCGACGAGCAACTCGCTGAGCTGCTCGACGGCGGTGCGTACGGTCTCGGAGCGGCCCTCGCAGGTCGCCTCGCCCCAGCCGACGATGCCGTCGGTGGTCTCCACCCGGACGAAGAGCCAGCGGGGCGCGACGAGGAAGGTCTCGACGCGGTCGATGATCGTCATGATCCGTCAGCCCTTCGTCGCACCGGCGGTGAGGCCGGAGACGATGTACTTCTGCACGAACAACGCGATGATCATGATCGGCAGGGTGACCACGGTGGTGGCGGCCATCAGCCCGCCCCAGTCGATGCTGGCGTAGCCGACGAAGTCGAAGATCGCCACGGGCAGG
This sequence comes from Micromonospora sp. CP22, assembly GCF_009712475.1. Lineage (GTDB taxonomy): Bacteria > Actinomycetota > Actinomycetes > Mycobacteriales > Micromonosporaceae > Micromonospora. The sequence continues at coordinate 19,723 of NZ_VCJO01000010.1, forward strand.
GTCTTGGTGTCCGCGCCGGAGAGGACCAGGGCGAACATGAAGTTGTTCCAGGAGAAGATGAAGGACAGGATGCCCGCGGTGGCGATGCCCGGCACGGACAGCGGCAACGTGACCCGGCGGAAGGCGCCGATGTGGGTGAGGCCGTCGACGAGCGCCGCCTCCTCCAACTCCTCCGGCAGGCCGTCGAAGAAGCCCATCATGATGTAGACGATCAGCGGCAGCGACACGAACATGTGGCTCAGGATCAGCACGCTGAAGCCGCCGACCAGGCGCAGGTTCGAGAAGACGTAGTACCAGGGCACCAGCAGCGAGACACCGGGAATGACCCGGGCCATCAGCACCACCAGCGCCGACTTGCGCATGTTGAACCGACTCATCGAGTACGCCGCCGGGACGCCGAGCAGCAGCGACAGCGCCGTCGCCGCGAAGGCCACCCAGAGGCTGTTCCCGATGAACTGCACGTAGTTGGCCTGTCGCAGCACCGTGCCGTAGTTGTCCAGAGTCGGCGTGAAGACCAGCGCCTTGGCGGAGTCGTAGATGTCGACGTTGGTCTTGAACGAGGCGGCGACCATCCAGATCAGCGGTGCCACCAGCGAGATGACCACGACGATCAGGGCGATGGTGCGGAACACCTTGAACGCGGCGCGTTGCTTCATCGTCCGGCCCCCTTCCGGCGTGCGGTCAGCGCCCACATCGAACCGATGATGATCAGGAAGAACAGGATCAGCACCGTCGAGGAGAGGCCGTACTCGTTGTAGTCGAAGCTCAGGCCGTAGGCGTACACGTTGAGCGTCTCCACCTCGTGGAAGGAGCCACCGCCCCGACCCTTGGTCGCGTAGAGGATGTCGAAGGTCTTCAGCGCGTCGATGCCGCGCAGCAGGACCGCCACGATGACGGTGGGCATCAGCAGCGGCAGCGTGACGTGCCGGAAACGCTGCCAGGCGCTGGCCCCGTCGATCATCGCGGCCTCCTGCGGCTCGTCGGAGAGCGAGGTCAGGCCGGCGAGCAGGATCAGTACGACCATCGGCGTCCACTGCCAGATGTCGATGAAGATGGTGGTGGGCAGCGCGGTGTGCTGTCCGGCGAGCCACGGCTGCGGGCCGATACCGACCCAGCTCAACGCCTGGTTGGCCAGACCGATGTTGGGGTCGAAGATGAGCCGCCACATCATGCCGACCGCGACCGGGGTGGCGACCAGCGGCAGCAGGATGGCGACCCGGACCCACTTCTCGCCGCGGAACGGCCGCCACAGCAGCAGGGCGATCGCCATGCCCAGGACGACCTCGAAGAACAACGCGGCTCCGGTGAACGCCGCGGTACGCCCCACCGCCGGCCAGAACCGGTCGGTGTCGGTGAGCACCTCGACGTAGTTACGGAAGCCGATGAACTCCGAGTCGGCGCGGACGGAGCCCGCCGAGTCGGTGAGGCTGAGGTAGGCCGTCCAGGCGAGCGGAAAGATGATCAGCGCGGCGACGAAGACCATGGCCGGGGCCGCGAAGAGCCACTTGCGATGGTCATTGGCCCAGCGTGCCCAGCCGGGCGTGTCGGGCATGACGGAGGCGCCGCGGGGCGCCTTCTCAGGGGCGGTGACTGCTGGCATCGGATCTCCGTGGTGGACAGGGCCGGGCGGGGGTGACAGGGCCGGTGCCCGGTCACCCCCGCGCGGACTCAGCGGGCCTCGTCGTCCAGGAACTTCTGGAATCCCTCGTTCGCCGCGTCGGCCGAGGCGGCCGCGTCCTTACCGGTGATGGCGTCGACGATCGGCTGCCCGACGATCTCCCGGGCCTGGGCGACCCGCTCGACCACCGGCCGGTCGTGGCCCACGCCGTTGGCGAGGCTCACGGTGATGGCGTCGGCCATGTCCTGCGGGTAGGTCGCGATGCCCTCCGGGTTCTCCCAGACGGAGGCGCGGGCACCCGGCACACCGGCCTTCTGCTGCTCCAGCGTCTGCTCCTTGCCGGCGGCCCACTCGATGAACTTCCAGGCGTTGCTCTGGTTCTCCGAGGCCTCGTTGACGGCCAGCGCCCAGGAGGGGATGTTGTACGGCTTCGAACCGGCCGGACCGGCCGGGAACGGCGCGAAACCGACGCTCTCGGAGACCTTCGACTTGGCCGGGTCGGTGGCGTTCTTGTAGAGCGAGTTCGCCTCGGTGTAGAAGGCGGCCTGCCCCTGGGTGAAGATCGCCATCGCCTCGGACCAGCTCATGTCGGTGCTGATGTTGGCCGGGCCGTGCTCGCGCAGCAGCTCGCCGTAGTAGGCGTACGCCTGCTTGGCGGCGTCGGTGTTGACGGCGGCCTTGCCGGAGTCGTCGACGAAGTCGCCGCCGAAGCTGAAGAGGAAGCTGGAGAACTGGGTGACGGCGGCGGCCTTGCCGGTACGCGACACGAAGCCCGCGACGCCCGGGTTGTCCGCCTTGATCTTGGCTGCCTGGGTCTTCAGCTCGTCGAGCGTCTGCGGCGGCGCGGAGAAGCCCGACTTCTCCAGCAGGTCCTTGCGGTAGTAGAGCACCTGCTGCTCGGTGATGATCGGAATACCCACCACCTTGTCCTCGTAGGTGGTGGCGCCCAGCGGCGACGCCTGGAAGTCGTCCAGGCCGAAGTCGGCGCTCTCCTTGGCCCGGTCGGTCAGGTCGGCGAGGTACTTGTTCTTGGCGAACAGCTGACCTTCCTGCAACGGCCGGTACATCATCACGTCGATGTCGCGGGAGCCCGCGTTGAGCTTGACGTTGTACTGGTCCGAGAGCTGGTCCTCACCGAGCTGGGTGACCTCGACCTTGAGCCCGGTCGCCTTCTCGAACTCCGGCAACGCCTGCCGGATGTTCTCGGTCCAGACGTGGTTGACCAGCGTCACCCGCACCGTGTCCGAGGCACCGCTGTCTCCACCGCCGCCGCAGGCGGACAGGGTCACCGCGGCCACCATCGCCAGAGATGTCCCAAATATTGATCGACGTCCCACGCCCGTCTCTCCTTCTGTCCTGGTCGCCGACTCGGGGGGACGAGCGCGACCTCGGCCTTTTACATCCGCTTAACGTCCGGATGCTAGGCCGAAAAAGCAGACTTAAACAAGGGGTAGACCTAACTGATACGATCCGAGCCGTGGATTTGACCTCTCCGGGGGCCGTACCCGCCCAGACCGCCCCCACCGAGGCCGGGCTGCACGGACGCGTCCTCGACCACCTCGGCACCGCCATCTGCGGCGGGGACATCGCGCCCGGAGCGGTACTCAACATCGACGACCTGGTGGACCGTTACGCGGTGTCCCGCTCGGTGGTCCGCGAGGTGCTGCGGGTACTGGCGTCGATGGGCTTCATCGAGACCCGCCGACGGGTCGGCGTCATGATCCGCCCGGCCGGCGACTGGAACGTCTTCGACCCACAGGTGATCCGCTGGCGGCTCGCCTCGGCCGGGCGCATCGCCCAGCTACGCTCGATCACCGAGCTGCGTACCGCGGTGGAACCACACGCCGCCTGGCTCGCCGCGCACCGGGTCGACCACGACGAGGCGAGCGATCTGGTCGGCCTGGCCGCCAAGATGTGGGCCGCGGGCAAGGCCGGCGACGAGGAGCGCTTCCTCAGCCTGGACATCGAGTTCCACCGCCGGGTGCTACGCGCCTCGGGCAACGAGATGTTCGTCAAGCTCCAGGACCTGGTGGCGGAGGTACTCACCGGCCGCCACCACTACCACCTCATGCCCCACCACCCACACGAGCAGGCGCTCCAACTACACGCCGACGTCGCCCAGTCGATTCAACGCCGCGACGGCGAAAGCGCCCGCCAGGCCATGAAACAGATCATGGAGCACGCCTTCGACGAGATGTCCTCGATGTGGGAGCATCCGCCCACCCCCCACCCCGCCTGACGCAGACCACCGTGGCGGCGGCTCCGGTCAGGTGGTGAGGCCGACCGGTCGAGCATCGGCCGGTCGGCGGGTGTCACCGTCGCGGCCGGTTGGTTCCGGGGTGCGTACGATGCGGCCCATGGCGTTGTTGCACCGAGCGGAGATCCGTCCCACCAAGCTGGAGCTGCTGGCAACCTGGCTGCCGACCCGTGACTGGTACGCGGGCAGCGGCGACGTGACGCGGGTGGCCGCGTACCGGTTCGACGATCCGGCCGGGCAGGTGGGCATCGAGACGCTGCTGGTCCGGGGCGGTGACGGTCCGGTGCACCAGGTGCCGTTGACCTACCGTGGGGCGCCGCTGGACGGTGCCGACGAATGGCTGGTGGGCACCACCGAGCACTCGGTGCTGGGCCGCCGCTGGGTTTACGACGCGGTGGGTGACCCGGTGTACGCGGGCGCCCTGGCCGCCGCCATCCTCACCGGCTCCGGGCAGGCCGAGGAGTACTTCGAGGTCGACGGCCGGCGGGAGGTGCGCGCGCCGAGCATGGACATCACCAGTGACGCCTCCGCCGCCGACGTGCCCACGGTCGGGACGGTGCGCCGGGTGGTCGACGGCGACCCGACGCTGATCGTCACCGACGCCGTCGAACTGGGGGTGATCCGCCGCCCCGGAGCCGCCGCCACCCCGACCGGCGCCACGTTGACCGGCACCTGGGACGACGTCAGCGCGCCGCTGGCGTACGCCGCGTCGCGCTGAGGCTGAACCACCGCGCACCCGGCGCGTGCCGCCCGGTCGCGCCTCGGCCCGGCGGGCCGGGCGACGCCGGTCAGGCCAGGATGACCGGGTTGGTCAGGGCCGCCGCCTGCCCGTCCGGATGACGCACCTCGGCCCGGACGAAACCGCTGTCCCGCGCGGTGGTCTGCCAGCTCAGCGTGCCCGATCCGGCGGTGGTGAGCCGCTCCCGCAGGACCGTGCCGCGTTCGGTGTGCAGACTGACCGTGCCGGACGGCACCCCGGACACCCGCACCCGTAGCTCGATCGGCTCGCCGTCGGACGCCAGGCGTTCACCGATCCCGGCCACCCGGTCGCCGGTCGCGGCGGTGAACTCCAGCTCCACGGCGGGCGAGCCGGCGATCCAGCTACGACCGGCGCGCAGCCCGGCGAGGACCGCGTCGACGCTCAGCTCCTCGGCGAAGACCACGGTGTGCGGCTTGCCGAGTTGGCCGGCCAGATGCACGTCGCTGTTGCCCACCGCCGGCCACCACCGCCCCCGGTGCACGTCGTGGCTGAGGTTGCGGCCCCACTCGGCCAACGCCGCCTCGTTGTCGGCGTTCCACGGCAGGTCCGAACGCCACTGTCCGTTCCACACCTCCACCGCGTCGAACCAGTGGTACGGGTAGCCGAGCGTCCCCGACTCGTACGGCGCGTAGGGATGCGCGGCCACGCAGAGTCCACCCACCCGGCGTACCTGTGCCAGGTGCCGGTCGATGGTGTCGTCACGTACCCCGTACCGCCACTCGACCTGCTGGCCGGGTGTGAGGCCGAGGGCCAGCCAGTGCCCGGTGCGGGTGGTGACCTCCTGACCGAGGATCACCAGCAGGTCGTCACCGGCGTGGCGGGCCCAGTCACCGTGCCCGGCCGAGGTGTTGTGCTCGGTGGTGGCGACGAAGTCGAGCCCCATCTCGCGGGCGGCGGTGACGAGCTGCTGCGCGGTGAGTTCACCACCGGCGGAGAGCACCGTGTGCAGGTGGACGTCGCCCCGATACCAGCCGGGGCCCCGGCCCGCCACCCGGCGGGCCGGAAAGCTCGGCTGGTCGAGGCCAGGTGTGCGCGCTTCAGCCACCGGAGGAACGTAGCAGCCGCTCCGGGGTGGCGAACGCGTAGCCCCGTGAGGCGACCAGCTCGGAGTCGTCCCGCTCCCAGGTCAGTTCGTCGACCACCTCGACGACGCCGGCGAGTGCGGCCGTGTGGTCGGCCACGATGCCGGCGAGGCTGCGGCTCTCGACGGTGCCGGACAACGTCACCACACCGTCCGCCACGGCGACCGTCACGGTCCTCGGGTCGATCCAGAGCCTCCGCAGAAGGTGGTCGGTGACGTCGGCGGCGATCTCGGAGTCCGGGCGGGTGTGGATCCGCAGCAGGTCCCGCCGGGACACGATGCCGACGAGCCGCTGATCGGCGTCCACCACCGGCATCCGCTTGACCTGCGCGGATTCCAGCCGTCGGGCCGCCGCGGCGACCGAGGCCGTCGGTTCGACCACGACCGCCGGCGCGGTCATCAGGTCGGCGGCGACCCTGGCCTGCGCCTTCGCCGCCACTCGGCGTACGCCGATGAGCCGGCGGTGCCGCTCGTCCCCGGCGGCTTCGATCTTGTGCAAGAGGTCGGCCTCGGACACCACGCCGAGGACCTGCCCGTCGGCGTCCACCACCGGCGCCGCGCTCACGCCGCTGCCCACCAACGCGTCCACCACCTCGCGGTACGAGGTGTCCGGCCGCACCGACACGACGTCGCGGGTCATCACTTCGTCGACTGTCCACTGTGTCTTCTTCTTGGGGGTGGTCATCGTCGCCTCCTTACTATCGCCAGGCTGCCACGCCACCGACCAGTTACCCAGAGGCGTTGGCCCTACCCGCGCGGGACCGTCTTCCCTCTCCTACCCAGGTAGGAGAGGGAACCCGACCATCGGTCGCGATCCGGGCCCGCAGTCGGGCGATGTCCACCGACGCACCGACCAGCATCTACAGGTATGACTGACAACCTGTCGCGGCGGTCGTACCGGCACCGCCCTCTGATGGTCTTCGTATCGGCGATGGCGGTGCTCGCCGTCGTCTGCGCGGTCGGCATCGTCGCCGACGAGCGGGTCCTGACCGGCGCGCCGATCTGGCTCAAGCCGTTCAAGTTCTCGGTGTCCTTCGTGCTCTACGGCGGCACCCTGGCCTGGCTGCTCGCCCTGCTGCCGCGCCGCAGCCGGGTCGCGGAGTGGGCGGTCACCGTGGTGGTCGCCATGGGTGTGGTGGAGATGATCATCATCGTCGGGCAGGTGCTCCGTGGCACCACCAGCCACTACAACGAGACCAGCGCGTTCAACGCCGCGCTGTGGCAACTGATGGGTGTGGCGATCATGGTGCTGTTCGTCGCGCACGTCGTCGTCGGCGTCGCGGTGCTGCGGCACCCGATCGCCGACCGGGCCGGTCGGTACGCGATCGGTCTGGGGCTCGGGCTGGCGGCGCTCGGCATGCTGGTGGCGGTGCCGATGACGATGCCGGCGCAGGCTCCCATGATCGAGGGCATCGCCGGGGCGCACAGCGTCGGCGTACCCGACGGTGGGCCGGGGCTGCCGCTGATCGGTTGGAGCACCACCGGCGGCGATCTGCGGATCGGGCACTTCGTGGGGCTGCACGGGATGCAGGTGATGCCGATCCTGGCGATGCTGCTGAACACCGTCACCGGCGGGCGGCTGGACGAGCGCACCCGAGCCCGGTTGATGCTCGTGGTGGGGCTCGGCTATGGCGCGTCGACCATCCTGGTGACCTGGCAGGCCCTGCGCGGTCAGCCGCTGCTGCGTCCCGACGCGCTCACCCTGGCCGTCGCCACGGCGCTGGTGGTCACGGTCGTCGCCGCCGCTGCCTTGGTGCTGGCGCGACGCCGGGCTCCGGCGACCGGAGTCGACCCCCGGGCGGAGCGGAGTGACCGGCGACCGCCAGAGCCGGGTTCGTCGGAGCCGGGTGCACAGGCGGCGGGGCCGCACCGTGGTCGGGGCGACGGTGCCGAGCGGATGGCGGTGGACGCATGAGCGCCGTGCTGTTCCCGCTGACCTTCGCGGTGGCGGCACCGTTCTGGATCCTGATGATCCTGGCGCCGAACTGGACGGTCACCCATCGGGTCGTCCGATCACCGCTGATCGTGGCACCGGCCGCGGTGATCTACGCGATCCTGGTGCTACCCGCGCTCGGGGAGGTCCTTCCGGCCGTGGCCTCCCCCACCCTGGACGGCGTACGGGAGTTGCTGGGCAGCGCCGACGGGGCGGCGGCCGGTTGGGCACACATGATCGCCTTCGACCTGTTCGTCGGCCGGTGGGCGTGGCTCGACGGGCGCAGGCGGACTGTTCCGCCACTGGTGATGGCACCGGTGCTGGTCCTGACGATCCTGCTGGGCCCACTCGGGTTGGTCGCCTACCTGGTCGTACGCACCAGGTGGGCGGCCCACCCGTCGGCCGCTGCCGACAGCGACCCGCACCACCTAGGCTGAGGGGCGTGGGCTGGATGGGACGGCTGTTCGACGCACGCGACAGCTTCACGCGGATGGCGCTGCTCGTCCTCACCGGCCTGGGCTACCTGTTCTTCGGCGTCGATGCGGCGCCGACGACCACCCAGTGGATCCTCGCCGCGTTCGCCTTCGTGGTCGGGTTGGCGCTGCACCACCGACCGCTGGTCAACCTGCTGGCGCAGATTGCGCTGCTGGCGGTCGCGATCTGGCTGATCGACGACTTCATGATCAACCAGGTGGGCGCCAGTTGGGCCCTGCTCGAACTGACCCTGGCCGCCCGCCGGAACCGGACCATCTGGCTGACGGCGGGGCTGTTGGCCGCCGTCGACCTGACCGATTCGATCGGCGATCCGTTGCCGCGCCTGCTCTCCGGTGTGTTCGGGCTGCTGCCGGAGGTCGGCGTACCACTGCTGCTCGGGCTGGTCATCCGCACCACCCGGGAACTCGGCCAGCAGTCGCGGCGGCGGGCCGAGGAGGAGCAGCGGCGGCGCGAGTCGGAGAGCCGCGCCGCGCGGGCCGACGAGCGCAGCGCCATCGCTCGGGAACTACACGACGTGGTCGCCCACCACGTCGCGTCGATGGTGCTGCGGGTCGGGGTGGCCCGGCACGTGCTGACCGACCTCGACCCACGGGTGGGCGCGGTCTTCGACGATGTGCACGGCACCGGCACCGCGGCCCTCGCCGACCTGCGCCGACTGGTCGCGGTGCTGCGCGACCCCGACGGGGTACGCGGTGACGCCGCGTTGACCGCGATCGACCCGTCGGCGGTGCCGGCCGCGCTCGGCGCCGCGGTGGACCGGGCCCGTCAGGCCGGGGTCAACGTAGTCGCCGACATCGACCCGGCGGTCGGCGCCCTCGACGCGGTACGCGGCCTCGCGGTGCTGCGCCTGAGCCAGGAGGCGCTGACGAACGTGGCCAAGCACGCCGGTGCCGCCGCCGTGGCGCGGCTGTCGGTCAGCGTGGTGGACGACGACGTGCACTGGGAGGTGACCGACGACGGATCCGGCTGGGTGCCCGACGCGGTGCCGGTCGGCGGCGGTCACGGCATCACCGGCATGCGCGAACGGGTCGAGGTCCTCGGCGGCGAGTTGACGGCGGGCCCGACCGGCACCGGGTGGCGGGTGGCCACCGTGCTGCCCGGCGGCCACCCGGTGGCCCGGTCGGCCGCCTCGACGCCGTCCCGGGACGGCGTTCCGGCCGCACGGTCGGCGGCGAGCCGAGATGTCGGGCCGCCGGACGCCACGTCACCGAACGACACCGACGGCAGCCGCACCGGCCCCGACGCGAAGGAGCGCACGTGATCCGGGTCCTGCTGGTCGACGACCAGCATCTCATCCGGGCGGGCCTACGCATGCTCTGCGACGCCCAGCCCGACATCGAGGTCGTCGGCGAGGCCGACAACGGTCGGGACGCGATCACCCTCGCCGCTCGGCTGGTGCCGGACGTCGTGGTGATGGACCTGCGGATGCCGGGCGTCGACGGGATCTCCGCGACCAGCCGGATTCTCGCCGAGCGTCCCGGTGCCCGGATCCTGGTGCTCACCACCTTCGGCGACGACGACCACCTCTACCCGGCGTTGGCGGCCGGTGCCTGCGGCTTCCTGCTCAAGGACGCGCCGCCGACCGACCTACTCGACGGTGTGCGCCGGGCCGCGACCGGCGACAGCCCGTTCAGCCAGGAGGTGCTGCGTCGGCTGGTGCAGCGGGCGGTGCACGCCCGCACCGGGACGCCGCCGTCGGTCGCCGGGTTGACCACCCGGGAGCAACAGGTGCTCGACCTGGTCGCCGACGGGCTGTCCAACGGGGAGATCGCCGAGCGGCTCCACATCGGCCTCACCACCGTCAAGTCCCACGTCACCAGTCTGATGACCAAGACGGGCAGCCCCAACCGGGTACGCCTGGCGCTGTTCGCCCGGGGGCTCTGAACGCACCGGGCGACCCGACCGGCGTCACCGGTGGGGAGCCGCGCGGCAGTGGTGCTGCCGCTCAGCCCCCGGCCATCGCGCCGAGCACGATGAGTGGCTCCTCACCGGAGACCACGCGTTCCGGCAGGGGCGTGTCGGGTGAGCAGTTCGACAGATCCTCCTCGCAGGCGTAGAAGCGGACGAAGGCACGACGTTTCCCGCTGTGCCGGTCGCGGATCGTGCCGAGCAGCATCGGATACCGCGCCTCGACGGCGTCGAGCACCCGGCGCTGGGTGGCCGGCCCGGGGCCGGCCACCTCGACACGCACCTCACCGGTCACCCCGGCGAGGGTCTTCAGGTGGGCCGGGAGCACGACCCGGATCACGGCAGCACCTGGACTTCCACGGACAGCACGGGCGGCAGGTCCCGGACGATCGGCGCCCAGCTGTCGCCGCCGTCGGCGGAGCGGTACACCTGGCCGCCGGTGGTGCCGAAGTAGATGCCGCAGGGGTCGAACGTGTCGACGGCCATGGCGTCGCGCAGCACGTTGACGTAGCAGTCGGCCTGCGGCAGCCCGACGGTCAGCGGCTCCCACTCGTCGCCGCCGGTGCGGCTGCGGTAGACGCGCAGCCGGCCCTCCGGCGGGTAGTGCTCGGAGTCGCTCTTGATCGGCACGACGTAGACGGTCTCCGGCTCGTGGGCGTGCACCGCGATCGGGAAGCCGAAGTCCGACGGCAGGTTGCCGCTGATCTCGCGCCAGTTCGCTCCGGCGTCGTCGCTGCGCATCACGTCCCAGTGCTTCTGCATGTACAGCGTGTCGGGCCGCGACGGGTGCTGGGTGATGTGGTGCACGCAGTGGCCGACCTCGGAGTCCTGGTCGGGGATCTCCCCCGACCGCAACCCCTTGTTGATCGGCGTCCAGCTGGTGCCGCCGTCGTCGCTGCGGAACGCGCCGGCCGCCGAGATGGCGGTGTAGATCCGTCCCGGGTGGACCGGATCCAGGATGATCGTGTGCAGGCACAGGCCGCCCGCGCCGGGCTGCCAGGACGACCCGCTCGGATGGTTACGCAGGCCGGTCAGCTCCGTCCACTTGCCGCCGCCGTCGGTGGAGACGTAGAGCGCCGCGTCCTGCGCGCCCGCGTAGACGGTGTCCGGGTCGTCGCGCGACGGTTCGAGGTGCCAGATGCGGGTGAACTCCCACGGGCGGGCGGTTCCGTCGTACCAGAGGTGGTCGCCGACCTCACCGGCGTAGGCGAAGTCGTTGTCGACGGTGGTCCAGCTCCGGCCGCCGTCGTCCGAACGCTGGATCAGCTGCCCGAACCACCCACCGGACTGGGAGGCGTAGAGCCGGTCCGGGTCGGCGGGCGACCCGGTGAGGTGGTAGATCTCCCAGCCGCCGAAGTGCGGGCCGTCGACTGTCCAACTGTCGCGTCTACCGTCCGAGGTCAGGACGAACGCACCCTTGCGCGTCCCCACCAGTACGCGTACACCACTCATCTGAGGTTCCTCTCGTCGTCGGCCGGCGGCGGTCGTCGCGACACCGGCCCATGGTCGGTCTACCTGCCGGGTACGACGAAAAGGACATCGGCGATCCGGACAACACCCGGCGCGGGTCGGTCCGACCGGTCCGCAGTCGGATGCCCGACACGCTCGACGTGCACTCGCATTCCGTCGTGGCGGCCCTTGCCCCGGGTAGTCGCGCCGACCACGATGGGATCATGACCGATGGATTGATCTTGCGGGTCGTGTCGGACGAGACGGTCAGCGACGAGGAACTGGCCGAGCACGCGCGCCATCTCAAGGAACACCTGAACCAGCTGCCCGGTGTCGAGGCGAGCGAGCAGACCGTTGCGACCGCGCCGGGTACCCGGGACACCGTGAGTTACCTCTTCGGCGTGCTGGCGCTCGCCGTGTTCACCGTACCGACGGCCAAGCGGGCGGCGGCGGACATCCGACACCTGGCCGAGGTCATCAAGCGTTACCAGGAGCGCAACAAGGGCAAGCGGCTGCGGATGACCCTCCCCGACGGCACCGAGATCGACGTACGGGACGTGTCGGAGAAGACCCTGACCGAGATGCTCAAGACGGTGTCGGTGCCCCGGCAGGGTACGGCGTCGATGCCCGAGAAGGTCGACGGTGACTGATCAGGTGCTCCGGTGAAGCGGGCGCTGCTGATCGGGGTGGGCAGTTACGTCAACGAGGCGCTGCCCACCCTCGACTCTCCCGCCAGCGACCTGAAGGACTGGTCGCGGCTGTTGCGGGATCCGACCCTCGGTGCCTTCGACGACGTACGCGACCTGCTGGACGCCGACTCGCACCGCCTCCAGATCGCCCTCTACGACTTCCTGACCAGCGCCGACCCGCACGATTTCCTGCTCGTCTACTACTCCGGCCACGGCCGGTTGCATCAGGGCAACCGGCTCTACCTGACCGCGACCGACACCGACCCCGAGCGGTTGCCGCCGACCTCGATACCGACCGACGAGTTCCGGCACTGGATCGACGAATGCCGGGCCGGCGAACTGGTGCTGATCCTGGACTGCTGCCACGCGGGGGCCTTCGGCGACCTGAAGCAACGCGGCGACCGCAGTCGCATCGTGGTGGTCTCCGCTGGGGCCACCGAGTTGGCCCACGAGGGCGACGGCCACAAGCAGCACGCACTGCCGTCGGCCTTCTCCGGCCCCTTCCTGGAAGGGTTGCGCACCGGAGGCGCCGACCGGGACGGCAACGGGATCATCAGCGTGCGGGAGGCGTTCGAGTACGCGGCCGTACGCATGGTCGACCGGGAACGCCGCCAGACGCCCCAAATGCGTGCCGCCGGGGTCGGGGACCTCATCCTCAGCAACGCGCCGCGTCGGCCCGAGCTGATCCCGGCGGACCTGCTGGCGCTCACCCACAGCCGGCTGGTGACGGCCCGGGTGCTGGCCGTGGACGAGTTGAGCAACTGGGCGTACGGCCACCAGCGCAGCCGGGAACAGCTGGTCGCCGCCGTCGAGACGCTGGAGACCCTGGAACGGGATCCGGCGGAACGGGTGGCCGAGCGAGCCCGCCAGGCGCTGTCGGGACGGCTGCGACACACCCGGGACGGGATGGCGGAGGATCTTGGTCCGCCGGAGCCGCCGGGCGAACCGGGCTGGGCCGCCGGGAGCACCTTCTACGAGGTGAACGTCCGGTTCTTCTACGACTCCGACGGCGACGGCCACGGTGACCTGCGGGGCCTCACCGAGAAGCTGGACTACCTGCGCCGGCTCGGCGTCGACTGCCTGCTGCTCAACCCGATCATGGCAGCGGCGACCCCGGGGGACGGTCGGGCGGCGGCCGACTTCGAGGCCATCGACGAGGGACTGGGCGCACCGTCGCACCTGCTGGAGCTGCTCAGCCTCGCCCACCGGCAGGGGTTGCGGGTGGTGCTCGACCTGGTCCTCAACCACACCAGCGACCAGCATCCGTGGTTCCAGGCGTCCCGCAGCGACCCGGCGGGGCCGTACGGGGACTTCTACGTCTGGAGCGACACCGGCGACGACTACGCCGAGGCCGACGACCCGTTCGGCAGCCACGGCGCGGGATGGACCTACGACAGCCGACGCCGCCAGTACTACTGGCACCGCTACGGCCGATCCGAGCCGGACCTGAACTACGACTCGCCCGACGTACGCGCGGCGATGCGCGACGTGATGGACTTCTGGCTGCGCCAGGGCGTCGACGGGCTGCGGCTGCTCACCGTCCCGTACCTCTTCGAGCGCACCGGCACCTCCAGCAAGGGCCTCGACGAGACCCACAGCTACCTGCGCGAGCTGCGGGCCTGGCTGGACACGGCGTACCCGGACCGGATCCTGATCGCCTGGAGCGAGGACTGGCCGGAACGCGCCGCCTCCTACTTCGGCACCGACGAGCACCCCGAGTGCCACCTGGTGATGTACGCCTCGCTGATGCCGAGCCTGCTGCTGGCGATGCGGCGGGAGGCACACCGCCCGGTGTCCCGGGTGTTGGCGCAGATGGGCGACCAGCCGGACGACCGGCACTGGGCGGTGTTCCTCCGCAACGGCGACGAGATGCCGCTGGGTCTGCTGCACGAGCGGGAACGCGACGACCTGCTGCACGCGTACGCCCCGCTGGCTCGGATGCGCGGCGCGACCGGCATCCGACGCCGCACGGCCACCCTGCTCAACGACGACCGGGGGCAGCTGGAACTCGCCTTCGCGCTGCTGTTGTCGATGCCCGGCGTTCCGGTGCTGTACTACGGCGACGAGATCGGCATGGGCGAGAACCTGGCGTTGCCGGGCCACCTGGCGTTCAACACCCCGATGCAGTGGGCTCCGGACCGCAACGGTGGCTTCTCGGCGGCCCAGCCGGAGAACCTGCCCGCGCCTCCGATCCACGAGTCGATCTACGGCTACATGGCGGTGAACGTGGAGAACCAGCTCCGCTCGCGTTCGTCGCTGCTGCACGTGGTCGAGAGGCTGATCGAGACCCGGCACGCCTGGTCGGCGTTCTCCCGCCCAGGCTGCCGGATCGTCCGCTCCACCAACCCGGCGGTCCTGGCGTTCCTGCGCGGTGAACCCGGCGACGAGGTGCTCTGCCTGTTCAACTTCTCCCGCTACCCGCAGACCACGGCCCTGGCCCTGACGTCACACGTCGGTCGGCGGCCACGCGAGGTGATGGGCGGTGCCGAGTTCCCGGTCGTGCCGGAGTCGGGCGAGTACGACCTCGGCATCGCCGGTCACGGTGTCTTCTGGCTCTCGATGGCGGGGTGAGCGCCGACGTGCTCCAGCTCGGCCTGCACGGCGCGGGCCCGGGTGAACCACCGGCGGTCCGGGTCACGACCGGTCTCGTCGTGCGTCGGCGGGCCAGATGACGGTGGTGGGGATGTCCCGCTCCCGGGCCCAGCCGACCGTCCGGTCGGTCGACGCGTCGTGGCTGCCCGGTTCGCCGTCCCAGACCGCCAGCAACCGTTGCACCCGCAGCAGCAACTGCCGGTTGGCGGCCACGTAGGCGGCGGTGCCGGACGTCCGGTGGCCGGTGTGGATCACCTCGGTCGCCCGGGCGAGCAGCTCGTCGAAGGCGGCCCGGCGCGACGGGGTGATGGTGTCCCGGTAGTCGGGGGCGGGCAGGATCACCTCGTACGTGCCGGCGCAGTCCAGGACCACCTGGGCGAAGATCTGGTCGGTGCCGGCGGCCAGGCAGGTGACCCCGTGCACCGGCCGGTCGCCGATCCGGCGCAGTTCGGCACGGATCGCCTCGGCGACCAACCGCTCGGTGGCCGGGGTCAGGTTGATGTGGCCGGTGACGCCGACGCGTACCGGTGCCCGATCAGGCGGCATCGGCTGCTCCTTCCCGCTGAGCGGGAACCGTGGGACTCAGCCGGATCAGCTCGAACCCGCTGTCGGACAGCACGTCGGGCAACGTCCGGATCTCCTCCCGGTTCTGTTCCTGCACGGCCGGGGGCAACTCGTCCCACGGCCGCAGCAGGGGGTGCCGGCGGCGGGCGTCGTCGCGCGGCTCGCCGTACGTCCAGCCCTCGGAACGCCGCTCCCGGCACCACCGTTCGTGTTCGAGCCGGGCGAGCTGCTCGATCCGGTCGTCGATGGCCCGGCCGGCGGCCGAGGCGTCACCGGCACCGCCGTGTCGGGGCGCCACCACGCAGCCGAGGTTCAGCAGCTTGGCGGCGATGTCCTGGACGTGGCTGCGGTTGGCGCGGCGCAGCGACTCCGGCAACCGGGACCAGGGCACCATGGCGGGCGCGTCACCGAGGCGTACCCCGGCTCGCTGCTGGGCGTACAGGTATCGGATGTGGATCTGCTGGGCGAGCCGTTCGGTGAGGTCCTCGGCGATCAGCCGGGCGTCGCACGCCTGCGTCAGCACCGGATACAGCCGCAGTTTGCCGTGCACCTCGTCGAGCAGGTCATGGCGGGCGTCACCGTGGAAGGCGGCGGCGAGCGCCGCCTGCCGGTAGACCGGCACGAAGACGGTGCTCCGCGCGCCACGCCAGAGCGCGGGAGTGTCCAACGCGAACCGCAGCCCGCTGATCTCGTCGGTGGCGCAGATGTAGATGCGGTCGTAGCTCGCGGCGACGAACTGGTCGAGGCCGACCATGCCGTCGATGGTCAGGTCGTACGCGGCCAACCGGCAGACCTGGTCGAGGAACGGGTAGCGGGAGGTGGCCAGGGCGAGTTCGGCCCGGGCGTCGGGTGCCACCAGGTCCACCCGCAGTCGACGGTCGGGTCCACCCTGGTCGACCTGGCGGGCCCGCCAGTGTCGGGCGGTCTCCACCAGCAGAGACCGGCGGAAGCTGCCGTCACCGGCGATGAGGACCGCGGTGGGGCGGTCGGGGGCCGACGGCAGCGGATGGTGCCGGTGCAGCGCCCGGGCGGCGATGTCGTCGACGTGGAAGTAGTCCAGCCGCAGCCGGCTGGACCCGGCCGCACCGAGCCGCCGGGCCTGCAACGACAGACACATCTCCGGGTCGTGGACCTGCACGTAGACCCGGGGCGGGTGTCGCCGGTCCTGGATCAGGTGGTTGGCGGTGTTGGCGATCGCGTGATTGCGGTCGTCGTCGTCGGTGCAGGCGTAGACGGTGTGCGCGCGGGGCAGGCCCGCGCCACGCAGCACCTCCTCGTTGGTCGGGTCGCCGACGACGCCGAGGTAGCGGCGTCGTCGGTACTCCAGCGGCCCGAACGGCTCGGAGCGTACGACGACCACCCGGTCGCCGTCGGCGTACAGCCGGTCGGCCAGCATGTGCGCGAACTGGGAGTCGCCACAGACGACGGCGTGGTCACTGGCCCGTCGGGCCCGGCGACGCCGGATCTCCGCCGCCAGCAGCAGTCGACCGGCCTCGGCCACCGCCAGCAGGGTGAACAGCGGGGCGACGAACCGGGCCACCTGCAACTGCCACGGATAGGGGCCCGGCTCCTCGAAGAGTTCGGCGCTGAGGAAGAACAGTTGCAGGTCGTAGTAGAGGATGTCGTACCGGTCGCCGATGGTGTCGGGGCGTACCTGCGACAGCCGTTCCAGGCCGACATAGCCGAGCACCGAGGCGACCAGTCCGATCACGCCGAAGACCAGCCGCAGCCACCACGCGGCGGGCCGGGTCGTGCCGAGGGTCGGTTGGGTCATCGCGGGGCTGCCGCGACCCGCCGGTGGTGCGGCCGCGCCCCGGGCCGTTGACGACCAGGTCGCCGCCCCAACCACCGGATTACGACCATGCGGGCCATGTTATTGGACGAAGTCGATCACCAGGGTCGGCGACGTGCCGGGCGGCCGGGTGGTTTTCGCAGGTGACGCCCTTTCTTCGAGGTCGAGCTGTCGGGGTTCAGCTCGACATGACCCGGGCGTGCAGGTCGGTGACGACCTTGCGGGCGGACTCGAACGCCCCGGCCTGCCAGGCGATGTAGTGGCTGAGGTGGTCACCGGCGAAGTAGACCCGACCGTCCGGCTCCAGCAGCCGGCCGTAGTGCCCGTTGGTACGCGACGGCCAGGACACCCAGCCGCCCTCCGAGTAGCGGGTGCGTTCCCAGGCCACCGAGAACGAGGTCTCCAACTCCGTCCGATACGCCTCGCCATGGATCTTCACGCCCTGCGCGACGGCGCGGGCCTCCCGCTCGGCGTGCGTCAGCGCCGCGTACGCCTGTGCGTTGGCCCCGAAGTTGTAGTAGCCGACCACCACGCCCTTCGCGCCGTGGTACCCGTAGGAGGGGTACCAGATGGTGGCGAGGTCCAGGTTGGTGTTGGTGATGCCGGAGTAGATGTTCTCGTCCTGCTCCCACCACCGTCGCCGGTACTGCAATCCGATCTTGCCGGTGGCGTTCGGGACCGGGTAGGCCAACGCGTCCCGGACCGGCTGGCTGAGATTCGACGGGATCTTGGCCAGCACCTGCGGTGGGATGGTGCAGACGCAGAAGTCGGCGGTGGCGGTGTGCGGCCGCCCGCCCGGTCCGTCGTAGACCACGGTGACCCCGGAGCCGGTGTTGGAGATCGAGCGCACCGCGGCGCCGTAGGTGATGAGGCGACGGCCCACGGCCTTTTCGAGGGCGTACGCGATGCGGTCCATCCCGCCGACCGGCTGGAACATCAACATCGCCTGGTCGTAGCCGAACTCGAAGGAGATGTACCGTCCGATGCCGCTGGCCAGGACGTCCGTCAGCGAATACGGGGCGAGTTTCGGAGTGCCCGCCTCGAAGCCGGCGCCCGGCTCCACCAGGTAGCCGCGCCGGTTGGTGCCCGCGTACCGCCAGCTGGCCGCCGGGTCGCCGGCCACCCGGCCGCCGATCGCGCCGAAACCGCGCAGGAACTCCAGCAGCCGTTCCTTGTCCTCACTCGTGAGGTACGTGTCGAGGGCACCCTGGTCGGTGGCCTTGGCGAGCAGTTCGGAGACGTACCCGTAGACGTCCGCCTTCGCCTCGCGGTGCCGGATCGGTCGACCGGACAACGCTCCGGCGTTCTCGTTGACGTAGTAGGCGTCGGCGTTCTGGTTGCCGAAGATCTCGATCGGCACGCCGAGTTCCCGGCAGTAGTCGAGGGTCACCATGTGCTGGGCGATGCGGGCCGGACCGGCGTTGAGGTACTGGCCGTCGGCGAAGCGGGCCCGTTGGGTACGCCCGTCCAGATCGGTCTCGGTGGTGCCGCCGCGCACCGTCCAGTTGCGCCCGCCGGGCCGGTCGCGCGCCTCCAGCAGCCGCACCCGGTAGCCCGCCTTGCCCAGCTCGTACGCGGTGGCCAGGCCGGCGATGCCGGCCCCGAGCACCAGCACGGACTTCGCCGAGCGGCCGGTCAGCGTGAAGTCGGACCGGTTCGGTGCCTGAAACGGTGGTGCCGCCTGCGCGGCGGGTGCCAGCCCGAGGGCACCCATCGTCCCGTAGAGCACCCCGGCCCCGCCGGACACCCCGACGGCCTGGAGGAACTGTCGCCGTGTCGTCGGTATCGTCACCGCCACCTCCCGCACAAGATCGATATCCGACGATCTCAACGGTGGGTTTCATCAATGCATCACTGTTGTTACACGTCGAGCAACGGCCCGGTGCGCTCGATTCCGCCGCCAGGTCGTCTCGGCGCGGCGATCTCACGGACGCTCAGACCGGCCCGTGTCCCCTCCCCGCCGGTCAGGTGGGGAGGGGACACGGGCCGGTCGGTCAGGCGGTGACCAGCGGGTCGTGGACCCGACCGAGGAACAGCGGCACACCGGTGACCCGGTCGTTGATGATGTACAGGAACGGCCGGTTCACGAAGAACTGCGGCCCCTGCGGGATCGACGGCGGCCGGACGATGACCGCCGACGCGGCTGCCGCCTCGACACCCTTCTCGTCCACCCCGATGTACGTCTCGTGCACCACGTCGTCGATGCACAGCGCCGGGTCGGTGGTGCTCATCCCGGTGAAGTCGGCGTGTTCCGTGAAGGCCGTGGGCATGCCGAGGCCGCTGAGCGCGGGGCCCAGTTGGGCCGGCAGGCGGAACGTCCACCGGGGCATCCGCAGTTGGATGTCGGTGTACTGGAAGCCGGCGAACAACGCGCTCAGCCACGCCCCGTCGATGTTGGCCTCGACGGTGGCGAGGTCATCCTGGTACGGCATGACGATGGCCATGGCCAGCCCGTCACCGGCGAGCGGCACGTTGACCGCGCGCCATCCGTCGCCCAGGACGTACCCCATCCGGTCGAACGGGCCGCGCATCATCGGCACCTGGACGACGGTGCCGTCGTCCCGGGTGAACGGTTCGTCCACCGTGGCCGTCAGGGCGAACGGGTAGTACCAGGCCGCCTTGAGGTAGGTCGTGTTGGTCAGCACCAGGCTGGTCTCGACGTTCACCGCGCCCGGGATCAGCAGCTCTGGGATCTTGTCGTTGGTCCGCTCGGACACCCAGGTGTTGATCTCCTGACGGGCGGCCTCCGGCGCGCCACGGAAGTCGACCGGGTGCGGCAGGGCACCGTAGTAGCCGGCCAGCGTGTCCTGGTAGGCGGATCGCAGCCCCAGATCGAGGCGGGTCCACACGGCGTTGGCCGTGATCATCCGGGGCTGCCGCGTGCCGTCGCCATCCTGGAACCGCTCGGCGAGCGACTGGTCGACGGTGTTCAGGCCGCTGTCCAGCGCACCTGGGCGCGGATGCGGCGCGTGCAGCACGGCATCCATCTCGTCGGCCGTGGTCGACCCGGCACCCGCCCTGGCCATCGCGAGCGCCAGTTGGACCGAGTAGGGCGCGCACACCACGTTGCCGCCGACCCGGTTCTCCGCCAGCGTGCGGTACAGGTCGGCGGTGAAGCCGCACACCGCGTTCGCGGCGGACTGCATCGTTGCCGGGTCGGGAGGCACGCGGGCCGGGACCGTCGATGGTGACGATCCGCCGAGCCAGGGATGACGTGGGGCGGTGGTCAGGGCTGCCGCCGCGAGCGGCACAGTCTGGAGGATCGATCGACGCGAAACCATGTTTCGACGGTATGTCAGCCACCGGGAAAAGCGCCAGATCTATCGAGAGTGGACTATGCCTTATTCATGACCACAACCTCACCACCGAGCGGGTGAATCAGACCGACAGAGGGGCGACTCCTGTCGCATCGCCGTCAGGAGCCACTTTGTCAAGTGATAGGCGTCTATGCTTTGAGTGTTCCGGCACCCCGGTCATTGCCATCCACGGCACACGGGAAGGTGACCCATGCCCGTCAACCACGCCCCGGTCAGGTTTCGCCCCCGACGGCCAGCGAAGGTGCTGCTCGCACTCGGCCTGCTCCTGGGCCTGGTCGCCAGCACCGCGCTGGTCAGTCCCGCCTCAGCGCGAGACGTCACGGCGTCGTCCGCCGACCCCCTCTGCAACTCCTCGGGTTTCAGCCAGCCGCCCGGCCCCCTCACCCCGATCGCCCTGACCTGGTCGCACATCGGCAGCCGGAGCAACAGCGGCACCACCTACCGGTACTGGATGGTGCAGGAGGTGTACACGTCGACAGTGGTGTATCGAAACAGCTATGTGGTCCGATGCTCCGGCACCACCCTGCTCTCCACCACCCTGATCCCGACGAACGGCGGCTTCGGCACCCCCTACTGCACCAGTTCCGGCGACTACAACCCGCCGGCATCGTCGACCACCGCACGGTACGTTGGACAACGCACCTCCCGAGAATCGGGGTTCATCGGCGCCCTGACGTTCCGATACTGGCACCGGGAATGGCTCTCGGTCGCCACCCTGAAATGGGTCTACGATTCCAGCTACGTCGTACGGTGCTGACCCACCGCGTCCCGCATCCCAGGGTCGGTGTTCACGGTCGCTGACGCTGGACGAGTCGACTGGTGAGGAACGGGCTCGGCGTGCCGTGCCAGAAGACCACCAACTCGTCCCGAGGGCGGGTGGCGGCGACGAACAACAGGGAACGGTCTCGCTGCCGTTCACGCTGATACCGCTTCGGGTCGGTGTCTCGGTACCGGTTGATCATCTGCCGGGGTACGAGACCGTCGCTGACCCCGGCGATGATCATGCGCTGGTATTCGAGGCCCTTGAACCGGTGCATGGTGCCGACATGGACGCCGTCGGGCTGCTTCGGGCCGTCGGGGCCGATCTCCACGGCAGGCAGCCCCTCGGCCTCCAACCGGCTGATCACGTCCGCCGCCAGCTCCCGTGTCGGTACGCAGATCGCCACCGAGCCGTCGACCGGGTCCTTCCACGCCCGCAACTGCGCGGCGATCAGATCCCGCTCCTGAGACCAGGTCGAGGCTCCCCGGAACACGGGCCGGGCACCCCTCAGCAGCGAACGGTAACCGGCCAGGTTCTCCTCGCCACCGTCCAGGTCGTCGTACACCTCGCCGGTCATGATCTGCAGGGCGTCGGCCAGGATCTGCCGGGTCGTCCGGTAGCTCAGGGTGAGTCGGGACGAGCGACCGCGGATGTTGATGCCGAGGCTGCTCAGCGTCACATGGTTGTCGTAGATGCGTTGGTGGGTGTCGCCGGTGAGGAACATGTCGTCCGGGCCGGGAGCGACCATCGCACGCAGCATCTTCCAATGGGCAGCGCTGAGGTCCTGCGCCTCGTCCACCACGACGTGCCGGTAGCGTGGGCGGTAGGAGGCGCTTGAGGACTCTCCACCGCCCGACGCCCGGTCGATCTCCAGACGTGCCGCCCGCTGTGCCACCTGCCGCCAGGTCCAGACGCTCCGGGTGTCGAGCCAGCTGGTGAAGCGCTCGGTCACCTGCCAGACCTGATCCCGCTCGACCCGGGTCAGACTCCGACCGCGGTTCGGGCGACGCGCCTTGAAGTAGTCGTTGCGCGAGTTGAGCACCTGGCCGAGGATGACGTGAGTCCACTCGGCCGCCAGGAACTCCGCGTCCCATCCGGATTCACCGGTCTCCAGCAGGAACTCGGCCCACAGCTCGGCGACCCGGCTGTCGTCGACGACGCGGCGACCACCGGCAGCCTTCGCCTCGGCCACCACGCGGCTGGCCAGCCGGTCGATATTGACGATGTCGACCCGTGCCACGAGTTCCTGTCCACCGAGGGCGAGTAGTCGAGTCCGCAGGTCAGCTGCGAGGTTGCGGTTGAAGGTGGTCAGCAGGATGGGCTTGTCGGTGCCCGGTGGAAGCTGCCGGGCAAGGTGAGCGACCCGGTGCAGCGCGACGATGGTCTTGCCGGTGCCGGGACCACCGCCAACCCGGGCCGGGCCGTTGTACCTCTTCTCCACCAGTTTGCGTTGAGTCGGGTGCAGGAAGATCTGCCACCGTTCGAACGCCTCGCCGATAATCGCCTGTAGCGCCTCGTCGTCCGAGGTGACCTGGGTGGCCGGGCGCCTGACCGCCGACTCGAAGTCCTCCGGGTCGATCGGCTCGTCGGCGCGGACCGGATCGGTGACCTGCTCACGCACCACCTCGTACGGGGTGCCGTCGAAGAGTGCGAAAAGCACGTCGGTGGTGAGCTGCGGGGCCCGGTCGAGCAGCTCCAGCAGGTCGGTCTCGCTGACGAGGTCACGGATCTGCGGCAGGAGCGGCTCGGAGACACCCAGCTCCAGCAACTGGGCGTCGGTGTACGCGTCGAAGAGTGGTTTGCGCGCGGGCTCCGGCTCGGGCTCCGGTGGCACCACCCGACCGACGATGCTGTCGCCGACCGGTGCCAGGTCGACGACCTCGATACCACCGGTGACCCGGTTGATCCGGTACGCGAAGCGCGACAGGTCGTCGTACACCTCGCGGCGATGCTTGACGGCGACGAGCAGGTAGTCGCGGGCGGCGATGTGCAGCAGCAGCGCCCGGTAGTCCCGGTTGACCCGGGCGGACATCAGCCGGGAGTCGCCACTGAGCGCCTTCAGTTTGAGCCCGGGGTTGTCCGGGTTGTGCCGGAACTTGTGCATGAACTCGTAGACCGCACCGATGTCCGCGCGGGTGAGCTTCATGACCTCCTTGTCGGCCCGGTCCAGCATCCGCAACGTCGCCCCGGCGCTCATCGGTTCTCTCCCCCATCCACGGCAAGCTGTGCGGCCAACTCCTCGACCGACCATTCGCGGGCGGTCCGCACGTGCCAGCCCGCCTCGGCGTACGCCCGGTCCCGGTCCTCGATCTCCGGATCACCGGACGGCCCGGTCAGCACGATCGCGACTCGCTGCTCGGGCCAGGCCAGTTCGGCCTGCCAGCCCTGGTCGCCCAGCTCATAGCCCACCACCGGGGTCGGCAGGTTCTGCCGAGCGAGCTGCTGTACGAGTGCCTCCAAGGTGCCCTCGTCCGGGTCCACGTAACGCAGGACGTCCCGCCACGGTGACGTGTCGTCGACCGGTGCCGCTCCGGTCGCCGCCGGCTGCGGAGTGGCGCCGAGCCACGTGGCGGTCTCCTCGTCCAGTGGCAAGGCGCGCTGAGTGAGCAGCAGACCGGTTCCTTCGGTGACCGCCAGCGACGCCGGGTCGAACGCGTCCAGGTCAGAGGTCGCGAGCTGGCCACCGTCTCCCCCGCCGTGGCCGAGGAACTGGATGACGTTTCCCCAAGCGAGCCAGGCAGCCCACCGTTCCTTGTGTCCGGCCTCAGCGACCGCGGCCG
This sequence comes from Micromonospora sp. CP22, assembly GCF_009712475.1. Taxonomy (GTDB): domain Bacteria; phylum Actinomycetota; class Actinomycetes; order Mycobacteriales; family Micromonosporaceae; genus Micromonospora. The sequence goes on from NZ_VCJO01000010.1 coordinate 43,718, forward strand.
GCAGGTCGTCGACGACGGTCAGCGCCGACCAGGTCGGCAGTGGTTTACGTCGGCCGTCAACGATCACGGTCACCGCGCATCCGGCGTTGTCGTGGGCGCGGGCCACGATGATGTGTCGTTGCGCGGAAGGCGCCGGCAGCGGTGCGCCGCGCAGCGAGGCGAGCAGCCGGTCGCCGACACCGGCGGAATCGGTGGGGCTGTTGTCCCTGGCCTGCTTGAGCAGGCCCGCCAACACCGCCTCGGCCCTGCGCTGCCACCGGGTGAGGTCGGGGTCGGCGAGGAACCGCATCAGCTGCGCGATCGGGTTGACCCAGACGTTCGTTTCGAGTTCGTCCGGATCCGCGCCGGGCAGGAACTGCCGGTACCGTTCCCGGGCGACCTGCTTGCAGACTCCGCCGTACGGTGTCCACTGCCCCGGGCCGTCCAGGTTTCCCCAGGTCTTGACGTCGTCCCAGGTGGCGGCGAAGACCAGGTAGCCATGGGCCCGTAGCCGAGCACGTTTCTGTGCGTCGTCGGCGAGACGGTTGTACTGCGGTGTCGCGTGGTACTTGAAGCCGTCGAGGTAGACCACCACCTCTGGCGAGGGTGCGTCGAGGCGTTGGAAGTGAACGTCCGGGCGGGTGCCCTTGACCGTGTTCTGCAACTTCATCTGCCAGTGGGTCACGCTGTGCCCACCGTTGCCGACGAACCTCAGGTCGGCGATGCGGGCACCATCGTGATCACGACGTCGATCGATGCGCAGCCCGGAGCCGGGGGTCGCACCGTAGGCGAGCAACTTGGTCAGGAACTGCAACTCCAGTTCGCTCTCCACCTGGTGGATGAGCGAGATCTCGTCGGTGCGGGTGCCCTCCTCGACGTCCCAGTTGTCGAGGAGCTTGTCGAGCATGCCGAGCGCCTCGTCACGGCTCATCAGCGCGAAGTGCTCGTTGCGGGCGTAGCGCAGCAGGCACCGGTGGCACACCGGCTTAGCCTCCTGCCGGCACTCGCAGTCGGCGATCCGCTGCCGGGCCAGCTCCAGCACGGCACGGAACTCCTCCGGCTTCGCGAGCCGGTGAAGGTATCCGGTGCCCTGCGGCTGGGTGTCGTAGACGACCACGAAGTTGCGGGTACCGTCGCTCTGCCCATCCGGCATCGTGGCCGGCACAGCCTGCAGGTGTGCCGGGTCGCCGCCGTACTGGGCGGCGATGCCGAGGCGGATGGCGGCGGCGAAGGACAGCAGCCGCTCCTGCACCATCGCCGTCGCCGCGGGGATGAGGATCCGCAGCGCCTCCGTTTCCAACTGGTGAGCGAGGATCAGGTCGACGTGGAGGTCGGGCGTCGCCGCCGCCCGCCGGTACGGACACCAGGGTCGGTGGTGTTCCCCGCCCGGCACGACGGTCGCGCCGGAAGCCTGAGCGGCCACGTGCTGGCTCGTGGTCGGAAGACCGTCCACGGTGGTGCCACCACACGAGGTGCAGGTGTGGAACCGGTTGATCCGTACCTCGTCTCCGGCGAACAACTCGGCCGGCCGGTCGTAGCGCTGTGCCCCCAGGTTGAAGTGACGGATCATGGCATGTCGGCTGTAGTCGACGCCGAAGGTGTCGTGCGCGTGCCGCCAGGACGAGTCGACCTTCGCCGGGTCGATGTCGACCGCGACCGTGGTGGCGTAGAAGCGACGGTCGCGGTCGTCGCTGTCGTCGCGGATCCGGGCGTCATCTCGCTTGTCGCGGCTGTAGACGCGGGTCGGCTGGAGCACGTGGAAGAGTCGTCCGTGGTCGGCGATGCCCCGGTCGGCGCAGCGCGGGCAGGCGCTGCTGTCCTCCTTGGCCAGGTGGGTACGCACATAGCCGCACTGGGCGCAGACCCGCCACTGCTCGTAGGTGGGCCGGTCGGGCGGTCCGACGTCGAGTCCCGAGATCTCGTGCCGGTAGCCACGGACGTAGTAGCTGTTACCCGGGGCGATCTCGACGAGTGCCGGGCGGGCCGGCCGCGCGTACTCCCGCAGTTCGCTGTGGAACCGCCGGTCACCGTCGGTCTGTTCCTCCCAGGTGAGGGTGGCTTCGAGATCGGTACGGCTGTCGATGAGGGCGTAGTTGGGAAGCAGCCCGAACTCGACGAGGGTGCTGTGCGCGGCAGCCGCACTCACCTCTCGCAGGCGGCGGCGGACCGCACCTTCCTCCGCCTTGAGCATCCTGATCTCGCGGGCATGGTCGGGGTCGCTCTGCACGAGTGTGCCCCGGGCGTTGGCGATCTCCTGGAGCCGCCGTCGCAGGTCGGCCAGCCGCTCCTCCCAGGCATCGTCGGCCTCCTTCACCCGGTGGACGACCCCGTCGATCGCGAACTCGCGCAGTTGGTCGGCAGCGGCTGGCAGGACCTTGTCGCCGAAGAGCGCCAGGAAGTCCTCGACCAGCCGCAGACCATCGCCGCGTCCGGCTTCCGCGAGGTGGGTGAGCCAACCGCTCGGGCCGAACAGCAGGTGCGCCCGCCGGGGCATCGGCAACACCCCGGGCAGGCGACCGCGAGCGGCCAGGTCGATCAGGTGGGCGAGATACTGCCGGCGCAGGATCTCCACCGCGGAGAGGAAGCAGCCGGGTGGCACGATCTGCCCGGCGATCATGTCTCTCGGCTCGGTCAGGTAGTAGCGGTCCCGCTCGCTGCGACCGACCAGGGTGAGTACGAGTGCGTTGCCGCTCTTGCGGCCGGCACGACCGGCCCGCTGCACGTAGTTGGCCGGACCGTTGGGCAGGGACGCCAGCACGACGGCCGAGAGCGCCCCGATGTCGATACCCATCTCCAGGGTGGGCGTGCAGGAGAGCACGTTCGGGTCGGTGTACCGCGCGCCGTCGCGGAACTGCTTCTCCACGGTTTCCCGCTGGGCGCGGGTGAGCATGCCGGTGTGTTCGCCGGTGACCACCCGGAACACGGAACTTTCCAGGTACAGCCGTCGGTAGTAGTCGTCCGGCGCGGTGTCGTCGTGGGCGGCTTGGAGCCGCCCACGGCAGCGGTACTGCCGGCACGGCTGTCCGACCCAGTCGGCGACCCGGTCGGGATGCTCGGTCTGCTGCCAGTGACAGGTGTCGCAGCCGACTCCGGCGCGTACGGCCTGCGCGTCGTCGAGCCGGGTGACGCGCAGGTGACCGGGCATCAGCCCGTACACCGTGTTGCCGTCCTCGGTGTCACCGGCAGCGACGATGCCGGCGGCGGCGAGGGCCGGGAGTAGGCGGGTGAGGTAGGTGGCGGTGTCGCCGAGGTCCAGGCCGAGGCACCGTGCCGTCCAGTCCTGGTACCAGTTGCCCCGGGCGGTGATGGCGTCGAACTCGGAGCGGGACTTCGAGGAGGCCAGCAGGAACGCCGGTGCCGACACCCCCCTCGGGAAGGCGGGCATACCGGCCGGACGGCCACCCCAGATCTGCCATCGGGCACCACCCCGACGCAGGTACGGCACAAGCCACTCGTGGTAGACCGCGCCTCGGGTCCGCAGCCGTTCCAGCATGCCACGGAGGAAGGCGAGGTAGCGCCCGTCATCCGGCAGTGCGGCACCGAGTTGCCCGGGACCGGTGAGGTGTACGTCCCGACAGATGGCGACAGCGGTTGCGGGGTCGTCGAGCGCGACCTCCACCGCGACGCTGCGGGTCAACTCCAGGGTGCGGCCCTGCCGAGCGCGCAGACCGGTCTCCATAACCGTGGCGAAGACGAGTCGCTCACTGATCAACGACCAGGTTTCCCGGCTGCCGGTGTGCTCACCGGCGAGCAGACTGTCGACGCCGGGCTGGTCGTGCAGGTCGGGTGGGACGACGGTGGAGAGGATCTCCGGCTTCACCGCCTCCTCGATCATCTCGGCGAAGAGGTCGTCGAGTCCGACCGGTTGCCCGGGTCGCAGTCGGCTGGCGAGCAGCGAGCGCAGGGAGAAGGCGTACGACCGGTTGGCCACGAAACCGGCACGGTGTGCGGCGTCCTGGACCGAGTCGTTGAACAGCAGCGTCTTCTTCTCGCGCTCGTCCAGCTCGCCGCCGGTGAAGAGCTGGGTGATCGCCACTGAGGCGAGGGTGGCCAGGCCGGCGCCGAGGAACCGAATGCCGTGATCCATCTGGCAGGACGGGCAGCGGTCCTTCTCGGCCGCGTCGATCGTGGACAGGTCGCCGAGTACGACGATCGCGTCGTCGCTCTGTTCCCGGTCGCGCTGCGGGTCGAAGGGGCGCACCCGGCGGCCGAACTCCAGGACGAGCAGACCGCTGGGCCGCTGCTCGATCTCGTCGGCGGTGGCGGCGATCAGCGCGCGGACCCGGCGCTTGTCCCGGCCCACGCTAGCCCGGTAGATCTTGTCGGGGTCGGTCTCCATCTCCTGCGGGTCGCGTTCCGGAGACAGGGCCATCCAGCCGGACCGGCCGCAGTGCCGACAGTAGACGGCGGGCAGCCGGGGGTAGCGGTTGTCGGCGACCACCGCGTCTGCGTCGGGTGCGTACGGGTCCAACTCCCGGGGTGCTTCCCCGTACCAGCCGAAGCCAGGCTGGTGGGAGGTGCCGCGCAGCAGCCGTGAGACGGCGCGTACCCACAGATGCGTCTCAATGTTGAGCAGAGGGCGGCCCGGCACGTCCGGGTTCTGCGCCATGGACAGCAGCCCGACGAACCGGGCGAGAGCCTTCACGGTGACCTCGGGTCGGCTCTTCATGGCGCTGCCCCAGCCGGTGGCGTTCTTGCGTGGCAGCACATCGATGATCTCGTGCAGGGTGCCCGGCCGGTCCTGGAGCGAGTCGAGCACCGCCTTGGTCAACGGGTGCTGGCGCAGCAGCGCACCGAGGCGGGTGGGTTTGTCGAGGCAGGGTTCACCGAGCACCATCTCGGCGACCTCGGCCATCATCCGCTCCGGGTCGCGGTCGTCGACGGCGGCGAGCTGCTCGGGGCTGGGCAGCGGCAGGTTGAAGTCCTGGTTGGTGATGAACTCGCCCGGCTCGTAACGGTCCTCGCCCACCAGCGACGTGGTGTCGAAGGCGACGCCGAAGACCTGTTCGGCGACCTCGCGGATCGCGGTGCGGCCGTCCCGGCCGCCGCCCTCGCCCAGGGTGGCAGAGGTGGCGACCGGGCAGATCGGCCCGAGCGGGCGGTCCGGCTGGGCCAGGCCGAGGGCGGCGGCGAGGCGCCGCAGCAGCATCGCCACGTCGGTGCCCTGCGCGCCGTCGTAGGTGTGAAACTCGTCCAACACCACGTACGCCGGCTCGGCGTTCTCCCACAGCGGCAGGTCGTCGGCGCGCTGGAGCAGCAGGTCCAGCATCTTGTAGTTGGTGATCAGGATGTCCGGCGGAGTGCGGCGCATCTCCGACCGCTTGGTGAACACGTGCGGGTACTCGATCGCGGCGACGTCGCCGATGTACAGGCCGGCGGTCACCCCGGCCAGCGCCGGATCGGACAGCAGCTCGTTGATGCGCTGGGTCTGGTCGGTGGCGAGGGCGTTCATCGGGTACAGCAGGATCGCCTTGACACCGGGTATCCCCTGCTGCCGTCGACGTCGGCAGTGGTCGAGCACCGGGATCAGAAACGACTCGGTCTTGCCCGAGCCGGTGCCGGTGGTGATCAGCGTCGGCTCGGCCGCCTTCCCTTTGGTCGACAGCCGGGCGAACGCCTTCGCCTGGTGCAGGTAGGGCGTGAAGTCGGTGGGGGCCCAGTCCAGGCACGCCCGCCAGTCACCCTCGGCCGGCCGGAAAGGGGTGCGGATCCGCAGGTACGGGCCACGGAAGATGCCCTGCTCCGGGTGGGAGAGGAAGCCCTCCAAGCCCTGACGTACGCCCTCTTCGGTCAGGCCGAAGGTGGTTGTCAGGTACTGGGTGAGGGTCCGGCGCAGGGTGTCGGCGGCAATCGTCGGCCTCATGAGCGAATCACCCGGCGCATGCTACTCACCCCTCACCTGCGCCGAACTGGTCGACAAGCACGATCACGGCACGAGTCAGATTCACGACACCTCCGGTGCAAGCCACGCGGATCACCGTGCAAACCGAACCAGAAGGAGCACGACCTCGGCCGATCCGGCACACAGGCATGGTCAGCCGCCTCTTCGCGCCGCGTTGAGTGCTGCATTACCCTTTGTAACTTGTCTTGATCACGTACCGAAACGATGAGGTGACAGCTTCCGATGGTCGCAGCGGCCGAGACCACCCTTCAGGGCCTGCTCGAAGGCGCGAAGCAATACCAGGTGCCTCTCTACCAGCGCACGTATTCCTGGCAGGACCATCAGCTGGAACGTCTCTGGGACGACATTGCCCGGCTCGCCGACGATCGAGCCGAGAACCCCAAGACGACACACTTCATCGGCTCACTGGTGCTGGCGCCCAGCCCGAACAACGGCCCGGCCGGCATCGGCGACTTCCTCGTGGTCGACGGCCAGCAGCGGTTAACGACCCTGTCCATCCTGCTATGCGCGATCCGTGATCATCGGGTGGCCACCGAGGGCGACGAGCATCGCGACCGGCTCAACGACCAATACCTGATCAACAAATACACTCCGCACCGCCGGTTGAAGCTTGTCCCCACCCAGGCCGACCTTGACGCCTATCTCGCCTGCGTGGACTCTTCAGCGCAGATCGGTGGGGGTGCCGTCGGAGCCGCATACCAATACTTCCGCGACCGGCTCAAGCCAGCCGACCAGGCGCAGGTGCAGCGTCTGGAGGACGCGGTGATCTTCGGGCTGGCCCTGGTTTCGGTCGTCGCGCACGCCGACGACAACGTCTACCGGATCTTCGAATCGCTGAACAACACCGGTCTCAAGCTCACCCAGGCCGATCTGCTGCGCAATTACCTGTTCATGCGCCTACCCAATCGCAGCAAGACCGTCTACGACGCGCACTGGCTGCCGTTGCAGCGGCGACTCAGCTCACCCGAGTTGGAAGTGCTGTTCTGGCTGGATCTCGTGCACACGGATCCACGGATCACTCAGGGCGACACGTACGCGCGACAGCAGGCCCGGCTCGACCGGCTCAGCACGGAGGACGAGATCGAGGCGGAGGTACGCAGGTTCGCCCGCCTCGGCGCACTGCTGGAACTCATCCTGCGCCCGGAGAAGGAGCAGGACCCGGACGTAAGACTCCGACTGCAACGGCTACACGCCTGGGGTACCACTACCGTCTACCCGATCCTGCTGCACCTGCTGGACCGTCGCAGCCTGGGCACCGCGACCAGTGCAGAGGTCGCGTCGGCGATGCGGTACGTGGAAAGCTTCCTCGTCCGGCGACTACTGATCGGCCGGGCCACCGCGAACATCAATCGCAACCTGCTCTCCATCGTCACGGAGATGGACAAGAGCCAGCCGGTTGACCAGGCGGTGCACGCCTACCTGTCGGCCGGTCGCAAGTACTACGCGACTGACGCCGACGTACGTCACGCGGTGCGATCGCTACCCTTCTACACCAACGGCCGCGCGTCGCAGCGCACGCTGGTGCTGCGCTGGTTGGAGCAGTCGTACGGCAGCAAGGAACCGGTCCTGCCCGAGAAGCTGACCATCGAACACGTCCTGCCACAGAAGATCGGGCCGGAGTGGCAGCGGATGCTCGCCGCAGACCTCGAACCGCATGAGAACGTCAACGAGGTACACGAGGCACTCAAGCACACCTTGGGCAATCTCACTCTGACCGGATACAACGTGGAACTGGGCAACAGCCCGTTCGCGGTCAAGCGGGTCGAACTCGCCAAGAGCGGCGTACGCCTGACCCAGGACATAGTCGCCTGCGAACGCTGGGGTCGACCCCAGATCCAGGCACGCGCCGACGCTCTCGCCGAACGGATCATCAACGTCTGGCCGGGTCCCACCGGACAGGCGACCGACCAGTCCGAGGTGCGCTGGGATCTGATGGACAAGGCGCTTTCCGCTCTACCGGCCGGGTCCTGGACGACCTATGGGGACCTCGCCGCCCTGGTCGGCACCGCACCGCAGCCTGTCGGCAACCGGCTGCGCAGCGTGCCAGCACCCAACGCACACCGGGTGTTGCAGGTCGAAGGAACAATGGCCGCTGGTTTCCGGTGGCCAGACGGACGCACGGACGACCCGGTCGCGGTACTGCAAGCTGAAGGGGTCATGTTCGACCAGCACGGTCGCGCCGACCAGACCCAGCGCATCGACCTTGACGAGCTGGCGCAGCTGGTCGGGTTGGCACCCGATGAACTGCCGCGGCGGATGCCCCGGCCACGGCCCGGTGAAGGGCAGTCACTTGCCGACCGCTTCGTTGAGCAACTGGGCCTATTGCAGGACAAGGCAGTCGTCGAGGCCACGCTGACGCTGCTTGAACACTGGATCGAGTTGGGCGGCACGCTGCTTTACGGCGGTGCGGCAGAGACGTCCTGCTTCCTCATGGCCCGTGAGCGCGGCCACCGGGACGGCGATATCTGGCCGATGACGCTCTACCCGAGCGGGAAGGTCGAGGTGGTATTCCAGCACTTGGCCAACCGCACTCCCTTCGGGGATGTCGCACTGCGGGAGCAGTTCCGGCAACGGCTCAACCAGCTCCCCGACGTGAACATCGCTGCAGCGAAGCTCGCTCTACGCCCTGGCTTTCCAATTTCGATCCTCGCCGACAGCACCACCACGACGGCACTCGTGGAACATCTGCAGTGGTTCTACGAGCAAGCGCATCTGTCCGACCGACCAGACGAGACGCTCGCGGCTCTGCAATGAACGTAGCCGAGATCGTGCCTGTCCTCAGACGGGAGTGCCGCCGAAGGTTATGCCGCCGTGGACGTCGCGTGCCTGCACCACCGGCCCGCTGACATCACCGGACACCGTGTTCGTCACGTCTCCGTGGTTGTCCTCGACGATCGCCTGGACCTCTGCGAAGCGTGCGCGGAACTCGGCACCGAAGGTGGCGTCACGGCGGGCCTCCTGGTGCAGGAGCGCCGCGAGTCGATGGACCGCGTCGGGGGTGGGTTGCCGTAGGGCGACCTCGACCGTTTCCCACGATGCGGCTTCCCGTCGGAACCGGTGCCGAAGGAAGTCAGTCAGCCCGGTCACGGCGGACCGGGCGCCCTCGGCAAGGTTGGTGGTCACCCAGGCGACAAGTGTGGTCGCCGCCGCGAGCATGAGCGGATCGTCCATACCGCGCTCCCCGGTTCGCCATGATGCTCGAAGTCAGTTACCGAATGTAATTCAGGGCTCTGAATGTTACTCTGAGTATCCAGATCAGCGCATCTTGAAGGGAGGCGTCATGAGCGCACGTCGGTGGGAGGCGGATCCTTCTGCCCAGCTCAGCCGTCGTTGGGGCAAGTCCTCACACGAGCTGGGCAACACGTCCGGGGACGGCAGTTGTCCCGACATCTGGGAGTTGAGCAACGGCGATGTTGCGGTGATCGGGCAGGACCTCACCGACAGCTACCGAGATCGCCTGCCAGAAGGGGTCTCCGTCGACCCCGGCGAGCGGCTTATCATCATCCCCCGATCGACCATGCTCGCCGCGAAGGTGGACATCCCTGATGCATGACCTCCTCGACGGAGACCCGGGCGAGCTGCTGGCCCTCGACGCCTACTGGGCCGACTTCGACAAGCGATTCTGGACGACCGGCCAGCCCGGCTTCTGGAAGCTCGAACGACAACAAACGTTCAAGGAGCCCAATGACGAGGGCTGGCAGGCGTTCGCCGCAGGCCGGTGGGACGAGTCGCTGCGGATTCTCGACGCCCGACGTTCTGAGTTTGAGGACTACTACCGGCGCATAGCCGACGGCGGGTTCGCCACTCGACGGGTGCGGGTGGTGCAACAGCCGCTGACGCCGTACCTGCAATGGGAGCTGCATGTGCTGCGGCTCCGCCACGAATACGGCGGCCTGACCCGCGTGGTGGGGCCCGACCGCGTCGTCGCCGCGGAGGTCGATGGCCCGCTGCCGGAGATCTACACCCTCGGCACCGACGTGATGTACGAGGCGATCTACGACGCCGACGGAATACTCGAAGCGGCTCGGCGGTGGCGGAACCCACGTGTGGTGGTGCGGTGCCAGGAGTTCATCGAGTCCCTTTACCACGACGGTGAGCCGCTCGACGAGTACTTCGCGCGAGTGGTAGCGCCGCTGGAGCCGCCACGCCTGGACTGAGCGATGACCGACCGGGGCGCGGAGGCACAAGAACCGGACGCACAAGGACCGGCCGGACGAGGACCGGGCGGACAACCGTCGGACGAGCGAGGACCGCAGCATGTCAACCGGTCAGCGCTGTCCGGGCCCGCCGATCTCGTCCAGGCTCGTGACGTGTACGGCGGGGTGCACTTCCACTCCGGAAACTCCTCGCCCACGCACCCGCCGCCCCGGCAGTTGCCCGGCGACGTGCGCGGCTTCGTCAACCGGGTCAACGAACTGGACACTGGACCGGCTGCTCGCCGACGAATCCGTCCGGGCCGCCCTCGTCGTCATCTGCGGCACCGCCGGCGTGGGCAAGACGGCACTGGCGCTGCGTTGGGCGCACGCCGTACGCCAGCATTTTCCGGACGGCCAGCTCTACGCGAACCTTCGTGGCTACGATCCGGGTCAGCCCAGCCAGCCGGAGCAAGTGCTCGACCGCTTCCTGCGGGCGCTCGCACTGCTGCTCTGTGACGGGGACCGGAGCACCGTCGCCTCGACGTGGGGTAACCGCCGTGACCGGGGTCGGACCTCGCAGCGGTGGAGCCTCCCGACGATCGACGAAGGCATCAGGAAGTTCGAGGAGATCGTGCGAAGGAAGTTGCGGCAGCACTACTACGTGACAGGTGTCGGCGGTGATCTACCGATCGACCGGGTCCTGGGCCTGTTGTCGCACGACGACCTCCAGGTCGTCAGCAAGGCCCTGCTGCGCCGCCTGGTGCGAGACGACGACTTCCGCCGACTCTTCGCGCAGGACGCCCACCTGTACACACCGGGGGTCGGGCATCCCATCGACCCGCACGGCGTCAGGCAGGAGGCCCTGTTCGACCTGTGACCGCTGCGCCCGGGCCGCCTGCCGGGCTCGCAGGATCAACCGGTTGCGAATCTGCGCGGGCGACAGGTCGAAAGCGTTCATCGAAGATCGTCCGTTGGCGCGGTCTCGACCGGCTCACCACCAGATGGTGCCGGGTCGACCGGCGTCTCGAACCTGCCGTGGTTGCGCCCGCCGACCCGGCCCGCGTCGTAGCGGCGCGCACGCTGGTTCCGACCAGGTGCCGCCAGCCGCCCTTCAGGCAGCTCGTAGACGAGCGCGCCGTCACACCGCGAGGTCACCCGCAACTCTGGTACGACGTGCTCGACCGCCAGTCGCCGGAACCGACCCGGCACGTCTCCGTCAGGTATCGCCTGCCCGGTCAGGTCCAACGCGACCCTCCCGGGCCGCAGGAACCACTTCCATCGTCGCCCCATGTCAGACACACCTCCCCGGCGCGATTCCCGTTCTTCCCGACAGCCCGTGACGGGCCGCGCGGCGGCCGGTTCGGGGGAAGACCCGGCCGCCGCGCTGTGGCCATCAAAGGACAGTACGCAGGGAAAACGCAACGTCTGACGGCGCAATTGCGCGCGTTTTCGCCGACTTTCTTTACCGCAATCCCTCGATGTTGCACAGATGGATGGCAGAGTGTTGCATGGCCGCCAGCAAACCCGCCGCAGCCAACCGCGCGTGGCCCGCACTCGGAAACGCCAATGCCCGCGCATGGGAATTGCGCGACGATGACTGCCGTCAGGGGTGTCTTGTATGGTCAGAGACACAATCGCTCTCGTGCGGGCAGTGCTGGGAGCAACCAATTATTCGGCAACCGTTCCACGTTTCACCGATGGCGTCCGGATGTAACAAAATGCAACACGAGAGGGGTGGCCGATGGCCGACGACATGGGATCGACAGTCCCCAGGCGACAGCTCGGGCGAGCACTACGCGACCTACGCACCGAAGCACGCATGACCCTCGACGGCGCGGCCGAGGCCATGCAGTGCAGCCGACAGAAGATGTGGCGCATCGAGACCGGCCTCGGCCCCACCCGCGCCGTCGACGTCAAGGCCATGTGCGAGCTGTACGCCGCCACCCCCGAGCTGACCACCGCCCTCGTCGCCCTCGCCAACGAAACCAAAGCCAAGGGCTGGTGGCACTCCTACGGCGACGCCATCCCCGACTGGTTCGAGCTGTACGTAGGCCTCGAATCCGCCGCCTCCCGCCTGCGTGGGTTCGACGAGTCCCTGATCCCCGGTTTGCTTCAAACGGAGGCATACGCCAGAGGCGTCTTCCAGAACCGCACCGACATGAGCGACGACGACCTGGAGCAGTTCATCGGCGTCCGGCTTCAGCGGCAGGGGCTCCTGCGACGGCGGCTGCCGAAGGCACCCATGCTCAGCTCCGTGCTCGCCGAGTCGCTGCTGATCAAGCAAGTTGGCGATCGGACGGTGATGTCCGATCAACTACGCCACCTGCTCGACCTCACCGAACTGCCGAACGTCTCCATCCGCATCCTGCCTCTGTCCGCAGGGGCGCACTACGGCGCCCTTGCCGGGACCTTCATGATGCTCGACTTCCCCCTGACCAACCGGACCACGCCAGAGCCGTCCGTCATCTACAGCGAATCACTCACCGGCGCGCTCTACCTGGACCGCCCGGATGAGATCGCGGCCTACGAGAAAGTGTGGGCAAGCCTCGATCTGCTGGCCCTCGATGAGCAACAATCGAGGCATCTGATCAACAAGATCATCGGAGAGGTTCACCATGGCTAACCTGACCGACGCCCAGTGGCGCAAGAGCATCCACAGCGGCGACAACGGCGGCGCATGCGTCGAGGTCGCCGACAACCTCCCCGGCCTCGTTGCCGTACGCGACAGCAAGGACCCGGCCGGTCCCGCCCTCACCTTCTCCCTCACCGCCTGGAGCAGCTTCATCCGGTCAGCCATGATCAGGCCTTGAGGGGCAGCCGATAGTACTACCGACCCGAACTAAAGCGAGCAACGTGTTGAACGGAAAGTCGATACTCCTTCATGTGATCGGCATCGTGCTGGGGCTGCCTGGACGGCTAGGGGGTCCATTTTCGGGCCCCCACCACCAATGGGCGGGTACCTAGTTGTCAGGACTTCTATATCGTTGATTGTCGTTGCAGCACTACGGAAGACTGAGGGCTTCTCGACAATCTTGAAAGCAAAAAGATCGCGCGCGCAGGCCACTTCCCATCCTGCGTCCGGGCGAGGATGGAAACGCGATTTGACGGGAGAGCCGTGGGCGCGCGAAAAGCTTTGGTCGTTGGAATAGATGGCTACTCTGGGCGACATGCTCCGCTTGAGTGTTGCGTTAATGACGCGACGCAAATCTCAGGCCTGTTGGCCGAGGAAGAGTATGGCTTCGAGGTCACCACCCTAACTGAGGAATACGCCACTCGGCCCGCAATTATGAGATGGGCAGCAGAGGCCCGATCCAGCCGATCGGAACTAGTCCTATTCTACTTCTCCGGACACGGTGTTGCGACGGATCTTGGTACATATTTAGTCACAGCCGACAATGCAATGTACGACGAAGGCATCGAAATACAGAAGCTGATAACGGTGTTGGCGGGAGACCAGGAGGCTCGCCATGATACCTTAGTCCTCCTAGATTGTTGCCACTCTGGTGTCGGTGTCACACTCGACGAGACACAGAGTGGCACTCGACCCATTAGCAATGACGACCTTCGTGTCAACTTCGCAAACGAACGTGCTATTGCCGTCCTAGCCGCGTCACTGAGCAGTCAAGTGGCGTGGGAGCAAAAGAATCACGGCCATGGCGTCTTCACCTATCACCTACTCCAGGCACTCTACGGAGAGGCTGCCGATCACGAGGGCTTCGTGACAATCAACAGTATTTACGAGGTAATCTCTCGTAACATGAGTCAGCTCGTAAGCGATCGCGAGCGTCAGAAGCCCGTGTTCCGTGCCCATGTCCCTGGCCGCCTAGTTCTGGCCGCTGGAATGACTCCGTGCCTGGCACCTCCTGTACCCGAGGCGACCCTGCGGCAACTAGAGCAGGAGGGTCAGCAGATGCTCGACGCTTTTCTTCAGTTCAAGATGCAATACGGTTCAGCCGAATGGCGGAACAGTGGATACGAACTGGCATGTCGGAGGCTAGAACTTATCTACCAGTGGTTTGAAAAGCGTGCTGCACTAACTGGCATGCTCTCTCTCCCCGGGTTCCGCCAAAGCCGCGAAACCCTGAACCGGTACCGCACCGAGTTGGGTTTGGTCGAGACCGACATGCGGATTAAAGAAGGCGTCCTCAGTCGGCAGATTGGCACCGGCGGGTTTGGAACTGTCTGGCAAGTCGATGACAGGGATTCCGGCACCTCAATCGCATATAAAATTTACCATACACAGGAGATGCAGGACGCGACGAAGGTAAAACGTTTTACCAATGGTTACCAGGCGATGACCTTGCTGAGTCATCCGAATATCGTCAAAGTACATCGGTTCAGCAGTTGTCCCGTCGGGTTCACGATGGACTACATTGAGGGCGCAAATCTCCGCGATCTTGAACCGAAATTCAGCCTTGATGGCCCTGCTGTCCTGGTACTTCTCATCGATATAGCCGAGGCAGTGAAGCATGCGCACGACCATGATGTGATCCACCGGGATATTAAGCCTGAAAATATCGTGTGCCGTCTAAGCCCGGAAGCCCGGCAAGTTCCGTTCCTCACCGACTTCGACCTCGCCTGGTTCAGTACGCGCACACAAACGGCGACGCAACATGCTATCGGAGTCATTGCTTACGCGGCACCCGAGCAGTACAGCGCGTTCAATGCGAAAGCGTCGGGTGCCAAGACGCCCGCACTCGACGTCTTCTCGTTCGGCCAGCTTCTATACTTTTGTTTCACCGGAAAAGACCCCGACCCGGTAGATCTCTCCCGCAACTTGGAGACTCTTCAACGGGAAGTCAAGGGCATCGGTTCTAACGAGTTCGTCCGACAGATCGGAGGGCTGTACAAGGACTCCACTGAGTGGCACCCCGGCGACCGAATCCAAAGTTTTGAAGAGGTATTGAATCGATTGCGGCGGATTCAAGCGGAGCTGGAGAATACCGATACTGATATACGCCTTAGCGAGGACTCATTCTTGTCGGAGCTTATATACCAGCTTACTAGAGACCCACGCGAACCTGGTGATCCCAGCTTTATAAGCCACAGCGGTAACTGGATTGTCCATTTGGCATGGCACACAAAGCTCTGGCGCAAGGAAACAACGCCTGCTCTCGTGATCGAGTTCACCCCGCAAGGGAGAATCGGACTCGAAAATGTCAGTAATGAACAGATGCGCAGAGTACTCAATGAGCGGGTAAATAACAAGTTGCGCCACCACAAGCCCTTCGCCAATCTGCGGAAGGGAAACCGCGGCGCCTACCAGGTTTTTGTGGAGTTTGGCCCAGTCACGTTGAGTCGTAACGGTATCGAACCGGTCGCAGGTGCGATTCGCTCTACGTTGGAAGCGCTGGATGGCTGACCAAGCAAAGCGCTGGAACCGGCCGAGAGGTCGGACTACTGGGGGTGCCAGCCGGCGTCGACCGCATTTTGAAGCCGCTTACTGAAGACAGCGTGCGCTTGGCGATACTCGTTTTCCCGATCAGCCTTGTAGAACGGCGCGCTGTACCCCTCTGGAACCGGATTCCGCTCCAGATCATCGAGGTGCGCCATCAGTTGCTCGTAATGTTCCTTTGATTGGCCATACCCGAAAGTATACGGATCTGCCGCGATCTTTCGACCAGCACGGTCAAACCACATCTCGTGTTCCCGTTCAGTCAAGATGGGATAACGAGAGCGCAGCACTGCGAGCAGTTCCTCTACCTCGATACGCAGCCACACGGAAACTAAAGCGTCGATCTCGACTAACGCCGCTCGTCGCGCCCGTTCAGTCCGCAAGGGCGTATCCATTCTCCACTCGGGCCCGACCCCTCCTAGGGGTTCAAGCCCTTCCCATTGCGCCGACCAACCTTCGGTGGCCCACCCTTCCTCGTACAACTCAGACCACAGCTGTGAGTATGCGTCAGTTACGCAGTTCAGCCGTAGCGTACGGAGTAACAGACTTGTTGCCAATGGGTGTTGATCTTCGGGACTGGGAAAAGTTGCCGCAGTCCCTACATCGAGATGCCCACGGCCAGTGATTCGAAGCTGGTAGTCGAGGGGAAGCGCGGCCATAAATCCAGCCATGATCGCTGTCTTCCGGTTACTGCTTAACGCCATCGTGCGAACTGCATGCACATGGGAGGGGCCCGGAGGGACAATCGCCGCGAATAGTGAGCGCTCGATGTCGAACGCAATCATCTCTCGCCACGCCAGCCGGTAATAATCTGTGCAGCGCCGTTCACCCCAAAAATCCTGTCTAGTCCGATTCCTGAATTCAGCGCCAGAAAGGCTATAGTTCGTTCTTGGAATGAATCCAGGAGAAAGGCTAGTTAGGTCAACTGGATCCCAGTCGCTCCTGGCACGACAAGGCACGCGTGGCTGCTTTACCAGAGGTGCCGCAATCCCGAGATGCGGTCCCTGAATCACTAAGCCGCGAAGATCGGAAGGCACCTCTTGATCCCATCGGATCAACCCTTCCTTTTTTCCATTGGCCTCGTCGTAACCTCGGCTGATGTACGTTGCCTCGCTCGCGAGCCGACGTCTGACATTTGACAGGGCAGCAATGGCGCGCTCCTCTTCAACGGTAACGGGCTGCAGCAGGGGCGCACGTGTCGCAGGCCCTCCACGCTCGTCGTCCATTAGTCGCTGCCAGATGCCAAGCACACCCTCGTCAACATAGATCACTCGCGACCGGTGCGGCCGGTTATCCCACGATCCTTGGTAACGCTGTCCCGGCACTTCGCCACCACCGGGGTGATCCAAGGAAGACGTAAGGACCGACGCAGCATAAAGTCGACTTAGATGAAGAAACCCAATGGCGCCACGAGGTCCATAGATATGCACTCCAAATTCGGTACTCCTGGTCGCGTCCGCGAACGCCCAGTTGGCAGAGTTCACAAAGCCGGCGTGTATACGGAGGTGGCGATAGGCGGCCTCACGCAGTGCCCCCTCTTTGGTTCCAGAGAAATGGGTATCTGGATGCACAAGGCCAGCAGTACCCTGTACACCGATGCTGCTCCATACACGACACACCATCGCTCGGTAAAGATTGGGCTGAGTGCCCGCTAGCAGGGGATACGAGGCGCGACTTCCGAGGAACGCCACGGTGCCAGCGTTAGCTGTCAGTTCTTCCCGAAAGGCGACCCGAGGGCGAGACAGGCCTAACAGTCCTGCTTTTCGGCTGTGCCACGCATCAACTGAAGCCTTCTCAGTCAGCCGAAACCATGGAAGGTGCTCGGCGAGAGTGGCTGCCTCATCCCACCGTGGCCGGACCCACGGTGGGTTGCCGACCTGGAGGTCGAAGCCGCCGTTGGCGAACGCCTGCGCGAACGTCAGCTCCCAGTGGAAGAATCCCTGCTGCTCCGCGATCCGCTCTCCCGTCAGCAGCCACGGGAAGCGGTCGGTCAGCATCCAGGGCGAGTCAACGCCGATGACACCGTCGAGCTTCTGCTCGAAGTCGCTCATCTCGGCCAGGCTGTCGAGTTTGCGGGCGTAGAATCGTTCGGTGTCCTCGTCGGCATCGGTGCGGCCGATGAGCGCCTCCGCGAACGTAAGCCAGTCGTCCAGGTTGGTCAGTGGGACCTGCTTGCGGAGCTGTTCGGCCACGGTGGTCCGCCGGGTGCCGGTCGCCTTGACCGGCAACTTCACCTGTTGAGGCTGCACGTTGCCGAGGAGGTCTGCGACCTCGTAGACCACCGGCGCCTCGTACGCTGGCTCGTCCTTGACGTGGGCTACCTGGACGGGCGCGGCCGGGTAGGCGGGGTCGGAGCCGTCGAGCAGGCCGACCTTGTCCAGCGGCCAGAACCAGAGGGCGCACCAGACGTCCATCAGGGTCTTGAGCCGCCAGTACGGGGTGCCGGGTGCGGTCAGGTCGGCGAGGATCTTGTCCCGGGCCACCGCTTCGGTGACCGGCGGTAGGTCGTCGGCGCCCCACACCTTGATGTCGCGGCGGATCTCCCGTTCGGAGATGGCGAGGCGCTGCTGCACCAGCCCCCACAGGAACTCGACCCGACCGGCCAGCGCCTGCAAGCGCTTCACCTGGGAGTTCTTGCCCTTGGCGGACGGGGTGCGCTTCATCGCCGTACGCCAGGCTTTCAACCGGGCGGTCTCGGCCGGGGCGAGTTCGCGGGCCTCCTTCTCCCCCGCGACCGCGCCCCAGCCGTCGGCGGGGAGCAGGAAGTGGTGGATGCTGCCCTCGTCGATCGGGCCGTCGCGGAACGGTTTCTCGGCCGGGGCGGTGGTCAGCCACGACTTGTCGGCGAGCTGCTTCGGCTCGTACGTCTTGCGTCCGCAGCCGATGAGCGAGTTGCCGCGTCGCAGGTGCAGGCCGAACCAGGGGGCTTGCAGACCGGCGTGCATGACGTTGAGCCAGAGGGAGACCTCGGCCAGCTCGACGGCGGTGCGGTTCAGGTCGACGCCGTAGCAGTTGTGCAGCGCGACGTACGCCTTCACCCGCTGGAGTTCCAGGTGGTACTGCTCCGGGTCGAGGGTGGTGTCGAGTTCCTTCTGGCGGCGGCGCAGGTATTCGGCGGCGACCTGGTTGATGGCCTCGTTGAGGAACGCGCCGGAGCCCAGCGCCGGTTCGCAGATGGTCCAGTCGAGCAGCTCCCGGGCGGGCGTGACCGTGTCGTCCTGGTCGAGGCGGTACTTCAGGGCCAGTTGGACGGTGACCTCGGTCAGCGACTGCGGGGTGTAGTAGGAGGCGCTGGTCTGCCGGTCCCGACCGGCGAGCCGGTAGACGAACGCCCCGGGGGCGTAGCTGACTCGGCTGCGCACCCCCGTGTACGGGTCCTCCTTGTAGACGAAGACGTTGTCGTCGTACTCGTCGGCTTTGGAGGCGGGGATCATCCACGAGCCGTCCTTCGGGTCGCCGTTCTTGGCAACCTCGTAGAGCTGCTCGGTGGCGACGAACCCGGTGTACGACATCAGGCCCTCGTAGACCGCGCCGAGCTGGTTGATGCCGAGCTGGGCGTACGAGATGAAGCCGCCGCGGCGCTTGCGGCCGCCCTTGGTGAGCATCAGCCGGCGCAGCACCTGGTAGAGGACCTTGTTGCGCAGCCGGGTGTCGATGGTCGGCGCGTCCGCGTCGTCCTCGTCGTCGCTGTCCGGCACGGGGATGAGGCGGCCGATGAGCTTGGTCTTCTCCGGCAGGAAAAGGTCCGACTTCATGGGTTCGAAGCGCAGGCCCTCGCCCTCGCTGGCGTGCTCGTCGACCTCGGCGCCAGCACGCGGGCGGTGGCCGTCGTTGACCATGCGGAACAGCAGGTCCAGCGACTCGTACAGGTGGAAGCCGTCCTCAACGGAGGGGGCGAGCCGACGGCTGACCAGATCTCCGAGGCGGGCCAGGCTGTAGCCCTCGACGTACTGCGGGTCGTTGACCGGCAGCACCCCCAGCTCGGGGCGCGCCTCGGCGTAGAGCAGAAAGAGGATCCGGTAGAGGTAGCGCAGCGCTTCCCGGCCCAGGTCCTTGGCCAGTTCGTCTAGCGTCATCACGTCCTGCGGCTGGTAGCCGGCCTGGCGGATGCGGTCGAGAATCTCGTTGGCGATGAGTTCGACGGATACCTTCAGCCCTTCGCGCAGCTCGCCGGAGACGCCGACGGCGTGCTGACGGGAGCCGGCGACCAGGTCGGCGAGGGGTTCGGTGCCGCCCTCGGCGGGTGGGCGCAGCGAGTCCGCACCGAACAGGGCGGCGACGACGTCGTACTCCTTGTCGTCGTTGCGGGCGTAGAGGGTGTCCAGGCTGACGGCCAGGTAGCGGCCCTCACCCCAGGCCGCCCGGTCGGCGAGCGTGATCACGCCGCCGCTGAGGATCAGCACATACCGGGGCGGTTGTTCGGCTGCGAAGAGCCAGGATGCGAGCTTCGCGCCGGTGGTGATGGTCTCGTTGCCGGGCAGGGTGACCTCATCGAGCAGCCGACCCGCGCCGTCCTGGTCCTGGGCGGCCTCGGCGTCGACAGCCCAACCGCAGTCCAGTGCGACGATGCCGTGCGCCGCGCCCATCTCGGCGTGGGCGACGCGGATCTCGTGGTCGTGGCCGGCGCGCTCGACGATGATGGTCTGCGGCTGCGGCTCGAACCCGAACGCCGTCAACAGCTCCTGGTGCAGCTTGCGCAGCCGCTCCGGGTCGAAGAACTCGTCGTCGGCCAGCTCGGCCTTCGCGTCGAAGTAGGGGCGGCGCATGCCCCGCAAGCCGGTGCGCGGCGTCTGCTCACCGGCCTTTTCCCGCTCCGCCCACTGCTTGGCCAGGCCACCCTTGACGGTGGTGGGCAGGATCTCGGCCAGGTAGTGCGCGGACAGGTACTCGCCTCGGTTGGTCAGCGACTCGAAACTCATGCGGCACGCTCCGGAGACGGGACGAGGACGGCGAGGACGCGCAGCAGCGGATCACCGGCGGTTTCCAGGCGGTCGAGCAGGTCATGCTGCTCGGCGACGGTCGCGGTGACCCGCTGGCGGCGCTTCTCCCGGTGTACGGCAGGCAGCTCGTCGAGGAGGCTGGCCTGCGCGAAGTGCGTCAACTGGTCGCGGTAGCGCTTCAGCGGCTCGGCGTTGGCCGCGTCCCACTCGGCGCGCTTGCTCTCCAGGTGCCGCCGGGCCACCTCGACGGCCTGCGGCAGGAGTTGCGTGAGTGGCTCGACGGCGACGGACTCCGCGCGGTTGACCATGTGCGGGCCGACACCGGCCGCGCGCAACACAGCGTCCATCGGCGCGATGACCGGCTCGCCGGGCAGGCCGGAGACGGCCATCCACTGCACGACGGTGGGCTGGCCGAGACGGTTGGCGTAGACGCCCTGCACCAGGAAGACCGGCGCGTCGACGTCGGCGGTGAGCACCGGTGCCTGCTGGCGGCCAAGCCGGATGAGCACCTTGTCGACCAGCCAGTCCACCATCGGGTGCACGTCGCTGAGGAAGGCGATCTCCGGCCACATCGGGGTGCGGCTCTGCCGGGCCTCGTCGAGCTTGCGCTGGGCGAGCCGCCGATCGAAGGTGACCTTCAGTCGCAGGTCCTCGCCTTCCCGGTGGGCGCGCAGGTAGGAACGGGGCAGGTCGGTGAGCCGGTGCACCAGGTCGTCGGGGGCGAGGAAGGTCAGCAGTTCCTCCTCCCGGCGCAGGTCGATGCGGTCCTCCGGCCGATCGTCGTAGATCTCGCTGAGCGCGGCGTCGACGAAGTCGCGGGTGGAGTCGAACAGCTTCGGCACCCGGGCGCGGAGCACGTCGGCGTTGACCGGTGCGGTGCCGACCTCGCCGAACAGGTCGGCCATCACGTCGACCTCGGCGTGCGCGGCCTCGTACGACTCGTCCACGGTGCGGCCGTTGAGCAGGTCGCGGACCAGCCGGTCCTCCTCGGCCTTCGCGTCGTAGAGGCCGGTGGCGGCCTCGACGCTGCCGAGGCTGCGGTGAGCGTTCTCCTCCCGGTGGAGCAGCTTCTCGGAGACCGTCCGGTCGTCCTTGGCGTCCTCCCGGCTGGAGGTGAGGATCAGTGCCCGGAACTGCGGCCGGTGGCGCTGCCCGTACCGGTCGATGCGGCCGTTGCGCTGCTCGATGCGGATCAGGCTCCACGGGATGTCGTAGTGGATCAGGTGGTGGCACTGCTGGTGCAGGTTGACGCCCTCGGATGCGACGTCGCCGGTGAACAGCAGCCGCACCTCGCTGCCGGCCAGTTCGAACTCTTGCAGGATGCGTTGCTCGTCGGTGTCGGCGACTCCGCCGTGCAGCACCCGCACGGCATTGGGCTTGAGGCCGAGCAGTGCGGGGACGGTCTCGGCCAGCCACTTGATGGTGGGCACCCGCTCGGAGAAGACCACCACGCGGGTGTCGCTGCCCTTGCCGACACCGATCCGCTTCAACTCGTCGACGAGGTGGGTGAGTTTGCTGGAGTCGCGGTCGATCATCGCCGAGGTCAGCTCCGCGAGTCGATCCAGCGCCGTCCGTTCGGTGCCGGTCGCCTTCTTGCGTCGGTTGGTCACCGTCTCGTGCAGCGCCCGGTGCGACGACAGGAACGACTTCAACAGGGTGTACGGGAAGAGTCGGTGCTGGCCGGTGATCGCCTCGTCGCTCCACTTGCCGGCCAGCCACACGTCGGTCAACTCGTCGAAGATCTGCTCCTCGGCGTGGGTCGCCGGGCAGTGCACCGCCTGGGAGGGGCCACGGTCGGCCCAACGGTCGCCCATCTGGTCGCGTACCTCCGGGCTGATCTTCGTGCGCCGCAGGTAGAGGTGGGCGATGTCCTCGGCCCGGTAGTCCCTCGGGTTGGCGATCGCGGCCGGGTCGAGCAGGGAGATCAGCTGGGCGAAGGACTCCTTGTCGCCGTTGTGCGGGGTGGCGCTGGCCAGCAGCAGCGCGTCGGTCTTCGCGGCGAGCCGGCGGGCCAGCTCGTTGCGCTGGGTGCCCTTGTTGATCAGGTTGTGTGACTCGTCGATGACGACCGCGTCCCAGGTACTGGCGTCGAGGTGGTGCCCGAACTGACCGGCGTCCTTGAGGGTGTCGACCGAGATGATGGCCCGCTTGAAGTAGGTGAACGGGTTCCGCCCGGCGGGTATCTCCTGCTGGATGCGCTGGATGCCGGTCGAGTCCAGCCGAACCAGGGGGATGGCGAAGCGGGTCCAGAGTTCCCGCTGGAACTGTTCGAGCACCTGCTGCGGCGACACCACCAGGATGCGGTCGCCCCGGCCCCGGCGGATCAGTTCGGCGAGGATCAGCCCGATCTCCAGGGTCTTGCCGAGCCCGACCACGTCGGCGAGCAGGATGCGGGGACGGAGACCGGACAGGGCCAGCTCGACCGGGCGCTGCTGGTAGGTCAGCGGGTCGAGCAGGAACCGATCGGCCAGGGCCAGACCGCGTTCGGTGCGGGGCAACGGCGTACGCCGGAACACCGCCTCCAGGAACAGCCGACTCTGCCGGAACCGCGAGGAGGTGTCCCGTACCAGCACGGTGTCTTCCGGACGCATCGCCTGGATGTCGTCGAGGCCGTCGAAGAAGGTCGCCTCGACGTCCTGCACGAACTCGGAGACACCGACCGCCTTGATCATGGCGCCGTCGGCAGTGCCGGTCTTGACGCTGCGTACCAGCCATTCCTCGTCCCGGACGACGATGCGGGAGCCCGGGGCGAAGGCGTCCTGGGTGGTGGTCATCGTTACGGCCTTCCTAGAGGGTGGCGCGGCGGGCGTACCGGCGGCGCAGCCTGTCGACAAGCCACTGCACATCGGCCTGTCCGGTCGGGCCGGGCTCCACGAGGGTGGTGGCCGGTCGGGATTCCTCGACAGTCGGCTCGACTGTCGTCACGCCCTCCGGATCCTGCTGGGGATCGTCCAGGTCAGGGGGCACCAGCAGTTCGGTCTCGCCCACGTAGGTCAGTGCCGCCACCTGCCGGCGCAGGTCCACCACGTTCGTGCCGCCGGCTGTGGTGGCGACGGCAAGCAGCCGACTGCGTACGGTGTCGAGGCTGGGCCGGGCGGTCGGGTCGTGGGCGAGCATCGCACCCAGCAGCGGGGCCAGCTCGCCGGGCACACCACTGAGGTCGGGCAGGTCGCTCGGCTCGGTGATGCGCAGCAGCAGGTTCCAGGAGTTGCTCTGCGGGTAGAGGGTGTGCCCGGTCAGCGCGAAGACCAGCGTCGCGGCGAGGCCGTAGACGTCGACGGCGGTGGTGAGGTCCCGTTCACCGCGTACCTGCTCGGGCGACATGTAGGCGGGGGTGCCGACCATCGCGCCCGGTTCGGTGAGGTAGTCGTTGCGATCGACGAGGACGGCGAGGCCGAAGTCGATGAGTTTCGGACCGTCCGGTCCGAGGATGATGTTGTGCGGCTTCAGGTCGCGGTGCAGGATGCCGGCCTGATGCACCGTGGCCAGGCCCTCGGCCAGCATCGCGCCGACCATGGCACCGTGTGGTGTCGGCAGCGGCCCCTGGGCGTCGACGTGCTGACGCAGCGTGGCACCGGGGACGTACTCGACCGCCAACCAGGGCGGATCACCGAAGGGGTCGGCGTTCTCCAGCCGCGCCACTCGGGAGCCGTAGACCAGCTTCAGGCTCTCCACCTCGGCGGCGAACCGCTCCTGCATGGTCGGCGCGTCCAGCAACTGCTTCTTGATGACTTTGATGGCGACCCGCTCCGCCGTCGGCGACACCGCGAACCACACGTCGCCCATGCCACCGGACCCGAGCGGCTTCACCAGTCGATAGCCGCCAATGTTGCCCAGTGCCACCAGTCCTCCTCACGACGCCCCCGTACGACCATCGCCTCCCGTCGGTTCCAGCCGCGCGCCGGGTCGGGGACGCATGACCGTACAACGAACGGCAACCCGTGGGCCAACAGCCGATCCGCTCGTTTCTCCTGGCCAGTCACCCTGACGGGGACAGAAAAGCGCAGGACGTGAGCCGGTCCGGCCGGTCGATCCTCGGGCTCGCCACACCGCAGTCAGATATCTGACGGTCACCCCTTTGGCTGTTACTCCTTCACGTACCGGCGACAGGGACGTCAGGTGATCCGTTCGCACTCGGAATACGACGTGCCGCGTCTTGTCGGACCCCCGTCGTAGCGTGGGGCGATGAGCGACATGGAGGCGATCGTCCGGCGGGCCTGCCTGCGTCTTCCCGAGGTCAGCGAACGGCTGAGCCACGGCACCCCGACCTGGTTCGTCCGGGGCAAGAAGTCGTTCGCCACCGTCTGGCCCGACGGCCACCACCAGGACGATTTTCCGCACCTGTGGTGTGCCGCGCCGCCGGGCTCTGCGGCGGAGTTGATCGCGGAGGATCCGCGGACCTACTTCCGCCCGCCCTATGTGGGCCATCGCGGCTGGGTCGGGGTACGCCTCGACACCGGCATCGGTGCGGCCGAGCTGGCCGAGGTCATCGAGGACGGCTACCGGGCGGTGGCACCTCGGGCGCTGCTCGCCCGGCTGGCAGGTCCGCAGAGCCCCGCGTCGTAGCGGCCTGACCGTTGCGCGCGGGGCCCCGCCTGCGCCGGGCGTGCCGGTCGGGCGGCGGTCAGCGGCTGACCCGGACCGCCAGTCGGTCCAGGTAGGACACCTGCAACCAGACGAGTATGGCCAGGAACAGCAGGAGGAGCGGAAGCGGCAGGACCGCGCCCAGTGCCAGTTCGTCCGCCGGGATCCGCATGGTGTTGATGTCCGTGATGACGCTCAGCGGTGCCGGTCGGCGGGGTGGCTGCGCCGCGAGCCACGGCCAGAGCACCTGTCCGGCGCTGACCAGCCAGGTGACCACACCGACCAGCACGACCATCGGCGCGGCCGGGGCGACCATGCTGCGGACGAAGCTCCCGCCCGCCCGCCAGCGGGGCTCCAGCCCACGGAACAGCACGGTGAACAGGAACAACGCCGGGATACTCACCCAGCCGGGCGGCATCGCGCCGAGGAACGTGCCGATCTGTCCGGCGTCGCGGGTCCGCAGGTACGCCTCGATGGCCAGTGGTCCGGTGCCGACGAACAGCCACGGCGCGAACGGCAGGAGGAGCAACTCGCTGAAGCGGCCGAGCGGGCGCAACCCCCCGATGGCGAACCCGCCGAGTGCCGCGATGGTGATCGTGACCAGCGCCGACACCAGCGTCGGCAGCCACGTCAACGTCAGCATCTCGGCCAGGTCGGGAGACGGCATCGGCGCGACGTCGTTGGTGTACCGCAGGCTGCGGCGCAACCACGGCCACGCCGCCCACAGCATGACACCGACGAGGAACACGCCCGCTACGACCAGCCCGATCCCGCTCTTTCGGCGGCCGCCCTCCGCCGCCGCGCTCGAATCGGTGGTGGTGTGGTTGTCGTTCTCGCGGTCGGCGGCGCGGTCGACGGTTTCGATCCGGATGCGACTGGCCAGCAGCAGCGCCGTCGCGGCCAGCCCCAGCAGGGCCAGCGGGATGAGCAGCAGTACCGCGGCGGCCGAACCGCCACCGAGGTCCATCCTGATCAGGGAGGCCATCACCACGTGGGTGAGCGGAACCTCGGTCCGGACGGTCAGCAGCGGCGCGGTGAAGCTCTGCAACGTCGCCGCGAGGATCCCGAACAGCAGCAGGCCGGCGACGGTCAGCGCCGCTGGCAGCGCGTCTCGGCGGTGCCGCCGACCACGCATCGTGGCGAGGAATGCCGTGGTGGCGACCGCCATGACCAGCCCGGCGGCACCGACTGCGGTCAACTCCGCGAGGGTGGCCCACGGACGGGCGCCGATCTCGGCCGGCTCCAACCGGTCGAGACGCCAACCCACGAGCAGCGCCACCGGCGCGTACCCGGCGACCGGCACGGCAAGGAGCGCACGGGTGGCCCGCCTGGCCGAACGCCCGGTGCGGTCGGCGAGCAGCGCCAGCAGCGGCGCCACCAGCAGAGCCAGCGCCAGCGGGACCAGCGTCAGCACCAGGGTCCAGCCGAAGTCCGCGACGATTCCCCGTTCGAGGAGTCGCTGGTAGTTGTCGGCACCGACGCTCTGCACCGGGCCGCGCAGGTTGTCTCGGGTCGTCGAACGCCACACGGTCAGCGCGGTGGGTATCAGGTACGACCACACGAGGGCGAGCAACGCGGGAATCAGCAGGACGAATCCGATGCCGATCCGGGCACCACTGCCCAACCCACCAGGGGCCACCTTCGCCGGGGGTGCTGCGATGCTCATGATGCTCCTTGCCTCGTCGAGCCCTGGCCGGACCTGACGATAGGCGTGATGATCAACCGACGCCACGATTCAGACCGATGAAGATCGCCGGAATCGCGTCGATCGGGTACGGGCACCCGCCAGCGGTGGGTACGCGTACTCAGCGTGGGTGGGTGCGCGTGCTCAGCCCGGGGTGATGCCGAGGCTGGCCAGGACGGCCCCCTGGTAGACGGTGACCGGTTCACCGGTGCCGTCACGGCGGACGATCACCACGGTGTCGAGGGGGCCCGGTCGCGGTCCGGCCCTGGTGGAGCGCAGTGAGATCAGCAGGTGGCCGGTGTCGGGGGTGAGGATCACCGTGTCGATCCGCTGGTCGGGTCCGGCGCCGGTGGGTACCTCGGTCCGGCTGCCGGAGCTGTCGGTCACCAGCAGTCGGTCCGCCCGTTCGTCGCCGTTGTCGTCGGTCAGGGCGTGCCAGACCGCGCCGTCACCGAGGGTCGCTCGGGGGGTGGCTCCCGGTGGGGCGCTGGTGACCGTACCGTCGGGGCTGAGGGTGAGGATCGTGCCGTCCGGTTGGAACGACGCTGTCGCCACCGACGCGGCGTTGGTCGGCGCGGCGTCGTCGGCGCGCACCGTCACCGACGACGCTGCGGGGGTGTCCGGATGGACGGTCGCGGTCGCGGTGGACAGCCGCACCGACCAGGTGCGGCTGGGGCGGGGGGCCCGATGGCCGACGTCGGGCGCGGCCGCCAACTCCACGACCAGGGCGGTGTCGCCGGAGACCGTAGCGGTGACCGAGCCGGTGACCGGCGGCAGTTGGGTGCCGGATCGGTCCGGTGTGCCGTCGACCACCGGGGTGACCGTGCCGGAGGCCAGGTCGAGCACGGCGATCCGTCCGGTGCCGGACCGGGTGTCCACCACGAGCGCGCGCCGCCCGTCGGGGGCGAAGGCCACCTCGCCGACCAGGGTGAGCAGGCTACGCGCCTTCTTGTCCGGGGTGACCAGGCTGATCGTCCGGTACTTGTCGGAACGGTGCAGCACGGCGAACCCGCCGCTGGTGAAGACGCCGGGTACGTCCCGTCCACTGACCGTCACCGTGGGCTGTGACCGGCCGGTCTTGGTGTCGGCGATGACGAGCCGTGGGGGGCGCTCGGTGGTCAGCGCGGCCAGGTAGCGGCCGTCCGCCGAGGCGGCGATGGGATGTGACGGCATCGCGATGGCCGGACTCGCCGCCCCGGACTTCAGGTCGATCGCGCCGTAACGCTCCCCCGCCCGGTCCTGCCACACCACACCGCCACGGGCGATCGTGCAGGTGGCCTCGACGGCGGGCCGGGTGGTCGTGCCGTCACCGGTCACCGCGAGACATCGCGATGCGGTCACCGACAGCGCGTCGGTGACGCCTGTCGCCCGCCGGGCGTACACGTGGTCGGGCAGGTTGGTCTCGCGCAGCCGACCGCCGACGAGCAACGCGTCCCGGCGGTCGTCCCCCAGCCCTCTGGCGATGGTCGGGTAGCGGGGATCACCGAAGGCGACCTCGGCGTGCCGCCGGTCGGGTTGCCGGTCGGCCAGGTCGTCGCCGAACTGTTCCACGGTGAGCAGGCCGACCAGGTCGGTGCGCCGATCGTCCGCGACGGGCACCGCCAGCACCGCCGGGCCGAGCCCGCGCACCTCGGTCGGCACCGATGCCACCCGGACCGGCAGCTCGGTCGGTTCCGCTCCGGTGCAGCCGGTGACCACAGCCAGCACCAGCAATCCCGTCAGCCCGGTCCAGCGCGTTCCTCTCATGCCCGCCATTGTGATCACCTACGCAAGTCGAGCCTTGCGAAGGTTCGACCGACGGCAGCGGGCGCGGTTCGTGGGACCGCGCTTGTCCGACCGGTGACGGTGCCCCTACCGTCACGGTATGGTGCGCCGGCTGACACTGTGGACGGTCTGCGCGACCGCCTGGTGGCTCGGGTACGCCTGGATCAGCGCCCGCAACTACCACCAGATCACCACGGAGTGGGGCATCTACCTCCCGTGGTCGGAGGTGCTCACCGCCGAGCTGATCACTGCCGGGCTGTGGATTCCGCTGACCGTTCTCGCCCTCGCCCTGTCGACCCGGTTCCCGCTCGGTCGGCCGACTCCGGTCGCCGTGGGTCTGCACCTGGCCGGGCTGGCGGTGGCGGTGCTCGGACGCTCGTGGGTCGTGCACCGGCTCGACGAGTGGTTGGGCTGCTGGCCGGCCCTGCCGATGCTCGCCGAGTTGGCCATCGACCAGCGTCCGCAGCACGCGTTCACGTACGTGATGCTGACCGGTGTCGGTCACGCGCTGCACTACGCGGCGGCGCACCGGCGTCGCGAGGCCGAGCTGGCCCGCGCCGAGGTGGCGCGGCTACGCGCGCAGATCCGCCCGCACTTCCTGTTCAACGCGCTCAACACCATCGCGGCCGTGGTGCACGACGACCCGGACCGCGCCGAACGCATGGTCGTCGACCTGGGGGCGCTGCTGCGGCAGGCCCTGGAACACGGCGACGACCGGCCGGTGCCGCTCTCCACCGAACTGGATCTGACCCGCTGTTACCTCGACATCGAACAGCAGCGGTACGGCGAGCGGCTGCGGGTGTCCTGGGATGTCGCCCCCGACGCGGCGGAGGCGCTGGTGCCGCCACTGGTGCTCCAGCCGCTGGCCGAGAACGCCGTCCGGCACGGACTCGCGCGGCGGGCCGGTGGCGGCGAGGTACGCATCGTCGCGCACCGTCACGACGACACGCTGCGGCTGATGGTCGAGGACGACGGTGCCGGTCCGCGTGCCGGAGCCGGTTCGGAGGGCATCGGGCTGGCCAGTGTCCGTACGCGACTGCGTGCCGCGTACGGCCACCGGGGCGAGCTGACGGCCGGCGCGCGGCCGGGCGGCGGGTTCCGGGTGGTGCTGCGCGTGCCGTGGCGGTCGGCCGGCGGGCAGCCGCTGGCCGTGTCGTTCCCGGCGGGCGTACGGTGATCCGGGCGTTGGTGGTCGACGACGAGCCGCCGGCCCGCCGACGGCTGATCGCGCTGCTCGGGCACCATCCGGACGTCACCGTGTGCGGTTCGTGCGGCAGCGCCGACGAGGCGGTGCACGCGATCACCGTGGACCGGCCGGACGTGGTCTTCCTCGACGTGGCGATGCCGGGCGCGGACGGCTTCACCGTGCTGGACGAACTCGCCGACCCACCGGCGGTGGTCTTCGTGACCGCGCACACCCGGTACGCCACGCGTGCCTTCGACGTCGCCGCGGTGGACTATCTCGTCAAGCCGTACCACCGGGAACGGTTGGCGATGGCGCTGGACCGGCTCCGGGCGCATCTGCGACACCGTCGACCTGCCGTCGGGCGGCTCGCTGTCGGCACCGGCGGACACACCCGCCTGCTCGATCCGGCGGAGGTGGACTACCTGCGGGCCGACGGCAACTACGTGCGCGTGTACGTCGGCTCCGCCAGTTACCCGGTGCGGGCCACCCTGACCGCCCTGCTGTCCACGCTGGACAGCACCGCGTTCCTGCGGGTGCACCGGTCGCTGGCGGTACGCCTCGACCGGGTACGTGACGTGCAGACCCTGCGCCACGGCGAGTTGGCGCTGCGGCTGCGCAACGGGGCGTTGCTGATCTCGGGACGGAGCTACCGCGACGAGGTGCGGCGGGCACTGGGCCTGCACACCTGACCGCTCCCGTTCGTCCCCCGTCCGCTCCCGTCCGTCACATCGGCGGGTCGCGGCCGGGGCGTACGACGACACCATCGATTCATGCGTGCTTACCTGGCGTCGGTGGTGACCGTGGCGCTGCTGGGATGTCCGGGCGGTTCGGGACCGTGGGACGAACCGCCCGGTACCCCGGAACCGGTCCTGCCCGGCGTCATCTCGACCGACGCGTACGAGTGGCGGCTGGCCGTGTCGCCGGACCGGAAAACCGTGTACTTCCCGCGCAGCGAGGGTTTCTTCCCGGCCACCCGCCAGGCGACCATCATGGTTTCCCACTGGACGGGCAACGGCTGGTCGGCGCCGACGGTGGCGCCGTTCTCGGGACGGTACCCGGACATGGACCCGTTCCTCAGCCCGGACGGGCGAACCCTGCACTTCTCCTCGATCCGCCCGGTCAACGGGCAGGAGCGCACCGACGCGGACCTGTGGCGGGTGCGGCGTACGCCCGATGGCCGCTGGGGTGAGCCGGAGCACCTGGGGCCGGTCAACAGCCCGGCCGACGAGCTGTACTCGTCGGTCGCCGCCGACGGCACCCTCTACTTCGCCAGCGAGCGGGCCGGTGGCCTGGGAGGCTGGGACATCTACCGGGCACGACCGCGACCGGGTGGTGGGTACGGCCCGGCGGAGAACCTGGGCGCGCCGGTCAACACGGCCGGTTGGGAGTTCAACCCGACCATCACCGCGGACAATCGGCTGCTGCTGTTCACCGGCTTGGACCGGTCCGGCGGGGCGGGCAACGGCGACATCTGGGCCAGTCGCCGGGTGGCCGACGGTTGGTCGCGGCCCTCCGGTGTCGGGTCGGTGGTGAACACGGCGGCCGACGAGTACCACCCGTCACTGTCGCCGAACCAGGACCGTCTCTTCTACGTCGTAGATGGAGACATTCACCAGGTGGCGTTCGACGCGCTGGAGCTTCCCCGCTGACGGTCCCGGTCAGTGGCCAGCCGACGAGCCACCACGGCGGCTTCCCGGAATCGGGGGGTGGAGCCGCCACCCGAGGCCCGCGGACAGTCTGCTGTCCGCGGGCCTCAACCCGCCCGAGCAGGCGGGCCGAACGGACGGGCGGGCCGAACGGCCCCGGAGCTGTTCGACCGATTGAGCTTCACCTTCTGTGATGGTCACGGTCCGTATCGGACCTCCCGGCCAGTCGGGTAACCGAAGTCCACGCTTTGCTCTGCTTCAATCCACGCAACTACGCCGGAGCAGCCCCGATGAAAATCGGGCACACGACAGCCACCGTCGGTTCAATGACAGAGCGTGACTGTTGCGTATTTTGAAGCAGAGCAAAGGGCGCGCGGGTGATAGGGGCGGCAGGGCTGGCGGTTACTCGATGTGATGGCGCTCGGGGGTGCTGGGCTATCGCAGTCGGCGGGCGGGGAAACGCATCGGTGGGTCGGCGATCGCGGACTGAGCGGCCACCAACTGGAGCTCCCGGGTACCGGCCGCCAGCGTCGCCTCCAGCACCGCGAAGATCGAGGCGGTGGTGCGTTCCAGCGCCGTGGCGGGCGACCCGGTGGTGGCCAGGTGCGCCAGGTATAGGGCGGCGGTGACGTCGCCTCCGCCGTTGGGGTAAATCGGCAGCAACGGGGTGGTCACCGCCCAGGCGCCGGCGTCCGAGACGGCCACCACCTCCAGCGAACCGGCAGGAACGTCGTCATGCACCACGCTGGTGACCAGGACGTGCCGAGGTCCGGTGGCGCGTACCGCGTCGACGGCCGCGAGCAGGTCGTCCACCGAGTTCGTCGGGCGGCCGGCGAGGAACTCCAACTCGAACTGGTTGGGGGTGACGATGTCGGCGCGGGGCACCACCACGTCGCGCAGGTACTCCGGAATGCCGGGCCGGACGAACATGCCCCGGCCGACGTCACCCATCACCGGGTCACAGCAGTAGAGGGCGTCCGGGTTGGCGGTCTTGACCAGGGTCACCGCGTCGAGGATCACCGCTCCCATCGCCGGGTCACCCTGGTAGCCGGAGAGCACCGCGTCGGCGTCGCCGAGCACACCACGATCGGCGATGCCGGCGATCACCTCGGCGACCGCCGAGGGCGCCAGCAGCGGACCCCGCCACGCGCCGTACCCGGTGTGGTTGGAGAAGTGCACGGTCAGCACCGGCCACACCTCGTGACCGAGCCGTTGCAGCGGGAACACCGCAGCCGAGTTGCCGACATGGCCGTAGGCGACCGACGACTGGATGGACAGGATCCTCACCGTCCCATCATGGTCGACGGCGGTTGACCGGCCACGACCCACTCCGGAACTATCGCCCGTCGCGCAGCGTGAGGACGTACCGGGCGGTGTACGCGACCGCCCGGTCGGCATCGTGGGACAGCTCGGCGAGGGCACGTGCGGCCGTGGGCCCGGGGATGTCGGCGAGCGCCTGCGTCAACCGGCTGCGCACCGGCGAGGCGACTCCGTCGGTGCCGAGGCGCTCCACCAGCCGGCCGGCGATCTGCTCCGCCACGGCGGGATCACCGGCCAGCGCGGTCAGGGCGTCGGCCGCGTCCGCCTCGTTCGTCTCCTCGACGACCATCTCGACCAGGGTCGGGATGGCCTCGGTCACGCCACGCGCCCCGAGCGCCAGCGCGGCGTACCGGCGCACGACCGGGTCGGGGCCCACCAGGGCGTCGCGCAGCAGCGCGGTCGCGTCGTCGCCCGGGATCTCGGCGATGGACTTGACGGCTCGTTCCCGCACCTCTGCCGTGGGTGCGTCCAGGCCCTCCGCCAGCGGCTCCAGCACGTCGTCGACGGACTGGGCGAGAGCCCAGCGGAGGGCCCCGGCGACGTTCGGATCCGACTCGCTCAACGCCGCCTCGACCAGTGCCTCCACCGGCACCGGCACCTCGCGGACCGAGGACAGGGCGGCGCTCTGGCGCTTCCCGGCGTTCTCCGAACCGAGGGCCTGGAGCAGGGCGACGATCTGGAGGACGTCCGCCCAGTCGGTCGGTTGCGCGGCACCGATCCGACGCAGGCGGGTGAGCAGTTCCGTCTCGGCCGCGATGCGTTCCCGGGTCTGGCGGATCATCTCGTCGACGAGCCGCGCGGGCGTGAACCCCGGGTCGTCGAGCGCACGCTTGACCTCACGCAGCGACAGCCCCAACGACCGCAGGCTCTCGATGTGGAAGATCCGCCGGATGTCCTCGTCGGAGTATTCCCGATAGCCGGACCCGGTGCGGCCGGTCGGCCGCACCAGGCCGAGCGACTCGTAGTGCCGGAGCATGCGGGCGCTGACGCCGGACCTCCGAGCCACATCACCGATCAGCACCGACGATCACCGGCTCCGCTCGTTCTCGCCGAGGGCCACCACGCGCTTCGCCTCCTCGATCGCGAACTCGAAGTCGGCGTCCGGGTCGTCGAGCAGGCGTTCGGTGGCGATGGCGTGCTGGCACACCCCGGGGTCGGCGTGCCGCGCCGCTTCCCGCAGGATCGGCTCGATCAGTTCACCGAGCGCGACCAGCGCCCGACTCAGGCTAACCTGCGTCTGACGCCCGCCGCGCCCGAGTTGGGTCGTCAACACCTCGGCCAGGGCCGACTCGGCACCGTCCGGCACGAGCACCACCGCCGCCCGCCAGGCGCTGCGGGCCACCTCGTCGTCGGTGTCGGTCAGCAGTTCCCGGGTGATCGCCGGCCAGGCCCGCCGGTCTCCGATCTTGGACAGCGTGTGCAGCGCCTGGCTGCGGGCCTGCGCCTCCGGGCGGCGCAGTTCCCCGACGAGCGCGGGGACGGTCAGCGCGGCCGGGTGGCGGGTGAGCGCCCAGGTGAGCATCTCGCGTACGTAGAACTCGGGCTCGACCGCGCAGCGCTCGACGAGCGGGTCGACGAACCGGTGGTCCGGGGTCGTGCCGGCGGCCAGCGCGGCGCGCAGCCGCACCGACGCGTCGTGGTGTCCCAGCCCACGCAACATCCGTGTCGTGTCCGGGGTCAGCTGTGGTGTGCTCATCGCGACCACCTCCTCGACACAGTGAAGACCTTGTCACTCTGTCAAGGTCAAGCCGTGGGTGACCGCGCCCACCTCGCCCGGCCCATCCCCGATCTCGGGTTTACCCCCGGTGCAGACTGGAGATCACGAGCGTGAGGCTCGACTACGAGGGGGATCACGCGTGTCCGACAACGCCACCGACCGGCATCACCACACCGACGACCGCCCGGCCGACGTCACCGACCCGCTGCTGTGGCGGCTCGCCCTGGATGTCGCCGACGCGCACGCGCCGAGCGAGGACGGCGGCTGCGTCCACCTGCTCTGCTCCGGCCAGGAGTGGCCCTGCGAACCGTGGCAGCAGGCCCAGCGGGCCCTGAACCTCGCCCAGGGCGGTGCGGCCGACGAGGCGTCGGCAGCCACCTCCCCGCAGGAGGGCACCTGGTCTGCCCCGGCGACTCGACCGGCCTGGTCGACCGACCACTCCCACCACGAGTCGGCCGCCGCCTGACCGGACGACCGCGAGGAACCGGACGACGGTCGGCACCGTCAATGTAGCGTTGACGGATGCTCGACCCGCTCGACCGACTCGCCGACATCCCCGGCGTCCGGGAACGGCTTGACGACACCGAACTCGACCTGATCGACCAGGCCCGGCAGGCCGGTGCGACCTGGAACCAGATCGCCGAGGCCCTCGGCCTGGGCAGTCGGCAGGCCGCCGAACAGCGCCGCCAGCGGCTGGCCGCCGCGCGACGAGCCCGCCGCGCGATGTCCGACCGGGGTTGGCCCGCCGCGACCGGATGCCGTCGTACCCCTCCCCCGTGCCGGCCGGTCAGCCCGGCTGACCCGCACGACGACCTCGGAGCGGGTGCACCGTACTCGTCGACGGTGCCGGTGGGTCGTCAGACGCGATCGAAGGTGATGTCGAAGTCCTTCCGCCAGGACGTGCCCCGGTCCTCGGACGCCTCCCAGCGGCCGACGATCCGGTCCTGTTCGACCTCGGCGACGAACCGCTGGTGGAAGTCCGGGTCCTCGCGGATCAACGTCCAGCGGCCACCGTCGAAGGTCATGGCGAACTCGCGGCAGACACCACGGCCGTCCTGGTAGAGCGCGACGAACCGGTCGTTCGCGTCGCTACGGCCGAGCACGAGACCCATCTCGGAACGCGGCCCATCGCCTCCCTCGATCTCCGACCGTACGACCAGGAGCGACTCGCCGAGCCACTCGACTGTGGTGGTGCCCGACATTTCGGCACCCGACGTATCGAGGAAGACCGCATTCGAAATGGTCGTCGTCCATGCGCCGACGAGGCCGCCGAGCCTCGCCATCTCGGTGTTGCGCATCATTGCATCCAATCGTTGCGCGTGCTCGAACGCGCCGCCGACAAACGGCGGCGCGACGCGGGCCGGCTGCGGGGATCCACAGTACGGGGCCGGATGTTGAGCCGCTCGTGACGGTCCAGGTACCGACCGATGGTCGCACGGACGTCAGGCTGTCGCGGCCCGGCTCACTGCGGCGCGGCGGCCGTCTCCTCAGCGTCCTGCGCCCAGTCGACGGCACCGCTGGCGGTCAAGACTCCGATCTGCGGCGCGCCGCTGTCGGGGCGGGCGTCGTCGAAGGCCGGAACTCCGCCGGTGATGGTGCCGACCGCGACGGCGGGAGCCGGGCGGTCCGGATCCACCAGCACTCGCACTCATGCCGACGAGAGAGACCCGGCCCGCTGCCGGGATCGGGTCGGTGCCGATCCCGGCGGCGGGCGCGATTCTCGACAGTGCTCCGGCTACAGGGTGCGGGCGAGGCGGTCGGCGAGGATCCGGGCGAAGCGCGACGGGTCGGCCAGGTCACCGCCCTCGGCGAGCAGCGCGGTGCCGTAGAGCAGCTCGGCGGTCTCGGCCAGGGAGTCACCCGACTCGCCCTGCTCGTGCGCCTTGCGCAGGCCGGTGACCAGCGGGTGGGTCGGGTTGATCTCCAGGATGCGCTTCACCTTCGGCACCTCCTGCCCCATCGCCCGGTACATCTTCTCCAGCGTCGGGGTCAGGTCGTGGGCGTCGCCCACCACGCAGGCCGGTGAGGTGGTCAACCGGGACGACAGCCGGACCTCCTTGACCGAGTCGGCCAGCACCTCGCTCATCCAGCTGAGCAGGTCGGCGTACTCGGTGCGCTGCCGCTCGCGTTCGGCCTCGGCCTCGGTGCGCTCCTGCTCGGTGTCCAGGTCGACCTGCCCCTTGGCGATCGAGCGCAGCGTCTTGCCGTCGTAGCTGCCGACCCGCTCGACCCAGACCTCGTCCACCGGGTCGGTGAGCAGCAGCACCTCGTAGCCCTTGGCGCGGAACGCCTCCATGTGCGGGGAGTTCTCGATGGTGGCCCGGTTCTCGCCGGTGGCGTAGTAGATGTCGGTCTGCCCCTCGCGCATCCGGTCGACGTAACCGGCGAGGTCGGTCAACTCGGCCGGGTCGTGGGTGGAGGCGACCGACAGGATCTCCAGCAGGGTGTCCTTGTTGTCGGTGTCCTCGATCAGCCCCTCCTTGACCACCGGCCCGAACTCGGTCCAGAAGGTGCGGTACCGCTCCGGCTGGTCGGCCTTGAGGTCCTTGACCGTGGCGAGCACCTTCTTGACCAGGCGGCGGCGTACGGCCCGGATCTGCCGGTCCTGCTGGAGGATCTCCCGGGAGATGTTCAGCGACAGGTCGTGGGCGTCCACCACGCCCTTGATGAAGCGCAGGTAGTTGGGCATCAGCGCGTCGCAGTCGTCCATGATGAACACGCGCTTGACGTACAACTGCACGCCTCGACGCCCCTGCGGGGAGAACAGGTCCAGCGGCGCGTGGGTGGGGATGAACAGCAGCGCCTCGTACTCGAAGGTCCCCTCCCCCCGCATGTGGATGGTCTCCAGCGGGTCCGCCCAGTCGTGGCTGACGTGCTTGTAGAACTCGTGGTACTCGGCCGGCTCGACCTCGCCGCGCGGACGGGCCCACAGCGCCTTCATCGAGTTGAGCGTCACCGTCTCGGTGGTGGCCGGGGCGTCGTCCGCGCCGGGACGTTCGACGGTCATCCGGATCGGGTGGGCGATGAAGTCGGAGTAGCGCTTGACGATCTCCCGGATCGTCCACTCCGCCGTGTAGTCGTGCAGGTTGTCCTCGGCGTCGGCGGGCTTGAGGTGCAGGGTGACCGCCGTGCCCTGGGGCGCCTCGTCGAGATCGGTGATGGTGTAGGTGCCCTCGCCGGAGGACTCCCAGCGCGTACCGCCGGTCTCACCGGCCCGCCGGGTGACCAGCTCGACCCGGTCGGCGACCATGAACGCGGCGTAGAAGCCGACCCCGAACTGACCGATCAGCTCCTGCGACGCGCCGGCGTCCTTCGCCTCACGCAGTTGGCGCAGCAGCTCGGCGGTGCCGGACTTGGCGATGGTGCCGATGACGGAGACCACCTCGTCGCGGCTCATGCCGATGCCGTTGTCCCGCACGGTGAGGGTACGGGCGTCCCGGTCGACCTCGATGGCGATGTGCAGGTCGTCGGTGTCGACGGCGAGATCCTTGTCGACCATCGACGCCAGGCGCAGCTTGTCCAGCGCGTCCGAGGCGTTCGAGATCAACTCTCGGAGGAAGACGTCCTTGTTCGAGTAGATCGAGTGCACCATGAGCCGGAGCAACTGACGCGCCTCGGCCTGGAACTCCAACGTCTCGGCCCGGTCGTTCACACCAAGTCCTTTCCGATCGTCGCCACGGTTGTTCGCGGAAAGGATACGAGCCGTCGCGCTGCGCGTGCCTCAGGTGGTCGGTGGACGGATGCCGACGGAGAACGGACCCACCCGGTCGGGGCCCGGGACAGCCGGACGCCGCCCGCCCCGGGACGGGACGGGCGGCGTCGCAGCGATGGTCAGCGGCGGCGACGGCCGTAGGTACCGGCGACCAGCGATACGCCGACGGCGGCGAAGGCGATCTGGATGAACAACTCGATCCAGTCGATGCCGGCGGTGTCGTCGACACCGAGCACCCCGGCGACCAGCGTGCCGAGGATCGCGGCGACGACACCGATCAGAATGGTCAGCAGGATCGGGATGCGCTGACGACCCGGTACGACGAGCCGACCGAGGGCGCCGATGATCAGACCGATGATGATTGCGGTGAAGAAGCCACTGATTTCCACGAGAGCGTCCCTCCGACGTCCGAGTTGAGCGTCAGTGTGTTGCCCTACCCTGTCGGGCTGTCAAACCCCACCACCGGCCTCCGTCGGCTTTGTCACGCAACCGTCGCGCAATCGCAGAAGACCCGTCATCCGGATGCTCAACGAGGGTTGATCAGTACCGCGTAGTCGGCTGCGGTGAGCGGCCCCGAGGAGAGCGAGCCGTCCGCCCGGGGGACGCTCAACGGCGCGCCACCCTCCAGGAACAGCACCGCCTCGACGTCGGTCCGCGCGGTCAGCGTACAGACGATCTGCCCGTACGCCAGCCGTCCGTCACTGCGGCCGGTGTCCACGGCGGTCAGCACGACGGTGACCCGGGCCACCCCGTCGACGAGTTCGACCACCGCGCTGGTGAAGGCTCCCGGCAGGGCGCTGGTCAGCCCGTCGTCGCGCTCGGCGGGGGTCGGCCCGGCCAGCAGGCCACGTAGTTGCGCGTCGACCTCGGACACCTGGTCGACCCGGCGGATCACCGGCACCAGCCGGTCGTCGCTGGCGAAGTAGAGCATCTCGGTCACCGCGCCGGTCTCGGCGGCCGTGGGGGCCGCACTGGCGCTGGCCGGGAAGGGCACCGGCGGTGGGGTGACCGTGCGGGGCCGGTCCTCGCCGGGTACGCCGCAGGCACCGAGCAGCAGGAGCGCCACGGCGGCCACCGCCGCAGCCCGGACGGCGAGGCCGGACCGGACGGCGTGCCGGGACCGGGCGACGTACTCGCGGCGGCCTGGGGCGGTACGGGTCACGAGATGCTCCCGGGCAGGGTGACGCGGAACCGGGCACCACCCTCGGGGCGGTCGCTGACCGAGGCTTCCCCACCGTGCGCGGCGGCATGCTGGGCCACCAGCGCCAGTCCCAGGCCGGTGCCGTCACCACCACCGCGATAGTTGGCCGCCCGACCACGGACGAAACGATCGAAGATCACCTCACGGTCCTCCATCGGCACTCCCGGGCCCTCGTCGTCTATCTCGATCACACCCGTGTCGGTCGCGTGGGACAGCCGCACCGCGATCGGTCCGGCACCGTACCGCTCGGCGTTGTCGAGCAGATTGGTCAACATCTGGGTGACCCGGCGACGGTCCACCCACCAGGTCGCGGGTGTCCCCTCCGCCACCTGCACCATCGACTCCGGCAGGTCCCGGCCCTGGCACGCCTGCCGGGCCAACTCCGGCAGGTCCACCGGTTCCCGGTGCACCGGCTGATCGCCACGAGCCAGGTCCAGCAGGTCGTTGACCAGCCGCTGGAAGCGGTCGATCTCGTCGGCGACCAGCCGGGCCGCGGTGGCGGTCCGCTCGTCCTGGTTCTCCCGACGGCGGGCGAGCACACTGGCCGCCGCGGCGAGCGTCTGCAACGGCGAGCGCAACTCGTGGCTGACGTCGGCGGCGAAGCGCCGGTCCCGGTCGATCCGCCCGGCCAACTCGTCGACCATCCGGTTGAAGGAGGTGGACAGGCGGGTCAGGTCCGGATCGGTGTCCGGGGCGAGTCGGGTGGTGAAGTCCCCGGCCGCGATCCGCCCGGCGGCGTCGGCGACGGCGGTCAGCGGGCGCAGCCCGTGCCGGGTGGCGTACCAGCCGAGGGCCGCCCCCGATCCGGCCACCATGATCGCCACCGCGGTCAGCGCCAGCGCCAGCACCTGGAAGGTCTGCTCCAGCTCCCGCAGCGAGGCGATCTCGTAGAACGCGGTCGACTCGGACAGCGGCACGCCGACCAGCATCACCGGGTGGTCGTTGACGCGGACCCGCTGCACCGCCGGCTCGCCCGCCGCGACCAGCTCCTGCAGCCGGGTCGGCACGACGCTGGTGAGCCCGTTGTCGGCGCTGCGGGCGTACCACTCGCCGTTGAGCAGCACCAGCGGTCGCCGCCCGGTGCCGGTGTCCAGCGCCCGGAGCGCCTCGGCGACGTCCGGGTTCTCGGCGTTCAGCCCGGCGTGGACCACCGCCGCGTCGTAGTACGCCGCGCGCAGCAGGGTGCGTTCCCGCTCGTCGAGCAGGGTGCGGCGGGTCAGCTCGTACGACACCAGGGCCATCGAGGCGGACAGCAGCAACGCACCGATCGCGAACGCGGCGGTGACCCGGGCACGCAGTCCGAGGCGTCTCATCGTTGCAGCTTGTAGCCCAGGCCGCGCAGCGTGACCAGGTGCCGGGGGTTGGCCGGATCCGCCTCGATCTTCTGCCGCAGCCGACCGACGTGCACGTCGACCAGCCGTTCGTCGCCGCTGTCGTACCCCCAGACGCGGCTGAGCAGTTGTTGGCGCGAGAGCACCCGGCCGGCGTGCTCGGCCAGCTCGCACAGCAGCCGGAACTCGGTCCGGGTGACCGCGACCGCCTCGCCGGAGCGGCGCACCTCCCCCGCCTCCGGGCTGACCTCCAGGTCACCGAAGGTGAGCACCGGCACCGGCTCCGGGCCGTCCTGCGCGGTCACGGTGCGGCCCCGGCGGCGCAGGGCGCGCAGCCGGGCGGTCAGTTCCTTGATCGCCACCGGCTTCACCACGTAGTCGTCGGCACCGGCCTCCAGCGCGGCGACGATGTCATGCGTGTCGTCGCGGGCGCTGACCACGACGATCGGCACGTCGTCGTCGCGGCGCAACTGGCGGATGCCCTCGAAGCCGTCGATGCCGGGCAGCATCAGGTCGACCAGGACGTAGTCGGCGGGATCCCGACGCTGCATCCGCAGCCCCTCCTCGGCGGTGGCCGCACCCCGGGCCTCGTAGCCCTCGTCCTCCAGCGCGAGCAGCAACGCCAACCGGATCCGGTCGTCGTCCTCGATCACCAGTACCGCTGTCATACCGGAATCATCCCCAAGCCCTCACCACCGGGCCAACCGCGACCGGCATCCGGGTGTTTTGTCACGCAACTGTCATCGGTCCGCGAATTGGCCGCCAACCCCGCTGGGCAGGGTGAGAGCCATTCGGAGACAGCAGGAGAGGGGGTCTTCGCCGTGACCGCACCACGACGCCCCGAGTGCTCGGTGCCGCTGGTGGAGGTGTCCATCACCGAGTTCGACCTGGCCTGCCTACCGGAGACCGGCGCGGTCCTCGACCAGCTCCTGGCGCTGCGCCCCCAGCAGATCGTGATCGACCTGGCCGGCTGCCGGCACATCGACGCCGCCGCCATCGGCCTGCTGCTCGACGTGCACCGCCGGATGGTCCGTGCCGGCGGCGTGCTGGCGGTACGCAATCCGAACCCGCGCATCACCCGCATCCTGCAGACCGCCCGGCTGGACCAGATCCTGCCGGTGCACACCGACGCGGCCGCCGCGGCCGCCCCGGTCACCGAGGTCGGCCCCACACCGGCCGACGTCACACCCGGCGTGACACCGCCGACGGGCACGGTGCCGAGGGCCGTCGCGTACGGCCGCGCCGCCGTCACCGCGCGCACCTGACCCGCCATCGCAGCCGACGCATCAGACCGCGAGCACAAGGAGCAGCATGACCAGCGCCGGGATCGTCACGGCCCTCGCCATCGGCCTTGCCGTCGGTGCGCTGGGGCGGTTGGTCCTGCCCGGCCGTCCGAGCGTGCCGCTGTGGCTCACCATGACCATCGGCGCCGTTGCCGCGCTGCTCGGCGCCATCACCGCCTGGCTCGCCGGTGTGCAGGGCTTCAGCCTGGTGGGCCTGGTCGTGCAGGCCGGGCTCGCGGCC
The DNA here is from genome assembly GCF_009712475.1 of Micromonospora sp. CP22. Classification (GTDB taxonomy): domain Bacteria; phylum Actinomycetota; class Actinomycetes; order Mycobacteriales; family Micromonosporaceae; genus Micromonospora. The sequence continues at coordinate 85,739 of NZ_VCJO01000010.1, forward strand.
GTCGCCGTGGTCGTCGCGGTGGCCACCACCGGTAAGGAACACTCCGACTCCCGGTGAGGAGTCCGCACGGCGACGGCGTCCTTCGCCCGCCGCCCCGAGTCCCGTACCCCGGCCGAGCAGCCGTGGCACCGGAGAGGAAGCAGGATGACCGTCGTACCGGACGACAACCTGATGACCCTGATCTGCGACGTCTGCGGTGAGACCACCACCGGGAACGCCTGTGTGCTGCCCGACGCGGAGGTCGTCTGGACACTGGTCTCCGACCACGGGTGGAGCGGTTCGCCGTTCGCCACCGGTCCCCACCGCTGCCCCCGGTGCAGTGCGTTGCCGCCGGGCGCCCCACCGCACGGCGACGGCGCCGGTGCTGCCGCGGAGCCGGCGGTGCCCGCCGACGGTGCGCTCGACCAGAACTCCGGCGAGGAGTTGCGGGCCGCGCTGCGGGCCGCGTACGACGTGAGCGGGACGGTGGTGGTGGACCTGACCCGGGTCCAGGTCATCGACTCCGTCGGGCTGGGCATGCTGGTCCGGGCACACCGGGACGTCCGGGACCGGGGTGGGCGGCTCTGCCTCGCCGCGCCGTCGAGGTTCATCCGCACCGTGCTGCACACGATGAAGCTCGACGGGGTCTTCCCGATCTTCGACAGCCTCGACGTGGCCCTCGACCAGTTGCGGGCGGCGGCGCTCCAGGACGCCCCCTCCGCCGGCATCCAACCGGTCGACGTGACACCGGCCGACGTGCCACGCCCCACCACCGAGGCCCGTGCCACGCCCAGCCCTCGCCGTCGCCGCCCGACCCGCCGCGTCTCCGTCTGACCCTGATCGGCGAGTCTGACCCTGATCGGCGAGACAGTTTCCCGGCGTCCCGATTGAACCGATCCGCCACCTCCTCCGTACCTCTGGGCGAAGGGAGTGGCCCATGAAGCGCCTGACCCCGTTGCTCACCCTCCTGTCGGGGGCGGTGACGGCTGCCGTGCTGTTCACGATGAGTGCACAGGCATCCCCGCCGGGCACCCAGCCCGCGGCCGACGGTGCCCCACCGGCTGCCGCACCGGCCGAACCCGCCGATGTGGAGCCCGACGCCGACGACGACGTCGACCCGGCCGCGCCCGGGGACGAGCCGGGCGACATCGACGCCGACGCCCGGCGTCCGGCGGGTACGTCACCGCCGACGGAACCGGACTCCTCGTCGGGCGGCACCGAGGTGAACTCGGTCGAACAGAACTGGATCGGTGAACTCGAGAACGGGGCCACCATCGCCATCACCGTGAAGAACGGCAAGGCCGAGGCGTACGTCTGTGACGGGCGGAGCATGGAGTTGTGGCTGTCCGGCACGGTACGGGACGGCAAGATCGAGCTGACCGGTAAGGACGCCAAGCTGACCGGGGTCATCCGGGGTGACCGGGCCAGCGGCGAGATGGTCGTCGGCGTCCGGCGTTGGAAGTTCACCGCCCGGCCCGACGACACGGCGGTCGACGACGCGGTGGTGAAGTCCGGTCCGGGAACCGCTCCGGCGATCTACCGGGTGACCGAGGCGACCCGTAAGGGCGGCTACGACGGTGGCTGGATCATGTTGCCCGACGGCACCCAGATCGGCATCGTCACCTGGAACGGCAAGCCGATTCCGGCACCGCCGTTGGACCCCGCCTTCAACAGCACGGTGGTCGACGGCGTGACGCTCGTCGCCGAGCCGGTCATCCCCGGAGGGCGGTGATGTCCCAACACCGGCATGGCGGGACCCGCACGGTGCCCCGCCGGGCGGCCGAACCCACGGTCGAGGTGATGCGTGACTTCGGCGGCCCCGCGCCGAGCGCGCCGAGGCAGCGGCCCTCGCTGCTGGTCCCGCTGGTCGTCGGGGCCGGGGTGGCGGTGGCGCTCGGTGTCTACGGGCGCACCCACACCCCCACCGGCATCGCGGTCAACGTGGCCGGCTTCTCCTCCCCGCTGACCGTGAAGGTGTGGCTGGGCACCGGGGCGGCCTTCTTCGCCGTGATCCAGTTGCTGTCCGCGTTGTCGATGTGGGGTCGCCTCGGCGGCTTCTCCCCGAGTTGGGCCGGCGCGGCGCACCGCTGGTCGGGACGGATCGCCTTCCTGCTCACCGTGCCGGTCGCGGTGCACTGCCTCTACGCGCTCGGCTTCGCCGACTACGACACCCGTACGCTGCTGCACTCCCTGCTGGGCTGCTTCTTCTTCGGCGTGTTCGCCACCAAGATGCTGACCCTGCCCAAACGCGGCCTCGCCGGTTGGGTGCTCCCCACGGTCGGCGGGTTGGTGTTCGTCGCCCTGATCGGCATCTTCCTGACCTCGTCGGTCTGGTACTTCACCACGTTCGGCGTCCAGTTCTGATCCCCCGGAAAGGCAAGGCACCTCAGATGAACCACGAGCAGGCTGGCTGCTGCCGGTCGCGACGAGCCCTGCTGGCCGGTACCGGCGCGGTGGGCGTGGCCGCGTTGACCGGTTGCGCGACCTACGGTGAGCCGGCGGCGGCACCCGCACCACCGGCCGCCCCGGCCGCCGGTGGGTCCAGCGCCGACCCGTCCGGCGCCGCTTCCCCGGGTGCCGATGGTGCCGACGCCGCTCCGCCGGCGCTGACCACGCTGGCCGACATCCCCGTCGGCGGCGGCGCGATCTTCGCCGACGCCGGTGTGGTGGTGACCCAGCCGACCGAGGGGACCATCAAGGCGTACTCGGCGACCTGCACCCACCAGGGCTGCACGGTCACCTCGGTCACCGACGGCACCATCGTCTGCGGCTGCCACAACAGTGTGTTCGACATCGCCGACGGCTCGGTACGCAGTGGCCCGGCGCGGGCGCCGCTGCCGGCCGCGAACGTCACCGTCGACGGTGACGCCATCCGGTTGGCCTGACCGGGCGTCCGGCGATGCGAACGCGGTGACGCGGCCCACCCCAGGCCCGGGCCGCGCGGGGCCGTCCGAGGTGCGTCACGACGCCCCCGGACGGCCCCTGCCCCACCCGCGATCCGCAGGGTGGGGCAGTCGACCGCAGGTCAGGACGCGGTGCAGGTCAGCCCGGTGGGCGTACCCGATCCGTTGCCGGTCAGGCCGAAGGTGGTGCTGGTGTCGGCGGCGAGTTGCCCGTTGTAGGGCTCGTTGCGCACCGTCACCGTGTCCCCGTCGGTGGTGAGCCGGCCGTTCCACAGCGACGCGATCGTGGTGCCGGCGGGGGCGGTCCAGGTGACCGTCCAGCCGGTGATGCCCGCCGTGCCGGTGTTTCGCACCGTCACCTCCGCCTGGTAACCACCTTGCCAGGAGTTGGTCACCCGGTACGTGGCGGCGCAGCCGGCGTCGCCGTTGCCGTTGCCGTTGTCGGCCGGGGTGGTGACGGTCGTCGGCGGTGACGCCGTCGAGGTGTTGCCGGCCGCGTCGCGGGCCCGGACGGTGAAGGTGTAGCTGGTCGACGGGCTCAGGCCGGTTGCCCGGTAGCTGGTTCCGGAGACCGTGGCGACCACAGTGGCCGGCGCGGAGCCGGTGGCCCGCAGCACCTCGTAGGAGGTGACACCCACGTTGTCCGTGGCGGCCGCCCAGGTCAGGGTGGCGGCGGTGGCGGTCACGTCGGTGGCGGTCGGCTGGCCGGGCGCGGTCGGGGCGGTGGTGTCGCCGGGGCCGGGGCCACCGGCATAGCGCTCGGCGAGGCTCATGCCGGTGGTGGAGTCGGCGCCGCCGAGGCGCACGTCGTGGTCGAGGCCGACGAACTTGCCGTTGTGCTGCCACAGCGCGGGCTTGAGCATCTGGTTGTACTTCGTCTCGTCCCAGCTGGCCCAGTCGTCGAGCAGCAGGCCACCGGTGTCACCGGAGTTCGGGTTGAGACACCAGAAGGTGTGGTGGATGCCGTTCTCGATCATCAGATCACGCAGTGCCGCCATCCAGCGGTCCTGGCGGGCGTCCTGCCCGAGCCGGCCGCCCCACTCCCCGATCAGCAGCGGCGCGATGTTCTGCTCGTGGATGTAGAACCAGTTCGGCCGCCACACGTCGTTGGTCAGCGAGTCCTTGTCGAAGTCCCCGGCGAACCACGGCTGCTCGTAGACCAGAGGCCCGTAGTCGTGCGGTGAGTAGACGAGCTGGTCCTGTCCGGCGCCGAGGTCGACCGGGTGTTCGGCGACGCCGCGCAGGTTGCCGCCCCACCAGTTGTAGTGGTAGTTGGGGCTGAGATCGGGGTTGGTGTTGGGCGAGTCCCAGGTGGCCCCGGCACGCGGGTAGACCTCGATGCCCTCGCAGAGGATCAGCAGGTTCGGGTTGATCGCCAGGATCCGCCGGCCCGCCGTCTCACACGCGTACTTGAAGTTGTCCTGGTCGGTGCTGGAGTCCCACTTGGCCCGCTCGGGGTCGTTCGGGGTCCCGTGTGGCTCGTTCTTGACGTCCATCGCGACGATGGTGTCGTTCGTCCGGTACCGGGTGGTGATCCATTCCCAGCCCTGGAAGAACTGCTCCGCGGTGATGCTGCCCTTCCACCACACCGGATAGACGTGGCCGGAGTTGTCCGCCTCGGCGCTGTGCACGTCGAGCATGACCTTCAGGCCGTACTTCTCGCACAGGTCGAGCCAGTGGTCGAAGACCTGGAGGTTGTTCAGGCCCTCCAGCTCCGGGTTGACGTACGTGTTGATGTTGGGCCGGATGGTCTGCCCGGCCTTCCACTCCAGCAGCAGTTGCGTGGAGATGGGCACCCGGACGATGTTGATGCCACGCTGGGCCATCTGGCGGGTGATCGATTCGAGGTTGCCCGACCACAGGCCGTGGAAGACCCGCTCGCTGGCGTTGAAGCCGAACCAGTTGGCCCCGGTGAGCCAGACCTCGTTTCCGGCCTCGTCGACGATCCGGTTGCCGTCGGTGTGCAGCCAGTCGGCGGTGGCCGCGGCGGCGACGGCCGGTTCCCCGACCGTCGGGGCCGCGGTGGCGGCGGGTGCGGCGGCGGCCGCGCCGAACAGGACGACGGCCGCCGCCGCGACGGCCGTGATTGTGGTACGTGCGGACATGCGACTTCCTCTGAGGTTGGTGACGAGGAACGTCGACGACGACCCGTGCCCAAGGGTCGTGGGAGCGCTTCCATCGACACCCTAGGCGGTCTTGGCCACCAGGGGAAGCGTCACACCGCGAGCGCCTCCCGAACCGTGTGTTCCGCGGTGGCACCGCCGTCCCCGGCGGAGGTGACCCGACCGGACTCCAACACGTGGTAGCGGTCGGCCACCCGCAGCGCGAACCCGAGATGCTGCTCGACCAGGAGGACACTGAAACCGGTCTGTGCGATGAGCGCCACGATCCGCTCCTGGATCTCGGCCACCACCGACGGCTGGATGCCCTCCGTCGGCTCGTCGAGCATCAGCAGCCGGGGCCGGGTGATCAGCGCCCGGGCGATGGCCAACTGTTGACGCTGGCCGCCGGAGAGCAGCCCGGCCCGCCGACGCAGCAACGGCGGCAGCGCCGGGAACAGGTCCAACACCTCCGCGGTGGCCGCCGCGCCGTCACGCCGACCGTCGGCCACCAGGCGCAGGTTCTCCGCCGCGGTCAGGTGCGGAAAGCACTGCTGCCCCTGCGGCACGTACGCGATCCCCCGGGCGACCCGTTCGTGCGGGGAGAGCCGGGTGATGTCCTCACCGTCCAGTTCGACCCGTCCGGCGCTGGGGCGCAGCAGGCCGGCGGCCACCCGCAGCAGAGTGGACTTGCCGGCGCCGTTGTGGCCGAGCACGGTGGCGACCCCGTCGGCGGGTACCGCCACGTCGACGCCGTGCAGCACCCGGCTGCGCCCGTAACCGGCGTGCACGCCACGCATCGCGAGCATCATGCCTCCGTGTGCGTCGGGGCCGACCCGGCGTCGACCGGGTGACCGAGGTAGACCTCCTGCACGCGTGGATCGGCCTGCACCTGGGCCACGGTGCCCTCGCTGAGCACCCGACCGGCGTGCAGCACGGTGACGGTGCGCGCGAAGCGGCGCAGGAAGTCCATGTCGTGCTCGATCACCACCACGGTGCGGTCCTGGCTCACCTTCTCCAGCAGTCGCCCGGTGGCGTCGCGTTCCTCGTGGCTCATGCCGGCGACCGGCTCGTCGAGCAGCAGCAGGCGGGCGTCCTGCACGAGCAGCATGCCGATCTCCAGCCACTGTTTCTGCCCGTGGGCGAGAGTGCCGGCCAGCTGGTCGGCCCGGCCCGCCAGGCCGATCACGTCGAGGGCCTCGGCCACCTCGTCGGGCACGCTGTGTCGGCGACGCAGCAGCGTCGTCCAACCGCGCCGGGCACCGGCGGCGATGTCGAGGTTCTGCAACACGGTCAGCCCCTCGAACACCGTCGAGGTCTGGAAGGTGCGGCCGACACCGAGCCGACTGATCCGGTGCACCGGTCGGCCGAGCAGTTCCCGGTCGCCGAAGCGTACCGAGCCGGTGGCCCGTGCCAGCCCGGTGACCGCGTCCACCAGGGTGGTCTTACCGGCACCGTTGGGTCCGATCAGGAACCGGATGTCGCCGGGAGCGACGTCGAGGGAGACCCCGTCGACGGCGGTGAACCCGTCGAAGCTGACCCGCAGATCACGCACGTAGAGCCCGTGCAACTGGCTGCTCATGCCGACTCCTCCCGCCGCCGCAGCCGTAGCCGACCGAACCGGCGCGGGCGCGCCGCACCGTCGTCGCGGCGGCGGGCCAGGCCGACCAGCGAGGCCAGGCCGCCGGGTAGGAACGCCACCACCACCACGAACAGCAGGCCCTGAAGGTACGTCCAGGTGCCCGGGAACCGCTCCGACAGGGCGGTACGCGCCCAGGCCACGGCGACCGCGCCGAGCACCGGACCGAGCAGCGTCGCCCGACCGCCCACGGCGACGCCGATGACGAACTCGATGGAGGGCACGATCCCGATCAGCGCCGGGGAGATGATGCCCACCGCCGGCACGAACAGCGCACCGGCCAGCCCGGCCATGCCCGCCGCGACCACGTAGGCGACCAGTTTGACCGTCGCCGGGTCGTAGCCGAGGAACCGGACCCGTTCCTCGGAGTCGCGCACCGCCACCAGCAGTTCACCGTAGCGGCTCTGGATCAGGTGCCGGGCCAGGGCCAACAGCGCCAGCAGGGTGCCGGCGATGATGAAGTAGACCATCCGCTGGTTGACCGGGTCGTCCAGGTCGTAGCCGAAGAAGCCCTGGATGTCGGTGAGCCCGTTGGTGCCACCGGTGGTGCCCTGCTGGCCGATCAGCAGGATCACCATGGCGGCGGCGAGTGCCTGGCTGAGGATGGCGAAGTAGGCGCCCCGGACGCGGCGGCGGAAGACCAGCGATCCGAGCACGAAGGCCACCGCCATCGGCAACAGCACGGTGGCCGGCAGGGCGAACCAGGGGCTGGCGAACGGTCGCCACCACAGGGGCAGTTCGTCGAGTTGCCCGTACAGCAGCATGAAGTCGGGCATGTTGCCCGGGCCCGCGTCGGCGAGCTTGAGGTGCATGGCCATCGCGTAGCCGCCGAGGCCGAAGAAGACCCCCTGGCCGAGGGTGAGCATGCCGCCCCGACCCCAGGCCAGGCCGATGCCGACCGCGACCATGGCCACGCAGAGGTACTTGGCCAGCAGGGAGAGCCGGAAGTCCGACAGCGCCAGTGGCGCGACGGCGAAGAGCAGGGCCGCGCCGAAGGCGAACCCGGCGGCGGCCCGGAACCGGTGCCGGGACGGACCGGCCGTCGGTCTGCTCGGTGGGATCGGGGCGGGGTCGGCGGTGACGGGATCTCGGACGACGGCTGTCATGCCAGGCTCCTGGTGCGCAGGGTGAACATGCCCTGGGGTCGCCACTGGAGGAACGCGACGATGGCGATGAAGACCATCACCTTGGCGACGCTGAGGGTGGTGAGGTACTCGCCGGCGGCCTGGAGCACGCCCAGCGCGAAGGCGACGATGACGGTGCCCTTGAGCTGGCCGATGCCGCCGACCACGACGACCAGGAAGGCGTCGATGATCAGGTTGGTGCCCATGGTGGGGCCGATCGGCCCGAGCAGGGTGAGCGCCACCCCGGCGATGCCGGCCAGGCCGGATCCGATGAAGAAGGTCATCCGGTCGACCCGGGCGGTGGCGATGCCGGAGACGGCGGCCAGGTCCCGGTTCTGCACGACGGCCCGGATCCGGCGGCCCAGCGGGGTGAACCGCAGGGCGACGGTCAACGCGACGACCGCGCCACCGGCCAGGGCGAGGATGAACAACCGGTTGTTGGCCACCGTGATGCCGCCGGGCAGCCCGATGTTGCCGGTGAGCAGCTCCGGGGCGCGGGTCTGCACGTTGGGACTGCCGAAGATGTCCCGGGCGAGCTGTTGCAGGATCAGCGACACCCCCCAGGTGACCAGCAGGGTGTCCAGCGGGCGGGCGTAGAGTCGGCGGATCAGCAGGAACTCCAGCAACACGCCCATCGCGCCGGCCACCACGAAGGCGACCGGCAGAGCGACCAGCAGCGACCAGCCGGCCGCGGTGATGACCTGTTGCAGGACGTACGTGGTGTAGGCGCCGGCCATGATGAACTCACCATGGGCCATGTTGATCACGCCCATCTGGCCGAAGGTGAGGGCCAGACCGAGCGCGATGAGCAGCAGCACCGCCCCGATGCTGACGCCGGTGAAGAGTTGACCGAAGAGAACTGTCACGGTGCGTACTCCGAACTGGTGGTGGGGCGGTTCGGGCGGGACCTGAGTCCCGCCCGAACCGGTTGCCGCCCGGCTAGCTCAGGCCGCCGGCCCACGGGTAGCTCTTGAGGTACGGGTCGGGGGTGATCGGCTCGCCGGAGTTCCAGACCTCGGTGATCAGCCCGTCCGCGCCGACCTTGCCGACGCGCGCCGTCTTGGCGATGTGCTGGGTGGCACCGTCCACGGTGACCAGTCCTTCGGGCGCCTCGAAGGTGATGCCGTCAGCGGCCTCGCGGACCTTCTCCACGTCGAAGGCGCCGGCCTTCTCCACCATCGCCTTCCACAGGTAGACCGAGACGTACGCGGCCTCCATCGGGTCGCTGGTCGGCTTGTCCGCCCCGTACTTGGCCTTGTACGCCGCGACGAACTTCTCGTTCGCCGCCCCCGGGGTGGTCTGGTAGTAGTTCCAGGCGGTCAGCTGCCCCTCCAGGTACTGGGTGCCGATGCTCTTGACCTCCTCCTCGGCGATCGACACCGACACCACCGGCATGGTGGCGGCGGTCAACCCGGCGGACTTGTACTCCTTGAAGAACGCCACGTTGCTGTCGCCGTTGAGGGTGTTGAAGACGGCGTCCGCGCCGGAGGACTTCACCTTGTTGGTGATGGTGCCGAACTCGGTGGATCCGAGTGGGGCGTAGTCCTCCCCCAGCACCTTCATCCCGTTGGCCTCCGCGTACGCCTTGATGATCTTGTTCGCGGTGCGCGGGAAGACGTAGTCGGAACCGACCAGGTACAGCGACTTGGCGCCCTGCGCCTTGAGGTAGTCCAGGCCCGGGACGATCTGCTGGTTCGTCGTGGCTCCGGTGTAGAAGATGTACGGCGACTGCTCCAGCCCCTCGTACTGCACCGGGTAGAACAGCAGCGCCTTGTTCTTCTCGAACACCGGCTTCACCGCCTTGCGGCTGGCCGACGTCCAGCAGCCGAAGACGGCCGCCACCCGGTCCTCCCGGATCAGCTTCTCGGCCTTCTCGGCGAAGGTCGGCCAGTCCGAGGCACCGTCCTCACCGACCGGTTCGATCTTCTTGCCGAGTACGCCCCCGGCTGCGTTGATCTCCTCGATCGCCAGCATGATCGAGTCCCGGACGGTGACCTCGCTGATGGCCATCGTGCCGGACAGCGAGTTGAGCAGGCCCACCTTGACGGTGTCGCCGGAGACGTCGGCGGCGACTCCCGCCGAGGTGTTCCCGTCGGTGGTCTTACTGCCGCACGCGGCCAGCGCGGCCGCGGCGACCAGGGTCATGGCACCCGCCAGGATGCGGCGGCCCCGGATCAGTGTCATCAAAGCTCCCTGCGTCGCGTGTGACGTCAAGTCAGTGCCCGGGGGCGATCATCGACCCCGAGTCGAAGTGCGGATCTGTCTAACTGCGGTGCGGTCCGTCGGAACATTGGGCGCTGTCCGATATGGCGGGTGGACGCCGATCGAGCAGCGATTCGAATATCGGGCAGGGAAAGCTTCGATCCGTTTCATTGCGCGGATGTTTCCCGGCGCTCAATAGACTGTTTCCGCTGGCACAGACCGCCCTGATCGCGGGCACGAAAAATGCCGGCACCTCACCGGAGAAAATCGGCGAAATGGCACCGGCGCACGATTGTCAGCCACAGTCGACTGCAATTTCCGTCCATCACCGGACGGTGGTGACATCCGGCTCGACGGCCGGATGCTTCACGTAGGAAGTATCTTTGCCCCCGGCTGTCGGGCGTGTCAAGGCGCGATCCGGTCACGCCACGGAGATCACAGTTCAGCCAGGACGGTGAAGTCCAGCCCGTCGGCCTCGGCGAGGTAGATGCGCTGGCGGACGTGCCGTTGGCGCAGCCGCAACTCACCCCTCGGCCCGTCGTAGGACACCACGTCGGCGGCGGCCTCCACCGCCCGCACGTCCAACGTGCCGGCCTTGGCGATCAACGCGGCCAGCAGCATGACGCCCTCGTAACAGGACTCGCCGAGGCTGCCCAGCGGCGGCGCCTCCAGCCCGAAGCGGCGACCGAAGCTGCCGTGGAAGTCGAGATTCTCCTGGGTCACCAGGCCGGCGAAGAAGCCCGCCGTGCTGAACAGCCCACGAGTGTTGGCGGCACCACTGGCCAGCAGCATGTTCTCGTCCATCAGGGTGCTCAGCCGCAGGCACCGCTGATCCAGGTCGGCCCGTGCGAAGGCCCGGTTGAACCGGACCGCGTCCGCACCCACCAGCAGCATCAGCACCGCGTCGGCGTCGCTGTGCTCGATGCGGCGCAGCACCTCGGCGTAGTCGTGCGTCTCCAGGGGCAGGAAGTGCTGGCCGACGACGCGTCCGCCGCTGCGCAGCGCGTACCGGTGCGCCGCCCGGGTCGTCCGGCGGGGCCAGACGTAGTCGTTGCCGACCACGAACCAGCGCCGCACCCCGAGATCCCCGGCGAGCACCCGCATCGCCGGCCACAGCTGCGCGTCCGGCGTCTCGCTGGTCAGGAAGACACCCTCGGTACGCTCACCACCCTCGTACAGCGCGGTGTAGACGTACGGCACCCGGTGCGCGATACGCGGTGCCACCGCCTGACGTACCGAAGAGATGTGCCAGCCGGTGACGCCCTGGACAGCGCCCATCGACACCAGCGCCTCCACCTCGGCGGCCACCTCGGCCGGCGGCGCCCCGCCGTCGACCGGCACCAACCGCAGTTCCCGGCCGAGGACGCCGCCACGGCGGTTCAACTCCTCGACGGCGAGCTGCGCACAGAGTTCACAACTCGGGCCGAACATGCCCGCCGGCCCACGCATCGGGTAGACCAACGCGATGCTGACCACGCCACGGTCGACGGTCAGCCAGGACGCCCCAGCGGTGATGCTCTCCCCCGCCTGCGGGCGCCCGGACCCCGGTGCCGGCGCGGACATGAACACATGGTGGCCGCCGTCGCTGGTGAAGACCAGCCCTCCCCAACCAGCGGGACATCTCGGTACCATGACGGCAACTCGCGAGGCGGGAGTGCCATGTCAGACCTTCCCGGTTCCGCAGCCGACCTGCTACCCCTGCTGACCCGCGCCGAGCGGTTGCTCTCGCGCCGGGTCGGCACCGTGCTCTCCGCCGAGTCGCTCAGCATCGAGGCGTGGCGGGTGCTCTGCCTGCTCGCCGACGGTCTCGGGCACCCGATGAGCGAGGTGGCCGCCGAAGCGTCGCTGCCCCCCGGCACCCTGACCAAGCTGGTCGACCAGCTCGTCGACCGCAACCTCGTCTTCCGCCGGGTCGACCCGATCGACCGTCGCCGCATCCGCGCGTACCTCACCGCCCGGGGTCGTAGCGAACACGCGCGGGTCGACGCGCAGATCCGCGCCCACCTCGCCGGCCTCGACACGACCGACGACACCTACCTGGCCAGCCTGCTCGACGCCCTCATCGCCCGGCTGAACGCCGGCCACCCCACCCCGGCCCACACCTCCGCCTGACCACACCCCAGCCCTGCCAACGCGGAGGGCCGGAGTGGACGTCAGCCGCCGTTGACCGGGCGGAACCTCCGGACCACGTTCGAGGTACCCGCGCAGGGTGTGCGCGTCCGGTGCGGTGGCGCTCCACAGGGTCGCCGGGCCACCGGCCAGCGGTAGCCGGGCCCAGGTAGCGCCCACGGCGGGCGGTTCCACCGGGTGGGACGGGTCCACGACCAGCAGCGAGCCGGTGGCGGACGCGCCGGCCAACACCGCCGGTCCGGCCCAGCCGGGCGCGTTCGACCCCACCGCCAGAGACTGCCGCAACAGTGGCCGCCCGGCCAGGTCGACCCAGGTGTTGATCTCGACGTCGCCGGGCCGCTCGCCGTGTCGCCCGCAGATCAACTCGTCCCGCCAGTGCAGGGCGCCGCCCTCGGCGACGTCCACCTGGGAATCCGCGACGTGCGCGCAGCCCGCCGCCGCGATCAGTTGCTCGGGCAGCCAGAACAGGGCCGCCCGGTCGGCGACGGTCGCCCGGACCAGCGTCCGGGAAACCGCGCCGGGGCGGCCCGGCAACGCGATCGACGCGGCCACCGTGTGCACGCGGACCACCGCGCCGGGGCCGACCTCGATGTCCAGCCGCAGGTCGTCGCCGGCGAGCGGACCGGCCGCCCCGCCGACGACGTACACCGTGACGCCACCGCCGGGGGACGGCACCTGGCGCAACAGCAGCGGGCTCTCCCCGCGCAGCTCGGTTGCGATGGTGCGGCCGTGCCGGTCGGCGCGGGCCACCAGCCGGGCGGTGGCCCGCATCAGACCTGCCCGGCGGCGGCCGCCAGGACCGGCGCGGCCTGGTCCGTGCCGGGCATCGCCGCCCGGTGGTGGGCCAGTTCGTGGCGGATCCAGGCGGCCACCCGGGTGGCCAGCGGATCCTCGGTGATGGACTGGAACACCGTGGGCAGGTCACCCCGGCGGGCGCGGGCGTCCCGGTCCATCACGGACAGGTCGGCGCCGACCATCGGCGCCAGGTCGGTCTTGTTGATGACCAGCAGGTCGGCGGCGGTCACCCCCGGTCCGCCCTTGCGCGGCACCTTGTCGCCGCCGGCCACGTCCACCACGAAGATCTGCCGGTCGACGAGTCCTCGGCTGAACGTCGCGGTCAGGTTGTCACCGCCGCTCTCCACCAGCACCAGATCCAACGGTCCCAACGCGTCGGCCAGTTCGTCGATGGCGTCGAGGTTGGCGCCGATGTCGTCGCGGATGGCGGTGTGCGGGCAGCAGCCGGTCTCCACCGCCCGGATCCGCGTCGGGTCGAGCACCCCCGCCCGCTTGAGGAAGTCGGCGTCCTCGGTGGTGTAGATGTCGTTGGTCACCACGGCCAGGCGCAACTCGTCGGCGAACGCCCGACACAACGCCGCGACCAGGGCGGTCTTGCCGGAGCCGACCGGCCCGCCGATGCCCACCCGCAACGCCCGCGCGGCGGTCGGTAGCGGGGCGTGCGGATCCACCCCCGGCTCGGGGTGGGTGTGGGGAACGGACTCGTCGTGGTCGAGTTCAGGACGCAAAGAGACGCACCTCCCAGGTGACATGCGCTTCGGCATGGATATCGGCGAGCGGAGCGGCGGCGGCCGGCAGCCGCTCCGGTGGTTCCTCGGCGGCCCGCGCCGCCCGCGCCGCGACCGCGTCACAGGCATCGGCGAGCCGCACCAACAGCGCCTGGACCTGGTACGGGTCCAGGCCGAGCAGTCGTACGGCGGCGCTGGCCGAGCCGGTCACCGTCGCGTGGGCGGCGACGGTGGCCACCTGCGGCGGGTCGAGACCGGCGGCGGCACCGACCAGCCCCAGCACCAGCGGCTGGTGCGGACCGTCCGAGGTGGCCGGCAGGTCGTCGAAGACCGCCTCCGGCCAGATCTCCCGACCCGCCCGCCGCAACGCCCGGCCCTGCCGGCGGGAGACCGCGCGCTGGGCCGGCGAGGCGGTCCGGGCGTCCAGCTCGGCGTCGAGCCGGACCAGCGTGGCGCGACGCGACGGGCCATCAGGGCGGGGGTCACCCGCCGGTCGGTCGCCGTCGACGGCCCGGCGACCGACCGTCGACGACCCCGGCGGCCCGACGGCCGCCCGGCAGGACGCCGCGGCGAAGGCCGCCGCGACCAGCCCGGCGGTGGCGAGCCGCCCCCGCAGGTACTCCCCCAGCGTGGCCAGATCGGTCACCCGCCCCGCGGCGACGGCCGCCTCCAGGCCCGACGAGTGGGCGTGTGCCCCGGCCGGGAAGCGACCGTCGGCGAGGAGCAGCAGCATCGTCGGGGTGGCCATCAGAACAGGAAGTACCGCTGGGCCATGGGCAGTTCGGACACCGGATCGGGTTCCACCACCACGCCGTCGATCCGCACGGTGAAGGTGTCCGGGTCCACCTCGATGCGCGGCAACGCGCCGTTCTCCGGCAGATCCGTCTTGCCCCGGGACCGTACGTCGGTCACCGGCACCACCCGACGCCGCACGTCCAACCGCAGCCCGGCCTCCAGCGCCGCGGGGGCCACGAAGGCCAGGCTGGTGGCGGCGGCAGCCCCGCCGTACGCGCCGAACATCGGCCGGGGCAGCATCGGCTGCGGGGTGGGGATCGAGGCGTTCGCGTCACCCATCTGCGCGTACGCGATCATGCCGCCCTTGATGACCAGGTGCGGTCGTACGCCGAAGAAGGCCGGCTCCCACAGCACCAGGTCGGCGAGCTTGCCCGGCTCCACCGACCCGATCTCGTGGTCGAGACCGTTGGCCATGGCCGCGCAGATGGTGTACTTCGCGACGTACCGGCGGGCCCGGCGGTTGTCGGCGGCACCGTCGCCGGGCAGGGCGCCCACCCGGGCCTTCATCACGTGCGCGCTCTGCCAGGTACGCAACACGATCTCCCCGATCCGACCCATCGCCTGCGAGTCGGAGCCGATGATGGAGATCGCCCCGAGGTCGTGCAGCAGGTCCTCGGCGGCCATCGTGGAGGGCCGGATGCGGCTCTCGGCGAAGGCCAGGTCCTCCGGCACCGCCGGGTTCAGGTGGTGACAGACCATCAGCATGTCGAGGTGCTCGGCGAGGGTGTTGCGAGTGTACGGGCGGGTCGGGTTGGTCGACGAGGGCAGCACGTTCGGCTCACCGGCGACGGTGATGATGTCCGGCGCGTGCCCGCCCCCAGCCCCCTCGGTGTGGTACGAGTGGATCGCCCGACCGCCGATGGCGCGCAGCGTGTCGGCGACGAAACCGGCCTCGTTGAGGGTGTCGGTGTGGATGGAGACCTGCACGCCGGAGGCGTCGGCGACCCGCAGGCAGGCGTCGATCGCGGCGGGCGTGGTGCCCCAGTCCTCATGCAGCTTGAACCCGCCCGCTCCGGCCCGCAGCTGCTCCCACAGCGCCTCCTCCGCCACCGTGTTGCCCTTGCCGAGCAGCAGCACGTTGACCGGCAACGAATCGAGGGCCTCGTGCATCCGGGCCAGGTGCCAGGCGTTCGGGGTGACCGTGGTGGCGCGGGTGCCCTCCGCCGGCCCGGTGCCACCACCGACCAGGGTGGTGACCCCACTGGCGAGCGCCTCGTCGACGATCTGCGGGCAGATGAAGTGCACGTGGGTGTCGACCGCCCCGGCGGTGAGGATCCGACCGTTGCCGGCGATCACCTCGGTGGCCGGGCCGATGACCAGGTCCGGGTGGACGCCGTCCATGGTGTCCGGGTTGCCCGCCCGGCCCAGCGCGACGATCCGACCGTCGCGCAGCCCGACGTCGGCCTTCACCACACCCCAGTGGTCGAGGACGACCGCCCCGGTGATGACGGTGTCCAGGGCCCCTTCGGCGCGGGTGGCCCGGGACTGCCCCATCGACTCACGGATCACCTTGCCGCCGCCGAAGACCGCCTCGTCGCCACCGGCGCAGTGGTCGTGTTCGACCTCGATCAGCAGGTTGGTGTCGGCCAACCGGATCCGGTCGCCGGTGCTCGGTCCGTACAGGGCGACGTAACGGTCCCGATCCACGGTGCTCATGCCGGCGCTCCACTTCGTCGCGGGCCGCCCTGCGGCACCGCGCTGATCCGTTCGCTCATGCCTGCCGTCCCCCGTCCAGCGCCCCGGCGCACTCGCCCCGCAGGCCCGGCACGATCCGGGCGCCGCCCAGCGGCACCAGGTCCACCGGGCGGCTCACGCCCGGCTCGAAACGCACCGAGGTGCCGGCCGGTACGGCGAGCCGCTGCCCCCAGGCGGCGTCCCGGTCGAAGTCCAGCGCCGGGTTGGCCTCGGCAAAGTGGTAGTGCGATCCGACCTGCACCGGCCGGTCGCCGGTGTTGACCACCGTCACCACCGTCACCGGCCGCCCGGCGTTGATCTCGACGGGTCCGGTCGCCGGCAGGATCTCCCCGGGGATCACGGGATCGGGTGGTGCACCGTCACCAACTTGGTGCCGTCCGGGAACGTCGCCTCCACCTGCACCTCCCTCAGCAACTCGGGGATGCCGTCCTGCACGTCGTCGCGGCTGAGCACGGTGCGGCCGGAGGCCATCAGGTCGACCACGGACTGCCCGTCGCGGGCGCCCTCCAGCAGGAAGGCGGTGATCACCGCGACGGCTTCCGGATAGTTGAGACGCAGGCCGCGTTCCCGGCGTCGCCGGGCGACATCGGCCGCCACATGGACGAGCAGACGGTCCTGCTCGTGGGGAGTGAGATACACGGGTGCTCCCGGTGGGTGTCCGCGCCCCCGGCGCACCGTCGGCTCGGCGCCTCGACGCGCCGCCGCACGGTTCGGGGTTCGCCCAGCCGGCGCGCCACCACGCGCGTCGAGCCCGGGAGTTCCACCCTCCCGGCCCACGTGGTGGACCACCGGCGGTGTCTTCGGATGCGGACCGCACCGCCCACCGCTGAGCAGACCGTAAGGGATCGCCCGGCCCGTCGGCAACACCCGCCGATGGCCGCCACCCCTGAGCCACCCCGGCGGTGACCTGCCCGGGTTCCCCGGACGCCGGACGCGCTCGCGCCTCCCACCCCAGGTCAGCGCGCGGCGTGAGGGGCCTCATATCGGGTGGACGCGGCCCGGTCACCTGGTGCTAGCCTCGGCCGCAGGTCATGAGTGCCAGCGTCAAGCCCCGGCTTGCTGGCCGGCAACCCTCCTCCGCGCAGGGGTGCCCCGGGTGAGGACCAGGCACCGGAGCGTCCGGTGCAAGCGTGGCCTGGGTCCCCAGGTCATCACGACCTTGAGGAGAACCATGTCGTACCGCAGTCGACCCGCTCCCGTCGCGGCCTGTCTCGCCCTGACCCGACGTCGGCACGTCGACATGATGCGGGTGTGCAGCGCCGCGTGTAGCTGACCGCGTCGCTCCCGGTCACCGATCCCCACCCGGTCGGCAGACCACCTCCCGCTGCGTCATCGATTCCATCCCAGCGGTCCGTCCTGCGGCGGACCGTCGGTGCGGCACGTCCGTGCCCGCCGCAGCTCAACCAGGAGACACCTGTGCGATTCCTTCCCGCCCTGACCCGTGCCGCCGCCGTCGGCGTCGCCGCGATCCTCGCCGCGACCACCCTGACCGCCTGCGGCTCGAACTCCGCCGACAGCGCGGCCGACAACCCGTACAACCTGCTTCAGCCGGGCGTGCTGCGGGCCGGCACGCTCACCGACGCCCCGCCGAACGTGTACCTCAAGGACGGCAAGTTCACCGGGTTCGACAACGACCTGCTGGTCGCCGCCGCCGACAAGCTCGGGCTGCGGGTCGAGTTCGTCGGCACCGACTTCTCGGGCCTGCTCGCCCAGGTCAACAACCGCAAGTTCGACGTCGGCAGTTCCTCGATCACCATCACCGAGGCGCGCAAGAAGACCGTGGACTTCGGCAACGGGTACGACTTCGGGTACTTCGGGCTCGACGTGCCCGCCGGATCGGCGTTGCGCAGCTTCGACGAGCTGCCCGGCAAGCGGGTGGTGGTCGTGCAGGGCACCGTCCAGGACGACTACGCCACCACCAAGGGCCTGAACCCGGTACGCGTACCCGACTACAACGGCGCGATCAACCAGCTCAAGGCGGGTACCGCCGACGCGTGGATCGCCCCCGCCGAGATCGGTGAGAAGACCGCCGCGGACAGCGGCGGCAAGATCACGGTCGCGGCGAAGGAGCTCAGCCCGGCACCCACCGCGTACGCCTTCGCCAAGGGCAACGACGCGCTGCGCGAGGCGCTGAACAAGGCCCTCGACGAGGTGATCGCCGACGGCACCTGGACCCGGTTGCAGCAGCAGTACTACCCGGACCGGCCGATCCCGGCCGACTTCACCCCGGGCAGCGGCGACGTGGCGGTGCCCTCGGCGTCGCCCGCCTCCTGAACCAGGGCCACGAGCGAGCAGGGCGGAGGTTGACCGTGGATCCGTTGCGCACCCTGTGGGAGACGTTCTTCGACTGGGAGTCGATGCGTGAGGCGCTACCCGAGATGCTCACCGTCGGGTTGCCGAACACGCTGATCCTGGCGGTCACCGCCGCCCTGCTGGGCTCGGCGCTGGGCATCCTGCTGGCCGTGGCGGGCATCTCGCGTACCCGCTGGCTGCGCTGGCCGGCCCGGGTCTACACCGACGTGTTCCGGGGTCTGCCGGCAGCGGCGACGATCCTGCTGATCGGGGTCGGGCTGGCCCCGCTGGGGATGCAGGTGTGGGGGCCCAACCCGTACCCGCTGGGAATCCTGGCGCTGTCGCTGATCGCCGCGGCGTACATCGGCGAGATCTTCCGCTCCGGCATCCAGTCGGTGGAGGCCACCCAGTTGGAGGCGGCCCGCGCGTTGGGGTTCTCCTGGCGCGAGGCGATGCGGGTCGTGATCATCCCGCAGGGCATCCGGCGCATCCTGCCGGCCTGGGTGAACCAACTCATCGCCCTGATCAAGGACTCCAGCCTGGTCTACTTCCTCGGCCTGCTGGCCAGCCAGCGGGAGCTGTTCCGGATCGGGCAGGACTACGCCGCCAACACCGGCAACCAGTCGGCGCTGCTGCTGGCCGGGCTGTTCTACCTCGCCCTGACGGTGCCGCTGACCCACGTCGTCAACTGGATCGACCGGCGGCTGCGGCAGGGCCGCCCGACGGCCGGGCCGACCGACGACGACCCCGACGACCTGGACCTGGCGCTGCCCGGCGCCGCCGGAGGAAATCAACGATGAGCACCTCGGTCAGTCTGAGCCTGCGCGACGTGCACCTCGCCTTCGGGCGTCATCAGGTGCTGCGCGGAGTGGATCTGGACGTGGCGCGCGGCGGCACCGCGTGCGTGATCGGCCCGTCCGGGTCGGGCAAGTCCACCCTGCTGCGGACGGTGAACCGGCTCCTCGAACCGGACCGGGGCGACGTGCTGCTGGACGGACGCAGTGTGCTGCGCGACGACCCGGACGCGCTGCGGCAGCGCATCGGCATGGTGTTCCAGCAGTTCAACCTCTTCCCGCACATGAGCGTGGAACGCAACATCACCCTGCCGCTGCGCCGCATCGGCAAGCTCGGCGAGGACGAGGCGGTGGCTCGCGCCCGAGCCGAACTCGACCGGGTCGGACTGGCCGCGAAGGCCGACGCCCGACCCGCGCACCTGTCCGGTGGGCAGCAGCAGCGGGTGGCCATCGCCCGGGCGTTGGCCATGCGGCCACAGGTGATGCTCTTCGACGAGGCCACCTCCGCACTGGACCCGGAACTGGTCAAGGGGGTGTTGGCGCTGATGGCGGAGCTGTCCGCCCAGGGCATGACCATGGTGGTGGTGACCCACGAGATGGGTTTCGCCCGCCAGGTCGCCGACACCGTCGCCTTCATGGACGCCGGGGTGGTGCTGGAGGCCGGCGAACCCCAGGCCCTCTTCGAGTCGCCGCAGCACCCCCGGCTGCGCCGCTTCCTGTCCCAGGTGCTGTGACCTCCGACCGCCCCTGGTCAACGACGGCGCCCGGCGAGGATCGCAAGAGTCTCCCGGCGCACCTCGTCGGGCTCCCGCACGAGGCGTCGGTGGCTGAACCTGACCACCAGGATGCCGACGGTGGCGAGCAACGCGTCGCGCCGCAGGTCGATCTCGCGCTGGCGGGTATCGCCGTGTGAGCTGGCACCGTCCAGCTCGATGTCGACCCGCTCCTGCTCGGCGAACAGGTCCAGGTACATGGTTCGTCTGCCCACCCGGACGCGTACCTGACGCATCAGCACCGGCAGGTCAGGACCGGTGAAGACGCGGTCGTGTCCCCAGATCTCCAAGGGGCTGCGGCAACCCGCGTCGAGCCGGTCGATGAGTGCGGACAGCGCCGCCCGTCCGGTCGTCTTCGGGGCAAGCGCGCCGCGGAGCCGGTGGCCCGTGGTCAACCGGTCGTTCACGGCGCGGACAACCGGCCCGATGCGGCTCTCCTCGGGCAACAACGACCACGAGCGCACCAACGCCTCCTCCAGCCGGACGAGCGGTACGCCCCGTCGCACCACGACGTGTGGCGGTTCCGCCGCGAATGCCCTCCGATGCCGCACCACCAGGCTCTCCCTGCTCCGCAGGCCGGTACCGGCGGGCACGTCGAGGTACACCGGCTCGCCGGCTGGTTGGGGCCGGAGGCCGTACACGTCCAACGCGGTCAGCGCGCTCAAGGCCGCCCGGCCGTCGGCGTACGCGAGCGCCGCCCGTCGAGCGACCTCGGGTGTCACCCGTGCGAGCACGCTGGCCGACTCCGGGCCGGCGAGCAACGAGCCGTCGACGTAGACCGCCGGCAACACGCGACGCAGCCAACCGATGCGGTACGCCCGCCGCAGCGTCCAGGGCGGTACCACCTCGAGTGCGCGGGCGCGGGTCACCACACCGCCACCGGCCTCGACGAGCGATCGGAGCACGGCATCCACACCGACCGAGCCTGCCCCACCCCACCCCGCCCCCACTGCCCCCCTGTGGACACCGCACCCCCTGTGCACAACGCACCGCTCCAACGCCGCGTGTGGTAGGGGTCCTTGATCGTTTGCAGTCGAGTGACCGTGCCAGCGGCGTGTCGAGTCAGTCGACTGCAAACGATCAAGTCTGAACCGGCCGGGTCAGGTGGGGGTGTCGCGGCGGCGGAAGGTGGTGAGGCCGAGCCAGAGCAGGGCGGCGGCGATCGCGGTGAGTGCCACCAGGGGCAGGACGGTGAGGTCGGCGGCGGGCACGGACGGCACATGGGTGTACGGGGAGAGGTTCAGCGCGGTCTGTGGCAGGTCCAACGCGGCGCCCAGTTGGCCGAGCAGCAGGAAGACGATCAGCACCGCCCAGCTGGACGCGACCGACCAGCGTGGCAGCGCCCCGAACAGGGCGGTCACCACCCCGGCGACGACCAGCAGTGCGGGGAACCACAGCAGGGCCGCACCGGTCAGCTCGACGGTCCAACCGGCCGGATCTCCGGCGGCCAGCCCGTACCCGAGCCCGGTGGTGGCACCGGCCAGCAGCATCAACGCCAGCGCACCGAGCGCGGCGGCGGCCACCTGCGTGGTCAACCACCGGGTGCGGCTGACGGCGGTGGCGAGCAGCGGTTCGAGGATGCCGTCCGACTCGTCGCCGCGTACCCGCAGCAGGGCCTGCACCACGTACGCGCCGATGGTCAGCGCGAACAGCCCGAGCATCGCCGCCAGGAAGGCATCGCGCAGTTCGTCCCCGCCACCGAGTTGGGCGATCGCCTCGGCGGCGGCCGGGTTGTCGGCGATCATGTCGTCCACCTCGTGCCCGGCCAGTCCCATGGCCACGCCGAGCACCGCCACCGCGATCGCCCAACCGGTCAACGCGCCACGGTGCAGTCGCCAGGTCAGCCCGGCCGGGCTCAGCAGCCCGGCGGCGGCCCGGTCCGGCCCCCGTCGCGCGGCGAGCAGGCCGGCGCCGACGTCACGGCGTTCGGCCAACGCGTACGCGATGGCGACCCCGGCGACGAGCAGGGCGGTCGGCAACGCGAGCACCCACCACCGTTCCGCACCGAAGGCGCGGACCTGGGTGCCCCAGCCCAGCGGCGACAGCCAGGTGGGCCAGGCGCTGTCCAGCAACCCGTCGGCGGAACGCTCACCGAGCACGTCGCCGGCGGCCCGGAGCAGGAACGTCACGCCGACGGTGGCGGCGGCGAGAGCGTTGGCGCCCCGGGAGGTCACCGACAGTTGGGCGGTGACGGCGGCGACACCGGTGAAGGCGAGACCGACGCCGGTGATCGCCGCGGCGGCGGCCACCGACCCGGCGGCGGGTAGCCCGGCGCCGACGAAGGCGACCGCGAGCAGCGCCCCGGCGAGGACGTTGGCGCCGACCACGACGACCAGGGCGGCGGTGAGCAGGGCGTACCGGCCGACGGCGGCGGCACCGAGCAGTTCGGCCCGGCCGGTCTCCTCGTTCTGCCGGGTGTGCCGGATCACCGCGAAGGTGCTCAGCAGCGCGGCGAGCACGGCCAGGGTGAGGTACGTCTCGGCGACCACCACCGCGCCGAGTTCGGTGCTGGCCACCGGACCGTTGAAGGCGCGGGCGACGACGCTGGTGTTGGCCACCTCGACGTAACCGAGGCGGTTCTGCTCGTCGGGGTAGATGCCGGCCACGCTCTCGGCGAGGGCGTAGCCGAGCAGCGGGGTACCGAGCGCCCAGACGACCAGGCGCACCCGGTCGCGCCGCAGTGCGAGCCGGGCGAGTCGGCCGGTGCCGGTGAAGGCGCTCATCGGGTGGCTCCGCTCGCCGCTCGCGGATCGTCGGTGGTCTCGCCGTAGTGCCGCAGGAACAACTCCTCCAGGGTGGGCGGTGTGCTGGTCAGCGCCCGGACCTCGAAGCGGACCAGGTGCGCCAGGAGGGTGTCGAGGTGTTCGGGTTCGACCTCCAACCGGACGCGCCCGTCGACCGGGCGGACCTCGTGCACGCCGGGTAGGTCCGTCAGGCCGGTCACCGGGCGTCCGGTCTCGACGGTGACCGTGGTACGCGCCAGGTGCCGCAGCTCCGACAGGGTGCCGGCCTCCACGATCCGCCCCTCCCGGATGATGCTGACCCGGTCGCAGAGCGCCTCGACCTCGGCCAGCACGTGGCTGGAGAGCAGGACGCTCGCGCCGGCCTGGCTGAGTCGGCGGACCTCCTCCTGGAACACCGCCTCCATCAGCGGGTCCAGCCCGGACGTGGGTTCGTCCAGGATGTACAGCTCGACGTCGGAGGCGAAGGCGGCGACGATGGCGACCTTCTGCCGGTTGCCCTTCGAGTAGGTGCGGCACTTCTTCGTCGGGTCCAGGTCGAAGCGGCGCAGCAGTTCGTCGCGCCGACGCCGGTCCAGCCCGCCGCGCAACGCGCCGAACAGGTCGATCGCCTCGCCGCCGGAGAGGTTGGGCCAGAGGTTGACGTCACCCGGCACGTACGCCAGACGCCGGTGCAACGCGACCGCGTCGCGCCACGGATCGCCGTCGAGGATGCGGACCTGCCCGGAGTCGCGGCGCAGCAGACCGAGCAGGATCCGGATGGTGGTGGACTTACCCGAGCCGTTGGGCCCCAGGAATCCGTGCACCTCCCCCGGCTCCACGGTGAGGTCGAGCCCGTCGAGCGCGCGTACGCCGCCGAAGGTCTTGACGAGGTTTTCGATGGAGATCACGGACATGGGTCCTCCCGCCGTACCGGTGTCTACCGAACCACTCCACTGACCGATGGTAAGGGATCGGCGCGAGTGGTCCCGTCCCTCGGTCAGCGGTGACTTAGGCTGGGACCATGACCGTGGAGGAGGCGGACAGCACCCGCGACCGGATCCTGCGCACCGCGTTGAGCCTCTTCTCCGCGCAGGGATACCAACGCACCTCCCTGCGGCAGATCGCCGAGCGGTTGCGGCTGACCAAGGCGGCCATCCTCTACCACTTCCCGAGCAAGTCACACCTGCTCATCGCACTGGCCGAACCGCTGCTGGGCGACCTGGAGGCGCTGCTGGAGCACGCCGAGGCGCTGCCGGGACGCCAGGCGAGGTGGACCCTGCTGGAGGGCTGGGTGGACACCATGCTCAAGCACCGCGGCCCGCTGGGCATGCTCTTCCACGATCTCGCGCTGGTCGAACGGAGCAGCACGTACCACCGGCTGCTGCGGATCGTCATGCGGGCCAACGAGATCGTCGCGGGGCCGGACGCCAGCCGACGGGAGCGGGTCCGGGCGGTCCAGGCGATCGGCGTGTGCAGCGATCCGGTGGTGTTCCTGATCGACGTGCCGGCGTCGGCGCTGCGGGCCGACATGCTCGACGGCGTCCGCCGCCTGCTGGGCGAGACACCGACCGACACGGAGGCGGTGACCGGCACGAAGACACCGCCCGGCACGGAGACACCGCCCGGTGCGGAACCGCCGCCCGGCACGAAGACACCGACCGGCGCGGAGGCGGTGACCGGCGAGACCTCTGACGCGGCTGGCGGGGTCGCCGAGGCGGTTGCCGCGACGCCCGGCCGGGTGGGCCGGCGACGGCCGGGACGGCCCCGGTCGATGAGCCCGGAGCAGGCGCGGGCCGCCCGCCGGATGCACCTCGCGGGCACCCACTCGGCCGACGAGATCGCCGCCGAGTTCGGCGTCTCGCGCGCCACCGTCTACCGACACCTCGACGCGCCGGACGATAATGAGACAGTTCTGAGATAGTTCTGAGACGGGACGGCTCGGCCGGTGGTGGCCCCCGGACGCGTCGCGGGCCACCACCGGCGCAGGTCACCGCAGCAGGTCGATCCCGGCGTACGTGCGCTCGTGCGCCGGGAAGTCCTCGTCGGTGTGCGGCGCGTAGATCCAGGTACGCAGCGACTGCGCCGCCGTGTCGATCTCGACCAGCCGCACCGGGTTGGTGCGCCGGGAGTGGAAGGTCTGGAGGAAGGAGTAGACCCGGTTGCCGTGCACGCCGGTGTCCACCCGGGAGGCCGCCGTTCCGGTGTGGCCGGAGAAGACGAACCGGATGTTGGGATACTTCGCCACCAGGTTGTCGAAGACGTACTGCGGACTGGTGGATCCGTAACCGGCCGACTGCCCGATGGTGGCGTCGCTCTCCAGGTAGTGATGGGTGACGATCACGACGTTGTGCCGGGGATGGGCCGCCACCACCGACTGCGCCCAGGCGACGGCAGCCCGGCGGGGCCACAGTTCCAGGCTCAGCACCAGCCACCGCACCCCACCTGCGGTGTAGGTGGCGTACGCGTTGTCCACCTTGCCCGCCTCGAACTGGCCGCCCACCGCGCCGAACCGGGCGGCCGTGAAGTACCGGTTGAACACCGTCGTGTCGCGCAACAACTGCCCGGCGGGTCGACGCAGTTCCCCACCCGGGCCAGCCGACTGGGTGTCGTGGTTGCCGATGGCGAGGGTGTACGGCATCCCGGCCGTCTCCAACGGACGCAGCGCGGCGCGCGCACGTTCGTACTGCACGTGGTCGGCGGTGTCGTAGTTGACCACGTCACCGGAGTGCGCGACGAAACGCAGGTCGAGGGCGGCGCGCTGGGCGACCAGCCAGTCCACGCGCTGGCGCAACCGGGCGTCGCCGGCGGTCAGCACCTCCTCCTGCGTGTCCGGGACCACGGCGAAGGCGAACCTCGTGTCGATGACCGGTGGCTGCGTCCGCACGTACGCCAGATGCGCGTTGCGGTCACACGTGCCCGTGTACCGGTCGTTGACCAGCTCGATCCGGACGTCGTGCCGACCCTCCGGCAGTTCCCCGCCGACCGGGTAACTCCCGTAGTCGGTGGCGCTGGTCACGGTGATCTCGCCGACCGGGTCGCCACCGACCTTGACCCGCAGCGTCGGCCAGCCGTCGCAGTGGTCCCCGATCGCGCCGACGACCAGGCGACCCGCGCCCGGCACCGAGATGGTGGCGTAACTGGCGTTGTGCCACAGCGTGGCGTGGGTGCCCGAGGGCGGCCTCGGCGTGCCCGTCGCCGGCTGGATCGAACCGTTGACCACGGTGAACGGTGACGCGGCGGGTGCCGCGCCGGCCAAGACACCGGCCGACAGTACGACCACGACCGCCATGATCCCGCGCGTGATCCGCATGGATGCCCTCCCTGTCCACACCTCCGGCAGATGCCGGACATCGGGATGCTAAGGCAGACCTACCGGACATCCCGGCATCCCAACGATGGACACGCAGTGACGTAATCCATCCGAAACGTGATCGACCGCACGTCTCTTGATCAGTCGACGTCCACCCAGTCCAGAGTGCGCTGCACCGCCTTGCGCCAACCGGCGTAGCCGGCCGCGCGCTGCTGCGGCGACCAGGACGGTTGCCAACGCCGACTCTCGTTCCAGTTCTCTCGGAGTTCGTCGGTGTCCCGCCAGAATCCGACGGCCAACCCGGCGGCGTACGCCGCGCCGAGGGCGGTGGTCTCGGCGACCACCGGCCGACTGACCGGCACGCCGAGGATGTCCGCCTGCAACTGCATACACAGGTCGTTGACGGTGACGCCGCCGTCCACCTTGAGGCACTCCAACGCCACGCCCGAGTCCTGCGCCATCGCCTCGGCCACGTCGCGGCTCTGGTAGCAGATGGCCTCCAGCGTCGCCCGCGCGATGTGCCCGTCGGTGTTGTAGCGGGACAGACCGACGATCGCGCCCCGGGCGTCGGAGCGCCAGTACGGGGCGAACAGGCCGGAGAAGGCCGGTACGAAGTAGACCCCGCCGTTGTCGTCGACCTGGCGGGCGAGATCCTCGCTCTGCCCGGCACTGCTGATGATCTTCAGCTGGTCACGGAGCCACTGCACGGCCGAACCGGTGACGGCGATGGACCCTTCGAGGGCGTAGACCGGCGGCTGGCCGGCGAACTGGTAGCACACGGTGGTGAGCAGCCCGGCCTCGGACCGGACGATCTCCGAGCCGGTGTTCAGCAGCATGAAGTTGCCCGTACCGTAGGTGTTCTTCGCCTCGCCCGGCGCGAAGCAGACCTGCCCGACGGTGGCGGCCTGCTGGTCGCCCAGGTCCGCGGTGATCGGGACGGCACCGGCGAACGGGCCGTTGGGCAGCGTGACGCCGTAGGCGTCCGGATCGGACGACGGCACGATCCGGGGCAGCATGGCGCGTGGGATGTCGAAGAACGACAGCAGCTCGTCGTCCCAGTCGAGGGTCTCCAGGTCCATCAGCATGGTCCGGCTGGCGTTGGTGGGATCGGTGACGTGCGCGCCGCCGTCGACGCCACCGGTGAGGTGCCAGAGCAACCAGGTGTCGGTGTTGCCGAAGATCGCCTCGCCGCGTTCGGCGGCGGCCCGCACCCCGTCGACGTTCTCCAGAATCCACTGGATCTTGCCGCCGGAGAAGTAGGTGGCCGGCGGTAGACCGGCCTTGCGCCGGATGACCTCACCGCGCCCGTCGCGTTCCAGGGCGGAGGCGATCCGGTCGGTCCGGGTGTCCTGCCAGACGATGGCGTTGTAGTACGGCAGACCGGTGCGCCGGTTCCACACCACCGTCGTCTCCCGCTGGTTGGTGACGCCGAGGGCGGCCAGGTCGCTGGCGGCCAGGCTGTGCGTGTTCAACGCCGTACGCACGACCGTCTGGGTCCGTTCCCAGATCTCCAGCGGGTTGTGCTCGACCCAACCGGCGCGCGGCAGGATCTGCTGGTGTTCGAGCTGGTGGCGACCGACCTCGTTGCCACCGTGGTCGAAGATCATGAACCGGGTGCTGGTGGTGCCCTGGTCCACGGCGCCGACGAAATCCGCCATCCGGTTCTCCTTGTCATGGTCCTCGTTGCGGTGCGGGCCTCGGGTAGATCCTTCCCGATCTCCGCGCCGCCCACCATGCGCGCCTGAGGCACCGGTCAGGTGGCCGCGCACTCGGGCGGTCGACCCACCCGGCGCGGCGGCGGATCCGGTCGGGCAGCGGCGGGAGCTACGCCGCCGGGCCCGGTCCCCAGGCCGGTGGCGGGGGCGGCGCCGGATCATTGCCCCTCGGCAATAGTCGCGGATATCGGTGGACAACGTACTCTGCCTGCATGAACAACCTCAGCCCGCCGGACGCCCCGGATCCTGGCGATCCGTCCTGCGGGGGCGAGGAGGCGGTCGCGCTGCTGTCCGAGTCGTTCACCGCGCAGACCGTGACGGCGTTGCGGCACCTGCTCAGCGCGCGGGTGGCCGCCGCCGGTCTCACCGGCGACGTGGCCGAGGATCTCGTCCTGGCGGTGCACGAGTTGGTCACCAACGCCGTGCTGCACGGCGGGGGTCGCGGGCGACTCCACCTGTTCCGGCGGGCCGACCTGCTCGTCTGCGAGGTCACCGACCATGGTCAGGAGTCCGGCGGGGACCTGCCGGTGAACCTGCCGGCGACGAACAACCCCGGGGGTCGTGGTCTCTGGCTCGCCCACCACCTGACCGGGGCGTTGACGCTGACCCGCCGACCCGACGGCCTGACCGCGACCGTCACCGCGAGCCTGCCCGCCGCACCGCCGACCGCGCCCCAGCCGCAGCCGCAGCCGCAGCCGCAGCCGCAGGTTGCCACGGACCGGCCGCCGTACCCGTAAGTCCGACGGCCGGTCTCGCGAGCGTCAGGAGAACGCGACGCGGGTCCGCCGGGGCGGGGCCCCGGCATTCCGGTCAGCCGATCCCGTGACCCGCTGCCGATCCCCGAGGGTCAGCGGTTCTGCTTCTGCTGGCACGGCACGCAGAACCGCGCGTGCGGCAGGATCTCCAGGCGTTCCCGGGGGATGTCCGTGCCGCACTTCTCGCAGCGGCCGTAGCCACCGGCGGTGAGGCGCTTCAACGCGCCCGAGATCTGCTCGATGCTCTGCCGGGTGGCGGCGATCAGCGCGGCGTTGGTGTGCGCCTGCGCCGGATCGCCGGTGTCGGCCGTCAGTTGGGTCAGCCGAGCCGTCTGGGCCTCGAACTCGTGATTCAGCGTCGACTCAAGGTTGGTGAGCCACTGCTGGTCCTGAACGTCGGTCCGTTCACTCATGTCGGTTCCTTCCCGGAAAAAGAAAAAGGGCCGAAGCTGTGCGCTTCGCCCTTGCCGTCACGTGTTGGTGAACGGTTTCCGGAGGGCTCCGACCGGCGGGACGGGGCTGACCAGCCCGCGCGGGGACTCGACGCGCCTGCGCGCGCAGCACGACCGGCGCCGCCGCCGTGACGGCGGCGACGCGGGTGAGCAGCACGGCGGGTCGCATCAAACCACCATAGGCCGCGGCGCGCAGGAAGCCAATGCCGATCTGCGCCGCACCTGACGTACCGGCACCAACACCGCCGAACCGGTACGAGGGCGGATCAAAGTCGCTAAGGTTGCCGTGGCGGAGGAGTTCGGGCAGCACTTCGCCATCGGCGCGGACCCCGCCCGGCGGCAGCCCGTGGCCGGGCACGGCCAGCAGGAGGTGCCGGATGTCGGAGGCTGTGCACACCTTCTTCGACAACTTGGTCAGAAGCGGGGGTCGGATGCTGCGCCAGATCTCCGGCACCATGCGCTTCGACCTGCGCTATCCCAACCGGGTCGACCACTGGAACCTCCGCATCGACCAGGGTCGGATCACCGTGACGCACGGTGGGACACCGGAGGTGGACACCGTGATCCACACCGACGAGGAACTCTTCCTGCGGATGGCGCACGGCGAGGTCAAGCCGGTGCCCGCGTGGTTACGCAACGACTTCACCGCCGACGGAGAGTTCCGCCTCGTGATGGTGCTGGAGCGACTGTTCGCACCGCCGCCGAACGCCCGCCACCCCCGCGAGGTGGCCGTCAGCCAGAAATCCCCGACCTCGCCCGAGCGCCGAGCGCCCGCGCCGGGCGCGGTGAACTCCACCGCCGACGACCGGGGGCCGCGATGAGGAAACTGGTCCGCATCCTCGACGGCAACATCTTCGCGCTGAGCGAGGTCAACGGCGACATGGTCTTCAGCCCCACCAACCCGAGTGGGTTCTTCGCCTTCGACACCCGCTTCCTGTCCACCTGGCGGCTGAGCATCGACGGGCAGCAGCTCTCGCCGCTGGCCGTGCACGACGCCAGCTACTACAAGATCCGCTTCTTCCTGGTGCCCGGTCATCCGACCCACTACGTCGACGCGAAGGTCTCGGTGATCCGCGACCGCTGGATCTCCGACAGCGCCTTCACCGAGCACCTGACCGTGCTCAACCACAGCAACGACGCCGTCGACTTCGTGGTGCGCATCGACGTGGACAGCGACTTCGCCCCGGTCTACGACGTGGTCTGGCCGCACCGCTCCGCGCTGCGCGGCTACCGCGAGGTGTCCGACGGCCGCCTGCGGCTCGGCTACCGGCGGGAGAAGTTCCACCGGGTGACCGACATATCAAGCAGCGAACCGGCCGACCTGGACGAACGTGGGCTGACCTTCCGCATCCGGGTCGAGGCGCAACGCCGCTGGAGCACCCTCCTGCGGGTGGCGGGGCGGGTGCTGCGCCCGGACGGGGCAGACGTACGGGAACGACTACGGCATCCCCGGGGCAAGGTCGGCGCCCCGCTGCACCACGACCTGAGCCAGTGGCTCGCCGACGCGCCACGGCTGCACTGCGACTGGCGGCAGTTGACCGAGACGTACCAGCGGGGCCTGATCGACCTGGCCGGTCTGCGCTTCTCCCCCCTGGCCATGCCGAACAAGACCATGCTCGCCGCCGGACTGCCCTGGTCGGCCACCATCATCGGCCGCGACAACATCCTCACCTGCTTCCAGACGCTGCCGTTCGTCCCCCGGATGGCGGAGACCACCCTGCGGCTGCTCGCCCTGGACCAGGGCACGGTGCTCGACGACTTCCGCGACGAGGAACCCGGCAAGATCCTCAACGAGTTCCGATACGGGGAGATGGCCGCCTTCGAACATCGCCCCCAGTCGCCGTACTTCGGCGGAGCGGACGTGACCCCGCTGTTCGTCGTGCTGCTCGACGAGTACGAACGCTGGACCGGCGACGCCACGCTGGTGCGCGACCTCCAGGACGCCGCCCGCGCGGCGCTGCGCTGGATCGACGAGTACGGCGACCTGCGCGGCGACGGCTACCTCTGGTACCAGCCGCGCAACAACGAGAGCGGGGCGCAGAACCACTGCTGGAAGGACAGCCCGGAGGCGATCTGTTACCGGGACGGCCGGATACCCGGGCAGCCACGGGCCACCTGCGAGTTGCAGGGTTACGTGTACGACGCTAAGCGACGCGGGGCACGGCTCGCCCGCGAGTTCTGGGACGACCCGGCGTACGCCGATCGGCTGGAGCGCGAGGCCGAGGAGCTCAAGCAACGGTTCAACCGCGACTTCTGGATCGACGGCGGCGAGTACTTCGCGTTGGCGCTCGGCCCCGACGGTGACCAGGTCGACGCACTGGCCTCGAACATGGGACATCTGCTGTGGAGCGGCATCGTGGACCCGTCCCGGGCCGCCCTGGTCGCCGGCCACCTGCTCGGGCCACGACTCTTCTCCGGCTGGGGGGTACGCACCCTGGCCACCGGACAGACCAGCTACAACCCGCTCGGCTACCACCTGGGCACGGTGTGGCCGTTCGACAACTCGCTGATCGCCTACGGGCTACGCCGCTACGGTTTCCTGGAGGAGGCGGGGATCATCGCCGAGTCCGTCGTCAGGGCGTCCCGGTACTTCGCCGGGCGGATGCCGGAGGCCTTCGCCGGCTACGACCGCAGTCTGACCCGCTATCCGGTGCCGTACCCGGCCGCGAACAGTCCGCAGGCGTCCGCGACCGGCGCCACCTTCCTGCTGGTACGCACCCTGCTGGGTCTGGAGCCGTACGGCGAGCACCTGGTGGTGCAGCCGGCCATCCCGGAGCGCTTCGGCCGGATCGAGCTGCTGGACATCCCGGGCCGCTGGGGTCGCAAGGACGCGATCGGCAACGCGCGCCCCGCCCGCCACGATCAGGTCCGACGGTGACCGTTCACCGGGCACGGCGTAACGTGCTGCGGCATGACCGGCGTGGCGCACTCGCATTGTTCGTACTGTGGCGCGGCTTATCCGCCGCAGGCCGGCTGGCCCCGGCTCTGCACCGCCTGCGGTCAGCAGGTATGGCGTAACCCGTTGCCGGTGGCGGTTGCCGTGCAGCCGGTGCGGACCGCCACCGGCGTCGGTGTGGTCGTGGTCCGACGCGACATCGAACCCGCCCGTGGGCTGCTCGCACTGCCCGGCGGTTTCATCGAGTACGGCGAGCGGTGGCAGGACGCACTGGTCCGCGAGCTACGTGAGGAGACCGGGCTGCACGCCGAGGCGGAGGGCGCGACCCTGGTCACCGTGCTCAGCGCGCCCGCCGGCGGCACCATGCTGATCTTCGGTGAGCTGCCGGTACGCCCCGTCGAGGAGCTTCCGCCGTCGGCGCCGACCGAGGAGGCCACCGAGTGGCTGGTGGTGACCGAGCCGACCGAGCTGGCCTTCTCCACGCACACCCAGGTGCTGGCGGACTTCCTCGCGCGTCACCCGGCCTGACCGTCCACCCCACGGGCAGGCGTGCCGGACGGCTGCGCGGGTAGACGAGCGAAGCCGCACCGGGACTCCGGAGTGGCGGGCCTGCGCCGGATCGGGCCCGTTGACACGTTCCGGGGGTGTCGATGACCAACGAGCCGGAGGCGCCGGACGACGTCGTGGAGCTGCGGGTGCACGGGGTGTCCGGTGCCAGCGCCGAACAGATTCTCGACCGCCCGCACAGCTACCAGGTGGCCGGGGACCGCAGCGGCGGGTTCTTCCGGCCGCGTCCCGGCTACCCGGACAGTAGGGGCACGGCCGGCGTGACGGTGGAGGCGTACCGCTGGAGCGACCTTCCCTCCGGCACCACCGTCCGGACGCTGTCGCTGATGTTCCTGCTGCCCTTCATGCTCTGCAACGTCGCGATCTGGATGCGACCTACCCGCAGTGAGAGCAGCTCCAGTGCGGTGCTGAAGGCGGTCTGCCGGCTGCTCGCCCTCACCCTCACGATGCTGTACGTGCTCGCGGCGATGGGCGTGGCACTGGACCTGATCGCCTGGCGGTGCATGCCGAACCCGTCCTGTCTGGCCGGGCGGCCATGGCTGTCCTGGATCGGCGACCGCCCCACCGGGTTGACGCTGGCCGCCTTCGCGCTCCTGCCGGTCGGCGCGCTCGGGCTGGTCTGGCGGCTCGCCGCGCACCCCGGCCACAACTTCGACGCCTTCCGCACCCCCACCACCATGGCAGGGGTGCACCAGCTCAGCGCGGTCGGCCAGTCCGACGGCGCACCGACCGTGGGCCGACTGCGCTCGCTGCACGTCGCCACCGGCCTGATGACCCTCAGCCTCGGTCTGGTCGCCGCCCGGATCGACTCCGGCCCGTCGCCCCTCGGCATGGCCCTGGCCGTCGTCACCGGGTCGGTGCTGCTGACCTGCGTCGTGCTGGTCTGCGTCCACCCGTTGATCGACCTGCGTCCGGTGGGTTCGTTCGCGGACCGGATCGTCCGCGGGCTCTGCGCCCTGGCCATCGTCCTGACCGCGATGGTGCTGGGCTCGATCGCGGTGGACCCGACCCCGTGGCGGGTCAGCGGAGGGCTGCCGGGCTACACGACGACGGTGGGACTGACCATCCTCTCGCAGGCAATCCTGCTGTTCCTGCTCGGCACCGGCGTGCTGATCAACCGGAGCCGGGTGGGCGCCACCCGTGGCATCGGAGCGGGCGATCCTCGTCGTGCCGGTCCCGAACCGGCGCCCGCCGTCGGCATCAAGCCCGGCGAGATGCGACGCGGCTTCGGCCGCGACGGACTCAGCTCGGGGCCGCTACGAGGGTTGGGGGCACCCGTGATCGCGGCCGCCGCCACCGGTTTGGCGGTGGCGATCTCGGCGGACCTCGTCTACCGGGTCGCCGACCTGCTCAACCGTGGTGCCACCGCCGACGAGAACCAGGCGATCAGCCCACCGCTCGGCTACAAGTGGGCCATCTTCGTGTTCCTCCTGGCGGCGGCGAGCACCCTGGTGTCGGCCGTCGTCATCAGCCTGGTCAGCTGGCGTGCCCGGATGCGTACCGCCCGGGCCACCGTCGGGTACGACTTCCCGGACGCGCCACCGGCCGCCGCATATCGACTACACCAGGTCGAACGGACGATCGCCCGGGCACGGTTCACCGAGCGGCTCGAGACGATCGCCGTGGTCTACGCCTGTGTCGTCGGGGTGGGCATGCCCAGCAGCCTGCTCGGCATGCTGGAGTTGGCCCCGGACACCACGGTGCAGCGGTTGACCGGCATCCCGGCCGCGGCGACCAGCTTCGCCATCCAGGTGGGCAGTTTCGTCATCGCGTCGGTCGTGCTCGCGCTGCTGATCGGCGGCATCTTCGCCTACCGTACGTCCGAGTTCCGCAGGTACGTCGGCGTGCTGTGGGACCTGGGGACGTTCTGGCCTCGGGTGGCGCACCCCTTCGCGCCGCCCTGCTACGCCGAACGCGCCGTCCCGGAGCTGGCCCGGCGGATCGTGTACCTCACCGAACACGGTCACCGGGTACTGCTGACCGGGCACAGTCACGGCTCCGTGCTGCTCGCCGCCACGATCCTCCAACTGCCGACCGAGGTGTGCGGCCGGTTGGCGCTGCTGACGTACGGCTCCCCGCTGCGTCGGCTCTACATGCGGCTGTTCCCGGCCTACGTCAGCGAGGCGGCGCTCTGCGAGGTGGGCAAGCGGGTCGGCTGGCGGTGGATCAACCTGTGGCGCGACACCGACCCGATCGGCGGCTGGGTCTTCTCGCCGCACCGGCCTGGCCGAGCGCCGACCGTGCGCGGTGCCGCCGGCACGGTGGACCGTCGGCTGCGCGACCCGGTGGACGTCGTACCGCCGCCGGGCGACAGCGTCCCGCCGCCGATCACCGGGCACTGGCCGGGTGAGTCCGACCCGCGTTTCGCGACCGCGATGGCGGAGTTGACCGACCGGCTGCGGCGGCAGTCTCCCCGGCCGCACTGACCAGTCGAAGCCGGTACGACTCGGCGCGCGGTGCGGCTATCCTTCCCCGAATGGGCACCTCCCCCAGCGCCGAGCGGACCCTGATCGCGTCGAACCGCCGAGCCCGCCACGACTACACGGTGCTCAAGACCTACGAGGCCGGCATCGTGCTCGCCGGGACCGAGGTCAAGTCGCTGCGGGCGGGACGGGTCTCGCTGGTGGACGCCTTCGCGCAGGAACGCGACGGGGAGATCATGCTGTACGGCCTGCACATCGCCGAGTACGGCTACGGCAGTTGGACCAATCACGCGCCCCGGCGTACCCGCAAACTGCTGCTGCGCCGGGTGGAGATCGCCCGGATCCTCGACCGGACCCGCGAGGGCGGCATCACCCTGGTGCCGCTGTCGATGTACTTCTCCGGCGGCTGGGCCAAGGTCGAGCTGGCACTGGCCAAGGGACGCCGGACGTACGACAAGCGGCAGGTGTTGGCCGAACGCGACGCGAACCGGGAGATCGCCCGCGAGCTGGGCCGCCGGCTCAAGGGACGCCCGGCACGCGGCTGAGCCGAGTCACCGGGTCGACCGCGACCCAAGGCCGACCGGACGCCGGGCCAGCCGCGCCCCCGGGGAGGGTGGCGGGGCTCAGCCGGGATGTGGGTCGGCACCGGCGAGGGGTGCCTCAGCCGGCGAGCAGGTGGGCGTGGGCGGCCCGCAGCCGGGCCAACGCGGGATCGGTGCCGGGCGGGAAGCGCCGATCCAGCTCGGCCCAGACCTCGGCGAGCGCCGCCGCCACCGTCCGCAACTCGGCGGCGTGGCGGCGGCGACTCTGCTGTCGCTGGGCGTCGAGCCGCCGGGACCACCCGGCGGTGACCTCGGCCAGCCGATCGGCGTCGGCACGCGCCTCGGCGACGGTGCGGGCAGCCGCCGCCGGCACGATGGCGGCGACCGGCCGGGAGTCACCGTCACGGGTGACCACGGTGACCGTGTCGGTCAGCTCCGCCATGGCGACGAGTTGGCTGAGTCGGGTGCGCGCCTCGCGAAGGGGCAGCGAGCGCGCCGGGGTGTTTCGCGGAGTGAGGGCGGGGACAGCCATGAATACATGGTCGGTACCGGGTACGACACTTTCCGCTACGGTCGACGCGGCGGACGGTCCCGACGGGACGGGAACTGGGTGCCGGGCCGGGCCAGCGTCGACCGGGCGCGCAGCCCCACCGGATCGGGTGCGGTGACATCCGGCTCGCCGCCCGCCGCAGCCGAGGCCGTGGCCGTGGCCGGTTGCGTCCGCCGGGCAGCCAGATACGCCATCGCGGCCCGGTCGTCGTCGCTGGGCGCGGCGAGCAGCGCGTACACCAGACCGACCACGCCGAAGATCACCAGCAGCACGATCGGGATCAGCAGCGTACCGACACCGGCCCCGGTGACCTCGGCCGGCTCGTCGTGCAGGTGCACCGACAGGGCGCTCATCCCGGTGAAGTGCATTCCGTTGACCGCCACCCCCATCACCAGCGCCGAGGCGAAGATCGCCACCGGCCTGCGGACGGTCACCGCGAGCCAGAGCGCGACAGAGGCCGCGACCACGGCGATCACCACCGACAACCCCGCCCGGAGGTTGTCGTAGAGCAGCCGACCGTCAAGCCGCATCGCCGCCATGCCGGTGTAGTGCATCGCCGCCACCCCCGCACCGGTGAACAGGCCGCCACCGAGGATCCGCGCCACCGAGAGGCGACCGGTGCCCACGATCGCCAATCCGATGCCGACCGCCACCACCGCGAGCAACGCGCTGGCGACCGTGATCGGCACGTCGTACCGGATCCGCGTCCCGGTCACGGCGAACCCGAGCATCGCCATGAAGTGCATCGTCCAGATCGCCGTGCCGCCGAGCGCCCACGCGGCCAGGCTCCCCCACCAGAGCTTCTGACCGGTGCTGGTCGCGGTCCGGATCCGGCCGGCGCAGACCAGGCCGAGGATCGAGCCGAGCACCGACAACGCGTAGCTCAACGCCGGTGTGATCCAGCCGTACTCGAAATGATTGATCTCTGCCACGTGGGCTCCCCCCAGAGCTGCTACCGGCGCGTAGCGCACGCGCCGATGACATGATCCGGGACGCTTCTACCAGGCACAACAGGGCCCCCGGGCACTCCGGGGCGTGCCGCCACGGTGACGCAGCGACGGTAGGGCTGACCGCCGTCGGGGGCGGTCAGGCCGGCGAGTGGTAGGCCAACACACCCCGGTTGACCGCGTTGATCGCCTGCCGGGCGGTGGCCCGCAACTCGGTGGAGGCACCGCCGGAGTCGGCCAGTTGGCCGAGCAGGTCCACCACCTGGCGGGCCCACCGGACGAAGTCGCCGGCCGGCATCTCGCCGTCGAGTTGCCCGCTGGTCAGCACCTTCGCCAACGCCTCGCCCCGGGCCCAGCGGTAGATCGGCCAGGCGAAACCCAGATCGGGTTCCCGGGTGACCGCCAGGCCACGCGCCGCCTCGTCGGCCTCGATCTCGCCCCACAGCTTCAGGGTCTCGTCGACCGCCTCGGCGACCGCGCCGCGCGGCAGCGAGGGCCGCTCGTCGACGTCGCGGCGGGCCTCGAAGACCACCACCGAGACCGCAGCGGCCAACTCGGCCGGTGACAGGCCGTCCCAGATCCCACGCCGCAGGCACTCCGCCACGAGCAGATCCGCCTCGGTCCAGATCCGCGCGAGCATCCGACCGGCGTCGGTGACAGCGCCGTCGGCAGCGAGATAGCCGCGCGCGGTGAGCAACGCGACGATCCGGTCGAAAGTACGCGCCAACGACCCCGTCCGACCGGCGACCCGCTCCCGTAGCTCCTCGGTGTCCCGCTCCAACCGGCGGCGGCGCTCGGCCCAGCGGGCGTGCTCCTCCCGCTCCGGGCAGGCGTGGCAGGGGTGTCGGCGCAGCTCGGCACGGAGCTGGGTGAGCTGCTGGTCCTCCGTGGAGCGTCGCCCCCGGGAGCCCCGGCGGGAGTGCCGGTCCAGGCCGGTGCCGGTGACCTGAGCCGCCAGGTCACGTCGGGCGGCCGGGTTACGGTGGTTGAAGTGCTTGGGCACCCGGATGCGGGCCAGCACCTCGGCCGGGGTGGTGAAGTCACCGGGGCTGATCCGACCGGCCCAGCGATCCTGGGTGAGCACCAGCGGACGCGGCTCGCTGAACCCTCCGGCCGCCGGGTCGAGCACCACGGCCAGGCCCGCCCGACGTCCGGACGGCACCCGGATCACGTCGCCCACCCGCAGCCGCTCCAGGGCCGTCACCGCCGCCGCCCGACGCTGGCTCTGCCCCTGCCGGGCGATGGCCCGCTCCCGGTCGGCGATGGCCACCCGCAGGGCGAAGTACTCGTCGAAGTCGCCGTGGTGGCATTCCGCCTCGACGCCGTACGCCTCGATGGTCTCGGTGTTGCGCTGCACCTGGCGGGCCAGGCCGACCACCGAGCGGTCCGCCTGGAACTGGGCGAACGAGGACTCCAGCAGCGCTCGCGCCGGCTCCGCGCCGACGCTGCCGACCAGGTTCACCGCCATGTTGTACGACGGCCGGAAGCTGGACCGCAGCGGATACGTCCGGGTGGAGGCCAGGCCCGCCACGTGCCGGGGGTCGGTCTCCGGGGACCACACCACCACGGCGTGCCCCTCCACGTCGATGCCCCGACGACCGGCCCGCCCGGTGAGCTGGGTGTACTCCCCCGGAGTCAGGTCGACGTGCGCCTCGCCGTTGTACTTGACCAGGCGTTCCAGCACCACGCACCGGGCGGGCATGTTGATGCCCAGGGCGAGGGTCTCGGTGGCGAAGACCGCCTTGACCAGCCCTCTGACGAACAGCTCCTCCACGACCTCCTTGAACGCCGGCAGCATCCCGGCGTGGTGGGCGGCCAGCCCCCGCTCCAGGCCGTCGAGCCACTCCCAGTAGCCGAGCACCGACAGGTCCTCGCCGGGAATCGCCGTCACCCGGGACTCCACCACCCGGCGGATCTCGGAGCGTTCCTCGGGCGAGGTGAGCCGCAGCCCGGCGGCGAGGCACTGCTGCACGGCGGCGTCGCAGCCGGCCCGGCTGAAGATGAACAGGATCGCCGGCAGCAGCCCCTCGCGGTCCAGCCGGTCGACGATGTCCGGGCGCATCGGGCCACGCCAGCGTGGCCCGCGCCGCCCGCCGCCGAACCGGCCCTCGCCGAGGTCGAGGCGGCGCATCGTGTCCCGGGTGTAGCGCAGCAACTCCGGGTGCACGTCGTGTTTGCGGGCCGCGGCGGCGTCGTGGAACAGGTCGAACATCCGCTTGCCGACCAGCATGTGCTGCCACAGCGGCACCGGCCGGTGCTCGCTGACCACCACCGTGGTCTCGCCCCGCACCGTGATCAGCCAGTCGGCGAACTCCTCGGCGTTGGAGACCGTCGCCGACAGCGACACCAGGGTCACCGAGGCGGGCAGGTGGATGATGACCTCCTCCCAGACCCCGCCACGGAACCGGTCGGCCAGGTAGTGGACCTCGTCCATCACCACGTACGCCAGGCCCTCCAGGGTGGCCGAGCCGGCGTAGAGCATGTTGCGCAGCACCTCGGTGGTCATCACCACCACCGGGGCGTCGCCGTTGATGGCGTTGTCGCCGGTGAGCAGCCCCACCTGCTCGACGCCGTACCGGTCGACCAGGTCGTGGTACTTCTGGTTCGACAGAGCCTTGATCGGCGTGGTGTAGAAGCACTTGCGGCGGGGACCGTCGACCGGCTCCGGCCGCCCCGGCGCACCCCGCAGCGCCAGGTGTACGGCGAACTCGCCGACCACCGTCTTGCCCGCGCCGGTGGGCGCGCAGACCAGCACGCCACTGCCCCGCTCCAGGGCCTGACACGCCTCCCGTTGGAAGTCGTCGAGGTCGAACCCCAGGTCAGCGGTGAACTCTTCCAGTGCCGG
Organism: Micromonospora sp. CP22; assembly: GCF_009712475.1. GTDB lineage: Bacteria > Actinomycetota > Actinomycetes > Mycobacteriales > Micromonosporaceae > Micromonospora. Next base: position 125,412 of record NZ_VCJO01000010.1, read on the forward strand.
AAACTGTGAGGCCTGGGCGGCCCGGCGGCGTGCCGCGGCATACCGCTCGGCGGGGCTCGACATGCTTCAAGATTAGTGCGTGCCTCCGACGAGCACCCGGCAAGGCCGACCGTCGGGGTGGTCGGGGCGGGTCGGTAGGGTGCACCACGTGCCGGATCATGCCGAACCGACCGTTCCCGTACCCGACGTCAATCGGGGCCCGTCCCGTCGGCGGGTGCGGGCGGTGCTGTTCGACTTCCACGGCACGCTGGCGCAGGTGGAGGAGCCCAGCCAGTGGGTGCTGGCCGCCGCGTCGGCGTGCGGCGTGGAACTGGACCGGGCCCGCGCGACCGCCCTGGCCGACCGGCTGCTCACCGCCGGGCGCGCCGGTGGGCCGCTGCCGGCGCGGGTACCGCCCCACCTGGCCGAGCTGTGGGCCGACCGGGACCTGTACGAGCACGCCCACCGGGGCGCCTACACCGGGTTGGCCGAGACGGTCGACGCCGGTATCGACGGGTTCGCCGAGGCGCTGTACGAGCGGGTGCTGACGCCGCAGGGGTGGGTGCCCTACCCCGACACCGCGCCGACCCTCGCCGCGCTGCGGGCCGCCGGTGTCCGGGTGGCGGTGGTCAGCAACATCGGCTTCGACATCCGACCGCTCTTCGCCGCCTGGGGACTGGCCGACCTGGTCGACGCCTACGTGCTGTCGTACGAGGTGGGCCGGTGCAAGCCCGACCCGGCGATCTTCTGGCGGGCCTGCGGCATGCTCGGCGTCGACCCCGAGGAGTCGCTGATGGTCGGCGACACGCCCGCCGACGCGGGTGCCGTCGCCGCCGGGTGCGCCGCCCTGATCCTCCCCGCCGCCGATCCCGGCCGCCCCAACGCGCTGGGCTCCGTCCTCGACCTCATCCAGCCCGCCGCCTGATCCGGGCGTCACCGGCACCTGCGGCCCGCGTCCGGTCCCACGCAGACCGGTGGGACGGTCAGCGGAGCAGGTGCAGGGCGCGCGGGACGGCGGTGACCGTCAAGGGCAGGGCGAGGGAGCGTTCACCGTCGGCGTACGTGGTGATGCCCGGCGCGTCGAGGGTGACGGTGCGGGCCCGGTAGGTGCGTACCAGCGGATGGGCGACGTGGGTGCCGGCGTAGATGCGCGGCTTGACCCGGATCAGCGTCCGTCGGTCGAACCGACCGCCGACCACCACGTCGAGCAGACCGTCGGTCGGGTCCGCGTCGGGGCAGATCCGCATCCCGCCGCCGTAACTGGCCCCGTTGCCGACCGCCACCAGCACCGAGTCGACCTCGATCCGCTCGCCGTCGAGGGTGAGGGTGTACCGGCGTGGCCGCAGCCGGGCCAACTCCACCAGGATCGCCAGGTCGTACCGGCGGGGACCACGCGGCCAGCGCATCCGGTTGGCCCGCTCGTTGACGATCGCGTCGAAACCGGCCGCGAGCACCGCGCCGTACCAGCGGAGGGTGCCGTCCGCCCCGGTCATCCGGGCCAGGTCGACGGGTCGGCTGCGTCCCTCACGCAGGGCCGCCGTGATGACCTCGACCGCCGCCCGGGGGTCGGCGGGGAAACCGGTCTCCACCGCGAAGTCGTTACCGGTGCCCGCCGGGACCGGCCCGAACGGCACCGAGGTGCCGGCGACGGCCTGCATCGCCTGGTGCACCGTGCCGTCGCCACCCACCGCGACCAGCGCGGCGGCCCCCTCGGCCACCGCGGCCCGGCAGGCCGCCTCGGCCTGCACCGCGCTGGCGGCGCGCAGCAGCCGCACCGGCCGGTCGGCTGCGGCGAGACCATCCAGCAGGTCCGGCAGCAGTCCCCGGTGCCGACCCCGCCCGGCGGTCGGGTTGGCCAGCACGGCGACGGGCCCGTCGGGCACCGAGGGGTGATCGTCTGAGGTCACGGCGAGCACCGTACTGCCTGGGCCGGCGCGGACGCGACCACGCCGGCCAGGCAGTCGGTCCTACGACGCGTCAGGTGACGTCGTCGTAGCGTCGTTCGATCGGCAGCGGCTTGGCCACCGGCTCCGGTGCGTCGATCGGGCCGACCGTGCCGACCGACGGTCCCGCCGCCACCGACTCCCGGTCGAACTCCAGCGGGGACGCCTCGTCGTCGGCGATCCCGGCGTAGACCTCCTTGCCGCGTCCCCTCCGCCGGTCGTTGAGGAACGCCACCCCGACCGCGATGAAGTAGAGCAGCGACAGACACAGCGCCAGCAACGTCATGCCGAACGGACCCGGGTCGGGCGTGGCCACCGCCGCGAACGCGAAGCAGACGAACACCACCACCCGCCACCAGCTGAGCAGCCGCCGGGCGCTCACCACGCCGGTGAAGTTGAGCATCAGCAGGGTGAGCGGGAACTCGAACGCCACCCCGAACAGCAGGATCATGGTGGTGACGAAGCTGATGTAGCGGGTCACCTCCAGCTGCGAGTCGGTGCCGGTGACACCGGCCTCCAGCAGGAAGGCCAGACCCTTGTCGACGACCAGGAAGGCGAGGACCGCACCGGCGGCGAACAGCGGAGCCGCGATCGCCACGAAGACGTACGCCCACTTGCGCTCGTGGCGGTGCAGCCCGGGTGCGATGAACGCCCACAACTGGTAGAGCCAGACCGGGGCCGCGAGGATCAGACCGATCCAGAGCGCCAACTTGAGCTTGAGGACGAAGCCGTCCGCCGGGGCGAGCATCAGGAACTTCTGGCACTCGCCGTCGACCATCATCCCGGGCAGTCGACAGTACGGCTGGCTCAGCAGGTCGAACGCCGGCTGGGCGAGCAGGTACCCCCCGATCAGCCCGACGATGATCGCCACGGAGGCGCGGAACAGCCGGTCACGCAGCTCGCGGATGTGCTCGATGAGGGTCATCGAGCCGTCGGCGGCCCGCTCGAAGTTGCTCGGTCCGCGTTTGCGGAGTCCGAAGGCCACGGCTACCGGACCCGGGGATCAGTTATCGCGGACGCGCTGCACCGGGTCGACCGGCGGCTGCACGGTGCCCTGGTAGGGCTGCTGCTGGGGCGGGTACGGCTGGTAGCCGGCCTGCGCGTCGGCCTTACCGGCGAGGTCGCGGTCGTCGTCGGCCAGGCTCTTCGTCTCGGCCTTGATGATCCGCAGTGAGCGACCGAGGGACCGGGCGGCGTCGGGGAGCCGCTTCGCACCGAAGAGCAGGATCAGCACGACCACGAGTACGGCGATGTGCCACGGCTTGAGGGCACCCATGTGAAGCTCCAGTCGCTTGTGCCAACGGGGGTGGTATCGCAGCCCATCGTACGTGCGACGAGGGCCGTTGCCACCCGCCGGGGCGGAGGGGGTTCGTCCCGGTGGCTGCAGTCTCGGCCACCGGGAACTGCCACGTCAACCGTGCGGCTGGATCTTTCTGCGCGAAGTGACCCCTCCGCGCGCACGAGAATGCACCGTACGGGCAGGAACGCGCACCGCGCGGTGCGTCGGTCGACCGCGCGTCAGTCGCCGCGACGCGCCCTGATCAGGGTGAGTCGCTGCTGGGTGGTGTCCAGTCGGCTCTGTAGCCCCTCCGCCTGCTGCTGGAGATGCTCGGCGGACTCGCGCAGCGCCGTCGCCTCGTCGACCCGCCGCTGCAACGCCAGCACCGCCCGGCGCAGCTGGGGCAGCCGCGCCAACACCGGTCGTACCGCCAGCGCGAGCAGAACCAGCGGCACCAGCACCAGGGCGAGCACGATCCACTTCAGCACGCGGGCCAGCCTACTGCCTGTCGCCGGTCGCTGCCGGGTCCGCACCGGCCGGCACCGGCCGGGCGTACGCCTCCAGGGCCGCCACCGCCGACTCGTGGACCTGCCCGGCCAGCTCGGCCGGGGCGACGACCTCGACGTCCGGGCCGAGGCCGAGCACGAACCGGCGGGCCCAGCCGAGATCGGTGACGCGCAGCGACACCACCCACCGTTCACCGTCGGACTCGACCCGCTCACAGGGGTAGTACTCGGTGATCCACCGCTGCCCCCGCCCGATCCGCAGGGTGATCAGCGGCAGGTCGGGCGAGGGACGGAACGCCCCGTCACGCAGGTCGTGCGGTCGGGCCTGCGGCGGCACCACGGCGGGTTCGGCCAGCTCGGTCACCGCGTCGATCCGGTCGGCCCGGAACAACCGCACCGCCTCGGCACGGCGGCACCACGCCTCGACGTACGTGACGCCACCGGTCATCAACACCCGTAGTGGGTCGACAACCCGCTCGGTGGTCTCGTCACGGGTGGCCGTGTAGTAGGTGATGCGCAGCGCCCGGCCGCTCTGCACCGCGGCACGCAGCTGCTCCACCCGCCCGGTGTCGCCGGGCAGTCGTACCTCCACCGGCGCGGCGACCAGGTCACCGGCCGCGTCCTCGATCTTCGCGAGGGCCCGCTCGACGGCCTCCCGGTTGGCCACCCCGGGGGTCTCGGCGAGCATCCGCAGCGCCACCACCAGCGCCAACGCCTCGTCCGGGGTGAGTCGCAGCGGCCGGTCGATGCCCGCGTCGTAGGTGATGGTCACCCGGTCACCGTCGAACGCCATGTCGATCAGGTCACCCGGGCCGTACCCGGGCAGCCCGCAGACCCACAGCAGTTCCAGATCCTCCCGCAGCTGCCGCTCGGTGACGCCCAGGTCACCGGCCGCCTCGGCGATCTCGATGCCGGGCCGGGCGAGCAGGTACGGCACCAGGTTCAGCAGCCGGGCCAGCCGATCGGCCGAGGCCCGGGAACCGGCACGCGCCGCCGGACGGGTCGGGCCGCTCACGGGAGCACCGCCAGGGCGTCGTGGCCGGCGGCGATCTCCTTGAGCCGCTGGATGACCGCCTCCCGCACCTCGGGCGGGTCGATGACCCGCACGTCCGGCCCGTAGCCGACGAGGTGACCCGCCAGCCAGCAGGCGTCGCCGTACGGCAGGACCACGCGGTCCGCCTCCGGCCCGGCGGTGACCTCCACCGCCCAGCGGCGCAACCCGGCGGCGCGCCCCGGGGTGACCAGCACGGTCGCCCGCCCGGGTCGCTCGATCGGGCCGGACCAGCGGGCCACGTGACTGATCAGGTCGACGTCGGTCGGCGGCTGGTAGGCGTTCGGCTCACCGGCGGCCCGCACCACGCCCACCACCCGCGACAACCGGAAGCAGCGGGTGGCGTCGCGGTCGAGGTCGTGGCCGACCACGTACCACCGGCCGCGCCAGCAGACCACGCCCCACGGTTGCAGCCGACGGCGGGCGGGCGCGTCCCGGTCCGGGACGCGGTAGTCGAAGCGGACCTCCCGCCGGTCGCGGGCGGCCGCCGTCAGCGGGGCGAACGCCGGGTCGACGGTGACCATCGGCTCCAGTCCGAGGGTGGCCTGCGGATCCACGTCCACACCGGCCGCGCGCAGCTTCGCCAGCCCCGAGGAGGCGGCGGCGGCCAGACCCGCGTGCTGCCACAGTCGCGCGGCGATGCCGACCGCGGCGGCCTCGTCCGGCTGGAGCGGGATGTCGGGTAGCGCGTACTCCCGGCGGGCGATCCGGTACCCGGGCTCCGTGTCGAAGGCGCTCGCCGTCCCGGTCTCCAGCGGTACGCCCAATTCCCGCAGCTCGGCCTTGTCCCGCTCGAACTTACGCTGGAAAGCCTCGTGCTCCCGGGCGTCGTCCAGATCGTGTTCATAACCGGGCACGGTCGCGGCGATCTGCGCGGCGGTCAGGAACCGCCGCGTGGACAGCAGGCAGATCACCAGGTTGACCAGGCGTTCGGTGCGGCTGCGCGACACCCCGTAGACGCTAGCAGCCCACACCCGTCACGCATCCACCCCACGCCACGCCCACATACTCCCATTCACCCCGACTCGCCGATCAGGCGACGGTGGTCGCCGGAACGCGCCTTTCATCAGGGTTTGCCCCCATGGTAAGCGTGCTCGGCGGATGGCACCCGGTGGGCGGCGGACAGCGGGGTGGGGGTTAGCGTGCGGGCATGGTGCGGTGGCGAGCGGGGACGGTGGCGGGGCTGCGCAGGCGGTGGGCCGGGGCGGTGGAGCTGGACGTCGAAGTGGACGACGGCGGCACCATGCGGGCACTGGCCTACCCGGCGCTGGTGGGTGAGCCGGAGCCGGGCGACCGGGTGCTGCTCAACGCCGGTGCGCTGCTGATGGGCCTGGGCACCGGCGGGTACGCGCTGGTCGTGGCGCTGCCGGAGCGGCTGCCGCCGGATCCGCCGCAGGCGGGCGACACCCGCGACGCGGGGCATCTGGTCAAGGCCCGCTACACCCCGTTGCAGCCGATCCTGCTCGGTGTCGACGAGGAGGCGTCACCGCACCGGGAGATCCTGGCCGCCGCCGACGACCTCGCCGGGCTGCCGGTGGTCACCGCCGACCTGCACTCCGCCCTGCCGGCGATCCTGGCCGGGATCCACCTCGACGCCCCCGAGGCGCGGGTGGCGTACCTGCTCACCGACGGTGGGGCGCTGCCCGCCTGGTTCTCCCGCACCCTCGCCGGGCTGCACGACGACCTGGTCGGCACGATCAGCGTCGGGCAGGCGTTCGGCGGCGACCTGGAGGCATCGACGCTGCACAGCGGGCTGCTCGCCGCCCGGCACGTGCTCGACGCCGACGTGGCGGTGGTGGCGCAGGGGCCGGGCAATCTCGGCACCGGCACCCGCTGGGGATTCTCCGGGGTGGCCGTCGGCGAGGCGGTGAACGCCGTCGCCGCCCTCGGCGGTCACCCGATCGGTTCGCTGCGGATCTCCGACGCCGACCCCCGGACCCGGCACCGGGGCGTGTCGCACCACAGTCTCACCGCGTACGGCCGGGTGGCGCTGGCCCGTGCGGAGCTGGTGGTGCCGACGGGCCTGGACCCGACGCTGGCCGCCGAGGTCGACGCCGCGTTGGCCCCGCTGGGCGAGCGACACACGCTGGTCCGGGTGGACACGGACGGGCTGGACGCGGCCCTGCGGCGCAGCCCGGTGCCGCTGTCGACGATGGGGCGCGGGCTGGACGCCGACCACGCCTACTTCCTCGCCGCCGCCGCGGCCGGTCGGCACGCCGCCCGCCTGACGGCGCAGCCCAGCCTTAGTTAACGCGGCCCAGCGTTAGTCCACGCGGCCAGCGTTAGTTAACAAGGGGCCCCTGCTCTACCGCAGGCGTTAATAAGGTGCCCTTCCTTTCACCTCACGCGAGGATGACCAGGGCGGCCCAGGCGCCCACGATCAGCGCGAGGGCCAGGGCGAGCACCCAGGTGGGCACGGTGTACTCGCCGCGACGGTTACGTTCGACCTCGGCGCGGATCTTCTCGCGGCGGCGTTCGAGCCACGTCTGCCGCTGGGCACCCGGGGTGGACGGTTCAGAAGGAATCATGGCCGGTCCAGCCTACCCGGGGCCGGCCGGTTCGACACGGCCCCGGTCGGCCGGTCACATGCTGGCGATCAGCCGTTCCACCCGCTCGTCGTACGCCCGGAACGGGTCCTTGCACAGCACGGTCCGCTGCGCCTGGTCGTTGAGCTTCAGGTGCACCCAGTCGACGGTGAAGTCCCGCCGCTTCTCCTGGGCGTGCCGGATGAACTCGCCCCGCAGCCGGGCCCGGGTGGTCTGCGGCGGCGTCTCCTTCGCCTCGAAGATCTCCGGATCGGTGGCGACCCGGTCCACCGCGCCGCGCCGCTCCAACAACGCGTAGAGGCCCCGACCCCGGCGCAGGTCGTGGTACGCCAGATCCATCTGCGCCACCCGGGGGTGCGACAGCGGCAGGTCGTGCTTGCGCTGGTACCGCTCGATCAGGCGCAGCTTGCTCACCCAGTCGATCTCCCGGGACACCGGTTCCAGATCGCCGGTCTCCACCGCCCGCAGCACCCGGCCCCACAGCTCGACCACCCGCTTGGCGGTCTGGTCGCCGCCGCGCCGCTCCACGAACTCGGTCGCCTTGGCGAGGTACTCCTGCTGGATCTCCAGGGCGCTGATCTCCTTGCCCGAGGCCAGCCGCACCTTGCGCCGACCGGTGATGTCGTGCGACACCTCCCGGATCGCCCGGATCGGGTTCTCCAGGGTGAGGTCACGCATCACCACGCCACCCTCGATCATCCGCAGCACGATGTCGGCGGTGCCGACCTTCAGCAGCGTGGTGACCTCGTTCATGTTGGAGTCGCCGACGATGACGTGCAGCCGGCGGTAGCGTTCCGCGTCGGCGTGCGGCTCGTCGCGGGTGTTGATGATCGGCCGGCTGCGGGTGGTCGCCGAGGAGACCCCCTCCCAGATGTGTTCGGCCCGCTGGGACAGGCAGTACACCGCACCACGCGGGGTCTGGAGCACCTTGCCGGCACCGCAGATCAGTTGCCGGGTGACCAGGAACGGGATCAGGACGTCGGCGAGCCGGCCGAACTCGCCGTGCCGGGACACCAGGTAGTTCTCGTGGCAGCCGTACGAGTTGCCGGCCGAGTCGGTGTTGTTCTTGAACAGGTAGATCTCACCGGCGATGCCCTCGTCGTGCAGCCGCTTCTCCGCGTCGATGAGCAGCCCTTCCAGGATCCGCTCACCGGCCCGGTCGTGGGCGACCAGGTCGACCACCGAGTCGCACTCGGGGGTGGCGTACTCGGGGTGTGAGCCGACATCCAGGTAGAGCCGCGCCCCGTTACGCAGGAAGACGTTGCTCGACCGGCCCCAGGACACGACCCGGCGGAAGAGATACCGGGCCACCTCGTCGGGGGACAGCCGCCGCTGTCCGCGGTAGGTACAGGTGACGCCGTACTCGGTCTCCAGACCGAAGATTCGCCGTTCCATGATGAGACATTAGCCGTACCGAGGCCCTGTTCGTCACTGTCGGAGCAGGTGTCGATCTCAACCGTCGGTGGAAGCCGCCGTTGCGGCGAGTGTCGCGGCGTACCGCCGGCAGGTCTCGTACACCGGCAACAGCCCGGCCGCCCGGGTCTCGGCCAGGGTCGGCGCGGCGGCGTCGCGGTCGGACAGCCGTGGCGCGGTGGTCGGCCACTCGATGCCCAACTCCTCGTCCAGCGGGTGCACCGCGTGCTCGGCCGACGGATTGTACGTGGTGGAGCAGAGGTAGGTCAACATGGCGTCGTCGGTCAACGCGCAGAACCCGTGACCGAGCCCTTCGGCCAGGTAGACCGCGCGCCGGTCCACGTCGTCCAGGCGGACGCCCTCCCACCGGCCGAAGGTGGGCGAGCCGACCCGCAGGTCGACGACCACGTCGAGCACCGCTCCCCGTACGCAGGTGACGTACTTCGCCTGCCCCGGCGGCACGTCGGCGAAGTGGATCCCCCGCACCACGTCCCGGGACGAGACGGACAGGTTGCCCTGCGCCAGCCGCAGGGGATGCCCGACCGCCTCGGTCAGCCGGTCGAAGCGGTACCACTCCAGGAACAGCCCACGCGGGTCGCCGTGCTGCTGCGGGGTGACCTCCCAGGCGCCCTCGACACTCAACGGTCGGAGTTTCACCGTGCCACCCCCGCCGCCCCGAACTCACCGGTCGGTTCCTGCCGCCCACTGGCGAGCAGGTCGAGCAGATAGTCGCCGTAGCCACTCTTGGTCAACGGTTCGGCCAGCGCCCGCAGCTGCGCGTCGTCGATCAGTCCGGCCCGCCAGACGGCCTCCTCCACGCAGCCGATCTTCAAGCCCTGTCGTTCCTCGATCACCCGGACGAACTCGGCCGCCTGCATCAGCGAGGTGAAGGTGCCGGTGTCCAGCCAGGCGGTCCCCCGGTCGAGCACGGTGACCGACAGCTCCCCCCACTGCCGGTACGCCTCGTTCACCGCGGTGATCTCCAGCTCGCCCCGCGCACTGGGGGTGAGCCCCCGGGCGATCTCCACCACCCGGTTGTCGTAGAAGTACAGGCCGGGCACCGCGTACCGGGACGTCGGCCGTTTCGGCTTCTCCTCGATCGACAGCACCCGACCGTCGGCGTCGAAGTGCACCACGCCGTACGCCTGCGGATTGGCCACCGGATAGGCGAAGATCCGTCCACCCACCGGATCGCCCGCCTCGGCCAACTGCCGTCCCAGGCCGACGCCGTGGAAGATGTTGTCACCGAGGATCAGCGCCACCGACTCGTCGCCGATGAAGTCCGCCCCGAGCACGAACGCCTGCGCGATGCCCTCCGGCCGGGGCTGGGCGACGTACTCCAGCCGGAGCCCGAACTGTCCGCCGTCGCCGAGCAGCCGCCGGAACTGGTCCTGCTCCTCCGGCGTGGTGATCACCAGGATCTCGTGGATCCCGGCCATCACCAGGGTGGAGAGGGGGTAGTAGATCATCGGCTTGTCGAAGACCGGCATGAGCTGTTTCGACACCGCCCGGGTGATCGGCCAGAGCCGGGATCCGGTGCCACCGGCGAGCAGGATTCCACGCACCCGGGGAGCCTACCGGCAGACCGACCAGCGGCCACGTTTCGCCTGCGCTGCGAAAGTGGCCGTTTCGCGTAGACTTCCGGACCCGTGAGGATTCTGGTCACCGGCGGTGCCGGTTTCATCGGTTCGGAGTACGTGCGGATGCTGCTCGGCGTTCCCGGCGGCAGCGCCGCCGGCGTTCCGGCACTGGAGCCGACCGAGGTCACCGTGCTCGACGCGCTCACCTACTCCGGCAACCTGGCCAACCTCGCGCCGGTGGCCGACGACCCTCGACTGCGCTTCGTGCACGGTGACATACGTCACTCCGACGTTGTCGACCAGGCCGTCGCGGGGCATGACGTGATCGTGCACTTCGCCGCCGAGTCCCACGTCGACCGTTCCATCGCCGGTGCCGCGCCCTTCGTCACGACCAACGTCCTCGGCACCCAGCACCTGCTCGACGCCGCGCTGCGCCACGGCGTCGACCGGTTCGTGCACGTCTCCACCGACGAGGTCTACGGCTCCATCGCCGAAGGCTCCTGGACCGAGGACTGGCCGCTGGCCCCCAACTCGCCCTACTCGGCGTCGAAGGCCGGCTCCGACCTGCTCGCCCTGGCCTACCACCGCACCCACGGCCTCGACGTGGTGGTCACCCGCTGCTCCAACAACTACGGCCCCTACCAGTACCCGGAGAAGGTCATCCCGCTGTTCGTCACCAACCTCCTCGACGGCGGCAACGTCCCGCTCTACGGCGACGGCGGCAACGTGCGCGACTGGCTGCACGTGCACGACCACTGCCGGGGCATCGCCCTGGTCCAGGACAAGGGGCGCGCCGGCGAGGTCTACCACATCGGCGGCGGCACCGAGCTGACCAACAAGGAACTGACCGCCCGGCTCCTCGACGCCTGCGACGCCGGCTGGGACCGGGTGACGCCGGTCGCCGACCGCAAGGGCCACGACCGTCGGTACTCGCTGGACATCACCAAGATCAGCAATGAGCTGGGGTACGCCCCCAGCATCGCCTTCGACACCGGGCTCGCCGACACCGTCCGCTGGTACCGGGACAACCGCGCCTGGTGGGAACCGCTGAAGGCGGCCACCGCATGAGGTTCCTGGTGACCGGAGCCGGCGGGATGCTCGGACGTGACCTGGTCGACGTCCTCACCGCGCGGCCCGACCACCGGGTCACCGCCGCCACCCGCGCCGACCTGGACATCACCGATCCCGCCGCCGTGCACGCCGCCGTCGGCGGCCACGACGTGGTGGTCAACACCGCCGCCTGGACCGACGTCGACGGCGCCGAGGCAGACGAGTCGGCCGCCACCGCCGTCAACGGTGACGCCGTCGGCCACCTCGCAGCCGCCTGCGCCGCACACCGCGTACGCCTGCTGCACCTGTCCACCGACTACGTCTTCGACGGCACCGCCACCACGCCCTACCCCGAGCACGCGCCGACCGCACCGCTCAACGCGTACGGCCGCAGCAAGCTCGTCGGCGAGCGGGCCGTGACCCGACTGCTACCGGACGCCGGGTACGTGGTGCGGACCGCGTGGCTCTACGGCACCCACGGCCGCAACTTCGTCACCACCATGCTCGACCTGGCCGACCGACGCGACACCCTCGACGTCGTCGACGACCAGCGGGGCCAGCCGACCTGGTCCCGAGCCCTGGCCCACCAGCTGGTCATGCTCGCCGAAGCCGCCGACACCGGACGGGCCGCGCCCGGGGTCTACCACGGCACCTGCTCCGGGGAGACCACCTGGTACGGCCTGGCCCGTGCGGTGTTCGCCCGACACGGGCTCGACCCGGACCGGATCCGGCCCACCACCAGCGCCCGGTTCGTGCGACCCGCCCGGAGACCGACGTACAGTGTGCTCGGACACGGCCGGTGGGCCGAGGCCGGGCTGTCGCCCCTGCCGGACTGGCACGCCACCCTGGTCGACGCGTTCGCCCCCGCCGCTCCACTCTCCCCGTGGAAGGTCGTATGAAGCTCACCCTGGTCACCGGCCTGACCGGACTGGTCCTGCTGGGCACGATCGTCGAGCTGCTGCGCCGTCGGCAACTCCGCGAGAAGTACGGCATGCTCTGGCTCGGCCTGCTGTTCGTGGTGATTCCACTGTCGCTGTTCCCCCGGCTGCTCGACGGCGTCGCGGACCTGCTCGGCGTCGCCTCCGGCGTCAGCCTGGTGCTCTTCCTCGGCATCGTCTTCCTGCTGCTGGTCTGCATCCACCTCAGCTGGGAGGTCAGCGCGCTCGAGGAGGAGACCCGTACCCTCGCCGAGGAGTTCGCCCTGCTCCGCGCCGAGGTCGAGGCGGAACGCGCGGAACGCGCGGAGTGGACCCACCGAGCGGACCCCGCGGAACTGGTGTCCCGCGATGGTTAACGGCAAGAAGCTCCTCATCATCATCCCGGCGCTCAACGAGGCCGCCTCCATCGGCGACGTCGTCGGCGAGATCCGCGGCGAACTGCCCGGCGTCGACGTGCTCGTCGTCGACGACGGCTCCACCGACCACACCGCCGCCGTCGCCGTCGCGGCCGGTGCCCGCGTCGCCCGACTGCCGTACAACCTCGGCGTCGGTGGCGCCATGCGGCTCGGCTACCGCTACGCCTACGAGCACGACTACGACGCCGCGGTGCAGGTCGACGCCGACGGGCAGCACGACCCCCGGTACGTGCCGAAGCTCATCGACCTGCTCGACGACTACGACCTGGTCATCGGAGCCCGGTTCGCCGGCGAGGGCGATTACACCGTACGCGGCCCCCGCCGCTGGGCGATGGCCATGCTGTCGCTGGTGCTGTCCGGCCTGGCCGGTGCCACCCTGACCGACACCACCTCGGGTTTCCGGGCCGCCAACCGTCGAATGATCGAGATGTTCGCCCGGTGGTACCCGGCGGAGTATCTCGGCGACACCGTCGAGACACTGGTGCACGCCGCCCGGCGCGGTTACCGGATCCAGCAGGTCCCGGTCGCCATGCGCCGCCGGATGGCCGGCACCCCCAGCCACTCCCCCGCCAAGGCGATGATCTACCTGGGCCGGGCCCTGGCCGTCCTCACGCTCGCCCTCATCCGCCGGTGATCGGCCGCCTGCTCCGCCTCGTCCCCGCCGGCACGCTCCCCGTCGGCATCGGCCTGGCCGTGGTCGGGCTGGCCGCGTACGTCCATCTCGCCCTGGCCGGACACAACCTCACCGCCGCCGACTACTCCTCCCTGTCGGTGCTCTGGTCCGTCGTGTTCACCATCGGCATCGGCGTGTTCTTCCCCGTCGAACAGGAGGTCGCCCGCCTCGTCGCGGCCCGCCACTCCCGGGGGCTGCCACCCGGGCCGGTACTGGCACGCGGCACCGCCGTGGCCGTCGCCGTGCTCGGCCTGCTCCTGCTGCTCACCCTCGGCAGCGCCGACATCCTCACCGACCGACTCTTCGGCGGCGACCCCGCGATGGTGCCCGCCCTCGCCGGATCGCTGGTCGCACTGGCCGTGACCCACACCACCCGTGGCGTGCTCTCCGGCCTGCGCCGCTTCCGCTGGTACGGCACCCAACTCGGCCTCGACGGTGGCCTGCGTATCGGCCTGGTCGCCGCCCTCGCCGCCACCGGCGTCGACTCCCCGGTGGCCTACGCGCTGGTGCTGGTCGTGGCACCACTGGTCGCCGTCGCCCTGACCGCCGCACCGGTCGCCCGGGCGGTCGGCCGAGGACCGGCCGTCCCGTGGCGGCCACTGCTGCGCGGGCTCACCCTGCTCACCATCTCCAGCCTGCTCGCCCAGGTGGTGGTCAACATCGGCGTGATCAACGTACGGCTGCTCGACCCGGCCGACGTCGCCACCGCCGGTGCGTTGCTCTCCGCGCTGGTGCTGGTCCGCATACCGCTGTTCGTCTTCGGCTCGATGCAGGCCGCGCTGCTGCCCGGCCTGTCCACCGCCGCCGCCACCGGCGACGAACCAGCCTTCCGTGCCCTGCTCCGCCGGTCCCTGGCCGTCGTCACCGCCCTCGGGGCGCTCGGCGGCATCTTCACCGCCCTCACCGGCCCGTGGCTCGTACGGGCCCTGTTCGACACCCCCGACGTGCTCGGCCACGGCGACTTCGCCTGGCTGTCGGCGGCCACCCTGGCCTACCTGTGGGCGATGGTGCTCGGTCAGGCGCTCCTCGCCCGTGGCCGGCATCGCGCGCAGGCCGTGGCCTGGACCATCGGCGTCGCCGCGCTCGCCGTCGCGACCCTGCCCCCGCTACCCGTCGCACTGCGCGTCGAACTCGGCTACACCGTCGGTTCCGTGGTCGCCACCGCCATCATGATCACCTTGCTGCGTCGCCGCCGCGCCACCCCACCCGCTCCACCGGTCGCGGCCCCGATGCCCGCCACCACCAGCGGAGGAACCCCATGAGACCACCCCGCGTCACCGCCGTGACGCTGGCCTACGGCGCCGAGCCCTGGCTGGTCGACGCCGCCCAGGCGCTGCTCGCCAGCACCGACGTCGACCTCGACCTGATCGTGGTGGACAACGGCTGCACCGGCGACGGCATCGACGTGGTCAAGGGGCTGCCCGGGGTACGCGTCATCCGACCGGAGGCGAACACCGGCTACTCCGGCGGCTGCAACATCGGTGCCGCCGAGGCCACCGGCGACTGGATCGCCTTTGTCAACTCCGATGCCATCGTGGCCCCCGACGCCCTCGCCAAGGTCGTCGCGGTGGCCGCCGAGCCGGGCGTCGGTGCCGCCATGGCCTCCATCCGGCTCGCCCACGACCCCGATCTGATCAACACCTCGGGCAACCCGCTGCACTTCACCGGCCTGTCCTGGGCCGGTGGCAACGGTGAACCGGCCAGCGCCCACGCCCGGCGCACCGTGGTGCCGTCGCTGAGTGGCTGCTGCTTCGTCATCGACCGCCGCCGCTGGGAGGAACTCGGCGGTTTCCCCGACGAGTACTTCGCCTACCACGAGGACACCGAACTCAGCCTGCGGCTGTGGCAGCGCGGCCTACGGCTGGAGTACGTGCCCGACGCCGTGGTGCTGCACCACTACGAGTTCTCCCGCAACGACCTCAAGCTCTACCTGGTCGAACGCAACCGCCTGCTGACCCTGCTGACCGCGTACCAGGGTCGGACCCTGGCGCTGCTGGCGCCGATGCTGCTGCTCACCGAGGCCGCCATGCTCGCCGCCGCCCTGGCCGGCGGCTGGGCACGTCAGAAGGGCCGGGGCTGGGCCTGGCTGTGGCGTCACCGGGACTGGATCCGGGCCCGTCGACGCCGGCTCCAGGCCGAACGTGTCGTCGGTGACGGTGCCCTCGCCGACCTGATGACCGCCCGGATAGCGCCGTCGAACGTCGCCGCGCCACCCGGGACGGGCGTCTTCAACGCCCTCGCCGCCACCTGGTGGGCACTCGTACGGCCACTGCTCAGTCGCTGACCCGCCCGACGGAGCGCGCACCTTCCAGCCAGCTGACGCAGGCTCGTTGCCGGGGTCGAGGGCCGGGACGACGACGCGGCGTCCAGCCGGTCGAAACCGTACGGACGCCGCGACAGACCGGGCCGAGACTCAGTCCCCGGCGGCCTCGCCCGGCTTGTCCTCCAGGTCCGCCGAGCCCGCCGAGGTGGTCGGCTTGTGCCCCTCCTCCGTCGGCGTACTCGGGGTCTGTGCCCGGTCGCCCTCGGCCGCTCCGTCGGTCGCGTCGCCGTCGAGCAGCGAGATCAACGCGGTCCCGGTGATCCGCCGGAAGGTACGACCCACCCGGTGGCGGTCCAGGACGGCGACCTCCAACTGGTCGGCGGCGATCGTACGGGCGGCACCACCCTCGCCACCGACACTGCTCAACGCCTGCACCGCCACCTTGACCGCCTCGCCGAGGGACATGTCCGGCCGGTGGTGCGACTTGAGCACCCCGGAGATCGCCTCGGCCTGACCGCCCATCGCCATCCGCCCCGGCTCGTCGGTCACCGAACCGTCGTAGGTGTTGCGGTAGAGGGAGTCGTCTTCGGGCGTGGCACCCACCTCGGCCACACAGATCTCCACCTCGAACGGCTTCGACTGCTCGGTGAAGATGGCACCGAGGATCTGCGCGTACGAGTTGGCCAACGCCAGACCGGTCACGTCACGACGGTCATAGCTCAGTCCGTTCAGGTCGGCCATCCGCACACCCGCCCGGCGCAGGTTCTCGAACTCGTTGTACCGGCCCACGGCGGCGAACCCGATCCGGTCGTAGATCTCGCTGACCTTGTGCAGGGCGCTGGAGAGGTTCTCGGCGACGAAAAGCACCCCACCGGCGTAGCTCAGGACCACCGCGCTGCGCCCCCGGGCGATGCCCTTGCGGGCCAACTCGGAACGGTCGCGCATGATCTGTTCGGGCGAGGCGTAGAACTGCATGGCCACGGCGGCGGCTCTCCTTCGGGCGCGTACTCGGGGAAACGGGGATCAGCTGCGGGTGGGCGGCTCAGCCACCCGGATTCTCCATCCGGCCGGCGACCACGCTCTCCGCGATCGTCGAGGTCTCCGCGTCGGTCAGCCGGTGCGTGCCCTCCGCCGTCGCGGTCATCACCACGGGGTAGATCCGTCGGGTCAGGTCGGGTCCGCCGGTCGCGGTGTCGTCGTCGGCGGCGTCGTAGAGTGCCTCCACCGCCAACCGCACCGCGTCCTCGACGGACAGCCCGGCCCGGTACCGCTTCTTCAACGCCGACTTGGCGAACAGCGAACCCGAGCCGATCGCGTCGTAGCCGGTCTCCTCGTACGGGCCGCCGGTGACGTCGAAGCTGAAGATCCGCCCGGCCCGTGCCGGATCGCCGGCCGCCAGGTCGAACCCGGCGAACAGCGGAATCACCGCCAGTCCCTGCATGGCCGCGCCCAGATTGCCACGGATCATCGAGGCGAGCCGGTTCGCCTTGCCGTCGAGCGAGAGCATCGCGCCCTCGATCTTCTCGTAGTGTTCCAGCTCCACCTGGAACAGTCGCATCAACTCGATGCCGACTCCGGCGGTGCCGGCGATGCCCACCAGCGAGTACGCGTCGGCGGGGTGGACCTTCTCGATGTCCCGCTGGGCGATCAGGTTGCCCATGGTGGCCCGCCGGTCGCCGGCCATGACCACACCACCGGCGGCAGCGATGGCCACGATCGTGGTGGCGTGCGGGGCCAGATCGGCGGCCATGCCCGGGGGCAGCGCTCGTCGGCCCGGCAGCATCTCGGGGGCCACTTTGCTCAGGAATGCCGTGAAGGAGGACGTCCCCGCGTTGGTGAACACATCTGGAAGACGCCCGGATGGATCAAAACCCGCTGCCACGTGGTTCCTCTCAGGTACGTGATGGCCCGGGCCAGCCTCGTCGGACTGTCACGGAACTGGCCAAGACCACCGTTGCAGTTGAAGCAGAGTATCCCGCGCACCCACCCGGTGCGATGATCGTGGTCCACATGTTCCGGATCGGGGTCACCGCACAAACACCCCGCCCTGCTCGGTCAGCAGCTCGTCGAACTGCCGCTGACCGATGCCGTACCGCCGCCGCAGGTGGTGACGGGGAGCGAGCGCTTGCATTGGGGGGCAGACTTCGCCCGACCGGTCGGGCAAAACGGGCAGATGCCCTATTCGCCGCCTTTTTGCACGTAACCTCTCACGAACTCTTCGGCGTTCTCTTCAAGGACGGAGTCGATCTCGTCGAGCAGGTCGTCGACGTCCTCGGTGATCTCGGCGTGCCGCTCGGCGACCTCCGGGTTCGCCTCGACGGTGACGTCCTCGACCTCTTCGCCCTGACGGGACTTGCCCGACTGCGACTGACCGCCGCTGTCACGAGTGGCCATCGTTGCCTCCTCCACGATCTCCCTGCGATGAACTTACCTCGCAGGAGTGACGAAACGTCGCCCGCGCGCCGTACCGACGCGCGGGGACGGCCCCGACCGACGGCTCAGCCGCCGGTCAGGGTCTCCAGCAGATCCTTCGCGCTGGCGCAGCGGTCGAACAACGCACCGACGTGCCGCCTGGTGCCCCGTTCCGGTTCCATCATCGGCACCCGCACCAGCGACTCCCGACCGACGTCGAAGATCACCGAGTCCCAGCTGGCGGCGACCACCTCGGAGGCGTACTGAGCCAGGCAGCGACCCCGGAAGTAGGCGCGGGTGTCCTCCGGCGGCTCGGTCATCGCCGTGCGGCTCTCCTCGTCGCTGAGCAGCGTCTTCATCGACCCCCGGGACACCAGCCGGTGATAGAGACCCTTCTCCGGGCGTACGTCGGAGTACTGGAGGTCGACCAGCTGGAGCTTGTGCGACCCCCAGCCGAGCTTCTCCCGCTCCCGGTAGCCCTCCAGCAGCCGCAGCTTCGCCACCCAGTCCAACTCGTCGGCGCAGAGCATCACGTCGCGTCCCAGCCGGTCGAGCACGTCCTCCCACCGGTCCAGCACGTCGGCGGTCTGCTCGTCGACGTCGTCGCCGTACCGGTCGTCGACGAAGGCGCGTACCCGCTCCAGATAGGCCCACTGCACGTCCATGGCGGTCAGTCGACGCCCGTCGCGCAGCCGCATCAGGTGGGACAGCGACGGGTCGTGACTGACCGCGCGCAGCTCGCCGACGGGGTCGGCGATGCCGAGGTCGGGGCCGAGCGCCTTCTCCTCGATCATCGTGAGGATCAACGCGGTGGTGCCCACCTTGAGGTAGGTGGAGATCTCCGAGAGGTTCGCGTCGCCGATGATGACGTGCAGGCGGCGGTACTTGTCGGCGTCGGCGTGCGGCTCGTCGCGGGTGTTGATGATCGGCCGCTTGAGGGTGGTCTCCAGGCCGACCTCGACCTCGAAGAAGTCGGCACGCTGCGAGATCTGGAAACCGGCCTGGCCACCGTCCTGGCCGATGCCGACGCGGCCGGCACCGCAGACGATCTGCCGCGTCACGAAGAACGGCGTCAGGTACGCCACGATGTCGGCGAACGGCGTCTGCCGACGCATGAGGTAGTTCTCGTGGGCACCGTAGCTGGCGCCCTTGTTGTCGGTGTTGTTCTTGTAGAGGTGGATCGGCGAGCTGCCGGGGATCGTGGCGGCCCGTCGGGCCGCCTCCGCCATCACCCGCTCCCCCGCCTTGTCCCAGCGGACCAGGTCGCGGGGGTTGGTCACCTCGGGGGTGGAGTACTCCGGGTGCGCGTGGTCGACGTAGAGCCGCGCCCCGTTGGTCAGGATCACGTTGGCCAGGCCGAGGTCCTCGTCGGCGAGCGCCTCGGCCGGGTCGTAGACCGCACCGGAGTAGGTGAAGCCACGGGCGTCCCGCAGCGGTGACTCCTCCTCGTAGTCCCAGCGGGCCCGACCACCGCGGTTCAGCTCCGGTCGGGCGCCATAGGCGTTCACCACCTGGGAGGAGGTGACCATCGGGTTGGCTCCGGCCTGGCCGGGCACGGAGATTCCGTACTCGACCTCGGTACCCATGATTCGTCTAACGCTCATCGACCTACCCGCTTCGTATTGCCCGACCGGTCCCCCGTCACGTCGAGCGTAGTCGTCACTGACCCGACCGGGGGCGCAGCGGGCCCCCGGGGTCGCACCTGCGGCTTGCGCTGTTCGTCGATCCGCGGCTGGGCGGACCGGTGGCGACGCCCGCCGCCGGCACGGGCAGGGCCCGTGACGCCGTGCGTCACGGGCCCTGGTGGCGCGTGCCGGTCAGAGGTATTGGCCGGTGTTGCTGGCGGTCTCGATGGAGCGTCCGGCCTCGGCGCCCTTGCCGCCGGAGACGAGCGTACGGATGTAGACGATCCGTTCGCCCTTCTTGCCGGAGATGCGGGCCCAGTCGTCGGGGTTGGTGGTGTTGGGCAGGTCCTCGTTCTCGCGGAACTCGTCGACGCAGGCGTCGAGGAGGTGCTGCAGGCGCAACCCTTTCCTACCGGAGGTGAGGAACTCCTTGATGGCCATCTTCTTGCCCCGGTCGACGATGTTCTGGATCATCGCGCCGGAGTTGAAGTCCTTGAAGTACAGGACCTCCTTGTCACCGTTGGCGTAGGTGACCTCCAGGAAGCGGTTCTCCTCCGTCTCCGAGTACATCCGCAGCACCACCGCGTCGATCATGGCGGCGACGGTGGCCTGGGCGTCGCCGCCGTGTTCGGCGAGGTCGTCGGCGTGCAGCGGCAGGCCCGGGAGGATGTACTTGGAGAAGATGTCCTTGGCCGCCTCGGCGTCCGGACGCTCGATCTTGATCTTCACGTCGAGGCGTCCCGGGCGCAGGATCGCCGGGTCGATCATGTCTTCCCGGTTGGAGGCGCCGATGACGATGACGTTCTCCAGCCCCTCGACGCCGTCGATCTCGCTGAGCAGCTGCGGCACGATGGTGTTCTCCACGTCGGAGGAGACACCGGAGCCACGGGTGCGGAAGACCGAGTCCATCTCGTCGAAGAACACGATGACCGGAGTGCCTTCGCCGGCCTTCTCCCGAGCCCGCTGGAAGATCAACCGAATGTGCCGCTCGGTCTCACCGACGTACTTGTTGAGCAGCTCGGGGCCCTTGATGTTGAGGAAGAAGCTGGTGTGCTTCTCCTCGCCCCGCCGCTCGGCGATCTTCTTGGCGAGCGAGTTGGCGACCGCCTTGGCGATCAGGGTCTTGCCACAGCCCGGCGGACCGTAGAGCAGGATGCCCTTCGGCGGGCGCAGCTGGTGCTCCCGGAACAGGTCGGCGTGCAGGAACGGCAACTCGACCGCGTCACGGATCTGCTCGATCTGGGAGTGCAGGCCGCCGATGTCGGTGTAGTCGACGTCCGGCACCTCCTCCAGGACGAGTTCCTCGACCTCGCTCTTGGGAATCCGCTCGTACGCGTACGCCGAGCGAGGTTCGATCATGAGCGAGTCGCCGGCCCGGATCGCACTGCCGATCAGGGTGTCGGCCAGGTGCACGATGCGTTCCTCGTCGGAGTGCGACACCACCAGCGCCCGGTCACCCGGCGCGCCCTCGGGACCGGCGAGGATCTCCTTGAGCATGACCACCTCGCCGACCCGCTCGTAGCCGAACGCGTCAACGATGTTGAGCGCGTCGTTGAGCAGGACCTCCTGGCCGCGGCGCAGTTCGCCGACGTCGAGCGAGGGCGATACCGCCACGCGCAGTTTCCGTCCGCCGGTGAAGACGTCGACCGTGCCGTCTTCGTGCCGGGCCAGGAAAACGCCGTAGCCACTTGGGGGTTGAGCGAGCCGGTCGATCTCCTCCTTGAGCGTCACGATCTGCGCGCGAGCCTCTTTCAGGGTGCTCACGAGCCGTTCGTTGTTCTCGGTCAGCCGCGCCAACTGCGCCTGGGTGGCGGCCAGCCGCTCTTCGAGCTGCCGGACGTGTCGGGGGCTCTCGGTCAACTTGCGCCGCACCAGAGCGAGTTCCTCTTGAAGGAACGCGACCTGCGTGGAGAGATCGTGGGCCTCCTTCTCCCACCGTGCGGCGCGCGAGTCCGCGTCGTCGCTGCGTGCCACGTCCCACCTCCCCGGGGGGCTTGAACGTTCTGCCCTAACACTAGCCGCTATGAGCCCGATTCGGTCCTCCGCAACGCGCCCGTCACAGAAGCTTGATCGCCAAGGGTGGGTCGACGGGCGGGTACCGGCATTCGGGTACCGTCGAGGGGTGGGACGGGAGAACATGGGGGGTGCACCGGTGGCCGAGGTCGCGACCGACCAGTTGCAGGTCTGGGTTGACCAGGATCTGTGCACGGGCGACGGGCTGTGTGTGCAGTACGCGCCGGAGGTCTTCGAGTTCGACGTCGACGGGTTGGCGTACGTCAAGGGCCCGGACGGTGAGCTGGTGCAGACGCCGGGCGGCCGGGTGGACGTGCCGGAGCACCTGCGCCTCGAGGTGATCGACTCGGCCAAGGAGTGCCCCGGCGAGTGCATCCACGTCGTACGCGGCAGCGACGGCGTCGAAGTCGCCGGCCCGGAGGCCGACGACTGACCTGGACGCCCACCGGGCCCGCGGAATCACCCGAGCGGGCGATGCACGGGGGACCGCTACAGCAGCGGACGGCCGACCACCGAGGCGACCAACCGGGCGAACTCCTCCAACCGGGCGATCTGCCCGGCGCCGCCGTCGTCGAGGGTTTTGCCGAAGCGCAACGCGTCGTGCCGGGGCCCGCCGGTGGTCTCCTCGCCCGGCGGCGACTCGTCCAGCGAGGTCAGCAGCAGGTAGACGTCGATGCTGTCGACCCGGATCTCACCGTTGTCGTGCCGGAACAACCGCCGTCGGCAGCCCACCTCGGTGACCGAGGAGACCGGCACCACGCGCAGGGACGAGGTCATCGAACCCGGCGGCCCCTCCCCCGGCGGCACGTCCTCGCCGTGCCAGAGCACCAGGCGGCTGCCGTCGCAGACGACGACCTCCTGCCACACGCCGTTCACCTCGTTGACGAAGCGCTCCAGGGTGAAGCCGAGCACCGACGCCCCCCGCAGGACACCGCCGAGTGCCTCCAGGGCGACGTCGGGGTCACGCAGGTAGGCCCGCGCCGCCGATTCGAGATCGGCGTACGGCGACCAGTCGGGAAAGACCGCCGGTAGATCGCCACCGAAGCCGGGACGATTCATCGGATCACCTCGCCCCCGCCCGGCACCGGCCTAGGCGTGCGCCGCACCGCGCCGACCGTCCGTTCGCCACGTCCGCTCACGTGGTCACCTCGGCCACCGCCGAGCCTGCCCAGGATGAGCCCACTCACTCCCAGCCGCCCCATTCCGCCGTCACGGCTTGTCCGTCTCCTGCGCCACGTCGGGTGGTGTCTGCCCGGCCCGCGCCTCGGGTGCCACCACGCTCGCCTGCCGGGCCGCCTCCGCCTCGCGCAGTGCCTGGCGTCGCTGCGCGTACGCCTCGGTGCCCTTGCTGGGCTTGCGACGCCGGGGCGGGGCGGTGACTCCGGGGGCGAGCTTACGCGCGGAGACGAGGAAGGCGGTGTGCGCGATCATCCGGTGGTCGGGGCGGACCGCCAGCCCTTCGGCGTGCCAGTCCCGCACCAGCGACTCCCAGGCTCGGGGCTCGGTCCAGCCGCCGCGCTCGCGTAGCGCCTCCACCAGCTCGGACAGCTGGGGGGTGGTGGCCACGTAGCCGATGAACACGCCGCCGGGCAGCAGCGCGCGTTCGACCATGTCGAGGTTCTCCCAGGGGGTCAGCATGTCCAGGATGATCCGGTCGAAACCGGTCTCCCGGCATTCGGCAACGTCGCCGACGTGCAGGTGCCAGGCGGGATGCGGGCCCCGGAAGAACGCCTCGACGTTGCGGCGGGCGATCTGGGCGAAGTCGTCGCGCAGCTCGTAGGAGTGCAACTCCCCGGTGGTGCCCACCGCGCGCAGCAGCGAACAGCTCAGCGCTCCGGAGCCGGCACCGGCCTCGAGGACCTTCGCGCCGGGGAAGATGTCACCCATGGTGACGATCTGGGCGGCGTCCTTGGGGTAGATGACCTGGGCGCCACGGGGCATGGAGAGCACGTAGTCCGACAGCAGCGGGCGCAGCGCCAGGAACGCGGTGCCGCCGCCGGAGGT
Source organism: Micromonospora sp. CP22 (assembly GCF_009712475.1). Lineage (GTDB taxonomy): Bacteria > Actinomycetota > Actinomycetes > Mycobacteriales > Micromonosporaceae > Micromonospora. The sequence goes on from NZ_VCJO01000010.1 coordinate 149,103, forward strand.
GGTCACCACGCTGCCGTCGGGCAGGCCGATCAGCGTGTCGTGCGCCAGGATGCCCCGGTGGGTGTGGAACTCCTTGCCCGGCTCCAGGGTCACCGTGTGCATCCGCCCCTTGGGGTCGGTCAGCTGCACCCGGTCACCCGGCTGGAACGGCCCACGCCGCACGGCGGGCGGATCCACCTTCTCCTCGGGTTCGTCGCTGGCCGGGTGGGCGGAGTGGGTGACGGTCACGTGTTCATCTTCCGGTGAGGTTCGAGCAGTTGAGCCAGATCCGCGATGTGCAGAACGCCGACGACATCTTCGCCTGCCGTCACGACGTACTGTGCGCCCGGGTGGGTCTGCACGGTCTCCAGCACCCGTTCGCCGTCGGTGGTCACCGGGATGGTCGGCAGGTCGGCGAGGGTACGGGCGACGGCGTCCACGGCCAACCAGGGCCGACGGGCCTCGGGCACCGCCGCGGCGGCGGCCGGGTCGACCAGGGCCACCGGCCGTCCGGCGGAGTCGGTCACCAGCAGCGCCACCGGCGGTCGCGGCTCGGTGGCCGGGTGCGCCTGCTCCGCGCGCCGCTGCGCCTCGGCCAGCGGGGTGCCGGTGGGCACGGTGTACACCGGCCGGGCCAGGCTGGCCAGGTCGACCAGCGGGAGCCGCCGACCGATGCGGGACATCCGGATCGACTGCCCGGCGCCGTGCCAGAGGGTGAGGGCGACCAGAGCGGTCAGTGGCAGGGCCAGCAGGCTCAGCACGTCGGTCGCGTAGAGCACGGCCACCAGCAGCGCGGTGCCGACGGCCAGCACCCGTCCGGCCCATCCGGCCACCTCGGTGGCCCGGTGCCGGTCCCGGGTCAGGGCCCAGACCGCCGCACGCAACGCCCGCCCGCCGTCGAGCGGCAGGCCGGGCAGGATGTTGAACACCGCGACGATGACGTTGCTCGCCGCGAGTTGGAAGGCGAGTTGGTCGGCCACGGTGCGGTCGGGCAGGGCCACGGTCGCGGCCACGGCGGCGGCCCCGAGTACCGCGGAGACGGCCGGCCCGGCCAGTGACACCAGCAGGTCGATCCGGGGAGTCGGCGCGTCGCGGTCCATCTCGGTGTATCCGCCGAGCAGTTCCAGGGTGATCCCCCGCACCCCGATGCCGAAGCGGCGGGCGGTGAGGGCGTGGCCGAGTTCGTGGGCCAGCACCGAACCGAGCAGGGCGAGGACGAATCCGGCCCCGACGAGGTACCCGCCGAGCGGGGACAGGTTCAGCCGCTGGCCGGCGAGTTCGCCGTACAGGACCGTGATCAGGAGGGCGAGCAGCAGAATCGAGGCGTTCAGGTACAGCGGCACCCCGAGGATCCGGCCCACCCGCATGCCGGGGCGCGGGCTGGCCCGTGGTCGCCTGCGCTGTTCCATCGGGCTGATGCTACGCGGCGGGAGATCACGTACCGGAGCGGCGGCGGTCGGCCTGTCACACCGGTGCCCTAACCTTCGGGGGCATGACGGCGGAACCGGTGATCACTGCGCAGGCGACGACCCCGACCGAGTTGCCGACGACGGTGCGGGCCTCGCTGTCACCGTCGCGGGCGGCGGATTTCAAGACCTGCCCGTTGCTCTACCGGTTCCGCAGCATCGACCGGCTGCCCGAGCGGCCCACGGTGGAGCAGGCCCGGGGCACGCTGGTGCACGCGGTGCTGGAGCGGTTGTTCGACCTGCCGGCACCGGCCCGCACCCCGCAGGCCGCCGGTGACCTCGTGGCCGGTCAGTGGGACCGTCTGGTCACCGAGCAGCCGGAGCTGGCCGGGCTCTTCTCGGACGCCGATCCGGCCGCCCTCGCGGAGTTCCTCCGCTCGGCTTCGGCGCTGCTGGTGGGCTACTTCACGGTGGAGGATCCGCGTCGGTTGGAGCCGGCCGAGCGGGAGAGCCTGATCTCCGCCGTGGTCGACGACGAGCTGCTGATCCGCGGTTACCTCGACCGGCTCGACGTGGCCCCCGACGGCGCGTTGCGGGTGGTGGACTACAAGACCGGCGGGGCTCCACGGGAGGCGTTCGAGGCGCGGGCCCTGTTCCAGCTGAAGTTCTACGCGCTGGTGTTGTGGCGTACCCGTGGCGTGGTGCCCCGGGTGCTGCGCCTGCTCTACCTCAAGGACGCCGAGGTGTGTGACTACACCCCGGACGCGGAGGAATTGGCGCGATTCGAGCGGACGGTGGTGGCGTTGTGGCGGGCGATCGAGCAGGCCACCGCCACCCGGGATTTCCGGCCCCGGCCGAGCCGACTGTGCGACTGGTGCAGTCACCAGGCGCTGTGCCCCAGTTACGGCGGCACGCCGCCGCCCTTTCCGGAGTCGGCGGCGACGCCCGATCCGCTGCGCGACGCCCGGTCCGTTCCGGTGCAGCCCGGAGCCGACGAGTAGCCGCCCTCCTCCGCTGGGATGAGGCGGGAGTCAGCACACAAGACGATCTTTCGCCGGTGTCGGCGGCTAGCGTCGTGGAATGGGTAACGGTCTGAGGCGGTGGCTGCGGCGCAATCCGCTGGTCGGTGACGCGCTGCTGGCCGTCGGCCTGGTCCTGGGGGAGATCGTGTTCACCCTGCTCACCCCTCGGGAGTTCTGGCCCGGGCCGCTGCCGGCGGCGCTGGGGTGGAGCGTGTTGTGCGCCGCGCCGGTGGTGGTACGCCGGGTGGCGCCGTGGCCGGCGCTGCTGGCGGCGGTGGCGACGTTGCTGCTGCCGATCGTGGTCGAGGTGTCACCGACCACGCAGAGCTTCACCCTGGTGGTGCTCACCTACACGATGGCGGCCCACCAGCCGACCCGAAGGGCGCTGGTCGCGGCGGTGGTGCTGTGGCTTCCGGTGGCCGTCGTGAACGCCCTGCTGCCGCCGGAGGGCATCCCGCAGGTCGGTTCGGCGTTCCTGGTCGCGAACAACATCCTGGTGGGGATCGTGTCGTTCTCGGTGGGTCGGACGGTGCACGCGCGGCGCACCTCCACCGAGGCGCTGCGGGAGCGGGCCCGGGTGGCCGAGGCGAACCAGCGGGCTCTGGCCGAGCAGGCGGTCGCGGACGAGCGGCGACGGATCGCCCGCGAGTTGCACGACGTCGTCGCCCACCATGTCAGCGTGATGGGGGTGCTGGCGACCGGCGTGCGGCGGGTGCTGCGCCGCGATCCGGACAGCGCCGACGAGGCGATCGCCACGATCGAGGAGACCAGCCGGGCGACGCTGCGGGAACTGCGTCGGCTGCTCGACGTGTTGCGGACCGAGGCCGAGCCGGCGGCGGAGTTGGCGCCGCAGCCGGGCATCGCCGGTATCGAGGCGCTGGCCGATCAGGTCCGTGAGGCCGGGCTGCCGGTGACGCTGAGCGTGACGGGTGTGCCGGGGCACCTGGAGGAGGGGGTGGCGTTGACCGTGTACCGGATCGTGCAGGAGGCGCTGACGAACGCCCTCAAGCACGCCGGGACGGCCACCGCGCGGGTGCGGGTCGGTTTCACCGCCGACGCGGTGGAGGTCGAGGTCACCGACACCGGCCGCGGGCCGTCGCCGGGCACCGATCAGGTCGGGCATGGCCTGGTCGGGATGCGGGAGCGGGTCGGCCTCTACGGTGGGATCCTGCACATCGGCGCGCGGACCGGCGGTGGCTACCGGGTGTACGCCCGGATTCCGGTCGAACCGCTGCCCGACCCGGGCCGCAGGTGAGTCGCCGGGTGAGAGACGCAGTCCGACAGGGAGGACCAGATGGTCGATTCGACGGACCGCAGGCCGGTACGGATCCTGCTCGCCGACGACCAGCCGCTGCTGCGTACGGGCTTCCGGATGGTCCTCGGCGCGGAGACCGACCTGGACATCGTCGCGGAGGCGGGCGACGGCGTGGAGGCGGTGGAGTTGTCCCGTCGCCTGCTGCCGGACGTGGTGCTGATGGACATCCGGATGCCCCGGATGGACGGAGTGAGCGCCACCCGGGCGATCGTGGACGCCCGGTTGCCGGTGCGGGTGCTCATCCTGACCACCTTCGATCTGGACGAGTACGTGGTGGGGGCGCTGCGGGCCGGGGCGAGTGGCTTCCTGGCCAAGGACGTGCCGGCGGAGGATCTGGTCACCGCGATCCACACGGTGGCCGCCGGAGACGCCGTGGTGGCGCCCCGGATCCTGCGTCGGCTGTTGGACCGTTTCGCCGACGTGCTGCCGGACCCGACCGCGACGCCGTCGAAGGCACTGAGCGCGCTCACCGACCGGGAGCGGGAGGTGCTCGTGCAGGTCGCCCGCGGCTTGTCGAACGCCGAGATCGCCCGCGCGCTGTCGGTGAGCGAGACCACCATCAAGACGCACGTGGGACACGTGTTGACCAAGCTCGGGCTACGCGACCGGGTGCAGGCCGTGGTGTTGGCGTACGAATCAGGTCTGGTCCGTCCCGGGACGTAGCTCCGGCGGTTGCGTCCGTCACCTACCGTGACTGTCTCCGGTGGAATTCGGTTGACCCTCACACGACGGCAACGTTCAGGATGACCGGGACCATCGGGCTGCCGATTCGGGGACATCCCTGACGTCGGTTTCGGGGATACCCGCAGCCGGAAATCCGCTGCGGCTCCGCCCGGAGTCGGACGGATTCGTAACAGGCAGCACAGATGATGGATCCGCGCCGGACCAGCGGGGGTCGGTGCGACCAGACGACGGAGAGGTACACGACGTGACCGCTACGACAGGCCAGTCGGCAACGGCCGCAGCCCGGGCGAGCGATGTGTGGAAGGTGTATGGCAGCGGCGAGGCCCAGGTCATCGCCTTGCGGGGGGTCAGCGCGGAGTTCGAACGCGGACGGTTCACCGCGATCATGGGCCCGTCGGGTTCCGGTAAGTCGACCTTGATGCACTGCCTGGCCGGGTTGGACTCGGTGACCCGGGGGACGGTGATGATCGGCGACACCACCGTCACCGGGCTCGGTGACGCGGGTCTGACGAAGCTGCGTCGGGACAAGGTCGGCTTCATCTTCCAGCAGTTCAACCTGCTGCCGACGTTGACCGCCAAGGAGAACATCCTGCTCCCGTTGTCGATCGCCGGGCGTAAGCCGGACCCGGCCTGGTACGACGTGGTGATCGACACGGTGGGCCTGCGGGACCGGTTGGGTCACCGGCCGGCGCAGTTGTCCGGTGGTCAGCAGCAGCGGGTGGCGTGTGCCCGTGCCCTGGTCGCCCGCCCCGAAGTGATCTTCGCCGACGAGCCGACCGGCAACCTCGACTCGCGGGCCGGTGCCGAGGTGCTGAACTTCCTACGCAACTCGGTACGCCAGCACGGGCAGACCATCGTCATGGTGACCCACGATCCGGTGGCGGCGGCGTACGCCGACCGGGTGGTCTTCCTCGCCGACGGTCAGATCGTCTCGGAGTTGATCGAGCCGACCGCCGACACGGTGCTGGACACGATGAAGAAGCTCGACACGCCCGCCGAGGTGACCGGCTGATGTTCCGGGCAACCCTGAAGAGTCTGCTGGCTCGCAAGGTCCGGCTGATCCTGTCCGGCCTGGCCGTGGTGCTCGGCGTCATGTTCGTCTCCGGCGCCTTCGTCCTCACCGACACCCTGGGCCGCTCCTTCGATTCGCTGTTCGCCGACGCGTACGCCGAAGTGGACGTCAACGTGGCCGCCAAGCCACGGTTGGAGATCAGCGAGTTCGAGGGCGAGCAGTTGCCCACCCCGTTCCCGGCGGCGGTGCTGGAGAAGGTCCGGACGGTGGACGGGGTGTCCGAGGCCACCGGTGTGGTCGCCGTCGACGGTGCCCGGCTGATCGGCAGCAACGGCAAGGCGGTTACCTCGTTCGGGCCGCCCCAGTTGGGCGGCAACTGGGTCGGTGAGAGCGACCTGGTCCGGCTGCGCGAGGGCCGGGCGCCGCAGGCCGACGACGAAATCGTGATCAACAAGGGGTTGGCGGACGCCGGCCGGGTGAAGCTCGGCGACCGGGTGGGCGTGCTCACCCTCGCGCCGCGCAAGGACTTCACCATCGTCGGCATCTTCGGCTACAGCGGTGACCGGGACTCCCTCGGTGGGGCCAACGAGGTCATGTTCACCACGCCCGTGGCGCAGCAGCTGATGCTCGGCGAGCCGGACACGTTCAGCAACATCGTGGTCACCGCCGCCGACGGCGTCTCCACCGACCAGCTCCGCGACGCGGTGGCCGCGGCCGTCGGCGACGGTTACGTGGTCAAGACCGGCGAGGAACTCTCCGCCGATGCCGCCGCCGGTCTGAAGGAGGGGCTGTCCTTCTTCAACCGGATCCTGCTCGGCTTCGCGGCGGTGGCGCTGCTGGTCGGCACGTTCCTGATCCTCAACACGTTCTCGATCATCGTGGCGCAGCGCACCCGGGAGCTGGCGTTGCTGCGGGCGGTCGGCGCCAGCGGCAAGCAGATCATCGGCTCGGTGGTGTTGGAGGCGATCGCCGTCGGGTTGATCGCCTCGCTGCTCGGCCTGGCCGCCGGCATCGGCATCGGGGCGCTGTTGGCGTACCTGTTCGGCAACCTCGCCGGTGGGCTGGAGCTGGCCGGGGTCGCGGTGCCCGCGTCGGCGGTGATCGGTGCGTTCGGTGTCGGTCTGGTGATCACCGTGCTGGCGGCGTTGCTGCCGGCGCTGCGGGCCGCCCGGATCCCACCGATCGCGGCGATGCAGGACGTCGCCACGCCGGATCGACCGTTGACCAAGGTGACCGTCGGTGGCGCGCTGGTCACCGCGGTCGGCGCCACGTTGCTCTTCCTCGGCCTGGGCGGGCACGCCGGTGGCAACACGCTGGCCACCATCCTCGGTGGCGTGCTGTTCGCGTTCATCGGGGTGGCCCTGTTGACGCCGCTGATCAGCCGTCCGGTGGTGGCGGCGCTGGGCACGGTCTTCTCCGGTTGGGTGCCGGGCAAGCTGGGCCGGCTCAACTCCGGTCGCAACCCGCGCCGCACCGCGATCACCGCCGCCGCGCTGATGGTGGGCATCGCCCTGGTCACCGGCATCACGGTGATCCTGGATTCGGCCAAGAGCAGCATCAGCGGCCTGGCGCAGGACACCATCAAGGCCGAGCTGGTGATCGCCGGGGCGCAGTCCGGTCCGCGCCCGCCGACGTTCGACCCGGCGGTGCTGGACGAGGCGAAGGCGATCCCCGGGGTCCGGCTCGTCGACGGCGAGTACGGCGACATGGCGATGGTCGGTGGCGAGCGTACCTGGGTCGCCGCCTCCAGCGAGCCGAGCGCGTTGGTGCGGATGTTCGGCGCCACCGCCACCGCCGGGGACATCGAGCGGCTGGGGCCCGGCCAGATGTTGATCAGTTCGGACCGGGCGGAGTCGCGTGGCCTGTCGGTCGGCTCGACGGTGCCGGTGCAGCTGGCCCGGGGCGAGGAGAGCACCTACACGGTCACCGGCATCTACGAGAGCACCCCGCTGTTCGGTGGTGTGACGCTGCCGGCCGAGGCGGCGCGTGACTTCGCCATCCCGCAGCCCATCCAGGGCTACATCCAGTTGGAGCCGGGGGTCCGGGCGGCCGACGTGCTGCCCCGGGTGGAGGCGTTGCTGGCGGACAGTCCGGAGGTGTCTGTCGCCGACCGGGACGCGTTCATCGAGGAGCAGGCCGGTCAACTCGACGCGCTGCTCCAGATGATCCAGATCCTGTTGGCGCTGGCGATCGTGATCGCGGTGCTCGGCATCATCAACACCCTCGCCCTGTCGGTGTTGGAGCGGACCCGGGAGTTGGGTCTGCTGCGCGCGATCGGTCTGCGCCGGTCGCAGACCATGGGCATGATCACTGTCGAGGCGGTGGTGATCTCGGTGTTCGGCGCGCTGCTCGGTGTCGTGGTCGGTGCCGCTCTCGGCGCCGCGGTGGTGGAGGCCCTACGCGACGAGGGGATCACCAAGCTGGTCCTGCCGTGGAGCCAGATGGGTGTCTTCCTCGGCCTGGCCGCGTTCGTCGGGGTGATCGCGGCGGTGCTGCCGGCGTTCCGGGCCGCCCGGATCAACGTGCTGGGCGCCATCGCCCACGACTGAGGCAACCGGACGAGCGGCCCCTGTCACCGGACGGTGGCAGGGGCCGCTCGGCGCGTCGGACGGTGTCAGCCGAGGTCGCGCCGCAGCAGTCCGCCGAGCAGTTCCAGGTCCGCCAGGAGCAGGCTCTCCAGTTGGTGTACGCCGTCGGTCGGTGCCAGCGGCACCTCGGCGGGTACGGCCAGCACTGCGGCTCCGGCGGCGACCGCGCTGGCCACCCCGGTCGCCGAGTCCTCGATCGCCACGCACCTGTCGATCGGCACCCCGAGCAGCCGGGCGGCGGTCAGGTACGGCTCCGGGTGCGGCTTGGTCGCGTCGACCTCGTCGCCGCAGACCACCACGTCGAAGCTGTCCCGGCCGAGGGTGTCCAGGGCGATCTCGACCAGCGGCCGACCGCTGGAGGTGACCAGGGCGGTGGGGATCCGCGCCTGCCGGACCGCGCCGAGCAGGGCCAGTGCTCCGGGACGCCACTGCAGTCCGGTGCGGAACAGCTCCAGGATCCGCGTGTTGATCCACTCCGCGCTGGCCTGCGGATCCCGGTGTGGCTGTCCCAGGTCGTCGTGCAGGATACGCATCGAGTCGGCCATGCCGGTGCCGACGATGGCCCGCCGGGCGGCGGTGGACAGCGTGCCGCCGTAGCGTTGCGCGAGTTCGGCCAGCGCGATGTCCCACAGTCGCTCGCTGTCGACCAGGGTGCCGTCCATGTCGAAGAGCACGGCGGCCGGGCGGGTGCTGCTCACCGGATCCTCCTCAGGCTCGGGTAACCGGTGAATCCTGCCAGCCGGCGTGACCCCGTGCCCGGCACAGTGACCTTTCTCAACCAAGATCGCAGGCGGCCAGGGACCGCTCGTAGCCACGGAAGAACGACTCGGCCCGCTGTTCGGGGGTGCCGTGCGAGCCCTCCGCGAACCACGGTTGCCCCGGATCGTCGCCGACGGCCAGCAGCCCCTCGTGGAACTCGTCGAGGTCGCCCTCGTCGAGGGTGAGCCGACCGGCGCGGACCGAGTCGCCGAGGAACGCCCCGGCCATGCAGTCGGCCTGCAACTCCTGCTGGATGGTGAAGGAGTAGCGGATGCCCAGCCGGGTCTGGATGCCGTGTGCGTACTCGTGGCCGAGCAGGTAGAACACGAACGCGTCACCGATCTGCCGGAAGGCACCGAAGGACCAGTTGATGTCGTACGCGATGAAGTCGCTGACGGTGCAGTAGACCGCGTTGTTGCGGGGCACCTCCTGGCCACCGCAGGAGACCTCACCATCACGCTGGTACGGGATGACCCGCCGGATCGGCCGGAAGGACCGCCCCGCCGCCTTGAACTGCTCCGCCCAGTACACCTCGGAGAGTCGCTGCGCGTCGGCCATGTCCTGCCGGAACTCCTCCACCGTGTCGGTGCCGTCGGCCCGGGTCACCTCGCCGGTGGGGGTGGCCGGTTCCCGCTGCCCGGTCGGGTCGGCCGACCCGCCCACCGGCTCCACCATGCAGGCGGCCGCCGCCACCAGTGCCACCGCCAGGCCGGCGAGCCTCCCCCGGCGTCGCCCTCGCCCACCTGCCGTCACCCTGTTCCTCCCAGCTCGGCGTCGTCCGACCAGTACCCCGACGGTACGACCGTCACGCCCGTTGCCGTCAGGTACGCCTTACCGCCCCGTCCGGTTCAGTCGACCGGCTCCACGAGCCGACGCCGATCGCCCACCGGACCGCTGACGGCGGACCGCCGGTAGTCGGGGCGGGCTCAGGCGAAGAGGGTGTGGTACGCGTTCAGGGCCGGTTGGCCGCCCAGGTGGGCGTAGAGGACGTTGGCGTCGGCGGGGATGTCCCGGGTACGGACGAGGTCGATCAGTCCGGCCATCGACTTGCCCTCGTACACCGGGTCGATGATCATGCCTTCCAGCTCGCCGGTGAGCCGGATGGCGTCCAGGGTGGACTGCACCGGGATTCCGTACCGGTCCCCCGCCCAGCCCGCCAGGACGGTGATCTCGTCGTCGCGCAGGTCCCGCCGCAGGCCGATGAGCTCGGCGGTGTTGCGGGCGATCTTCTCCACCTGGGCCCGGGTCTCGTCGAGCTTCGCCGAGGCGTCGATGCCGATCACCCGGCGGGGCCGGTCCTGGCCGGCGAAACCGGCGATCATCCCCGCCTGGGTGCTGCCGGTGACGCTGCACACCACGATCGTGTCGAAGAAGACGCCCAGCTCCCGCTCCTGCTGCCGGACCTCCTCGGCCCAGTTGGCGAAACCGAGCCCGCCCAGCGGGTGGTCGGACGCCCCGGCGGGGATCGCGTACGGCACGCCGCCGCGGGCCCGGACCTCCTCCACCGCCCGTTGCCAGCTCTCCTTGATGCCGATGCCGAACCCGTCCCGCCCGAGGCGCACCTCGGCACCCATGACCCGCGACAGCAGGATGTTGCCGACCTTGTCGTTGACCGGGTCGGGCCAGTCCACCCAGCTCTCCTGCACCAGGACGGCCTTCAGGCCGGCGCGGGCCGCCACGGCGGCCACCTGCCGGGTGTGGTTGGACTGCACGCCGCCGATGCTGACCAGGGTGTCCGCGCCGCGCGCGAGGGCGTCGGGCAGCAGGTACTCCAGCTTGCGGGTCTTGTTCCCGCCGAAGGCGAGTCCACTGTTGCAATCCTCCCGTTTGGCCCAGATCCGGGCACCGCCCAGGTGGCGGCTCAGCCGGTCCAACGGGTGGATCGGGCTGGGACCGAAGAGCAACGGGTAACGGTCGAACTCGGCGAGAGACATGCAATATATTGCACGTAGCATTCATCTGGGTGTCAAGGTTCCCGCGCGACCCGTCGCCGCCCGGCACTACGGGACGGGGGCGTGACGTCGTCGACGTCACGCCCCCGATCATCGGATATAACCGCAGGTCAGCAGGTGTTCAACATGCTGTTCAACGCGGACTTCTCGGCGCTGTCGACGGTCAGGCCGTAGTACCACTTCACCTGGATCCAGGCCCGCGCGTAGGTGCAGTGGAAGGCGGTGCGCGGCGGCTTCCAGGCAGCCGGGTCCTTGTCCCCCTTGGACGAGTTGATGCTGCCGGTCACCGCCCACAGTTCCGGGCCACCCAGGTCGTTGGCGTACGTCTGACGCCGCGCCGTGGTCCAGGCCCACGCTCCGGACCGCCACGCCTCGGCGAGCGGCACCACGTGGTCGATGGAGATGTCGGACGCGTTCGTCCGGGTCACCCCGTCGTACGGGCTGTACCAGGACCCGGACGTCGGAGAACAGTTGGAGCCGACGACGACGTTGCTGCCGTCGCGCTTGAGCACCTGCTCCCGGGTGTTGCAGGTGCCGGTGATGGTGATCCAGTGCGGGAACAGGTCCCGACGATAGCTGGACTGGTGGGACTCGGCCGCGACGGTGAGCGAGTTCAGCCGACTCACCGCAGTGCTGTACGAGGGGATGTTGGGCGGCGTGGCGTGTGCCGCCGGCGGGACGAGTACGACGGACAGGACGACGGCGATCACCGAGACGATGGCGACCTTGCGTAGGTGAGCCACGGGGCGACTCCTGACTGTCTCCTGCCACGGCGGGTGGGGGAACCCGACTTGGGGGCGCGGCAGGGACACGGGCATTCTCGCAAACATCGCGATCAATAGATGTCGTCGCGCCGAAAGCCCGGTGAAAGTCACGTGACGGCCCCTCCGACGCACGGCCGTGGCGCGGGTGGCGCCGGGTTCACCGCCCGCCCGCTGGTGTCACGACGGCGGCGGGCGGGGTCGAGGAGGTGTACCCACCGCCGCCGGAGTCGTCGAGCCGCCGCCGACGGTCCGCACCGTCGGCGGCGGCGACCTACTCAGGCGCCCACGTACGCGGCGAGGTGCTCGCCGGTGAGGGTGGACCGGGCGGCGACGAGATCGGCCGGAGTGCCCTCGAAGACGATCCGGCCGCCGTCGTGGCCGGCGCCCGACCCCAGGTCGATGATCCAGTCGGCGTGTGCCATGACCGCCTGGTGGTGCTCGATCACGATGACCGACTTGCCCGCGTCGACCAGCCGGTCGAGCAGGCCGAGCAGGTGCTCGACGTCGGCGAGGTGCAACCCGGTGGTCGGCTCGTCGAGCACGTAGATCCCGCCCTGCTCGCCCATGTGGGTGGCCAGCTTGAGCCGCTGCCGCTCGCCACCGGAGAGGGTGGTGAGCGGCTGGCCGAGGCTGAGGTAGCCGAGCCCGACCTCGGAGAGCCGGTGGAGGATGCGGTGCGCGGCGGGGGTACGGGCCTCGCCGGAGGCGAAGAACTCCGCCGCCTCGCCGACCGGCATCGCGAGCACCTCGGCGATGTTCCGGCCGCCGAAGTGGTACTCCAGCACGGATGCCTGGAACCGCTTGCCCTCGCACTCCTCGCACACCGTGGCCACCCCGGCCATCATCGCCAGGTCGGTGTAGATGACGCCGGCGCCGTTGCAGGTGGGGCACGCCCCCTCGGAGTTGGCGCTGAACAGCGCGGGCTTCACACCGTTGGCCTTCGCGAACGCCTTACGGATCGGGTCGAGCAGCCCGGTGTACGTCGCCGGGTTGCTCCGCCGCGAGCCACGGATCGCGCCCTGGTCGATCGCCACCACCCCGGCGTCCGACGGGATCGACCCGTGCACCAGGGAACTCTTGCCCGAACCGGCGACGCCGGTGACCACGACGAGCACCCCGAGTGGAATGTCGACGTCGACGTCGCGCAGGTTGTGCGTCGACGCCTTCCTGATCGGCAGGTGTCCGGTGGGCGTACGCACCGACTTCTTGAGGGTGGCCCGGTCGTCGAGGTGCCGGCCGGTGAGGGTGCCGCTGGCCCGCAGCCCTTCGACGGTGCCCTCGAAACAGACGGTGCCACCCGCCGTGCCGGCCCCGGGACCGAGGTCGACGACGTGGTCGGCGATGGCGATCGTCTCCGGCTTGTGCTCCACGACGAGCACGGTGTTGCCCTTGTCCCGCAGCCGCAGCAGCAGGCGGTTCATCTGCTGGATGTCGTGCGGGTGCAGCCCGATGGTGGGCTCGTCGAAGACGTAGGTGACGTCGGTCAGCGACGAGCCGAGGTGGCGGATCATCTTGGTGCGTTGCGCCTCGCCGCCGGAGAGCGTCCCGGACGGCCGGTCCAGGCTGAGGTAGCCGAGCCCGATCTCGACGAAGGAGTCGAGGGTGTGCTGCAACGAGGCCAACAGTGGCGCCACCGAGGGCTCACGCAGCCCGCGCACCCACTCGGCCAGATCGCTGATCTGCATCGCGCAGGCGTCGGCGATGCTGATGCCGTTGATCTTCGACGAGCGGGCCGCCGCACTCAGCCGGGTGCCGTCGCACTCGGGGCAGACGGTGAAGGTCACCGCCCGCTCCACGAAGGCGCGGATGTGCGGCTGCATCGCCTCGACGTCCTTGGACAGGAACGACTTCTGGATCTGCGGGATCAGCCCGGTGTAGGTCAGGTTCGTCCCGTCGATCTTGATCTTGGTCGGCTCCTTGTGGAGCAGGTCGTGCAGCTCCCGCTTGGTGTACTCGCGGATCGGCTTGTCCGGGTCGAAGAAGCCGCAGCCACGGTAGATCCGGCCGTACCAACCTTCCATGCTGTAACCGGGCACCGTGAGCGCGCTCTCGTTGAGCGACTTGCTGTCGTCGTACAACGCGGTCAGGTCGATGTCGGTCACCCGGCCGGTACCCTCGCAACGCGGGCACATGCCACCGGTGATGCTGAAGCTGCGCCGTTCCTTCGTCGTGGTGCCGCCCCGTTCGATGGTCACCGCACCGGCGCCGCTGATCGAGGCGACGTTGAAGGAGAACGCCTGGGGGGAGCCGATGTGCGGCTGGCCGAGCCGGCTGAACAGGATCCGCAGCATGGCGTTGGCGTCGGTGGCGGTGCCGACGGTGGACCGCGGGTTCGCCGCCATCCGCTCCTGGTCGACGATGATCGCGGTGGTCAGCCCGTCGAGGAGGTCGACCTCCGGCCGCCCCAGCGTGGGCATGAAACCCTGGATGAACGCGCTGTACGTCTCGTTGATCAGCCGCTGTGACTCGGCCGCGATGGTGCTGAACACCAGCGAGCTCTTACCGGAGCCGGAGACCCCGGTGAACACGGTCAGCCGACGCTTCGGCAGCTCGACGGTGACGTCCTTGAGGTTGTTCTCGCGGGCGCCCTGCACCCGGATCAGATCGTGACTGTCCGCGGCGTGCCGCGCCGACGACTGGTTGTCCAAGCTCATCGCACTCCCTGAATACGAATCATGTTGCCGGCGGCATCGCGGACGGCGCAGTCACGAACCCCGTACGGCTGGTCGGTCGGCTCCTGCACGATGTCGATGTCGGCGGCCTGGAGCCGCTCGAAGACACCGTCGACGTCGGGCGTGGCCAGCACGATCGAGGCGTAGGTGCCCTTCGCCATCATCTCGGTGATGGTGCGGCGCTCCTCGTCGGTCACGCCGGGGTCGGCCGCCGGTGGATGCAGCACGACGGAGGTGTCGGGCTGACCGGGCGGTCCGACGGTGATCCAGCGCATGCCCTGGAAGCCGACGTCGTTGCGGACCTCGAAACCGAGGAGATCCCGGTAGAAGGCCAGGGAGACGTCCGGGTCGGTGTGCGGCAGGAAGCTGGCGTGAATGGTGAGGTTCATGACGGCCACGCTAACCAGGGACGCATCGGCACTGCTTCTCGATTCCTGATCGGTCTGGTCACCTGTTTCACCACGCAGGACGGGAGCCCTCTCGTGGCGCGCGCCGCGTCCCGGCGGTAGACGCTGGGCGGCACCCCGACCAGCTCGGTGAAGCGGGTGCTGAACGTGCCCAGCGACGAGCAGCCGACCGCGAAACAGACATCGGTGACGCTGAGGTCACCCCGGCGCAGCAACGCCATGGCGCGTTCGATGCGCCGGGTCATCAGGTAGCCGTACGGGGACTCACCGTAGGCCAGCCGGAACTGGCGGCTGAGGTGCCCGGCCGACATGTTGACCCCACGGGCGAGCGCCTCCACGTCCAGCGGCTGCGCGTACTCCCGGTCGATGCGGTCCCGCACGCGGCGCAGCCGCGCGAGATCGTCCAGTCGCTGTTCGGTGGATCTGCTGGTCACCCGCACGATCCTGCCACGCCGGTCCGACATGTCGTGACCTCGCCGGTCCGCCGCGCGCCCGCCGACCGGTCAGGGCAGCAGGATGACGTGCAGGGTGCGGGGGCCGTGTACGCCCTCGACCCGGTCGAGTTCGATGTCGCTGGTGGCCGACGGGCCGCTGATCCAGGTCAATGGCCGGTGCGGGGTGAGGCGGGCCAGGGCCTGGGGCACGTCGGCGACCACCTGGGCGGTGCGGACCACGCAGACGTGCCGGTCCGGCAGGAGACTGAGCACGCGACGGCCCTGGTCGGGCGAGCCGTCGAGCACGACCGTGCCGGTGTCGGCGATGGCGACGGCGGCGGCGGTGACCACGGCGGCGGCGGCGGCGATCCGAGCGTTGTCCAGATCGTCGTCGGGTAGGACGGTCACGGTCGACGGCAGCCAGGCAGACGGTAGCCCCGGCGGAACGACGACGATCGCCGCAGCGGGCAGGATGCCGGCGATGGTGTCGGCGACGGCCGTGGCGGCGACCCGGTGCACCTGGGCGCGGTAGTCGGTCAGCCGGTCGACCAGCCGCTCGATGTCGACCACGCCGTCGCGCCGGTAGTCGCGTGGCACCTCGGTCAGCGCCGGTGCGGCGGGGCCGAGCGCGGCGCGGAGCCGGGCGAGGACCGTCTCCCGGGCGGTCACCGGTTCGCCCACCAATCGCGGAAGGTCTGCGGCGGCGGATCGGACAGGTCACGGCCGTCGGTCCAGCCGGACAGCGGCGGCGGCAGACCACGGCCGCGCCGTCCGGCGAGCCGGCTCAGCCGCGTCGCGCGCTGCGCCGCCGCGAACAGTGCCGGGCGGTCCATGGCGTACGCGGCGGCGGCCATCACGGCCGACTCCGCGTGCGGATGCGGCGCCCGGTCGCGCAGGTGCACCAGCAGCTCCGGAATGTTGATCTTCACCGGGCAGGCGTCGTAGCAGGCCCCGCAGAGCGACGAGGCGTACGGCAACGAGGCGTTGTCGGCCACCCCGGTCAGCTGCGGGGACAGCACCGCGCCGATCGGTCCCGGATACACCGACCCGTACGCGTGCCCGCCGGTGCGCTCGTAGACCGGGCACACGTTCAGGCACGCCGAGCAGCGGATGCAGTGCAACGCCTGCCGGCCCACCTCGTCGGCGAGCACCGCGCTGCGTCCGTTGTCCAGCAGCACCAGGTGAAACGCCTGCGGCCCGTCGCCCGGGGTGACCCCGGTCCACATCGAGGTGTACGGGTTCATCCGCTCCCCGGTCGAGGCCCGGGGCAGCAGTTGCAGGAACACCTCCAGGTCCCGCCAGGTCGGCACCACCTTCTCCACACCCATCACGGTGATCAACGTACGCGGCAGCGTCAGGCACATCCGACCGTTGCCCTCGGACTCCACCACCGCCAGCGTGCCGGTCTCCGCGACGGCGAAGTTCGCCCCGGAGACCGCCACCGGCGTGGACAGGAACGTCTGCCGCAGAAAGCGACGCGCCGCCGCCGCGAGGTCTGCCGGTTCGTCGGTCAACGCCGGGTCCACGCCCGGCATCGCGCGCAGGAAGATCTGGCGGATCTCGGCCCGGTTGCGGTGGATCGCCGGCACCAGGATGTGACTCGGCCGGTCGTCGCCCAGCTGCACGATGAGCTCGGCGAGGTCGGTCTCCACCGGCGCGATGCCGGCCGCTTCGAGGGCCTCGTTGAGGCCGATCTCCTGCGTCGCCATCGACTTGACCTTGATCACCCGGTCGCTGCCGGTGTCGCGCACCAGGTCGACGACGATCGCGTTCGCCTCGTGGGCGTCGGCGGCCCAGTGCACCACTCCACCGGCCTGCGTCACCCGCTGCTCAAGCTGTTCCAGCAGCTCCGGTAGCCGGGCCATGACGTCGGTCTTGATCGCCGACCCGGCCGCCCGCAACCGCTCCCAGTCCGGCACCTCGTCGATCACCGCGGCCGACTTCGCCCGGATCGTCGCGGTGGCGTGCCCGAGGTTGCGGCGCAACTGCGCATCGGCCAGCGCCCGTCGGGCGGCGACCGGGAAGGGCTCCGCGCCCCGCAGGTGCCCGACGCCGGTCGGCGCGGTCGGCATGCCGAGGAAGGTCCGCGTCACGACCGCACCACCAGCTCTGCCCGCTCACCCATGGTGTCGTCCCGCTCGGTCGAGGCCAGGATCTCCGCCAGATGCACCGTCCGGACTCCGCTGTGCAGCCGGGACAACCCACCACCGATGTGCATCAGGCACGACGAGTCACCCGCCGTGCAGACCTCCGCGCCGGTGGAGAGCACGTGACGCATCTTGTCCGCCAGCATCGCCGTCGACGTGTCCGCGTTCTTCACCGCGAACGTCCCCCCGAACCCGCAGCACTGCTCCGCCGCCGGCAACTCCACCAGATCCAGCCCACGCACCTCGCGCAGCAACCGCAGCGGCCGGTCGGCCACCCGCAGCATGCGCAGCGAGTGACAGGTCGGATGGTAGGTCACCCGATGCGGGAAGTACGCGCCGACGTCGGTTACCCCGAGCACGTCCACCAGCAACTCGGACAGCTCGTACGTCCGCCCCGCCACCGACTCCGCCCGCGCGGCCAACCGGACGTCACCGGCGCGCCGCGCCACCGTCGCGTGCTGGTGGCGGACCGACCCGACGCACGATCCCGAGGGGGCCACGATCACGTCGTACGGGTCGAAGACCCGGGTGTGTCGGCGTACCAGCGGCAGCGCCTGCGCCTGGTAACCGGTGTTGACATGCATCTGCCCACAGCACGTCTGCCCCGGCGGGAACGCCACCTCGTGCCCCAACCGCTCCAGCAACCGCACCGTCGCCTTCGCCGCCTCGGGAAACAGGGTGTCCGCCAGGCACGTCACGAACAACGCGATCCGCACGTCAACCCTCCGTCGACACCGTCACGGAACCACCGTCGGGCCGGTGGCGCAGGATCCGCTGAGTCTGCCGTACCGCAGGCCGCGACACCACCGGACCGGGCCGCCGAGGTCACCGACCGCGCGCCGTCACCAGGCCGGACTCGTACGCGATGACCACGAGCTGTGCTCGGTCACGGACCTGGAGTTTCGTCATCGCCCGGTTGATGTGGGTCTTCGCGGTCAGCGGGCTGATCACCAGGCGTTCGGCGATCTGGTCGTTGGACAGGCCCTGCGCGAGAAGGGCGACCGTCTCCCGCTCCCGGTTGGTCAACTCCTTCAGCCGCGCGCCGGCCGGCGTCCGCGGTGGCTCGGTGACGTACCGGTCGATCAGCTTGCGGGTGATCGACGGTGCGAGCAGGGCGTCGCCGCGCGCGGCCACCCGCACGGCGTGCACGAGATCCGCCGGTTCGATGTCCTTGACGAGGAAGCCGGCGGCACCGGCACGCAACGCGTGGAACACGTGCTCGTCGAGGCCGTAGTTGGTCAGGATGACCACGTGTACGCCGGACAGCGCGGGATCCGCAGCGATGCGCCGGGTCGTCTCGATGCCGTCCATGACCGGCATCTGGATGTCGACCAACGCGATGTCGGGCAGGTGTTCCCGGGCCAGGGCCAGCGCCTGCTGGCCGTCGGCGGCCTCGGCCACCACCTCGATGTCGTCCTCGATGTCGAGCAACGCGCGGAATCCGCTGCGCAGCAGCGGTTGGTCGTCGACCAGCAGCACGCGGATCATGGCGTCGCCCCCACCGGAAGCTCGGCGTGCACGGTGAACCCGCCCCCGTCGCGGGCCTCGGCGCGCAACAGGCCCCCGAGGGCGGCGACCCGTTCCCGCATGCCGAGCAGCCCGACGCCGGGTGCGGTCGAGCCGCCCGGCACGGCCTCGCCGTCGTCGTCGACCCGGATCGCGACGGCATCCGGCCGGTAGTCGATCCGCACCGACGCCGAGGCGGTGGAGGCGTGTCGGGTGATGTTGGTCAGCGCCTCCTGCACGATGCGGTAGGCGGCGAGGTGCACGGCGTCCGGCACGTCGGGGCGTTGTCCGTCGATGGTCAACGTCGCGTCCACACCGGCCAGCCGGGCCCGCCGCACCAGGTCCGGAAGCTGGTCGAGCCCGGGCGAGGTGGTGGTCCCGTCGGCGCGCAGCGCCTCCAGGGTCGCGCGCAGTTCCCGGGTCGCCGCACGGCTGGCCTCCCGGATGGCCACCAGCGCCTCCGGCACCGGCTCACCGCGTCTGCCGGCCAGGTGCACCGCGACCTCGGCCTGCACCTTGATGATCGAGATCTGGTGGGTGAGGGAGTCGTGCAGTTCCCGGGCGATGCGCAGCCGCTCCTCGTCGGCGCGGCGCAGCGCCGTCTCCTCGCGGGTGCGCTCGGCCTCCTCCGCGCGTCGCTCAGCCTGCCGTAACGCCTCACCGGCGGCACCGGCGGCGACCAGCCAGGCCACTTCGAGCGCGTCGCGGGCCTGGGCGAGCGCCTCGCCGACCGGCGGCGTCGGCGGTAGGGCCAGGGCGGCGAGCGGAAGGGAGACCAGCATCGCGACAGCCGCCACGACGGTGACCGCGCGGTGCCCCGCGCGGACGGCCGCGTACACCGCGAACAGGAACGCCACAGCGGGCACCTCGATGCCGGCTGCCTGGTAACCCACCGCGCACACGCCGGTGACGACCAGCACCGCCACCGGAGCCCGTCGGCGGGCGACTAACGCCAGGCCGCCGGTGACCACACAGGCGTAACCGAACAGGCCGACCGCCGTGGTGGGCGGCGCCGCGGACAGCCCGGCGACGAGCAGCACCGCCGTCACGCCGACGGCGATCACCCAGTCCCGGACCGCCGCAAGCCGCAGAATCCGCCCGCACCGCTCACCCATGCGCGCACCCTAACCGGCAAACCCCGACCGGTGACTCATGCGCACGGACGACTGGGCACCTACCACGTACGCGGTAGCGCGGCGGCGGCCACCACGCACGCGGTAGCCGGGCGCGCCGGGCGCGGCAGCAGAAAGTGCCTACGTGGGCCGGATGACCATCGGTGCGCCCGCGAGCAGGATCGGAGACCTCTCACCAGCCGACGTGACCACAGAGGAGACACCATGACGCTCGTCCGGCTCGTGCTCGACGCCGCCCTGGCCGCACCGTCCGGTGCGGTCGGACTCGCCGTACCGGTGGCCGACCGGATCACCACCTACCCAATCGCCGCCGAGGCCATGAGCGCCGGTCGGGTCGGATCATCGGTGGCCGCCCTGATCGCGCTCGCGGGTGTGGTCATCGGCGGGTCGGCACTCGCCCGTGCCCGCACCGGCGCGGCGCGACGCGGCATGGTCGCCCTCGCCGCGGGGGCGGTCGGCCTGGCGCTCGGCGGTCTGGTCGTGGTCACCTCGGACAGCGGCATAGGCACCGGCAACGGCCGGGGTGGCGGTTACGTGGCGCTGGTGCTGGGGTTGATCGCCGTGGTCGTCGGTGGCCTCGTGCTGGGGCGCGCACGACGCGGCGGCTGAGCGAGCCCGGCTCGACTCGCCGCACGGTGACGGGCCGGCCCGCGAGGGAACCGGCCCGTCACCGTGTCGCGATGGTGGTGGGGCACCGGCCCGAGCCGGCACCCCACCGCTGTGTTCACCAGATCAGCCGGCGGAACAGGTTGCCGTCGGTGTGGTGTTGTTGCCGTTCTTGTAGAGCGTGATGCCGAAGTTGTTGCCGTTTCCGTTCGGCCGGGCGGTGAGCGTGCCGCTGTTGCCGCTGATCGTGGCGTTCCAGCTGTTCTGCAGGCTCTGGCCACCGTTGGTGCGGATGGTGACGGTCCAGTTGTTGCTGCCGCTGACCGAGAAGGTCGTGTTGAACCGGTCGTTCCAGTCCTCGGCGCGGTTCACGCTGACCGAGCAGCCACCGTTGCCGGGCGGCGGGGTGGTGGGGTTGCCCGGGTCGGTCGGGCCGGGGTCGGAGCTGCCGCCCTCGCGCAGGGTGATGTCCGAGCTGCCCTGGCTCTGGTAACCCTCGGTCGCCATGATCTGGTAGTAGTGGTTACCCAGGTTCAACCCGACCCGGGCCCACGCGTCGAAGTGGTTCGCCGTGGTGATCGTGCCACTGCTGCGCTTCTGCTGCCGCACGCTCCAGTACTGGTAGAACGTCGCGGTACCGTCGATCGACGGCTGGTTCACCCGCTGGCTACGCAGAATGTCGTAGGTGCCACCATCAGTGGTCACGCTGCCCAGCCGGGTCGCGCCACTGCTCGGGTTGTAGCTACCGAAGTTCTCGACGATGTAGTACTCGACCAGCGGGTTACGGGTCCAGCCGTACAGCGCGAGGTAGCTGTTGTTGTTACCCGGGTTGTAGGTACCCGAGTAGCTGATCGTACGGCGCGTGCCAGGGTTCCAGCCCTTGCCGCCGACCCAGTTGTTCGTGCTCCTGCTCCACGAGCTGCTGTAACGACCGTTCTCGCGCAACACCATGCAGGCGTCGCCGCTGTCCTTCCAGAACGAGAAGAAGAACCCGTTGTGGTTCCCCTCCGTGTTCGAACAGACCTGACGGTCAGCCTCAGCCTGAGCCGGGCTGGCCACGATAGCGGTGGTGGCCAGCACGGCGGCGAAGGCAGCGGCAGCCAGCATCCTGACTCGGCCGCGGCGGCGACTTCGTGGTGGGCCGGGGACGTTGTTCATGCTTCCTCCTCATGACGGCTGGCCGACGGCCAGCAGTGCGCTACGCATCGGCCGCCCCGGTGGCTGGGCAGCCACCGTCGACTGTCGACGTCGTACCGGGTGGTGGTGTTGCGTCGGTCGTCTCGCGGATGACCGGCGGAGCAGGTAGCGGTCATCGACGTTCATCTCTGGATGCGTCGATGGCCAACAGTATTGGCACGGGTCCACCGAACCGTCAACAACTTCCGGAAATACTCCCGAAACCTGGCCTTGACCACCGTCGAGGCGAAGGAATACGTTGACGTTGGCCGGTAAGACCACGGTGGCGGGTCGCCCCAGGTCACCGTCACGACGCCCTGCGCCAGGTCAGGGCAGCTGTCCAGCGAAAGTTCCAGATACCTTCCGGATACTCGCCGACCTCGATCGCCTACTGCCCGTGAAACCTAGCCGCGTCCAGCGTCGACGGTGAGCTGGTTGGTCAGCACCACCAGGAGCTCGAAGCGGGCCGCCGGGTCGTCCAGGTCGGCACCGTACAACTCGCGCAGCCGCTTGAGGCGGTAGCTGACCGTCTGCGGATGGACGAACAACTCGGTGGCGACCTCGGCACGCGACCCCCAGTGCCGCAGCCAGGCGTGGAGCGTCGCCAGCAGGTTCTCCCGCTGGGCCGGGCGCAGCCGCGCCAGCGGTGCGAGGCGGCGGGCGGTGAGCACCGCCAACGCCCGTTGCTCACCGCGTAGGGTCAACGTGACCAGGTGGTCGTCGACGAAGACCGGGGCGGCGCGGGGGCCGACCAGTCCGGCGGTCAACTCGGCGAGCCGGACGGCCGCCGGCACCTGGGGCCAGCCCAGTTCCGGGCCGACCACCGCCCGCCGCCCGGCCAGCGCCTCGGTCAGGGCGACCCGCGCCGCCCGGGGGCCGGAGCGCAGCAGCAGCACGGCGTCGCGTCCACGTTCGACGACCAGCCCGTCCGGGCCGTACCGGAACCGCACGTCGCGGGCCTGGTCCAGGGGCAGCAGCACGGGCACCACCGCGTCCAGGTCGGGCCAACCGATCCGGGCCGCCGCGGACTCGACGGCGCTGGGCATGCCGTCGCCACGCAGCAGCAGTTCGGCCAGTTGGCGCCGCCGGTCGACCTCCCCGGCCTGCTCACGCAGTTGCAGCGCGTACCCGTCGGTGCTCGCCGCCGCCAGTTCGGCGACGTACGCGCTGACCGCGTCGGAGAGGTCGATCAACTCCTCCGGATCGAGCGGGCGCAGCCGGGCCAGTGACTGCGACGCCGTACGCAGCAACAGCCGGGCCGCCGTCCGCAGCGCGGTCAGCAGTGCCTCCGGCCCCCGGTCCTCGCGTGCCTCGGCGGCGCCCAATCCGACGAAGACCTCCCGGACCCGGGGCGGCAGCGCCGGTTCCCCGGTGCCGACCAGGTCGAGGAAGCGGTCGAGCGCCACCTGCACCGCAGTGCGTACGTCCCGGGCGAACTTGTCGTCGGCGATGTCGGCGAAGGCGGGGGTGGCCTCGGTGACGGCGGCCGCCACGGCGGCGACGGTGGCCGGCAGGTGCGGGCGCATCGCGGCGGCCAGATCGGCGGGCAGGTGTCGCCACGGCGTCGTGGAGACGGGCGCGCTCACCCGACGATTTTGTCACGCCGGGATAAGAGGGGTGGACATTCTCGCTGCCGGTGGGACGGTGTCCCGATCGGGACGCCCACGCGACGATGAACCCGACCGGCCGCGCACCGCCTGGCGGCCGGCGACCCGACGGAGGAGACCGCCGTGCAGCACCGCCTGTCCCGCCAGCACGTCGTCGACATGTGCCGCACCATGCTCGCCCGGGGCTACCTCAAGGCCACCGAGGGCAACGTCTCGGTCCGGGTGCCCGGTCACCGGCTGTACGCGGTCACTCCGAGCAACTACGACTACGACCGGATGCGCGTCGAGGACGTCTGCCTCGTGGACTTCGACGGCCGGCACGTGCCCGACGACTCCGGTGTCGGGCTGAAGCCGTCCATCGAGTGCGGGATGCACGCCAACATCTACCGGGAGCGGCCGGACGTCAACGCGATCGTGCACACCCACCAGCCGTACGCCTCGGCGCTGGCCTTCCTGCGCAAGCCGATCCCGGCGCTCACCGACGAGCAGGTGCGCTTCCTGGGCCGCCAGGTGGCCATCATCGACTACGCCCCGTCGGGCACCGGGTTCCTGGCCCGCAACGTGCAGAAGAAGGTGGCCAGCGGGGACAACGCCTTCATCATCGCCAACCACGGGGTGGTCGCCGTCGGCACCGACCCCGACCGGGCGGTGTTCAACATGGCCCTGCTGGAGAAGGTGTCCATCGCCTATCTGCTGGCGCTGACCAGCGAGGCGGGCAAGGTCCACACCATCCCGACCACGATCCGGGAGATCGCCTTCAGCAAGCTGCGAGCCGACGAGAAGCGGATCGCCGCCCAGCTCACCGAGGCGGTCGAGCCGGTGCGGGTACCCGCCGACGAGGAACTGCCCAGCGCCGACGCGGTCGCCGCCGAGATCGCCGCCGACCGGGCGGCGGGCACCCCGGCGGCCCCGACCGAAACGACCGGGACGGTGTCGGACGGGGCCGGCGGCACGCCGGGCGCGGAGTCGGCCCGGCTCGGGTACGCGATCAGCGCGTACCCCGACGTGGACGACGTGATGCGTCGACTCAAGGCGCTGACCGCCCAACCGGTACGCGGACTGCGCCACGACGCGATGCTCGACGTGTTGAACTACTTCGACACCAAGTGCCGGGCCAGCAAGGAGATCACCGACCGGGCCAAGCGTCGGATCCCCGGCGGGGTGCAGCACAACCTGGCGTTCAACCACCCGTTCCCGCTGGCCATCGACCGGGCCGACGGCGCGTACCTGGTGGACCGGGACGGCAACACCTACATCGACTTCCTCCAGGCCGGCGGGCCGACGATCCTGGGCAGCAACTACGGCCCGGTCAACGAGCGGGTCGCCGAGGTGATCCGCGACTGCGGCCCGGTGACCGGCCTGTTCCACGAGTACGAACTCAAACTCGCCGAGATCATCCACCGGTTCATGCCGCACGTGGAGATGTACCGGTCGCTGGGCTCGGGCACCGAGGCGGTGATGGCCGCCGTCCGCGGCGCCCGCGCCTTCACCGGCAAGAAGATGGTGATCAAGGTCGGCGGCGCCTATCACGGCTGGTCCGACACGATGGTCTACGGGCTGCGGGTGCCGGGCACCTACCGGATGAACGCCAAGGGCATCCCGTTCGGGGCGACGGCCCGCACCCGGGAAGCCTTCCCGCACGACCTCGGGCAGCTCAAGCGCAAGCTGATCGAGAACCGGCTGCGCGGCGGCACCGCCGCGGTGGTGGTCGAACCGGTCGGCCCGGAGTCCGGCACCCGGCCCGCGCCACGGGACTTCAACGCCCGTGTCCGCGAGCTGTGCGACGAGTTCGGCGCGCTGCTGATCTTCGACGAGGTGGTCACCGGATTCCGGCTCGGGCTCGGCGGCGCCGCCGGCTACTTCGGTGTCACCCCCGACCTGACCGTGCTGGGCAAGGCCGTCTCCGGCGGCTACCCGATGGCCGGTGGTGTCGGCGGGCGGGCCGACGTGATGGCGGTCTTCGGATCCGGGTTGGACGGTAGGAGCGGGGCGCACATCCAGGTCGGCGGCACGCTGTCGGCCAACCCGCTGTCCTGCGCGGCCGGCTACTTCGCCATCGAGGAGATGGCCCGCACCAACGCCCCGGTGATCGCCGGCCGGGCCGGTGACCGGCTGACCCGGGGCCTGCAACGACTGATCGACTCCTACGGGTTGCCGTACGTGGCGTACAACCAGGGCTCCATCGTGCACCTGGAGTGCAGCGGCGTGATGTTGTTGGACATGCGCAACCCGGTGAAGCTGCTCCGGGAGAACAAGGCCCGCAAGCGGCTGATGGAGCAGATGGGTGCCGCCTACACCGCACACGGTGTGATCACCCTGGCCGGCTCGCGGATGTACACGTCGATGGCCGACACCGACGAGGTCATCGACGACGCCCTCAGCCGATTCGACCAGGTC
Source organism: Micromonospora sp. CP22 (assembly GCF_009712475.1). Lineage (GTDB taxonomy): Bacteria > Actinomycetota > Actinomycetes > Mycobacteriales > Micromonosporaceae > Micromonospora. The sequence continues at coordinate 174,669 of NZ_VCJO01000010.1, forward strand.
TTCGCGCTGGTCGAGGGGGTCTGAGCGGTGGCCGCCAGCCCGCCGCAGGTCTTCGCGATCGACCTGGGCACCTCGGCGCTGAAGGCCGCGCTGGTCGCCGCCGACGGCACGGTCACCGGCTGGGCCGAGCGGCCGGTCCCACTGCGGGTGCTGCCCGGCGGCGGCGCCGAACAGGACCCGCTCGACTGGTGGGCGGCGCTCGGGGAGGTCGCCGCCGACCTGGGTCGGGACCACCCCGACCAGATGCGGGCGGTGACCACGGTCTGCGCCTCCACCCAGGGTGAGGGGACGATCGCGGTGGACCGCGACGGCGCGCCGCTGACCCCGTGCATCAGCTGGCTCGACATGCGCGGCGCGCCGCACCTGCGACGGCAGTTCGGCGGCTTTCCCGCGTACCAGGGGATGTCGGTGCGCCGGATCGCCCGGTGGCTGCGGCTGACCGGCGGAATGCCCTCCCCCACCGGCAAGGACCCCGCCGCTCACATGCTGTTCGTCCGCGACACCCGGCCGCAGGTGTACGCGCGGACCGCGACGTTCCTCAACGTGCTCGACTGGATCAACCTGAGGCTCACCGGACGTACGGTGGCCACCGTCGACTCGATCCTGACCTCGTGGGTGACCGACAACCGGCGGCCCGGCGACATCCGCTACTCCCCCGCGCTGGTCGCCGACTGCGGCATCGACGCGGACCGGCTGCCGCCCATCGTCGCCTGCACCGAGGTGATCGGCACCCTGACGCCGTCCGCCGCCACCCACCTGGGCCTGCCCGCGACGGTGCGGGTGGTCGCCGGGTCGATCGACAACACCGCGGCGGCGATCGGGGCCGGCACCACCGGGGACAACGAGCCGCACCTGTACGTCGGGACCTCCTCCTGGATAGCCGCCCACGTGCCCCGGAAGAAGACCGACGTCACCGCCGGCATCGCCGCCGTGCCCTGCGCCATCGGCGACCGCTACCTGATGACCGCCCTCCAGGCCACCGCCGGGGCCAACCTCACCTGGCTCCGGGACAAGATCGTGGAGTACGACGATCCGTTGCTCGGCGCCGGTCGACTCAGCCGCGACGAGGGAACGATCTTCGACGCCTTCGACGCGATCATCCCTACGGTGCCGCCGGGCGCGAACGGTGTGCTCTACACCCCCTGGCTCTACGGTGAACGCGCGCCGGTGGACGACGCGACCCTGCGCGCCGGGTTCCTCAACATCTCCCTCGACACCAACCGCTCGGACCTGTTGCGGGCGGTCTTCGAAGGGGTCGCGTTCAACACCCGCTGGCTGCTCGGCGCGGTGAACCGGTTCCTCGGCGCGCCGGTGACCTCGATGGCCGTCACCGGCGGCGGGGCGCTGTCGGACTCGTGGTGTCAGATCTTCGCCGACGTGCTCGGTGTCGAGATCCGTCGGGATGCCCGACCGCTGGCGGTCAACGCCCGGGGCGCGGGTTGGATCGGCGCGGTCGGCACCGGGCAGCTCAGCTTCGCCGACATCCCGGGGCTGATGCGTACCGACCGGGTCTTCGCACCGGACCCGGCGCACCGCGCCCGCTACGACGAGATCTTCGGCGTCTACCGGCAGGCGCACCGCCGGCTCGCCCCGCTGTACCGGCGGCTCAACCGCAGCTGACGATGCTCCCGAAAGTTTCGGTAGCCATCGACGATGGCTTTTATCCAGTTGTCGATGCGAGGCTAGGAGGTCGGCGACGGAGATCGGCAGGAGGATACGTGCAGGCGATACGTCGAGGTCTTGTCGGAACGCCGTCCGCCGACCCGCAAACCGGTCCGGAACCAGAGGAAACGGAAGCTCCGCCGCGCGACGGGAAAACGTGGTTCACCAAGGCGGCTCGGCTGCTGCGTCACGAGTGGACGATGGCGAGCTTCGCGGGTCTGCTGCTGGCCGTCGTGCTCACCTGGCCGACGTTGCGGCATCCGTGGACCACCATTCCGGGTGACATCGGCGATCCCACGTTGCAGGCGTGGCAGGTCGCCTGGGGCGGGCACGCCCTGGCCACCAACCCGCTCGGCCTCTGGCACTCCAACACCTTCTTTCCGGAGCTGTACACGTTCGCCTACACCGACAACCTGATCGGCTACGCGCCGGCCGGATTGTTCGGCAACGGCATGGAAGCGGCGGTGTTCCGCTACAACCTGCTCTACGTCCTGGCCCACGCGCTCGCCTTCGTCGGGGCGTACGCGCTGGTGCGCCAGCTGGGTGGGATCAGGACGGCGGCGGCCGTGGCGGGCGTCGCCTGGGCCTTCGCTCCGTGGCGGCTCGCCCACAGCGGCCACCTGAACATCCTCTCCATCGGCGGCATCGCGCTGTGCCTGGCGATGCTGGCTCGCGGTCACGGCTGGTCCCTGCGCGAGGGTCACCGGCCCGCGCTGCACCGTCCGGGATGGATCGTGGCCGGGTGGCTGGTCGCGGCGTGGCAGCTGACCCTCGGTTTCGCCGTCGGCCTGCCGCTGGTGTACTTCCTGGCCGGTACCGTGCTGGTGGTCCTCGTGGCGGTGGGGTGGACCCGGTGGCGCACCGGCCGGTGGCTCCTGGGCCGCCGGATGGTGTTGGCCAACCTGGTCGGCGGCGTCGTCTTCAGTGTGGTGTGCGTCTGGTTGGGGACCGCCTTCCTGCGGGTGGTCGAGTTGAATCCGCAGGCGCGCCGAGACCTGGCCTGGACGCAGATGTTCTCCCCGCCGCTGCGCGGCTACTTCGTCGCGCCCGCCGACTCGTGGCTGTGGGGCGACTACTTCGAGGCCGCCCGCGCCCAGTTGTCGTGGCCACCGGAGATGGCGCTGCTGCCCGGCGTCACGCTGATCGTGCTGGCCGCGGCCGGGCTGAGCTACTCGGCGTTCCGGGTCCGCCACCGGGTGGTGCTCGGGCTCGGCGTGCTGGTCACCGGTGCGCTCGGCCTGGGCAGCAACCTCGTCGGCGAGGGCGACCCGGGATACCTGACGCTGTCGCGGGTGCTCCCCGGCTGGGAGGCGCTGCGCACCCCGGGGCGGCTCATGGTGTGGATCAGCCTGCTGCTCGCCATCCTGGCGGCCGGAGCGATCACCGAGTTCGGTCGGCAGCTTCCCAGCCTCCGGTGGCCGAGGATCGTCGGCCGGGTCCTGCTGGTGATCCCGCTGCTGCTGGTGCTGGTCGAAGGGGTCAACCGCACCCCCCACCCCGACGTGCCGACCGCCCCGGCGGCGATGCGCTCCGCCGCCGAGCCCATGCTGATCCTGCCCAGCGACGGGGTGACCGAGGCCCACATCATGCTCTGGTCCACCGACGGGTTCCCCCGCGTCGTCAACGGTCACATCACCTTCGTACCGACCAGTCAGGAGCAGATCCGCGCGGCCAGCGCGACCTTCCCCGACCAGGGCAGCGTGGCGTTCCTGCGGCAGGCGGGCATCCGGTCGGTGGTGGTCCTGCCGCACCTGCTCGCCGGTACGCCCTGGGACGGCGTCGCCACCCGACCCTTCGACGGCCTCGGCATCACCCGGGAGGAGGTCGACGGCGCGCTGGTGTACCACCTCGGCTGAGGCGGGACCCGGCGGTCGGCGCGCCTGCTCACTCCCGGGGAGCGCCCATGGGTTCGCGGACGAGGCTGCCGTCGATGTAGCAGTAACGCCAGTCCTCACCCTCCTCCAGCGACCGGATCAGCGGGTGGCCGGTCTGTCGATAGTGCTCCTCCGCGTGGTTGTTGACCGAGTCGCTGCAACAGCCGACCGCCCCACAGGTCAGACACATCCGCAGTTGCACCCAGTCGTCGCCGCTCTCCACGCACCGCGGGCACGCCTCGGCGTCGGACTCGGTGATGTAGACCCGGTCGAGGTGGGTGCAGGCGGTGCTCATCGTCTCCTCGCGCACGTACCGCCAGCCGCCGTGCAGCAGCCGGTCCGGAATGACCCGGGCCAGGTAACGCGAGTTCGCCGCGAGCAGTGGGCTCGCCACGGCCAGGATCAGCACGTACAGCGCGACGAACGGGCCGAGCCGCCCGTCGAGACCGGCGGCGAGGGCGAGCGTGGCCAGGATCAGCGAGAACTCGCCCCTACCCAGCACGGTCAGGCCGACGTTGGCCGCGCCGCGTTGGTTGAGCCCGAACAACCGGCCGGCGACGAGGCCGGCCAGCACGTTGGTCACGAGGGTCACCAGCACCGCCAGCAGCACCGGCACCGCCACCGAGCCGAAGCCGCCGACGTCGATGCTCAGCCCGAAGACCAGGAAGAAGACCGCCGCGAAGACGTCGCGCAGCGGCAGCACCAGGCGTTCGACCCGTTCCCGGATCGGGGTACGGGCCACCACCAGACCGATCATCAGCGCGCCGATCGCGTCGGAGACGCCGATCTCGGCCGACACCCCGGCGACGAGCACGACCAGCCCGACCATCAGGATCGCCAACAGCTCGTCCTCGTTGCTGTCGATCACCTTGCCGACCAGACGGGCACCGAAGCGGGCGACGGCGAAGAGCACCACCAGGTAGGCGAAGCTCAGACCGATGTGCAGGGCCAGCTCCCCGGCGGAGCCGGCGCCGGCCAGCACCGGCGAGAGCAACGCCAGGTACAGCGCGAGGAACAGGTCCTCGATCACGATGATGCCGAGGATGACCGGCGTCTCCGCGTTGGCCAGTCGACGCAACTCGATGAGCAGCTTCGTCACGATCGCCGAGGAGGAGATGCCGAGCGCCCCGGCGATCACCAACGCCTCGTAGCCGCCCCAGCCCAACGCGAGGCCGAAGAGCAGACCGGCGCCGATGTTCAGGCCGATGTACGCTCCGGCGGCGATGAACAGCCGCCTGCCGCTGCCGAGCACCTGGTCGACCGGGAACTCGACGCCCAGGTGGAACAGCAGCAGCACCAGGCCGAGCGAGGCGAGCAGGCTCAGGTCCTCGGGATGGGCGACCAGCACCGGGCCGGGTGTGCCCGGCCCCAGCAGGATGCCCGCGAGCATGAAGAACGGCACGGTGGGCAGGTTGATCCGGCGACCCGCGCGGGCCAGCAGGCCCGCGATCAGCACGAGGGCCCCGAAGCCGACGAGGTCAGCATGCACGGTGAGGACTCCTGAGGCGGTCTGAACCGTAGACGCGCGGGACGCGAAGGCTACTCGGTGAAGTACGTGCCTGCCAGCAGGGCGCCCACCTTGCGCGCCTGCTCCTCCGACATCTCGATCACGGCCACCGGATCATCGTGCCCGGCGGCGAAGACGTACAGGTCACGGTTGCCGTCACGGCGCACCACCACGGAGATCCGCTGGGTGTTGCTGCCCAGATCGACGTCGTACCGCTTGCCGATGCCCGGCAGGTCCTGCACGTAGATGCCGCTACCCATCGACCCTCCCCGTACGGTCAGCGATCACTGCGCAATGGTACGAGCCCACCGACCGAACGCTCGTCGCCGCGCCGACCGGCCCGGCGACGCCCTCGGGTCACGAGGTGATCCGGAACGTGGCGTCGTTGCGCGCCTGGGCGTCGTTGATCGGATCGAGCCGCAGCAGGTAGTCGTAGTGCCGGATGTACCGGTCGGGGTAGTTGTACGACCGGAACGACGACCACGACGAGTTGCCGAGACCGGCTACCTGCCGGAAGGTGGCGTCGGCGGCGAAGATCGAGCTGCCGTCGTTGGCCGCCAACACGAAGTCGAAGCCGTAGTGCCGCAGGTAGTGGCCGGGGTAGTTGACCGACTCGAACGACACCGCGCTGGCGTCGGCCAACCCGGGCACCACCCGGAACTGGGCGTCCTGGGCCGGGCTGACGTTGGCGTCGATCCGGACGTCGTAGTTGGCGTGCCGCACGTACCGGTCCTGGTGCGTGTACGCCTGGATGCGGTTGGCCGGCGTGGTGGCGCCCCACCGCCCCAGCACCGCGTTCTCCTCGGCGGCGGTGAGGCTCAGGATCGACCCGTGCCGTTTGCGGCTGGCACCCAGCTGGTAGTCCGTCCGGGTCCGGAAGTTGGTGACGCTGCCCAGGTTCGTGGAGGTGACCGGCAGGTAGCCGCGGCCGGTGGCGTACTGGTCGAGCCAGAGCGCCCACTCGTTGCGGCCGTTGAACTGCATCCACATCGGCCCCTCGACCACGTTGCCGCCGCCGGTGCCGTTGGAGATGCCCAGGTGCGAGAGGTTGCCCAGCGTGGTCCACGACCCGAGGATCGAGTTGCTGGCCTCGATGGTGATGTGCCCGTCGGCCGACGCCCGGTAGTAGCGGTATCCGCCCACCGCGCCCGGCACCTCGACGATCTGGGTGTCGATGATGCCCTGGCCCCCGCCGGGGCGCTCGATGTAGAGCTGCGGCGCGGTGAAGCTGCGGAAGTCGCTGGTCCGGACGTACCAGATGCGGTGCTTGGTCACGCCGTTGCGCGCCGAGTTGGTCGCCCAGTAGACGACGTAGTCGCCGGTCGCCTCGTTGTAGATCGCCTCCGGCGCCCAGGCGTTGCCGGCGCCGGGGATGGCCGCCGCGACGTTGAGCAGCCAGGGAGCGGACCAGTTAACCAGGTCTCGGGACTCCCACACCACCAGCGAGGTGCTGCCCCGGTTCGCCGCGTCGTTCCACGATGTGCCGCTGGCGATCCGCAGGTCGGTGGCGACGATCCAGTACCGGTCGCCGGAGGGCGAGCGGAGCAGGGAGGGATCGCGTACGCCCCGGGTGCCGATCGTGGACAGCAGCACGGGTGAGCCGTTGTTCAGGTCACGCCAGGTGAGCCCGTCGCGGCTGTGTGCGAAGTAGACCTGCTCGCCGATGGCCGACTCCCCGGTGAAGTGCGCCATCAGGTAACCGGTGAAGGGGTCGAGCGCGGCGGCCTCGGCACGCGGCGTCTGCACCGCCGACAGGAGCAGCAGGCAAAGGGCGGCGAGCAGGGCACTGGCCCTGGTCAGCACTCGGGACATGTCCGACTCTCCGTCCGTCCGCGCGATGAACGTTAGCGCTAACATCGCGCCACCGACACACCCCAGCTCACTATTTCGGGGGTGTTACGCATCCTCCCCCTCCCATCGACCCCCGTCAACCCACCCCCACCCCACCCCACCCCACCGCGCCCCCACCCCACCCCCACCCGTGTTGATCAAGAAGTTTTCGTCTCCGACACGCGCTCGCCGAGACCAAAACTTCTTGATCAACACGATCGGGCGGGTGGGGGGTCACAGTTGGGTGGGGGCGGGGATGCCGAGCAGGTGCAGGCCGGTACGCAGGGTGTCGCCGGTGAGCCGGCACAGGGCGAGCCGGTTGGCCCGCCGCGTTCCGGTGGCCCGCAGCACCGGGCACCGCTCGTAGAAGGTGGTGAAGGTCTGCGCCAGCCGGTACAGGTAGCCGCAGAGGCGGTGCGGCTCGTAACCGGCGACCACCTCGGCCAGCACGTCGGCGAACGCGATCCGAGCGCGGCCAGATGCCGAGAGTGTACGCCTCACCCGACGGTGGCGTGGGTGAGGTCGACGTGCCCGTTCCCGCCGTGAGCGGTGGGGAAAACCCTGATTCCCCCGCAGCGGACGCTGTCTAGGGTCGACCGCATGGACCGTCCCGGTCCGCACCCCTGCGACCGGCCCTGACGTCGCGGTCCGCGTCGGACCGACGATGGCTGGGCGTACGGCCCAGGTCGGCGGCCTCGACCTGACCACACCGTCCGCGATCCGACGAGGAGTCCCGTGCGCAAGGTTGTCTCGGCTGCGCTCACCGTGGTCCTCGCGCTGGCCGCCACCGGGTGCGTCGGCGGGTCGCCGGGCGATCCGGACGTCGCCGAGGATCCGTACGGCGAGTCGGCGTTGCGCTACGGCATGGCGCCGGTGCCGCACCCCGAGCTGACGTACCAACCGGACGTGGTCCTCGTCGGTGGCGGCGGGCGCTCGGTGCGGTCGGTCACCGCCGACGGGTTGACCTGGCGGCTCGACGGCGACGCGCCCCGCGCCGACGACCTGGCGCCCGGGAAGGTCATGTTCGTCACCGGCCGGGGCGTCGGCCGGGTGCTCGACCTCCAGCGCGACGGCGGCGACCTGCTCGTCACGATCGGCCCGGTCACGGTCACCGACGTGATCCGCGACGGCACCCTCGAACAGCGGGACATCACCATCGAGAACCCGGTCGCCTACCAGGCGGGTGAGCCGATCTGGGCGATGTCCGAGGAGGAGGCCGAGGCGCTGGGCGCCACGCCGTCGGGCCGCGTCGGGCGGGCCGGGCCACCGCGACTCGCCCCGCCGCCACCCCGGCCGAACCAGCCACCACCGGTTCGCGGCGGCGGCGAGGTCAGGTCGGTCGTCGCCAACTTCTCCACCGGTGTCAGCCTCAACGGCGGCGCGGAGGTCAGCTTCCACTACGACCGCGACGGCACGAAGCTGTCCGGCCGGGCCGCGCTCACCTTCGCCCGGCCGAAGGCGGACTTCCACCTGAACGTCCGGGGCGGCAAGGTGACCCGGGCGGATCTAGCGATCAAGGGTGGCTTCGGCATCCGCTACTCGTTCGAGGCCGGTCTCCAGGACGGGCAGAACGTCAGCGCGGTGCTCCCCATCCCGGTGGATTTCAGCGTGCCGATCGGCACCGTGCTCGGCGTACCGCTGGCCCTGACCATCAGCCAGACGCTGAAGGTCACCACCGCGTTCGGCGCGAAGCTGGGAACGATCAAGGGCAAGGGTGAGTTCTCCCTCGCCGGCTCGCTCGGCTACGGCTACGCCAAGGGCACGTTCGGCCCGCAGGTCAGCAAGAACTTCCAGCGTAAGGAAAGCCTGATCAACTCGTTGAGCGGCGTCCCGGTCGGGGTGATGGGCCTGCTCATCGAGCACCAGGTCCGTTTCGACGTCGGCTTCAGCGCGTTCGTGCTCAAGGCCGGGCTGTTCTTCGAGGTGTCCACGGCCTACGGCACGACCATCGGGTCGGCGTTGGGTTCGCCGCTGGCGGTCTGCCGAGGCGTGGGCATCGGCGTGCGTGCCTCGTACGGCATCGGCTACACCATCCTGGCCCCGGTGGTAAAGGTGATCAACAAGTTCCTCCGGCTGGTCAACATCAAGCCGATCAACTCGTCCGGCAAGCTGGGGCCGCCGCCGTACGTCATCCACCGCAACGAGGAGATCATTCCGCCCGGCACGAAGCTCTGCGGCACCCCGACGGCGGCTGGCGGCTGACCGCGGCGCGCAGCCTCTCAGTCGGGCAGGTCGGCGATCCGGGTCGAGAGTTCGCGCAGCATCGAGAGTTCTTCGGCACTCACGTGCTCCAGGAAACGGGATCGCACCGAGACGACGTGGTGCGGGGCCGCCTGTTCGAGGACGGCGAAGCCGTCGTCGGTCAGGTGCAGCAGACAACCGCGGGCGTCCTGCGGATCCGGCTCCTTGTCGATGAGTCCCCGCGCCTGCATCCGCGCGGCGTGGTGGGACAGGCGGCTGCGCGACCACTGCATCTTGCCGGCCAGTTCCCGCAGCGCCCATCGGCGGTCGGGCTTCTCCGACAGCGTGCTCAGCACCTCGTAGTCCGCGGCGGACAGTCCCGAGTCGCGGGCCAGGTCCCGGGCGATCCGGGCGGGCAGGGCGATGAGCAGCCGCCGGAAGGCCCGCCACGCCTGCTCCTCGTCCGCGCTCAGCCAGGCGGTGTCCATGTCAGCCACCCTACCTGTCGTTGACATGTCACTGAAACTGCGCCTACGGTCGTTGACATGTCATCGAACGACCTCCGCGTCCTCGTCATCACCGCCAGCACCCGCCCCGGCCGGCTCGGACCCGCGATCACCGACTGGTTCGTCCGGACCGTCCGGTCGGACGCCGCGTCCGACGCGACCACTGTCGACGTCGCCGACCTGGCCGACATCGCGCTGCCGTTGCTCGACGAGCCCGAGCATCCCGCCAGTGGCAGCTACCAGCACGAGCACACCCGCCGGTGGAGCCGCACCGTCGCTGCCGCCGACGCCTTCGTGGTGGTTACGCCCGAATACAACTTCGGGATGCCGGCGGTGCTGAAGAACGCCTTCGACTTCCTCTATCACGAGTGGGCATGGAAGCCGGTGGCCTTCGTCAGCTACGGCAACACCTCGGCCGGCACCCGGTCGGTGCAGATGGCGAAGCAGGTCGTCACGACGCTGCGGATGATGCCGATCGGCGCGTCCGTCGCCCTGCGCATCGCGGACAGCGTCCATGACGGTCGGGTGGTCGGATCCACGGCGCTCGACGCCGCCGCCCGCACGCTGCTGGTCGAACTGAGCCGGGTGGCCCGCGCGCTGTGTCCGTTGCGCGGCGGGAACGACCCGACGGACGCCGACGGGCCCGTCACCGGTCTCACGCTCCGCGAGGCCCAGGCCGACGACATGGCGGAACTGCTCGTCCTCCAGCGGTGCTGCTGGGTCCAGGAAGCCATCGCCAACGACACCCTCGACCTGGCGCCGCTCCGGGAGACCCTCGACGACCTGCGGGCGTCGACGACGACGTGGCGGTGGTGGTGCGTACGTCGCGACGGCCGTCTCGTCGCAGCGGTGCGGGCGAGGGCGCACCGGCGGGCCTGGCTGATCGGTCGGCTGATGGTGGCGCCGGACCAGGCGGGCAACGGGATCGGCTCCTGGCTGCTGTCGTACGCCGAAGGCCAGGCCCCCGGGGAGACCACGCACTGCACCCTGTTCACCGGCCACCGCAGCACCCGCAACATCAGCCTGTACGAACGCGCCGGCTACACCCGCACCGCGACCGACGACACCCCGGCGGGCAGCGTACGGCTGTCCAAGCCACGCCATGGCCGGCTGGCCGGCGCTGTCCACCACCGTGCCGGTGTGGTGTGACGGCTACACCGGCGACCCGTGGTCGCGGGCACCGTCGGTGAGTCGACGGGCCATCGCGGTACGGGAGCGGACCTGGAGCTTGGCGAAGATCCGGTTCAGGTGCGACTCGATGGTGCGCGGGCTGAGGAAGAGTCGCGCGGCGATCTCCTTGTTGCTCAGACCGGTGGTGGCCAGACCGGCGATCTCCCGTTCCCGGGCGGTGAGGACGGCGTCGACGGCCGGCCGCTCGGAGCGGGTCAGGCCGACGGCCCGGTGTCCGTCGAGCACGGACACGGCCCATCCGGCGCCGCTGGCCCGATAGCCGGCCTCGGCGCGGTCCAACGCCGCAGTGCCCGGGGCACGCCGACCGGCGACCAGGTGCGCGGCACCGGCAAGGTGGTGCGACGCCGCCTCCTCCACCGGGGTGCCGGCCGTCGCGAAGCTGGCCGCCGCGCTCTCCGCCAACGCCGTCGCCCGGTCCGGCACTCCCATCCGGTACGCGGTGAACGCCCGCGCGAACCGGGCCAGCCCGATCTCGTACGGCAGATTCGCGGCGGTGGCCCGTTGCTCCGCCCGCTTACCGGCTTCGGCGGCGGTGGTTCGCTCACCGCGCCCGGCGGCGACCACGGCCGTGACCACATCCCGCGCCACCAGCACCGGAGGATGTCTCGACGGCGGTGTCGCCGGCTCGGTGAGCAGGTCGGCACAGCGGCCCCAGTCGCCCGCGACCGCCCTGGTCAGGGCCAGCTCCACCCGGTTTATCCGCCACCACGCCCGGGACCGTGGCGGCCCGACCGTCGCGCCCGACCGGTCGCCGCTCGAACCAGCGGTCGGCTCGACGGCGCAGCCGGTACCGGTGGTCGGCTCGACGGCGGCGAGCGCGGCGGCCGGGCCGGCGGTCCACAGCACCGGGCGCAGCCGGACCGCCGCCGCCATGGCACCCATCTCCGTACTGCCCACCCGCTCGGCGGCCGCCTGCGCCTCCTCCGCCGCCAGCACCGCGCGGGCCAACCGACCGAGGCGGGTGTGCACCAACGACTCCATCACCAGCAGGTACGGCGAAGCGCTGGTCGGCCCGAGGCCGTCGAGGATCCGTCTGGCCCGGGTGAGATGCCGATCCGCGTCGGCGAGGTTGCCCACCTGGATCTCCACCAGTGCCAGCGGCGAGACGATCTCGGCGTACGGGCGCAGGTCCGCGTCGCTGGTGGCGTCCACCGCCACGACGGCCTCGGCGAGCTGGTCGCGCGCTGACTCGGCGTCGCCGAGGTAGAGGGTGGCGAGTGCACGCAACGTCCGCGCCGCCGCCACGAGCACCGAACGACGCTCGTCCAGCAGTTCCAGCGCGCGCTGCGCGTGGTGCACCGCCGAGGTCGGCTCCTCCCGGAACGCGTCCACGGCGGCCAGCTCCACGTGCAGCTTCGCCTCGTCGGCCGGGTCGAGCCCGCCCCGGCCGAGTCGCGCGCCGAGGGTCGCGGCGGCCTCGGCGAAGTCGCCGAGTTGCCGGGCCACCGCCACACTGAACGTCTCGGCCCGCGTCCGGACCGGGCCCCCGGTGCGGCGTAGCACCTGGAGCACCTCGCGGCTGCGGACCAACTCGCCGCTGCGGCCGAGGGCACGGGCGTACCACATCGCCACCTCGGCACGCCGCTCGTCGTCCGGGCCGGTGTCCGGCATGATGCGCAACGCGGTGCCGAGCCAGCGGGCCGCCTGAGCGGGCGCCTCGTGCGCGAACGCGACCCCCGCGTCGACCAACGTGGCCACGGCGGTCTCGTCGCCGTGGCGGGCCGATCGTTCCGTGTGGTGGGCCACCAACTGCCGGGAGGCCCGCCGCCCGCGCAGATAGTCGGCGGTGCGGGTGTGCGCTTCGAAACGCCAGGCCGCGCCGGTCAACGCGTACGCCGAGGCTCGCATCAGCGGATGCCGGTAGCGCAGCCGCCCACCGTCGGCGTCGAGCAGGCCGAGCCGCCCGAGTTGGTCGACCGCCGCGGTGACCACCGGCATCGGCAGGTCGGCGACGTGTCTGACGAGGTCGATCGTGGTGTGGTCGCCCACCACCGCGGCGATGTACGCCACCTGCCGCACCGGTAGCCGCTGGGCGGTGATCTCCGCGGCGAGACCGGCCAGCACCGACCGGCGCGATCCGGTGAGGCAGTCGACGTCGACCGGGTCGTGCCGACCGGCCAGCGCCGCGACACCGTCCAGTTCGTCGTCGCCCAGCCGGGACAACGCCTGGATGTACAGGGGGTTGCCGAGACTGGCCCGCATGATCAGCTCACGACGGCGGCGGGGCACCCCGGCCAGCAGTACGTCGAGACTGGCCGCGTCCAGCGGTGGGAGGTCGATGAGGGTGGCCGCCGCGCCGAGCCGCGCGATGGCGTTGACCAGCCGGGCCGGTGGGGAGGCGGTGCGGAACGTCACCGCGAGCAGCAGCGGGGTCAGTGGCGGCTTGACGATCAGGTGCTCGGTCAGCTCCAGCGACGCCGAGTCGGCCCAGTGCACGTCGTCGAGCAGCAACGCGACCCCGGGGTGCGACGCCTGGGTGAGCACCGACCGCACCATCGCCGGCACCGACGGTTGCCCCGGGTCCGTCGGCCCGACGCCGACCGGTTCCACCACCTCGGCGTAGAGCCCGAAGGGCACCCCCTGCTCGTACTGGGTGGCCCGGCCGACACGGACCAGCAACCCGGCGTCGGCGGCTCGCCGCGCCAGCTCACGGAGCAGCCGCGTCTTGCCCAGCCCCGCCTCGCCGCAGATCTCGACCACCACGCACCGTCCGCCGAGCACGGTGGCCAGCGCGGCGTCCAGCGACTCCAGCTCGGCCGCCCGGCCCACCAACGCCGGATCGCCGCCGAATCCCACCTCTCGGCTGACTGCCATCTCGCCTCCCCACGGGGAGTGTCACAGCGACAGCCATCGGTAACCATCGACTATCGGCCCCGAACGTCTGTCGGCATCGTCGATGCCGTAACCGGGCGGTGGCGTACCGGCGAGGTGACCCGTACGTCAGGTGGTACCCCACTGGCCACGGTGGACGACCGTGCTGACGTCCCGGCGACGCGCGGCGACCGCCGGGTTCTGCGGTGGCAGGTCCTCGGCCCGGTACCCGACACAGATGCCGCCGATCGGCGTGTACTCGTCGGGGATGCCGAACTCGGCCTTGAAGGCGGCGGTGTGCGCGGGTACGTCCACCTCGGGCCGGAAGTCCTCGCCGGCGGCCGGCGTGATGCCGAAGAAGCACGCGCCCAGCCCTTCGTCGACGGCCGTGAGCAGCATCATCAGCGCCGCCATGCCGGTGTCGACGTACCAGTAGGGTGCCGGCCAGCGGGCCTCCGACCGGTCGGTCCAGCCCTTGTCCGCTTCGGCGTACCGGGCGAGGTAGGCCGCCTTGTGCGCGAGCGGCACGACCACCAGCGGCGCGTTCTGCATGGTGGGGGTCTGCGCCACGCGGGTCGGTACGAACGGCCAGAACCTGGCCCGGTCGTCCGGCTCGGTGAGGGCGAGGAAGGCCCAACCCTGTGAGAAACCGGCCGACGGCGCCCGTAGTGCGCTGGCCAGGATCCTCTCCACGACCTCGGGGCTGAGTGGCCGGTCGGCGTAGTGCCGCACCATGCGGCGACGACGGATAACCTCTGCGAACTGCATGCCGGTGATCTTGCCACCGTCGCCGCCCCGCCGACCACCCGTCTCCGGAGCGTCAGGCCAGCTCGTCCGGGGTGGCCCGCCCGTCGCAGCCGACGGTCGGTTCCAGGTTCCGGCACGAGGCGGGTTGCCCTGCCTCGGCCGGGTGCGCGCCGTCACCACGGATACCGGCGATCAGGTCGGCGGTGGTGTGGGCGCGGATGCCCAGCGGCGCGCTGTCGGTGAACCGGCGAACGACCGCGCGGACGTGCTGCTCGGCGGGCTGGGCGAGACCGTCGTAGACGGCCGCGAACAGTTCCCGGGCCGGCTGCCTGAGCCAGCCGGGTGGCAGCAGTTCCACCGGCAGTTGCGGGTCCAGGGTGGGAAAGCGACGGAAGGTGTCCATCACCTCGGTACGCGCCCGAACCGCCGCCGAACCGTCGACCTGCCCGGACCTGACCAGGGGCAGCAGCGGCGTCCAACGCTCCAGGAACTCCTCGTAGTGCCGGCCGATGGCGTCGACGTCCCAGGCCTCGATCGGGGCGCGCTCGCTGATCGAACCCAGCGCGTCCTGGCGGCCACGGAAGACCGTGACGGTGCCGAGGGTCAACTGTTCGAGCTGCGCCCGCGCCTGCGGGGTCAGCTCGTACGGCGAGATCCACAGGCCGTCGTACAGCGGCGCGTAGCCGAGCCAGCGGAGTTGGCCGCGCAGGGCCCGGCGCTGCGCGCTGCGGTCCTGGGGCAGCGAGAAGGCCACGATGGTCCAGCATCCGTCCCACGGTGCCGCCGCGGCGGCGGAGGTGAGGATCCAGTTGCCGCCGGTGGAGAGGTTCGCGGCGGCGGCGCGGCTGAGCCGGTAGGAGCTACGACGTCCGTGTCGACTGCCTTCGAGCACGCCACGGCGGGCCAGCCGACTGATCGCGGTACGGGCACCGGCGGTGGAGACCCCGGATTCGGTGAGCAGCGCGACGATCGCGGCGGAGGGAAGCGCGGCACGGGTTCGCAGGGTGTAGTCGGCCAGCAACGTCATGGCGAAGCCCTGGGGCGAGTTGCCCACCTGCCGCCGTGGCATCCGGAGCGTGTCGCTCTCGTCGTCGGAGTAGATCTCCTCGATGTGGAACGGGCTAGTCACGGGCGCTCCGGACCTGACTCGGGGACGGGGTATCGACTGTAGATCGACGCCGATTCGCCGGTTCCCCACCAGGCCGGAACGAAGGTCCCAGTTGATCGAGGTGCGTCAATTGACACTTCCTGGACCCGGGAGAACAATATCTGCTACACGACGCCACCCGGAGCCGGGCAGGGCAAGCCAGACGTGGTGGACATGCCGTGATCACCACGCGGGGAGTTGGGCGAACCCGCGAGCACAACGCACAGACCGTCCCCAGCCTGCACCACAGGTGTGCGAAGGAGTCGCCGTGAAAATCAGAAGGAAACTGCTGCTCGGCGTGGCCATGTCACTGGTCGCGGCGGGCCTGGTGGTGCCCACCTACAGTCCCGCGTACGCGGCCTCGCTGACCGAGGTGACCAACTTCGGTGACAACCCCGGCCGGATGCGGATGCACATCTACGTGCCGGACAACCGCCCGGCCAGGCCGGCCACGGTGGTGGCCATGCACGGATGCGGCGGCTCCGGCCCCGGCTTCTACTCCGGAAGCGAGTTCGCCAGCCTGGCCGACCGCCACGGCTTCATCGTGATCTACCCGTCCGCGACCCAACAGGCCGGTTTCGGCAACTGCTTCGACACGTGGTCGGACGCCGCCAAGCGCCGTGGTGGTGGCAGCGACCCCGTCTCGATCATGTCGATGATCCGGTACGCGCAGCAGCAGCACAGCGCCGACCCGGACCGGGTCTACGCCACGGGCAGTTCGTCCGGCGGCATGATGACCAACCACATGCTGGCGCTGTACCCGGACGTCTTCAAGGCCGGCGCCGCTTTCATGGGGGTGCCGTACAACTGCTTCGCCAACGCGGCGGACTACCCGCCCGGCAGCAGCCAGTGCACCGGCGGCAACATGAACCGGACCCCGCAGCAGTGGGGTGACGCGGTACGCCAGGCCTACCCCGGCTACTCCGGTCCGCGTCCCCGGGTGCAGCTGTGGCACGGCACCAACGACACGCTCGTGCCGTACTCGCTGTTGCAGGAGGCCGTCGAGCAGTGGACCAACGTGTTCGGGCTCAGCCAGACGCCGACCTCCACGGACACGCCGCAGGCCAACTGGAACCGCCGCAGGTTCGCCGACACCAGCGGCACCGTTCAGGTCGAGGCGTACAGCATCCAGGGTGCCGGACACAGCCTGCCCTCCGGTGGGATGGCGGCGGTCGCCGTCCAGTTCTTCGGCCTGACCAACCCGAGCCCGACCACGCCGCCACCGAACCCGACCACCCCGCCGCCGAACCCGACCACGCCACCGCCGAATCCCACCACCCCGCCGCCGAACCCGACCACGCCGCCGCCGGGTAACGCCGCCTGTCGGGTGACCATCGATCTCAACGCCTGGAACAACGGCCTCACCCAGAACATCACCATCACCAACACCGGCAGCGCCGTCAACGGCTGGTCGCTGGTCTTCACCCTGCCCAGCGGCCAGACCATCACCGGCGGATGGAA
This sequence comes from Micromonospora sp. CP22, assembly GCF_009712475.1. GTDB lineage: Bacteria > Actinomycetota > Actinomycetes > Mycobacteriales > Micromonosporaceae > Micromonospora. The sequence goes on from NZ_VCJO01000010.1 coordinate 191,586, forward strand.
CGCCGACTACAGCCCCTCCACCGGGCAGGTCACCGCCCGCAACCTCTCCTACAACGCCAGCATCCCCACCAACGGATCGGTGACGATCGGCTTCCAGGCCACCCACACCGGCAACACCGCGAAACCCACCTCGTTCACCCTCAACGGCGCGGCCTGCACGGTCGCCTGACCCCACCAGCGCTCCCGGGGAGGCATGCTCGCGTGCCTCCCCGGGAGCACGCTCGTCGGCGGCGTACCCATGGGCGCCCCGGAGGGGCCCGCTACCTGGCCGCGACTCCCTGGGCGAGCAGGCCGTCGACCAGGGCGCGCAGGCCGTCGACGAAGGTGTCGCGCGGGGCGAGCACGGCCCAGCGGTCACCGAGCGCGGCGAGGTGCGGCAGCTTCTTGGCGTCGATGCTGCCGAAGAAGTCGCCTCTGCGGTTGATCGCCTCCTGGCCGCCCCGGCGGGCGGTGTGTGAACGGACGAGGATCTCCCCGACCGTGTAGTACCAGATGCTGCGGAAGACGTAGACCGCGTGCTCGGGGGTGCAGCCGTAGTCGACGGCACCGGCCACGACCGCCTCGACCAACCCCAGGGGTGAGTCACTGAGCCGGGCGATGAACCCGTCGGTGGTGAGGACGTCGGCCGCCCACGGCCACGCCGCGAGCGCGTCGTGGATGGTGGTGGCGGCGGCGATGACCCGTTCCCGTGGATCGTCGGGCAGCTCGGGATAGGCGACCTGCTCCCCGTACTCGTTGATCAGCAGGAAGAGCAGGTCTTCCTTGTCCTGTACGTGGTGATACAGAGTCGTCGCCCCCACGCCGATCTCGGCGGCCAACTTGCGGATCGTCAGCCTCTCCCACCCATTGCGATCGATGAGACCTCGCGCGGCGGCCAGGATCTGGGAACGGGAGGTCGTCGGCGGTCTGCCGGCTTTGAGTCGTGGCGCGTTGACTTGGGGCACCGCCCCATCATGCCCCCTCTGCCAACCGGGTTGCTCCGAGGTAACGCGCTAGACAGCCATCAGCGACGATGTTAATTTCAGAACGCGTTCGAAAAGTCGATCGCCATCCTCATCAGTCACGACAGCAGAGGACCGGGTTTGCGGTGACCAACAAGGCACTACTCAACGAACAATCACCAATCGAACGAGGGGCCAGCCCAGGGCTCACCCTCGCCGCAGTGGCCGTCGTACAGTTCATGGTTTCGCTGGACCTGTCGGTCGTGAACCTCGGTCTGCCCGAGATCGCCACCAGCCTCGGCTTCAGCGAACTGGGCCTGACCTGGGTGATCCACGCCTACGCCCTGGCCTTCGGCGGGCTCCTCCTGCTCGGCGGCAAGATCGCCGACCGGTACGGCCACAAGCGCATCCTGCTCATCGGGCTCTTCGTGTTCGGCATCGCCTCCCTCGCGGGTGGCTTCGCCGAGGAGCCCGGTCATCTCGTCGCCGCCCGGGTCGCCCAGGGCGTCGGCGCCGCCCTGCTCGCCCCCGCCGCGCTGGCCCTGCTGACCGCGACCTTCCCCAGCGGCAAGCCCCGGGTCAAGGCGTTCGGCGTGTGGGCCGCGATGAACGCCGCCGGTGGCGCCCTCGGCGTCCTGATCGGCGGTGTGCTCACCGAGTACGCGGGCTGGGAGTGGGTGATGTGGGTCAGCGCCCCGATGGCCGCGGTGGCCGCGGCGCTGACCTGGCGCGGCATCGCCAAGGACGTGCCGGTCCGGCCCGACGGCCGCCCGGACGTGCTCGGCGCCCTGCTGGCCACCGGCGGTATGACGCTGCTGGTGCTCGGCATCGTCCGCACCGACCGGTACGCCTGGAGTTCGATGGTCACCCTCAGCACCCTGGGGGCGGCGCTCGTGCTGCTCGCCGCGTTCGTCTACGTCGAGCGGAACACCACCCGTGACCCCCTGGTCCGGGTGGGCCTGCTGGCCAACCGTTCGGTCGCGGGCGCGAACAGCTACAACCTCATCTTCGGTGCCACCATGGCCTCGGCCTTCTACTTCGTCTCGCTCTACCTCCAGCGGGTGCTCGGCACCAGCCCGGCGGAGACCGGTCTGAAGTTCCTGCCGCTGGCGATCGGCGTCGTCATCGGCTCCGTCATCGCCATCAAGCTGGGTTACAAGGTCCCCGCGCGGACGCTCATGGTCACCGGAGCGTTCGTGAGCGCGGTCGGCTTCGCCGGGTTCGGCCTGATCAGTGCCGACGGCTCGTTCCTCGCCGACGTCCTCGTGCCGTCGGTGATCGCCAGCGTCGGTTTCGGACTCTGCCTGGGGCCGATGGTCTCCACCGCCACCCACGGCGTCGCGCAGCACGAGACCGGCACGGCGTCCAGCCTGTTGAACAGTTCCCGGCAGCTCGGTGCCGCGCTCGGGCTCGCCGCGCTCAGCACCGCCGCCTTCGAGTACTCCGGCAAGGAGGGCACGCCCAGCGCGCTCAGCGACGGGTACGCCTTCGCCCTGACCCTCGGCGCCGGTCTCTGGATCGTCGCCGCCGTCATCGCGCTCGTCGTGCTACCTCGGGTCAACCCGGCTACGCAGCCCGCGCCGGACGACCGCGAGTTGGTCGACGTGCCGGAGAAGGCGGTCTGATCGGAACTCGGTAACCACGCAGAAACCGCGCATCGCGATGTCGGTCGACACGCCGCGACGAGGACCCGGCACCCCCCTTCGGCGGATCCTCCGTCTCTGAGAACACGCTTCGAGACACGCGGCACTGCGTCGGCGGCCGGTACGTCATGAGCGGCTCACTCGGTGCCGGCCGGGGTCGGCCCGCGACGGAACACCCCGTCGCGCGCCGGCCCCGGCCGGGCAACACACCGTCGCCGGACTCGCGTGCCCGCACACGGTCGTCCCACCGGCCCCGGAAGTCCGGCCCGGGCCCGGCCCCGCGACCCGGCGGCCCGCCTCCGCAACGTGGAGCGTGCCGCATCCGAAGGATGGAAAATGCCCACAGACGTACCCCGCAGGCGGGGCGTCGGTCGACCACCACGCCTGTCCCTGGAAACGATCATCGAAACGGCCACCCGGATCCTTCAGGACGAGGGCCTCGAACGGCTGTCGATGCGGCGCCTGGCGCACGAACTGGGCAGTGCCCCGATGGCGCTCTACCACCACGTGGCCGACAAGGACGAACTGCTGGCGCGGGTGATGGAGTCGCAGGCCCAGTGCATCCCCCGGCCCGACCTGCCCGCCGAGCCTCGGGAGCGGCTCATCGCCGCCTCGGTCCTGCTGTACGACCTGCTCGCCGAACGTCCCTGGATCGTCGAGGTGCTGACCGGCGACAACCTGATCGGTCCATCGGCGCTGTGGATCGTGGAGGAGATGCTGGGCGCGGCGGCCGACTACGGCTACTCCCCCGACGAGGCACACCACGTCTACCGGACGATCTGGTACTACATCGTGGGGAACCTGATCATCCGGGTGACCCGCTCCCGACGCCCCGCTCGCACCGCCCACCAGGACGAGATCGTCGCCCAGTTGACCACGGCCACCCACCCTCAGCTGAGCAGGATCGCCGACCGGTGGGCCGACCTGAACGCCCGCGAGCGCCACCACGAGGCGCTGGTGGCGATCGTCGACGGGCTGTTGCCCGCCCGCCCGGCAGCGGCACCCGCCTGCCGCACGGCGGACACCTCAGGTGCGGCGACCACGAACACCAAGCTCGAACGGCAGGGCGGCAGCGAACCGAGTCACCTGGAACTGTTCATCTCGTTGTGCTTCCCGCCGTACGGTTCTCCCCCAAAGTTCAGCATGAACTGGTCCCCCGCCACCCGGGCCTAGGCGCGTGTTCGAGGAGGCTCGCCCGTGGCGAGCCTCCTCGACATCGGTGCTGCGAGCCACGACCGGTCCCGGTCGGTCGCCACGTGCGCGTACCCCGACCACGCGGGTGGTCGGGGTACGCCGTCGCTGACGCTAGAGCTGCAACTGGGGCGAGTGCAGATCCAGCCAGGTGTGCAGGTCGAGGGTCCGTTCCAGCGCACCGCGCATCGCCACCGGCATCCGCGCCGGGTCCTGCGCCACGGCCTGCTGGGCCCAGTTCCGGTCGATCAGCGCGAACACCTTCGCGTCCCGGTCGGCCACCAGTTCCTTCACCTGCTGTTGGAGGATCCCCGCGTACGCCGGGTTCTGCGTCGACGGGTACGGGCTCTTGACCCGCTCCACCACCGACCGGGGCAGCACGTGAGCGGCGGCCTGACGCAGCAGGCTCTTCTCCCGACCGTCGGACACCTTCATCGACCACGGCGTGTTGTAGACGTACTCGACGAGGCGGTGGTCGCAGAACGGCACCCGTACCTCGAGTCCCACCGCCATCGACAGTCGGTCCTTGCGATCGAGCAGGGACCGCACGAACCGGGTCAGGTGCAGATGACAGGCGATCCGCATGCGTCGCTCCGCCGCGGACTCCCCGTCCAGATGCTCCACCTCGGCGAGCGCCGAGGCGTACTGGTCCGCCGTGTAGGCGGCGACGTCGAGCCGCTCCCGCAGGCCCTGCTCGATGTGATCGGTACGCCCCGGCAGGGTCAACGGTGGGATGACGGTCATCCAGGGGAACGTGCCGGCGTTCAACGCCGCCTCGTGATGGAACCAGGGGTAGCCGGCGAACACCTCGTCCGCCGCCTCCCCGGACAACGCCACGGTGGAGTGTTGCCGGATCGCCTTGAACAGCAGATACAGCGACAGGTCGAGGTCACCGAAGCCGTTCGGGATGTCGCGGGCGGCCACCGCCGCGCGGCGCACCGCGGGGTCGGACAGTTCGGCGGGATCGAGCACCACGTCCCGGTGCGCCGACCCGACGTGGGCCACCACATCGCGTACGAAGGGCGAATCCGGGGTGTCCCGCATCTCGTCGGGTACGAAGTTGTCCTCCTGGCCGACGAAGTCCACCGAGAAGCTGCGGACCTGCTCGCCCCGTAGGCCGAGCCGCTGCCCGGCGATGGAGGTGATCGCGCTGGAGTCCAGGCCACCGGAGAGCAGGACGCACTGCGGCACATCGGAGATCAACTGGTGGTCGATCACGTCGGTGAGCAGGTCACGTACGCGGCCCACGGTGTCGTCGAGGCTGTCGGTGTGCTCGACCGCGCGCAGCCGCCAGTAGACCCGCTGCCTGATGCCCCTGCGGTCCACCGTGACCAACTCGCCGGGCAGCACCTCGTGCATGCCCTTCCACAGCGCCCAGCCGGGTGCCTTCGTCTGGGCGAACAGCTCGCGCAGCCCGTCGGTGTCCACCACCTTGGGCGCCAGCGGATTCGCCAGGATCGCCTTGGGCTCGGAGCCGAAGAGGACGCCGTCCGACGTCGGGTAGTAGAAGAGCGGCTTGATGCCCATCCGGTCCCGGATGAGCACCAGCTTCTGGTCACGCTCGTCCCAGATCGCGAAGGCGTACATGCCTTCCAGGTGGTCCACGACGCTCTCCGACCACTGGAGATAGCCACGGAGCACGACCTCGGTGTCGCTCTCGGTCCGGAACGTGTGCCCGAGTGCCCTGAGCCGCTCGCGCAGCTCCCGGAAGTTGTAGACCTCTCCGGAGTACACCAGGGCCACCTCACCGGCCGGCGTGCTCGCGGTCATCGGCTGCACGCCGCCGGTCAGGTCGATGACGGCGAGCCGCCGGTGGCCGAGCGCGGCGTGCGTACGCACGAACACCCCACGGTCATCCGGCCCCCGGCAGGCCATGGTCTCGGTCATCGCGTCGAGCGTCGCGCCCTGACGCGTCAGATCAGCGTCGAACGATACCCACCCGGTAATGCCACACATCTCGTCCTCATTCCACTCGGTCGTAGGCGATGCTCGTCGGTCCGGGTCAAGGGGTGGACGGCCACGGCACCGCCGACGTGGCGGAGATCGCGCGGGCGCGCGCCGTGAGGAGCTCGACCACCGCGTCGCGGTGCTCGTCCAGGTAGAAGTGGCCGCCGCTGAAGGTGCGGAACTCACACCCGCCGTCGGTGGCGGCGCGCCACCCGGCGGCCTCGTCGGCGGTGACCTCCGGATCCCGGTCGCCGTAGAGCACGGTGACCGGTGACCGCAGTCGCACACCCGGCAGCGGCCGATACGTCTCGCTCAGCCGATAGTCGGACCGGATGACCGGCAGGAACGCCTGGATGAGCACCGGGTTGTCGAGGATGTCCAGGTGCGTCGCCTCGGTGCGGCGCAGTTCCTCGATCAACTCGTCGTCGTTACCGAGGTGCACCTCACCCGGGCGGGCCAGGTGCGGGGCGGGATGTCCGGACACCACCAGCGCCGCCGGCGGGTCGCCCGCCGCCGTGAGGCGGCGGGCGACCTCGTAGGCCACGATCGCACCCATGCTGTGCCCGAACAGGACCGTGGGCGTCCGCGTTCCCTCCACCGGCAGGTCCGCCGCCACCGTGTCGACCAGGTCCCGCATGTCCGCCGGGGCCGGCTCGGCGAACCGGTCCTCCCGACCCGGGTACTGCACGGCGAGGAACTCGATGTCCCAGGGTGCCGAGGTGGTCCACGGCCGGTAGTAGCTCGCGCTGCCCCCACCATGGGGAAACAGGATCACCCGAGCACGGGCGTAGGGCCGGGGTGCGAGCCTGCGGAACGCGCCCGGTGACAGCTCATCGGCCGGCATTGTGGCAGCTCACTCGCTCGCGCCGGAGACCATGGAAAGGCTCCAGAAGTCGGCGTAGCGACCACCGCGACCCAGCAGCTCCTCGTGGCTGCCCTCCTCGACGACCTTTCCGTCGTCGACGAAGACGACCCGGTCGGCGCGCTGGATGGTCCGCATCCGGTGCGCGACCATGACCACCGTCCGACCCGCCATCAGGCGTTCGATGCCGTCGTGGACGGCCGCCTCGTTCACCGGGTCGAGCGCCGAGGTCACCTCGTCGAGCAGCACGATCGGCGCGTCCTTGAGCAGCGCCCGCGCGATCGACACCCGCTGACGCTCACCACCGGACAGCGACGCGCCACCTTCACCGACGTTCGCCGCCCAGCCGCCGGGCAGCCGCTCGACGACCTCGTCCAGCCGCGCGGCGGTCGCCGCCGCCCGCACCTCGTCCTCGCTGGCGTCGGGGCGCCCGAGCCGGATGTTCTCCTCGATCGTGCCGTCGAACAGGTAGACGTCCTGGAAGACGATGGCGATCTGGGACATCAACACGGCCGGGTCGATCTCTCGCACGTCGACGCCGCCCACCCGTACCGTGCCGGAGTCCACGTCGTAGAACCGGGCGATCAGCTGGAGCAGGGTGGTCTTGCCGGCACCGGAGGGACCGACGACGGCCAACCGCTGCCCCTGCGGCACCGACAGCGACACGCCGTCGAAGACCGTACGGTCGCCGTGCCGGAAGCTGACCGCGTCGAACTCCAGGTCGAACCGCTGCGGTCGGACGGGCTGAGCCGCCTCGGGAAGCGGCTCGGTACGCAGCACCTTGTCGAGCCGGTCCAGCTCGGCGCGGGCGGTGCGCAGCTTGCCGCCGATGTCCGACAGGGACAGCAGCGGGTCCGCGCTGCGGGCCGCGAGCACCAGGATGGACAGGACCTCCGCGGTACCGATGTCGCCGTCGAGCGCGAGGTAGGTCCCCAGGACCAGCACCGTGGTGAAGACGACCTGCACGATGAGCGTCAGGCCCACCGCGCCGGGCAACACCGACATCGTCTGCCGGCGGGAGGCCCGCTCGACCCCCTGCAACGCGTCGTCGAGCAGACCGAAGCGCTCGCTGCTGCGGCCACCGGCCCGCAGGACCGGCTGGGCCTGGAGGTATTCGATGACCCGGGCGCTGGCCTCGTTGTTACGAGCGGCGTTGTCGGCGTCGTTGGCGGCCATCAACCGCGCCGTCCACCTCTGGGTGAGCACCACGAGCGGTGCCGCCACCAGCGCGGCCAGGCCGAGCTGCCAGTTGAACACCGTGATCACGGCCACGATCGTCAACGGCGTCACACAGGCGGAGATGAACGGCCCGAGCAGGTGGGCCGACACGCCCATCGCCGCGAGCAGACCACGGCTGGCCATCACGGACACCTCACCGACCCGAGCGGCGTTGTACCAGCCGATCGGGAGTCGGGCCAGGTGCTCGCCGAGACCGTGGTACATGCCGCGCAGCATGGTGGTGCCGACCCGCATGCCGGACAGGTCGCTGGTGTACCGCAGGACCGCGTAGACCGCGACGCCGACCCCGAACGCGATCAGCCACGGCCAGGCGTCCGACGGGGTGCTGCCGAACAGTGCCCGCAGCACGGGCACCAGCAGCGCGTAGAGCAGACCCTCCAGCACGGCGGTCACCGTCATCAGGGCGACCGTGCGGCGCATCGGCTTGGCGTACTCGTCGCCGAGCACCCGCAACAACATTCTGATCATCGGGAAAGGTCTCCTTGCAGTACACCACCGCGGGCTTCACTGTCGTCGGCGACAACCGACTGCTGGGTCCGCCAGAACGCGGCGAACTTTCCGTCCTGGGCGAGCAGGTCGTTCGGCCTGCCCTGCTCGACGACCACCCCGTCCTCCAGCATCACGACGAGGTCGGCGTCGGCGATGGTCTCCAGGCGGTGGGCGATGACCAGGACGGTCCGGTCACGCAACGTGGCCAGGGTCTGTCGTACCGCCTGGTCGGTCTGCGGATCGGCGAAGGCGGTCGCCTCGTCCAGCACCAGGACGGGCGTGTCGGCGGCCAGGGCACGTGCGATGGCGATGCGTTGCGCCTCGCCGCCGGAGAGCTTGACCTCCTCGCCGATCACGGTCTCGTAGCCCCGGGGCAGCGCGCGGACGCGGTCGTGGATGTGCGCCAACTGCGCGGCACGCGTCACCTCCTCGGGCGTCGCGTGCGGAACCGCCAGCGCGATGTTGTCCGCCACCGACGCGCGCAGCAGCCGGACGTCCTGCAGGACGAACGAGACGCGACGGTAGAGCTCCCTGGTGTCGATGTCGCGCAGGTCGACGCCACCGAGGCGCACCGAGCCCTCGGTCGGGTCGAAGAACCGGGGCAACAGCTGCACCAGAGTGGACTTCCCACTACCGGACGGCCCGACCACCGCGGTGAGTGTGCCCGGCTCCAACACCAGGTCGATCCCGCGCAGCACCTCGGGGCCGTCGTCGTCGTAGCGGAACCGGACGTCGCACAGCTCCACCCGGTTGTCCTGCGGGGCGGCCGGACGCTCCGGCTGCGGCAGGGTGCCCGCGCCGAGGACCTCGCGGATGCGGCCCACCGCGCGACCGGCGGCCTGCATGTCGTCGAAGCCGTGGCCGAGCGCCGCGACCGGGGCGGTCAGCCCCAACCCGAGCAGCAGGAAGGGCAGCAGGTCGACCGCGGCCATATCGCCGGAGGTGATCCGCACCGTGCCGCCGATCAGCACCACCAGCAGCACGAACGGTGGGGACAACGCCAACTGCATGCCGGCGGCGACCGCGGAGACACCGCGTACCCAACGGGTGAAGATGTCGACGAACTCGTCAGCGGCGGTGAGGAACTTGCGGTGGGCACGCTCGGAGCCGCCGAACGCCTTGACCACGGCGATGCCCTGCACGAACTCCACCACGGAGGTGGCGATGCGGCCCATCGCCGCGTCGAAGTCCTGCTGCTCACGGGTACGCGCCGGAGTCATCAGCAGCGGGACGTGCGCGATGGCCAGCAGCACGGGGATCAGCGTGATCAGGGTGAGCCGCCAGTCGACGGTGAGCAGGTAGACCAGTGACACCAACGGCACCACGAAGGCGGAGACCAGCTCGCCGGGCGCGTGGGCGATGAAGGGGTGCACGGCGGTGACGTCCTCACCGACCACCTTGGCCAACTCGCCACTGCGACGGCGGGCGAGCCAGCCGATCGGGGCCTCCCCGAGGCTGCGGGCCAGCGCCCGGCGCAGCGACAGCTGCACCTTGCCGTCGAGGATGTGACCGAGCCCGGACGACGCTCCGGTGAACACCAGTCTGATGAACAGACCGATCGCACCGATGACCACCACGGTCCACACGCGGTTAGAATCGACTGGGCCGGGCGACAGGAGCGCACGACCCACCTCGATCACCGCGAACAGCGGCGCCAGCCCCGCGACGGCGCCGATGACCTGTAAGACCACGACCACCGCGAAACTCGGCGCATGGGGACGCAGCAACGGCCCCGTGCTCACCGGCTGCCGTGCCGTGGGAGTGCCTCCCGGTGACGGCGTGGACTGCTCTCCTGCCTCAACGGATTGGGTCGCACTCATCGCTCTCCCGTCCCTATTTTCAAACGTGTTCGAGAATCACTCTACCCTGGCCCCATCCACCGATCTACGGTGAACCGGCAGGGTGTGGACGAACAGCGACCGGCTCGGTGCGAAGATCGGCGACCCGCAGCGGGTCGCCCGGGTCCGGGACGGCGACCTCGGGATAGCCGAGGGCCTCGGTCAGCTCCTTCCAGGCGGTGGCGACGGCCAGGTGCCGCTGGCCGCCCCGCAACGGGTCGACCCCCGAGTCGACCCGTTCGCGCAGGTCGTCGAGGGCGGTCAGCACCCCGTCCCCCCACAGCTCACGCACCACACCCGACCAGGTGGGCGACTGCGGCGCACCTACGTAGTCAGCGGTGGGTCCGAGCACGTCCGACCACCGCGTGTCCGCGTCCGCCGATCCGGAGAGGAAGATCCCCTCCGGATCGGCCGGCGCGCGCAGCACCGGACTCCACAGCACCGGGCCATGGGTGTTGGCCAGCATCACGTTACCCGCGTCGGTGCCCACGGTGATCCGGTGCAGCAGCAGGCTCGTACTGTCGTCGCCCGCCTGCATCCGGTTCTCCACCCGCAGCGTCAGCGGCACCCCGGCGACCTGTCCGTCCACGCTGGCCAGCGGGCGTCCGGCGCGGTCACCGACGGCTGACAACGACCACGGACGCAGCCCGTCGAAGACCTGCGCGAGGATGTCGATCAGGTCGAAGCAGACCTGCACCGCGCAGATCGCGTCGACGAAGACCGGCTTGCGCAGCCGGACCAGCGTGCGGGCGGCCGAGATGAACTGCCGCACCGGCTCCACGTGCGGGTAGAAAGTGTTGACCACGTACTGCGCTTCGGCGCGGCGCGCGGTACGCAGACAGTCCGCCAACTCCGCCGGGTGCACCGGGTGTTCCTGCAACACGTGGATACCACGGCCGAGCAGTTCCTTGGTCAGCTCGACGCCCGGCCCGCCGCCGACCGCGGTCGAGACCACCACGCAGGCGGCGTCGACGTCCTGCGGCAGGTCGGCGACCGAGGAGTACAGCGGGACGCCGTACTCCTTCGCCAGGGTCACCGACCGGGTGCTGCCGCGCGCCAGGATGCCGGCGAGTTCGTACCGCTGTGGCGCGCGGGCGATGGCCGACAGGTAGACCTGACCGAACCGGGTGCCGCAGACGACGACCCGCATCGGCCGGGGCGGGGAGTCGCTCACTGGTCCACCACCGTCGCCGCGATCACCGTCGCCACGTTGGGCGGTCGGAGGCAGCTGACGTGGTCGCCGGGGACGTCGACGACGGTCAGCTCGCCGAGACAGACCTCCGGCCAGAAGCGGGCCGCCTCGGCGCCAGCCCCGGGAAGCAGGTCCCGGGCCGCCGTGGGACGCACCAGGGTGATGTCGCCGGCGTACGGCTCGGGCTCGTGCCGGGCCACCGCCTGGAGGGTCCGCCCGAAGACGGCGTGCGCCGTGGCGACCCGCGCTGGGCCACCCCACGCCGGGTCCGTCGCGGCGACCGCCTCGTGCAGCTCGCGGTGCAGCTCGCCGACGGTACGCCGACCGAGGGCACCGAACCGCTCGGCGACCTGGGTCAGCTGCTCGTCACCTTCGAGCGAAGCCATCGCGCCCGCCGGCACCACGCCCGACGATCCGGCCAGTACGGTGGTGACCGCCCGGTCCACCGTCGCCTCGTCGGCGGGCCAACCGAGGGCCGCCGGATCGATGCCGGCGGACCGCCCGAAGGCGTAGTCCGTCACCAGTCCGTCGTCCACCTGGTACGGCACCCGCTGTCCGGACACGACCGTCAGGCGTACTGTCGTCCCGGCCTCACTCAACGCCCGAGCCACCTCCAGGGCGACCGAAGCGCCGAGGCAGTAGCCGATCACGTCCACGTCGTCGAACCCGGCGGCCCGGATCTCGCCCGCGTAGCGCACGGCCAACTGCTCGACCAGCGTGGCCGGGTCGCTGTCCGCGCTGACGGCGTCGTCGGGTGCGACGAGCCCGAAGACCGGCCCGGACGCGCCGAGCCCGGCGGCCAACGCCCGCAGCGCCGTCAGGCTGCCCGTGCCGTCGTGCACGAGCAGTCTCACCGGCCCCTGGGCGGAGCCACCGAGCGGGACCAGAGCCGATCGCCGAGCCGGCTCGGCCACCGCCGGGGCCGGTGTCGTCTCCGCCACCAACCGCGTCGCCAGTCCGGCGACCGTGGGCTCGTCGAGCAGGGCACGCAGCAGTACGTCGAACGGGAACCGGGCGGCCTCGGGCAGCTGTTCGCGTAGCTGGCCGACGAACCGCGCGGCCAGCAGGGAGTTGCCGCCCGCGTCGAAGAAGCCCAGCTCGCGGCTGGCTGGCTGGCCGCCGAGCACCTCGCTCCACAGGTCGGCGATGCGCTGCTCGACACCCGGCCGGGGCGGTTCGGACCGCCCGTCGGGCACTGCGGTCGGCGTGGGCGCGGACTCCAGCAGCCGTTTACGGTCGACCTTCCCGTTCGCGGTCAACGGCAACGCCTCGACGACGCGTACCCGCGCCGGGACCATGTAGGCGGGCAGCCGGTCGGCCGCCCAGGCGACGACCTCGCCGGGGTCGACGGTGCCGCCGGGCCGCTGCGGCACCACGAACGCGACCAGCGCGCGTTCGAGGGTGTCGCCCGCCGCCAGGACCACGCAGCCGCCGACCGCCGGATGTTCGCCGAGCACCGCCTCGATCTCGCCGAGTTCGATCCGGTGGCCACGGATCTTGACCTGTTGGTCGGCCCGGCCGAGAAACTCGATCTCGCCGTTGGGTAGGTACCGACCGAGGTCACCGGTGCGGTACAGCCGTTCCCCCGTCTCCGGGTGGTGGATGAACCGCTCGGCGGTGCGGACCGGGTCGTTGAGGTAGCCGTCGGCCAGCCCGACACCGGCGATGAAGAGTTCGCCGGGGACCAGGTCGGGTCGGTCGCGCAGCGCGGAGTCGAGCACGTGGAATCGTTGGTTCGCCAACGGCACCCCGTACGGGATGCTGCGCCAGTGCGGCTGCACCGTCCGGATGCGGTGGTAGTTCGACCAGATGGCCGCCTCCGTCGCCCCGCCGAGACTGACCAGTTCGGCGCCGGGCACGTGCCGCGCGGCATGGCCGGGTAGCGACAGCGGGATCCAGTCGCCGGACAGCAGCGCCAGCCGCAGGCTGGACAGGTCGGCCGGCTCCACGTCCAGGTAGTGCATCAGCATCTGCAACTGCGCGGGAACCGAGTTCCACAGCGTGACGCCGTGCGCGGCCACCATCGCCGCCCAGTGTGACGGGTCACCTCGACGCGCCGGGTCGGGCAGCACCAGCGCGGCACCCCGGGCGGGTGGGCCGAACAGGTCGTAGACGGACAGGTCGAAGCTCAACGCGGCGAGGCCGAGCACTCGGTCGGCCTCGGTGACACCGAACCGCTCGTTGATGTCGTGCACCGTGTTGGCGGCGGCCCGGTGGCTGATCATCACGCCCTTGGGCGTCCCGGTCGACCCCGAGGTGTGCATGACGTAGGCGAGCCCGGTCTGCTCCGGCCCGGGTTCGTCCGGGATCTCCGTCACGGGCACCGGCGGCGTCCCCGCCACGTCGACACCGGTGACCTCGGGCGGGAGCAGGTCGACCGGGGCGCCCGCGACGACCGCGAACCGGGCACCGCTGTCGACCAGGATGCGGTCCCGACGCACGGCGGGCTGGGCGATGTCCACGGGTACGTACACCCCACCGGCGAGGAGCACCCCGAGCACGCCCACGGCCTGCTCTCGCGACTTGTCGATCAGGACGCCGACGAGGTCGCCGGGTCGGCATCCCCCGGCGCGCAGTCGGGCGGCGACCCCGGCGGCGCGGGTCAGCCAGTCCCCGTACGTCATCGAGCCGGTGGCATCGACGACGGCCACCCGGTCCGGATGCGCGCGGGCGTAGTCGACCAACGGCTCGTGCAGCAGGCCGTCCGGCACGGGCGCGTCGGTTGCGTTCGCGGCGGCCCGGCGTTCCCGTTGCGCCTGCGGCAAGGGCTGTGGGTCGACCGCCGCCCACGACGCGTCCTCGGCGGCCAGCCGGTGCAGCAGGTCCACGAACGCGGTGAACATCTCGTCCACGAGATGATCGGGGAAGACCCCCTCGCGGACGTCCCAGTTCATGTCCAGCCCGCCGAACTGGTCACCCACCTGGCAGTCGATCCACACCTGCGGGGTCTGGCTGATGCCGTACACCGGTCTCGGCTTGCGGCCGGCGACCGACGGCTCGCCGCCGCCGACTCCGACGGCCCCGGTGAACACCACCGGCAACACCGCCGCGGCGTCCCGTCCGCGACGCCGGGCGAGTTCGCGCAGCACCTCCACGCCGCTGAACAGGCGGTGGTCGAGGTCGTCGAAGACCCGCTCGCCGAGCGCGCGGGCCCGCTCGGCGAAGCTCGTGCGCTGCGCGCGCTCCACCGCGAGCACGCTCAGCGAGGTGAAGTCGCCGAGCAGGTGGTCGACGTGCGGATGCAGCGGCATCCGGTTGAGCACCGGCAGCCCCACACAGAACCGCTCGCTGCCGCTCCAACGGGCGATCGTCTCCGTGTACGCGGCCAGCACGGCGTTGGCGGGAGTGACCCCGTGCTCGGCGGCGCGGGCCTTCAGCGACCGCCACACCCGGTCGTCGACGGTGGCCGCCAGGCGCCGGAACCGTGCCGGCCCGGCAGCCGGATCCTGGTCGTCGCGCAGGGGAAGGGCCGGTGCGCCGGGCAGCTGGTCGATCCGCTCCAACCAGTACGCCCGGTCCCGGGCGTAGCGGTCGGTGTCACGCAGCCGGCGTTCGGCCAGTACGTAGTCGCGGAAGGTGGCCTCCAGCGGCGGTAGGACGCAGTCCGGCTGCCGGTACCTGCGGTCCAGTTCGGCCAGCACCCGTTGCAGGCTGAGCCAGTCCAACGCCATGAAGTCCACCGAGACGTGCAGCAGGCTCCGGTCGGCGGCCAGGGTGAGGCGCAGCTCGTACATCGGCCGTTCACCGGTGGGATGCACCCGGTGGGACAGTTCGTCGCGCACCCGGGCGACCGTCTCCCCCACCGCGTCGGCCGGTGCCCCACGCAGGTCGACCACCGTGATGCCGGTGCCCGGCGGCGCGGGCAACACGCGTTGGGTGCCGTCCTGGTCGATGACCGTCCGCAGTGCGTCGTGGCGGCGTACCAGGCCGTCCCACGCCTGCCGCAGGCGATCCGCATCGATCTCCGCCGGGTACTCGAACTCCTGGTAGAGGTGACAGGAGACCCCGCCGTAGGCGAACGCCGGATTGCGTCCGAACAGGTACGCCGACTGGATGTCGGTCAGCGGGAACGCCTCGTCGCGCTCCTGGGGGTGGTCCCGCCACACCGGATCGGGCCCGTGGACGGCGTCGCCGCTGGTGTCGGACATGCTGGCCAGCAGTTCGGCCTTGCTCCCGCGCAGCCGGGCGAGCAGCTCGTCGGTCATGCTGCCTCGGGGAGCACGGAACCGCAGCTGTTCGCCCTCCCGCCAGACCTGGATCCCGGCACTGGCGAACTCGTCGAGCAGGTCGCTGGCGCTCACACCGCACCCTCTTCGAAGTCCTCGGCGGTGTCCCAGCCGGCGGGTCGCGGCTCGCCCTTGGCGTCCCGCAACTCGTCGATGAGCGCGCTCAGCCCGGCGACCGTCGCCGCCCGCATCACGTCACGCATGGGCAGGTCGACGCCCCACACCCCGCGTACCTCGGCGACGAACCGGGTGGCGAGCAGACTGTCACCGCCGAGCCGGAAGAAGTTCTCGTCGCGGCCCACCGCGTCCAGTCCGAGCAGCTTGGCCCAGCGTTCGGCGACGAAGATCTCGGTGCCGCCCCTCGGCGGGGCGCCCACGTCGCGTGGTCGGTCGACGGCCTGTTCGAGGACCGTCTGGATCCGCCGCCGATCGACCTTGCCGTTGGCGCTGAGCGGCAGCGCGGGCAACACGGCGATGTGGGCCGGCACCATGTGCTCGGGCAACCGTTCCTCGGCCCACCGGCGTACCCGGTCCGGGTCGACCCCGCCCGCAGTCGCGGGACGGTCGGCGGTCAACAGGATCTCGCCGGTAGCCTCGGTGCGCAGCACCCGCACGTCGGTCAGCCCCGCCGCGGCCAACGCCTGCGTCCAACGGTCGGGGCCGTGGAGCCAGCCGGCTCGACCGTCGGCGTCGAGTCGTCCCGCCCGCGCCTCCAGTGGCAGCGCGCTGACCAGCGCCAGCGGCGTCGGGTGGGCGCGTTCGAGCAGGTAGAGCCGACCACCGTCGGCGAGCAGCAGCCCCATGGTCGCCGCCGCGGTCTCCGGGTCGGACATCCGGTGCAGGACGTTGTTCGCCACCACGGCGTCGAAGGCGTGCACGTGCGGTGCGGCGACCGCGTCCGGGCCCTGCACCGCCACCTGGACGCGGTGCCCGTGCTCACGCAGCGACGCCTCGGCCTTGGCCAGGGTCGACCGGGCCGCGCCGAGCAGCGTGTAGTCGACCGCCGTCCCGGACAGCGCCGCCAGCAGTCGGGCCGCGCCCCGGCCGCTGTCGGTCTGCCAGTCGGCCACCGCGCACGGTGACGTGCCACCGCGCTCCTTCAGGTCGTGGCCGACCGCGGCGAGGCACTCGGCGGTGGCGGGCATCAGGTCGTTGAGCGCCTCCGGGGCCAGCACCGGGTCGTCCAGCAACGCGGTGGCGTCGGCGTCGCCGGAGAGGATGGCCGTGTAGAGCGCCGCCGCGTACTCCAGAGTGGTCGCGACCGGCGCCAGGCGCGTGCCGTGGGCGCTCTCCCGGACCCGCTTGGCCCAGTTCGCGTCCGTGACCTCGGCCCACCTCGCTGCGGGTACGAACCCGCCGGACGCCCGGGACAGCACGTCGCGCTGCGCCAGGTAGTCGCACCAGACGTCCACGACCGGCCGTTGCTGGGCGCAGACGGCGAACGGCGTGCTCCCGGGCTCGACCAGCGACGCGACGACCTCGGCCAGCAGCACCTCCACCAGCTGATGTTCGAGCAGCAGCGGGTCGTCCCCGGTCGGCGTGCCCGTCGGCGGCAGGAACTCGTCACCGGGCCGCCCGGGAGCCGGCGCGGCGGCCGGACGATCGACGTCCGGTGTCGAGGAACGCTCGACCACCGCGGCGACCACCTCGCGTCGACCGTCGGTGACGACGACGGCGACGGCCTGGGCCACCTCGGGGTACGCGGTCAGGCAGGACTCGATCTCGCCCAGTTCGACCCGGAAGCCGTTGATCTTCACCTGCTGGTCGAGGCGGCCCAGGAACTCCAGGTTGCCGTCGGGCCAGTACCGGCCCAGGTCACCGGTGCGGTACCAGCGCTCGCCGTCCACCAGCGGGAAACGGAGCGCGCTCAGCTCGGCGTCGCCCCGGTAGCCCACCGCCACCCCGGCACCGCCGATCCACAACTCGCCCGGCACCCAGTCGGGACAGTCCCGGCCACGGCTGTCCACCACCCGGAACTTCTGGTTCCGCAGCGGCACACCGTACGGGATCGACCGCCAGTCGGCGGGCACCTCGACGACCTCGAAGGAGTTCGACCAGATCGCCGCTTCGGTGGCACCACCGAGCGAGATGAACCGGCACCGGCCGTCGGTCGCACCGGCCAGCCTGCCGGGCAGGTCGAGACCGATCCAGTCGCCGGAGAGCAGGGCGAGCCGCATCGTGGCGGGCAGATCGGCGTCGTCGGCGGCGGTGAGCAGCATGTCCAGCAGGGCGGGAACCGTGTTCCACACGGTCACCCCGTGCCGACGGCACAGCGCCAGCCACTCGGCGGCGTCGCGTCGGCCGGACTCGGGTACCAGCACCGCGGCGCCACCCACCGCGAGCAGACCGAAGATGTCCCACACCGAGAGGTCGAAGTCCAGCGCGGAAACCGCCAGGACACGGTCGGCCGGGCCGACGTCGAACCGCTCGTTGATGTCCTCGACGGTGTTCACCGCCGCCCGATGGGTGAGTTCGACCCCCTTCGGCAGGCCGGTGGAGCCCGACGTGAAGATCACGTACGCGGCGTCGTCGGGGTCGGCGGAGACCGGCGCGGCCAACGGCTCGGCCGCCTCGGCGGCCTCGATGGTGAGGATCTCGGCAGCCGCACCGGCCGGATCCAGCAGCCCACTGCCGTCGAGGACGACCTGGACGCCGCTGAGTTCGAGGATGCGGGCGCGACGCTCGGCGGGCTGGTCCACCCCGATCGGGACGTACGCCGCACCGGCGGCGAGCACGCCGAGGACGGCCACGATCTGCGGTACGCCCTTGGGCGCCAGCACGGCCACATACGATCCCCGGCCCACGCCACGTTCGGCGAGCGCGCCGGCGACGCGGAGGGCACGCGCGGCGAGTTCGTCGTGGTGCAGCACCTCCTGCTCGCCCCAGAGCAACGCGGGTCGTCCGGCCCGTGCGCCGGCCTCGGCGAAGAACCGGGTGTGCAGCAGGTTGTCGGTCATCGTGCGGGTGGTCGAGTTGACCGCCGCCCGCGTGCGTCGGGTCGCCTCGGGCAGGGCGATCTCCGGTACCGTGCTCGTCCACGCGCCGGCGAGCAGGTCGCGGACCAGCGTCTCGTACGCGGACAGCATCGCGTCCAGCATGCCGTCGGGGAACAGCGCCTCGACAGCGTCCCACACCAGGCGTACGGTGCCGTCGGCGGTGCGGTAGATCTGGTGGTCGAGCCAGATCTGCGGGGTCTGGGAGATCATCCACGTCGGCTCGCCGAAACGGGCGGCGAACTCCTCCGGGATCAGCGGAGCCGACAGGTCCACAGAGAACACGACGGGTGCCGCACGGGGTGCCTCCGGATCCGCGCGGGTGAACTCGCGCAGCACGTCGACACCGGTGTACGCGGCGTGCCCGATGTCCTCGTGCATCTGCCTCTGCAGCGTGCGCGCGCGGTCGGCGAAGCTGTCGCCGGAGAGGTCGACCTCCAACAGCACCAGCCCGGAGAAGTCGCCGACCAGTCGGGGCATCTCGGGATGTACGTCGAGATCACGGTCGAACAGCGGCAGGCTGAGCAGGAAGTGCTCGTCCCCGCTCCACCGGCTCAGCACCGTGGCGTACGCGGTGGCCAGCACCGCCGCGGGCGTCAGCCCCGCCTCGTTGGCACGACGCTCCAGCTCCCGCCACTCGGGCACGGTGAGGTCGAAGTAGCGACGGGCGAAGCGTTGCACGGTGAGCGCGTCCGGGTCGACCGCGAGCGGCAGCTTCGGGCCGCCGGGCAACGTCGGCAGTCGGCGCTGCCAGTACGGGCGGGCCCGTTCCCGCTCGTCGGCACGGGTGCCGGCCTGCTCGGTGAGGTACTGGCCGAAGGTGTAGCCGACCTCGCCGAGCGCCTCCGGGTCGTCGTACAGGGCGACCAGGTCGGAGAGCATCACCCGGAAGCTGGCCAGGTCCACGGCCAGCAGGTCGATGTTGAAGTGCAGCCGGTCCACCCCGCCGGGCAGCCGGGTCAGCAGCACGTCGACCACCTCGCCCCGGCCCACCTCCAGGATGCGGTGGGATAGCCGGTCCCGCAGCTCCAGCGCGGCGGTCGCCGCCTCGTCGGCGCTGCGATCGCGCAGGTCGTGCACGGTCAGCCCGGGCCACGGGGACTCCGGCAGGATCCGCTGGGTAGCGTCCTCGTCGAACCGCGCCCGCAGCATCGGATGGCGGGCCAGCAACGCCCGGACCGCCCGTTCGAGTCGCTGGGCGTCCACGGCGGTCGAGTCGAACTCAAGGTAGTTGTGGCAGCCGACGCCGCCGAGCGCGTGGTCGCCCGAGCGACCGAAGAGGTATGCCTGTTGCACCGGGGTCAGCGGAAATGCCGCGTCCGGGTCGTGGCGCTCGACGTCGGGCACCGGCGGGGTGGACGCCGAGGGCTCGGACGCAGCCACGGGTACGCCGACCAACTCGACCCAGGCCGACAGTCGCGGGTCGGTGGCCAGTTGGGTGAACGTCACCTCGGCGCCGGTGGCGTTGAGCCGGCTGGCCAGCCGCATCAGGTGCAGCGACTGGAGGCCGAGTTCGAACAGGTTGCTGTCGTCGTCCGCTGTGGTCAGCTCCATGCCGAGCAGTTCGGACACCGCGGCGCGCAGGGCGTCCCGATCCGTCCCGGCGCCGCAGTCGGTGTTCTCCGATAACATTCTCTAGCTCCCTTGCGCGCTATCGACTCCGCTGCGGAATGTTCGAAATACGTCGACGGGCGGGATGCGAGATTGATGCCGGACTAACTGTCGACATCAACGCCGACACCTGACACCGACCCTAACAGCAGCCCGCAGCGCCGAGCAATGCATCACCACCGCATGGGTGGCCGTGAATATCGTGGGTAACGCCATGAGAATCACACATCGACGCCCACCTACCGGTCGACGCCCATCATTTCGGAAAGGGAATCACCCAGCCGCGTTCCCGGAACACCGAGATCGAAGGACAGATCGAAGTGGTTCCGCGACGGCACGACGAGGTCGGTCACCCGGCCGCCGCCGGCCCGCACGGCGTCGACGAACTCCCGGTGCTGCCGACCGAACTCGTCGGTCTCGTTCTCCCCCCGCGCGACGACCAGCGGCGGCAACGCCGACGGCAGCCGGTGCATGGGGCTGCACTCCCGCGCCGTGCGCGGATCCAGCCCGAGCACCTCGTTCACGTACGTCCGGCGCACCGGCTCGAGATCGTAGACGCCACTGAGCAGGACCGCGCCCGTCACCGCCCGGTCGGGACGCTTCCCGTGCCGCTGCCAACCGACCTCGTCGAGCAGGGACATGACGGCCAGGTGCGCGCCTGCGGAACACCCGCTCAGGTAGATCGACGAGGGGCTCGACGGCAGTTGCGCGGCGTTGCGGTCCAGCCAGCGCACTCCCTCGGCGACCATGTCGACGATCTCCGGCAGCCGGTACCGGGGGGCCAGGCCGTATCCCAACGCCGCGACGGAGATGCCGCGCGGCACCAGGTCCAGCGCCATGAAGGACGATTCGAGTCGACTCAACTCCTGCCAGTACCCGCCGTGGATGAACACCAGCAGGTTTCCGCCCGCCCCGGCAGCCGGGAAATAGTCGAGCAATTGCTCCGGGCGCGGGCCGTAGCGTATGCCGGAATGCACCTCGAGCCGGTCGCGCGCCAGTGCGCTACGTTCCGCGTACTCGCGCAGGAAAACGTTGATGTCCGGAACGCACGAACTCGGCGAGTACTGAATATCCAGGGATCGTTGGTCGTACGTCAGATACACGTCTCTTCGCTTCCGGTGCCGGAACAATTACTGGCCGTCGGCTTCGTCTCCGGCACCTCGATGTACCGGAGACGAAACCGACGACACGCTCTCAGAGCGTGTTTGAGAAGGTCTGTTTTGGACGGCGTGGCGGCGTGACATGCACCGTTGGGGCGGGCAGGGTGGCG
>NZ_VCJO01000011.1 GCF_009712475.1 Micromonospora sp. CP22
AAGAAGAATGATCAACCAAGGGCTGCGGCCATGATCAGCCAGGGTCGATACAAACCGACCACAGGTTAAAGATCAAGTTAGTGGTGGGGAGGTGCGGGGGATGAGTTTTCGGCTGGCGGCGTACGCCGTGTGCATCGAGCACGAGCGGATACTGCTCGCCCATCACGTGTCGCCGGACGGTGGGTCGAGCTGGACCCTTCCGGGCGGCGGGGTGGAACACGCGGAGGATCCGTTCGACACGGTGATCCGGGAGGTCGCCGAGGAGACCGGCTGCGACGCGGTGGTCGAGCGCCTGCTGGGCATCGACTCCCGGGTGATTCCCGCTGTGGAGGCGCGGTCAGGGCAGGTGCACCAGAACGTGGGTGTCTACTACCAGGTACGCATCACCTCGGGTGTGCCGCGCCCGGAGCCCGACGGGAACGTGGTCGAGTCGGTCTGGACCCCGATGCCGGACGTGGTGCGTCTGCGCCGATCCTCCCTCGTGGACATCGGTATCGCCCTGGCGGGTACGCGTCCGCCGACCGGCCACGTCCCTGCGGTGCCGGTCGGCGGGCTCGTGCAGCACTGAGGAGCGGCGCGTGGACGCTCAGCTCAGGTGCGCGCGGGCCACCCAGTGATGGTCGTGGGGCGGGCAGAGCCGTTCGGGCGGTGCGGGCAACCACGCGCACTCGCCCGCGTGCAACTGTCGCAGCGTGTACGCCTCCGCCGTCCAGCCCTGGTGGCGTAGGAAGTCGCCGAGGTCGTCGAGGCCCAGTTGGAACGCGGACCCGCGCGATCTCATGAACGTCAGGAACGTCTCGTTGGTCGGGTCCGTGAAGAAGTCGGCGTGCGGCGCGTCGACCAGCAGCACCGAGCCGAGGGCCGACATCTTCCTGACGGTCCCGATCAGACGGGTGAAGTCCTCGACCTGGAGGTACGGCAGCAGCCCTTCGATGATCCAGACGGTGGGTCGGTCCGGTTGGTAGCCGGCCGCCAGCAAACGTTGTGGCCAGGTTTCCCGGCGAAGGTCCTCGCCGAGACAGACGCGACGGCAGGTGAGGCGGTCCCGGACCGGTTCCAGCAGCCGATCCTTGGCCTCCAACTGCCCGGGCAGGTCGATCTCGAAGAATCGGGTACCGGCGGGAAGGCCGAGCCGCCAGGCCCGGGTGTCACTGCCCGCAGCCAGGCAGACCACCTGGGTGATCCCGTCGGAGATCGCCTCGCGTAGGGCGATGTCACCGAAGCGGGCTCGGACGATCACGGAGCCGATGGTGCCACCGGCGGCCAGCGCCGCGTCGGCCATCTTCCGGGACACCGGCGTGCTGAGCAGCTCCGCGTACGGGTCCGCCAAGTAGGCGTCGGCACGATCGTGTTCCATGGCTCGGATGACGGCGGTGATGAAACTGGTCTCCTTCACCGCCCGGGACTCGTCCTCGCGTACCGTCAGCTGGGTCGCGTCGTCCGTCGGAGCGGGAGTTCTTTCCGCCTCCCGATGCGGTTGGGTGACGGTGAGCGACGGTCGGGAGTTGACCCAGTCCTGGTCGAACTTGCCGGTCCGGGCGTAGTTGCGGGAGATCGCCGCGAGTTCCTCCTCGCTGAAGACCTCCCTGACGTCGCCGAATCCGTCGGGTGCGCGCAGGTGGGCCAGCGTGATCACCTTCTCGGGCCCCATCGAGCGGTTCGCCTGTTGCAGTTCGGTCATCTGCGGCCGGCGTTCCTCCTCGTACGCGCGCAGCCCGGCGGCCACGTCGGTGGCCGCGTGGGCGGCCAGGTGCCAGGCGAGTACGCGGGCGTCGACGATGGCCTGCGTGGCCCCGTTCGAGCCGGCCGGATACATCGCGTGGGCGGCGTCTCCCACGAGGGTCACATTGTTGAAACTCCACTGCGGGATGGGATCCCTGTCGATCATCGAGTACTGCTGCACGTCCGCCGTGTCTTCGAGCAGGCGCGGCAGGTCGACGCCGGGAGGTGCCCAGCTGCCGAACTGGAGGAGTACCGCCTCGCGCCGGTCGGCGACCTCCATCTGTTCGCGGTGCAGCGGGTTGGCTTCGTCCTCGGGCAGGGCGGCGACCCAGTTGACCAGGGATCTCCCCGGGGCGGTGTCTCGGGCGATCGGGTACAGCACGAGTCGCCGCCGGTCATCTCCGAGGACTGCCATGGTGCTTCCGGTCAGGAAGTCCGGTGCGTGGGCGGTCCCTCGGTACATCGTGATGCCATTGCTCGGCGGCGGCCCCTCGTTGGGGTAGAACGCTGCGCGGACGGCCGAGTGGATGCCGTCCGCGCCGACGATCAGGTCCGCCTCGACGACCCGGGTCGAGCCGTCCCGGCCCGTGACGGTCGCGTAGTTCCGGCCGGGTTCGCTGTGCAGCCCGACGAGTCGCGCGTCGGTGACGATGGCCTGGTCACCCAGGCGTCGCCGTACCTCGTCGGCCAGGACCGTCACGAGGTGGGCGCGGGAGATCGAGAGCTGCGGCCATCGGTACCCGGCCACCGTGCCGCGGTCCTCGCGCCAGATGAGGTCGCCGCGGGTGTTGTACAGCGCCAGTTCCTGGCTCCGGACAGCGCTCTGCTGCAACTGGTCCAGCAGTCCGAGTTCGGCGAGTTCCCGGACGGCGTTGGGCAGGATGTTCAGCCCGAGGCCGTGTGGACGCAGCTGCGGCTCGGACTCGTAGACCGTGACCTGGTCGAATCCCGCCTCGTGCAGACTGATCGCGGTGGCCAGTCCGGCGACCCCGGAACCAACAATCATGATTTCCACTGTCGACAACTCACCCTCGTACGTCGCGGCAACTGAACTCACTGCGCAGTGGTGGCGTTGAGCATGGCGCTGTTGTGCCTGGTGAGGGCGAGGATCTCCTCCAGGAGCCCCACGCTTCCCCCGCCACTGCCCAGTTCGTAGAGCCGCAGTTCCTCGTGGTAGGCACGTCGTGCCATCACCAGGTGTTTGCCGCGGAAGGACGTGAGCGTCTGGAGCGCCTGCCGCAGGCTCTTCGCACTGGACTCCACGTGCTTGTCCTCGGCAGGTGAGGCGGAACGTTCGAGGGCCGCCACCACCCGGGACGTGATGGACGGTGCGTTCGCCCACTCGGCGTACCGCTCCTGCCACTGCGGCAGGGTCTGCGACGACACCTCGGCGCAGAACTGGAGGTAGCCGGGGCTCGCCCGGTCGGATGCCCAGAGCAGCAGGTCGATGAGGAAGATCGGGATGTGGGCTGCGGCCGGACCCATGTACACCCGTCCCGCGACCCGGACGTCCTCGTAGAACGGCCTGAGCACCCGCGCGAAGAACTCGGGCGTGACCTTCACCCGGATGCCGCTCATGACCGTGTCGGCCACCGCGATGTGCGAGGCCAGCGACGCCAACCGGTCCGCGTGCGCGGGTGCGGCCGGATCCTCGTCGAGCAGCGATTTCCCGATGTCGACGGCACGGGCGAGGTTCGGCACGCAGGTGCGTACCGCGTCGATCAGGCTGCGCTCCATCGGGTGGCCGGTGTAGAGCCGTTCACGTTCACCGACCGGGTTCCAGGAGGTGTAGTGGTACACCGTGTCGCGCGGGATCATCCTCGTGCGTCCGCCCAGCAGTTGGAACGACCGGGTCGCTCCGTGGACAGCCTCGAAGGGGGACACTCCGTGCCGTTGCAGGCTGCCGAGATACATGCCCAGGTCCCGCATGGCGGCGAGGCACTCCGTGGTGGTGAAAGCCGCGATGCTTTCCTCGGAGGGCAGCGCGTCGCCCAGCACCCGCACCAACGCGGCCACGTCGGCGGCCATGTTCAGCTTCGGCAACACCCGAAGCTCGTCGTCCAGCCTCAACGGGTCGAGCTGCCTGACCTGCTCGTTCTTCTCCTCGGAGATCACATCCACATCTGCCCAGCGGTGCACGTGAACCCTTCCCACGGATCCAGTGGTGCCCCCGATTCGAGCAGGAAAGTCTCGCGTCGTGCGGAAACCGAACAGAGCTGTGACAGATTGCCGCGCCGATCCGGCGGCGTCGATTACGGCGAGGGCCGGGGCTTGGCCTTCTGCGGATAGATCGTCTCGTGACGGGCCAGCATGGCGACGAACTCGCCGATCTTCCGCTCGCGGGTCTGCGGCCGCTTGACCGCGTTGACGCGGTGGATGAGGGCGAACCGGTTGGTCTTGGTGAGCACGTCGAACATGGCTTGGGCGGCGGGGTCGGCGGCGATGGCGGCGAGGAGGTCGGCGGGCACCTCGGCCTCCGACGGCGGCGCGTACGCGGCCGCCCACCTGCCGTCCGCTTTGGCGGCTTCCACGGCGGCGCGGCCCGGGGGCAGCATCCGTCCCTGAGCCTCCAGCCGGGCGACATTGGCCACGTTCCGCTGCGACCACGAACTGCGCGGGCGCCGGGGGGTGTACCGGATCCAGGAGGTCTCGTGATCCCGCTTGCGGGCCTGCCCGTCGATCCACCCGAAACACAGCGCCTCGTCGACCGCCTGCTGCCAGGTCAGCGTGGTCACCGAGCCGCCCTTCTTGGTCAGGGCTAGCCAGACACCGGGCGACGTGGCGTGGAAGGTGGTCAACCAGGCGCGGAGCGCCTCGGCGTCCGCGACGATCAGCTCTTCCAGTTCAGCGCCCGCCATGACGGCAGACTAGCCGCAGCCGCAGCCGCAGCCGCAGCCGCAGCCGCAGCCGCAGCCGCAGCGGCTGGTGCGCCACGGCCGTCCCGCGTGCCGGAGCGTCGAAACCCGTGTCGAAACGAGAACCGCAGGCCGACGGTTCGGTGGTCCCAGCCGACCTGTGGAGAAAATTCACAGTTGTTAACGGCGGATGTCGCCGATGTGTCGTGCCGCTGGTCCGCGACCTCGGTCGACCATCAGCTGGGATGCTGCCGCCCGCTGACGCGGCCCTGACCAGGTTAATTGGACATTGTTGACCAGTTTGATTGACATCCGGATTGGCGCGTGTCAATCATGAGGCGTCTGCGGAGCAGTTGCCCGCATCGGCGCGGGGGCTCACACAAGGGACGGCGTTCCCTTTCCTGGCTCGTGCTACGCAGCAAACGGGGATCATCTTCGGCCCACTGGGCCCACGGGGGAAAAATCATGAACACATGCCTGGGTGCATCCTGCGCGATGCCGAGTAAAACGTTATCCACCGCACGTCGCCGCCAGCGATGATCGACTGCCTCGTGGTCGGTGGCGGCATCATCGGCGCGAGCGTGGCGCACCAGGCCGCGAGCCGACACCCCGGCTGGGCGGTCCACCTGCTGGATCCGCGCGGGATCGGGTGTGGCACGACAGCCGCGTCGGCCGGGCTCTACGTACCGTTCGGCGCCACCACCGGCATCCGGTCACTCGTCCGCGACGGCGAGCCGGTCTTCTCCGCGTACCGTTCGTTCGTCGCCGAGGACACCATCCGTGAGCTGCGGTTCCTGGTCGTTCTGCGGACCACCGCGCGCAGCGCCTTCCTCGCCACGATGGCCGGCGGGGCGGCACACGAGCCGACCTCCGACGACCTCGCCTGGCTCGCGGACCGATATCCCGAGTGCGACCTCGCCGGGCACGAGATCGTTCGGCTCGACGGCGCGTACCGGGTGCGGGCCGGCGAACTCGCCGGTCAGCTCGTCGCGGCGTCGCCGAACGTACGCGTCGTCGCCGCGTCCGTGAACGCCGTCCGCCGCCACGAGCGGCGATGGCTCGTGGAGCACGACCATGGGACGACGACGGCCGCCCGGGTGGTGCTCGCCGTCGGGCCGTGGGACCTGCCGGCACTGGACGCCCCGGCGCCACCCGTGGCCCACCCGCCGGAGGACCGCAAACGGGTGGTGGCCCTGCACGCCTACAACGCCCCGACGGCGACCGACCGGGCGGTCTACTTCCTCGACGACGACGTCTTCCTGCTGCCCGAACCGCGCCTGGGGTACACCGTCACGAGCTTCTACCTGGACCGGTGGGACCAGCCGCCGGGCATCGGCGAGCCTGTTCCCACGCCGTCGGACCAGGCGGCCGGGCGGGCAGTGGTCGCCCGTCGGGTCGGCCCGTCGTTCGCCGCCACCTGTGCCGGGGGGCGCGCGGGCACCGACGTCTACCAGGCCCAACGCCTTCCGGCCGTGCTCTGGCTCGACGCGGACGGCAGCCTGCTGTTCGCCGGTGCCGGGTCCGGCTCAGGTGTGCGGCTCGCCCCCGGCATGGCCGCGCGAGCGGTCGACCGGCTCACCGCCGTATGACATCCGCCGGCTCGCCCGGCCGCCAGCTTCAGTTCGGAAGGACAGTCATGACCACGAACTTCACCTCGCTTCGTGCTGCCGCCGTCACGGACGACCCGGGTCTCGTCGACGTCCCGCTGCCGCCCGACGGCCGGTATCAGCATCAGGAGGTCACCATCCGGGGCCTGTCCGACGAGGTGTCCGGCGTCCTGCGCGCCGGCTTCGAGGACGTCCTGGACTTCCCGCTCCTGGTCGTCGGCTGGGGGCGCTGCCGCGTCGGGTCGACCGCGATGACCAACCTGTTCGGCATCGCCGGTGCCGCCGCCTACTACCAACCGGTCAAGACCGTCGCGCGGTTCCGGCTGGTCGGTGGCGCCGGGGCGCCGTGGCGGTTCGGGCCGGGCGAACGCGTCCTCTTCGCCAAGGAGATGGCCGGGCCCTATCTGCCGTACGAGGCACTGTTCAACCCGATCGAGTGCCTGATGGCCGCCGGATGGCCGGCAGACCGACTCCACCTGCTGGTGCTCGATCGCGAACCCCGGGACTCGCTCGACTCCTGGATGGGCAAGTGGCACGAGAAGATCGGCCGCACCCGGGTGATCGAGAACTTCCTGCTCAGCACCGCCAACTACGACCGGATGCGCGCCTTCGCGCAGCGGGAGGGGGTGACCACCACCCACTTCCCGTACGAGGCGAGCCGCGCACCGGCCGAGACCGTCCGCTGGCTGTTCGACCGGATCGGCATCGGCGACCTCTTCGACGAGCGCCTGCTCAGCGGCTGGGGCGCCGCAGGTGACCTCAACTCCGCGGACGCCAGGATCCACTACCCCGACGAGCCGCAGGAGTACGTGGTGCCCGGCATCCACGGGCAGGGCGACGCCTACAGCTACCAGCCCCGCCGGATCAGCCAGCTCCGCGACGACGAGCTGTGCCACGCCGAGGACGACATGGTCGTGGCGAGCTACCGCACGTCGGTCGACCGGTTCTGCCGGGAACTCCAGGTGAGCCCGCAGTGGCGGCAGAAGATCTTCCCGGAGGCGCTGTGAACACCCCGACAGAGCAGGCCCAGCAGCAGCCGTGGCTGGTCATCGCGCCGCCGCCGACGCCCAACGGTGACCTGCACCTGGGGCACCTGTCCGGGCCCTACCTGGCGGCGGACATCTTCGCCCGTCACCAGCGACGCAAGGACACCTCGGCCGTCTACCTGTGCGGACTGGACGACCACCAGACCTACACCGCGCTCCAGGGCATCCGCGACGGGCGGACACCGGAACAGGTCGCCGACGACTTCGGGGCTCGCATCGAGGCCGCGCTGGACCGCTCCGGCATGTCGATCGACGTGATGGTGCGGCCACGCGGGTCGGCCCGGTACACCGCCTTCGTGCAGGACTTCATCCGGCTGCTGCACGAACGCGGCCAGGTGGTGGCCCGCGAGCGGCCACTGCCGTACTGCGCCGGCTGCGCGCGCTGGTGCTATGAGGCGTACGTCTCGGGGGGGTGCCCACACTGCGGCGCCGGTACCGGAGGCAACGCCTGCGAGAGCTGCGGCTGGACCAACCAGTGCGCCGACCTCAGCGACCCGACCTGCACCGTCTGCGGCCTGCGGTGCGAACTCCGCCAGGTGCGTCAACTCGTCTTCCCGCTCGAACCGCACCGTGACCGGCTCGCCGCGTACTGGGCCGACACCGTGATGAGCCCCCACGTCGCCCGACTCTGCCGGGAGACGGCCGCCGCCGGACTGCCGGAACTCGCGGTCACCTACCCGGGCGACTGGGGCATCCCCGCCACCGTCGAGGGGTTCACCGACCAGCGGATCTACGTGTGGGCCGAGATGGCCGCCGGATATCTCGGCACGTACCCGGGGCATCCGGACCTGTGGCGTCGATCCGGCCGGGTCGTCCAGTTCTCCGGGTACGACAACGCCTTCTTCTACGCGGCCTTCTTCCCGGCGTTGATGACCGCCTTCGACTCGGACGTCCGGCCGCCGACGGCGTTCGTCACCAACGAGTTCTACCAACTCGACGGGCTGAAGTTCTCCACCAGCAGGCGGCACGCGATCTGGCTGCGGGAGGTGCTCGACGAGGTACCCGCGGACCTGCTGCGGCTCTACCTGGCCGCCGAGGGGCCCGCGGTGGCCGAGACCAACTTCACCTGGCCGCAGTTCGAGCTCCACCTGCGCGGGGTGCTGCTGCCCCGCTGGGCGCGGTGGTGGGAGGAGCTGAGCCGTCGCGCCGCGACGAGCACGGGCGCTGCGCGACCGCTCGCCGACCGTACCGTCGAGCAGCGTCGGTTCCGCTCGCGCGTCCAGCAGCTCGCCGACCAGATAGACCAGGCACTCGACGCCGGGGAGTTCTCCACCCGGCGGGCCGTCGCCCTGCTCGACCTGCTGGTGCGGGAGGCGGCGGACTTCGGCGCCGCACACGACGTGGCGCGTGCCGGCATCGACGGCCTCGCCGGGGCCGTCGACCTGGAACTGGAGGCCGCCGCGGTGTTCGCACTGTGCCTCAGCCCGATCGCGCCGACCACGGCCCAGCAGGTCTGGGCGGCGCTGGGGCTGGCGGGACAGGTGCACGAGGTGCCGTGGGCCGACCGCGACGCGCTACCGGTGGACCGGTCGACCGTCGTCGGGCTGGACCAGGTGGGCAAGGCGTTGCAGGCCGGTGACATCCAGATGAGCGAGGTGGTGACCCGTGAATCGATCGACTGACGACACAATCGAGACCGACATCCTCGGGATCGGCCTGGGGCCGGCGAACCTGAGCTTCGGTGCGCTGCACGAGCCGGTGGACGGCAGGCAGGCATGCTTCCTGGAGGCTGCGCCGTTCTTCCAGTGGCATGCCGGCATGATGGTGCCGGAAGGCCAGCTCCAGGTGTCCTTCCTGAAGGATCTGGTGACCACCGTCGACCCGACGAGCAAGTTCACCTTCCTCAACTACCTGGCCGAGCAGGGCACCCTGCACCGCTTTCTGATCGCCTGCGCCACCAGCGGCACCTACCGCGAGGAGTTCGAGAAGTACTACCGGTGGTCCGCGGAACGACTGTCGGGTGTGCGGTGGGGCCACGTCGTCGAGCGCGTCGAGGCGGACGGTGACCGCTTCGAGGTCACCGTCCGCACCACTTCCGGCGAGGTTCGGGCGTACGCGTCCACTCTGGTGCTCGGCACCGGCAAGCAGCCTTACCTGCCGCCGTTCGCCGCCGCGCTACGCGGCCGACGGGTGATGCACAGCAGCGACCTCATGGTCGGCGCGCTGGACGTCGCGGGCAAGGACGTCCTGGTCGTCGGCGGCGGGCAGAGCGGCGGCGAGGTGGTCGACTACCTCCTCTCCGACACCGGCGCGCTGCCGGCGTCACTGACCTGGCTGTCCAAGCGCAGCGGCTTTCAACCGCTCGACGACTCGCCGTTCACCAACGAATGGTTCTTCCCCGACTACGTCGACCACTTCTACGCGCTGCCCCGGGAGCGGCGGGAGTCGTTGCTCAAGACACACCGGTTGGCCAGCGACGGCATCTCCGAGTCGACGCTGCGGGACATCTACCGTCGGCTGTACTACCTGGACATGGCACACGCCGGTCAGGTGCGGCACCATCTCCGCCCGGCCTGCCACGTCGAGGCCCTGCGCCCGGACGGTGACCGCCACGTGGCGCTGGTCAGGGAACTGGACGGCACCGGGCGGTTCGAGGTGCCCGCCGACGTGATCGTCTTCTGCACCGGGTACCGCGGCGGCCTGCCCGCCTACCTGGCCGGTTTGGACCCGCAGCCGCGCCGCGACGACGGCCAGCTACGCATCAGTCGGGACTACCGGCTGGACTGGGGCGGCCCCGAGTCGCTGTCGATCTATGTGCAG
This sequence comes from Micromonospora sp. CP22, assembly GCF_009712475.1. Lineage (GTDB taxonomy): Bacteria > Actinomycetota > Actinomycetes > Mycobacteriales > Micromonosporaceae > Micromonospora. The sequence continues at coordinate 9,991 of NZ_VCJO01000011.1, forward strand.
AACGCGGCCGAGCACACCCACGGCATCGCCGATCCGAACCTCAGCCTGGCCGCCTGGCGCAGCGCCCGCATCATCAACGCCATCTACGGGCGGCAGGTCTACGACACCGAGCGGGAGCAGTCCACCTCCCGGTTCGGTCCGGTGCCGACCACGGTGACGGCGCCGACCACGGTGACGGTGCCGCCGGACACCGCGCCAGCCGAGACCGAGGCCGCGCCGATCGGCGGGGGTCCGCTGACCGTCGGCTTCCGCTGCCCCGAGCGGTCTCCCGGTGGCATGTCCGTGGAGATGGCGGTGCTGCCCGGCAGCGACATCCGTCCGGTGCCGTTCCACTCGTCGCGGTGGGAGGTGCCGCCGGGGGCGGTGAGCGACCTCGACGTCCACGAGGTGGAGGAGATCTGGATGGTCGGCTCCGGCCGTGGCCGACTCGTCTCCGACGACGACGCGATCGACGTGGCCCCGGGCGACATGGTGTTCATGCCGAGCAAGGTGCCGCACCAGGTGGTCAACACCGGCACCGAGCCGCTGCGGATCTTCTCGGTCTGGTGGTGACGTGACGGAACCGGCGCGGCAGGACGACCCGACGACGCAAGGAGCCGTGATGCAGGACGACAACAGGCCGACGACGAGTGGTTTCGTCGTGGTGCGCAACGACGAGTCGGAGTTCTCCACCTGGCCGGCGGGGACCGCGCCGCCGGCCGGGTGGACCACCACCGACGTCGCCGGCAGCGAGGACGAGTGCCTCGACCACATCGGCCGTACCTGGACGGACATGCGTCCCCGGTCGGTACGGACGCCGGGCCCACGGCCGTGGCATCTGGACGCGCACCGCCCCAGCGAGGTGGTGGCGGACAGTTCCGGCGCGCGGGGTCCCGCCGTGCCGGTCCCGGACATCGGCATCGCCGATTTGATCGACCGTCGTAACGACGGCTTCCCGGACGAGATCGCCATCCGGTTCGCCGGGACGACCGTGACCCGCGCCGACCTGGCCCGGCGGACCCGACGGCTGGCCACCCGGCTGGCTGCCCTCGGCGCCGGTCCGGAGAAGCCCGTCGCGGTGCTGCTGCCCCGATCCGCCGACGCCGTGGTGGCGATCGTCGGCATCCTGCGGTCCGGCTCGCCGTACCTGCCGATGTCCACCGCCGACCCGGTCGCCCGGCTGCGCATGGTGCTGCGCGACGCGGGCAACCCGCCGGTGCTCACCGACGTCGCCGGTCGGGCGGCACTGGCCGACTACGACGGCGTCGTCACGCTGACCGATGACGACGGGGAGGACGACACCACGATCGAGTTCCCGCCGGTCGCGGGGGAGAACCTCGCCTACGTGGCGTACACCTCGGGGACCAGTGGGCCGCCGAAGGGGGTCCTCGGCACCCACCGCCAACTGGTCAACTACGTCCAGTGGTGCGCCGAGGAGTTCGCCCTCGAACCCGGCGAACGGGCGTTGCTGCACGCGCCGCTGTACTTCGTCGGTTCGGTCATGACGCTGTTCACCGCACTGGTCGCCGGCTGGGAACTGGATGTGGCACCGGAGCCGGTGGCCTTCGATGAACTGCGCGACCAGGCACGCCAGGGCAGGTGCGGCTTCCTCAAGCTCACCCCCTCGCACGTTCGCGCGCTGACCTCGATCGGCGACGTGGCGAAGCTGGCCCGGCTCTACATGATCGGCAGTGAGCCGTTGGTGCGTACGCCCGCACTGGCCGGGTGGATGGCCGAGAGCCCGGGATCGCGCTACGCCAACCACTACGGCATGAGCGAGACCTGCGGGGCCACCTGGTATTGGATCCGCGGTGACGAGCCGATCGGCGACCGGCTCCCGGTGGGCGCGCCCATCCTCAACGCGGAGGTGCACGTCCTCGGTCCGGACGGCCGGCGACTGCCGTACGGCGAGGTCGGCGAGCTGTGCCTGGCGGGCGCGGTGATCGGGCGCGGGTACCACGGCGATCCGGCCCTCACCGCCCGACGCTGGCGGCCACATCCGTGGGGGCGGCCCGGCGAACGGTTGCTGCACACCGGCGACCTGGCCCGGATGCGGCCGGACGGCACCGTCGAGGTGCTCGGCCGCTCCGACCGGCAGGTGAAGATCCGTGGACACCGCATCACACTGCCCACCGTGGAGGAGGCGGTGCTGCGCTGCCCGGGGGTGGCCGAGGCCGTCGTGTCGGTCATCCCCGACAGCCAGGAGGTGCCCCGGCTGACCGCGCTGCTGCGGCCCGCGCCGGACGAGCAGCCCTCGGTGGGGGAGATCCGGGAGCGCCTGCTGGCCGAACTGCCCGAGCCCTGGGTGCCCTCGCACTACGTGGTGACCCGGGAGTTCCCGCTGACCCCGAACGGCAAGATCGACTATGCCCGGCTGGCCGGTATCCGGGGCATCCGACCCGAGACGGCGGGCGCGTTCCGCGAGCCCGCCACGCCCGAGGAGAAAGCGCTCTGCGGCATCTTCGCCGACGTGCTGCACCTGGAGCGGGTCGGCGCGGACGACAACTTCCGCGACCTCGGCGGCGACTCGGTCAACGTGGTGCAGGCGATCTCACTGGCGCAGGAGGCGGGCGTCGAGGTCTCCATCAACGAGTTCTTCGAACACGGCAGCCCGCGCGCGCTGGCCGCGCTCGCCCGCCGTCCCGCCTCGGGGGCCGAGCCGCCGGTCGTCACCCCACCGACCGTCACCGTGGACGTCCACGGTGACGTGCCGGTGGTGCAGGACGAGCCGGTCGTGGCCGACCCGACCGGTCGGATCCAGCGGGTGGCCGTGCCGTTCGCCGCATCCGGCCGCTCCGCCCCGCTGACCTGGGGGCAGCTGCACATGTGGCGGCCCCTCCAGTGGTACGGGCCGGCGTTCGCCGCCCTGAACATCACCCGGTTCGTCGACCTCGGCGACCCGGGTGCCGACATCGACGCCTGCCTGGCCGCCGTCGGTCGCCTCGTCGAGACCTACGAGCCGGTACGCACCCGGTTCGTCCTGGCCGGTGACGAACCGGTCCAGCAGGTGGCGGCGAACGGCAACCTTCGGGTCGAGGTCGTCGACACCGAACCCGACGGGGTCGACGAGGCCGGGCGTGCCCGCGCGGCACAACTCGCGGCCGAACCGTTCGACCACGCCCGGCAGTGGCCGGTACGCCTGTGCCTGGTCCGCGCCGAGGGCCGGGTGCGTTCCATCGCGGTCGTCGCCTCACACCTCGCCTTCGACGGATGGAGCATCGAGCGGGTGACCGAGAGCCTCGCCGGATGGATCCGGGGTGACTCGGTCGTACTGCCCGACCCGGTGCAGCCCGCCGACGAGGTCGTCGAGGAACGGTCGCCCCGAGGGCGGCGACGCAGCGAGCAGGCGCTGGCGTACTGGCGGGAACGGCTGACCGAACTGCCGTCGGTGGGCCAGCGGCCGGAGGCGACCAGGGTCGATCCGCGGTGGCAGCGTTGGGCACTGTGGTCGGCGGAGGTCCCGGCGTACGCGGCCGAACTCGCCGCGCGTACCCGCACCTCAACGTCCACCGTGATGCTGACCCTCGCGGCCGTCGCGACCGCCGCGCTGCAACAGCGGGACACCGTCGGGCTGTTGCTCATCTCGGGCAACCGGTTCACGCCCCGCGAGCGCCGCAACGCCGGACCCACCGTGCAGGACGCGCTCGTGGTCCACCACGGCAGCCAGGACCGCACCCTGGCGGAGGCGATCAAGGAGACGTACCGGACGGCGACGGAGGCGTACTTCAACGCCCGCTGTGACCCGATGGCGCTGGCGGCGTTGCGCGACGAGATCGGTGCCACCGGCCGACCGGACCTGTCCTGGTACTTCAACGACGCCCGGCTCGGCCGCGAATGGCAGCCGGGACCGGACGCCGAGCCGGTCGGGGAGCCGTTCCTGGTACGCGGCGACCCCTACAGCGACATGACCTTCTGCCTCGGTCTGGCGCAACGGGGACCGCACTGCGAGGTGTTCCTGCTCGCCGACACCGCCGTCCTGCCGCCGGAGCGGATCCGCCACTTCCTGCGCGCCCTGGGCCCGCTGCTGTCGCGGGCCCGGCACGAGGACCTGCTGGTCGGCGAGGTGGCCACGGCGTTGCTGGGCGAGCCGACGCGGGAGGGCAGCTGATGGGGGCCCGCGCACGACGGTACTGGGCGGAGGCCGTGGAGCCACGGCTGTTCCTCTTCGCCCAGCTCAAAGAGGTCCCCCGAGGGCTGACCACGATGATCGCGGTGCTCAACGTCGTGGTCGGACTGCTGCCGGTCGGGTTCGTGGTGGCCACCAGCACGGTCATCAGCCGGGCTCCGGCAGCGGTCTCCGGCGGGCTCGGCTCGCCGGCCTGGCGCGAGCTGACGTACGCGTTCGTGGTGGCGAGCGCGCTGTTCCTGCTGCAACAGCAGCTGACCCCGCTGTCCGTGTCGTTCGGTCAGCGGCTCAAGCACCAGGTCGACGGGCGCTTCCAGGATCGCCTGATGGCGACGTCGTTGCGTACCGCCGGGATCACGCCCCTGGAGGACCAGGCGTCACTGGCCAACCTCGAACAGGCGGCCGAGGGCTTGGAGAAGGGCAACCGCACACCGGGCGACGCCGCCGCCGGCACGCTCGCGCTGGTGCTGCGATACGCACGGCTGCTCGGATTCCTCGGCGTCATCGGCGTCGCGTACGCCTGGTGGGCCGCCGCCGCCATCGGCGTCGTCACGATGATGTTCCGGTACGGCCAACGCGGCGGAGTCAGGATGTACACCCGACTGTGGCCGCACCGCACGCGCTACCGGCGCGAGGCCGAATACTTCCGGGTGCTCGGCATGGGCGCGGAGAACGCCAAGGAGATGCGGGTCTTCGGCCTGGCCGACTGGGTCGGTGAACGTTACCGGTCGGCCGCGCTGGAGGCCCTGCGGCCGGTCTGGCGGGAACGCCGCCGGGTCAGCGTGGTCAACTTCGTCTGGTTCACCGCCGCCAGCCTGGTGATCACCTTCGTGGTGCTGGCGTCCGTGCTGCGCGCCGCCGCGGCGGGCGAACTGACACTGTTCGCGCTCACCCTGACCTTGCAGGCGCTGGTGGCGGCGGTGCTGCTCGGCGAGTTCTACCACGAGGCGGACACGGCGACCCAGTTCGGCATGCTCGCGGCGCGGGCCATGGACACCTTCCAGCGGCAGGTGTCCGACCTGGAGGACACCGAGCGTCCCGCGCCCCGCGTCGGGGCGCGGACACCCGCCGACGCGGCCGGCCTACCGGCGCGCGAGATCCGGTTCGCCGGGGTGTCGTTCCACTACCCCGGGTCGTCGGTACCGGTCCTCGACGGACTCGACCTGACGCTGCGGGCGGGGGAGTGCACCGCCATCGTCGGGCTGAACGGTGCCGGCAAGACGACCCTGGTCAAGCTCCTGTCCCGGCTCTACGACCCGGCCGCCGGAGCGGTGCTGGTGGACGGCCGCGATCTGCGTGACCTGCCGATCGACAGCTGGCGGCGGCAACTCGCGGTGATCTTCCAGGATTTCAACCGCTACGAGCTGACGGCCGCCGAGAACATCGCCTTCGGCGCCGTCGAGGCACCGGCCGCCCCGGACGCGGTGCGTCGGGCCGCGAAGGAGGCCGGCGTACTCGAGGTGCTCGACGGGCTGCCCGACGGCCTGGACACGCTGCTGACCCGCCGGCACGCCGACGGCGAGCAGCTCTCCGGCGGCCAGTGGCAGCGGCTGGCCATCGCCAGGTCGCTGTACGCGGTCGCGGCCGGTGCCCGGGTGCTCGTCCTGGACGAACCGACGGCCGCGCTGGACGTCCGCGCCGAGGCCGCCTTCTTCGACGAGTTCGCCGCGCTGACCAGGGGCATCACCACACTGCTCATCTCGCACCGGTTCGCGACGGTGCGGCACGCCGACCGCATCATCGTGCTGTCGGGCGGGCGGATCATCGAGGACGGCTCGCACGCCGAGCTGATGGCCGCCGGTGGCACCTACGCGCACCTGTTCGACCTCCAGGCGCGACGGTTCGCCGAGGACGACGCCGACACCACCGTGGAGGTGCCGTCATGACGGCGTTGACCAGCATGCGCGGCATGTTGCGGATCGCCTGGCGTACCAGTCCGCGCAAGATGGCCGTGTCGATCGTGCTGATGGCACTCGGCGGCGCGTCCTGGCCGATGCTGGCGCTCGCCCTCAAGCTCGGGGTGAACGCCGCCCTCTCCGGCGACACCTCCGGCAGCACCGTCGCGGCGGCCTTCGTCGTGTCCGGTCTGATCGGCGCTCTCATCCTCCAGCACTTCGCGTACGTGCCGTACGCGGAGGCGACCGAGATGGCGACGATCGCCCTGGAGGCGGAACTGGTCGAACTGGCCAACACCGCGCCCGGCATCGAGCAGTACGAGAGCGCCGAGTACGCCGACAAGATCGAGCTGCTGAAGAAGGGCATGGCCGAGTTCCACGACGGCATGCTGGGGCTGATGTCGATGGTGTCGCTGGTGACCTCGGTCGCCCTCACCGGGCTGTTGTTGGTCTTCGTCAACCCGTGGCTGCTCCTGCTGCCGTTGGCCGCGATCCCACCGGTGCTGGCGAGCCAGCGGGCGCAGCGGATCGTCAACCGGGCCAAGGAGGAGTCGGCGGGCGCCACCCGCCAGGCGAGTCACCTCTTCGGCATGGCCACCAGCGCCCGGCCCGCCAAGGAGGTGCGCCTGTTCCGGTTGCAGGCCGAGTTGCGCCGCCGGCACGCGAGTCTGTGGCACGCGGTCGGGGCGGTGCTGTGGCGCGCCGAACGGCGGGCCGCCCTGGTCGAGGCGGCCGGTCAGCTGGTCTTCGGCGTCGCGTACGTCGGTGCGGTCCTGCTGGTCCTGCGGGACGCGGTCAGCGGGCACGCCGGGGTCGGTGACGTGGTGCTGGTCATCGTCCTGGCGGTGCAGGTGAACCAGCAGGTGACCGCCGCCCTGGACCTGTTCCGCAAGCTCCAGCGGATGGCCCAGGGCATGACCCGCCTGCACTGGCTGCGGCAGACCGTCTCGGCGGGAACCGGCCGGGCCGCCACGGCGACGGCACCGGACCGGATCCGGTCCGGCATCAGGCTGGCGGGGGTCTCGTTCACCTACCCGGGCACCGTGAAGCCGGTGCTCCACGGTGTCGACCTGCACCTGCCCGCCGGTTCGACGGTGGCGATCGTCGGCGAGAACGGCGCGGGCAAGAGCACCCTCATCAACCTGCTCTGCGGCTTCTACCGGCCCACGGCCGGGCGCATCCTGGTCGACGACGTCGACCTGGCCACGATGTCACCGGCGCGCTGGCGGGCCCGGTTGGCCACGGCGTTCCAGGACTTCGTCCGGTTCGAGCTGCCCGCCGGGCAGGTGGTCGGCGTCGGTGACCTGCCGCGTCGCGACGACGTCGACGCCGTGCACGCCGCTCTGGGCCGCGCCCGCGCCGAGGATGTCGTGGACCGACTGCCCGACGGCCTCGCCACCCAGGTGGGCAAGTCCTGGATCGAGGGGGTGGAGCTGTCCGGCGGCCAGTGGCAGAAACTGGCGGTGGGCCGGGCGATGATGCGTACCGCTCCGCTGCTGCTCATCCTCGACGAGCCGGCCTCGGCGCTCGACCCGCAGGCCGAGCACGTGCTCTTCGAGCGGTACGCGGAGAATGCCCGCCGGGTCGGCGAGGAGTCCGGGGCGGTCACCGTCTTCGTCTCGCACCGCTTCTCGACGGTCCGGATGGCCGACCTCATCGTGGTGCTGTCGCAGGGCCGGGTGACCGAGGTCGGCGGCCACTCCGACCTGATGGCCCGCGACGGCCTGTACGCCGAGCTGTTCGGCATCCAGGCGAGGGCGTACGCCGGGGAGGCGACCGGTGGTGCGGACAGCTGACCGGGCCGGTGCCCGCTAGCCCCGACGAGAGCGGCCCCGGTGGGCGGTACCCTGCGCCTACCGGGGCGTGGCCGACGCGGCGATCGAGGTGGCGGCGGCCGACACCCGGACCGGCAGGAGAGGAACGCGAAGTTCGTGGACGACATCGTTTCGCTGGTCAGGCCCGAGATCTACGCGATGCGGCCGTACAGTTCGGCGCGCGTCGAGGCCGATCAGGCCGTGCGGATCCACCTCGACGCGAACGAGAACCCCTATCCGCCGTACCCGGGCGGCAGCGAACAGGAGGGGCTCAACCGGTATCCGGAGCCGCAACCACCGTCGCTGCTGCGCCGATTCTCCGAGATCTACGGACTGCCGGTCGAGCAGCTCTTCCTGTCCCGCGGCGCGGACGAGGCCATCGACCTGCTGGTCCGCGCGTTCTGCGCGGCCGGTCGGGACGCCATCCTGATCACACCGCCGACCTTCGTCATGTACGAGACGGCCGCGCACATCCAGGGCGCCTCGGTGCGGCAGGTGCCCCTGCTGGCCGGGTCGTACCAGCTCGACACGGACGCGATGCTGGCCGCCTGTGACGCCGACCCGGGGATCAAGATCGTCTTCGTCTGCTCACCGAACAACCCGACCGCCAACCTGATGGAACACGCGTCCGTGCTGCGGCTCGCCGAGCGGCTGCGCGGCCGGGCGATGGTGGTGGTGGACGAGCTGTACCTGGACTACTCGGGTCGACCGTCCCTCGCCGGTGCGATCGCCGAGCAGCCCAACCTCGTGGTCGTACGGTCCTTGTCCAAGGAGTACAGCCTCGCCGGTGAACGCTGCGGCATCACCCTCGCGCACCCGGAGGTCGTCGGGGTGCTGCGCCGCATCATGCCGCCGTACCCCCTCACCGTCACGGCGATCCGGGCGATCGGCGCGGCGATCTCGCCCGACGGCATCGCCTACGGGCGGCGCAACATCGACCGCATCGTCGCCGAGCGGGACCGCGTGCGCGAGGCCCTGGCGCAGCTGCCCACCATCGTCGAGGTGCTTCCCTCGGACGCCAACTTCCTGCTGGTACGCACCGAGGATCCACGGCGACTCTGCGCCGCGCTGGCCGCGCAGGGCATCAGGCTGCGGGACCGCAGCGGCGTGATCGACGGCGCGGTGCGGCTGTCGATCGGCACGCCCGAGGAGAACGACGAACTGCTCCGGGCGCTCAAGCTCCACGGCTGAGCCGACGTACTCGCTCGTCCGCTCAGCCGAAGTTGGCCAGCAGGAAGGCACCCAGGCCCGCCAGCGCCAGCGGCAGCGCCGTGGCCAGGGCCAGCGCGCGTTGCCGGTTCGTGCGCCCCGCCACGACGAGGACCAGCAGACCGAGCGCGATCTTGATCAGCGCGTCCCAGATCGGGTCGTCGCCGTAGTCGGGGTTGCCGATCCGGCGGATCTCCAGCCCCGCCTCGGCGAACAGCACCGCGGCCGGTAGCGCGGGCCCGACCACCCGTCGCCAGTCCGCCGCGCGCGCCCACACCCCGGCGATACCGAAGAGCACTCCGGCGAGGACGCCGAAGCACATCCAGAGCAGTGACGACGGCGCCCACAGGACAGACCAGTCGTCGCCCTGCACGAGCGCCGCCGTGACGTAGTAGCTGGGCACCGCGACCACGAGCCCGACGGCGGCGCCGACCGCCGCGCGCAGCGCACCCGTACGGACCCAGCGGCCGAAGAAGAACGCGGCGACCGCCCAGACCGCGCTGGAGTTGCCCAGGTTGCCGGCAGGATAGGGGACGTACTTGATCCAGATGAAGTCGATCGAGCCAAGCAGCAGACCGCCCAGTAATGCGGCGAGCGCGACGTGTCGATGACCGGGTTCAGGTCGCATCGCAGCAGATAATACCGGGTATGCATCAGGGTTCTGTGCTGCGGGTCAGGCGATTCCATGGGGCCGCTACCGCCGGGTGCGGCGCTGACGTCGGCACCTGGCGGGTGGCCGGATCGCGATCCGGCGAGCAGTCTGGAGTGCTGTCGCATACCCGTGCCTCGGCCCGGGTACGTCGATCGAGGAGAGGTGCCGTGGGGCGTGGCGTGCGACGGGAGAGCCCACCCGGCCGGGATGAGGAGTGGGAGATGTCGATGCGCAGCTGGCTCGCCGGAGCGGGGCTGGTGGCGCTGGCCCTCGGGGCCGGAGCCTGCGGTGGGGCGGACGGCACCGACGAGGGCTCCGCGTCGCCGACGACCACCCCGGTCGCCACCGCCACGCCGACCCCGGCCGCCACTCCCGACGTGTTGTCCGGCACCCGCCAGGTCACCATCAGCCGGATCGACGCCTTCGAAGCGCGGTTGTCGCTGACCGACGACGGTCGCCTCGCCGAGGTGGACGACGACAGTGGTCGGCAGCTGTTCGTGCCGACTCCGCTGACCGGGCAGAAGTACCTGATCAGGGCGTACCGTGGCGCCGGCGGTGGTAAGCCGATCTGCTGGCAGTCGGTCAACCCGGGCGGCGGTCGGCCGCTGACGGTGGAGGGCGTCGCCTGCCGGGAGGGCGAGCCGCGACAGCAGTTCACCATCTCCGCCGCCGACGCGGACGAGGGATTCCTGATCAGCTTCGACTCGGCGTACCTGCGGAACTCGCCGGACTCCGGGCTGATCCTGGAGAAGCTGGGCGACCGGCCGCCGATGAGCAGCTTCCGGTTCAACGACAACGGGCCGGCGCCCGCCTGGAAGTAACGACCGCGCCGGTCACCCCGCGTCGTGGCTGGGCCGGTCACCCGGCGTGGTGGCGGGGCCGCTGGCCGGGCGTACGGCCTTCGAGGTCGCTCTTGAGCGTGGCCAGCATCCCCACCGCCGCGCTGGCGTAGTCGCCGATCCACCGGTCGTGGATGTGCTTGATCGGTAGCGGGTCGAGGTGATTCCACCGCTCGCGGCCCTTGCGCTGGGCGATGACCAGCCCGGCCGCCTCCAACACCCGCAGGTGTTGCATCACCGTGCAGCGATCCAGGTGCGGGAACCGCTCGCAGAGATCGCCGGTGGTCCGTGGCTGGTCCTTGAGCGCATCGAGGATCCGTCGCCGGGTCGACGAGGCCAGCGCCTTGAAGACGCGGTCCTCGTCGACCGGATCCGGTTCGGCGCGTACGCCGTGACTCGACATGTTATAAAGCTATAACATGTCGATGTCGGGTGAGAGGACCACCATGGACCTGCGATTCAAGGTCGCTGGACGGATCAGTCGGGGCGTACACGAGGTGTTCGAGGCGGTGGTCGACCCCGACCAGCTCTCCCAGTACTTCACCACCGGCGGCGCGAAGGGCCGACTGGTCACCGGAGCCACCGTCACCTGGGACTTCGCCGAACTCCCCGGCGCCTTCCCGGTCGAGGTGGTCGAGGTGGAGCAGGACCGGCGGATCGTGCTGCGCTGGGAGGCGGCCGACGACGCCCAGTCCACCTCCGACGAGCCGGTCACCGGCGCGTCCTACTTCACCACCGTCACCATCGAGTTCGAGGCACTCGGTGACGACCGGACGCTGGTCACCATCGCCGAGGAGGGATGGCGGCCCACCCCCGGGGGCCAGCGGGCCTCGTACGGCAACTGCGAGGGGTGGACCAACATGCTCTGCTGCCTCAAGGCGTGGCTGGAGCACGGCATCAACCTGCGCGCCGGATTCTTCGCCTGACCCGTCAACCTCCTGGTCATGGCCTGGGACGTCCCGGTCGGTGCAGCCAGGGTGCGATCCTGGGCGCCGCAGCGACCGCCAAAGACCCCCCTCGCTCCGACCCGTCGATGCTGACGCCGCTAGCCGGTCGCCGCCTGGTGTTCGGCGACGGCGCGGCCCATCCGGGTCACCGCCTCGGTCAGGATCTCCGGGGAGGTGGCGAAGTTGAGCCGGACGAAGCCGGTGCCGCCGGTGCCGAAGACGTGCCCGGAGCTGAGCGCCACCCGTGCCCGGTCGAGGAACAACCCCGCCGGCCCGGCGATGTCGGTCACCACGCCGGGCTCGTCGCCGACCGGCCCGCTGTCGATGCCCAGGTCGGTGCAGTCCAACCAGGCCAGATAGGTGCCCTCGGGCGGGTCGTAGCCGATGGTCGGGGCATGCCGGGCCAGCAGCGTCCCGAGCAGCTTGCGGTTGCCGTCGAGACCCGCCAGGAGACGGTCCAGCCAGTCGCCGCCGTCGCGGAAGGCGGCGGTGTGCGCGATGACGCCCAGGTGGCTCGGCCCGTGGCCGACCTCCTCCGGCATCCGCCGCAGGTCCGCCACCGCGCGTCGGCCCGCCACCACCAGCGCCGACTTCAGCCCGGCCAGGTTCCACGCCTTCGAGGCGGACAGCACCGCGAACGCGTCCTCGGCCCCGGCCACCGTGAGGTACGGCGTGAACCGTGCCCCGGGCAGCGCCAGCGGCGCGTGGATCTCGTCGGCCACCACCCGTACCCCGTGCCGACCGGCCAGCTCGGCCACCGCTTCGAGTTCGTCGCGACGGTGGACGACACCTGTCGGGTTGTGGGGGTTGCACAGCAGGAACACCGCGCGGCGACCGCCCGCGCGTGCCCGGCGGAACGCCTCGTCCAACACCGACAGGTCCATCCGCCGGTCCGCACCGAGCGGTGCCTCGATCACCTGCCGATCGGCGTGGCTGACGAAAGCGTAGAACGGTGGGTAGACCGGGGAGCAGAACACCACCGCGTCGCCGGGGTCGGTCAGCAGCCGCAGCACCTCGACGATGCCGAGCATCACGTCCGGCACCACGGTGACGTGGCCGACCGGCAGGTCGGACCAACCCCACCGTCGGGCCGCGAAGTCGCCGAGCGCCTCCGCGTACGCCGTCCCATAGGCGTATCCGGTGTCGCCGCGTCGGACCGCGTCGTGCAGTGCCTCCGCGACGGGCGCGGCCAACGGCACGTCCATCTCGGCCACCCACAGGGGCAGCACGTCCTCGGCGTACAGCCGCCACTTGACGCTCGTGCGTCGGCGCAACTCGGCCAGGGACAACTGGGTCAGCGGATTCACCATCGACAGCTCCACCTCACCCGGCGGTCCTCACCTACGTCGAGATCCCAGCCTGCCACCGAGGCCCAGGAATCATCGCATCGTACGCAACTGCTCGACCCCCGGGCGTCCCGCCGCCGGTGGTTGGACACCGCCTGCCGGAGGCTGCCAGGCTGTCCGGCCATGGAGGGCATCACGGCACAGCTACCGGCACTCCTCGGCGTGCTGGTCGGCACCATCGGCACGATCGTCGCCACCTCGCTGGCCGACCGTTCACGGTGGCGACGGAACCAGACCGTGCGATGGGACGAGCGGCGACTCGACGCGTACGTCGAGTTCGCGCGGGCGCTCAAGGAGGCGCACACCATCGCCAGCCGAGCGACCGGCGGCTACCTCGATCGCGACGTCGCCCTCGCCGAGCTGGCGGAGGCCGACTTCCGGCACACGCTCGCCTGGGAGAACGTGCTGCTGCTCGGCGACGCGCCGACGGTGACCGCGGCGCGGGCCTGGCGGGACAGTGTCTGGGCGGTCGAACGACTGGCCCGGGAGGAGCACACCGACGTCGACCGGGCCGCCCTGCTGCACCAGGCCAACAAGGCACGCGACGACTTCTACCGCGCCGCCCGTGGTGGACTCGGCGTCGGCGGCGGCTCGGTGGCCCAGGCCGACCTCCTGGTGAGCAGACTCAACCTCACACCCGCTCCGCGCGCCGACCGCTGACCACCCCGGGTTTGCCCGGCCCGATCCCAACAGGTCCGGCGCGTGTCTCAGACCGGCTGGTCGAGGATGGCGCTGAACCGCTGCTCGGCCAGGTCGAGCTGGTCCAGGATGTGCTGCTTGACCGCCTCGGACAGCGGAGTGTCGGCCCGGGTGACGAGGTCGCGGTACACCGGCAGCAACGGGCGGTACTTCCGGGCCGACGATTCGACCTTCGGGCCGACGGAATGGATCACCCCGACGCCGTTGTCCGTGAAGTCGGAGATCTTGATGACCCGTGCCCAGGGTTCCCGTTCGAGACTGGCGGCGACATGCTCGCGGTACTGCTCGTACCGGTCACGCCCGGGATCCCACGGCGGGTTGGTGACCGCGCCCACCAGACGCGCCACCCGTGGCCCGAACCGCTCCGCGAGCACCGCCAACGCCCCAATCGCCAGATCCCCAGCCGCTCCCTCGCCCCCCACCAACTCGCCCGGGTGGTCCTCGACGGCGTCGTGCAGCAGCCCGGCGACGATCACGTCGACGTCGCGCACCTGGTAGTGGTGCAGCATCCGGATCGACACCCGGAGCAGATGATTGACGTACGGCTCCCGGGACCGGCGATCGTCGCGATGCAGCCGCGTGACCAGCTCCAACGCCTCGTCGAGCCGCTGCCGCTCGGCGCTGTCGAAGCGCTGGATCTCCAGCCGGAACCGCTCCCGCAACCCGACCTCGCCGTGCATCTCGGTGATCGCGTGCATCGGCATACTGGCCAGATAAGGCGGCAATTCCATCCGTCCCTTATACCCAATCCCCCCACCCCCCGCAGTTGCAGCTCCTTGAGCGTGGCGGTGTGGCTGTCCGCCACGCCGCCCCTGAGGTGTTCGCCGCAGCGCCCCCGCTCAAGGACCAGCGCCTCCCACCCAAGCCCCAGAGCGTCCCGCCACTCAGCCGGATCGGCCCGCCACTCGGTCGCCGTGCGGTCGCGGCCTGGCTTCGCGGGCGCGGCGCACTCAGCCACCTCACGGCCCTCGACGTGTGGGGGCTGCACCGACAACAAGCCGGGGACCTGCTGCACGTGAGCACGCCAGCGGCCTGCGAAGCTGGCCCGGAGTCCGACTCCACCGACGCCGCCACCTCACCCTCGCCCCGCCGTCGGTGCTGGTACGACAAGGGCTGCCCGTGACCACCATCGAGCGATCCCTCATCGACACGTGGCCGATGCTTCCCGTGGCCGAGCAATGGACGCCCACAATCAGGGCGGTCGACAACCGGCGGACCACCCCCGGTCGGCTGCAAACTGCGCTCGACACCACGGCGCGGGTCGCTGGCTGCGGGAGCCCAGACGTCGGCGTCCGTCGAGAACCGACCGTTGGGAGGGTAGCGGGGAGATCAGAGCCGGTGCAGTCTGACCGATGTGAAGGCTTTTGTCGGCGTGACGGACGAAAAGTGGTACCGGTTCCTGGCGGCACGTCCCACCCTGAACGAGGTCAACTTCTGGCGGCCCTCCGGCGGCGGCTTTCGTGCCCTGACGCCCGGCGAGCCCTTCTTCTTCAAGGCGCACTACCCGCTCAATCAGGTGGTTGGCGGAGGCTTCTTCAGCGGTTTCGCTCGGCTGAGGATCTCCGAGGCGTGGGAGCTGTTCGGCGAGGCCAACGGCGTCGCCAGCTTGGACGAAATGCGTCGTAGCGTCGGTCGGTACCGCAAGCAGCCGATCGGGCTCGATGAGGATCCGGTCATCGGCTGCATCTTCGTCCGCGACAGTGTCTTCTTCCCCGATGGCTCGGCGGCTGGCCCACCACCTGGCTTCGCGTCCAACGTGGTGCAGGGCAAGACGTACGACCTCGCTGACCCGTCCGCGGCCGAGTACTTCGACGTCCTGTTGCACCGCGTGCTGGGGGCGGCTATCGAAGTGGACTTCAGTAAGCCCTGGCATCGTCCTGGGCCGGTGTACGGTGATCCGCGCCTGGTGCCGCAGCGCCTTGGTCAGCAGTCGTTCAAAGCCGTGGTGCTGGGTGCCTATGGGCGGCGTTGCGCCATCACCGGCAACAAGGTCCAGCCGGTGTTGCAGGCGGCTCACATCCGGCCGTTGCCGCAGGGCGGGGAGCACCGGATCGACAACGGCCTGCTGCTTAAGTCGGACGTGCATATCCTCTTCGATCGGGGATATCTTGGCGTGGACCCCAAGTTCCGATTGATGGTCAGCCCTCGATTGCGCAGTGAATTCGGTAATGGCGACCAGTTCTACGCCAGGGCAGGTACGTCCATCGCCCTCCCGGAGCGGCGGAGCGACCGACCCAACGCCGAATACCTTGAGTGGCACCTCGACACAGTCTTCAAAGCCGTCTGATCGCGGTTGCTGACCTGCCACGCCGGCCGCCTGGTTGGCCACCTGGCAGTACGTCAAGAACCGGTCGGATCCGGCTGTCGGCGAGCGTCGTCGCGGATGCGGGTGGCTAGGTCGAGGGCGGCGCGGATCGGGTCGTGGGCCCAGGTGCTGGCGAACGCGTCGTACAGCCGCCAACCGGCCCGGATGAGCGTGCGCTGCCGCTCCACGTGCGCGGTCACGCCGTCCGGATGCACTCCGCACATCAGACCGACCGGGCCGTCGTCGCCGACGCAGAGGTCGACCCGCCAGCGGCCCACGGGGTAGCCGGGTCGTACGTCCAGCCCGATCCGGGTCAGCTCGACCGCGAGAGCGTTCGCCCATGGGGCGGGCGGCGTGGGTTCCGGCTCGGTGGCGTTCAGCGGTTGTTCGGCGTACCGGAGATAGTCGCCGATGATGCCCTCCGGGGCCTGGAGCGACGTGACCACGGTGAGCCGCTTCCGGGCCCGGGTGACCATGACGTTGAACAGGTTCGGCTCGGCGACGAACCGGTGGCGTGCGGGTGGGTCGGCGTCGACCAGCCCGAGCGTGGCGATCACCACGTCGGCCTCGCTGCCCTGGAACGCGTGCACCGTTCCGGTACGCAGGCCCAACCGTTCGATCGCGTCGACGTCGTACGCCGACAGCAGTGCCGCCTCCACCGCGTCGGCCTGGGCGCGGAACGGGCTGATCACTGCGACGCCGCCCGGTGGGGGTCGGTCGGCGAGGGCGTCAACCAGGCCGAGTACGGTCGCCACCTCGGCCTGGTTGACGCCGTCGACCACCGTGGCGTCGGCGACGGTCACCACGTCGATGGCGTCGGCCCGTTCGTTGCCCGGGTGCCGGGTGACCAGTTCCAGCCGGTCGTCGTAGAACCGGCGGGCGGAGAATCCGATCAGGTGCGGCGCGCAGCGGTGATGTTCACCGAGCCAGGTGACGGGTGCGGCACCGGCCGCCACGTCGAAGGCGCTCGCCCGGCGCACGTCGAGTCGGTCGGTGAAGCCGGCCAGACCGTGCCGGTGCAGCGTGGCGGTCACGTCCGCGTCGGACACGAACGACACGAACCGCAACTGCCGGGGATCACCGGCGACCAGAGCCCGGCGGGCGCGGGCCAGCACCGGGGCGGCCCGCAGTTGGTCGATGTGCGCCGCCTCGTCGAGCACCACCAGGTCGAACATGCCGGCCGCCGGTGGCAGCAGGTCCTCGACGTCGGCGACCGTGCCCACCCACAGCGGCAACGCCCGGACCAGGGCGTCGGCGTCCAGCGCGGCGAGCAGTTCCCGGCGGCGGTTGCGTCCGGCCCGCAGTGCGGTGCCCAGGCCGCTGGCGGCGCGCCGGGCATCCCCGGTCCACCGTCGTGCGCTGGCGGTCTGGTTCCGCAACGCCGTGCCGACCGCCTCGGCGAGCGCGACGTCCGCTTCGGCCAGCGCCCGCCAGGCGGCGGCCAGGTCGGTGCCGCCGTGCGAGGACAACCGGGCGGCGGCCCGTACGGCGTGTGCCGCGTCCACCGCCGCCCGTAGCTGGGGTAACGGTACGTCGGTGCGGGCGCCGGTGAGCCGGTGGAGTCGGCGGGTGGCGTGCGACCGACGCCACCGGGACCACCAGCCGTCGCCGTCGCGGCTGGCGTCGTGCAGGGCGGCGCGGATCGCGGCGAGGTCGGTGTCCGGCTCGAACACCGCCGGAGCGTCGTGGCTCAGCGCGGGCAGCAGCGGCTGCCAGTCGGAGAGCGTGGCGGCGAGCCGTTCCTGCTCGAGCGCGGCGACGATGCCCGCTCGGGTTCCGGTGACCCGGTCCAGGGCGGTCGACACGGCGGTGCTGTCCCGGCGCAGCTGGGCGTCGTCCACGCCGACTGCGACGCCACCGGCAAGCTCGGTGGCGATGGCCCCGCGCCGCTCGGCATCGCCGAAGAGCACAGGTGGTGGGCCCGGATGTCGGCGCAGCAGTTCCCCCAGCACCTCGGCGGCGTGAGTCGACTGGGTGGCCACCAGCACCGATCCGCCGCGCGCCACGGTGTCCAGCGCGGCGGCGACCAGGGCGTGACTCTTGCCGTTGCCCGGGGCACCCGAGACCACCACCACGGGTGCCGTCCTGGTCCGGCGGATCACGTCCTGCTGGGCGGCGTTCAGCGGCAGGGGCGACAGCACGTCGTCCGCGTCGGTGAGATCGGCTGTGCTCGGGGCCTGCGCGGTGCCGTCGGTGCCGAGGTAGAGCCGGTTCAGGGCGGTGTCCGCCAGCCCGGGTCGGCCCGCCCAGCTCAACAGGGTGTCGCGGAGACGACCGGCGAACACGTCGCGGGTCACGAAGATCGCTGCCGCGGCCACCCCGGTGACATCGTCGTCGACGCCGCGCGGCGGGCGCGTCTGGACCGTGGCCACCTTCACGCCGGCGGCCTCGGCCGCCGAGGCGATCCAGGCGGTGGTGCCGGGGGCGGTCAACCAGCCGGGTCCGGCGAGCCCCGGTGCGGCCTCCAGCCGGGCGGCGAGTTCCCGATCCTCGATCAGCGAGGTCAGTTCGAGGTCACCGGCCGGCACGACCCGGTACCCGCGTCGGCTGCGTTGCAGGCGTACCGGCTGGGCCAGCAGCGGCAGCCGGATCCGTCGCCGGGTGCCGTCCAGGTCGGCGGTGCCGACGAGGAAGGCCAGTCCGAGGCGGAGGATCCGTTCGTCGCGGTGCAGGGCGTCGAGCGCGGCGAGCCGGTCCAGTCGTGCGCTACGTGGACCCCGGTGCGGTTCCGGCAGCCAGACCAGCGGCCGACCGGGCCCGGAGACGTCGAGGACCCGCTCGGCACCGGCCGGGGCCAGGTCGGCGAGCGCGGTGAGGATGGCCGCCGCGTGCATCGCCCGCAGATTCTGCCCTACCTGGTCCCGCCCGGGACCCCCGTCCACCTCGCCGCTGTCCACGACCGGCGGTGACCGAATTTGACACAGGCCCTGGCTAGCCTGACGGCCATGACTCTTGATCTCCTCCTGCTACCCGATCCCGTTGGAGAGTCCTCGCTGAAGGCGTCGGACGGCGAACGGAAGGACACGGGTGATTCGTCCGACTCTCAGGCGTGGGATGCCATCGTCTCCGGCGTACGGGACGTCGTCGGCGAGGTGGTGCTGGGCGAGGACGGCCCGAACCGCACGCTGACGCACCAGGCCAGCGGCATCACGGTGCGCTACCGGTCTGGTGAGGCGGCCGTCAACCTGCCGTTCTGGCACAGTGGCGCGGATGCTGAGTGGTTCGTCCGGACCACCTACCGGATCGGGCACGTGGTGGCGGACGCGACGGGCCTCGTCGCCCACGTCTCGCAACTGGGTGTGCCGCTGACCGAAGCTGAGTCCAGCATCGGCGCCGCGGTCGACGTGCTGTTCGAGGAGGGGCCCGTCTCGTCGCACCTCTGGCCGCGCGATGGCATCCGGGTCTACTTCACCGGCCCCGCCACCCTCGCCGACGCCGCGCAGCGCCTGAGGTCGATGGTGGTGGCCGAGGAGAACGACCGACTCACCGTGCAATGGGATGACGGTCCCCAACTGGAGGTGACCTTCGAGGCGGGGCCACGGATCGCCATCGAGGCCGCCGAGGTCGCCGAGGACTATGGCATTCCGGAGATGGCCGCCTACGACCGCCGGTTCCAGGTCACCTTCGACGATCTCGACGAGGTGCTCCAGGAGACCAACACCCTGATCGACGTCACTCTGCACCTCCAGGATCTCACCGGGGGTTACGTGAGGCGTTCCTGGAACGACGAGGTGTCGCCGCCGTACGACAGCTAGTGCGGTGGTGGGGCCGTCGGGTGTCGACGGCCCCACCAGGTCGGGCGTGCTGTCCCGGGGGACGGCCGGGTTGGTGCGCTAGTTGGCGTACGTCTCGAACTCGGCGACCCTCGGGGTGCCGGTCGAGCTGGTGATGTCGAAGGTCACCTTGCGCATCGACGTCGGGGCGAAGCTGATGACGCCCGCGCCGGTGCCGGAGGCCAGCACCGCGCCGGTGTCGTGGTTGAGGACCCGCCAGTTGCGGATGGTGCCGTCGGAGCCGGACGCCTCACGGATGTTGATCCGGGAGACCGTGGTGGCGGAGCCCCACTTGATCGAGATCTGTCCGGTGGTGCCGTTCGGCGACCAGGCGGTGTTCATGTTGCCGTCGCGCACGTCGCCGTAGCTGGTGCCGCTGGCCTTGCTGGAGCCGTCGGAGCCGGCGCCGATGCTGAGGTTGGGGCCGCTGGGCTGGCTCGGCGTCGGGCTGCTGCTCGGGGGTGGGGTGGTGTTGGTCGGCCCCGGCGTCGGGCTGGTCGGCCCGGCGGTCGGGCTCTGCGGCGTGCAGTTGCCGTTCGAGGTGCGGATGCCCTTGTTCGCTCCGGCGGTCTGGCTGACGATGCTCGGCACGCAGCTGGCCGAGTCGAGGTGGTACGAGTACGGGACGCTGACGCTGGTGTTGGAGGTCGGGTTGGGCCCGGCCGGGTTGGTGTCGCCGCTGCGGCTCGACCAGGTCACGTTGTCGAAGATGTTGCCGCTGACCTGCCAGTAGCCGGCCGCGCTGGTGTAGAAGGTGCCCAGCACGTTCTTGGCGTCCTGGAAGTAGTTGTTGTCCACCTTGGCGCGCGCACCGGCCCGGGAGTTGATGCCGGACTCGTTGAGGCGTACGTAGTGGTTGTTGAAGATGTGGGCGATGCCGCCACGCAGCAGCGGCGTACGGGAGTCGATGTTCTCGTACCGGTTGTGGTGGAACGTGACGTACCCGTTGGACAGGTCGCTCTCGCTGGACCCGATCAGCCCACCCCGGCCGGAGTTGCGCAGGATGCTGTAGGACAGCGTCACGTACTGGGTGTTGTTCTTCATGTCGAACAGCCCGTCGTAGCCCTCCGACTCGCCGCCGGACGCCTCCAGCGTGACGTGGTCGACCCAGACGTTGCGGACGTTGGCCTCCATGCCGATGGCGTCGCCACCGTTGGACGTGGGCGAGCCCGACTTCTTGACGTTCCGGACCGTCACGTTCTGGATGATGATGTTCCGGGCCTCGCGGATGTGGATGCCGATCTGGTCGAAGAGGGCTCCGTTGCCGACGCCGAGGATGGTGACGTTGCTGATCTGCTTGAGTTCGATCACGTCGGCGGCGGTGTTGCAGCTCGAACCGGACACCTTGCTGGTGTTGCCGTGGTTGATGGTTCCCTCGACCTGAATGATGATCGGGGTGCTGCTGCTGGCCCGGTTGCACAGGGCCGCGTGGATCTGGGTTCCGGTGGTGGCGCGTACGGTCTGCCCGCCGGAGCCGCCGGTGGTGCCACCGTTGCTGCTCGCGAAACCGGTGGCGCTGCCGACTGCGGCGGACGCCTGCGGCATCGTCGTCAGGGTCACGCAGAGCGCGGCTGTCGTGGCGGTGGCGGCCATCCCAGCGAGGAGTCGGAGTGTGACCGTTCGTCTCATCCTGATCTCACTTCCTTGTCGGTGGTGGCGTAAGGAAGGGCCCCCTTCTAACGCCTGAGGTAGAGCAGGGGTCCCCTGTTAACACCTGGGTTACTGCGGGAGGCGGTCGGCGCCGGCGAGGGAACCGACCGCCAGCGGCACCAGCGGAGCCGGCAGCACCGGTCCGTGCCGCAACGAGGGCGTCCAACCGGCGTCGGGGCTCAGGTCGGGGTCGTGTGCGGCGTTGTACGCGGCCACCAGGTCCACCGGGCGGGGCAGCCCGCCCGCCGGATCGACCCAGTTGCCCCGGGTGGTGATCGCGGTGCCACCCCAGTCGTAGAGCAGGTCGGCGGCGTCGACGCCGGTGCCGAGGGTGAAGTGGTTGTTCTCGACGTGCACCGCGGACTGGACGCCGACGCCGATGGCGTACTCGAAGCCGTCACCGCCGAGTCGATAGGCGTTGTTGTAGACGTCGACCTGACCGAAGCGGACTCGAGGCAGCCGTTGGAGCCCGCCGTCGAAGAGGTTGTGGTGCAGGGTGACGTTCAGCCGGCCGACGTCTGGTCCGACGGTGTTGGACGAACCGATCAGCATCAGCTTGTCCCGCCCCACGAAGCGGTTCCACGAGGCGGTGACCAGGCTGGCGGTGTGGGTGATATCCAACGCGCCGTCGTGCACCTGGTAGGGCCGTCCGAAGTACAGCGGCTGGGCGCTGTCCGGGTTGTCCCCGTCGGTGAAGGTGTTGTGGTCGATCCAGACGTTCTCGCTGCGGCGTACCGACAGCAGGTCGAACTGCGAGTTCCAGTTGCCGGCCTCGCCGTCGGTGGGGGACCAGGCGGGGAAGCAGTCCCGGGCATCGTCGAAGGTGAGGTTGCGGACGATGACGTTCGGTGCCCGGTCGATCATCAGGGTGAGCCCGGTCAGCCGCGCCCCCCGCAGCCCGACGATGGTGGTGTTCGGGCCGACGTTGATCTGCGTCTGCCGGGTCTGGTTGGTCACCGACCGGACCCGCGCCTCCTCCAGCGGCCCGCTCGGCGTCACCCGACCCCAGACCGCCGGGTCGTACGCGGCCAGGTACGCCTCCAGCGAGTACCCGGGGTCGGCCAGGTCGGTACAGGACAGCAGTCGGCCGTCGGCAGTCTCGAAGCCGTCGATGCGGCCCTTGACGTACACGATCTTGGGGGTGTCGTTCGTCGCGTTGGTGGCGTTGTCCCCGCCGAGCGCGTCGACCAGTTCCGCGCGGCTGCTCACCACGTGGATCTGGTCGGCCGAGGCGGCGGAACCTCCGGTGGTGCCCGGCCCGGCGGCTGCCCAGCCGTCGCCGGTTGGCAGGGTCTGTCGGCCCAGCTGGCGGGCCAACGGTGACAGGGGTGCCGAGGCACCCCGCTGGAGCTGGCTGCCGTCGGTGGCGTCCGGATGGCTGGCCGGTCGGGCCAGGGCAGCGGCGGGCGCGGCGCTCAAGGCGATAGTGATCGATGTCGCGATGGCGGCAAGTCTGCGCATCGGTTCGTTCCGTTTCCTTCGTCGCTGTTTCCTATTAGCCTCGAAGGTTACGGTCGTGCTTTTATTGTGGTCAATATTATGGATGTGCAGATTTGTTGCAGTAAATGCTGTCGGGTGGCATCGTCCCGACGGGCTGTGGTCGGGAAACCGCTGTTCATCGCATTGTCTCTGGTCCTGTGTGGATCGGAGAGTTTGCAGTTTGTTGCGGCGACGCCTCCTATTCTTGCCCGGTCAGGTCGGTGTGCCAAGGGGTAATCGCCCAGGGCACGCCGAGTTCCGACGGCAACCGACCCTGATCGGCCACCTGACGTAGCACCTCGTTCACGCCACGCACCCGAAGGACCCGTTGTGGACCGACACCGACGCTCTCCACCAGATCACCGTCGAGCAGCGTCGGCTCGGGCGACGCCTGCAACGCGGTCAGCACGGCGGTGAACGGCGCGGTCCGGGCCAGCGGCGCGATCAGCGGCACCTGCGGATCGGCCCGATGAGCCAGCAGGTTCTCCAGCAGCCCACGGCGGCCGGGCACCTCACCGGCGGTGGTCTCACCGGGCAGCCGCAACCGGTCGGTCGGGTACTCCAGCACCGCCCGACCGGCATCCCCGGTGACGATCACCTCACCGGCGATGAAGTCCTCGCCGGCGAGGGTCACGGCGGCCACGATCGGCGGTCCGAGACGCGGCCGTACCCGCAGCACAGCAGTGTCGTCCACCTCGATCGGCCGGACCCGGTACCGCTCCACCTCGATGCTGACCGGCTCCACTGGGCCACCACCGACCGCCTCGGCGACCGCCAGGCACTGCATCACCGCGTGGGCGAGGGGGTTGGCCAAGGCTCCGTCGAGCACCGGACGCCCGTCGAGCAGGCGACGCCCGGCCCAGGGCGCGCGGGCGTAGTAGGCGTCCGGGCGTTGCCAGGCGGCCACCGTGGCGATGCCGGTGACCGCACCCAGCCGTCCCGCCGACACCGCGTCGGTCAACATGGTCAGCGCCGCCGAACCGAGTGCCTGGAAACCGACCTGCACGACCCGCCCGGTGCTGCCCAGTGCGGCGGTCAGTGCCTCGTGCTCGGCGGTGCACAGCACCGGTGGCTTCTCCAGCAGCACGTCCGCTCCGGCGGCCACCGCCTCCCGGGCGATCGGCAGGTGGGTGTGCGGTGGAGTGCAGATGACCACCACGTCCGGCGAGACGTCGGCGAGCATCGCGCGGTGGTCGGTGAA
This sequence comes from Micromonospora sp. CP22, assembly GCF_009712475.1. GTDB lineage: Bacteria > Actinomycetota > Actinomycetes > Mycobacteriales > Micromonosporaceae > Micromonospora. The sequence goes on from NZ_VCJO01000011.1 coordinate 33,905, forward strand.
CACCGGGACGTCGGCCGGGACCGGAGCCGTCGGTTCCGGCTCGATCGGATTGGTGTCGACCAGCGCGGCCAGCCGTACCCGACCCTCGTCGTGCAACCGACCGATCACCCGACGGTGCCAGCGACCGTGCCCGTTCGCCCCGACCAGCGCCACGCGCGGAACGTTAATAGGGGCCCCTTCCTCTACCGCAGGCGTTAACAAGGTGCCCTTCCTTACCGTCATACCGCATTGGACAGGGTGGGGAGTACGCCGTGGCGGTGCAGGTCGGTGAGCCACGCCACCAGGTCGGCCCGGACCTGCTCGTCGGCGGCGACCTCGGGTGGGACGACCTCGTCGAGGCCGAGGATCGCGTCCACCGCCCCGGCCGGGGTCTGCGGCGCGGCGGCCAGGGCCGCGCGGATCACCTCCGCCAGCGGGTCGTCCAGCGGCAGGGCGCTGCCGTCGTCGGCGCTGCCCTGGCTGAACCGGATCCAGGCGGCCACGACGAGCGCCGCCCAGCGCGCCGACCGTCCGGCCGCGCGCAGGTCGGCGATCGTGTGCAGGACACGCTGCGGCAGCTTCTGCGAACCGTCCATCGCCACCTGGAGGGTGCGGTGCCGGATCGCCGGGTTGCCGAAGCGTTCCAGCACCTGCTCGCCGTAGGCGACCACGTCCACCCCGTCGGGCGGGGCGAAGCTGGCGGCCACGTCCTCGGCGATCATCCGGCGCAGCACGTCGCCCAGATGCGGCATCGCGAGGGCGTCCGCGATCGTCTCGCGGCCGGCCAACGCACCGAGGTAGGCGGTCGCCGAGTGCACGCCGTTGAGGGCGCGCAGCTTCAACCGCTCCCACGGGCCCGCGTCCGCGCAGAGCACCGCCCCGGCACGGTCCCAGGCGGGACGACCGCCGGGGAAGTCGTCCTCGATGACCCACTGGGTGTACGGCTCGGCCGCCACCGCCGCGAGGTCCTCCACGCCGAGCGCGTGTCGGGCCGCCGCGAGGGTCTCCGGGGTGCTGGCCGGGACGATCCGGTCCACCATGGTGCCCGGGAAACCGACCTGTGTCCCGACCCAGTCGACCACCTGTCCCGGGGTGTCCGCGTACGCCATGCACTGGGTGACCAGGCCGCGTAGCCGGCGGCCGTTGGCGGGCAGGTTGTCGCAGCTGACCAGGGCGATCGGCCCGGCGTCGGCGGCCGCACGGGCCAGCAGCCCACGGACCAGCAGCCCCGGCACGGTGACCGGCGGCCGGTCGGTGGTCAGGTCGGCGACCAGGTCGGCGTCGGGACGTAGCGTGCCCGCGGCCGGGTCGAGCTGGTACGCCTTCTCGGTCACGGTCAGGGTGACCACCCGGATCGCCGGGTCGGCCAGCAGCGCCACCACCGCCTGCGGGTCGGCGGCGGCCAGTCGCACCCCGGCCAGCGACCCGACCACCCGGGTACGCCGGTCGTCAGCGGAGAGCGTGCTGACGCTGAACAGATTGTCCTGGGCGGCCAGCGTCTCCACGAGCGTCGCGTTGCGGGGCGCCACGCCGACGATGCCCCAGTCGCCACCGGCCAGCCCGATCGCCTGTTCGGTGTAGACGGCCTGGTGGGCGCGGTGGAACGCGCCCAGCCCGAGGTGCACGACTCCGGCGCGTACCGTGCCTGGACGGATCAGTGGGCGGGCCTCGGCGGGTAACCGGCGTACCACGTCCAACCCGAGCCGGGACGCGCCCACGGTCACCGCCACGCCGGGCCGTCCGGGAAGCGGAAGGTGGTGATCGACTCGGGACGCATGGTGGCGCTGTAGCCCGGCGCGGTGGGCAGCAGGTAGCGCCCGTCGCGGGTGCGTACCGGGTCGACGAAGTGCTCGTGCAGGTGGTCGACGTACTCGATCATCCGTCCCTCCAGACTGGTGCCCACCCGTAGGTAGTCGAAGATGGCCAGGTGCTGCACGTACTCGCAGAGGCCGACACCACCGGCGTGCGGGCAGACCGGCACCCCGAACTTCGCCGCCATCAGGATCTCGGCGAGCACCTCGTTGACCCCGCCCACCCGGCAGGCGTCGATCTGCATCACGCCGATCGCCTCGGCCTGGAGCAGCTGTTTGAAGATGACCCGGTTCGCGGCCACCTCCCCGGTGGCGACCCGGCACCGCCCGCCGGTCAGCTCCTCCATCGCGCGGGCGATGCGGGCGTGGCCGAGGATGTCGTCGGCGTGGGTCGGCTCCTCGATCCAGTACGGGTCCACCTCGACGAGGGCCGTCATGTTGGTGATCGCCTCGTCGACGTCCCACACCTGGTTGGCGTCCATCATCAGCAGCGCGTCGGGGCCGATCTCCGCCCGGATGATCCGGGCCCGCCGCAGGTCGTCGGCGGGCGGCCCACCGACCTTCATCTTCATCGCCCGCCACCCCTGGGCGTACGCGTCCCGGGTGAGCGCCCGGACCTTGTCGTCGGGGTAGCCGAGCCAACCCACCGAGGTGGTGTACGACGGGAAGCCGTCGCGGTCCAGCAGGCCGAGGCGGTCGGCGAGCCCGTCGCGCCCCTTGTCCAGGATCGCGGCGGCCTCGTCGGGGGTGAGCGCGTCGGTGATGTGGGTGAAGTCGACGTTGGCCACCAACTCGTCGGTGGGCAGTTCGGCCAGGTAACGCCACATGGGTTTGCCGGCCAGCTTGGCCCGCAGATCCCACACCGCGTTGACCAGGGCACCGGTGGCCATGTGGATGACCCCCTTCTCCGGCCCCAGCCAGCGCAACTGCACGTCGGCCGCGAGCGAGCGCCAGAACGCCACCGGCGCGGCGGCGATCTCCGCCACGTCGCGTCCCCGTACGTGGTGGGCCAGGGCGTCGACCGCCGCGCAGGTGATCTCGTTGCCCCGGCCGTTGGTGAAGGTGAAGCCGGCGCCGGTCGGTTCGCCGTCGGTGCTCAGCTCGACGTACGTCGCCGAGTAGTCGCCCCGGTTGATCGCGTCGGAGCCGTCACCACTGGCGGCGGTGGGGAACCGTACATCGTGCACGGTGACGTCGGTGATGATGGTCATTGTTGCCTTCCGTTCGCGACTGCGGGGCCTCGCCGCACTGCGCTCCTGGCGCTCACCACGTCTCCCCGAACTTGAAGACCCGCTTCGGCAGTCGGTACGCGAGGTCGACCATGGTCTCGGCGGCCTCGTCCATGGGCAGCCGGTGCTCGGCGACCAGCCGGGCCAGGAAACCGGCGTCGATGCGGCGTGCCACGTCGTGGCGGACCGGGATGGAACAGAACGCGCGGGTGTCGTCGACGAACCCGGCGGTGTTGTAGAAACCGGCGGTCTCGGTCACCGCCTCGCGGAAGCGGCGCAGCACCTCGGGGGAGTCCAGGAACCACCAGGGGGCACCGAGCAGCAGGGCGGCGTACCCACCGGCCAGCGGTGCCAGCTCCCGGGTGAAGGTGTCCTCGTCGAGGGTGTACAGCACCACCCGCAGCCGAGGGTCGTTGCCGTGGGCGTCCAGCAGCGGGGCGAGGGCGTGCACGTACTCGGTGACCTGCGGGATGTCGCCGCCCACGTCGCGGCCGTGCCGGGCGTACAACCACCGGTTGTGGTTGCGCACCGCCCCCGGATGCAGCTGCATGACCAGGCCGTCGTCGAGCGACATCCGGGCGAACTCCAGCAGCATGTGCGCGCGGAACGCCTCCGGGTCACCCGGCTCGGCCACGCCCCGCCGCGCCCGGTCGAACAGCGTCGCCGCGTCGGCACCGAGGTCGAGGGTCCGGGCGGTCGGGTGGCCGTGGTCGGAGGAGGTGGCACCGGCGGCGATGAAGGCGGCCCGGCGGGCGCGCAGGGCGGCCAGATAGCCGGCGTACGTCCCGGTGTCCTCTCCGGTGATCTCGCCGAGCTGGTCGACGTTCGCCGACCAGCCCTCGAAGTCCAGGTCGACCACGTTGTCGGGGCGGAAGGTGGTGACCACCCGTCCGCCCGGCCCGCCCCAGCCGTCGGCGGCCAGCTTGGCGTGCCGACCCAGGTCGTCCAGGGGTGACTCGGTGGTGGCGAGCACCTCGATGTTGAACCGCTCGAACAGCGCCCGGGGGCGGAAGCCGGGCTCGGCGAGCCGGGCGGCCAGGGCGTCGTAGACCTCGTCCGCGGTGCTCGGCGTGAGCCGCGTGTCGACGCCGAACACCTCGGTGAAGGTCTGCTCCAGCCACAGCCGTGACGGGGTGCCGCGGAACAGGTGCCAGTGGTCGGCGAAACGACGCCAGATCCGTCGCCCGTCGGTCTCCACCGGGCTGCCGTCGCGGCTGGGTACGCCCAGCTCGCCGGGCGGGACGCCCTGGCTGAGCAGCATCCGGGTCAGGTAGTGGTCGGGCACGATGAGCAACTGGGACGGGTCGGGGAAGGGCTGGTCCTCGGCCAGCAGTGTCGGGTCCACGTGCCCGTGCGGGGAGATGATGGGCAACTGCGCCACCAGCGCGTACAGCTCCCGGGCCAGCGCGCGTTGGCCCGGCTCGGCGGGGAGGAGCAGGTCGGGTCTGGTCGAGGTGGGCACGGAAAGCGGCTCCTGTGGTCGAGTCAGTCGAGGGTGAGCAGGTCGGCGACCCGTACCGGGGCGCCGGTGTCGAAGGACCGGTTGGCGGCCAGGCCGGTGAGCAGGGCCAGGGCGCCGTCGCGGGCGCTGGCGGCGCGGTGCAGCGGATCGGGTACGCCGCCGAACAGCACCTGGGTCATCCGGGCGTCGGCCCCGCCGTGCCCGTGGCGGGTGTACCCGTCGACCTCGATGCGTCGTGGCGGTGACCAGAAGGGACGCAGGGTCAGCGTGGCGGCGCCGCCCTCCTCGGCGGCCTGGTCACCGTGCAGCGCGGCGCCCTTGAGCGCGCCCGCCGCGGCCGGGCTGACGAACTCGCTCTCGGTGACCTCCAGTTCGAGGCGGCCACGGCTGCCGTTGACCATCACCCGGTAGCCCTCCCAGGGCGCGTACGCGGTGAGGTGGTAGGTCATCGTGGCCCCGCTGGAGTAGGTGACCAGCACCGCCATGTCGTCCTCGATGCTGACCCCCGGGGCGAAGACGTTGCGGTCCCGGTGGTAGCCGTCCTCGGCCTCGGCGTCGAGGTACAGCTCGCGCAGCCGGGGATGCTCGGCCAGCCGCAATGCGAACGGGTCGTCGTCGGCGGCCGGGCAGCCGTGCGCCCGGTCGTAGTCGCGGGCGTAGCCGTGCCGCCGACCGGTGTCGCCGTAGAAGAACAGTCTGCCGGCGGCGTACACCTGCACGGGTGTGGCGTCCAACCACCAGTTGACCAGGTCGAAGTGGTGGCTGGCCTTGTGCACCATGAGACCGCCGGAGTTGGCCTTGTCGCGGTGCCAGCGGCGGAAGTAGTCGGCGCCGTGGCGTACGTCGAGCAGCCACTCGAAGTGCACCGACCCGATCTCGCCGACCGCGCCCTCGGCCAGCAGCCGGCGCAGTTGCTCGTGCAGCGGGTTGTAGCGGTAGTTGAAGGCCACCGTCACCCGCCGCCCGGTACGCCGGGTCGCGTCGAGGATGCGCTGGCAGCGCGGTGCGTCGGTGGTCATCGGTTTCTCGGTGACCACGTCGCAGCCGGCCTCCAGGGCGGCCACCACGTACGCGTCGTGGGTGACGTCCACCGAGGTCACCAGCACCACGTCGACGTGCTCCTTGACCAGCATCGCGGCGAAGTCGTCCGCGTGGTACGTCGGCACCGGCCGGTGGCCCAGCTCGCCGAGCCACCGGTTGTGGGCGTCCATCCGCGCCTGGTTGACGTCGGCGAAGGCGACCAGTTCGGCGGTGTCGGCGTGGTCGCGCACCAGCGCCCGGACGAACATCTCGGCGCGGGCGCCGGTGCCGACCACGGCGTGCCGTGCCCGTCTGCCAGGTTGCGGTGACACCTAGCGATCCTCCTCGATCTCTCTGCAAACCTTTGCACCGAAGTAACCACGGTCGATTGGCTCGCGTCAACGACGGTTCAAAAATCGGCGGCTTTTGCCCCATTTGGAGGGCATACCTGTGCATGGTGAGCGGCCCGCCGAAACACAGCTGTAATCATCCACCGTTGACACTGGAGCAACCGTTTGCATTAATTGGCGGCACCCGTGACCGCCGACACATCGACGAAGGGGGCCTGGATGCCAGTCACCATCAGGGACGTCGCTCGGGCCTCCGGCGTGCACATCTCCACCGTCTCCCGCACCTTCTCGGCACCCCACCTGGTGAATCCGGAGACCAGGGTGCGCGTGCTCGCGTGCGCCGAGGACCTGGGCTACCGGCCCAACCGCGCCGCTCGCGCGCTGATCACCGGCCGTACCCACAACATCGGGCTGATCATCGCCGACATCGCCAACCCCTTCTTCCCGCCACTGATCAAGGCGGCGGAGAGCCAGGCCCGCCACCGCGACTACCACGTTTTCGTGGCCGACACCAACGAGGACGCCGCGGCCGAGGAGGAGCTGGTCCACGCGTTGGCCAAGCAGGTCGACGGTGTGCTGCTGTGCAGCCCACGGATGAGCAACAGCTTGATCGAGCAGCTCAGCCGGGAGGTGCCACTGGTGGTGGTGAACCGGCAGTTGGCCGGGCTGCCGTGCGTGCTGATGGACGTCGGGCAGGGTGCCCGCACGGCCATCGAGCACCTCGTCGGGCTGGGCCACCGGGAGATCGCGCTGCTCGGCGGCCCACGTGGCTCATGGACCAGCCGGGAGATCCGGCGAGCGGCCAACGCCGCCGCCCGGACCGTCGGCGCGGACCTGACGGTCATCGGCCCCAACCCACCCACCGAGACCGGCGGTCTCGCCCAGGCGGAGCAGGTCCGCCGGGCCGGTGTCACCGCCGTGCTCGCCTACAACGACCTGATGGCGATCGGCCTCCTGGAGGGGCTCGACGCGATCGGGGTCCGGGTGCCGCAGGAGGTCAGCGTCGTCGGCGTCGACGACATCTCGCTGAGCCGACTCACCCGCCCCAAATTGACGACGGTGGCCACACCTACCGCGGCCGCCGGCCGGACGGCCGTCGACATGCTGCTGCAACAGGACACCGACGCGCCGCGCACCGCGCGGGGCGGCGGTGCCGGCGTTGCCGTCGGCGTCCGTCGCACCACCGCACAGGTAATGCTCCAGACCGAGCTGGTCATCCGCGACTCCACCGGGCCGGGCCCCTACGCCGACCCGGAACGTCCCGAAGCCGCTGCCGCTGGCCCGGGCCCGCATCGCCGTGCGGACCCGGGCAACCCGATCGTGGCCGCCGGTGACGTCGTCGCCTCCTAACGCCAAGGAGTGAGCGCACATGCACCCCGCAACACACCCCACCGACAGTGCGCCCGACGGGCGCATCTACCGTACCGCCCTGCTCCGCCGCCGGTTGGTGCGCGGCCTGCTCGCCGCGGTCGTCGCCCTGCCGCTGGTCGGCGCCGCGGCGGCCTGCGGAGACGACGCCGCGTCCGACGGGAAGACCAAGATCTCGATCTTCTGGTGGGGCGGCGAGGCCCGGGCCGGGCTCACCGAGCAGGCGTTGGAGCTGTACACCAAGAAGAACCCGGACGTCACCTTCGAGAAGACCTGGCAGGCCAACCAGGGCTACTTCGACAAGCTGGCCACCCTCACCGCCGGTGGCAACCCGCCGGACATCTTCCAGATCGACGACAACTTCCTCGCCGAGTACGCGGCCCGCAACACCACGCTGGACCTGAAGTCGTACCAGGACTCCGGCAAGCTCGACACCAGCAAGTTCCCGCCCAGCCTGCTCCAGTACGGCGTGGTCGACGGCAAACTCGCCGGCCTGGCCGCCGGGGAGAACACCCAGGGCCTGGTCTACAACAAGACCCTGCTGGAGAAGAACGGGCTGCCGGAGCCGACCACCGGGATGAGCTGGGAGGAGCACATCGCCTGGGCCGAGCAGGTCAGCAAGAAGACCGGTGTGCCCGGCACCCAGGACCCGAGCGCCGACTACAAGGCGTTCTGGGTCTGGCTGCGTCAGCAGGGCAAGGACCTCTACTCCGGCAATGACCTCGGCTTCACCGCCGAGGACGTGACCGCCTGGTTCGAGCTGTGGAAGGGGGCCCGCGACCGGGGCGCCACCCCGCCCCCCGACGTCATCCACGAGGGCAACGCCACCGACATCACCAAGCAGCTCGTGGTCACCGGCAAGTCGGCGACCTCCTGGGTGTGGGTCAACCAGATGCCGGAGCTGAAGAAGAACACCGCCGACGAGCTGGGCGTCATCGCCTACCCGGGCGACCCCAGCGGGCAGTGGGCCCGCGCCTCGATGTACTGGTCGGTCTTCCGGGGCAGCAAGAACGCCGACGTCGCGGTCGACGTGATCAACTTCCTGGCGAACGACCCGGAGGCGGTCGAGCTGCTCGGCACCGACCGTGGCCTGCCGTCCAACCTGGACCTTCGCAAGGTGATCAGCGATGGCACCACCGACGAGGCGATGCAGCAGTCCATCGAGGTGGAGAACAAGCTGGCCGAGACCTTCGGCGAGTCGCCCCAGGTGCCGATCAAGGGCCACAGCAAGGTCCGCGCCGAGCTGACCAAGGCCGCCGAGAACGCGCAGTTCGGCCGGGCGACGCCCGCCGAGGCCGCTGCCCAGTTCGTCGAGGCATGCAAGGCGGCAATCGCCTCCTGACCCGCCGCACCACCTCGGAGAGGAGCAGTTCGTGGCCCTGACCACGGCGCCCGACCCGACCCGACGCGGCACCGGATCCGTCCGGCCCGACGCCACCCGGCGTGGGACCGGACGGATCCGGCACGGGGAAGGTCTGGCCGGATACGTCTTCCTGTCGCCCTGGCTCATCGGCCTGATGGGCATCACGGCGATACCCATGCTGTTGTCGCTCTACCTCAGCTTCACCAACTACGACATCCTGACCCCCTGGTCGGAGGTGGAGTGGGTCGGGCTGGCCAACTACGAACGGATGTTCACCAACGATCCGTCGTGGTGGCACTCGGTAGGGGTGACACTCCGCTTCGCGCTGATCGCCGTACCGCTGAAACTGGCTGCGGCGCTCGGGGTGGCTCTCCTGCTCAACCGGGCCTGGCGTGGCGTGGGGCTGTTCCGTGGTCTGTTCTACCTGCCGTCGCTGCTGGGCGGCAGCGTGGCGCTGGCCATCGTCTGGGTCAACATGTTCAACCGGGAGGGCGCGTTCAACTCCTTCCTCAGCCTGGTCGGCATCCAGGGCAAGCCCTGGGTCAACGACCCGGACTGGGCCCTGGAGACGCTGATGGTGCTGGCCATCTGGCAGTTCGGCGCACCGATGGTGATCTTCCTGGCCGGGCTCAAGCAGGTGCCGACCGAGTTGTACGAGGCCGCCGCCGTCGACGGGGCCGGCAGGTTCCGGCAGTTCGTCAACGTGACCCTGCCGATGCTCTCGCCGGTGATCTTCTTCAACCTGGTGCTGGAGACCATCAACGGCTTCCAGGGTTTCACCGCCGCGTTCGTGCTCAGCAACGGCACCGGTGGCCCGGTCGACTCGACGCTGATGTACACGCTCAACCTCTACATCACCGGCTTCACCGACCTGGAGATGGGCTACGCCTCCGCGATGGCCTGGGTGTTCCTGATCGCCATCGCACTCATCACGGTGGTCTTCTTCAGCACCGGCCGGTTCTGGGTGCACTACTCCGACGGGGAGGAGCACTGATGGCGACGAGCACCATGCCCCCGCCCGTGGCGGCCGGTCGGCGACGGGCGCACAGCCGTTCCTGGCCGCGCCTGATCGTGCTGCTGGCGATCGTCGCGGTCGTGCTGTACCCGTTGATCTGGATGATCGGCACCTCCTTCAAGTCGCCGCAGGAGATCGTCAACAACATCGGCCTGCTGCCGCGCACCTTCACCCCCGGCAACTACACCGACGGGTGGGGCAACTTCGACGTCAGCTTCGCCCGTTTCTTCGCCAACAGCGCGATGGTCAGCCTGCTCACCGTGGTCGGCAACGGGGTGAGCTGCCTGCTGGCCGCGTACGCCTTCGCACGGCTGAGGTTCCGGCTGCGGGGGCTGTGGTTCGCCGTCATGATCGGAACCCTGCTGTTGCCGGGCCACGTGCTGATCGTGCCGCAGTACATCCTCTTCCGCACCCTCGGCCTGGTCGGCGGGGAGTGGCCGTACCTGCCACTGCTGATCCCGCAGTTCCTGGCCACGGAGGCGTTCTTCGTCTTCCTGATGGTCCAGTTCATGCGCGGCATCCCGCGCGAGTTGGACGAGGCGGCCCGGATCGACGGCGCGAACGCGTTCGGCATCTTCCGGCACGTGATCCTGCCGCTGAGCCGTCCCGCCCTGGTCACCACCGCGATCTTCTCGTTCATCTGGACCTGGAACGACTTCTTCCGGCAGCTGGTCTTCCTGTCCAACCTGAGCGACTACACGGTTCCGGTGGCGCTGACCCTGTTCATCGACTCGACCAGCCAGAGTGCGGTCGGGCCGATGTTCGCCATGGCGGTGCTGTCCCTGCTGCCGGTGTTCGTGTTCTTCGTGGCCTTCCAACGGATGCTCGTCGAGGGGATCAACACCAGTGGACTCAAGGGCTGACCGGAGCCGTGACTGGCGGGACACCGTCAGCGACGCCGCCGACCTGGCGTTGCTGGGCATCCTGACCGTGCTCGCCTCGGCACCGGTGCTCACCTCGGCCGCCGCCGTGGGCACCGCCAGCGCGGCCGTGCACGACTGGCTCAGCACCGGCAGTTGGCCGCCGGCCCGGCGTACGCTGTCGCGCTTCGGCCGGGCGCTGCTGCCCGGCGTACCGGTGGTCCTGATCGGGGTGGCCGCCGTCGCGCTGCTCGCCGCCGACCTGGCCGCGCTGGTCAGCGGCCGGGTCCCGGGCGGCCCGGTGGCGCTGGTGCTCACCGTCGTCGTCGCCGCGGCGCTGCTCGGCTACGCCGCCGCGATCGTGGTCGAGGTGGGGCGTACCGGCGGTGTCGCGTGGCGGTCGGCGACCGTCCGGGCCGCCCGTGCCTGCCTCGACCACCCCGCCACCTGCGCCGCGTTGGCCGGCACCAGCCTGGTCGCGCTGCTGGTGGGGGTGCTGGTCACCCCGGTCGCGGTGCCGATCCTCGCCGGGTACGCGCTGGCCGCCGTGCACGCCGTCGCCCGCCGCCGACCGCTCGCCGGGGTGGAGCTGTCATGACCGAGCCGAACCTGACGACCCCCGGCCCCAACGACGACGCCTCCGGCAGCGGTTCGGCGGCGCACCTGCTGGTCGGCGACACGCCGGTGGCCCGTTACGTGCTCGCCCCCGACCTGGGTGTCGAACACGGGCTGCGGCCCTACCTGCACCCGGTCCGTACGCTGGCCGGCACGGTGGTCACCGACGCCCTGCCCGCCGACCACGTCTGGCACCTCGGTGCCTCGTTGGCGGTGCAGGACGTCAACGGCACCAACCTCTGGGGTGGCCGGACCTACGTCCGGGACATCGGATACGTGTGGCGTGGCGACCACGGAAGGATCGACCACCTCGGGTGGGAGGAGCGTAGACCCGACCGGCTCGACCAGCGGCTGCGCTGGTGCGATCCGACCGGCGCGGTGCTGCTGACCGAACGCCGCACCCTCACCGCCTCGGCCGTGCCGGACCACCCGGCCGCCTGGCGACTCGACCTCGCGAGCACCCTCACCGCACCCACCGGGCAGGACATCGTGCTGGGCAGCCCGGCCACCAACGGCCGATTGGGCGGCGCCGGCTACGGGGGGTTCTTCTGGCGGGCGACGGCCGCCGAGCCACCGGAGGTGTTCGCCGGTGAGCTGGTCGGCGAGGAGGCGGTCAACGGCTGTGACCGACCGTGGGTGGCGCTGCGCGGGCGGGCCCCGACCGGTGCGGCGTACACCCTGGTCTTCAGCGGTCTGTCGCCCGGAGACCGGTGGTTCGTCCGCACCACCATGTACCCGGGGGTGTGCGTCGCCTACGCCTTCGAGCAGACCGTGACCATCCCGGCCGGCACCAGCCGACACGGGCACCACCGGGTGGTCGTGGTCGACGGTCGCCTCGACCCGGACGCCGCCGCCGGGCTGGTTGCCCGGGACGGCTGAGAGCGCGGCGGCGGCTTGCCGGCCGGTGGCCGCACGGGCGAGGGTCAACCGGCGCCGAGGCAGACGAACGCCGCCGCGGTCGCCCGTGCGATGTCGTCGCCGACCGCGACGAACGCCTGCTGGGCGTCGGCGAGCGCCTGCGCCGGCCGGACCCCGGCCCGCATCCGTCGGTGCAGGTCCACCATGAGGGCGGTGGTGGGTTCGGCCGGCACCGGTAGCACGGTGGCGATCAGGCACCGGGTGCCCAGCCCCAGCAGCACCGCGGCGAAACCCATGATCTCGTCACCCGGGCGGACTCCGTGCAGCCCGGACTCGCACGCGGAGAGCACCACGCAGGCGGGCGGATGGGTGAGCCGTTCCCACTCGTACGCGAACAGCGGCCCGTCCGCGAGGTCCAGGGTGGAGAACTGGGGGTTGTCCGCGCGGAACGCGCCGTGCGCCGCGATGTGCACCATCGCGGACCGGTTCATCGCCGAGGTCAGCGCGGCGACGGTGGCATCCGCCCCGGTCAGCGTGCGGGCCTCCGGCACCACCTGGCCGAGTCGCTCGACCTCGGCCTGACCGGCCGGTAGCCGTGGGCCGCTGGCCAGCACCGGCGTACCGGCGGCGCACGACTCGCGCTGGTCGGCGTCGAGCCAGACGGTGGCCGACGGAGCGACGGTGACGGACCGGCCGGCGCAGGTGGCCAACCCGGCCCAGGCGACCGAGTGCAGCGGGCCGACCGGCACGATCACCAACGACCGGTCGGCCAGCAGCCGCCGGATCGGGTCGAAGAGCTGGCTGTCGAGCGCCGCGGCGGCGTGGTCGGCGCCCGCCCGTGCGGCGGTCGAGTCCCCGCTGACGATCAGACGGCGCAGCCCGAACCGGTGCCAGCGCGCCAGCTGGGTCGCCCGGCCGAGCGGACCCAGGTCGTGCAGGCTGGCGCGGCCGTCGCGCAGCAGCACCGCCCGCAACCGGTCGCCGTGGGCCACCAACTCGACCAGGACGCGGGAGCCGAGCCGTTCGGCCAGGCGTCGGACGCTCGGCGGTGTCACCACCTGCGCGTCGCCGGGCACCCGCCGGGCCAGGTCCCGGATGCGTTGTTCGAGCCGGGTCTGCCGCTCGCGCAGACTGCGTACCGTCCGCCCGGTCAGCACCGCCTCCTCCAGCAGGCCGCTGACCAGTCGGAGTTCGGCGAGGGCAGCGACCAGGTCGGGATCACTGGGGGGAAGCGCCGGGCGCATTCGTAGCCCGTTGGCACGCCACCGTTCCGCCCAGGCCAGCACCCGGGCCGGCGCGCCGGCCCGGATCGCGATGTCCAGTCCCTCGGCGGCCAGTTCCTGTCCGTACATGCCGCTGTGGGCGCGTAGCTCGGTGGCGCCCAGCGAGGTGCGGTGTCGGTCGAGCACGGCCAGCCCGCGCGCCAGTGCGCGGGCCGCGCCGGCCTCGTCACCGGCGAGCCGACGAGACAACGCCAGGGCGTACCACCCTCGGGCGCGGCGCGGGGCGGTGCCGCGACCACGACTGCGGGCGGCCTGGTCGAACAGCGCCATCGCGGGTCCGCTCCGGCCCAGTTCCGTCGCCAGCTGGCCGGCCTCGACGCGGGTGGTGAGGGCGGGATCCGGCCAGCCGGTGGCGTCGAGCTGATCGGCGGTACGCACCATCGCCCGCAGCAGCGCGGCCGACCGGGTGCCCCGGCGGAACTCGGCGCGCAGCTCGACGTGTCGGGCGAAGGCCGCCCAGGTGTGTCGGCCCTGGCGACGGAACCGGGTGCGGGCCGCCGCCGCGGAGTCGGTGGCGGTCTCCAGGTCACCGGCGAGCAGCGCGGCCCGAGCCTGGGCCAGCAGCGCCTCGGCGAGGTCGGAGGCCATGCCCCGACTGCGCAACTCGTGGATCGCGGCGGCGGCGACCTGCACCGCCTCGTCGACCAGCGGCACCGACAGCAGCAGCTCGAAACGGTCGAGCAGCAGCGCCGGCCGGGGCACGGCCAGTCGCTGGTACTCCTCGCCGACGGCGGCGAAACAGCGCAGCGCGCCCGCGATGTCACCGCGCAGCCCGGCGGCGATCCCGCCGTTCCACCGCGCGTCGGCCGCCGCCAGGTCGAGGCCGAGACCGTAGAACATCGTCGCGGCCCGGGACAGGTCGTCGGTGTCGGCGGCGGTGCCCCGGTGGGCGTTGAGCAGTCCACGGTTGTTGCGGGCCCGTGCCTCCAGCAGCCGGTCCCCCTCACGTTGGGCGATGTCGATGGCGTGGCCGTACTCGCGGACCGCGTCGTCGTACAGCCCTCGGTAGTGCAGCACCACTCCGCGCTGCATCCGGGCGCGGCCGGCGTCCGCGCCGCTCAGCTCGGGTAGCGCGGCGGTCACCTCACGCAGCGCGGCAGCGGTGCGCCCGGCGTTGGCCAGCACGTAGCCGAGGCTCATCCGGGCCAGCGCCTCGGTGCGGGCGGAGCCGGCGCTGCGGACCGCCCGACGCAGGTGACGTAGCGCACCGGGCAGGTCGTTGAGTTCCCGCAGGGCCAGGCCGATGGCCCGCTCGGCGGTGGCGCGCTCGTCGCGATCGGCGTCAGTCGTGGCGAGTACCCGGGTGGCGATCGTGATCGCCTCGGAGGGACAGCGTTGGACGAGGTCGAGCGCCGCCTGGGCGGCTCCGGCACCGCCACCGGCGCGGTCAGGCATAGCTGAGAGAATTCAGCATCCACATTCGAGCGTCAAATGTCGGGTGACGGCGCGCGGCGGAGCGGAACAGGACGCCCTCTCCATTGACTTATGACTATCGATTGGAAGAATCGGTGAGAAGGTTCGCGAGACATCCGCCGCGCCGGTCACCGGTGAGCGTGCCCCCTTCCGCGCAGTTGGAGGATCCGTGCGTCCTGACCAGGCCATCCCGACCGGTCGACCGTCCCGTCGGCAACTGCTCGCGGCGTCCGCCCTGGCCGCGGCGGCGTTGCCGTTCGGCGCGGGACTGCGTCCGACACCCGCCCGCGCCAAGGACAACGACGCTGACGACGCCGCCTATCAGCGTGCCTTCGAGGAGACGCTGAAGGCCGACTGTGATGTGCGGCAGTACCTCGCCGACGGCCGGAACATCCTCTACCGGCCGCGTCAACTGCTCACCGCCACCGACGACGTCCAGCGGGTCGTGGCCTGGCTTAAGGCCGGTGGTCACCCGGTGGCGATCGAGGACCGCTTCGCGGGCGTCACCCGGTTGCGTTTCCCCGCCGAGGTCGACGTGCCCTCGATCGTGACGAGGCTCCGCGACCCACGACAGTGGCCCGGGCAACCGGTGCCTCGGGTCCAACCCCACCACGTGCTGCTCGGCCTGGGCAACATCATGGGCAACCCGGGGTCGCCGCCCCGGGTCGCCCCCGCGCTCGCGCCGCCCGACCCCAAACGGCTCGACGAGGGAGCGGGGGTGACCGTCGGCATCTGCGACACCGGCATCTGGCGTGACGCCGGTGTCTGCCATCCGTCCTGGCTCGGCGGTTCGTACCTGCCCGAGCCGGACGACGAGGATCCGCTCTACCTGCACGCCGACGTGCTCGCGCTACAGGGTGGCCACGGCACGTTCGTCGCCGGGGTGGTGCGGCAGGCGGCACCGGGCGTACGCGTCGACCCGGAAGCGGCGCTGGCACCGACCGGCATCGGTGACGAGGCCATGCTGGTGGCCGCCCTCGAGCGGCTGGTGCCCGAGGTGTCGGTGGTGAACCTCTCGCTGGGCGGCTTCACCCTCGACGACCAGCCCCCGTTGCCGTTGGCCAACGCCGTGGCCGCGCTGCCGAAGGGCACCGTGGTGGTGGCGGCGGCGGGTAACGCCGGCATCGACCGACCACTCTGGCCGGCCGCGCTGGACCAGGTCGTCGCGGTGGCTGCGGCCGTGTCGGGCCCGACCGGCCCGGCACCGGCGGACTACAGCGGATTCGGTCCGTGGGTGAACGCCTGTGCCTTCGGTCTACGGGACAGCACCTACGTCACGGGCCAGCTGCCGCTGCCCGGTCGACCGACCCAGGTGTTCCAGGGCTTCGCCAGGTGGGCCGGGACCTCGTTCGCGACGGCCCACGTCTCCGGTCGACTCGCCGCCCTGATGACCGCCGGTGGTCTCAGCGCCGACGAGGCCCGCTCGGCGTTGCTGGCGGCACCATCCTGGCATCCCGGATACGGTGTGTTCGTCGAATGATCTCTCCGGGGAGCGTCGTGGGGGCGGAGCAGAGTGCCGCGGCTCTGGTGGCCGCCGCAGCCGACGGTGACGAGTCGGCCTGGAACGAGCTGGTACGCCGGTACACCCCACTGGTCTACGCGGTGATCCGTGGGCATGACCTCGGCGGGGTCGACGCGGCGGACGTCAACCAGACGGTCTGGCTGCGCCTGGTGGAGCATCTCGACCGGGTACGCGAACCGGCCGCGTTGGCCGGCTGGCTGACCGTCACCACCCGACGCGAGTGCTACCGGATGTCCCGCCTCGGACGACGGACCCAACCCGTCGACCCGGCCGGCGGCACCTTCGAGGCGTACCACGGCAGTTCACCGTCGGCGGAGGAGGACCTGCTGCTCGCCGAGCGGCGGCAGGCCCTGCGCGAGGGCTTCGCCCAGCTTCCACCGCACTGCCAACAGGTGCTCTCGATGCTGACGGGCGATCCGCCGCTGAGCTACCGGGAGGCCGCCGAACGGTTGGGCGTACCGGTCGGCAGCATCGGTCCGACCCAGGCACGTTGCCTGCGTCGGCTGCGCGCCTGTGCGGCGCTCGCCCCGTTCCTCGACCGGCAACCCGGCGCGACGAAGGGAGGTGACCGCGATGGAGCAGTGGCCGCCGGTCGATGACGTCGCGTTCGCCGCGGAACTGCGCGCGGCCCTCGCGGTCGTCGGCGAGGTGCCCGAGGAACACGTCCGGGCCGCTCAGGCGGCCTTCGCCTGGCGTACGGTGGACGCCGAGCTGACCCTCGCCGAGCTGGTCTTCGACTCCGCCGGTGAGCTGGGCGCGGCCCTGCCCACCCGATCGGCCGGTTCGGCGCGGAACCTGTCCTTCCGTGGCGGTCCGATCGTCATGGAGATCGAGGTCGGTGGCACGGGAATCGTCGGCCAGCTCTGCCCGGCCGACGGTGGCCGAGTCAGTGCCCGGACCGCGACCGGCACCTACGAGGAGACCTCGATCGACGAGGTGGGTCTCTTCTCGCTCGGCCCGCCGCCACCCGGTCCGGTCCGACTGCACGCCTGCTCGGGCGGGTTCACCGTGGTGACCGACTGGATCTGCCTGCGCTGATGCGGCAGGACATCCGTCCGGCAGCTGCGACGGGACTCCGTCCGCAGTTGTGGCCGGGGTCCGCCCGGCAGTTTCGACGGGGGTCCGTCCGACAGCCCCGCCGCTGCCGGACGAACCCCCGTCCCTCCAGAGCACCGGCTCGCCACGCGAGCCGGTGCGGGTCTAGTGATCCGTCGACGTGATCAGGTATTGCACACCGCCCAGATAGGCCCGCTCGGCGCTGCTGCTGTTGTTCGGGCCCAACTGGACCACGGCGAGGCACAACTCCCCGTCGCTGGCCGCTTCGGCGGAGAACCGCAGCGAGAACTGCGTCCGCTCGCCGGGCTTCAGCATGATCTCGCCCAGGCTGGCCCAGGTCGTCTCGACGATCTCCACCCGGGTACGGCCGACCAGCCGGACCCCGGTGCCGACCGCACCGCCGGCACGCCAGCGCTCGAGCAACTCCGGACCGAGGTCGACGAGCACCCGGCCACCGATGGCTCGCAGCGACTCGTTCGCCACGAAGATCACCTCGTGGCGCGACGGCACGGTGAGGGAGTTGCCGATGGCGAAGGGTCGTACGACCGGACGGGCACCCGCGGTGAGGCGTACCGAGTCGACGGTGCGCCACGCGATGTTGGTGTTCCGGGTGCTGGTGCTGATCTCCGGATCTACGGCGGTCATCGGGTCGACGCTCGACACCCCGGGGGCGAGCAGCCGGAGGTGACCCGGCCGAGGGGACACCGGGATGGTGCGGTCGCCGCCGTGCCCGACCGGCACGGCGGCGACCGCGCTACCCGTCAACAGACCGGTCAACGCCGCCCCCATGCACCCGACCACACCGCGCGGCGGAGTCGTGTGGCTGCGGTGCTCATGACAGGTCTCTCCCCTCGACGGAACCTCGGTCGACCCGCCCCTCACGAGGCGGTGCCGACCCGGTCACGCCTACAGAGCGGGGTAGGCGCCAGAAAATACCGTCGGCGGGGGAGTGCGCTTTCAGATGGCGCGAGAATCGGCAAATGGTGACCGATCAACCGCGCGGTGCGCAGCAGGACGAGCGGATCACCAGCTCGGTGGGCAGCCGGATGTGGGTGTCCCGCTCGACGCCGGCGATCAGGTCGACGAGCAGGCGCAACGCCTCCGCACCCATCCGTTGCAGCGGCTGCATTATCGTCGTCAGCGGTGGGTTGACCAGAGCCGACTCCGGGATGTTGTCGAAGCCGATCACGGACAGGTCGTCGGGGACCGACAGACCCATGCTCCGGGCGACATCGATCGTGGAGGCGGCCGACAGGTCGTTTCCGGCGAAGACCGCGGTCGGGCGGTCGGGCAGCGACAGTAGTTCGGCGGCGGTGCCGGCGGCGCTCTCCATCCGGAACCCACCGACCCGGACCAGGCTCTCGTCCACCGCCACCCCCGCGTCGGCCATGGCCTGCCGGAAGCCGGCCTCGCGCAGCCGGGACGATTCGAGGTCGGCGCGTCCACTGATGTGCCCGATGCGTCGGTGGCCGAGCGACAACAGATAGTTGGTCGCCATCACGGCGCCGGCGAAGTTGTCGGAGTCGACCGTCGGCAGCCCGGACGGGCCGGTGTGCGGGTCGACGGCCACCACATGGAAACCCTGCTTGGTCTCCACCACCGTCGGCGTGACGATCACAGCGCCGTCGATGAGCGTGCCCGACAGCCGGGCCAGCGATCGGCGTTCCCAACCGACGGAGGTGCCGGCGCCGTCGCCGCCGGAGTACGCCAACAGTTGGTAGCCGGTGCCGGCGACCTCCACCGAGGCGCCCTTGAGCAACTCGGTGGAGAAGGGCTCGAACTCGGCGACCAGGATGCCCAACACGTTGGTGCGATGGCTGCGCAGGCTCTGCGCTCCCAGACTGGCTTCGTAGCCGAGTTGCCGGATGACCTGCTGGACCCGTTCCACGGTCGCCTGTGCCACTCCGTAACGGCCATTTACAACCTTGGACACGGTCGCCACGGAGACGCCGGCCGTGCGGGCTACGTCCGACATCTTGACACGCTGGGGAAACGCCACGTCGATGATGATAGAGGGCCGTCGGGTCAGGATCCCAGGCGAGTCGAAAACGTTATCGACACCGATTGACACAGGGTTACCTGACTGTAAAACTCGCCGTCAGGCCGAGCACCCGACTGATTGGTCGAGGAGACATCGATGGCTATAAAGCGCCGTGCGACCACCTTTCTAGCACTGTCCATGACAACCGCACTACTCGTCGCCGGCTGTGGCGGCGGCGGTGACAGCGAGGAACCCGCCGAGAGCGAGCTTTTCAAGAACCCGGTGACCCTGACCTGGTGGCACAACGCCTCCCAGGACGGTCCGGGTAAGACCTACTGGGAGAAGGTCGCCAAGGACTTCTCCGCCAAGCACCCGACGGTCACGATCGAGATCGAGGGCATCGAGACCAACCAGCTCCAGCGCACCCGGCTCCCTGCCGCGCTGCTGAGCAACGACCCGCCGGACATCTTCCAGGCCTGGGGCGGCGGCGAGATCCGCGAGCAGGTCGAGGCCGACTACCTCAAGGACATCACCGATCAGGTCAAGGACGAGGTTGCCAACATCGGCAGCGCGGCCGAGATCTGGGCGGTCAACGGCAAGCAGTACGGTCTGCCGTACCGGATGGGTATCGAAGGCATCTGGTACAACAAGGAGCTCTTCGAGAAGGCCGGCATCGCCTCGCCGCCGACCACCTTCGAGGAGCTGAACGACGCGGTCACCAAGCTCAAGGCGATCAACGTCATCCCGATCGCCGTCGGTGCCGGTGACAAGTGGCCCGCCGCGCACTGGTGGTACAACTTCGCGCTGCGCGCCTGCTCGGTCGACACGCTGCGGAAGGCGTCGCTGGAGAACGTCTTCGACGACCAGTGCTTCGTCAAGGCCGGTCAGGACCTGAAGGCGTTCATCGACACCGAGCCGTTCCAGCCGAACTTCATCGCCACCCCGGGTCAGAACGACCCGACCAGCGCCAACGGTCTGCTGGCCAACGGCAAGGCCGCCATGGAGCTGATGGGTGACTGGAACAAGGGCACCCTGGACACCGTGACCGAGGACCAGGAGGCGCTGAACAAGTTCATCGGCTGGTTCCCGGTTCCGGCGATCTCCGGTTCCGCCGGTGACCCGAAGGCGGCCCTCGGCGGTGGCGACGGGTTCGCCTGCGCCAAGAACGCTCCGGCCGAGTGCGTCGAGTTCCTCAAGTACATCGTGAGCCCCGAGGTGCAGAAGGGCTACGCCGAGACCGGCACCGGCCTGCCGGTCGCCAAGGGCGCCGAGGACGGTGTCAAGGACCCCGCCCTCAAGTCCATCCTGGAGGCCACCACCAGCGCCACGTACGTGCAGCTCTGGCTGGACACCGCCTTCGGTAGCACCGTCGGTAACGCGATGAACGACGCGATCGTCGCCATCTTCGCGGGCAACGGCACCCCTGAGCAGGTTGTCGAGGCCATGAAGGCGGCCGCGCGCAAGTGACGTCGACCAACCCGACCCTGGACCTCGCCGGCGGCGCTTCCGCGCCGCCGGCGGGCCCTCGGCCTGCCCGGCGCTCGTCGGCTCGGGCCGCCGAGACCCGACGCAAGTGGTACGAGATCATCGGACTCACGACACCGGCCGTGATCGTCTACGTGATGTTCGTGCTGGTCCCGATGGGCTTCGCCTTCTACTACAGCCTGTTCCGGTGGCGCGGCGTCGGACCGCCCACCGACTTCGTGGGCTTCGACAACTACGTCCTGGCGTTCCAGGATCCGATCTTCCTCGACGCGCTACGCAACAACGCGATCATCGTCTTCGGGTCACTGCTGATCCAGGGGCCGATCGCCTTGGGCGTGGCCCTGCTGCTCAACCGCAACTTCCGCGGCCGGACGGTGTTCCGCCTGCTGGCGTTCGTGCCGTACGTGCTCGCCGAGGTCACCGTCGGCATCATGTGGAAGCTGCTGCTGTCCGACGCCGGCACGGTCAACGCCATGCTGGAGTCGCTCGGGCTCGGCAGCCTGGTGCAGGCGTGGCTCGCCGACCTCGACCTCGTCATCTGGACGCTGTTGGCCGTCCTGACCTGGAAGTATGTCGGTTTCGCCATCATCCTCCTGCTCGCCGGCCTGTCGAACGTGCCGCAGGAGCTGAACGAGGCCGCCGCCATCGACGGCGCGAGCTGGTGGCAGACCCAGCGTCACGTGACGCTGCCGCTGCTGGGACCCACCATCCGGATCTGGATGTTCCTGTCCATGATCGGCTCATTGCAGGTCTTCGACGTCATCTGGGTGACCTCCGTACCTGCGGTGCGGTCGCTGGGTGCGTCGGCCACCATGGCGACGTACATGGTGGACAACGGGTTCTTCGCTCGCCTGTGGGGCTACGGCAACGCGGTGGCGGTCATCCTGTTCGCCATCTCGTTCGTCGCGGCGGTGCTGTTCCAGCGCTTCCTCCTGCGTCGTGACATCGAGGGCGCCATTACCAGAAGGGCAAACTGATCGTGGCCGCGAACGCCGTCCTGCCTCGAACCACCAAGCGCCGCCCGGTGTCGTGGGGAAACCCGCTCACCTACGCGCTGGCGCTCGCGGTCGCAGCCGTGTCGATCACTCCGGTGATCTACGTGATCATCGGCGGTTTCCGCACCACGCCGCAGATCGTCGCGAACCCGGCCGGGCTGCCCGACCCGTGGGTCTGGGACAACTACGCCCGGGTGCTGAGCCAGAGCAACTTCTGGCGGCAGGTGTTCAACAGCGCCGTGGTGTCGCTGGGCACCACGATCGGCGTCGTGGTGCTGGGCGTCTGCGCCGCGTTCGTGCTGGCCCGTTACACCTTCCGGGGTCGAGAGGTGCTCTACACCTTCTTCACCCTCGGTCTGCTGTTCCCGGCCGGCGCGGCGATCCTGCCGCTCTACCTGATGCTGCGCGACCTGAACCTGATCAACTCCTACTACGCGGTGATCCTGCCGCAGGTCGCCTTCGCACTGCCGTTGACGATCGTGATCCTGCGGCCGTTCCTCACCGCCATTCCCCGCGAGTTGGAGGACGCGGCCGCCATCGACGGCACCGGCCGGCTCGGCTTCCTCTGGCGCATCATGCTGCCCTTGTCGCGGCCGGCGCTGGTCACCGTCGGTATTCTCGCCTTCGTCACGAGCTGGAACGCGTTCCTGCTGCCCCTGCTGGTGCTCGGTGACGCGAGCCTGCACACCCTGCCGCTGGGCGTGCAGAACTTCTCCAGCCAGTACACCTCCGACACGGCGGGAATCCTCGCCTTCACCTCGCTGGCGATGTTGCCGGCACTCATTTTCTTCACGTTCGCCGAGAAGCAGATCGTCGGCGGCCTCCAAGGCGCGGTCAAGGGCTGAGCGGCAGCGGCACGAACACAAGAGGGGTAACACAGCATGACTGAGGTCCGCGAGGTCGTGGGCGGGCCGGCACCGGTGCCGGCCCAGACAGGATCGGGCCCTGGCCGGCCCGACCGGTACGGGTCCGATGGCGAGGCGCGCGTACGTGAACTGCTCGGTCGGATGACGATCGAGGAGAAGGTCGCGCAACTCGTCGGCTTCTGGGAGAAGGCGGAAGGCGAGGCCGTCGCACCGCTGCAGGGCGAGTTCGGCGACATCGGCAGGCTCGAGGACTTCTCCCGACACGGGCTCGGTCACCTCACCCGCGCCTACGGCACCCGTCCCGTCGAGGCCGTATCGCGGGCGTCATGGCTGTGGAAGTTCCAGTCTGACCTGGTGACCGGGACCAGGCTCGGCATCCCGGCGATCGTGCACGAGGAGTGCCTGACCGGGCTCTCGGCGTGGAAGGCGGCGACCTTCCCCACCCCGCTGGCGTGGGGAGCCGCCTTCGACCCGGACCTGGTCACCGAGATGGCCGCGGCGATCGGGGCGTCCATGCGGGCGCTCGGCGTCCACCAGGGACTGTCCCCGGTGCTGGACGTGATCCGTGACCCCCGGTGGGGGCGGGTCGACGAGTGCATCGCCGAGGACCCCTATCTGGTCGGCACCCTCGGCACGTCGTACGTGCGCGGCCTCCAGTCACAGGGCGTGCACGCCACGCTCAAGCACTTCGTCGGATACTCCGCCTCACGCGCCGGACGCAACTTCGCCCCGGTGCACGCCGGCCCGCGCGAGCTGGCCGACGTGCTGCTCGTGCCGTTCGAGATGGCGATCCTCGACGGCGACGCGCGTTCCGTGATGCACTCCTACGCCGAGATCGACGGCGTGCCCGTGGCCGCCGATCCGACGATGCTGACCGGCCTGCTGCGGGACAAGTGGGGCTTCGACGGCACGGTGGTGGCGGACTACTACGGGGTGGCGTTCCTCAACCTGCTGCACCAGGTCGCCGGTGACCACGCGGACGCGGCCGTGCAGGCGCTCACCGCCGGTGTCGACATCGAGCTGCCGACCGGTGACGCGTACCTGACCCTGGCCGAATCGGTGCGCGCCGGTCGGATCGACGAGTCGGTGATCGACCAGGCGGTGCTGCGGGTGCTGCGGCAGAAGCTGGAACTCGGGCTGCTGGACGCCACCTTCACCGACGAGCCGGTCCAGTCGGTCGACCTCGACTCGCCCGAGCACCGGGCGATCGCCCGCCGACTCGCGGAGAAGTCGATAGTCCTGGTCGCCAACCAGGACGCGTTGCCGCTGCCGGCGGGTCGCCGCATCGCGGTGATCGGGCCGAACGCCGACCGGCAGAGTGCTCTCTTCGGCTGCTACTCCTTCCTCAACCACGTGCTCGTGCAGCACCCCGACGTGGAGACCGGCCTCGAGGTGGCGACCGTCCTCGACGCGCTGCGTGCCGAGGTCGGCGCTGACCTGGTCACCTCGGCCAAGGGGTGCGAGGTGGACGACGACGACCGGTCCGGCTTCGACGAGGCGGTGGCTGTGGCCGCCGCCGCCGATGTCGCCGTGCTGGTCGTCGGCGACCACGCGGGACTCTTCGGGCGCGGCACCGTCGGCGAGGGCTGCGACCGCGACGACCTGGAGCTGCCGGGTGTGCAGCGGGAACTGGTCGAGGCGGTGCTGGCCACCGGCAAGCCGGTCATCCTGGTGCTGCTCACCGGCCGGCCGTACGCGATCGACTGGGCGCTGGAGCGGTGCGCAGCGGTGGTGCAGACGTTCTTCCCGGGCGAGGAGGGCGCCGGTGCGATCGCCGGAGTGCTCACCGGGCGGGTCAACCCGTCGGGTCGGCTGCCGGTCAGCCTGCCCCGGTCGGCGGGCGCGCAGCCGTACTCGTACCTGCACCCCACGCTCGGCGACGGCAACGAGGTGACCAACCTGCTGGCGACGCCGGTCGCGCCCTTCGGCCATGGGCTGTCCTACACGACGTTCGAGTACGCGGATCTGTCGGTGCCGGCGACCGTGCCGACCGACGGGGCGTTGACGGTGAGCGTACGCGTCACCAACACCGGCGCGGTGGCCGGCGACGACGTGGTCCAGCTCTACGGCCGGGACGTGGTGGCGTCGGTGACCCGACCGGTGGCGCAGCTGCTCGGCTACCAGCGGGTCCACCTGACGCCGGGCCAGTCGGTCACGGTCACCTTGACGGTGCCCACCACCCGGCTCGCCTTCTCCGACCGGTCGCTCAACCGGGTGGTGGAGCCCGGTGACGTCGACCTCTGGGTCGGCACGAGCGCACGTCGGGACGTGGCGGCGTCGACCACGCTGGTCGGCGAGGTCGCACCGGTCACCAACGCCTCGGCCCGTTGGACGACCGCCGAGATCAGCTGATCCCTGCCGGCCTCCACCGTCGAGGTGCCGGCCGGCCCAGCGACCCAGGGCAGTTCCCGGTCACCGGGAACTGCCCTGGTGCAGCTGCGATCGTGGTGAGCGCGACTCAGCCGGCACGCCCGCGACGGCGGTGCCGGTTCGGTTTCGCCCCGACCTTCGGCGCGGCCCGCCGACCAGCTTCGTCCGGTACCCGGGCGGCGGCGACCTGCGTGCCCCCGGGTGCACCGTCACCGGTCGCGCCGCTGGGCGTACCGGAATCTGTCGCGCCGCCGGTCGGCGGCGGATACCTGCGCAGCATCCAGGTCTGCTGACCGAGCGAGAAGAGGTTGGTGGTCACCCAGTAGATGATCACGCCGATCGGGAAGATCAGCCCGGAGACGAGCAGCGAGGCGGGGATGCCGTAGAGCATCAGCCGCTGCACCAACCGCTGCTGCGGATCCTGGGCCCAGCCGCTGCGCAGGATCAGTTGACGGCTGGACAGGTAGGTCGTGACGATCATCGCCGCGATCAGCACGGCGGCGACGACCCGGACCGTGGCGGTGTCACCTCCGAGCAGAGCCACCTGGGCCCCGGTGGAGCGGAAGGTACCCGCGATCGGGGCCCCGAACAGGGTGGCCGACGAGGCGCTGTCGAACTGGGCGACCGACCAGCCGTACAGCGTCTTCAGGTGTTCCGGCATGGTCGGTTTGAGATGACGCAACACGTGGAGCAGACCGAGGAACACCGGGATCTGCACCAGCATCGGTAGGCACCCCATCAGCGGGTTGGCCTTCTCCACCCGGTACAGCTCGACGATCTCCTTCTGGAGGGTCTCCCGGTCGTCACGGTGCCTGGCCCGCAGTTCGGCGATCCTGGGCTGCAACGCCTGCATCGCCCGCTGCGACCGGATCTGCTTGACGAAGACCGGGAACAGGATGATCCGGACGGTGAGCACCAGGAAGACGATGCCCAGCACCCAGGACCAGGTGGTGCCCAGCGCGGAGGCGTCGCCGAGCAGCCGCTGCCAGACGCCGTGCCAGAACAACAGGGTCGCGGAGATCGCGTGGTAGATCACCGCCATCAACGAGCCGACCAGGCCGGTCACCGGTCGGCTCCGGTGACGAGCGGACATCCGACGGCAGGCCGACCGTCGAACACAGAATTGGACATGAGTACACCCCTCGACATGCGACTACGACTGACGTGAGCGAAAACGGTCACCAGCGGTCGCCGAGGAGCGGCAGAGATGGAGGTGTCCGGCCGGGACGGTGACGACGGGCGCAGCGGGGCCCGTCAGCCGCGTTGCCGGGTCTCTCCGAGTGACGTGTGAAGGCTCAGGCGACCGCGCGGGTCGCCGTGGTGGGCGCTCTGGGGCGGGCCCGGCCGGCAGCGTCCGGATCGCGGTGTCGGGGCACGCCCGTACGGCCGGAGCGTTCGCGTAGCGTCCGGCGGGTGATGCGGAGGGCGGGCCCGGCCGTCGCCCCGGGGAGCAGGGCCGTGGTGGCGAGCAGGGCGGCCAGCAGCACACCGGTCACCGCCGCCGTGCCGGAGAGCGCATCGCCGGCACCGACGTCGGCCAACACGCCGACCAGGTACCAGAGCACGCCGAGCCCGATCACGAGGGCAACTGTACCCTGCCCACCCCAACGGCGGCCTCCGCCGAGTGAGCCGGTGCAGTTCCCGGGTTACCGGGAACTGCACCGCGCCGTACCTTGCGCTGCCGCGGATACGTCGGTCCAGCCGTGGCGCAGGATCAGTCAGATGGTGCCCAGGTGGCGGCAGACGGCGCGGGTCTCACCACCGACCGTGCGCTGCCCCAGCCATTTGATGGCGAAGTACGCGGGAGCCTGGGTGTAGGCGCCGAAGCCCTCGGGCGGTTGCGGAAGGCCCGCCGCGGCGGTAACCCACGCGACCACGTCTCTGGTCTTGGGGCCGTACTTGCCGTCCTGGACCAGGTTGCCCCCGTGACACCGGTTGAGACTGCCCTGAAGTACGAAGACCGCCGACTGCACTCCGCCGCCGTTGTAGCCGTCGTTCAACTTCAGTACGCAGTTGAAGGCACCCGAGTTGCGACCGATGGATGGAATCTCGAACCGGTAACCGTCTGCGGCGAATTTCGTGGTCCACGAGTTGCAGGTGGCGGCCGCCGATGCTGTCGACGCCGGCGCGACGAGCGCCGTCGTCATCACCGTCACACCGACCGCTGTAGCCAAGATGCGTCTGAGTCAGGTTCGCATGATCACTCCAAAGAACGACGGATGAGACAGGCCACAGTTATATCGACATTTCCCTATGGGCTCCGTCAGTC
Organism: Micromonospora sp. CP22; assembly: GCF_009712475.1. Lineage (GTDB taxonomy): Bacteria > Actinomycetota > Actinomycetes > Mycobacteriales > Micromonosporaceae > Micromonospora. The sequence goes on from NZ_VCJO01000011.1 coordinate 61,075, forward strand.
GTCCGACAATCGTCAAGCTTTCGGACGTCGACTCAGCCGTGCGGGTCCGGTTCGGCGCGGAGCGCGGCGGTGGCCCGCACCGCCTTGACGATCGCCGGAATCGCACCGATCAGCAGGACCAGCGCCCAGACGATCGCGACGATCGCGAAGACGAGGGCACCCACGGCATCGAGGATGCTCACCAGGATCACCGGCACCAGGTGGTGCAGGAACTCCAGCAGCACCGGGCAGCACAGGCTGGTCAGGATCAGCAGGACCAGGCCCTTGTTCTGGAGGAACTTCGGCTGAGCCATGATCAGCAGCCCGGCCCAGGCGAGCTTGAGCAGCAGCACCAGGCCGAGTAGTACGGCGGCGTCGCCGACCGGGAAGAAGCCCCACAGTGCCAGGTAGGCCAGTGTGCCGAACGGCGGGGCGAGGAACAACGACACCATGATCATCAGCTCGACGAAGGTGAGGACCAGCGCCAGCAGGGCAACGATGATCAGGATGATGGAGAAGACCAGGGTGGCGACGCCCTGGATCCGGCCGTGCAACCGGTCCGGCAGCACCAGGCCCAGACAGAACAGCCCGGTCGTCCAGAGCGCCACCGCGTCGACCAACGCCAGATAGCCGGTACCCCGGCCGGAGGGTTCGCTGACCTGCCCCACCTCGCCGACGTCGACACCGAGGTCGACGGCGCTGCCGACCAGTGCCGCGCTGGCGTCACCGCCGCCGAGCAGCAGCCCGGCACCCACCTCCACGCCGACCGCCAGCACCAACGCCAGCATCGCCAGCAGCAGCAACGGCTTGCGCAGCGCACCCATGGCTCAGTCCCGCGCGATCGTGACGAGGCACTCGACCGGACAACTCACCAGCACCGTGGTGGCCCGGTCGACGGCGACCCGGGCCACGGCTCCGCTGCCGTCGGCGGCCGGGTCCACCTCGTCGGTGACGGTGACGTCGGCGTCACCCGGAGCCGTGGCCCGCACCCGGAACGCCTGCGGGCTGCGCAGCACCAGCACGCGCAACCCGCCCGGGTCGGCGATGCGCAACTCGCAGCGCCCGTCGACCAGCAGCCGCCCGACGTCCTCGGCGCAGTCCGCGTCCACGTCGGCGGGATCGACGACGCGGTGCCCGCCACCGGCCCGCCCCAGCAGGTCGACCAGCGGATGCCGGGCCGCCGGGTCGCCATGGTCGTCGCGACCCGCGCCCACCGCCACCGCGAACAACACCACCAGCAGTACGCCCAGCGCCGCCAGCAGCGCCTTCTGTTGCCCGCTCATGCCGTCCTCCATCCACCGATCCGTCGGCCCACCACGGATCGCCGACCGGCACCACGGTCGGTCATCGTTGGTCGTCCGGCGTGACCTCGGTGAACCGGAGCATGTCGATGCCGGCGAAGTAGCGGTTCGTGCTCTGCGTCTTGCCGACCACGACCAGGGTGATCTCGTGAGGTCCGGCACCGAGGCGCACCCGGCCCACGTCGACCCAGTCGGTGACCCGCACCTTCGGCGTGAACCCGATGAACGGGTCGCCTATCTGCCGGCCGTCGATCAGGAAGACCGTGTTGGCGTAGTCGAACGACGTGGTCAGCACGGCGGAGAACTGCCAGGTCGCCTCGGCGGGCAGCTCCACCGCCACGGTCACCCGGTCGTTGACCGCCTGACCGAGGAAGAACAGCTGGGCGTTCTGCGACCAGGTCACCTCGCAGCAGTTCTGCTGCACCGTCACGGTCGCGCCGGAACCGGAGGGCGACTCGACCCGGGCGCCGGTCACCAGCGTCTCCGCCTCGACGGTCACCACCCGTGCCGGTGGTGGCGGCTCGTCGTCGCGGGCCACCAGGAACACCACCACCGCCGAGACCACCAGCACCAGGGCCGCCGCCGCGGCGATCCAGGGCCAGGGCGTACGCCTCGGCGGTGCCACCGCGCGTACCTCGTAGGTGACCCGGCCGCTGGACCTGGAACTCTCCTCCGGCGCCGTGTTCGCCGAGTACGCGAACCCGGTCATGTCGTAGCGCCGCGGTGGCGTGCCCGGCGGCACCGCCAGCCGGACCAGGAACGACACCGAGCCCTGGGCGGGCACCACCCGCTGTGGCTCGGTGACGGTGAACCACGACCGTTGCGTGCCCTCGCCCGGCGCCACGTCGAACACCACGGTGTCCGGTGCGACGCCGGGGTTGGAGACGGTGAAGGTCAGCTCGCCGGTGTTGCGGACGTCCAGGGTGAACTGCTCGGCGGCGGCGACGACGGTCCATTCGGTGGTCATGGCGGCTCCTCGACGGCGGTAACGGGGGAGGCGGGAGCAGACGGGACGACGGTGGGCGGCGGCACGCTGGCCCTCCCGACCGCCCGCTCGGCCGGGACATCCTCGACCGTGATCTCGGCGGTGACCGCGGCCGGCTTCTCCGCCGCCACGATGCGGTCGACCAGGGCCAGCTGGTCGGCGGCGGCCGTGGGCACCCGCACGACAAGGTGGAAAGGCCGGTCGGTCGGCTCGTCGAGCACGAACCCGGTGACCCCGGTGGCCAGTTCGAGGGCCGTCCGCAGCCCGTCCGGCGTGCCCCGCCAGGCGGCGAGCGCGGCCCCGTGCGCCACCAGGTCGCGCAGCCGGTGCAACGACAGCGGCAGGGGGGCGTCCCGCCGGGGCGCGGTGACCAGGTGGTCCATCGCCACCCACCGGGCCAGGTAGGCCGTCATCGGTGCCGGTGCCCGGTACGGCGCGAAGAGCGCGTCGACCTCGGCCAGCACCGCCTCGTCCGGGGCGTGTAACGCCTCCATCACGTCCAGCAGCGCCCACAGCACGCTGCCCGGCCCGGCCGCCCGCTGGTAGGCCGCGGGCAGCAGCCGCTCAATGGCCGCTCGTCGCATCCTGCCGCACCACCTCGATGTCGTGTTCGCCGGAGCAGAGCAGCCAGGTGTCCGGGACGGTCACCACGTCGGCCGTGGACTGGTTGGCACTGGCCGACCACTGCACCGCCTGCTCGCTGCGGTGCACGCCGCGTTCCCCGCCGGCCAGCACCAGGCGGTCCGCCGCACCGGTGGCGGCGACCGCGTCCACCGGCATGAACCGGGTCCGGTCCCGAAGCGGCAACCCACAGTTGACCGACGCCGACGTCCACTGCGGCTGCGCGGGAAGCGAGTCCAGCCGGAGGACCCCGCCACTCTGGGTCGCGGCCAGCGCGAGCGAACCGCTGAAGGCGAGATCCCGGCAGGTGCCGCCGAGCCATCCCGCCGACAGCGCCTGCCACTTCACGTCGGATTCGAAGAGGCGGGCGCGGAAACATCCCTGGCCGGGCTTGTTCGGATCCGGCTCACCGGCACCGCTCCACAACAGGGTGGCCGGTCCGTCGTACTGCACCGCGAGCACCCGGTTGTCGACGTTGGCCAGACCCACGTGGTGGAAGCTGCCGGGACGACCGGCGTTGTGGGACAGGTACACACCGAACCCGGCCTGGGCGGCCACCGCCACCCCGGCCGCCCCGCGCTCGGAGACGAACGCCCGTACCGCGTAGAAACCGCGGTCCGCGTCGGCCGGGTCGACCAGGATCTGCAACGGCACCGCACCCGGCAGCAGGGACACCTCGTACAGACCGGTGTCGGTGGCGACCAGCAGCGCTCCCGCGCCGTCCCGGTCGATCCAGGCCAGGTCACCGATCCGCGAGTCCAGGTCGGCCAGCAGCGACCACGTCTCACCCAGGTCGGTGCTCAGGTGCACCCGTGAGCCGCCGCCGGTACGCACCGTCGCCACCGCCACCGAACCGGGTCGGGGCGCGATCCCCGGCCGCACCGGCGCGGGCGCCGGCACCACCCGCTGGACGGTCTCCCCGTCGAAGCGTCCCGCCGGTTCCCAACCGGCACCGGCGTTGGTGGAGCGGAACAACACCGCCCCGCTGCCGGCGTACCAGGTGCGTGGCTGGTACTGGTCGACGGCGAGGGTACGCACCTGCTTGTCCGGCGCCTCGTCGACCTCGAACCGCACCGACTCGACGTAGCGCACCCCCGGCTCGGCCTGCTCCAGCAGGCGGTACACGTTGGATGCCCGCAGCGGCTCGCCGAACGCCCAACCGGCCGGGTTGAGCGCGGTCGGCAGCGGGCTGAGCGTCTGGTGCAGGCGGTCGTGGATGCGGCGGCGGACCGCGTCCACATCCTCCTCTCGGCGGACCACCACCCGGGCCCGGATCGACACCGCCTTGTACCGCGCCCAACCGGCCCGGCAGGTCGTCCCCAGCGAACGGCGACGTTCCAGGTCCGCCTCGACCCGTAGCCGGATCTCCTCCACCTCGTGTTCGCGGAGCACCGTCACCGGCAGCCGACCCCCGGGCCGCGCGTCGGTCGGCACGTGCGGCACCAGTACCACCTCCACCTCGCCGGGGCGGGCGAAGCTGTAGACGGCGGCCCGGGTGAAGGCGCGGGCCCGGCTGACCCCGCCGGAGGCGGTGGCCAACACCTCGAAGTCCCGGGCGGTCACCGCCCGCTGCTGGGCGAAGAAGGCGTACGGGCCGCGCAGCAGCACCGACTCCATGTCCTCCATCTCCCGCCCACCGGCGGCCGGCAGCGGGTTGACCACCTTCACCCCGGGCAGCGGGTCACGCAGGTTGGTCAGGGTGCCGGCGGCCACGTTGCCGGCCGGTCCGCCGCCCGCGCGATACCACAACCGAACCTGTCGCCCGGCCGGTGGCACCGCCGCGACCGCGCCGTCGCCGGAGGTCGACGTGCGGCCGTCGGCCTGGCGAAGGTCCAGCGCCGGGGCGAAGGTCACCGTGCCCGAGCACCGGTCCACCAGGTACGCCTTGTCCTGCGGGCCGAGACCGGCGAAGCTGTCCACCGCCCGCCAGATCTCGAAGGTGCGTCCGTCGTGTTCCCGGGCCGCGGCGCCCAGTTCCACCGAGCCGGCCGGCACCTCGACGCCGAGCAGCAGGTCCAGTGGTTCGGCGGTACGCGCCAGCGGCGCGCGTTCGGCGCGGAACACCTGCCCGGGCTGCCCGGTCCCCACCCCCAGCAGCTCCGCCTCCACCGGCTCGCAGTGGTGCATCCGGACGGTCACCTCACGCTGCCCGGCGGCGAGCAGCGCCGGCTCGCAGGTGACGAAGACCACCGGCCGTGGATCGGCCCCCCGGGCGGCGGCCACCCGGGTCCCGGCGGGGATCCGCAGCGGACCGTCGTCGGTCCCGGTGCGGACGAACCGGACGTCCGCCCAGGCCGCCGCCGGTGGGTGCCGGGTGACGCCGAGCAGGTTGAGGAAGGCGACGTACGCCTTCTCCGGCAACTGGTTCAGCCGGTAGATCATCACCTCGGTCAGATGCGCGAACGCCTCCACCAGCGCGATTCCGGGGTCGTGTGCGGACAGGTCCGTCCACTCCGGGCAGGACTGCCGGATCCGGTCCCGCGCCTCGGTGACCAGGTCGAGGAAGGTCCGATCGTCCAGGTGCGGCACGGGCAGCGTCATCGTGCCTCCTCGGTGTCGTCGGTGTCGTCGGTGGGACCGGTCACCGGCCCGACGGGCGCGTCGTCGTCGGCGGGCAGCAGGTCGACCGAGAAGACCAGCTGGCCGGGGGTGAGACTGGCCCGGATCCGGTAGTCCAGCCGGATCACCAGACGCCACGGGTCGTCCGGATCCGGCCCGGCGTCGACGTCGAGCACGTCGATCCGAGGTTCCCAGCGGGCGATGGCGGCGCGGACATAGTGGATGGCCAATCCGGCGGTGGTGTCGTCGTTCGGCGCGAAGACCAGCCGGTGCAGGCGTGAGCCGTACCCGGGGCGCATCAGCCGTTCGCCCGGCGTGGTCGACAGCAGCAGGAACAACGCCTGGCGTACCGTCTCGTCGCCGTCGGTCATGGCCAGGCCGCCGGCGGCGGTCAACCCGAGCCCGCCGCTCTGCCCCGGGTCGAAGCCGGCACCGACGAACCGGATGGCCCTCACCGGTCGGCCCCCACGAACCGCTGCCGGGGATCGCGTACCCGGTAGGTGAACTGACCCGGCGGGCTGCCGTTGGTGAAGCCGGACAGGTGTGACAGCACGACCGGTCGGCCGCCGACGCGTACCCAGTCGCTGTAACCGGCCCGCACCGCCTCGGTGCCGGTGCACGGCTTGACCGTGGCGCCGTAGTTCGGACAGGCCACGATCTCCCGGCCCTTCGGGTCGTCGGCCACCAGCACCGGTACCCCGCTGACCGTCACCCACTTCTGGGACGCCCGGTTGCGGACCCGGCCGTCGTGGCTGCACCTGATCACCGAGTCGCGGTGGATCCAACGCATCAGCGGCCTCCCTCGTGGTGGGCGCGGGCGAGCACACGGGCCCGCTCGGCGGCGGTTTCCGGGTCCTCGACGGTCTCGGCGTGCAGGAAGTCGACGCTGCGGGCGCGGACGACCATCGCCCGGCCCGGCGCGGACAGCACCAGATCGGTGGCGGCGTGCAGGGTGGCCAACTCCGGGGTCAGTTCCAACCAGCTGCCGCCGTCGGTGCTCAGCCGCAGGCTGCGCGCCACGTCGTCGACCACCAGCTGCTGACCCCCGGCGGTACGCAGCGACCACCGGCGGGCTCGCCCGTCGTCGATCCCGGTGTCGTACGGCTCGACGGTGCCGAACAGCGAGCCGAGCACCACCGCGGACGCCGGCTCGCCACCGGGCAGCACCACCAGCACGGTGTCCTGCGGGTCGGGCAACGCGACCAGCCCTTTGCCCCGGCCGGCACCCGGGCACAGCACCGCCAACCAGCCGGCGTCGGCGTCGCCGTACGCGGGCAGCTCCACCCGCACCCGGCCCAGACCGTCCGGGTCGGACACGTCGGTGACCACACCGAGCGTGACCACCGCCGGGGCCGGTGACGCGGTGCGTGGCATCGGCGGCGGCATGGTGGAGAAGCGGCTCAGGTGACCGTTCGCGTCGACCGTGTGGATCACCTCGGTCAGCACGTACGTCCCGGCGACCGGTTCGGCCACGCCGGTCAGCTGGATCCGCCGGCCGGGTCGCAGCGCCGGATTGCCCTCGGCCGTTCCGTCGGCGGTGACCAGGGCGGCGGCCCGGGTGTCGAGCCGGGCCTGGGCCAGCGCGGCCAGTTCGTCGTCGCTGCGTCCCGGCTGGTCCAGGGCGGTACGAGGGCCGTCCGCGCCGACGTCGGCCGGGTCGGGTGCGGCCGGGGTGCGGCGTCCGCAGCGGGGACTGCCGACGCTCTGGGCGATCGGCTCGGCCCGCTGCGGGTGCCAGCCCAGCGCGGCGCTCTCCCCGGCGGCGCTGTCGGCGTTGACCGACAACCGGAGGCCGTGCACGTCACGACCCAACTCCAGGGCGATCACCTCGCCGTGTCCGTCCAGGGTGACCAGCCGCAGCAGGTCACCGTCGAGGCTGAGGTGCAGCCCGGCCCGCCCGGCCACCTCGACCAGCAGGTCCAGGTCGCTGGGCCGGTGGTGCGGCAGCCGGTCCAACTGCGGACCGTCGGCCTCCGCCTCGACCCGCAGCCCGAGGTCGGCGCAGAGTTCGGCGGCCAGGTCGGCGGCGGTCACCGACTCGAAGACCTGGATCCGCTGCCGCTTGCGCAGCCGGTGCAGCAGGTCGTACCCGCGCACCCGCAGCGTGGCCGTACCGTCGGCGGCGTACTCGACCTCGACGGCGGTCACCTCTCCGCCGAACAGCGCCTCCGCGTGCCCGGCGAGGCGGACGTCGAGGCTCGCGCCGACGTTCACCGGACCGGTCAACGCGGCGGTGCCGGGGTTGGTGCGCAGCGCCACCTCGCACTGGGTGGGCCGGTCCAGGCGGGCGGCCACCCGCACCGAGGTGACCCGTCCGGCCACCGCGTCGGGCAGGGACCTGCCGTCTATCAGCACGGTCAGCGCCCGGGGCGCGACGGCGGTCACGACCCGGTCCCGGGCGAGGTGGCGGGCGCGGGCGCCGTCGGGGCGGTGCCGGGCAGCGGCGGTACGGCCAGCACGGTGCCGGCGGGCACGGCCAGTGGGTCGGTGATCCGGTTGTGCTCGGCCAGCAGCCGCCACCGCAGGGGGGAACCCAAGGCGTCGTGGGCGAGCAGGTCGAAGCGTACGCCCGTGGTGTCGGCGGTGGCGGTGCCGTCGCCGGCCGCCACCACGGCCGTGCCCGGCGCGACGGTGGGGGTCTGCGCGGCGGCCAGTTCCTCGGCGAAGCCCTCCTCGGCGCGGCGGGCGTCCTCGGCCACCCGGACCAGCTTGAGCCGCAGCCAGGACCGGCGCGGCGAGCCGGTGGCGGTGAACGCGTCGAAGCGTTCCGCCACGGCGACGATGACGCCGGGCACGTTCCACGTCTTGCCCCAGACCATCCGTACCAGCGGTGGCCGTAGCCAGCCGTGTTCCACCGCCGAGTTCTCCGCCAACATCCACAGTGGTCGGGTCAGCGCCCGGACGTCGGTGGGTCGAACCTGCCCCTCGGCGAAGTCGATGTCGAAGAGGAGGTCCAGCACGAGTTCGGTGCGTCCGCCGCCGGTGAACAGCAGCGGGTCGTCGGCCAACCCGGTGCCGGTGAGTTGGCCGTCCGGGCCGCCTCGCCGGCGCACCCCGGCGAGGCGGGTCACCTGCACGGTCTCCGGGTTGAGCAGGCAGTCGATCCGTTCTCCGGTGTCGATGAGGAAGGCCACCCGTTGCATCAGCCACCTGCCTGTTCACCGTCGAGCCACCGCGCCCGCTGTTCGTGGGCTTCGGACGGCTCGGGCGCCGCCCACAGTGCCCGGTCGTCGGGAAGGGCCGGCCACGGATCCGGGCCGGTACGCCCACCGCGTGACGGCGGTGGTGACTCCAGTTCCGGCCAGCGGGGACGCACGCCCACCGGCCAGCACCCTTCGCCGGTGGGAAGCCCACCGCCGGGCGGCAATCGGAGCACCCGCCCGGCGGAGGCGTCGGTCACGCCCGTCTGCGGGCCCGGTCGGTCACCGTGTTGGGTTGCCGTGCCGGTGCGTGGGCTCGTGGTGTGTGCGCTCGTGGTGTGTGGGCCCGGCTTGTCGGCGTGCCGGGGCCGCGCCAGCGGTGCCTCGGCCCGGGTCGGAGCCGCGTCGGCTCGTCGTGCCGGGATGCGGAACCGTGCTCTGCTCGTGTCGAGCTCCAGCTCCGCCGACCGTCCTCGGGACGCGGCCGAGCCTGGCCCCGGTGCCGACGCGCCGCCCCCGTCGTGGCCATCCGCATCGGTCGTCGCCGGGCCTGCCCGCCGCTGGCGAACGTCGTCCAGCCCACCCCGTCCGCCCGGCCCGCTCCGCCCGGCCATACCGCCCGGCCCGCTTGCGCCGGCTGACCCGCCTGCCTCCGCTGGCCCGTCCGGGTCGCACAGCCAGGCAGATCCGCGTAGCCCGTCTGGTTCGCGTAGCCCGGTGGGTCTGGCTGGTCCGGTGGGTCTGGCTGGTGCGGCCGGTTCCGGGCCGGGGCGGGACATGCTCCTGTGGTCCCTTTGCTCTGCTTCAACCGGCGCACTGGCCGCTATCCGGATACCGGGCGTCGGGGGTTGCGTGGGGTGAAGCAGAGCAAAGGACGCGGGGGAGTGGTCGGTCGGAGGTGGCGTGGGCGGGCGGTGGTCCGTCGGCCGTGGGTCGGCGGCGTCGTTCGGCGCGGGCGCGGACGTCGCGCCGGGTGGCTGAGCGGATCGACCTGGCCAGGCGGACGCGCTCGGCCGGGCGGGGTGACCTCCCGGGTCGGGCGGCGGGACGTACCCGTGTGTGGGGCTGACGGGGTCGGTGGCCGGCTGGCCGTCGTGGTCTGCTTCGGAGGGCTCCGGCCCTTCGAACCACGCGTGGGCGGGCCCGGAGGCTGGCGGTGGGGCCAGGGCCAGGTCCCGCAGCAGGCCGGGGGCATGGGCGGTGACGATCCGTAGCCAGTGCTCGGGTGGCTGCCCGGGCCGCCGGAGGTCGGCCTCGGGCTCGTCGTCGGTACGGCCGACGGGCCCGGGCATCCTGCCCGACGTCACCGGCGGCGTCTCTCGGGGGGAGGAATCCACCGCACCGGCGAGCCGGTCCACGGCGGCCGCCGCGGACCGGAGGCGATCGGCCAGCCAGTCACGCGGGCGTCGGCGCGGCACCACCGGCCTCCAGTTCCAGGCTCTCGTAGCGCAGCGTCAGCGACGCGATGGCGATCTCCTGGCCGAGGGTGTTCAGGTGCGCCCCGCGCCAGTTGCTCGGCCAGGCGTTGATCAGGTTCCAGCGCAGCACCTCCGCCGTGCCGGCGGCGTCGAGCAGCACCACGGAGACGTTGCGGCGGTCGACCGTGCCCCGAGCGACCGCGTGCACCCAGTCCCACAGCTCCCGTGAGGCGGTGAGACCGAAGTGCAGGGTGACCGGGCCGTACTCCACCTGACCCGGGACCATCCGGACCCGGTCGTTGCCCTGCTCCCGGTACGGCACCGCGGGGATGTTCACCTCCAGGCCGCTGATCTCGGTGAAGTGGCCGTTGGTGACCCCGTTGACCAGCAGCTTGAAGTTGTAGGCCCGATACGGGTCGACCGGCGTACCCGGCTGCGGAGTGGCCGTGGTCGGCATGTCAGCCTCCAATCGTCTCGGTCTCGGTGCCGCCGGCCCACTGGCTCAGCTTGAACACCACGAACTCCGCGGGCTTGACCACGGCGATGCCGATGTGCGCGACCACCATTCCGGCGTCGCGGACGTCGGCCGGATTGGTCTCCTCGTCGCACTTGACGAAGAACGCCTCCTCGGGAGTCCGGCCCAGCAGCGCCCCGTCGCGCCACACGCGCGTGAGGAACGCCCCGATGTCCCGACGGATGGAGCGCCACAGCGTGTAGTCGTTCGGCTCGAACACCATCCAGCGGGTGCCGTTGGCGATGGCCTGTTCGATGGCGATGGACAGCCGCCGGACATTGAGGTAGCGCCACTCGCTGGCCTCGGCGGCGAGGGTCCGGGCCCCCCAGACCCGGATGCCCTCGCCCGGGAAGTACCGGATGACGTTGACGCCGCGCGGGTTGAGCACGTCGTGCTCGGCCCGGGTGACCAGGTGGCCCAGGTCGACCGCACCCCGGACCGGCTCGTTGGCGGGCGCCTTGTGCACCCCTCGCAGGGCGTCGGTGCGCGCCCAGATGCCCGCGATGTGCCCGCTCGGCGGGGTGAGCACCAACTCGCCGCTGAGCGGGTCACGCACGCGCAACCACGGGTAGTAGAGGGTGCCGAAGTCCGACTGCCGGGGGCGGTGCGCCGTCGGCCCGCCGGCTGCGGACCCGGTGGCGGTGTCCGACTCGGTGTCACTCGGCTTCGCCGGGCGGGTCGACGCGGGGGTGGCGACCCGGGTGAGGGTCGAGATGTCGTCGATGTCGGGCGCCGGATCGCAGATGGCGACCATGGTGCGGGTTCGTTCGGCGAGGCTCAGCAGCGCCTCGTGGGAGACCGGGTCGTGGAAGCCGGGGGCGGCCACGATGGAGATCTCGTCGATCGCCTCCAGCAGGTCCAGGCCCGCGCGTTTGCGCCCGGTGCCGGAGATGGCGTTGCCGTCGCCGACGTTGACCACCCAGCAGCGGGTGCCGCCGTTGTCGAAGAAACCGAACACGGCCCGCGCCAGCGGTGTGCTCTCCACCTGGTCACCGTCGGCGTACAGCCGGAGGAAGTCGGTCCAGTTGTTGACCGCGAGGGCCTCGCCGACGTGGGCGTTGCGGTTGGGTCCGCGACCGACGAGGGCCGCCGTGCTGGTCCCGGCCGGCCCGATCGGCCGGGCGCCCCGGGGCACCTCCTCGACGTAGATGCCGGGCGAGAAGTAGGTGGGCATCGGTCCTCCCGTGCTGGTCGGATCAGTGGGTCGGCGGCGCGCAGACGATGACGATGTCGGGTTCGGTGGGGTCGACCTCGGTGGTGAGGACCTGCCCACGGCCGGTGAGTCGGAGCCGGACCGGTGTCGGATGGTCCGGGTCGTGCGGCACGCCGACGATCCGGAAGCGGCCCGCCGGGTCGGTCTGCGTCGCGTACGGCTGACCGACGACCTCCACCCGCATCGCCGCGAGGGGCTGCTCGGCCGGGCCGACGACGCGACCGTCGACGGTCAGCATCTCCAGTTGGCGCAGCCGCAGCGGGCGCAGCACCGGTGCGGCCGGTCGGGCCGGGTGGGTGACCTGGACCGGCACGTCGATCAGCAACGCGGGCCGGGGAACTGCCCCGAAGGCCGCCCACAGGGCCGGGTCACCGGCCTCCAGCACCAGCGTTCGTCCGGCCGCGCCGGTGGCCGCGACGAGCACCCGGTCCAGCGCGGCCAGGGCCTCCGGGCCACCGGCGGCCAGCAGGTAACGCACCGTGAGTCGGTAGGGTTCCGGCCCGCTGCTGCCCCGGGTCTGCCGGGCCGGTCGTAGCTCCAGCGGCCACAGGGCCAACCGGCTCGGGTCGGCGTCGGGCCGGGGCGGGCCGACCGGGACGGGGTCACCCACCGCCCCGGCCAGCCACGCCGCCAGCTCGGCGGTGGCGGCGCGGATCGGACCGTCGTCGCTCATCGCGGCGGCGTCCCCTGGATCCGGTACGCGATGGCCTCGTTCCACACGTGCGGATAGACGCCGATCTCGAAGTACCGGGTGAAGCGGTTGATCGGCGCACCCGCGTGGTCGTGGTACAGCAACCAGATCGGGGCGATGGTGAACAGGACGTAGTTGGCCGCGACCAGCGGGATGTACAGCGGGCCGAGCAGCCGGGCCTGGAGGATGTGCACGTCCTCGTGTCGCTGGATGCCGGGACCGGAGCCGGCGCAGACCGTGCCGAGCGTCGTGGCGTACCGGGGAGAGACCCCCTCGACCACGTTCACCCGGCAGCTGTGCCGGGAGGTCGACCGGTCCAGTGAGTGGCCGAACACCAGGTGCACGGCCAGGTAGCTCGCGCCGACGAGGGTGTTCAGCAGGCTCCAGGTGTGGTCGACGACGAAGAGGAACACACCACGCGGGCCGGCGGCGTAGACCTCGGCCGCGGCGACGGCCCAGCCGAAGACCCCGCCGACGAGCAGGCCGACGCTCGCGCCGACGAGCAGGCCGACGCCGCCGCCGAGGAGCTGACCGAGCACGGCGCCCGCGGCGACGTGGACGGCGGCGCTGAGGATCCCGAAGACCATGTCCGGCTCCTCTCACGCCCAGGAGCGGATGAACCGGGGCTGGTTGCCCTGTGCCAGCTGAACCGGCGTGGCCTGCCGGTTGCCGGGCGGCAGCTGGTTGACGCCCAACGCCGCGGAGAAGATGACCAGCCCGTTGAAGAACGCGATGAACCACTTCTCGGCGCCCGCCTCGGTGGCGAAGGCGGCGGTGAGGTACGACAACGCGAGCGCGATGCCCAGTGCGATCCACTTGCGGGCCTTGTCGGCCTTCGGGCCGATGAGTCCGCCGATGACGTTGGTGGTGAGCAGCGTCGCCGCGCTGGCTCCGGTGAGGCTGCCCAGGGCCGCCCAGCTGAAGAGATCGTTCATCGCCGATCTCCCTTCGGTGTTGCGTACTGCGGGGTGGGGGTGGTGCGGTGCCGCCCGTGGTGCACGGACGGCAGGCCGGCGGTCAGCCGACGCCCGGCGGGCCGGGATTCGTGGCGGCCGGTGTCACCGGTGCGGATCCGCCGGCCGGCGGTGTCGCGCTCTCGGACGGTGCACCGCCGGTCCGGGAGCGGCGGAGCAGGACGGCCACCAGCGCCGCGACGAGTAGCAGAGCCACCACGCCGACGACGATCAGCAGCCACGGGAAACCGTTGTCGGGGTCGGCTCCGGCCGCCGGGGACGGTCGGGGCGGAGCCTCGGCGACAGCGCGCAGTTCGGTCGGTTTCTGTTCGTTGGGCTTGACCCGCCAGCTGACCGTCCGGTCGACGACCTGAGCGCCGCTACTGGCGTCCAGGACTCGGCCGGGGAACGTCACGGAGATCTCGAACGACATGAGCAACATGAATCGTTCTTGATTCTTCGGGTCCTGCTCGGCCACTTTTCCGCCGTACTTCTTCGGGTCCAGCGGAAGGATGAACACGTATCGGTCGCCGGTGCGGACGATGCTCAGGCTTTCGCTGTCGAATTGGTGCAGCGGCACGTTCCGATAGTTGATCAGAGAACCGAAGTGGGTGGCGTCCTCGTATCGGGTCTCGGGCCCGGCGGGAAGCGCCGGTATGTTCTGCCGGAGTTCGGCGAAGCCCGTCTCGACCGGCTTGTTGTTCACGGTCAGGACGTTCCGCTCGGCCGTGAGTAGAAGTTGACCGCTCACCGTGTCGTCGGCGTTGACGGTCAACCCGGCATTGAGTTGCATGCAGCCGGAAAGGGCCGCCACCAGCACGAGACACGCCGCCGCGCGAAGTGTTCTGATGCCCCTGAGCCCCGCATTCATTGGCTCAGTGTGTGCTCTTAACGGCAGGGCCATCAGTCAGCGATCGGTCACATACAAGTCGCCGATCTTACCGGGAGGTCGTCACATTCGGCTGAGGCTGGGAACCGACGAAATCGATATTCTGAAAGGTTGACCGCAATTATTGATCGAATTGTGGATCGAGGCGGGAGAGGTCAGGCGCTGGCGCGCCGGACCAGCGCCGACGGGAACACCGTCGGCGCTGCCGCCGGGTGTTGCTCCAGCACCAGGCTCGCCGCCGCCGTGGCGATGTGGCGTACCGGGTGACTGGCCGTGGTCAGGGCCGCCACCGAGGCCATCGGGACGTCGTCGAAGCCGGTGACGGCCACGTCGTCGGGAACTTGGATGCCGTCGGCGCGCAACTGGCTGATCACCCCGAACGCGGTGGCGTCGCTGATCCCGACGATCGCGTCGGTGTCCGGCCAGCGGCGCATGACCTCCCGGGCGGCGGCGTGCCCTCGGGCCACGCTGAAGTCACCGACCACCTCCCGGACCGGCAGGCCGGCGTCGTGCAACAACCTGCGGTACGCCTCGACCGAACGGTTGGCGCAGGCCAGCCAGCGCGGACCGGTCACCATGGCGATCCGCCGCCGACCGGTGGCGAAGAGGTGGCGGACGATGGCCGCGGTACCGCCGCCGTTGTCGATGTCCACCGACGGCACCGTTGCCGAACCGATCCCGATCGAGACGGCCCGGCCGTGCAGCCGCCGTGGCACCAGGTCCAGCAACGCCTGGGTGGTGTTGACCAGGATCAGCCCGGCCACGCCCCGGTCCTCGGTGAGTCGGGTCAGCCGGCCCGGCGCGTCCAGCGGAATCCACTGCACCGCCACGCCCATCCCGTGCGCCGTGCAGATCCGCGCCACCGCGGCGACCACCTGGTCGACGTAGCTGTCGTCCAGGGCGGCCGGGCTGGTGCCGGAGACCACCACCAGCAGGCGTACGCCGGATCCCTGCACCAGGGCCCGCGCCGCCGGATTCGGCACATAGCCGAGCACGTTCACGGCGATGCGTACCCGCTCTCGTGCGGAAGGTGACGCGAATCCGGTGCCGGCGATGACCCGTGACGCCGTCGAGCGGGACACCCCGGCGGCTCGGGCCACGTCGTCCAGGGTCGCCGGCCGGCGTGCTGCCGTCGTCATGATCTTTCTCCCCGTTCCCGTCGCCCGGCCTGGTACCCGGACGCTCACCAGCATCATGCCCCGCGCCCCGGCCTGCGGTAAGGACCGGGCGCGGATTGTGGTGGTAGCGATCCCAGGTGTGTGATCGTCGTAGTACCGAGGAGAGGACCGGAACCCACGTGGACCCCGCCGTCACCACCCCTGTCACACCGCCGGCCGACTCCGGCCCGTCCCGCGCCGTGTTGGCCGCCCGCAACGGTGTGGCGGTCGTGTTCGCACTCAACGGCCTGGCCGTCGCCTCCTGGTTCGCCCGGGTGCCGGCGATCCGCGACGGGCTCGGCCTCACCCCGGGGCGCCTCGGCCTGCTCCTGCTCGCCATGTCGATCGGCGCGATCGTCGCCATGCCCACCGCCGGGCTGGTCACCCAACGGCTGGGCGCGGCCCGATCGGTGGTGCTGGCCACCCTGCTCGTCGCGCTCGGACTGACCATCGCCGGGGTCTCGGCCAGCGTCGCCGCGTGGCTACCCGGGGTGGCGGTGGGACTGTTCGCGCTCGGCTACGGCTCCGGCAGCTGCGACGTCGCGATGAACATCGAGGGCGCGGCGGTCGAACGGCGGCTCGGCTGGACCGTGATGCCACGATTCCACGCCGCCTGGAGCCTCGGCTCGGTCACCGGTGCCGGCATCGGCGCGGGAGCGGCCCGGCTGGGCGTTCCGGTCGCCGTGCACCTCGGTGTGCTGGCCGCGCTGGTACTCGGCGGCACCCTGCTCGGTGCGCGCGCCTTCCTGCCGGTCGAGCCGGAGGCTGACGGTGCCACCCCGGCCGGTCGTCGCCGTCGACTGCTGGCCGCGTGGCGGGAGCCCCGAACCCTGCTCATCGGCCTGCTGGTGTTGGCGGCGGCGTTCGCCGAGGGCAGCGCCAACGACTGGCTCGCGGTGGCCTTCATCGACGGCTACGACTTCAGCGAGGCGGCGGGGGCGGCCGTCTTCGGCGTCTTCGTGGTGGGCATGACGCTGGGTCGCACCGTCGGCACCGTGGCACTGGACCGTTGGGGACGTGGGCCGGTGCTGACCGCGACCATCCTGCTCGCCGTCGTCGGCGCCGGTCTGGCGGTGCTCGCCGGGTCCGGTCCGGTCGCGGTGGTCGGCGTCGCGTTGTGGGGGATCGGCGCCTCGCTCGGCTTCCCGGTGGGGATGAGCGCCGCCGCCGACGAGGAGGAGCACGCACACGTACGGGTCAGCGTGGTCGCGGTGATCGGCTACACCGCGTTCCTGGCCGGGCCGCCCCTGCTCGGCCTGCTCGGCGACCACGTGGGCACCCTGCGGGCGCTGTTGGTCGTACCGCTGCTCCTGCTGCCGACGCTGCTGCTGGTCCCCGCCGCCCGTCCGCCCGCCGCCGTCGGCGCGGGAGCGTCGGTGCGGGCGGGCTCCGACGCGTAGCGGGGGTCGGGTACCCGGACCGGACGGGCCACCACGACGGTCGAGTCCGGCGCGTGTCGGCCGCCGACATGGCGCAGCAGCCGAGGGGTGCGGCGTACCTCCTCGCGCAGGCACCCCGGACGTGGTCCCAGTGGTGGTGGGTGTAGACCAGCTCATCCCGCGCCCTAACCCCCACCCCGTTTCCACGCCCGCCGCCCGGGCCGGGGACGGGTGTCAGCGGAGGGCGGCCACCGCGGCGTCGGCGGCACCGCGCCAGAGGGTGCCGACCTCGGTGAAGCCGGCGTCTCGGAGCGCGGTGAGGTGCCAGGAGACCGGTGGCGTCCACTCCGGACTGTGCCCGGTCGGGTAGATGGCGTGGCGTTGCCGCACCAACGGGGCGAGCGTCGGGTCCTGCTCTGCCTGGTGCCACCACTGCGACCAGGACAGCACGGCACCGGCGGCGTGACGGGCGCTGCGGTGCTCCTCGGCGCGGGCGAGCAGCCGCTTGGTCAACTCGGGCAGGCCGTCGTCGGGCATGTGGTCGGCGTTGACGAACAGCCCACCGGGCCGGAGCAGGTCGCGCAGCTCCGGGTAGAGGGCGGACAGCCGGTCGGCGGGCAGCCAGTGCAACGCGGTGGCGGTGAGTACGGCGTCGTAGCCCCGGTGTGGCAGGGCCTCGGCCCAGTCGGGTCGACTGAGGTCGGCGGTGACGATGGTGGCCCGGTCACCGAGGGAGGCGGCGGCGAGGGCGAGCAACGCCGGATCGAGGTCGACCAGGGTCACCTCGGCGTCGGGGAAGCGGTGCAGGGCGCGCAGGGAGATGGTGCCGGTGCCGCCGGCCAGGTCGAGCAGTCGGGGCGGGGTGTCACCGCGTACGGCGTCGACCGCGTCGAGCATGGCGGCGAACCGGTGCTCGCGGTCGGGCAGGTACGCCTCCTGCTGGCGGTCCCAACTCTCCTGCCAGGCGGCGACATTGCTGATGTAAGGACTCATGAACTAAACGCTAGTTACTACTCGGATTCCTTGTCCAGACTTGTTGCCAATTATTTGCAACTACGAGAGGATGGCGAAGCGATGATCGGCTCGGGTCGGACCGGTCAACCGGTCCGACCCGATCGCCCTCGACCGACGCCCACGCCCCGGGTGGGCCTACCCGACCGGTCGCCGACCGCCGGTGTCATGATGTCCCTGGCCGGGCCGGGTGCGCCCGGCCGGAACGGACTGCAAGCACGTGGATCCCCAGCGCACCGCCGCGCACGAGATGTTCGACGCCGACGTCGCCTCCAACCGCCTCGGCATCGAGTTGGTCAGCGCGGCCGAGGGCAGTGCGGTGGCCCGGATGCGGATCACCGACAGCATGGTCAACGGCCACCACATCGCGCACGGCGGGTTCGTCTTCCTACTGGCCGACACCGCCTTCGCGCTGGCCTGCAACAGCCACGGCCCGGCCACCGTCGCCGCCGCGGCCGACATCACCTTCGTCCGTCCGGCCCGACCGGGGGACACGCTGGTCGCGCGGGCCAGCGAGCGCACCCGCTACGGCCGCAGCGGCATCTACGACGTCACCGTGAGCCGGGAGGACGGGGAGGTGGTCGCGGAGTTCCGTGGCCAGAGCCGGACGCTGCGCCCGGTGCCCACGCCCGACGGCGTACCCGCACCGGGGGAGCGGGACCGCCCACCGGCGGCCAGCCGGGGACACTGACCCGAGACCCGGCACCGCCCGTCCGGCCGGCCTTCGGCCCGCCCAACCGCGACCGGCCCGCCCGCCACGGCGTCGACGACCCGCCTTCCGGACGCCGCCGCCACCGGCCGATCCGGTGGTCCGGAACCGGGTCCCGACGTTCCACGCCCGCTGACCCGGCTGCTGATCGGGACAACCCGGCGCAGGCACGCCGTGCCGGGGCCATCCGTCCCGGTGACGCCTCCGCCGTCGCGGTGCCGTCGTCGTCCCGCCGACCGTAGGCGGCGCGTAGCGCGCGGGGCAGGCGGGCGCAGGCGACCTGTCGCACGACCGGATCGGGCACGTCGTAACCGCCGGTCGGCAGCGGGGCCAGCAGGCCGTCGTCGGTCAGGGAGGTCACCTCCGCCGCCGCCCAGGCGGGCGGCCAGTCGAGCACGTCGGCCAACTCCGTCACGGTGCGTCCCGGCGCGAGCGCGGCGGCCATCAGGACGGCCCGCGCACCGCCGTCGAGACGGTCCAGCCGGGCTTCGACGATGCGCCGGACCGAATCCGGTACGGGCAGCTGCGCGGGGTCGGCTCCGGCCAGCGCGCGTACGTAAGCCACCGCGCGTGCCGGGTTGCCACCGGTCACGGGGATCAGCCGGGCCGCCAATCCGGTCGGCTGACCGGCCCGACGCAGCAGTCGGCGCAGGAGCCGACCGGTGGTGATGGTGTCCAGCGGTGGCAGGCGCAGCCGGGCCACGCCTCGACCGGGCACGTTCAGCTCCTCGGTGCCGGTCGCGACGAGCACCAGGGGCAGGTCGTGCTCGTCGGCCAGGTCGACCAGCGTGGTCAGGTGGCGGCGCAGCGCCGGTGCGGCACGGTCGAGGTCGTCGACGGCGACCACCACCGGCTGCCGTCGCGCCATGCTCAGCAGCACCTGCCGCCAGTAGGCCAGGGCGCGAGCCTGGGCGTCTGCCGGCGACCGGGGCGGGTCCAGCCGATCTTCGCTCGCGCCGGGGCGGTCCACCCGCCGGACCGGATCGATGGCCGCCCCGAGCAGGTCACCCACCGTGTCCAGGGCGACCGCGAGCAGACCGGTGGGCACCACGTGCGTCAACGTGGCCGCGAGTCGGCGACGTACCGTCTCGGGGTCGTCGTCGGCGCGGGCGCGGGCCAGCGCGCGGACCAGGTCGGCGGCGGGCCCCAGCGGCCCGTCCGGGTAGGGCGGGCAGGCCGTCGGATACCACCGCACCGGAACCCCGTCCACCGTGCGGGTGCTGCGGACCAGTTCCCGCAGCAGCCGGCTGCGTCCACTGCCGGGTGCTCCGAGCAGCAGCACCCGACGGGCGCCGCGCCCGCGTACCGCTTCGGCGAGGTGCTCCCGGGCGACGGCCAGCTCCCGTCGGCGACCGATCAGCGGGCCGTCGTGCCGTGGCGGCCGGGGGCGCTCCACACCGGTGGCGTGCCACACGTCGACCGGCAGTGCCTTGCCGGACAGCGTCACCGACGGCACCCGACGCTGCGCGATCAGCCCGGCGACCGCCTGGTGCGTGGCCGGGCAGAGCGCCACCCCGCCGGGCGGGGCGTGCTCCTGGAGCCGGGCCGCCAGGGTGATGACCGCGCCGCTGGCCACCCCATGCCCGCCGTCGTGGCCGACCGAGAGGTCGACCACCGCCTCGCCGGTGGCGACGCCGACCCGGACCCGCAGCCGTGACGACAGGCCCGTCGGATGGCGGTCCAGCGCCTGCTGGATCTCCAGCCCGGCGCGCACCGCCCGGTACGCGTCCCACCCGTCAGCGCGGCGCGCGCCGAACAACGCCATCACGGCGTCGCCGACGTACTTCTCCACCGCACCGTTCCACCGTCGCAACACCGAGGCCACGGTGCAGAAGTAGGCCCGTTGCAGGGCGCGGACGTCCTCCGGGTCGAGCCGGTCGACCAGTCGGGTCGAACCGACGATGTCGACGAAGAGGACCGTGACGATCCGCCGCTCCTCCGACACGGGCCAACGGGTCCGCCTGACGGCTATCGGACCTGCGACAACAGAACTGGGCATCGAGATCTGACCTGCCTCTCCCCCCGTGCGTGCCGACGATGCCCCGGAGCCTGTCACCGCTGGTCCGACGGCGGATCGGCAGAACGACGTATGTCGGCCGGACGCAACCTTTGGTCGCAATGTCGACGCGATGAGGAGGACAGAGCCGAGGCACCTGTAGAACGGGGACGGACCCTGTGACTAGGCTGCGAGCCATGGCCAGCGACGTGGACACCGCACGGCTCGTCGGTCGGGACGACCTGGTGGCGACGGTACGCTCGGCGTTGCTCGACGACGTGACGCCCGGGCATACGGCGGCGGTGTTCCTGACCGGCGAGAGCGGCGTGGGCAAGACCCGGCTGCTGCGCGAGGTCGGTGCCCGGTTGGCCGACGCGGGGGCGCTGGTGCTCACCGGGTCCTGTCTGGACATCGGCGACGCGTCGCCGTTGCACCCGCTGCGACAGGCGCTGCGCCGCCTCGACGCCGACCTCGCCCCGCCGGCCGCCGCGTCCGTGCGCGCGCTGCTCGGAGTGTTCGCCGAGGACCGGGCCGGCCCGGACGGCGCGGGCGCGTTGCTGGAGCGGGTGTCCCGTGGGCTGAACGTGATCGCCGGCGGCCGTCCGCTGGTGCTGGTCCTGGACGACCTGCAATGGGTCGACCGGACCACCCGCCAACTTCTGCTCTATCTGCTCGCCGGCCTCGGTGACCTGCAACTGTCGGTGCTGTCCGCGGTGCGGTCGGAGTCGTTGCAGGGCGCGCATCCGTTGCGCCGGGTGCTCACCGAGCTTCGCCGGCTGCGCTCGGTGCGGGTGCTGGATCTGGCCCCATTGGACCGGGCCGGTACCGAGGAGTTGGCCGCCGCCGTGCTGCGCCGGCCGTTGGCGGCCGAGGCGGCCGAGCGGTTGTGGCAGCGCAGCGGCGGCAACCCGTTCGTCATCGAGGAACTCTGCCGGGAGCTGCGCGACGGTCGTGACGGGCTCTCCGACACCCTCCGCGAGGTCTTCCTGGCCCGGGTGGACGCGCTGCCCCGACCGGCCCACCGGGTCGTCCACGCGGTCGCCGCCGGTGTCGAACCGGTCGAGCACTGGCTGCTCGCCCAGGTGGTCGGGCTTCCGGAGCACGAGCTGCTCGACGCGGTCCGGGCGGCGGTGTCGCACCGGCTGCTGGTCGGCTCCGACGACGGCTATCGGCTCCGGCACCGGCTCGTCGCCGAGGTGCTGGAGGACGAGCTGCTGCCCGCCGAGCGGGCGGCTCTGCACCGCCGCTACGCCGAGGCGTTGACCGCCGCGCCGGCGGAGTTGCACCAGGCCCGGTTGGCCCATCACTGGCGACTGGCCGGTGAGCCGGAGCGGGCGTTGCCGGCCGCGGTGGCCGCCGCCGAGGAGGCGGAGCGGCTGTACGGCTACGCCGAGGCGCATCGACACTGGTCGGTGGCGGTGCAGTCGGCCGAGGGACTGCCTGGTGTCGACCGGGCGGCGTTGCTCGGGCGGGCGGCCGAGGCGGCCCACCACTGTGGTGAGTACGCTCGCGCGCTGGCGCTGCTGGAGGAACTGGCCGGTGCCGACACCGACATCCCGGCCTGCGAGCTGCACATCCGGCGGGCCCGTTATCTGGCCGCCGCCGGTCGTTCCGCGTTGGCGGAGGTGGAGTACGAGCAGGCGCTCGCCGTCGCCGACTGCACTCCCGGGCAGCGGGCCACCGCCGCCGCCCGGTTGGCGGAGCTGCTGCTGCAACTGGGCCGGTACGCCGAGGCGGGCGAGCGGGCGCGCGAGGCGCTGGCCCTGGCCGAGCAGGTGGACGGTGCGACCACCGAGGTGGTGCTGGCCAGTGCCGCGCTGGGCTTCTCCGAGGCGTACCGTCAGGATCCGGAGGCGGGTCTGGCGGTGCTGCGGCGGGCGCTGGCCACCGCCGAGCGGGCCGGTCGCCCGGAGGACGTCGCGTTGGCCTACCTGCATCTGGCCGAGCTGCTGACCGGGCCGTTGAACATCCTCGAGGAGGGGGTGGTGGTGGCCCGCCGGGGTGCCGAGCGGGTCGCCGAGCTGGGGTTGGGGCGTTCCTACGAGACCCGCCTGCTGGCCATCGCCACCAACGGGCTGTTCCGGGTCGGACAGTGGGCCGAGGCGGAGAAGGTGGTCGCCTCGGCGCTACGGCACCGTCCCTCCGGCGCGGACGCCGTCGAGTTGCTGCTGGCCCGCTGCCGCCTGTCGGTCGGCTACGGCGACGTCGAGGCGGCCGACCGGGACCTGGACGCGGTGGCGACGATCCTGGCCGGCGGTGGTGCCCGGCACGTCATTCCGCTGCTCACCCTGCGAGCGGGGTTGGCGATGTGGCAGGGACGCCATGACGTGGCCCGGCACGCCGTGCAGCGGGGGCTGACCGAGACCCGCTCGGACGACCTGGTCATCCTCGCGGTGCTGGTCTGGCACGGGCTGCGCGCCGAGGCCGAGGCGCACGCCAGCCGTACCGTCGCCGTCGACGACAACGCGGTACGCCGGCTGCGTGACATCGCCGACCGGGTGGCGGCGCGTAGCGAGCGGGCGGCCCGGCCGGTGCGTTACGTGGTCGACGGATATCTGGCGTTGTGCGCCGCCGAGGTGAGCCGGCTCGACGGGGCGGATCCGGAGCTGTGGGCGCGGGCGGCGGCGGAGTGGGACCACCGTAATCACCCGTATCCGGCGGCGTACGCGCGGCTGCGTCAGGCCGAGGCGTTGCTGGCCAGCCGGCGTAAGGCGGCGACCGCAGGCAAGCTGCTGCGCGAGGCGTACCAGATGGCGCAGTCGCTGGGCGCGGTGCCGTTGACCGACGAGATCCGTACGCTCGCCGGGCGGGCCCGGGTGACGTTGGAGGAGCGCGGGGTGATCGGCGCGCCCGAGCCGGACGGGGCGGGCGGTGAGGAACTCGCCACCCTGACCGCCCGCGAGCGTGAGGTGCTGGCCGCGGTGGCCGAGGGGTTGACCAACAAGGAGATCGGCCAGCGGTTGTTCATCAGCGAGCGGACCATCGGCGTCCACGTGTCGCACATCTTCGACAAGCTCCAGGTACGTACCCGGGTCCAGGCCAGCGCCATCTTCCTGCGTAGTCGCGGGTAGGTGTCGGATACGTCGTTCTACTGATGTCCGCGCAGCGGGCGCCTGACAGGCTGGGTCCGACGTCGCAGGGCACGACGACGTCGGCGAGTAGCTTGGAGGGGACATGCGCGAGCGCCACGAGCGGATCACCAGGTTCGGCATTGTGACGCGCCAGATCGGTACTCGGCGCGGCGGGGCGTCGGCATGAGTGGGTGTGGCGAGCCGGTCTGGGGGCCGGTGCACCGGGACATCGTCGACCTGCTGGCCGATCACCCGACTGACGTGCCCGCCGTCGTCGACCACCTGACGAAGCTCCAGGACATGCTGGTCCGGCTGCCTCCGCTGTTCGACAGCTGCCCGTTGGCCGACTTCAACAAGCTGTACCTGACGATCACCACCAGCGTGCTGGACGGGCTCTACTCCGACCGGTTCGTCGACCCGGTCTTCCTGTCCCGGCTGGACGTCGAGTTCGCGGCCCGCTACTTCGACGCGTTGCGGATGTGGAGCGACGCCAGCCCGAGTACGCCCCGGGCCTGGGCCTGCCTCTTCGAGCGGATGCGCGGACCGGACGCCCGTCCGCTGCCCTCGGCGGCGGCCGGCGTCAACGCGCACATCAACTTCGACCTTCCGTTCGCGTTGGTCACCACCTTCGACCACCTGGAGTCCGAGCCGGTCGACGGCAGCGACCAGCATCGCGACTACCTGGAGATCAACAAGATCTTCGCTGACAAGATCCCCGGCCTGCGTCGGGGCTACCTGGAGCAGTGGCAACTGCTCATCGACATGCTCAACGGTCAGATCGACGACTGGTACCAGGGCGAGCTGATCCAGTACACGCGCGATGTCGCCTGGCGCAACGCGCAGCGGATCTGGCAGTGCCGGCACGACCCGCACCAGCACGAGCGCGAGCGCAGGCGGCTCGATGACACGGCCGCCGCGCTCGGTCGGTTGCTGCTGTCGCCCCTCGGGGCGTTCTTGCAGTAACCGGGACGGGGGGTCCCCGCGCCCGGCCCGCCGGCGGGGCGCGGGGACATCGGCCCGGACCGGGCGGCAGGCCACGGGGAAGCACGGGGGACCGACGGGGAACGCGGGGGACTGACGGGGGGAACACGGGGGAACACGGGGGAGCGGGGGAACACGGGGGGGGGAAGCAGGGGTCGGCCGGCCCGGGGGGTGTCGGCCGGCCCCTGCGGGGTACGCCGCGCCCATGACCGCTGTGTCCCGGCGCCGTCCCGCCGCCCGGCCGCGACCGCGCCCCGCCACCCCACCCCGCCCCGCGCGCCCGTCAGACCGCGCCGGTCGGGGAGCCCGGAGATGACCGCCCGGGTATTCGAGTTCCGCTTCGAGTCGCGTTTCCGCAGGCCACTGGCCTTGATCGGGGTCCGGCCGGACACCGCCTGGGTACGCATCGACGCGGACCATCTGCTGGTCCGGTTCGGGCCGTGGCGGTTGCGTACCGAGCGGAAGAACGTCGCGGGTACCGAGACCGGTGGTCCGTACCGCTGGTGGCGGGTGATCGGAGCGCACCTGTCCGGCTCCGACACGGGCGTCACCTTCGGCACCACCACCGCCGCCGGGCTCTGCGTCCGGTTCGTGCGCCCGGTGCCCGCCCTGCTACCCGGCGGTTGGCCGCGTCATCCCGGGATGACGGTCACCGTTGCCGAGCCGGCCGAACTGGCCCGAGCGCTGGCCCCACCGACCGGGGCCGACGGGG
Source organism: Micromonospora sp. CP22 (assembly GCF_009712475.1). GTDB lineage: Bacteria > Actinomycetota > Actinomycetes > Mycobacteriales > Micromonosporaceae > Micromonospora. The sequence continues at coordinate 86,354 of NZ_VCJO01000011.1, forward strand.
AGCGGACCGGCTGACCGAGCGACGCGGTCGGGTACCGACCGTCGCGGACGGTGGCCCGACCGAGCCACCACGGGTCGTCGACAACGGTGAGGCGGGGGCAATGGGGGACGGTACGACAGCGCGACGAGGCCGGGACCGCCGTCGCCCGGCGACCGGAGCACCGGAGCCGGGGCTGCGGGCCGCGCGGGATCCCCGGCGCAAGGGGGAACGGGCCGGACGGGCGGTCACCGTCCCGGAGCGGGTGGCCGTGCCGACCGGCCCGGAGGCATCGGAGAGCCGGCTTCGTCGGTGGTTGCTCGTGCACCGGGTGCAGCCGGTCGGACCGGAGACGGCCGAGGGGCAGAGCCGGTCGTACCCCTGGTGGCGGGTGATGTGTCTGACCGGCGTCGACTACTTCTCCACCCTGTCCTACCTGCCCGGTATCGCCGTCCTGGCCGCCGGTGCGCTGTCTCCGGTGGCGACCTTGCTGATCGTGGCGCTGACCCTGTTCGGGATGTTGCCGATGTACCGCCGGGTGGCCCGGGACAGCCCGCACGGCCAGGGCTCGGTGGCGATGCTGGAGCGGCTGCTGCCGTTCTGGCGCGGCAAGTTGTTCGTACTGGTGTTGCTCGGTTTCGTCGCCACGTCGTGGATCGTCACGATCACCCTCTCCTCGGCCGACGCCACCGTGCACGTGTTGCAGAACCCGTACCTGCCGGAGTCGTTCGGCGGGACCGGCGTCGCGGTCGGGGTGACCGTGGTCCTGCTGCTGATCCTCGGCGCGGTCTTCCTGCTCGGCTTCCGGGAGGCGGTGGCGGTGGCCGTCCCGCTGGTGGTCGTGTTCCTCGGACTGAACGCGGTGGTCGTCGGGGTGTCGTTCGCCGAACTCGCCGGTGACCCCCGCCCGTTGGCCGACTGGACCGCGACGTTGACCGCGGGCGGCGGTCCGGGCCAGGTCGCGCTGACCGCAGCGCTGGCGTTTCCGCTGCTGGTGCTGGGTCTGTCCGGGTTCGAGACCGGGGTGAGCATGATGCCGCTGGTGGCGGGGGAGGGACGTGACGCACCGGCCCGGTTGGCCGCCCGGATCCGCAATACCCGGCGGCTGCTCACCACCGCCGCGTTGATCATGTCGGTGTACCTGCTCTCCACCACCTTCGTCACCGCGGTGCTCATCCCGCCCGAGGCGAACGCCTCGGGCGGCGCTGCCAACGGGCGAGCGCTGGCGTACCTGGCGCACGAGCAGCTGGGTGAGGGGTTCGGCACCGTCTACGACGTGAGCAGCGTGCTGATCCTCTGGTTCGCCGGCGCCTCGGCGATGGCCGGGCTGATCAACATCGTGCCGCGTTACCTGCCCTCGTACGGGATGGCGCCGGAGTGGGCGCGCGCCGTGCGCCCGGTGGTGATCGTCTACACGCTGGTCTGCGTCCTGTTGACAGTCGTGTTCCGCGCGGACGTCGACGCGCAGGCGGGCGCGTACGCCACCGGGATCCTGGCGATGCTGGTGTCGGCGGCGGTCGCGGTGGCCATCGCCGCCGCCGGACGCCGGCAGCGGCTGGTCGCCGCCGGCTTCACCCTGCTCACCCTGGTGCTGCTGTACGCGCTGGTGGAGCACGTGATCGCGAAGCCGGACGGGATCGCCATCTCCGGGTTGTTCATCCTCGGCATCATCGCCGTGTCGCTGGTGTCCCGGGTGACCCGGACCACGGAGCTGCGGGCGGAGCGGGTCGAGTTCGACGAGACGGCGCGGCGGTTCATCGCCGATTCGGTGGCCCACGACGGTCGACTGCACGTGATCGCCAACAAGCGGCGCCGCGGGGCGGTCAAGGAGTACACGATCAAGGAGCGGGCGCAGCGAGGGCTGAATCCGGTCCCCGGGGCGACCGATGTGCTCTTCCTGGAGATCGACGTGGTGGATCCCTCCGGGTTCCGTCACGTGTTGCGGGTCTGCGGCGTTGAGGTGGGCGGTTACCGGGTGCTGCGGGCCAGCAGTCCGGCGGTGCCCAACGCCATCGCGGCGATCCTGCTGGCACTGCGGGACGCCACCGGGGTACGCCCGCACGCTCATTTCGAGTGGTCGGAGGGGAACCCGATCGCGCATCTGCTGCGCTATCTCATCCTCGGTCAGGGGGACACGCCGCCGGTGGTGCGGGAGATCCTGCGCAAGTCCGAGCCCGACCCGGCCCGCCGTCCGGGTATCCACGTCGGCGGTTGAGTCGGGCGGCCGGGATCCCGCGACGTAACCCGAGGGTAGATGTGAAGCCGAATGGCTTACTCATTCACTTATGCCCCGATTCACGCCATGTGTCGCCGTACGGTGGCCTCTGGTGACCGACGCGAGGTCGGTCACCCCGCGCCCGATTCGGTGCGGCCGTGTTTTGCGCACGCACGAGAGGCAGGAACGCTGATGTCCACGTACGAAGGGGGCCGCGGGTCAGCACGACCCGGTCGGCGGTCCCGGTGGTTGCTGGCCGGTGGCCTGGTGGCGGGCAGCCTGGTGGCCGGAGCGGCGGGCTTGTCCGCCGTCACCGCCTCGGCCGCCGACCGTGACCCGGCGGCGCCGAACCCGGGCCAGCCTGTAGCCATGTTTCAGCACGACGTGCCAGGAGTCGACGAGTCACCGCGAGGGAAGGACCAGCAGCGCCCGCAGTGGCGGCACGACCCGGGCACGAATCCGGACCGCGACGGGGCGGCCGACCGGCCGAGTGGTCACCAGGGACGCGCGCGGGACGACACGGTGGTGCCGGTGCCCTGTGACTCCGCCCGGCTCATCGCGGCGCTGGTGCGAGCGAACGCCGAGGGTGGCGCCACGCTGCGGCTCGCGGAGAAGTGCACCTACACCTTGACCCACGCGTTCGCGCAGCCCGACGAGTACGACGGCGGCATCCGCGACGCGCGGGAGGCCGCCGACGCCGCCGAGAACCCCGGTGACGCCGAGGCGCCGCCGCGCAACCCCGCCGACGACAAGGCCGGCCTGCCGGTGATCTACCACCGGATCACCATCGAGGGCTCCGGCGCGACCATCGTCCGGGGAGTCGACAGCCCCGACTTCCGCTTCTTCACCGTCCGTGACGGCGGCGAGTTGACCCTGCGGGACGTGACCCTGCGTAACGGTCGCTCGGCGGCGGAGGGTGGCAGCATCCACATCGTGCACGGTGCCACGGCGGTCGTCGAGCGGGTCACCGTTCTCGGCAGCACCTCGCTGTCCGCCGAGGGCGGTGGCGGTGGCATCTTCAACGACGGGAATCTCCAGATCAGCGACAGCAAGCTGATCGGTAACCGGGCCGCGGGCACCCAGGGCAAGGGCGGGGGCCTGCTCAACGGTGGTGTGATGGTCATGCACCGCACCGAGTTCCGGCACAACAGCGCGGTCAGCTACGGCGGTGGCCTGGCCAACTTCCGGGCCGCCGGCGACGTCTACTCCTCGGCCTTCGTGCAGAACAACGCCGGGCAGGGCGGTGGGATGGCCAGCTTCTCCGCCCGGACCAAGGTCTTCGACACACTGGTGGCGCAGAACAGCGCCGAGGTCGGCGGTGGTCTGGCCAACTCGGACGCGGTGCTGGTACTGCGGCAGCTGACGGTCCGCGACAACATCGCCACCCTCAAGGGCGGCGGTATCTCCACCACCCAGGGTCTGCTGCCGTTGGACGACAGCGTGGTCAGCGGTAACACCACGCGCGGCAACGGTGGCGGTATCCACTCCGAGAAGTCGAACCTGCTCGTGCGCGGCAGCGCCGTCAAGGGCAACGCCGCGGTCGGCAAGCGGTCGCAGGGAGCGGGGCTGTTCGTGACGGCGGGCTCGACCTCGCTCTACCGCAGTCACGTCGTCGGCAACACGTCCACGCTGAAGGCCGGCGGGATCCAGGCCGAGCGGGCCCAGGTCAAGATCGATGACGAGAGCATCGTCGTCGAGAACAACCCGACCAACTGCGAGGGCAGCAAGGTGCCGGTGGCGCACTGCTTCCGCTGACCGCCTCACCGTGCCAGGGGCGCGTCCGGCCGTCGTCCGCGAACCGAGCGGAGTGGCCGGACGTGCCCCCTACGCGTACGACCTCCCGGGACGACCGAGGCCCGTGTCCGACTCGACACGGGCCCGGTTTGCCGGGGGGTCACTGAGACGGCTGGGGCAGCTCGCAGTCGACCTTCGGGTTGGCGCCGACGTAGTTCAGGGGGCCGGCGGCGATGGTCACCAGGATCGTACCGACCTCGGCGCAGTTGGCCTCATCGTCGCTGTAGTAGCCGCGCTGACCGGCGGCGACGGCGCCGATGACGAGCCAGATCACCACGAGGACTCCGAATATCGACGTGCCGCGCATGGTTTCCTCCACGATTCGGGGGTGGGTTGCAAGGTGTGGGCTTTGTACCCAGCCGCGCCGAGCGGCTAACGGAGGACGGCGTGGCCTACGGCGGTGTGGGCAGCTCGGGCGGCCGACCGAGGGTGCGGCGCAGATCGGCGAGCGCCACTGCGGCGAGCACCAGCATGGCGGCGAGCGACGCGGCCAGTGTGGGCAGGAACAGCACCGCCGGCGCGACAGTCGACAGGGCCAGCACGCCGACCGGCCGCGACGGCGACACCCGGTTGAACACCTCGTACTCGAAGAAGGCGCGGCCGGTCAGGAACAGCGCGGGACCGCCCAGGATGACCGCCGCCCAGGCGGCCGGGGTCGGCGTGGGCAAATCGTGCAGCACCAGTTCGAAGCCCGCCGCGGTGGTGACCACCCCGGCCACCATCAGCAGATGGCTGTACGGGGCGGTGTTGAGGAACCGGGCCGAATCCCTCGACAGCCGCAGGGCGAGCGGCAACATTTCCCCGGACTTGTGCACGTAGATCCGCCACAGCAACAGGGTGGTGACGAAGGCGAGCAGGAGCGCGACGGTGTTCTCGGCATGCGCGTGCTCCCGGCTGTAGGCCATGCCGGTGACCAGGATCAGGTCGCCGAGGGCGATGGTGTAGAACTGCTGGTACCGCTCGGCGAGATGTTCGGCGATCACTCGCAGTTGGCTGCCGGGAACGGTGCCGATCCCGGGCACCGGATAGGCCAGCCGGAGCCCCAGATAGTCGATGCCGACGGCGAGCAGCCACAGCGCCATCCGGATGTCGTCCGAGGCGAACGCACCGGCGATCCAGGGCACCGCGGAGAGGGCGAACCAGCAGAGGACCCGGATCGCCCGGCGCTGGATGACCGGGTCGTCGCGCAGCGTCGGCACGAGGATCAGCCCGCGTCCGAGGTGGATGACGACGTACGAGCCGGCGAAGATCAACCCCCGGTCGCCGAACGCCTTGGGGATCGCGGTGCTCATCATCAGCACGCCGAACATCGCCGCGACGAGCAGCACCTTGATCTCGACGCGGTCAGGGTCGTACAGGTCGGCGACCAGAGAGGTGAGGGTCCAGGTCCACCAGACGGCGGCCAACAGGATCAGCCCCTGCCCGGCCTGGTACCAGGTGATCTCGCCGGCCAGGTCGCGCGAGATGAGCGCCAACGCGACGACGTAGACCAGGTCGAAGAAGAGTTCGAGGAGGGTGACCCGGCGTGGGGTGGACGGGCCACGGGTGGGGGGTCGCCGTGGGCCGCCGGGTTGCTGCTGGGCGAACGACACGGACGGCTCCCGGCAACCGGCGACAGTTCGGCGGACCGGCACGGCCGGCGTACTGACCGTAACCGTGCGTTCGTCGGTGCGTGCCCTGACCGCCGCCGATCACCGGAAAGACGTACCGGCCGACGCGGGCTTCGCGAGCCCCACGCCGGCCGGTCGGGTGTCAGCCCTCGGCGTCGGCCTGGGCGGCCAGCACCTTCGCCTGCTGGGGCCAGGTGACCAAGCTGGCCGTGGCGCGCAGCCCGGCGCTCTTGATGGTCGCGCGCAGCGCCGCCTCGTCCAGTTCGGCCAACTGCCGGTAGGTCCGGATCCCCGCGCCGTGCAGCGCCGCCGCCATCTTCGGCCCGACCCCCTGGATCTTGCGGAAGTCGTCGACATCGGTGCCGGCCGCCGCAGTCGCCGTGGCCGGCTCGGCCACCGCCACGGGCTCGGCCACCACCACGGGCTCGGCCACCACCACGGGCTCGGCCACCACCACGGCGGGCTCGGCTGCCGCCACCGGCTCAGCCACGGCGGCGGGCTCGGCCTCCGCCGTGGCGGGCTCGGTCGGTGCGCTGGTGGTCGGCTCGGTCGCGGCGGAGACCGCCGTGGCCTCCGTGAGGTCCGGCTGCGCGGTCGTGTCCGCCGACGGCTGGTCGAGGGCCGGTGCCGGTTGGACATCAGCCGTGGGTGCTTCGACGGGCTCACCGGTCGTCGGCTGTTCGGTTACGGTCGGTTCGGTCGCGGCGGTGTCGGCCTCGGCCGCCGCAGTGGTGTCGCTGGTGGTCGCGCCGCTCGCCGACGCGGGTGGTTCCGTCCGCCGGCGCAGCAGCATCCAGCCCACCGCCAGCCCTGCCAGCAGCGCCACGAGCAGTATCAGCCAGTTCCCGAAGGACTCGCCCACGGTAACCCTCCCTGAGGTTCACGTCCGGATTCGTCGCGAGAAAAACTCGCCGCAGCTTCGCACACGCGCGGCCGGGGCGACAGGCAGGCCGGGTAACAGTCCGTACCGGACGCGTGGGGGCTACGGCAGGTGGCCGACCCTGGACACACCGTGCGGTCGGCGGGAGTCGCGGCTGGACACGCCGCAGCCCCGGCACCGTCGCGGGTGCCGGGGCTGTGATCGGGATCAGTCCTGCTCGCCTCGGTAGGTGTAGAAGTCGTCGACGAACTTGCGTCGCAGCCGGGGGACCCGGCTGGTGACCCGGAAGTATCCTCTGGCACCGAGGAGCGCGAGCCGCCCGAACACCGGTTGGTACATGCGGTCGTCGCCGCTGGTCCCGCTGCGCCCGAGCGAGTCGGCGACCCGGGCGAAGCCGTAGGGCACCATCGCCGCCTCGTAGTCGGCCACCGCCTGCACCAGGGTCTTCTCACCGGTGGTGGCGAGGATCAGTTGCCGCCGCAGCAGGTTCGCGTCGCGCAACGCGGTGTTGGCGCCCACGCCCCGCCCCGGCGTCATGGTGTGGATCGCGTCGCCGAGGAGGGTGACCGTACTGCTCTTCCAGGGTGGCACCGGCTCCGAGGTGGACACCCGGATCGGCAGGGCGCTGTCCGGGTCCGCCAGGCTGAGCAGTTGTCGCAGGTGAGGGTGCCAGTTGGCGGTCAGGTCCAGGGCCACCCGGAGCAACTCCGTACCCCGGCGACTCATCACGTCCGACGGGAACCGACGGGCGGTGCTCCACACCACCAGGTTGATGTTGTCGCGGGTGGGGTCGTGGCCCAGCCCCGGCCAGTCGGCGAGCAGTTTCGCGTCGGCCGAGCTGACCTCCGGTTTGAGACGTCCGTCGCGGTCCCACTTGAACTCCATCACGTGCAGCACCCCCATCACCCCGCCGGTGCCGAAGATCAGCGAGATGCCCCGCTGCACGGTCTCCGGCAGCAGGGACCGGGTGTGCTCGGTGAGCGGTACCCGGGTGGCGATGTTGATGGTGCCGGCGTCGCGGATGACGGCGTGCGGCAGATACTGACGCCGCACCGCCGAGTGGGTACCGTCCGCCGCCACGAGCAAGTCACCGGTGGCGGTCGTGCCGTCGGCGAAGTGCGCGGTGACCGTGCCGTCGTCGTGCTGGTCGTACCGGGTGAAGGTGCGGTCGAAGTGCACCACGTCCTCCAGGCCGGTCAGCAACACCTGGCGCAGCGTCATCCGGGCGACGGACCGTTCCGTGTCGACCGGGTGGGTGTCCGGCCGCAGCGGGAAGGACGCCGTGTGGCGCATCTTCTCGCTGAGCACGTTGAAGTAGCGGGGCGAGCGGGCGCAGGTGGCCAGGTAGATCTCGAAGAGCTCCGGCGGCAGACAGTCACGCAGGGCCCGACTGCCGGTGGGGCCGATGCCCACCCGGTAGCCGAGTAGTCCCTCGCCCCTGCTCCGGTGTCGCTCGTAGACGTCGACGCTGATGCCGGCCCGGCGCAACCCGTGCGCCAGGCAGAGGCCACCGGTGCCCGCGCCGATGACCAGGACGTGCGGTGCTCGGGGTGCCATGTGCCGGCCCGGTCAGCCGGCCACGCGCGGTGCCGGAACGTCCGCGCCGTCCCAGCGGTAGAAGCAGTTGGCGATCGCGTCGCGTGGTGAGCGCCAGGTGGGCAGGTACGGCGAGGTGTGTGCCGACAGGCGCTCGTTGACCTGTTGGAACAACGGATGGTTACGGGCCGCCGCGAGGGCGTCCGCGCCGACGTCGTCGGTCTCCATGAGGTGTACGCACAGGTCGTGCAGGCAGTACAGGGAGCGGTGGCGTACCCCGGTCAGACTGGGCAGCTCGGTCTCGTCGGACTCGGCGAAGATCTGCGCCACGCGCCCCTCCGCGCCCGGGATGATTCTGCTGACGATGACTAGACGGCTCATCGGATCCCTCTCACCGGTGGGTTCGGCCCGGACGGACACCGGGTCTCGGGCCGGCTGTTTCCCCACCTTGTCGCCCGCGCAGTCACCTCTCCGTCAACGACCGGGAGCGCCACGGTGACGCGTCGTCACCGGTCCTGCGACGGTGTGCGGGTGACCAGGTGACGGTGTGGGCCGCCGGTCGGGCGGCTGGCCCGGCGGATCGGATCGAGGGTCTCGGCGAGCAGCGCGCTCATCGCGGGCGACGGCTCCAGCCGCAGCTCCCGCAGCAGCAGGTCCCGGTAGACGTAGTAGGCGTGCACCGCCTCGAAGGCGTTGCCCTCGGCGAGGTGGATGCGGACGACCAGTCGGTGTGGTGTCTCGCGCAGGGGCTCGGCGGCCATCGCCTCCAGCGCCGCCTCCAGCGCCTCGCCGTGCCGTCCGGCGGCCAGGTGTTGACCGGCGACCTGTTCCAGCATGTGCAGCCGGAGTTGGCGCAGCCGTTCCCGGTCGGCCAGCACCCAGTCGTCGTACCAGCCGGGCAGCAGGTCGTGTCGACCGGCGGCGATGGCCTCCGCGGCGTCGTCCGGAGGGTGACCGTCCCGCACCCGGGCGGCGGTGTCGACGAGCAGGTCGACGTCGACCCGGACCGCCGGGTCGAGGCGGACGGTGTCGGCGGCGGTGGTCAGCGGGCAGTAGGGATCCTGGCGCAGCCGCCACAGCGCGGTCCGCAGTGAGGACAGTGCCCGTTCCTCGGTCGCCTCCGGCCAGAGCAGGCCCGCGAGGTGGGTACGGGTGGCGCCCGGCCGCAGCCCGATCAGCGCGATGATCCGTTGCAGGCCGCGCGGCACCACCACCGGGGTGTCGCCGTGCGTCAGACGGAACCCGCCGAGCAGGTGTAACCGGATGTCGGCGTCGGGACGTGGGCTGGTGGTGGGCGTGGACGGAACAGCGGCCACGGCGGCACCCCCTGCGGAACGCGTCGGTTGCGTGTCTCGGCCGGCTCCCGGTGTGGCCGCCGTGACGCCACTGTCGACTCGCTGGGCCGCCGCACACGGGGCGCGGTGCCGGGTCTGACCGCCGCGAAGATTATCAATCGCAGTTACTCTGGGTCAACAACGTTGTCGGCAATGCAACCCGTCCGACTCTTGTGAGACCGCCTCTGAACTGGACAATCGTGTGGATCATGCTGGTCGTGATCGCTCAGCTGAACCACAGATTGCGTCAACTCAGCGTCACCAACCCTAGGTCTTTCCGAAGGTGTCGGTGACGCCCGGGTGACGCGGTGCTCCGCATCGTGGGCGACAGCCGTCCGGGCACATCCGGTGGCGTCGCCACCGACCCCATGGGGGGAGTACCAGCATGGACCGAACGCTGATCGTCGCGAAGGTGGACCCCGCCGCCGAGTCGGCGGTCGCCGAGATCTTCGCCGAATCCGACACGACCGAACTGCCCCGCCTGGTGGGGGTCCGGCATCGGTCGCTGTACCGCCTGCACGACCTGTACGTGCACCTCATCGAGACCGACTCGGCCGGTGATGGTGCCGTGGAGGCGGTTCGGGAGCACCCCGAGTTCGTCAGGGTCAGTGGCGAGCTGAGCCGCTACATCTCGCCGTACCTGCCGCAGTGGCGTTCGCCCCGGGACGCCATGGCACGCTGCTTCTACCGATTCGACGGGGGTCGGCCGTGACGGCCACCGCGCCGTCGGGCGAGACCCTGTGGTCCCGGTGCGGCGGCTGCGCCGCGCTGCTCTACCGCAAGCGGCTGCGCCGGAACCTCGACGTCTGCCCGGAGTGCGGCCTGCACGCCCGACTCTCCGCGCCCGAGCGGGTCAGCCAACTTGTCGACCCTGGGTCGTTCCAGCCGCTGCCGGACCGCGCCGTCGAGGTGGACCCGATCGGGTTCGTCGACGTCCTGCCGTACCCGCACCGGCTCAGCGCCGCCCGTGCCGACACCGGTCTGCCGGAGGCGGTGCTCTGCGGCACCGCCACGGTGGCCGGGTCGCGCTGCGCGCTCGCGGTGATGGACTTCCGGTTCCTCGGCGGCAGCCTGGGCTGCGCCGTCGGCGAGCTGATCACCCGTACCGCCGAGCAGGCGCTGGACGCCGGTGTGCCGCTGGTCCTGGTCACCGCCTCCGGTGGTGCCCGGATGCAGGAGGGTGCCCTGTCGTTGATGCAGATGGCCACGGTCAGCCAGGCGATGGCCGCGCTGCGCGAGGTCGGGCTGCTCACCGTCAGCGTGCTGACCGATCCCACCTACGGTGGCGTGGCGGCCTCCTTCGCCACCAGCGCCGACCTGGTCCTCGCCGAGAGCGGCGCCCGGATGGGCTTCGCCGGGCCCCGGGTGATCCGGCAGGTGACCGGCCGGAGCCTGCCGGAGGGATTCCAGACCGCCGAGTTCCTACTGCGGCACGGTCAGGTCGACATGGTGGTGCCGCGGCACGCGCTGCGTGCCCGACTGGCGACGCTGCTCGCGATGGCGGGCACCGGCCGGCGCGCCACGAGACGGTCCGGAACACCCGCCCCACCGACCACGGTGGCCCGGCCGGTCGAGGCGACCCGGGCACCGGCCCGCGACGCCTGGGAGACGGTACGCCTGGCCCGCCACCCCGGCCGCCCGACCACCCTGGACTACCTGGAGACCTGCTTCGACGGCTTCACCGAACTGCACGGCGACCGGCTCGGCGGCGACTGCCCGGCGGTGGTCGGCGGACTGGCCCGGCTCGACGGCCGGTCGGTGATGGTGGTCGGCCACCAGAAGGGACACACCACCGCCGAGCTGGCGGCCCGCAACTTCGGTATGGCCACCCCGGCGGGGCATCGCAAGGCGTTGCGGCTGATGCGGCTGGCGGCCCGGCTCGGGCTGCCGGTGGTGACCCTGGTCGACACCCCGGGCGCCGATCCGGGCGTGGCGGCGGAGGAGCACGGACAGGCGGCGGCCATCGCGGAGAACATCCTGACCCTGAGCATGCTGCCCACGCCGGTGGTGACCGTGGTGACCGGGGAGGGCGGCAGCGGCGGCGCGCTCGCCCTGGCGGTGGCCGACCGGGTGTTGATGCTCCAGCACGCGGTCTACTCGGTGATCAGCCCGGAGGGCTGCGCCGCGATTCTCTGGCCCGGTCGTACCGCCGCCCCGCAGGCCGCCCGGGCCCTGCGGTTGACCGCGCCGGATCTGTGCCGGCTCGGGGTCGTCGACGAGGTCGTCCCCGAGCCGGACGGCTCGGCCGCCGACGACCCCGAGGCGACCGCGCAGGCCGTCCGCCAGGCGCTGCTGGCGAACCTGCTGCCGCTGCTGGAGGTGCCGACGGAAACCCTCGTCCAACGGCGGCGGCGGCGCTTCCGCCGCTTCGGTGCCGCCCGTTCCGCTGCCTCGGCGGGTGCCCGGTGAAGGCCGCGCCCACGGTCGTCGGTCCGGAACCCGATCGGTGCGTCGACACCGACCCCGCCCTGGTCGAGCTGCGCCGACAGGCCCGCGAGTTCATCGCCGAACTGGCCGCTCCGGTCCGCCGGCTGCGGCTGCGCCTCGGCGACGCCGAACTGGAGGTGGAGTGGGACCGACCGACCGGACCGGACCTGCCGTCGCGCCCGGCCGACGCCACGGCTCCCGCGCCACGGTCACCGACCGATTCCGCCGTGGCGGCACCGCTGCCGGCACCCGCGCCCCGCATCAGCGTGCGCTCGCCGATGGTCGGCACCTTCTACCGGTCGCCGCAGCCCGGTGCCGCGCCCTTCGTGGCCGTCGGCGACCTGGTCCGACCCGGGCAGGTCGTCGGCATCGTCGAGGCGATGAAGCTGATGAACGAGATCGCCGCCGACCGACCCGGCCGGGTGGTCGAGGTGCTGGTCGCCGACGGACAACCCGTGGAGTACGACCAGCCACTGGTCGCCCTGGACCCGGTCTGAGAGCGGGCTGTCGATGTTCTCCAAGGTGCTGATCGCCAACCGGGGCGAGATCGCGCTGCGCATCCTGCGCGCGTGCCGGGAACTGGGCATCCGTACCGCCGTGGTCTACTCCACGGCGGACGCCGACTCGGCGGCGGTGCGGCTGGCCGACGAGGCCGTCCGGATCGGCCCCTCGGCCAGCCGGCGTAGCTACCTCAACGCCGCCGCGGTGGTGGAGGCCGCCCGCAAGGTCGGCGCCGAGGCGGTGCACCCGGGGTACGGCTTCCTCTCCGAGGACGCCGACTTCGCCGAGATCTGCGCGGACAACGGGCTGACCTTCGTCGGCCCGCCACCACACGTGATGTCCACCCTGGCCGACAAGTCCTCCGCCCGTGCGTTGATGAGCCGGGCCGGTCTGCCGCTGGCCCCGGGCGCCGTGCAGCCGGTACCGACCGCCGGCGAGGCCGCCGCCATCGCCGCCGAGGTGGGCTACCCGGTCATCATCAAGGCCACCGCCGGGGGAGGCGGGCGGGGCATGGCCGTGGTCCGCACCCCGGCGGACCTGCCCCGGGCGTACGCCCGCACCCGCGCCGCCGCCCAGGTCGCGTTCGGTGACGACCGGGTGTACGTCGAGCGTTACCTGACCGACGCCCGCCACGTCGAGGTCCAACTGCTCTGCGACGCGCACGGCAACGGTGTGCACCTGGGCACCCGGGACTGCTCGGTGCAGCGGCGGCACCAGAAGCTGGTCGAGGAGGCGCCCGCTCCGGCGTTGCCCCCGGCGACGCTGGACGCCATCGCCGAGACCGCCCTGCGTGGCGCGCTCGACGTCGGGTTCACCGGTGCGGGGACGGTGGAGTTCCTGGTCGACGCCGAGGAACGGTTCCACTTCCTGGAGATCAACTGCCGGATCCAGGTGGAACACCCGGTCACCGAGATGATCAGCGGCATCGACCTGGTGCACGAGCAGTTGCACGTCGCCGCCGGCACCCCGCTGCGCTGGCGTCAGGAGGACGTCCGGTTCTCCGGGGTGGCCATCGAGTGCCGGGTCAACGTGGAGGACCCGGAGCGGGGGTTCACCCCGACGCCCGGCCGCCTGGACCGGTTCGTGCCGCCCGGCGGGCCGTTTACCCGGGTCGACACCCACGGCCACGCCGGCTACCTGGTCGGGCCGCACTACGACTCGCTGCTGGCGAAGGTCGCGGTCTGGGCCCCGGACCGGGAGCTGGCGTTGAGCCGGCTCGACCGCGCGCTCGGCGAGTTCGACGTCTCCGGACCCGGGATGCGGACCACCATCCCGTTCGTCCGCCGGGTGCTCGACGACGCCGAGTTCCGCAAGGGGCGGCACTCCACCGGGCTGGTGGACCGCCTGCTCGCCGCACCGAAAACCGCAAACCCGAGGAGGAAACGATGACCGTCACCGACGGGCGTTCGCTGACCGCCGAGATAACCGACATCCTGGTCACCAACTGCGGACTCGACCCGGACACCGCCGCCCGAGCGCCGGCCGCCTCGCTGGAGGAACTGGGCATGGACTCGCTCGCCCTGCTCGAACTCTCGGCCGTTGTCGCCGACCGGTGGCAGGTACGCATCCCGGAACAGGCCGCCCAGTTGAGCATCTCCGCCGTGGCCGACCTGGTCGCCCGGCGGACCGACCCGCCCGGGCACACCGAGAACAGCATCGTCGTCGCCGCGCCGATGGACCTGGTCTGGAGGGTGACGAACGACGTGGCGGGCTGGCCGGACCTGTTCACCGAGTACGCCCGCGCCGAGATCCTCGACCGGGACGGCGACACCGTCCGGTTCCGGCTCACCATGCATCCCGACGAGAACGGCGTCGCGTGGAGCTGGGTCAGCGAACGCACCGCCGACCCGGCCACCCGGCAGGTGCGGGCGCGCCGGGTGGAGACCGGGCCGTTCGAGTACATGCGGATCCACTGGACCTACACCCAGGAACCCGGCGGGGTCCGGATGACCTGGGTGCAGGACTTCGCCATGAAGCCGACCGCGCCGGTGGACAACGCCGGGATGACCGAACGGATCAACACCAACAGCGCGGTACAGCTGGCCGTGATCAAGGAGCGCCTCGAACGGCTCGCCGGGACGGGAGCCGACGATGAGTGAGCTCACCCTGGTAGCCGCCCGGGACGTGCCCGCCGACCGCCGTCGCGGCGGCGAACTGCGGGTCCTGCTCGGTCCGCGTACCGTCGGCAGCACCTCGGGGTTCATGGGCGTGGCCACCATGGCGCCGGGGGAGCGGATCGCCGAGCACTACCACCCGTACAGCGAGGAGTTCCTCTACGTCGCCCGGGGCGCCATCACCGTCGACCTGGACGACGAACCGGTGCCGCTGGCCGCCGGTGAGGCGCTGTTCGTGGCCCGCAACGTCCGGCACCGGCTGCGCAACACCGGCCACCTACCCGCCGAGGTGGTCTTCCACCTCGGGCCGCTGGCCCCGCGCCCGGAACTCGGCCACGTCGACACCGAGCTGGTCGACCAGCGGGACGGGTCATGACCACCCGGCGCACCGTGGTCACCGGCGTCGGTGTGGTGGCCCCCGGTGGGGTGACCCGGGACCGGTTCTGGAAGAACATCACCGAGGGACGTACGGCGACCCGACGGATCAGCTTCTTCGACCCGTCGCCGTTCCGGTCGCAGATCGCCGCCGAGTGCGACTTCGACCCGGACGCCGCCGGACTCGTCCCCGCCCAGCGGCAGCGCGCCGACCGGTACGTGCAGTTCGCGTTGGCCTGTGCCGCCGAGGCGATCGCCGACAGTGGACTGGAACTCACCGACGCCGAACGCGACCACTCCGGCGTGGTGCTCGGCACCGCGGTCGGCGGCACCACAGCGCTGGAACAGGAGTACGTGACGGTCAGCGACAGCGGCCGGCACTGGTTGGTCGACGCGGCGCTCGGCGGCCCGTACCTCTATCCGGCGTTGATGCCCAGCAGCCTGGCCGCCGACGTGGCGTGCCGCCACGGCCTGCACGGTCCGGCGCAGGTGATCTCCACCGGCTGCACCTCCGGCATCGACGCCATCGGGTACGCCCACCAACTCGTCGCCGACGGCGAGGCCGACATCGTGCTCGCCGGGGCCGCCGACTCACCCATCTCCCCGGTGACCGTGGCCTCCTTCGACGCGATCAAGGCGACCAGTCCGGACAACCACGACCCGGCACACGCCTCCCGCCCCTTCGACGCCGACCGGCACGGCTTCGTGCTGGGCGAGGGGGCGGCGGTGTTGGTGTTGGAGGAGGCGGGACACGCCGCGCGGCGCGGCGCACACGTCTACTGCGAGGTGGCCGGTTATGCCAGCCGCAGCAACGGCTACCACATGACCGGGCTGCGGCCCGACGGACTGGAGATGGGGCTGGCCATCACCGACGCCCTGCGGCAGGCGCGGCTGGCTCCCGACGACGTCTCCTACATCAGCGCCCACGGCTCCGGCACCCGGCAGAACGACCGACACGAGACGGCCGCGTTCAAGCGGTCGCTCGGGTCGGCGGCGCACCGCGTGCCGATCAGCTCCATCAAATCGATGATCGGGCACTCGCTCGGCGCCATCGGGGCCATCGAGATGGCGGCGTGCGCGTTGGCCATCGAGTTCGGGGTGGTGCCGCCGACGGCCAACTGGACCACCCGGGATCCGGAGTGCGACCTGGACTACGTGCCCAACGAGGCACGGGAGGTGCCGGTGGACGTGGCGCTCTCGGTGGGCAGCGGGTTCGGCGGCTTCCAGTCGGCCATGCTGTTCCGCCGGTTGGCCCGGGAGGTGACCCGGTGAGTGGGCGTCGGGTGCGGACAGTCGGCACGGTGACGACATGACCGGCGGACGGGCTGTGGTCACCGGCATCGGGGTGGTGGCACCCACCGGTGTCGGTGCGGAGGCGCACTGGCGATCGGTGCGCGCCGGTCGCCGCCGTACCGGACCGATCACCCTCTTCGACGCCTCCGGGTACCCGACCCGGTTCGGCGGCGAGGTGGCGGACTTCGACCCGGCCCGGTACGCCGACAACCGGGCTCTGGTGCAGACCGACCGGTGGACGCACCTCGGGTTCGCCGCCGCCTCGCTGGCACTGGACGACGCCGGCCTGCCGGAGCAGGCCCCCGACCCGTACGGCTGGGCGGTGACCCTGGCCAGCGCCTCCGGCGGCAACCTGTTCGGGCAGCGGGAACTGCAACGCCTCTGGTCGTCACCGACGCGGACCGTCGGCGCGTACCAGTCGATCGCCTGGTTCTACGCGGCCAGCGTCGGGCAGCTCTCCATCCGGCACCAGGCCAAGGGCCCGTGCGGGGTGGTGGTGGCCGAGTCGGCCGGTGGGCTGGACAGCCTCGCCCACGCGGTGCGGACCGTCCGGCGGGGTACCTCGGTGGTGCTCGCCGGTGCGACCGAGTGCCCGCTGAGCCCGTACGCGCTGGCCTGCCAGCTGCGGTCCGGGCTGCTCAGCGAGGTGGCCGATGCACAGTGGGCCTACCGGCCGTTCGACGCCACCGCCAGCGGCTACCTGCCCGCCGAGGGGGGTGCGGTGTTCGTGGTGGAGGAGTTCGGCCACGCCCGAGCCCGAGGCGCGCGGATCTACGGTGAGGTGACCGGTTGGGGCACCACCCACGACGCGGCGCACACCACCGCGGACGGTGCCGGCAACCCGCACCAGTACGCCCGCGCCATTCGGCTGGCCCTGGGGCGGGCCGGAGTCGAACCGGACGAGGTGGACGTGGTGGTCCCCGACGCGCTCGGGGTGCCCCGCTACGACCGCTCCGAGGCCAGCGCGTTGCGTGCCGTCTTCGGTGCCCGCACACCGCCGGTCAGCACCCACAAGGAGCTGACCGGACGGGCGCACCAGGGTGGGTCGGCACTGGACGTGGCCACCGCCCTGCTCGCGTTCGCACACGACACGCTGCCCGCCTCGGCCGGGCCGGATGTCGTGGCCGAGGGCTGTGAACTGAACTTCCTGCGGGCCGAGCGTCGCCCGCGTACCCGGATCGCGTTGGTCTGCGCCCGGGGCTTCGACGGATTCAACAGCGCGCTGGTGCTGCGCGGCGCGCCACCGGCCGGACAGGAGTGGCTATGACACGAGCACGGGTGGTCTTCCTGGTCCGGGTGCCCGACGAGCGCACCGGGGACTTCCTCCGGGCGTACGAGGCGGTCCGGCATCTGGTCGCCGAGGGGGTGCCGGGCCACCTGGTCGACCAGGTGTGCCGCTCGTCGACCGACCCGGAGCAGTGGCTCATCACGAGTGAGTGGACCAGCCTGGCCCACTTCGAGGCGTGGGAGCGCAGCCCGGAGCACCGCGAGTTGGTCCGGCCGATGCGGGAGTGTTTCACCGACGCCCGGTCGCTGCGTTTTCACATCCACGCGCAGACCCCGGTGCCGGCCTGACCGGCCGGCACGCTCGGTGGCGCGGCGTTCACCAACGGTCGACACACGGATTCGATCATCCTCGCCGGGTGGCCCGGCGACAATCCGGTCAGTCGCCCGTTTTGGGGCATCCATTTGCATGAAGCAATGTTCACCGGGCCTGCCGTAGGGTTCCCGACAGTACCTCGCCGAGGTGACCTGCGGCCCGCACGCACGTCGGTGAGGTTGACGTTGGGGGTGGAGAGGGCATGACCGGACCGCTGTTCTCGCCGGGCGAGACCGACCGGCGGCCGCCGGTCGGTCTGTCGCCCTCCGTCGACGCCCGCCTCGACCCGGCGCGCGGTGGCGATCCGCTGGCCCGACCCGTCGCCGACCGGTCGGCTGGCCGTGGACGGTCGTGGCGATCGGGGGCGTCGGCGTCACCCGAGGTCGACTCGGCCGGCTGAACGCGACCGGGCCGCCGGCCCTCGCGCGGACCGCGCTGGCGCACCGGGCCCCGGGTCGGCGATGGTGGACCGCATGGAGATCACGTCCGGTCCGCCTCCGGCCTGTCTGGCCGACTACGCCGGTCTCGCCCGGACGGTGCTGCCGCCGGATGTCTGGGACTACCTGGACGGTGGCAGCGGCGCCGAGGTCACCCTCGGCGGCAACCGCAGCGCCCTGGATCGGGTCGGTGTGCTGCCGAGGGTGTTGACCGGGGTCACCGCACCGAGGCTACGGACCCGGTTGCTCGGTCGGGACTACGCGATGCCGGTGGGGGTCGCGCCGATGGCTTACCAGCGGCTGGTGCACCCCGACGGTGAGCCCGCGCTGGCCACGGCGGCCCGGGAGGCCGGGGTGCCCTACCTGGCCAGCGTCCTCGGCAGCACACCGATCGAGCAGGTCACCGCGACCGGTGCCGACGTCTGGTTCCAGCTGTACTGGCTACGCCACCGGTCCGTGGTCTCCGACCTGCTGGCGCGGGTCCGCGCGGCCGGCTGCCGGGCCCTGGTGGTCACGGTGGACGTGCCGGTGCTCGGCCGCCGGTTGCGGGACCTGCGCAACGCCTTCCGGCTGCCACCGGAGTTGGTCCCGGCGAACCTGCCGGGTGGTCGCGACGACCTGGCCCACGGCGGTACGCCGGGCGTCACCCCGCTGTCCGCGTCGCACGACGCGGCCTTCACGCCGGCACTGACCTGGGCGGATCTGCGGTGGCTGCGGGAGCGGTGGGAGCTGCCGTTGGTGGTCAAGGGCATCCTCGATCCCGCCGACGCGGTGCGCGCCGTCGACGTCGGCGCGCAGGCGGTGGTCGTGTCCAACCACGGCGGTCGACAGCTCGACGGGGCTCCGGCCAGCGCCACCATGCTGCCCGAGGTGGTCGCGGCCGTCGGTGGTCGGTGTGAGGTGCTGCTGGACAGTGGGATCCGAGGCGGCGTCGACGTGCTGCGCGCGCTGGCCATGGGCGCCGACGGTGCCCTGGTCGGTCGACCGATGCTCTGGGCTCTGGCGGTCGGTGGGCGACGTTCGGCCGGTGCCGCGTTGACCCTGCTCGCCGACGAGTTGCGGGACGCGTTGGCCCTGGCCGGTTGTGCCGATCCGGCGGCTGCCCGAGCGCTGCGTACGGTGCAGGTGGGCTGACCGCGTGCGGCGACTCATCGCGTTCATCCGTTCGCAATCTGTGACGCCCACCCTGCCGCCGTCCTGCGTGGACGGTCATAATGGTCGACATGGTTGCCTGGGAGTACGCCCTGCTGGTCCGCCGCTACCAGGGGCAGGGCCGCAATTTCCATGTCTCGTTCGTCTGGTACGGCCCCGACGGGTCTCGCAAGGACATCACCGCGTACGGCGACACCGCCATCGCGCATCTCAACCGCGCCGGGCGCGACGGTTGGGAACTCGTCTCCGCCGCCGAGGATGTGAACAACGTGCAGGGCAGCACCGAGGTGCACCGCTACCACCTCAAGCGCCCGCTCGCCTGATTTGCGGGCCGGGTGCTCGGCGTCCCCGAGTGCCCGGCCCCCCGACCTGGTGCGGCCGAGTTCCTGGTGGTTTGCCGGGATGGCAGCGCGCTCTGATCCAGTGCCGTTTGACAGCAACCGAATGTTAGCGTGAACATAGAGGTCAGTTAGTGCAGACCTGTCGGTCGTCGCCGGATGTCCGCGCGCGAACGCCCGGCACGCCTGTGGAAGGACCGGACGTTCTCCGCCCGTCGCCGCGGGTGACCGTGACCGCACCGTCCGGTGAGTCGCCACGTCCGCCGGTGTCGGCGCCCGGCTTGGGCGGGCGCCGACACCGGCGGAACTGGCTGTCACGGTTCGCGAGGTCCTCGACGGCGCTCGCCGTCAGCCCAGCTCGACCTCCGGGTAGAGCGGGAAGCCGCCGAGCAGTTCGCCGGCCTGGCGGCTGACCTTGTCCGCGAGGGCCGGGTCGAGGACGAACTTGGCCTTGGAGGCGGTGCCGTCCGGGTTCGCTCCGGCGCTGGTCTGGCTCAACACGGTGTGGATCAGCTCGGCGGTGGTGTCCATCTCCGCCGTGCCGAGGCCGCGGGTGGTCAGGGCCGGCGTGCCCACCCGGATGCCGGAGGTGTACCAGGCACCGTTGGGGTCCTGCGGGACCGCGTTGCGGTTGGTGACGATGCCCGAGTCCAACAGCGCCTGCTCGGCCTGTCGGCCGGTCAGCCCGTAGCCGGTCACGTCGATCAGCACCAGGTGGTTGTCGGTGCCGCCGGTGACCAGCGTGGCGCCCCGACGCAGCAGCCCCTCGGCGAGCGCCTGGGCGTTGTCGACGACCCGCCGCGCGTAGTCGGCGAAGTCGGGCCGGCGAGCCTCGGCGAGGGCCACCGCCTTGGCGGCCATCACGTGCGGCAGCGGACCGCCGAGCACCATCGGGCAACCCCGGTCGACCTGGTCGGCCAGCTCCGGACCGCAGAGCACCAGACCACCACGCGGACCACGCAGCGACTTGTGGGTGGTGGTGGTGACGATGTGCGCGTGCGGCACCGGGTCGAAGTCGCCGGTGAAGACCTTGCCGGCGACCAGGCCCGCGAAGTGGGCCATGTCCACCATGAAGGTCGCCCCCACCGAGTCGGCGATCTCCCGCATGATCCGGAAGTTGACCCGGCGCGGGTACGCCGAGTAACCGGCGACCAGCACCAGCGGACGGAACTCCCGCGCCGCCTCGGCGACCTTGTCGTAGTCGACCAGGCCGGTGGCCGGGTCGGTGCCGTAGCTGCGCTGGTCGAACATCTTGCCGGAGATGTTCGGCCGGAAGCCGTGGGTCAGGTGCCCACCGGCGTCCAGTGACATGCCGAGCATCCGCTGGTCGCCCAGCTCGCGCCGCAGCGCGAACCAGTCCGACTCGGTCAGGTCGTTGACGTGGCGTGCCTGCGCCCGCCGCAGGGCCGGTGCCTCGACCCGGTCGGCGAGGATCGCCCAGAACGCCACCAGGTTGGCGTCGATGCCCGAGTGCGGCTGCACATACGCGTGCGCCGCGCCGAACAACTCCCGGGCGTGCTCGGCGGCGAGCGCCTCCACGGTGTCCACGTTCTGGCACCCGGCGTAGAACCGACGCCCGACGGTGCCCTCGGCGTACTTGTCGCTGAACCAGTTGCCCATGGCCAGCAACGTGGCCGGGGAGGCGTAGTTCTCGCTGGCGATCAGCTTGAGCGACTCACGCTGGTCGGCCAGCTCCGCCCCGATCGCGTCGGCGACCCGTGGCTCGACACCTCGGATCACCTCGAGAGCGCTGCGGAAGGCGGCGGATTCGACGTTGCGCGGCATGTGACCTCCAGATGACGTGCGGAAGGCCCAGGCGCTCGGCATGCGTCCTTGTGACGGGGCCGCTCCCCGATGGTTCTCCATCTCCATGCGCCAGTCACGGCCCGAGGGGGATCCTACCGGGTACGCCGACGCAGCGGGTCGCAGCGCCGTCGGGCGCGTTCGCCCGTGTCACTACGATCGATCGCATGGCGGGAACGGACAGTGCGGGCAGGCTCCTGGCCATCAGCGACCTGCACGTGCGGCATCCGGAGAACCGGACGATCGTCGAGCAGCTGCGTCCGGGGACGCCACAGGACTGGCTGCTCGTCGCCGGAGACGTCGGCGACACCGTCGCCGACGTGGAGTGGGCGCTGCGGTTGCTGGCCGACCGCTTCGCCCGGGTCGTCTGGTCGCCGGGCAACCACGAGCTGTGGACACCTCCCGGCGATCCGGTGACGTTGCGGGGTCAGGCGCGCTACGCGCACCTGGTCGAACTCTGCCGTGACCTCGGCGTGGTCACCCCCGAGGACCCGTACCCGGTGTGGCAGGGGCGCGGTGGCCCGGTGACGGTGGCACCGTTGTTCCTGCTCTACGACCACAGCTGGCGACCGGACGGGTTCGACACGCCCGAGGCGGCGCTGGCCGAGGCGTACCGGACCGGCATCGTCTGCACCGACGAGTTCCTGCTGCACCCCGACCCGTACGAGAGCAGGTCGGCATGGTGCGCGGCCCGGGTGGCCGAGACCGCCCGTCGGCTCGCCGAGCGCGATCCGGCGCTGCCGACGGTGCTGATGAACCACTGGCCGTTGGTCCGGGACGTGACGCGCGTGCTGCGGTACCCGATCTTCGCCCAGTGGTGCGGCACCGATGCCACCGCCGACTGGCACGTACGCTTCGACGCCGCCGCGGTCGTCTACGGCCATCTGCACATCCCGCGTACCACCTGGCACGACGGGGTGCGCTTCGAGGAGGTGTCGGTGGGCTACCCGAGGGAGTGGCGGTCCCGTCGCCTGCCGCCGGGCCGGTTGCGGCAGATCCTGCCGACGCCCGACGGGGTGCCGCCGACCGCCTGGTGACGGCATCGCCGCACCTCGGGCGCGTGTGCCTGCCTCGACCGAGGGTATGCGGGCGGGACCGAAACGAGTGGGAGGTGAGCCGTGACCACGATGGTGCAGCGACCGGCCAGCCCGGTGAAGGACAAGAACTACGACCTGATTCACGCGTTGCAGCTGTCCCTGGAGCACATCTGGCGCCTGGAGACCTACATCGCCGATGCGGACGCCCAGGGCGACGAGGAACTCGCCTCCTGGTTCCGCAGGATCCAGGAGAACAACCAGAAGGCGGGCGAGCAGGGCAAGCAGATGCTGGTCGAGCGCCTGCAACGTGAGAAGGGCTGATCCGTGCGACGCCGGGTGGGCCGGGTGCGGTTGCGCACCGACCCACCCCGGTCACCCGAACAACCGTCGGTGACCCGCCCGGCCGGCCACCGCGTCGTACGCTCTCAAGCGTGGCGACGGCGGCGAAGGAGATCCAGGTCGGGCGGCGGACCGTCCGCGTCTCCAGCCCGGACAAGCCGTACTTTCCCGAGCGGGGCCTGACCAAGCTCGACGTGGTGCGCTACTTCCTCGCCGTCGGCGACGGCATCCTGCGTGCGCTGCGCGACCGTCCGACCATGCTGGAACGCTGGCCCCGGGGCGTGTTCGAGGGCGCGACCGTCGCCACCCGGCAGGACGGTGGCGGCGACGCGTTCTACCAGAAACGGGTACCCGCCGGGGCGCCCGACTGGGTGGGCACCGCCCACATCACCTTCCCCAGCGGACGCACCGCCGACGAGATCGCCCCGGGGGAGTTGGCCGTGGTGGTCTGGGCGGTCAACCTGGGTACGCTGCGTTTCCATCCGTGGCCGGTGACCCGGGCCGACGTCGAGCGCCCGGACCAGCTGCGCATCGACCTGGATCCACAGCCCGGTGTCGGGTTCGACCAGGTGGTGCCGGTGGCGCAGCAGGTACGCGCCTTCCTCGACGAGTTGGGCCTGGTCGGCTATCCGAAGACCACCGGCGGGCGTGGGCTGCACGTCTACGTCGCCATCGAACCCCGGTGGAGCTTCGGCGACTGCCGCCGCGCGGTGTTGGCGCTCGGGCAGGAGATGCGCCGACGCCGACCGGACCTGGTCACCACCACCTGGTGGCGCAAGCAGCGGGACCGGCCGGTCTTCGTCGACTACAACCAGATGGCCCGGGACCACACCATGACCTCGGCGTACTCGATCCGGCCGACGCCCGCCGCGCTGGTCTCCGCGCCGCTGGACTGGTCGGAGCTGGACCACGCCCGGCCGGAGGACTTCGACGTGACCACCATGCCGGCCCGCTTCGCCGAGCGCGGCGACCCGCACGCCGGCCTGGACGAGCGACGCTACTCGCTGGAACCGTTGCTGGAGTTGGCCGACCGGGAGGGCCTGGAACCACCGCCCGAGCGTTGAGCGGTCACGCCCACGGGCTGCGTACCCCGTCGTACTCCTCGAAGACCAGCCAGCTGCGGGTGGCGAGCACCCCGGCGATGTGTTGCATCCGGTCCAGCACCACGTCCCGCAGGGTGGCGTTGTCCGGCGCGCGGACCAGCGCGAGCACGTCGTGCTCGCCGCTGAGCAGCGCGACGTGCTCGACGTAGCGCACCTGGGCCAGCTCCGCCGCGACCTCCCGCCAGGTGTTCTGCCTGATGGTCAGGGCGATGTACGCCGAGGTGCCCAGACCGGCCGCCTCCGGGGCGACCCGCGCGGCGAACCCGGTGATCACCCCGTCGCGCAGCAGCCGCTCGACCCGGGCGTACGCGTTGGTCCGCGAGACGTGCACCCGCTCGGCGAGGGTTCGGATGGAGAGCCGACCGTCGCGGGTCAGCTCGTCGAGGATGCGCCGGTCGACCTCGTCGAGGCCGACGGCCGAACGTCCCGTTCCGACCCGCCGGTCGGCTTCCTCGGCGACCTCTTGGCCCATCCCAACCTCCTGTTGAAGCCAATCATCCCGCGTTTACCGGGCATCTTGAGTCAATCATCCATCAGCAGGAGCATAGGGCCACCACACGTCCAGGAGGTTCCGCCGTGACCACTACCCCCCAGGCGGCCCGCAGGGCATCACCGCGCAGCCGCCGGCCGGCCACCCGTACCGCGTCGAACCCCGCCGCCGGTCTGCTGCCCGAGGCGGAGCCGGTCCGGTTGCTGAACCCGGACGGCACCCTGCTGCCGTCCCGCGCCGACTACCCCGAGCCGCCCGTCGAGGCGCTGCGCGAGATGTACCGGCGAATGGTCGTCGGCCGGCGCTTCGACGCACAGGCCACCGCGCTGACCAAGCAGGGTCGGCTCGCCGTCTACCCGTCCTCCCGGGGCCAGGAGGCCTGCCAGGTCGGGGGCGTCCTGGCGCTACGCGACGACGACTGGGTCTTCCCGACCTACCGGGAGTCGATGGCGTTGACCGCCCGTGGCATCGACCCGGTCGAGGTGCTGACGTTGCTGCGCGGCGACTGGCACTGTGGGTACGACCCGGCCGCGCGGCGCACCGCACCACAGTGCACGCCGCTGGCCACCCAGTGCGTGCACGCCGCCGGGCTGGCCTACGGCGAGTCGTACCAGGGGCGCGACACCGTGGCGCTGGTGTACATCGGCGACGGCGCCACCAGTGAGGGCGACTTCCACGAGGGCGTCAACTTCGCCGCCGTGTTCAAGGCCCCCGTCGTCTACTTCGTGCAGAACAACCGGTATGCCATCAGCGTCCCGTTGTCCCGGCAGACCGCCGCCCCGTCGCTGGCCTACAAGGGCGTCGGATACGGCATCCCCAGCGAGCAGGTCGACGGCAACGACCCGATGGCCGTGCTCGCCGTGCTCACCCGCGCGGTCGCGCACGCCCGCGCCGGAAAGGGACCGTTCCTGGTCGAGGCGCACACCTACCGGATGGAGCCGCACACCAACGCCGACGACGCCTCGCGTTACCGCGACGCCGACGAGGTCGAGGCGTGGCGCGAGCGTGACCCGCTCACCCGGCTGGAGACCTATCTACGCGGTCGGGAAGCGCTCGACGACGCGGCCGTCGCCGACATCGCCGAGCAGGCCGAGACGTACGCCGCCCAGCTGCGTGACCGGATGAACAGCCAGCCCACGGTCGATCCGCTGAGCCTCTTCGAGCACGTCTACGCCGAACCCACCGCGCAGTTGGTGGAGCAGCGGGAGCAGGTGCGCGCCGAACTGGACGCGGCAGCGGAGGGGGACGCCTGATGGCCACCATGACCATGGCGAAGGCGCTCAACGCCGCGCTCGCCGACGCGATGCTCGACGACGAGCGGGTGCTCGTCTTCGGTGAGGACGTCGGCCAGCTCGGCGGGGTCTTCCGGATCACCGACGGGCTACAGGCCCGCTTCGGCGACAAGCGCTGCTTCGACACCCCGCTGGCCGAGGCCGGCATCGTCGGCTTCGCCGTCGGGCTGGCCATGTCCGGACTGCGTCCGGTGGTCGAGATGCAGTTCGACGCGTTCGCGTACCCGGCGTTCGAGCAGATCGCCTCGCACGTGGCGAAGCTGCGCAACCGCACCCGGGGCGCGTTGAGCGTGCCGATGGTGATCCGGGTTCCCTATGCCGGCGGCATCGGCGGCGTGGAGCACCACTGCGACTCCTCGGAGGCGTACTACGCGCACACCCCGGGTCTGAAGGTGGTCACCCCGGCGACCGTCGACGACGCGTACTCGCTGCTGCGGGAGGCGATCGACGACCCCGACCCGGTGGTCTTCATGGAACCGAAGAAGCTCTACTTCGCCTCGGCCGAGACCGCGCTGCCGACCCGTACCGAGCCGTTCGGCCGGGCGGTCGTGCGCCGACCGGGCCGCGACGCCACCGTGGTGGCGTACGGTCCGGCCGTGCCGGTCGCGTTGGAGGCCGCCGAGGCCGCCCGCGACGAGGGGTGGGACCTGGAGGTAATCGACGTACGCACCATCGTGCCGTTCGACGACGCCACGATCGCCGCCTCGGTACGGCGTACCGGGCGGTGCGTGGTGGTGCAGGAGGCGCAGGGCTTCGCCGGGGTGGGCGCGGAGATCGCCGCCCGGGTCCAGGAACGCTGCTTCCACGCCCTGCACGCCCCGGTGCTGCGGGTGTCCGGGCTGGACATCCCGTACCCGGCGCCGATGCTGGAGCACACCCACCTGCCCTCGGTCGACCGGGTGCTCGACGCGGTGGCCCGGTTGCAGTGGGACGACCAGCCCGACCGGCGCTGGCTGACCGAGGGCAGTGCGGCATGACCGAGAAGGTCTTCCTCCTGCCCGACCTCGGTGAGGGACTCGCCGAGGCGGAGATCGTGCAGTGGCGGGTGGCGGTCGGTGACACGGTCACCGTGGACCAGACCGTCGTCGAGGTCGAAACCGCCAAGGCGGTCGTCGACGTGCCCTGCCCGTACGCCGGTCGGGTCGTCGCCCTGCACGGCGCCGAGGGTGAGGTACGCCCGGTCGGCCAACCGCTGATCACCATCGCCGAGCCGGTCGCCGAGCGGGCCGCCGCCACCGAGCCGGCCGGACACGCCGTCTACCGCGAGGAGGAACGGGCCGGCTCCGGCAACGTCCTGATCGGCTACGGCACCGGACACGGCGGTGCCCGGCGGCGACGTCGGCCCCGGCTGGTGGCCGTCGACGCGCCGACCACCCCGGCGAGTGCGCCGGCGGTGGCCGGAGCGCTGCCGGCGCTGGTCATCTCGCCGATCGTGCGGCGACTGGCCCGCGAACACGGGGTGGACCTGCGCACCCTGCGGGGCACCGGCCCCGGCGGTGTGATCAGGAGGGCCGACGTGCAGGCGGCGGTCGACACCACCGCCGACCCGGGCCACGGCCCGGCGACGCGGTCCGAGCCGGAGCCGCGTACCGGCGGGCCGGCGCCCGTGGGCGCGACCGACGTGCGCGACGTCGTCATCCCGTTGACCGGGATCCGCCGGGCCATCGCGGACAAGCTCTCCCGGAGCCGCCGGGAGATCCCCGAGGTGACCATCTGGGTCGACGCCGACGCCACCGCACTGCTCCAGACCCGAGCCGAGATCAACGCCGCCCGGCCGGAGCAGCCGGTCAGCATCCTGGCCCTGCTCGCCCGGATCTGCCTGTCCGGTCTGCGTCGGTACCCGCAGCTCAACGCGCGGGTGGACACCGAGGGGCAGCGGATCGTCCAGTCCGCCGGGGTGCACCTGGGTATCGCCGCCCAGACCGACCGGGGGCTGGTGGTGCCGGTGCTGCGGGACGCCGAGCGGCTCACCACCACCGAACTCGCCGCCGAACTCGCCGCCACCACCGCCGCTGCGCGGGCCGGTGAGCTGCCACCGGCCCGGCTCACCGGGGGCACCTTCACGCTGAACAACTACGGGGTGTTCGGCGTCGACGGTTCCACCCCGATCATCAACCACCCGGAGGCCGCGCTGCTCGGCATCGGCCGCATCGTGGACAAGCCGTGGGTCGTCGACGGCCAGCTCGCGGTCCGGAAGGTGACGCAGCTGAGCCTCACCTTCGACCACCGGGTCTGCGACGGCGGTGTGGCCGGGGGGTTCCTGCGACACGTGGCCGACTGCGTCGAGCAGCCCGCGTTGCTGATCGCCACCGTCTGACGGCGGGCGTCGACCGAGGGGCTCGCCGACCCGTCCCGCTGGGGACGGGTCGGCGTACCCCGCGCGTCTGAGTCCGCCGACCGCGTCCGAGTCCGCCGCCCCGGCTGACGCGAAGGTCGTCTCGTGGCATGGTGCGGGACAAAGCGCCACAAGCGCACGCAATCACCCGCAACGTCGTCGTCGGCATTTTCCGTTCGCCCTTGTGCGATTACGGGAAAAGGTCCTTCACATCATGTCCCCGCTTTGGTCGAAACCACGAAAACGTCGACGTCGGCCTAGAGAGAATGTGGCGGAGGAAGCGGCGATAACGGGGGAGACGCATCATGATGTTGAGGCGGCGACTGACGCTGTTGGCGGTGAGCGTCGCAGCGGCACCGTTGGCGCTCGGGGCATGCACCGGCGACGGCCGGGCGGGGCAGGGCGCCGAGGCGCGAGCCAACCCGGAACTGGTCGTGTCACCGGCCGAGGGAACCCGCGACGTGCCGCTCAGTGGGGAGATCGGCACCGTGGTCAAGCACGGTCGGGTCACCGACGTGCGGATCACCGACGACAAGGGTGCGACAGTACCGGCGGAGCCCCGCGAGGACGGCACCAGCTGGGTGCCGAGCAAGACGCTGGAGCCGAAACGGACGTACACCGCCGAGGTCACCGCGACCGGCGACTCCGGAAAGACGGTGACCCGTAGGACGACTTTCACGACGCAGTCGAAATCGTCCAAACCGGCGGTCGTGAGCACATTGTATTTCGGTGACAAACGGACGTACGGCACGGCGATGCCGGTGACCGTCGCCTTCGACCCGCCAATTCCCAAAGAGGCGCGAGCGGATGTGCAACGCCGATTGTTCGTCAAGACGGACCCGCCGCAACCGGGCACCTGGTCCTGGGTCTCCGACGGCAGCCAGGTCTACTACCGGGCACCTGACTTCTGGCGGCCGGGCACGACGATCAAGGTTCGCGCCGCACTGGAAGGCCTGCCGATCGGCCGGGAGAGCGTCGGTGACGCCGACCGGCGGGCCACCTCGAAGATCGGTCGGCACGTCCAGTTGGAGATCGACAACGCGAGCAAGCAGATGTCGGTGATCCAGGACGGCAAGCTGCTGCGCAAGCTGCCGGTCAGTCTCGGTAAGCCGAGCACCCCGACGTCCAGCGGCAAGATGGTGATCATGGAGAAGCACGACTTCACCACCTTCGACACGCGGGGCTCGGCCGACCCGTACGTGGTGGACGTGGAGGACGCGCAGCGACTCACCTGGGGTGGCGAGTTCATCCACGGCGCACCCTGGTCGGAGGGGGACCAGGGGTACGCCAACGTGTCGCACGGGTGCACCAACCTGTCGGCGGCCAACGCGGACTGGTTGATGGGCGTCACCCAGGTCGGTGACCTGGTGACCGTCAAGGGCACCGAGGTCCAGCTCACCGAGGGCAACGGCTGGACGGCGTGGAACGTCAGCTGGGAGGAGTTCGTCAAGGGCAGCGCGCTGCCGGTGCCCGCCGATCTGCGGCCCGCGCCGGCTCAGGCGCTGGACCCGGGGGCGGTGGCCGGCGAGTCGCCCGAGCCTCAGCCGTCGGCGAGCGGCGGCTGACCCGACCGGGGTGCCGGGCGCCCCGGTGCGGGGCGTTCCGGCACCCCGTCCCGCCCTTGAACGACCGGTCCGGCCCCGCGTCCCGGTCCCGGATCGACGGGTCCGGCCCCGGGCCCGGCGGCACCTCCGCACCCGCCCGCCCCGGACGGTGTCGCCCGGGGATGCGGGATGGTCCCTAGGGTGGACGCGACCGGCGTGCGGGTCATGCCCTGGGCTTACCCGGAACCCCACTCCAGCAGGGTGGAAGTGTCGGTGGTGGGGGATAGGTTCTCGATATGCGACAGCGCGAGGAGCGGTTCCACGTCGAGACCAGCGTCTCCGACGAGGCGGTGTGCGTCCGCGTCGTCGGCGTGATCGACATCGCCACCGTCGCGGCGTTCCGCGCTGCTCTGTGGGCGGCTCCCACCCGCACCGAGCTGCGGGTGGATCTCTCCGAGGTCCGGCTGCTCTCCGCAGCCGGGGTGCGCACGCTGGTCGCGGCCCGACTCTGGGTGCGGTCGCAGGGTGGTGAGCTGGTGCTGGTCGACCCGCCGCCGGTGGTGGAGCGGGTGCTGCGGGCCACCGGCCTACGGCGCGTCATCCCGGTCGTCGACCACACGCCACAGCGGATGCTCGCCGCAGTGTGACACGTCCGCCGCGCCGTCGGTGGGCGACGTGACCGGAACGGGGGGCGAGCATCCGTCCGGCGCCGGGCACGGGGCCGGCGCCGGACGGGTGCTCGGTCAGCGGACGCCGAGTAGATCGACCACGAACACCAGGGTCTCGTTGGGCTTGATGACGCCACCGGCACCCCGGCTGCCGTACCCGAGGTGCGGCGGGATGGTCAGGCGGCGTCGGCCACCGACCCGCATACCCACCACGCCCTGGTCCCATCCGGCGATGACCCGTCCGCCGCCGAGCGGGAAGTCGAACGGCTCGCCCCGGTTCCAGGAGGCGTCGAACTCGGCGCCGGTGGAGTGCGACACCCCGACGTAGTGCACCCGGGCCACCTGCCCGGGCTCGGCCTGCGGGCCGTCGCCCACGGTGATGTCCTCGATCACGAGGTCGGCGGGCGGGGCGCCCTCGATCGGGCCGATCTCGGGCTTCGCTGCCTGGTTCATGGAAACTCCTGGTGCCTCGGTTCTGGTCAGCACAATCCTGCCGTACGTGTCACGGCGGGCGTCACCGGTAGGTGACGCCCGCCGAGGGGGAGGGTGAGCAGGGTCAGCGGAGCCAGCCGAACCGACCGACGATCGGCAGCCGGGCCCAGGTGCGGCCGAGGCCCCAGGTGTCACCGGCGTTGGTCACCGCGAGCAGGGCCAGCACACCGGCGTAGACGAGGTGGTCGTCCATGAAGGGGTTGTTCGCCGGAGGCAGGACGGCCGTCCACATCAGCACCAGCAGCAGACCGCCGGCCGCCGCGGCGAGTCGGATCCCGATACCGAGCAGCAGTGCCGTACCGATCGCGGCCAGCCCGAGCATGAAGAGCCAGTCGGCCCAGGCCGCTCCGGCGATGCCGTTGTAGAAGCCCTGGAACGGGCCGGCGGTGCCGAAGGTGAGGAATCCCTTGGTCGGGCTGCCTCCGTTGAGCCAGGCGTTCTTCGCCTCGGTGGCGAAACCCAGGCCGAACAGCTTGTCCAGGAAGGCCCAGAGGAAGATCCAACCCAGCGCCAGCCGGAGACCGGCGAGCAGGTAGCGGGTGGCCCGCGTCCGGTGGTTCTGCTCCCGGCCGGTCTCGGCCACCGGGGCCTTGGCGGTGTTCCGCTCGATCATCGCGGTCATGATGTCCACGTCCCTTCTCTGCTTCGCACCGCGTGTCCCGGTGGCACTTCTATTGGACGCCCGCGCGGCGAGCCGGGTCAGGGTCGGCGGGCCGGTGCCGACCGGGACCTTCGACCTGTCTTCACCGGGAGCACGACCGCTCCAGGGGAGCCGTCGTCATGATCGTCGCCCTAGACTCGGTCGGCCGGTGCGAGGCAACCCGTGTCGACCTGTTCGCGCGACCGTCGTCCGACGCCGGCAGCCGGCCGACAGGGAGAGGCTGAGGACTCATGGGTACGACGATGACCGCTGACCACGACCGTGCGCTGTCCCCGGTGCCGCCGGAGGCCGGGCGCGGACCGGTGTTGGTCCGCGCGGCGCAGCGGGTGCACGCCGGGCTGCGGCTGGGCGAGATCGTCCGGCGTCGCCCACCGGGCCTCACCGCGAGCCAGTGGAACACGGCCAGCCGGGCAGTTCTCGACCATGTGGTCTGCTCGGCGGCGAGCGGCCTGCCCGAGTTCGCCGTCGAGTTCCGGTCGCCGTCGACCGACGCCACCACCAGGCGGGCCGAGCGGACCACGCAGGCCGTGGCCGCCGCGATCGGCCTGCCGCTGCTGCGGATCGTCTCCGCCACCCTGCGCGACACCGGACACGGCCCGCGGATCGTCTCGTACGTCGTCGACGCCCGCCGTTACGCCATCGGTGCCGCCGGTTCGGACGTGCCGGCCGTCGGGTTCCGGGACATCGTCGGTCGGCTGCCCGACGGGCGTGAGGGTGCGGTCAACGACCTCGGCGCGCTCGCCCGCGCGGAGGCGGTGGAGGCGTACGTGGCGCGGCGGCTGACCGACCCGATCCTGCGGGGGCTGCACGTGCGCTGGCGCGGCGGCCCGGTCGAGGGCTGGAGTTGGGCCGAGGTCCGCCCGGGCGAGGTGCTGGTGGAGCGGGTGAGCGTGCGGGTTTTCGACCTCTGCTGCGGCGTCGATCCCGCCCGGTTCGCCGAGGACCTCGCCGTTCTCGCGGTCGGGGAGCGGCTGCGGACGATCGAGACCGATACGCCGTCGCTACTGCCGCGTGGGGATCTGCTCACTGACATTCGGCGGCTGCGGGATCGCCACGAGGAACTCGTCGGCGACTTCGCCTACGAGCATCTCTGCCAGGAGTAAACCGGTTCCGCAGCGTCGCCCGGTCGAGCGGGCGGACGGTGACCGGCCGGACGCGGAAAGAAACATCGGAAAAAATTCGGCCGCCTTTGAACCGCTGTCGGAGCGGACCCGTACCTCACCGGGAATGGACAGGATCTCCCCAACCCGCACCGGCAGGCGCGGGAGACGGTGCGGAAAGGGCATCGTCGTTTGTCGACGTGCCACCGGCGCGTTCAGGCGGTCCCCGTCGAGCGTGCCACCACGATTCCGTTCGGTCCGTCGAGTCACGAATCAGGAACCGGATCGAGAAGGAGAGCAATTCGATGCGCAGGTCAACCCGGTCGCGCCGACCATCCGGTAACGCGCGGACCAAGCGACTTCTGGCCGTCGGTGCCACGCTCGCTGTCTTCGGCGGCGTCGTCGCCGTGACCCAGATCTCGTCGGCCGGCGACCGACGGTCACACCAGCAGAAGCGACCCGTGGCCGCCGAGTGTGTCGCACCCAGCCCCGGTGCCACCGCGCCCACCGCCCGCGGCGCCACCACCACCCGCACCTGGCAGAACGGTCGCTGGGTGGTCAACCACTGGGGCGACGGGCAGCAGACCATCGAGGAGTGCCAGGAGACCCGCAACGGCGGCGGAGCGACCGCCGGGGCCTTCGCCGTGGCCTGCCCGGACGTGGTCAGCCGACTGCCGCAGGTGCCCGACCGGGCCCGCGCCGAGGTGGACCGGAACCTGAACGCGTTGCAGACCCAGATCACCGAGGCGGACGCGCGACTGGCCGCAGAGGGCAATCGCGGCCAGCAGTTCATCCGTAACGCCATTCTCAACCCGCTGGCCAGCAAGCGTCGGGCGACCCTCGACCGGATCACGATCGCCATCGACCGATTCGGTCCCCGGCCACGCGGTCTGGCCAATCTCGCCACCTGCCAGGTGCAGCCGGTCGACAACAACAACGGCGGCGGCAACGGTGACGGCGGCGACAACGGCGGCGGTGGCGACAACGGCGACAACAACGGCGGCGGCAACAATGGACTCGACGTGCTGGCGAACAACTGCGACAACAGCCAGCTCCAGGCGCACGACGGTTTCCAGAACGGCAACCGGTGCATCAGCACCGCCTTCGGCGAGGTCGGTGCCGCGGCCAACAACCCGTCCCTGCTGATCACCGACTTCCCGCAGCAGATCAACCGCAACGAGGGCTTCTCGATCCGGGTCAGCACCCGCAACCTGGTCCGGGACCGGTTCCTGCCGGCCGGTCAGGGCGGCTACTACCTGGAAAGCTCGCTGCTCGACGGGCAGGGGCTGACCCGGGGACACTTCCACACCGCCTGCCGGATGCTGAACAACACGAACGAGGCCCCCGCGCCTGACCCGGTCCCGGCCTTCTTCGTGGCCACCGAGGACGGTGGCGGCGGTGCCGAGCCGGACGAGGTGACGATCCAGATTCCGGGTCTGCCGGAATCCGGTACCGCACAGTGCGCGGTCTGGGCCGGCGACGGTTCGCACCGCATCCCGATGTCGGAGCGGGCCAACCAGACCCCCGCCTTCGACGCGGTGCGCATCCAGGTCAACTGACACGCGGGCGGAGGCCGTGGGCCGACGCCGAACACTGCGGGGCCGCCCGGATCAGTCCGGGCGGCCCCGCCGCATGTGGAAGAACTGGTGTGACTCGTGCCAGAACACCGGCACCAACCGCGCCAGGTGGCATCGACGTATCAGCGGTTCCGGTACGCCTCGACCACCTCGACCGGGATTCGACCGCGTTCGGAAATCTTGTAGCCGTTCCGGAGCGCCCATTCGCGGACGGCGCGGTTCTGCTCACGGTTCATTCCTGAAGTGCCCGAACCGACACCGCGACGTGGGTTACGGCCAGTGTCGGCGGCGCCACGCCCCAGACGCCGACCCGCATTGATAAACGGATCCAACGCCTTGCGCAGGACACCCGCGTTCTCGTCGGAAACGTCGATGGTGTACGCCACGCCATCCAGGCTGAACTCCACCGTACGGTCGGCCTTTCCGCCGTCGAGGTCGTCGGTCAGCACCGTGATTACTTGTTTAGCCATCGTTCATTACTCCCTGTGTCTGACGGGGTGTGCTCAAAGTTTGACTGATCATCCGCCAATTGCGCAACAAAAGTGTGTGTCGCAGCGGTTCGCGTTTTGCGTCGCATCGAAATCCCGATTCTGGATCTGCCCGCCGTGGCACGGTGAGCCGATGGCGAGATCACCATCCGCGTCCGTACCGCGCCGGGGTGTGCTGGGTCACACCGAGGAACAACCTGGTCGTGCTGCGACTTGAGCCTGACACGCTCAACTCAATGCGATAGCAGGTGTTCGATGGCAACTCTCCCGGTACTTCCACTGACCGACGCCGTACTACTGCCCGGCATGGCCATTCCGGTGACCCTCGACCCGACCACCCAGGCCGCGGTAGACGCGGCCCGTGCCACCGGCGATCGCACGCTGCTCGCCGTGCCGCGCCTGGACGGCGAGTACGGTTCCGTCGGCGCGATCGCCACCATCGAGAAGGTGGGGCGACTGCCCAGCGGTGAACCCGCCGCCGTCATCCGTGGCCTCGCCCGCGCCCGTATCGGCTCCGGGGTGCCCGGTCCCGGCGCCGCCCTCTGGGTCGAGGCGACCGAGATCGACGAACCCGCTCCGGCCGGCCGGGCCCGCGAACTCGCCCGCGAGTACCGCGCACTGGTGACCTCCGTGCTCCAGCAGCGGGGCGCCTGGCAGGTCATCGACGCGATGGAACGGATGACCGACCTCTCCGAGCTGGCCGACTCGGCCGGCTACGCGCCCTGGCTGAGCCTGGGACAGAAGACCGAACTGCTGGCCGCGCCGGACGTCACCGCCCGGCTGGAACTGCTCGTCGGCTGGGTCCGGGAGCACCTGGCCGAGCAGGAGGTCACCGAGCAGATCAACTCCGAGGTCCGCGAAGGGCTGGAGAAGTCGCAGCGGGAGTTCCTGCTGCGCCAGCAACTCGCCGCGATCCGCAAGGAACTCGGCGAGGACGCCCCGGAAGGCTCGGCCGACTACCGGTCCCGCGTCGAGACCGCCGACCTGCCCGAAAAGGTACGCGAGGCGGCGCTGCGCGAGGTCGGCAAGCTGGAACGGGCCAGCGACGCCTCACCGGAGGCGGGCTGGATCCGTACCTGGCTCGACACGGTGCTGGAGATGCCGTGGAGCACGCGTACCGAGGACAACACCGACCTGACCGCCGCGCGGGCCGTGCTCGACGCCGACCACGCCGGGCTGGCCGATGTGAAGGACCGCATCCTGGAGTATCTGGCGGTGCGCAACCGGCGCGCCGAGCGTGACCTCGGTGTGGTCGGCGGCCGTGGTTCCGGTGCGGTCCTGGCCCTCGCCGGTCCGCCCGGGGTCGGTAAGACCAGCCTCGGTGAGTCGGTCGCCCGAGCGCTCGGCCGCAGGTTCGTCCGCCTCTCCCTCGGCGGCATCCGCGACGAGGCGGAGATCCGGGGCCACCGGCGCACCTACGTCGGCGCGCTGCCCGGCCGCATCGTCCGGGCGTTGCGCGAGGCGGGCTCGATGAACCCGGTGGTGCTGCTCGACGAGGTCGACAAGCTCTCCGTGGGGTACGCCGGAGACCCGGCCGCAGCCCTGCTGGAGGTGCTCGACCCGGCCCAGAACCATACCTTCCGGGACCACTACCTGGAGGTCGACCTCGATCTGTCCGATGTGCTGTTCCTGGCCACCGCCAACGTGGTGGAGGCCATTCCCGGCCCGCTGCTGGACCGGATGGAACTGGTCACCCTGGACGGGTACACCGAGGACGAGAAGGTCGCCATCGCCCGTGACCACCTGCTGCCCCGGCAACGGGAGCAGGCCGGACTGACCGCCGACGAGGTCGACGTGGACCCCTCGGCGCTGGGCCGCATCGCGGGGGAGTACACCCGGGAGGCCGGCGTACGGCAGTTGGAACGGGCCCTCGCGAAGATCATGCGCAAGGTCGCGGTGGCGCTCACCGACGACCCGGCACCGGTCCGCGTCGGCGTCGACGACCTGGTCCGCTACCTCGGTCGGCCGAAGCACACCCCGGAGTCGGCGGAACGCACCGCGACCCCGGGCGTCGCCACCGGCCTGGCGGTCACCGGCGCCGGGGGAGACGTGCTGTTCATCGAGGCGACGAGCATGGAGGGCGAACCGGGACTGACCCTCACCGGTCAGCTCGGCGACGTGATGAAGGAATCGGCACACATCGCCCTCTCCTACCTGCGCGCCAACGGCCGTCGCCTCGGCCTGGACCCGAACGCCCTCGCCGGGCGGCGGATCCACCTGCACGTCCCGGCGGGCGCGGTGCCCAAGGACGGCCCCAGCGCCGGCATCACGATGGTCACCGCCCTGGCGTCGCTGGCCAGCGGTCGCCCGGTACGCCCCGAGTTCGGGATGACCGGCGAGGTGACCCTCTCCGGTCGGGTGCTACCCATCGGCGGGGTGAAGCAGAAGCTCCTCGCCGCCCACCGGGCCGGCCTGACCGAGGTGATCATCCCGGCCCGGAACGAGCCGGACCTGGACGACCTGCCGACCGAGGTACGCGAGGCGTTGACCGTGCACGTGCTGGCCGACGTCGCCGACGTGCTAGCCCTAGCGCTGCGACCGGCCGAGATCGACCCGGCATCACTGCCCAACCACCACCTCACCACCACCTGATGTGGAAGGAAGGGCACCTTATTAACGCCTGCGGTAGAGCAGGGGCCCCTTTTTAACAGGATCGTTCGGCGACTGGCGCCACCTCGGCAGGGGTGGCGCCAGTCGCCGAACGGCTGGGGTGGTGTGGTGAGAAGGGTTCCCCTCTATACACCAGGCGTTAATAAGGTGCCCTTCCTTACTCCCGGCTCAGCGGCGGTCGCGGCGGACGGTGGCCTTGCGGCCTTTGATGGTGCTGCCACGCAGCCCGGCGATCACCTCGTCGACCACCGCCACGGGCACCTCGACCAGCGAGAAGCGGTCGGCGATCTCGATCGACCCGATGTCCCGGCCCCGGACTCCGGTCTCCCCGGTGATCGCGCCCACCAGATCCTGCGGCCGCACACCGGCCCGCCGGCCCACGCCGATGAACACCTGAGTGGTGCCGGCGGTGCGGGGACGCGACGGCCGACGCTCGCCCCGGCTGTCGTACCCACCCGGCCGACCTTCCCGAGGCGGACGGACCGCGACCTGCGGGATCTCCTCCTCGGCCTCGTCGGAACCGGGCAGGGTCGCCTCGTGAGCGAGCTTCACCGCGGCGAGCGCCACCTCCATCAGGTCGAACTCGTCGCTGAGCGTCTCGACGATCACCCGGAACGGGTCGAGGTCGTCCTCCAGCAGGCTCTCCCGTAGCGCTGCCTGGGTCAGCTCCAACCGACGAGTCCGCAGATCGGCGACCGTGGGGATCTTGTCGATGGTGATCCGTTGCCCGGTGACCCGCTCGATGGTCTTGAGCATCCGGTGTTCCCGGGGCTCCGCCAGGGTGATCGCCACACCCTCGCGTCCGGCCCGACCCACCCGGCCGATGCGGTGCACGTACGACTCCGGTGCCGACGGCACGTCGAAGTTGACCACGTGACTGAGTTGCTCGACGTCGAGCCCACGGGCCGCCACGTCAGTGGCGACCAGCAGATCCGCGGTGCCGGCACGCAGCCGCCCCATCACCCGGTCCCGCTGTTCCTGGCTCATGCCGCCGTGCAGCGCCTCGGCCCGGTAGCCGCGACCGTTCATCGTCTCGGTGAGCCGGTCGACCTCCTCCCGGCTGCGGCAGAACACGATCGCCGCGGTGGGCGACTCGACGTCCAGCACCCGCCCCAGCGCCGCCGGCTTGTGTGCCCGCGCCACCAGGTACGCGCTCTGCCGCACCCGGGGTGCCTCACCGGCAACCGGCTGCTCGCGGGCGATGAGGATGCGTACCGGGTCGGTCAGGTGGGCGCGGGCCATCCCGTCGATCCGGGCCGGCATGGTGGCCGAGAACAGCACCGTCTGCCGCTGCTCGGGGGTGTGTTCGAGGATCGCCTCGATGTCCTCGGCGAAGCCCATGTCGAGCATCTCGTCGGCCTCGTCGAGCACCACCGTGGCGAGGTTGCCCAGTCGCAGGGTGCCCCGGGCGATGTGGTCCAGGGCGCGGCCGGGAGTGGCCACCACCACGTCGATGCCCCCGTCCAGGGCCCGCAACTGCCGACCGATCGGCTGCCCACCGTAGATCGGCAGCACCCGCGCGCCGAGGTCCTTGCCGTAGCGGTGGAACGCCTCGGAGACCTGCACCGCGAGTTCCCGGGTCGGCACCAGGACCAACGCGAACGGGTCGTGGCCCGCTCGGTCGTCCGGCATCCGCTGCAACAGCGGCAGCGCGAACGCCGCCGTCTTGCCCGTGCCCGTCGCCGCCTGGCCGAGCAGGTCCCGACCGGTCAGCAGGGGCGGGATCGCCTCGCGCTGGATCGGGGTGGGCTCCTCGTACCCGAGCGTGGCGAGCGCGGCGAGCAGTTCGGGCCGTAAGCCGAGATCGGTGAAGGCGGACGGCTCGGCGGGCGGATCGGGCAGCACGTGCGTGGAACTCATGGGGTCAAGCCTTTCACTACGTCCAGCGGTCCGCTGCGGCGACCACCCGAACTTGTGCGCGGGGTCGCCGACGGCGACCCCGCACGCCCGCCCGGGCCCGTCACCCGGTGAGCAGCGCCAGCATGATGGTGACGCCCAACACGACGTCGATGACCGCGCGGCACTCGACGTAGGCTCGCGGCACCAACCCGTCGGTGCTGGTCCAGAAAGGTGGATCGGCCCTGACCTAGCATCGGGTGGTGACAGTCACCGTGCCGGCCGACGCGCCGCAGGAGGCTCTCCTGCGGCGGGTGATCGCGTACTTCGCCGTCAACGGCGTCGGCGACACCAGCCTGCGTACGCTCGCGGCGGAGATCGGCACCAGCCACCGGATGCTCCTCTACCACTTCGGCTCCCGCGAAGGGCTGCTCACCGCGATGGTCGAGGCCGTCTGGCGGGGCCAGCAGGAGCTGTTCGACTCGCTGCTCCGCGAGGCGGTTCACGACCCCTACGACGGCGCCTGGCGTTTCTGGCAGCGGCTCGCCGACGACCGGGCGTTCGCGCCGCTGTTCTTCGAGATGGCGGCGGCGGCGATGCAGGGGCACGCGTGGGCCAGTGCGTTGCGCACCTGGATCACCATCTGGACCGATCGGCTCGGCTCGTTCTTCGAGGAGGTGGGGAACCCGCCGGAGCAGGCACGGACCCAGGCGCGGATGGCGCTGGCGATGACCCGGGGTGTCCTGTTCGAGCTGGCGCTCACCGGCGACCGGGCGACAGCCGACGCCACCATGGCGGCCTTCCTGGATTCCACCCGGCCGACCAGCCGAGCGGGTGACGCGCCGCAACGGCGCTGACCGGCGGTGCGTCCGGGCCAGTGGGCGGGGCTCAGGGGCGCGGGCCGCGCACCTCGGTAGTGACGAACCGGACGAGCTCCGCCGCGAGCCGGCGGGGTTGGTCCTCGGGTACCAGGGTGTAACTGTCGTCGATCTCCACCAGCCGACCCCGGGGAAACAGCGCCGCCAGCCGGGGCCCGTGCGACGAAGGCATGAGCTTGTCCTCGCGGGCCCAGGCCACGAGCACCGGACGGTCGAATGACGCCAGCCGGCTCGGCAGGGCCCGCAGTTCCGCCTTCGACGGGGTGGACAGCGCGAAGCTGCGCAGGTCCCGTCGGATCGCCCGGTCCTGCCGCGCCGGTCGGAACCAGGCGTCCATCACCTCGTCGGGGATCGGGTACTTGCTCATCCATCCCCAGGCGCCGGGGGCACGCCGGAACCAGCCGAACCGTTGGAGTTGCATCGACAGCCACAGCGCGCCGGGAACCCGCGCGCTCATCGCCACCGCCTTGCCCGGCTTTCCGGGCGGGAAGTTGTCGAACGCCTCGCAGGCGACCAGCGCCAGACCGGCGATCCGGTCGGTCGGACCGTCGGCCACGAGGAACTGGACGCCACCCCAGTCGTTGGCGACCAGGGTCACCTCACGCAGGTCCAGTGCGTCGAGCAGTTCCCCCACGAGCGCGGCGACGCCCCGGTGGGTGACCAGTTCCGGCCGATCCATCGGTCGCCGGTGGCTGCCGAGCGGCAGGGTGGGACAGACACAGCGCACCGTCGGACCGACTTCGGCGACCACCCGACGCCACAGACTCGCGTCCATGTTCACCCCGTGCAGCAGCACCATGACTGGTCCGTCGCCGCCGGTATCGGTGTAGTCGATCGTTCCCGCGGTCAGGCTGATGGTCGGCATCGACGTCCCTCCCGTCGACCGCACCTCCTCGGCGCGGCGCATGTACCAAATGGTACATGCAGTTGTCCGGCGAACCCCGCCTGGTCTGGGCACCGCCGGGGCGACCAGCGCCTGTCCACGAGGTCTGCCATGCGTTAGGGGGATACGGGAGTATTGCTCGTACTAATCCGGATTGGTGTGGTTACCGTCTGTCGCAGGCGATCATCGCGGCGGCAGAGAGGACCGATCATGCGAGTGCCCAGCCGAAGTCCGGGACACCGGCCCGGTCCTCCCGTCACTCCGGCCCGCCGCCGCCCACGAGGTACGGCGCGCCCGCTCATCGTGGCCGCGCCCGACCTGGCGGCCTACCGCGACGCCGTGGCCGAACTCCTGGTCGAGGTGAGCGCACTCGCCGGGACGGGCAGCACGAAGGCGCGGCAGGTGCTGATCGACCAGCGGCTGCGGGAACCGGCCATCATGCAGGTGCTGGAGGCCACCTCCCAGGGGCTGATCGGCGCTCGGGAGACCCTGCTGCTGGAGATGGCCCGGTACCAGCCGAACGAGCGCAGTTCCGCCGGTGACCTGACCGCGTTGGTGCGCATCTACCTGCTGTCGCGCATCGACGTGATGTGGTGGCGCGACGCCACCACCTTCCTCACCGACGAGGAGGTCAACCACAGCGTCGAGCTGGTCGACCTGGAATGGCTGCGGCGGCGGGGACTGCTGCGCTTCCAGTACACCGAACAGCCCCGCACGGTGGTCGGTCGGGGCGTACGCGCGCTGCGCCGCCGGATGCTGCCCGACGCCACTCCGCGTACCGCCGGGTTGCTGTTCCGGCGGGCCCGCCGTGAGGTCGTCGCCCTGCTCAACGACATCGGTCGGGAGTTCGCCGCGGCCACCCCGGCGGGCACCCCGCCGCTGTGGGTGACCAGCCTGGTCCGCAGCGCCGAACACCAGTACCGGTTGCGGCGTCTGGGGTACTCCGCGATGGTGCCCAGCGGTCACTGCCTGGGCTGGGCGGTGGACGTGGAGATGGCCTGGTTCGACCGCTTCGGAGCCCGGGACACCCTGGCCGGGCTGCTGCTGAACCGGCAGCGGGCAGGCGAGATCAACGTGGTGGACGAGGGGCAGGCGTGGCACGTCTGTCTCGCACCGGCGGCGACCCTGCGGCTGCGCCGGGCGTACGAAGCCGAGATGGGGATCTGACCGATGTGCGGGATCATGCTCTGCGTCGGCCCGGAGGCGGATCCGGCGATCTTCCGGCGGATGCTCGGCACCCTCGTGCCCCGGGGTGAGGTGACCGAGACCCGGCACGAGAGCGGGCTGCTCGCCGGGGTCCGGCGGCTGCGCGTGGTCGACCGCGAGCGTGCCGTGCAGCCCTGGGTCTCCGCCGACGAGCGCTGGCTGCTCTGTTACAACGGCGAGGTCTTCAACCATCACGAACTGCGCTCCGAGTTGACCGCGCTCGGTCACCGGTTCCGCAGCGCCAGCGACACCGAGGTGGTGCTCGCCGCCTTCGAGCGCTGGGGCGAGCAGGTGGTCACCAGGTTGCGTGGCGAGTACGCCTTCACCGTGGTGGAACGGGCCACCGGGCGGGTGTACCTGGTCCGGGACCCGCTCGGCGTCAAGCCGCTGTACTGGGCCCGGACGCCGGGATGCCTGCACCTGGCCAGCGAGGTCAAGGCACTCGTGCGGCTGGGCGCGCCGGTGACCGAGGTGCCACCGGGGCACCACGGCTGGGCCGACGCCGACGGCGAGCCGCAGCTGCGGCCGTACGTGGATCTGCTCGCCCTCGGTGCGGGCGCGCCGGTGGTGGCGGACCCGGACGAGGCCGCCCTGCTCGTCCGTGCCGCCCTCACCGACAGCCTCCGGGCGCGGCTGGACACCGACCTCACGGTGGGTGTGGTGCTCTCCGGCGGACTGGACAGCTCACTGGCGCTGTTGCACACGGCACAGCGGCACCCCGACTGTGTCGCCATCACCGTCGGGGTGCCGGAGAGCCCGGACCTCGCGTACGCCCGGCGGTTGGCGAAGGACCTCGGCGTGGCACACGAGGTGGTGGAACTGCGCCCGCGCGACATCCGGCTCGCCGACGTGCGGGAGGCGATCCGGATCTCCGAGCTGACCGAGTACGGCGACATAATCAACGCGATCGTCTCGGTGCCGATCTTCCGACGGCTGCGGCAGCTCGGGGTCAAGGTGGTGCTCACCGGCGACGGCTCGGACGAGCTGTTCGGTGGCTACCCGATGTACCACCAGGTCGGCCCGGAGGCGTCCCGCCGACTCTTCCTGCACAAGATCCGCAACCTGTGCCGGACCGAGTTGCAGCGGGTCGACCGGACCAGCATGGCCTTCGGCGTGGAGGCGCGGGTGCCCTTCCTCGACCTCGCGCTGGTCGAGCTGGCGATGCGGCTGCCGATCGAACTGAAGCTGCGGGACGGTCAGGAGAAGTGGATCGTCCGGCGGGCCTTCGCCGACATGCTGCCCGACTACATCCGCCGCCGGCCGAAGAACCCGATGTCGTACTCCTCGGGCTTGCACGAACGGGCCCGGCTGTACAAGCCGCTCTTCGCCCGCGTGCACCGCTCGTTCGGTTACCACCTGCTGGAGCCGGTCCGTCGGGACTTCGACAGCGTGTTGACCCGTTGTGGCAACGACCTGGACGCGGCGCTCGCCGCCGGTCGGGCCAGACCCGACTACACCGTGCTCGAACACGCCCGTGACCTGGTCGGCGCGGCGAAGTGGAACGCCACGCCGATCGTGCGCCGCCTGGTGTCTCCGCGCCGCAACCGGGGCGACGAGGCCCCGCTACCCGGCTGAGTCGTCGCCGGCACCCGAGCGGTGCCGGCGACGACCGGTCGCCTCGGGTCGGCCCTCAACCGGCGGGCGGGTACGGGTCGTCCTG
This sequence comes from Micromonospora sp. CP22, assembly GCF_009712475.1. GTDB lineage: Bacteria > Actinomycetota > Actinomycetes > Mycobacteriales > Micromonosporaceae > Micromonospora. The sequence goes on from NZ_VCJO01000011.1 coordinate 129,938, forward strand.
GTAGGTGTACTCGGTCTCGATCCGGCCGTCGGCCGTGTGCACCACGAGCTGGCTCGGCTCGTTGCCGTGCGCCACCTCGCGCCCGGCCTCGATCGCCCGCTGCTTCGTGTCGTACGTGCCGACGACGGTGCCGCCTCCCTCGACCTTCCAGCCGTCGCCGTCGGGCACCACGTGGTACTCGTTGCGCGCCATCACCGACTCCTTTCCTCCGTGACGCACGAGGTACCCGGGACGGATGGGGGAAAACGCGACCCATGTGATCGGGCCCGGCCACCCCTGCGGGGAGGCCGGGCCCGGTCGACGCGTCGGCCCTACCAGCTGAGGTAGCTGGGCTGGGTCTGGACGTTCAACTCGCGGAAGGTGACCAGCTTGGCCGTCAACGTCCGCCAGTCGTTGAGTTCGAGCACGTCGAGCCCCTTCTGGATGTCGGAGGAGTAGATGTGCCCGTTGTAGTAGTAGGCCGACCAGGAGCCGCCCACGATGAGCTGGCTGTCCGACAGCGGGCCACGCTCCCAGAAGCCGATCTCCTTGGGCTTGCGGGAGTTGGTGAAGTCCCACACCGAGACGCCGCCCTGGTACCAGGCCTGGACCATGATGTCCTTGCCGAGCACCGGGATCAGCGAGCCGTTGTGCGCCACGCAGTTCTCGGTGTCGCCGTTGGTCCGGGGGATCTTGAAGTAGCTGCGGAACTCCAGCTTGCGTTTGTCGCCCCGGCCGGTGAGGTCGTAGATGGCGTTGGCGCCACGCTCCGGGCCCACGGCCTCGTTGCAGGTGGCACCGCCGCCACCGCCCAGTTCGTCGGTGAAGACCACCTTGGTGCCACGGTTGTTGAAGGTGGCCGAGTGCCAGAACGCGAAGTTGGTCGTGTCCCGCACCGTGTGCAGCACCCGCGGTGCCTCGCGCTTGCTGATGTCGAGCAGCACGCCGTCACCCATGCAGGCACCGGCGGCGAGGTCCTTCGCCGGGTACGCGGTGATGTCGTGGCAGCCCGACGTCGCCGAGCCGCCGGTGCGACCCTCGTAGCCACCGTCGGGGAAGAGGTTCGGTGTGGCGACGACGGCCGCGTCGGTCGGCTTCTTCAGCGGCACCTTCACGATGGAGATCGAGTCGTGCGGCGGTTGGCAGTCCGGGAAGGTGTCGTTCGGGCTGTACGAGGAGACGTACAGGTAGACCGACTTCTTGTCCTTCGCCGGCACCAGGGTGTGCGTGTGCGATCCGCAGGCCGTCTCGACCGCCTTGATGTACCGGGGGTTGGCCTTGTTCTTGATGTCGAAGATCTTGATGCCCTCCCACGATTCCTTGATGGTGGCGGGCTGGGAGACGCTGCTGCACGAGTCGTCGCTGCGGGACGCGTCCGTCGACAGGAACAGCAGGTCGCCGTAGACGGAGATGTCGTTCTGCGCGCCGGGACAGAGCACCTGGGAGACGATCTTCGGCTTGCTCGGCTTGGCGATGTCGTAGATCACGAAGCCGTCGTAGTTGCCGACGAACGCGTACTTGCCCTGGAAGGCGATGTCGGTGCCGAGCGCCGCGGTGGTGTTGAACGGCGCCTGCTTCGGCAGGTTGGCGATCAGCTTGAGGTTGGGGCTGCTGGCGATCTCGTCGACACCGAGCGGTGCCTCGACGGCCGTGGCGGCCTCGGGGGCCGCGTGCGCGTTGCCGGGGGAGGCAACGGCGATGCTGGCGAGGAGGAGCCCGGCGGCGGCCACACTGACGATACGCAGTTGCCGCCCCCGTGGCAGGGTCATTCCGACCATCGGCTACGCCCTTCGAGAGGGAAAGTGACGTTGGCCGTACACTACTCGCAGTCGAGACTCATCGATGTGACATGGATCACATTCAGTGGCCGGGGTCGATGGCGATGATCGCGGCGACCTTGGCCCGGACACGGTGTCGCATGACCGACCGGCCCGATCGAATGCCCGCCCCGTCACATCGCCGCGGGTTGGCTCCCGGCGTTCAGAGCCGCTCGACGTTGGCCCCGGTGCAGCGGTTGCGGGTGTCGAAGACGTACCGGGCGTGCCGGACCACGAGGTCGTAGTCGAACACGTCGTGGTCGGTGACCACCACGACGCCGTCGGCCGCACGCAACTCGCGCTCGGTCAGGTCCACGATCAGCACCCCGTCGGGCAGGTGGTGCGCCTCGGCGTACGGCTCGACCGCCCGGACCTCGGCGCCGAGTTCCCGTAGCCGCCGGGCGACCTCGACGGCCGGTGAGTCGCGCATGTCCCCGGTGTTGCGCTTGTACGCCAGGCCGAGCAGCAGCAGTCGCGCGCCCTTGACCGCCCGCCCGGAACGGTTCAACCCGGCCATCACCCGCTGTGCCACGTGTTCGGGCATCTCGTGGTTGACGTCGTTGGCCAACTCGATGAAGCGGAACTGTCGGCCGAGGCGGCGCTTGACCTGCCAGGACAGGTAGCAGGGGTCGATCGGCAGGCAGTGCCCGCCGACGCCCGGACCGGGCCGGAACGGCATGAACCCGAACGGCTTCGTCTCGGCCGCCTCGATGGCCTGCCACACGTCGATGTCCAACTGGTGCGACAGCATCGTCAGCTCGTTGACCAGGGCGATGTTGACCTGGCGGAAGGTGTTCTCGATGAGTTTGGTCAGCTCGGCCACCCGGGTCGAGTCCACCGGCACCGTCCGCTCCACCAGACGCCGGTAGAACGAGTCGACCCGGGCCAGCGCCTGCGCGTCGACCCCGGAGACCACCTTCGGGGTGTTCGCCAACCGCCAGGTCGGGTTGCCCGGGTCGATGCGTTCGGGGCTGTAGCCGAGGTGGAAGTCTCCGGGGCTGCGCAGTCCGCTGGCCGACTCCAGCAGCGGGCGGAGCAACTCCTCGGTGGTGCCCGGGTAGGTGGTGGACTCCAGGATCACCGTGCAACCCGGGCGCAGGTACGGCCCGATCCCCGTACCGGCCTGCTCCACGAAGCTCAGGTCGGGGGTGCCGTCGCGCAGCGGCGTGGGCACGGTGATGACGCAGATGTCGAAGTCCTTGGCATCGGCGTACTCGCTGCTCGGCTGGTACCGGCCGCTGGCCAGGGCCCGGCCGAGCCGGTCGGCGGGAATGTCGGACACGAACGACTCGCCCAGCGCCAGTCGCTTGACCCGGTCGGCGTCGACGTCGAGGCCGACCACGTCCAGGCCGGCTTCGACGGCCTGCATGGCCAGCGGCAGTCCCACGTAACCCTGGCCGACGACGACCAACTTCTCCACGCTCACCCGAACTCCCGAACAGTAGGAGATAACTGCTGGTGAGGAGCCTAGAGGGCGGTACGGTGCCGTACGTCCGTTTCGGGGATTTAGGGAAGGTTGAGGCTGCTGGGGTCAGCCGCCCTCGCCCTCGCCGGTGTCCGGCGGCTCATCCGCGGGCGCGGTGGTGGGTGTCGACGAGGTGGCCGATGCCGACGGTGTGGGGTTGCTGGGCGGATCCGACGGCTCCGTGGTGTCGGGGGCGGAAGGGCTCGGCGACTCCGGCGTCGTGGGTTCGCTGGACTCGCTGGGTTGCGGCGAGGGCGGCTCCGGCGACGGGGAGTCGGTGGCCTGAGTCGTCGAATTGGCCGGGCGCAGCGACGGCGCCCGCACCGGAGCACTCTCCTGGGTGCTCGGTGGTGCCGCCGCGTCACTGGGAAGGACGGTCGGTGCGGTGGTGGGTACCTTGACCGCCGGCGTGTCGGCCTCCTGGGCGGCGCCCAGCGCCACGCCGAGCGCTGTCATCCCGACCAGTACGGCGGTCATCGCGCCGACCAGCTTGCCGCGGCGACGTCGACCCGCCAGCGGTGCGTCGATCGCCGGCATTCCGGTGCGGGTGTCCGGCCCCGCGTCACGCAGTGCCGCGGCCATCGGGACCACCGTGGTGGGCAGGGTGCCATCCGACACGGCCGTCCGCGCCGCCTCCGCCATCGCCGCGCCGCTGCTGAACCGGTCGGCCGGATCCTTGGCCAACGCCCGTTCGACCAGCACTCGTACGGCTTCGGGGATCTCGTGCGGCAGTTCCGGCGGAGGGTCGTCGAGATGCCGGACGGCGACCTGGAGGGGATTGTCACCGGTGAACGGCGGGCTGCCGGTCAGGCAGCAGTAGGCGACCGCGCCGAGCGCGTACAGGTCGGTCGCCCCGGAGACCGGCCGCCCGGCGGCCTGCTCCGGTGCCATGTAGAGCGCGGTGCCCGGGACGGCGTTGGTGCTGGTGATGCTGGTGACGTTCGTCGAGCGGGCCACCCCGAAGTCCACCAGGACCACGGTGCCGTCCTCCTGCATCAGCAGGTTGCTCGGCTTGACGTCACGGTGCACGATCCCGCCGAGGTGGGCGGCGTGCAGCGCCTGGGCCGCCTGCGCCACCACCGACATGGTCACACCCACGTCGAGGCGTCCCTCGGCCTCGATCCGCTTGGACAGCGGCTGACCGGTGACGAACTCCATGACCAGGTAGTCGGCTCGGCCACCGCCGGGCAGGTCGTCCTCTCCGCAGTCGAAGACCTGCACGATGCCCGGGTGCCGCAGCGCCGCCATGATCCGAGCCTCGGCGCGGAACCGGGCGATGAAGTCGGGGTCGGAGACGAGTGACGGCAGCAACACCTTGACGGCGACCTGTCTCCCGAGGATCAGGTCGGTCCCTCGCCAGACGTCGCCCATGCCACCGGTGGCGATCCGCTCGTCCAAGCGGTACCGACCGCTGAGTACGACCTCCGAAGACAACACGGCACCACCGTACCCACTGTCGGCTGGTCCGGCGCGACGGCGGGTGGCCCGCGCCGAGCGATGACGGCGAGTGACTATCGAGGCGCTGCTCCGGGTGATCATGGCGTGACAGCGGGTCGGTGTAGCCGCCACGTCGCCGCGGTGGAGATCGTGCCGTGCGATTCAGGTTGTGGTCCTCGACGTTGTCGGCGAGAATCCGCTACCGGGCCGTATGGCCCGGTTCGGTTCGGGCGACGGGGGCGGTGTGCGAATCGAGGTCCGGCGCGTGAAACGGGCCGAGCCGACGCCTGCCCGCCCGGCGTACGTCCGTGCCGTGGCCCGGTCGGGGGCGGTACGGCGGTGAGCGGCGAGCTGGACCAGCAGGTCGAGGCCGCCCGTAGAGGTGACGAGGATGCCTTCCGTCACCTCTACCGCAACCTCCAGCCGGGACTACTGCGGTACCTGACCGCCCTGGTCGGGGCCGATGCCGAGGACGTCGCGTCGGAGACCTGGTTGCAGGTGGCCCGCGACCTGCCCAGCTTCACCGGTGGCGAGTTCCGGGCCTGGGCCGTCACCATCGCCCGTAACCGGGCCATGGACCACCTGCGTCGCCAGCGCCGCCGCCCGGCGTTGGCGGTGCCGGTGCAGGAACTCAGCGAACTGGCCGGTGACTCCGACACCGCCGAGCGGGCGGGGGAGAGCATGGGTACCGAGGCGGCGCTCGCGATGATCGCCAGCCTGCCACCCCGGGAGGCCGAGGCGGTGCTGCTGCGCACCGTGATCGGGCTCGACGCCGAGACCGCCGGACGGGTGCTCGGCCGCCGGGCCGGTGCGGTGCGTACCGCCGCGCACCGTGGCCTGCGTCGGCTCGCCCGGCTGCTGGACCAGCGAGCCGCCGCCGCGGCCGCGCGGGACGACGTGCCCACCATCGACGCCCGGCCGTGCCAGCGTGCCGGCCTGCCGCCCCGGACCGAGCCGGTGGACGGCTGACATGCGCGGACTTCGGCTGATGTTGCGCCGGTCGGCGCGCGGCTACCACGAGCGACTGCTGGACGCCGTCGTCGACACCCGGCGCGGGCAACCGCCGACGGGTCCGGTCGACCCGCTCGCCGAGCTGTTGCGGGCCGCCGCCGCGCCGGCCCGGGATCGGGAACTGGCCGGCGAGGAGGCGGCAGTCGCGGCGTTCCGCAGCGCCCACCGGCCGGCGGCATCGACACCCCGGCGGCGACGACACCGGTTCACCGCCGGTGCCGTGGCCTGGATCGCCGGGCTGGCGGCCACCGCCACCGCCGGTGCCGCGCTGGCCGCCGTCGGTCTGGACCGCTCCGGTCCGCCGCCACCGGTCGCCACCAGCCCGGCCGCGCCGCCGTCCACCACGGTGGTGGACACCCCCACCGGCGAACCTGCCACGACGTCGGCCGCGCCGACCGCCTCGGCCGCGCCGACCGCCTCGGCCGCACCGAGCGCCTCGGCCGGTGCCGCGACCGTCGTCCCCCGCCGGCCGACGCCGAGCGCCTCGCCGCCACCGGAGCCGGTGGCCACCTCGCCCGTCGGTCCCGGCAACTCCGACAACACCGAGGACCGGCCCGGCCTCTGCCAGGCCTACCTGGCCATGCCGGAACGACAGCGGGAGCGGGCGCTGCGCACCCCCGCCTTCCGCGAACTGGTCGTCGCGGCCGGCGGCGCGGAACACGTCGAGGAGTACTGCCGGGGTCTGCCGGCCGAACCGGACGCGAACCCGCCCGCCGAGCCCTGAGCGACGGCGTCCCGTCCACCGGGTCGGCACCTGCGGCGACGAAACGTGGCCGAGTCGTGAATTTCGTTCGACGTGCCGGATGCTCCTGCTACACAGATGGTGGCGGGAGTCGTCCGTGGCCGAGGCGGGTCAAGCCCCTCGTCAGGCGGTTGCCGACGGCGATGTGCCGGCGGGCGAAAGACGGTGCGTCGGTGCCGTGCGGTTCACATTCACCCCGGTTCGATGTCAGTGGGCTGGGTTACCGTGGCGACGGATCCGATCGGAGGGAGCCTCACGTGGTGATGTCACCGGAGGTGGAGCGGATCCCGGTGCTGCGGGACCGCGCCGCCGCTGCCCGACACCTCGCCCGGATCTGCTTCAAGACCGGTCCACCCACCCTCACCGGGGTCGAACTGGAATGGACGGTCCACGACGCGGCCGATCCGACCCGCCCCGTCGACGCCGCACGGCTACGCGCGGCACTGGGGCCGTACGCCCCCACCACGCTGGACCCGACCAGCCCCGCCCTGCTCCTGCTCCGGGGCGGCGCGATGACCGTCGAGCCCGGCGGGCAACTGGAGATCTCCACCCCACCGCACACCCGGATCGCCGCGCTGATCGAGGCCACCCGTTCCGACGCGGCGCAGGCCACCAGATTGTTGAGCGCCGCCGGGCTGACTCTCGGCCAGGCCGGCATCGATCCGTACCGACATCCCCAGCCGGTCATCGACACGCCCCGCTACCGCGCCATGCGCCACGCCTTCGACCGCCACGGGCCGCACGGGCGGACGATGATGTACAGCACCGCCGGCTTGCAGATCTGCCTCGACGCCGGGCAGCCGGATCAACTCCCGGCGCGGTGGCGACTGGCCCACACGGCCGGACCACCCCTGCTCGCCGCCTTCGCCACCGCCGATCGACACGCCGGCCGGCCCACCGGTTGGACGTCAGCCCGGATGGCCGCGTGGTGGCGCATCGATCCGGCCCGCACCGCCCCGGTCTGGACCCCCGCGCAGGCCGACCGGGACCCGGTCGCCGCCTGGACGGCGTACGTGCTGGCCGCGCCGCTGCTCTGTGTGCGGGAGGCCGGTCCGGACTGGACGGCCCCGCCGGACGTGACCTTCGCCGACTGGCTGGACGGGGCGCTGCACCGGCCGCCCCGCGTCGACGACCTGGAATACCACGTCAGCACGCTGTTCCCACCGGTACGCCCGCGCGGCTACCTGGAGATCCGCTACCTCGACGCGCAACCCGGCACCGACTGGATCCTGCCGTTGGCGATGCTCAGCGCGCTGTTCAGCGACCCCGACACGACCTCGGCCGCGCTGGACGTGACCGCACCCGTCGCCGACGCCTGGCACCGCGCGACACGGTACGGCCTGCGGGACGTCACCCTGGCCCGAGCCGCCACCGGTCTGTTCGATCTGGCTCGCGGCGCGCTGCCCCGGCTGGACCTGCCGCCGTCCCTGCACCAGGAGATCGACCACGGATTACGACGGCGGCGCGACGCCGCGGAGAGGAGTCAGCGGTGACCGACATCGGCATCGACCGCGACACCGAGGGGTTGCGCGACCGGATCGCGGCGGAGTTGGAGCGGACCCGGGCCCGCACCGCCCTGCTGACCGAGGCGGTGGACGACGCCGACCTGGTCCGGCAGCACTCGCCGTTGATGTCCCCGCTGGTCTGGGACCTGGCGCACGTGGGAAACCAGGAGGAACTCTGGCTGGTCCGCGACGTCGGCGGGCGGGAACCGCTGCGGTGCGACATCGACGACCTGTACGACGCGTTCAAGCAGCCACGTCGGGACCGTCCCTCGTTGCCGCTGTTGCCGCCGCCGGAGGCTCGCGCCTACGTGGCCACGGTCCGGGAGAAGGTGTACGACCTGCTGGACCAGGTCACCTTCGAGGGTCGTCGGCTGGTCACCGACGGCTTCGCCTTCGGGATGATCGTGCAGCACGAGCAGCAGCACGACGAGACGATGCTCGCCACCCACCAGTTGCGCTCCGGTCCCGCCGCGCTGCACGCGCCGCCGCCACCCGAGCCGACGGTGCGGGTACCCGCCGAGGTGGTGGTGCCCGCCGGTCCGTTCGTGATGGGCACCGACACCGACCCGTGGGCGCTGGACAACGAGCGCCCGGCCCACCGGGTGGACCTGCCCGCGTACGTCATCGACGCCGCCCCGGTGACCAACGGCGCGTACCGTGCGTTCATCGCCGACGGTGGCTACGACGACCCGCGCTGGTGGACCGAGGCGGGGTGGCGGCACCGCCAGCAGGCCGGGCTCAGCGCGCCGATGCACTGGCGGCGGGACGGCGACGACTGGGCCTACCTGCGGTTCGGCACCTGGGCCCGGGTCCGCGACGACGAGCCGGTGGTGCACGTCTGCTTCCACGAGGCACAGGCGTACGCCAGCTGGGCGGGCAAGCGACTGCCCACCGAGGCGGAGTGGGAGAAGGCCGCCCGCTGGGACCCGGCGACCGGCCGGTCCCGGCGCTACCCGTGGGGTGACGACGACCCCACCTCCGCGCACGCCAACCTGGGCCAACGGCACCTGACGCCGGCACCGGTGGGCGCCTACCCGGCGGGTGCCTCGCCGCTGGGCGTGCATCAGCTCATCGGTGACGTGTGGGAGTGGACCGCCACCCCCTTCCGGGGCTATCCGGGCTTCGCCGCGTTCCCGTACCGGGAGTACTCCGAGGTGTTCTTCGGCGACGACTACCAGGTGCTGCGGGGCGGGTCGTTCGGCACCGACCGGGCCGCCTGCCGTGGCACGTTCCGCAACTGGGACTACCCCATCCGGCGGCAGATCTTCAGTGGCTTCCGCTGTGCCCGTGACGCCGGTGCCGACGAGGCCCAGCGGTGACGTTCCGGCAGGTCGGCTGATGTGCCGGCACCTGGCCTACCTGGGCCCGCCGCTGACCCTGCGGGAGCTGCTGTTCGATCCGCCGTACTCCCTGTTCCGTCAGTCCTGGGCACCCCGCGACATGCGCGGCGGCGGGACCATCAACGCCGACGGTTTCGGCATCGGGTGGTACCCGGACGGTGCCGCGCCGGTGCGGTACCGCCGGGCACAGCCGATCTGGAGCGACCCGACCATCGCCGAGCTGGCGGCGGTCACCTCGGCGGGCGCGGTGCTGGCCGCCGTCCGCTCGGCCACGGTCGGCATGGCGATCGTCGACGCCGCCGCCGCGCCGTTCGCCGAGGGGCGGTGGCTGTTCAGCCACAACGGCGTGGTGCGGGGCTGGCCCGACTCGATGGTCCCGCTCGCCGCCGAGCTACCCGTACGGGACCTGCTCACGCTCGACGCGTCGACCGACTCGGCGTTGCTGTGGGCGCTGGTCCGGCACCGGTTGCGCGCCGGTGTCGCACCGGCGCGGGCGGTCGCCGAGACGGTGACCTCGGTCGCCGCGGCGGCGCCCGGATCACGGCTCAACCTGCTGCTGACCGACGGGCACACGGTGGTGGCCAGCGCGGCCGGGCACGCGCTGTCGATGCGGGTCACGCCGACGTCGGTGCTGCTGGTCTCCGAACCACACGACGACGGCCCGGGTTGGCGCGCGGTGACCGAGGGGCAACTCGTCCAGGCCAGCGCGACCGAGGTACGCCAGCGGGACCTGGCGGCGTGGTGAGCCGCCGCGCCACGGCCCGCCCGGATCCGGACACACCAGCCACACCCGACGAAAGGGGACAGTAGATGGGCGCCGAGCCACTGGAGATCCACCTCGACGACCAGGACATCCAGCACAGCCTGCGGCGGGACGTCCGCGTCGGGCTGACCGCCTCGGCGAAGTGGCTGCCGCCGAAGTGGTTCTACGACTCCCGGGGCAGCGAGCTGTTCGACGAGATCACCCGCCTGCCGGAGTACTACCCGACCCGGGCCGAGCGGGCCGTCCTGGCCGAGCAGGCCACCCAGATCGCCGAGTTGACCGGCGCGAAGACGCTCATCGAGCTGGGCTCCGGGTCCTCGGAGAAGACCCGCCTGCTGCTGGACGCCTTCACCCGACGCGGCGGGCTCGGGACGTTCGTGCCGCTGGACGTGTCGACCAGCGCGCTCGCCGCGTCCACCGCCGCCCTCGCCGCCGACTACCCGGGGCTGCGGGTACGTGGCATCGTCGGGGACTTCACCCGCCACTTGGCGCAGCTGCCGACCGGCGGGCGGCGGCTGGTCATCTTCCTCGGCGGCACGATCGGCAACCTGCTGCCGGTCGAACGGGCGGAGTTCCTCACCGGGATGCGGGCCGCGCTGGAGGTGGGTGACTGGCTGCTGGTCGGCACCGACCTGGTCAAGGATCCGGCGGTGATGGTGCCCGCGTACGACGACGCGGCTGGCGTGACCGCCGAGTTCAACCGGAACGTGCTGCGGGTGCTCAACCGGGAACTCGACGCCGACTTCGATCCGGCCGCGTTCGACCATGTCGCGCGCTGGAATCCGGAGCACGAGTGGATCGAGATGCGGCTGCGGGCGGAGCGCCCCATGCGGGTGCGGGTGCTCGACCTGGAGGTCGACTTCGCCGCCGGGGAGGACCTGCGGACCGAGGTGTCGGCGAAGTTCCGCCCGGAGGGCATCGCCGACGAGTTGGCCGTGGCGGGTCTGCGTACCGAGCGGTTCTGGACCGACCCGGGTGGTCTGTTCGGGGTGACCCTCGCCCGTGCCGAGTGAGCGGGCTGACCCGGCCGACGCCCGTCCTCGCCGGGCCCCGGTGATGCCTCGGGGGCGATCGGCTAGGCTGGGTGCAGCGAAGGGGAGTAGCCCATAACGTCGTGGTCGACATACTGGTGCCTCGTGCATCCGGCCACCCGGCCTCGTTCCGACGAGGCGGGCGAGACCTTCGACCAGGCTGTCGCAGCCGGGTCGAGGGCGTCCCCACACCTCCTCCCGGCCTGATCCGGGAAGGACATCATGGACGGGTTCCTCGCCGCGCTGGTGATCAGCTTCGGCGTCATCTTCGTCGCCGAGCTGGGAGACAAGTCCCAGCTCATGGCGCTGGCCTTCGCCACCCGATACCGCACGATGCCGGTGCTGATCGGCATCACCGTGGCCACCGCCGTGGTGCACCTCGCCTCGGTGGCGATCGGTCACGGCCTCGGCGCGGCACTGCCGACCGGTTGGATCTCGCTGCTGGCGGGTGTCGCCTTCCTCGGGTTCGGCGCATGGACGCTGCGTGGCGACCGGCTCACCGAGGAGGACGAGCGCCGAGCCGCTCGGGGCGGCAGATCGGCCGTGATCACCGTCGGTGTCGCCTTCTTCCTCGCCGAGTTGGGTGACAAGACGATGCTCGCGACGATCACCCTGGCCACCCAGTACGGCTGGTTCGGCACCTGGCTCGGTTCGACGGTCGGCATGGTCGCGGCGGACGCGCTGGCCATCGTCGCGGGCCGGCTGCTCGGCCGGAAGCTGCCCGAACGAACCATCAGGTACGGCGCGGCCGTCCTCTTCGCCATCAGCGGCGGGTGGCTGATCCTCGACGCGGTGAACCAGCTGCGCTGAGCCCGACGGCCGCGCGTTGCGGTGCCCGTGGGCCCCGGCGTCGACTACCCGGCTGCTGGCCGGGTAAGGCGCCGGGGTGGACGTCGAGGTGATCCTCCAGCAGGGCCACCACCTGCTGGTGACCGCGGTGGAGATCCTGGGCGCGCTCGTCATCGCCATCGGTGCGGCCCTGGCCGCGCTGCGGTTCGTGGTCGACGGGGTGCGCCACCACGACGCCGCGGTGTTCACCCGGATCCGGCTGTCCCTGGGGCGCTTCCTCACCCTGGGTCTGGAGTTCCAGCTCGCGGCGGACATCCTGCGTACCGCGCTCTCGCCGACCTTCGCGCAGATCGGTCAGCTGGCGGCCATCGCCGCCATCCGGACGGTGCTGAACTACGTGCTGGGTCGGGAGATCGAGCACGAGAAGCGGCAGGTCGAGCGTTGATGGGGACGCTCGTGGCCGCCGTCATCACGGCGCTGGCCGTGCTCGCCGCGATGGTGGTGCTGCTGGCCACCGGCTCCCGCGCGACGGCCCTGGGGGTGCTGCTCGACCTGCTGCTCGCGGCCGGTCTGGTGCGGTTGACCGGGAACCAGACCTGGACCGAGATCGTCGTCCTGGTGGCGATCGTGGCGGTGCGCCTGTTGGTGCGTACCACCCTGATCGAGGATTTTCGGCGGTGGTCGCCGGATGCCGGCCGCCCGGCCGAGCGGGCCGGCCGGGCGGCCGAGGCGTGAGCGGCGGTCAGACGCCAGATTTCTGGTAGACGTCCGGTACCCCGTCCTGGTCGAGATCGAGTTGTTCCTTGATGGCGATCGCCCGGTAGATCCGGTTGCGTCGCCGCAGCACGATGGTGGCCAGCAGCGCCGAGATCAACGAGCCGGCCAGCACGGCCGCCTTGACGTTGGCTCCGTCGGTGCTCTCGGAGCCGAAGGCCAGTTCGCCGATGAGCAGCGACACGGTGAAACCGATACCGGCCAGCAACGACAGGCCGAACAGGTCGGACCAGCTGATGTCGTCGTCCAGGCGGGCCCGGGTGAACCGGGCGAGCAGGAAGGTGGAGCCGAGGACACCGACGCACTTGCCGACGACGAGGCCGAGCACGATGCCGAGAACGATCGGGTCGGTGACGATGGCACCGAGGTCCGCCCCGCGCAGCGACACCCCGGCGGCGAAGAACGCGAAGATCGGCACCACGAAGCCGGCGGAGACGGGCCGCCACACGTGCTCCAGACGTTCGGCGAGACCGGGCATCGGACGGCGACCGTCGCGGTGTGGGCGGGCGAGCACGGGCACGGTGAAGCCCAGCAGGACGCCGGCCACCGTGGCGTGCACCCCGGAGGCGTGCACCAGGGTCCAGGCGGCCACGGCGAGTGGGATGAGCGCCCACCACCAGGTGCGGCGGCGCTGCACCAGCAGACCGAACAGGGCGATCGGGGCCAGGGCGCCGAGCAGTGGGAGCAGGCTGAAGTCGTCGGTATAGAAGATCGCGATGACGGTGATCGCCAGCAGGTCGTCGACCACGGCCAGGGTGAGCAGGAAGGCCCGTAGCCCCTGCGGCAGGTAGGCCCCGATCACGGCCAGCACGGCCAGCGCGAACGCGATGTCGGTCGCGGTCGGGATCGCCCAGCCGCGCAGGCCGTTTCCACCACCGGCGAGGGTGACGGCCACGAAGATCAGTGCCGGGGCGGCCATACCGCAGACCGCCGCCACCACCGGTAGCGCCGCCCGTCGTGGATCACGCAGTTCACCGGCGACGAACTCGCGTTTGAGTTCCAGGCCGACGACGAAGAAGAAGATCGCCAGCAGTCCGTCGGCGGCCCAGGTGGCGAGGTCGAGGTCGAGATGCAATGCCGCGCCGCCGGAGAACGGCACCCACCGCCCCAGTTCCGCGTAGGAGTCGCCCCAGGGGGAGTTGGCCCAGACCAGCGCGATCACGGCGCCGAGGAGTAGCAGGGCGCCACCGACGGTCTCCGTGCGTAGTACGTCGGCCAGGAAACGCGCCTCCGACCAGGAGGTACGCCTGAAGAGGCGGCCTACGCCGCGGCCTGCTGGGCGTGGGGTCTGGTCGGTCACGGGTGGCTCCGCCTCGTCGATCGAAGGGCAACGCACATCAGCGCCGACCAGGCTTCCCGGCACACCAATGCCGGGACTCTACCCACTGCTGGCAGTCGTTGCGAGTGCGGCGACGCGACCTGTTCGCCGCGGGACGAGTCACAGGAGCGCTCGGTGGGGACAGCGCAATTTTTTCCGGGCCGGAGCGATTCCGACGGACCGTCGGCCCGGTTGGTCACTGCGGGCGCGATCCGCCATTAAGAAAATACCTAACTCCGGACATAAGCCGCATGAGCCGCTTTAATGGTTTCACGAGATTGAGTCGACCTTGGGGGTTTTCGTGAAGTTCTTTGGCGTTACCGGCCCGGTACGGAGGCCCGCCTGATGGACCTGTACCGCCAACTACGCCTGGTACGCCGGCACTGGTGGATCGTCCTGGTCACCTTCATGGTGGCGCTGGGCGTCACCGCGCTGGTCACCGTGCGGGCCCAGCCGCGCTACGTCGCCTCGGTGACCTTCTTCGTCACCACGCCGAGCCAGGGCGTCACCGACGCCTACCAGGGTGGGCTCTTCCTCCAGCAACGGGTGAAGTCCTACGCGGAACTGCTGACCAGCGACCGGCTGGCCCAGGCGGCGGTGGCCGACAACCAGCTCGGGCTGACCGCCGAGGAGATCCAACGCCGGGTCAGCACCTCCACCGAGACCGGCACCGTGCTGCTGCGGGCGTCGGTGACCGACACCGACCAGACCCGGGCGTTGCGGGTGACCGAGGCGCTCTCGGCGAAGTTCGTCGAGCTGGTGCAGAAGGTCGAGACGCGACCGGACGGCAGCCCCGGGCCGATCAAGATCGAGGTGGTGAGCGGTCCACGGGTGACCCCGACGCCGGTGTCGCCGCAGCCGGTCCGCAACACCATGATCGGTGCCCTGCTCGGCCTGCTGGCCGGCGTCGGTCTGGCGATCCTGCGGGGCATGGCCGACGTGCGGTTGCGCGACGCGGCCGGCCTGCAACGGGTGACCGGCAGCCCGCTGCTCGGTGAGATCCCGATCGACGCCAGTGCCCGCTCGGCTCCGTTGATCGTCGGTGACGCCACCACCTCGGCACGGGCCGAGGCGGTCCGCAAGCTCAGGACGAACCTGCGTTTCGTCGACGTGCACGAGCCGGCCCGGGTCATCGCGGTGACCAGCGCCCTCCAGGGCGAGGGCAAGACCACGCTGTCGTGCAACCTGGCGATCGCCCTGGCCGAGGCGGGCTGGCGGGTGCTGCTGGTCGACGCCGACCTGCGCCGCCCGAAGGTGGGCGACTACCTGG
The DNA here is from genome assembly GCF_009712475.1 of Micromonospora sp. CP22. Lineage (GTDB taxonomy): Bacteria > Actinomycetota > Actinomycetes > Mycobacteriales > Micromonosporaceae > Micromonospora. The sequence continues at coordinate 145,179 of NZ_VCJO01000011.1, forward strand.
GCATCGACCAGGGGGTCGGGCTGACCGACGTGCTCGTCGGCGACGTGCAGGTGGGCGACGTGGTCCAGCGTTGGGGAGACAAGTCGCTGCTCGTCCTGCCCAGCGGTTCAGCCCCGCCCAACCCCAGCGAGCTGCTCGGGTCGAAGGCGATGTCCGACCTACTGCTGGCCCTGCGCGAGTCCGCGGACATCGTGATCATCGACACCGCGCCGCTGCTCGCGGTCACCGACGGCGTGGTGGTCGCGGTGCAGGCCGACGGTGCGCTGCTGGTCACCCAGCAGGGGCGTACCTCGCGGGCCCAGGTGGCCGCTGCCGCGCGGGCGCTGCACTCGGTCTCGGTGCGGTTGCTCGGCTGTGTGCTCAACATGGCCCGGGTACCCAAGACCGAGGCGTACCAGTACGAGGCCTACCGGGTGGTGGCAGCCGCCACCGGTGCCCAGTCGGTCCCGACCGACGCGAGCCGGACCGGCCGGCACGCCGAGCGGGCCCGCGCCGGCGAGGTGAGCGACCACACCCAGGAACTCACCCGGCTGTCCCGATGAGCGTCGCCAGAGGGCGCAGCGCCCGCTCGATCTCCTCCGCGCAGCGTCGGAAGTCCTCTGGGGTGCCCCCGACCGGGTCTCGTAGGTCGTCGTCGTCCCCGGGGGCGGGCTGCAACCGCCCCCGGGCCAGGGCGGCGGCGGCCACCGCGGCCCGCACCGGATCGTCCTGCTCGTCCGGCGGTGGTTCGGCCGCCGTCGCGAGCCGGCCGAACTGGCGCAGGGTGAACGTCCGGTGCAGCGCCGCCGGCGCCAGCGCGGTGCAGATCGAGCGCTGGCGCCGGGTGGCGGTCAACACCAGCACCGCGTCGGTGAGGTGTTCCGGCAGCAGCCGCCGGCTGCGGAACGACGTCGGATCGTCGCCGGTCTCCGCGGCGATCGCCGCCGCGTACGGATGCATCGCCAGCCCCTCGACGGCGTCGGTGCCGGCGCTGGCCACCGTCACCGGCGCTCCGGCGAGCAGGCTACGCGCGCGGAACTCGGCCATCGGCGACCGGCACAGGTTCGCGTGGCAGACGAACAACAACCCGCTGAGCATGTGGAACCCCCTGGACGACGCGGTCGCGGGCGGCGGCGCCGCGACGAAGGGCGGTCGCCGACGGCGTCCGACCCGTGAGGGGTTGTCGAGATCGTACGCAGTAGTCGCCGCCACGGTCCCGGGCGGCACGCCGAACCACTGGTCGGGGACGGGGGTGTCCCGGTGCGAATCGGGATCCTGACGTTCCACTTTCCGCCCGAGCCCGCGTTCATCCCCGGCAGCCTCGCCGAGGAGTTGGCCGCGCGGGGCCACGAGGTACGGGTGCTCACCGGCTTCCCCGACTATCCGGGCGGGCACATCTACCCCGGCTGGCGGCAACGCTGGCACCACGAGACCCGCAGCCGGGGGCTGACCGTGCGTCGGGTGCCCCGGTACAGCGCCGCCGACGCGACCGTACGTGCCCGGATGGCCTCCTGGCTCTCCTTCGCCGGCAGCGCGGCGCTGGTCGGTCGCCGGTTCCTGGCGGGTGTCGACGTGCTGTACGTGCACCAGCCGCCGGCCGCCGCGTTCGCCTCGGCGGCCCTGCTGCGGCTGCTCGGCCCGGTGCCGCTGGTGTTGCACGTGCCGGACGTCTGGGCCGAGCAGGTTCCCGACTCCGCCGACGACGGCCGGTGGGCGGAGCGGGTGCGGTCGGCCATGGTGCGTACCTACCGGGCCGCCGGTCGGATCGCGGTGACCGCACCCTCCCTGCGGGACACGCTGGTGGCCGACGGGGTCGACCCGGAGCGGATCCGGGTGGTGCTGAACTGGACCGACGAACGGATCTTCCGCCCGGCGTCGGCCAGCCCGGCCGCACGCCGGCTGGTCCGCCGCGACGAGCGGTGTGTGGTGATGCACGCCGGCACCATCGGGGCACGGCAGGGACTGGACACGGCGGTACGGGCGGCGGCGACGCTGGGTGACACGGTGGACCTGGTCCTGGTCGGCTCGGGCCCCGACGAGCGACGGGTGCGCGGGCTCGCCGCCGAGCTGCGCGCCGACAACGTCCGGTTCGTGGACCGGCGGTCCCCGCTGGACATGCCCGAGCTGTACGCCGCCGCGGACTACCAACTGGTGACGGTGCGCGATCTGCCGCAGCTGCGTGGCAGCGTGCCGGACAAGCTCCAGGCCGCCCTGTCCTGTGGCGCACCGGTGGTCGCCTCGGCCGGCGGGGACACCGCGCTGCTGGTCGAGCGGGCTCGGGCCGGTCTGTCCTGTCCGCCCGAGGACTGGGCCAGCCTGGCCGACCGGTTCTGGCTGGCGGCGCAGATCCCCGCGCCGACGCGGGTCGAGATGGGGCGGCGGGGCCGGGAGGCGTACCTGCGGGACATGTCGCTGCCGTCGGGTGTGGACCGGATCGAAGGGCTGTTACGGGAGGTCGCCGCGACCGGACGTGACGCAAATGGTGAACGAACCTTTCATAACGCCTGATGTCGTTATTACCGCACCAATTTGTCCGTTAGGTGTTAAGAACAATGTGGTCTTCTGTCCGTTTTCGGAAGAGGTGAGATGTGACGGAGAGCGAAAGCCCTCGACGGCGGCGTAGCCGTTCCCGCCGTCGCCGGCGCGCGCGGCTGCGTCGCATCCTGCTGACCACGTTGGTGGTCGGCTCGCTGCTGCTGGGTCTCGGTGGCTGGGTCGGTTTCCGGGGCTGGCAGGCCCGCGCCCACCTGGTCAACGCCGCCGGCCTCGCCGGTGAGTTGAGCGCCCACCTGGTCGGTGGCGACACCGCCCGCGCCCAGCGGACCCTCGCCGCGTTGCAGGAGCAGGCCGGCGCGGCGCGCCGGGCCACCGGCGACCCCGGCTGGTGGCTGGGCCGGCAGACCCCGATCGCCGGGGCGAACCTCACCGCGATCCGGCAGATCGCCATCGCCATCGACGACCTGGCCCGCCAGGCGTTCCCCGCGCTGCTCCGGGTCGACCTCGGCGGACTGGTGCCGCAGGAGGGTCGGCTGGACCTGACCGGCCTGCGCGCCGTCGCCGACGAGCTGGTCGCGGTGCACGACACGGTGCAGCAGACCCGCGCGCGGCTGGTCGAGGTCCCGGACGACCGCCTGGTCGGGCAGGTCCGGCAGGCGTTGGCGGACCTGCGCGGCGAGATCGACCGGCTGGCCGCGATGACCTCGGCGGCGAACAAGGCCAGCAAACTGCTGCCGCCGCTGCTCGGCGTCGACGGGGCGCGCACGTACCTGCTGGTGTCGCAGAACTCCGCCGAGCTGCGCGCGACCGGCGGCATGTTCGGCGCGTACGCCGTCATCGAGGCCAACAAGGGTCGGGTGAAGATGGGCGCCCAGGGCAGCAGCTCGAGCTTCGGCCGGTTCACCGATCCGCTGAAGGTTCCCGCCGAGGTGCGTGCCCTGTGGGGGGAACTGCCCGGCATCTACCCGGCCGACGTCAACCTCAGTCCGCACTTCCCGACGGCCGCGTCGCTGTACCGGGAGATGTACCGCCGGCACAGCGGGGAGACGGTCGACGGCGTCCTGGCCGTCGATCCGGTGGTGCTGTCGTACCTGCTGAAGGCGACCGGCCCGGTGCGGACGCCGGGTGGGGTGGCGCTGAGTGCCGAGAACGCGGTCCAGACCCTGCTCAGCGACGCCTACCAGCGGATGAGCCCGAAGGAGCAGGACACCTTCTTCGCGGCGGCGGCGGCCGCGGTGTTCGACACCCTCTTCGCGAGGAACGTGCACCCGAATGGGTTGTTGTCCGCATTTGACCGCTCTATACGAGAACGTCGGATACTGTTCTGGAGTGCCCGACCGGAGGAACAGCGGACGTTCGACGACAGTCGGATGGCCGGGACGCTCCCGGAGACGGACACCGTGCCGACGGTCGGCGTGTTCCTCAACGACGGCAGCGGCGCGAAGCTCGGCTACTACCTGCGACAGTCCGCTGACCTCACGGTCGGTGACTGTCACGCCGACGGCCGTCGGGAGCTGAACCTGCGGGTGACGCTCCGGTCCACCGCACCGGCCTCGGGGCTCAGCGAGTCGGTTCTCGGCCTCGGCCGGGCCGGGGATCCCTACACCGTCCGGACACTCGTGTCGGTGTACGCCCCGGCCGGCGGGGCGGTGCTCGACACCCGTCTCGACGGTGCCGAGACCTCGGTGGGCAACGGCACCGAGCGGCGACGTCAGGTCGCCGTCGTGAACGTCGAGATCGGACCGGGCGGGACTCGCACGTTGGAGATCTCGCTGCTGACCGGGAAGACGGAGAGCGGGACGGCTGAGCTGTGGCTGACCCCGACCGCCACCCCATGGACCACCCATGTTGTTACCGCACCAAGCTGTTCTCAGTAGGAGGGAACGAACCATGCGGCTTTCCCGCATCATCATGGCGCTCACGGTCGGTCTGGCCGTGGTGGCCGTGCCGACCGCGGCGGGGGCGGCCCAGCCGCAGCCGGCGCCATCTGTCGACGGTACGCCCCAGCCACCGCCCTATCCGCCGGTGCTCGCCTCGCTGACGGTGAACCGACCCACCATCTTCCTCGGTGAGACGGTCATCCTGACGGGCCGCAACTTCGGGCCTAACGAGACGGTGGACATCGTCGTCTCGGTGACGCCGTTGGCCGCACCGGCCGCCGGTACGGCGCGTCGCAGCGACGGCAGCACGGTCGCGATGACGCCCGTGGCCTTCCAGGCCGGCGCGCCGTTGAGCTTCACCGCTCGGACGAACGCGCAGGGTGTCTTCACCCGGCGGTACACGCCGTCGGTGACGGGCCTGCTCACCTTCACCGCCACCGGCCGGGAGTCCGGGCGTACCGCCACGAGCGAGCTGCGGGTGCTGCACAAGAAGAAGCCGCACCTGCCGGTCACCGGCAGCAGCCTCGACACGCCGATGAAGGTCGGCGGCGGGCTGGTCGCCGCCGGTGCCGTCCTGCTGCTCGGCACGCTCGCCTGGCGGCGGCGGAACCGCTTCGGTGCGGGTGGCGCCAACTGATCCACCATTCCGGGCAGGGCCCGGAGAAGACAGGTACCGGTGCCCGCCGCTCGGCGACGGGCACCGGTACCTGTCTGTCCAGCCCCTACACCAGGCCGTGCGCCAGCATCGCCTCGGCGACCCGGCGGAAGCCGCTGATGTTCGCGCCCGCCACGTAGTCGCCCGGCAGGCCGTACTCCTCCGCGGTGGCCCAGCAGCGGGCGTGAATGTCCCGCATCGTCTCCTGCAACCGCCGTTCCGACTCCGCGAACGTCCACGACTGGCGGCTGGCGTTCTGCTGCATCTCCAGAGCACTGACCGCCACACCACCGGCGTTGGCCGCCTTGCCGGGCGCGAACCGCACGCCGGCCCGCCCGAGGATGCGTACCGCCTCGGGCGTGGTCGGCATGTTCGCCCCCTCCACCACCGCGGTGCAACCCCCGGCGACCAACTGGGCGGCCTCCGCGCCACCGATCTCGTTCTGGGTCGCGCAGGGCAGGGCCAGGTCGCACGGCACCTCCCAGGGGGTCCGGCCGGGGACGCTCACCGCGTGCGGGACCTCGGCCACGTAGTCGGCGAGCCGGCCGCGTCGCTGTTCCTTCAGCTCCCGCAACACGTCGAGGTTGACGCCTTTCTCGTCGAGCAGGTAACCAGCGGAGTCGGAACACGCCACCACCCTGCCGCCGAGCTGGTGGACCTTCTCGATCGCGTAGATGGCCACGTTGCCGGAGCCGGAGACCACCACCCGCCTGCCGTCGAGGCCGTCCCCGGTCTGCCGCAGCATCTCCTCGGCGAAGAACACCGCGCCGTACCCGGTGGCCTCGGTGCGTACCTGCGCGCCGCCGTAGGCCAGGCCCTTGCCGGTCAGGACACCCGACTCGTACCGGTTGGTGATCCGTTTGTACTGGCCGAACAGGTAGCCGATCTCCCGGCCGCCCACCCCGATGTCGCCGGCCGGCACGTCGGTGTGCTCGCCGATGTGCCGGTACAGCTCGATCATGAAGCTCTGGCAGAAGCGCATCACCTCCCGGTCCGAGCGGCCCTTGGGATCGAAGTCCGCGCCGCCCTTGCCGGCGCCGATCGCGAGCCCGGTCAGCGCGTTCTTGAAGATCTGCTCGAAGCCGAGGAACTTGACGATGCCCAGGTACACCGAGGGGTGGAAGCGGAGGCCACCCTTGAACGGGCCGAGAGCGCTGTTGAACTCGACCCGGAAACCCCGGTTGACCTGGATCCGACCCCGGTCGTCCTCCCAGGGCACCCGGAAGATGACCTGTCGTTCCGGTTCGCAGATCCGTTCGATGATCTGGGCCTCGGCGTACTCCGGGTGCCGGGCCAGCGCCGGTCCGATGCTCTCCAGCACCTCCCGTACGGCCTGGTGGAACTCGGGCTCGCCCGGATTGCGGGCGACCACGCTCGCGAACACCGACTCGACTGTCTCCGGCATCACCGACACGTCCTTTCCGGTTCAGGGCCGGCGCCGTTGCCGGACCCTGGCGACGACCTGCGTCGACCCCCCGGAACACGGTTCCCCACCTTGTTCCGGTTCATCGCGCCCGGGTGGACCAACGTGCAGTCGAATCCGGCGTCGGGTCCGGTGGCCCGTGGTGCCGTCTGCTCTCACGTGGCCGTCGAAGGGATGCCGATGGCCGGATCGGTGCAGAACGGACAGGGCCGGGTCGGCTCGCCGACCGGCGGGCGGGTGCCCGGAGCGGGCGTAGAGTCGAGCCGTGGAGCGTGCCGAGACGATGCCTGCCGAGACCCGTCCGCCAGGTGTGGCGACCGCCGACCCGGGCAGTGTGCTGTTGCCCGGTCACGACGTGCCGCTGGGCCGCTACACCACGGTGCGCCGGTTGCTGCCGCAGCGCACCCGCCGGATGGTCGGCGCGTGGTGCTTCGTCGACCATTTCGGACCCGACGACGTGGCCGAACGCCCCGGCATGGAGGTGCCCCCGCACCCGCACACCGGTCTGCAGACCGTGACCTGGCTGCTCGACGGCGAGATCCTGCACCGGGACAGCCTCGGCAACAAGCAGCCGATCCGCCCCGGTCAGCTCAACGTGATGACCTCGGGCCACGGCATCGCCCACTCCGAACGCTCACCGGCGGCGCACCCACCCCTGATGCACGGGGTGCAGCTGTGGGTGGCGTTGCCGGACGAGGCCCGTGGCGGTGCGCCCGACTTCGTCCACCACGCGGAGTTGCCCCGGTGGCGCGATGCGGACCTGGACGTCACCCTGCTGGTCGGGGAACTCGCCGGGGAACGCTCACCGGCCCAGGTGTACACCCCGTTGCTCGGCGCCCAACTGGAACTCGTCGCCACCGAGGCCGGGCTGCCGCTGCGGCCCGACTTCGAGTACGCGTTGTTGGCCCTCGACGGCACCGGCGAGGTCGACGGCCTGCCGCTGACCCCCGGGACGCTGCTCTGGCTCGGCACCGGGCGGGAGGCGCTGCGGCTGCGCGGCACGCCCGGCAGCCGGTTGATGCTGCTCGGCGGCGCGCCCTTCGAGGAGCCGCTGGTGATGTGGTGGAACTTCGTCGGCCGTGACCACGAGGAGATCGTCGCCGCCCGGGAGGACTGGATGGCCGGACGGCGGTTCGGAGTGGTCGCCAACGACCCGGACCCACCGCTGCCCGCACCGGCCCTGCCCACCGTCCGGCTCAAGGCCCGTGACCGCACCGGCGGCTTCCACGACTAGCGCCTGCGCACCGGCCCTGGCCGGTGCCCTGACGGGGTCGCGCCGGAGGAGGTTCGGACGCCCGAGGCGGCGGATGAAACCGTTCGACGGCACCCACTGTCCGTTCGGCTGATGGCGTGCGGTAAACTCGCCGCAGTAACAGCAGTCGCCCGGTGCGGGTGGCTGTCGCCGCCTGGTGGTCGCGACCCGGTTCGGGCGTTCCGCCGCCAGGGCAGGCGGTTACGCAGGGGCGCCCCCGGCTGCGGTTCGTGGTCGGGGCGCCCCCCTGCATCGGCCCCCCGGGTGCGCCCGCCCGATCCGACGGGCCGGCCCGGTACGGCTCAGATGCCACGCAGATGCTGTGACACCCGTTGGTGACGCTTGTCGCGTGCCTGGGCGGCGCGCTGCGAATCGGTGATCCCGTCAGCCGCGTCGATGCCGGCCGAACGGGCCACCTGGTTGCCGTTGGCGTAATCCACCGGAGGCAGCGCGCGTAGGGCCTGCAACACGTCTGGCGGGGCCCCTTCGCGTTCGGCCTCGCGTACCACCTCGTCCTTGCCCGCGGGGTAGTCCAGGCTGGACAGGTATTGCAGGACGTCGGCGTAACTCGCCATGGTGTCGGCTCCTCCCGGCTTCGATCCGGCCACGACCGGGCGCGGATACCCGACCCGGGGCCGCTCACGCACTCGGGTCCGGTGGGAAAAACCGCCGGCGGCCGCCGTTTTCCCCGCAGGTCGGGTGGGTAAGCGCCGGCCGGAGGGGATGGCCGATGAACTACGACACCTTCGTCGACCAGGTCGCCCAGCGCGCCGGGACGTCGTCGTCGCGGGCGGTGGAGCTGATCCGGGCGACGCTGGAGACGCTGGCCGAGCGGCTGACCGGTGGCGAGGTGCTCGACCTGGCCGTACAACTGCCCGCCCCGCTGCGGCTGCCGCTGCGTCCCACACCGGACACCGAGGCGGCACAGCGGTTCGGCGCGGCCGAGTTCGTCGCCCGGGTGGCCCTGCGCGCCGGGATCGAGGAGCGGGCCGCCCGGGACGCGGCCCGTGCGGTCTTCATCACGCTGCGGGAGGCGGTGACCGGCGGAGAGTTCGACGAGTTGGTGGTCCAGCTGCCCCGCGACTACCGCGACATGGTCGAGCCCGCCCTGGCGCCCGGGGCGACGCTGCGCCGCGCTACCTGACCGCCGCCGTCGCCCGGAGCCGGGTGATCCGGTCCTGGTCGAAGCCGATCTCGGCGAGGATCTCGTCGGTGTGCTCGCCCGGCCACGGGGGTGGCCGGCGGATCGCGGTCGGGGTGGCGGAGAACCGAGGCGCCGGCGCCGGCTGGACGACGCCGTCGCGGAGCACGAAGGTCTCCCGGGCGGCCAGGTGCGGGTGCTCCGGTGCCTCCCGCCAGTCCAGCACCGGCGCGACGCAGGCGTCGGAGGTGGTGAGCAGCGCCGCCCACTCGTCGCGGGTCCGGGTGCGGAACAGGCGCGCCCAGGCCGCCCGCAACGCCGGCCAGTTCGCCGGGTCGGTCCGGTCGACCGGCTCGTCCGGGGGGAGCGGGAACCCGGTGAGCCGGACCAGTTCGTCGTAGAAGCGCGGCTCCAACGCGCCCACGGCGAGGTAGCGCCCGTCGGCGCACTCGTAGGTGTCGTAGAACGGGGCGCCCCCGTCGAGCAGGTTGACCCCGCGCGGTTCCTGCCACATGCCGAGCTGGCGCAGCGCGTGGATCTGGGTGCTGAGCACGGCGACACCGTCCACGATGGCGGCGTCGACGACCTGGCCGGTGGCCCCGCCGCGCACCGCGTACAGCGCGGAGACGACACCCAGCGCGAGCATCATGCCGCCGCCACCGAAGTCGCCGAGCAGGTTCATCGGTGGCACCGGCGGCTCACCGGCGCGGCCGATGCCGTGCAACGCGCCGGTCAGCGCCAGGTAGTCGATGTCGTGCCCGGCGTACGGGGCGTTCGGGCCGTCCTGACCCCATCCGGTCATCCGGCCGTAGACCAGCGCCGGGTTGACCGCGTGGCAGTCGGCCGGGCCGACACCGAGCCGCTCGGTGACCCCGGGCCGGAACCCCTCGATGAGGGCGTCGGCGCCGCCGACCAGGGCCAGCACCACCTCGCGCCCCTCGGCCGACTTCAGGTCCACCCCGATCGAGCGGCGTCCCCGGTTGAGCAGGTCGGGGTGCGGGGTGCCGAAGGCGCTGGTGTCCACCTCGGTGGCCCGGTCGACCCGGATCACGTCGGCTCCCAGGTCGGCCAGCATCATGGCGGCGAACGGCCCCGGTCCGATCCCGGCCAGCTCCACCACGCGTACGCCGGCCAGCGGGCCGGTCGGCAGGTCTGCGCTCACCCGGTCACGATAGGCGCTTGCCGTGGTGCTGCTTTCCGGGGCTGTGACCTGCGGCATCCGGTACCGCGACGCCCCGCATGGCGGGCGGGATCGGGCTGCCCTAACCTTGTCACCACGAGGGGAGTACTTCCTACGAACCATGCCGGTCAGTACGGCGCGCCCGGAGCGTGCCTCGGGTGGTTGCCCACGAAATCGTGGGTGAAGGAGACCTCGAACATGACACGGTGTTCGAGGAGGCCCCCCTATGTCCGATTTGTCGCTCGCGGCTGGTCTGCAGACCATCGGCACGCCCTCGCTCTGGGCGATCACCCTCGCCGGGGTCGTCGCCCTGCTGGTGCTCGACTTCGTGGTCACGCGTCGCCCGCACGAGGTGTCACTCAAGGAAGCGCTGGGCTGGTCGGCCTTCTACATAGCCCTGCCGCTGGCCTTCGGCGCCTGGGTCTGGTCCCAGTACGGGCGGCAGGAGGGCATCGACTACCTCGCGGGTTATCTCGTCGAGAAGTCGCTGTCGGTCGACAACCTCTTCGTCTTCATGCTGCTGCTGGCGGCCTTCGCGGTGCCGTCCGTGCTGGCCCAACGGGTGCTGCTGTTCGGCATCACCGGAGCGTTGGTGCTGCGCGGCATCTTCATCGCCCTCGGCGCGGCAGCCCTGCAGACCCTGGACTTCGCCTTCCTGATCTTCGCGCTGATCCTGCTGTTCACCGCCGCAAAGCTGCTCCGCGACGCGTTCACCGGACACGAGCAGTCGGTGGACATCGGCACCATGCGTTCGGTGCGTCTGCTGCGCCGCTTCATGCCGGTGGTCAACGAGTACCACGGCACCAAGATGACGGTGCGGGTCGACGGGCGGCGGGCGCTCACCCCGCTCGCGCTGGTGGTGGTGGCGGTGCTCGCCACCGACGTGGTCTTCGCCGTCGACTCGGTGCCGGCCGTGTACGGCATCACCGAGGACCCGTACCTCGTCTTCGCCACCAACGCCTTCGCCCTGCTCGGCCTGCGGGCGCTGTACTTCGTGCTGCACGCGGCGCTGAGCCGCCTGGTCCACCTCACCTACGGTCTGGCGATCATCCTGGCCTTCATCGGCGTCAAGCTCGGTCTGCACTGGGCGCACGGCATCTGGGAGGGCGTGCCGTTGATCCCTACCGAGATCTCCCTCGGGGTCATCGTCGTGGTGCTGACCGTGGTCACCATCACCAGCCTGCGGGCGACCCGCAACGTGGTGCCGGGCTCCAAAGAGGTCGTCACCGAGCGGAAGTGAGTCCTCCGGACCGCACGGGCCGCCCGGGTGGGTCGAACCGACCCGGGCCCGGTGATCGCCGTGGTAGGACTGAGCGGTGGGTATCGTCACGCCGGGCTTCACGGGTCGACCCCGCGCCGAGGCACCGGATCTGCCTCCCGGCCAGTATCTGACGCCGGACTTCCCGGTGCTCTCCGCCGGCCCGACCCCACGGGTGCCACGTGACCAGTGGGAGTTCGTGATCAGCACCGAGACGGGTACGGAGCACCGGTGGAGCTGGGACGAGATGATGGCGCTGCCGCAGCAGACACCGACCGTCGACATCCACTGCGTCACCCGCTGGTCGAAGCTCGGCACCACCTGGCGGGGCGTCTGCCTGGACACGCTGCTCGACGGCGTGGACACCGCCGCCGACTACGCCCTGGCCCACTCCTACGGCGGCTACACCACCAACCTGCCGTTGGCGGACCTGCGCGACCGGCAGGCCTGGTTGGTGCACACCTACGACGGCGAGGACCTGCCGGCCGAGCACGGTGGGCCGGCCCGCCTGCTCGTACCCCACCTCTACTTCTGGAAGTCCGCCAAGTGGGTGCGCGGCCTCCGCCTCACCGTCGAGGACACCCCCGGCTTCTGGGAGACCGCCGGCTACCACGACTACGGCGACCCGTGGCGTGAGCAGCGGTACCAGGGCGATTGAGCGGTCGGACGAGCTGGCGCGCGGCCCGGTTGGTGGACCACCGGGCCGAGACGCCGACCGCGCGTACCCTGGTGCTGGAGGTGCCGGGCTGGCCGACCCACCTGCCCGGCCAGCACGTCGACATCCGGCTCACCGCGCCGGACGGCTACCAGGCCGCCCGGTCGTACTCGCTGGCCGACTCCGCCGACGGCGACCGGATCGAGGTGTGCGTCCAGCGGGTGACCGACGGCGAGGTGTCGCCGTTCCTGGTCGACGACTACCGCGTGGGTGACCCGGTCGAGGTACGCGGGCCGATCGGCGGCTGGTTCGTCTGGCGGCCTCAGCAGACCGAGCCGGTGCTGCTCGTCGCCGGTGGATCGGGGGTGGTGCCGCTGATGGCCATGATCAGGGCCCGTCGGGCGGCCGGGAGCCGGGTTCCGTTCCGGCTGATCTACTCCGTACGCACCCCCGACGACGCCTTATACCCCGACGAACTGCGGCGACGGGTACGCGACGACGCCGGGCTCGACGTGGCGTACGTCTACACCCGGCGGACGCCCGACGGGTGGCGCGGCGAACCCCACCGGCTCGGCCTCGCCGACGTCAACACGCACGGCTGGCCGCCGGAGCTGGAGCCGTCGGTGTACGTGTGCGGACCGACAGGGTTCGTGGAGGCCGTCTCCGACCTGCTCGTCGGCCTGGGCCACCCGGCGCGCCGGATCCGCACCGAACGCTTCGGCCCGACCGGCTGAGAGGAGACGCGGATGACCGCGCTGCCCTATGTGGACGGCAACATGCTCGACGGCCCGTTGGGGGAGGTGTTCGCGGTCGACCTGAGCACCGCCACCGGCCGATGCGCCCACTGCGGCACCCCCGGCCCGATGGCGGCGCTGCGGGTCTACCCGTACGCGCCCGGCCTGGTGGGTCGCTGCCCGACCTGCCTCGAGGTGATGCTACGGCTGGTCCGTGCCCCGGACCGGGCCTGGCTGGACCTGCGCGGAGCCACCGTCCTTGAGTTCCCGATGCCGCTCGACCGGCCACGCTGACGGTAGGCCGCTCGGGGCCCACGGCCCGATCGACTGGGCGGACGACGTTTGTCGGCACGTACGGCGGGAACCGGGCCGAAATGACGAAGCCTCGTGTGGTGATCGTGGGGGCCGGGTTCGCCGGGTACCACGCGGCGAAGACGTTGAGTCGGCTGGCCCGCGGCCGAGCCGAGATCGTCCTGCTGAACTCGACCGACTATTTCCTGTACCTACCGCTGCTGCCGGAGGTGGCGGCCGGGGTGGTGGAGCCGGGCCGGATCGCGGTGCCGCTGGCCGGCACGCTGGACGGCGTACGGGTGGTCATCGGTGAGGCGGACAGCGTCGATTTGCAGAACCGGTGGGTCGGCTTCACCCAGCCGGAGGGCGAGCGCAACCGGCTGGCGTACGACCGGCTGGTCCTGGCCGTCGGCAGCGTGAACAAGCTGCTGCCGATCCCCGGCGTGACCGAGTACGCCCACGGCTTCCGTGGCCTGCCCGAGGCGCTCTACCTGCACGACCACGTGGTCCGGCAGATCGAGTTGGCCGAGCAGGCCGAGGATCCGGCCGAGCAGCAGGCACGGGCCACGTTCGTGGTGGTCGGAGCCGGCTACACCGGCACCGAGGTGGCCGCGCACGGCATCCTGTTCACCGACGAACTCGCGGCCCAGCGCCCCCATCTCAAGGTCCGACCCCGGTGGATGCTGCTGGACGTCGCCCCCCGGGTGCTGCCGGAGCTGGACCGTCGGATGTCGGTCACCGCGGACCGGGTGTTGCGTCGCCGTGGGGTGGACGTGCGGATGGGCACCTCGGTCGCGGTCGCCACCTCCGACGGGGTCAAGCTCACCGACGGCGAGTACGTGCCCACCTGTTCGCTGGTCTGGTGCGTGGGCGTACGACCTGACCCGTTCGTGGCGGAACTGGGTCTGCGGACCGAGAAGGGGCGGCTGGTCGTCGACGAGTACCTCAACGTCCCCGGGTTCCCCGAGGTCTACGCCTGCGGTGACGCCGCCGCGGTGCCCGATCTGACCCGCCCCGGCGAGATCTGCACCATGACGGCCCAGCACGCGCAGCGGCAGGGCAAGCTGGCCGCGCACAACATCGCCGCCTCGTACGGGCAGGGACGTCGTCGGCCGTACAAGCACCACGACCTCGGTTGGGTGGTGGACCTCGGCGGCAAGCAGGCGGCGGCGAACCCGCTGAAGGTGCCGCTGTCCGGCCTGCCCGCCAAGGCGGTGACCCGTGGCTACCACCTGCTCGCGATGCCCGGCAACCGGGCCCGGGTGAGTGCCGACTGGGTCCTCGACGCGGCGTTGCCCCGGTCGGCGGCACAACTCGGACTGATCTCCGCTGCCGCCGTACCGCTGGAGAGCTCGTCACCCGAGATGCCGGCGCGGGTCCACTGACCTCGGGTGGCCCCTCGCCCGCGTCGGCACGCGGGTTCGTGCGGTCGTGGGCGCCGCGCCCACGACCGCACGAGCGACGTCACGCCGACTCAGCCGGCGGCCATTCCGGCGCCCGCCTCGTCGACGGCGTCATCGACCGCGTGTGCCAGGTCGATGTCGCTCGCGGTCACCGCCCCGGCGTTGCCGGAGGTCACGGTCAGCACCGCGGTGGTCGGGTCGGCCCGGCCGATCCGTGGCCCGCGCCCCAACTGCTGGCGGAGCAGGTCGAGCCGGTCCAGGACCCGGTCGAGGTTGCTCGGCGGCAGCTCCAGGGTGCGCGACAGCGCGTTGCCGTCACCGGACCAGTAGGGCAGGTCGGCCAGGGCGGCACGCAGCTCGGCCGCCGACAACGGCGGGGTCGAACCGACCACGCCGACGACGCCGCCACCGGCCGGCGGTGGCTCCAGCAGCTCCCGCAGCTCGTCCGGTACGTGCAGCGACTCGATCAGGTCACCGTCGTGCTCGGCGAGTGCGGCGAGCGTCGCCTGGGCCTGATAGCGGGCCTGCTCCGGGGTGCGACCACTGATCCGGGCCACCTCGGACAGGAAGCCACCCAGATCCTGGTGCCGCTCGATGCCGTCCACCGGGACCACGTCGTGCAGTGTGGTGGGGACGGCCTCCAGCAGCCGACGACGTTCGCCGTCCTGGAGGGCCCAGGCCAGGACGAGCACCGTCGACTCGACCCCGACCTTGGCGGTGCGGAAGTCGACGCCGGAACGGCGGACGACGTCCTCGACCAGGTCGCGGTAGCCCACCGTGGTGATGCCCGGCGCCGACAGACCCGGCTCTGGAAGGGGCCGGGGCGCCTGCGGGACCCCGGCGGGCGGAGGAGCGGGGCCGCCGCGAGTGGTGTCCGGTTTGTGGCGGGCACCGACCGGCGCGGGGCCGGCTCGCCGGCTCTGGTCGAGGTGGGTGAGCTGCTTGGACGCGCTCAGGCTGGCCCCGGTGTCGGCGGCTCGCATACCACGTTCCCGGGCCTGCCGGGCCAGGGCCCGACGGCGCTGGTTGTCACCCTCCATCTGTTTACGCATGGCGTACCTCGCTTCCGTTGGTGTCGGCCGCTTCGTCGATGGCCTTCCCGGCCGCCGCCGGGGCGAAACGGCCGGGGCGCAGCGGGCAGGGTGGCCCTCGGCCGGTGTCGGCCGGGCTTCATCCCGCCCGGGTGAGGGTCCGTCACCCGGGCGGGGCCGACGATCGTGGTGGCCGGAGATCTTCCGAGAGACCCGGCGGAAGGGCAGGTCCGTGATGAAGCGGATAGTCGAGATCGTCCCTGCTCGACCCGGTTGGTACTCCCGGTGGCAGGTGGAGCCCGAGCGCACCCGCTGCTACCCGGTGAGCCTGTGGGCGCTGGTGGAGGAGAGCGACGGTGGGGGTCGCGAGGTGATCGGGGTGGACTGCGTCGGTCAGTGGCCCGGAGCACCGGACGACGGGACGGATGCCGAGTTCGTCCGCTATCTGTTCAGAACTCCCGATTCGGGCCCGCCGGAGGACGCGGAGCCGACCACCGAGCCCCACCGCGTGGGTCCGTACCCGGTCCCGGCCCCCTGAGCCACCCTCCGGCCCCCGACCCCTGGTCCCAGGGTCGGGGGCCACCCCTCGGGTGGCCCGGCCGGCTCAGCCGGCCGCCGGCACGTCGCTGTCCCCGACGACGTCGGATCCGGTGGCCGGCGGAAGCTCCAGCAGGTCGGCGAGGCCGGTGCGGTCCAGCAGGTGGCGCAGCACGGCGTTGACACCGGTCAGTCGCAGCGGCGCCGAGCCGCCTCGATGCGCCAGCACGAAGGCGCTGAGCCCGGAGGAGTCACACAGACCCACCCCGGTGAGATCGATGACCAACTGCCGGTAGCCGTCGCGGCGCAGCTCGTCGACGGCGTCGACGAGCTCCGGCGCGCTGTCGAAGTCCAGGTCGCCGGTCAGCCGCAACTCGGCCCGCCCCGCGTCGCGCCGGTCGATCTCGATGACCAACAGCTGTGCCGACATGACTTCATGCTCCCAGGACGCCGACCGGGCGCAAGTCGCGGGGTGGGACAGGCGGCGGTGCCGAGGAGACGTCGCTACGCGGTGGCCGGAGACTGGTCGTCGGGCGCGGCGTCGGTGGGCTCGCGGGCCAGCAGGCCGGTGACCCCGGTCATGTCGAGGATGGCCTGGAGGAACCGGGGGACCGCGTGCAGCCGCAGCCGGGTGTCCCGCTGCTGCCCCTCACGCCAGGCGTGCACGATCACGCTGAGTCCGGTGCTGTCGACGAACTGGAGGCCGCCGAAGTCGAGCACCAGCGTGGCCGGGGCGGTGCTCACGATCTGGTCGATCTCGCGCCGCAGCGACTCGGCGGAGGCGTACGCGAGGTCACCGGCGACCCGGATCACGGGTGCGTCGGGGTCGGACCGGTCGACGGACACGCTCAGCGGCGAGGTCTCGGGTCTGCGACCGTGGGACAGCAACGATCACGCCTTCCGCAGGTGGCGGGCGGGCAGGGGCGCTCGGATCGTAACAACGTCGAGCTGAGCCGCGTGTCAGGCGGTCGTCAGCGTCCGACGGCCGCCTCAGCCGGGTGGCACCACCCGCCAAGCCGCGTAGGCTGGGTGCGGGACATGACCAAGCAGGCCGCTCGACGCGGCTGCGGAACGCGACAAGGAGCGAGGCTCAAGCTGGTGACAGGTGCCGACGTCAGGGACCTCGACCCCGGCGACGGACGGTCTTCCACACCGAGTGTCGCCCGGGCCCCGGCCTGGCGCGCGTCCACCTCCCGTCCGGCTGCCGGGCTGCCCGCGCTGGACCGGCCCCAGGGCCAACTCGCCGCCGACTGGCCCGACGTCGCCGAGCATCTCCGCGAAGGCGTGGTGGTGTGCGGCCCGGACGGTACGGTCCGGTACCTCAGCCCGGTGGCGCAGCGGCTGCTGCCGGAAGTGGTCGTCGGCGGCACCCTCGCGGTGGTCGAGCGGCTCGCCTCGGCAGATCCACACCTGCGCCATCACGGCCGACGGTTGCGGGTGCGTCGGGTCGCCCTGTCCGCCGGGCGGAGCTGCTGGTACGTCGAGGACGTCAGCGACAGCGAACAGCGGGCCGAGGAACTGGCCGCCGAGCGGGCCAGGTCGTCCTTCCTGGCCGTGGTCGGCGACAAGCTGGGCAACCCACTGCACCCGGATCGGGCCGCCGCCGCGGTGGTCCGCCTCGCCGTACCCACCCTGGCGGAGGTGGCGGTGCTGGTGTTGGCACCCCGCTCCGGCCGGGCCCGATGGTGGCGTGCCCGCCAGGGCCCGGACGCCACGCCCACCGTCGACCACGGCGTACTCGGCGCGACGGAACTTCCCCCGGCGATCGCCGAGAGCCTGCGGGGCACCCAGCCGCAGACCGTGGACTGGCTGGTCGAGCAGAGCATCGACGCGGGTTGGCTGCCCGGTGTCGCCGCCACCGAGGTGGCTGCCCGCCTGGTGCCGTTGCCGGGCCGGGACGGGCCCGCCGGGGTGCTGCTGGTCGCGCGGGGATCGGGTGACTGGTACGGCGAGGACGACGTCGACCTGGTCCGCGCCTTCGCCGGCCGGGCCGGTGCGGCGTTGACCACCGCGCTGCTCTACCGCGAGCAGGCCGAGGTGGCCGACATGTTGCAGGCCAGTTTGCTGCCCGTCGAGCCGACACCGGCACCGGGTGTGCAGTGGGGTACGGCGTACCGCCCGGCGCAGGCCAGTCTGCGCATCGGCGGTGACTTCTACGGCTCGCACCGGCTGCCCGACGGCGGTTCGGTGTTCTACCTCGGCGACGTCTCCGGCAAGGGGGTCGAGGCGGCGGTCTTCACCGGGCAGCTGCGTCAGTGTCTGCACGCGTTGCACCGGGTCGAGCACCAGCCCGCCAAGCTGTTGCGGCTGCTCAACGACGCCCTGCTGGAGACGACCCTGGCGCACGGTCAGGGTCGGTTCGCCACCATGGTGCTGGGGGTGGTCCGTCCTGACCGCGACGGTGGCCTGTCGCTGACCCTGGCCGGCGGGGGGCACCTGCCGCCGCTGGTGTTGCGCAACTCCGGCGAGGTGGAGCAGGTGCCGCTGAACGGCATGCTCATCGGCGTGGTGCCGGACCCACGGATCGGCCAGGTCACCACCCGGCTGGCCCCGGGCGAGACCTGCCTGCTCTACAGCGACGGAGTCACCGAGGCGCGGGGCGGGCGGCGGGGTGAGGAGCTGCTCGGCACCGATCGCCTGATCCAGGCGCTCGACGGGTGTCACCGGATGCCGGCACCCGCGCTGGCCGAGCGGATCGAGCAGATCACCTGCGACTGGCTGGCCCAGCGGGACCACGACGACATCGCGGTGCTGGCGCTGCGCGCCGCCGGAGCGGGTGGCCGCCCCCAGCGGCACCTGCACGCGGTCCCGACAGCGGTCGAGTCGCAGCCGCAGGAGAGGATCGCCCGGTGACCACCGCGACGAGGGACACCGTGCCCGGGGCCGTCTACCAGGATTACCTGCACTGTCTGGCCGAGGCCGACGAGTACGGCGCGATCGAGGTGGCCCGCGGACTGCTCGCCACCGGCGTGGCCGCCGATCGCGTCCTGCTGGAACTCGTGGCACCGGCGCAGGCCGAGGTGGGGGAGCGGTGGGCCCGCAACGAGTGGAGCGTGGCCCAGGAGCACGCGGCGACGCACATCAGCGAACGGGTGGTGGCGGCGGTCGCCGCGTACGCGGACGTCCGTCCGACCCGCCCCCGGATCGTGGTGGCCTGCATGGACGGCGAGTGGCACGCGCTGCCGGCGCGGCTGGTCGCCGAGGTGCTCCGGCTGCGCGGTTGGCAGGTCACCTTCCTGGGCGCCAGCGTCCCGGCCGCCCACCTGATGTCGTATCTGCACCGGTACGACGCCCACGCGGTGGCGCTCGCCTCCGCGCTGCCGATGCGGTTGCCCCACGCGCACCGGATGATCGAGGCGTGCCGGCGTTCGGACGTGCCGGTCCTGGTCGGCGGGCGGGGCTTCGGCACGGACGGCCGGTGGGCGCGGCGGCTCGGCGTGCCGTGGGCCGCCAACGCCGTCGACGCCGCCGCCCTGCTCGACGACGAGCGGGCCCTGCGCGCGTCGACACCGGCGGCCCTGGCGCACCTGGGCGACGACGAGTACGCCGGTCTGGTCAACCGTCGTGGCGAGCTGATCGACTCGGCGCTGGTCGAGTTGGCGCGGCAGTTCCCGGCCATCGGCGGCTACCGGCCCGCCCAGCTGGACTCGACGATCAGCGACCTCGGGTACATCCTCGACTTCCTGGCCGCCGCGCTCTACGTCGACGACGGATCGCTGTTCGCCGAGTTCATCGAGTGGCTGGCCACCATCCTGGACAGCCGTGGGGTGCCGGCCGCGACGGTGGACGCCGCGCTGGCTCACTACGGGCGGGTGTTGCACGACTTTCCCCGGGCGGTGGAGCACCTCCAGGGTGGCCGCGCGGTGCTGTCGGCAGGTTGACCGAACCGGGCGCGACCCGGCTGCGACACGCCGGACCCCGGCGGACACCGACCGTCCGACGATGGGCTAGATTTCCGCCAGCGCGGGGCCGGCAGGTTCCGTCCTGGCCGACCTGAGGCAGGTAGAGATGGGCGCACACACCCTCGCTCCGGTTCGTATTCTCGTCGTCGACGACGACCCGGGCGACGTGCTCATGATCGAGGAAGCGCTGGCCACCTCGGACGTCGAGAAGGTGATCGACGTGGTCGGTGACGGCCAGGAGGCGATGGAGTTCCTCCGCCGCGAGGGCCGTCACAGCGACGCGCAGCGGCCGGACGTGATCCTGCTCGACCTCAACATGCCGAGGATGGACGGGCGTCAGGTGCTCGGAGAGGTGAAGGGCGACGAGGATCTGCGGACCATCCCGATCGTCGTGCTCACCACCTCGAACGCGGACACCGACATCATCAGCAGCTACACGTTGCAGGCCAACGCGTACGTGACCAAGCCGATCGACCTGGACGACTTCAACGACGTGGTGCACCGCATCGACGAGTTCTTCGGTCGGGTGGTGGTGTTGCCCAAGCGGAGCTGAGCCGCCGTCTCCGGCTTCGGCTCAGGTCAGTGCCGCCACGACGGTCGCGGCCCGCTCCTCGTGCTGGGCGTAGGCGTACGGGTAGGCGGAGATCTGCACGGCCTGGGCGGCCAGGGTCAGGCTCATCTGCTGCCAGCCGGGCACCTCCAGCAACGCCTCGTAGAACGCGCGGGCCGCGTACGCCGGCCGCATCAGGTCCCGTACGGTGCCCCACCCGCTGCTGGGCCGCTGCTGGAACAACCCGACGGAGTCGTGGTCCCAGCCGATGGCCTGGTGCGGGTAGTTCTGCGACTCGGGCAGCACGCCGCTGGCGTAGTTGAGCAGGGTGCTCTCCTGCATCGCGGTGGCGACCGCGATCACCAGCCCCTGGCGGGGGATCTGCATGTCGACGCCGACGTCCACGATCGTCTTGGCGTTGTCCATCTGTGCCTGGCTGAGCCCGGCGACCGGCCGGGGGCGCGGTGGCTTGGTGGGGGCCTTCTTCTTCGTCGCCTTCGGCTTGGGACTGGCCGACGGCTTGGCGGTCGGGGAGGCCGACGGGCTGGCGCTGGTCGACGGCGGCGTGGGGCTGCGGTCGAGGGATCGGGAGGCGGCCTCGTCCTGGGCGGCCAGGGCGCGGTCGGTGAGTGCCTCGGTCACCTGCCGTGGCGGTGCCTGCTCGCCGTCGGACCGGGTCGCCACCACGGCGGTCGCGCCGAGGCAGCAGGTCACACCGGTGGCCAGGGCGACCCGGACGGGGGTGGAGGTGAGCGCCGCGCGAAGGCCGCGACGTGGCGTCGGTACGGCGCGATGTCGCCCCATCGGCTGTTCGGTGGAGGGATGATCGGCCGATGGGGTAGCCGATGCTTCGGGGGTCAGCGTCTGGTCGATGTCGTCGTCGGGATGCACCCGCCGAGGCTAGAAACTCAACGGCCGACTGCCATCGGCCCGGTTGGTGGCATGCGCCACATTTTGTGGCTATCCGCCAGGTGATTCTCCGTGGCGAGTATCAAACCGGAGGAGTATCTCTTGTCCGTCCCAGGGTAAATATCCGAAATACCCCTACAAAACAGGGCTAAAACTGGATCTTGCGGGCCGTTGTGGGTGCTGCCGGTGGCCTCCCCCGAACGGACGACGCGAGGTCGACCCGGCCGTGCGCCCGGGTGGGACGGTCGGGCCACACCGCCGATGATCCGCCTGGTACGGCGGCGTCCGACAGGCGGGGCGCTCCGGCGACGGCGACGAGCGCGCGACGCGCGCTCCCGGGATCAGTGTCGGCCGTTCTCCGCCGGGCTGACGGTGAGCCGGTGCCGCCCGTCGTCGACGCTGGAGAACGGCCACAGTCGGTCGGCGTGCTCGACCAGTTCGGCGAGCTGCTGTCGACTCAGCCCCACCGACGAGATCGAGGCGTGCACGTCGGCCCGGTACCGGCCGTCGTCGTCGCGTCCGAGTTTCGCCTCCGCGCGTACCTGCACGGTGTGCGCCTCGTCGGTGATGCCGCTGGCCGCCTCGACTGCCGCGTGGTGCAGGCAGGACGCGAACGCGGCGGCCAGCAGCTGCGACGGGGTCAGCCCGGTGCAGTGCGGTGCCAGCGGCGAGGCGAGGGCGGTCGACAGCGCCTCGTCGTCGGTGTGGATGTGACCGCCCTCGGCGGTCGCGGCGGCAACCTCGTTCAGCCAGGAACTCGGCATCGCGTTCCTCCCGTCACTCCCCGCCCGGCTACCCGGGGCCGGTCGGGTGAAACCGGGGAATCACCCGCCGTGCCGACTCCATACCGCGCCGGCCGCGGCCTCGGTGACCTCGGCCGCCGCGCGATCCGTCCACGGGCTGACCACCGGCCGTCGCTGCCGTGGCATCAGCGGCTCGTGCATCGGCACGTACACCCGGGCGTCGACCGCCTCGGCCAGCAGCAGCGCGGCCACCAGGCTGCTCGGCCGCCGGGTCGGGTCGTCGGCGAGGCAGCGCAGGCACAAATCGGCCACCTCGGTGGGCAGCCCGGGCAGGTCGGGCAGGGGGCGCGGCGCCTGGCGTCTCTGCCGTCCGAGCAGCTGAGCGACGGTGTCCGCCGCGTGCGGCAGGCGTCCCGCGAGGCAGTAGTAGAGCAGGACGCCGAGGGCGTAGATGTCCGCCGCCGGGGTCACCGGTGCCCGGTGCAGCTGCTCGGGCGCCAGGTACGCGGGCGTACCGACCACGACGCCGTCGGGCGCGGTGTCGGCGGCACCGGCCGGGGAGGCGATGCCGAAGTCGAGCACCTTCACCCCGGACGGGGTGAGCATCACGTTGGCCGGCTTGATGTCCCGGTGCACGATGCCGTGGGCGTGTGCCGCGGCCAGCGCGGCGCTCACCTCCGCACAGACGCGCACCGCGATCCGCCAGTCCAGCGGGCCGGCCCGCAGGTGTGCGGCCAGGTTCTGCCCCTCGGCCAGCTCCATCACGATGTACGGCAGTTCCTGCCCCACCCCGGTGCCGCAGGTGCCGAAGTCGTGCACGCTGGCCACGTTCGGATGGACCAGGCGGGCCGCGGAGCGGGCCTCGTCGCGGATCCGCTCCACCGCGGCCGTACCGTCCGGTTGACCGGGCAGGACCAGCTTCACCGCCACCGGGCGGTCCAGCACCGTGTCGTGTGCCCGCCACACCTCGGACATCCCGCCGATGCCGATGCGCCGTTCGAGCCGGTAGCGCCCGTCCAGCGTACGCATCGACCGCCTCCTGTCCTCGTGGTGCTCCACCCTTGGCGTGCGACACCGTGGCCTCGGCACGGTACCCCACCTCCGATCAGGGCAAACCCGCCTCGGACGGCGGCTGGTGCGTTAGCGTGCGAGCCGGGACGCCCGACGCACCGGGCGAGCTGGAGGCCGATCGTGATGAGTGAGGTGACCGTACGTTTCGTTGGTGGTCCGGCCCACGACCTGGTCCGGTCGTTGCCGGCCGGTCCGGACGGCACTCCGCCACGGCTGTGGGTGCTGCGTCGGCCGCAGGAGGCGCCGACGTCGGCGGCCGACCACCTCTACGTGCGGCAACGACCCGACGGATCGGGTACCTGGCACATGCGCTTCGTCCGTACCGATCCGGTCGGCGTGACCGAGTGATCCCGTGCCGACCCCGTCCGGCGGTGACCACGGCGGCCCGTCCGGCCGTGACCACACAGCCGGCACACAGCAGCCGCACAAGTGGGATCCAGTACGCGGCACCACCATGAGAACCATGACCATCGAGGGGGAGGCCACGCCGGGCCGGGTGGAGCTGCGGCGGCCGAACGGTGAACCGGTCCGGGTGCTGGTCGTCGACGACGAGCCGACCCTGACCGATCTGCTGTCCATGGCGTTGCGCTACGAGGGCTGGCAGGTGCGTACCGCAGGAGACGGCATGGCCGCGGTGCGCGTGGCCCGGCAGTTCCGACCGGACGCGGTGGTGCTCGACGTGATGCTGCCCGACCTGGACGGCTTCCAGGTGTTGCGCAGGCTGCGGGCGGACAACGAGACCGTGCCGGTGCTCTTCCTGACCGCCCGGGACGCGGTCGAGGACCGCGTCGCCGGGCTGACCGTCGGCGGCGACGACTACGTGACCAAGCCGTTCAGCCTGGAGGAGGTCATCGCGCGGCTGCGCGCGCTGCTGCGGCGCTCCGGCTTCACGGTGGCCCGGCCGGACGCGGTGCTCACCGTCGGCGACCTCACCCTCGACGAGGACAGCCACGAGGTGCGCCGGGACGGCCGGCTGATCAACCTGACCGCCACCGAGTTCGAGCTGCTGCGCTACCTGATGCGCAACCCCCGACGGGTGCTGAGCAAGGCGCAGATCCTCGACCGGGTGTGGAACTACGACTTCGGCGGCCAGGCCAACGTCGTCGAGCTGTACATCTCGTACCTGCGGAAGAAGATCGACGCCGGCCGCCAGCCGATGATCCACACGCTGCGCGGGGCCGGGTACCTGCTCAAGCCGGCCGAGTGACCGGCGTGCGTCGCTGGCTGGCGGGTTGGTCCCTGCGGGCCCGCTTGGTGGTCACCCTGGTGGCGCTGCTCGCCGTGGTCAGCCTCGCCATCGGCGGTTTCACCACCGTGGCGCTACGCCAGTTCCTGATCTCCCGGGTGGACGAGCAGCTCAGCTTCACGTCCGGCGGCCGGCCCGCCGTGGTCTGGGAACCCGGTCGCGGCCTCGGAGCCTGGGGTGACGTGCGGGTGCCGCGCGGCTTCCCGCCCGGCACCATCAGCGCGCAGGTCGTCGACGGCCGGGTCACCGAGGCGTGGACGCTGGTCGGTCGGCAGGAGCAGGCGGTACCGGTCGACGAGGTGGGTCGGCTGGCGACGGTCCCCACCGACGGTCGGGCCCACACCCTCAGCCTGGGGGAGCGGGGCAGCTACCGGGTGGTGGCCCGGCGGACGGTGACCGGGGCCGTGCGGGTGCTCGGCGTGCCGCTGGCCGACGTGCAGGACACCGTCTGGGCGATGGTGGCCGCCCAGGCCGGGATCACCGTCGTCGGGCTGCTCCTCGCCGGGGGTACCGGAGCGATGATCATCCGGGCCACGCTGCGTCCGCTGCGGCGGGTCGCCGCCACCGCCGCGCGGGTCAGCGAGTTGCCGCTCGACCGGGGCGAGGTGGCGCTCTCCGAGCGGGTTCCGGCCGCCGACACCGATCCACGTACCGAGGTCGGACAGGTCGGCTCCGCGCTCAACCGGCTGCTCGGTCACGTCGCCGCCGCGCTCGCGGCCCGACAGGCCAGCGAGACCCGGGTACGCCAGTTCGTCGCCGACGCCAGCCACGAACTGCGTACGCCGCTGGCCGCGATCCGTGGTTACGCCGAGGTGGCGCGTCGGGGGCGCGACGAGGTCCCGCCCGACGTGGCCCACGCCCTGCGCCGGGTCGAGTCGGAGAGCGCCCGGATGACCAGCCTCGTCGACGACCTGCTGCTGCTGGCCCGGCTGGACTCCGGTCGCCCGCTCGCGGTCGAGTCGGTCGACCTCACCGCGCTGGTCGTGGACGCGGTCAGCGACGCGCACGTGGCCGGCCCCGAGCACCACTGGCAGCTCGACCTGCCCGACGAGGTGGTCCGCGTACCCGGCGACCCCGAGCGACTGCACCAGGTGCTGGCCAACCTGCTGGCCAACGCCCGGGTGCACACCCCACCCGGCAGCACCGTCACCACCAGCCTGCGGCGAGCCGACGACGCGGTGGCGCTCAGCGTCACCGACGACGGCCCCGGCATTCCCCCCGAGCTGCGACCCGAGGTGTTCGAACGCTTCGCCCGGGGGGACGGCTCCCGGTCCCGCGCGCACGGCAGCACCGGCCTCGGCCTGGCCATCGTCGCCGCCGTGGTGGCCGCGCACCGGGGCACCGTCACCCTGACCTCCCGCCCGAACCACACCGAGTTCACCCTCCACCTCCCCACCACCCCGCCCCGCACTGACGCACCCACCCCACCGCGTTGATCAAGAAGTTTTGGTCGCCCAGGGAGATCACCTTGGACGAAAACTTCTTGATCGACGTGGAGGAAAGCGCGGTTGTGCCCGACAGGGGAGAGTCGGCGGCGTACGGTGGCATAAGTCCGGCATGGCCCGCTCGCATCGTGAATGTGAGTAATGGCGCTGATGTCGGAGTCGTGACGGCAGAGGGAAGGAGCGGTCGGTGAACCACCTGGCCTACCTGGACGCGGGATCCGGCAGCCTGATCGTGCAGGCGGTGGTCGGCGGGATCGCCGGGGTCGCGGTGGCGGCCAAGCTCTACTGGCGCAGACTCGTCAGCCGGTTCCGCCGCCAGCCCACCGACCAGAGCTGACCCGACGCGATGGTGTCTCCACACCTGGGCCGGTCGACCCGACCGGCCCCGCTCGACATCGACCCCCAACCGGCCCCGCTCGACGTCGACCCCCGACCGGAGCCCGGTTCCTTCCGCGACCCGGCCAACCGGGTGTTCCACGCCGGCGACGACGTGCTGCGCGCGCTCGACCGGACCGCCGCCGCCCACTGGCGGGCCCTCGCCGCCAGCAGCTTCTTCCCGCCACTGCTCGCCGCCGGCAAGGTCTGCGGCACCGAGGAGGTGCCGACCGGGTCGCCGTGGCGGGAACTGCCGACCCACTCGTCCTCGTCGGACTGGGCGACGGTGCTGCGCCACGAGCGCGTCCCGTTCGTGTCGCATCCGTACGAGTGGTCCTTCGCGATGCTGCGCGACGCCGCGCTGCTACACCTGGAGATCCTCCGGGACGCCATGGCGGAGGGCTTCACCACCAAGGACGGCTCGGCGTACAACCTCCAGTGGCGTGGCACCGAGCCGATCTTCATCGACGTCGGGTCCTTCGTCCCGCTGCGCGACGGTGAACCCTGGGCCGGTTACCGGCAGTTCTGCCAGACACTGCTCTACCCGCTGATGCTCGGTGCCCACCTGGGGCTGGCGTTCCAGCCCTGGCTGCGGGCCCAGGTCGACGGCATCTCCCCGGAACAGATGGGTCCGCTGTTCCGGGGCACCCGCCGACTGCTGCCCGGCGTGCTCACCCACGTCCACCTGCACGGCTCCGTGCAGCGCCGCAGCGCCGCCACCAGCACCGCCGACGTACGCGCCCAGCTGCGCGACGCCGGCTACACCCGGGAGCTGGCCCTGGCCACCGCGCGAGGGCTGGAGAAGCTCGTACGCCGTCTGGACCACCAGCCGCCGTCCACGCACTGGGTCGACTACCAGCAGACCTGCGGCTACTCCGGCGACGACCGGGCGGGCAAGGAACGCTTCGTGGTCGACGCGCTGAGCTGCGCCGACCGGCGTCGACTCGTGCTCGACCTGGGTGCCAACGACGGCCGGTACGCCCGCCTCGCCGCCCGGCACGCCGACTACGTGGTCGCCGTCGAGCAGGACCCGTCGGTGGTCGACCGGCTGTATCGCACCCTGCGAGGTGAGGGCCAGCGGCGGGTGCTGCCGTTGGTGATGGACCTGGCGGACCCGTCGCCGGGCGGCGGCTGGCGGGGGATCGAGCGGGCCTCGTTCGCCGCGCGGGCCGAAGCGGACACCGTGCTCGCCCTGGCCCTGGTGCACCACCTGGCGATCGGGCGTAACGTGCCGCTGCCGGAGGTGGTGGACTGCCTCGCCGGTCTCGTCGCGCCCGGCGGCCGGCTGGTGGTCGAGTTCGTCCACCCGGAGGACCCGATGGCGGCCCGGCTGCTGGCCAACAAGCCCGACGGCATCTTCCCCGACTACCGACGGGACGCCTTCGAGGCGCTGCTCGCCGAGCACGGCATCGTGGAAGACCGGCTCGAACTGCCCTCGGGCACCCGCACCCTGTACCGGGTGACCCTTCGGTGACCGACCGTCCCGTCGCCGAGGCCGGCGACGCCGGGACCAACGACGGCCCGGTGTCGCAGGCTGGCGCCGCCGGGCAGCCGGTCGACCGCCGCCGGTGGTGGGGGTGGGACGGCTGGCGGGCCGAGGGCCGCCGACTGCTGGAGCTGACCGCGCTGGTCGGGCTGGTGGTCACCCAGCCGCTGCTGGACGTCCTGGGCCGCAGTCCGGACTTCTTCCTGTTCCACCGGGCCGACCGGGGCGAGATCCTGTTGCTGGTGGCCCTGGTCGCGGTGGTGCCGACGGTGGCTCTCGGGCTGCTCGGGCTGCTCGCCAATCTGGCCGACGGCGCGGCGCGGCGGGCGACCCACAGCCTGCTGTTCGGGCTGCTGATCGCCGCGCTGGCGGTGCAGGTGGGTCGGCACACCACACCGCTGCGCGGCGTACCGTTGCTGCTGGCGGCGTCGGCGGTCGGTGCCGCCGCAGCCGTCGCCCACCGGCGGTGGACGGCGCTCGGCCGGGTGGTGCGGTTCGCGGCCGTCGGACCACCGATCTTCGTGGGGTTGTTCCTGTTCGCCTCGCCCACCGGACCGGTGGTGCTGCCGATCGGTGACGGCGGCGTGGCCGGCACCGCGACCGGCAACCGGCACCCGCCGGTGGTCATGCTGATCCTCGACGAGCTGCCGCTGGTCTCCCTGCTCGACGCCGCCGGTGGCATCGACGCGACCCGGTTCCCGCACTTCGCCGAGTTGGCCGCCGCCTCGACCTGGTACCGCAACGCGACCGGGGTCAGCGGCTGGACGCCGTACGCGTTACCGGCGATGCTGACCGGCCGCTACCCGACGGAACCGTCCGCGCCGCACTACTCGCACCACCCGGACAACCTCTTCACCGCCCTCGGCGGCCTGTACGACATCCGCGCCGAGGAGAGCATCGCCCGGCTCTGCCCACCGAGCCGCTGCGAGCAGCCGGTCACCCCGGAACAGGGGATCGGCGTGCTGGTCCGGGAGACGGGCAAGCTGCTGCGTCAGGTCACCGCGCCGTACGACAGCCGGATCGACCCGGAGAACGCCTACCGGGAACGCACCGCCGAGGAAGTCGGCATCGACGCCGCCGAGCCGGTGCCGACCGACCCGAAGTTCCGCTGGGACAGCCTCAACGTCAACCAGCCGGCCCGGTTCACCGCGTTCCTCAACGGCCTGACCCCCTCGCCTCGCCCGACCCTGCACTTCCTGCACCTGTTGATGCCCCACTCGCCGTGGGCGTTCCTGCCGTCCGGGGCGCGGTACGAGGCACCGGAGGACTTCCCCAACGAGGGTGACGGCTGGGTGGACCTGGCTCGGGCCCGGCACCTCGCCCAACTCGGCTACACCGACCGGCTGATCGGCGAGACGATGCGTACGCTGCGCGCCACCGGGCTGTGGGACGAGGCGCTCGTGGTGGTCACCGCCGATCACGGGGTCAGCTTCACCAAGGGGGTGCAGGGGCGCGGCGAGGACGCGATCCGGGCCGCCGCCGACGAGGTGGCCTGGGTGCCGCTGTTCGTCAAGTCACCAGGCCAGCGGGTCGGGCGGGTCGACGACCGCAACTGGGAACACGTCGACCTGCTGCCCACGGTCGCCGACGAGGCCGCCGTCCGACTGCCCTGGCCGGTCGACGGTCGGTCCGCCCGGCAGACGCCCCGCACGGAGGCGGGCAAGGTGTTCTACGACCAGCCCGCCCAACCGATCTCGATCGGCGGTGGGGTGCCGTCGGCGTCACCACCGGCGGCCCCGCACCGGCTGGTCGGCACCGCCGTGGGCGCGGTGCCGACAGTGGGCAGCGCCCGGGTCGGCGGGCTGAACGCCTTCCGCGCCGTCGACCCCGACGCGGGCGTGCTGCCCGGCATGATCTGGGGCACCGTGGACGAGGACGTCGCCGACGGCACCGAACTGGCGGTGGCCGTCAACGGCACCGTCGCGGCGGTGGTCCCCGTGGTCGCCCCGGACCCGGGCGGCCGGCGCTTCGCGGCGCTGCTCGCCGACGACCGGCTCTTCCGGGCCGGTGCCAACCGCCTCGACCTCTACCTGGTCGGCGACGACGGCGGGCTGCGGCAGCTGTCGATCTCCTGACCGGTCCGACGCCGCCTGGCCGTCGCGTCGCGTCCCGGTCCACCATCGCGGGTGATTCGCCCGCCGGTTCCACGCTACCTGCGTATTTCGTACCCGTCTGTGCCGGTCGTCGGGGTTTCCCGGCGCTTCGGTCGGGAATCGGGTGACGCATGCCTCACCGCTGAACCACGAGGAGCGGTGTTGCCGCAACCGCAATTACGGTAGAAGCGAAGGCAATTCAACGTAGATCTGCCGGCGAAGCGAGGAACCACATGACGGAAGTCAAGCTCGATCACCCCGGCGGGCAGCTGTCGATGCCGGTACATTCCGCGGTCGAGGGCCCCGCCGGTGTCGGTGTGAGCAAGCTGCTCAAGGAAACCGGCCTGACGACGTACGACCCCGGGTTCGTCAACACCGCCGCCTGTTCGTCCGCCATCACCTACATCGACGGTGACGCGGGCATCCTGCGCTACCGCGGCTACCCCATCGAGCAGCTGGCCGAGAAGAGTTCCTTCCTGGAGGTCTCCTACCTGCTGATCTACGGTGAGCTGCCGACCACCCAGCAGCTCACCGAGTTCACCGAGCGGATCCGCCGGCACTCGCTGCTGCACGAGGAGATGCGGCGCTTCTTCGACGGCTTCCCCCGGGAGGCCCACCCGATGGCGGTGCTCTCCTCGGCCGTCAGCGCCATCTCCACCTTCTACCAGGACAGCCTCGACCCGTTCGACGCCGAGCATGTCGAGATGTCCACCGTCCGGCTGATGGCGAAGGTTCCGACCATCGCCTCGTACGCGTACAAGAAGTCGATCGGGCAGCCGCTGCTCTACCCGGACAACTCGCTGGGCTACGTGGAGAACTTCCTCCGCATGACGTTCGGCGTGCCGGCGGAGCCGTACGACGTCGACCCGGTGGTCGCCCGGGTGCTGGACATGCTCTTCGTGCTGCACGCCGACCACGAGCAGAACTGCTCCACCTCGACGGTGCGGCTGGTGGGCTCCAGCAACGCCAACCTGTTCGCCTCGGTCTCGGCCGGGGTCAACGCGCTGTTCGGTCCGCTGCACGGCGGCGCCAACCAGGCGGTGCTGGAGATGCTGGAGCGGATCCAGGCCGACGGTGGTGACGTGCAGTCGTTCGTCCGCAAGGTGAAGGACCGCGAGGACGGCGTCAAGCTGATGGGCTTCGGCCACCGGGTCTACAAGAACTACGACCCGCGGGCCGCGATCGTGAAGCAGGCGGCGCAGGACGTGCTCGGCCGGATGGCCAAGCCGGACCCGCTGCTGGACATCGCGATGCAGCTGGAGGAGATCGCCCTCGCCGACGACTTCTTCGTCTCGCGCAAGCTCTACCCGAACGTGGACTTCTACACCGGCCTGATCTACAAGGCCATGGGCTTCCCGACGAAGATGTTCACGGTGCTGTTCGCCCTGGGTCGGCTGCCGGGCTGGATCGCCCAGTGGCGCGAGATGATCAACGACCCGGAGACCAAGATCGGTCGCCCGCGGCAGGTCTACACCGGCGCCACCGAGCGGAACTACCTCCCCGTCGAGCAGCGCTGACCCGATGTAAGGAAGGGCACCTTGTTAACGCCTGCTGTATAGGAAGGGCCCCTTCCTAACGCGTCACGCGACGACGGCCGCCGCACCCGGATCACCCGGGTACG
Source organism: Micromonospora sp. CP22 (assembly GCF_009712475.1). Lineage (GTDB taxonomy): Bacteria > Actinomycetota > Actinomycetes > Mycobacteriales > Micromonosporaceae > Micromonospora. Next base: position 176,535 of record NZ_VCJO01000011.1, read on the forward strand.
GCGGCCGTCGTCGTTCCCTAGTGCGCTGGGTGGCCGTCGTCGTCCTGACCCGCGGTGGTCGGCAGGTCGCCGAGCACCGCGTTGATGACGTGGATCCGGGCACCGACGGCCCGGTAGTCGGCGCACACCGTCTCGGCCCGGTCGTCGAGGCGGGCCCCCTGCCCCACGCCGGTGACGGACAGGCGGGTGCCGGCGACGGTGGTCACCGTGCCGGCGGCGACCAGGTCCGCCACCGGCAGCGCCCCGGCGACCAGATGGTCGCGCACCAGGCCGCGCAGTTCGTCGGTGTCGCGCAGGAGCAGTTCGTCGAGGTTGGTCCGGGAGAACTTGGCGGCGAAGGCATCGTCGGTGGGAGCCAGAACGGTCACCTCGCCCGTCAGCTCCTCGGCCAGGCCGGTGGCGCGTACCGCCGCCTCGAAGGTGGTGAGCACGGGAATCCACTGGAGAGCCCGGTCGGCGGGCTGGTCGACGAGCGAGGCGGGATCACCCGGCTCACCGTCGCTGGGCAGCAGGTCGCACAACGGCCCGGTCACGGTCACGGTGGCCAGCGTGCCGTCGCCCGCGCCGGTCGCCCCGGTCGCCCCGGTCGTGCCGGTCGTACAGCCGGTGAGCAGCGTCGAGGCCAGGGCGATACCGGTCAGCAGGATCCGGCGCGCCGGTGGCCGTGGGGCCGCGAGGTCGGAGTCGGTCACGGTCGCTCCACGTGTGTCAGGGGCGTACCGGTGGGCCGGCGGGGGTCCGGCCCACCGGTACGCAGGGGGTGGGGTTCAGTGGGTCACAGGCGTGCGCACTGGTGCGACCGTGGGCCGCTGACCGCGTTGGCGACCGCCAAACTGACCGGCGCGACGGCGTTGCCGGCGCAGCCCAACGGGCCGTTGACCGTGTTGCCAGCCAGCAGCGGGGCCCCGCCCGTGCCGTCGACCACGTTGACCGGGCCGCTGATCTGGTTGCCGACCAGCAGGACCGGGCCGGTGGTGCCGGTGACGTTCACCGGGCCGTTGACGGTGCCGGCGGTCAACACGAATCCGGCCGCGCCGCTGGCGTCCACCGGGCCGTTGATCGAGCCGCCGTTGACGATCAGGGTCGCGCCGGGCTGGACCCGGACCGGACCCCGGACGGTGGCGTCGGACAGGCACGCCACCCCGCTGATCGTCAGCGGACCGTTGTGCGTGCCGGTCAGCGTCGGCGCGACCCGTTCCCCGGCGACCAGGCCCTCGGCGGCCTGCCCGTCGAGCAGCAGCGGCACCAGTCCCCGCTCCGGCTGCGACAGCGGTACGAGGTACCCGTCGGCCACCTTGACCACCGCCCAGCCGTGCGCGGCGAGCCGTTGCGCCACAGTGGTCTGCCGTCCGGCCGGGCCGTCGGAGCGTGCGCCGTGGTACTGCTCCTCGGTCAGCTTGTACGCGCACGGCGGCTGCTCCAGGATCTGGTCCTGCCGGGGAGCGTCCAGCGGCGGCGGCGTGTCACCCGGGTGCGGGGCCGGGTACGCCTCGATCGGGCGGGAGCCCCGGAAGACGATCCGGCCGGTGTTGGCGGACTGGAACGTGATCGCCTCGGCCCGGGTGGCGGTGAGGGCACCGAGGTTCGCGCCGTGGTACGCCATGAACTGGTGGAACGTCCACAGTGCCGAGTAGGTCTTGCGGCGGCGGTTGTTGGCGGTGTTGCCCTCGTCCGGCCGGGTCGGCCCACCCGAGCTGCGCAGCTCCAGCAGCGAGTTGACCACGTTCTTCAGCCCGAGGGTGTTGCGCAGGATGGTCTCCTCGCCCAGGCCCACGTTGGCCCCGGTGCATCCGTACGGGCAGGCCCACCAGCCGGCCTTGGCGCCCTGGGTGTACATGTGACCCTCGATCATGTCCTGCGACCGGTCGAAGATCCCCTGCGCCACGTTCTGGTGCCGGGGCGGCAGCATCGGCAGGTCACCGGTGTTGGTGTTGCCGTACTCGTGACCGTCGTAGCTGGCGATCGGCCGGTAGTCGCGGACCATCTCCACGAACGCCTGGGTCTCCGGCTGGCGGATCAGCGAGTAGTCCCGGTTGAGGTCCTGGCCGGTGGAGTTGCCCCGGCTGTTGGCCGCCCGGCCGTCGCCGTTGATGGTCGGCACGATCAGCATGGTGGTCTTCGACAGCAGGCCGAGCGTGGCCGGGTCGTCGGTGAACGCCAACTGCCGGGCCATGATCAGGCACGCCTCGCGGTCACCTGGCTCGTTGCCGTGCACGTTGCAGTTGACCACGAGCGGGTTCGTCGCGGCCACCGCCTCCGGGGTGGCGGGCGGGGTGGGATAGCCGATGACGAACATGTTGATCGGGCGGCCCTGCACGGTGCGGCCGATCTCGACCACGCGTACCCGGTCGCTCAGCTCGTCGATCGCGGCGGTGTAGGCGTACTCGTTGACGTCGGTGGTGTACTGCGCGCCCAGCGTGTCCTCCCACTGGGTGCGCAGCCCCTGCCCGGGGATGTCCGGGTCGCCCCAGTGCGGCCGGGTGGTGTCGCTGACCGGTGCGGAGAAGGGCTGCGCGTCGCTGCCGAGCCGGGCGCGGACCCGCCACTGGAACCGGTTGCCGGGGGCGAAGCCGGCGTCGGCGAAGGTCGGCTCCGAGTTGTTGATCTGACGGTTCGGCCGCCACAGGCCGACGATCACGGACGCGCCGGTGGCGCTACCGTCCTCGGCGACGGGGGTGCGCTCGATCTGGTAGTCGGTGGCCCCGTCGACCGGGGTCCACGCCAGCGTCGCGTATCCGTCGCCCTGGACGACCGTGAGGCCCTGCACCTGGTTCGGCTCCGCCTGCTGGGCCTGGGCGGGTTGGGCGGTCGCCGCGAGGACGACCGCGAGCAGAGCGGAGAAGACACCGGCCGTTGTCCGTCTGTATCTCAAGGGGATCTCCAAACAGGAGGGATGGCTGGGGTACGCACAGCACACCTGCCCTGACCGGGCCACGGGGCCGCGAGCTGGGATTCTTGAGAATGCTCTGAGGTTGCGTTTACTGAGTGGTGGGTCAGCTGACCCGGAGGCGGTAGCCGACTCCGCGTACCGTCTCCACCAGACGCGGGTCGTCGAGCTTGCCGCGCAGCGCCGCCACGTGCACGTCGAGGTTGTGCCGGGTCGCCCAGGTGGTCTGCCAGACCTCGAGCTGCAACCGGTCCCGAGGCACCACCGTGCCCGCCTGCCGGGCCAGCGCCACCAGCAGGTCGAACTCCTTGCGGGACAGACCGACCTCACGGTCGCCCAGCCACACCCGCCGGGCGTCCACGTCGATGCGCAGCGCGCCGACCCGCAACGTGGTCACCGGCCGGACGGTGCGGGCGGTGCGCCGCATCACCGCCTCGATGCGGGCCTGCAACTCCACCATCGAGAACGGTTTGACCACGTAGTCGTCGGCACCGGCACGCAGCCCGGCCACCCGGTCGTGTTCCTCGCCGCGGGCGGTCACCGCGATGATCGCGACTCCCTCGTCGTGCTGGCGGATCCGGCGACAGACCTCCAGCCCGTCCCGGTCGGGCAGATTCATGTCGAGCAGCACGAGATCGACCGGATCGGCCTCGACCGCCTCGGCGGCCGTCACCGCCTGGAGCACGTCGTGCCCGCGCCGCCGCAACGCCGAGGCGAGACCCGCCGAGACGCGCAGGTCGTCTTCCACCAGGAGCACCCGCACCCGCGCCCTCCACAGACCTAGCCGTCGCCGGATGCCTGCGAGTGTGTCGGATGCGAAGCCGCGCTGACCAGTGCGGATACAAGATCGTAACGACAGAGTGAACTGTCCGAACGGGCATGGCGGGCTCTGGTGGTCACCAGCTACCGGGCAAGCGGTACGGTGCGCGTATGAGTCAGCAGGTTCAGGCCCGCCCGCTGTCACTCGGCGGGCGGATGGTGCTGGCGGCCCAACTGCTGCTGCTGACCGCCGCACTGGTCGGCAGCCTCGGCGTGTTGCTCGCGGCCGCATCGCGGGTCGGTGACCTTCCCGCACTGCTGGACCCGGGGCTGGAACGGTTGGGTGATCCGAAGGACTCCCTGCCGCCGCTCGGCCCCGACTCGGCGTGGAACCCGCTGCTCTGGGTCTTCGAACTCAGCCGCGTGGTGGCGATGTTCGTCTGGCCGCTCGCCACGGTGGCCGTGCTGCTCGGGGCGGTGGCCCTCGTCCGCACCTGGCGGGTCGGCGACCGGCAGACGTTTCGCCGGCTCACCGTCGGCACGGCGCTGTGGTGCGCGACGGCGGTTGTCGCGCTGACCCCCTACGGCACCCAACTGCACCGCTGGCTGCTCGACTGACATCTGGCCCGGCAGGCGACCCCGACCCGGGTCGGGGCCGGGTCGGGGCCGTGGCCACGCGGACGAAAGTCGCTCCGGCCGAGGTGGCGGCGGGAGAAGGGTCAGCGCAGCCCGGCGGCGGCGAGCAGGTTGCCCTCCGGGATCGCCGGTAACGCCCGCCCGTGCGCCATCTGACGCGCCGCGCGTTCCGCCGCGAACGCCGGTGCCTGGGCGATCGCCGAGGCGTACGTCGAGGCGGTGCGGCTGGCGATGGCGGCCCAGCCGTACTGCTCGTGCACCATGATCCGGGCCCGCCGGGCCAGCGTCCGGGCCCGTTCGGCGTCGGAGAGCAGGGTGTGCACCGCGTCGGTCAACGCCTCCGGATCACGCGGCCGGAAGGTCACGCCGGTGACGCCCGGCTCCACGATCTCGGCGAGCCCGCCGGTCTCGGCGACCGCCAGCGGCGCACCGGCGGCGGCACCCTCCAGCGCCACCATGCCGAACGGCTCGTAGATGCTGGGCACCGCGAAGCAGTCCGAGGCGGCCATCACCGCAGGAAGATCCGTGCCGCCGAGGAACCCGGGCAGGCTGACCGTGCCGGTCAGGCCGAGCCGGTGCACGTCGGCCTCCAGTTCACCCCGGTACGGCCCGTCGCCGACGATCACCGCGCGCAGCCCCGGGTGCCGCTCCCGCAGCCGGGGCAACCCGGCGATCAGGTGCTGCACCCCCTTCTCGTAGACCAGCCGGCCGGCGAAGGTGACCAGCGGACCGTCCCCGGCGAACCGGGCGCGTGCCTGCGCCACGGCGGCGGCGGAGACCCGCCAGCGGTGCGGTTCCACCCCGTTGGGCACCACGTCGACGCGGCCGGTGGGCACCCCGAACAGGCCGGTCACCTCGTCGCGCATGTAGCCGGAGCAGACGATCACCCGGTCCGACTCGCCGCCCAGCCAGTGCTCCACGCCGTGGATGGTGCGGTTCATCTCCTCCGGCAGCCAGCCCTGGTGCCGACCGGCCTCGGTGGCGTGGATGGTGGTGACCAGCGGCAGGTCGAGGTGGTCGCGCAGGGTGATGGCGGTGTGGGCGACGAGCCAGTCGTGGGCGTGGATGACGTCGTAGTCGCCGGTGGTGGCGGCGTGCAGCGCGGCGCGGGTGAGGGTGTGGTTGAACGCCATCGTCCAGGCCAGCAGCGAACCGGTGGCCAGGGGGAAGGTGACCGGGTCCTCGGCGGCGCGGACGACGCGTACGCCGTCGACGTATTCCTCGAGCGGTGCGCCGTCGGCGTGCCGGGTGACGACGGTGACGTGGTGACCGGCGGCGGCCAACGCCACCGACAGCGCGTGCACGTGCCGGCCGAGCCCGCCGACGAGCACCGGCGGGTACTCCCACGACAGCATCAGGATGCGGCGGGCCTGCGACCCGGCGGTGGCGCCGGACTGCGTCGGCACCTGGGGGCGCGAGGTGAGCGTGGGGCGGTGGACGCGGTCCGGAGCGGTGGCGCTACGTCCACCGACCCGCAGGGTGGTCACATCAGTCTCCGTCCGTGCAGGGAGGAACGCGCCGACATCGGTGGCGGCGAGAGGGCAGGGTTGGGTTTCGGACACGCGTGGACGCGCCCGTGGTGCGAGGATCTCCATAGGCGCGCTGACACACGCCCGCGAACAAGGAAACGTCATGACGGCCGATCCCGCATCTCGAACAGGGCCGCAGTGACCGACGACACCGCAGGGTTCAGCTCAACTCAGTCGGGCGGATATCGGACATTCACCCGATCGGATGGATTGGTGATGGGCCGTGCGGGGCATTACCGCCGCGCGCATCACCGGGCCGCCCCGGCGGGTGCGCTCATGGTGCGGGCGCGCTCATGACACGTGGGCCGAAGGAGCGACATGCAGGTCTGGCCGGGCGAGCGGTACCCCCTCGGCGCCACCTACGACGGGATGGGCACCAACTTCGCGATCTTCTCGGAGGTGGCGGAACGGATCGAACTCTGCCTCTTCGACGAGTGGGACACCGGCGCCGAACGCCGGGTCGAGCTGCGGGAGGTCGACGCGTACGTCTGGCACGCCTACCTGCCGGGGATCGGGCCGGGCCAGCGGTACGGCTACCGGGTGCACGGGCCGTACGACCCCGGCAACGGGCTGCGCTGCAACCCGGCCAAGCTGCTCATCGACCCGTACGCCAAGGCCATCGACGGTGACGTGCAGTGGGACCCGGCGGTCTACGACTACCACCATGACGACCCGGAGCGGATCAACACCGACGACTCGGCGCCGTTCATGCCGAAGTCGGTGGTGGTCAACCCGTACTTCGACTGGGGCAACGACGCGCCGCCGCGCATCCCCTACCACCACTCGGTCATCTACGAGGCCCACGTACGCGGGCTCACCATGCGGCTGCCCGGCATCCCCGAGGAACTGCGCGGCACGTACGCCGGCATCGCCTCACCCCCGATGATCGAGCACCTGACCCGACTCGGCATCACCGCCATCGAGCTGATGCCGGTGCACCAGTTCGTCAACGACCACCGCCTGGCCGACCTGGGCCTGCGCAACTACTGGGGTTACAACACCATCGGCTTCTTCGCCCCGCACCACGCGTACTCGGCCCTGGGACACCTCGGCCAGCAGGTGCAGGAGTTCCGGGGCATGGTGAAGGCGCTGCACGCCGCCGGCATCGAGGTCATCCTCGACGTGGTCTACAACCACACCGCCGAAGGCAACCACCTCGGACCGACGCTGAGCTTCAAGGGTGTCGACAACCCCAGCTACTACCGGCTGTCCGAGGACGACCGCCGCTACTACGTCGACTACACCGGCACCGGCAACAGCCTCAACGTACGCAGCCCGCACTCCCTCCAACTGATCATGGATTCGTTGCGGTACTGGGTGACCGAGATGCACGTCGACGGATTCCGTTTCGACCTGGCCGCCACCCTGGCCCGGGAGTTCTACGACGTGGATCGGCTGTCCACCTTCTTCGAGGTGGTCCAGCAGGACCCGGTGGTCAGCCGGGTGAAGCTGATCGCCGAACCGTGGGACATCGGCCCCGGCGGCTACCAGGTCGGCAACTTCCCACCGCAGTGGACCGAGTGGAACGGCAAGTACCGCGACACCGTGCGCGACTTCTGGCGCGGTGAACCGGCCACCCTCGCCGAGTTCGCCTCCCGCATCTCCGGCTCCGCCGACCTCTACCAGGACGACGGGCGTCGCCCCTTCCACAGCATCAACTTCGTCACCTGCCACGACGGGTTCACCCTCGCCGACCTGGTGTCGTACAACGACAAGCACAACGAGGCCAACGGCGAGGACAACCGCGACGGCGAGAGCCACAACCGCTCCTGGAACTGCGGCGTCGAGGGTGACACCGACGACCCCGGGGTACTCGGCCTGCGCGCGAGGCAGCGACGCAACCTCATCGCCACCCTGCTGCTGTCGCAGGGCGTACCGATGATCGGCCACGGCGACGAACTGGGCCGCACCCAGCGCGGCAACAACAACGCCTACTGCCAGGACAACGAGCTGGCCTGGATCGACTGGGACAACGTCGACGGCGACCTGCTCGACTTCACCCGCCGGCTGGTCGAGTTCCGCCGCCGGCACCAGGTGTTCCAGCGTCGCCGCTTCTTCACCGGCCTGCCGGTGCGCGGCCGCGGCGTCGACGAGCCGCTGCCCGACCTGGCCTGGTACACCCCCGACGGGCGGGAGATGACCAGCGAGGACTGGGGCAACGACTTCGGCCGCTCGGTGGCGCTGTTCGTCAACGGCGAAGGCATCCGGGAACGTGGCCAGTACGGCCAACGCCACCACGACGCCTCGTTCTGGCTCTGCTTCAACGCCCACGACGCGCCGCTGGACTTCACCGGACCGCCGGTCGAGTTCGGCCAACGGTGGGACCTGGTGATCAGCACCGCCGAACCGGACCAGGACAAGGGCACCACGGTGGAGGCCGGTGGCACGATCTGCGTACCGGACCGCTGCCTGGTGGTGCTGGAGAGGACGGCCTGACATGCCGGCCAAGCCCGTCGTCGCCACCTACCGGGTGCAGGTGCGGCCCGGCTTCGACCTGGCCGCCACCGCCGGTCTCGCCGGTTACCTCGCCGACCTCGGCGTCACCCACCTCTACAGCGCGCCGCTGCTGGCCGCCGCCCCGGGCAGCGCCCACGGCTACGACGTGGTCGACCACCGGCAGGTCAACCCGGAACTCGGCGGCGAGGCCGGCCGCCAACGGTTGCTGCGGGCCCTGCGCGACGCCGGCCTCGGGCTGGTCGTGGACATCGTCCCCAACCACGCCGGGGTGGCCGTGCTGGCGGCCAACCCGGCCTGGTGGGACGTGCTGCGCCGGGGGCCCGACTCGGCGTACGCGAACTGGTTCGACATCGACTGGCAGCGGGGGCGGCTGCTGCTGCCGGTGCTCGCCGAGGACCCCGACGCCCTCGACGATCTCAAGCTCGCCGACGGGGAGCTGCGCTACCACGAGCACCGCTTCCCGATCGCCGACGGCACCGGCGACGGCAGCGCCCGCGAGGTGCACGACCGGCAGCACTACGAGCTGGTCTCCTGGCGTCGGGGCGACGCCGAACTGACGTACCGTCGGTTCTTCGCCGTCTCCGGCCTGGCCGGGCTGCGGGTGGAGGACCCGGAGGTGTTCGCCGCCACCCACGAGCTGATCCTGGCCTGGGCGGCGGCCGACGAGGTCGACGGCATCCGGGTCGACCACCCCGACGGGCTACGCGACCCCGCCGGCTACCTGGCCCGGTTGCGCGCCGCCGCGCCGGACGTCTGGCTGGTCGTGGAGAAGATCCTGGAGTACGGCGAGGAGTTGCCGGCCTGGCCGGTCGACGGCACCACCGGCTACGACGCGCTGGGCGCCGTCGGTGGGCTCTTCGTCGACGGCGACGCCGAAGCCGACTTCACCGCCCTGGACACCCGACTCGTCGGCCGGGCCACCTCCTGGGCCGACCTGACCCACGACACGAAACTCGGTGCCGCCACCCGCCTGCTGGCCGCCGAGCTGAACCGGCTGGCCGCGCTCGCCCCGGACGTGGCACCCGAGGCGGCCCGCGCCGCCCTGGCCGAACTCGCCGCCGCGTTCGCCGTCTACCGGGGTTACCCGCCCGACGGTGCCCGGCACCTGGCCAACGCCCGCGCCGAGGCCGGTCGTCGACGCAGCGACCTGACCGGCGCGCTGGACGCGATCACCCGCCGGCTCCGCGACCCCGACGACGAGCTGGCCCGCCGCTTCCCGCAGTTCACCGGGGCGGTGATGGCCAAGGGCGTCGAGGACACCGCCTACTACCGGTGGAGCCGGTTCGTCGCGCTCAACGAGGTCGGTGGCAGCCCCACCCACTTCGGCACCCGGCCCGGCCGCTTCCACCGCTTCGCCGCCGCCCGCCACCAGCGCTGGCCGACGAGCATGACCACCCTGTCGACCCACGACACGAAACGCGGTGAGGACGTCCGGGCCCGCCTCGCCGTCCTCGCCGAACTGCCGCGCCGCTGGGCCGAGGCGGTCACCGGCTGGATGGCCGCCGTGCCGCTGCCCGACGCGGCCCTGGCGCACCTGCTCTGGCAGACCGCCGTCGGCGCCTGGCCGATCGAGCGGGAGCGCCTGCACGCGTACGCCGAGAAGGCGGCCCGGGAGGCGGCGGTCGCGACCAGTTGGATCGACCCCGACCCCGCCTTCGAACGAGCCATGCACGCCCTGGTCGACGCCATGTACGACGACCCGACGGTCTCGTCGGAGCTGGCCGCCCTCGCCGCCGAGATCACCCCGCCCGGCTGGTCGAACTCGCTCGGGCAGAAACTCGTGCAGCTCGCCATGCCCGGGGTGCCCGACACCTACCAGGGCACCGAACTGTGGGACAACTCCCTGGTCGACCCGGACAATCGCCGTCCGGTCGACTTCGGCGTACGCCGGGAACTGCTGGCCCGGCTCGACGCCGGCTGGCAGCCGGAGGTGGACGACACCGGCGCGGCGAAGCTGCTCGTGGTGTCGCGGACCCTGCGGGCCCGCCGTGACCTGCCGGAGCTGTTCGGCGACTACCAGCCGGTCGTGGTGCGCGGCCCGGCGGCCCGGCACGCCGTCGCCTTCGACCGGGGTGGCGCGGTCGCCGTGGCCACCCGGCTGCCGCTGCGCCTGGCGGCGGCCGGTGGGTGGCGGGACACCACCATGTCACTACCCGTCGACGAGATGTCGTGCCTGTTCACCGGTCGGGTCTACAGTGGCTCCCAGGTCCGTCTCGCCGATCTGCTGACCAGCTATCCCGTCGCGTTGCTGGTGCCCACCACCTGACCCGGGAGGCTGCGTCATGACCGAGTTCACCGTCTGGGCGCCGGAGGCGAAGCGGGTGCGGCTGCACCTGCCCGGCACCGCCGACCACGAGATGCGCGCCGGACGGGACGGGTGGTGGCGGGTCGAGGTGCCCGACGCCGTCCGCGACTACGCCTTCCTGCTCGACGACGACGAGCAGCCGCTGCCCGACCCGCGCTCGCGCTGGCAACCGGCCGGGGTGCACGGGCCCAGCCGGATCTACGACCATTCGGCGTTCACCTGGAGCGACGGGTCGTGGACCGGGCGGCAACTGCCCGGCAGCATCCTCTACGAGCTGCACGTCGGCACCTTCACCCCGGAAGGCACCTTCGACGCGGCGATCGGCAAACTCGACCACCTGGTCGACCTCGGCGTCGACCTGATCGAACTGCTGCCGGTCAACGCCTTCAACGGCGAACACAACTGGGGGTACGACGGCGTCTGCTGGTACGCCCCACACGAGCCCTACGGCGGACCGGACGGCCTGAAACGGCTCGTCGACGCCGCCCACGCCCGCGGGCTGGGGGTGATCCTCGACGTCGTCTACAACCACTTCGGGCCCTCCGGGGCCTACGCGCCGAGGTTCGCGCCCTACCTGTCGGAGCGGCACACCCCCTGGGGACAGGCGGTCAACCTGGACGGACCGCACTCCGACGGGGTACGCCGCTTCATCATCGACAGCGTCCTGATGTGGCTGCGCGACTACCACGTCGACGGGCTGCGCCTCGACGCCGTACACGCCATGCCGGACAGCCGCGCGGTGCACCTGCTGGAAGAGATCGCCGTCGAGGTCGAGTCGTTGTCTGTGCACCTGAATCGACCGCTCTCCCTGATCGCCGAGTCCGACCTCAACGACCCCCGGCTGATCACCCCACGCGAGGCCGGCGGCTTCGGCCTGCACGCCCAGTGGAACGACGACGCCCACCACGCCCTGCACACCCTGCTCACCGGCGAGCGGCAGGGGTATTACGGCGACTTCGGCAGCATGGAATGCCTGGTGGAGGTGCTGCGCGGCGGGTTCTTCCACAGCGGTAGCTGGTCCAGCTTCCGCCAGCGTCAGCACGGCCGCCCGGTCGACAGACGCACCCCCGGCCACCGCTTCGTCGCGTACCTGCAGAACCACGACCAGATCGGCAACCGGGCGGTCGGTGACCGCCTCTCGGCCACGCTGTCGCCCGCCATGCTGCGGGTGGGGGCGGTGCTGCTGTTGACCGCCCCCTTCACCCCGATGCTGTTCATGGGGGAGGAGTGGGCGGCGTCGACGCCGTGGCAGTACTTCGCCTCGCATCCGGAGCCCGAGTTGGCCGCCGCCGTGGTCACCGGCCGCCGCGCGGAGTTCGCGTCGCACGGATGGTCCGCCACCGAGGTGCCGGACCCGCAGGACCGGCAGACCTTTCTGCGCTCCCGGCTCGACTGGGCCGAGCTGGACAAGCCCGACCACCGGGCGATGTACGACTTCTACCGGCGCTTGATCGCGCTGCGGAAGTCACGGGCAGAGCTGTCGGATCCGCACCTGTTCGCTGTCGACGTACGGCACGGCGACCGGTTCCTGGTGCTGCGACGAGGCGGCTGCCTGGTAGCCGCCAACCTCGCCGACAAACCGCAACTGGTGACGCTTCCCGGGGTGGCCCGACGAGTTCTGCTGACCACCGGCGAAGGCGTCACCGTCCAACGCGACCGCATCGAGTTGCCTGCGGAAACAGCAGCGATAGTGGCGCTGTAGGCAACCGCTTCCGCGAGCGTGACAGTCCTCAGAACTCTGATTTCACCGTGACCTCAAAATGGACCTACTTCCGGCGGGCGATCCGGCCGAGGCGGTGGCCCCTGGCCGGGGTGGGCCGGATGCTGGTCGCGGCGGCCGAGGGCCGGGTGCGGCCTTCGACGCGTACCCTCCTCGGCGAGCGTGCCCGCACCCGACCCGCACCCCCCGGCGTGGCCCGCCTGGCCACCCTCGTCGGCTGCCCCGGTCGTTGGACCGATGATTCGTCCGTCAGGCGGTGCCGGACCGGATCAGAAGTACCGTATTGCGCTCTTCGAGTACGTGGTGTACTGGTTGCCCGGGTAGAAGGTTGATCCGTACACAACGACCTCAAAGTCGGTGAGGCCGTAGCTGGAGTAGAGGGTGCCGGTAAAGGTCTCGCAGGCTTGGTAGTAGACGGTGTGGTCGGCCATGGCGGTTCCCCATTGGATGGTCACGCGCGAACTCGGATAGGTGTTCTGCCCACAAAGCGTCACCGAGTAGCTCGCCTGGCCGCCCCCCTTCACCCCCGTCATGCTGCCACTGGCGGTGCCGAGGGGAACGGTGTTGTTGTAGCCGCCTTTGACCGACACGGTGAACGTGCCCGTGCCCGCCTGGGCGCTGGCTGCGGGAAGCATGGCCACTACGCCCAACGCGCCAGCGGCAGCTGCGGCCAAAAGGCGGACGAAGCGGGAAGAACGAACTTTGGGCATGCCTACTCCAGACGTAAAGGAAAGATGCGCTCACGGTGTGAGCCGACTGTGAACCCAATGCTAGACGGACTAAGAGGACGTCTGATTCACGTATTTTGCGTGCGTTGTGGTTTTAGCCGTCTCGCCAGGTTGGGGTGGTTTCGGTGGTGAGGCGTTTGGCGAGGTTGTCGATCATGGCGAGGGTGATCATGCTGGCGGAGTTGTCGGGTCGGGTTTCGTAGTCGCGGACGAGTCGGCGGTGGTGCATGAGCCAGCCGA
>NZ_VCJO01000012.1:0-3405 GCF_009712475.1 Micromonospora sp. CP22
GGGCGGCTGCGTCCACTTCGCACGCCCCACCACCGCATCCTGCCAGGTCAGACCGCCAATGGCGGCTGCCGTACTAGAGTCCCGACAGACCTGGACGGCCGAGGCAGCGAGCAAGTCTCGACGCAACCGCTCGCCCCGATATCCGCTCACCGTGCAATTGAGATAACGGCCGCCGTAATAGATGATGTTTGTTCACAACCCGCAAGCGGGTTGGCCGATGCCTACTAGGCTCCGGCCCTCGGTACCGCTGTCAGCGCCTTCGATGATCAGAGGTGTATCAGGTGGCAGGTCGTCAGGTTGCCTGGGCTGCAGGGGTTGGGGTAGTGCTAGCCGCGGTCAACAGCGCAGTGATCAACGAGCTGCACGGCGGGTGGAAGTGGTGGGTCGCTTGTGGCGGCCTGACGGTGGCCGGAGCGGTACTGGCGGGGTGGCTAGCGCGGACAGCAGGCACGCAACAGCGGATTGGTCGCGGCGCCGTCGTCGCAGGCCGGGACATCGCTGGCCGGGTCCGCACTGATGGGTCCTCATTTGCCGGAATCCACGATTTATCACCCGCACCGGGGGTAAATCCAGGCGCGGTTGTCGCCGGGCAAGACATCACTGAAAAGGCGGACATCGACACTACGGGACATCAGCCCGGACGGGCGTCGGAATCGGGCCGGTAGTAATGAACCGATCATGGCAGCTAGCCCCGGGTGCAGTGGCTGCCGGGCGAGATATTACTGGCACGGTCAACACCGGGCCGACATACGTACAGGTCACGGCCGGGCGCTTCGATCAGGTTCATAACGCCGTCTTCGATCCAGCACCGCTGTTCGAACTCCTGGACCTCGCTCGATTTCAAGGCCGTAAGGAGTTGATTAGTCGTATTGACGAGCGGATCACTACGACCGACCGCGGATATGTAGTCGTCCGCGGTGAAGCCGGTGTCGGTAAGAGCGCGCTGGCGGCTCATCTGGTCTGGACCCGCCCATGCGCGTATCACTTTACTGGGCTGGACGGTGGCGCACGTAACCCAGTCGAGGCACGCAAGAGCCTGGCAGCCCAACTGATCGGCGCCTGGCGGTTGGCTCAGCGGTTCACCCCCGGAGACGTCTTTCCCGCTGCGGCGGAGCGCCCGGACTGGCTCGCCAAGGTCATTCGAGCAGCGATAGCGGCTCGCAACGAGCAGTATCCGCCTGCGGAACGCCGGCCGATCGTGCTGGTCGTTGACGGGCTAGACGAGGCCGAGCCAGACCCGCCGGGAATGGGTACCGGGATACCACTCGGACTGCCCACCCCGGACGCCCTACCAGCAGGGGCATACATCATCGCGACCAGCCGCTACGGAATTCCCCTGGTCGCGCTGCGCGATCCACTGCGAGTCGGCTGGTCACAGATCGATGTGCAAGGCGCCGACAACTTGGTCGACATGGCCGCATACCTGCAAAGTGCCACCAACGGCCCCGGCTCAGACCCAGCACTAACTCGGGCACTTCGCGATCACGGAGTCACGGCCGAGACATTCACCACGACGTTACTAAACCGCTGCCAAGGCGTGTGGATCTACCTTAGGTACGTACTCGATGAAATCCGCGCCGGGCTGCGCCCCCCAAATGACGTGGCCTGCCTACCAGACCGACTACGCGGGTATTACGAACAGCATGTCCAACGCTGGTCCGAGCATCCCGCGTGGGAACCCCTACACCTACCTGCTTTAGCTGTGCTCGCTGCGCTAAGGCGTCGCGTGACCATCGAAGAGCTCGCCTCCGCCTTGCAGCAGCCGGGCGTCGCTGGCGAACTGACGAAATGGCTAGACGGACCCGCGCGTGCCTTTCTCGACGTCACCACCAGCATGGGCTACGTCCGCCACTACCAAGTCCGGCACCAAAGTCTCCGAGACTTATTCAACGCTCCCGCCACCACTTACGACGACCGGGAGCCCCTCGATGCCGGGCTCAGCGAACGACTGCATGCCGCATGGACGACCGCGCATCGGGCAATCGCTAATTGGCTCATCCCGCTCCGCAGCAGCACTACTGGGCGGCGGGACTGGGCCAGCGTGGATCATTACACTCGTCTGCAGCTAGCCAGTCATGCCGCCGCTGGCAAAGTTCTCGACGACCTCGTGCTAGATCCAGGGTTTCTACTCTCCTTCCCGCCTGGACAGATCCTGTGGCATCGACACACTCTGACCCACCGCCAGCACATCACCGCCGCCGCCGCTCTTGAAAGCGCCGCCAACAGCGAGTGGTCCAACAGGACGGAATCTGAACGAGCCTGGTGGCTGCAAGTCTGGGCCCGAAAGACCGGTTCGACGCACCTTGCCGACACACTCACCTGCGACCATCCTGACTGGCCCTGGCACGTGCATAGCGCTGTCTGGTCTGGCACCACGGCCCGCATTCTCACCGGGCACACCGGGGCAGTCGTCACAGTAGCGGCCTTGCCTGGTCCAGATGGCCAATACCGCATCGTCTCTGGCAGCAGCGACCGGACGATACGGATATGGGATCCCGACAGCGGCAGCCTGTTAGCCGAGCTCACCGGCCACGGCGAAGGGCTGTCCGCAGTAGCGGTGTTGCCTGGTCTAGATGGCCAATACCGCATCGTCTCTGGCAGCAGCGACGGGACGGTGCGGGTGTGGGATGCCGATACCGGCACTCAGCTAGCCGTTTTCAGCGCCCACACTGACGAGGTGTCCTCGGTGGTGGTGCTGCCCAGCCCGGACGGACGACACCGCATCGTCTCCACCGGCGACGAAACAATACGCGTATGGGACGCCGATAACGCGATTGAGCTGACCAGACTCACCGGCCACACCAGCGAGGTAACCGCCCTGGCGGTCCTGCCTGGTCCGGACGGGCGACACCGCATCGTCTCCACTGGCGACGAGACGGTACGGGTATGGGACCCTGACAACGGCATCCCGTTGGCAGTGTTAACCGGCCACACCAGCTGGGTGTCCTCAGTGGCGGTGCTGCCCAGCCCGGACGGACGACACCGCATCGTCTCCACCGGCGATGGGACGGTACGGGTATGGGACCCCGACACGGGCACCCAACTAAGCGTGCTCGGGGGGCATACAGAAGGGTTGTCTGCGGTGACGGTCCTGCCCGCTCCGAACGGACGACACCGCATCGTCTCCACCGGCGACGAAACGGTTCGCGTATGGGACCCCGACGACGGCACCCAGATAGCCGAACTCACCGGCCATGCCGACGAGGTGATCGCCCTGGCAGTCCTACCTGGCCCAGAGGGTCAATACCGCATCATCTCCGGCAGCAGCGACCGGACCGTACGCGTATGGGACCCCGACAACGCCACCGAGCTAACCGAACTCACCGGCCACACCAACGAAGTAACCGCCCTGGCAGTCCTACCTGGCCCAGAGGGTCAATACCGCATCATCTCCGGCAGCAGCGA
>NZ_VCJO01000012.1:3415-3722 GCF_009712475.1 Micromonospora sp. CP22
CACACCAACGAAGTAACCGCCCTGGCAGTCCTACCTGGCCCAGAGGGTCAATACCGCATCATCTCCGGCAGCAGCGACCGGACCGTACGCGTATGGGACCCCGACAACGCCACCGAGCTAACCGAACTCACCGGCCACACCAACGAAGTAACCGCCCTGGCAGTCCTACCTGGCCCAGAGGGTCAATACCGCATCATCTCCGGCAGCAGCGATGGGGGCGTGCGGGTATGGGACCCCGACACCGGCACCCAACTAGCCGAACTCACCGGCCACACCGGCTGGGTGTCCTCCGTCGCGGTGCTACCCA
>NZ_VCJO01000012.1:3732-151472 GCF_009712475.1 Micromonospora sp. CP22
GGACCCCGACACCGGCACCCAACTAGCCGAACTCACCGGCCACACCGGCTGGGTGTCCTCCGTCGCGGTGCTACCCAACCCGGACGGGCGACACCACATCGTCTCCAGCGGCGACGAAACAGTACGTATATGGGACCCCGACACCGGCACCCAACTAGCCGAACTCACCGGCCACACCGGCTGGGTGTCCTCCGTCGCGGTGCTACCCAGTCAGGCTAACCAATACCGCATTGTCTCCGGCAGCAGCGACAGAGCTGTCCTGGTCTGGGCTCGGCGACGGGGTGCACCTCACGCTTGACCCCGTCGTCGAGTTACGCCGCAGCAGTGATCGGCAACCCGTTCGGAAGCATCGAGGCCAGGGCTTCGGCTCTGGCCTCGATGATTTTCATGCGGCCTTCGTACTCGATGGGTTCGCGGTGGGCGGCTTGGCTGGTGACCTGGCCGGGCCACTTGCGGTACAGCAGGCCGTATTCGCGGGTGAAGTAGCCCTCGCTGACCGCGCTGGCGGCCAGGAGTAGGCCGGTGTCCTCGGAAGCCGGGAGGGCCATCCAGCCACCGAGGGCCAGGAGGAGGTCCCGGCGGATGCAGAGGGTGGCGGGGTGGACCTGGGCGCGGTAGCCGTTGGCTTGCCAGAAGGCCAGGACGGCACCGCGGGCGATCGGTCCGCCGTCCGGGTCCTTGTCCCATCCGACGGTTGACCCGTCGGGCATCAGGTCCAGGACGCGGGAAGTCGTCCAGCCGATGTGCGGGTGAGCCTCGAAGGCGGCGATGTCGCGAGCGAGGGCGCCGGCCGTGAGTTGGTCGTCGGCGTCGAGCACCTTGACGTATTGACCAGTCACCCGGGAAAGAGCGAGGGTGCGGGCAACACCCGGGCCGCCGGGACGACCGCCGCCGATGCTGATGCGAGGGTCGTCCGGCAGCACCTGGGCCAGCGCTCCGCTCTGCCCGTCTTCCTGGACGAGCCATTGCCAGTCCCACCCGTCGGGCATCTCCTGCTTGACCAACGAGTCGTACGCGCCGGCCAGGTACTCGACACTCGGGGCGTGGACCGGGGTGATGACCGAGACGAGGTGCGTCAAGTTTTCCACCGTTGCAGTTTGTGGGAGTAGACCAGTTCCGTCCGGTCCCCCGGCATCACCACGTCGGCCACCTCGACGACCCGGCCGGTGGTGTCGATGGAGGTCTTGCGCACGGTCAGCACCGAGACGCCGGGGTCGATGTCGAGGAGTTCGGCCTCATCCGGCGACGGCGGACGCGCCCGAACCTCGTCCTCGATGCGGTCCAGCTCGACACCGACTGTGTAGAGCTGGTGCTGTGAACCACCCGGCCAGGGCTCGTTGCTGGCGTCGAGCAAGTCCGGGTTCGCGGCCACCAGGTCATAGGGCAGGTACGAGTACGACATGGTCAACGGCGCGTTCTCATGCCGCGACGACGTCCAGTACACCCGGCGCAGCAGCGGCGTACCCGGCTCCACGTGCAGCGCCGCCGCCATCTCCGCGTCAGCTTCCACACGGGTGTACTCGGCGTGAAACTTGAGGTCATCGACGGTCAGGCCGGTGTCATGCTCGGTCGCGCCGGTCTTGAGCCGCTCGGCCTCGTCGAGCAGGACCCGGTCCTTCTCCCACTGGTACCGCTCCGCGTTACGACGCCGTACCCGCTGGCGAGGTGCCCGTACGTAGGTACCGCGCCCCTGCTCCGCACGGACCAAGCCCCACTCCCGGAGCTGACGGATAGCGTTGCGGACACTCGTACGCGACAGGCCCGACGTCTCGGCCAACTCCGTCTCGGACGGCATCAGCGTGCCGGGGGCGAGTTCCCCGCTCGTGATTTTGACCCGCAACTCTTCCGCGAGTTGCAGGTAACGAGGGCGCCAGTCCCGGCCATGCACACCGGTCACCGTACCCCCTAGACGTTCCAACGACTGCCAGGTGGTCCCACCCGCCGGCCGCTCCGGCACTGGGGGCACCTCGACCACCGGCCGACGCGGACGGTGAGCAGCCGGCGGAGTACGGCGAGTGCTACGGCCGTCAGTCGCGGTCATGGTGTCCCTCCAACGGTCGTCCCTTGGTCATCACCCGCAACCGGGCGTAGGTCAGTTCGTAGATCAGCCGATCGAGATGCACGCGCGACAGCAGCACGGATTCCGTCGCACCATCGCGGGTCGCGTCGACCTTCACCATCGGGTCGCGCCGCCGGAAACGGTCCAGCAGCAGTTGCACGCTCACCCAGCCGCTTCGCTCGGTGCCGACCGTAGCGAGCAGCCCGCGGTGCATCGGGTCGTTCGGCCCGCAACCTCGACACCAGTCCGGACACGCAGCGTCGCTCGCCGCCTTGGCTGCCTTACCCGGCCGCGCGCCGGTGGGCTTGTCAGTCGCCCCCATGCTCGCCCCCTTGACACCCGGCCTGCGCCAGTAACGACCGCAACTGCTCAACCAGCTGCCCGGCCTGCGACAGCGACAGTTCGGCCCAGCCGGTACCCGCCGGACAGGACGCATGCACCACGACCTTGGCAGCCGCGCCGTCGGACGCGATCAGGTACGACACGACCGACCCGGACGGCCGGACCTCACCGACCTTCAGCAGTACGCCCCGGTGACGCCGCCCCATGTGCGCCAAGACCGGCGGCACCAAGTGCCCGCACCGATCCGGGGCACACCAGCCCGGATGCACGAGCGCCGTCGACGGCTGACGTGGCTGACTCATCGCGGCCACCGCCCACCGTTTCCCCGGAACGCCTGCCCGAGGGTCATGAAAGGCGGACGAGACAACGCGGGCAACTCCCGCGCCCGCTCCATCGACCACCGCACCGAATTCCCGTAGCCGACAGGACGGGCCTCACCCCGACTGTCGTTCGCTACCGAGATCATCGGGTCTGTCTGTCGGCGTGAGCGCCACGATCGGTACCAGGGACGTCGACGAGGAGAGTCAGGCATCGCACCTCCACACGTAGGGAGCCGGCGACCGACCAGGGGGATTAGCCGGCCGCCGGCCCGACAGAGGGCACGGCGCACCGTCCGACACGGACGGATCGGGTATCGCCGAGCCACCTTGTACGCGCGGCCACCGCAACCGGCCCACCAGGACGCCGCGCCTCCCGCACGACCAGGCCGACGCAGCACCACCCCTGATACACGTCGTCATCCAAGCCGCACACTCGGAGACGTACCTACAAGTGGACGACTTGTCTACACGGCAGAACGACGCGTCCGCTTGGCACTTGGTAAGACAAGTGCCAGGTACGGTGATCAGGTGCCCACCCCGAGCTACGGACAGCCCCGCTATCGCGTCATCGCTGACGAGCTGCGCGAGCGAATCGAAAGCGGCCTCATCCCGCCCGGCGCACTACTGCCAGCCGAGAGCGTCCTAACCGCCGAGTTCCGGGTTGCACGCGGCACTATTCGCAAAGCGATAGCCGTCTTGCGCGAAGAAGGCTACGCCATTAGCGAGCACGGCAGGGGCACCTATGCCCCCGCCCAAGCCGATAGACGCGTGGACGCGTCCGAACAACAGCAGGAACTGCCTGCAGACGCACATCTCGCCGATCTATTTAAGGTCGCACCAGGGACCATGCTGGTAGCTCGCACCACAGTGATTCGGCGAAGTAATCAAGTCGACACCGTAGTTAGGACATACAGGCTACGGCCGAAACATCCGAGCCGATGAGGGGTCGTCGTTGGCCGACTGTAGGCGATCCACGGCCGAGTTACACCTAAATATCAGTAGCCCAGCGGCATCTAAGAAGCAGCCATTTGCAAGCGGTACGGTGCGGGACCTGCCATCACTGTTTCATCAATCGCGCACCGACTGAAGCAGATAACCGTCGACAACATGCAGACGACAGTCGAGCCCACTAATCATCGACGTTAGTGATGCAAGGTCCTCAGATGTCGCAAAGATTATTTGTCGGCCAACCGCGTCTGCCGCCGCCCGCTTCAGGAGTGCCGCAAAAGAGAGACCCTTTGTGCTCTGCTGACGCGGTTCGTCAAAGACGAGGAAACCCGGGTGATTTGTCTTCGCAGACGCGGACACTTCCAGCAACGCTAGAAGGTATGCCCACACGACCCTGATCGAGTCAGAGGCAGAAATGTCGGCCTGCAGATCGAAGTCGTCACGGCGGGGGAGATAGTCTTCGCGGGATATTGCAAGACGCTCGTCAGAGAATGAACCAAAATCGTACTGGCGAAGCTGTTCAACAAACGATGATTCAAGGAGACCGATCTTCCTTTGGTCCTCTTGAGAGAGCTTTTCGCGGGGCAACTCACGCAAACGTCCACGAACATCGACTGCTTCTTCGGATATCCGCATGAGTTCACCGCGGAGCCCTTGGAGCGCTTCCAATAGCTGCCCTAGGCGCTCAATCCTCCGATCGATGAGAAACCGCTCAGCAACCTGATCGATGGAAGGGGACTTCTCACCAGACGTTAGGTCAGTCCTTAGCCGGCGAATCTCAGCCCGCAGCTCCGCAGCTTGTTGACGCAGCCCGGCCCATCTCTCAACCTTCGCCGCGAGCGCTCTTTCACTGTCATGCGCCATAACGGTGAAGAGCTGGACCTGCTGTTTAATATAGGCGAGAGAATCCTGAGGAGTCATCGTCTCTTCAAGCGCAAGGTGGCCCACTAGAGAGGCAGGTAGTCTCTGATGGCAGACCGGGCAATCCTCATCCAGATGGTCTAGCGAATCTGAGCCTAGGCGCTCAAGCACAAGTACGTCCTGATACTGCCTTTCATCTTCCTTCAAGGATTCAAGCCGCTCCCGAATAGTGCGAAGTTCGCCCTTGTCACGAAGAATGCTTTCTCGCAGCAAGTTGCCAGACTCGCGAACTTGGTCCGCTCGGCTAATCGCGGCTTGCAGCCGATCTTCCAGCACCTTGGCGATTTCACCCACAGACCGAATGGGAGCCGCTTGGCGCCGGCTCAACTGATCGCGCAGATTCTCGATGACCTGCTCGATCGGCACCCAATCATCATTTTTGCTCTGTAGAATAGTGATCGGCTGCGGAGGCGGCCAATTCAACGAAACCGATGCTGGCACACCAGACAGGGTTAGACCTTCTCCTTGGAGGTTCGCTTCCATCGCCTTTACTGCCGACTTCCAGGATGCCTCCAGTTCGGAAAGACGCGCTTGGAGCTGCTGCCGCTCTAACTCACGCCGGCCTACCTCTAGATCAATCAGAAATTCTACCGAGCGACGGCGAACGTCAGACACCCCGGAAAAGTAAGGCATTTGCGCCTGGATGCCTCCCCAACCTCGCCTTTGTTCGACGAACAGCAACGGAAACACCTGCTCCATGTAGAGCGGAGCACTGCGGCCGTCCCTAGCAGGAAGAATTGGCATCTCCCACCCAATGAACCGCGACAGCCATTGATGGAAGCCGCGCGGATTAGAGGCGGATCCCCCTCGTCCGACATAAAAATCTTCAGAGAGATAGGAATCTGGTCGAGTCAAAGCCGGGCCATACTCTACCCGGACTAGACCATCGCTCAATCGGTCATGCTTAACCCATCGCGTAACCGTTACAGCTTCGCCAGACCCGTTGGACATCTGCAAAGAGACGTAGGACTCAAGGACTGGCGTTTCCGCCTTCGAGTGCGTGTCATAAATCAGGGTGTCTCGCATGGCTGAGGTCACTGTACTTGCAGACCTTGCCGTGATCATACGCTCCATTCCAAGCGCATACAGCAAGCTCTTCACCGCAGTTGACTTCCCGCGAGAGTTTTCGGCCCGGATGATAATTAGGCCGGACGCCAATGGAATATCCGCTCCGAACATACCCAGCGGAGTAACAGCCCTCAGGCGCAAAAACTCCATCCGAAGGGTCAACGTGCCCTCCATTCGAGAAAACGGTTTATCTGAGTTTGCGTAATCTTTCCCTTGAGGCGGGCCAACTGCTCCTTCTCTCGGGCGAAGGCTGAAGTGCGTTCGATCTCAGCGGCTAGGCCTGAACCTTCGGCCGTTAGTTGGAAAACCCGGCCGTCGGTCTGAGAGATATAGCCGAGACCAAGAGCCAGATCCACCGCCCGGTCCATGGCCGGCTCAATTCTAAGGATTGGCAAATCCGGAATGTCTGTTCCGCTGTTAAGCCGCACGAGGAGGTCCATATTTCGCGGATCTCGCAAGGCCCAGTTGATGAGCTGCAGACCCTTCCAAGTCAGCCGCCGTCCGTAACTCTTGGCTAGAATAAGAAGCAGAAGTGATACACGGCGCTTCGTACGCAGTGATGGCGCTACTGGATCAGGCTGCTTCGTAAATTCGAACTCAAGACGGAGGAAAGCCTCTAATTCCGGCGACGGATCCACTACGAGGCCTCCCTCAGCTTAAGAGGACACCTCATCAACCATTCGCCGATTTGCCCGTAAGCGATTCTTTGAGCATCCGCTCTTGACAAACCTGACACGCTGGAGCGTAAGCCATCCTGATAGCTCTCGACCAAGTTCTTAAGTCGAGCGTGGGGCCTATCGACAGTGAACTCATTATCGAACTCTAGGCCCTCTTGGTAGAGTTGCCGCTGGGACTCAAGCCGCTCCCACGTCTCGGGCCACTGCGCGAAGGACGTCATTATCTGATCCTTCTGAAGGAAGGACCTGACGAAGGCGTCCCTTAGTGTTGTCACATTTACACCGGAAGACAACATTACGGCGAGCTTAGATTCAAGCGTAGCCACCAATTCCGGTTTCTCATCCGCAAAGGAAAGCATGTCATCTGAGTCCACATGCGGGGTTGCGACTACGGCGACAGCAGAGCCATCGAGCATCGCGGCTTGAAGCTCCACCGGATAGTCCGCAGGCGTTTTAATGAAGATGCGAAATGCCTCAGAAACGAACGGCAGGCTGAATTCGCGAACAGCTTCGGCCCTCTTGTTCGCGTAAGCTACAAGTTCAACTGCATGAAACTCGGGAACCATAAGAAAGTAGCTATGAATAACAGTACCACCTAATGCATCTTTCAGCCTATCAGCGTACTTTTTAAGCTTGGCGGTATCCGTGTACAGCTTGTCCTTCTGCTTGTCGGTGCGATGGCGGAGTGACTGCGAATCGCGATCGGCATAGCACTGATACGCGATACCGTCCAGAGAGAATCCCTCAATCCCACAATCACCGCCCATATCAGCGGGAAGGTAAACGAGCTCGTTTTGTGGGTAACGTCGGCGCAACAAGCCCCAGCACTTCTGCTCGAAGTCATTGCCCGGGTCGAGTGCCGGCTGATCGAGCCCATCATCGGTCACCATGATGTTACGCAAGGTACATGATGGAGTGGCGGCACACCATCCTCGATCAGTACGGCGGCACCTGGCTTCCCGGCAAGAGTCAGGTAGACCGAAGTCGCTTGCGAGTGCTTCGGCATGAGATCCCTGGCTCTATTGCGAGCCCTCAGAGCTGCCGAATAACTCTTTTCTTGATCAAGGCACCGCGCTCCGCGCGGTGCGGGGCGGCAAGCCCGGCCGGCGGCAAGCCGCCCCGGACGCCTACGGCGCCGGGGCGGTGAGCCACCGACAGCCGCCGGGACACCGCCCCACCACACCCAGGGAACCAGCCCCAGCGAGGCCGTGACGGAAGCCGGCGGGTCGGCCTGGTCGAGTGGTCGGGGCTTCCGCCTGCCGCGCCAGTCCAACCCCAGGACTGGCTTGCCACCGGGTCACCAAGGCGCGGCACCAGCTCCACCGCCAGGACGTGCCCGACCCCTCCCACGGCCGCCGGCCCCGACCCAGAGCCCCGAGCACCGACCCCGGAAAGGCCTCCACGACGGCGCAGGCCCTCCGGCCCAGAGCAAGACCAACTGAGCCCACGCTCAGGGCGTCTCCAGGGCGTCAGGGCGTCCTCAGGGCGTCAAACGTCGGCCAAAGTTGACCAACAATGGCCATCGGCACCCGAACATAGAACCAGCTCAGAGCCTTGATCCAAGCCCTGAGCTGGTGGGCGACGGACGAGTCGACCTGTACGCCGGATTCTGTGCGCGGCGTGCACCTCAGGTGCGCGCCGGCGGCGGCCATCCATCTCGGCCTGCCGTTGCCGACAGGCTCCTGCGGCCTACCCGCAGACATCGGGCGGGCAACCCTCAAGCGTCTGCGCGAGTTGTCATCTAGCGGTGACAACTCTTTCTTGGCCTTGCTCCGGGTGGGGTTTACCGAGCCATCCCGGTCACCCGGGATGCTGGTGGGCTCTTACCCCACCGTTTCACCCTTACCGTCCCCGATGGGGTCGGCGGTCTGTTTTCTGTGGCACTGTCCCGCGGGTCACCCCGGGTTGCCGTTAGCAACCACCCTGCCCTGTGGAGTCCGGACGTTCCTCGGCGACGGGCCGCAGCCCGCCGACGCGACCGCCCGGTCGACTCGTCCGTCGCGTACCCATCCTAACGACACCGGGTCGCCGCCTATGCCGCCCACCGCTGGCCCGGACCAGGACGGCGGCTCGCCGGTACAAGGAGGCAGCAATAACCCTGAAGTTGCTGCCTCCGGCGGACCGCGACACCGCAACAACCCTGAAGTTGCTGCCTCAGCCGGGCCGAGGGGCCGAGACGGGGGCCGCCGCACAGGGAGACGGGGTGCGGATACTGGCGGGGTGACGATGCCGCCGTTTCCTGAGCCGACAGCGTCCGCCGACGGGCGGGCTGAGGTGTTTCTGCGCTACCTCGATTATTTTCGGGAGAGCATTCTGGCGAAGGTGGCCGGGTTGGCCGAGTCGGATCAGCAGGGTAGCCGGCTGCCGTCCGGGTGGTCTCCGCTGGAGTTGCTCAAGCACCTGCGTCACGTGGAGCTTCGCTGGATCGAGTGGGGGTTCCAGGGGCGTACCGTCGCGGATCCGTGGGGCGACTGGCGTGACGGCCGGTGGTACGTCGCGCCGGAGGAGAGTCTCGCGGAGTTGACCACGGCGCTGCGCGCTCAGGGCGCGCACACCCGGGCGGTTGTCGAGGGCACCGACCTGGCCACGGTCGGTGCGCCGGGGCCACGGTGGGACGGTGCCGATCCGGCGTCGTTGGAGCGGGTGTTGTTCCACCTGGTGCAGGAGTATGCCCGGCACCTCGGGCACCTCGACATCGTGGCTGAACTGGCTGGTGGACCGGTCGGGAATAGGTCGGCCAGGGGGCGGGCAACGGGCCGCGCTCCGGACGGCTAGCCTGCGGATCATGGATTTCGCCGATGCGGCGTTACTGCTCGCCGCCGGCCTCGCCGCGGGTACGGTCAACGCGGTGGCCGGTGGTGGTTCGCTGATCACGTTTCCGGCGTTGCTCGCGATCGGGTTGCCTCCGGTGCCGGCGAACGTCACCAACTCGTTGTCGGTCGCTCCCGGGTATCTGGCCGCCGTGGCGGGCAGTCGGGTGGATCTGCCCCGCTCGCGGCTGCTGGCCGCGCTGGTGCCCACCACGATGGTCGGCGCGTTGGCCGGTGCCGGGCTGCTGCTGGTCACTCCCGCTCGGGCGTTCGAGTTGGTCGTACCGTTCCTGGTGTTGGGGGCGACGGCGCTGCTGGCGTTCCAGGATCCGCTGCGCCGCCTGGTCGGCCACCCACGTGATCTGACGCCGCGCCGCCGGGCCGTGACGGTGCAGGTGGTGGTGGCGCTGGCGGCCGTGTACGGCGGCTATTTCGGTGCCGCTGTCGGGGTGATGCTGGTCGCGGGTCTGGCGCTGGTGCTGGACGCGACGCTGGCCCGGGTGAGTGCGATCAAGAACCTGCTCTCCGCCGTGATCGGTCTGACCACGGTGGTCGTCTTCACCCTCGCCGGCCCGGTGAACTGGGCCGGTGTCGCGGTGGTCGCCCCGGCCACGCTGGTCGGCGGGTATGTCGGTGCCCGCGTGGTCCGCCGGCTCCCCTCGGCGGTGCTGAAGGCGATCATCGTCAGCTTCGGCACCGTCATCGGTTTCTACCTGCTCTGGCGCGCCCTCACCTGACCGTGCCGGTCAGAGTGCGGCGAGGTGGGCGGTCTCGTTGACCGAACGCACGGCGACGCCGCCGTCGGGCCAGCGGTCCAGCACCGAGACGCCCGCCGCGTCGAGGTAGAGGCGGTGCAGGAAGGCGTCGGGGGCGGCGAGCGCGTCGCGCAGCATCAGCTTGATCGGCGAGACGTGCGAGACCACCACGACGGTCTGACCGGGGTACGCGTCGAGCAGTCGCCGGACCACCCGGGCGCACCGTTCGGCGACCGCCTGGAAGGACTCGCCGTCCGGTGGGGCGATCCGGGTGGAGGCGAGCCAGGCGTCGAGTTCACCTGCCCAGTTTTCGCGTACCTCGGCGAAGGTGCGTCCCTCCCAGACGCCGAAGTCGCATTCGATGAGTTCGTCGTCGCGGCGTACCGGCACACCGCCGATGGCGGCGGCGATCGCCTCGGCGGTCGCCGTGCAGCGGGTCAGCGGTGAGCTGACCACGGCCGCGGTGTCCGGGGCGAGCGCGGCCACCCGCGCGGCGGTGGCTCGCACCTGGGCCTGGCCCTTGTCGCTGAGGGGGATGTCACCGCGACCGGAGTAGCGGCCCTGCTCGGTGTATTCGGTCTCGCCGTGCCGGACCAGGATGAGCCGGGTGGCGGTGAAGCTGGGTCGCGGTTCCCAGGAGACCGGCGCGCTGGTCAGGTCCGCGCCGGGTGACTCGGCCCGGGCGGCGATCTCGGCGGCACCGCCGCCAGCCGGTTGTGGGCCGCCGAGGTGGCGGGGCGGCTCGACCATGCGGGGCGGTTCGACGGTGGGCGTGGTGACGCTCGACGCGGCTGCGGCGTCCATGGCGGCGTTGGCGAGGGCGTCGGCGTGGGTGTTGCGGTCGCGGGGGATCCAGTTGAAGCGTACGGCGGCGAACCTGCCGACCAGTTGGGCGGCCTCGGCGGCGAGTGGGCGCAGTCCGGGGTGCTTGATCTGCCATCGGCCGCTCATCTGCTCGACGACCAGTTTGGAGTCCATCCGGACCTCGACCTCGTCGGCGCCGAGTTCGGCGGCGGCGGCCAGACCGGCGATCAGTCCCCGGTACTCGGCGACGTTGTTGGTGGCGGTGCCGATCGCCTCGCTCCGCTCGGCCAGCACCTCGCCGGTTGACGGGTCGCGGAGCACCGCGCCGTACCCGGCTGGCCCGGGGTTGCCCCGGGAGCCACCGTCGGCCTCGACGAGGACCGTACGCGTCGCCACCGGCTACAGCCCGGACTCGTTGGTGCGGACCATGATCCGGCGACATTCCTCGCAGCGGACGACGTCGTCGGGGTCGGCTTTGCGGATCCGGGCCAGGTCGGCGCCGGAGAGTTCCAACCGGCATCCACCGCAGCGGCCGGCGGTCAGCAGTGCCGCGCCGAGCCCGGTGTCGGTGCGGATCCGCTCGTAGAGCTGCACCAGGTCGCCGGGCAGGTCGTTGACGAGGGGTTGCCGGGCGGAGCGTTTGAACTCCTCCTCGCGGGCGATCTCGGCGAGGCTGTCGTCGCGCCGCTGCTCGGTGGTGGCGCGCCGTTCCCGCACCTCGGTGAGGCGCTGTTCCACCCCGTCCAGCACCGACTGGGCGGTTTCCCGCTGTTCCATCAGCTCCAGTTCGGCGTCCTCGAGGTCGCTCTGCCGCCGGTTGAGGGAGGCCAGTTCGTGTTGTAGCGCTTCCAGTTCGCGGGCCGGGCCGCTGCCGGCGGCCAGCCGGTCCTCGTTCCTGGTCTTGCGGGCGCGGACCTGCTCGACGTCCTTCTCCAGCCGGGCGATGTCCCGGTCCAGGTCGTCGACCGCCACCTGGGCGCGGACCCGCTCGTCTTCCAGGGCGGACAGTTCCCGGGCGAGGGCCTCCAACTCGGCCAGCTCGGGCAGCGTCCGACGCCGGTGGGCGAGCTGGGCGAGGGCGGTGTCGATCGCCTGGAGATCGAGCAGGCGGCGCTGGACCTGGGGGTCAGCCTTCACGGTCGGGCTCCTTGTCGTCCGCTGCGGGTTCGACCGGCGCGGGTTCGTCGGGTTGCGGTGCGGCGGCGTGCACGGTCCACGGATCGGTGTCCAGGTCGGACACCAGGGTCTCGACGCCGGGCGCGGCTGACAACAGTGCCGCGAGGTCGTCCAGCCACGGCCGTTCGGTGGCCCAGTGGGTGGCGTCGAGCAGCGCTGGTCCCCCGTTGGCGAGGTGTTCGCCGGCCGGATGGTGGCGCAGGTCCGCGGTGAGGTAGGCGTCCACCCCGGCCGCGGTCGCGTCGGCCAGGAATCCGTCTCCGGCGCCACCGCAGACTGCCAGGGTACGCACCATCCGGTCCGGGTCGCCTGCGGCGCGTACTCCGGCGGCGGTGGCCGGTAGCACGGCGGCGGCGCGGCGGGTCAGCTCGGCGAGGGTGAGTGGCTGCGGCAGTCGGCCGATCCGGCCGGCACCGCGTCCCTGCCCGGCGGCGGGGGTGCCGGGGCGGGCCGGTTGCAGCGGGCGTAGGTCGAGCAGGCCGAATCGGGCGGCGAGGGCGTCGGACACCCCTGGCACGGCCACGTCGGCGTTGGTGTGCGCGACGTACAGGGCGACATCGGCCTTGATCAGTTGGTGGACGATGCGGCCCTTGTAGGTCGTCGGCGCGACCGACGACACGCCGCGCAGCAGCAGCGGGTGATGGGCGATGATCATGTCGACGCCCGCGTCGAGCGCCTCCGCGACCGTCTCGGGCACCGCGTCCACCACGCAGAGGATCCGGCGTACGGGGGCGGACGGCTCACCGAGCACCAGGCCCACCCGGTCCCACTCCTCGGCCCAGACCGGTGGGTAGTGCCGCGCCACCTCGGCCACCACGTCGGCGACGGTCGGTACGGCTGCGGTTGTGCTCACGGCCGGTGAGCTTACCGGCGTCAGCGGGTGTACCGGACGTCACCCGGTCAGCCGGTGCCCTCGGTTCGGCGCGTACGCACCGGGGTCGACACGGCGGACCCGGCCACGGGCGGGTGCCCGTGGCCGGGTCGTGGGTTATTCGGTGGGTCGGGAACTGCGTTATCGGGCGGGGCCAGGGCCGGACCGGTG
Source organism: Micromonospora sp. CP22 (assembly GCF_009712475.1). Taxonomy (GTDB): domain Bacteria; phylum Actinomycetota; class Actinomycetes; order Mycobacteriales; family Micromonosporaceae; genus Micromonospora. The sequence goes on from NZ_VCJO01000012.1 coordinate 16,655, forward strand.
GTCGTCGGCGCTGGGACCGCCGCTCAGCCGGTCCGGCAGAGGCGGTCACGCACCGCGGTCAGGGGCAGCGCCCACGGGAAGGCGTGCTGGTGCCGCTCCCCGGTTCCCGGGGGGTGCAGCGGGTAGACGTCGTCACCGAAGAGCACCCCCACTCCCCATTCGGAGAGCCGGGTGAGGCTCGCCCGGAAGGCGGGGTGGGCGGCCATCGCCGCGTTGGTGTACGGCACGGCCACCAGTGGTATTCCTCGGCCCTGCGCCTCCACCAGCAACCCCAGGGCGAGGGTGTCGGCGATACCGGCCACCCACTTGTTGACGGTGTTGACCGTGGCCGGGCACACGATCATGGCATCGGCGGTGGGCAGCACATCGGGGTCGCCGGGGTTCTTGTAGTGCGTGCGTACCGGGTGACCGGTCTGGCGGGCCAGTGCGGTGCGGTCGACGAACTTGGCGCCGTCGGGCGTGGTGATCACGCAGACGTCCCAGCCGTCCTGTTGGGCCAGCTCGACGAGCCGGCCCACGTCTCGGGCCAGTGGCGAACCACAGGCGATGATGTAGAGCACCTCGTGGTGCCCGTCGTGGCGATGCGAACCGGTCATGCCGGCTCCGAGGTCATACTCCTACTCCCATGTGCTCAGCCAACTCCGCGATCGGAGAAGGCGGCGCACCACGTGTGCGACGTAGGACGTCCGACATCACCTCGTGGGCGATCGGACGGCAGCGGATCTCCGATGGCGCCAGACGATCACCGCGCAGCAGCATCTCGCCGGCGTTGGCCACGTCACCGATCTGCGCGTAGCCCCGGGCCAGGTCGAGCAGGTGGTGCGCCCGGCGTTCGGGCAGCATCGCGTCGAACGGCGCGGTTTCGATCTTCTGGTGGTGCACCTCGACGGCCCGCCCGCCGTCGCCCAGTTCGACGGCGGCCGCCGCCCGGTGCAACGACACATTGGTCGGCCCGAACGACGTCCAGTAGTGGTTCTGGTCGCCGCCGAGTGCGCCAGCCGCCGCCTCGGCCTCGTCCAGCAGATCGTGCACGGTGGCGGTGTCACCGATGCGGGAGGCGGCCATCGCGCCCTGGAGCAGCAGCATCCCGTAGACGGAGAGGCGCTCGGGACGGCTGTCGTTGACGCTGCCCGGGGCGAGCTGGTTGGCGATCCGCACGTTCAGCTCCATCGCCGGCCGGGGCCGCCCCATCGCCACCAGGGCGTTGCAGACCCGGGTGGTGGCGACACCGGCGAGCAACTGGTCGTCGGCGCGTTGCGCGACGGCGATGGACCGGTCGGCGGCGAGCCAGGCGAGTTCGCACTCGCCCAGTTTGCGCAGCACCGAGGAGGCCAGCTGGTAGACCTGCCCGAGCAGGTGGGCGGCGCGCTGGGCCTGGTCGCCGCCGTACGCGGCATCGGCCGCCTGGGCGTCGCGCAGCAGCTTCGGCAGCGCCCGGATGAGCATCCCGTAGCGGCCGTACTGGTAGGTCAGCCAGGCGTGGGTGACCGCCTTGCTCATGTCGGACAGCGGTGGTGGACTCGGTGCGGCGTCGAAGTACGCGCTGATCGAGTCGTAGCGCTCCAGGGCGGCGCGGATCTCCTCGACCTCGAACTGGTCGATGCAGTTGAGCGCGTCGGTACGCCGCTCCGGATCCCTGCCGAGCAGCAGCTGCACATCCATCTGGAGGATGTCGGCGATCTCGTAGAGCACGGAGAACTTGTCCAGTCGCCGTACGCCCCGCTCGATCTTGTCGACCCAGCTCTTCGACTTGCCCAACCGGTCGGCGAAGACCTGCTGCGACATCTTCCGTCGGCCGCGCCAGTAGGCCACTCGCCGTCCAATGGGCAGTTCGTCCATCTCCCCAGTCCTCCCCTTGCTGGAGCCCTGGCCAGGGGGCCGGGGGCCGTAGCGTCGGCGCGGCGGTCCGTCTGTACTTCAGGTTTCCGCTGGTCGCACAGGCAGTGCGTCAGCTGTCTGGCCGAACCTCGTACTTTTCGTGCAAGTTGCAATCGGCCACTTTGTCAAAGCAAACGATGACGGGCTACGGCAGTGACGGGTCTCGACGTACGAGCTGACGCCGGTCGGGCGCGGCGGGAGGAGCTGGCACCAATGTGGGGGAATGTGGCACCGCACGTGGCGCGTCTGTCGCCGTTGGAACGGGTACGCCTGCGCCGGGTCGCGGTGCGCTACGCCCTGCACGGCTGGGCGGTGACCCCGGGCGCCTGCCTGGCCCGCAGCCGCTTCGTCTGCGGCCGGGCCGGCTGTCCGACGGTCGGCTGTCATCCCGCCCTGGAGGACTGGGAGCACGCCGCCAGCGTCGACCCGGCCCGGGTGGCCACCTGGTGGCGGTCCCGGCCGCACGGCGTACTGCTGCCCACCGGCCGTTCCTTCGACGTGCTGGAGATTCCCGCCCACCTGGGCCGGATGGTCCTGGACGCGGTGCGCGCCCACCCGGTCGGTCCGGGGGTACGCGGACCGGTGCTGGTCACCCCGACCGGGCGGTGGATGTTCCTGGTCCGCCCCGGTGACCCGTTGCGACCCGAGCTGGAGCACTGCTTCGACGTGGTCCTGCACGGTCGCGGATCGTGGATCCCGGCCCCACCGACCCGGCTGCCCGAGGGACAGGTCCGCTGGGCGGTCGCACCGGAGCAGGCCCGGTGGCAACTGCCGGACGCCTATCTCGTGCAGAACACGGTGGTCGAGGCGCTGCGGGCGACCGGGGTGACACTGACGTCGGCATTGGTCCCCGGCCATCTGCCGCTGCCCCGGCGAGGCCGCTGACCGACGCCCGACCGCTCCGCTGTCCCGGGGCGCTGACCAGCGAGTAGCCGGTCCGCCGCCCCGGGTGCCCGACCGGTGGGTGCGGCAGGGCGCGAGACCCGGGAGCACCGGTGCTCGTTGGACCCTTCGACGGCGCGTCCGCGCCGGGAGCGGGGATGGCCATGTCCACCGACGACACCAGACACCACCCGGGCGGAGCAGAGCCGCCGCGACGCCACCGACTCGGTCACCGCTGGGCGGCCACCCGTCCTCCGGGCTCCCGACCCGGCCGTCCCCGGCCGACCGGATCCCGCCCGGCGAACACCTACCGGCTGCCTCGCTGGCCCTGAACCAAGCCGACACGGGACTACCCACCGGATCGGACGCCATCGTCAGTCGGCCAACGGCAGGTCGGCGGAGTGCAGGCACCGCCCGTCGTCGGTGACCACCGCGTGCCGGTGCGCGGGCAGCCGGTCCAACCAGCCGATGCCGGCCACCCCCATCGCCACCGCCGCAGTCGCGTACGCGTCGGCCAGCCCGAGGTCATGCCCGACCACGGTCACCGACCGCAGTCCCCGCGCCGGGGCTCCACGACGCGGATCCCGCACGTGTGGGCCGCGCTCGTAGACCCCCGACGTGGCGATCGCCAGGTCTGTCCCGGTGAGCACCAGGCAGACCGCCGACGGGTTCCAGGGGTGCCGCACACCGACCCGCCACGGCGACCCGGTGGACGAACGGCCCCGTACCCGCACGTCACCACCGGCGTTCAGGCAGTGGTTGGCGACACCCGCGGCCCGCAACCGATCCGAGGCCACCTGGACCGCCCAGCCCTTGACGTACCCGGACGGGTCCAGCCCACCGGTAGCGTACGCGTCGAAGAAGCCGTCGGTGTCGCCCCACAGGTCGGCGCAGCGTTCCAGCACCCGGCGCAGGTCGGCCGACGCCTCGGAGAGCAGCAGCTCGCCCCGGTCGAAGCGGCACACCTCGCTGTCCGGCAGGTAGGTGCTGAACCGCGCGTCGACCTCCCGCAGCCAGGCGAACACCTCGTCGGCCAACGCGGACAACGTCGACGGGGGGCGGTCCTCGGCGATGTCGAGGCTGACCGCCGTACCCATCACCTGCTCGACACGACGCAGTCCGGGCCGGGTCAACGTGTCCACACTCACCGTGCCTGGTCGATGGCGGCCTGCAAGGACCGCCGGTAGGCGTCACTGGTCGCGGTCGCGCCGGAAACGGTGTCCAGGTCGGCGCTCTGCCGTTCCACCACCATCCCCACCGTCCCGCTGTACCGGCTGTCGACCTGGTCGCTGCGCTGGTCGGACTGTGCCGTCCGGCGTGGCAGTCGCAGCGCCGCCGCGTTGACGATCCGGTCACCGACCAGGTTGATCCGCACCTGCACGTCGCCGAACTCGTTCGTCACCACCGGCCCGAGGATCGTGCTGGTGGGTTGCGGGTCGGCCGCGCCGCTGCGGGCGGCGGCCGGGGACTTCGAGGCGGCACCCGCGCCGGACCGGCTCGCCCCGGTGGCGCTGCGCGTCGGCTTCGGTGAGCGGGCCTTCGACGGCGTCGCCTCCGGGCTGGTCGTCGGTGCCGGCTCGTCGGCTGCGGAAGGCGCCGCGATGGGCACCGCCTGGTCGAGGTGACCGGTCCCCGGTGCCGCCTTCAACACCACCAACGCGGTGGTGCCGGCGGCCAGGCCGGTGATCGCGAAGAACGCGCGACGCATGCGGTGTGCCCTCTCAGAGTGCGAAGGTGGCGAGGTGGATCTGGCGGCGACGCACACCGGCCTGGCGGAGCACCTGTCGGTACTGCTCGACCAGGCCCGGTGGCCCGCACAGGTAGACGTCGCGCCGGGCCACGTCGGGCACCAGCTGACGCAGTCCGTCGGGGGTCGTCACCTGCCGGGGGCCGGGGTCGTCGCGGGAGCCGAAGACGTACCAGACCCGCAGGCCGCGATTGCGCGACAGCCAGTCCAGTTCCTCCTGCAACAGCACGTCGGCGGGGGTACGGGCCCGGTAGATCAGGGCGGCACCCGGAGGTAGTTCCTCCAGCATCGCCCGCAGCGGGGTGATGCCGCTGCCCGCAGCGATCAGCAGTGCCCGCTCCCGGGTGCGGTGGGCCGCCGTGCAGGTGCCCGACGGGCCGATCGCCCAGACCCGTACGCCGGGGTCGAGGTTGCGCAGATCCTGGGTGTGCCGACCGACCACCTTGACGGTCAGCCGCAGCCAGCGGTCGTTGGCGGCGGCGGAGACGGAGAACGGGTGCGACTGCCACCAGCAACCCCGGGTCAGGAAACGCCAGCGGAAGAACTGCCCACCCAACAGGTCCAGCCGGTCGAGGCGTTCCCCGGTCAGGTAGAGCGAGACGACGTCGGGGCCCTCGACGACCACGTCGCTGACCCGCAGCCGGTGCCGCAGGTTGAACCACAGGGGCACGACCACCCGACCCCACAACCACGCGGCGACCACCAACACGTACAGGGCGATCCAGCCGGTGCGTACCGGGCCGGGTCGGAACAGCTGGCTGCCGTTGCTGAACTGGTGGGCGTAGCCGAGCAGCAGGACGGCGTACGCGGCCAGGTGGATGGCGTGCCACAGCTCGTACGGCAGCACCCGCCGCACCGCGCGTACGCTGACCAGCCCCACCAGGACCAACAGACCGGCAGCGACGAACGCGGAAACCATGTCCTGGTACTCGCGCAGCATCACCCCGGCCTGGCCGAACGGCGACCGACCCTCCAACCCGGCGTAGCCGACCAGGATCAGGGCCACGTGGGCGAGCACCGCGACCAGCAGGGTGGCGGCGACGTCGCGGTGCCAGCGGGCGATCCGCTCCCCTCCGGCCCAGCGTTCCAACACCGGCAGGCGGCTCATCATCAGCACCTGGACCAGCAGCAGGTAGCCGGCGACCAGACCGGTGATCTGCCCGGCGGCGGTGGTCATCGCGGTGGCACCGGTCAACGAGCCGGTCGGGGTGTCCCGCCACCACGGCAGGACGCTCGCGACGAGGCCGCCCAGGAACAGCACCACCAGCAGCCGGCGCCCGAAGGCACCGCGCCTCGGCACGGCCGGTGGTGGGGCCGGTGGCTGCCGCGACCACGGTCCGGAGCGGCGGTCCGACCGAGGGCTGGCGTACGGGCGAGGGCGGGTCGTCACGTCCCGCCGCCGCACTCGTCGAGCTGATCGGCCATGCACCGTTTTCCGATTCCTGTCGGGCGTCGCCCCAGGACGTGACCGTTGCTCCGGGCGACGACTGATGCCTGAAGAGGGTTTGCCCCGGGAAGGTAATCACCGATCGGCATACCGACAAGGCGGGTCGAGCGCCCCAACCGACGTGCTTAAGGCACGCACATCAAGGCGCGCGACTACCGGGTGGATCGGGCACGCACGTCACAAGCAGGGCGTTCGTCGCTCAGGTGTGCTCACCGGCGACATTCGCACCCCGGCGGCACCGCCACGCCGGTTCGCCGCGTCCGGCGAAGATTTAAGGTTCGGATAAGCAGTCGCTCAGCTGTCGACGACCGCTCTCCTCCGCCGCCGGTCCGCAAAGTAGGAAGAGGCCGCCGATCCGGCAAAGTAGGAAGAGCAAGAGCGCGTGAGCCCTCTCCGCAGCGGGTATTCCGTCGCACCGTTGCTGAACGCGTGAGGGGAAGGCACATGCTCAGCAAAGAGGATCAACGCAGATTCGAACAGATCACCCGCAACCTGCGGGAGAGCGACCCAGCGTTCTTCGCCCGGCTCGACAACCGGGCCCGGGGCCGTCGTGGCCGCTGGCTGCTGCTGTTGACCGTCGTACTCTGGGCGGCGCTGCCGGCGACCACCGTGCTCGCCGGCCGGATCGCCGGGGCGATCTTCGCGGTGGTGCTGGTGACCAACGCGGCGCTGATGTGGCGGTTCCGCCAACGTTGGCTATGACGTCAGGGTCGCGTTCCGTCCAGGGCCGAGTGACCTCGTGGCGAGTCGGAAGCCACTCGATCCGGGATCGAACGTGACCCTGACGCCGTCTCGGCTTCGTCGCCGAGCTGGCGGTAGGCGTGGCGCAAACGTTCGACGAGTCCCGGGCCGCCGATGGCCGGCGCGGGCGCGCCGAGTTGTCGCAACAACAGGTCCGGCCGGGCGGTCAGGCTCGGCGGGCGGTCCGGCAGTGGCACGGGCGGCAGCCAGAACCGGTCCATTGTCTCGGCCAGTGGCGTCACGGGCAGGTCAGCCAACGCCCGGGCGGCACCGGCGGCGGGCAGGTCCACCTCGCGGTCACCGGGTGAGCCGTCGGCGGCGTCCCGCCCGGTGTCGGCGGTGGCCCGGACGCGGCTACCTCGACCGGTTCGTTCCGGCAGCGCCGCCCCGTCCCGCGCCGCCGGGACGTCGACCCCGGCGGTCGGCTCGCCGTCCGGGGGTGTCGTCGCCGGGTCGGCCCCGGCGCGCAGCTGTCGCAGTCGGGCGAGCAGTTCCGTCCGGCTGCGACCACGCCAGTGCAGCAGTGTGAACGGGTCCGCGTCGAACGCCTCGGCGAGCAGATAGAAGGTCGCCGCGAGGTGTTTGCACGGCACCGCGACGTCCGGGCACGAGCACCGCTGGTCCAGGTCGGTGACCGCCGCCGGGAACAGCGGCGCCTCGGCCGCGACGAACAGCTCCTCCAACTCGGCCGGCAGGTCACCGGCGAGCAGCCGGGCGCTGAAGAACGCCTGGGCGGCCAGTTGCTCCTCGATCCGTGCCCACAGCCCGGGCGGGAAGGGTGGCAGGGTGACGCTGACCTGGTACGGCTTCGGCCGGGATCCCTGCACCATCGCGGTCACCACACCCGCGGCGACGTCGAGGCGGAGCACCTGACCGGCACGGGCGTACGACCGGCCCCGGGTCAGCCGGGTGCCGAGCGCGAAGGACTCCAGCACCTCCAGGAACCGACGCGACCACCAGGACACCCCGATCGCGCCCCGGGTGCTGCGGGCCCGCAGACCGCCGTCGACCCGACGCGGTGGACCGTAGTCGGCGAACCTGCCGCCACTGTCGACGCTCACTCGACCACCGCTCCCGCCTCCAGGGCGAACAACTCGCGCAGCTGCGCGGTGGACAGCTCGGTTACCCACTGTTCGCCGGTGCCCACCACGGAGGCGGCCAGGCCACGCTTGTCGGCGATCAGCGCGGCGACCTTCTCCTCGACCGTGCCGGCGCAGACGAACTTGCGGACCTGCACCCGGCGGCGCTGTCCGATCCGGAACGCCCGGTCGGTGGCCTGGTCCTCCACCGCCGGGTTCCACCACCGGTCGACGTGCACCACGTGGTTGGCGGCGGTCAGCGTCAGCCCGGTGCCGCCGGCCTTGAGCGAGAGGACGAACAGCGCCGGTCCGCCGTCGGACTGGAAGCGGGCCACCATCGCGTCACGGTCGGCCTTGCCGACCCCGCCGTGCAGGAACAGCACCTCCCGGCCGAACCGGGCCGACAGGTGCCCACGCAGCATCCCGCCGAACTCCGCGTACTGGGTGAACAGCAGCGCCTTCTCGCCCGCCGCGAGGACCTCGTCGAGGATCTCCTCCAGCCGGGCCAGTTTGCCCGAGCGGCCCGCCAACGGCGAACCGTCCCGCAGCAGCTGCGCGGGATGGTTACAGACCTGCTTGAGCCGGGTCATGGTGGCCAGCACCAGCCCCCGCCGCTCGATGCCGTCGCTGGACTCGATCCGGGTCATCATGTCGTCGACCACCGCCCGGTAGAGCGCCGCCTGCTCGGCGGTGAGGTTGCAGACGACCTCCATCTCCAGTTTCTCCGGCAGGTCCGAGATGATCGACGAGTCGGTCTTGAGCCGGCGCAGCACGAACGGGCCGGTGATCCGGCGAAGCCGTTCGGCGGTCTCGGTGTCCCCGTGCCGCTCGATCGGTTCGGCGAACCGCTTGCGGAACGTCGCCGCCGGACCGAGCAGCCCCGGGTTGGCGAACTGCATGATGGACCACAGGTCCGCCAGCCGGTTCTCCACCGGCGTACCGGTGACCGCGATGCGGTGTCGCGCCGGCAGTGCCCGTACCGCCTCAGCCTGCCGGGTGGCGGCGTTCTTGATGGCCTGCGCCTCGTCCACCACCACCCGGTGCCAGTCGACGCCGGCCAGGTCCGCCGCGTCCCGGGCGGCCACCGAATACGTGGTGAGGACCAGGTCCGCGGCGTGCACGGCGGCGGTGAACTCGTCGCCCCGGGCCCGCTGCGCGCCATGGTGCACGTGTACGCGTTTGTCCGGCGTGAACCGGGCCGCCTCCCGCTGCCAGTTGCCGACCAGCGACATCGGACAGATCAGCAGGGTCGGACCGGCCTGCGGCGGGTCGGCGGCCAGCAGGGCCAGCAGTTGCACCGTCTTACCCAGCCCCATGTCGTCGGCGAGGATCCCGCCGAGCCCCAGCGACTGGAGGAACGCCAGCCAGGCCAGTCCCCGCCGCTGGTACGGCCGCAGCGTGCCGTGGAAGGAGGACGGCTCGTCCAGCGGGGCGAGCCGCCGCTCGACGGCACCGGCGAGCAGGTCGCCGAGCGCCCCGTCGGCGCTCACCTCGACCACCGGCAACGCGTCCGGTTGGTCGGCGTCGGACAGGCCGAGACGCAGCAGGTCGGCCACGGTCAACTCGCCTGTGGAACGCAGCAGGCGCAGACCGGCGGCGAGCCGTTTCGGGTCCAGTTCGACCCAGCGCCCCCGCAGCCGTACCAGCGGGGTCTTCAGCTCGGCCAGCTGGGTCAACTCCTCCTCGGTCAACGGTTCGTCGCCGAGGGCCAGTTCCCAGCGGTAGTCGACCAGGGCATCCAGCCCCACCCGGTCAGCCGGGCCGGTGACCGCGCCGGGTGCGCTGCGGGAACGTGCCCGCAGCCGGGCGCCGAGCCGTGACGCGGGCCGCTGCCACCACGACGGCAACAGCACCGTGAAACCCGCCGCGTGCAACGTGGGCGCGCCCTCCCGCAGGAACCGGTGCGCGCCCTCGGTGTCCAGTTCCAGCCCCTCCGGCCGGGCGGTACGCAGCGCGGCGTCCAACTCCGGCCAGAGTCGGCTGGCCCGGCCGAGTTCGGCCAGCAGGATCTCCTGCGGATGGTCACCGGCGACGGTGGTGGCGTCGCCGCGCCACACCTGTCCGGCGTCGACGTGCAGGCCCGGCTGGTCGTCGGCGCGCAGCCCGAACTCGACCCGCCACCGGTCGGCGGTGGCCACCACCGTGTCCCGGTCGGCCGGTACCACCGTCACCGGTTCGGACAGCTCCTCGGCCGACGGCTCGACCAGCCGGAAACTGGCCCGCACGGTGCCTCCGGCGGCGTCGCGCTGCCACTGGTCCAGCTCGGCGCGGAGCGTACGCAGCGCCGCCGGTTCGGCGGTGAACCCGCGAGATGGGCCGGTCAACGCGCCCAGCCAGGCCGACACGGCACCGTTCGGCCGTGCACCCCGGGCCAGCGTCATCGGCGGCAGCGCGGCGCGTACCGCCGCATCGGTCAGCGCGTCGAGGGCGTCGGCGACCAGCAGCCCGGGCACCTCGGCCGACCCGTCGGACAGGCCCGACGCCCGGGTCGTGGACCGGCGGCCGGGACCGTCCGCAGGCTCACCGGTCGACGCCGTCCGACGGCTACGGGTGCCCGGTCGGCGCCCGGCTGGCATCGTCGGCAGTTCCACCTCGACGACCGCGCGGGCGGCTGGGGGCAGGGCGAGCGCCAGCGACCGGGCCCAGGCGGCGTCCGTGCCGGTCAGCAGGGGTCGCCACACCGCCCAGGCCGACGACGCCTCGGTCGGGGTGGCGCGCCGGGTGGCGCGACCACCACGGCGCTGGGGGGCCGCAGTCCGCGTGGTGGCGGGAACCGGCTCGGACGGCGGGTCGGCGAGGCTGGGCAGGACCCGGCCACGGGCGGCCAGGTCGGTGGCGAAGTCGGCCAGTTCGGCCAGGTGTCGCAGGCTCGCGCCGGGTGTGGCGGCCAGCTTCTCAACGGTACGCAGCACGGCCAGCGCGGCGTCCGGGGCGTACGCCAGCACCGGCACCTGCCATCCGGCGAGGGTGACCGGGCCACGGACCGGTGCCACGACGGCGGTGCGGACCAGCTCCGGCGAGTCCAACGGCGAACCGGCCCGGGTGGGCAGGCGCAGCAGCGCGGTGCCGAGGTCGTCCGGTTCGGCGGCGTCGGCCAACAGCGCGACCAGCGTGGCGTGTCCGGCGGCGAACGGGTGTGGGCGGGCCCGTGGTGCCCGGCCAGGACGGCGCGGAGCGTGGGGTGGCAGGGTGCTGTCCTCGGCCCAGACCGCAAGCCCCCGGCCGGGCAGCCACATCCCCTGGACGACCTGCACGCACTCCCCCTCGGACCGGACGGGCCCGCGCTACCCGACGGTGACCCAGGATAGGCGGCGCCGACCGGCTAGCGTCGGTGCCATGTGCGACCTCCTGGTGATCGGTGGCCTCGGCGTCGATGTGCGGGTGCGGGTGCCCCGGCTGCCGCTGCCGGTGGTCGACTCGGTCACCGTCGACCCGATCGAGTTGCGGGTCGGCAACACCGGAGCCGGTGTGGTGCTCGCCGCGCACGCGCTCGGGCTGCGGGTGGCGGTGGTCGACTCGGTGGGCGTGGACCCGGCCGGTGCCGTCGTGCGGGCCGCGCTGGCCCGTACCGGCGTGCCGGCGGTCCTGGCCGACGACCCGGCGGGCACCCGACGGTCGGTGAACCTGGTCGACCCCGACGGACGGCGGATGTCGCTGTACGACCCTCGGCCCTCGGCCGGTCCGCCACCGTTCGCGGCGGCCCGGATCGCGGAACTGGTCCGGGACGCCACCCACGTCCATCTGTCGATCATGGGGTGGGTGCGGGAGCTGCTGCCCGCCCTCGGTGACGTGCTCGGCGAGGGGGTGGGTACCTCGACCGATCTGCACGACTGGGACGGGCGCAACGCGTACCACCGCCCCTTCGCCGACATCGCCGAGTTGGTGCTGGTCAGCGGCGCGGCGCTCGGCGATCGGGCGACGGTTGTGGCCGACACCCTGGCACCGCGCCCGGTGCTGGTGACCCGGGGCGCGGACGGTGCCGACCTGCATCTGGGCGGCGGCGTGCAGCGGATTCCGGCGGCCGTGCCGCCCGGCCCGGTGATCGACACCAACGGCGCCGGGGACGCCTTCGCGGCGGGGATCATCGCGGCCCGGTCACGCGGCGCGACCTGGGCGGAGGCGGCCGGGTACGGGACCCGGGTCGCCGCTGCGGCCTGCACCCACGACGGCATGGAGTACCCGCCGGGGCTACTCCCCCGCGACTGACGGAATCATCACGCTTCGCCCTGCGGGTGACCGGCGGCCGGGGCAGGATGGGCGCATGGCATCCACGGTTGAGATCCCGCTGGTGGGCGGCACCGCCGACGGTGAGCGCGTCACCGTCGAGTTGGACCCGAACGGCCGCCCCCCGCTCACCCATCACCACCTGGGCCCGGAAGGGCTGGCGGCAGCGGAGATCTACGAGTTGGAGTCCGTCGACACCGACCCGCAGCAATGGCGCTACTGCTGGCGGGGCCCGGCGGTCTGAACCCGGCCCCCGCCTCCGCTCAGGCACCGACCTCCACCAGGGATTTGTTCCGCAGGCTCTCCAGCACCGCCCGGGTCACCTGGGAGGTGCCCCGGGCCTCGTCGCACACCCGGGCCACCCGCTCGGCGGTGACCTCGGCCCGCTGGTCGCGCTCATCCCACAACTGGTCCACCTCGGCCAGCAGCGGGCCCTCCACCTCGCGCTCCACGCCCCGCAACGCGGGCACCCCGAGCCGCTGCGCAAGGTCGAAGACCTTGCCGGCGTACGGCAGGGGCAGGAACGGCGCACCCATCATCGCGGCGAAGATCAGGAAGTGCAGGCGCATCCCGACCGCCAGGTCGAAATGACGCATCAAACCGAGGATCTGCTGCGGTGAGTAGGTGCCGTGCAGGATCCGCCCCCGATCGGCGGCGATCATGTGCGACAGCACCCCGTGCGAGTGCCGGATGTCGTCACGCTCCATCGGTACGAACAGCACGTGCGCGTCGATCCGGTGCACCAGGAAGTCACCGATCTGCGCCAACAGCCGGTGATATCCGTCCACGTCGAGCCGCTCCGCCGCCCGGCCCGGTTCCCGCACGCTCATCCCCACCAGCCGTTTTCCGGACGGCACGCCCTCCTCACGGAGGAACTCGGCGGGAAAGTCCTCGGGTTCCAGCAGGAACGCCGGATCACCGGTGACGGTGATCGGGTTGAGCAGGCCCGCCTCCTCCAGCACCATCCGCGACTCCTGGTCGCGTACGGTCACCTGGACCGCGCCGGCCAACGTCTCCCGGACCATGCCGGTGTCCACCATCTCGTTGAGCGGCCCGACACCGACCGCGTACGTCAGCAGTGGCAGCCCCCGCTCCTGCGCCACCCGTACGACCCGCAGGTAGCGGCGTGCCTCCTTGTCGTAGAGGATGCCGCCGCCGCCCAGAATGAGCAGGTCGAGCTGGGACAGGACGAGGGCGGAGTCGGTTCGGCTGACTCCCTCCCACGGCACCGCCTCCACGTCCGGGTGCGCGACCGCGGTGTGCGCGGGGTTCCGCGAGAACACGATGATCCGGGCGTGCGGCTCCTGCTGTCGCAGATCGGCCAGCAGTCCGGTGAGGATCGCCTCGTCGCCCAGGTTTCGCCCGCCGTACGAGCCGAGCACGCCGATGGTCAGTCCGGAACGCGTCATCCGTCGCTCCTCCCCAGGTGCGTCTGCTCGATCGTTTCCCCGCTGCGGTGGTGAACAGTCCTCGCAGGTCACCCGGGTGCCCACGGGCGGGTGGTAAACAGCTTGCCGGTGAGATCACCGGCGGGCAGCGTGTACGCCATGGGGGCGCGTACGAGGAATCGCCTGCGGTGGCACCAGTTGCCCGCAGATGTCCGATCCGCCGTGGAGTCGATCATCGGCGACCGGGTCGTCGAAGCGGTGTCGCAGCCGGGTGGCTACTCTCCCGGCACCGCCGACCGGGTACGCACCGCAGGCGGCCGGCGCGTCTTCGTCAAGGCGGCCAGCCCCGACCAGAACCCGGACACCCCGACCCTGCACCGGGCCGAGGCGCGGATCACCGCCGCGCTGCCCGCGTACGCCCCGACGCCCCGCCTGCTCGGCTGTCACGACGACGGCCACTGGGTGGCGTTGGTGCTCACCGACGTCGACGGGCGACACCCGGTCGCTCCGTGGCGCGCCGACGAACTCGATGCCGTGTTCGACGCGCTGGAACGGATGTCGGCGGCGCTCACGCCCAGCCCGGTGGCAGAGGTCCCGCCCATCGCCGAGCGGCTGGCCGGTGAGTTCACCGGCTGGCAACGGGTCGCCGACGACCCGCCGTCGACGCTGACCTCCTGGGTCCGGGCCCACCTCGACGAACTCTGCGCCTGGTCGGAGCGGGGCCTGGCATCGCTGACCGGTGACTCCCTCTGCCACGTCGACGTCCGCGCGGACAACCTGCTCATCGACCAGGCCGGCCGGGTCACCGTGATCGACTGGCCGTGGGCGGCCCGTGGCCCGGCCTGGCTGGACACCGCGATGCTGATGGTCGACGTACGCATGAACGGCGGGCACGACACCGAGGCGCTGCTGCGCCGGCTACCGCTCACCGCCGCAGCCGACCCCGATGCGGTGACCGGCCTCTACGTCGGCCTGGCCGGTTTCTTCACCGACCGGGCGCGCCTGCCCCCGCCGCCCGGCATCCCGACCCTCCGGGCGTTCCAGCAGGCCCAAGCCGACGCCCTGCTCACCTGGCTCCCCCAACGCCTAACCCCCTAGACCCCCGGGGGCCGAGGCCCGGAGGCAGCAATATCCCCGAAGTTGCTGCCTCCGCCGGACCGTGACACCGCAACAACCCTGAAGTTGCTGCCTCCCCCTGGTCGCCGTGGGTCAGGTGGGCGGGGTTGCGGGGTGGGTGAGGAAGGGGAGGACCGCGGCGGGGAGGGCGGGCGAGTCGACGATGTCGTAGTGGGTGAGACCGGGCAGGACGGCCAACCGGGCAGCCGGGCGATCGGTGCCGTCCCAGCCGGCGTCCCGGTGACCGCCGCCGAGCAGACCGAAGAACTCCACCATGTGGGTCGGGCGGATCGAATCGGCGTCGGCGAAGACCAGCATCGTCGGCGTGGTGATCGCGGCGACCTCCGGTGACCAGTCGTAGTCGCGGCGTAGCAGCTCACCGGTCCTGACCCAGAGCAGTGGCCAGTCCTGCGGGCGGGGAGCCACTCGCCGGTACAACTGCTCGGGAGGGGTGCCACGCATCCGCTCGGCGGCGGCCTCGTCGGGCTCGGGCATCCCGGCGAGCACCTCGGGAAACCAACCCTGCCGTCGGAACGGGGCGGAGACCACCACCAGCCGACGGAGCAACTGCCGGTGCTGAATCGCCAACCGCAGGGCGACCCCACCGCCGAGGGAGAAACCGAGCACCTCGACCTCGGCCAGTTCGAGGTGACCGATCAGCGCCGCCACGTCGTCGGCCATCGACTCGTACCGCAGGGGGCGACCGGCATCGGCGGTGCGTCCGTGACCGGGCAGGTCGACGCTGACCACCATGCGACGCCGCGCCAACGCGGGTCGGATCGCGGCGAAGGTCTCCACCGCACCGAACCCGCCGTGCAGCAACACCAACGGTCGCCCGGAACCCTGCGTCTCGTACCAGAACCGAACGCCGTTGACCTCGGCGAAAGCCACCCGCATCTCCCATCAAGCCACCGGTGGGCAGGGCCCGTCTCGGCCGGTGCCGGTGGGTGTCTCGCCGAGCTGGTAGGCGAGTGCTGCAGGTGCGGCCAACCGCCACCGGCCGATGGGTCACCTGCGGTGTTCTCGCAGGTGAGAGGGGTTTGTGGGCGCGGCAGGTTTCGAACCTGCGACCCCTCGCTTGTAAGGCGAGTGCTCTCCCACTGAGCTACGCGCCCGGAACGCCGTACGGCGGGCCGGCGGTTGGCAGCTTACCCTGCCACCCGCCGGCCCGGACGGACGCCTCGCACCAGGTGGGACGAGGTCAGGCCACGGCCTCCGCCAGTGCCTTGCGCCAGCTCTGCTGGTCGCGGGCCTCACCGGGCGGCTTCATCTCGGCGAAGCGGACCACGCCGGCCCGGTCGATGACGAAGGTGCCCCGGTTGGCGATGCCGGCTTCCTCGTTGAAGACGCCGTACGCCTGCGCGACAGCGCCGTGCGGCCAGAAGTCGGACAGCAGCGGGAACTGGTAGTCCTCCCGTTCGGCCCAGACCTTGTGGGCGAAGACCGAGTCGACACTGACGGTCAGTAGTTGGACCTCGTCGTTGACGTACTCGTCGAGGTTGTCCCGCGCCTCGGTGAGTTCGCCCTGGCACGTGCCGGTGAACGCCAGCGGGTAGAAGACCAGCAGGACGGTACGCCGACCCCGGAAGTCGGAGAGTCGTACCTGCTGGTTGTTCTGGTCCTTCAACACGAAGTCAGGTGCCTCGGCGCCAACCTCGATGGGCATGCGAACTCCTCGAATCGTTCGGAACGGCCTCGGTCTCTCGCCGTGGACGGGGCTACTTCTTGCTCTTGGCCCCGCGACGCAGCACGAGTCGGGCACCGCTCCAGTCCTTGCCGGCGTTGACCGTGGACGTCTGTTGGAGGCCAGCGGTAGGTGCCGACTCGGCGATCTCGCTCGGCTCGACGTGGCCGTCGCGCCCGGCCTTCGGCGTCAGCAGCCACACGACCCCGTTGTCGGCCAGCGGGCCGAGGGCGTCGACGAGCAACTCGAAGAGATCACCGTCGCCGTCCCGGTACCAGACCAGCACCGCGTCGACGACCTCGTCGGTGTCCTCGTCGACCAGATCTCCACAGCGGTCGGTCAGGGCGTCCCGGAGATCGGAGTCGACGTCGTCGTCGTAGCCCATCTCCATGACGACCATCCCCGGCTCGATGCCGAACCGGTCCGCCAGGCTGCGTACCCCATCAGCAGCCTGACCAGCGGTCGCGCTCACTGTCGCGTGCCTCCTCATCTCGTCCGAACCGGCGTCTGCTCGACGCCGTCAGGCAAAGTCCACACAGTTGTGCCGTCCTGCGCAAGTGGCGCACCGGGTGGAACGAAATTTACCGTGCCAGCAGCGTACGGGCACCCTGGGTGATGGCCTCCTCCGACACCAGGACCTGCCGGGCAGCCGGTCCCAGTGGCACGAAAGAGTCAACAGCGGCCACCCGGCGTGCCGCCCCGACATATCCGGCATCCACCAGCGCGGCGATCACCCCCTCGCCCACCCCACCGGAGCGGCGGGTCTCGTCCACCACCAGCACCCGACCGGTCACGGTGGCCTCCCGGATGAGATCGGCCACCGGCAGCGGCGCGAGCCAGCGCAGGTCCACGACCCGGGTGCCGATCCCCTCGTCGGCCAGGGCCGAGGCGGCCCGCAGCGACATTCGTACGCCGTTGCCGAAGGTGACGATGGTGACGTCGTCGGCCGAACCGACCCCGTACACGCGGGCCCGCCCCACCGGCACGTGGCTGCCGGCCCAGGCGGCCGGTTCGGCGTAACCGGCCAGCCACTCGCCGTCACCGTCGGTGTAGAGGTCGCGGGTGTGGTAGAGCGCGATGGGCTCCAGGAACACGCAGACACTGCCGTCCACCACCGCGCTCGCCAGGCAGGTCCGCAGCATCGCCGCCGCGTCGTCCGGCCGGGCCGGTACCGCGATCACCAGACCCGGTACGTCCCGCAGCACGGCGACCGAGTTGTCGTTGTGGAAGTGCCCCCCGAACCCCTCCTGGTACGCCAGACCGGCCACCCGCACCACCATCGGGTTGCGCCACGCCCCCTGCGAGAAGAACCGCATGGTCGCCGCCTCGCCCCGCAGCTGGTCCTCGGCGTTGTGCAGGTACGCGAGGTACTGGATCTCCGGCACCGACAGCATCCCGGCCAGGCCCGCGCCGAGACCGAGGCCGAGGATCGAGGTCTCGTCGAGCAGCGTGTCGAACACCCGGGCCGCGCCGAACCGGTCACGCAGCCCCTTGGTCACCCCGTAGATCCCGCCCTTGACGGCGACGTCCTCGCCGAAGACCGCCATCTGCGGGTAGTAGAGCAGCCCGTCGGTGAGCGCCGCGTTGATGCTCTGCGCGAGGGTGAGCGGCCCGGCCAGTTCCGGCGGTTTACCGCCGAACGCCTCGGCCCGCGCCTCGGCGTCCGGCCCGGCGGCACGGGCACCCGCGTCGGAGACCGCCAGGGCGGCCCGGACCGGCCGACGCGGCGCCAGCGGGGCGATCACCTCGGCGGCGTCGACCAGTTTCGGCTCGTCGAGCACCTCCTCGGCGATCCGGCGGACCTGCCATCCGATCTCGTCGTAGCGGTCCAGCAGCTCCGCGCCGCTGGCCAGGCCCGCGTCGACCAGCCGCCGCGCGGTGGCGACCACCGGATCGCGGTCCACGTCGGCGGCGATCTCCGAGGCGGGGCGGTAGGCGCTCTCGGCGTCCGCACCGGCGTGACCCATCAGCCGGACCGTGGTCAGGTGCAGCACCGCCGGTCGTCGGTGCCGACGCACCCAGGCCGCCGCCTCGGCCGCCACCTCGTACGTGCCGACCAGGTCGGACCCGTCGGCGGCGAAGTACCGGATGCCGGGCTTGGAGCGCAGGGCCGTCGCCACCCACCCCTGCGGGGACCGGACACTGATGCCCAGCCCGTTGTCCTCGCAGACGAAGAGCACCGGGATGCGCAGGCCGGTGTGGTCGTACCAGCCGGCGGTGTTGAACGCGGCCGTGGCGCTGGCATGGTTGATCGAGGCGTCCCCGAACGAGCAGACCACGATGGCGTCGGTCGGCCAGGGCGCCGGTTCGGGTTGCGTCGTACCACCCCGGCGCACCTCCCGTCGGGCGTCCAGCCGACGCAGCCGCTCCACGGCGAGGCCCATGCCGACCGCCCGGGGAAGGTGCGAGGCGATCGTGGAGGTCGTCGGAATCACCGCGAGGTCGGCGCGGCCGAACACCTTGTGCCGGCCACCGGCGATCGGTTCCCGGCTGGAGGCCACCATGCCGCGCAGCACGTCCCGGGCCGCGTCGGCGTAGGCCCGGGGCACCGGCCGCTTGACCGCCGTCATCCGGCTGCCGCCGGGCCGGTCGCCGGTCGCGCTGACCGGCGCGGTCACGGTCACCGGCCGGGACTCGGCCAGCGGTACGGCCGCCGGTTGGTTGGCGGCGGGCACCTCCCCCACCGGCCCGCCAGCGGCAGCGGCCCGGTCGGGGTCGACACCGGCACCCTCGGAGTCGGCGGCGGCAGCGACGCGCCCGGAGTCGGCGGCGGCAGCGGCGCGCTCGGAATCGGCAGCGGCGCGCTCGGAATCGGCTCCCTCGGCGTCGGCAGCAGCGCGGTCGGAGTCGGCAGCAGCCCGGTCGGGCTCGGCGGCGGCGCGGCCGGGGTCGTCGGTCGCCCGGTCCGGGTCGACGGCGGCGTCGTCCGACCGGTCGACGGTCGTCACGCCGGTCGGCCCGGCACCACCGGACGAACCGGGAGCGGCGGTCGAGCCAGCACCGCTGGTCGGGTCGGCATCTGCCGGGGTCGGGCCGGTGACGGGTGACGTCGGCGCGGACCGCCCGACCGGCGCCGACCGCTCGACCGGCTCAGACCCCTCAACCGGCTCAGACCGCGTAGTCGGCTCGGGCTGCGGGGGCGAACTCGCTTGGGCGGCCCGGACGCAGTAGAAGGCGCCGGAACGGTAGTGCAGCAGGGCCGGGTCGGTGGGCCGCAGGGCCGCCGCCACCGCCGCGTTGCCCTCGTGGCCGGCGGAGCCGATGGTGTAGTAGCCCTCGCCGAAGCTGCGCAACCAGCGACCGGCCAGGTCGAGTTGTCGGCTGGTGACCTGGGCATCGAAGAGGTCGAGCAGTTGGGCACCGGTCAGCGCGCTGCCCTCGGTCACCGGTTCCGCCGGGTCGGCACGGTGCGCCGGTGCGGCGAGGGCGGCCAGGGACTCTCGGAACCGGTCGTCGAGATCCTGCGGGGTGGTCACGTCCGACAGCATTACCGACTGACGCACGCCTCGCACAGTCGAGCGTGTCTCACGCCGTCGCGCGTGTCCCGCCCGGCCGCCGCGTGGCGAGCCGCCGCCGACCTGCGCCGCTCCCGCCGATCGGCGGGGATGGGTTCAGCCGGGCAGGAAGGAGAAGCGGACCTGCCGGGTGGGGTTGTCGCCGTTGGTGTCGACCAGACAGATCGACTGCCAGGTGCCCAGGGCCAGTCGGCCACCGAGCACGGGCAGCGTCGCGTACGGGGCGACGAAGGCGGGCAGCACGTGGTCGCGGCCGTGCCCCGGTGAGCCGTGCCGGTGTCGCCAGCGATCGTCGGTCGGCAGCACCGCGTCCAGTGCGGTGAGCAGGTCGTCGTCCGAACCGGCTCCGGTCTCGATGATGGCCACCCCGGCGGTGGCGTGCGGCACGAAGACGTGGAGCAGGCCGTCGCCGGAGCCGGTGACGAACTGCTCGGCCTCGGCCGTGATGTCCCGGACGGTGGGCCGGGAACCGGTCCGGACGGTGATCAGCTCACTACGCACAACCCGCATTGTTCCCCACCCGGCCACGCACCGCCGGTCCCCGTCGGCGCGATCGCCGTTACCGACGTGAAAACACAAAGTTACTGGTGGGTACCTGTGTCGCGCATCGCCCTTCGGCCGGGTGGACGTGACGCCGGGCGTCGCGACGGGGCAGGATGGTGCCAGAGACCTATCCCACACACAACCGAGGGAACGCCTGTGGCCACGGAACGCAAGCGCCCGGTGATCACGGCCGGCCTGCCGAGCCAGCTTCCGGACATCGACCCCGAAGAGACCAGCGAGTGGGTCGAGTCGCTCGACGGTGTCATTGACGACCGTGGCACCAAGCGAGCCCGCTACGTCATGCTGCGGCTGCTGGAACGCGCCCGGGAGCGTCAGGTCGGCGTGCCGTCGCTGACCACCACCGACTACATCAACACGATCCCGCCGGAGCGCGAACCGTGGTTCCCCGGCGACGAGCACGTCGAGCGCCGGATCCGGGCGTACGTGCGGTGGAACGCGGCGATGTTGGTGCACCGCGCGCAGCGTCCGGAGATCGGTGTGGGCGGCCACATCTCGACCTTCGCCAGCTCGGCCTCGCTCTACGAGGTCGGCTTCAACCACTTCTTCCGGGGCAAGGACCACCCGGGTGGTGGCGACCACATCTTCTACCAGGGGCACGCCTCCCCCGGCATGTACGCGCGGGCGTTCCTGGAGGGCCGGCTCAGCGAGAACCAGCTCGACGGTTTCCGGCAGGAGTTGTCCCACCCCGGCGGCGGCCTGCCCTCGTACCCGCACCCCCGGCTGATGCCGGACTTCTGGGAGTTCCCCACGGTCTCCATGGGTCTGGGCGGCCTGAACGCCATCTACCAGGCCCGGTTCAACCGTTACCTGCACCACCGGGGCATCAAGGACACCTCCGACCAGCACGTCTGGGCCTTCCTGGGCGACGGCGAGATGGACGAGCCGGAGACCCTCGGCGCGATCGGGGTGGCGGCTCGCGAGGAGCTGGACAACCTCACCTTCGTGATCAACTGCAATCTGCAACGACTGGACGGGCCGGTACGCGGCAACGGCAAGGTCATGCAGGAGTTGGAGGCGTTCTTCCGGGGTGCCGGTTGGAACGTCATCAAGGTCGTCTGGGGCCGGGAGTGGGACCCGCTGCTCGCCGCCGACACCGACGGCGCGCTGGTCAACCTGATGAACACCACGCCCGACGGCGACTACCAGACCTACAAGGCGGAGTCCGGGGCGTACGTGCGGGAGCACTTCTTCGGCCGTGACCCGCGCACCCGCAAGATGGTCGAGGGGCTCACCGACGACGAGATCTGGAACCTCAAGCGGGGCGGGCACGACTACCGCAAGCTGTACGCGGCCTACAAGGCGGCGACCGAGCACACCGGCCAGCCGACCGTGATCCTGGCCAAGACGATCAAGGGCTGGACGCTCGGCTCGCACTTCGAGGGCCGCAACGCCACGCACCAGATGAAGAAGCTGACGCTGGAGGATCTGAAGACCTTCCGCGACCGGCTCTACCTCGACATCCCGGACTCGGCGCTGGAGGAGAACCCCTACCTGCCGCCGTACCTGCGGCCGGACGAGAAGTCCGACGAGATGCAGTACCTGCACGAGCGGCGCCGACAGCTCGGCGGCTACCTGCCGACCCGGCGGACCACCGCGAAGTCCCTGGCCATCCCCGGCAAGGAGCGGTTCGCCGACATCAAGCGCGGGTCGGGCAAGCAGAAGGTGGCCACCACGATGGCCTTCGTCCGGCTGCTCAAGGACCTGATGAAGGACAAGCAGTTCGGCAAGCGCTGGGTGCCGATCATCCCCGACGAGGCGCGCACCTTCGGCCTGGACTCCATCTTCCCGACCGCCAAGATCTACTCGCCGCACGGCCAGCGGTACACCTCGGTCGACCGGGATCTGTTCCTGTCGTACAAGGAGGCGACCGCCGGGCAGATCCTGCACGAGGGGATCAACGAGGCCGGTTCGGTGGCCTCGTTCACCGCGGCCGGCACGTCGTACGCCACCCACGACGAGCCGATGATCCCGATGTACATCTTCTACTCGATGTTCGGGTTCCAGCGCACCGGCGACGGGTTCTGGGCCGCCGCGGACCAGATGGCCCGGGGCTTCGTGCTCGGCGCCACCGCCGGGCGCACCACGCTCAACGGCGAGGGACTCCAGCACGAGGACGGACACTCCATGCTGTTGGCCGCCACCAACCCGGCGGTCGTCGCGTACGATCCGGCGTTCGCGTTCGAGATCGCGCACATCATGGAGAGCGGCCTGCACCGGATGTACGGCGAGAAGCAGGAGAACGTCTTCTACTACCTCACCGTCTACAACGAGCCGATCCACCAGCCGGCGGAGCCGGAGGGCGTGGACGTCGAGGGCATCGTCAAGGGGATCTACCGCTACTCTCCGGCCCCCTCGCTGGAGGGGGACGCTCCCCGGGCGAACCTGTTGGCCTCCGGCACCGGCATGCAGTGGGCCCTGAAGGCGCAGCAGTTGCTGGCCCAGGACTGGGGCGTGGCCGCCGATGTCTGGTCGGTGACCTCGTGGACGGAGCTGCGTCGGGACGCGGTGGAGTGCGAGGAGTACAACCTCCTGCACCCCGGCAGCGAGCAGCGGGTGCCGTACATCCAGCGCAAGCTGGCCGACGCCGACGGCCCGAAGGTCGCGGTCAGCGACTGGATGCGTGCGGTACCGGACCTGATCTCCCGGTGGGTACCGGGTGACTGGACGTCGCTGGGCACGGACGGTTTCGGGTTGTCCGACACCCGGCACGCGCTACGGCGGCACTTCCACGTCGACGCCGAGTCGGTCGCGGTCGCGGCGCTGCGGCAGCTCGCGCTGCGCGGGGCGGTGCCGGCCCACGTGCCGGCCGAGGCGGCCAAGAAGTACGCCATCGACGACGTCAACGCCGCCCCGGTGGGCGAGACCGGCGGCGACAGCTGAGGCTCGGGCGAGAGCCCGGTCGAGGGGCCCGGCGCGGTACGACACCGCGCCGGGCCCCTTCGCGTACGCCTGTCGTCTGCCCCACCGGCGACGGGCACGCAGGTATGACCCTTCCGGTATCGACGCATGTCTTTTTCGTGTAACACGACGCATCCACAATTGCCGATAGGTGTTTCAGTTGGACCCCAGGGACACCAGGTTGGCCGGTGGACCCACCCCCGTCGCGCCCGTCCACCGCCGGCCGGGACGTCACCGCCGCAGCAGCGCGCGACGGGAGGGAGCCTTCATGCGAATCGTCCGGATCGGTCTCGCCCTGGCCGTCGGCGCCCTGGTGGTGTCGATGGTCCCGGCGGGCTCGCCCTCGGTGGCGCACGACCCGGCCACCCCGGCCGGGCGCGCGTCGGCACAGGAGTTCATGGCCCAACGCGAACCCACCCAGCAGCTCGTCGCGGCCGCCGCCGCGACCTGCACCAACGGCCAGGCGGCGGGCTACCCCTGCCGCAACGTGGACCTGCTGTCGTTCATGCCGCTGTCCAGCATCGGCGGCAGCCAGGCCAACGACATCTGGGGCTGGACCGACCCCCAGACCGGCAAGGAGTACGCGCTGGTCGGACGGCGCAACGGCACCTCCTTCGTGGACGTGTCCAACCCGACCGCCCCGGTCTACCTGGGCAACCTGCCCGCGTACCAGAACCGCACCGCGGTCTGGCGTGACATCAAGGTCTACCGGGACCACGCGTACGTGGTCGCGGACGTCTCCGGACACGGCATGCAGGTGTTCGACCTGACCCGGCTGCGCGGTGTCACCACACCGCAGACCTGGACGGCCAACGCGCACTACAGCCGGTTCGGCAACTCGCACAACATCGCCATCAACGAGCAGACCGGGTACGCGTACGCGGTCGGCACGAACACGTGCAGCGGCGGCCTGCACATGATCGACATTCGCACCCCGAAGTCCCCGGTGTACGCCGGCTGCGTCAGCAACGACGGCTACACCCACGACACCCAGTGCGTGGTCTACCGGGGTCCGGACACCGCCTACACCGGGCGGGAGATCTGCGTCAGCTCCAACGAGGACACGGTGACCGTGGTCGACGTGACCAACAAGTCGGCGCCTCGGCAGCTGTCCCGCATCGGCTACACCGGGCGGGCGTACACCCACCAGGGCTGGTTCACCGAGAACCAGCGGTACTTCCTGCTCGACGACGAGCTGGACGAGAGCCGGCGCGGGGTGCGGACGCAGACCTACATCTGGGACCTGGCCGACCTGGACGCGCCCCGGCACATCGGCACCTACACCGCCCCGTCCGGGGTCCAGGCCACCGATCACAACCAGTACGTCAAGGGCAACTACACCTACCAGGCCAACTACCGGGCCGGGTTGCGCATCCTGGACCTGCGCAACGTGGCCAGCGGCCAGGCCAGCGAGGTCGGGTACTTCGACATCTACCCGTCGAGCAACAGCGCCTCGATGAACGGGGCGTGGAGCACCTACCCGTACTACCCGAGCGGCATCGTGGTGGTCAGCGGCATCGAGCAGGGTCTGTTCGTACTCCAGCCCCGCTTGTCATGACCGCCACCGATCACCGGCCGGTGACGGCCGCCGACCAGATCGAGGGGGCGTCCCAGTCGGGGCGCCCCCGCCCCGCCCCCGACTTGCCGCCGCCGACCGGTGACACGGTGTGGCGCTACGCCGCCGCCGCGCTGGTGCTCGGGCTGACCCTGACCGTCGGGTTCTTCGCCGGGCGCGCCGGCAACCCGACCCCCGCGCCACCACGGCCGGTGGCGACGTCGGACGCGCATCTCGGCCACGGACCCGGCGGGCTGGAGGTGTCCCGCGACGGCTGGACGCTGGCCCTGGACACCCCGGAGCTGACCGCCGGGAAACCCGGCGAGCTGGCCTTCCGGATCACCGATGCGGAGGGCGTCGCGCTCACCGCGTTCCAGGAGAACCACGAACGCCGGATGCACCTGATCCTGGTCGGCCGTGACCTCTCCGGCTACCAGCACGTGCACCCGGAGATGTCGGCCGACGGCACCTGGCGGGTCACGGTCACCCCGGCCAGGCCCGGCCCGCTCCGGGCCATCGCGGACTTCTGGCCGCAGGGCGCGTCGGCCGGCGTCACGCTCGGGGTCGACGTGCCGGTTCCCGGCCGGTACGCCGCCGAGCCGCTGGCCCCACCCGAGGAGACGACCCTGGCGGACGGCTACACGGTCACCCTCGACGGGGGGCTGCGCGCGGGCGAGTCCAACCAGGTGCTCGTCTGGCTGGGCCGGGACGGGCGGCCGGTGAACGACCTGCAACGGCACCTCGGCGCGTACGGGCACCTGGTGGCGTTGCGCCAGGGCGACCTGGCGTACCTGCACGTGCACCCGGCCGCGGCCAGCCAGCCCAGCTCGGTGGTGGCGTTCGGCGTGACGGTGCCGTCCGCCGGCACCTACCGGCTGTTCTTCGAGTTCCGGCACCTCGACGAGGTACGCGTCGCCGCGTTCACCGTGATCGTCTGAGGCAGCGGGCCGCGACGAGTGATGGCGGCCCGGACGCCCCTGGCGGGGACACCGGGCCGCCACCTTCGCGGGTGACGCCGGGACGTGGCCCGTCAGCCGACGGCGGCCAGGTCGGTCAGCCGGGCCAGCGAGTCCTCCAGGTCGGCGCCGACCCGACGCAGGCCGAGCCGGAGCAGGGCGGCCTTGACCGGGCCGGCCGGCCAGCGTACGACGATCAGCCGCACCACCGTGCCACCCTCCTGTTCGTCGGGTGTGAGCTGGACGTATATCTCGGTGCGCGCCTCCGCTCGAGCACCGGCGCCCTTGGCGCGTTCACGCCAGCCGATCAGGGTCGGCTCCTGATAGGCGATCACCTCAGCCTCATGCGCGGCACCGCGTCCAGCCTGGACCAACTGCCGCCGACCGAAGCCCTCCCCCGAGAGGACCTCGGCCGCACGGACCCCGGCCAGCCAGGCCGGCAACTGCTCGGCCCGCTGCACCACGTCCCAGACCGCTTCCACCGGCGCCGCCACGTGCGCGCTGCGTTCCACGAGGATCATTTCCGTCTTCCTCCAGTGAGGACATCCCACGATATTCGGCACTCTATGCGCAAAAACGGACGTATATGGACGGGTTCGTAAAAGACACGCCGAAAGGTATTGCTCTTCGCAGTTCGGGAGCCTATGGCGTCCGGTCGCGCCGCCCCCTAGAGTTCCGAGCACGTTTCACGTCGGCGCGATCGGCAGCAGGGCGTGCCGCAGTCGTGTCGCCGCTCGCGCACAACCGGGAGGGCAGATGCCGAACGCTCCGATGCCCGAGTTCCCCACCGGCTTCCGCTGGGGCGTCTCCACCTCCGCGTACCAGATCGAGGGCGCCGCCGCCGTCGACGGACGCGGCCCGTCCATCTGGGACACCTTCGCCCACACCCCCGGTCGGATCGTCGACGGCAGCAGCGGCGACGTGGCCTGCGACCACTACCACCGGTACGCCGAGGACGTCGCCCTGATGGCCGGGCTGGGTGTCGACGCGTACCGCTTCTCGATCGCCTGGCCCCGGGTGCTGCCCAGCGGCACCGGCAAGGCCAACCCCGCCGGGCTGGACTTCTACGAACGGCTGGTCGACCAACTGCTCACGCACGGCATCGACCCGGTCGCCACCCTGTTCCACTGGGACCTGCCCCAGCCGCTGGAGGACGCCGGAGGCTGGCTGAACCGGGACACCGCGCACCGCTTCGCCGAGTACGCCGACCTGGTGGCCGCCCGCCTCGGCGACCGGGTCCGACTCTGGATCACCCTCAACGAGCCGTTCATCCACATGAGCCTCGGGCACGCCACCGGCGTACACGCCCCCGGCCGGACGCTGCTCTTCGACGCCTTCCCGGTCGCCCACCACCAGCTGCTCGGCCACGGTCTCGCGGTCGCCGCGCTGCGCGGGCGCAGCACCGCACCGGTGGCCATCGCCAACAACTACTCCCCGGTGCGGGTCGCCGGTGACAGCCCGGCCGACGCCGCCGCCGCGGCGACCTACGAGGCGCTGCACAACCGGCTCTTCACCGACCCGCTGCTCGGCCACGGGTATCCGGCGGAGCTGGGTTTCGACACCACGGCTCTCCGCGACGGCGACCTGGACGTGATCGCCGCACCGCTGGACGTGCTCGGCGTCAACTACTACAACCCCACGGCGGTACGCGCCGCCGAGCAGGGTTCGCCGCTCCCCTTCGAGCTGGTGCCGCTCACCGGCTACCCGCGTACCGCCTTCGACTGGCCGGTGGCCCCGGACGGGCTGCGTGAGCTGCTCGGCTGGCTGCGGGACCGCTACGGCACCGGGCTGCCGCCGATCCAGGTCACCGAGAGCGGCTGCGCCTACGACGACGCACCCGACGCCGACGGGCAGGTGCCCGACCCGGACCGGATCGCCTACCTGGACGGTCACCTGCGGGCGGTACACGCCGCGATCGACGACGGGGTGTCGGTGACCGGGTACTTCGTCTGGTCGTTGCTGGACAACTGGGAGTGGGCCGAGGGCTTCACCAAACGCTTCGGCCTGGTGCACGTCGACTTCGACACCGGGCGGCGCACGCCCAAGTCGTCGTACGCCTGGCTGCGTGAGGTGATCGCGACCAGCCGGCGGGAACCACCTCGGTGACCACCGCCGACCCCACCCCGGCCTCGCTGCCGGCCGCTCTCGCCGAGCCGAACGTGCCGGTACGCCGAGGGTGGATCGCGCTGCTGTTCGCCGCCAACCTCGGCGTCTGGATGGCCTTCTTCACCCCGATCCAGGTCCTCCTCCCGCAGCAGCTCGGGCAGATCGCGCCGGCGGACAAGGAGACCATGCTGGCGGTGGTCACCGGCATCGGCGCGCTGGCCGCGGTGGTCGCCAACCCGCTGGCCGGGGCGCTGTCCGACCGGACCTGCCTGCGGATCGGCCGACGGGAGTTCGGCCGACGGCACGTCTGGACCCTCGGTGGCGCGGTGCTCGCCGTGTTG
The DNA here is from genome assembly GCF_009712475.1 of Micromonospora sp. CP22. GTDB lineage: Bacteria > Actinomycetota > Actinomycetes > Mycobacteriales > Micromonosporaceae > Micromonospora. The sequence goes on from NZ_VCJO01000012.1 coordinate 44,776, forward strand.
GCCCTGGTGCTGCTCGCCCAGGCACAGACCGTGCTCGGGGTGGCGGTGGGTTGGGTGACCGCGCAGGTCTGCCTCAACGCGATGCTGGCCAGCCTCACCGCCGCCGTACCGGACCGGGTACCGGTCGTGCAGCGGGGCGGCGTCTCCGGTTGGGTCGGCATCCCGCAGGCGTTGGGGCTGGTGCTCGGCGTCGTGCTGGTCACCGCCGTGTTCACCGGGATCACCGCCGGCTACCTGGCCGTCGCCGGAGCCCTCCTGCTACTGGCGGTGCCGTTCGCCCTGCGTACCAGGGACGACCCGCTGCCCCGCGCCCACCGACCGGCGCTGCGCGGCCTGTTCCGCTCGATGTGGGTGTCGCCCCGCCGGCACCCCGACTTCGGCTGGGCCTGGATCACCCGGTTCCTGGTCCAGCTCGGCAACGCCCTGGGCACCCTCTACCTGCTCTACTTCCTCACCGACAAGGTCCAGGTGGCCGACCCCGAGAGCGGCCTGCTGCTGCTGATCCTGCTCTACACCGCCGGGCTGATGGGCACCACGGTGATCGCCGGTCGGCTGTCGGACCGCTCCGGCCGACGGAAGATCTACGTCATCACCTCCGGGATGGTGATGGCGGTGGCGGCGCTGCTGCTGGCCGTGGCACCCAGCTGGCCGACGGCGATGTTCGCCGCGCTGCTGCTCGGCGCCGGTTACGGGGTGTACCTGTCGGTGGACGCCGCCCTGATCACCCAGGTGTTGCCCAGGGCCACCGACCGGGCCAAGGACCTCGGCGTGATCAACATCGCCAACTCCGCCCCGCAGGTGCTCGGACCGGCCATCTCCGCGCCGATCGTGGTCCACCTCGGCGGCTACCCGGCGCTGTACGCGGCCACCGCGGCGGTGACCGCGCTCGGCAGCGTGCTGGTACTGAAGATTCGCTCGGTGCCCTGAGCCGACCGTGATGTTAGGAAGGGCCCCCTGTACCACTCCAGGCGATAGGAAGGGGCCCTTCCTTACCGGCAGGTGGGCGGTCGTAGGCTGGAGGCCGTGACGGTACGTGTGCGCTTCGCCCCCTCTCCGACCGGTATGTTCCACGTCGGCGGTGCCCGCTCGGCACTGCAGAACTGGATCTTCGCCAAGCAGCACGGCGGCGTGTTCGTGCTGCGCATCGAGGACACCGACGCGGCCCGCAACAAGCCGGAGTGGACCGAGGGCATCCTCTCGGCGCTGGACTGGATCGGCATCAAGCGGGGCAGCTACGAGGGCCCCCACTTCCAGTCCTCGTACGCCGGTGAGCATCGGGCCGCCGCACGCCGGCTGTTCGAGGCGGGCCGGGCGTACTACTGCGACTGCACCCGCGAGGCGGTGCAGGCCCGCACCGGCAACCAGTACACCGGCTACGACGGCTTCTGCCGCGACCGGGGGCTACCGGCGGGCGAGGGGCGGGCGCTGCGCTTCCGCACCCCCGACGAGGGCACCACGGTGGTGACCGACCTGATCCGGGGCGAGCCCACCTTCGAGAACAAGCTCATCGAGGACTTCGTCATCGCCCGGGGCGACGGCTCGCCGGTCTTCCTGCTGGCCAACGTCGTGGACGACATGACGATGGGGATCACCCACGTGATCCGGGCCGAGGAGCACCTGCCCAACACGCCGAAGCAGCAGCTGCTCTGGGACGCCCTCGGGGTGAAGCCGCCGATCTGGGCCCACGTGCCGGTGGTGGTCAACGAGAAGCGGCAGAAGCTCTCCAAGCGTCGGGACAAGGTCGCCCTGGAGGCGTACCGGGACGAGGGCTACCTCGCCGAGGCGATGCGCAACTATCTGATGCTGCTCGGCTGGGCGCCCTCCGGTGACCGGGAGATCGTGCCCTGGTCGGTCATCGAGGACGAGTTCCGGCTGGCGGAGGTCAACCCCTCACCGGCGTTCTTCGACGAGAAGAAGCTGCGCGCGTTCAACGGCGAGTACATCCGGGCGCTGCCCGTGGCCGAGTTCGTCGAGGTGTGTCAGCCCTGGCTGACCGGCACCGACACCATCGCGCCGCCGCCCTGGCAGCCGGACGAGTTCGACCCGGCCGTGTTCGCCGCGGTGGCCCCGCTGGCGCAGACCCGGATCGCGGTGCTCAGCGAGATCGTGCCGAACGTCGACTTCCTCTTCGTCGACTCCCCGCTGATCGACGAGGCGGCCTGGAACAAGGCGATGAAGGAGGGGTCGGCCCAGCTGCTCGACGCCGCCATCGCCGCCTTCGAGGCGCTCGACTCGTGGGACGCGGAGACGCTCAAGGCCACCCTGGAGGCGGTCGGCGCGGAGCGCAACCTCAAGCTCGGCAAGGCTCAGGCCCCGGTACGCGTCGCGGTCACCGGGCGTACCGTCGGTCTGCCGCTGTTCGAGTCGCTGGAGGTGCTCGGACGGGAACGTACCCTGACCCGGATGCGCGCGGCTCGGGTCCGGCTGGTCTGACTCCCCGCTGGTCCGGACGCGTCCGGGTCAGCGGACGCGTCCGGGCCGGAACCGCTCAGCCCCGGCGTGCGGCGCGGCGACGCAGTAGCCGGGCCGTGGCCAGGACCGCCAGCAACACCACCGCCGCGATGGCCGCCCACCACCAGCCGCCGGACGACTCGTTCGACCGGGGCACCGGGGTGGCGGCCTCGGCCGTGGTCGGCGCCGGGGTGGTCTCGACCGCGCCGGGGGTCGTCGGGTCGGCGGCGACGGTGGGTTCCGGGCTCGGGTCGGCAGGGGTGCCGGTGGTCAGCGTGAACCGCACCTCGCCGGAGATCGGGTGACCGTCGGCGGACACCACCCGGTAGCCGACGATGTACAGCCCGGCCGCGCCCGGGGTGAACGGCACGCTGACCTTCTTGCCGTCGAAGCTCGGCTGCCCACCGGTCGCGTCGACGTCGTCCGGCCCGGTAATTGTGATCTTCGTCTTGTCCTCGTCGACCCGAGACAGGAAGCGCAGCTCAACGTGTTCCGGCGGCTCGGCCACGCGGGCACCGTCACGCGGCGTGCTGCCGGTCAACTGGTTGTGCGCGGCGGCCGGTGCGGCCGGTACCAGCAACGACACGCCAAGCGCCACGCCGAACACCGCTGCCCAGGAACACGCCAGGCGCGCTATCCTGCCCCCCATCATGACCTCCACAAGGTAAGATCCGCCCGCTGTGTCACGGCTCGTCGTTAGTCGAGTCGCGGTCGCAGATAGTTCCAATTAGTGTTCCATCAGCTGCAACCGATCTGCGTTTCGCGGAGTCTTTGAGTGGTACCTGTCCTGTGGGCACGGTCACCACCGTCGGCGCCAACGTGTGACCCCTGCAGCACAGCCACCCATCGAACGGGGCGAGGAGGCGGCATGGTCCGACGGATGAGGCGACTGGCCGCAGTGACGGCGGGTGCGGTGGCGGCGGTGCTGTTGTCACTCACCTCGGTCGAGGTGGCCCGCGCGGCCCCGAAGACGCCGCCGGCCGGGGTGGACATCACCGGTCACGGGCTGAGCGAGCCGTTGCGGCTCCGCGCCGAGACCCATCCCGCGCACGTCGTCGCCGTCATCGAGCAGGTCGACCACCGGGGGCTGGTGCGCCAGTCCGGCGGCCCGAAGAAGGAAGACCTCGGTCCGAAGTACACGGTCGTGGTGCTGGCCGGTGACACTCCGAAGCAGACCTACGACCTGTACCCGAAGGCGGTCGGTGGGCCGCGCGTCTACCGCCCCGCCAAGCAGCCCGATCGGAAGGTCACCGCCGCCTGGTACCTCGGTCGGATCAGCATGTCCGAGACGCTGCGGACCGCCGGTGTGCCGCTTGAACGGACCTACGAGGCGGTCAGCGGGGGTGTCGGCGGGGGCGAACGCATCATCCCCGAGGAGGCGCTCAACCCCGCCCAGGACATCAACGAGGCGTTCAGCGACCTGCGCCGCCTGCTCCTGCTGAACGTCGCGGTGGTGACGGTGATCACCATCGGGCTCGCCGGGATCGCGCTGCTGATCCGCCGTCGCACCCGCTGACCCACGGCCGGACCGGGCATCCGCCGGTCATCGGGCGCGGCGTGCCGGTCCGGTCAGCACCAGCGACGCGGTGGGCGGTCGCGCCGCGGGCTACGCGGGGACGGGCGAACCGGACCGTGTCGATGCGCCCCGGCCCACCCGGGCAGGTCGTTGCGGCAGCCACCGCCCACCACCGGCTCGGGCCGCCCCTCCGGCGCCGGTTCGACGGCGCGCTGCCGGGGCACCGGTGACTCGCCGCCGCGCGACCGCACGCAGGTGGGGTCCTCCTCCGGGCGCTCCGGCACCCGATTGACGGTCGGTTCGGCCGGATGCGCCAGGCCGGGCGGCCGACGGTGGTGCTTGGCGAGCGCCGGTTGCTCGTGCGGGCCCGGTCGGCACGGCTCCCCCTGGGCACAGCCGTGGTCGGCCTCCCCGTACGCCATCGGCGTCTCCTCACGCTCGCCCTCACCGCCGGCGCCCACCCGACGTGCCATGACACCGTACTGGCCGGTTCTGACCGGCCGCGCAGGGCGTACCGGTTCGCCCGTCGGCGGCACCGTGCCGACGCCTGCCGTCGAGTTCCAGGTCAGCGCATGTCAGGCTAGGCGGGTGAGCGAGTCGGGCGGGACGGACCTGTCAGCCACGCTGCGCCGCATCGAGCGAGCCGCTGGTGCGCTGGCCACCGCGAGCGTGGTCCGGATGGACGAGACCCTGCCCTGGTTCCGGGAACTGCCGGCCGACCAGCGCTCCTGGGTGATGCTCGTCGCCCAGGCCGGTGCCCGTTCCCTGGTCCAGTGGCTACGCGCCGGGGGCGGAGCCGGCGAGGGCACCCAGGAGGTCTCCGACGAGGTGTTCGCCACCGCACCCCAGGCGCTGGCCCGCTCGATCACCCTCCAGCAGACCGTCGCGCTGATCAAGGTGACCATCGACGTGGTCGAGGAGCAGGTCGACGAGTTGGCCGCTCCGGGTGAGGAGCCGCAACTGCGCGAGGCGGTGCTCCGGTACTCCCGCGAGATCGCCTTCGCCGCCGCCCGGGTCTACGCCCGAGCCGCCGAGTCGCGGGGCTCCTGGGACGCCCGACTTCAGGCGCTGCTGGTGGACGCGCTGTTGCGCGGCGACTCGCCGGACGTGCTGGCCAGTCGCGCCGCCGCGCTCGGCTGGACGGACGCGCCGCCGGTGGCGGTGGCGGTCGGCCCCTCCCCCGGCGGTGAGGTCGCCGCCGTCCTGCACACCGTCTACCGGCTGGCCCGACGGATCGGCGTCGAGGTGATCGGCGGCGTGCACGGCGACCGCCTGGTGATCGTGCTCGGTGGGGCATCGGACCCGGTCGCGGCCACCGGCAAGCTGCTGACCGCCTTCGGCGAGGGGCCGGTGGTGGTCGGTCCGGCGGTGCCGAGCCTGGACGAGGCGACCGAGTCGGCCCGGGCGGCGCTGGCCGGGTACCGGGCGGCACCGGCGTGGCCGGCGGCACCGCGTCCGGTGCACGCGGGCGACCTGCTGCCCGAGCGGTCCCTCGCGGGCGACGCCGAGGCCCGCCGACGACTGCGCCATGACGTGTACGCGGTGCTGGTCCGCGCCGGCGGCGAGCTGTTGGAGACGCTGGACGCCTTCTTCGCCGCAGGCGGCACGCTGGAGAGCGCCGCGCGGGCGCTGTACGTGCACCCGAACACCGTGCGCTACCGGCTGCGCCGGATCTCCGACGTGACCGGATTCAGTCCGCTGGCGCCCCGGGACGCCTTCGCGCTGCGGGTCGCGCTGACCGTGGGCCGACTCGACCCGGTCGTCCCGACCCAGACATTGACCCCACCAGCAAGTAAAAGATCACAGCATGGTGATGACCAGCGCCAGTCTTTGTAGGATCCCTCCAACTGTCCTAGTGCGGTTTGGTGCCAGTCGGCACAGCGCAACCCATGGGTATCCAGGAGAGTCATAGACGTGCTCGCCGTACTCTGCCCCGGCCAGGGCTCACAGAAGCCTGGCTTTCTGACCCCCTGGCTCGACCTGCCCGACGCCGAGGCCCGCCTACGCTCGTGGTCCGAGCTGGCCGGCGTCGACCTGGTGCACCTGGGCACCACCGCCGACGCCGACGAGATCCGCGACACCGCGCGCACCCAGCCGCTGCTGGTCGCCGCGGCGCTGCTCGCCGCCGAGCACCTGCCGATGGGTGAGGTCGCCCTGACCGCGGGGCACAGCGTCGGCGAGTTGGGCGCGGCGGCGCTGGCCGGGTCGCTGTCCGCGGAGGCCGCCATCACCCTCGCCGGTGTACGCGGCCGGGAGATGGCCGCCGCCTGCGCGCTGGAGCCGACCGGTATGGCCGCGGTGCTCGGCGGCGACCCCGACGAGGTGACCGCCACGCTCGACCGGCACGGGCTGCACGCCGCCAACCGCAACGGCGCGGGTCAGGTCGTCGCCGCCGGTGCGCTCGCCGGGTTGGACAAGCTGGCCGCCGAGCCCCCGCAGGGGGTCCGGGTCATCCGGTTGCAGGTGGCCGGCGCGTTCCACACGCCGTACATGGCTCCGGCAGAGGCGGCGCTGGCCACCGTCGCCGCCGGGATCACGCCGAAGGACCCGGAGCGCCTGCTGCTGTCCAACCTCGACGGGACGGTGGTCGACAACGGCCACGAGCTGCTCGGCCGGCTGGTCCGTCAGGTCACCGCCCCGGTCCGCTGGGACCTCTGCATGGCCACGCTCGCCGAACTCGGCGTGACCGGCGTGATCGAGCTGCCGCCCGCCGGCACCCTCTCCGGGCTGGTCAAGCGCGAACTCGCCGGTGACCGTGCGCCGAAGATCGTCACCTTGAAGACCCCGAACGACCTGCCCGCCGCCCGGGACCTCATCGCCGAGCACGGCACGACCGTGGGCAGCGCGCACACGTCCCGCGACAACACCGACGCCGGGGAGGTCTCGTCATGACGGGCAGCCGGATCCTGTCCCTCGGGCACTACCAGCCGTCGCGGGTGGTGACCAACGACGAGATCGCCCAACTGGTGGAGACCAGTGACGAGTGGATCCGCGACCGGGTCGGCATCGCTACCCGCCGGATCGCCGGGGACGAGACGGTCGCCGACATGGCCGCCGCCGCAGCCGACAAGGCCCTGGCCAACTCCGGCCTGACCGCCGCCGACATCGACCTGGTCGTGGTCGCCACCTGCACCTCGATCGACCGCAGCCCGAACGTGGCCTGCCGGGTGGCCGCCAAGCTGGGGATCAACGCCCCCGGGGCGTACGACGTGAACACCGCCTGCTCCGGTTTCGCGTACGCGCTGGGCACGGTGGACCACGCGATCCGCGCCGGTGCGTCACGCAACGCGCTGGTGATCGGTGCGGAGAAGCTGTCCGACTTCACCGACTGGACCGACCGCTCCACCTGCATCATCTTCGGTGACGGCGCGGGCGCGGCGGTGGTCACCGCCGCGGCCGGTGACGAGCCGCCCGGCGTCGGGCCGGTGGTCTGGGGCTCGGTGCCGGAGCGCGGTGACGCGGTACGCATCGAGGGGTGGCGTCCGTACGTGGCCCAGGAGGGCCAGACCGTGTTCCGTTGGGCCACCACGGAGCTCGCGCCGCTGGCCCGGCAGGCGTGCGAGCGGGCCGGTGTCGACCCGTCGGAGCTGGCCGCCTTCGTTCCGCACCAGGCCAACGCGCGGATCATCGACGGCATCGCGAAGCGGCTGAACATCCCGCAGGCGATCATCGCCAAGGACATCGTCGAATCCGGCAACACCTCTGCGGCCAGCATCCCGCTGGCCCTGTCCAAGCTGGTGGAGCGCCGCGAGGTGCCCTCCGGCGCTCCGGTGCTGCTGTTCGGTTTCGGTGGCGGCCTGACCTACGCCGGTCAGGTCGTCCGCTGCCCCTGATACCCCCACGGCGCACAGCGCCGAGGAACGACGGGTGGCGTCGCCACCCTGTCGAGAGAACCCGATGAGAGGAACCCACCGCAATGACCCGTGACGAGATCACCACCGGCCTCGCCGAGATCCTCGAAGAGGTTGCCGGGGTGAACCCGGACGACGTGGCCGAGGGGAAGTCCTTCACCGACGACCTGGACGTCGACTCGCTCTCGATGGTGGAGGTCGTGGTCGCCGCCGAGGAGAAGTTCGGCGTCAAGATCCCTGACAACGAGGTGCAGAACCTCAAGACCGTCGGGGACGCTGTGAGCTACATCGAGGCGCAGTCCTGATCATGAGTCGCATCGACGTCGTCGTCACCGGGCTCGGCGCGACCACCCCGCTGGGCGGGGACGTCGCGTCGACCTGGGACGCCATGCTCGCCGGCCGCTCCGGGGTGAGTCCGCTCACCCAGGAGTGGGCCGCGCAACTTCCGGTTCGGATCGCCGCCCAGCTCGCGGTCGAGCCGTCCGAACTGCTGAACCGGGTGAAACTGCGCCGGTTGGACCGCTCCGAGGCGATCGCCCTGGTCGCCGCCCACGAGGCCTGGGCCGACTCCGGGCTGGCCGACTCCGAGCTCGACCCGGAGCGGCTCGGCGTCAGCGTCGGCACGGGCATCGGCGGGGCCATGACCCTGCTCGCCCAGGACGACATCCTGGAGGAGTCCGGTCCTCGGCGGGTCTCGCCGCACACCATTCCGATGCTGATGCCGAACGGTCCGGCCGCGTGGATCGGACTGGAGTTGGCCGCCCGCGCGGGCGTGCACTCGGTGGCCAGTGCCTGCGCCACCGGCGCGGAGGCGATCGCGCTGGGTCTGGACATGATCCGTGCCGGTCGCGCCGACGTGGTGGTGGCCGGCGGCACCGAGGCGGTCATCCACCCGCTGCCCATCGCCGGTTTCTCCTCGATGCGGGCGATGTCGACCCGCAACGACGAGCCCGAGCTGGCCTCGCGCCCGTGGGACAAGGGCCGGGACGGCTTCGTCCTCGGTGAGGGCGCCGGCATCGTCGTACTGGAGCGCGCCGACCACGCCGCCGCCCGGGGTGCCCGGGTGTACGCCCGGCTCGCCGGCGCGGGTATCACCTCCGACGGCTTCGACATCGTCCAGCCTCACCCGGAGGGTGCCGGGGCGATCCGGGCGATCGAGAAGGCGATCACCGACGCGGACGTGGCGAAGTCGGATATCGTCCACGTCAACGCGCACGCCACCTCGACCCCGGTGGGCGACATCGCGGAGATCACCGCACTGCGGACCGCCCTGGGTGACCACCCGGTGATCACCGCCACCAAGTCCATGTCCGGTCACCTGCTCGGCGCGGCAGGCGCCCTGGAATCGATCGCCACCGTGCTGACGATCCGCGACAGCGTGGTGCCGCCGACGATCAACCTGGACGACCCGGACGACAACCTCACCCTGGACGTGGCGATCAACAAGCCCCGCCACATGGAGGTGCCCGCCGCGCTGAACAACTCGTTCGGCTTCGGTGGTCACAACGTGGCGCTGGTCTTCACCCGTCACTGAGCCGGACGGGTCTGGCTAAACCCGACCCACCGCAAACCGCCCCCGGTGACCACCCAGTCAACCGGGGGCGGTGCTGGTTGGGTCAGTCCGCGCAGGTGGTGGCGGGCAGCCCGGTCACCTTGACCGGGGAGCGACCGGTCGGGCGGGTCTTGCCGGCGAGCACGTCGGCGAGCGCGGCCATCGAGGCACGGCTGGACGAGTAGGTGGCCAGCAGGGTCGCCGACCGGGCCGACGCCAACACGTACGGGGTGTCCATGGCGACGGTGACGGCCGCGTCAGCCCGCAGGTCCTTCGCGCCGTCGCCGTAGCCGACCAGGTGGACGATCGTGCCTCCGCGGGGCACCACCTGCACACCTGCCGAGGTCAACGCCTCGGTCAGCAGCGCCCGGGTGTGCGCGCGCCCACCCGACGAGGTGACGGTGACCGGGCCACGCACACCGGTGGTGTCGCACCGGCCACGCAGCACGGTCACCGCGCCGGCGGCCAGCGCCTGTGCCGCCTCGCGGTGCGCGGGGGCGCCCAGCGTGGACAGCTCCGGCGCGGGTGCGTCGCCCAGCGTGAACTTCATGGTCAGTACCCGGGTGACCGCCTCGACCAGCCGGGTCCGGGGCAGTGTGCCGTCGCGCAACGCGGTCAGCAGCCCGTCGTACGCCTGCCCGACGTGCGGGGGCATGAGGATCAGGTCGTTGCCGGCCTTCAGTGCCCGCACCGCCGCCTCGCCCGGCTCGAACCGACGGGCCGGCGGCATGTTCATCCCGTCGGTGATCACCACGCCCTGGAAGCCGAGTTCTCCGCGCAGCACCTCGGTGAGCAGCTTGTATGAGAAGGTGGCGGCCACGCCCGGGTCGATCGCGCGTACGTCGAGGTGGGCGGACATCACGGCCAGCGCACCCGCCTCGATACCGGCGGTGAACGGGGGCCATGCCTCGGCGGCGAGCTTGCCCCGGGTCTGGCCGAGCCTCGGCAGGTCCTTGTGCGAGTCGACGGCGCTGTGGCCGTGACCGGGGAAGTGTTTGAGCGTGGCCGCCACCCCGGCGGACTGTAGTCCGCGTACCGCGCCGCCGACCTGGTCGGCGGCGCGCTGCGGATGGGCACCGAACGAGCGGGATCCGATCACCGTGCTGCGGGTCACCAGCACGTCGGCCACCGGCGCGAAGTCGACGTTGATGCCCATGGCGGCCAGTTCGGTGCCGGCGGCGCGCCAGGCGGCCTCGGTCAGGTCGGGTTTTCCGGCGGCTCCGGCACCGAGCGCGCTGGGCAGCATGGTGACGCCCTCGGTGATCCGGGTGACCACGCCGTACTCCTGGTCGGTGCCGATCAGGAAGGGCGCCGCGCCCGCGGGCAGCCGTCCGGCGGCCTCCCGCAGCCCGGTGGTCAGCTGGCGGACCTGCTTCGGGTTGTCGACGTTGGTGGTCTCCTGGTTCGACTGGGTGGGGTCGTCCGCGCTGAAGCCCACCAGGATCAGCCCACCGAGCCGGTACTTCTCGATCATCTCGGCGGGGGTGTCCACCCCGGCGAGGGCCCGGTTGCCGGCCGCCGAACCGGCCGACACCCGGGTCGCCTGGTCGCCGTAGGCGTACGGCATCAGCACCTGGCCGACCAGGTCCTCGTCGGTGAGTTCGGCGACGAGGGCGGCGGCCCGGGTGGCCGGGTCCTCAGGCGGGGCGCTGGGCGGCGGTGCGGATTCCGTCGCCGGGGTCGAGCTGGGCCCGGCCTCGGGGCGCTGGCCGGCTCCGGAGCAGCCGGCGACGAGCAGCGCGGTCACCAGGACGAGCGCGGCGACGCGCCGAGGGGTAGTCGACACGCGGACCATCCCACCAGTTCACCGCGTACCGGGCAACTCGACCTTCGCCCGCCCGGCCTACCCGACCCGGGTGAGCAGGGTCACCGGCGCACCGTCCCCGGCGTGCCGGTACGGCTCCAGTTCGGCGTCCCAGGCGGTGCCGAGCGCTTTGTCGAGGGCGTGCGCGAGGGCCTCCGGTGCCCGCGCGGCAGCCATGATGCTGCGTAGCCGATCCTCGCCGATCTGGATGTCCCCGGCGGCGCCGACGGTCGCCCGGAACAGGCCCCGGCCCGGCACGTGCATGAAGCGCTCACCGTCGACGCCCGGACTGGGCTCCTCGGTGACCTCGAAACGGATCATGGGCCACTGCCGGAGGGCAGCGGCCAGTTCGGCACCCGTTCCCGGGCTACCGGTCCACCCACACTCGGCCCGGCGGGCGGCGGGGTCGACGGGCTGGGCAGTCCACTGCAGGTTGACCGGCGCGGCGAGGACGCGCGCGATCGCCCACTCGACGTGTGAACACACGGCGAGCGGGGTCGAGTGGACGTATACGACGCCACGCGTTGGCACGGTGACCTCCCGGAGTGCGAGGTGCGTCTTCCCCTACGACCTCGCCCGACCGGGCTTGTGGAACACATGATGACTGCTGTGACGGATGGTTCGCCAGGGAATCGGAAAATTCGCCGCCGGAATACCCGGACAGCTGATCGCGGTTCCACCTCGTGACGCCGCGATGACCAGCCGGCATCGTGGTTCGTGTACAGTTCCATCGGCGGCCTGTGCCGCGTAAGCCTCCGCGGGTCTCGCCGTGACGGCACCCGCAACAGCCCCCGGACGTTCCGTCCTCCGTACGTCTTGCAAGGAGTACCTCCGTGGCGAGCAACACCTCTAAGACCGCGCGCGCGTCAGTCCGGGCCGGCCAGGCTGGCCAGGGTGGCGCCCTCAGCGTGCTGGGCGAGTTCAAGTACCTGATTCCGCTCAACGGCGGCAAGCACGCCTACGTGCGGAACCTCACCAACGGCAAGACCGCGCACCTGCGTACCGACTCCGAGGCCTTCATCGAGGAGATCCGGGTGCTGGCCGCCGCCGGTCACGCCGCCAAGATCCGTGCCGAGATCAACGGCCTCAACGCCGCCCACCCGGGCGACGGCTGGGACGCCACCGAGAAGCGCCTGGTCGAGGCCGGCGTCTTCGAGGCCTGATCGGCCCAGGGCGACTCGCCCTGCGCGTACCACCTGTGAACGCCCGTCGGGTCGCACCCGGCGGGCGTTCGCCGTTCCCGCCGCCCGCGACTCACCGCTGCGGTGGGTCGAGCAGCGCCACCTCCCCGGTGGCGAGGTCGTAGAGGGCTCCGGCGACGGCGACCCGACCGGCGGCGACCGGCGGGGCCAGCCGGGGATGGTTACGCAACTCCGTCACGGTGCGGGCCACGTGCCGGCGGACCGCGACCGGCACCACCTGCGGGTCGTCCACCCCCGCCTCGACGACCGCCGGTGCGATCCGGTCGACCAGGTGGGCCAGCGTGCCCGGCGGACGCCGGTCGGCCCGCAGCGCGTCGACCGTCGCCCGCACCGCGCCGCACCGCTCGTGGCCCAGCACCATCACCAGCGGTACGCCCAGCACCTCGACGACGTACTCGATCGAGCCCAGGACCGCCTGGTCCAGCACGTGTCCGCCGGTACGGATCACACAGATCGCGCCGAAGGTCTGGTCGAAGATCGCCTCCAGCGGCACCCGCGAGTCGATGCAGCCCAGCACCACGGCGTACGGCTGCTGGTCACCGGAGGCGGTCGCGGCTGCCGCGCTCACGTCGTGGCCGTGCACCGGCTGCCCACTGACGAAGCGCCGGTTGCCGGCGAGCAACTCGGCCAGGGCCGCGCGCGGCGTGCCCCCGCGCGCCTGCCCGGCGAGCGGGACTCCACCCGTGGATGCCATGTCCCCAGCCTCGCCGGATCAGCCGCCCTCGCGGAGCCGATCGACGAGATCTTCTCAACCCCCCGGTTGGCGTGTTGTCATGACGGGTAGCCGGTGTTACCGCCGGGTATCCCCGGTGTTTCGCACCCGTGTGCCCTGGGGAGGTGGCGATGCCGGAGCCGACCGAGGTACGGCTGGGCGACGACGTACGCCTGCACGTGGAAACCGCCGGTGGCACATCCGCCGAGGTCACGGTCGTGCTGCTGCACGGCTGGACCCTGGACGGGCGCGTCTGGCACCGGCAGCTGACCGCCCTCCGGGAAACCTTCGGCTCGGTCCGGGTCGTCACCTACGACGCACGTGGGCACGGCCGGTCCAGCTGCATGGCGCTGCCCACGGCCACCCTGGCCCAGTTGGGCGACGACCTGGTCGCGGTGCTGGACACGATCGTTCCCACCGGGCCGGTGGTGCTGGTCGGCCACTCACTGGGCGGCATGACGATCATGGAGTACGCGCACCGCCACCCGGAGCACTTCTCGCGCCGCGTCGCCGGTCTGGTCTTCGTCTCCACCACCGCCGAGGGGCACACCCACACCGTCTACGGTCTCTCCCCTCGGATCACCCGGATCATCCGGCTGGCCGAGACCACCGGAGCCGGGGTACTGGCCCGCTGCGGCTCCTGGCGACCGCCCCTGGCGGTGCTGCGGGCGCTGCGTCCGAGCATTCGCTGGATGCTGTTCGGGGACCGTTGCGACCCCACGGACATCCGAATGGTCACCTCGGCGGTGGCCCGCGCCTCGCTGCGGTCGATCGGCGGGTTCCGGGCCTCCATCGGCGCCCAGCACCGGCTGGCCACCCTCGCCGCGCTGGCCCACCTGCCGACGGCGGCGCTGGTCGGCGACCGGGACCGGCTCACCCCGCCGCCCTGCGCGGAGTCGATCGCCGCCGCGCTCCCGGCCACCGAACTGACCGTCTGCCCCGGCGCCGGGCACATGCTGATGATGGAGCGGCCCGAGAGGGTCAACGCCGCGATAGTCGGTGTGTTGCGCCGGGTTCTGGACGCTCTCCCGGCCCGGCAGCGCGTCCCCGGCTGACGCCCCGCGAAGATCCGGCAGACGCCTCCTCGGAGGTGGGGCGTAATCTCGTGCGGTTGGCCGGGCGGCGTCACGAGGAGAACGAGCGGTGGATCAGAGCACCCTGGATCAGGAGATCGCCGCCGAGCAACGGCATCTCGACCGGGTGTACGCGCGACTGGCCGAGCTGCGCCGATCCGCGGTCCGCGCCGAACGGGAGGGCTACCGGCTCGCCCGGGTCGGCAACTTCGGGGCGCTGGTCGAGCGCGACGCGATGGTCTTCCACGCCGCCCAGCGACGCCACGTGCTCGACGCCGAGTACGAGGGGCTGGTCTTCGGCCGGCTCGACCTGCGTGACGGGCAGACCTTGTACGTCGGGCGACTGGGCATCCGGGACGAGGACGCCACCACGCTGGTGGTGGACTGGCGGGCCCCGGCCGCCGCCGCGTTCTACCAGGCGACCCCGGCCGAGCCGCTCGGCGTCGTCCGACGCCGGACGATCCAGTCGAGCGGTGAGCGGGTCACCCGGATCGAGGACGACCTGCTGGACCCGGAGGCCGCGCCGCCGGACATGCCGGTGGTCGGCGACGGCGCGCTGCTGGCCACCCTGTCCCGCACCACCGGTCGCGGCATGCGCGACATCGTGGCCACCATCCAGCGCGAACAGGACGAGGCGATCCGCTCCCCCGGCTCCGGGGTGACCATCGTCTCCGGAGGCCCGGGCACCGGTAAGACGGCGGTGGCGCTGCACCGCGCCGCGTACCTGCTCTACGCCGACCGGAGTCGGTACGCCGGAGGCGGCATCCTGGTGATCGGCCCCTCCTCGGTCTTCGTCGAGTACATCGCCTCGGTGCTGCCGTCGCTGGGCGAGGACACCGCCACCCTGCACTCGCTGGGCAGTCTGTTTCCCTCGGTGGTGGCCACTCGCACCGACCCGCCCGAGGTGGCGGCGGTCAAGGGTTCGCTGCGGATGCGTCGGGTGCTGGAGCGGGCCGCCCGGGACACGGTGCCGGACTCCCCCACCGAGCTGCGTCTGCTGTACCGGGGCACGCTGCTGCGGCTGGAGCGGGCCGAATTGGAGGCCATCCGGAACCGGGCGCTGCCCCGGGGTGCCCGCCGCAACGAGGTGCGTCGCGCCGGTTTCGACGGCGTGCTGGCCGCCCTCTGGTCGCAGGCCCGCCGACTCGGCATCGGCGGGCTACCCGAGCAGCGTGCCTTCGAGGACGAGCTGATCGAGCGGACGGACTTCCGTGACTTCCTGAAGGCGTGGTGGCCACGGCTGCATCCGCGCCATGTGCTCGCCTGGTTGGCCGATCCACAGCGGCTGCGTCGCTACGGCGGTGGCGTGCTGTCCGGTGCCGAGATCCGGCTGCTCGCCGAGGCGTACCAGACGTCGGCGACGGAGGGTCTGACCGTCGCCGACGTCGCGCTGCTGGACGAGTTGGACGCGCTGCTGGGCAAGCCGATGCGCCCCGCCCGACGGAAGCGGGATCCGTTCCAACTGGCCGGCGGGGTCCGTGAGCTGAGCACCTTCGCCGACCGGCAGCGGGCCGCCCGGCAGGCCGCCCGGGAACGTCCCGAGGACTACCGCGACTACGCCCACGTGGTGGTCGACGAGTCCCAGGACGTCTCGCCGATGCAGTGGCGGATGGTGGGTCGGCGCGGGCGACTGGCGTCCTGGACGGTGGTGGGTGACCCGGCGCAGACCGCGTGGACGGGGGATCCGCAGGAGTTGACCCGCGCCCGTGACCAGGCGCTCGGTCGCCGTCGGCGGCACCGGTTCACGCTCACCACGAACTACCGCAACTCGGCGGAGATCTTCGCGGTGGCGGCGCGCGAGATCCGCCGGGCGTACCCGGATCTCGCGTTGCCCACCGCGGTCCGTTCCACCGGCATCGACCCGGTCCAGCTCGAGGTGCCCGCGCCGGAGTTGGCGACCACCGTCGTCACGGCGGCCAGTGCCCTGCTCGGCGAGGTCGAGGGCACCGTCGGCGTGATCACCCCGGTGCCCCGGCGGGATCAGGTCGCGGCCTGGCTGGGCGCGCTCGGCGGGGAGCGGTTGCAGGTGGTGACCAGCCTGGAGGCCAAGGGCATGGAGTACGACGGGGTGGTGCTGGTCGCGCCGAGTGAGATCCGGGCGGAGCCGGGCTCCGGTGTCCGGACGCTCTACGTCGCGCTGTCCCGGGCCACCCAGCGGCTGACCACCGTCGACCCGACCGGGTGAGACCACGCGTCGAACCCACCCGACGATTGCACACATAGCGATGTTGGCATAGATCTGCCCGCCGCCCGACGGACGGCGCAAGGTGTCTGGGTGGGCACCGGCCATGACCACCACCACGCTGCGGTGTCGAACGCCGCACACCGCCACTCTGGCCGACTGTGGGCAGCGTTTGCCCTGCTCAGCACGCTGATGGTGATCGAGGCCGGCACCGCACTGCGAACCGGTTCGCTGGCCCTGCTCTCCGACGCCGGGCACATGTTCACCGACGTGCTGGGCATCGGAATGGCCCTCGCGGCCGTCGCCGCCACACGCCGGGCCAACACCGATCCGCAACGCACCTTCGGGCTGTACCGGCTGGAGGTGCTCGCGGCCCTGGCCAACGCCGTGCTGCTCTCCGGCGTCGCGGTGTACGTGGTGATCGAGGCGGCCCGCCGGTTCGGCGATCCCCCCGAGGTGCTCACCGACCCGGTACTGGTGGTGGCGACCCTCGGCCTGCTCGCCAACGTCGCCGCCTTCGCCCTCCTGCGCCCGGGGGCACGGGAGAGCATCAACCTGCGCGGGGCCTACCTGGAGGTGCTGGGCGATCTGCTCGGCTCCCTGGGCGTGATCGCGTCCGCCCTGCTGATCGCCGCGACCGGCTGGTGGTGGGCCGATCCGCTGGTGGCGGTCGCGATCGCCGGGTTCATCCTGCCCCGGACGTGGCGGCTGGGACGGGCGGCGGTGCGCATCCTGGTCCAGGCCGCACCGGAGCACCTTCAGGTCACCGCGGTACACGACCGGCTGGCCGCGGTGCCCGGGGTGGCCGGGGTGCACGACCTGCACGTCTGGACGCTGACCTCCGGCATGGAGGTCGCCTCGGCACACTTGACCATCACGCCGGGCACCGACGTCGGGGCCGTGCTCGCGGCGGCTCGCGCGGCGCTGCACGAGGACTTCCAGATCGAGCACGCGACCCTCCAGATCGAGCCGCGCTCGGATCCTGGAGACTGCGGTGCCGCCCGGTGGTGACGAGCGCATTCCCGAAAAGGGATCATCGTCCGTTTTTGTCTGTTCTACTAGTCAACAACTGAACACCAGGAGTAACAGCAGCTGCACCGGTCACAGAGGCACCGGTAGGCTCGGACCCGGCCTCCGCCAGGCGGCGCCCACCGGCGCCGGCGGCGGCCGCCGCCTAATCGCCCACCAGGGCGAACCGGGGAACCATGTTCCTGGGGTGTATCCGCGTCAGCGGTAGGGATCTTCCGTCCCGAACCCGTCAGCTAACCCGGTCGGCGGCTGACGGAAGGACATGTGCACATGCCAGCAGTGGCAACGGTAAGACCGGCCGCCCGTACGGCGGCCCTGATCGCCGCCGCGCTCGCCGTCACCCTCGGCGTGGCGCTGGCCCCCTTCGCCCCAGCCACCGCGGCCCCGCAGCCAGTGCGGGCGGCGGCACCGGGTGACGTGGACGACGAGGGTGGCACCCCGGCGCTGCGGGCCCAGTTGGAGGCCGCCAGCAAGGGCTACCTCGACGCCAAGACCGCGCTCGACCGGTCGGTCAAGCGCCAGAAGCAGCTCGCCGAGCAGCTCAAGACGACCGAGGTCCAGGTCGCCGAGCGGGGCACCAAGGTCGCCGAGATCGCCGCGCAGGCGTACCGCACCGGGCGACTGGGAGCCGCGTCGGCACTGCTCAACAGCGGGTCGCCGGCCGGCTTCATGGATCGGGCGGCGGCGCTGGACGCGGTGGCCGCCAACTCCGACCGCGCGCTGCGTGAACTCCAGAACGCCCGGGACGAGGTCAGCGCCACCAAGCGGGCCCTGGACGCGGAGATCCAGGAGCAACGCAAGCAGGTGGCCGTGATGGCCAAGCGCAAGGAGCAGGCCGAGCGGGCGCTGACCGTGGCCATCGAACGCGACAAGGCCGCCGAGCGGGCCGAGGCCGCCGAACGGGCCGCCCGCTCACCCTCACGCAGCGGCGGGTCGAGCCCCACCGCCAAGCCCGCTCCACGCAACTCCGACGGGTCGTGGCCGGCCGAGTCGTGCAGCGTCAACGACCCCACCCCGGCCAACGGCTGCATCACCCCGCGCACCCTGCACGCGCTGAAGCAGGCCAAGGCGGCCGGCTTCACCCGGTACGTCTCCTGCTACCGCTCCGGCGGCTCCGGCGAGCACCCGAAGGGCCGGGCCTGTGACTTCGCGGCCCAGAAGAACGGCTTCGGCGGGGTCGCGACCGGCGGCGACCGGACCTACGGCAACAACCTGGCGGCGTACTTCGTGAACAACGCCGACCGGCTCGCCGTGCTCTACGTGATCTGGTACAAGCAGATCTGGCTGCCCAGCAGCGGCTGGAAGTCGTACAGCGGCGGTCGGGGTGACCCGTCCAGCGACCACACCAACCACGTCCACCTGTCGGTGTACTGAGTTCCTCGCCGACGGCTACGCCTCGGTGACCGCCTGGCGGTCACCGAGGCGTTCGACGTTTCGCTGACCGCCTCGACGCGGCCTGACCGGGCCGACGGGTCGTCAGGCCCCGGGTAGCACCTCGGGGGCCGTGGCGGCTCCGGCGTAGTAGGGCTCGGGCGCGCCGAAGAGGCCGAGCAGGCCGGTCACCCAGAGCTGCCGGTGCACGAACCGGCTCGGCTCGGTGACGACCAGCTTCACCCCGCTGACCTCGGCGGTCTGGAAGCCGGCGACCATGGCGCTGATGCCCACGGAGTCGATGAAGGTGACCAGCCGCATGTTGAGCTCGATCCGGGCTGGACGTCCCTTGGCCAGCACCTCGGCGATGGCCTCTTTAACCTCGTACGCGGTGTCGACGTCGATCTCGCCCCGAGGGGCGATCTCGATGACACCACCGGGCCGAACCGTCTGCAGGATCGACAGGCTCACGCGAGCACCTCCACTCGCCCGACGACGGGCGCCTCATCAGTACGCGGGCCGCGACCGACAGTATTCCTTCGACGGCCTCGGTCGCCACCCCTCGGGATGAGCAATTCACGGATGAGGGCACGTCAAATCGCCCATATCCGAACTTTATTGACCTTTCCTCGGCGTTCGACACCGCCGACGCCGTCGAACCAGGGTAGCGGGGAGTGGCCACCCCCGCCGCATCCCGGAGTTTCCGGCGTGGCCCCACGGACCCAACCTGACCTGCGCGCAAAGAATGATGGTCGCCGTTGCGTGCGTACCATCACGTGTGACCCCCATGACGTGCGGACGACTCATGTCCGCACGACCGGGGCCGGACCGCCCGAGAAGTGCCGATCGCGGCGTGAGTCGGTGGTTTGCGGCCACGGCGGGGCGGGCACAGCCTCGAATGCGAACCGCCGCCGGGCCGGACGACGCCCGACGGCTGACGCGTGCACCGGGGCCGGCATCGTCGATGGAGGGAACAACATGTTCGGGACTCATCTGCTGGAGCGCCGCAGCAAGCCGGAGCGGATCGCCGACCAGGCGTGGCACCACCTCGTCTCGGCGGTGAACAACGCCGGTGACAGCATCCGCGACACCGCCCGCACCGCCCGGCACAACTCCGCCGGTTTCGCGGGCGACGCCGGTGACCTGGTCGAGTCGGCCGCCGAGGAGGCGCGCCACCGCGCCAGCCGCGCCTTCGACGCACTCGCCGGACGCCGACCGGCGCTGCCCTGGACGCTGCTGATCGGCGCCGCCCTGGTCGGTGCCGCGGTCGGCTGGGCGGCCGGTACCGCCGCACGCGCCGCCGGAGGCCGTGACCGTGCCCTGGAGGACATCGAGTTCGTCGACGTGGACCGGCCCGACTCCCCCGCCGACCCGACCAGCCCCGCCAACTGACGCTCCCCGGCGAGTCCTCGTCCGATCCGGATGAGGCCGATTCACCCGGACGGTAACCAGGCTCG
Organism: Micromonospora sp. CP22; assembly: GCF_009712475.1. Classification (GTDB taxonomy): domain Bacteria; phylum Actinomycetota; class Actinomycetes; order Mycobacteriales; family Micromonosporaceae; genus Micromonospora. The sequence continues at coordinate 64,976 of NZ_VCJO01000012.1, forward strand.
GTCACGGCGGACCTGGTCGCCGACGCGCGCCCGCGCCACGCCGGCCGGGCGAAGCCCGACGCGGACGGCCCAAGCCGGCACGCAGACGATGCCCGACGCAACGACGCCGTGCCGGTGCGGGCCATACCGTGCCGGTGCGGGCGTGCGGACGCACCGGTCGCGCCACCCTGGCGAGAAGGGAGCGACCGATGGCCAGCATTTCGACGATCAACCGCACCGACGAGGACATCCGGTCCGCGGTGCTCGACGAACTCGACTGGGAACCCCGGGTCGGACCGCACGAGATCGGGGTCATCGTCACCGAGGGCGTGGTGACGCTGACCGGGCGGGTGGACAGCTACGCCAAGAAGTGGGCGGCTGAGCGCGCCGCGCACCGGGTCACGCAGGTCCGGGCGGTGGCCAACGACATCGCGGTACGCCTGGTCACGGGTGCCGAACACACCGACCCGGAGATCGCCGCCGCGGTCCAGCACGCGCTCCAGTGGCAGGCGTTCGTGCCGGTCGAGGCGCTCGACGTGACGGTCTCCCAGGGGTGGGTCACCCTGCACGGCGAGGTCGAGTGGGAGTACCAGCGCCGCGCCGCCGAGCAGGCGGTGAGCCAGTTGAACGGCGTACGCGGGGTCAGCAACGGACTCACCGTCCGACCGCCGGTACGCCCGGACGCCGCCCTCCTGGCCCGGCGCATCGTCGACGCGCTGGCCCGCAACCGCGCCACCGACGCCGAGCAGGTGACGATACGCGTGCACGGCGACACGGTGCTGCTCGGCGGGTTGGTGCACTCGGTGCCCGAACGCGCCGAGGTGGAGCGGGTCGTCTGGTCCGCACCGGGGATCCGTGAGGTGCAGAACCACATCGCGGTCGCCCCGGTGCTGCGCTGAGTCGGCGCGGAACCACCCGGGTCGGGTGAGCCGCGCTCACCCGACCCGGTCCGAGGCTGGGCGGTATGACCGATCAGCTGACCACGCCCCTACAGGTCACTGCGCGACTTCGCACACCCGTCACGGAGCACGACCACGTCCGTGGTCCGCTGGACGCACCGGTGACGATCGTCGAGTACGGCGACTTCCAGTGCCCCCACTGCGGCCTCGCCCACGCCAACCTGACGGAGGTGCTGCGACAGCGCGGCGGCCAGGTCCGTCACGTCTACCGCCACTTCCCGATCACCAACCTGCACCCGTACGCCGAGCGGGCCGCCGAGGCCGCCGAGGCCGCCGGTCGGCGGGGCCGCTTCTGGGAGATGCACGACTGGCTCTTCGAGCACCAGGACCAGTTGGATCCGGTGCACCTGACCCTCGGAGTGGAGCAGCTCGGCCTGCCGGTCGACGAGGTGGAGGCGGAGATCGAGCGGCACACCCACGGCGACCGCATCCGGCACGACTTCGTCGGTGCCATCCGCAGCGGGGTCGACGCCACCCCCACTCTCTTCGTCAACGACGTCCGCCACGACGGCGACTTCACCCCGGACGCCCTCCGCGCCGCCGTCGACGCCGCCACCGGCTGACGGACATCTCGCCCCGTCCGACGGTGGGCCACACAGGTGGTCAGATGAGGTGCAGTTGACGGGCACGACGGACGGCGTCGCGGCGACGGGTGGCGTCGAGTTTGCGGTAGATGTTCCGCACGTGGGTCTTGACCGTGTTCACCGAGACCGACAGCTCGGCGGCGATCTCCACGTTGGACAGGATGCTCTGGAGGTAACGCAGGATCGTCAACTCCCGTTCGGTGAGCGGCTCGTCCAGCGGCGCGACGGCCGAGTCCGCCGCACCCGGGCCACCCGCCTGCCCGACCGAGGCGTCTGCCGCGCGGACCAGGTCACTCACCAGCGACCAGTGTGCGGTGCCGGAGTCGAGGTGGGCGGCGAGCAGTTCCCGAAGGCCCGGTTCGGCCCGCAGGAACGGGCGACGGTACCCCTCGGGTGCGGCCAGGTCGAGCGCCTGCTCCAAGATCCGGCTTGCCCGCCGGTCGTCACCGGCCCGGACGGCCAGCACCGTGGCCAGCAGCGCGGCGTCCAGGCGTACCGGCAGCGGCCAGTCCGCCGTCGACGCGGCGGTCCAGTCCGGCAACAGCCGGTCGGCACCACGCGGGTCACCGGCCCGCAGTTCGGTGCGGGCCGCCGCGACGGCCACCGGGGCAGCGGCACCCGACACCGGCTCGGTGGACCGCTCACCGGCCAGTTCCCGGGCGGTCTGCACGTCGCCCCGGGCACTGTGCAGGTCCAGTTCGGCGGCGCGCAGCCACGAGCCCAGCTCACCACCGCGCGCACCCCACCCGGTGCGGGCCTCCACCAGCAGCCGGTGGCCGACGCTGAGATCCCCTTCGTCGTGGCGCAGGTACGCGCGACACCACCCGGCGACCGCATCCGCCACCGGTTCACCGCCGGCCGGCGCGGCCAACCCCAGGTGCGCGTCGGCCTCCGCCGGTTGGTCCCGGTGCAGCGCCACGACCGCCAGCGCCAGGTGCGCGTACCCGCAGTCGAGCAACGCGGCCCAGCCCTGGCAGGGCGGCAGGGCCAGCGCCGCCCGCGCCGCCTCCTCGGCGGCGCGCAGCTCCCCGCGTAGCGCCGTCACCAGGGACCACCGGCTGGCACAGACCAGTTCGGTACGCGGACGTGCCGCCTTCCGGGCGGCCGTCAGCGCGGACCCGAAGCCGGTCGCCGCCCTGGTCAGATCACCCTCGTCCAGGGCGAGCAGGGCCAGCGCGGTACCCGCCACGGCCCGCACGTCGGCGTCCTCACCGGCGTGGCCGCGTGGGCCGGTGACCTCCCCCGTGCCGCCGCCTGCGGCCGACGACTCGCCGCCCGGCTCGGCGCCGGTGGGGACGCCCGGCTGACCGTCGGTGGCGAGCAGCCGAGCGGCGGCGGCGCGCACGGTGGGCGGGTCGGCGGCCAGCCGGGCCAGGGTGAGGTCGACCGCGGCGGCCAGTCGTCCGAAGCGGGACCGGCGCGGTTGCGGCAACCGGCGGGAGTGCCCGGCGGCCAGCCGCAGGTACGCCACGGCCGCCCCGGTGTCACCGTCGAGGGCACGCTCGGCGGCGCAGGCCAGCGCGAGTTCGGGATCGCGGTCGACCGCCTCCGGCGGGGGCGGCGCGGGTGCCGACCCGGTGCCCGCCGACGGCTCGTACGGTGCCAGCTCCGGCCAGCGGACCACGAACAGGTCGGTGGCGGCGGTCCAGTCACCGGCGGCGAGGGCGTGGCGCAGCGCGTCGGCCGGTCGGCCGTTGTCGGCGTACCACCCCGCCGCCCGCAGGTGCAGGTCGCGAAGTTCGTCCTCGGGCAGCCGGGCCAGCTCCCGGTGCAGCAGGTCGGCCAGCAGCGGGTGGCACCGGTACCAGACCGGTCGGCTGCCGTCGTGGTGCAGCAGACCACCGCCGTCGGCCAGCGTGCTCAGCCGCTCACCGGCGTCCGCGTCGCCGCTGAGCGCGGCGGCCAGACCAGCGCAGACGGTGTCGACGACGGCCGCCCGGCGCAGCAGCTCACGGTCGGTCGGTTCCAGCCCGGCCAGCGGCTCCGCCCGCAGATAGCCGGCGATCTCCGGCTGGTCGGCACCGAGTTCGGCGATCCAGCGCTCCGGGTCCGCCTGGTCGCGCAGGGCGAGCGCGACGATCCGCAGCACCGCGGCCCAGCCCCCGGTCCGCTGTCGCAGCCGGGCCACTGCGGCAGCCGGTACCGCCACCCCGTGCGCGGTGAGCAGGTCGGCGACCTCGTCGTCGGTGAACGCCAGGTCGTCCGGGCCGATCTCGGCCAGTTCCCCGGCCAGCCGCAGCCGGTGCACCGCCAACGGCACTTCGGACCGCCCCGCCGCCACCAGGCGAAACCGCTGCTCGCTGTGGCGCAGCAGGAACTCCAGCCCGGTCAGCGCCGCCGGGTCGGTGATCTGGTGCAGGTCGTCCACGACCAGCACCACCGGCCGCTCCCGATCCGCCAGCGCGGCGGCGAGGAGTTCCAACTCGTCCGGCCGCGGCGCCCGGTCAGGCAGCACTGCCGCGCCGTCCAGCACGGAGCGCAGCGCGGCACCGAGGTAGCACCAGAGCCGGTCCGGATCGTCACCCGCCTCCACCGACACCCAGGCCGGTGCGGGCTGCTGCGGGTCAGCGTCCTGCCGGGACCGTAGCCAGCTGGCGAGCAGGGTGGTCTTGCCCCAACCGGCGGGTGCCCGGAGCAGGGCGGCCGGACGGTCCACCGCCTCGTCGAGCAGCCGGGCCAGCCGGGGTCGCAGCACCACCGGTTCGGCCGGCACGGCGGGCGTCAGCCGCGACGCCAGCAGGGGCGGGCCGCCCGACGCGCGGATCCCCGCGCCGACCCGGACGGTGCTGCGGTCATCCGGCATCCGGCCCACCCCCACGGACGCGTCGTTCCTCCCCGGTCCTGCGGCGGGCGGTTACCCGGCCCGCGACGGTTCACCCCTTCGGGAGGAGCCGGGTTCACCCGGACGGCGACGACCATGACGGTGGACCGGATGGCCGGGTTGACGGTGGACCGGATGCCGGGCTGTGGCCGGGTGGACGAGCGCTGTGGGCCGCCACGGTCCGGCGTGACGGGGCAGCACAGCCGCAAAGCCGATCTCGGAGGTACGAGTGGGACGGGTCGGGACAGTCGTCGCGGTGGCCGGTGCCCTCGGTGTGGCCGCCGCCAGGGCCGCGCGTACCGCCGTCGGTCGGCAGCGGGCGCGCCTGACCTCCGTGCCGGGGCCGACCGAGGCCCGACGAACCGGACACCCGCGACGTTGGCAGGTGGTCACCGTCGACCGGCCACCGGAGCAGGTGCTCCCCTCGGCTGTCTGGCCGGAGCCACTGCGCCGCCTCGGCGACGCCGTCGAGGTCGAGGTGGCCCGCGCGCCGGGCGGCCGGGGCACCGAACTGGCGGCCCGGGTACGGCCCCACGCGGACTGGCCCGGACTCTCCGCACACCTGCTGGGCGACGACCCCAGCCTGCTGGTCCGACGCACGTTGTGGCAGGTCAAACAGCTCGCCGAGACCGGCGAGGTGCTGCGCGCCGACCGGATGCCCGACGAGCGCGGGCCGGTGGTGCCCGACGTGCGGCCGTCATCGGACGGGCCACAGCGGTGAGAGCGCTGTGCTGGACCTCCGGCGGTGAGTTGACCGTCGGTCAGGTGCCCGACCCGGAGCTGCGCAACGACCACGACGTGATCGTGCGGGTGCGGCGCAGCGCCACCTGCGGGGCCGACCTGTCGCTGCTCGCCGGGCAGACGCCGGGTCTGGCCGCCGGTGACGTGCTCGGCCACGAGTTCCTCGGCGACGTGATCGAGGTGGGCCCGCAGGTACGCCGCCACCGGGTCGGCGACCGGGTGGTGGTCTGCGCGTCGGTGGCCTGCGGCGCCTGCTGGTACTGCCGTCGAGGACTGCCGTCGTGCTGCGACAACGGCAGCACCGATCCGATCGCCAACGAGGCGCAGTGGGGTCACCCGGTGGCGGGCTGCTTCGGCCAGCCGCGCGCCGCAGGCGGCTTCGCCGGTAGCCACGCCGAGTACGTCCGGGTGCCGTACGCCGACGTCGGGGCGTTCCCGGTGCCGGAGTCGGTGGGCGACGACCGGGCCGTCTTCGCCTCGGACGCCGCGCCGACCGGTTGGCTGGGCGCCGAGGGAGCCGAGGTGCGTCCCGGTGACGTGGTGGCGGTGTGGGGCGCGGGCGCGGTGGGTCAACTCGCCGCGCGGGCAGCCTGGCTGCTCGGTGCCGAACGGGTGATCGTGGTCGACCGGCACCCGGCGCGGCTGCTGATGGCACGCCAGCACATCGGCGTGGAGACCATCGACCAGCGGGACAGCGACGTCAGCGCGCAGCTGCGGGAGTTCAGCGGTGGGCGGGGACCGGACGTGTGTGTCGAGGCGGTCGGTGGGCCCGCGGGTGAGCACCGGACGCTCGCCGACCGGTTCACCGGCCGGACACGGGTGCCGGAGGCGGTCCGGGAGGCGGTGTACGCGTGCCGCAAGGGCGGCAGCGTCTTCGTCCTCAACGGCGCTGCCGGCCACGTCGACGCGTTCCCGGTCGGCACCGTCGTGCACAAGGCGCTGACCGTACGCGGGGGACGCCAGCACGGCCAACGCCACATCCCCATGCTGTTGGACCGGATGGCCCGCGACGAGTTGCGTACCGAGCACCTGGCCACGCACCACTTCCCGCTGGAGCGGGCCGCCGAGGGGTACGCGTTGTTCCGGGACCGGCCCGACGAGTGCCTGCGCGCCGTGTTCACCCCGCACTGAGCGGCACCGGTTCACCCCGCGCTGAGCGGCACCGGGCGGATCGCCGACGACGGTGGCATGATCGCGGAATGGCTGCCCAACGCTCGTACGACGTGGTGTTGTTCGGGGCGACCGGGTTCACCGGTGGGCTCACCGCACGCTACCTGGCCGAGCACGCGCCGCCGGGGCTGCGCTGGGCGCTCGCCGGGCGCAACCCGGAGAAGCTGGCCGCGGTACGCCAACGGTTGACCGCGATCGACCCGGCACTGGCCGGGATGCCGCTGCTCACCGCCGACGTCACCGACCCGGCCACCCTGCGGGCGGTGGCCGACGACGCCCGGGTGGTGGCCAGCACGGTCGGCCCGTACGTCCACCACGGTGAGCCGCTGGTGGCCGCCTGCGCCGCCGCCGGGACCGACTACCTCGACATCACCGGCGAACCGGAGTTCGTCGACCGGATGTACCTGCGCCACCACGCCGAGGCGGTGCGCACCGGCGCCCGGCTGGTGCACGCCTGCGGCTTCGACTCGATCCCCCACGACCTCGGTGTCTGGTTCACGGTCAAACAGCTACCGACCGACACCGCGATCACCGTGGACGGGTACGTGCGGGCGGGTGGGCGGTTCTCCGCCGGTACGTACCACTCGGCGCTGACCGCGTTCGCGCGTACCGGCGAGGCGGCGCGGGCGGCCCGCGAGCGCCGCGCCGCCGAACCCCGCCCGACCGACCGTCGGGTCCGGGCCGTGCCGGGGCGGCTGGCCCGCTCGCGGGACCTGCCCGTCTGGGCGGTGCCGCTGCCGACCATCGACCCGCAGGTGGTCCGCCGCTCGGCGGCGGCCCGCCCCGAGTACGGTCCGGACTTCCGCTACCGGCACTTCGCGGCGGTACGACGGCTGCCCACGGTGCTGGCCGCCGGGGCGGGCCTCGGCGCCGTGCTCGGGCTGGTGAAGCTGCCACCGACCCGGCGCTGGCTGCTCGGCCGGCTCGCCTCCGGGCAGGGACCGAGCGCCGAGCAGCGGGCGAAGTCGTGGTTCTCGGTGCGTTTCGTCGGCGTCGGCGGCCAACGACGGGTGGTGACCGAGGTGGCCGGTGGCGACCCCGGCTACGACGAGACCGCGAAGATGCTCGCCGAGTCGGCCCTCTGCCTGGCCTGCGACGACCTGCCGGCCACCGCCGGTCAGGTCACACCGGTCACCGCGATGGGCGACGCGCTGCTGCACCGGCTCACCGCCGCCGGCATCACCTTCCGCGTGCTGAGTCAGCAGTCGGTGGCTGCTTGACCCTCGACCAGGTCGAGGGGGCAGGATCTCCTCGTGGATGGTGACCTGCGCAGCATCGGCGAGTTGGCCCGAGCCAGTGGGCTGACGGTGAGCGCCCTGCGGTTCTACGACGCCGCCGGGGTGCTGGTCCCGGCCCGGGTCGACCCGACCACCGGGTACCGCTGGTACGCCGACGACCAGGTGGCACCGGCCCGGCTGGTGGCCGGGCTGCGCCGGGTCGGCCTGCCGGTGGCCGAGATCGCCCACGCGGTACGCGCCGAGCCCTCGGTGGTGCACAAGTTGCTCGACGCGCACCTGGGACGGCTGGCCGACGGGCTGACCGAGGCACGCCGGGAGGCCGCCCGGATCCGCCGCCTGCTCGCCACCGACCGGCCCGCAACGGCCACCCGGCTCGTCCTGAGCGGAAGCGAGCTGTGCGCCGCCGTGGACGCCGTCCGCTTCGCCGTCGGCACCGACCCAACGTTGCCGGGGCTGGCCGGCGTCCTGCTCGACGTGACCGACGACGGACTACGGCTGGTGGCGACCGACCGACACCGGTTGGCGGTGGCGACGGCCGGTGCGGCGGTATGCGGACCGGCGGTACGGGCACTGCTGCCGGTGGCTGCCGTGGACCGGTTGCGCCGGTTGTCCGACGCTGCCGGTGAGGTGCGGCTGACCCTGGTCGGACGGCAGGTGGTCGCCGACGTCACCGGCGGCCGGTTGCGGGCGACGACCTTGGCGTACGACTTCCCCGACTATCGCCCCCTGCTGCCGCCGGCCGTCGGCGGACCGGCTCGCCGGGTGCCCGTCGACGCGCCTCGGCTGGTCGCCGCGCTGCGTTCGGGCGCGCCGACGGTGACCCGGGAACACGCGGGCAGCCACCTGCCGGTGACCGTGTTGGGGCTGGGCGGCCCGGACGCGCCACGCCTGCTCGGCCCGGACGAACTGGCCGACGACCGGAGCGACGCCGAGCTGCGGATCGGCGTCAACGGCGGGTATCTGCTCGACGCGCTGCACGCGGCCGCTCGGCCACGCCTGGTGTTGGAGCTGGACGGCCCGGTCACCCCGCTGGCCATCCGCCGACCAGACGATCCGGCCGCCTTCTCCATCCTGATGCCGATCCGGCTCTGACCGGGGTGGCGGCGCGGGCCGAGGGCGGTGCGACCGCCGGTCGGTGGGGTGGGTCGGGTGCGGGAGGCGGGGCGATTCGGGCGCGACGGTAGCATCTGGAGGTCCACCTGAGCCCGGACGGAGGCGTACGGAGCAGCATGCTCGACATGGAGTTGATCCGGAAGGATCGCGACGCGGTGGCGGCCGCGCTGGCGAAGCGGCTGGACGCCGCCGAGGTCGACCGGGCGCTGGAGGAGATCCAGCAGCTCGACCGGGAGCGTCGCCGGCTGATCAGTGAGATCGACGGGGAACGTCAGCGCCGCAAGGCCGAGGCTCGGGCGTACGCGCAGGCGAAGCGGGCCGGTGTCGAGCCGCAGGTGACCTCGGAAGCCGGTCGTCGGCAGGTCGCCGAGTTGGAGGCGGAACTCGACGAGGTGCAGGCGCGGCTGCGTAGCACCATGAGTGAGCTGCCCAACCTGCCCGCCGACGACGTGGTGGCCGGCGGCAAGGAGGCCAACCGGGTGGTGAAGACCTTCGGTGCGCCACCGGCCATCGAGAAGGTCCGCGACCACGTCGAGCTGAGCCGGATGCTGGGTCTGGTCGACCACGAACGCGGCGTCAAGCTGGGCGGCTCCGGCTTCTGGATGTACACCGGGCTGGGTGCCCGGCTGGAGTGGGCGCTGATCAACTGGCTGGTCGAGCGGAACATCGAGGCCGGTTACGAGTTCCTCCTCCCCCCGCACCTGCTGCTGGACAGCGCCGGTTTCGCCGCCGGTCAGTTCCCCAAGTTCTACGACGACGTCTACCACCTGGACAAGCAGTCCGCGCCGCGTGGCCAGTTCCTGCTGCCGACGGCGGAGACGGCGATCCTCGGGGCGTACCAGGACGAGATCCTGGAGACCTCGAAGCTGCCGTTGAAGGTGTTCGCGTACACCCCGTGCTATCGGCGCGAGGCGGCCGGTTCGCACTCCGACGAGCGGGGCACCGTCCGGGGCCACCAGTTCAACAAGGTGGAGATCTTCCAGTTCACCCTGCCCGAGCAGGCCGACGCCGCGCTGGAGCAGATGGTCACCCACGCGGAGAGCCTGGTCGAGGCGTTGGGCCTGCACTACCAGCGCAGCCTGCTCGCCGCCGGTGACTCCAGCGCGTCGATGCGCAAGACCCTCGACATCGAGGTGTGGATGCCCAGCACCGGCAAGTACAAGGAGGTCTCGTCGGTCTCCTGGGGCGGTGACTACCAGGCCCGCCGGGCGGCTGTCCGCTACCGCGAGCCGGGCGGCAAGCAGACCCGTTTCGTGCACACGCTCAACGGTTCCGCGCTGGCCACCAGCCGCCTCTACCCGGCCATCCTGGAACAGTTCCAGCAGCCGGACGGCTCAGTCCTGGTGCCGGAGGTCCTCCGCGACCGGCTGGGCACCGACCGTCTCACTCCTCGCTGACCGGACCGCTGGCGTTCCCGGCCGGCGCGCACGCTCGGTGCGCGCCGGCTCGGTGTTAATAAGGGGCCCTTTCTCTACCGCAGGCGTTAACAAGGTGCCCTTCCTTCTCAGCAGGGCGGTGAGGAGGAGGGCGGCGAGCAGGGTGGTGAGGGTGGTGGGGCCGGCGGCCGTGATGGTGTCGGCCAGCCAGCGCTGGAGGCTGGCGGCGGTGGTCACCAGCGGGTCGGTCAGGGCCTCACGGTTGCCGGCGGCCAGCCGCACCTCGTACCAGCCGTACCAGGCGACGTAGCCACCGGCGAGCAGCAGCACCAGTCCGCTGAGCCGGGGAGCCCAGGCGCCGGCCCCGCGCAGCCGGGCCACCACCTCGCCGCGCAGCAGCGCCACGCCGAGCGCGGCCACCGCCACCACCAGCCCCATCCCGAGGGCGTACGCGCCGAACAGCACCAGCCCGCGTGCCGTCGAGCCAGCCTGGAGGCTGGTCACCACGGTCGCCAGGAACGGCGCGATGGCGCAGCCCAGCGAGGCCGTCGCGTAGGCCATCCCGAACAGCACCATGGACGGCAGCGAACGGGTCAACCGGGGTGCCCGGGCCAGCGGGCGGGGCGTCGGCAGTCGCCGACCGGCGAGCAGCCAGCACCCGAGCAGCACCAGCAGCACGCCCAGGCCCACGGTGAACCAGGGCAGCCGGGGCCGCAGCCAGCCGGCGACGGGGGCCAGCAGCAGCCCGAAGGCACCGAACACCAGGACGTACCCGAGGGTGAGCGCGCCCGCGGCGGTCAGCGCCCGACCGACGGCCCCCCGGGTGTCGGCGCTGCCGGCAACCAGCAGCGACAGGTACGCGGGCAGCATCGCGAAGCCGCACGGGTTGACCGCGCCGAGCATGCCCGCCGTCAGGGCGAGCAGCAGCGGCGCTTCCATCAGGCCGCCAGCGCGGTCACCCGGCGGGTGAGGTCCTCGCCGTCCAGCCAACCCTTGTGGATCACCCGTCCGTCCCGGTCGATGATCACGAAGGTGCTCTGCTCGACGACCTCGAAGCGCCGCCAGAGCACCCCCGCCCGGTCCTCGATCTGCGGCATCGGACCCAGTTCGAACTCGGTGACGAAGTCGGTCATCGCCTTGCGTTCGCCGAGCCCCGCCACGCCGATGATCGGCACGGTCGTCCGGAAGCCCGGCTCGATCTCGGCGATGGTCCACGCCTGACTGGCGCAGCTGGCGCACCAGGGCGCCCAGAACCAGAGCACCACCGGGCGTCCGGCCAGGGTGGCCGCGTCGAAGGCCGCGCCGGTCAGGGTCGTGCCGGTGAACCGCAGAGTGTCCGGCACCGGAGCAGCGGGTCCGGTCGGCGAGGACGCCGGGTCAGCCGGAGCGGACGCCGCGCTGTCGGCCGGTGGGGCCGCCGCTACGTCCGGTCCGCCGCATCCGGCGGTGGCCAGCACCACGGCGAGCAGGGCGGCAGTGACCGTGCCGGTTCGCCGTACCGGCGAAGTGACCGACCCCATCGGCGTCTCCTTCGGTCCGCTCGCCCGGCAGCCGGGCGGCCACGCCACCATCCGGCGGCACTTGGAGGGTGAGGAGGCGCGCCCGCAGCAGGACGGCCCCGCACCCACGCGCTCAGGCCTTGGTCAGCCGCAGCGCCAGCTCCGGGCAGACCTTGACCGCCTTCACCGCGCCCTCCCGCAACCAGGTCGGCACCGGGGTGGGCGGGAAGGCGGGGTATCCGTTCTGGTCGAGCCGGATGAAGTCCGGCACCACGTGGGCGCAGAGACCGTGCCCGTCGCAGCGGGACCAGTCCAGGACCAGCTTCTGCGGGTCCGGGTCGGGGGCACCGGGCAGGCCCATCATGCCCTTGACCCGTCGACCGCAGCCCTCGCCGGTGGTGTGCTTCTTCAGGTCCTCGGCGAAGACCTCCATCGCCGAGAGCGCGAACCGGGACGTACCGTCGGGGTGGCTGCACGCGCCTCGACCCTTGACGTCCCCGGCGGCGGCCCGCACGACCTCCACCGGCGCACTGCCGGAGACCGCCAGGTCGACGGCGCGGGCCAGGTCGGGCAGTCCCCGCTTGCACGGGCCGCACTGCCCGGCGGACTCACCGGCCAGGTAGCGCACCACCTGCGCCGCCTCACCGAGCGGGCAGGTGTCGTTGGCGAGCGGGACGATGATGCCCGCGCCGAGCGTGCCACCGACCGCGGCGAGTCCCTTGCGGGAGACCTCGGCCTTCTCCGCCGCCTCCCGGGTGATCCACTTGCCGTGGTAGCCGCCCATCAGGATGCCGGGGCCGTCCGGCACCTCGCACAGTTCGAGGATCTCGGCCAACGGGGTGCCGGCCGCGCACTCCACCACCGCGTGCCGCTTCGCCGCGCCGGTGACGCTGAGCAGCACCGTGCCGGGTTCGTCGTCGGTGCCGAGCGCGGCGTACTCGTACGGGCCGAGGCGGGCGGCGATCGCCATCTGGGAGTACGTCTCGGCGTTCGACAGCAGGGTCGGCAGTCCGCCGACGCCGGAGTCGCTGGAACGCTTCTTGGTGCCGGGCGGGATGTGCGGCAGCCCGTTGATCCCGTTCACCAACGCGCCACCCTCACCGCTGATGAAGCGGTGCGGCACCGTCACGACGCTGGTCGGCGCGGGCATCCGGCGCTCGTCCAGAGCCTCCATCAGGGAGTCCCGGCCCACCAGGTCGTCGGCCACGCAGAGCACGATCTCCTCGGCGTCCAGTGCGAACGCGGCCAGCGCGGCACCGTCGAGGATCAGGTGCGGCGCCCGGGTGAGCAGGACCTTGTCCTTCCAGCTGGCCGGTTCCCCCTCGGTGGCGTTGACCACCACGACGGGCGGCAGGTCCTGGCGTTCGCAGGATTCCAGCACCGCCCGCAGCTTCCTGGCGAACGGGAAGCCGGCTCCGCCCTTGCCCTTGAGTTGGATGCCCTCGGCCAGACGCAGCAGGTTGGACGGTTCCATCGGGCTGATCGGGCCGTGCACCATCTCGTGGGCGCGCAGGTCGAGGCGACCGAACTCGGCGAACCCCGCAGTGAGCCGGGGCTCACCGACGGCGGCCACCGGGGGGACGGTGGTCCGCATGGTCACTTGGCCTCACCTCGCAGCCCGGCCCAGTACGCGCCGTCCACCGAGTCCGGGTCGGCCCGGCGGCGACGCCGGCTCTCCCCCGACGAGGCGCGGCGGGCCCGCCGGGAGGCCAGGTCGACCAGGGTGGGGGTGTCGTCGTCGTCCACGACATCCTCCGGGGTGTACCGGGCCGGCGGACGCCAGTAGTCGGTCTCCGCCTCCGGCAGGTCGGCCTCGGCGCTGTGCCGTCCGCCGCCGCTACGCGGCGCGGCCGAGATCGGCGAGCCTGAGATGGGCGCGCCGGAGATCGGATCGACCGAGATCGGGGCGGTGGACTCCCACCGACGCGGGCTGTCCCAGGGCTCCTCCGGCTCGTCCTGGACGCGCGGCGGGGCCGAGTACCGGCTGCCGACCTCGGTCCGGGACCGACGGGGTCGGCCGTACTCCTCCTCGTCCTCGTCGCGGCGGCGACGCACCGGCGCCTCGTACTCCATCAGGTCCTCGTCGCGGCGGGACGCGCGGCGGCCCACCGGCTCGCGCTCCTCCTCGCGCCGCGACCGGCGGCGGGTCGGTTCCTCGTCGCGCCGTGACCGGCGGCCCACCGGTTCCAGGTCGTCCTCGACCCGCGAACGCCGCCCGGTGCTCTCGATGTCCTCGTCCCGACGGGAGCGCCGGCTGGTCGGCTCCGCGTCGCGTCGACGGCGTACGACCGGCTCCAACGCCTCGGTCTCGCGGCGCACGACCCGCTCCAGTTCCTCCTCCTCGCGGCGCGAGGCACGCCGGACGACCGGCTCGAACTCCTCGTCGCGAAGGTCCCGCTCACGCAGGGTGCCCGGCTCGGGGACCATCGGCACGGCGAACCGCTCCGGATCGTTGCGCCGGATGGTGGGGCTGGCCCAGGTGCCGGAGGTGCTGTCGGCCCAACTGGTGTCCCGACGGACGCGCTTCTCGCGACCGTCGTCGGCGTCGCCACGTCGGCCGGTGATGGTGCCGAGCAGCGTCTTGCCCCGGGTCTCCTCGGTGGACTTGCTGCCGCTCATCACCTCGTTCAGGACGGCGGCCTGCTGCTGCTCGCGGCTGCGCCGTTGCAGGGTGACCGAGAGGCGGACCATCAGGGCGAGCACCACCAGCACCACGCAGGCGAAGTAGCTCAGGCTCACCCAGGTGGCGGGCGGGCGGCCGGCGAGAAGACCGTGGAAGATGGCGAACGGCCAGGAGACGTACGCCATGGAGTGCAGCGCGCGCCACACCCACTTCGGGCCGACGTCGGCGAAGCGGGCGCGGATGACGCCGGTCCAGAGCACACCCACCATGAGCAGCGCGGCGATGGTGCCGAGTCCGACGTAGAGGCCCCGACCACCGACGAACGGCACGGCGGCGTCGGTCACTCCCGCCCGACCGCTGGCGATCTTCGTGATGACGTGGAAGAGCAGCCCCGCCACGCCGAGGATGCCGGTGGCCCGGTGCGCGGACTGTAACAGCACCCGGTGCCGGATGAGCAGCACCAGCCGGTCGGTGGCGAGCAGGCCCATCATCACCGTGAGGCTCAGCGCGACCAACGCGATCACGCCGGCGAAGAACTCGGTGAAGAAGAAGCCCATCGCGTACATCGTCTGGCCCGCGCCGGTGAGCATCGTCAACGCCCACAACGCGGCCAGCCCGGACGCGGAGAGCGCCAGGATCTGGCTGCGGGACCAGACGCGGATCCCTCGACTGCTGCTGCTGGTACGGACGGCAGCCGCCTTCTCGTTCTGCGTAGCCCGGGCCATCTGCTCCTCGATCGTCTCGCGGCGGCGCACCGCCGGCCGACCTGTTCCCCACTCCAGTACGCAGCGCGGCCCCGGTCGGATCAGTGTTCACGAAAAAAATCTCGACGAGTTGTCGAACCGCCCCGCCCGCTGGCGCGTGTAACGCGCGTTCCGCCGCCGCCAGCGCCACTCATTGACAGGCGTTGAAACCCGCTTGTAATCTTTCCGCAATTTTTCAGCCTTGATTGCAAGATCTGGGCAACCCGTGCCATCTCCCCCGTCCCCCGTCCCCCGTCCCCCTTGGAGCCCCCGATGCGCAAACGTCGACTCCACCCGGCGATCGCCCTCGCCGTGATCGCCGGCCTCCTCGCCCCCGGCGTGGTGACCGCACCCCCGGCGGTCGCCGCCCCGACCGGCGGCAAGAAGGTCATCGCCAACCTCTTCGAGTGGAACTGGCCCTCGGTCGCCAGCGAGTGCGGCAGCACGCTCGGCCCGAAGGGCTACGGCTTCGTCCAGGTGTCACCACCACAGGAGCACGTACGCGGCAACCAGTGGTGGGTGGCCTACCAGCCGGTCAGCTACCGGATCGAGTCCCGCAAGGGCACCCGCGCACAGTTCAAGTCCATGGTCGACGCCTGCCACGCGGCCGGCGTGAAAGTGATCGTCGACGCGGTCATCAACCACATGTCCGGCCAGGACAACGGCGGCGTCGGCTGGGCCGGCTCGTCCTACCAGCACCACGTCTACCCCGGCATCTACCAGGCGCAGGACTTCCACTACTGCGGTCGCAACGGCAACAACGACATCGTCAACTACCACGACCGGTACGAGGTGCAGAACTGCGAGCTGGTCAACCTCTCCGACCTGAAGACGGAGTCGGACTACGTCCGCTCCCGGCTGGCCGCATACCTCAACGACCTGCTGTCGCTCGGCGTGGACGGGTTCCGGTTGGACGCCAGCAAGCACATGCCGGCGGCCGACATCGGCAACATCCTCAGCCGACTCAGCCGACCGGCGTACATCGTGCAGGAGGTCATCTACGGCGCGGGCGAGCCGATCACGCCGAACGAGTACACCGGCAACGGCGACGTGCACGAGTTCCGCTACGGCAAGGACCTGGCCCGGGTGTTCCGCTCCGAGCGGCTCGCGTACCTGCGCAACTTCGGTGAGGGCTGGGGCCACCTGCCCAGCGGCGTCGCCTCGGTCTTCGTTGACAACCACGACACCCAGCGCGACGACGGCGGGGTGCTCACCTACCGGGACCGGGGCATCTACGCACTGGCGAACGCGTTCATGCTGGCCTGGCCGTACGGCTCCCCGACGGTGATGTCGAGCTACACCTTCAACAACCGGGACGCCGGACCACCCTCGGACGGCAACAACAAGACGCACAACACGGTCTGCTACTCCGGCTGGGAGTGCGAGCACCGCTGGCAGGTGATCGCGAACATGGTCGGCTTCCGCAACGCCACCGAGGGCGCCGGGGTCAGCAACTGGTACGACAACGGCAACAACCACATCGCCTTCAGCCGTACGGGCCGCGGTTACATCACCATCAACCACGAGGGCTCGGCGATCAACGGCCGCTCCTACTACACCGGTCTCCCGGCTGGCCGCTACTGCGACGTCATCCACGGCACCTTCACCAACGGCACCTGCTCCGGCCCGGTCATCACCGTCGACGCCAACGGCTGGTTCTCCGCCAACATCCCCGCCCACGACGCCCTAGCCATCCACCAAACCGCCCGCCTCCCCTAACCCCCACCCCACCCCACCCCCCACCCCGCCGTGTTGATCAAGAAGTTTGCGTCGGAATACGGCCCGAACGTGACCAAAACTTCTTGATCAACACGGAGGGGGTGGGGGGTTTGGGGGGGGTTGGGGAGGGGTTGGGGGGTAGGGTGGGTGGGTGGGGTTTTGGGGGGTTCTGGGGTCGCGGGGGCGGCGGAAGGTCGCCGTCGGGGTGGGCGTGGCGGTGCTGATGAGTGGCGCGGCGTACACCGGGTGGGCGTTGACTCCGGCCACCGCACCTGCGCCGGTCGTCGGGTCCACGGGCGAGGTGGTGCCGACCACTCCGGCGTCGCCGTCGGCGGTCGCCGAGCGGGTGCTGCCCGCCGCGCCGGCACCGGACGGGCTCCCGGTGATCGACTACGACCCGGCCCCCGCCGGTTTCCCCGACGACCCGGACACCCTCGACACCACACCGCTGACCCAGGGCCTACAGCCGACCCGCAGGCTGGCCGCGTACGACGCACCCGGTGGTCGACCACTGGCGTTCCTGATGCCGACGATCAGCGAGGTGGACCTCACCGTGCCGATCGCCCGCCGCGAGTCCGGCTGGACGGCGGTGCTGCTCCCCTCGGCCAACCGCAAACTGGCCTGGCTACCCCCCGGCGACTTCCGCACCGTCGCGCTGCGCGACCAGATCGTGGTGGAGCGCAAACCCTTCCGGCTCACCTGGTACCGCGACGGCACCGCCCAGCGCTCCTGGCAGGTCAGCCTGGGGCAACGGGGTCAGGAAACCCCGCTCGGCCGCACCTTCGTCCTGGGCCGCACCCCACCGCCGGAGTCGGTCTACGGCGGGGTCGACATCTACGCCCTCGGCTCGATCCCCGACGACCCGGATTCGGTGCCCGCCGGGCTGCGCGGCGCCCACATCGGCATCCACACCTGGTATCACGACGGTGAGCTGGGCCAGCAGACCACCAACGGATGCATCCGGCTGACCGCCAGCGGCCAGCGCCTGCTGTTGGAGAAGGTCGGCCCCGGCACCCCGGTGGTGGTCGTCGACGAGCTACCCGCCCCGCCCCCGACCGCCTGAGCGGGCACGGAACTCCCCGACGGGGCCAACTTCCGCCAGAGGAACTCCAGCGACATCGCCTCGATGAAGGCCCGCTGCTCGTTGTTGGCCGCCGCCCCGTGCCCACCCTCGACGTTCTCGTAGTACGCCACGTCGTGGCCGTACTCGCGCAGCCGGGCGGCCATCTTCCGGGCGTGCCCGGGATGCACCCGGTCGTCACGCGTGGAGGTGACGAACAGGACCGGCGGATACCGCACGTCCGCTCGCACGTTGTGGTACGGCGAGTACTCCCGCAGGTAGGCCCAGTCCTCCGGCACGTCCGGGTCGCCGTACTCGGCCATCCAGGAGGCACCGGCCAAAAGCCGGTGGTAGCGCCGCATGTCCAGCAACGGGACGTTCGCCACGACCGCCCCGACGAGCGACGGGTAGCGGGTCAGCATCGCACCCATCAGCAGGCCGCCGTTGCTGCCGCCCTCGATGCCCAGCATCGCCGGGGTGGTGATACCCCGGGTCACCAGGTCGGTCGCCACGGCCGCGAAGTCCGCGTACGCCCTCGGTCGGTGCTCGCGCAACGCGGCCCGGTGCCAGCGCGGGCCGTACTCGCCGCCGCCCCTGATGTTCGCCACCACGTAGGTGCCGCCACGGGCCAGCCAACCCCGGCCGACGATCCCGTCGTAGCCGGGCGTCAGGGAGACCTCGAAACCGCCGTACCCGTGCAGCAGCGTCGGTCCGGCAGGCGCGGCCGGATCCCCGACCACGAAGTACGGCACCCGGGTGCCGTCGGCGGAGGTGGCGAAGAACTGACGTACCGCGAGGCGGTCCGGGTCGAAGAACGCGGGCGCCCGCTTGAGCGTCTCCACACTCCCGCCGACCGCACCGAGGCGCAGCGTGGCCGGCTGGAGGAAGCCCTCCGAGGCGACCAGGTAGGAGTCGTCCCGGTCGGGGTCGGTCTCCACGAGGCAGCCCTCCTCGTCCGCCGGCACCCCCGGCAGGGGCTCCCGCCGCCAGCCGCGCCCGGTGGGGGTGAGCACCTCCAGCCGGCTACGGACGTCGGTGAGGGTGGTCAGGATCAGGTGGTTGCGGGTCCAGGCGGAGCCACCGAGCGAGGTGTGCTCGTCGGGGCGGAACAGCACGTCGAAGTCGCGGGAGCCGGCGAGGAAGTCGTCGAACCGGATCGCCAACAGCGCCCCCGCCGGATGGGTCAGCTCACCGACCGGCCAGGGCGTACGCGGCTGGATCAGCAACCACTCCCGGCGTACCCCCCACTCCGCGTCCTCGGGCACCGGGATGCGGACCCGCTGTCCCGCCCCGGTCAACAGGAAGTTCTCCGAGCGGTAGAAGTCGATGCTGCGGCCGACGAAGTCGCGCTCGAAGCCCGGCGTCGAGTCGCGCCACCCGTACGCCCCGACGTCCAGCGTGGACGCCTCGAAGGCGACTTCGGCGTCGGTCAACGGGGTGCCGCGTCGCCAGCGCAGCACCACGCGCGGATAACCGGCGTCGGTCAGCGAACCCGGGCCGAGGTCGGTGCCGATCCAGATGTGGTCGACGTCGATCCAGCAGACGTCGGTCTTGGCCTCGGCGACGGTGAAGCCGCCGTCGACGAAGCACCGGTCGACCAGGTCGTACTCGCGTACCACCACCGCGTCGGCACCGCCCCGGGACAGGCTGACCAGGCAGTGCCGGTGTTGGGGCGGCAACGTCGCCACGCCCGCCCAGACCCAGTTCTCGCCCTCGGCGCGGGCCAGGGCGTCCAGGTCGAGCAGGACGTCCCACTCCGGCTCGGGTCGGCGGTACTGGTCGAGGGTCGTGCGTCGCCACAGCCCGCGCGGATGGGCGGCGTCGCGCCAGAAGTCGTAGTAGAAGCCGTCGCCGCGCCATCCCGGGTACGGGATGCGGTCGTCCGCGTCGAGCACCTGCCTGATCTCGGTCTGGCGGGCGACGAACGTCGGACTGCCGGTCAACGCCGCGACGGTCTCGGCGTTGCGCTCGCGGACCCAGGTCACGGCCTCCGGGCCGTCCAGGTCCTCCAGCCAGAGGTACGGGTCATCGCTGTCATCGGTCGAGGTCGCCACCTTCGAACTATCGCCGAACCTCGACGCCGCACCCGGCCCGGTGGCTGTCGACATCGCGACTGACGCTCACGCTTGCGGTCGGGGTGACGTTCGGCCCTGGCATGGGAAGGGGCTGCCGGGGTATCACCGGAACATGAGGGCGAATTTCCGGCTCGGTCGGATCGTGGGCGTACCGGTCGGGGTCAACTGGAGTGTCCTGGTCATCTTCGCGCTGATCTGGTGGGGGCTGTCGGCCAACCTGTTCCCGCAGTCGTACCCGGACCGGTCCGTGCTGGCGTACCTGCTGGCCGGGCTGACCGCGGCGGTGGTCTTCTTCCTCGGCCTGCTCGCCCACGAGGTGTCGCACGCGGTGGTGGCCAAGCGCAACGGACTCGGCGTGCAGGGCATCACCCTGTGGCTTTTCGGCGGGGTCGCCGAGCTGCGCGGCGAGGCCCGCTCCCCCGGTGCCGAGCTGCGCATCTCCGGGGTCGGGCCACTGGTCAGTCTGATCATCGGCGTCTTCTTCGGCGCGATCGCGATGCTGCTCGCCCTCGCCGGGGTCGAGGGCCTGGTGCTGGGCGTGATGGCCTGGCTCGCCGGCATCAACCTGCTGTTGGCCGTGTTCAACATCCTGCCCGCCGCACCGTTGGACGGTGGGCGGCTGCTGCGGGCGGCGGTGTGGAAGGCCACCGGCGACCGGACCCGCGCCACGGTGGTGGCGGCCCGCGCCGGCTGGGTGCTCGGCCTGGCGCTGATCGGGTTCGGGCTGTGGCGGTTCCTCAGCGGTACCGGCGTCGGCGGGCTGTGGTTGGCGCTGATCGGCTGGTTCCTGATCGGCGCGGCCACCATGGAGGAGCGGCAGGCCCGGGTGGGCGACGCGCTGCGCGGTGTCCGGGTCGGCGACGTGATGACCCCGCAGCCGCAGACCGCCTCCGGTGAGCTGACGGTCGCCGACTTCGTGAACAACTACCTTTTCGCGTACCGGCACACGGCGCTGCCGTTGACCGAGGACGGCCGCCCCGTCGGGCTGGTCACCCTCGACCGGGTACGCGGCGTGCCGGCCGACGAGCGGGGCAGCACCACGTTGGCGGCGGTGGCCTGCCGCGCCGACGACCTGGTCCTCGCCTCCCCCGACGAGCCGCTGACCGACCTGCTGCCGAGACTCAGCGAATGTGCCGACGGCCGCGCACTGGTGGTCACCGAGGGCCGCCTGATCGGCATCGTCTCCCCCAGCGACATCAGCCGTGCCGTGCAGCGCAGCAGTATGCGTGACCAGCTCGGCGCCGGTCGCTGACCCGTCGACCCCGCCTCAGTCGAGGTGGTCGACCGGCGCGGTCTGCAACAACCACGCCAACGGCATCCGCGCCTGCTCGACGTAGCGCCCTTCGCCGCCGAGTTCGTGCAACGTGACCGTCTGCGCGCCGTCCCGGTCCACCACCCAGTACCGGGGGATGCCCGCCGAGGCGTACTCGCGGACCTTCGTCACCGAGTCCATCGCCTCGGAACCGGGTGACACGATCTCGATCACGAGTACGACGTCCGCGACCGCCGACCACACGCCGCGCCGGGGAGGTTTGCGCCAGACGCTGAGGTCCGGAATCCTGCCGCCGTGCCCGTCCGGGCCGGGAATGCGTACGCCAACGGCCTGGAGCACCTGTTCCGCCGGCCAACCCGCCATGATCAACCAGGCGAAGATGCGGCTGGCGATCGTCGCGTGCTCCGAGTCCGGTGGCGGCATGACCGACAGGACCCCCTCGGGGCTGGTCTCGTACCGATGACCGTTCACGTCGGCGGCGTTCATCGCCGCCACGTCGTCGAGCGTCACGACGGCGGGCATGTGCATGCCGACGGCCTCAGCGCTCATGGGCCCATCCTAGTGCGGTGTCCGGGCCCGTCGACCGGGCCGCGCCGCGTCGGTCCGCCGGGTCGTCCCCGGCGGGGAACAGGGTCTCGTCAGCGGGGAAACAGGCGGTCGAACTCCTCGGTGCGGAACTTGCCCCCGGGGTCGAGCCGGGTCACCAGCGCGGCGAAGTCAACCCAGCGGGGGTAGGTGGCGGCGATGGTCTCGGTCGGCATGGTGAAGACCTTGCCCCAGTGCGGGCGGGGCGCGAAGGGGGCCAGCGCCCGCTCGACCTCGGCGACGACCGGGAGTACCGCACTCGTGTCGGCGATCCAGGTGAAGTGCACCGCGAGGCTGTCCCGGTCGTACTGCGGGCTGAGCCACAGCTGGTCGGCGGCGACGGTACGCAACTCGCTGGTCAGCAGGACCGGGGCGATCAGGTGCGCCACCTCGTCCAACGCGGCGAGCGCGGCACCGGCCGCCGCCCGGGGCAGGTGGTACTCGGACTGGAGTTCGTCGCCGTTGCTCGGGGTGAAGCCGAGCCGGAAGTGCGGCAGCCGCTCGTGCCAGGGGCCGGGCACGCCGAGCTGCTCGGTGCAGTTGACCACCGGCATGCCGGGCACCGGATGCCAGGGGCGGTCGGCCGCCGTGGTGCCGAGCCAGTCCGCCGGGGGCGCGGGCTGGTCCGCGAGCTGCTTGCGCCAGACCTGGGTGCCGCGGGTGGAGCGCCAGTCGGTGAAGACACTGACGCTGTACGCCGAGCTGAGCGCCGCGTCCAGCGCCTCGCGCGGCAGGTCCAGGTGGACGTACTGGCGTACCTCGAAGGTGGGCACCACGTCCAGGGTGACCCGGGTGACGATGCCCAACGCGCCGAGGGAGACCACCATGCCGGCGTACTCGGTGGCGGTGCGGTCCACGGTGATCAGCTCACCGGCGGCGGTGACCAGTTCCAGGCCGGCGACGGCGGTGGCCAGGTTGCCGACGGCCACCCCGGAGCCGTGGGTGCCGGTGGCGACCGCGCCGGCCACCGAGATGTGCGGCAGCGAGGCGAGGTTGGCCAGCGCGTACCCCCGCTCGTGCAACCAGGTGGCCAGGTCGCCGTAGCGCATCGCGGCCGGTACCTGCACCACCCGCCGCGCCTCGTCGAGCCGCACCGTGGCCGGCAGCCCGGCCAGCGTGACCAGGTCCCCGGTGGTGTCGCCGATTCGGTTGAACGAGTGCCCGCTGCCCACCGCCCGGATCCGGTCGCTGCCGATGACCAGCTCCCGCAGCTCGTCGACCGATGACGGCCGGTGGTGTGCCCGTGCTGCGTACGCGACGTTGCCGGCCCAGTTGCGCTGCGTCGACACTTCGTCCCCCTCTCCCCGCCGGCGGTTACCGCCGGCTTCGTCGGGGAACCCTACGCCGATGAGCAGCTACCGTGATCCCGCCCCTCGCGGCGACGTGTACCCCTCCGAGGAGGAGATCGACCCGGCCGGCAGCGGGGTGGAACCCGCCACCGGTCCGGTCGGCTCCTCGGTCACCTGGGCCGAGGCCGGGCCGTCGGCGAGCCAGCCGGATCCGCAGCCCGCCCCCACTCCGGAGCCGGTGCCGACGCCGCCCCCCACCCCCGGGCCGCCGCCCCGGGTCGAGGGCGGCGCCCGGTCGATCGTGGCCCGGCACATGGACGGTTCGGTCCAGGTGGTCACCGACTTCGACGGCGACGGCGTGGCCGACGTGGTGCAGTTCGACCTCGACGGTGACGGGCTGCCCGACGTCACCTACCTCGACCGTGATCGCGACGGCCGACTGGACACGGTGCTGCGTGAGGAGCACCGGGTCTGAGGCGTGGCGAGGTGGTCAGAGCTGCCGCATCACCTCGGCGGCGACCAGGTCGAGGTGGTCCAGGTCGGCCAGGTCGAGCACCTGGAGGTAGATGCGCTGACTGCCGACCGCCGCGAACTGTCCGATCCGGTCGACCACCTCGTCGGGGGTACCGGCCAACCCGTTGACGCGCAGCTCGTCCGGTTCCCGGCCGATGGCGGCGGCCCGCCGCCGCACCTCGGCCTCGTCCCGGCCGCAGCAGAGCACCAGCGCGTTGGACCAGGTCAGCTCGGCCGGGTCGCGACCGATGTCGGCGCAGGCGTTGCGGACCCGCTCGAACTGGGCGACCGTCTCGTCGATCGAGACGAACGGCAGGTTGAACTCGTCGGCGTAGCGGGCGGCGAGCTGCGGCGTACGCTTCGCGCCCTTGCCGCCGAGCAGGATCGGCGGGTGCGGGCGCTGCACCGGCTTCGGCAGCGCGGGTGAGTCGCTGACCTGGTAGTGCCGGCCGGTGAAGTCGAACGTCTCGCCCGCCGGGGTACGCCACAGACCGGTGATCACCGCCAGCTGCTCGTCCAGCCGGTCGAACCGCTCCCGCAGCGGCGGGAACGGGATCCCGTACGCCTGGTGCTCGGCGTCGTACCAGCCGGTGCCGATGCCGAGTTCGACCCGTCCGCCGCTCATCTGGTCGACCTGGGCGACGGTGATGGCGAGCGGGCCGGGCAGCCGGAACGTGGCGGCGCTCATCAGCGTGCCGAGCCGGATGCTACGGGTGTCCCGGGCCAGACCGGCCAGGGTGGTCCAGGCATCGGTGGGGCCGGGCTCGCCGCTGACCGACCCCATCTTGAGATAGTGGTCCGAGCGGAAGAAGGCGCCGAAGCCGGTCTCCTCGGCGCGTCGGGCCACGGCCAGCAGGTCGTCGTAGCTGGCACCCTGCTGGGGTTCGGTGAAGATCCGCAGTTCCATGCGTCGAGCATAGGAACTCTCCGGGCGGACTGCCCTCCACTGCCGTCGCGCGGTCTCGACGCTCAGGGCGTCGCCCGCCGGATGACCAGGTAGCTGACGGCGGCGAGCACCACGGTCACCAGTGCGGGCCAACCCACCAGCAGCGCCCAGTTGGGCTGGTCGACGAACCATCCGCCGATCGCCGACCACCAGCCCCGCCAGGTGGCGAGTACGGCGAGGCCGCCGATGCCGCCCAGCGCGACGGTGCCCAGCGTCAGCAGGCCGTTGACCCGCCAACGCTTGAAGACCAGCGCGATCGCGATGCCGATGAAGCCGAGCAGCAGGAACGGGATGGCGAACCCGAGGAACCGCAGTACCGGGTTCTCCACGAGAAGGAAGGGCAGGCCGAAGAAGCGCAGGTTGACGCCCCAGCCGTCGGTGGCCTCCTCGACGATGGCCAGCAGGTAGAGCACCGCCGCGTAGACGACCGCCTGCGCCGCGAACTGGAGCACGTTGCCGAGGTAGAAGCTGCGGCGTGAGAGTCCCAGCCCGATGGCGAACGGGAAGTCCTGGGTGATCGCGCTGATGCTGGCGATGAACATCACGATGTAGATGCTGAGCAGCCCGCCCGTGGTGGGTTCGAAGTCGTCGTTCTCTCCCATGGCGGTGAACAGGGCCAGGTTGATCAGGAAGCTGAGCGCGAGGATTCCCCAGGGCCAGCCGAGCACGACGCGCCAGGCGACGAACTGCAACCGGGCGACGGTCAGGGCGCGGTTCATCGGGTGGCCTCCTTGTTGGCCGTGGCACTGCCGGCACCGGCCGCGTGCCCGTTGGTCGAGGTGGTCAGGCGGACGACGATGTCCTGGAGCGAGGAGGCTTCGAGGTCGAGGCCCAGGGAGCGGGCGCGGTCCCGCGCCGCCGCGCCGAAGTCACCGCGTACGGTGGCCCGCGCGGTCCCGCCGAGGAGCACCCGGTGCAGTTCGGTGCCGGTACGGACGAACTCGTCCACCCCGGCGACCGGGCCGGAGACGGTCACCACCTGCCCACGTAGGGCCTCCGCGTCGACGTCGAGCAGGAGCCGACCCCGGTCGATCAGCAGCACGTACTCGATCAGGTCGCTGACCTCGTCGATGAGGTGGGTCGACAGCACGATGGTGCGCGGGTGTTCGGTGTAGTCGGCCAGCAGGTGGTCGTAGAAGAGCTGCCGGGACACCGCGTCCAGCCCCAGGTAGGGCTCGTCGAAGAA
This sequence comes from Micromonospora sp. CP22, assembly GCF_009712475.1. Classification (GTDB taxonomy): domain Bacteria; phylum Actinomycetota; class Actinomycetes; order Mycobacteriales; family Micromonosporaceae; genus Micromonospora. The sequence goes on from NZ_VCJO01000012.1 coordinate 90,468, forward strand.
GGTCAGCGGGGCCCGTGAGGCGAGCCCGACGACGATGCCGAGCGCGGAGAGCATGCCCCGGGAGAGCTTCGTGACGTGACGCTCGCGCGGCAGCTGGAACACGTCGGCCAGCCGCTGGGCGTACTCCTCGTCCCAGCCCGGGTAGACCAGACCGGCCGCGCGGAGGACGTGCATCACCCGCAGGCCGGACGGGTAGGTCTGGCTCTCCTTGATGAAGGAGATGCGCGACAGCACCCGTTCGTTCTCGTAGGGGTGCTGCCCGAAGACGGAGATCTCCCCGCTGGTGGCGAAGTTCTGCGCGGTGAGCAGTTGCATCAGGGTGGTCTTGCCCGCCCCGTTGCGTCCCAGCAGGCCGTAGATGCGGTTCTCGGTGAGCGAGAAGCTGACCCGGTCCAGGGCGGTGACCGTCCGGTACCGCTTGGTCAGGTCGGTGACGGTGACCACCGCGCTCACTGGTCCTCCTCCCAGGTGTCGATCATGTTCTTGAGTTCGGTCGGTCCGATGCCGAGCTTGCGGGCCTCGGTCAGCAGCGGCCGGACGTACTGTCGGGCGAACTCGTCGCGGCGCCGGCCGCGGAGCTTGGCTCGGGCACCGGGGGTGACGAACATGCCGATTCCTCGCTTCTTGTAGAGAGTTCCGTCGTCGACCAGCTTGTTGACCCCCTTGGCGGCGGTCGCGGGGTTGATCCGGTGGAAGGCGGCCAGCTCGTTGGTCGAGGGCACCTGGCCCTCCTCTGCGAGGGTCCCGTCCAGGATCGAGTTCTCCAGCAGCTCCGCGATCTGGAGAAAGATCGGTCGGCCGTCCTCCATCACGTCCACCAATCCCGATCATGGTTAGCTGGTTCATTACTCATGTAACTAACCATGTAACCAGTGGGGTGTCGATGTCAAGACGGGCGCTTCCGGCCCGATCAGCGGACGAGGCGCGCGGACGGCCGGTCCGCGCACGGGTCGGCCCGCCGGTACCCCGGCGGGCCGACTCAGACCGACCGGGATCAGCCGTACGGCGGCCGGGCGTACGCGGCGCGCAGGGCGGCCAGCCCGGCGGCCTTCGGGCTGAGGGTGCCCCAGCCGGAGTTGAAGTAGTTCGTCCGGGCGATGAAGGGACCACGCTCGGCGTTGAGCCGGGCGATGGCCGCCGGCACGGTGGCGATCCAGGCGGCCTGGTCGGGGATCTCGACGACCCGTACGCCCCACTCGGCGATCAACACCGGGCGGGACAGCGCGACCGGGCCGAGGTCTGCCACCGCCCAGTCCTTGGTACGCCGGAAGCGCTCCAGCGCGGTGTGGCCGGCACTGGTCGCGTAGACGTTCCACTGGAGGTAGTCCAGCCGCGACATCAGCGCCTCGGGGTGGGTACGCCGGAAGCAGGCCCGGTCGAAACCGCCGAGCCCGACCGAGAAGGTGGTGCCCTGCGGCAGCCCCTTGGCCCGGAACCAGTTGACGATGTACGTCATCGCCTGCACCGCCCGAGCGTCCGACTCGGCCCAGGTGTACGCCTTGCCCGCCTCGGTGGTGCCGAACTCGTGGTCGGTGTCCAGTTCGGAGGCGAGTTGGATGTTCACGCCGAAGCCCATCGTCCGGTACTGCGACAACGCCCGCGCGAACAACCCGTCGCACTGCCCGGCGAGGACCTGGCCGTACCCGTACGCCTTGGGCCAGACCGCGCCCGGACGCTGCTGGATGGTCATCGCCGGTGCCGGCACGGTGTACTTCACCCCGTCGACGGTGAAGGTCTGCGGCCCGGTGTCGGACGCGCCGTAGTGCTTCAGTTCGAGCACCATGTTGATCTGCACCCCGGACCGGCCGAGGGTGACCAGCCACTGCCGCTGGTAGCCGGGGAAGATGTGCGCGTCGGCGAAGCTGCGGTACTGGGTCAGTGACCGGAAGTTGCCACCGGCCATGTCGGCGGTCGGGTCCGCGCCGCCGGAGAGGTAGTAACCGCCGAGCACCGGCGGGAGCACGGTGTACGCGACGCTCGCGGTGGCGGTCTTGCTGGTGGCGTCCCGCACGGTGACGGTCACCCTCGGCATCACGCCACCGCCCGGTAGACAGCAACCGAGCCGCTGTCGGAGACCCGGGACCAGGTGCGCCCCGAATCGTCGGTGACGGTGAGGGTGAGCGGGTCGATCACCGCGGTCACCGAGACCGGAGCGCTGCGGTTGCCCTGGGCGTCGGCCACGGTGATCGTCAGGGTCAGCCGCTGGTTGTCCGGGTCGCCGTAGTTGACGGTGAGCAGCATCTGCTCGCCGGGCGAGTAGGTGGTGGGGTTCATCGAGACGTTGACAGTGGGAGCGGCCATGGCGGCTCCTTCCTGGCTTGGCCGTCGTCGCGACCCAGCGGTGCAACACCGTCGGTGCGGCTGGTCCACGACGGCGGGCCGGAGCCGGACGGCGCGACGACGCGCCCCGGCGGGGGATCCTTACCGGCGGCCGGTGGGACTCGCGGCCCATGCTCGGCCGGAGGATCGGATGTGGCCCGCCATCCGCAGCCTCTCTACCTGCTACAACAGTGCGTCAGGGAAGACCCTGCCGTCTTGTCCATTTCCAGACATATTGACCTTTATGGAGGCGTGCGTGAAGTACCTGATGTTGATCTACGGCAACGAGGAGATCTGGAACAGCCTCCCGGACGACGAGCTGACCGCCCTGATCGGTCAGGTCGACGCCTTCAACGAGACGCTGCGCGCCTCCGGTGAGCTGGTCGACGTCCAGGGCCTGGTGTCGCGGCCCCGCTCGGTGCGGATCGTCGCCGACACCCCGGTCGTCACGGACGGGCCCTACCTGGAGGCCAAGGAGTACGTGGGCTCGTACTTCGTGGTCGACGTCGACGACGAGCAGCGCGCGTTGGAGATCGCCCGCGCGTATCCGGGCATCCGGTTCGGGGCCGTCGGCGGCGGGATCGAGATCTGGCCGCTGATGACCGGCGACGGAGCGGACCGCTGAACCTCGACGCGGCCACCACCGACCTGCTGCGCCGACTCGCGCCGCAGGTGCTGGCCACGCTCGCCCGCCGGTACGGCGACTTCGGCCGGGCCGAGGACGCCGTGCAGGAGGCGCTGGTCGCGGCCGTGGAGAGGTGGCCGGTCGACGGCGTACCCGAACAACCCGGGGGCTGGCTGCACACCGTGGCCGCCCGCCGGTACGTCGACCTGGTCCGCGCCGAGGCCGCCCGTACCCGCCGCGAGCGCACGGCACTGGAACTCACGCCGCGCGACGCGCTGGTCACCCCACCGCCCGACGTCACGGCCCCCCGCGACGACCTGCTGGAGTTGTTCCTGCTCTGCTGCCATCCGGCGTTGTCCGCGCCGGCACAGTTGGCGCTGACCCTGCGCGCGGTGGGTGGGCTCACCACCGCCGAGGTCGCCGCCGCCTTCCTGGTGTCGGAGCGGACCATGGGCCAGCGGATCTCCCGCGCCAAGGTGCGACTCCGGCAGGCGGGTGCCCGGTTCGAGCCACCGGCGGAAGCACAGTTCGCGACGCGGCTGGCCGTCGTACGCCAGGTGCTGTACCTGATGTTCAACGAGGGATACAGCGCCAGCAGCGGCCCCCGGTTGCGGCGCGCCGAACTGACCGGGCAGGCGCTGCGGCTGACCCGCCGACTGCACGAGCGAGTTCCCGGCGACGGGGAGACGGCCGGTCTGCTCGCGTTGATGCTGCTCACCGAGGCCCGGGCGGCGGCCCGGGTCGGCCCGAACGGTGACCTGGTGCCCCTGGCCGAGCAGGACCGCGACCGGTGGGACCGAACGCTGATCGACGAGGGTCGCGCGCTGGTCGAGCAGAGCCTGACCGCCTCGCCACCGGGGCCGTACCGGATCCAGGCCGCCATCGCCGCGGTGCACGCCGAGGCACCGACCACCGAGGACACCGACTGGCCCCAGGTGCTCGCCCTGTACGAGCTGCTGGAACGCCTCGCCCCCAACCCGGTGGTCACGCTGAACCGGGCGGTGGCGGTGGGCATGGTCCACGGACCCGCCGCCGGGCTGGCCCTGCTGTCCGAGGTGGAGTCGGGGCTGCTGGCCGGGCACCACCGGCTGCACGCCGTCCGCGCCCACCTGCTGGAACTCGCCGACGACCGGGCCGCCGCGACGGAGTGGCGGGCGGCGGCGCAGCACGCCGGCAGCGAACCCGAGCGGCGGTACCTGCTGCGTCGGGCCGCCGCCTTGAGCGAGTCAGGATCCGCTCCCGTGTGACCCAGGTCACCTGCCGGACCGGTAGAAGCGGTCGACCCGGCACCGATCCACCTGTGGGTCGGCGCCCACGGTGGGCGCCGCCAGATCCGGGAGGAACGGATATGACGAAGGTGACCGCCCAACTGTCGGTGTCGCTCGACGGCTACTACGCCGGGCCACGGCACGACGGCAACGGCGACTGGGTGCGGTCGGCGGAGAGCCACGGGTTCTACCGGGTGACCCGGTGGGCCACCGAAGCGATGGCGTGGCGCGAGCGGCAGGGATTCGTCGGCGGCCGACACGACGCCAGCTCCGAGATCATCGCCGAGTCGTTCGCCTCGGCCGGCGCGTACGTGATGGGTCGCCGGATGGCCGACGGCGGTGAGGTGCCGTGGGGCGACGAGCCACCGTTCCGTGCTCCGGTCTTCGTGGTCACGCACCGGCCGCGCCCGACGCTGCACCGTAAGGGCGGCACCAGCTTCACCTACGTCACCGACGGGCTGGCCAGCGCGATGGAGCAGGCCCGCGCCGCGGCCGGTGACCGCAACGTCGCGGTGGCCGGCGGCGGCAGTCTGGTCCGGCAGGTGCTGCGGGCGGGGATGCTCGACGAGTTGGACCTGCACATCGCGCCGGTCATCCTCGGCGCCGGGCTCCGTGTCTTCGACGACCTGGGTCTCGACGACTTCGAGGCGATCGAGCTCACCCCCGACCGGGTGGTGCCCCGCCCGCACGTCACCCACGTCCGGTACACGGTGCGCGGTCGGGCCCCGCTGGTCCTCGACGACCGGGGCAGGGGTGGCGACACCCCGTAGGACGGATACGGCGGGGGCACCGTGGCCGCGTCACCGGTCCTAGAGTGACGCAGACATACCGAACCTAGGAGGGCGCGGTGACCGAGCCGCCACCCGTCGACGGCTCCCCCGGCACCGGGGGACCAGGCGAACGTCCTGTCGCGGCCGGGGGCGAGAGCACCGCGCCGTCGGCCGCGACGGCACCCCGTCTCCTGGTCATGCCAGCCACCGACGGGCTGACCCCCATCGTCTGGCCGGGACCGACCGACCAGCCCGCCTGGGCGATTCCGGTCACCGTGCCACCCGGCACCCAGGGCTACGCCATCTTTCTGCCCCTGGTGCCGGAGGGCGCGAACCCGGCCAGCCCCGCAGCACCGGCGCAGCGCACGGCAGCGCGGCCGGCGGCGCTCGCCGCCACCGGGCCCACCACCCAGGTCGTACGCCCGGTCGAGGAGACGGCCGACGACGGCCAGCCGCCGTCACCGCCCGCCGCGACAGTCGCCGACCCGGCGACGGCAGACGGCCCAGCCCCGGCGGACGCACCGGCGACGGGTGACCGGGCGGCTCCGGCGGCTCCGGCGGCTCCGGCGGCTCCGGCGGCTCCGGCCGGGCCACGGGTTCCACCAGCGGCGGCGTTCGGCTACCAACCGTCCGGTCCGTACTCGTTCCGGCCGGTGCCGCCGCAGCCGTCGTTCTTCGACCGGGTGTGGCCGGGACCGCCACCGGCCCGGCGGCTGACCACCCCGCTGGCCGTCGTGGCGGGTGCGCTCGGCGTGGCCACGTTCGTCCCGTTGGGCCGGACCGGCCTCGGCTGGCTCCTCGGCTACCTCGTCCTCACCGTCGGCGTCGCGGTCGCGGTACGACACCACATCGCCGAGCTGCCGCAGCCCGAGCGGTGGCTGCGGACCGGTTGGGCCGTCGCCGCCCTGGCGCTGCTGGCGGTCCTCGGCTTCCGCAACGCCTGGTGGCTGGTCACGTTCTGCGTGTTGGGCGCGCTGGCCTGTACGGCATTGGCGATCATCGGTGGGCGGCGCATCCGGTCGATCCTGTTCAGCCTGGTCGCCGCCCCGATCGCGGCGGTTCGCGGCGTGCCGTGGGTACGCGCACACGTCCGGGTCTCCGACGACTCCGGGGCCACCCGGCGGGTCGTCGGGTCGGTCGTCGTCACCGTGGCGTTCCTGATCGTGTTCGGGGCGCTGCTCTCCTCCGCCGACGCCGCCTTCTCCCGGGTGCTCGGCGCCCTCATCCCGGAGATCAGCGTGAGCGGGGTGTTCCGGTGGCTGTTCCTGGCCGCCGTCGGTGCCCTGATCGCCGTGGCCGCCGTCTACACGCTCGCCGCACCGCCGAACCTGTCCTCGGTGGACCGGGAGACCTCCCGCAGTATCGGGCTGATCGAGTGGGCTCCGCCGATCGCCACCCTGACCACGCTGTTCGGCGGCTTCGTCGCCGTGCAGTTCACCGTGCTCTTCGGCGGTCAACGGCACGTGCTGGACACCACCGGACTCAGCTACGCCGAGTACGCCCGCAGCGGGTTCTGGCAACTGGTCGTGGTGACCGTGCTGGCCCTGGCGGTGCTCGGCGGCGTCACCAGGTGGGCGCGCCGGGACCGGCCGCTGGACCGGCTGCTGTTGAGGATCCTGCTGGGCCTGCTCAGCGCGCTGAGCGTGGTCATCGTCATCTCGGCCCTGTCGCGGATGTACACCTACCAGAAGGTCTACAGCTTCACCGGCGAGCGGATCTTCGTGATGGCGTTCGAGCTGCTGCTCGGCGCCGTGTTCCTGATGGTCCTGGTGGCCGGCGTACGCTGGCGCGGCGGGTGGATACCGCGTCTGACCGCCGCCCTCGCGGTGGTGATGCTGTTGAGCCTGGCGGCGCTGAACCCGGAGGACTACGCGGCCCGCCGCAACATCGCCCGGTACGAGCAGACCGGCCGGATCGACGCGTGGTATCTGCGGGCGCTGTCCGCGGACGCCACCCCCGCCCTGTCCACGCTGCCCGACCCGGTTCGCCGCTGCACGCTCAGCTGGATCGCCGACGATCTGGCGGAGCCGGACCCGTGGCACGCCTGGAACCTGGGGCGCCAGCGGGCCCGAGAGGTGCTCGACCGGCTGGGGCCCGACGCGATCGGCAATCAGCGCGACTGCCGCCGCGCCGACCAGTTCGACCTGCCGAAAACCCGCACCCCGCGCTGACCGCTGAAGGCCGGCCCGCCCGGGTCGGCGGCCAGCGGTCAGCGCGCGGCGAGGAAGGTGAGCACCTCGGACCACCCGTCCCGGCGGGCGGCGGCGTCGCCCGCCCGGGTGCCGCCGTGTGTCTGCTCGCCGGTGCGTCCCTGGTGCACCGTCTTCGAGGGCAGATACGGAAAGGTGCCGACGCCGTGCCCGGCATCCGGGTAGAACAGCGCACGGTGCGGCGGACCACCGAGGGCCAGCAGCAGTTCGGCGGCGAAGGTAGGCGCGTCGTACAGCCCGCCGACGCCGCCCTCCGAGCCGCCGACCCACAGCACCCCGCTCCGTCGAGGCACCTCCGGCGGCGGGAGCACGAGCATCCCGCGTACGCCGTCGGCGGTCGGCGTCAGCTCGGTGAAGGAGACCTCGCCCGCCGTACGGACCGGCTGGTCTGCGAGCGCGACGGCCGGTGCCACATCCAGGCGCAGCCGCGCCGCCCCACCATCCCCGGACCACGAGTAATCGATTAACCCCGGACTGTAGGCAATCCGACTGTGACCTTGGTCATTACCCGGCAGAGTGGCAGCACGCATCGATTCATGCCGATTGGAGTCGACGATGCCTCTCCGCCTGCGCCATCTCTGCGCCGCCGTGGCCGCCATCCTGGCCGCGGCGCTGTTGAGTCCGGTCACCCCGGCCACAGCCGCAACCGCCGACCGCTTCGGGTTCGCGTACGTCGACGATCCGACCGCGCTGCCCTGGACACCACTGCCCGCCGCCTACCAGTACGGAAGCTGGACACCGGGGCTGACGGCCACCGGCGGCAAGGTGGCACTCGGCCGGTTCCAGGTGCGCTTCCCGAACATCGGCCTGGGGGGCCGAGGCAACGCGCACGTCACCGCCGTGGCGCGGGACGGCCGCTTCTGCGAACTCGTACGCTGGTATGGCTCGGGTCCCGACCAGATCGTCGACGTGCAGTGCTTCCGGCCCGGCGGCAGACCGGCCGACACCCCGTTCACCGTGTTGTGGACGTTCAGTTCCGGTGTCCTGCCGGCGGGCGTCGGCGCGTACGCCTCAGCGCAGGTGACGTCCAACCTCCTCGCCCAGGCGTACAACTCGGCCGGAGCGCCCGTCAGCGCCTCCCACGTCGGGGTGGGCATCTACGCCGTGCGCTTCTCGGGTGTCGGCGAACCGTCCGGCATACTCTCCGGGAACGTGCAGGTGACCGCCCAGCAGCCGAACGCAGAACCGCGCCGATGCAAGATCCTCCGCTGGGGCGCGTCCGGCCCGGAGGTGTTGGTCTACGTCGCCTGCCACGATCCGTTCAGCGGCGCGCCGATGGACAGCGACTTCACCGTGTCGTTCCACCGGGAGCGCTCGGTCTACGCCTCGTTCGGCCCGCCGAGGTACTTCGGATACCTCGCCACCCCACCGTTCGCCGGCCCGACGAACTACTCGTACCCGCTCGGCATCGGACCCAACGGCTACGCTCCCACCGGCCCCGGCACCTCCGTCGTCAGGTTCCCGCTGCTGCACGAGAGGCACACCACCGCGCACGTGACCGCGATCGGGGACAGCCCCTCGTACTGCACCATCCAGGAACTGTGGGCGCAGGTCGCCACCACTGCGGTGCTGCCGGTCACCTGCTTCGCCAACAACGGCCGCCTGCTGGACAGCCAGTACAGCTCGACCTTCTCGTCGAGCGTCTGAGAACGCGTGGTCCCCGCCCAGCATGTCTGGGCGGGGACCAACCGCGCGCCGTCCCGGTCGACGCGGGTGCCGACGGGAGCCGGACGGAAAGGCCATCCGAGAAAACCGCCAAGATTTTTTCCGGCGGCATGTCGAGAAGCGGGATCGTGCTCCGTCCCCGCTGTACACCCGGCCAGAATGGCCGTACCCGACAAGGAGCACCGATGGCCAAGTACCTACTGCTCAAGCACTACCGTGGCGGCCCGACCCCGCTGACCGACGTGCCGATGGAGAAGTGGACGCCCGAGGAGATCTCGGCTCACGTGCAATACATGCGGGACTTCGCCGAACGGCTGCAAGGCACCGGCGAGTTCGTCGACGCCCAGGCACTCTCCCCGGAGGGAACGTTCGTCCGCTACGACGGCGAGGGCCGACCGCCGGTCACCGACGGCCCGTTCGCGGAGACCAAGGACCTGATCGCCGGCTGGATGGTGATCGACGTCGACAGCTACGACCGGGCGCTGGAGTTGGCCGCCGAGCTGTCCGCGGCACCGGGCGTCGGCGGGAAGCCGCTGCACGAGTGGCTCGAGGTCCGGCCGTTCCTCACCGAGCCGCCGACCATCGAGGAGTGACCCTCGGTGGAAGAGGCCGTACTGCGGACCCTCACACCCGCCGTGATCGGCATCCTCGTCCGTCGCGGAGTCGACTTCGCGACGGCCGAGGATGCCGTGCAGGACGCGTTGGTCGAAGCGGTACGGGTGTGGCCGACCGACCCGCCGCGCGACCCCAAGGGCTGGCTGGTGGCCGTCGCCTGGCGCAAGTTCCTCGACGCGGCCCGCGCCGACACCTCCCGACGTCGGCGCGAGGCGCTGGCGCAGGTCGAGCCCGCACCCGGGCCCGGCGGGGAGGTCGACGACACCCTCGCGTTGTACTTCCTGTGCGCGCATCCGTCGCTGACCTCGGCCTCGGCGGTCGCGCTGACGCTACGCGCGGTGGGCGGCCTGACCACCCGGCAGATCGCCCAGGCGTACCTGGTGCCGGAGCCGACCATGGCGCAGCGGATCAGCCGGGCCAAACGGACCGTCTCCGGGGTTCGGTTCGACCAGCCGGGTGACGTCGCCACCGTGCTGCGCGTGCTCTACCTGGTCTTCAACGAGGGCTACTCCGGCGACGTCGACCTCGCCGCCGAGGCGATCCGGCTCACCCGTCAACTGGCGGCGAGGATCCGGCACGAGGAGGTGGCGGGGCTGCTCGCGCTCATGCTGCTCCACCACGCCCGGCGGGCGGCCCGCACCGACGCCGACGGCCGACTCGTGCCGCTGGCCCAGCAGGACCGCAGCCGGTGGGACACCCGCCTCATCGCCGAAGGCGTACACCTGCTCCAGAGCGCCCTGGCCCGCGACCGCCTGGGCGAATACCAGGCGCAGGCCGCCATCGCCGCACTGCACGCCGACGCCCGCACCGCCGAGGAGACCGACTGGGTGCAGATCGTCGGGTGGTACGACGAGCTGGTCCGGCTCACCGACAGCCCGGTGGCCCGCCTCAACCGGGCCGTGGCGGTCGGCGAGGCCGACGGAGCGCGCGCCGGTCTGGCCGCCCTGGCGGGACTCGACCCCGCCCTGCCCCGATACGACGCGGTCGCCGCCCACCTGCACGAACGTGACGGTGCCCTGGCGACTGCGGCCCAGCTCTACGCCAAGGCCGCCAGATCCGCACCCAGCCTCCCCGAACGCGACCACCTCACCCGCCAGGCCGCCCGACTCAACGCGCAGCTAAGCCGCTGACGTCTCGGGCTTTCTCCCCTTGAGGTGTTCGGCCGCGAAGCTGCTCCCGTCCGTCAGGTTGGTATGGGGACGGAGTATGCGGGAGGGCTCGGGTGGAGATGGCGGCCGACATCACCGGGCGATGCGTGGCGATCAGCCGGGCGGCGTTCGGTCGGGGCGACCTGGACGCGGCGATCGAGGACCTGCACCGCCTACCGATCGACCTGCCCGTCCGGGGCGTCCTCGCGGCCGATCTGCTCGGCGCGCTGGTGCGGGCTGATCCGACGACGGAACCTCACCGACTGCGCCAGCTCGACGACCTGCTGGAGATCGCCGAGGGGTCGCCACCAGACACCCCGGAGTGGCCGCAGATGCGGGCGGCGGCCCGGGTGACGGCGCTGCTGCACGCCGGGATGAAGGGCGAGATGTCGGACCCGTTCGCCACCCTCGCCAAGGTCGAGTCCTTCCTCGCCGTAGCGCCTACGGCGGGTGACGACGAACCGGCGGCGCGGCTGTGGAACGCCATGCGGACGATGCTCGGCGCGCTGCGGGCGACGTATGACGGCGACGAGGCCGCTCTGGACCGGCTGCCCGGGCAGGCTCACCAGCTGCGTGACGCGCTGGCCGACGATGCGGCGGCCGCGCCCATCGCCGACGCCTTCGCCAAGCTGGTGGACCTCATGATGGCCAACCACCGCGGCGACGACCCGGCAGCCGCCCTTGAGGCGCTCCGCGAGACGGTGCAGCGGTTGCCGTCCGGAGATCTGATCCGGACGTCCGTGATGGAGATCGACACGCTGATGGCACCGCTGGCGTCGATCCGGAGTGCGGGTCAGGACGGTCCGGTGACCCGCGTGACACCCGAACAGCTCGCCGCGATGCGCGCCCTGGTGCAGCGACCCGACCTCGCCCCGGGAGAGCGCGCGATGTTCCACTCGGGAATCGGCGGCGCGCTGCTCGCACTCGGCGAGGAGCGCGACGACCTGGCTCGCGTCGAGGAGGCCGTCGAACATCTCCGGATGTCGGTGACCGTGGCGCCACCCGATGACTCGCGGCTCCCCTCACATCTGGTCGGGTTGGCTCTGGGACTGGTCCATCGCGGAGAAGTGACCGGCTCCATCGCGGACACCGTCGAGGCGGAGGAGGTGCTGAAACGGGCGAAGAAACTGGCGGGTGGACCGGGCCATGCCTTGTGGTCGGTCATCAACGAGCTGCTCAGCCAGGTGCGGCGGCACGTCGGCGCGGAGAATTCGCACACCGTCGCCCTGGAGGGTCTCCGCGAGCATGTCTGGCGGGTGCTGCTGCAGACCGACCTGAAAGCGGCGTCCGCCGCCGCGCGTCGGGCCGTCCAGGACGCCATCGACGTGGCGCGGCGGTGCCTGATGTTCCACGACCCGGCAAACGCCATCCGAGCGCTCGACTCCGGCCGGGGACTGACCCTCTACGCCGCGACCGAGAACCGGCACATCCCCAGCCGCCTGGAGGCGGCGGGCCACCCCGAACTGGCGGCCCGGTGGCGGGCGGTCACCGGGTCCGACGAAGCCCCGGAGGTCCCGATCGGCCTGCGGCGCGAGGTGCTGACGGTGCTGACCGAGCAGAGCAACGCGGGCAGCCTGCTCGACGCACCGACGCTCGGCGAGATCAGGGCCGCGTTGCACACCCTCGACGCGGACGCGCTGGTCTATCTGATGCCGGGGGCGACGCCGGTCCCCGGGTACGCGGTCATCGCACCGGTGCAGGGACCACCCGCCTACATGGCGCTGCCCAATCTGCACCTTCTCGACGACGTGGACGTGGAGCGCTACCTGACGGCCCTGGTCCGGCGCGACACCGTCCTCGCGGACCCACACCGCGACCTGGTCGCACTCGATGACGGGGCGGATTTCGCCGGCAGCCTCGACACGGTGTGCGACTGGGCGTGGCGGGCGGCGATCGGCCCCCTGGTGCAGCGCTACCTGCCCAACCTGCCCCGGGCGGATTCGGGGCGACTGCCACGGCTGGTGCTGGTGCCGATGGGGGAACTCGCCCGGATCCCGTGGCAGGCGGCCCGCCGGTCCGACGGCACGTACGCGGTGCGGCTGGTGGCGATCTCACAGACCGCCTCGGCCCGGATGTTGTGCCACTCGGCTGCCCTTCCCCCGGTCGCGCCGACCCCGGTCGGCCTCGTGGTCGGGGATCCGGACCCGGGCGGTGAGGCACCTGACCTCACGGCCGCCCGGCTTGAGGCGTACGCGATCCACCGGTCGTTCTATCCCGGCGGCCGGTACGTCGGCCGCCGGGCCGACGGCTCGCCGAGCCGGTCCGGCACCGGCAGTGTCGAGGAGGTACGGGCCTGGTTGACCAGCGACAGCCCTGGGGCCGGCGCGGTGCTGCACCTCGCGTGTCACGGCGTCATCAACACCGACCCGGCGGTGGCCACCTCCTACCTCCTGCTGGCCGACGGCGGGCGGCTCGCCGCTGACGAACTGGTCGAGCTGACGGCGCGCTGCCCGGAGCGGGCCATCGGACTGATAGTGCTCGCCGCCTGCCGGACGGGCCTGGCGATCAACGGCTACGACGAGGCGTACAGCCTGGGCACCGCATTCCTGGCCGGCGGCGTCCGGTCGGTGCTCTCCACCCAGTGGGCCATCCCCGACCGGGCCACCTCGGCCCTGATGTACATGTTCCATCACCACCTGATCACCGAGGGGCTGCCCGCCTGGGAGGCGCTGCGGCGGGCGCAGAGCTGGATGCTCGACCCGGAGCGGTCCATCCCGGACGGCATGCCGGCACCGCTGCGTCGGCACCTGGCCCACGACGAGCTGTCGCACGTCGCCGCCTGGGCCGGTTTCGTCCACTTTGGACACTGATCAGCTGCGCAGCAGCGCGCGGCGAGCAGAAGGAGGCTGTCGTGAACACGGACAGGGAGGCACAGCTGCGAGCGCAGCTGACCCGATCGACCGGCCCCGCCCGGCTCCGGCCCCTGACGGAGCTCTCCCAGATCCTGGCCGACCGCTACTGGCGGATCGGCCCCGGGCAGGCGACCGCGTTGCCGGCGCTCACCGAGGCGATCGACTGCCTGACCGAGGCGTACGACCTTTTCGAGGCCGTCGATCCGCTACGCGCTCAGGTCGCCGCTCACCTGGGCTGGCTGCTGAACACCCGACACACCGTCCACGGTGGCCCGGACACCGACCGGCAGACGGCCATCGCCCGGCTCGAGGAGGCCGTCGCGGCGGTGGGGCTGCCGCCGGTCCTCACGACCATCGCCCGGTTCTCCCTCGGCCAGCTCTACCTGCACAGGTTGGTCCGCGGCCTGGACGGCCACGGCGTCGGACGACTGCTGTCGGGTGCCGCACCCGACCCGGACGGGGTGGCCGAGGCCGAACGGGCGGTGGACTGCTTCCGGCAGGTGATCGCCGCCGACCAGATGGGCGCCGAAACGCGCGAGGTCAGCAAGGTCATGCTGGAGCTGGCCGAAGCCGTACGCGACCTGCTGTCCCGCAGCAACCAGGGCGCGACGACCGCGTTCGACCTCACCCCCATCATCCAACTCATGACCAAGCTGCAACAGATGCAGCAGCGCACCGGCGGTCTCCTCGCCGAGTTCTCGATGCCCCCGCTCTTCGACTTCTCGCCCCCCGCCACGGTCGACCCGTTGGACCGTCCCGTCGTCGTCGTGACCGTGCCCGATCCGGCGGAGGACGCCGTCCTCCCCGCCACCCCACGACCGGCGGTGGCACCCGATCCGGCGGCGCTGCGCCGGGCCCTGCGGGAACGGGTCGCCGACGACGGCGACCCGTACCTCGCCCTCGCGGCCCTGCTGCGCCCCGACACCCCGACGCCGCCCGGGCTGGTGGACGACCTGGTGGGGCTGGCCACCGCGGCCGTACACGCCGCAGGCGCGGCGGCCACTGCGGCCGACCGGGTCGCCCTGGCCGTGGCGTTGTACCTGCGCGGTACGAACGACACCGACGACGGCTGGGGGAACGGCGGCGACGACCTCCGATCTGCCACCGCACTCCTGCTCGCCGCCGCCGACGCCCTACCGGCCGAGCCGTCCGGAGTCGATCCGATCGCCGTGGAGTTGGCAGAGCTTCTCGGCGAAGCGGTACGCGACACGGTGCACGCCCGCTTCGCCCCGGTGGCGGAGGCGCTGCGCGCCGTGCGGGTCGCCGCCCTGGCCTGGCCGCGAGCGGACGACACGCTGCTGCTGCGCACCGAGACCGGTTGCTTCGACCGCGTACCCACCGGCCGTGATCTGCCGGACCGGGTAGTGGTGGTAGGCACCGACCCGTTGGCGGCCGGCGACGCGGTGGTGGTCTCCTACGTCGGCACGGCCCGGCAGGCGGCCGAACTTGCCACGCGGGTGCCGATGCGGGTCACCGAGGCACCGGTGATCGTCGCGGATCCACGCGGCGGACGCGTCACGGCCGAGTTGGATCGACTTCGTCGCCTCTACCCGCGCTCGGTCGTCCTCGGCGGCGACGGCTCGGGGACCGACGGCACCGGCACTCCGGACGAGGTCCTCGCCCACCTCGACGCGTCGATGTTGCACCTGGACTGCGCCATCGACACCGACGGGTCGCTCGCGCTCGCCGGGCCGGCCGAGCTGACCCCGGCGATGATCGCGGTCCGGGGCGGTCACGCCCGGTCCGAGGGTGGGTTGGCCGTGCTGCCGCCCGGCGGGGCGGGATCCGGGCTGCTCGCCGACGCCCTGCTCACTGTCGGGTTCACCGCGGTGGTGGACTGGGTTCGGCCGGTGCCCCGCACCGTGGCCACCCTGATGCTGACCCTGCTGCACACCGAGTTGGTCCGGGGTGGACTGCGTCCGGCCGCTGCTGTCCGGGCCGTGGGCCGCCGGCTCCAGGATCCCGCCCGGATCGCCCCCGCCCAGCTGCCCCCCGCACTCACCGCCGCGGACCTCGCCGACCCGGCCTACCGGACCGCGATGGTGCTGCGGGGGATCTGAGCCCGTCCGCTCAGTCCGGTGGCACCTCGACCTCCAGCGGGATGGTGACCGCCGTCCAGTCGTACGCGCCGTCCTCAGCGGAGGCCACCAGGTCACGGTTCTGCACGGCACGTCCGATGCGGCTGAGGAATCCGCGCACCGCCAACGGCCCGCGGTCCAACCCTCGCGGCGTGCCCAGCGCCGGCATCTCGAAGGGTTCGGGGCTGAACTGTTCCTCGGCCACCACCAGTTTGAGCCAGTCCCGGGCCCGAGCCCCCGGCGCGACAACCGCGCCAGACGGCAGGGCGGCGACGATCCGGCGTCCCCGCAGGGCGGCGGTCCGTCCTCCCGGAGCGACGAAGTCCCCCGGAAACAGCTCGGCGTGCACCCGGAACCGATCGGTCAGATCCAGCAGAACGCAGAAGAGCCTCCGGTTTGCCCGGTTGTGCAGCCGGACGAAGACGGTCGGGGGTGTCCACCCGCCCGCTGCCCGTTCGTAGCGCAGCCGCACCACGCCATCGGCGTCGGTGTCCAGCGGCGGCCGGTCCAACGGCGTGCGGTCCTCCCCCGGCCACGCCGCCACCACCTCCACCGTCACCGCGCCGGCCAGGTCGGTGACCGGATTGTTCAGCTCGCGGATCTGGCGCCACCGGGCGATGTGCTCCAGGACCTGGACCGTCTGCCGCGCCCCGTCCCGGTCGACGTCGGTCAGCTCCCCGGTCAGCCGGGTGCCGTGCCGATCCAACACGACGGCCACCCCGCGACGCGGAACGTGCAGCCGCAGCTCCGGCACCGAGCCGCCGGGCGCCGGATCGATCGGGCGCAGGTGCGGCGAGGGCGCCCCTCGCGGACCGGCGGTCCGTAGCGCGGCGAGCACCGTCTCCACGGTCGCGCGGTCCTCGTCCTGCTCCCCCACCGCGACGGTGGTGGGCGGCAGCGGTACCCGGCTGAGCACCAGTCGGTACTGGCGGTCCAGTGCGGGCTGCCAGCCGAGCGGTGTGACCAGACTCCGCTCTGGCAGCACCTGGATCACTTCGACCTCCCGTACCGACGGCTCACCCACCGCCGCCATCCGGACCTCGCCCGGCGGGGCATCGCCGACCAGGCCGTGGCAGCTGCCGACGTTGACCTCCCAGCCGTGCTGGGCATACCGCAGCACCAGGCCGGCGGCGGGTGGTGCCAGACACCCGCCGAGGAAGGGGCGGTCGGCGACGCCCCGGGCAGCCGGAGTCAACTGCGGGACCTGGCCGACAATGGTCTGCTCCACCTCGGTCTGCGCGGCGATCAGCAGGTCCCGGTAGGTCGCCGCCGGCCCGAGCCGAGCCAGGGCCCGCAGCAACGCCCAGCTGAAGAGCCCCCGCCGCCGGCCACCCAGGTCCATTTCCTGGGCCAGCTCGTCGGAGCGGCAGGCGGCCAGCGCGACATGCTCCGGGGCCGGCGGTGCTCCAGGCAGCGCGGTCACCAGCTCCGGCAGGAGCAACTCCCGCGCTGGTGCGGCGGCCAGCGGAGCCACCATCCGGGCACCGGTGCCCGGCAGGTCCCGCGTGCCGCTCGCCGAGTGGCAGCAGTCAAGGACCACCGCCACGTGTCCGGCTCGCCGGGCCACCTCGTCGAGCAGGACGGACAGTTCCTTGTCGAGCAGGTCAGGCACCCCACCGGCCCGGCTGTCCACGCAGACCAGCGTTTGCAGCATGCCAGTCGGTTCCACGTGCCACCAGTCCGGGGCGGGTGCCTCGGAGCCGTGGCCGCTGAACCAGAACAACGCGGTGTCCGCCGGACCGGCCTGCCCGAGGTGTGATCGGAATGCCTCCGCCACCGCCGCTCGGGTCGCCTGACCGTCGTGCAGCGACAGCGGCGCGAGGGTGACCCCAGGCGCCAGGCGGCTCTCCAGGAAAGCCCGCGCCTCGACCACGTCGGTCCGGCACCCGGCCAGGTCGGGCACCGCCGATGCTCGATACTTGTCGATGCCGACCAGCAGGGCGTACAAGGTGCTCATGCCGTCTCCTCGGGGCCGATGTGCAGCCAGGCGTGCTCAAGGAAGTCCTTCGCGGGCAACTCGACGGTGACGGAGGTGAAGTCCGCCGGCAGCGGCGGCTCGGCGGCGTCCCGGATGACGTCCTGGAACAGCACATCGGGAAGGCCGAGGACGAAGTGCGCAGCCGGATGCGCGGCCAGCGCCTCCCGCAGCGGCGTGCTGTCGAGGATCCGGTGCACCGCGATCGCCGACGGCCCCACCCAGCCGTTCGCCGCCGGCTTGACCAGCCCTCGATGCAGCGCCAGCCGCAGCCGAAGTCGTTCCGCCGCCGACCGGCCGGCGTTGAGCGCGCGCAGTTGCCGGCCCAGCCCGCCGACCAGCCGAGGAATCACCGAGGACTCGTCGATCCCGGCCGGCAGCACGGTGAACTGTCCATCACCCTGCGGCTGCGGTTCGACGGCGGAGTCCGGGATGCCTGCCCCACGCCGTACCCGGGACAGCAGGTCGACCAGGTCGCGCTGGATCCGCTCGGTGCCGACGGTGCCCCGCCTGCTGTAGCCGGCGACGTCGACGGCCATGCAGAGTCGCACCGCCGCGCCGTCCACCGCCACGCCAGGTCCGAGTGGTTCGTCGAACCGCACCGACTCACGCAGTCCCGCGCTGTACCGATCGTGGCCGCCCGCCACGCGTACCCGCACATCCAGGGTGCCGGCCACCCCGGTCGCGCGGGACGGCAGCTCCAGCAGCGCGTGCGTGCCGTGCGCCCGAGGCACCAGCGACGTGCCCCGCGGATCCTCGTACACCCAGCCGAACTCGTTGCGCTGGATGCCGAAGACGTGGGCGCGGGCCGCGCCCGATCGGCTGGCCAGCCGGCCCAGCCAACCCGGCCGGGACCGGGATGCCGCAACGGCGTGTAGCGCCGTCGTGGAGCTCGCCTCGACGGACCCCGGCGACCAGCTCAGCCCCAGGGCGCCGCCGTCACCGTCGAGCCGGATCGCCAACGCCGCCGAGTCGGCGAGGGTCACCACGAACCGGGCGGCTGCGTACCGCTTCCGCCGGGGCAGGGTGTCCAGGTCGAAGGCGAACAGCGCACCGACATATCGACTTCCGGTGGCGGCGGCGCGGCGACGCAGGTGCACCGGGAGGTCCCGGGCGGGCACCGGATAGAACAGGGGCCGCCCGCAGCGTACGTGGATCGGCTCGGTCGGGCCGTCCTCCCCCGGACACCGGCCGCTGGCCGCGACGAGTTCACCGTGAGCGAGCAGATCGGCGTCGTTCAGCGGCCGCACCCCCGCCCCGACCGGATCCGTCATCGCGACGACCTGGAGAAGCCCCCGACCAGGCCGGCCCGCCCAGGGGTCGCGGTGCGCCACGTGAAGGTGACGCCACCCAGTTCAACGGACTTCCCTAGTTCGCACTCACCGACCTCGCGGGCGGCCACCGTGCCGTCCCGGGAATAGCCGATGACCAGACGAACCTCCGACGCGCGCAGCGATGCCCGGCGCGCGGTCACCTCGCCGTAGCCGGGTAGCCCGGTCGAGTCCGCGGTGATCGCGGTCCGCCGGCCGGTCAGCACCAGGTCGTGTTCGTCGCCCCCGGCATCGCACAGGCGCACCGTACCGGTGGGCGGCGGGTACAGCCGCCGCTTCCGCGCCCACCACCCGGCGGCGACCAGCGCAGCCACCAGAGCCGCCCCCAGCAACCACCAGCCGATGCTGCCGCGCTGGGCGGACAGGGTGCCCGGGGTCGACGCGTCCTCCAGGCGGGGCACGAAGTCCAACCCCAGTTCACCGGTCAGCACCCCGGCCCACGGGGAGCCGACTTCTCCCTCAAGAGTGAACGTCACGTCCTCGGTGACCCGGGCCAGCGGCGCCGTCCGCCGTGGGCCGGCATCCCACTCGACCGTGATCGGAACAGTCACGGTGCCTCCGGCGGGCAGTTCCACCGCACCGGACGGGACCGACGTCCGTACCTGCGGCCGATCGCTGCGGACGACAAGGCGGTCGACGACCAGTGGGATCGTCGTCGTGGTCGAGGTGAGCCGGACCTCCACCTGACTCCGGCCGGCCCCGATCCCCCCGAACTCGGCAGGCCAACTCACCCGCACTCCTCGGGACACGTCGTCGCCGAGGAGACCGCGCGCCTTCGCTGCCCGAGCCGCGCTCTTCGGCTGTTCCAACTGGCTGCCGAGCCGATCGATGGACGTGCGCTTGAGAACCCGGGCATCGGGGTAGACGCGGGCGAGCAGCGGCGCTCCCGTCGATCCGGAGAGCGGCACCGCGTACGCGTTCAGCGAGGTCTTCCGCAACGACCGGGCGGTCCGGACCAACTGGTTCCAGGAGTAGCCCTGCTCGAATGGATAGGCGCTGCCGGCAGGTGGGTCGTGCCGCCCGTCGGTGAGCAGCAGAACGGTGGCGATCGGTGCCGCCCGGTCGGCGCGCAGCAGCCGCAGGCTGGTCTCGATGGCCGCACCGATGTCGGTGTACCGTCCGGTCGCGGTGCGCGGTAGCTTCGCCACCAACTGGTCCGGAGCGCGACCGGCAGGACCGTCGTGGACCACCCGGGTCGAGTCGGCGAAGGTGACCAGAGCGACCCGGTCATCCGGGGCGAGGGCGGCCAGGAACGTCCGCAGTCCCCGCTTCACCTGCTCGTACCGCCCGCCGTTACGCATCGACCCGGACACGTCGACCAGCACCACATAGTCGGCTGCCACCTGGTTGACACCGAGCGCCGCGTACACCTCGTCCCTGTCCGCCGACGCCCCCGCCGCGGGCAGGCCCGGCAGGCACGCCGCCACCACCGCCGTGAGGGCCGCCGCAACGGCCGCCACCGTACGCCGATCCATGCTGATCGTCCTCCCCCTGTCGACCGTCGTATGTCCCTGACGGACGGCTGACCGCGCACCGGAGCCGTCCGTCAGGGGAAGACCGAGACGCCCAGTGCGGCGGCCGGATGGGATCAGGGGAGGGAGCGACGGTGCACGACGTAGCGGACAGTCCCGAGGAGGGGACCCCTGCCGACCCGGCAGGTCGAGCGACCGAGGCGCCGCCGGAACAGACGACGGGCGACCCGACGCGATCGGAGGAGACGGCGGTCGACGGCCCGCCGGACTCGGTGGAGCGGCACGACGACGGGCTGACCGGCCTGGTCGAACGACTCGGCGACGAGCTGGCCGACGTGGCGGACCGGCTCGGCGGGGAACTCGCGGCCCTGCGCGTCGAGCTCGCCCGGAGCCAGGATCGGGCGAAGGCCCGTGAACAGGTCATCGACCGTCTACACGAGGACAACCAACGGTTGCGGGCCGGTGAGCGGCGGCTGCTGCTGCGCCCCCTCCTGACCGACCTGCAACGGCTGCGCCACGATCTGCTTCGCACCGCCGCCGGGCTACCCCCGACCTTCGACGTCGCGGCTGCCGCGGACATGTTGCGCAGTTACGCCGCCAACCTCGAACTGACCCTGGAGAGAGGCGGCATCACCGTGCTGTCCCCCACGGTCGGGGCGACCTTCGACCCGTCGCGCCAGCGCGCCACCGGGACCGTGATCGCGGACGACCCGGGCCAGGACGGCACCGTCGCCGACGTCGTCCTGGACGGCTACCACGACGTCGAGGCGGGACGCACCGTCGTGCCCGCCGCAGTCCGGGTCCACCGCTGGACGGCCGACCCGGAGCCCACCGCGGTCGAACCCGCATCACCGCCGGAGACCGGCCCGCAACCCACACCCACCCCGTGACAGCCGACCAGATCGGCGGGACAGGAGCACGATGTCCGACGAGAACCTGACCTTCTTCGGCATCGACCTGGGTACCACGTACTCGGTCGTGTCGTACATCGACGAGGCCGGACGGCCCGCTGTCGTCCGCAACGTCATCACCAACGACGAGATCACCCCGTCGGTCGTCTACTTCGAGCAGGACACCGGTGAGGTGGTGGTCGGCAAGGCGGCCAAGAACGTGTCCCGGCTGTACCCGTCCCGGGTCGTGGAGCGGGTCAAGCGGAGCATGGGCAAGGAGGCGCAGTGGGAGTTCGACGGGACGCCGTACACCCCTGAGTCGATCTCTGCGCTGATCCTCAAGCAGCTGGCGCAGGACGCCGAGTACTACACCCAACGCCCGGTCAGCAAAGTGGTGATCACCGTGCCGGCGTACTTCGGCCTGTTGGAACGGGACGCCACCCGCAAGGCCGGCCGGATCGCCGGGTTGGACGTGGTCGAGGTGGTGCCGGAGCCGGTCGCCGCCGCCCTTCAGTACGAGGTGGGCGGTGAAGCCAGCCGAACGGTGCTCGTCTACGACCTCGGCGGCGGCACCTTCGACACCACGGTCATCCGGATCGACCCGGACACCGTCGAGGTGCTCTGCACCGACGGCGATCAGAAGCTCGGTGGTGCCGACTGGGACGCCCGGCTCGTCCAGTACCTGGTCGACGAATTCGTGGCCCGCGCCGAACCGGCCGAGGATCCGACGCTCGACGATGAGTTCATGCAGGATCTCGCGCTGACCGCCGAGGAGGTCAAGCAGCAGCTTTCGGTGGTGAACTCGCGCAAGGTGCCGATGCGGTACGCGGGCGCGGCCGCATCGGTGGAGGTCACCCGAGAGACGTTCGAGGAGATCACCGCGGACCTGCTCGACCGGACCATCGAATACACCGGACGCACCCTGCACACGCTCGGCCAGAAGCTGGGGACGGACGACTCGGCCGCCGCCATCGACGAGGTGCTGCTGGTCGGCGGTTCCAGCAAGATGCCGGCGGTGGCACGGCGGTTGACCGAGAGGTGGGGGTGGACGCCACGGCTGCACGATCCCGACATGGCGGTGGCCAAGGGCGCCGCCCGCTACGCGCTGAACCGTGCCCTCTGGGCCTGGGACGGCGAGGGTGCGGGCCCCACCCAGGAGCAACGGCAGGAGCAGGCCGAGGCCATCGCCCTGGCCATCGGGCTGGACGAGGAGGCGTTGCAGGCCAGCGCGAACAAGCGGATCGTCACCGTCCTGCCGAAGTCCTTCGGGGTGAAGCTGCGGGACACCTCGTTTCCGGACTGGGAGACCCAACCGCCGCGGTTGTTCGTGGAGCACCTGGTGCATGCGAACGAGGCGTTGGCGATCCACCGTGAGTTCACCGCACAGACCGTGGTGGAGGGACAGACCTCCGTCGAGATCGAGATCTACGAGCAGGCCGGGGCCGCGGAGAGCCCGGAGCTGTCGGCCAACAAGCCGGTGGACAAGGGCAACGGGCTGATCACCGGTCTGCCGCCGCTGCCCCGACAGTCACCGATCCACATCACCATGGACGTCAGCGACGGCGGTGAGCTCACCCTGCGCGCCGTCGAGCCGAGCAGCGGCAAGGACCTCGTCATCGAGGTGCGGGTCAGCGTGCTCAGCGAGGAGGAGGTCGAGCAGGCCCGGGAGGTTGTCGCCGGGATCACGGTCCGGGGCTGACGATCATGGCATTCGATCAGCGCGCGTACCTTCGCGACGTGATCGGTCCGCTGCGCGACCGGCCGGACGGCCTGTCGGCCACCGATCTCGCCCGGCACTACGCGGTCACGCCGGAGATGTCCGCAGCCCAGCTACGGGAACATCTGACGGCGGTTCGTCGGCTGTGGAACCAGCGGTCGAGCGGCGTCGACTCCGCTGCCCGGGTCTGCGCGCGGCTGTTCAACCGGGACGAGCAGCTACGCGCCGAGCACGGCGAGGACATGTTCGATCCGTCGTGGTGGCGGCAGCGGATCGAGGAGCACGGCCGGGGTGCCCGTGCGGAGTCCGAGCGGCTCGCCCGGGACCTGGCGCAGGCGTACGGTGCGCTCGGGCGGATCAGCCAGGCTCAGCTCAAGGAGATCGCCGGACACTGGCCGGGGCTGAACGCCGACCAGATCGACGACGCGGTCCGGCGGGCCGGCCTGACCGTGGCCGATCCCCTGGAACTGCCGTCCGAGCCGGGCATGGAACGCACCGGCTACCGGTCGCTGCTCCGGCTTCAGGACCTGCTCGGCGTACCCACCCTCGTCCAGGTGGTCCACCCCGACAGCGCCCCGTTCCGGCTGTTCGGCCCGGACGCGGTGCCGCTCGACGCGGCCACCGTACGGGCCCAGGCGGAGGAGGCGCACCGCCTCGCGGACTCGACCGCCGTGCGGCATCGCAAAGAGGCCCTCGGCCTGCTGCAACGTGCCACCGACGCGGGCGTGGACCTGGGCACGGTCGCGCTGTTCCAGCTTGTCGAGCGGCTGCGATCGGGGCGGACCAGAGGTCTCGCCGACGGAATGCTGGTCCGGATCGCCACCGACGCCGGGCTGGACCAGTCCGACGCCCGGTCCGTGGTGGCGAACCTGCCACTGGACACCGACCGGGAGAGCGACCCGGCGGACCGGATTCGTGATCTGGTCGCCGACGGGCAACTGCACGCCGCCCGGCAGGCCCTCGCGCTGCTCCCCGCCGACGCGCCGGAGCGGGACGAGTTGCGTGGCCAGATCGAGACTCTGCTCGCCGAGGCCGAGTCGCTGCGGCAGGCCGCCGACGAGGCGGTCCACGCGGAGCGCGAGGAGGAGGCGGCCCGGCATCTTCGTGCCGCCCTCCGGATCGCGGCGGACGACGAGGATCTCGCCGGACGCCTCGTCGCGCTTCCACCGCCGCCCCCGCGTGAGGTGACGGTGCGGCCGGCGGAGACCGGTGTCCGGCTCACCTGGACGCCGCCGGCGGGGCAGAGCACCGAGGTGAGCTACCGGGTGCTCCGATCCGACCGGCCGCCCCGGTCGGCCACCGACGGCGAAACTGTCGTCGAGGGTACGGCGACGGAGGCGACCGACCCGGCCGCGCCACCGGCTCGACCGCTGCACTACGGCGTCTTCGCCAGCTACGGCGGGGACTGGTCGCGTCCCGCCACGGTCGAGACCCGCATCGTGCCCCCGGTGTCCGCCGTGCGGATGTCGGTCCGGCCGACCGAGCTCTCCTGCTCCTGGCGGGCGCACCACGCCGTGGTGGACATCCGGGTGCGCCGCACGCTGGCCCGCCCCCCGGTGACCGAAGCGGACGGGGATCCGGTGAAGGCCAGCCGCACCGGGTTCTCCGACGACACCGGGGACGGAAGCACCGACCGCTACTACGGCATCGTCGCGATCTACCGGGACGAGCACGGTGCCGAGGTGCACGCGCCGCTGGTGGTGGCCCACGCAGCCCTGCGCGACGCGCCACCGCCGTACGTGGAACGGCTGCGGGCACACGTCACCGCCCATGACGCGAACACCGCGACGGCACACCTGGCCTGGCTCACCCCGGCCACTGGCACGGTGTCGATCCGCCGGTCGGAGTTGCGGCCGACGTGGGCCACGGGCAGCCGGATCCGCCTGGACGAGATGGAAGGTTACGGCGAGACGCTGATCAGCGACCGCATCGTGCAGGACGGGGAGACCCTCCTCGAGGTGACCGTGCCCAGCGGCCGATTCGTGTACGTCCCGTTCACCATCGAACGGTCCACGGACATGGCGGTGGTGGGTGAACCGCTCCTGCTGGGGGTGACCGAGCCGGTCCGGCAGCTCGTCGCCCGTCGCACCGGCGACGAGGTGGACGTGGCCTGGGTGTGGCCGCCCGCGGTCAACCTGGCCGAAGTCACGTTCACGCCACCGCGCGGCGCGCCGACCGTACGGCGGGTGACCCGGGGACAGTTCACCGAATCCGGTTGCCGGCTGCGCGTGGACGCGGTCGGAGGTCGGGTGTCGGTGCGGACCGTGGAACGTGGTGCCGGCGGGGAGACCTACTCCGTCGCGGAGACGGTGTCGGTGGACGGGCTGCCCGTCGCGTTCGGCTACCGCATCCGACGGGAGGGTGGCCTGTTCAGTCGCAAACGGTTGCTGACCGTCGAGGTCGACCAGCCGTGTGACGGTGTGGAACTGCTCCTGGTGGCCGCGCCGGGGCTGGCGATGCCGGCTCGACCGGAACGGGGCCGCGTGGTGCGCCGGGTCACCGGGCTCTCGCTGCGCCCGGACGCGCCGTGGCAGCTGTCGTTCACCCTGCCCACCGGCATCGACAAGCCGTACTGGCTGCGCTGTTTCGTGATCCGACCGGCCGGAGCGCGGGTTGCCGACCCGATCGACGAGATGAAGGTGCCCTGACATGACGACCCACTCCTGCCCGTACTGCTACGGGAAGATCGACCCCCGCAGACCGTGGTTCCGGTGCACGGGACGGCGGTCGCCGGGAAAGGAGCCCTGCAAGCCCCAGTGGGACGAGGCCCGGGACCGGGAGTTCCAGGACAAGCAACTCGTGCTGCCGTCGTTCGCCGGGCCGCGACGCGCCCTACGGCCGGTGCACTCCGCGCCCTGCCCCCACTGCGAGACCGAGTCCGCGGTCAAGGTCTGCCCGAACTGCCACACCAGGTTGCCGGCGGCGTTCGGTGAGGGGCGCAGTCCACTGATCGCCATGGCCGGCGCCCGGCACACCGGCAAGAGCGTGTACCTCAAGGTGTTGGCGCATCAGCTCCGCCGGGGCATGGGCCAGCGGTTCAACGCCGATGTGCGGCTCGCCGGTGACCGGCAGTTCCAGCAGGAGACCGGGGGTGGCATCGACTTCCTCGACCCGGCGGGCGAACTGTTTCCCGAGGGCGGCCTGTACCAGCGGACCAACCAGGCGGTGAACGGACGACGCGAGCCGATCGTGTTCGCGTGGCGCCAGAACCGCCGGATCACCGGCTACGACACCACTTTCCTGTCCTTCTTCGACACCGCCGGTGAGGATCTGCTCGACCAGGAGACCGTCGACAATCTCGGCTATCTCGGCGCGGCCGACGCGCTCATCCTGCTGCTCGACCCCTTCATGATCCCGCAGGCGCGGGATCAGATCCGGGTGCCGGAGTCCGCGATCGACAAGCACGCCAACACCATCGACGTGGTCAACCGGGTGACCGAGAACCTGCGGATCAGTCACCGTCTCGGTGGCCGCAAGAACATCCCCATTCCGGTGGCCGTCGCCTTCGCGAAGATCGACGCGTTCTTCGAAGTGCTCGGCGCCGACCATGCCCTGGTCCGTCGTCCGGAGCCGGGGCCGTACTACGACGAGCAGGCCGGCCGGGAAACCCATGAACACGTCCGAGCACTGCTGCACGATTGGGGCGCGGACGACATCGACACCCACCTCACCCACCACTACCGGAAGTTCCGCTACTTCGCCGTCTCCGCCCTCGGTTCCGAACCGGACTACGACAACAACCGGGTGGACGTCCGCGGAGTTCGACCGTTCCGGGTGGACGAGCCGCTGCTCTGGCTGCTGAGCGAGTTCAACGTGGTGCCACGTCGCCAGGCGGCACGATGAGCCACTTCGAGACGCTCATCTACACCGACTGCCGACCGGGTCAGGGGCTCAAGGGCAATGCCGGCCTCCAGTTCCAGGCGCGGTCGACGGAATCCGCGGCGGCAGCGGAGGGTCTGGTCCGCAATCACCTGCTCTACGAGCCGCCGTCACGATGGATGGCCGACCGGCGACCGGTCGACCAGTACCCCCCCTCGTTCGCGCACATCAGCTCCGACGGGCTTCTCGTCACCGCCGCCGGGCTCTACCTCGGCCGAGAGGCGAACGGCACCCGGGAGGGCAACCAGCTCACCCACGCCATCGTCACCACCGATCCGGCCACCTACGGCGACCTGCGACCGGCGCAGCTGTTCCGGGCCGGGTTCTGGTCGACCGAGGCGGCACCCACCACCCGATCCGAACCGATACGGCTCGGCGAAGGGACGGGCACCGGCTACTCCCCGCTCCGCGCGCAGACCTTCGTCCTCGACCAGCCGCACGGCCGGGATACGTTGCTGGCGCTGGTCTCGGCGCTCGCCGAGGCCGGCCGCCCCGGGCGAGCACGGGTCCTCTTTGTCGGCGACGACATGGACTCGATCGTGGCATGGCTGGTCGCCGGTACTCTCCTGCTGCCCCGTGAGCGGGCGCTGGAGCTCGGCTTCAAGATTTTTTCAACCGACCCGGCGCGGTCGGCGCTGCCCGTCCTCGCGGTCCTGCCGGAGTTCGCGGGTCAGGCCGGCCGGATCGACAACGCCCTCGGGTACGCCGTTTTCGACCTGCGCCACCACCGGCACACCCCGGTCGAGCCGAACACGGCCGCCCGGCGGTGGGTCGACCTCTTCCTCACCGAGAATCCACGAGACGTGGTCGACGCGTTGGGCGTCGCCACCGCGTCCGGGCTGGCCGAGGAGGAGGCTGCCGCGCTCGGACTGGCCGCGATCCTGCACCGCCTCCCGGAACCGCAGCACGCCGAGGCCATCGTGGACTGGCTACGCACCGGGTCGGAAGGGATGCGCCAGGCGTACGGCGCCGACGTGGCCGACCTCTTCGCCGAAACGCCCGAACGTTGGGAGCAGCGGGTGCTGGTGCGGCTCGACGAGGTCGGCTGCGACGGCCTGGTGCCGGGTAAGGCGGCCGACGTCCGTCTCGCGCTCGTCATCAGCGAGGTGGAGGAGGCTCGCGTACGGGGTCTGGTGACCGACCGTCGGTTACCCCCGCTGCCGTCCGGTGAGTGGCACCCTGAACACGACGACCAGGTTCGCCAGCTGCTCACCGAAGCGCTCACCTCGGGCGTGTCGCCGGAAGGGTTCGAGGCGTTGCTGCGGCTGGCGACCCGGTTCGACGTGGATCTGCGATGGCCGGACATCGCGCCGGCTGCCGAGACCTTCGTCGAGTATCTGGCGGACCACCCCCGACGTTTCCGCCTCGCCGGTCTGGCCTGCGTCGACCAGCTGGAACGTCAGCTCCTGACCGTGCTGGATGATCGCGCCCAACGCGGTGCGAAGGAGCGGGCGGAGGTGGGCGACGGCTGGTGGCGACGCCTGTTGCCGTCGGTCAAGACGCTGTCCTCCCCGCTCGCTGAGGCGGTGCTGGGCTCAGCGGTACGGCACGGTGACGAGCGTGAACCGGTCATCCGCCGGTACCTCAACGACAGCCGGGACGACCCGCGTGGCTTCGCCTGGCTGGCAGGCGCACTGTGGAGCCAGTCCTCGCCCACGACTGCGGAGCTGGAGCTGCTGCTCGACTGGGCACCACACGGCACGCGCCTACCCAGCCGGGTCTTTCGGGCGGTCGCCGACGAGGTGACGCGTGGCCCGGCGGAGCAGCGGCTGTTCGACCTGTGTCACCAGTTGGTCGCCCGTGACCTGATGACGCCCAGCGACCGGGTGGCCGCCGCACTGGCCGAGGACGCCAGGCTGACCGACATCATCGACGAGTTGGCCCGTGGCCCCAACGACCGTCGCAAGGCGGAGCTGCTCCGCCGGCTACGCGACTGTCCCGTACGGCTGGTCGAGATGCGGAAGGACGCGGTCGTCGTGGCGCTGAGCCGGGTGGTGGCCTTCGCCAACCTCGACCGGGTGCTCGACCGGCATTCGGCCCTGGCCGCTCCCTTCGTCGACCGACTCGTGCACGCCTTGACGAGCGAGGAGGGTGAGGCACCGGCCGTGCTCACCTACTACCTGACGGCCAGTTCGCGTACACCGGAAGATCGGCAGGTCAAGCGCCTCGAGCAGGCTCTCGTGCACTGGTTGGTCCGGGCCTCGGACAGCGCGCTCGAACGCGCCGGTCTGCACTTCGCGAAGCTCGACCCGGCATGGCGCAAGGGTTGGCAGAGGTACTCCGACAAGTGCGGCAAACGACGTCGCGTGTACCGCCTCGCCCACCCCTTCCGGGGGCGGTGACCATGCGACTCATCGGACGCGTCCTTCACTTCACCGTCAGCGTCAGCCTGCTGTTCCTGGTCGCCCTGCCGTTGGCCAACCTCACCGCGATCACCGGCCTGGCCGCGGGCATCGTGCTGGTGCTCGGGGTCGCCGCTGTCGTTCTGGTCGGCCGTCCCACCTGGGTGCGGGTACGCACACCCGACGACGTGCACGGCGGCGCCCTGGCGGGCCGGGTGGCACCGGCCTTTGTCCGATGGGACCGGGCCTGGCCACAGTACTTCGCCGCCCAGGTGCTGCTCGACGCGCAAGCGCTCGCGCGGTGCGTCTGGCTGATCACGCGTCAGCTCTGGGCCCGGCCCCGTCAGTGGGCCCGGGCGCACCGGGTGCGGTTCTGGTGGCCGTTCTACCTGCCGGTTCTCGCCGTGCAGGTCGGAGCGACGTTGGGCGTGGTGGCCGGAGTGCTGGGCGCCGGGCTGGTCACCGCCGGAGTGTCGATCGTTGTCTGGCTCGTCGGCATCCTGGTGGTCCTGCTGCTGCGCGGAATGGACGCGGGCTGGCAGTTCGCGCTGGGCGCCCGCGCCAGCTGCCGCAACTGCCACCAGCTCGCCGCCGTCCCGGCGTACCGCTGCCAGGGACCGCATCCGCTGAGCCACCGGTTGGCCGACACGGACCTGCACCGGGATCTGCGCCCCGGGCGACTCGGCGTGCTCTGGCGACGATGCGGCTGCGGCGTCCTGCTGCCCACCACCGTCCTGCGCGCCGCGTTCAGCCGCCGGTTGCAGGCGTGCTGCCCGAGTTGCGGGGAGCCGCTGCTGCCCGGTGCCGGCGTGGTCACCGACGTGCGGCTGCCGGTGTTCGGTGCCGCGTCGGCGGGCAAGACGCAGCTCATCATGTCGGCGCTGGCCGGGCTGGAACTCGCCGCGAAGCAGGCGGGAGTCGAGGTGTCCCTGGCCGACGAGCACAGCCGGCAGCGGCACGAGACGTACTCGCGCCTCATGCGCGAGGGTGCGTCGCCGGCCAAGACCGAGGCGTCCGGGCAACCCGTGGCCATCACCCTCCGGTTGGCCCGTGGTCCCCGGGTGGCACTGGTGCATCTCTTCGACGCGGCCGGCGAGAACCTGGTCGACCGGGAACAGAACGCCCGGCTCGCCTACCTGGATCACGCACGTTCCCTGATCTACGTTCTCGATCCGTTCTCGGTGCGCCGGGTACGCGAGGAGTTCGCGAGTGGTGCGCCCGAGATCTTCGCCGCGGCGAACCCGGCGAGCCACGACCCGGAGGACGCCTACAACGCGACCGCGCAGAGATTGCAGGAGTACGGCGTACGCACGGACCGCAAACGACTCGCCCTGGTGGTGTCCAAGGCGGACCTGCTCAAAAAGATGTCCGCCGGTCCGAAGAATTCTGCCGGGGTGCGGGCGTGGTTGCGGGACAACGGGCTCAGCAACCTCGTGCTGTCCGCCGAACGCGACTTCCGCGAGGTGCGCTTCTACCTCGTCTCCGGGCGGGACAGCGGTCCGGACGGCGGTTTCGGCCCGGCGAACTGGATCCTCGGCAGGGAATGGAGCGAACTTGACTGAGCAGGGAAATGCACAGCTGCCACCCAGCCACCGTGCGGCTCGTCTGGTGATCCTCGGCGCGCTGCTGGCCGCCCTGGTCGCCGCTCCGGCCGAGCCCCACGTGGCAGGCTTCGCCCGGGGCGCATGGCAGCAGGCCGGGCAGGTCGTCGCGTACTTCCTGACGCCGCTGCGCGGCCCAGCCGAGCCGGTGCCGCCCGCGCCGGAGACGCCGTCGACGTCCGGCCGGAGCGGTTGAGGTCAGTCGGCGCGGATGACCGCGCCGTGCCGACTGACCGACAGATGCACGGCTGCCTGGACAGGGTGGGCGAAGACGTGCTCGACCAGCGGTTCCCGCACCAACCGGTCCAGGGCGTCGCGGATGCTGCGTACGCCCAGTCGCAACGCCTCGGGCCGGCGCATCAGCTCCTGCACCCGGGTCACCACCGCCCGCTCGTCGACGGTGAGCCGCACCCCCTGCCGGGCGGCGCTGGCGACCAGCTGCCCCAGCAGCTTGCGGACGATCCGATCGACGAACTCGGGTCGCAGGATGTCGAAGACGGTGATGCCGCCGCCGAGCCGACCGAGCAGCTCGGGACGGCCGAGAGTGGCGGTGAAGTGTTCTCGGACGGCCCGTTCGAAGTGCGCGGTGACCTTGTCGTAGTCGGGCAGTTCGCCGCCGTCGAGCCAGCCGTACGTCTCGGCGGCACCCAGGTTCGAGGTGAAGATGATCACGGTCTCGGAGAAGTACGCCGTGTTGCCCAGCGCGTCGGTGAGCCGCCCGTCGTCGAGGACCTGGAGGAACTTGTCGAACACCGATGCGTGGGCCTTCTCTATCTCGTCGAAGAGCAGCACGCTGAACGGCCGTTGACTCACCCGGTTCGTCAACTCGCCGCCCCGCTCGTGTCCGACGTACCCGGGTGGGGCACCGGTGAGCCGCTCCGCGGAGTGCGCCTCCGCGAAGGTGGACATGTCGAAGCGGGCCAGCGCGGTCTCGTCGTCGAAGACGAACTCGCTGAGCGCTCGGGCCAGCTCCGTCTTTCCGACACCGGTCGGCCCGACGAAGAAGAAGATCCCCTTGGGCCGAGACTCGGCGTTGTGCGGGTCGGCCACGAAGTCGATGCCGACGGTGGCCGAGGTCAGTGCCCGGCGGACCCGGTCGACGGCGACAGGTTGACCGATGACGCGTTCACCGACGGCGCTATCGAATCGGTCGAGTCGGTCGCGGACGCGGCGCCAGGGGTCCTGCCGTGGGCCGAACAGCGTGCGCTTCATCAGCAGCCGTGGCTCGTCCAGCGGGATCTTCTGCAGGTTGCTCATCCGCCACAGGCCGTCCAGCTCGGAGATCGCCATGCCCTCGCTGAGGTTGGCCAGCACCCGCAGGTCCTCGGGTGCCTTGCGGGCAGCCGCCGCCTCGTGGAAGTGGCGGGCCTGCTGATGGAGGTAGACGTGCCGCTCGTCGAAGGTGGGCAGAGCCGCCTCGACGACCTGCACGTATGGACGATCCCGGTAGAGCCACGCGGGCAGCGCCGCCAGGTCGTCGGCGACCAACAGCAGCAGGTTGCGGAGGGGACCACTCTGGGCCGCCTCGGTCATCGCCCTGGCCACGGTACCCAGCAGACGCCGTTCGGCGTCGCCGCCCCGGTCGGGAGGCGACAGCAGCAGGTCGGCCTGGTCGACGAGGAACGCCGACGAGACGGTGGGCTGCCGCAGCACCCGCCGGACGGCGGCCATCGCGTCGTACGGGTTGGTGAGTGCTGGCGGAGGCGCGTCGCGTAGCGCGGCGGCGAACCGACCCCGGGTCGCTCCGGTCCGGTCCGTCGCGGCGGACGATCCACCCGAGGACCCACCGGGGTCGCCCCCGGCGAGCCGATGGAACTCGTGCTGGTCGGTCGGGCTGACGAAGCTCAACCCGTCCACCGGGTCGTAGTAGCCGGTCAACTGGTATCCGAAGATCGACAGCAGGCCGGCGACCGCCGTCCGCAGCGGGTGGAAGGAGCGGTCCCAGCGGACCAGGTCACGGACGTTGCCGTGGATGACGACGTGCCGACCGCGGGCGATCTCGGCGGTGACCCGTTCCAACCAGGCCGCTGCCGGCGGCGCACTGGGACGGCTCGCCGGTCCGGTGGTCACGACCGACTCCGGTCGTCCTGGGCCGGACGGGTCAGTGCCTGCCGGGCCGGCGGACGGGGGATGGCGGGCTTGCCTTCCCAGTGCAGTCCGTCCGCCTCCACACCCTGGCCGGCGAGTTCGGTGTGGAAGCGTTCGAGCAGTTCCTCGGTCAGGTCGCAGCGGGAACTCTGGCCGTCGACCGTGCGTTCGACAACCGTGTCGGAGCCGTCGGTGCGGTACTCCAGCCGGTTTCCGCTGCCGTCCCCGGCGTGCACGGTGAGTTCGACGGCCGAGCCGTCCGCCCGTTCGGCGAGGAAGACCACCGCATCGGCCCGCTCCGTCAGGCTGTCCGGCACGACTCGGAGTCCGGCGGCAGGCAGTGCGGCGCTGGCCGCCTCCACGATGAGCGCCATCCGGTCCAGCTGATCGAGTCGGGCATCGGTCGCGACAGCCACCTGCTTGATCCGCTCCCGCAGACCGGCGACCTGCCGCTCCCAGTAGTCGGTGTTGCCGGTGGCGGTTCTCCGCAGTCCGGCGACCGCAGCACGCAGTTCGGCCGCCCCGTCGACCGTGACCCCGGCCGCCGCCGCGTCGGCCAGGACGGTCGAGAGCTGGGCCGCCAGTTCGTCGGACTCGGTGGCCAGACGCATCAGGGATGCCTGACGGTCACGGACCGTCTCGACGTGCGCCCCGACCGCCTCACCGAGCCGGCGATGCAGGTCGGCGAAGCCGCGCGGATCACCCGCCAGCCGCCGCGCCTCGCCCAGCAGGGCACCGATGTTCCGGTGCCCCACCGGGTCGAGCTGCTCCGCGTCGGTCAGGCTCCGCACTGGCGCGACGGCCAGCTCCACCGCCCGGCCGTGCTCCACGCGGGTCAGTTCCCGGGACACCTCGGCGGTGAGCTTGTCCACCCGCCGTTCGGCGCTGCGCAACTCCCGGCCGAGCCGGCTCAGTTCGGCCCCGTCGCTGGGACGGCCCAGCCCAGCCACCCGACCGCTCTCTGCGGTGACCTGGGCATGCTGGGACAGTCCCCGCGAGCTGTCGGTGAGCTGGCGGAGTCGTTCGGTCAACGCGTCCCGGCGCGTCTCGGCCGCCCGTACGGCGGCGTCGAAGCGCTGCTGGCGCTGTTCCTCCTGACGTCGACGGCGTTCCTCCTGACGTCGTCGCCGAGCGGCCGCCAGTTCGGCCCGCCGGGCCGCGTCGAAGTCGACTGTCGTGTACTTGGGGCTGCCAGACATTCATCGACCTTTCTCGTCGGAGCTGGTGGCGGACGGGGCAATCGTGATCCCCCGGGTCCGCATGGCGGTCTCGAAGCCGGTGCGGAAGCCGGGCACCGGCGGGACTCCGATCCACTGCACCCCGTCGTCGGTGAGCCGCAGCTCGATGCCGGCGGAACCGTCCTCCGGCGGCGGCGCGTGCCGGTCGGTGAGAAAGTGCAGGCGTTGGTTCGCCGAGCCGCGCCAACGCAGGTCGGCATGACGGGCGGCGACGTACGGACCGTCCACCAGGATGTCGAGCTGATCCAGCAGGCGGAGGTGGTCGGGCTCACCCCGCCGACGCAGGTGTTCCATGGTCCACCCGCTGTATGCCATCACCGACCAGTCCCGGTCGGCCCGTACGCGGGTGACCAGTGCGCTGAGTCCGGCCGCCTGAGACATCGGTTCACCGCCGGAGAAGGTGACCCCGGTGATCTCGGGCGGCAGGCCGCCGAGCCATTCGGCGAGGTCGTCGACGGTACGGGTGGTTCCACCGGTGAACGGCAGGTCCTCCGGTGCCACACATCCGGGGCAGCGCAGTGGGCAACCCCGTACCCAGATCACCGCGCGCAGGCCCGGGCCGAGCACAGCGGTCCGCTCGACGACCCGGCTGATCTCAAGCGTCGTGGTCACCGTCGGCCTCCGGGAAAGGGGTCGGGTGCCCCGGCGGCGACCATCGCGCACCACGGGCAGTGGCGTCGCTCGCGCGGGTACACGTGGGTGGGTGCGATGGGGCACCCGACCAGCCGGTCGCGGGCGTACGCCAGGGCGGCTGCCCAGGAGCGCGGCCCTGGTCGGGCCGCCGGCGCGTCGAAGCCGGCGTCGAGGGCCTCGCTCAGCCGGCGTCGCAGCACGTCGGGCAGCAGGTCCGCCGGTACGGCGGCGGCCGGAGCGCGGAGGTCGGCGCCGAGTAGCCGACAGCGGCGCAGGTGGACGTTGTCGACCTCCTCCACCGGCCCGGTCGCGTCGGGCGGCACTCCCCCGTAGGGATGGAAGCCGAGACAGACGAGTTGGGCGACGAGCACGGCCAGCGCCCACGCGTCGCTGGAGTGGTCCCGCCGTCCCGGCGCCGGGCCGAGGACCTCCGGGGCGGTGTACTCGGGACGGGAGAACGGGCACGGTAGGTCCACCCCGGTGGTCGGGTCGTGCAGCTGCCAGCCGTCGACGTCGATGAGGCAGACCCCGCCGGTGGCGGTGACGAAGACGTTGACCGGGGCGAGATCACCGACGACGTGTCCACGCTGGTGCACCGCCTCGACCACCCGCGCCAACTCCTCCGCCACCGTGAGCCACCAGACCCAGGTGATGCCGGGCAGCATTTGAGCCCGGGCCACCGGGTTGAACAGCAGCGGCAGCGGAGCGAACAACGGTGGTCCGAGCCACGGGGCGGCGTATCCGACCAGTCGGTCGTCGTCCCGCCGACGCACCGCTGCGTACGGCCAGGCCACGACCGGATGGCCAGCCTGCCCGGTCCAGTCGGTCGGCTCGGCGAGCAGCGCCCGGATCCGGGTGGCCAACTCCGCCCGGTCCACCCGGTGCAGCACCTTGACCACCGTGTCGGGCCGGCCCCGGAGCCGGAAGACCCGCCCCTGGGAGCCGACCGAGCCGATCGGCGTGTCCAGCCGATCGGTCACCCGACGCCCGTCCCGGTCGACGAGCCATATGTGCATACTCATCGGGGCACCGCCAGCAGGAGAGTCTTGTCGTCGTCGGTGAGCGCACCGACCCGTCGGCCGGCGAGTATCCGGGTCACCGCCATCGGGTCGGGCTCGGCACCTTCGACGAGCGCGAACAGTTGGGCGAACGCCTCGGCGCCGGGCTGACGGGGCCGGGCACCGTCGTACTCGACGAGGAGGCTGTCCAGGCCGTCGGTGAACACCGCGATTCCGGTGAGGTCGGGCAGCCGGGCCACCCGCCGCCGGGCGTGACCTCGGACGCGGGCGACCGGCAGCAGCGTGGCCGTGCCGAGCGACTGATCCGCACCGCCGGTGGGGGCGACCAGCAGATCGAGGTTGCCGTCAGCCGCTCGGACCACGACGACACCGTCTCCCACCGCGAGCACGGCCACCCACGGCGGACGGGCCACGACGACGGTCAGCGTCGTCGCCAGGTCCTCGGGGGCGAGGTCCCCGACGGCCCGCGCCAGCGCCCACGCCGCGCGGCGGAACCGGCGGATCACTCGGTGCCGAGCGACGTCGAGCAGCCGGGCCCAGGCGGCGGTGGTGGCCGGGCGCTGATCAGCGGCGAGTGCGCCGAACACCTCCAGGGCGAGGGTGACCACCAGGTTCGCACCGGTCGCGGCGTACCGCCGGCTGCCGGCTCCGTCGGCGGTGACCAGTAGCAGAGTCCCGTCGAGTTCCCGCGTCGCGTAGGCGTCCTGGCCGCTGAGCCCGGCGCGGGCGTGCGCCCCGCCCGCCACGCTGCCACCCAGCACCGACCACCGCGCCGCCATCAGAGGTCGTCCCCGTAGACCTGACTGCGTACCTGGTCGAAGTCGACATGGTCGGAGGTCGCCACCAGAATCAGGTCGAGCAGCTTTCGCAGGTCGAGGTCGGCGAGGGCAAAGTAGCCGCTCGGCGTGGCCAGGGCGCGCATCACCTCGTCGTCGACCCCGGGCACACCGAATGCGAACATCTGCAGCCGGCGCGTCGATCGCCACTGCTCCAACCGGCGGGCGAGCGGCCGCCAGTCGTCCGTGGGATTGCCCTCGTCGTCGGTGGGCGTGCCGTCGCTGACCAGGATCAGCCGGGGCCCGCCGGTCTGCTGGGCATGCACCGTCTGCACGTGCTGACGACGCTGCTCCACGAGATCGAGTGCCAGTTCCACCGCCGCGACCATCGGGGTCGCGCCACCCGCCGTCAGGGTCGGCAGGTCGAGCCGGGATGCGGGTACGAAAGCGGCACCGTCGGCGGCGGAGGCCGTTCCGTCACCGGAGACCACCCGTACCCCGCCCGCGCCGAACGTGACGACCACGAACTCGACGTCCCGCAGCGCCCCACGGCCCTCCGCACGCACCGTCGGCAGCCACCGGGTCAACTCCTGGTTGAGCACGTCGATCGCGCGCATGCCGTTGCTCTGGGTGGCCGCCATCGACCACGAGGTGTCGATCAGGAGCGCCACGAAACGCCGCCGGTGCGTGTCGGTCACGAACGGAATCGCGTCCGGCTCCTCCGACTCGTCCTGGAACAGCGCGAAGGGGTTCACGGCCGGATCGCCCTGGCCGGCCAGCGGTCGCCCGTGGCGGAGGTCAGGCCGACGACGCCATCGGACCGGGGTGTCCGTCCCGCCCCGGACAGCGAAGGCCGTCGGGCCGCGTGCCCGGACCGGGAGGCGGCGGCCGGAAGCCGGTCGGAAAAACTCGCCACGTCCCTATCTGACGGACCGTCCGGCGCAAGGTCTCCACCGGCGCGGCGTCCGTCATGCGGGCTCAGCCGTCCGGGGCGTCAGGGAAGGCCCAGGCGATGCCGTACGCATGGCCCTGCTGCAACCCGTCGAAGTCCGAAGTCACCTCGCCCACCGAGTCGGGTTCCAGCCGGTCGGGCCCCGGTGCCCGGTCGTCAACCGCGCGAGGTGGCACACCGTCGAGCCGCCACGCGATCACCGGGCCCCGGTCCAACGGAAAGCGCAGCCGGACGGTGCAGCGCGCGCACGGCGTAAGTGGCTGGAACACGTAGTGCTCCCGGACCGCCTGCCCCGGTGGCACCCGGTAGTGCACGCAGATCTGGTGCCGCTCCCCCGGTGCGAGGGTCCGGGGAAGGGCGAGGGTGAGGCGGAAGACCTGTCCGGCGTTGTGCCGGGTCAGTTCGGTGATGCGCGCGCCGAACAGCACGTCGGCGCGCACGTCGTGATCCGGGGCGTCGTCGCCGGGCCGACGCGGCAGGCTGAACTGCACGGTGATCTGGTCGATCGCCCGGATCGCCGTGATGTCCCGCGTCTCGTACAGCTCGGGGGTCGGCGTGTCGAGCCGCAGCAGTGCGCTCATCGCCTGCACGTGCCAGGCAGGACCGGACTCGGATGCCTCGACGGAAGTCCTGAGCGCGATGGTGCGGACCAGCCGGGCGACCGCCTCGTCGATCCGACGACGGGCGGTGCGGTGCTGTACCGAGAGTTCCGTGGCGAGTTGCTCGATGCGGCGGTCCAGCCGGAGGTAGGAGTGATCGGGATCGAGGGCGTACGCCAGCTCGACTGCCCGACGTAGCTCACGGGGCATGTCGGCGGTGCGGGCGAGCAGGGCGGCCCGCACCTTCGCGCGGGTGGTCGCCTCTGGCTCCGTCCACGACACCCCACACAGGTCGGCCAGTAGCGGGCCGAGTCGCCGACGTAACGGGCTGCTCTGCACGCCCGCGCCCCGACGGAGTTCCAGTAACTCCTGACGGAGTCCAGCCTCATACGAGGGGTAATCCTCGATCGCAGCAGGCAGGGCCCTCCTCCTTTCGTAGTGGTCCGTCAGAACGGTGCGGAGGCTATCGACCCCTGTCCCGCCCTGGTCCCGTCGTCGCCCACGCGCGACCTTTATCTGGCCAGAAAATTGGCCATTGCCTGGCCAGCGGCGAGCACCCGCAAGCACAAGGATGGACCAGTCTCGTCGCAATCAGGAAACGGGGATCCATTCGTCGCCATGTGGGTACGAACAATCAATCGTCATAGCACACACAGACCGGCGTGCGGAGCCGCCGATCGGCCGGGTCAGGACCGGACCTCGGGTGCCCTGACGGACGTGGCCGCGCAGACAGGTGGGTCGCGGCACTTCGGCGAAACCGCTACCGCACTCACCGTAACGGCCTCCTCGGCCGACGTTCCGTCATCGATCGACCACGAACCGCTTCTTCGGCGGGCAGGGGCTCGCCTGGCCGAGTCAATGGAGACATTGTTAGTGGCCATCCAGGGGCGATCCTTCGGATGCAATCGCAGGGTCAGGCAGGGCTCATTCCGTATGGGGAAGGGGGCGTCATGACAAACGCGGATGATTCGATCCGCCAGCCCTTTCCGGCCAGATCTGTCAATTACGCGACACTCGACCGGGAGACGCATTCCCGCCCCGATCCGGCTCAGGGCGAACTGCGCGGGCTCGCCCACCGCGGTGAACTCGCCACCACGATGGCATCGGCGACGCCCGAGGTCCGCGCCCGGCTCACCGGCGCCGCGTACGCGATCGCATGGCCAATCGTCTTCACCAGGGTGACCCGCCCGATGGAACGACGACGTGGTCACTGGGCCTGCGCCACCTCCGTTCGAATGCTTGCCGACGACTGCCTCGACCGGCACCACGACGACGTGGAGGCGGTGGTGACCGATCTCCTGGCCAACGCCCGGGTACCGATCATCGATGTCGAACGCTGGCTCTCGACTCGACTCACTGCCGCAACCGTCGACGGTCACCGCCGTCGGCGCGGTGGTCGGGGCGCGTTGCAACGGCCCCGGGTCCCCGCCTGGCTGGCCCGCGAGCTCGACAACGACCCGTGGCTCACCGACCTGGCGGTTCAGATCCTCACCTGGGTCGGCGTCCCGACCACCGCCGGTACCGAGCTGTGGCCGCTGGACAGGTGGGCGCAGCGACGCGAGGCAGTGACGGGCGACCCGACCGGCGGCGACGGTGGCACCCTCACGAGGGAGATCGAGAGGGTCCTGACAGCCATGCGACGACGGCCCCGGTGGTACGCCGACTACGTGGAACGGCCACTCGGCCGCAAACACGCTCCCGTCCTCGCCGTTCCCGGTGACGGGGTCACCG
The DNA here is from genome assembly GCF_009712475.1 of Micromonospora sp. CP22. Lineage (GTDB taxonomy): Bacteria > Actinomycetota > Actinomycetes > Mycobacteriales > Micromonosporaceae > Micromonospora. The sequence goes on from NZ_VCJO01000012.1 coordinate 130,261, forward strand.
ACCCCCAGCCGTTGGTGCCGGTGGGACCGCAGGAACGGGACGAGGCGAGGCTCGCCGACCTCGCATCCGCCGCTGTCGAAGCGATCAACCATGGTCTGCGCGACGGGGGCGACCCGCGCGAGACGGTGGTTGAGGTACTCCGAATGGTCTTCGGCTCCGACATCGGCAGTGAGGAGATCGATCGTGTGCCCGGCGAAACGGCAGCCACCGACGAGCGGGTCTCAGCCCTGCTCGCCAACGACGCCACCGTCCGGCGGATCGTCGACGACGTGCTCCACATCATCTCCGACGGCCCGCGGTAACCCCCGCACCCGCTCGATGGTGTCCGCCAGCACAGCCGGCTCCGCTCCGGCTGCCACGGCCGCACGCCATGCCTCGGTGAACTCCCGTTCGAGCAACCGCCGGATTCGGGCCTGCTGCACCGGGGAGAGTTCCGCCGGCTGCGGTTCTGGGTCGGTCACCGCTCCTCCACCAGCGGACGGTGGCCGCCGACAGGCGCACGGCGTGCGCGTGACGCACATCCTGGCCCGTCCGGCCGTGCCACGCGTGGCACGGCCGGCGGATCGCCATCGCTGGTCATGGCCGTGACCGACTGGTCCCGGCTAGCCATGTCGCCTCCGATCCGCACCGCACGCCCGACAGGTTCACTGTCATCATCCTGACGGACGGGCCATCGGCACGGCCACTCCCCCGCTGGCCGGTGGGCGGCCGAGGCATCGAGTCGGTCGGCGACCGGGTACGGATGTCAGCGGTACGCCCTCGCCCAATGAGACTCCACGTCGCCTCCCCTCGTCAGGATGCTCATCCGGTCCAGGGGTATTGCACCCCGGTCCCGTGGCCGGTATTCCGGGGAAGGACGGGATCTCGCCCGGTCCCGCGTCGAGGAGGGCACCGCATGTCTGCCGTACCGCTGGATGGTGACGCGCCCTGGGCGAAGGGATCATTCCTGGGCCGGATCGCGCCGGCCGACCGCCAGGAGTTGCTCGCGCTCGGGGTCACCCGCACGGTGTCCTCCGGCCGGCGGCTTTTCGTCGAGGGCGCGCGTGACACCCACGTCGAGGTGCTCCGGCGTGGTTTCGCCAAGGTGACCGCTACTGTGGACGGCTCGGACCGGCTGCTGGCGATCCGCCTACCGGGTGACCTCGTGGGAGAGTTTGCCGCGATCACCGGCCAGGCGCGGTCGGCAACCGTGGCAGCCTGCGGTGATGTGGTGTCGACTGTGATTCGACAGGTCGACTTCCTGCGCCTGCTCGACCGCCGCTCCGCAGTCGCCGCCCAGGTCACCGCCGTGGTCGGCGAACGGTTACGGAGCGCGAACGAGCGGCGGGCCGAATTCACCTATCCAGTGCACGTCCGGCTGGCCCGGGTGCTCGCCGAGATCGCCGCCAGCTGTGGCCGAATCGCCGACGACGAGATAGTCATCGGTGTGGCACTGAGCCACACGGAACTGGCCACCCTGGTCGGTGCGGCAACGGACACGACCCAGCGAGCCTTGCGTACGCTGCGCGCGGAGCGACTGATCCGCACCGGCTACCGCCGGATCACGGTGCTCGACCTGGCGGGACTTCGCGCCCTCGCCGCCCACGCCGACCGCCGTTGAGCCGCCGTTCACCTCGATCATCACGTCTGTTCTCCGCTTGAGGTGTACGACGCCGACATAGGCAGCGGTAGGGCCGAGCACAGCGCCCGCGCCGCACAAGCACAGCCACAGTGTGTCGACGATCGTCGGCCCGGCCGTTGGCACCGCGATGCCAGCCACGTAGATCGTCGCCAGTGCCACGGCCACGGCTAGCGCGACCAGCACCTTCCTGAACAGCGTCCGCTCTTCGCGGAGATCTCGCCGATCCAGCCCACACGATGGGCGGGTGGTGGGTCGGAGGTACCACCATGCGAACGCGCCGCCACGATCGCAGGCGATCCGCTAACCCTGAGCTTGCCCGGCTCACGAACCTCGGGTCGTGCGCGATGATTCCGACACCACCCACCGAGCCGCCGGCCAGCGCCATGGTCTAGACCTCGTGGACCTCTCTGGTCGCCGGACAGGCAGCCCCGGTTTACGTCAGGAGCTAGAACCGTAGAACATTTAGTTCTACACTTGTGCCCATGGAACGCATCGGTGTCCGGGAGCTGAACCAGAACACGAGCCAGGTGCTGGCTCGGGTGAGTGGCGGCGAGACCGTCGAGATCACCGATCGTGGACACCCGATTGCCCGACTTGTTCCGGTAGGCAACGATAGGTCGGTGTTGGCCAAGTTGGTAGCGGCAGGGCGAGCCGTCGCCCCCACCGGCGGCGGCTCTGTTCCACTTCCACCGAAGCTCGGTGACGAGAGTGCGGACGCCGCCGCCTCCCTCGCTGCGATGCGTGACGAGGAGCGCTGGTGATCTATCTCGATTCAGCTGCCGTCGTCAAGCTGGTTCGGCAGGAGATGTGCAGCGCCGACCTTGTCTCCTGGCTCCACAAGCACGACGACGTGCCGCTGGTCTCCTCTGCTCTCGTCGAGGTGGAAGTACCCAGAGCGCTGCGCCGATCAGCTCCGCAAGCTTTGATCGGAGTGCCGGCTGCTGTCGGACGGCTGTTCCGACTGGAGATCGACAGCACGATCCGGGCGACCGCAGCCGCGTTCGCCGATCCGACACTCCGCAGCCTTGACGCCATCCACCTGGCCACCGCCCAGGTGCTGACCAACGAGTCCGGCGCGGCACTCACCGCCTTCGTCACCTACGACCGGCGGCTGCTCGAATGCGCCAAGGAAGCAGGACTACCCGTAGCAAGCCCCGGCCAGAACTGACCCACGAATCCACCACCCTGCCGCAGAGTCCCGCCGCCGTACGGCAACGCCGCCACGACACCGGCCGTGGCCTGCGATCTTGCACCCTCCGTTTGGGTATCCGTTTCGAGCGGGCCGGAGGTACCACCATGCGAACCACATCGCCACGATCGCCGGTGACCCGCTACCACTGAGTTTGCCCAGCTCACGGGCATCGGGCGGTGCCCGATGAACCCGGCCCGCCCATCCGACCCGCCGGTGCGGATCGCCGATGCGGAGGAGATCAACCCGTTCCGACTCCTTCTCGATCTCCATGGCCATGCCGCGGCTCGGACTGGGGTGGTCCGATGACGCCGACCCTGCTCGCCCGAGACGTGAGCACGGTGGCGCTTGGCCGGGATTGATGCCTGGTCGTCGTGGAGTCACATGGTCGCCGTGGCGTTGAGGTTCGGAGAGCGTCCCGAGGTCGCCGTGGTGGTCAGCCTGCTGGCAGGCATGGGGGCAAGATGGTTCATGATCGCGGCCAGCAAGATGATAGCGAGGTTGAGGAAGTGAAGATTCAAGCGCTCAGCGAGCTTATCCGGGCGCTGGCCCGAGCTGACTGGGATGCTGCCGATGCCCTCGTCGCAGAGATCGGTCGTGGCGGTTGGGTCGGCGGCCTCCAGGTAATCGGAGCGGCGTTCACCCTTGCTGTCAACCGGCACTTCGAACCGGATGCCACTCCCACCGATGTTGCTGCATGGGTGTCCACAACCCGTTCGCAGCACCAGGACGGAGACACCCTGCCGGCCCTCGAAATGGAGGGTCTCATCCGCGCCGCCCTCGGCGAACCTGAGTTAGTCGACAACATTCCTGCCGAAACCATGATCGCCGCCGAGATCTTCGTCCTCGGAAAGCTGCTGCAAGAGCAGAAGCTGACCCCGGCCGAGCTGGACGAGTTCGTGGCGGAAGCAGAGGGAGTGGCGGCAGAGTACATGTAGGCATCGCCGAGACAGGGTCCGGCAGCGTTTACGGACGACGGCGGGCCTCAGCGGGCGACAGGTCTTGGGACGGGCCCATGAGAGGTAACCGTCAAGCATTAGCTCCATGACCATCAGTGACGAACGCATGGCAAGGGTCGACAAATTGCCAGGGGCGTCAGGAGCGGTACACATCCCTTCGATGATCAATGTCCACAACGGTCACGGTGCGATTGTCGTCGTCGATGCGGTAGATGATCCGGTAGGTGCCTCGCCGGGCGCTGAACCGATCAGACAACGGTGGCAACAAACGCTTCCCGACCCGGTAGGGCTCTCGCACCAACGGCCCAGTCATGAACTCGTACGCGGCCACCGCGACGGCCTCCGGCAACCGTTCGGCGAGCGCTCGACGGACGGTCGGCGTGGTGCGCAACGTTTACGGATCTTCCGGCAGCCGGGGGCTCACGCGGCCGAGGCGCGACGGGCGCGAATGGTCTCCGCAAGCTGGCCGGCGGACACCTCTTCACCTCGGGCCAGTTCCGCGTCGGAGTCGGCCAGCCGCCGCAGGGTGTCCGCATCCCCGAGAACCGCGACGGTTTCCTCCAGACGCTCCAAGTCCTCCACCGACACCAGCACCGCGGACGGCCGACCATGCACGGTCACGGTCACCCGTTCGTGGTGGTCGTGCACCCGCCCCACCAGCTCAGAGAGCCGAGTCTTCACTTCCCCCAACGGCAGCGTCGTCATGGTCACAAGTATGACCAAAATCCGCTGGGGCGTCCACCGTTCCTCCAGACACCACGCCGATGGTTCGCATGGTGAACACACGTCGCCACGAAACGGCAGGTCAGAAAGTTGCGTGGGCCGGAGGTACCACCATGCGAACCACACCGCCACGATCGTCGGTGACCCACTACCGCTGAGTTTGCCCAGCTCACGCGGATCGGGCGGTGCCCGATGAACCGGGCCCGACCGACCGAACCGCCGGTGTGGTTCGCCGATGCCGCAGAGATCAACCCGTTCCAACTCCTTCTCGATCTTCATGACCAGGCCGTCGCTCGAACGCCGGGAACCGGCCTCGATGACGTCCTGACGGAGCTGGCGTTGTCCGCTGCGGTGGTGTCCTGGTGGACTCGCTGGCAACCCTCAGTGATCCACACCGCGTTGCGGGCGGGCGCGGACCTGACGGACATCGCGAAAGCGACCGGTCTCGACGCGATCGACTTCCTCAGGCGATGGTGGCGATGGGCTGATGTCCAGACGCGGCTGGACATCGGCGGACGTCCGTCCGTGGACCCCATCGAGGTCCGGGCCATCGAGCGTCGGCTCGGGCTGGGGGTGGTTCGATGACTCCGACCCGGCTGGCCCGAGACGTGAGCACGGTGGCGGTGGCCGGTATTGCTGCCTGGTCGTCGAGGAGCCACATGGTCGCCGTGGCGTTGAGGTTCGGTGAGCGTCCCGAGGTCGCCTACGTACTTCCGCTATCGGTCGACGGGATGCTGGTCGTCGCGTCAGCGGCCATGGTCGACGTTGGAGGTTGTGACCGAGATGAAGGAGGCGCAGCTGGCTGGGGCCGCCGACGGTCCGGCCACGAGCCAGGTGTCGGCGCCGCTCCGGCGGCGAACCTCACGACGCAAGCGGGTGACGGGACGCGCGGAGCGGACAGCAGACGTTGTAGCCCGGCTGCGCGCCGAGCGTCCGCAGGCCAGCCCGGCGGAGTTGGCTCTGGCCGCCGGCGTGTCCGAACGTCATGTCCGACGCCTTGTGGCGGAGAAGCCTGAGGACGTACCGCCAGCAGAGAATTCCTCTTTATGGCGCTGATGACCTATGGCGGCCTCCCGAGTTCCGTTGCCCTATCTCGCTCCACGACATACAGCTCAGCTCCGGGCTGCGACGGTCGGCACACGAAGAGTGGACCAAACTCGCTACACTCCCCGGCTGTACCCAACGGCGACGGGGAGACGTGACGCGGTGCGCAAAGCAATCTGGGCGTGTTCGGCGTAGGCCTCGGCGTACTTGCCGCCACCATCGGCTGCGGAACCGCACCGGAGGCGCAACAGCCACCAGCCCAAGCGACAGCCAGCGCACCGAGCGAGCGGCCCACCTTTGACCCACCGCGCACATTCGACGTGTCCGACCCCATCCCGCTACCGGACAGCGCGTCACTGTCGAAGATCAATCTGGGTGGGCAACGCGTCGAGCCGCTACCCGTGCTACTCGACGGGAAGCGCGTCTGGATCTCGTCGGTGGACCGGCTGGAGCGCGTTGACATCACCTCCGGCATGGTCGCCGGCACGCTGCGACCGGCACACGAGCCTGCGCTGTCGCCGTCGACGCTGAACCCGTTCGTCGGTGGTAACCCCGCCCAACCGCCGGTCCTGGCCGGAACCGGTGCGCAGCGCCGTGTGGTGACAGCCTTCGCCGCCACTGCGCCCGGTAAGGGCACGACACCGCCGCGCCCGGTTATCGAAATCCTCGCCGTTGACGCCGGCACCGGGCGTGAAGCTCAACGTATCGAGATCGAGCCCAGTGACGAAGATCAGCACGAGTTGACGCGGAAGCACCCGGTCGTCATCGGCGCGTCCGGCCCCGTGGTCGTCGCCCAGGTCGGCGCCGACACCGTCGCCGTGAATCTCGATGATCGACGCGAGATCTGGCGCCGTCCGGATTTCGCCCTCGGAGCCGTCGCCGGCTCGTCAACGAACACGCCGCGGTCGCCAGCCCACCGGACGCCAGCGGCGGCGGGGTGAAGCTCTACCGCGCCACCGGCTGACTGGTGCACGACCTCAGCCAGCCGTAGGTACCGCAGCCCTCGATGCTGTGGCTCAGCCATCGCCCTCGGTGGCCGTCAGTTCGTCTGTCCGGTTGGTAGGTGCCGGCCGATGTAGCCGACATAGATCCGTCCGCTCTGCGCCGTATCGTCGTAGTAGTGCATGCGGGGGCTGATCATCGCGAACTGAGCGATCTTGAAATGCGCACCCATGAAGATCTCGCCCGCCGCGATGACGGAAGCCGGAACGGGTAGCACCCGCTTTTTCCAGTACGCCGGGTTGGTTCGGACCTCCTCGCTCTCGTCACGGGCATGGCGTCGCGTCGGCCACCCGTGACAGCCATCCGGAGTGTTCTCCAGGAAGCCATGGACGTCCCTAGCCCAACGTCCGTCTGCCTTCGCCGCTGCATAGTCCTGGAGTACCAACAACGCGTCCCAGGTCTTCGAAGCCCAGTTGCCCAGGGGATCGTTGTTGTCAAGTTCCTCAGCGCAGTCAGGATCACCCGTGAACACGACGTACTGGAGCCTTGGCAGCCAACGGAGCATCTCACCGAAGCTGTCCGGGCGGGAGACGTCAGCTTCCGACGGCTGTGCCGTCCAGGCCACCTCTGCTTGCCCGAGAGAGGCGAGCCGGTGGCGCAGCGTCCGTTCCGTCTCCGCGGAGCGGGTCAGGCGTTCAACCGCGTCCCGGTTCTCGATCTGCTCATCGTCCAGCTGCCGTTTGACGTCGTGATACGCCTTCTGTATCTCATCGAGTTCGGCCTGGAGCTGCGCGAATCGGGATGCGATGTCTTTCTGCGCCTCCTGCGATGACCGGCCGACTTCGATCAGACGCACGATCTCGTCTATCCGGTCGACGGTCAGGTGATCGATTCCTACCTTGATCTTCAGGTAGTCCAGCAACATGCCTTGCTGCGCGCCGGCACCATCTTGCTGGCCGTCACTCTGTCGGGTCTCGACGGCTGCTGCCTGGGGTTGCGACGGAACGAGCGATGGTCGCTTCGAGGTGACGTCGCCGAGCCGGTGCACCAACATGTCGTCGGCGATACGTTCCAGCATCCGGTGCACCCGCGCCACCGATGCGGGCAGCGGCTGTTTGAGAGCCTGCAGTTGGGCATTGGAGGCGAGGACCCGCGCGAGCCGGGGCTGTTCGTTGTCGTCGGCGATCCGCTCGGCGCTCAGCACCCGGTGCCGCAACCCGTCGACGGCGGAGTCCAGCTGCACCTGGGGACGAAAGGTACGAAGTCGGCCCGGCAGTACGGCGTGCACCTGGCCGAGCCGGTCGTTGAGCATCTGTGTGGCTGCCCCGTCCAGCACGTAGCACGAGGCCATGCCGATGGTGAACCGGGTCAGGTCGGCGATCCGGTTGGTCCATGGGACTGAAGGCAGCGAGTCGTCGTTGCCGGCGACGAAGAGGACACCTCGTCGCTCGGTGTCGATGAGGGCTCGGTGGACCTCGTCGACTTCGTCGCCGCGGATGACGACTGGTCGCGTCGTCAGGCGTGCGGCACCGTCCCAGGCATCGATGATTTCGAGCATGGGGGCCAGGAAGCGGGGGGTGCCTGCGAGGCGGGGGCGGCTGCGTGGGTCCTCGCCGTCGGGGTCGGGTGATTCGATGTCGATCCAGGCCCATGCCGCCCGTTCTCTCGCATTGGGCGAGTGCACGGTCAGTTGGACGATCCACTGCCCGTCCGGCTTCGTTTCGACGATCCGTACGCGTGTTGACGTCGATCCATCCTGCCCCTCGTGCTGCAGTAGGAGGGCCCTGACGTTGTCACCGATGGTCGCCCACCGATTCTCCTGAAGCGCGGACGGATCCCAACCCTTGGGGTCCGCGATCCAACGGTCGAGTTGTTCCCGCACCAGTCGCTGTAGATGGTCCCGTTCGTGGTGGGTCGCGAACACAGACCTGAAACCGAGCATTTGCGCCGTCCCGAGGGGTTACAGGCGAGAAGGCTGCGCCGAACGCGTCACCGCACTCGCTCGATGCGGCCCCGGTGCCCCGCGTCTGCTACTCCAGCACCTGGTCCCGGTCGGAAGCTGGAGTAGCAGAGGCGGGGGTCGAGGTCGGCATCTGGACAAGGAGAGGTCGATCCGCTTACTTGCTGGGCACCGAGATCAGCGGTTGATCATGGTGCGGATTCCAGGTCGTTGAGGAGCGCGTGCACAGGTGCCCAGCACATCCGGACGGTGTCGATGTCCGGCACCAGGCCGTATTCGATCTGGTGCCGGGGATGGACGAAGTTTCGGTAGTCCCGGACCTTCTCCATGAAGTCCTTGGCATCGGTCTGGACCCACTTCTGCTGGTGTGCGAAATCGAGCAGGAGTTTCAGGCCAGCCCGGTCGGCCGGGGTCCTCCGGCCGTTGTAACCGGGGATGCCACGCTCGCGGACCTCCTCATCGCGATCGGTCACCACGACGTGCAGCAGTCCTTCGACGAAGCTGCCGATTCCGATGATCGCCAAGGCATACGCGCCGTTGTTCTGGCAGATGCTCGCCTCGTCGGCCCTTGCCATCAGGACATCTACCGCCGGGCTGTCGGAAGTCAGCCGGCGCACCCGCTCGTGCAGGTCCGGTGGTGGCCCGTACATCGGCGCTTCGCCCGTCTGATCGAGCTGGCCGAGCACCGGGCGTCCGCCGACATAGGTGACGGTGAGGCGCTCGGGTGCCAGGAGGCGGTTCAGCTCCTGGGCGATCGGCTCTGCTGCCTCGATGCCGCCGTCGTACTCCAACGGATCGCAGATTCGGCAGAGCAGGCGGTCGAGGGCAGCAGCGTCGTCGGCACCGGCGAGCAGCAGTTCAGTGAGCCAAGGAACGCGAGGTGAGCCGTCGTACTGCGGGTCGCCGGGCCACCGGACCCGCTGCAGAAACCGCTCCAGCTGCCAGCCGTTTCGCTCGTACGGTCCGTCGATGTCACAAATCAGGCGTGCTACCCGTTCCAGGGTAAGCGGGTCAAGGATGGCCATCAGGAAACCTCCCGGTCGGCACGCTGTTGCGCGATGTCGAGCGCCTCGGTGAGGCGCTGGATGATGATCGATCCCCGCTTGCGGAACCCGAGTTCGGCCATGGCCTCCTGCAGGCGCTCGTCGCGGTCACGCTGGAGTCCGTCGTTGAGCAGCCACGCGCAGATCTGCACGAGCTGTTCGCGGCTGTATTCGGTGATCCGCAGTCCCACCGGGACTGGGGGACGCGGGCCGCGGCGCGACGGTGCGGCCGGTGGCGGTGCAGGCCGTCGCGGCGGCAGGGGTTCCGGGCGGTGGTTCGGGACGCGATCGGCTTCCGCGACCGCCTGCTTCCAGCGAGCGACGAGTCGGGCGGTCTGGCCTTCCGGGTCCACGTACCAGTCGGTGGACCAGATCCGGTGGAACTTCCACCCGAGCCGCTCGAGGTGCTGCTGGCGCAGCCGGTCTCGGTCGCGAGCGCTGTGCGCCTGGTGATAGGCGTGGCCGTCGGTCTCGACGGCGAGCACCATCCGGCCGGGCTGATCCGGATGGGCGAGCGCCAGGTCGATGCGGTAACCGGAGACCCCCCACTGCGGCACCGCGTTGATGCCCTGCCGCTCGACGGCGGCCAAGACGCTGCGTTCGAGGCCGTTGAGTTCGATGCGGGTGTGCTGCCGCCCGCCGAGTTCGCCACCAAGGTCGACGAATTCCAGGTAGCGGCGCAGCAGTTCGGGGCCGCGGTTCCTGGTCGCGGCGGTCTGGATCGGGTCCATGTCGTGGTGCGAGAAGGCGCTGAGGACGGTCATCCGACAACGCGCGCGGGTGATGGCGACGTTCAGCCGCCGCTCGCCGCCTTCCTGATTGAGCGGCCCGAACCGCATTTGCAAGCGACCGTCGCGGGTCTTTGCGTAACCGATACTGAGGATGATGGCGTCACGCTCGTCACCCTGGACGTTCTCCAGGCTCTTGATGAAGAACCGTTGGCTCGCAGCCCTGTCCTGGGAGAAGAAGGCGTCGAGGTGTTCGTGCTCACGGCGTCGGCTGCGCAGCGCAGCTTCGATCCGCAAGGCGTGCTTCTGACCCATCGTGATGACGCCCAGGCTCTCGTGGGGCCGCTGTGCGGCGTGTTCGAGGATCAGGTCAACGGCCCGGTCGACCTCCTCGGGCGAGGAGCCGCTCTGCCCTGGCGAAACGCGGCCATCGACCGTTTCAAGGCGTAGCGGGGTGTCCACCTGCACCCCGGGGAAAGTCACCAGAGACCGGTCGTAGATCTCGATGTTCGAAAACGCGATCAGGCGCTCGTCCCGGCTTCGGTAGTGCCAGGTCAGCCGGTGTCGGTCGGAGATCAGACCGCTGAGGACGTCGAGTACGGACTCATAGTCTTCGAGACTGTCGTCGCCGAGTTCGTCCTCCTCGCCGTTGCCAACTTGCTGGACGAGTCGACGAAAGAACGGCGTAGGCGGGAGCTGTTTGGGGTCGCCGGCCACAACGAGTTGCGCGCCGCGCATGATCGACGCCACCGCGTCGTGCGGCTCGATCTGGCTCGCCTCGTCGAAGATGACCACATCGAAGATCCGCTCGGCCGGCAGGATGCGGCTGACCACGAGGGGTGACATGGCCCAGCACGGGAACGCGGCGAGGAGCACCTCTCGGGCGCTGCCGAGCAGCTTGCGCAGCGGCAGGTGCCGGCTCCGCTTCGTCGCCTCTCGCCGGACGAGGCTGTTCTGGTCGGGGTAGGTGTCCCGGGTCTTGCGCAGGTTCACTGCCACGTTGCGTCGCACGTGCCGGGCCGCCGCCTGGATGTGCTCGCTGTCAGCGTCACGGAAGTCCGCGACGACGGTGCTGTGCTGCCGACCGACGAACTGCCCAAGGTACGGGACGCGGATGCGCATCTCGTCAAGGACCACCTGGAGCCAGGCGCGCAGCAGGATGTCGGTCGCCTCGCCGCTGGAGACGTCCCGCGCGGCCAGGTCGTCGAGCAGACAGCCCAGTCCCAGCGAGCGGAAGCGCTGCTGCTGCTTGTTCAGCTCGGGCATCAGGAACAGGGTCTCGCGGTCGGCGTCCAGTTCGGCGAGGGTGTGTGCTGCGGTGGTGGCCGATCCCTGGTCGAGGCCGTCGATACGGGCGCAGGCCGCCACTGCGGCGAGGTGGTTGCGGACCTGGACGAAGGACGCCATGCACAGATCGGCACCGGCCAGGGCGGTGGGCATGCTGTCGGATCGACTGAGCTTGCGCCACCGCTCGCGCTGATCGACCGCAGCGAGCAGCCCTCGATACATCTCGGCTCGCTTGCGGGGTGCGGCGGGGCAGGCGCGCAGCAGCTGGCGGCGCAATTGGAATCGGCGGAGAAGTCCGAGCGGTTCGACTCGTCGCGGCCGGTGCCGACGTGGCGCCGTCGAGTAGAGATAGTCGTCCAGATCCGGTCCGAAAATGTGTTCGCTGTAGCTGTCGACGGTCCGTTCGATCTCGCTGAGCAGGTCGAAGAGGTCGGTCCAGGCGGTGAGGTCGTCGGGTACGTCCAGCCCTGCCCGGTCGACCAGATTCCGGATCTGCTGCTGCGCGTTCTGAAGTGCGCCGAAGGCGAGCCCTTCGAGGTGAACCAAAACGTTGTCGACATCATCGGAAGTGTGGATCGCGGCCTTCGCCCACGGTGACGCCCCACGCCAGATCCGCAGGCCACCACGATCGACGAACGTCCGCAGGTCCTCTCGCGCAGCGTCGATCGCCGACCGGTCAAGGCTTCGCAACTGCGAGGCGCGCAGGTTATACCTACTGACGTCATGACTGGGTAGGGCGAGTAACTCGTCGATCACCCGGTACGCGCTCATGCCCCACGGTTGCCGTACCTCGTGCATCTCGGCCGGGTGGCGCTGTGCGGCGGTCCGCCGGCTGCGCAGGCGTCGGTGCAGATCATCCGTATCCACCGGTGGCTCGGCACCGGCCTGAGTGAGAACGGTGGCGATACGTTGGGCGACCTGCTTCTTGTTGATCCTTCGGTCGTGCAGGTCGAACACAAGGTTGTCGAGCCCGACGTCACCGAGTCGGTTCATCACCGCCTCGATCGCCGCGCGCTTCTCGGAGACGAACAGGACACTGCGACCCATCGCCGCCGAGTACGCGATGATGTTGGCGATCGTCTGGCTCTTCCCGGTGCCCGGCGGGCCCTCGATGACCACGTGCCGGCCGGACAGCACCGCGTCAATGGCCGCCTGCTGGGATGAGTCCGCGTCATGAACCAGGAACTCCTTGGCCAGGTCGACCCGGTCCGCGCTGGAACTCGGGCCCGGGGCCGTTTCGACGCGCAGGTGCTGCTGTGCGTTCCGGTCGCCGGCCATGGCGCCGATCACGGGATGCGACGCCAGCAGCTCTCCGGAATTGCGCAGGTCCTTGACCATGGCCAGCTTGTCGAAACTGAACACACCGGCGACCAACGCCGACTCGAGATGGAGGGAGAGGCCGCTGGGCGCGACCGCCTCGGCGATCTGTTGGTAAGCGTTGCTGAGCTGCTGATCAGGGTCGGCTATCTCACTCAGCATCATGCTCAGCTTCTCGCCGAGGGCGATGATGTCCGCCTCCACGCCGTACTGCCGCTCCAGCGCGTACAGGAGCACGGGATTGATCTCGGGCGAGTCGGACAGTTCCAGGGTGAAGTCGTTCTCGGTCGCCGTCCTGCTGTCCAGCGTGAGCTGTTGCAGGATCAACGGTGCGCGCAGGGGCTGCATCGGTACAGATCCCCGGGTATACGAGCCGACCATGCAGAGCAGACCCCGGGCGACCCAGCCGGCTTGAATACCCTGCTCCTCATCCAGCTCGACCAGCTTGCGGCGCAGCGTGCGGGCGGTATTGCAGGCCCTGTTGTGGCTCTCCTGAACCGGAAATAGCGTCCGCAGACGGACCTTCTTCCCCCGCAGCAGATCGCTGATCCCGTCGGCAGTGGCTTCGGCGAGATCCAGTGTGGTCGCCTGCCGTTCCTTGAAGTACAGCAGTGTGTTACGCGGGCCGAAGTCGATCAGCCGGTCTGCCCACCGGCTGGCGGCCTGCTGGACGACGTTGAACGCTTCCGGTTGGTTCATCAGCATCTCGTCTCCATGTCGGTCGACGTACGGCAGTGCTGATCCGCCGGGCCGACGGCCCGAGGGCAAAGCCCTACAGGATAGGGCTTTGAGCAGGTATGGATGCGGATCGGAAGTGCGACAGAGGTATCGAGGAAAGGACCCCAGTCAGCAACATTCAGCTGCTACTGGCCGAGCCAACCCGATGCTTCAGTTCATCGAGCAGTGCGGCGACGTCGCGGTGCCAGGCGCGCAGCTCGGCGTGGGTGGGGGCCAGCTCGTACACGTGGTGGTGCATGGCGCGGGAGAGGCCGTGCCAGGCGGTGCGCGCGAGGCGGGCCGTCGAGACATCGGCGTAGACCGGCAGGGCCAGCAACTGGTGCCGCGTCGGGCATCGGGACAGCACCGAAGCGTCGACCTGTTCCCAGTAGGTCCGGAGCCCCTGTTGCAGGGCGAGGCGGGTCAGGCAGGCGCAGGCCCGCTGCCAACAACGACGCATGCTTCGGCTGGGACGGGTCAGTAGGATGTCGGCTTCACGGAGGAGCTGTTCGGGGGTCACGGCCGCCCCAGCCTTTCCACCAGACGTCCTGCCTTGTCGATCAGGACGTGCAGGTCGCCGGTGGCACCGCCGTGGGTGCCCCGGTTCACCTCGGTGACGATCTCGTCGGCGTCGGGACCGAACTTGCGCAACGCGTCGCGCAGTTCCCCAATCCGCTGACGGTCCCCGAGCAGGGCCAGCGCCAGAGTGGCACGCAATCCCTCGGTCTCGCTGATGGCGGCTTCGGTATCGACTATCGAGGTGCCGGCGCGGAAGGCGCGGATGCGGATTCTCTCGTGGCAGGCATACTCCAGGGCGTCGCGGATCAGGTTGCAGACGATGGTGTTCTTCAGCTTGCTAGCCATCTTCTGGTCGCTGAGGATGGCCCGGGCATCGGTGAGGTAGCGCTGCCCCGGGTCGCCGTCGCGGGCACCGGTCACCGAGATCTCGGAGCGGTTCTTGCGGCTGACGGTCAGGATCCGGGCGTCGAGCTGGAGGTGTCGTACGGCCGAAGGCAGCCGGTCGTCGTGGGTGAAGACGATGACCTGCCGGCGCTTCGCGACCTCCGTCAGGAGCTGCGCGAGGCCGTAAACCTTGGCCGGATCCATGGACTGCACCGGATCATCGATGACGAGGAATCGGAACGGGCTTTCGCGTCTTGTCGCCCGGGGGAGAAACAGCGCCAGCGCGAGGGAGTGCAGTTCGCCCTGGCTCATGACGCTCAGGGCGGCAGCGCGAATTCCGTCGACCTGCACGTCGAGGTCGGCTCGGCGACTTGGGCCGGTCCCTGCGAGGGCGATCTCACCAAGCTGGACGTTGCTGTCCTGCCTGAGCATGTTCCAGATCTCGGTAGCTTCCGCTGCGACCGGTGCCAGCTCGTCGTGGCGGATCTGCTCTCCGATCTTCAGCAGCCCGGCGACCGCCTTTTTCAGAGCGGCATGCATGGTGGCGGCGTGCCGGCTGGCGCGTTCGGTGTCGATCCAGGTACGAAGCTGGTCGGCGATCGGCTGCCACACCTGCCGGCGGCGCTCCAATGCCTTTCGGGCGGCGATCTGCACCCCGTTCAAGGTGGTGAGCAGGGCGTCGAAGGTGGCCACGGCGGACTCTACGATCTTGGCAGCATCACCGGCGGCGAGCAGGTCGTCCCAGCCCTGCCAGGCCATGCGTGCGTCTTCGGTGTGAACCTGCTCGGCCGAGAGGTCGAGGCTCAGCGCGTGCGGCAGGACGGGCACCTGGTCGCGCAGGAGGCGGCGGAGTTCACGCTCCGCACCGTGGGCGCTCTCTAGCTGCTCGGCACGCTGAGTAAGTCGTTGTAGCTGCTCCTGCGCCTGCAGGGTCCAGGCTTCGTCCAGGATGCGCCCCTGGCACACCGGGCAGGGCTGGTCGGGGTGGTTGGCGCGGTGGCGCAGGGCATCGCGGAGCAGTCCGGCCAGCGCCCTCGCCTCGTCGGCCGGGGTGCCGGCCAGGTCCTCGATCTGGCGGAGCGCGACGCGAAGTTGGCCGACCATGGCAGCCACGTCGTCACGGCTGGGCAGGCGCAGGACATCGAGCTGGCGCAGCGGCACGACGTTCTTGTCGTCGGCGGCGTCGTCGCTGGTCGTCAGGGCCTCGAGTCGGTCGAGGTCGACAGCCCGGGCGGTGAGGGCCTGCTCGGCGAGGCGGGCCCGCTGGTCGGGGTGCTCCGCGAGCGCGGCCCGCAGAGCGGGGAGGGCTTCCTTGCCCCTCGTGCGCTGCTGATCCGTCTCCCGGCGGGCGGCCTTGAGCATGTTTTCGATCTCTCCGAGGCGCCGGAGACCGAGGATGTTCTGCAGGGAGTCGTGCAGCTCGCTGGGCTTGTCGAAGAGTCCGCTGAGTTCGGAGTACGACAGGAAGGGCCGGTAGAGCTGCAGGGGCTTGTCCCAGCCGAGATCGGCGATGGATCGGCGAGGCTGCCCGGTCATCTGGAGGAAGGTGGTGACGTCGGTGAGCTTCGCGTCGCTGGCCCAGTTGCATTCCACGACGGCACCGTCGCGGTGGCCTTCGACACCGAGGCGGACGCGGATACGCGGGGTGTCGGGGGCGTGCAGGTTTCGCCAGTCCTTGCGCCACACGGTGCTACGGCCAGCCCAGCGCTTGTTCTCACCGGTGAGGGCGAACTCGGCGGCTTCGGCGAAGCTGGACTTACCGGAGCCGTTACGGCCGGTGACGATGGTCAGTCCTGGTCCGGGGACCAGGTCGAGAGTGGCGGTAGGGCCGATGCCACGGAAGCCGGTGACCTCGATCGCCTTGAGGTACGTGCCGATCGGCTCGGGCGCTTCGGTGTCGTCGACGGACGGTCGGGGTGGGGGCGATGCGGCTCCGCCGAGTACGTCGGTCAGGTAATCCTCGCCGCAGAGGGCGCCGACGATGAGGTCCTTGGCGATCTCGGGCAGGTCGGAACGGTCAAGGTGGTCGCTGATGCGCTGGTCGATGACGGCGGTCTTGCTGTCTGTCACGTCGTACCCCTCTCGACCCAGTGAAAGCATCGCCAGTAGACACCAGAGTGAAAGCACTGTCAAACCGCTTTAACGGGATAGCGGTCGTGTAGGGTGG
Source organism: Micromonospora sp. CP22 (assembly GCF_009712475.1). GTDB lineage: Bacteria > Actinomycetota > Actinomycetes > Mycobacteriales > Micromonosporaceae > Micromonospora. Next base: position 146,861 of record NZ_VCJO01000012.1, read on the forward strand.
GCGGGCATCATCACGACCGACAGGACGCCCATGCCGCAGCCCGCCCAGGTGACCGCCGCCGAGATCTCCCGGCTGGCCGGGGTCACGCGCGCCACGGTGAGCAACTGGCGTCGGCGCCACCCGGACTTCCCCGCCCCGTCGGGTGGGACGGAGACGAGCCCGGCGTACGACCTGGAAGCGGTTCGCGCCTGGCTGGCCGCCCGTGGGCAGTTGCCGACCGCCTCTCCCGCCGATGAGCTGCGCGCTGCGCTGCGCGCCAGCCGGGCCGATGTGACCCACCGAAGCAGACTGCTCACGCTCGTTGTCGCGGCTAGTCGCGTTGCCGACAGCGAGCTGACGAAGGTCGGCGGACTCTCCGATGACGAGCTGTCCGCGTGGGCGCGGCAGACGAGCCGGTCGTACGCTTCCGACATCCCCGGCGCGGACGACCTCACCTACCGGCCCGGTGATGCGGAGCTGATTCGCACGCTGTTGCGGTGCGCCGCCGAGGAAGGAGCGGCACGAGCCCTGGACGTGATCGCCGAGGGCGATCTCGGCGACAGCAAGACCAGCGGTGCGTACCGCACTCCGGAGCCGGTGGCCGACCTGATGGCCGATCTTCTCGCCGGCCCCGACGAGCCGTACCCGGGCAGTGTCTTCGATCCGGGGTGCGGGGTCGGCAGCCTGCTGCTGGCCGCCGCTGCTCGCGGCGCTCGGGAACTGTTCGGGCAGGACATCGCGCGCCTGATCGCCGGGCAGGCCGCTGCCCTGCTCGCCGTCACGGCCGAGGGAGCGAAGGCGCAGGTACGAGCCGGCGACAGCATCCGCGACGACGCGTTCCCGACGTTGGTCGCCGACGCCGCGCTCTGCGCCCCGCCCTACGGCAACCGCGACTGGGGGCACGAGGAGCTGACGTACGACCCTCGGTGGTTGTTCGGCCTGCCGCCGAAGGGCGAACCGGAACTCGCGTGGTTGCAGCACTGCCTGGCGCACCTCGCCCCGGGTGGCCGGGCGGTTCTGCTCATGCCACCGAACGCCGCCGCTCGACCGTCCGGCAGGCGGGTCAGGGCCGAGATGGTCCGCGCGGGGGCGCTACGAGCCGTCGTCGCCCTGCCCGTCGGGGTGGCCCCACCGCTGCACGTCGGTCTGCACCTGTGGCTGCTGGAACGCCCCCACCCGCAGGCGACCTTGCCGTCGACGGTGCTCCTGCTCGACACCGACACCGTCGCCACCAGCGAGGACGGCCCGGGTGGGCGGGCGACGGTGAACTGGCCGGCGGTCCGCGCTGCGGTGCTCGGCGCATGGCGCGACTTCGACCGACACCCCGACGCCTTCGAGCCGATCCCGGGAACGGCCCGCGCGGTGCCGGTGATCGACCTGCTCGACGAGGCGGTGGACGTCACCCCCGCCCGCCACGTACGCGCTGCTCCGGTGCCCGCGAGGCCCGACGAACTCGCCGACCTGGCGTACGAGCTGCGCAGTCGGCTACGGCGGGCGGCGACCGGGTTGGTGGCCCTCGGCGGCGGCGACACCTGGTCCCCGACCGGTGCCACTCCCCTGTCCTGGCGGCATGCCAGTGTCGCCGACCTGCTGCGCGGCGACGCGTTGACGCTGCTGCGCGCCCCGGCGTCGATCCGCAGCTCGGGCCCGACCGGGCGGCACGGCGACGCGCCTCGTACGCTCACCGCCCGCGATGTGGTGTCCCGCCGACCGGCTTCCGGCGTCGCCGAGGAGGATCCCTCCGACGAGGACGTCACCATTCGGGCCGGGGACGTCATCCTCCCGGAGATGCTGCACGAGGGCGTCGCCACCGCCCGGGTCGCCGATGCCCGCGACGCCGGGCATCTGCTCGGTCGGCACCTGCATCTGCTGCGTCCGGACCCGACGCGGCTCGACCCGTGGTTCCTTGCCGGCTTCCTCGCCGCCGAGGACAATCTGAACGCCGCGTCGTCGGGCACCAGCGTGGTCCGGGTGGACCCGCGCCGACTGCGCATCCCGCTGCTTCCCTTGGCCGAGCAGCGGCGCTACGGTCACGCGTTCCGCCAGCTCCACGCGCTGCGCGTCGCGGCGGATATCGCGAACCGGCTCGCCGACGAGACCGCCCGCACGTTGGCCGCCGGCCTCACCGGCGGTGCGCTCCTCCCCCCAGATCCACCGGAAGGAACCCGTTGAGCACCAGCAAGCACACCGAACTGGCCAACCACGCCTGGTCGGTCGCCGACCTGCTCCGCGGCGACTACAAGCAGTCCGACTACGGCAAGGTGATCCTGCCGTTCACGGTGCTGCGCCGCCTCGAATGTGTCCTCGCGCCGACCCGGGACAAGGTGCGCGAGACATCCGAACGATTTCGGGGCCAGGACGTCGACGTGACCCGGTTCCTGCGCCGCGCGGCCGGGCACAGCTTCTACAACGTCAGCGGCTACACGCTGAAGTCGATCGCCGCCGACCCGAGCCAGACGGCGAAGCACCTGCAGGCGTACATCGGGGCGTTCTCCGACAACGCGCAGGAGGTGCTGCACCGCTACGAGTTCCCGCAGCAGATTCGCCGGCTCGACGGCGCGAACCTGCTCTACCAGGTGGTCGGGCGTTTCGCGGACCTGGACCTGCGGCCGGAGGTGGTCTCCAACCACCAGATGGGGTACGTCTTCGAGGAGCTGATCCGGCGTTTCGCCGAAGTCTCCAACGAGACCGCCGGTGAGCACTTCACCCCCCGCGAGGTCATCGAGCTGATGGTGAACCTGCTGGTCGCGCCGGACGACGACGCGTTGAGCGTGCCGGGTGTGGTGCGCACCGTGATGGATCCGGCCTGCGGCACGGGCGGGATGCTCAGCGCCGCCGAGGAGCACATCACCGCGCTGAACCCGTCGGCCACCGTGCAGGTCTTCGGGCAGGAGCTGAACCCGGAGTCCTGGGCGATCTGCCGCTCCGACATGATGATCAAGGGCCAGGATCCGGAGAACATCAAGTTCGGCAACTCGTTCAGCGACGACGGCCACCGGACCGCCACGTTCGACTACCTGCTGGCCAACCCGCCGTTCGGCGTGGAGTGGAAGAAGGTCAAGGACGACATCGAGGACGAGTACGAGCGTCTGGGCCACAGTGGACGCTTCGGCGCGGGCCTGCCCCGGATCAACGACGGCTCGCTGCTCTTCCTCCAGCACATGATTTCAAAAATGAAACCGGTGACCGCCGACGGCAAGGGCGGCAGCCGCGTCGCGATCGTCTTCAACGGCTCGCCGCTGTTCACCGGGGCCGCCGAGTCCGGTGAGTCCCGCATCCGCCAGTGGATCCTGGAAAACGACTGGCTGGAAGGCATCGTCGCCCTGCCCGACCAGCTCTTCTACAACACCGGCATCTCCACGTACTTCTGGATCCTCACCAACCGCAAGCTGCCCGACCACGCCGGCAAGGTGATCCTGCTGGACGCCCGGGACCAGTTCGCCAAGATGCGCAAGTCCCTCGGCGACAAGCGCAAGTACCTCACCGCCGAGCAGATCAAGGAGATCACCCGACTGTACGGCGAGGCGCTGCACGCCGCCGCCGACCCCGAGCACCCGCAACACCAGAAGGTGAAGGTCTTCGCCAACGAGGACTTCGGCTACCGGCGGGTCACCGTGGAACGCCCGCTCAAGCTCCGCTTCGAGGTCACCGACGAAACCCTGACCCGGGTACGCGACACCAAGCCGATCGCCAGGGTGGTCGACGTCGACCTGTTCGAGGCCGCCTTGAAGCCGCTGGTCGGCCGCTCGTGGCAGACCAAGCGGGCCGCCTGGGACGCGATCCGCTCGGCGATGGCCGAAGGCGGCGTCCTCTGGCCGACCGGCGCCCCCTTCCAGAAGGCCCTGCGCGAACTCGTCGGCGTCCGCGACCCCGACGGCGAGGTGCAACTCGTCAAGGGTGACCCCGAGCCGGACCCGGAACTGCGCGACTACGAGAATGTGCCGCTGAACGAGGACGTAGAAGAATACCTACGCCGCGAGGTCCTCCCCCACGTCCCCGACGCCTGGATCGACCACACCAAGACCAAGATCGGGTACGAGATCCCCTTCACCCGCCACTTCTACGTCTACAAGCCCCCAAGGCCCCTCGCCGAAATCGACGCCGAACTCAAAGCCCTCGAAGCCGAGATCCAGGCCCTGCTGGGCGAGGTAACCAAGTGACGTGGCAAGAGAACGTTGCATTAAGGTCCGTTGCGGAGGTCACGCTCGGCCGACAGCGTTCACCCCAGCACGCCGAAGGCCCGTTCATGGTCAAATACCTTCGGGCAGCCAACGTCAAGGATGGAACGCTCGATCTAAGTGATGTGAAGTCGATGAACTTCACCCCCGACGAGCAGCGGATCTTTGGGCTACGCCCAGGCGATGTCCTCGTAACCGAGGGCAGCGGAAGCCTCTCCTCAGTCGGAGCCTCCGCAGTCTGGCAGGGCGAGATCGATGAGATGGTGTGTTTCCAGAACACTCTCCTGCGCATGCGACCCCGTAGCGAGATGATGGACGGGCGGTTCCTCGGCTGGTGGGCTCAGTCGGCTTTCGGCTCGGGACTCTTCGCGTCACTAGCCTCGGTCTTTCGCTAGCTGTTGATCAAGGCCGTGATCTGGGCAGTTGATCTTCTCGGTTTGGGGTTGGGTTTCGCG
>NZ_VCJO01000013.1 GCF_009712475.1 Micromonospora sp. CP22
CCCGTGGTCAACCGGCACACCGACAAGCCCGCCGCACCTTCAACCGGACCTGACCAACCTCATCTCAAACACGCACTCACCGCCTTCGAACGAGGCAACCTCGACGACGAAGACCCCGAGATCCAAGCCCGGCTGACGAACCTGCGCAAGCAATCCAAGCAACTGCGAGCGGACAAGGCCCGCCTCGAATTCGACCTTGATCAGCCACCCGTCGGGCCAACGGCTGAGGACCTAGCGACGATCAGAAGTCAGATCGCGGAGATCATCACTACCGGCGGACACAAGGCGAAGAAGGCTCTCTTCGAGGCCCTGATCGAGGAAATCGAGATCTTGGCTGAAGACAGCGTCGTCCCCCGCTTCCGCATCCCGACCGCCACAAACGATCAAGGGCCAGCCCTAGAGCTAGCCCTAGATCAACAATCCACCGACGGTACGGTTCGCGTACCGCCACATCTGGTGGGGCGGGCGGGACTCGAACCCGCGACCGAGGGATTATGAGTCCCCTGCTCTAACCGGCTGAGCTACCGCCCCGGCACCGGGCCGGATCTTATCCCGACGGCCTCTCCTTACCGGCGTCGCCCTCGCGTGAGCAGCACGACGGGCAACGCGAGAATAACAGTGAGCAGCCATCCGACCACGACCGCACCCCACAGTACGGCGACGTCCTCCTCGGCGGTGGGCTCGATCAACAGGCCGATGGTGAGCAGCAGGGTGAACCCGCCCACCACCAGCGCGGCGAGGCCGCTGATCGTGATCAGCAGGGTCTCCCACCCGGGCCGCTTCGGCCGGTTCAGATGCTCGTGGGCCTGGCGTACGGCACCCGACTGCGGGATCTCCTCCGGGCTGCGGGGCGGCAGCATGATCTGCCGGTCGGCCGGTACCCCACTGTCGATGACGTTCGTCGCCGCCGGGCGGAGGTCGAACAGGGTCGGTTCGATGTGCAGCACGAGCGCGTCGTGGCCGATGAGCTGTCTCGCGCCGTCCGGCCAGGCGAGCATCGCCGCACAGTCGGCGTAGGTGACGGTGAGGATGCTGTTGGGACGGACGAGGCTGACGCCTTCGGTGCCGACGAGCAGGCGGCTGTTGTCGTCACGGGCGTGGTAGGTGGTGCCCGACACGGACGACTGGGACGAGGTCGGTGCGGCCGTGAAGCCGGCCCAGTCGGCGCGGGTCCCCTCCGGCACCATCAGCAGTGCCGAGGCGTACGTCTCGTGGGCGACCTCGTGCAGGTCGGCGAGGGTGACCGCCTTCAGCAGCGCGAGGTGCTCGTCGATGGTGTGGTTCGGTTCGCCGGTGAGCAGGTTGAGGGCGTACGCGGGCAGCCGGGCGGCGTCGGCCTCGGCGGTGGAGTAGACGTCGATCCGCTTGGCCACCGCGGCGTCGAGGTCGCTCTGCTCGATTCGGCCCACCCGTAGTTTGGCCAGCACGTCGATGAAGCCGCCGAGTACGGCGTCCTGCTTCTCGGCCAGCGCGTCGGCGAGGGCCCTCAGGTGTGCCTGCCCGTCGCCGCGCGGTTCGTACCCGCTGCTGATGGTGTACGAGAGGCCGGCGTCCTGCCGCAACGCCCGGAACAGTTCGCGTTCCAGCACCTCGGCGAAGATGCCCGCGGCGGTCCGTCGTCGCACCACCGCGTCGAGGATCACCGCACGGGAGCCGTGCACGAAGTACGCCGGGGTGGTCGGCAGTGCCGACGAGGCGGTGGGTACGGGCTGGCGGGTGCCGGTGGGCAACTCCAGCCGCAGTCCTTCGGGCACCCGGTCACCGGCGATCCAGAGCACCGCGTTCTCCCGGGTGAACCAGCGGGCGGCCCACTGGCGCAGGTCCTCGGCGGTGAGCCTGGCGAGCCCCCACTCCGGGTAGCTGCTGAGGCCGTGGTCACGGGCGCCGTGACGCCACAACGGGATGTCGTCGATGGCGGCGCTTCCCCGGCTGCTCCACTCGGTGCGCAGGATGTCCTTCTCCACCTCCAACCGGCCGGTCGGCAGGTCGGTGAGGTTGGCGCAGACGGAGGTGATGAAGGTGGCGATGTCCGGCGCCGAGCCTTGCATGTGGAAGGTGGTGAAGGTGGGCCCGGTAGCGCCGTTGAAGTGGTAGTCGGCGCTGCCCAACGGGGCGAGGACGAGGTGTTCGAGCAGGTGGGTGATGCCGTGGCGGGCCAACGTCTCGTCGGCGGTGCCGACCCGGAAGGTCAGCCCGGCGCGCATCGGGCCGCCGGTGGGTGCGAGCAGGGTCGGCACCCCGTCGGTTTCCAGGTGTTGGATCACGGCCGGCCGCCCTTCGCGTACGCCTTCTTGCGGAACCGCTGGAACTCCTCCGCCGGGTCGCCGAAGTAGCCGAACATCGACTCGGCGCCGAGGTCGCCGAGGGCGGCGAACTGTTGTGCCGCCGACGTCCACTCGTGCATGAGGCAGAAGGCGAGGGCGAAGGTGCTGCGGACCTCGACCCAGCCCCAGTCGTGGCGGAACTCGCGGTGCCACACGGAGCGCTGCGCCGCGTCGTGGATCGCGCTGCGCACCTGCGGGGTGCGCAGGAATGCCCGCCCGGCGGCCAGGCTGTCGTGGTCGAATGCCTGTTCCAGGTGCGCTTCGACGATGAGGACGGCGTTGGGCGCGCCGGCGGGTGCCGCGTCGGCGCATTCCCACGCGAAGGCGTACGCCTTCTCCCAGCTGCCGCTCCACTTCGGGCAGAGCTGCTGCAACAGGGAGCTCTGCGCCGGCAGGTGGTGCGGGTGCCCGGCGGCGAGCCGATCGTAGCGGCGGCGGGCCTCGGACTGGCCGAGTTCCAGGCCGCGGGCGCTGGTGACGCGCTGGGTCCAGGCCGCCGCGTCCTGCGGGTGGCGGGCGGTGGCCTCGATGAGGATCTGCTCGGCCCGGCGCAGGTGGTCGAAGAACTGGACGAACTGCTCCCGGCTGACGTCCTGCGCCCGGCTGCCCGTCCGGATCCGCCATCCGGCGATGATCAGGTGTGCTCCCAGCATGGCGGCGGCCACCGGGTCGTCCGGTTGCTCGGCGAACGCCTTGGGCAGGAACGCCTCGGCGTGGGGTGCGCCGCCGATCTCGCTGACGAGGGTCGTGCGACCGTGGGCGTCCTGGTCCTCGACGAGGGTGCGCAACGCCGGCCAGTCACCGGCGGCCAGCGCGCCACGGGCGGCGGCCACCTGAGGGTACGCGGCCGCAGCGTCGAGGACCGGCGGCGCGGGGGGTGCGGGCATGGCGAGGATCATAAGTGATCATCACTTGCCCGGTGGCCCCGATTTCCGCCCGTCCGCGGCGTGCGCGCGGCTGCCGGGTGCGGGCTGGTCGGCACGTTCGAGGGGACAAACGGCTGACGCCCACCGGTCGTGCCGGTGGGCGTCGTGGTGAGGAAGCTCCCCCGTTTGGACTCGAACCAAAAACCTGCCGGTTAACAGCCGGCTGCTCTGCCAATTGAGCTACGGGGGACTGCAACAACGCCCGGAGCGGATCGCTCCGCACCGCGCGCCGGGCACAAGAGTACAGGACTCCGGGGGGTGTTGGTCCAGGGGGTTCGTGGGTCGTCCATCGGGCGCTTTGCGGGCGGTTGACCGGACAAATCGTCATCCTGGCACAAGGAGGTATGAGCGGAGAGCAGGATGGGTAGTTAGCTGCCGACGACAGGACGCAGGCGCGAATCGGTCAGTCCCGCCGCCCCGGGCTTCGGGGAGCGGGACCGACGGCGCGTCAGGTACGAGAGGAGCCGCCATGCGCGGAAAGATCATGTTCCTTGGCGGGCTGGCTGCAGGGTTCGTCCTGGGCGCCCGTGCCGGCCGGGAGAAGTACGAGGAGTTGGTGGTCCGGGGCCGCAAGGTGCTCGATCACCCGACCGTCCAGGAGGCGGCCGGGGTCGCGCAGGCCCAGGCGAACCGTCTCTACCACGAGGGCAAGGACAAGCTCGGCAACTCCAAGCTGGGCGAGAAGCTGCACGCCAACGGCAATGGCAATGGCAAGGAGAAGCTCACCCCCGCCGACGACACGTTCGCCGGCACGCCGGCCACCGCTGGCAGCAAGTCGGGTTCCGGTTCGTCGAGTTCCGCTTCGACGTCGGCCACCCCCCGCACCAAGCCGTCCGGCTCCGGAGCCAACGGCAGCACGGTCTGAGCAACCCGGACGGGCCCGGCCACGCACTGATGGCCGGGCCCGTCCGTGCGTCCGCCGGTGGGCGGGCGGGCACCGTCAGCAGGTGTTGACAGCTCCGGCTTCGGCCGGCCACCGGTCTGAAACACCGCCGTGGAAGACTCCGCACGGAGGTGATGGCGATGGCCCTGGTTCGGCCGGAGAATCCGCAGCAGGCAAGGCTGGTGCGGCTGCTGCGGGACGAGGGTGCCCGTTCCCGGGTCGAACTGGGCGATCTGCTGGGTCTGTCCCGGACGGCCCTGACCACCGAACTGAACCGTCTCGTCGCCCGAGGGCTGGTCGAGACCGCCGGCCCGGCGGCCTCCCGAGGCGGGCGGCGTTCGTCGTTGCTCCGCCTCTCCGCCGGGGTGCGTTTCGCGGGTGTGGTGGTGGCCCCCGACCGGTTCACGGTCGCGATCACCGATGGCGAGTTGAACGTGCTGGCCGAGATGACCGAGGCCGCCGACGTACGCGACGGACCGGAGCCGATGATCGGCCGTGCCGTGGAACTGGTCGGCAAGCTTCGCGCCGAGCTGGGCGTCACCGAGCTCACCGGGGTCGGGGTCGCCCTTCCCGGGCCGGTCGACGGCGGCACCTCGACCGCACCGGCCGTGCTGCCCCGGTGGCAGCGTTTCCCGGTCCGGGACGCGTTCGCCGCCGAACTGGGCTGTCCGGTGTTGGTCGACAACGACGCGAACGTGCTCGCTCTGGGTGAGCGGCACGCCGGCATCGGTCGTACCGTCGAGGACTTCCTCTATCTGAAGCTCGGCACGTCGATCGGCTGCGGGCTGGTGCTCGGCGGATCGCTCTACCGGGGCGCGACCAGCAGCGCCGGTGACATCGCGCACCTGCCGCTGGGCGAGGACGGGCCGCCCTGTGTCTGCGGGGAGACCGGCTGTCTGGAGGCGTACTGCGGGGACGCCGGGTTGGTCCGGGCGGCGCTGGCGGTCGCCCGGTCGGGCCGCTCCCCCGTGCTGGCCGCACGGCTGGCCGAGGCGGGCAGCCTGACCGTCGCGGACGTGGTGTCGGCCGCCGCCGTGGGTGACCCGGCCACCCAGGTGCTGGTCCGGGAGGCCGCCCGCCGCCTCGGTCGGGTGCTGGTCGGCCTGGTCAGCTTCTTCAACCCGGGGATCGTGGTGATCGGCGGGGCACCCGAGGGGCTGGGGCACATCCTGCTCTCGGAGATCCGGGGCGTGGTCTACCGGCGGTCGGCGCCGCTGGCCACCGGCACCATGCCGATCGTCCTGTCCGATCTGGCGGACCGGGCCGCTCTGGTGGGCGCGGCCCGCCTGGCCAGCGAACACGTCTTCACCGCCGGCTGACCGGGCGGTTCGCGGGCCGGATTCCGGCGGTCGAGGCGCAGCTGCGGCAGGGGCCGGGTGAGGTGACAGGCTGCCGGGGGTCGGCTGGCGGCCGACCCCCGGCAGGCCGTGCGTTCAGTCCTTGCTGCTGAACGCCGCGTCGAAGGCGGCGGACGGTGCGTCGAAGGCGAGCCGACGGACGAACTGGAGCGCCTCGGGGGCCCCGACCAGGCGGTCCATCCCGGCGTCCTCCCACTCGACGGAGATCGGCCCGGAGTAGCCGATGGCGTTCAGCGCCCGGAAGCAGTCCTCCCAGGGCACGTCGCCGTGGCCGGTCGAGACGAAGTCCCAGCCCCGGCGCAGGTCCGCCCAGGGCAGGTGGGAGGCCAGTCGGCCACGACGACCGTCGCCGGTACGGACCTTGGCGTCCTTGCAGTCGACGTGGTAGATCCGGTCGGCGAAGTCGAAGATGAAGTTCACCGGGTCGAGTTCCTGCCAGACGAAGTGCGACGGGTCCCAGTTCAGCCCGAACGCGGGCCGGTGCCCGATCGCCTCCAGGGTGCGCTTCGTCGTCCAGTAGTCGTAGGCGATCTCGCTGGGGTGCACCTCGTGGGCGAAGCGCACCCCGACCTCGTCGAAGACGTCGAGGATCGGGTTCCACCGATCGGCGAAGTCCTGGTAGCCGCGCTCGATCATCTCGGGCGGCACCGGCGGGAACATCGCCAAGGTGTGCCAGATCGACGAGCCGGTGAAACCGACGACGGTGTCGACGCCGAGCTTCGCCGCCGCGCGGGCGGTGTCCTTGATCTCCTCGGCGGCCCGCTGGCGTACCCCTTCCGGCTCGCCGTCGCCCCAGATCCGGGCGGGCAGGATGCCCTGGTGCCGCTCGTCGATCGGGTGGTCGCAGACCGCCTGACCGACCAGGTGGTTGGAGATGGTGAAGACCTTCAGGTTGTGCTTGGCGAGCGTCTCCCGCTTGCGTTCGACGTACGACTCGTCGGCCAGGGCCTTGTCGACCTCGAAGTGGTCGCCCCAACAGGCGATCTCCAGACCGTCGTAGCCCCACTCGGCGGCGAGCCGGCACACCTCGTCGAACGGAAGGTCGGCCCATTGGCCGGTGAACAGCGTGATCGGTCGCGCCATGTGTCCTTTTCCCCTGTCGTGTGGGGGATTCCGTTACCTGCGGGACCGGGGCGAGGGATGACCGGATGTGGGCAGCCCGACGATGTGCCGGTGGGCGCGGTAGCGCCTGGGGTCGACGGGTTGCGCCTCCCGTCGACTCACCGGCCACCTCGCGGTCGCCGTCTTTCACTTTAGGCGGGCGACCGGCGGTAGGAAAGAGCCCCGGTGCGACGGGTGACCGTCGCACCGGGGCGGTCCCGCTGGTCGGCTACGGCAGGACCCAGCGCTGGTTGGCGTTGGTGTGGCAGGTCCACAGGTGCACGATCTGCCCGTCGGCGGAGCTGTTGTTCGACACGTCGAGGCACTTGCCCGAGTTCGGGTTACGCAACGTGCCGTTCGACTGCGCCGACCACACCTGCGCAGCACCACCGTGACAGGTCCACAACTGGATCTTCGTGCCATCGGCCGAGCCGGCACCGTTGACGTCCAGGCACTTGCCCAACGCCCGGATCGTCGAGTTCGGCGTCACTGTCCAGGTCTGCGCCGCGCCGCCGTGGCAGGACCAGATCTGGATCTGCGTGCCATCCGCCGACGAGCCGTTACGCACGTCCAGGCACTTGCCGCCCAGGCCGGTGATCCGCCCGGTCCGGTCGCCGGTCGGCGGCGGGTTCGTGCCACCCAACTCCTTGATCCGGATGTTGCGGAACGACACGTCGTCGCCGGTGCCGTGGTTCTGGATGCCGATGTGCCCGGCGAGCGACCGGACCGGGTCGGTGTTCGTGAAGTCGTTGATCTTCACCCCGTTCAGGAAGACCTGGAGACGCTCCCCCTCCACCAGCAGCTCGTAGGTGTTCCACTCCCCCGCCGGGTTCAGCGCGGCGTCCCGGGCGGCGAGGTTCGCGGCCTGGAAGCCGTAGATCGCGCCGGTGGTCCGGTCGGCGGCGTCGGTGGGGTCGATCTGCACCTCGTAGCCGTTGTTCATGGCGGAGTTCGGGTCGTTCGACGGTGGGAAGCCGACGAAGACGCCGGAGTTGTCGTCCCCGGCCAGCCGCCAGTCCAGTTTGAGCGAGTAGTTGGTGAACTGCTTGGCGCTGTACCAGAACAGTCCCATGCCACCGACCGAGGTCAGGGTGGCGTCGGAGTTGGTGAAGCTGCCCGGCCCGGCCTGGGACCAGCCGTTGGTGGATCCGTTGTAGAGGGTGGTGTAGCCGGTCTCCGGTCGGCAGTCGGCGTTGGTGCGACCAGCCGCGTACCGGATGCCGCCGAGCAGGTGCGCCCGGAAGGCCGGGTCGGCGTACGACGCCTGGGTGTGCCCAGCGCCGGTGTAGAAGGACCGACCGCCGTTGTACGTCTTGCACCAGGCGATCGGATGGTCGCCACCCATCGCCCCGCCGGAGTACGTCGACTCGTTGAGGTTCGCCAGCACCCGTGCGCTGGCGCGGGGGTTGCTCTGGAAGTCGTACCACTCGTCGGTGCGTACCCAGTTCTGCGGCAGGTGGGCGGTGGCCGCGTGGGCCCGGTCCTCCACCCGGACGGTGGCCTGCTGGACGGCCGGATGGGAGCGGAAGTACGCCCCGACCAGGTTGCCGTAGAAGGACCAGCCGTACTCGGTGTCGGCGGCGGCGTGCACGCCGACGTAGCCGCCGCCGGAGCCGATGTACGACTCGAAGGCAGCCTGCTGGCTGGAGTTGAGCACGTCTCCGGTGGTGTTGAGGAAGACCACTGCCCCGTACTGCGAGAGGTTGCCGGTGGTGAAGGCGGCGGCGTCCTCGGTGGCGGTGACCGTGAAGCTGTTCGCCGCGCCCAGGTCACGGATGGTCTGGGTGCCCACCGCGATGGAGTCGTGCCGGAAACCGGCCGTCTTGGAGAAGACCAGCACGTCGTACGGGGTGTCGGCGGCGCTGGCGGGGGTGGCCGGGGTGGTGCAGGCGAGGACGGCGAAGGCGGCGGTGGCCACGCCGAGGACGGAACGGAGAAGTCTGCGCATCTCGCTCTCCCAAACGATCGTCGTGTTAGGAGGGGCCCCTTGTACAACGCTAGGCGTTAATAAGGTGCCCTTCCTTGCAGCTAGGGCGGGAGTGCTGTCCCTTCCTGACGGGAACGCCGAGGGGGATGCCGTGCCACCGGTTCGACGAAACAAGTAGGACTTGGCACAGACATTAAACGTCATACGTTGATGTGTCTATATCTTTCGCCGGTCGGATGTGGACTTTCGTCAGTTCGATCAAAAGCCCGTACGACAGGGCACCGACAGTCCAACGCCCCCGGGCGGCGGCCGTCAGTGCTCCCGGTCGACGGCCTGGGCGGCCAGCTCGATCAGGGCGGACCGGCTCTCCGGAGTCACCTCGGCGTGTTCCAGCGCCGCCAGCCCGGCCTCGGCACGGACCTGGATCATCTGCTCGATCTTCCGGCGCGCTCCGGTGCTCTCGATGATCTCGCGTAGCTCGGCCGCGCCCTCGGCGTCCAGGTCGGGGTTGCCGAACAGCTCGCGCAGCCGAGCGCTCTGCGCCCGGTCGGCGGCGTCGCGGGCCAACGCCATCATCACCGTCGGCTTGCCCTCGCGCAGATCGTCCAGCACGGACTTGCCGGTGACCGCCGGGTCACCGAAGACCCCCAGCACGTCGTCACGGAGCTGGAAGGCGTCCCCGAGCGGATCACCGAACTCGGCCAGCGCGTCCAGCAGCTCGGCCGACGCGCCCGCCAACGCCGCGCCGATCTGTAACGGTCGGGTGACCGTGTAGCGGGCGGCCTTCATCCGGATCACCGTGAGGGCACTGGCCACCGAGCCGTCGCCCACCCCCGACACCAGGTCGAGGTACTCCCCCGCGATCACCTCGGTACGCATCAGCGCGAACACGGCGTACCCCTGGTGCACCTGCTCGGGGCTCAACCCGCACTCGTGGAACATCTGGTCCGACCAGGCGGCGCAGAGGTCACCACAGAGCAGGGCGGTGTTGCGCCCGTACGCCTCGGGGTCACCCCGCCAGGACGACTGCGTGTGCAGATCGGCGAAGATCCGGTGCACCGAGGGCTCTCCCCGACGCCGGTCGCTGCCGTCCAGGATGTCGTCGTGGATCAGCGCGAAGGCGTGGAACAGCTCCAACGCGGCGGCGGCGGTCACGATCGGGGTACCGTCCGGGCCGCCCGCACCCCGCCAGCCCCAGTAGCAGAAGAGCGGTCGCAGGCGCTTGCCCCCGGCCAACACGAACCGGTGCAGCGTGGTGAAGACGCCCCGAGGCGCACCGTCCGGCCAGTCCGGGTCCTGCCGGTCGAGGAACGCGGACAGCTCGGCGTCGAAGCGGGCCCGTAAACCGGCGGAGTCGACAGCCGCCTCGGCTACCGTCACCGCCCCTCCATCCCGGCCAGCTCCAGCAGCAGCCCCTTCACCTCCGTGGCCGCTATCCGGTCCCGGGCCACCGACCCGTCGGAGCAGAGCAGCACCGGCCCGTCGGCCGGATCGGTGGGCAACCGCCCGTGTGAACCACGGACCGCCCGCGCGCCGGCATCCAGCCCGACCACGTTCATCAGGTACCGCATCCCGAGTTTCTTGCGGGCCAGCGCCAGCGCGGCACGGCGCTTCGCCGCCCCCGGCGCGGCCGGGTCGAAGAACAGCTCCGCCGGGTCGTACCCGGGCTTGCGGTGGATCTCCACCAGCCGGGCGAAGTCCGGCGCCCGCGCGTCGTCGAGCCAGTAGTAGTAGGTGAACCAGGCGTCCGGCTCGGCCACCAGCACCAGCTCACCGGCGCGCGGGTGGTTCAGCCCGTGCGCCGCCTGGCCGTCGGCGTCGAGCACCTCGGCCACCCCGGGCAGCCCGGCGCAGAGCTTCGCCACCGCCGACACGTCGGCCGGGTCACGCACGTACACGTGGGCGACCTGGTGGTCGGCGACGGCGAAGGCCCGGGAGGTCCACGGGTCGAGATACTCCATGCCCGCCTGGGTGTACACCCGCAGCAGCCCCTCGGCGCGCAGCATCCGGTTGACGTCCACCGGCCGGGACACCTCGGTGATGCCGTACTCGGAGAGCACCACCACCGTCGCGTCGCGGGCCTGCGCGGCGTCCAGCAGCGGCGCGAGCACGCCGTCCAACTCCGCCGCCGCCGCGGCGGAGCGGGATGCGGACGGGCCGAAACGTTGCAGGTCGTAGTCCAGGTGCGGGACGTAGACCAGGGTCAGATCGGGTGAGAACTCGGCGAGGATCTGCTCGGCCGCCCGGCAGATCCAACGCGACGACGGCAGACCCGCACCCGGCCCCCAGTAGGTGAAGAGGGGAAAGGTGCCGAGCCGGTCGGTGAGCGCGTCGTGCAGCTCCGGCGGGTCGGTGTAGCAGTCCGGCTCCTTGCGCCCGTCGGCGTGGTAGACCGGTCGCGGGGTGACGGTCCAGTCGACGTCCGCGCCCATCGCGTACCACCAGCAGACGTTGGCCACCGTGTAGTCCGGCCGCACCCGCCGGGCCGCCTGCCAGAGCTTCTCCCCGCCGACCAACGCGTTGTGCTGCCGCCAGAGCAGCACCTCGCCGAGGTCCCGGAAGTACCACCCGTTGCCGACGATGCCGTGCTCGGCCGGCAACGCGCCGGTGAGGAAGGTCGACTGCACCGAGCAGGTCACCGCCGGCAGCACGGTGCCCAGCTCGGCGCGGAACCCGGCCTCGGCGACCGCGCGCAGCCGGGGCATGTGTGTCAGCAACCGGGGGGTCAGCCCCACCACGTCGAGCACCACCAGCTGTCGCTTCATGTTCACACTCCCCTGGTCCACGGCTGCGGGGCTCGTCGGGCCGACTCGCTCCTCGCGCTCACCGGGTCGCCGCCGGCACGGTCGGGGTCAGCCCGAGGGCGACCAGTTCGTCGCGGGCGAAGGCCAGCTCGGCGGCGATCCCGGCAGCCAGCTCCGCGTCGGTGCGCGGGCGTCGCGCCACCGGCAGCACCCCCCAGGTGTACGTCTCGACGTCGAGGTGGTCGCAGCCGGCGTCGGCACCGGCGAAGAGCGCGGCCAACGCGGTGCGCAACACCGGCACGGTCGAGCGCAGCGGTGGTTCGGGCGGGGCGTGCAGCGGCACGTGGTAGTGCACCCGCCACGGTCCGGGGAGTGCGGCGTCGAGGGCGGCGTCGAGGTCGTCGGCCGCCCAGCCCGGGTCCGCCGGGTCGGTCACCTCCGGCCCGGCACTCGGTGCGGCGCACCCGGCGGCCCGGGTCTGGTGCAGGAAACGCGGCTCGACCCAGCGACGCAGCGCGGCGGCGTCACCTGCCGGGTCGGCGGCCTCCAGCGCGGCGGACACCTGCACCTTGACCACCGGTAGCCCGGCGGCGGCCAGCCGGTCCAGGGCCACGGCCGGTTCTTCCCAGGCGCAGGCGAGGTGGGCCAGGTCCAGGCAGATCCCCAGCCGCTCGGTGTCCATCCCGGACAACGCGGCGACCGCCTGCGGGGTGCTCTCCACCACGCACCCGGGTTCCGGTTCGAAGCCGACCCGCACCGGCCGTCCGGTGTCCCGCTCGACGGTGGCGAGCCCGGTCGCGAGCTGGTCGAGGCGGCGTCGGGCGGCGTCGGCCCGAGCGCTGTCCCAGGGCGCGCGCCAGGCCAGCGGCAGGGTGGAGACCGAGCCACGGACCGCGTCGTCGGGCAGCAGGTCGGCCAGGACCCCGGCCAGGTCGAGGGTGTAACGGAGACGGTCGTCGGTGGTCCAGTCCGGGTGGTACACCGCCTGCTTGACCACGGGCGCCTGGAAGGCCGCGTACGGGAAGCCGTTGAGGGTGACCACCTCCAGTCCGCGTACGGTCAGCTCGGCGCGCAACCGGCGACGGGCGGACGGGTCGGCGGCCAACGCGGCGGCGACCGGGGCGGCCAACCACAGACCCAGCCCGAGTCGGTCGACGCCGAGCGTCTCGCGGACCGGCACCGCGTAGGTGTCCAGTTGGGCGACGATGCCGGCGAGGTCCTCGGCGGGGTGCACGTTCGTGCAGTACCCCAGGTGGACGGTGCTCCCCCCGGCGTGCCGCAGGCGCATCAGCTGCCGCCGCGCAGGATCGAGTTGCCGGCGAAGGTCTGCTCGGCGAGGTCGTCGTCGGTCAGGTCGAGCCGGCCGGACTGCCCGTAGAACTCGACCGGGTTACGCCAGAGCACCCGGTCGACGTCGTCGTCGGTGAAGCCGGCGAGCAGCATCGCCTCGCCGGTGGCCCGGGTCAGCAGCGGATCGGAGCGTCCCCAGTCGGCGGCCGAGTTGACCAGCACCCGTTCGGTTCCGTACGCCTTGAGCAGCTCGACCATCCGCGGTGGCGACATCTTGGTGTCCGGGTAGATGGAGAAACCGAGCCAGCAGCCGGTGTCGCGGACCAGTTCCACGGTCATCTCGTTGAGGTGGTCGAGCACCACCCGACCCGGATCGATGCCGGACTCGGCGACCACGGCCAGGCTGCGCTGGACGCCCCGGGCCTTGTCCCGGTGCGGGGTGTGCACCATCGCCGGCAGGTCGTGCGCCACCGCCAGGGCGAGTTGAGCCGCGAAGACGTCGTCCTCCTCCGGTGTCATCGAGTCGTACCCGATCTCGCCGACCGCCACCACGCCGTCCTTCTCCAGGTAACGGGGCAGCTCGTCGAGGACCGATCGGCACCGGGGGTCGTTGGCCTCCTTCGGGTTCAACGCGATCGTGGCGTGATGGCGGATCCCGAACTGCCCGGCGCGGAAGGGTTCCCACCCGACCAGCGAGTCGAAGTAGTCGGTGAACGAGCCCACGTTCGTGCGCGGCTGGCCCAGCCAGAACGCCGGTTCCACCACCGCCCGGACGCCGGCGGCGGCCATCCGCTCGTAGTCGTCGGTGGTGCGCGACGTCATGTGGATGTGCGGGTCGAAGATCCGCATCACACCTCCCTGGGCTGGAGCTGGCCGGCGGCGGTGAGCCGATCCAGCAGTTCGGTGGCGTCTGCGGGCATGGCCCGGCCTGCGGCGCGGCGTTCGTCGGCCAGCGCGGCGAGCATCGTGCCCAGTTCCGCGTCCGCGCGGTCGTCGAGGTCGGCCACCGCGGCCAGCGGCACGCCGACGAAGACACACTTGAGCACCGCCTGCCGCCAGGCCGACGGGTCGAGGTGCCGGGCGTACGGGCCGAGAGCCGCGGCGACCAGCCGGGTGTCGTTGGTGCGGATCGCGTCGAGCAGCAGCGGCACCCCGGCCGCGCCGATCGGCAGCAACGGCAACGCCTTGAGCACGGCCCGTTTCTCGGCGGCGTCCCCGGTGCGGTAGAGCGTCTCGACCTGCCCGACGTGGTCGGTGCGGAGGCTGGCCAGCATCAGCGCTCGGGCCGCCTCGTCGGCGCTCCAACCGGGCAGGTCGGGCAGATCGTGTCGGCCGCAGCGGCGCCGGGCGGCCGGGAAGTAGCGCGCGATGGCGGTGGGGTCGGCCGCGATGCGGTCGAGCGCCGTCGCCAACCAGTCCGGATCGGGTACGCCCCGCAGGGCGGCCCGCAGCTTCTCCACTGTCATCGCGTCTCCTTCCTCCTCCGCCGCCGTCAATGTCCGTGGCGGTGGTGCCACCTGTGTCCGTTGCTCCGCGCCTGCGTGCCGGCCGCTGCGGCGGCGCGCAGGAAGTCCAGCGAACGGGCGGCGATGGTGGGCGCGGCGTGCGAGTGCCGGGGCAGCTCGACCGCCACCAGGCCGCGGTAGTCGATCTCGCGCAACGCGGCCAGCACCGGGGGGAAGTCGATCTCGCCCGTGCCGAACTCCAGGTGCTCGTGCACGCCCCGCCGCATGTCGTCGATCTGCACGTTGACCAGGTGCGCGGCGACGTCCCGGACACACTCGGGCACCGGCGACGGCTCCAGGCACCGGCAGTGTCCGATGTCGAGGGTGATGCCCAGTTGAGCCGGTGCGCCGAGGGCGTGGTGCAGCCGCCGCCAGCCGGCGATGTCCTCGACCAGCATTCCCGGCTCCGGTTCGAACCCGAGCGTCACCCCGGCGGCCTCGGCCGCCTCGACCACCGTGGCGCAGCCGGCGATCAGGCGCTCCCAGGCCACCGCCGGGGTGACCGAATCCGGCCGGACACCGGACCAGAACGAGACCGCCTCAGCGCCGAGGTCCGCACCGATCGTCACCGCACGGCACAGGAACTCGATCCGGAGCGTGGGGTCGTCGTGCAGCAGTGTCGGGGCGTGCTTGTGCCACGGGTCCAGCAGGAATCTCGCGCCGGTCTCGATCACCAGGCCGAGTCCGAGTGCGGCCAGCCGACGGGCGACGGCGTCGACCCGCCCGGCCAGCCCGGGGGCGAACGGGTCGAGGTGGTCGTGGTCCAGGGTGAGCGCGACACCGGCGTAGCCGAGGTCGGCGATGACCGCCAGCGCGTCGTCGAGGCGGTGGTTGGCGAAGCCGTTGGTCCCGTAACCGAACCGGAGGGGTGGTGGGGCGGTGTCGGCGGCGGTCATGTCGGTGAGACCTTCCGGGCCAGCCGACGGCCCAGCGGGGCCGCCGCCGCCACCGCCAGTCCGAGCAGACCGGCCCCGGATCGGGCGGTCAGCGCCCCCTGCAACGCGGGCAGTCCGGTGATCCCGGTGCCGACCGCCGTGCGGACCCGCCCGGCGGTGGGTTCGGCCACCACCCGCGCCTGCGCGGTGCCGTATCGGGCGGCGTACCAGGCGGCGAGGACGCCGGGCAGGGCCGTCGCGGCGGTGCCGAGTACGCGCCGACCGGCTCGGGTGCTGGAGCGAGTCGACCGCGCCGGGTGCGTCGGGACGACCTGCGTCGCGGGTCGCGGTCGCCGTGCGGGCGGGAGCGCGGCGCTCGCCGCGACCAGGGCGGTGCCGGCGAGGGTACGCAGCGGCAGGGCCCGGTCGGTGCCGCTGACCTCCCGGCGGGACAGCGCGGTGACCGTCCAGGTGTGCGCGGCGACGGTGACCGCCGCCGGCAACGCCCGCATCGGCCGCCCTCCGGCGGCGCCGAGCAGCACGTCCAGCCCTCGGCAGGTGGCCATCACCACCGGACCGGCGGCGGTGTTCTTGGCCGCGAGGTCGTACCCCCAGACGGCGGCGGCCAGCGGCACCGCGACGGCGGCGGCCCGCCGACCTCCGGCGGCGGCGGCGAGACCGACACCGGCGGCGGTGAGACCGGCGGCGAGGCCGACCGCGAGGCCGGGGCCGACCCGGCCACTCGGGATCGGGCGCTCCGGGCGTTCCACGGCGTCCAGCTCGCGGTCGGCCCAGTCGTTGGCGGCCATGCCGGCCCAGTACAGCAGCACCGAGGCGGCGGCGATGGCGGGGGTACGCGGACCGAGCGCACCCGCTGCGGCGGCACCGGCGACCACGTCCCCGGGCACCGAGAGCGCGGCCGGGGCGCGGACCAGTTCGGCCAGGTCAGCCACGCGCGGCATCGGTGCCTCCGGGGTCCAGACCACGGGCGAACGCGCACAGCCGGGTCCACTGGTCGGCCAGCGAGTGCGTCGCGGTGCCGAGCGGATCCTTGAAGAAGAAGGCCAGTTCGGTGAGCGGTCCGGTGTGACCGGCGGCGTGCGCGGCGGCGGTGAGCCGGGCCAGGTCGAGCACGAGTGGGGCGGCCAACGCCGAGTCGCAGCCGTGCCAGGTGAACTCCAGCCGCATCCCGGTGCCCAGGAACCCGGCGAAGGTGATCAGATCCCAGGCGGTCTTGAAGTCGCCGAGTTCCTCCACGTAGTCGATCCGGGTGTCGCCCTGCGGCAGGTAGCCGAGGGTCTCGCCGAGCACCCGCTGCTTGCTGCGCACCTTGGCGGCGTTGGCGTCGGGGTCGGCCAGGGTGGCGCCGTCGCCGCCGCCGAGCAGGTTGAGCCCGGACCAGGACCGCACGGTGAGGTGACGCATCGCGAACATCGGGGCGAGCACCGACTTGAGCAGGGTCTCCCCGGTCTTGCCGTCGTGGCCGGCGTACGGCACCCCGTGGCGGTCGGCCAGCGCGGTCAACGCCGGCAGCCGCAGGCCCGTCGACGGGGTGAAGTCGACGTGGGCGCAGCCCGCCACCACAGCCGCGTACGCGTACAACGCGCTGGGCGGCAGCACCTCGTCGGGGCCGGTGAGGGCGGCCCGCAGCGCGTCCGGGTCGGCGTGCCCGGGGTGCGGGCGGGGCACCGGTTCGGTCGCGGCGACGTTGACCACCACCACCTGGGACAGTCCGTGTCGCTGCCGGAAGGCGGTGAGGTCGCGGACGATCGCGGCGGCCCGGTCGGCCTGGGTGCCGTTGGTGGGCGCGGGGCGCAGCTCCCGTTCCACGGCGGCCAGTTCCTCGGTCAGCGCGGACACCAGGCGGGCCGGCACCACACCGGCGTCGGCGAGCGCCTCGGCACGCTTGGCGATGGGCGTGGCGACCACGTCGTGGCCGCCGAATACCAGGTCGGCGAAGCTCGGTAGGGCGGGGCCGGCGACCCCGGGCAGTTCGGTGACGCAGCCGGTCGGCCCGGTGAGCCCGGCACGCAGCGCGAGCGCTCCGACGATGCTGGTGGTGGCGACCGAGCCACGCGCTCCCACCAGCCAGACACCTGTACGCATAGCGCTCCCTCCGGTGTCCAGAAACCGACGTACATCGATTCAATCTTGATATCAGGTTAAACCTGAAAAAGATACGTGTTAAGCCGATGCGCCCCGCCCGCCGCCTATTCCGGTGGAACTCGCCCGGCCGATGCCGAGGTCGGCGGCGACGACGTCGGCCCGGCGTACCGGATGGGTCGGACGGACGGGGCTGGTAGGCAGGGGCAGTCGGCGTCTCGCCCCTACCTCCCCCGCATCCGGCCCGATCGGGACGACAGTGTCCCGACCGGACGACTCGTCGGACGCGGTCCGCCTGACGGCGGGAGTCCCTGGTGGACCGTTGGTCGATGAACTGGTCAGTGGGCGGCGGCCCTCCGGTGCTGCCGGGGAATCCCGGTCCGGCGGCACCGGAGGAACCGCATTGCTCGTGCCGCCGGACCGGGTGGCCCGTGGACACGACCTCCGGATCCGACCCGTACCGGCCACGGGGCGCAACCGTGGCCGTCCCTCGCCGGTCGGCTCCGGAGGTGGTTCAGGCGGTGGCCGTCGCCAGCGACGGCTCCACCTCGGCCCAGGAGGAGCCCTGCTCGGCCGAGCGGATAACCGCGTCCAGCACCAGTTGCACCTGCAACGCCTCGGCGAAGGAGGGTGACGGGTCGACCCCGGTCGCCACCGCCTCGATGAAGTCGCGCATCTGGTGGGTGAAGGAGTGCTCGTACCCGATGATGTGTCCCGGCGGCCACCAGGCCGACAGGTACGGGTGGTCTGCCTCGGTCACCAGGATCCGGTTGAAGCCCTGCTCGGCGGCGGGGCGGGTGGCGTCGAGGAACTCCAGCTCGTTGAGACGTTCCAGGTCGAAGGCGACACTGCCCAACGATCCGTTGATCTCCACGCGGAGGGCGTTCTTGCGGCCGGTGGCGAACCGAGTCGCCTCGTACGTGGCCAGCGCCCCGCCGTCGAGCCGAGCCACGAAGATCGCCGCATCGTCGACGGTGACCTCGCCGGTGGCGGCACCGGCACCGTCCGCCTGCGCCGCGAGTCCGCTCGACTCGGTCGGCAGTGGCCGCTGCTTGACGAAGGTCTCGGTGACCGCGCTGACACCACTGATCCGCTGCCCGGTGACGTACTGGGTCAGGTCGATGATGTGCGCACCGATGTCACCCAGCGCACCGGAGCCCGACACCTCCTTACGGAGCCGCCAGACCAGGGGGAACTGCGGGTCCACGATCCAGTCCTGCAGGTAGGTGGCCCGGACGTGCCGGATCTCGCCGAGCCGCCCGTCGGCGACCAGCTGACGCATCAGCGCCACCGCGGGCACCCGCCGGTAGTTGAAACCACACATCGACCGCGCCCCGCCGGCCTGGGCGGTGGCCGCCGCGGCAGCCATCTCCCGGGCCTCGGCGACGGTGTTGGCCAACGGCTTCTCGCACAACACGTGCTTGCCCGCGGCGAGCGCGGCCAGTGCGATCTCGGCGTGGCTGTCACCCGGCGTGCAGATGTCGACCACGTCGATGTCCGGCCGGTTCACCAGTTCCCGCCAGTCCGTCGTGTGGCCCTCCCAGCCGAGCCGGTCGGCGGCCTCGGCCACCTTCCCGGCGTCCCGGCCGCAGACGAGCGCCATCCGGGCCCGCGCCGGCAGGTCGTACACCCGGTTCACGGTCCGCCATGCCTGCGAGTGCGCGGCGCCCATGAACGCGTAGCCGACCATCCCGACCCGCAGTTCGTTGTTTGTCGTGGACAAAGTGGGTCTCCCCCCGTTGTGTCAGAACCCGAGCTTGAGGTAGTCGCCCGCGTTCTCCTTGGTGATCGTTTCCGAGGCGAGGACGATCTCCTTGGGAACCTGGAGTTCCACCAGATCGGACATGCCCCTGCCCTGGCCGATGAGGCGGGCCAGCGAAATCGCCGAGGAGGCCATCGACGGGCTGTAGGTCACCGTGGCCTTCAACACCGTGTTGTCGGCCTGGATGTCCTCCATGGCCTTCTTCGATCCCGCGCCACCGACCATGAAGAACTCGCTGCGGTTGGCCTGGCTGATCGCGGCCAGCACACCGATGCCCTGGTCGTCGTCGTGGTTCCAGATCGCATCGATCTTCGGCAGCGCCTGGAGCAGCTGGGCCGCCTCCCGCTGCCCGGTGTCCGCGGTGAACTCGGCGGCGCGCCGGTTGGTCACCTTGAAGCCGTGCTGGGCGAGGGTGTCGTTGAAGCCCTGGGTCCGCTCCTGGGTCAGCTCCAGCGAGTCGATTCCGGCGATCTCGGCGATCACCGGGTTGCTGACGCCCTTGGCCTTCAGCTGCTCGGCGATGAAGGTGGCCGCCGAGACGCCCATGCCGTAGTTGTCGCCCTTGATCTGCAACCGGTACGCCTTGGCGTCCGGGAAGGCCCGGTCCAGGTTGACCACCGGGATACCGGCCTGCATCGCCTCCAGGCCGAAGGAGTTCAGCTCCTTGCCGTCGTGCGGCAGCAGCACGATCACGTCCGGCTTCTGGGAGATCAGGGTCGACAGCGCCGCCCGCTGGGCCGCCGCGTCCGCGCCCGCCTCGACCGTCTTGAACTCCACATCGGAGTACGCGGCGGCCTGCGCCTTGGCGTTGTTGGTGATGGCGGCGATCCAGCCGTGGTCGGCGGCCGGAGCGGAGAAGCCGATGGTCACCTGCTTGCCCGGTTCGGCGTTGGCGTTGCCGTCGGCCGCCTTGGTCTGCGCATCGGTCGGTGTCTGCTCGTTGCTGGTGCAACCCGCGAGCAGGACGCCGGCTCCGACGGCCGCCCCGCCGAAGAGCAGCCGGCGCCGCGACATGTCGCGACTGTGCTGGGTCATGACGACCTCCTGGTTATTCACGTGGTGGGGATTTTGGGTGTGCGAAGCCCAGCCACCCTCGGTTGCCCGGGTGGCCTGCGGTGCGTGTGTTCAGCTCGTGGTGAGTCGGTTACGACGGAAGAACTGGGTGATGCTGCCGAACTGGACCTGCTGGATCAGGACGGCGGCGACGATGATGCCGCCCTTGACCATGTTCTGCGCCTCGGTGGAGAGGCCGTTGATGGCGAAGAGGTTGGTGATGGTGGCGAAGATGATCACACCGAGCAGGGAGCCGACGATGGTGCCCCGCCCGCCGCTGAGCAGCGTGCCTCCGATGATCACGGCGGCGATCGCGTCCAGCTCGTAGAGGTTCGCCATCGCCGCCTGGGCCGAGGTGGCCTGGGCGGTGAGCATGATGGCGGCGATGCCGCAGCACAGCCCGGACAGCGCGTACAGCAGCAGGGTGTGCAGCTTGACGTTGATGCCCGCCAACCGGGCGGCCTCCGGGTTGCCGCCGACGGCGACGGTGCGCCGACCGAAGGTCGTGCGGTTGAGCAGCACCCAACCCGCGGCGACCACGGCGGCCAGGATGTAGACCAGCAGCGGGATGCCGAGCAGGTTGGTGCTGGCGATGCCGTTGATGGTGCCGTTGTGCGAGATCTGGGTCTGCTTGTCGGAGATCTCGGCGGCCAAGCCCCGAGCGGCGACCAGCATGGCCAGCGTCGCGATGAACGGCACCAGCCGCCCGTACGCGATGAGTGTCCCGTTGACCAGGCCGACCGCCACCCCGACGACGATCGCGGTGAAGATCATCCCACCGGCGCCGAAGTTCTGGGTCGCCACCGTGGTGCACCAGACCCCGGCCAGCGCCACGATCGCGCCGACCGACAGGTCGATACCACCCCCGATGATCACGAAGGTCATCCCGACGGTGACCACGCCGACCACCGAGGCGAGCTTGAGGATGCTGAGCATGTTCGCCCAGACCCAGTCCGGGTTGGAGTACAGGTCGGAGCGGGTGGCCGCGCCGATCACGAAGAGGGCCAACAGCACCCCGATCAGGGCGAGGTTCCGCTTGGCACCCTCGCCACCGTCACCGTGCCACCAGGAGAGCCGGCCGGTGGCGGTCGGCGTCCGGTGGCCGACCGTCGCGGTCTCGGCCGGGTCAACCGGTGGCGGCTGCGTGGCAGTAGGTTGCGTACCCTGGCTCATGCCGGTGCGCCTTCCATCAGAGACCCCGCCATGACGAGGTCGAGCACGGTGTTCTCGTCGAGTTCGCCGGCCGGGGCCGTACGGACGACCCGTCCCTCCCGCATCACCAGCACCCGGTCGGCCAGGCCGAGCACCTCGGGTACCTCGCTGGAGACCAGGAGCACCCCGACCCCCTGGGCCGCGAGCTGCCGGATCACCTGGTACAGCTCGGCCCGGGCCCCGACGTCCACCCCTCGGGTGGGTTCGTCGAGCAGCAGCAGCTTCGTGTCGCCGAGCAGCCAGCGACCGACCACCACCTTCTGCTGGTTACCGCCGGAGAGGGTGCCCACCGCCCGCCGGACGTCACGCGGGCGCATCTCCAGGTCCTCGGCGATCCGGTCGGCCTCCGCCCGTTCCCGGGACGCGTTGGTGAAGCCGAAGCGGGCGTAGCGCCCGAAGGTGGCGAGGGTGACGTTGCGGTAGATCGGCTCACCGAGCAGCAACGCCTGGCTCTTGCGCTCCTCGGGGGCCATGCCCATGCCGGCCCGCACCGCCGCGCCCACGCTGCCCGGCCGCAGTTCCCGGCCCGCCATCCGCACCGAACCGGCCTCGGCCGTCCGCGCGCCGTAGATCGTCTCCAGCACCTCGGAGCGGCCGGAGCCCACCAGGCCCGCGATGCCGACGATCTCTCCGGCTCGGACGGTCAGCGACACGTCGGCGAACTCACCGGCGCGGGTCAACCCCTCGACCTGGAGCAGCTCGCCGCCGACCTCGGTCCCGGCGGGACGGTCCGGGAAGACGTACTCGATGGTCCGGCCGGTCATCCGGGAGACCAGGTCGCTGGTCGGGGTCTCGCGGGCCGGCAGGTTCGCCGCGGTGGTCCGGCCGTCCTTGAGTACGGTCACCCGGTCGCCGATCTCGCGGATCTCCTCCAACCGGTGCGAGATGTAGATGACCGCGATGCCCTGGGCGGTCAGTTCCCGCACGATCCGGATGAGGTTTCCCACCTCGTCATGGGCGAGCACCGCGCTCGGCTCGTCCATGATGATCAGCCGGGCCTCGTGGGACAGCGCCCGCGCCATGCTGACCACCTGCTTGCCGGCCGCCGGCAGCGCCCGCACCATCCGGCCCGGTGGGATCTCGGCGTGGCCGAGCCGGCCGAGGATCTCACGGGTCCGGCGGGCCATGTGGCCCCGGCGGATGAACCCGAACCGACGCGGCTCGTGCCCCAGGAAGGCGTTCTCCGCCACGGAGAGGTCCTCGACCAGGTCGAGTTCCTGGTAGATGGTGGCGATCCCGCTGCGCATCGCGGCCTGCGGGTTGGCGAAGCTGACCGGCTCACCACGCCATTCCACGCGCCCCGAGTCCGGCCGGTGCACCCCGGCGAGCACCTTGATCAGCGTGGACTTGCCGGCACCGTTCTGCCCGAGCAGGCAGTGCACCTCGCCCGCCCGCACCTCCAGCTGCACCCCGTCCAGGGCGCGTACGCCCGGGAAGGTCTTGACCACGTCGGTCAGGCGCAGCACCACCTCGCCGGTGGTCGCCTCGTTCGTCGCGTCGTGCCCGCTCACGCCGCCTCCCCGAAGGCCAGGTCGCTGGCGAGCACGGCCGCGCCGGCCACACCGGCCCGTGGACCGAGTTCGGAGAGGACCACCGGCAGGTTGCCGGTGGCCAGCGGCAGCGATCGGCGGTACACGACACTGCGGATCTCGGCGAGCAGGACGTGCCCCAGTTGGGCGAGCCCACCGCCGATCACGATCATCGAGGGGTTGGTGAAGCTGACCAGTCCGGCGAGCACGCCGCCGAGCCGTCGGCCCCCCTCCCGGATCAGCTGGATGCAGGTCAGGTCCCCTTCGAGGGCACCGGCGGCGACGTCGACGGCGGTGACCTCGCCGTTGACCTCCAGCCGTTCGGCCAGGGCGGGAGAGGTGCCGGCCCGCGCGGCGGAGGTGGCGTCCTTGGCCAGTGCCGCGCCACTGAAGATCGCCTCCAGGCATCCGGCGTTGCCGCAGGAGCAGACCGGCCCGTGTGGATCGACCTGGATGTGGCCGATGTCGCCGGCACAGCCGTCGATGCCCCGGTAGACGTCGCCGCTGAGGTAGATCCCGCAGCCGATGCCGGTGCCGATCTTGACGAAGAGGAAGTCGTCGACCGAGTGGGCCACCCCGCCGTGCCGCTCGCCGATGGCCATGATGTTCACGTCGTTGTCGACCACCGAGGGGCAGCCGTGCTCTCGGGTCAGCAGCTCACGGACGGGGAAGCGGTCCCAGCCGGGCATGATCGGTGGCGAGACCGGCACCCCGTCGCGGAAGCTGACCGGACCGGGCACCCCGATGCCGACCGCGTCGAGTCGTTCGTAGACCCCGTCGACCCGGGCCTTGTGCAGCAGCTCGTTGACCCGCTGGAGGATCGCCTTCGGGCCGGACCGGATGTCGGCCGCCTCCGCGTACGCCGCCACCGGCTCCAGCCTGCCGTTGACCACCTCGACGTCGATCGAGCTGGCGCCGAGGTCGACGGCCGCGAAGCGCAACTGTGGACTCAACTCGACAAGCGTCGACCGTCGTCCGCCCCGGGAGGCCGCCTTGCCCGCCTCCGCCACGTAGCCCAGGGCGACCAGTCGTTCCAGCTCGGCGAGGAGCCGGGGCCGGGGCATCTCCAACCGGTCGGCGAGTTCGGCCCGCGACAGCGCTCCCTCGTCGCGTAACAACCGCAGCAGCCGGACGTGCAGGGGGTCGGCGTTGGGCACGGCTCACCTCTCCCACCGGGGATGTACGCATTGACGAACTGTCGATGCGTGGTGCCCGACACAGTAGGAGGCTTCAAGCCGCGCTGTCCAGAGCTTAGGCCGCCTTCGCGACAACTTTCGCTTGGTTTAGCAAAAGTTTCGACGGCACTCGGCAGCTAGTTAGATGGAGATGCTCCCGGAAGGTCACTGAGAAGGCGATTCACCACCCTTCGTGCGCAGCTTGCGGTCGTCGCGCAACTCGACGTAGGGCTCCCGGTCGATCGGCCGGAGCCCACCGCTGATCGCCCGCGCCCGTGCCAACTCGGCGTCGAACTCCGCGCCGAACAGAATCGCGATGTTGCTCAACCAGAGCCAGACCAGGAAGATGATCACCCCGGCCAGCGCCCCGTAGGTCTTGTTGTACGAGCCGAAGTTGCCGACGTAGAACGCGAACAGGCCGGAGACCAGCAGCCAGATCAGCACCGCCAGGATCCCACCGGGGCTCACCCAGCGGAAGCCGCCCTGCCGCGCGTTCGGCGACGCCCAGTAGAGGATGGCGAACATCAGGCCGACCAGGACCAGCAGCACCGGCCACTTGGCGATGTCCCACACCGTCACCGCCGTACGCCCCACCCCGAGCGCGCCACCGACCTGCTCGGCGAGGCGCCCGGTGAAGACCACGATCACCGCGCTGGCCAGCAGCAGCACGCCGATCACCGCGGTGACGCCCACCCGGATCGGCAGGGTCTTCCAGATCGGCCGACCCTCCGGCACGTCGTAGATCGCGTTCGAGGCGCGCATGAAGGCGGCGATGTAACCGGAGGCCGACCAGAAGGCGGCGAGCAGACCGATGATCGCGGCGACGCCGGCCAGTCCCCCACTCTGCTGGGCCTGCTCGATGGCGGCGTCGAGGATCTGCCGGATGTTCTGCTCCGGAACCGACTCCGCGACGGTGTCCCGTACCGTCCGGGTGGCCGTCGGGCCGAGCAGCCCGACCAGCGAGACCAGCACCAGCAGGCCCGGGAAGATGGAGAGCACCCCGTAGTAGGTGAGCGCGGCGGCCCAGTCGGTCAGGCTGTCGTCGCCGAACTCGCGCACCGTCCGGCGCATCGCCGCCGCCCACTCGCGGCGGGAGAGCCGACCCGGATGCGACGGCGCGTCGTCGTCGACCGTCCCCGGTGACGCGCCGTCCGCGCCCGAGGCGTCCCGCCGCCCGATGGACGCGGACTCCCGCGCCGGGTCACGCCGGTCAGGACGGGAAGACTCCTCGGAGGCCATCGCCCCCTCCCCTCGGTTCCGCTCGCGGTGCTGGTCCAGGACACATGCCCAGCCAGGGACATCGAGTAACCCCCCCGTCGGTCGCTCGAACCGTCACCGTCGCGGTGTCTCCGCCGTCGCCCGCTGCCGCCGAGCAGATCGCCCGCCACCCCGCACTGATTCAAGGTTCATTCCCCGATTGTGGGAAATGCACCTTCAGCCTTTCCGTCAGACCAACGATTGCGGGCCGAATACGTACACCACGGGAATGGTCCGCGCACGCCCGACAAGGTCACGGAACGGCCAACGGCGCACCCGGAAGCGGCCTGACGATCGGGCGAGCGTCGTCGGCACCACCGCGACCCTGGCGATTCGTCGAACCACCCACCGTGTTTTCGCATACGGAGCGTAGTCATGGCGGGGGATTTTCGTCCCCGACCTAATTCGGACCAAAGCAGTATTTATCTCGGCATAGCAGACATCACTCTGCGGGTTCCATCCGCGCCCCCGCACCGCCCCTATCGGCGCATTCAGGCCGATCACGGGGGTCGCCCTTAATCATTGACGCGAGCAGTTCCCAGGGAATGCGAAGTCACTCAACGAAGCGATGCCTGACAATGCCCCCCAACGCGGAGTCGATTCGCGTATCGTCCCCCCTCGTGTCGCCTATCCGATTCACCGATGATTCCGGACCTGAGCGCGGCGGACACGGCCGAGTGGCGGAGGCGGACCTACCCGCCGACCGGCCCGCTCCAGCTTCCATCGACCCGCGCGAACTCGCCAGCCGGTTCGAGGACGAGAAGCCCGGCCGGGTGCTGACCGGGCCGGTCGCCGTCGTCCTGACCGCTGCCACGCTGGTGATCGGCCTGCTCGCGCTCTGGCAGGTGTTCCGTCCGCTGGCGCAGGGCAGCAAGTACTACCTGATCTTCTTCCTGGCCGGCGTACTCCCGTTGGTCTTCCTCGCCTACCCGGCCGACCTGCGGCTGCCGCGCCGCCTGCGGGCGCTGGTCACCGGTCGGGCTCCGGCGACGCCTGACCTCGACACCACCGGGTCCGGCAGCGGCCCCAGCCGGATCGACTGGCTGTTGGCCGTCGCGGCGCTGGCCGCCTGCCTGTACCCGGTGCTGCCGGTCGCCCTGGCCGGCGGTGGCGGCGGCTACGACGCCTTCCTCGACCGGCAGGGACTGCTGGTCGGGATGGACGTGGCGATGGGCACCGTGCTGCTGCTCCTGCTGTTGGAGGGCTGCCGGCGCACCACCGGATGGATCCTGCCCGCCGTCTGCGTGGTCTTCCTCGGCTACGGCTACTACGGCGGGCTGCTGCCGCAGAACTGGGCGGTGGCCCACGCCGGGCTGGACTTCGGGCAGCTGGTCGACGCCTTCTACAACTCCGACAGCGGCTTCTACGGCACCCCACTGGACGTGGCCGCCACGTACATCGTGCTGTTCACCATCTACGGGGCGGTGCTCGACCTCTCCGGTGCCGGGCGCTTCTTCGTGAACCTGTCCGCAGCGGCGTTCCGGCGCTCGCGTACCGCCGCCGGTCGCACCGCCGTGGCCTCCGGCTTCCTGCTCGGTACCGTGTCCGGCTCCGGCGCGGCCACCACCGTGAGCATCGGCGCGGTCACCTGGCCGATCCTGCGCCGGGCCGGGTACCCGGCGGAACGGGCCGGGGGGATGCTCGCCGCCGCCGGCGTGGGCGCCATCCTGTCCCCGCCGACGCTCGGCGCGGCAGCCTTCATCATCGCCGAGTACCTCGGCGTGTCCTACCTGGAGGTGCTCGGCTGGGCGACGGTGCCGACGATCCTCTACTACCTCGGCATCGTGCTCTCGGTCGAGATCGACGCACGCCGCTCCGGGGTACGGCCGGCGGCTCTTGAGGCCAGCTCCGTCTGGCGGCTGCTGGCCCGTTCCGGCTACCACTTCGCCAGCCTGTTCGCCATCATCGGGCTGCTCGCCGTCGGGCTGTCCGCCACCCGCGCCGTGGTGCTGGCCACCCTGCTGGCGGTCGTCCTGTCCTTCCTGGACCGGGCCCACCGGCTCACCCCGGCCCGGCTGGTCGCCGCGCTCTCCAACGGCGTACGCGGAGTCCTCGCGGTCACCGTCGTCTGCGCGGCGGCCGGCATCATCACCGCCACCACCACCAAGACCGGCCTCGGGCCGCAGGCCGCGGCGCTGCTGGTCAATGCCGCGAGCGCGGCCAGCTCCGAGCCGGCCGTGGTGCTCGCCCTGACCGCCCTGCTCGCCGCCGTCGCGCTCAGCCTGCTCGGGCTGGCCATCCCGGTGACCGCGTCGTTCGTGATCGGCTGGGTGATCATCGGGCCGGCGCTGCTCGACCTCGGGGTCACCGCTCCCGCCGCCGCCATGTTCGTCTTCTACTTCGCGGTGCTGTCCGAGGTGTCGCCGCCGACCGCGCTCGCCGCCGTCGCCGCCGCCGCGGTCACCGGCGGGCGACTGGTGCCCACCATGTGGCACACCCTGCGGTACGCGCTGCCGGCGTACCTGATCCCGCTGGCGTTCGTGGTCACCCCGACCGGCCTCGGCCTGCTCGGCATCGGTGGGCCGCGGCGCATCCTCGTCGCCGCCGGGGTCACCGCCCTCAGCGTCGCGGTGCTCGCCGTCGCGGCCGGCGGATGGCTGCCCGGCGTCGGCCCGGCCGGCGTGCCGGAACGCGTGGTCGGTGCGGTCGCCGGCTTGACGCTGCTCTGGCTGCAACCCGTACCCGTCGCGATCGGCGCCGTGCTGGCCGGCGTCATGGCGGTGGGTGTCTACGTACGACGCGGATTCGCCGGCTCCTCCGGCGGGACGCGAGCCGGATCACCGGCATGAACCAGGAAGGAGACAGCGTGGGACGGATCAACGTGCGGCTCGTGGCCGGGGTGGGAGTCCTCGCCCTCGTCGCCGTCGGCACCGCCGGATGCGGAGGCCGGCAGGGTGCCGCCGCCACGGACGACACCGCGAGTGCCGTCACCTGTGAGGTGGCCGAGAACACCCGGGTGGGCATCGCCACCGGTAACGCCACCGGCGTCTACTACGTGGTCGGCAACGCCCTGGCCAGCCAGCTCTCGGACAGCACCGGCGGTCGGTTGACCGGCACGGCGGCCGAGACCGGAGCGTCGGTCCAGAACATCGAACAGCTCGTCGGCGGCCAGTACGACGTGGCGTTCTCGCTGTTCGACACCGCCGTCAACGCGGTGCAGGGCAAGGGCAGCTTCTCCGCCCCGCAGCCGGTGGAGGCGTTGGCCCGGATCTACGACAACTACACCCAGGTGGTCGTCCGGGCCGACTCGGGGATCAACTCGGTGGCCGACATGCGCGGCAAGAAGATCTCGACGGGCTCCCCCAAGTCCGGCACCGAGGTCATCGCGCACCGGCTGCTGGAGGCCGCCGGCCTGAACCCGGCCACCGACGTCCAGGCCCAGCGGCTCGATCTCACCAAGACCGTGGAGGGCGTCAAGGACGGCACCATCGACGGCTTCTTCTGGTCCGGCGGCCTGCCCACCGGCGGTGTCACCGACCTGTTCACCACCGCCGGTGACAAGGTGAAGTTCATCGACGTCACCCCGCTGCTGCCCAAGATGAGTGAGCTGAACCCCGCGTACCAGGCCGGCACGATCGGCAAGGACGTGTACTCCACCGAGGCGGACACCCCGACCATCGTGGTCCCGAACGTTCTGCTCGTCCGCAAGGACCTCGACGCCAACGTGGCCTGCGCCATCACTCGGACCGTGTTCGAGAAGCGCGAGGCACTGGCCCAGGCCAACCCCGCTGCCAAGGGCATCGCCCTGGACACCGCCCGCAAGACCGACCCGGTCGGTCTGCACCGGGGCGCGGCCAAGGCGTTGCAGGACCTCGGCGCGAGCTGAACCACCAGCGGCCGGGTCGGGTCAGCACCCGGCCCGGCCGCCCAGACCTCGGGAGCCCCCCGTGCCGCTGCCCTCGCTGGCTCGCGTACGCCGCCACAACCGTCCGTCCGGTCACACGGACCGGTTGTGGTCTGTGCGTACCCAACTGCTCGCACCCATCCTGATCGCCACCGCCGGTCTGCTCGTGCTGGGTGCCATCCAGACCGGTGACGCCCTGGCCGCCTCCACCGACGCCGAACGGGCCCGGGTGCTGGCGGGCACCGCCACCACCACCGTCTCGTTGGTGCACGAGCTGGAACGGGAACTCGGCGAGACGGCCGCCCTCCGTCAGCGCGGTGGTACCTCCGGTCGCCAGTTGGTCGACGCCCAGCGGCGGCGGGTCGACGAGGCCAGCGTGCGCTACCAGAACGCCAGTTCCGAGGCCCGCCGCACCGCGCCGGACCTCGGCCGCGCCCTCGACGAGGTCACCGAGCACCTCGACCAGCTCGACGAGGCCCGGTCGGCGGCGCTCACCACCGACAACGCCGACGGTACGTATGTGGCACTCGTGGAGTCGCTGCTCGCCGTCGCCGACGCGCTCCCCGCCCAGCTACGCGATCCCGAGCTGGCCAACCGGGCCCGTGAGGTGGCCGCGATCACGGCCCAGGAGCACCTGGCCTCGCTGGAACGTGACCTGCTGCGGGCCATCTTCGTTCGAGGTGAGCTGGTCCAGGGCGAGCTGGCCCGGTTGGGTCGGCTACGCGGGGCGCAGGAACAGCGCCAGGCCGAGTTCTCCCGGATCGCCGGGGAACGCGCCACCGACGCGTACACGCGGCTGATCGCCGGTGGTGACGTCTCCACCGCGCGGCGGATGCGCGACAGCGCGTTGAACGCCGACAGCGAACCGGCCGCGCTCGCCGCCGACGGCGACGCCTGGTACGTCGCCCAGAGCGGTGCCATCCGCCGGTTCAACCTGCTCGGCCGGGACCTCTCCGACGAACTCGACAGGCGCGCCGCCGAACTGGCCACCGACGCACGTCAACGAGCGCTGGCCACCGGTGGTTCCACCGCCGCGCTGGCCCTGGTCTCGCTGGTCACCGCCGCGCTGCTGGCGGTACGCACCAGCCGTCGGCTACGCCGACTGCGGGTGGCGGCGCTGGCGATGGCACATCGGGAACTACCCGAGCGGATCACCGCCATCTCCACCGGCGACAGCAGGCCCACCGAGAGTTCGGCTTCGCAGCTCACCGCCGGGATCAGCCGTGGACGCGACGAGATCGCCCAGGTCGCCGAGGCGTTCGACACCGTCAACCGGGCGGCGCTGCGGCTCGCCGGTGAGCAGGCCGAACTGCGGATGGACGTGACCCGGATGGTCGAGGCCCTGGCCCGCCGGATCCGAACGCTGATCACCCGGCAGTTGCGGCTGCTCGACGAGTTCGAGCAGGAGGAGACGGATCCGGACGCGCTGGCCCGACTCTTCGCCCTCGACCACCTCGCCGCTCGGATGCGACGCAACGGGGAGAACCTGCTGGTCCTCGCCGGCGGCGAGCCCGGCCGGTCGCAGGACGGGCCGCACCTGGTGGCCGACGTCGTCCGTGGTGCCGCCTCCGAGATCGAGGAGTACGCCCGCGTCGAGATCGACGTGCCCACCGCGGGTGTGCAGGGATCGGCGGTCGGCAACCTGGTGCACCTGCTGGCCGAGTTGCTGGAGAACGCCACCTCGTACTCCCCGCCGCACACCCCGGTGCATGTGGACGGTCGACGCACCGTCGACGGGCTGACCCTGCGCGTACACGACCAGGGCATCGGCATCGGCGAGAGCCGGCTGGTCGAGATCAACGAGCGGCTGCGCGCCCCGGCCGCGCTCTCCAGCGCGGCGGCCGGCAGCATGGGCCTGCACGTGGTGGCGCACCTGGCGGCCCGGCACGGGATCCAGGTGCGGCTGCACAGCGCCGGGGCCGGAACGGTGGCCCAGGTCGACGTGCCCGAGGCGTTGCTGACCCGGGTGGAGCAGGTCACCGGCCGCCCGACCGCGCCGACCGCGCAATCCTGGTTCCGGGGCGGGCAGGCCGCTCCGGCGGCAGCCGCCGTGGATCACTTCGACGTGCACCGGGCGCCGACGATGACGTTGCCGGTGGTGGGCAACGGCGCGACCGCCTGGACGCCTGTGCCGCCGGTGAACGTCGCGCCGCACACCGCGCCCGCGTCGGACTGGCGGCCCGGTGCCGCCCGCCCCGCAGAGGCCACCTCGGTCGGCCTGCCCCGGCGGGTACGCGGCGGCGGCCTCGCCTCCGAACTGCACGACGTGCCGCCCCCGCAGTCCGCGCCGGACCTGCTCGACCCCGAGGTGGTACGCGCGCGGCTGTCCGCGCTCTCCGCCGGAGTGGCCCACGCGATGCGACGAAACCAGCAGACGAACGGGAGACCTTAGATGACGTCCAACGGCAGCCCCGGCCTCGACTGGCTCCTGGCGAACTTCGCCGAGCAGGTGCCGGACGTGTCGCATGCCCTCGCCGTATCCGGGGACGGGCTGCGGCTGGCCGCTTCACCGCACCTCTCCACCGACCAGGCGGACCAGCTCGCCGCCGTGATCAGCGGCCTGGCCAGCCTGACCATCGGCGCGGCCCGGTTGATGTCCGCCGGTCGGGTCCGTCAGCAGATCGTCGACATGGACGGCGGTGTGCTGCTGGTGATGGCGGTCGGTGACCGTGCCCTGATCGGCGTGCTGGCGTCCGCCGGATGCGACCTGGGCCAGATCGGGTACGAGACGGCGACGCTGGTGCAGCGGGTCGCCGAGGCTCTCGAACCGTCCGCCCGCTCCTGGGCGGATCAGCAACCCGGTCAGGTACCGGCATGAGTCGGGGTCGGCGGTTGGTGGCGGGGCTGCTGGCGGTCGCGCTTCTCACCGCCTGCGGCGCCGAGGGCGACTCGGAGTCGCGTCCATGGCACGACGGGCGCATCTTCCTCGCCACCGGCAACACCACCGGGGTCTACTACCAACTCGGTGGCGG
Source organism: Micromonospora sp. CP22 (assembly GCF_009712475.1). Taxonomy (GTDB): domain Bacteria; phylum Actinomycetota; class Actinomycetes; order Mycobacteriales; family Micromonosporaceae; genus Micromonospora. Next base: position 31,841 of record NZ_VCJO01000013.1, read on the forward strand.
CTACGCCGACGTGATCAGCCGTCACCTGCCCGGCTACGAGGCTCGTGCCGAGCCGACCGGGGCCTCCGGTGAGAACATCACCCGGCTGGCCGACGGGGACATGGAGATCGCCTTCAGCCTGGCCGACACCGCGGCGGACGCCGTCGCCGGACGCGGCGCGTTCAACGGCCGTCCGCAACCGGTCCGCGCGCTGGCCCGGGTCTACAGCAACTACACCCACGTGATCGTCCGGGCCAACGCGCAGATCACCGACCTCGCCGGGCTGCGCGGCAAACGGGTCTCCACCGGATCACCGAAGTCCGGCACCGACGTCATCGCCGCCCGGATGCTCGCCGCCGCCGGTCTCGATCCGGAACGGGACGTACGCCGGGCCCGGCTGTCCCTGCCGGAAACGGTGGCCCGGATGCGCAACGGCACCCTCGACGCGATGTTCTTCTCCGGCGGGCTACCCACGCCGGGCATCGCCGACCTGCTCACCAACGCGCCGGGCCGGTTCCGGCTGCTGCCGGTGGCCGACCTGATCGAGCCGTTGAGCGCCACGCACGGCGCGGTCTACACCACCGGCGAACTGCCCCGCGACGCCTACGACACACCGTCGGGCACCCCGACCGTGACCGTCGCCAACGTGATCCTGGTCAGCGCGGAGATGCCCGACGACCTGGCGTACGACCTGACCCGCCTGCTCTTCACCTACCAGGCCGACCTGGCGCTGGCGCACCCCGAGGCGCGCAACTTCGACCGGGAGTCCGCCGCCACCACCGACCCCATCCCCCTGCATCCGGGCGCCGCCCGCTACTACCAGGGCGGCTGACCGGTCCCACGATCGTGGACGGTTCCGGTGACGGGGCCGTCCACGATCGGCCTACTCACGCGTGGCGGTCCTCGCGGATCGACGCTCTCAGAGGTCGGCGGGGGTGGTGGCGGTGCGGGCGGCGGCGACGAGGCGGTCGGTCTCGGCGAGGACGTCGGGGTCGTCGATGGGGGTACCCGGGTCGTAGTGCACCATCCAGGTCAGCCCGTCGCGGCCGGAGACCCGGCGACCGACGATCCGACCCGACCCCCCGGGTAGGGCGTGGTGCTGGGTGTACGCGACGGAGCGGGTGACCCGGGCGCGTACCTGGTGCGGCAGGTCACCCGGGTCGAGCAGCAGGTACCGCTCGGCGGGCAGGTCGGCGACCACCAGGTAGCCGTCCCGTTCGGCGACCTGCTCGCCCGCGGTGACGGTCAGTTCCCGGCCCGACCAGACGGCCTTGACCACGTCGTGCCAGCCGATCCGGTGACCCCGGCCCGGCAGCCAGAGCCCGAGGTTGGTGGCGACGACCACCCCGTCACCCTCGCCGTTGCCGGCGGCGGCCCAGGCCAGCACCCGTTCGTCGCGCTCCAGCGGCGGCCGGTCGGCTGGCGGCAGCTTCGGCCGGCGGCGGAACAGTGGCATCCCTACAACCCTCCCGCCGCCTGCTCGCGCAGGGCACGGGCATGCTGCTCCAACGAGAGCAGCTCACCGAAGGCGGCGAAGTACTCGTCCTTGTTGTTGACCGGATTGATCCGCTGGATCCGTGACTTCAGTTCCCGGATCCGCGCGGTGACCGACCCCCACTGCAACCGGGCCATGGTGACCGAGACGTAGCGCGGATCCGGCTCGCCGTCGATCCGCAGCGGCTCCACGGCCAGTTCGCCGACCAACGCCTGGGCGGCGAGGTCCTCGCAGGCGTCGCGTACCGATTCGATCCACACCGCGCCACCGGCCGCCGACGCGGCCCCACCGGCTGCGGCGATCGCCGCCCGGACGGCCACGTGCACCGGGTGCCGGTAGTCGCCGGCCTCGACCGCGTCGAACATCGGACCGGCCAGCACCGGCTCCTGGAGGGCGAGTTTCAACGCCTCGCGTTCGACCATCGACTGCGGGCTGTCCACACTCGGCTCGGTCCGCTGCGCGGGGCGGGCCGCCGGGCCGTCGGCGGGTCGACCCGAGGCGGCGGCCTGCACCGCCCGCTGCACCGGTTCGATCTCCATGCCGAGGTCACCGGCGAGCTTGCGGACGTACTCCGGGCGCTTCTCCCGGTCCTTGAGCTTCGCCACCAGGGGTGCGGCACGCCGCATCGCCTCGACCCGACCGTCCACGGTGTCCAGGTCGTACCGGCTGATCACGTGACGTAGCGCGAAGTCGACGAGCGGCTCACGGCGGGCGACCAGGTCACGCACGGCCAGGTCGCCCTTGGCCAGGCGCAGCTCGCACGGGTCCATGTTGTCGGGGCTGACCGCGATGAAGGTACGCCCGACGAAGCGCTGGTCGTCGTCGAAGGCGCGCAGCGCGGCCTTCTGCCCGGCCGCGTCCCCGTCGAAGGTAAAGATGATCTCACCGGCGACCGCGTCGGTGTCCAGTAGCAGCCGCCGCAGTACGCCGATGTGGTCGGCGCCGAACGCGGTGCCGCAGGTCGCCACTGCGGTCGGTACGCCGGCCAGGTGGCACGCCATCACGTCGGTGTAGCCCTCGACCACCACCACCCGCCCCTGCTTGGCGATCTCCCGTTTGGCCTGGTCGATGCCGTAGAGCACGTGGGACTTCTTGTAGATCGGCGTCTCGGGGGTGTTCAGGTACTTCGGGCCGTCGTCGTCGGCGAAGAGCTTGCGCGCGCCGAAGCCGACCACGTCGCCGGTCAGGTCCCGGATCGGCCAGAGCAGCCGACGACGGAACCGGTCGATCAGGCTGCCCGAGCGGGCCGGACGGGACAGCCCCGCGGTGACCAGTTCGTCGTGGCTGAAGCCACGCTGCCGCAGGTGCTTGGTGAGCAGGTCCCACCCGTCGGGGGCGAAACCGCAGCCGTACCGCTGCGCGGCGGCCCGGTCGAAGCCGCGCTCGGCCAGGAACTCCCGGGCCGGACGCGCACCGGCGGTGGCCAGTTGCGCGGTGTAGAACTCGACGGCGGCGGTGTGCGCGGCGACCAGCCGCTGCCTCTGCCCCTGCTGCGGGCGGTGCGGCCGGGGCGTGGACCGGTCGTCCTCCACGTACCGCAGTTGCAGACCGGCGCGGGCAGCGAGCCGCTCCACCGCCTCGACGAAGCTGAGGTGCTCGGCGTCCATCAGGAACTTGATGGCGTCGCCGCCGGCACCGCAGCCGAAGCAGTACCAGACGTTACGGGCGGGCGAGACGTTGAACGAGGGACTCTTCTCGTCGTGGAAGGGGCAGAGCCCCTTGAGGTTGCCGCCACCCGCCGACCGGAGCGTCACCGTCTCGGAGATGATCTCGGCGATGGACGTACGCTCACGGACCAGCGCGATGTCCTCGTCCCGGATCCGCCCCGCCATACCGCCACCTCCTCGACCTACATCCTGCCCTGCCCGCCCCCAGCGCAAGGAAGGGCCCCTTGTTAACGCCTCCGGTATAGGAAGGGGCCCTTCCTAACATCCAAGGCGCGGGGCGAAGAGGTGGTTGTCGCTGCGACGGTCACGCGAGCGGCACGGGGACGCGTGCCTGTTCGTCGGCCTCGACCTGGCGATTCCAGTCAGGCTTGGTGGCCCGCCAGCCCTCGTCGTCGAAACCCTTGCGCCAATAGCCGGAGATGGACAGCCACTCGCGGGGCACCGACCGGTCCACCCGCAGCAGCCGGCGCAACTGGCGGACGAAGGACGCCTCGCCGTGCACGAAGGCGTGCACGGTGCCGGACGGGAAGTCCAACTCGCGCACCGCGGCCACCAACGCCTCGCCCACCGGGCGGGCGCCCCGGTGCAGCCAGGTCAGTCGCACCGCGCCGGGGCTGGGCAGTGGTTGCTCGTCGGCCGGGCCGTCGACCTCGACGAAGACGTACGCGGGCGCACCGACCGGGAGACGGGCCAGGGACGCGGCGATCGCCGGCAGCGCGCTCTCGTCACCGGCCAGCAGGTGCCAGTCGGCCTCCGGGCTCGGCGCGTACGCCCCGCCCGGGCCGACGAACAGCACCTCGTCGCCGGGCCGCAGCGCCGCCGCCCACGGGCCGGCCAGCCCTTCGTCACCGTGGTGCACCACGTCGACGGTCAGTTCCCCGGCCGCCGCGTCGAAGGCACGCACCGTGTAGGCGCGCAGCCGGGGCCACTGGTCGCGGGGCAGCTCCCGGCGGATGGCGGCGAGGTCGAGGGGGCGCGGGTGGTCGACTCCGGCGACCGGAAAGACGATCTTTATGTAGTGGTCGGTGAACTCGCCGATCGGCAGACCGGTCAGCTCCTCACCGCCGAGCACCAACCGGACCACGTGCGGCGTGGGCCGCCAGGTGCGCAGGACGCGGGCGGAGGTGACCTTCTTCGGGCGATCCGTCATTCGGTTAGGCTAACCTCAGTAGCGCCTCGCCTGTCGACCCCGTCCGGGTCAGTTCCCGATCAGGCGATCGTGCCAGGCCACGGCGGCCGGGTCGGTCAGCGAGGCCACCTGGTCGATCACCACCCGCAGCCGCGCGGCGTCGTCGGGTGCGTCCCGCCACAGCGGGGCGAACACCGGGTCGAGCGCTTCCGGTGCCCGCGCGGCCAGGGTCGCCACCAGCCCGGCGACGATCTCCCGCTGTCGCCGGTAACGGCCCTGTGCGCCGGGTCGGCGCATCACGTACCGCAGGGCGATCCCCTTGAGCAGGGCACACCGGGCACGCAACGGCCGGGGCACGACCAGGTCGGCCGCGTACCGTCGATGTGGTCCCGGGCCGAACCGCTCGGTGGTGGCGGCGACGGCGGTCGCCACGAACCGACCGGTCAGCGCGCTGGTGGTCGCCTTGAGCGCGGCCTGGGCCCGGTGGCTGCCGTCGTAGCCGACCAGCGGGGCGAGCAGCGGGTCGGCGAGCAGTTCGGCCAGCGCCTGCCCCAGGTAGTCGGGCGGCTCGGTCGAGTAGACGGCGGCGACGTCGGCGCAGAGCGCCCGCCGCTCGTCGGCGTCGGCGAGCAGCGGCTCCAGCGTCAGGTATCCGCCGTGGATGCCGTCCTCGACGTCGTGCACCGAGTACGCCACGTCGTCCGCCCAGTCCATGACCTGCGCCTCCAGGCACCGCCGCTGGCCGGCCGGGGCACCCTGCCGGACCCAGGCGAAGGCGGGCAGGTCGTCGGCGTACACCCCGAACTTGCGCCGACCGGGTTGCCGGGTCCACGGGTACTTGCCGACCGCGTCGAGCGAGGCGCGGGTCAGGTTCAGCCCGACGGACGTCCCGTCCGGGGCGTACACCTTGGCCTCCAGTCGGGTCAGCACGCGCAGCGTCTGCGCGTTGCCCTCGAACCCGCCGCAGTCGGCGGCCAACTCGTCGAGCGCACTCTCCCCGTTGTGCCCGAACGGCGGGTGACCGAGGTCGTGGGCCAGGCCGGCGGTGTCCACCACGTCCGGATCGCAGCCCAGCCGGGCACCCATCTCCCGGGCGATCTGGGCCACCTCCAGCGAGTGGGTCAGCCGGGTACGCAGGAAGTCGTCGGTGCCGGCCGTGTGCACCTGGGTCTTAGCGGCCAGCCGCCGGAACGCCGCCGAGTGCAGCACCCGCGCCCGGTCCCGCTCGTACGGCGACCGACCGTGCTCCGAGTCCTTGACCGGCTCCGCCACCCGACGCGCCGCGTCCGGCTCACCGGAGGCAGCGGTCAATCTCCACGCTGCCGTAGGACGCAGAACTCGTTGCCCTCCGGGTCGGCCAGCACCGTCCAGTCATCACCGTCCTGGCCGATGTCGACGTGCCGGGCACCCATGTCGACCAGCCGTTCCACCTCGGCCTCCCGGTTGGTCGGACGCAGGTCGAGGTGCAGCCGGTTCTTGCCCTCCTTGACGCCGGTCACCGGCACGAAGACGATGCCGGGCAACCGGTCGACGCTCTGCCGGATCTCCACCTCGTCCGGTCGTTCCTGGACCACCTGGTACCCGAGCGCCTCGGCCCACCAGCGGGCCAGCCGGCCCGGATCGCGGGCGTCGACGGTCAGGCTCTCCCACACGCTGGTCATGCGGACACCGCCGTGGCACCGACAGCCTTCGACAACTCGGCACGCGATTCCATCCGGCCACCCCTTCGCGAAAGACGGTCCATGGGCGAAGTCAGGTTACGCCCGCAGCGCGGGTTCGGCGCGCCGACGACGTGGGCCCGGCGGGTCCACATCCTCCGATCAGACGAGAGTTGTCGCCCGATTGCCGACGGTGAGAGGATCGCACTTGTCGACATCCACGGGTAGCGTCGCCATCGCGGAACGTCACTGTTGCGGCGGAGACACGACCGGTGGGAGAGACACGCTCGTGAACGCGGAAACGATGATGGGTACCGAACTACGCGGGCTGCGCCGACGCCGTCCCGAGGTCGCCGGCATGGTCCTCGCCGGCACCGACGGCCTGCTCATCTCCAGCGACCTGCCCGCGACCGACGCCACCCACCTGGCGGCGCTGGCCGCAGCCAGCTTCGGCCTCGGGCACCGGATGGCGGCGACCGTACGGCAGGGTGAGTTCCACGAGTCCGTGGTGCACACCGCAGCCGGTTGCGTGGTGACCTATCCGGCCGGGCGGGACGCGCTGCTGACCCTGGTCGCCAACCCCGGAGCCGATCTGGCGGCTCTGCGCGAGGAGGCCCGTGGTGTGGTCCGCCGCGCCGGCCCGGCCCTCGCCTCCTGTCGGCGTCCGACGCTGCTGCCCCAGCAGCCGGATCCGCACGCCCCGCTGGCGGTGCGTACGCCCATGGCCACGATGCCGAACCAACGTCCCCGCCGCGAACCGTCCACCTCGTGGCGTCGCCCTCCGATCTGACCACCCAACGTCGGGGAGGTGCTGCCGCACGGCGGCTCGACACAGCACCATCCCCGACGTTCGCCGCCTGGGGAACCCCAGGGGGCGGGGCGTGTGGTCAGCGGCTGTCGGAGCCGGTGGTGACCACCGTGGCCCGGCCGGCCTCCAGCCGTGCGACCGGCACCCGGAACGGTGAGCAGGAGACGTAGTCCAGCCCGACGGAGTGGAAGAAGTGCACCGAGTCCGGGTCACCGCCGTGCTCGCCGCACACACCGATCTTGAGCCCCGGACGGGCCGCCCGGCCCTCCTCGGTGGCGATGCGTACCAGCCGCCCGATGCCGTCGGCGTCGATGGACTCGAACGGCGAGATGCCGAAGATGCCCAGTTCCAGGTAGCGCCAGAAGAAGGCCCCTTCCACGTCGTCGCGGGAGAAACCCCAGCCCATCTGGGTCAGGTCGTTGGTGCCGAAGGAGAAGAACTCGGCGGCCTCGGCGATCTGCCCGGCGGTCAGCGCGGCCCGGGGCACCTCGATCATCGTGCCGATCAGCACGTCAACCTCGCTGCCGCCGACCACCTCGGCGATGATCCGTTCGGCCTCGGCGCGTACCGTCTCCAACTCCTGGACCGCGCCGACCAGCGGGACCATGATCTCCGGGCAGGACCGGATTCCCTGGCGGGCGCACTCCACGGCGGCCTCGGTGATCGCCCGGACCTGCATCGCGAAGAGGCCGGGGATGACCAGCCCCAGGCGTACGCCGCGCAGCCCGAGCATCGGGTTCTCCTCGTGCATCCGGCGTACCGCCGCGAGCAGCGCCTCCTCCTTGGCGACGTCCTCGCCGCGTTCCTGGGCGACCGCCACGTTGACCGCGAGCTGCTCCAACGGCGGCAGGAACTCGTGCAGCGGCGGGTCGATCAACCGTACGGTGACCGGCAGCCCGTCCATCTCCCGGAAGATCTCCACGAAGTCCGCCCGCTGCAACGGCAGCAGTGCGGCCAGCGCCTCGTCGCGTTCCGCCGGATCGCGGGCCAGGATCAGCCGTTCCACCAGTTCGCGGCGGTCACCGAGGAACATGTGCTCGGTGCGGCACAGGCCGATGCCCTCGGCGCCGAACCGCCGGGCGCGGGCCGCGTCGGCGGCCGTGTCGGCGTTGGTGCGCACCGCCAGGCGTCGGCTGGCGTCGGCGTACGACATGATCCGGTGCACCGCCTTGACCAGGGCGTCGTCGGTGGCCTCCGGGTCGACCTCGCCCTCGAAGTAGCGCACCACCTCCGACGGGCTGACCGGCACCTCGCCCAGGTACACCTTGCCGGTGGTGCCGTCGATGGAGACGACGTCGCCCTCGCCGACCGTCTGCCCGGCCACCATGAAGCGCCGCTTCGGCACGTCGATGGTCAACTCGTCCGCGCCGGAGACGCAGGTCTTGCCCATCCCCCGGGCCACCACGGCGGCGTGGCTGGTCTTGCCGCCTCGTGAGGTGAGGATGCCCCTGGCGGCGATCATGCCGTTGAGGTCGTCCGGGTTGGTCTCCCGGCGGACCAGGATCACGGCCTCGCCCTCGGCGGCCAGCTCGACCGCGCGGGCCGAGGTGAACACCACCTTGCCGACGGCCGCGCCCGGCGAGGCACCGATGCCGGTGGCGACCGGCTGGAACTCGTGGTCGAGCTGGAAGCGCGGGAACATCAGCTGGGCGAGTTGGGCGCCGTTGACCCGGTGCAGCGCCTCGTCGAGGTCGATCAGGCCCTCGTCGACCAGCTGACCGGCGATGACGAACGCGGCGGCGGCGGTGCGCTTGCCGACCCGGGTCTGGAGCATCCACAGCTTGCCGCGCTCGATGGTGAACTCGATGTCACACAGGTCCCGGTAGTGCCGTTCCAGCCGGGCCATGTAGTCGAGCAGTTCGTCGTAGGACTTCTTGTCAATCCGCTCCAGCTCCTGCAACGGCACGGTGTTGCGGATACCGGCGACGACGTCCTCGCCCTGCGCGTTGGCCAGGTAGTCGCCGTAGATGCCCTGGGCGCCGCTGGCCGGGTCGCGGGTGAAGGCGACGCCGGTGCCGGAGTCGGCCCCGAGATTGCCGAAGACCATCGCCACCACGTTCACCGCGGTGCCGAGGTCGGCCGGGATGCGCTCCTGACGGCGGTAGACCACCGCCCGCTCCGCGTTCCACGAGTCGAACACCGCGCGTACCGCCAGGTCCAGCTGCTCGCGCGGCTCCTGCGGGAAGTCCCGCCCGGTGTGCTTGCTGAAGATCTTCTTGTACGCGTCGACCAGCTCGCGCAGGTCACCCGCGTCGAGGTCGAGGTCGTCGGTGGTGCCCCGGGCGTGCTTGGCCTCGTCGAGCGCGTGCTCGAACTCCTCACCCGGCACGTCGCAGACCGTCTTGCCGAACATCTGGATCAGCCGCCGGTAGGAGTCCCAGGCGAACCGTTCGTTGCCTCCCGCCTGCGCCGCCAGGCCCACCACCGAGCGGTCGTTGAGCCCGACGTTGAGCACGGTCTCCATCATTCCGGGCATCGAGAACTTCGCCCCGGAGCGTACGGAGACCAGCAGCGGGTCGTCCGGGTCACCGAGGCGGCGGCCCATCGCCCGCTCCAGCGACGCGAGGTGGTTGGCGATCTGCTCGGCCAGTCCGGCCGGTTCCGCACCGGTGGCGAGGTATGCCTTGCACGCCTCGGTGGTGATGGTGAAGCCGGGCGGCACCGGCAGGCCGAGATTGGTCATCTCGGCCAGGTTCGCTCCCTTGCCGCCGAGCAGGTCCTTGAGGTCCTTGTTGCCCTCGGCGAAGTCGTAGACGTACTTGTGCTCAACCGTCTCTTGCGCTGTCACCAGAGCCTCCCACGCGCCCGGATTGACACTTAACGAAGGTTCAGTTCTCAGGTACCCCGGACCCATCACCTGGTAATCCGGAAGTCGTGCCGATCGGTGGGCGAAGGCTAAGCGAACAACGCGTGACCTGGGAGCATCCGGTGACAATAGGCACAGCAATCACGACTGTCCGCGTTCATGACAGTTTTTGGGAACGATTCCACGCGCACATTCACGCAATCGCCAGCCTCCCCGTACGCTTGACGGCACGTTGTGTGACCACCTCGCACCATTGCCACAACCGCCGCGAATACACCCCTCGGGAGTCCCCTTGTCCGCCCCGCCCAGCAGCACACCGGAGCCACTCGACCCGTCCCGCGCCACCGCCGCCGCGCCGGCCGACGACGCGGCCCTGATCGTCGGGCGTACCGCCGGGGAGTTGGCCAGGGCGGCGGAGCAAGCGGCGGCGGCGCTGCTCGCACCGCCGGCACCGATCCGGCTGGGTGATGTGGTGCCCGCTCCGGAACGGGTCGAACCGGACGCCACGGCCGACTACCTGCTCACCGCCGACACGGTGATCCGGGCCAGCGCCGATCCGGCCGCCCTGGCGGTCGCCGACGAACTCGCCGCGCTGCTGCGCCCGGCCACCGGCTACCCGCTGCCGGTCACCGATGCCGCCACACCCGCCCCGGCGGGCGGCATCGCCCTCGCCCTGACCGGCGAGGCCGCCCTGGGCGCGGAGGGCTACCGGCTCGACATCACCACCGACGGGGTACGCGTCACCGCCGGCACCGCCGCCGGACTCTGGTACGGCGTGCAGACGCTGCGCCAGCTACTACCGGCCGCCGTCGAGAACACCACTGCGGTCGACGAACGCTGGGTGCTGCCGGGCGGGTCGATCCTCGACCGCCCCCGCTACCCGCACCGAGGGGCGATGCTCGACGTGGCCCGGCACTTCTTCGGGGTCACCGACGTGCTGCGGGTGATCGACCACCTGGCCCGTTACAAGCTCAATCGACTGCACCTGCACCTCACCGACGACCAGGGCTGGCGCATCGCGATCGACTCGTGGCCCCGACTGGCCACCGTCGGCGGGGCCGGCGCGGTCGGCGACGCCCCCGGCGGCTACTACTCCCGGGCCGACTACCAGCGGATCGTGGCGTACGCCGCCGACCGGCACGTCACCGTGATCCCCGAGATCGACCTGCCCGGCCACACCCACGCCGCGCTGACCGCGTACGGCGAGCTGTCCCCCGACCGCGTCGCACCACCGCCGTACACCGGCACCGACGTCGGCTTCAGCTACGTCGACCCGACCAGCCAGCGCACGTACGACTTCGTCGCCGACGTGCTCGGCGAGATCGCCGCGCTCACCCCGGGGCGCTGGCTGCACATCGGCGGCGACGAGGCGTTCAAGGTGCCCGCCGAGGTGTACGCCACCTTCGTCGAACGGGTGCAGCACATCGTCACCGGGCTGGGCCGGGAGGTGGTCGGCTGGCACCAGATCGCCCCCGCCGCCCATACCCACCCGAGGATCCTCCAGTGGTGGGGCACCACCGGCGACGATCCGGTGACCGCCGAGGCGGTGCGTCGGGGGGACCGGCTGGTCCTCTCCCCGGCCAACCACGCGTACCTCGACATGAAATACGCCCCGGACACCCCGATCGGGCACGACTGGGCCGGTTTGATCGACGTACGCCGGGCGTACGACTGGGATCCCGCCAACCACCTGGTCGGCGTACCGGCCGAGGCGGTGCTCGGCGTCGAGGCGCCGCTCTGGACCGAGTACGTGACCACCCTCGCCGAGGTCGAGTTCATGATGTTCCCCCGGCTGCCCGCCATCGCCGAGCTGGGCTGGTCACCCCGGTCGACGCACGACTGGGAGGCGTTCCGCGTACGGTTGGCGGGGCACGGCCCGCGTTGGGCCACCGCGGGCATCGCGTACCACCGCGCTCCCGAGCTGCCCTGGCCGACGTCGGCGGGGCCGGTCCCCGCGCCGCGCGACCCGTCGACCGGGCACGCGCCGCCCGCGAACCTACCCGGATGACCGCTTCATCCTTTTTGCCGGGATATTTGATATTTGATCGTTTAGGCGTTATGTCCGATATCCGGTGACCGGGGCCACCCCACCGGCGGAATGACGGGACGGGCCCCGTCGTTGTACATGACGTAACCACGAGCGCCTCCGAGCGCCGCCCCCCGGCGGGAATGACCCCCCACCGCCGGGCGTTACATCCCCCGGACACGGGTCATCCGCCTCCCCCGCGAGGCACCCCGGAATGACCGGCGACCCCTCCGGCGTTACACCCTCCCGGACGCCGCCTCCCCCGGCACCGAGCGCCCGGACGATTCGTTAGCACATCCCCCTTCACGCACGACCCACCCGCGTTTCTCCTTCTCGCGGGCAGTCGCGCGCACCCCCGAACGAAAGGTGTGGATCATCATGGCTAACACCATCCTGCGCAAGACCGCTCTGACCATCGCCGCTGCCGCCGCCACCGCCGGTGGCATCGCCGGCCCCGCCATCGCCGCCCAGGCCACCCCGGGCGTGCAGGCCGCCATGGTGGCCGACCGCAAGCCCGGCGGCGAGCGTGAACTCGACGTGCGTTACGAGGCGCAGCCGAACTTCTACTACTGTGGCCCCGCCGCCGCCCGCAACGCCCTGAGCGTGCAGGGCAAGAACATCGACGTGGACGCCATGGCCAAGGAGATGCGTACCACCGAGGCCGGCACCAACTCGATCAACGACATCACCCCGGTACTGAACAAGGAGACCGGTAAGGACGTCTACAAGTCGGTCGAGATCTCCGGCGCCAAGGCCGACGACAAGCAGACCGACAAGCTGCGCGCCGACGTGGTCCGCACCGTCGACGACGGCCGTGCCGTGGTCGCCAACATCGCCGGCACCGCCACGGACACCGACGGCATCGCGCACAGCTTCGAGGGCGGCCACTACATCAGCGTCGTGGGCTACCGCGACAACGGCAACGTCGTCACCATCGCCGACTCCGCCGACCCCGCCCAGGCCTCCTACCGGATGAGCATCGACACGCTCGCCGACTGGATCGCCACCCGTGGCTACACCGCCACCAGCTGACACCCGTACCGCGAAGGGCCGGCCCCCACGGGGGCCGGCCCTTCGTCGTCTTCCCCTCGGCGACCCGAGGGATGGTGCCGTGGTCAGCCGCCGGAGTCGGCCAACTCGGCGCCCTCGGGAACGGTGTCGTCGTCGCGGCTGGCCAGCCAGCCGTCGGGCAGGAAGACCTTGCCCGGTGAGTTGGTACGACCACGCGGCTGACCCAACGTCTCCACCGGGAACGGCACCGCCGGGTCGAGCTTGCCGAGCAGGTCGTCCAACTGGGCCAGACTGTCGATCATCGCCAGCGAGCGGCGCAGTTCACTGCCGACCGGGAAGCCCTTCAGATACCAGGCGACGTGCTTACGGAAGTCGGTGCAGCCGTCGCGTTCACCACGAGCCGGATTGCGGGCACCGGCGGTGAACTGCTCGACCAGCAGCTCGGCGTGCCGGCGCATGGTCACCGCCACCTCGCCGAGGGTGGGCAGCCGACGCTGCGGCGAGCCGTCGAACGCCGCCTCCAGGTCGGCGAAGAGCCAGGGCCGCCCCAGACAGCCCCGGCCGATGACCACCCCGTCGGCCCCGGTGTGCGCCACCATCCGCAGCGCGTCGTCGGCCTCCCAGATGTCGCCGTTGCCGAGCACCGGCACGTCGAGCGCCTGCTTGAGGGTGGCGATGGCGTCCCAGTCCGCCAGGCCCGAATACCGCTGCGCGGCCGTACGCCCGTGCAGGGCGACCGCGGCGACCCCGGCCTCCTGGGCGGCGAGCCCCGCCTCGACGTACGTCAGGTGGTCGTCGTCGATGCCCTTGCGCATCTTGACCGTGACCGGCACCCCGGCGGGTGCGGCGGCCTCCACCGCGGCCCTCACCAGGCGGGCGAAGAGGCGCCGCCGCCAGGGCAGCGCCGCACCGCCACCGCGACGGGTCACCTTCGGCACCGGGCAGCCGAAGTTGAGGTCGATGTGATCGGCGAGATCCCGCTCGACCACGATCCGGACGGCGGCGGCGGTGGTCTCCGGGTCGGTGCCGTAGAGCTGGAGGCTACGCGGGTGCTCGTCCGCCCCGAACGCGATCATCCGGAGCGTCTTCGGGTTCCGCTCGACCAGAGCGACCGTCGTGATCATCTCGCAGACGTAGATCCCGCCGCCCTGCTCCCGACAGAGCTGCCGGAAGCCGACGTTGGTGATGCCGGCCATCGGGGCGAGCACCACCGGCGGCCACACCTGGTGCGCTCCGATGCTCAGCGGGCCCGCAGCGGCAGTCGTCATCGGCACCGCCCAAGTGTAAGGAAGGGCCCCTTCTTATCGCCTTGTGCATAGGAAGGGCCCCCTGCTAACGCGACGCATACCACATCCGAGCGTCGAGCAGAGCGTTGTCCACAGCGTGCGCGGCCCTCCACAGGCAGCCGCTCCGGGCCGGACACGACAGCACCGCGTCACCGATGCTGCGCCTCATGCGTACGCCCCCACCCGACTTCTCCGACCTGGCCGAACGACAGCACCAGATCGTCAGCCGTGGTCAACTCCTGGCCGCCGGCTTCGACGACATGTACCTGTACCGACAGACCCGGCGCGGCCTGTGGCAGCGGACGCTACCCGCGACGTACGCCCTGGTCACCGGCACCTTGACCGACGAGCAGCGGCGAATCGCAGCAGTCCTCTACGCCGGCGCCGAGGCGCAGCTCACCGGCCTGGCCGCGCTGGCCTGGTACGGCTTCCGGCAAAGCCCGCGTACCGACGCCGTACACCTCGTCGTGCCACATCACGCACGACGCAGGTCCGCCGGCTACGCGGTGATCTCGCGGGCCCTCGCCCTGGACAGCCGGGCCCGCGCCACGCCGCTGTACCCGGTGTGTTCACCCGCCCGCGCGGTGGTCGACGCGGCCCGCGACCTGCGCCAGCTGCGCCCGGTGCGGGCGCTCGTCGCCGAGGCCATCCAGCGGGGGTACGCGGACCTCGCGTCCCTCGACGAGGAGATTCGACGGGCCCGGCGCAGTCGGACGGCGCTGGTCAGAAAGGCGTTCTCGGAGGTGATGCAGGGCACGCGGTCGGCACCCGAAGCCGAGCTGAGAGAGTGCCTGGCGGAGAGTGCGGTGCTGGCGGAGATCCACTGGAATCCGCGCCTGATCGGTGCGGACGGCAGTTCCCTGCCGTCGCCGGACGGCTATCTGCCCGACGCGGCGGTGGCGCTGGAGGTCGATTCGCAGGAGTACCACTTCAGTCCTGCTGACTGGGCGCGCACGCTCGACCGGCACAACGAGCTGAGCCGGCACGGCATCCTGGTGTTGCACTTCACGCCGGCCCAGATCCGGCGCGATCCGCACCGAGTGCGCCGCACAGTGACCGATGCGTACGAGTCTCGGCGCGGCTACGGCGCCACCAGCCGGATCCGGGTGCAGCCGCAGCTTGGCGTGCGTGCGAGTTAAGAAGGGGCCCCTTCTCTACGCCAGGCGTTAAGAAGGGGCCCTTCCTTACACCTCAGCAGCCGGGGAGGTGGTCGATCAGGTAGCGCTCGACCTGGTCCAGACCGATCCGCTCCTGGGCCATGGTGTCCCGGTTCCGCACCGTCACGGCGTTGTCGTCCAGCGTGTCGAAGTCGACGGTGACGCAGAACGGGGTGCCGATCTCGTCCTGCCGGCGGTAGCGGCGACCGATCGCCTGCGAGTCGTCGAACTCGACCACCCAGCGCTTGCGCAGATCGGCGGCGAGCTGCTTCGCCTTCGGCGAGAGCGCCTCGTTACGCGACAACGGCAGCACCGCCGCCTTGATCGGGGCCAGGCGTGGGTCGAAGCGCATCACGGTGCGCTTGTCGACCCCGCCCTTGGTGTTCGGCGCCTCGTCCTCGTCGTACGCCTCGAGCAGGAAGGCCAGCACCGCGCGGGTGAGACCGGCGGCCGGCTCGATCACGTACGGGATCCACCGCTCGCCCTTGCTCTGGTCGAAGTACGACAGGTCGACGCCGGAGTGCTTGCTGTGCGTGGACAGGTCGAAGTCGGTGCGGTTGGCGATGCCCTCCAACTCGGCGAACTCGGTGCCGCCGAACTGGAACCGGTACTCGATGTCGACGGTGCGCTTCGAGTAGTGGGAGAGCTTCTCCTTGGGGTGCTCGTAGAAGCGCAGGTTGTTCTCGGAGAGACCGAGGTCGAGATACCAGTTCCAGCGCTCGGCGAGCCAGTACTCGTGCCACTGCTCGTCGGTGCCGGGCTCGACGAAGAACTCCATCTCCATCTGCTCGAACTCACGGGTACGGAAGATGAAGTTGCCGGGGGTGATCTCGTTGCGGAACGACTTGCCGGTCTGCGCGATGCCGAACGGCGGCTTCTTGCGGGCGACCGTCTCCACGTTGCGGTAGTTGACGAAGATGCCCTGGGCGGTCTCCGGCCGCAGGTAGTGCAGACCCTCCTCGCTCTCCACCGGGCCGAGGTAGGTCTTCATCAGGCCGTTGAACATCCGTGGCTCGGTGAAGGTGCCCTTGTTGCCGCAGTTGGGGCAGTTCAGCTCGGCCAACGAGGTCGGCGGGCGGCCGTGCTTGGCCTCGTATGCCTCCTCGAGATGGTCGGCGCGGAACCGCTTGTGGCAGGACTGGCACTCGGTCAGCGGGTCGACGAACGCCTCCAGGTGCCCGGAGGCGGCCCACACCTCCCGGGAGAGGATCACCGCGGAGTCCAGGCCCACCACGTCGTCGCGCTGCTGGACCATGGTCTTCCACCACTGCCGGCGGACGTTCTCCTTCAGTTCCACGCCGAGCGGACCGTAGTCCCACGCCGACCGGGTACCCCCGTAGATCTCGCTGGAGGGGAAGACGAAGCCCCGGCGCTTGGCGAGGCTGACGACGGCGTCGATACGGTCGGCTGGCATTTTTCCTCCTACGCCGACTGGCGGTCGGCGGGGACGTGATGGTCGGCGGGGATGACTCGGGACCACGGTACGACCCGTCGGGTCCCGAACCCAGCACATTACCCGCGGCCGGTCAGTTGACTCCGCAGACCTCCATGCCGCCGGTCTGCGGATCCTGCGCGAGCACGACCTGCTGATGTTCCTGACCGCCACCGCGGTAGGTCACCTCTACCGGCACGGTCAACGTCTCGATGTCCACCTCGCCGACCCGGTACGAGGAGATCTGCGGCTCGGCGGCGGAGCGGCGTTCGAACTCCTGCCGGGATTCGCGCCGCTGGGCGTCGTCACAGAGCTGGTCGTAGGCACGGCCGTAGTCGCCGTCGGAGAGGGCCCGGTAGTACTCGGAGGAGACCGTACGCCCCTGCTCCTCGATCGCCTGCACGCCGCTGACCAGCAGGCCGACCACCGCGGTGCCGCCACCGCCGCAGCAGAGCAGCAGGGCCAGCGCCCCCGCCCCGAGACCGAGCCAGAGCCGTGACCGCCCGCCCTCGGTCGGCGGTGCCGCGAACGGCGGCGCGACCCCGGGCCCGGGCGGCGGCCCGTCGCTACCGGCCGACGCGGTCGGACCGGCGGGCGGCGGACCGGCGGGTGGGGGTCCGGCGGGCGGCGACCCAGCCGATGGCGACCCAGCCGATGGCGGACCGGCCGATGGCGGACCGGCCGATGGCGGACCGGCGGGCGGCGGACCGACAGGTGGGGGTCCGGGGGGTGGAGGTCCGGGGGCACCGAAGGCGGGCGGCGGTCCGGTGCCGGCGTTGGCTGGCGGGCCGGAGGCGGCCGGCGGCACGCCGCTGTCGCCGGGGCTCTGCGGTGCCTGCTGGCCGGGCAGCGAGGGATCTGGTGGTGGGGCTGCCGGTCCGTGGGCGGTCATAGGAGCCAGCGTAGTGCCAGGAGACTCAGCGGTAAGGACCCGCAGCCCGGTCGCTGGCGACCGTGACCACGTCCCCGTCCGGCGCCGCGGTCGCCAACGGCTCGTAGGCGGACGGCTCGTCGAGGCTCTCGGCGAGCAACGGCACGGCGGTGATCTTCACGTCGAACCCGCCGAGCGCTCGGCGGTAGGTGCCCACCGACTCCCATTCGGTGACCAGGCACCAGTGCCGGGGGTCGTCCAGCGCCCGGACCAACTGGCCGCGCTGGTAGCCGGGCCGGGCAGCGAGCGCGGCGAGGGCCGCGTGGGCCCGGGCGGTGAATGCCTCCGCGACGTCTTCGTCGACCACGAACCGGTTGGTGACCAGCACCGGCCCTCCTCCTCGTAGAGTCTGTGGAATGCAGCGTACGCAGCCTGGCATCGCCGACCGACTGGCCCGGACCAACCCGACGACCGTGTTCCTGGTCACCCTCCTCCTCGCGTTGGTCGCGTTCTTCACCCCGGGCGTGGTCGGCGGCCTGTTCACCCTGTTGCTGGCCGGAGCGTTGGCGGCCCTGCTGGTGACCACCTGGGCGGTGCAGACCCCGCAGAACCGGGCGATCCGGCTGATCGTGCTGACCCTGCTGGTCACCGCGGGCCTGGTGAAGCTGCTCTGAACATGCAAGCATGCGTTTTTGACAATCATTGTCGTTGTCACGGACAGTCGAGGGCATGACGTTCCGCTCGACTCCGCGCGCCCTGGTCACCGCTGCGGCAGCCCTGCTCGCCCTGACCGGCGTCACCGCCTGTTCGAACGACGGCAGCGTCGGCGCCGACCCCCAGCGGGTCGACGTGGTGGCCGGTTTCTACCCGTTGCAGTTCCTCGCCGAGCGGGTCGGCGGCGACGCCGTGGTGGTGACGAACCTGGCCCGCCCGGGAGCCGAGCCGCACGACCTGGAGCTGAACCCACGCCAGGTCGGCCAGATCAGCGAGGCGGAGCTGGTCCTCGTGCTGCGCGGGTTCCAGCCCGCCGTGGACGAGGCGGTCGAACGCGGCGCCGGTGACCGCGTCTTTGACGTGGCGACCGTGGCACCCCTGCTGGACGTCACCGCCGGTGGTCACGACCACGACGGCGACGACCACGGCCACGAGGCCGAGCAGGTGTCCGACGGCGCCAAGGACCCACACGTCTGGCTCGACCCGACCCGGCTGGCCGCCATCGGCGACAAGCTCGCCGAGCGGCTCGGCACGATCGACCCGGACCGCGCCGCCGAGTACACCCAGCGGGCCACCGCCCTGCGTACCGAGCTGGAGCAGCTCGACAACGAGTTCACCGAAGGGCTGAAGACCTGCCAACGTCGGGAGATCGTGGTCAGCCACACCGCGTTCGGCTATCTGACCAGCAAGTACGATCTGGAGCAGATCGGTATCAGCGGGCTCACCCCGGAGGACGAGCCGTCCCCTCGGCGGCTGGCGGCGGTCGCCGAGGAGGCCCGGGAGCACCAGGCCACCACCATCTTCTTCGAGACGTTGGTCAGCCCGAAGGTGGCCGAGACCATCGCCCGGGAGGTCGGTGCCCGGACTGCGGTGCTGGATCCCCTCGAAGGCATGTCTGCCGAGGGCGACGGCGACTACTTTTCGGTGATGCGTACCAACCTGCGGACCTTGAGGACGGCGTTGAGCTGCTCGTGACACCTGACGTCATCACCGTCACGCACGGGGTGGTCGGCTACGACGGCCGTCCCGTGCTCCGTGACGTATCGCTGAACGTGACCACCGGTGAGGTGGTCGCGGTGCTCGGTGCCAACGGCTCCGGCAAGTCCACCCTGATCCGCGCCATTCTCGGCCTGGTCCCGCTGAGCGCCGGCCAGGTGACCCTCTTCGGCCGGCCGATACGCCAGTTCCGGCAGTGGCACCGCGTCGGGTATGTCCCGCAGCGTCTCGGTGCCGGCAGCGGCGTACCGGCGACCGTCGCCGAGGTGGTCGCCGCCGGGCGGCTGTCCCGCCGGGGGATCCTGCGCCCGCCCGGTCGCGTCGACCGGGCGGCCGTCGCCGAGGCGTTGCGCGCCGTCGGCCTGGCCGACCGGGCGAAGGACCCGGTCACCACCCTCTCCGGCGGGCAGCAGCAGCGCACCCTGATCGCCCGAGCCCTGGCCGGGCGACCCGAGGTGCTCATCCTCGACGAGCCGACGGCGGGCGTGGACGCGGTCAGCCAGGAGGCGTTCGCCGACGCGTTGCGTGAGTTCACCGACAGCGGGGGCACCGTCCTGCTCGTCGCCCACGAACTTGGTCCACTGCGCCCGCTGATCAGCCGAGCGATCGTCGTGCACCAGGGACTCGTGGTGCACGACGGCGCCGTGCCGGAGCCGGCCGGACACCACGCCGCGCCGGACCACGACCATGTGCACCCGCACGGTCCCGAGGAGCCCGCCGGGCTGTGGAGCGCACAGTGAGCCTCTTCCAGTACGAGTACATGCAGCTCGCGCTGCTCAGCGCGCTGGTCATCGGGCTGACCGCGCCCGCACTCGGCATCTACCTGGTGCAGCGGCGGCTGGCGCTGATCGGCGACGGCATCGGGCACGTGGCGTTGACCGGGGTCGGTGCCGGGCTGCTCTTCCAGACCTCCCCCGTGATCATGGCGGTGATCGCGGCCACCATCGGCGCGATCCTCATCGAGTTGATCCGGGAACGCGGCCGGACCTCCGGCGACCTGGCCCTCGCGTTGCTCTTCTACGGCGGCATCGCCGGTGGGGTGGTGCTGGTCGGGCTCTCCGACAGCACCAGCGCCCACCTCAACGCGTACCTGTTCGGCGCGTTGAGCACGACGTCCCGGGGGGATGTCGTCACCATCGTGGTGCTCGGCACGGCCGTGTTGCTCACGATGATCGGGCTGCGGCCCGCGCTGTTCGCGATCTGCCACGACGAGGAGTACGCCCGGGTCTCCGGCCTGCCGGTACGCGCGCTCAACCTGCTGCTCGCGATCACCACGGCGATCACGGTGACGATCGCGATGCGCGCGGTGGGCGTGCTGCTGATCAGCGCGCTGATGGTCGTCCCGGTGGCCACCGCGCAACAGGTCACCCGAGGGTTCCGCAGCACGATGGCGGCGGCGATGGCCCTCGGCCTGTTCGCCGGAGGGGCGGGTATCTGGATGGCGGCGCTCGCCGACACCGCGCCCGGCGCCTCGGTGGTGGTGGTCGCGATCGCCTCGTTCGTGGTGGTCACCGTGCTGGCCGTCGGCTGGCGTCGGATCCGCCGGGTCCGGCCCCACCCCGCGCCGACGCCGGAGCCCCACGAGGTCGTCCTGAACGGGTCCTGACCATGGGTGGGGCATCGGTATTGGTTACCGTTGCAAGGTGACCAGCGGATCCGGCTATGACGCGTACGAGGGTGCCAGCGAGTTGCTGCGCGCCCTCTCGGCACCGATCCGCTTGGCCATCGTCAGCGAGCTGGCCGACGGCGACCGCTGCGTGCACGAGCTGGTGGACAAGCTCGGCGTGGCCCAGCCGCTGGTCTCCCAGCATCTGCGGGTGCTCCGTGGGGCGGGCGTGGTCCGGGGCTCCCGGCGGGGGCGGGAGATCGCGTACACCCTGGTCGACGAGCACGTCGCGCACATCGTGGCCGACGCGGTCAGCCACGCAGGGGAGGTGTCATGAGCGAGCGTGGTGCGGCGCTGCGCAACACCCGTCAGCGTACGGCGGTGAGTGCGCTGCTCGCCCAGGTGGAGGGCTTCCACAGCGCCCAGGAACTGCACGCGATGCTGCGCGAGCGGGGCGAGCGGGTCGGCCTGACCACGGTCTACCGGACGTTGCAGGGCCTGGCCGACGCGGGCGAGATCGACGTGATGCGCCCGCCGGGCGGCGAACACCTGTATCGCCGGTGCAGCGAGGGGCATCACCATCACCTGGTCTGCCGGGGCTGCGGGCGTACGGTCGAGGTCGCCGGTCCCACGGTGGAGAACTGGGCCGACCGGGTCGCCGCCCAGCACGGCTACACCGACGTCAGCCACACCCTGGAGATCTTCGGCACCTGCCCGACCTGCGCCCCCTGACCCGCCACCGCCACCGCCACCGCCACCGACCCCGCCTCGCCTGGCTGTCGACGGCGAGAGCACCTCGGCCGCCATGGTCCGACCGGCGCGATCTGACGGGGCTTCGGCCCGAGTGCCGGGTGGCGGAGTCCGTGGCAGGCTGTCCGGCGTGAAGATCTACGCTGATCGTTTTCCGACCGCGCTACGTCAGCTACTCACCGATCTACTCGTCGTCGCCTGGGTGTACGCGGCGATCCGGGGTGCGCTCTGGCTGCACGACCTGGTGCAGAAGCTCGCCGTACCCGGGCAGAAGCTGGAGGGCGCGGGCGGCGGCCTGGCCGACAACCTGGCCGAGGCCGGTGGCAAGGTCGGCCGGGTGCCGTTGGTCGGCGACGAGTTGACCGCGCCCTTCGAACGGGCGGCGAGCGCTGCCCGTTCGCTCGCCGAGGCGGGCCGCGACCAGCAGGAGCTGGTCGACCAGTTGGCGCTGGCGCTGGCCGTCGGACTGCTGATCGTGCCGCTCGCACTCGTGGTGTTCGGCTGGCTGCCGCTGCGGATCCGCTGGATACGGCGGGCGGGGTCGGCGGCGGCACTGGCCACCGCGCCCGCCGGTCGGGACCTGCTGGCCCTGCGTGCCCTGGCCGGTCAACCGCTGCGCGAACTCACCCGGATCTCACCCGACGTCGCCGAGGCGTGGCTCCAAGGCGACGAGGCCACCGTCGATGCCCTCGCCGCCCTCGAACTGCGTCGCCTGGGCCTGCGCAGCCCCAACCCGCCGAGCTGATCGAGAAGCGCACGCCCGGACGTGGTGGTCAACCGGACACGTCGGGGGTGGGCGGGGGGACACGGCGGCGGGCGTCGGCGGTGACGGTGGAGGGGCCCGGTGTCCAGGTCGCCACCCAGGGCAGCTCGGCGGGCGGGGTGATGACGCCCTGCTCCAGCGCGACGTAACGGCCGTCGAGGAGGCGCTTGGCGGCGGTCACGTCGATCGAGTCGGTGTTCTCCCACAGGGCGGTGAACAACGCCTCGACCCGGACCCGCGCCTGCCGGCAGAACAGGTCGGCCAGCTCGACGTTCTCCGGACGGGTGTCGCGCTCGGCGTGCGCGCGTACGCAGACCGCGCTCATCGCGAACAACTCCGCGCCGATGTCCACCACCCGGCCGAGGAATGCCTGCTTGCGTTCCATCCGGCCCTGCCAGCGCGACATCGCGTAGAAGGTCGACCGGGCCAGCTTCCGGCTGGCGCGTTCCACCTGTCGCAGGTGCCCGGCGAGCGGGCCGAACTCGCCGTACCCGGTGGGCTGCTGGCCCTTGCCGACCGCGAGCGTCGGCAGCCACCGCGCATAGAACGCGCCCGCCTTCGCCCCGGCTCTCGCCTTGCGGGCCAGCCCGGCCTCCGGGTCGATGATGTCGCCCGCCACGGAGAGATGCGCGTCCACCGCCTCGCGGGCGATGAGCAGATGCATGATCTCCGTGGAGCCCTCGAAGATCCGGTTGATCCGCAGGTCGCGCAGCATCTGCTCGACCGCTGCCGGTCGTTCACCCCGGGCGGCGAGCGAGTCCGCCGTCTCGTACCCGCGTCCACCACGGATCTGCACCAGCTCGTCGGCGATCCGCCACGCCATCTCGCTGGCGTAGAGCTTCACCAGCGCCGCCTCGATCCGGATGTCGTTGCGATCGTCGTCGGCGAGCAGGCAGCAGAGGTCGAGCATGGTCTCCATGCCGTACGTGGTCGCGGCGATGAAGGCGAGCTTCTGGGCCACCGCCTCGTGCTCACCCACCCGCCGGCCCCACTGGACCCGCTCCGCCGACCACTCCCGGGCCACGTGCAGCGCCCACTTGCCCGCACCGACGCACATCGCCGGTAGCGACAACCGACCGGTGGTCAGCGTGCTCAGGGCGATCCGCAGCCCCTTGCCCTCGCCACCGATGACGTTCTCGTTGGGTACGAAGACATCGTGGAAGCGGGTGAGGCTGTTCTCCAGGCCACGCAGGCCGACGAAGGCGTTGCGACGTTCGACGGTGATGCCCTCGGCGTCGCCGTCGACCACGAAGGCGGTGATGCCGCCACGACGCCCCTCGGCCTTCGGGACCCGCGCCATCACCACGAGTTGGGTCGCCACGGTGCCGTTGGTGGCCCACAACTTGACGCCGTTGATCCGGTAGCCGGTGCCGTCGGGCGTCGGCTCCGCGGTGGTGGCCAGGCGGGCCGGGTCGGAGCCCACGTCGGGCTCGGTGAGCAGGAACGCCGACACCTCCCCGGCGGCCAGCCGGGGCAGGAACCGCCGCTTCTGCTCCTCGCTGCCGAACATCTTCAAGGGCTGTGGCACACCGATCGACTGGTGTGCCGACAACAGCGCACCGATCGCCGGACTCACCGAGCCGGCCAGCATCAGCGCCCGACAGTAGTGCAGGTTGCTCAGGCCCAACCCGCCGTACTCCGGCCCGATCTTCATGCCGAAGGCGCCCAGCCGAGCCAACCCCTGGAACACCTCGTCGGGGATGCGCGCGTCGCGTTCGATCGCCGCGCCGTCCACTTCGGAAATCAGGTAGTCGCGTAACCGGCCGAGGAACTCCTCGGCCCGAGCCTGCTCCTGCGGCTGCGGGCGGGGCCACGGGTCGATCAGGTCGAGCCGCAGCCGACCCAGGAAGAGTTCCTTGCCGAAGCTGGGCCGGTCCCAGTCGGCCTGCCGGGCCGCCTCGGCAACCCGACGCGCTTCCCTCTCGGACACCTGGCCCGTGGCGTCGGGCTCGGACGGCTGGCCCGTCGGGCCCGACGACAGGTCGCCGCTACGGCTGTCGGTGGCTGATGGACGGTTCTCGGCGATGGCCACGGCAAACCCCCGGGCTCGATCCGGACAGTCGAACTGTTCCGCCTGTTCAGCAGGCTACCCGGGTTCGTTACCCAAAGGTAGCCACGGATATCCGCAGCGGCGTCGCCTCACTCCTCGGCCAGGCCGCTCGGGTCCTCCTCGTCGTCGACGTCCTCTCCCCAGCTGCGCCGGGCGAACGGCAGGACCGTCCAGAACGTCAGGAACCACAGGCCGGTGATCCCGGTGAGCAGGAAGGAGATCGGTCGGGGCAGCACGAAGTCGGTGATCAGCAGCACCGAACTCATCATCGCGATCAGCATGAAGCCGAGGCCACCGCTGGCCATCTTGTGCGCGAAACGCACCAGCTCCGGCTTACGCCCCTGCCGGAACAGCGCCCGGTGGAAGGCCACCGGCGAAATGATCATCGCGGTGGCAGCGGCCGCGGCGAGCAACGCGACGATGTAGACGTCCCGCTGGAACGGAGTCGTCTCGCCGAAGCCGGCACTGAACGGCAGGGTCAGCAGGAAGGCGAAGAGAATCTGCACGCCGGTCTGCGCGACCCGCAGTTCCTGGAGCAGGTCGGCGAAGTTGCGCTGCCAGCGTTGCCTCTCGGTTTCCTTCGACACCGCAAACCTCCGGGGGCTGCGCCGACCGTTGCTGCCGACGGCAACGCTGATGCCCCAACGGGTTCCACCCGAAACCCACTCGGCGGACGACGGCGAACCCGCTCAGGCCGATGGGCGGACCCGGGCCAGGATCGCCTCGGCCAACGGAGTCGGTGCCTCGTCCGGAATCCAGTGGGTGACCCCGGGCAGTTCGACGAAGCGGAAATCCCCGGTCACGTGCGCGGCGCACGCCTGCGCGGCGACCCGGCCGATGGCGACGTCACCGTCGCTCCAGACGTACGTGGTCGGCACCGTCACCGGTCCGGTCGCCGCCAGGTCCGCCTTCGACATCGCCCGGTACCAGTTCAACGCGGCGGTCAGCGCACCCGGCTGACGCATCGGATCGACGTACCCGGCCACCCGGTCGCCGTCACCGACGCCACGCAGCAGCCGACGCAGCCCGGCAGCGCCCAACGCCAGCAGCGTCTTCTCCGCCACCCCCGGCTGCCGGAACAGCAGCATGTACGCCGAGCGTGCCTTCTGCTGCGGGTCGTGCCTGAGCGCGTGTGCCATGGCAGCCGGATGCGGCACGGAGATCGCGGTCAGCGTGCGCACCCGGTCCGGGTGGGCGGCGGCCAACGCCCACCCCACCACCGCACCCCAGTCGTGCCCGACCACGTGCGCGGCGGGGACATCGAGAGCGTCCAGCACCGCCACCGCGTCGGCGACCAGCTCACCCAGCCGGTACGCCTCGACCTGGCTGGGCCGGGCCTGTGGCGAGTAGCCCCGCTGGTCGAGCGCGTAGCTGCGCAGACCCGCCGCGTGCAGGGCCGGCCGGATGCCCGCCCACTGGCCCGAGTGCTGCGGGAACCCGTGCAACAACAGCACCGGCTCACCCTGCTCCGGGCCGCCGCTGGTGACCTCGAACCGCAGACCTCGGGCATCGATGCGCATACCCGACAGCCTAGCCGTACGGGCGTGGCACGCCCGAACCCCGCGATCAGGCCAGGATCCCGGCGATGAACACCCCGGGTGACCTGCGAAGATCACGTTGCCGGTGGATCTTCGGTGGTGTTAGCGTCGGCGGGACAGACAACACCTCCGACAGGGGAGCGCACAGCGCTGAGAGTGCGGGTCCGCCCGCAGACCCTCCGTACCTGATCTGGGTAATGCCAGCGCAGGGAGTTCGGTCCACCTCCAGCCCGCCACCGTTCGGCGCCGCCGTCCGGGGCGTGCGTCTTGCCT
Organism: Micromonospora sp. CP22; assembly: GCF_009712475.1. GTDB lineage: Bacteria > Actinomycetota > Actinomycetes > Mycobacteriales > Micromonosporaceae > Micromonospora. Next base: position 57,856 of record NZ_VCJO01000013.1, read on the forward strand.
GGTTCGTATCTGGACTGGGAGCGATCATCATGCAGACCACCGACAGCAACCGCTGGCGCACCATCGACATCGTGGTGGCCTCGGTCATCGCCGTCGCCTTCGGCGTCATCTTCTGGGCCTGGGGCCTGGTGTGGAGCGCCACCGACAGCGCCTTCAGCTTCTTCCCGCCGGCACAGACCCTCATCTACGGGGTCTGGCTGGTGCCGGCCGTCCTCGGCGGCCTGATCATCCGTAAGCCGGGTGCCTCGCTGTACTGCGAACTGTTGGCGTCGATCATCTCGGCCCTGCTCGGCAGCCAGTGGGGCGGCATCGTGCTGCTCCAGGGCCTGATGCAGGGTGTCGGTGCCGAGTTGGCCTTCGCCGCCTTCCGCTACCGCTCCTACCGGTTGCCGACGGCCCTGCTGGCCGGTGCGCTGACCGGTCTGAGCGCGGCGATCTTCGACTTCGTCTACTGGAACGCCGGACGCGACATCGCCACCTACCGGCTCCCCTACGCCCTGCTCACCATCGTCAGCGCCACGGTGATCGCCGGTGCGGGCGGGTACCGGCTCACCCGTGCCCTGGCCCGCACCGGCGTCCTCGACCGCTTCCCCGCCGGCCGCGAACGCACTCTCATCTGAGCATGCCCGCCCGAGGGTCGGCGGGCACCAAACGCCGATCCCGGGGTCGGGGTACCAGCGAGCGTGGAGGGAGGGCGGGATGGGCGGCGGGGTGACGTTGCGCGGTTTCGGCTGGCGGCACGCCGGACGACGTGCCTGGGCGCTACGCGGAGTGGACCTGCGGGTGGAGCGCGGCGAGCGGGTGCTGCTGCTCGGGCCGTCCGGGGCCGGCAAGAGCACCCTGCTGGCCGCCCTGGCCGGGCTGCTGCCCGAGGACTCCGGCGAACACGAGGGCACCATCGAGATCGACGGTCGTAGCGCCGCCGAGGCGCGGGAGCGGGTCGGCATCGTCTTCCAGGACCCGCAGTCCCAACTCGTCATGGCCCGCAGCGGCGACGACGTGGCGTTCGGCCTGGAGAACCGGGGTGTGGCGGCCGACCAGATCTGGCCCCGGGTGGACGAGGCGCTGCACCGCGTCGGCTTCCCGTACCACCGGGACCGGCCCACCGCGGCGCTCTCCGGCGGTGAGCAGCAGCGTCTCGCCCTGGCCGGTGTGCTGGTGCTGCGCCCCGACCTGCTGCTGCTGGACGAACCCACCGCCAACCTCGACCCGGCGGGCGCCGCCCTGATCCGCGCGGCGCTCACCCGAGCGGTGGACGCCGACACCACGCTGATCCTGGTCGAGCACCGGGTCGCCGAGGCGCTGCCCCTGGTCGACCGGGTGGTGGTCCTCGAACCCGGCGGCGGCGTCCGCGCCGACGGCCCACCGGAGGCGGTCTTCGCCGCACACGGCGACACCCTCGCCGCCGAGGGGGTCTGGGTGCCCGGTCGGGAGATCCCGCCACGCCGGGCCACCGGCCCGGCCGGCGAGGTGCTGCTCACCGCCGAAAAGCTCGGCCAACCGTCCCGGCTGGCCCCCATCGACCTGACCGTACGCGCCGGTGAGGCGCTCGCCGTGCTCGGCCCGAACGGTGCCGGGAAGTCCACCCTGGCGCTGGCGCTCGGCGGGCTGCTCCGGCCGGGCACCGGACGGTTGACGGCCTCCCCGGAGTTGGCCGGGGTCGACTCCCGCACCGCGCCGCACCGCTGGCGGGCACCGGCGCTGACCCGCCGGATCGGGTCGGTGTTCCAGAATCCCGAACACCAGTTCGTCACCGGCACGGTCTTCGACGAACTGGCGCTGGGGCCGAGGCGGACCGGGGCGTCCGAGGCGGCGGTCCGCGACCGGGTGACGGACCTGTTGAGCCGGCTGCGACTGGACCGGCTCGCCGCCGCCAACCCGTACACCCTCTCCGGTGGCGAGGCACGGCGGCTGAGCGTGGCGACCGCCCTGGCCACCGCGCCCCGCCTGCTGATCTGCGACGAGCCCACCTTCGGTCAGGACCGGCGCACCTGGCGGGAACTGGTCGACCTGCTCGCCGACCTCCGCGACGCCGGCAACGGCCTGGTCGCGGTCACCCACGACGCCGAGTTCGTGGCCGCGTTGGCCGACCGCACGCTGGCCCTCGCCCCGCCCGCGGTGGCGCAGCGATGATCAGTGTGGAGCCGTTCGCCAGGTCGGACGCGCCGTTGGCCCGGCGTAACCCGGTGGCCAAGCTGGCCGCCGCGATGCTGTTCGCGTTTCCGCTGATGGCCACCCTGGACCCGGTCGCACCGGCTATCGCGATCGCCGTGGAGTTGGCGGTGCTGCCGCTGTTCGGAGTACGTCCCGCTCTGCTGGTCCGCCGGGCCTGGCCGCTGCTGGCCGCCGCCGTCGGCATCCTGGTCACGCTGGTGCTCTTCGCGGCCGACCGGTCGGGCCGGGTGCTGTTCGACGCGGGCCCGGTCGTGGTGACCTCGGGCGTGCTGATCACCGCGCTCGGCCTGGTGTTGCGGTTGTTCGCGGTGGCCCTGCCCGGGGTGATCGTCTTCGCCACCACCGACCCGACCGACCTGGCCGACGCACTGGTGCAGAACGCCAAGGCCCCTGCCCGGTTCGCCATCGGCGCGCTGGCGGCGTTCCGGTTGGTGCCCCTGCTCGGCCAGGAGTGGCAGATGATCACGATGGCGCGCCGGGCCCGTGGGGTCGAGGCCGGGCGCAGTCCGGTGGCCCGGATGCGGCTGTTCGTCTCGACGGCGTTCACGCTGCTGGTCGGCGCGATCCGGCGAGGTACCCGGCTCGCCGTGGCGATGGACGCCCGGGGCTTCGACAGCGGGCTGCCGCGCACCTTCGCCCGTCGGCAGCACTTCGGTGTGGCCGACTGGCTGCTGATCGTCGGCGCGACGGCGATCGCCGGGGCCGCGCTGGCCGTCAGCGTGGCGCTCGGCACCTTCCGTCCCCTGATCGGCTGACCGCCGGTCGCGGGCGGGCCACGCCCAGGAACGCCACGAGGCCGGGTGCGGTGGGCGTACCCATTCCACACCCGGCCCCGGATGGACCGTCAGCTACGCCGGAAGGCGTACTGGCGCACGTGCCCGTGCCGTTGCCCGCGTCCGACGCCGGCCGCGCCGGTGACCGGCGGCCCGGCCTTCGGCCTGTTCGGCCGGACAACCGGCAGGGTGGGCTTCGGCGTGATCGCGACATCGTCCAGGTTCGCCGGCGTGACGGCGGCGAGCTCGGCCGAGTGGCGGTCGGGACGGGACTTTCGCAGGCTGCGCTTGGCTGGCATCTGTGCCTCCTCGCTCGGTCGGCGACCGGTGGCCGGTCGACCGTTTCGTGCGGACCACCCCCTGGGTGGTCGAACGGATTCGGACTGCTGCCCGGGACCGGCCACGGAAGACACCACCACCGCCGATGGCGGGTGGACACACGCGGACGCCCGGGAGCGCACAGGTCGCGGCTCGACGGCGGCGGACCCGGCTCGGATAAAGGGGCGTCAGTAGCGCATGCCCGCACGCTACCAGCCCGCTCGCAGCGGGCGCATGCGAATTAACGGCAGCGGTTCTCGTCCGGGTTCTCATCGCTACGCGACCACCTGATGACCAGCGGTGGGGGGACGACGCACGACGGGAGGGGGCCGCGATACCGTCGCAGCACTACAGGCAGACGGCGGAAGGTGGCGACGAGGATGGCGGATCGGGCTACGGCGCAGATCGGTGTGACGGGGCTGGCGGTGATGGGCCGCAACCTGGCCCGCAACCTGGCCCGCAACGGGTTCACCGTGGCGTTGCACAACCGCTCGCCGGAGCGGACCCGGTCGCTGGTGGCGGAGCACGGCGACGAGGGCACCTTCGTCCCGACGGAGTCCCTGGCGGACTTCGTCGCCGCGCTGGAGCGCCCCCGCGCGGTGATCATCATGGTCAAGGCGGGCGGTCCCACCGACGCGGTGATCGACGAGTTGGTGCCGCTACTGGAGGCGGGCGACATCATCATCGACTGCGGCAACGCGCACTTCGCCGACACCCGTCGTCGGGAGGAGACGCTGCGCGCCCACGGCCTGCACTTCGTCGGCACCGGCGTCTCCGGTGGCGAGGAGGGCGCGTTGTGGGGGCCGAGCATCATGCCGGGCGGCTCACCCGAGTCGTACCGCAAGCTCGGGCCGATCTTCGAGAAGATCGCCGCGCAGGTCGACGGCGTACCCTGCTGCCAGCACGTCGGGCCGGACGGTGCCGGGCACTTCGTCAAGATGGTCCACAACGGCATCGAGTACGCCGACATGCAGCTCATCGCCGAGGCGTACGACCTGCTGCGGGCCGGGCTCGGCGCGGAGCCGGCGGAGATCGCGCAGATCTTCCGGGAGTGGAACTCCGGCGAGCTGGAGTCCTTCCTGATCGAGATCACCGCGGACGTGCTGGGGCACACCGATGCCGCCAGCGGGCGGCCCTTCGTGGACGTGGTGCAGGACCGGGCCGAGCAGAAGGGCACCGGCCGGTGGACCGTCCAGATCGCACTGGACCTGGGCATCCCGATCACCGGTATCGCCGAGGCCACCTTCGCCCGGTCGCTGTCGGGGCACGTCGGTCAGCGCGAGGCCGCCCAGCGGGCCTTCCCGGAGGCCGGCGAGAAGTGGCAGGTCAGTGACCGCGAGTCCTTCATCGAGGACGTACGCCGGGCGCTGCTCGCCTCGAAGATCGTCGCGTACGCCCAGGGCTTCGACCAGATCCGTGCCGGCAGCGCCGAGTACGACTGGGGCATCGACCTGGGTGGCACCGCGACCATCTGGCGCGGCGGCTGCATCATCCGGGCCCGCTTCCTCGACCGCATCAAGCAGGCGTACGACGAGCAGCCGGAGCTGCCCTCCCTGCTGGTGGCACCGTGGTTCGCCGACACTGTGCGCGACGGCGTGCCGAGCTGGCGACGGGTGGTGGCCGACGCGGCCCGGGCGGGTGTGCCGGCCCCGGCGTTCGCCTCGTCACTGGCGTACTTCGACGCGCTGCGCGCGGAGCGGCTGCCGGCCGCGCTGATCCAGGGTCTGCGGGACAACTTCGGCGCGCACACCTACCGTCGGGTCGACCGGGACGGTTCCTTCCACACCCTGTGGGCCACGCCGGACCGCGCCGAGGTTGAGGCCTGAGTTCACGCCGACCGGGCATCTCGCGGTATCCGGTGGATCGGATACCGCGAGATGCCCTGTGACGTCAGTCGGGTCAGAAGAAGCGGCGGCGCTTGGCCTGCCGGGGGCGGATCAGGTCGGCGCCCTTGTTGAGCAGGCGGGTGGCCCGGTTGGGGCCACGGCGGGACTCCAGCGTGTGGCTCAGTTTCCGGGCCCCGGCGGCGGCGACCGGCACCGCGATCGCCATCACCGCCCACTGCCCGATGCGCTTGCGAAGCATATGGGTTCACCTCCGTCAGTGGCTGCTGTCAGCGGTGATACCCCGTGCTGCCGCCGGCTAAGCGCTCAGGTGGTCGGAGCCACCGGATTGGGCAGCGCGCCACCGAAGCGACGGTCACGCTGGGCGTACAACTCGCAGGCGTACCACAGGTGGCGACGGTCGAAGTCGGGCCAGAGCGTGTCCAGGAAGACCAGCTCGGCGTAGGCGCTCTGCCAGAGGAGGAAGTTCGACGTCCGCTGCTCGCCGGAGGGCCGCAGGAACAGGTCCACCTCGGGCACCTCGGGGTGGTAGAGGTACCGACCGACCGTCTTCTCGGTGACCTTGGCCGGGTCGAGCCGGCCGGCGGCCACGTCCCGGGCGATGGCGGCGGCCGCGTCGGCGATCTCCGCCTGTCCGCCGTAGTTCACGCAGAACTGCAGGGTCAACGTCGAGTTGCCACGGGACATCTCCTCGGCGGTCTGCAACTCGCTGATGACGCTCTTCCACAGCCGCCCGGCCCGACCCGACCAGACCACCCGCACCCCGAGCTCGACCAGCTGATCCCGGCGGCGGCGGATGACGTCCCGGTTGAAGCCCATCAGGAACCGCACCTCGTCCGGCGAGCGCCGCCAGTTCTCCGTCGAGAAGGCGTACGCCGACAGGTACGGGATGCCCATCTCGATGGCGCCCTCGACGGTGTCGAAGAGGGAGAACTCCCCCGCCTCGTGCCCCTTGGTGCGGGGCAGCCCGCGTTCCTTGGCCCACCGACCGTTGCCGTCCATCACCACGGCTACGTGACGGGGTACCGCCTCCGGCGGCAGCTCCGGTGGTCGGGCTCCCGACGGGTGTGGTGTCGGCGGCACCGGCTCGCGCCGGTCAGCCCGCGACGATCGGATCACTCGTTACTCTCCCTGCTCACGTCCTGTGACGCCCGGTCGGGCGGCAGCGCTGCACCGGCCGGGGCCACGGTGCCGGTGTCGCCGGCCGGTCGCCCCGCGCCGGAGGCCGACGACACACCACCCCGGTCGACCAGCGGCAGCGAGCGTAGCGCGCGTTCCAGGTGCCATTGCAGGTGCGCCGCGACCAGGCCGCTGCACTCCCGGCGTACCCCGTGCTCGGTGGCGTCGGCGATCCGCCAGTCACCGACGGTCAGCGCCGACATCAGGTCGATGGTGGCCGGGGCCGGGTGTGCGGCCCCCGGTGGTCGGCAGTCCGGGCAGACCGCGCCGCCGGCCGGGACCGAGAAGGCCCGGTGCCGCCCTGGGGTGCCGCAGACCGCGCAGGCCGTCAACGCCGGTGCCCAGCCCGCCAGCGCCATCCCGCGCAGCAGGTACGCGTCGAGCACCAGCGTGGTGGCGTGCTCGCCGTCGGCGAGGGCACGCAGCGCACCCAGGGTCAGTTGGAACAGCCGCAGCGACGGCTCCCGCTCGACCGGGGTGAGGCGCTCGGCGGTCTCGGCGATCGCACTGGCGGCGGTGTAGCGGGGGTAGTCGCCGAGGAACCGTTTGCCGTAGAGGTCGATCCCCTCGACCTGGCTCACGGTGTGCAGCGAGCTGCCCAACTCCCCCTTGGGGTCGCCGGCCAGTTGCAGGTCGACGTGGCCGAACGGTTCCAGTCTGGCCCCGAACTTCGAGGTGGTCCGGCGTACTCCCCGGGCGACCGCACGGAGTCGGCCGTGACGTCGGGTGAGCAGGGTGATGATGCGATCAGACTCGCCGAGTTTCTGCACACGCAGCACCACCGCGTCGTCGCGGTAGAGCTGTCGGCGGTACCCGGCCATCGCGCCATTCTCCCCTCCGCCCGGACATCAGGTCCGACCCCGGGTCGGAATTCAGGGTCCGCTCGGGGTCGCCGTGCCGACGAACCCGGATGCGCATCCGGTGACGCCGGTCGTAGCGTGCTCGGCATGGCTTCGAACCCGACCAACGCCGGTACCCGGACCACCGTCACAGATCGGCCCACCGCCGCGCCGCGAGCGACAGTCCTACGCCGGACCGGCGTGGCGATCGCCGCGACCGCCACCCTCATCGTCCTGGCCGCCTGTGACAACCTGTCGTACCGGCAGTTGGACTTCGACACCACCGAGTCCGCCCGGATCACCGCGATCCAGGTGCTGCCCGGCTCCGGCGACGTGGTGGTCCGGGCCGACGGCGGGGTCGACGGGGTACGCGTCAAGCGTGTCGTCCGCTACCAGGGCGACCAGCCGGACACGACGTACCAGATCAAGGGCGCGGAGCTGGTGCTGGACACCTCCTGCGGCTCCCGGTGCAGCGTCTCCTACGAGGTGACGGCCGGTGAGGGGGTGGGCGTACGGGGCGAGACCGGCTCCGGGGACGTCGACCTCAGCCGCGTCGGCACGGTGGACCTCAAGGTCGGTTCCGGTGACGTCCGGGTCGCCGGGGCGACCGACCGGGTGCGGGTGGAGACCGGCTCGGGCGACATCAGGGTGTACGACCTCACCGGGCCCGTCGTGATCCGGGCCTCCTCCGGTGACGTGACCGGCAGCCGTCTCGGCGGCGAGGTGGACGCGGAGACGAAGTCCGGCAGCATCACCCTCGACCTGAGCAAGCCCACCTCCGCACGGGCGCACGCGTCCAGTGGCGACGTCATGGTGAGCGTGCCCGAGGGGGCATACCAGGTCCGTTCGAAGGCCGGCTCCGGCCAGATCAACCTGGGCGTGAAGCACGACCCGTCCGCCGCCTCGGTGCTGGACCTGAACACCGGCAGCGGCGACATCACCGTCACCTCGCGATGACGCCCCTGCCCCGGCTCCGCTGCTCCGGAACCGGTTCCGCCCGCGTCGCCGGGGAGGACGGCAGCTCGCCGTCCTCCGCCGTACGCTGACCCGCCTCGTCGCCCGATGCTCCGGGGACCGGATCACCAGGCGGGTCGTGGTCGTCGCCGACCTGGGACTTCACCGGCCGGCGGGTGGCCCGTGACCTCGACCGGCCGCCCGGGACCAGCTCGGGTGGACGCCGCGCCGCCACGTCCTCGACCCAACCCACCATCGCCGTGACCAGGCCCACCAGCAGGAAGACCAGGACCACCCGGATCGCCAGGCCCAGCAGATCCTGGTGTGACCAGCCGACCACGTCGACCAGCGGGGTGAGCGCCACCACGAACGCCATGTGCCACAGGTAGACCGTCAACGCCCGCCGGTTCAGCACGGTGACCACCCGTTCGACCAGCGCGCTACGGTCCACCCAGGCGGTGGTCGCCGGGGCCCGACCCAGCACCACCAGGATGAACGCGGCCGACCAGAGCGCGTTGCCGAGCGGGATGTCGTTGATGTCGTAGCCACGTGGGCCCTGGTGGGTCAGGATCCAGGCACCGCCCACCGCCGCGAGCGCGAACGCGGTCGATCCCAGCACCCAGCCATTGAGGCGGCGCAGCATTCCACTCTGGTGGGCGAACCCCAACAGCCACGCACCGAAGTAGAGCGCGAACTCGCGCAGCACGAGCGGCGGATCCTCGTAGATGCCCACCTCGATGACCAGCAGCAGGCAGTACGGAGCCAGCAGGGTCGGCAGCGGGAACCGGCGGAACAGCCACAGGGCGACCGGGGAGGCGAGCACGAACCAGAGGTAGTCCCGCAGGTACCAGATGGGGCTCAGCGCCAGCGCTCCCCAGTAGTTGGCCGGAGGGTCGGCCACCGGGAAGAGCCAGAGCAGCACCGCCGGGGTGAACGGCAGCCCGGTGAGCAGCATCGCCGGCACGAAGATCGCCGCGACCACCCACAGCGACGGCAGCAACCGCCGTAGTCGACGGCCGACCGCCGTCGGCCCGGACCGCAGCAGGGACGTGGCCATCAGCGATCCGGCGAGCGCGAACATCACCGACATCGCCGGGAACAGCAGCGTCAGCGAAGCCCAACCGGTGACGTGGTAGACGACGACCCGCACGATGGCCAGGGCGCGCAGCAGGTCCAGGTATCTGTTTCGCATCGGCCTGAATCTATGTCGGGGGCGCGGAGGCTCTAACCTTCCTACCCTCCGACGCCCGCCGAGGAAACACTCAGGCACCCACCGCGACAGTGAAACTTCCCATATGCCTGACCGGTGCCGATCATTCGATCCGAGGGCGGTAGTCCGATTCGACCGAACCGCCGGTCCCCTCAGAACCCGAGTTTGCGCAACTGCTTCGGGTCGCGCTGCCAGTCCTTGGCCACCCGTACGTGCAGGTCCAGGTAGACCTTCGTGCCCAGCAACTCCTCGATCTGCTGCCGTGCGGCGGTGCCCACCGCCTTGAGCCGAGAACCCCGGTGCCCGATGACGATCGCCTTCTGGCTGGGCCGCTCCACGTACACGTCGGCGTAGATCTTGGTCAGCCGACCCTCCGGGATCATCTCCTCCACCACCACGGCGATGGAGTGCGGCAACTCGTCCCGGACGCCCTCCAGCGCGGCCTCGCGGATCAGCTCCGCCACCAGCACCTGTTCCGGGTCGTCGGTCAGCATGTCGTCCGGGTACAACTGCGGCGACTCGGGGAGATACCGCGTCATCACCTCGACCAGGGTGTCCACCTGGTGCCCGGAGACCGCGCTGACCGGGACGACCTCGGCGAAATCCCCCAGCTCGCTGACGGCGAGCAACTGCTCGGCCAGTCGCTTGCGATCGACCAGGTCGGTCTTGGTGACCACCGCCAACACGGTTGCCTTCAGCTCGGCCAGCTCACCGGTGATGAACCGGTCACCACGACCGATCTGCTCGTCGGCCGGGATACAGAGGCCGATCACGTCGACCTCGCTCCAGGTCTGCCGCACCAGGTCGTTGAGCCGCTCACCCAGCAGGGTGCGGGGACGGTGCAGCCCCGGGGTGTCGACCAGCACGAGCTGCGACTCCGGCCGGTGCAGCACCGCCCGGATCACATGCCGGGTGGTCTGCGGCTTGTTCGACGTGATCGCGATCTTCTGCCCGACGATGGCGTTGGTCAGCGTGGACTTGCCGGCGTTCGGACGCCCGACGAAACACGCGAAACCCGCCCGGTAGCTGTGCTCACTCATGCCGGCATCCCACCGCGCTCACCGGCACGGGGCCACCGCACACCGAGCCCGCTCATTCGGTCACCGTGCCGAGCACGGTGCCGTCCGGCCCGGCCACGTGCACCGGCGCGTCGGCGGCCAGATCGCGGACCGCCGCGTACCCGGCACCGTCCAGGGTGGACGCCTCGGTCACCACCACCGCGGCCTCCAGCCGGGTGGCTCCCGCCGCAGCCGCCGAGGCGACCGCCAGTTGCAACGCGGTGATGGTCAGCGACGGCAACGACACGCTCGCCGCCGCGTAGGTCCGGCCGTCCTGGTCCCGGACCGCGGCACCTTCCACGGCGCCCACCCGTCCCCGGGCACCCCGGGCGAGGATGACCAGCTTGCTGTCCTCGGCGCTCAGATCGGAGCCGGTGGACCGGGCGGCCGGTACGGCGGGTGACTCAGGCATCAGCGGGCTGCCTCTCCTCGGATCGGTCGTTGTCGGAACGGGAGGCGGTCGGCGGGCCTCCCGGGTCGTCCTGCGTGTCTGTCGGCTCGATCCGGCGCACCAGCACCGTGTCGATCCGGTTGCGGCGGCCGGTGGTGCCCTCGGCGATCAGTCGCAGCCCGGCCAGCTCGACCTGCGCGCCCGGAATCGGCACCCGCCCCAGGCACTGCGCGAGCAGACCGCCCACCGTCTCCACCTCGTCGTGCGGCAGCTCGGTGTCGAACAGTTCACCGAGATCCTCGACCGGCAGTCGGGCGGTCACCCGCACCGCACCGTCGGGCAGCTGCTCGACCGGTGGACGCTCGACGTCGTACTCGTCGGTGATCTCCCCGACGATCTCCTCGAGGATGTCCTCGATGGTAACCAGGCCGCCGGTGCCGCCGTACTCGTCCACCACGATGACCAGGTGGTTGCGGGCGGCCTGCATCTCCGACAGCAGGTCGTCGACGGGCTTGGACTCGGGCACGAACGTCGCCGGCCGCATCAGCTCGGCCACCGGGATCTGGCGGTCCTCGGCGGCCCCGCCCTGGGTACGCCGGATCAGATCCTTGAGGTAGAGGACGCCGAGCACGTCGTCGACGCTCTCGCCGATCACCGGGATCCGGGAGAAGCCGGACCGCAGGAACAGCGCCAACGCCTGCGAGAGGTTCTTGCCCGACTCGATCCACACCATCTCGGTACGCGGCACCATCACCTCGCGGGCGATGGTGTCACCGAGGGCGAAGACCGAATGGATCATCTGTCGCTCGCCGTGTTCCACCACTCCCCGCTGCTCGGCGAGGTCGACCAGTTCCCGCAGCTCGACCTGGGTGGCGAACGGCCCCTCCCGGAAACCACGCCCGGGGGTGACCGCGTTACCGATCAGGATCAGCAGGGAGGCCAACGGGTTGAGCACCCGGCCCAGCCAGCGCACCAGCGGCGCGGCCGAGCGGCCCACCACGTACGCGTGCTGCCGACCGAGGGTACGCGGGCCGACCCCGACCACGACGAAGCTGACCACGGTCATCGCCCCGGCGGTGACCAGCGCCGCACGCCAGCCCGCGCCGAAGGTGTCCACCGCCACCAGCGCCACCAACGTGGTGGCGGTCAACTCGGCGAGTAGCCGGAGCAACAGCAGCAGGTTGAGGTGCCGGACCACGTCACCGGCGACCGCCTGGAGGGTCCGGGCACCCCGGATGCCCGCCCGGGCCAGCTCGGCGGCCCGGGCCGGGGAGACCGCGGTCAACGCGGCCTCGGTCATCGCGATCAGCCCGGCCAACACCACCAGCCCGGCGGCGAACACGAGCAGTTGCAGGTCGGGGAGGCCGGTGGCAGCCGCGGCCATCGGAGTGTCCATCACCGGGAGCGGGCCGACCGCCAGCTCGCCAGCAACCGGGCCTGGAGCCCGAACATCTCCCGTTCCTCCTCCGGCTCCGCGTGGTCATAGCCGAGCAGGTGCAGCACACCGTGCACGGTGAGCAGGTGCAACTCGTCGGCGGTGCTGTGCCCGGCGGTCGCGGCCTGCTTCGCCGCCACCTCCGGGCAGAGCACGATGTCGCCGAGCAACGCCGGCTCGCCACCGGCGGCGGTCTCACCCGGCCCGTGGTCGACGCTGCCCTCGTCCATGGGGAAGGCCAGCACGTCGGTCGGGCCGTCGCCACCCATCCACCGGTGGTTCAGCTCGGTCATGTAGTCGACGTCGACCAGCAACACGGACAGTTCGGCGAGCGGGTTGACCCCCATCTCGTCGAGCGCGTGCCGGGCGACGGCGAGGACTGCGTCGGTGTCGACCTCGGCACCGGACTCGTTGGCGATCTCGATGGACAACTGTCTTCCCTCGTTAGCGACGCCGGCCACCGCGGTTGCCCTGGGCACTGCGCCCGGCCACCGCGTGTACGCCCTGCGCCTGCTGGTTCTCGGCGTCCCACCGCGCGTACGCGTCGACGATCTCCCCGACCAACTTGTGGCGGACCACGTCGGCGCTGGACAACTGCGCGAAGTGCACGTCCTCGACGCTACCCAGGATGTCCCGTACGACCCGCAACCCGCTAGTCGTCCCGCCGGGCAGGTCGACCTGGGTGACGTCACCGGTGACCACGATCTTGGAGCCGAAGCCGAGCCGGGTGAGGAACATCTTCATCTGCTCGGGCGTGGTGTTCTGCGCCTCGTCGAGGATGATGAACGCGTCGTTGAGCGTGTTGTGCGTGACCAGGAAGTCGTCGGTGACATACAGCGAGTCCTGCGCCGCCACCTGGATACACATCGTCTCCTGGACACCGGCGGGGACGATCGAGTCGATGAAGCGCGTCGGCCGGTCGCCGCCGCACTCCTCGTACCGCCGGCGCTTACCCGACAGCCGGAACGGCGCTACGCCCTCCGGCAGACGGATCTCCACGACGTAGGCGTCCGACCCATGCCCGACCGCTCGGTCGTCCGCCGGGCCCGGCATGCGGCCCTCGGCCTCTCGAACACGCCAGGTCGCCACGCCGCCGAGTGACTGGACCAGGTGGACGACGTCGTCGCGGAGGCGGGCAGCGGCCGTCGAGTACCGCACCGCCGGGCCGATCGGATCACCGGCGACGTCCAGCAGCCCTTGCAGGACGGCCAGTCGGACCTCGACGCTGTTGCGGAGGTATACGGAAGGCACGAACTCCGTCTCGGCCAGACCCAGCTCGTGGAGCGCGACCGTCACCCGGTCCGCGACCATCACCGCGCCACGGTGGCCCTCGTCGTGGTCACCCCCACGGTGCAGCTCGATCGCGCGGGCGAGTTCGGCCGTCGCCCGGCCCGCGATCGGACCGGAACCGAGCAACCGGCCGAGAGCGTACGGGTCGAGCGGTACGTCCTGCGGCTCCAGCTGGACCGGAGCCACCACCGGGAGTTCGTACCGGTGGATCCGGCCCTGCCGCTCCTGGCCGATCATCTCGCGGGTTTCGAGCGTGCGACGGCCTCCGTGACGCCGGTCCTCAGGGGTGGCCACGGTCCACAGGTGCTCACCGCAGCACCGGGTGGAGGCCCCGTCCTGCGTGGTCACCCGATAGACCTGTTTCGGGCCCTGGGGGTAGATCCCGATCACCGGAGTGGGCATCCCGTCCGAGCCGATGACGAGATCACCCACCCGCAGCGACCCGAAGGGCTTGAAGCCTTCCGGCGTCAGTACGCGCGCGTCGTACGGCTGTGCCCGCCCCCGCATGTAGGCCAGCGGGGCGACCTCGATCGTCCCGGCCGCCATCAGCTTCGGGATGGTCTCCGGGTCGAGCATGTCGTGCAGCGCGTCGTAGAGCGGACGCAGGTAGGGGTCGATCTTCTCGTTGAGCGTGCCGGGCAGGAAGCCCAGCCGCTCGCCCGCCTCGACCGCCGGCCGGGTCAGGATGATCCGGTTGATCTGCTTGGCCTGCAACGCCTGCACCGCCTTGGCCATGGCGAGGTAGGTCTTGCCGGTACCCGCCGGGCCGATGCCGAAGACGATGGTGTGCCCGTCGATCGCGTCGACGTAGCGCTTCTGCCCGAGCGTCTTGGGCCGGATGGTGCGCCCGCGCCGGGAGAGGATGTTGAGGGTGAGCACCTCGGCGGGTCGCTCCGTACCACCCTGTTCGAGCATGCCGACGGTACGCCGGACGGCATCTGTGGTCAGGGTTTCGCCTTTCTCGATGAGTTCGAGCAACTCGCTGAAGAGCCGCTCGGCGAGGGCGTTGTCGGCGGGAGCGCCGGTGATGGTGATCTCGTTGCCACGCACGTGCACGTCACTGTTCACCGAGCGCTCGACCAGTCGCAGGATCTCGTCACCCGCGCCGAGCAGGCTGACCATGATCTTCGAGTCGGGGACCGTGATCCTGGTCTGCACCCGGGGCGGGCCGGGAGGTGGGGTGCCGGTCATAGGTCGGGCCGAAGGGCCCTGCGCCACCTGCTCTCGATTTCGGCGCCGGGCCCGTGGCACGGCGTGCGGACGTTGCCCCCATCGTATCGGGTCCACGGCGCGGACACGCTGCCCATTTCCGCCGCCGTGGACCCCCTGCACCACGGGACAAAACGGTCAATCCACCCTAGGTGAGCCCGGCTCAGGACCGGAAGTCGAAACCCTCGAAGGTCTCCTGACCACGGGTGAAGCGGTACGTCGCCCAGTGCATCCGGACCACCACGCCCGCGGAGTCCCGGGTCAGCCGGAGCAGCTCACCGGCCTCCCGGCCGGAGACGGTCCGGAACACGTCCGGACGCTGCGGCACCGGGGCGAACACCGCCGGCGGCTTCCCTGGCGGGTCACCGGCGCCACGGGCGCGCAGCGTCCCGTCGTGCCACGAGAAGACGTACTCGAAGCCCTCGCCCCACCAGCGCCCGAGCAGCCCCCGCACCTCCGGTGGCGCCGGTTCACCGGGCCGCCAGGGATCGATGTCGGCCGGGTCGTGTTCGACCGCCGTGGCGAGCAGCCGGTGCGGCAACTCCAGCACCTCGGCGGCGGTGCCGGAGGAGCCCAACACGGCGACACCGAGGGCGGCCGGGGTGCCCTCGCCGCCCCGTCGGCCGTACACCCCGGCGAGGAAACCGGGCATCGCCCCGTCGTGCCCGACGTGCACCACCCGCTCCCCCTGCGGCACCAGGATCAGGCCCAGGCCGAAGCCGCCGGCCCACACCGTCTCGTCGGTGACCGTCACCGGCCAGCGCATCTCGTCCAGGGTGGCGGGGGTGAGCACCCGCCCCGCCGCGTCCATCGCCGCCGGGTCGGCCAGGAAGGCGGCCCAGCGGGCCATGTCCGTCGCCGTGCTCCACAGTTGCGCGGCGGGCCCCACCGCGCCGAAATCGGTGGGCGGCTCCGGATGCGCCTCGTCGGAGTACGCGTCGACCAGGAACCCGGTCGCGGCGCGCGGACCCGGGTCGACGGAGGTGGCGGTCAACCCCAGCGGGGTCAGCACCCGCTCGGTGAGCACCTCCGCCCAGGTGCCACCCCGCACCTCGGCGACCAGGTGACCGAGCAGCGCCATGCCCAGGTTCGAGTAGTGGTAGCGGCGTCCCACCGGCAGCACCCGCTCGGCCCGGCCCAACTCGGCGATCAACCGGTCGACATCCGGCGCGCGCAGCGTGTCCCAGACGTCGCCGTACGGCTCGCGTTGCAGCCCGGCGGTGTGCGAGAGCAGCCGACGTACGGTCAGCTCGCCGTGCGCCGGCAGGTCCAGGTGTCGGCTCAGCGGGTCGTCGAGGTCGAGCAACCCGTCGTCGCGGCACTGCATGACCAGCACGGCGGTGAAGGTCTTGGTCACCGAACCGATCCGGAACCGGGTCTGCTCGTCCAGCGCCGTGTCGTTGCCGGTGCCGCCGACGGTGCAGCTCCACATCGGTCGGTCGGCTCGGTACAGCGCGGCCGAGATCGCCGGCACCCGGGCCTGCGCCTGGACCTGCCGCACCATCCGTTCCAGACGACCGGCGGCCACGGTACGGCCGACGGCGAGGGTCATCCGGGGTTCCGAGCCAGCATCGGGCCCAGCGGCGCGCCGCCCAGCACGTGGGCGTGCACGTGGAAGACCTCCTGGCCGCCGTACGCGCCGGTGTTGAACATCAGCCGGAACCCGTCGCCGAGCAGCCCCTCGTCCTCGGCCACCGCGGCGGCCGTGGCCAGCACCTCGCCGGCCAGCGCCGGATCGCCCTGGCCGAGCGTGGCCACGTCCGCGTAGTGCTCCTTCGGCACGACCAGCACGTGTACCGGCGCCTTCGGGTCGATGTCGCGGAAGGCGAGCGTGGTGGGCGTCTCACGGACCACGGTGGCCGGAATCTCTCCGGCGACGATGCGGCAGAACAGACAGTCGGTTCCCATGCGGGCAGTCTAAGGAAGGCGTCCCCGGCGGCGTCCGCCGCGACGCTCACCAACGCAACAGACGGGTGGCGAGGACCGCCAGTGCGGCCACGCCCGCGGTGGAGGTGCGCAGCACCGAGGTGCCGAGCCGGACCGGCCGGGCACCGGCTTCCTGGAAGGTGGCCAGTTCGTCCGGGGTGATACCGCCCTCCGGCCCCACCACCAGCACGATCTCACCGTGCTCGGGCAACTCGACGGTGGTCAACCGGTCGGTCGCCTCCTCGTGCAGCACGTACCCGGCCGCCGCCCCGGCGATCCGGCGGGCCACCGAGGCGGTGCTCTCGTCCGGCGAGCCCGCCAGCACCGGCAGCCACGCCCGGCGCGCCTGCTTCGTCGCCTCGCGGGCGGTGGCGACCCACCGCCCCCGGGCCCGTACGCCCCGCTCGCCGCGCCACTGCACCACCGAGCGGCCGGCGGCCCAGGGGACGATCTCGTCCACCCCGGTCTCGGTCATCGCCTGCACGGCCAACTCGCCCCGGTCGCCCTTGGCGATGCCCTGGACCACCACCAGACGCGGGTTGGCCGCGTCGACGTACCCCCGCTCGGTCACGTCGAGGTCGAGAGTGCCCCGGCCGACGGCGGTGACCACGGCGGTGGCGGTGCCGCCCCGGCCGTCGGCGAGCAGCAGCTGTTCGCCGACGCGCAGCCGTTGCACGGTGGCGGCGTGGTGGCCCTCGGGGCCGTCCAGCACCATCGTGTCGGCGGTCGGCAGCGACTCGACCAGGAACAGCGGGGCGGACACGTCAGGCGTGGCCGTTGAAGGCGTCCCGCATCCGGGAGAAGAAGCCACCCTGCTTGGTCAGCTCGGCGACCTCCTCGCCACGGGTCTTGGCGAACTCGCGCAGCATCCGCTCCTGCTCGGCGTCGAGCTTGGTGGGGGTACGCACGTCCAGGTGGACGTAGAGGTCTCCGCGCCCGGCCCCCCGCAGGTGCGGTACGCCTCGGGCCCGCAGCCGCAGGGTGCTGCCCGGCTGCGTGCCCGGCTTGACGTCGACCGGTTCCTCGCTGTCGAGCGTCTTGATGGTCAGCCGGGTGCCGAGCGCCGCGGCGGTCATCGGCACCGTCACCCGACAGTGCAGGTCGTCGCCTTTGCGGGAGAAGACGTCGTGTGGCCGTTCGTGGATCTCCACGTAGAGGTCACCGGCGGTGCCGCCACCCGGGCCGACCTCGCCCTGCTGGGCGAGGCGGATACGCATGCCGTCCTCCACCCCGGCGGGGATCTTGACGGTCAGCGACCGGCGGGTGCGGACCCGGCCGTCACCGGCGCAGGTCGGGCAGGGGTGCGGGATGGTGGTGCCGTAGCCCTGGCAGACGGTGCACGGTCGGGCCGAGACCACCTGGCCGAGGAAGGTGCGCTGCACCGACTGCACCTCGCCCCGACCACCGCACGCCTCGCAGGTGGCCAGGTGGGTACCGGCGGCGGTGCCCGCGCCGGAGCAGGTGGTGCAGAGCACCGCCGTGTCGACGGTGATCGGCGCCTCCACGCCGAAAGCGGTCTCCTGGAGGTCCAGTTCCAGCCGCAGGATCGCGTCGGCGCCGGGACGGGTGCGTGGTCGCGGTCCCCGTCCGGCGCCGGTGGCGCCACCGAAGAACGCGTCCATGATGTCCTGGAAGCCGACGAAGGGACCGGCCCCGCCGGGGCCGCCCGGACCGCCGCCACCGCCCGGTGCCAGCGGATCTCCGCCCAGGTCGACGATCTGCCGTTTCCGATCGTCCGAGAGGACCTCGTACGCGGCGTTGATGTCTTTGAACTTCTCCTGTGCCTCCGGGTCCGGATTCACGTCCGGATGGAACTGGCGCGCCAGCTTGCGGTAGGCGCGCTTGATCTCGTCATCGGAGGCACCCTTGCTCACGCCGAGAATGCCGTAGTAGTCCTTGGCCACTGCGTTCCGTGTCCTCGTGTTCGTCTCGCGTTACGCCGTTCGGCGGCGGCAGCCTGCCGTCGGCCCTGACTGGTCAGTTCTGGGCCAGCAGCTCGCCCACGTAGCGTGCCACGGCCCTCACCGTGGCGATGGTTCCGGGGTAGTCCATCCGGGTCGGTCCCAGCACGCCCATCCCCCCGACGATGGTCGCGCCCGGGCCGTACCCGGTGCTGACCACGGAGGCCGCCCGCAGGTTGTCGATCTCGTTCTCGTCGCCGATGCGTACCCGCAGGGTGCTCGGCTCCACCTCGCCGATCAGCTTGAGCAGCACGACCTGCTCCTCGAGCGCCTCGAGGATGGGGCGCAGCGAACCCTGGAAGTCGAGCAGGCCGCCCCGGGCGAGGTTCGCGGTGCCGGCCAGGGCGAGTCGCTCCTCGTGCCGCTCGACCAGGGTCTCCAACAGCACCGTGGACAGCGTCGTCATGGCCGGCCGCAGGTGCGGCGGGGAGTCGTCGATGAGAGCCTGCACCAGCGGCGGGGTCTCCGACAGGAACACACCGACCAGCTTCTCGTTGACCAGCCGGCGCAGGTCCAGGACGTCGTCGGCGGGGATCGGCGCGGGCATCTCGACCAGCCGCTGCTCGACCCGGCCGGTGTCGGCGATCATCACCAGCATCAGCCGGGTGGTGGAGATCGGCACCAGTTCCAGGTGACGCACCCGGGATCGGGCCAGGCTCGGGTACTGCACGACCGCGACCTGCCGGGTCAGCTGCGCCAGCAGCCGCACCGTACGCTGCACCACGTCGTCGAGGTCGACGGCGCCGGCCAGGAAGCGCTCGATCGCCCGGCGCTCGGCCGGGCTGAGCGGCTTGACCCGGCTCAACCGGTCGACGAAGAGTCGATAGCCACGGTCGGTGGGCACCCGCCCCGCGCTGGTGTGCGGTTGGCGGATGTAACCCTCCTCCTCCAGCACGGCCATGTCGTTGCGGACCGTCGCCGGTGAGACGGACAGTTGGTGCCGCTCGACCAGTGACTTGCTACCGACCGGCTCCTGGGTGGCGACGTAGTCCTCGACGATCGCCCGGAGCACGGCGAGCTTGCGGTCGTCCAGACCCACCCTCCCCACCTCCTGTCGCAGGTCAGTCCTGAGTCACGGCCATCAGAGCATCACCCTGGCACTCGACTGTAGCGAGTGCCAGTCTACGTCGGTGCTCCCGTCGACGCGATGATCAAGTCGTTCCGCCCGTCGTCGAGCCGATCGGCGGGTTGACCCTCGCCGGTGTCGCTATGGTGCGACGTTGCCGGTGACACCTACCGTGACCCCCATGACTGAACCACCTCGTCCCCCGGACTCCGGCGACGAATCCACGACACCACTGTCCGGCTCGCCTGGCCAGGGCGGCTATCCCCCACCCGGCGGCTATCCGCCCCCCACCGGCGACCAGCCGCCGCCGGCCGGCTATCCCCCACCCGGCGGTTACCCACCGCCACCGGGAACGCCCGGTGTCGGCTACCCGACCGGCGGTTACGGCGCGCCGGGCGGTGGCTACGCCAACAACGAGGACAAGACCTGGGCCCTGATCGCCCACTTCGGTGGCCCGCTCGGCGTGGTCGTCGGCGGCGGACTCCTCGGCTGGGTGGCCCCGCTGATCGCGATGATGGCCCGTGGTCAGCAGTCCCCGGTCGTCCGGGCGCACTCCGTGGCCGCACTGAACTTCCAGCTCACCTGGGCCATCGCCGGCGTGCTGAGCTGGGTGCTCGCCACGATCACCTGCGGCCTCCTGTTCTTCCTTCCGATCATCGCGGGGATCATTCCGCTGATCTTCGGCATCATCGGCGGGGTGAAGGCCAACGACGGAGTCCTCTACCAGTACCCGATGAGCTACGCGTTCGTGAAGCGCTGACCGAAGCGCCTGGTGACGGGGATCAGGGCAGCAGGTCGCGGACCACGGCGTCGGCGAGCAGCCGGCCGCGCAGGGTGAGCACGGCGCGGCCGGCTGCGTACGCGGCCTCGGCGAGCAACCCCTCGGCCACGGCCCGCGCCGCGCCGGCTCGCCCGACGTCGGTCAGCACGTCCAGGGGCAGGCCGGAGGCCAGCCGCAGCCCGAGCATGACCTCCTCCATGTGCGCCTCGTCGCCGGTGAGCACCTCGCGCGCCTGGCCCGGTGACTCCCCGGCGGCCAGGCGCTTCGCGTACGCCCCGGGATGCTTGACGTTCCACCAGCGCACGCCGCCGACGTGGCTGTGCGCCCCCGGCCCGAGGCCCCACCAGTCCCCGCCGGTCCAGTAGAGCAGGTTGTGCCGGCAACGCGCCTGCGGTGTGCGGGCCCAGTTGGAGACCTCGTACCAGGAGAAACCGGCCGCGTCGAGGGCCGACTCGGCGGCCAGGTAGCGGTCCGCGGCCACGTCCTCGTCCGGGTACGGCAGCTCGCCACGACGCATCCGGGCGGCCAGCCGGGTGCCGTCCTCGATGATCAGGGCGTACGCGCTGACGTGGTCCACGCCCGCGGCCACCACCTGGTCCAGCGAGGCGGCGAAGTCCTCGGCCCGCTCCCCCGGCGTCCCGTAGATCAGGTCGAGGTTGACGTGGTCGAAGCCGGCGTCACGGGCCTCCAGCGCGGCGGCGGTGGCCCGGCCCGGGTGGTGCCGGCGGTCGAGCACGGCAAGCACCCCGGCCGCGGCCGACTGCATGCCCAGCGAGATCCGGGTGTAGCCGGCCGCGCGCAACTCCTTCAACGAGGCGGGCGTCACCGACTCCGGGTTGGCCTCGGTGGTCACCTCCGCGTCGGCGGCCAGTCCCCAGGTGCGGTCGACGGCCTCGAGGATCCGGGCCAGGTCGTGGGCGGGCAACAGGGTGGGGGTACCGCCGCCGACGAAGACCGTGTCCACCCGGCCCGGCGGGGCCTCGCCCAGCACCCGGGCGGCGAGCGTCAGCTCCGCCAGCACCGCGTCGGCGTACCCCTCCCGGCTCGCGCCACCGCCCAACTCGTCGGCGGTGTAGGTGTTGAAGTCGCAGTAGCCGCAGCGGCTCGCGCAGAAGGGCACGTGCACGTACACGCCGAACCCCCGGGCGCCCACGGACGCACGGGCGGACGCGGGCAGTGACCCGTCGACGGGTACGGGCTCGCCTGCTGGAAGGACGCCGGGCATGGCCACTAGTGTGCCGTCCCATGACGTCTACCGACGCGCTGGTACGGGTCTCCACGGTCCACGGCGTGACCACGCTCACCCTGGACAGCCCGCACAACCGCAACGCGCTCTCCACCCCGCTGATGACCGAGCTGCTGGCCGGGCTGGCCGCCGCGGTCGCCGACGACGCCGTCCGGGTGATCGTGCTCGACCACACCGGGCCGGTCTTCTGCTCTGGCGCCGACCTCAAGGAGACCGCTGCGGCGTACGCCAGCGGCACGGTGCCCGCCGGGATGCTGGGTGACGTGCTCGCGGCGGTCTGGGAGTGCCCGAAGCCGGTGCTGGCGAAGGTGGCCGGACCGGCGCGGGCCGGTGGCCTGGGCCTGATCGCGGCGGCCGACCTGGCGGTCTGCGCGGCCGAGGCCACGTTCGCCTTCACCGAGGTGCGGATCGGCGTGATCCCCGCGGTGATCTCCGCGACGGTGCTGCCCCGGCTCTCCTCCCGGACCGCGGCCGAGCTCTACCTGACCGGTGACACCTTCGACGGCCGGCGGGCGGCCGAGATCGGCCTGGTCACCACCGCGGTGCCGACCGAGGAGTTGGACGCCGCGGTGCGGCGGTACTGCGACTCGCTGGTGCGTGGCGCTCCGGCGGCGCTGGCCGGGGCGAAGCGCCTGCTGCGCCGTCCTGCGGCCGTCGACCTGCGCGCCGAGTTGGCCGAGTTGGCGGAGCTGTCGACCGGGTACTTCCTGTCGGCCGACGGGATCGAGGGCGTCACCGCGTTCCGGGAGAAGCGACCGCCACGGTGGGTGGCGGAACTCGACAGGTGAGCGGCGGCCGGGACGGGGAACCTTCCGGGACGCGGGGGTGAAACCGGTCGGACGGCCCGTTCCGGTCGTCGCGGGACGTACCCTTGGCGGATCGTGAAACAGGAGGTGCGGGTGCGAACTCGGGCTGTCGCGACGGGCTTCGTGGTCCTCGTCCTGGTCGCCGCGATCGGGATCATCGTGGTGCTGAGGCAGGCCGGTGAGGGGCTACGGCTGCCACTGGCCGGCCGGGCCTGCACCGTCCAGGCCGACGGTGAGGTGACGCTCGACTCGCAGCAGATGGCGAACGCGGCGACGATCGCGGCGATCGGCGTGCAGCGCGAGATGCCCGAGCGGGCGGTGGTGGTGGCGCTGGCCACCGCGTACCAGGAGTCCGGCCTGCGCAACCTGGCCGGTGGTGACCGCGATTCGGTGGGGCTGTTCCAACAGCGCCCGAGCCAGGGTTGGGGCACGCCGAAGCAGATCCGCGACCCCCGGTACGCGGCGGGGAAGTTCTACGCGGCGTTGAAGAAGGTGCGCGGCTGGGAGGACATGCGGGTCACCGACGCCGCCCAGAAGGTGCAGC
Organism: Micromonospora sp. CP22; assembly: GCF_009712475.1. GTDB lineage: Bacteria > Actinomycetota > Actinomycetes > Mycobacteriales > Micromonosporaceae > Micromonospora. The sequence continues at coordinate 80,861 of NZ_VCJO01000013.1, forward strand.
GCTCGGCCTTCCCGGAGGCGTACGAGAAGTGGGCCGACGAGTCGGAGGTGCTCACCCGCGCCCTGCTCGGCCACGCCACCACCGCAGTCACCTGCACGGTGGGTGGTGATCCGGTGCTGCGCGGCGCGGCGGCGATCGCCGCGCTGACCGAGGGACTGACGCTCGACTGGGGCCTGGTGGAGTTCACCTCCGGCGATGATCGACCGGCGGGCCGGGGCTACGTCAGCTCCGCCGTCGACAGCTACGGCAACCCGACCCTGCTGAAGGTGGGGATCGACGATGTCCAGCGCCGCTCCGCCGGCAGCCGGGCGACGTCCGACGAGGGCCTGCGGGCCGGCTGGCGGTACGCGCACTGGCTGGTCTCCCACGCCAAGCAGCACGGGGTGAAGCGGGTGGCCTTCGACGGCCGGGAGTGGACCGCCAAGCGCGGCGGCTGGAAGCGCTTGCCCGACCGCGACCAGGGCGACACCGAGGTCCTCGCCGAGGTCCACGAAGATGTCTGAGCGACCCTGATCTCCTTACCCGCAGTCACCGCAAAATCAGGCTTTTCGTCGCATATCCCCCGACCGTTGCGACTTTGCGTGACGAAGGGTAGTCACTCAACCCCCAACAGTGGCGGCTCCCGTGGAATGGTCCGGAGCCGCCCCCCGGCCGGTCCCCACGCGCGTTACGATCGGCGGCCTGTGCCAGAAATGGTTTCACCTCTTGGGGAGGGGTACGACGTGGCATTCGACTACGGCGACCGGACCGGCTACGAACCGATCAGCGACGTCGACCGCAAGGAGTTTCACGAGCAGGGCTTTCTCCTGCTGCGCAACGTCCTGACCGAGGATCACCGGGCCGCTCTGGAGGCCGCGGTCGACCGCGTCTACGAGGAGGAGAAGGCCAAGGGCAACACCACCAAGGACGGCACCCTGCACCTGCTGGGCTTCCTTGAGCGTGACGAGCTCTTCGGCGAGTTGCTCACCCACCCGATCGCGTTCCCGTACATGTGGGGCCTGGCCGGCTGGAACATCTACACCCACCACAACCACCTCGACGTCACGCCGCCGGCGTTGGAGCCCGAGAAGCCGTACTGGGGTTGGCACCAGGACGGGTACCGGCAGAACTCCGACCCGGAGACGATGGACCCGAACGTGCCTCGGCCGATGTTCTCGCTGAAGGTCGCCTACGTGCTCTCCGACCTGTCGGAGAAGGGTCGGGGTGCGACGAAGGTGATCCCGGGCAGCCACCTGTGGAACTCGCTGCCCCGCCCGGCGGACCTGAGCGTGCACAACCCGGACCCGGAGGGCACCGTCGAGATCACCGCCAACCCGGGTGACGCCTTCATCTTCGACCGCCGCCAGTGGCACTCCCGGTCGACGAACCTGTCGAACATCACCCGCAAGATGCTGTTCGTCGGTTACACCTACCGGTGGATCCGGCCGCTGGACGAGCTGCACATCGACAAGGACGGCGAGTGGTACCGCAACCGCACGCCGGTGCAGCGCCAGTTGCTGGGTGAGGGCACCCACACCGCCAACTACTGGGGCATCAACTGGGACGGCTACATCGACGACGAGATCCCGCTGCGCAAGGAGCTCAAGCAGCGCGGTCTGCTCAACCGCAACATCCCCTGGCTCCGCTGACCGGACCCGACGACAAGGTCCCGTGCGCCGCGACAGGTCGTGGCGCACGGGACCTTTCCCGTCACGGGACCTTTCCCGTTGCCGCGACCGGTGCACCCCGCGCTGGAGCGTCCGCCCGTCAGTCGGTCACCTCGCCGAGGCGGCGACGCACCTTCTCCCGGATCTTCTCGGGCAGGTCGTCGGCCTCCAGCAACCGGGGCAGCAACTCCGGCTCCAGGCTGGTGGCCCGGAACACCTCACCGACGGTCACCCCGTGCCCCGGTCGGCGCACGATCTCGATCGGATCACCGGCGGCCACCGCCCCCGCACGGACCACCCGCAGGTACGCCCCGGGCGTCGCGCGCGCGGTGAACCGCTTGACCAGATCCGGTACGCCCCAGAAGCCCGCGAAGGTGGTGCACGGGGTACGCGGCATGGTCACCTGAAGCAGCGCCTCACCGACGGCCCAGTGCTCGCCGATCACGGCTCCGGTCACGTCCACCGCGTACGTGGTGAGGTTCTCGCCGAAGCCACCGGGGCGGATGCCGCGCCCGAGGTCCGTCTCCCACCAGGCCGCGTCCTCCACCGCGTACGCGTACACGGCCTTGTCCGGCCCGCCGTGGTGGGCAGGCTCACCGATGAAGTCACCGGCCACCCCGCCGGTGTGGAACAGCACCGGGCCGTCGGCCGGTCGCTTGTCGATGCCGCTGCGCCCGCTCGCGTCACCCGCCCACGCCGCCTCGGTCACGATGCCGACGTTGACCGATGTCACCTTGCCCGTCATGATCCGCATCCTACGGGAGCTGCCCTTTCGCACCTCCTCCCCCGGGCGGCACCGTGAGCGGGGCTCCGCGTACGCGAACGGCGCCCGACCTCGGTGGTCGGGCGCCGTTCGACGTTCAGCTGTTTACCGGTGGGTGACACCCCGGCGGTTGCGGCCCACACCGGCGACCAGGGCGACCGCGATGGCGGCCAGCAGCACCTGGAGCATCAGCTCCCGCCAGTCGATACCGGCGGTCTCGGCGAAGCCGGACGCACGGGCGATCACGGTGCCGAGCAGCGCGGCACCGACACCGATGAGCATGTGCAGCCAGATCGGCATGTTCTGCCGGCCCGGTACCACCAGGCGACCCAACGCGCCCACGATCAGACCCACGAACAGCGCGGTGATGATGCCCCAAACGGTGAGCTCCATGGTCGCTCTCCTTCACAAAAGACGTTCCACATTAGTGGCGTTCCTGTCGTGGACCGCCTAATGCCCGGCGCGTGAAGATCTCAAACCGCCTTTCAGAGCGATCGTCGCAGCGACGCCGAAACGTCGCGCACGCGAACGGGCGCCCGGCCAGCTGGCCGGGCGCCCGTCAAGACGAATCGCGGATTACCGATGGGTGACACCGCGACGGCGACTGCCCACGCCGGCCACCAGGGCGACCGCGATCGCGGCCAGTGCGACCTGGATGGCCAGCTCGGCCCAGTCGATGCCGGCGGTCACCGTGGCGATACCCATCGCGCGGGCGAGCACGGTGCCGAGCAGCGCCGCGCCGACACCGATGATCATGTGCAGCCAGATCGGCATGTCCTGCCGGCCCGGCACTACGAGGCGGCCCAACGCGCCGATGATCAGACCCACGAACAGCGCGGTGATGATGCCCCAGACGGTGAGCTCCATGGCGGCTCTCCTTACCCAGAAGATGTCATCGGGGATTTCTGTCGTGCCGATCGAATTCCCTCGGCGTCGAATCCCCAAACCGCCGGAGCGTCGTCACCGAACGCCACCGGTCGATGTCACTTCTTTCCGGACGACTTCCCGTCGGAGTCGGAGGAGAGCGCGGCGATGAACGCCTCCTGCGGGACCTCCACCCGGCCCACCATCTTCATCCGCTTCTTGCCTTCCTTCTGCTTCTCCAGCAGCTTGCGCTTACGGCTGATGTCACCGCCGTAGCACTTGGCGAGCACGTCCTTGCGGATGGCGCGGATCGTCTCCCGGGCGATCACCCGACTACCGATGGCCGCCTGGATGGGCACCTCGAACTGCTGGCGCGGGATGAGGTTGCGCAGCTTCGCGGCGATCGTGGTGCCGTAGGTGTACGCCTTGTCCTTGTGGACGATGGCGCTGAACGCGTCCACCGGCTCACCGTGCAGCAGGATGTCGACCTTCACCAGGTCGGACGCCTGCTCGCCGGAGGGCTCGTAGTCCAGTGAGGCGTAGCCCTTGGTGCGGCTCTTGAGCTGGTCGAAGAAGTCGAAGATGATCTCCGCCAGGGGCAGCGTGTAGCGCAGTTCCACCCGGTCGGCGGATAGGTAGTCCATGCCGAGCAGGCTGCCCCGGCGGCCCTGGCACAACTCCATCACCGCGCCGACGTAGTCGTTGGGGGTCAGCACCGTGGCGCGTACCGTCGGCTCGAACACCTCAGCGATCTTGCCGGTGGGGTACTCGCTCGGGTTGGTGACCACGACCTCCTGGCCGTCCTCCTGGATCGCCCGGTAGACCACGTTCGGCGCGGTGGAGATCAGGTCCAGGTTGAACTCCCGCTCCAACCGTTCCCTGATGATCTCCAGGTGCAGGAGGCCGAGGAAGCCACAGCGGAAGCCGAAGCCCAGCGCACCGGAGGTCTCCGGCTCGTAGGTGAGCGCGGCGTCGTTGAGCTTGAGCTTGTCCAGCGCGTCGCGCAGCGCCGGGTAGTCCGACCCGTCGATCGGGTAGAGACCCGAGTAGACCATCGGCTTCGGGTCCTTGTAGCCACCGAGCGGCTCGGCCGCCGGGCGGCCGTTGATGGTGACCGTGTCACCGACCCGGGACTGCCGGACGTCCTTCACCCCGGTGATCAGATAGCCGACCTCGCCGACGCCGAGCGCGTCGGCCTTGACCATCTCCGGCGAGATGACACCGATCTCCAGCAGTTCGTGCACCGCGCCGGTGGACATCATCTTGATCCGGTCGCGGGCGCTGATCCGCCCGTCGACCACCCGGACGTAGGTCACCACACCCCGGTAGACGTCGTACACCGAGTCGAAGATCATCGCGCGGGCCGGAGCCTCGGCCTCGCCGACCGGCGGGACGAACTGGCGGACGATCTCGTCGAGCAGGTACGGCACGCCCTCGCCGGTCTTGCCGGAGACCCTGATGCAGTCCGCCGGGTCACCACCGATCAGGTGAGCCAGTTCCTCGGCGTACTTCTCCGGCTGGGCGGCCGGCAGGTCGATCTTGTTGAGCACCGGGATGATGCGCAGGTCGTTCTCGAGCGCGAGATAGAGGTTCGCCAGCGTCTGCGCCTCGATGCCCTGGGCCGCGTCGACCAGCAGGATCGCACCCTCGCAGGCAGCCAGCGACCGGGACACCTCGTAGGTGAAGTCGACGTGGCCAGGCGTGTCGATCATGTTGAGCACGGCCTGCTCACCGGCCCGCTCGCCCTCCCGGATCGTCCACGGCATCCGGACCGCCTGGCTCTTGATGGTGATGCCGCGCTCGCGCTCGATGTCCATCCGGTCGAGGTACTGCGCGCGCATCTGCCGTGGATCGACCACACCGGTGAGCTGCAACATCCGGTCAGCCAGGGTCGACTTTCCGTGGTCGATGTGAGCGATGATGCAGAAGTTCCTGATCCGCCCCGGGTCGGTGGCACCAGGAGCGTTCGCGCCGGGATCGAGCGTCGGTGGCACAGCGGTCCGTTCTGGTCGGCTGACGTGAGCGGGCCGGCACCCGCCGGCCCCCTCTATGCTCCCATGTCCCTCACGGGCATCGGTCGGGCCTCCGTCACTCCTGCGGCGGCTCGACGAAGAGGGCGGCGAGCCGTGGCAGTCGGCGGCGGGCCTCCTCCTCGTCGTCGAAGTCCCAGAACTCGTTGAGGTCCGGCTGCGGCGTCGCCGCGCGCTCCCCCGGCAGGTCGGTCGCGGTGGCCTTCCGGTACGCGTCCCACGGCACCGCGAGCATGTCCGCGCACTCGAACTCCTCGCCGCTGAGCGAGGCGGACCGGATCTGCGGCAGGTCGGCCAGCGAGTCCGGATCAGCCACCGCCCGGGCGAAGACCTGCCGCCCCTGGGTCATCAGCCAGCCCCGGAAGGACTCGAATCCGTCGTCGGAGGCACCACCGTTGATCAGGTACGCCGCGCCCCACAGATCGACCCGGTAGGACGCGGCCAGAACCCGCTGCTGATGGTGGGCGTACCCGACGATCTCCTCCGGGTCGGCGGCGGCGAGCAGCGCGACGGTCCGGGCGGCGATGGCGTCCGGCGCTCCCCCGCCGGTACGGGCGCGGTCGATCAGCTGCCAGAAGTCGTCGGTCCTCATGGCCTGGGAGTCTGGCAGACGCCGCACCGGGTGCCCGGATCCGCGCCGGATGTCGCGGCCCGGCAGCATGGTGGGGTGAGCGTCCCCCAGCCCGCCGTGCCATACCACGCCACCGCGCAACGGCCCGGATGGTCGTCGCTGCCGACGCGGCTGCGGGCCGAGGTGACGACGCGGTTGGGCGCCCCGGTGGTCGAGGCCCGGACCGCTGGCGCCGGCTTCACCCGGGGCTTCGCGGCGCTGCTGCGCACCGCCGACGGAGATCGCGCGTTCGTCAAGGCCGCGCCGCGCGCCGAGCAACCACACCTGGTCGACTGGTACGCCCGGGAGGCCGCGATCCTCGCCCGGCTGCCGGGCGGGCTGCCGGTGCCCCGCCCGCGCTGGACCCTTTGGGAGGCGGGTTGGTACGTCCTCTGCCTCGACCCCGTCGACGGTCACACCCCCCGACTCCCCTGGGACCAGGCCGAACTGACCGCCACCCTGGCCGCCTTCACCGGGGTCGCCGAGGCGCTCGCCGACCCACCGACCGAGCTGACCGCTCTCGGCCTGCCCCACCTCGCCGATCTGGCCCGCGACGACATCCTCTGGTGGGGTGAGGTCGCCGCCGGTCGGGAACCGGTACCGCCGCTGCCCGCCCCCGCCCAGGGGCACCTGGCCGACCTGGTCGCGCTGGAGTCGCGCCTGCCCGACTACGCCGGCACCGCCACCGGCCTGACCCACGGCGACCTGCGCGTCGACAACGTCCTGGTCGACACCGCCGGCTCGGTGTGGTTCTGCGACTGGTCCTGGCTGTGCCACGGGCCCGCCTGGTTCGACCTGGTCACCCTGCTCATCACCGGGTACGCCACCGGGCTGGACGCCGACTCGCTCTTCGCCGCCCATCCGGCCGCCTCCGGCGCACCCGACGACGCGCTGGACGTCGCGCTGGCAGCCCTGGCCGGCTATCACCTCACCGCCGCGACGTCGGCACCGCCGACCGCGTCGGTCCATCTGCCGGCACACCAGCGGTGGACCGGCGGGCAGGCGCTCGCCTGGCTCTGTCAGCGTCGGGGCTGGGTCTGACCGCCACCTCCGGTGCCGCTTTGGCCCGCCCGAACCGGACCTGGTAACCTGGCTCTTCGCGCAGCGATGACGCATGCTCGTCGCGCGCATAAGCTGACCAACCCGAGCTATCAAGACGAGGCTGTCGCGTGGCGAACATCAAGTCCCAGATCAAGCGCAACCGGCAGAACGAGAAGCGCCGGCTGCGTAACAAGTCGGTCAAGTCGTCGCTGAAGACCGCCATCCGCAAGTTCCACGAGGCCGCTGAGGCCGGTGACGTCGAGAAGGCCACCGCCCTCATGCAGGACGCCTCGCGCAAGCTGGACAAGGCGGCCAGCAAGGGCGTCATCCACAGCAACCAGGCCGCGAACCGCAAGTCCGCGATCGCCAAGCGCGTCGCGTCGCTCGCCTCCTGAGCTAGCGCCCAGACCTGACGGAAGCCCCGGGGCATCGCCTCGGGGCTTCCGCACGTCGGGTCACCCGCCCCCGCTGGCTGCGGCCATACGGCGGTGCTGGGCCGGACGATCGGCTGGGAGCGGCCCACCCGGGCTTCCGGTCACCCCCGGCGCGCGTGGACCACGATCAGCACCCGGGCTCGGTGGTGCCGGGTCGAGGATCGGGCCGCCTGCGATCGGTCGCGCCCGCGACACCACGCGAGGCCGACCCGTGCCGCCCGTCCGTCGGCGTCCCGTGCCGCCCGTCCGGTGGTGTCCCGTGCCACTGGTCGGTCGACTCGCGCACCACGACGCCCGGCACACTGTGCCGTAGCCAGTCGACCCGGGCCCGCCCGACCACCGGCTCCATCTGCCGGCGGAAGCGGTCCCGTTCCTGCTCCGGCACGGCTGCGGCGGAGCGCACCACTGCGGCGACCACCAGATCGTTGAGCTTGACCATCACGGCCACCACTGCGGGTAGCACCAGCACCGCCCACCACTTCACCAGCTCGGCGAGGGCGAGCAGGGCCGCCAGCGCGATCGTCCCCTCGAAGAAGACGAAGCAGAGCACCCCGCCCGGGTTGATGAACCGCAGACCGAGCGCCCGTGCGTAGAACGGACGGTACTGCTCCTCGTCGGCGGGGATCGTGGCCCACGAGCCACGGAGGGCTCCGCTCACCTAGCGCCACCCTGCCGTGCTGCCGCCACCGAGAACACCGCCTTCTCCAGCGCGTACGCCCGGTCGTCGGAGCCACCCTTGACCGCCGCGTTGCACTCTGCCGCCGCCCGCATGGCCAACACCAGAGCGTCGGGGCTCCACCCCCTGGCCTGCCGTTGGGCCCGCTCGATCTTCCACGGCGGCATGCCCAGCTTGCTGGCGAGTTGGTACGGACTACCCCGCCCGGCCGAGGCGACCCGGGCGACGGTACGGATGCCGTCGGCGATGGCGTCGGCGATCGGCACCGGGTCCACACCCACGTGCAGCGCCCAGCGCAGGGCCTCCAACGCACCCGGCACGTCACCGACCATCGTGGCGTCGGCGACCGTGAACCCGCTCACCTCCACCCGACCCCGGTAGTAACGGGCCACCGTGTCGGCGTCGATCCGCCCGTCGGTGTCGGCGATCAGCTGGGAGCAGGCGGCGGCGAGTTCGCGTAGGTCATTGCCGACCGCGGCGATCAGCGCCTCGGCGGCGTCGTCCGTGCACCGCCCACCGGCCCGGCGGAACTCGTCCCGGACGAACGACACCCGCTCACGATGCACCTTGAGCTTGGCGGCCGACACGACCTGGGCACCGGCCGCCTTCAGTCCGTCGGCGAACGCCTTGCCCTTCGCCGCTCCGAGATGCGTCACCACGAGCTGCACCTCCGGGTCGGGGTGCTTCGCGTACGCCAGCAGGGCGGCGACCAGGTCCTTGCGCGCGTCCTGACCGGACCGGAGCACCAGCACCCGCCGCCCACCGAACAGCGACGGGCTGAGCATCTCGTCGACCTCGCCGACGGTCAGCTGGCCGGCCTGGTATTCGCGCACGTCAACGCCGGGGTCGGTGGCTCGGGCAGCGGCAACGGTTTCGGTCACCGCGCGCGTGGCGAGCAGCTCCTCGTCGCCGAGGACGAGCACAATAGGAGCGGCACTGGCGACGGTCACGCCGCCCATATTCGCACGCTGAGCCGATTGGTCCAGCCTGCTCGTGGCTACTCTGCTGGCAGACCCCGCACTCAACGCAAATCCAGACATAGTGCCCATTTTCCGCTTTTCGCGGTAAATCACTGTCGATTCATCGCGATGGACCGGCCCGGTCGACCCCGGTGCTCACCACCCCGAGCCCCCGTGGTGACCGCACGACCGCCACGTCACCACCGATGTCGGTACGCAACACCCGCGCCCCGCCCCGAGCCAGCCGGGCCAGCACCGCCTCGTCGGGATGCCCGTAGGTGTTCCCCGCGCCGACCGGCACCAGCGCCACCGCAGGGCGCACCGCGTCCAGGAATGCCGGATCCTGGTACGCGCTGCCGTGGTGGGCGACCTTGAGCACGTCGGCCCGCAACAGGTCCGGTGACAGCCGCTCCCGCAACTCCCGCTGTTCCTCGATCTCCGCGTCGCCGGTCAGCAGGATCCGCACCCGGTCGACGGTGGCGCGCAGCACCAGGGAGTTGTTGTTGGGGTCCGATCGGGTTCCGCGCATCGGATGCGGCGGGCCGAGCACGGTCAGCTCGACCGCACCGGCCCGATAACGCCAACCCGCCGGGGCGGGCACCACCGACACGTCGTGCGCCGCAGCGGCGTCCCGCACCAGGTCCCGCCCGACCGCCGGTTCCGACCACTGCGGAATCAGCACCGTGTCCACCCGCCTGCCCCGGAAGATCCCGGCCACCCCGCCGGCGTGGTCCACGTGAAAGTGACTGATCACCAGCAGCGGCACCCGACGTACGCCGAGCCGGCGCAGGCAGGCGTCCGCCGCCGCCGGATCCGGACCGGCGTCGACCACGACGGCCCGGCCGGACGCCACGGGCAGCAGCAGCGTGTCCCCCTGCCCCACCGCACACGCCGTGACGACCCAACCCTTGGGCGGCCATCCCGACGCGATCAGCCGCACCGGCAGGCTGCCCAGCATTGCCGCGACGGCGCACACCGCCACCAGACGGCGTACCAACGGTCGGCGGGCGGCGACCAGCAGCGCCACGGTCAGCCCGGCCAGCAGCAGCGCACCGGAGACCCCACCGGGCCACGGCAGGTTGCCCACCGGCAGCCGGGCACCGTACCGGGCGACGAGCACCAGCCACCACGCCGGCCAGTGCGCCAGCCAGGCGACGCTCTCGGCCCCCGCAGGCCAGATCGGCGAGATGATCGCCGCCGCCACACCGAGCACCGTCGCCGGCGCGATCGCCGGTACCGCGAGCAGGTTCGCCGGCACCGCGACCAAGCTGATCGTGCCCGTCAGGCCGGCGATCACCGGTGCACACGCGAGCTGTGCGGCAGCCGGCACCGCCAGCGCCTCCGCCGCTCCCGGTGGTACGCCCCGTCGACGCAGACCGTCCCGCCAACCCGGCGCGAGCGCCAGCAGCCCACCGGTGGCCAGCACGGACAGCGCGAAACCGGCGTCGCCGGCAAGCGCCGGGTCGACCAGCACCAGCACCGCCACGGCGGCGGACAGCGCGGGCACCGCCGCCCGGGGCCGCCCGGCGGCCAGCGCGGCGAGCCCGATCGCGCCCATGGTGGCCGCGCGTACCACGCTCGGCGACGGCCGGACCAGGATGACGAACCCCACCAGGGCCAGCCCGCTGAGGCCCACGGCCAACGCGGGCCCGGCTCGGGCCCAACGGGCCAGCAGCAACACCGCACCCGTGATAATTGCGACATTTGAGCCCGAAACAGCATTCAAATGTGTCATTCCGGTGGCTCGGAAGTCCTCCTCCACGGTGTCGGGTAGCCGGCTGGTGTCCCCGACCACCAGGCCGGGCAGCAGACCACCCGGGTCGTCGGGCAGGGGCGCGCACGCCCGCTGGAGGCCGGCCCGGAGCCGACCGGCCGCGCGTTGCAGCGCCGAGGGAGCCCCGAGTCGGACCGGCGCGCCACGTGCCATCAGAACCGCACCGGTGAGATCACCACCGCGTGGGGCCGCCAGGCGCCCCTCGGCGCTGAGACGTTGCCCGGGCAGCAGCCCTCGCCACGCCGGGTCGTCGGCGAGCACCAGCACCCGTGCCGGTGCGGTGATCCGCTGCCCCTGCGGTCCGGTCAGGGTGACCAGCCTGGTCGGCACCAGCAGGGTCGGTGGGCGGCCCACGATGCCACCACGCACCGGCCTGGGATCGTCCCGGACGAGCAGTTCGATGCTGACCCGGGCCCGTTCGTCGACCAGGACGCGCAGGGGTGCCGCATCCCGTACGGTCAACCGCGCCGAGGTCGCCGCCCCGCCGCAGACCACGCCGATCAGGATCGCCACCGCGATCCAGCCGAGTCGGCGCGCGGCCGGGCCGGGTCGGCCGACGAGCCCGAGCAGGTGCAGGGTCACCGTCCCGGCCAGGCTCGCCGCGACGGCTGCCACCAGCAGCGTCCGCCGGGCATCGAGGTGCAGCCCCGCCAACGCGGTGAGCCAGGCCGCCACGGCCAGTCCCGCCAGGCGAAGGTCGAGGGGAGCCGCGTGTGCCGTGCCACCGACGTCGCCGGTGGACGAGTCGGTCCGGGCGGCCGACGTCTCGGCCCTCACACCGTCACCAGGTCCTTGAGCTGTTCGTACCGCGCGTCGCCGATCCCGCTCACCCGACGCAGGTCGCCGACGGACCGGAAGCCGCCGTGCTGGTCGCGATGCTCGATGATCCGCTGGGCGAGCACCGGCCCCACCCCGGGCAGTGTTTCGAGCTGCGCCGAGGTGGCGGTGTTCAGGTTGACCCGTCCGCCCGGGACCGGCGCACCACCCGGAGCCGTGCCGGGGCCGGACGCGGTGCCCGCGCTCAGCGTCGGTGCCGCGACGCCGACCACGATCAGCTCCCCGTCGCTGATCCGGCGGGCCGGGTTGAGCATCGCCACGTCCACCCCCGGCAACGCGCCTCCGGCGGCGTCGAGGGCATCGGCCACCCGCGCACCGGCTGCCAGCCGCACCAGCCCGGGTCGCCGGACCTTGCCGGCGACGGCGACCACCAACTCACCGGTCACCTCCGTCTCCGGCACCGACGGCTCGTCACCGGCCACAACCGAGGGAGCCGGTGACACGGCGGTGCCGGTCTCGGCCACGACCGGCTCCACCTGGGGGCGGGACCGCCAGGCCCAGATGCCGGCGGCCAGCACCACCGAGACGGCGACGGCGGCGAGCGCGCGGACTCCCCGCCGCCCCGGGTCGAAGGCCCCCGGACCCGGCAGCGGGAGCCTCGGCGACGCCTCGTCGGCCGTCCGCTCCCGCTCGGCGTCGAGTGGCTCCTCGTCGCCGGCACGGACCGGACCACCGGTGCTGGCCGACCGGGCGGCCCGTCCCTGCCCGGCGTCACCGACCTCGGCGCCAGCCGGGAGTGGCAGCAGCACCGTCGGCCAGTCGGTCACCGGCGGCGACGCCGTACCGGACGCTCCGTCCGGCGGTGACGCCCCAGACGGCGGCAACCCGGCGGGAGCCGACCTCCGGTCCTCGACCGGTGTTGCGGCGGCGTCCGCTGGGAGGTCCGCCGCGCCGGGCATCAGTCGCCGCAGACGCCGCCGGACCGCCTGCTCGTCCTCGTCCTTCGACACGGGGCGAGGCTAGGGCGGTGAGCCCTCGGCAGGGGCGACGAGCCGACCGGCCTGTGGACAGAGAACCCACTGTGGACAACGCCCTGATCATGCGTCCGGTCTGCTATGGCAGCGGGGGCACCGTCGCGGTCGCGGCGGCGGAGCGGCTGGTCACCGACGTCAGTCCGGGCGCGACTGCGGGTCGAGTCCGAGAGCGTGCCGCCCGCCGTCGACCGGCAGGGTCACCCCGTTGACGAAGCCCGCCGCCGACGACAGCAGGTACGCGACCGCCTCCGCCACCTCCTGCGGCTGACCGATCCGTCCCACCGGGTGCAGCCGGGCCAACTCCGCCTCGATCCGCCGCGCCTGCTCCGGCTGGGCCTCGGCGAGCAGGGCCTCGTGGCGTTCGGTGGCCACCGAGCCGAGGGCGACCGCGTTGGCCCGGATGCCGTGTCGGCCGTACTCGACGGCCAGCGCACGGGTCAGTCCCTCCACCGCCGCCTTGGCCGTGGCGTACGGCAGGCAGCCCGGCACCGGTCGGGCCGCCTGGTGGGACGAGACGTTCACGACGGCACCGGCGGTACCGGCGGCGAGGAACCGGCGTACCGCAGTGGCGGCACCGACCACCGCGGGGCGCAGGTTACGGCTGATCAGGTCGACGACCTCGCCGACTGGCGCGTCATGTACCGAGGCGTCGCGGAACACGGCGGCGTTGTTCACCCACCCGGTGAGCGGCTGGGCACGCTCGGCCAGGTCGGCGGCCCGATTGGTCACCCGCTCGTCACCCGCGTCACCGACCACCACCGCGAGCTGGTCGCCCCGGGCGTGGGTCTCCACCCAGGACACCGCGCTCGGGTCGCGTTCGACCACCACGACGGCCAGGCCGTCGGCGAGCAGCCGCTCCACGATCCCCCGACCGACCCCACGACCACCACCGGTCACCACACAGGACATCGCCCCACCCCCTGCGACCGATCCTCGCGCATCGCCGCCACGGCGAGCGGGTTCACGAGCCAGGGCGGTCCGTCCGACGGTGCAGCACCACGCTGACGAGACCCGGCCCGACGTGCACGGCGACGGCGGCACCGGCCTCCGAGACGTACGCGTCGCACAGCCGATCGCCGAGTCGGCCGGCCAACGTGGTGAGCAGTTCCTCGGCCCGCTGTGGCGCGTCGAGATGGTGCACGGCCAGGTCCACCGACGCGTCGCCGGCCGTCTCGACGGCGAGGTCGACCAGGCGCGCCATGCCCCGACTGGCGGTCCGGACCTTGTCCCGCAGCACGATGCGCCCCTCGGGCATGTGCAGGATCGGCTTGACCGACAGGGCGGTACCGAGCAACGCCTCCGCCGCGTTGATCCGCCCACCTCTACGGAGGAACTCCAGCGTGTCGACGTAGAAGTGGATGCTGGTGCGGCGCACGGCGGCCAGGGCCGCAGCGCGTACCCCGGCCAGGTCGGCCCCCCGCGCGGCGGCCCGGACCGCCGCGATCGCCGGGAACCCGAGGCCCATCCCGCAGGAGCGGCTGTCCACCACGCTGACCTGATCTCCCAGCTCGGCGGCGGCCAGCTCGGCGGCCTCCACGGTGCCGGAGAGACCGGCCGACAAGTGCACCGAGACGATGCCCTCCGCCCCGGCCGCGAGCAGTTCCCGATAGGTGCGGCCGAACTGTTCCGGCGACGGGCGGGACGTGCTCACCGACACGCGTCGCGCCCGCAGCGCCCGGGTGGCGTCCGCCGGGAAGGTCTCGACGCCCTCCAACCCTTCGACGCCGGCCAGCACCACGGTCAGCGGCACCACGGTGAGCGGATACTCCCGCAGCAGCTCGGGTGGAAGGTAGGCGGTGGAGTCGGTGACGACCGCGACTGGCATGCGGGCACCGTAGCGGATCCCGTGCGGTGTCCGCCCGATCGCGCCCCTCAGACCGACTCGGCGGAGACCGGGGGGACGGTCGGGACGGCGGGGACATCCATCGCGCCGACGTTGTGCGCGCGCAGGTGCCAGCCGCGGTCCACGTCGTGGCGCAGCTCCGTCCAGTGGCAGTTGCCCAACGCGCCGACGCTACGCAGCACCTCGGGCTCCCAGCCGAGCAGGTGACCGCAGCCCTGCCGGGCCGCGCCACCGTGGGTGGCCACCACGACAGTGCCGCCGGGTGTCCCCTCGACGATCTCCTGCAACGCGGTGCCGACGCGCTTGCCCAGCTCGTCCAGCGGTTCGACCTCCGCGCCCGGGTCGGCGTCCCCGGCCCGCCAGCGGGCGTACTCCTCGGGGAACTGTTCGGCCACCTCGGTGATCAGCAGCCCCTGCCATCTGCCGAAGTGGCGCTCCCGGAGCCGGGCGTCGCAGCGGACCGGCAGGCCGGTCAGCGCGGCCAACGCGGCGGCGGTCTCCGTGGCGCGGCTCAGGTCGCTGGCGAGCAGGGCGTCCGGACGCAACGCGGCCAGCAGTGGCGCGGCGGTACGCGCCTGCTCCCGACCGAGATCGTTAAGCGGTACGTCGGACTGCCCCTGAACCCGGCTGGCCGCGTTCCAGTCGGTGTTGCCGTGCCGCCAGATGATCAGTCTGGTCACTCGCCCGACCCGGCAGCCGCCTCGGCACCGGCGAGGTCCCGGTCGACGAACGGAATCGTCGGGCAGTCCTTCCAGAGCCGGTCGAGAGCGTAGAACTCGCGTTCCTCGGTGTGCTGCACATGCACCACGAGGTCGACGTAGTCCAGCAGCACCCAGCGGCCACCGCGCTCGCCCTCGCGCCGCACCGGTTTCGCCTTCTCCGGCAGGTCGAGCAGGGCTTCCTCGACGGCGTCGACGATGGCCAACACCTGGCGCTCGTTCGGGGCCGAGGCGAGCAGGAACGCGTCGGTGATGGCGAGCTGGTCACCCACGTCGATGATGACGATGTCCTGAGCCTTCTTGTCGGCCGCGGCCTGAGCGGCGACCATCGCCAGCTCGTGAGCGCGTTCGGAAACTGTCACCGTTCTCCTTCGATCAACCGTGCGATGCGTCAAGCCTCTCACAAAGCCTGAATTCGCGACTCGTCAGTTTCGCCCGGAAAGAGGGATGAAACGGTCGAGTCACGCTCGGTAGAGACGCCTCTTCGCGATGTACTGCACCACACCGTCGGGCACCAGATACCAGACCGGCTCGCCCCGGGCGACCCGCGCCCGGCAGTCGGTCGACGAGATCGCCATCGCCGGCACCTGCACCAGGCTCACCGTGTCGGCGGGCAGGTGCGCGTCGGTCAGCTCGAAGCCCGGCCGGGTGACCCCGATGAAGTGCGCAAGCTCGAAGATCTCGTCGAGATCCTTCCAGCTCAGGATCCTTTCCAGAGCGTCCGCGCCGGTGATGAAGAACAGCTGCGCCTTCGGGCCGTACCGGGAGCGAAGATCGCGCAGGGTGTCGACGGTGTAGGTGGGCCCGCCGCGATCGATGTCGACCCGGCTGACCTGGAAGCGGGGATTGGAGGCCGTGGCGATCACGGTCATCAGGTAACGGTCCTCGGCCGAGCTGACCGGCGTGTCGGCCTTCTGCCACGGCTGCCCGGTCGGCACGAAGATCACCTCGTCGAGGCCGAACCGGTCGGCAACCTCGCTGGCGGCCACGAGGTGCCCATGATGGATCGGATCGAACGTCCCGCCCATGATCCCGATCCGCCGGATGTCTTCCTCCACCGGATGATCGTAGATCCTCCTCGCCAACCAGGAGGGCACACCCGACCTCGCTGCGACGCGATCGAGTCGGCCCGCCGTCGCCGTCCGTCAGGCGCTCGTGGCCGCCACCGCCGTGCGCGCCACCAGCGCCCGGCGCAGGTCGTCGTCGGCATCGGTGACCACCCGACGCAGCCCCGGCGTGAGGTCGTCGCGGGCCAGCAGCGCCGCGGCCGCCTCCCGGGTCGACTGCGACACCGCGTGCCGGGGGAAGGCCAGCTTCGCGACCTCGTCGGCCACCCAGGGCGTACGCAGCCGCGCGGCGGCCGGCATGTCGGTGAAGTAGCGTTCGACGTAGCCGGCCGTCAGCTCCGACTGCTCAGGCTGCCAGAAGCCTTCGGCCGTCGCCTCGACCAGCCGATTCGACAACTCCGTGTTCGACACGATGATCTCCCACGCGGCCTGCTTGGCAGCGGGATCGGCAACGGCGGCCCGGCACCGGGCGGCCCGCTCGGCGCCGGTGGCACTCGGGTCGGCCGCCACCTCGGCGGCGATCTCGGGCACACCGGCGGCACCGAGCACCACCAGCCGACCGAGCAGCGCCCACCGCAGTTCGGCGTCCACGGCCAACCCGTCGGGTACGTCGCGGCCGGCGAGCCAGCCGGTGAGCAACTCGACGTCGGTGCTCGTCGCGATCAGTCCTCGCGCGGCGGCCAGTTGCAGCGACTCCCCCGGTGCGGCGCCGTCGAGCAACCGTCGGCAGGCCGTGGCGATCCGGGCCAGGGCGGACCGGCGGGCCAGCGGGTCGAGGTAGCGGTCGACCAGCGAACGGCTCATCGCCAACACGTCCTCGACGATGATCACTTCCGTCTCGGCGGGCAGCGCCGCGACGATGAGGTCGACCAGACCGGTGACGGGTCGTTCCCCGTCGGTGGCCGCGTCCAGCGCCTCGCCCCAGAGCAGGGCGCGGGCCAGCGGGTCGGCGAGGCGGGGCAGCAGCAGCGGCACCGCGTCCGCCGAGGCGGCGTCGAGGCGGATCTTGGCGAAGGTCAGATCGCCGTCGTTGGGCAGCAGCACCGCCGCCGCCGGTTCCCCGGTCAACGCGACGAGCCGGGTACGGCCGTCGTCGGTCTTCGGATCGAGGTCGACCTCGATCCGCTCGGCGGTGCCGTCCACGGCGTACCGGCCCACACCGATGCGGTGCGGGCGCAGCACCGGGTGCGTCGACGGCGCGGTCTGGGCGATCACGACCTCGTCGTACCGACCGTCGGCATCCACCGCCACCTCGGCGCGCAGCGTGTTGACCTGCGCGGTACGCAGCCAGCACTTCGCCCAGTCGGTCAGCTCCCGTCCGCTGCTGGCGGACAGGCTCTCCAGTAGGTCGGCGAGGGTGGCGTTGCCGAAGCGGTGCCGGGCGAAGTGATCGTTGAGACCGGCCAGGAACGCCTCGTCGCCGAGCCACGCCACCAGCTGCCGCAGCACGCTGGCTCCTTTGGCGTACGAGATGCCGTCGAAGTTCAGCAGCCCCTCGGCGGCGTCGGCGACCCGCTCGGGTGCCACCGGGTGGGTCGAGGGGCGCTGGTCGGCGGCGTACCCCCACGCCTTACGGCGCAACGCGAACGTCGTCCACGCCCGGTCGAACCGGGTAGCCTCGGCGGTGACCCGGGTGCCCAGGTACTCCGCGAACGACTCGTTCAACCACAGGTCGTCCCACCAACGCATGGTGACCAGGTCACCGAACCACATGTGCGCCATCTCGTGGGCGATGGTGGTGGCGCGAAGCTCGCGCTGGCTGTCGGTGACCGCCGAACGGAACACGTAGTCGTCGCGGAAGGTGACCAGCCCCGGATTCTCCATCGCCCCCGCGTTGAACTCGGGCACGAACGCCTGGTCGTACTTGCCGAACGGGTAGCGCTCGTCGAACAACTGATGAAAGCGGTCGAGGCACTGCTTCGTGACGGTGAAGATCTCCTCCGCGTCGGCGTCGAGGTGCTCGGCGAGTGAACGTCGGCAGTACACACCCAGTGGGATCCCGTCGTGGACGTCCCGCCGGACGTGCCAGGGACCGGCGATCAGGGTGAAGAAGTACGTCGCGATCGGCAGGGTGGGGGCGAACTCCCACCGGCCCGGCGCCGGGTTGGCGGCCAGAGGCGCGTTGGCCGCCACCGTCCAGTGCTCCGGCGCGGTCACCGACAACGTGACCGGTGCCTTCAGATCCGGCTGGTCGAAGGCGGCGAAGATCCGCTGTACGTCGTCCAGGAACGACATCGCGTAGAGATAGGTCTCGCCGTCAGCGGGGTCGACGAAGCGGTGCACCCCTTCGCCGGTGTTCGTGTACGCCATCTCGGCCTCGACGGTGAGCGTGTTGTCCGCCGCCAGCCCGGTCAGCGGCAGCCGGTTGTCGGCCAGCGCGGCGGGGTCGAGATCGGTGTCGTTGAGGCGTACCGCCAGCAGGCGCGCCGGCTTGACCTCGGCGAAGGTGTCGGTGTCGGTAGCCCGGAACCGGATCGTGACACGGGAACGGAACCACTCACCGCCCCCGGTGAGGTCGAGGTCCACCTGGTAGGACTCGACGGTAATCGACGCGCCACGCGCGGTCGCCTCTGCACGGCTCAGGCTCGGCATCCGCTTATCCTGCCCGATGAGGGAACGAACCGGCTTCCCCAATTTCCCCCTGGTACTGGAGGACGGACCATGACAGCGCACCCCAAGGGTGACTTCGACCTCTCCCGGGCGGTCTGGCAGCGGGCCGAGGGCGACACCTCGGAGGCCGCGGTTGAGGTCGCCTTCGTCGACGATCTCATCGGCATGCGCAACTCCGCCGAGCCGGACGGCCCGGTGCTGGTGTTCACCCAGGCCGAGTGGGACGCCTTCGTCGCGGGCGCCCAGGACGGTGAGTTCGACCTGGACTGAGCGGGTGTGCGGTGTCCAGGAAGGCCCTCCGGGCCGCCGGCCCTGGCCACCGCACTAGCCACGGTCACCGTCACCCCAGCCGAGGGCACCGGGGCCGGGCCCGTGGTGGAAGCCCGGGTGGCCGGCGACGTCGACGCAACGCTCGCTGTCCGGCCCGACCGCCCCGCAGAACAGCCGCTCGGCACGCTGCCAGGCGTCGGCCGGGGACAGCGCGGAGGCACCGATCATCAGCTCGGGCCGGAGCACGCTCAGCGCCTCGGCGTACCCGACCGCCACCTCACGGGCGGCGACGAGGTCGGCGGCGACGAAACCGAGATGCACGGTGAAATGACGGTCGGGCCGGGACGGTCGGCGGGGCGGGGCCACCAGCGGTGGTCGTGGCGCGCCGGGTGTCCCGGTCATCCATCGCCGCCAGTACGTCGCTCGGTTGTCCCGCATCGGTCCTCCCCCGTGGCACGTCGAACTCCTCACCGGCGGCGCACCCACGACAGCCCACACCGGGGCCGGACGACCGCCTCGGACAGCGAGCGGTGACGCCGCCGAGGCCAAGCCAACCAGGGTCGACCGTCGCTGGGAGGGGCCAGCCGGCGACAATCCGGCCCGATCTGCGACAGCCCGCCTCCGGCAACCTGGGTTCAGCGGCCCTGACCTGGGTAGAAGCAGGCTGCGAGGACGAACGGCCCGGCCGGGCGACGGCCGCGCCCGGCAGCAGGGGGCCCGATGGCGACCATCCCGACGGACCGCAGCCCGGACAGCACGTTGACCTTCCTGCGGACCGGATACCCGTTCATCGGACAGCGCTGCGAGCGGTACGGCTCGGACATCTTCCAGACCCGTCTCCTGCTGGAGCCGACGATCTGCCTGCGCGGGCGGGCCGCCGCCGAACTCTTCTACGACACCGAGCGGTTCGTGCGAGAGAACGCCATGCCGACCCGTGGCCAACGCACCCTGACCGGCCGGGGCGGGGTCCAGGGGCTCGACGGCGACGCCCACCACGACCGCAAGGCCATGTTCATGTCGTTGATGACTCCGGCCGCCGTCCAGCGGCTCGGACAGCTCTTCACCGACGAGTGGCAGGCCCGGTTGCCCGCCTGGGAGCTGGCCGGGACGGTGACCCTGCACCCCGAGATCGCGTCGATGCTGACCCGCGCGGTCTGTGCCTGGGCAGGGGTACCGCTCTCCGACGGCGAGGCCGACCGGCGTACCGCCGATCTCCAAGCCATGATCGACAGCGCCGGGGCGGTCGGGCCGCGCCACTGGCGTGGCCGGTTGGGCCGCAAGCGCAGCGAGAGCTGGGCCGGTGACCTCGTCGAGCGGGTACGCGACGGATCGCTGGCCGCGCCCGAGGACACCGCCCTGCGGGTGATCGCCGAACACCGCGACGGCACGGGCCGTCCGCTGCCTCGCCCGATCGCCGCGGTGGAGTTGCTCAACGTGATCCGCCCGACCGTCGCCGTGGCCCGGTTCGTGGTCTTCGCCGCGCTGGCCCTGCACGACCATCCCGCCTGGCAGCAGCGGGTACGCGGCGACGACGACGCCACCGAGCAGTTCGTGCAGGAGGTACGCCGCTACTATCCGTTCTTCCCGGTGAGCGCGGCCCGGGTACGACGGGACTTCGACTGGCGGGGCTACCACTTCCCGCAGGGCCGCCGGGTGCTGCTGGATCTCTACGGCACCGATCACGACCCCGCGCTGTGGCCGGAACCGGAGCGGTTCCGACCGGAACGTTTCGCCGGTTGGCGGGGCGACCCGTTCGCGCTGGTGCCGCAGGGCGGCGGCGGCCATCTCACCGGGCACCGCTGCGCCGGAGAGTGGATCACCATCGAACTGATGAAGCGGGCGGTCAGCGTGCTGACCGAGGTCATCCGCTATGACGTACCGCCACAGGACCTCGCGGTGGACCTGCGCCGGATGCCGGCGTTACCGGCCAGCGGCTTCGTGGTCACCACCGTACGGCGTACCGGCTGAGCCCACGATCGTGGGTTTCCCTGCGGGACAGCCGCGACGGGCGACAGGATGAAGGATCGGCGGCACGCCCTCACCTCACGGCGTGGCCGCCCGCCGGTCAGCCCGTCGCGGGGTGGTCCCGCGGCTCCACGGAGGTGACATCGATGGCGCGTCGGTCAGCCGACGGTCGGGCCTCGCGCGCCCGGGTCCAACTCGCCGCTCTGGTCGTGGCGGGATTGTTCCTGCTCCTCGGGGTGCTCGGCTTCGTGCCCGGCATCACCACCGACTATGGCGACATGGCCTTCGCCGGGCATCACTCCGACGCCCGGCTCCTCGGCCTCTTCCAGGTCTCCGTCCTGCACAACCTGCTGCATCTCGGCTTCGGCGTGGTCGGCTTGGTACTGGCCCGCACCGTGGCCGGTGCCCGCGTCTACCTGGTGGGAGGTGGGGTGCTCTACCTCGGGTTGTGGATCTACGGCCTGGCCGTCGGGGAGGAGAGCGCCGCGAACGTCATCCCGCTCAACGACGCGGACAACTGGCTGCACCTGGGACTCGGCCTCGGGATGGTCCTGCTCGGGCTACTGCTGTCGGAGCGGGCCGGTGGCGGCGGCGGTCCCCTCGACCAGCCGTTCGACCGCCCCTGACCGTCACCGCCGTGCCCGCTCTGAGGTGCGCAGTTACTCGGCGTCGTCCCCGTCGTCGGGCGTCGGCACGACCTCGTCGGCCGGTCGCTGCCGCCGTGCCTTGCGGGCCGCCAGACGCTCGGCCGCGCTGGGGCGGTTCGACTGCTCCTCCAACCGGACGTCCCGGCCCCGGGCGCCGGGGACGAACTCGACACCGGCGTAGAGGGTCGGTTGCCAGTCGAACTCCCGCTCGCCGATGCGGACCAGGTCGCCGGGTTGGGCACCCGACTTGGCCAGCTGTTCCTCGACGCCGAGCCGGGCCAGCCGGTCGGCGAGGTAACCGACCGCCTCGTCGTTGTCGAAGTTCGTCTGTCGTACCCAGCGCTCCGGTCGGACACCGCGCACGGTGAACGAGCCGTCCGCCTCGGCCTCGATGGTGAAGCCGGCGTCGTCGACCGCCTTCGGCCGGATCACGGTCCGCGTCGGTTCGGCCGTCGGCGTCGCGGCACGCGACTGTTCCACCAGCTCCGCCATCGCGTACGTGAGTTCCTTGAGCCCTTCCCGGGTGGCCGCGGAGACCTCGAAGACCCGTAGCCCACGCGCGTGCAGGTCAGGTCGGACGATCTCGGCGAGGTCGCGGCCGTCCGGCACGTCGACCTTGTTCAGCGCGACCAGCCGGGGCCGGTCGGCCAACCCGCCGTACTCGGCCAGCTCCGCCTCGATGGCGTCGATGTCGGCCACCGGGTCCCGCCCCGGCTCCAGGGTGGCGGTGTCGATGACGTGCACCAGCACGGCGCAGCGCTCGATGTGCCGGAGGAACTCCAGCCCCAGTCCCTTGCCGGTGGCCGCGCCCGGGATCAGCCCGGGCACGTCGGCGACGGTGAAGGTGTGGTTGTCGAGCCGGACGACGCCGAGGTTCGGCACCAGCGTGGTGAACGGGTAGTCGGCGATCTTCGGTTTCGCGGCGGAGATCACCGAGATGAGCGACGACTTCCCGGCCGACGGGAAACCCACCAGGCCGACGTCGGCGACGCTCTTCAACTCCAGCACCACGTCCAGCTGCTCGCCCGGCTCACCCAGCTCGGCGAACCCGGGCGCCTTGCGGCGGGCGTTGGCCAGCGAGGCGTTGCCCCGGCCACCCCGGCCACCCCGGGCGACCTCGAAGGTGGTGCCGGCCCCGACCATGTCGGCCAGCACCGTACCGTCGGTGGTCTGCACGACCGTCCCGTCGGGCACCTTGAGCACCAGGTTGGCACCGTTGCCGCCGTCCCGGTTCGAGCCCGCGCCGCCCTTCCCGTTCTCCGCCTTCACGTGCGGCCGGAAGTGGAAGTCGAGCAGCGTGTGCACCTGCGGGTCGACCACCAGGGAGACGCTGCCACCGTGCCCGCCGTTGCCCCCGTCCGGGCCGCCGAACGGCTTGAACTTCTCCCGGTGGATCGAGACACAGCCGTGCCCGCCGTCGCCGGCCTGCAGGTGCAGGACGACCCGGTCAACGAACGTCGTCACGCCGTAATCCTTCCAGCAGGGCGCGGCCCTGCGCGAGAAAAGACGAAGCGGGCCGGGACATCAGGTCCACGGCCCGCTTACGCCGGATAGCTACTGCTGCGGCACGATGCTGACGGTCTTGCGACCGCGCCTGGTGCCGAACTGGACCGAACCGGCGGCCAGCGCGAAGAGCGTGTCGTCTCCACCGCGGCCGACCAGGTCACCGGGGTGGAACTTGGTGCCACGCTGACGGACGATGATCTCGCCCGCGCTGACGACCTGACCACCGAAGCGCTTCACGCCGAGCCGCTGGGCCGCGGAGTCACGACCGTTACGCGAGCTGGACGCACCCTTTTTGTGAGCCATTGGAGGACGACCTACTTCCCGCTGGAGATGCCGGTCACCTTGACCTGGGTCAACGGCTGGCGGTGACCCTGGCGCTTGTGGTAGCCGGTCTTGTTCTTGAACTTGTGGATCCGGATCTTCGGGCCCTTGGTGTGTGCGGCGATCTCGCCGGACACCTCGACCTGAGCGAGCTTTGCCGCGTCGGTCACCAGGTCGTCACCGTCGACGAGGAGCACCGCGGCGAGCTTCACCGCGTCACCGGGGGCACCGGCGAGCTTCTCGACCTCGATCACGTCGCCCTCGGCGACCTTGTACTGCTTGCCGCCGGTCTTGACGATCGCGTACATCGGAGGCGGACTCCCTGTCGTTGAGGCTGCTGGCGGTCGTCCCCACGGCGGCTCGCCGGGCAGCAGAAGCACGGCGGCGCGGGCACGCGGGAACTCGGCACACCAAAGTGCGCCGCAGGCTAGCGTACGCCATGGTCGGGCCGGGACCCAAACCGGGCCGGGTCAGCGGGCACAGAGCCGGTCGAGGCGCTGCTGCAACCGGTCGAACGAGGCATCCTCCAGCGCCTTGACGTCGGTGCCCAGCCGGCCGACCTCCGTCGACAACTGCGTCAGCAGCTTCTTCAACTGCTGGTCGTCGGCGCGCGCCGCCTGTGCGCTGAGCGCCTTCCCCCAGTCGGACAGGGCCGCCTCGGCCCGCTTGCCGGCCGCCTCCGCACCGGCGGTGTCACCCGCGCCGGTCGCGGTGACCATCGCGGCCAACTGCTCGACGTACTTCTTGCCCGCCTCTCCGCTGGCCTGTTGCGCGGCGGCACAGACCTCGGGGGCGTTGCCACCCGCCGCCCCGGGAGCGGACGTCGTCGGCGGGGCGGGGGTCACCGGGTCGGTGGTGGCGTCCACGCTCGTCGGAGTCGGCGCGACCGGCTCGTCGGCGTCGCGGCGCTCGGCCGAGCAGGCAGCGCCGACGAGCAGCACGGCGACGGCCACGGTGACGGCGAACGGTCGGCGCATCGTCTCCTCCTCCGACGGCCGCGTACACCCGCCGCGTGCCTGACCGCACGGGGGCGGGCCGTGCCCGGCCCGGGCCACGGCGACCGTCCATCGACCATACGGGACGGCCCGCCCGGTGGACATCACCACCGGGCGGGCCCGGATGAAGCCGGCTCGTGGCCGAGCCGCGTCAGGGTCGGGTACGCCGACGCGCGCCCCCACGGCGGGAACGACGCCGACCGGTGCCGCTCTCGCCGCCCTCCTCCTCGTCGGGCTCGCCGAGCGCGTCCGGGTCGTCCGGAGCGGCGAGTCGCGCCGACTCGCCCTGCTGACTGTCGGCGATGTCCGGCTCGGCCGGCAGGTCCGTCTCGTAACGCGACAGGTCGTAACCCATGGTGTCGCCGTAGTCGGCGGCGGAGGTACTCGCGGGCGGTTCGGTCTCCACGACCTCCACCACGGTCCGTTCCGCCGCTGCGGCGCTCTTGCGGGCGCGGCGGCGGGCCGACCCGGTGGTCTGCTCGGCCGCCGGGGCAGTCGCCGAGGCGACCGCCTTGACCTTGTCCCCGCCGCCGGAGCGCGGCTTCTCCGGCACCGGCTCGGTGTGGATGATCAGACCCCGGCCCTTGCAGCACTCGCAGGTCTCGCTGAACGCCTCCAGCAGCCCGGCGCCGATCCGCTTCCGGGTCATCTGCACCAGACCCAGCGACGTGATCTCGGTGACCTGGTGCTTGGTACGGTCCCGGCCGAGGCACTCGGTCAGCCGACGCAGCACCAGTTCGCGGTTCGACTCCAACACCATGTCGATGAAGTCGATCACGACGATTCCGCCGATGTCCCGCAACCGCAACTGCCGGACGATCTCCTCGGCCGCCTCCAGGTTGTTGCGGGTGACCGTCTCCTCCAGGTTGCCCCCGGCACCGGTGTACTTGCCGGTGTTCACGTCGACGACCGTCATCGCCTCGGTCCGGTCGATCACCAGGTGCCCGCCGGAGGGCAGGAAGACCTTGCGGTCCAGCCCCTTGAGGATCTGTTCGTCGATGCGGTACTCGGCGAAGACGTCGGTGGTGCCGACGTGCTTGCGCAGCCGCGCGACCAGGTCCGGTGACACGTGCGACAGGTACGACTCGACCATGTCGTACGCCTCGTCGCCCTGCATGACCAGCTCGCGGAAGTCCTCGTTGAACAGGTCGCGGACGACCCGGATCACCAGATCCGGCTCCTGGTAGAGGAGCACCGGCGCACCACCCTCGGCGGCCTTGGCCTGGATGTCCTCCCACTGCGCCTGGAGCCGCTTGACGTCCCGGGCCAGTTCGTCCTCGCTGGCCCCCTCGGCCGCGGTCCGGACGATCACTCCCGCGCCGTCGGGCACGAGCTTCTTCAACACGTCACGCAGGCGCTTGCGCTCGGTGTCCGGCAGTTTGCGGCTGATCCCGGAGGCGTTGCCACCGGGTACGTAGACCAGGTGCCGGCCGGAGAGCGCGATGTGGCTGGTCAACCGGGCGCCCTTGTGACCGATCGGGTCCTTGGTGACCTGCACCAGCACCGAGTCACCGGACTTGAGGGCCTGCTCGATCGAGCGGGCCCTGCCCTCCAGGCCGGTGGTGTCCCAGTTGACCTCTCCGGCGTACAGGACGGCGTTACGGCCTCGACCGATGTCGACGAACGCCGCCTCCATGCTCGGCAGCACGTTCTGCACCTTGCCGAGGTAGACGTTGCCGGCCATGGTCCCGGAGGAATTGCGGGTGACGTAGTGCTCGACCAGGACGCCGTCCTCCAGGACCGCGATCTGGGTCCGGTCGCCGCGTTGGCGCACCGCCATCACCCGATCGACCGCCTCGCGGCGGGCCAGGAACTCCGACTCGCTGAGGATCGGCGGGCGGGTCCGGCGCTGCTCGCGACCGTCCCGACGGCGCTGCCGCTTGGCCTCCAGCCGGGTCGATCCGGAGACGCCCTGCACCTCGTCGACGGACCGGCGCGGCTCCCTGATCTTGACGACGGTGGGCACACCGTCGTCGGCGGCGCTGTCGGTGTCACCGGCACCTCGGCGTCGACGCCGCCGACGCCGCCGGGTCATCCCGTCACCCTCGGTCTCGTCGCTCTCCTCGGACTCGGCCTCAGCCTCGGCCGTCTCGGCCTGGACGGGCCGCTCGACCTCGCCGCCCTCGGCCTCGTCGCCGTCGTCGGCACCGCCCTTGCCCCGGCCCCGACCCCGGCGACCACGACGGCGGCGACGCCGACCACCGGCGGTCTCCTCGTCGTCGTCCTCGTCCTCGGTGGCCTCCTCGGCCTCCGAGATCGGTTCCTCCTCGGTATCGGCCGCCACCACCGGCTCGGTCTCCCGCCGGCTCCGGCGGCGACGCCGCGACGGCTCGGCCGGTTCCTCGACCGGTTCCTCCTCGCTCGGCTGCGTGGCGGCGGCGGCGCGGGCGGCAGCGGTCTCTTCCGGAGCCATGAACAGCACCGTCGGCGCGATGAGGGCGGCCTTGCGTCGACGGGACCGACTTTCCGGCTCGGCCGGCAGCTCGGCCGCGCCCGTCGCCTCACCCGCGCCCTCCGGCACGACGGGTGCCACCGGCTCGACGACCTCGGTCGGCTCGACCGGCTGCTCCGGGTCGGCGGCGCCCTCGGCGGGCAGCGCCGCGGAACCGAAGTCGGTCCCGGCAGCCGGTGCGACACCAGCATCCGCCTCGGCGGCGGCCGGCTGCGACGGCTCGGTCGCGGCGTCGGCGGGCGGTTCGACCGGGGACGCCGCCTTCCGACGGCGGGTACGGGTCGCCTTCACCGGCGGCGCGACGTCACTCTCGGCAGCCGCCGCCTCGGCCACCGGCTCCTCGACAGCCTTGGTGGTCTTGCGACGGCGACGCGGCGTCTTCGCCGCGGTGTCGGAATCGCCCGAAACCGGGGCGAAGACCTCGACCTGGGGCGACTCCCCGCTGCCCAGCGGCGCGGCACCGGACGCCTCCACGGGTGCGCCGGTCTGCTCGGGTCGACTGGCCGCCCGACGGCGGGTCGTCCGACGCCGGGGGGCCGGCTCAGCGGTGGAGGTGTCGCCCGGTTCCAGGTCGGCGGTGCCGCTCACCGCGCCGCTGATCTCCTGCGGCGGATCGGCGACCGGCTCGGGCTCGGTCACCTCCGGTGCCGGGTGGGAGTCGGTCACCTCACCGGTGCTGTTCTCGTCGGCCGGGTCGGTACCGGTTCGTTCGCTGCCCTCGGGCTCGTTCTCGAGCATGGACGTTCTCCAGTTCTGGCTTCCCCGGGCGCGGGTGAGCGCTGCCACGCAGGGTTGCCGCAAAGGTGTTTCCCCGGGCGCACGTGGTGCGCGCCGGCGAAGTCTGCCTGCCTAGGCGCCGACCGTCGGTCAGCGCCCGCCGATGGTTGCCCCGTCGCGCTCCGCGTCCAGCGGATCCACGATCGCACCCTGCGCGGTCAGCGTGCCCTGAGCCAGCCGGATCACCTTCGGGGCCACCGGCGGCTCCAGGCCGGCCACCACGCGGAAGCCGGAAAGGACGTCATCGGGCCGTACGGACGGGGTGACCTGCCGCACGACCAGTTCGAGTATCGCACACGGTACGGCTGGGGCCCCGGAAGGCGTCGCCGACGAGGCCGACACATCGAGACTGACGACTGCGGCACGCGCATCGAAGGTCCGCCGCCCCTGCTTCGTCATCCGTTCGACCAACACCTCGTCGGCGGCGGTGAAGGCGTCCACCGCCTTGGCCAGGACCTCCGGTTCCACCTGTGGCAGCTCGATCCGCCAGTGGGACGCCTCGATCCGGTCCGGCAGGCTGGTTCCGCTGGCGACCACGGCGTCGAGCACGTCGAGACCGGACGAGAGCGCCGCGTCCAGCGCCACCCGCAACTGCTCCGGATCGACCGCCTCCCGCAGGCCGATCTCCAGGTACTCCGCCTCGCTGGCGACCCCGGTCGGCGCCGCGCTGGCGTACGAGATCTTCGGGTGCGGGGTGAAGCCCTGGGAGAAGGCCACCGGTACGCCGGCACGGCGCAGTGCCCGTTCGAAGGCCCGGGCGAAGTCCCGGTGCGAGGTGAACCGCAGCGGGCCGCGCTTGGCATACCGGATCCGGATGCGCTGGACGACCGGTGCCTGGCCGCCCTCGGGCTGTGGTTTCCTACTGATCGTCCTACTCCTCGGTGTCGGAACCCACCCGGGCCGCCGGGGTCACTGTTGCGCGCCGGTGGGCAGCTTCAAACCGTTGACCGGGGTCAACGGGAGCAGCTTCCGGCCGGTCGGGCCGATCTGGATCTCGGTGTCCATCGCCGGGCAGACGCCGCAGTCGAAGCAGGGCGTCCACCGGCAGTCGTCCTGCTCGTACTCGCTGAGCGCGTCCTGCCAGTCCTGCCAGAGCCAGTCCTTGTCCAGGCCCGAGTCCAGGTGGTCCCAGGGCAGGACCTCCAGCTCGTCGCGCTCCCGGGTGGTGTACCAGTCGAGGTCGACCCCGAAGTCGGGCAGCACCTCGGCGGCGGCGTCCACCCAGCGCTGGTACGAGAAGTGCTCGCTCCAGCCGTCGAACCGCCCGCCCTTCTCCCAGACCCGGCGGATCACCGCGCCGACCCGGCGGTCGCCACGGGACAGCAGGCCCTCGATCAGCGACGGCTCGCCGTCGTGGTAGCGGTAACCGATCGCGCGACCCAGCGAGCGGTCGGCGTTGATGGCCTGCTTGAGCAGCCGGAGCCGGTGGTCGATGACCTCCGGCCGCTGCATCGCCGCCCACTGGAACGGAGTGTGCGGCTTCGGCACGAATCCGCCGATCGAGACGGTGCACCGGATGTCCTTCGACCCGGTGGCGGCACGCCCGGCCCGGATGACCTCGTGCGCCATGTCGGCGATCTCCAGGACGTCGTCGTCCGTCTCGGTCGGCAGGCCGCACATGAAGTAGAGCTTCACCTGCCGCCATCCGTTGGTGTACGCGGTGACCACGGTGCGGATCAGGTCGTCCTTGGAGACCATTTTGTTGATCACCTTGCGGATTCGTTCCGACCCGCCCTCCGGGGCGAAGGTCAGACCGGTCCGGCGACCGTTGCGGGACAGCTCCTGCGCGAGTTCGATGTTGAACGCGTCGACCCGGGTCGACGGCAGCGAGAGTGAGACGTTGGTGCCCTGGTACTGCTCGGCCAGGCCGGAGCACATGTCACCGATCTCGGAATGGTCGGCCGACGACAACGACAACAGGCCCACCTCGTGGAAGCCGGAGAACTCCAGCCCCTGCTGCACCATCTGTCCGACCGTGGTGATGGAACGTTCCCGCACCGGTCGGGTGATCATGCCGGCCTGGCAGAACCGGCAGCCCCGCGTACAGCCCCGGAAGATCTCCACCGCGTACCGCTCGTGCACCGTCTCGGCCAGCGGCACGAGCGGCTTCTTCGGGTACGGCCAGGCGTCCAGGTCCATCGTCGTGCGCTTGTGCACCCGGAACGGCACGTCCGCCCGGTTCGGCACGACCCGCTGGATCCGGCCGTCCGGCAGGTAGTCCACGTCGTAGAAGCGCGGCACGTAGACGCTCTCGGTACGCGCCAGCCGCAGCAGCAGCTCGTCGCGTCCACCCGGGCAGCCCTCGGCCTTCCACTGCCGGACGATCCCGGTGATCTCCAGGACCGCCTCCTCGCCGTCACCGAGCACGGCGGCGTCGATGAAGTCGGCGATGGGCTCGGGGTTGAACGCGGCGTGCCCACCGGCCACCAGCACCGGATCGGCGTCGGTCCGGTCGGCGGCGAGCAGCGGGATGCCGGCCAGGTCGATCGCGGTGAGCAGGTTGGTGTAACCCAGCTCGGTGGCGAACGACACGCCGAACAGGTCGAAGTCCCGGACCGGGCGGTGCGCGTCGACGGTGAACTGCGGCACGCCGTGGGCGCGCATCAGCTTCTCCAGGTCCGGCCAGACCGCGTACGTCCGCTCGGCGAGGACGTCCGGCAGCTCGTTGAGCACCTCGTAGAGGATCTGCACACCCTGGTTGGGCAGCCCCACCTCGTACGCGTCCGGGTACATCAGCGCCCACCGTACGGTCGCCGCGTCCCACTCCTTGACCACCGCGCCCAGCTCACCACCGACGTACTGGATCGGCTTGGTCACCTGGGGCAGCAGCGGCTCCAGGCGGGGCCAGACGGAGTTCGCCGCGGCGGGACGCGAAGTGGTGGACGGGACGCTCATGATGCCCAAGGGTACGCGCCCGCCCGTCACCGCCCCGCTCACACCCGCCGTCGCGCGCACCCGCCGTCGTACCGGGGCGCCGCACGCGACGCCGTGCGGTGGACCCGGCACCGCCAGCGACCACGAGCTGCCCCGTCGACCGTTCGGGCGGGCAGCCGATTCGATACAGGTGGCACCCCGGTACTAACCTCGGACCGGCGCGAGAGGAGATTGCCGCGATGCCGGAGCCGCAGCCGGAAGCAGACCGGCCGGTCGACGGGAGCCGTCCGGATCAACACCGGGACGAGGAGCCGGCGGTCACCCACGAACTGCCCACCGACCCCGCACCAGCCGAGTCGGCCGGCCCGGACGACACCGAGCAGGTCGAGGCGGGGCCCACCGATGTGGCACCCACCCTCGTCGCCCCGGCCGCCGACCCGGTACCCACCAAGGTCGGACCACCCCTCGACACCGGCCCCGACGACGGGCAGTCCCCGCCGCAGGTCGGTCCGCAGGGCACCCGCCTGCTGCCCGAGTCCGCCCCGGAGGAGACCACCCCTCGGTGGAGCGGCTCGGCACCGGTGCCCCCGGCGGCACCACGTCGCCGCAGCTGGGGCGAGTCCGCCGAACCCACGCCGCCGCCGCCGACGCCGGCGGCTCCGCAGCCGGAGCACCAGACTCCGGTCGACCCGTGGGCAGGTGCCGACACCAGCGGCTGGAACCTCCCCTCCAGCGACTACCCCACTCTGCCGCCGACGCTGTCCTACCCGGGCCCACCGCCGACCCGGCCGCACTCGGCTCCCCCGGAGCCGCCGGTATCCCCGGCACCGGTCTCGCCGGTTCCGCCGCTGCCGGTCACGCCGCACCCGCAGTCGCCCGGGCCCTACCCGCCGGTGCCGGCCGGCCTTCCGGTGCCCGCCGCCCCGATCGGTCGGCCGGGCCCGCAGCCGGCCGCACCCGTCGCGCCGCCGGCCGGTTGGCAGCCACCCCCGGGTTACGCTCCGCCGCGCCGCAAACGTCGCCGCTGGCCCTGGTTCCTGCTGCTGACCCTGGCCTGCTGCTGCGGCTGCCCGACCTACTACGGCCTGCCGATGGCCAATCAGTACCCGGCGAGCGCCTCGTTGCCGCAGCAGGTGGCCGACCTGCGCCTGCGTGAGGACCCCCGGAGCACCCGCGACGCAAAGCAGCTGGAGAACCAGATGCGGGAGGCGCACCTGCTGGCCGACGGGACCTTCGCCGGGATCTACCACACGAGCAACGGCAAGCGGGTGACCGTCTTCGGTGGCACCGGCTTCCGGCTCACTCCGTCGGCGGACGCCGACGCGGAGATCAAGCGTCTCACCGAGCAGTACGCGCTGCGCGACACGCAGGTCATGAAGACCGGTGTCCGGGGTCGCCACGAGCGCTGCGCCGTGGGCCGCACCGACGGTGTCGGCGCGGTGGTGTGCACCTCGGTCGACCACGGCAGCATCACCACCGGTGTCTTCACCGGGCTATCCGTGGCCGACAGTTCCCGGCTCCTGGGCACCCTGCGGGAGCGGATCGTCACCACCGACGGCTGATCGACGATGGCGCCGCGCGGTGAGCCGACTCAGCCGGCGTCGGCCTCACCGGTGACCGGCGGGTGGCCTCGGGGCGGGGCGTAGCGGGGCACGTACTCCTGGCCGGTGAGCTTCTGGATCTCACCCATCATCTCGTCGGTCATCTGCCGCAGCGACTGCCGGTCGTCCGGCCGACCGGTGAAGTCGAGCGGCTTACCGAACCGGACGGTGATCTTTCCGGTGAAGGGGCGGGGCACCCGGGCACCGATCGGCTGCACCTTCTCGGTGCCGATCATACCCACCGGGATGATCGGCACACCGGCTGCGATGGCGAGCCGGACCGCCCCGGTACGCCCTCGGTACAGCCGCCCGTCCGGCGAGCGGGTGCCCTCCGGATAGACGACGACCAGGTCACCGCCCTTGAGCGCCGGGATGGCGGCGTCGAACGCGGCCAGCGCCGCTCGGCCACCGGCCCGCTCCACCGGGATCGCGCCGAGACCGGTGAGGATGAACTTGGAGAAGCGGCCCTTGACGCCGGTGCCCTTGAAGTACTCGGACTTGGCCCAGAAAGCCAGATGCCGGGGCACCACCGTGCCGAGGAACAGCTCGTCGGCCACCGACAGGTGGTTGCCGGCGAAGATCGCGCCACCCCGTTCCGGGATGTGCTCCAGCCCTTCCACCGTCGGACGGAACGCCAGCCGCATCGCGGGCCCGACGGTGAGCTTGCCGATGGTGTAGAGCAGCGGCACTGGTCCTCCGGGCGGATCGAGTGAGGTACGAGGCGGTGTCACCGTAGCGGACCGCCCCACGACAGCATGCGTGAGGTCGGGCTGGTCCGCAGGATGAGTGGGGTGCCGGGGAGGGGCCCCGGTTGACGGGGCCCCTCCGGACACCTCACACGCGACGAACGGCGACCGTCACCGGCACACCCTCACCGACCTCACCGGCGAAGCCGTCGACCCCCTCGGCGAAGTCGACGCTGTCGGCCAGCACCTCCCGGGCCACGAAGTCGCGGTACCCGGCCACCGCCGCCCGCACCTCGTCCGGGCCCGACGCCGTCACCGTGATCCGGTCGGAGACGTCGAGGCCGGCGTCCCGGCGCGCCTGCTGCACCACGCGGACGAAGTCACGGGCCAGCCCTTCCGCGGCGAGTTCGGCGGTGACCTCGGTGTCCAGCACCACCACCCCCTCACCGCCGGGCAACGGCGCCGAGTGTTCGGCGTCGGCGGCGACCAGTTTCAGCTCGTACTCGCCCTCGGCGAGGGTGACCCCGGCGGCCACCGGAGCGCCGTCGCGCAGCTCCCACTCCCCCGCCTTGACCGCCTTGATCACCTGCTGCACCTGCTTGCCGACCCGGGGGCCCAGCGCGCGCGGCACCACCGTCAAGACCTGCTGGCAGTACGCCGACACCTCGTCGGTGAACACCACCTCCTTGACGTTGACCTCGTCGGCGACCAGGTCGGCGAAGGGCCGCAGCTGCTCGGCCGCCGGGCTGGCCACGGTCAGCTTCGACAGCGGCAGTCGCACCCGCAGCCCCTTGGCCTTGCGCAGCGACAACGCCGCGGAGGCGACCGCCCGCACCGCGTCCATCGCGGCGACCAGCTCGTGGTCGGCCGGGAACTCCTCGGCCACCGGCCAGTCGGTCAGGTGCACCGACCGCTCGCCGGTCAGGCCACGCCAGATCTCCTCCGCGGCCAGCGGCGCCAGCGGCGCCACCACCCGACAGAGCGTCTCCAACACGGTCCACAGCGTGTCGAACGCGTCCGCGTCGCCCGCCCAGAAGCGGTCCCGTGAACGGCGCACGTACCAGTTGGTCAACGCGTCCAGGTAGGACCGGACGGTGGCGCAGGCACCCGAGATGTCGTACGCGTCCATCTGCGTGCCGACCGTCGACACCAGCTCGTTCGTCTTCGCCAGGACGTACCGGTCGAGCAGGTGCATCGAGTCGGTCCGCCGCCGCGCCGTGTACGAATCGGCGTTGGCGTAGAGCGAGAAGAAGTACCAGACGTTCCACAGCGGCAGCAGCACCTGCCGGACGGCGTCGCGCACGCTCGCCTCGGTGACCGGCATGTCCCCGCCGCGCATCACCGGCGAGGACATCAACATCCAGCGCATGGCGTCCGACCCGTACGAGTCGAAGACGTGGTAGACGTCCGGGTAGTTACGCAGGCTCTTGGACATCTTGCGTCCGTCGGAGCCGAGCAGGATGCCGTGGCTGAGGCAGTTGCGGAACGCCGGTCGGTCGAACAACGCGGTGGCCAGCACGTGCATGGTGTAGAACCAGCCCCGGGTCTGCCCGATGTACTCGACGATGAAGTCGCCCGGGTAGTGGTGCTCGAACCAGTCGCGGTTCTCGAACGGGTAGTGCACCTGGGCGAACGGCATCGAGCCGGACTCGAACCAACAGTCCAGCACCTCCGGCACCCGGCGCATCATCGACTTGCCGGTCGGGTCGTCCGGGTTGGGGCGGACCAGGTCGTCCACCGCCGGCCGGTGCAGGTCGGTCAGGCGTACGCCGAAGTCCCGCTCGAGGTCGGCCAGCGAGCCGTACACGTCGACGCGCGGGTAGTTCGGGTCGTCCGAGCGCCACACCGGGATCGGCGAACCCCAGAACCGGTTCCGACTGATCGACCAGTCCCGGGCGTTGGCCAGCCACTTGCCGAACGAGCCGTCCTTGATGTGCTCCGGCGTCCAGTTGATCTGCTGGTTCAGCTCGACCATCCGGTCCTTGAACCTGGTCACCGCGACGAACCACGACGACACCGCCTTGTAGACCAACGGGGTGTCGCAGCGCCAGCAGTGCGGGTACGCGTGGGTGTAGGTGTCCTGCTTGAGCACCACCCCCCGCTCCTTGAGCTGACGGATCACCGGCTTGTTGACGTCGAAGACCTGCTCACCCTCGAAGGGCGGCACCAGCGCGGTGAACCGGGTGTGGTCGTCGACGGTGACCACGGTCGGGATACCGGCCGCGTTGCAGACGTTCTGGTCGTCCTCACCGAAGGCGGGAGCCAGGTGCACGATCCCGGTGCCGTCCTCGGTGGTCACGAACTCCGCCCCGAGCACCTGGTACGCGTTCGACCCGGCGTGGGCGACGAGGAAGTCGAACAGCGGGGTGTACCGCCGCCCCACCAGGTCGGCGCCACGCACCGTGCCGACCTGCTCGTACCCCTCGAGTTCCTTGGCGTACGCCCCGAGCCGACCGGCGCCGACGACGTAGCGTTCGCCGTCGCGCTCCAGCACCGCGTACTCGATATCCGGGCCGACGGCGAGCGCCAGGTTCGACGGCAGGGTCCACGGCGTGGTGGTCCACACCCCCAGCCGGACCGGTCCACGGACCAGTTCCGGCGCGGACTCGTCGGCGGTCAGCTCGAACCACACCGTCAACGTCGGGTCGTGCCGGTCCCGGTAGACGTCGTCCATCCGGGTCTCGGTGTTCGACAGTGGTGTCTCACACCGCCAGCAGTACGCCAGCACCCGGAAGCCCTCGTAGACCAACCCCTTGTCGTGCAGGGTCTTGAAGGCCCACATGACGCTTTCCATGTAGTCCAGGTCGAGGGTCTTGTAGTCGTTGGCGAAGTCGACCCAGCGGGCCTGCCGGGTGACGTAACGCTCCCAGTCCTGGGTGAACTCCAGCACCGAGCTGCGGCACGCCTCGTTGAACCGGGCCACGCCGAGGTCGAGGATCTCCGCCTTGCTGGTGATGCCGAGCTGCTTCTCGGCGACCACCTCGGCGGGCAGGCCGTGGCAGTCCCACCCGAAGCGCCGTTCCACCCGTCGACCACGCATGGTCTGGTAACGCGGCACCACGTCCTTGACGTACCCGGTGAACAGGTGGCCGTAGTGGGGCAGGCCGTTGGCGAACGGTGGGCCGTCGTAGAAGACGTACTCGTTGTCGGCGGCTGCGCCGTCGGCAGCGGAGCCCGGCGCTGCTTCCGGTTGCCGGACGGAGGCCGGCCGGGCCTCCACCGACGCCTCGAAGGTCTTGTCGGCCGTCCAGTGCTCCAGGACCCGGCGCTCGACCGCGGGCAGGTCCGGGCTCGCCGGTACGCCGCCGGCAGTCGGGTCGTGCAACGGATAGGCCATCGGGGGTCGCTCTCCTCGCTGACGCTCACTGTCGTGTGGGTCTGCGAGGACGAGCGTCCGGTACGCCGTCACCAGCGCCCCGGGGCCCGCGGTACCACCCCGCTTGGCGGTCGAGGGTCGACCACCCGCTCATTGGTCGGCGATAACGGGCCGTCCCGTCCGGTTCTACTGAGCCGGTCACCCGGCCGTTCTTCCGGAAGCTCCCCGGTGATAGCCGGATCATCGCCCGCCCATGATACCCACCCCACCTCCCATCCCTCCCGCCAATAACCCTCCCCCCGGCCCCACCCGGGACACGACGCATGACGGGCGTCACACGCCCCAGTTGTCACGCCCCGGATCGGGCCATCCGTCCAGGTGGTGTCGGTTCGAACTATCGGGAGGGTTGTTGTCATGCAGCGGATGAACGCGGCCGAGGTGGCACCGGAGGCATTCGGGACCGTGCTGGGGCTGGAGAAGTACGTCCGGGCCAACGTCGACCACACCGTGCTGGAGCTGGTGAAACTGCGCGCGTCGATGCTGAACGGCTGCACGTACTGCGTGGACATGCACAGCCGGGAGGCGATGGACGCCGGGGAGTCGAGCCGGCGGCTGTTCGCGGTGGCCGCCTGGCGGGAGGCACCTTTCTTCGACGAGCGGGAACGTGCCGCGCTCGCGTTGACCGACGCGGTCACCCGGCTGGGCGAGCACGGGGTGCCCGACGACGTCTGGGACGCCGCGGCGAAGGTGTGGCCGGAGAAGGCCCTCGCGGACCTGGTTCTGGCGATTGCCACAATCAACGTGTGGAACCGGATCGCGGTGACCTTCCGCACCGAGTTGCCGACGGACGTGTGAGCCCGCTGGACGCGGCGGAGGCGGCCGGTGCGCTCGACGCGCACCGGCCGATGCTGCTCGGGCTGGCCTACCGTCTACTGGGTAGCCGCCACGACGCCGAGGACGTCCTCCAGGAGGCGTACCTGCGCTGGTTGCGAGTCGACCGCGCCGAGGTGAGCGAACCGCGTCGCTACCTGTCCCGGGTGGTGACCCACCTGTCGATGGACCGGCTGCGGGCCCGGCAGGCCACCCGCGAGACGTACGTCGGGTCGTGGTTGCCGGAGCCGGTGCCGACCTCGCCGTCGCCGTTCGGGCCGCTGGAGCGGGCCGAGTTGCGCGACTCCCTGTCCACCGCACTGCTGCACCTGCTGGAGCGGCTCACCCCGCCGGAGCGTGCCGTCTACGTGCTGCACACCGCCTTCGAGCTGCCCTACGCCGAGATCGCCGAGTTGCTGGACCGCTCCGCCGAGGACTGCCGCCAGTTGCACCACCGGGCGAGCCTGCGGATCGGGCGCGACCAGCGCCGCTTCACCGTCGACCGGGCGGAGCGACAGCGACTGCTGGACGCGTTCGTCGCCGCTGTCGACGACGGCGACCTGGCCGCGCTGACCGACCTGGTGGCCACGGACGCGACCACGTGGAGCGACGGCGGCGGCCGGGTGCGGGCCGCCCGCAACCCGGTCAGCGGCGCCGACCGGGTCGCCCGGTTCCTGCTGGGCATCCGGGCGAAGGGCTGGCCGTTCACCGTGCGGCGCACGGAACTCAACGGCCAGCCGGCCGCCGTGTTCAGCACAGCGGCCGGTGACGCGTACGCGGTGACGCTCGGCACGGCCGCCGGTCGGATCACCGACATCTTCCTGGTGGCCAACCCGGACAAGCTGCCCTGGGCGAGCTGAGCCGAGCGGGCCGGCTCAGTCCAGCTCGGGGAACCAGAGTGCCAGCTCGCGCTTGGCGCTGTCGGCCGAGTCGGAGGCGTGCACGAGGTTCTCCCGGTTGGACAGGGAGAGGTCGCCACGGATGGTCCCGGCCGCGGCCTTACGCCCGTCGGTGGCACCGATCAGGCCCCGCACCACGTTGATGACATCGTCGCCGGAGAGCACGAGCGCGACCAGCGGCCCTCCGGTCATGAACGCCTTCAGCGGCGGGTAGAACGCCTTGTCGACGTGCTCGGCGTAGTGCTCGTCGGCCAGCGCGTCGTCCATGGTCCGGGTCGCCATAGCGTCGAGCCGCAGCCCCTTACGCTCGAACCGGGAGATGATCTCGCCCACCAGCCCTCGGCGGACCGCGTCGGGCTTGATCAGGACGAGCGTACGCTCATCCGGGCTGCTGCTGGACACGCTGGGTTCCTCCTCAGAGCGGAAGCCGGTCGGGCTGGGTACGGTCAGCCTAGCGACCCGGACCCGGCACCGGCGCGGTGGTCGGCCTTCCCCCGGCCCCCGATCCGGCCTAGCCTGGCCCTGACCCCCGGGAGGTCCACTGTGGCGAATGGTGGCGGCAACCGACCCATCGCACCGGTACGCAAGCTGATCGCCGCGGTGTTGGGCACCGTGGCCACCTTCGTGATCCTCTTCGGCCTCGGCATGACCAGCTGGGCCATCGTCGCGCTCGGTGTCGCCCTGCTCGCCCTGGCGATCGCGCTGGCGACCGTCCGCGCCGGTGGCCGCACCTGGGTGGTCGGCGTTGGCCACGTGCACAGCGCCTCCGAGCCACCGACCCAGTACGCCTTCGGTCGCTGCGAACTTCAGCTGGTGATCGACGCTCCCGGGCTGCCACCGCGCTCGAAGAAGATCATCGAGCCACGGGTTCCGGTGTCGAAATGGCCGTCGCTGGGCCAGACCCTGCCGATCCGGGTGGCGTTGGACGACCCGCGACACGTCCGGGTGCTCTGGGACGAGGTGCTCACCCACACCGAGGCCGGCAACACCGCCGACCTGCCTCCCGAGTTCGCCACGGTGCCACCGGACGAGGTGCTGATCGGCCAGGAGGCGCCCCCGTGGGCCGACCGGGCGCCGGAGGACGACTTCCGCGACCCGCTGGGCGAGGTGTCCGACGGCTCGCTGGGCGCGTCGTCCGACGGCCCGGCGCACGATCCGGTGGCCGAGCCAGTGGAGCATCACGAGACGGTGCGGGTACGCCAGCGCCCGGCCAAACCGGTCGTGCTGGAGGGCACCGTGGTGGAACGCTCCGACGAGCAACGGCTGCCCCGCCGCGCCACGCCCGCCCCACGGATGCCGGCCGAGGAGCAGTTCCCCGACGAGGGATTCGCCACCGCCGCCGCAGACGAACCCACGACCCTCGACCCGGGCGGCGCGGGGCGCGGAGACCGGACGGCCGATCCGGCACCCGAGCAGCCACCGGCCCACCCGGCGGATCCCGTCGACCCGCTCGATCTACCGCTCGACGACCCGGAACCAGCACCGAACGCCACCGACCGGGTGACCGCCACCGGCCAGCCGAAGACCAGGGTCGGTCACCCCCCACCGGCGGGCGAGCGGGCGGCGGCGGTCGACCCGGGGGAACTGGACGAGGCGATCTTCGGGTACGACCTGGACGCCGCCGACCCCACGGCCCCGATCAGCGGAGTCGGCATCACCCTGCTGGTGACCGAGCTGTCCCGCTCGCTGGAGTTCTACCGGGACCGGCTCGGCTTCACCGAGGTCGACCGGGGTGCCGCCAACGCCGTGCTCTCCTCGGGGACGACCCGCCTGGTGCTCCGCGAGGTGACCGGGGCTCAACCGATCAACCGTCGGCTGGTCCACGTCAACCTCGACGTGGACGACATCCAGTCGGCGTACGAACGGCTACGCGAGACCGGCGTCCGGTTCACCTACGCTCCCCGGGTGGTCAACCGGGGCAGCAAGCTGGAGGTGTGGGCGGCGGCGTTCCGCGACCCCGACGGGCACGGCATCGCACTGACCCAGTGGCGGGAACTCGCGGAGGCGTGACCCGGCCGTCGGGGCGGCTCACGCCTCCGACCGCCGGCGACGGCGACCGGATCAGCCCAGGATCACCCGGCGCACGTGCAGCGCGTACGCCCACACCAGCGCGAACATCACGCCCAGCACGAACAGCGACCAGTGCAGCAGACCGGACAGGAGCAGCAGTCCCTGCAACACGGTGCCCGCGTGCCAGGCCCACGGCCGACGCATCATGCCGGCCAGCCCGGCGGCGGCCACCGCCAGTGCCACGACCACGGCGATGACCGCGCCACCGAGATCGCCGTCGACCGCCCGGATCGGCTGGATCGCCAACAGCAGCACCAACGCCTCCAACGCGAGCGCCGCCGCGCCGAGCCCGCGTACCGCCCGCTGCGGGTTACGCAGACCGGACCGGCGCGGCTGACCGTCGCCGCCCCCGGTCATCGTTTCAGCAGCCGACGCGCGTCGGCCACCGTCACCACGGAGCCGGTGATGAGCACGCCGACGCCGGCCAGCTCGCCCGGCACGTCCTCCTCGGCCAACGCCACCGCCGCCTCGATGGCGTCCGGCATCTCCTCGGCGACCTCGACCCGCTCCGGGTCGAACACCTCCGCGGCCAGCGCGGCCAGTTCCTTGACCGGCAGGGCACGGGGTGAGCTGTTCCGGGTCACCACCACCTGGTCGACCACCGGCTCCAGCAGCTCCAGCATGCTGGCGGCGTCCTTGTCGGTCAGCGTGCCGATGACGGCGACCAGTTTGCTGAACGCGAACTCCTCCTGCAGTGCGGCGACCGTGGCCGCCATGCCCTGCGGGTTGTGCGCGCCGTCGAGCAGGATCGTCGGCGCGGTACGCACCCGCTCCAGCCGACCGGGAGAGCTGGCGGTGGCGAAACCTTCCCGTACCGCCTCCACATCGAGCTGACGGCGGGCACCCGCGCCGAGGAACGCCTCGACCGCCGCCAGCGCCACCGCCGCGTTCTGCGCCTGGTGGGCGCCGTGCAACGGGACGAAGACCTCCTCGTACACGCCACCCAGTCCTTGCAGGGTGAGCACCTGGCCGCCGACCGCGACGGCCCGGCGCAGTACGCCGAACTCCGAGCCCTCCCGGGCCACGGTCGCGCCCACCTCCGCGCAGCGTTGCAGGATCGGCCGGGCCGCCTCCTCCTCCTGCGCGGCGCAGATGACCGTCGCACCCGGGTGGATGATGCCGGACTTGGCGACCGCGATGTCCTGGAGCGTGTCACCGAGCCACTCGGTGTGGTCGAGCCCGATCGGGGTCAGTACGCACACCCCCGCCTGGATGACGTTGGTGGCGTCCTCGGCACCACCGAGACCCACCTCGACCACGGCCACGTCGACCGGAGCGTCGGCGAAGGTGGCGAAGGCCAGTGCCGTGGTCATGTCGAAGTAGGTCAGCGGCTCGGCCGAGCGGGTGTCCACCAACTCGGCCAGCGGCTTCACCTCCTGGTACACGCCGGTGAACCGAGCCTCGTCCACCGGCTCGCCATCCAGGCTGATGCGCTCCCGCACCGTCTCCAGATGCGGGCTGGTGTACCGCCCGGTGTGCAACCCGAAGGCCCGCAACAGCGAGTCGATCATCCGGGCGGTGGACGTCTTGCCGTTGGTGCCGGTCAGGTGGATCGACGGGTACGCCCGCTGCGGGCTGCCCAGCAGGTCCAGCAGGGACGAGATCCGGTCCAGTTCGAAGACCATCCGGGTGAAACCACGCCCGGCCAGCTCCGCCTCCACCTCCGCGAAGGCGGAGCGTTCGGCCCGGCCGGTCCGCTCACGGCGGTCCGCGCCCGCACCGGTACGGGGTCGGTCGGTCGGTTCGCTGGATCCGGTACCCGCCCGCTCGGCAGGGACGCGGTCAGCGCGGTCAACAGGGTCGGTCACGAGGGAAGCGCCTCCAGGGCGGCATCGATGCGGGCCAGGTCGGCCTCGGCGACCGCCAGACGTTCACGGATCTTGGAAACGACGTGCTCGGGGGCCTTGTCGACGAACGCCGGATTGGCCAGCTTCGCACGAGCCTGCCCCGCCTCTTTCTCCGCCGCCGCGCGGTCCTTGGTCAACCGGGCCCGCTCTGCGGCCACGTCGATCGAGCCCCGAGTGTCCAACGCGACACTGACCTCGCCCGGCATGGCCAACGTCGCACTGGCCTGGAAGTCGTCACCGGCCGGATCCAGCCGCGCCAGCGACCGGATCAACGGCTCGTGCACCGCGACACCGGCACCGGCCAGCCCGTCGAGTCGGGCCGCGACCCGCTGGGTGGGCCGCAGGCCCTGGTCGGACCGGAACCGACGGACCTCGGTCACCACCCGCTGGAGGGTGGCCACCTCCGTCTCGGCGGCATCGTCGATCAACGCCCGGTCAGCCGTCGGCCAGGCCGCCGTCATGACGGTCTCCCCGCCGGTGAGCGCCGTCCACAGCTCCTCCGTGACGAACGGGATCACCGGGTGCAGCAGCCGCAGCAGCTGATCCAGCACGTGCCCCAGGACCCGGCGGCTGACCTCGGCCGGTTCCCCACCGGCGGCGAGCACCGGCTTGCTCAGCTCCACGTACCAGTCGCAGACGTCGTCCCAGGCGAAGTGGTACAGCAGGTCACAGACCTTGGCGAACTCGTACGCCTCGAACTGCTGGTCGACCTCGGCGGTGACGTGGGCCAGCCGGGACAGGATCCACCGGTCGACGGTCGACAGGCGCGCCGCGTCCGGCATCGGGCCGTCGGTGTGCGCCCCGTTGATCAGCGCGAACCGGGTGGCGTTCCAGAGCTTGTTGCAGAAGTTGCGCGACCCCTGGCACCAGTCCTCGCTGACCGGCACGTCGCCGCCCGGGTTGGCGCCCCGGGCCAGCGTGAAGCGGGTGGCGTCGGCACCGTAGCGGTCGATCCAGTCCAGCGGGTCGACCACGTTGCCGAACGACTTGGACATCTTCTTGCCGTGCTCGTCGCGGACCATCCCGTGCAACGCGATCACGTCGAACGGCTGCCGGCCGTCCATCGCGTACAGGCCGAACATCATCATCCGGGCAACCCAGAAGAACAGGATGTCGTACCCGGTGACCAGCACACTCGTCGGGTAGAACTTGGCCAGGTCGGGGGTCTGCTCCGGCCAGCCGAGCGTGGAGAACGGCCAGAGGCCGCTGGAGAACCAGGTGTCCAGCACATCCTCGTCCTGGTGCCAGCCCGCACCGGTCGGCGGTTGCTCATCTGGTCCGACACAGACGACCTCGCCGGCCGGGCCGTACCAGACCGGAATCCGGTGACCCCACCAGAGCTGCCGGGAGATGCACCAGTCGTGCATGTTGTCGACCCAGGCGAAGTAACGCTTGGCCAACTCCGCCGGCTCGATGCGCACCCGGCCGTCGCGCACCGCGTCACCGGCCGCCTTGG
The DNA here is from genome assembly GCF_009712475.1 of Micromonospora sp. CP22. Taxonomy (GTDB): domain Bacteria; phylum Actinomycetota; class Actinomycetes; order Mycobacteriales; family Micromonosporaceae; genus Micromonospora. Next base: position 124,260 of record NZ_VCJO01000013.1, read on the forward strand.
CCAGCGGCGAGGTGTTGACGAACCACTGCAACGACAGCCGGGGCTCGACGGTGGTCCGGCACCGGGAGCAGTGCCCGACAGCGTGCACATACGGCCGCTTCTCGGCGACGATGCGGCCCTCGGCGCGCAGCGCGGCGACGATCGCCGGGCGGGCCTCGAACCGGTCCAGGCCCTCGAACGGACCGGGCGCGGTGATGACGCCCCGCTCGTCCATGATCGTCATGGTGGGCAGGTCGTGCCGCTGGCCGATCTCGAAGTCGTTCGGGTCGTGCGCCGGAGTCACCTTCACCATGCCGGTACCGAAGGCCGGATCGACGTGCGGGTCACCCACGATCGGGATCCGCCGCCCGGTGAGCGGCAGTTCCACCTCGGTGCCGATCAGGTGGCGGTACCGCTCGTCCTCCGGGTGCACGGCGACCGCCGTGTCACCGAGCATCGTCTCCGCCCGGGTGGTGGCCACCACCACGTCGTCGCTGTAGCGGATCGAGACCAGTTCGCCGTCGTCGTCGGTGTGCTCCACCTCGATGTCGGACAGGGCGGTGAGACAGCGGGGGCACCAGTTGATGATCCGGTTCGCCCGGTAGATCAGGCCGTCGTCGTACAGCTTCTTGAACATCGTCTGGACGGCGCGGGACAGGCCCTCGTCCATGGTGAAGCGTTCCCGGTCCCAGTCGACCGAGTCACCGAGCCGGCGCATCTGGCCGAGGATCGCGCCACCGGAGGTGGCCTTCCACTCCCACACCCGCTCGACGAACTTCTCGCGGCCCAGGTCGTGGCGGGAGAGCCCCTGCGCGGCGAGCTGCCGCTCGACCACGTTCTGGGTGGCGATGCCGGCGTGGTCCATGCCCGGCAGCCAGAGCGCCTCGTAGCCCTGCATCCGCTTACGCCGCACCAACGCGTCCTGCACCGTGTGGTCCAGCGCGTGACCCATGTGCAGCGAACCGGTGACGTTCGGCGGCGGGATGACGATGGTGAAGGGCTCCCGGTCGCTGTCCGCGGAGGCCCGGAATCGACCGTCGGCTACCCACTGCTCATACCGTCGCTGCTCTACCTCACCTGGCTGGTACTGGCCGGCAAGGGTCGGGGCGTCGGGGCGTCGGGCATCCAGTCTCTCGGTCACTCTGAAAGTCTACGGAGCGCTTCGACGGACCTGACGTGCACCACCTGTCGTTCGCGTACGGTGTCGGCTATGTCCGACGCACATCTCAGTGGCCGCCAGTTCGACGACGGCACCCCGTTGGTCCAACTGACCGACGAGCCGATCGAGTTGGACGCCCGCGAGCAGGCAGACGGCACCGGCCAGGGCGACGCGCGATCCCGGCGGGGACGCCTGGTCATGGTGCTGCTCGCGGTCGTCGCGGCTCTGGGGGTGGGCGTGTTCGGCACCTGGGGGTGGCGGATCGTCCAGCAGAAGGACGCCCGGATCACCACGCCCGACCAGGTCGCCGGGCTTCGTCTGGACACCAGCGACCGGGCGGCCAGCACCGCCGACTACCTGCGTAGCGGCATCGCCGCCGACATCCAGTTGGACAGCAGCTTCGGAGCCGTCTACCAGGACCCGGCCGACGAACGCCGATCGGTGCTGATCTTCGGTGGGACGACCTTGCTGTGGCAGCCCGAGCGGGATCTGGAGAGTCTGTTCGGGCTGATGGCCGACGAGACCGCGACGGTGACCGGCCTACGCGACGTGTCACCCGGCCCGTTGGGCGGCGTGATGAAGTGTGGCAGCACGAGCGGCGACGGTGGCGAGTTCGCGGTCTGCGGCTGGGCCGACCACGGCAGCGTGGTGCTGGGCATGTTCCCCGCCCGTTCGACTGACGAAGCCGCCGGCCTGCTGCGGCAGATCCGGAACGGCATCCAGTCCCGCGACTAGCCCTGGTCGGCGGCGTCGCGGTGCTCACCGGGAACCGCGGCGTAGATCGGGCCACCTCGTCTGACATCGTGAAGCCGGCCGACGCGTAGGTAGCTACCGCGCCGACGTTGGAACTGTGCACGCACACAGTCGCGCTGGACGAACCCATGTGGCGAAGGGCGGCGAACGTGATCGCCGTGCCGTAACCATGACCTCGGTCAGCACCCGTGGTGGAGGGTCTGGAAATGCGTTGAGGGCCACCCCATGTGGGGTGGCCCTCAACGGAAGAATGTCCGGCGGTGTCCTACTCTCCCACACCCTCCCGGGTGCAGTACCATCGGCGCTGGAGGGCTTAGCTTCCGGGTTC
>NZ_VCJO01000014.1 GCF_009712475.1 Micromonospora sp. CP22
TCAAAGAAATCCAACCCCGACAACAAAAAATGTTGCCAAAGGAATCCAAACCAACCAGACACACGCCTGGCCAGCCCAGGAATCAAACAAAATTGGCACTGGCTTATCAAGCACCCTGTTGAGTTCTCAAAGAACAACCACACACCAGATCTGGCCCCGATAAGGGAACCGTGTCTGGGGCAACCGCTCCAAACTATCCGAGCCACGCTTCGAGATCAACCTGAAGGATCAGGAATCTCGTCACAAGCTCGGGCCCACGCCATCGCCCGCCTTTCGGCGTTCGGTGCTGTCGTGGAGAGCCGCAGACCGGCCGATCACTCAAGGTGACCCGCCCGGCTCCTGCCGGCTCCAGAACCTTACCCGGTCGGCCTCGCGATCGCAACCCCATCTTGCAGAGCCACTCCGCACCGCCCGGTCTCAGCCTCGCATCGACGTGGTCTCCGCGTTGCTGGCGCCCGTTCTCGGCCGGTTTGCCCCGGCCTCCCGCGTGCAGAGAGAAAGTTACGCGGACGCCCCGGATAAGGCAAATCAACCTCCGTCGATGTCGCTGATGCGGCCTCGGAGAAGCCCGACGAACACCGGCTGTCCCCCGCGTACGGGAGCGGGGTTCGCCCCGGCCCGAGTGCCCCCGGACCCAGCTCTCGGCGGACTGTCTTCGCGCCGACGACCACGAGGCGTTCCGGCGTGCCATTGTGTCTGGCATGGATGACGTGTCCCGGCCCGTAAGCCCGGTCCTCGCCGAGGACGCGCTGCTCGGCCTCCTGTTACCGATCTGGCAACTGGTCATCGGGGCCTTCGTGGTCTTCGCGGTGCTCGTCTCGATCCGCCGTCTGGCCCAGCGTGGCCCGTCCCGAATGAGCACCGCCCTGCTGATCACCGCCGCCGCCATCGCCGGCTTCGCTCTGGTCGGCGTACTGCTCCAGGGTTAACCGCGTCAGAGCCGTCGGTTCGCCAGGCTCGGCAACTCGGCGCGGATACGGTCCAGGCAGTCCAGGTCGATGTCCGCCACCGCGAGCCCCGGGCCGTCGGGCACCTGGGACAGGACCGTCCCCCACGGGTCGATCACCATGCTCCGTCCGTAACAGGTACGGCCGGGATCGTGGTCACCGGTTTGCCCGGCTGCCGCTACGAAGCACTGGTTCTCGATGGCACGGGCCCGCAGCAGCACCTCCCAGTGATCCCGCCCGGTGTGCATCATGAAGGCCGCCGGGACGACCAGCAGCTGCGCGGCGCCGGTGGTGGCCAGCTGCCGGTAAAGCTCCGGAAAACGCAGGTCGTAGCAGATGGACAAGCCCACCCGGAGCCCTTCGACATCCACCACGACCGGCTGGTCACCGGGAGCGACGGTTGCCGACTCCCGGTAGGAGACGCGCCCGGGGATCTCCACGTCGTACAAATGGATCTTGCGATAGGTGGCGGCGAGCGTGCCGGAGCGGTCGAAGACCAGCGTGGTGTTCCAGGTGCGGTCCGGGTCGGGTCCGGCCTCGTGGAAGGAGCCGGCGATCAGCCAGACGCCCCGTCGACGGGCGGCGGCGGCGAAGAAGGAACCCACTCGGCCGTCCACGGACTCCGGCGCCGGCATCCCCGCACCGGGGCCGAGATAGTCGACGTACTCCGGGAGCAGCACCAGGTCGGCACCGGCCTCGGCGGCACGATCGATCAGGGCCTCCGCGGCGGCGAGATTCGCCTCTCGGTCGTCGCGGGAGTTCAGCTGGCAGACAGCGACGCGCATGGCTGCCAGCGTACGGGGCGACTGCCGTCGGCCGCAGTGTCGAGACCTGGGATCAGGCCGACTTCTCCTCGCGCTCACGCCGAGCCCGGCGACCCGTGAACTCACGCGGAACGATTGTCGGGTTCACGTTCTCCAGCACGGCCTCCCGCGTGATCAACACGCGTGCGGCGTCGGGGTTGCTGGGCACCTCGTACATCACGGAGAGCAGCACCTCCTCCATGATGGCCCGCAGCCCGCGAGCACCCGTCCCACGGAGCATGGCCTGGTCGGCGATGGCTTCGAGGGCAGGCCGCTCGAACTCCAACTCGACGCCGTCGAGCTCGAACAGGCGTTGGTACTGCCGCACGAGTGCGTTACGCGGCTCGGTGAGGATGCGCACCAACGCGCCGCGGTCCAGGCTCCGGACGCTCGTGATCACCGGAAGTCGGCCGATGAACTCGGGGATCAGCCCGAACTTGAGCATGTCCTCCGGCATCACCTGGCTGAAGATGTCGTCGGTGGAGCGGTCGGAAACGGCCCGGAGCCGGGCACCGAAGCCGGTGCCGCCGTGCCCGGTACGCGCCTCGATGATCTGATCCAGACCAGCGAAGGCCCCACCACAGATGAACAGCACGTTGGTGGTGTCGATCTGGATGAACTCCTGGTGGGGGTGCTTACGACCGCCCTGTGGGGGCACGTTCGCGACGGTGCCCTCGAGCATCTTCAGCAGCGCCTGCTGGACACCCTCACCCGAGACGTCCCGGGTGATCGACGGGTTCTCCGACTTGCGGGCGATCTTGTCGACCTCGTCGATGTAGATGATGCCGGTCTCGGCCCGCTTGATGTCGTAGTCCGCAGCCTGGATCAGCTTGAGGAGGATGTTCTCCACGTCCTCGCCGACGTAGCCGGCCTCGGTGAGCGCCGTGGCATCGGCGATCGCGAAGGGCACGTTCAACATCCGGGCCAGGGTCTGCGCCAGGTGGGTCTTGCCGCACCCGGTCGGGCCCAGCAGCAGGATGTTCGACTTGGCCAGCTCGACACCGTCGTTGCCGGAACCCGGCGCGCCGGCCGCCTCGGCCTGGATCCGCTTGTAGTGGTTGTAGACCGCGACGGCGAGCGCCTTCTTGGCCTGCTCCTGCCCCACGACGTAGTTGTCGAGGAACTGGCAGATCTCTATCGGCTTGGGAAGCTCTTCCCACTTCACCTCGCCGGACTCGGCCAGCTCCTCTTCGATGATCTCGTTACAGAGATCGATGCACTCGTCACAGATGTAGACCCCGGGGCCCGCGATGAGCTTCTTGACCTGCTTCTGCGACTTCCCGCAGAAGGAGCATTTCAGTAGGTCGCCGCCGTCACCGATCCGTGCCACCTACGTTCTCCCTGCACTCATCGGCCGGAACCCCGGCCACGACCTGCGGACGCTGACGCTCCGCCCGTCTCTTACCCACCCGCCGGTCGCCCGGCGAAGCGGTACGGACCCGACGTTACCCGCTGCCGGAGGTTTCTCCGACCCCCAAAACGGGTGTGTCAGAGGTCGGCCGGCAACGAGCCCGACCGACCTCTGACCCGGTGCCGGTCAGCTCGCCGCGTTCGCGGCCAGCAAACCCTTCTTACGACTGGTGAGGATCGTATCGACCAGCCCGTACTCGCGGGCCTCCTCAGCCGTCATGATCTTGTCGCGGTCGATGTCCTTGCGCACCAGCTCGACCGGGCGGTTGCAGTGCCGGGAGAGCATCTCCTCCAGCTGCGTACGCATCCGCAGGATCTCCTTGGCCTGGATCTCGATGTCCGACCCCTGGCCGTAGCCACCCTCGGTGGCCGGCTGGTGGATGATGATGCGCGAGTTCGGCAGCGCCATCCGCTTGCCCGGCGTGCCCGCCGAGAGCAGCACAGCGGCCGCCGAGGCGGCCTGGCCGAGGCAGACCGTCATGATGTCCGGCCGGACGTACTGCATCGTGTCGTAGATCGCCGTCATCGCGGTGAACGAGCCACCCGGCGAGTTGATGTACATGATGATGTCCCGGTCGGGGTCCGTCCCCTCCAGGGTGAGCAGCTGGGCCATCACGTCGTTGGCCGACGCGTCGTCCACCTGCACGCCGAGGAAGATGATGCGGTCCTCGAAGAGCTTGTTGTACGGGTTGGACTCCTTGACCCCGTACGACGTCCGCTCGACGAACGACGGCAGAACATAGCGGTTGTGCACGGCCCCGAACTGGGGCGGCAGGCTCAGGTCGGTCATCGTCTGCTCCTCGATCAGCTCAGGGTCCCGGCGCCCTCGGGAACCTGGGCGGCCCCCGTGATCACCTTGTCGATGAAGCCGTAGTCGACGGCCTCCTGGGCGGTGAACCAGCGGTCCCGGTCCGAGTCCGCCTCGATCTGCGCCGGCTGCTGACCGGTGTGGAAGGCGACGCGCTCCTGGAACATCCGCTTGGTGTACAGCATCTGCTCGGCCTGGATCGCGATGTCGGCGGCGGTGCCGCCCATCCCACCCGAGGGCTGGTGCATCATGATCCGAGCGTGCGGGAGGGCGTAACGCTTGCCCTTCGTACCCGCGCAGAGCAACAGCTGGCCCATTGACGCGGCCATGCCCATCGCCACGGTAGACACGTCGTTGTCGATGAACTGCATCGTGTCGTAGATGGCCATGCCGGAGTAGACCGAGCCACCAGGCGAGTTGATCCAGAGATTGATGTCGCGGTCCGGGTCCTCCGCGGCGAGCAGCAGCAGCTGCGCGCAGATGCGGTTGGCGACCTGGTCGGTCACCTCGCTGCCCAGGAAGACGATCCGCTCCTTGAGCAACCGGTTGTAGACCGAGTCGTCGAGGTTGCCAATAGTGTCGCCGCCGCGGGCATCAACTGCCCGAATTGGCTTCGCTGGGATGTGCATGTCGGTCATGGCAGCCCTTCGCTCTCCGTACCGTCGTGTCCGACACTAACCGCTGGGCCGGTCGCCATACGCCCGGTCCGGGCACTGTTCGCTCTCAGCGCAGCAAGGCGGAAGACGTACCCGGAAAAGGGATCGGGCCACCACCCACCATGACCGGCGGACGGTGGCCCCACCCAACGATCAGTGCTCGTGCGAGTGCTCCTGCTCGCTCGCCTCACGCAGCGCGTCCAAGGAGACCACGTTGCCGGCCGAATCCTTGATCGTGATGCGCTCCATCACCGAGGCCAGCGCCTTGCCCCGCCGGACGTCGCCGTAGACCGCGCCAGCGGTGCCGGAGCGGACAAGCTGGTCGTAGTACTGCTGGGGGGCCATGCCGGCACGCTGGGCCCGGTGGACGATCTCGTGACCGAACTCGTCGTCGGACACCTGCACGTCCTCGGCGTCCGCGAGAGTGTCCAGCAGCAGCTGCACCTTGACGCCCTGGGTGGCGGCTTCGCTCAGCTCGGCGTCGATCTGCTCCTCGGTCTTCTCCTCGGCGGCGAGGTAGTCCTCCATCGAAGCGCCGATGCGCTCCAGCTGGTCGACCATCGCCTGCTTGCGGCTCTCCACCTCGTCGCGGATCACACCTTCCGGCGCCGGCACCTCGGCAGCCTCGACGAGCTGCTCCAGCGCCTTGTCCCGAGCCGCGTAGATCTGCTCGACCCGCTTGCCCCGGCTGACCCGCTCGCGCAGGTCCGCCCGCAGCTCCTCCATGGTGTCGAACTCGCTGGCGAGCTGGGCGAACTCGTCGTTCAGCTCGGGCAGCTCCTTCTCCTTGACCGTACGCACGGTCACCTGCACCTCAGCGTCACGGCCGGCGAAGTCGCCGCCGACCAGCTGGGTGGTGAAGGTGGTCTCCTCGCCGGCGGACAGGCCCACGACCGCCTCGTCGAGCCCCGGCAGGAGCTGCTTGCTGCCCACCTCGTGCGAGATGTTGCTGGCCGAGCCGCCCGGCACCTCCTCGCCGTCGACGGTCGCCCGCAGGTCGATCTGCACGTAGTCGCCCTCGGCCGCAGGACGCTCGACGGTCTTCAGGGTGGCGAAGCGCTCACGCAGGCTGTTCACCTGCTCGTCGATCTCGTTGTCGCCGACCTGCAGCTCGTCGACGGTGACCTCGATCGAGCTGAGGTCCGGCACGGTGATCTCCGGCCGGACGTCGACCTCGGCGGTGAAGTTCAGCGAGTCACCGTCGTTGAACTCGGTGATCTCGACCTCGGGACGCCCCAGCGTCTTCAGGTCGTGCTCACGCACGGCGGTGAGGATGTTCTGCGGGATCGCCTCCTGCACCGCCTCGTTGAGCACGGTGCCCCGGCCGACCCGCTGGTCGATGATCGCAGGCGGCACCTTCCCCTTACGGAAGCCGGGGATCTGGATCTGCTGACCGATCTCCCGGTACGCCTTCTTGAGGCTCGGCTCGAGCTCGACGAACGGCACCTCGATGGCGAGCCGCACGCGCGTCGGGCTCAGAGTCTCGACGGTGCTCTTCACAGGCGTACTCCTTGACGGATCTCGGTTGAGTCTGGGCGCACTTTCGGCCCATCGAGTGTAGGCGAGCCGCCACGGCGGACCAGCAGCACCCGGGGCCGACAGCGGGCGTGCCCGATGTGCCGGTCGTCCAGGTGCCGCCGTCCGGTGCTTGCGGCAGTCGGGGTGGCGGGATTTGAACCCACGGCCCCTCGCTCCCAAAGCGAGTGCGCTACCAAGCTGCGCCACACCCCGTGGCGACGAGCAGTCTATGCCGTCCCTCCGACATCAGGTTGCCGGGGAGTCACCCAACGCGCCGAACGAGGAGAACCAGGCATCCGAGCAGCAGACAGCGGGCGGCGGTTGCCCGGATGGCGCTGCCAGCACGGCGGCGACAACCCGGATGTTGCGGGCATCGGCGCGGCACGGGGATACGGCCGCGCGCCCGCCGCGGGTATTGGGTAGGCTGTCGGGCGCACCCGGTCCTCCGGGCGTACGCGGGCGTAGCTCAATGGCAGAGCTTCAGTCTTCCAAACTGACGGTGCGGGTTCGATTCCCGTCGCCCGCTCCACACCCTCCGGCCCAGGTCAACGGCACAATCGCCGACCCTGGGCCGTCCGCGTTTCAGCTCTCTTTGATCTCTTGCGCCAGTAGCACCGGCTGTGACGACCTACGAGGCGGCGATATGATCATGGATGTCTTGCTTGCCGGCGCCGCTGTGGCCTTGGTCGGATGCGCTGCCTGGGTGGCCGTCCGGAGCCGACGCGTGTCAACCGTTCGGCTGTTCGGACGGACCCTGCGTTACCCCCGGCTGTGGGCAGCAGGGGCAGCATGCATGGGCTTCTACGTTCTCGTGGGGCTCGGAACCCTCACGGAGGTAGCGCCCAGCGGTTGGCGCACTCCGAGCCGGTGGACCGGTGCCGTGCTGTTGCTGGCCGGATTGACCCTCATGGTCACCTACGGGGTCCTTGAGCATCGGGCCCGACGTCGGGTTGGTCGTGACCAGCACGTCCGCCCGTGACGAGCGCCAGCCTGGCCGACCACCGTCGATGCCGGGGCGATCGCTGCGGCACCGCCGGACCGACTACCAGTCACGCCAGCGGTCGGTGATCTCCCACCGTTTGAGCCCGCTGCCGGCTGCCACAGCGGCGACGTCGACGCCCGCGTCGGTGAGTGCCGCGTCGATGTAGTCGCACAGTTCCTCGCGCTCCCCCGTCTCGTAACCGGAGCCACCGTGGCGCTCGTCGACGCCGTTGAGCGCGACAACCACCCGCTCGACCTCGGCGAGCACGGCGACGTCCGACCTGACGTCGATCAGCGTGAGGGCCCGCTCGAAGTCATCCAGCGCGGCGTCGGTCGCGGCGATGAGTGAATCCGGGAAGAGTCGCACTGCCCAGGCGTCGCACTCGTCGAGGGTCCCAGCACGGAGTTGCGCGGTCTGCTCGTCAAGGTGGCGACGCCACTCGACCGTTGGTCGGTCAGCCATGGCCAGCAGAATGCCATGACCGTACGACACCTCATCGAGAAGAAGAGCACTGTCGTGAGCCGGGTCAGGATCCGTCGCCCAGGACGATATCCACGCCCGGTCCGTTCCACGGAGTGGTTGTCCGGCGTGCGCTGGCGCGTACCCGTCATCGGTATTCGCCCCGAGCCCGGGTGGGCTACGAGCTGCTGCTACCGGAACTCGCCGCCGGCGCGTTGCCCACCACCCCGCAGGCCCAGGCCGCCAAGGCCCTAATCAACAAGCTGACCGATGACGAGTGCGACCGTGTCGTGAACTTCGCCCAGGTCGAGGAGTTGGCGCGCGGCCGCCTGGTTCCTCCACGGTGTATCCGCTGCTGACCAGGCGACGTCGGCTCAGCGTGCCGCGTGTTCGGCGCGGGCGGGGGCGCCCACCTCGTGCAGGTGACGCAACGCCTGCCGGTAGGAGTCGATGAGGCCGGTCTGTTCGTAGGCCACCCCGATCTCGGCGCAGTACGCCTGCACGATGGGTTGGGCCTTGCGCAGGTTGGGCGTCGGCATGCCGGGGAACAGGTGGTGTTCGATCTGGTAGTTCAGGCCGCCGAGCGCCACGTCGGTCAGCCAGTTGCCGTGGACGTTGCGGGAGGTCAGCACCTGCTTGCGCAGGAAGTCCTCGTCGCCGGTCGGGTGCGGCATGCCCTTGTGGTTGGGCGCGAAGGTCAGGCCTAGGTAGACGCCGAACACGGCCTGGTGCAGCAGGAGGAAGGCGACCGCCTGAAGCGGTCTGAGGACCACCAGGAGTGCGGTGAGGTAGCCGACGGCATGCAGCACCAGCAGGGCGCTCTCGGTGCCGCGTCGCCGCACCGTGCCGTCGCGCAGGGCTTTGACGCTGGACACCTTCAGGCTGACGGCGAGCAGCGTCAGCAGCGGGAAGAACAGCGCGGCCTGGTGCCGGGTGATGAAGCCCTTCAACCCGCGTCGGCCGGTTGCCGCCTCGGCTGCCCAGATGAGCACCTCGGGGGCCACGTCGGGGTCGAGGTCGTCGTGGTTGGGGTTGTTGTGGTGGCGGGTGTGCTTGTCCATCCACCAGCCGTAGCTCATCCCGACGCCGAGGTTTCCGGCGATGAGTCCGGCGAGTTCACTGGGTCGTTTGGTGCGGAACACCTGCCGGTGCGCCAGGTCGTGCGCCACCAGCGCCACCTGGGCGAACGTGACCGCGAGGAACACGGCCGTGAACATCTGCCACCAGGAGGAGCCGATGGCGAGGAAGGCCGCCCAGCCACCGAGGTACATGACCGCGACGACACCCAGGCGGAGGGCGTAGTAGGCGGGCCGACGCCGCATCAGTCCCGCGGCGACGATCCGGCGGGAGAGTACGGCGAAGTCGCTGCCGGTCGTGGTGATGGTAGTCATGGCTTCAGCCAAGCGCCCTCGGCCTACATCGTCAGGAGCGCTATCCCCCGCTGTAGAGGTGGTGCTGGCACCACCGACGAACGCGGTCACCGTGGGCAGAATGTGACGGGTGGATGTGGTCGGAGCTGGTGACCGGATGCCCCCGTGGGTCCGTCGAGGGCTGCACTCGGTGCTGGCCGGGGTGGCCGCGATCGGTCTGGCCCTCACGAACGGTCCGCTGCTGGTGCTGTCGATCGTCGCGTTGGTGCTGGTTCCGGTGCCCTTCCTGGGCATGGCGCTGGTGTCGTGGACGACGACGCTGGTCAGGAAACGCGCCGATCTTGAGCGGCGGCTCGCCGCCCGGTCGGGTGTGCCGGTGGCTCGTCCGTACCATCCGCCTCCGGAGCGGGCCGTGCCCGGCGGTTGGCGACGCTTCCGGTGGACGGTGACCGACCCGGCCACCTGGCGGGATCTCGCCTGGCTGGTGCCGGGGGCCGTCGTCGCGATCGTCCTCGGCGCGATCGCGTTGGCCATACCGCTGTACGGGCTGATGGGGCTGACGCTGACCCCGTTGTGGATCTGGCTGGGGACCGGCTGGTACGGCTACGGCACCGTCTGGTCCGTCGACACGTCCGGTGAGGCACTGCTCTGCCTGCCGCAGGGTGCCGCCATCCTGGCCGTCGGCCTGTGGGTAGCGCCGTGGCTGCGACGCGTCGACGCCTCCTTCGCGCGGCTTCTCCTCGCGCCCACCCGGGCCGCCGAACTCCGGATGCGCGTCACCCAGCTGACGGTCACGCGCGCCGGCACGGTGGACGCTCAGGCCGCCGAGTTGCGCCGCATCGAGCGGGACCTGCACGACGGCATCCAGGCCCGGCTCGTCTCGCTGGGCATGATGATCGGCCTCGCCGACGAAATGATCGACCGGGATCCGACCGCGGCGCACGCGATGCTCAATGAGGCGCGTGCGGCGAGCGGTACGGCGTTGGTCGAGCTGCGGCATCTCGTACGCGGCATTCACCCGCCCGTCCTGGCGGAACGTGGCCTGGAGGGCGCGGTGCGTGCCTTGGCGCTCAGCCTTCCCGTGGCGGTCACCGTCGACGCGGACCTACCCGGCCGGCTCGACACTCCGGTCGAGTCGGCGGCGTACTTCGCCGTGGCGGAGACCCTGACCAACGTGGTGCGGCACAGTCGCGCGCAGCACGCGTGGGTGTCGCTGCGCCACGGGCAGGGACGGCTGGTGCTGGTGGTGACCGACGACGGTGCCGGTGGTGCCGATGCCGCCGCCGGCACCGGCCTGCGCGGTATCGAGCGTCGCCTCGCCGCCTTCGATGGCACGATGGCGCTGTCGAGCCCGCCCGGCGGGCCCACCGTCGTCACCATGGAGCTACCGTGCGCGTTGTCATCGCCGAAGACCACGCACTCCTTCGTGACGGACTGACCCGGCTGTTGCAGGCGTTCGACTTCGACGTCGTCGCGTCCGTCGACAATGGTCCGGCTCTGCTGCCCGCCCTGGTCACGCACCGGCCCGAGGTGGCGGTGATCGACGTCCGTCTCCCACCGACCTTCACCGACGAGGGTCTACAGGCCGCGATCGCCGCCCGGACCCGGATACCCGGGCTGCCGATCCTCGTGCTCTCCCAGCACGTCGAGCCGTTGTACGCGCGTGAGCTGCTCAGCACGCCGCAGGGCGGGGTGGGTTACCTGCTCAAGGATCGCGTCTCCCACGTCGGCGAGTTCGTCGACGCCGTCCGCCGGGTCGCCGCGGGCGGCAGCGCCATGGATCCCGAGGTGATCGCCCAACTGCTCGCCCGCCGGGAGCCGCTGGCGGTGCTCACCGCCCGGGAGCGGGAGGTGCTCGGTGAGATGGCCGAGGGGCGCTCCAACGCCGCCATCGCCACCAAGCTCCGCATCACCGAGAAGGCGGTGAGCAAGCACATCAACAACATCTTCACCAAGCTCGACATGCCGCCCTCCGACGACGACAACCGTCGGGTGCTGGCCGTGCTGGCGTATCTCGACGCCTGATCGACGGCGCCCCCGGGCCGCCCGAGGAAGGGCAGCAACGGGGGATGAATCACGTCGGGCTGGGTATGAAGCCCGCGGTCCTGGTGGAGTGACGACCTCGGTCGCGGTGCCACGCGACCATTCCCGGGCGGACCGGCCGACGGGTCGGTCCGCCCGGCGTCGCCACCGGGGTGGCCGACCCGTCGGGCCGCGCCCCGCTCGCGGGGCGGTGGACCTCAGGTGGTCAGCCAGTTCCAGGCGTCCATGACCCACTGCGTCTGTTGCAGGTACGCGACACCGAGACCGGTCAGGAAGACCGCCGTGACCAGGTGCGCGCCACGGGCGGTGCGCCGCACCCGGCCCAGCTGCCGTTCCAGCACCACCCGGCCGAGCAGCCTGGCCAGGGTGAACAGACCCGCCGCGACCAGCATGCTCAACACGAAGATCACCACCGGTCCGACGAGGTCGCCGCCGCCGGAGATCGCCCAGATCCCCCAGCACACGAACGCGAACAGCGCCCCGGCGGCACTCCACTCACCGCCGCGCTTCAGGCGGGCCACGTGCCAGCTCAACGGCCTGCGCGGCTCCGGTTCGCCGGGCCAGCCGGTGCCGGTCGGCGTGTGCTCCACCGTCGGGAACGGTTCGGTACGCGGTGCCCGCGCACCGACCTGCGCCACCCCACGGCGGTACGGGTCGCGCTGCGGCGGCACCCCGTCAACGGGCTGCGGCGGCACCTCGACGGTTCGCTCCGCCCACGGCTGCGTCTGCTCGGCCATGTCGTCCCCTCCCCTGTCACCGGCGGCGCCCCCGGACGCCGCTGGAGACTTCGAGGGTAGCCAGCCCGCAAATCGGTCGCCCGACCCACACCGATCGGCTAGACACGAGCGGTGACCATCTCCACCCTGCCCATCGAGGCTGCCCGCGCCGAGGACTACGACGAGGTCGGTCGTTTCCTCGCCGCTGTCTTCCATCAGAATGTCGAGCCCGAGGTTCACGAGGCCGAACGCGCGATCTTCGAACCGGAGCGGGCCCTGCTGGTGCGCGACGGATCAGAATTGGTGGCCAGCGCTGCGGCGTACACCCGGGACCTGGGCGTACCCGGCGGGGCGGTTCCTGCGGCGCACGTCACCCTGGTGGCGGTCGCGCCCACGCACCGTCGACGGGGCCTGCTCACCGCGATGATGCACCGCCAACTACGTCAGATTCACGACAGCAGCCGGGAACCGATCGCGGTCCTCTGGGCCAGCGAGGGCCGGATCTATCCGCGCTTCGGCTACGGCCTGGCCGCGCAACGGTTCCACGTCTCCGGCGAGACGACCGAACTGCGGCTGCCGGCCCCGACGCCGGACGAGGGCCGGCTGCGCCTGGATTCGCCCGCCGACCGACAGGCCGACCTGGCCCGGGTGTACGACGCGGTCCGCGCCGATCGTCCCGGCTGGTCCTCGCGCGACGACCGCTGGTGGCGGTACGTGCTGGTCGACCCGGAGGCCCACCGTGGCGGTGCCACCGCGCGACGGGTGGTGCTGCACGAGGGGCCCGACGGAGTCGACGGGTACGGCCTGTTCCGCACCAAGTCCGACTGGGCGGACGCCGGTCCGAACAGCCTCGTCACGGTCGACGAGGTGGTGGCGAGCACCCCGGCCGGGTACCGGGCGATCTGGCGGATGCTGCTCTCGCTCGACCTGACCCGTCGGCTGTCCTGGATGCGGGCCGCCGTTGACGAGCCGCTGCTGCGGCTGGTCAACGAACCGCGTCGGCTCGACTTCCGGCTGGTCGACGCGCTGTGGGTACGGGTGGTGGACGTGCCGGGCGCACTCGCCGCCCGGCGCTACGCCGCCGACGTCGACGTGGTCATCGAGGTGACCGACGAGCTGCTGCCGGAGAACACCGGTCGGTGGCGGCTGCGTGGCGGGCCGACCGGGGCCAGCTGCACCCCGGCGAGCGGACCGGCCGACCTGGCCTGCGACGTACGCTGCCTCGGTGAGCTGTTCCTCGGCGGCGTGACACCGGTCGCGCTGGCCGATGCCGGGCGGTTGCGCGAGCTACGCCCCGGCGCGCTCGCCGCCGCCAGCCCCGCCTTCGGCTGGCACCGTTCCCCCTCCGCCATGGAGGTCTTCTGACGGTGTCACCGCCGGTCGATCGTGCAGCAGTGGCGGATGGTGCGGTTTGCCACGACCACAACTGCATGATCGACCGGGCGAAGGTACGGTCGGGGGGTGGCGGACGGCGGGGAACGGCGGCGACGGCGACACCGGCATCACGGCGCTCAGGGTGGCGCGGGCGACGCTGCGGCGGCAGCCACCACGGCCGGGGTGCACGACGGTGCCGAGGCCCCGCGTGGGCGACGTAACGGCGCTCCCGAGGAGAGTGAGCGCGGGCTGCGTGGGCTGGTCGGGTCCGGCTCGTCGCAGGTGAGCGTGACCGCCGCGATGCGGGCCCGGGACGCCGCCCGACCCACCGACGAGGATCTCGCCGAGGCGGCGGAGCGGGTCGTGATCGTCCGCCGTAACTGGACCCCGCGCGACGAACTCCCCCGCCGCTGAGGCGCCTCTGTCCGGGCCGGGTGGTCACACCTCGGCGGCCACCCGAACCCGGATCAGACGTGCTGGTCGGGGCCTCGTGGATCAGGGCAGGTCGGGCAGCTGCCCGGTGCGCTCGTAGTCGGCGACCTGGGCGATCCGACGGGCGTGCCGCTCGCTGCCCGAGAACGCCGTGGTCAGGAACGCCTCGACGATGGCGGTGGCCTCGTCGAGGGTGTGCTGGCGGGCACCGACGGCGACCACGTTGGCGTCGTTGTGCTGCCGACCCAGCTGGGCGGTCTCGACGCTCCACGCCAGCGCCGCCCGCACCCCCGCCACCTTGTTCGCGGCGATCTGCTCGCCGTTGCCCGAGCCGCCGATGACCACACCCAGACTGCCCGGATCAGCCACCACGCGGGTGCCGGCGTGCAGGCAGAAGGCCGGATAGTCGTCCTCGGGGTCGTAGGCGTGCGGGCCGACGTCGACCACCTCGTAGCCCTGCTTGGCCAGGTGGTTGGCCAGGTGCACCTTCAACTCGAAACCGGCGTGATCGGATCCCAGGTAGACGCGCATACCGCGCAGTCTGTCAGGCCCGTCCCACCGCGTACCGCCGGGGCGGCGCCGGTGAGACGGGCCGGACGGTTCAGGAGCGCTCGGGCAACTCGGCGACCACCAGGCCGCCGCGTGCCTTCGGGGTGAACCAGGTGCTCTTGCGGGGCATCTTCTGCCGGGCCAGGTTGACCGCGACGAAATCCTCGACGGTCACCGGGGCGATGAGGATGGCTAGTTCGGCCCGACCGGCCTCGACCTCGCCGGTGAGCCAGCTCGCCGGGTAGTCACCGCCGACGTAGGTGATCCGCTTGTCGCCCGGATCCAGACCGAGGGCGTCCCGCAGCAGCAGCCGCTCGACCAGGGCGTGGTCGAGGTTCTCCAGGCGGCTGTCACCGGTATGCGGCAGCGTCACCGCGTACGCCTGGTCGGGAAGCTGGAGCACGACGGTGCCGCCGGTCGCCGGGACCTCGGCCGGACCGTCGAGGGCCGCGATCTGCGCGCCAGCGGCGGCCAGCCGCTCCAGCAGCTCTCCCGGCGTGGTGGTCAGCTCGCTGACCAGGCGGTTGTACGGCTGGATGGCCACCGACGCGGGGGTGGTGACGACCGCCAGGAACCGGGACATGCCACCGATCTGCGCGGCCAGGCTGCGGTGGTTGCCGTCGGCGACCACCAACTCGCCACCACCGGCCAGGGCGGTCAGCTCGTCCTGCTGCGGGCCGGGGCCGACCAGCCAGATGGCGTGGGTACGCCCGGCCTGGTCGGTGTCGGTGGCGGCGGGCGCCCCGGCCGCCTCGGTGGCCGCCGCGAGCGCGGCGTGCAGCTCGTCGCCACGGCCGGTCTGCAGCAGCAGTACAGGCGAGAGCAGGTGGCCCAACGCCTCGGCCAGCGCGACCCGCTCACGCACCTTCGCGATGAAGACGTCCTCGTTGCGGATGACCAGGCCGGGCTCGTCGGCATTGGTGGAGATCTGGTCGGTGTCGACCAGGGCGAACAGGCCGTAGGCGGTCTCCTCGCCCGGCGCGCTGATGCGGTACAGCACCACCACCTGTTCGGCCGGGGTGTAGCTGCCGTCGGCCTTCGCCTCCGCGAGTCGGCGCACCGCGTCCGGCAGGGCGTCGGCGAACGACTTGCCGAGGCTCTCCGGGGCCTTGTGCGGCATCTCGATGCCGAGGGCGCTGTGCGGATTCGCCTCGATGATCGCGGTGATCTCCGCGTCGTCGGCGAACTCGTCGTAGTTCTGGGCGCCGGTACCACCGGTGGTGATCCAGGCTCGGGTGATCGGGTGCACGACCGTCATGACCGTTGACGCTACCGGCGGCCGGTCGGGGCCCGCCGCCGGACCCACCCATAGCCCACCAGGTGAAAGCGTGCCTGCTCGACGCCCGCCAGTGCGCAGGCGCCCCGGTCACCGCCCGGGGTCCACCGCCCGCCGATGCCGGCCCCCGGACGCGGGCACCACGACCGGACGGCCCGTGGAGATCGGTCGCGGGCCCTGGTTACGGACCTCCCGCCCCGGCGGCGTCAGCCGGGAGGTCACCGGCACCCGGGCGACCCCCACCACGGTCGGCCTGCCCAACACCCCGGACGAGTTCGGGGACCGGTCACGGCGGGCGGGCGGGGTGTCCCCCCACAGCCCCGGCTGCGGGCTGGGCACCCGCTCCGTCGGCTCCTCCCCCGGCGTCGACCAACGCGCGGGCCGCTCCTGTCGGGGGGCCGGCCAGCTCAGCCGCGCCGCCGCTACGGCACCGCCGGGGCGCTCCTCACGAGTCCAGGGATCGTCGGCCGGGGCACGGTGTCTGGCCATCTGGCACCTCCACGAGCTGACGGGCTGCGGCCAGCGGGCACGGGTGCCGCCCGCCGGTTTCGCCGCGGACACCCGGTCAAACGAACCCCGGAAGGCACCGGTGACGCCTGGCCGGCCCGGAGCGCGGCGTCGGCGACACCGGTCAGTCGAAGATCGGCTCCAGGTCGCGGCTGCGCTTGAGTTCGAAGAAGCCGGGGGTGCCGGCGACGAGCAGGACACCGTCCCAGAGACGACCGGCGGCCTCGCCCTTGGGTGCCGGGGTGATCACCGGCCCGAAGAAGGCGACCTGCCGACCGTCGGGCCCGGGCGCGTGGATGACCGGGGTGCCGACGTCGGTGCCGACCGGCCGCATCCCCGCCTCGTGGCTGGCCCGCAGCGGCGCGTCGAGGTCGCGGTCCCCGGCCACCTCGGCCAGCGCCGGATCCAGGCCGGCATCGGTCAGGGCGGCGACGTACAGCTCCGGTCCGAGCGACTCCTTGCCGAGGTGGATGCGAGCACCCAGGGCGGTGTAGAGCGCCCGCACCGCGTCGGCGCCGTGTCGCTCCTGCACGGCGACGCAGACCCGCACCGGACCCCATGCTTGACGCATCGACTCCCGGTAGTCGTCGGACAGTTCCCGGCCCTCGTTGAGGACCGACAGGCTCATCACGTGGAAGCGGACGTCGACGGGGCGAACCCGTTCCACCTCCAGCAGCCACCGGGATGTCAGCCACGCCCAGGGGCAGATCGGGTCGAACCACATGTCTACGGTGACGCGCTCGTTCACGACGGGGTCCCTTTCGCGCTGGTGACGCCGGGTGCACCGGCGTACTTCCGATCTTGCTCCCGTTTCACCGCCCTTACCCAGGATCGACCCGTGACCTCGCCCACCACTACCTACCCGTACATGGAAGACTCAGGCCCGGACCGGCCGTCACGAGCGGTCGACGGACCATGCGACCGTGACGGACGGCGTTAGTGGGATGGAGACGAACAGTGCCGGGAGTGCGCAACCTGACGCAGGTCGAGGCGACCGAGCGGGCCCGCCTGCTCGACGTGACCGGGTACGACATCAATCTGGACCTGTCCAGTGCCGTTCACGCCGCCGACGGTCGTACCTTCCGGTCGACCACAGAAGTGCGGTTCCGCTGCGCAGAACCGGGTGCCAGCACCTTCATCGAGGTGGCGGCCGAATCGGTCCGCTCGGCGACGCTCAACGGCGACCCGGTGGACCTGACCGACTTCTCCGCCGAGAAGGGGCTCACGCTGACCGGCCTGGCCGGCGAGAACACGCTGATCGTCGACGCGGACTTCGCGTTCTCCAACTCGGGGCAGGGGCTGCACCGGTCCGTCGACCCGGTCGACGGTGAGACCTACCTCTACAGCCAGTTCGAGACGGCCGACGCGCAGCGGGTCTTCGCCTGCTTCGACCAGCCGGACCTGAAGAGCGTCTACACCTGGCACGCCACCGTTCCGGAGCACTGGAAGGTGATCTCCAACATGCCGGTGGAGCGTGAGGAGCCGGCGGGCGAGGGCCACAAGACCGTGCACTTCGCCACCTCGGCCCGGATGAGCACCTACATCACCGCGCTGTGCGCCGGGCCGTACCACGAGGTCAGGTACACCCACGACGGCATCGACCTGGGTTACTTCTGCCGGGCGAGCATGGCGCAGTACCTCGACTCCGACGAGCTGAACCTGGTCACCACGCAGGGCTTCGACTTCTTCCACGAGCAGTTCGGGGTGCGTTACCCGCTGCCCAAGTACGACCAGCTGTGGGTGCCGGACTTCAACGCCGGTGCGATGGAGAACTTCGGCTGCGTGACCCACGCCGAGTCGCACTACCTGTTCCGCTCCCAGGTCACCGACTTCGAGTACGAGCAGCGGGCCAACACCGTGCTGCACGAGCTGGCGCACATGTGGTTCGGCAACCTGGTCACCATGCGCTGGTGGAACGACCTGTGGTTGAACGAGTCGTTCGCCGAGTGGGCCAGCCACTGGTGCAACACGCACGCCACCCGCTTCACCGAGGCGTGGACGACCTTCCTGTCCATCCGGAAGAACTGGGGCTACCGGCAGGACCAGCTCTCCTCCACCCACCCGGTCTACTGCGAGATGCCCGACCTGGAGGCCGTCGAGGTCAACTTCGACGGCATCACGTACGCCAAGGGCGCCAGCGTGCTCAAGCAGCTGGTCGCCTACGTCGGCGAGGAGGCGTTCCTGGCCGGTCTACGCGCCTACTTCGCCCGGCACGCCTGGGGCAACGCCACCTTCGACGACCTGCTGTCCGAGTTGGAGACCGCCTCCGGCCGCAAGTTGACCACATTCGCCTCCCAGTGGCTGGAGACCGCGCAGGTCAACACCCTGCGTCCCGAGCTGACCATCGGCGCGGACGGCGCGTACCAGCAGGTACTGGTCCGTCAGGAGGCACCGGAGGGCCACCCGACCCTGCGTACGCACCGGATCGGGGTGGGTCTCTACGACCTCCGCGACGGTCGGTTGGTGCGCCGTGAACGGTACGAGGTCGACGTCGACGGCGAGCTGACCGAGCTGACCGAACTCACCGGCGTGCCCGCCGCCGACGTGCTGCTGCTCAACGACGACGACCTCAGCTACACCAAGCTGCGGTTGGACGAGCGGTCGATGTCGACGGTGGTGCAGCACATCGCCGGTCTGGAGTCGTCGCTGGCCCGAGCACTGTGCTGGACGGCCGCCTGGGACATGACCCGCGACGCCGAACTGGCCACCCGCGACTACGTCGCCCTGGTGCTGGCCGGGTTGCCCGCGGAGACGGACATCAACCTGGTCACCGCGACGCTGCGCCAGGTCAGCAGCGCCCTGACCTTCTACGCCGAGCGGGACTGGGCGCCCACCGGCTGGGCCGACCTGGCCCGCACCGCGAAGACCGCGCTCGCCGCGGCCGAGCCGGGCAGCGGCTTCCAGCTGGCCTGGGCCCGCGCGTACGTCTCGGCGGCCCGGTCCGACGAGGACCTGGCCGTGCTGCGCGGCTGGTTGGAGGGCACCCAGGTGACCCCCGGGCTGACCATCGACACCGAGCTGCGGTGGAGCGTGTTGCAGGCGCTGGTGGCCAACGGCGTGGCCGGCCCGGCGGAGATCGAGGCGGAGCTGGCCCGGGACAAGACCTCCAGCGGTGAACGGGAGGCCGCCTACGCGCACGCGCTGGTGCCGACCGAGGCCAACAAGGCCGCCGTGTGGGCCCAGTTGACCGGCCCGGAGGCGTTGCCGAACTGGCGGCACCGGGCACTGTTGCAGGGCTTCAGCCACCCCACGCAGGTGGAGCTGGTGACGCCCTACCGGGACCGGTACTTCGCCTCGGTCGGGCAGGTCTGGGCGACCCGGGACAGCGAGCCGGCGCAGGAGTTCGCCATGCTCATGTACCCCGCGTACCTGGTGGAGGAGGAGACCGTCGAGGCCACCGACGCCTGGCTGGCGCAGGAGGGCCACCCGGGCCCGCTGCGGCGGCTGGTCGCCGAGGGCCGCGACGGCGTGGTCCGGGCGCTCGCCGCACAGGCCTGCGACGCCCGGGCGGCCTGACCGCACGCAGACCTCGAAGCCGGCGTGGGTAGGAGCCCACGCCGGCTTCGCTGCCTGGCCACGGTGAGAATGGGCGCGTGATCCTGGGCACGCAAAAGCCCGGCCGCACGCGAGGCGGGCCGGGCTTTTGTCGTAGAGGTCGGGCTCAGCCCTTACCGGCGTAGCGGGAGAGCTGGTCGAGGCCCTGGATGATGCCGCCGGCGAGGTCGCCGCCACCGAACGCGGCCACCATCGACAAGGCGGCGATCTTGGCGTACGTGTCCGGGACGCGCTTGCGGGCGTACCGACCGGTGACGATCTCCAGCTGCCGCTGGTTGGGCGAGATCGCGATCAGCACCGACAGGTCGGGCTCGGCGAGCTGCCGGTGCAACCGCTCGGCGTGCTCCCGGATCGGCTCGTCGAGGCCACCCACGTAGACGGAGAAGACCAGGCCGGTGGTCCGGTCGGCCAGCCGCAGCGCCTCGTCGATGCGCAGCAGCTGGCGGGTCGAGAACGGCCCGTCGAGCACGTCGGGCGGGGTGTCCGTCCCGGCCGCGTGCTGCTTCTCACCAACGGTCACTTGCGCCTCCGGTTCCACCGGTCGGTGCTTCGGCGCCGACCTGTCCCTGCGTGCTGCTGGTCAGCGCGGGCGCCTGTGCCCCCACCGACAGCGAGGTGCCCGCGGAGTCGGCCAGCTCCTCTGGCCGCCCGAGGAACCACACCGGCGTGAAGCTGAACGGTCGGCCAGGCCGGTAACGCTTGGCACCGCCACCACCGTGGCCCTGGCTACCCGCGTAGACAAGGCCGGTGATCACCAGCACGATGGCTGCCGGGATGCCGACGAAGACCAGCAACGTGTCGGTTACAGACAATCCCAACGCCCCCAGGCGGAAAGAGAGACCTTTGATCGAATCGGGTGGCCGATCATCGTGGTGACCTCCCGACTCCGCTGTCATTCACGTTAGCGGAGCCGACGCTCCGCCAGACTGCGGGGTGCCGATCCCACCCGCCACTGGAGGACTCCAGTTGCGCAGCGGTCGCGATCAGTCTCGCATCGTCACCGTAGTGACCGGTGAGCAGCACGCCGACCGGCAGCCCTTCGGCGGTCACACCGACCGGCAACGAAACGGAGGGTTGGCCGGTGACGTTGAACACCGCGCAGTACGGGGAGAAGCGGCGTTGCCGGTCGAAGTCCTCCGCCGGGGTGCGTCCCTGGGTGAACCAGCCGACCGGCACCTGTGGCGCCGCGAGGGTCGGGCAGAGCAGCAGATCGCACCCGGCGGTGCGGCGGACACCGAGGCGTACCTGCGCCTGGATCTCGCCGAGGGTCGCGGTGAGGGTGCCGGCGGAGATCTCGGCGGCCTGCGTCCGCAGGAACCGGGTCAGGGGCAGCAGTTCGGACTCCCGCTGCGGCGGCACCGGGGTGAGCGCGAGGACGTACCAGACGATCTCGAACAGCGGCCACACCTGCGGGCCGAGCGGTGCCGACACCTCCACGACCTCGTGCCCGGCGGCGGCGAGCAGCGCGGCGGCCCGGTCCACCGCCGCGACGCAGTCCGGGTGGACCGGTTCGTCGGCGAGCATCGGGGTGGTGAACCGGCCGACCCGCAACCTGCCCGGCTCGGCGGCGCGGGCGGCGGCGAGATAGCCGCCCGGCGGCGGTGCCGGCGGCAGGTACGGCTCGCCGGGCACCGGCTCGGCCAGCACGTCCAGCAGCGCGGCCACGTCGGCGACGGTGCGGCCGAGCGGTCCATGGGTCGGCAGGCCGAAGGCACCGAAGCCGAGCGGACCACCGGAGACCAGTCCTCGGCTGGGCTTGTAGCCGATCAGCCCGCACAGCGACGCGGGGATCCGCAGGGAGCCGCCCCCGTCGGAGCCCTGTGCCACCGGCACCAGGCCCGCCGCCACGGCCGCCGCCGCGCCACCGCTCGATCCACCGGCGGTGTTGGCCAACGCCCACGGATTGCGGGCCGGCGGTGCCACCAGGGTCTCCGAGTACAGCGAGCAGCCCAGCTCAGAGGTGGTGGTCTTGCCGAGACTGACCATCCCCGCGGCCCGCATGAAGCGCACCACGTCGGCGTCGACGGGCGGCACGAAGTCGACGAAGGCGGCCGAGCCGAAGGTGGTGCGGACACCGGCCGTCAGGGTCAGATCCTTGATCGCCGTCGGCACCCCGTGCAGTGGTCCACGCTGGTCCGCCGGCACCGCGTCGGCGGCCCGGGCGGCATCCCGGGCCAACTGCGCGGTGACGGTGACGAAGGCACCGACCGTGTCGCCGAGCGCGTCCACCCGCCGCAGGTGATGCTCGACCAGTTCCAGGCTGGACAGCTCGCCACGGGCGATCGCGGCGGCCTGCTCCAGCGCGGTCAGATCGTGCGGCTCGGCCATGCCGCCATCCTGCCCGCTCCGGCCGCGCCACGCCGCCTCGACACGGGTGTCAGCGCCTCAGGAGAGAGTTCCCGGTGGGGACACCCACTCCGAGCGCGGTCCACCCACCTCCGCCAACAGGTCGAAGTCCCGGTCGTAGTGGAGAACGGTCGCCGCGTACTCAGCGGCCGAGGCGGCCACCATGAGATCTACCGGGCTCGCGGCTCGGTGGTGTCCCCGGGCGGTCAACGCCAGTTGCAGGTCCCAGGCTCGGGTTGCCACGGCCGACGTGATCGGAAGGTCGATCATCAGCTCCGCGCGGCGGGCATGCACTGTCATCGCATCTCTGCAGTCGCGAGCGCTGCGTCCATCCTCCAAATCCAGCGGGAGGCAGGTCGCGGCCAATCTCTCTTCGAGTAGTGCTCGGATCCGCTTTCCGACGATCGGTTGGCGAAGACGACCCCAGGCCGAGGTGTCGATCAGGTACAGGCCGGGTGGAGGACTCACGCGGCGTCCCGCTCGCCGTCCGGTGTCTTGTCGTCCGCCAGCAGTCCGGTCCAGTCCCGATCGATGGAGAGCAACTCGCGGATCGCCTCCATCCGCTCGCCGCGCTCGGCGACCATCCGGAGCGCAGCATGGATGGTGTCCTTCTTGCTCTTGGTACCCAATTCACGACGGGCCCGCTCGAGCAACTCATCATCAAGGTCGATAACCGTCTTCACGGCACCGAGTATATACCGGATCCGAGATCTTATATATGAAGTCGGTCGAGGAAGCGGAGGGCGTTGGCGGAGAGCAGGTCGGCACGCTGCGCGTCGGTGAGGAAGTCGGCCTGGTGGACCACCGCACCGGCCGGGCGTTCCCCCAGGGGGTACGGGTAGTCGCTGCCCACCAGCACCCGATCGGCACCCATGGTGTCCACGAGCAGGCGCAACGCCGGAGTCGAGAAGACCACCGAGTCGACGTAGAACCGGTCGACGTAGGAGCTGGGCGGGGCGGCGGACGCACCGCGTACCAGGTCACCGCGGCGGTGCCAGGCGTTGTCGGCACGCCCCAGCCAGAACGGGAAGCTGCCACCACCGTGGGCGAAGCAGATCCGCAACGTCTCCGGCACCCGGTCGAACACCCCGCCGAGGATCATCGCCAGCACCGACAGGTGGGTCTCGGCGGGCATCCCGGTGAGCCAGCGGGCCATCCAACGGTCCAACCGGGGACCACCGGCCATGTCCCAGGGGTGGACGAAGACCGGCGCACCGACCTCGGCGCAATGGGTCAGGAACGTCACGATGCCCGCGTCGTCCAGATCCCGCTCGCCCACGTGGTTACCGATCTCGACACCGACGTGACCGGCCGCGAGGCAGCGGTCCACCTCGGCGCAGGCGGCGTCCGGGTCCTGCAACGGCACCTGGCAGAACGGCAGCAGCCGACCGTCGCCTCCGGCGGTGACCTCCAGCGTCAGGTCGTTGAAGATGCGGGCCACCTTCACCGCCTGGTCGGTGGGACGGTCGTAGCAGAAGAAGACCGGCGTGGGCGAGACCACCTGCACGTCGATTCCGTCGGCGGCCATGTCGGCCAGCCGGGTGTCGGCGTCCCAGCACTCGGCGCCGACCGGGCGGAACGCCGTCTCGCCGACCATGATCATGGCGGCGCGCTCCGAGTCGATCCGGAGCCAGGGCCAGCCGGACCCGCCGCAGGTCGCGGCCAGGTCCGGCCATCCCTTCGGTACGACGTGCGTGTGCACGTCCACCACCGGCGACGCTGGACCCGCCATCAGCCCTTACCCGGGTGCAGGGTGCCGCAGTTGTCGCAGGTACGCGCGGACTCGTCGGCGTAGAACGCCGCGAAGACCGGGGGCAGGTCGGCGGCGATGTCCCGCACCTGCAACTCGACCTCGTGCACCTTGTGCGAGCACTCGGGGCAGTACCACTGGAACTTCTCCAGCGTCCCCTCCTCGCGTACCCGCTCGATCACCACCCCGATCGAGCCGGCCTCCGGCCGCTGCGGCGAATGCGGTGTGTTCCGGGGCAACATCCACATCTGCCCCTCGCGCACGTGCACCGTACGCGGGCCCTCGGGCAGCATCAGGTTGATGTGCATGTTGCCCTTCACCTGGTAGAAGAACTCCTCGTACGGGTCGACGTGGAAGTCGGTCCGCTGGTTCGGTCCACCGACCACCATCACGATGAAGTCCTCGGAGCCGGGCAGCATCTCCTTGTTGCCGACCGGCGGCTTGAGCAGGTGCTGGTTCTCCGCGATCCACCCGGGAAAGCTGAACGGCTCGGCGATCTCACTCATGACTGGCCTCCTTCTGGGAGCAGGGCGACGGCCTGCATCTCGATCAGCAGGTGCGGATGCGGCAACTGGTGCACGGCGACGGTCGTCCGGGTCGGCCCGGTCGCGTCGAAGAACTCCGCCCACACCTCGTTGTAGCCACCGAAGTCATTCATGTTGACCAGGTAGGTGGTCACCTGGACCAGGTCGGTCAACTCGGCGCCGACCGACCGCAGCAGGTCCGCGATGTTCTCGATCACCGCCCGCGTCTGGACCCGGATGTCCAGGTCGGTCGTGCCGAACTCGTCCACCGACACGCCCACGAACGTGTTGTCCGGTCGCCGGGACGACGTACCCGACACGAAGACGAACCCGCCTGCCACCTTGACGTGCGGAAACGCCCCCCGAGGCACGGCCTTCCCAGCCACCACCCGAGCCCTGTCACTCATGACGACCACCTCGCACCGGCGCGACAGGACCGACCACGTCAGGGGTTCCGGGCGGCCCGCCCGGAACCCCCACACCGTTCATGACGACGCCCGCAACGAAGCCGTACCGAGCTTCTCGACGACAGCCCGGACATGAGCACCCGCACGCAGCGGAACAGCAGCGGTCGCCGCACCGGCCAGGAACACCCAGCCCTCCCGCAGCCGCACCCCGTGCCGCCCCGCCAGCCGGAGACCCTCGTCGAGTGCCCGGCGCGGGTCACCGAGGATGGCCGCCGTCGAGCCCACCTGCGACAGCCGTCCGTCGATCTCCAGCAACACACCCAGGTTGTCCAGGCCGTCCGGCACCGGCGACCACGGGCCGATAACGAACGCGCCCGCCGAGGTGTTGTCGGCGATGACGTCCGGCAGGGAGAAGGTGAAGTTCGCGTACCGGGAGTCGATCAGCTCGATCGCCGGAGCGACCGCCCGCACCGCGTCGGTGAAGTCACCGACCGGCTCGCCCGGCTCGGGAAGCCGATCCAGCAGGAACGCCACCTCCGGCTCGACCCGGGGATGGATGAAGTCGGCCACGTCGACCGTGCCGCCGTCGGGTATCCGCATCACGTCGGTGAGCCGACCCCAGATCACCTCGTCCACCCCGACCTGGGCCATCTTCGCCTTGCTGGTCAGGCCCATCTTCACGCCGACGAGCCGCTCGCCCCGGTCCAGTCGGCGCTGCACCAGGGCGGTCTGCACCGCGTACGCGGCATCGACGTCCAGCCCGGTCTCGGCGGCGAGCTGACCGATCGCGGTCGCCGTGTCGGCGGCCGCGCCGAGCGTCTCGGCGATCCCTGCGATGTCCGGCCCGATCATCGGTTCTCCTTGCCAGCCAGGTCCAGCGCCACGTCGACGATCATGTCTTCCTGCCCGCCGACCATCCGGCGTCTGCCCAATTCCACCAGGATCGACCGGACGTCCACCCCGTAGCGGGCCGAGGCCCGTTCGGCGTGGCGCAGGAAGCTGGAGTAGACCCCCGCGTACCCCAGGGAGAGGGTCTCCCGGTCGACCTGGACGGGCCGGTCCTGCAACGGGCGGACGATGTCGTCGGCGGCGTCCATCAGCGCGAAGACGTCACAGCCATGCTGCCAGCCGTGCAGTTCGGCGACCGCGACGAAGACCTCCAGGGGCGCGTTGCCGGCACCGGCGCCCATACCGGCGAGCGAGGCGTCCACCCGGACCGTCCGGCCGCCCGGCGACCCGACCGGGCCGTCACCGGCGATCCGGCCGTGCTCGACGGCGACCACGCTGTTGGCCACCCCGAGGGAGAGGTTGTGGTGGGCGTGGATGCCGATCTGGGTGGTCGGTTCGAGGACCTGCCGGTACGCGTCGACCCGCTGCGCGACGTCGGACATCAGCAGCCGACCGCCGGAGTCGGTGACGTAGACGCAGTGCGCCCCGTACGACTCCATCAGCTTGGCCTGCGCGGCCAGTCCGGCCGGATCGTTCATGTGGGACATCATCAGGAAGCCGGCCACGTCCATGCCGTTCTCCCGGGCCCACGAGATGTGCTGGGCGGAGATGTCGGCCTCGGTGCAGTGGGTGGCGATCCGGACGCTGGTGACCCCGAGCGCCCGGGCGGCCTTCAGGTCGGCGATGGTGCCGATGCCGGGCAACAGCAGGGTGGTCAGCTTCGCCCGCGTCATCACCTCGGCCGCCGCCGCGATCCAGTCGGCGTCGCTGGCCGCGCCGTGGCCGTAGTTGACGCTGGACCCGGCCAGACCGTCGCCGTGGGCGACCTCGATCGCGGCGACCCCGGCGGCGTCGAGTGCCGCGGCGATCACCCGGACCTGGTCGACGGTGTAGCGGTGCGCGATGGCGTGCATGCCGTCGCGCAACGTCACGTCCTGGATGTACAGCTGGGTCACCGCTGCCTCCCGCCACCGGCCGCCGTGGGCCTCACCGTGTTCCGCGCGCTCACCCGGCAACCACCTTCCGCAGGGCGACCAGCCGCTGCGCGGTACGCAGCGCGGCCGAGGTCATGATGTCCAGGTTCCCGGCGTACGCGGGCAGGTAGTGACCGGCGCCGGAGACCTCCAGGAAGACCGCGACCTGCAACCCGGTGAGGTGCCGTCCCAGCGACGGCACGTAGGTGTCGACCCGGTCGAACTGCACGTCCTGCTTGAGCCGGTAGCCGGGCACGTACTCCTGCACGGTGGCCACCATCTCGCCGACGGAGGCGGCGATGGCGTCCCGGTCGGCGTCCGGATCCGGACAGAGGCAGTAGACGGTGTCGCGCATCAGCAACGGCGGGTCGGCCGGGTTGAGCACGATGATCGCCTTGCCCCGGTCGGCACCGCCGACCACCTCGATCGCCCGGGCCGTGGTCTCGGTGAACTCGTCGATGTTGGCACGGGTGCCGGGGCCCGCCGACCGCGAGGCGATCGAGGCGACGATCTCCCCGTACGCCACCGGCGTCACCCGCCGCACCGCAGCGACGATCGGCACGGTCGCCTGCCCACCGCAGGTGACCATGTTGAGGTTGGTCTCGCCGAGGTGTTCCTCCAGGTTGACCGGTGGCACGACGTACGGGCCGATCGCCGCCGGGGTCAGGTCGATCACGGTCCGCCCGTGGGCCCGCAACACCGCGTCGTTGTGCCGGTGCGCGCCCGCCGAGGTGGCGTCGAAGACCAGTTCCACGTCGGCGAACTCGGGCATCGCGACCAGGCCCGCCACCCCGTCGGCCGTGGTGGCCACACCGAGCCGTCGGGCCCGCGCCAAGCCGTCGGAGTCGGGGTCGATACCGGCCATCGCCACCATCCGCAGCGAATCCGACAGCCGCAGTACCTTGATCATCAGATCGGTGCCGATGTTGCCCGACCCGATCACCGCCACACCCGTCGTCACGCCGCTGGGCTTCCTTTCGTTCGCGACTGCGGGGCTCCGCTGCGCTGCACTCCTCGCGCTCACCGAGCCCACCCTTCGTTCGCGACTGCGGGGCTCCGCTGCGCTGCACTCCTCGCGCTCACTGAGCCCACCCTTCGTTCGCGACTGCGGGGCTCCGCTGCGCTGCACTCCTCGCGCTCACTGAGCCCTCCGGGTGAAGCAGGTCCGCACCGAGCCGAGGCCGGAGATCCGGGCCTCGTAGGCCGCGCCGGGGGTCACCGCCACCATCGGCCCCAGCGCGCCGGAGAGCACCACGTCACCGGCGCGCAACGGGTCACCGGCGCGGGCCATGGTGCCGGCCAGCCAGGCCAGCGCGTGCAACGGATTGCCCAGGCAGGCCGCGCCGGCCCCGACCGACACCGGCTCACCGGCGTGTTCGAGGACCATCCCGCACAGCCGCAGGTCGACCTCGGCCGGTCGGCGGGGCGTGGTGCCGAGCACGAACAGCCCGCTGGAGGCGTTGTCGGCCACCGTGTCCACGATGGAGATGTCCCAACCGGCGACCCGCGAGTCCACGATCTCGATGGCCGGCAGCAGGTGGTCGACGGCGCGCAACACGTCCACGGTGGTGACCCGCTCGTCGGGCAGGTCGGCGCCGAGCACGAAGGCGACCTCCGCCTCCACCCGGGGTTGCAGCAGGCGTTCGATCGCCACCTCGACGCCGTCGGGCACCGCCATCGCGTCGGTGAGCACCCCGAAGTCCGGCTCGTACACCCCGAAGCCCTCCTGGACCGCCCGGGAGGTCAACCCGATCTTCGCGCCCACCCGGCGCTGCCCCGCCGCCAACCATTCGCCCACCTGGCGCTGCTGCACCCGGTACGCGGTCTCGACGTCCCCCTCCGGCACCAGCCGCCCACGTACCGGCGGGCACGGCTTTCCGCTCGTGCGGGCCTCGGAAAGCTCCCGGGCCGCCGTCTCGACATCACTGCACCCGATGATTCGCTCGCAACGCTCACTCATGACGCCACTCCGCTTCGCTGCGTACCGTCATGAGGCACAACCACACTGCACCCGATGATTCGCTCGCAACGCTCACTCATGACATCTCCACACAGACGTTCGTCAGCTCCGAGTAGAAATCCAGCGAGTGCACGCCACCCTCCCGACCGATACCGGAGGCCTTCACCCCACCGAACGGGGTGCGCAGGTCACGCAGGAACCAGGTGTTGACCCAGACGATGCCGGCGTCGAGTCGGGCACCGGCCCGGTGCGCGCGACCCACGTCACGGGTCCAGACCGTCGCCGCCAGGCCGTACTCGGTGCCGTTGGCCAGGGTGTACGCCTCGTCCTCGTCGTCGAAGGGCGCGACGTGCACCACCGGTCCGAAGATCTCCTCACGGTTGGTGCGGGCGTCCGGGCCGAGCCCGGTCAGCACCGTCGGCTGCACGTACGCGCCACCGTCGCGGGCGTCGTCGAACCGGGGCACTCCCCCGCCGGTGAGGAACCGCGCACCCTCGTCGCGTGCCAGGTCGTAGTACCCGAGCACCTTGTCCCGGTGACCGTGCGAGATCAGTGGCATGTTCACCGTCGCCTCGTCGGCCGGCCAGCCGTACGCCAGCTCGGCGGCCCGCTCGGCGAGCCGCGCGGTGAACTCCTCGAACACCGGCCGCTGCACGTAGATGCGTTCGGTGCAGAGGCAGACCTGCCCACCGTTGGTGAAGCTCGACCGCACCGAACCGGCCACCGCCGCGTCCAGATCCGCGTCGGCGAAGACCAGCCCGGCGTTCTTGCCGCCCAACTCGAAACTGACCGCCTTCACCCCGTCCGCGGCGGCCCGCATGATGGCACCGCCGGTGGCCGACTCGCCGGTGAAGGTGATCGCGTCGACGCCCGGATGGCGGGTGAGGAACTCTCCGGCCGAGCCGGGCCCGAAGCCGTGCACCAGGTTGAACACGCCGTCCGGCACCCCGGCCGCCGCCATCACCTCGGCGAGCAGCGTGGCCGACGCGGGTGTCTCCTCGCTCGGCTTGACCACCACCGCGTTACCGCAGGCCAGCGCGGGGGCGACCTTCCAGGTGAGCAGCAGCAGCGGCAGGTTCCACGGTACGACCACCGCGACCACCCCGACCGGCTTGCGCACCGCGTAGTTGAGCGCCCGACCACCGGTCGGCGTGACCGTGGTGAACGACTCGGTCGGCGCGGTCGCCACGATCTCCGCGAAGGCCCGGAAGTTGGCCGCGCCACGCGGGATGTCCAGGGTACGAGCCTGCGAGATGGACTTGCCGGTATCGGCCACCTCGGCCGCCACCAGGTCGTCGAAGCGGCGTTCCAACTCGTCGGCGATCCGGCGCAGCACCTCGGCGCGTTCCCGCTCCCCGGCCCGACCCCACGGGCCACGCAGCGCCGTCCGGGCCGCCGCCACCGCGTCGTCCACCGTGGCACGGCCCGCCTCGACCGCCTCGAAGACCGGTTCACCGGTCACCGGGCTGCGCTTGACGAACCTGGTCCCGGTGTCGACGAACTCACCGCCGACGAAGTTGCGCAGCAGACCGGGGCCGCCCGGTGCCCGCCCGGCCATCAGTCGGGGATCCCAGAGCGTCATCCGCGCCTCCGGAACCCGAGTGCCACCGCCGCACCGGCCGCCGCCACCAGCCCGGCCGCCACCAGGCCCACCACCTGGTACTGCCGGCGGACCCGACGCCGCACCTGCGCGTACGGGACGGTGGAGAAGGACACCAGTTCGTACTGGGAGACGTACCGGCCGGGCAGGGCACGCTCCAACGCGTGCTCGACGCGTTTGCGGGCCCGGAAGACCGGCGAGGCGACCTTGTCGCGCATCTCCACGAAGTTGGTGAGCGCCATCAGGGCGATCGCCTCGGCGTTGTCCTGCCGGCGGTGCTGGAACAACGGCAGCGCCAACGACCAGTCCTCGGCGCACTCGTCGAGGCAGCGGTCCAGCTCGACCACGTCCTCGAAGGCACAGTTCGCGCCCTGACCGTAGAACGGCACGATGGCGTGCGCCGCGTCGCCGAGCAGGGCGACCCGCCCGTCGACCTGCCACGGGTCGCACCGCACCGTGCCGAGCACCCCGACCGGGTTGTGCTGGTAGTCGTCGACCAGGTTCGGCGCGATCGGCGGCAGATCCGGATAGTGCTGCGCGAAATGCCGCTCGATCGCCGCCGCGCTGCCCAGCGAGGCGAAGCTGGCGGTGCCGTGGGTGGGCCAGAACAGGGTGCAGGTGAACGAGCGGTCCGGGTTGGGCAGCGCGATCATCATCGAGGTGCCGCGCGGCCAGATGTGCAGGGCACCCGGGTCCAGGGCGAAGTCACCGCCCAGCGGCGGGATGGTCAGTTCCTTGTAGCCGTAGTCGAGGAGGTCGAGGCTCTCGGTCACCAGGTCGTGGGCGAGCAGTTGCCCGCGTACTGCCGAACCGGCGCCGTCGGTGCCGAGCACCACGCCCGCCTGCGCGCTCACCGCGCCCTGGGGTGTCTCGAAGGTCATCGTCCCGGTCGCCGGATCGAGCCCGACCAGCCGGTGGTCGAAGGCGATCCGCACCCCGGGCAGCTTGGCGGCGGCCTCCAGCAGGGCGTTGTTCAACGCGCCACGACTGATCGAGTTGATGGCCAGATCACCGGAGACGCTGTACGGCTGGAAGCCGGGAGCCCCGTTCACCGGGTGGATCATCCGGCCCCGCATCGGCAGCGCGTCCGCCATCACCTGCTCGGCGAGTCCGATCCGACGCAGCGCGTCGAGCCCCCGCTCGGAGAGCGCCAGGTTGATCGAGCGTCCCCGCTCGGGTGTCCCGCCACGCGGGTCCGGACGCCGCTCGTAGAGCGCCACCGGATGACCCCGGCGGGCCAGGAAGCAGGCGAGCAGGCAGCCGGCCAGACCAGCGCCCACCACCGCGATCTCGTCGCGTTCCCCGGTCACCTGGACACCTCCGAGACCGTCGCGGCCAGCGCGTCGGCGACCCGCCAGCAGTCGTGGTACGTCGAGTACAGCGGCACCGGGGCGAATCGGATCACATCCGGTTCCCGGGCGTCGGCGATCACCCCGTGCTCGTGGCGCAGGCGGGTGGTCAGCTCGGCGGCACTGCCCTCGCCGAGGCGTACCGAGAGTTGGCATCCGCGGCGGCGCGGCTCACGTGGCGTGATCACGGTGAGCGGCCGGTTGGCGGTGACCTCGTCCAGCAGCCGCTCCAGGTAGCCGGTGAGCCGCAGGCTGCGCGCCCGCAGCGCCGACATGCCGACCGAGTCGAACAGCTCAAGGGACGTACGGACCGGCCCCATCGCGAAGATCGGTGGGTTGGAGATCTGCCATGCCTCGACGGTGGCCGGTGGCCGGCTGACCGGCGTCATCTCGAACCGGGTGTCCGCCGCGGTGCTCCACCAGCCCTCGAAACGGGGCAGCGTCGGATTCCCGTGGTGCCGTTCGTGCACGAAGACACCGGCCAGCGCACCGGGCCCGGAGTTCAGGTACTTGTACGAGCACCAGGCGGCGAAGTCGACGTCCCAGTCGTGCAGCGACAGCGGCACGTTCCCCGCCGCGTGCGCCAGATCCCACCCGACGACCGCCCCGGCAGCCCGGCCGGCGGCAGTGATCGCCGGGATGTCCATCAGCTCGCCGGTGAGATAGTTGACCCCGCCGAGCAGGACCAACGCCACGGTGTGTCCCTCGGCCGCCAGGTAGCCGGTGACGTCCTCGGTCCGCAGGGTGTCCTCACCGGGACGCGGTGCGAGCCGGACCACAGTGGCGTCCGGGTCGAGGCCGTGGAACCGCGCCTGGCTGCGCACCGCGTAGCTGTCCGAAGGGAAGGCGGTGTCCTCGATGACGATCCGGGTCCGCTCGCCCTCCGGCCGGTAGAAGCTGACCATCAGCAGGTGCAGGTTGACCGTCAGCGAGTTCATCACCACGGTCTCCGTGGGCAGGGCGCCGACCAGTCGGGCGGCCGGGGCCGTCAACAACTCGTGGTACGGCAGCCAGGGCCGCTCCGCCGCCAGATGCCCTTCCACGCCGAGTCGGCTCCAGGCGTCCAGGTCGGCCAGGAGTTCGTCGCGGGTGGCCCGCGGTTGCAGGCCGAGGGAGTTGCCCGCCAGGTACGCGGACTCCGGGTAACGGCCCCCGTCGGCGGGCGGCACGTGGAACAGGTGCCGGTGCCCCGGCTCCGCCGCATCGAGCCGGAGCGCCTCGGCCTCATCGAGACCCGGCGCGGCCTGGTCCGCCTGCCCGTTCACCATCTTCGTCACGCCTGCCTCACATCGCCGTCCGGGCCGACCACAGTTCCGGGAAGACCACCCGGGCCATGCTGCGTTGCAGCCACGCCAGCCCGGCGGAACCGCCGCTGCCGACCTTGGCGCCCATGGTCCGCTGCACGGCCTTGATGTGGTGGTGCCGCCAGTCACCGAACTGCTCGGCCACCTCGGTCAGCGCCTCACCGAGCAGCCGCAGGTGGTTCTCCGGGCCGGTGTCCGCGTAGATCCGCACCCAGGCCGCCTCGACGGCCGGATGCGCCTCGTGTTCGGTGGCCACGTCCCGCTCCAGCAGTTCCGCGGGCAACTCGTGACCGTGCCGGGCGAGCAGGGCGACCACCTCGTCCCAGACGCTCGGGGTGGCCAGGGCGTCGGTGAGTTCGGCGTACACCTCGCTCTGCCGGCGGAACGGGCGGATCAGCGCCGGGTCCCGGAGCCCGAGCAGGAACTCGAGGTGGCGGTACATCGCCGACTGGAAGCCGGAGCCCTCGCCGAGCAGGTTGCGGAAGCGGTTGAAGTCGGCCGGGGTCATCCAGCGCAGGCCCCGCCAGGCCGCGTTGAGCCCTTCCAGGTGCAGCGCGGCGCGGCGCAGCGGGGCCAACGCCTCCCACACCCGGTCGGCGCGCAACAGCCGGGAGGTCTCCCGAAGTTCGTGACAGGTCAGGCCGAAGTACAGCTCCATGATCTGGCTGACCATCAGGAAGGACATCTCACCCGGGTCGCCACTCAACGGCTGCTGCAACTGATGCAGCGTGCTGGCCTGCACGTACGCGTCGTAGGGCACCCGTTCGGCGAAGTCGAGGGTGGGTTCGCCACCGTTGCGCGCGGCGCGGGCCACGCGCTGCCGTGCGGTGACCGGACGCACCTCCGTCCGGGTCGCCGGGCGCAGTTCCGTCTGCTCCATGCGTCCGCTCCTTCCGGGTCGCCCGTCCAGTCATGATCTCCCGCGCGGTTGATCCGATGGAATGCCTGTTCAACGGCGCTTCCCACGGTTCACTTCTAGAACGGAAGGTGCTCGCCGGGAATCACCTGTCGGACGTAAGGTCACGGCATGGACGAGATGGACTGGGCCCTGCTCCGCGAGTTGCAGGCCGACGCACGGTTGTCGTTCAGCGAGCTGTCCCGGCGGGTGCACCTGTCGCCGCCCGCGGTCGCCGAGCGGGTGCGGCGGCTGGAGGAGACCGGCGTGATCAGCGGGTACCACGCTCACGTCGACCTGACCCGGGCCGGGCGCACGGTGGTCGCGCTGATCCGGATGTCCTGCTATGGCGCCCGCTGCATCCTGCACGACCCCGAGGTGCCCCGGTGGCCGGAGATCCTGGAGATCCACCGGATCACCGGCGACGCGTGCAGCGTGCTGAAGGTCGCGGCCGGTTCGATCGGGGACTTCGAGGCGGTCATCGACCGACTCGCCCCGTACGGGCAGCCGTCGAGCACCATGGTGCTCTCCACCCCACTCGGCTGGCAGCCCGTCGCCCCGCTGCCCGGCACCGGCGGTTAGCCGCCGGAGCAGGGGGGAAAGCACGCGGGTCGCCCCAGCAGGACCGGTGCGCCGGTGCCGGGAGGGAGGATCATGCGGGGTCTGCGACAGTACGGAGGGGTCCATCGTGCCCTGGCGGCGTTCGCCCTGATCGCGGCGTTCGCGCTGGCCGGGGTGACGCTCCTGCCCGGTGCCGCCCGCGCGGGTGAGAACGTCTTCGTCGAGGTGACGCCGA
Source organism: Micromonospora sp. CP22 (assembly GCF_009712475.1). Classification (GTDB taxonomy): domain Bacteria; phylum Actinomycetota; class Actinomycetes; order Mycobacteriales; family Micromonosporaceae; genus Micromonospora. Next base: position 34,259 of record NZ_VCJO01000014.1, read on the forward strand.
ACAGCGTCCAGGCCGGTTCCCGGGTACACATCCGGGCCAGCTGCGACAACGCCAACGACCGCCAGGCCGAGGTGACCTCGGACGCGTTCGACCGGGTGTTCCTCCGGCCGGACAACGGTTTCCTCACCGGGTCGGTCACCGTGCCCGGCAACAAGGCCGCCGGTGACTATCCGGTGCACCTGCGCTGTGACAACGACCGGACGGCCAGCACCACGCTGACCGTACTCAACATGGATCAGCCGACCAAGGGACCGGCGACCGGTGGCGGTGGCACCGCCGACCGGGGCACCGGATCGATGCTGCTGCTGGGCGGCGTCGCCACGGTGACCGGGGCGGTGGTCTTCGGGCTGCTGAGCAGTCGACGCCGGGCCGGTTCCTGACCCACCGTCGCCATGCCCGGCTTCCGCGTACCCGCGCCGGAACCAGGCCCCGGTCCGCGTCGCACCGCCACCCGTCCCAGCCGGCGTGCCTGGCGGCGGGCGGTGGCGGCGGCGGGTCGGTTCGCCCGGGTCGCCACGCAGGCGGGCTCGGCCAGCATCCCCACGCCCGATCCCACGGCCGCACCGCTACCGCCCAGGCCCCGCCGGGCCCGGGTGGTGGGGCCCCGACGCCTCGGCCGATCCGGTCCGGGACTGCCGGTCGTGGTGATCGGCTCGCTGATGCTGCTGATCATCACGATGCTCGGCGTCGAGCGACTGACCGGGCTGAGCCTGCTACCGGACCGCTTCATCGCCGGACTCGCGCCGCCGCCCAAGGAGTTCCCGGTGCTGGCGGCGAGCGAGCCGGTCGGCATCGAGATCAACACGATCGACCTGACCGCCCCGGTGCACAACGTGGGCATCGCCGCCGACGGCAGCATCGCCGCACCGCCCGCCGAACGGGCCCAGGAGGCCGGCTGGTACGACCAGGGGCCCACCCCCGGCCAGTACGGCCCGGCCGTCATCGTCGGCCACGTCGACACCACCACCGGCCCGGCCGTCTTCCATCAGCTGTCGAAGCTGCGGGCCGGTGACCGGGTCGAGGTAGCCCGCTCCGACGGCTCGGTGGCGGTCTTCGAGGTCGACCGGGTCGACCGGTACGACAAGGAGCAGTTGCCGACGGACGAGGTGTTCGGCGACTTCAGCCGCCCGCAACTGCGGCTGATCACCTGCGGCGGGCGCTGGGTCGGCGGGGAGACCGGGTACGCGGACAACGTCGTGGTGTTCGCTTCTCTGGTCGAGGCTCGGTGAGTTTGTGGTTGCTGTGTGGGGTTTCGGGGGAGCCCGACCCGCTCCGGGCGGTCAGGCTTGATCCCTGCGCGGGTCGGGCTCCCCCGAAACCTGTTCGGCGCACTCTCCGCGCGGAGGGCGCGGGGATGTCGTCCGCAGCACCGCTGGGTGGAGGATCTTGATTGAGGCTCCCGTGGCAGGGAGTGAGCGTTCGCTGGGTCAGGCGGCTTCGGGTTCGCGGAGGTCCAGCCAGTCGGCCCAGCGCGGGTCGGGCGCGCGGTGACCGAGCACCCGCCAGGCGATCCCTTTGGGGGCGGTGGGCAACGAGTGCAGTCGCCAGCCCAACTCGGCCGGGGTCTTGTCGCCTTTGGTGTGGTTGCACCTGGCGCAGGCGGCGACCACGTTCTCCCAGGCGTGCCGGCCACCCCGACTACGGGGGAAGACATGGTCGATGGTCTCCGCCGGGCCCCGGCAGTAGGCGCAACGCCAGCCGTCCCGGGCGAAGATGGCCCGACGGGACAACCCCACGTGGGTGCGGTACGGCACCCGGACGAAACGGGTGAGCCGGACGACCGAGGGCACCGGCAGCGCGCTGCGGGCGCTGTGCAGGATGCCATCGCCGTCGGCCACACAGACCGCTTTGGCGGAGAGCACGAGAATCGCGGCACGACGTACTGACACGACACACAGCGGCTCGTAGGTGGCGTTGAGGACCAGCGCGCCGGAGCCCACCGTGGGTCGTATGTCAGGCATCGCGTCACCCTCCCGGTCAAGCGGCTACCACTTGCCACCGCCGACCGGTGCCGGGCGCAGCCCTACACCACGTCGACGCCGGCCGGATCACCGACGTCCGCTGCGCCAATCGTCCCTGATCGGACCCGCGAATGCACGCACTAATCCTGGGTACCCCCGCCGCTTTCCCCCGCTCACGCCTCGACCGGGCCAGGTGGCGCCGGTCGGTGGGTCGACGGTGAGCCCGCCGCCCGGCTGCGGTACGAAATCAGGGTGACCGTCAGCAGCCTCAGCCCGACCCTCGCCGCGTCCAGTCCGGCGACCGACGACCAGCCCAGCCCGGAGTGCCTGGACGAGATTCTTTGCAAGATCGTCTACAGGTGGACGGACTCGGTGTGGTTCGCCGAGGGCAGCTTCTGGATCCTCGTCAAGCCACTGCGGATCGTCCTGATCGTGCTGCTCGCATTGGTCGCCCGGTGGCTGGTGCACCGCACGATCCGGCGGCTGGTCCGCACCACCAGCGACGCCGGTGTGCCGACCATGCTCCGCCCACTGCGTGAGCGCATCCCGACCGCCGCCGACTCCGGTGGCTTCGTCCCGGAGCGTCGTCGACAGCGCGCCGAGGCGATCGGTTCGGTACTCCGCAGCCTGAGCACCGCGTTCATCTTCGGCATCGCCGTGCTGATGGTGCTCAAGGAGTTCAGCTTCGACCTGGCGCCGCTGCTGGCCAGCGCCGGCATCGCCGGTGTGGCCCTCGGCTTCGGCGCGCAGAGCCTGGTCAAGGACCTGATCGCGGGGCTGTTCATGCTGATCGAGGACCAGTACGGAGTGGGCGACAACGTCGATCTCGGCGAGGCGACCGGCGTGGTGGAGGCGGTCGGCCTACGGGTCACCACCGTCCGGGACGGGCGGGGAGTGCTCTGGTACCTCCGCAACGGCGAGATCGTGCGGGTGGGCAACAAGAGCCAGGGATGGGCGCTGGTGGTGGTCGACCTGCCGATCGGTTTCGCCGGCACCGAGGAGGCGATGGCCGTGCTGCGTACCGCCGCCGCCTCGGTTGCGGTCGACCCGGAGCTGACGCCGTCGATCGTCGAACCACCGGAGGTGCTCGGCGTCGAGCAGATCACGGTAGAGGGCACGGTGATCCGGACCGTGGTGAAGACCACCGCCGACGGCCAGTCCGCCGTGGGCCGGGAACTGCGCCGCCGGTTGGCCGAGGCGCTGGAGAACTCCGGCATCACGGCGAGGATCGCGGCGGGCCGCCTCCCTGCCGGCCTACCTACTCGCGCGGATGAGGAGACCGGTCAGGGCGGTGCCACCTGAGCCGACCGGCAGGGGTCGCGGCTGAGCGGCCCCTCGGGTATCGTCCGTTCGTTCAGTCGGAGATGCGACCAACCAACCGTTCGCCCTAGCCAGTTGTCAGACGATCGGGCAGAATCCGGTGCACGCGCTTACCGAGCGGTGTCACGTCCTCGCTGATCCGCAGACCTGACGATGGTCCCGGGCCGCCATCACGAGTGGCAGACACCGGGACGATGGAGGCGATGGTGTCCGACGAGCGACCTTCTCCGGAAGGGCCGGCCACCTTCCGGGAGGTCTTCGCCCAGCGTGAGTACCGCGCGGTTTTCGCGGCCAGCACGCTGACCTGGGTCGGCGACTACGTCGCCAAAGCGGCGGTCACCCTCCTGATCTACCGGGAGACCGAATCGGTCGCGCTGTCGGCCGCTGCCTTCGCGGTCAGCTACCTGCCCTGGTTGGTCGGTGGCCCGCTGCTGGCCACCATCGCCGAACGGCACCCGTTCCGACGGGTGATGGTCGTCTGCGACCTGCTCCGGATGGTGCTGATGCTGCTCGTCGCCATCCCCGGGGCTCCGGTGCCGGTGATCCTGGCGTTGCTGTTCGCCACCACGCTGGCCAATCCACCGAGCCAGGCCGCCCGGTCGGCGCTGCTGCCGCTGATCCTGCCCGGCGACCGGCTCGTCGTCGGGCTGTCCGTCAACGCCAGCGTGGGGCAGGCCGCCCAGGTGGTCGGCTACCTCCTCGGTGCCGCCGTCGCCACAGTCAACCCCACCGCCGCGCTGCTGATGAACGCGGGCGCCTTCGGACTGTCGGCCGTGATCGTCCGGCTCGGGGTGCGCGACCGGCCTCCGGCGATGACCGGTGAGCACCGTAGTCACCTGCTCCGGGAGACCGCAGCCGGCTTCAGCATGGTTTTCCGGACCCCGGTGCTGCGAGCGATCGCCATCCTGGTCTTCAGCGCCATGCTCTTCTCCATCGTGCCCGAGGGGCTGGCCGCCGCCTGGGCCAACGAACATGCCGGCCAAAGCATGAACCCCGGGCTCGCACAGGCTGTGATCATGGCGGCCACCCCGGTCGGCTTCATCCTCGGCGGGCTGATCATCGGCCGGGCCGTCGCGCCGGCCCGCCGACTGCTCCTGCTCCGACCGTTGGCCGTGATCGCGCCGATGGCACTGGTGCCCGCCCTGTTCGACCCGCCGCCGGTGGTGGTGGCGCTGCTCGCCGCCGTCTGTGGCTTCGCGGTCGCCGGGCTGCTCCCGATGGCCAACGGGCTCTTCGTCCAGGCCCTCCCCGACGGCTTCCGGGCCCGGGCGTTCGGTGTCATGGCGACCGGCGTGCAGGTCATCCAGGGTGCCGCCGTACTGGTCACCGGATTGCTCGCCGAGCGCTTCCCACTGCCGATCGTGGTCGGGGTGTGGAGCGCCGCCGGGGTGGTGCTGATGTCGATCGTCGCGCTGCGCTGGCCCGACCAGCAGACCGTGGCCGCCTCCATCGACGCCGCCCGTGCCGCGTCCGGCGGAGCCGACGAGCCGGTCGCCCACGGCGGGTCGACCGATCCGACCTCCTCCGACGATCCCGGCCCGGGGCACATGGGCCCGGAACGAGCCCGCCAGGTGGTGACCTGAACCACCCCGTCCACCCGCTACCGAGCGGGCGAGGGCCGGTGCGCGCCTGGCAGGATGGAACGGTGAATCCAGCAGGTGAGTCCGACGGCCACGGCAAGGCGGTCACGTTCTTCGACGCCGTCGGCGGCGAGCCCACGTTCCGCAAGCTGGTCGAGGAGTTCTACGCGGGCATCGCCGCCGATCCGCTGCTGCGCCCGATGTACCCGGAGGAGGATCTGGGCCCGGCAGCCGACCGGATGCGGCTCTTCCTCATGCAGTACTGGGGTGGTCCGAACACCTACTCGGCACAACGAGGCCATCCCCGACTGCGGATGCGCCATGCCCCGTTCCGGATCGGCGCCGCCGAGCGGGACGCCTGGCTGCGGCACATGCGCCGCGCGGTCGACAGCATCGACCTGCCTCCGGCGCTCGCCACCGAGCTGTGGAACTACCTCGAACGGGCGGCGTACTTCATGGTGAACGACATGGCGGACCCGACGACCCACGGCTGACGTCCATGCCCCGCCACCGGGCGGGGTGGTCGCCGGTCAGAGCAGGGCGCCCTCGTCGTGCAGCCAGTCCACGAAGCTGGTGGCCACGGCGGCACCACAGTCGAGCAACTCGACCAGGAGTGCGTCGTGGGCACCGGCGGCGAGCGGAACCTGCAACTCGGCGTAGATCGGCAGTTGACCACGCTCGGTGGCGTCACCCACGTACGCCTTGCAGAAGCGTCGCGTGTGGTTCCACTCGTTGACCACCCGATAGGCACGATCCGCCCAGTCCGGTGGCACCGTCGCGTGTGGCCGGACCCGCAGCACGAGGATCTCGTCCTCCGGCCCCTCCAGGGTGACCAGCACCGCGTGCCGTTCCCACATGGCCAACAGGTTGCCGTCTCCGTCAGCCAGATAACGCACGTCGAGCAGGTCCAGCGCGTCGCAGATGCGGCGCAGGGTGACCTGTTCGACTGTGGCCGGCATGTCGGCGATCACCGGGCGCTCCGCGGCCGGGCAGTCGTCACCCGGTTGGCGGGGCGCCGGAGGACCGACTCGGACCGAACCTTCCACCATGATCCTGCTTCGAGTTTCCGGGTCGCCGCCACCGGCGGGACCTGGACGCCATGACCACCACGGCATCGCTCGCGCACCTCACTCCCCAGCGGATCCGGTCGCCTACAGTGGGTGGATCCGAGGATGGACGGTACCCGGACAGCCGGAACGAAGCACCCCCCCAACGCCAGCCCCAGGCCGGAAGGATGAGCCGAGGTCATCCGTTCGCATGAGCCGCAGACGATCGTATGACCAAATCCGTGGCCTTCTGCGACCAAATGGCTCCGTACGGTCCCACCAGTCCGACCCATCGGCCAGCCGTACGTACCTGCACGCCGTCACTGTCCGGCGAATCCCCGGACGGACCGAGGAAACCCATGCGAACCAGACCCTGCACCATTCGCTGGGTCACCTCCACCGGACGGTCAGGCTCGTCGTCGGGAGTGACCACCACCGCCACGTGGTCCAGCAGGGCGTCGCGCAGCATCCGCTGCCCCACCGCCCGACCGCCGACGCCGTGCTCGGCCGCCTCGCGCAGCGTCCCCGCCGCCGCCTCGGCCAACCGGCGCAGTTCCCCGCCCGGCAGCGTCTCGACCCGGCGGCTGGTGGCCGGCGGCAGCGCCCACCGCCACTGCGCGTCGCGGCGGGCCGGCAGATCCGCACGGCCGGCCGCGAACTCGGCGAGCAACTGCCCGGCGGCGACGGTGACGTCACCGGCGCCCGCGCCGGCCACCGTCCGCACGGCCAGCACCCCCCACGGCAGCCGCGCCCAGAGGGCGGTACGCGCGTCGACGGCGGCCGGCCGTAGTCGAACCAGGGCGGCGCGCTCCAAGCGGACGAGCCGGGCCAGGAACGCCCCCGCGTCGGCGATGTCGACGATGCCGTGGCGGGCACTCACGGTGTGCCGTCCTGGACGGCGTAGCCGAGCAGGAACGTCCGTTCCAGCTCGGTGAGCCGCCGAGGCACCTGCCGCACCAGGTCGAACGGCACCAGCACCGAACGCGCCCGACTGATGAGCAGGTCATCGTCGTACATCTCGTAGCCGACGGTGAAGGAGCCGGCACGCAACTGCTCCACCCACAGTTCGATCCGCACGGTGGGTGCGGTCTCGACGGTGGCCCGGTCGAGGGCGTAGCTCACCGGGCGCAGGTAGTCGACCTCGTGCCGGCGGATCACCACGCCGGCGGCGAACGACTCGACGCCGTACGCCCGGGCACCGACGAACATCAACGCCACCCGCGCCTCCTCGTAGAGAGTGAGGAAGCGGGCGTTGTTGACGTGGCCGTACGCGTCCAGGTCGGACCAGCGCAGCGTGCAGTGGTAGACGAACCGGTCAGCCACGACAGACCAGCCCGGTCAGTCGCGGGTCAGCTTGCGGTACGTCACCCGGTGCGGGCGAGCCGCCTCAGCGCCCAGGCGGTCGACCTTGTTCTTCTCGTACGACTCGAAGTTGCCCTCGAACCAGAACCACTTCGCCGGGTTCTCCTCGTCGCCCTCCCAGGCCAGGATGTGCGTGGCGACCCGGTCCAGGAACATCCGGTCGTGGGAGATGACCACGGCGCAGCCGGGGAACTCCAGCAACGCGTTCTCCAGGCTGGAGAGCGTCTCCACGTCCAGGTCGTTGGTCGGCTCGTCGAGCAGGATGACGTTGCCGCCGATCTTCAGGGTCAGCGCCAGGTTGAGCCGGTTGCGCTCGCCGCCGGAGAGGACCTTGGTCGGCTTCTGCTGGTCGGGCCCCTTGAAGCCGAACGCCGCGATGTACGCCCGCGACGGCATCTCGACCTTGCCCACCATGAGGTGGTCCAACCCGTCGGAGACGACCTCCCAGACGGTCTTGTCGCCGTCGAGGCCCTGCCGGTTCTGGTCGACGTAGGACAGCGACACCGTCTCGCCGATCCGCACCGTGCCGCTCGTCGGCTTCTCCAGCCCGACGATGGTCTTGAACAGGGTGGTCTTGCCGACGCCGTTCGGGCCGATGATGCCGACGATGCCGTTGCGCGGCAGCGAGAAGGAGAGGTTGTCGATCAGCAGCCGGTCACCGAAGCCCTTGCTGAGGTTCTGCGCCTCGATGACGGTGTTGCCCAGCCGGGGGCCCGGCGGGATCTGGATCTCCTCGAAGTCCAGCTTGCGGGTCTTCTCCGCCTCGGCGGCCATCTCGTCGTACCGGTCCAGACGGGCCTTGGACTTGGTCTGGCGAGCCTTGGCGTTGGAGCGCACCCACTCCAGTTCGTCGGCCAGGCGCTTCTTCATCTTGGCGTCGCGGCGACCCTCGACGGCCAACCGGGCGGCCTTCTTCTCCAGGTAGGTCGAGTAGTTGCCCTCGTACGGGTAGGCCCGGCCACGGTCCAGCTCCAGGATCCAGTTGGCCACGTTGTCCAGGAAGTAGCGGTCGTGGGTGATGGCGACGACGGTGCCGGCGTACTTGGCCAGGTGCTGCTCCAGCCACTGCACGCTCTCCGCGTCGAGGTGGTTGGTGGGCTCGTCGAGCAGCAGCAGGTCCGGGGCCTCCAGCAGCAGCTTGCACAGCGCGACCCGGCGACGCTCACCCCCGGAGAGCTGGGTGACTTCGGCGTCCGGCGGCGGGCAGCGCAGCGCGTCCATGGCGAGTTCGAGCTTGGAGTCGATGTCCCACGCGTCGGCGTGGTCGAGTTCCTCCTGGAGCCGACCCATCTCCTCCATCAGCTCGTCGGAGTAGTCGGTGGCCATCTGCTCGGCGATCTTGTTGAACCGCTCCAGCTTGGCCTTGGTCTCCGCGACCGCTTCCTCGACGTTGCCGAGCACGGTCTTGGCGTCGTTGAGCGGCGGTTCCTGGGCGAGCATCCCCACCGTGAAGCCGGGCATCAGCCGGGCCTCGCCGTTGCTCGGCTGATCCCAACCAGCCATGATCTTGAGAAGGCTGGACTTACCCGCACCGTTCGGACCGACCACACCGATCTTGGCGCCCGGCAGGAAGTTCAGCGTCACGTTGTCGAGCACGACCTTGTCGCCGTGCGCCTTACGCGCCTTGTCCAGGACGTAGATGAACTGGGCCACGGTGCGAGCTCCTCCGTCGCTGTCGATCGCCGATTCGCGTGGTGCGGGCGCGGGCCAGGATGCCCTCCGCCGCCGTCGGCCGATATCCGGCCGCGCGCACGCCGTTGTCAATCCTGACAGGTACGTCACGCAGCGCCCACATCGCCCCGCCAGCAGGAGGTACGCCGACCCTCGGAGTCCGCCCCGACGGCCCGCTGGGCCGGTTGAGCTGTCACCATGATCACGGCAGGGTTCGCCGAGTTCGAGACGGGTAGGTGAGTCCGGCACAGGGGAACAGACGCCGCAGCTACGCTCAGTACGCTCATCGCGGTGGACCCGTCAGCACCCGGAGGTGGCCGATCGTGACCGTCCGTAGCTCCTTTGTCGTAGTGGCGAACCGACTGCCGGTCGACGAGGTGAGCACACCCGAAGGGCGGCAGTGGCGGCGCAGCCCCGGCGGGCTGGTCACCGCGCTGCACCCCGTCCTCGCCGAGCACCAGGGCACCTGGGTCGGTTGGGCAGGCGGCACCGGCGCGGCCCCCGACCCGTTCGACCTGGAGGGCATCCGCCTGCACCCGGTGCCGTTGAGCGCGGTGGAACTGGAGCGCTACTACGAGGGGCAGTCCAACGCCACGATCTGGCCCTTGTACCACGACGCGGTCGAGACACCCGCCTACAAGCGCCGCTGGCGGGAGGCGTACCGCCTGGTCAACGCCCGGTTCGCGGAGGCCGCCGCGGAGGTCGCCGCCGAGGGGGCCACCGTCTGGGTGCAGGACTACCAGCTGCAACTGGTGCCGGCGATGCTCCGGGAGCTGCGGCCCGACCTGCGGATCGGCTTCTTCCTGCACATCCCGTTCCCGCCGATCGAGTTGTTCATGCAGATGCCGTTCCGCACCGAGATCCTGCGCGGTCTGCTCGGCGCCGACCTGGTCGGGTTCCAGCAGCGGCTCGCCGCGCAGAACTTCGTCCGGCTGGCTCGCCACCTGCTCGGGCTGCGCTACGAGGGCCAGATGATCCAGGTGGACGGCCGCCAGGTCAAGGCCGGTGCGTTCCCCATCTCGATCGACACCAAGGAGATGGAACGGTTGGCCGCCGACCCGGCGATCCAGTCGCGGGCCAAGGAGATCCGCGAGGAGCTGGGCAACCCCCGGACGATCATCCTCGGCGTCGACCGGCTCGACTACACCAAGGGCATCGAACTCCGCCTCAAGGCGTTCCGCGAGTTGCTAGCTGACGGAAAGTTGACAGTGCCGGACGCGGTTATGGTGCAGGTCGCGACGCCGAGCCGCGAACGCGTGGAGCACTACCAGGCACTTCGCGTCAAGGTCGAGCGCGAGGTTGGTCGGATTAATGGCGAATTTGGGCGGGTTGGCGTGCCAGCCGTGCATTATCTGCATCAGTCGTACAGTCGGACCGAACTGGCTGCGATGTACGCCGCCGCCGACGTGATGATGGTTACTCCGCTGCGAGACGGAATGAACCTGGTGGCCAAGGAGTACGTCGCATCGAGGGCGGACCACGGGGGCGCACTCGTACTCAGTGAGTTCGCCGGCGCCGCCACCGAGCTGCGTCAGGCGTTCCTGTGCAACCCGCACGACCCCGACGCGGTCAAGGACGCTCTGCTACGGGCCGTGCACGTGGAGAAGCCGGAGGCTCGTCGCCGTATGCGGACAATGCAACGCCATCTACGCACCCACGACGTGGGGCATTGGGCAAAGTCCTTCCTCACCGAACTAGGTGTGCCCGACATGGAGGCGGCGTGAACGCAGCGTCCACCGGCACCACCACGTCCGTCGCGAACGCGGTGGATCCAGAACTGCGCGCCGCCATCGGGCGCATCGCCCGGGTGCCCCAGCTCCTGGTCGCCTGCGACTACGACGGCACGCTCGCACCGATCGTGGAGGACCCCAGCAAAGCCGTACCGCTGCCGGAGTCGGTGGCTGCCGTCCGGGCCCTGGCGGCGCTGCCGCAGACCACCGTGGCCGTCGTCTCCGGCCGCGCACTGCGGGACCTGGCCGCGCTCTCCCGGCTGCCCAGCGAGGTGCACCTGGTCGGTAGCCACGGCTCCGAGTTCGACATCGGCTTCGTCGAGCGGCTCTCCCCGGAACTGATCGCCGTACGCACGCGGCTGCGGGACGCCCTGCGGGAGATCGCCGCGGCCCACCCCGGCATCCGGCTGGAACGCAAGCCGGCCAGTGTCGCGGTGCACACCCGGGGCGTGGACCCCCAGGTCGCCGCCGCCGCCATCGACGCGGTACGCAGTGGCCCGGCTACCTGGCCGGACGTCACCGTCACGCAGGGCAAAGAGGTCATCGAGCTGTCCGTCGTGGCGACCCACAAGGGCACCGCCGTCGACCAGCTGCGTACCCAGCTCTCCGCCAGCGCGGTGCTCTTCATCGGCGACGACGTCACCGACGAGAACGCTTTCGGCAACCTCCACGGCCCCGACGTCGGCATCAAGATCGGGCCGGGCGAGACCAAGGCCGGTTACCGGGTGGCCGAGCCGATCGAGGCCGCCCGGGCACTCGGGCTGCTGCTGGAGACCCGGCGGCACTGGCTGTTCGGTGAGCGGGCGGTGCCGATCGAGCGCCACTCGATGCTGGCCAACGGCCGGACGGTCGCGCTGCTCACGCCGGACGCCAAGGTGACCTGGCTGTGCAACCCCAAGCCGGACTCGGCAGCCATCTTCGCCGATCTGGTCGGCGGCAGCCCCGCCGGGCATTTCAGCGTGGCACCGGAGCGCGGCGGCATTCCGTTGGGCCAGCGCTACCGGTCGGGCACGATGACCGTGGAGACCCGCTGGTCCGGGCTCACCGTCACCGACTGGCTGGACAAGCCGGACCCCAAGGCAACGCCCGACGGTCCGGCGGTCATCTCCGGTGACTCGACCCTGGTCCGGGTACTGACCGGCACCGGTCGGGTCCGCCTCGAGTTCGTGCCCCGACCGGAGTTCGCGCAGGTCGCCGTACAGCTCCAGCCGGTCGGCGACGGCCTGCTGGTGCTCGGCTCCAACGAGCCGGTCGCGCTCTACTCCCCCGGCGTGGAGTGGGAGGTCGGCAACGACGGCGGGTACGAGACCGCGAAGGCCCTGGTGGACCTCGCCGCGCTCGGCGGCCAGGTGGTGCTGGAGCTGCGCTTCGGTACGCACAGCCTGGAACATCACCGGCTGCCCATCCACGAGCGGCAGGCCGCTGCCGAGCGCCCCTGGAAGGAGTGGGTGGCCTCGCTACGCCTACCCACCACCGCCCGGGACCTGGTCGCCCGCAGCGCGCTGACCCTGCGCGGCCTCTGTCACGAGGCCACCGGCTCGATCCTCGCGGCGGCGACCACCTCGTTGCCGGAGGAACTGGGCGGGGTGCGCAACTGGGACTACCGCTACTGCTGGCTGCGGGACGCCGCCATGACCGCCCGCGCGCTGGTCGACCTGGGCTCGATCGCCGAAGCCGAGGCATTCCTCCGTTGGGTGGACGGCTGCGTGGAGCGCACCGGCGGTCACCCCGAACGGCTGCACCCGCTCTACACCGTCGACGGTTACGAACTGGGCGCCGAGGCGGTCATCGACACCCTGCCCGGCTACGCCGGATCACGCCCGGTACGCGTCGGCAACCTGGCCAACCACCAGCTCCAGCTCGACGTCTTCGGCCCGATCGCCGACCTGATCGCCGCCACCGCCGACGTCCGTGGCTCGGTACGCGCCGAGGAGTGGCGGGTGCTGGAGAACATGGTCGAGGCGGTCCGCCGCCGCTGGCACGAACCGGACCACGGCATCTGGGAAGCCCGTCTGCCACCACGGCACCACGTCTTCTCCAAGGTCATGTGCTGGATGACCGTCGACCGCGCACTGCACGTGGTTCGCCAGCACGGCGGCGAGGACCGGCCGGAATGGGTGGAGTTGCGCGACCGGATCGGCGCCAACGTGCTTGAGTTCGGCTGGCACGAGCACGCCGAGGCGTACAGCGTCGCGTACGGCGACGAGGACATGGACGCCTCGTCGCTGTGGATCGGGATCTCCGGGCTGCTGGCCGGTGACGACCCTCGCTTCCTCTCCACCGTGTTGAAGATCGAGGCGGACCTGCGTAGCGGGCCGGTCGTCTACCGCTACCACTGGGACGACGGCCTGCCCGGCCGCGAGGGCGGGTTCCACATCTGCACGGCGTGGTTGATCGAGGCGTACCTGCGCACCGGTCGGCGGACCGACGCCGAGGAACTGTTCCACCAGATGATCGACACCGCCGGTCCGACCGGGTTGCTGCCCGAGCAGTACGACCCGCTGGCGGAGCGTGGTCTGGGCAACCACCCGCAGGCGTACAGCCACCTCGGTGTGATCCGCTGCGCGCTGCTGCTGGACAACATGCTCAAGCAGTAACAAATGGGCAGATCGAAGCGGCCGGAGGTCTCACCTCCGGCCGCTTCCGTGCGCTGTGTGTGCGCTTTGGGGTGTGGTGGGGTGTGCCCGGCTCCGGGCGGTCAGGCTTGATCCCTGCGCCGGGCACGGCGGGCCACGCCCCCGTCGTGGGCAGGCTCCGCACCGGTGCGCCAGGTGTCCGGTTTCAACCGATGCGGCTGGGGTGTCCGGGTCGGTTGTTGGATCTTGGTGTAGTGGTTTCGTGGTGGGCGGTCTGGGTCCGGGTGTCCGGGTGGCGGGGTGCGGTGGGTCGGCTGGGGGTGGAATGGGTGGCGGGTCGGGGGTGTTGTAGACGGGTGAACGACCGAGGAAGACGGCGCCCGCCGATGGTGGGTGTGTGCCGTCGGGAATGATGGCGGGCGGCCGGTCGTTGTACATGGTTCCGGCGGCGTGATGTGGCGGTTGCCCCGCGTGCCGGGCCGAGATCGAGAAGGTTTCCCCTTTCTTCTTTCCCCCTTTGTGGCGCCTGTTGTGGTGCTTGCGTGCGTGTGCCCGTCCCCCTGGGTGTGCGCGTGACCCCCGATTGGAGCTTTGCCATGAACACGATGCTGCGGAAGAGCGTGCTGGGTATTGCTGGTCTGGCTGTCACCGGTGGTCTGTTCGCCGGTCCGGTGGCCGCGTTCGCTGACACCGCCCCGGTCAAGTCCGCTCCTGTCGCCGCCGCGCAGGCCGAGAAGCCGGACACCGGTAAGTTGCTGCCGCACGGTGCCCCCACGGGTCAGTCGCATGTCGACCTGGGCGATGAGCAGATCGAGAACACGAAGGCGATCGTCGCGGCGACGAAGAAGGCCGGCATGGACGAGCGGGCCGCGGTGGTGGCGATCGCGACGGCGTTGCAGGAGTCGAAGTTGGAGAACCTGGGTCATCTGGGTGACCGCAACGACCATGACTCGCAGGGTCTGTTCCAGCAGCGTCCGTCCAGTGGTTGGGGCACGGTCGAGCAGATCACCGACCCGGAGTACTCGACCCTGGCGTTCCTCAAGGGTCTGAAGCAGGTCGACGGCTGGCAGGACATGCCCCTCACCGTGGCCGCCCAGACCGTACAGGTCTCGGCCTACCCGGACCACTACGCCCAGTGGGAACAGCAGGCCGCTGACCTGGTCGCCGAGCACTGGAACAGCTGACCCCGGTCGAACAACCGAAGACTTTCCTCTCCAGGGGGAACAAACCGCTGGCCGGCACCCGACCCAGGGTGCCGGCCAGCGGCACATCCACCAGCGACACCCCCACGTCGCAGGCACCCACATGGCAGGCACCCCCAAGACGACCCACTCCACCGGGGCAAGCCTCCGGGCAGACCGCCAACCAGGTCGGGCTGGGGGCGACCGTGCCCGGCGCAGGGATCAAGCCTGACCGCCCGAAGCCGGGTACGGTCGCCCCCAGCCCCCAAGCCCAACCACCGATGCCAGGAAGCAGCCCCAGCTCACCCCACCCGCAACGCCTCGACCACGTCACCGATCACGACCACAGCCGGCGGCCTCAGCCCCGCAGCGGTCACCGCGTCCGCCACCTCACCGAGAGTCGAGTGGACGACCCGCTGGCCTCCGGTGGTGGCCTCCTGCACCACGGCGGCCGGTGTCCCGGCCGGTCGGCCGTGCGTCAGCAGCGCTTGGGTGATCGACGGTAGGTTCTTCAGACCCATCAGGATCACCAGCGTGCCACGCAAGGCTGCCAGGGCGTCCCAGCGGACCAGCGAGTGGGGCGAATCCGGTGCGACGTGCCCGGACACCACGGTGAACTCGTGTGCCACCGACCGGTGGGTGACCGGTATCCCCGCTGCTGCGGGGGCCGCGATCGAACTGGTCACGCCGGGCACCACGGTGACCGGCACCCCGGCCGCCGCGCAGGCGAGCAGTTCCTCTCCGCCTCGGCCGAAGACGTACGGGTCGCCGCCCTTGAGCCGGACCACGGTGGCTCCCGCCGACGCGCGGTCCACCAGAATCCGGTTGATCTCCTCCTGCGTCCGCGACGGGCCGTATGGGATCTTGGAGGCGTCCACCAGTTCCACACCGGTGCGCAACTCGTCCAGCAGCAGTCCGGGCACCAGCCGGTCGGCGACCACCACGTCGGCCTCGCTGAGCAGCCGCCAACCCTTGAGCGTGATCAGTTCCGGGTCGCCAGGTCCCGCGCCGACCAGGAAGACCTGGCCCGGACCACCGGGCGGGGTGCGCGGCGACGCCTGGGGGCCCGATTCCGTCAACAGCGGATTCGCCCTGGTCTGGAGCAGGGCGCGAATGGCGTCGCGGACACTCACCGCGCGGCGTGGATCGCCACCGCCGAGCACTGCCACGGTGACCGGACCGTACCGGGTCACCGCCGGAGTCCAGGCCGTCGCCGCGTTCCGGTCGTCGGCGCGTACGCAGAAGATCCGACGTTCGGCGGCGGCGGCGCTGATCTCCGCCGCCGCAGCCGGGTCGTCGATGGCGACGTGCACCAGCCAGGCACCGTCGAGATCCTCGGGGAGGAACCGGCGCGGCACCCACCGCAGCCGCTCGGCGTCGACGTGGGCGCGTAGCGCCGGGGTGAGTTCCGGTGCCACCAGCAGTACGTCCGCGCCCGCGTCGAGCAGGGCCGGAACCCGCCGGGTGGCGACCGCTCCCCCGCCGACCACGACCACGCGCAGGCCGGCCAGCCGAAGGCCGAGGGGGTACGCGTTGGCGCTCACGCCGCTGCTCCGCTTCGCTCATCGGCCTCGCGCGGGGCCGCGCCGCCGACGTTGCTGGTCCGCCGGAGGAACCGACTGTCTCGCTCGCTCACTTCTCGGCCACCCCGGCGGAGTCGAAGGTGGCCACCTCGTGCAGGACCCGGACCGCGCCGGTGACCACGGGCAGTGCCAACAGCGCGCCGGTGCCCTCGCCGAGCCGCAGGCCGAGGTCGATCAGGGGAGTGAGACCGAGCCGACGCAGCGCGACCGTCGCGCCGGGTTCGGCGGAGCGGTGACCGGCGACCATGGCCGCGACGGAGTCCGGCGCGAAGGCCGCTGCGGCGAGCGCGGCGGAGACCGCGATCACCCCGTCCAGCAGCACCGGTACGCGGCGCGCGGCAGCGCCGAGCACGAACCCGGTCAGCGCGGCGTGTTCCAGCCCGCCGACGGCGGCTAGCACACCGAGCGGGTCCGCCGGGTCGGGGCGGTGGCGGCGCAGCGCGGACCGCACCACCTCGATCTTGTGCTGGTAGGTCGGGTCGTCGACCCCGGTGCCCCGGCCGGTGGCCTCGGCGGCGTCCACTCCGGTGAAGGCGGCGACGAGGGCGGCGGCCGGAGTGGTGTTGGCGATCCCCATGTCGCCGGTGAGCAGGATGCCGGCCCCGGCGGCGATCAGTTCGTCGGCGACGCCGATGCCGACCTCGACCGCTGCTCGCGCCTCGTCGCGGGTCAGCGCGGCGGTGACGGTCATGTCCCGGGTACCCCGCCGAACGGAGGCGTCGACCAGTCTCGGTGTGTCCGGTCCGGCGGCGTCCGGTTCGTCGACGGCGACCGGCAGCGGGCCGGCCACCCCGACGTCGATCACCGTCATCGAGGCACCCGCCTGCCGGGCGAAGGCGTTGACCACCGCTCCGCCGGCCAAGAAGTTGCCGACCATCTGGCCGGTGACCTCCTGTGGCCAGGGGCTGACCCGCTGGGCGTGTACGCCGTGGTCACCGGCGAAGATCGCCACCGCGGCCGGGGCGGGCACCGGTGGCGGGCAACTCCCGGCCAGACCGGCGAGGCGTACGGACAGTTCCTCCAGTGCGCCGAGGGAGCCGGCCGGCTTGGTCAGGCGCGCCTGCAACTGCCGCGCGGCGTTCATCGCCGGTTCGTCGGGCGGGCCGACGGCCGCGATGGTGTCTTCCAGCATCATGCCTCCATGATCTCGGCCAGCACCTCGATGAACGCGTCGGTGGTCGCCCGGTCCCGAACTGCGATCCGCAGCCAGTCGGTGCCGAGTCCGGGGAAGGTGTCGCCCCGGCGCACCGCCCAGCCACGCTCCCGCAGCAGGTCACGGATCCGCTGGGCGTCGGAGATCCGTACCAGCACGAAGGCGCTGGCCGGTCGACCGGCCACGCGTACGCCCGGGATGGTCTTGAGCCGCGCGACCAGGTGTTCGCGGTCGGCGGTGAGCTGCGCGGCGATGGCGCGCTCGGCCCGGGCCGCCGCCGGGCCGGCGCAGGCGGCAGCGGCGGCCAGGGCCGGGGTGGAGACTGCCCAGAGCGGCTGTACGGCAGCCAGTTGGCGCAGCAGGTCCGCCGCACCGAGCAGGTAGCCGATCCGCAACCCGGCCAGCCCCCAGGTCTTGGTGAGGCTGCGGACGACCAGCAGCCCGGGTAGGTCCCGACGCGCGGCGAGTGACTCGGGTTCACCGGGTACGCCGGGGGCGGCGGTGGTGTCCGCGAACGCCTCGTCGACCACGAGTACCCGGCCGGGGCGGGCCAACGCGGCGACGTCGGCAGCGGGATGCAGCACGGAGGTCGGGTTCGTCGGATTGCCGATCATGACCAGGTCGGCGTCGGCCGGGATCCGGTCGGGGTGGAGCCGAAAGCCGTCCGCCTCGTCGAGCAGCACCCGCCGCACGGTGTGCCCGGCCGCCCGCAGCGCGGCCTCCGGTTCGGTGAACTGCGGGTGCACCACCACCGGTCGGCGTAGTCCACGCAGCGCCTGGGCGATCAGCACGAATCCCTCGGCCGCTCCTGCGGTGAGCAGCACCTCCTCCGCTGGTCGGCGGTGTCGGGCGGCGACCGCCGCACGTGCCGGGCGGGGGTCCGGGTAGGCGGCGAGGTCGGCGAGCGAGGCCGTGATGGGTCCGGCCAGCCAGGGCGGCGGCGGTGCGTGCCGCACGTTGACGGCGAGGTCGACCAGCCCCTCGGCGACTTCGGCGTCGCCGTGGTGAGCGAGGTCCGGTCCGGCCGGCGGCGCGCCGGACGTCGCGGTCGGCTGACCATGCATGACCGCGATCCTGCCGGGAAGGCGGCGCTCGGGACAGCAACCCGGAGGGTGGGCCGCATCACCACCGATCACTTCATGAGTATTTCTCATGTACGAATCGGAAATGTCATAACTTAGCGGTGTGAGCAATCGACCCCTTGCTGCCGCTGGTCGTCTCGTTCCTCTCCTCCGTGCCGGATTGATCGCCGGTATCGTCGTCGCCGCCGCCGCGTACCCCGTCGTCGCGGTGACCGGGGTCGGCGCCAAGGCCACCGCGCACGCCGTGGAGAGCAAGACCCGCCTGCTGACCACCGCCCTGCCCGCCGAGACCTCCTACCTGTACGCGCCGGACGGCAAGACCGTGCTGACCATGTTCTTCGAGGAGTACCGGCAGTACACCAAGCTGTCGGACATCTCGCCGAACATGCAGCTGGCCATCGTGGCCGCCGAGGACAACCGCTTCTACCAGCACCACGGGGTGGACCCGAAGGGCGTCGCCCGTGCCTTCGTGGCGAACGCCCGCTCCAGCGGCGTCTCCCAGGGTGCCTCCACGCTCACCATGCAGTACGTCCGGATGGCGCTGCGGGACAGCGCCACCAACCCGAGAGAGGTGCAGGAGGCCACCGCGCAGACCCCGATGCGCAAGGTCAAGGAGATGCGTATGGCGGTCGACCTGGAGAAGGAGCTGAGCAAGGAGGAGATCCTGGAGCGCTACCTCAACTCGGCGTACTTCGGGCACCGCGCGTACGGCATCTACGCCGCCAGCGAGATCTTCTTCTCGAAGACCCCCAAGGACCTCACCGCGGTGGAGGCCGCCACCCTCGCCGGGCTGGTCAAGTCACCCTCCCAGTACGACCCGGCCACCTCCGACCAGAAGGACGCCACCGCCCGCCGCAACTACGTCCTCGACAACATGGCACGGCTCGGCTACCTCTCGCCGGACTCGGCCCAGGCGGCGAAGAGCGAACCGATCCGGCTGCGGCTGACCTACCCGCCCAACGACTGCGCCGCCGTGCCCGACGACTGGAACAGCTGGGGCTTCCTCTGCGACTACCTGAAGAACTGGTGGAGCGCTCAACCGGCGTTCGGGAAGAACCGGCTCCAACGGTTGGACAAGCTGCGTCGGGGCGGCTACCGGATCGTGCTCAGCATGGACCCGAAGATCCAGAAGGCGGCGGAGAAGAACGTCGGCACCGAAGGCAACACCGGCAGCCCGTTCGCCAACGGGATCGTGGTGGCCGAACCGGGCACCGGCCGGGTCAAGGCGATGGCGGTGAACCGCAGGTACTCCCTGGACCTGAGCGAGAACCCGCTCAGCTCCAATCCGGAGGCCGGTCCCGACGTGAAGGCCAACTACCCGAACACGGTGGCACCGCTGATGGGCGGCGGCGACCTGCCCGGCTACCAGGCGGGGTCGACGTTCAAGATGTTCCCCATGCTGGCCGCCCTCGACGCCGGCCTGCCGTTGAACACCACCTTCAACGCGCCGCACAGCTACCGCTCCGAGGTCTACGACGGCTGGCAGCCGTCCAACGCCAGCGGCGCGATGAGCGGTACCCAGACCATGTGGTCCGGTTTCGGTAAGTCGGTGAACACCTACTTCGTCTGGCTGGAGGAACAGGTCGGGGCGGAACGGGCCGTCCGGCTCGCCGAGCAGTTGGGGCTGCGGTGGCGTACCGACGTGGACCGCGAGCACGCCTCCCCCGCGAAGGCCAACAAGTGGGGTGCCTTCACCCTGGGCGTCTCCGACGCCACCCCGTTGGAGATGGCCAACGCCTACGCGGCGGTCGCCGCCGACGGGCGCTACTGCGAAGCGCTGCCGGTCAACGCCATCTACAACCGGGACGGCACCCCGGTCATGTACACCACGCCGGGTGGGATCGAACGCGAGGTCGCCAAGCCCCGCTGCCGCCAGGTGGTCAGCGCGGACGCGGCGCGAGCGGCCACCGACGCGGCCCGCTGTCCCACCGGCGACACCCCGGCCAAGGGCAGCTGCGGCGGCTGGTCCACGGCGGACAGCGTGCGTGGCACGGTGGGCCGCCCGGTCGCCGGCAAGACCGGTACCACGGACAGCACCCGTTCGGCCTGGTTCGTCGGCTACACACCGGAACTGGCGGCGGCCAGCTTCATCTCCGACCCCGACAACCCCTTCAACGCGGTGGGCGACGGGCAGTCGCAGATCCCGATCGAGGCGGTGGCGAACACCCTCCGCGACGCGCTGAAGGGCAAACCGGTCCGGGACTTCGTCCCGCCCTCGGACCGGATCGTCGGTTGACGGTCAGGCCGTCGGCGCACCGGCCGGCCCGGCGGCTGCCGCACCCGCCGGGTCGCCCAGGGCGGCACCCGCCGGCCCGGCCGGGCCACCGTCGCCGACCCCGACCGTGGCCGGTTCGGCCGCAGCGGCGGCCACCAGCCGCGTCGCGATGCGCGGGTACGCGGCCCAGTGCGGCACGAGCTGGGAGGCGTGCACGCCCCGCCAGATGAATCCCTCCGGAGCGCCGCCCGGCCAGCTCCACGCCGGCCGCTGCCCACCCCGGGGCGTGAGAACCGCCCGGTGCTCCTTGTGCCCGATCACCACCTCGCCCCGCGTGGCGACCACACTGTCACCCTGGGCAGTGGCCTCCCGGTAGCCGACCACCAGCCCGTCCCGGAGGCTGCCGATCGCGTCGATCACCCCGCACATCGGCAACCCGTCCAGTTCCCGAGCCAGCCAGAGCAGGCCGGCCCCCTCCGCGACCACCGGCCGCCCGGTGCGGGCCAACTCGGCGACCGCGATGCAGAGCCGCCGGTTGGCGGAGAGCTGCTCCGCGTACGACTCGGGCAGAGCACCACCGACCACCAGGGCCTTGGTCCCGGCGGGCAGCACCTCGTCGGTGAACGGGTCGAGCGTGACCACCTGGGCACCGGCGGCTGCCAGCAGCTCTGCCGTCTCGGCGTGGCTGAAGCTGCCGCCCGGGCCACCGACCAGCGCCACCACCGGACGGTCGGCGCCAGCGGGCAGGGGTGCGGACACCTCGTCGGCACCCGACGGCGACCACGGCTGCACCCCCAGCGCGGGTGCCGAGCGGGCCAGCCCGAGCAGCCGCTCCAGATCCACCGTGGCGGTCACCGCCTCACCCAACCGCCGGACCGCCCGGGTGGCCTCGCCCGCGCCTTCGAGTACCGGCACCACCCCGTACCGCCGGGACGGCAGCACCGAGGGCAGGTCCTGGCGGCGCAACGCGCCGTAGACCGGTACGCCGATGTCGTCCAGCGCCTCACGCAGCAGCGCCTCGTGCCGGGCTGAGGCGACCCGGTTGAGGATCACCCCGCCGATCCACAACTGCTCGTCGTACGCCCGGAAGCCGTGCACCAGGGCGGCCACCGACTGGCCCATCGCGGCGACGTCGACCACCAGCACCACCGGGCTACGCAGCACGGTGGCGACGGCGGCGGTCGACTCGGTCTCGCTGCGGCCGGTCAGGCTGTCGTACAGGCCCATGCTGCCCTGCACCACGGCGAGGTCCGCGCCGGCCGCACCGTGCGACAACAGCGGGGCGACCCGATCGGCACCCACCAACCGCGGATCCAGCGTGCGCCCCGGTCGACCACTGGCGAGCCCCAGATACGCCGCGTCCACCTGGTCCGGTCCGACCTTGAAGCCGGCCACGTCGAGACCCCGGTCGGCGAACGCGGCGAGCAGCCCGATCGCCAGCGTGTTCTTGCCGTGTCCAGAGGAGGGGGCACTGAGCACCAGACGCGGCACGCCCGTCATCATCGACTCCTCGCGAGCGGTCGGCGTGCCGACCGTCGGCGCGCTCCGCCCGCGTGACGATAGCTGAACCCGACGCCCCACAGGCACCCCTCGCCGCCGCGTCCCGTCCAGGTCAGCCGAGTCCGTGGCGGACCGCCCCCACGCCGGTACGCTCCGCCACCGGACGCCGTCCGTGCCCCGCCCCCACCGACACCACTGCCTACGACGGCCCGGCGGGCGCGCACGGTGACGGCTCGGACCAGTGGCGGCGGTCACACGGGTAATCTCGTGGCGTGTACCGCTTCCTGCTGACGCCCCGCTGGCTGGGCCTTCTCGTGCTGGCCCTGGCCGCCGCCACGGTGATGGTGCTGCTCGGCAACTGGCAGCTGGAGCGCTACCACGGCCGGACGGCGGTCAACGAACGCATCGACGCCGGCCTGCGGATGGACCCGGTGCCGTTGCGGGAGGCAGTGCCCGCGCCGACCGGTGGCCCTGGCACGGTCGGTGCGCCGCCGCAGCAGGAGCGGACCTTCACCCGGGTCACCGTGACCGGCCGGTACGACACGGACAACATCGTCCTGGTGCGGGGCCGCACGGTCGACAGCCGGGTCGGCTTCGAGGTGGTCACCCCGCTGGTGCTCGCCGACGGCACCGCCGTCCTGGTGGACCGGGGCTGGATCCCACCCGCCCCGGGTGGGGCGCTCGCCCAGCCGGACGTGCCACCGGCACCGACGGGTGAGGTGACCGTCGAGGGTCGGGTGCACGCGAGCGAGAGCGGCGACGCCAAGGTGTCCCGCCGTGACGGCCGGGTGGAGAGCCGTCGGGTCTCCGTCCCCCAACTCGCCAGCGAGTTGCCGTACCCGGTACACGGCGCGTACGTGCTGCTCGACCAGCAGACACCGGCCGCCGACCCGGCGTTCCGGGCGGTGTCGATCGGGCATGCCAACAACTGGCAGAACCTCGGCTACGTCGTCCAGTGGTGGATCTTCGCTGCGATGACCCTGGTCGGCTATGGCTGGATCGTCCGCCGCGAGGCCCGTCGGCTCGCCGGAGTGGTCGACGAACGCCCCCGTGACCGGGCCGCCGACTCCGGCACACCGGCCGCCACCTGACCGCTCAACCGGCTGGGCGGCCCGCGTGTATCGCCCGGACGGCGTCGATGGTGTCCGCCTCGGCGGCCGTCTTGTCGTCCCGGTAGCGGACCACCCGGGCGAACCGCAGGGCGACCCCGCCGGGATAGCGCGAACTGGCCTGCACACCGTCGAAGGCGATCTCCACGACCTGCTCGGGTCGGACCCGGACGACCCAGTCCCCGCGTTCCATCGCGAGGCCGAGGAAGCGCTCGGTCTGCCAGCGCAGCAGTTCGTCGGTGAGCCCCTTGAAGGTCTTGCCGAGCATCACGAACCCACCGGTGTCCGGGTCGCGGGCGCCCAGGTGCAGGTTCGACAACCATCCGGTGCGACGGCCACTGCCCCACTCCACGGCGAGCACGACCAGGTCGAGGGTGTGCCGGGGCTTCACCTTGACCCAGGCCGCGCCGCGCCGCCCGGCGTCGTAGGGCGCGTCCGGCGCCTTGACCACCACCCCCTCCTGACCGGCGTCGAGCGCGGCGGCGAAGGCCGCACCGGCCCGCTCGGGGTCGTCCACCTCCGTCCGGCCGACCAGCAGCGACGCGTCGACGGTGCCGTCCAGCGCGGCCCATCGGTCCCGGCCCGGCAGGTCGATCAGATCCGCGCCGTCGAGGTGGAGCAGGTCGAAGAAGTACGGCGTGAGCACGGTCGTGCCGGTCCGTTCGGCGGCGGCACGCACCGCCGGTGCGACCGGTTCCCGCGCGACGGCACCGGCCCGTCGAGCCGCCGCGCTGGACGTCTGCTGGAACGGCAGTGGTCGCCCGGCGGCGTCCAGCCCGATGGCCTCCCCGTCGAGGACGATCTCCCGCGCGGGCAGGTTACGCATGGCGGCGACCACCTCGGGCACCCGGGCGGTGATCTCGTCGAGGCTGCGGGAGAACACGGCGATGTCGGAACCACTGCGATGCGCCTGGATCCGGATGCCGTCGAGCTTCACGTCGACCACCGCGGGCATTCCGGTGGCGGCCAACGCCTCGTCGACGGTGGACGCGCTCTGCGCCAGCATCGGCGCGAGGGCCCGGCCCACCTGGAGCCCGAACCCGGCCAGCGCCGCAGCGCCACCGTCGAGAGCGGCCACCGCCACCGCCCGCAGGTCACCGGCGAGCAGCAGGGCCCGGCGTACGACGGAGACGGAGACACCGGCCGCTCGGGCGATCGCGTCGGCCAACAGCCCGGCCTGGGCACCGTGGCGCAACTCGCCGAGGAAGAGACCGGTCAGCAACCGCTGCTCGTCTGCGGTGGCAGCCGAGTAGAGCCGGTGCACCAGATCCCGACGGCGTGCCTGCGAACCCGCGCCGTGCACCGCGGCGATCTCGTCGATCGCGGCGTCGACCGCCGACACGGTCAGCGTCGGCTCGGCCGCCGGTGGAGGAAGGTCACGCAGGCTGGCCCAACCGACGCCGGTCTGCCGCTGACGCAGCTCACCGGCGAGCCACCCGGAGCCCGCCGCCACCTCGGGCGGATCCAGCCGACGCAGGGCGTCGGCGAGCAACTCGACCTTGGCCCGCCGACCGCTGGTCGCGCCGACGGCCGCCGAGGTGGCAGCCAGGTCCAGAAACCGCACGACCTCATCCTGCCAGCCAGCACCGACAACCGGCGCGACCTGCGCGGGACCGCCGAGCCGCCCGATGGGTCGGCACCCGGCCCGACGGCACCGCTCCCCCGTGCGTCCGGCGTCCGACACCCGACGTCCGGCACCCGGCACCCGGCACCCGGCACCCGGCACCCGGCACCCGGCACCCGGCACCCGGCGATGGTCGGGCGACGCGCGACGGCGCCCGCGCGGCGGGTCGTGATCGGGGCGGCGTGCGACGGCGTCAGGCCGGGACCGGCTCCTCGATGCGCAGCCCACGGGCGCGGACCCCGTCGGCGATGCGGGACAGCGACGCGTCCAGGGCGACCAGGGCGGCGGACAGCTCGCCGAGCTGTTCCTTGAGCGTGTCGTCGGGCCACGCGGAGACGTCGACGTCCCCCAGAGCGATGACGGCGGCCTCCAGGCGGGCCAGAACCTCGTTCGTACGCATGTTCGAGAGGCTACAACAGCCCCGCGTCCGACACACCGGAAACGGTCACCGAGGTTGCGAGGTTACGGATTCACCCACGACCCGCCTCGGCCACCCGGGCCAGCAGCAACGCCTCGGCGAGGCAGACCCGGGCGAACTCACCCAGGTGCAGGCTCTCGTTCGGCCCGTGAGCCCGGGCGTGCGGGTCCTCCACCCCGGTCACCAGGATCGCCGCCTGCGGAAACATCTCCTGGAAGGTGGCGATGAACGGGATGGAGCCACCAACCCCGATCTCCACCGCGTCGGTGCCGTCCCAGGCGGCACGCAACGCCGACCGGGCGGCGTCGAACATCGGGCCGCTGGCGTCGATGACGCAGGGCGCACCCTCCTGCTCGAAGGTCACCTCGACCTGTGCGCCCCACGGCGCGTACTTCTCGAGGTGGGCGCGAAGCGCCGCGTACGCCTGCTTCGGCTCGTCACCCGGCGCCAGCCGTACGCTCAGCTTGGCCTTGGCCGACGGGACCAGCGCGTTCGGCGCCTCGCCGGTGGCCGGGGCGTCGATGCCGAGCACCGCGAGCGCCGGCTTGGTCCACAGCCGGTCGGTGATCCGGCCGGTGCCGAACAGCTGCACGCCCTCGGCCAGCCCGGCCTCGGCGCGGAACCGGTCCTCCGGATAGTCCACCCGGGCCGCCTCCTTGCCGACCAGCCCCGCCACCGCCACGTCTCCGGCGTCGTCGTGCAGCGTGGCCAGCAGCCGGACCAGGGCGGTGAGCGCGTCCGGTACCGCACCGCCGAACATGCCGCTGTGCACGGCCTGGTCCAGGGTGCGCAGCTCCACGAAGCAGTTGACGATGCCGCGCAACGACGTGGTGAGCGCCGGTAGGCCGACATCCCAGTTGGCCGAGTCGGCGATCACGATGACGTCGGCGTCGAGCTTGTCCCGGTGCTCGGCCAGCAGTCGCTCCAGCGAGTCGGAGCCGTACTCCTCCTCACCCTCGACGAACACGACCACCCCGACCGGCAGCCGGTCGCCGAACGCGCGCAGCGCCGCGATGTGCGCCATGATGCCCGCCTTGTCGTCGGCGGCACCCCGCCCGTAGAGGCGGCCGTCCCGCTCGACCGGCACGAACGGGTCCGACTCCCACAACGCCGGATCGCCGATCGGCTGCACGTCGTGGTGGGCGTAGAGCATGACGGTCGGGGCACCCGGAGGTGCGGCCTTGCGGCCGATGACCGCGGGCTGACCACCGGCCCGGGCCACCTCCACGTCGAGGCCAACCCCGCGCAGCAACTCGGCGACCGCCTCGGCGGAACGCTCCACGTGCGCGTGGTCGAAGCCTTCGAAGGCGATGCCGGGAATGCGGACGAGCCGCTCCAGGTCGGCGCGGACGCCGGGCAGCTCCCGCGCCACGGCCTCCCGCAGCTCGGACTCGGTCATGATCGGTGTGGTCATGACCGGCATCGTATGTCGGCCTTACCGAGCCGGCGCGGGCGGCGTGACATCCCGACCCGGCAGGATCCGGCAGTAGTAGTCCGTCGGGTCGTGCGGTAGGGCGGGTGCGCCGTCGACCACCACATCGGCGCGGGCCTCGGTACCGTCGGCGGCGAAGTGAGCGCGCTCGATGACGTGCCAACGACGCAGCTCCGGCAGGATCTCCGGACCGTCCCGGCTGACCGCCCGGGTCAGCCGCAGCGGCTGCGGTGCGGTGACGAAGACCGCCAGGGTCAGGTCCACCACGGCGGCGGCCCGCGCCGCGCTGACCCCCTCCACGATGAGCACCGGCGCGACCGGAACCGGCACCGGGGCGGGCAGGAAGCACCGCCGCGTCCAGTTGTACCGGCGATAGGCACCGGCCTGTCCGGCCCGAACCGGGGCCAACACCTGCTCCTCCAGCCGGGGCCAGAAGCTGAGCTGGTCGGCCCACCCGTCGAGCAGGTCGTCGGTGTGCACCACCGGCGGGCGGGTGGTGTCGGACGTCGCGGCGAGGGCGTCGGCCAGGCGCGCCGCGAAGGCCGTCTTGCCCGCGCCGCTCGGACCGTCGACAGCCACCAACCGGGTACGCCCCAGCCGGGCCGGTCCCGCCAGCACCCTCCGGGCCAGCCCGGCGTACGCCTCGAAGCCCACCACCACGGGCACCGACGTTACCGATCGGGTTGTCCCCGGCCACTTCGGACCGCAGGGCCGCCGCCGAACGGCATGATCGTGGCGTGTCCCATTCCGTGATGAGTCCCGGTGTCGAGGCGTTGCTGGAGCAGGCCCGTGCGGGCATGACCCGGTTGACCCCGCAAGAGACGGTGCAGGCCGCCAGCCGGGGTGCGCTCGTGATCGACACACGCACCGACTTACAGCGTCGGGAGCAGGGCAACCTGCCCGGCGTCATCGTGATCGACCGGACGGTGCTGGAGTGGCGGCTCGACCCGGCCAGTGATTGGCGGATACCCGAGGCGACCGGGTACGACCTGGAGATCGTCGTGGTGTGCCGACAGGGCTACAGCTCCAGCCTCGCCGCCGCGAGCCTGCGCGCCCTGGGCCTGCACCGGGCGACCGACATGATCGGCGGGGTGGAGGCATGGCGCTCGGCCGGCCTGCCCTTCTCCGATCAGCCCGCCGACATCCGCTACTGACCGACCTCGGCAGCGGTCACCGTGCGGCGCGGACGTCGACGGGTGGCGCGCCGGGTGGTACGAACGGCAGGTCGACCGGTGGCCCGTCCTCGATGAGTCGCCACAGAGCCGGTGTGTCGAGGTGTTCCTCGACCAGGTCGCCGAGCAGGTCGAGACTGCGCTCGCGGGCGGCGGCGAAGGACGTGTCCAGCGCGACCCGGAACCCGGTACGCCCGGCGAGGCGGGCCACCCGGGTGAGGAACCAGCGACGGAACTCGTCCGACTCGAACGTGCCGTGCCAGTGGGTGCCGTGCACGACACCGTGCATCGCGCCCTCGTCGACGCCGCCGGTGTCACGCAGCAACGGGGTCAGCTGCGGGTCGGCGGTCGAGACGTACCCGTGGTGGATCTCGTACCCCTCGACCGGCAGGTGCCCGTCGACGCTGCCCGACGCGGGCCGGACGGTCTTGTCCCGGTCGAAGGTGATCTCGATGGGAAGCAGGCCGAGACCCGGCACCGTGCCCTGCCGGCTCTCCACCGGGTCGTGGATGGCGCGGGCCAGCATCTGGTAGCCGCCGCAGATGCCGAGCACCGGGCGACCCCTCGCCGCGTGGGCGGTGACGGCGTCCGCCAGACCCGTCTCGCGCAGCCAGGCCAGGTCGGCCACTGTCGACTTCGAACCGGGGAGCACCACCAGGTCGGCGGCGGCGAGTTCGGCGGGCTCGACGGTCAGCCGTACCCGCACCCCTGGCTCGGTCGCCAACGCCTCCACGTCAGTGGCGTTGCTGATCCGGGGCAGCCGTAGCACGGCCACGTCGAGCCACTCGGTGCCGCGCGGAGCGGCCGGACGGCCGAGCACCCGGCCGTAGGCGAGCGAGTCCTCCGCGTCGAGCCACAGGTCCAACGCCCAGGGCAGCACCCCGTACGTCGGGCGACCGGTGAGGTGCCGCAGCTGTGCCAGCCCGGGGGCGAGCAACTCCAGGTCACCCCGGAACTTGTTGACCACGAACCCGGCGACCAGTGCCTGGTCTGCCGGGTCGAGCAGGGCGAGAGTGCCGAACATGGCGGCGAACACGCCGCCCCGATCGATGTCACCGACCACGATCGTCGGAAGCCCCGCCTGCCGGGCCAGGCCCATGTTCACATAGTCGCCCTCGCGCAGGTTCACCTCGGCCGGGCTGCCGGCGCCCTCGCAGATCACCACGTCGTACTCCGACCGCAGCTCGGCCAGGGCCGTGTGGGCGGTCTCGGCGAGCCGGGGACGCAGCGTCCGGAAGCTGTCGGCGGTGATCGTCCCGACGGCCTCGCCGAGCAGCACCACCTGACTGGCCAGGTCGCTGCCCGGCTTGAGCAGCACCGGGTTGAACCTCAGGTCCGGCGCGAGCCCGCAGGCCGCCGCCTGCATCGCCTGAGCCCGACCGATCTCACCGCCCCGACCGTCCGGCCCGAGCACCACGGCGGAGTTGTTCGACATGTTCTGTGCCTTGAAGGGCGCCACCCGCACCCCGCGACGACGCAGCCAGCGGCAGATACCGGCGGTGAGCACACTCTTCCCGGCGTCCGAGGTCGTCCCGGCCACCAGAAGCCCACCGCTCACCTGCGACCCCACGTCCGGAGCATCCGAAGGCCCCGCAACCCTCCCGATGTCGGCAGCGCTCCCTGAGCCAGCATCCTTCGCGGCGTCGGCAGCGCCCGGGGAGTCGGCAGCGCTTGGCGGGTCCGGCGGGCAGCCGCGCCGATGAGCCGGCCGGCGGTCAGGGGATACACCGCCGCGATGCCGAGCGCCGTCAGGCCGACCGCCCGGGATATCCGCGCCGCCCGGACCAGGTGCCGCGCCTCGGGACGGGGACCGTCACCGAGGAACGGGCGCGCCTCCGTACGCCCGAAGTACACGTTGCGTCCGCCCAGCCGCACGCCCAGCGCTCCGGCCATCGCCGCCTCGCACTGCCCGGCATTGGGGCTGGGATGGTCGTCGCGGTCCCGCCGCCACACCCGCCAGGCCCGTTCCCGGTCACCTTTGCCCACCGACGCCAGCGCCACGGTCAGCAGACCGGTCAGGCGGGCGGGCACCAGGTTGAGCAGATCGTCCAGGCGGGCGGCCGGTGTGCCGAACCTGGCGTAGCGGATGTTGCGGTGCCCCACCATCGCGTCGAGGGTGTTCGCCGCACGGTAACCGAGCAGGCCGGGCAGCCCGGCGACCGCACCCCAGAACAGGGGGGCGACCACCGCGTCGGAGGTGTTCTCCGCCACCGACTCGACCGTCGCCCGGGCGATCTCGGGCTCGTCGAGCGTCGACGGGTCCCGCCCGCAGAGATGCCCGAGCCGCTGTCGCGCAGCCGGCAGGTCACCGCCGCGCAGGGACCGGCCCATCGACTTCGCCTCGTGGCGCAGGCTGCGCCCGCCCAGCACCGCCCAGGTGCCGACGGCGACCAGCGCGGCGCGGGCTACCGGCCGGTGCCGGGTGCCGACGGTGGCAGCCACCCCGATCGCCACCGGCACACCCACGCAGACCGCGGTGAAGATCCCACCGGCCAGCCGGTCGGGCCGGTAGAGGCGACGTTCCAGCGCAGCGGCGGCTCGACCGAAGCCGGACACCGGGTGGCCCCTGCGGGGATCACCGAACGCCGCGTCCAGCGCGTAGCCCACCACGAGTCCCGTCGCGTTCGCCACCGCCCCCGTGTGTCGCACGGCGTATCACCCCCGGGCAGCCAGCCTAGCCGAGCCGGACACCCCGACCGGCTCGGCCGGGCTCGCCCCTGCTGGCCGCGTGGTGCCGGGTGTCGCCGCCGTCGGCTGGGCGCTCTCACGCGTCGCTCAGACGGGCTGTGGCAGCCGTCCGCGCCCGCGCCGACCCCGCCTGGTCGCGGCATCGCCCGCCCCCGATTCCTCCGGGCGTACCGCCGACTCGGCCTCAGCCTCGGTGACCTCGTCGGGCACCGGGGTCAGATCATCCGGGACGTGCTCCCCGGCGACGTCGAACCCGTCGAACTCGACCGGCGGCAACCGGTCGGTGCCCGACGAGTCCGGACCACCCGTCGAACCCGGGTCGAGACCGTCCGCCCGAGCCGGGTCGAGACCGTTCGTCGGGGCCTGGTCGAGACCGTCTCCCGACGCCGGGGTGGGCACGTCGGCATGCCCGACCTCGACTCCGGGCAGGTCGGCCAACTCGAAATCCTCGTCGACCGACCGGTGGTCGGGCCGGACCGGTGCCTCGTCGTGCGGCACCGGCTCGGTCGGCTCTCCGTGCACGCGCTGCTCGGCGTCGGCGTCGGCGTTCGTGCTGGTGGCCAGGGTGGGCCGGTTGCGCAGGAACCTGCTACGTCCCCGGGACAGGTCATGGCCGACCGCGACGGCTTCCAACTCGTACAGCGTGCGGTGGTTGCCGGCGTCGTCGATCCAGTCACGGGTGTAGAGCCGGCCGCAGACCACCACGGGATCGCCGACCATCACCGAGGCGGCAACTCCCTCGGCGAGCTTGCGCCAGCAGTTGACCCGTACGCGCAGGCTGTTGCCGTCGACCCAGCGCCCGCTGTCGCGGTCGAGGCGTCGGGCGGTCGAGGCGACCTTGAAGTTGGCCACCAACGTGTTGCTCTGGGTGGTGCGGCGCCACTCCGGCGCGGTGAGCACGTTTCCCACGATCGTCAGATACGTGTCGAACATCGTCTCCTCCAAGGGACGGGGGCGTGTCTTCGGCGAGTCGACTCGCCACCGAGAGTGCGGCCCGAAGACCCTCGCGGACAGCCCCGAAGGGGGCACCTGTGGACGACCGGACCATCTGTGGACAACCGCCTGATCAAGGTCCCGATGTGGTAGGTCGATCGGCTCTGGCTGGCGTACGGCCGAGAGCCGATGCTCGAACCGGGAGGCGGAAATGGTTACGTTCCGGACGGAGCCGCCCTGGGTAGAGATCTCTCCAACCGCACCCGTGAGCACGACGTCGAACGAAAGGTCAGCGATCATGATGATGACCAACAGCCGATCCACCCACGGGCAGGTGCGGCGATGAGCGCCGTGCGGGAACCCGCCACCGTCGCCAAGTGCCTCCGGCTCGGCGGAGGTTTCGCCGGCCGTGAGCGGGACCGCATCGTCGAGCAGTTCGCCACCCTCGACGCCCGGCTGGCCGGGTTCCACGCCGACGCCACCGACATGGAACTGTCGGTGAAGGACCGGGAGGCCAAGGGCCAGAAGGTGACCCTGGAGTGCTGGATCGCCGGCCGGCAGCGGATCGTCGCCACCTCGTCCGAGGAGGACCTGCACGCCGCGCTCAACGACGTCCGTGACGACCTGCGCCGGCAGTTGAACGACGCGAAGACCCGGCAGGAGCCCCGCAACAACAAGCACCTGCGGGTCAACGAGCCGCCCGGCCAGGCGGCTCCCACCGACGAGGTGAGTACGGCCGCACAGTAGGGGCTCACACCGAGTCCGGGGCGACCGACCAGTCGGGGCCCCCGCCCGCCGGGTGCGGGTGGGCGGGGGCTACCGCCCGGTAGTCGGTCGGCGTACCGTCGTCGGGGTGGAACCGGACGTGCTTGGCCCGCCCTACGAGCGGCACACCATCGACTTGGGCAGGGACGACGAGGGTCCGGTGGTGGCGACCCTGGTCCGTCGCCGGGCCGGGCGCCCCACCGGGCGCGCTGTGCTCTACGTGCATGGCTTCGTCGACTACTTCTTCCAGACCCACGTGGCCGACTTCTTCGCCGAACGTGGCTGGGACTTCTACGCCCTCGATCTGCGCAAGTACGGCCGCAGTCTGCTGCCGCACCAGACCCCGAACTTCTGCCGTGACCTCGGCGACTACTTCCCCGAACTGGACGCCGCCGCACGGATCATCCGTGACGAGGACGGACACGACACGCTGCTGGCGATGGGCCACTCCACCGGTGGCTTGATCGTCTCGCTGTGGGCCAGCGCCCGCCGCGACGCCGGGCTGGTCGACGGATTGGTTCTCAACAGTCCGTTCTTCGACCTCAACGCCCCCTGGTTCGTGCGGCGACCCCTCGCGGCCGCCGTCGCGCGCCTGGGCCGCAGTGCCCCGCACCGCATCATCCCGATCGGGCTCGGCACGGTGTACGGCGAGAGCCTGCACGCCGACCATCGCGGCGAATGGACGTACGACCTGGCGTGGAAGCCGCTCGCCGGTTTCCCCGTCCGGGCCGGTTGGCTCAACGCCATCCGCACTGGCCAGCGACGGCTACGCGCCGGGCTGGACATCCAGGTGCCGGTGCTGCTCGCCTGCTCGACCCGGTCGTTCCGGGGCACGAAATGGCAAGACGCGGCCACCCTGGCCGACGCCGTCCTCGACGTCGAGCACATGGTCCGCTGGGCGCCCCGCCTCGGCCCACACGTCACCGTGTCCCGCTTCGACGGCGGCATGCACGACCTCACGCTCTCCGGACCCGTCGTACGCCAGAAGGTCTTCGCCGAGGTGGGCCGGTGGGCCGAAGCCTTCCTCGGCGCCGGACCGACGGCGACCCACCCGATCCCGGCGCAGCCCACCGGCGACGACGGGCATCCGGCCGTCGGAGTCTCCTCCCCCACCGACGCCTGACCCCGCTGCGGCCGGTGTCCGGTCGCGCCACGGATACGACAGACGACCTGACCACCCGTTCCACCGGGCAAGGTCCCGGCGGCGGTACCCTTCTCGCGCGAAACCACGTTGCGCCCGTAGCTCAGCGGATAGAGCAGGGGACTTCTAATCCCAAGGCCGCAGGTTCGAATCCTGCCGGGCGCGCCCTCACTCCCCCAGCTCAGCGGCTTGACGGTCCCGGTCACGTCGAGCCCTACGCCTCCCGTACAGCCATCCGTACAGCCAAGGTCAGCCGAAGAGGTGCTTCGCGGCCTCATCGACGGCGGCCCGCTCGATCTCTGGCAGGACGTGGGCGTAGGTGTTCATGGTGAGTCCGATCTGACTGTGACCGAGCACCTTCATCACGGTTCGAGGCGAGGCCCCGGAGACGAGTAGGAACGTTGCGCAGGCGTGCCGCAGGTCATGCAGCCGTAGCCAGTCGAGATCAGCGGCAGCCCGGATCTTGTGCCACGTACGGTCGATGTGGTCGGGATCGATGGGCGTGCCAACCTTCGACGGAAAGACCAGGCCGTGATCCTGCCACCGCTCCCCCGCCGCCAGTCGATCCGCGGCTTGCTGTCGACGGTGCGCACGGAACAACGCGAGCGTCTGCGCCGGCACCGGCACCGTTCGCCGGGACCGATCCGTCTTGGGTGCGACGAGCTGCAACCGGCCCTCGGCACGCTGAACGGTCTGCCGGACGGTGAGCGTCCCGGCGTCGAAGTCGATGTCCGACCAGGCGAGCCCGAGGAGTTCCCCGCGACGCAGCCCCACCGTCAGGGCGCACACGTAGAGCGCTTCGAGGCGGTGACCCCGCAGCACGTCGAGCAGCCGCTTGGCCTCATCCACGCCTAGGGCGCGACGCTCGGTCTGCCGCATGGCCGGCGGACGGACCGATTTCGCGGCGTTGCGGTGCACCAGCTCCTCCCTCTCAGCATCGCCGAGCGAGTTCCGGATCAGGCCGTGAATGTGGCGAACCGTGGTCGCCGAGAGACCAGCATCCGTCTTTTCCGCCAGCAGCCGGCGGATGACGGTCGGCGTCAGTTTGTCGAGAGCCAGCTTGCCCAGGGACGGACGGACGTGGTTCTCAATGAGCTTCCGGTAGCCCTGCAACGTTGACGGGCGGGTGCCGTCGCGCTCCTTCATCCGCAGCCACTCGTCCAGCCATTCACCGACCGTCCGGGGTGCAGCGGCAAGGTTCTGCCCCAACTTCTGGCGGCGACGAAGGTCGGCCAGCTTGCCGAGCACTTCCCGTTCCGTCTTGCCATAGACCCACTTCCGGGATCGCTTTCCGCCGATCCACCCGAGGTCGAGCACGGCTGCGAACCCGTCCCGGTACTTGAAGACCGACCCCTCGCCGTGGGACCGACGCCGATTGCCGCTCATGCCGCGAAGTCCTCCGATGCTGAGAGAAGTTCCTCGATCGCCGCTACCGGGATGAGTCGAGCCCGACCGAGCTTCACCGAGCGCAGTCGACCGGAGCGCATCAGGACGTAGACGGTGTCGCGGCAGATGCCGAGTAGGGCGGCGGCTTCGGCCGGTCGGACGCTCCTGGGCGCGACCGCGCGGGAGTGGTTGAGGGTGGTCATCACGCACGTCCTTCCTGTCCGAGGGAGCCGGAACCGGTCAGCGGCGACGTGACCTGCGCCGCCTTGTCGCGTGCTGTCAGGAGTGCGGCTTTCCATTGGGCGCGTTGGGACAGGGCGCGCAGGAGCCGGTGTTGCAGGGGGGCGACGTCGGGGTCGTCGGGACGGGCGAGTTCCCACGCGTACGCGGGCGGGTCTTCCTGGTCGACGGGGTCGGAGTCCGCTGCGCCGCTGGTGACACCGAGAAGGTTGCGGACCCAGGCCCGGGCGTCGGCGCGGTGGTCAGCGAGGGTCTTTCCCGACCAGTCGCGGGAGACGAGGATGCGCCTGCCGCCGATGCCGAGGGTCGCCCGTTGGTGGACCTTGCCCTTGCAGCGGCCCGGTTGCAGCCTGCCGTGGGCCTTCTTGGGTTGGATGCCGTAGAGCAGCCAGTTCGCGCACCGCTCGTTGCACGGCGTGACCCGCAGCTCGTGCCAGAGCCGGTCGAGGTGGTCCCGTTGCCGGTCCGTCTCGGCCTTGTGGCAGTCCGCGGCGGACTTGGTGATGTACTTCGTGATGTAGCCAATCGTGCGGTCAGCGTGGACGGTGCCGGGGGTGACTCCTTCGGCGTGGACCTGGGTACCGAAGCGCACGACGTGCGCGGGTTGCGCGTCGGGGTCGGTGTCGATGTCGTCCAGGGCGTCAGCCCACGACGGCAACTCCTGCCCGCTGTCCGGGTCGGCCCACGCGGCCCGGTCGCCATCCCACACGGGTGGCTGGTCGAGGGTGTACCGGGGTTCGTCGGCGGAGGGCCACCAGACTTGGTGGTAGGTGGCGGCGGCGACCTGTCGCAGCACCGCCCGGGAGATGGTGCCCCGGATGGCGAAGTGCGCGTGTGGGGCGAGGCGTCGTTGGGGCTCGACGCATCCGGCGTACTGGACGTTCCACCCCACACAGCGCCGCAGGTTCTGCCAGAACCGGTCCAGCAGCCGGGCGAAATGCACCGCGTCCCACGCCGCCCGCCGGTAGTCGTAGCTGTCCGGGTCGACGGGGGTGCCGTCGGGCAGGACCCGGCCGTAGGAGCCGAGAGTGAGCGACAGCCACATCGACGGCCGATGTTGCGTGCCGTCCGGCGCGACGTACACACGGCCGAGGGTGCGCGGCTCGACCTTCTTCCGAGGTAGGTCGGGGGCGTCCTGGCGGCGGCGGGTGGAGCGTTTGCGGCGCCCACCGAGGCCGAGTTCTTCCCCGTCGTGGCCGGGGGCGATCTGCCCGCGTAGCCCTTCGGCGGCAGTGGCTTCCTCGACCTCCGCGATCGCCTGATCGATGGCGGGGATCTGGTCGAACTGTGCGGAGCGTTGGGCTTCGTCGCGGGCGAACTCCAGATGAGCGCGGAGCATGACCAGCTCACGTTGCGCGTCGCTGACCGGGTACGGGCCGAACGGGTTCGGTTCGTCGGCGCGGTGCCAGCCTTCCCGGATCTGGGTCTGCCGCAGCCGCCGCGCACGCTTGGCACACGGCGAGCACTTGTCTTCCCGCGTTGACCCGCACGGCAGGTCGATGACCTCGGTCAGACCGGAGTGCAGGTCGGTGCGCCGCAGGGTCACCGGGCGCAGGCACACGCCGTACTCAGCGGCCATTTCGGTGAGCACCTGTCGGGACATGGGCATGGCCAGGCGAGCAGCACGCGACCCAGCCGCCGGCGGCACGACGGCGGGTAGGTCGGCCGGGGGTGGGGTGTCGGGGGTGAGGCCGGGCAGGGTCGGGGCGGTCAACAGGTCACCTCCGGGATCTCGAACAGCGCGGGTTGGGTCGGGGCAAGCGGGGTGCTGCGTGCTGGGCCGATGTGTGAGGCCCAGCGGGTGGCCGCAGCGTGGTGTCGTGGGCAGGTGACTTCGGCGCGGTAGTGGCCGGTGCCGGGCTGGCCGGCTTCGATGAGGGCGGTGGCCCACCTGCCGCAGCGGGCGCAGTAGGTGGGCCACCGGGCGGTCATGGCGGTCAGTGCCGGCAGCCGGAGCAGTGCAGCCCGGCACACGCCGACGTGCGGGAGCGAAGCAGAACGGCGAGGACGACCAGGACCAGGACCACACCCGCGATCAGCGGTGCCGCCGCCCGAACGGCGGTGGTGATCTGGACGGCGGCGTAGCCGACGCCGGCCACGGCAGCGATTCCGGGAATGGTGGCGGCGGCGATGACGTGGCCGCGCCGCAGTCGACGCACGACCGGCGGGGCGGCGGTCGGGGTGTCGAGGAATCGCACCGTGACCGTCACCCGATCACTGCCGGGGAGCTGCTCCGGGGCGGTCATGGACAGCAGCCGACCGGAGTCCCGGACCAGGGCGACGGTGGCGGCGACCTCGGCCGGGGTTCCGACGACACGACGGGCGACCGCGGCGGGTCGGCGGTGGGACTGGCGAGCGAGTTGGGTGCGGCTCATCGGGTGACCTCCGAGGTGAGGACGTGGCCGTTGCGCGGGGCTTGGACGACGGACGACACCAGTGCCGAGCGCACCGCAACCGGGGTCGACGGGACCGGGGTCGGGTTGATGACCGGTGGCGGATCGGTCGGCAGGTCAGCGGGAACCTGCTCGTCAACGGGTTCGTCGGCCGGGGTGGGTGCCGTCTTGGTGGTGCCGGTGAGGACGAGCTTGGACAGGGCGAGGAACGCCAGCGCGGGCACCGAGGACAGCAGGCGGGAGGAGAAGCTGTCGTTGGCTACCGCGATCTGCGCGGCCAGGGACAGGGCGACGGCGGCGACGAGCAGCACCAGCGGGTAGGCCACGGAGGCGTGCGGGTCAGAGCGTCGACGACGGCGGATGACCAGCAGGGCGGCGGCGGGCATCAGTTCGGAGATGACGGCGTTGGACCAGCCGAACCACTCACCGGTGCCGGCCGGGGCGTGGGCCATGGTCCAGTCCTTGACGTGGGTGAACGACGCGGCACCGGCCATCCCGCCCACGGCCAGGAGGATGAGGGCCAGGGCGACGCCTTCGAGGCGTTCGGCGTTCAGGAACCGGCGCACGAGGTCACCTCCCGGTCAGTCGCGGTGGTCGGGGCAGGGCGGAGCCAGGCACGCAGGTTGCGCAGGTAGATCGCGCCGTAGACGAAGCAGGAGACGAGGAAGCCCCACTGCCCGGTGGCGATCGAGTACGCCAGCCACAACCCTTGGGCGGCGAGGCCAACTGCCCAACCCGTCCACGAGCGCTTGCCCGCGAGGTAGAGGCCGGTGACGCCGACGGCCATCAGCAGCCATGACCAGAGTTGGTCGGTGTTCATGTGCGGGACCTCCTTCACCAGAGGGGTTGTTCGGTGTAGCCGTCGGGCAGGGTCATGGAAGGGCGGCGTCGGGTCTTGGGTGCCGCAGGTGCCGGGGCGGGCGGGGGGTCGCGTCGGACGTTGCGGATGTCGGTTTCGACCGTGGAGCCGTCGGGCAGACGCAGCCGGACCCGGCCTTCGCTGGTCATCCGGACGACTTCGCAGGCCGGTTGCCGGTAGGCCGCGGACGGGGCGGTCATGAGGGTCGGCACCAGCCAGACCTCTTGGCCCTCCCGGTACGGCTCGCGGCTCACGCGACCCACCCCCACGCTTCGGCGTCTTCGGCGGCGATTTCGGCGTGCTGGCGCAGGGCGGCGGTGATGATGTCGGCCGCATGCGGGTCGGGGGTGCAGTACACGCAGTGCTGGTCGGGGTCGGTGTGGGTGAGGTCGAGGCAGGTGCGGCGGATGGGCCGGCGGTTGAGTCGACGGGTACGCATCGGAGAACTCCCGGAAGGTCAGCGGTGGGTGGGGGTGACGTGGACGCGAATCCACTCCGGCGGTTCGCCGGTGCTGGCGACGGCTTCGGAGAGGCAGCGCCACAGCGCCCACGCCTCGTTGGGGGTCAGGTACATGCGGCGGCGACCGGAGCCGACCGCGACGTAGAGGTCGGCGTCGGGTGTGACCCGGACGGTGACCGGGACGGACGCCTTCTCGACGTGCGGGGCGCGCAGCCGGTAGAAGCGACGCGGCTCCGGCGCGGTGTTGGGTTCGTCGGCGTAGGGAATCCGGACGGGGGTGCCCTCGGGCAGCTCGTCGGCGGTCATCGAGGGTCACTCCCGTTCGTGGTGTTGAGGTCCAGGGCGTTGAGCAGTGACGGCGGCAGCAGCGGCGCGTCCTGCTTCGGCGCGCTCGGCCGGTAGGTGTGCCGCCCATTGCCGTTGCCGTTGCTGCGCGGCTTGACGACCGGCGAGGCGGGGGCGACGACCGGCTCCGGCTGGACCTCCGGCGGGGCGGGGAAGGTCGCGGCCATCTCACGGATCACGTCATCGGGCAGGTAGGAGAACCGCACCCGCGCCGGTTCCGGCTGACCATCGAGCAGCACGTAGGCGACGCCCTTAGCGGACTGTGGAATCTGGTCGGCCAGTGCTCCCCGGTCGCGGGCACCGTCCCCGAGGAGCAGGTCGACGTGGGCGCGTTCGGTGAGGCCGAGGGCGATGCGGGTGGGGAAGAAGTCCCGGACCGAGACGACTTCCTTGCGCGGGTCCTGGGTCGCGGCGACGACCAGCACACCGAGCCCGGCACCTTGGGTGAGCAGCAGACCCAGGGCTTGGGTGATGCGCTGGCGGATGTCACTGTCGGGCAGGAACGCCAGCAGGGCTGCGATCTCGTCAATCACCACGACGATCAGCGGCTCATCCACCGTGGGCGTGTGCACCCGCACCTTGCCCCGCAACTGCTGCTGCCGTGCGCGCATCCGGGCCACGGCGTCATCCAGGAGGTCGGCCATGCGGGCCCAGTCGTCATCGACGTACCGGGAGAACAGCGCCCGGCCGATGGACAGCTCCATGCCGCCCTTCGGGTCGATCGCCCACACCCTGACGAGGCCGGAGCGGATGCCGGCGGCGAGGGAGCGCAGCAGGGACCAGATGACCGAGCCCTTGCCCATCCGGGTCGCGCCACCGATCAGCACATGCGTGGCGAGCAGCCGCAGGCAGTACGTCGCGAGGTCTTCCCGCACACCCAGCGGTAGCGCGGTGAAGTCCGGACGGACCGGCACCGGTAGCGGCGCGACAATGCGGGTCAGCGGGTCACGGCGGATGAACACCAACCACACCTGCCGAGGCCGGTCACGGAACCGGACCCGGTCGACCAGACCCAGCAGCACCGCGAGGCGACCCGACCGGGCCGGGGGTGCCTGACGGCGGCCGGAGAAGACCCGGCAGTGCCGGGTACCGAACGAGTACGCCAGATCCCTCGCGGCCTTGTGGTAGACCTCCGGGTTCTGGCCCTTCGGCATCCGCACCACCAGCTCATCGGTGGCGTAGGAGCAGCGCACCGACAGCAGCCGCGGCAGCACTTCCCCGCCGTCGTACTTCTTCACCAGCCCGCACAGCGACATGACCTCGTGCCACTGACGCCGGTACACCCACAGCCGCCGCCACACCGTCACCAGCCGGAGCACGACCAGGCGGTGAAACGACTCCCGGCCACGCCACCACCACACGCCCGCACCAGCAGCGAGGACGAGTAGGACCAGCAGGTGAGGCCACCAACCGTGCGACCGGTAGAAGTCGACGGCGACCAGGACCAGCGCGACGGCAGGCCAGGCCCGCCAGTGCCGTACCGCGAACACGGCAAGCCGCACCACCGCGACGACCAGGCGGGACAGCAGGAACAGGGTCGTGAGGGTCCAGACGATCGGCCACGGGGCGGTGATCTGGAACCGGCGGAAGTTCACCAACGGTGCACGCATCAGGCCACCGCCTTGCGGGTCTGCTCCTGCTGCGCTGTCCACATCTCGGCGCAGACCTTGTGCACCGGGGTGCCCTTCGGGCTACGGCAGATCGCCGGCTGCCCGCAGATCACACACGGGACCGGCTCGCCGGCACCCGCGCCACGCGTCCAGTCCAGAGAAGTTGGCATGATGAAACCGCCCTTCCAGGCCGACAGAGGTTTCGGAGAGGGCAGCGGGGCGGTCGAGCTTTCCTAGGGCCGAGACCGCCCCGCGCCATTAGCTGTTGCTGTTACCGGTGACGCCGCTCGATCCGAGCCGCCGCGTCACGACCGGCCTTGCCAGACCGGCCCGCGCCCGACACCTGCCCCTGCGCTGTCGCGGTCACCGCGATCTGCGGGCAGTAGCCACACGCACCCGAGTTGCCACACGTACACGAAGCCGGGCGAGTACCTTTGGCCATCGGTGGGACCTCCAGAGTCCTTCCGACCGGCCCGCCGGGAGCTGCAACTCACGGCGGGCCACCCTTCAGCCAGTCGGCTGACTGACCTCGCCCCGCACGCCGAACCGCAGTTGAAAGCCCGGCGCACGGCGACACCAGTCACCCACCGGCCGGTCAGGCCGCCTTGCTCCGCGTCTCGGCCAGAGTCTTCGGCGCGATCAGCGCAGTCGCCCGGAACGAGAACTTGAGCCGCTTCGTGTCGGAGTCCACGTACGGCGTCACCGTCAAGCCCTCGATCTCCACCGGCTGGAACGCGCCCACCGGCGGGACCGGCTGGTGATCGGTCAGGATCTTGATTGGCACCTCACGAGAGCGGGCACCCAACTCCGGGTCGAGATCCATCACCCGGCACTGCCACACCCGCGTGCCCGTCACCTTGTCCTTGCTCGGCGTCCGCCGACCCGTCTTCTCGTCGTAGTCCTGCGCCTCCGCGATCGAGTCCGGCACGAACACCGCACCGTGCGGAAAGACCGCCTCGAACGGAACCGAGAACCGAGTACCACCCCTGAGGGCCATGTCCTGCTCCTTCGCTGCTGCGACTTGACCGGCAACCCGGTCTCTGTGATGCAAGCAACCTAACAACTGATAGGCGTACCAGTCAACTGTTAGGCACGAAGTTCTTGCACTCCGTCACTGAGCAGGCGGAATCCCTTTCATCTGTTAGGCCGCTGGTAACCTGCAACCAGTCCTAACGGTTAGGACAGCCCGAACAGTGCAAGCCCGACCAGCCAGGGGGCACCGCGATGACCTCTCCACACGGCCGTACCGAACGGCCGGAGGCCCGGCATCAGCAGGTGGCGCGCAACATCCGCAACGAGATCGAGGCCGGCCGACTCGTCCACGGCACTGCTCTGCCCTCAACCAGAAAGCTCGCCGAGGAGTGGGACGTCAGCGTCTTCACCATCTCGGAGGCAATGAAGGTCCTGGCTGACGAAGGGCTCGTCATCAACGAGTCCCGGTCCAAGCGCGTGGTGAATGCTCCCGACCAGCTGCGCCGCAGCGAGGTCCGTCCACAGCGTCCCCGCGTGATTCTGATCGGTGGGTACGCCGGCAGCGGCAAGACCGAGTTGGGCCGCATCCTGGCGCGCGAGACGGGTTGGCCGATGCTCGACAAGGACACGTTGACCCGGCCGGTGGTCGAGGCGGCGCTAGAGACGTTGGGCTTGTCCCCGCATGATCGGGAGTCGCAGACGTACCTAAACACGATCCGGCCGAGGGAGTACGAAGCCCTCCAGGACGCGGCCAGTGAGAACGTGCAGTGTGGCAACAGCGTGATCGTCACCGCGCCGTTCATCCGCGAGTTCAACGATCCCGCGTGGATGGCCCGGACCCGCGCCTACTACGAGGCCGCGAAGGCGGTCCCGGTGGTGGTCTGGGTGTACTGCGACGGCGACACGATGTTGACCTACGTACGCCGCCGGGGAGCAGCCCGCGACGCGTTCAAACTGGCCGACTGGAATCGGTACCTGGGCGTCATCAATCTCGACTTCCGGCCGCCAGGTGAGCACTTCGTGGTGGACAACTGCGCATCGAGCCGGCCCTTGCAGGAACAGGCCAAGGAACTGGTGAAGGGAATCCTCGCGGACGAGGCATCCTAATGCGCGGCGTGATCCTCTACGGCCCACCAGCGTCAGGGAAGGACACCGTCACCAGCGCCCTGCATGAACTCGACGCCCGGTTCACGTTGTACCAGCGTCTGAAGGTAGGGCCAGGCCGTACCACCGGATATCGGATGACCGATGAGACGACGCTCGACCAGCTGCGCGAGCGCGGCGAAGTCGTCTGGGAGAACCACCGGTACGACGCCCGCTACGTGGTCGACCGTCCGTCACTGGCACAGCAGTTATCGACCGGGGTGCCGATCGTGCACTTGGGCCAGCGTGCCGCCGTCGCTGCGGTCACCGCAGCCGTTGCCGATGCCCGCTGGTTGGTCGTCTACCTCTGGTGCCCGCGCGAGGTTGCCGAGCAGCGGATCGTCTTACGGAACACA
The DNA here is from genome assembly GCF_009712475.1 of Micromonospora sp. CP22. Classification (GTDB taxonomy): domain Bacteria; phylum Actinomycetota; class Actinomycetes; order Mycobacteriales; family Micromonosporaceae; genus Micromonospora. The sequence goes on from NZ_VCJO01000014.1 coordinate 77,265, forward strand.
GGCGACACAGCCGAACGTCTCCGGGCATGGGACGACACCGAACCCCTGGCCGAGCGCGACCTCTTCCTGAACACGGCCGAGATGTCCCCGCCTGCTGCGGCCGAGGTCATTCACCGTCACGTCCTGGGCGACGCGCGTCCGGCGATATCCAGAAGCTGACTCCGGACAGGAGACGGGGATGGGTACGGGGTGGCGAAAGAGGCGGTAGGCCGGTCAGACAGATAGCCGGCGGAGCACTCAGCTCAGCGGAGGGTGATCCCAGGAGACGGCAGAGCGCGATCAAGTCAGCCACCTTGTTCCGAACAGGGCACGCCGCTGCGGGTCGCGGGTTGCTCAGTCGTTGCGGGTGCATGGGTGCCGGTCGGTCGGGTGGTGTCGTGGTGGGTCTTGGTCGGCTCGGAGCTTTCTGTGATCTGTTGCCGAATTGGCCTGTACTAGATCAAGCGCGCTCCGCGCGGCGCGGGCCGGGCGCGGTAACCGGCTCCTGACGGAGCCGCCGCCCCGCCCGCCTTCGGCGGCGGGGCGGAAAGTCAGCCGGCCCGAAAGCCACGCCCGCCCCGCGCGTCACCCACTGGTTCCGTGAAGGGAACCGGTGACGAGTCCCGGAGGTCGACAGGGACCAGGACGACAACGTCCTACCTCACGTCACGCATCCAGCCTCACCACAGGCAGCCGCGGACCGGTCGACGGCCGGGCCGGGCGAGTTGCCGAACAGAAGTCACGCCGACCGCTCGCGCGTCCGAGGTGGGAAATGAGGTGAGGGTGAGGAAGGGGGCGGAGGGTGGGGCGGGGGTTGGGGTCAGAGATTGTGCCTCCGGCGGGGGCCAGACGACTCCAGGATGGAGTTGCCGAACGGTTCCGGCCGTGGGTGGTAGTGGTTGAGGGATGCCATCCCGCCTACCGCCGACCCAGGCAAGCCGAGCAGACCAGGGCCAGGGTGCCAAGGTCGTTCGTCCGGTAGGGCGCTCCACCTTGTCACCCTGGCCCTGGCCCGCTCCACGGTGTGTGGGTCGGCGGCAGACGGGATGGCAGAAACGAAGGTTGGCAGTCAATTTCGAAGCCACGTCTGTTATGAACTCCTCAAAGCCCAATAGTCCGGGGGCTCGAAGTCCTTGGGAAATTTTGTCTTCCGGTTGTAGGAAACCTCACCGGCTAACACGCTGAGCATCAGGTCACCGTACTTGTTGGCCCCAATCCGCGACAAGTCCGCCCCATCCAAAAACACCCTACCTGAGGTTGGATCTAGATGCCTGACGACAAGACTCTCGCGTATAACTGACTCACGAAAATCAAGGAAACTCTCGGCCGATCTCGTCATGTCAAATTCAAGCCCCATCTCGAATGTCGAGCCCACGAAGCCAAAAGAGGTGGCCTCAGACCTAAGGAGAATTCTCACCTGATCATCGAAATGACACCCGCGAAACTGAAAAGGCGCCCCACTCGACACCTCCGTTAGTTCGACTTTTCCCGTAAACCGACTACCGTTGAACACCCCGAACGTATCGACCCTGAGGAAAAGCATGCGCAAGGCGGGTAGGCGGGTCTCGGTAAGGTCTAAGTGCCCATTAGCCCAGAAGGTATGCGGACTGGAAATGTCCAGTCGGCGCAGCATTGTTCCTAGCACCGTTACTCGAACATGCTCTTCGCTAGGGTTTGCGTCAAGCCGGCGGTCGGCGTCCGCTGGGGTCATTCGCAAATAGGCCGCAAGGGTGTTCAAGCACATATCTCGATCACGTTCAGAGTCATCGGCGATTCGGGCGAGCGCGTAAGCTCCAGCGAGCCTCACCGCAGCCTGTTCATGGCCAAGTTGACCTGCCGCAGCCGTGAATCTATCCGTGAAAAGTCTATCTTGCTCACGAACGTGACCAATCTCGTCGGCCTTCTGCTTGCGATAGGCGACAAGAAGTGCGGTCAAAGCACCAAGTCCCCCGGTCGCAGTCAAAGCAACCTTGATTTTTTCCAGCCGAAGAGCAGCCGTTTCCTGGCTGACGGGAACGGCATCACTTGCAATGGAATCAATCAGCGAATACAGGCCGACTATTGCAGCCGCGCCTGCCGCCACGAGCAAGATGAAGGAAAAGGCCAGAGGGCTGGGCACATACCTCCGTCTAAGTCGCCGGTTTTGCCTAGCGACTCGTCGGCGATGATTCCTATAGCGAGCCGTGCGCAAAGTTCGGACCGCAGCCGAGGTCTCGCCAGGCCTGTATAGCAATTCGGGATCGATCGGGAGCGCGTGTAGCGAGCTGGGAAAGTTGCGACGAAACTCCCTGTAGTACCGCTTGATCCGGATTCGGTAAGCTTCTATCAAAAACCCCAGCCTCAGCACGCCCATACCATAAAGGACAGAGGCGAACACTCCTCAATGTATGGCTTGGCTGTACAGCCAACCGTACAGCCAACCGTACAGCCAAGCCAGCCGTCCGAGGCCGACTGGAGCCGACAAGCGCCGACACTCCGACCACGGACGGGATCACCCAAACAGCCGTCCGTGATCTTCTTCTAATCCCAAGGCCGCAGGTTCGAATCCTGCCGGGCGCGCTCCACCACATGGCTCTGACCTGCGATTTCTAGCGGTTTTTGCGATCTTCATTAATGGTATTCTTTGATTTAGGCAAACCTTAGGTGAGCCCGGATGTGCAGCCCTCGCACGACGACGCACCAGATGAGTGGTGACTTCGAACGCCAACTCTCGGACAGTGAACTGCCCCGGATCTTGTAGAAACTTCCTCACCTCGCACCTGCCCTTCGGGCGGTGGGGCGAGGTCTTCGGCGACGAAGTCGTAGCCGCCGCGATGATCGACCGCCTCGTGCACCACGCCGAGGTCCTCACCCTCGCAGGCGAGTCCTACCGCACCAGAGCCCGCCGAGAACTCATCGCAAAAGACCGCGACAAATAGAGCGACACAACCCCGCCGGGGGGTCAATCCCAATCCGTCGCCAGGGGGTCAGTTCTTGACCGGCCGTTGCACGTCGATAATCTCGACGCGCAGGTTCGGACCGGTGAGCATGCCGGCGTCGGAGTCCTGTCCGCCGCTTTCGGCGTAGAACGGGTGCGGTCCAGTGCGACGGTGACGATGTCGCCGGCCTGGGCGCCGTGCGCGGCGTGGCAGTCGCCGGGCCGCCCGCCGTCGCGTTCCGGCAGGTGTCGTCGGCACCTCACAGTGCCGGCGACACCGACCAGGTGATCACCACGCGTCAGTTGTCCGGCTGCGTGGCGGTGGCGGCGACGAGCAGGGACAACTCTCGGACGAAGTCGTCCAACGACTCACCGCTCTGCGCGCGGAGCAGTCCGAGGCTCAGGTCCGCCAGAAGGTAGAAACCGAGGGTCTTGGCCTGCTCGGAGCCGAACGCGGCGAGGAGTTCCTCAGCGCCGCCGAGGTCACCGCGATGTTTGGCAGCGATGACCCCGGCAGCGCGTTGCACCAGCTCTGCGGCGGCCGGGGTGAGGCCCGTCATGCGGTCAGAGCTTCGGCGTGGTGGCGCGGGCGGCGTCGAACCGGGCGATCACGTCCGACCAGTTGACCAGGTTCCACAACCGGTCCACGTAGTCCGGTCGTACGTTCTTGTACTGCAGGTAGTAGGCGTGCTCCCAGGCGTCGAACACCAGCAACGGCGTGGAACCCTGCCCCACGTTGCCGTGGTGGTCGTAGACCTGCTCCACGATCAGCCGCTGCGCGAGCGGCTCCCAGGCCAGCACACCCCAACCGGAACCCTGCACGCCCTTGGTGGCGGCCGAGAGCTGCCCGGCGAACGCCTCAAACGAACCGAAGTGCTCCTCGATGGCGGCGGCCAGCTCGCCGTCGGGACGGTCGCCACCATCCGGGGAGAGGTTCCCCCAGAAGATCGAGTGCAGCACGTGCCCGGAGAGGTTGAAGGCGTACGTCTTCTCCAGGCCGACAAGAGTGGAGAAGTCGCCCTTGTCGCGGGCCTCGGCGAGCTGCTCCAGACCATCGTTGGCGCCCTTGACGTACGCGGCGTGGTGCTTGTCGTGGTGCAGCTCAAGGATCTGCCCCGACATCGCCGGCTCCAACGCGCCGTAGTCGTAGGGCAGGTCGGGCAGGGTGTAGACCGCCATCAGAACTCCTCTGGGATTGCTGCTCTTAATGCAAAGCTTTGGCAATTGCATAGGATAGGCCACTGTGCAGACCTCGACAGGCGCCCCGCGCCCCATCACCCGTTACGGCACGCCCGTCCTGCACCGTCGCTGTGCCGAGGTGACCGACTTCGACGCCGCCCTCGCCCAGCTCGTCGCCGACATGTTCGCCAGCATGTACGCCGCCCACGGCGTCGGTCTGGCCGCCAACCAGATAGGCGTCGACGCCCGGATCTTCGTCGTCGACTGCCCCGACGCCACCGGCACCCATACCGTGGCCACCGTCGTCAACCCGGTCCTGCACCTGCCCGAGCACCGCGCCCTGGTGACCGACTCGGAGGGCTGCCTTTCCGTCCCCGGCCGGCACGCCGAACTGGCCCGCTGCGCCACCGCCACCGTCACCGGATTTGACATTCACGGTCAGGAAGTCCGGCTGGAGGGCACCGGCACCCTGGCCCGCTGCTTCCAACACGAGGTCGACCACCTCGACGGCCTCGCCTACGTCGACCGACTTCCCAGCAAACTCCGCAAGCGAATCCTCACCACCAGCGCCGAACACCCTGGCGTCGGCGTGGGTACCGGCCAGGACGGCTGACGGGTGCCTGTCGTCCTGGGCATCGAAACCTCCTGCGACGAGACCGGCGTGGGCATCGTCGCCGACGGCGTCCTGCTCGGCGACGCCCTCGCCACCAGCATGGACGAACACGCCCGCTTCGGCGGGGTCGTCCCCGAGGTCGCCGCCCGCGCCCACCTGCACGCCGTCACGCCCATGGTCCGCCACGCCCTCGACCGCGCGGGATTTGGCTTCGGCGACATCGACGCTGTCGCCGTCACCGCCGGGCCCGGTCTCGCCACCGCCGTGCAGGTCGGTCTCGCCGCCGGCAAGGCCTACGCCCTCAGCCTCGGCGTGCCTCTCTACGGCGTGCACCACCTCGCCGGCCACGCCGCCGTCGACGTCCTCGAACACGGCCCGCTCCCCCACCGCTGCGTCGCGCTGATCGTCTCCGGCGGACACACCTCACTCCTGCTGATCGGCGACCTCGCCCGCGACCCCGTCGTCTACCTCGGCGACACCGTCGACGACGCGGCCGGAGAGGCATTCGACAAGGTCGCCCGCCTGCTCGGCCTGCCCTACCCCGGCGGACCTGCCATCGACCGCATCGCCCGCGAAGGCGACCCGACCGCTATCGCCTTGCCCCGACCGATGACAGGCCCCCACGACCCGCCCTACCGGTTCTCCTTCTCCGGTCTCAAGACCGCCGTGGCCCGCTGGGTCGAGAGGCCCGGCGACCGGGCGGTGCCCGTGGCCGACGTCGCGGCGTCGTTCCAGGAGGCCGTCGCGGACACCCTCACCCGCAAGGCCCTGGCTGCCTGTCGCGACCACCAGGTCGACACGCTGCTGCTCGTCGGCGGCGTCGCCGCCAACAGCCGGGTACGGCACCTCGCCGAAACACGCTGCGCCGCCGCTGGCGTACGACTGCGGGTACCGTCACCCCGACTCTGCACCGACAACGGCGCCATGATCGCCGCCGTCGGCGACCTCCTCGTCCGCGCCGACGTCGCACCGGACCGACTCGACCTCGGCGCGGACCCTTCCGCCGTCCTGCACGGCGCCCTCCTGCACGGCCCACGCCCCTGACACAGGCACACCATCCCGCGCCCGACCTGCATCGCTACTCACCAAGGAGGCACTCCCCCGAAGTGTCCGGCGGACACAGGTAGAGGAAGGCGGCTACGGGTCAGGAACCGGCTTCCGCCCTGACGGCATCTGGCATACGCCCGTCGGGCCTGGTGCCACCCTGGCGACGCCGCATCCGCTTCGCGATCAGATCTTCGTCGTCGGTCGCCAACCCGGAGACGGGGGTGGCGGTGACTCCTCGGCGTCAGGCCGCCGTCGAGGGTTTCGCGGCCGCACACCGAGACCGCTGCCTTGCCCGGGCGGGATGGCTGGCCCTGGTGTCGTGGCGAAGGTGACAGGTGCGTCGAAGGCGGCGCGGCGGGCGGCACGGCGGAGTGCGGCCAGGACGGCGGGTCCGACCAGGACGATGGCCATCACGGTGGTGATGGCGCGGCCGGTGTCCCACCCGAAGGTGGAGGTGACGGCGGTGAACACGGCGAAGCGGTGCAGGTTGTCCAGCACCGGTGCCCCGGCGACGTAGGAGAGCTGGGTGTCCGCGCCGACGCCGAATGGCCAGAACCACAGGTTCATCAACAGCCCGTAGCCGTAGGCGGCGATCGCACCATAGCAAGCCAACACGGCGATCTCGGCCCGGCCCCGCAACCGGGCCGGCAGCAGCCCGGCGCCGAGGCCGATCCACGCGGCGGCCAGCATCTGGAACGGCAGCCACGGACCAACGCCGGCAGTGAGCAGGGCGGAGGCGAACAACGAGATCGCGCCGAGCAGGAACCCGAAGCCCGGCCCGAACACCCGGCCGGCGAGCACGAGCAGAAAGAACACCGTCTCGATGCCGGCGGTGCCGGCGCCGAGCGGACGTAGGGCGGCGTTGACGGCGGCGAGCACGCCGAGCATCGCCAGGGCCTTGCTGTCGATGCCGCCGGAGCTGAGTTCGGCCAGGACGAGGGCCAGCAGGATCGGTAGTACGGCGACGAAGACCAGTGGCGCCTCGGTGGTCCGGGCCATGCTCTCGGGTTGGGCGGGCACGAAGAACGGCCAGCTGAAGGTGGCCAGCGCGGCGACGGAGGCCAGGACCAGCACGACGGCCGTACGCGGGGCGACCCGCAGGGCGGTCGTCATCCTCGTGTCCCGGCCTCGGCCAGCGCGGCGGTGACCTGGTCCACGGTCAGCCAGGGCTGCGGTGCCAGCACCTTGGCCACCTGCGGGGCGAATGCGGGTGAGGCGAGCATGACCTCGGCGGTGGTGCCGTCGGCCACGATCTCTCCCTGCGCCATCACGACGACCCGGTCGGCAAGGGTGGCGACGAGTTCGACGTCATGGGTGGCGACGACGACCGTCCGACCTTCGGTGACCAGCCGCCGGACGATCGCGGTGAACTGCCGTTTGGCAAGGTAATCCAAGCCTCGGGTGGGCTCGTCGAGCAGCACGACCGGTGGTGCGGCGGTGAGCTGGACGGCGAGCGCGAGGGCCAGCCGCTGCCCCTCCGACAGGTCCCGGGGATGCTGGTCGCCGGGCAGCGCGGGAGTGAGCTGGTCCAGCAGCGCCCGGCAGGTGCCCGCCGGTGCGTCGGACTCCCGGTCGGCCTGGGCACATTCGGCGTCCACCGTCTCCAGGTAGAGCAGGTCCCCCGGAGTCTGCGGGACCAGCCCGACCTGTCGTCGGGCACGACCGGCAGGCAGTGTCTTCGGGTCGGTGGCGCCGTCAGGTCCCGTGACGGTGACCGTGCCCCCTTGTCGGGGGCCGCTGCCCTGCACCGCCCAGAGCAGGCTGGACTTGCCGGAGCCGTTGCGGCCCATCAGCGCGACGACCTGGCCGGGATGAAGGTCGAGATCGACGCCGGCCACGGCGATGGTTCCGGGGTAGCGCACCACAATGTTGCGGGCGGTCAGTGCCGGCGGACCATCCGGTGTGGGCGTGGCCGGGGGTGCCGGGGTGTCGGCGAGCCGCTGCCGAAGGTCCGACGCACGGCGGCGGGCGTCGCGTACGGACAGCGGCAGGGGCGTCCACCCGGCGGCACGGCCCAGGTCGACAAGGGGTGGCGCGAGGTCGATGTCGGCGAGCACGGCGGCAGGTTCGCCGTCGATGACGGTGCCGTCGCCGGGCAGGTAGAGCAGCCGGTCGGCGTAGTGCACGACGCGTTCGAGGCGGTGTTCGGCCACCACGACGGTGACGCCGAGGTCGTGGACCAGGCGGGTGACGGCGGCCAGGACATCTTCCGCGGCGGTGGGGTCCAGGGCGGAGGTCGGCTCGTCGAGGACGAGCACCTGCGGGTGGCTGGTGAGCACGGCGCCGATGGCGACCCGCTGCTGCTGCCCGCCCGAGAGAGTTCGCAGCGGACGGTCCCGGAGCTCGGCGATGCCGAGCAGGTCGAGGGTCTCCTCGACGCGTTTACGCATGACCGGCGCCGGCAGGGCGAGTTGTTCCATGCCGTAGGCGAGTTCCTCTTCGACGGTGTCGGTGACGAAGCCGGCGAGGGGATCCTGGCCGACGACTCCGACGACGTCGGCGAGGTCACGGGGAGGGTGGCTGCGGGTGTCGCGGCCCTGCACGGTGACGGTGCCGTGGAGCGTGCCGCCGGTGAAGTGCGGCACCAGCCCGTTGATGGCCCGCAGCAGGGTCGACTTGCCGGCGCCGGTGCGGCCAGCGACCAGGCACAGCTCGCCCTCGGGGATGTGCAGGTTCACGTCGCGCAGCATCGGTTCGGAGGTTTCGGCGTAGTGGACGGTCACCCGACTGAAATCGATCAACGTTGGGCCTCCGACTCGCTGGTGTCACGCTTCGGCGAGCTGCGGGTCGTGCCGTTCGGTGCAATGAGTACCGGGCGGGGGGTGCGGTGAGCCGCGAGCGTCGGCGGCGATGCCAGCCAGGCCGGCGCGACCGCGACCGCGACGACCAGGAGCATCAGCGGGGTCAGCTCGGGCCAGGTGAGCGGGCTCACCGGCGGGTAGAGCCGGACCGGGTCCACGGATCCGGCCACCGCCATCACGACGGCGGTGGCCACCCCACAGCCGGCGACGACAACCTCCGTGATCCGCCAGCGGTCCGGCCGGTAGCGACTGCGCCGGACCTGCCGGCCGGCCAGCAGCATCCCGGCGACGGCTGTCGCCAGCCCGACGATCAGCATCGGCAGACCGAGGTAGCCGGGCACGGTCGCGTCGAGCAGCCCGTACGTGCCGACGCAGACACCGACCAGTCCGGCGAGCACCAGCCCGCCGGTGAGGGCGCGCTGGCCGGCCGGTATCGCGGCGGTGCGGCCGTAGCCGCGCGAGTCCATGGCCGCGGCCAGGGCGAGGGATCGGTCCAGGGCGTCGGCCAGCACCGGCAGGGCGATGCCCCGCAGGGCACGCAGACCCTGCCCGGCGGCGCCGCGCAACCGGCGGGCCCGGCGTACCCGCAGCACACTTTCCACAAGCTGTGGGGCCACCGACAACGCGACCACCACGGCAGTGCTGACCGCGTACAGGGCGCCGGGGACCGCTTTCAGCAGGCGCTTCGGATTGGCCAGGGCGTTGGCGGCACCGAGGCAGATGAGCATCGTCGCCAGGCGCAGCCCGTCGTAGAAGCCGCCGAGGAGCTGTTCGGCAGCGACCGGGCCGAACAGCCGGATGCCCGCCGCCCACGCCGGCAACGGAATCTCCGGCAGGTGAAGCAGGACGTGGTCACCCTGGCCGCCGCCGAACACGAGGCGGAACACCACCCGCATAGCCACGATCACCGCGCCGAGGATCAGGTACATCCGGAACGCGAACGCCCAGGGGGCGTCACCTCGGCGGCGCACGACCACAAGCGCGGCGGCGGCGACGAGCAGGGCCAGCGGAAGCGGGTTGGTGGTGTGGCTGGCCGCGGTCGCCAGCCCGAGCGCCCACAGCCACCAGGCACCCGGGTGCAGGGCGCGGGGTAGCCGTCCCGCCCGGGCCGACCGGCTGTCAGGCGGTGTCACCGGTGTCTGTCGCCCCACCCCGTCGGCGGTGGCCTGGTCAGTCATCCGGCTCGGCGGTCCGCCGGCGGCGGGCGGCGACGATCCCGCCACCCGCCAGCGCGACCAGCAGGAGCACCCCCGCCACGGTGCCCAGCGGGAGGCCGCCGGTGTCACGCGTGGCGCTGAACTCGGTCGCCGGGTACGAGTCCGTCGGATCGGCCGACGGGGCGACGGGCGCAGCCGCGAGCGGCGGAGCGGTGGCGGCCGTCGTCGGCACGGGTGAGCTGCCGGGCGGGGTCGCGGTGGCGGCGCCCACCGGTGGGGTCAGGGTGACCCCGGCCGGTGGGGTACCGCCCGACATCGTGGGTGCGTTCGGTGCACCGACGGCCGGTGGCGGGGCGACCGGTGGCGCAACCGACGGGGGACGCGCCGGCGCCGGTGCGGACGTGCGAGGCGCAGGCGGGGGCGCGGGTGGCGTGGTGCGCGGCGGCGGTGCGGGCCGGGCGGGGGCCACACCAGGTCGGGGTGCGCTGTCGGCCTTGCGGTTGAGCGAGAACGACCAGCCCTCGAAGCTGCCCGATGGTGGCTTGCGGTTGAGCACACCCTTGTCGCTGTAGGTCCAGGTACCCCCGTTCGGCGCGTGCCAGTATGACCAGTAGGCGCTGGCCGGCGGCGTGTCGACGCACTTCTCCGTGCTGGCCGAGGGTTTGCCCTCGATCCGGCAGATGAACCCCTCGCCCCAGCGCAGCGTGCCGGCGATCTGGAAGCCGGCGGCCTTCAACGCCGCCAGGCCGGTGGCCTGGTCGCCGGGGGCACACCGGACGACGGTACCGCCGCCGAGTTCCTTGAAGTCAACCACGACGGTCACGCCGGCAGCGTCAGGGCAGTACCCGGCGCTGCCGGCGGCCGCTGCCGGAGAGGGTCCGAAAAGGACACTGGAGGCGGCCACCGCGATGGCGATGGCGAGGCGGGTCGCCCGGGTGCTCACGTGGCCCGCCGACGGCCGAGCAGCAGCAGCACTACTCCCCCACCGAGCAGCAGCAGGGCGATGAGCACGTACCCGCCGATCGCCGCACCGGTGGTTGGCAGCCGGCCCGATCCGCCGGCGACGGGACTGGTGACGGAGGCAGCGGGAGTCGGCGTCGTGGTGGGGGTCGGTGGCGTGCCGCTCGGGGAGGCGCTCGGTGTCGGGCTGCTGGTGAGCGAGGTGGTCGGCGTGGGCGACGCGGACGGCGACGGTGAGCCGGTCGGGCTGGATGAGGCGGTCGGCGTGGGTGGCACGGTGACCGATGGGGTGGGCTCGCCGGAGGGCGGCACGTCAAGGCCGATCCGGCCCAGCGGCACCTGGGCCAGCCCGAGTAGCGCTTGGGCGGTGGCGCGCCGCCACTGGTCCCGGAAGGTGTCGGCGATGCCGTCGGCGACTGCCTCGGTCAACGCGTCGCTGGCGTAGGCGATGGCGCCGGCATCGGCCGCAGCGGCACCACCGTTGGCGGTGGTGAGCTGCAGCGCCGCCAAGGCTTCGGCGGCCCGTGCCGCTGCGGCGTCGCGCCCGGCCGCGGCCAGGGCCTGCCCGGCCAGGCCGGTGCTGTTGGAGTTCGCGCCGCTGGTCGGCCCCGACCCGCCGAACGACCCGTCGGCGCGTTGCTGCGCCACAAGCCAGTCGGCGCCGCGCTGAGCGGCCTCGTCCGCACCTGCGGCGTCGGTCGCGAGCAGTGCCTGCACGGCCATGGCGGTCGAGTCGACGTCGAGGGTGGCATTGGCCTGGGTGTCGCAGGACGGCGACGGTGCTCCGTCGACGTCGGGGTAAAGCCGGAAGCCGCCGGCCGTGCACTGCTGCTGAATGAGGAAGTCGACGGTTTCCTGCGGCGCGCCGCCGCTGCGGGCCAGACCCAACACGGCAAAGGACTGGTCGAAGGTATTGCTGGGGTCCGGGCCGGTGGCCTCGGTGGTTCGGCTGGTGATCCGCCCGCGCTGGTGCCCCGTGCCCGCCGCGGACAGCAGGGCCACAGTCTCGGCACGCAGGTCCCAGCCGCCGAAGTCGGTCGGATCGGCGCCTGCAGCAGAGGCCACGTAGAGCAGTTTCGCGGTGGCGCCACCGTCGGTGAAACCCTCGATGCCCCAGTCGTCGTAGCTGTTGTAGGACCGTACGTGCGCGGCGATCTGCGCCGTCGCCGCCTGCCGAGTAGAGCCGGCCACCCCGGTGGCGGCGAGAGCGATCACGCCGTCGATGCTCAGCCCCCAGTCCTCGGGAGTGAACGGTCCAGGCAGGACGCCGTCGACGTACTCCCCGGCGAGCCAGGTCGCAGCGTCGCGCGCGGCGGCGGTGTGGGTCGGCGATGGCGCGGCGGCCACGCCGAGGGGGGTGGTCGCGACGATGGCGAGCGCTGTGGCGGTGGCGGCGCCGAGACCGGCGCCGACGCGCCGGAGCGGGAACGTGGGCATGAGGGGTGCCTTTCGCAGAGCGGTCGGTGAAAGCTCCGGAAGGCACCGACGGGCGGCATCCGCTCGCGTGGCCGCGACGAGATGCGGTACCTCGGTTACCCGGACTCCACCCTGTAGACCTCGACAGTGGAAGCCGCTCGTCCTGTGCGGGGCATTCCGGCTCGCGAGGCGGTGCTCGCTCACGGTTGCGGGTCAGCGTCGGCTTCTACCGACTTCCCCCCGTACGGGACGTATTCAGTTGTGTACCCGGCGCACCGGGTGTCGCCACCGTACCGCCGGTCACCTCTCGGCGCCAGCGTGGCGGGCGACACCCGGCACGTCCACGGCTCGTGAAGGGTACACGCAGGTCAGGGGGCGGTGATGCTGGGTGCCGCGCCGGAGCCGAAGGACCAGCCCTCGACCGTGCCCGGGGCCGGGTTGTAGCTGGTCGCCCCCAACGTGCTGTACGTCCAGGAGGCGCCGCTGCCGGAGGCGTGCCAGTACGACCAGTACGCGCTGGCCGGCGGGGTGTTGATGCAGGGTTCCGTCGCGGCGGTCGGCTTGCCGTTGATCCGGCAGACGAAGGCCAACCCCCATCGCTGCGTACCGGTCACGGTGAAGCCTGCGCCCTGCAGGGCGGCCAGGCCCGTGGCCGGGTCACCGAGCGCGCACGCCACCTGGACGCCGCCGCCGAGCGCACCGTAGTCGACCACCACGGTGACCCCCGACGTCCCGGTGCACGCGGCGGCCTGCGCGGCCCGTGGAGACGGCTCGACAGCAATCAACCCGACGGCGACGACAGCCACCGCCACGATGCTCGCCAGCCACCGACGGACAGGTTCATAGACCTGGGACATGAGCACTCCTTCTAATGGGACGGAATCTGCCGGCCGGTCAGCGGCAGGGCAGAGTGGGTGCGCCGGCGGTCGCGGTGACAGTGGAGAGCCGGGCATATCCGGTGCCGGCCAGGCCGAGAACAGCCTGCGCGGTGGCGCGGGGGGCGGTACCGGGATCGAAGACGCCGCCGTCGAAGTCGACAGCGCCCCGGTCGGCGACCGGGGCGGCACACCCGACCTGAAGATCGGCCAGGAACACGCGGGCCCGGAGCCAAGCCAGCGGCCGGCCGCCGTCGCGCAGCGCCTGGGCGGCCAGTCCGGTGCTGTTGGCGTTCGCGACCCCACCGGCGTTGGTGAACCCACCGTCGGCGCGTTGCACCGAGAGCAGCCAGTGCAGCCCTGCGGCGGCATCAGCCTTACGACCGGCGGCCCGCAACGCCTGCACCGCGACGGCCGTCACATCCACATCGGACACACAGACCGGCTGCGCGGGCAGCAGCGGATAGCCGCCGTCGGGGCACCGGGTACCCGCCAGCCATCCAGCGGCGGTCGCCGGCACACCTTGCGCGGTGCGGTCCAGCGCGAGAATCGCGAAGGACTGGCTGAACGCGTTGCTGAAATCACCCCACGCCGACCGGTCGGTGAACCGGCCGCCGGGCGTCTGGAGCGAATCCAGCCGGGCGATGAGGTCGACACCGCCGACGTCGGTCGGGTCACCGCCGCGGACCGCGACGGCGAGAGCGAGCTTGGCGGTCGCGCCCGCGTACGCCTCGGTGGTGCCGTCACCGATGTACCCGTCACGCACGTCCGGCCGGGTGGCCCAGGCCAGGGCTTGCGCGCCGAAGTCGTCGGCTACACCGGCGGCGGCGAACGCGAAGACCGCGTCCAGGGTCAACCCCTGGTCCGGGTACGTGACCCCGTCGAAGACGGCCTCGAAACGTTCACCGTCGACCAACTGTCGGGCCAACCATCCGGCGGCGGCATCCGTCCGGACGGCACCGGCCTGTGCGGGTGCGGCGTTCGTGGATGTGCTGAGAGTGAGGGCGGCGAGTATCCCGCAGAGCAGGGCGAGCAGGCGGTGCCGGCCCAGGCGAACGACCATCGGTTGGCGCCTTTCCGGCCCGGCGGTCGTCGAGACCCGGCCCGCCGTGATGCTGCGGCGGGCCGGCCTCCGACCCGTGGGCCACGACGGGTGGGGAGCAGAGACTCGCGAGTACGGCAGGTGATCGGGCTCGCCACCAGGGATGCTCCCTGGCGGCCTACCGTTGCGGGCCAGCGCCGGACTTCGACCGGACTTCCCCCGCACGCACACGCGGTTGTTCAGTTGTCGCGCCAGTCTCGTTCGCCGCACGGCCACTGTCAATCAGCGACCGTACGTGCACCATGGGTAGCCGCTTCGCGGCGTGGCCACGGTCTCGCTCCAGCACATCCCGCTCCCGCTGAACCGGCCACCGGCACAGGTGGACCGCCGAGGGAGACAGCTCACAGCGAGCACCAGGCCGCCCCGCTGAGCGGCCGGGTCGGGATAGGGTGACCGACGGCGCTGGTTCGCCCGGCCGTTGCTGGTGGGGCGTCGTAAGAGGGAACCCGGTGAGAATCCGGGACTGCCCCGCAGCGGTGAGTGGGAACGACAGCCGTCACCACGCACTGGGCCCCCCGGCCTGGGAAGCGACGGCCAGTAGGAGACCGGACGGGTCCGGCACCGCCCACGAGTCCGAAGACCTGCCCGCGCTGCGGACACAAGGTGTGTGCGCTGCCGTCGACCTCGCGGGCGGGTCGGGCGGGTGACGCGCCGCAACGGCGTGTTCCTCGACGTGCGCGCCGACGGGTCGGTGGCTTGTTCCCCGAGAACGGACGCCACGTGCACGACACGACCACTCTCGCCGGCCGACCACCGTCGGCCTCCCACCTGACCCTGTCGCAGATCATGGACCAGCACCACACCAACCTGATGGGCACGGTCCACGGCGGCCGGATCCTCAACCTCATCGACTCCGTCGCCGGAGTGGTCGCCGCCCGACACTCCGACGGCCCGGCCGTCACCGCCGCCATCGACGAGACCGCTTTCCTCCGCGCGGTCCGCGTCGGCGACGTCGTACACGTCGACGCCCGCATCACCTGGGCCGGCCGCAGCTCCATGGAGGTCACCGTCAAGGTCACCGCCGACCGGTGGGACCGCGCCGTACCACCGACCGACGTGGCCACCGCCCACCTCGTCATGGTCGCCGTCGACGACGACGGCCACCCCCGCCCGGTGCCGCCGCTGCTACCCCAGACCGACGGCGACCGGCGCCGCTACCGCGAGGCACAGATCCGCCGCGAACACCGGCTGACCCTGCGCCGTGCCCTGCTCGACGGCACCGAGGAGTCCTGAGATGCTCGGACTCTCCACGGCAGCCCTCGCGTGACCCCCACCGCACAACTGGCTCTGTTCGGCGCCGTTTTCATACAAGTGCAGGTCACCGTCGACATCGCCCTCGGCACGGGCGCCGGACGCCTCGCCCGACGGACAACTGACGGCCGCTGGTCACGGCGCGTCAACCAGGTCTGCGCCGTCGCGTTCGTCGCGCTCGGACTACGACTGGCCGCCGGCTGACCCCTTCGGCGTGGCCTTACAACTCCTTGCGGTGGTCCAGTCGGACGGCGCGCAGTACGACGTCGTTGACGTGGTGTGTGCTGATCGCTCCCGGGGGGCGCGACCGGGTTTCGTTCACCTCGACGCGCCAGTTACCCGAGGCCGTGATCTCGGCGGCGATCTCGTCGATGCCGACGTACGCCTGGGGGTCGTACATGCGGGTCTGCTCGGCGGGATCCGACGGCTGCTGGAGCGGCGTCAGGTCGTGGCCGACGACGAGCAGCGTCCCACCGACGGCCACGGCGTCGAGCAGGTTACGCAGTCCGCGCTGCTCGGGGGTGCGCTGGAACGAGCCGTACTGCAGGGACACCAGGTCGTAGGTCTCGCCTGCGAAGGCGGCGGGGTCGTTGGCGTCGCGGTGCAGCGTACGAACGTCGAGTCCGCGACGGTCCGCTTCGGCCCGGATGCGGTCCAGTGCCCTGCTGGAGACGTCGGAGGCGGTCACCTGCCAGCCTCGTTCGGCCAGCCACAGGGCGTCGGCTCCTTCACCCGCGCCCACGTCGAGCGCCCGCCCTGCGGGCAGGTCCGTCGCCTCCGCCACGAGGGTGCCGTTCGGGTTGGCGCTCCACACGCGTTCCTGATCCCCGTAGCGGCTGTCCCACTCGATCGCGACGCCGGACGGACGAGCACCCGCCGTGGTGTCCTCGGCCGCGAGGCTGAAGGCGATCTGAGCGCCGATCCAGCTACCGTTCGCCGCGGCCTGTAGGACCTGGGCGCTCGGGTCCGTCAGGTTCCCGGCGGCGAAGACGCCCGCCACGCTGGTACGTCCGGTGGCGTCGACCGCGACCAGGTCGCCGAGTCCGCTGGGGTGGGCCGTGGTGTCGATACCCAGCCCGGCGAGCATCTCGACCCGAGGGCGGAACCGGGCGCCGGTGAGGATCGCGTCGGCCGGCAGGCTGCGGCCGTCGGCGAGCTCGACGGCGAGTGACCCGTCCGGGTCGGCGTCGGCTAGCCGGCGCACCGCACTCTCGACGACCGGGACCCCGGAGGCGACGAGGGTCTGCACCGCGGCCGGGTCGATCCCCGTGGCGTCATGCAGCACCACGGTCAACTGGTCGGTCAGGTGCCGCATCAGCTGGGTCGGGTGCAGCCCGAGCGGCGTCGTGACGATCTGCACGACCCGCAGGTCGCGGACCTCCCAGCCATGGCAGAAAGGACAGTTGATCACCTGGCGGCCCCACCGCTCGGCGAGGCCCTCGATGTCGGGAAGCTCATCGACGATGCCGGTCGCGGCCAGTACCCGGCGGGCGACGAGACCATGGCCGCCCGAGAGTGCGAGGTGGAACCCGTCGTCCTCCTTTCGGACCGCCAGGACGCGGCCGGTCAGGACGCTGCCACCATAGCTACGGACCTCCTCGCGCCCGATGGCCCGCATCGCCTCGGGCGGGGTGCCCTCGCGCCCGAGGTAGCCGTGCATGTGCGCGGCCGGCGCGTTCCGCGGCGTGCCGTCGTCGACGACGATGACCGAGCGCCGCTGACGAGCGAGCTGCAGCGCGGCCGCCAGACCCGCCGCCGATCCTCCGATGACGGCGACGTCGCACCGGCGGACGATGCTCTGGTGCGGTGTGTGGTCGGAGGCCCCGTGGGCATGATCTGTCATCGGCCAAGCGTAGGAACACCTGGCGGCTTCTGAAAGGCGGCTTGCGAGATTCGCAAGACATCCTCATGCTGGAGAAATGAACGACCGCAGCGACGTAGAGCGGCTGGCGCGCACCCGGCTACGAAGCATCCGCACCACGCTCGGCTACTCCCTGGACCAGCTCGCCGAACGCACCAACCTCAGCCCGTCGACGATAAGCCGGGTCGAGACGGGCAATCGGACGCTCAGCCTCGACGTGCTCGTGCCCTTGGCCAACGCGCTACAGGTCAGCCTCGACGTCCTTTTCGAGGCAACCAGCGACGAGGACGTGGTGATCCGTCCCGTGCAGCACCGTTCGGGCTCGCGCACCACGTGGCCGCTGAACCGCGTCGACGGGCGCACCATGGCGATGAAGGTCCGGTTGGAGCCCGAGGCGACGATGCCGACCCAGCGGGTCCATCCGGGCTACGACTGGTTCCTGGTGCTCGAAGGCAGAGTGCTGCTGTGGCTCGGCGAACGGCAAATCGAGGTCGAAAAGGGCGAGGCAGCCGAGTTCTCGACGATGACGCCCCACTCGATGACAGCGCTCGACGAGCCGGCCGAGCTGGTCATGGTCTTCGACCGCGAGGGGCAGCGCGCACACCTGCACCAATGAGCGTGAAACCGGCAGGGGTGGAGACCGGCAGGACCACGCCGATCACGCGGCATCGCCAAGGCGGCGATCTCGTGGGCCGCCGCACGACCGAATTCCTTCCTCGGTCGGCGCGACGGCCACGTCGCCCCGGCCGTCGCCGAGGTTCACACCGTGCCGAAGAAACTCCTGAGTGCCGGCACCCGGCGAATCAGGAGTTGGTCCAGCGCGAGGATCACCAGCAGCGACAGACCGAACAGGGGCAGGAACACGCCGAGGACGGCCATCGCGGCGAGCAGGAGCCAGTTGCCCCAGATCGGGAGTTTCGCGCGGGGAGCGGCCAGCCCGGAGGCAGTGCCGCGGCGGGTCCACCACATCATCGGCCCGGTGACGCACATGAAGATCACGGCGAGGCAGAACAGCGTGGACAGGATCTCGTTCGCGACGCCGAGACGCCGTCCCTCGTGCAGGGCGATCCCGTGGGACACGACCTTGGCCATGGCGCTGTAGTCGGCATAGCTGTACTGGCCGACCTTCTCGCCGCTGTACTGGTCGACGTGGACCGTTGTCTCCTGGGTGACGTCGGACTCGGCGGGGTTGCCGACGTTGTACCACTGGCTGCTCATCACGCTGAACACGCCTTTTTCGCCTTCGGGATACATGATCAGGTACGGCCCGGGAGCGCCCTGTGCCTGCGCCGTAGCGACGGCCCTGTCGATCGAGATCGGTGTGCCGGCGCCGGTGCTGGTGCCCTGCGGCGCGTTGCCGGAGGCCCAGCCGGCGGGCGCCGACTGGCCGTCGCTGTTCTCGATCTGCTGCCGGATGGTGGACTCGGCACCGGGATCCTCACCCCAGAGCGAGATGTTGCCGTGCGCCGCGAGTTCCGACGCTTTGGCGCCCCAGAAGCCGGTCCACGGCAGGCCGGAGACGACGAGCAGCAGGACGCCGAGCCCGACGGGGAGCCCGACGATGGCGTGCCAGCCACGGACCCGGGCACCGCGTCTGCCCTTGGCCTGGGCGCCGCTGCGGGCCTTCCGGCCGAGGAAGAAGATGATGAAACCGGTGATCGTCAGCACGATCCCCCACGAGGCGCCGAGCTCGACGATCCGGTCTCCTACGCCACCG
Source organism: Micromonospora sp. CP22 (assembly GCF_009712475.1). Lineage (GTDB taxonomy): Bacteria > Actinomycetota > Actinomycetes > Mycobacteriales > Micromonosporaceae > Micromonospora. The sequence goes on from NZ_VCJO01000014.1 coordinate 96,140, forward strand.
TCGCCGATGAGCAGGTCACCGTGGATGCGCTCCGCCCAGGTGGAGACGAGCTGGTCCTGGCTGAGCGCACCGGTGACCTCGGAGGTGTAGGGGTTCACGTAGACGTTCGTGGTGCTGCCGTCCTCCTGGGCGGCGACGAACAGGGTGGCCCGGTCGCCGATGCCGTCCTGGACGGACAGGATCGAACGATCCGGGAACTCGGCGCGAACCGCCGCCTCCTGGGCGGACAAGGCGGCCCGCTGGGCGCCCTCGACCACGGAAACCTTCAGCACCCCAGGATGCGTGAGGGAGTCCACGTCGTCGCGGAACATGTAGATCATGCCGGTGACGGAGAGGGCGAAGAGCACCGGAATGACGATGAGCGACCCGTAGAAGTGCCAGCGCCAGAACGCGGCGAACCAGTTCGTCCTGCGGACTCTCGCGGCGGGCGCCGGCATCTCCGCGGGAGGCGGCGCTTCGGTCTCTGAGACGGTCATCGAGGTGGGCCCTTTCAAGGGTCGCCGGTCGCCCGGGTCACATGGTCTAAGTTGTAGTCGTGCTTGAGGCCCCATGGGTTCCCGTATTGACGGTTGTCTTTTTACTTACCGGTCTCGTCTGCGTCGCCGATCTCGTCATCCGCCGCCGGGCGGTCTCCCGTGACCAGCCCTTCTCCGACGAGGAGCTGATCGGCATCAACCACGGCGCGATGAGCGCGGCGATGATCCTCATGGTGTGGGTGATGGTGGAGGGCGCGGTCGCCTGGGCACAGATCGCGGTCTTCGCGATCCTCGCCCTCGCGCTGCTACCCGCCTACCGACGGACCCGGCACGCAGCGGACCGCGCCGATCTGTTCAGCCATGCCGGGATGGACGTGGCGATGATCTGGATGCTCGCGGCCATGCCCACACTCATGTCCGAGATGGGAACCGGCGGCGTAGGCTCCGGACACTCCCACGGCGGCGGCGCCTCCGGCGGAGTACCCGCGCCGACACCGGCATGGGCGGACACGGTCAACATCGCCTTCGTGGCACTCGCCGCCGCCACCGCCCTGTGGTGGCTGTACCGCGCCACGACGAAGTCCCGCCACCGGCTGCACTCGCTCAGCTACTCCGTCATGGCCGCCGGCATGGGAGCGATGCTGCTGCTCATGAACGTGTGAGGTGTCGCCTGGACTCGGCCTGGGACGACCCCACACCAGGGCTTCCGTTACCCGCGCATACTGCGCCACACGTTCGATGACCATGCTCGACGCCGGCCTCAGCCTCCGCGACGTGCAGATCGCCGCCCGCCACGCCGACCCGCGAACCACCATGCGCTACGACCGAGCCCGCGAGAACCTCGACCGGCACCTCACTGAATCCTCGCCGCGTACGGGGCCTCCGGAACAAGTCGTCTCGCAGCCGTTCACCCGGGGGTTTCGGGGGTCGCGGACTTGCCGCCTGCGGCAATGCGGCAGGCGCTGGCACCCTGATCCGCACCACCGCTTGGGTTGGACAGTCGCCCGCCGGGGTCGGCGAGGGCCCGAACCGCGTTCCCCCAGTCCGGGCCCCTGCGTCCGTGTTGCTCAGTGTGCCGACAGCGTTCCCCTGATCTCGTTCGGAATCGCGGGCAGTTCCACCGAGCCGACCACCTTGCCGGTGGCAAGGTCGAGTCGGTGCACCTGCTTGGTGGCGGGCTCGGTGATGTATGCGGCGTCGTCGCGGACGAACAGGGCCGGACGCGGCTCCTGCCAGTTCATCGGCTCCTTCCAGGCAGCGACCACGGGCCAGGCGTTGGTGATCTCGCCGGCGGCGGGGTCCACGACGTGCATCTTGCCGTCGGTACCGACGATCAGTCCCTCACCCCGCGGACCTCGGCCCAGCGAGCGGAAGCTGTAGCTGACGCCCTCGGGCATCGGCACCACTTTCAGCGAGTTGGCGGCGGTGTCGATGAGCGCAAACTGCTCGGGAAACTCCCGCTCGGCATCCGAGTCGATCTTGTAATCGCCGAGCAGAACGGGCGAGGCGCCGCTGCCGACCTGGGTGGCGACGGCACCGTACGCCCGCTCGCTTTTCACCTTGACGAAGGCACCGTTCTTGAACACCAGCACCCCGTCCTTGCAACCGAGCCTGACAACATCCCCCTGCGCGACAGCCTCGCCGTGAACGCCGGTGCACTCCTCACTGCGGGCAATCTCCTTGCCGTCCTTGTCAAGCGCGATCGCGCCGGGGCGCGATTCCTCGGTGCCCAGGGTAACCACAAGGGTGCCGTCACCCAGCTCCACTGCCACGCCGTGCTGCGGCTGCGCGGTCTTGTACTGACTTCCGGCGGGCTTGCCGACCCGGACATGAACGCACCGCACGAGGGCCGCCTGTCATGACCCACGGAAAGTCGACGCGTGGGAGACTGGCCATGTGGTGAGCGTCCTGGAGCGTGAGGTCTTCTCGGAGGCGGAGGCTGCCCGGCTGCTGCGGGTGGCGCAGTCGACGCTGCACTACTGGCTCGAAGGGGACGAGCGTAAGGGGCGCCGACACAAACCTGTGCTGCGCACGGAGCCGCGCGGCGCCCGTTCGGTCACGTGGGCCGAGTTCGTCGAGGCCGGGCTGTTGCGGGAATACCGACGTACGCACCGGGTGCCGATGGTCGAGTTGCGCGCGTTCATCGACCTGCTCCGCGAGCAGTTCGGCGTGCCCTACCCACTCGCCGACCGGCGACCCTACGTCGCCGGCAAGAAACTTGTGCTGCAGGCCCAGGCGGAGGCCGGTCTCGACCCGGAATACTGCCTCGTGGCCGCAGTTGGTAACCAGTTGCTGCTCACTCCTCCGTCGGCGGCGTTCGTCGAGCGGGTCACCTGGGACGGCGACATCGCGGCGGGCTGGCGCCCGGATCCCAACCCGCAGTCACCGGTGCGGATCCTGCCGGATGTCCGGTTCGGTCGGCCCTCGATCAAGGGAATCAGCACCGAAGTGCTCTGGGAGCAGGACGAAGCAGGGTTGGACGTCGAGGAGATCGCCGAGACGTACCAACTCGACGTGCCCGACGTGCGGTGGGCGCTGGCGTACGAGAACTCCCAACGCGCGGCGTGAGCAGGATCAAGCCTGCCGAGGTCCGGTTCTACATCGACGCCGACCTCCTCGGCCTCGCCCGCCTCCTCGCCGGACTCCGATCCGACGTCACCTACCCCGGCGACCCCGGCACGGTCATCCACAAACGCCAACGCCCGCCGTGCCCCATCGCCTCACCCGCCGTGAAGGACTCGGAGTGGATCCCGCAGGTCGCCAGCAGGGGATGGCTGATCATCACCCGGGACCGTCACATTCAGGAACACCGACTGGAGATCACGGCTGTGCGAGAGCACCGGGCCAGGATGGTCGCCCTGACAGCCGCCGACGCGGGCAGCGTCTTCGGCCAGTTGGAGGTCGTGATGAGCCGCTGGCGCGATATCGAGCGCTGCCTCGCCGAGCCGCCACCCTTCATCTACGCCGCCACCCGAACCACGATGCGGCAGATCCCGCTGACCTGACGCGGTCGTAAACTGATCGTCTGGTTCCCCCGCCGACCCTCACCGCGGCGGCTTGAATAGCTGGGGTGCGGTCCTCCCCACACACGTGGGGGTGCTCCGCAGGAGGCCAACGTCCGATGAGCATCTTCCGCGTCCTCCCCACGCAGGTGGGGGTGCTCCGGGTCCACTGGACCCCATTACTCAGCTCATCGCGTCCTTCCCACGCACGTGGGGGGTGCTCCGATGGGACAACTGGCCCGGTCGCTGGTCCTCCCCACGGGGTGTTCCACTCTGCGACTTCAATCGTGTCCGCGGAACGTCCTCCCAACGGAGATGGTTGTTGCTCCGGCTGGGTGGGTGTGAGCCCGATCTGAGCCCAGAGGGTCCGGTATTCGGCACCACCAAGCACCATGGAGGAGGATCCGCAGGGGCGTCTAGCTGGACAGATAGATACCCCTGCGGACTGCTAAGCACCCGGGATCACGGTTCGGGTTCAACTTCTAATCCCAAGGCCGCAGGTTCGAATCCTGCCGGGCGCGCCGCGTTAGATGGAGCTGACCTGCGGTTTCTCCCGACTCGCGCGACCTTATCGAATGATGTTCTTCGATTAAGGCTTACCTTAGGTGAGCCCGAGTGTGCAGCTTCGGCACGAAGAGACACCAAACGAGTGGTGGCTTCAAACCGCTCTGAACGCCAACTCGGGCAGGGCCTGCCGGTAGGTGTCGGCAGCGAACGCGCCAACGCCCCCCGTGCATCGCGTACACGACTGTCGGCTAGCGAGAACCATGGGAGCGACCCACTGACTCGCCGCCGTGGCTGGTCTGGCACAAGGCCAGCCACATGCAGGCGACAGGTGTCGACTTGAACCGCCCCGGGTTCTGTGGAGAACCTGATGTTCCCCGGGTTCGGTGGAGTCGGGTTGGTTGACTCGTCAGGCTCGTCGCTCGTTGAGGAGAGACGTGCCGAGGAGATATCCACCCAAGTTTCGTCGCAAGGTCCTCGATCTGCTCAAGGCCGGCCGGTCTGTCGCGGAGTTGGTCCGGGACTTGGAGATCAGCGATCAGACGATCTACAACTGGCGCCGCCAGGAGCTGATCGACACCGGCCAGATGCCGGGTGTCACCTCTGCCGACCAGGTTGAGCTGGTCGCGGCTCGACGGCGTATCGCCGAGTTGGAGACTGAGTTGGCGGTGCATCGCCGCGCGGCTGAACTGCTCAAGGAGGTGGTGCCCCCAAAAGACCGGTACGCGGTCATCCACCGGATGGCCGCTGAGGGACTCCCCGTTGAGATCTGCTGCCGCGTGCTCGTGGTCTCGGCGTCGGGATACTACGCCTGGCGCAACCGACCACCATCGCAGCGGGCGCTGCGTCACGCGTGGTTGACCGAACAGATTCGCGCGGTGCATGCGGCATCCCGCGGCACGTACGGTTCCCGCCGGGTGCACGCCGAACTGCGGATGGGCCGCGGACTCGTGGTGGGCTATCACGCGGTGGAGATGCTGATGCGCCGTGCCGGCATCCACGGCCTGCCCGGCAGTCGCCGTCCCCGGCCGAAGCACCAGACGCCGACTGCCAGTGATCTGGTCAACCGCGACTTCGCCAGATCGTCGCCGAACCAGTTGTGGGTCACCGACATCACCGAGCACCCGACCCGCGAGGGCAAGGTGTACTGCGCGGTCGTGCTGGACACCTTCTCCCGCAAAGTCGTCGGCTGGTCCATCGACGCCACGCAGACAACCACGCTGGTGACCAACGCCCTGAGCATGGCCATCAGCAACCGCCAACCGTCCGGCACCGTGATCCACTCCGACCACGGAGTGCAGTTCACCTCATGGGCCTTCACCCGCCGAGTCCAGGAAGCCGGCCTGGCACCCTCAATGGGATCCATCGGCGACTGCCACGACAACGGCATGATCGAGTCGTTCTGGGGCCGCATGCAAACCGAACTACTCAACCGCCGGAAGTGGCGCACCCGCATCGAACTGGCCAACGCGATCTTCGAGTACCTGGAGATCTTCCACAACCGACAACGCCGCCACAGCTCACTGGGCATGCTCACCCCGATCGAGTATGAGAAGCTCCACCCGATCGCCCTATCCGCAGCCTGACGCCAACCAACACGGCTCCGAGAGACCCGAGGAACATCAACCCGGGGCTCCCCGAGTTGCGATCCCTGTAGGGGCGATAAGGACCGGCCACTGCTCGCGGAGTGGGGCACGCTGCTCTAACACGTTGCGATCCCTGGTGGGGGCGATGAGGTCACGCCGGCGGAGCGTCGCCGCTGCCTGGCGTGGGCAACTTATAAGGCAGAGTTGGCAGAAGCCGAGCCGGCTCGGCACCCTCTTCGCCCCTACCAAGTTACGGCTTTGCACTAAAGCCACCAGTGATCCCGGCGTGAGCCCGGACGGCCTAGCATCCGGCGCTATCGAGCACTATCGACTGAGATCCGCAGGGGTAACTAGCTGGACAGATAGATACCCCTACGGACTGCTAAGCTCCGGGATCACAAGCGGATTGAACTTCTGCCAGCGAGATCGGGAAACATCACCGCAGGAGTGGGCGGCATCTTCGCTGCGCTGATCCGCAGCGCGGAGAAGATGCCGCCCACTGTTCACCGGTGCCTTGGCGGGTGATCCGGACAGCCGATCTGGGCCGTCAGCCCCAGTAGCCCATTGCCTGGCGGCCCAGCGACTGCTGGCCTGCAGAGTTGGCGTGGCAGCCGTCGGAGACCTCATTTGGCCGCAGCCGGAAGACGCCGACATAGGTCACGTTCTGGCTGGCGTCGGCGGCGGCTTGGCGGGCGAGACTGTCGGTGAGTTCCGGTCCACCGGAGCCGGCCAGGAAGCACGTCTGACCCTGGTCGTAGAGCGGCTGGCCGGAGATAAGAATGTTCGCGCCGGGCGCCGCGTGCTGGCGGGCGTTGGCGATGAGTTGCCGCACCTCGTTGTAGGTGGCGCCGTTCTGGGAGAAGATGCAGATCTGAATCCAGACGGTCGTGGGCCGGCCATACTGCGCAGCCTGCCGGTCGAAGCTCTGCCAGGAGGCAGAGTTGGTGTTGGTCCAGGACTGCACGACCGCACCGCCGGTGCCGTAGGGACCCCACATACGCTGGCCCCCGACAGCACGGTAGCCCTGTGCGACGTTCTCGGCCATAGAGCAGCCAATGAAGCCCATCGTGTTCGCACCGCCGGATGGCGGGCGGGTCGCCGTCGGGGTGGGCGTCGGACCGGTGCCGTCGCCCTCGCACGACCTGATCTGCGGCCGGGCGCCCGAGTTGCCGTTCATCATCGTGGTGAAACCGAACGTGTTGCCGCTGCCGTTGAAGCGCATCGTCAGCACGGTGTTGTTGTTGCTCAGACTGGCGCTGCCGCTCCAGGTGGTGGTGATCGACTGCGGTGCGTTGACCGCGACAACCACGGTCCAGTTGCTGGCGCCGCTGACCGTCACCGAGGTGTTGTACCGGTCTCCCCAGACCGTGCCGGGCGTCATCGTTGCAGTGCAGGGTGCCGCCTGGGCGGGTGATGCGCCCAGCGGCGTGACCGCGTTAGTCAATGTCATCGCCGCCACGCCAGTTACGGCGGCGACGAGCAGCGCCACGACGGCCGGGAGGAATCGAGATCGCCGCAGCTGCCCTGACGTCGAGTGTGGGTGCACCCCTGTCGGTTCGCCGATCATATCTGTGCCTTCCTTTGAGGACCTGAGCGGTGTGGTGGTCGCGCATAGGCGTGTGGTGGTGGCTTGTCGAGGTCAGTACCGGGAGATCGCCCGGCCTGCTGGTGCTAGCCGGCGGTGCAGGCCAACAAGCAGCCGTCCTCCTCCCGCGCTCCGCAGAGATTGACCGACAACCAGCGTTTGTTCACCATGCGAACAGGAGTTCCCATTGCGTTCATGGCTCGATTGTGACCATACTCATTCGTCGACGTCAATTTATTCCGGAAGGAGGTGGGGCTCCGCTCCGCCAGAACCGGCGGCAGCCAGCACCACACCCAGGTAGCCGCCCCAGCACGGTGGTCATGTGTGCGCACGCATCCCGGCCGCGAGTACAGAAGCGGCATCGACCGCCGGTGCGTCCCGAAGCCGGAAAGCCACACGACAGAGAACGGAGGTACCTCAATGCGAGAAGGTAAGGGCCGCCGCCAGCGGTGGGCTGCGGCTGTTGTCGCGATGACGCTCGCCTACGCCGTCAGTGCGGTGGCCGGCGCGCAGATGGTGCCGGCGGCGGCGGACGTCATCATCGCCGCAGCAAGTGCCGGCTGCGGCCGGACGCCGACCTTGACTAACGGAAACCACTCGTTGCAGGTAGGCGAGACGCAACGTAGCTACATCCTGCGGCTGCCCGCCAACTACAACAACACCAAACCCCACCGCCTGATCTTCGGCATCCACTGGCTGGGCGGAAGCGCCAGCGACGTCGCCAACGGCAACATGATCCAGCCCTTCTACGGACTCCAGGCGCTGGCCAACAACAGCACAATCTTCGTCGCCCCGCAGGGCCTCACCAGCGGAGGGCTCACCGGCTGGCCCAACACTGGCGGCCAGGACGTGACCTTCATCGACAACATCATCCGAACGGTCGAGGCAGATCTCTGCATTGACACGTCGCAGCGATTCTCGCTGGGGTTCAGCTATGGCGGCGGCATGAGCTACGCACTCGCATGCGCCCGGCCAGACATGTTCCGGGCGGTCGCCGTCTATAACGGCGGCTTGATCAGCGAGTGCAACGGAGGCACTCAACCCATCGCGTACATGCAGGTGCATGGCGTCAGTGACACCGTGCTCCCGATCTCCGGCGCACGCACAATGCGCAACAGATTTGTCGCGAGCAACGGTTGCACCGCCGCGAACCCGCCCGAGACGACGGCAGGCAGCGGGACCCATACGAGCTTCACCTATTCCGGGTGCGTGGCCGGGCGTCCGGTTGCCTGGCACACGTTCGACGGCGGACACACGCCCACCCCGACGGACCGCGACGGCTCGCAGTGGCTGCCCGCCGAGACCTGGCGCTTCTTCACCCAGTTCGGTTCGGCGCCGCCGACCGGCAGCCCATCGCCCACCAGCCCGCCGACGGGTACGCCATCCCCGTCGCCCAGCACTCCCCCCGGCTCGGCAGCCTGCCAGGTCGGGTACTCCATCAACGCTTGGAATACCGGCCTGACCACCGCCATCACCATCACCAACACCGGTGGCGCCCCAATCAACGGCTGGTCACTGGCGTTCACCCTGCCGGGCGGACAGACCATCACGTCGGGCTGGAACGCGACCTTCTCGCCGGCCAGCGGTGCGGTGACGGCCCGCAACGTCAGCTACAACGGCACCATTGCGGCCGGAACCTCGGTAAGCCTCGGTTTCCAAGCCACGCACACCGGCGACACCGGAAGACCGACGCAGTTCACGCTCAACGGAGCGACCTGCAGCATCGCCTGACACGACAGAGACAAGTTCACGGGCACCCCTCCTGCCCGGGGCCCCACCCCGTCGACTGGCTGACGCGGTTGGCAACGGATCTGTGGCCTCGGCCGGGAGTCGCTGGTACGCGCGTCGGACGTGGCGTGACTGACTGGGCGGCAGCCCGAGCGCCGGCCCACCTCCGGGTGGGCCAGCACCCACGCACGTGCCGGTCGGCTGCAGCCACATGCCCGGCGGGATCGGTCGCCGCAAGCGCTTGGCACCGGTGCCAGGACGTCCGTGCCGTTCACTCAACACGCCGAGACAGGCCCTCAGGCGGCCCGCACCCGGTGAAGATGTCGGCGATGCTGGCCGTGGCGAGGCTGGATTGCGTACGGTCAGATTCCGCCGGGGAGATGATCATGGCGCGGCTGGCGCCGCTGACCGTCATCCGGGCCGCCCCATTGGTCCGGGTGCCATGGTCGAGGATGACCCGCATCTACGACTCGTAGAACAGCCCGTCGGAGAGGACTAGCGGGTTAGCTTCTGCGACCAGTAGCTCCCCGTCCAGCAGCCACCGAGAGCAGTAGCGTCTCCCCCGGACCGAGGTGCGGGCGCAGGTTGGTGCCCAGGGCAGAGCCTTCGAACTGCCTCTGAGCGGGTTACCTGTGCTGACCATGGCCTCAGCAACCTAAGACCACCCACTGACTCTACTCCCCGCTCGGCTGCCGAGGCAGCAGTCGGAGGTCAGCCTCGATGCGGGAGGCGGCTGCCAACAGCGGTGGGACGAGATCGCGCCGGATCGAGCTCACGGTATTGCGGCCAGCGTGTACCGGTATGTTGATCGCCGCGATGACGTCACCACTGTGGTTACGGATCGGTGCCGCGACGGATCGCAGTCCTTCCTCCAACTCTTGGTCAACGATGGCGTAGCCCTGGCTCCGGATCCGGTTCAGCTCTTGGTGGAGCATCGTTGCCGAGGCGATCGTATGAGAGGTCGGCCTGTCATAGGGTGCGCGTTGAAGATGCAGCGCGATCTCTTGCTCGGGAAGGTGGGCGAGCAGAACCCGCCCCACGGACGTCAGGTAGGCCGGAAACCGGGTGCCCACGCTGATCGACACGGTCATGATCCGCGTCGTTGGGACGCGGGCAATGTACACGATGTCATCGCCATCCAACACGCATACAGAGGACGATTCACGCACTTCTTTGACGAGCCATTCGAGGTGCGGCTGGGATAGGTCGGACAAGCCAACGTTGGACATATATGCGTAGCCCAGGTCCAGAATTCGAGGAGTGAGCCGGAATCGCCTACCGTCGGTTTGAACGTATCCTAGGGCTACGAAAGTAAGCAGGAAGCGGCGCGCGGAAGCCCGGGTCATACCGGCGGCGTGAGCGACCTCACTGAGTGTCAACTCGGGATTCGCGGCATCGAAGACCCGAATGACTGCCAGTCCACGTTCCAGGGATTGCACGTAGTAAGGCGCGCGGGCGGAGTTGATCAACTGTTCCTCCATACTGGCCTTCTGACTTGAGTTAGCGTAGCTTCCCTCTCAGCCTGTCCACTTAAGGAACGTCCAACGTGGGCGCTATGTAGCTTTTCGCGACAAAAGTCCCACTTTTCAGCTCCGACACGACTTGATCTTCTGGCCGGCGTGTTGCGACCGGCTCTACGCATTGCTGGCCGCGGTCGTCGGGTCGGTGGAAACGCCTGCGGTGCGCACACAACCCACCCACAAGGCAGGACTCACTTGCCTCGCTCGCCGCAGCGTCGATCGAGGCGTACGGCCTGCGCAGTCAACCTACCGACCACAGCACTGGTCAGCAGTGAGGGCACAGGGGACCGGTTCTGCGCGCAGAGTTTCGGCTCGCCGAGTTTCCCTCGACGCCCCGCGGATTGCCGTAAGGGCGGCCACTTTCGGTCACGCCGGAATGGGCCGATTGTCAGGGCTTAGTACTTCAGCCGCACTTGCGTGAACTTCGGTTTCGGCAGGTCATCGGCATGGTTGATATCCGAGTCCTGTCGGTCGCATAGCTGCGGATGTCGTTGCTACGTACGAGACGGATAGGTTGCGGGGCCGCGCCGTCTGTCTGTTGTGGTCGTTCGGCAGGCGGGCAGGATTGGATGATCTGTTGGCGCGTTTCGCGCACCGTTTCGGGCGGACGGAACCGCGTCGGCAGGCGTTGACAGACATGGTCGGGTTGCTGCCGCCGCTGGCGAGCAAGAACGGCTGGACCTTGGCCGAGGCGGCCGGAGATTCACGCCGAACCGGATGCGGCGGCTGCTCAACAGGTCCGCGTGGAAGTCGGATCTGTTCGTGATGACCTGCTCGCCTACGTGGCGGAACATCTCGGCCACGACGACGGAGTGCTGATCGTCGACGAGACCGGCCTTCTGAAGAAGGGGATCAAGTCGGCCCGGGGTGGTGAGGTGGGCGTTGATGAGGTGGTTGCCGGGGTCGGTCCTTCTGCAACGTCCTCCTCCCGAACCGGACGGGCCCGTTTCCGAGCGTCCGGCTTCCGGTGATCACTGGGTGAGTGCGGCCCAGTTCCCAGAGTAGATCTTGTGGTGGCAGTCGGCGCAGACGACGAGCGTCTTGCGCCGCCGCTTGACCATGATCTTCGTCCAGGTTGGGGACCCTCCCGGGCGCAGGCTGTTGCCGACTGCGGCCGGGTCCAGGAGTCCGACGGGGGCCCGCCGACAACCGCTGGTGCTCGTTCGCGTCAGTTGGGGCCGTGATCGTGGTCGTCCGGTCGCGAGGTGAGGGGCCGGGTGCCGGTGTTTGCGCGATCGATGGTCTGGGTGGCGGGTCGGCTGGCGCGCAGTCCGACCACGAGCTGCGCCATCAGGAGCACCAGGACGGACCCGAGTGGGACGGTCCATCCGCCGGACGCCTGGTACAGCGCGCCGACGAGCACCGGTCCACTCGCCGCTAGAATGTAGCCGAGAAATTGAGCGATGGCGGAAAACGCGGTGATCAAGCCGGCCTCGGGTGCGCGTAGAGCAATAAGGAGCAGGGCCAGCGCGATCGAGGCCCCCTGACCGAGGCCAAGCAGTACCGCCCAGAGCCAGCTCGTCGAGCCCGGGGCGAGGAGCATCCCGAGGTAGCCGGCGATGGTGAGTACGGCCGCCCACGCCACGTGTCCGGACTGGGTGCGGGCTCGCGCTGCGAGGGCTGGCAGGGTGAGGGCGGTGGTGATCTGTGTCAGGTTCGCCAGACCGAGCAGATACCCGGCCTGGGCGGGGGCGAGTCCGGCATCGGTGTAGATCGCTGGCAGCCAGGCGAGTGCTGTGTAGAACGTGAGCGATTGCAGCCCCATGAAGCCGGTGACGTACCAGGTGATCGGTGTCCGGAGCAGGGTCCGGAACGGACGAGGGCCACGCGGCTCGACGTGCCGAGCGCGCGTCAGCGGCAGCCAGACCAGCAGTGCCGGTGCGACGAGCAGTGCGACTGCTGCGGCGGTCAGCCGCCAACCGGTGTTGGTGGCCTGCTGTAGTGGCACGGTGAGGCCGCCGGCGAGTGCGGCGCCGAGCACTAGCACCGCGACGTAGATCCCGGTGAGCAGACCTACTCGGTCGGCGAAGTGCCGTCGCAACAGCGGCGGCATCAGCACGTTGAGGATCGCGATGCCGGACCCGGCGAGCGCTGCGCCCAGGTACAGCACCACGGGACCGCCGGCGCTGCGGAGCAGGATCCCCCCGGCGAGCACAGCCAGGCCGGCCAGCACGGTGCGCTCCATACCCAGTCGGTGCACCATCGGCGCGGCGAGCGGCGCGACGATTCCCAGACAGACGACCATGGTGGTGGTGAGCAGGCCACCTGCGGTCGGGGTCAGCCGAAACTCGGCCATGATCTGGTCGAGTAGCGGTGCGACATTGACCAGGGCCGGCCGCAGGTTGAGGGCGGCGAGAACAATTCCGGCGATGAGCAGCGGCCGGGGCCATCGGGGCAGTGGTGCGGGCCGGTGCGGCGGTGTCACGATGCGTTGGGTGGTAGGTGTCTGGGGCCTGTGCCGCCGGCACGCGAGGGTAGGAGACGGAGGTCGGCCTCGATGCGAGAGGCCGATGCCACCAGCGGCGGGATGAGGTCACGTCGGATCGATTTGATCGAGTTGCGACTGGCGTGGACCGGAATGTTGACCGCGGCGACGACGGTGCCGTTGTGGTCGCGGATCGGTGCCGCGACGGAGCGCAGTCCTTCCTCCAGTTCCTGGTCGACGATGGCGTAACCCTGGGCGCGTACCCGTGCCAGTTCGGTACGGAGCATCGCCGCCGAGGATACGGCGCGGGATGTGGGCCGCTCGAATGGGATGCGCTTGAGGTGGAGTTCGATCTCCTGCTCTGGTAGGTGGGCTAGCAGGACCCGGCCGACCGACGTCAGGTAGGCCGGGAACCGGGTGCCGACCGTGATCGATACGGTCATGATCCGGCTGGTCGGGACACGGGCGACGTAGGCGATGTCGTCACCGTCGAGCACGCAGACCGAGGATGATTCGTGCACCTCGTGGACCAGGCGCTCCAGGTGCGGCTGGGCGATTTCCGGCAGGCCGACGCTGGACAGGTACGAATAGCCGAGTTCCAGGATCCTCGGGCTGAGCCGGAACATCCGGCCGTCGGTGTGCACGTAACCGAGGTCGGTCAGGGTGAGCAGGAAACGTCGAGCGGTGGCCCGGGTGATGTCGCAGACGCGGGCGACCTCACTCAGCGTCAACTCGGAATGTGTGGCGTCGAAGGCGCGGATGACCGCCAGTCCGCGCTCCAGGGACTGCACGAAGTAAGGCTCGCGGGAACGCCCGCCCATCGATGGTCCTCCATGCTGTCCTGTTGCTCGGTTCGGCGAAGTCGGAGTGCCGCACCGCCACGCTCGACGGCGCGCTTCCGCTGCCCCCTTGCGGCAGCCATCCGACGGCGTCACGCGAGCCGGCGAGTTGCCCGCACTCGACGACCCGCGTGCGCCATGTGAACAGCAGCTCGCCGGATCGCGACAGTATGGCGAGTCGCTGACGGCCGTCAAACCCGCACCTACCAACCGAGATCGCCACTGCATAGGTACCTGTAACGAGTTCGACATGAGCCGTTGACCAGACATGAGGCGGCCCGTACGTTCTCCCTGAGAACGATCGTGCGTATTAAGCACGAGGGCTTGGCTCAGCTAGGAGGGGTTCATGCGTCGTCTCATCACCGGGCTCGCGGCCGCCACGGCCCTCGTGGTCGCGGTCGCAGGATGCGGGTCTTCGAATCCGTCGGACGGTACGGCAGGCAACGGTGGTCCAGCCAGCGTCACGGTCGGGGTCATTCCAATCGTCGACGTGGCGCCTATCTACCTCGGCAAGGAGAAGGGTTTCTTCAGCGACCGGGACATTGATCTGACCCTGGAGACCGGGCAGGGTGGCGCGGCGATCGTTCCTGGGGTGCTCGGGGGGCAGCTCCAGTTCGGCTTCAGCAACGTGACATCACTGATGGTCGCCCAGACCGAGAACGTCCCGATCAAGGCCGTGGTCAACGGGGTGGCCTCAACCGGTCAGGCTGGCGCCGACTTCGGCGCGATCGTGGTCCGAGGCGACAGCGTGATCCAGTCCGCCAAGGACCTCGCCGGCAAGAAGGTCGCGGTCAACACGCTCAAGAACATCGGGGACACCTCGGTCCGCGAGTCCGTCCGCAAGGACGGCGGGGATCCGGCCGCGGTGCAGTTCGTCGAGATCGGCTTCCCGCAGATGCCGGCGGCGCTGGACGCTGGCCAGGTGGACGCAGCCTGGGTAGTCGAGCCATCGCTGTCCGTAGTCAAGGCCGGTGGTGGTCGGGTCGTCGCGTCCAACTTCGTCGACGTGGCACCGGATCTCACCGTGGCCTTGTACTTCACCTCGGACAAGCTACTTCAGGAGGACCCAGGCCTGGTCGAGCGGTTCGTCGAGGCCATGCGGGAGTCGCTGGCATACGCAGACGCCAATCCGGACGAGGTTCGTCGGATCATCGGGACCTACACCCAGATTGACGAGGCCACAGTGGCGGAGCTGACGCTGCCGAAGTGGCCGGCCGACTACAACCGGGAGTCGCTGGAAGTGCTGGCGCGACTCGGTCAGCAGGACGGACTCTTCACCTCCGCACCCGACCTGGACAAGCTGTTCTCATGACGAGGTCCGACTCCCCCGGGGGCGGGACGGCCACGGCCGTGCCCGCCCCCGGCGCCATGGCCGCCGGCATGGGTGCCGGTCCGGCGCGCCGCCGCTGGCCTGGTGCGACGGTCGGCTACGGGCTGGCCGGGCTGGCCATCTTTTTCGGGTTGATCGAACTGCTGCCTCGGGTCGGTATGGTGCCGGCTGCCTACCTGCCACCCACCAGCCGGATCGCGGAGGCGCTCGCTGTCGAGTTCGCCGAGCCGGCGTTCTGGACCGCCGTCGCTGACACCCTGACCAGCTGGATCGCCGGCCTGGCGATCGCCACCGCGGCGGGCATCGTGGTGGGCATTCTCATCGCGGTGGTGCCGCACCTACGCGAGATCACGGCCTCCTCGATCGAGTTCTTCCGTCCGATCCCTTCGGTGGCCCTGATCCCGCTGGTGGTGCTGCTGTACGGCTCCGACCTGCGTTCGACGCTGCTGCTCGTGGTCTACGCCGCGTTCTGGCAGGTGCTCGTCCAGGTGCTCTATGGCGTTCAGGATGTCGATCCGGTGGCGGACGAGACCGCCCGGTCATACGGGTTCAAACGCTGGGCGCGGATCCGCCACGTGTTGTGGCCGACCGCGCTGCCGTACGTGATGACCGGCGTGCGGTTGGCTGCGGCGGTGGCGCTGGTGCTGGCCATCACCGCCGAATTGATCATTGGCTCGCCGGGGCTTGGTAGCCGGATCGCTATCGCGCAGACCTCCAACGCGGTCCCGGCGATGTACGCACTGGTGGTCGTGACCGGCCTGCTCGGTGTACTGATCAATACGGGTGCGCGGCTGGCGGAACGGCGTGTGCTCTCCTGGCACCAGTCCGTCCGTGGAGAGGTGATCTCGTGATCCGGGTTCTCCGTCAGGCCGGACTGGTCATCGCTCTGCCGGCGGTGCTCTTCACCGCATGGTGGATGGCCACCCTGAACAGCGCGAACTTCTACTTCCCGCCGTTGCGTACAATTCTGGGCACCTTTGGCGAGGTGTGGACGGGGCAGCGATTCCTCGACGACGTGCTGCCCAGCGTGGCCCGGCTTGCCGCGGGCTACCTGGCCGCGCTGGTGCTCGGCGTGAGCGTGGGCATCGTGATCGGCTCCTACCGGCGCGTACGAGCGGCGGCCGAACCGGTGCTGGAGTTCCTCCGGGCTATTCCGCCACCGGTGCTGGTACCCGTGATCATGATCTTCGCCGGGATCGGTGACGGAATGAAGGTGTTGGTCATCGTCTCCGGCTGCGTCTGGCCGATCCTGCTGAACACGGTGGAGGGGGTCCGTGCCGTGGACGGTGTGTTGGCCGAGACAGCCCGTTCGTACGGCATCCGGGGCATCAGCCGGCTGCGCCATCTGGTGCTGCGCTCGGCGAGCCCGCAGATCTTTGCCGGTGCCCGGCAAGCGTTGTCCATCGGCATCATTCTGATGGTGATCAGCGAGATGTTCGCGGCCAGCAACGGTCTCGGGTTCGCCGTCGTGCAGTTCCAGCGCAGCTTCGCCATCCCATCGATGTGGAGCGGCATCCTGCTGCTGGGTCTGCTCGGCTTCGCCCTCTCCCTCGTCTTCCGGGCAGTCGAAGCACGAGCACTGGCCTGGTACCACGGGCTACGGCGCACGCAACGATCGTCGTGAACGGCGGGTGCCGGCACGAGCATCGCCAGGAAGGGACACGCATGCTTGAGGTTCGAGGATTGCGGAAGGTCTACGAGGGACGCGAACGCCGGGTGGAGGCGGTACGCGACCTCACCTTCTCGCTTGACGCCGGTGAACTGGTCTGCCTGGTCGGCCCCTCCGGCTGCGGCAAGACGACCCTGCTCAAATGTATCGCCGGGCTACTGGCGCCCACCTCAGGTGAGGTCCTGGTAGACGGTCGTCCGGTGACCGGACCACCGCCGGGCATGGCCGTGGTCTTTCAGGAGTATGGCCGCAGCTTGTTTCCCTGGCACAGGGTGTACGAAAATGTGGAGCTGCCGCTGCGGCAGAAGAAGTTGCCACAGGCTCGTCGGCGGGAACTGGTGCGCGAGGCGCTGGCTGCGGTTGGGCTCGCTGACGCGCACCGCGCATACCCATGGCAGCTCTCCGGTGGCATGCAGCAGCGCGTCGCGATCGCTCGGGCCGTCGCGTACGAGCCCAGCGTACTGTTGATGGACGAGCCGTTCGCCGCGGTGGACGCGCAGACCCGTGCGGACCTGGAGGACCTGATCCGCGACCTGTGGCACAAGCTACGGGTGACGGTCCTGTTCGTCACCCACGACATCGACGAGGCGGTCTACCTCGGCCAGCGGGTGCTGATCCTCTCCTCTTCGCCGACAGTGATACAGGAACAACTCACTATTGATTTGCCGGATACCCGCGACCAGCTGCACACCCGGGCCGACCCCCGCTTCACCAGCCTGCGTACCCACGTCTACGAGCAGATCCAGGCCGCCAAAGGCAAGGCGGACGTACCGTCCGGCAACGTACCGGCAGCCGAGAAACCCGAACCTCCCGACACGAAACCGGACCTCGACCGCGCAACGGCGTGAACATCCCTGCCGTCTACGTCGTCCATACCCCGACCGACCGGTACAGCGCAGGTTCTCGGCGACACGTGCCGAACCTGACCGACGCCAGGCATGGGCCTCCGCCCCACGCGGGATGAGCGCGGAGCGGAGGCCAACTACCGATGTGTTCAACCTTCGGGCCGACCGGTCACC
>NZ_VCJO01000015.1 GCF_009712475.1 Micromonospora sp. CP22
GGTGACCGGTCGGCCCGAAGGTTGAACACATCGGTAGTTGGCCTCCGCTCCGCGCTCATCCCGCGTGGGGCGGAGGCTTACTCTTGTGCGGTGATGCTCACGCCGAACTCCGGTCGAGGTCCGGCCGGGCATCAGGTGTCTCGGTTTCCGCTGCATTCGCCGACGGTGCGCCCGCTTGCGTTTCACGGCCTGGATCTGCTCGTAGACGTGGGTGCGCCGGCACCTCACCTGGCGTGGATATCGCGGCCGGAGACGAAGATCGCGAGCAGATGATGTGCGCGCACCAGGCTGAACGCCAAGCGACCGCGGGTGGCTGCTGTGGTGGGAGTGCAGCAGGCGCCCATTGTCGAACACGCCGGCGAGGCATGCCCGCTACGCGCACCCGAGCAGCACACGGCGTGGACGATCGGGGCGCGGGATGTTCCCGGCTCGCCGGCCGGACCCGGTCGGCAACGCCGGCGTGCTGGTGGTGGCAGTCGGCGTCATGGCGTGCTCCTGCGAGACGCTGCTCAGTTCGGTGCTCCTGCTGGCGTTGCTACGAACCAACCACCCGATGATCTACAAGGCCCGTAGGGAGTTCACGCATGAGCCTGCCCGCTACCTCGAAGGTGCCCTTCGGCGGGGACTACAACCCCGAGCAGTGGCCGGAGGAGCTGTGGAAGGAGGACTACCGTCTCTTCGACGCCGCTCGGATCGATCTGGTCACGCTCGGCGTCTTCGACTGGGCACTGACCCAGCCCGCCGAGGACGTCTACGACTTCTCGATCCTCGACCGGATCATCGAGCGGGCTGGAGTGGAGGGGCGCGACATCTGTCTGGCAACCGGTACCGGTGCGCATCCGCCGTGGCTGGCGAAGGCGTACCCGGAGGTGACCCGGACCGACTTCGAGGGGCGCCGGCACCGGTACGGGCAGCGGCACAACTCCTGCCCCAGTTCACCGGCGTTCCGGCGGCTCTCCGCTGAGCTGGCTCGCCGGATCGCCCGCCGGTACGCCGGTCACTCGTCGGTTCTGGCGTGGCACGTCGGCAACGAATACGGCGGGGCCTGCTACTGCGCTCTCTGCGCCGCCGGCTTCCGCGACTGGCTGCGGGCGCGGTACGCGACTCTGGAGGCTCTCAACGCGGCCTGGTACACCACCTTCTGGTCGCACACCTTCACCGACTGGGACGAGATCGAGCCGCCGTCTGCGCTGACCGAGCACTGGCGAGGGCCGGACCACACCGCGTTCCAGGGCATCACCCTGGACTACCTGCGGTTCATGTCGGAGGCGATGCTCACCAACTTCCGTGACGAGAAGGCGGCGATCCGCGAATCAAGCCCGGACGTGCCGGTGACGACGAACTTCATGGGCATGTACCGACCGATCGACTACCACCGCTGGGCTGAGGATCTCGACTTCGTCTCGTGGGACAACTACCCGCCAGACGACGCCTCGCAGGCCCGGATGGCGCTGACCCACGACCTGATGCGAGGGCTCAAGGACGGGCAGCCGTTCTGGCTGATGGAGCAGACTCCGAGCTATACCGCCAGCCGCGACGTCAACCCGTTGAAGCGTCCCGGGCTGATGCGGCTCTGGAGCTGGCAGGCGGTGGCGCACGGTGCGGACGCCGTACTCTTCTTCCAGATGCGGGCCTCTCGGGGTGCCTGCGAGAAGTACCACGGCGCGGTCATCGGCCACGCCGGCCGGCAGGACACCCGGGTCTTCCGCGAGGTGGCGGAGCTGGGGGCGGAGTTGGATCGGCTCGGCGGCGCGGTGCTCGGCGCCCGGACACCGGCCCGGGTCGCGTTGCTCTTCGACTGGGACAGCTGGTGGGCGTTGGAGATCTCCGACGGCCCTTCCCGAATGCTCCGCTACCAGCAGGTGATGCTCGCCTACCATCGCGCGCTCTGGGACGCCGGGGTCGACATTGACGTCGTGGCGGTCACCGCCGACCTCGACGGCTACGATGTAGTCGTCGCTCCGGTGCTGCACATGCTCAAGGGCGACCTGCCGGAACGCCTGGAGCGGGTCGCGTCCCGGGGCGGGTCGGTCCTCACCACGTTCCTTTCCGGACGGGTGGACGAGAACGACAACGCCTTCCTGATGGACGTACCCGGCCCGCTCGGGCCGCTGATGGGGGTCCGGGTCGATGAATGGGACGCGCGCGGGCCGGAGGTCGTGAACCCGGTGCTCCTTACCGCCGGCGCCGACCGGGTGCGGGTGGAGTCGCGGCTCCTCTTCGAACTGGTGATCCCGACCGGCGCCGAAGTCGTCGGTCGCTACCAGGCCGACTTCTACGCTGGTACCCCGGCCGTCACCAGGAACGCGTTCGGCGCCGGTGACGGCTGGTACGTCGCAGCCGGACTGGACCAGGCCGGGGTCTCCTGGGTCGTCCGGCGGGTGCTGGACCGGCACGGCCTGGTCGGGCCGTACGCGGACGTGCCCGACCTGGAGACGGCTGTCCGGGTCGCGCCCGACGGAGCCCGGCTGCTCTTCCTGCTCAATCACGGGGCCGAACCGGTCGAGGTAGCTGCCCAGTCCGGTGGCGTCGACCTGCTGACCGGGGACCGGGTCGTCTCCGGGGGGCGGGTACGGCTCGACCCGCGCGGGGTCAGGGTCCTCCGCGACGACCCGGCCGGTTGACCCGTACCACGCGACATCGTTGGCGCCTGACGCCCACAGGCCCGTCGGGGGCAGCAGCGGAGTTTGGTCAGGGTCTTCCAGCCCTTGAGGGCGGCGACGGCACGCTCGCCGACTGCGCGGACGAATCCCGACACGAGCCGACCTCACGAGGCCGACGAGCGAGCACCACGACAGCCGGCGCACCGGCCGGTAGCGGTGCTCGCCCTGTCGAGTGCCCTGGTAGCGCTGAGCCACGAGACCGAACGGCAGGTGCCTGAGAGTGGCACCGCCGTCATAGTCGGTCTCGTCAGCGGCAGGTGATAATGGTTGAGGACCACACGACAGGCGGATCATCCATCGTGCTGGCGTCGAGCTTCCGTGCTGCGGATGCGGCCGGAGAGAGGATCTGCCGTGATCGGTGAGACCAACCTGCCGTTCGGGCCGTCCCCCGGAGCGGATCCGGGGGCGCCGACAGCCGCGATCCTGCTCATCGAAGACGACCCCGGCGACGCGCTACTCACCCGGGAGTTGCTGGCGGACAGCGGGATCAGCGCCCGGTTCACCCAGGCCAGCAGCCTGACCGAGGCCTCGACCACATCCACGACGCCGAACTGCGTCCTGCTCGACCTGCACCTGCCCGACCGTCAAGGGCTGGAGGCCCTCCGAGGGGTGCTGCACCGGTGGCCGGACGCAGCCGTGGTGGTGCTCACCGGTCTCGACGACGCCGCCACCGGAACAGCGGCCGTCGCCGCCGGAGCACAGGACTACCTCGTCAAAGGCCACATCGACGGCGCTCTGCTCGGCCGCACGATCGAGTACGCCATCCAGCGCCGACGCGCTGTGGTCACCGAGCGACAGCTGCGAGACAGCCGAATGCAGGCCAGCGAGAACATTCGACTGCAGCGCGGCCTGCTCCCGACACCGCTGATCACCGACCCCGCCCTGACCGTCGACAGCAGATACGTACCCGGGCGAGGGCAGTCGCTACTCGGCGGTGACTTCTTCGACCTCGTACAGGATGAAGACGGCACGATCCACGCAGTCATCGGCGACGTCTGCGGCAACGGCCCGGACGAAGCCGCGATCGGCGTCGGCCTACGTGTCGGGTGGCGCACCCTCACCCTGGCCGGTGTGGACAAGGCATCCCGGATGCGCCTGCTGGAACAGGTGCTGGTCGCCGAACGGCCACACGAGGCGATGTTCGCCACCGCATGCACGATCCGCATCGCTCCTGACCGGTCAAAGGCGGTGATCGTCAGCGCCGGTCACCCTCCACCCCTGATGATCACGCCCGACGGCGCTCACCCCATGCCGATCCGACATCACCTCGGGCTGGGCATGTTCCCCGGACGGGGCCGCTGGCAGGAATCGGTCGTCACCCTGCCCCCGGGCGCGGGTCTACTTCTCTACACCGACGGCGTCTACGAAGGGTTCAGCCAGGACGGCACCCGCCTCGGAGAACAACGCTTCATCGAACTCGCCCGCACGCTAAGCACCATCACCGAACCGGACGACTTCCTCACCGCCCTCCTCACCGACATTCAACGCGGCGACGACGGACGGCACAACGACGACACCGCCCTGCTCTACCTGACCTGGCCGTCACCCCCAACCCCCGACAAAACATGAGAGGCACGATCCCGGACAGAGCACACGACGCGGCGACGCCACCACAAGAGTGGTTCCGCTCGTGTCCACGCATGCTGCCGGTGGCCGGGGGCGGAGGCGCCGGTTACGGCCGCTACGCCGTCGCCCTAAGTTTAGATTGGAAGGCAGAGTTGGCAGAAGCTGAGCCGGCTCGGCACCCTCATCGCCCCCACCAAATTACGGGCCTTCCACTGGAGCCACCAGTGAGCCCGGTGTGAGCCCGGACGGCCTAGCATCCGGCGCTATCGAACACTATGGACTGGCATCCGCAGGGGTATCCAGCTGGACAGATAGATACCCCTGCGGACTGCTAAGCACCCGGGATCACGGTTCGGGTTCAACTTCTAATCCCAAGGCCGCAGGTTCGAATCCTGCCGGGCGCGCCCATGTCCTAGCAGCTCAGCCGCGTGCCGATCCCGGCCGGGCCGAACACCGGCTCCCCGTGCCGGGGTCAGCCGACGAGGTGGGTCCGACGCCGTCAGTTCCTGACCGGTGGCTCGTCGTCAGGGTCGAGGCACTGCCGGAGCAGGGTCAGGAGACCGTGTCCGTCCTCGGCCTGGGAGTCCGGTCGCAGGTCAGGGTGGGCCGGTTCGCGGTCGGTGCGCGGCGAGCGCATCAGGATGGCGGCACCGGCACCGGCCCGGCGAGCGCAGGCCACGTCGCGGTGCAGGCTGTCCCCGACGAACCAGCAGTCGCCGATCGATACGCCGACGGCGTCGGCGGCCAGCCAGGCCAGCCGGGGATTCGGCTTACGGAGCCCGGCCTCGTCGCTGTAGAACTCGGCCACGAACAGGTCGGACAGCCCGGCTGCGGCGAGGAAGTCCCGATGCGCCGCACCGCAGAGGGCGTTGCTGACCACCGCCATCGGCAGACCCGCATCGGCCGCGGCCCGCAGCGCCTCCGGAATGCCGGGCCGGACGTGCCACTCCGGTCGCCAGGCCCAGGCGTACGCCAGCGGGGTCGCCGCTTCCTCCACCGCCCTGCGGGCTGGTGCCGGCCAGGTACGGGTCACGAACTCCGCCCACACCCGGGAGTGGGGCAGCTCGATCGGATCGTCGGTACGCCCGACGTCGTCACGCCATCGGGCGTAGGCGCGGTCGCCCTCGGTCAGGTCGGCGACGATCTGCTCGACCGGCACCGTGCCGCCGGTCACGTCGAACAGCTGACGGACCAGGTCCGGCGGTGCCGCCGGTTGGCGTGGGGCGTCGGCCAGGACACCACCGAAGTCCAACAGGAGTGCGCGAGGCGACCGCAGCATGCCCTCATCCTCGCGCACCCGACCGGGCGCACTGCGGTCGGCATCGTCAATCTTGGACAGTTCCTGCGAGCAAGGAACGGCAACTGCCCAAGATTGACGGATGGCTCGGGTGGCTGGGCGCCGTTCTGGGCGACGTGGGCGCGCGATCACGGTCCGGCGCGATCACGGTCCAGCGCGATCACGGTCCGGCGCGATCACGGTCCAGCGCGATCACGGTCCAGCGCGATCACGATCCAGCGCGATCACGGTCCAGCGCGATCCATGGTCCGTCGGTCAGGGGCCGGGGTCGGATATCGCTGGCCGGAGTGTGCGGTCGGGCCGTACGGTCACGCCATGCGCGTGCGCGACGAACTGGCGACCGATCGAGACGCTGTCCACGAGTTGCACCGGCTGGCCTTCGGTGACCACGGGGAGATGGTGGTGGAGCTGGTGCGGGCGCTGCGCGACGACGATCCGGAGGCCCTGAGCCTGGTCGCCGAGTCCGAGGACGAGGTCATCGGGCACGTGCTGTTCACCCGCAGCCTGCTCGACGCGCCACGACGGCTCGTACAGGTGCAGGTGCTCAGCCCGCTCGCGGTCACGCCGCAGCGGCAGCGGCGCGGTGTCGGCGGCACGCTGGTCCGGCACGGCCTGCGGCTGCTCGACGAGCGTGGCGTACCGGCGGTCTTCCTCGAAGGCGACCCCCGGTACTACGCCCGTCTCGGCTTCGCCGCCGCCGAGGAGCTGGGTTTCCGCCGACCGTCGCTACGCATCCCGGCGCCCGCCTTCCAGGTCGCCAGGCTTTCCGGGTACGAGCCGTGGATGACCGGTACGTTCGTCTACTCGGCAACCTTCTGGGACCAGGACTGCGTCGGCCTACGGGACACCGACAGCGACTGAGCGTCACGGCCGGATAGCCCAAGGTCCACAATGGGGTGACCCAGGGTCATCGGAACCACTGCCGTGTGTTATTCTCCGGCGTCGATCTCCGCCGCGCGGACCCGGATCGGGTCGTTTGTCGCAAAGGACGCTTTCCCGATGCCGGCCTTGCCCGACCCGATCACGTCACCCGACGCGGTGGACCGTCCGGCCGCTGGCGCGTTCGCGTTCATCTTCACCCGGTTGCCGGCGCTACTGCGGCTCTCCTGCGGCCTGTTCTGCCTGGTGGTGGCGCTCGCCGTGCGTACCCCGCCGGTCCGTGCGGAACTGCTCCTGCCGGCCGTGGCGGTCCTGACCGGATGGTCACTCTGGTACGCGTCGCGCGCCTGGCGGAACGGCATCGGCGCGCCACTCGTGGCCGGCGACGTGGCGCTGACCAGCACCGCGTGCCTGGCCATCCCGGTCCTGGTCGCACCCGAGGTCCTGCCCGGTGAGGCCAGTTGGATCGCGGTCCTGGCCAGCACCACCGTGATCAACGCTCAGGCGACCGCACCGGCGTACTGGTCGATCCCGGCCGGGCTGCTCGTCGTCGCGGCGTACGCGACGGGTGCCTCCCTGGCGGGCAACCCGACCGAGGCGAAGGCCCACGCGACCACCCTGCTGGGCCAGATCGCCTGCACGGCGATGATGACCGCGTTGATGCGCCGACGTATCGCCCGGGCGGACGCGGCCTTCCTGACCGCCCAACGGGCCACCCGGCACGCGACGGTCGCCCGGATCGCCCGCGAGGCGGAGCGGCGACAGAACCGCGACCTGCACGACACCGTCCTGGCGACGCTCACCATGGTCGGGCAGGGCGCGGTGGGTGGATCCTCCACGGCGCTGCGCGAGCGGTGCGCCGCCGACCTGCGTACCCTCGCCGCCCTGGCCGAGGCACGGTCGGTGCCGCACGACGCGAGCGCCCGCCTGGACGAGCGCCTCCGGGCGGTGCTCGCCCGGCTGCCCAACCTGCCGGTCGTCGCCGACCTGCCGCCGTGCACGGTGGCGGCGGTCGTCGCGGAGGCCATCGCGGAGAGCGCGTACGCCGCGCTGGCCAATGTGGCCAACCATGCCCCCGGCGCGCGGGCGACACTGCGGCTACGCCGGTTCGCCGGCACCGTCACGGTCGAGGTGGCCGACAACGGTCCCGGCTTCGACCCGGCCACCGTGCCGCTCCACCGCTACGGTCTGCGCGAGTCGGTACGCGGCCGGATGGCGACGATCGGCGGGCGAGCCGACATCGACTCCGCCCCCGGCGAAGGCACCCGGATCCGGCTGGAGTGGTCGGATGTCGGCTGAGCCGGGTACGACCTTCCTGTCACCGGGTACACGAGCGGTTCCGCTGCCGACCCTGCGGGTCACCGATGGGATCGACGAGGGCGGCGTCGTCCGGGCCGCCGCCGCGGTGGCCCGGACCTCGGACCGGGGTGCCCGGATCGCCGCGGTCACCATCGCGCTGGTCTGGCACCTGGCCATCGGGCTGCCGGCGGTGCTGGCGGCCGGGTCGACGCTGACCGTGCCCGAGGTGGTGCTCGGTGCCTGGGTGCTGGTGGCGGGGTTGGGCGTGTTCGCCGGGATCCGGCTGCTCCGCGACGCCCCGCTGCCTCCGGCGCCGCTGGCCGCGCTGCTGCTGGTCGTCGACGTGGCGGTCTTCGCCGCGGTGGGTCGGTCCCTGCTGTTCAGTCCGGCGAACTGGGTGTGGGGCACCCTCGCCTGGTTCTTCCTGGTGGTGCTCTGGGGGCAGCCGGTGCACCGCCTGCTCGCCATGTTGGCCGCCCACGCGGCCACCGCGCTCAGCGCCGTCGTGCTCTACGGGGCGACGGACGCCGCCGATCTGGCCCGCGCCACGATGGCGTTCTACGGCACGTCGTCGCTGCCGGTGGCGGTCTTCGTCGGTGCGGCGGCGCTGGCCGCGTTGTCCCGGGAGCGGGCCGCCACAGCGGCGGCCACCAACGCGGTGCTGGCCGAGCGGGAGGCCGCCGAACAGGCCCAGCACGAACGAGGTGAGCGGCTGGAACTGGTCAGTCGAGCCGCCAGCGAGGTGCTGACCGACCTGGCCCAGGGGCTGGTCGACCCGACCGACCCGCAGGTACAACGGCGCTGCGTACGGGCCGCCGCCCGGTTGCGTCGCCTGATCGCCGAGTCCGACGACGTGCCACACCCGTTGCTGCACGAGCTGCGGGCCGCAGCCGATCTTGCCGAACGGAACGGTATTTCGATCGACCTGGTCACAATTGGTTCACCGCCACCGTTGCCGGTGTGGGTTCGCCGGAGTCTGGCCGACCCGCTCACCGCCAGCCTCGCGGATGCCCAGGACTGGGCCCGGTTGACAGTCGTCTCCGGTCCCGACGAGGTGGTGGTCAGTCTTGTCACACCCGACCGGGACGGCCCGGACACGACCGGGCATCCAGCGGAGGACGGCGACGGGCAGGTAGAGCACCTCTACGAACGGGACGGGAATATCAGATGGACGCAGACGCGCTGGCACCGGTGACGCCGGGACGGCCCGTCGGGGTGGCGATCGTGGACGACCACCCGGTGGTCATCGACGGGGTACGCGCCTGGCTCGCCACCGAGCCACGGCTGACCGTGCTGGCCACCGGCGACAACCCGGACGAGGTGTTGCGGGCCGCGCCGGAGGCCGACGTGATCCTGCTCGACCTTCGGTTGCGCGGGCGGCTGGTGCTGGACAAGCTGGCCGAGCTGAGCGCCGCCGGGCGACGGGTGGTGGTCTACTCCGAACATTCCGACCCGAACACCATGCTGGCCGCGCTGGACGCCGGGGCGGTGGCGTTCCTCGCCAAGCACGAGGGGCGGGAACACTGCGTGGCTACCGTGCTGGACGCGGCGAGCGACCGGCCGTACGTCGCGCCGGCGCTGGCCGGGGCGATGGTCGGCGATCCGCGACCCGATCGGCCGGTGCTGTCCGACAAGGAGCGTGAGGCGCTGCTGCTGTGGTTCCAGTCGATGTCGAAGGCGTCGGTGGCGCGGCGGATGCGGATCAGTGAGCACACCGTCAAGCAGTACGTCGATCGGGCGAGGATCAAGTACACGCGCGCGGGTCGACCGGCCGCCACAAAGGCGGCACTGCTTGCCCGCGCGATCGAGGACGGGCTAGTCCGACCGGAGGAGATCGGCATCTACCGGTCGCGGGCGGCGACCGATCAGCCGACCCCCTAACAGGCGTCATGACAGCACAGGCCGCCTTCGGCGAGGCTCGTGGATAGCTGCCGTCTGCACCGGAGGTCCCGACGATGCACGATGACGCCTCTCCGTTCTTCATCGCACCACACCGATTCGACGCGGTCGACGACGGCACGGGCCCGGTGCTCGACCGGCGGCACGGGCTGGTGCCGGAGACAGGCGAGCACGTGCTCGACCACCACCGGGTGGATGTGGCCGGCTACCTGCTCGGCCCCAGCGAGACCTACCGCACCTGGACGCTGCCGGCCCCGGTCGCCGTCACGGTCACCGATCACCGACTGACGTACGTGGGCGCGGGTAGCCACCTCGCGCTGGTGGGAGCCGCACGCCGTGCCCCGGCCCGGCTGCCGGGGCTGGTCAGCGGGCAGATCCGCTGGCAGTGGCCGTCCCGGTTGGAGTGGTTGCCGGCGGTCGACGGCAACCCGGCGACCTTGCTGGTGATCTGCGACGCGCTACGTACGATCCGACAGCCGGCGCTCGCCCTGACCGGCCCCGACGACCGCATCGGTGAACTCGCCCGGCAACTCCGCCATGCGATCGCCACGTTCCGGCTGGTCCGGCCGGAACTGGTGGACCTGTCCCCACCGGAGCGGGACGCGCTGGCCCGCCTGGCCCGGACCGCGTCGCTGCCCCGCACGGGGCGGGTGCTGCTGCCCGGCGCCCTACCTGTGGAGTTCCACTCCCGCGACGACTACTACCGGCCCAGGCACGCCGAGGACCAGCCGTACGACGCAGCGTCCGGGCAGCAGTAGACAGCTGCGGCGGCGGGGGTCACCGGGTCGACGAGGGCCGCTCCTCGGCGTCGAGCGCGAGGGCCTCCTGGGGAGTCGGCGCGGTGCCGCCGAGGTGCGCGGGCAACCACCACCGGTCCTCCGGCGAGGCCGGCTGGTCCGGGTACTCCCGCTGTGCTCGGTCGACCAGCGCGGTCAGCCTGGTGCGCAGGTCCTCGGTCATCGCGGCGGGGTCCGGGTACCCGCTGGGGTCCATCGGCTCGCCGACCAGGATGGTGACCGGCGTGTGGCGGCGGGTGAGCGTACGCGGACGCCCCTTCGTCCACAGCCGTTGGGTGCCCCAGAGCGCGACCGGCAACACCGGCACCTGCGCCTCGCGGGCCATTCGGGTGGCCCCGCTCTTGAGTTCCTTGACGGTGAAGGAGCGACTGATGGTGGCCTCGGGGAAGAGGCCCACCACCTCCCCCGCCCGCAGCGCCCCGACGGCGGCGGCGTACGAGTCGGCCCCGGCCCGCCGGTCCACCGGGATGTGGCGCATGCCGCGCATCAGCGGCCCCGACACCCGGTGCCGGAAGACGGAGTCTTTCGCCATGAAGCGGACGAGTCGCCGGGATTCCAGGGCGCC
Organism: Micromonospora sp. CP22; assembly: GCF_009712475.1. Lineage (GTDB taxonomy): Bacteria > Actinomycetota > Actinomycetes > Mycobacteriales > Micromonosporaceae > Micromonospora. The sequence goes on from NZ_VCJO01000015.1 coordinate 10,966, forward strand.
GAGGCCGCAGAAGATGAAGTCCAGGTAGCTGACGTGGTTGCTGGCCAGCACCGCCCCGCCGGTGCGGGGGACGTGGTGGTCGCCCTCGACGGTGAGCTTCAGGTCGAGGACCCGGAACATCGTCTTGGCGGCGGCGATCACGGGCGGGTACACGAGTTCCGGCATTCCGGAACTTTACCCCGAGTAGGTTACGCGCTGGTAGGGACAGGTCCACGGGGCGCCCGCCGCCGGTAGGGGGCAGTGGTCGTTCACGGCCCCGGCCGGGTCGCCCGTCGTCCGCCCTTCGGGCAACCCGGCCGCGCCGCTCAATCGGCGAGCTGGTCCAGGTCCAACCGGCCACGGGCGAAGGCGTCCACCCGGCCCCACCGGCCCGGGATGTCCAGCACCTCGATCCGCCCCATGCCGATGGGCAGTCGGGGCTCGACCGCCAGATGCCCCTCGTGTGGTTCCAGGCCGAGCATCGTACGCAGCAACAGCAGCGGCGCCCCGGTCGACCACGCCTGCGGACTACACGCCGTCGGATACTCCACCGGGAACTTCGTCTGCTCGCGTGGGTAACCGCCGAACGCCTCCGGCAACCGACCGTCGAAGTACCAGGCGGCGTCGAGGATGCCGCTGGCGATCATGGCGGCCTCCTCCGGGAAGCCGTACCGGCGCAGACCCCAGGCGCAGAACGAGCTGTCGAAGGGCCAGACGGTGCCGTTGTGGTAGCCGATGGGGTTGTAGCGCACCTCGCCCTCGGCCAGGGTCCGCACCCCCCAGCCGGTGAACAGCCGTGGCCCGACCAGGTGCTCGGCGATCCGCTCGGCCCGGTCCTCGTCGACGATGCCGCTCCAGAGCAGGTGACCGATGTTGGAGCTGAGCACGTCACACTGGCGACCGTCCCGGTCCAGCGCGAGCGCGTAGTAACCGCCGTCCTCGACCCACCAGTCCCGGTTGAACCGCTCCTTCAGGGCCGCGGCCTCCCGCTCCAGTTGATCGGCGTACGCCGGGTCGTCCCAGAACTCGCGGGCCAGCCGCGCGCCGCGCATCTTCGCGTCGTACGCGTACCCCTGCACCTCGCAGGTGGCACGCGGAAACGGCGGTAGCGTGCCGTCGCGGTAGGAGATGGAGTCCCAGGAGTCCTTCCAGCACTGGTTCTCCAGGCCGGTCTCGGTGTTCCGCCGCTCGTACCAGATGTAACCGTTGCCGACCAGGTCGGCGTAGTCGTCGATCCACCTGAAGGCCCGCCGGCATTCCTGCTCCAACTCCTTGACCAGCGCGGCGTCTCCGCTCCACTGCTCGTACTCGTCGAGCAGCACCACGAACAGCGGCGTCGCGTCGACCGATCCGTAGTACGGCGAGTGCGGCTGCTCCTCGAACGCGGCGGTCTCGCCGTAGCGCATCTCGTGCAGGATCCGGCCCGGATCCTCCTCCCGGAAGTCGTCGAACCGGGTGCCCTGGAGCGAGCCCAGGACCCGCAGTGTGGTCGCGCTCAACTCCGGGGTGAACGGCAACGTCTGCAAACAGGTCAGGATGCTGTCCCGACCGAACATGGTCATGAACCAGGGCAGACCGGCGGCGGGGATGTTCTGGCCGCCCAGGGAGAGCGGCGAGAAACGCAACGCCGCCAGGTCGACGATGCACTTGCGGTACGTCGCGGCCACCTCGTCGTGCTCACTGTTCACCTTCGGCGCCTTGGCGATCCACTCTTCGAGGTCCTGTTGCAGGGTGAGCCGCTCGCTGCCGTGCACCCGCAACCCGAGGCGGAGGTCCCGGCCGCCCGGACCGATGGCCAGGGTCTGCACGTCGATGCCGGTGTCCCACTGCTCGTTCGGCTCCAGATGGATCGAGTACACGAAGCCGTTGCGGTCGTACCGGGCCGGCTCCGAGGACGAGATGACGGTCTCCCGCCTGAAGTTGCCGCGCCGGTAGCCCAGACGCAGCCGGTCCGCTTCGACCTCGGCGTAGATCTCCCCCTTCTTGTTGAGGATCTCGTCCTTGACCTCGAACAGGTCGGCGAAGTCGCAACCGGCGTCCATCCGGATCTCCAGATCGACCGCCTTCTCGTCGTGGTTGAGGATGGTGATGTGTTCCCGGAAGCTGTTACCGACCGCCCGTTCCCGGATGATCGACAGCTTCGCGTCGACGTAGTGGGTGGCCAGGCCGGGCACCAGGAAGAAACGCGACTCGTAGTACTGGAGGTCGTCGTAGGAGAGGGCGTTGAGTCGCTCGCCGTTGACCGTGAGCACCCACTTGGAGAGGAACCGGGTGTCGATGGAGAACAGGCCGGTCGGCTCGGTCGGTGTCGCCTCGATGTCCCCGGTGGGCTCGCAGACGACGAAGTTGTTGCCGTCGAGGATCCGTACGGTGTGGCTGGGTGGCATCACTGCACCCCCTTCCGGTAGCGCTGTGGCCCCCGGGAGTTCGCCGAACCGGGGAAGATCCGTTCCATCTGCACCACCAGGCGCCCGTCACCGGTGACCGTCATGTCCCCCCGCAGCAACGCCGCCAGACCGTTCTCGCGGCCGCTGACCAGTTCCTCGAAGAGCGCGGGGCTGGTGCCGACCACCGTGTCCGCTTCCATGTCCTCCCGGCTGACCTTGATGTTGCCCCGATCGATCCGCACCAGCCAGTGCAGGGTCTGCGGCCCCTCGTGCAGGTCGAAGCGCAGGGCTCCGGAGACCTTGGCCAGCACGGGCTCGTATCCCCGCTGGTCGAGGTCCTCGAAAAACCGCGTAGTCGCATCCCCCATCGGGCCCTCCTCCCGGTCGCTCGTGTCACGGAAGGGTCCCCGCCGCCCGGTTGCTCAACCTCACCCGCTTGGGGTGAACTCGCCCGGTGGCCCGAGCGGCCCGGCCGGGTCCGGCGCGAACGGCACGAAGCCGGCTCCCGCTCGGGAACCGGCTTCGGGTCGGTGCGACGCTCAGTTGTTGGGGTCGTCCGCGCTGATGTCGGCCAGCACCGACTGTGGCTCCCGCTCGACCGCCAGGTCACCCATGGACACCAGGCCGATTAACCGGCCGTCCTCCACCACGGGCAGCCGGCGCACGGCGTACGTCCGCATCAGGTCGGCGGCGGCGACCGCGTCGTCGTACTGGCTCACCGTCACCACGTCCTTGGTGGTGATCTGGTTCAGCCGGGTGCTCTCCGGGTCCAGGTTCTCCGCCACGCCTCGGACCGTGATGTCCCGGTCCGTGACGATGCCGACCACGTTGTCGCCATCCGTCACCACCACGTCACCGATCGCCGAGTCACGCATCTCCTGAGCCGCCGCGACAAGCGTGGCGTTGCCGTCCATGGTCACCAACCGGGTCGTCATGAACTCTCCGACCGTTGTCATGGCGCCTCCCTCTGGGTGTCAGGCAACCACGGGTCTACCCGACCACCGCCACCAGTAACGTGGCCAGTCAGCCACGCGGCGGCACACCGTACCGGCGCTCCACGCGCAGCCGCAGCGCCAGCCGCCGTTCGGCCACCATGGCCCGACGGAAGTCGTCCCAGTCCGGATGTTCCCCCTGCACCGCGCGGTACAGGTCGACCAGTTCGGCGACCGTGTCGTCGCCCGGATCCGCCGCGACCGGGGTCAGCTCGGCCCGCACCTCGGCCACCGCGTACGCCCAGCCGTCCTCGCTGGAGACGTGGAAGCTGGCCCGCGGGTCACGACGCAGGTTGGCCGTCTTCGCCCGGCCGTCGGTGACCGACACCCTGATTAGCCCGGCCACCCGGTCGTACGCGTAGACCACGTTGGACAGTTGCGGCCGACCGTCGCGCCGGATGGTCGCCAGCACCCCCAGCGACCGGCTGGCGATCAGATCGTCCAGGGCACGTTCGACCTGTTCCTCGGTCACGGCATCCTCCGGATCGGGCGTCAGCCTTCGGCGGCGACCAGCTCGGCGAGCTGCACGGCGTTGAGCGCGGCTCCCTTGCGCAGGTTGTCGTTGGAGCAGAACAGCGCCAAGCCGTGCTCGGCGGTCTCGTCGGCGCGGATCCGGCCGACGAAGGTCGGATCCTGACCGGCGGCCTGCAACGGGGTCGGCACGTCGGAGAGCGCCACCCCGGGCGCGTCGACGAGCAGCTCGTACGCCCGTTGCGCGCTGATCGGCCGGGCGAACCGGGCGTTGATCTGGAGCGAGTGACCGGTGAAGACCGGCACCCGCACACAGGTGCCGGAGACCTTCAGATCGGGAATCTCCAGGATCTTGCGGGTCTCGTTCCGGAGCTTCTGCTCCTCGTCGGTCTCCGCCGACCCGTCGTCGACGATCGAGCCGGCCAGCGGGAGCACGTTGAAGGCGATCGGCTGGGCGAAGGAGCGGGGAGCGGGGAACTCCACCGCGGCACCGTCGAAGGTGAGCCCGGTGGCGTTCTCGGCCACCTTGCGGACCTGCTCGTCCAGTTCGGCGACGCCGGCCAGACCGGCACCGGAGACCGCCTGGTAGGTGGCGACGACCAGGGCGACCAGTCCCGCCTCGGCGTGCAGCGGGCGCAGCACCGGCATCGCGGCCATCGTGGTGCAGTTCGGGTTGGCGATGATGCCCTTGGGCCGTACGGCGGCGGCATGCGGGTTGACCTCGGCGACGACCAGCGGCACCTGCGGGTCCATCCGGAACGCCGAGGAGTTGTCGATGACGACCGCACCCGCGGCGGCCACCCGTGGCGCCAGCTCCTTCGCCGAGCCCTTACCGGCCGAGAAGAGCACGATGTCCAGCCCCGAGTAGTCCGCGGTGGCCGCGTCCTCGACCGTGATCTCCTCGCCGCGCCACGGCAGCGTACGCCCCGCCGAACGGGCGGAGGCGAACAACCGCACCTGCTCCGCCGGGAAGTTGCGCTCCGCCAGCACCTGCCGCATCACGCCACCGACCTGGCCGGTGGCTCCCACAATGCCGATCCTCATGCCCGCGAGGCTACCCAGCCTGACACCCCGGCCGGGAATGCTTTCCCACCGCTGGGACCAGCCAGGGAAGGGCGAGGCGGACCGCTGCGGGACAGTAGCCCTTCGCCGGCCGGTTCCGCCGGAAGAACACCGCCACACCACCGGGGCCGGCCGCAGCATCTCAGCCCGGCCCCCGGTCGACCGCGACCGACGTCACAGTCGGGGCCGACCCACCGGGTTGACCCCGGGGGCCGGCCTCCGGCCGGTCAGCCCGCCGCCGGATGATCGATCAGCTCACCCAGACCGGTCGCCACCAGTTCGTCCCTGATCACTGCGGCGTCGCCCTCCACCACCAGGGTCAGCGACTCCGGGTGCAGGTGCGTCGCAGCCGCCGCCGAGACCTGGTCCACCTGCGCGGCGAGCAGTTCCTCCCGCAGCCGGGCGTGGTAGTCGTCCGGCAGGTCGTGCACCACCAGCGTGCTCAGCGCTCCGGCGATCGCCCGGGGGCTCTGCAACTCGACCGAGAGCTGGCCCGCCCGCCAGGACCGGGCCACCGCCAGCTCGTCCTCGGTCACCCCACCCGACTGGGTACGCGCGATCTCACCGACCGCCTCGACCAGCGCCGGAGCGGTGACGGCGGTCTGCACACCGGAGCTGACCGCGAACCGGCCGAACCGACGGGACGAGGCGAAATCCCCCCGGATGCCGTACGTGTAGCCGCGAACCTCCCGGATGAGGTGGTTCAGCCGCGAGGTGAACGCCCCGCCGAGCACCGTGCCGGCGAGCGCGATCGGCACGTGGTCCGGATGCGCCCGGTGCGGCCCGGGATGACCGAGCCGCAGCGTGGACTGCACCGAACCGGGCCGGTCGACGAGGATGATCCGCCGCCCGGTACGCACCGGCACCTCGATCGGCGCACCCCGGTCCACCGGCCCACCGCCGGTACCGGCGAACGCCGTCGCGGCGAGGGCGTCCAGGTCGAGCCGGTCCAGGTCACCGGCGACGACGAGGGTGCCCGGGCGGATGAACCACTCCGAGTGGAAGACGGTGACGTCCTCCACGTCCAGACCGGCCACCGAGTCGGGGTCGCCGTACATCGGCCGGCCCCACCGGTTGCCGGCACCGAACAGGTCGGCGCGTAGCGCCGCGTCGGCGCGTGGTCCCGGGTTGGCCCAGTTTATCCGCAGCGCGGTGACCTCGTCGTCGCGTACCCGCCGCACGTCGTCCGGGTCCAACCTCGGGGTACGCACCGCCTCGGCGAGCAGCTCCACCGCCGCGCCCAGCCGACCCACCGGCACCTGAACGCTCGCCTGGAAGGTGTCCCAGTCCAGCCCGGTCACCAGCTCGGTGCCGAGCGCCTCGATGGCCAGCGCGTACGCGGTCGCGTCGCGCTGTGCGGTGCCCTCCTCCAGCGCCTTGGCCAGCACCCCGCCGAGCCCTTCCCGGCCCACCGGCTCCCGGCCAGCGCCCGCGTCGAGCAGCAGCATCGCCACGGCGAGGTTCTGCCGGGGCAGGTGCGCGGCGACGACCTGACCACCGGCGACGGACCGGCGGACCACCTGGGGGAAGCGGTACGGGCGGGCGATGCCCGGAGCGGGACGGTCAGCGATCAACGTCACTGGGCAATCCTTTCGTTCGCGACTGCGGGGCTCGCGACTACCGGGCCGCGACGACCCACCAGGCCGCGCCGCTCACTCCTCGCGCTCACCGGGCAATCCTTTCGTTCGCGACTGCGGGGCTCGCCGCTCTCCTCACCGGGCCTCCTCGGGGAGGTAGGTCAGCGTCACCCGGTCGGCGGCGGCGAGCGTCTCCGTCGCCACCTCGGCGATCTGCTCGGCGGTCACCGCGAGCCAGCCAGGTAGCCGCTCGGCGACGGTGGCCGGGTCACCGAACTGCGTGGCGTAGCGACTCAACGCGTCCGCCCGGCCGTCCACGGTGGACATCTGTCGCCACCACGCGGTGGTCAGCAGCGCCTTCGCGCGGTCCAGCTCGGCGGTGGTGACCGGCACGGTCGCCAGTTCGTCGACCACCTCGGCCAGCCCGGCCGCCAACTGCTCGGCGCTCACGCCCGGCCGGGCGGTGGCGGTGGCGATCAGCGGTGCGGGGGCGTGCGCCAGGTCCACCCCGTACGCCCCGACCAGGTCGGGCTGGGCGAGCCGCTCGCCGTCGGCGAGCCGCTGGTAGAGCCGACTGCCCCGACCGCTGCCGAGCACGGTGGCCAGCACCGTCACCACGTCGTACCCGGGACTGCCGAACGGGTGGGTGCGGTGCGCGACGTACACCCGGGGTGCCGGAACGTCGGCGACCACCGTCTCCTCGACGGGCACACCGGTGGCCGGCACGACGCGACCGTCGGGTGCCGGCGGGATCTCCGGCCGGGGCGGGATGCCGCCGAAGTACTTCTCGGCCAGCGTGACCACCTCGTCCACCGTGGTGTCGCCGACCACCGTGAGTACGGCGTTGTTCGGCGCGTAGTAGGTCTGGTGGAACGCCTGGAAGGTGGCCAGGTCAGCGGCGTTCAGATCGGCCATCGACCCGATGGTGGCGTGATGGTAGGGGTGACCGGGTGGATAGAGCAGCGGCAGCAGCCGCAACCAGGCGTCGCCGTAGGGCACGTTCTCGTAGCGCTGTCGCCGCTCGTTCTTGACCACGTCCCGCTGGTTGTCCAGCGTCTCCTGGGTCAGTGCCGGCACCAGCCCACCCATCCGGTCGGCCTCCAGCCAGAGCGCCAGCTCAAGGTGCTCGGCCGGGACCGTCTCGAAGTAGTTGGTGCGGTCCGGGTTGGTGGTGGCGTTCAGCGAGCCGCCCGCACCTTGGACCAGCTTCATGTGCTCGGTCTTCGCGACGTGCGTCGAGCCCTCGAACATCAGGTGCTCAAAGAGATGGGCGAAGCCGGTCTGTCCGGCCGGCTCGTGCCGGGAACCGACGTCGTACCAGAGGTTCACCGCGACCGCCGGGGCGGTGCGATCCTCGCTGACCACCACACGTAGGCCGTTGTCCAGTCGGGTCATCGAGATCGGCCAGGGGTAACCGCTGTCGGGCATGGCACGACGCTATCCGATCTCCCTCCCCGGCAGGCTCCGGGACGCCCGCACCGGCGAGCCGCGTCGCGGGGCACCCCCGACGGGGGCCGTACCCGCTGACGACACCCGGGCGGGCAGGCGGCATCGACGGTACGACCGTGGGTATGCGGAAGACATGAGGATTCCCCGGTCGCAGCCCGCCGCCGTCGCCGAACGAGCGGCCCGAGCCCTGGCCCGGCTGCGCCGCAGTCGGTTGCTGCACCCGGCTGGCCGGTCCTTCGCCGGTGAGGTCCGCGTCTGGGGTGAGTCCGGCCAGCCGACCGGTGTCCGGCTGCTCGACCTGCCGGGGCGCTACCCGGCGGTGGTCCGCCTCTCCAAGGGAACGCCCACCCCGGGCAGCTGGCCCGACGTGCTGGGTCTGGCGGTGCGGATACACCGTCCGACCGGTCGCCCCTTCGACTTGCTGGTCAGCTCCAGCGCCGCCGCGCCGGGGCTACGCCACCTGCCGTTGCCCCGACGCCGCTTCGCCGGCACCTACAGCTCGATCATGTCCTACCGGGCCGGCCGGCGACGGCTGTGGTTGGCCGCGCTGGCCGACCCGGAGTCACCGGACCTGGGCCACGACCTGGCCGGGCTCTCCGCCGCGGTGACGGCGGAGCGCCCCGGGCTGGTCCTCGCGGTCGCCTCCGCGACGGGACCGTGGCGGCCGTTCGGGCGGGTCACCATCGGCGAGCAGCTCAGCGCGCGGGACGACGCCGCGCTCGCCTTCGACCCCGTCGGCAACCGCCCGGAGGAACTGCGGCTGGCCGGACCACTTGCCTGGCTGCGGCAACACACCTACCGGGGATCCCGGCGCGGTCGTGGCGTCCGGGTTCAGTCGGGCGGCTCGACGGGGTTGACAGTCTGATCCGAGGTACGCCGTTCCAGCACGGTGTCGGGGGCGGCGTTCTGGTCGGCCTCCCGGGCATCGGACTCGGCGAGGATCGCGTCGGCCTGCGCCTGCGCGTCGTCGCTGCCCGCGGCCGCCTCCTCGGGTAGCAGGTGTGCCCGGGACTCCACCCGCTCCTGGTCGCTTCGCTCGTCACTCATGCCGCTCCTCATACCCCGATGGCGTCTCCGGCACTCCGTGAGACTCCGGCGACGGGAGGGTGAGCGTTCGGGCACATTCAGGTACGCTTACCGGCGTGACGCGGTCGTATCGATGGTTTAGGCAGCCGGCTCGGCCGGTGACCTCACCATGATCTGACGTCACCGATTTCGAGCCGGCCGGGCAGGAGCTTTCGTTCCTGCCCTTTCGCGTACGAGCAGCCGGCTCGACCCGGGCACCGGCCCCGGGTGCGGTCGGCGGAAGGATGCCTACCGTGACGACCCCGGAGGACCACCGGGTCATCGACCAGCGGATCGACCGTGTCGTACCGCTGACCACCCCGGCCCTGCTGCACCACGAGTTGCCCCTGGACGACGCCCTGACCACGGCCGTGCTGACCGGCCGCCGGGCGGTCGGTCAGGTGCTCGACCGGGCCGACGACCGGCTGCTGGTGGTGGTCGGCCCGTGCTCGGTCCACGACCCCGCCGCCGCCCTCGACTACGCCCACCGGCTTCGGGCAGCGGCCGAGCGGGTGGCCGACGACCTGCTCGTCGTGATGCGGGTCTACTTCGAGAAGCCGCGTTCCACGGTGGGTTGGAAGGGCCTGATCAACGATCCTGGGCTGGACGGCTCCGGGGACGTCAACACGGGTCTGCGGCGGGCTCGGGCGCTGCTGCTCGACGTGCTGCGGCTCGGTCTCCCGGTGGGCTGCGAGTTCCTCGACCCGATCACCCCGCAGTACATCGCGGACACCGTCGCGTGGGGCGCGATCGGGGCACGGACGGTGGAGAGCCAGGTGCACCGCCAGCTCGCCTCCGGGCTGTCCATGCCGATCGGCATGAAGAACCGCCCGGACGGCAGCATCGCCACCGCTGTCGACGCGATCCGGGCCGCCGGGGTGCCGCACGTCTTCCCCGGCATCGACGTCTCCGGCACCCCGGCGATCATGCACACGCGCGGTAACGCGGACGGGCATCTGGTGCTGCGCGGTGGCGGCGGTCGGCCGAACTACGACGCGGCGTCGGTGGCCGGCGCGTTGGACCTGCTCCGCGCCGCCGGGTTGCCGGAGCGGCTGGTGGTGGACGCCAGTCACGCCAACAGCGGCAAGGACCACCGCAACCAGCCCGGGGTGGCCGCCGACGTCGCCGCGCAGATCGCCGCCGGCCAGCGGGGCATCGTGGGGATCATGCTGGAGAGCTTCCTGGTGCCCGGGCGCCAGGACCTCGACCCCACCCGCGAACTCACCTACGGTCAGTCGGTCACCGACGCCTGCATCGGCTGGGACACCACCGAGGAGGTGCTCACCGACCTGGCCACCGCCGTACGCGCCCGCCGGGCCGTCGCTCCCCTGGCCACCCCCACCTCCGCCTAGTCACGCCTGACCCGAGTCGACCGAGAGGTCGTCGCCACCGCAGAGCGCTCTGGGTGCGACGACCTCTCGGTCGCCCGCGAGGTGGCGGGAGGGTGGGTGTTTTGGGGGGTGGGAGGGGGGTAGGTCACGGAGGTGAACGACGACGTACCCGTGACCGAGGCGCCCACGGTGCCCACGACGCAGGCCCAGCTGCCGGAAGCCACCCTGGCTGACGTGCCCGTGGTCGACACCGCCGCGCTCGATCCACCGACCACCGACCTGCCCGCGACGGCTATCGAGTTCGGTGACGAGGTGGAGATCGAGGAGGTGGACACCCGTCCGCTCGACGAACTGCTCGACGACCTCTACCACGGTCAGGAGCGGATCAGCCAGGTGGACATCTACCGCCGCGCGGTCGCCGCGGAACTGCCGGCGCAGTTGCTGTCCCGGCTCAACGCACTGCCGCAGGGCGAGTACGCGGTCGACGAGGTGACCGACCTGCTGGGCGGCTCGGCGGGCTGACCAGTCGGTCGATGCCGGTGACGAGGAGAGGAACACCATGACGCAGCGCGAGGAAGATCAGCACCCCCGTACGCCCGCGCTCGGCCAGCCACCCGAGGGCACCGACACCCTGCCCGAGCCCGACTTCGCCAACGAACACGACCGCACCGCTGTGGACCGGGACATCGTCACCGGTGAGGACGAGGAGGAGCGGGAGCCGGAGTCGCCGCGCGGCTGGTCCGGCATGCAGCGCTGACCACGGTACGTCGACGAGGCCGGCCCACAGGTGGGGTCGGCCTCGTCATCGCTTGTAACCGGTCAGTCCTCCTCCCTGCCACCACCCTCGGCCGCCTGTTGGGCCACCGCGTACCCCATTTGCAGGAAGTCTGAGGCCGCCACGGCGGTCAGCGCGGTGGCGACGAGGCGGGTCAGTCGCGGCGCGAGCACCAGCCCGCCGGTGAGCCCGGTGGCCACCCACACGGCCAGGCAGAACGGGCAGCTGAGCAGCTCGCCGATGGCGTGGCGGGTGGAGCTGCCCGAGTCGCGTACCTGTTCCATCACCTCGCCACTGCCGATGGGCCGGTCGTACCGGGTGAAGGGGGCCCGCAACGGGCTGGTCACCGCGTCCTTGGACAGCAGGCGACTCAGCTTGTGGGTGGCGACGGCGAGCAGCACCACATCCGACGTGGCGGGTCGCTCGGGCACGGTTCGACCTGTCGCCTTCACCAGGCCGGCGATCGCACCGGTCACACCGGCGTAGGTGCCCATCGCCGCCAGGTAGCCGCCGAGTGGGCGATGCTCGTGCGGCGCGTACGCCTTGCGTAGTCGCGCCACTTTCTGTCTCAGGTTGCTCACCCGGCCTCCTCGGGGGTCACGTTGGATGTCGCCGACGTCGACGGCGGGTTCCGACCGGTCAGCCGGCCTGGAGGTTGTCGGCCACCGTGCGGGCGAGGCTGTGCAGCGCCTCGTCGGCGAGCCGGTCGATGTCCTCGCCACCGCCGCGGAGTTCGAGGCGGAGCCGGGAGCCGCCCGTGTCGACCGACTCGACCTGGAGATCGGCCGACCAGTCGGTGTCGCGGGCCGCCCAGCGGGCCCGCAGTCGCCCGGCGTCGTCCTCCCGGGCCGGGTCACCCGAGAGCAGTGGCTCGGGCAGCCAGGAGGAGATCCGGTTGGGGTCGGTGGCGGTGTTGAACACGACCTCCGGGGGCGCGGAGACCCCCCGCTCCGCGTACCCCATCACGCGTCCCGCAGCCGACTCGGGTCGACCTCACGCCCCGGGTGCCGGGCGAGGTACTCGGTCTCCAGCTCGGCGGTACGCCGCAGGTGGTTGGCGAGCGCCGAGTCGGTCGCGTGGCGGAGGGTGTCCAGGCGGGTGCGGTGCAGACTCTGCATCTCCCGGATGAGATCCTCCTCCCCCAGCTCCGCCGGGTCGATACCGAGCAGGTCGGCGTCCGACGCGGGGGCAGCCGTCCGGTCGTCGCCCCACTCGGGGATCCGCTGCTCGGGGCTCACCTCCGTACCGCCGGCAGGAAATGGGTCCTGTGGTCCCGATGCCGTCATCTCGCCCCCTCATCCGTCGTGGGCTGGCGTCTGTACGGTTGCCCGCACCGGGTGTGGCCAAACCAGAAGGTGCTACGACACCGCGTCGGAGACCACGGCCGACCCCGGTACCCTCGGTGGCATGAAGCGGCTCTGGACCCCGGCGTGGATCGCACGCCACGTGGCCATGGTCGTGCTGGTGACCACCTTTCTCGGGCTCGGCTGGTGGCAGGTCAGCCGGGCCGCCGCGGGTAACGCCATCAGCTGGGGTTACGCCGTCGAATGGCCGATCTTCGCGGGTTTCGTGGTCTTCGTCTGGTGGCGTGAGGTACGCCATGCGCTACGGGCGGCCCCCGCCCCCGCACCGGGCGGAGAGGTGACCGCGCCGGCATCCGACGATCACCGCGCCGCGTCCGGCGAGGACGGTACGGAGCGCCCACGGGCCGGCATCCGACGTCCGGTACGGGTCACCCGGGTCTCCGACGGTCCGGGCGAGGACGATGCCGACCTCGCCGCCTACAACCGCTACCTGTCATGGTTGAACGCCAACCCGGGCGCGAAGCCCGGCGACTATCCCGGCTGAGCCGGCCCCGGAAGGACTGACGAGACGTGCGCGCTGCCCTCACCCGCTACCGAGTGATCGCCTGGGTCGTCGGCGTGGTGCTCATCCTGCTGGTCGTGATCGGCATGCCGCTGAAGTACGGCTTCGACAACCCGGTCGTGGTGGAGACCGTGGGCCAGGCACACGGCTTCCTCTACATGGTGTACCTGGTGGCCGCGTTCGACCTTTCCCGGCGGGCCGACTGGCCGCTCAAGCGGATGATCCTGGTGATGTTGGCCGGCACCGTGCCGTTCGTCTCCTTCTGGGCGGAGCGACGGGTGAGCGCGCTGGTCACCGCCGAGCAGCGGGAACGCGAGGCGGCGCCGGAACCGATCGCCGGGTAGTTGCGCGCGACGGCGATCGTCACCGTCGTGGTCGCCACGGTTCGGCACTGGCCAGCGGGTCCTCCCAGCCGCCGTAGCTGTTCATCTCACGGGCCCGGCGCAGGGCCCGGCTCACCTGCCCGAACTGGCGCTCGTCGTCGCTGCTGAACAGCAGCTCGTCGGCCCCCGCCCGGCGGCCCCACAGCTCGTACGCGGGCGGACGCCAGCGGTCGCCCGCCGCCGCGAGCAGCACCGGCACCAGGAAGACAGCCCCGAGCAGGAGGTACGCCCCGGCGGTGAGCCGTTGCAGCCCTCCGGTGAAGCCCAGTAGCAGTCCCACCCCACCGATCACCACCGTCGACACCAGCACGGCCCGAGTGGCCATCCGGTCGTGCGGCCCCCGGCTGCTGTGCAGATGGGTCAGCTCGGCAACGCGCCAACTGCTGCGGCCGACGGTGAACCGGTCGGCGGTGACGATGATCCCCGGCCGGGCGTAGAGCAGCCTCGGCGCTCTGCCGGTGTCTCGGGGGGTCCGGGGCGGTCGTACTGTCGCGCCATCAGGATTCACGACGCCTCCTCCCACGGCTGGTGGCACCGGGTCGGTTCCCGTCGGGCTGGGCGTGGACGCCGGTTGACGGGATTCCCGGCCGCGCGATTCATTGTGGGCCGTCGACGCCACTGCGGCTTGAACGTTTCCGATGGTCAGGGGCCTGTCCGGAGCTGCCCGGCGCCGGAGAGAGTGCGTCAAGTCCGGTTTGTCGGTCAAAACGCCCCGCCATCCGGCGTCATATGCCGAGAGCGACCAGTCCGACATATCGCTGATGCCGTGCTTATCCGGCCCAGCCGCTGCGGGTTGTGCCACAGCACCCCCATTGGTCTCGGCTTTCTCTGCGGATGACTCCCGTCCCGTACTAGGTTGGGCTGGTCGGCTCGGCCGGCCGCTGCCCACCCGGGCAGCACCGGGCCGTCGCCGTCGCGGAGCCTCAGCCGCCCGCGCCGGCCCCGGAGAGGAGCATTCGAGCTCTTGTCGTCCCTGACGCACACGCTGCGCGCCCTGACGGTCGCCGCCTGCGCACTGGCACTACTCGTGCCGGCGACGATGGTCCGGGCCGAACCTTCACCCGCCGAACTGACCCGGCGGATCGAGAAGGCCTCCGTCGAGTTGGAACGCGTGGTGGAGGCCCACAACGAACTGCGGGAGAAGATCAAGGACAACCGCGCCGCCGTGAAGCGGTTGCAGGAGCGGCTCGGCCCGTTGGAGCAGCAGGCCGAGCAGAGCCGGGCGGATGTCGGCGAGCTGGCCGCGACGGCGTACAAGACCGGCAATCTCGGCACCGTCGACGCGCTGCTGCACGGTGGTGACTCGACCTCGGTGCTGGACCGGCTCGGCACGCTGGACCACCTGACCCGGCAGCGGCAGACCACCATCGCCAGTTTCAACGCCGACCAGCGGCGCCTGCTCGACGAGAAGACCCGGCTGGACGTGACGCTCAGCCAGCAGGCGGCGCAGTCGCGCGAGCTGTCCTCGGCGAAGAAGCGGATCGAACGCGATCTCGCCAAGCTCTACGAGATGCGGCGGCAGGCGTACGGGCGGGCGACCGAGCAGCCGACGAACCGACCCAACAGCGCGCAGGACGCCCCCGCCGTCTCCGGACAGGCCGGCGTCGCCGTCCGGTACGCCTACGGTGCGCTGGGCAAGCCGTACGCCTGGGGTCAGGACGGTCCGGGCAGTTACGACTGCTCCGGGCTGACCTCGGCGGCCTGGCGGGCGGCCGGTCGGTCCCTGCCGCACAACACCCGGCGGCAGTGGGGTGTGGTGGCGCACATCAGCCGCAGCGAGCTGCGCCCCGGCGACCTCGTCTTCTACCGCAGCCTCGGCCACGTGGCCATCTACGTCGGCGACGGGCAGGTCATCCACGCACCGACCTTCGGCCGCAACGTGGAGAAGCGATCCGTGGATCTCATGTCACCGTACGGATATGGGAGGGTGCGCTGAGTCGCGCCTCAGCGTGGGTCGCACCCGGCGACAGACAGGCAACGGCCGGCGTCCTTACCGGACGCCGGCCGTTGACCGTCAGTACTCAGGCCGCTTGCAGGCCCTCCGCGCGGGCCAGCTCCCGCAGCCGGCCCAGCGCCTGGATCTCCAGCTGCCGGATCCGCTCCCGGGACAGGGAGAACCGCGACGCCACCTCGGTCAGCGAGTGCTCCCGACCGTCCTCCAGCCCGTACCGGGCCCGCATGATGCCGGCCGAACGGTCGTCGAGGTGGTTGAGCAGCCCTTCGATCCGCTGCCGCTCCAACCCGGTGAGGACGATCTCCTCGGGCGACGGTGCGTCACTGTCGGCGACCAGGTCGCCCAGGTTGGTGTCACCGTCGTCACCGACCGGTGTGTCCAACGACACGGTGTCCTGCGACCAGCGAACCAGCTCGTTGACCCGCTCGACGGTCACCCCCAGGGCCGTGGCGATCTGCTCCGGCTCCGGGTCGCCGCCCAGCTCACGGGTGAGCTGCCGGGCCACGTTGCGCATCCGGTTGACGTCCTCCACCAGGTGCACCGGCAACCGCACGGTGCGCTCCTGCTGGGCGATCGCCCGGCTGATCGCCTGGCGGATCCACCACGTCGCATAGGTCGAGAACTTGTATCCACGCTCGTAGTCGAACTTCTCGACCGCCCGGACCAGGCCGGTGTTGCCCTCCTGGATGAGGTCCAGCATGGGCATGCCGGAACGGACGTAACGTCGGGCGATCGACACGACCAGTCGCAGGTTCGCCCTGATGAACAGGTCCTTGGCCCGCTCACCGTCGGCGATCAGCCGCTCCAGTTCCTCCCGGGTGACGCCCTCGGGGACGCGGTCCTCGCCGAGCAGGTGCTCGGCGTACAGCCCGGCCTCGATGGCCTTGGAGAGGTCGACCTCCATGGCGGCGTCAAGCAGCGGCGTCCGGGAGATCTCGTGCAGGTAGACTCCGACCAGGTCGCGCTCCTCGGCGACCTCGTCAGTACGCATTCCGATGTTCTTGTCCACGGTGCCCACGGTCCCCTCGCTCGCGCCGGTTGCCCGGTTCCTTGCCATCCCCACGCCCATCAGCTCCCCCGTAACCTCCGCTGTGCCCATCGGTGCTGGCATCTACACAACAGATGAGACGTGTCGGGGATTCCATGTCGTGGGTCGAAAGTGTCACGAATGCCTGATAATCCGCTGAGAACAGCGTCCACGTTTGCTGTCAGCACCCTGCCTGGCTGACGTCGGCGGGCACCCGTGAGGTCGACGGATCGACGGATCGCCGTCCGTCCCGGTCCATGGCAGCACTGCCTGGCCGACGGGTGCAGCGACCCGGGTCACCGCCGTGCTGCGATCCTGGTCACTGCCTGATACGCGTACGTGGACCGCTCGGTTCATCCACGCTGGTGGTATTACCCCACGCTCTGGTGAACAATCCGCACCCCGGATCTATGCCCGGCGTCGTCGGCGCGGCCTGCCGGTCCGTCACGTCCGCCAGCGGCGGGGCGGCCGGGACACCTCGATCACCGGTTCGGGTGGGCCCCGCACCCGTGGTCCGGTGTCCACCCGATGACGACGTCAACGTGGCAATCCGCTGGTCGTACGGCTTCGCCCCGTCACACCCGCCGTCGGCCGGAACCCACCCGGTGCGCGCGTACGGCTTCGACGCCCGTCTCCAGGGCCCTGCGGGCCCGGGTTCGGTGACGCGCGGCCACTCCGACGAAGAGACAGTCGACCACGGTGAGCTGCGCCAGTCGGCTGGCCGTCGCGCCGGAACGGTAGGTGGTCTCCCGCGCGGCGGTGGTGAGGACGTGGTCGGCGACCTCGGTGACCGGGGAGCGCGGGAAGTTGGTCAGCACCACGGTAGTGGCCCGCTGGGACCGGGCCTGCTCCAGCACCTCGACCACGTCGGAGGTGGTGCCGCTGTGCGACAGACCGATGGCCACGTCGCCACGGCCGAGCAGGGCCGCCGAGGTCAACGCGGTGTGCACGTCGGGGAAGTAGAAGGCGGTGCGGCCGATCCGGTGCAGCTTCTGCTGGAAGTCCGCGGCGACGAACCCACTCGCGCCGGCACCGTAGATGTCGACCCGGCCGGCACCGGCGATGGCGTCCACCACCTGCTCGCAGACCGCCGGGTCGAGCTGTTCGGCGGTCTCCTCCACGGCTCGTGCGTCGTTGAAGGCGACCGTCGCGATGATCTGGGCCAGGTTCGCGCCGGGCGGGATGTCGCCGCCGGCCACCCGTGCGTCCGGTGGCTCGACGCGCCGGGCGGCCTCGGCGGCGAGGCGGATCCGTAGCTGCGGGTACCCGCCCACCCCTACCGAGCGACAGAACCGGATCACGGTCGCCTCGGAGGTCTCGGCGGCGGCGGCGAGGTCCGTGATGGTGCGACGGGCAGCGTCGGCGGGGTTCGCGACCACCAGCCGGGCGACCCGCTGCTCGGCCGGCGACAACGCCGGAAGCAAGCCGCTGATGTGGACGATCAGCCCGCCGGGCTCGGGATTGTCGGGAACCTTCGGCCTCTTCGCCACCGTTGGACTTACTTTCATGAGTTCGAGGACGCCAATCATGGCGTACGCCGATGCCAGCCGGTCCAGCCTGCCATCGGCGGACCCGGGCCGCCTCCCCCACCGGGCCGGGTCCGTCGGGTCGGGTGGGGCTTGCGCACCCGCCGACCGGCCACCGCACTAACCTCGGTCCATGGCGAATCGCAGTGTGTTGGTGACCGGGGCCACCGGTGGTCTGGGTGGAGCGGTCAGTGCCGCGTTCGTGGCGGCGGGGTGGCGGGTGGTCGCCCCGCAACGCCGGCAACCACAGCCGGTGGGCAGTCCCGACGCCAACGCTCCAGTGCGGATCGTCGCGGACCTGACCGATCCGCAGGACGCCGCCCGGGTGGCCGAGGTGGCGGCCGGTGACCCCGAGGCTCCGCTGCGGGCGGTGGTCAACCTCGTCGGCGGGTACGCCAGCGGCGGGCTGGTGCACGAGACGCCGATCGACGAGTTCGACCGGATGCTCACCCTCAATCTCCGCCCGACCCACCTGGTCACCCGGGCCGCACTGCCGCATCTGGTGGCCGCCGGTGGAGGCGCGGTGGTCTGTGTCGCGGCCCGCGCGGCGGTCGCTCCCTTCCCTGGTGTCGCCGGCTACGTGACCGCCAAGGCCGCCGTGCTCGGTTTCGCCTCCGCCGTGGCCGTGGAGTACAAGGCAGCCGGGATCCGCTGCAACACGGTGCTGCCCAGCGTCATCGACACCCCGACGAACCGCGCCGCGATGCCGGACGCCGATCACTCCCGCTGGGTGGCTCCGGCCGAGATCGCCTCGGTGATCCGCTTCCTCGCGTCGGACGAGTCGGCACCCACCAGCGGCGCGGCCGTACCGGTCTACGGGCGGGCCTGAACCGGGATCAGTTCCATCGGCACGTCGCCCGTCGGCTCGTCTCCGTCCGCCAGCCAGGGGGCCAGGTGTCCACGGATCTGGCGGGCCGTCTCCTCGGCTGGGAGGTCCGCGTTGACCGGCACGAACGTCGGATACTCCGGCAGCGTGCGGTAGGCCAGGTCCGCGGCGGTCAGAAAGGCCAGGGTCTCGTGGTCGGTGCCCCGGCGCTCGATCCGTCGGTACGCCTCGATCGGCTCCACGATCAGCAGGAACGTCACCTGCGGTCGGGGGAAGACCCGGTAGGCAGCTCGGACCAACCGCTCCCAGCGGTGCCCACCGTGCGCGCGGAGGCTGGCGTACTGGCAGGCCGCGTAGCGGTCCATCACGACGATCCGGTCGGTGAACCGGCCGGCGAGCAGGGTCAGCGCGATGGCCAGCCAACGGAGCACGGATTCCACCAGGAGCATGCCGTGGCACCCGAGGAGCCCCTGGGCATCCGACCGGCCGAGTCGGTGCGCGGCCCGACCGAGCCAGCGCCGCCCACCGGCGTTGCGGTGATAGGTGGCCGGGTAGCCGGCCGCGGTGAGCGCCTCGGCCAGCCGGTACGCCTGGGTGGTCTTGCCTGAACCGTCGATACCGATCAGGGCTACGGTGCGGAGCCGCCCCCTGCCACCCGTCGAACGGGGCGCTCCCGTCGGTCTGACCACTTTGGAAAGGCTATCGGACCGGCGCACCTACGAACGAGCAATAAATCCTCTTTTGTCATTTTCATCCCGTTAGCCGCGTCGGGCAGGTGTGGCCGACCGGAATGCCGGGTACCGATCGGGGATCCCACCGGTGGCATCCGATCGAGTCGACAGGAGAGGCGAGATGGCCGAGCGCGACGACGAGACTCTCCTGCACACCCTCAAGAAGGTCGCCGCCGTACTCAAGCAGGCGGAGATCCCGTTCGCCCTGGGTGGCAGCTTCGCCGTCTACGCGCACGGCGGGCACTCCAGCGAACACGACGTCGACTTCCTGATCCGCGAGTCCGACGTGGAAGCCGCACTGGAAGCGCTGGTGAGCAGTGGTTTCACCGCCGAGCGGCCGCCGGAGGACTGGCTGGTCAAGGTTTACGACGGCGGCCGGATGGTGGACCTGATCCACCGCCCGATCGAGACGCCGGTGACCGAGGAGACCTTCGCCGACACGGTCGTGCGGCCGGTCGACGCCATCCACATGCCGGTGCTGTCGGCCACCCAACTGATGGTGCACAAGCTGCTGAGCTTCTCCCAGCACTACTGCGATTTCGCCCGCGGGCTGCCGCTGGCCCGCTCGTTACGGGAGCAGATCGACTGGGAACGGGTACGCAAGGAGACGCAGCACTCGCCGTACGCCGAGTCGTTCCTGGTGCTGCTGGACAGGCTGGACGTCGTGCCGTACGCCGACACCGCCGACGAGAGGGGGAGACAGTGACCGAGCACCGCGACTCCGGTGCCGGGCCGCCCGACGAGTACGTCGAGGCGGAGATCCACCGGCTGCTCACCGAGGATCCGTCCATCGCCGAACAGGGCATCACCGTGGTCCGCACCGAACGCGCCCTCGTGCTGCACGGCGAGGTGGCGAGCGAACACCGGCGGGAGGAGATCCTGCGTCGGGTCGCCGAACGCATCCCGGACGTGCCGATCACCAGTGACATCGGGGTGATCCGGGCGCAGGCACCCACGGAGATCGAGCAACTGCCCTGAGGAGGTTCGATGGTTATCCGGATCGCCGCTGTGGGGGACGTGCATCTGGACGAGGACGTGCTCGGTCGGTTCCGGCCGGCGCTGGAGGAGCTACCCGGCTCCGTCGACGCGCTGCTGCTCGCCGGTGACCTGACCCGGCACGGCACCGAGGCCGAGGCCCGCTGCGTGGCCCGGGAGTTCGGTGACCTGGGCGTACCCGTGATCGCCGTGCTGGGCAACCACGACCACCAGTGCGACCAGGTGCCGCAGGTGGTCGGCGCGCTGGAGGAGGCGGGCATCACCGTGCTGGAGGGCGACGGAGTGGTGCTGGACTGCCCTGCCGGCCGACTCGGCGTCGCCGGGGTGAAGGGTTTCGGTGGCGGCTTCGCCGGCCGGAGCGCCAGCGACTTCGGCGAGCCGGAGATGAAGGCGTTCGTACGCACCACGACCGAGAGCGCCGACCGGTTGGGCGAGGCACTTCGCTCGCTGGACTGCGACGTGCTGGTGGCACTCACCCACTACTCCCCGGTGCCGGACACCCTGGCCGGGGAACCGTTGGAGATCTACCCGTTCCTCGGCTGTTACCAGCTGGGGCAGGCGGTGGACTCGGCGCCGACCGCGCTCGCGCTGCACGGGCATGCCCATCACGGCTCGGAGCGCGGCATCACCCCGGGCGGGGTACGCGTCCGGAATGTGGCCCATCCGGTGATCAAGCAGGCGTACAGCGTCTTCCACCTCGGTGATCACCTTGATCCGGATGAGGTTTCCGGTGTCGCTGCCGGGGGTATTCAGCAACCATGGAGCTGATTCTCTGGATTCTCGCAGTCGTACTGGTGGTCGCCGGCATCCTCGCGCTGTTCCGCCGGCAGATCCTCTGGGGCATCGTCCTCATCGTCGTCGGGCTGCTCGTCGGCCCGGGTGGGGTCAGCATCTTCAATTGACGTCGCGGCGCAGTGCGTCGCTCACCGAACCCGCCGGGGTCGTCGTGTCCGGTACTCCGTCCTCCCGACAGGAGTCACCGGACGCGACGGCCCCGGCGTGCTGTCGTCGGTCGGCCACCACCCGATCGGGCCCCGTTCGCGAGGTTTGCCGACGCCGGTGAGTGGAGAACCACCGATCCATGGGGACAACCGCGGAGCAGACCCGACGCAACGGCACCCGCCAGTGGTGGGCGCTGGCCGGTTTCGCGCTGGCCGTAGTGGCCGTCGCCGTCATCGGCAACCTGGCCGGGGCAGGCGCGAGTGACCAGTACGCGAACATCGACCGGCCCTCGTGGTCGCCGCCTGGCTGGCTCTTCGGCCCGGTCTGGACCGTCCTGTACGTGATGATCGCGGTCGCCGCCTGGCTGGTCTGGCGGCGGGTGGGGTTCGGTGCCGCCCTCGGCGCGTGGGTGGTCCAGCTCGTGCTCAACGCCGCCTGGACGCCCCTTTTCTTCGCCGGTGACCGGTACGGGCTGGCGTTCGCCGAGATCATCCTGCTGTGGCTGGCGATCGGCGTGACAGTGCTGCTGTTCTCCCGGGCGAGCCGCCTGGCGGCGGCGTTGCTCCTGCCCTACTGGGCCTGGGTCACCTTCGCCTCGGCCCTCAACTTCGCGATCTGGCAGCTGAACAGCTGACCCGTCGGCCCACCGCCTGGTCCGCCGAGCGCGGACCGGGCGGTGGGCCCCGCCGCACCGTGAGCAGCGCATGATCCCGCTCGTCAGAGCGGTCGCCGCACCCACCCGGGGCGGCCCGTCGGGACCGTAATTCTTCCTGCCGCATGTCGTGGCCGAGAAAACATCCCCTGATAGACGGGGGTCTCTGCCGTCGATGTAAGCGGCTCCATGGGCGTTTCTCAGATTTCCGGATTGTTACTCGGTCGTGTCCGTCCAAGGGTGGACCGCGCGGGATGCAAGCGCTTACATGTGAAAACGCCCATCGGACCGGCACAAGGTCAACCGGAAGCAAATCCCGGCCTGCGCCGGACAGGAAGGAGGACGGCATGGCGGTCTCTGCCAGGCCACGCCAGGCCCTCGCGATCGTAGGCGCGATCGGACTGGCACTCAGCGCCACCGCTTGCGGCACCGGAAGCAGCAGCAACGGCGGCAGCAGCAACGCCGATTCCGCGGAGTGTGCCCCGTACGAGAAGTACCAGGGCCACGACGGCAAGACGGTCAACATTTACTCGTCGATTCGGGACATCGAGGCCGACCGCCTGGCGGAGTCCTGGAAGCAGTTCGAGGAATGCACCGGCATTAAGATCAACCACGAGGGCAGTGGCGAGTTCGAGGCCCAGCTCCCCGTGCGGGTCGACGGCGGCAACGCTCCCGACCTGGCCTTCATCCCGCAGCCCGGCCTGCTCGCCCGGTTCGCCGAACGCAACCAGCTGAAGCCGGCCAGCGACGAGACCAAGGCCATGGCCGAGCAGAACTACTCGCCCGACTGGCTGAAGTACAGCACCATCAACGGCACCTTCTACGGCGCGCCGCTCGGGTCGAACGTGAAGTCGTTCGTCTGGTACTCGCCGAAGATGTTCCAGGAGAAGGGTTGGACCGTTCCGACCACCTGGGACGACCTGATCAAGCTCAGCGACACCATCGCCGGGACCGACATCAAGCCGTGGTGTGCCGGTATCGAGTCCGGTGAGGCCACCGGCTGGCCGGCCACGGACTGGATCGAAGACCTGATGCTGCGGACGCAGACCCCCGAGGTCTACGACCAGTGGACCACGCACGAGATCCCCTTCAACGACCCCCGGGTCGCGGAGGCGGTGGACCGCGCGGGCACCATCCTGAAGAACGACAAGTACGTCAACGGCGGCTTCGGCGGGGTGCGCAGCATCGCCACCACCTCCTTCCAGGAGGCCGGCGTGCCGATCACGCAGGGCAAGTGCGCGCTGCACCGGCAGGCGTCGTTCTACGCCAACCAGTGGCCTGAGGGCACCCGGGTGGCCGAGGACGGCGACGTCTTCGCCTTCTACTTCCCGGCCATCGACCCGGCCAAGGGCAAGCCGGTGCTGGGTGGCGGCGAGTTCGTGACGGCCTTCACCGACCGTCCCGAGGTCCAGGCGGTGCAGACGTACCTCGCCTCCGGTGAGTACGCCAACAGCCGCGCGAAGATCGGCGACTGGGTGTCCGCGAACAACAAGGTCGACCTGGCCAACGTCGCCAACCCGATCGACAAGCTCTCCGTCGAGATCCTTCAGGACGAGAGCTCGGTCTTCCGGTTCGACGGTTCCGACCTGATGCCCGCCGCCGTCGGCGCCGGGACCTTCTGGAAGGGCATGGTCGACTGGATCAACGGGCGGGACACCGCCACCGTCCTCCAGGGCATCGAGAGCAGCTGGAAGTAGTTCCAGCGGTGGGCCGGTCCGCGTACGCGGACCGGCCCACCGGCTCTACCGAGGACCCGGGGAGGGTTGATGAACTTCGACTTTGCCGAGCAGTCGCCCAAGCTGATGATGCTGCTGTGGGGGTTGGTCGCCTTCGCGGTGGTGGTGGGCGGCCTACTCGTGCTGCTCGACGCGGTGCCGTCCTACTTCGCCCGGCGGCGTGAGGCGCAGTTCGCGGCCGCGACCGCCAGTGGCGCGCCACTGCCTGGGCGGAGCAAGCCCCGCGAGGGGATGTTCGCCACGTTCTTCCTGTTGCCGACAGTGCTACTGCTGATGATCGGCCTGGTCGTACCGGCGATCCGGACCACCCTGCTGTCCTTCATGGACGGCGGCAGTCAGAACTGGGTGGGCCTGGACAACTACCGGTGGATGTTCGCCGAGGACTCGATCGTGCGGGTGTTGGTCAACACCCTGGTCTGGGTCACCCTGGTCCCGCTGGTCGCGACCTCCATCGGCCTGATCTACGCGGTACTCGTCGACAAGGCCCGGCTGGAGGTGGTGGCGAAGTCACTGATCTTCATGCCGATGGCGATCTCGTTCGTCGGTGCCAGCATCATCTGGAAATTCGTGTACGCCTACCGGGGCGAGGACCAGGAACAGATCGGTCTGCTCAACCAGATCGTGGTCAGCCTCGGTGGCGAGCCTCGGCAGTGGCTGCTGGACTCACCGCTGAACACGCTGCTGCTCATCGTGATCATGGTGTGGATCCAGGCCGGTTTCGCGATGGTGGTGCTGTCGGCGGCGATCAAGGCGATTCCGGCCGACATCGTCGAGGCCGCCCGCCTCGACGGCGTGACCCCCTGGCAGATGTTCTGGCAGATCACTCTGCCCAGCATCCGCCCCGCGCTGATCGTGGTGGTGGTCACCATCTCGATCGCCACGCTGAAGGTCTTCGACATCGTCCGCACCTCGACCAACGGCAACTACGACACCAGCGTCATCGCCAACGAGATGTACAACCAGGCGTTCCGGTACGGCCAGAACGGACAGGGCTCCGCGCTGGCGGTCTTCCTCTTCATCCTGGTGATTCCCATCGTGATCTTCCAGATCCGCAACCTGCGTCAACAGCGACGGGAGGGCTGAGATGACCACCACCACTCCCCCGGTCGCCACCGGCGCCCAGGACACCAGCGGAGGGTCCACCGCGGCGGCACGGGTGCGCAAACGACTCAGCACCCACACCGCGACGATGGTCGCCATCGTCATCGCGGTCGTCTGGACCATCCCGACCTTCGGCCTGTTCATCTCCTCGCTCCGGCCGGAGGCCCAGATCAAGACCACCGGCTGGTGGAACTTCTTCCGGGATCCGGAGTTCACCCTCCAGAACTACCAGGATGTGCTGTTCGGGCAGTCCGCCTCGTCCGGTCAGCTCGCCAGCTACTTCATCAACTCGCTGGTGATCACCCTGCCGTCGGTGCTGTTCCCGCTGGCGTTCGCGGCGATGGCCGCGTACGCACTGGCGTGGATCAACTTCCGGGGCCGGGACTGGGTGTACATCGCCATCTTCGCGCTCCAGATCGTGCCCCTGCAGATGGCCCTGGTGCCGCTGCTGAGCTTCTTCTCGCGCGGAGTCAGCCTGGGCGGCGTCACCCTGATGCCGGCCTGGAACCTCGACGGTGCACAGAACTTCGCCCAGGTGTGGTTCGCACACACCTGTTTCGCGTTGCCGTTCGCCGTCTACCTGCTGCACAACTTCATCTCGCAACTGCCCAAGGATCTGATGGAGGCGGCCCGGGTCGACGGGGCCACCCACCCGAAGATCTTCCGCACCATCGTGCTGCCCCTGGTTGCCCCGGCCCTGGCCGCGTTCGGCATCTTCCAGTTCCTCTGGGTCTGGAACGACCTCCTGGTCGGGCTCATCTTCGCCGGCGGCAGCGAGGTCACCGCGCCGCTCACCGTCCGGCTCGCCGAACTCGCCGGCACCCGAGGCAACGAGTGGCAACGGTTGACCGCCGGAGCATTCGTCTCGATCGTCGTACCGCTGATCGTGTTCCTGTCGTTGCAGCGCTACTTCGTTCGTGGGCTGCTGGCCGGCAGCGTCAAGGGCTGATCGGCCCGTGGTGCCGCCGCCTGCGGGCGGCGGCACCACACGGGACGTGAGCGGGGTCTGACGTGACGAAGATCGACGATGTAGCCCGACTGGCCGGTGTCTCCACGGCCACCGTCTCCCGGGCGCTGCGCGGGCTGCCGACGGTGTCGGCGGCGACCCGGCGTCGGGTGCTCGACGCCGCCGAGCAGTTGCAGTACGCGGTGTCACCGAGCGCGTCACGCCTGGCCGGTGGCCGGACCGGCTCCGTGGCGGTGGTGGTCCCCCGGATCACCCGGTGGTTCTTCGGCGTGGTCGTCGAGGCCGCCGAGGACTTCTTCCACCGGGCCGGGTACGACCTGCTGCTGCACAACCTGGGTGGGCGCGAGCAGAACCGCCAGCGGGTGCTGCACGCCGCCCACCTGCACAAACGGGTGGACGCCATCATGTTGGTCGCCACCCCGCTGCGGGCCACCGACGTGACCGCGCTGGCGGCGCTGGACCTGCCCGGTGTCACCATCAGCTCCGGGACCACCGTGCCCGGCTGGCCCTGCGTACGC
This sequence comes from Micromonospora sp. CP22, assembly GCF_009712475.1. Classification (GTDB taxonomy): domain Bacteria; phylum Actinomycetota; class Actinomycetes; order Mycobacteriales; family Micromonosporaceae; genus Micromonospora. The sequence goes on from NZ_VCJO01000015.1 coordinate 37,279, forward strand.
ATCGACGACGTGGCGGCGGCGCGCACCGCCACCCGGCACCTGCTGGATCTCGGGCATCGCCGGATCGCGCACATCTCCGGTGACCCCGACGACGAACTCGCCTTCAGCGCCCACCTGGACCGCCGTCGGGGCTATCAGGAGGCGTTGCGTGTGGCCGGGTTGCGGCCGGACCCGAGCCTCGACGTGGAGTCCAGTTTCGACATTCCCGGCGGCACCCGGGCCACCGAGGAACTGCTGCGTCGCGGTGATCCGCCGACGGCCATCTTCGCCGCCTGCGACGAGATGGCGATGGGTGCGTTGACCGCGCTGCGCGACGCCGGACTGCGGGTGCCCCAGGACGTCAGCGTGATCGGTATCGACGACCACGCGCTCTCCGGCGTACTGGGGTTGAGCACCGTCGCCCAACCGGCCGTGGAGCAGGGCCGGCTGGCCGCGCAACTGCTGCTCGACCTGCTCTGCGGCCGGACCACCGATGCCGACCTGGTCAAACCGGACGCGTCGGTGATCCTGGACACTCGGTTGGTCGTGCGTGATTCGACCGCACCCGCGCGGGCACACTGAACGGCAGCCAGCACGCCGTCCCCGACCCCGGTCGGTACGGCTCGACCATGGGAGTACGCCCTGAACCACGACGCGACGCACCAGACCCCACCGACCGGTTGGTGGACGGAGGCGGTGATCTACCAGATCTACCCCCGCTCGTTCGCCGACTCGGATGGTGACGGCATCGGCGACCTGCCCGGGATCACCGCCCGCCTCGGTCACCTGGCCCAGTTGGGTGTCGACGCGGTCTGGCTGTCGCCGTTCTATCCGTCACCGCAGGCCGACGCCGGCTACGACGTGGCCGACTACCGGGACGTCGAACCGCTGTTCGGCACCCTCGCCGACGCCGACGAACTGATCGCGAAGGCCCACGCCAACGGGCTGCGGGTGATCGTCGACCTGGTGCCGAACCACACCTCGTCGGCCCACGCCTGGTTCCAGGCCGCCCTGGCCGCCGCCCCGGGCAGCGCCGAGCGGGATCGTTACATCTTCCGCCCGGGCCGCGGGCCGGACGGGACCGAGCCGCCCAACGACTGGCAGAGCGTCTTCGGTGGCCCGGCCTGGACCCGGATCGACGACGGCCAGTGGTATCTGCACCTGTTCGACAACGCCCAGCCCGATCTGAACTGGGACAATCCCGAGGTCCGCGCCGAGTTCCTGGACGTGCTGCGATTCTGGCTGGACCGTGGCGTGGACGGCTTCCGGGTCGACGTGGCGCACGGTCTGGTCAAGCAGGCCGACCTGGCCGACTGGCAGGAACCGCAGGAGATCCTCTCCGGGCAGGAGGCGGACAAGCCCCGCCCGCCGATGTGGGACCAGGACGGGGTGCACGAGATCTACCGCGAATGGCGGCGGTTGCTCGACGGCTACCCCGGTGAACGGATCCTGGTCGCCGAGGCGTGGGTGGAGCCGGCGGAGCGGCTGGCCCGCTACGTACGCCCCGACGAGATGCACCAGGCGTTCAACTTCGAATACCTGCTCGCCTCCTGGACGGCACCCGCCCAGTACGCGGTGATCACGCGCTCGCTGGAGGCCACCGACGCGGTCGGCGCACCCACCACCTGGGTGCTCTCCAACCATGACGTGGTGCGGCACGCCAGCCGGCTCGGGCTGCCGGTCGGTACGCCCCGACCCAACGGCATCGGCGTCGGCGACGAGCAGCCCGACGCCGCCACCGGCCTGCGCCGAGCCCGGGCGGCCACCCTGCTGATGCTGGCCCTGCCCGGTTCCGCCTACCTCTACCAGGGCGAGGAACTCGGGTTGCCGGAGCACACCACCCTGCCCGACGAGGCCCGGCAGGACCCGACCTGGGAACGCAGCGGGCACACCCAGCGGGGTCGTGACGGGTGTCGGGTGCCGATCCCGTGGGAGGCCGACTCGCCCTCGTACGGCTTCGGGCCGACCGATGCGAGCTGGCTGCCTCAGCCGCCGACCTGGGCCGAGTACGCGCTGGACCGTCAGCGTGGGGTGCCCGGCTCGACGTACGAGATGTACCGGGAGGCGCTGCGGCTACGCCGCGCGTACGGACTCGGCCGGGGCACCCTGCAATGGCTCTCCTCCGCCGACGAGGTGCTGACCTTCCGCAACGGCGACCTGGTCGTGTTCACCAACTTCGGCCCCACCGCCGTCCCCCCGCCCGCCGGCGAACTGCTCCACACCAGCACCCCCCTACCCGACGATGCCTCCGTCCCCCCCGACACCACCATCTGGCTACGGGCAGCGTAAGGAAGGGCACCTTCTTAACGTCTGGTGTAGAGGAAGGGCCCCTTGTTAACACGCGGCCGGCACGAGCGACGCTTTTGTTAATAGGGGGCCCTTCCTCTACCGGAGGCGTTAAAAAGGTGCCCTTCCTTTCACTCAAGCTGGTGGGCTCGGGTTTGCAGCAGGTGCCGTACGTCGGTGATGTCCTTCGGCGAGGTACGCGCGGCGAGCCAGTACATGATGCCGGTGGGGATGAAGAAGAGTTGAAAGGCGGCCAGCCCGACGGCGTAGTTCAACGGCGGCGGGAAGGCCACCCGCAGCCCGTGGAACGCCACCCCGACCAGGCCGTTGCCGGCCGCCCGCCCCACCCCGTTCACCAGGTTGCCCAGGCTGTAGACGGTGCCCCGGTGCTCCGGCGGGTTCACGTCGGCGATCAGCGCGAACCAGTTCGGCGAGTTCGCCGAGGTCAGCGCCAGAGCCAGCAGCGCGGCGACCAGGCTCAGCCCGACGGTCGGTTCGGTGACCACACTGGCCAGCACCGCCTGCACGACCGCGCCGGTGGCGGCACCGTCGGGCACGTCGACGCGGATCGGCACGAAGAACAACACCAGGTAGAACGGAAGCGCGGCGAAGATGCCGACGGCGGCGACCATGGCCCGCCCCGAGGGCGTACGCCGTTGCAGCGCGTCGCCGATCAACCCGCCGACGATGGAGAGCACCCCGCCCAGCTGGAACAGCGTGGCGAAGACGCTGCCCACCACGATGGCGGTGGCCTCCGAGTAGCCCTGGTCCTGAGCCCGCTGGTTGAACAGGTACGGCAGCCAGACCAGTGAACCGAAGGCGGCCTGCGCGGTGAGGCCCTGGAGGATGAGCCACCGGTTGGTCCGCCGCCCCAGGATGACGGGCAGGTCGGTCCGGCTGATCCGGTAGTCGTAGTCGGCGCCGACGGCGAGCGCGTCGGCCAGGGCCGGCTCGCTCTGGCCGCGCCGGATGTCGTACGTGAACAGGTAGGCCGCCGTGGCGACCAGGCCCACGACCGTGAGCACCAGGAACGGCCGACGCCAGTCGGCCGCGCCGAGCAGACCCCCGACGAGGGTGCCGGCCAGGGTGCCGGCTCCCTGGGAGAGCCCCCAGAAGCTCATCACCAGGCCCCGGCGGCGAGGCGTGATGAGGTCGGTGACGACCGAGAAGCCGACCGATCCGACCGCGCCGAGACCCACCGCGGCGAGCAGTTGCGCGGCGAGGAAGGTGGGATAGTTCCCGGCCAGAGCGCTGCCGCCGGTGCCGGCCGCCCAGAGCAGCGTGCCGATCATGAGCAGGGGCTTGCGGTTGGTGCGGTCCCCGACGTACGCCCAGCCCACCGCCGCCACCGCGCTGACCAGGAAGCTGATCGCGGTGACCAGGCCGAGCAGCCGTTGCGGCACGTCGAAGGAGGTGGCGATCGCGCCGTACAACGGCGGCACCAGACCGATCGCCACGTTGTCCAGCGAGGCGAGCAGCACGAAGACCACGACGCTGTAGAACCGGTGCGGCGCGCTTCCGCCCCACACCCGCGCGGGTCGGCCGGTGGTCGAGCTCATGCGGGCAGCCAACCAGGGCGGGATAACGAGCTGATCACCGGGTCACCCCCGGTCCGACGGCTGCCGTCCGAGACGGCCCCGATCCCGGATCGGGTGGCGCGCGCCGTGACGCGGATGCCACCCGATCCGGGAACCGGTCAGCCCTGGGACAACCGGTCCAGGTGATGTTCCCGGGCCAGCGCGTAGCGCTCCCGGATGCCGGGCACCGGCTCGGCGGCGTACTCCTCCGTGCCGGACGGTGTCCAGGACGGCGGCTCCCCCGTGCCCAGGGCCAACCACGCCGCCTGCCGGGCGGCACCGTCGGCGACGTACTCGCCGGGTGGCGGGACGACCACCGGGCAGCCGAAGACCTGCGCCGCGATCCGGCGCACCGCCGCCGACCGGGCACCGCCGCCGACCAGGATCACCCGGCGTACGGTCGCCCCCTGGGCGGCCAGTGCGTCGAGGCCGTCGGCGAGGGCGCAGAGCATCCCCTCCACGGCGGCTCGGGCCAGGTGCGCCGGAGTCGAGGTGCGCAGGGTCAGCCCGTGCACCGCCCCGGTGGCGTCCGGCCGGTTCGGAGTGCGCTCACCCTCCAGGTACGGCACCATGACCAGCCCGTCCGCGCCGGGTGGCGCGGACAGTGCCAGGTCGGCCAGCTCGTCCAGACTCACCCGCAGCATCCCTGCGGCGGCGTCCAGCACCCGGGCCGCGTTCAGCGTGCAGACCAGCGGGAGGAACCGGCCGGTCACGTCGGCGAAGCCGGCGACGATACCGCTCGGATCGGCGGCGGGGGCGTCCGCGACGCTGAACACCGTGCCGGAGGTGCCGATCGACACGACCACGTCACCGGGACCCGCGCCGACGCCGAAGCCGGCGGCGGCGTTGTCCCCGGCGCCCGGCCCGAGCAGCGTCGCCTCGGAGCCCACGCCGGAGCCCCCCAGGGCCGCCGGAGCGAGGTGCCCGGCGGCCTCGGTGGGACCGAGCACCGTCGGCACCCGCACCACCCGGCCGAGCGCCTGCTCCAACAGGTCCAGCCGGTACTTCTCGGTGGCCGGGGACCAGTAGCCGGTGCCGCTGGCGTCACTTCGATCGGTACGCAACGCGTCCAGCCCCGGAGCACCGGCCAACCGCCAGGTCAACCAGTCGTGCGGCAGGCACACCGCCGCCACCCGGGCGGCGTTCTCCGGCTCGTTGCGGGCCAGCCAGCGCAGCTTGGTGACGGTGAAGCTGGCCACCGGCACGCTGCCCACCGCGTCGGCCCAGAACCGGCGTCCGGCCTGCCCCTCGCCCGCCTCCTGGATCAGCTCCGCCGCCGCTCCGGCGGAACGGGTGTCGTTCCACAGCAGCGCCGGCCGGATGACCTCCCCGGACTCGTCGAGGCAGACCATGCCGTGCTGCTGGCCGCCCACGGAGACCGCGGCGACGTCGGCCAACCCACCGGCGGCGTCGATCGCCGTCTGGAGGGCCGACCACCAGGCCGAGGGATCGACCTCGGTGCCGTCCGGGTGCGGTGCCCGGCCCTGCCGGACCAGGGCACCGGTCTCCGCGTCCCGGACGACCACCTTGCACGACTGGGTGGAGGAGTCCACCCCGGCGACGAGCGGCATGTCGACGCCCGTCTCAGCGTGCGCCGAGCACGTGCTCGACGGCGAGCTGGTTCAACCGGACGAAGCCGAAGCCACGGGCGGCGGTCGCCTGGACGTCGAACTCCTCGAACGCGCTGGTGTCGGCGAGCAGTTCGGCGTAGCCCTCGCCGTCGCCGAGGGTCGGCACGGCCAGTTCGGTGACCTTGCTGGCGGCCAGCGCCTCGGCCACCTCCGGGTCGGCCCGGAACGCCGCGGCGCGCTCCTTGAGCAGCAGGTAGGTGCGCATGTTCGCCTCCGCCGAGGCCCAGACCCCGTCGACGTCCTCGGTGCGGGAGGGCTTGTAGTCGAAGTGCCTCGGCCCGTCGTAGGCGGGCGCGCCCGCCGGGCCACCGTGCTCCAGCAGGTCGACCAGGGCGAACGCGTTGAGCAGGTCACCGTGGCCGAAGACCAGGTCCTGGTCGTACTTGATGCCACGCTGACCGTTGAGGTCGATGTGGAACAGCTTGCCCTGCCAGAGCGCCTGGGCGATGGCGTGGGCGAAGTTCAGCCCGGCCATCTGCTCGTGGCCGACCTCCGGGTTGACGCCGACCCGCTCCGGGTGGGCGAGGGTGGAGATGAACGCCAGGGCGTGCCCGACGGTGGGCAGCAGGATGTCGCCGCGCGGCTCGTTCGGCTTCGGCTCCAGCGCGAAGCGCAGGTCGTAACCCCGGTCGATGACGTACTGGCAGAGCAGGTCGACCGCCTCGCGGTAGCGCGCCAGCGCAGCCTGGACGTCCTTGGCCACGTCGTACTCGCCGCCCTCCCGGCCGCCCCACATGACGAAGGTCTTGGCGCCCAGCTCGGCGGCGAGGTCGATGTTGCGCAGCACCTTACGCAGCGCGTACCGCCGGACGTCGCGGTCGTTGCTGGTGAAGCCGCCGTCCTTGAAGACCGGCTGCTGGAACAGGTCGGTGGTGACCATCGGCACCACCAGGCCGGTCTCGTCGAGCGCCTTGCGGAACCGGGCGATCTGGGCGTCCCGGGTGGCGGCGTCCGAGCCGAACGGCACCAGGTCGTCGTCGTGGAAGGTGACACCGTACGCACCCAGCTCGGCGAGCCGGTGCACCGACTCCACCGGGTCGAGGGCATCGCGGGTGGCGTGGCCGAACGGGTCGCGGCCCTGCCAGCCGACCGTCCATAGCCCGAAGGAGAACTTGTCGGCAGGGGTGGGACGGGGTGCCATGGCAGACCTCCGGTGGGGTGTCATCCGCTATTTGTTCAGTGGTTGAATTAAATGACTGGGATGTGGCAGTGTCAAGGGGTGAAGTCACCCGCTGCCCCGGCTGGCGCGGTGCGGCAGGGCAGCCTGCGTGAGCTGAACCTCGCCCTCGTGCTGGGCCGCATCGCCGCTGCCCGTCGCCCGCCCTCGCGGGCCGCGTTGGCTGCCGACACCGGCCTCACCCGGGCCACCGTCTCGGCCGTGGTGGAGGACCTCGTCGCCGGTCGACTCGTCACCGAGGCAGACCCGACACCCCGGGCCGGTGCCGGTCGTCCGGCGCGCGGTCTGATGCTGGCGGGCGACGGTCCGGCCGGGCTGGGGCTGGAGATCAACGTCGACTACCTGGCCGCGTGCGTGGTCGACCTCGCCGGGCAGGTCCGACACCACACCGTGCACCGGGTCGACCTGCGCCCCGTCTCCCCGGCCGACGCGCTCGCCCGGCTCGCCGAACTGGCCGGCCGGGCACGCGCCGACGCCGAGAGCCAGGGCCTGACCCTGGCCGGCGCGGCCATGGGGGTACCCGGCCTGGTCGACGACGCCGGGCAGGTCCGCCTCGCGCCGAACCTGGGTTGGCGGGACGTGCCGGTGCCGCAGCTACTGGCCGAGCATCCCCCGCTCACCGAGACCGTCGACGGCGTACCGCCCCTGGTGGTCGACAACGAGGCCAACCTCGCCGCGCTGGGCGAACTGCACGCCGGTGCCGCACCGGGCACCTTCCTGCACATCTCCGGAGAGGTCGGCATCGGCGCCGGCATCGTGCTGAACGGGGCGCTGTTCCGGGGCACCCGTGGTTGGAGCGGCGAGATCGGGCACATCCCGGTCCGCCCGGACGGCCCGCCCTGCCGCTGCGGCGGGCGTGGCTGTCTGGAGCTCTACGCCGGGCAGGAGGCGATCCTGTCCGCCGCCGGTCTGGCCGGAGCCGACCTACCGGCCGACCGGGCGTCCACCCGGCTGACCCAGCTCGCCGAGGCCGAACACCCCGCCGTCCTGCACGCCCTCGCCGAGGCCGGTACGGCGATCGGGGTCACCGTGGCGAGCGTGGTCAACCTGCTGGACCTCGACACGGTGGTGCTCGGCGGTGGGTACGCCCCGCTCACCGGTTGGCTCCGGCCTCCCGTCCTGGCCGAGATCGAGCGCCGGGTGCTCACCGCGGCCTGGTCTCCGGTCACCGTACGGCCGGCCACCCTCGGCGCCACCGCCGCGTCGGTGGGAGCCGCCGGTTCGGTGGTACGCCGGATCATCGCCCGCCCCGGCGGGTGGCTGGCCCGGCTCTGACCCGCTCGCCAGGCACGTCTCGGACCCGCCTCGGTACGCTTGCCTCCAGGCAACCAGCCCTGACCTCGAGGAGTGCACCGCCGGCATGCGTACTGGTCGACAGCGCCCCGCGCCCGGTGCCCGCCGGTGACCAGCACCCGACAGGGCACCTTCGCCGGTGCCGCCGGTGAGTGGGCCGACGACGAGCGGTCGGCTGGTCCCGCCACCGGGACACCCCGCTCCAGGCCGTCCGTGGACGCCGACCTCGCTCGTGAGCTGCTCGACGGGCTCGACGAGGCGGTGCTGACCACCGACGACGACGGGACGGTCGTGCTGGTCAACGCCAGAGCCGGGGAGCTGCTGCCGGACGTCGTCGTCGGCACCGACCTGGCCGACTGCGCGCTGCCGGCGCTGGCGGACGCGGTAGCCGTCGGCGCGGACGACTTCGAGGACGTCCACCACGGCCGACGGCTGCGGGGCGTACGCCGTACGCTGGGCGGCAGCCGCTCCGCCTGGTACCTGCGGGACGTCACCGACGAGCACCGTCAGGCCGAGGAACTGCGGGCCGAGCGGTGGCGTACCCGTTTCCTGGCCCGTACCGGCCGTCGACTCGGTCTGGCGTTGGAGCGGGCGCAGGTGCTACGTGCCGTCGCCACCCTGCCCGTGCCGTACCTGGCCGATCTCGCCCTGGTGGTGCACCTGCCACCGATCCCGACCGAGCATCGGCCGCACTTCGTGCGGTACACCGCCGACGACACCGCACCGGCCACCGGGGTGGCCGACTGGGACGTGGTCACCGCCGTACCCGGTCTCGCCGAGGCCCTCGACGGTGAACCCGCCGAACCACGCGCCTGGCCGACCACCGGTCGGGAAGGGCTCCACCCGCTGCTCCCGGCGGGTCCGCACCCGGCCACCAGCCTGCTGGTCAGCCCGATGCCCGGGGCAGGTCAGACGGCCGGTGCCCTGGTGCTGCTCCGTCGAGCGGAGCGGAGCGGGTTCGACCGCCGCGAGGTGGAGCTGGTTCGGGAGTTCGCCGCCCGCGCCGGTGCCGCCCTGGCCACCGCACATCTGCACGACGAACAGAGCCATCTCGCCCAGGTGCTCCAGAACAGCCTGCTGCCGCCGAAACTGCCCACGGTAACCGGCATGAGTCTGGCCGGCGGTTACCGCGCGGCCGGGGACACCCTGCGCATCGGGGGCGACTTCTACGACGTCCTGCTGACCGGTGACGGTGCCCTGTTCGCCGTCGGAGACGTCTGCGGCAAGGGGGTCGGCGCGGCCGTGCTCACCGGCCGGGTACGCCAGTCGTTGCAGACCCTGCGGCTGGTCGAGCAGCAGCCGCAGGAACTGCTCCGGCTGCTCGACCGGGCGCTGCTCGACATCCCGGACGCGTCCCGACGCGGCCAGTTCACCACCCTGCTACTGGGCACCCTGCGGCCCGAGGCCGGGGGCGGGCTACGGGTGCGGATCGCCGGTGGCGGGCATCCGGCACCCCTGGTGATCCGCGCCGACGGCACGGTGGCAGCGGTCCGGGTGGGCGGCATGCCGGTCGGTGCGCTCGCCGATGCCCGGTTCGCCACCGCTGATCTCCGGCTGGGCCCCGGCGAGCTGCTGTTCACGCGTACCGACGGGGTCACCGACGCCCGGGGCGGCCCGCAGGGGACGGAGAGCTTCGGCGAGCAGCGGCTACGCCGGACGCTCGCTGACGGTGCCGGACAGCCCCCGGCAGCGCTCGTGGAGCGCGTACTCCAGGCGGTCGACACCTGGTGCGCCGGCCACCGCCACGACGACATCGCCATGCTGGCGATCGGCCCGTCCGGAGACTGACCCGCCGAGCGGTGCCGTCGGTGGGCGCCGGTCAGGCCGTCTGTAAGACGGAGGCGTCCCCCGCCGCCCAGTCACGCGACGTCGCGTCGACGGCGTGCCGGCTGTGCGCCACCTGGTCCGCGCGGGCCTCCTCAACCTGCCCCACCGGCGACGGCACCACCCGCGTGCGGGCGGCATCGTCGAAGGCGCGCAGACCGCGCAGCAGCGCCTCCCGCGACTCGGGCGGCATGTCGGCCAGGACCGCCGCCAGGTGCCGACGGCGGTCGTCGCGCAGCTCGGCCAGCAACCGGCGGGCCGCGTCGGTCAGGTGCAGTGAGATCTCCCGCCGGTCGGCCCGGCCGGGCTCCCGCTCCAGCATCCCGGCGGCCACCAGCCGGTCGCAGAGCCGGCTGGCCGACGAGAGCAGCATGTCCAGGCCGGTGGCGAGACGCCGCAGGTTGATCCCGTCGTGCCGCTCGACGAGCATGACGGCGCGGAGCTGGACGGTGGAGATCCGGTTGGCGGTCCGTTCCCGCGCACCGTCCCAGACTGTCAGCAGTGCACCCGCCGCGGTGTCCAGCTCGGCAGCCATACTCATCGTGGGTCCGGGTGGACCATGCAGTTCCGCCATGGTGCGCCTGAGCGTACTCCGATTCCGTCCCGGGTTGGGCCTGCGATACAGCAGAACCGGAGCACGCGGTAGCCGGCGACCGCCTCCGTGCGGTACGTCCCCGACGATCAGTACGCGCCCCGACTGTTGACCACCGCACCGATGGTCTTCCACAGGATGGTCAGATCGGCGGCCAGCGACCAGTTCTCCACGTAGTAGAGATCGAGCCGGATGCCGTCCTCCCAGCTCAGGTCGGATCGCCCGCTGACCTGCCAGAGCCCGGTCATGCCCGGTTTGACCAGCAACCGACGGGCGACGTCCCCGTCGTAGCGGGCCACCTCGGAGGGCAGCGGCGGCCGGGGACCGACCAGGCTCATCTGCCCCAGCAGGACGTTGACCAGCTGCGGCAGTTCGTCCAGCGACCACTTGCGCAACAACCGGCCGATCCGGGTCACCCGGGGGTCGTCTCTCATCTTGAACAGCAGGCCGTCGGTCTCGTTGCGGGAGGCCAACTCCGCCAGCAGCGCGTCGGCGTTGACCACCATCGTGCGGAACTTGAAGACGCCGAACTCCTTGCCGCCCTGCCCGACCCGGGTCTGCCGGAACAGCACCGGGCCCCGACTGTCCAGCTTCACGGCCAACGCGATGACCACCAGCAGGGGTAGCAGCAGCGCCAACGCGACCAGTGACACCGACCGGTCGACGAAGCCCTTCACCAGCTTGCGGACGCCCCGGAACTCGGGTGCCTCCACGTGGATCAGCGGTAGGCCGGCGACCGGCCGGGTGTGGATGCGCGGACCCGCGACGTCGGTCAGCGCGGGAGCCAACACCAGGTCGACGCCGGTGCCCTCCAGTTGCCAGCCGAGCCGACGCAGCCGGGTGGCGGTGAGTTCCCCGCAGGCGGTGACGGCGACGGTGTCCGCGCCGATCGCGGCGGCGGCCTCCGGGATGGCCCGGAACGAACCGACCACGGGCACGTCGCCGAGCCGCTGCGCGACCGGTGCGAGCAGCGCGTCCGGGATGCAGGCACCGACCACGTGATAGCCGGCGTACGGCTCACGGCGCAGGGTGTGCACCAACTCCAGCACGTGGGCGGTGTCACCGACCACCAACACCCGCCGCGACCAGCCCAGCCCCTGCGAGCGGGCGCGGTGCAGACGCTTACGGGCGGCGAACCGGGCCACCTCCAGACCGATCGTGCCCACTGCGAAGGAGATGGCCAAAAAGCCCCGGGAGACGCCGACGTCGGCGACGTAGCCCGCGATGGCGGTGGCACCGGCGAGCCGCAGACTCGCCATGCTCACCCGCCGGTACTCGTCGGCGCCGTACCCCACCACCCGGTCGTCGTAGCAGCGCAGGGCCTTCAACGAGATCAGCCAGGCCAGGACCAGCGCCGGGGCGACCAGGACGTACGGCACCGGGCCACGGGGCGCGGCCTCGCCGAACCGGACGGCGTAGCCGACCAGTACCGCCACCGCCAACACGACGGTGTCCAGCACGACCAGGGTCCTGATGTACGTCCGCTGGTCGGTGCGTACCGGTGGCGGGGGGTTGTGCGGTTGCGATGACGATCTGACCGGGGTCAACAGCGTCGCCGAGGTCACCAGCCCTCCCACTTCGCTAGCCGACGGCACGGGCCCGGCCGGGTTGAGGCCGGGTCTGCCAATGCACGACGACATCCTGCCCTGACAACCATGACTACCAATTGCTTCCGACGTATTGCCGTCAGTTTCCAAGGCGTAGGACAGCGAGGAAGAGGGCCGGTGGAATCGGCGGAAACCGGTACCACAGGCCCTCTTCTCAGGCGTCTCGGATCAGGCCGGAGCCTTCCGAAGGGCGATCGCCCGGAGGAAGATGTCACCGATCTTGGTGGGGTCGGTGGCCACGAAGGCACCGCCACCGGCGCTCTTCGCGATGGTGTCCAGCTCCGACTTGCTGACCTCGGTGCCGATACCGATGATGATCACCTGGATCGGCTGGTCCGGGTCCTTGATCCGCTTCAGCTCGGCGAGCAGTTCCTTCTGGGAGATGCCGTCGGCGTCCTCGTTCTTGCCGTCGGTGAAGAGCACGATCGAGTTGACCTTGCCCGGTTCCCAGTTCGCCTGGACGTCCTTGTACGCGGCCAGCAGCGTGTCGTACAACCCGGTGTCGCCGTTGGAGGAGGTGATCCGGTCCAGGCCCCGCTCCAACTCGCTGCGCTGCCGCGACAGCGGGGCGATCGGCACCAGTTCCTGGTAGTCCCGCGAGCCCACCAGGTTGGTCGAGAAGACCCACAGGCCGATCGACCAGGAGTCGTCGAAGAGGTTCAGTCCTCGCCGGGCGGCCTCCGTGGTGACCTGCTGCCGGGTCGCCCCGTTGGCGGTCGGCACCGGCTTCTTCATTGAACCGGAGACGTCGACGATGCAGAGCATCCGGCCGGAGAGCGTGGCGATGGACCAACTGGACACCGCCCGCTCGACCGCGTCCGGCGCCAGCCCACCGGCGGCGATGCCGCCCTGGGGCGGAGGCGCGACCGAGGGGTCGCCACCGGCGGGGCTCGGTGCGCCCTGGGGCGCGTCGAACCCCGCACCCCAGTTGCCGTCCGGGGCCCGCAGCGACTGCGCGGCCAGCTTGTCCTTGAACGACGCCGTGGTCAGTGCCTCGAACAGCACCCCCGCGGCCGACGCCTTGGCCGGCTCGATCCCCGGCAACACCGCGTACGGGTAGTCCAGCGGCAGCGGTGCCGGCTTCAGGTAGAGCGCCGCCAACGGCACCGGAGGCTTGCGGGCGTTGTACTGGATGACGTCTTCCTCGGACAGCGCCGCGGCTCCGAGGGCGCTGGCCAGGGTGGTGGCGTCGCCGGCCGTCGGGAACTTGGCGAGCAGGTCCTGGCGCAACGCCGAGGCACCCGCGGCCAACGCCCGCAGCGCGCCGACGCGCTCCTGCTCGGCGCTGTCGCCTCCGCTGGACGCCGCGGCCGTCATCAACGACAGCAGGCCGGACAGACCGGCGGCGTCCCGGGTCGGCTCGACGATGCCCGTCTTCAGCGGCCGATCGCTGTTGAGCCGGGAGAGCAGTTGGGTCCAGCCGAGTTCCTGCTGCGGCCAGCCCAGCCGGGTGGCGATCGGCTCCGGCATGGCGACCACCACCGGGCTGCTCGCGATGGAGGCGCCGTTACCCGGCTCGAAGGCCGCCGCGCCGCCGGTCTTGAGTCGAAGCAGCCAGGTCGAGGAGTCCGGGATCCAGACATCCGGGCTCACCGCAGTGCCGCTGGCCTGGCCGACCCCGGCCAGGATCGCGCCGTGCTTGGCCGCCACCACCGCGGCCACCTCCACCGGGTCGGAGGCCGCGACCGTCACGTCGATACAGGTGCCATCGACGGCGGCACCCTTCTCCTCCCACTCGGTGGCCGCCTCGTCGACCGCCGGAGCGAGCTCACTCGCCACCGCGACGGACAGCTCGATCTTGCCCGAGCAGTCCTGGCCGGCGAGTTGGCGATAGCCCACCCACCCACCAGCGGTGACGAGGAGGACGCCGACCGCTGCTGCTGCGGCGGCGCCGTGAATACCTGAACGCATGCGATGGCGGCCTGCTGACACGCTGACCATCTTGCGTACCCGACCGTTGGACTGCCATGGCCGTTCGGACGAAAGTTACAGAGGAGAAACAGTTTACCGGCATTTAGTAACTATGAGTGACGGGTCAGCGCCGTAATGTGGGTACGTCGATGTCTCGAAGCCCACGATCAGGGCAGGACGCAGGTAGGGCTGCCCAGCGTCAGCGGCTCGCCGATCGCCTCGGGCACCCCCGTCGCGGGATCGACCCGGAAGGTACGCACCATGTCCGCCCGTTCGTCGGCGACATAGAGATGCCCCCCGACGAACGCGAAGTGACGCGGCCACTCGCCGCCGGTCTCCACCTCCGCCACGAACTCGGGCAGGTCCGCGCCGATGGCGAAGACCGTCACGGTGCCGACACCTCGGTTGGCGACGTAGAGGAAGCGGCCGTCCGGACCGATACTGATCTCGGACGGTTGGACGTGCCCGCCCCGCTCGCTGGCATCCACCCGCCCCAGCTGGTGCAGCACCCCGTCGGTCAGCTCGTAGGCCAGCACGGAGGCGTCCAGCTCGCCGGAGACGTAGCAGCGCCGCCCGTCGGGGTGCCGGGTCAGGTGGCGGGGCCCCACCCCGGGCGCGGTCCGTACCCGGGGTGCCCGGGGCACCAACCGCCCGGAAGCGGCGTCGAGGTCGTACCGGTAGATCGAGTCGGTGCCGAGGTCCACCGCCAGCAACGGCGACGCGCCGGTGCCCGGCGAGACCATGTGCGCGTGCGCATGCTCCTGGCGTTGGGGGTCCGCCCCGTGCCCCTGGTGCTCCACCACGTCGGTGCGCTCGCCGGGCACCCCCTCGGCGTCGAGCGGGAACACCGTGACACTGCCGCCGCCGTAGTTGGCCACGAACAGGTGCCCGCCGTCGGACGCGACCGCCAGGTGGCACGGCTCCGCGCCACCGGTGGGCCACGAGCCGACCGACGCCAGGTCACCGTCGGTGCCGACCCGCCACGCGCTGATCCGACCGTCGGGCAGTTCGTTGACCGCGTACAGCACCGGATGCGTCGGGTGGCGGGTGAGGAAGGACGGCGACTCGGTGACCGCGACGGTGCCCAGCGCCGTCAGCTGGCCCGTACCCGGGTCCCGCCGGGCGGCGACGATGCCGGTGCCGCGCCCTCCGCTGTGCGCGGTGTATCCGCCGATGTGAACGATCACGTCTCGCGCTGCCACAGGTTCCCGCCCTCCGCTCCTGATCCCCCGATTCCCACCAACTGCCTTCCCCCGACACCGACGGGTTAGACCTACCAACCGCGACCGGCCCTCCGGTCGGATCAGGCTGTCGACACCGGCTCGCCCCGCTGCCGGGCGACGTGCTCGACCAGGGAGATCAGTACGGTCTTGCCGGACTGCCGGTCCCGGGCGTCGCAAAGCACCATCGGCACGTCCGGGTCCAGGTCCAGGGCCCTGCGTACCGCCTCCAGGCTGAACCGCCGGGCGTCGTCGAAGCAGTTGACCCCCACCACGAACGGGATACCCCGCTGCTCGAAGTAGTCGATGGAGGGGAAACAGTCGGCCAACCGTCGGGTGTCGGCGAGCACCACCGCGCCGAGCGCTCCGAAGGCCAACTCGTCCCAGAGGAACCAGAAGCGGTCCTGCCCGGGAGTGCCGAAGAGGTACAGCTGGAGGTCGTCGTTGATGGTGATCCGCCCGAAGTCCATCGCGACCGTGGTGGTCGACTTGGTCTCCACCCCGGAGATGTCGTCGGTACCGATGCCGGCACCGGTCAGGATCTCCTCGGTCTGCAACGGTCGGACCTCGCTCAACGCGCTCACCAGCGTCGTCTTGCCGGCGCCGAAACCACCGGCGACGAGGATCTTCAGCGCGATGGGCACCCGGTGGCCCCGCCGCTCGCCGTCATAACGCACGGAGTCCATCGACCACCGCCTTGAGGATGTCGTTGTCGGGTAGGTAGGTGGCTCGCGGCGGCTGGTGCACGGCGACCAGTCCCCGGACCAGCAGGTCGCCGAGGAGCACCCGGACCACGCCGACCGCCAGGTCCAGGTCCGCGGCGAGTTCCACCACCGGGGTGCCGCTGCCGGCGAGTTCCACCAGCAGGCGGTGCTCGGGATGCAGCTCCGGGTAGGCGGCGAGATCCGGGTCCGGCTGTGCCAGCACGTACGCGACCAGGTCGACCCCGTCCGCGCTCGGGCGGACGCGTCCCCCGGTGAGGGTGTACGGCCGCACCACCGGCCCGGCGTCGTCGTCGAGCCACTCGTGTCGCGGCTCGGATAAGTCAGTCCGCATCGGCGGCACTCACCGATGCCCGAGCCGGCACACCCAGGTTCTCGCCCACCCGGGTCACCAACATCGCCATCTCGTACGCGACCAGGCCGATGTCCGCGTCGGCGTCGCTGGCGACCGCCAGGCACGCGCCCTGTCCCGCCGTGGTGACGAAGAGGTACGCGGACTCCATCTCCACCACGGTCTGCCGGACCGGTCCACCGACCAGCTGTCGGCTGGCGCCACGGGCGAGGCTGGACAGGCCGGAGGCGAGGGCGCACAGGTGTTCGGCATCGGCGGTGTCCAGGTTGGCGGAGGATCCCAGCAGGAGGCCGTCCGCCGACAACACCACCGCGTGCCGCGCGGTCGGCACCCGCTCCAGCAGGTCGTCCAGCAGCCAGTCGAGATCTGCGTTCTGCCTCGTCGATTGCATCAGGCGTCCCTCTCAGTCACGGTCGGGGATTCCGACGCTGGTCCGGTGCCCGGCGGTGAGTCGGGCGGCGGTGTGGTCCGATCCTGGCCAGGATCGGTGACGCGACCGGCGGCTCGCCGACCCCGCGCGGTGCCTGCCTGCAATGCCGACATGACCCGACGGGCCTCCTCCGGGCTTCGCGGCGTCGGGTCACGGTACGGCCCGGACTGGGCCCGCCGCACCACCGGCTGCCGCACGGTCGGGGCGTCGATTCCGGCCGTGTCCGTGGTCATCGCCGGCAGTTGGACGGTGGGTTCCTCCAACGCACGGTCAGCCCGGGGTACGTCGGCCGGCCTTCCGGCACCCGACGACCCGGGCGTGGGCAGCTCGGTTCCGGACGGTCGCGGCCCGGCGGCGGGCGCTGGTCCCGCCCCGACGGCGACAGCCGGATCCGACGCGGCGGACGGGTCGGCAGGAGCAGCCTCGGTACCGGACGCGGCGTCATCGCCAGCACCGGCGGGCGACGGAGCGGACGCGGCGGCGGTGTTCTGCGCGGCGGGTCGCCGCCGGATCCGGCGCGGCAGGCCGTCGCCCTCGGCCGGCTCGACCGTGGAACCGGCCGGGGCGGTCGCCGTCGCCTCGGAGACCGCACCGCCCGGAGCCGATCCGCCGCGCGACGCCGCCGCGCCACGTCGGGACCGGGGACGGGGCACCGTGGTCAGCCGGGTGGCTCGGGCCAGCCTCCGCTGCTCCGGCGTGGCCCCACCATCGTCACCCGGCAGTCCCTCCGGGTCGGGCAGCAGCGACGGTTCCTCCGTGATCAGCTCGGTCGGGATGAGCACCACGGCGGTGATCCCGGTCCCCTCGGACCGGCGCAGCCGCACCCGGATGTCGTGCCGGGCGGCCAGCCGCGCCACCACGAACAGGCCGAGCCGAGCGGTGTCGCTGGGGTCGAACTCCGGTGCTCGGGCCAGCTTGAGGTTGGCCTCCTCGATGGCCGCCTCGCTCATGCCGAGACCGTCGTCGGAGACGGAGAGGGCATAGCCGTGGGCCACGTGCTCCCCCGAGATCTCGACCCGCGACTCGGGCGGTGAGTACGCCGTGGCGTTCTCGATCAGCTCGGCGAGCAGGTGGATGATGTCGCCCACCACCCGGCCGACCGTGCCGGCGGGCTGCACGGTGGTGATGTCGACCCGGTCGTACGACTCGACCTCGGAGATCGCCCCCCGGATCAGGTCCACCATGGCGACCGGGTTACGCCAGCCCCGCCCCGGTGCGGAACCGGCGAGGATGACCAGGTCCTCCGCGTGCCGACGCAGCCGGGTGGCAAGGTGGTCGACGCGGAACAACTCGGCCAGGTGATCGGGGTCCTCCGCGTCGCGTTCCAGCCGGTCGAGCAGGGCGATCTGCCGGTGTACCAGCCCCTGGCTGCGTCGCGCGATGTTCAGGAACACGTCGTTGAGACCACGTCGCAGGCTGACCTCGACCATCGCCGAACGGAGGGCGGCCTTGTGCACCTCGGTGAACGCCTGCGCGACCCGACCGATCTCGTCGGCTCCCCGGTCCGCCACCGACGTCTCCTGCGCCAGGTCGACCTGCTCCCCATTACGCAGGCGGTCCACCACCTCCGGTAGCCGTTGTTCGGCGTCGGCCAGCGCGCCGCGTACCAGCGTCAACCGGCGCGCGAGGGAGCGACCGACCCGGACCGCCACCACCAGCGACAGCACCACGGCGACCAGGCCGAGCAGCCCGGCTGCGGCCAGCCGCACCAGGATGCTCACCGCCATCGGCACGGACCGGTCGGCCAGCCCGTCCGCCTGGGTCAGTTCGAAGTCCCGCAGCGACTGCTGCACCGCGTCGTGGCTTCGCTGCCACTGCTGCGGGTCGATCCTGAGTCGCGCCGACGGGTCTGCGGCGATGAGTTCGTCCTGCATCGTCCGCAACCGACCGAACGCCTCCTGCTCGGTCAGTCGCCGGTACGCGGCCCGATCCGCCTCGGGCAGGTCGGCCACTGCGGCCTCGGCCAGGAACCGCTGGTTACCGATGCCCTGCACGAGCAGGGTGTGCTCACCCTCGGCGAACCTTCCGGCGGTCAGCACACCGGCCAGTAGCGCGTCGGTCTGGCCCAGCAGTTCCCGCGAGCGACCGAGGCTGGTCAGCGCCAACGCCTCGCGGTTGAGGTCGTGGTCGGGCAGGTTGGCCAGGGCGGTGAAGGTGTGGAAGGCCGAAGCGATCATTCCACTGTAGAAACCGACGGCACCGGCGCGGTCCATGTCCCGACGGTCGACGAAGGCGCGACCGGCGGGCAACGCGTCCAGTTCGCCGAGGAACCGATCGAGCCGGGATTCGAGCAGGTCACCGGCGGCGTCGCGCAGTTGCTCCCCGGCGACCCGCCGACGCAGCTCCGTGATCGCCGCGTCGGTGCGGGCCCGTTGCTCCACCAGAGCCGGCAGTACGCAGTTGGCCGGCGGTTGCCCGCACTCGGTACGGGGCGAGGCGAGGTGCACCACCGAGAGCCGGCGTTCCCGTTGCAGCTCGGCCACCACGGTCTCGCCGGGCCTACCGAGGTCGTACAGGAGGGTGCGGGCGGAGAGCAGATCGAGCGCCGGCCCGAAGGTCAGCGTGGTGGCGAAGATCCACAGTGCCAGCAGGGCGGTGACCGGCACGACGACCAACGCGGTCAGCTTCGAGCGGATCGGCCAGTCGCGGGTGTTCAATCGGACCTCGCCCGGAAGGGTGGCTGGAAGGGCTCCGGCGCAGCCGGGCAGCGCCGTCGCCGGGGCGCACCCCGGTTTGTCCTCCGGGGCACCGGCTCGGGCGCCTTGGGCAGGATACGTAATCCGCGCCGGTCGCACTACCGTCCGTCGAGACTACCGGTACGTTACCGAACCTTCCGAGGACGAACCGCTTGTCGGGTTCGGCCCCGACCGTGACCGGGTCGGCTCAGGAAAGTGCTCCGGAACGGGATTGGCGATCACTGCGTGGCGGGAATACCTGCATGCGAAGGAGGAGCCATGTCGCCCACGCAGATAGTCGTCACCGTCATCGTCATCCTGGTGGTCGCCGCCGTCGCCGCCGCCGTCGTGGTGGCCAGCCGCCGCCGGGCGCTCCGGCAGCGCTTCGGCCCCGAGTACGACCATGTCGTCGCCGAGCAGGACAGCCGCACCGCCGCCGAGCGCGAACTTCGGGACCGGGAGCGCCGGCACGCCGAACTCGAACTGGTCCCGCTCGCCCCCGAATCCCGGGCCCGGTACGCCGAGGCGTGGGAGGAACTCCAGGTGCGTTTCGTCGACTCCCCCGCCGAGACCGTCGGCCAGGCCGACGAACTGGTAACCCGGCTGATCGCCGAACGCGGCTACCCCACGGGTGAGTTCGACGACCAGATCGCTCATCTCTCCGTCGAGCACGCGCGCACGCTGGGCCACTACCGCGACGCGCACGAGATTCACCTGCGCAACTCCCGGGGCGAGGCCAGCACCGAGGACCTTCGCCAGGCAGTCGTCCACTACCGCGCCCTCTTCGGCGACCTGCTCGGCGAGGAGCCGCCGGTCACCGCCGGGGCACCCGAACAGCGCCAGCCCGACGCCGCCCACGACGCCACCAACCGCTGAGGAGAACACCATGCGGCAGCAAGAGCAGCAGCTCAACAACGACCACCCGGAGACCGTACGCTCCGCCCCGGTGGCGGTGCCGACCACCGACGACGACCGGGAGACGATCGCGGACGTCGACGCCTTCGACGAGCCCACGGACCGTGACCTGTCGGAGCCGGACCGGGGCCGCCCCTGGGACGGCCGTCCGGGCGCCGACGACGAAGCGGCCGAGTTCAACGAGCCGGGTCCGGTGCCGACCGCCTTCGGCGCGACCACCGTCGGTGGCGCGGTCGCCGCCTCGGCGATGGCCAGCCCACGCCCCGAGGACGAGCGTGACCCGCGCGACGAGGAGACCGCTCGCCCCGGCGACGGCGCGGTCGACGGCGAGCGGGAGGGACTGCGGGCGGACCCGACGGCCGAGTTCGACCGGACCGACGACGTGGACGACACCGATGTGGACGGTGTCGACGACAACGACGTGGACGGTGTCGACGACGACGTGGCGGCCTCGGTCGACGGCGAGGCGGCGGATGACCGCGTCGACACGGACCTGACGACGGCCGACGACGACATCCGGGCGACCGCGACGGCCGACGACACGGCGGCGGCGGGCGGGGCCGGCTTCGGCAGCGCCACCCCCACGATGGTCGACCCCGACACGCAGACCGCCGGTACGGGCACGGCCACCTCCGGGGCGACGGTTCCGGCCGGGGCGGCGACCCTGTTCGACGATGCGACGGCGCAGGGCTTCCGGGATCGTTGGCGCGACGTCCAGCTGCGCTTCGTGGACGACCCCCGGGCGGCGGCCGGTGAGGCGCAGTCGCTGGTCGAGGAGGCTATGCAGGCGCTCTCCGCCGCGCTGGCCGAGCACCGCAACAAGCTCGGCAGCTGGCAGGAGTCCGATTCCTCCGACACCGAGCAGCTGCGGGTGGCCGTGCGCGAGTACCGGGACTTCCTCGACCGCGTACTCGGCCGCTGATCACGCCGGCTCAGCACCTCCACACCAGCTGAAGGCGGGTGACCCCGAAGCCGGGGGCACCCGCCTTCGGTGTGTCCCGTCAGGCATGGCCACCGGCGAGGCGGGTACGCGCATCAGGGTCGCGTCGCCAGAGCGCCACGGACAGGAGGGCAGCAACGATGACGGATCGTGATCGACAACGACCGCTGGAGGAGCGCCCCGAGGCGATCGCGGCGGTCGAGGACGACAGCACCGTTCCTCAGCTCGTCACCGGAGGCGGAGCCGACCGGGACAATCCGGTGTTCGCCGAACCGGGTGAGCCGACCGAAAACGCACCGACCGAGAACATCATCGCCGACCCGTACGCCGCAGGGACCGGGGCGACGGGAACCGGCACCGGAGCCGCACCGGACAACATCCGTACCGGCGCGGAGCAGCCCTGGGAGCCGGAGGATCTGGTGATGGCCCGGGGGCAGGATCTGACCGCCGAGAACATCGAGCGGGCGCGGCGTGACCTGGAGGAGGTCGGTCGTGCCGCCATCGAGAGGACGGTGCCCTGATCCGCCTGCGCCACGGTGCGCCCTCGCCAGGACGGCGGTGGCCGGTTGCGGCGTACCGCACGTCAGGCGGGTGACGGCAACCGTGACGCAGGCGGCGCGAGGGGCCCCTGGTCCGACCGGTGCGGTCGGACCAGGGGCCCAGGTGACCTGCCGCCGCAGCGCCTCACCTACTGCCGGCGGCGGGTATGCCGGTACCCGTCAGGACAGCGGCGGGTAGGCGTTGGCCATCAGCTCGGCGAACTGCTCCGGGAACCAGGCACCCGAGATCGGGGCGTTCGGCAGGGCGCCGCTCATGCTGTTGCCGTTGCGCTCGTTGCCCTCGTAGGTCGGGTCGCACATCCGGTCGAAGCCCTTGCCGTCGTTGTTCGGGATCTCCCGGCTGGAGCCGTCCGACTCACCCGGGGGCTTGATCCAGACGTACGCGTCGATACCCGACGCCGGCGCGGCCTTCGGCCGCTCGCCCATGCCCGCACCGGCCTGGTTGCACCAGTTGCCCTTGTGGATGCGGCGGTCGACCCGGCCACCCTCCACGTAGGCGTCCACGCTGGTCGTCGGGCCCGCGCTGGTGGGCCGGTCGCTGCCGCCCCAGCCGTTACGGGAGGTGTCGATCAGCATGCCGATGCTGCTGGGGAAGCCCTGCCGGACCAGTTCCTGACGGAACGCCTGAGCGAAGCTCTGCTCGTCGTTGTACTGATTCCAGTCGATCCAGTTGGACTGCCGCACCGTCTGCCCGTTCACCGAATCGGTGACCTTCACGTACGGCTCGATCAGGGCCGAGTAGTTCGCGGTGTTGGTGATGAAGCCGTGCACGTGGTTCACGGTGCTGCCGGAGGCCGTCGCGGCCTCCTTCAGGATCTGGGCGGTCGGGGTGAAGTTGCTGTCCCAACCGAGCCAGCCGTGGTGCCCGGCGTCGACGTAGTTGTACACGTTCGAGAACGCGCCCAGCTTGGCCAGGGCGTAGCCGACACCCTGCACGTACGCGCCGTTCTCCTTCACCGTGTCGCACATCTCGGTGCCGCCGGCGTTACCGGTGGTGTTGGTCACCAGGTTCGGCAGCGAGTCGACCTCGATGACGTTGATGATCCGCAGGTTGCGGTACTTCGAGTCACCCTGGATCGCCGCGATCGGGTCGATGTACTCGGCCTTGTACCTCGGCAGCTCGTCGGCCTTCAGCTCACCGTTGGAGGCGAGCGCCGCGCAGTCGCGGCCCGGCAGGTTGTAGATGACGAACTGGATGTAGTCCGCGTTCTGCCGCAGCGCCTCGTCCAGGTGGTCCCGGATGCCCATCGGGCCGTTGGACTGGCTGTCCTCGGTGCCCTCGATCGCCGCGATCCGGTCGATCCACACCGCGGTCGAGATGTTCGACACCCGGTTGCCGCCGCTGACCGACTCGGCCTTGGCCTTCCACTCCGGGTTCACGTAGCCCGTGGCGTTCAGGTACGGGTTGTCCACCCTGGTGCCGGGGGGCGGCGGGCTCGTCGGCGGCGGGGAGCTGGGCGGCGGTTCGCTCGGCGGCGGGGAGCTGGGCGGCGGTTCGCTCGGCGGCGGGGAGCTGGGCGGCGGCGGGGTCGTCGGCGTGGTGCCGCCGTTGCAGGCCACACCGTTGACCGTGAACGAGGTGGGCTTCGGGTTGCTGCCGCTCCACGACCCGTTGAAGCCGATGTCCACGCTGGCGCCGGAGGCCAGGTTGCCGTTCCACGACTCGTTCTGCGCGGTCACGTTGCTGCCCGACTGGCTCCACCGGGCCGACCAGCCCTGCACGAGGCGCTGGTTGGAGTCGGGGAACGTGAAGCCGAGCGTCCAGCTACTGAGCGCGTCGCCGACGTTCCTGATCGAGATGTTGGCGGTGAAGCCGCCCTGCCAGTCATTGGTCGTGTACGTCACGTCGCACTGCGTCGCCGCGTGCGCCGCGGTCACGGGAAGCGTGACCAAACCGCCCGCGACCAGCGCGCTCGCGCCGGCCAGCGCGACGGCCCGGCGTCGGCCGGACAGCCTTCTCCACACATTCATGCCACTGATCTCCTTGGGCGAGACCGGATCCGCGTACGGCCCGGCACGTGGCCCGAAGGACGTCCTCCGTGGGACGACCGCCGGTACCAACGGGATTCTTCGGAGCGCCCGACCCGGACGGGCGTTGGTGGTGGTGCGACGACCGGTCTCACCGGTCGGCGGCTAGGTGGTCGTCCGGCGAACCGGATGCCCTCGACACCTGCCTACGCGGTGTGGCTCGGCTCACCGCGTGCAGCGATTCTTGCATGGGAGCGCTTCCATGGCAATGGTTCGATATTTTCGAAACCCTACCGGGACAAATCCCCCACCACTTTCGCGGCTCCGAGCCGCGCGTGCCACCCGACAGGCGGACGGGGCGCCCTTTCCGGTCGAGCAGCCCCACAGAACCCGGCATACCGAACTAATGCCAGAACACGAATCTTTCCCTGCATAAGTCATGAAACGGTCTAACGTCGGTTCTGGCTCGGTTGTTGCCGGCCGCAGGACAACAGGGATGGAGTGACACAGGTCATGGCTAAGAACATGCTGGGGAAGGTTGTTGCGGGTGCTGCCCTCGGCAGCGCCTCCCTGCTGGTGTTCGCGCCGGGGGTCGCGTACGCCGACGGCCAGTCAGACACGGACGACGGCAAGGTCTTCGCCAAGCCGCACGCCGTCAAGGCCGGCGAAGAGGTCAAGCTCGTGCAGATCTGCGGCGAGCCGCAGGAACAGCCCTTCGTCTGGTCCAAGGTCACCGGGAAGGTCAAGCTCACGCCGGCCCAGGGCCGCGACTCGCGGGGCGACCACGGCTGGGGGAACGGCGAACGCGGCGCGGACAGCGAAGGCTGGTCGGGCCACGAGCGTTCACAGCCGGGCGAAGCCGAGTCCGGCAGCGGTTGGGGTGGCGGTGCCGCTGACGCCCGCGACGACTGGAAGGGCGAGGAGCACGGCCAGGACGCCGAGGGTGGCCGCGACAAGAAGGACTGGAAGCGCGAGGACGGCAAGGGCGAGGAGTCCGGAAGCGGCTGGTCGGGTCGGCACGAGAACGGCTCGGACTCCGCCGAACGCGACTGGTCCGGTGAACGCGACTGGTCGGGCGAGTCCAGCGGACACGACTGGTCCGGCGAGCGCGACTGGTCCGGCGAGTCCGGCGGACGCGACTGGTCGGGTGAGTCGGGTGAGCGTGACTGGTCGGGTGAGTCCGGCGAGCACGGCTGGTCGGGCAAGCGCGACCAGGCCGCCGACGAAGCCGACAGCTGGGAGCACAAGAAGGACTTCGTCTACTACGGCGAAGCCCGGGTGGCCCGGGACGCCAAGCCCGGCACGTACGAGCTGGAGGGCTCCTGCGGCACGGGCGAACTGGTCGTCCTGCCGCGCGGTGGGGTCGACGGCGGTGACGGTGGCATCGCCACCGGCGCCGACCGGGGCCTGGCCACGGCCGGGGCGAGCCTGGTCGGCGCCGCCGCACTGGGTGGCCTCGTGCTGATGCGCCGTCGTCGGACCAGTGACTTCACGGCCTGACGCGACGACGAGACGGGCCGACGGCCGTCACGGGAG
Source organism: Micromonospora sp. CP22 (assembly GCF_009712475.1). Taxonomy (GTDB): domain Bacteria; phylum Actinomycetota; class Actinomycetes; order Mycobacteriales; family Micromonosporaceae; genus Micromonospora. Next base: position 62,474 of record NZ_VCJO01000015.1, read on the forward strand.
ACCGTGGCGCGCCGTCGGTACCGCCGTCGTCGTCCTGCTCGCCATGCTGGGCTCCGGTCTGATCGGCGCCTCCCTCAAGACCACCGAGCCCGCACGCCCGCCGCAGCCGCTGGCGGGCACCACCGACCCGACCCCGGACAGCCCGTTCACCGAGGCCGACCTCGACCCGGCGACGCGGGCACCGACGGGCCTACCCCGCGCGACCCCCACGATCATCAACATCCCCCGGATCGGTGTGCGGGCCAGCATCATGGCGCTCGGCACCAACCCGGACGGCACCGTCCAGGTACCTCCGCTCGACCAGGCGATGCTCGCCGGCTGGTACGAGCCCGGACCGAGCCCGGGCGAGTCGGGCAACGCGGTCATCGTCGGGCACGTCGACTCCGCCGCGATCGGACCTGCCGTCTTCTTCTCCCTGGGTGCCGTGCAGCCCGGCGACACCATCACCGTCGAACGGGCCGACGGCCGCACGGCGACCTTCCGGGTGGACTCGGTCGCGTCGTACCCGAAGAACTCCTTTCCCACCGAGCAGGTCTACGGCCCCACCGACCGACCGGGACTGCGGGTCGTCACCTGCGGCGGCCAGTTCGACGAGGCGACCGGCAACTACCCCGACAACGTGATCGCCTTCGCCACCCTGACCCCCTGACCCGGTTGGGTGGCGGGGGTCAGGGTGGCGGCGGGGATCAGGTGGCGGCGGAGGTACGGACGAGGGTGCGGATCTGGCGCAGGAGGACCGACAGGGCCGCCAGGTCCGCCCGGGACTCGTCGAACTCACCCATCGCCCGCTCGGCACGGTGGATCGAGGTGGCGTTCGACTGCTCCCACTGCTGGACCCGCTCCTGCGGCGAAAGGTCAGCCGACGTCGATTCGAGCACCTCCGCGGTGAGGGCGGCGAGCGCGGCATACAGGTCGTACCGCAGCGCCATCCGGGCCAGGGTCTGCCACCGGTCCTCCCGTGGCAACAGGGAGATCTTCGACAGCAGCGAGTCCACCCGGAACCGGTCCGAGAGCACGAAGTAGACCGAGGCGACCTCGTCGACGTCCCGCCCGGTGCCGGCGGCGGTCTCCACCACGTCCAGCAGGCCGAAGCTGTACATCAGGCGCGTGCTGAGCTCGGCCAACTCGCGCGGCACACCACGCTCGGTCAGGGAGTCGATGTGCGCGGCGATCGACTCACGCTCGCTGCCGTAGAAAAGCGTCTCCATCTTGGGCAGCAGCCGGGTGATGCCGTCGCGCAGCCGGGCGATCTCCGACGGCACGTCGATCGGCGAGCGGCGGTTGGTCACCAGCCACCGCACCGCCCGGTCGAGCAGCCGTCGGGTGTCGAGGTAGACGTTGGTCTGCAACTCCGGATCGATCCGGTTGTCCAGCGCCTCGACCTCGTCCCACAACCGCCGCAGGCCGAAGACCTCCCGCACCACCACGTACGCCCGGATCACGTCCGCCGCCGTCGCGCCCGTCTCCTCGACCACCCGGAAGACGAACGAGATCCCGCCCCGGTTGATCGCCTCGTTGACCAGCTCGGTGGTCACGATGTCGCGGCGCAGCCGGTGCCGGTCCATCCGGTCGGCGAACCGCTCCCGCATCGGCGTCGGGAAGTAGTTGACCAGCACCTCGCCGGTCCACTCCTCGTCCGGCAGCCGGTCCGCGAGGATCTCCTTCTCCAGGGCGATCTTCACGTACGCCAGCACGACGGCGAACTCCGGCGCGGTCAACCCGGTCTCGGTACGGACCGCCAGTTCCTCGTCCGTCGGCAACGCCTCCAGCGACCGGTTCAGCACACCCGCGCGCTCCAGCGCGGTGATCATGCGGCGGTGCACCGGCAGCAGCGAGGTCGCCTGGGCCTGGGAGTTGTTGATCGCCCGCGCCTGGTCGTAGTTGTCCCGCAGCACCAGGGCGGCGACCTCGTCGGTCATCTGGGCGAGCAACTCGTCCCGCTCGGGCAGGGTCAGCTCGCCGTCGGCGACCGCGGTGTTCAGCAGGATCTTGATGTTCACCTCGTGGTCGGAGCAGTTCACCCCGGCCGCGTTGTCGATGAAGTCGGTGTAGATCCGGCCGCCCGCCTGGGCGTACTCGATCCGGCCGTGCTGGGTGAAGCCCAGGTTGCCGCCCTCACCGACCACCCGGCAGCGCAGGTTGCGGCCATCCACCCGGATCGCGTCGTTGGACTTGTCACCCACCTGGGCGTTGGTCTCGCTGGACGACTTGACGTAGGTGCCGATGCCACCGTTCCAGAACAGGTCGACCGGCGCGGTGAGGATCGCCTTCATCAGCTCCTGCGGGCTCAGCTGCTCGACGTCGTCGTCGAGCCCGAGCACGGTACGCACCTGCGGCGAGATCGGCACCGACTTCGCCGTACGCGGGAAGACCCCACCACCTTCGGAGATCAACTCGGCGTTGTAGTCCTCCCAGGTGGACCGGGCCAACCCGAACAGCCGCTTCCGCTCGGCGTACGAGGCTGCCGCGTCCGGATCCGGGTCGAGGAAGATGTGCCGATGGTCGAAGGCGGCCATCAACCGGATGTGCTGCGAGAGCAGCATGCCGTTACCGAACACGTCACCGGACATGTCGCCGACCCCGACCACGGTGAAGTCCTGGCTCTGGGTGTCATGCCCCAGCTCGCGGAAGTGCCGCTTGACCGACTCCCACGCGCCCCGGGCGGTGATGCCCATCTTCTTGTGGTCGTAACCGGCCGAACCACCGGAGGCGAAGGCGTCACCCAGCCAGAAATCGTGCGCCGTTGAGATCTCGTTGGCGGTGTCGGAGAAGGTCGCGGTGCCCTTGTCCGCCGCCACCACCATGTACGGGTCGTCGCCGTCGTGCCGGACCACGTCCTCCGGTGGCACGATCTCGCCGGCCACGATGTTGTCGGTGACGTCGAGCAGCGCGCCGACGAACTCCTTGTAGCAGGCCACCGCCTCGTCGCGGTCGCCCGGCTTCTGCTTGAGCACGAAGCCGCCCTTGGCGCCCACCGGCACGATCACGGCGTTCTTCACCATCTGCGCCTTGACCAGGCCGAGCACCTCGGTCCGGAAGTCCTCACGCCGGTCCGACCAGCGCAGGCCACCCCGGGCCACCGGCCCGAACCGCAGGTGCACACCCTCGAACCGGGGCGAGTACACGAAGATCTCGTACTTGGGCCGGGGCGCGGGCAGCTCCGGTATCGCCTGCGGATCCAGCTTGAACGCCACGTACGGCTTGGGCCGCCCACCCACCGGCTTCTGATAGAAGCTGGTCCGCAGGGTGGCCTGGATCAGCGAGAGGTACGACCGCAGGATCCGGTCCTGGTCGAGGCTGGCCACGTCGTCGAGCCCGGCGTTGATCTCGGCGACCAACTCCGCGCCGTGCTGCTCGCGCTGCGCGGCGGTACGCGGGCCCGGCTCGAACCGCGCCTCGAACAGCTGCACCAGCAGCGTGGCCAGGTGCGGATACGCGATGAACGTCGACTCCATGTAGTCCTGCGAGAACACCGTGCCGGTCTGGCGCAGGTACTTCGCGTACGCGCGCAGCACCACCACCTGACGCCAGGTCAGCCCGGCGCGCAGCACCAGCTCGTTGAAGCGGTCCACCTCGGCCTCGCCCCGCCACGCCGCCGCGAAGGCGTTCTCCACGTGCGGGCGTACCTCGGCCAGCTCCTGGTGCCCCTCGGGCAGTTGCAGCCCGAAGTCGTACAACCAGATCCGGCCGTCGACCCGTTCCACCTCGTACGGGTGCTCGTCGACGACCTTCACGCCGAGCGAGTGCAGCACCGGCAGCACCGCCGAGAGCATCATCGGCTCGCCGTAGCGGTACACCTTGAACCGGACGTCGAGCAACTCGTCGACGTTCGGGCCCCGACCGCCGGCGCGCGGTGCCGCCTGCTTACGGAACAGGTGCATCTCCAGCTGGCCGGGCTCCTCCAGCAGCTCCAGCTTGGCCAGGTCCTTCATCGCCTCGTACGGCGTGTGCCCGTCCTTGTAGCCCTCCGGGAACGCGTCGGCGTACCGGCTGAACAGGTGCTTGGCCTGCTCGTCGCCGAGCTTGCGTTCCAGCACCAGCCGGTAGTCGTCGTCCCACAACCGGGTGGCGTCGGCCAGCTCCTCGGCCAACAGGTCGGCGTCGATGTCCCCGGGCGGATTCGTCGGGTCGGTACGCACGATGAAGTGCACCCGGGCCAGCATCGACTCGGTCACCCGGGTGGTGTAGTCCACCCCGACGCCGTTCAGCTCCCGCAGCAGGATGTCCTGCATGCGCAACCGGTTCTGGGTGGTGAAGCGGTCCCGGGGCAGGTAGATCAGGCAGGAGATGAACCGCCCGTACGCGTCGCGCCGCAGGAAGACCCGCAGCTGTCGGCGACCGGCCATCCGCAGCACCCCGATGACCGCGTGGTACAGGTCGTCGGTCTTGATCTGGAACAGCTCGTCGCGCGGGTACGTCTCCAGGATCTGCATCAGATCCTTGCCGGAGTGGCTGCGCAGGCTCAGTCCGGAGCGGTCCAGCACCTCGGCGACCTTGCGCCGGACCACCGGCAGCTCCTGCACGCTGGTCCGGTACGCGGCGGTGGAGAACAGGCCCAGGAAACGCCGCTCGCCCACCACCTCACCGTTCTCGTCGAAGATCTTGAAGCCGATGTAGTCGAGGTACGCCGAGCGGTGCACGGTGGCCCGCGAGTTCGCCTTGGTGATGATCAGCAGACGCTTCTCGGTGACCTTCTCGTGCGCCTCGGGCGTCATCGAGGACAGCGCCCGCGCCTCCGGCGAGTCCTGACGCAGGATGCCCAGCCCGGTGCCGAGCACCGCCTCCAGCGCCGACCCGCCGTCGGCGGAGTTCGGTACCAGCCGGTACTCCCGGTAGCCGAGGAAGGTGAAGTGGTCGTGCGCGAGCCAGCGCAACAACTCGACCGAGTCGGTGATGTCCTTCTCCGGCACCGGTGGCCGGTTGTCACTGGTCCGGGCGGCGGCCAACTCGTCGGCGAGGCTGAGGGCGCGCTGGCGCATCTTCGGCCAGTCCTCGACCGCCTCCCGTACGTCGGTCAACACCCGCTGCAACTCGCGCCGCAGCTTCTCCCGCTCCTCCGGGTCGCGGACCGGGTCGATCTCGATGTGCATCCAACTCTCGACCAGGTCGCCGGAGATCGCGTCGTCCGGCTCCACGTCGGCGGCGACCTCGACCAGCCGTCCCAGCGGCTCCCGGCGCACCACCACCAGCGGGTGCACCAGCAGGTGGACGTCGAGATGGTGGGTGTTGAGCAGGGCGGTCACCGAATCGACCAGGAACGGCATGTCGTCGGTGACGATCTCGATGACGCTGTGGTGCTGCTCCGCGTCGGGTGAGTGGATCCGCAGCTTCAACTCACCCGGCACCCGCTGCCGGGCCAGTTCCCGGTGCTCGCGGGCGGCGTCGAGCATCTCCTCGGCGGTGAACCCGATCAGCTCCTCGTCGGGCGCGAACCGCCAGAACCGGCTCACCAGGGTCGCCGCGTCGTGGTCGTCGCCGGCCAGCGCCACCGCCTGGGCCACCAGCCGCTCGGCGTTCGGCACCGGCTCGTCGAGTTCGCCGTCCTCCGATTCGGCGAGCGCCTCCGGCGGCAGCCCGAGATCGTAGAGGGTGTCGATGCTGGAACCGGTCATCCCGGTCGCACCTGTGTCTAGCCGACCGAAACCGTCCCCGTCGGTCGCCGTGTCGAAACTGTCGTCCCGGCCGGTCTCAGCCAGCCGGATGTCGGGTTCCGGGTTGATCGCCGGACGCCGGTCCATCGGTGCCACTCCCCTCGACCCACAGCGCTGTGGGTCACTCTGCCGCCAAGCCTAGGCCGACCGCCCGGTTTCGCCGTCGGCGGACCACCGGCCGGCCATCCGGATCTTCGACGTCGTCCTTTCACCCGTTGCGGTACGAGGTTCGGCCGGGTTCGGAGTACCCCGCCTGAAGTTGTTCATCACACAGTTACCAGAGCGTCTTTCGCCTGGCCCCGTCCGCCCGGGGCAGTGGCCCGCGCCTCGGCGTACTAGCGTGCGGAGCAGCCGACCAGAAGGAAGCGCAGATGTACGTCCCACCCCGGCACCGCCGCATCCGGTCGCTCCTGACCGTCACCGTCACCTGCCTGGTCGGCGCGGCCAGCCTGGTCGCCTGCTCCGGCGAGGACGGCCCGCAGCGCACCGTCGATGCCTTCCTGGAGGGGTGGCGCAAGGGTGACCTGAACGCGGTCGGCTTCGTCGACCCGACCGGCGCGAAGGTTCCCGCCGCGGACGTCGTCCGGGAGATCCGCGAGCTCTCCGGCGAACTCGTCGACGCCCCGCTCACGCTGACCCGACAGGGCGATCCCGAGGTGGTCCAGAACACCGCCACCGCCACCGTCCGCGCGGAGTGGACGCTGCCGGGTGGGACGAATTGGACGTACGACCGGCCGGTGCGACTCACCCAGGGCCGCGACGACCAGTGGCAGGTGATCTGGGAGCCGCAGATCGTCCAGGAACAGCTCACCCGGGGCGACCGGCTGGGGCTGCGGCGGGACCGGGCAACCCGGGCCGCCGTGCTCGACGGCGCCGGCGAGCCGATCGTGACGCCACGGGACGTGGTCCGGGTCGGTCTGCAGCCCAACGAGGTGACCGACGTCAAGGCCATGATCCGCGAGTTGGACGCCGCCTTCCGCGCCATCCGTCCGGCCATCACCCCGCCAGTCGACCTGTCGGACCTCCCCAACCGCCTGAAGGAGGCGAAACCAGACGCCTTCGTCGAGGTGGTCACCCTGCGCGACGAGGCGTACCGGCAGATCAAGTCACGGATCCACGGCCTGCCGGGGACCAAGTTCCCGACCGACAAGCTGGACCTCGCACCCACCCGCGAGTTCGCCCGCGCCGTGCTCGGCACCGTCGACCCCGCGTACGCCGAGGACCTCGCCAAGCATCCCGACCGCTACTCAGCCGGCGACCTCGTCGGTCACGGTGGGTTGCAGGGCCGCTGGGACGAGCGGCTGCGGGGCGTACCGGGGTTGAGCGTCATCATCAAGCGTCCCGGGCCGAACGGCACGCTGGAGCCGACCGGCACCGAGGTGTTCCAGCGTGAGGCACAGACCGGCCAGCCGGTGCGCACCACACTCGACGTGGACACTCAGAACGCCGCCGACCGGGCGCTGCGCGGGGAACGTCGGCGCTCCGCCCTGGTCGCCGTACGGATCACCGACGGTGCCGTGCTCGCCGCCGCCAACGGCCCCGGCGCGGCCGGGGAGAACCTCGCCTTCACCGCGCAGGTGCCCCCCGGCTCCACGTTCAAGATGGTCAGCGCGTACGGGCTGGTCGAGCAGGGCGCGGTGACGCCCGACAGCATCGTCGCCTGCCCGAAGACGTTCACCGTGGACGGACGCTCCTTCAAGAACGCCAACGACTTCTCCCTCGGCGACGTACCGTTCCGGACCGACTTCGCGAAGTCCTGCAACACGGCCTTCGCCGCGCTCGCGCCCCAGCTCGGCGCCGACGGGCTCGCTGCCGCCGGACGCGCACTGGGCCTGGAGGGCGAGTGGGGGGACCTGGGTCTCGACGCGTTCACCGGGAAGGTGTCAGCGGGAGGCGGAGCCACCGAACAGGCCGCCGCGGCGATCGGTCAGGGTACGACCCTGGTCAGCCCGCTGGCCATGGCCGCAGCGACCGCCGCGGTGGCCAAGGGCCAGTTCGTCCCGCCAAAGCTGCTGTCGGAGCCGGCACCGGAGCAGGCGGCCGAGCCGGGCCCGCAGCTCAAGCCCGAGGCCGTCACGGCCGTCCGGGAAATGATGCGCGAGGTGGTCACCGCCGGCACCGGCACCGCGCTGCGGGACGTGCCCGGCGGCCCGGTGCACGGCAAGACCGGCACCGCCGAGTACGACGACAACCCGAAGAACACCCACGCCTGGTTCGTCGGCTGGCAGGGTGACATCGCGGTCGCGGTCTTCGTCGAGAAGGGCGGCTCGGGCAGCGGTACCGCGGTACCGATCGCGGAACGCTTCCTGCGTGCTCTCCCCCGCTGAAACGAGGTCTCCGCGCACGAAAAAATCGGTCTGTCGGATGTACGCCAATTGCTTGCCCTGCTAAGAATCGGCTAGCCAGCGGTTGCGTCGAGTTTCCGACCGAGCAGCGCAATACGTGACAGTCCCGAGATGTGTCCGTTTTCAACGGGCACCCACGTCACTTTGATGCCCTCTCCTTCTCTTCACAGCAGGGTGGTCTCCACTCGAACCGCCCGGTACGGTGCCTGAACGGGCATGAGCAAGCCATCGTGCGGTGAGTTGGCCAGCGACCAACCGGGGAGTGACATCTCGCCACGACAGCACTCGCTTCTCCTGCCTACAGTCGGCAATTCCGTACGACCCTCGGCGTGGAGATCAATTGACACAGCCAGCAGCCAGTCTCTCCGGCTCGGAAATAACAGGTGCCATCGACCGCGCACTTGACTGCCTCCGAGTCAACTTCCGGTCATCCAACAATGCGGCTGGGTGGTATCACTTTCTGGACGATCCCGCGCCGGGCATCACGGCCTCGGCAGTGGGGCTGTTCACCTTCCGGCTCGCTGCACAGGAATTCGAACGAGTCGACGAGATCATCAAGTATCTAATCGATCATCAAGTCGTCGAACCGCCCGAACGGGCTGGCGGCTGGGCAGTTCGGACCACCAACGGCTTTCCAATCATTGAGGCCACCGCCTGGGTCGTACGCGCCCTGAGCCCTCCCGGCACCGGCCGGCTCGCCGCCTCGGAGTCCCTACGGGAGGGCGTGGACTTCCTCGAACGCAGCCAGAACACCGACTTCGGTTGGGCGTCCTACGCCGGTCAGCCTTCCCGGGTGTTCCACACCGCACTGTGCATGCTGGCGCTGCAGGAGTGCGGCGGGCCTCCGTCGGTCATCGACAACGCCAAGAAATGGCTGATCGGGGCTCAGAGCCCGGACGCGCCGGCCTGGGGTCCACTGCCGGGCACAGCGCCGACCCTGCTGCATACGAGCTTCGCACTGCTCGCCCTCGCCAGGCTCGAAGGCGCGCTCAGCGTGAATACCATCAGCAAGACTGCTGACTGGATTCTCGACCGCTTGGTGCCTGGCGAACATGCGGAACGGTCATCGACGGTGGAGGAGTTCGACGTCCCTTATCCCGACGGAACCCGTCAACTTGTGTTCCAGAACGCCCTTCCTCATTTCGCCGGCCCCGTCGCCGTCACTGCGCTGCTGACGGCGGGGGTCGATCCCCTGCAACCCAAACTGTTCAGCGCAGTTTCGGCCATCGTGCGAGACCAGGGAAAGACCGGGGCGTGGGAGCTTCCTCGAAGCCCTCTGAGGGAATCGATCTGGGCGATCTGGCCGTTCGTGTCGGCGTTGTCCAAAATGCGCGAGGCGCTGTTCGCGGGCCGCACCGGGGAGGTCCAGTTGCTGTATCCCGGTTGCGCCCTCATACAGACCCAGGCCAGCGCCAAGAAGCTGACCAGCGCCCTGCTCATGCGCAACGTCGTCGTGGGCTGGATGCGCCGCCACCGGCTCGCGTTGGCTCTGTGGCTGATCGGAGTCGGCTACTCGGTCGGCGCGGCCATCCTGTACTTCGTCCGCGCCGTAGGCCGCACCGAGTTCCTCGTGGGTCTGATTCTTCCCGCGCTGCTGCTCGTCTTTCAACTGGTGTGGGGCGCTCGCAGTCGGCTACGCGGAGGGCACGGGCCGTGACCATTGACAGTCCTGAGCCGCGCGACAACTGGCACCCCGCACGAGACCGCGACAAGCTGAACGGTGAGACCGGCAGACGGTCGGTGAACAGGGTGGCAGGATCGCACACCTGCGAGCTATGCCAGGAGGTGCGACGTAACGCTGCCGCCTCACCGGCACCGGTCACCCAACAGCAGCACCGATTGATCATGCGCGAGGCCGGCCTGGACGTCATGGCGGGGCTCGGTTCGCTGGTCCCCGGGTATGCCCTTGTCGTACCGCATCGCCACGTCCCCAGCAGCGGGGACCTCTTGCCCGAGGAACGGGACCTGCTGCACCGGACGGCATGCTCGGTCGCGGCACTCATTCAACGGGTGTTCGACTGCCGCGTGGTGATGGTCGAGCACGGCTCGTCCGGCAAGGAGGCTGGCCAAATTGGCGGCGGGTGTATCACACACTGCCACCTACACCTGTTCCCGCTACCCCTGGCGGCCGACCCGCAGAGCCTGGTGCCGCCAGGTTCCAGCGCCATCGACGACCTGGAGCCACTAGCTACAGCTGCCTCGCGCCAAGAGAACTACTACTTCTGCTCCTGGTTGCCCGCGACGCGCTATCTGAACTTGGAGCCCCCGCCGGTTTCGCAGTACGCGCGTCGCGCCTGGGCACGTCTGATGAACTTGTCGGATATGTGGGATTGGGCAGCTTTTCCCTACATCGAGAATTGTCGCATCACTGTCAGTGAGCTCCGACGGGACGAGGCACACATGAGGCACACTACGGAGATCGATATCCTTAGCGAGACGATCGCCGCCTACGAGGCCAACGCCGTGGGGTACGCGGCTGCCACCAACTCGTTCGCCACCAATTCGACACTGCCCGGCCAGATCGATGAGCTACTCAAAGCGACCGGGGGGCCGGTGCTTGACGCTGGTGCGGGAGCTGGACGGGACGCTCATCACATGGCCCGGACCGGCCGCTCTGTGATCGCCCTGGACGCCTCCGCGTCCCTACTCGGGCAGGTGAAGTGGAGCAGCAAGTTCCACCGGGTTGTGGCGGACATGCGGTCCCTCCCTCTCGCCAACGCCTCCGTCGGTGCCATCTGGTGCTCGGCGGTGCTGCTCCATCTCGGCCAACAAGACCTACAGCGGGCCCTGGACGAACTCCACCGGGTGTTATGGCGAGGCGGAATCATGCAGGTCTCCGTCAAGGAGGGCCGAGGCATGGTCAGCGAGCCACTAGGGCGATCGGACACGATACGACACTTCTTCCTATACGAATTGTCCGAGCTTTGCGCGTTCGCGGACAGTGCCGGCTTCGACATCATTAGAGCGTGGACCGAGGAGGAGGACAGTTCGGGCCAGACGCTACAAAGGTGGGCAAAGACGCTGCTAAGGAAAATTGACTGAACGTGCTGCCCCATCTTCATCTTCATCTGGAACCTGAGCGACGCAAGCGGGCACAACTTGGTCTGCCCACCGCACCGCAGTACCGCAACTCAGCAGCTGCCTTCTTCGCCTCCCACGACGTGCGGAATCGCACACGAGTACCGGTTACAGGGGATGATCTCGGTACGTTCATTCGGGAGATCCACGCCGAGCAGCGGCACGAACACGTCGACTACGCCGAGTTGCGGCTCTCGCCCCGTCGGTTCCTGGTGGACGGTCTGTCTCTTGAGGAGTTCCTCCAGATCGCACACGCCACGATGCAGCCACTCGAAAGCCCTGCCATCAGAGGAATCCTATTGGTCAACCGCGACAGCACCAGGGACTTCCTGGAGCAGTGCACCGCCCACCTGGACGACCTTCCCGCTACGTTTGTCGGTGTCGATCTTGCGGGAGACGAAAGCCGATACCCCGACGTCACCGCCTTTCGCGACCTGTTTACCGCTGCCAAGGCTATCGGGCTCGGTGTCACCGTGCACGCCGGCGAATTCGGCGATCTCGACGGCGTCTGGCGGGCCCTTGACGAGTTGGGCGCGCAGCGACTGGGCCATGCACTGGCTGCCGTCCGTAGCCCGTCCCTACTCAAACGGCTTCGGGACGACAAGGTCTTGGTCGAAGTGTCCCTCTCCTCCAACCTGATGCTCGGCGCCGTCGCATCGGTCGCACTGCACCCCGTGCGCGTCTTCTTTGACGCGGGCATACCCGTCAGCTTCAACACCGACATCCCGATAGAAAGCCGTTCCACGCTGCCGGCAGAACTCGCTCTGGCGGCAAGACTACTCGGCCTTACAACGGAAGAAGTGGTCGCGGTACAGCGGGGGGTGGCTCGCTTCGTTTTCCGAACCGCCGAGCGCTGAGACCTCGGCTTCCTCGTCGCGCGGTGGCTCGGCCCGCCGGTTCCTGCGACGTCGTCAGCGGGAGAGGACGTCCTCGTCGTCCTCAACGGTTCCCGCTGGCGGCTCGGTGGGTTCATCGGGTTCCTGGCCAGCCGATCCGGCCGGTCCCGTCGGCGTGTCCGTCGGTGGCCCGGCAACGACCGGACGGCCGATCACGGGAGTGCTGGCCGCATCACCGGCCGAGACGAGACCGATCGGAGCCGATTGCCTCGGCGGTGTGGCGGGCGGTGGCGGTTCGGGACGCAACCGGGGCGGCATCGAGCCGGGAGCGGTCACCGGACGCAGGCCGGAGACGACGGTGTTGACGATCTCCGCAGCGTACGCGCCGTCCGGGTCGTAGTCGGGGTCGAACACGGTCAGCTCGACGCCGAGGCAGTGCGGGGTGTCGACCAGACCGGCGAGCAGGATCTCCAGCTCGGCGAAGGCGATGCCACCCGGGTCCGGCGCGTCGACCGCCGGCATCACCGCAGGATCGAGCACGTCCAGGTCAACGTGCACCCAGTAGCCGGCGCAGTCGGCGAGTTGCTCGTGCGCCCACTGGGCGGTACGTGCCGCACCCTCGGCGCGCAACGCCGGCACCGGTCGGGTGATGATCCCGGCGGCCTGGAGGTCGAGACGGTACTCGTCCTGCGCCCGGATGCCGAGCACCACCACGTCGACGTCCCGAAAATAGGGCCGGCGTCCCTCGATGGCCGCGAGGTCGGCCTGACCCCGACCGGTGACCAGGGCGAGACCCTCACCCGCCGCCGCACCCACGTACGAGGCGTTGCCGGGGTGCCGGAAGTCGGAATGGCCGTCGACGAAGACCAGCCCGATCCGGCCGCCGACCGCCTCCCCCAACCGGTGCATGGCCAGCGCCGAGCCGAGCAGGATCGAGCAGTCACCACCGAGAACCACCGGGAACTCTCCCCGGTCGATGATCGCGCCGATCCGGTCGGCCAGCGCCGCGGAGTAGTCGGCGATCTCCCTCGCGTGGCAGACACCGTCACCGGGTCGCCAGTCACCGGCGTCGTAGCGCGGCGGGGTCAGGCACCCCGCGTCCCGGGCCCGTAGCCGGGGCAGCAGGCCCTGGTCCCGCAGGGCGCCGGGGGCCTTGGCGCAGCCGGGAACCGAGGTGGGCGTGGGTGGGCGCAGACCGAGGTTGCTCGGCGCGTCGAGGACGGCGATCCGGCGCATCATGGGCCGCTCTCGTTCGCGGCTGCGGGGCTCGCAAGCTCACTCCTCGCGCTCACGCAAGCCCCTTCCGTTCGTTGGTGAGTAGGGGCGGGCCGGCGACGCCGGCCCGCGCTGGGGTGGCAGGTACGTCAGAAAAGGGCGCTGGCCAGGGCCCGGCGGGCCGAGGCGACTGCGGGATCCTCGGGCCCGGCGATGGTGAACAGGCCGACCAGGTGCTGACGGACCTTTTCCCGGTCGTCTCCGCTGGTGCGGCGGACCAGCCCGACCAGCCGCTGGTACGCCTGATCAGCCAGACCGCTGAGCACCTCGACGTCGGCGGCGAGCAGTTGCGCGTCGACATCGTCGGGGTTGGCCGCCGCGTCGGTGAGCGCGGCCTGCGGATCGACGCCGGCCACCCGGCGGGCCAGCCCCACCTGGGCCAGCCCGGCCTCGGCGGCGGCGTCCGTCGGGGTCTCGGCGAGGATCTTCCGGTACGCCTGCTCGGCGGCGTCCAGGTCGCCACTCATCAGCGCGTCGTCCGCCTCGCCGAGCCGGGGGTCCTCCGTCTCGGCCACGCTCACCCCGCCCGCCTTGAGCACGGCCTGGATCCACTGACGCAGCTGCGCCTCGGGTACCACTCCGGAGAACGCGTCAACCGGCTGCCCGCCGACCACCGCGTACACCATCGGGATGCCCTGGACCCGGAACATCTGCGCGAGCCTCGGGTTGGCGTCCACGTCGACCTTGGCGAGCACCCAGGCACCGCCACCCTCGACCGCCAGTCGTTCCAGCACCGGGGAGAGCTGCTTGCAGGGCTGACACCACTCGGCCCAGAAGTCGACCACGACGGGTGTTGTCAGCGAGCGCTCCAGGACCTCCGACTGGAAGGTCGCCTCGGTCACGTCGACGACGGTGACCCCGCCGACAGCACCACCGGGTGCGCCGGCGGGCGGGCCGGCCTGGACCGGCGCCGGGGCGGAACTGGGGGCAGGGGTGCGCAGCGCGCTGAGGTCGACCGCGCCGCGGGTAAAGATCGACGAGGTGATCCGTGGGTCGCTCATGGTTATCTAGTCTCGCACGCAGTTCCCCGAACTCCGATCAGCCTCGGCCCGCGCAGTTGCCGCTGTCACCCCTGCCCAGCCGCCTGATGGGGCGAAGGTCAGAACCGTGCGGGCTCGCGGTAAACGCCCCATTCGGCGCGCAGCGCGTCGCAGATCTCGCCGAGCGTCGCCTCCGCCCGGACGGCGTCGAGCATCGCCGGGATCATGTTCTCCCCGGTACGGCTCACCGCGACCATCGCCTCGACCGCGGCACGGACCCGGGCATCGTCCCGGCCGCGCTTGCGTTCGGCCAGCATCCGGCGCTGCTCCAACTCCACCTCGTGCGAGATACGCAGGATCTCCAGTTCCTTGGCGACCGTGCCGGTGTGGCAGTTGACGCCGACGATCTTCTTCTCGCCCTTCTCCAGCGCCTGCTGGTAGGCGAACGCGGCCTCGGCGATCTGCCCGGTGAACCAGCCGTCCTCGATACCGCGCAGGATGCCGGAGGTCATCGGGCCGATGGTGTGCGGGCCGTCGCCACCGAGCGCCCGGATCCGGGCGAAGATCTCCTCCGCCTCCGCCTCGATCCGGTCGGTGAGCGCCTCGACGTACCACGAGCCGCCCAGCGGGTCGGCCACGTTGGTCACCCCGATCTCCTCCATCAGCACCTGCTGCGTACGCAGGGCGATCTCGGCGGACTCGTCGGTGGGCAGCGCGAGGGTCTCGTCCAGGGCGTTGGTGTGCAGCGAGTTGGTGCCGCCGAGCACCGCGGCGAGCGCCTCGACGGCGGTGCGTACAACGTTGTTGACCGGCTGCTGCGCGGTCAGCGACACACCGGCGGTCTGCGTGTGGAACCGCAGCCAGAGCGCCTTCTCACTGGTCGCGCCGTAGACGTCGCGCAGCCAGCGGGCCCAGATCCGGCGGGCGGCACGGAACTTGGCGATCTCCTCGAAGAAGTCGACGTGCGAGTCGAAGAAGAAGCTCAGACCGGGGGCGAAGACGTTGACGTCGAGTCCCCGCGACAGCCCCAGCTCGACGTAGCCGAAGCCGTCGGCCAGGGTGAACGCCAGTTCCTGCGCGGCGGTGGAGCCGGCCTCGCGGATGTGGTACCCGGAGACCGACAGCGGTTTGTAGCGCGGGATCTCCGCCGCGCAGTACTCCATCAGGTCGCCGATCAGGCGCAGGTGCGGCTCCGGGTCGAACAGCCACTCCTTCTGCGCGATGTACTCCTTGAAGATGTCGGTCTGCAACGTGCCGTCGAGGCTCGACAGGTCGGCGCCCTGCCGCTCGGCGGCCACCAGGTACATGCAGAACACCGGCACCGCCGGGCCGGAGATGGTCATGCTCGTGGTGACCCCGGCGAGGTCGATGCCGTCGAAGAGCACCTCCATGTCGGCGGCGCTGTCCACCGCCACCCCACAGTGGCCGACCTCGCCGAGCGACTGCGGGTCGTCGGAGTCGCGCCCCATCAGCGTGGGCATGTCGAAGGCGACCGAGAGCCCGCCACCGCCCGCGCCCAGGATCATCTTGTAGCGCTCGTTGGTCTGGCGGGCGTTACCGAACCCGGCGAACTGACGGATGGTCCAGGTCCGCCCCCGGTAGCCGGTCGGGTAGAGGCCCCGCGTGTAGGGATACTCCCCGGGCCAGCCGATCCGCTCGAAGCCCGGGTACGCGGCCCCCTCCGGCGGCCCGTAGACCGGCTCGACGGGCATCCCGGAGAGCGTGGTGAAGTCGGCGTCCCGCTTGCGCGCGGCGTCGTAGCGGGCCTGCCAGCGGGCCCGCCCGGCCGCGATCTCGTCGGCGTTCATCCCCGGGCTCCTCCTCGAGTCCTCGACTGCACGTCGAGTGTAGAGCCCTTACCTGAACGATCGATAAGGAAGTTCGTACCGACCAGTAACTGAGCTGCGCGAACTCAGGCGGGGTCACCGCCGATAGCCACGTCGTCCACCCGGATGTTGATCTCGTCGACCCGCAGCCCGTACGCCTCGACCGCCCGGGTCACCTCGACCCGCACCGCCGTGGTCACCTCGGGCACCGGATGCCCGGCGTCGGTCACGATGACCAGGTTGATCACGGCACCACCGTTGGTCACGTGCGCCGAGCATCCCCGCCGGGCGTCGCCGACCTGGTCGAGCCCGACCCGGTCCAGCACCGCGTTGAAGAACCGGGCGATGTCGCCACCCAACTCGACCACGCCGGGCACGGACTTCGCCGCGGCCACCGCGATCTTCTCCACCACCTCGTCCGAGACATGCGTACGCCCACCCGCGACCGCGTCGGGCGTCATCGCCAGCTCCTGCGTCATCTCGTGGTCCATGCGTCCCCCAGCGGCCCTCGCAGCACCCGCGCAACCCACGCGGCGGTGCGAGCCTAACCGTCTTCGGCGGTCCGCAGTGGACGTGGTCACCCGGACAGCTGAGCGAGCAACGCCTCGGCCGCCGCGTACGGATCGGTCGAACCGGCCGCCACCTCGGCGGCGAGCGCCGGCAACTGCGTACCGTCGCGCAGCGAGCCGATCCGGGCGCGCAGCGCACCGAGCGCGATCGCCTCGACCTCGGCGGCGGCCCGCGCCTCCCGCCGTCGCCGCAACTCGTCGTGCTCGACCAGCCAGGCGCGATGCTTGTCGATGGCGGCGGCGACGTCGTCGATGCCCTCACCCCGGGCGGCGATCGCCCGCACCACCTGCGGACGCCACTGACCGGGCCCGCGCTCACCCAGCGCGATCATGCCCTGGATGTCCCGCACGGTGGCGTCGGCGCCGTCCCGGTCGGCCTTGTTGACCACGAAGACGTCGGCGATCTCCAGGATGCCGGCCTTCACCGCCTGGATCGCGTCGCCCATGCCGGGTGCGAGCAACACCAGCGTGGTGTCGGCCAGCGAGGCCACCTCGACCTCCGCCTGCCCGACGCCGACGGTCTCGACCAGCACCACGTCGCAGCCGGCGCCCTCCAGCACCCGCACCGCCTGCGGAGTCGCCGCCGACAGCCCACCGAGGTGCCCCCGGCTGGACATCGAACGGATGTAGACGCCGGGGTCGGTGGCATGGTCCTGCATCCGCACCCGGTCGCCGAGGATGGCACCGCCGGTGAACGGGCTCGACGGGTCGATGGCCAGCACGCCGACGCGATGGCCCCGGCTGCGCAGGGCCCGGACCAGTTCGTTGGTGGTGGTGGACTTGCCCACGCCCGGAGAGCCGGTCAGGCCGACCACCTGGGCCCGCCCGGTGTACGGCGCGAGCGCCGCGGCGATGGCCGGGACCGTCTCGTCGCCCGACTCGACCAGGGTGATCAGCCGGGCGACCGCACGGGGGTCACCGTCGCGAGCCCGTTCGACCAGCATCGGGACGTCCCGACTGCGGCGCACCGAGCCGGCGGCCGCCACCGGGACGCGGGTGTTCGACTCGCTCACAGATCGGTCTCGGTGGGGTCGGGAACGTGGATGATCAGCGCGTCGCCCTGGCCACCGCCGCCGCAGAGCGCCGCCGCACCGGTGCCACCGCCACGCCGCTTCAGCTCCAGCGCGAGGGTGAGCACCAGCCGGGCACCGGACATGCCGATCGGGTGACCGAGCGCGATCGCGCCGCCGTTGACGTTCACCTTGTCGGGGCTGATCCCGAGGTCACGGGTCGACTGGATGCCGACCTGGGCGAACGCCTCGTTGATCTCGATCAGGTCGAGGTCGGAGATGCTCAGACCACCCTTGCGCAGCGCGTGCTGGATGGCGTTGGACGGCTGCGAGTGCAGGGAGTTGTCCGGGCCGGCGACGTTGCCGTGCGCTCCCACCTCGGCCAGCCAGGCCAGGCCCAGCTCCTTGGCCTTCGCCTTGCTCATGACCACCACCGCGGCGGCCCCGTCGGAGATCGGCGAGGAACTGCCGGCGGTGATGGTGCCGTCGGCGGTGAACGCCGGGCGGAGCTTGGCCAGGGACTCGGCGGTGGTGTCCGGCCGGATCCCCTCGTCCTCGCTGATCACCAGTGGGTCACCCTTGCGCTGCGGGATGACCACCGGGGTGATCTCCTCGGCGAAGTGGCCGTTCTTCTGCGCGGCCGCGGCACGCTGGTGGCTGGCAGCTGCGAACTCGTCCTGCTCGCGGCGGGTGATGCCCCGGGTGTGGCCGTGCCGCTCGGTGGACTCACCCATCGAGCAACAGTCCCAGGCGTCGGTGAGCCCGTCGAGCGCCATGTGGTCCTTGACCACCACGTCGCCGTACTTGTAGCCACCGCGCTGGCCGAGCAGCAGGTGCGGGGCGTTGGTCATCGACTCCATGCCGCCGGCCACCACGATGTCGAACTCACCGGCCCGGATCAGCTGGTCGGCCAGGGCGATCGCGTCCAGGCCGGAGAGGCAGACCTTGTTGATGGTCAGGGCCGGTACGGACATCGGGATGCCCGCCTCGACGGCCGCCTGCCGGGCGGGGATCTGCCCGGTGCCGGCCTGGAGCACCTGGCCCATGATCACGTACTGCACCTGGTCGGGTGCGACTCCCGCCCGTTCGAGCGCGGCGGAGATCGCGATGCCGCCGAGTTTCGTCGCCGGTAGGTCCTTGAGGTTTCCCAGCAGGCGCCCCATCGGGGTCCGCGCGCCGCTGACGATCACCGAAGCCATACCTGCCTCCGAGGGGGGGGTGCCGACCTGTACGCCTTAACGACTGTTCGGCCAGACTAACGTCATGGTTGAGAACTCCCCCGTCGAGCCCGCTGCCGACTATGTCACAGACATCGGACTACTCCGAATCGACCATATCGGGATAGCGGTGGCCGACCTCGACGCCGCCGTCGCCTTCTATCAGCGCACCTTCGGCATGCGCTGCGTGCACACGGAGACCAACACCGAGCAGGGCGTCCGGGAGGCGATGCTGGCGGTCGGGCCCCGCACCGAGGACGGCTGCGTGCAACTGCTCGCGCCGTTGTCCCCGGAGTCCACGATCGCGAAGTTCCTGGACCGCAACGGTCCGGGCGTCCAGCAGGTGGCGTACACGGTGGCGGACATCGACACGGCCTGCGCGGCGCTGCGCGAGCGCGGTTTGCGGCTGCTCTACGAGACCCCGAGACGCGGCACCGCCGGCTCCCGGATCAACTTCGTCCACCCCAAGGACGCCGGGGGCGTGCTGGTCGAGCTGGTGCAACCGGCCGACGCACCCCACTGACCACCCGCGCACGGCGCGGAGGTGCATGTTCGCTCGGGCGAGCGCGCACCTCCGCGCAGTGGCCGATGCACTTTTTCACAGCAGGCTATCCACCCAAGCTACCGTTCAGTAACCTCCGGCCTCACAGCAGCCCGAAGGCGCGGGATGTGGTGGCGGCCGACATGGTGACCGCCACCGACCGGCGTCGACGATGGCAGCCCCAGGCCCGCCGCCGTCGCGGCGAGAACCGGAGGTCACCGTGCAGGACATCGTTGAGGCCATCATGGCGGCGGACGGGTCGACCGACCCGGCGCGCGAGCTGGCCGGCGTCGCGGGACTACCGGTGCCGGCCAGCTATCGGGGCGTGGTCGTCCGGGCCGAGGAGACCCGGATGTTCGACGGCCTGGCGACCCGGGACAAGGACCCCCGCAAGGCGCTGCACCTACAGGAGGTGCCGACCCCCGAACTCGGCCCGGGTGAGGCCCTGGTCGCGGTGATGGCCAGCGCCATCAACTACAACACCGTCTGGACCAGCATCTTCGAACCGCTACCCACCTTCAAGTTCCTCCAGCGCTACGGCCGCAGCTCCGAGTTGGCCCGGCGGCACGACCTGCCGTACCACGTGGTCGGCTCGGACGCGGCCGGGGTGGTGCTGCGGGTCGGTGCCGGGGTGAGCCGCTGGCGTCCGGGCGACGAGGTGGTGGCCCACTGCCTGTCGGTCGAGTTGGAGGACGCGGCCGGCCATGACGACACGATGCTCGACCCACAGCAACGAATCTGGGGGTTCGAGACCAACTTCGGCGGCCTGGCCGAGCTTGCCGTGGTCAAGGCCAACCAGCTGATGCCCAAGCCGGCGCACCTGAGCTGGGAGGAGGCGGCCAGCCCGGGCCTGGTCAACTCGACGGCGTACCGGCAGCTCGTGTCGCATCACGGCGCGAACATGAAGCAGGGTGACGTGGTGCTGATCTGGGGCGCCTCGGGCGGCCTGGGCAGCTACGCCACCCAGCTTGCCCTCAACGGTGGCGCCATCCCGGTCTGCGTCGTCTCCTCGCCGGAGAAGGCGGAACTGTGCCGTCGGATGGGTGCCGAGCTGGTCATCGACCGCGCCGCCGAGGGCTTCCGGTTCTGGTCGGACGAACAGACCCAGGAGCCGGACGAGTGGCGGCGCTTCGGTGAACGGATCCGGGAACTCACCGGCGGTGAGGACCCGGACATCGTCTTCGAGCATCCGGGCCGGGAGACCTTCGGCGCCAGCGTCTACGTCGCCAAGCGCGGCGGCACCATCGTCACCTGCGCCTCCACCAGCGGCTTCCTGCACCAGTACGACAACCGCTACCTCTGGATGCACCTCAAGCGCATCGTGGGCAGCCACTTCGCCAACTACCGGGAGGCGTGGGAGGCCAACCGGCTGGTGTCGCTGGGCAGGGTCCATCCCACGGTGTCGAAGACGTACGCCCTGGAACAGACCGGCCAGGCCGCGTACGAGGTGCACCGCAACGCCCACCAGGGCAAGGTCGGCGTCCGCTGCCTGGCCCCTGAGGACGGACTCGGCGTACGTGACCCCGAGCTGCGGGCCCGGCACGCCGAGGCGATCAACCGGTTCCGCGGGCGCTGACCTGACGGCCGAGGCCCGGATGGCCATTCGGTGATCGCCGATTGGCTTTCCACACAGCCGGTCGGACCCCCATTCGTGCGACCGGCCGACGCCGGAAACAAAGGGCCGTGGGACTAGCTCCCACGGCCCTTTTTCCGGGACCCGCTCCGCCCGTCCGGCTCGCCCCGGAGCTGGCAAGATCGCGCGGTCGGCCACCCGGTGGTGTTGACCATGTAATGCGGACGCCACGCTCTTGCGAAGCACCCCGGGGGGTCTGCCAGTATGTCCCAATGCCCCAGCAGCAGTCCTCCCCTCTCGCGTTCTTCGATAACGCGAACTCGCAGCCAGATTTCACGGTTGGCCTGCGCGGATACAACACCGGTCAGGTCGACGACTTCATCGGCCGGCTGAACGCCGCGCTGAGCCAGGCCAACAAGGACCGCGCCGACGCCGAGCAGGCGCTCAACGACGCGCAGCGCCGGCTCCGGCAGTCCGAGCAGCGGCTCACGGCCCTGGAGCAGAAGCTCGCCGACACCAGCAAGCAGCTGGAGGAGAACAGCCGGCCCACGCTGTCCGGCCTCGGCACCCGGGTCGAGCAGATCCTCCGGCTCGCCGAGGAGCAGGCCAACGACCACCGTAACGAGGCCAAGCGCGAGTCGGAGGGGATCCTCTCCGCCGCCCGTCTCGAAGCACGGGAGATCACCGACAAGGCACGCGCCGAGGCGGCGGCCATGAAGGCGACCGCCGAGCGGGAGGCGGGCAACGTCCGCACCGCCGCCGAGCGCGAGGCCGCAGAGGTCCGCGTCCAGGCCCGGCGGGAGGCCGACACCCTGCGCGCCGACGCGGAGCGGGAGACCAAGCAGCTGCGTACGGTGACCGCCCACGAGGTCGCCGAACTGAAGTCCACCGTGGAGCGCGAGGTGGCCACCCTGCGGGCCACCGCCGAGCGTGAGATCACCCAGCAGCGGGCCAAGGCCGCCCGCGAGGCCGAGGATAAGCGCGCGGAGGCGACGAAGCTGCTCACCGACGCCCGCGACAAGCGCGACAAGGACCTCCAGGCCCTGGAGTTGCAGCTCGCGGAGCGGCGGGAGAAGGCCGAGCGCGAGGAGTCGGAGCGGCACGCCGCCCAGGTCGCACAGACCCAGAAGCTGGTCAACGAGGCCGAGCAGCGGGCTCGGGCCGCGCAGGACCGGGCCAAGGAGATCGAGCAGCGGGCCGAGGCCCGCCGGGTCGAGTCGGAGCGCAGCGCCACCGAGACGGTGGAGAAGGCCAAGGCGCTCGCCGAGCGGACGCTCAACGAGGCCCGTGCCGAGTCGCAGCGCCTGCTCAACGAGGCCCGCACCGAGGCCGAGCTGACCACCCAGGCGGCCAGCCGCGAGGTCGAGGACCTCACCCGGCAGAAGGACGCGGTCACCGCCCAGCTCGTCCAGATCCGCTCCAGCCTGGCCGGTCTCGCCGGTCTGGTGCCGGGTGTGGCCGACGCGGTGGTCGCCAAGGTCGAGGCCACGAAGGCGGAGGACGCCAAGGCGGAGGGCTCCGAGAAGCCCGCCGCCGCCGAGTCGGCCAGCTGAGCCGCCTCCCGTACCGGGGCATGATCCACGGCGCGGGGTGACATCGGGTGACCGGTGACACCCCGCGCCGCCCTGCGTCCGCAGTACCCCTCTCCAGGTCGTGAAGTAGCTCCCAACAGGGGCGTCCGTATCGCCCCAGGAGGGCCCGATGCGTGTGAGGATGGGAGCATGTCGCACGGCGAGGAACTGTTCGCGCTCGGCGGGGACGTGACCACGGAGCCCAGCTTCGAGTCCGCTCTGCGGGGATACGAGAAACGGCAGGTCGACCGCTACGTCGCTCGTGCGGAGCACGAGATCGCCGCGCTCGCGGCCGAACGGGAACAGGCGTACACCCAGATCCACAAGCTGGCCGGTCAGGTCGAGGTGCTGCAACGCGACCTCGCCCAGGTGCGCAAGCAGGTCGGGGTCGTCGACCGGGCCGCCTTCCGACACCTCGGGCCACGGGTGGAGCAGATCCTCACGCTGGCTGAGGAGCAGGCCGAGGACATCCTCTCCGCCGCCCACGAGGAGATCGAGGCCCGGCGGGCCGCCGCCGAGCACATCATCGAGGAGGCGCGCGCCGAGGCCGCGACCGCGCTCAAGGACTTCGAGATCGCACTGGCCGCCCGGCGGGCGGAGGAGGAACGGCAGGCCGAGGCTCGCCGGGCGGAGTCGGAAGCCGCCTTGACCGCTGCGAAGGAGGAGGCCGCCCGGCTGCGCAAGTCCGCTCAGGAGGCCCTGGCCACCGCCCAGCAGGAGGCCACCCAGCTACGGGACGCCGCCAGGGAGATCCACACTCGGGCCCAGCAGGAGGCGACCAAGCTGCGCGAGGCGGCCCGGGAGGCCCTGGCCACCGCCCAGCAGGAGGCGACCCAGCTTCGCGACGCCGCGAAGGAGGTGCACGCGAAGGCCCAGCAGGAGGCGCGACGGCTGGTCGACCAGGCCACCGAGGCGGGGCGGGCCACCCATGCCAAGGCCCAGCATGAGGCCAAGCAGATCATCGACGACGCCACCGAGGCCGGCCGGGCCACCCGCGACAAGGCCCGCCAGGAGGCCGAGCGGTTGACCACCCAGGCGGCCGAGTCGGCGAAGCGCACCCGTGCCGAGACCGAGGCGTACGCCCAGCGCATGCGCAGCGAGACCGAGGCGTACGTGCAGCATGCCCGAACGCAGGCACAGCAGGAGCTGGGTGCCTGGCGGGCCGGGGTGGAGCAGGAGGTCAACAGCCGACGCGAGGCGGCCGACCGGGAGCTGACCGAGCGCAAGGCGACCGCCGAACGCGAGTTCACCGCCCGCCGTGATCAGCTGGAGAAGCAGTACAAGACCCGCAGCGCCGAGCTGGACGAGCGGATGCGCGCCCGTACCGCCGAGCTGGAGTCCGACTTCGAGACCCGTCGGGCACAGCTGGAGGCGGAGTACACCGCGCGGAAGAACGAGATCGAGCAGGGCGCCGACCAGATCCGCCAGGCCGCCGAGCAGGAGGCCGCCACGGTCCGCGCGCAGGCCGAGGAGCAGGCCGGCGAGCTGCTGCGCCAGGCCGAGGCCGAGTCGGCGGCGAAGCGACGCGAGGCCGACGAGTACGTCACGACCGTCCGGCGCGAAGCCGACGAGTACGCGGCCACCACCCACCGCGACGCCGACCAGTACGCCGAGACCACCCGGCGCGAGGCGGACGAGCACGTCACCGCCGTACGACGGGAGGCCGACGAGTACGTCGCCTCGTCCCGTCGCCAGTTCGAGGAGTACGCGGCCACCACCCAGCAGCACCTGGCCACCACCCAGCAGCACCTCGCCGCCACGCAGCAGGAGGCCGCCGCCAGCCGGCAGCAACTCGCCCAGGTCATGCTGGAGATCGCCAAGGCCCAGCAGCAGCTCGCCGACCTGCGCCAGGAGACGTGGAAGTCCCGGCAGGAGTCCGACGAGTTGGAGCGCAAGCTGCTCGGTCTGCGGCTCCAGGCCGCGTCGACGCCCGACGGTTCGGCCGCGTCCGCGCCCGCCAGCGTGTCGCCCAACGGCGCACTCCTCACCAGCCCTTCGACCAACGGTGCCCAGCCCTCCGGCGACGGCGTGCCCGCCACCAACACGGCCACCGGCGCGGGCCCGACCAGCGACTCCGCCCCGGCCGGTGACCGTACGAGCACGGACGACACCGGTCCGGCGACGAAGCCGGTGGCGGAACCGGTCACCACGGTCGAGGACGCCTCGCCGACCCGACCGCCGACCGAGCCGACCAGCGTCGACGGCGGCACCGCGAGCGAGGGACTGGACGGCGAGCCCACGGTGGCGGCGGTGCCCGGCGAAGGTGGCCGGGGTGCCACCCCGACGAAGATCACCAGCACCGGCGAGAACGGCAAGCGCCCCACCAAGCCGACCACCGACGAGCGCAGCGCCAAGCCCAGCAAGGTCACCTCCGACTGACCATCTACCCCCCGGGGGGGGCGCGGCCCAGCGGCCTCGGCCTCGGCGCCCCAGGGCCGGCGGTCCAGCGTCCGGCCCGGTCGACCACACTCCGAGCGCAGCGGTCCCACCCCGGGCTCTGGGCGATCATGCAGGGCAAGCGTGCGACCGGGGACGAATCGCCGTACGGTCGGCGACGAGGGTTCGTACGGCCGACCGGCTCGGGCGAGAGCTGGGACGGTGGTATTGCGGGTGCCGAACGGACCTCGAACCGGGCAGTATGGCCCGACGGCACTGCCGGACCACTCGACGGAGAGACCGGATGGCACAGCACGAGCCCGACGAGGCCGAGCCGGGACCCACCGAGCGGGAGCAGCAAGGGGGCGGACCACGCCCGCGCCAGCGGCCCGCAACACCGCCGCCAGCCTCGCAGTCCGGCGAGAGCACGGAGAACACGCCGCCGGGCTCGCGGGCGACACCCACCGGCGACGGTACGCAGACCTCGGCGGTCGGCGCGGCGGCGCACCCGGACGGAGGGCGCTTCGGCACTCCCGGGCGTCCCCTGAGGCGTAACAGTTTCCTGGTCGGGTTCACCGGCGCGCTCGGCGTACTGCTCGCGTACGCGGTCTATCTGGGGGTGCGCAACGCGGCGGGAATCCTGGTCCTGGTGGTGATCGCCCTCTTCCTCGCGGTGGGCCTGCACCCGGCGGTGCTCCGGCTACGGTCCTGGGGCTTTCCACGCGGACTGGCCGTGGCGACGGTCGTCCTGGTCGTGGTGGCGTTGCTCGCCGCCGGGGTGCTGGCGCTGGTGCCGCCGATCGTGACCCAGTCCGGCCAGTTCATCGAGCAGTTGCCGAGCTACCTGGAGTCGCTGCGCCGCAACGAGACGGTCAACGACCTGGTCGAGCGGTTCGACCTGATGCGCCGTGCTCAGGAGGCGGCCAGCGCGGACGTGGTCGGCCGGGCGTTGGGCGGGGTGCTCGGTGGTGCCCAACTGGTCTTCGGCACCGTCTTCCGGGTGCTGACCGTGCTGGTGCTGACCATCTACTTCCTGGTCTACTTCGACCGGTTGCGCGACCTCGCCTACGCGTTGGTGCCGCGCTCCCGTCGCCAGCGGGTGCAACTGATCGGTGACGAGATCCTGACCAAGGTCGGGGCGTACATGGTCGGCGCGCTGGTCATCGCGGTGTTGGCCGGCGCGAGCACCTTCGTGTTCGCGTTGGTCGTCGGTCTGCCGTACCCGTTCGCGCTGGCGGTGGTCGTCGCGGTGACCGACCTGATCCCGCAGATCGGTGCCACCCTCGGTGCCGTGATCGTCAGCCTGGTCGGCTTCGCCACCGAGCCTTCGGTCGGCATCGCCTGCGTGGTCTTCTTCGTGATCTACCAGCAGATCGAGAACTACCTCATCTACCCGAAGATCATGCGGCGTTCGGTGCAGGTCAACGAGGTCGCCGCGTTGGTGGCCGCGCTGCTCGGAGTGTCGCTGGTGGGGGTGATCGGCGCGCTGATCGCCATCCCGACGGTGGCCGCCGTCCAGCTCATCCTCCGGGAGGTGGTGATCCCCCGCCAGGATGCCCGCTGACCGGCCGACCCCGCACCGGCGGATGTCACTCGGACCGGCGCTGCGGTGGACCCGACACCGGCGTGTCGGCGAAGGCGGCAACCGTCCGGTCCGCGTACGCGCTGGCGTCGCCGGTCTCCATCGGGCCGTCCCAGCTGGTCGGCAGTGGCACCGACACCGCCGGGTTGACCCGCCGGACCACCTCGTCCAGCACGGTCTCGGCGTCGCCGACCCAGAGGTGCTTGGCCCCGGGTACGCCGACCACCTCGGCCTGCGGCACCGCCGCGAACTGTTCCCGAGCCTGCTCCGGGCGCAGATAGTCGTCGAACTCCGGCACCAACGCGGTCAGCGGCTTGCCCGACTCGGCCCAGGTGTCCAGGTCCGCCCGGCCGGCGAAACGCAGCGGTGGCGAGAGCAGGATCGCCCCGGTCACCGCCGGATCGCAGCCGTAGCGCAGCACCAGGTCGGTGCCGAACGACCAGCCCAGCAGCCAGATGTTCGGCAGCTCGTGGAACTCGGCGTACTCGATGGCGGCGGCGACGTCGAAGCGCTCACCGACGGCGGAGTCGAAGCTGCCCTCGCTGGTGCCGCGCACGCTGCTGGTGCCCCGGGTGTTGAACCTGAGCACGGCCAGGTCGGCCAGCGCGGGCAGTCGCCAGGCCGCCTTACGGAACACATGGCTGTCCATCATCCCGCCGTGGGTGGGCAGCGGGTGCAGGCAGACCAGGGTCGCGGCCGGTTCCCGGTCGACCGGGCGGGCCAGCTCGCCGACCAACCGCAGGTCGTCCGCGGTGTGCAGCTCGATGTCCTCCCGACGCCCCGGCAGGATCGAGGAGGCACGGATCGGTGAACTCATGCCTCCAGTCTCCCGTTGCGCCGACCGCGCTGGATCACCGGGGCCCGCCGGTCCCGGGCCCGCCAGCAGCCGGTATGCCAGTGCCGCCGGTCGGTGAGGTCACCCCGGTCGTCCGCCGGCCAGGCGACGACGTGCGCCACACCCGGGCGGATCTCCTGATCGCACCCGGGACAGCGGTACGTCTTGGTGGACGCGCCGCCGCTGATCCCGCGTACCTGCCACTCGCCGTCCCGCCACTGTTGGACCGCGGCGACGCCGTGCCGGGCGCGCTCGACGTCGAGCCGCACCGTGTCGTCACGGCGGGGACGGTTGCGACGGGGACTCACGTCATCAAGCGTACGGGCGGTGCGCCGCGAACCGCTCAGCGGCGGGTGTGGTCGCGGAACCCCCGGCCGGTCTTGCGACCCAGATAGCCGGCGGTGACCAGGTGCTCCAGCAGCGGCGCCGGGGCGAAACCGGGTTCCCGCAGCTCCAGGTAGAGCTCCCGCTGGATGGCCAGCGCCACGTCCAGACCCACCACGTCGAGCAACTCGAACGGCCCCATCGGGTAGCCGCAGCCCAGCTTCATCGCGTGGTCGATGTCGTCGGCAGTGGAGTAGTTGGCCTCCAGCATCCGCACCGCGTCGTTGAGGTAGGGGAAGAGCAGGGCGTTGACGATGAAACCGGCCCGGTCACCGCAGACCACGCCGGTCTTGCCCAACGCGGCGGTGACGGCCTGAGCGGTGGCGACGGTCTCGGCGGAGGTACGGATCGTCCGGACGATCTCCACCAGCGGCATCACCGGGGCGGGGTTGAAGAAGTGCAGGCCCACCACGTCGGCCGGGCGCTGGGTGGCCATCGCCATCTCGATCACCGACAGCGAGGAGGTGGTCGTCGCCAGCAGCACGCCCGGCTTGCAGATCTCGTCCAGGCTGGCGAAGAGCGCCTTCTTGACGCTGAGTTCCTCGACCACCGCCTCGACCACCAGATCCACGTCGGCCAGGTGCTCCAGCGTCGCCGACCAGTTGATCCGGCCGAGCGCGGCGTCCCGGTCCGCCTCGGCGAGCCGGCCCCGGACGACGCCCTTGTTGAGGGAGGTCTGCACCGCCTCGAACACCTTCGCCGACTGCTCCGCGCCCCGGGTCACCGAGACGACCTCGTAACCGGCGGTGGCGAAGACCTCGATGATCCCGGTGGCCATCGTCCCGGACCCCACGATGCCGACCTTGGTCGCCTTGGTCGCGGCTGAGTCGGTCGGCGTCGGGTCCGTCGTGGTCGGCGTCTGCTCGTCCGGTACGACCTTCGGCGAGCCGGGCCGCTCGTAGGTGTAGAAGCCCCGGCCGGACTTCCGGCCGAGCAGCCCAGCGGTCACCATCTGCTTGATCAACGGCGCTGGGGCGTGCCGGCGGTCCCGGCCACCCCGCCGGTACATGGTGTCCAGGATCTCGTACGCGGTGTCCAAACCGATCAGGTCCATCAGCGCGAGCGGCCCCATGGGCAGTCCGCAGCCGAGCTTCATGGCGGCGTCGATGTCCTCGCGGGTGGCGTAGCGGGACTCGAACAGGTCGACGGCGTGGTTGAGGTAGCCGAAGAGCAGCGCGTTGGCGATGAAGCCGGCCCGGTCGCTGATGGTGACGTCGACCTTGCCGAGTCGCTCGCAGAGCGCCTCCACGTCGGCCACCACGTCGGCCGAGGTGACCACTGTGCGTACCACCTCGACCAGCTTCATCACCGGTGCCGGATTGAAGAAGTGGATGCCGACGACCTGGTTGGGGCGGGTGGTGGCCACCGAGATCTCGGTCACGCTCAGCGACGAGGTGTTGGTGGCGAGGATGGCGTCGGGCTTGCAGACCCGATCCAGCTCGGCGAAGATCCGCTGCTTCAGCTGCAGGTGTTCGGGTACCGCCTCGATCACCAGGTCCACCGAGTGCAGCGCGTCCAACCCGACGGCGAAGCTGATCCGGGCCAGCAGGGCGTCCCGGTCGGCCTCGGCGAGCTTCCCCCTGGCCACCGCCCGGTCCGTCGAACCGGTCAGGATCGTCCGCCCACGGTCGAGCGCGGCGTCGGAGATCTCCACGGCCACCACGTCGATGCCGTTACGGGCGAAGACCTCCACGATGCCGGCACCCATGGTGCCCAGACCCACCACACCGACGCTGGTGAACTCGCGCGCCACGACCCGCCCTCCCCTGTCCGCGACGACACGGCCGGACGTGAACGGCCGCTAAGGTTATGCGCGCGAGTCTGCCACGTCACGCACAGTTGTCGAGGCGCGGTGGCACATGTCACCGGTGCCCGGGTTCCGCCACCCCGCCGGCCGACCCTGGCCGGAATGGTCAGGCCGGATCGACCCCGGCGAGGGCGAGCAGTTCGGCGACGAACTCCGTCGGGCGTTCCAGGTGTGGGCTGTGTCCGCAGCCCGGCAGCACCACCTCCCGGTAGGTGCCGCCGGCCTCGGCGTACCGGTCGAGCACCGCTCGGGTCTGCCCGATCATTGGCTGCGGCGGACATTCCTGTCGCCCCGGCCAGCCGGGCACCGCCCCCAGCGCCCCGAGCTGGGCCAGGTCGAACAGCGAGGTGTCCGAGACGATCACGTCGGCGTCGCCGCGGATCCAGGTGACCGGAGGCTTGGGTGTGACCGCCACCATCTCCTCCGCGACCCGGAAACGCGCGAGCGCGTTGAGCACTCCCCGAGCGCCCGGCGCACTACCCGGCCAGTTCGGCGAGCCCACCGCGTCGCCGGGGTAGTTGTCCGGGCCGGTCGCGGTGGAGAGCACGCTGTCGAGCAGCAGTTCCTCGTCGTCGCCGAGGCAGGAGGGGTCCGCCACGTACGCGGCCCGCAGCACACTGCGCGGACTGGTCCGCGCCTCGGTGCCGCGATCAGCGGCGACCAGCCGCGCGACGAAGTCACCGCTCGCCGTGCCCGCACCGGCACCGGCCAGGTCGGGCGTGGTCGGGGTGCCGACCAGGTCGCGGGTGGCCCCGAAGCCGTACGGGGACACGGGTGCCGCCAGCAGCAGCCCGGCGACCCGGTCAGGGTGGTCCGCCAGCAGGCGCATCGCCACTCCCCCGCCGAGCGAGTGACCGACGACCACGGGCCGGACACCCTCGGCGAACAGCGACGGCTCGTCGAGCAACGCGGCCACGTCGTCGGCGAAGTCGGTCAGGCCACGACCGGCGTCGACCGGGGCGGTCTGGGTGTCGCCGTAGCCGCGCAGATCCGGCGCCACCACCCGCAACGTCTCCGGCAGACGGCGCACAAGCGGCTCCCAGAAGGCGGCCGAGGAGCAGTTGCCGTGCACGAGGAGCACCGGCGCTGCGTCCACGGGTCCGGCCACCAGGACGGACTGGCTGATGCCGTTCGCGGTGACCGCCTGCCGCTGTGTCCTCATTTGCGGCATGGTGCCACGACCGGCACCGTCGGTCCATGTGGCCGGCAACCACCCGGCAAGGACGCCTCCGGTGGGCGGCGGCCAGGGGCCGGACCGGTGGGCGGACGGTCGTCAGCGGGGTACGCCGACCACCGCCGCGCCGGACGGCCCCGGCACCACGGGCGTCGCGACCGTGGCGGGCAGCGGTCGGCTCGGGCGTCGCTCCTGACGGGGCAGCTCGAAGCTGAGCCCCACCGGGTCCGTCCGTGCCACGCTCGGGTCGAAGAACCGCAACTCGGTGCCGCCGATCCGGATCACGTCGCCGTCGCTGAGGCGAACCACCTCGGTGACCCGGAGGCCGTTCACCCAGGTGCCGTTCGTGGATCCGAGATCCACCAGGGAGGACCCCTCGCCGGTCCGCCAGATCTCGACGTGTCGACGGCTCAGGTGCGGATCGTGCACGACGATGTCGACCGCCGGATCGCGGCCGATCACCTGCGGTCGGCGTGGCAGCCGGAATCGTCGCCCTCGCATCGGCCCGGCGGCCACGGTCAACAGCGGCATCAGTTGCGGATGTTCCTCCATGGACAGTCAGCCCCTCCACCCGTGCGACGATCCCCCGGGGTCAGCCTGTCACCACCAGGTGTTCACCTCCACCATCCAGCCGGATGTCTACCGGTAACCGTCCGGGTGCTTTGCGTTCACATCTTCCACGACGGTCGGTGCCGGAACTACCGACCCGATCAGGAGGTTCGTCCGATTCAGCCACCCTGACGGGCAGCAGGAACCCCCCTTTCCCCGACCCCTACCAGCGAGTAATCCTCAGGTCTAGACTTCCGCCATGACGGCTGTGCGACCCCCCGGCACCCCGGCGATCCAGGGCGATCACCTCATCTCCACCAGCCCGGCCTCGGGCGACGAGACTGGGCGCGTGCCGGTCACCACCCCGGTCGACGTCGAACGTGCTGTCGAGCGGGCCCGCACAGCCGGTCAGTGGTGGGCGGGTCTCGGCTTCACCGGGCGGCGGGAGCGTCTGCTGCGCTGGCGACGGCTCCTCGCGCAGCGGATGGAGCAGTTGGCCGACCTGATACACGCCGAGGGCGGCAAGCCGGTCGCCGACGCGCTCGTCGAGATCGTGACCGCGGTTGAGCACGTCGACTGGGCGGCCCGCAACGCCCGGCGGGTGCTGGGCCCGCGTCGGGTCCGCTCGCGGCTCGTCCTGGCCGAGTTCTCGGCCCATCTGGAGTACCAGCCGCACGGCGTCATCGGCGTGATCGGTCCATGGAACTATCCGGTCTTCACCCCCGTCGGCTCCATCGCCTACGCGCTGGCGGCCGGCAACGCGGTGGTCTTCAAGCCGAGCGAGTACACCCCGGTCGTCGGTCAGTGGCTCGTCGACAGCTTCGCCGAGGTGGTGCCCGAACACCCGGTGCTCACCGCGGTGCACGGCCTCGGCGACGTCGGCGCGGCCCTGTGCCGGGCCGGTGTCGACAAGGTCGCCTTCACCGGGTCGACGGCCACCGCGAAGAAGGTGATGGCGGCCTGCGCCGAGTCGCTGACCCCGGTGCTGCTGGAAGCCGGCGGTAAAGACGCCATGATCGTGGACGTGGACGCCGACCTGGACGCCGCCGCCGAGGCGTGCGTCTGGGGAGCGATGACCAACGCCGGACAGACCTGCATCGGCATCGAACGCGCCTACGTGGTCGAGCCGGTCTTCGACGCGTTCGTCGACAAGGTCGTCGAACGCGCCGGACGCCTCACCGTCGGCCCCGACGCCGACATCGGTCCGATCACCATGCCGAGTCAACTGGACGTCATCCGGCGGCACATCGAGGACGCGTTGGCCCGTGGCGGCCGTGCGGTGCTCGGCGGGTCGGACGCGGTCCGACCGCCGTACGCGCACCCGACCGTGCTGGTCGAGGTACCGGAGGACGCCGCCGCCGTACGCGAGGAGACCTTCGGTCCCACTCTG
Source organism: Micromonospora sp. CP22 (assembly GCF_009712475.1). Classification (GTDB taxonomy): domain Bacteria; phylum Actinomycetota; class Actinomycetes; order Mycobacteriales; family Micromonosporaceae; genus Micromonospora. The sequence continues at coordinate 95,043 of NZ_VCJO01000015.1, forward strand.
ACCATCAACCGGGTGCGTACCATCGACGAGGCACTGACCAGGGCCAACGCCCTGTCGTACGGGCTGGGTGGTTCGGTCTTCGGACACCAGCGCGCGGTGGCGATCGCCCGGCGGCTGCGCTCCGGCATGGCCTCGGTCAACTCGACGCTCACCTTCGCCGGCATGTCCACCCTGCCCTTCGGCGGCGTCGGCGAGTCCGGCTTCGGCCGGATCCACGGCGAGGACGGGCTGCGTGAGTTCGCCCGCGCCAAGTCCGTCACCCGCCGCCGGGGGCGTTCCCTGCTGCCCTCGACCACGTTCGACCGCACCCCGAACGACGTCGCCCGGCTGGTGAAGGCGGTCAAGCTGCTCTACGGCAGGTGACGCGGGCGGCCGGCAAGACGGTCACCGGGCCGCGCCGAGCCAACCGACGACCGACGGCGTCTAGCTAGAAGAGGGTCAGTTCGTCGCGTTCGATGCCGCGCAGCCGGTCGTAGTCGACCACCACGCAACGGATCCCCCGGTCGGTGGCGAGCACCCGCGCCTGCGGCTTGATCTCCTGCGCGGCGAAGACCCCGGCGACCGGGGCGAGCAGCGGATCCCGGTTGAGCAACTCCAGGTAGCGGGTGAGCTGTTCCACGCCGTCGATCTCGCCGCGACGCTTCACCTCGACCGCGACCGTGCCCTGGTCGGCGTCCCGACAGAGCAGGTCGACCGGCCCGATGGCGGTCATGTACTCGCGGCGGATGAGGGTGTACCCGTCACCCAGCGCCTCGGGGCTGGCCGCCAGCAGTTCCTGAAGGTGCGCCTCCACGCCGTCCTTGCGCAGCCCTGGATCGACACCCAGCTCGTACGAGGTGTCCTGGAAGATCTCCTCCAGGGTGATCCGCAACTCCTCACCGGCCTTGTTGACCACCCGCCAGACGCCGGGAGCCTCCTCCAGCCGGCACGGCGGGCTCATCCAGTTCAACGGCTTGTACGCCCGGTCGTCGGCGTGGATGGACACCGATCCGTCCGCCTTCACCATCAACAGCCGGGTCGCCGGCGGCAGGTGGGCCGAGAGCCGTCCGACATAATCCACCGAGCACTTCGCAATCACCAACCGCACCCGAGCAGGGTAGCGGAGTCACCGGAGATCGCCACCGAGCAGCGCTGGCGCGGCGGTGCCATGCTGTGATGGTGCTCGAAGTACTCACCGGTACCGGCCTCGCCGCCTCAGCGGGGCTGAACGCCTACGTTCCGTTGCTGGTGATGGGTCTACTGGCCCGGTTCACCAGTGTCATCGACCTGCCTGGCGGGTGGCAGTGGCTCGGCAACGAGTGGGTGTTGGGCATCCTCGCGGTGCTGCTGGTCGTCGAGGTGGTGGCGGACAAGGTTCCCGTGGTGGACCACATCAACGACGTGGTGCAGACGGTGGTCCGGCCGACGGCCGGCGGGTTGGCGTTCGGGGCCGGCTCCGCGTCGGAGACGGTGACCGTGAGTGACCCGGACAGCTTCTTCGCCAGTGGCGGTCAGTGGTTGCCGGTGCTGGTCGGGGTGCTCATCGCGCTCGGCGTACACCTGTTGAAGGCGACCGCCCGGCCGGTGATCAACGCGGCCACGGCCGGCTTCGGCGCGCCGGTGGCGAGCACCGCCGAGGACGCCACCAGCGTGGTCATGTCGCTCGTCGCGATCGTGCTGCCGGTGCTGGTGCTCGCCTTCCTGGTGGGGCTGGTGCTCTTCCTCCCCTGGTTGCTGCGTCGTCGGGCGGAACGGCGCCGGGAACGGAAGGCGGCACGCGAGGCGGGCTTCCGCGTCTGACCTCGGTCGTCGGCTCGACCGAATCGCCACCCCAACCAGCCCCAAAACCTACAATTGGGGCAACCAACTGGAAGGGGTCGGGTCATGACCGCGGCAATGGAGATGCCCCGTGTGCAGGAGTGTGTGGTCGCCGCCTGTGCGTACAACCACACCGGCGACTGCCACGCCTTCGCCATCACGATCGGCAGCCAGGACCACGCCCACTGCCACACCTTCATCGAGATGCCCGCCGTGCGGGCCGGCCTGGACGGGCAGACCGCCCAGGTCGGGGCCTGCCAGCGCGCCGACTGCCGGCACAACGAGCAGTTGGAGTGCCACGCGCCGGCGATCCGGGTCGGCCCGGACGCCGACCTGGCCGACTGCATGACCTACAGCCACCGTTGACGTCAGGCTCGGTAAGCAGCAGGTGTCAGCAGCACGGTGTTAGCAGGGGGCCCTTGCTATACACGAGGCGTTAACAGGGTGCCCTTCCTTACCGGCACAGGTCGTTGGTTTGTCGGATGACGGTGACGAGTTCGTCGATGATGCCGGTCAGGGCGAAGTCCTTCGGGGTGAACACCCGCGCAACTCCGGCCGCACGCAGCTGCTCGGCGTCCCCGGCGGGGATGATCCCGCCGACCACCACGGGCAACTCCGGGCGACCCGCCGCCCGCAGCCCGTCGAGCACCGCCGGCACCGCCGCCAGATGCGAGCCGGAGAGCACGGAGAGCCCGACCAGGTCCACGTCCTCCTCCACCGCAGCGGCCACGATCTGCCCTGCGGTGAGCCGGATGCCCTGGTAGATCACTTCGAAGCCGGCGTCCCGGGCGCGTACCGCGATCTGCTCGGCACCGTTGGAGTGCCCGTCCAGGCCCGGCTTGCCGACCAGCAGTCGCAGACGTCCACTGCCCAGTTCCCGGGCGGTGGCGGCGACCCGGGCGCGCACCTCGGCCAGCCCCTCGTCGCCGCCGCTGCCGGAGGCGCCGGTCAGCCCGGTCGGCGCCCGGTACTCGCCGAAGACCTCGCGCAGGACCGCCGCCCACTCGCCGGTGGTCACCCCGGCGCGGACGCACTCCAGGGTGGCGGTCATCAGGTTCGTCGTGGTCGCGGCGTCCGCGCGCAGCCGGGCCAGTGCCGCGTCCACGGCCGCCGCGTCGCGGTCGGCCCGCCAGGCGCGTACGGCCGCCGAGGCGGCGACCTCCACGGCGGGATCGACCTGCACGACCGCCTCGGCACCGGCGGCGGTCAGCGGGGACGGTTCGGTCTCGGTGAACCGGTTGACGCCGACCACGACGTCACTGCCGGCCTCGATCCGTCGCCGCCGGTCGGCCAGCGAGGCCACCAGGGCGCTCTTGAGGTAGCCGCTCTCCACCGCGGCGACCGCACCGCCCATCTCCAGCACCGTCGCCAACTCGGCGCGGGCACCCGTGACGATCTCGTCGACCAGCGCGGTCATCACGTGCGAGCCGTCGAACAGGTCCGGATACTCCAGCAGGTCCGACTCGTACGCGAGCACCTGCTGCATGCGCAGCGACCACTGCTGGTCCCACGGGCGGGGCAGGCCGAGCGCCTCGTTCCAGGCCGGCAGTTGCACCGCCCGCGCCCGCGCCGTGCGGGAGAGGGTGACGCCCAGCATCTCCAGCACGATGCGCTGCACGTTGTTCTCGGGTTGGGCCTCGGTCAGGCCGAGGGAGTTGACCTGCACGCCGTACCGGAAGCGACGCTGTCGCGGATCCTCGACGCCGTACCGCTCGCGGGTGATCTCGTCCCACAGCGCGCCGAACGCGCGCATCTTGGCGATCTCCTCGACGAAGCGCACCCCGGCGTTGACGAAGAACGAGATCCGCTGCACGACGTCGCCCATGCGCTGCGCCGGGACCTGACCGCCGTCGCGTACCGCGTCGAGCACCGCCACCGCCGTGGCCAGCGCGAAGGCCACCTCCTGCACCGGGGTGGCCCCGGCCTCCTGGAGGTGGTACGAGCAGATGTTGACCGGGTTCCACCGTGGCATCTCGCGCAGCGTGTACGCGATCACGTCGGCGGTCAGCCGCAGCGAGGCAGCCGGCGGGAAGATGTGCGTGCCCCGGGAGAGGTACTCCTTGATGATGTCGTTCTGTGTGGTGCCGGCGCAGCGGGCGAGTTCGGCACCCTGTTCGGCGGCGACCGTGCCGTAGAGACCGAGTAGCCACATCGCCGGGGCGTTGATGGTCATCGAGGTGTTCATGTCGGCCAGCGGGATGCCGTCGAAGAGCCTGCGCATGTCACCCAGGTGCGACACCGGGACACCGACCCGGCCGACCTCACCGGCGGCGAGGTCGTGGTCGGGGTCGTACCCGGTCTGGGTGGGCAGGTCGAAGGCGACCGAGAGTCCCGTCTGCCCCTTGGCCAGGTTGCGGCGGAAGAGCGCGTTGGTCTCGGCGGCCGAGGAGTGCCCCGCGTAGGTGCGCATCACCCAGGGGCGGTCGCGCTCCGGCAGCCGGCCCGGGAGTGACTTCTCGTCCATGGCCGGAGTTTAAGTTACCGTCCAGTACATCGGGCTGTGCCAAACCACACAGCGCGGTAGGGCGGACGCCCTGGTACAACCCGCCTTCGGTGGCGGGTACCACCACCCCCCGGTGCCGACGCCGGATGCGGGTGGGCCGCACACTTGACGGCATGAGTGACGACGCCGCGATCCGCGTCCGAGGGCTGCGCAAGACGTACGGCGAGAGTCTCGCGGTCGCCGGGCTCGACCTGGACGTCCACCGGGGCGAGGTGTTCGCCCTGCTCGGGCCGAACGGCGCCGGCAAGACGACCACCGTCGAGATCCTGGAGGGCTACCGCCAACGCGACGCCGGCGAGGTGCGCGTCCTGGGCGTCGACCCGGCCGACCCGCCCCGCGACTGGCGCGAACGGGTCGGCATCGTGTTCCAGGGCACCGGGGAGTTCGACGAACTCTGCGTCGCCGAGGTGGTACACCATTTCGCCGGCTTCTACGCCGACGCCGACGACCCCGACAAGGTGATCGAGCGGGTCGGACTCTCCGCCAAGGCCCGCGCCCGTACGCACACCCTCTCCGGCGGTCAGAAGCGTCGGCTCGACGTGGCGCTCGGCATCGTCGGCCGCCCGGAGTTGCTCTTCCTCGACGAGCCGACCACCGGCTTCGACCCGGAGGCCCGGCGGGAGTTCTGGGAGCTGATCCGCGACCTCGCGGCGGCCGGCACCACCATCGTGCTGACCACCCACTACCTGGACGAGGCGGAGGCGCTTGCCGACCGGGTGGGGGTGATCGCCGCCGGCCGGCTGGTCGAGGTGGCCGCGCCGAACCGCCTCGGCAACCGGCAGGAGGCGCTGGCCACGGTCTCCTGGCGTACGCCGGAGGGCACCCTGGAGAGCGCGCAGAGCGCGACGCCGACGGCGCTGGTGGCGGAACTCGCCGCGCGCTTCGGCGGTGAGGTGCCCGGCCTGACCGTCACCCGGCCCACCCTTGAGGAGATCTACCTGACGATGATCGGACACCGATGACCACCACGGCGAAACCGGCGCAGCCGGTCACCACGGCCTCACCTGCCCGGCGCCGCGGCGCAGCCGGCCTCGCCCTGCGTCAGGGACGGCTGGAGATCCGGCAGTTCCTACGCAGCCGCGAGTCCGTCGTGTTCACGCTGGGCTTCCCCCTCATCATGGTGCTGATCTTCGCGTCGATCTTCAACGAGGAGATCGCGCCCGGGGTGAGTTACACGCAGTACTTCATCACCGGCATGATCGCGACCGGCCTGATGACCGTCAGCTTCCAGAACCTCGGCATCTGGATCCCGATCGAGCGGGACCGGGGGGTGCTCAAGCGCTATCGCGGCACGCCGATGCCCAAGTGGGTCTGGTTCGCCGGAAAAGTGATCATGGTACTGGTGATCAGCGTGGTGATGACCGCGCTGCTGCTCGCGGTGTCGGTGACGCTGTTCGACCTGGACCTGCCGAGCACCACCACGGCCTGGTTGACCTTCGGCTGGGTCAGCGGGTTGGGCGTGACCGCCTGCACGCTCTGCGGCATCGCCATCTCGTCGCTGGCCCGGACCGCCCGCAGCGGCTCGGCGGTGGTCACCCCGGTCGCGCTGGTGCTCCAGTTCATCTCCGGGGTCTTCTTCGTCTTCACCAACCTGCCGTCCTGGATGCAGCAGGTCGCGGCGTTGTTCCCGCTCAAGTGGATGTGCCAGGGGCTGCGGTCGGTGTTCCTGCCGGAGACCTTCGGCGCGGACGAACCCGGCGGCTCGTTCGAGCTGACCCGCGTCGCCCTGGTGCTGGGCGTCTGGTGCGTGATCGGTCTGGTGCTCTGCCTGACCACCTTCCGCTGGACCACCCGCCGCGACGGCTGAGCCGGGGAGGGCCCGGCCGGGCCCTCCCCGCAGCGGGTCAGTACGAGTAGAAACCCTGGCCGGTCTTGCGGCCCAGGTCACCGGCGGTGGCCATACGCTGCAACAGCTCCGGCGGGAAGAACTTCTCGTCGGCGGTGTCGGTGTAGATGTTGCGGGTCGCGTTGAGCAGCACGTCGACACCGGTCAGGTCGACGGTGGCCAGCGGACCCATCGCGTGCCCGAAGCCGAGCTTGCAGGCGGTGTCCAGGTCCTCGGCGGAGATGACACCCGCCTCGACCAGCTTGACCGCCTCCATGGCCAGGGCACAGATCAGCCGGGTGGTGACGAAACCGGCGATGTCGCGGTTCACCACCACGACGGTCTTGCCGATCCCCTCGGCGAAGGACTTCGCCCGCTCCAGGGTGGCATCGCTGGTCTTGTAGCCGCGAACCAGCTCGCAGAGCTTCATCATCGGCACCGGCGAGAAGAAGTGGGTGCCGACGACCGCCTCCGGACGCTCGGTGACGGCCGCGATCTGGGTCACCGGGATCGCCGAGGTGTTGGTGGCCAGCACCGCGTCCGCCTGACAGATCTTGTCCAGCGCGCGGAACACCTCGTGCTTGATCTCCAACTTCTCGAAGACCGCCTCGACGACGATGTCCGCGTCGGCGGCTGCCTCCAGCTCGGTGGTGGGGGTGATCCGCCCCAGCGTCGCCTCGACGTCGTCGTCGGAGAGCTTGCCCTTCTCGGCGAACTTCGCCAGCGACCGTCGAATGCCGTCCAGACCGCGCTTCGTCGCCGCGTCGTCCAGGTCCCGCAGTACCACGTGCCAGCCCGCCTGGGCCGCCATCTGGGCGATGCCCGAACCCATCAACCCGGCACCGATGACCGCGAGTCGACCCGCCATGCTGCTTCTCCCTCGCTACGAATGAGTGTCTGTCTGCACCCTAGTCGGCGAGCCTGAACGATAGCTAAGGCAGCTCAGATGGTCAGTTCGGGTTCCTCCGGTGCGGTGGCCCGCTCCACCTCGATGCCGAGCGCCCGCAGGTCGGCCACGAAGTCGGGATATCCCCGGTCGACGTGGTGCACGTGGGACACCTCGGTCACCCCGTCGGCGCAGAGCCCGGCGATGATGAGCCCGGCACCGGCCCGGATGTCGGTCGCGCGTACCGGAGCGCCGGAGAGCCGCTCCCGGCCGCGTACCACCGCGTGATGCCCGTCGGTCTTGATGTCCGCGCCGAGGCGCATCATCTCGTTGGCGAACATGAACCGGCCGTCGAAGATGTTCTCGGTGATCAGCGAGGCGCCCTCGCTGAGCGCGGCGAGGCCGATAGCCATCGGCAACAGGTCGGTAGCGAAGCCCGGATACGGCAGAGTCACCACGTCCACCGCCCGGGGCCGCTCCTGCATGCGTACCCGGAAGGAGTCCGCCCGGGTCTCCACCATGCCGCCGGCCATCACCAGCTTGTCGAGCGCGACCTCCAGGAACGCGGGGTCGACACCGGTCACCGTGACGTCGCCCCGGGTCATCGCCGCACCGAACGCCCAGGTCCCCGCGACGATCCGGTCCCCCACCGTGGCGTGCCGGACCGGGTTCAGCCGGGGTACGCCGACGATGGTGATGGTCGAGGTGCCCTCGCCGTCGATCAAGGCGCCCATCCGCTGGAGCATCGTGCAGATGTCCACGATCTCGGGCTCGCGGGCCGCGTTGTCGATCACGGTGGTGCCCTCGGCCAGCACCGCCGCCATGATGAGGTTCTCGGTCGCCCCGACGCTCGGGAAGTCCAACACGATCTCCGCGCCGCGCAGCCGGTCGGGCGTCGACGCGATCACGAAGCCGTGCTCGCCGGAGATCTCCGCGCCCATCCGGGTCAGCCCGGAGATGTGCATGTCCAGGCCCCGCGAGCCGATCGCGTCACCACCGGGGTGGGCCACCCGCACGTACCCGCGCCGGGCCAGCAGCGGACCGAGCACGCAGATCGACGCCCGCAGTCGGCGGACCAGGTCGTAGTCGGCCTCGACGCCCGGCTGCTCCGGCACGTCGATGGTGACCGAGCGGGAGCGGGCCACCCCGCCGGCCGTGACCATCGGGTCCACCGGGTCGTCGGCGTCGAACCGTACGTCGCACCCGAGGCGGCGCAGCACCTCACCCATGATGGCGATATCGGTGATCCGTGGCACGTTGGTGATCACACTCCGGCCCGGGGCGAGCAACGCGGCGGCCATCAACTTCAACGCCGAGTTCTTCGCCCCCACCACGTGCACCGTCCCGGCCAGCCGGGCACCACCGTGCACCCGGATGACGTCGACGTCGGTGATCGCGGCGTCACCGGCGTCTCCCGGGCCGACACCCGCAGGCCAACCCGTGCCGGCGTCCGGCCGCGCCGGGATCGTCAGGTCCGGTATCCGTAGGCTGTGCGTCATGGCCGTCCACCTCACGCGCATCTACACCAAGGCCGGCGACGCCGGCATGACCAGGCTGAGCAACAACGAGCAGGTGCCGAAGAACGATCCGCGTATCGCCGCGTACGCCGACGTCGACGAGTGCAACGCCGCGCTCGGCGTGGCACTCGCGCTGGGCCAGCTCGACGACGAGTTGCGCCGGGTGCTGGGGTTGATCCAGAACGACCTGTTCGACGTGGGGGCCGACCTCTCCACCCCCGTCGAACCGGAGCCCAAGTACCCGCCGCTGCGGGTCACGGAGGAGTACGTCGAGCGCCTTGAGGGCTGGTGCGACGAGTACAACGCGCGCCTGAGCAAGCTCGACTCCTTCATCCTCCCCGGCGGCACCGCGGGCGCGGCGCTGCTGCACGCGGCGCGGACGATCGCCCGGCGCGCCGAGCGGTCGGCGTGGGCCCTCGTCGCACACGACCCCGACCGGACCAGCCACCTCCCGGCAAAGTATCTCAACCGCCTGTCGGATCTGCTCTTTATCCTGTCAAGAACGGCAAATCCGGACGGAGACGTGCTATGGGTGCCGGGCGGAGGCCGGTGACGTTCGGTGCGCTGCACCACGTGGAGGTCTGGATACCCGACCTGAACTCGGCAATGCGTAGCTGGGGCTGGCTGCTCGGCGAGTTGGGCTGGACGTCGTTCCAGCAGTGGCCGAACGGCCACTCCTGGCGGCTCGGCTCGACCTATCTCGTGCTGGAGGAGTCACCCGCCCTCTCCGGCCGCCGTCACGACCGGCTCGCCCCGGGCCTCAACCACCTGGCCTTCCACGCGGGCTCGACCACCGTCGTGGACCGGCTGGTCGAGCAGGCACCGGCGTACGGGTGGGAGCTGCTCTTCGCCGACCGGCACCCGTACGCGGGCGGGCCCGACACGTACGCCGGGTACCTGACGGACGGTCAGGGGTACGAGGTGGAGTTGGTCGCCTCGGGCTGAGGTGGCTTGATCGGTGGTTCGGCTGGGGGCGACCTTGGCCAGCCGCTCGCCCGGAGGGCATCGGCCAGCCTGGGCGGTGCGGGTGGGGTCAGTCTGGGGGGCGGTTGCGGGCGAGCTTGATGAGCAGCACCACCAGCAGGCCGATGCCGAAGACCGCCATCAGGCAGCAGTCGACGCCACTGAACCCGGGCTTGGCGGGGCGTGCGTTCTGTCCCGCCCGCACCACGATCTCGCCGCCGCCCGACGATGCCCAGGCCGTGACCGGCATGAACACCGAGAGTCCGGCTGTACCGACGACCGTGCCCAGGCGGCCCCGCCACTTGTCCCACGCAGACATCGCCCCATCCTCGCCGGGACCCGCAACCGGGGCGCACGGCGGATCGGGCCCGCACGGCATGCACCGGCCGTCAGACGCCGAACTGGCCGGACCCCAGGGTGCGGGCTCCGGCCAGTTCGGGTGTTGAGTTCTCACCACGGGGTAGAGGTCAGCTGTTCCAGTGCTCGGCGACCAGGTCGGCGGCCTGCTGTTCCCACTGGGCGTAGTGGTCCGGGTAGGCCGACACCTGCA
>NZ_VCJO01000016.1 GCF_009712475.1 Micromonospora sp. CP22
GGGTGTGCCCCCGGACCTTCCAGCCCCGGGAGAGAGCGTGGTTGACGATCCGGTCCGCGTTGCCGAACGTGAAGTTGTTCTGTTGTGGCTCGAGAGCGTCGATCTTCATCTCGTTCTCAGCCGTGACCGAGTTGAACTCACGGTTGAGAATGCCGACGTAGGTCGAGTCGTTGAGCTTGTGTCCCGCGACCGCGGCACCGAAGTAGCGACCCTTCTCCGCCGCCGAGGCACCGAGGGTGGTTGCCGCGCTGGCGCTGGAGGTCGCCACCACCACGCTGGTGGCGACGAGAGCGAGACCGACTGCGGCCGAGACCAGCGCGGTGCGCGGTCGCAGTCGGGTAGCCGGCCGCCCGCTCGCGCGGGCGTGGGCGTTGTTCATGGCATGAGCCTTTCGACGAAGCCGTGCTGATGGAAGCCGGCCCCGACTACTGCCCACCACGATGGTCCTCCGTCATCGACGCGGTCGCCCGGATGCCGCGTCGCCGGTGTGCTCAGCCGACCATCGTGAGTAGATCGAGGCTGTGATATCGAAAACCTTATCGAAACAGACCCGAAAGCTCAACGCGCTCCACGTGCCCTCGCACCCCCTGCACGGACTGCCATCGGTATCCGAGTGTCGAGGCGCGCGGGGAGGGACACCGTCACACCGGTGAGATCAGGGCCTCCGAAAGTTTCGGCCCGGCGGACCGGCCCAGCCCCTCGTCGCCGAGCACGCCGGCCAGCCAGCGCAGTTGACGTCGTACGTGGGTGGCGTCGCCGTGCTCGTGGCCGTTGAACGGGTAGACGTGCATCACCCGCTCGGCGGGGGGCCCACCGACTGCGGCACCGTAGTGGTTGTAGGCGGCGAACCCGGTGCTCGGCGGGCAGACCATGTCCCGCAGCCCCACTCCGAAGTGGACGGGCGCGGTGGCCCGACGGGCGAAACTGACCCCGTCGACGTAGGACAGGGTGCGCCGCACGGCCGGCTCCGCGTCGCGGTTGACCGCGAGGTAGTTGACGATCTCGCCGTACACCCCGACCTCGGTGATCTCCAGGGCCCGCTGCATGTGACACAGGAACGGCGCGGTGGCGAGCACCGCGGCGAGTTCGGTGTCGAGCCCGGCGACCGCCAGCGCCAACCCACCGCCCTGGCTGTTACCCGCGACGATCACCCGGTGCCGGTCGACTCCCGGCAGGGCGCGCACGGCGTCCACCGCGCGGACCGCGTCGGTGATGAGGCGGCGGTAGTAGTAGCCCTCCGGGGTCATGATGCCGCGGGTCACCGGCGACGGCCCGCCGGCCGCCTCGCCGTGCGGGTCCGAGGTGTCCCCCGCGCCGTACTGACCCGACTGCCCCCTGGCGTCCATGAGCAGGTGGGCGTAACCGGCGACCGGCCAGATCAGCCGTTCGTGCGGCAACCCACGGCCACGGCCGTAGCCGACGTACTCGACGACCACCGGCAGCGCCTCGTCCACCCCGGCAGGCCGGTTGTACCAGGCCCGGACCGGGTCACCGCCGAAGCCGGCGAAGGTGACGTCCCAGCTGTCCACCAGACGCAGGTCGGTCGGCTCGGGGCGGACGTCGAGCAGCACCGGCACCTGCGCCGCCCCGTCCAGGGTCGAGCGCCAGAACGCGTCGAAGTCGGCAGGCTCGGCGACGGCGGGCACGTACTGCCGTAGCTGGTCCAGGGGCAGGTCGAACAGGGGCATGGCTCCTCGCAACGGGGTCGGTCAGGGGTGTGGGGGTGGTGCGGTGCTCTCCCGGATCACCAACTCGGCGACCAGGTCGATCCGGCTGGTGGGCAGGGCGTTGCTGCGGGCGAGGTCGAGCAGCATCTGGGTCGCGGTGCCGGCCATGTCCCGCAACGGCTGGTTGACCGTGGTCAACGCCGGGCCGATCCACCCGGAGAGGGGGAGGTTGTCGTAGCCCACCACCGACACGTCGCCCGGGACGTCGAGGCCGAGCTGCCGGGCGGCCCGCAGCACGCCCAACGCCTGGAGATCGGAACCGGCGAAGATCGCCGTCGGCCGATCGGGTCGGCTCAGCAACTCGATGCCGTGCGTGTAGCCGGCGTCGAGGTGAAAGTTGCCGTGCCGGATCAGCGTGCTGTCGACGGTGAGCCCGAGTTCCTCGTGGGCACAGCGGAAGCCGGCCGTGCGGGCCCGGGCGCAGAGCACGTCCCGTGGGCCGGAGATGACCGCGATCCGGCGATGCCCGAGATCCAGCAGGTGCCGGGTGGCGATCAGCCCACCGTTCCAGTTGTTGGAACCGACGGTCGGCACCGAGGCCACGCTGGCGCTGTCGGTGTCGATCACGACGACCGGAATCGACTGGCGCTGCAACTGCTGCCGTTGCGTGTCGGTGAGGTTGCACATGACCAGCAGCACCCCGAGGGGACGCCGGGCGATCGTCGCGTCGACCCAGGACTGCGGCGGCCGACGGGCGGCGTTGAGCTGTGAGAGCACCACGTTCACGCCGGTCAGGGTGGCGACCGCCTCGACTCCCCTGATGATCTCCAAGGCCCAGTCGGAGCCGAACTCGTGGAACACCAGGTCGATCTGGCCTTCGCCGGGAGCCCGTCGGGCCCGCCGACGATAGCGGTGTCTTTGCAGGCTGGCCTCGACCCGGGCCCGGGTGACGGCGGCGACGTCCGACCGTCCGTTCAGGACCTTCGAGACCGTCGCCGAGGAGACGCCGACCTCCCGGGCGATGGTCGCGATGGTCGCCGAGCCAAGCGCCGCCGATGAACGCTTCTCTGCCATCCGACCCTCTGCAACGATTCCGAAAATTTCGGAGACTCTAGCATGCCTTGCACCAATACGATGTCAACCTGGTCGATGCTGGCCACTGCTGGCGATGAATGTAGGCAATCGCTTACCCGCACGGCAACCACCTCCTGAACAGTCTATCCACGCCTCTTGACAGGCCCTGTCGACGCCCATAGGTTCGCCGACACAGGTGCCGAACTGGTTTCCGAAAATTTCGATAATCGCCGTCTCGCACGGCGGTCGGCGTGGCCTGGCGGGACAACCTCCCGGACCCGGCCGGAGGGGTTCGCATGACAAGTCAGCTGCCCGTCGACGACCGATTGGCGTACTCCCCCGCCGATCGGTGGCGCGACCCGAAGCTGCGGCCGGACGAACGGGCCGACGCGCTCATCCCGCTGATGTCGCTGGAGGAGAAGCTCGCCCAACTGGTCGGCCTGTGGGTCGGTGCGGACGCCTCCGGTGAGGGTGTCGCTCCTCATCAGACCGACATGGTCGAGCACACCCCGCCCTGGTCGGAAGCCATCCGGCACGGCCTGGGGCAGTTGACCCGACCGTTCGGGACCGCGCCGGTCGACCCGGTCCTCGGGGCACGGTCCCTGGCGGCCTCGCAGGCGCAGATCGTCGCGGCGAGTCGCTTCGGCATCCCGGCCCAGGTGCACGAGGAGTGCCTGACCGGTTTCGCCGCCTGGCGGGCGACCGTCTACCCGGCACCACTGAGCTGGGGCGCGGCCTTCGACCCGGAGCTGGTGGAGGAGATGGCCGGCCTGATCGGCCGCTCGATGCGGGCCGCCGGTGTCCACCAGGGACTCGCTCCGGTCCTGGACGTCACCCGCGACTACCGCTGGGGGCGCACCGAGGAGACCATCGCCGAGGATCCCTACCTGGTCGGCACCATCGGCGCGGCGTACGTGCGCGGGTTGGAACGGGCCGGGGTGGTGGCGACGCTGAAGCACTTCGCCGGCTACTCGGCCTCACGGGGTGGTCGGAACCTGGCGCCCACGGCCATGGGGCATCGGGAGTTGGCGGACGTGATCCTCCCACCCTTCGAGATGGCCCTGCGGCTCGGTGGGGCGCGATCGGTCATGAACTCGTACGCCGAGATCGACGGCGTGCCGGCGGCGGCCGACGTGGATCTGCTCACCCGGACGCTGCGCGAGCAGTGGGGTTTCGACGGGGTGCTGGTCGCGGACTACTTCGCGGTCCGCTTCCTGGAGACCCTGCACGGTGTCGCCGCGGACGCCGCGGACGCGGCGCGGCTGGCGCTGCGGGCCGGCATCGACGTGGAACTGCCCACCGTGGACGCCTACGGCGCGCCGCTGGCTGCGGCGGTGCGCTCCGGCGCGGTCAGCGAGAGCCTGGTCGACCGCGCCCTCCGGCGGGTACTGATCCAGAAGATCGAGCTGGGCCTGCTCGACGAGGACTGGAGCGAGTTGCCGGCCGACGTCGAGGCGCTTCGCCTCGACGACGAGGCCGGCCAGTCCGTCGCCCTCCGGCTGGCCCGCCAGGCCGTGGTGCTGCTCCGCAACCGCGACGGACTGCTGCCCCTCTCCACCGGTCAGCGTGTCGCGTTGGTCGGGCCGGTCGCCGACGACGCGATGTCACTGCTGGGCTGCTACTCGTTCCCGCTGCACGTGGGCGTGCACCATCCGGAGCACGGCGTCGGCGTCGAGATCCCGTCCCTACGCGAGGCGCTCCAGCAGCGCCATCCGCAGCTCACCCACGTACCGGGCACCGACATCACCGGAGCGGACACCTCCGGCATCGCGGCGGCGGTCCAGGCGGCCAAGGACGCCGACGTCTGCGTACTGGCCGTCGGCGACCGGGCCGGCATGTTCGGTCGGGGCACCTCCGGCGAGGGTTGCGACGCGATCGACCTCCAACTGCCCGGGGTGCAGGCGGAACTGGTACGCGCCGTGCTGGCCACCGGAACCCCGGTGGTGCTGGTGGTGCTCTCCGGCCGCCCGTACGCGTTGGGGGATCTGGTGGACGGCGCGAGCGCCATCGTGCAGGCGTTCTTCCCCGGCCAGCTCGGCGCGACGGCGCTCGCCGAGATCCTCGCCGGTGAGGTGGATCCGTCCGGCAGGTTGCCGGTCAGCATCCCCCGGCACACCGGTGGGCTTCCGGGCACCTACCTCACCCCCACCCTGGGCCGACGTACGAAGGTGTCGTCGGTGGACCCCACACCCGCGTTCCCGTTCGGTCACGGTCTGAGTTACACCACCTTCGACTGGAGCGACGCCACGGTCACCGGCGCGCCCGGTGGCGTCTCCGGTGAGCCGGTGGCCTGGCCGGTCGACGGGGAGGTGACGGTCGGCGTCACGGTCCGCAACACCGGCACCCGGGCCGGCACCGAGGTCGTCCAGCTCTACCTGCACGATCCGGTGGCACAGACCACCCGGCCGGTGGTCCGCCTGATCGGGTACGCCCGGGTGCCGCTGGCGCCGGGCGCGGCAGCTCGGGTCAGCTTCACGGTCCCCGCCGACGTCACCTCGTTCACCGGGGTGCACGGCCGCCGGGTGGTGGAGCCCGGCGAGGTGCAGCTGCGAATCAGCCGCTCCAGCGGTGACGTGGCGGCTGGTCTGACGCTGCGGCTGGAGGGCGACGAACGCGAGGTCGGTCACCACCGCGAGCTGCTCTCCCACCCACACGTCGAGCCCGTCACGGAGTCCCGGTCATGAGCACCACGACCACCCTGCCCCCGTCGGCCCCCGCCCCCGAGACGCCGACACCGAACCGTCCACCGCGGGCGCCCCGGCAGACCTGGCGCCGCGCGCTACGGCGGGACTGGCAGCTCTACTCGCTGGCCATCCTGCCGCTGCTGTTCTTCCTGATCTTCCGGTACCTGCCGATGTTGGGCAACGTGATCGCCTTCCGGCGGTTCCAGCCCGGCGGGAACATCTTCGGCGAGTACTGGGTCGGGCTGCGCTACTTCAAGATGTTCCTCAACGACCCGACGTTCTGGAACGTCTTCACCAACACCCTGGTGCTGGGCGCGCTGACCCTGCTGTTCTGCTTCCCGCTGCCCATCGTGCTGGCGTTGCTGCTCAACGAGGTGCGGGCCCGCAAGCTGAAGCGCTTCGTGCAGTCGGTGTCCTACCTGCCGCACTTCCTGTCCATCGTGATCGTCGCGGCGATCGTGATGCAGTTGCTCTCCATGGACGGCACGGTCAACCAGCTGGTCCGCGCCGCCGGCGGTGAGGCGATCCCGTTCCTGCAGCGGCCGGAGTGGTTCCGCACCATCTACGTCTCCTCGGAGATCTGGCAGACGGTCGGCTGGGGCACCATCCTCTACCTGGCCGCGCTCACCACCATCGACGAAGACCTGTACGAGGCGGCCCGGATCGACGGCGCGAACCGGTGGCGACAGACCTGGCACGTCACGCTGCCGGGCATCCGACCGACGATGGTGACGTTGCTGATCCTCAACATCGGCACCTTCATGGCGGTCGGGTTCGAGAAGATCCTGCTGCTGTACAACCCGCTGACCTATCCGACCGCAGACGTGTTGTCCACCTACCTGTTCCGGATGGGCTTCGCGTCCAGCAACTTCAGCTACGCCGCGGCGATCGGGCTGTTCGAGGCGGTCATCGGGCTGATCCTGGTGCTGTCGGCGAACCAGATCGCCCGTCGTACGGTGGGGACGAGCCTGTGGTGACCATCGACGCCGCCGAGCGGCAAACCGAGACCACGCCCCGTCCGCCCCGCCGACGCGGTGTCCGGGAGACCCGCGGCTACCGGGCGTTCCAGGTCGTCAACGGGATCATCCTGACCCTCGTGGTGGTGGTGACGCTCTACCCGTTCATCAACATCGTCGCCCGGTCCATGAGCCACGAGTCGTACATCATCACCGGCCAGGTGAACCTCGTGCCGCGCGGCTTCACGCTGGACACCTACCAGCTGCTGATGTCCGACTCGATGTTCTGGACGAACTACCGCAACACGGTGTTCTACACGGTCACCGCCACCGTCATCTCGATCGTGATGACCACCTGCTACGCGTACGTGCTGTCCAAGAAGCAGCTCAAGGGACGCGGCGCCCTGGTCGGCATCGCGCTGTTCACCATGTTCTTCACCGGTGGCCTGATCCCCAACTACGTCCTGGTCACCAGCCTGGGCCTGAAGAACAGCGTCTGGGCCATCGCGCTGCCCAACGCCATCAACGTGTTCAACCTGCTGGTGATGAAGGCGTTCTTCGAGAGCCTGCCGACGGAGTTGGAGGAGGCCGCCGCGGTCGACGGCCTCAACACGTACGGGATCCTGCTACGGATCGTGCTTCCACTGTCCAAGGCCATCGTCGCCACGATGGTCCTCTTCTACGCGGTCTCCTTCTGGAACTCCTGGTTCGCGGCGTTCCTCTACATGGACCGGCAGGAACTCTGGCCGGTCACCGTGTACCTGCGCAACCTGATCGCCGGCGCCACCGGCGCGGAGAACGTCGGAGCGATCAGCGAAGCCAACGAGGTGCAGGCCGAGGCGACGCTCAAGGCCGTCACCATCGTGCTCACCACCCTGCCGATCCTCCTGGTCTATCCCTTCGTCCAGCGGTACTTCGTCCGGGGCATCATGCTCGGCGCGGTCAAGGGCTGATCAGAAGAGAACCACCCCTCCCACCACCGAGTTGAAAGGAAATCGCCATGTTCCGCAGATCGTGGCGTCACGCGGCGGCGGCTGCTGCCGTGCTGCTAGCCCTCAGTAGCGTCACCGCCTGTGGCGACGACTCCTCCGACAGCGAAGATCTGTCGGAGAACCGGGTCGGCGCGATGGAGAACTACTCCGTCGGCACCCAGTTCAAGGCCACCGAGCCGCTCTCCTTCTCCGTCCTCTACAACAACCACCCGAACTATCCGTTGAAGGAGGACTGGCTGTTCTGGACGGAGCTGCAGTCCCGGACGAACGTCAGCCTCGAGAAGGTCGCCGTCCCGCTGAGCGACTACAACCAGAAGCGCAGCCTGCTCATCGGTGCCGGCGACGCCCCGCTGCTCATCCCCAAGACCTATCCGCCGGACGTGCACGCGTACGTCTCCTCGGGGGCGATCCTGCCGGTCAGCGACTACCTCGATCTGATGCCGAACTTCAAGGACAAGATCGAGAAGTGGAACCTCAACGCTGAGATCGACACCCTGCGCCAGCAGGACGGCAAGTTCTACCTGCTGCCCGGTCTGCACGAGAAGCCGTGGCACGAGTACTCCCTGGCGGTCCGCACCGACATCCTCGAAGAGCTGAACCTCGAGATCCCGAAGACCTGGGACGACGTCTACACCATGCTCAAGGCGATGAAGGCGGCGTACCCGGACGTCTACCCGTTCTCCGACCGGTTCAGCCAGCCCAACCCCGCCGGCAACCTGCTCAACATGCTGGCCGTGTCGCACGGCCTGGCCGGTGCGGGCTGGAACTTCCAGCACGTCAACTGGAACGAGCAGGCGCAGCAGTTCGAGTACACCGGTGCCACCGAGCACTACCGGCACATGCTGGAGTACCTCAACAAGCTGGTGAAGGAGAAGCTGCTCGACCCGGAGAGCTTCACCCAGACCGACGACCTGGCCCGGCAGAAGCTCGCCAACAGCAAGTCCTTCGTGATCAGCAGCAACGCGCAGACGTTGGTCAACGACTACCGGCCCGACCTGGCCGCGACCAACCCGAAGGCGAAGATCACCAAGATCCCGCTGCCGATCGGACCGGCCGGCGAGATCAACCCGGCCAGCCGGCTCGAGAACGGCATGATGATCTCCTCGAAGGCCCGCGACAGCAAGAACTTCGTGGCCATGATGCAGTTCGTCGACTGGCTCTGGTACTCCGACGAGGGCCAGCACTTCGCCAAGTGGGGCGTCGAGGGCACCACCTACGTCAAGGACAGCTCCGGCAAGCCCACCCTCGCCCCGGACGTCGACATGATCGGCCTCAACCCCGGTGCGCCCAAGCACCTGCAGAAGGACTTCGGCTTCGGCAACGGAGTGTTCTCCTACGGCGGCAAGCCCGAACTGGTGCAGGCGTTCTTCTCCCCCGAGGAGCAGGAGTTCCAGAAGGTGATGAACGCCCGCGCGCCGAAGTCGCCGCCGCCGCCGTACCCGCTCAGCGACGAGGAGCGGGAGCAGGTGTCGCTCTGGGAGACGCCGCTGAAGGACCACGTCTACCAGGCCACGCTCCAGTTCATCCTCGGGCAGCGTGACTTCGCCGAGTGGGACGCCTACGTGGCGGAGCTGAAGAGCAAGAACATGGACGCCTACCTGGAGACGGTCAACAACGCGTACAAGCGCTACCAGGAGAAGAACTAGGTGACGTGTCCGGTCCGGTCGGGGTCGGCGCGGCCGGACCGGACACCCTCCACCACCCACGAGCACGAGGACGACGATGCGCATCACCGTTGCGGAGCAACCCGTCGGCCGGCTGAGCGACGCGTGGCGCTTCGCGGTCGGCACCGGCCGGTTCGACCTGGCCCTGCGGCGCGACTACCAGGACTCGCTGGCGCTGATCCAACGCGAGATCGGCTTCCGGCACATCCGGGGGCACGGCCTGCTCAGTGACGGCGTGGGCGTGTACCGCCCGTACGAGTACCAGGGGCGACGCCACGTCCGGCACGCCTTCGGCTACGTCGACCAGGTCGTCGACGCGTACCTGGAGCTGGGCATCCGGCCGTTCGTGGAGTTGGGCTTCATGCCCTCCGGGCTGGCCAGTGGAGATCAGACGGTGTTCTGGTGGCAGGGCAACGTCACCCCGCCCCGATCGCACCGGGAGTGGGCCGACCTGGTCCGGACCACCGTCGCCCACCTCGTCGACCGGTACGGCCTCGACGAGGTGCGTGGCTGGCCGATCGAGGTGTGGAACGAGCCCGATCTGAAGGAGTTCTGGCAGGGCGCGGACGCCGACGCCTACCACCGGCTCTACGAGGTGAGCGCGCACGCGGTCAAGGACGTCGACGCCGACCTCCAGGTCGGTGGCCCGGCGCTCTCCCCCGGTGCCGACGACACCTGGCTGCCCCGGTTCGCCGAGTTCGTCACCGACCGCTCGGTGCCGGTCGACTTCGTCAGCCGGCACGCCTACACCTCCGGCCCGGCCCAACACGTACCGTTCGGCGTACACCAGGACCTGGCACCGGCGGGGCGGCTGCTGGAGCAGTTCGGCAGCCCTCGCCGGTTGCTCGCCGGCACCGCGCTGGCCGACCTGCCGGTGCACATCACCGAGTTCAACAGCTCCTACCGGCCGGACAACCCGATCCACGACACCGCCTTCCACGCCGCCTATCTGGCCCCGGTGCTGGCGAGCGGTGGCGACCTGGTCGACTCGTTCGCGTACTGGACCTTCAGCGACGTGTTCGAGGAGGTGGGTGTGCCGACCACCCTGTTCCACGGCGGGTTCGGGCTGCTCACCCACCGGCAGATCCGCAAGCCCACCTTCCACCTGTACGCCTTCATGAACCGGCTGGGCGGGCAGATCCTGGCTCGCGGCGCCGATCACCTGGTCACCCGCGACGACACCGGCCGGATCGCCGTGCTCGCCTGGGCTCCGGTGGACGTCACCGGCCGCGACCCGGTCGACAACCACACCGTCCGCCTGTCACTACCGATCACCGACGGGACGGCCCGCAGCGCCTTCCTGCTGCGCTCCTCGGTCAGCGAGGTGGCCGGCAACGCCTGGCGGGCCTGGTGCGAGCTGGGTCGGCCGGCCTCCCCCACCGCCCGACAACTGGACGTCCTGCGGCAGGCGGCCGAACCGGCCCGGCAGCACCGCGCGCTGCCGGTGCGGGCCGGTCGCGTCGAGGTGGACCTGCACCTCACCCGGCACGAGGTGACCCTGGCCGAGGTGAGCGCGGTGAGCGACGAGACGCCACCCTGGTGGGACGAGAGACGTCTACTCGGCCAGGAGTCGACGTGAGCACCGCCGCCCGCCGGGAGTTCGGCGCCGGCCCGCTGTCCCGGGTCGCGGCGCTGGTCTACACGCTGCTCGTGGTGGAGTTGCTGCTGCTGGTCTGTGCGGCCCCCGGCCTGGTGGCGCTGTTCGCCCTGGAACGGCACGTGAGCAACCTGCCGCTGGTCGCCGTCTGTGCGGTGCCGCTCGGCCCGGCCTTCTCCGCCGCGCTGTACGCCCTGCACCGTCAGCGCCTCGACCTGACCGAACTGCACCCGTGGCGACTGTTCTGGCGCGGTTACCGGGCCAACCTGACCGGCTCGCTGCTGGTCTGGGTGCCGACGCTGCTCTGGCTGACCGTGATCGCGGTCAACCTGGTCAACCTGCCGGCGGCGGGAGTGCCGGGTTGGTGGGCGGCGCCGCTGGTGCTGGTCGGTGCCGGGGTGTGCGTGGTCGGGCTCAACGCGCTGGTGATCACATCGCTGTTCACGTTCCGGTTGCGCGACGTGTTCCGGCTGGCCGGGTACTTCGTGCTGCGTACCCCGGTGGTCGCCGTCGGCACCGCGTTGCTGCTGGTCGCGGCGACGGCACTCACCGTGGCCACCTCGGAGGCGGCGCTGGCCGCCCTCGGCTCGGTGCTGGCGCTGGCGCTGGTGCGCGGTGGCACCCCGATGATCGACATCGTCCGGGACGAGTTCGTGCAGTGACCCGGCCGACGCTCAGGACGCGCCGGACGCGGGATCACGCCACTGGGTCGGGGTCACCCCGTGCTCGGCGCGGAAGCGTTTGATGAAGTAGCTGACGTCCGGGTAACCGACCCGTCGGCTGATCGCCGCCACGGTCAGGTCGGTGTCGGTGAGCAGCGACCGCGCCTGCTGCATGCGACGTTGCGCGATCCACTGCTGCACCGTCCGGCCGGTCTTGCGGCGTACCACGGTGGTGAGGTGGCCGGCGGTGAGCGCCAGGTCGGCGGCGACATCGGCGAGCGAGATCGGCTCCTGGTAACGCCGCTCGATGACGTCGAAGACCGCCGCCAGCAGCGGCTCCTCCGCCGCGCGGAGTTGGTCGGCGACGTCTGTCGACATCCGGGCCACGGCCACCAACAACAGGGTCAGGTGCGCGAGCGCGGCCTCCCGGTGGCCGTCGCGTCGGGCCCGCAACTCGGCGTCGAGCGCGGCGAGGCGTTCGACCCAGGCGTCCCGGTCGGACGGCGGTACGCGCAGCCGCTGTGCCCGGTCGGTGCCACGGGCGAACGGCAGGAGCAGCGGGTGCGACCGCCACGACGAGTAGGCGCCGGGCGTGCCCGGGCGCACCACGTCGGCCGGAAACCACACCGCCCATCCGTCGGTGACCGTCACGTCGATCGGCTCCGGGAAGGCGACCACCTGCCCCGGTGCGATGACGAACAGGTCCCCGTCGGCCACCGTCCACCTGCGATTGTCGATCTCCAACCGACCGGCGGCCCGGCGTGCGTAGAAGAGCACCAGGAAGTCGTGGGTGTGGGCACCGTCGGCGATCGGATGGGCCACCGGCTCGCCCTGCGGGACCCGAGCCACGGCGACCGGCGCGACGCCCGCCGCCCGGTCGAACCCGATCACCGGTACGCCCCGGCCGGTCACCCCGACAGCCTGCGGACCGGAGGCCAAACTTCGTCGCATCCGATCCACAGTTACGCCATTGTCCATGGTGTCACGCTCCACGACGCTAAGAGTACGACCGAACTTCATCTGATCTCGGAGCGTCGAATGACCGGACAGCCGCACCACACGGACGCACAGCAGTACCTGCCCGGCATGGGTAAGCACTGGCTGTTGCCGATCTACGATCCGTTCTCCCGCCTCGCGGGCGTCGGACGTCTGCACGGACAACTGATGGACCGGGCGAACCTCCGGTCCGGCCAGCGGATCCTCGAAATCGGCTGTGGTACCGGAAACCTCCTGACCGCGCTGGCGCACCGCCACCCGGACACCGTCGCCCTGGGCATCGACCCCGACCCGGCCGCCCTGCGCCGCGCCCGCCGCAAGGCGACGCGCGCCAACCTGCCGATCCATTACCACCAGGCGTTCGCCGGGGCGCTACCTCTGCCCGACGACAGCGTCGACCGGGTGCTGTCCGCCTTCATGCTGCACCACCTGGACGACGGCGAGCGGGCACGGGCGTTACGCGAGGCCCGGCGGGTACTGCGACGCGGCGGCGAGCTGCACGTGCTGGACATCGACGGCACCCTGTCGGACCGGGGGAAACGCGTGGCGCACCGCAACCCCCGGATGGCCGCCAGCGTCCCCGAACGGGTGCTCGCCGCGCTGATCGACGCGGATCTGATCCGCCCGGCGACCAACGGCGGCGGCAGGGCGTGGTTCGGCCGGTACGCCTTCTACCGCGCCGAGGCACCCTGAACCCGCGCCCGACCTGCCAGCCGTCGACGCCCCGGCACGGGAACGGCTCCGGCACCCCGGCGAGGCCCCGGTGCGCACCGGTCGGCGGCCGGGCTCAGTGCAGCGGCCGGCCGTGCGCGTCGGGCACCCCGGACTTTCGGTGGAAGTAGGCGTTGACCTGGTCACGCCACTCTCGCGCGCAGCGCAGCTGCTCGTCGAGCCGCTCGGTCACCCGGGCGTGCACGGCCGCGTCGACCAGCCCGACCAGCGACTTCCACCGCAGGCGGGCCGCCTCCACCTCGGCCACCCCGTCGAAGTGGGTGTCGTAGATGTGCTGGATGACGGTGCGTCCGCTGTGCAGCACGTGCTCGTACGGCACGTGGTGGAAGAAGAGCAGCAGCTCGTCGGGGCAGGTGTCCGGGGATTCGTACACCCGGGACCACGGCCGTGGGTACTGGCCGGTGAAGCCGGTGCCGGTGGCCCGGGTGCGGTCCACGCCCACGCCGTCCCGGTCGGCGAAATGGTACGTCCCCCACGGGGTGTACTCGTACCCGTCGACGTCCGGGCCGTAGTGGCTCCCCGGCCGCACCATGAACCCCACGCCCAGTGGGGCGGTGTACCGCTCGTAGGTGCGCCACGAGTCGTCCATGATCTCGTGGACGGTGCGGCGGAGCAGGTCCGGGTCGGCGACGGTCTCCGGGTGGAACGTCAGCTCGATCCACTCGTCGAGCACCACCGCCGGGCTCAGTCGCGGATCCCAGGCGAGTCGACCGAACGCGTACAGGTTGGCCTGGGCCAGCGGATGCCCGGTCCAGAACGGGTCGTCACCCACATTGGAGACGGCCACCAGGCCACCGCCGTCGGCGGCCACGCCGGAGACGGTCTGCCCGTCGTCGCCCCAACCGAACCGGAGCACCTCGCTCCACCAGGGAGCCAGGTAGCACACGTGCCGCTGCTGACCGGTGTACTCCTGCGTGACCTGGAACTCCACCGCCAGCCGGGTGTCGGGCATCGCCGTGATCACCGGGGAGACGGGCTCCCGGGTCTGGAAGTCCATCGGACCGTGCTTGACCTGCACGATGACGTTGTCGCCGAAGCGGCCGTCGAGTGGGGCGAAGTGGTCGTAGGCGGCGCGGGCACGGTCGGTCGAGCGGTCCCGCCAGTCCTGCTGGTGGTTGTAGACGAAGGCCCGCCAGTGCACCACACCGCCGTGCGGCGCCAGCGCCTCGGCGAGCAGATTCGCGCCGTCGGCGTGGTCGCGGCCGTAGCTGAACGGGCCCGGCTGCCCCTCCGAGTCGGCCTTCACCACGTAGCCGCCGAAGTCGGGGATGCGGGCGTACACCGCCCGGGTGGTCTCGGCCCACCACGCCCGCACCGCCTCGTCGAGCGGGTCCGCGGTGGGCAGCCCGGCGAGGACGACGGGTGCGGCGAAGGTGACCGACAGATGCACCCGGATGCCGTACGGGCGGAACTCGTCGGCGATCTCGGCGACCTCGTCGAGTCGCTCGGTGAGCAGCCGCGCCTCGGCGGCGTGCACGTTGACGTTGTTCACCGCCACCGCGTTGATCCCGCACGCGGCCAGCAGTCGCGCGTACGCCCACAGCCGGTGGCGGTCGCGTCGGGGACGACCGTCGCTCCAGAAGATCGACCCGCCGGAGTAGCCGCGTTCGACCTGCCCCATCACCGGGTGCACGTCGACGTTGTCCCAGTGGTCGAGCATCCGGCGGCGCATCGCGGGACGGTGCCGCCGTGCCGCCCGGGGTGCGCCGAACGCCGACTCGCCGAGCCGGACGACGTGGAACAGCCCGTAGAGGAGCCCGGCCGGTTCGTCGGCGAGCACCACGGTGACCTCACCGTGGCGGGCCAGCGCGTAGCCCTCCGCGCCGAGTGGCCCGTCGTCGGCCGCGTCCAGCTCGGCCAGCACGGCGTCGAGTTCGGTGGGGCCGCCGTCGGCGGCCGACACCAGGGCGAGCACCAGGCTCGGTGCCGGCCCGGCCGTCCCGCGCCGGACGCTGCCCCCGTGGACGGCGCTGGCCTGCTCGATCTCGGCGACGACCGTGTCCACGAGGCTGCCGTCGCCGAGCACGAGGCAGTGCCGGGAGCCGATCGCGCGGAACGCCTCGGGCGGCAACCAGGCGGGGTGGACGTCGGTCGAAGCGGGGCGGCTCATCGCGCAGATCGTAACGATTCCGACAGGGGCGTCAAGATACTTCCGGAAGGTACCGGTGGGCACGCTGGGGGGTGGCGGGCCCACCGGCCGGTGATTCAGGTGGCGCCGCCCCGACCGCCACCGGATGGCGGTAGCCGTCAGGCCGGTTCGACGGGCAACCACAACTCGCAGGTTGCGGTGCTGAAGTCGGCCGCGCGTTCGAGGATCGCGACCATCGACGGACCGGGCCGAAGCCGCCACGGGTTCGACGGGAACCACTCCGCGGCGGTCGCCGTCCAGGTCCGTTGCAGGGCCTGCGGATGGGGTCCGGCCGTGCGGAAGACCGCCCACGCACCGGCCGGTACCTCGATGCTGTCGAGGTCGTCCGGGACGCCGGTGTCGTGGCTGACCGCGACCCCGTGCAGGTAGGTCAGCTCGGTGCCCTCGACCGCGTCCGGGCCGATGTCGGCGGTGACCTGGAGCAGGCCCGCCGGCTCGGTGTCGCTGAGCTGCTTCAGGCGCTGGTGCTCCTCGGCGGGTAGGGCGGCGATGTGCCGCTGGATGTGCGGATTGACCCCGTGGTGGATGAGCGGAACGCGGGCGGCGTGTCCGACGAGCCGCAACCCGGGCCGGTCGACGATGCGGGTGTCCACGGGGGTGCTCCCTTCGACGGTCAGGCGGAACCTGAGCTGCGGTTGAGTACGAAGGGGGCCACCATCGCGACGAGCGTCGCCGGGGCCGACGCCGTGGACGGCCCGGAACGCACGGCCGAACGCCTCCGTCGAGCCGTACCCGTACCGCACCGCGATGCTGAGCAGGTCGTCCTCACCCCGGACGACGTCGCCCGCGGCGACGGTCATGCGCCGCCGACGTACGTACTCCGACAGCGGCATGCCGGCCAGCGACGAGAACATCCGCCGCAGGTGGTACTCGGTCGTGCCGAGTGCCCGAGCCGACGCGGTGACGTCGAGTTCCTCGGTGAGGTGCTCCTCGACGAGGTCGACAAGCCGGTTGAGTGCCGAGATCATGAAGCCCCCCTTTCGACGTCAAGCCTGGCCCGCGCGAGGCGGTCCGCGCCCGATCGTCCTGGCCCGATCCGATCATGTGAAAGCGGGCGGTCGCTCGGGGCGCGCCGTCGTTTGGGCGGCCGGCGGGCGGGTAGACGCCGGATCCGCGGCGAGAGGGGTACGGCGAGGTGGACGACGACCAGTTCATCGACTCGGTGGCGAGCCGCACAGGGAGCTCGGCAGAACAGGCGACCGCCATCGCGCGGGCCACGCTGACCACCCTGGCGGAGCGGATCGACGGAGGTGAGGCACGCGACCTCGCCCGTCACCTGCCGGAGGGTCTGCGCGCGTACGCGTTCGGCCCGCAGGAGAGCGCCGAACGCTTCGGGCTCGACGTTTTCGTGCAGCGGGTCGCGGGACGCTCGGACGTCGACCCCGAGACGGCGGCAGCGGGCATCCGGGCGGTCCTGGACACCCTCCGCGAGGCCGTCGAGGCCAGCCAGTACGACGACGTCATCGCGTTCCTGCCCGCCGAGTTCTGGCAGGTGGCGAATCCTGCCCCACAGTACGACGCGCAGCACGAGCGGGGCTGATCACGCCGCCGGCGGTCACTCGGCCTGGGCGGCCCCGGTCGCCGGCTCCAGGTACACCGGAAGGTGGTCGCCGGCCTGGGCGACGAAGAGCGCAACCTCGTACGCCATGTCGCCGACCTCCGCATCGCCGTCGATCCCGACGGCGAGGACGGCGCCGCTGCCGGTGGTGGCGTGGAACAGGAACGCCCGGGACATCTGCACCACGACCTGGTGCAGCTCGCCGTCTCCGCAGACCTGCGCGGCGGCCAGGCCCAGCGCCTGGAGCCCACAGACCATGCCGGACAGCTCGGTGGCGAGTTCGTCGTCGATGCCCCGGGAGGCGCCCAGCAGGAGCCCGTCCGGGGAGAGCACCACCGCGAACTGTGCCCCCGGCACGCGGTCGACGATGTCGTCGAGCGCGCTGCTGAGGTTGTCGGCGGTGGCGACCGCAGGAGTCATGGCAGGTCCTCTCGTTGGGCGAACCGGTTGGTACGGGCCGGTTCAGGCTCAGTCCGCGGGCTGTCCGTTCAGCACGACGGCCCGGCCAGGATGGTACGAAGCGGGGGCCAACAGCTCGGTGCGGTTGCCCCCGCCGAGACGGATTGGGTCAGACCGGCCGGGCAGGTCCGTGCAGGCCCGCCAGGCCGGGCACGCCGACCCGACCGAGTTCCCCGCCGGAGTCCGCGTCCTGCCAGGACACCACAGCCCGATGGCCCAGGTAGAGGCGGCTGCCGTCCGGACTGAGCGCGAGACCGGTGACCGGGTCCGTCGCCTGCTCGGCGGTGACGGTGAGACCGGTCAGGTCCACGGCCCGCACCCCGGTTCCCGAGCCCAGGTACAGCCGCTTCGTGGAGGCCGCCGCGAAGGCCGGAGCGCGGTCGGCGGCGAGGGTGGCCGTGCGGCGTACGGTCAGCTCCTCGGTGGAGATCTCCGCGACCGCGCCGGAGCCGACGTCGGCGACGTAGAGCCGGCTGCCGTCGGGGGTCAGCGCCATGGTGTGGCCCTCGGCGGCGCCTTCCCCGAACGGGTGCGGCAGGTCCACGCAGTACGCCCACCGCTGTTCGAGGTGCAGCGTGTGTACGAAGGCGTGCACGTCGCTGCCCGGCCGACCGCTGATCCGGTCCCGGGTGTGCCGGTGGTCCGGCTGGTGGGTGTAGAGCGTGTAGAGCACCGTGTGGTTCGGCGCCAGGACCGCCTGCCGCCCGTCGCCGCGCATCTCCTCCTCCGCCTCCTCCGGCACCACTTCCTTGGTGCGGGTCAGCAGCCGACCGGCGATCCCGGTGGCGAGGTCGACCAGACGCACCCGGTAGCGGTCCGGCGCGGCCGGTGGCAGCCACTCCAGCACGAACAGCCCGGTGAGGTCGTGGGTGAACGCCTCCGGCACCACGTTGCCCGGCAGCCGCAGCCGTTGCCGCACGCCACCGGCGTCGGCGATCAACACCAGTGTCTCGTCGCGCCCGGCTGGCCGGTCCCCGGTGGCGCTGAGCGCTTCGGTGGTCAGCGCCAGTCGGGTGCCGTCGGTGGACACGGTCTGCGGCACCCATCGGCCGGGTAGCCGTACCCGCTCGGAGGCGTTGCCGCTGGCGGCGTCGACGCGGCGCAGAGCCGTGTCGGCACCGTCCGCGACGGCCGTGTAGACCAGCCGCCCGTCGGCGGTGGCCACTCCGGCACCGAGCGTCTGCCGGTCGGTGCCGCGCAACAGGGTCAGGCCACCGTCGTCGGTGACGAGCAGCGGGTCCGGCACCGGGTCGGCGGAGGCGGCGGTCGGGTCGCAGCCGGTCAGGGCGGCGGCTCCGGCCCCGGCCAGCACGGTCAGCAGGGTACGCCGCGAGATCGTCGTGTTCGCCATCATGTCCGGGTGACACCACCGGGGTGCCGAGGGTTCCCGTGCCACGGGTGGAACCTTCCCGGCTCCGGCGGTGTCAACAGGGGTGTTCCCACCGGAGGTTGTCCTGGACGACGAGCAGTTCGTCACCCGCGCGCAGGCAGGTGACCTGGAGGCGTACGAATTCCTGGTCGCCCGGCACACTGCGGCCGCGCACCGCACGGCGGTGCTGCTCGGCGCGGGCTCCGACGCCGAGGACGTCATCCAGGAGGCGTTCGTGAAGGGATACCGCAAGCTCGACCGCTACCGTGGCGAGTCGTCGTTCCGCTCCTGGCTGCTGGCCATCGTGGCCAACGAGACCCGCAATCTGCACCGTACCCGGGAAAGACGCAACGG
The DNA here is from genome assembly GCF_009712475.1 of Micromonospora sp. CP22. Classification (GTDB taxonomy): domain Bacteria; phylum Actinomycetota; class Actinomycetes; order Mycobacteriales; family Micromonosporaceae; genus Micromonospora. The sequence continues at coordinate 18,914 of NZ_VCJO01000016.1, forward strand.
CCTGGTGCTGCGCGCGGCGCGCGTGGAGCCGGGCGCGGAGATCGTCGAGGACGACGCCGTCGACGCGGTCCTTGCCGGGGAGCGTCGGGCCGCGCTGGTGCGGGCCCTGCGGTCGCTGCCGTCCCGGGACCGGGAGGTGATCGTCTGCCGGTACCTGCTGGAACTCAGCGAGGAGGAGACGGTCACCATGCTGGGTTGGCCCCGGGGCACCGTGAAGTCGCGTACCTCACGCGCGTTGGTGAAGCTGCGCGGCCTGCTCGCGGTCGAGGAGGCCAGCCGTGGATGACCTGGAGCGGGAGCTGCGCGAGCTGGCCGCGTGGTTGGAGACCCCCGAGCCGCCGCAGGTCGCCGCCGAGGTCCGCGCCCGGCTGGCCGCCGCGCCGGACACCCGCCGCGTGGTGCGCCGACGGCGCTGGCGGTACGCGCTGGCGGCGGCGCTGGCCGCGCTACTGGTGGCGGTGCTGCCGCCGGGGCGGGCCGCGCTGGCCGACGCGGTGGCGGGCCTGCTGCGTTTCGCCGGCATCACCGTCAGCACCTCCCCCGCGCCGCCACCGCCGACCGGCGTCGGGTCGCCGCCGCCCGCCCAACGCAACGCCACGCTCGACGAGGCGCAGCGGCTGGTGCGTTTCCCGATCCGGACCCCCGCCGTGCTGGGGCCGCCCGAACAGGCGCTGGTGGCCGACCCGGACGCCGAGGGCGGGCACCGGTTGGTGACCCTGCTCTACCGGGACGGCACCGTCCGCCTGGACACCTTCGACGGCCGACTCGATCTGGTCTTCTACAAGCAGGCCAGCGGATCGCAGACCCGGTGGACGTCGGTCGGCACGGCCCCGGCGATCTGGATCGACGGACCACACCCGGTCTCCTACGTGGACCGCGACGGCGCCGTCCGTCAGGAGAGCGCCCGGCTCGCCGCGGCGACCCTGATCTGGGAGGACGCCGGAATGACCTACCGACTGGAAGGCGACCTGACCGCGACCGAGGCGGTCGCGATTGCCGTCACCCTGGAGTGAGCACTCACCGCGTCCGGGCACCGGCGATGTGAGAAAGCGACTCGGTCCGCCGAATGGCGGTTGGCAGCGTGATCATCCGCCGGTGCGCTGGAGGACACCCGTTCCCCGTCCACCGCTGTCCGGGGTAACGTCACGGCCCGAGCATCGGCCCGATGCTCTGCCCGGTACGCGGTGACCGACCGTCGGAACCTACCGGGATTTTTCCGGGACTGTGAGACGGCACAGCCGTCTGTCGGATATCCGCACGGCGGTTCCAGACCGGCCTTCCGGACGATTCGGACGAGGGTCGACCCTATTGTTTGTTAGCGCAAACACCTTGTCACGCAGAGCCACCGTCGCCAGCCTCCTGCTCCCCCGCCGATAAGTCGGGCCGACGAAGAGATCTCGGCATACCGTCTTGCTCTATGAAAGTTTCGGAAACGTGTCTTGTTTTTTTCGGATAAGTCTGCGACCGTTTTGGCCGTCGGTGGCCTGGGTCACTCCGAGGTTGATCGCGACGTGACCGCGAGCCGAGCCCGGACCAGCGCCTGTCGACAGGAGGCAGCCCTCGACGTCCTCGATCCGCGTGCCGGTCGATGGATCCGCTCGCAGGGGTGCCTCTGGTGGGCAGACTCCGCAGAGAGGAAGATTGATGAGGGCGAGAAAACTACTGGCTGTGTCGGTAGCCCTGGCGACCGGCGTCCTGGCGACGGCGGCCTGCGGGGGTGGCGACTCTGAGGGTCGCAACAGCGACGGCTCGGTCACCATGTCCTTCTGGCACAACGCCACGACCGGCGAGGGCAAGGCCTTCTGGGAGAAGACCGTCGCCGACTTCGAGGCCGCCAACGAGAACGTGAAGATCGAGATTCAGTCGATCCAGAACGAGGACCTGGACGGCAAGCTCCAGACGGCCCTCAACTCCGGCGACGCTCCCGACGTGTTCATGCAGCGCGGTGGCGGCAAGATGGCCGCGATGGTCAAGGCCGGCCAGCTGATGGACATCACGGACTCGATCACCGACGACACCAAGAAGGTGATCTCGGAGGGGTCCTTCACCGCGCAGACGATCGACGGCAAGGTCTACGCGATGCCGGTGGCGGTCCTGCCCGGTGGCTTCTTCTACAGCAAGGACCTGTTCGCCAAGGCCGGCATCACCCAGCCGCCGTCCACCCTCGCCGAGCTGCAGGACGCCGTGGCCAAGCTGAAGGCGGCGGGCGTGCAGCCGATCGCCCTCGGCGCGAAGGACGCCTGGCCGGCGGCCTTCTACTACTACTTCTTCGCGCTGCGTGAGTGCAGCTCGGAGACCATCACCCAGGCCGGTCAGACGATGAACTTCGACGACCCCTGCTGGCTCAAGGCCGGTCAGGACGTGCAGAACTTCGCCGCGACCGAACCGTTCAACAACGGCTTCCTGACCACCTCGGCGCAGCAGGGCGCCGGTAGCTCCGCCGGTCTGCTCGCCAACCACAAGGCGGCGATGGAGCTGATGGGTGCCTGGAACCCGGGCGTCATCGGCGACCTCACCCCGGACAAGAAGCCGCTGCCCGACCTGGACTGGTTCCCCTTCCCGAGCATCGAGGGCGGTGCCGGTCAGCCCGGAGCCATCCTCGGCGGCGTCGACGGCTACTCCTGCTCGGCGCAGGCCCCCAAGGCCGAGTGCACCGCCTTCCTGAACTACATCGCGCGCACCGACGTGCAGAAGGCCTACTACGAGGCGTTCAGCGCCCCGCCGGTCAACATCGAGGCGCAGGCGGCGGTCCAGGAGCCGCACCTGCAGTCCATCCTCACCGCCTACAGCCAGGCGCCGTTCGTCTCGCAGTGGCTCGACACCGTCTACGGCCAGAACGTCGGCAACGCCCTGAACACCGCCGTGGTGAACATGCTGGCCGGTAAGGGCGACCCGCAGAGCATCGTCGACGCGGTCAAGACCGCCGCCAAGAGGGCTCAGTAGTCCCAGCGTCATGTCTGATACGCAACACGAGAGCGTACGGCTCGCGCCGGACCCGGCATCGGGTCTGACGAAGGTCGGGGGTGACACGCCGGTCGTGTCACCCCCGGCCCCGCGCCGTCGACGCAAGGGCATCGGTTGGCCGGCCCGGCTGGAAATCGCGCTGATGACAGGACCGACACTGATCGTGTTCCTGTCCTTCGTCATCCTGCCCGTGGTGATGGCCGCCTACTACGGGTTCTTCAGCTGGCAGGGTTACGGGCCGGCCGAGAACTTCGTCGGCTTCCGCAACTACCTACTCATCTTCGAGGACAGCACCTTCCTCGCCGCCCTGCGCCACAACGCCACCATCGTGGTGTTGTCGCTGCTGCTCCAGGGGCCGGCGGCCGTCCTGCTCGCCCTGCTGCTGAACCGGCAGATCCGGGGGCAGACGGTCATCCGGGTGCTCATCTTCGTCCCCTACGTGATCTCCGAAGTGGTGGTCGGCACCGGCTGGAGCCTGATGCTGCACGGCGACGGCGTCGTCAACGCCGTCCTCGGGAAGATCGGGCTGGGCTCGTTGCAGAGCGAATGGCTCTCCGATCCGAAGATCGCGATCTGGACGCTGATGGGCATCCTCACCTGGAAGTACATCGGCTTCGCCGTCATCCTCTTCCTCGCCGGGCTCCAGGGCATCCCCGAGGAACTAACCGAGGCGGCGGCGATCGACGGCGCGTCGTACTGGCAGATCCAGCGTCGCATCACGCTGCCGCTGCTCGGGCCGACGATCCGCATCTGGGCGTTCCTGTCGATGATCGGCGCGTTGCAGTTGTTCGACCTGGTCTACATCATCTGGGGCCAGTACATCGCCGACACCGCCGGCACGTCGACGATGGCCACCTACATGGTCGCCAACGGCCGGACCGCCGGAGAGTACGGATTCGGCAACGCGGTCGCCGTGGTCCTGTTCTTCATCTCGCTCGTCGCCGCTCTGTTCTACCAGCGGTTCATTCTGCGCCGGGACACCGAGGGCGCGATCACCGGAGGGAGGCGCTGATGGCCGCGACCGCCGTGTTCGGGCGCCGGGCAAGGCGACCCCGCCAGCGAATGGCCTGGGGAAGCCCGTCCGTCTACTTCGTCGCGTTGCTGCTCATCGCGACGATGCTGGCGCCGGTCATCTACATCATCCTCGGTGGCTTCCGCACGAACGCGCAGATCACCACCGACCCCGCCGGGTTGCCCAACCCGTGGCAGGTGGAGAACTACCTCGACGTGCTGACCGGCGGGACGTTCTGGCGGCAGGTGCTCAACTCCACCATCGTCGCCCTGTTCACCACGGCGGGGGTGGTCACTCTCGGCCTGATGACCAGCTTCATCATCGCCCGGTACAATTTCTGGGGCCGGGGGGCGATGTACTCGCTGTTCGCCGCCGGGTTGATGTTCCCGCTGACCGTGGCGATCACGCCGCTGTACATCCTGGTCAAGAACCTCGGGCTGATGAACACGCTGCCCGGGGTGATCCTGCCGCAGATCGGCTTCGGCATCCCGATGACGATCATCATCCTGGTTCCCTTCGTACGGGCCATCCCCGACGAGATCCAGGAAGCGGCGTCGATCGACGGCTGCGGCCGGTTGGGCTTCTTCTGGCGGATGGTGCTGCCACTGGCCATGCCGGGGGTCATCACCGTGGGCATCCTGACCTTCATCCAGAGCTGGAACGGCTATCTGCTGCCGCTGTTCATCCTGAACCGGGAGGAGACCTTCACGCTGCCCCTCGGCGTGCAGGCCTTCGCCTCGCAGTACTCGGTCGACACGGCCAAGGTCCTGGCGTTCACCTCCCTGTCGATGATCCCGGCGCTGGTGTTCTTCAGCCTGTTCCAACGCCGGATCGTCGGCGGACTCACCGGAGCCGTGAAGGGCTGATCGTCAGCGGCTCACGACGCGGCCGTCCCGGTACGACTCAGGTCATACCGCGACGGCCGCGTCGTTCTGCTGCCCGGCTGCGTCGGTCTGCTGCCCGGCCGGGGCGCGCAGCGTGGCCGAATGCGGCCGTGTCGATCACGACCGGGTCGTCGCGGGGGTCGACCCGCCGGGCGGTCGCTGGTCACACACAGGCGAGCAGGGCGTCGAGCGGGCGTGGCACGCTGTCCCGGGCGACGGCGGCCTCGACGAGCAGCCGGGCGTAGCGCAGGTTGCGACGCGAACTGCTGCGCAGGAACCGCCACAGTTGCGCGTCACGATCCCGCCCCCGCCAGGCGGGCTGGCTCTGGAACGCGCGGAACTGTCGCAGGTCACCCTGGGCGTCGAAGAGGGCTTCGACACCCGAGCCGCCGACCGCGCGGATCAACTCGTCCTCCAGGTCGTCGACGCAGACGTGGAACCCGAGCTGCTCCAGCTCAGCCCGGGTGCGGGGCGTACCCACGCCCGCGTCCGTCAGCCCACGCCGGAAGATCTCCTCTTCGCGTACGTCGCAGAGGCCGGCGAGACGCAACCCGGTGGCCGACGGACCCAGCCGGGTCAGGAAGCGCCCGATCGCGTGGGCCCCACCGATCGGGACGACGACGATCCGCTCCGCCGCGAGGTCCCGGCCCCGGCCGACCGCCAACGTCTCCAGGGCGATCTGGTCGCTGATGCCCTCGACGAGCACCACCGCCACGGCGGACTCGGCCTGCGCCAGGGCACGGGCGGTGGCCCGCATCGAGGTGGCGTTGCCGCCCAACGGCCCGTCGAGACCGACCGGGGCCGACCCGGACCGCGACGTGACATCCATGTGTGGGCCTCCCCGTCCGGTCGGTGGGGCCCCAACGACGGGCGACAAAAGACAAAGGCAGAGAGTCACCTCCCTGCCACTCCTAACGTATAGCGCACCCGGGGGCTTGTGGCAAGACCCCGGTCCTGGCGCAGAATCGAGTACGGTCTGCCGGCCGTCGTCGGGGTGGCCGACGCCACCCGGCTGAGCCCCGACGGCCAGCGGATCCGGGTGCACGCCAGCGACGGCTACGTGCAGATCCTGCCCTGATGGACGACCTCGCCTGACGGGCCGATTCGGCGGTTGGCGCGCAGCTACCCGCTCAGGCCGAGCGCCTGCGCCGTGAAGAAGGCGGTGAGCCAGGCCCATCCGGTGATGACGACGGCGCGCTGAATGAGGCCGAGGTGCGGTGACGTCTCCTCCCACGCCCTGCCGAACCAACCGATTCCGACGAAGAGGGCGACGGCGACACTGGCCGAGCCGGTCCGCCACCACGTCCCGGGCAGCGTGAACGTCGCGATCGCCGCAGCGAGGGGCAGAGCCAGGAAGACGACGGCCCCGGCGAAGTCGTGGACTCGGTGCCCGACGCTGCTCTCCTCGGGTATCCCGGGTGGAGCGCCCGGCGGGTAGCCGAGCATCGGGTCCATCCGGAACACCCCGGAGGCGACGAGGCCGAGCCCGAACACGGCCAGGACCCCACCGAGCAGAACACTCGGCCCGTCGGCGACCGTCCCGACCGCCCCCACGGTTATCGCAGCACCCGAGACGAGGAAGTTCGTCGTCTGGATCCAGCCTCGCCGGCCCAGCGCCAGGGCGCTGATCGGGTGACGCACCGACGAGTAGTGCTTTCGGCTCCCACCGTCGATGAGGAACACCAGCACGAACAGCACCGCACCGGCGGCACCTGTCCAGAGGGTCACCAGAATCCCTCCTGCGGTCTGCTGGGCTTTCCGGCGGCCTCAGTACATCGCGTCAGCCGCCGTCCCGGGCAGTGCCGATCGTCATGAGGTCCGGTGTGACACCGCCGCCCGGATGCTGCCGTGGGAGGCGACGCACCTTGCCCGTCGGCTGGCGAACCCCTAGCCTTGATTCACTTATGTCGATTGATCATCGGGGGCGTTGATGCGACGGCGGACGAGGTGGACGATCCGGCTGGCCACAGCCCTGGTCGCGGTGGGGAGCCTGGTGACCTCGACGGCCGTGGTCGGCACCGCGCACCAGCCCACCGAACCACCCACCGCAGTGGTCGACTGGAGCGCCGAGCGACAGACGATCGACGGCTTCGGTGGGTCCTTCGCGTTCCACAAGGCGGGCGGGATCCAGCGGTTGGGCGAGCCGCTCACCTCGCAGATGCTCGACATGATCTTCGACGACAAGACCGGCATCGGGCTGGACATCGTCCGTGTCATGGTGGGCGACGGGGGCGTCTGGGGCGACCAACTCTACGACGGCCCGACGCAGACGATCGCCCCGGAGCCGGGCGTCTTCGTGTGGGACCAACCCGACTGGGCGCAGCGCAAGGCCGACTTCGACGCGTACCAGATCTGGTTGATGCGGCAGGCACAGGCGCGTGGCGTCAAGACGATCCTCGCCAGCGTGTGGAGCCCACCGGCATGGATGAAGCAGAACAACAGTGTGATCTCCTCCGGCCCTTCCGGCCCGCCGAACAAGCTCCGGCCCGACATGTACCAGGCGTTCGCGGACTACCTCGCGGAGTACGTGCTCGGCTACGAACGCGAGTTCGGCATCAGGATCACGCACATCTCGCCGACCAACGAACCCGACATCAGCACCGGGTACTCCAGTTGCCAGTGGACGGCCGAGGAACTGCGCGTGCTGGTACGCGACCACCTCGGTCCCACCTTCGAGCGCCGGGGCGTCACCGCGAAGATCGTCCTCGGCGAGGGCGTCGGCTTCCACGAGGGGTACGCGCTGCCCGCGATCGGCGAACCGGCGGCGAACCGGTACGTCGACGTCGTCGCGGCACACGGTTACGCCGGGCTGATCGACGACGCCACCCGGGCCGCGCCCACCGCGTTCACCACCTCGCACACGTTGGGCAAGACCATCTGGCAGACCGAGTACATGAACCAGGGCTCACCGCGTGACCGGCTGTTCGTCAACAACACCATCAGCGACGGCCTGCGCTACGCGACTCTCATCGGCAACCTGTTCGACGAGACCCGGCTGAGCGGCTACTTCTGGTGGTGGCCGGTGGCGAACAACGGCGCGGACGGCTCGGATCTGATCCGCCTGGTCAACACCGGCACCCCGCAGAGCGGCAACCCGACCGAGAACGGCCAGTACCGCATCTTCAAGCGGTACTACACGTTCGGCCAGTACAGCCGGTTCCTCGACCCGGGCGACGTGATGATCGATGCCACCAGCACACCGTCGCCCGGGGTGACGGTCACCGCGTACAAGGACGCGACGAGCCACGACTTCACCATCGTCGTGGTCAACAACAACCCGGACGACGTCCCGCTCACCGTCGACCTCACCGGCGGTTTCCCGCTGCCACCGGAGACCAAGCAGGACTGCAAGAAGGGCGGATGGGCCCACTTCGTCAACCCGACGTTCCGCAACCAGGGCGACTGCGTCTCCCACGTCGCCACCGGCAAGGGCCCGCGCTCGTCGGTGGTGCCGTACCGCACGTCGGCGAACGAGAACATGAAGAAGCTGGCCGAGGTCCGCACGCACGGCGGGTCGTTCAGCACCGAACTCCGTGGCCGCAGCGTCACGACGTTCGTACCGACGTGGTCCGAGCTGCCCGCGCTCCCCGACCGCAAGGACGTGTTCTCCACCTACCTCGCCGAGGAGAACGACGGGCAGTCCGCCGGGCTGCGGGTGGTCACGACGCCCGAGCACGGCAAGGTCGTCACGGGCGTACGCGATGGCAGCCACCTCCGCTGGGCGAACGTCAACTTCGCGGACGGCTCGGCGGCGGGCTTCCCGGAGCAGAAGGGCCAGCTGCGCCTGCACGTCACCGTCGCCGCGCAGGGCGGCGGAGTCATCGAGGCCCGGATCGGCAGCCCGAGCGGACCGCTGGTCGGCTCGATGACCGTACCGTCGGGAGATGGCAGCGACTGGGTGACCGCGACGACCTGGGTCGACACCAGCCCACCGGCGGCGAACGGAATCCACGACCTCTACCTGGTGTTCACCGGCGGCACCGGCACCCTCTTCACCGTGGACCGCGCCGAGTTCAGCGACTGACCGTGCCGCCGGACGCACCGGTCATCGCCCATCCCGTGGCCGGACGCCGAGAGCCGCCACGCGGAGTGGTTCAGCCCTGTGCTCCCCCGGCGTCCTCGATCGTCACCTCGACCGGACCGACCCGCAGGATGCCGTCGGTCAACGGGGTGCAGCGAACACCGCCTCTGCCGCGCAGGCCGCGCCAGGCACCGGGGCCGACGGTCACGTCCATCCAGGCGCACGGGGGTGCCGGCCGGTTCACCCGCAGCCGCACCGGTCCCTCGCCCGAGTCGAGCACCAGCGTCGCGCCGACCAGGTCGTCCACGCCGACGCCGCTGGTCAGGATGTTGCGGCGGACCTCGGCCAGGCCGATCCCCGGCGGCAGCGACTCGGCCGCGATGACGGTGACGCTCGCCTGACGGTGCGCGGCCTTGCCGAAGTACCGGTCGCCGACGATGCCCAGCTCCGCCCGGACCTGGATCTCGTTCACCAGCTCACCGGCGGGCGCCGGTTCCGGCCCGTCCGCCGGCCGGCCCACGAACCGGTGCACGGGCGAGGCCAGCAACTGGACGATCTCCGGCATGCCCCGACTGTATGACGCCCCGCGCCGACGCGCGGCCTTGCCGCCCGAACCCGGTCAGGAGAAGCGGCGTCCCTCGTCGCGGCGGTACGCCCAACCGGCGAGTCCCGCCAACGCGACGATCCACACCCCGAGCATGACCATCGAGGTCGGCTCGGGCCGGAAGTCGCCGACCGCCGTCCACATCAGCTCCACGGCACCCCGCGTGGGCAGGAACGGCGCGATCGTCTCGATGAAGGCGGGGGCCTGTCCCGGTGCGCTGAGCAGACCACCGCCGACGGCCAGCGGGAAGAACACCAGCTGGGCGACGACGATAGCCGCCTTGCTCGGCAGCGCGTACCCGATGGCCAGCCCCATCAGCGTGAACGGTACGGACACCACGGCGACGGCGGCGGCGGCGAGCGCGAACCCCGCCACGGTGGTACGCGCCTCGGTGAGCAGCGCCGCGATGAGCACCACCGGCAGCAGCGACAGGTAGGTGAGACACAGGCCCGCCAGCACCCGGCCGACGAATCGGGGCGTCGGTCCCACCGGAAGGGTGCGCAGGTACGGATCCCACGGCTGGGCGCGGTCCTCGGCGACGCCGATGCCGTACTGGAAGACGTTGGCGCTGAGCACCGCGAAGGTGACCATGGCGGCGGTGGCGTAGGTGGCGCCGACGGCGTTGTCGCCGACCGCCGGCACCACGAAGAAGAGCATCGCGGCGGCGGGGAAGAAGGCGCTGCCGAAGACGGCCACCGGCGTCCGGACGATCTCCAGCAGTTGGTAACGGGCATGGGCCAGGGCGTACTGCACGGTGATCTCCTCAGGCGGGGGTCGGTACGTCGGCGTCCGCCGGCCGACTGTCGGCGGTGATGGTGAGGAAGGCCTCCTCCAGCGAGGTGGGGCGGACCTCCAGGTCGCGGAAGGCCACCCCGGCGGTGACCAGGTCACGGACCAGTTGGTCGGCGTCGCCGGTGAGCAGGTGGACCCGGTCCCGGTCCCGCTCCACCCGCACCACGTGCGGCAGTGTCGGCAGGTCGTCGGTGGTCAGGCTGACCCGACGCAGGTCGACCACTCCGCGGATGGCGGAGACGGTGTCGTCGGCGAGCACCCGACCCTGCCCGATGACCACCACCCGCTGCGCCAGCGCCTCGACCTCCTCCAGGTAGTGGCTGGTGAGCAGGACCGTGCCGCCGTCGGCGTGGAAGTCCCGGATCGCGTCCCACAGCGTGCGCCGGGCCTCGACGTCGAGGCCGGTGGTCGGTTCGTCGAGCAGGACCAGTCGCGGCCGACCGACGAAGGCCAGCGCCACCGCCAGCCGCCGCCGCTGCCCTCCGGACAGCCCTCCGGTCTGCCGCCGGGCCAGGTCCGCCAGGCCGAACCGGTCGAGCAGCTCGGCCCGTGGGACGGGGTCGGGAAAGTGCGCCCCGACGAAGTCGACCACCTCGCCGACGCGCAGCGTGCCGGGCAACCCGGTCTCCTGCGGGGTGACCCCGACCTGTCGGCGACGCGCGGGGTCGCGGGGATCACCGCCGAACAGCAGCACCCGGCCGCCGGTCGGCCGACGCAGACCGATGAGCAGGTTGAGCAGGGTGCTCTTGCCGGCCCCGTTCGGCCCGAGGAGGCCGACCAGTTCCCCGGCCGGCACGTCCAGGTCGACCTGGTCGAGGGCCAGTACGTCACCGTAGCGTCGGGTGGCCTGCTCGGCCCTGGCGAGGATCATGGTGTCTCCTTGACGTCGGCGGGTGCGAGCAGCGAGCGGATCGCTTCCGTGTACTCCTCGAAGGCCAGGCGGCCCCGGCGGGTGAGGGCGATCAGGGTGACCGGGGTACGTCCCCGGTGGGTCTTGGTGACGGCGACGTACCCGGCTTCCTCCAGTCGCCGCAGGTGCACCGAGAGGTTTCCGGCGGTCATCCCGAGGACCTCCTGGAGACGAGGGAAGGTCACCTGATCACATTCGGGCAGAGCGGAGAGCGAGGCGACCACTCTCAACCGTGCCTGGGCGTGGATTACCGGATCGAGTTCGGTCACGCTTGACCCCTCCGGCGGAGCCAGCCGAGCAGGCCGGCCAGGAGCATCCCGCCACCGCCGGCCACCGACACGACCAGCGCGTGCCAGCCGGGGCCGGCGATGGTGCCGAGCACGTTGACCGCGGTGATCCAGACGCCGAGCAGGAACAGCGGGCGCTCCATCCAGATCGCGCCGCCGGCCATGTGCAGGATGCCGGTCAGACCCACCGCGAGGGCTGACCAGAGCAGGCCGATGAGGTCCGGCGGGAGGCTGTCGGACACCCGACCGGCGAGCACGAAGATGGTCAGGAAGCCCAGCCCCCAGGACCAGCCGTACCAGGCGCCACGCCGGGCGGACTCCCCGGTCACCTGTCCGTGCGCCCGTACGCCGGCCACCGCGGTGACGGCACCGGCGGCGGTCAGCAGCACGAACAATGTGGTCAGTGGCAGCCACGAGGGCATCCCGACCAGGGGCGTGTCACCCGGCGAGTAGTAGAGGAAGTGCAGCCCGAAGCCGATCAGCCAGGCCAGCCCCCAGGGCCAGTAGTAGGCACGGGGGTCGGGCTCGAACTGGCGGGCGGCGGTCGCCCGCTGCTCGTCGATCAGTCGCAGGGCGGCAGCCGGGTCCTCGGGTGGCAGGTCATCGTCGGTGTTCACGCAAACTACTTTATGGCATAAAGTCAAGCGTGCCGGCAGCGCCCCACCCGGGGACCCGACGCCGTGCGTCCGTCAGCCGCAGGTCATTGCGATCCCGGTGGGCACCACGCCGACCACGAGCAGCCCGAACGTGGTGGTGCCGTCCGGTGCCACGGTGCCGTTGTACGGTGCGTTGCGTACCGTCACGTCAGGGCCCGCGCCGTCGAGCACGCCACCCCAGACCGTCTGGACCTGCTGGTCGCCCGACCAGCGCCACCGGACCTGCCAGCCGTCGAGCGGCTCGCTGCCGGTGTTGCGTACGGTGACCGTGGCGACGAAGCCGGTGGCCCAACTGGCGTCGATCGCGGCGGTCGCCTCGCAGCCGGTCGACGATTGCGTCCGCACCGGCCCCCCGATGTACGGATCGCGCCGATCCTCGACGTCACTGAACCGGAACCAGTACTCGGTGTCCGGGGTCAGTCCGTCCACCGTGACCTTCCCGTAGCGCTCCATTCCGGTGACCGTCTCGGCCGCCGGGTCCCGCCACTTCTCCGCGTCGTCGCGGCTGGTGAAGAAGTGGACGGTTATCGGCAGGTCGTAACCGCAGGGCGGGCCGTTGAAGATCAGGGAGTAGCTGATGGTGATGGTGGTGGCGGTGACGTCGGAGACCTGGCCACTGATCGGCAGCGCCGGCGGGCAGGCCACCGTCGGTGACGGCGACGAGATATTGGGCGGGGTCGGGGACGGGGTCAGGCTCGGCGACGAAGGCGGGCTCGGGATCGGGGTCCACAGGGGTGCCAGGGGCGGGGCGGCCGGGGAGTCGGCGGCAGCGGCCGCGGTGACCAGGGCGCCAGCGGTCAGGGTCGCGACGGTCAGCGCCACACCGAACGTGCGGAGCATCGTTACCTCCAAGAACGGTGACCGGCCGGGGGCGACGACGCGCCGGCTCCTTGGCCGGTCCGAGGGTCGGGCACCGCGTTGGGACGACTGCCAGGTGTCGACGGCGGACGTCGGCGGCGGCACACGGGGACAGGGCTGCCCGGACCGTGACACGCGCGGTATGCCCACACCGCCGCGTGACCGCACCGGCTCCCTGGTGCGGTGGGCTCAGCCCGAGGTCGAGTCTTTCAGTCGACGTTGATCGATACAACAGTCGATGCCTGCGTACGCCCGCGAGCGGGTGGCGCACCGCACCGACAACGCCAGTTGTCGGTGCGACGTCGTTCGACGCTCAGCCGGGCGTCAGGTCCCCTCCGCCAACGCCTGACGCATCCGGTTGATCTCGACGCTCTGCTCCACCACCACACTGCTGGCCAGTTCGTTCACGGTGATGTCGGAACCGAGCGTCAGTGCCTCCTTGCCCATGTCGATCGCGCCCTGGTGATGGTCGGTCATCATGGCGACGAACATCCGGTCGAACTCGGCCCCCCGGGCGGCGGTGAGTCGGTTCAGCGCCTCCGCCGACTGCATGCCGGACATGCGGTGCCGATGATCGCCACCGGAGTCACGGTCCAGACCCCGGTCGGCAAGCCACGCCTCCAACACCTTGATCTCCGGACCCTGGGCGGCCAGGATCCGTTCCGCAATGATCTTCAGCTGGGGGTTCTCGCCCCGGTCCGCCACCAACCGGGCCATCACCAGCGCCTGCTCGTGGTGCGGAATCATCATGGTGACGAAGCGGACGTCGGCGTTGTTGTGCGGCGGGCGCGGCATCGCCGACATCTCGTTCGCCGGCAGCGACTTCGCCGGCTCGCCGGGGCGTCCGGGCATCAGCACCGGCGCGGTGGCGTCCGGCAGGCCGGGAAGTTCGATCGGCGCGGGGGTGCTCGACGTGGTCGCCGGCTCGGGCTCGCTCTGCGGCCACCAGAGCACCAGTGCCACCCCGACGGCCAGGACGGCCAACACCGCCATCTCGATCAGCACCAGCCTGCGCGAACGTGCGAGACGCTCCCGGATCCGTACCCCCAGCACACGTGCCTCCCGCCGTTGGTCGAGGTTGGCGGGATGTTAGCGCGGGCCGACCTGCGACGGGAGGGTACGGCCCGGCGAAAGGATCAATTGACCCCAGCTGCGACAGTTTTGCACCCCACCGGCGCCGGTCGTGTTGCTGAACCGTGACCACCAGCACATCGATGCCCTTGCCCCGACGGCGTTATCGTCCCGCTACCCCTGCTGATCCTCGACGAAGGGTGTCCTACATGTCCGATCCAACCCCACGAGGGAGCCGAAGGCTGGCCATCAGCCTGGCCGCTACCGCTGCCCTTCTCGTCGCCGGTGTGGCCGCCGCGCCGGCGAGCGGTGCCGAGTCCACCGCGAACACCATCCCGGGGATCGACGAGATCGTCAGCTCCCCCAACCTCCAGCAGGTCGCCAACATCCCGAAGTTCGGCGGGTTCGCCAGCGAGAGCGCGTACAACTCGGACCTGGCGTTCCAGGGCGACTACGTCTTCGCCGGCAACTACAACGGTTTCAACGTCTTCGACATCAGCGACCCCACCTCGCCGCAGGTGGTCAGCCAGGTCGTCTGCGTCGGCGCGCAGGGCGACCCCTCGGTCTTCGGCAACCTGTTGTTCCTCGCGGTCGACTCGCCGCGCAGTGACGACTCGTGCGACAGCAGCAGTGGTTCGGTGGCCCAGGAGAGTTCCTGGGAGGGCGTCCGGATCTTCGACATCAGCGACAAGGCGAACCCGCGCTACATCAAGTCGGTCCGCACCGACTGCGGTTCGCACACCCTCACCCTGGTGCCGAGCAAGGACGACCAGAGCGTCTACGTCTACGTGCAGTCGTACAGCCCGTCGAGCAGCGCGTTCTACTGCAAGCCGCCGCACGACAAGATCTCGATCATCAAGGTGCCGCTGGACAACCCGACCAGCGCCTCGGTGGTGGCCACCCCGGTGCTCTTCCCCGGCACCTCCGGCAACACCAGCACCAGCGGCTGCCACGACATCACCACCTACCCCGAGCTGGACCTGGCCGCCGGTGCCTGCATGGGTGACGGCGTGCTGATGGACATCTCCGACCGGGAGAACCCGGTGATCATCAGCCAGGTGCGGGACACCAACTTCGCGTTCTGGCACTCGGCCACGTTCAACAACGCCGGCACCAAGGTGATCTTCACCGACGAACTCGGCGGCGGCAGCGGCGCGATCTGCACCAGCAGCTACCGGGCCAACCAGGGTGCCAACGCCATCTACGACATCGTCGGCAGCGGCGCCGACCGCGAGCTGGTCTTCCGGAGCTACTTCAAGATCCCCCGGGAGAACACCGACCTGGAGAACTGCGTGGCGCACAACGGGTCGCTGATCCCGGCGATGGGCCGCGACATCATGGTCCAGGCCTGGTACCAGGGCGGCGTCTCGGTCATCGACTTCACCGACTCGGCCAACCCGGTCGAGATCGCCTTCTGGGAGCGCGGGCCGCTGTCGGACACCCGCCGCATCCTCGGTGGGGCGTGGTCGACCTACTACCACAACGGATACATCTACTCCAACGACATCCAGAAGGGCTTCGACGTCCTCAAGCTGGACGACCCGCGTACCAACAACGCCCGCGCGGTGGCCTTCAGCGAGCTGAACGTGCAGACGCAGCCGAGCTACCCGGCCTGCACCACGGTCCTCACCGGACGTCACAACGGCAGCATGACCATCAAGGACGGGATCACCTGCATGGACGGGGTGACCCAGAACGGAGCCATCAAGGTCAACCCGGGTGCCGGGCTGATCGTGTTCAACTCGACCCTGAACGGTTCGATCCACGCGGTGAACGCCTCCGTGGTCTCCATCGTGGAGAGCCGGGTGAACGGCTCGGTGGACGCCATCGGCGCCACCATCCGCGACAGCAAGGTCAACGGTTCGGTGCGGACGAGCTGACCCGCGCCCGCGTCGCACCACACCAGCTCCGGCCCGGCGGGACGATCCGCCGGGCCGGAGCCCTGTCACGCGGCGGGTGGTCCACGGCGCCGCAACCGTGCCCTCGCCCCCACCGTCCGCCCGACGCCGGATGCCGGACGGTCATCCCAGGATTCCCTCGTGCAGCGCACGGAGCACCGCGTTGGTGCGATCCCGAGCGCCGAGCTTGGTGAGGATCGTGGAGACGTGGTTCTTGACGGTCCCCTCGGCGAGGAACAGCACCTCGGCGATCTCCCGATTGCTGTAGCCCCGCGCCACGAGCCGCAGCACCTCCTGTTCACGTTCGGTCAGGCTCTGCACCGGTGTCGCCTGCGGACCGGCCGGAGACGGCCCGGACCGGATCGCCCGCAGCATCCGATCGGTGATCGACGGCGCGATCAGCGTGCCGCCGTCGGCGAGCGTCCGGATCGCCCGGGTGAGCTGCTCCAGCGTGACGTCCTTCAACAGATAGCCGCGGGCACCCGCGCGCAGCGCGGCGAGGACGAGTTCGTCGTCGTCGAACGTGGTCAGCACCAGCACCGGGATGTCGACGTTCTCCGCGCGTAGCCGCTCCAGCGTCCAGATGCCGTCGAACTGGGGCATCCGCAGGTCGAGCAGGATCACGTCGGGTGAGGTACGCACGATGACCGGCAACGCGGCCCGGCCGTCGTCGGCCTCGCCGACCACGTCGATCCCGGCGACCTCCAGCAACCCCCGGATGCCCTGCCGGATGAGCGTCTGGTCGTCGACCACCACCACCCGGATCATCGCGCCGGCACCCGGACGGTCACCCGGAACCCGTCGCTGCCGTCGACGGCAAGGTCACCACCGAGAGCGGCGAAACGCTCACCCAGGCCGCGCAGCCCGTTGCCGAGGGCGGGCCGTGGCGCTCCCCGACCGTCGTCGCGGGCGTCCAGGACGGTCTCCCGCTCGTCGCCGGTCACCGAGATCCGCAGGGTACGCGCGTCCGCGTGCCGGATGGTGTTCGTGACGATCTCCTGCGTGGCCCGGACGAACGCCGCACTGTGCTCCTCGTCGATCCTGACTCCCGCAGCCACGTCGATGGTCACCTCCAGTCCGGGCAGATCCTGTGTCACCCGACGCAGCGCCTGCTCAAGATCGGGGCTCTCGGTCCGCAGCCGACCAACCGTGGACCGCACGTCGCCGAGCAGGTCCCGGGCGACCCGGTTGGCCCGCTCGAGGTGGGTACGGACGGCCGGCCCCTCCAGATGACGGGCGGTCTCCAACTCCAGGGCCAGCACGGTCAGCTGGTGCCCGATCAGGTCGTGCAGTTCACGGGAGATGCGCAGCCGTTCCGCGGTGGCGGCCGACTCCGAGAGCAGGACGCTGGCGGCCTGCAACTCGACGTGCGCCTCGGCCAGCTCGCGGCGCATCCGCTGCTCGCGCAGCAGGGTGACCGAACTGAGCAGGGTCGCCACCTGAATGAGCAGGTAGAAACCCAGCGTGATGGCGCTGTCGACGACGCCGCGCATGCTCGACGCGGCAGCGAGGGCGATCACCAGGGTGTTGCCCGCCACGACCAGCAACCCCACCCGTACCGGCACCACGTACACACTCACCGCGGCGGTGAGCACCAGCAGCACCGGCAACAGTCCCTGGCCGGACGCCGACAGCAGCAGGACCCAGGCGGTGACGACGGCCGCGGCCAACGCCGCGTACCGCGTCGGACGGGCCATCCAGGTGGCCACCGCGACGAAGGTGGCGACCAGGTAGCCGACGAAGATCGCGATCCACAGGCCCTGCGGAACGGCGGTCTCGACGGCACCGAAGAGGCCCGGAGCGGCAACGGCGACAGCCACCACGAGCATCGCGAGGCCGGACCACTCCTCCGTTCCGACGCGTCGCACGATCCCACTCTAGGTCGGGCCGAGACCGGGCCGCCGGTGCCGAAAGTAATGCCCGCAGGTGATGACTTTCGGGACCCGACACGGATCGGGACCGTCCGTAGCGTCGAGGTATGACCAGCGCCGAACCGGCGATCCTCGCCGAGCACCTCGCCAAGAGTTACCGCCGCACCAGGGCGGTCGTCGACGTGAGCCTGCGGGTCGAGGTCGGCGAGGCGGTCGGCGTGGTCGGTGCCAACGGCGCCGGTAAGACGACGACGGTCGAGATGATCGCCGGGCTACGCGTACCCGATCGGGGGCGGGTACGCGTGCTCGGCCTCGATCCGCGCCGGGACCGGGCGCGGCTGCGGCAGGTCCTGGGCGTGCAGCTGCAGCAGGCCCACCTGCATCACTCGTTGCGGGTCACCGAACTTGTCGATCTCTACCGGAGCTTCTACCCCGACCCTCGCCCCACCGACGAACTGCTGGACATGGTCGAGCTGACCGACCACCGCCGGACGCTGTTCGACAAGCTCTCCGGCGGCCAGCAGCAGCGGCTCTCCATCGCCCTCGCCATCGCCGGCCGCCCCCGGGTGGTGATCCTCGACGAGCTGACCACCGGGCTCGACCCGAAGGCCCGGCGGCGGGTGTGGGGCACTGTCGAACGACTCACCTCCGACGGGGTCAGCGTGCTGCTCGTCAGCCACACCATGGAGGAGGTCGAGCGGCTCTGCGACCGGGTGGCGGTGCTCGACGCTGGTCGGGTCGTCGCGCTTGGCACCCCGGCGGATCTCATCACCCGCGCCGGCACCGCCACCCTCGACGACGCGTTCGTCGCGCTCACCGGCAGGCCACTGGAGGAGGAATCCGCATGAGTACGCTCGCCGAAGCCCACCGGCCCGGACTCCGCTCGCTGCTCACGCTCATCGGGTGCGAGGCGCGGATGGTCGTCCGGGACACGGCCGGGCTGGTGGTCCCGCTCTGTCTGCCGTTGCTGATCCTGTTGACCAGCGCCTCCTCCGCGAGCCAGGCGATCGTCGACAACGGGCGCAACGCGCTGGACCTCTACGTCCTGCCGCTGGTGTTCACGATGGTCATCGCGATCGTGGGCATCGTCAACATGCCGAGCTTCCTCTCCTACTACCGGCGCTCCGGCATCCTCCGTCGGCTCGGGGTCACCCCGGCGTCCCCGGTCATGGTCCTCGCCGCCCAGGCCGTCGTCAGCGTCCTCCAGTCGCTGGTCGGCATCGCGGTGGCCCTGGTCGTCGCGGTCCTGGTCTTCGACGCCGGCCTGCCCACCGACCCCGGCCCGGCGGTCGCGGTGATCGCCCTGGCGATGGCGGCGATGTACGCCACCGGCATGATCGTCGCGGCGGTGGCACCCACGCCCAACTCCGCCGTCGCCATCGGCCTGGTCGCCTTCTTCGTGCTCGGCGCCCTCGGCGGCATGTTCGGTGGCCGCGACGCCCTGCCCGAGCCGCTCGCCGAGGTCGGCGGCTGGCTACCGTTCGGCGCGGCCGTCGAGGCCATGTCGGCCGTGTGGGCCGGCACCTCGGTGTCGGCGACCAACCTGGTCGGCCTCGGCGCGACGGTCGTCAGCGGAGCCGTGGTCGCCAGCGCGCTGTTCCGCTGGGAGTGACCGGCCCGCCGCGCCCCGGTCGGTCAGGAAGCGGTGAGTAGGTAGTCGTCCGCCTCGGCGCTCCACCGCAGCCCCACCGCCCCCTCCGTGGCGGCGGCCTTGCAGAACTGGAGGAAACCTCGGTAGCCCAGCTTCTTCTCGCTGAAGTCCGGCCGCACCCGTCGGAGCTGGTTCTTCAGACCGGACAGGGCCACCTCTCCGTTCTCGCCGCCGAGATCACGCACCACCGAGTTGAGCAGCACGAAAGCCGTCTCCCGGTCACCGTGTTCCGGCAGGGAGACCTCCGGGTCACCCTTGGCGGGACCCTCCGCCAACTCGATCAGCCGTCGTTCGGCGAGATGGCGGAGCAGTTCGCCGAAGGTGCGGAATCCGTAGTCGGACTCGCTGAAGGTCGGATCCTTGCGCAGCAGGGTCCGCTTCAACCGCGACGCGGTCACCGCCCCACCGGAGCCGCCCTGCAGACCCGCGACGGTCTGCGCGACGAGGACGGCCAGCGCGTCGGCGTCCCGGGCCGGCTCCTCGCCCGCCGACGCCTCGCTCTCCTCCGGCTCGACGGGCTGCGGTTCCGGTTCGGGCAGCCGGGCCGGACGGGACCGTCGTCCGCGTGTCGGCAGGATGTCGACGCCCTCCAACCGGTCGTAGTAGAGGAACTCGTCGCACGCCGGTGGCAGCAGAGCCGAGGTGGATTTCTCGACCCCCACACCGATCACCTGCTTGTTGAGTTCGCGGAGCTTGTGCACCAGCGGAGTGAAGTCGCTGTCACCGGTGCAGAGGACGAAGGTGGAGATGTAGCCGCGCTCGAAGGCCAACTCGATGGCGTCGACGGCCATCTTGATGTCGGCGGCGTTCTTCCGCGTGGCACCCATCCGCTGCGGGATCTCGATCAACTCGACGTGCGAGCGGGTCAGCATCCGACGGTCCTCGTCGAAGTACGACCAGTCGGCGTACGCCCGACGCACCACCACCCGTCCCCGCTCGGCCAACGCGTCGGCGATCGGCCGGAAGTCGAACATCGCCCCGCCGTGGTGGTCGCGCACCCCCAACGCCAGGTTCTCGTAGTCCAGAAACAGGGCGATCCGGTCTTCATGCTCCACCCTGGCAGGGTACGTCGATGCGCCCTGCTCCGCGCCGATGCCGGCGGCACCGGCCCGTCGCGGACAGCGGCTACCATCGCCCGATGGATCTTCGCGGAACGATCAGCCCGGACCGTCCGCTGCTCGTCCTGGCCATCGCCGAGGAGGCCGCGTATCTCGACGCGGATCTGCCGGTGCTGCTGACCGGGATGGGCAAGGTCAACTCCGCCGCCGCGGTCGCGGCCACACTGGCCCGCCACCCGCTGCCGTCAGTCCTGGTCAACCTCGGCACCGCAGGCGCCCTGCACGCGGGGCTGACCGGCACCCACGAGGTCGGCAGCGTCCTGCAGCACGACCTGGACACCGAGTTCATCCGCCGGCTCACCGGCCAGAGCGTGGGCGCGCCGCTGGCCCTGGGCGACGGCCCGACGCTGGCCACCGGTGACCGCTTCATCGCCGACGACGAGGCCCGTGCGGCACTGGGCCGCCGCGCCCACCTGGTGGACATGGAGGGGTACGCGGTGGCGTCGACGGCGCGCGCGTTCGGCGTACCTGTGCGGGTGGTGAAGCAGGTCAGCGACGAAGCCGGAGCGGGAGCCGACCGCACCTGGAAGGAGTCGGTGGACGGCTGCGCCCGCCTGCTCGCCGGCTGGGTTCGGGACAACCTCACTCCTGCAGCGTGACGGCGCGCAGGAGATCCTGCCGGATGCGGGACATCACCTGCTCGCGGGTGACGCCCTGCACCGCCGTCAGGCACCGGGCGGCACCGCTGCGCGGGTCCCGCACCAGCGCCAAGGCCAGCAGCCCGGGAGGAACCCGGTCCATCCCGTTGCGGGTGGCCACGGCGTCGGCCCAGCCGAGCGCGTCGGCCAGGGCCGGGGTGACCGGGGTGGCGCGCCAGCGCTGAGGTGTCGGCGCGTCCCCGGCGTCCGGCACGTCGGTGTCCACCGCCTCGACCAGGCGGGAACTCCGTGGATCGTAGGGCCAGATCCGGGCCCAGTCGGCGTAGACGTCGCTGCGGATCAGCGCCCCGAACACCCGGCCGCACGTCACCACAGGTCCCTCGGCGGCGGCGGTGTCCAGGGCCCGAAGGCTCTGCTCGGCGAACCGCTCGGGGGCGGGCGGTCGCCGGGTCGACGGGGCACCCTCCGGTGCCCCACGGGCGAGCAGCGCCTCGGCCGGTAACAGCAGCAGCCACCGGCTCAGCCGGCCACCGAACCACCGGTGCCGGGTGTGCCGCCAACGCCGGACCGTCTCGGCGAGACCGGCCGCCGCGTCGGGTTCGTCGGCGGTGACCGCCGCGATCCGCACCTGCACGGCCGTGTGAAAGAGCAGCAGCCGGAGTAGCCGGTCGGAGAGGCCCCGCCCCTTGCCGGTCTCGGCCAGGTCGATCAGGGCGACGGCGGCACCCGAGCGGCTCGCCGGTTCGCCCGTGTCGATCGCGACGGCCCACGCCTGCAGCGTGATCCCGAACCGCGCGGACAGGCCCAACGGCCGACGCCAGTCCAGCCAGCGACGCCGGGTCGCGTCGCCTGCGTCGAGGTGCCGGGCCAGATCGGCACCGAGCAGGTGGGCCAGCCCGGTGAAGGACTCCACCGGCGGCTCGTCGCCGTCTCGGCGCCGCACCAGGTCACCGAGCGCGGCCAACGCGCCCGGCTCTCCCCGGATCGCCGCCTCCAGCCAGGCGAACCGAGCCACCTGCGCCACGGTGGGGCTGATCACCGCCCGCGACAGCCGCCAACGGCGGCCGGTCCGCGCCACCTGGTCGCACCAGCCGGCCAGCGCCGACCACACGCCGGGCTCGGCCGCCTCGACGGCCGACGCCCAGGCAAACGCGCTCGACGTGCTCCGGTAGACCCAACGTGGCATGGGCGACCGGTGCCGTCCGGCGCTCAGTTCCGCCCACTCCGCGCGGTGTCGGGCCCAGCCGATCCGGGCGCCGGCAGCACCGAGAGCGACCTCCTGCCGCCAGGCGAGGTCGGCCGCGGCCAACTGTCGACGGGCGGCCAGTTCGACGATCGGCATCGACCGGAGGTCGGCCTGGTCGACGTCGCCGCGCAGCAGCGCACGTACCCGGTCCGGGTCGCGGAACTGGTACCCGCCGCCGACCACGCGCAGCTCGCCGGAGGTTACCGCGTCGTCGAGGAAACCGATGGTCCGCCACGGCAACCGACGCGCCAGCACGAGACCGGCCCGTACCACCACGAAACGTCCCCAGTGGGTACGCAGTCCGACGCCGAGGGCGATGACCGCCACCGCCGCGACGGTCGACGTCCACCACTGCGCGGGGGTCAGCCGGGGCTCTTCCAACGTGACGCCGACCGCCTGCCACTGCGGTGCGGTGCGGGGTAGCACCCGGTAACCGAGGTAGCCGCTGACCGCACCGAACGCCGCCACCCCGAGCGCCCAGGGGGCGACGGTCAGCAGCGTCGAGGTGCGATGACGGCGCAACAGCGTACGCGGCGGAACCGACTCCGTCGGCTGGCGCATCTCCCGTCGCGCCACGGTGCGTACCGTGCCGACCGCCGCCAACACCGCCGTCACCAGCAGCACCGGCAGGAGCCGACCCAGCGGCCCGGTGCCGCCGAGGTCCGCCACGACCTGGGCGCCCGACCGGTCGAGCAGGTCGTGCGCGGCCTCCCGCTTCGACGCGTCGACCAGCACGTCGACGATGCGGTGGGCCAGCCACCCGCCCCCGGCCAGCGCGGCCAGACCGGCCACCGGCCAGCCGAGCACCGCCCCGAGCTGCTGCCACCAGCGGCGACGGCGACGCGCCAGGGCCACGTACGGCGGGGACGGCCCGTCGACCCGCTGCCACGGTCTCCCGATCAGCCGCCACCAGCACAACCGGGCCGAGGCGGTACGCGCCAGCAGCAACGCCACCTGACGCAGCCGATGCTCCGATCTGGAGTGTCGCGGTCCGGGGGTGGCCGAACCCGCCGGCCTTCGGCTGGCACCGGTCGCGCGAGGGGTGATGGACACAGCGGAATCTAGCCCGCCGCACCGGACCCCCGACAGTGCGTTGGCGTCATTCCGACGGGATCAGCCGACGCCGGTGTGGACATCGGACGGTTCAGCGGCAATACCCGGACACCGCGAACCAGCCGAACGGAGTAGCCACACCGTCACTCCGGTGCTCGTCTCGGATCGGGCACGTCACTATGCTCGAAGCGCCGTACGACAAGACGACAGCAGGCGCACCGGAGCACCGGTGTCGCCCACGACTGCGGGGGTTGGTGGTGGGCGGGACGGCCACCGTGATTGCGTTGATCTCGCTGTCGGCGAGCGTCGCGGCCCTGGCGGTCGCTGTCACGGCCCTGCTGGCCATCCTGCGAACACAGCGCTCGGCCGGGGCCGACGCCGCTGTCGATCGCCTGGCCGAACAGGTGACGGTGATCGGGCGGGCGGTGTCCGCGTTCTGCGAAGCCGACCAGGAGGAGCGGGCCAACGGTCAGGCCCGCCGGGTGTCGCTGCGGCTCGGCGACAGCTACCGGGGAGGCCAGGATCTTCCGGGCGCGGTGGAGGTCGAGGTGGTGAACCACAGCCCCGACGTGATCCACCGCGTGTCCGTCAACTATCGGCCGGCCGTCGGAGAGCCACAGTTCAGCGAGGCCGAGGCCGGGCCGGTGACGATCCAGCCGTACAACTCCTTCCGGCATGTCTTCGCGCTGCCACCGGAATCCGGCTCTCCGCTGCCAGAGGAGTTCGAGGTGCACTTCACCGACGCCCGGTCACGCCGGTGGAAACGACTACCGGACCGATCCCAGCTGTGGCTGATCGGCACCGAGGACCTGAACGGAACCGGACCCGCATGATCAACCGCGTTGTCGAGATCAGCTGCACCGTCGACGGTCGGCCGAGTCGAGGTACGGGCCTGCTGATCGCCCCCGGTGTGGTGCTGACCGCCGCACACGTGGTCGACGGGGCCGAACCCGCCGACATCGAGGTGCGCCGGGCCGACACCGAGGATCCGCGCGCCTGGACGACCGCCACGGCACGGATCCTGTCGGCCGACCCCGACCTGGACGCCGCAGTGGTGCTGCTCGATACGATCTGGGATCACGTCGATGGCGACGAGGAGCCGATCGAGATCGCCCACATCGACGTCGACGAGCCACTGCCGTTCCGGGCGATCGGATTTCCCGATGTGCAGACGGCAGAGCCGGTCCACGCCGAGGAGCGCCGGGATCTGGAGGACGTCCGTGGCGTGACCGCGCCCTACAGCGCCGACCGGCAGAAACTCCTGTCGTTGGACGTCACCTCGGCCAGGCCGCTGAACGTCCGGCCGGCACGTCGGCGCGACGAGTCCGGGTGGGCCGGCCTGTCCGGCGCGGCCGTCTGGAGCAGTGGCCTGCTCGTCGGCGTGATCGTCACCGACAACCGCGCCTTCGACGGCGGCAGCCGGTTGGAGGCGGTTCCGGTCACCCGGCTCCTCGCGGACCGCGACCTTCAGGAGCACCTACCGCGGTCCTGGGAGCACACGGGGGCGCGACGGATCAGCAACCTGCTCTCCTTCTCCGTGGGCAACGGGCAGGTGATCCGCATCCGGGCCGCCCATCGGTCGTTCGGCCCGCAGCTGCGGGAGAATCTGCGTACGTCGTTGACCGCGCTGCTGCACGTCGAATACCAACTGGTGCCGTTCACCGGCCGGTCCGTCGAGTTCGCGCAGCTCAGACAGTGGTGCGCCGCGCCGGCCCGGGTCAGCTACGCGGTGGTGTCCGGCCCGGCTGGCAGCGGCAAGACCCGGCTCGCCGCCGAGTTGTGCCGACAGGCGGCAGCTGACGGATGGGTCGCCGGGATCGCGAACTTCACCACCGAACCGGCGCAGACCCGACTGGACGCGGTACCCCGGCCGGTGCTGATCGTCGTGGACTACGTCGACAACACCCCAGACACCGCCGCCGACCTGCTGCTCGGCTGCCTCACCGGTGGTGCCCGACATCCGGTACGGATCGTGTTCCTCGCCCGGTCGGCGACGGCCTTCCTGCCCAGGCTGCACGCCGCGATGGGGTTGGAGAGCCACGACCCCGCGCTCGACCTGCGGTTGGCGCAGCAGCAGCTGGACGACGTGGCCCGCTACCAGCATTATCTGGTGGCCCGCGCCGCGTTCAGTCGGCTGCGCGGGCTTCCCGAGCCGGACCAGCCGACGGGGAGCGCGACGACCGACCTGGCGGCACCGGCCGAGCCGCCCGCCGACCTGGTGCCGTGGCTGCGCGTACTGAGCACTCCACTGCTCCTGCACGCCCGGGCGCTGCTCGACCTGCTCCCCCCACCGGCGCCGACCGAGGCTGCCGCCGTCGCGGCGTCCCCGGCCGACCGGCACGACATCGACGACCTGCTGGACCGGCTACTCGACCGGGAGGACCGCGAGTTCTGGGCCCCCACGCTGCTCCGACACGGTCTGGACAGCAGCGGACCACGGATGGACGTCTTCGCGGTCGCCACCTTCGCCGGGGCGGACACCGACGACGAGGCGCGGTTCCTGCTCGACCAGGTCGACACGTTACGCGGCGACGACGCCAGGGTGGAACGGCTGCTGCAACACCTGCGGGAGACCTACGGAGGCGCCCCGCTGCCCTCCGTACGCCCGGATCTGCTCGGTGAGCGACTCATCGCACGCCAGCTGATCGCGCGCGACCAGGTGCCGCGTCTCTTCGGTGACGTCGATCGGGTCGGCCAGCGGTCGCGGATGCTCGAAGTGTTGTTGCGGATGCTGGCGTCGCCGTCGACCGCGGCGGCGCAGTCCGCGCGGCAGGTGCTCACGCGGCTGCTCGACGAGCGCCTACCGGAACTCGCCCGGCAGGTCAACGACCCGCTGCCCGACGGCAGCACCCCCACCTCGGACGCCTACCTGTTCGCCGCGAGGATCGCCACCGCCCTGGAACAGATCGAGGTGCCCCGGGCCGCCGCCGAGGCGTCGACCGTGACGTTCCGCTCGCAGGCCCGGCTGCACAAGCTGGCCGCCGCGGTGTTGCACCAGGCCGCGACCCACTATCAGCAGACCGACGACCCGGCACGCGCCATCCGGTTGCTCCAGGACACCACCAACGCCTACCTGCGGCTCGGCCAACCCGATGCCGCCACGCAGTCCTCCGACGAGGCGCTCGGCTACCTGCGACGCGCCCCGCAGCTCGGCCAGGACAACCAGCTCGGGCGGCTGCTCAGCACCACCTCGCTGGTCCGCATGGGCACCGGCAACGTCGAGGCCGCCATCGAGACCGGCCGGCAGGCCGTCGCGCTCGCCGAGGCCGCGTCCCGCGACGATCCGGACGGGCACCTCGCCGCCCTCGCCGAGGCCCGGCGGCATCTCGCGCTCGCCTACCTCGCGGCCGGGCAGCACCGCGCCGCCGTCACCACGCTGCACGAGGCGGTGCACCAACCCGGCCTGTTGCCGTCGCTGGAGGCGGGACGGCTGCGGATGGCGTACGCCATGGCGCTGCTCGCCACCGCCGACCTGCCCGGCGCGTTGAGCCAGGCGGCGCAGGCCGTCGACCGGTTCCGTACCGCCACGCCACCACGCCCGGTGGAGATGTCGGCGGCGAGCATGCTGCTGGCGAACCTGCGTGCGCTCGCCGGGGAGCTGGAGGAGGCCCAGCACGAGGTCGAGGTGGCGATCACCATCGCCGACTCCGCCCCGGACGACCACGACGACGAAGTCCGGTTCAACCGCGCGTCGATCCGGCTCGGCGCCGGTTCGCTGCTGTTGCAGGTCGACCAGGAGGCCGCACGGCGGTATCTGCGGGAAGCCCGGCAGATCTTCCAGGAACTCTCCGGCGAGCTGCCGGACCAGTTCGAGTTCGCGTACGCGATGACCCGCATCGCGTACGCGGAGGCCCTGTACCAACTCGACGACGTCGACGCGGCGCTGCGGGAGATACGGGCCGCCGACGCGATGGTCGAGGACCTGTACGCGCGGCACCCGCGACGGATGTACGTGCTGCCGGTGATCGCGGCCAAGACCCGTGCGGCGCTGTACTTCGGACTTGATCGGCTGCCGGAGGCGGTGGACGCGATCAGCGGCGCGATCGACCGGCTCACCGACCTGGATCCGATCGGTGGCCGGGCGCACCTGGGTGAGTTGTACACCCTGCTGGGGTTGCTGCGGCTGGAGACCGAGGAGTTCCGGGCGGCGCTGCAGGCAGCCGAGCGAGCCGTGACCGAGTTCCAACGGCTGTCCGAGGACGAACCCCGCACGTACCTGATCCAGACGCTCAGCGCGCACCTGTTGCAGCTGGCGGCGGCGGCCCGGCTCAGCGACGAAGGCTTCGAGGCGGAGGCCGACGATTCGGTCCGACGACTCACCGACAGCCTGCGCGACCAGGCACGCACCGACGAGCACCGGCAGTACCTCGCCCTGGTGCTCTACCTGCGGGCGAAGGTACGCCACGAGCAGGGTGACGTGGACGGGGCCATCGTGCTGGCCCAGGAGGCGATCGGCGTCTTCGAGGTGATGTCGCCGCTGTTTCCCGGCTACGACGACGACCGCCAGACCGTCAGCGCCGAACTCGACGAGTGGCTACGGGAACGCGACGGTGGCCGTACCGACCTCGTCGTCACACCGACCGGGTCCTCGTCGGACACCCTCGACATGCTGGTGGTGGAGCCCGACCTGCGGCAACGGCGGCACCGCGTGGTGCTCGGTCGACACGGTGACCAACTGATCGCCGCGGTGCCGTTCCGGCCGGTCCTGGTGCTCGGCCCGCAGCGCAGCCGCAAGACCACCAGCATGGTGATCCCGACCCTGCTCGAATGGGACGGACCCGCGGTGGTCACCTCCATCCGCACCGACGTGCTCAGCGGCACCGTGCGGCACCGGGCCGCGATGGGCGAGGTCGCCGTCTTCGAGCCGGCGGAGCGACTGGTGCACGGCAGCCTGGTCAGGAAGTGGAACCCGATCGACGACTGCCGTACCTGGGAGGGCACGGTGTTGACCGCCCGGTCCCTGGTCGAGGCGGGCCGACTGGCCGGTCAGTCGGGTGTGCGGGACGAGCAGTTCTGGTACAACATGGCGAACCAGTTGCTCGAAGCGTTGCTCTACGCCGCCGCAGCCACCGGCTGCACCATGGGCGACGTGCACCGCTGGGTGAAGACGATGGACAGTGCCGAGGTGAGCGCCCGGCTGACGATAGCGCTCCGGCGCGGTGCCGACGGGGCCAACGCGGTACGCGCGTTCGCCGGCATCCGTGCCCTGGCCCCGCAGACGATGACCAGCGTCTACGCCACCACCACCACGCTGCTCACGGCGTACAGCTCGGAGGCGGTGCGGCGGAACTCGGAGAGCGACTTCCGGGTCGACGACTTCTTCGACGGCAGGGCGAACACGCTCTACCTCTGCGCGCCACCGGAGGACCAGCGCATCCTCGCCCCGATCTTCACCACGCTCATCCAACGGGTGATCGCCGAGGCGTACCGCCGGCACAACAGAGGTGAGCGGCACCTGCCCCTGCTGCTGCTGTTGGACGAGGCCGGCAACATCGCGCGGCTGGAGAACCTCGACACCCTCGCCACCAGCGCCGCCGGCACCGACATCCAACTGGTCACCGTCTTCCACGACCTGGCCCAGATGGAGGCCATGTACGGGGAGTACCGGGCGAACAGCATCGCGAACAACCACTCGGCGTTGCTGCTGCTGCCCGGCAACCGGGACCAACGCACCCAGCAGTTGTACCGCAGTCTGCTCTCCGACGACCTGCTGCTGGGTGCGCGGCACCGGTCGCTGCGCCAGATCAAACCCGGCACCGCGTTGTGCGTCTACGACCACCTCAGCGCCGACGTCATCACGCTACGGTCGTCGAGCCACGACCGGGATCTGCGCGACTACGCCGGCCCCCCGGTCGTCGGCGACGAGGGCTTCGCGCCGCTGCTCGCGTTCAACGCGAACAGACTCGTCATCCCGGGCGGTTACGGCCGCCCGGGAGAGCGTGTTTGAGAAGGCTCGACGGGTGGCTCCGGCTTGCTTCCCGCTCGACCACGCTTGTTGATCCGTACGCGGTTGCCGCCCAGTTCCGGTTGCAGGGTCAGGGTGACCCGGTGGGTGGCGGACTTGTGCCGTTCGACGTCACCGCCGACGGTGACCACCGTCCACAGCGCCGCCTTGGCACCGCCCTTGACGACGGTGGAGACCGCCACCTCCAACTCCAGTTCGACGCTCTCGACCTCGAACGTCAGGTCCTCACCCTCGGCCCAGTCGACCGCGGCGAGGATCTGCTCGCGCAGGCTCTGCACGGCCTCGGAGATGGTCAGGTCGTCAGTGGGCTTGACCGGACTCATCGGCGCTCCCTCCGTCGTCAGCCGGTTCGAACCGGCCAGCCCATGGATAACACGCCGCCGCCACCGTCCTCCTCGGACCGGCGGCCACGGCTACGGCGTCGCTCAGTCCGGTTCCGGGGCGGGGATCTCCCGCAGGCCGCCGCCGTCGAGACGCAACCACCGCTGGACGCCGATGTCACGCAGGAAACGTTCGTCGTGGCTGACCACCACGAACGCCCCCCGGTAGGCGTTCAACGCGTTCTCCAACTGGCCCACGCTGACCAGGTCGAGGTTGTTCGTGGGCTCGTCGAGCAGCAGCAGGTGCGGTGCCGGTTGGGCGTACAGGACACAGGCCAGGGTGGCGCGCAGGCGTTCACCACCGGAGAGGACACCGGCCGGTAGGTGGGCCCGGTCTCCCCGGAACAGGAACCGGGCCAAAAGGTTCATCCGCTCCGACCGAGGACGGTCCGGGGCGTACGCGGTGAGGTTCTCCAGCACGGTGCGGTCCCCGTCGAGCAGGTCCAGCCGCTGCGACAGGTACGCGACCCGGCCGTCGGCCCGGCGTACCTGCCCGCCCTCCGGGACCAGCTCGCCGAGCAGCAGCCGCAGCAGGGTGGACTTGCCGACGCCGTTGGGGCCGGTCAACGCGATCCGTTCCGGCCCACGGATGACCAGGTCGACGCCGTCTGCGGCGAACAACGTCCGGGAGCCGTACCGCACCTGCGCACGCTCCGCCGCGACCAGGGTCCGACCGGCCGGGACGTCGGTCTCCGGCAGCTCCAACGCCAGCGTCGGGTCCTCCCGTAGTGCCCGCCCGGCCTCGTCGAGTCGCGCCTTGGCGTCGTTGAGCCGACTGGCGTGCGCCTGCTGGGCCCGGCCCGCCGACTCCTGGGCGCTGCGCTTGAGCCCACCGGCGACGATCCGGGCCAGGCCCGCGTTGCCGAGGTTGCGGGCCGCGTTGCCGGCTCGCCGCTCGGCGCGTTCGCGGGCCTGCTGCATCTCCCGCTTCTCCCGCTTGACCTCCAACTCGGCGCTACGGACCTGCCGCTCCGCCAGTTCCCGGGCGGCCTGGGCCGCCGCCTCGTAGGCGGAGAAGTTCCCCCCGAACAGACGCAGTCGGCCGCCGTCGAGTTCGGCGATACGGTCCATCCGGTCCAGCAGCGTCCGATCGTGACTGACCAGCAGCAGGCAACCGGACCAGTCCTCCAGCACCGCGTACAGCCGGTGTCGGGCGTCGATGTCGAGGTTGTTCGTGGGCTCGTCGAGCAGCAGCACGTCGGGACGCCGGAGCAGTTGCGCGGCCAGGCCGAGGGAGACCACCTGACCGCCACTGAGGGTGTGCAGGCGACGGTCCAACGCCACCTCGCCCAGACCCAACCGGTCGAGTTCGGCGCGGCTGCGCTCCTCGACGTCCCAGTCGTCGCCGACGGCGGCGAAGTTCTCCTCGCTGGCGTCACCGGCCTCGATCGCGCGCAACGCGGTCAGCGCCGGGGCGACACCCAGCACCTCCGCCACGGTCAGGTCACCGGTCAACGGGAGGTTCTGCGGCAGGTAGCCGAGCACTCCCTCGACCGTCACGCCGCCGCCGGTGGGTACGAGGTCACCGGCGATCAGACGCAGCAGCGTCGACTTGCCGGCGCCGTTCGGCGCGACCAGACCGGTACGCCCCGGCGGCACCGTGAAGGACAGGTCCCGGAACACGGAGGTGTCGTCGGGCCAGGAAAAGGACAGATTGGTGCAGATCACGCAGACGTCGGACATCGCAGGAAACCTCGGAAAGGAAGCCGGGAACGCCACCGGCGCCCCGGTCAGGCAGACAGGGCCACGACACGACAGGCCGCCGACACGGCGGCGGGGCTGCTCACCCCGAGATGTCGTCGTCCCCCGAAAGCATGTCGCCGCTCCTTGCTCCGTACCCCTGGGCGGTTGATCCGCGACGGCAAGCGTACCAGTGCCGACCCGGCCGAGGCTTGCGTCGGGCCCGGCGGGACGGCGCGCGCACCGGGCGCGCGTCACCGGTCAGGGGCGGCTGCGCCCGCACGCCCGCAGATAGAGCAGCGCCGCCCCGGTCACCGCCACCGGCCAGAGGAGGTAGACGCCGGTCATGACCAGGAGGAACAGCACCACCCCGATGGTCGCGGCAGCGGCATACCAGGCCGGGCTGCGGCGGGGCAGCAACCGCAGCGCCGCCGCGACACCGATGACGTAGACGGTGACGAAGGAACCAGTGGTGAGCAGCACCAGCGGGCGGGCACCGAGACCGGTGGCCAGGGTCGCGCCCAGTGCGAGGAAGGCCAGGGTGGCGGTGACGGCGAGGCTGCGGCGGGGCACCTCACCGGCCACGCTGCCCCGGGCGAGCCAGCCGGGTAGCGCACCGTCGCGGCCGAGCGCCGCACCGAGCTTCGCCGCGCCGGCGTAGTAGGCGTTCATCGTGCCGAAGGTCAGCAGCAGTGCCGCCCCGGCGACCAGCCAGCGGACGTCGCCGCCGAGCGCGACCGCGAACAGGTCGCCCAGGGGTGCCGCGGACCCCGCCGCCGCCGAGCCGAGGACGGCGACGGTCGCGAAGGCCACGGTCAGATACAGCGCACCGACCACGACGACCGCCGCGGTGGTGGCGCGGCGAAGGTCCCGTTCCGGGCGGCGGAACTCCCCCGTCAGGTGGGTGATCGCCTCCCAGCCGACGAAGCTCCACATCAGCAGCGCCGCCGCCGGGCCGACGGCGGTCAGGCCGTGTGGGGCGAAGGGCACCAGGTTCGCCGACTCCGCGTGCGGCAGCGACAGCAGCACCGCCGCCAGGAGCAACGCCACGAGCACCCCGGCGAGGGCGAGTTGGACCCGCCCGGCGAGTCGCACGCCGACGTGGTTGGTGACGGTGACCGCGACCATCAGCATGGCGGCCGTCACCGCGACGGTGCGGGCACCGCCGCCGAGCGCCGCCTCGACGTAGGCGGCCCCGAACAGCGCCGCCGCGCAGGCGCCCGGCGGCACCGCGAAGTAGAAGCACCAGCCGACGACGGCCGCCGCGCGGGGACCGAAGGCCATCCGGGCGTACGTCGAGACCCCACCCGCGTCCGGGTGGCGCGCGCCGAGCGCGGCGAACGTGGCCGCCAACGGCGCGGAGACGATCACGAGCAGCAACCAGGCGAGCAGCGAGGCGGGTCCGGCCGCCTCGGCCGCCAGCGCGGGCAGCGCGATCACGCCGGTACCCAGGACGGCACCGACGTAGAGGGCGGTGCCCTGAGCGGCGGTGAGCCGACCGCCGACCACCGGCGCGACACGAGTCTGAGTCATGGGGCAACCCTCGTCCGGTTCGGCCGGGTCGGCCAGTCGGATTGGCGCCGACCTGCGTTAGATTCCTGCCATGCGTCCGCACGTCGTCGCGGTGGCGGTGACCGACAACCTGCCGTTCTTCGAGCTGGCGGTCCCGTTGGAGGTGTTCGGCACGGACCGGCGGGACATCGTCGACCCGTCGTACGAGGTGCGCCTGTGTGCGGTCGAGCCGGGTCCGCTGCGCACCACCGCGGGCGGTGCCTGGATCGACGCCCGGTACGGCGTGGCCGACCTGGTCGAGGCGGACACGGTGCTGGTGCCGGCGTGTGCCCGACCGGTCCAGACCAGTCCCCCGGCCGAGCTGGTCGAGGCGCTGCGCGCCGCGTACGCGCGAGGCAGGCGCATCGTCGGTCTCTGCACCGGCGCGTACCCGATCGCCGCCGCCGGCCTGCTCGACTGCCGCCGCGCCACCACGCACTGGATGAACGCCCAGGATTTCGCCGGCCGGTTCCCGCTGGTCGACCTCGACCCCCGGGTGCTGTACGTGGCCGAGGGGAACATCTTCACCTCGGCGGGTACGGCCGCCGCCATCGATCTGTGCCTGCACCTGGTGCGGCAGGACCACGGCGCGGCGGTGGCCAACGAGGTGGCCCGGCGGATGGTGGTGGCACCGCAGCGCAGTGCCGACCACACCCAGTACCCGGCGCCGCCGATGCGGGGCACCTCCCCGGCCGATCTGAGCCCGGTGTTGGAGTGGGCTCGGCAGCACCTCGACCGGCCGCTGTCGGTCAACGACCTGGCCCGTGCGGCCAACCTGAGCCCGCGTACCCTGGCCCGCCGGTTCCGCGACTCCCTCGGCACCACGCCGTTGCAGTGGTTGCTGGAGCAGCGGGTCCGGTTGGCGCAGGAGTTGCTGGAGACCACCGAGGAGC
This sequence comes from Micromonospora sp. CP22, assembly GCF_009712475.1. GTDB lineage: Bacteria > Actinomycetota > Actinomycetes > Mycobacteriales > Micromonosporaceae > Micromonospora. Next base: position 52,878 of record NZ_VCJO01000016.1, read on the forward strand.
CGGTGGAGCGGATCGCGCACCGCACCGGTTTCGGCAGCGGCGCCAACCTGCGCCAGCACTTCGGGCGGATCAGTGGGATGACCCCGCAGACCTACCGACACGTCTTCCGGTACCGCAGCGGTGCGGCGGGCCGCCCGACGGTCACCCCACAGTCGGCCGGGCACTGACCGCGTTGACCAGGAGGTCACCGGGGATGCCGGACGTTGTCGTGCGACTACCGGTGGGCTCGAAGCCGTTACCTTTCTGAAGGTTTCCGGATCGCGTCGCGGACCCGGTCGATGACCGCCAGGGCGGGGCCGACGGCCAGGTTCCCCTTGGCCGTCTGGGCGCTGGGGTGCGGCCGGGTCGGTGCGCTGGCCGCTGCGACGCGGACGGCGGCGGCCAGGGTACGCAGCCGGTCGGCCGACACGTGTTGCCGCAGTTGGGGGAACGTCCGCTGAAACGGGTCACCGACAAGCGCCGGTCGGCGGCCCCGACTCACCCGGTGGAGCGGCTCGCCCGCGCGTCGCGTCATTACCGGAAACTTCCGGAAGTTCTGGCCACGGCCGCCACCTCGACATAACATGCACGCGCTTTGATCCACCCGAAGGTCCACGTCAGAGACACCCCACCAGCACCGATCTCACATAGAGGAATGCCGATGCGCCTCTGGAACCTCTCCCATCGATCGCGACGCCGATCCCGGACCATCGCGTTGCTCTCCTCGGCCGCGCTCGTGGCGGCCATCGCGGTGGCACCCACCCCGGCCGCCGCCGCCGAAGTCGTCCTCGCCAACGACTTCGAGTCCGGCTCGTACGCCCCCTGGGGGCCGCGCGGTGACGTCACCCTCGCCATCACCGACGAGGGACACGAGAGCGACAGCAGCCTGTCGGTCACCGGCCGCACGGCCAACTGGCAGGGCCCGGCGACCAGCGCGACGGCGCTGTTCCGACCGGGTACGCAGTACTCGGTCACCGCCTGGGTGAAGCTGCCGGCCGGCACCGAGGGCACCGCTGGAGTGCACTTCACCGTCGAGGCGACCCCGGCCGACGGCGGCGACAACACCTACACCTGGATCGGTGGGGACGTCCCGACCACCGCCGACAGCTGGGTGCAGATCGGCGGCACCTACACCCTGCCCGCCGGGCTCAGCGCCGCCACCCTCTACGTCGAGGCGGCGGACGACACCCCGTTCCTCCTCGACGACGTGCTGATCACCGCACCGGACGGTGGACCGGGCGGGCCCGCACCCGGCACCGTCGTCATCGACACCGACTTCGAGGACGGGCTGGACGGCTGGGGCCCGCGTGACAGCGGCCCCGGGGCCCCGACGGTCGGCATCAGCGACGTCGCACACGGCGGCGCGGCAGCGGCACTGGTCAGCGACCGGGTCAACCAGGGCGCCGGGATCGGGCGCGACGTCGCCGGTCTGTTCGAGGCGGGCGTCACCTACGAGTTCAGCGCCTGGGTACGGTTCGCCCAGGGTCAGCCGACCGACCAGATCTGGCTCAGCCTGGCCAGCACCTCCGGCGGCAGCCAGTCGTTCAGCACCATCGCCCAGTTCGACTCGATCACCAACACCGGCTGGACCGAGGTGACCGCCCGGTTCACGATGCCCGCCGCGGACGAGGCGCTGCTGTACTTCGAGACCCGTTGGGAGGGCGCGGACGTCACCGGTAACACCAGCGACTTCCTGGTCGACGACATCGTCGTACGGGTGCCCGAGCCGCCGGTCATCGAGGACCTCACCGGCCTCCACGAGACCACCGACTTCCCGGTCGGCGTGGCGATCGACGCCCGGGAGACCGTGGGCGCGCCCACCCAGCTGCTCACCCGGCACTTCAACCAGGTCACGCACGAGAACCACATGAAGCCGGAGGCGTGGTACGACGACGAGGGCAACTTCCGGCCGCACGAGCAGGCGCTCGCGGTGCTGGACTTCGCCCGCGACAACGACCTGCGCGTCTACGGCCACGTGCTGGTCTGGCACAGCCAGACCCCGGACTGGTTCTTCCAGGACCCGGACGGTCAGCCGCTGACCACCTCCACGGCGCACCAGCAGTTGCTGCGTGACCGGCTGCGTACCCACATCTTCAACGTCGCCGAATCGCTGGCCGACCGTTACGGCCCGTTCGGCTCCCCCACCAACCCGCTGTACGCCTGGGACGTCGTCAACGAGGTCATCAGCGACAGCGGCGAGTACGCCGACGGCCTGCGCCGCAGCGAGTGGTACCGGATCCTCGGCGAGAGCTTCATCGACCTGTCGTTCGAGTACGCGCACGAGGCGTTCAACGACGTCCATGCCGCAGCCGGCAGCAGCGACCCGGTGACCCTGTTCATCAACGACTACAACACCGAGCAGAGCGGCAAGCAGGCCCGCTACCGGGCGCTGGTGCAGCGACTGCTCGACCGTGAGGTGCCGATCGACGGCGTGGGTCACCAGTTCCACGTCTCGCTGGCCACGCCGGTCGGCAGCCTGAAGGCCACCCTGGAGTCCTTCGCGACGCTGCCGCTGACCCAGGCCGTCACCGAACTCGACGTCACCACCGGCACCCCGGTGACCCAGGCGCGTCTGATCGAGCAGGGCTACTTCTACCGGGACGCCTTCCGGATCTTCCGGGAGCACACCGACGACCTGTTCGCCGTCACCGTCTGGGGCCTCACCGACGGCCGGTCGTGGCGGTCGGCCAACTCGCCACTGCTGTTCGACGACAACCTGCGCGCCAAGCCCGCGTACCACGGAGCGGTGGACGGCGAGCTGCCGGCACGCCTGCGTACCGCGAACGTCTTCGCCGGTGACGTGGCCCTCACGGGCACCGCGCCGAAGGACCTGACCTGGCGCAAGCTGCCGCTGCACCCGATCGAGGACACGGCACGGTTCCAGTTGCGCTGGGCGTCGGACCACCTGACCGCGTACGTGGCGGTCGACGACACCTCGTCCTCCGACGACGACAAGGTCACCTTCACCCTGGGCGACGAGCCCTACCGGGTCTCCCGCGACGGCACCGGTGACGTGCCGGCCGTGGCGGCCGAACGCGACGGCGGCTACCACCTGGTGGCCCACCTGCCGCTGACCGACGCCGCCGAGGGCGACACCCGCACCTTCGACGTGCGGGTGACCGACAACGGCACCACCTCCGGCTGGAACACTCCGGGCGCCGTCGGCACCCTGAGCCTGGTGGAGGAGCTGTCGTACCTGGAGGTACGCGAGACGGCCACCGCGCCGGTCATCGACGGCGCCGTGGACGCCGCCTGGGCCCAGGCCGGCTCGGTCACCACCGCCAAGCAGGTCTCCGGCACCGACGGGGCGACCGCCGAGGTACGCACCCTCTGGCGGGGTCAGACGCTCTACGTGCTGGCCGAGGTCACCGACCCGGTCGTCGACGTCTCCGGTTCCGACCCGTGGACGCAGGACTCGGTCGAGATCTACGTCGACGCGGGCAACGTCAAGAACGGACCCTTCCGTTACGACGACACCCAGATCCGGATCAACGCCGACAACGTCGTGTCGTTCGGCACCGGGGACGAGGCGTTCCAGGCCGGGCGGCTGGAGAGCGCCGCGGTGCGGACCGAGAGCGGCTACACCATCGAGGCGGCGATCAGCCTGCTCGAATACGGCGGCGTCGGCACGTTCCACGGCCTGGACTTCCAGGTCAACGACGCCTCCGACGGCGCCCGTACGTCGATCCGCAACTGGGCGGAGCAGAACGGCGAGGGCTACCAGACCACCGCCCGCTGGGGCGTGGGTCGGCTGGTCGCCGGCTCCAACGTGGAGATCACGGTGACCCGGATCGCCCGCTGGAACTCCGACAGCGGCGGCGGTTACTGCTCCACCATCACCGCCACCAACACCGGCGACGAGGCGGTCGAGTGGACCGCCGTGGTCGACCTGGAGGGTGACATCTACGACGCCTGGAACTTCCAGCGGGAACGACTGGGCGACGGCAGCTACCGGATCAAGGGAGTGGACTGGAACCGGACCCTGAAAGCCGGTGCCAGCACCTACAGCATCGGGTACTGCGCCAACCTGTGACACCCGTGCGGACCCGTCGGCTGATCCTGCCGGCGGGTCCGCGCCGGTGAGATGACTCCGGTGGGGGCCACCGAGCACTGTCGGCGGTGGCCGCCACCGATCCCGGGGGCACCGGGTGCGGGCGTCATCCCACGTCGGCCAGACAGTGCAATATGCTGCGTGGGGACGGCAGTCCGCAGCGGGCGAGGCGGGAGCGTGACGTGACGGCGGCTGTGATCACAGCCAGCGCCAGCATCGTGGTCGCGGTACTGGTCTTCGTGCTCAACCAGTACGCCCAGATTCGCGCCGAGCGCCGCCGCGCCCGCCTCGACCGAGTGGCGAACCAGTTGCGCGACCTCTACGGCCCGCTGCACGCCCTCGTCGACGTCAACGAACGACTCTGGCAGGCACTTCGCGACGACAATCTGCCCGGCCAGCAGCAGCGCAGGTCAGACACGGCCTTGACCGAGGATCAGCAGGATCAGTGGATGCGGTGGGTTCAGCAGGCGCTCATGCCGGCGAACATCCAGATGCGCGACCTCATCGTCGGCCGCGCCGACCTGGTGATCGAGGATCGCATGCCGGAGCCTTTGCGAGCCTTCTGTGCCCACGTCGCCGCATACGAGGTCGCGCTGGCCCACGCGGACAACCGACGGCCCCTGATCAGGCATCCCGGTGCCGCGTACGTCGATTACGTTCGCAGGTCGTTCGATGTGTTGAAACGGGAGCACCACCGGTTGCTGGCGACGCGCCGCAGCGGTCGCGGGTAATCAAAGACACACGGTTCACCGGCGGGTCGATCACGGCGATATGGCAACTGACGGGTATCCTGCGCTCTGCTGGTGTACCTGCCTCGTGAGGGATACCCTGAGTTCTTCGGTAATCAGCCCTATCGCGATCGACGGGCAAGCCTCAGCCGAAAAGGTGCGTGCTGGTGTGCGCCGCCGCCACCTGCATCGAGGTTCGTAGGGGAAGGCACAGGGGTGTCACAAGAACGGCCGACCGAGTGGGACGTCCCGGTGGACGACCGAACTCTCGCCGTCGAGACATCGGGCAAGGCGGACGGTTTCCCGATCTTCCTGATGCACGGAATGCCCGGCAGCCGCAGCGGCCCGAAGCCCCGACGCATGATCCTGCACCTGCTCGGCATCCGGCTCATCTGCTACGACCGTCCGGGCTATGGCAGATCGAGTCGCCATCCTGGCCGTCGCGTCGTCGACGCGGTACGAGACGTCCACGCGATCGCCAACCACCTCGAACTGGACACCTTCGCCATCGTCGGCCGCTCCGGCGGCGGGCCGCACGCCCTCGCCTGCGCCGCCAGTGACCTGTTCGCTGGTCGGCTGACCCGGGCCGCGGTACTGGTCTCCCCGGCTCCCACCGACGCACCCGGTCTGGACTGGTATGCGGGCATGGCCCCTTCCAACGTCCAGGCATACCGCGAGGCGATGTCCGACCAGCGCAGGCTGATCGAGTCGCTGACCATCCGGGCTGACCGCACCCGGCGAGATCCGGCAAGCGTGGTCCGTTTCCTCGACGGCGAGTTGAGTGCCGCCGATCGCCATGTGGTCGAGGACGTCGCGATTCGCCGGCAGTTGGCCACGAGCTTCGCGGAGGCGGTCCGCTTCGGTGCCGATGGTTGGATCGACGACGCGCTGGCACTCAGCCAGGACTGGGGCTTCGACCCGTCGTCGATAACCGTTCCGGTTCGCCTGTGGCACGGTGCCGACGACGCCTTCTCGCCGGTCTCCCACGCCCGCTGGCTCAAATCGCGAATCCCGCACGCGGAGTTCGAAGAGCAGCCCGGGGCGGGCCATTTCGCCGCAATGCAGATCCTGCCGGACATCCTCGCCTGGCTCGCTACCCCCCAGGCGGATCTCGTCGACGCTCGTCTGGGCGGTCGGGTCTGACCCGACCGCCCAGCGAGTCGCGGCGAGGTCGCCGCACCACTTAGAACGGGTGCGGATCCAGCACCCGATCGAGCAGCTTCCGCTGACCGAGCGCACGCACGTCCGGATGACCACCACCGAGCCGCTTGACCAGCTCGGCCACCGCCGCGTCCAGTTCCTCCGGTGCTGGATCCGGGTCCCGCAGGTGACGAAGCAACGCCAGGTTGGCCGCGGCCCGCAGGGTGTCCGGGTGCTGGGGCCCGAGCACGCTCCGCAGCACCTTACGCAGGTCGTCCATCAGCTCGAACGCTCCGGCGAGATCCCCGGTCTCCGCCTTGCAGATCGCCAGGTTCATCTGGGCGGCGAGCACGAACGGGTGCTGCGCATGGAGCACCTCACCCAGCCCACCAGCCGCCACCTGAGCCGACAACCGGGCAGGCTCCCGCTCGCCCAGCGCCCGGGCCGCCACCGCGAGGTTGTTCTCGCAGATCAACGTGTGTGGGTGTCGCGGACCGAGCAACGCCCGGTAGAGCGCCTGCACTGCCCGCAACTCTCCCTCGGCTCCGGCGGGGTCATCGAGCGCCAGCAGGTTCGTCGCCCGGCTCAGCCGGGCCGCCAGCGTGTCCGGGCTGTCCTCCCCGTACGTCGCCCGCAACGCGTCGTACGCGGCGTCGAGGAGTTGGGCCGCCTCGGCGGACCGACCCACCGTGCGCAGCGCCACCCCCAGGTTCGTCTGCGCACCGAGCGTAGCCAGTGCGTTGACACCGGACAGCTTCTGGAAGTCGGTGAACACCTCCTGCGAGTGCACCAGGGAACGGTCGTACTCGCCGGACTCCCGCAGGTCTCGGGCCAGGTTCACGGCCGAGGCGAGGGTCCAGGGATTGAGCCGGCCGAACATCACCCGGCGCTGCTCGTAAACCTGCTGGTCCAGCCGTTGCGCCTCGGCGACCCTGCCGTTGAGTCGCATCGACACGGCCAGGTTGTTCAATGCCGCCAAGGTACGTGGGAAGTTCTCACCGAAGTCCCGCGACCACATCGCGTAGGTCTGCTCGTCCTGCTTCAGCGCATCGGCGTACCTGCCAAGACCGCGCAGGTCGGCGGCGAGCCCACCTGCGGTCATCAGCGCGTCGGCGTGCGTCGGACCGAGCAGTTCCCGCTGCTGGGCGAGGGTTTCCTCGTCGAATGCGTGAGCCTGTTCGAAGTGGCCCTGTGAGCGCAGGATGTTGCCGAAGTTGAAGCGCAGCCGCAGCAGCGGCGGGCGCAGCATCTCCTGCTCGTCGGGGTCGGTGCTCGCCTGAAGCCGGTCGTTCCATGCCCCGAGGATCCGCTCGCCAAGTTCACGGGCCTGGCCCAGCACCCCGCGCAGCCAGATGTAACGCACCCGCTCGACCAGCAACTCCAGCACCGCCGGATCGTCGGAGTCGAGCGCCGCCTGCATGGCTACCTGCGACTCCTCCAGGTGGGGCCAGAGCATTCGGAAGCGTTCCCAGTTGTCCGCCACGTCCACGTCGCTGTCCGGCCGGGCCGCGGCCAGGGCACTGATCACCTGCCGGCGGATGCTCTGCCGCTCCTCCTCGGTCATCCGACGTTGGACGGCGTCGCGCAGCAGGCGGTGGATCTCGATCTGTTGCGCTCGGGTGTCGAGCCGCAGCAGCGCCAGCCGGTTGATGCGCTGGATCAGTCTCGCGGCGCCGGAGCGGGTCGGTACCGACGGGTCGGCCTGCCGCAGCAGATCTCCGATACCCCTGCTGTTGAGCAGTTCGATGGAGACCTTCACCGACAGCACCGAGCAGATCTCCAGCAGGCGGTACGCGCCGGGTGAATCCGCCTTCAGCCGGTCCAGGGATGGTCCCCAGGTCTCCAGGGCGGCGCCGTCCTCGGCCAACGCGACCAGGTAGTCGTCCACCGAACCACCGCTATCAGCCAGCAGGGCGCCACCGACGGTGAGGGCGATCGGCAGGTCGCCGAGTGCCTCGGCGACGCGGTCCGCGTCCGGCTCGGAAAGGCTGGTTACCTGGCGCCGGAGATGCGCGATGCTCTCGGCCCGGCTGAACGGACTGATCTCGACGGTCTCCGCGCTCTCTTCCCAGGTCCGTTCCCGAGCGGTGATGATGATGTGGCCCCGCCCGCCCTGCGGCAGGAACTCCTCGATCTCCCGGTAGTCCGCGACGTTGTCGAAGACCAGCAGCCAGCGCGGATAGCGGTCACCGCGGATCAGCGTGTCGTGCACCTGACGGATCGCGGCCGGGATGTTCACCGCCTCAGGCAGCCCCATCCGTTGGCCGAGATCCACCAACGACGAGTCGACGAGCGCCTTCGGGTCGGCCTCGATCCAGAACACCAGGTCATAAGCCGTCCGGAAGCGATGGACGTACTCCAGGGCGATCTGGCTCTTGCCCACACCACCCATCCCGCGCAGTGCGACCAGAGAGTATCCACGGCTGGCACCGGCCTGGAGTAGCCTCCGCAACCTGCGCAGCTCATCGTCGCGCCCGATGAATTGGACGTTGGCGACCGGCGTCTTCTGCAGTTCCGGACCAGCACCCGGATAGCGGGTCCCGGTCGCCGCAGTCACGTCCGCGCTGGTCTGCTCGACACGGCCGACCAGCCGCAGCAGACTCGCCGCCGCATCGGTCGCCCTCGTCACACCGTTGAGGAAGACCGACGTCTCCAGCGTGAACTCAGGCAGTGGCTTGACATCGTCGATGTACACGGCCAGCGGGGTGCCGGAGCCGGGGGTCTCCGACGGCGGCAACGCCTCCGGCGCGGTCTCCGCGTACGACGTCGACACGACAGTCAGCGTCCGGATCGGCGTGGCTCCCCGGCGAAGCGAAGGTGACCCCCCGTCGAGGACCTGGATGCCGACCAGGCCGAGGATCCGCACGATCCACTCCGCCCAGACCTCGTCCTTCGGCGCGTAGCGCAGCAGGATCTCCCCCTGCGGCAGGAACCTCTTGCGTTCGTACTGTGACCGCAGTTGGCTGCGTACCGCATCGTCCAGCCGCGGCAGGGACCGGACCTGGCCGTCGGTGATCGCCGCGGTTAGCCGCTCGTACGCCGACAGCATCGATCGGTCGGTGCCGAAGGTCGCCAGCGTCTCCTCATACGCGTAGTAGGCCACATAGGGCACCTCGACCTCGGCCCAGTAGTCGCGGCGGTCGCTCTCGCTCATACCGGCCGGCAGGCCCGCGAAGCGGTGCATGGCCAGCGCGCGTCCGGCGTTGGCTTTGTCCTGTTCCGCCGGGTCGACCCGCATCGGTGCCGGCAGCACCCGGATCCGACGGTGGTTGACATACCGTTCGGTCACCTCGCGGGCCACCTGGGCCGCGCCTTCGATGCCCTGGTCGCTGAACGTGAAGCAGTCGACTAGCACGTCCGGCAGGTGGATCGTGCAGATGCTGGCCACATCGCTCAGCCCGGTCCGACTGTCGATCAACGTGTAGTCGTAGTTGCGCCGCATGTCCTCGCGCAACGCGTCGATGAACGCCGCACCGCCCAGTCCGTCGTAGAACACGTCCCAGTCCAGGCCACTGATCCCGGCAGCATAGTCCCGGTTGTGTCGGCCGGCGGACAGGAAGTCGAGGCTACCCCCACCGGGGAAGGTGTAGTTCAGCGAGAACGCGAACCGCTGCACCCTCGCGTACTCCGCCTCCCAACCGTTCGGCAGCAGCCGGCTCTTCGGCAGCCCGTCGGAATCCTTGGCCGACGCCTGGGTCTCGAAAGCGCGAATCATGTCGATGACCCCGCCGGTGCCGGGCAGGACACTCAAGTCGATGAACGGATGGAAGAACCGGTGTAGACCCGGCGACTCGAGATCCCAGTCGGCGACCAACACCTTCTTACCGTTCGCCGCCAGGATCCACGCCACGTTTGCCAATGCCATGGTCCGGCCCGTACCACCCTTGAACGAGTAGAACGTGACCACCTGGCCGTTGCGTTCGTCAGTCATCGATCCTCTTCTGCACCTGGAAACACGTTGCTGCCACCTGACGTTTCGGGCCGACCGAGCTGTGGTCGCCGAACCCGGGGTCGGTCCGTCGGCACGACGGGTGCGTTCTTGAGGAACTGGCGGCGGGCCTCGGTCACCAACTCCGGCATGATCTTGACGAACTCCGACAGTTGGCTGATCCGCCTCGCCGTCGGCCGATTGGCGCGGTCGAAGATCCGCGCGACCCGATCTGCGAACCGATCTCCTGCGGATCTGGCCAACGGATCGTTCTCATTGAGCACCACCAGCGGAATCACCCACCGAGGCAGCCGTTTGAGCACGAGCGCCAGGTCATGCTCCCCGGCACTGTCACTGACGATCCACGGATCGACTAGTAGCACCGAGGGACAGCGGGCCATCACATCCCCGGCATTGGCGAAGCTGGTGATGTGGGTGGACAAGCCCAGCCGCTCGGCGGTGCTCGCCACGTACTTGGCGGCGGGCAACGCCTGGTCCTGCCCGAACGGGCGCCACTGCTCGCTGCGATCGGCGTAGACCCCGGGCGCACCCTCCGCCGGCGCCTCGGCCCGGGTCGGTGCGGCGACAACCACCACGAACTGTGCGTCCGCCCGCGAGGTGGAACGCGCGTCGGCCACCTTCGGCACCACGGAGGACGGTAATGGATGCCGTTGCGCGATCTGCGTGATCTCCGTCGCGATGCGGTTCAGCACCTCCCGGTACGCCGAGCGGTAGCTGGCGAGCATGCACAGCGCGCGTAACCCGTTCTCGGCGTACCCGACGACATCACCGGCGAGTTCGAGCGCCTCACGGGTTTCGGCCGTCTGGTCCCACGGTGGCAGTGGGATCCACAGGACCGGCACGATGTGTCGGTACTTCTCACCGACCGTGGATGCCTTCAGCCGACGCCGGAACGCCTCCAACTCGCCGAGCGGCCAAGAGTTGCTGAGATACGCGGGCGAGTAGAGCGGCACGAACACCTGTGTGTTACCGAGCGCGATGGTCAACGTCTCTTCCCAGTCCGCACCGGAGCTCAACTGCGCGTCGAAGAACCCGACCTGCTGGTCGTCCGGGACGGAGATCTGACCGCGGATCGCCGCCGACAGATCGTCGAAGAACACCTTGACCCACTTGTCCGGGTCCAGCCGGGGATCCTCCAGCATCGGCGGAGAATGGGCGTAGCTGAGGAAGAAGTACGTGCCGCGGTCGACCGACACGGGTGCCGCCGTCGCCCCGATCCCGCTCATCTGTCCCTCCTGGAGAACTTCCTGGGGTGCCGGCTCGGCTCGCTGAGCACTTTCGGCTCCACCCAGTGCGATCGGGTCAACTCGACGATGCGCTGCGCCAACTTCCAGATCACCACGTCGCTCGCGTCGTCCTTCATGGAGAGCAGCCCGTACAGGCCCTCCTGGTGGTATCTCGGCACCACGTTCTCGTCCGGGGTGCCTTCCGGGGAGAACCACTCGAGACCGTCGGGCGGCTCGCACGAATCCTCCGGCGCCCAGCACACCGGTAAGATGCAGGTCTCGTGGGTGGGCCGACCGTCGCGGCGCATGATCGTCCGGCGGGTGAACAGATCCCACTCGCGCTCGCACCACTCGCTGTCGAGATAGGCCGGAGACAGCAGGGCGACGAAGACCTGGCATGTCCCGACGGCCTCCAGCAGCTCCGGGGTCCATTTCTCGCCGCCGCGCATGGTCCGGTTGATGAACCCGGGATCCGCGCCGGCCTGACGGCTCACCAAGGCGTTCACGTGAATGGACAGCTCGGTGAAGAGTCGTAGCGCGTTCGTGTTGGCCTCCCGCCGGCCACCGGGCGCCCGCAACGGTGGCTTGATGACGGCGTAGCTGACAAAGAACAGTGGAGCGAACGGATCGTCCACCACCCTGTCGTCACCCAACTGTCGCTCCCCCACCATCGACCGCAGGTGCCATCGCGCCGTCGCCCAAGGTAAGCACACCCGCACGGATGGGTCTATACCGCTTTACGGTCGGCGATGCCCCGCCATCCAGGTTGTCGCGAAGTCGACCGCATCGCGCAGATCGAGCAACCGGGTCGGTGCTGTGCCGACGAGGCCGCGACCGACTGGCAGATTCGCCTCGATTGCCGCACCGAGCTCGGCGAAATCACTCATGTCGAGCGACGGTGCGCGAAAATCGCGCCGCTCCCGCCGCCCGCCCACCAGGACGTAACAGCGATAGGACCGCTCCGGCGGTGGGCCTGCCGGTCGTCGTGCCTGCGTGCGGTACTCCGCCAGATGCAGGGCCGTACAGCTCGTGTAGCCCACACCGAGCAGCAGGACCGCGGCACCGGCCTGGTAGAGACGCCCCAGTGGCGAGCGCTCCCCGAGGTGGCAGTCCAGGTCGTGGACCGCAGTGAATTCCGCCGCGCGTCGGCCGAGGGCGGCGAACGACGTGAGCGGGTGAGTGCTACGCGTCGCGCCGGGCTGCTGCCGCAGATACTCGGCGAAGACCCCCATCCCCTCGGACGGAGTGGTCGCCGGATCGAACCCGGGCAGCCGAGCCTCGTAGGCTGCCTGTTCCACCGCGTCCAGCCCGTTGGTGGCGGCTCGGAAGGCCGGGCTGGTGGGCGAACTGCCAGCGGTCTGTGCCGGCACGACGACCGTCGCCGCCGGACCGGCCACGCGACGCAGCGCGGCCAGCAGCGTCGCCGGTCCGCCGGTCACCGGTCCCATCCGACGCATGGAGCAGTGCACCAACAGGTCTTGGTCGGCCCGCACGCCGAGCGTGGTCAGGTCGGCGGCGAGCCGGTCGACCTCGGCGGGATCGGCACGGTCGGAACGGCCCGCTCGGTCAACGTGGGTCATCGGACCATGAGTCCATGGTCTGGCGCATCCGCCGCACGAAGCGCTGCCCGTGCTCGGTGAGCGCACCGGTGCCCGCCAGCTCGTCGATGGCACGCTCCGTCCACCGGAAGTACTGGCGGTGCCGCTGTCGGGCCAGGTCACCGGGCCGGGCCCGCCAGATGTCGGCAATGGCCATGTGCGCGTACGTGCCTTGGAGGGCGCCCTCCAGCGGTCGTGGATCCTCACGCCACGGCACGCTGAGTCGCTTCCGGTACGTCGGGTCGTACAGCTGACTCACATCCAGCACCGCGCCGAGTTTGACGTGCTGGAACTCGTGCACCAGCAGCTCCGCAAGCGAGTCCGGGGAAGCCTGTACGGTGCCGAGCGCGCCGAAGGCGTCCCGGGATGCGGCGCTGCGCAGCCGACCGCCCGGATCCGCGCGCAGTGGGGTGATGGTCCACAGCCCCGTCCGTAGTCCCGCGACCTGACCGGGCGCAGAGCGTTCGATACGGGTCCAGGCGGCAGCCAACGACCCCCGCCAGGACGCCAGCTGCGCCGGGTCGAGCCGGCCGGTCACCGGCCACTGGTAGCAATCCCGGTACGGGTCGAGGTCGTCTATCGACACCGTCCAGCCGTCCAGCTCGACCTGATGTACGGGCACCCATCCCGCCGGAGAGCTGCCCCCGGCCGGTGGCACCGTGACGACCGACCTCCCGGCACGGGCCGTGAACCCGCCGCCCGTGACCGACAGGCGAGCACGCCGTTCACCCGGCGCGTCGATGGCCTGCGCGCCGAGGCCCGGCAGATGCACCAGCCCGGCGCGCAGCGGCACCTCGATGTCCGTGTCGACGCCCGCCCGCACGGCCACGGCTGCGGCCAGCGCGCCGAGGTACCCCCAGTCAGGGTCCTCCCCAGCGGCAGGAGCGAGACAGTGCCGGGCCCACCGCCGCAGGTAGGGGTGGGCGAAGGTGGCCGAGACCGCGTCGGTCGCCTCCTCGTCGAGCCGGACGATCAGCTCCCACGCTGCGGCGAACGGCGTGCTGGCGACCCGGTCGGCGATCTGGACCAGCAGTGCCCGCACGTAGGCGAGCTGGGCGGCTGCGAGCCGTTGCAGGCTGGCCTCCGACCCCTGACCGGTACCGAGATCGTCCAGCAGGTCGGCGGCCGGCAGGCCGTCGAGAAGCCGGTCACCGGCAGCGTGGCTCGGATGGGCCGCCAAGGCGGTCTCCGGTGGTTCACGGTTCATCGTGACAATCAGCTTCTTCAGGTCAGCGCAGTAGACCGACGGATTGTCGAACCCACCCGCAGCGGAGTAGCGGTGCGCCCGCAGCCCACCGCCGCACTGCCCGACGACGGAACATTCCCGGCAGGTTTGGCAGAGTCCAGTCAGACCACGTCGGTTGCGAACGAACTCCGGATGTGAGATCACCACGTCCACCGAGTGCTGGAAGACGTCCAAGCCGATTCCGGCCGCGCCGTCGAACGCGGTCTTCATCGAGTCGGCCAGTTCCCATGCGCCGTCGGTCTCGATCACCGCGAGGCCCGACGGATCGAGCCCGACCACCTCGGTGCCGCTTCGCCCGCCTACCGCAGTGGCCAGCAACGAGTTGAACAGTCGAATGTCGACCGGCCGGCCGTCGCGGACCCACAACCGGTAGATCGTGAGCAGCCAGTCCGCGTACGAGGTGACACCGCCCGGCCGCGGCGGCGGATCGACCCAGGTCGCGTGCGGCAGCAGGAAATCGATCCGGGGCGGCTCCTCGGCCAACAACGCCCGGTAGACACCGACGGGGTCGTTGCGCACGTCGATCGTGCAGAGAATGCCCGCGTAGCAGCGGCGATACTCCGGCCGGCGAAGTAGGGCCAGTGCCCGCCGGACCTGGGCGTGACTACTGGCCCCGTTGGCGAAACGTCGGTGCCGGTCGTTGGCCGCCGCGTCACCGTCCAAAGAGATGCCGACCCGCACGCCGTGCTCCACGAACAGGTCGCACAGTCCCGGGGTGAGCAACACCCCGTTGGACTGCATCCGGAGGTCCAGTTCGGCGACCGGCTCGATGGCGGCACGCAGCCGGGTGAGTACCATCGCCAGCCCGCCCGCGCCCAGCAGCAGCGGTTCGCCGCCGTGCAACACCAGACGCACTCGACGCGTACCGCGTTCTCGGGCGTGCTCGGCTATCCGGAAAGCGGCGGCGTCCACCGTCTCCCGGGCGATCTGTCGCGGTCGGGCCCGCCAGCTCTGGTCCGCGTGTTCGTAGACGTAGCAGTGGTCACAGGCCAGATCACATCGGCTGTGCACCTTCAGGACGTACTCGCTGAGGCTGGGCGGCCATGGAGCAGATTCGCCTGGTGTCGTGGACACCGGGCATCAGATGGCCGAACCGAACACCGCGACGTCGACCGCCTCGACGCGGTCGCGGTCCTCGATGATCCGGCGTACCAGGGGCCGGACCTGCTCGGTGGAGAGCTCACCAAGCGGGGTGCGCAGAAGGACAGTGAGATCGGTTGACGTCTGCTGTGCCTCGACGGGTGCGGCATGGGCCACGGATGACTCCCCTCAATGCCGGTGCCTGCAAACGGATCGGTCGGCGGAGCGGCGAACGTCACTCCAATTAGTAGCATAGAGACGACCCGCCGTAATGTCCCGTGACGGGGACGAGCCCCGGGTGATCGTCGAGATCACCCGGGGCTCGTCGTCGGTCGGATCAGGCCAGATCGAACCGGTCGAGTTCCATCACCTTGGTCCAGGCGGCCACGAAGTCGGCCACGAACTTGTCGCGGGCGTCGTCGCTGGCGTAGACCTCGGCGAGTGCCCGGAGCTGGCTGTTGGAACCGAAGATGAGGTCGACCGCGGTCGCGGTCCACTTCACCTGGTCGGTGGCCAGGTCCCGGATCTCGTACACGTGCTCCTCGGACTCCGACGCCTTCCACCGGGTGCCCGGGGAGAGCAGGTTGGCGAAGAAGTCGTTGGTGAGCACGCCGGGCCGGTCGGTGAGCACGCCGTGGCGGCTACCACCGACGTTGGCACCGAGGGCGCGCAGGCCGCCGACGAGAACGGTCATCTCGGGCGCGGTCAGGTTGAGCATGTACGCGCGGTCGACGAGCAGCGTCTCCGGCTGGGTCTTCTCCCCGGCACGCAGGTAGTTGCGGAACCCGTCGGCGCGCGGCTCCAGCACCCGGAACGACTCGACGTCGGTCTGCTCCTGGCTGGCGTCGGTGCGGCCGGGGTGGAACGGGACCGTGATCTTCACGCCCGCCTCCCGCGCCGCCTTCTCGACGGCGGCCGAGCCGGCCAGCACGATCAGGTCCGCGAGGGAGATCTTCGCCCCGCCCGCCGAGTTGAACTCCTGCTGGATGCCCTCCAGGGTGCCCAGCACGGTCGCGAGCTGCTCCGGCTGGTTGACCTCCCAGCTGCGCTGCGGCTCGAGACGGATGCGGGCGCCGTTGGCACCGCCACGCTTGTCGGTGTACCGGAAGCTCGCCGCCGAGGCCCAGGCGGTGGTGACCAGCTGGGCGGTGGTGAGGCCGGACTCCAGGACCTTCTCCTTGAGCGAGGCGATGTCGGCCTCGTCCACCAGCTCGTGGTCGACGGCCGGCACCGGGTCCTGCCACAGCTGAGGCTCCGGCACCCACGGCCCGAGGAAGCGGCTGACCGGGCCCATGTCGCGGTGCAGCAGCTTGTACCAGGCCTTGGCGAAGGCCAGCGCGAACTCGTCGGGGTGCTCCAGGAAGCGGCGGGAGATCTTCTCGTACGCCGGGTCGACGCGCAGCGACAGGTCGGTCGTGAGCATCGTCGGCTTGTGCTTCTTCGCCGGGTCGTAGGGGTCCGGGATGATCGCCTCGGCGTCCTTGGCGACCCACTGCTTGGCCCCGCCGGGGCTGGTGGTCAGCTCCCACTCGTACCCGAAGAGGATCTCGAAGAAGCGGTTACTCCACTGCGTCGGCCGGTCGGTCCAGGTGACCTCGAGGCCGCTGGTGATCGTGTCGGGGCCCTTGCCGCTGCCGTACGTGCTCAGCCAGCCCAGGCCCTGCGCCTCCAGCGGCGCGGCCTCGGGCTCCGGGCCGACGTGGTTGTCGGCGACCGCCGCGCCGTGCGTCTTGCCGAAGGTGTGGCCACCGGCGATGAGCGCCACGGTCTCCTCGTCGTTCATCGCCATCCGGGCGAAGGTCTCCCGGATGAAGTGCGCCGCCGCCAGCGGGTCCGCGTTGCCGCGCGGGCCCTCGGGGTTGACGTAGATCAGACCCATCTCGGTCGCGCCGACTTCCTGCGACATCTCCTTCTCGGAGACGTAGCGCTCGTCACCGAGCCAGGTGTCCTCCGGACCCCAGAAGATCTCCTCGGGCTCCCAGACGTCCTCGCGGCCGAAACCGAAGCCGAAGGTCTTGAAGCCCATCGACTCGAGGGCCACGTTGCCGGCGAGCACGAGCAGGTCGGCCCAGGAGATCTTCTGGCCGTACTTCTGCTTGACCGGCCAGAGCAGGCGGCGGGCCTTGTCCAGGTTGGCGTTGTCCGGCCAGCTGTTGAGCGGGGCGAAGCGCTGGCTGCCGTCACCGGCACCACCACGACCGTCGTGGATGCGGTAGGTGCCCGCCGCGTGCCAGCTCAGGCGGATCATCAGGCCGCCGTAGTGGCCGAAGTCGGCCGGCCACCAGTCCTGCGAGGTGGTGAGGACCTCGGTGATGTCCCGCTTGAGCGCCTCGACGTCGAGCTTGGCGAACTCCTTGGCGTAGCTGAAGTCCTCCCCCAGCGGGTTGACCTTCGACGAGTGGGCGCGCAGCACCGAAAGGTCGAGCTGGTTGGGCCACCAGTCCCGGTTCGTGCGCGGACGGCCGCCGGTCTTCGGAGTCGGCGAGTCGATCGCCGGGTTCTCGCTCTCGCTGCCGTGGGCGGTCACCGAGTCGTGCGCGACCGGGCAGCCGGCCGCCGCCTTCTTGTCCACGCCCTGGGCGCTGGACGGGCCGTCGTGCTGTGCGTTACTCAATGTGCTTCCTTCCGACCTTGCGGATCACTGGTGGTGCGTGCGGTCGTGCAGTCGGGGCAGGCGCCCCAGTAGACGACCTCCGCCTCGTCGAGCACGAACCCGTGGTCGTCGGAGGCGGTGAGGCAGGGGGCGGAGCCGACGGCGCAGTCCACGTCGGCGATCACGCCGCAGGAACGGCACACGACATGGTGGTGGTTGTCCCCCACCCGGGACTCGTATCGGGCGACCGCTCCGGTGGGCTGGATGCGCCGCACCAGACCAGCGTCGGTGAGCGCCCGCAGCACATCGTAGATCGCCTGGTGGGAGACGGTGGGGTGATCGGCACGGACCAACCGGATCACGGTGTCCGTGTCGACGTGCGGGTGATCACGTAGCGCCGCGAGCACCGCCAACCGGGGTCGGGTCACGCGCAACGAGACCGCTCGTAGCTGCGCCTCGAAGTCGGCCGTCATGCCGACGAACCTATCACTCTTCTGGAATGAATCAAGTTTTCAGGCGTACGACACGCGGAGGCACCCGTAGGCCGATGCCGGCGGTGCCGGGGGCAGACGGTTGGTAGCGGGTGACGGTGGGGGCGTACGCCGACGTGCCGGTCGGGCTGACCGACCGGCACGGGCGAGCGTCGGGGTCAGGGTTTACGCGCGAGAAGCCCGACGAAGGTGTGGTACGTGTCGCTCTGGGCCGGCAGGGACTCACCCGGCGCGGGTCGCCACTCGGCGAACGGCACCAGACCCGGCTCCAGCACCTCCAGGCCCTCGACGTAGGAGAGGATCTCCTCGTCGGTACGCCAGCGGCCGGTGCCGAGGGACTCGTTGAAGATGCGCTCGACCTCGCGCGCCTTACGGGAGGCGTCCGGAGCCCGATCGCCGGGATCGCGGAAGTGGGAGATCGCGACGTAGCTGCCCGACGGCAGGGCCGCGACCAACCTCGCCGCCACCCCCTTCGGGTTCTCGTCGTCGCGCAGGTGGTGCAGGATCCCGAACAGCAGCAGCCCGACGGGGCGGTCGAAGTCCAGGAAACGGCGCGTCTCCGGATGATCCAGGATGGCCTCCGGCGATCGGACGTCGGCCTGCAACACCGTCGTGGTGCCCGCGTCGGCCAGCAGCGCCCGTCCGTGCGCCAGCACGATCGGGTCGTTGTCGACGTAGACCACCCTCGACTGCGGGTTGCAGGCCGTGGCGACCTGGTGCACGTTGCCCTGGGTGGGCAGGCCCGACCCGAGGTCGAGGAACTGGTCGATGCCCTGCTCCGCGGCGAGGAACCGCACCACCCGACGCAGGAAGGACCGGTTCGCCTGGGCCGCCTCCGGCCCGTCCGGCGTGATGCTGAGGGCGTGCTCGGCGACGGCGCGGTCCACCGCGAAGTTGTCCTTGCCACCGAGCATGAAGTCGTACACCCGGGCGACACTCGGCACGCTCATGTCGACCCCGGAGGGTGCCACCTCTTGACTCGCCACAGTTCGTCTCCTCGTCCACACCGGGTCACGGCCGGCCGAACCGCCTCACGCGGGACTGGGTGCAGTCGGACGTCGAAGCGCTTTCGGTCGCGACGCCGGTGCGTGTCACATCACTCACCGCAGCCGGTCGCCGCCGACCATCCTAAATGGTCGTTTCGTTGGAACGCTCCCACGGCCACCTCAGCGTGACATAAGCCGGGCTCCGGTCAACTCAGCGTGACACTCCGCGTGGACGATCGTCGGCGAGGGCGATCCCTACGACGCCTGCCGGGCAGGCATGCCGGACCGCCAGACCTCGGCCAGGTCGGTGAGGGGGACGTCCAGGGCCTGACCGAGGCAGACCACCGTGCCGAACGCCGGAGCGGGCAGGCGGCCCGCCTCGATCTTGCGCAGCGTCTCGGGAGAGATGCCGGCTGCCAGGGCCACCTCGGCGAGACTGCGGTCGCCCCGCGCCGCCCGCAGGGCGGCTCCGAGTCGCTGACCTGCGGCGACCTGTGCGGCAGTGAGCGGTTGGCGAACCATGCCAGCAGGATAGCCCTCCCGATCAGCCGATCCAGACGTGGTATAAAAATACCGGCAGGCGGCGAGGGGACCGAGATGATCGAGCTAAAGTCGGCCGAGGAGATCGACCGGATGGCGGTGACCGGCCAGTTCGTCGGCGAGTTGCTCGCCGAGTTGAGCGGTCTCGCCATGGTCGGCGTCAACCTGATGGAGCTGGAGCATCACGCCCGCCGCCGGATCTCCGAACGCGGCGCGGAGTCCTGCTACTGGGACTACGCCCCCTCGTTCGGCCGAGGGCCGTTTCGCAACGTGTTGTGCCTGTCGGTCAACGACGCGGTGCTGCACGGCCTTCCGCACGACTACGTCCTGCGCGACGGCGACCTGCTGAGCATCGACATGGCGGTCGGCATCGACGGCTGGGTCGCCGACTCCGCGCTCTCCGTCATCGTCGGCACCCCCGACCCGGCGGACCTGAGACTGATCGAGGCCACCGAGGTGGCGCTGGAGGCCGCGATCACGGCCGCCCAGCCCGGCGGCCGTCTCGGCGACGTCTCCGCCGCGATCGGCGAGGTCGCGCACTCGTACGGCTACCGGGTCAACTCCGAGTTCGGCGGCCACGGCATCGGACGCACCATGCACGAGGCTCCGCACGTGGCCAACCAGGGTCGCCCGCGTCGCGGGCTGAGACTCGACCCCGGCCTCACCATCGCCATCGAGCCCTGGCTCTGCCGCACCACCGACAAGATCAGGTACGACCCGGACGGCTGGACGATCCGCTCGGCGGACGGTTCCCGCACCGCCCACTCCGAGCACACGGTCGCCATCACGGCCTCCGGACCTCGGGTCCTGACCCGCCGCCCCGGCCACGCCTCGGCCGACCCCGCCGAGAGCTCCGCTGCCGCCTGCTGAACCGACAGCGACAGGAGCCGGTCCGCCGGGCTATCGAGGTGCCAACACCCGGAACTCGTTGCCGTCGGGGTCGGCGAGCATGACACTCCCGTCCTCACCGACCTCGATCAGCGTGGCGCCGAGGGAGGCCAGCCGGTCGACCTCCGGTTGCTGATCGCCGTGGCTCGGCGGAGCGAGGTCGAAGCGCTGCCGGTTCCTGCCCTGCTTCGGCGGCAGGGGCGGGCCTCCCCAGGCGACCTTGGTGCCGCCGGCCGGTGACTGCACGGCGGTCTCCTGCCCCTGCTCCCAGACGAGCGGCCAGCCCAGCGCCGCGCTCCAGAAGAGGCCGACCTCCCGAGTGCCCTCGCAGGCGATCTCGCCGAGGAAACCACAACCGGCGAGAAAGTCGTTGCCCGGCTCGATCACGCAGAACGCGTTGCCTTCCGGGTCGGTCAGGACGATGTGTCCTTCCTCCGGGCGCTGCCCGAGGTCCAGATGACCGGCGCCGAGGGCGACCGCCCGCGCCACCGTGTGCCGTTGGTCGGCGGGGTCGGCGCTGGTGAGGTGCAGATGTACCCGGTTGGTCTCCACCCGCGCCGCGCTGCTCGCCACGAACCGGAGCCCGAGCTGGGTGTCCGTGCCCGGCAGCAGCGTGCCGTCGGCGTCGTGGACGGCCTCCCGGCCGAGCAGGGCGGCCCAGAACTGCCCCAGCCGCAGCGGTCGGCTCGCGTCGAAACACACCGCGACCAGCTGACAGGTCATCACGTTCCCCCATCGTCCGGCGGTCGACGCACACCGTCCGCCGCCTGTTCGATGGAGGGTAAGGACCCAGCGGCGCCGGGCACAGCCGATTTCGGCGGCGGAGCCCGGCGGCCGCGGTCCGGGTCAGGTCGACGGCAGGTGGCGGTAGCGCGGGTCAGCAGCCGAGGCGCTTGGTGGATAGTGCGATGTCGTCGATCCAGAGGTCGAACGCGCCCGGGGTGGTGCCGCCCTGGTAGAGCTGCCAACCGATCTTCACGGTGTTCACCGTCGGCAGGATGAACGGCACGTCGTTGCCGCCGTGGTTGTTGGTGGAGGCGGTCAACTCCGGGTTCGCCACGCCGTCGATCCACACGTCGACGCGGTTGTCCGCCGGGTCGAGCCTCCACTCGAAGCACTGCCAGGTGTCCTCGACGACCGGCGCGGACTCCCGCCAGTTCGTCCAGTCACCGGTCGGCCCGCCGTCGGCACCCACGCCCCAGAAGATTCCGGGGACCGTCGGCGCGTACTGGCCGCCGACCGGCCGGACGATCTCCGAGCTACCGGTGCCGGTCACCTCCACGAGGGTGAAGTGCGCCCAGTCGGGAGCGGTCGGGAAGGCGTCGACCCGCAGCCGCATCCGGCCGTAGAAGCGGTTGCCCGGTGCGGCGAAGTCGTCGACCCGCAGGAAGGCACGCCCATTGTCGACCGTGTGCACGTGCAACACCTGGTTGCCCCGGTGGGCGCGTTCCACGGTGAGGGTGCCGTTGCGCGTGTCGATGCCCCAGTCCAGCGTGCTGGCACCTCCGCGTGGGAGACGCTCGAAGTCCTCGCAGAAAAGCATGTGTCGGGCGCAGGAGCCACGGTGGGAGGCACCGGCGGCATCGGACGGCACACTGCCGGCCGTCACGCCGACCATCAGGGCGGCCAACGCGGCGAGAATGTTGCGCATGGTTCCTCCATGAACAGATTCCCCGCACCACGATGTGGCAGGGGCAGCGGCGTCCAGACATCCGACCTGCGACGCTTTCGGCGACAGCGACGAAAGCCCTGGTAGGAGGGTTGAACGTGGATGGGGCGGAGCCATCTCCGGCCACGACCCCCGAGCTTGGAAGCGTTCCCATATATAGCAGAGGTTGAATCTCTGCGGGCTCCCGCGACGGCGACGCGGCAGCCGTCCTCTCAGGACGGCGCTCGGCACGGACACCCTCCGCCTAGGCGTTGTCCGGCATCCCGACACCGCGCATACTGCATTCAACCTCGCCGGCCCAGAGGAGTGCCCGCCATGACCGACGTCCGGATCACGCACATCGGCGGTCCGACCGTGCTGATCGAGATCGACGGCTGGCGGCTACTCACCGATCCGACGTTCGACGCGCCCGGCCGGACCTACCGATTCGGCTGGGGCACCGCGTCACGCAAGCTCACCGGCCCCGCGCTACCGGCGGAGTCACTCGGCGACCTCGACGCGGTGCTGCTGACCCATGACCACCACGCCGACAACCTCGACGACACCGGCCGAGCCCTGTTGCCGACCGTGGGCCGGGTCGTCACCACCGTGGCCGGCGGCCGGCGACTCGGCGCCGGCACGACCGGGCTGGCACCCTGGCAGCACACCACGCTCACGGCACCCGGCAGGCCGACCATCGAGGTCACGGCGACTCCGTGTCGGCATGGTCCGCCGCTGAGCCGGCCGGTCGTCGGCGAGGTGACCGGTTTCGCGCTGCGCTGGGACGGCCAGCGACACGGACCACTCTGGATCACCGGCGACACCGTGCTCTACGACGGGGTGCGCGAGGTCGCCGACCGGTTCGACATCGGCACCGTCGTGTTGCACCTCGGAGCGGTGCGCTTCGGCCTCACCGGTCCGCTGCGGTACACGATGAGCGCCGAGGAGGGCGCCGAGCTGTGCGGGCTGATCAGCCCCCACACCGTGCTGCCGGTGCACTACGAGGGATGGGGCCACTTCAGCGAGGGCCGACAGGCGATCGAGGCCGCCTTCGCCTCCGCACCGTCCACGGTCCGCGCGGGCCTGCACTGGCTTACCCCTGGCGCGGCCAGCTCCCTCACGGTCTGACCGCGCCCGGGTGGCGGCGGTCCCTCCCCCCGCCGCCACCCACCTTCTCGGCCCGGCCCGGCAACGGCGACGCCTTGGTATGAGCCAGTTGATATAGAGATTCCTCTATAAGTTGGGCTAGGTTGAGGTGGCCCACCTGATCCGGCTGGCGCCCCACCGAGGCGCCCGGCAGCGGCACCGGCCAGGTCGACGGGCTCCCAGCCGCGACACCGTCGCCAAACCCCGAGGGCGAAGCGCGGCGGGATCCCCCGCCCGACGCGGCGCACCCCCATCTCCGCGCCGCTGTTTCCACAGGAGGCAACAGATGAGACGTGTCCTCACCCTCGCGGCAGCAGCGATGCTGCTGCCCGTCGGTGCCATCGCCGTCGCGGTGCCCCCCGCCGCCGCGGCACCACCGTCGGCCCCCGGCACCGGGGCAGCCGCATCGTCGGAGATGCTCGCCGCGATGCAGCGTGACCTCCGCCTGAGCCCGACCGAGGCGCGCGACCGGATCGCCCGGGACGACAAGGGGACCCGCACCGACGCCAGTCTCCGCAAGTCGCTCGGTTCGTCGTACGCCGGCGGTTGGATGACCACCGACGGCCTGGTCGTCGCCGTCACCAGCAAGACGGCCGCGAACCGGGTCAAGGCCGCCGGAGCCCGGGCGACGGTCGTGGACCGCAGTGGCGCCGAGTTGGACCGGATCAAGGCGACGCTGGACCGTCACGCCGCCCACGCGCCCGCCGGTGCGGTTCCCGGCTGGTACGTCGACGTCACGACCAACACGGTCGTGGTCCTCGCCAACGGAGACGCCGCCGCCGCCGCGAAGTTCGTCCGCGCCAGCCGGGTCGACGCCGCCGCGGTCCGCGTGGTGACCACGACCGAGTCTCCCCGGCTGCTCTACGACGTACGCGGCGGAGACGCGTACTACATGGGCGGGCGCTGCTCGGTCGGGTTCTCGGTGACCGGCGGCTTCGTCACCGCCGGACACTGCGGACGCACCGGCACCGCGACCCAGGGCTACAACCAGGTGGCCCAGGGCACCTTCCGTGGCTCCTCGTTCCCGGGCAACGACTACGGCTGGGTGCAGACCAACTCGAACTGGACCCCGCAGCCCTGGGTGAACAACTACTCCGGCGCCAACGTCACGGTCGCCGGTTCCACCGAGGCCGCCGTCGGCGCGGCGGTCTGCCGCTCCGGCTCGACCACCGGTTGGCGGTGCGGCACCATCCAGGCCAAGAACCAGACCGTCAACTACGCCGAGGGCTCGGTCAGCGGACTGACCCGAACCAACGCCTGCGCCGAGCCGGGTGACTCGGGCGGCTCCTGGCTCTCCGGTCAGCAGGCACAGGGGGTGACCTCCGGCGGCTCCGGCAACTGCTCCTCCGGCGGCACCACCTACTTCCAGCCGGTCAACGAGATCCTCTCCGCGTACGGGTTGACGCTGCGCACCAGTGGTGGTGGCAACGAACCGCCGCCGACCACCGGTTGCAGCGGCTACCAGGCGACCTACAACGGCAGCATCTCCTCCCGGCAGAGCCAGTTCCACCCCAACGGCAGCTACTACTACTCGTCCACCTCGGGCACCCACCGCGGCTGCCTGGACGGACCCAACGGCGTCGACTTCGACCTCTACCTGCAGAAGTGGAACGGCTCCAGCTGGGTCGACGTGGCCGGCTCGTACAGCCCCGGGCCTGACGAGTCGCTGACCTACAACGGCACGGCGGGTTACTACCGCTTCGAGGTGTACGCGTACAGCGGCTCCGGCAGCTACTCGGTGGGCATCACCAACCCCTGACCCGTCGACGACACGGCGGGGTGCGGCTCTGCTCCGCGCCCCGCCGTCAGTCCCGGTCCGCCCAGACCGCTCAGCCGTGGCCACTGGTCACGGCCGGCGAACTGCCGCAACAGGTCCGCCGCGCGGGCCACCCCGCCGGCCTTGCGGCTCTGCTCACCCCAGTACCGGCTGCGCTGCCGAAAACCGTCCTCGGACAGCAGCCGACGAAGCTTCCCGGCCACCTCGTCCGGATCCACCCGGGGCGGAGCGTCGAGGGCCAGTCCGACCCCCGCGTCGACCGCTCGGGCGGCGATGTCGTAGCAGTCCAGCCAGAACGGGGTGACCAGCATCGGCTGCCCGAAGTGGACGCCCTCGTGGAAGCCGTTCGCGCCACCGTGGCAGACGAAGGCCCGGACCCGAGGGTGCGCCAACACCTCCAGCTGGGACGGAATCCACTCCTGCACCCGCACGTTCGGCGGCAGCCTGGTCAACGCGGCACGTTGCGCATCCGGCAGCTTCCACAGCACCTGGTGTTCCGGGCCGAGCCTGCCGAGGGCCTCCGCGAACGCGTCGAGTTGGGCGGTGGTGAGGGTGGCCAGGGTGCCCAGGCAGACGTAGACCACGCTGGGTTGCCGGTCCAGCCACTCGGTGAGTTCGTCGTGGGACCGGCCCGGGGCCACCTCCTGGGGCACCATCGCGCCCAACAGGTGCAGGTGGTCCGGCGCGGGAAAGGGATACTCCAGCCCGAACACCGTGTACCCGAAGACGGCGACCGCGTCGGCGGCGTACCTCGCGGGGTCGCCGGTCGCGTTGGCCAGGCCCTGGGCCCGACGCCGCCAGGTCGGCCCGGCCACCGCGCGCAGCAGCGCCGCCTGGAGCCGTACGCGGTACAGCGCGTTGGTCAGTCTCCGCGCCCCGGTCAGTCGGCGCGGCAGCCCCGAGGTCGGCGTCGGGTAGCCCCACGGCAACCGGCTCAGATAGACGGCGCTGATCGGGTACGGCACGCTCAGCACGTAGGGCACGCCCATGGTGGTCGCCGCGTCGAGCGCGCCCAGGTTCATCACGTCGATGACCATCAGCCGGGGACGGACCCGCTCGATGTGGGCGAGGTTGCGCTCATAGACCTGCGCGGTGGCGTCGGCCGTACGCGTCGTACGGGCGAGGGCGGCCAGACCGGCGGTGGTACGCGGGCCTCTGGTCATCGCCGCGTACAGGTCGCCTTCGATCCGCACCGGCGTGTCGGCGCCGGGCAGGTATCGCACCGGGCTGCCGAGCGTCGCCGCCTCGACCCGGTGCCGACCCTCGACGTCGACGCTGAACCACAGGTCGGGTTCACCCCGTCGGGACATCTCCGCGGCGATGGTCAACAGCGGGTTGAGCTGCCCGGGATGCGACGGGCTGGCGAACATGATCGGTCTACGGGCCGCAGGACCCTCGGTTACTGACACTCCGGCTCCCGGACTCCGGTCACGGCTTCAGGCGTACCGGCAGGTGGTCGTAGCCCCGGAGCACGCGGGTCGACCGGCGCCGTGGTGCGCCGTCCAACGCCAGGTCGGGGTAACGCTCGAACAGACTGCGCAGCCCGACCTCGCCCTCCAGCCGGGCGAGGTTGGCGCCGAGGCAGTAGTGCGCCCCGCTGGAGAAGGCGAGATGGTCACGGGCGTTGGCCCGGGTGACGTCGAAACGATCCGGCTCGGTGAACACGGCCGGATCCCGGTTCGCCCCGCCCAACATCGGCACCACGATCTCGCCCCGGCGTAGCCGCACCCCGGCCACCTCGGTGTCGGAGCGGCAGTACCGCGCGGTGGTCTGCACCGGGGCGTCGTAGCGCAGGATCTCCTCCACCGCGTTGGGCCACCGGTGCGGCTCGGCCCGCAGCAGCGCCAGTTGCTCCGGGTGGGCCAGCAGCACCGCCGTACCGGTGCCGAGGAGGTTCACCGTCGTCTCGAAGCCCGCCGCCAGCAGCAGGCCGGCGAGGGCGACCAGCTCGTCCTCGGTCAGCCCGTCACCGTCGCTGTCCTGGTGCACCAACTGGCTCAGCAGGTCGTCACCGGGCTCCGCGCGCAGGCGGGCGAAGTGCTCCCGCAGCCACACGTTGAGCTGCCTGATCGCCGTTTCGACGCGATGGTACTGGCCGAGGGACAGACCCAGGTCCAGCGCCGGGGACATGGCCTCGCCCCAGTCCAGGAAGCGCTGTCGCTGTTGCGCCGGCACACCGAGGATCTCCGCGATCACGGTGACCGGTAGCAGGCTGGCGTAGTGCGCGACCAGGTCCACCGACCCATGGGGCGAGGCGGCGCGGACCAGGTCGTCAAGCAGGTCCGCACAGCGTTGCTCCACCTGGGGCCGTAGTGCCTCGATCGCCCGCGCGGTGAAGACCTTGACGACGAGCCGGCGGTAGCGGGTGTGCTCGGGTGGGTCGGTGACCAGCATCGACGGCGGGTCGATCGGCCCGATCGGCTTTCCCCGCCTGCCGAGAGCGCGCAACATCGTGACCGCACGGGGCGCCGGCACCGTGGCCGGATGCACGCCGAACGCGTCGCTGCGGAGTATCTCGGTGACCACGTCGTGCCGGGTGGCGCTCCACATCAGGTGGCCGCGTACCAGCGCGCCGGTCTGGCGCGCCTGGCGATAGAACGGGTACGGATCCTCCCGGACCGCCGGGTCGAGAAAGAGACGGGCCTGGGTGTCTCCCCGGCGCGCGGCGGCGGTGATCGCGAGCCGCATCAGACCGTGCCGCGTCGTCCACCGCACCACACCCCCGGGGCCCGGCACGCGCCTCGCCCGATGGGAGAAATCGGTCGCCGATCGCCAACCCAGTACGCCCACCCGTCTCATTCTCCCACCCGGAACATGCAATTTTCCCACCTGCCGCGATCAGCGTGCCAACAGCGCGGCCTGAACACCCACAGTCGATTCCACAGTAGGACGAAATGGCTGACGATTCCGCCCCGGCTGACAGATATCGGAATGACGACTGTGGCCGGACGCCGCCCTCGGCTACGCTGCCCCCAAAAGATCAACAGGAGGCGACGGCGTCACAACGCCGCGTCACCGGGCGACACCACACACACCAGGAACGGCCGCCGGGCACAGGCGGCGGGCCTCTCCTGACTTCACCGCCGCCGGCTCGTTCCCGGCGGGCGGTTTCGACGCAACCACACCACCTGCACCTGGCCCCGGGCACGAGCGTGAACGCAGCAGCGGCCCAGGTCGGTGCGGTGGCGAGCGGAAAGGTGACCAGTGATCAATCCGGGTCGTACGCCGCTGACCACCTACCAAGCAGACATCTGGGCGGCGAGCCGTTTGTCGCCGCACCTTCCACAGTTCAATGTGTGTGGATGGGAACAGTTCGTCGGCCCACTCGACCACGAACTCCTGCTCGCCTGCCTACGGCAGGTCATAGAGCGAAACGACGCGTTACGACTGCGTTTCGACGAGGAGAACGGTCAGCCCTTCCAATGGGTCGAACCTGAACAGGCGGTAATCGAGGTATACGATTTCCGTGACGCCCCGGATCCCCACCAGGCATGCCATTCCTGGATGGCGCGGGTCTTCTCCCGACCCTTCGAGCTGCACCGCAACCGGTTGTACCGGTTGGCCCTGCTGCGCGAGAGCGAGTCGGTCGCGTACGTGTACCTCAACGCCCATCATCTGATCGTCGACGGCTGGAGCGCGCGGCTGCTGCTGCGGCAGATCTGCGCCGGGTACGCGGCGGCGGTCGAGGGAACAGCTCCCACCGCGAACCTATCGGGATCGGTCGCCCGCCGCGGGCTGTCCTACCTTGACCTGGCCCGGGAGCTGGCCGAATACGCCGAGTCCGTCCAGCGCAAGCTGGATATCGAGTACTTCCGCGACCGCCTCGACGGGGTCACCCCGGCGCTGTTCGCCTCGTCCGCCACCGGCCGGCACCGGACCGCACGACACAGCCTGCCCCTGCGACGGGACCTCGTCGACCGGATCCGCGCCACCGGTCAGTCGCCGTTCACCGTCTTCGCGGCGGCCCTCGCGGTGTTCCTCGGTCGGGTCCACCGCACCGAACAGGTCGTGCTCGGCGTGCCGGTGCTCAACCGCAGCACGTACGCGCAGCGGCAGACCGTCGGCCAACTCGCCAACGAACTGCCGGTGCCGGTCGCGGTTCCCGGTACGCGGACGATGCCCGAACTGGTGGCCGAGCTGCAACAGACCCTGCGGTCGATGCGTACCCACCAACGCCTGTCCCGGGGCGAGTTGCTGCGCGAGGTCATCGCGCCGGGCGGGCCCCGCCAGCTCTACGACGTGACCCTGTCCTGGCTGCGCTGGCCGCGCCTGGAGCCGATCCACGGCATCGCCCACCGCACCTCGGGTGCCAGCCGGGTACACGAGCACAACGCCCTGGCCGTGCTCGTCAACGAGTACGACGACGGCACCCTGACCATGGATCTCGACTACTCCCGCGACGTGTTCGACGAGGACTTCCGCATCGAGGCGGTGGGCCGGCACCTCGAAACCCTCATCGGCGACGCCCTGGACCGGCCCGACGAGCCCCTGGCCCGGATCCGGATGCTCACCGACGCCGAACTCGACCGGGTCACGGGGGCGCATGACGGCGAGGTGGACCACCCGACCGAGGCGACCCTGCACGGCCTGTTCGAGCAGCAGACCACCCGGACACCCGACCGGATCGCGGTGGTGGTCGACGAGACCGGCGAGACCCTCAGCTACGCCGACCTCGACGCGCGGGCGAACCAGGTGGCCCAGGCCCTCCGCGCCGACGGCGTCGGCCGCGACGACCGGGTGGCCGTCCTGGCCGAACGGGGAGCGCCGATGCTCGCCGGCATCCTCGGCACTTTGAAGGCGGGCGGCGCGTACGTGCCGATCGACCCCGACTACCCGAGCGCCCGGATCCGGTACCTGCTCACCGACAGCGGCGCGAAGGTCGTGCTGGTGACCTCCCGCACCGAGGGAACCATCGCGCACGCCGGCCTCGACACCATCGCGGGTCTGACCGTGCGCCACCTCGACGCCCTGGGAAGCCACCCGAGCGTCCCGGTCGAACCGCTCGCCCAGGCCACCGACCTCGCCTACGTCATCTACACCTCCGGGTCGACCGGCGACCCCAAGGGGGTGATGGTCGAACACCGCTCGGTGGTGAACCGGCTGGCCTGGATGCAGCGGTGCTACCCCCTCGACGGCGACGACGTGCTGGTGCAGAAGACCCCGACCTCGTTCGACGTGTCGGTGTGGGAACTGTTCTGGTGGACGTTCGCGGGTGCCCGGGTCGTCCTGCCGCGCCCCGGGGCGCACCGTGATCCGGACGCGATGGCGGCCCTCGTGGCGCGCCACGGCGTGACGGTCATCCACTTCGTACCGTCGATGTTCGGGCCGTTCCTCGACCTGCTGGGCACGGCGGCGCACCTGGGTCGGCAGGCCGATTCGCTCCGCCTGGTCTTCGCCAGCGGTGAGGAACTACCGGCCCGACGGGTCGATCAGTTCCACAGGTTGTTCCGCCGACCGCCCGGCACCGGCCGCTCGGCCGGGCCCCGGCTGGTCAACCTGTACGGGCCGACCGAGGCGACGGTCGACGTCACCCACCACGAGTGCCATCCCGATCCGGACCGGCCGACCCGCCGGGTGCCGATCGGACGCCCCATCGACAACGTCCGGCTCTACGTGCTCGGCCGGGACGACCAACCGCAGCCGATGGGTGTGCCGGGTGAACTCTGCGTCGCCGGGGTCGCCGTCGCCCGGGGCTACCTGGGACGTGCCGGGGAAAGGGAGACGGGCTCCGGCGACGGCTCACCGTCCGCCGCCCGGTTCGTCACCGATCCGGTACGCGGCGACGGCCGGATGTACCGTACCGGCGACCTCGCACGGTGGCTCGCCGACGGCAGCCTCGAATACCTCGGCCGTCTCGACGGGCAGGTGAAGATCCGTGGCAACCGGGTCGAACCCGGCGAGGTCCAGCAGGTGCTCAGCGACCATCCGCAGGTCCACGAGGCGGCCGTCGTCGCCCGCTCCTCCCCCGGCCGGGACGTCCACCTGGTCGGCTACTACGTGGCGGAGGCGGACCTCGATCCGCTGCTGCTGCGTGGTCACCTGCTGCGCCGCCTGCCGGACTTCATGGTCCCCGCCCTGTTCCACCGGCTCGACCGGATGCCCCTAACCCCGAACGGCAAACTCGACGTCGCGGCGTTGCCCGCGCCCGTGTCGGGGTCGGGTCAGGAGCCGGAGCAGGAACCCCGCGACGATGTGGAACGCACCCTCGCCGCGATCTGGTCCCGGGTGCTGGACCTGCCGTCGGTCGGCATCCACCAGGATTACCACGCGATCGGCGGCGACTCGATCCTGGCGTTGCGCATCCGCGCCGAGGCCGAGCGGCAGGGTCTGCACTTCACCCTCGCCGACCTGGCCGAACAGTCGACCATCGCGGCGCTGGCACAGCGCGCCCGGCGCACCGCGCCGCCGCCCGCCGTGACCGGTCCGTTCGCGCTGGTGTCCCCGCTCGACCGGGCCCGGCTGGGCGACGTGGCGGACGCCTTTCCCGCCTCCGCCGTCGCGCTCGGCCTGCTCTACCACAGCAGTGAACACGACACCGCCACCGCCTACCACGACGTCTTCCGCTACTCGGTCCGGATGCCGTGGCACGAGGAGGCGTTCCGCACGGCGTACGACCGGCTCGTCACCCGCCATCCGGGGCTGCGTTCCGCCTTCGACGTGGGTGGTCTCTCCGAACCGATGCAGGTGGTGCACGCCCGGGTAGCCGGCGGCCTCGATGTCGCCGATCTGCGCGCTCTCGATCCGGACGCCGCCCGCGCCGAGGTGCTGGCGCACATGCGGCAGCGACGTCACCACCGGTACGTCTTCGACCAGCCGCCACTGTTCCTGTTCCGGGCGCACCTGCTGCCGTCCGGGGTGGTCGACCTGGTGTTCAGCTTCCACCACGTGCTCCTGGACGGCTGGAGCGTCGCCACCGTCGTCGGTGAGCTGTTCCGCGACTACCTGCACCTGATCGGCGCTGGTGTCGAGCCGGTCACCGAGACGGCGCTGCCCGACCCGGCCGCGTACGTCGTCGAGGAACGCCACGCGCTCGCCTCGCCCGCCGCCCGACAGTTCTGGGCCGACCGGCTCGACGGTGCCGAGTTGACCCAGCTCGACGGTTTCCGACCGTACGAGCCGCCCACCGCCGACGAGTCGCCGGTGCGCCTGGTCGACCTGCCGGTGGGGCTGGAACAGCGGCTCCGGGCCTTCGCCCGGGAGCACGGGCTGCCCCTGAAGTCGGTGTTCCTGGCCGCCTACTGCCTGACCGTGCGGCTGTACTCCGGCACCACGGACGTGACCGTCGGGCTGGTCACCCACGGCCGTCCGGAGCAGGCCGGTGCGGAACGGCTGGCCGGACTCTTCCTCAACACGCTGCCGCTGCGGCTGCGGGCCGAGCACTCCTGCTGGCTGGACACGGTCCGGGAGGTGCACCGGCGGGAGCAGGAATGTCTGCCGCACCGGCGCTACCCGCTGCACGCCATCCAGCGGGACCGGGGTGGCCGACCGGTCTTCGAACTGGCCTTCAACTACGTGCACATGCACGTCCTGGCCCCGCTGCTCGACCTGCCCGCCATCGAGCCGCTCGACTTCGACGCCTGGGAGGAGACCAACTTCGCGCTGCTGCTGAACGTCATCGTCCACCCGGCGCACCAGCGCATCGCACTGCGGATCGACGCGGACCGCCGGACGTTCACCCGGGCGCAGACCGACCTGATCGCCGACACCTACCTGCGGATCCTCGCCCGGATCACCGACGAGCCGGACGCCACACCGGACTTCGGGTTCCTGGCCCCGACCACGCCGGTGATCACCGGTGGGCCGGTCACGCCGACGACCGGGGCACGCCGGGACGTGGTCGATCGCCTCGCCGAGGCGGTACGGCGTACCCCGGACGCGGTGGCGGTCGCCGCGGGCAGCCGCCGGTGGACGTACGCGCGGTTGCAGCAGGACGTCGACCGGATCGCGTACGGGTTGGTCCACGCCGGGGTGCGGCCGGGTGATCTGGTCGGGATCGCGGTCGGCCGCTCCCCCGAGATGATCGCGTCGATCTACGGGATCGCCCGTGCCGGCGCGGGCTGTGTGCCGCTGGACGTGACCTACCCGCCGGAACGGATCGCGGCCATGCTCGACCAGGCACGACCGGTCCGGGTCATCGCGGACCGGACGCACGCCCCGCTGGTGGGCGTACCCGAGAGCGTGCTCGTCGTGGAGGACCTGCTCGCCCCGTCGCGGGCGGTGGCACCGGTCCCACTGCCCCGGAGCCGACCGGATGATCTGCTCTACGTCCTGTTCACCTCCGGTTCCACCGGGGTGCCGAAGGCGGTGGCGATGTCGCACGCCGCCTTGGCGAACCTTCAGGTGTGGCAGACCGCAGCGGTCAGTGCCGCAGCCGGTGGCGTCACCCTCCAGTTCGCACCCCTCAGCTTCGACGTGTCGTTCCAGGAGATCTTCACCACGATCGGCACCGGCGGCACGCTCCAGCTCGTCGACGAGCAGCGTCGGCGGGACCCCGCGCAGCTGCTGCGCCTGCTCGACCAGGAGGCCGTCGAGCGGGTCGCCCTGCCGTACGTGGTGCTCCAACAGCTCGCCGAGACCGCGGTGACGCTCGGACTGCACCCTCGTGCGCTGCGGGTGGTGATCTCGTCGGGTGAACAGCTGCGGGTCACCGACGAGATCCGCCGGTTCGTCGCGGCCCTGCCGGCCGGTGCGATCCTGGAGAACCAGTACGGACCGACCGAGACCCACGTCGTCACCGCGTACCCGATGACCGGCGACCCGGACCGCTTCCCGAGCCTGCCACCGATCGGGTCGCCGCTTCCCGGAGTCCAGCTGTACCTGTTGGACGACCGGTTGCGTCCGGTGCCGGTCGGGGTCGCCGGTGAGCTGTACCTCGGTGGCGTCCAGGTGGCGCGCGGCTTCCACCGGCAGCCCGGACTGACCGGTCAACGGTTCGTGCCCAACCCGTTCGGCGCGCCCGGTGAGCGTCTCTACCGCACCGGTGACCTGGCCCGGGTGCTGCCCAACGGCGACCTGGCCTGGCTCGCGCGTACCGACACCCAGACCAAGATCCGAGGGTTCCGGGTGGAGCCGCTCGAAGCCGAGGTGGCGATCATGGAGCTGGCGGCGGAGCAGCCGGGCATTCGCGAGGCCGCGGTGGTGGCCCGACGCCGGGACGACACCGACGCCTTCCTGGCCGCCTACCTCGTCGGCGACCCGACCCGGGCCGACCTGACCGGCCTGCGTCGACGGCTACGGGAGAGACTGCCCGAGCACCTGGTGCCCACCCACCTACAATGGCTGCCGGAGCTGCCGCTGACGCCGAGCGGCAAACGCGACGACCGGCGGCTGCGTGAGCTGCCACTGCCCGTGGCGGCCCCCCGGCCGACCGCGCCGCGTGACCGGTACGAGCGGGTCCTCGCGGAGATCGTCGCGGACCTGCTCCAACTGCCGCACGTCGACGTCGAACACAACCTGTTCGAGTTGGGCGCCACCTCGCTCACCGCGATGCGCCTGGTCACGCTGATCGAGAAGCGGTACGGCGTCACCGTACCGGTCGCCGCGTTCGTGACCGGGCCGACCGTGTCCCACCTCGCCGCGTTGCTCCGCGCCGGTGGGGTGGACCCGACGTCGGTCGACCCGGTGGTGCCGATCCGCACCGGCGGCGACCGGCCGCCACTGTTCCTGGTGCACCCGATCGGCGGCAACGTGCTGTGTTACCTCCCCCTCGCCCGGCACCTGCCCCGGGAGCAGCCCGTCCACGGGCTCCAGGCGGCCGGCATCACCGCCGGGACGACCCCGCTGCGGTCCGTGCCGGAGCTGGCGGCCAGCTACCTCGCGGCCATCCGCCGGGTCCAGCCGACCGGGCCGTACCGCATCGGTGGCTGGTCGTTCGGTGGTGTGGTGGCCTTCGAGATGGCTCGACAGCTCAACGACGAGGCCCGCCGACTCGACCCCACCGGCACCGGCCCGGTCGAACAGCTGATCCTCATCGACCCGATCGCGAGGCGCACCGACGAGCCGGTGCCGGTGACCGACGACGTGCTGCTCGACTGGTTCTTCTGGGAGCTGATGCCGATCGACCAGGATCGCCCGGTGCTGGAGGCGATCCCGTCGGAACTGGCGTCGCCCCAGGAGCGCCTGGACTTCGTCGCCCGCCGGGCCGGTGCCGCCGGGATACTCCGGCCGGGTGACTCGCCCACGGCGGTACGTCGGCTGTTCGAGGTGTTCAAGGCCAACTGGGAGGCGATCATCACCTACCGTCCCGAGGTCGTCGACCAGGACCTCACCCTGCTGCGCGCCTCCGACCCGTTACCGCCCCTGCTCAAACCCATGCACGACCTCGCCGGCACGCTGCACCTCGACCCACGCAACGGCTGGGGTGAGCTGACCACGGGTCGGCTCGACGTGCTCGACGTGCCCGGTGACCATCTGGCCCTGATGGAGCCACCGCACGTGGCGGAGGTGGCCCGCCGGATCACCGAACTGTTGGCCGGCTCCGCCGCACCGGTGGCCGGTCGGCCCGGCCCCAGCCCGGTGGGCGGCCGGTGATGCCGGCGGCAGGCGGGGCGCGCCGCCCCAAGGCTCTCATCCTGGGCGCGGGCATCGGCGGACTGGCCGCCGCCGCCACCCTGCGCCGGGTCGGTGTCGACGTGGAGATCTACGAGCGCGCCGGTGACCTGCGGCCCGGCGGATCGGCGCTGTCGTTGGGCGCCAACGCCCGCGTCGCGCTGCGCACCCTCGACATCGACCTCGACGTGGAGCGGCGCGGTCGGGTCTACCCCGCGCTGCGGCTCTGCACGGCGACCGGCGACCCGATCAGGACGGTGCCGTTCGAGCGGCTCGGTGACCGGCTCGGCGCGCAGAACGTCGCCATCGGCCGCGCCGAACTACATCAGGCGCTGTTCGCCGCAGCCGGTGATCCGCCGGTGCGGCTCGGTGCCACGGCCCAGCGGTTCGAGGTGGTCGGTGACCGCGTGCGGGTCGACTTCCGCGAGGGGCAGACCGCCGAGGGTGACCTGCTCATCGGAGCCGACGGATTCCACTCGGTCGTCCGGCGGCAGATAGCCGGTCCCGAGCGACCCCGCGAACCCGGGTACGTCTGCTGGCTCGCGACCGTCCCGATGCGCCATCCGAAGATCCGGGACGGCTACACCGCCCACTACTGGGGGCGGGGCCAACGGTTCGGCCTGGTGCAGCTCGACGGCGACCGGGTCTACTGGTGGGGCACGTTGAACATGGCACCGGCGGCGGCCCGCGACTGGTCCGGGGGCAAGGCCGACATCGAGCGGGCGTACGCGGGCTGGGCCGAGGAGGTTCGGACCGCGATCGCCCGGACGCCCGAGTCGGCGATCATCACCGTCCCGGCCCGGGACCGGCCCTTCCTCGAACGGTGGGGCCACGGGCCGGTGACGCTGCTCGGCGACGCGGCGCACCCGATGTTGCCGAGTCTCGCCCAGGGCGCGGCGCTGACCATCGAGGACGCCGTCGTACTCGCGCACTGTCTCCGTGACGCGGTCGACCTGCCACAGGCGCTACGGCGTTACGAGACCGCACGGCGCGAGCGGACCCGCTGGATGGTCAAGGAGGCGTACTCGCTCAGTCGGGTCGAGCAGCTGGCCCATCCGCTGGCCGACCTGGCCCGCCGCCTCTACCTGCGCTGGCTGCCCGATCGTCTGCTCGACCGGCGCAACGAGGTCGCCCTGACCTTCCCGGGCCGTCCGGAGCCGTCGGTGGCCGCGAGATGAGCACGCCGACGACGGAGGTACGGCGGGCGTTGAGCCCGCTCGAACGCTGGTACTGGATCGCCGACCAGGTGTCACCACTCAATGTGGTGGCCCGCGTCCAGGTACGCGGACCGCTGCCGACGGCGCTGCTGCACGCCGCGCTGCACCGGCTACGCCGACGGCACCCGCTGCTGCGGGTGGCGATCGCCGCCGCGCCGGACGGGCGACGTCCCCGGTTCGTCCCGACCGACCAGCCGATACCGCTGCACCGGGTACGCGCGGACGCCCCGGCGGCGGATGCGGCACCGGGCTGGGTACGGCGGGTCAACGAGCACGAGCTGGTCGACCGGATCGACTGGCGCGACGGCCCACTGTGCCGGGCCGTGGTGCTCACCCGGGCACCGGCCTCCGGCGACGAGGTGCACGATCTGCTGCTGACCATGCCGCACTGCGTGGCCGACGGCACGACCGTGCTGGCCCTGCTGCGGCAGTGGATCGAACTTGCGGAGCAGGCGGGCTCTGCCGACCGGGAGGTCGACCCCTCGACGGATGCCGAGTCGACCGGGTCGGCGGTGGTGGCGGGTGAGCCGGCGTTACCGGCCTGCGAGGCGATGTTCCCCCGCCGGTACCGGGGGGTGGTCGGGGTGCTGCGGCTGCGGTGGCTGCTGCTGCGGGAGTTGTGCCGGACGCACCGGCACCGCCCGGTCCGGGTGGAGCCGAGCAGCTTCGTGCCGTTCACGCAGCGGCGTACCCGGCTGCTCGCCCGGAGCCTCACCAACGACCAGGTGGCGATGCTGGTGGCCGCCTGCCGCCGGGAGGGGACCACGGTGCACGGCGCGCTCGCGGCGGCGATGGTGCTGGCCGTCGCCGCGGAGTCCGGTGCGGCGACGTCGGGGCACCTGACGATCGGTTCCCCGGTGACCATGCGCGACGCGTTGGAACCCGCGGTGCCCGACCGGGCCGCCGGGACGTACGTCGCCACCGTGCCGACCTTCGTCCGGCACCGGCCGGGGATCTCCCTCTGGCAGCTCGCCCGCTCGATCAGCGACGATCTCGCTGCCCGCCGCGCGGCGGGCAGCCAGTTCGCCATGGTCGACCTGGTCCGGCTCGCCAGTCCGGAGTCGGTCAGCACCAGTGGTCGGTTCATCGAGATGATGGAACGCAGCGGCCCGGTGAACCTGTGCCTGTCCAACATCGGCCGCTACGACTTCCCCGACCGGGTCGGGCCGTGGCGGCTCTCCGGCGCGCAGTTCATCGCCGGGCTCTCCGTGTGCGGCTATCTCGTGGCCACGGTGAACACCAGCCACGGGCAGCTGTTCTGGAACTTCACCTACGTGCCCGACGCGCTGCCCGAGCAGCGAGCGGTCGATCTGGTGGAGGCGAGCGTCGACGCGGTGCTCGCCGCGATCGGCCGCCGACCGGTACGGAGTCGACGATGAGCAGAAGGACACGGCGGATCACCCCGGCCGGTCGCACCGTGGTGATCAGCGGGGCGTCGTCCGGCCTCGGCAAGGCGGCGGCGCTGCACCTGGAACGGATCGGCTTCCAGGTCTTCGCCGGGATCCGTGCCCCGGCCGACGGTGCACGCCTGCTCGCGGAGTCGTCCGCCGGGCGGCTGCATCCGCT
Organism: Micromonospora sp. CP22; assembly: GCF_009712475.1. Classification (GTDB taxonomy): domain Bacteria; phylum Actinomycetota; class Actinomycetes; order Mycobacteriales; family Micromonosporaceae; genus Micromonospora. Next base: position 91,275 of record NZ_VCJO01000016.1, read on the forward strand.
GCGCCTCGACGTGACCGAGCCGGATCAGATCCGGCAGGCGGCCGACGAGGTGGCCGAACGGCTCGACGGCGAGGGGCTCTGGGGGCTGGTGAACAACGCCGGTATCGCCCAACCCGGGCCGTTGGAGTGCCTGTCCGCTGAGCTGCTCCAGCGGCAGTTGACGACGAACGTGATCGGGCAGTTCCAGACGATCCAGGCGTACCTGCCGCTGCTGCGCGCCGCTCGGGGGCGGATCGTGAACGTCACCTCGGGACTCGGCCGGGTCGCGCTGCCGTACCTGGGCGCGTACGCGGCGGCACAGTTCGCCAAGGAGGCGCTCAGCGACAGCCTGCGACGCGAGCTGCGGCCGTTCGGTGTCGCGGTCTCGGTGGTGCAGCCGGGTGCGATCCGTACCCCGATCTGGGACAAGCTCGCCCAGGCCGGTGCCGACGTCGTCGACGGCGCGCCGGAGCCGACCGCGACGGTGTACCGGGAGCCGTTCCGCGCCTTCCTGAGGCATAACGCCCGCCAGGTGCGGCGCAGCCGAACCACCCCGCAGCAGTACGCCCACACGGTGGCCCGTGCCCTCACCACGGCACGCCCGAGGACCCGGTACCCGGTCGGCACCGACGTGCGGATCGCGAGCCTGGCGGCCCGGCTGCTGCCGGACTCCCTGCTCGACCGGCACCTCGCCGCGATCGTCCGACCGCGTGACGGCTGACCGCCCCACCCGATCACCCCAGACCCGAACCCGCGACGACCGACACGAGAGGCAGCACGTGGAGACCGATCAGCAGAGCCGGGCGCGCCTGCAGGAGCTGTTCGCCCGCAATCTCGACTACCTCACCGAGGGACGGATCCGCGAATGGGTGGAGCTGTTCCACCCGGACGGGGTGCTGGAGTTCCCGTACCCGCCACCGGGCGTCCGATCCCGCTTCGTCGGACACCACGAGTTGTACGAGCACATGCAGGACTTCCCGAAGCAGTTCGACGTCCGCTTCTCCGACCTCACCTTCCACGAGACGACCGATCCCGACCTGGTCATCGCCGAGTTCGTGGGCAACGGCAGGGGTGTGGTCACCAAACGACCGTTCCACCAGGTCTACATCTCCGTGGTCCGCTACCGGGACGACCGGATCGTCCACTTCCGGGATTTCTGGAACCCGCTGGTGACGATCCGTACCGCCGCCACGGTCGGTCACGTGTGGCGTGGCCTCGTCGACCTGGTGCGTACCCGTCGATCGGCGAAACCGTAGCCCCAGCCGTGACGCGCACGCCGGCCGTGACGCGCGCAGCGGCCGACGGCACGGCGGATCGTGGTCCGGACACCCGATGGTGTCCGGACCACGATCCGGGCCCCGTCAGCGTTGGAGGGTGAGGATTCCGGGGCGGTAGGGCAGGAGGCCGTAGTCGCCGCCGGAGTTGGGGGAGCGTCCT
>NZ_VCJO01000017.1 GCF_009712475.1 Micromonospora sp. CP22
CGGAGTCGTGAAGCGTCGCAACTCCATGATCACCGATGCGGCCTCACCCGCTCCTTGCGCCTCCACAGAGGCCAAACCCGTCTCGAAATCCCTGGTCAGCAGCCCGTCAGCCGACTACGCAATCGCCCTGGCTCCGGACGTACCGAGCACAGAAGCGGTAACGCAGCACATCAGGCCCTCGCGTCCGATGTGGCATGGGGGGTTTATCGCTACCGCCGCGATTACTGGTGGTCTCGGACATTCGTTGGTCCTCGTCGCCGGCGGCTGTAGGCACGGCTACGAGTGCAGGATCCATGCTCGGGCGCGCTTCGGGAAAGCAGGGGCGCAGCGTTAGCTCGCTTTGTTGACTGCTTCGAGGTGGGGCTCGACGAGGGCCAGTACTGCGTGGTGTGTGGCCGCGTCGGCCGAGATTATGAGGCCACGTCCGGTGTTCAGCGGGTCTCCCGCCAGGTCGCTGACCGTGCAGCCTCCCGCCTCGGCGATGGCGATCCCCGCCGCGAAGTGGAGGTTCTCGTGGAAGGTGCCATCGGAAACGTATACCGCTCTTCGGCCGGCTGCTACCCAGGCCACGCCCCAACGTAGAGGAGATGACGCGGTGCCCGTAAGCACCGCGCACCTGAGGATCATGTACGAGTTGTCCGCCGACGAACGGCCGATCGAGAGGGCCGTCGCAGTTGATCTCGATGAGGCCGGAGGCCGCAGACGGAGCCAGCGGACGGTCCTTGCCGTAGGCGCGCAGGTAGGCAGCCGATCCGTCGGTCCAGAAGACCTCGCCGGCGATCGGGTCGGCGCAGGCGGCGGCACAGCCTATCCCGTCTTGCAGTAGCGCGACGTTGACCGCGACCAGAGGTGTGGTGGCAGCGAAGTTCACAGTGCCGCAGAGCGGGTCGATGAGCCAGCGTCGTCTCGCTGCCCCGGAGCCAGACCCCCCGGTCTCCTCGCCGATGCTTGAGTCGGCGGGACGGTGACGCGTCAGGACCCTCACGATCGCGGCCTCCGCCTCCAGGTCCGTGCCGGTCGCGAAGTCAGTCGCAGACTTCGCGAAGCGAACATGGTCCGCACCGTAGTCCCGAACGACCACCTCGGTCCCCGCGAAAGCTGCCGCAATGGCAACCTCAGCATCCGTCAGGATCATGAGGCGACCCTAGCCACACGACCTACGCACCCGCACCAACCCGTGAACAAGGCCCGACTCGCGGCATGAACGCCGCACCAGGTGCGGCAAATCCGCGCACTACGCGTTCGCGGAGCCAATCTTGCAGACCAGCATGTACCCGTACGAGGGCTCCGCCCCCTCGGGTGGGGTGCTGCCCTGGAAAACCATGGCGAACCCGGCGGCGGCGAAGCGGTCCTCCATCTCCCGAGCCGAAAGCCAGTACCGATCAAAGTCGACGCCAAGACTCCCGACGCGGCTACCCGGACCGTTACGATGCCCTGACCCGTCGCCGTGCTTGAACGCCGCCACCAGATAGCCGCCCGGCCGCACGACCCGGGCCAGCTCGGCAAACGCCCGCACCCGTGCCTCCGGTGCCAGAAAGATCAACGAAAACCAGCACACCACCCCAGCCAGCGACGCGTCCCCGAACGGCAACTCCCGCAGATCGGCGACCTCATAGCCGAAACCCGGATGCTCCCGCCGCGCCACCTCCACCATCCCCGGCGACAGATCCACCCCGCACGGCGACAGACCCCGACCCGCGAGGTACGGAAGAAGCCGCCCGGTACCGCAGCCCACGTCCGCGACCTCCGCACCCACAGCCAAGGTCAACTCGGCGAACAGATCGAGCATCGCGCGCTCGACCGGCATGCCCTCCAGCACCCCGACCAGGTTCTCCGCATACCACTCCGACAACACGTCGTGCGCGTCCCGCAGCTCCTCAGTACTGGCGTCCATCCCCCGCTGACCCTCCCCATCCACTGCCGTCGCGGCAGCGAATCTACCTCAGGACGCCGAGCTCAACACTGAAAAGAAAATTCGACTCCACCCACAGCAAAGTTGCATGGCGTAACGACCCGATCGCGGTATGAGCGTGCGCTGTTACGACTCGGCCAGCCAGGCGAGGAATCGCGGTTCGTCCTCATCGGGAACAGGAATGTCGGTATCCACGCGCCAGAGGACAGGGTCGGATGTGCAGTGGCACCGCCAGGCGTCGAGCGGCCTGGGAGCGCGTCATACCAAGTCCTCGAAGGACTCTTCGCCGGGACGCCAGCACATACAGCGCCCGTCCCTGAAGCCACTCAAGAGCGCGATCTCCGGCCCGAGAACCTCGTCGACCTTGGGATGCAGACAGATCGCCCCTTCGTCGAACTCGATCCGAAGGCCACGGCCGGTCTCCTCAACCGTCGCAACAACGTGGCCCGGTATGAACGCGCGCAACGCGTCGGCGTAGCCCACCTGCCCCGGAGCGATCAGACTGGTCGGCGTCTCCACGACGGGAAACACATCGCAGTTGAGGACCGGCATGTCGTCCGTCGGACCATCAAAACGCAGTTGAACGTAGTCCATGACGAACTCGACCGAGTAGAGACGGAAGCCGACGAGACGACCCAGCAACGCGTTGGGAACGTATGCACCGTGCTGCAACGGCATGCCGTCATAATGCCCGAACAGCCGCCAGCGAAACATCCTCAATTCGGCATGACAGCGCGCCGCCGGTTGTCCCGGCAGGCCGGATCCCGCCGCCCTGCGATCCGCCCTGCCGGGCACGCGCCAGCGTGCCGCCGCAAAGGTCACCGGCGCTCGGCGGGGCGACACCGACCAGACCGCGTACGGGCGACCGCCGGGCCGCCCGTGACGAGAGCCCTGCTGGGATCCACCCACGCAGGACGCACGGCAAAACCGGTCGAAGGCGCCGCCATGACCCACCACGTTCTGCGGCACCGGCGCCGTGCCGGAATCAGATGCCCGTCCGACCCCCGACCGCCACCACCGGCACTCCCCCAGACCGGCACCCGGACACCCCACCGCCGAACCGGGCCCAGGTCAATAGCGGCCAACCGCCACAGGCACCACCAGACAAACAAGATCCACCACAAAGACCGCAGTGGACAGTAGGCCACCCTCACATACGGCACCCGGCCATGATCCAGACCAGGCGACACACAAACGCACTGGTCAGCACCACCCGGCACGAACCCCCACCCGGACCGCACGGTGACGCTCGAGCACCAACGGAGCACCACCGTCCCAACAGACGGGAAACACGGCCACGGAAGTGGGAAGGAAAATGGCCGTGACCGGCGTTTCCGCTGGTCACGGCCTTGATCGTTTGCGCGCCCGAAGGGACTCGAACCCCTAACCTTCTGATCCGTAGTCAGATGCTCTATCCGTTGAGCTACGGGCGCTGGTGCTCGGCCAGCATACACACCCGGCCTTCGCGCGGAGACTCCGGGATTCGAACCCGGGAGGGGCTTTAAGACCCCAACCGCATTAGCAGTGCGGCGCCATAGACCAGACTAGGCGAAGTCTCCCCGGTGGTCCGCAGACCACCGCGCCCGAGAATACAGGCCCGGCCCGGCCGGGAGCAAAGCGACTACCGGAACGAGCCGTACGCAGGGTGCCAGAACGTCTCCCGCTGTACGTTGCTGTGATCAGGACTACGCTCCATCGACATGCAGGAGCAGTCGCCCAGCGAGCAGAACCGCCGTGAGCCTGCTGAGGGAGCCCGTCGACGCTCCCCGGAGGCGACCTTCACGCCGCCTCCGGCGCCGGAACCGGCACCTCGGGAGGAGCAGGAGAAATCCCGTCCTCGGCGGGCGAAGGCGGCACCGAGGGTGCTCTTTCAGCCGCCGCCAGTGCCGGAGCAGCCGCTACCGCGCCAGCCGAGCTCGACTGCGTCCGGGCCGCCGACCACGCCGGTGCAGCCCTTCGCCGCTGGCGCGGAGTCGGCGGCGACCGGCCGGGGCGACGGCACCCCGTCACCGACCGCCGGAAAGGCAGCGGGCGCGACGTCGGCCGTCGGGAAGGCTGCCGCCGCGCCGTCGGCCGGTGAGAAGGCTGCCGCCGCGCCGTCGGCCGGTGAAAAGGCTGCTTCGGTGCCTGCGTCGCGTCGCCGTGGTCAGACTGACCGGTCGGCGGCAGCGGATGCCGCCGGGGCGAGGCAGACCCCAGAACAGCCGCTCGGGGGGACAACTGGAGCGGATGCGGCTCAGGCTGGCACTCGACCTCGGCCAGCCCGCAAGAGGACCACCCCGAGCAAGGCGCTACCGGCAACGACCGAATCATCCGGTTCCAGCGCCGAGCCTCCCGATTCCGACCCGGTGCCGGGCAGCGAGAGCGCTGACAACGCAGCCGCCGGGGCCGGGAAGGCTCCGGCGCGGAAGGCGGCGAAAGCAACGGCGCGGAAGAGGGTTCGGGCAGGCGACGAGCGGGCGGCCGAGTCGGCCACCGTAGAGAAGCCGAGGAAGGCCGCCCGGCGGGCGGGCCCCGCCACCGCCCCAGCCGCAGGTACTGCCGTGACCTCAAGCACAGGGACCGCCGCGTTCCCAAGCGCAGACACCGGCACGGCACCAAGCGCTGGCACCGCCACAGCCCCAGACACAGGTACCGGCACGGCCTCGGGCGTGGTTGGGGCGACGAGCGACACAGCGCCAACCGTCACCGAGCCGACGCCGTCGTCTTCTGAGCCAGAACCGATCAAGGCGGCCCGGAAGGCCACGAAGAGGACCGCCCGGAAGGCGACCAGGACCACCGGGGCAACAAGCGCCGCCCCCACAGCCGACGACGCAACGAGCGCGACCACCACAAGCAAGACGACCAGGAGCGAAATCGCCACGGGCGGGAAGACCACGGGCGCGGCGACCGACGAGGCCGGACCCGGGGCCGCGACTGAGGCCGACCGTGGCACCGGGCGGGACCTTTCGGGGCGTACGCCGGAATCGGAGCTGCGGATGCTCGGCGCGCGGGTGCTCGACCACCCGGGCTTCGCCCCGGAGTTGTTGGCGCTGAGCGCTGTGGAGGCCCTCGGGCCCGGCGCGGCCGAATGGGCGCGGCGGCTGCGGGAGTCGTATCCGGGAGCGGGCGCGCACGGGTTGGCTCGGCTGGCTACTCGGCGCTTCGTTCGGCAGGCCGGGGTCGGTGGGGCGACCGCCGCACTGACGGGGGTTTTCGCGCCGGTGGTCGAACTGGCGGCGGTGCTCTGGTCGCAGGCGAACCTGGCGCTGCACCTGGCGGCGGCGTACGACCATGATCCGACGCACCCGGACCGGGCGGTGGAGTTGCTGGCGCTGACCCAGGTGCACCCGGATCTCGTCAGCGCGCGGTCGGCGCTGGCGGCGGCGCGGGCGGCCGAGGGCCCGGAGACGGAGCCCGGCCCTCGGGCGGTCGAGGCGGCCTGGCGGCTGGCGGCACCGCTGGCCGCGCAGGCGGGCGGTTGGTTGGCGCTACGGCTGGCGTCCCGGCTGCTGCCGGGTTCGGCGGCGTTGGTCGCGTTGGCGGGCAACTCGGCGGGGGCCGAACGTCTGGCTGCCCGGGCCATCGCCCTTTACCGCCCACCGCACGGCACCGGCGGTCAGAGCCAGGAGAACCATTCCCGGGGCAGCAGGGCGTAGCCGACGAAGGCGACGATGTCGAGCAGGGCGTGGGCCACGATCAGTGGCATCACCCGGCGGGTACGCAGGTAGAAGAGGCTGAACACCACCCCCATCACCGCGTTGCCGATGAACGCCCCGAACCCTTGGTAGAGGTGGTACGAGGCGCGCAGCAACGCGCTCGTCGCGATGATCGCGCCGACCCGCCACTGGAGTTGGCGCAGCCGGGTCATCAGGTAGCCGACCACGATCACCTCCTCCAGGATGCTGTTCTGGAACGCGGCGAGGATCAGCACCGGCACCGTCCACCACAGGTCGGGCAGGGCCGCCGGCACCAGGGTGGCGTTGATGCCGAGCTGGGCCGCCACCCAGAACAGCGCCAGGCCGGGCAGCCCGATCAGCGCGGCCAGTCCGGCACCCCGGGCCAGGTCGTAGCCGGGTCGTCCGGCGTCCAGGCCGAGGGTCCGCACCGGGTCGCCGGGGTTGCGCGCCAGCAGGTGTACGGCGAGCAGCACCGGCAGCAGCGCGAAGGTGATGCCGAGCAGCTGGTACGTCAGGTCCAGGTAGGGGCGGGTCGACGCGGAGGTGTTCAGCGCGGCGGTCTGCCGCGACAGGCCGCCTTCGGCGGTCAACTTCGCGATGATCGACACGGTGGCGTAGACGGCCGACTGGCCGAGGGACAGGCCGAGTACCAGCATCGTCTCGGTGCCGAGCGTCCGGCGGGTCACCGGGCGGGCGAGCTCATCGGTCACCGGACCACTCTGCACGACCAGCCGTCCCCGGGTGTCGTTCACCCTCCGCCGAACAGCCTTCACGAGGCGATCGCACATTCTGTGCGACCTTCATACACGCTCCGTGGAGATTCTGGATGGGCCCGATCCGCCGTCAGAAGAAGGAGCGCCCCCGGTGGACAACTTCGCGCGGCTGCTGAAGGAGAGCTGGACCCTGGTCGAGGAGGACCGGGTTCGGCTGAGCGGTCACTTCTACGCCCGGCTCTTCCTCCTCGACCCCGAGTTGCGCAAGCTCTTCCCGGTGCAGATGGCCGGTCAGGGTGACCGACTGTTCGAAGCGATCATCGCGGCGATCCACACGGTGGACGATCCGGAGGGCTTCGACGAGTTCCTCCGCGCGCTCGGCCGGGATCACCGCAAGTACCACGTCGAGGCGACCCACTACGACACGATGGGCGTGGCGCTGCTGGACGCGTTGCGCAGCATCGCCGGTGACGGCTGGAACCTGGAGTACGACCAGGCGTGGCGGGAGGCGTACGCGGCGATCGCCGAGAGGATGCTCGCCGGAGCGGCATCGGACGACGACCCACCGTTCTGGCACGCCGAGGTGCTGACCCATCAGCGGTACGGCCCGGACACGGCGGTCTTGACCTGCCGGGCGCTCCAGCACCCGCTGACCTGGAAGGCGGGTCAGTACGTCAGCGTGGAGACGCCGCGCCATCATCCCCGGGTGTGGCGGACGTACTCGATCGCCAACGCACCGAACGACGACAACGTGTTGGAGTTCCACGTCCGTACGCCCGCTGACGCCGCCGGTTGGGTTTCCGGCGCGTTGGTCCGTCGTACCAAGCCGGGCGACCTGCTGCGGATCGCCGCGCCGATGGGTTCGATGACCATCGACCGCTCGTCCGAGCGGGACATCCTGTGTGTCGCCGGTGGTGTCGGGCTGGCCCCGATCAAGGCGCTGGTCGAGGAGCTGGCCGGCTACAACCGGGCGCGTTGGGTGCATGTCTTCTACGGCGCCCGGACCGAGGCGGATCTCTACGGTCTGGACCGGCTACGGGAGTTGGTCGCCGCCCATCCGTGGCTGTCGGTGACTCCGGCGTGCAGCGACGACCCGGATTTCGACGGCGAGCAGGGCGACATCTCCGACGTGGTGGCGCGCTACGGCCCGTGGACGACGCACGACTGCTTCGTCTCCGGCTCGGTGTCGATGGTGCGTTCCACGCTCCGGGTGCTCGCTGCGGATGATGTTCCGCCGCAGCAGACCCGGTACGACACGTTCGGCAACCTGTAGGACTTTTCTCCCCCCGAACCGGGGCGCGTGCCCCTGCCCCCTGGGGCACGCGCCCCGGTCCCCAACCGGGCGGACCGGCACCGCCCGCGCGCCACCTCGCCCGTCCGGCCGTCGTTCCCACCCGGGCGGGCGGGGTTGCGCTGCGACACGCGGTGCGTGATCGGCTCAGTAGCGCCAGGGGTTGCCGGATTCGCGGTACTCCTCGATCGGCACCAGTGGCACTCCGGGTGCCATCCGGTCGACGTAGAGCCGACCCTCCAGGTGGTCGATCTCGTGCGCGACCAGCCGGGCCATGCCGAACTCGAAGGATGTGATGATCCGGCTGCCGTCGTACTGGGCGTGTTCGACGTCCAGGCGCAGGGGTCGTGGCACCAGTCCGCGATGGTCGAAGAAGGAGAGGCAGCCTTCGTACTGCTCGTCGGTGTGTGGCGCCTCGTCGACCACCCGGGGGTTGAGCAGCACGATCGGCTCGGCGGTGCGGTCCGGCGGGCGGACCACCGTCGCGGCTCGGTCGATGTCGAGTTGCGGGGCGGCGATCCCCACTCCCTTGGTGAAGGGGTGCAGTTCGTCCAGCCTGGCCAGCGCGGCCAGCAGCCGGTCGATGATCTCCCGGGCGACCGGTTCCTCGCGGGGCAGGTCGAGCGGGCGGGCCGGCCGCCGGAGCAGGTCGGCGCCGCGCTGGACGATGCCGAGCCCACGCATCCGGTCGGACGGCCGGACTCGCCCACCCTCCGCCTCGGGCTCCGGTTGTGCCCGGAACCGCCATTGCAGCCGGTACCGGGCGTTCAGCGGCGGATCGTCGGTCGCCCAGTCGAAGATCGCCCGGTCGCCCTCGTCGCTTCGGGTCACCGCGGTCCGCAGCGGGCCCTCCTCCGCCGAGAGCGAGGTTTCCGCGCCCCAGACCTGCGGGTCCAGCGCCACCGGCAGGTCCAGACGTACGGCGAGGTGCCGGGTCGGTACGCGGACCGCCCGCTGGAACCACGGCCCCCACTTGTCCTGACCGACGGTGTACGCGTACTCGATGGTGGCGCGGCGGCCGGGGTAGAGCGGGAAGCGTCGTTCGCCGTTCTCGAAGAGCAGCCAGATCTCCTTGAACGCGTCCCGGTCGTGTTTGGCGCGCCAGTGCATGGCTTCCCGCTCGCCGGCCTCCTCGCGGTACGCGCACAGTTGCAGCTCGGCGAAGCTGAGTGGGTGTTCCCGGTGGTGCCGGTTGGAGCGGCCCGGATCGTTGGGGTAGCGGTCGACGGCGACGCGGACCAGGTATCGGGTGACCGGCTCGACACCGGCGTTGTACAGCTCACGTCGAATGACGCAGCGGTAGGAGTCGTCGGTGTGGGTGAGGGTGGCTATCTCCCGTTCCACGATCAGCCCGGTGCCGGGCGGCATCCATTGGCCGGGTATGCCGGGTTCCCGAGGGTGGCGTTCGTTGCGGGCGTGACGAAGCTCGTCGTACTCCCGGAAGCGTTGCCAGATCGCGCCGCTGGCCTCCAGGACGGCTTCGGCGCGGCGGGCGAAGTCCTCCGTGGGTCGGTGTCGTCGCCCCTCGACGTGGCTGACGTACGAGGGGTCGAATCCCATCAGGTTGGCTAGCTGTTTCTTGGACAGCCCCCGCTCCGTTCGATGCCGGGCGAGTTCGGCGGCGAAGGAGTCGGCAGCCCGATCGAGCGGTGAGGTCGTCATCAGCTTCCTCGTGGCCGGGAGTACCAAGTTTCACGTTGAGTCGCCGGGCGCACACACATCTGGCACCTTGTCGACAAGTGCCTTGACTGCTGGGGGATTCCTACCGATACTGCCCCGAGTCTCCGCGCCAGCACTGTGCGTAGTCATCGCCCGGCACGTGACCCGGGTCGCCTGTCTTACCCCTCCGTCGGGTTCCCCTGCGCCCGAAAGTGTGGTTAGGCTAGCCTTAGTTGGGCCATGACGGCTTCGCATCGGGTGGGTCGGGTGACGTGGGGGTGGATCAGGTGACAGCGGTGCTGCCCCTCAGGGATCCGGCAGCCACACCCCTGGCCCCGGTCACCGCGACCCTGCGGAGCATGTTCGGCACCGACGACCTTCCCGGGCTGACTCCGGGCCTGCTCGTCACCGACGAGGCCGGATGGGCTCCGGCGACCACGCTGACCGGCACCCGACTGCCGGAGCTGCTTGAGTCGGCCGTACGGCTCTGGGGTGGCACCCCGCACGCCTCCGCCGCGCTCGCCTGGAAGGCGTACAGCTACTGGACGGCGCTGCCGGTGGTGCTCGGCTGGGCCGCCGCTCGACGGGTGCCGCTACTCGACCACACCATGGCCTTGATCCACTTCGCCGATCCGCGGGCCCTGGTCACCGTGGGACTACGCGAGTCGGTCCCGGTCGCGGTGCTGCCCAACGATCCGCTGGCGCTGTCCGGGCCGTCCCAGGTCCGGGTGGTCGCCGACGAGCGGGAACTGCTCGCCACAATGCGGGCCACCCTGCTGGACGGGCACTTCTCGCCGCTGGTCACGGCGATCCAGGGCGAGGTTCGCATCGGCGCCCGTACCCTGCTCGGCTCGGTGGCCTCGGGCATCGCCCACGGGCTGCTGCGCGCCGCCGACGGGTTGCCCGGTTCCACGGTCGAGGCGATCGACACGCTGCTCGATGCGCTCGGCCTGGCCGACCTGGTGGAACTGGTACCCGGTCCGAACGGCGAGCCGACCGTGCAGCGCCGCACCTGCTGCCTGGCGTTCACCCTGCCCCAGCCGAAGGTTTGCCAGGGCTGCTGCATCCGCAGCTGAGCCGGCCCGCCGTTCACCCCGTCAGGGGGCGTACGTCCCAGACCCAGACGCCACCCACGTACTCGGGCTCGATGCCGGTCAGCTCGGTCATCCCGGTACGCAGTGCGTCGGCGTGCTCCTGCGGCCCGAGGATCACCACGCCGGCCCGCCAGTACCGCAGGTCCGCCACGGCCTCCTGGCGGGACCGCCCGGTGACCGGTGGCACCTCGCCGGTACGCCGGATGGTGCCGAAGAAGCTGCTGGTGGGCCGGGGTGGCGCGGAGAACAGGGCGACCAAGCCCCGGCCCGGTCGGGTGTCCGGGCCGAGGAAGTAGCCACGAGCGATCGGCATCTCCTGCCGGGTGTGCGCGGACCAGCGCAACGGCTCGGCATACTCGGTGTCGGGCAGCGGCAGGGTCACCACGCTGCGCCCGCCCTCCAGGTAGGGACGCCAGGCACCGGAGGTGACGAACTCGGGGGTCGGTTCGATCCGCTTCGTCGGCAACGGGGTGGGCAGCACCGGCACCAGCGCCATCGCCAGCCCGGTCACCGTGACGAAGCGGATCTGCGCCCGGCGGTCCGGATGCCGGGCCGCCACCTCACGGGCCTGCTCCGCGCCGTACGCCAGGAGCAGCCCGATGATCGGGGTGATGGCCAGCGCCCAGCGGGTCGGCACCACCGAGTGCAGGATCGGCAGGTCCTCCAGCAGGGCCCACGGCCCGGGAACACCGGTGTCACGACGGTCGAAGCGGATCTCCCGACCGAGCGAGAGCACCGCGAAGAGCAGCCCGAGCACGGCCAGCCCGACCACCACGGCGTTGCGCCGCAGCCACCACACCAGCGCCACCACGAGGATTACCAGGGGCCAGCCGAAGAAGGCGTTCTCCTCGGTCGGGTTCTTGGCGAGCCCGGCGGCGCTGCGGGCGTCACCGGCCAGCGACTCCCGCGAGTAGGCGAAGAAGGAGGCCAGGTCCGTGGAGTAGCCCCGGATCAGCCAAGGCAGCCCTCGGTAGGCGCCGGGACCGAAGAACTGCACGTAGAGCGGGTAGGCGAGCAGCAGGGCGGAGACGGCGGCGGCGACGCCGAGCCCGGCGGCGAACGGACGGGCCCGGGCCCGTAGCTCCGGCCGACCGATCAGCATCGCGCCGATCACCACGGCGAGGCCGATGGCGGTCATCAGCAGGATCTCCAGGTTCAGGAACGCCTGCCAGACGATCACCAGGGCGAGCAGCAGACCATTGCGCCACCACCGCCCGGCCTCGGCGAGCCGCAGCGTACGCCAGATGATCAGCGGCACCACGTACTGCGACACGATGTTCGGATGCGCGTTGGCGTGCGAGACCATGGCCGGCGCGTACGCGCAGAAGGTGGCGCCCAGCCAGGCCGGTCCCCGCGAGCCCGGCAGTAGGACGCGGGCGAGCAGGAAGTACCAGGCGGTGGCGGTGGCGATCATGCCGAGGGTGAGAAACACCAGAAACGCGGCCCGGGTACCGAAGAGCAGGGTTATCGGAGTCAGGGGCAGCGATACGGACAAAACCGATGTATTCGCCATCAGGTTGACCGATTCCGGCACATTCATCCGGTCTGACGTGAATGGATAGGCGAACTCGGTGACCACCCGCGCCCCATGCGCCATCATCCACTCGAATTGGGGCATATCTGTTGGGTTGTCCCGAATGCCGTCGCCGGGATTCAACCACATCCGCGCGGTCACCCAGAAGCCGAGTGCGGCGAAGCTCGCCACGGCGGCGACGTCCTTCCATCGCCCGCGACCGTCGCCCGCCGAGCGCTCCGACCGGTCAGCGGCCCGTCCCGCCTCGGACTGCGCGACAGGTCGGCCCGAATCGGGAGTAGTCATAACAATTCACAGCGTAGTCGGCTTATGTGGCCACCGTGCAGGGTTCGGGGCACTGGCGTAGTATCGGCCGAGTTCGCTGACCACCACCGATCGTGCACATAACCCCGACCGTTAATCGGCTATCGAGGGCCCCGATATCCCCGCCGTCCGGGCGGATGGTTCACTCAGTCGGTCCCGGCGCGGGTCGAGTCGTATCGTGAGGAATCGACGCATGGCAGAAATCACTGGGGATCAGCGCGTGCAGTCCGAGGTCTTGGAGGGTCTCGCCACAGCGGTGAATCACCGGCGCTGGTTCGTCGAGTTGGCCGTGCCCTACCTGGGCGACAATCCCATCGAGATCGGTAGCGGCCTCGGCGACTACGCCCTGGAGTGGAGCGAGCAGTTCCCCCGGTTCACCGCCACCGAGGCGGACCCGGACCGCCTGATCGCCCTCAAGGAGCGCCTCGCCGACCATCCCTCGATCGAGGTACGGCAGATGCTGCTGCCCAACTCGGAGCGGGGCGACTACAGCGCCGCGGTCTCGTACAACGTGTTGGAGCACATCGAGGACCACGTGGGCGCGCTGCGCAGCATGGGCCAACTGGTCCGGCCGGGCGGAGCCGTGGTCATCATCGTGCCGGCGTTCCAGTTCGCGATGAGCCCGGCCGACATCGCCACCGGTCACGTCCGGCGCTACACGAAGAAGACCCTGACCGCCGCGATGACCGAGGCGGGCCTCCGGGTGGAGAAGATCCACTACGCCAACGCGCTCGGCTTGATCGGCTACTTCATGGCCACCAAGGTCTTCCGCCTGATGCCGAAGGAGGGCCCGATGGTGAAGGTCTACGACACCCTCGTCCTCCCGGCGACCAAGGCCGCCGAGCAGATCGTCCGGCCGCCGTTCGGCCAGTCCGTCTTCGCCGTCGCCCGCACGTCGAGCTGACGCCCCCGCCACCACCCGCCGTCGATCATGAGGTCAGCGGCACACTGACCGTCGGCCCTGCCGCCAACCTCATGATCGATCGGGGATCGATGCTGGTCAGCCGGCGATCTGGTAGGTGGGGCGGATGGTGGCGCGGGCCAGGGTGTGGAAGGCGAGGTTGAAGCCGACGTAGGCGGGCGTCGACTCCGGCGTCACGTCGAGGCGTTCGACGTCGAGCGCGTGCACCGCGAAGACGTACCGGTGCGGACGGTCACCGGCCGGCGGGGCGGCACCGCCGAAACCGTGCTCTCCGTAGTCGTTGCGCACGGTGAACCCGCCCCGCAGATCGTCACCGGTCGCACCGCGCGGCAGCTCCGTCACGTCGGCCGGCAGGTTGACCAGCACCCAGTGCCAGAAGCCACTCCCGGTCGGCGCATCCGGGTCGAAACAGGTCACCACGAAGCTCTTCGTCTCCGCCGGGAAGCCCGACCAGGCCAGATGCGGCGAGACGTTGTCGCCGCCGGTGCTGCCGTGGGCGTGAGCCGCGTCCATCGGCTCACCGTTCTGCACATCTTCACTGGTCAGCGTGAAGGAGGCGACGGTCGGCAGCAGCTCGTACGGGTCGGGAGCGATGGGACGTTCCAAGGTCATCGACACAGGTCCTTCCGGAGGAGGCGGTGCTCTGCGCTCCTTTCTTACCCTGTGCGGCGCTGACATTCGACAGAACCGACCCTCATGTCTGCCGTAACCGAGAGCCCTTCACGGCGGTTGTCACCCTGCAACACCTACCCGAAGGAGTTCCTTGGCCAAGGTCTGGCGCGACTTCATCGCCGCCATCGTCGATGCCGTACGTCGGCGTGACGAGGCGGCCCTCAGCGACGAACGCCGCCGAGCAGTGGACCGGCTCGCCGACGAGAAGATCCGCGAGGAACAACGCAAACACCCACCAGAAAACACCTGAGGCGTACGCGACGGCTTCACGTCACCGCCCTGCCGGTCGCCCGGCGGAGGTGGCCGCATCACGACAAAGGCGGAGGGTGTGGGATTCGAACCCACGAAGACATCGCTGCCTTACCGGTTTTCAAGACCAGCGCCATCGGCCACTAGGCGAACCCTCCCGGACCACGCGGTGCGTGGCCGGTGCCTAGTCTGCCACGCCGGGCACGGCGGTGTATGAGCGAGCTACCCGGTGTGGCGCGACCACCGACAGCGGGTGGAGGTTGCGGGGGCCGAGGTGGAGGCGGCCGGTGATCGGGTAAGACTGGGCCATGCGCGCGATCACCATTGTCGAGCCGGGCGGACCTGACGTGCTGAGGTGGAGCGAGGTGCCCGACCCGCAGCCGGGGCCGGGTGAGGTGGTCGTGGACGTCCGGGCCACTGCGGTGAACCGGGCTGACCTGTTGCAGCGGCAGGGGCACTATCCGCCGCCGCCGGGCGCGCCCGCGTACCCCGGTCTGGAATGTTCGGGGGTGGTGAGCGCGACCGGTCCGGACGTGACCGGTGTCCAGGTGGGTGACCAGGTCTGCGCGCTGCTGGCCGGTGGCGGGTACGCCGAACGGGTGGCGGTGCCGGTCGGGCAGCTGCTGCCGGTGCCGGACGGCGTCGATCTGGTCGACGCCGCCGCCCTGCCGGAGGTGGCGTGCACGGTGTGGTCGAACGTGGTGCAGGTGGCTCGCCTGACGGCGGGAGAGACGCTGCTGGTGCACGGTGGTGGCAGCGGCATCGGCACGTTCGCGGTCCAGCTCGGCGCGGCGCTCGGCGCGACCGTGGTGGCGACCGCGCGGGCCACGAAGCACGAGCGGCTGCGTGAGCTGGGTGCCGACGTGCTTGTCGACTATCGGGAGCAGGACTTCGTCGAGGAGGTTCGGCGGGTCACCGACGGGCGGGGCGCGGATGTCGTCCTGGACATCATGGGCGCGTCCTACCTGGGCCGTAACGTGGCCGCCCTGGCCGCCGACGGGCGGTTGGTGGTCATCGGCTTGCAGGGTGGCCGTAAGGGTGAGCTGGATCTGGGCGCGCTGCTGGCCAAGCGTGGCACGGTCGCGGCCACCGCGTTGCGTTCCCGGCCGCTGGCGCAGAAGGCCGCGATCGTGCGTGGGGTACGCGAGCAGGTCTGGCCGCTGGTCGAGGCGGGCCGGGTGCGTCCGGTGATCGACCGGCGGCTGCCGATCGTGGACGCGGCGCAGGCGCATCGGCTGGTGGAGTCGAACGAGCACGTCGGCAAGGTGCTGCTCACCGTCGGTTGAGCGGCGCGGCAGCCGCGCCGCCGACACCGGGGGTCACCCGAAGGCAACCGGCGGGCGAGGGCAGCTACCGGCGAGCCGGTGGTCAGCCGGGCAGGACGAGGCGGGCGCCGGGGCCCTCGCCGCCCAGATTGTCCTCCGGGTTGTAGAGGGTGCAGCGGCGCAGCGAGAGACAGCCGCAGCCGATGCAGGCGTCCAAGTCGTCGCGGAGTCGGCTCAGCAGGCGGATCTTCTCGTCCAGCCGGGCCCGCCAGGCGGTGGAGAGCTCGGCCCAGTCCTCGGCGGTGGGGGTACGCGCGGCGGGCAGGGAGTCGAGCGCGGTACGAATCTCCTCCAGCGAGATGCCGACCTGCTGGGCGATCCGGATGAACGCCACCCGGCGCAGTTCGCTCCGGTGGTAGCGGCGTTGGTTGCCGCTGGTCCGCTCGGCGCGGATGAGTCCCAACCGCTCGTAGTAGCGCAGCGCGGACTGCGCCACCCCGCTACGGGCGGAGAGTTGACCGATTGTCAGAGCTTCCTGCATCACGTCGCCTTGATTTGAACCTCGCTTCAACTTGCAGGCTATCCGCATGACGATGCTCGCTACCACGGCCCGGGTCGCCGAGGCCGCCGCGCCGCTCGACGGCCGGGAACCACTCACCACGCTGCTGGAGCGCGTACGCGCCGGTCGAGAGTTCGGCCCGAACGTCCTGTCGACCCTCGACGTGCTCCAGGTGCTCTACGACCGGGTGCTGCGGATCACTCCCGCGACCGTCGACGACCCCGACCGCGACCGTTTCCTTCTCTCCAAGGGGCACGCGGTGGCCGGCTACTACGCGCTGCTGGCCGCGAAGGGATTCATCCCACCCGACTGGTTGGACGACCAGGGCGGGCCGGACAGCCGACTCGGTGATCATCCGGATCGCACCCTGATCCCCGGCGTGGAGATCGGTTCGGGCTCGCTCGGGCACGGACTGGGACTGGGTGTCGGCACCGCGCTCGGGCTGCGCGCCCAGGGTCTGCTCACCCCCCGGGTGTACGTGCTGCTCGGCGACGCCGAACTGGACGAGGGCTCAAATCACGAGGCGATCGCCTACGCCGGAGCGGTCGGCCTGGCCAACCTGACCGCGATCGTGGTGGACAACTCCTCCGCGACCCACGGCTGGCCGGGTGGCCTGGCCACACGTTTCACCGCCAACGGCTGGACAGCCGCGACCGTCGACGGGCGGGACCACACCGCTGTCCATACGGCGCTGACCGGGCACCACGGACATCGGCCGCACCTCGTGGTGGCGGTCGTCGAGGCTGGGGAGCGGTGACGATGCGGGACAGATTCGTGGACACCACCACCGCGTTGTTGGCCGAGGATCCACGTACCGCACTGGTCCTCGCCGACATCTCCGCCAGCGCGTTCGCCCCGGCGGCCGAACGGCACCCGGATCGGGTGCTCAACGTCGGCATCCGGGAGCAGTTGATGGTGGGTGTGGCCGGCGGGCTGGCGCTGACCGGGCTGCGACCGATCGTGCACACTTACGCGCCGTTCCTGGTGGAACGGGCGTACGAGCAGATCAAGCTCGACCTCGACCACCAGGATGCGAGCGCGGTGCTGGTCAGCGTGGGTGCCTCCTATGACCGGGCGGAGGCCGGCCGTACCCATCTCGGTCCGGCCGACGTGGCGTTGTTCGACACCCTGTCCGGGTGGACGGTGCACGCACCTGGTCATCCCGACGAGGTACCGGCGCTGCTGCGCGCGATGGTCGCCGCCGAGGGCTCGGCGTACCTGCGGCTGTCGACGCTGCACAACGCCGAACCGCACGGTGGTGACGGCGCGCTCGTGGTGGTCCGGGACGCGGGGCCGGGTGCGGCGCTGCTGGTCGCGGTCGGTCCCGTGTTGGACGCTGCTCTCGACGCGACCTCGGGCCTACCGGTCAGCGTGGCGTACACGCATCGGCCACGGCCGTTCGACACCGCCGGGCTGCGGGCGCTCGCCGACCGTGAGGTGATCCTGGTGGAGCCCTATCTGGCGGGCACCTCGACCCGGGTGGTCGCGGCAGCGTTGGCCGACCGGCCGCACCGGTTGCTGGCGTTGGGGGTGCGACGCGAGGAGTGGCGCCGCTACGGCTCGGCGACGGACCACGCGCGCTGGCACGGGCTGGACGCGAACGGGTTGCGCCGCTCGATCACCGACTTCCTGGCACCGGCGTTGGTGTGATCGCCACGCGGCATGTCGGCGGCGACGCACCGCCCCGACCTGCCGCGATCCGACGCCCGCCCGCAGTAACGGAGCGGTCAGGGGGTCAGTTGGGCGCGATGTCGCGCTTGCGGCGGGTGCGTTCCCGACCGAGGATCCAGAGCGCCTCGACGCCGTCCCGCCAGGTGATCTTCTTGCCTTCCTCCCGGCCCCGCGCCCGGTAGCTGATCGGCACCTCGTACGGCCGGATGCGGCGGCGCAGCAGCTTGCCGGTCACCTCGGCTTCCATACCGAACCCACGGGAACGGATGTCCAGGGAGCGGTAGAGCTCCACCGGCATCAGCTTGAAGCAGGTCTCCAGGTCGCCGATGTAGGAGTTGAACAGCACGTTCGCCGCCATGGTGACGCCTTTGTTGCCCATCACGTACCAGAAGCTGTAGGCACTGTGGCTGCCGAAGGTGCGGTTGCCGTAGACCACCGTCGCCCGCCCGTCCAGCACCGGGGCGAGCAGCTTGGGGATGTCCTGCGGGTCGTACTCCAGGTCGGCGTCGAGGATGACCATGTACTCGCCGTCGGCGTTGGCGACCGCCGTGCGGATGGCCGCGCCCTTGCCCGCGTTGCGTTGGTGCGTGATAACCCGCAGCCGGGCGTCATCGGCGCGGCCGAGGACCTCTCCGGTGCCGTCGCGGCTGCCGTCGTCGACCACCACGAGTTCGATCTCGCACGGGTATTCGACGGCCAGCGCCTGCTTGAGGGCATCCGCGATGCGTTCTTCCTCGTTGTAGACCGGCATGAGGATCGACAGCTTCACGGGAATCTCCACGAGGGCGCACAATGTGTCGGCCATAGCCTAGCCCGGCAGGTCAGCCCGCTGGTGCAGACCACCGATGGTGATCCATGGTTGGGCACCCAGGCTGATGGTGTTTACTTCCGGCCATGTCGGCCGCCGGCTTCCTGTTCGTCCTGTTTCCCGTCGCCACGCTCGCTCTGCTCAGCGTGGCGCTTCGACCACGGGTCGTGGGCGCGGCGACACCCCGACGGCTCGCGGTGGTCCGGGCGGCCCTCGCCGTCGGCGCCTTCGCGGTGGTGACCGTCGAGGTGCTGGGGGCACTGCGGCTGCTCAACCCACTCGCGTTCGGCTTGGCCTGGCTGCTCTGCCTCAGCGCGGCGGCAGCCGCCGCCTGGTGGCGGCATCGGGTGGACGCCACGGTCGCCGTGGCGGACGCGCCCGGGTTCACGGTCGTGGGCACCACCGCCGCGTCACCGGGCCGGGCCCTGGCGTCAGGATCGTCGGGCGTCCTCGCCGCACCGGCCGGTGGCGTGGCGGTCGACACGGTGACCGTGGGGCCCGATCGACCATCGGCACCGTCCGGGCCGGGCACCGTGGCGGCCGGCGGCTGGCGCGCCGCCGTCGGCGACTTCTGGCGTACGGCGAGTCGTGGCGAACGGCTGCTCACCGGTACGGTCGCCGGGCTGGTCCTGGTCGAGTTGCTGATCGCCCTGCTGGCCGCGCCGAACAACTTCGACTCGCAGACGTACCACCTGCCCAAGGTGGAACGCTGGGTGGCTCAGGGCGACCTGACGTTCTGGGCGACCGCGATCCACCGGCAGGTCACCATCCCGCCGGGTGCCGAGTATCTGCTGCTGCACCTGCGCCTACTCACCGGCGGCGACGCGTTGCACCACCTGGTCCAGTGGGCGGCCGGAGTGCTCTGCCTGCTCGTGGTGGCCCGGGTGACCGCGCAGCTCGGCGGTGGTCGCCGGGCCCAGGTCCTCACCGTCTTCGTGTTGGCCACCACGCCGATGGTGGCTCTCCAGGCGACCAGTACCCAGACCGACCTGGTCTGCGCCGCCTGGGTGCTCTGCACCGGGACGTTGGCCTTGGACGGGCTGCGCCGACGCGCACACCTGGTCGACCTGCTCGCCCTCGGTGCGGCCACCGGGCTGACCGCGGTCACCAAGACCAGCGGGCTGCTGGCGGTCGGTCCGCTACTCGTGCTGTGGGGGGTGGGCCAGCTTCGCCTGGCGTACGTCGACCGGCCGGTCCCACGCCGCCGGGCCCCGGTCGCGGAAATCGCCCGTACCGTCGGGGCCTCCGCGCTGATCCTGCTGGTCGCCGTCGCGGTGGTCGGCCCCTTCCTCGGTCGGGTGCACGCCGAGTTCGGTCACCCGCTCGGACCGGACCGGCTGCGCACGTCGGTTCCGATGGAGCGGCACGATCCGGCGTCGGTGCTGGTGAACGCGCTCCGGATCGGGCACACCGCACTGGACACTCCGCTGGCACCGCTGCGCGACGTCTCCGCCGAGGTGATCGTCGGGGTGGCCGGGCTGCTCGGGGTCGACCCACAGGACCGCGCGATCACCTTCGGGCAGGAGATCTTCCCGGTGGCGTCCTGGTATCCCGACGAGGATCGGGCGGCGTTCCCGCTGGCCGGGGCGCTGGTGCTGGCCGGTGTGCTGGCGGCACTGCGCCGCCCGGCCCGGATCAGTCCGGACGCGGCCGGTGCGCTGCGTGCGTACGCCGTGGTGATGGTCGTCGGCGTGGTGTTGCACACCGCAATGATCAAGTGGCAGCCGTGGGGGAACCGCCTGATCCTCTACGCCCTGGCGGCCTCGGTGCCACTGGCCGGGCTCTGGCTCGACGCCGTCGTCCGCCGTACGGGGCGGTTCGCGCCTGTCGAATCACCGCGCGGTGGCCCGGTGGGCAGGCGGCCAGTCGCCGCCGGACTCGCGGTGACGGTCCTCGCCACCTGTGCGTTGGCCGGGGTGTTGTCGGTGGCGTACGGCTTCCCGCGCCGACTGGTCGGCACCGCCTCGGTCTTCACCACCGCCGAGTGGGAGAGCCGGTTCGTGCGGCGTCCGCAGTGGGCGGAGGAGTACCGCTGGGCGGCGGACGCGGTCCGCGCTGCCGACGCGCGCCGGATCGGGCTCTCCCAGCGCAACGACGACTGGGAGTACCCCTGGTGGCTGCTGCTGCGCGACGCGGACGGTTCACCACCTGACCTGCTGGCACTTCAGTCGGTGTTGGACAACCGACCGCCGACCGACCCGGCCTCGGTCGACGCGATCCTCTGTGCGGGCAGCCGGAAGCTCTGCGCCGACCTGGTGCCCGCCGGTTGGCGGTTGGAGTTCCGCAGCTACGTCGGATACGCCCTGCCCGGCGAGCGGTGACCAGGCACGGGGCAGGCTCGAGCGGTCCGGGCTGAAAAGGGGCCATTGGCCCGGGTTGGCGCAGCGCGGAAGTATTCCGAGAGGTATTCACATACCTGCATCACAGGCGCTACCGTCCGGTAACTCGATCGACGTCCCGCGATCGTGCCGAAAGGAGTGCGTCGATGTCTGGTACCCCCACCAGGCGTGAACGGACGCATCGACGGCGCCTTGCCCAGGTCGCCGTCCTCGCCACCGCTCTCGTCCTGCCGATGCTGGCCACGGCCTCACCCGCCGCCGCGGCCGACCGTCCCGCCGTCCAGCCACTTCCCGCAAACCTCGAAACCATCCGTGCCGCCGAGGCGACCGCGCTCTACGGCAGTCCCGGCATCCGCCCGATCGACCAACGGCGTACCGCGCTGATCAGCATGGGCGACAGCCAGATCTCCGGCGAGGGGGTGGGCAACTACGTGCCCGGCACCCACCAGCCGGGCAACTGGTGCGACCGCTCGTACGACCAGGCGGTCTTCCGGACCGGTATCACCGCCGACGAGCGCTACAACATCGCCTGCTCGGGTGCCACCCCGTGGAACCTGATCGCCGGTGGCCCCACCCAGCACAACGAGCTGAACCAGGGTGACCAACTCGCGATCAAGGCACGCAACACGAACATCAAGCTGATCTGGGTGGTGGTCGGCGCCAACGGCGACGGCACCATCCAGTTCGGCCCGGTCGCCACCGACTGCGCCGTCCGCCGCGTCTTCTTCCAGGGCCCCTGCTGGCCCACCTACAC
Source organism: Micromonospora sp. CP22 (assembly GCF_009712475.1). Classification (GTDB taxonomy): domain Bacteria; phylum Actinomycetota; class Actinomycetes; order Mycobacteriales; family Micromonosporaceae; genus Micromonospora. The sequence goes on from NZ_VCJO01000017.1 coordinate 21,405, forward strand.
CGACCAGTGGGCGGTACGCACCGACGGTAGCCGTCGGGCGGTCGAAGAGGCGCTGACCGACATCCGCCGCACGATGACCAACGCCGGTTACCTCGCCTCCGACTACGAGCTGGTGCTCATGTCGTACTCCAGCCCGGCCAGTCCGGACGTGGAGGACAACCCCAACTTCCCCGGCTGGTACTCCGGCGGCTGCCTGCTGTACCTGGCCGACGCCGCGTTCGCCCGGAACAAGGCGGTGCCGATGTTCGAGTCGGCGCTGCGGGCGGCGGCGGCCAACACCGGCACCCGCTACCTCGACGCCAGCCGCCTCTTCCACGGACACGAGGTGTGCACCGACAACACCTCGGTACGCGGGCTCTACATCGAGCTGGGCATCTGGGACGAGAACGCGGCCCGCCAGTCGTTCCACCCGAACAAGCGGGGGCACGGCATGTTCGCCCAGTGCATCACCCAGTTCTACGCCTCCGGCCAGCAGCAGGGGACCTGCGTCGACCCGGCCAGCACCGGCAACGGCCAGCTCTACCCGGGGCTGATGGAGTTCCGGCAGCTGCGTAACGCGGCCACCGGCACCTGCGTCGACGGCAAGGGGTACGACTCACGCAACGGCACCGTGCAGCAGTCGTACCGCTGCCACGGCGGGCGCAACCAGGGCTTCTGGTACGACCCGACCCGGCAGTCGCTGCACTCCGAGCTCTCGCACGACCGGTGCCTGGACGTCTCCGGTGGTTCGTTGACTTCGGGCACGGCGGTCAACATCTACGACTGCCACGGCGGCACCAACCAGAAGTTCACCTTCTCCGGCAACCAGATCCGCGCCGCCGGTAACACCAACCTCTGCCTGGCCTTCGACAACCCGCTGCTCGGTACCCCCCGACTGCGGCTGGCCACCTGCTCCAGCAGCTCCCGGCAGCAGTGGTCGTTCGAGTCGCGGTCGTTCGCCCAGCCGGTCGGCTATGGCCGGGACGACTTCATCGGCTCCCGCGTCTACTGACGGCAGAAAGCAGCGGGCCCGCCGTGCTCACCGTGCTGGTCGACCGACCATCACGGGTCGGGCACGGCGGGTCCGTGCTACGCCACGAGCGGCGCGAGGTCCGTCGCAGGCTCTCCGGTGCGGGGCCCGGTCAGCGGGCCGCGACGGGTTGGAAGGTGGCCGGTCGAGCGGTCGGCGACTCGGCGACGGTGGCCACGATCCGGGGCTGCTGACTGCGTACGCGGGTGCGGAAGGCATGGTTGAGCAACGCGTCCAGCTGCCACACCTGCTTGGGGTACTGGGTGCGGATCAGGAAGCGCTCGCGGATGCCGTCGATAGCGGTGGCGGCCAGTTCCACGCAGTGCAGTCGCGGGTCGGGGCTCCAGGTGACGTGGCTCAGCTCGCGCAGCTCCGTGTTGAGGTGCAGGCGGAGTCGGTGCAACACCCGGGTCTGCCGGGTGACCACGAGCCGCCGGTGGGTGAGCAGCAGCAGGTACTCCCCCTTGACCGGTCGGTCGGGCCGACTGCACCGGGTGACCAGGATGGTGGCGTCGCCGGAACCCACGCAGCGACGGAACACCGGCATGTGCCGGCTGGCGGTCTGAAGCGCCAGGCCAGCCTCGGCGGCGGCCGGAAGGAACGTTCGGGAGAAGACGTCCATGACCTGCCCAACGACCCTGCCGGTGCCGTGACGTGGCCGATGGACATGCTTTTTGCAATTTCCACATCACGCGCCGTCGGCACGCACCGTCCGCCGCCGACGATCGGTGCCGCCGCTCCGGCCGTCGGGTGCTACCTCCGGCTGCTCAGAGCAGCTCGACGATGGTCGCGTTGGCCATCCCGCCGCCCTCGCACATGGTTTGCAGACCGTAGCGGATTCCGTTGTCCCGCATGTGCGCGAGCATGGTGGTCATGATCCGGGCACCCGACCCGCCGAGTGGATGCCCGAGGGCGATCGCGCCACCGCGCGGGTTGAGCCGCTCCGGGTCCGCCTCGGTCTCCGCCAACCAGGCCAACGGCACCGGGGCGAACGCCTCGTTCACCTCGTACACCCCGATCTCCTCGATGCCCAGCCCCGCGCGGCGCAGCGCCTTCGCGGTAGCCGGGATCGGCGCGGTCAGCATGGCGACGGGGTCGTCGGCCGCCACCACCGCCGTGTGGATGCGGGCCAGTGGGCGCAGCCCGTGCCGGCTGGCCCATTCGCTCGTGGTCACCGCGAGTGCGGCGGCCCCGTCGGAGATCTGCGAGGCGGAACCGGCGGTCACCACGCCCTCCGGATCGAACGGGGTGGCCAACTCGCCGAGCTTCTCCAGCGAGGTGTCACGCCGGATGCCCTCGTCCATCGCGAACTTGCCGCCGTCGGCGAGCACCACCGGGGCGATCTCGGCCTCGAACGCGGCGGCGTCCTGCGCGGCAGCGGCCTTGTCGTGGCTGGCCAGCGCGAACTCGTCGAGCTGGGTACGGGACAGCCGCCAACGTCGGGCGATCAGCTCCGCCCCCACGCCCTGGTTGAAGGGGAGCGGGGAGTCCTCGGCGACCCCCTCGACCCCCCGGTAGCGGGCCAGGATCTGCTCGCTGAACGGCATCCCGCCGGCCACGCTGGAGCCCATCGGCACCCGGGTCATCGACTCCACACCGCCCGCGACGACCAGGTCCGCCTGCCCGGAGAGCACCGTGGCCGCGGCGAAGTGCAGCGCCTGTTGGCTCGAACCGCATTGCCGGTCCAGGGTGGTGCCGGGCACCGACTCGGGCCAGCCGGCGGCCAGCACGGCGTTACGGGCGACGTTCCACGACTGCTCACCGACCTGCGAGACGCAGCCCCAGATCACGTCGTCCACCTGGGCCGGATCGATCCCGGTGCGCTCGGCGAGGGCGCGCAGCACGTGGGCGGACAGGTCCACCGGGTGCACCGTGGCCAGGCTGCCCTTGCGCCGCCCGACCGGGGTACGCACCGCACCGACGATAACCGCGTCACTCATGTCTACTCCCCGGTAACTTGGGCTACCCCGATCCTACGCCCACCCGGACCGACCGTCCCGTCCCCGCCCTCCCGTGCCGTCTCCACCGCCGCCGGATGCCGGGATACGACGGCACTGGCATCCTGGGTGCCGTGGCGTACGACACGATCGCGCAGCAGTGGCGGGTGCCGCTGGCCCTGCCGATCCTCAAGCTGGTCACGGCGATCGCCGTGCTCGCCCTGGGGGTCCTGTTCGCCGAGGGCGACCCGCTCCGGCCGGTGCTCGGCGGGTTGGCTGCGGCGGTCCTCACGGGTTGGGGCCTGCGGGACCTGGTCACGCCGGTCCGGCTGGCGGTGGACGCGACCGGCATCACCGTGCCGGCGGGGCTGCTGAGCCGACGCCACCTGCCCTGGCCGACGGTGGAGACCATCCAGGTGCAGCGATCCGGCCGCGCGTTCGCCGGCCCCACGCTGGAGATCGACGCGGGCGATTCACTGCACCTGTTCAGCCGACTCGACCTCGGCACCGACCCGGCCGAGGTCGCCGAGGCGTTGCACGCCGTCCGCGCCGGACGCCACGACGACGTCGGCTGACCCACCTCGTGCCGGTGAGACCGTCGGGCCGCGCGGCGGGCCGTGGTCAGCCCAGCAGTGCCGCCGTACGGACCAGGGCCATCGCGAGCAGCACCACGACGATGACCGCCCCGCCGACGAACTGCACCAGAGTCCGACGCGACCGGGGAGCGTAGGCCAGCACCAACGCCATCAGCGCGCCGAACACCAGGCCACCCAGGTGCCCGGCGATCGAGATCTGCGGCACGGTGAAGGTGAAGATCAGGTTGATCACCAGGATGGGGAGGATGGCCGAGGTGTCCCGGCCCAGCCGTCGCATGATCACGAAGATTGCCGCGAAGAGGCCGAAGATGGCGGTCGACGCACCCGCCGACATCTGGTTGGGCGCGCTGAACACGTAGACCGCGACGTTGCCGCCGAACCCGGCGATGAAATAGAGCGCGGCGAAGCGCAGCGGCCCGAGCACCGCCTCCAGCGAGCGGCCCAACACCCACAGCGCCCACATGTTCAGCAGCAGGTGCACCACGCCGTAGTGCAGGAACATCGCGGTGATCAGGCGGTACCACTGGCCCTCGGCCACGCCGCCGATGGTGCCGTCGAGGAACATCGCCCGGCCCAGCACCGCACCCCACTCGGTCAACGGGGTGCTGCCGCCCATCAGCCCGCCGAAGCCGTTCCCGCCGGCCGCCGCGTCCCCGCCCCGGTCGGAGGCGATCGAGGCCAACATGACCAGCAGGTTGAGCGCGATCAGGGTCTTGGTCACGTAGCCGTGTCGACCGGCGACGCCGCCACCGAAGGCGGTCCGTGCCGGGCGGACGCTACGCCGCCCCTCCGCCACGCACTCCGGGCACTGGAACCCGACCGATGCCTCGTTCATGCAGTCCGGGCAGATCGACCTGTCGCACCGGGTGCAGCGGACGTACGTCTCCCGTCCGGGATGGCGGTAGCAGGCCGGCGTGGTCGGCGGGGACTCGCTCATCGCCGACCCCAGATGCCCGAGCGCTCAGTCATGCGAGCAAAGGTACCTTGAGCCTTCTCCCACACGCTCTCTCCGACGGGTCGCGGCTGGCCCGGACACGGGTGTCGTGCCCGGGCCAGCCGCCGACGCCACGGTCGTCGTCCGCCCACCGCCGGTGGTCGCGACCAGCGAAACTGGTACGCCGGACCGCAGCACTCGCAGGCCGGTCCGACGCCCCCTGCGGACGTACGCTCAGGCCGACCGCTCGATCTCGACGCGCTCGATGACGACGTCCTGAAGCGGCCGGTCACTGGGGCCGGTCGGGGTGTTGGCGATCGCGTCCACGACTTTGGCGGACTGCTCGTCGGCCACCTGCCCGAAGATGGTGTGCCGGTTGTTCAGGTGCGGAGTCGGCGACACGGTGATGAAGAACTGCGAGCCGTTGGTGCCCGGCCCGGCGTTCGCCATCGCCAGCAGGTACGGCCGGTCGAACCGCAGCTCGGGGTGGAACTCGTCGGCGAAGGTGTAGCCCGGCCCGCCACGGCCGGTCCCGGTCGGGTCACCCATCTGGATCATGAACCCGCTGATCACCCGGTGCGCGATGGTGCCGTCGTAGTACGGCCCTTTGCCCGGCTGCCCGGTCCGCGGGTCGGTGTACTCGCGCGTGCCCTCGGCCAGCTCGACGAAGTTGCGGACGGTCTTCGGCGCGTGGTTGGCGAAGAGTTCCAGCCGGATCGGGCCGGCATTGGTGTGCACGGTGGCGTAGACAGCCTCGGCCACGGGTACTCCTTACTCGTTGGTCAGTTCCATGCGGATCCTCCCATGTGCCCGATCTGGACATGCGGAGGCATCCGAAGGTGGAGGATGAGACAGAGCAACTCCCAGGAGGTGGGACCGTGTTTGGAAACTGGCGGCGCAAGACCCAGGCGCAGTTGGCCCGGGCCGAACTGAACCGCGGCGTCGGTCATCTGAGGCAGGCCGCCACGCATGCCGCGAGGGGAGCCGGCGACACGGTCGGCCCGCGGTTCCAGGCGGCCCGCAGTGCGGTGGCACCGACCGCCGTCGTCGTTCGGGACCGGGCGTCCAGCGGTCTCGCGTCGACGGCCGCCGCCCTCGCACCGCTCGCCCTGGCCGTACGTCAGGCGCAGTCCGAGGCGGCCGATCGGGCCGGCAAGGGGAAGAAGGCCGCTGCTGCCAAGCAGACGTCGGTCAGCAGGAAGGCGAAGAAGATGAAGGCGAAGAAGAAGTCCCGCCGGAGCGGCACGATGGTCGGTCTGCTGGCCGCCGGTGTGGTTGCCGGACTGGCCGGCGCGGTGGCCCTGCGGCGATACCGCGAGCAGCAGGAGTGGGCCGAGTACGACGCGGGTGCCGCGTTGGAGCCGATGCACGAGGAGGTGGAGACCATCGAGGTGCGCACGGCCGGTCCGGCCGGTGCCGGCAAGGCGGCGACCGGAGCGGGCAGCTCGGCGGTGGCCGGCGGCGACAGCGCCTCCACCACCCCCACCGCCACCGCCTCCCGGGTCACCCCCAACGACAAGGTCCCCTCCGTCGCCGAGGGCGCCCGGACCAGCTCCGGCCGTCCCGCCGACGACCTGACCAAGGCCACCAACCACAAGGCCCAGACCCGTCCCTGAGCACGCGTCACCCACATCGATCATGAGGTTGTTGCCGCGCCGTTGCGCGGCAACAACCTCATGGCCGACGGGCGCGGTCAGAGCCAGTCGTTGCGGCGGAACCAGCGGTAGAGGGCCAGGGACGTGGCGAGCATCAGGGCCAGCACCCCGGGATAGCCGTAGGTCCAGCTCAGCTCCGGCATGAAGTCGAAGTTCATGCCGTAGACACCGGCGATCGCCGTCCACACCGCGGCGATCGCCGCCCACGCGGCGATCTTGCGCATGTCGTTGTTCTGGTCGACCGTCACCTGGGCCAGTCGCGCCTGAAGAATCGAGTTCAGCAGGTCGTCGTGGGAGTTGACCTGCTCCACGGTGCGGCTGAGATGGTCCTGCACATCCCGGAAGTAGCGGCGCACCTCCTTGGGCACGTCCCGGTTCATCTGCGCGGTAAGCGTCAGCAGTGGGCGCTGCAACGGCATCACCGCCCGCTTGAACTCGACCAGTTCGCGTTTCATCTGGTAGATCCGCTGGATTCGGCCGCTGGTCTGGCGGTCGAACACCTCCGTCTCCAGCACGTCCATGTCGTCCTCAAGCTGATCGGCAACCTCCAGGTAGAGGTCGACGACCCGGTCGGTGATCGCGTACGCGACGGCCCAGGGGCCGTTGAGCAGCAGCTCCTGACGCGCCTCCAACTCCTCGCGTACGGGTGCCAACCGGCAGGCGTCACCGTGCCGGACACTGATCAGGAACTGCGGGCCGATGAAGAGCATCACCTGCCCGGTCTCCACCACATCGGAGTGCTCGGTCAGCTCGGTGTGCTCGCAGTACCGGGCGGTGCGCAGCACCAGGAAGCTGACGTCGCCGAACCGCTCCAGCTTCGGGCGCTGCTGGGCCTTGACCGCGTCCTCCACGGCCAACTCGTGCAGGCCGTAGGTGGTGGCGATCTCGGTCATCTCGGCGAGGTCCGGCTCGTGCAGGCCGAGCCAGACGAACCCGGACTCGGCGGCGTGGGCCGCTGCCAGCGCGTCGGCGTAGTTCCAGTCCCCGGCCTGCCGCTGGCCGTCGAGGTAGAGCGCGCAGTCGACCACCGCACTGCGCCGTTGGCCGGTCGGCGGCTGGCCGGGCTGCGCTGCGTCCGGGCTGAGTCGACGCGTCACGGCCCGCATCGGCGACCAGTTCCGAGGCCGCAGGGAGCGACCTGCGCTGGTGCTGGTGGTCCGGTTGTCCTCGGCGGCCGGGTCGTCCGGTGAGGCGGCCCTGGCCCGCTGCGTCCGCTCCGTCATCACGGCCCTCCCCCCGCCGACTGCGGCTTGCAGGTTACGCCGCCGCAGCGAGCATGGTCGTGCGGCAGGGGTGGCGCCGGACGGACCGGACCGCATCCGGGGGGTGAGGGGGGCGATCCGGCCCGCCCGGCGCCATTGGGGGCGGGGGGTTGTGCTGGCCGCGTCACACCAGCGCGCGGGCGGCTGGGCCGCACCGGTGGCCGGGGGTGGGGCGGGTGCGGGCCGCCCCGATCTCCCGTACGCGTGGTGAGTGACGCTCGCAGCATTGTGGGCCGCGAGTCGCTTCGACGGGAGTCCCAGGCTGACGGATATCGCTGTTCTGTCAGAAAGACGACAGAAAATTAGCCGCGTACCGCCTTCATCGCGTCGGCCAGCCGCCGAACACCCTCGTCGATCCGGTCCGCGGTGACCGCCGAATAGGCCAGGCGGAGGGCGTGCCGCCCACCGTCCATGACGAAGTCGCTGCCCTTGACCACCGCGACCCCGCGCTCGGCCGCCGCCGGGGCGAGCCGCTCGACCTCGACGTCCTCCGGCAACTCGACCCAGAGGAAGTAGCCACCGTCCGGCTCCACGAAGCGGGCCTCGGGAATGTGCCGGCGCAGCGACTCGGCAAGCACCGAGGCCCGCTCACCGAGGGCGGCCCGGACCGTCTCGATCGACCGCTGGATGTCCCCCGAGACGCAGAACTGGTGCACGATGGCCTGCGAGACCATGCCGGGAGAGATGTAGAGGCTGGTCGCCTTCTTCGCGATGTCCCCGATCAGGTCCGCCGGGCCCACCAGGTAACCGACCCGCACGCCGGGGCAGACGGTCTTGGTGAAGCTGGAGGCGTGCACCACCACGTCGCGGGTGTCCATCGACAGCATCGACGGCAGCGCCTCGCCCCGGAACCGGATGTCCGCGTACGGGTCGTCCTCGAAGATCGTGAAACCGAACTCGGCGGCCAGGTCCAACAGTTCGCGACGCTTCTCCAGGGACAGCGTCACACCGGCCGGGTTCTGGTAGTTCGGGATGACGTGGGCCAGCCGGGGGCGGACCCCGGACTCCAGCAGCTTGCGCAACTCGGCGGTGTCCAGACCGTCCGGCTGGATAGTGACGGCGTGCAGTTCACTGCCCAGGTTGCGCAGGTTGAGCAGGGTGCGGTCGTAGGTGGGGCGCTCCACCACCACCGCGTCCCCGGGACGGACCAGGTGATCGAAGAGGAAGGCGTCGGCCTGCAACGAGCCGTTGGTGACCAACACCTGCTCCGCCTCGACGCCGTGCTTCTCGGCGATCCACTTACGGAGCGGGACGTAACCGACGGAGGTGCCGTACGCGGTCACCCCGGCGGGGTCGGCGTCGAAGGCGCGAACGGCGGCGGCCTTGAGCCCCTCGACATCGACGATGTCCAGCGAGGGGGCGCCACGGGCGAAGGAGATCAGCTGCTCGGCGGTCATGGCTGTTCAGCGTACGGCCGGTGGCGGGAGGTACGCCGACGGCACGACGATGTCCGCATCCTGAGCCACCGGGTCGGGTGAACGACGCCCCCGGTGGATGGCCCCCTCCCGCCGGCTGTGCGGCAGGTCAGGCCGCCAGCCGCACCGGTCCACGCGTCATCCGCCGCTGCCGACCATCCGGCTGGCCGCCCACACCCGCATGATGTCGCGTACGGAGATGACGCCGGCCACCTCACGACCATCGAGGACGACGAGGTGCCGGAACCCACCTCGGGCCATCGCCGCCGCCGCTTCCTCGATCGTCCACTCCGGCCCGGCGTACACGACGTCCCAGGTCAGGTGAGCCCCGGTCCGCTCGACATCACAGTCGAGCCCGGCACCGATCGCGTTGAGCACGTCCCGCTCGGTCATGATCCCGACGCCCTCGGAATCCGGGTCGATCACCACCGCCGACCCGACGCCGCGCTCCGACATCATCCGCGCCGCCTGACGGAGCGTGTGCTCCGGACCGACCACGAGGATCTCACTGGACATAGCTTCCCGAACCTGCATGACACATCACCCCTTTGGGACGGCCGCACCCGGATACCCGCAATGGTGAGGCCCGTAGGTTTCCGGGACAAGACCGGACAACGTCACGGGTGCGGCGGCCACGGTTACAGTTCTCCATGTGTCCACCGAGCCGCTGCGCTGCGCCGGAGCGTTGATCGTCGCTCCGGACGGGCACCTGTTCTTCCAGCGCCGTTCCCCACACCGGCGGCTCTTCCCCAACTGCTGGGACATCGTCGGCGGGCACCTCGAACCAGGCGAGTCCGTGCAGGAGGCGCTGTACCGGGAGGTCACCGAGGAGACCGGTTGGCGGGTGTCCGAGGTGATCGCCGAGGTCGGCGAGTACCGCTACGTCGGCGACGACGGCCTGACCCGGATCGAGAGCGACTGGCTGGTCCGGGTCGACGGCGACCTGACGGCCCCGGTGCTGGAGGCGGGCAAGCACACCGAGTACCGCTGGCTCGGACCCGACGATCTCGACCTGCTCGACGAGCACCGCGACGTCAACGACGGACTGATCCGGCGGATCGCCGAGCAGGGCTTCGCCGTCCTGCGGTCCATCGGTTCGTGAGCGGCCCGGTCGAGCTGCCTCCGCACTGGTACGCGGCGCTGGCCGCGCCCGCTATCCTCCTCCGGTGAGCGCCACGAGAACAGGAACTGATGCCGGCATGGTCGGAATGGTGTTGGCAGCTGGTGCCGGCCGACGGTTACGCCCCTACACCGACACCCTGCCCAAGGCGCTGGTGCCGGTGGACGGCGAGACCACCATCCTCGACATCGCGCTGCGTAACCTGGCCGAGGTGGGCCTCACCGACGTCGTGGTGGTGGTGGGATACGCCGCGGACGCCGTCCGGCAACGTCAGGCCGACCTGGAGCGCCGGTACGGAGTCACCCTCACCCTCGTGCACAACGACAAGGCCGAGGAGTGGAACAACGCGTACTCGCTCTGGCTGGCGCGTGACTGGTTCTCCCGTGGCGTCCTGCTGGTCAACGGGGACACCGTGCACCCGGTGAGCGTGGAGAAGACCCTGCTGGCCGAGCGTGGCCCCGGTGTGCTGCTGGCGGTCGACACCATCAAGCCGCTGGCGGACGAGGAGATGAAGACCACCTTCGACGCCGCCGGCCAACTCACCCGGATCACCAAGCTGATGGACCCGGCCGAGGCGTACGGCGAGTACATCGGGGCGACCCTGATCGAGCCGCAGGTGGCCGAGGCCCTCGCCGACGCGCTGGAGGCCACCTGGCGGCGCGACCCGAACCTGTACTACGAGGACGGCTACCAGGAGTTCGCCGACCGAGGCGGCGAGGTGCGGGCCGCGCCCATCGGCGACGTGCCCTGGGTCGAGGTCGACAACCACGCCGACCTGGCCCGGGCTCGGGAGATCGCGTGCCGCTACTAGCCCGTACGGTCACCACGCCACTGTCGATCGAGGTCCGCCGCGGCGCGGTGACGGACCTCGGCGCACTGTTGGCCGACCGGCGGATCTCCGGTGGCGGGGACGTCGCGGTGGTGGTCGGCCCCGGGCAGGGCGAGAAGATCGCGGAGCTGTGCCAGCCGTCCCTCGGCTCGGCCGACATCTTCACCGTCAGCGGCGGCACCGTCGACTCGGCCAACGAGCTGGGTGACCAGCTTCGCCGCCGGCACTACGACGCGGTCGTCGGCATCGGCGGTGGCAAGACCATCGACACGGCCAAGTACGCGGCCACCCGCTACGCCCTCCCGATGGTCACCGTGGCGACCAGCCTCGCCAACGACGGCATCGCCTCCCCGGTGGCGTCGCTGAGCCACGAGGGCGGCAAGGGCTCCTACGGGGTGCACATCCCGATCGCCGTCCTGGTCGACCTCGACTTCGTGGAGAACGGGCCGGGCCGGCAGACCCAGGCCGGGATCGGCGACGCGGTGAGCAACCTGAGCGCCTGCGCCGACTGGGAACTGGCCCACCGGGTACGCGGCGAGCCGATCGACGGTCTGGCCCTGACGCTGGCCCGCACCGGCGCGGAGGCCCTGCTCAACCACCCAGGCAAGATCACCGATGACGCCTTCCTGACCACCCTGGCCGAGGCGCTGATCCTGGGCGGCATCTCGATGTCGATCTGTGGTTCCAGCCGACCGGCCAGCGGCGGCGACCACGAGATCTCCCACGCCATCGACCATCTCTTCCCGGGCACCGGCTCACATGGGGAGCAGGTCGGCCTCGGCGCGCTGTTCTGCACCTTCCTCCGTGGCGATCTGGAACGCTTCGGGCAACTGGCCCGCTGCCTGCATCGGCACGGGCTGTCCACCCGACCGGGCGACCTGGGCCTCACCGACGAGCAGTTCGTCGAGGCGGTGACCTTCGCGCCGCGTACCCGGCCGGACCGTTACACGATCCTCGAACACCTCGCGCTGTCCGCTGACGACCTTCGTATCCGGCTGGGAGACTACGTTGACGCCCTCCGTGAGCACCTTGGCTGAGCCGTCCCGCCCCACGGTCGCCGACTTCCACCGGGTGAACCGGGGCGGTGGCCTGTTCAGCGAGTCGATCAGCCAGTGGATCGGTGCGGTCTTCGCGCTGGTCGCCCAGCGTCTCGGGCTCCGGCCGACGGTGCTGACCATCACCAACCTGCTGCTCGGGTTGGCCACCTCGGTCACCGTGGTCGCCCTCGCCGGCCCGGTCGCCGCCGGGGACGTGCCCGCTCCGGTGGTGGGGTTGCTCGCCCTGGTCGGCTGGCAGGTGGCGTACGCCCTGGACTGCGCCGACGGGCAGTTGGCCCGGGTGACCGGCCAGGGCAGCGCGGCGGGTGCCCGGGTCGACGTGCTCTGTGACGTGGCCGCCCAGATCGCCCTGGTCGCCGCGTTGGCGGCGACCGCTGTGGCACAGCGCCCGTCGACGCCGGTCTGGCTGGTGGCCGCCTTCGCCGGGACCTGGATGGTCAACCTGGTCACCTCGGTGATGCAGTCCGGGCCGAACGCGGCCAGCATGGTCACCTCGACGTCGCTGCCCGTACGCCTGGTGAAGCTGGTCCGCGACTACGGCGCGGTGATCTTCGCCGCCGCCCTGGTGTTGACCTTCGCCCCGGCGCTGGCGTTCTGGGTGATCGTGGCGTTCACGATCGTCAACGGCGGCTTCCTGCTGGCCAGCATCGCCTTCTCCGCCCGCGCCAGCCTGTAGCTCTTCTCCCCGGAGAGCAAGACGCGTTCGGCGGCCGTCACGCGCCCGATTTTTCCGATGCGTCCGCCACGCCGGGGCCATTGATAGAGGTCATCGGCAATTATTGACACCTCAATCAATGCCGTGGGAAGATCCTCATAGATGAAGATCGCTTCATGTCGAAGCTGACGTCAGTCTTCCCATGCCACCCCACCACTGGGAGATGTCATGCCCAAAACCGCCAAACGGATCGCCTCGGTCCTCGGTGCCACCGCCCTGACCACGTCCCTGGTCGCCACGCCCGCAGCCGCCACCGAGCCGGAGCGGGAGCCGTTCAAGTCGCCTGACCAGGGCCTGGTCCTCTACACCGCGAACAGCGCCTACGTGGTCGCCCGGCACACCGAGGTCGACGACCTCTGCCACCCGATGCAGGACGCGGTCACGTCCATCGCCTGGACTCCCGTGTACGCGATCGCCTACGCGAATGACGACTGCACCGGTCCCGGGTTGGGGCTCGGCATCTGGCGGAGCTGGAACTCCGGCCAGTTCCTCTCCTACAAGCTCGTCTCCTACTAACCCCACTATTTCGCCTGAACGGCGGTGTCCGCGTGGGTCGGATACCGCCGTCCGGCGGAATGGAGTCGATCAGGAACGGGCGAGGTCCGCGTACACGGCGAGGAGCTGCTTGGTGACCACGTCGGGGTGGAAGACCCGCTCGTAGCGGGACCGGGCAGGCACCGCGAGCGCGGCGGCACCGGCTGCGGCCAGCGGCAGCGCGGCGGCGAGCGCCGCCGGGTCCGGCGGCACCACCCAACCGGCCTCACCAGCCTGGACCCCACCCGGCAGCGCACCCTCGGTGCCCGACGCACCGCTCAAACCGGCCGGGCCGCTGGGAGCGGGTGGGCCACCGGGGCTGGCCGGGGCGGAGGCCGTGGCGGTCGCGGCCGGGCCGGTGCCCGCAGGCTCGCGCGGAGTGTCCGCGCCGACCAGGTACGGAATGCCACCCAACGCGGTGCCGAGGACCGGACGGCCACTGGCCAGCGCCTCGAGGATCACCGTCGGTAGTACGTCGTGCCAGGTGGAGGTCGCCAGCACCACGGCGCTGGCGGTCAGCGCCTCGCGGACCCCGGCCCGGTCCAGCGGCCCGAGGAAGGTCACGTCGGCTCGTTCGGCCGCCGCCGCCTCGACCAGCGGACGCAACTCACCGTCACCGGCCACCCGCAGCGGCCCGAGCGCCCCGTCGGGGTGCCGACGCCACGCCTCCAGCAGCAGGTCGAGCCCCTTCTCGGGGGAGAGCCGGCCGAGGAAGAGGAAGCCCTGACCGAGCGGGGTCGGCATGCCGGGATCGGGGATGCCGTTCGGCTTGACCACGATCCGGGAGTCCGGAATGCCGTAGTCACGCAGGTGGTCGGCGACGGCGCTGGTCAACGCGATGAACCGGTCCACCGACTTCCAGGTGCCCCGGTGCACGGCCAGGGTGGTGGCCATCAGCGCGCTCTGCGCCCGCGACCCCCGGTAGCAGCGGTGCACCACCGCAGGAACCCCCAGGGCCCGGCCCCGGCAGTCCTGGCAGATCACGCCGTCGCGGAAGTACAGCCCGGAGGAACAGACCTGGCGGTAGTTGTGCACCGTCTGCACCACCGGCACGCCGTGTTTGTGCGCGGTCCGCACCACCCAGGGCGACAGCAGCGGGTACGGGTTGTGCAGGTGCAGCACGTCCGGCCGATGCTCGGTGAGCAGCCGGGACAGCTCCTGCTGGGCCCGGGGCGCGTAGATCGGGGAGATCGGCAGCAGCGCCTTCGCCGTCCTCGGCATCGACGGGATCTCGTCGGAGCTGCGCAGGAAGGGCAGCACCTCCACACCGGCGGCGGTGAGCTGGGAGATCTCCGCGTCGACGATGGTGTTCTCACCGGAGGGCTGAGCTTCCCGGTACCGGTTGTGCGCCACCACGATTCTCACGGGAAAGAAGGCTACCGTTGGGACGTGCCCGAACTACCGGAGGTGGAGGCGCTCGCCGGTTACCTGCGACAGCGCGCCGTGGGCAGGCGGGTCGACCGCCTGGAGATCGCCGCGATCAGCGCCCTGAAGACGTACGACCCGGCGCCGAGCGCCGTCGCCGGCCGCCCGGTGACCGACGCCCGGCGGCACGGCAAGTTCCTCGACGTGGTCTTCGACGGTGACCTGCACCTGGTGGTCCACCTGGCCCGCGCGGGCTGGCTGCACTACCGGGAGGCGTTCGCCTCGAACGTCCCGTTACGGCCCGGCAAGGGCCCGATCGCGATCCGGGTACGCCTCGACGACGGCTCCGGTTTCGACCTGACCGAGGCCGGCACGCAGAAGAAGCTCGCCGCCTATCTGGTGACGGACCCGCAGGTGGTGCCCGGGATCGCCAGGCTCGGGCCGGACGCGCTCTCGGCCGACCTCGCCACCTTCGCCGGTGCCCTGCGCAGTCGTCGGGGCCAGGTCAAGGGGGTGCTCACCGACCAGGCGGTGCTCGGTGGGGTCGGCAACGCGTACTCCGACGAGATCCTGCACGCGGCGAAGCTCTCGCCGTTCGCGTTGACCGACCGGCTGACCGACGACCAGATGGCGACCCTGCACACGGCGACCCGCCGGGTGCTCGGCGACGCGGTGACCCGCTCGCTGGGGCAGCGGGCCGCCGAACTCAAGGGCGAGAAGCGATCCGGGCTGAAGGTGCACGCCCGCACCGGGCTGCCCTGTCCGGTCTGTGCAGACACCATCCGGGAGGTCTCCTTCGCCGATTCCAGCCTCCAGTACTGCCCGACCTGCCAGACCGGCGGGAAGCCTCTTGCTGACCGACGGTTGTCGAGACTCGTACGGTGAGTAACGCCACTGCCGATTACGGAGCGGAATCGGACGGCCGGTGCGCAACCACTGGTCTGGCGCTCTACCCGGGCCGCCATCCATCGGTATAGTGGCCCGGTCCCCAGCCTCCGAATGGGTGGGGCCGGCCAGATCCCAGGCGGTAGGTGGCCGTCGTGCAATGTCTCTCGGGTCAGCGACGGAACGGAACGCGCGTGGGAAACTGGAGCGGTGGGCGACCCGGGGCGGTCACGGCGAGTGAACGTGACGGGTCATGCGGGAGGACATGGGTGAGGTGACGGCTAGCCTCCAGCGCCCGGTTACCAACGAAGGCCGGAGCAAACTCGTGCGGCACGTCGACAGCTTCGAGATCGAGCCGCCGAACCCGTCGTCCACGAACGGTGTACCCCGATCGGCGTGGGCCCGGGCCCGGCGGCGCGTGTCGCGCTGGCACCGGCCCTACACGGCGATCCTGCTGCTGCTCGACTTCGCCGCGGCCGCCTTCGCCAGCTTCACCGCGATCCGCACCTTCGACCAGGCCACCGCGGGCTTCTACGACGCCCAGAACGACCCGACCTGGTTCTACACCGTCGCGTTCCTGCTGCTGCCGCTCGGCTGGCTGATCATCCTCTGGTTCAACGGCGCCTACGACCGGCGCTGTCTCGGGCTCGGGCCGGACGAGTTCAAGCGGGTGATCCGGGCCGGGGTGGCCGTCTGCGCGGCGGTGTCGTTCCTCGCCTTCGCCACCGTGACCAACCTGTCCCGGTTCACCGTCGGCACGGCGCTGCTGCTGGCCCTGCTGCTGATCCTGCTGGGCCGGATCCTGGCCCGTTTCGTGCTGCACACCATCCGGCGCAACATCCAGCAGGCGGCGCACCGGATGGTGCTGGTCGGGACCCTGCCGGAGTGCCTGGAGGTGTACACGGCGGTCACCCGCACCCCGGCAGCCGGGCTCGTCCCGGTAGCCATCCACATCACCGACGGCTACGCGGCGGCCAAGGGCGTGCAGACCCCGGTTCCGGTGTACGCGGGCCGTGACGTGCTGGCCCTGGTACGCGAGGTCGGCGCGGACACCATCGCGGTCTGCGGCTCGGCCAGCGCCGAGCCCGGCGAGCTGCGCCGTCTGGCCTGGCAGTTGGAGGGCTCCGGGGTCGACCTGGTGGTGGCCCCGCAGCTGACCGACATCGCCGGTCCCCGGGTGCATATCCGCCCGATCGAGGGCCTGCCGCTGCTGCACGTCGAGGAGCCCACCCTGTCCGGGCCGGCGCTGCTGGCCAAGAGCATGATGGACCGCGTCGCCGCCGGAATCGGGCTGCTCATGCTGGTCCCGGTGTTCGTCGCGATCGCCATCGCGATCCGGATCTCCGATCCGGGTCCGGTCTTCTTCCGGCAGCCCCGGGTGGGGCACGAGGGGCGCACGTTCCGGGTGTGGAAGTTCCGGACCATGTACGTCGACGCCGAGGACCGGCTGGCCAGCCTGGTCGACCAGAACGAGACCGACGGCCTGCTGTTCAAGATGAAGGAGGACCCCCGGGTCTTCCCGGTGGGTCGTTTCCTGCGGGCCTCGTCGCTGGACGAGCTGCCCCAGTTGATCAACGTACTCAAGGGGGAGATGTCGCTGGTCGGGCCGCGCCCGCTGCCCGCCGACGACGGTGACTTCCTGGGTGATGTGCGACGTCGACTACTGGTCCGCCCCGGCATGACCGGTTTGTGGCAGGTGTCCGGCCGCTCCGATCTCTCCTGGGACGAGGCCGTCCGGCTCGACCTGTACTACGTCGACAACTGGTCGCTGGCGTACGACCTGGGCATCCTGTGGCGCACCATCGGCGTGGTGGTGGCCCGCAAGGGCGCATACTGACGCACACCGCCCCTTCCCCACAGCGCCCGAAACCAGCAGGATCGTCGACGTGGGTGGCAACATCTCCGCCGTGATCGGCGTCTTCTCTCTGGTCAGCGTGCTGGCCGGGGCGCTGTTCGCGGTCGGTCGGCTACGCGGTCGGCGTGGCATCGCCACTCCCGGGCAGCGGGCCACCTACGAGGTGCTGCACACCGCCGGGCTGGCGGCCGAGCCGTTGCGGGCCGGACTGAACCCGGCCGGCGCGGCGAAGGCCGCCCGCCACCTGCGCACCCTGATCGGCTCCGAAGGGCTGGCGTTGGCCGACACCGACGACCTGCTCGCGCTCGACGGACGCGGCGCGCACCATCGGGAGCAGTTGCGGGCCGCCGCTCGTCGGGTGATCACGTCGGAACGGTCCACCGTGCTGGGCGAGGCGGAACTGACCTGCAACCGGATCGACTGCCCGGTCCGGGGCGCGGTGGTGGCCCCCCTCGGTGGGGCGTCGGGCCGGATCGCGGGCGCGCTGGTGGCGGTCACCGGCGGCGCGCCCGCACCCGGTCTGGTCCAGGCCACCCTGGAAACCGCCCACTGGGCCGGCAGTCAGGTGGCGCTGGCGGAGCTGGACTCGTCGCGGGAGCGGTTGGCACGGGCCGAGGTACGCGCGCTGCGCGCCCAGATCAGCCCGCACTTCATCTACAACGCGCTGACCGCGATCGGCTCCTTCGTCCGGACCGATCCGGAGCGGGCCCGGGAGCTGATCCTGGAGTTCGCCGAGTTCACCCGCTACTCGTTCCGGGCACACGGCGAGTTCACCACGCTGGCCGAGGAGCTGCGCTCGATCGACCGCTACCTGACCATCGAGCGGGCCAGGTTCGGTGACCGGCTCCAGGTGCGGCTCCAGATCGCCCCGGAGGTGCTGCCGGTGACCCTGCCGTTCCTGTGCCTCCAACCGCTGGTCGAGAACGCGGTGCGCCACGGGTTGTCCCGCAAGCCGGGCACGGGCATGGTGAGCATCGAGGCCCAGGACGCGGGCGCCGAATGTCACATAACGGTGGAGGACGACGGAGTGGGGATGGATCCGGCCACGCTGACCGCAGGAATAGCAGAGCTGGCCGGGTCGACCGGCGACCCGGGCGACGACCCGGGCCAACACGTCGGGCTGTCGAACGTCGACGAGCGCCTGCGGTCGGTCTTCGGCGACCGCTTCGGCCTGGTCGTGGAGACCGGCGTCGGTTCGGGCACGAAGGTGAGCATGCGGGTGCCGAAGTTCCATCCCGGCGTACGGGCGGGTTCGTGACCGCCACCGGCCCGGCCCCGGTCACCGGCTTCCTGCGGGTGCTGGCGGTCGACGACGAGCCACCGGCGCTGGACGAGTTGGCCTACCACCTGCGAGCCGACCACCGGGTGGCCCGGCTGCACACGGCCGGCGACGCCACCGAGGCGCTGCGGGTGCTCCGCGACGACGACGTGGACGTGGTCTTCCTGGACATCCGGATGCCCGGCCTGGACGGCATGGAACTGGCCCGGGTGCTGCGCCGCTTCGCCCGGCCCCCGGCGATCGTCTTCGTCACCGCGTACGACGACGGTGCGGCGGACGCCTTCGACATGGGCGCCACCGACTACGTGCGCAAGCCGGTACGCGCGGAACGGCTGGCCGAGGCGTTGCGCCGGGTGGTCGGCTCGCGGGTGGTGCCCGCCCATCCCGCCGCGTTGGCCAGGGCTGAGGAGGATCCCACCATCCCGGTCGAGCTGGCTGGCACCACCAGGATGCTGCCCCGCTCCGCGGTGCGGTGGGTCGAGGCGCAAGGTGACTACGCCCGGCTGCACACCGCAGACGGGTCGCACCTGGTGCGGGTGTCGCTGGCCACGCTCGCCGAGCGGTGGGGCGACGCCGGTTTCGTCCGGATCCACCGGTCGTACCTGGTGCAACTGCGGCTGATCGCCGAGCTTCGCCTGGTGAACAGCGGCTATGTGGTGGTCATCGACGGCACGGAGTTGCCGGTGAGCCGCCGGCACACCCGGGAGCTGAAGGACAAGCTGGTCCGGGCCGCCAAGCAGGAGTGGAGCCGCTGATCGGCGGCACTGTCCACCGGGTTGTCCACAGGCTCGACCCGTTATCCACAAGTTGTCCACAGCCCTCTTGACATTCCCGTCCGGCGGACAAGACTGCCGGGATGGCCGCCGAGGATGCACTGCCGGCACCCCGCCGTCCCGATCCCGCCGAGACCTCCGCCGAGCCGGTCGGCTCCGGACCTCCCGGGCGTACCCGGGTGGTGTTGGCCGAGGTGTCCCGCCGACCGCACTGGGTCGCCGGCATCCACACCGAGCTGACTCAGCAGACCCGGGTCGGTGAGGCACTCATCCGTGGGCTGGTCCGCGCGCAACTGGCCCTGGCGTTGCAGTTGTCGGCGGTGGTGCTGATCGGGTTGGGCGGGCTGCCCTGGCTGTTCGCCATCGCACCCTCGGTCGGCCGGATGACCGTGCTCGGCGTCAACCTCCCGTGGCTGCTGCTCGGGGTGCTCTCCTTCCCGTTCCTGGTCGCCGTCGGATGGACGTACGTGCGCCTGACCGAGCGCAACGAGCAGGACTTCACCGACCTGGTCCAGCGACCGGAGCGCTGACGTGGGCAACGACCTCGTCGTACCGGCGATCGTGGCGGTCACGCTGATCACCGTCGCCATCGGTTTCTACGGGCTGCGGCTGGCCCGCACCACCTCCGATTTCCTGGTCGCCTCCCGGGTGGTCAGCCCCACCTGGAACGCCGCCGCGATCGGCGGCGAGTACCTCTCGGCGGCGAGTTTCCTCGGCGTCGCCGGGTTGATCCTCAAGTACGGCGTGGACGTGCTCTGGTATCCGGTCGGGTTCGCCGCCGGCTATCTGGCACTGCTGCTGTTCGTGGCCGCGCCGCTGCGCCGATCCGGTGCGTTCACCCTGCCCGATTTCTGCGAGCTGCGGCTCGGATCCCGCCGGCTACGGACGCTGGCCACCATCTTCGTGATCTTCATCGGCTGGCTCTACCTGGTGCCGCAGCTCCAGGGCGCCGGCCTGACGCTGGCCACCCTGACCGGCTCGCCGTACCCGATCGGCGCGCTGGTGGTGGGCGCTGTGGTGACCGCGAACGTGGCGCTCGGTGGGATGCGCGCGGTCACCTTCGTGCAGGCGTTTCAGTACTGGCTCAAGCTGACCGCGCTGGCCCTACCAGCGATCTTCCTGGCCCTCCAGTGGCAGGCCGACGGCCGCCCGGCGGTGACCCCGCCCGACGGTGCCACGTTCCGGACGGCGACCACCGTCGTGGTCGAGCAGCGTGCCGTGCTCACCCTGGGCGACGGTCAGACCCTGGAGGTACGCCCCGGCGACGAGCTGAGCTTCGCCGAGGGTGAGCCGGTTCCGGAGGTCTCCGGCGTCGCCAACGGGGCCACCGACTGGCTGCTGCCCAGCGACGCGGGTTCCGACGACCGAGGGCTGTTCGCCACGTACTCGCTGATCCTGGCGACGTTCCTGGGCACCATGGGGCTGCCGCACGTCCTGGTGCGCTTCTACACCAATCCCGACGGGGCCGCCGCCCGCCGGACCACCCTGGTGGTGCTGGCCCTGGTCGGCGTCTTCTACCTGCTGCCCACGATCTACGGCGTGCTGGGTCGGATCTACACGCCACAACTGCTGGTCACCGGGCAGACCGACGCGGTGGTGGTGCTGCTGCCGGAAGCGGCGCTCGGTGCCGGGACGACCGGTCGCCTGCTGGCCGCGTTGGTCGCCGCCGGAGCGTTCGCGGCATTCCTGTCCACCTCGTCCGGGCTGCTCACCAGCGTCGCCGGAGTGATCTCCACCGACGTACTCGGCCGGGGCTCGGTACGCGGCTTCCGGCTGGCCACGGTGATCGCCGGGGTGGTGCCGATGGTCCTCGCCCTCAACGTCTCCGGGATGGACGTCTCGCAGGTGGTGGGGTTGGCGTTCGCCGTCGCCGCGTCCAGCTTCTGCCCGCTGCTGGTGCTCGGCATCTGGTGGCGGGGCCTCACCGACGCGGGTGCCGCCGCCGGCATCCTGGTCGGCGGCGGCGCTGCCGTGACGTCGGTCCTGGTCACCGTCCTCGGTCCGGCCCTGACCGGCTGGCCGGCCTCCCTCATCGCTCAGCCGGCCGCCTGGACGGTGCCGTTGGCCTTCACGGTGATGGTCGCGGTCTCCCTGGCCACCCGACGCCGCGCCCCGACCGACGTCGGCCGCACCATGCTCCGGCTGCACGCTCCCGACGCCCTGCGATCGTGAGGGGCCCCGGTCACGCCGGATGGCGGCCCACCGGTGCCAGCCCCGGCCCGTCGGTGTGGGCACCGGGGTTCCGCTGCGCCTCCAACTCGGGGATGAGCTGCGGATCCTCCTCCGGTCGGGCGGCGAGCTGGTCGAGACCGGATACGGTCGGGCGCATGACTGGAGAGCACCCGGCGCTGGCGCTACGTGGCCTGGCAAAGAGCTTCGACGGCAAGGTCGCGGTGAACGGCGTGAATCTTGACGTGCCGGCCGGATCCTTCTACGGGCTGCTCGGCCCGAACGGTGCCGGCAAGACCACCACCCTGTCGATGGCGGTCGGTCTGCTGCGGCCCGACGCGGGCGGCGCGTGGGTGCTCGGCCACGACGTGTGGGCCGACCCGGTCACCGCGAAGCAGTTGCTCGGCGTCATGCCGGACGGGGTACGCCTCTTCGACCGGCTCACCGGCGCGGAGCTGCTGGCGTACCACGGCCTGCTGCGCGGCATGGAACCGGACGTGGTCGACCAGCGGGCGGCGGAGCTGCTCGACGTGCTGGCCCTCGCCGACGCCGGTCGGACCCTGGTGGTGGACTACTCCGCCGGTATGAAGAAGAAGATCGGTCTGGCCTGCGCGCTGCTCCACGGGCCCCGACTGCTGGTGCTTGACGAACCGTTCGAGGCGGTCGACCCGGTCTCGGCGGCGCTGATCCGGGACATCCTCCAGCGGTACGTGACCGGTGGCGGGACGGTGGTCTTCTCCAGCCACGTCATGGAGGTCGTGCAACGGCTCTGCACCCACGTGGCGATCCTCGCCGAGGGCATCATCAAGCGGGTCGGCACGCTGGAGCAGGTACGCGGCGACCGCTCGCTGGAGGAGGTCTTCGTCGAGGTGGTCGGCGGGCGCACCGCCACCGGTGAGGAGTTGGCGTGGCTGGCCCAGTGACCACACCGGCCGCCCAGGCGCGGCCGGTCTCGGCGCGTCACTTCGTCCGGCTCAAGCTGCGGGTGATGGGCAACAACTTCCGCGGTCAGGGTTGGCGGGTGGCGCTGTTCCTGGTCGGCTCGCTGCTCGGGCTCTGGTTCGCGGTCGGCGCCTTCTTCGGCCTGGCGGCGCCCGGCCTGATCGGCAACGACCGGTACGCCCTGATGATCGCCGCGTTCGCCGGCGGGCTGATGGTGCTCGGTTGGCTGGTGCTGCCCCTGGTCTTCTTCGGCGTCGACGAGACACTCGACCCGGCCCGGTTCGCCCTGCTGCCACTGCCCCGCCGCACCCTGGTCATCGGGTTGTTCGCGGCGGCACTGGTGAGCGTACCCACGGTCGCGGTGCTGCTCGCGCTCTCCGGCCTGGTGGTCACCGCCGGGGTGTTCGGCGGCTGGTCGGCCGCCCTGGTCGCCGCCGTCGGCGTGGTCTGCGGGCTGCTTCTCTGCGTCGCCGGTGCCCGAGCGTTGACCAGCGCGTTCGCCTCCATGCTCCGGTCCCGCCGGGTTCGTGACCTGGCCGCCGTGCTGCTCGCGGTGGTGGCCGCGCTGCTCGGGCCGTTGCAGATCGCCGGTGTGGCCGCGATCCAGGACACCGACTGGGACCGGCTGACCGGCTTGGCGACGGTGATCGGCTGGACTCCCCTCGGCGCCCCCTGGACGGCGGGCATCGACGTGGCGCAGGGCCGGGCCTGGGCGGCACCCCTGAAGCTGCTGATCACCATCGCCACGATCGTCGCGCTGCTGGCCTGGTGGTCGCGCTCGCTGGAGTCGGCGATGACGGGCGTGGCCAGCAGCGGGCCGAACCGGGCGAAGCCCGAGGTCACCGGCGCGGTGGTGGCCCAGCTCTTTCCCCGGGCCGCCGGCTGGCTGCGGCGGGACCGGTTCGGTGCCCTGGTCGCCCGCGAGGCCCGCTACTGGTGGCGGGACGCGCGACGGCGAGCCAACCTGATCACCGTCGCGGTGGTCGGTCTCTTCGTGCCGGTGATGGTCAACTTCGGTGGGCAGGGTTTCTCGTTCGACAGCACGGAGGGCTTCACCCCTGCCGGCAGTTCGTCGCCGGTCCTGGCCAGCCTCTCCATGGTCTTCGTCGGCCTGCTCGCCGCGGTGACCCTGGCCAACCAGTTCGGTTTCGACGGCAGCGCGTACGCGGCCAACGTGGTGGCCGGCGTGCCCGGCCGGCTGGAGCTGCGCGCCCGGATCACCGCCTTCTCGCTCTACATCCTTCCGATGCTGGCGGTGGTCGCGGTGGTGATCGCGCTGGTGCTGGGCGAGCCGACGTGGATCGGGCTCATGGCGGGTGCGCTGGTCGCCACCTACGGTGTCGGGCTGGCGGTCAACTCGTTCGTCTCCGTGCTGGGCGCGTACTCGTTGCCGGAGACCAGTAACCCCTTCGCGATGAACAGTGGCGCCGGGGTGGTGAAGGGGCTGCTGACCCTGCTGGCCATGGCCGCCACCGCCGCGCTCGCCGTGCCGATGGTGGTCGCCGCGGCGCTGCTCGACGACGTCTGGCTCTGGCTGGGCCTGCCGCTGGGCCTCGCGTACGGCGTCGGCGCGGCGCTGCTCGGCGTCCACCTGGCCGGCGACGTGCTGGACCGCCGACAGCCCGAACTCCTCGCCCTGGTCACCCCCCGCCGCTGACGCCGGGCGCGCCCTCGCCCGGCGTCAGCGGCGGGGTGCACGGATGCGACACACCCCGACGTGGGGCTCCGGCCCGCGAACCGGATCCAGGGGGTCAGAATGTTTCACGTGAATCATGAGCCGGGTGCCCGGATCCACCACACCGACCCGTTCGCCGCGCCAGCCGACACGCGTTCGCCGGTGCGCCGGCTACGGGGGCGGCTCGCCGCGCCGGTGACGCTCTGGACGGCACCCGGCCCGGCCGGGCTGACGGTGTCGTCGACCCTGGTCGCCGAGGGCGAGCCGGGACGGCTGCTGGGCCTGCTCGACGCCGAGTCGGACCTGTGGGCGGCGGTCGAGGAGACCGGCCGTTTCGCCGTGACACCGCTCGGCCCTCCGCACCGGCAGCTCGCCGACCGGTTCGCCGGTCTCTTCCCGTCGCCGGGCGGCCTCTTCGCCACCGGTGGGTGGCTCGACACGCCATACGGGCCGGTGCCGGACGACGCGGGTGGCTGGGCCGGTTGCCGTCTCGACGGTGCCCGGGAGTACGGGTGGGCCCTGCTGGTCGAGGCGACCATCGAGCGGGTGGAACTGGCCGACGAGGCCGAGCCGCTGCTGCACCACAGGGGGCGTTACCGGGAACTGGCGTGACCATGACGACGAATCACCCACCCGCTGCTCTAGGCTGACCGGTCATGAAGGTTGAGCAGCGCTTCGGTCCCGGTCACCGGGTCCTGGTCACCGGCGGTGCCGGTTTCGTTCCCTCACACCTGGTGGATTCGCTGGTCGAGCGCGGCTGCACGGTCGTCGCCCTCGACAACTTCGTCACCGGGTCCAAGGAAAACGTCGCCCACCTGCTCGACACCCCGACCTTCACCCTGGTGGAGGCAGACATCTCCGACGGGCTGCCCAGCCACCCGGCGTTGGCCGAGCGGTTCGACGCCATCCTGCACATGGCCTCACCGGCCAGCCCGACCGACTTCGAGAAGCTGCCGGTCGAGATCCTGCGGGTCGGCTCGGTCGCCACCCTGCACCTGCTGGACCGTGCCGCCGCCGACGGCGCCCGGTTCCTGTTGGCCTCCACCTCCGAGGCGTACGGTGACCCGAAGGAGCACCCGCAGCGGGAGACCTACTGGGGCAACGTCAACCCGATCGGCGTGCGCAGCGTCTACGACGAGGCCAAGCGCTTCTCGGAGGCCGCGACGATGGCGTACCGCCGTAGTCGGGGCGTGGACACCGCGATCGTGCGCATCTTCAATACTTACGGGCCGAGGATGCGGCCCGACGACGGACGCGCCATCCCGACCTTCATCTCCCAGGCGCTGCGCGGCGAACCGATCACCGTGCACGGCACCGGCAACCAGACCCGGTCCATCTGCTACGTCGCGGACCTGGTCCGGGGCATTCTGCTGCTGCTCGACTCGACCGAGGCCGGGCCGGTGAACTGCGGCACCGAGCACGAGATGAGCATGCGGGAACTGGCCGAGACGATCGTGTCGCTCTGCGACAGCCAGTCGCAGGTGACGTATGTCACGCGCAGTGCGGACGACCCCGAGATGCGGCGACCGGATCTCACCCTGGCCCGGGAAACGCTCGGCTACGAGCCGACCGTCGCGCCCGAGGAGGGGCTGCGGCGCACCATCGAGCACTTCCGCCAGCGACTCGGGTAGGCCGCGCCGGCACCGCCATGAGGGCGTTGTTGGCTTGTGCTGCGTACATTGAGTGACATGTCAGCGACGTTTCCCGCCGTACTGCCGGTCCTTCGTCTGCCGCGCAGCGCCGGCCGGGCGGCGGTACCGGGCCCGGGACGCGGCAGCCGGGCCGGCGAGCCGTCCCAGACCCGGTGGTATCCCGCGTACGACGATGAGCCGGTCCCGTCCGGCGGGCCAGGGGGCCCGCGTGGCCCGGTGGGCCCGGGTGGGCCCGGTGCTGGTCCTCCGGCGCGTCGGCGGGGACCGCACTGGCGTCGCATCGCGCTGGTGGCGGGCGTGGCCGTGCTGGTGCTGGCCCTGGTCGGCGGCGCGGGTGCCTGGTTCTACGCCCGCAGCCTCGACAACAACATGGCCCGCACCGACCCGTTCTCGGAGATCACCGGCGGTCGGCCGGCCAAGACCGTCGACGGCACGCTGAACATCCTGCTGGTGGGCACCGACTCACGGGATCCGGACGCACCGATGGACCGGGCCGGCGAGTGGCGGGCCGACACGATCATCATCATGCACATCCCCGCCGACCACCAGCAGGCATATCTGGTCTCCATTCCACGTGACCTGTACGTGCCGATCCCGGAGAGCGCCGGGGCGGGCTGCGAGACGGGCCAACGACGCAAGATCAACGCTGCCTTCGCGTTCGGTGGGCTGCCGCTGGCGGTACGCACCGTCGAGTGCTTCACCGACGTGCACATCGACCACGTGATGGCCATCGACTTCGCCGGGTTCAAGCAGGTCACCGACGCCCTCGGCGGGGTGGACCTGGAGGTGGAGCGGACCATCACCTCGATCCACAAGCCGTATCGCAAGTTCACCAAGGGCACCAACCACATGAACGGCACCGAGGCCCTGGACTGGATCCGCCAGCGCAAGCAGTTCCCGGACGGTGACTTCGCCCGGATGCGCCACCAGCAGGACTTCCTCCGGGCCCTGATGGACAAGGCGGCGAGCACGGGCACACTGACCAACCCGAAGAAGCTCAACGCCTTCCTCCGGTCGGTCACCGACGCGGTCACCGTCGACCAGGGCTTCTCGCTCACCGACATGGCGGTGCAGTTCCGCAACCTGCGGGGCGAGAACCTGACCTTCGTCACCAGCCCTCACCTGGGCAGCCAGACCATCAACGGCGAGTCGGTGGTGGTCTCCGACCGGGAGAAGGCCCTGACCCTGTACCGGGCGATAACGGCGGACACCATGGCCGACTGGATGCGGGCCAACAAACCGACGACCACCGGCAACGGCTGATCACGGCCGAGTAGGCGAGGAATAGTCGATCGGCTGATTTGTTCTGGCCGATCGGCTATTTCAGCAGGATGTCGCGGCAAAGAACGCGAATTGGGCACCAGGTGAACTCGCCACCACGGGAACGCGAACGTAAAGTGTTCCCGCCCCCCTCTGCGAACACGAACTGGAGCACGCATGCCGGTTCACAGCCCCTCACTGCTTGAGCCGTCGCACGCGTCCGCAGCCCCACCCACCGCGCCGGACGGAGGTTCCGGCAAGTCCGGCAAGAAGCGCACCCGACGCAAGGACCCGCTCTGGGCCCGACTCACCGTGATCTTCGGTGCCGCGTTGATGATGACCAGTGGCGTGGCGATCGTCGGTAGCAAGGCGGTCATCAGCCAGGCCACCGGCAACATCGCCCAGCGCAACCTGCTCGGCGACGCGAGCAAGACCACCGAGGAGGGTGGGGCCGACCTCAAGGGCCCGATCGACATGCTGCTGCTCGGGGTCGATGCCCGGGAGCGGTGGGCCGCCGACGACGTACGCGCGGACAGCATCATCGTGTTGCACATCCCGGCCACTCACGACCAGGCGTACCTGATCTCGATCCCGCGCGACACCGAGGCGCGGATCCCGCCCTTCGAGAAGACCGGTTACCGGGGCGGCGTCGGCAAGATCAACTCCGCGTTCCAGGCCGGTGCGCAGAACGGCGGCGGCTGGGAGGGCGGCGCCCAGCTGATGGCACAGACCATCAAGGAGATGACCGGCGTCAGCTTCGACGGCGCGGCCATCATCAACTTCGGCGGCTTCAAGAAGGTGATCGACGCCCTGGGCTCGGTGCGTATCTGCCCGAAGCAGGACGTCAAGTCGATCCACATGTCGTACGTCGACGGCAAGCCGATGTGGAACGCGGACGCCAAGAAGACCGGCAAGCCGCGTACCCCGGTGGTGCACAAGAAGGGCTGCCAGGAGATGGAGGGCTGGGCTGCCCTGGACTTCTCCCGCCAGCGGTACGGCCTGAAGAACAGCGACTACGACCGCCAGCAGAACCAGCAGCAGCTGATCAAGGCGATGGCCAAGAAGGCCACCCAGAACGGCAGCCTCACCAACCCGGTGAAGTTGAACGAGCTGGTCAAGGCGGCCGGTCAGGCGTTCATCCTGGACACCGGCGGCGTCTCGATCGAGGACTTCGTCTTCACCATGCGCGGGGTCACCGGGAACGAGCTGATCATGCTGAAGACCAACGGTGGCACGTACAACGCCAAGGGCAACGGCAACGAGGCGCTCAGCGAGCAGACCCTGGACATGTTCCGGGCGGTTCGCAAGGACAAGCTCGCCGAGTTCGTCTTCTACAACCCCGAGGTGATCTCCTCCCGCAAGTGACCGGCAGGAGCATCACGGATAGCCGAAACCGCCGTCACGATGAGTGGACCTTCCGTAGCCTGATGTGAGCCACATTCACGTCAGGCCCACGGGAGGGACGTCACGGCCAGGACACGGCGTACGGGGGAAAAGCGGACGAGCCGGCACGTCCGGACACCGCGATGGCCCCGCGTACTGCTCGGCATCGGGCTGGCAGCGGTGTTGCTGGCCGGGCTCGCCGCAGGCGGAATCCGGATGCTCACCGACCGGTACGAACGCACGATGACCCGGGCGGAACTGCTCGACCCGGCCGCTCGGGCGGACCGCACCGACCTGGACGGCCCACTCAACTACCTGCTCGTCGGCTCGGACCGGCGACCCGGTGACGCCGGTTCCGGGCAGCGCACCGACACCATCCTGATCGTGCACGTGCCACCCGGGCTACGCGAGGGCTACCTGGTCTCCGTGCCGCGCGACCTGCTGGTGCCCATCCCGCCGGGCGGCGGATACCCGGGCGGCGAAGACAAGATCAATACGGCGTACGAGTACGGCGGGGGCGGTCAGCCCGGCGCGTACCTGCTCTCGGCCACCCTGTCCCAGCTCACCGGCATCCGATTCGACGGTGCCGCCCTGGTCGACTTCGCCGGCCTCCGCAACGTGATCGACCTGCTCGGCGGCGTCGACATGTGCGTACGCAGCGAGGTGCGGTCGATCCACACCGACCGGGTCTTCCACCCCGGCTGTCAGCGGATGGACGGCGCGCAGGCGCTCGACTACGTACGCCAGCGCTACGACCTGCCGGGCGGTGACTACGACCGGCAGACCCACCAGCAACAGCTGCTGGGGGCGATGCTGGAACGGGCCGGTGAGACCCGACTGCGTACCGACCCGGTGCGGCTGCACCGGTTGATCGGCGCCGTCGGCGGCTCGTTGACCGTGGACACCAACGGCGTACCGGTGGAGGACCTGCTGCTCGCGCTGCACGGCCTGGCCACCGACGGACTACGGGGAGTGCGGGTGCCGTCCTACCCCCAGGTGATCGACCAGGTCTCCTACGTCCGGCTCGACCAGGACAGTGACGGGCTGTTCGAAGCGGTACGCGGCAGCCGGATGACGGAGTGGGCCGGTGCTCATCCGCGCTGGGTGACCCAGCTCTGAGACCACCGACGGGCGCTCCCGCCGGGTGTCGTCCGCCGGGCCGGGGCAGCCGCGCGACGAGGTTCTAGGCTTGGTACCCGTGTTCGGACCTCAGATACCCACCGTGACCGTGCCCGAGATCAACGACGAGACGTACCTGCTCGACGTCCGTGAGGACGACGAGTGGGCCGCCGGTCACGCCCCCGGCGCGCACCACCTG
Organism: Micromonospora sp. CP22; assembly: GCF_009712475.1. Classification (GTDB taxonomy): domain Bacteria; phylum Actinomycetota; class Actinomycetes; order Mycobacteriales; family Micromonosporaceae; genus Micromonospora. Next base: position 51,025 of record NZ_VCJO01000017.1, read on the forward strand.
CCGATGATGGAGCTACCGGCCCGCCTGGCCGAGGTGCCGACGGACCGGGACGTGGCCGTCATCTGCCGCTCCGGCGGACGTTCCGCCCAGGTCGTCGCATACCTGCTGCGCAACGGCTGGGAGCAGGTGAGCAACGTCGCCGGTGGGATGGGCGACTGGGAGGCAGCCGGTCGGCCGGTGGTCGGCTCGGACGGGCAACCCGGCCGGGTGCTGTAGGACGACGGCCGTGGACGGACCCCTCGTCTTCGCCCACCGGGGTGCCTCGTACGACCTTCCGGAGCACACCCTCGCCGCCTACCTACGCGCCCTCGACGAGGGTGCCGACGGGTTGGAGTGCGACGTCCGGTTGACCCGCGACGGGCACCTCGTCTGCGTGCACGACCGGCGGCTGGACCGGACCAGCAACGGCCGGGGCCTGGTCAGCGCCCGTACCCTCGCCGAGCTGGAGCAGCTGGATTTCGGTTCCTGGCACCCCGGCGGCGTGCCGGCCGACGGCGACGAGGTGCTCGACGACTCACACACCCGGCTGCTCACCCTCGAACGCCTGCTGGAGGCCGTGCTCGCCGCCGACCGCCGGATCCGACTGCTGGTGGAGACGAAACATCCGACCCGCTACGGCGGCAACGTGGAGCGCCGCCTGGTCGCCCTGCTGCGCCGGTACGGGCTGGCCGAACCGGGTCCGGACGCGCCCGTGCAGATCACCGTGATGTCCTTCTCCCCGCTGGCGATACGCCGGATCCGCACGCTGGCCCCCGCGCTGCCGACCGTGCTCCTGCTGGAGGTGCTGCCCCGCTGGCTGCCGCTGGGGCGACTGCCGTTCGGCGCGGGCATCGCCGGGCCGGGGCTGGCACTGGTCCGGGCCCGCCCCACCCTGGTGCCGGCGCTGCGGGCCGCCGGGAACCAGGTCTACGTCTGGACCGTGAACGAGCCACCCGACCTCGACCTCGTGCTCTCGGCCGGGGTGGACGGCGTGATCACCGACCGCCCGGCGCAGACCCTCGCCCGGTTGGGGCGGTGAGCGACCGACGGCAGGGCGAAAGGGATGCGGGCCACTCGGGGGTGCCGGGGAACGTGAGCCGCGGTGCACACTCGGGTCATGCCCGACCGCACCGACTACTCGGCTCTCATCGCCGGGCACACCACCGTCATCGAAATGATCAATTCCGGTGACGCGGGTCTGCCGGTCCTGACCCACCTGCTCCGGGTGACCCAGCCGGCGCTGGGCGCCGCCGGGATGGCGTTCGTGGAGTTCGCGCCCAACGGCGGCCGGGTGATCGCCGCCACCGGAGCCGCCGAGTGGACCGTCGGTCGGCCACTGCCCGTCAACGACCCGGCCACCATCTGCCTGCTCGGCGGTCCTCGGGTGCAGTGCGTACGCACCGACCAGTTCACCAACCCGCTCGTCAGCGAACTGGCCCAGCGCGGGCTGCACCGGATGGTCGTCTCCCGGGCCGAGATCGGCGGCCACACCGTCGGCAGCCTGCACGCGCTCTACCTCGCCGAAGACGGGGAGCCCAGCGCCGAGCACCACACCGTGATCGGGTACCTCGGATCCTGCATCGCCCACATGTACGGCGACCAGAGCGGCCTGCCGGTGCACGGCGACGGCCCGGTGGTCGCGGCGCTCGCCGACGGGCTGGCGGTGGTCGACCGGGACGCCCACGTACGCCTCTGGAATCCGGCCGCCGCCCAGGTCACCGGCCGGTCCGCCGACGAGGCGATCAACAAGCCGTTGCCCTTTCCGCTTCCGCCCTCCGGGCAGGTCCTCGATCACCGCCTGCCCAACGGTCGCTGGTTGCGGATCACCTCGGGGGAGTTGCCAGGACCGGGCACCCTCCGGGTGGTCACCTTCCGGGACACCACCGACCAGCAGCGGCACGACCACGAACGGGACCTCTTCGTCGCGGTCACCAGTCACGAGCTACGCACCCCGGTGACCGTCATCAAGGGCTACGCGGACACTCTCACCGACCATTGGGAGTCGCTCACCGAGACCGACCGGCGGCAGGCGGCCCGGGTCATCGGCCAGCGGGCCAACGAGCTGGCCCGCCTGCTCGACCGGCTGCTCTCCTCGGCAGCCGAGGCGTGGCCGGGCGACGGACCGCCGGCCGCCTTCGACCTCGCCGAGACGCTCCGGGTCGCGATCACCGACCTGCCCACCGACCTGCGGCGGCGGATCACCCTCCAGGTGCCGGCCGACCTGCCCAGGGCGATCGGGCACCGGCAGAGCCTGGCCACCGTGCTCACCGAGCTGGTCACCAACGCCGGCAAGTACTCCCCACCCGACTCCGCGATCGACGTCACCGCCGACGCCGACCGGCAGACTGTCTGCTTCCGGGTCAGTGACCGGGGCATCGGTGTCCGCCCGGAGCACGTGGAACGGGCTTTCGACCGGTTCTGGCAGGGCGACTCGGGTGACCGGCGTCGCTATCCCGGCACCGGTCTGGGCCTCTATCTCGTCCGCAGGATCGTTGAACAACAGAATGGCTGGGTATTCCTCCGACCGAGAAGCGGTGGGGGTACGGTCGCAGAGGTGCGGCTGCCCCGGAGGTGACAGTGGGGGTCACGGGGCGAAAGAGGGGCAGAGGTGGCGACGACGACGGCCGAACGAGCGTGGTGCGTGGTGGTGCCGCACCATGCCAGCGGGGCACGAATCGCCCGGCACCGACTCGCCGCCGAGTTGGCCGGGGCGGTCTCCCCGGCGATGCTGGCGGATCTGGTGGCGGTCCTGGCCGAGCTGGTCGGTAACGCGGTCCGGCACGCCGACCCGCTGCCGGGTGGTGTGGTCCGGGTCGCCTGGCGGCTGCGGGAGACGCCCGACGGTCCGCAGCTCCGGCTGCGGGTCACCGACGGCGGTGCCGCCTGCGCCCCGTGCGTCCGCCCGCCGAACGTGGACGCGGCCGACGGTCGGGGCCTGCACATCGTTTCCGGCCTGGCCACCGACTGGGGTGTGGAGCGCGACGGTCTCGGTCAGAGCGTCTGGGCCGACTTCGACCCGGCCGGTGACCGGCCGCCACTGGTGACCGCCGGCTGACCGACTGTCCCGGCGGGGCGGGTCCGGCCCCCATCGACGGCCGGTGGGCTCTAGGCTGTCTCGCCGTGAGCAAGCGTCGAAAGAACCAGCGGGCCGCCTCCTCGTCCAGCAAGCGCGAGCGCGTCCGGGACGTCTTCGTCCCCCGTCCCTTCGAAGGGCTGGCCGACGAGTCCGAGTGGATCGCCCTGCGGGAGCTGGTGCCGGCCGCCTCCGCACCGCTGCGCCTCACCCCGGCGATCGTCGACGAGTACGGCGACCGGCCGGTCACCCTGGCCACCGTGCTGCCGATGGCCGCTCCCGCGATGAGCCGGGACGACGGTCACGTCTTCATCGGGCTCCAGCGTCACCTTCAGTCCGGTGACGTCTCCCGCGACCTCGCCGAGTCGCTGCTCTGCGCGCTGCGTACCGCCCCGGGTGCCCAGGTCACGGTGCCGCCGCTGCCAGGTCCGGGGCCACGGCTGCAGGACATCCTGGTCGACGGCCCGCTGGAGGTCAGCCTGCACGAGGGCTTCGAGTTCTGGCTGTCCCCGGAGGCCGCCGAGAACCCGACCGTGCAGGCCAGCCTGGAACGGGCCAACGCGGCGATCTATCCGACGGTGCGGCTGGCTGCCGCGCGTGCCGCGTACTGGTGCCGGGTGACGGACAAGGCCCACGTCCGCTGGGTGCTGCCCGAGGCGGAGGAGGCCGCCCTGGACGCACTGGCCCGGCTGAGCGCGGCCGGCTCACTGACCCTCGGCGAGGAGACCAAGTTCGCCGGCATGTTCCGCGCCCACGGGCGGCTGGTGCCGGTCTGGGATCTGCCCGAGGAGATCCCGGCCGGTGACTGGGAGCAGCCCGTCGCCGACTTCGCCAAGCGGTACGCCGACGCCCTCACCGAGACCGGTCCGCTCGACGCCGCCGCCCGTCGGTCCCGCCAGGGGTTGCTGGGCCGCCAGCTCACCCTGCGCTGACCCTGTTAGGAAGGGTCCCCTCCTATACCGCAGGCGTTAGGAAGGGGCCCTTCCTTGCTCGCGGAGCAGGGGGCAGGACATGCAGCGGGGGCCGCCGCGCCCCGAGCCCAGCTCCGAGCCGGCGATCGGGATGAGTTCGATCCCGGCCCGCTCCAGTTGGGCGTTGGTCTCGACGTTGCGCTCGTAGCCGACGCAGAGACGGGGCGCGATGGCCAGGGTGTTGTTGCCGTCGTCCCACTGTTCCCGCTCGGCGGTCACCGGGTCGAGCCCGGTGTCGATCACCCGTAGCCGGTCCAGGTCCATCGCGTCGGCGGCGGCCCGCAGGAACGGCGCCGGTCCGTCGACCCGCGGGTCCTCGCCGTCGGCACCGGCGATGACGGTGTACGCCGACAGTGTGTTGGCCACGTTCGGGTACATCAGCACCGCGTCGGTGTCGACCATCGTGCAGATGGTGTCCAGGTGCATGGTCGCCCGTTCCTGGGCGATCGGGACGACGAGGATGGTGTGCGCCAGTCCGGCTGCGAAAACCCGGCGGGCGAGCCGCTCGGCACCGGCCGGGGTGGTCCGCTCACCCACGCCCACGGCCAGCACCCCGGGTCCCAGCAGTAGCACGTCGCCCCCTTCCAGCGGCTCCAGGCCCGGTCGGTAGACGAACTCGGTGCCGGCGAACCGGGGATGGTGACGGTAGATCGCGTCGGTCAGCGTCGTCTCCCGCCGCCGGGCGGGCATCGCCAGACTCGTCACACCGACCCGGTCGCCGATCCAGAGTGACGAGTCACGGGTGAACAGCAGGTTGGGCAGCGGGTCGATGATGAAGTCGTGTCGGTCCATCAGGGTGTAGACGAGGCCACCCCGGCGGCCTCCGCCGAGCCGCAGCTCCTCGTGGGCCAGACCGGCGACGAGGACGTCGGTCAACGCGGCCGGATCGAGGTACGCCAGGTGCCCGGCGACCCGGGCCCGCAGGGTGTCGCCGAGCCGGGGCGAGTTGAGCACCTCGTCGGTCAGTTCCGCGCGGGCGTCCGGCACGGCCAGTGTCTCGGTGAGCAGGTCGGTCAGGTAGAGCACCTCGACGCCGCGTTGCCGCAACGCCGCCGCGAAGGCGTCATGCTCCTCCTGCGCCCGGCCCACCCAGGGGATCGCGTCGAAGAGCAGCGAGTCGTTGTTGCGTGGGGTGAGCCGGGCGAGTTCCGGCCCCGGCCGGTGCAACAGGACGGTGCCGAGCCGGCCGACCTCACTGTCCACGTAGTGGCTCACTATCGCAGCGTAGGACAGGGTTTGGCGGCATCCGGTAAAACAACCGTGGGTGAATATGGCATTCATCCACAGTCATTCCGGCGCTCCGGCTTGCCGAGCACCGGGACTAGCAACGTAGGGTAGTGAGAACGTAACTTCGAGGGACCTTTTGCCGGAGGTCGCGATGACTGTCTACCCCACTCGTCGAGCCGTACCGTCCGCCAGGGCACTGCCGCCAGTGGCGGTACCGCACCCACGGGTCGAGTCGCCAGGGGTGGTCGCGGCTCCTCGCCCGTCCCCGTTGGAGTGGGCACGCCGCCGCCGGGCGGAGCGGGGCGCGCGGCGGCTGGAAGCGGCCGGGGCCCGCGCTCTCGGTCAGCTCAACCATCTCGGGCCGGCGTGGCACGTCATCGACTGGCCCCGCACCGACGCGACCGACGTCCTGCTCGACGACCACGCGGACAACCGCGCCGGGTTCCTGGCCATCGGGCCGAGCGGGCTGTTCGCCGTCACCATCGCCGACCACGGCCGCGCCCGCGTCCTGGTCGCGGGTGATGTGGTGCAGATCAACGGCAAGCGCCCGCCGTACGTCGCCGAGGCGCGCCGCGACGCCCGGCGGGCGAGCAAGGCGCTGACCGAGGCGGTCGGTCACCCGATCCCGGTGACCCCGGTGCTCACCTTCGTGGGTTCGGGGGTCATCAGCGTGTACGGCCTGCCCAAGGACTGCCTCATGGCGACCCACCGGGAACTCGACCGGCTGCTCGTGGCCAGTGGAAACCGGATCAGCCCGGCCACCGCCGAGAAACTGTCCCGGGTCGCGCAGCACCCCAGCACCTGGGGAAACAGCGGCTACCCGCCGGCGGCGGACTACCGGTGGTACGAGGACGGCCGAACGGCCGCTGACAAGCCGGCCAGCCGCCGGTAACGTCAGCGGCGAGGCCACGCGGCCGGGCACGGCTCAGCTCCCGCCGGCCCGCGCCGTCGCCGACCGGGCGCTGATCAACACCGACGGCACCGTACGCCCAGCACGGTCGGCGGTCGCTACCGCGACCGGCTAGCGTGGACGTACCGTCGGTGTGCATAGGAGGCTCGGTGGCCCACGTCGAACTCTCGCTCTCGGAAGTGTTCGTGCCGTCCGGCCAGACACCGACAGAGCCTGGGTGCGACAACATCGGCCGCTGGTCGGCCACGGTTTCCAGCGCCCACGAACCCTGCCTGCTGATCGACGCCGAAACCCGGGTGCTGGCCGTCTCCACCGCCGGTTGCGAACTGCTCCAACTCGGCGCGCCGGAGGACGTGATCGGTCTGCCGCTGCTGGAGGGCGGGCTACGGCTGCTGGACTTCACCGCGTACCGGGGTGAGTTGACCGAGCCCGAGATCGACAAGATCCCACCGCTGCTGGCGCTCACCTCCGGCCGTCTGGCCCGTGGGCTGCTGCGGATCGAGGCGGCTACGGAGGGCGGTCCCGACGCGACCGTGGACGCCATCTCCACACCCGTTGTCGCCGACGGTGCGGTAGCCGGCTCCCTCACCTTCTTCTCCGAGGTCTGACTTCCTCCTACCATGGGCTCGGCCCCCCGCCACCCCGAGTCTCCTGCCCTGAGGACCACCCCGTGCCGCCCACCCCGCCGTCGCACGCCGAGCCCGACCGCCGCACCGTCGGCCGCCGGTGCGGTGTCGGCGTCACGCCCCGGCCGTACCGTCGGCTGGCCGGTGTCGCCGTGCTGACCGTGCTGCTGACCGCCGGATGCGGCGAGCCCCCGGAGGTACGCGACAGCGGAGGCAGGCTACCGACCCAGGCCGCCACCACATCTCCGAGCAGCTCCCCCACGTCGTCGTTCGACGCACTTCCGGAGGTTGTGCCGACCCTGCCGTCCGCCGACCCGGGGCTGGTCGCGGTGGCCTGCACCGGTGAGCCGTCGGCGCAGCGGATCATCGAGCTGGTGCGCGGTCGCCGTGGGCTGCTGCCCGGCAACGCCCGGGTCAGCGTCCGCAGCGGTCCGATGTGTGCCGCCGACTGGCAGTTGACCGTCCTCGACGTGGCCGGGTACGAGCCGCTCCAGGTGGTGACCCGCGACCGGGCCGGCACGCTGAGCCTGGTGACCGCCGGCACCGACGTCTGCACGGCCGAGGTGCGGGTCGCCAGTCCGGCCGGCATCCAGACGCTGGCCTGCGGCAGCGACGGCGGCGGCTTCCCGGCACCGGTCGACCCGCCGACCTCGTCGACGCCGTCGCCCTCGACCTCACCTTCGCCGTCGGCCTCGTCGCCGACTCCGGGTGCGTAGGCTGGGCGCATGCCGGGAACGCCACCGACTCGTTTCGTCTACCTCGGGCCCGAGGGCACCTTCGCCGAGCAGGCGCTGCGTACCATACCCGCCGCGGAGCGGGGTAGCCGTACGCCGGCCCGCAGCGTCGGCGAGGCGCTGGAGGCCGTCCGCGCCACGGAGGCCGATGCGGCTCTGGTGCCGCTGGAGAACTCCATCGGAGGCGCGGTCGGGGTGACCCTCGACGAGTTGGCCGAGGGCGAACCACTGGTCATCACCCGGGAAGTGATCCTCCCGGTGGAGTTCGTGCTCGGGGCGCGTGCGGGCACGCTGCTGTCGGCTATCCGCAGCGTCGCCGCACACCCGCAGGCTTCCACCCAGTGCCGGGGCTGGCTGCGGACGCACCTGCCCGACGCGGTCGTGGTGGACGTGCTGTCGAACGGGGCGGCAGCGGCCGGGGCGGCCAACGGTGAGTACGACGCGGCCATCTGCGCCCCCATCGGCGCGGCCCGGCACCGACTCGCCGTCCTGGCCGACAAGATCGCTGATCACCCCGACGCGGTGACCCGTTTCGTGCTGGTGTCGCGGCCCGGTCCGCCCCCACCGCCCACCGGCGACGACGTGACGTCGCTCGCCGTCTACATCGCGCACGACCGGGTGGGCGCACTGCTGTCCGTGCTGATGGAACTGGCTGTCCGGGGCGTCAACCTGACCCGGATCGAGTCCCGACCGACGGGTGAGGCACTAGGCCGCTACGTCTTCTTCCTCGACTGCACCGGGCATGTGGCCGACGACCGGCTCGGTGAGGCGTTGCAGGGGCTGCGGCGGGTCTGCGCCGACGTCCGCTTCCTCGGCTCCTACCCGCGACACCGGTGGGAGGAGTCGGCCCGGCAACGGCCGGTGGCCGCCCCGGCGGGCCTCTCCGACGCCGACTACACCGACGCCGCCGCCTGGCTCGCCCGCCTGCGCGCGGGCGAGCTGACCTGAGCGGCCCGGCTCAGCCGAACAGGCCGCCGAGCACCCCGCCCTGGTCCTGCTGGCCACTACCCATGATCGGCGGTTCCTCGGAGGGCTGGACGACGACGAAGCCGTGCCCGGCGAAGCTCATCGTGTACGCCTCACCGGTGGTGCGTCCCAACAGCGTGCCGAGCCCGATCTGGTCGGCCCGGTGGTAACCGGTCTGTAGGTTCGCCGACCAGCAGACGGCGGCCTGCGGGTCGACGTAGGTGGGCGCGTCGACGGCGAGCACGACCGGGGTTCCCCGGGTGGTGACGGCGATCCGGCCGTGCCCGGTGAACACGCAGTTGAACAGGCCGGTGGAGGCCATGCCGGCCCCGCCGACCATCCTGATGTCGTACTTCAGGGTGCTGTCGAACGCCAGCACGCTGGAGCCGTTGATGGACAGGGCGTCGCCCGGCTCCAGGTCGATGATGTGCACGTCCTTGGCGAAGTCGGCGAGGAACACGTCACCGCGCCCGGTGAGCCTCATCAGCGGTACGCCCTCGCCGGTGAGCTTCTGCTTGAGAAAGTTGCCCAACCCGCCGGAGCCGAGCGCCTGGAACTGCACCTGACCCTGGTACGCGACCATCGAGCCGACCCGGGCCAGCGCCTCGCCGTTGAGTTCGATCTTCAACATCTTGGCGTTCTGCAAGCGCATGCCGGGCTGGGCCGACTGCTGCTCCAGATTCGCCGCCGAGAACAACTCGCTGCGCATGGGTGCCTCCCGCACTCGCCGTACCTGGTCGAGACGGTAGGGCCAGCCCGCAACCCGGCCCCGGGACGCTCAGCCCCAGCCCAGCTCGTGCAGGCGTGCGTCGTCGATGCCGAAGTGGTGGGCGATCTCGTGGACCACGGTCACCGCCACCTCGTCGATGACGTCCTCGTCGGTGTCGCAGATGCGAAGGATGGGGTTGCGGTAGATGAGGATGCGATCCGGCAGCACGCCCGCGTAGTCCCAGCCCCGGTCGGTCAACGCGTGGCCCTCGTAGAGGCCGAGCAGATCCTCGCCGGGCGGCGGATCGTCCTCGACCAGGATCACCACGTTGCTCATCAGCGCGAGCAGTTCCTCCGGAACCTCGTCGAGCGCCTCCCCCACCAGTTCCTCGAACCGCTCACGCTCCATCTCCACCGGCACAGCGTCATTCTCCCCACCCATCCGCGATCGTGCACTCCCGGTCGCCGCGACGCGGCCGACAGCCGGTGACGGCCGACCGGGAGGGCACGATCGACGCGGGTCAGGAGGTGAGGCGGGCGGTGAGGGTGATCTCGGCGCCGGGTGAGAGCAGCCGGGAGATCGGGCAGTTCTGCTTGGCGGCCTCGGCCAGCTTGGCGAACTGCGCCTCGTCGATGCCGGGCACCGCACCGACGGTGTCCAACTCGATCCGGGTCACGGTCATCCCGGCGTCGGTCTTGTCCAGGTGCACCTTCGCGGTGGTCTCCACCGAGGTCGGCGTGGTGCCGGCGTCGGCGAGCGCCTTGGAGAAGGCCATCGAGAAGCAGCCGGCGTGCGCGGCACCGATCAACTCCTCGGGGTTGGTGCCCTCACCCTCCTCGAACCGGGACTTGAAGGAGTAGTTCCCCTGGAGCCCGCCCTTGCCGGTGCGGATGGTGCCGGAACCCTCGGTCAGGTTACCCTGCCAGCGTGCTGAAGCGGTACGGATAGGCATACACCTGACGCTAGTCCACCGGGAGCCGGCAGGCGACCGACCGCCCCGGCCGCGCCCGTGTTCCTCGCGTCACGCTCCGGTTGTGTCATGATGCGACACATGCCCCACGGGGCACGGCGGCCTGGCCACCAGGAGAGGTGAGCGATGACCAACGACCTCCCCATACCTCGGCAGGACGACCGCTCCGAGGAAGCCAGCGTCATCGAGTGGGGCACGGCGGAGGAGTCACCCACGGCGGGACGGTTCCGTCGAGCGCTCGGCGGTCTCGGGCGGGACCACCGGGTGCCGGTGCTGCTGGCCGGTCTCGGCGCGGTGGCCGCCTTGGCGTCACTGCTGGGCGAGTGGTCCACGATCACGGTTCCCAACGGCGGGCCGGAGCCGCAGACGCCGCTTCGGTTGACCAGCGGTGTGGCCGACATCGGGCTGGGCCCGGCGTACGTGGTCGGACTCCTGGCGCTCGCCACCGCGGTGGCGCTCGCGCTGCGCGGCACCGACTCCGTGCGGGCCAATGCCCGGGTGGCCGGGTTGGCCCTCGCCGCCGGCGTTCTCGCGCTGCTCGCGACCATCGCGGTGTCATTCGACGACACGATGCGACGGACCATGTACTACAACACGGAGTGGACCTTCGTCGTCGCGTACGAGCGCGGGCTGATCGTCGCCTTCGTCGCCGTCGGTCTGTTCGCTGCGGCGCTCCTGCGGACGGCGGCCGGAGCACGGCCGGCCTCGGACGGGCCGCGACCGGGCAACCGGCGGTCGTCCGAGGAGGCGGAGCCGGAGGACAGACACCCACCTGCGGACATCACCGTCACGCCCACCGTTCCCTTCGCCCGGGGCGCCTCGCTCGACTGATCCCCGGTCATCTCCGGCACATCGCCCGTTGGCATCCGATTCGCCTGGAAGCCGTGGTTGCGACCGGTTCTGCGAGGTACGGTTGCTGCCCGCCGTCACACCGGTCGCCGATCGACGAGGCGAACGGCTGGTCGCGACGGCGGCGGGCGAAGGAGGAACGATGACCCGCCCGGGCCTGCCCAAGCTGATCGCCACCGACCTCGACGGGACGCTCGTCCGCAGCGACGACACCGTGTCCGCGTTCACGCACGAGGTCCTCGACCGGGTCCGCGCCGCCGGTATCCCGGTGGTCGGCGCCACCGGTCGCGGTCCCCGACTGACCGAACTGACCCGCAACGACATCCGCGCCGCCGACTTCCTCGTGCTGGCCGGTGGCGGCCGGGTGGTCGACCAGAGCGACCCGGAGGGGCCGGTGGTGCTGCGGGACGACCGCCTCTCCAGCGAGGTGCTGGCCGCCCTGTTGGCCGAGCTGGAGGCTGCGGTCGGCCCGCTGACGGTCATGGTCGAGGCGTCGGACGAACACGAGGCCCCGCTCTGGGGCGACTACCATCCCGCCTGGCCCTATCAGGACGCGTTCGAGGTGCGTAGCCGCGCCGAGTGCCTCGCCGGTGACGTGATCAAGGCGTTCGCGCGTACCGCCGACCACCACGTGGACGAGCTGCTGGCCGCCGCCCGGGAGATCGTCCCGCCGCATCTCGCCACCCTCACCCAGGCGGGCCTGGGCTTCATCGAGATCTGCCCGCCCGGGGTGGACAAGGCGTCCGGCCTCAGCGTGATCGCGCAGAACCTCGGGGTGGATCCGGCCGACGTGCTGGTCTTCGGTGACATGCCCAACGACCTGCCGATGTTCGAGTGGGCCGGCTGGGGACGGGTGGCCGTGGCCAACGCCCATCCGACCCTGCGGTTGGCAGCCGACGAGATCACCCTGCGCAACGACGACGACGGGGTGGCCGTTTATCTCGACCGGCTACTGTCCCGGTGATGGATTCCACGCCACACCTGGTTGCCAGCGACATCGACGGGACGCTGCTGCGCGACGACCGCACCCTCAGCGCCCGCACCGCCGACGTGCTGGCCCGGATCTCCGCCCGGGGCACGCCGGTCGTCCTGGTCACCGGTCGGCCGATCCGCTGGCTCCGGCTGGTGTACGAGCAGCTGGCCGCGCCGCTGCCGGCGGTCTGCGCCAACGGCGCGGTGGTCTACGACCCGCACAACGACGAGGTGTTGCGGGCCGACCCGCTGGCCCCGGAGCTGCTCGCCGAGGTGGTCCGACGCCTGCGGGCCGAGATATCCGGGGTGAGTCTGGCCGTGGAGATCGTGGACAGCCGGCAGATGCGCCACGAGGCGCACTATCCGCTGCGTTGGGACGCCGACGCCGAGGCGATCCGGGCGGTGGAGACCGCCGAGGAGTTGCTGTCGGTGCCTGCGGTGAAGCTGCTGGCCCGAGCCGGCGAGCAGCAGGACCCCGACCAGTTCACCCGGCTGGTCACCGCGGCCCTCGCCGGAATCGCCGAGGCCACCCACTCCTCACGCTCGGGGTTGGTGGAGATCTCGGCGGCCGGCGTGACGAAGGCCGCAGGTCTGGCCTGGTACTGCCACCGAATCGGGGTCGCCGCACCGGACGTGCTCGCCTTCGGTGACATGCCCAACGACCTGCCGATGCTCACCTGGGCGGGGCGAGCCGTAGCGGTCGCCAACGCGCATCCGGAGGTGCTGGCGATCGCCGACGAGGTCGCCCCGGCGAACTCGTCCGACGGTGTGGCCACGTACCTGGAGAAGGTTTTCGGGGTGGACTAAGCCCGGCCATCCGGCTGCGGCGCGGGCCGCAGCCGGATGCCGATGTCAGAGGTACTGGCCGGTGCTGTGTCCCTCGCCGCCGCCCGACTGCCCCATGCCGGGCATTCCCGGCAGCATCGCCCCTGCCGGTCCGCTGGGCAACGCCTGCCGCCCGGAGCGCATCTGCTCCAGCTGCACCCGCGCCGCCATCTGCTGCGCGACCAGGGCTGCCTGGATGCCGTGGAACAGCCCTTCGAGCCAGCCGACCAGCTGGGCGTGGGCGATCCGCAGCTCCCCCTCGCTCGGTGCGTGGTCCTCGGAGAACGGCAGCGAGATCCGCTCCAGTTCCTCCCGCAGCTCGGGGGCGAGACCCTCCTTCAGCTCGCCGATCGACCGTTCGTGGATCTCCCGCATCCGATGCCGGCTCGCGTCGTCGAGGGGAGCGGCCTTGACCTCCTCAAGCAGCTGTTTGATCATGCTGCCGATCCGCATCACCTTGGCCGGCTGTTCCACCAGGCGCGAAGGGTCCTCGCCCGGTCCGTCGTCGGTCTGCACGGTCCCGACCGGCCGGCCGTCAGGTCCCACCACCACCACGGTCCCGGAGGGGCCGGCACCGTCCCGGCCAGGCTCGTCGTTCTGTCCAGCGGAGCGCGCTTCGGTCATGCCCTCCATCTTTACCCAACCGGGCCGGTCAGCACCCGTCGGCCCGTCGGTGCCCGCAGCCGGGGCGACGCACATCCTGCCGGGGCCCACGAACCGCGCTACCGTCGGTCGATGTCCTCCGATCCCCGGGCGGTGTTGACCCGCCCCGCGCCCGAACCGGACGTGACGGTCGCCTACGGCGGTCACCCGGACCAGATCGCCGACCTGCGCCGACCGGCCGGCTCCGGTCCACCCCGGCCGCTGGTGGTCGTGATACACGGTGGTTTCTGGCGCGCGGAGTACGACCGCCGGCACACCGGGCCGCTGGCGAGCGCACTGGCCACCCTCGGATACCCGGTCGCCCAGCTGGAGTACCGGCGGACCGGGCAGCCCGGTGGCGGCTGGCCCGGGACCCTGACCGATGTGCTGGCGGGGGTCTCCGCGCTACCCGAGTTGGCCGCGACCGCACTGCCGGGGCGGGTCACCTCGGCACCGCCGGTGCTGGTCGGCCATTCGGCCGGCGGCCACCTGGCGCTGTACGCGGCGGCCCATGCGCCCGGTGCCGTCGCCGGGGTGCTGGCCCTCGCGCCCGTCGCCGACCTGGTCGAGGCGTACCGGCTGGATCTGGACGCCGGCGCCGTGGCCGCACTGCTCGGCGGCGGGCCGGCCGACGCACCGGAGCGGTACGCGACCACGGATCCGCGGTCGCTGGTCCCCCTACAACCACGGACGGTAGTGGTGCACGGAGCACTGGACCAGCAGGTGCCGATCGACATATCTCGAAATTATGTTACCGCCGCCCGTGCGGCGGGTGCCGATATCCACCTGATTGAGCTGCCGGATTGCGAGCACTTTGGGCTCATCGCTCCCGGCTCGTCGGCATGGCCCAAGGTTACCGACGCGTTGCGTTCTCTGCACGAAGATCACTAGCCATTGACGCAGCGTCGCCAACCAGGTAGAACGCCGGAGGGGCGGATGCGCCCGGCTACACATTCGAAGGGAACCCGGTGTCGCAGATGAACCGCAGGCGCGCACTCCAGTTGCTGGCCGCGCTCGGTACGGGCGGACTCGCCGCTGGGTGTGCCTCCGACGCCGAGCCGAAGGATACCGGCGCAGAACGCCCGGTCAAGATCGGGCTCATCGCGCCTCAGTCCGGTGCGGGCAAGGCCATCGGCGACGAACTCAGCAACGGCTTCGAGCTGTACCTGGACCTCAACGACAGGCGCCTGGGCGGCCACCCGGTCGAGCTGGTCACGGCCGACGAAGGTGACAACGTCAAGTCCGGCCAGGCCGCCGTGGAGGGGCTACTCAAGCAGGGTGTGCTCGCCCTCACCGGGGTCGCCAGCTCCTCGGTCATGTTCGGCATCAGGGACATCGTCGAGCAGGCCCGGGTTCCGTTGATCGGCTCGAATGCCTCACCGACGAACCTGCAGAGCGTCGTCTACATCTGGCGTACGTCGTACGTGCTCGACGAGGCGGGCCGGGCACTCGGCCGCTACCTGAAGGACGAACTCGGCTCCTCCGACCGGGTCGCGACCATCCTGCCGGAGGGGGTCGTCGGCGTCGAGGACGTGCTGCGTGGCTTCCGCGAGGAGTTCGGCGAGGCCGACCCGCGCATCGCCGCCCCGGTGGTCTGGACCTCCGGCAGCAGCAACCCCAGCCGGACCGCCTACGTGTCGGACATCAACCGCGCCCTGGCCAACAACCCGTCGGTGGTCTTCTGCTTCTACTCCGGCGCGGCGGCGGTCGAGTTCATCATGCAGCTGCGTGACGCGGGGTTCCGGGGCCGGATCTACGCTCCCGGCTTCCTCACCGAGGGGTCGGTGCTGGAGGACATCCGGCCGGCGAGCGACGCCATCGGCATCCGTACCGCGCTGAACTACTCCGCCGACCTGAACAACGCGGCGAACCGCCGGTTCGCCTCGGCGTACCGCAAGAAGCACAACGCTTCCCCGACCACGTACGCGATGGCCTCGTACGACGCGGCCAAGGTGCTCGACCAGGCGATCCGTCTCGCCGGTGCGACACCCACCGCACAGCAGGTCAACCTCGCGCTGGGTCGGATCGGGCAGATCGACAGCCCGCGCGGCGCCTGGCAGTTCAACCAGCCCCGGACGCCCCAGCAGAAGTGGTACCTGCGCGAGGTGCAGCGCGACGGCCAGGTGGTGTCGAACGTGCTGGTCAACGAGTTGGCCACGCTCGGCTGAGTCGAGGTACGCGACGAGGTCGCCCCGGCCGGGGCGACCTCGTGACGGGACCTCAGTACCGCAACTCGGCGACGCAGCACTTCACGCTGCCGCCGCCCTTCTTCAGTTCGGCCAACTCCACCGGCACCGGGGTGTAGCCGGCCGCCTTCAGTCGACCGGCGAGCCGGCTGGCCTCGCTGTTGAGCACCACGTTGGCGCCGTCGCTGACCAGGTTGAGCCCGAAGGCGAGGGCGTCCTCGTCGTCGGCCAGCACGGCGTCCGGGAAGAGTTGCGCGAGCACCCGCTGACTGGCGGCGGAGAAGGCACCGGGGTAGTAGACGATGTTCCCGTCGTCGATCGAGGCGAGCGCCACGTCCAGGTGGTAGAAGCGCGGGTCGACCAGCCGCAGCGAGATCACCGGCCGACCGAGCGTCTCCTGCGCCTCGGCGTGCGCCGGCAACTCCGTCCGGAAGCCGTGCCCGGCCAGGATCAGCCCGCCGTGCGCCTCCGGCAGGTACGCGAAATCGCCCTCGCCCTCGTTGGTCTCGTTCGGCGCGATGAACCGCCAGCCCTGCGACTCGTGGAAGGTCCGGTGAGTGGCCGCCTCGGCGGACCGCTGCTCGTGCTTGAACCGCGCCCCGTAGACCGTGCCGTCAACCATGAACGCGCCGTTGGCGGCGTAGACCATGTCGGGCAGGCCGGGCTCGGGCACCAGCAGATGCACCTCATGGCCGAGGCCGACCAGCGTCTCGCGCAGCCGGTCCCACTGCTTGACCGCCAGTTCCGCGTCGACCGGGGCGGTCACGTCCATCCACGGGTTGATCGCGTACTCGACCGCGAAGTGCTCGGGAGAGCACATGAGATATGTCCGCTTTCGCGGCACTCGCTGCTGGTTCACGATGACCAAGGGTAGGTACCCTACAACTTTGGTAACAGCCGCAAACATTGCTTCCCAGAGGCGGAACGTTGCAGATCGACACCGTAGACCAGCGAATCATTGCGTTGCTTGTTGCTGACGCCCGTGCCTCGTACGCGGACATCGGCACCCGGGTGTCGCTCTCCGCTCCGGCGGTGAAGCGCCGGGTCGATCGACTGCGGGCCGCCGGGGTGATCAGGGGATTCACCGCCATCGTGGATCCCGCCTCGGTCGGCTGGACCACCGAGGCCTTCGTGGAGCTGTTCTGTGCCGGCCGGACCACGCCGGCCCAGATCGGGGCCGCCGTGCGTCGCCATCCCGAGGTGGTCGGCGCGTACACCGTCTCCGGCGAAGCCGACGCGTTGGTGCATCTGCGCGCCGCCGACATCGCGCACCTGGAAGAGGCGCTGGAGCGGCTGCGGGCCGAGACGTTCGTGACCTCCAGCCGCAGCACCATCGTGCTCTCCCGGCTCGTCGAGTCCCCGGGCGTCGGCCCCTCCACCAGCTGACCCCCAACCGCTCGCGCCCGAGTGGAACCGGACGGAGCGTCGCCGCGTCGAACCGCCCATGAAACGGGGCACCAAGCTCGCCACGACCGGCGGTTCGCTGCTCGTGCTCACCCTGCTTGCCGGCAGCATGGCCGTGTCGCAGTCGTCGCCGAACGAGCCCGGAACCCCCACCGCACCGACCGCGCCGATGGTGCCGGTCGGCCTGGTCTCCTTCGACTCCTGCGCCGACGCCCTCGCGGAGCTGCGGGCGGCGGCCACCGCGTCGGTCGGCCCGTACGGCTTCGCCGGTGACGCGGTGCTGTTCGGCGACCGGACCGCCGCGATCGGCGGCGCGGAGTCCAAGGCCCGCACCTTCGCCGAAGCACCGGGAGACGCCGCCGTCCGGGACGCCGGAGCGGGTCACTCGACGACCAACAACCACGAGGCCGGCGCGGACGAACCCGACCTGGTCAAGACCGACGGGCGACGGATCGTCACGGTCACCGGCGGCGTGCTGCGGGTGGTCGACCCGGTTACCCGCCGGGTCACCGGGCGGCTCGACCTGACCGACGACCGGGAGGAGCTGCGCTGGCAGGAGCATCGGCTGCTGCTGCTCGGCGACCGTGCGCTGGTCCTGCGCGAGGATCCGCCGCGCCCAGCCGACTCGCTGCGCTCGATCCGGCGTGCCGGTGCGACCCGGCTACTGCTGATCGACCTGTCCGCCCGTCCCCAGCTGCTCGGCACGTACCGGGTCGGGGGCAGCACGGTCGACGCCCGGCTGACCGGCCGCACCGCCCGGGTGGCGGTCCGTACCTCCGCGCAGCTGCGGTTCCCGCCGATGGCCGAGGGCACCGACCGGGTCCGGACGGAACGCAACCGGGCGGTCATCGCCCGCGCCGGTGTCGAGGCATGGCTGCCGGAGTACGAGTGGACCGCCGGAGCGGAGCGGCACACCGGCCGGGTCGGTTGCGACCGGCTGAACCGGCCGGACCGGATGACCGGCTCGTCCACCCTCACCGTGCTCAGCTTCGACCTCACCGCCGACCGGCTCGGCGACGGTGACCCGGTCGCCGTGGCGGCCGACGCCGACACCGTCTACGGCACGGCGACCAGCCTCTACCTGGCGGGTCGCCGACCGGCTCCGATCACCGGCGCACCCCGCTGGCAGCCGCCCTCCACCGAACAGGTCACCGACGTCTACCAGTTCGACACCGCCGAGCCGGGCCGTCCCCGTTTCCTCGCCGCCGGATCGGTGCCCGGTTGGCTGATCAACCAGTACGCGCTCTCGGAGTGGGCGGGACACCTGCGGGTGGCCACCACCACCGGCGAGTTCGTCGGTGACGGCACCGCTTCCGAGTCGGCGGTTCGGGTGCTCCGGCGTGACGGCGGAGCACTGGTGCCGACCGGCGAGGTCGGCGGCCTCGGGCGGGGTGAACGCATCTACTCGGTGCGCTATCTCGGGCCGGTCGCGTACGTCGTCACCTTCCGGCAGACCGATCCGCTGTACGCGCTCGACCTCACCGACCCGACCGCTCCCACGGTCACCGGCGAGCTGAAGATCACCGGCTACTCCGCGTACCTGCATCCGTTGCCCGAACAACGCCTGCTCGGGGTCGGTCAGGAGGCCGACCGTCAGGGACGTACCAAGGGCTTGCAGGTCTCCCTCTTCGACGTCCGCGATCCCGGCCGACCGAACCGCCTGGACCAGTGGCACCTGCCCGGTGGGTGGTCCCAGGCGGAGTACGACCCGCACGCCTTCCTGTACCGCCCGGACACCGGTCTGGTGGCGCTGCCGGTCAACGACGGTGTCCGACTGTTGCGCGTCGGGAACGACACGATCAGCGAGATCGGCGAGGTGACCCATCCCGCCGCGAGCGTCCGGGACGGAGTGCGGTGGGCCCCACCGGTACGGCGGTCACTGGTGGTCGACGACGTGCTCTGGACGGTCTCCGAGGCGGGTCTGCGCGCCACCGACCCGGCCTCGGCACGCAACCTCGCCTGGATCGCCGCCACCTGAACCTTCCTCCCTCAAGGGTGGGGCCCGGTTTCTCGGGGTTTCCGGGCCCCACCCGCCTCAGCCTCGGGCGACCACCGCCAGCGGTACGCGCGAGGTCGAGCGGGCGACCTCAGAGGTACATGCCGGTGCGGTGCTCGCCACGTCCCGGCTTGTCTCCCTCGCCGAAGAACCGCTTGCCGCCGAACTCG
Source organism: Micromonospora sp. CP22 (assembly GCF_009712475.1). Taxonomy (GTDB): domain Bacteria; phylum Actinomycetota; class Actinomycetes; order Mycobacteriales; family Micromonosporaceae; genus Micromonospora. The sequence goes on from NZ_VCJO01000017.1 coordinate 70,234, forward strand.
CCGTGCAGGCGGTCGTCCAGTTCGTCGGCCAGCCCGGTCATCACCTGCACGGCCAACATGAGGTGGGTCGGCTGGAAGTTGCGGCCGAAGACCGGGATCGACGCCCAGACCGTGTCGTCGGCGCAGTAGAGCCGACCGATCGGCATCCGGTTGGTCAGCTCGGAGAGCTTGACGTAGAGCCGCTCGGTCGGCTCGACCTCCGTCAGCACCGGCGAGAACACGTCGACCAGTGGCGGATTGTCCCGCACCCGGACGAACACCATCGCCGAACCAGCCCGGATGTTGATGTCACCGTCGGAGTCGACCTGTAGCCGATCCGAGTCGGACCTGAGCATGGTCGACACGACCGTACGGACCCGCTCGGCCAGATCCAGCACCTCGGCGTCCGCGCCGTCCTCGTCGGCCACGGCCAGCGCCTTCTCCAACTCGGAGCCGATCTCACGAGCCAGGTTGGCCGCGCTGCGGGCGGTCCCCAGCGCCCCTCCGGGGATCGGTTCACCCTCGCCGTCCTCGATCGAGTAGACGAGGAAAGCCGGATGCGGGGCACCGTAGATGTCGCGCAGGGTGCGGGCGAGCAGCGCGGCCAGCCGAGGAGCTTGGTCCGCTGCGGAATCCAACCCGAACTGGTCCCCCGAACCGTCCACCACACCCGGCGGTGACCAGCCCAGCGCGACCATGTCGGCGACCGCCGCACGGTCCAGCCGGTATCCCGGCGGCAGGTTGGCGTTGCCCACCGCCCGCGCGGCGAACCGGCCGTCGGCGCTCACCTCGACGTAGACGGAGTAGACGGCCTCGTCGGTGCCGGAGGCGGTCGGGTCGAGGGTCAACGCCACCTGCGCGCCCGGTGGCAGCGCGGACAGCCGCTCCGCCAACGCCCGAGCGAACTCCCGCCACGCCTGGGTCACCTTCGCCCGCAGGTCGGCCGTGCTCGGCTCGTCGAGCAGGATCGACTCCGGGTGCACCGACGTAGCGGGCGGTGCCGAGGGGTGGTCAGCCGTCATGATCGCCTCCGTCCGTTCCGGCCACCCTACCCAGCCGACCGCCGGTACGGATCAGGGCGACCGTGATCGGACAACAGCCGCCGACCGTCAGTCGCGGACGGGTCCGTCCGGGTCGCTTCTCGGGTGCGGGTCACCGCCCAACTCCACCGGCCAGGTACCGGCCAACTCGGAGAGCCGGGCGGCTGTCGCGGCCGGATCCGCTCCCCGCCCGACGGCCAGACCGAGCAGGTACGCGGTGACCGGCGCACCGGGCCGCAGCACCTGGTGGGCCACGTCCCGGGCCAGATCCAGCACCGCCGGCACCGGTACCTGACCCGGGTCGAGACCGAGTTCCGCGCAGGCGGCCGTGACCCAGTCGTCCAGCACCGTCATCGCATCCACCCCTCCGCCCGGCGTAGGTCACGCTCAGTGTCGCAGTCGAACCAGGGCTCCGGGCCGTCACCGTGCCAGCTGACCGCACGCACGCTCAGGTCCGCGAGCAGTTCCCGCAGCGGCGCACCGGTCACGTCGCCGCCCCGCCGAACGGTGAGGCGATCGAGAGCAGTACGCAGCGCGGCCGGTCGCCACACCCCGCACAGCGTCTGCCGCCGTCCCGCCCCGTCCACGTAACAGGCGCCGTCGACAGCCGCCCCGCTAGCCGACGTCGCGCCGTCGTGGCGCTCGACGCCGGTGCGGTGCAGTTGGTCCAGCAGGTCGCCGACGGCCGAGCGGGTCAGCAGCGGCAGGTCGGCGGCGAGTAGCGCGACAGCGGGCACGTCGGTGTCGAGCAGGGCCAGCCCGGCGGCGACGGCCGCCACCGGTCCGCCGCCCGGCGGCACCTCCCGGGTCAGCCGTACTCCGGCGACCGCCGGTCCGGGGCCGACCACGATTCGGGGCGAGGCGTCCGCCACCGCGGCCAGCACCCGCTCCCGCATCGGCACCCCACCGACCGGCATCGCGGGCTTGTCGCGTCCGCCCATCCGACGCCCGGCACCCCCCGCGAGCACCACCGCCGCGTACGCCGTCATTGCGCCACGTTAACCGCCCGCGCCGCGCGGGAGTGTTCCGTGCCGCCCCCGGTAGGCAGGTCCTGCGCCGAGCGGGAAGGGTGAGCGGGGGACTCGGGTGGCGGGGGGTGCCCGCGACTGCGGTCGGCCGGGGCAGGATGGACGGCGTGGGACGGGCTTCCGATCGGCGTGGTGTGGTGCGGGTGGACCTGGATGCGGCGGAGGCGAGCCGACGTCGGGTTCGGCGGCCGGACACGATCGCCGCCGAGGAGCCGTTGGAGTTGCGGGTCGGCCCGGCCGGGCCGGGGCGGCGTCGACCGCTGACCGTGACCATGCGTACTCCCGGAGCCGACCTCGACCTCGCTGTCGGCTTCCTGTTCACCGAAGGACTGATCCGCTCGGCGGACGATGTGGCCACCGCGCAGTTGTGCGCCGGGGCGGAGACCCCGAACACCTACAACGTGGTCGACGTGACCCTCGTGCCCGGCGTGCCGGACCCGGTCTCCGACACGACCCGGCACTTCCACACCACCAGCGCCTGCGGGGTGTGCGGCAAGGCGAGCATCGACGCGGTGCGTACCCAGTCACTCTTCGACGTCGGCGACGACCCGCTCAGCGTGCCTGCGGAGCTGTTGGCCGAGTTGCCGCAGCGGCTGCGGGCCGGACAGCGGGGTTTCGACCGGACCGGCGGGCTGCACGCCGCCGGCCTGTTCTCCGCGGACGGCGACCTGGTGGTGCTGCGCGAGGACGTGGGCCGACACAACGCGGTCGACAAGGTGGTGGGCTGGGCGGTACGCGAACGTCGGCTGCCGCTGAGCGGCCACATGCTGCTCGTGTCGGGCCGGGTCAGCTTCGAGTTGACCCAGAAGGCGTGGATGGCCGGGGTGCCGTTGCTCGCTGCGGTCTCGGCCCCGAGCACCCTCGCGGTCGACGTGGCCGCCGAGGCGGGACTGACCCTGGTCGGGTTCCTGCGGGGGCGGACGATGAACGTCTACACCGGCGAGCACCGGGTCACCAGTTGACGGCGGTCGGCCCGACCGTCAACGGGCCAGCAGCTCGAACAGCTCCAACCGGGCCGCCGCGTCGCGGGCGATCAGGAAACCGGCGATGCCCAGAACCCAGCCGAGCATGCTGCCCGAGGAACGGACGATCCACGCGTTGAGCCGGGCGAGCACCGGCTCCACCGCCCTCGGCCACGCCACCCGCGCGCCGAGCAGCAGCATCGCCGGCAACACCATGACCAGGCAGTATCCGGCGAGCAGCGCCACGCTGGTGGGCACCGCCAGACCGGAGGTGGTGAGCAGGCCCAGGGCACCGAGGTACGGCAGCATCGTCGCCACCTCGGCCAGCGCGGCGAACAACGCCAGCCCCACCAGCCAACGCGACGACGAGTCACCGGCGGTCACCCGGTCCCGCCAGCGCAACACCCGCCCGGTGCCGGTGCCGCGCTTGCCGTCGTACCGGAAGCTGAGCACGAACAACCCCACCCCGAGCACCAACTGGCCCCAGAGCACCGGCCGGTTGTCCAACGCCCCGCCCAGGAACTCGGCCAGGGCGCTGCCGCCGAAGTACAGCAGCAACCCGACCGCGAAGTAGAAGCCGGCGATGGTGCCGAGGTAGGTCATCACCCGCCGGACGTTCACTGGCCCGGGAGTGAGCAGCAGCCACACCGGGATGAACAGGGTGCCGATGCTGGTGCTGTCCACCAGCGCCAACCCGGCCAGGGAGAGCAGCAGAGCAAGACTCATGTCACACCAAGATCAAACGAGGACATGCAGTGATTATCCGCCATCGCCGCACCCGGCCACCTGCGCGGATTGATCATCGGGGGCGTCGACGTGCGCGTCGTCTCGCCCGACGCCGTGCTCTCGGTAGCCCCGTAGCCGGCCAGCCGTCCAGGCGAGACGGAGGCACTCCCCGGCGGAGCAGGTCGTCCAGCAACAGCGCCAGCGAGTAGGTCGGATGGTCGGCCAGCACCCGTTCCAGGGCCACCGCCGCGAGCGCGCCCTGCCCGTCCCGCCAAGCGGCGAACGCGAGCAGCGAACCGGGGGCGGCGATCAACTCCGGCGCGGACCGACGCAACATCTCGGCCCAGAACACGACGTCCTCGTCGCGGCCGTCGGTGCGCTCCCAGGCGTGGTCGCGTACCGGCAGGTGGGTGAGGAGCAGACAGAGCCAGGCGATCTCGTCGTCGGTCAGCCGTGCGCCGTCGCGGTGGCGACGCCGCGCGGTCCGCAACGCCGCCGCGCCGGCCGTACGCACGGCCCGAGCGCCGAGCAGGTCGGCGGCGGGTGCGGCGACCAGCAGCTCGGTGAGACGTCGCTGCGCCCGTTCGACCGCCTGCCGCATCGCCTCCCCACCGACCGGGGCCACCTGCGCGGCGAGTGCCGCACGATCGGGTAGCGCGACCTGGCCGGCGAAGACCGCCGCCGCGGGCACCGTGCTGGCCAGCGGGTCGTACGGAGTGCCCTCGGGCGGGCAGCAGCTCGGCTCGTCGCAGATGTAGGACCACCACCGCCCGTCGGTGACCCGCAACGCGTCGAGAACGGCCAGCCCCGCCTCGGTCAGCGCGGCCCGGACCGCGTCCACCGCCGGGGTGACCCGGTCGGCCGGGCCGTACCCGACCACGGTGGCGGAGTCGGCGCCCTGGCGGGCGGTCACCGCCGCGATGTGTTGACCGGGCTCGTAGGGATCGGCGTCGCCAGGCAGATCACCGCGCGCCGCGAAGATGATCCGCTTACCGGACAGCGCCACCACCACGATGCTGTCGGCGGGATGGAACCCGAGCAGGTACGGCACGGCGGCGATGAGATCGGCGGGAGAGCGTACGGACAGTGGGGGCAGGTCGGTCGAGTTCATGCAGGCAGACTGCGATCCGGCGGCCGGCTGCGCCGCCCCTGTGGACGACACTCGGGTTATCCACAGTCACCGAGCGTGTTTACGCTGCTCACGCCGAAACGGCGACGGCCAGGAACCCCACCGCACGTCCGGTTGGCGATACGTTGCGGGAATGGACCTGGCGTACCTGCGGGCGCATCCCGAGCAGTTGCCCACCTTCCTGACCCATCAGCGCATCCGGGAGACGCCGGTGTCCGGCGGCGACATCTGCGCCGCCTCCCGGCTGACCCTGGACGACGGTCACTCGGTGTTCGCGAAGACCTGGCCGGAGGACGCGGGGCGGCCGGTGCCGGAGGGGTTCTTCGCCGCCGAGGCGGCCGGGTTGCGCTGGCTGCGCGAGGCCGGCGCGGTCGCCGTCCCGGCGGTGCTGGTCGCGTTGCCGGAGTTGCTGGCGTTGGAGTGGGTCGAGCCGGGCGAGCCGAGCCCGGAGGCAGCCGAGCGGTTCGGGCGGGAGTTGGCCGAGTCACACCGGGCGGGCGCGCCGATGTTCGGTGCCGAGTGGCCAGGGTTCATCGGTGCGCTACCGGCGGACAACACGCCTGACGACGGCCCGTGGGCGCAGTGGTTCACCCGGACCAGGCTGCTGCCCTACCTGCGCCGCTCGGTCGACGGTGGCGCCCTCACCAGCGCCGACGCCGCCCTGGTCGAGCAGGTCATGGCCCGCATCGACGAGTTCGGCGGTGACGAGCCACCGGCGCGCATCCACGGTGACCTCTGGCCGGGCAACCTGCTCTGGGGCGCCGAGGACCGGGTTTGGCTGGTCGACCCGGCCGCGCACGGTGGCCACCGGGAGACCGACCTGGCCCAGTTGGCGCTCTTCGGCGGCCCGCCGCACCACGATCGGATCCTGGCGGCCTATCAGGAGAGCTGGCCACTGGCCGACGGGTGGCGGGCCCGGGTGCCGCTGCACCAACTGCACCTGCTGCTCGTGCATACCGCGCTCTTCGGTGCCGCGTACCGTGATTCGGTAATCAGGACCGCCCGGGACGCCCTGAGCGGGGCTGGTCGCGCTACCGTCGACCGGTGAGCCTTCACCCGCCGACCGGCCTCGTCGACCGGTACGGTCGTGTCGCCCGGAGCCTACGGGTGTCCCTGACCGACAAGTGCAATCTGCGCTGCACCTACTGCATGCCGGCTGAGGGTCTGCCCTGGCTGGCCGGGCCGCAGGTGCTCACCGACGACGAGTTGGTCCGGCTGATCCGGATCGCGGTGTGCCAGCTCGGCGTCGACGAGGTGCGGTTCACCGGCGGTGAACCCCTCATCCGCCCAGGTCTGGTCGGCATCGTCGCCGCCGTCTCGGCACTCGACCCGCGCCCCCGGATCTCGTTGACCACGAACGGCATCGGTCTGGACCGGGTCGCTCCCACCCTCCGCGCCGCCGGTCTCGACCGGGTGAACGTCTCACTCGACACCCTGGACCGGGAACGCTTCCTCCGGCTCACCCGCCGGGACCGGTTGGCCGACGTGCTGACCGGGCTGGCCGGTGCGGCCACCGCCGGGCTCACCCCGGTCAAGATCAACACTGTGTTGATGCGGGGCGTCAACGACGACGAGGCACCGGCGTTGCTCCGCTTCGCCCTCGATCACGGCTACCAGCTGCGGTTCATCGAACAGATGCCGCTGGACGCCCAGCACGGCTGGGATCGCGCCGCCATGGTGACCGCCGACGAGATCCTGACGGCGCTGCGGTCCGCGTACGATCTCAGCCCGGATCCGGCCGAGCGCGGTGCCGCTCCTGCGGAGACCTGGCTGGTCGACGGTGGCCCGGCCCGGGTCGGCGTGATCGGCACGGTGACCCGGCCCTTCTGCGGCGACTGCGACCGGACCCGCCTCACCGCCGACGGGCAGATCCGCAACTGCCTGTTCGCCACCGAGGAGTCCGACCTACGCGGCGCGTTGCGGGCCGGAGCCGACGACGAGGAACTCGCCCGCCGCTGGCGGGCGGCGATGTCGAGCAAGCGGGCCGGGCACGGCATCGACGATCCGTCCTTCCTGCAACCGGCCCGGCCGATGTCGGCCATCGGAGGCTGATCATGGCGACCGTCACGGTCCGGTACTTCGCCGGGGCGCGCGCTGCGGCAGGCCGCGCCGAGGAGTCCACCATTGCCGGCCGGTCATTGGACGAGGTGGTGGCTGAGCTGGCCGAACGGCACGGTGAGCGGCTGGTTTCGGTCTTGGCGGTGTCGAGTTTTCTGATCGACGGCGTGACCTGTCATGATCGGCGGAAGCCGCTGCCGGCCGGGGCGACGATCGACGTCCTGCCCCCCTTCGCCGGCGGCTGAGGGGGATTCCACACGTGTTCGCGGTACTCGGCTTCGTGACCACCCTTGCCGTGATCACCGGGTTGATCCATCTCTACCTGTGGAAGCGGCTGGTCAAGGACACCACCACCGCCGGGCGCTGGCGGCGGATCGGCACCGTCACCGCCGTGGTGCTGGCCCTGCTCGTACCGGCGACCATGATCGGCACGCGCGCCGGGATGTACTGGCTGGCCTGGCCGGGCTACCTATGGCTCGCGCTGATGTTCTACCTACTGGTGCTGCTCGTCGTGCTGGAGGTCCCGATGCTGGTGGCGCGGCTGGTGCTGCGCCGCCGGGCGGGCCTGTCCGCACCGCAGCCGGTCCTCGTCGGCCCGGACGGGGCCGAGTCGTCGGACGGCCGGTCGACCACCGAGCCGCCTCCGCCGACCGGCGACGCCCCGGTGGCTCCCCCGGCGGTCGGTGCCGTCGGCGGTGACCACGATCCCAGCCGTCGCCTGCTGCTCGCCCGCAGCGCCGCGATCTTCGCCGGGCTCACCGCCACCGGTCTGGTCGGCTACGGCGTACGCACCGCGATGGGGCCACCACGGCTGGACCGGGTGCAGATCCCGCTGGCCAAGCTGCCCCGCAGCATGGACGGACTGCGCATCGCCACCGTGTCGGACATCCACATCGGGCCGCTGAGCGGTCGGGCGCACACCGAGCGGATCGTGGCCGCGATCAACCGGCTGGACGCCGACATCGTCGCCGTGGTCGGGGACCTGGTCGACGGCACGGTCGCCGAGTTGGGCAACGCCGCGGCGCCCCTGCGCGACCTGCGGTCGCGGCACGGCAGCTACTTCGTCACCGGCAACCACGAGTACTACTCCGGCGTGGAGGAGTGGGTGACCGAGGTGGACCGGCTCGGGCTGCGGGTGCTCCAGAACCGACGGCTGGAGATCGCCACCCGGGGCGGGGCGATCGACCTGGCGGGGGTCAACGACGTCTCCGCTGCCGGCAGCGGCGTCTCCGCGCCGCCGGACTACGACGCCGCGCTGGGCGACCGCGATCCGTCCCGGCCGGTGGTGCTGCTGGCCCACCAGCCGGTGGCCGCGTTGGAGGCCGCGCGGTACGGGGTCGACCTGCAACTCTCCGGCCACACCCACGGCGGCCAGATCGTCCCCTTCAACCTGCTGGTCAGGCTCGAACAGCCGGTCGTCTCCGGGCTCGGTGAGGTGGACGGGACGAAGGTCTACGTGACCAACGGCGCCGGCTTCTGGGGCCCGCCGGTACGCGTCGGCGCGGAGCCTCAGATCACCCTCGTCGAGCTTCGCTCGGCATAGCGCAGCTCACCTACGTGCGTGGCGCCGAGCGGGAGCGCGGCCGGTCGTGGCAGGATGCGGCGTGCCTCCGTTCAGCGCCGTACCCCCCGGTGGCCCCCCGCCCTTCGTCGCGGACCTGCACATCCACTCGAAGTACTCGCGGGCCTGTAGCCGTGACCTGACCCTGCCGAACCTCGGTTGGTGGGCGCGACGCAAGGGCATCGCGGTGCTCGGTACCGGCGACTTCACCCACCCCGCCTGGTACGACCACCTGCGGGAGACGTTGCACCCGGCCGAGCCGGGCCTGTACCGGCTGTCACCGGAGGCGGAACGGGACATCGCCCGGCGGCTGCCACCCCGGCTGGCCAGCACGGCGGAGAGCGACCCGGTCCGGTTCATGCTCAGCGTGGAGATCTCCACGATCTACAAGCGGGACGACCGGACGCGCAAGGTCCACCACCTCATCTACCTGCCGGACCTGGACGCCGTGGGCAGGTTCAACGCCGCCCTCGGCCGGATCGGCAACCTCGGCTCGGACGGCCGTCCCATCCTCGGCCTCGACTCGCGGGACCTGCTGGAGATCACGCTGGAGGCGAGCGAGGACGGGTACCTCGTCCCGGCGCACATCTGGACCCCGTGGTTCTCGGCCCTCGGCTCGAAGTCCGGCTTCGACGCGATCGCCGACTGCTACGCCGACCTGGCGGAGCACATCTTCGCGGTGGAGACCGGGCTCTCCTCCGACCCGGAGATGAACTGGCGGGTGGGCAGCCTGGACCGCTATCGGCTGGTGTCCAACTCCGACGCGCACTCGCCACCGGCGCTCGCCCGGGAGGCCACGGTCTTCACCTCACCCCGGGACTACTTCGGCATCCGGGAGGCGCTGCGGACCGGTGACGGCCTCGCCGGGACGATCGAGTTCTTCCCGGAGGAGGGCAAGTACCACGCCGACGGGCACCGCCTGTGCGGGGTGAACTGGGCACCGGAGCGCACCAGGGAAGCCGGGGGACGCTGCCCGGAGTGCGGCAAGCCGCTGACGGTGGGCGTACTGAGCCGGGTCGAGGACCTGGCCGACCGACCCGAGGGGTATCGCCCGCAGCACGCTCCCGAGGTGACCCACCTGATCCAGCTCGCCGAGATCCTCGGTGAGATCAACAAGGTCGGTCCGCGCTCCAAGCGGGTCGAGGGGAAGCTCACCGAGCTGGTCGCCGCGCTCGGCCCCGAATTGGAGATCCTCACTCGCGTACCGCTGGACGAGATCGGTCGGATCGGCGGCGAGGTGCTCGCCGAGGGTATCGGTCGGCTCCGCCGGGGCGAGGTTCGTCGGGTGCCCGGCTACGACGGCGAGTACGGCGTGATCACCCTGTTCGACCCGACCGAGCTGAGCGGCACTACGGCGTCCACCGGCCAGGAGACGCTGTTCGACGTACCGGTGCCCGCGCAGCGGCGTGCTCCGCAGGCCGCACCGAAGACGGAAGCCGGTGCGCGGCGGACGGCGGCGAAGCCCGAGCCGAAGCGCCGGGCGGCGGCGACCCCGGCACCGCCCATCGCGCCGGCCCCCTCCCCGCACGAGCCGTTCGAACCGATGCTCGCCGGCATGGAGGAGGTCGGCACCGGTCTGCTCGACCGGCTCGACGCGATGCAACGGGTGGCCGCCTCGGCCCCCGGAGGCCCGCTGCTGATCGTCGCCGGGCCGGGCACCGGCAAGACGCGGACGTTGACCCACCGCATCGCGTACCTCTGCGCCGAGCTGAACGTCTTCCCCGAGCAGTGCCTGGCCATCACGTTCACCCGGCGGGCTGCGGAGGAGCTGCGGCATCGCCTCGACGGCCTGCTCGGCCCGGTCGCCGAGGACGTCACCGTCGGCACCTTCCACTCGCTCGGGCTGACCATCCTGCGGGAGAACGCCGAGGCCGCCGGTCTGCCCGAGGATTTCCGCATCGCCGACGACGCGGAGCGGGCGACCGCGCGGACCGATGCCGGGGACGATCCGGCCCGCTACGCCGCGCTGCTGCGCAAGCAGGGACTGGTGGATCTGGACGATCTGCTCACCCTGCCGGTGGCGCTGCTGCGGGAGGACCGCAAGCTGGTCGACCGGTACCGGCAGCGGTGGCGGTGGATCTTCGTGGACGAGTACCAGGACGTCGACGCGGTGCAGTACGAGCTGTTGCGGCTGCTCAGTCCGGCCGACGGCAACCTGTGCGCGATCGGCGACCCGGACCAGGCGATCTACTCGTTCCGGGGGGCCGACGTCGGGTACTTCCTGCGCTTCTCGCAGGACTTCACCGACGCCCGGCTGGTCCGGCTCAACCGCAACTACCGGTCCTCGGCACCGATCCTGGCCGCCGCGGTGCAGGCGATCGCCCCGTCGTCGCTGGTGCGGGGTCGCCGGTTGGATCCGGCCCGGCTCGACCCGGAGGCACCGCTGGTCGGTCGGTACGCGGCGGCGTCCGTCGCCGACGAGGCCGACTTCGTGGTACGCACCGTGGACGAACTGGTGGGCGGCCTGTCCCACCGGTCGCTGGACTCCGGCCGCATCGACGGCCGGTCGACCACGCTGTCCTTCTCGGACATCGCGGTGCTGTACCGCACCGACTCGCAGGCCGCGCCGATCGTGGACGCTCTGGCCCGAGCCAACATCCCGGTGCAGAAGCGCTCGCACGACCGGCTGCGGGACCGGCCCGGGGTGACCGCCATCGCTCGCGAGCTGCGGCACGCCACCGGTGTCGACGGTGCGCTGCCCGCACGGGTACGCCTCGCCGGACAGGTGCTCGCCGACCGGTTCGCCACCCCGACTCTGGACGGCTCCGGCGGCGTACGCCCGGAGGATGTCCGTACCGCCGTCGACCTGTTGACGCCACTGGCCCGTCGATGCGGTGACGACCTGGAGATGTTCCTGTCGCAGCTGGCCACCGGCGCTGAGGTGGACGCGCTCGACCCGCGCGCCGAGGCGGTCACCCTGTTGACCCTGCACGCCGCGAAGGGGCTGGAGTTCCCGGTGGTCTTCCTGGTCGGCGCCGAGGACGGTCTGCTGCCGTTGCGCTGGCCCGGCACCACGCCCGACGAGGCCGCGATCGCCGAGGAGCGACGGCTCTTCTTCGTCGGCTTGACCCGGGCCCAGGACCGGCTCTACGTCAGCCATGCCGCCCGCCGGTTCCGGCACGGCGCGGAGCGGGACTGCCGCCCCTCGCCGTTCCTCGACGTGGTGGACCCGGGCCTGTTCGAGCGCCTCGGCGACAGCGAGGGCCCTCGGCGACCCAAGGACCGGCAGCTACGCCTCATCTGAGGATCGGCGGTCCGCCCGGGCACCGGTTCGTCGGTAAGGACGGTGAGTGCCCCCGACGCCCGCTACCCTTCCGGCAGGCGCGGGGTCGCTTGGCTACCGTACGCACTGGCGGTGTGCGGCGGACAAACCCACCGGCTTCCACCCCCGAAGGCTCAGGAGGGCGTGCATGGGGAACTACGGACCACCGGGTCCAGGCCCGCAGCCGTGGCACGAGCCGGAACCCGGTGAGCACCCGTGGCGCGAGCCGCAACCCGAGCAGTGGTACGGCCACGGTCAGCCGCCCGGCCCCTCCCACGACCCGGGCCGCGCCTACCAGCCGGGTCAGCCCTACGGTGACCAGTCCTACGGCGACCAGTCCTACGGTGGCGCTCCCGGGCGGACCTACGGGTCGGGTCCGGAGTACCCGCCCGCCCAGCACCACGGGTACGGCCAGGACTACGGCTACGGGGATGGCCAGCGGTACGGGTCCGGCCAGTCGTACGACCCGGGCGGCGAGCGGTACGACGCGACCACGGCGGCACCGGACGGGTGGACGCAGTCCGCCGACCGACCTGATGTGGCCACCGGCTACGCCGGCACACCCGCGCCCCCGCCGCAGCGTCGGCGCGGCTGGATGCTCGTCGCCCTGGCCGCCGTGCTGGTGCTGGCGTTGGGCGGCGCGACCACGTACTACCTGGTCGGGCAGGACGACGAGACAACCACTCCGGTGGCTGCTCCGACCGAGGAGGTGGCATCCACGCCGGATGCGGGGGACGAGGAGGATCTCCCCGACGAGCCGGCTCCCGCCTCCTCCGCAGACGCCCGCTTCGTGCAGGCCGGGCAGTGCGTACGCAACGAGGCAGCCGCCGGTGACCAGCCCAGGTTGGCGCTGAGCGACTGCGTGCCGAGGTCGTACGAGGTGCTGAAACGCTTCGACGGCAAGACCAGTGGCGAGCGGGACGCCGAGGAGAAGTGCGCTGCGGTGGACGGTTACACCAACTGGTACTTCTACGACAGCGAGCTGGATTCGCTCGACTTCGTGCTCTGTCTCAAGCGGCGCGACTGACGGCCGATTCCCAAAACTAGCGCTGTCTAGCGTGGAGGCTAGACAGCGCTAGTTTCTGGTCGAGGGCAACACGCCGATGCCGCCGTCTATCCATGTCTAGCCTCTCCTCTAGACAGCCCGATACTCTGCGATGCGTGGATCCGGTCCGCAACCCGTACGCCCCCGGCGCCGGTCAGCGTCCGCCCGAACTCGCCGGTCGGGGGCGGGAACTGGACGTCTTCGACATCGTCCTCGAACGCATCGCGCGGGGCCGACCGGAACGCAGCCTGATGCTCACCGGGTTGCGTGGCGTCGGCAAAACCGTTCTGCTGAACACGCTGCGCTCCCAGGCGATCAACCGGCTCTGGGGCAGCGGCAAGATCGAGGCCCGCCCGGATCAGTCGTTACGCCGACCGATCGCCGCCGCCCTGCACATGGCCATCCGGGAGCTGGCACCGCGACACCGGGCACCGGAGCGGATCGACGCCTTCCTCGGGGTGCTCAAGGCATTCGCCCAACGTGGCACACCGACCAAGGGCGGCAGGTCCGCGCCGAAACTGCGCGACCGTTGGCAACCCGGCATCGACGTACCGGCGGCCAGTGGCCGGGCCGACTCCGGCGACATCGAGATCGACCTGGTGGAACTGCTCACCGACGCCGCCTCGGTCGCCAGCGACGTCGGCACCGGCGTCGCCATCTTCATCGACGAGATGCAGGACCTCGGGCCGGAGGACGTCTCCGCGCTCTGCGCCGCCTGCCACGAACTCTCGCAGCTCGGCGCGCCGCTGATCGTGGTCGGTGCCGGCCTGCCGCACCTACCGGCGGTGCTCAGCGCGGCCAAGTCGTACTCCGAACGGCTGTTCCGCTACCAGCGCATCGACCGTCTCGACCGGATCGCCGCCGACCACGCGCTCTGCGCGCCAGCCGAGCGGGAGGACGTCGAGTACGAGGCGAAAGCCCTCGATCTGCTCTACGAGAAGTCCGGCGGGTATCCGTACTTCGTGCAGGCGTACGGGAAGGCCACCTGGGACCATGCCCCCCGGTCACCGATCACCCCGGCCGACGTACGCGTGGCCGCGCCGGAGGCCGAGGCGGAGTTGGCGGTGGGTTTCTTCGGCTCCCGTTTCGAGCGGGCCACTCCCGCCGAACGCGAGTACATGCGGGCGATGGCGACGCTCTCCCTGGTCGAAGGGGAGAGCGACGGCGGTGGCCGGGACGACATGGACGCGGCCGTGCCGACCGCGGAGATCGCCCGAGCGCTCGGCCGTAAACCCGCCAGCCTCTCCCCGGCCCGGGACGCGCTGATCAAGAAAGGCCTGATCTACTCCGGAGAACGCGGCACGGTCGCCTTCACCGTCCCGCACTTCGGCCGCTACCTGCGCACCCAGCCCGCCTGATCATCGACGGGCCTGGCCGAAGGCATCCCCTGGCAGACACGCACCGCCACCGGACCGGCCCGACTTCAGACCTTCGACCAGGGCGGCGGGAAAACCACCTCACCCTGCGGTGGCGGTGGCTCGTCGCTGGTCGCCGGTGGCAACACCAGTGCCTGCCACGGCTCTCCGAGACCGGACCACGGGCTGGTCAGGCCCATCTGGTCCGCGCGGCTGAAGCCGAAGCGCCGGTAGTAGGCCGGGTCGCCGAGCACCACCACCAGCCGCTCGCCGAGCTCGGTAGCCGCTTCCAGGGCGGCCTGCACCACCGACGTGCCGAGCCCGATCCGCTGCCGGTGGGGGGCCACCGCCACCGGGCCCAATGCCAACGCCGGCGTGGTGCTCGTACCCGACTTGACCATCACCCGGGAGAGCAGGGCGTAGGCGACGATCTCACCGCCGTACTCGGCCACCATCGCCAACTCCGGCAGCCACGCGTCGCTGCCGCGCAGCTCGTCGACGAGGCGTACCTCCGGCGGGACGGCCACGTCGGGTCGGGCGAACGCCGCGGCCAGCACCCGGCGGATCGCGCCGGTGTCGGCCGGGTCCTCGGGTCGCAGCCGCAGGGTCGTCACGCGGCGTAGGGTACCCCGGAACACGCGTCCATCCGCGACGGTCTACGAACCCGGGCGCGGCGTCACCGGCCACCCGATCGATCGACATCCCCCGAGGCGGGGCGTAATGGTGACCGGGACAGGGTATGACTGATCCATGACGCCCGTACGATCCCTCGCCCGCGCCATGCTCAGCGGCATCTTCGTGGTCAGCGGTGCCCGCAACTTCGCCAACCCCGGCCGCCTGGTGCCCGCCGCGAAGCCCGTCGTCGACCGGGTCACGCCGCTGTTGGAGCGGACCGATCCACGAATCCCCACCGACACGGAAACGCTGATCAAGGCAAACGCGGCAGTGCAGTTCGGAGCCGGGCTGATGTTGGCCACCGGGCGGTTCACCCGGCCGGCGGCCCTGGTGCTGGCCGGCACGCTGATCCCGGTCACGCTCGCCGGGCATGCCTTCTGGACCAACGACGACCCGGCCGCGAAGCAGAACAACCAGATTCACTTCCTGAAGAACCTGGGCCTGTTCGGTGGGTTGCTGCTCGCTGCCGCGGACACCGAAGGAAAGCCCGGTCTGCGCTGGCGGGCCGGTCACCGGATCGGCCACTCGCGACGGTCGGTGCGCCGCGCCGTCCGGACCGCCCGTCGGGAGGCGCGGATCGCCCTACGGTCCGCCTCCACCGCTCGGCGACTCCCTGGCTGAGCTGCGAATCCTCCACCCCATCCCCGGCTAACGCCGCGAATCACCTGAACCGCCCGGTAGGCGTTAACGCGGTGGAAATGTCAAAAGAATGTGTGGGATCGGACACGGTCGCATAACGCGGGAGGCAGTGACGTGAGGCGCCGTTCTAGGCTCCGTACCGGACCTGGACGGGTAGGACGACCTTGGTATGGGGGTGGCCACGCCATGCCGACGATCGTCGGTAAAGGGCTGGACCGCCTCGCCACAGTCCGCCGCGTGACGCGTGGGATCGATCGTAGGACAGTCGTACGGGCCGGCATCGTCGCCGCCGTCGCCTACGCCGCATGGCTTGCCATCGGCGCGTTCGGGCGTCCGTACAACTTCTTCGACATGAAGATCTACCATGGCGCGGTTGTCTGGTGGGCGAGCGGTCACGAGCTGTACGAGTTCGTCGCGCCGGACACAACCCTGGGCTTCACCTACCCACCCTTCGCCGGGCTCGCCATGCTGCCGATGGCGCACCTGCCGGTGACCCTGGCCGGTCTGGTCAACGCCGTGGTCAGCATCGCCGCCCTGGCCGTGGTGCTGGCCGCGCTGCTGCGCCCGATCGTCGACCGGCTGGGCTGGCCACTGTGGTACACGGTGGCCATCGCCACACCGCTGGCCGTCGCCATCGAGCCCACCCGGGAAACCCTCGGCTACGGTCAGGTCAACCTGCTGCTGTTCGCGCTGATCCTGGCCGACCTGATCGCCCTGCGCTGGCGGTCGCGTCGGGGCACCCACCAGGCCGAGGACGACGGCCCGCTGCTGCGGTTCGTCTACGGCGGCGCCTGGGCCGGTGTCGGCATCGGCCTGGCCACCGCCATCAAGCTGACCCCGGCCCTGTTCATCCTGTACCTGATGATCACTCGACAGTGGCGGGTGGCCGCGACCGCCATCGGTACCGCCGTCGCGGTGACCATCGGCAGCTTCGGCATCGTCGGTGCCGAGTCCCGCGACTACTTCGGCAGCGTGCTGTGGCAGACCGAGCGGGTGGGCGCCGCCGACATGACGCCCAACCAGTCCCTGGCCGGTCTGCTGGCCCGGCTCTACGACTCGATCGAAACCCCCGGCCTGCTCTGGCTCGCCTTCTCGGTGCTGGTGCTGGCGCTCGGTCTGTCCCGCGCGTCCGACGCACACTCCGACGGCGACGAACTGACCGCCTTCACGCTGGTGGGCCTGACCGCCAACGTGATCAGCCCGATCTCCTGGACGCACCACCTCGTCTGGGTCATCCCGGCCATCATCGTCCTCGGTGACGCCGCGATCCGTCGCCATGAGGCCAGCCGGGGACCGGTGGCACGGTCGGCGTCAGGAGCGTACGGCGGGCCGCCCGGAGTGTCCGCTCTCCGATCACCCATCTGGTACCCGACCCTGACCGGGTTCCGCCACGGCATCGCCGCCATCGGGCTCTACCTGCTGTTCCTGATCTCCCCCATCTGGCCGTACGAACACCAGTTGCCGGAGGTCTCCCACTACGAGGACGGCCTGTTCGGCGCGTTGATGGAGAACTCCCTGGCGCTGGCGCTGATCGTGCTGGTGGCGGCGCTGCCGTGGCGGCCCGGGGCGGAACCCGCGTTCCACACCGATCGGGCGGCACGCGCCTTGATGTCGCACGGACGGCGGTAGGTAGGCCGCCCGTCACCGGTCAGGGGCAGTTGACCCATTCCTCGGTGCCGTCGGTGAACACCTGCCGCTTCCAGATCGGCAGCCGGGCCTTCGCCTCGTCCACCAGGCGGGCGCAGGCCGCGAACGCGGCGGCCCGGTGGGCGGTGCTGACCGCCGCCGCCAAGGCCACGTCGCCGATGCCCAGTGGACCGATCCGGTGTGACACCGCCACCGCGTACACGTCGGGATCGGCGGCGATCTCGTCGGCGACCTCCCGGAGCACCTGCCCGGCGCTCGGGTGGCCCTCGTACTCCAGGCTGACCACCGACCGTCCGTGGTCGTGATCGCGGACCACCCCGGCGAACGAGACCACCGCCCCGGCCCGGCGGTCGGCGACCGCCGCCTCGTGGGCGGCGAGATCCAGTGGCTGGTCGGTGACGGTGCTGATGACGGTCACCATGCCCGCTCCCCGGGGAGCAGCGGCAGCGGCACGATCGGCACCCGGTCGCCCACCGAGCCGGTGGTGCCCGGCCCGATCACCGCGAACCCGTCCGCGTTGGCAAGCCCCCGCAGCATGGCCGAACCGACGTGCCGAACCGGACGGGCCGTCCCGGCGACCCGGTCGAGCCGGACCAGCGCCAGGTGGGTGTGATCACCACGACCGGGAACAGGATCGGCGAGGGCCGCGTGCCCGAGCACCGGCTGCGGCCGACCGGCGAGCCCGGCCAGCAGCGGGGCGACCAGCGACACCAACGCGATGATGGCGGACTGCGGATTGCCGGGCAGCCCGGCCACGAACCGCACCTTCCCGTCGGCGTCGACCAACCGGGCCAGCAGCATCGGGAAGCCGGGACGCACCGCGACCGTGTTGACCACGTAGTCGGCACCCAACGCCGCCAGTGCCGGATGCAGGTGGTCGACCGGGCCGTGCATGGTGCCACCCGTGGTGCAGACCAGATCGGCGTCGGTCAGGGCGGCCCGCAGCGCGGCCACATGGGCGTCCAGCGTGTCGGCGACGGGGCCGACCACGTCGTTCGGATCGATCTGACAGCCGTACCGGCGTAGCCAACCCGGCACCGCCGGGCCCAACGCGTCGCGTACCCGCCCAGCACCGGGCGGGCCCACCGTGAGCAGCTCGTCGCCGAAGACCAGCAGCGCGGCGCGCGGTTGTCGGCGTACCCGCAGAGTGTCGTGGCCGCAGGAGGCGGCCAGACCGATCACCGTGGGATCGACAGGTGTCCCCGCCGGCAGCAGTTCCTCACCGGCGGTGGCCTCCTCGCCGGGCTGCCGCCACTCCGGCGTTGGGCGGGGCACGCCGTCGACCAACCCCGCCGGGGTACGCCTCGACTCCTCGACCCGGAGCACCGCCGCGGCACCCGGCGGCACCATCGCCCCGGTGGCGATCTCGACCGTCGTACCGTCCTCGGTCAACGGGGCAGCCGTACTCCCGGCGAGCACCCGACCGACCACCCGCCAGGGGCCCGCGCCGCGCACCGCCCAGCCATCCACACTCGACGTCGGAAACGCCGGCAGGTCGGTGCGCGGGGTGAGCGGGTCGGCGAGGGTGTGCCCGTCGGTCTCGGCGAGTGGGCGCTCGACGGCGGGCAACGCGGCGGCCAGACCCGCCGCGTACGCCTGGGCACGCGCCTGGGCCCAGTCGGCCGGTGGTGGCGCGGAGACCTCGTCGGTGGAGGCGGTTTGCATGCTCACCGGCCGAGCCTAACCGGCCGTCGGATGGTCGCCACCGCGCAACTGATCGATGGTGTGGGCGAGAATCGGCCCCAGCACGGCGAGGCCGTCGCGTGCCCCGCCGGTCGAACCAGGCAGGTTGACCACCAGCGTGCGGCCGGCCACCCCGGCCACCCCACGGGACAGCGCGGCGGTCGGCACCTTGTCGCGGCTGTACGCACGGATCGCCTCGGCGATGCCGGGGATCTCGTAGTCGAGCAGGGCCCGGGTCACGTCGGGAGTTCGATCGGTGGGGGTGACCCCGGTGCCGCCACTGGTCAACACCACGTCCACGCCGTCCGCCACCGCCATCGAGATCGCCTGACCGACCGGGTCGCCGTCCGGCACCACCGATGCTTCGTCCACCTCGCAGCCCAACTCCCGCAGCCCGGCGACAAGAAGCGGGCCGCTGGTGTCGGCGTAGACCCCAGCGGCGGCCCGGTTGGAAGCCACCACCACCCGGGCGCGGATCACGGCCGCTCCTCCGGGCGCTCCCAGTGGCCGGTCTTGCCACCCTCCTTGCGCAGTACCCGGATCGCGTCGACGCTGGCCGCCGGATCAACGGCCTTGACCATGTCGACCAGGGCCAGCCCGGCGACCGCGACCGCGGTCAGCGCCTCCATCTCCACCCCCGTGCGGTCGGCGGTGCGGGCGGTGGCGGTGATCTCGACCGTGTCGGCGGTCAGCGTCAGGTCGACCGAAACGCCGTGCAGGGCGATCGGATGGCACAGCGGGATCAGATCGGGAGTGCGCTTGGCGCCCATGATGCCGGCCAACCTCCCGACCGCCAGGGCATCGCCCTTGGGCAGCCCTTCCCCGCGAAGCAGGTCGATCACCTCGCGGGTGGTCCGCAACCGACCGGCGGCCGTGGCCGACCGACCGGAGACCTGTTTGGCGGAGACATCGACCATGCGGGCCGCGCCGGTGGTGTCGACGTGGGTGAGCTGGGCGGGTTCGGTCACGGACGCGAGCCTATCCCTGCCCTGTGACAGTGGTGGTCCCGGAAGGAGCGGCGCGGGGACACCGCTCCTTCCTTGCCTGCCTCGGGGCTGCTGGGGACGCCCGGCGGCAGGGGTCGCGACGAGATCCGACAACCGCCGGATCTCCCCCCGTCGGCGACCGCCCCAGAGACTAGCCTCGGTCTTTCGCTAGCTGTTGATCAAGGCCGTGATCTGGGCAGTTGATCTTCTCGGTTTGGGGTTGGGTT
>NZ_VCJO01000018.1 GCF_009712475.1 Micromonospora sp. CP22
TCTACTCGATTCCTGGCTTGGAACTCGTCGGGAGGGTACGCCTCCCGACGCTCATCCACAGGTTTCGAGCATTGCTCGTTGCGAAGGGCGGCTGGTTGTCGATCCACAGCAACGCGGAGAGATCAGCAGGCATGACCCATCGCGGCGGATGGGCCAAGTTGATCTTTTGCGCGCCAATGAACGCATCGCCGATGTTGAACTGGAAGCTGATCGTAGGCTCGCCGGCAATCAACCTGTCTACGTCATCCAGGTCTACCCTGGTGAAGCGGTGAGCGCCGGCGGCGATCACTAGGGGAACGTCGTAGCGGGCCGCCAGATCCGCGTACTTGCGCACCTTGTCGTTGACCGCCCGCGTCAGTCGTGCGGCATCGACAGGGCCAGCTACTCCACTCGGTGCGGCGAACTGTGCGAATAGTCCATTAGCCGAGGCAACCGGGCCGAAGCGATCGGCGAGCACCAGGAAGGTGTATCCGTAGGCGGTGATACTGGTGGCCGATGGGGACTGCAGCAGGCGCTGGCGTACCTCTTGGGCGACCTTCTTAGCCGTGCCGGCGTCGGGCACCTTGGGCGGCATGTTGCCGGCCTTGAGAACGAGCACAACACCGACAGAAATCTTCGCGATGCGTTGTTCAAGCGCCTTCCAGGCTCGTTGGCGTGCGAACGTCTCTCGTGGAGGCTGGTCGGTGTGGACCTCGACGAACATGACCGGGTCGTCGTCAGGCGATAGCACCGTCCAGTCCGGTGTCAAGCCACCGTACTGGCGTTCGTACGCAACGAGGTATCCCGCTGACCGCAGCGCAGCGCCCGCTGCCAACTCCATCGTGACGGGCCAGAAGAACTCGTCCTTCCAGAGCCTGCCGGCTAGCTGCTCGGCGTCAGAGGAAGGGAGCAGGGCGAGCTGCTCGTCGTACCAGTCCCGCCAGTGCTGAAATTGCGGCTCGACTGCGATGTCAAAGGTCAGCCGGCGGCGGTCGGAGGGCAGGTCGCCGAACTGTTGTCGGTGGCGCGCAACGAAATCCGGCCCGAAGAATTTTCCAGACGTCACAGGCTGATCATCAGCCCGGCGTCAACCAAATCTCGCTGAGGGGCTCGTCCCGGGACGGACGCCGCGGAGCGCAAGCTGCGTCACCCCGCCGCCGACTCACCCTAGGTAGCTTCAGCTTGACACCTCGCTGCGCCGCAGTGCCGCGGAGACGGAGTTTCAGGTGTATCTGCGCCGAAGCTCCGTAATGCGAGCCCGGATAGCCGTCCGAGACATGCCTTTGAGGTTGAGGACCGGGTCCATCTCCCCCAGTACGGCTTCCTCGAGTCTGCCGAGGGTGTCCGCGTCGTCGCAGGGCACCGTGATGACTCTCAGGTGGTCATACATCCAGTTGGTGAGGTGGTTCTCGTCGATGCGGTCGAGGCCTGCCACGTTCGCCAGGATCGAGCCGAGCGTGCGGTCCAGTCCGGGTCGGCTGCCAGTTGCGCGAGGACATGCGGATGCCCCAACTGGATCTGGAAGGAGTTGAACGATCGGCACAGCCATCCCTGTGCGCGGTGCTCCGCCTCGTACCCAGGTGGTGCGTCGGAGACGTCGGGTGCTTCTTCCTCCCATCCGTCATCGTCCGCGGTGCCGCACCCGACCTCGTCGCCGCTGTCCACATCAGAAACGAGTGGCGGCATCCGACCGAGCACGAGATATATGCCTGGGTCGTACGTCGAGTGAGCGACCTCGAAGCCGACCACGTGGCGTACGCCGGCCGCCTGCAACTCACGTAGGGCCCAGCGCCAGATCGCGTCGAGGTTGCCGGTACGCGTCTGTACCAGCAGCTGAATTGGGGTCAGCTCCTGAACAATGGCCTCTGCCAGCGGCTGCACCGGGCCAGCACCGATCGGAGTCACTCCGTCAGCGTCCAGCGTCAACCGGTACCCACGTAGATCCATGGACCACTCCCGGGCCGCCTGGCTGAACGCGGCATGCAGCCCGCGCCATTCCACCGCCGCGAGAACCACGCGGACGTCAGCTCCACATACTTGTGCAGCTCGTGCAGCGCCACCTCAGCGGCGGCTTCCGTACGCTTCAACTCGATAATCACGAAGCTGCCGGTGGTGTCCCGTGCGAGGATGTCGATCCGTCCGCCAGCGCCCACCCGGCTTGGCAGCCGATACGCCGTGGCAACGCACTTCAGTCCCGGCTCGATCAGGGCGAGCCGGGACGCCAGAGCGTCCCGGACGGCGTTCTCATGGACCTTTCCGCTCATCTCGCCGCCTTCAACCGTCCACGCTTCGGCTGTGTCTCCCGGGTATGAGGGTCAGTTGACGCCGGTTGAACTGCTGGGCCGCTGGGGCGTACCTGGGATATCCGGTCGAGCGTAGTGAGGTGAACCGACTGGAGCCCGTACTCAGCGACTGCACCCGTCGAGCACCCGATATCGCCTTCGCGAGTCCGAACCTCACCAGGTCTCCTCGGCTAGAGGAGCATCGTTTAGCTGGTCGCGAAGACTCCGCCAGCTGGGCATGAACCGGTCCATGAGCTTGGTGAAGCGCGGGCCGTGGTTGCGTTCAAGGTGATGCGTCATCTCATGGACGACGATGTAGTCCAAGCAGTCTGGGTTCTTCTTGGCAAGCTCAACGTTGAACCAAATGTGCCCGCTCTCCCGGTTGCATGACCCCCACTTGGTCTTCATGCGCCTGATTGTCCATCGCGGCACCGACACTTCCAGGATCGGTTCCCACTTGGCAATGAGGTTTGGAATCGCTTGTCGTAGCTGCTCCCGATACCACCGATCGAGCAACTCACGTCGTCGTTCAACTGTGGTGCCTTCCGGGACGTACAGCAGCAGCCGTTCGCCGTCTACCTCGAAGTGCGTCCGCCCTGGGCGCTCTATGACCTTCATTCGGTGGCGAACGCCCCAAACATAGTGGGACTCGCCTGTGACCATCTCTCGCTCGGACTGGCGCGCGGCCGAGCGCAGCTGCTCACGCCGGTGTTTGATCCACGGCAACCGCTGAATCACGGCCAATCGAACGTGCTCGTCGTCAAGCCTGTGTGGAGCTGCGACCCGGACCCGCCCGAGTGGCGGATAGACGCCGATGTGCAGGTTCTTGATGTCCTTGTAGATGACTTCAACGTCGATGCCAAGGACCGTCAGGTGGGCGCTAGCGGTACTCATAGCGTGCCCGTACCAGCTCGAACAGTTCATCAAGGCGGTCGAAGTCATCCGGCAGCGCCCGAGCGATTGCGCGCTTGACCTTCTTTTCCTTGATCGGGTTACCTACCCACGAGTCCGGCTTAGTGTGTCGGATCGTCATGTCGATCTCGACAGCGATCTCGGTTGAAGGCCAGAAGAAGTCGATCAGGGCTCGGCGAGCACCGTTATTGGCCCACTCCGGGTATTCGGTGTCGGACTCGCCCTTGCCGAGCTTGGTCGCGTGCTCCAGGAGCTTGGCGAGGTAGTCCTTATAGTTCAGTGCTCCCAGACGCCGCTCTTCGAGGATGGCGTCGAGCAGTTCGGACATCTTGTCGTAGTACTTAGGGTTCATTGCGCGCTCGTCAATGATCACCTTGCGCATGTTGTTGGTGATCGTCTCCGCTACCGCTTCAG
Organism: Micromonospora sp. CP22; assembly: GCF_009712475.1. Classification (GTDB taxonomy): domain Bacteria; phylum Actinomycetota; class Actinomycetes; order Mycobacteriales; family Micromonosporaceae; genus Micromonospora. The sequence goes on from NZ_VCJO01000018.1 coordinate 3,588, forward strand.
GGTCCTTCTTGATTCCTGCGGGAAGCCTGTCGAGCGCACCGGCACCCATCTGCACAATCAGCTGAATAAGCCCGGCGTCCTGGAAGTCGGACACCACCTCCGAGGGTTTTGCGCTGATGTACGTGTCGAGCAGGTGGCGCATGCCAGCCTCGTACTGCTTGAAGTCGACGTTCTCGCCGGCGCCCAGCTTGACCTCGTCGCGCACGTTGGCATAGTGGTTGATCTCGTCCTTGATCGCTGCGGCTTCGGCATCGCTGTAGCCAGCGGCGTTCATCTCGTTGGCGAGGTTGCCGTACGCGCGAGTCACGGCTGCCACAGCCTTATACAGCGCCACGCGCTTGGGCTCGTTGGCCTTAAGCTGCTCGGCGTTGCCCTGCTCGCGGGCACAGAAGTACTGCTGGTACTGCAAGGTGTTCTTCGGCGGCTCGACCGGCTCACACAGTGCCCGGATCTTCTCCAGAGCTTCGTCGAGGTCTTCGCGGGCCTTCTCGATCCGGTCGGACAGCAGGCCCTCGATGTCCTTCTTCTCGTAGCCTTCCAGAGCGCCACCAGTGTAGTCGGTGATCGCGGACTCAAGCGAGTTGAACAGGTCTCGATAGTCGACGATGTAGCCGTAGTCCTTGTCATCGCCGTCGAGCCGGTTGACTCGGCAGATGGCTTGGAACAGCCCGTGATCCTGCATCTTCTTGTCGATATACAGGTAGGTAGCGCTTGGGGCGTCGAAGCCGGTCAGGAGCTTGTCGACGACAATGAGCAGGCGCATCTGACCGGGATGGTTGATAAAGCGGTCCTTGACGTCCTTCTCGAACTGCTCGACCTTGGCCATCGCCTTGTCGGCAGGCTCGTTGAAGTGGTCGGCGAGCATCTGCCGATAGATCTCGTACTGGCGCAGTCGCTCGGTGGCGCCGTGGCCGGAGTCTTCCTTCGCGATATCGCCAGCCTGCGGCGCGTACGACGTGACGATGGCGCACTTGCCCTTGAACCCGGCCTGCGTGAATAGCTCGTAGAACTTGCACGCCTGGTAGATGCTCGAACTGACCAGAATGGCGTTGCCGCGGCCATCCGACAGGCGCGGCTTGATCTCCATATCGAGCAGGATGTCGTTGACGATCTGCCGGGCACGCGGCTCCGAGCTGACAACCTTCTGCATGGTGCCCCAGCGCTTCTTGAGCTCAGCGCGGGATAGGTCCGTCATGCCCTTGGTCTTGGCTTCGAACCACTTGTCAACCTTCTCGGGTGAGGTCAGCTCCTGGTCGATGTTGCGCGCCTCGTAGCGCAGGTCGAGCACAACGCCGTCGGCCACACCCTCATCGAACTTGTAGGTGTGGATGAAGCTGCCGAACTTTTCGATCGTGGTGGCCTTGTCGGCCTTGAGCAGCGGCGTGCCGGTGAAGCCGATGAACATGGCACCCGGCATGAGCGCCTTCATGGCGTCGTGCATCTTGCCCGACTGGGTCCGGTGAGCCTCGTCAACGAAGACGAAGAGGTTGCCCTTGGCGCGGAAGTCCTTGGGGACGGTCGCATTCAGCTCGCGGATGAACCCGCTCTCGGCCTGGTCGCGGGCCGACTCGTCCTCCGAGCCGCGGAACTTGTGGACCAGCGAGCAGACCAGCCACTCCTCGCTCGTGTTGAGGGTGGTCAGCAGGTCGGCGCCGCTCTTGGTCCGGTAGATCGACTCGTTGACACCACGGAAGACCTTCTCGATCTGCTCGTCCAGCTCGGTGCGGTCGGTGATGAGCAGCACGCGGCCATCCGGCTGGTTCTCGCGAATCCACTTGGCCAGCCACACCATGGTCAGCGACTTGCCGGACCCCTGCGTGTGCCAGATGATGCCACCCTCGCGCTTGGCGATGCGCTCCTGCGCCGCCTTGACGCCGAAGTACTGGTTGTGCCGGCAGGTCTTCTTCTGTCCCGCGTCGAACACCATGAAGTCGTGGACCAGCTCAAGCAGACGCTCTTTCGAGCAGAGCTGGGTCAGGGAACGATCGAGCGGGTCGGCGATGTCAGACGGCTCACGCCACGCCAGCCAGTACTTCTCCGGCGTGTCGATGACGCTGTAGCGCAGCCCTTCCACGTCGTTGCCAGCCATCACGAGCTGCACCGTCGTGAAGAACGACCGGATGAACTCGGGACGCTGGTTCCCGTAGCTCTGCCGGATGCCCTCGGAAACCGCGACCTTCGAGCGCTTCAGCTCAAGCGTCCCGAAGGCGATGCCGTTGACGTACAGCACGATGTCAGGGCGCTTGGTGTGCTGCCCGAACACCGTCACTTCCTCGGCCAGGGCGAAGTGGTTGGCCTCCGGGCGTGCCCAGTCGATGAGCCACACCGTCTCCGTCTGCTCGCCCACACCGGGCTTGACCTTCACCCCGTAGCGCAGCAGGCCGTAGACGTCACGGTTCGCTTCGTACAGGTCACGGCCACCACCGAGCGAGGCGTCGCTCTTCAGTTTGTCGACCGCCTTGTTGATGAGGTTGTCGCTGTAGCCGCGAGCACGGAGGTTTTGCGCAAGCAGTTCGACCTCGACGTTCGAGTTCCCGTCGCGGTACTCCCAGTTGCCGAGGTACTCGTAAGCCAACGAATCCCGAAACAGCTCAATGACGCGGTCTTGAGCCTTGCGCTCAGGTTGCCCGACGTTACTCATGACGCAGCCTCCACTGGCAAACGAGTAGAGCCAGTCAGGAGCTCCTGCATCATTCCAGCCTTTATCGCACGAGCCTTAGCGATGCGAACCTCCAGTGCGTTGACCTCTGCGCCTGCGTCATCGATGACCGACGCAATCGCACGCTGCTCGGCGTCGTCGGGAACTTCGACCTCGATCTTGCTGTACTCCGCGATCCATCGTCGCTTGTGGTCGACGACTGGGTAGTCGATCAACTGCATCCGTTCATACATGTAACGAAGATTCACACCCGAGCGAGCGCTCAAGATCTTCATTGCCGAAGACTTCGCCTTGAACGGAAAGGTGACGAACTTTGATGCCGTAGTAAAGTCATCGAAGATGATTACCGGCACCGAGTAGTAAATGCCGTGCCTCTCCGTTGTGCGGCCAAGGACGAAGGTCTTACCGGCAGTCAGAACTGGCGTACCGACATCACCGTACTCGGTGCTCGACACCAAATAACGGCCAGGCTGCTCGTACGCCAGTAGATCACCAAGTCGCCTCAGCTCCCAATGTTCCGTGAAACCAGGGAGGCGGGTCGTGCCGGTCAGGAGCTGCTGCATCATGCCATGCTTGATTGCCTGCTTCTTGGCAATCATCCGCTCCAGCGTGGCAATCAAGTCGTCTACGTCATCTAGCGCGCGACCGATCGCCCTCTGCTCACGCGAGGGTGGGACGGTCAGCCGGTACTCGGACAGCTCTGCACGGTTAATCTTCGGGATCCCGCTCCTCGCAGACACACTCGTTGCGAAGTTCGTGAAGTCGCTACCAAGAATCGTGTGCAGAACAAAGGAGGCGTCGACGCCTGGCCGCGGGGTGAGCGGATACATGTCTGCGCTGCAGAGTGCGTCGAAGTCGCACTTGTATGCCTTCTGCAGGTATGGGCGAATCTTGCTGTAGATGACGTCTCCGGGCTTCACAAGGTACTTGCCGCTGATGGCACCTTGCGCCGCTGCCGACTCCTTCTTGAGCAAGCGTCCCGTCTGAGAAGCCAAGTGGTCCGGTGCGATAAGCGGAAGGTTCCGATACGCAGGTGCCCGGGGATCGACTTGGCCGCTCTTGATCGTCACCAAGTCGAGCAACGCCATCTCGTTCCACGTTGACAAGGTGGTCAACGAGGTCATGACTCGACCCCCATGCCTGCCAGGTGAGTGGCGACCTTCGCTTCGAGCCTCTCTAGTTTGGCATCGAGCGTACTGACGGTCTCGGCGTACCGTTCACCAAGTACCTGGATCCGCGCAACCAGGGCAAGCGTCAGCGAGCTGCCCACGTGGGCAATGCGATCCGCGACCGTGGCGTGCCACTTGTCGTCGAGCACAAGCTGCTTGATCTCGGGCAGCGTGAGGTCGCCGTACTTCTTGAGGGTCGCCAGATCGAGCGCGGCCTGGGCCTCCTTGGCAGCCTTTTTGGCGATGGCTTCATCGTTGTACAGCTTGATTAGGTGTTGGAGAGCCTTGATCTCTTCTGAGTCAGCTTCTTCGTGCCGGGCTACCTTGAGCCGCGTCGAAGCGAGCACCTTTGAGATCTTGCCGTCGTCCATCGCCTCGGCGAGCAAGCCGTCTTCGACAGCGTGCTCCTCGACGTACTCCTCGACGGCGCGGCCGGCTTCCTCGGCCGCCGCGTTCAGCGTGTCGACCTCGGCCTGCTCGTTTGCAAAGTAGCGGGCGACGACGAGCGCAGGCGGGATGAGGTCCATCTTGTACTTCGTGGCACTACGCCCTGAGCCAACGACTAGGTCCGGGGTTTCGGAAAGCTTGCGCTCCTTGTCCTCGATGGTCTTGCGAGGTTTTGCCGCATCGAGCCACCCATCGTTCATGATGAGGAAGACATCGTCGTGCATGACGCCGTGCCAGTACGTCATAAGCTGCTCGTAGACGTCGTACTCGTCGAGCAGTGGGGTGTCCTTGAACCGGGCCAGTAGATCGTCGCTGATGTGGGCGATCAGGTCCTTCGGGACGGTGTTGGCGTCGATCGCTTGCAGGATGGGCCGGTGGGCTGCGAACCAGTCGTCAACCTGGCCACGCACATCGGTAGCGAACTTCTGGAACTCGTCGGAGTCCAGGATGGTCTGCTGCACCTCGGTTACGCCGACCGCAAGGTCGCTGTAGCCGGGGCGGTTTGGCTCGAAGAGCGTGGCGCGAAGGCTCGGGAACGCCTCCCAGTACCCGCTCAGCGCGTCCAGGTCGCGGTCCGGGATGCCGCCGTGCAGGTGGGCGTGGAGGTCCTGGATGTCCTCCGGTTCGGAGGAATCGATGTAGCGCGGGATGTTGAGGTTGTAGTCGTTCTTCGGATCGGCAATCTCGTGGAGCGGCACCATGCGCGAGTAGCGCTCGATCTCAATCTGCCGATTGAAGACATCGACGATCTTGTGTATGTCTTGGCTTCGGAGGCGGTTCTTGTTGCCGTCCTTGATGAATCCCTTGGATGCATCGATCATGAAGACGCCGGTCCGCGCCTGGGCATTCTCCTTGTCGAGGACGACTATGCAAGCCGGGATGCCGGTGCCGTAGAAGAGGTTGGCGGGCAGGCCGATGACGGCCTTAATGTAGCCACGGCGCAACAGTTCCTTACGAATGCCGGCCTCAGCGTTACTACGGAAGAGCACACCGTGCGGCAGGATGACTGCGGCCTTGCCGTTGCTCTTGAGGGACTTGAGGATGTGGAGCAGGAAGGCGTAGTCGCCGTTCTTCGCCGGCGGCCGGCCGAACTCGAAGCGGCCGTACTCGTTCTCTAGGCCGTTGCTCCACGACTTGATCGAGAACGGCGGATTGGCGACGGCGAAGTCGAATGTCCGCAGCTGTACGCCCGTGATCAACTGCGGGTTGGTGATCGTGTCGCCCTTGCGGATGTCGGCGTCTTCGTTGCCATGGAGGATCATGTTCATCTTGGCTAGCGCCCAGGTCGCGTTGTCCTTCTCCTGGCCGTAGATCGTGATGCCCCGTGGCGCCTCGTCAGCCACCTTGAGGAGCAACGAGCCCGACCCGCACGTGGGGTCGTAGACCGTGTGGTCCTGCCGGGTGTCCGGTCCGATGCCGACGACCTTGGCGAGGACGCGCGAGACCTCGGCCGGGGTGTAGAACTGCCCCTTCGACTTGCCCGACTCCGTGGCGAAGTGCCGCATCAGGTACTCGTAGGCGTCGCCGAGCAGGTCATCGCCCTCGGCGCGGCTCCCTCGGAAGTCCAGGTCAGCGAAGATCGTTACCAGCTTGGAGAGCCGGTCCTGCATCTCCTTGCCCTTGCCGAGCTTCTCCTCGTCGTTGAAGTCGGCCAGGTCGATGACCTTCTCGAGCCCGTTGGCCTCGGCGAGCCTGCCGATAATCTTGTTGATCTTGTCGCCGATCTCCTTGTCACCCTTGAGGGCGACCATGTCATCGAACGACCCTCCTGCGGGGACCTCGATCAGCGAACTTCGGTCAGACTTGGCCTTGTCCGTTACGTACTTCACGAACAGCAGCGTGAGGATGTAGTCCTTGTACTGGCTGGCGTCCATGCCGCCGCGGAGCTCGTCGCAGCTTCGCCAGAGTGAGCTATACAGGTCCGACTTCTTGAGAGCCAACGTCACGTCACCCCCTTGTCCACGTCGAGAGCAGAGCCTGCCCGGGAGCCGCGATGGGGCAAAAGTGCGACTTGTCCATGCCGAGGCGTCCATCCTTCACATGCCGCTGAGCGACAGATTCATCACAGTGAGCAACGCCTGAACTGCGTGCCCTAACGATAGCGTCGGGCACTGACGAGGGCTCACCCCGATGCCGGCCAGTCCGGCCCTGTTCCTTTGGCTTGGAGTGCGGCCAGCGGGCGGCACTGCCGGCTGACGCAACATTACTGGCGATGTGTGAGCAGCCCCTCGGACTACGCCGGCTTGGTCGTGCCACGACGCCGAGGGACGACGGCGACGGTGGATTCGGCGGCGGCGTGGGATAGCTCGGGAGGACATCGCCCGCCGCAGATGCCCCGGACGTAGTTCCGTCTGGGAGCATCTGGCGAACTGCAGGGATTCCGTAGGACGTGCGGATCATAGGGCTACGAGGAACGGCCGCTGACCGGCGGGGCTCGGTCGTGTCGACGCGCGTCTACCTGGGCGCGCTCGGCTATGCCTCTTGGGCCTCGTTGATCTCGCGATATACCAGCTTGTCGAGGGCGCTCCGGAAGCCGGGGAAGTCAGGGATCGGTTCGGTGGGCTCGTCGTCAAGGGTGAAGTCTCGGCGTACGCTGCGGATCTGGCTTTTCAGATCCTCGGCGTCGACGGAGCTGTCGAGCCCGGTCTCGATATCGTCGAGCAGCAGGAGGGCGGCCTCGCGGCTGGCCCAGGTGGGGTGATCAAGTAGGAAGGAGCGCTTGAGCCGCTTGATCTTCGCGCTGGTCTTCTCTGTGGCGGCCTCCCGCAGTGCGCGCCGCTGGAGCTGTCGAAGTTCTCGGAAGAGGACACGAAAGTTGGCGTCCATACTCTCTGCCGCCTGGGTGAGGTCGTTCTCGTAGCGGACGACGTCGAGCACGCTTCGGGCGAAGCCGACCTTGTCGAGGTGGAAACCGTCGACCAGTCTTGCTGCCGCGCCTTCGAGCGCGTCGTGGGTGCCTGCGCAGTCACCGAAGGTGATGTCCTTCGGTTTGAGCGCCTGGAGCTTCTGTGCCTGCTGCGGGTCGAGGAACTCGGCGGCGTAGCGCTTGACTGCGGCGATGCCGATAGGGGCGGGAACGAGGTCTTCGATGGCGGTGACGCCGGTCGGGTTCGAACTGGTGACGGTGTCGGCAGGGAGGTCGCCCAGTTGCAGGATGAACTCCGGGTCGATGACAGGCTTGCCGTTCGGGCCCTTCTTGAGGGACTTGACCGCCTGGTTTCCGGCGGTGTCGCTGTCGAGCAGGACGATGACTGCCGGGCGGTCGACATCGCGGCCTCGGGCCAGGTACAGCATGTACGGAATGTGTTGGGCTGACCCGGCGGGGACCAGGGTGAGTGTGTTGAGGTCGAGGTTGTCCATGTCGGCGGTCTTCTGCCACCGAAGCCGGGCGGACATACCGGCGAGCAGGACCTGGTCGGAGGTTCCTTCCAGCATCAGGTTGCAGTTGCTGATGAACGTGGTCTCGGCGACGAAGCTCCCGAACGCCGAGCGCAGCGGCTCGTAGTGATTGCGGGCGGCGTTCCGGACCACACGCGTGCCCTCGTCGCCTTCGCCCTTCTCCAGGACGCGGATGCGTTCACCGTGGTTCTTGTCGATCAAGAACGGTGAATGGGTCACGTAGACCACCTGGCACGGTTGCCGGTCAGGGTCCTGCGGGTCGGCGAAGTCCTCGAAGATGCGCAGCAGGTCCTGCTGACCGGTGCTCGATAGGTAGGCGTCCGGCTCGTCCATGAGCAGGATCTCCGGGATGCCCGATTTGGGTGGCTCGTGGGCAAGGTACTGCACGAAGTAGCTCAGGAAGTACTTCAGTCCGCCGCTGCGTTCATCAGCGGAGTACTCCGTGCCAGTGCGGTCGCGGATGGTGAAGACCAGGTCCTGGTCACGGAGGGTCAGCAACAGCTTAAACTCGTGGTCCTGTGACCACCATTTCGGGAAGTTCAGCGATGCGGCCAAGGCTCGGTTCATCTGTTCCACGATGCCGTTGGCGAAGCCGTCACGGCCGTCCTCGACGGCCTTGAGGAGTTCCTTGAAGGCGATGCGATCGATCTTCGCGACCTTGAGGAGCAGGTCGTCGGCCAGTGCCAGTTGACGTTCGTGTTTCTCGGTCTGGGTGTTCGCTGCCGTGAACGCGCTCACCAGTTGAGGGGCGGCCGTGGGCACGGCGTCGGCGTTACCGAACAGGGAGGCGGCGTTCTCCATGATCATGGAGAGGAACGCGTACCGCTCCTTGCGCGGGCCTGTCTGTATGGAGGTCTTGGCCTCGGCCAGGTACTTGATCGGCACGCTCTCGGGCAGCGCGACTTTGGCGTCGATCTCGAACGAGCGAGGCAGGACGCTGTCGAGGGCCTTCTTGTCCTTCACCGCGACCTGCTGCCAGCCCTCCGCCTCCGGCAGGTAAATAACGGGATCCTTGCCGTTGAAGCGGAACAACAGGAAGCTGTCGATACCGTCGTGGGAGGTGCTGATCCTGCCAGCTTTCGCCACGGCGGCGCGGTCCTCGTCGTCCAGGTGCTTGAACTCCAGACCGAAGTCGGGAAAGGCCATCGACTTGTCGACGGCGAAGAACTGCGAGTAGCGACAGAAGTCGCTGCGCTCGATGTCCAGGCCGGTGAGAGCGTGCTTGACAGCGGCTAGGAGCTGGCTCTTACCGGACTCGTTCGCACCGACCACGGTGGTGATCCCGTCTTCCAGCGGCACCCGGACGAACGGGTACTGCAGATCGCGCGGTTCGAGGACGTCCCATGGGTCCGGAGCGAAGCCTTCATGAGCCTTGCGGAGGTAGTCGTAGTTGAACGAGCGGTAGAAGCGGATGTAGACGGCAGAGATGAACATCCATCCCCCCTCTCAGCTCGGTGGGGGTTGCACGACGGTGCGCCATAGTACTGGCCGGGCACGACAGCATCGATCGGCTTTCTCCCGGGCCGTAGACAGGCTGGGTGGGCCCGGCCGCCGAATCGGTGTCGCAGAGCACGATCATGACGCGGCGATCGTCGTCGACGGCAACGGCGGCGTGCTCCAACGCGACCCGCCGGATCGCGCCTTGGCCGAACAGCGCGACCAGCACAACGCTGCCGTACCTGTCAGTCCTCGCTCCGCTCTCGCAGTTGCTGATGCGGCGTCGCAAAATCATCAGCTCCTGCGACCGTTGGGCCGCCTCCTGACGCCGCCCCCGCCGCGGTTCAGCCACGCCGGAGCAGCACTGGCCACCACAGAGACGGCCGTGCCGCCGACCAGGCTGGCGCGCTCGATTGGCAGGCAGAGCACCAGACCAAGCACACCGCCGGCCACCAGGATGATGACAATCCCGCAGATTGCGCCTGCGCGATGATGGGTGGGCGAGGGACGTCGGGACATCTGTTTCAACTGGCCGCAGAGTGGCTTGGCCAGGCGCGCAGCTTGAGCCGGTTTCGAATGCCAACGTGAGGCAATATCCGCGTTCACAGCCGGGCGGCCGGCCTCCTGGCCACCGGGTCTCCGTAGCCATCAGCGACGGATCGAGTGATCTGCGGTTCTCCTCATCGAGGTCAAGACGCTGATACTGCGTAGGACCAGCCGACGACATCGTCGGCTGGCCCCTGCGACTGATAGGCGGCGAACCTGCGACCTACACCGGCCTTGCGGTTCCACCGCGCCGTGGGACGACGGCGGCGGTTGCTTCGGCGGCGGCGTGAGAGAGCTCCGGGAGGACGTCGCCATAAAACTTGGCCGTGAAGTGAGGGCTGGAGTGACGGAGCCGGTTGGAAATGACCTTCATTTGAACGCCGGCGGCTAGACCCATGGTGGCGGCGCCGTGGCGGAGGTCGTGGAGCCGGATGGGTGGTAGCCCGGCCTGGGTGGCGAGGTGGTGGAAGTGGTCCGTGACGTCGGCAGGGTGAAGGCGCCCACCCGCCGGGGTGGTGAACACCAGGCCGGTCTTGGTCCAAGCCGCCCCGGCCGCGAGGCGTTCGCGGTGTTGCCGGGCACGGTGGGCTCGCAGCACCGCCACGGTCTTGGTGTCGAGAGCGACCGCAGCCTCGCTGTCGGTGGTTTTCGGGGTGTCGATGGCGGTGGCCCAGCCGTGTTGGACGAGTTGCCAGCGGACCGTGAGGGTGTGGGCGTCGAGGTCAAGGTCATCCCAGTGCAGGCCGCAGGCTTCGCCTCGGCGTAGGCCGGTGAAGGTGATGAGGTGGTAGAGGGCGTAGAGCCGGTCGTTGGCGTCGTGGGTGTGGTCGAGGAATCTGCCGGTGTGTTCGGGGGTCCAGATCATGACGGGGCTGGGGGTCTTGCCGGTGTCGCGCCAGGTGCGGATGCGTTGGTCGGTCCAGACGGTGGGCTTGGGCGGTCGGGCTGTGGGTAGTTCGACCATGAGGGCAGGGTTGGTGTCGATGTAGCGGTGGCGGCGCATCGCGTCGTTGAGGGCCTTGCGCAGGGTGGCGTGGATCAGGTGCACGGTCCGTGGGCCGACGATCCGCTGGTTCTTGACCTGGTCGCGTTTGGCGGGGTCACGGCTGGCGCGCAGGGTTGCGACGGTGGTGTTGCGTTCGGCAATGGCGTCGTACATGGCGTCGATGTGACCGGGCCGGAGCCGGTCGATACGCAGGTGCCCGATGTGCGGGATCAAGTACAGCCGGATGTGCCCTTCGTAGGAGCGCAGGGTGCCTGCCTTGATGTTCTTGCGTCCCGCCAGCCAGTCGGTCAGATACACCTCCATCGTCGGGAGTTCGGTCGGGGTGATGTCCAGGTGCAGCGCCCGTCGAACCTGATCCGGGGTGGGCACGGGCGCGCCGGTCTTGACGGCGGCCTCAATCAAGTCGCCGGTCTTGACGGTCGTGTGCGGGTCGGTGGGATCGGGGACAGCGAGCGCGGCCCGGATGCGATCCAGGACAGCGTCCGCGTCAGCCTGGGTGGCATAGGGGCCGTGGCGCAGTGGGCGGCGGGTGCCGTCGGCACGGGCGGGTACCTCGATCTGCCAGTGCCAGTGGCCGTGGGTGCGGGACCAGCCGCCGCCGGGCCGGCGAAGCTGGGGACAGGAGCGTCCCAGTCGCCGGCCCGTGACGCTGTCGCGGCAGCCGCAGCGTTTGAAGGTGGATCCCTTCACTCATCGTCTCCTGGATGCTTCGTATGGTGCCGCCAGCGATGTCGGGTGGAATCCGCTGGTGGCGGGGTCATCGCATCCACGCTCACCGTCGCGTCGGCTTCAAGTCGCCCGCCGCCGGTAGCGGCGGGGTCGGGTTGAAGGAGGTGAAGCAGGGCGGCGACCGGGACGATGATGCGGCTGCCGGCCCGGATCAGCGGTATAGGGAACTGGTCGGTGGCGGCAAGCCGGTACGCCTGGGATCGGCTGATCCCGAGCACCGAGGCGGTGGTGGCGAGGGTGGTGGTCACCCCGAGGGCACGGATGCGCTCAACCGTCCACACCTCCCCGACGCCGGGCACGGTGGTGGTGCTGTCGGTCGTGATGCGGGTGGTCTCGTCATCGTGATTCGTTGAGCTGATCATGATCAGGCTTCTCCTGGCTGTGAGATGGATGGCTGTGCGGTAGGAGCGGGGTGATCCCGCCGGGGTCGACCGGCGTAGGGGTGGCTGCTCGGGCGCCATTGCGGCGCTCCGGTGACAGAGGCGGTGGCGTCGGTTTGGTCGGCTCGACCGGGTCGACGGCCGTTACGGGTGCGGTCGGCGGCTCGGTCTTGAGAGTCTTGAGGAGTTTGGATACTCGGGTGTTGGACACGGTGTGACCGGCTGCGCGGAGGGCTTCAGCGAGCGCTGCCCGGGTCAGTGTCTGCCCGTCCGCGGCGAGCCGGTCCCGGACCATACGCGCCGCCGGCAGCAGCTCGCCAACGTCGCCGGACGGCTGCGCGGACCGTCCCCGGTCCGCTCGCTGCTGCCGGTCCCGTCCGCCACTCCGGCGACGAGCATCCGGTGAGCGGACGGTCCCGGTGCTGGACCGCTCCCCCGCCGTGACAGCGGACCGCACCGTCTCGTCCGGTCCGCTGTCCGGACCGGTCCGTCCGGCCTCGTCCAGTCGGCGGTCCCCGACGGTCCCGGTGTTGGCGGGCATGGCGGTGCTGGTTCGGCCGAGGGCGATCTTGACCATGACGAGGAACCCGAGCGCGGGTACGGCGGCGGCGACCCAGCCGATGATCGAGGGTTCGGCCTCGACGACCTGCGCCGCCAGGGACAGGGTGACGGCGCAGGCCAGCACGGTGGCTGGGAACACGGTGGAGGTGTGGGCGCGTTTACGGCGTCGGAGTTCCAGGCCGGAGGCGATGGACATCAGCTCTAGGACGATCGCGTCGGCCCAGGCCAGCCAGCCGGGTTGACCGTGCGCGGCGGCGACGTTGTGCACATGGGTGAAGCTGGCCGCCCCCGCTGCGCCGCCGATGGCCAGCATGATGACGACCTGGACGCCGCCCTCCACGCGGTTATCGCGCGGACTGGTGTCCGGGTCAGAGGTCGGTGCTGTCGTGGCCGATCACCTCCTCGACCCGGACCGGGGTTCCGGTCCGTCCGCCAGCGGTAGGCGGCAGGACCGAGTAGCGGACCGACCCGACGTCGGATAACCATCTGGACGGGGTCCGGACGCTGGACGCGGACGCCCCACCGCGGACGCGGGACCGGGACGCGGTCTGGCCGGACGTCCGGTGCTCTCACGGATCTGTCAGCACCGGCCGAGCCGCTCACGACAGATCCGTGACAGACGCCGAACCTCGCTGTCCGCTCCGCAGCGGAGGTACTGTCCGCCGCCGTCGTGCCGTCGCCGATCACGCCGCCTCACCCGCCCCGCTGGAGGCGTCGACGGAGTACCCGGCGAGATCCGCTAGCCGCAGCCGCTGCCCTTCCCCGCCGGCCACGGCCCACACCGCCTCCGCTGGGCCCAGGCCGGCCGTCGCGGCGTGGTCGCTGGCCCCGGTGGCGACCGGCACCGACAGCGGCACGTCGGCCAGCACGCGGCGTAGGTTGCGCTCGCGGGCGGCCGAGGGCAGCCAGAACAGCACCGGCCACGCCCGCTCGAGCGTGCCGAACAGCTCCTGATAGCCGTCCACCTTGCCGGCCAGGATCGACAGCTGCTCGGCGCCGGTGTCGTACTCGACGAAGAACGGCACCTCGACACCGTTCTCGACCCACCGGCCGTAGCCGTCCGGGCGGACCCGCGGCTGATACGCCCGCACCAGCCCCGGATCGCTCCGGCTGGTGAACGTCCCGGCGTGCTGGCACACCGCCTCCGGCAGCCACTCCACCAGGCCGGTGCCCGGGTGGGTGCGGGCGTGTCCGGCCAGGTCGGTGAAGAAGCCGTTCACCCCGAGGCGGTGAGTGAGGCTGCGGGTCGAGGTCCAGCGCCGCCGCTCTACCCGGGCGTGGTCCCGCCGGGGTGGGCGTTCGTCGCGGCTGGCGGCGACGACCTCGGCGCCGAGTTGGTCGATGACGTAGTGGTACGGGTACGAGCCGCCGTCGGCCCGCTGGGGGCGGAACCGGGCGACGAGGCGCAGCCGGTGCAGGGTCCGCAGCCGCCGCTGGCAGAAATCGAGGGATGGGAACAGTGCATTCGCGATCTGGAACGACGTCAACACGCCGTGGTCGTACAACCAGCCCAACAGCACACGGTCACGGCCGGTCAGCTGGGACTGGACGCGGAGGACCGGATCATCCACCGGCTTCCACCTCCTTCCCCAGTAGGGAATGCCAGCCCCAGGGGGAGAGACCCGAGACCAGGCAGGGTCTGTCGCAGGACAAGCCGACGACGCTGACAGACGAGCTGACCTGCAGTGTGAGAAGAAGTAGGGGGTCGGTTCGGGGGTCCGGCTGAAGACTGACGTCAACGCTGACGCCAAGCCCGACTTCCGAACGGGGATCAAGCCGGAACTCGTCACTGCCAATGCCTACGGCAGTCGTTGAAGGTGTCGACGGAAGCACGAGAACTCCTTGGTTGAGGTGTGGATGTATGTAGTGCTGATGGCGTGGGCCGGTCACCACAGCGCCGCCGAAGCGGAAAGGCCGGTGAGAGGCATCCCGGCACCGCCCCTGCCGCGGTGGGGGTCGGGGTCAGCGGCGCGTGACTGCCCGCCGCTGGGAGCAGCAGCGAAACGAATGGCCTTGGGGCAAGCGCGCGGAGGTAGCCGTTGGCGGGGTGAGGGCTAGCCTCTCGCGGTCATGTCCGCCCCTGCACCGCGTCCCTTGCTGTTCCTCGACGTGGACGGCACCCTCATCCCGTTCGGCACACCCGCGGCGGCCGGGCCGGGCATGTCGCATGGCCACCCCGAGGCGCCGGCTCTACCGGCCGACGCCCATCTCTTGCTGCACAAGGTCGATCCGGAACACGGCCGCCTGCTGGAAGGCCCTGCCGTGCGATCTGGTGTGGGCGACGACCTGGATGAGCGACGCGAACCACGTGCTCGCACCCCTGCTCGGGCTGCCGCCTCTGCCCGTCGTGGACTGGCCCGACTCCGACGAGGTGGGCGTCCTGCACTGGAAGAGCCGTGGGCTGGTCGAATGGGCGCAGGGACGCCCTTTCGTTTGGGTCGACGACGAGATCTCCCACGCCGACCAGCGGTGGGTGTCGACTCATCACCCAAGTCCGGCCCTGCTGCACCGGGTCGATCGCCGTCGCGGGATGACCAAGCACGACTTTGCGGTCATCGAGAGCTGGCTCAGGCGAGCACGGTAGGGCGACCTGCATTCCGTGGCAGTCGCCGTGCTGGGCCGGCTGCCTGGCCCTCACCGACGTTGGGGACGGTGCGCCGGAGCGGCGACACCGGTAGCCGTCGGAGCTGCTCTACGGGGACGGAAGGTTCAGTAGCAGGTCGTCGTCGCGTCCGTTCTGGGGTAGCCCAGCGGCAGCCGCAATGGCGTCGACCGCCTCGTTCAGTCCGGTGGTCTCGGGTAGGACGAGTTCGCCCTGCCAGCCCAGGACGTCGTGGGTGGCGTACCAACCGCTCATGTGCTCGGCGGTGAACTCTCTGACCTGCGGGCGGGTGAGGTGCCGGCGCAGGGTCTCGGGCAGGGACACGTCGAGGTAGCAGAACAGCGACCGGCCGCGGTGGTCGTCCCGCAGGGCGGTCAGCAAGCTGCGGTAGCGGCTGGTGTGCATGATGCCTTCCAAGACCACGTGGTAGCCGTGGTCGAGAGCGAACCGAGCCGTCTGCGCGATAAGGGCGGGTGCGGCGCCGCCGGGCAGGTCCCGTTCGCGCAGCAGGATGCGGCGTAGGTAGTCCTGCTCGACCAGGGCACAGCCCCGGCCGTGCCGGCGTCGTAGCTCGCGGGCAATGCTGCTCTTGCCCGAGCCGGAGTTGCCCCGGATGCAGACGAGGATCGTGTCCGGGCTGCCGGTGGGTTCAGCGACCACGATGCATCCTCTGCTTCAGTCGTTGCGGACGGTGAGGTCGAGGGCGGCGACGGTCAGCTGGGTGAGGTCAGGAAGTTGGTCATCGCCGAGGGTGACGCCGCGCAGGTTATCCAGGGGCGTCTTGAGGCCCTGGAGGCGGCTGCCCCGCAGGTCGGTGCCGTCGAGGTGGCAGGAGTCCAGTTCCAGACCGGCGAGGTCACACGACCGCAGCGCGATGCGCGGTAGTCGGCAGGATGACCACGCGCCGTTGGTGAGAGTGCAGTCGGTGAAGGCGACCGAGCTGGCGGCGGTGACGCGTTGGAAGGTGGCGTAGTCGAAGCGGCAGCCGTCGAACAGGACGTCCTTGAGGCGTACGTCGGTGAGTCTGGTGCCGGTGAACCGGGAGCCGGTGATCGCGCACCGTTCGATGGTGATGCCGGTCAGGGTCGTGCCGGAGAAGTCAGTCCGGGTGATCTCGCAGCCGTAGAGGCTGCCGGCTTCCCACGTGCTCTCGCTCAGGTCCACACCGGTGATCAGGCTGCTGCGGATGCTGAGGTCTTCAAGGTGCACGCCGCGCCACGCTGCGCCCTCAACCAGGACCTCGGTGAGGCTGTCGGCCAAGTCCGTCGTGGTGTCGAGGTCGTCCGGTTCGAGGTCCGGCAACAGGACCTTCACGTCGCCGATCGTGCTGGTGCGCATGTGTCCTCAACCTGTGCGGGCGCGGGGTGGGCACGCCACCCCGCGCGTCCCCGTGGTGGGGGCGGCTACTTCTTCTTGTTCCAGTTGTCCCAGCCGGGTCGACTGTCGAACTTACCCTTGTTGTCCCAGGTGGGGCGGTTGTCGAACTTCGCCGCGTCGATCGACGCTATCGACCGCTGCGGGTCGACGCCGAGGCGGGCGAGTTGCTCGGGTGCGGCGTGAACGAGGACCGCGAGTGCGTTGGTCATGGTGCTCCTCCGTAAGGGGTGAGGTGGTCCGCGGCGGAGCGGACGAGGGCCTGTCGGGTGGTCCGGCAGTAGGTCGTTTCTCGGGCGGTAAACGTGGCGTGCTCGAAGTAGCGGTTGCCGGCCTGGGCGCCCCGGCAGAAGTCGTAGAAGGCGCAGCGGTCGGCGCAGTCGTTGAGGGCCGTTACGAATTCGGCGACGTACTCCAGGTCGCTGGCGCGGGCGAGCATGGCGGTGATGGGCTGATGGAGGACGTTGCCGGCGATGAAGTCGCCGTATCGCGGCTCGGTGATGCCGAGCAGCTCCGGTGACAGCAGGACCACTTGCCCGTCCCAGGAGACGGTCGGAATCGGCTCGTACGGCGCGTGGTCTACGTGTCCGGCTCGGGTGGCGGCGAGATAGTCGGCCAGCCGGTCCACGTCGCGGATCCGCAGCGGGTTGCCGCCGACGCGACGTTTGATGAGTTGCTGCCAGAACCGGTACGCCGCATCCTCCGACACCGGTGCCCGGTCGGCGCCCTCCTGCTCTTCGATGTTGAAGCCCACCGACTGACAGCCGGGCAGGCCGGTGAAGAAGTCGACGAGGGCTCCCGCATCGTCGATGGTTTCCGGGGTGACCACACAGATCACCGAGTACGGCACCCCTGCGTCGGCCAGGGTCTGCATGCCGCGCAGGGTTCGGGCGTCCGTCGGGTTGCCGGCCCGGTCGAGGCGGTTCCGGTTCAACGCGCCCGGTCCGTCGATGCTGACCCCGACCTCGAACCCGTAAGCGGTGAACAGCTCGCACCACTGTCGGTTGATCAGGGTGCCGTTGGTTTGGATCTCGTGACGCACCATCCCCGCACGCCGCAGCTCCTCGAACGGGGCCAGCAGGCCCCGGAAGAGCCCTATGGGTGTGGCGGTGGGTTCGCCCCCGTGCCACACGACACTCACGGGGTGACCGCTGTTCTGCTGGGCGATCGACTCGACGCAGGCCTGCGCGACCGCGCCGCTCATCAGGCGCAGGGATCTCCGGTCGGGCAGGTAGCAGTAGGTGCAGTCGAGGTTGCAGAAGGTCGTTGGCTGCACGACCAGGGTGTGGAAGCTGCCGGCGATCGCCGGCTGGCCGGTGGCGTTGATGAGGCCGATGCCGTTCACGAGGGGGCCTCTTCGATGCTGAAGTCCGTGGGGGTACTGACGCGGTAGGCGTGGGTGTGGCCGGCGGGCCAGCCGAGGAACCGGTCGAACATGTCGGCAGCGGTGCCCGTGACGCTCGGGTTGAGCCGGTGCAGGTCGTCGATCGCGTCGTGCAGGCAGCTGGCCAGGTAGAGGAACAGGCTCACCGGCGCTTCGCGGTACTCGGCCAGGAGCGCGAGCTTCGCCGCGCCGCAGGGCCACGGCTGCCCGCACCGGCGGCACAGCCACAGCGGGCGCATCGGCAAGTGTTCCACCTCGACTGGCGCGAGCCGGTTCGCCGCGAGACGGCGTTGCGGCCCGGTCACCGGCGACCGCCTTCGCGGGCTTGCTGCTCGAACAACCGACGCCACACGAAGGTGAGAAGCGGCGGGTCAGCAGGCCACACCTGCCCCGGCGAGGCCGTCCACCTGGGCTCGGGGTGCCGGGACTGGCTGGCCATGGCGTTACGCGAGACGTACACCGTCATGCCGCCACCCCCACCAGGGACGATGAGCGGCGGGCTCGCCGGGGGAATGGCGAGCCCGCCGCCGCACCACGGCGGCTGGGAGCAGACCGCCGATCACCCACCCGCGCAGCCCTCATGGCGGTACGCAGGCGGGGAAAGCGCCGAGACAGTTCGCTCCCGGAAGGGCCGAGCCAGCGGCCCAAGCCGTGGTGTGGTGCGCCGCTCATCGATCCCTCCATCTGCAGCTCCCTGTCAGTCATCCCTGACACCGGCATCGACACACGCCGGTGATCCGGGGTGAACTGAACGTAGGGGCGGTCCGTCCGGAGGACCGGGAAAATCCGTACCGGGTCCGGCGGCCTTCAGCGGGCAGGGTGATGGTGTGCGAGGGATGACGGACGACATGACGATCGGCCAGCGCGTCGCCTTCTACCGGCGTCGGCGAGGGCTCTCCCAGGAGGTTCTGGCCGGTCTGGTCGGCAAGACGCAGGAGTGGTTACGCAAGGTCGAGACGAACCGGGCCGACCTGGACCGGCTGTCGGTCATACGCGCGATCGCCAAGGCCCTCGACGTGTCCCTCGGCGACCTGATCGGCGCCCCGAGCCTGTTCGAGTGGTCGGACGACTCCGGACGCGAGACCATCCCCGCCTTGCGGGCCGCGCTTCACGACTATCGTCACCTCGCGCCGGCGCTTGCCAGCACGGGAGACGTCGAGGCACCCGCCCTGCGCGAGATCGAGAACGACGTCGCCGAGATCTGGACCGCCTACCAGCACTCGCGGTACGGCACCCTTGCCCGCCGACTGCCCTACCTCATCCACGACTGCCTCACCGCCACCGAGGCGTACGACGGAGACGACGGCCAGCGCGCGCACGCGATGACCGCATACGCCCACCAGCTCGCCGCGTTGTTCCTCACCAAGCTGGGCGAAGGTGACCTCGCGTGGACCGCCGCCAGCCGAGGCTTGGCCGCCGCCAACGCCAGCCACGACCACGTCGTCATCGGCTCACTTAGCCGCTCCGCCGCGCACTCGCTCGCCTCCATCGGCGAGTACGCCCAAGCCCTGGGCCTCGCCGCCACGGCGGCGCGGTTCCTGGAACCCCGGCTCGTCAGGCCGACTCCGCAGCTGCTGTCGGTCTACGGCAGCCTGCACCTCGTCTGCGCGCTCGCCGCCGCCCGAGACGACGACCGCGCCTCCGCCGACACCCACATCACCGAGGCCGATACCGCCGCACAGCGGCTCGGCGCCGACGGCAACCACGTGTGGACCGCGTTCGGGCCGACCAACGTGTCGATCCACAAGACGACCGTGGCGATGGAACTCGGCGACGTGCAACGCGCCATCGCCATCGGCGCCCCACTCGACACCAGCACCGTGCCCGTCGAGCGGCAGGTTCGACACGCCATCGAAACCGCCCGAGCCCTCGCCCGATGGAACCGCATCGACGACGCGCTCGCTGCGCTCCTAGACGCCGAGACCCTCGGGCCCGACCAGGTGCGCTACCACCAGCTCTCCCGCGACCTCGTCCGGGACATCCTCACCCGCCCCCGGCCACCACGACTGGCCGTCGAACTCAGCGACCGGATGGGCGTCCGGACGGGAGGACCGCGCTGGTAGCTGGGCTCAGATCAACCGGCTCGTGTAGCCGACTGCCACCAGGCGCTCGAAGGCCGCCCGCACCTCGTCCGGCATCTCCTGCGGGATCGCGAACCCGCGCTCGGCGTACACCTCGATCCGCTGCGTGTCGCCGACCAGCATGTCCACCACCCGCCGCGGGTCGCCAATGCTGCGCACGTAGTCGTCCAGTTTTAGTGGATTCGAGGCGCACACCACATCGACCTCCGGCCAGATCAGCCTGCAGGTGGCGTAGGCCCGACGCTGTTGGTAGGGCCGCGACATGATCAGCACCGACTTCACCGGAATCTGGTGTTCGGTCAGGAGCTGACGCGAGTACTCCAGGTTCTGAGCGGTGTTCGTGGCACGCGGCTCCACGAGAATCGCTTCCCCGGGTACGCCCTGCTCGATGGCGTACTCGCGGTAGTGCACTGCTTCTCCACGCGGAAAACGCTCGACGGTCGTCGGGGCGTTCGCGCCGGTGAACACGATCCTGGGGAACAGGCCCTCGTGAAACAAGCGCGTCGCGATGACAGCCACCCCGAGGTCATGACTGCCCAATCCGATCCCCACGTCGCACGGGCGCAACTCGTGACGCATGTCGTGGTAGCGCCACAGCGTCTCCACATCAGCCCGGATCGCGTCAGGGATCGCCTCGGCAGGTGCCTCTGCATGCCGGTTCATCAGCACCTACCAGGTCCGGTCCGCGCTGGTTCCCTCATGCCGCCAGCGTAGGGCTAGCAGGGCAGCAGGACGCCGCTGACTCCAGCACCACGCCGCTGACCTCGTCAGGACCAGAGGGCTGGCGGCGGCCAAGGCATCCCGAAGGGGTGCGGTCAGTATCCGACCTCGACGAGGCAACGCCTGCCGCCTTCGCCCGGCACCTGCCACACCTGCTCGTCCGGCCAGTGGCGATACAACAGCTGCCGTGTGGTCGTGGCGACAGCGTTCGGCAGCGGCCCACGAAACAGGTCGGCCTGCAGTCGTTCCTCCCGCTCGGCGTCCTGCGCGATCAGCAGAACCGCCCCGACCGCCACCAGCCGGTCCGCACGCCGGTAGCCGGCCAACAGTCCACCCAGCCCTGACGCCGGCCGCTCATGCTCAGCGACAACGTCGCCGACCGGGCCACGGTCGACGTGTACCAGGAACCGCAGGCACCGCCCGTCCTGCAGCCATATGCCGTAGCCATCGGCCCGCAACTGCGCGAGGTCGTGCTGGCGCAACCATGACGAGGTCTCCATCGTCGCCAGCCACTGGAACAGCTCGCACCGCCCCGGGTTGCGCCGCGACACCTCGATCAACGGCAGGAACAGCAGGGCATCCGCCCTGCCGGAGGGCCGCTGACCCAACCGCAGCGGAACCGGCCGCCCCGACGCCGTCAGGGCGCGGCGGAGCACCTCCGTCCCCTCGGCCGTGACCTCGTACCACCAGGTGTGGGTCCGGTCCTCCGGCGAGCGTTCACGGCGCACCAGCCCCGCCTCGTGCAGCCACACCAGGTCGCGGTGGGCCGTCAGCCGCGACACCGCACAGACGAGCGCCACGTCCAGCGTCGACGCGGAACCGTGCTGCGCCAGGTACGACAGGATCCGCCACCGCCGCGGGGACAACCGCCGCGCGGCACCCTGGTCGCCCATCCCCTGATGATCCCTCCGAGCCCCGGCGGTCCGACATCCTGTTTCCCACAGCTGCAACAGAGAGTGATCGATGCTTTGACCGGGAGATCGGAAGTTGGGACCGCCGTGGCCGGAGACAGCGCCCGCCGTGGGCCGTTGGGCCAGGCGTCGGCGAGCCGTGCGAGCACCCACATACCCAAACCGTGGTTTTGGGCCGATTTTGGAGATCACTGTTCAATGAATCAGCCGAAGAGCTGAGGACGAAGGAAGCGAAGCGGTTAAACCGGGCCACCAAAAGTTGATCTCCACGGAGTGCACCGCACTGCGGTACCGATCGCCAGAAACGCCTGACGCACGCCTTCCCGGCTCGGCGATGAAGCGCCACCCACCGAGACAGTGGTTACTGAAAGTGATCAATTCAGGAGGACTCTCCGCGCCAGCGTTCGGCTGGGCAGCCGCCTTCGCCCCCGGCCGGCTAGCGCCAGATCCCCAGATGTGAGACTGTCTATGTAACTAACAGTGCATGTTCAGCTGCGTTGAGCAATGTGGGTGGTTCCGTTGGAACAGCTTCCGTTGTGGGGACCGAGCACCGACGAAGAGCCGAGGCCGAAGCCAGTCCTGGCACGACCAGCAAAACTGCGCCTCCTGATCACGGTGAAAGCGGCACCCAACCCCTCCGCGCGGTACGGGGAGACGGTCTGCGTCGGGGCACTGGGCATAGACCCACCCTGGACGGGCTGGATTCGCCTCTACCCGGTCCACTATCGAGACCTCGACGACGACGGCAAGTTCCACAAGTACGACATCATCTACGTCGACGCACTGCCAGCCAGGCAAGACCAGCGACGCGAGAGCTGGAAGCCGATCGTGGACACCATCACCACCGAACGGCACCTCGCCAGTCGGCAGTCGCGTCGAAACCTCCTCGATCCACTCGTCGAAGACTCCATGTGCCGGCTCAACAAACAGGCCCGCGACGACCCGAGCGCACGATCGATCGCACTGATTCGCGTGGCCGACATCTCGGCTCTGCAGGTCAAGCGACATCCCGGATGGTCGGCGGAGGATCGCAGGAAGATCACTGGCTACCTCAACCAGCTCGACCTACTGGAACCGGCGAAACGCAGCCCGCTTCAAGCACCACGCTTCACCGGCGCCTACCGCTACCGCTGCGCGGACCGTCAGTGCCGCGGTCACCAGCAGACACTCTGGGACTGGGAGTTCGTCGCCCTACAACGTCGCCTGGGCCAGCTCACCGACCCGGAGGCCGAGGAGCAGCTGAAGAACAGGTTTCTCACCCAGCTCTGCGCCGCCGACCGCGACGTCGCCTTCTACGTAGGCAACCAAGCGGCAAGACCGCAGTCCTTCAGCATCGGCGGCGTCTACGCACCGAGACGGCCCACCGCCCGGTACCGGCTGCACGTCAACTAATGACGTCGGCCAGCACGTCGGCATGGCACGCATCCTCGACCCGACACCAGCACGCCAACTGCTTCCCCGCGAGTTCCCGACGCGCCCGGTCAACAAGGGCCGGCTGCCCCACAAGCCACTGCCGATAGAGGCGTAACGCCTCCGCCCGATCATGCTTCCGCAGGCTAAACGGATTGGCCCAAGGAGAACGCCGCAACCCGAACCCCTGCCGCCCCACGTACACGGCACCCGGTGGTACCACCGGGTGATAGAGATCCCCCTGCACACGAACCCGAGGCTGTCCCCCCACGCCGCCAGCGTAATCGGCGACGACCGGCCCCGCGTGGATGCTCAAAGGAAGCGCATCGACGCCCGGACTGGCGGATGCTCCAATGACCACGGCCCGATGCAGGCTGGCCACCTCAGAGATGACCATGAGGGCAGTCGTCCACGGAACAACCACATGTCCCAGCAACCCCGGCCCGGTCCAACGGCTCCCGAGCACCCACCGAGCGACCACCCACCACCCACGTACACGAAAAAGGCCCCGGCCCGGTGTGAACCACCAGGCCAGGGCCTTGATCGCCTGTGCGCCGCCAGGGACTCGAACCCCGAACCCGCGGATTAAGAGTCCGCTGCTCTGCCAGTTGAGCTAGCGGCGCTCGCTGACAACGGGGAGAACCTTAGCACGCACCCTGAACCGGGTTCCAATCCGATCCCCGGGTCCTCCCTTCGGTCGAGCTTTCCGGACATCTGACGAAAACCGTTCGCAAAGGGTGGGACCGAGGTGATGCCGGACGACAGCGATACGGCACGATGTCCGCCAAGTGCGCAACGACAGGGGTGGGGATGGGCAGGTTCGCGCGGGCCGGGGCGTTGTTGGGCGCCTTCGGGCTGGTGGCGTCGCTGGCATTGTCGGGTTGCGGTGAGAAGCGGGCGGCGGCCGAGTTCGTGCCGGGCCAGCAGGCTGGCCCGACGGATGCGGGGACGTCGGACACACCGCAGGTGCCGAGCGGCCCGCCGCTGGCGGTGACTCCTGCCGACGGGGCGAAGAACCGGCCGGTCAGCGTGGAGATCGGCGCGAAGCTGCCGGACGGTGGTCAGGTGTCGCAGGTCACGCTGAAGAGCGAGGACGGCAAGTCGGTCAAGGGCAAGCTGCGTACGGATGGATCGTCCTGGGTGCCGTCGGCGCCGCTGAAGTGGTCGACCCGCTACACCGCCACCGTGTCCGCAACGAGGCCGGACGGCTCGGTCAGCGAGGGAACGAGCACGTTCACCACGATGGCCAAGCCGAATTCGATGATCACCTCGGGGTTGTACCTGTTCGACGACCGGACGTACGGGGTGGCGATGCCGGTGGTGGCGGAGTTCCACCCGGGCATCCCGAAGAAGGACCGGGCCAAGGTGCAGAAGCGGATGTTCGTGCAGACGGATCCGCCGCAGCCGGGTGCCTGGCACTGGGTGAGCAACGGCACGCAGGCGTACTACCGCGCCCCGGAGTACTGGAAGGCCGGGACCAAGATCACCGTACGCATCGCGCTGGCCGGCATTCCGCTGAGCAACGGCCGGTACGGCAACGTCGACCGCAACGCCACTGCGAAGATCGGCTCCGCGTTCGAGATGAAGGTGACCAACTCAGACAAGCAGATGCGGGTGTACCAGGACGGACAGCTGATCAAGACGCTGCCGGTCAGCCTGGGCAAGAAGAAGACCCCGTCGTCCAGTGGCACGCTCGTGGTGATGGAGAAGAAGGAAGCCACCGTCTTCGACACGATGGACGACCCGGACCCGGCGAACCGGTACGTCACCGACATCCAGTTCGCCCAGCGTCTCACCTGGGGTGGCGAGTACATCCACGCGGCACCCTGGTCAGAGCACGTCCAAGGGCGGGAGAATGTCTCCCACGGCTGCGTGAACGTCTCGATGGCGAACGCGCGCTGGCTCTTCAAGCGTACGAAGATCGGCGATCCGATCACCATCACCGGCACCGAGCGCAAGCTGGCGGCGGGTAATGGTTGGACCGCGTGGAACCTGAGCTGGTCGGAGTTCGTCAAGGGCAGTGCGCTGCCAGTTCCGGACGGTGGCGCAGGTCCGGCTATATAACCGGACAAAGTATGTCACTATCCGGACATCCCGCTCCACGTGTTTCGGTTCACTCGCCGCAACGGGTACGTGAGTTGATGCGTCAGTGATGTGGACGGGCAGCGGACCACGACTGTGAGGACACGATGCGAGTTCGGGACCAGCGCAACCGGCAGAGGGTGATCGTCGCGGGCCTGCTCGCCGTGACGTTGGCGCTGACCTCCGCCTGCACCGGCGGCGGGAAGGGTGGCGACAAGGGGCCGGGCTGGCAGGACGGCGCCGATCAGCCGGCCGCGAAGGCGTCGGTGAGCATCAGCGAGCCGGCGGCGGGCGCCAAGGACGTGCCGGCGTCGGCGGCGATCGCCTTCACCACGGAGCAGGCCGAGGACGTCACGGTCAAGCTGACCGACGCCGAGGGCGAGGAGGTCGAGGGCACCCTCGCCGACGACGGCCGCAGTTGGCTGCCGTCGAAGGCGTTGACCTACGGCACCTCGTACACCGCCACCGTCACGGCGACCGGCGACGACGGCCTTCCGGCGACCGCGACCAGCGATTTCACCGTGATGAAGAAGCCCGCCAAGCAGGTACGCATCAGCAGCTTCCTCGGTGACGACCAGACGGTCGGGGTGGCCATGCCGCTCATCGTGAAGTTCGGTCGGGCCATTCCGGAGCAGTACCGCGCCGAGCTGCAACGCCGGATGACGGTGACCTCCCAGCCGGCCCAGGAGGGCATCTGGCACTGGGTCAGCCCCACCGAGGTCCGGTACCGGCCGAAGGAGTTCTGGCAGGCCGGTAGCAAGGTGTCGTACCGGGTGCAGGCCGGCGGGCTGCCGCTCGGCGACGGGTGGTACGGCCGGGCCGACCTGACGGTGGACATCACCATCGGGCGGAAGCTGCTCATGACGGTGGACAACCGGACCAAGCGGATGACCGTGACCCGGGACGGCGAGACGATCAAGACGATCCCGGTGAGTCTGGGCAAGAAGAGCACCCCGTCCTCCAGCGGCACCATGGTGGTGATGGAGAAGCTGCGCAAGACCGTCTTCGACACGTACGACGAACTGGGCCCCGAGGACGGCTACCGGACGAAGATCGACTACGCGCAGCGGCTCACCTGGGGTGGCGAGTTCATCCACGCGGCGCCCTGGTCGGAGGGGCAGCAGGGCACGACCAACGTCTCGCACGGCTGCGTGAACGTCTCCATGGCCAACGGCGCCTGGCTGTTCAACAACACGAAGGTCGGCGACCCGATCATCGTCAAGGGCACCGAGCGTAAGCTGGCCAACGGCAACGGCTGGACCGACTGGAACCTCAGCTGGGAGGAGTACGTCAAGGGCAGCGCCCTGCCGTACGAGCCGGCGGAGCCCGAGGAAGCCGACGAGCCCGAGGAAGCCGACCAGACCGACGAGATCGACCCGGACGTCTCGGCGGGCGACACCCCGATCACCTGAGCACCCGCGACGGCGGTCTTCCCTGTTGGGAGGCCGCCGTCGCCTCCACTACCGGCCGGAATACGACTCAGGCCCCCTCCGCGGAGGGGGCCTGATCATTGGGGTGACTGATGGGAATTGAACCCACGACAACCGGGACCACAACCCGGTGCTCTGCCAACTGAGCTACAGCCACCATGACGCCGCGCCCGGTCGAACGCCCGGGGCGGGTGCGCTGAAATCATACCCCCACCACGGGCGACCCCGTCCAGCGGGTTGCCGCCGGGCCGCGACGCGGCGACGTGAGCACGCCAGCACGGCCCCGGACGACCTGTCAGTCAGAGTTCTCCGGCGATCGCCTTGGCGCTCTCCACGTCGGGCCCGGGCAGGGGCACGAAGATGGTGCGCCGGTAGTACTCCAGCTCGCGAATGCTCTCCCGGATGTCGGCCAGGGCCCGGTGTGCCAGGCCCTTCTGCGGCTGGCCGAAGTACACGCGGGGGTACCAGCGGCGGCACAGCTCCTTGATCGAGGAGACGTCGATCATGCGGTAGTGCAGGTGGGCGTCGAGGCGGGGCATGTCCCGGGCGATGAAGCCACGGTCGGTGGCGATCGAGTTGCCGCAGAGCGGGGCGGTACGCGGGTCCTTGACGTGGCGGGTGACGTATTCGAGCACCCGCTCCTCGGCCTCGGCGAGGGTGACCGTGGAGCGGCGTACCTCTTCTGTCAGTCCCGACTTGCCGTGCATCGTCCGCACGATCTCGGGCATCGCGTCGAGCGCGGCGTCGTCGGCGTGGATCACCACGTCGACACCGTCGCCGAGCACGTTGAGATCGGGATCGGTGACCAGTGCGGCGACCTCGATCAGCTTGTCGCCCCGAAGGTCGAGCCCGGTCATCTCACAGTCGATCCAGACGAGAAGATCAGCCATCGCAACAGCCTACGCGCAGCCCAAGTCTCGTGGCTGCGCGCCGCCACGGTCACCGAGCGCTAGGGTCTTCCCCGTGCCCGCCGAACCTGCCACACCACCCAGCGTCGACCTGGACGATCCGGGTAGCCGTACGGCTCGTCGGGTCGTGGGAGCGGTGGCGTTGGCGGCGGTCCTTCCGGCCCTCTACCTGCCCGGGACCATTCACAATTTCTTCGACCTGAAGATCTACATGGCCGCCATGGACTGGTGGGCGGCCGGCAACCCGCTCTACGACTACGCCCAGCCGGACCGGGTGCAAGGCGAGTTGTTCTTCACCTATCCCCCGTTCGCCGCGCTGCTGCTGTTGCCGTTCTCCTGGTTGAAGCTGGGCGCCACCGTGGCGATCTTCACCGGGCTGACGCTGCTCGGCGTGGTGGTCACCACGAAGTGGCTGCTGGACCCGGTGATCCGTCGGCACCGCCTGCCGCACCTGTTCACCCTCGTGGTGGGTGTGCTGCTGGTACTCGGCGTGGAGAGCACCCGGGAGACGATCACCTTCGGGCAGATCAACATGCTGTTGGTGGTGTTGATCCTGGCCGACCTGCTGTTCGCCGTACCCCGGGACAGCCGTTGGGCCGGGGTGGGGATCGGGTTGGCGGCGGCGCTCAAGCTGTTCCCGGCCATCTTCGTGGTCTACCTGCTGGCCACCCGGCGGTGGCGGGCGGCGGTGGTGGCCGGGGCGACGGCGGCCGGGGCGACCCTGTTCGCCGCGGCGGTCGCGCCCGGTGACTCGTGGCGGTTCTGGACGCACGAGTTGTGGGCCACCGATCGGGTCGGCCGCACCGACTACACCGGCAACCAGTCGCTGTTCGGGCTGCTGAGCCGACTCACCGCCCCGGAGGAGCCGAGTCGGCTGCTCTGGCTGCTGCTGGTCGCGGTGGTCACCGGGTACGGCCTGTGGCGGGCGGTCCGGGCGTCGCAGGCCGGGGACGCGCTGACCGGGCTGACCCTGACCGGGCTGGTGGCGGCGTTGATCAGCCCGATCACCTGGACGCACCACATCTACTGGTTCATCCCGGCGGTGGTGATCCTGCTGGACGCGGCGTTGGGCACCGACCCACGCACCGTCGCGGGGGCGCGCCGACGCCGCCGGCTGGTCACCCTCGCCGTCGGCGTCACGGCGATCATCGTGTACGGGGTGGTGTCCTTCTACGACTGGGGCATCAAGCCGTCGCCCACCGACAGCCCGTGGGAGTTCCTGCTCCGCAACGCGTACGTGTGGCTCTGCCTGGTGTTGCTGGTGGTCCTGCCGGTGCGGGGCCGCGTCCGAGGCACTCCGGCGGCAGCCCACAAAGTCGGACACACTTCCCGAGACTCCCATTCGACGGTAATCTAGCCCCAGGGTTACCAAAAACCCCACGTACACCGATACCCCCGGTGAAGGGCGGCCCTCCGCGTCGGCAGCGCGGAGGGCCGCCCGCACCGTCTCCGCGCCTCAGCCCGCCGCGCTGGCAGGCGCGCCGGGTCAGCGGGGTGGGGTCGGAGGGCGTAGCGGGCGAGGGGCCGTGGGGGTCGGGATCTCGGCGAGGCTGGCCGGGCGGGGGCCGATCGCGGGGCGGTTCGGCGCGGCCGGTGCCGCCACCGAGACGAGTTGACGCTCGGGAACCCGGCGGGGGCCGGGTGGCGTCGGGGCGCCCAGGCCGGTGAGCGAGCTGACCCCGAGTCGCCCCGCGAGCACCGGCACCTGGTCCGGCTCGACCACGAAGACCACCTCGCGGGGGCGGATCGGCCGCAGCAGCACCAGCGCGGCGAGGACGACCAGCAGCGTGCCACCGGTGAGCGAGCCCCAGGTGGCCGGGGCGATCCAGCCGGCACGGAGTTCCGCGCGCAGGTCGAGGGTGACTCCGGCCGCGCCGTCGGGCCGCATCAGCACCAGGCTCAGCCGCTGCCCGGCCAACTCGTCGGGGCTCCACTCGATCACCCCGTACCCGGCGCGTACCCAGAAGGTCTGCGCGACCGGCGCGGCCGGGACGCTCGGCGGTGTCCCGTCGGCCGGGGTGACCTGCTCCAGCCGGACCGGCAGCGGGCCCCGGGCCAGCGACACCCGCAGCACCGCCGCGTGCGGCGCGCCGGTCAGCCACTGCTGCGCCTCCTCCGCCGGGGCCAGCCCGACGAAGGCCGGTCCGTCGGGCGTCCGGGCGTCCAGCCGCAGCCGGGCCTGCCCGCCCCGGGCGAACGGCACCTCCTGTCGTACCAGGGTGTCGAGGTCACCCACCACCACCGCGTGGCCCGGTGTCTGCACCGTCTCGAAGCGGGCGGTGAACGCGCCGCCGGGGTCGGCGTGACCGGTCAGCAGACCGAGCACGGCCGCGCCGAGCAGCGCGCAGGTGCCGACGGTCAGCAGCAGCATTCCGGTCAGCGTCCACACGAAACGCATGCGCCCTGTTCCCCTCTGTAGCCAGATACCCGGCCGACCTTACCCACGCCGACCTGCTGATCAGCGGATATCCACGGCAGCGGCCCAGAAAGCGGGCAGGCCCGCCGGGATCACCCGACGGGCCTGCGGGGCGATGACGCTCAGGAGGTCGCCGCCGGGTCGCTCGTGGCCGCACCGCCGGCGCGGCGGGTACGGGCGAAGGCCAGCCCGCCGAGCACCAGCCCACCGAGTCCGGCGATCAACCCGGCGATGCCGAGGCCGACGGCCAGGCCGTTGCCGTCGGCGTCACCGTCGTCGGAGGCCGCCTCGCCGGACTGGCCGGTCGGCTCCTCCGTCGGCGTGTCGGAGGCTGCGGTGAGGGTGAGCACCGGCGCCGGTGCGGCCGGCTCCTCGCCGCCGGACTGCGGCTCGTCGATCCAGCGGACCACCTCACCGTCGGAGTAGGTCTGCAACGACTTGAAGACCATCTGGTCGACCTCGGGCAGCGGGCCCAGGGAGACCGGGAACTCCTGGAAGGTGCCGGGGGCGATGGCCGCTCCCTCGTCGGCGGTCCAGGTGATCTTCGATACCACCTCGGTGATCTCGCTGCCGTGCACCTGCACCGGCGGGTCGACCTGTCGCTTCTCCACGTTCACCGTCCAGCCGGGCACCGGCATGGTCGACACCGAGCCGACCGGTGCGTTCTCCGGCAGGAAGACCTCCAGCTTGGTGGTCGACGCGGTGTCGCTCTCGTTCGGTACCCGGAAGGCGAACCGTCCGTAGCCGCCCTGTTGCGCCTCCCTCGGGTTGACCGTGACGTGTGCCGAGGCCGGGGCCACGAAGCCGAACACGGCGGTGGCGACGGCGCCGAGCGTCAGGGCGGCGGCGGTGGCTACGAAACGCCGGTGACGGAGCATCGATGGAACCTTTCTTATCGGATGGGCACGGTGGCGGTCACCGTGGCCTGGTCGATCTCGGTGGTACGTGCGGTGACCCGCAGTTCCCACTCCCCCGCTGCGGGCAGACTGATCTCTCCGGTGGCGTGGTTGTCGGTGAGCGGCAGCAGCGGCACCTGGATGGGCTCGATCCCGGCCGCCGGCAGGGCCACGGTGACCTGCCACTCGACGACCGGCTGCGGCTGGTTGTCCAGCGTGTACGCGTACAGGTGCACCGAGTTGTTGCCCCGGCGTGCCGGTGACACCTCGATCTGCATGGAGTAGAGCGAGCTGGTCGCCGTGGTGCTGAAGTAACCGCTGTCGGTGGCGGCCACGTCGGTGGCCACGCTTCGGGCGGGAGTCGTCTGGACCAGGGTCGCCGACACGCCCAGCACGATCGCGGTGATCGCCAGCTCGGCCCAGATCGCCCGGCGTACCGGGGCCGGTCGGCTGGCCGCGACGCGGGTGCGTACCAGGTGGCGAGAGTAGGCGGCAACCCCGATGACCAGCGCGAAGAGACCGATCTTGGCCAGGACCAGCCGCCCGTACGTGGTGTTCACCAGCGCCGCCGGGGTGGCCACCTCGATCAGCGCCTGGACGGTGCCGGCAAGCAGCAGCGCGGAGACGGCCAGGGCCGCCCACCGTGACCAGATCGGCAGGATCGCCCCGAGTTCCCGCTCGTCGGCCCGGCGCAGCAGGAACACCGCGAGCATCATCAACCCACCCAGCCAGACGGCCATGCCGCCCAGGTGCACCGTGTCGACCAGCACCGACACCGCCGGGGCGGGCGAGGCGGCCGGATGCCCGGACAACGGCCACGTGACCAGCGCTCCGGCGGCGAGGACACCGAGGATCACCAGATCCGTCCGGCCGACCGGCCCGGCCAGCAGCGGCCGGAGCAGCAACGCCGTCGCGGCCAGCAGACCGAGACGGACCAGGTGGGCGGCGCCGAAGGCGCTGCCGAGCACCAGGCCCAACCCTTCGCCGGTGATGTCGAACAGTCCGCCACCGTTGGTGTAGGGCACCTGGAGCAGCAGTGCCGCGACCGTGGCCAGCGTCACCAGCCCGAGGCCGGTCCAGGCCAGCCGGGCCGGTCCACGCCGGGACAGCCGGCGCGGCCAGAGCAGCGCGAGCACCAGCGCGGACCCGATGACCAGCAGCAGCCCCGCGTAGCCGACGAACTTGGCGACCTTGACCGCGGCGCCGACCACCGGGTTGGCCTTCCCGTCGTCACCGCTGTCCACCGGGGGCTCGGAGGGTGCGCCCACCGAGTAGGTGAACGCGCCGGAGACCGGGTGGCTGTCTGCGGAGATCACCCGATAGGTGACCAGGTAGGTGCCGTTGCCACGGTCGGTGTCGACCGGGATGTTGACCACGCTGCCGGCGAAGGTGGGCTCACCCCGGTCCGCCCGAGACCCGTCCGGCGCGATCACCCGGATCCGGTCCGGCACCTTGCGTACCGCCTCGCTGAAGGTGAGCACCACCTCGGCGGGCGGGGCGGGCACCACGGCTGAGGCGGCCGGGCTGCTGCTGGAGAGCACGGCGTGGGCGCTGGCCGAGGTGGCGGGGACGAGCAGCAGGGCCACGACGGTGACCAACAGGCCGGCGGTCGCGGCCAGCCGGGCGAAACGGCGGCGATGGACGGCAGTCATGACGCCCATGGTCGCCGACGACACCCGCCCAAGGCGAGTCACATGCATCGATTGACGGCGATTGCCCATGATCGAGCGCGAGCGCGCGAACACCGGGCCGGGAGTCATGAGCAGATAGTCGGCCGGCAGCACGGAAAAGTTCCCGGAGTGGTGCACCCCATTGAAGGGTCGAAGGACCCTGCTGCTCACCGTGCCGCCGCGTAACCTCAGTTGTCGTGATCCCCGCCCCGCGCAACACCTCCGCCGCCGCCGAGACCGTCGGCGCGGACCGTGCCGACGGTCGCCACCGGGGGCCGCGACAGGGGGAGCCGGGACGGACGACTCCGGCGGAGCCGACCGTCGACCCGGCCACCCGGTGGGCGCTGGCCGCTCGGGATGGCGACCCGGCCGCCCAGGCCGCCTTCGTGCGCGCCACCCAGGCCGAGGTGTGGCGCTTCGCCGCAGCGCTGATCGATCCGGACAGCGCCGACGATCTCACCCAGGAGACCTACCTGCGGGCGTTCCGCGCGCTGCCCGGCTTCGCCGGCCGGTCCAGCGCGCGCACCTGGCTGCTCGGCATCGCCCGGCGGGCCTGCGCCGACCACCTCCGCACCGTGGTACGACGCCGACGACTCGACCAACGGCTCAGCGCGCACGCACACACCGACGTGCCGCACCCCGACCCGGCCGGTCAGCTCGGCGCCACCGACCTGGTCCGCCGGTTGACCGCCGAGCGGCGCGCGGCGTTCGTGCTGACCCAGTTGCTCGGCCTGTCGTACGCCGAGGCCGCCGTGGTGGAGGGGGTGCCGGTCGGCACGATCCGTTCCCGGGTGGCTCGGGCTCGGGCCGAACTCGTCGACGCGGTCGGTGAGGCGTTGGCCGGATGAACAGCAACCCGCGCGCCTGGCGTCCCTGGCTCGGTCTCGCCGTCCGGCTCGGGTTGGCCGCCGTCTGGCTCTGGGCCGGCTGGTCGAAGGTCGGTGACCTGGCCGCCTCCGGTCGGGCGGTGAACGCCTACCAGATCCTGCCGTACGACGTGGCGATGGCGGTCGGCGCGGCGCTGCCCTTCGTCGAGTTGGCGCTGGGCGTGCTGCTGGTGCTCGGACTGGCGACCCGGTTGGTCGCCGGAGTCTCCGCGGCGCTGCTGCTGGTCTTCATCGCCGGCATCGCCTCGGCCTGGTCGCGGGGGCTGGCCATCGACTGCGGCTGTTTCGGGGTGGGTGGCGAACTGCCGGCCGGAGAGACCCCCAGCTACCTCCCGGAGATCCTCCGGGACATCGGCTTCCTGGCATTGGCCGGGTTCCTGCTGATCTGGCCCCGCACCGCCGTCTCCGTTGACGGCGCGCTGACGGGCGAACCGGTGGAGGACGAGGATGAGTAGTCGCAAGGGACGCAAGGACGCGGCCCGGGTGGTCAGGGAACAGCTGGCCCGGGAGCGACGCCGCAAGCGAACTCTGTGGATCTCGGTGGGCGCGGTGCTGGTGCTGGTCATCGCCGGTCTGATCGGCTGGAGCGTCTGGTCGAGCCAGAAGTCCGGCGACTTCACCGCCCCGCCGGGCGCCAACGACTCGGGCACCGGCATCGTGGTCGGTTCCGGGCCGGTGACCGTCGACATCTACGAGGACTACCTCTGCCCGGCCTGCAAGCAGTTCGAGCAGACCAGCGGCGCCACCATCGAGCAACTCGTCAACGACGGCAAGGTCCGCGTGGTGTACCACCCGGTGGCCTACCTCAACCGCTACTCCAGCACCGAGTACTCGACGCGGTCGTCGGCGGCGTCCGGCTGCGCCGCCGAGGGCGGCAAATTCACCGAGTTCGGCAAGGCGCTGTTCGAGCGGCAACCACCGGAGGGCGGTGCCGGACTCAGCAACGACGAGCTGATCGACATCGGTGCCGAGGTCGGGCTGGACCGCGACGCGTTCGGCAGCTGCGTCCGCGAGGGACGGTACCGGTCGTGGACCGCGCACGTCACCGACGAGGCGAGCCGCGCCCGCATCACCGGCACGCCGAGCATCCTGGTCGACGGGGAGCCGGTGCGGGACTGGACGCCGGAGAACATCACCGCGGCGGTGGAGGCGGCCGGCAGGTGACACCGCTCGCCCGGGCCGGGCTGCTGCTCACCGGCACGATCACGGCGATCCTCGCGACCGCCGCCCCCGCCCTCGCCCACGGCGCGGACGCGCCGAACGGCACGGACTACCGGGTGTCCGTCACCGGGGTCACCCCTGACGGCACCGACCTGCGGGTACGGGTGATCGAGGCGGGCGCCCGGCTGGAACTGACCAACACCGGTGACACGCCCGTAGAGGTGATCGGCTACTCGGGTGAGCCGTACCTGCGGGTGGGACCGGACGGGGTCTACGAGAACACCCGTTCACCGGCGACGTACCTCAACCGCACGATCGTCGGAGACACCGCCCTGCCGGCCGAGGTCGATCCCGCCGCCGAGCCGCGATGGCGGCGGGTGGACAGCGGGACGACGGCACGTTGGCACGACCAGCGGGCGCTGTGGCGCGAGGCACAACCGCCCGCCCAGGTCCGTGCCGCCCCCGACCGCGAGCACCGGGTACGCGACTGGGTGGTGCCGCTCCGCCATGCGGACGGGCCCTCGGAGATCCGGGGCACCCTCGACTGGGTACCGCCGCCGGACGCGTACACCTGGTGGGTGGGTGCCGTCGTCGGGGCGCTGGCGGTCGGTGCGCTCGGAGTGCTGCCGGCCGCCTCCGCCCCCGGTCGGCGGGCGCTGGCCGCCATCGGCGGGGTGCTCGCCGTCGGCGGGGTGGCCGCGGTGGCGCTCGCCGTCGGGCGGGCGTTGGACGGCGGGGCCGAGGGGGGCGCGGTTCTGCCGGCGCTGCTGACCGGACCGTTGTGGACTCTGGTGACCGGCGTCGGCGCGATCGTCGCCGGTGCCCGGGTGGTGGTCGCCGAGCGGTCCCACGCCGACTTCGTCGTGGCGCTCGCCGGTGCCTGCCTGGCCCTGTTCGCCGGGGTGCCGAACGTCGCCGGGTTCGCCCGTGCGGTGCTTCCGACGCCGTGGCCGCCCACCGTCACCCGGATCCTGGTCGTCCTCGTCGTGGTGGGCGGGGCCGGGGCACTGGCCGCCGCGTTGCTGCGGCTGCACGCCGCCGGTCGGCGCGCGCCCGCCGGCACCTCCTGAGCGACGACCGCTACCGATCCGCGCCGTCGGTGGGGGGCTACTCGTCGGCCGGGGCTCGTCCCCGGATCGGGCGGAACGGGTAGGGCAGTTCGAGGCGGTGACGGGCGAGCAGCTCCTCGTCGTCGAGCAGGACCGGTGTCGGTCCGTCGGCCACGATCCGCCCGCCGTCGAGGATGACCGAGCGGTCGCAGAGTTCGAACGCGTACGGCAGGTCGTGGGTGACCATCAGCAGGGTCACCGGCAGGCTACGCAGGATGTCGGCCAGTTCCCGCCGGGCTGCCGGGTCGAGGTTGGACGACGGTTCGTCGAGGACCAGGATCTCCGGGCGCATCGCGAGCACGGTGGCCACCGCCACCCGGCGACGCTGGCCGAAGGAGAGGTGGTGCGGCGCCCGGTCACGGTGTCCGGACATGCCGACCGCGGCCAGTGCCTCGTCCACCCGGGCGGCCAGTTCCGGCCCGCGCAGCCCGAGGTTGGCCGGCCCGAACGCCACGTCCTCGGCGACGGTGGGCAGGAAGAGCTGGTCGTCGGGGTCCTGGAAGACGATGCCCACCCGGCGGCGGATCTCCGCCAACGTCGCCCGGTCCTGGTCGACGGCGAGGCCACCGACCACGACGTGCCCCTCGCTGGGGGTCAGGATGCCGTTGAGGTGCAGCACCAGCGTGGTCTTGCCGGCACCGTTGGGGCCGAGCAGTGCGACCCGCTCGCCCTTGGCCACCGTCAGGTCGATGCCGTGCAGTGCGACATGGCCGTCCGGGTAGGCGTACCGGACGCCACGCACGTCCAGGCTCGGTGGGGTGGGCTGCACGCTTCGATCATGTCAGGACGGCCGCCGTGGCGGCGACGGTGGCGGCCATGACCGGCACGGTGGCCGCGATCAGCCACTGCCCGGTCGTCGCCGTCGCCGTGCCCTGCCAGACCGGCGGCATCCGACCGGTGTAGCCACGCGACACCATCGCCAGGTAGACCCGCTCGCCGCGCTCGAAGGCGCGGAGGAACAGCGCGCCGATGCCGGCGGCGAAGCCGCGCAACTGCCACACGAAGCGCGGGTCGTCGCCCCGGGAGATCCGGGCGAGCCGCATCCGTCGGGCCTCGCCGACCAGCACGTCGAGGTAGCGCAGCATGAAGGTGGCGATCTGGGTGAGGATCTGCGGGCAGCGCAGCCGGTCCAGCCCGACGATCAGGTCACGGGTGCTGGTCGTCGCGGCCAGCAGCAGCGACGCCCACACGCCGAGGGTGCCCTTGGCGATGATGTTCCACGCGCCGTAGAGACCGTCGACCGACAGCTGCCAACCGGCCACGTCCACCCGTTCGCCCGCGCCGAGGAAGGGCAGGGCGAAGGCGAACAGCACGAACGGCAGCTCGATGGTCGACCGCAGCAACAGCCAGCGGGCGGTCACCCGGGCCAGCGCCGCGACTGCGGCGACCAGCAGCGCGTACGCGCCGAAGGCCCAGAGCGCCTCGCGCGGGGTGGCGACCACGGCGAGCGTGAACGCCACCATCGCGGCGATCTTGACCTCCGGCGGCAGCCGGTGCACCGGCGAGTCGGCCGACCGGTACAGCACGTGGGCGTGACCGGCCCCCACCGCCGCCTACCCCCCGCTCGTGGTGGCCGGGTCAAAGCGTTGCGTGTCGGTCTGCTCCTGCGACACCGGATCCCGGCGGCGGACCAGCCAGAACGCCCCACCGGCCACCGCGAAGGTCAGCAGGACACCCAGGACACCGGAGAGCCCGGTGGAGAGGAAGTCGTTGTCCACACCCGCGATGCCGTAGTCGGCCAACGGTCCGCCGATCTCGTGCTCCCGCGCCTGCTGCGCGGGGCAGCTACCGCCGATGATCTCGTCGTTGGCGTCGAAGGTGCAGCCCTCCCGCAGCGACGAGTCCAGCCCGTCCGGATGCGACGAGGCGAAGTTGCTGACCACACCGGCCAGCAGCAGGGCGACCAGGAGCCCGCCGACGATGAAACCCCACTTCCTCACCGGACACCTCCGACGGTCGGAACGGTCACCGACGCGGCCGGTTTCCGGGCGCGCAGCGCATACACCAGATCGGGTCGGACCTTCGCCACGGTGACCACGGTGGTGGCGGTGATCAGCCCTTCACCGATGCCGATGAACAGGTGGGACACGGCCATGGTGGAGGCCAGACCGGTCAGGTTCCCGCCGAGATCGGTGGTGCCGCCGAGCTGGTACTGGAGCACGAAGCCCATCGCCGCGACGACCACGCTGACCAGCGCGGAGACGAAGGCGGTGACGGCCAACCCGGCCGGGTTGCGCGGCAGCACCCGGAGCAGCAGGACGATCAGCAGGTACGCCACCACGATGCCGATGACGGCCATGTTGGTGATGTTGAGCCCGAGCATGGCCACCCCACCGTCGCCGAAGACGAGCGCCTGCACCACGAGCACCACCGCGACGCAGAGCGCGCCGACCCACGGCCCGACCAGCATGGCGGCGAGGGCACCGCCGAGCAGGTGGCCGCTGACCCCGGCGGTGAAGATCGGAAAGTTGAGCATCTGCACGGCGAAGATGAACGCGGCGACCAGACCGGCCATCGGCGCCAGCCGGTCGTCCAGGTCCTGCCGTCCCCGCCTGACGCAGTACGCCATGGCGGCCAGGGCGATCACCGCGAAGACCGCGGCGACCGGACCGTTGATGATGCCGTTGGAGATGTGCATCGCCAGGGTTTCCACGTGACCTCCCACGTGTCGACGAGCCCGTGCCCGCCGGCAGGGGTGAGCCTATTTCCCATACTGTGCTGTTGCCAAGAGCTGGCAACAACATCGGTACGCCGTGCCGACCGACCCGGAGTCGCCCGGCGATAGGGTCGTGTCATGACCGCACCCGCCCGCCTGTCCCCCGGAGACCCCGCGCCCGGATTCAGCCTGCCCACCGACACCGGCGGGCAGCTCACCCTTGCCGACCTGCACGGCCGCAAGATCATCCTGTACGCCTACCCCGCCGCGATGACTCCCGGCTGCACCAAGCAGGCGTGCGACTTCCGCGACTCGTTGGCCTCGTTGCAGGCCGCCGGATACGAGGTGGTCGGTATCTCGCCGGACAAGCCGGAGAAGCTGGCGAAGTTCCGCGAGCGGGACGCGATCACCTTTCCGCTGGTCGCCGACACCGACAAGACGGTGTTGACCGCCTACGGCGCGTACGGCGAGAAGCAGATGTACGGCCGCACCGTCACCGGCGTGATCCGCTCCACCTTCGTCATCGACGAGCAGGGCCGGATCGAACGGGCGCTCTACAACGTCAAGGCCACCGGCCACGTCGCCAAGCTGCGCCGCGACCTCGGCCTGGACTGAGTCGTCGTCGCGCCGCGTCCGTCGTCTCGGCCGGAAGGCGCGACGGCCGGCTCATCCCGAGGGAGGCCGGGTTCGCCCCGGCCGGGGTTCGCTCTAGAATCACTCAGGCCAGCGGGAGTGGCGGAACTTGGCAGACGCGATAGGTTTAGGTCCTATTGTCCGAAAGGACGTGGGGGTTCAAATCCCCTCTCCCGTACCAGCAGCAATCCCTGCCAGACCGGCTCCCCAGGTTGTCGAAAGCCCGGCCACGATCTCAGCCGCAGCCGGGTGAGGGGGCGGGGGCAGCAGCGACCGCCTCGACCGCGCTCGGCTCGGCCGAGGCGGTCGCACCGTCCGTCACCGTGGCCGACGGCGTCGGCCGGGCCGAGGCACGGGTCGACGCGCTGGCCGACGGTGACGGACGCGCCGACGGTGAACTGGTAGCCGCGACCGACCCACTGGAACCGCCCCCGTACATCCGGACGGAGCTGCGCTGCACCTGGCCCGGCGCCATCTTGATGCCGGTGGCGGTGACCCGGTGGCCCCGGGTGTCGGTCACCCGGATCTGGTACGGGCCCGGCCCGGCCCCGGAGTCGATCAACCAGTAGTTGTAGCTCTCCCGAGCCGCTGACCGCCACGCACCCGAACTGCCCTGGCGCACCTCGACCGAGCGCAGCGGGTTGCCGTGCCCGGCGACCAGCACCGCGAACCACCACTGCGACGCGCCCTCCTTGATCCGGAAGGTGAGCGGGCCGGACAGCGGCGGGTCGACCACCAAGCGGTGGCTGACGTCGACGACACCCTGGACCGGGTCGGCGATGCGGGCGAAAGCCTCCCGGGACAGGTCGATGTGGCCGGGCGGGCACTCGGGGCACTGGTCCATCACCATCACCCGCACCGTGCCCTTCGGCCCGGTCACGTCGAGATACCCGCCGCAGGCGGCACCGTCGGCGTACTCCGAGGGGCCGAGCGCGACGTACCGCCGGTCGGCCGGTGCGGCGGGGTAGGAGCAGTTCCCGCCCGCGCCCTTCGAGTCGTAGAAGGTCGCCTTTCCCTTGTGGAGGGTGCCGGCGGCCGGCGGAGCGAGCAGCACGTCGGCGGCCGGCAGCGCGACAGCGGGACGGACCAGTGCGGCGCAGGCCGGAGCGGCACCGGACTGGAGAGCGAGGCTGAGCCCGACGACCGTGGCGAGCACGGCGACGGCCCCGCCAGCCAACCAACGACGCGGTGGAAAACGCCGGATCGGAGTCTGGGCGGCAGGGCCGTCGGTTCCGTCGGTCACGTGCAGACATGCTGCCCGAGCGTCAGCCGCCCGAACAAGCGAGCTAAGCGAAAGCTAATGAAGAGGTTCGTCGCGGCGGCGCGTCGCCACCCCGGTCAGTCGAGCAGCTCCACCGGGTCACCGAGCCGCACCCGGCCCGCCTCCAGCGGCACCAGGTTGAGTCCGAACAGGAGCTTCCGACCGATGTTGCGGTGCCGGGCGAGGGTACGCAACGGCTCACGGCCGCGTACCCCGGTCTCCTGGTCGGTGGTGATGACCAGGCAGCGTGCCGACGGACCGGCGGCGCGGAACCGGACTCCTCCGATGCGTAGGCCGCGTCCGGGCCAGTCGTCCTCCGCCCAGGCGGCAGCACCGTCGACCACCAGGTTGGGCCGGAAGCGGGTCATCGGCACCGGCTGGGCACCGCTCGCGTCGAGCCAGTCGCCGAGCGCGGCCAGCGACGCCGTGTTGGTCAACAACACCGGGTACGCGTCGGCGAAGCTGACCTGGTCACCGGGGTCGTACTCCCTCTCGCCCCGGGGGATGTGCCGAGCCGGCCGGGCGAGCCGAACCAGCCGGACCGGCCGACCGAGCACGTCGGTGAACCAGGCGTCGGCGACCGGACCGGCAGGCAACGCGTCGACCCGCAGCACCCGCCGCCGAAAGGTCCGCACCGGCACCGGCGTGACGTCGGTCGGCTCCGGCACCACCAGGTCGGAATGGCCGTCGGCGTGCAACAGCAGCCCCTCGGGGCCGGGCCGGGCGTGCACCCGGACCAGCGACGCGAGGTCACGCTGGGTGATGCCGATTCCCTCGTCGTCGACGAGCATCCAGCGTCGGTCCCCGTCCAGGCCCCACGGCCGTACCCCGGCCTCGTCGTGCACCAGGCCGTGACAGCCCTTCACCGGATAGGTGCTGATCCCGCTCAACCGCACCCGGTCACCATGCCACGCCGATGCCGTCCCCGGGGTACCAGTGGTTCGCCGGGGTCTCCCGATAGGCGAGGAACCGCCGCCCGGTGCGCTCCGCGTGCTCGGCCAGCACATTGGTGTGGGTGACGTTGTCGGTGAGCAGCATCGCCCCCGGAGCCAACTTCGGCTCGACCGCGGCGAACTCGCGCCGCTCGTAGGCACGGCTGTGGTCACTGTCGTGCAGGAACAGGTCGACCGGCCGGTCCAGCGCGGTGATCGACTCGACCGAGTCGCCGATCACCAGGTCGATCACCTCCGACCAGGGCGCGGTGCGGGCTAGATACCCGGCCTCGGGGTTGATGTCGATGGAACTGACCCGACCGGGGTGCCCCTCGGCGGCATTGCGCAGCAGCGCGGCGGCCAGTACGCAACTGCCCAGCCCCTTGTCGACGCCGGTCTCCACGATGTGCTTCGGTCGCCGAGCCCGGACGATGGCGTACCAACCGATGCGGCGGGCGTACCGGACCTGCTGGTCGGCCAGACCACGCCGGGCCGCGCCCGCGATCGTCGAACGGATGTGCTCCCGCAACGCGTCGTCCGACTCGATCTCGTTGAGGTACCCACGGACCTGCTTGACCGGCAGTTCGCAGACCACACTGACGAACCAGGCGAGATGGTTACGACTGAGCTTGGTCAGCTCATACGTGTAGTTGTGATGCTCCCGCGAGGCCACCAGCCAGCGAGCCGAGGTGCGCAGCACCTTCGCGTCGTGCCGGGCGACAGTGACCAGGCGCTTCGGGAAAGCGGCGACGGAGGCGAGGCGGGTGCGGGCGATCGCCCGCCGCAGCTTGACGGCATCCACCGCTGCGTTCTACCAGACCCAGGGAGCCAGTTGGGTGACTCTCGCGCCTCACCACCAGGCAACTCGTTGAATACCTCGTCTGATGCGCAATCGGGCAATCTACTTCCAACCAGACGTGATGGCGACGACGCGGGTCCACTTCACACCAGTGGTGGGGTGCGGCCCGACCTGCGGGTGCACGCCCGAAACGTGAAATCAGTAGCATCACCGGCATGTCAAGTGGTGAGCAGGCGGGGAACTCGGCGGACACCCCGCCGTCGGGGGGCACCGAGGTTACGGAGACGAACGCGGAGGACACCGCACCGCAGCCTGTGCGGCGACGCCGGTGGCTCCGGTTCACGCTGATCGGCCTGCTGGTGCTTGCGCTGGTCGGTGTCGGCGGAACGGTGGCTGCCGGGCTGTACCTACGCTCGATGGAGTCCGATATCGAGCGAGTCGACGCGTTCGACGGCGTGCCGGAGGAGACCCGGCCGGAGGTCGTGGCGACCGGTGCGGTGAACATCCTGGTACTGGGCAGTGACTCCCGCGACCCGGAGAGCACCGGTGGTTCCCGAGCCGACACGATCATCCTGGCCCATCTACCCAAGGACCGCTCCAGCGCACAGCTCATCTCCATCCCCCGGGACACCTGGGTTCCGGTACCTCGATCGAAGGAAGGCCGGGGCGGTCGCGACGCGAAGATCAACGCGGCCTATGCCTGGGGTGGCGTGCCGCTGATGGTGCAGACCGTGGAGCAGTTCACCAAGGTACGCGTCGACCATGTGGTGATGGTCGACTTCGCCGGATTCAAAGAGATCATCGACGCCCTCGGCGGCATCGAGATCGACTCGGAGAAGGAGTTCACATCCATCCACCCGCCTTTCCGCACCTTCCGGAAGGGATCACAGCGGATGGACGGCGCGACGGCTCTGGACTACGCACGCCAGCGCAAGCAGTTCCCGGACGGGGATTTCGCCCGCATCAGGCACCAGCAGCAGGTGATCCGGGCAATCATGGAGAAGGCCACCTCAGGCGGCCTGCTCACCAACCCGGCGAAGCTCAACTCCTTCCTACAAGCCACCTCGGACAGTCTGTCCGTCGACCGGGATCTCTCCCTGCTGGACATGGCCACCGAGAACCGCAACCTGCGCAGCGGAAACCTGTTCTTCCTGACCACCCCGACGAAGGGCACCGG
Organism: Micromonospora sp. CP22; assembly: GCF_009712475.1. Taxonomy (GTDB): domain Bacteria; phylum Actinomycetota; class Actinomycetes; order Mycobacteriales; family Micromonosporaceae; genus Micromonospora. The sequence continues at coordinate 46,420 of NZ_VCJO01000018.1, forward strand.
ACGGGTCGGGTCGGAAAGCGTGGTCTTCGCCGACCTGGAACGGTCCCGCGCCCTCTACGAGGCGGTTCGCGACGACGCGGCCCAGGAGATCATCGCCCGTGCCGATCGGAGGTAGTCCGACGCCACGCCACCCGCCACGTAGGCGGGTGGCGGGCCGCGGACGTGCTCGGTCCGGCACCGCTCAGTAGGCGCCGCGCCGGGCAAGGACCACCCTGACCGTTCGCCACAGGATGCCCAGGTCGTAGATGAGCGACCAGTTGTCGACGTAGTGCAGGTCCAGGCGGACGGCGTCGTCCCAACTGAGATCCGAGCGTCCGGAGATCTGCCACAGTCCGGTGATGCCCGGTCGCACCAGCAGTCGCCGGCGCACGTCGCCCTGGTAGTCGTCGTCCTCGGTGGGCAGTGGCCGAGGACCCACCAGCGACATCTGCCCCATCAGCACGTTGACCAGTTGTGGCAACTCGTCCAGTGACAGCCCGCGCAGGTGTCGACCGATCGGAGTGACCCGGGGATCATCTTTGATCTTGAACAGTAGGCCGTCGCTCTCGTTGCGGTCGCGCAGGGCTTCCAGGCGCTGCTCGGCGTCGGTGTACATGGTGCGGAACTTCCACACCTTGAATGCCTTGCCCTGATGGCCGATGCGAGTCTGGCGGAACAGCACCGGGCCGGGGTCGGTCAGCTTGATAGCCAGCGCGATACCGGCCAGAAGCGGGCTCAGCACGATCAGTCCGACCAGCGCGGCCACCCGATCCATGACGCTCTTGGCCAGGAGAGACAACCCGGAGATGGTGGGTTCCTCAACGTTGAGCAGCGGCAGTCCCTCGATCGGCCGGACATGGATACGCGGCCCGGTGACGTCGGTGACCTGGGGCACCACCACCAGGTCGAGACCGGTCCCCTCAAGCTGCCAGGCCAGCTTGCGCAACTCGTACGACTCCAGGCTGGCCGGCCCACAGACGACGATGGTGTCCGCACGCAACTGCTGCACCAGCGGGACCAGGTCCCAGCCCACGTACACCGGCACCGGCGCGTTGACGCGCTCGCCCGCTCGCGGATGCTGCGGCAGGTGAATGGCGACCGGTCGCAGCCCCGCACCCGCGTTGCGGGTGACCACCTCGTGCACGGCCAACGCGTCAGCCAACCGCCCGACCAGCAGCACCTTCTGGGAGGCCCGCTGGTGCACCCGGCGGATCCGCCGCAACACGACCCGGGCCACGAACCGCACGAACACCGTGTAGACCAGCAGACCCACGATGATGGCGGCGACTGTCGCCCGGGAGACGTCCTTCTTGAAGCCGAGAGCGAGGAAGGAGACGGCGGCGGCCATGGCGATGTTGGCCCGCACCACCCGGTTGAGTTCCTCGGTGCCACGGCCGAGGGCCCGCCGGTCGTACGCGCCGGCGCCAGCCAGGATCGTCAACCACAGCAGGGGTACGCCGAGGTTTGCCACCAACGCAAAGGTGGTCACCGCGTCACCGAGGACCCGCTCGTCCCAGAACCCGGCGTCAGCGTCCTCGAAGAGCGCCACAACCGTTCGACTCGCCGCCACCGCGGCGACGAAGTCGAGTACGACCAGGCAGGCCGCGTACCGACGTCGCCACTTCGCCCGTGGGGCGACCGGACGGCCGAACACTGAACGCGGCATCCCGTTCGACGGCGGTGTGATCACGCCGAGGTCCGGGTCGAACCTCGGCGAGGGTACGACGGTCGCCAGGATCTGAGTGTGCGCGGACACGATCTTCCTTTCACCGGACCTCATATGCGAGGCAGCAAGGACGGCGGGAACGTCTGCCCTGGATTCCGGACGAGGTTCAGTTGGTGGTAGGGCTGGCCCTGTCGGTGCCGGCATGCCTACCGAGTTCGTCGATCAACGCCTGGTGAGCGGGTTTCGGCGCGAGATTGCCATCGAAGAGGCAGGCCGCGCCATACCCGCGGTGGTAGCCGGGTATCCAGCTACGTGCGTCGGTGAAGCCCCACACGGTGAAGGACACACACGCCGGCACCGTGAGGCACGACCTCAGCACCTGCCGGTAGACCGCCGCCTGCCGCTCGAGCTTCTCTGGCGTCGTCGGAAGCTCGACCCTGACGTCAAGCTCGGTGATCGCCACCGACACTCCCACGTCCGCGAAGCGACGCAGGTTCCCGGTGAGATCGCGGGGTGGCTGGTCCCAGGCGATATGGCTCTGGAATCCCACACCGTCCACTGGCACCCCTTCGCGGCGCAGTTCCTTCACCAGCTTAAGTAGAGCGTCGGCCTTCCTGGTGCGCCCCTCGATGCCGTAATCGTTGATGAACAGGCGCGCTCCAGGGTCGGCCGCGTGCGCCCAGCGGAATGCGTCGGCGATGTACCTGCGACCCAGCTTGCGTAGGAACAGTGTCTCCCGCAGCGAACCGTCCTCGTCCAGTACCTCGTTGACGACATCCCAGGCCCACACCCGGCCCCGGTAACGGGACACGACCTCGGTCACGTGGTCCCGCAGTTCCGTCCGGAGCCGCTCCGCCGGCCAGTCCGGCGACACCCAGGTCGGCACATCGCTGTGCCACACGAGGGTATGCCCGTACACCGCCTGACCGTGGCGCTCGGCGAACTCGATCAGCTGATCCGCGCCGGGCCACGCGTACACACCGGGCAGTGGCTCCAGGTTCCGCCACTTCATGGCGTTCTCGGTGGTCACGGCGTTGAACTCGGCACCGAGCAGCGAACTGTAGGCCGGATCCAGGCTGAGGCTGCGACCATCGACTGCCGAGCCGATCCGCATTCCCGGCGGCGTCAGTTCCCGGAGAGTCTTGCGGCCCGGTGCCGCCGGCTCGGATGCCACCGGCTGCGCGTCGGCCGCTCCGGCCGCCTCACCACCGCGCGACTTGACCACCAGCGCGAAACCGGCCGCCAAGAGCGCTGCGATCACCACCGCCAGTGACACCAGCACGGCAGCTAGCCGGAGCGTTCCGGGCCAGCCGGGAGGTGGCCGCACCGAGTTCGCGGGTTGCCGCGCAACGTCGCTCCGGGTGGGGATCTGGTCGATCACGTCCGCGCCGATCCGGCGAGCGCCCAGGGCGCCCGGGTGAAGTTCCACCGCGCACGCTCGGCGAACTCCTCCCGAGCCAGCCGTGGGACCGCCTGATCGTTGATCATGTCGGCCAGCACCTTCGTCACCTCGACCGGATCCTCCGGCACCCGAACCAGTCGTCGCGAGTCCGGCTGGCCGATGTCGTCCAGGAAATCATCGCACTTCTGTTGGTACGGAACGAGAGCGAACGGAACGCCTGCCAGGTACGCGAAGACGGCCCCGTGCAGCCGCATATGAAGGCCGAGGTCGCAGCGCTTCATCTCGTCCCAGCACGCTCGCACGCCGTCCCGGGCGGTCACCACACGGACATCGCAACGCCCGTCGAGGGCACGGCGAAGGCGTTCGCTGACCCGCTCGTCCCCGTGTACGGGGTGAGTGTTGAAGACGAATACCGTCACGTCCACCGGTTCCCTGTGCACCAGTTCGCGTACCCCGTCGATCAGGGCGTCTTCGCGCCGCCGTACCTGCGGAGCAGCAGCCTCGTAGTCGACCCCGAGCAACGTCACGCCCAGTCTCGCCCGGGACCCCGACACCGGACCAGACTGCGGCGGCAGGCGCTCCCCGAGCGCTTCTGGCAGCAGCCCTGCGAGGTCTCCGGCGGCGACCAGCGCTCCGGGATGTCCCGCACTCCGGAGGAGTTCCGCGGACGCCTGGTCGCGTACGCCGATGAACTCGACCTGGCGGAGCACCTCCAGCAGTCGCCGCTGCGCCGCAGGCGACAGGAACGGCCCGACGGAGACGCCGATCGCGGCCATCGGATGTCCGGAGAGACGGGAGAAGAGGGTGAACAGTCGCTTCTCGCTGAGCGGCCCCATGTCCCGGAAGACCGAGCCACCACCGAAGACGACCATCGAGGAGTCGCGCAACAACGCAGCCTTGTTCAACACCCACCCCACGCGGTCCGGCACACTGCGAGACCGGTACCAGCGTGGGTTCATCCCAGTGAGCTCGGGCGGCAGGTCCACCATGGGTGGTGCCGCGAACACGGGTCGTTCGCTACCCCAGTAGATCCGACTGGCCCAGTCGATCACCACACAGAAGGCGTTGTCGCCGACGTTCTCCATCCCGTAGTAGCCGACGACGAGTGGCCGCCGAGCAGCGAGATCGGCTTCAGGACGCACTCGGAATCCCCCTCGTCAGACGCTGACGCAGATCGCGCCACGACGGCAGATCCGCGCCGCGCACGACGCGGCGCCGGACCGTGACCCAGAACAGCACACAGAGCACCGCCTCGGCCACCACCGTGGCGGAGGCGGTGCCACGCAACCCCCACAGCGGGGTGGCTACAGCGAGGGCCGCCAGCAGCACCAGGGCGCCAATTCCTTGCTGGACCACCTTCCGGCGAAGCAAACCGCCGCTGGTGAGCAAGGCGGCCACCGCGGCACCGCCGAACCGGAAGGGTATGGCCAGGGCCAGCAGCGCCAGCACCGCCGCCGAGTCGCCGTACTCGGCCCCGAGCAGGACCGGTAGCAGCTGCCCGCCGAGCGCGACCAGCGCCGCGACAAGGATCCCTAGCGCGATCATGCCGGACGTGCCGAACCGGTACGCCAGCAGCACCGCGTCCCGGTCACCATGGGCCCACCGGTGCAGCTTGGCCAGAAAGTACTGCTGGTACACGACCCTTGGGACCAGATACGCCGCAGTGAGCACCGCCATCGGTACGGCCAGCACCGCGGCAGCCTCCGTACCCAGCACCTCGGCTGCGACGACGGTCCCGAGATAGATGCCCATCAGGTAGAACACGTTGCCCAGGACGAACGGGGTGGCGGCCCCGACCACGCGACTCACCGGAACGTCGGTGATCGCCGTGACCTCGGTGCTCTGATGCCCCTCCAACTGCGCCGTGCCGGCGACGAACGGTCGCAGCACCCTGACGCAGGCGACCACGGTGAGCAGTGCGACGACGGCGTAACCCGCTGCGACATCCACCACTGACAGCCCGATGGCCCAGGCGGCGAACACCACCAGCACTCGTCCGACGTGCGGTGCCACCTGAAGTACCGACAGCCCTCGGTAGTCACCGCGCAGCTGTTGCGCCGATGCCACCAGGGTCAGTCCGACCTGGGCGACGATGACACTGGGGAGCAGCATGCGGACCGTCGTCGTGTCGGGTTCCGCGCTCCCGACGAGGCTCCACAGGACCGCCGCGGCGAGCACCCCGACACAGATACTCCCGACGAGCCGCAATGACGGTCGCACCCAGCGCCTGGCCGCGTGGCCCTCCAGCCCGAATCGTTGCAACCACAGTTCGGAGACGCCGAAGACCACCAGCGGTGCGGCCAACGCCATGACAGCCAGGGCCGCGCTGAACGTGCCGAAGGCGCTCTGCGGAAGGGTGCGGGCCAGCAGGATCTGCGCGCAGAACGCGGCGACGGTGACACCGACCTGACTCAGACCCAACATGCCCAGGTTTACGAGGATCCGGACGAGACGGTTCGGGGCGGCGGCTCGCTGCCGCGGTCGCTCACCAGTCAGTCGATCAGCGGCCGAGGGTGACAAGCCACTTGCCCGTCTCGCTCAACGTACGCAAAGCCTTGAAGGCCAGCCCCACACCCGGCCACCGCACCGGCCGGTACATCTCGATCAGGCGGAACCAGAAGACCAGACCGGCGAGTCTGCCCCTGGTCACGTTGCCGTCATGCCGGTGGAAACGGACGATGGGATGGGCCAGGTGACAGGGGTGTACGCCGGACTTCAACGCTCGCAGCATCAGTTCGATGTCCTCGAAGAGCCGGAAGCTCTCGTCGTACCCGCCGATCCGGTCCAGCAGACGGCGGTCGATGGTCGTGCCGGAGTGCTTGAACGGCAACCGAGGCCGGGTCAGGACCCCGACCAGCATCCGCTGCGGCGAGGCGTACTCAGGCAGCCGAATCAGCCGGCCGGAACCACGACTGACCTCGGTGTAGTCGGCGTACACCCAGCTACCACCGGTCGCGGAGAGCAGCCGGTGCAGGTGGGCGAGCGCGTCAGGGGTCAGTTCGTCGTCGGAGTCCAGCACGGTCAGGTACCGACCCGTCGCGGTGCGCAGGCCCAGGTTACGTGCCTCGGCGATCCCGGTCGGGGGTTGTGACACCACCCGCACCCGGTGGTCGCCGGCAAGTTTCGCCTCTGCCAGCACGGTCGTCACCGGTACTCGTGAGCCGTCGTCCACGACCACCAGCTCGAAGTCTTCGAAGGTGTTGGCGAGCACGCTACGCACCGCGTTGACGAGCAACACGGCGCGGTCGCGCACCACGATGCAGACCGTGAAGGTGGGCCGCACCACGCTTTCGCCTCGGTCCTCGGACTCGTCGTGCTCCACTGGCCTGTGGACGAGGTCACGGGGCTGCTGCTTCTGATCGTGTCCGCGCACCTCGGCGGACGACGGCGGCCTCACGCCGCCGCCGGCTCGGTCACAGCGGACGATGCCTCTCTGGCGTCGTCCGGCTCAGCGGGGGCGAGTGCGAGTATCACCATCTGTCCGAAGAAGAAGAGCCAGAGGAAGTACGGGTACGCCAGCGGCTTCTGGGTGAGACCGAAGATGACCAGGATGGCGAAGAGCACCAACAACGCCGTCCGGTGCGAACGATCCGCGCGGCCCCGGACGATCCGGTACGTCGCCACAAGGATCGCCGCGGTCACGACCACCCCGACGAGCCCCCAGACGATCATCAGCCGCAGCAGGTCGTTGTGCATGTCCCAGGGCTCGTAACCGAAGCCGAACAGCCACACGTCGATCGGGGCCCGTCCGAGAATCTCCGCCACGTCGTTCCAGATCGCTCCCCGGCCGTGCATGAAGGTGTCGGACCGCACGTCCATGGAACCGACCTCGGTGACGACGACCTCGGCCCTGCGCCAGATCGCCTCTCCCCAGAGCGTGCCCACCAGGGTGGCCAGGACGACGACTCCACCACCGGCGACCAGCGCACCCCGGCGGTTCACGTTGCCCCGGCGACGCGCCGTGACCAGCGTGCGCACCCTCCGCAGCTCGAACACCGCCACGATCAGCACCAGACACAGAATGGTGAAGCGGTGCAGCGAGACGACACCCGTGGCGAAGAAGAGCCCGATCAGCCCGTACCGCACTGCGGCAGGAACACCCATCCGTTCGCCCAGGACGTAGACGAGGAAGACCGAGAACATCAGCAATCGGCCGAGGGACATCGGATGGAAGTAACCGCCGGAGGCGCGGCCGATCTTCTGCCACCCCGCGAGTTCAAAGTGGAAGGAGTAGGGGATCACCTCAGCGACCTGCAACCAGGCGAGAACGGAGTGCACGACCGCACCGAGCACCACGACTCCGGCGACGAGCGCGAGACGGCGTACGGAGAACCAGTCCGGGCGCAGCAGCATCAGGCCGATCAGGGCGAGCGGCGCGAAGCCGACGACCAGTCGCATGGCCTCGGCGGGTATCGCACTCGTCGCCTCCTGCGCCGGGCCGTAGATCGAGTACCGCCGGACGTCGAAGGACGCCAACAGGTCTGCCCGAGCGTCCACCGCCAGGTAGCTGGCCACGGACAGGACCAGCAGCAACCCGATTCCGGCACCTATCAGCAACAGCGATCGAGGCGGCAGTCTTCGGGAGCCGAGCGCGAAGACTCCGAGGGCAGCCACCATCAGCACCGCCCCCAGGGCAGTGAGCAGCGCACCGAGGTCGAGGCCGTCTCCCCGGCCCTCGCCGATGTCGGCCAGCGGTTTGACCGCGACGAGCACCAGCGCGGCGGTCGCCAGGTTGCGTGCCAGCCGCAGATGTGCGGATACCGCACCGTTCTGGTCAGGCTGCCGGGACCAGGGCCAGCGAGCCAGAGCGGTCAAGCTTCCCATGCGGGTGCGTCTCCCATCAGTATCCGCCGCGGTGACGACGGGGACTGGGGAACACGACTACAGCGCCCACTGTGGTCAGCCCCCGCGCTGCCTCGGAAAACACGAGGACGATACCAGCGGGTTGACTGCCTCCGGAGTCCCGGCCGATTGCCCGAACGGCTGTGATCGGCAGCACAGTCACGACTCGCACTATGGAAGAGGGATAGACATGGGCAATTCACCCGGCGGCAAGCCGACCCCACTGGTGCCTGCTTGCGACCGGCCGACCGGCTCCGGCAAGCTGAACGGCCGTGTGTGCCAGGCGAACAGGCACGCCGACCAATGGTGGTCCGCCGATCGAGGTAGTCGGCGACACCTCGCATAACGGGTGAGGCTGGTGCGATGAGCCAGGAGCGACCGATGATCAGCGTGGTGATCGCAGCCCACAACGAGGCTGCGGTGATCGGCGGCTGCCTCGACGCGCTGCTCGCCGATGCCGCACCCGGCGAGCTGGACATCGTGGTGGTTGCCAACGGCTGCACCGACGACACCGCGGAGGTGGCAGCGGCACGCCCGGGCGTACGGGTGATCGAGGTCGCCGAGCCGGGCAAGGCCAACGCCCTGAACCTGGGAGACGCCGCTGCCCGCGCGTTTCCCCGGGTGTACCTCGACGCGGACGTGGTCCTCTCCCCCGGCGCCCTACGCGCGATGGCGGGGGAGCTTTCCGTCAGCGACCGGCCACCACTCGCGGTGATGCCCCGCCGGGCCATGGTGACCGAGCATCGACCGCTCGCGGTGCGGGCCTACTACGCGATCAACACGCGGCTTCCGATCTTCGCCGACGCGCTGTTCGGTAGGGGCGCGATGGCGATCTCGGCCGCAGGCCGGGAACGCTTCGAGCGCTTCCCGGAGCAGATCGCGGACGACCTCTTCCTCGACTCGCAGTTCAGCTCGGCAGAGAAGCGGGAGGTGGTAGCCGCGACGAGTTTCGTGCAGGCCCCCCGGCGCACCGGCGACCTGGTCCGTACCCTGGCCCGGGTCCGGGCCGGCAACAACATGCTGCGCGCCAGCCACGATGGGATTCGAGCGTCCGTGCCCTCGTCCTGGCTGCGGCATGTCGTGCTGCCTCGACCGTGGCTTGCGCCTGCGTCGATCGTGTATGTCGCGATCACTCTGCTTGCCGCGATGCGTGCCCGCCGTCATCCGCGTGATGCCTGGGGACGGGACGACTCCACGCGCTGACGATCCGGGCTGCGCCTGCCGGTCAGTACGTGGACCGGCGGCGCAGCACCAGCACCGCCGCACCGATCAGACCGACCACCAGGGCGCCGCCGAGCCCGGCCAGCAGGATCGGCACCAGGTTCGACGAGTCGGACGACTCCTGCTCCAGTCGACTCCGGTCGATGGCGTTCTGCCGGTATGCCTGGGCGACGAGATTCGTCGGCGACGTCTCGGCCACCGTGTTGAACTGCGCGATCGCATCGCCACTGCGGCCGGCGAAAAAGGCGTCGAGCCCGCTCCGGTAGGCCCGGTCGGCGTCGGCGATCTCGTTTTCGACACCCTTCTCGGCGAGTAGCCCGGTCACGGCGGACACCGACACGACGGCTCGGTTCGCACCACCGTTGACCGCTCGGTCGTTGTCGATGACTCCGACCACCCGCCCTTGGTCATCGATCGCGATGCCACCGTGTGAGTAGATGCCGAGGTCCTCGTTGACCCGGGCCACCTCGACGGTGCCCTGCTTCCCGGTGCTCGACACCTGAACCTGCTTGGACTCCACGGTGTAGGTCGCTGCCCGGAAGTCGCTGTCCCCCGTCTGGTAACCGATCAGCAGCAGGGCGGCGCCGGGAACGGGACTGGCCGCCGGGTCGACCTCCGCCGTGGGCAGGTCGGACTGCGCAACCTTGAGCAGCGCCAAGTTGCCGCCGTCCGCCGCGAGGACATGCACCAGTTGCGCGGGCACCGCAGGGCTGGCGGTCAGGTCACCTCGTGCGATGTTGAACTGGGTGAACACCTGCGTGGCCGGGGCTTCGTCTGGCTGGTCGCCCGTGAAGGTGGTGGCCCCCATCTTGCTGCGTACGTATTCGTCCAGCTCGTCGGCGGAAAGCTTCTTCTGTTCGATGAGAATGCGACCGAGCGTGTACAGAGCGCGTTCACGGGCGACCTCTGCGCTCGGCTGCACACACTGACCGTTTGTCACCACGTGGCCGTCCGGGTTGGCCACGAAGCCGCTGCACCGCCTCTTGAACGTCACGGGCGTGGCGCTCAGCGGCACGTTGGACTTGGCCTCCCGCACGAATCCGGTGAACACCGCCTCCACGAAGACCAGCGAGGGCGCGGCGATCGCCAGCGCACGCTCTTCCGGACTGTATGGCGCGACCTGCGCCCACGGCTTGATCCCCGGGTTGACCTCAGTGGGATTGGGAACGCTGCCGGAGCTCTCGACTCCGGTCGGTGCCGTCAGCGGCGGCTCCGGGTCATCGTCGCCGGTGAGTGCCCAAACGGCCGCACCGGCACCGACGGCCGCCACCAGTGCGAGCGCGGCGACGCCGACCCAGAGGCCCGTGCGTCGTTTGGGACGCGCCGAGGGCTGGATCCGTCGTACCGGTGCGGTGAACGGGTCCAGACCGAATTCGTCACCACCCGCTCCGGAGACCGGCGACGTGGGCGCGCCGGAGACCGGGCCCTGCGGCGCGCCGGAGACCGGGCCCGAGGTGGGCAGTTGCAGCGGGGCCGGGCTCACCGGCCCGTGCCACTGCGGCTGCGGGGTCGCGGAGGTCGGAGTGCTCTGGCCGGGGAAGGGAGCGCCCGAAACCGGCTGATGTCCACCCGGCACCGGCTGGGGTGGACCGGAGACTGACTGAGGACCGCCCGATACCGGCTGGGGAGGCCCGGAGACCGGCTGGGGTGGACCGGAGACGGACTCCGGTGGGCCCGAGGTCGGTGCGGGCGGTCCGGAGACGGACTGCGGGACGCCCGAAACCGGCTGGGATGGCCCGGACGCCGGGGCAGCGGCCGAGGGAACCGGCTGGTAATCGACGCCGAGCGCCCGGAACAGCTTCTCTGGCGCCGGCCCCACCTCCGCCGGGTACGCGACCCAGGGGGCGGCGGCCGAGAAGTCCGCGTACGTGAAGGGCGCGCCGCCGGGCGCTTGGGCAAGACTGTTGGCGGTGCCGGCGAATGCCTCTCGCCAGCCTGGAGTGGCAGCGACCGTGGCGTCAAGGACGGCCACGGTGACCAGCCGACCCTGACCGTCGACGGCGGCCCATGCCTTCCCGACCGGTGACCCGCCCAGCATGTGGGTGTACCGGTAGGGGCCGTCCGGTTGCATGTCCCACTCCTCTACTCGACCGCCGAGCGGGATCCTATCGACCCGGCGCTCGCCGCCCAGTTGGCCGGGCCCGCAGCCCGCGAGATGCGCTCATATTCGCAGGTCAGAGCGCTCCATCGTGGAATGGTGACGGGACGCTTGCCAGGTGAAAGTTTTCATGCATAGAGTCGCTGCGTGAATGAGGGAGCTACGGTAGCGTCGACGGAGCGGGTCGTCGGCCTGTTCGACGGGGTCCGGCTCACCCCGACGCAGCGGCGCATCGCGCACTGTCTGGTGCAGCACGCCGCCGCCATCGGCTACCTCTCCGCCGCCGAGGTGGCCGAGCTGGCCGGGGTCAGCCAACCGTCGGTCACCCGGTTCGCGGTGGCGCTGGGCCACGACGGCTATCCGGCCCTGCGTCGTCGGCTGCGCGAACTGACCGCCGCCGCGCCCGGTCCGGCGCCCGTCGGCAACGAGCTTCAGCAGGCGGTACGCGCGGAGATCGGCAACCTGGAGCGGCTGGCCGGGCAGTTGGCCGACCGGGAGCGGATCGCCGAGACCGGGCGGGTGCTGGCGGCCAGTCGGCCGCTGCCGGTGCTCGGCCTGCGGTCCGCCGCGCCGCTGGCCGCCTACTTCGCGTACTTCGCCGCCAAGGTGCACCCCGACGTGCGGGTGCTCGACGACGGCGGCAGCCTGCTCACCGACCGGATCGAGCAGGCCGCCGAGGCGGGGGCGGCGGCGCTGCTGGCGTTCGTGCTGCCGCGCTACCCCCGGGAGACCCTGGAGGCGCTGCGCGAGGCCCGCGAGGCGAACCTCACGGTCGTGGCGATCACCGACTCACCGGTGAGCCCGGCGACCGAGTACGCCGACGTGGTGCTGTCCGCCGCGGTCGGCGCGCAACTCGTGTTCGACCTGCACACCGCTCCGATGACCCTGGCCATGGTGCTGCTCCAGGCGATCTGTGACGCCGCCCCGGCCGAGACCCAACGGCGGCTGGAGGCGTTCGAAGCCTCGGCGGCCCGTCGACAGTTGTTCCTCGGTTAGGAGGAGATCCGCCATGACGCGATCCGACCAGGTCACACCGGGCGCGAACCCCGTCCGGGCCGCGCGCGGCACCGAACGTACCGCTCGGGGCTGGCCGCAGGAGGCCGCCCTGCGGATGTTGATGAACAACCTCGACCCGGAGGTCGCCGAGCGTCCCGACGACCTCGTCGTGTACGGCGGCACCGGCCGGGCCGCCCGGGACTGGCCCTCGTACCACGCCCTGGTGCGGACACTGACCGAGCTGCGCGACGACGAGACGATGCTGGTGCAGTCGGGCCGTCCGGTCGGGGTGATGCGTACCCACGAGTGGGCGCCACGGGTGCTGCTGGCCAACTCGAACCTGGTGGGCGACTGGGCCACCTGGCCGGAGTTCCGCCGCCTGGAGCAGCTCGGCCTCACCATGTACGGGCAGATGACCGCCGGCTCGTGGATCTACATCGGCACCCAGGGCATCCTCCAGGGCACCTACGAGACGTTCGCCGCCGTGGCGGCCAAGCTCGCCGCCGGCCGCGTCGACGGGCAGCAGGCCGACGCCACCCTGGCCGGCACCTTGACGCTCACCGCCGGTTGTGGCGGCATGGGTGGGGCGCAGCCGCTCGCGGTCACCATGAACGGCGGTGCCTGCCTGATCGTGGACGTGGACCGCAGTCGGCTGGCCCGCCGGGTGCACGACCGCTACCTGGACGAGATCGCCGACGACCTGGACGACGCGGTACGGCGGGTGCTCGACGCCAAACGGGAGCGCCGGGCGTTGAGCGTCGGGGTCGTCGGCAACGCCGCCACCGTCTTCCCGGAACTACTGCGCCGAGGTGTGCCGGTCGACATCGTCACCGACCAGACCAGCGCCCACGATCCGCTGTCGTACCTGCCGGAGGGGGTCGAGCTGGCCGACGCCCGGGAGTACGCGGCGGCCCAGCCGGCCGAGTTCACCGACCGGGCGCGGGCGTCGATGGCCAAGCACGTCGAGGCGATGGTGGGGTTCCTCGACGCGGGCGCGGAGGTCTTCGACTACGGCAACTCGATCCGGGGCGAGGCCCGCCTCGGCGGGTACGGGCGGGCGTTCGACTTCCCCGGCTTCGTGCCCGCGTACATCCGGCCGTTGTTCTGTGCGGGCAAGGGCCCGTTCCGGTGGGCGGCGCTCTCCGGCGATCCCGCCGACATCGCCGCCACCGACCGGGCGATCCTGGAGCTGTTCCCGGAGAACGAGTCGCTGGCACGGTGGATCCGGATGGCCGGTGAGCGGGTCGCCTTCCAGGGGCTGCCCGCGCGCATCTGCTGGCTCGGTTACGGCGAGCGGGACGTCGCCGGCGTACGGTTCAACGAGATGGTCGCCTCGGGTGAGCTGAGCGCGCCGGTGGTGATCGGCCGTGACCACCTCGACTGCGGCAGTGTGGCCAGCCCGTACCGGGAGACCGAGGCGATGGCCGACGGCTCCGACGCGATCGCCGACTGGCCGCTACTCAACGCGCTGGTCAACACCGCCAGCGGGGCGTCCTGGGTGTCCATCCACCACGGCGGTGGGGTCGGCATCGGCCGGTCCATCCACGCGGGCCAGGTCTGTGTGGCCGACGGCACCGCGTTGGCCGGGCAGAAGATCGAGCGGGTGTTGACCAACGACCCGGCGATGGGGGTCATCCGGCACGTCGACGCCGGCTACCCCACCCCCCACACCGACGTCCGCATCCCGATGGCGGAGTAAGGAAGGGCACCTTGTTAACGCATACGGTAGAGGAAGGGGCCCTTCCTAACAGGTTTCGCGAGCTGTGGGACCAGATCGCCCCGATCGGGCGGGACGAGCGCAGCGGCGGCTACCTGCGGTACGCGTTGACCGAGCCGGAGCTGCGGCTGCGGGAGTGGTTCCGGGCACAGGCCGACGAGCGGGCCATGCCGGTCACCGAGGACGGCAACGGCAACCTGTTCGCCTGGTGGGGTGACCCGGGCGGCGGTGACGCCGTGCTGACCGGCAGCCATTTCGACTCGGTGCCGCACGGCGGCGCGTACGACGGGCCGCTAGGCATCGTGAGCGCCTTCCTCGCGGTCGACGAGCTAAGTGCGGTGGGCGTCACGCCCTCCCGGCCGGTGGCGGTGGCGGCGTTCGTGGAGGAGGAGGGGGCCCGGTTCGGCGTACCGTGCCTGGGCTCTCGGCTGCTCACCGGCTCGCTGACGGCCGAACGCGCAGCCGGGCTGCGCGATGCCCACGGGGTGAGTTTCGCCGAGGCGTTGGGCGAGCGTCCGGCGGGTGCCCGCCCGGAGTTGGTCGGTCGCTTCGCGGCCTTCGTGGAGTTGCACGTCGAGCAGGGCCGCGCGCTGGTCGATCAGGACGCGCCGGTCGCCGTCGCGAGCGCCATCTGGCCGCACGGCCGCTGGCGGTTCGACTTCGACGGTGCGGGCAACCACGCCGGTACGACGCGGATGGCCGACCGTCACGACCCGATGCTCACGTACGCGTTCACGGTGCTCGCCGCGAACAAGGAGGCCCGGCTGCGCGCCGCCCACGCCACCGTCGGGCGGGTGGCGGTGGAGCCGAACGCCACCAACGCGATCCCGTCGCGGGTGACCGGCTGGCTGGACGCCCGCGCGGCCGAGCCGGACACCCTCGCCGAGCTGGTCGCGGCGGTTCACGGCAAGGCCGCCGAGCGGGCCCGCCGCGACGGTACGCGGGTGACGCTGACCGAGGAGTCGGCGACCCCGCTGGTGGCCTTCGACTCCTCGCTGGCCGACCGGCTGGCCACGCTGCTCGACGCGCCGGTGTTGCCGACCGGGGCGGGCCACGACGCCGGAGTTCTGGCCGGTCACCTGCCCACCGCGATGCTCTTCGTCCGCAACCCGACCGGGGTGTCCCACTCCCCCGCCGAGTCGGCCACCGACGCCGACTGCGCGACCGGGGTGGCGGCGTTGGCCAGGGTGCTGAAGGAGTTGGCATGCCGTTGAGCGCGGGCGACGAGCGCCGGAGAGCACGAACGGTTCAGCTCGACAGGGGGCAGGCCCGATGACCTCGACCCGTTGGCTCGCGGAGTACGCCTGGCTTCCCGGGGAGGCCGAACCCACCCGGGACGTGCTGATCGAGACGGTGCGGGACCGGATCACCGGCGTCACCCCGCTCACGCCGGGTGGTGGGCCTGACGCGGGTGTCGACGTGCTGGCCGACGCGGTGCGGCTGCCGGGGCTGACCCTGCCGGGGTTGGCCAACGCCCACTCGCACGCGTTCCACCGGGCGTTGCGGGGGCGCACCCATGTCGGTCGGGGTGACTTCTGGAGCTGGCGGGACCAGATGTACGCGGTCGCCGCCCGCCTGGACCCGGACTCGTACCTGGCGTTGGCCCGCGCGGTGTACGCCGAGATGGCGCTGTCCGGCATCACCTGTGTCGGTGAGTTCCACTACCTGCATCACGGGCCGGGTGGCCGCCCGTACGCGGACCCGAACGCGATGGGCGCGGCCCTGGTCGAGGCGGCGGCCCAGGCGGGGATCCGACTGACCCTGCTGGACACCTGCTATCTGACCGCCTCGGTGGACGGGCGGCCGCTGGTCGGGCCGCAGCAGCGGTTCGGCGACGGTGACGCGTTGCGCTGGGCGCAGCGGCTCGACGGGTTCGCCCCGGACGGTGGGCATGCGCGGCTCGGTGCCGCGATCCACTCGGTACGCGCGGTGCCGGCCGAGCAGCTCGCCAGCGTCGCCGGTTGGGCGCACCGGCGCGACGCGCCGTTGCACGTGCACCTGTCGGAGCAGCCCGCCGAGAACGACGCCTGCCGGGCTGTGCACGGGTGCACCCCGACGCGGTTGCTCGCCGACCACGGGGTGCTCGGCCCGGCCACCACGGCGGTGCACGCCACCCATCCGACCAGCGCCGACGTGGGTCTGCTCGGGGACAGCCGGACCGGGGTCTGCCTCTGTCCCACCACGGAACGGGATCTCGCCGACGGGATCGGTCCGGTCCGCCGGATGGCCGACGTCGGCATCCCGCTCAGTCTGGGCAGCGACAGTCACGCCATGGTCGACCTGTTCGAGGAGGCCCGCGCGGTCGAGCTGGACGAGCGGCTGCGTACCCGGCGGCGCGGTCACTTCACCCCGGCCGAGTTGTTGGCCGCCGCGAGCACGGCCGGGCATGCCGCGCTGGGCTGGACCGATGCCGGGCGGATCGCGGTCGGTGACCGGGCCGACCTGGTAACGGTGCGGCTGGACAGCGTACGCACGGCCGGGGTGACCCCGGCGGGTGTCTGGTTCGCCGCCGGGGCCGCCGACGTCGCGCAGGTGGTGGTGGACGGTCAGGTGCTGGTCCGCGACGGCCGGCACGTACGCGTGGATGTGCCCGGCGAGCTGACGACCGCGATCAGGGGAGTGACCGATGCCTAGTCTGCTGGTGGACAACATCGGTGAGCTGGTCACCAACGACGCCGGTCGGGGCGAGGGCGGGCCGTTGGGGATCCGGCGACGTGTCGCGCTCCTCATCGAGGACGGCGAGGTGGTCTGGATCGGCCCGACCACCGACACGCCGTCCGCAGACCACCGGATCGACGCCGCCGGATCGGCGGTGCTGCCCGGTTTCGTGGACAGTCACGCCCACCTCGTCTTCGCCGGGGACCGGGCCGCCGAGTTCGCCGCCCGGATGGCCGGCGAGCGGTACACCGGCGGCGGTATCCGCACCACGGTCGGTGCCACCCGCGCCGCCTCCGACAGCGAACTGCGGGCCACCGTGCGGCGGCTGCGCGCGGAGGCGTTGCGACAGGGCACCACCACGATCGAGATCAAGAGTGGGTACGGCCTCACCGTCGTCGACGAGGCCCGCTCGCTGCGGATCGCCGCCGAGGTCAGCACCGAGACCACCTTCCTCGGTGCGCACGTGGTCCCGGCCGAGTACGCCGCCCGTCCCGACGACTACGTGTCGCTGGTCTGCGGGCCGATGCTGGCCGCCGCCGCGCCGCACGCCCGCTGGATCGACGTGTTCTGTGAGCGGGGTGCCTTCGACGCCGACCACGCGCGGGCGATCCTGACCTGCGGCCAGGCCGTCGGCCTGGGGGTACGGGTGCACGCCAACCAGTTGGGACCCGGTCCGGGCGTGCAGCTCGGGGTGGAGCTGGGGGCGGCCAGTGTGGACCACTGCACCCATCTGACCGACGCCGACGTCGACGCGTTGGTCTCGACCCGGGCCGGTGACGAGGACGGCGGCACGACGACGGTGGCGACGCTGCTGCCCGGTGCCGAGTTCTCCACCCGGTCGCCCTACCCGGACGCCCGCCGACTGCTCGACGCGGGCGTGACCGTGGCGCTGGCCACCGACTGCAACCCCGGCTCGTCGTACACCTCGTCGATGCCGTTCTGCATCGCGCTGGCCGTACGCGAGATGGGGATGACCCCGGCGGAGGCGGTCTGGGCCGCGACGGCCGGCGGCGCGCGGGCGCTGCGCCGCGACGACATCGGTGTGCTGCGACCCGGTGCCCGAGCCGACCTGGTCATCCTCGACGCGCCGTCTCACCTGCACCTGGCCTACCGGCCCGGAGTCCCCCTCGTCCGCCAGGTCCTGCACAACGGAGTACCCCGATGACCGTCACCATCCAGCCCACCGGAGTCACCCCCGCCGACGTGCTCGCCGTGGCGCGCGGCGACGCCAAGGTGGTCCTCGACCCGGCCACCGTCGCCGCGATGGCCACCAGTCGGTCCATCGTGGACGGCATCGAGGCCGCCGGTCGTCCCGTGTACGGCGTGTCGACCGGTTTCGGGGCGTTGGCGAACACCTTCGTCGCCCCGGAGCGTCGCGCCGAGTTGCAGCACGCGCTGATCCGGTCACACGCCGCCGGGGTCGGGGCGCCGATGCCCCGGGAGGTGGTGCGGGCGATGATGCTGCTGCGGGTCCGCTCGCTGGCGCTCGGCCGCTCCGGGGTACGCCCGCTGGTCGCCGAGGCCCTGGTGGACCTGCTCAACCACGAGATCACCCCGTGGGTGCCGGAGCACGGTTCGCTGGGCGCCTCCGGTGACCTGGCGCCGCTGGCGCACTGCGCGCTGGTGCTGCTCGGCGAGGGTTGGGTGCTCGGCCCGGAAGGCGAACGGCTACCTGCCGCCGACGCGCTGCGCCGGGTCGGCCTCGCCCCGGTCGAGTTGGCCGCCAAGGAGGGGCTGGCGCTGATCAACGGCACCGACGGCATGCTCGGCATGCTGCTGCTCGCCATCGACGACGCCGCCCACCTGTTCACCATGGCCGACGTGACCGCCGCGTTGGCGATCGAGGCGATGCTCGGCTCGGAGCGGCCGTTCCTGCCGGAGCTGCACGCCATCCGACCGCATCCCGGGCAGGGCGTCTCGGCGGCCAACATCCACCGCCTGTTGCAGAACTCGGCGGTGATGGACTCGCACCGGGACGACCTGGCGCACGCGGTGCAGGACGCCTACTCGATGCGCTGCGCGCCCCAGGTGGCCGGCGCGGCACGCGACACCCTGGAGTTCGTCCGGGCGACCGCCGCCCGGGAGCTGGTCTCGGTGGTGGACAACCCGGTGGTGCTGCCGGACGGCCGGGTCGAGTCGACCGGGAACTTCCACGGCGCACCGCTGGGCTTCGCGGCGGACTTCCTGGCCATCGCCGCCACCGAGGTGGGCGCGATCGCCGAACGTCGGGTGGACCGGCTGCTCGACGTCACCCGGTCCCGGGACCTGCCCGCGTTCCTCTCCCCCGACGCCGGGGTCAACTCCGGGCTGATGATCGCGCAGTACACGGCCGCCGGGATCGTCGCCGAGAACCGTCGGCTGGCCGCGCCCGCCTCGGTCGACTCGCTGCCCACCAGCGGCATGCAGGAGGACCACGTCTCGATGGGCTGGGCGGCGACCAAGAAGCTGCGTACCGTGCTGGACAACCTGACCAGCCTGCTCGCGGTGGAGTTGCTCGCCGCCGTACGCGGGTTGCAGTTGCGAGCGCCGCTGACCCCGTCGCCGGCCGGGCGGGCGGCGATCGCCGCGCTCGGCGAAGCCGTCGGCGAGCCCGGCCCCGACGTGTTCCTCGCCCCGCTGATGGAGGCCGCCCGCGCCGTGCTGGCCGCCCCCGACCTGCGCACCGCCATCGAGCGGGAGATCGGCCCGCTCGGCTGACCCCCACCACGGGATCCTGGTACGGACCGGGTGGTGCGTACCAGGATCCCGGTGGCTCAGATGACCTTGGCGAGCAGGGCGGCCAGCTCGCGCAGCGCCTTGCCCCGGTGGCTGATCGCGTCCTTCTCCTGCGGGGTCAGCTCGGCGTTCGTGCGGTCCTGGCCGTCCCCGAGGAAGATCGGGTCGTAGCCGAACCCACCGTCGCCGCGCGGGGCGCGCAGCAGCCGACCCGACTGCCTACCGTCGACCAGGTGTTCCTTGCCGCCAGGCAGCACCAACGCGATGGTGCAGACGAAGGAGGCACCCCGGTGCTCGTCCGGCAGGTCACCGATCTGGTCGAGCACCAGTTGGAGGTTGGCCTGGTCGTCGCCGTGCCGCCCGGCCCAGCGGGCGCTGAACACCCCCGGCATCCCGTTGAGCGCGTCGACGGCCAACCCGGAGTCGTCGGCGACCGTCGGCAGCCCGGTACGCCGACAGCCTTCCCGCGCCTTGATCAAAGCGTTCTCACCGAAGGTCAGCCCGGTCTCCGGCAGCTCCGGGTACGCCTCGACGTCGTCCAGCCCGACCAGCGCGACCCGGTGCACGCCCAGCGCCCCGTCGAGGATGCGCTGCAACTCGATCAGCTTCTTACGGTTACGCGTGGCGAGCAGCACCTTGTTCACACTGAGCTACCTTTCGTTCGCGACTGCGGGGCGCGCAAGCTCACTCCTCGCGCTCACAGGGAAAGAGCCTTCCGCTGGGCTTCGGCCAGATCCACACAGCCGACCACGGCCAGATCGAGCAGGGCGTCGAGCTGGTCGCGGGCGAACACCCCCGCCTCGCCGGTGCCCTGCACCTCGACGAAGTCGCCGGTGCCGGTACAGACCACGTTCATGTCGACCTCGGCGGCCACGTCCTCGTCGTAGCACAGGTCGAGGCGCGGCTCACCGTCGACCACGCCGACGCTGACCGCCGCCACCGAACGGTGCATCACCGCCTCCGGTTTCCCGTTCAGCGCCTTGCGGGCGGCGAGCCAGTTCACCGCGTCGTACAACGCCACGTAGGCGCCGGTGATCGCGGCGGTCCGGGTGCCGCCGTCGGCCTGGAGGACGTCGCAGTCGAGCACGATCGAGTTCTCGCCGAGCGCCTTGAGGTCGATCGCGGCGCGCAGGCTCCGGCCCACCAGCCGGGAGATCTCGTGGGTACGCCCACCGACGCGTCCCTTGACGCTCTCCCGGTCCGAACGGGTGTTGGTGGCCCGGGGCAGCATCGCGTACTCCGCGGTCACCCAACCCAGGCCGGAACCACGACGCCAGCGCGGCACCCCCTCGGTGACGCTGGCGGTGCAGAGCACCCGGGTGCCGCCGAATTCCACCAGCACCGAACCCTCGGGGTGGGTGCTCCAGCCACGAGTCAGAGCCACCGGTCGAAGTTGGTCGGGTCGCCGCCCGTCAGGTCGCGCCATGCCTGCACCCTATGTGGTGCGCTGATCGGTCCCTCCCCGGGTGTCCGCCGCACCGGGGCTCGGTCCCTCCCGGGTGTCCGCCGCGCCGGACGGACCCGCGTCCAGGCGGGTCAGACGTCGTAGGTGGCGCCGGGGCGGACCACTTCCAGCGGGCCGGTGTACGCGGCGGAGGCAGCCGCGACCGTGAGCGCCTCGCTGCCCCAGGCCGGGACCAGATGGGTCAACAGCAGCCGTCCGACGTTGGCCTTGGCCGCCGCCTCGCCTGCCTCACTGCCGGTGAGGTGCAGATCCGGCGGGTTGTCCACGCCGTCGAGGTAGCTGGCCTCGCAGAGGAAGACGTCGGCGTTGTGGGCCAGCCGCAGCAACGCCTCGCAGGGGGCGGTGTCGGAGGAGTAGCAGAGCACCCGACCGTCGTGCTCCAGGCGTACGCCGTAGGTCTCCACCGGGTGCAGTACCCGGTCGACGGTGACGGTGAACGGGCCGATCGGGAAGGTGCCGGGTTGCAGTGCGTAGAACTGGTAGACGTCCTCGACGGTGCTGTCCTCCTGCCCGTACGCGGCGGACAGCCGGTCCGGGGCACCGGCCGGCGCGTACACCGGCAACGGCGGGTAGGGCCCGTCCGGGGCGTACCGCCGCACCACCACGTAGGTCGCGGCGTCGAGGATGTGGTCGCAGTGCAGATGGGTCAGGAGGATGGCATCCGGTGCGTGCAGCCCGGCATAGCGTTGGAGGGTGGACAGGGAACCCGAGCCGAAGTCGACCAGGAGCCGGAAGTTCTCGGCCTCGATCAGATAGGCCGAGCAAGGGGACTCGGGTCCGGGGAAGCTGCCCGCACAGCCCAGGACGGTCAGTCGCATCGAGTTGTCTCGCTGTCACGGTAGGTAGTGAACGTGCCGGCCGCCGCTCCGGCGGTGATCACTACCGACGCGTACGCCACGCTGGGCAGCCTACGCCCGCCTGTGCAAGCGCAAGAATGATCTGCTGGAAGTTGTCATCAACGTGACACCGGTTTCGCCCGTCCGATTGACCACCCGTCACCGAACCGGACGGCCCGGACGAGCCGACGCGACGAGGACCACCGGCAGCACACCGGTGGCCCTCGTCACATGTCGTACGCGTCGCAGGTCAGGCCCAGAGCTGACCTTCCAGCGCCTCCTCCGCGTCGGCGAGGGTTCCGCCGTACGCGCCGGTGCTCAGGTACTTCCAGCCGCCGTCGCTGACCACGAACGCCACGTCGGCCCGACGACCGGCACGCGCCGCCTCGTGCGCCACCGCCAGCGCCGCGTGCAGGATCGCACCGGTGGAGAAACCGACGAACAGCCCCTCCACCTCCACCAGCTGCCGGGTCCGCAGCACCGCGTCGCGGGTGCCCACGGAGAAACGGCGGGTCAGCACGGTCGCGTCGTAGAGCTCGGGGACGTACCCCTCGTCGATGTTGCGCAGCCCGTAGACCAGCTCGCCGTAGCGCGGCTCGGCGGCGACGATCTGGATGCCCTCGACCTTCTCCCGCAGGTAGCGACCGGTGCCCATCAGCGTGCCGGTGGTGCCGAGCCCGGCCACGAAGTGGGTGATGGTCGGCAGGTCGTGCAGCAGCTCGGGCCCGGTCGTCTCGTAGTGCGCCCGGGCGTTCGCCTCGTTGCCGTACTGGAAGAGCATCACCCAGTCGGGATGCTCGGCGGCGATCTGCTTGGCCGTGGCCACCGCCTGGTTGGAACCACCCGCCGCCGGCGAGAAGATGATCTCCGCGCCGTACATCCGGAGCAGCTGCACCCGCTCGGTGGAGACGTTCTCGGGCATCACGCAGACCAGGCGGTACCCGCGCAACTTGGCCACCATGGCCAGGGAGATGCCGGTGTTGCCGCTGGTCGGCTCCAGGATGGTGTCGCCGGGGCGGAGTCGCCCGGCGGCCTCCGCGGCCCGGACCATGAACAGGGCGGCCCGGTCCTTGACACTGCCGGTCGGGTTGCGATCCTCGAGCTTCGCCCAGAGCCGCACCGGCGGCGCGCCCTCGGGCACCGTCGGCGACAGTCGAGGCAGCCCTACCAGCGGAGTCCCGCCGCAGGCGTCCAGCAGGCTTTCGTACCGCGCCATCGCGGTCGCCTCAGCTCGCGGCGACGCGCGCGGGGCCCGCTACCGCGACGTGCTGCGCCATCGCCGCCGCCGCGGCGAAACCGAACGCGCCGCCGGCCACCGCGGGCAGGATGGTCACGCTGTCGCCGTCGTTGAGCTTGGCGTCCAGCGCACCGAGGAACCGGACGTCCTCGTCGTTGACGTAGACGTTGACGAAGCGGTGCAGCGCACCGGCCTCGGTCACCAGCCGGTCACGCAGCCCGCCGTGCCGGGAGTCCAGGTCGGTGAGCAGGTCGTTCAGCGTGTCGCCGCTGCCCTCGACGACCTTCGCGCCGCCGGTGTAGCTGCGCAGGATGGTGGGGATGCGAACCTCGATGGCCATGGTGTCGTACTCCTCGATCGGGTGAATGCTCGGTGACGGGAAAGGGCGAACCGGGGGCTGAGGAAGATCAGCGCCCCGAACACTCGTAGTCGACCGTCGCCGGGCTCTGCCCGAACATGTATGACTGCACGGCGTGCGGATCCACCCCGGCGTCGAGGATCCGCACCGGCTCCTCGGTCACCACGCCGTCCACGATGCGGAAGGAGCGGATCTCCTCCGTGTCGGGCTCCCGGGTGGAGACGAGCAGATAGTGCGCGCCGGGCTCACCGGCGAAGGAGATGTCCGTTCGTGACGGGTACGCCTCGGTGGCGGTGTGCGAGTGGTAGATGACGATCGGTTCCTCGTCCCGGTCGTCCATCTCGCGCCACACCCGCAGATGCTCCATCGAGTCGAACTCGTAGAAGGTCATCGAGCGGGCGGCGTTCTCCATGGGGATGTGCCGGGTCGGCGTGTCACTGCCGACGGGACCGGCGACCACGCCGCAGGCCTCGTCGGGGTGGTCCCGACGGGCGTGGGCGACGATCGCGTCAACGATCGACCGGTCGATGCTCAGCACGCCGCCAAGGGTAGCGCCAGACTGCGGCCAACCGCGAGGCGGTGCCGGTCACAGTCAGTCGATCAGGGCGTTGAGCAGGGATTCCTGGAGATAACCGAGATACGCGTAGACCGAAAGCTGGAACACCCGGCTGGACGTGGGATCGTCCGCGACCGCGTCGTCGAGCTCCGCGCCCAGGTCCGTGCCGTCCTTGATCTCCAGCCGTACCCCCATCGCCAACCGGGCGTCGTTGAGCGCCCGCAACCACGCCTCGGCCGCCTCGGCGTCCAGGCGTACCTCCCCGCCGCCGCCGTCGGGCAACGCGGCCAGGATCGCACCGGCCTGATCGATCTTCGCGGTCTTCAGGTCGCCTTCGGTGTACCTGCGGAACTCCGCAGTGCCCACGGCGTCGTCCGGGTACGCCTCCGGGAAGAGTCGGCAGACAACCGGGTCAGAGTGGTCGAATCCGTCGGTGAGCAGGCCAACCACCTCGGAGGCGACCTTACGCAGCACCCGCACCTCGTCCACCGCGAAGGTGGCCACGTACCGGTCACCCCGGCGGCGGAACATGCTCACGACCGGTCCACCGTCGCCCAGAGTCCGTACGCGTGCAGCTGGGAGGCGTCGTGCTCCATGCGCTCGCGGGCCCCGCTGGAGACCACGGCCTTGCCCTTGTGGTGCACGTCCAGCATGAGCTGCTCGGCCCTTTCCCGGCTGTAGCCGAAAAGCTTCTGGAAGACCCAGGTCACGTAGGTCATCAGGTTGACCGGGTCATCCCACACAATCGTCACCCACGGTCGGTCAGCCGCCGGCACCTCATCGGTGTCCGGGGTCTCGACCGGTGCAACCTGCGGAGCCGCCATGTCCCCCATCGTGCCACCGGATCCGGGGAATCGAGGAACCGGAACGCCGGACCGGCCCGGAACGCCGCCCACGGCCGCGTCACCGGCACGACTGGTCGCGTCCCGGGCACGGATCGATGCCCCACCGGCGTTACCGGCGGGGTCGGCGGCGGCCCGGTCAGGCGAGCAGGATGCCGTGTTCGGCAGCATCAGACAGCACCGCGCTCAGCGAGACGCGCAGCGCCTCGAACCGGCGGGCGACCTCCCGCGACAGCTCCAACTCGATCTCCCGCAACGCCCGCTGCGCCCAGGCCCGCGCCGCGCTTGGGTCGTTGTTGCCCGGCGCACGCCAGTGCTGCCAACAGCCGCCCGACAACGCCACAGCCACCGGCGGGAGCACCGCCGAACGGGGCGCCCCGGGATAGGCGGACAGCATGTCGATCGCCTCCGCGCCGTTCAGTGACGCCACACCCGCCGAGTTGGTGACGAGGAACGCCCGCGCCAACTCCTGCGCGTTCGCCTCGTCCACCAGGCCCCAGCGGACCGCCTTGTCGATCCGTCGGCGGACCCCCTCGGGCAACGGCGTGCCGAAGAGCCGCCCGGCGGCCTCGTCGACGAGTTCGCCGGCATGGTGATCGCACTGCGCGGTGGCCAGCAGGGACAGCGCCGCCATCTCCCGGTCGAGCAGTTGCGGCAGGCCGGCGCAGCCGACCCCGAAGACGATCTCCTGCACCACACGCATGTGCATGTTCGCCAGTTCCAGGGCGAGGTGTTGCCGGATCCGCCGCGCGGCCGTACGGACCTGCCGGTCGAGCTGTTCCGACCATTCCTCCGGCGCGGCCAGCACCGGCACCCGGCCACGCTCGCCCGGCAGCTCGGGTGGCTCAAGACTGCCCCGGCGCAGTGCCTCGTCGGAGGCCCAGTTCGCCAGGGTCCGCCGCACCTCGGCCGCACCGCCGGTGGCCAATGGGAACCAGCGGGCGTCGGCCAGCCCGGGCACGGCGGCGAGCAGCGCGGCCCGGTGCGCCTCGACGGTGACCGTGACCGGATCAACCGCCGGGCCACCGGACTCCCCCGATCCCCGCACCGCCACCGTGCCCTCACCGGCCGCCCAGCCGTCGACGCCCGGCGTGACCGCGAAGAACACCTCCACCGGTGTCCCGGCGATGTCGGACAGCAGATCCAACTCCGCGGCGCCGAACGACTGGTCCGCCGCGATCACGAACAGCAGAGCGCCGGCCCGGCCCACCGCGTCGAGCAGGACCCCGCACCCGGCTGATCCGAGCGTGTCGATGTCCGGCGTGTTGACGAGCACCAGCCGTCTCGCCAAGGGCTGCGGCAGGCTCAGCTCGACCCGGCGCGGCGGCCGGGCCAGCGCCGGCCCCGCCGTCGGGAGATCGGGTCGGTACGCGTGCGGCGTGCGGTAGCCGGGCACGTAGGCGGCCCGGGTGGGGGTGGCGCTGTGTCGCACCACCAGCCAGCTACCGTCGGGCACGGCGAGCATTCCGGAGTCGATTTCCAGGAGCGTGGCGAGCACGGCGCTCCGCCCGGCGTTGGCCGGACCGGCCGCGACCACCGCGATCGGCTCCTGAGCGTCGGTGGCCGACACGCCGAGCCGCTCCGGAAAGGGCCGTCGAGCAGGTCGCCCTGCCGGATCATCGGGCGTACCGAGGCGGTGGAGTGGGCCCGGCTTCATCAGTCGGCGGCCTCCGAGGCAGGGCGACCGGCGGACCGGCCGCAGTGAACATCCGGTGACGACACTCGGATTCCGGAAGAGTAAGGGTGCGAGCGTCAGGAACGGGACAATTGCGATACTCACGGGTAACTCAGCGACTACTCAACTTCACCGGCGCGCGCCACCGTGCGGACGGTAGTCGCATCGATATGCTGCGCGAATGAGTCGGTGGAGCTTCGTGGGCCGGGCTGAGCAACTCGACCGTCTCCGGGTGGCGGTGGCCGGTGTTCACGGCCGGGGAATCCTCTTCACCGGCAGCGCTGGCATCGGCAAGAGCCGCCTACTCCACGAGGGTGTCGACGCGCTGCCCGGTGATGACTACGCGGTCTGGCGCATCGCGGCCAGCGCCACCACGTCCGCGATGGCCTTCGGCGGGCTGATCCAGGTGCTGCCGGAGCAACCCCAGGGCCTGTCCCCGGCCGGCATCCTGCGGTGGGCCCTCGACGTGTTGCAACACCAGGCCGCCGGCCGGCGGATCGTCCTCGCGGTCGACGACGCGCACCTGCTCGATCCACCGTCGGCCGCACTGGTGCATCTGGTGGCCCGGACGGAGAACGCCTCAGTGGTCGGCACCCTGCGCGACGGGGAGCAGATCCCGCTGCCGATCCGGGCACTGTGGACAGACGGGCTGGTCGAACGGGCCGAGCTGGGTCCGATGACACCGGACGAGACGGCGGCCATGCTCAACGCCATCGTCGGCGGCCAGGTGGACAGCGGCTCCACCGACCGACTGGGCCGACTCAGCGCCGGCAACCCCCTGCTGCTGCGCGAGCTGGTGCACGCCGCCACCAACAGTGGCGAACTCGTCGAGAAGTACGGCGTCTGGACCTGGACGGGACGGCTGGAACTGGCGCCCAGCCTGACCGAGCTGATCGACATCCGGATCGGTCAGCTCACCCCCGGGGTGCGGGCCGTGGTCGAGCTGGTCGCGTTCGGCGAGCCGCTCGGTCTGCGGCTGCTGCACCAGGCCGTCGAACAGCACGACGTGGAGTACGCCGAGGAGCGTGGACTGATCACCATGGTGGAGTCCGACCGGCGGCTCGACGTCCGGCTGGCCCATCCGCTCTACGGCGAGGTGGTACGCCGACAGTGCCCGGTGAGCCGGACCCGCCGGTTGCAGGCGAACCTGGCGGACCTGCTGGACAAGGTCGGCAAGCGGCGGCGGGAGGATCTGCTGCGGGTGGCGAGGTGGCGGCTGGCCTCTGGCACCGCACAGGACCCGACGATGCTGATCGCGGCGGCCGGTGAGGCGTTCGCACGGTACGACGTACCCCTGGCGACCCGGCTGGCCCGCGCGGCGCTCGACGCCGGTGGCGGGTTCGACGCCGCCGAGTTGCTGGCGACCATCCTGATGTTCGCCGACCGGCCCGCCGAGGCGCTCGGCGTGCTCGACGCCGTCGCCACCGACGCCGGCCAGGAGGAACGGCTCAGTCGGTGGCTGACGGTGCGGGGCATGGTCAGCTACTGGGGGCTGAGCCAGGCGTCCACTGTGGAGGAGATTGCCGACGAGGGCACGAAACTGACCGACGCCGCCGCGCAGGCCCGGGTCCGTGCCTTCGAGGCGATCATGCGGCTGCATCGGCTGGAGGCCCCGGCCGCGCTCCGGCTCGCACAGGGCGTGCTGGACCGGCCGGCGGCCAGTGTCGCCGCTCGCGAGCTGGCCCGCTGCACCATCGCGCACCTACAGGCCGTCCAGGGGCAACTGAGCCGCAGCGCCGCCGCGGTGGACCTGGTGCAGGCGAAGGCGGCCAATTGGCGGGCGGACATGCCGTACCTCCAACTGGCGGTGGAGTTGGCCCGGGGCACCCGGCTGGCCCTCTCCGGCGACCTCGTCGGCATCGACGCGTTGGTCGCCGACGAGTTCGCCGACCTCGCCGACGCGGGAGACTTCCGGCTCGGCACCGGCTACCTGGCGATCCTGCGCGCGTACGCGGCCCGGCTGCGCGGACGCAGCGACACCGCGTTGCAGGCCGCGCTCAGTGCCTGCGCGGTCCTCGCGACCAGTCGGGTCTACGCGGGGCTGGCCCAGGCGGAGCGGGCGCAGGCCGCCGCGCTGCGCGGAGACGCCCGGCAGGCCGCCGAGGCGATCGCCGAGGCCGACCGCCTCCACTCCCCGAGCATGGCCGTGCTGTACCCGTGGCTGGAGCAGGCCCGGGTGGCGGCGCTGGCGGCCGGCGGTGACCTACCGACGGCGGTGAGCCGACTGCACAGTCTGGCGGATCGGCTACGCGCTGACGGCTTCGCCGGGCACGAGACCCTGGTGCTGCACGACCTGGTCCGGCTCGGTCAGGCTGCGGCGCAGACCGGGCCGAGGTGTTCCGATGGCACCCGCCGTACCATCGCGCAGCGGTTGACGGAGCTGTCCGAGCAGGTCGACGGGGAGTTGCCGCCCCTGCTGGCCCGGCATGCGCGGGCGTCGGCCGATGCCGCGCCGGAAGGGCTACTCACCGCCGCCGACGGTTTCGCCGAGCGCGGGCTCGATCTGCTGGCCGCCGAGGCCGCCGCCGAAGCGGTGCACCTGTTGCGGCAGCGCCGCTCGCCCGAGGTCGCCCACGCCCGGCAACGACTCGGCGCCTTCCTCGCCTGCTGTGACATGGTGCACACTCCGGCGCTCCAGGCGGCCACTCCCACGTTGACCGACCGGGAGTGGGAGGTGGCTCGGCTCGCGGCGGACGGCAGTACCAGTCGCGCCATCGCTGAGCAGCTCTTTCTCTCCGCTCGCACGGTGGAGAACCACCTACAGCGGGTGTACAGCAAGCTCGGGGTGACCAGCCGGGCGGAGCTGCGGGTGGCGCTCGGCACGATCCCGGGGCACGACGGCACGACGACGACGTGAACCCTAGTCTGAGGGGGTGCACACCCTTGGTCCCGCGCTGCTGACCGACCACTACGAGCTGACCATGGTCAACGCCGCCCTGCGGGACGGCACGGCCGACCGCCGCTGCGTCTTCGAGGTGTTCAGCCGGCGGCTGCCCCCGGGCCGCCGGTACGGCGTGGTCGCCGGCACCGCCCGTCTGATCGAGCTGATCCGTGAGTTCCGCTTCGACCCGGCCGACATCGAGTTCCTGCGCCGCACCGGCGTGGTGGACGATCCGGCCGCCGACTGGCTGGCCCGCTACCGGTTCACCGGCGAGATCGACGGGTACGCCGAGGGTGAACTCTTCTTCCCCGGTTCGCCGATCCTGACCGTGTCCGGCGGCTTCGCCGAGTGCGTGGTGCTGGAGACGCTGGTGCTGTCGGTGCTCAACCACGACTGTGCGGTGGCCGCCGCGGCGGCGCGGATGGTCACCGCCGCACGCGGGCGGGCGTTGATCGAGATGGGGTCGCGGCGGGCGCACGAAGAGGCGGCGGTGGCGGCGGCGCGGGCGGCCTACCTGGCCGGTTTCCGGTTCACCTCCAACCTGGCGGCGGGCCGCCGGTACGGCATCCCCACCGCAGGCACCGCCGCACACGCCTTCACCCTGCTGCACGACGACGAGCGGGCCGCGTTCGCCTCTCAGGTCGCCACGCTGGGCAAGGACACCACGTTGCTGGTCGACACGTACGACATCAGCCAGGGCATCCGTAACGCGATCGCGGTGGCCGGGCCGGAACTGCGGGCGGTCCGGATCGACTCCGGCGACCTGGCCGTGATCGCCCAGCAGTCCCGACAGTTGCTGGACTCGCTCGGTGCCACCGAAACGAAGATCATCGTCTCCGGTGACCTCGACGAGTACGCCATCGCGTCGTTGGCCGCCGAGCCGGTGGACATGTACGGCGCCGGCACCGCCGTGGTGACCGGCTCCGGCGCACCCACCGCCGGCCTGGTCTACAAGCTGGTCGAGGTGGAGGGCCGCCCGGTGGTCAAGCGGTCCGAGCACAAGGCCACCATCGGCGGCCGCAAGGTCGCCGTTCGTCGGCACAAGCCGACCGGTACCGCCACCGAGGAGATCATCGTCCCGCAGGGGGTCCCGGACCACCGGCCCAACGACCGCCTGCTGCAACGGTCGTACGTCGTGGCCGGCGAGCCGGTGAGCCTGCCGACGCTCGACGAGTCGCGGGAACATCTGCGACAGTGCCTCATCTCGATCCCGTGGGAGGGGCTGAAGCTTTCCGCGGGCGACCCGGCCATCCCGGTCACCGTGGTACCCGCCGAGTGAGAGGAGTGGGGTCGGTGAGCAACGCGCTGATCATCGTGGACGTGCAGAACGACTTCTGTGAGGGCGGCTCGTTGGCCGTGGCCGGCGGGGCGGGCGTCGCCGCCGGCATCTCCCGACTGCTGGCCGCCGAGCCGGACCGTTGGGAGCACGTCGTCGCGACGAAGGACTACCACGTCGACCCGGGCACGCATTTCTCCGACTCGCCGGATTTCGTGAGCACCTGGCCCCGGCACTGCGTGGTCGACACCCCGGGTTCCGAGTTCCACCCGGAGTTGGCCACCGACCGGATCGAGGCGATCTTCCTCAAGGGCGAGTACTCCGCCGCGTACTCCGGGTTCGAGGGGCACACCGGGAACGGCGAAGGTCTTGCCGACTGGCTGCGGCGGCACGGCGTGGATCGGGTGGACGTGGTCGGTATCGCCACCGACCACTGCGTACGGGCCACTGCCCTGGACGCCGCCCGGGAGGGCTTCGACACCACCGTCCTGCTCGACCTGACGGCGGCTGTCGCCCCGGACACCACCGACATCGCGCTGCGCGCCTTCGACGGTGCCGGGATCGCCACAATCGGCGCCCCTGTGATCAAAGCCGCATGAGGCGTTAATCCGTTGGCAGCCGTCATGCCGCCGGTCAAGGATGTCCGGCGGAGGTACGGACCGACGTGAACATGAAGCCTTACCGGGAGGCGCTCGCCCTGCCCGGTTTGCGGTCGCTGCTGCTGGTGGCGGTGTTGGCCCGGGTGCCGTTGACCGCCACCGGCGTCACGCTGACGTTCTACGTCGTACAGGACCTCGGGCGCGGCTACGGTGCGGCGGGCCTGGTCGGCGCGGCGATCACCGTCGGCGCGGCGGTCGGCGGCCCGTTGCTCGGCCGCCTGGTGGACCGTCGCGGCTTGCGGCCGGTGCTGGTGCTGACCGCCGTGGCGGAGGCCGTCTTCTGGTCCAGCGCGCCGATGTTGTCGTACTACCTGCTGTTGCCGGCCGCGTTCCTGGCCGGCCTGCTGGCGCTGCCGATCTTCTCGGTGATCCGGCAGTCCATCGCCGCGCTGGTCCCGGCGGAGAAGCGCCGACCCGCGTACGCCCTGGACTCCATGTCGGTCGAGCTGTCGTTCATGATCGGTCCCGCCCTGGCCACGGTGGGTGTCACCACCATCTCCGCCCGCCTCACGCTCTACCTCGTCGGTGCCGGCATCGTCGCCGCCGGGGTGGTGTTGTGGCTGCTCAACCCACCGGTACGCAGCGCCGCCGAGGAGTCGACGGGACCACAGCCACGGATCGCCCGGCGACAGTGGCTCACCTCGCGACTGGTGGCGGTGTTCGCCGTCAGCGCTGCGGCGACCCTCGTGCTCGGCGGCACCGACGTGGCGGTCATCGCGGTGCTGCGGGAGAACGGCGACGTCGGTTTCACCGGCGCGGTGCTCTCCATCTGGGCGGTGGCGTCACTGGTCGGCGGCTTCACGTACGGCGCGGTGCACCGCTCGTTCTCCCCGGTGACGCTGATGGCCGCGCTGAGCCTGTGCACCATCCCGGTGGGGCTCGGCGGGGCACACTGGTGGCTACTCTGCCTCGCGCTGATTCCGGCCGGTCTACTCTGCGCGCCCACCATCGCGGCCACCTCCGACGCGGTCAGCCGCCTGGCCCCGGCCAACGTACGCGGCGAGGCGATGGGTATGCACGGCTCGGCGGTCACCGTCGGCATCGCGGTCGGCGCTCCGCTGGCCGGTGCGGTCATCGACGCCACCGCACCGCTGTGGGGGTTCGCGGTCACCGGCGCGATCGGTGCCCTGGTGGCCCTGGCGGTGCTGCCGAGCGAACTTCGCCACCGGCGCTCGGACGCCTCTGCCACCGCCCCGAGCGACGCCGACCGCGACACGCCACCGCTCGCCCCAACCCCCTCCTGACCTCACCCATGGGCCCGGCGGGTCTTCCTCGTCGCGGATCCGACCGACCCCCCGCCCCCGCCCCCGCGCGCCGCGCGGACAGCGGACAGCGGACAGGGATCTTCCACCTCGCCTACCCGCCATCCGATCCACCGCCTCGTGAGCCCAGCCCAGGCCAGGCCAGCCCAGGCCAGGTCAGGCCGGGCCAGGTCAGGCCGGGCCAGGTCAGGCCGGGCCAGGTCAGGCCGGGCCACCACGAAGCGTGACATCTACTCCACCTCACCATCTCCCAAGCGCTCGCTTTGCTCTGCTTACACGGACGCACAGAAATTACGCACCGTGTTCACATGGTCGACGGCCCACCCTCGCGCTGACGCGTCTGAGCAGGTAGATCGCTTGTGCGTGGGTTGAAGCAGAGCAAAGGATGGCAAGGGACAACAGGCAGGCAGCCGGGGATTGTCACCCAGAGTTATGTTCACCGCGACCAGGAGACCGCTACCGAGGGTGAGGGCGAGGAGCGCCGCCGCTTGGCGGGCAGCGGGGCGGCAACACAGGCGGGGACGGAAATGCGGACGGGCGCCGACCCCTGGTGGGGGATCGGCGCCCGTCGTACGGCGCTGTTGGTCAGTTGCGGTCGATGTCGCTGGCTACGTCCTCGGTGTAGCTGGCACCGCCGTCGGACTCCTTGGTCAGCGGCTTGGCACCACCCTCGGGCGGACCGGCCAGCGTCTGCCCGGCGGCCAGCTCCGGGAACTTGTGGTCGAAGGCGGGCCGCTCCGAGCGGATCCGGGGCATCCGGTCGAAGTTGCGCAGCGGCGGCGGCGAACTGGTCGCCCACTCCAGCGAGTTGCCGTGACCCCACGGGTCGTCCACCTCGACCACCGGGCCGGCCTTGTAGGACTTCCAGCAGTTGTAGATGAACGGCAGCGTCGAGATACCGGTGATGAAGGCACCGATCGTGGAGATCATGTTCAGCGTGGTGAAGCCGTCGCCGGGCAGGTAGTCCGCGTACCGGCGGGGCATGCCCTCGTTACCCAGCCAGTGCTGGATGAGGAACGTGGTGTGGAAGCCGATCATGGTCAGCCAGAAGTGAATCTTGCCGAGCCGCTCGTCGAGCATCCGGCCGAACATCTTCGGGAACCAGAAGTAGATGCCGGCGAACACCGCGAACACGATCGTGCCGAAGAGCACGTAGTGGAAGTGCGCCACCACGAAGTACGAGTCGTGCAGGTGGAAGTCCAGCGGCGGCGCGGCCAGCAGCACCCCGGTCAGACCACCGAAGAGGAAGGTGACCAGGAAGCCGACGGACCAGAGCATCGGCGTCTCGAAACTGATCTGCCCCCGCCACATGGTGCCGATCCAGTTGAAGAACTTCATGCCGGTCGGCACGGCGATCAGGTAGCTCAGGAAGCTGAAGAACGGCAGCAGCACCTGACCGGTGGCGAACATGTGGTGCGCCCAGACGCTCATCGACAGACCGGCGATGGCGATGGTGGCGGCGACCAGACCCTTGTAGCCGAAGATCGGCTTGCGGGAGAAGACCGGGATGATCTCGCTGACGATGCCGAAGAACGGCAGCGCGATGATGTAGACCTCGGGGTGGCCGAAGAACCAGAACAGGTGCTGCCAGAGCATCGGCCCGCCGGTCTCCGGGCTGTAGACCTGTGCACCGAGTAGCCGGTCGGCGGCCAGCGCGAACAGCGCGGCGGCCAGCAGCGGGAAGACCAGGATCACCAAGAGGCTGGTGACCAGCATGTTCCAGGTGAAGATCGGCATCCGGAACATGGTCATGCCCGGCGCGCGCAGGGTCAGGATCGTGGTGATCAGGTTGACCGCGCCGAGGATGGTGCCCAGACCGGAGACGGCCAGGCCGACCACCCACAGGTTGCCGCCGACGCCCGGGGCGTGCTCGCTGGTGCTCAGCGGGGTGTACGCGGTCCAGCCGAAGTCCGCCGCGCCACCCGGGGTGAGGAAGCCGGCGGTGGCCATGGTGCCACCGAACAGGTACAGCCAGTAGGCGAAGCTGTTCAGGCGCGGGAAGGAGACATCCGGAGCGCCGATCTGGATGGGCACGACGTAGTTGCCGAACGCGAACACGATGGGCGTCGCGAAGAACAGCAGCATGATCGTGCCGTGCATCGTGAACAGCTGGTTGTACTGCTCGGGCGACAGGAACTGCAGCCCGGGCCGGGCCAGCTCGGCCCGCATGATCAGGGCCATCAGACCACCGATCATGAAGAACACGAACGCGGTGACCATGTACATGATCCCGATTTGCTTCGCGTCCGTGGTCCGCAGCAGCCGCGCGATGGCCGACCCCTTGACCGGCTCCCGGACCGGCCAGGGCCGGGTCACGACCGGCTTGGGTGCGACGGTGGTCACGAGTGGCCTCCGGTTCTGGGTTGTCCCGCTCGGCACGCGCTGTATCGGCGGGCCGTCATCCGCAAGGAGGATAGTCCCCGGCAGGTGAGAGCACCGCGTGGGGTAGCCCGGAGGTGGATCACAGCGGGCCGAGGAGCAGCCGGTAGTGCTCGCCGAAGATGCGGTCGCCGCGTCCGCGCAGCAACGGGTCGCGCAGCGCGGGCGGCACGTCGCGGGTGCGGTTGCGGTCCCGGGTCCGGTCCTGCACCCATCGGGTACGCGGCCGACGGCGACTCTCGTACGCGGTCAGCGCCGCGTCGACGCTGCCTGCCGCGTGCAACGACTCGGCCAGCACCACGGCGTCCTCCAGGGCCATCGCCGCCCCCTGGGACAGGGTCGGGGCGGTGGCGTGGGCGGCGTCGCCGATCAGGAGCACCCGGCCGCGGTACCAGCGCCCGAGTTCGACCTCGTCGGTGGTGGTGGCGTACACCCCGTCGAGTGCGTCGAGCACCTCCGGCACCGGTCCGCCGTACTCACCGAACAGCTCGCGTAGCCGGGCCAGCGGGTCGGCCGGGAGGTCGGTGCCGGCTTCGTCGGCGTAGCAGTGCAGACGCCCGGCGCCGATCGGCACCATGAGGAAGCCGCAGCGTTGCCCGAGCAGCGCGGTCCACTCGTCGACCGCCGGGCCATCGCGTACCACGCTGCGATAGACCACCTGCCCGGCAGGACGCGGTGGGCCACCGAGGGCGGCCAGCGTCCGGATCGAGGAACGCGGCCCGTCGGCCCCGATCACCAGGTCGTACTCGGTCTGGGTGCCGTCGACGAAGGTGACGCCGACGGTGGAGGGCAGCAGCTCGATGGTGCGTACCTCCGCGCCGTGCCGGACCGCACCGCCGGCACCGCTGAGCAGCACCCGGTGCAGGTCGGAGCGGGCCAGCGCGCGGCACTCGCCGACCTCGGCCCAGAGAGCGTCGAGGTCGACCTCGCACAGCGGCGCTCCGGTCGAGTCGAGGAACCGCTGCCGGTGGATGACCTTGCCGTACGGGCGGACCGGGCCGTCGAGGTCCAGCCGACGCAGCGCGCGGGCCGCGTTGCCAGGTAGGTACAGGCCGACATCGGTGAGATCGTGCGGCGGGGCCTTGTCGGTGAGGTCCGGCCGAAAGCCCGCCAGGCGCAGCGCACGGGCCACGGCGAGCCCGGCGATGCCCGCGCCGACGACGAGAATGCGCAGGGGGGAGCCACGCATGGGGTTGTACGCCTCCGGAGGGGTTCGGCACGCGTTGAAGGCAAGAGACTACTCGGCGCAATCGGCACACACCAGAGGCAACCGGCCCACCCCCGACATCCCTCGGCATTGTCGTATCCGCCCGTCGGCGGCGGTGTCCAGCCGGCCGGAGCGGGCCGGATGTCTGATGGTGGCGTCCGTGACAGTCGTCGCATTTACCGCCTATCACCCTCACCGGTTGCGCTGATTGTTTCAAGGATGTAAATGTGACGATGAGCGTGGGAGCGCTCCCGGAGGTTGTGAACGCTCCCAACGCTTCATCCGCATCCAACGAGGCGTCCGGGCGACGCCGCAGCGCTAGGAGCATCATGAGACGTACCTTGCGGGCCACCATGGCCATCGGGCTGGTGGCCGCCAGCTCGATCGTCGCCGTGGCCCTCGGCGGCACCGCCTCCGCCGACACCCAGATCTGTGAGCAGTACGGCTCGACCGTCATCCAGAACCGTTACGTGGTGCAGAACAACCGCTGGGGCACCACCGCCCAGCAGTGCATCAACGTCACCAACAACGGCTTCGAGATCATTACCCAGAACGGCAGCAGCCCGACCAACGGCGCCCCCACTGCGTACCCGTCGGTCTTCTTCGGCTGCCACTACACCAACTGCTCCCCCGGCACCAACCTGCCGATCCAGGTCAGCCAGATCAGCAGCGCGACCAGCAGCATCAACTACCGGTACGTGAGCAACGGCATCTACAACGCCTCGTACGACATCTGGCTCGACCCGTCACCGAAGCGGGACGGCGTGAACCAGATGGAGATCATGATCTGGTTCAACCGGCAGGGCCCGATCCAGCCGATCGGCTCGCCGGTTGGCAACGCTAACATCGACGGGCGCAACTGGGAGGTGTGGCGGGGCAGCAACGGCTCTAACAACGTCATCTCCTACGTCGCCTCGTCGACCATCAGCAGCGCCAACCTGAACCTGCTGGCGTTCATCAACGACACCCGCAACCGCGGCGCGATCACCAACTCCTGGTACCTGACCAGCATCCAGGCCGGCTTCGAGCCCTGGCAGGGTGGCGTCGGTCTGGCCGTGACGAACTTCTCGGCCACGGTCAACGGCGGCGGCAACAACAACCCGCCGCCCACCACGCCCCCGCCCTCGGGCAACAGCTCCTGCGCGGTGAAGTACACCGCCAACTCGTGGAACAACGGCTTCACCGCCGACGTGCAGATCACCAACACCGGTTCCAGCACGATCAACGGCTGGACGCTGGCCTACTCGCTGCCCTCCGGGCAGCAGGTGACAAACGCCTGGAACGCCACGGTGAACCAGAGTGGATCGTCGGTGACCGCCCGCAACGTCGACCACAACGGCACGATCTCCCCCGGCGGCACCGCCAGCTTCGGCTACCAGGGCACGCTGAACGGGTCGTACTCCAACCCCACCAGCTTCACCCTCAACGGCACCGCCTGCTCCCGCTCCTGACCAGGATGTGACGGGGGTGCGGCGACCGCCGCACCCCCGTCACAAGGCGCGCTAACCGGGCTCGTCCGGGCTGCCTCACCAACGACCCTGTCTCACATTCGGTGGTGACGGAGCGTGCTGGCCGAAACTCCCGAGCCCGCCAGACGCAGCCACAAATGAGCCTTTTCCAACCTGATTAGCTGCGGCGCGGTGTTGATGGGCCGAGGATCGATGAGGACGAGGCTCCAGGTAAGACAGCTGTCGACCAAGATCAGACGCCCCGGCCGGGAGCCTCGCTTGTGCTGCCTTTCACGATCTCGTTGTCCCAGCCGGACCCTGAACCACCTCACCGACCGCATCCGCAGCCGCCGCAAGCAGCATCGATCGCGCTGGCGGCGCCTCGATCCGGGGCGACAGGAGCTGCTCGTTCTCGCTGACCTGCGCAACGGCGATACCGACACCCGTCTGGCCGCCGGGTTCGCTGTCGGTGTCCCCGCTGCCTGGCGCTACGTGCAGGAAGCGGTCGCGGTGCTCGCGGCAGCGGCCGACGACCCGGCCACGGCCATGCGGCGGATCCGGCTGCCGGCATACGCGATCTGCGACGGCACACTGATCCCGATCGACCGCGTCGCCGACCAATAGCCCTACTACTCCGGAAAGCATCAACGGCACGGGGTGAACGTTCAGGTCATCGCCGATACGGCCGGCTGGATAGCGGTTCGGGCTGCCGGGCGGTGTTGACGGCAACGTGTACAGACCGCCACGCCCGAACGGCACGCGTGTTACTCAGCGAGAGCCCGGCGGAGGTCCTTCATCAACAGCAGCAGGTGCATCGGGTCGGTGGGGCTCGACTCGAACTTGGCCAGGCGTAGGTAGAAGTCTCGGGCGGCGTCGGTTTCGCAGTGGATGAGCACCGCGCGCACGCCGATGACCTCGGCGGCAGCCGCTATGCGCCGCAGCGCGTCGACAACCAGGGCACGTCCGAGACCCGCACCCTGGACGCTGCGGTCGACGCCGAGCCGGGTCAGGATCACCACGGGCTGGTGGTAGCGACCGGCACCCTGCCGCAGCCGCGGGGACGCGTCAGCCGGGGCGACACTCCCGGCAGCGAGGGCGTAGTAGCCGATCACCCGGCGATCCGGGTGATCGGTGTCGGCAACGACGTACACGCGAGACAGGCCAGCTCGGTGCGCCTGCAGGGCATGCTCGGCAAGCCAGACGGACTGGGCCGGCGAGCCGCAGTCGAAGCCTGTCACCACGTGCATGGCCGACAACGGCTCGACCGACGAGAAACGCAAGCTCACCGGCGCGCCTCGCCAGGGTTGTCTAGAACCGTCGGTCCGGCCAGTAGGTCACGCAGGCCGGCAACATCCTGGGCCGGCCGCTCAAGCGCCTCGTCGAACACCCGCCACGCGTCCTCGTCCAGCAGAAACGCCCGCCGGTCAGCCAGCACATCAGCAGCCGCGTCGGTAGCCGCCTTCAGCACGAACGTCGACACACTCGCGCCGGCGGCCTCGCTGGCCGCCTCCAGCAGCGCCTTCTGCTCGGCATCCACCCGCAGGTGCAGCCGCTCCGCCTTCGCACTCATGACCCGAGTGTACGCACATCGTACGCCATAGCGAAGAGCAGGGACCTAGCTTGATCTTTAACCTGTGCGGCGTGGCCGGGGATTGGTCGATTTCTTCTGGGAAGAGGTTGTCTTCCCGGTCGCGCTGCTGGTGACGATATGGACGTCGTGGCGGCGGGTGGGGTGGCGGTTGGGTC
>NZ_VCJO01000019.1 GCF_009712475.1 Micromonospora sp. CP22
ATCGCCTCCAACACCAACCGGAACATCCCCGCCAACCGCGACAACCCACCACCACCAAACACCCGCGCATCCGCGACGAGGTCGAGGAAGCCGCTGGCCGCGGTGACCTGGAGGAGGAACTCGGTGCCGCCCTCACCGGCGACGGCCTCGAAGCCGACCTGCTCCTCACTGTCGGTGTTGGCGCGCCGGAACTCGGTGTAGTCGAAGACGACGTCGATCGGGTGCTGGTCCTCACCGGTCAGCCGGTGCACCGCGGGCAGCGGGTAGCGGCGGTGCGGCCACAGCTCCGCCTCGCGGTCGAAGACCGCGCGCACCAGTTCCCGCCAGGTACGCGCACCCCGCTCGTAGCCGAACGGCAGGATGTTGATGTACATGCCGTGCACCCGCTCGGCACCACGCACCTCCGGCCGCGCGTCACACACCAGCCCGGTGTGGAATCGCCGCTCGTCGGTGAGCTGGCTCATCACCTTCAGGTGCGCCGCGTGCAGGACCGCCTTCGGCGACACCTCGCAGGCCGAGGCGAGGGCCCGGATGCGCGGGTCGAGGTCCTGGTAGCTGATCCGGTGTCGAAGGACCGCGCCGTGCGCCGCGTCCGGCTCTCCCCAACCGGACGGCGGGGTGAACTTCACGTACTCGGAAGTGATTTTGCGCCAGTACGCCTGATCGGCGTCGGAGTCCACCGCCGCACGCTCACCGGCGACGAAGTCGGCGTAGCGGACCGCGATCGGCTCCGACGCCTCAGGTGCCATGCCGACGCAGCGCCGCTCATAGCAGCTGCGCAGCTCGGCCAGGAGCGCGTTCAGGTCCCAGCCACCGGTCACCAGGTGGCTGATCGCCAGAGTGAGCCACCAACCACCGTCCGTGTCGACGTGGGCGCTGATCCGCAGCAGCGGAGCGGGGTGCTCGGGGTCGAACGGCCGCGCGCGCTCGGCCTCGACATGCTCACGCAGTTGCGCCTCGGCCCGCTCCGGGTCCAGCCGCAGGACCCGGACGTCGACCGGGACCTCGGAGTGCACGAGTTGCAGGGGCACCGAGTAGCCGTCCAGGGCGAAGGAGGTGCGCAGGGTCTCGTGCCGGGCGACGATGTCCCGCACCGCCGCGGTCAGGGCGTCTGCGGCGAAGGGCTGGCGGCTGTGCACCCGGAAGCACCGGACGATGTGGTAGAGGGACCGCTGCGACTCCTTCTGCATCTGCACCAGCATGCCGAGTTGCACCTGGGCGATCGGGTAGGCGTCGTCGAGGCCGGTCGGCAGGGCGGCCCGGTCTGCCTCGTCGAGTTGCGCGAAGCGGGCCACCGGCTGGAACTGCGGCTCGGGGGTCGCCGTCTGCTTGGCCTCGAGATGCCCGGCGAGCGCCGCGACGGTGCGGTGCACGAAGACGTCGCGTACGCCGACGCCGAACCCGGCCGTCCGCAGCGCGCCGACCAGCGCCACCGCCCGTAGTGAATCGCCGCCGAGGTCGAAGAAGTTGTCCAGGACGCTGACGGTGTCGAGTTTGAGTACCCGGGCCCAGATATCGGCCAGTTGCGCTTCCAGATCCGTACGCGGAGCGACGTGCACCCGCTCGGTGACGGTCACCGATTCCAGCAACGCGGCCCGATCGACCTTCCCGTTCGCGTTCAACGGAATCGACTCCACCGCGACCAGATCAGCCGGAATCATGTACTCCGGCAACCGATCCGCACACTCCTGACGCACCCGCTGCACCAGCCCCACGTCCGGACCCTCCGGAACATAGAAACCGACCAGCCGCGCCTCACCCACCACACCGGAATGCACCACCGCCACCGCGTCACGCACCCCGGCCACCGCGGTCAACACCGACTCGATCTCACCCAACTCGATCCGGTAACCACGCACCTTCACCTGGTGGTCCACCCGACC
The DNA here is from genome assembly GCF_009712475.1 of Micromonospora sp. CP22. Classification (GTDB taxonomy): domain Bacteria; phylum Actinomycetota; class Actinomycetes; order Mycobacteriales; family Micromonosporaceae; genus Micromonospora. Next base: position 1,884 of record NZ_VCJO01000019.1, read on the forward strand.
CACGAACTCCACCACACCATCGGGCAACCGACGCGTCAGATCCCCCGTCCGATACAACCTCGACCCCGGCTCACCGAACGGATCCGGCACAAACCGATCCGCCGTCAACCCCGGCTGACCCACATACCCCCGCGCGACACCGACACCACCCACATACAACTCACCGGTCACCCCCACCGGCACCGGCTGCATCCACGCGTCCAACACATACATCCGCACACCCGGCAACGCCCGACCGATCGGCACCACCGGCAACGTCTGCTCAACCCGAACCGGAAAAACACACGTACCCACCGACGCCTCCGTCGGCCCGTACTCATTAATCAGATTCCCCGGCCCCAACAAACCCAGCCAACGATTCGCCACCGCCGCCGGCAAACCCTCACCAGCAACCACCACCACCGGCGCCAAACCCGCCAACCGGTCATCCGACAACTGCCGACCCAAAATCTCCAAATGACCCGGCGTCAACTTCAAGAAACTAAACGGACCAGCCCCATCCAGCACAGCCCCCAACTCCGCCAGATCCACATCCTGATCCACCATGAACACACGCTGGCCCACCACCAACGGCGCCCACACATTCGGCACCTGCAAATCAAAAGCCACCGACGAGAAAACAGCACAACCAGCCGAACCACGACCAGCCAACTCACCCGCAGCCCACGCCACATGATTCGCCAAACCCCGATGCGTGACCTGCACACCCTTCGGCCGACCCGTCGAACCCGACGTGAAAATCACATAAGCCACATCATCAAGATCCACCACACCCGGCAACACCACCGAACCCACCGGATCCGAACCGGCCACCTCCTCCACCGCCAGAACCCCAACCCCAGCAGCAGCAAACCGATCCACATACCGAGCCGACGTCACCACACACGACACACCCGCATCCGCCAACATCGACTCGACCCGACCCACCGGAAACGCCGGATCCAACGGCACAAACGCCGCCCCCGCCTTCCACACCCCCACCATCGCCGCCACCAGATCAACACCCCGATCCAGCAACACCCCCACCACAGCGCCACGACCCACACCCCGCGACACCAACCCACGAGCAAAACCCACCGCCCGCGAATCCAACTCCGCAAACCCAACCCCATTAACCGCCTCACCCGACGGCACCGCCACAACCTGACGCTCAAACCCCTCCAACACCGACCACGACACCAACTCCCCCACACCCACATCCCCCAACACCACCGACACCTCACCCGCCGGCAAACACACCACCCGCGCATCCCCACCCGGATCCGCCACCATCGCCTCCAACACCACCCGATACATCCCCCCCAACCGCAGGACGTTGGAGTAGCTGACGACGTGCGGACGGCTGAGGATGCTCAGCGTTCCGTCGAGGGTGGAGACGTGCAGGTCGAACTCGCTGGACGCCTCGTAGATGGCGTCGTCGAAGCCGACCCGGTCGGTGTCGACCTGGGCGAAGTCGAGGAAGTTGAACAGGATCTCGATGGGCCGCTCGCCATTGGTGAACCGCTGCACCGCCGGCAGCGGGTAGTGCCGGTGCGGCCACAACTCCAACTCGGCCTCGAAGGTCTGCCGGATCAACTCCTCCCAGGTGGCGGCGGAACCCCGGTGCACGAACGGCAGCGTGTTCAGGTGCATGCCGTACACCCGGTCGGCGCCGGCCACCTCGGGCCGGCCGTGACACACCAGGCCGCTGGTGAAGACGTCCTGGTCGGTGAGCTGGCTCATCACCTTCAGGTGCGCCGCCAGCAGCACGCTCTTCAGCGACGTGCCGGTACGGCTGGCCAGGTTCTTGAGCCCGTCGAGCAGGTCGTGCAGCGGCACCCGGGTGCCGCACTGGAACTCGGGGTCGCTCTCCGGCGCTCCCCAGCCGCTCGGCAGGGTGAAGCGCGGGTACTCGACCACGCCACGCCAGTACGCCTCGTCCTCGGCGGAGGCGAGGGAGGCCAGTTCGGCGGCGACGAAGTCGGCGTAGCGGACCGGCAGCGCGTCGAAGGGCACGGGTGAACCGGTGTCCCGCAGCCGCCGGTAGTTGTCCAGAATCTCCATCAGCAGGGAGTGGTGGCTCCAGCCTTCGAGGATGCCGTGCGACATGGTCAGCACGAACCACCAGGCGTTGCCCTCGCCGATCGCGCCGGCGACCCGGATCTGGGGGAACTCCTCCGGCGCGAACGGGGCGGCCCGTTCGGCGGCCATGTAGGCGCGGAGTCCCTCCTCGGCGTCCGTGCCCCGCAGGTCGAGCACGGCCACCTCGATCGGGACCTCGGAGTGCACGAGTTGCAGGGGCACCGAGTAGCCGTCCAGGGCGAAGGAGGTGCGCAGGATCTCGTGCCGGTCCACGACGGTCTGCACCGCACGGCGCAGCGCGTCGGGGACGAAGGGCTGGTCGTCGTGGATCGGGAAGGCCGACACGTTGTGGTAGGTGTGCCGGTCGGTGTCGGCCAGCATCTGCACCAGCATGCCGAGTTGCACCTGGCCGATCGGGTAGGCGTCGTCGAGGCCGGTCGGCAGGGCGGCCCGGTCTGCCTCGTCGAGCTGCGTGAACGGAGCCACCGGCTCGAATCGCGGTTCGACGGCGGCCTGCGTCGCCTGGATGTGCGTGGCGAGCGCGGCCACGGTGCGGTGCACGAAGACGTCCCGGACCGACGCGGGGAAGCCGGCGGTGCGTAGTGCGCCGACCAGCGCGATGGCGCTGATCGAGTGACCGCCGAGGTCGAAGAAGTTGTCCAGGACGCTGACGGTGTCGAGTTTGAGTACCCGGGCCCAGATATCGGCCAGTTGCGCTTCCAGATCCGTACGCGGAGCGACGTGCACCCGCTCGGTGACGGTCACCGATTCCAGCAACGCGGCCCGATCGACCTTCCCGTTCGCGTTCAACGGAATCGACTCCACCGCGACCAGATCAGCCGGAATCATGTACTCCGGCAACCGATCCGCACACTCCTGACGCACCCGCTGCACCAGCCCCACGTCCGGACCCTCCGGAACATAGAAACCGACCAGCCGCGCCTCACCCACCACACCGGAATGCACCACCGCCACCGCGTCACGCACCCCGGCCACCGCGGTCAACACCGACTCGATCTCACCCAACTCGATCCGGTAACCACGCACCTTCACCTGGTGGTCCACCCGACCCACGAACTCCACCACACCATCGGGCAACCGACGCGTCAGATCCCCCGTCCGATACAACCTCGACCCCGGCTCACCGAACGGATCCGGCACAAACCGATCCGCCGTCAACCCCGGCTGACCCACATACCCCCGCGCGACACCGACACCACCCACATACAACTCACCGGTCACCCCCACCGGCACCGGCTGCATCCACGCGTCCAACACATACATCCGCACACCCGGCAACGCCCGACCGATCGGCACCACCGGCAACGTCTGCTCAACCCGAACCGGAAAAACACACGTACCCACCGACGCCTCCGTCGGCCCGTACTCATTAATCAGATTCCCCGGCCCCAACAAACCCAGCCAACGATTCGCCACCGCCGCCGGCAAACCCTCACCAGCAACCACCACCACCGGCGCCAAACCCGCCAACCGGTCATCCGACAACTGCCGACCCAAAATCTCCAAATGACCCGGCGTCAACTTCAAGAAACTAAACGGACCAGCCCCATCCAGCACAGCCCCCAACTCCGCCAGATCCACATCCTGATCCACCATGAACACACGCTGGCCCACCACCAACGGCGCCCACACATTCGGCACCTGCAAATCAAAAGCCACCGACGAGAAAACAGCACAACCAGCCGAACCACGACCAGCCAACTCACCCGCAGCCCACGCCACATGATTCGCCAAACCCCGATGCGTGACCTGCACACCCTTCGGCCGACCCGTCGAACCCGACGTGAAAATCACATAAGCCACATCATCAAGATCCACCACACCCGGCAACACCACCGAACCCACCGGATCCGAACCGGCCACCTCCTCCACCGCCAGAACCCCAACCCCAGCAGCAGCAAACCGATCCACATACCGAGCCGACGTCACCACACACGACACACCCGCATCCGCCAACATCGACTCGACCCGACCCACCGGAAACGCCGGATCCAACGGCACAAACGCCGCCCCCGCCTTCCACACCCCCACCATCGCCGCCACCAGATCAACACCCCGATCCAGCAACACCCCCACCACAGCGCCACGACCCACACCCCGCGACACCAACCCACGAGCAAAACCCACCGCCCGCGAATCCAACTCCGCAAACCCAACCCCATTAACCGCCTCACCCGACGGCACCGCCACAACCTGACGCTCAAACCCCTCCAACACCGACCACGACACCAACTCCCCCACACCCACATCCCCCAACACCACCGACACCTCACCCGCCGGCAAACACACCACCCGCGCATCCCCACCCGGATCCGCCACCATCGCCTCCAACACCACCCGATACATCCCCCCCAACCGGAGCAGGGCGTCGTGGCTGACGTGACGTCGGCTGGCCTGGAGGGTCAGGAAACCGAGCCGGCTGAACACACCCAGCGGGAACTCGGTCGGGCTGTCGTCGATGGATTCGGCGTAGTCGATGTCTGCGGTGTCGATCTGGTGGAAGTCGTGGTAGCTGAACCGCACGTCGAGCAGCCGGGCGTCCTGCCCGATCTCACGTTGCAGGGTGGACAGCGGGTAGCGGCGGTGCGGCCACAGCTCCACCTCGGCCTCGAAGGTCCGCCGGATCAGCTCCTCCCAGGTGGCGGGTGCGCCGTCGTAACCGATCGGAACGGTGTTGAGGTGCATGCCGTACACCCGGTCGGCACCGGCCACCTCGGGCCGGATGTTGCAGACCAGACCGGTGTAGAAGCGGCCGGCCTCGGTGAGCTGGCTCATCACCTTCAGGTGCGCCGCCAGCATGACCGACTTGTAGGGCACGCCGAGACGCCGGGCGAGGTCGCGCAGCGCCGATTCGAGGTCCTGGAGCGGCACCCAGTGCTCGTGCTTGGCCCCCTCCGGGGCTGCCGGATCGGCCCAGCCGACCGGCAGCTCGTGCCGGGTCCGCCCGACCAGGGCGCGACGCCAGAACTCGCGGTCCAGGTCACCGGTGACCGACCGCTGTTCGGCGGCCACGGCGTCGGCGAACCGGACCGACGGGACCGGCTGCGGCGTGGGCTGCTCGCCGGCGCGGATCCGGTGGTACTCGCGGACCAGCTCCATGATCAGGGAGTGGTAGCTCCACCCGTCCAGGATCGGGTGGCACTCGGTCAGGGTGAGCCACCAGCTACCGTCGGAGCAGGTCCGGGCGTGCAGCCGCAGCAGCGACGGCCGGTCCAGGTCGAACAGACGGGTGCGCTCCACGGCAATGAAGTCGCGCAGTTCCCGGTCCAGTTCGGCCTGGTCGACGGCGTGGCTGTGGTCATGGGTGACGGTCAGCTCGGCGGTGGCGTGCACCAGCTGCATCGGCACCGAGTAGCTGGTCAGGTCGAAGGAGGTCCGCAGCACCTCGTGGCGTTGCACCAACAGCGCCGCGGCGGCGCGCAGCGCCTCCAGGGAGAACTCTCCCGCATCGCGCACCCGGTAGCTGGTCACGTTGTGGTAGTGGTTCTGCTCGGTGTCGGCGAGCAGTTCGACGAGCATGCCGAGCTGCCCCTGGGTGCACGGGTAGGCGTCCACGAGGTCGGCGGGCAACGCGGCCCGGTCGGCGGCGCTGATCAGCTCGAACGGGGCGACGGTCGGCTCCGGCTCGGCGGCCGGGCGCGCGGTGATCAGTTCGGCCAGCTCGGCGACGGTACGCCGCTCGAAGATGTCCCGGACCTCCACGTCGAGGTGCGCGTCGCGCAGCGCGCCGGCCAGCGCCACCGCGCGGATGGAGTCGCCGCCGAGGTCGAAGAAGCCGTCGTGCACACCGACCCGGTCCAGCCCGAGGGTGGTGGCCCAGACGTCGGCGAGCTGCTGCTCCACGATGGTGCGCGGGGCCACGTACGGCCGCTCGACGGGAGCCACCGTCCGGTCCGGGGAGGGCAGCGCGGCGCGGTCGAGCTTGCCGTTGTTGGTCAGCGGGATCCGGACCAGCGGCACGAACGCGGTGGGGATCATGTAGTCGGGCAGGGTCCGGCCCAGCGCCGCCCGAACCTGCGAGGGACGCAGGAGCGCCGGGTCCTCACCGGCCACCAGGTACGCGATCAGACGCTGGTCGCCCGGCCCCTGCTCGTGCAGCACCACCACCGCGTCTCGGACACCCGGCAGCGCGGTCAGCGCCGCCTCGATCTCACCCAGCTCGACCCGGTAACCACGGATCTTGACCTGGTGGTCGATCCGGCCGAGGAACTCCAGCCCGCCGTCCGCGTTGCGCCGGGCGAGGTCGCCACTGCGGTACAGCCGGGATCCGGGCGCACCCCACGGGTCCGGGACGAACCGCTGCGCGGTCAGCTCGGGGCGGCCGAGATAGCCACGCGCCACCCCGGGTCCACCCACGTAGATCTCGCCCGGCACCCCGATCGGAACCGGCTGGCCCTGCGCGTCGAGCAGGTATACGCAGAGGTCGGACAGCGGCGCGCCGATCGGGTTGGCCGTGCCGCCCACCTCGGCGTCGACGACGCGGTGGTGGGTGGTGTGCACGGTGGTCTCGGTGATCCCGTACATGTTGATCAGCTGGGGTGCGTCCAGCCCACGGCGGGCCACCCAGGGCGTCAGTTCGGCGTAGTCCAGCTGCTCGCCGCCGAAGGTCACCACCCGCAGGTCGAGCCGGTCCACCCGGGGGTCGCCGTCGGCCGCCAGGCAGACCAGGGCGCGGAACGCCGAGGGCGTCTGACTGAGCACCGTGACCCGGTGCTCGACCAGCTGGTCGAGCAGTTCCTCCGGCGACCGGATCACCGCACGCGGCAGCACCAGCAGCCGACCACCGTGCAACAGGCAGCCCCAGATCTCCCAGACGGAGAAGTCGAAGGCGTACGAGTGCAGCAGCACGAACACGTCGTCCGGACCGAACCGGTAGTCCTCGGCGGTCACCGTGAACAGGCGCAGCACCTGCCGGTGCGCCACCGCGACGCCCTTCGGGCGGCCGGTGGAACCCGAGGTGTAGATGACGTAGCAGAGGTTGTCCACGTCCATCGGCACGGCAGGGTCGCTGGTCGGCTGGGCGGTCAGCTCGGCGACGAACGCGGGGTCGTCCAGCAGCACCACGGTGCCGTCGAAGTCGGCGAACCGGTCCCGCGCGCCGACGGTGGTCAGCACGATCTCCGCACCCGCGTCGTTGATCATGAAGTCGAGCCGGTCGTCCGGTGAGGTCGGGTCCAGCGGCAGGTACGCCGCGCCGGACTTGAGCACGCCGAGCAGGGCTGGCACCAACTCGACGTCGTGGTCGAGGTGGACACCGACCAGCCGCTCCGGGCCGGCGCCCTGGGCGACCAGCCAGTGCGCGAGCCGGTTGGCGGCGGCGTTCAGCTCGGCGTAGGTACGGGTGGTGTCGCCGACCGTCAGCGCCACGGCGTCGGGTCGGGCGGCCACGAGTTGTTCGAACCGCCCGTGCACGGTCCCGGTGACCGGGTCGGCGGTGAGCGGGCCCCGGGTCACCATGGCCTGCTCGGCCTCGCCGAGCAGGCTCAGGTCGGACAGGCGGGCGGTCGGCTCCGCCGCCACCTGCTCGTACAGTCGCACCAGGTGCTCGGCCATCCGCTCGACGGTGGCGGTGTCGAACAGGGCGGTGGCGTACTCCAACCGGCCGCGCAGTCCGCCGTCGACGCCCTCGACCACGTGCAGGGTGAGGTCCACCTTGGCCGAGTGCAGCGGCAACTCCACCGGTTCCACGCTCAGACCGCCGGGCCAGGTGGTGCTCGGCGGGTCGCTCTGGAGGGTGAACGCGACCTGGTAGAGGGGGGTACGGGAGAGGTCGCGCTCCGGTTCCAGCTCGTCGACCAGCACGGCGAACGGCGCGTCCGCGTGGTCGAACGCGTCCAGCACCGTGGTCCGGTTCTGCTCCAGCAGGGCGGCGAACGTCGGGTCGCCCTCCCACCGTCCCCGCAGCACCAGGTTGTCGATGCCGTAACCGACCAGGTCGCGCAGTTCTGAGCGGCTACGCGCCGACGACACCGTGCCGACGGCGAGGTCGGTCCGTCCGGTGTAGCGGGACAACAGCACCTGGAATCCGCTGAGCAGCGAGACGAAGACGGTGGTACCGGCGTCGCGGGCCGCCGCACGCAGCGCGTCGCCGACCTCGGCGGTCAGCGTGAAGGGAACCGACGAGCCACGCCAGTCGCGCCGCTTCGGGCGGGTACGGTCGACCGGCAGTTCCACCGGAGTCAGCCCGGCGAGTTGGTTCCGCCAGTAGTCGAGGGACCGGGTGACGGCCTTGTCGTGCAGCCGACCCCGCTGCCAGGAGGCGAAGTCGGCGAACTGTACGGCGGGGGCCGGCAGCCGAGGCTCGGTGCCGCCGCTGAGGGCGGCGTACAGCTCGGCCAGCTCGTTGGTGAGCACCGCCACCGACGGGGCGTCGCAGGCGATGTGGTGCAGCACCAGCGCCAGCACGTGCTCGTCGGCGGCCAGCCGGACCAGCAGCGCCCGGACCGGCCACTCCTGGGCGAGGTCGAATCCGACCGAGGCGGCCTCGGCGAGGACCTCGGTGAGCGCTACCGCCCGCTCGGCGGCCGGGTGGGCGGTCAGGTCCACCTCGGACAGCTCGAGGTGGGCCGCCGGGTCGATCACCTGCACCGGTGCGTCACCGGCGAGCGCGTAGCGGGTGCGCAGGATCTCGTGCCGGGCGACGAGGGCGTCCAGGGCGCCTCCCAGCGCGGTGACGTCGAGGTCGCCGCGCAGCCGCAGCGCACAGGAGACCAGGTACTCCGCGCTGGTCGGGTCCATCCGGTTGAGGAACCACATCTGCTGCTGCCCGTGGGACAGCGGCAGCAGACCCGAGCGGTCCACGGCCGGAATCCGGCTGCGGCGGGCGGTACGACGGCCGGCCAGCCGACGCTGGACGAGTTCTTCACGCAGGTTCGGCTCGTTGGCGGTGCTGGTCATCGGATTCCCTCCGTGAATAACCCGCCGGTGAGCGGGCGAAGAAGGCGGAACTAGTGCAAAGGGGGCGGGCAGAGCTGGTCTGCGGGCAGGTCTGGTCTGGTCTGCGGCAGGGCGGACGAGGCGGCTACGCCGCTCAGTGCCCGGGTCGCGTCAGGTCGAGAGCGGCGGCGTCGTCCAGGGCGGCGTCGTCCAGGGCGTCGACCTCGGCTCGGATCAGGTCTTCGATGGCGATCGCCTGGGCGCGCACCGTGGGGTGCTCGAACACCAGGCGGATCGGCAGGTCGAGGTCGAACTCGTCCTGCAACTCGCCGATCAGCCGGGCGGCGAGAACCGAGTGCCCGCCCAGGAGGAAGAAGTTGTGCGTGACACCGATCCGCGCGTCCAGCAGCTGCGACCACACGGCGGCGATCCGTTTCTCCAGCGTGCTCTCGGGGTCGACGAACTCGGTGGTGTCCGCGGTGCCGTCGGCGAGGGCCGCGTCGAGCCGGCGGCGCAGGGCCTCCCGGTCGACCTTGCCGTTGGCGTTGAGCGGTATCCGTTCCACCGGCACGAACAGGCTCGGCACCATGAAGTCGGGCAGCTGGCGGGCGCAGTGCGCGGGCAGGTCGGCGGCATCGCCGGTGTAGAAGGCGACCAGGCGGTCCTGGTGGGCGAGGACCACACACTCGCGTACGCCCGGATGCTCGAGCAGGACGGCGCCCACCTCGCCGGGTTCGATCCGGTAGCCGCGGACCTTGACCTGGTCGTCCACCCGGCCGACGAAGGCCATCGTGCCGTCGGGCTGCCAACGCCCCAGGTCGCCGCTGCGGTAGAGGCGCGCGCCCGGCGGTCCGAAGGGGTCCGGCACGAAACGGTCGGCGGTCAACTCCGGCTGACCCACGTAGCCGGTGGCCAGGCAGGCACCGCCGATGTACAGCTCACCTACCGCGCCGACCGGCAGCAGCCGCATCTCGTCGTCCAGGATCCGCACCACGGTGTTCGCCATCGGCCGGCCGATCGACACGATCTCGGTATGCTGCTCGGTCTCCACCGGATAGGCCGACATGATCACCGTGGTCTCGGTCGGACCGTACGAGTTGATCAGGCCACCGGGGCCGAGCAGTCGCCACCACCGGTTCGCCACCGACTTGCTGAGCACCCCACCGGCCACCCAGAGCTGGCCGGCCAACCGCTGCGCCTGCTCCCGGTCGATCTGGCCGGCGAGGAGTTCCAGGTGCGGGGGCGTCATGATGAACCGGTCGTACGGCCCGGAGGCCAGCAGCAGTCGGCCGAGGTCGGTGAGGTCGAACTCCTGGGGAAGCAGGGTCACCGGCCGACCGGCCACCAGCGGACCCCAGAGGTTGGAGATCGACAGGTCGAAGGCGATGGTGGAGAAGAGTGGCGCGCCGCCACCGGTCGGGCGTCCACCCCGGTCGCCGAGCGCCTCGGTCTCCGTCGCGCAGGCGAGGAAGTTCGTGATCGCGGTGTGGGAGAGCAACACTCCCTTGGGTCGACCGGTCGACCCGGAGGTGAACAGCACGTACGCCGACTGCGCCGGATCGAGGTCACGGGGCGGCGGGTCGGTCGACTCGGCGCTGATCAAGAGCCGATGGGTGTCCACCTGGAGCGTCGGCACCTCGAACCGCTCGGCGTACCGTGCGTCGGTGACGGCGAGACCGACGTCGGCGGTGGCGAGCAGGTAGCCGATCCGTTCGGCGGGATACGAGGGGTCGAGCGGAAGACACGTGGTGCCCGCCTTCCAACAACCCAGGATCGCGGCGACCAGGTCCGGACCACGATCCAGCAGCACCGCGACGACCGCGCCCGGCGCCACGCCGGAGCGGCGCAGGTGATGGGCGAACTGGTTGGCCCGGCCGTCCAGTTCGGCGTAGGTGGTCACCGCCTCGCCCTGGCGCAGCGCCACGGCCTGCGGTGACGCGGCCAGCCGTGCCTCGAACAGGTCGACCACGGTGGTGGCCGGACGGGGCACCGTCGGCCCGTTCCACTCGTGCAGCAGCCGGTGTCGCTCCTCGGCGGTGAACGGGTCGAGTTCGTCGAGGCGTACGTCGGGACGGGTGGCGGCGTCCTGCCACAGCCGGACGAGATGGTCGGCCAGCCGTCGTACGGTGGACTCGTCGAACAACGCGGTGGCGTACTCCACCGCCCCGGCGAGCGAGCCGTCGGGCTGCGGCCAGAGGTGCACGGTCAGGTCCGTCTTGGCCACCGTGGAGGCCCGCCGCAGCGCGTCGACCGCGACCGGGTCCTCGGCGACCGAGCCGGTGATGCCACCCTCCTGGTAGTTGAGCATCACCTGGTAGAGCGGGGTGCGGGAGAGATCCCGCCGGCCGAGCAGGTCGTCCACCACCCGGTCGAAGGGCAGGTCCTGGTGCGCCAGGGCGGCACCGACCACATCGGCGACCCGCCGCAGCGCCCGCACCACGTCAGCAGCCGGATCGAGCGTGCAGCGCAGCACCACCGGGTTGAGGAAGATCCCGGCGATCTGGTCGGCCTCGGGCGGCCGATGCCCGGAGGTGGGCACGCCGACCGGCACGTCCCACTGCCCGCCGTACCGGGCCAGCAGGGTGGCGAAGCCGGTGAGCAGCGCGACGAACGGGGTGACCGCGCAGCGGCGCGCCAGGTCGGTGAGGGCGTCGGCGACCTCCGCCGGCACCGTGAAAGCGAGCATCTCGCCGCGCGCGTCCCGTTCGGCGGGTCGCGGGCGGTCCAGCGGCAGCGGCAACTCGGGCAGCCCGGCGAGGGTGTCCCGCCAGTACGTCAGCTCCCGCTCGACCACCTCGTCGGTGAGCTGCTGGTGCTGCCAGACGGCGTAGTCGGCGTACTGCACCGGCAGCTGCGGCAACTCGGCGGGGCGTCCGGCGGCCGTGGCCAGGCACAGTTCCCGCAGATCCCGTTCGAGGATCAGGGCGGTACCGGCGTCGGAGGCGATGTGGTGCACGGCCATCACCAGCAGGTGGTCCTGACCGGACGCGGTGGCCAGCGCGGCCCGCCACAGCCGTCCGGCACCCAGGTCGAAGCCTTCGCCGAGCTGCGCCGAGACCAACTCGGCCAGCCCGCCCTGGCTGACGTCGCGCACCTCGACGGCGGCCGGTGCCGGCGGCACGACCTGCTGCCGGGGCACCCCGTCGACGACCAGGTAGCGGGTGCGCAGCGGCTCGTGTCGCGCCTCCAGGGCGGACAGGGCGGCGACCACGTGGTCCGGGTGGACGGTGGCGGGCAGCCGCACGTAGATCGGGACGACCCACTCCCGGCTGCCCGGGTCGAGCTTGTCGAGCATCCAGAGTCGTTGCTGCGCGGCGGAGAGCGGCAGGGGTCGCTCACGCCCCACCGGCAGCACGGGCACGGCCGGTGCGGCGGCGTCCAGCAGCCGGGCCTGGGCGGCCACGGTGGTCGCGGTGAGCAGGTCCCGCAGCGCCACGGTGCCGCCCGCCGCCGCGCTGAGCCGGCTTTCCAGTGCCAGCGTCTCCAGCGAGGAGCCGCCGAGCTGGTAGAAGTCGTCGTCGACCCCGATCTCGTCGACGCCGAGCAGGTCCCGCCAGACGGCGGCGACGGTCCGTTCCGCACGGGTCGTCGGTGGTCGCAGTGCCGCCCGGTCGACCGGCTCGATGGGCGGCAACGCCGACCGGTCGACCTTGCCGCTGGGGGTGCGGGGAAGGTCCGCGAGCGGTTGGAACACCACGGGTACCAGCGCCTCGGGCAGGCGGCCCACGCAGAAGGCGCGCAGCTGCGCCGGGGTGGGTGCCGGTCGCCCGACGACGTACGCGGCGAGCTGCCGACGACCCGCCGGGTCGGTGTGGCCCACCACCACCGACGCGCGGACGTCCGGATGCCCGGCGAGCACCGCCTCCACCTCGGCCGGTTCGATCCGGACGCCGTTGACCTTGAGTTGGTGGTCGACCCGGCCGACGAACTCCAGGTTCCGGTCGGAGCGCCAGCGGACCTGGTCGCCGGTGCGGTAGAGGCGGGCACCGGGCGGGCCGTACTCGTCGGGGACGAACTGGTCGGCGGTCAGCTCCGGCCGGTGGAGGTAGCCGCGACCCAGGTTGGCCCCACCGACGTACAGCTCGCCGACCACGCCCACCGGCACGGGTCGCCGGTCGGCGTCGAGCACCTGGAGCCGGATGTCGGGCAGCGGACGGCCGATCGGCACCGGCCCGGTCAGCTGCTCCGGATCGACCAGGTGGGCCGTCACGTCGATCGCGCACTCGGTCGGGCCGTAGGTGTTCCAGATCTGCACCTGGGGGGTGACCGCGAGCCGTCGGCACAGTTCGGCGTGCAGCGGTTCACCCGCCGAGAAGATCAGCCGCAGGCTGGTGCAGTCGGCCCAGCCGGGCTCGTCGACCAGCCGCCCGTACACCGTCGGCACGCCCTGTAGGACGGTGATCCGGTGCCGGGCGACGGCGGCGACGAGGGCGCCCGGATCGCGGTGCGCGTCGGGGGGCGCCAGCACCACGGTGCCGCCGCTGGCCAGCGGGGCGAAGAACTCCCATCCCGCCGCGTCGAAACTGACCGAGGTCTTCTGCAACACCCGGTCGGCGGGGCCGAGGCCGTGTTCCCGGATCGTCCAGGTCACCCGGTTCGCGATGCCCCGGTGGGTGATCAGCACCCCCTTGGGGCGGCCGGTGGAGCCGGAGGTGTAGATGGCGTAGGCGACCGACTCCGGGTCCGGTAGCGGTACCGGGGCGGTGGTATCGGCGGCGGAGATCCGGCTCCGCTCGGTGTCCAGGCACACCACCCGGGCGGGTGCCGCCTCGTCGCGGAGCGTGCTCAGGGTGAGCAGCACCTCGGCACCGCTGTCGTCGAGGATCCACCGTCGGCGCTGCGCCGGGTGGTTCGGGTCCAGCGGCAGGTAGGCCGCGCCGGCCCGCCAGATCCCCAGCAGTGCGACCACCAGGTCGACGCCGCGATCGAGGTTGACCGCCACCAGGGTCTCCGGCCCGACGCCCAGCCCGGCCAGGTACCGCCCGAGCTGGTTGGCGCGCCGGTCCAGCTCGGCGTAGTCCAGCTGCCCGGTGTCGCCGTCCACCGCCGTGGCGGCGGGGGTCAGCGCGGCCTGCCGGGCGACCAGCTCGGAGAGCGTGCTCGTTCCCGGAGTGATGGCTGCTGGCATCGCCAGCGGAACGATGCTCATCGGTACTCCTCCTCGGGGACCGGGCGGGGCGTCGGGTTGGTTCGTGGGCTTCAGGCGGTGCTCTGGGACTCCATGCGCTGGCGCAGGCTCAGCGGTCGCATGTCGGTCCAGAGTTCGCCGATCCGGGCCAGGCACTCCTCGCGCGTGCCCTCGGTGCCCTCCGCCCGCCAGCCGGCCGGCGGCTCCCGGTCGGTCCACCAGACCGAGTACTGCTCCTCGTCGTTGAGCACCACTCGGTAGCTGCGGTCGTCGCTCATTGCCACTCCTTCGGTGATCCGGCGGACGCCCCGATGGCGTCCGGCACAGGTAGGAAGTCGTCGACGCGTACGCCGAGGCCCCGCCGGTCAGCGGTGGCCCGCACGTGCTCGGCCACGGCGAGGTCCAGCACCCCGAGGCCGAACGGGGACACCACCACCGGCCTGTCGTCGTCGGGCAGCCGGACCTGGCCGCCGGCCAGCCCGCCGATCGTGGCGTGGACGAAGTCCCGCCCGCCGGTGAGCTGTTCGGCCAGGTGCAGTGAGGTGTGCTCGCGGCAGACGTGGTCGGCGTCGTCGACCACGTTGCGGGCCGCCAGCACCGCCTCGGGCCGCAGGTCACGCAGGGACAGGTGCAGCAGCACCGTGCCCGGACGGCAGGCGTCCAGGTCGAGGTGGGGGGCGGTGGCGGTGGTGGCGATGGCGACCAACCGGTGCGCGGCCAGCGCCTCCTCGGCGGTGCGGGCCAGCGTCGTGGGCACCTCCGGCAGCAACGCGCGGGCCGCCTCGGCGAACGCCGCCGCCCGCGCCGGGTCCGTGTCGAACAGGGTGAGCGCCGGTGGCGGGGCGACGGTGCCGGCGACGAACCGCAGCACCTGCTGGTTGATCAGACCGCAGCCGATCAGGGCCAGACCGTCCGGGCGACGGTGCGTGGTGAGCAGGTCGGCCGCCAGCGCCGCGCTCGCCGCGGTACGTCGGGCGGAGACGACCGACCCTTCGACCAGCGCCACCGGATGCCCGGTACGCATCGAGTTCAGCACGATGGCCGCGCTGGCCCGTTCCAGGCCCTGGGCGAGGTTGCCGGGGAAGGACGAGATCCACTTGATGCCGGCGACCGGCGGGTCGGTGTCGAGGTGGGCGGGCAGCCCGATGACCCGGTCGCGGGGCCGATCGGGGAAGCGCAGGAAGACCGAGTGCGGCACACTGCTGCGCCCCTGCTCGTGCAGCAGGTACGCCTGACGGACCAGGTCCACGACCCGGGCGTCGTCGCCGTCGAGGATGTCGCGTACCACGGCCTGACCGATGATCAGCATGACTCGTCCTTCCACAGATGGGTGATCTCTCCGAAGTGTCGTACCACCCATTGATCGGAATAGATCGTGTCGAGATAGCGATCACCGTTGTCCGGCAGGATCAGCACGGCGGTGGCCCCCGCCGGGATCTGCGCGATCCGGCGGTGCAGCGCGGCGACGGTGGCACCGGAGGAGCCACCGGCGAGGATGGCCTCCCGGTTGAGCAGCAGCCGGCACCCGACCACGCAGTCCAGGTCCGAGACGTGCACCACCTCGTCCGGCGCCGCGTCGGCCGCCAGGGGCGGCGTGATCGACGCACCGTGACCGGGGATCAGCCGTGGCTCCGGTTGACCACCGAAGATCGCGCTGCCCACCGCGTCCACCGCCACCACCCGGGTGGACAGTCCCTGCTCGCGCAGGTAGCCGACGCAGCCGACCAGCGTCCCGCAGGTGCCGGTGGTGCAGTACAGGTAGTCGACCTGCCCGTCGAGCGCGGTGACGATCTCGGCCATGGTGCGCCGTTGCGCCGCGGCGTTGAGCGGGTTGGCGTACTGGTCGGGGCGGTACGCGTCCGGAATCCGTTCGCACAGCTCGCGGACCCGGTTCTGCCGGACGGGCAGATATTCCCCGGTCACCGGGTCGGGGTGTTCGACCATCTCGATCTCCGCGCGGTACGCGTGCAGGATGGCGAGGTTCTGACGGGTGGTCTTCGGGTCGACCACGCAGATGAACCGGATCGCGTAGTACGCGCACACCTGGGCGAGGCCGATGGCCAGGTTGCCCGAGCTGGACTCGATCACCACCGACCGGCCGGGCACCAGCTCACCCGACTCGATCTTGCCGCGCAGCATGCTCAGCGCGGTGCGGTCCTTGATGCTGCCGCCGGGGTTGAAGCGCTCCAGCTTCACGAATATCCGAGAGGGAGAGTCCGGGAACAGCCGGACCAACTGGACCAGCGGCGTGTTCCCGATCGTCGAGAGGATGCCCTCACGCACCGTTCCTCCCTCCACAAGTGGCCTTTCCAGTGCCATGACGTTGTCAATCAGGGCTATACGGGCCCTATACCGGTGCCTCGCCGCTCACGCGGTTCCGGAGCCGGCCGGTGACGGGGGTGCACCGACCGGCTCCGGCCCGAGTGGCGACGGCCCGACCCGGCTGGCCGGACCGCTCACCACCGGGTCTATCGCGCGCCCAGCGCCAGCAGGTCGCGCAGTTCCGTCTCGTCGACCATCGGCGCGCGGGACACCACGGTCTGCGGTGCCGTGCAGGCCACCCGCAGCATCTGGAGGAAGTGCCGGGCCAACCGCCGCACGGTCGGCTCGTCGAACAGGTCGACGTCGTAGCCGAACTCGGCCTCGATCCGGCCGTCGTTGTACTGCGTGAGGGTCGCCGAGAGGTCGAACTGACCCTCGTCGTACGGGATGTCCAGGAGCCGGACCCGGTGCCCGACGAACGGGTGGCGCTCGTAGGTGAAGTCGTCGTCGTGCTGGTGCGCGAGCAGCGTGACGGTCACCCGTACCACCGGCCCCTGGCTGCGTCGGCTCGCCTGGACCAGCGGGAACGGGTAGGCCGCGTGCGCCACCCCGTCGGTCAGTTGCCGACTCGCGGCGGCGATCGCCTCGGCGAAGGTGGTGCCCGTGTCGAACGAGCCGCGCAACGCGATCGTGTTGACCAACAGTCCGACCACCCCACGCAGCGCCCGCCCCCGACGCAGCGTGGCGGGACACCCGACGGTGAACTCGCCCAGCCCGCTGTAGCGGTACATCGTGGCCTGGAACGCGGCGAGCACCACGCTGTACGGCGTGACTCCGGCCGTGGCGGCGGCCTGCCGCAACCCGACGACGAGGTCGTCCGGCAGCGGCTGGCTGAACGCGCCGCCCCGGAACGAGCGCACCGGCGGGCGGGGGCGGTCGGTCGGCAGGGTCACCGCCGTGGCACCGTCGCAGACCCGGTCCCAGTACGCCCGTAGCCGCTCGCCACGCTCGCCGGAGAGCGCCGCCTGCTGCCGGGCCAGGAAGTCGTCGTAGGTGCCGCCGACCGGCGGCAACTCCACCGGCCGTCCGGCCCGCAACGCGGCGTACACCTCGGCCAGCTCCTGCCAGACGATGCGCTGCGAGTGGAAGTCGGTGGCGATGTGGTGGACGACCACCACCAGGACGCAGTCGGTCCGCCGCCGCAGCAGCGCCGCCCGCAGCGGGCCGTCGTCGCCCAGCCGCAGCGGCTGGTCGCCGAGTTTCTTGCACCGGCGCAGCAGCCCGTCGTCGTCCAGGTCGGGCACGTCGTGCACCTCGACCTCGGTGGGTGGGTCGCGGTCCACGACCCGCACCGGCCCGTGGTCCGTCTGCACGAACCGGGATCGGAGCAGGTCGTGGCGGGACCGCACCACGGTCAACGCCCGGCGCACCAGATCGGGATCGAGTGCCGGCTCGACGTACAGACCGTGCACCACGTTGCTGGCCGCGCTATCCGGCGCGAGCCGCTGGACCAGCCACAGCGCGCGCTGCCCGACCGACAACTGCCGGACGTCCTCGGTCACATCGAGGACCTGGCGGCGAGGACGAAGTCCGTGATGTCCTGGACCTTCGCGAAGTTGCCGACCTCCTCGTCGGGCACCTCGATGTCGAAGTGGTTCTCCACGGCGGCGAGCAGGTCGACCAGTTTGAGGCTGTCCAGGCCGAGGTCGACGAAGGCGTCCCCCGGGTTGATCTGCCGGTCGACGTTCTCGGTCATCAGTTTGCGGGTGAGCCGCACGACGTCCGGGAACACCTGGTCAACAGCGATGGTCATGGTCATGGTCCTTTCGACAGAGGGGACTGGTCAGGGCATCCGGATGAGTTGACCGGCGTAGGCGAGGCCGGCGCCGAAGCCGAGCAGCAGCACCCGGTCACCGGGGCTGGTCTGGCCGCTCTCGTACAGCCGGCTGAGCGCCAGCGGAACCGACGCGGCCGACGTGTTGCCGGTTTCGACGACGTCCTTGGCAACCTTCTCGGCGGGGATCTCGAGGATCTCGGCCAGTTGGTCGATGATGCGCAGGTTCGCCTGGTGGGGCACGAACCAGTCGATGTCCGCCAGCTCGATACCGGCGAGGTCGCACACCCTGCGGGCCACCCTCGGCACGTTCTTGGTGGACCACCGGTAGACCAGCGGACCGTCCATCTTGGCGAACTCGCGGCCGTTGGCGTCCCACCTGGTGCCGAGGATGTTGGCGCGTCGGCCGTCGCTGCCCCACACCACCGGGCTGATGCCGTCGGTCTGCGCGGCGGAGACCACCGCCGCACCCGCGCCGTCACCGAAGATGACGTACGTGGCCGGATCCTCCGGGTCGATGAAGCGACTCAGTTGCTCCGCCCCGACCACCAGCACGTTGCGGGCGCTGCCCGCCCGGATCTCGTTGGCCGCGACCCCGACCGAGTAGGCGAAGCCGGCACAGGCGGCGTTCAGGTCGAACGCCCCGGTGGCGTCGATGCCGATCCGGCTGGCCACCTCGGGCGCGCCGCCCGGGATGCGGTCCTTCTTCGTCGCCGAGGCGAGGATGACCAGGTCCACGTCGGCGGGGTCGACGTTCGCCATGGCGAGCGCCTTCCCGCCGGCCTCGGCGGCCATCATCGTCACGGACTCCTCCGGTCCGGACCAGTAGCGCGACCGGATGCCGGTCCGCTCCTCGATCCAGTCCGGGGTCACACCAGCCTCGTCGGCGATCTCCTCGTTCGTGACCAGTCTGCTCGGCCGGTAGGCACCGAGCCCGGTAATCGCCGCACCAGTCATCTGGGCCATCAATCCCTCCACACCACGCCGGTCGGCGTCCTGGTGGCACCGTCCGGGAGGGAGTGTTCGACGGCGATCTCACAACTTCTCTACATCGCGGCGGTATGGAAAAGAGATAGCCGGGCCGGCGACCGTACGCGGGGAGTGTGCCGCCGCACGCTGGCCCGCCCGGTCGGAAGGAAGCGCATGAAGGATCTCCGTGGCAAGGTCGTGGTCATCACCGGAGCCGGCTCGGGGATCGGTCGGGCGCTGGCCATCGAGCTGGCCGCCCAGGGTGCCCGGCTGGCTCTCTCCGACGTGGCCCCCGACGGCCTGGACCGCACCACGGCGGCCTGTGCCGAGTTGGGGGCCGAGGTGCGCGGCTATCCGCTGGACGTCACCGACATGGCGGCGGTGCAGGCGCACGCGACGCAGGTCCGGGCCGACTTCGGCGGCGCCGACCTGGTGGTCAACAACGCCGGGGTGAATCTGCTGGCCACGGTCATCGAGGCCAGGTACGAAGACGTCCGCTGGGTGCTGGATGTCAACTTCTGGGGCGTGGTGCACGGCACCCGGGCGTTCCTGCCGCTGCTCGTCGCCGCGCGCGGGCACCTGGTGAACATCTCCAGCATGTACGGCCTGACCACCGCTCCGGCCCAGACTGCGTACAACGCGGCGAAGTTCGCCGTCCGGGGCTTCACCGAGGCGGTGTGGCAGGAGATGCAGGTCGGCGGCGTGCCGGTGACGGTCAGCTGCGTCTACCCGGGCAACGTACGCACCGACATCTTCACCAGTGCCCGCACCGGGCGGGGCCTGGGCTACGACGGGATCCGGGAACGCTTCGCCCAGGAGGCGGCCGTCTCGGCCGAAGCGGCCGCCCGGGCCATCCTGCGGGGGATCCGCCGCAACCAGATGAGAATCATCGTCGGGGCGGACGCCCGTCGGGTCGACCTGTCCTCCCGGCTGCTCGGCACGCTCTACCTGCGACTGCGGGCGCGACGGGCGCGCGCCGAGGCGAGCCGGCTCCGCCTGGCGGCCATGCGGGACCGGCTCGCCGCGCACCGGGTCAGATCGTCAGGCCACCGTCGACCGTGATGACCTGTCCGGTCAGGTAGGAGGCCCGCTCCGACAGCAGGAACGTCACCACCGGGGCGATCTCCTCGGGCTGCCCGAGTCGGCCGAGAGCGGTCCGCTGCCCGACCCCGTCGGTCAGTCCGGCCGGCAGGTCACTGAGCATGTCGGTCTCGATGAAGCCGGGCGCCACGGCGTTGACCCGGATCCCGTACGGGCCAACCTCCTTCGCCAGCGCCTTGGTGAACCCGATGATGCCCGCCTTGGACGCGGAGTAGTTGGTCTGACCGGGGCTGCCGGTGATGCCGGCCACCGAGGAGAGCGTGACGATGGCCCCGCCCCGACGGCGCATCATGCGCCGGATCGCCGCCCGGCAGACCTGGTAGACCCCGCCGAGGTTGACGTCGACCACCGACTGCCAGTCCTCGGCGGCCATCATCGCCACCGGCCGGTCCCGGATGATGCCGGCCACGGTGACCAGCGCGGCCACCTCACCCAGGTCGCGTTCCACCTCGGCGACGAACTCGCGTACCCGGGCCGGGTCGGCGACGTTCACCTGGCGGGCCAGCACCCGCGCGCCGACCTCCTCCACCTCGGCGGCCACCTTCGCGGCGGCCTGCCCGTTGCTCTGGTAGCAGAAGGCCACGTCGTACCCGTCCGTGGCGAGCTGCCGGACCACCGCCCGGCCGATCCCCCGGGACCCTCCGCTGACCAGCGCAACCGGTCGTCGGACCTCACTCATGTCGACTCCTTGCCGTCGGATACCCCGGCCAGGGCGGCGGGGCGCAACGTGGCGGCCGGACGCACCGCACCGACCAGGCGGCCGACCCGCATGACGACCTCGGAACCGATCACGGTCTCGCCCTCGACGAAGCCGGTGTCGGCGAGCAGCCGGGTCAGCCGCACCCGGTGCTCGACCGTCTCGCCGGGCCACACCGGCCGACCGAACCTGATCTCCTCAAAGACACCGGCGACCGGCACACCACCGGTCAGCACGTCCGGCATCGGCCGGTCGTGTCGGATCAGGACCAGCGCGGCCTGTCCCCACGACTCCAGCAGCAGCACCGGGGGCAGTGGATGGCTTCCGGTGACGGTGTAGCTGCCGACCAGGTGTCGGCGGGGCACCAGTTCACTGACCCGGTCGACCAGCAGCATCGGCGGTCGGTGCGGGATGAGCCGCCGGATGTCGTCGCCGTCGAGCATCAGTCACCTCCATTCCGGTAACGCAGCACCACCTCGGCGGCTGGTGCGTCGGAGACGGTGACGGTGCCGTGGCACAGCTCGCCGTCGCGGCGGACCTTGATGACCAGCTCGTCGTCCAGGTCGATGGCCCGGAGGAACCGGCAGTACACCAGCTCGGCGAGGACCACCGTCGGCGCCGCCGCGAGCACGGCGCGGTGCACGTACTCGACGATGTGCACGCCGGGCAGCAGGGGGAAGCCGGGATAGTGCCCGGCGAAGACCGGATCGGCCCGATCCGGGCGTACCCGGGCGACGATCTCGTCGTCGCTGGCACGGGTCAGCTCGATCCGGGCGGTGGTGGCGCACTCGGGCGAGGTTCTGCTGGTCACCTGCCGACCGTGCCGGTGGCGGCTATATCTTCTCCATACCGTCGAGCTGCGTGATCAGGCAGCAGGCACCCGGGGCGACACGGACAGCGGGAACCGGCCGGCCATCATCCGACGATCCGCCGGATCAGCCTTCTCCCGGGCGAAGACCCGCACCAGGCCGTTGAAGCGGTGCCGCTGCCGCCGTGCGCCGTCCGATCCGGCGATCTCCAACAGCCGGGCGTCGATCAGGCTCTCCGCCACCTCCTCCCCCACCCGGGACGACACGTCGAGCACTCGGGCGGCGGCCCCGATCGGGAAGTCGGCCGACTCCAGCAGCGCCAGCCGACGCAACGCGACCTGGCTCTCGGCGGTCAACTGCTGGTAGCTGCCGTCGATACGGGCCCGCACGTCCAGCGTCCCCAGTCGCAGCTCGTTGAGGCGGCACCGCTCGTCGGCCAGCCGCTGCGCGAGGTACCGCAGTGACCAGTGCGGACGCGCGATCAGCCGGGCCGCGGCCACCCGGATGCCGATCGACAGCCGACCGCACAGCTCGACGATCTGACGGGCGGCGGCCGGCTCGGCGACCACCCGCTGCTCGCCGACGATCGTGGCGAACAGCTCGATCGCCTGTGCCGGTGCCAGGACGTCCACCTCGACCCGGGTGACGCCGGGCAGTTCGGACAGACGCCCCCGGCAGGTCAGGATGACCCGACAGGACGGGTCGCCCGGCAACAGCGGACGGACCTGCGAGTAGCTGGCGACGTTGTCGAGCACCACCAGCATCCGTCGACCGGCCAGCTGGCTGCGGTACAGGCACTCCCGCTCGTCGAGCCGCCCCGGAATGTCCTGCTCGGCGTTGCCCAGGCTGCGCAGGAACCAGCCCAGCACGTCACCCGGGTCGGTCGCGTTGCCCCGGGTGCCGCCCAGGTCGACGTAGAGCTGCCCGTCCGGGAAGTCGTCCCGGGACAGGTGCGCCGCCCGCAGGGCCAGCGCGGTCTTGCCGACGCCCGCCATCCCGGTCAGCAGGGTCCGTGGCGGCCCGGATCGTGGCGACGCGGCGAGCCACCCGGTGAGCAGGCGTAGTTGCTCCTCACGGCCGTGGAAGTCGTGTGCCCCGGGCGGCAACATCGCCGGACGTACGTCCCGCCAGCCGGGCGCGGTCCGGGGCACCGCCTCGGCGACGGAGACCGTGGGCCGGGCCAACACCGCCTGGTACGCCTCGGTCAGGGCCGCCCCCGGGTCCACCCCCAGTTCGTCGGCGAGGACGCGTCGGCCCTCGTGGTAGACGGCCAGCGCGTCGGCCTGCCGGTCGCACCCCAGCAGGGCGATCATCAACAGGCTGCGGAGCTGCTCGTGCAAGGGCTGGCGGGCCACCAGGTCGGTCAGCTCAAGCACCAGCTCGGCCTGCCGCCCCAGGAACAGGTCCGCCCTGATTCGGTCCTCCAGGACCGCCATCCGCGCCTCGGCCATCCGATGCGCCTCCGCCTCGACCAGATGGTCGGTGACGTTGGACAGGGTCGTACCCCGCCACAGGCCCAGGGCCTCGTGCAACCAGCGCCCCGCCTCCTCGTACCGGCCCTCGCGCAGCGCGGCACGGCCCAGCCCGGCCAGCCGCTCGAAATCGTCGAGGTCGAGCCGGCTGTCCTTGCGCCGCAGGGCGTACCCGGAGCACTTCCGGACGATCTCCACCTCGTCTCCGAGGTACCTGCGTAGCCGGGACACGTAGTTGTACAGCTGAGCGGCGAAGGTCGCCGGCAGGTGTTCGTCCCAGAGCAGTCGGCAGAGCTGGGCGTCGGAGACGATCCGCTCCCTGGCGAGCAGCAACGCGGCCAGGACGGTGCGCTGTTTCGCACCATCCAGCGGAATCTCAGAGCCGTCCTGCCAGGCGCTCACCGGCCCGAGTACGCAAAACTCCACAGTCGCTCCGATCGGTCCACCCAGCGGAATAGGTCGGAGATTCGGTCACCACGGCACCTCCACGCATGTGTGCACGCCACCCAAGTTCCGTCCCCCCAGCACGCAGGTGTACGACACCGACACCGACGGTCGTGGCCGGCCGACCGGCCCGCTCGCCTCTCCGGGCCGTCCGTCACCCGCCCGGTGAATCCGCAGGTCAACCGGGGATGCCTCGCACGACCAGCGTCGATGACGAGAATTTGGGTGGATCCCACGCATGAGTTCGTCGGTACGCCTTGGCACCCTCTTTCCGGTGAACACCTCGACCGCCGACGGCCCATCGAGCCTGGCCCCGACGGAGCCGCAGCGGCTCCCCGGGGGCTGGTGGGCGTGCGGGGTGGCGTTGCACGAGCGGGTGCGTGCCGATGTCGCCGCACCGGTCGACAGCGCCCGGCTGGCGCAGGCCCGACAGCGGCTGCGGCGTTGGCGGGCCGAGGACAGCGGCGTGCTGGAGGCGTACCTGCGCGGCCTGACCGTCAGCGAGGACCACCTGCTCGGCATCCTGGCGGAGGAGGACACGCAACTCACCGCCCGGCTGGACGCACCGTCCTGGGTGGAGCCGATCGAGTCCGCCGTACGCGCCGCCACACCGCTGCCCGCCTCGGACCCGGTCCCGGCGGACTGGCGCGCCGCCTTCGCTCTGCCGTTCCGCCCGCTGGTCGAGTACGCGAAGGCCCGCTTCCGGGTCGGGACCCGTCTGATGTCCGACGAGGCGCAGGTGGACCTCCACGCGCTGACCGGCTCGCTGGGCGCCGCCCTGGAACGCCGGCTGACCAGCCTCGCCGCCCGTACCTTCGTCGCCGAACTGCACCGTCAGCGGGCGGCCGGTCTGCTGCGCGGCGACGACAGTCGCGCCCGCTTCGTCGACTTCGTCCGTCGGCTGACCGAGCCGGCCGGGATCGCCACCCTGTTCACCGACCGTCCGGTGCTGGCCAGACTGGTCGGACAGGCCACCGTGTACGCCACCGAGGCCAGGCTGGAGTTGGTGAACCGGTACGCCGCCGACCGGTCCTGCCTGGTGCGGGAGCTGTTCGGCGACGTCGACCCGGGTCCGCTGGTGGCCGTCGAGGACAACCAGGGCGACCCGCATCGCGCCGGGCGGACCACCAGCGTCGTCCGGTTCGCCGACGGCCGACGGTTGGTCTACAAGCCCCGCGACCTGGCCCACGACGCCCGGCTGGACGCCTTCGTCGACTGGCTGAACCTGCGGATTCCCGACGTCGGCCTGCGTAAGGTCGCCGGTCTGCACCGTCCCGAGTACGGGTGGACCGAGTTCGTGGCGTCCGCACCGCTGACCGACCCGGACGGCGGGCACCTCTACTACCGCCGTCAAGGGGTGCTGCTCGCGCTCGCCCACGCGCTCAACACCACGGACCTGCACTACGAGAACCTGATCGCCAGCGGCGACCAGCCCGTGATGATCGATGTCGAGACGCTGTTCCGCCCGGTGTGGCAGGAACCGAACGACACCGTGGACCCGGCGGCCGAACTGCTCGCCGCGTCGGTGCAGCGGACCGCGTTGCTGCCCATGATGGTCGTCGGCGAGCAGGGCATCATGGACCTGTCCGGCTCCGGTGGCGACCAGGGTCGGCAGAGCCCGGCCAGCCTGATCGACTGGGCCGACCCGGGCACCGACCGGATGCGCCTGGTGCGCCGGGCGGGCACCTTCGACGGTGCCTCGAACCGACCCCGGCTCGGCGACCGGGTGATCAATCCGGAGGATCACGCAGAGTCGATCATGGCCGGCTTCCGGCTCGGTTACGACGCGATCGAGACGCATCGCGAGGACTTCGCCCGGTTGGTCGAGGAGTCGGCGGCGATGACCGTACGACTCGTCGCCCGGCCCACCTGGGCGTACCGGATGCTGCTCGACGAGAGCACCCACCCGAACCTGCTCCGCGATGCCCTGGACCGGGACCGTTTCCTCGCCCAGCTCTACGACCAGGCCCAGTTCCCCGCCGACACGGCCTTCGCACGTCACGACATCGCCGCACTGTGGCGCGGTGACGTCCCCTACTACCACGCCCGCGCCGACTCGCTGACCCTCTGCGTCGACGGCCGACCGACCACGATGCCGTTGCGCCGCAGCGGCATGGACGCCGCACTGGACCGGATCGCGCGCTTCGGCGAGGCCGACCGGCAGGACCAGGAGTGGATCATCCTGGCCAGCCTGGCCACCCGCCGACCGGTCGGTGGGCACCTCGACGCCGCCCCGATGCCCAGTTCGAAGCATGGCACGGCGGCCCCCGCCGAGCGGCTGGTCGCGGCGGCGTGCGCGATCGCCGACCAACTCGTCGCGCGCGGCGCGCCCGGTCGTGAGCGGGTGAACTGGCTCGGCCTGGAACTGGTCGACGACCGGCAGTGGCTGCTGCTGCCGATGGGAGCGGGGCTGGCCAACGGCTACCTCGGAGTGGCGCTCTTCCTCGGTCAACTCGCCGAGGTCAGCGGCGTGGCCCGCTACCGGGACGTGGCCCGCCGGGCGATCGTCGCGACGCCCCGCCTGCTCGACCTGCTCGCGGACCGGCCGGAGCTGGTCACCGCGATCGGTTGCGGCGGCCTGCACGGCCTCGGCGGGATCGCCTACGGCCTCACCCGGCTGCGGATGCTGCTGGACGACCCGGAGATCGGCCGGTGGGTCGACACGGCTGTCGAACTCGCCTACGTCGCCACGGTCAGCTCCCCCACCGACGACTGGGCGACCGGCCGCGCGGGCTGTCTGGCCGCGATGTCCGCCATCCACACCGACCTCGGTCACGAACGGGCCGGGGCGTTGGCCCGCAGCTGCGCCGACGCGGTGGCCGACGCGGTGGAGGCGCTCGACCGCCCGGATGGTCCGACCGGCTTCGCGGACGGCACGGCCGGCATCGCGTACGCCCTGCACCGGTTCGTCGAGACGGGATCGGGCACCACCCGGCACGCGGACGCCGCGTTGGCGGCCGCACGGCACGCGGCGCGAGCCGCGGCCAGTTCCTCGGGGTGGTGCGTCGGCGCCTCGGGCCTGGCGCTCGCGCTCGCCCATCGGGGCGGCGGCGAGGCGGGCGGGTCCGGGTCGCCGGGCCTGGCCGAGTCGACCCGGCTGGTCCGCTGGCTGGCCGACCAGCCGCCGTCACGCGATCTGAGTCTCTGCCACGGCGAGGCGGGCATCGTCGACGCCCTCACCGCGCTCGCCCCGGGGCCGGTAGGACCCGACGCGACGGCCATCCTGCGTCGGCGCGCCACGCTGATCCTGAACGCGTTGCAGTGGCAGGAGCGTTACTGCGGTACGCCCGACGGGGTGCTCACCCCGGGTCTGCTGACCGGGCTCGCCGGCATCGGATACAGCCTGCTACGCATCGGCCTGTCGGCGCGGATACCCTCCGCGCTGCTGCTGGAACCAGAACGGAGACCAGCCGTCTCGGACGGTCGCCGGACACCAACCGATCCAACCCAAGAGGAGAGACGACATGTCTGACGAATTCGCCGCCAACGCCGCGTACGCCGAGGACGTCACCGACACCCACCCGGTGGGTGACCCGCGAGTCAACCCGGTGGTCAGCTTCGGGCTGCGTACGGCGGCGCTGGCCGGTCTCGCCATCCCGGTGGGTCTGCTGGTCGGGCGTCTGGTCTCCGGAGACAGCCCGGAACCCGTCGACACGGTGGCCCTCACCACCTGCTGTCCCACCTACATCGTGTGAGGTCGGTCGACGACTGACCCAGCGTGGCGGTCCGTCCGGTCGCTCGGGTAGGTACGTTCGCTACCCGTCCGTAGTGGTCTATGACGGGCCGCCTCGCTATCGTTACGCCCGTGCAACGGCGATCCCGCCCGATGATAGGCCGAGATGCGGAACTCACCGTGTTGCGCCGCCTTCTCGACGCCGCCATCGACGGGCACGGCGGATCGGTCTTCATCGTCGGAGAGGCCGGCATCGGCAAGTCGCGGCTGGCCGCGGCGACCGTCGAGCAGGCGTACCACGCCGAGATGGCCCTGCTCCAGGGGCGGGGCAGCACCCTGTGCACCGGTGTGCCGCTGCGGCCGATCACCGAGGCGGTGCTCTCCCTGCTGCGCTCGTCCACCGTGGACATCAACGCGCTCGGTCCGTACGGTCCGGTCCTCGGGCGGCTGGTGCCCGACTGGGGCACGCCCCCGGCCCAGCAGGAGAACGGCTCGGTGGTGATCCTCGCCGAGGCGGTGCTCCGGTTGACCGGTCTCGCCGGTCAGGACACCGGGTGCCTGATGGTCCTCGACGACCTCCAGGACGCCGACGCCGAGACGCTGATGGTGGTCGAGTACCTGATCGACAACCTTCACCAGCAGTCCACCGTGCTGCTCGGCACCATCCGGGCCGACGACTCACCGGCCCTGGCGGTCGCGCACGCGGCGGCCCGGCGAGGCAAGTGCACCCTCGTGACGCTGGACCGACTCGGTCCGGATGAGCTGCGCGAGATGGTCCGGGCCTGTCTCGACGTGACCGACGACGAGCTGCCGACTGCTGCGACCGACCTGATCTGGGGCGGCAGCGGCGGCAACCCCTTCCTCGTCGAGGAGATCCTCACCGCCATGGTGGAGAACCAGCTGCTGCTGCGCGACGCCCGTGGCTGGCAGCTCGCGTCTCCGCCGCCCGCCGCGCTGCCGGCCGCCTTCGCCCGCAGCATGGGGCACCGGATCGAGAAGCTGGCCCCACCGGCCCGGCGGCTGTTGTCCTGCGGGGCGCTGATCGGGCAGCGGTTCCCGGTCACCGTGGTGCAGGCGGCGACCGGCCTGAGCGACCGGGACGTGCTCAACCACCTCAACGGTGAACTCGTCGCCCAGATGGTGACACCGGACGACCAGATGTCCGACTGGTACGCCTTCCGGCACCGGGTCACCCAGGAGTCGCTGCTCGCCCTGATCGAGCCGTACGACCGGCGGGAGCTGGCCCAGAGCGTGGCCGACGCCGTGGCGAAGGTCCACCCGGATCTGCCCGGCGAGTGGTGCCAGATCTCGGCCGCCCTCCGCCTCGAGGCCGGCGACACGTTGACCGCCGGGCGTCTCTTCACCGAGGCCGGTCGACGGGCGCTGGCCCAGGGTGCCGCCACCTCGGCCGTGGCCCTGCTCGATCGGGCGTGGGAACTCCAGGCCGGTTCCCCGGGCGACGTGCGGGCGGACACCCTGGAGGCGCTGCTCCAGGCCCTCGGCGAAGCGGGACTGGTGAGTCGGGCCCTGGCCCTGGTCAGCAGTCCGGACCAGGTCGGCGAGCTGGACCCTCGTCGGCGGGCCAGCCTGCACACCCGGCTGGCCTGGACCGCCATGGTGGCCGGGCAGCTCACCGACGCGACGGCGCAGGTGGAGATCGCCCGCGACCTGCTCGGCCCCGACCCCGCACCGCAGGACGAGGCGCCGATCGACATCGTCGCCGCGCACCTGGCCCTGGACACCCCCGGCAAGGAGCAGTTGGAGGTCGCCGAGGCCCTGACCCGCCGGGCCGCCACGGTCGGTGCCGCGGTGCCGCTGCCCGTGGTGGCCTGTCAGGCATGGCAGTTGCTCGGTGCGCTGGTCCGGCACCGCGACCCGGCCGAGGCCACCCGCTGCCTGGAGAAGGCCCGCTCCATCGCCGCCGAACACGACCTGCCGATCTGGGAGGTCCACGCGCTGATCCGGCTCGGCAACGACGACGCGTTGCTGCACGGCACCCTGGACCGGCTCGAACAGGCCCGGGAGCAGGCGCGACAGGTCGGCGCGGTGACCGCCCGACAGCAGGCGGAGGCGAGCATCGCACTGCATCTGATCATGCGGGGGGCGTACGCCCCGGCGCAGGAGCTGATCGACCAGGTGCACGCCGCCACCAGCCGTACGAAGTTCACCGAGACCACCCAGTACGTGCTGCTGCTCAAAGCGGTGCTCGCCGCTCATCAGGGCCGACGCCCGCAGATGCAGAAGGCGTTGGCCGAGTTCCGGAGCTGGGGCGGCGACGAGAGCCTGCACACCCAGCGGGTCCACGGGTTGGCCGGTGCGTTCTGCGCGTTGCTGGAGGAGAACCGCCCGCTGGCGCTGGCCGAGTTGTCCCTGGCGGTGGGGGCGGAGGAGACCAACCCGACCGTGTTCCACCTGAGCGGTCGGCTCGGCCTCCAGCCGTTGCTGCGCGCGATGGCCGACGACATCAGTTGGGCCGAGTACGAGGAACTCACCAGCGCGCCCGCCAGCCAGCTGCGCTGGGACCGGCAGTTCGCGCTCTTCACCCGGGCGGTGCTGCTGGGTCGGGCCGGCCAGCACGAGGCCGCCACCGCCACGGTGGCCGAGGCGATGGAGGTCGCCTCCCTGTACGCGATGGGTCGGCATCTCGCGCTGCGGCTGGTCGCCGAGTCGGCGCTGGCCGACGGGTGGGGTTCGCCGGTGCCGTGGCTGCGTGCCGCGGAGGACTACTTCCACCAGGCGAACGTCGAACCGGTCGCACACGCGTGCCGGACAATGCTGCGTCAGGCGGGGGCCCGGGTGGCGCAGCGCCGACAGGGTGCCGGCGAGATCCCGGCCGGGCTGCGGGCCATGGGGGTCACGGTCCGGGAGCTGGAGGTGCTGCGGCTGTTGGCCGGTCGGCTCAGCAACCGGGAGATCGCCGCGCGGTTGCACCTGTCGCCGCGTACGGTCGAGCGGCACATCTCCAGCTTGATCGTCAAGACCGGGCTACCGAACCGGATCGCGCTGAGCGATGTCGCCACCGAGATCGACAAGGACTGAGCTCCTCATCGTCGGGTCACACCTTCTTGATGACGGTGAGCAGCACCACGGAGTCCTGGAGCGCCTCAAGACTGTGCCGGGCGTCCGGTACGAGCAGCAGATCCCCGGCGACGCCGTCGCAGCTGGTCGTGCCGGTGGCGAGGCGGACGAGGCCGTGCAGCACGTGCACGGTGGCTTCGCCAGGGTTCTCGTGCTCGTCGAGGCGTTGGCCGGCGACGAGGGCGATGACGGTTTGGCGCAGCGTCTTGGTGTGCCCACCGTGCACGGTCTGGGCGCCGCGCCCGCTGGACGTGCCGCGAGCCGCGGTGAGCAGCTGGTCGGTCAGGTCGGTCAGCGATGACTTCTGCATGATCTCTCTTCTGGTCGGCGTCAGTTACCGGATCGGGTACTGATGCTCGCGGAAGCGGCGGGTGTCTCCGCTGCCGCGGTGGCGGGTTTGCCGATCCGGCTCATCTTGACCGCCGTGTAGACGGCGGCGGCGAGCGCGACGTCGGACAACAGCATCAACCCTATGGCGTACGAGCCCTCGATGCCGTACACCCAGCCCATGATCAGTGGTGGGACGAAGCCGCCCAGGCCGCCCGCGGCGCCGACCACGCCGGTGACCGTGCCGACCTTGTCGGCCGGTGCGACCCTGCCGACGAGGGCGAAGACGGCGCCGCTGGCGGCGCCGAGCAGGGCGGCCATGCCGAGGAAGGCGATGGTGGCGACCGGCATCAGGGGCGGCTGGAACGCCTGCACAACGGCGAACACGGCGGTGCCGGTGAAGCACCAGACGAGCACCGGAACCGGGTGGAGGCGGTCGGAGAGCCAACCGCCGGTCGGGCGGGCGGCCACGGCCAGGACGACGAAACCGGCGGTGCGCAGCGCGGCGTCGTTGGCGCTGAGCTCGTAGGCGGTGCGCAGGTAGGCGGGCAGGTAGACGCTGAAGGCGACGAACCCGCCGAAGCCGACCGCGTAGAGGAAGCACAGCTGCCAGGTGACCGTCAGGCGACTGACCGCGACGGTGCGGGCGAGCGCGGAGCCGGCCGGCGCGGCGCGGCGCGGCGGGTCACGCAACAGCGCGAACGCCAGCACGGTGTAGCCGGCGAGGACAGCCGCCACGAGCAGGAAGGGCGTGTTCTCGCCGTAGGTCTCGGCGAGCCGCACGGTGGTGAAGTTGGCGATGGCGGTACCGCCCATGCCGATGCCGAACACACCGAGCGCGAAGCCCTTGCGGGCGGGTGGGTACCACCCGGAGATCAGCGGTACGCCGATGGCGAAGGTCGTGCCACCCAGTCCCAGGAAGAACCCCGTGACGATCAACGCCGGGTAACTGTCGACGACCGTCAGAGTCAGTACCGGGACGATGGTGGCGAGGCTGAGCAGGGGGAACATGATGCGCGCGCCGTACCGGTCGGTGAGCGCGCCGACCGGGATCCGGCCCAGCGATCCGACGAGCACCGGAACCGCGACCAGCAGCGACTGGGCGGCGAAGCTGAGCCCGAGGCGCTCCTTGACGCCCGGACCGAGCGGGCCGAGCAGCGCCCACGCCCAGAAGTTGACGGTGAAGCCGATGGTGGCGACCACCAGGTTGCGCGTGGCGCCGGGACGTGGCGTGACGCCAGCCGGGTCGGTGCTCGGCGCATTGCCGGTTGTGGTCATCTCGTACCTCGTCGCGGGCTGGCCGGCGGCTGCGAAGCGCGTCAGCGGCGGGTTCGGTCGGGCTTGCGCTGCGCTCGGGGTGCCCGGGGTGGCCCTTCCCAACCGGGGCGCGACGGACGCAGGCCGGGTCGGGTGTCGCGGCTGCGGTAGGGCACGTAGGGGCGGGTGAGGTAACCGACCGGGGCGCTGAAGGCGTGCACGAGCCGGGTGAACGGCCAGAACGCGAACAGGGCGAAGGCGGTGACGATGTGGATCTGGAAACCGACCGGGACACCGGCCATGATCTCGGGATCCGGGCTGAGGTAGAACAGCGACCGGAACCAGGGCGAGATGGTCTCCCGGTAGTCGTAGCCGTCGCCCACCACGTTGGCCCGCAGCGTGCTCCACAGGCCGACCACGATGACGGTGGTGAGCACCGCGTACATCGCCTTGTCGTTCCTGGTGGTGGCGGCGAAGACCGGCCCGGTGAGACGGCGGCGGGCGATGAGGACCGCCATGCCGATCAGCGTACAGAAGCCGGCGACCGAGCCGATGAAGACGGCCATCAGGTGGTAGGTGTGTTCGGTGATGCCGACGGCCTCGGTCCACGACTTGGGGATGAGCAGCCCACCGACGTGCCCGATCAAGACCATCAGGATGCCGAAGTGGAACATCGGGCTGCCCCAGCGCAGCACGGTCGACTCGTAGAGCTGTGAGGAGCGGGTGGTCCAGCCGAATTTGTCGTAGCGGTAGCGCCAGATCAACCCACCCACCAGGATCGCGATGGTGAGGTACGGGTAGACCACCCACAGCAGAACGTTCACCGACGGCCTCCGGTGGTGTCGACGAGTCCGAACGGTTCGAGGCCCACCTGCTCCACGGGTGGTCCGGTGCGGGCCAGTCGGGCCGCGGCTCTCACCTCGGCCGGCCGGGCGGGGGGCAGCAGCGCCTGCACCGCCTCGACCGCGTGCCGGTAGACCGACTTCTCCCGGGCCAACGACTCGGTGAGCAGGTCGAGGCCGACGCGGTTGTCGCGCAGCAGACGCCAGCCCTCGCCGTCGACGGCGGCCAGATCGAGCACCGCCGGCAGGTAGTCGGGCAGTTCGCCGCCGATCACCTCGACGCCCGCCGCCTTGTACGCGGCGGTGAAGCCGACAAGTGCCTCGCCGCGCTTACGGGTGTCGCCACAGCTGTAGTAGGTCAGGTGCAGCGCGCAGCGGCGGCGGAAGTCGAACAGCTCCACGTACTGGGCGGCGAGTCGGGTGGGGTGCCCGTCGCGGCGGTGCAGCGCCACCGGGCGCAGGTGCGAGGCCACGGGGTCGGGCAGTTCGTCGAGGGCGGCGAGCAGCGTCGGCAACGCGTCGAGCGTGTCGGTGTCGGGATAGCGCAGCAGCAGCGAGGCCGCCCGGGCCGCGGCGGCCCGCCAGAGTGGTGTGGTGGTCATCGTCCGCTCCCGTCGGTGTCGATCACGCCGGGCTCGTCGGTGTCCGCGCCACCGGCCGTGGCGTTGCGACGGGGCGGGAAGAGACCGGCGGGCCGGCCCTTGCCGTCCCAGTTGAGCAGGTTGACCCGGCGCGGCTCGTCGCCCGGATCGGTGAAGCTGTCGGAGGTCTGGCGCTCCCGCAGCATGTGGAAGGTCTCGACCTGGATCGGCGCCGGGGTGCCGGACGACTCCCCGAAGGGCCCCTGGCCGTACGGTCCACCGCCGCCCATGCCGGGGCCGCCCTCGTAGTCGAGGCTGCACTCCGTGCCGAGCTGTTCCAGGTGATGCGCGTCCTCGGCGTGAGCGGCCGGGATGACGTAGCGTTCGTCGTACTTGGCGATGGCCAGCAGCCGGTACATGTCGTCCATCTGCGCGCCGGTCATGCCGACGGCGGCGGCGATGGACTCGTCGCGCGGCTCCCCCAGGTTGATCCGGCGCTGGTAGGCGCGCATCGCGCCGAGCCGGTTGAGCACCGCCCGCACCGGGGCGGTGTCGCCTGCGGTAAACAGCCCGGCCAGGTACTCCAGCGGGATGCGCAGCGCGTCGACGGCGCCGAACAGGTTGCGCATGTCCTCACCGTCGTGGCCGGTGTCGCGCAGCACGTCGACGACCGGGGACAGCGGCGGGATGTACCAGACCATCGGCATGGTCCGGTACTCCGGGTGCAGCGGCAGGGCGACCTCGTGACGCATGATCAGGTCCCAGACCGGGGACCGTTGCGCCGCTTCGATCCAGTCGTCGGGGATGTCGGCCCGCCGGGCGGCGGCCACGACGGCGGGATCGTGCGGGTCGAGGAAGACCGAGCGCTGGGCGGCGTACAGGTCGTGCTCGTCCTTGACCGCCGCGGCAGCCGCCACGGCATCGGCGTCGTAGAGCATCAGGCCGATGTAGCGCAGCCGGCCGACGCAGGTCTCGGAGCAGATGGTGGGCTGACCGATCTCGATGCGCGGGAAGCAGAACGTGCACTTCTCCGCCTTGCCGGTGCGGTGGTTGAAGTACACCTTCTTGTACGGGCAGCCGGTGACACACATCCGCCAGCCCCGGCAGCGGTCCTGGTCGACCAGGACGATGCCGTCCTCACTGCGTTTGTAGATCGCCCCGGACGGGCAGGTCGCGGCACAGGA
Organism: Micromonospora sp. CP22; assembly: GCF_009712475.1. Taxonomy (GTDB): domain Bacteria; phylum Actinomycetota; class Actinomycetes; order Mycobacteriales; family Micromonosporaceae; genus Micromonospora. The sequence goes on from NZ_VCJO01000019.1 coordinate 36,500, forward strand.
CGGGTTGAGGCAGTGCTCGCAGATGCGCGGCAGGAAGAACAGGAACGCCTTCTCGTACTCCTCACGGACCCGGTCGGAGACCTGCCGCAGCACCGGGTCACCGGCGGCGATCTCGTTGCCGCCCGCGAGGGAATCGTCCCAGTTCGCACTCCACGTGATCTTCGTGTCCTCGCCGGTCAGCAGCGACTTCGGTCGGGCCACCGGGATGTCGTCGCCGGCCGGCGCGGTCAGCAGGTGCTCGTAGTCGTACGTCCAGGGCTCGTAGTAGTCCTGCATCGACGGCAGCTTCGGGTTGGCGAAGATGCTGAACAGCTTCTTCACCCGTCCGCCGGAGCGGGGCTTGAGCCGGCCGGAGCGGGTGCGTACCCAACCACCCTGCCACGTCTGCTGATCCTGGTAGGTGCGCGGATAGCCCTGACCGGGCCGGGACTCGACGTTGTTGAACCAGACGTACTCCACCCCGGAGCGGTTGGTCCACGCCTGCTTGCACGTCACCGAGCAGGTGTGACAGCCGATGCACTTGTCGAGGTTCATCACCATCGCCATCTGCGCCATCACGCGCATCAGTACTGCACCTCCTGGGAACGGCGGCGGATCACGGTGACCTCGTCGCGCTGGTTTCCGGTCGGGCCGAGATAGTTGAACGCGAACGACAACTGCGCGTACCCACCGATCAGATGGGTGGGCTTGACCAGCAGCCGGGTCAACGAGTTGTGGATGCCGCCGCGACGGCCGGTCCGCTCGGCCTTCGGCACGTCGATGACCCGCTCCTGGGCGTGGTACATGTACACCGTGCCCTCGGGCATCTTGTGCGTCACCACGGCCCGGCAGACAACCACCCCGTTGCGGTTGACCGCCTCGATCCAGTCGTTGTCGCGTACCCCGATCTTCGCCGCGTCGGCCTCGCTCATCCACATCGTCGGGCCGCCCCGGGAGAGCGTGAGCATGAGCAGGTTGTCCTGGTACTCGGAGTGGATCGACCATTTCGAGTGCGGGGTGAGATACCGCAGGGTGATCTCCAGTTCGCCGTGCGGGCCGAGCCGCGGCTCGCCGAACAACCGGTGCATGTCCAGTGGCGGCCGGAAGATCGGCAGCGTCTCTCCGGCCTCGTGCATCCAGTCGTGGTCGAGGAAGAAGTGCTGCCGGCCGGTGAGCGTGTGCCACGGCTTGCGCCGCTCCGTGTTGATGGTGAACGGCGAGTACCGCCGGCCGCCGTGCTCACTGCCGGACCACTCCGGGCTGGTGATCACCGGCACCGGCCGGGACTGGGTGTCGGCGAAGGTGATCTGCTTGCCCTCGTGCTCGGCGGCCAGATCGGCCAACCTGACGCCGGTGCGTTTCTCCACATCGTGGAAACCCGCCGTGGCCACCCGGCCGTTGGTGGTGCCGGACAGGGCGAGGATCGCCTCGCACGCGTGCACGTCCTTGGCGAGCGACGGACGGCCGTCGGCGACGCCGCCGCGCACCGTGCCGTTCTTGCGGCGCAAATACTCGATCTCGGGTGTCACGTCGGTGTGCACCCCCTTGCCGGTGGTGCCGAGCGTGTCCAGCAGCGGGCCGAGGGCGGCGAGCTTGTCGGCGACGGCGGCGTAGTCGCGTTCGACGACGACGAGCTTCGGCATGGTCCGGCCCGGCACCGGCACCTCACCGGTGCGGGCCCAGTCGCGCACCACCCCGTGGGGGGTGGCCATCGCGTCCGGAGTGTCGTGCAGCAGCGGCGCCGCGACAAGGTCCTTGCGTACTCCCAGGTGCGGGCCGGCCAGGGCGGAGAAGGCGCGGGCGATGCCGTGGAAGGCGTCGAAATCGGTGCGGGTCTGCCAGGGCGGGTTGATCGCCGGGGTGAACGCGTGCACGAACGGGTGCATGTCGGTGCTGTTGAGGTCGTGCTTCTCGTACCAGGTGGCGGCTGGCAGGACCACGTCGGAGAAAAGCGTCGTGGACGTCATCCGGAAGTCCAGGCTCAGCAGCAGGTCGAGTTTGCCCTCCGGGGCCTCGTCCGGCCAGACCACGTCCTTCGGCCGCAGCTCCGGTTCGGCCTCGGTGGCGCGCAGGTTGGAGTCGGTGCCGAGCAGGTGGCGAAGAAAGTACTCGTTGCCCTTGGCTGAGGAACCGAGCAGGTTCGCCCGCCACACCGTCAGCACCCGTGGCCAGTTCTGGGGCGCGTCCGGGTCGGTGCAGGCGAACCGCAACCGACCCTCGTGCAGGGACGTCGCGACGTACCCGGCCGGGTCGTCCGGTTGCGCGGCCAGCGCCTCGTCGGCCAGATCGAGCGGGCTGCGGTCGAACGTCGGCATCGACGGCATCCAGCCCAGCCGCGCCGACTGGGCCAGCAGGTCCATGGTGTGTTTGCCGTCGAACAGGCCGGTGCCGGTCGGTGCGGAGACCACGTCGGCGGAGTACGTGTCGTAACGCCACTGGTCGGTGTGGACGTACCAGAACGCGGTGCCGATCATCTGCCGTGGCGGGCGCACCCAGTCCAACCCGAACGCCAGGTTCGCCCAACCGGTCACCGGTCGGCACTTCTCCTGCCCCACGTAGTGCGCCCAACCGCCACCGTTGACCCCCTGGCAGCCGGTCAGCGTCACCAGCGCGAGGATCGCCCGGTAGGTGGTGTCCGAGTGGAACCAGTGGTTGGTGCCCGCGCCGAGCAGGATCATCGACCGGCCGCCGGACCGCTCGGCGTTGTCGGCGAACTCCCGCGCCACCCGGGCCACCTGCGCCGCCGGCACGCCGGTGATCGGCTCCTGCCACGCCGGGGTGTACGGCACCTCGGCGTCGTCGTAGCCGGCCGGCCACTGCCCCGGCAGGCCGTCACGGGCCACCCCGTACTGCGCCAACAGAAGATCGAAGACACTGGTGACGAGCTTGCCGGCGACGGTGCGGGTGGGTACGCCGCGACGCAGCACCTGCGGGGTGTCGGTGTCGAACCGCGGCAACCCGACCTCCACCGCGTCGCCCGCCCCCAGACAGGTCAGCGCCGGTTGCAGGTCGCCCAGGTCGAGGTTCCACTGACCGGCCTGCTCCTGCCAGCGGTGGCCCAGCGAACCGCGCGGCACCGCAACCTCGTCGCCTACCGAATCCCACAGCACCGGCTTGAACGCGTCCTCCGTGCCCTGCCCGCCGAGATCGGCCGCGGTGAGGAACTTCCCCGGCCGGTACGACCCGTCGGCGGCCTGCTCGAGAGTGATGAGGAACGGCAGGTCGGTGAAGGTGCGGACGTAGTCGACGAAACGGGGGGTGCGCCGGTCGACAAAGAACTCCTTGAGCATCACGTGGCCCATCGCCATGGCGAGAGCGCCGTCGGTGCCCGGCTGGGCGGGCATCCACTCGTCGGCGAACTTGACGTTGTCGGCGAAGTCCGGGCTGACCACGATCACCTTCTGGCCGCGGTAGCGGGCCTCGGCCATCCAGTGGGCGTCCGGCGTGCGGGTGACCGGGACGTTGGATCCCCACATGACGAGGTAGGAGGCGTCCCACCAGTCGCCGGACTCGGGTACGTCGGTCTGGTCGCCGAACACCTGCGGGGAGGCCACCGGCAGGTCGGCGTACCAGTCGTAGAACGAGAGCATGGAACCGCCGAGCAGCGACAGGAACCGCGCGCCGATCGCGTGCGACACCATCGACATCGCCGGGATCGGGGAGAATCCGGCGACCCGGTCCGGCCCGTACCGCTTGATCGTGTGCACGTGCGCGGCGGCGATCATCTCCTGGGCCTCGTCCCAGGTCACCCGAACCAGGCCACCCTTGCCGCGGGCCCGCTGGTATCGGCGACGCCGCTCGGGGTCACTCTGGATGTCGGCCCACGCCGCGACCGGGTCACCGAGGCGCTGCTTGGCCTCGCGGTACATCTCCACCAGGACACCGCGGGCGTACGGGTAGCGCACCCGGGTGGGCGAGTAGGTGTACCAGGAGAACGCGGCGCCGCGCGGGCAGCCGCGCGGCTCGTACTCCGGCCGGTCCGGCCCGACGCTGGGGTAATCGACCTGCTGTTGCTCCCAGGTGATGATGCCGTCCTTGACGTACACCTTCCAGGAACACGAGCCGGTGCAGTTGACGCCGTGGGTGGAGCGCACCACCTTGTCGTACGACCACCGGTCGCGGTAGAACGCGTCCGCCTCACGACCGCCGATCTGGTACAGCGCACGGCCGTCCGGTGACACCTCCGCCCGCCGTACCAGTCCTCCGACCGCCATCAGTGCTCGGCTCGCCTGCTCCCCGGTGCTCGCCATGCGCCTCATTCCCTCGGTTGTGACCTTGCTGACCACGTTCATGCCTTCGACGGGCTGCCGCAACCCCAGACGCGATCACGTGACATCAACCGTGCTGTCGGCGTTGCCCGCCCGGTCGAAGTCCCCGACATGGCTGGACCGTGCGCCGGGCGGGCCGCACCGCCGCCCGGTACATGGTCCACCGGAGACCGCGCTATCCGCTGGTGAGGCGATCCCAGGCTGGGATCGGCAGGGCGATGACCGCGGCCGGAAACAATCCGTGCTCCTCGTTGTCGATGTGTCGACGTAGCCGGTCCAGCGCGGCCAGCACTCCCGACCAGTCCGGCGACGTGCGGTCGATGGCGCCGAGGACACCGTGGATGTCGTCGTGTTCGTCGCACAGCCGATCCACGGCTTCGGTGAGACTGCCCTCGGCCCGCAGTTCGACGAAGAGATCACGTTCCTCAGTGTCGGTGTGCGGCGTCAGCAGCGCGAGCAGGTCGTCGAGGCGGGTGACGGCGTCATCGGCACCGGAGGTGATCGCCGTACGCAGCCGCTCTGCGGCATTGGCGATCGCCTCGTGTTCGGTGGTCAGTCGACCGATCAACGGAAACTCCCGGCAGCCGCAGTAGTCGCACATGGTCGACCTCCTGACGCCCATCTGGTGACACGCCCAGCCTGGTCCGGTGAATCGTGGGCGAGTAGGGCCGTTGGACCTGTGCCCATGGTGCTCGGGCGGCCGAGCGTGACACGGACCCTGCCCCAGGATTTTCGACGTCGATCGACGTTGTAACGTCATGTGACATGGAAACTCAGCGGAGGGGTCCTCGCGGGGAGACGATCGACGCTCCCCGTCACCGCGCTCTGGGCTCTGCCAGCCGGGTCACGATTCTGCATCTGGTGCGCGATGCCGAGGGCGGCGTCACCGCCGCCGAGGTGGCCGCCCGTACCGGACAGCACCTCTCCACCACCCGCGCCCACCTGGATCGACTCACCGAGGCCGGGCTCCTGGTCAAGGCCCGCGCCAGCGGTGGGCTGCCGGGCCGCCCGGCCTGGCGGTACCGGGCGGCGGCGGCCGACCCGGTCCCGGGCACCTACCGGGATCTGGCGGCCGCCCTCCTGGGGCACCTGTCCCGCGGTGACGGTGATATCAGGGCCACCGCCGCGCGGGTGGGCCAGGACTGGGGCCGGCAGTTGGCCGCCGCGACACCCCGCGACGAAGACCCGGTGAACACCGTCCTGGCGGTGCTGGACGGACTGGGTTTCAGCCCGCGACGCCAGCCGACCGCTGACGTCGGCACCGAGACGGAGTTGCACCTGCTGACCTGCCCCTTCCTGGACCTGGTCGGCCAGAATCCGGACGCGATGTGCGGGCTGCATCTCGGTGTGGTGCGGGGCGCCCTCCAGCGTGACGGCGCGGCGGAGGGATCGGTGACGTTGGAGCCCTTCGGCGCACCCGCCGCCTGCGTCGTACGGATGACGGCGGCAGCCCCGGCGGCGGGGAGACCGCGATGACACGCCCGACCGCGCCGCCCGTCCGGCGGCGGCCCCCCGCCACCGGGTCACGGCCCCGCAAACGTCGACAGTTCATCCCGCCCCAGCACGGCGCCTGGGCGATGCTGCTCGTACCATGGCTCGCCGCGGTCCTCACCCTCGGGCTGCGCTGGCCGCACCTGCCCCTTCTCGGTGCCTGGCTCACCGGCTACCTGCTCAGCTACTACCTGTTGCAGGCCGTCAAGACCGGCCGTTTCGGCCGCTTCCGCGTCCAACTGTGGACCTACGGCGTCCCCACCGCGCTGCTCGGCGGACTCGTCCTCCTGCTGCGCCCGGACCTGCTCTGGTACGCCCCGGCGTACGCCGTCCTGCTGGGCGTCAACGTCGCTTACGCGCGGCGACGCGCCGAACGCGCCCTCGGCAACGACCTGGCCTCGGTCGCCCAGAGCTGCCTCATGGTGTTCGTCTGCGCCACCGCCGCGGGCCAGCCTCCGGAGACGGTGGTCACCGCCTTCCTCGCCGTCACCGCCTACTTCATCGGCACCGTCCTCTACGTCAAGACGATGATCCGCGAACGCGGCAGCACCAGCTACTACCGCGCCTCGGTCGGCTACCACGTCGCCTCGGTCGCCCTGGCCGCCTGGCTCGGTCCTCCCCTGCTCGGGGTCTTCCTGCTCCTCCTCGTCCGGGCCGTCGTCCTACCCCGTCACCGGCTCACGCCGAAGCATGTCGGCCTCATCGAAATCCTCGCCAGCGCCCTGGTGCTCGTCGCCAGCACCAGCTGAGCCTCGGCGGCGCGGGCATCGGGGCCCCTCGGGCGGCGGGCGGCTGCGCGGCGGCGTACGGATGGGTGTCACGATCCGCTCCACGGTGGGTGACTTCGCTTCTTCAAATCGATAAACTTCGCTCTATCCCGCCACGGATGCCGGTGGCCCGTCCAGCCGGGCCTGCGGCCCTGACCGTACCGCCCGGTCACCACCGCACCGTGCCAGCCTGAAAGGAAGCAGATGACTCGTGCGTTCCTGAGGGCGGCGACCGCGCTCGCCGCCGCGCTGATCGCCACCACCGTCATGGCCGGCAGCGCAGCCGCCAGCCCCACCCCCATCCCCCAGCGCTTCTCGGTTCCCTCCGGAGACAACTGCACCTACGGCTACACCGAGGGCGTCCTGGAGTGGCGGTCCTTCGCTCCAGCGGCCGCAGTGCGGCTGACCGGAGTCGTCGTCGACCGGCCGATCGCCAACGAGCCGATCGCCTGCCGCGACGACCGGCGCTACACGATCGCCACCTATGTCGCGTACGCGGGCGAAACCGTGATTGACCGGGCGGCCCAGCGAGCGGACAACTCAGCCGTACGGCTCGACCTGCTGCTCGGCTCCAACACCTCGGCGGCCGGCATCGACCGGGTGGTGATCCAGGTCTGCCGGGCCTCGTTCGACCGGCCCAGCGTCGCGCCGGACTACTGCGGTCGCGAGTACACCTTCCGTCCCACGTTGATCGGTCCCGCCAGCGCGTGACGGTGATAGCCGGGTGTGGTCGCATGCCGCCACCACACCCGGTGCCCGCCGTCGCACCTCGGCCGGGCCGCCGACGTCCGGCCACCCGGTACGCCTGCGGAGTGGGTCAACCGGCCGCCGTCAGCACCTCCGAAACGAGCTCCTGGGCTTCCCGCTGGATGCGGGTGAGGTGCTCCGGCCCCTGGAACGACTCCGCGTAGATCTTGTAGACGTCCTCGGTGCCGGACGGGCGGGCGGCGAACCAACCCGACTCGGTGGTGACCTTCAGACCGCCGATCGCCGCGCCGTTGCCGGGGGCGGTGGTCAACGTGGCGGTGATGGGTTCACCGGCCAGCTCGGTGGCGCGTACCTGTTCCGGGGAGAGCTTGCCGAGCACCGCCTTCTGCTCCCGGGTGGCCGGTGCGTCGATGCGGGCGTACGCGGGTGCGCCGAAGCGGGCGGCCAACTCGCCCCAGTGCTCGCTCGGGGTACGCCCCGTGCTGCCGATGATCTCGGCAGCGAGCAGGCAGAGCAGGATGCCGTCCTTGTCCGTGGTCCAGGTGCCGCCGTCACGGCGCAGGAAGGACGCGCCGGCGCTCTCCTCGCCGCCGAAGCCGACCGCACCGTCGAGCAGGCCGGGCACGAACCACTTGAAGCCGACCGGGACCTCCAGCAGTGGCCGACCGAGATCGGCGGCGACCCGGTCGATCATCGAGGAGGAGACCAACGTCTTGCCGACCGCCGCGTCCGGTCCCCACCGCTCACGGGTGCGGAACAGGTGGGCGATCGCCACCGCCAGGTAGTGGTTGGGGTTCATCAGCCCGGCGTCCGGGGTGACGATGCCGTGCCGGTCGGCGTCGGCGTCGTTGCCGGTGGCCACGTGGTAGTCGCCCCGCATGGCGATCAGCGAGGCCATCGCGTTCGGCGACGAACAGTCCATCCGGATCTTGCCGTCGCCGTCGAGGGTCATGAACCGCCAGGTCGGGTCCACGTTCGGGTTGACCACGGTCAGGTCCAGCCGGTGCCGGTCGGCGATCTCACCCCAGTAGTCGACACTGGCGCCGCCGAGCGGATCCGCGCCGATGCGGACCCCGGCGGCGCGGATCGCGTCGAGATCGAGCACCGCGGGCAGGTCGTCGACGTACGCGCCGAGGAAGTCGTAGGTGCCGGTGGTGTCGGCGGCGCGGGCTCGGGCGTACGGGACGCGACGCACCTCCTTGAGCCCGGCGGCGAGGATCGCGTTCGCGCGGTCCTGGATCCACTTCGTGGCGTCGGAGTCGGCCGGCCCGCCGTGGGTGGGGTTGTACTTGAACCCGCCGTCGTCCGGCGGGTTGTGCGACGGGGTGATCACGATGCCGTCGGCGAGACCGGCGGTACGACCCCGGTTGTGGCCGAGGATGGCGTGCGAGACCGCCGGGGTGGGGGTGTAGCCGTCGCGGCTGTCCAACAGCACGGTGACGTCGTTGCCGGCGAGCACCTCCAGGGCGTCGACGGCAGCGGGGGTGGACAGCGCGTGGGTGTCCCGCCCGAGGAACAGCGGCCCGTCGATGCCCTGCTCCCGACGGTAGTCGCAGAGCGCCTGGGTGACCGCGACGATGTGATCGGAGTTGAAGGCGTTACGCAGGCTCGACCCACGGTGCCCGGACGTGCCGAAGGAGACCTGCTGCGCCGGGTCGGCCGGGTCGGGATGCTCGCTGTAGTAGGCGGTCACCAACCGTGGTACGTCGACCAGGTCGGCGGGCTCGGCCGGCTGGCCGGCACGGGGATGACTACTCAAGGCTGTGTTGGCCTTCCGTTCGCGACTGCTGGGCTCCGCTGCGCTGCACTCCTCGCGCTTACGGTTCCACCTTCTGTCCTTTGCCGATGACCACGATGCCATTGTCGGAGACCGTGTAGCGCTGCCGGTCCCGCTCCAGGTCCACACCGATCTCGGCACCCTCGGGCACCTGCACGTTCTTGTCGAGGATGGCGCGGCGGACCACCGCGTGCCGGCCGATGTCGACCCCCTCCATCAGCACCGAACCGTCCACGTGGGCCCAGGAGTGCACCTTCACCTTCGGCGAGACGATCGAGTTCTCCACCAGCGAACCGGAGATCACCGCACCGGGCGAGACCATCGAGGCGACCGCCCGACCGACCCGCTCACCCCACTGGTGCACGAACTTGGCCGGCGGGAACGGCGGCTGCTCGGTGTAGATCGGCCAGTCGAAGTTGTAGAGGTTGAACACCGGGTGGACGTTGATCAGATCCATGTGCGCGTCGTAGAACGAATCGAGGGTTCCCACGTCCCGCCAGTAGCCCCGATCCCGGTCGGTGCTGCCCGGCACCTCGTTGTCACGGAAGTCGTAGACGTTGGCCTCGCCGCGCTCGACCAGCATCGGGATGATGCTGCCGCCCATGTCGTGCTTGCTGGTCTTGTCGTCGGCGTCGCGTTCGACCGCCTCGATCAGCGCCCGGGTGGTGAAGACGTAGTTGCCCATCGAGGCGTAGATCTGGTCGGGCGCGTCGGGTAGGCCGACGGCGTCGGTGGGCTTCTCCCGGAACGCCTGGATCCGCCGCCCGTCCGCGCCGACCTCGATGACGCCGAACTGGTCGGCCGTCGACAGCGGCTGCCGGATGCCGGCGACGGTGACCGCGGCGCCCGAGGCGATGTGGTCCTCCACCATCTGCCGGGGATCCATCCGGTAGATGTGGTCGGCACCGAAGACGATCACGTAGTCGGGCTGCTCGTCGTAGATCAGGTTGAAGCTCTGGTAGATCGCGTCGGCCGACCCGGCGAACCACCAGGGGCCACGGCGCTGCTGCGCGGGCACCGGCGTGACGTAGTTGCCGAGCAGCGTCGACATCCGCCACGTCTTGGTGATGTGCCGGTCGAGAGAGTGGGACTTGTACTGGGTCAGCACGACGATCTTCAGATAGCCGGCGTTGGCCAGGTTGGAGAGGACGAAATCGACCATGCGGTACATCCCGCCGAACGGCACGGCGGGCTTGGCCCGGTCCGTGGTCAGCGGCATCAGGCGCTTGCCCTCTCCGCCGGCCAGAACGATCGCGAGCACCTTGGCAGCCATGACCAGACGCTATCCATACCGGTGCCGGTTCACCACTCGTACGGCACAGTTCCGCTGCCCGGTGCGGCGTCGGAATCTGCACTAGGGTGCCGGGCATGACGGACTCCGCACGGCTGCGCGTGGACCTGCTGACCCGGGAGTACCCGCCGGAGGTCTACGGCGGTGCCGGGGTGCACGTCGAGTACCTGGCCCGCGAGCTGCGCCGACTCGCCGACGTGCGGGTGCACTGCTTCGGCGCGCCCCGCACCGAGCCGGGCGTGCGGGCGTACGCCGAGCCGGTGAGCCTGGACGGCGCGAACCCGGCGCTACGGACCATGGGGGTGGACCTGGAGATGGCCGCCGGGTGCGCCGGCACGGACGTGGTGCACAGCCACACCTGGTACGCGAACCTGGCCGGGCACACCGCGAAGCTGCTGTACGGGGTGCCGCACGTGGCCACCGCGCACAGCCTGGAACCCCTGCGACCGTGGAAGGTCGAGCAGCTCGGCGGCGGCTACGCGCTCTCCTCGTGGTGTGAGCGCACCGCGTACGAGGCGGCCGACGCGATCGTGGCGGTCAGCGCGGGCATGCGCCGGGACGTGCTGGCCGCATACCCGTCGGTCGACCCGGACCGGGTCCACGTGATCTACAACGGCATCGACACCGCCCAGTACGCCCCGGACCCGGGCACCGACGTGCTGACGCGCCTCGGCATCGACCCGGCCCGGCCCAGCGTGGCCTACGTCGGGCGGATCACCCGGCAGAAGGGGCTGCCGCACCTGCTGCGCGCCGCCCGCGAGTTGCCCCCGGACACCCAGTTGGTGCTGCTGGCCGGGGCACCGGACACGCGTGAGATCTCCGCCGAGGTGGAGCGCCTGGTCGCCGAACTGCGGGCCAGCCGCTCCGGGGTGGTATGGGTGGCCGAGATGCTGCCCAAGTCCGAGGTGATCCAGGTGCTCACCCACGCCACGATCTTCGTCTGCCCGTCGGTGTACGAGCCGATGGGCATCGTCAACCTGGAGGCGATGGCCTGCGAGACGGCGGTGGTGGCCACCGCCACCGGCGGCATCCCCGAGGTGGTCACCGACGGCGACACCGGCCTGCTGGTGCCCATCGAGCAGACCGCCGACGGCACGCCGGTCGACCCGGCCCGCTTCGAGGCCGACCTGGCGGGGCGGCTGAACGAGCTGCTGGCTGCGCCCGAGCGCGCCGCCGCACTCGGCCGGGCCGGGCGGCGGCGCGCGGTCGAACACTTCTCCTGGGACGCCGTCGCCGCCCGCACCCTGCAGCTCTACCGCGCGCTGCGCGGGTAAGGAAGGGCACCTTATTAACGCCTCCGGTAGAGAAGGGTGCCCTTCTCACCACGGTCACCACCGGCACGAGGTGCGCAGCGATCAACCTGCCGGGCTGATCGACTCCAGCTTCGGGAAGTACGTTCGACAGCGAGCCTCGTCGCGGGTGAGCAGACGGTACCCGCAGACAGCGGCATGCGCACCGATGTAGAAGGCGGCGATCGGCGACCTCTTGGCGTCGCCCTGCGCACGGCAACTCGCGTACGCCTTGCCCGCGAGGAAGCCGGCCGCATACGGAAGTTCCTCGCGCAGGAAGTCACCGGCCGGCAATGCCTCGTCGAGGTCCTCGATGCGGTCGAAACGCACCGACGCTTCGGCGTACACGATGGGGTTGATCACCAGGACAGTGCAGCCACCAGTGGATCAACCCCGCGCGGTGCGGGGCAGGGTGGGTTGTCAGCCGAGCGGGAAGCGATCTCGGGCAGTAGGTTGAATCGGGTGAGCGGACGGTTCCCGATCGAAGACGTCTCCCCCGTCGTCTCCTGCGGTCGCTACCCGGCCCGTGCGGTGGTCGGCGAGTTGGTGCCCGTGTCGGCGCGTGCCTATCGCGAGGGGCACGATGCGCTCGGCTGCAACGTGGTGTGGCTCGGCCCGGACGGGCTGGCCCGCTCGTTCACCCGGATGCGTCCGGGTGAGCCCGGCCAGGACCGGTGGCACGCCACCATCGTGCCGGACGCCGTCGGCGAGTGGAAGTTCACCGTGCAGGCGTTCAGCGACCCCTACCTGACCTGGCACGCCGCGGTCACCAAGAAGATCGCCGCCGGTCAGGGGGCGGCCGAGCTGGCCAACGACCTGGCCGAGGGCGTACGCGTGCTGACCGCCGCCGCCGACCTGGTGCCGAAGGCCGAGCGGGCCCGCCTCAAGAAGGCCGTGCAGGCCCTGGGTGACGCCGACCGGCCGTTGCCGAAGCGGGTGAACCCGGCGCTGGAACTGGCCGACCTGCTGTGGGAGCACCCGGTCCGGGAGTTGGTCACCACCGGCGAGGAGTACCGCATCTGGGTGGACCGGGAGCGGGCCCTGTTCTCCGCGTGGTATGAGTTCTTCCCCCGCTCGGAGGGGGCGATTCCGGCGACCGTCGACGCGCCGGCCCGGTCCGGCACCTTCGCCACCGCCGCCGAGCGGCTGCCGGGCGTCGCGGCGATGGGCTTCGACGTGCTCTACCTGCCGCCGATCCACCCGATCGGCCGGGTCAACCGCAAGGGTCCGAACAACAGCCTGGTGGCCGGGCCGGACGACGTGGGTTCGCCGTGGGCGATCGGCGCGGCCGAGGGCGGGCACGACGCCATCCACCCCGATCTGGGCACGCTGGAGGACTTCCGGGACTTCCTCGCCGCCGCCGCCGAGGTGGGCCTGGAGGTGGCGATGGACCTGGCGTTGCAGTGCGCGCCGGATCACCCGTGGGTGACCGAACACCCGGAGTGGTTCACCACCCGCGCCGACGGCAGCATCGCGTACGCGGAGAACCCGCCGAAGAAGTACCAGGACATCTACCCGCTCAACTTCGACAACGACCCGGAGGGCATCCGGGCCGAGGTGTTGCGGGTGGTGCTGCACTGGGTCGACGAGGGCGTGAAGATCTTCCGGGTGGACAACCCGCACACCAAGCCGGTCGACTTCTGGCACTGGCTGATCTGGGAGGTCAAGCGGGTCGACCCGGACGTGCTCTTCCTCGCCGAGGCGTTCGCCCGACCGGCGATGATGCACGGGCTGGCCAAGATCGGCTTCACCCAGTCGTACACGTACTTCACCTGGCGGACCTCGGCCGCCGAGATGCGTGAGTACTGCACGGAGCTGGTGGCGGCGGCCGACTACATGCGGCCGAACTTCTGGCCCAACACGCCGGACATCCTGCACGCCTCGTTGCAGCACGGCGGCCCGCCGATGTTCAAGATCCGTGCCGTGCTGGCCGCGCTGCTCTCCCCCTCCTGGGGCATCTACGCCGGTTACGAGCTGTTCGAGCACGTGGCGCGCCCCGGCGCGGAGGAGTACCTGGACAACGAGAAGTACGAGCTGCGCCCCCGGGACTGGGCCGGTGCCGAGGCGCACGGCCGGTCGCTGGCCCCGTTCATCGCCACCCTCAACCGGGTACGCCGCGACAACCCGGCCCTACACCGGCTGCGCAACCTGGTCTTCCACGACATCGACAACCCGGCCCTGCTGTGCTGGTCCAAACGTGACCCGGTGACCGGCAACACGGTGCTGGTGGTCTGCTCGTTCGATTCGCACACCGTGCAGTGGGGCAACACCACGCTGGACATGCCGGCGCTGGGGCTGGACTGGCACGACCGGTTCACCGTGCACGACGAGCTGACCGGGGTCAGCTACGACTGGGGGCAGCGCAACACCGTGCGTCTCGACCCGTACCTGCAACCGGCGCACGTGTTCACCCTGAGCCGGCCGACCGTCGCGGCTGCCGCGACCGGCCCGGCGGACGCGGCGTCGCCCGGCCAGACCGGCACCGAGCCGCCCACCCTGACCACCCAGGACGTACCGGCTGATCTGTCCGGCGGCACCGCGCCGACCGTTCCCGCCCAGAAGGACGACGCCCGATGGACCAGCTGATCTCCGGGGAGATCCACGACCCGCACGCCGTGCTCGGGGCACACCCGTCCGGCGGCCGTACGGTGATCCGCGCCCTGCGGCGGGGCGCGGACCAGGTGAGCGTGCTGGTCGGCGACGAGCGGCACCCGATGAAGCGGGTGCACGACGGCGGAATCTTCGAGGCCACCCTCCCCGGCGAGGTGCTCGACTACCGACTCGACGTCGACGGGGTACGCCAGGACGACCCGTACCGCTTCGCGCCGACCCTTGGTGAGCTGGACCTGCACCTGATCGGTGAGGGGCGGCACGAACGGCTGTGGGAGGCTCTCGGCGCCCGCGTCGTCGACGGTGGGGTGGCGTTCGCGGTGTGGGCGCCGAACGCCCGAGGCGTGCGCCTGGTCGGCGACCTCACCGGCTGGGCACCCGACGACGGCTGGCCGATGCGTTCACTCGGCTCGACCGGCGTGTGGGAGATCTTCGTCCCCGACGCCACCGGCGGCACCCGCTACAAGTACCGGGTGCTGGGCGCGGACGGGCGCTGGCGGGACAAGGCCGACCCCCTCGCCGCGTACGCGGAGGTGCCACCGGCCACCGCGTCGGTGGTGCACCGGTCGACGTACGAATGGTCGGACGCGGACTGGATGGGCGAGCGGTCGCGGCGGCAGCCGCACCAGGAGCCGATGAGCGTGTACGAGGTGCACCTGGGCTCGTGGCGGCCCGGCCTGGGATACCGGGAACTGGCCGAGCAGTTGGTCGCGTACGTGGTCGAGCTGGGCTTCACCCACGTGGAGTTCCTGCCGGTGATGGAGCACCCGTTCGGCGGCTCGTGGGGCTACCAGGTGACCGGCTACTACGCGCCGACGGCCCGGTTCGGCGACCCGGACGACTTCCGGTACCTGGTGGACCGGCTGCACGCCGCCGGGATCGGGGTGATCCTGGACTGGGTGCCGGCGCACTTCCCCAAGGACGAGTGGGCGCTGGCGCGCTTCGACGGCACCCCGCTCTACGAGCATCCCGACCCGCAGCGGGGCGAGCACCCCGACTGGGGCACCTACGTGTTCGACTTCGGCCGCCCGGAGGTCCGCAACTTCCTGGTCGCCAACGCGCTCTACTGGCTCGACGAGTTCCACGTCGACGGGCTGCGGGTGGACGCGGTCGCCTCGATGCTCTACCTGGACTACTCACGGCAGGACGGGCAGTGGACCCCGAACGTGCACGGTGGCCGGGAGAACCTGGAGGCCATCGCGTTCATGCAGGAGGTCAACGCGACGGTGTACAAACACCACGCCGGGGTGGTGATGATCGCCGAGGAGTCCACCGCCTGGCCGGGGGTGACCCGGGCGACCAGTGACGGCGGGCTCGGTTTCGGTTTCAAGTGGAACATGGGCTGGATGCACGACACCCTGCTCTACACCTCGAAGGACCCGATCTACCGGCAGCACCACCACCATCAGCTCACCTTCTCCCTGTCGTACGCCTGGAGCGAGAACTACGTGCTGCCGATCAGCCACGACGAGGTGGTGCACGGCAAGGGCTCCCTGGTCGGCAAGATGCCCGGCGACACGTGGCAACGGCTGGCCAACGTACGCGTGCTGCTGGCGTACATGTGGGCGCACCCGGGCAAGCAGTTGTTGTTCATGGGCTGCGAGCTGGCCGACGACCGGGAGTGGAGCGAGCAGCGCGGCCTCGACTGGTATCTGCTGCACGATCCGGCGCGGGCCGGTGTGCAACGCCTGGTGGGCGACCTGAACCGGGTCTACCGGGACACGCCGGCCCTGTGGGCGCAGGACACCTCCCCCACCGGTTTCCGTTGGCTCGCCGGTGACGACGTCACCAACAACGCCATCTCGTTCGTCCGGATCGCACCCGACGGGGCGACCCTGGTCTGCGTGGCCAACTTCTCCGCGCTGCCGCTGGAGGACTACCGGGTCGGCCTACCGGCCGCCGGTGCCTGGGCCGAGGTGCTCAACACCGACGCTCACCACTACGGCGGCTCCGGGGTCGGCAACCTGGGCTCGGTGCACGCCGAACACGTCCCCTGGCACGGCCAACCCGCCTCGGTGGCGCTGCGGGTGCCGCCGCTCGGCGCCCTCTGGCTCCGCCCCGCCTGATCTCGTACGCTCCGGCCCCCGCTGGCGGCCGTCGAGGCGCCCGGGTCCGCGGCTCAGACCAGGGCCCGGGTCCGCGGCTCAGACCAGGTTCGCGGCGCGCAGCAGGGTCCACAGACCGGCGCCGTCGGGGGCGGAGAGCCACTTCTGCCCCACCGGCCCCTCGTTCGAGTGGTCCTGCGGCACGGGCAGGCTACCGGCGAGCACCGACTGGGTGGGCGACAACCGGCGGATCGCCACCCCGGCGACGTTGTCCGGGTGGGCGACCGCGAACTCGCGGTAGATCTCCTGGTCGTGCTGACCGTCGTCGCCGACGAGCAGCCAGCGCACGTCGGGGAACTCCTTGGCCAGCCGGGCCAGGGTGGCCCGCTTGTGCTCCCGGCCGCTGCGGAACCAGCGGTCGTGCGTCGGCCCCCAGTCGGTCAGCAGCAGCGGACCGGCCGGGTAGAGGTGCCGGGACAGGAACCGGGTCAACGTCGGGGCGACGTTCCACGCGCCGGTGGACAGGTAGAACACCGGGGCACCGGGGTGGGCGGTGACCAGCCGTTCGTAGAGCACCGCCATGCCGGGCACCGCCGCACGGGCGTGTTCGTCGAGGACGAAGGTGTTCCACGCGGCGAGCAGTGGCCGGGGCAGCGCGGTCACCATGACCGTGTCGTCGATGTCGGAGAGGACCCCGAAGCGCACCTCCGGGTCGAGGATGCGTACCGGCGCCTCGACCGGCTCGACGTCGGGCATGCTCAGCCGCACCGAACCCCAGCCGGGCGGCAGGCCCGCCTCGACCACCGTGTCGATGAAACCGCTGCGGTCGGCCTGCGCCTCGTGGACCACCCCACCGGTCTCGATGGTCACGGTGACGTGCTTGGCCGGCAGGGTGGCGAAGCTGCGCCAGCCCCGGACCTTCTCCAGCCGGCCCCGCTGCCGGGTGTCCGGTCGCCCCAACAGCACCCGGCACATCACCCGCACCCAACCGGGCGCCCCGTAGCCGGTGTACGCGATGATGTTGGTCCGCCAACCGGTCCGCCGCAGCCGGCGTTCGACCAGGGCGTGCACGGCGTCCTCGATCCGCGCGGCCCGGTGCAGATTCGGTACGGCCAGCTGGCCGGCGGGAGTGGGTGACACGATGCAACCCTGCCACAGAGCTGCCACCTCGACCACGCGAGCTGAGCCGAACCACCACGCCCGACGTCACCGCCGTGACAGACTCCGGTCGGAACGGCGACGGGGGCGAGGTCGTGCCACGAGCGGCAGCGGGACCAGGGCGGCGGCGCGAGCGGTGGCGGCCACGGCTCGACCGGCCGGCGCTGGTCGCCCTGCTGTTCGGGATCGCCGGGGTCGGTTACCGGCTGGTGCTGGTGCTGACCACCGTGCCCGTCTCCAACAGCGACGAGGCGACCTTCGGGTTGGCCGCACTGCACATCGCCGACGGGCGCGAGCAGCCGATCTTCCTCTACGGCCAGCGGTACATGGGCACCCTGGAGTCGTACCTGGCCGCGCCGCTGCTCGCGGTGACCGGGCCGAGCTGGACGGCGCTGCGGTTGCCGGTGCTCGGGCTCTACGCGCTGTTCCTCTGGCTGATCCACCGGTTGACCCGGCGGATCGGCTCGCCGTGGTTCGCCACCCTGATCGTCGGACTGCTCGCACTCGGCTCCGAACGGGTCGTCCGGGACCAGGTGACCACCGTCGGCGGGCGGCCGGAGGTCAAGGTGGCGGTGCTGGCGATGCTGCTGCTCGTGGTGGCGCTGGCCCGGCACACGGTGGGTCGGCGAGGGCTGGCCGTGGGCGGTTTCGGGCTGCTCGCCGGGGTGGCGCTCTGGTCGGACTGGCTGATCGTGCCCTACCTGACGATGGCCGGGCTGGCGCTGCTGTGGACCCTGCGCCGGGAACTGCTCGGCCGGGCGGGTCTGCTGCTGCTCGTCGGCTTCGTCATCGGGCTCGCCCCGATGATCCGGGACAACCTGGTGGCCCCGCCGGGGCAGGACTCCCTGTCGGTGCTGCGGGGCATCAGCGGCGAGGACGGGCCGGTCCCGTCCTGGCCGCAGCGGCTCGGTGGCGGGTTGTTGGACGGCGTACCGCTGGCCGCCGGGCTCTGCCCGGTCACCGGCTGCGCCCGCTGGCAGGCGTGGTTCGGCCTGCTCTATCCGGTGCTGCTGGTGGTGGCGGCGACGCTCGCCGGGTTCGCGTACCGGCGGGCGCGCGGGCGGCCCGAGCGGGTCGGGCCGGTCGTGCACCTCGCCCTGCTCGGCGGCGCGGCGCTGACCCTGCTGGCGTACGTGCGCAGCCCGCTGGCCGCGACGGACCCGCTGGGCAACGCCCGCTACCTGTCGGTGCTGCAACTGTCGCTGCCGGCGGTGCTGTGGCCGCTCTGGGTGGCGGCGGTGGCCGCCCGGAGGGGCACGGTCGGCGTGGCGGGCCGGGTGGCCGGTGCCGCGTCCACCGCCGTGCTCGGTGCGCTGGCGGCCAGCGCGCTGGTGGTGACGGTGCTCTTCGCCACCTCCGGCACCACCGCCGGACGCGCCGAGGAACGACACGCCCGGCAGCTGGCCGACACGGTACGCGCGGCCGGGCTGCACGAGGTGTACGCGGAATACTGGACGTGTAACCGACTGGTGTTCAACACCGCCGAACAGGTGGTCTGCGGGGTGCTCGACGACGATCTGCGCCCCGGCCAGAACCGCTATCCGGCGTACTGGTGGCGGTTGGAGCGGGCCCAGCGGCCCGGGTACGTGCTGGCGGCCGACGCTCCGGCGGACCGGCGGCTGCGGGAGTTGCTCGGCGACCGGTCCGGTGCCGCGCTGCTCACCGAGATCGGCGGATTCCGGGTGTACCACCCGCCGGAGCCGCTGCGACCGTGGCGTTAGAGTCACCCATGCTCATCCTGCTGCCGCCCTCGGAGGGCAAGGCCGAAGCCGGCTCGGGCCGTCGACTGGATCTGGACCGACTCTCCCTGCCGGGCCTGAACCCGGTGCGGGAGGAGGTGCTGTCCGCCCTGCTCGCGCTCAGCGCCGGGCCGCCGGAGGCGGCGCTGGCCGCGCTCGGTCTCGGCCCCGGACAGGTCGGCGAGGTGCGGCGCAACGCCCGGCTGCGGCAGGCCGCCACCGCGCCCGCCGGCCGGATCTACACCGGGGTGCTCTACGAGGCCCTCGACCTGGCCAGCCTTCCGGCGGCGGCCCAACGGACGGCCGGACGGCAGGTGTTGGTCAGCTCCGGTCTGTGGGGCGCGGTACGGCTGACCGACCGGATCCCGCCGTACCGGTGTCCGATCGGGGCCCGGCTGCCCGGCATCGGTCCCCTGCCGGCGCTGTGGCGTCGGGAACTCGGCGCCGCGCTGACCGAGGCGGCCGGTCGGGGCCCGGTGCTGGACCTACGTTCCGGGGCGTACGCCGCCGTCTGGACGCCGCGCGGCGAGTTGGCCGAGCGCACCGTGACGGTGCGGGTGCTGCACGAGCGTGAGGTCGACGGGGTGCCGGTGCGCTCGGTGGTCAGCCACTTCAACAAGGCCACGAAGGGGCGGCTGGTCCGGGACCTGCTGCTCTCCGGTGCCCGACCGCGCACCGTCGACGCGTTGGTGACGACGTTGCGGGACCTGAAGTACACCGTCTGCGTGCAGAACACCGAGCCCGGCCGACCGCGTCAGGTCGACGTGATCGTTACGGCGCTGTAAGCAGACGCAAGATTTCCTCAAGGCTGGGCCGGATCGGTACCACCGGTCGGTGTCGCGGGTCACCGTAATAGGACCCGACGCGACGAGGAGGCCCTCCGGTGACTGCCGAACCGATCCTGCTCGACCGGTCACGTCCGTCGTCAGCCGGCGCCACGTCGTCGCTGCGGCCCCCGTCGGCACCGCCACCGTTGGACTGGACGACCCTGGCCGACGCGTTCGAGACGGCCTGCCTGCTGCGCTGCATGCCGCCCCCGGCGAGTCCCGGGAACCGACAGGCGGGCCAGCAGCCGGTCCGGCCTACGACGATCGAGTTCAACCGGGAGGAGGCGGCGCGGCGGACCCGACGGCTGCTCGACCGCCTCGACATCCCGGTCCGGCACGAGGTGGTCGTCGGCGGACTACGCCGTCGGTACGAACTGCACCGGCTGCACGTCGGGCGGGAGCACCGGCCGACGTACGCGGCGATGGTGGAGAACGGCTGGCGGCGCGGCCGACGGGAACTGCTCGGCGGACCGGTGCCGGGTGCCTCGACGGCACGGCGACTGTGGCGCACCCGACTGGCCGCCGCCGCCTGGCGGGCCGCGCTGCTGGCCGGTGGTCGGCATGTCCGGCGGCACATCCTCGGGGTGCGGATCACCGACCGGGAACTCGGCGCGGTGCTGGTGCGCGGGGCCGCCCTGCTCGACGTTCCGGCGCTGCTGCGCCCCAACGCCGGCTGCTTCCTGGTCAGTGTGGCCTACGGCCCCGACCGGGACCGGATCCTGCGGTATGCGGCGGAGGAGGCGATGCCGTACCCGGTGGCCTGACCGGCGGCCGACCACGGCCGTGCCACGCTCCGCCGTCGCCTGGGGTTGCGCCACAGGGGTCCGGCGGCGCACAGTGCTGCCCGTGAGCCGTACCCGGTTTCCCGCCCGAGCGCGGTGGCGCGGTGCCCGCGTGACGCTGGCGCTGACCCTGCTGCTGGCCCTGCCCGGCCTCGGCGGCTGCCGCGACGATCCGGGTGAACCGGTCGTCATCCGCATCGCCACCGGCAGCCCCACCGCCGTCTACCACGCCTTCGGCGTGTCACTGGCGGCCATCCTCAACCGGGAGTTACCCGACGTGCGGGCAGAGGTGCTGGTCACCGCGGCCTCCGCGGAGAACGTGCAACTGCTCCACACCGGGCAGGCCGAACTCGGCTTCACCCAGGCCGACGTGCTGCGCGCCGACCCGGGCCCGGACCCGCCGGTGGTCGCGGTGGCCCGGGTCTACGACGACCTGTTGCACCTGGTCACCACCGCCGACAGCCCGGTACGGACGCTGACCGACCTGCGCGGGCAGCGGGTATCCGTCGGCGCGCCCGGCTCCGGGACGAAGATCACGGTGGACCGGCTGCTCGACGTGGCCGGGCTGGGCGGCACCGCCGTGCGACAGGAGCAACTCGGGTTGGACGACTCGGTGGCCGCGCTGCGCGAGGGGCGGATCGACGCCTTCTTCTTCTCCGGCGGGCTGCCGGTACGCGCCGTCGCCCAGTTCGCCCAGGACACTCCCACCCGCATCGTCGACCTCGGCGAGTGGACCGTACGGCTACGCCGGGGCAACCCCGAGGTCTACGTGCCACGGGACATCCCCCACTCGGTGTACGGCGTCGACCCGGTCACCACCGTGGCCAACCCGAACTACCTGGTGGTGCGGGCCGACCTGCCGGAGTCGCTGGTACGCGAGGTGACCCGGCTGCTGATGGAACGCCGCTCCGAACTGGCCGCCGCGCACCCGGCGGCCGGTCGGATGAGTCCCCGCTCGGCCATCGCCACCTCACCGTTGCCGCTGCACCCCGGCGCCGTCGACTACTACCGCGCCAGCAAGCCCTGACCCCGCCCACGGCCCGGCCACTCGCGTGCCGCCACGACGAACCGCCGGTCAGCCGGTCGCCGACGCGGTCGAGCCGGTGGGCGTTGGCGGTTCCGCCTCGATGGACGTCGCCGGTTCGGTCGTCGGCTCCGGGGCGGCGGGCTCGGCCGGTCGCGGGAACCACAGCGTGGCGACCAGGCCGCGCGGCGAGTTCGGGTGCATGGCCAGCCGGCCGTCGGAGGCGTCGACCAGCACTGCGGCGATGGTCAGGCCCAGCCCGGCGCCGTCGACGTTCTGCACCTCCGGTGCCCGCCAGAACCGTTCGGTGGCGCGGCCGAGCTGACTGCGGGTCATCCCCGGGCCGGTGTCGCGTACCTCCAGGGTGGTGCCGCCGTCGCGGGCCGCGACGGTCACCGTCACCTCGCCGCCCTCGCCGCTGAACTTCACCGCGTTGTCGATCAGGGCATCCAGCGCCTGGTCGATGGCGGTCGGCACGGTACGGGCGTACACCGGCCCGGGGTCGGCCGCCAGCCGCAGCGTGACCGACCGGTGGCGGGCCAGCGGCTCCCAGGCCGCCACCCGGGAGACCGCCGTCGCCGTCGCGTCGACGGTGACCCGCTGGTTCTCCTGGCGTTCCGCGCGGGCCAGGGTGAGCAGGGCGTCGAGGAGCAGTGCCAGCCGGTCGGTCTCCTCCAACGCCAGCCGGTGCTCGATGCGGCCCTGCTCGTCGACGACGCTCGGCCCCAGCTCCTCCACCCGTAGCCGCAGCGCGGTCAACGGATTGCGCAGCTGGTGGCTGGCATGGGCGACGAACGCACGTTGCCGGTCCATCACGTCGGAGACGACGTCCGCCATGTGGTTGAAGCTCGTCGCCAGCCGACGCAGTTCCGGCGGCCCCTGCCGGTGCTGCACGCGGGCACCGCGATCACCCTCGGCGATCTCGTGGGTCACCGCGTCCAGCTCGGTGACCGGCCGCAGCACCCAGCCGGCCAGCCCGAACGCGGTGAGCACGCAGGCCACCACGGCGAGCAGGCCGAGCGCGGCGACCAGGGTCCACCAGGTGGCGACGGTACGCCGGACCGCGTCGGTCGGGGTGGCGGTGACCACCGCGCCGAGGACCTCGCCGCCGTCGTTGATCGGCACGGCCACCACGATCGGCCGGTTCACCCACGGCCAGACCGACTCGGGTCCGCTGGTCTGCTGGCCGGAGAGCGCCACGTCCAACGCCTCCCGGGTGCCCGGTGCCGCCCGCCAGCTCGCCGAGACCACCACCTCCCGCCGGTCCCGGTCCACCACCGCCGCGCCGATGCCGTACAACTCGTCGTAACTGCCCAGCTCGTGGTCGAGTGGGCCGGGCGTGCCGTCACGCAACGCCGGCCCGGCCAGGGAGGCGAAGCGGGTGGCGTCGGCGAGCCGGTCGGCGCGTACCCGGTCGGTCTCCCGGGTGGTCAGGGTGACCGCCAGCGGCGTACCCAGCGCCACCACCACCAGCACCATCAGCAGCAGATAGCTGATCACCAGCCGCCGTCGCACCCCGGGCTCCTCACTCGCCCCGGAGCCGGTAGCCGACGCCTCGGACGGTCTCCACCAGGCGCGGGTCACCGAGCTTGCCGCGCAGCGAACCGACGTGCACCTCGACGGTGTGGCGATCGGTGAAGGTGGTGCCCCAGGCGTCGAGCAGGATCCGGTCGCGGGGCACCGCGACGCCGGGTTGCCGGGCCAGGGAGAGCAGGACGTCGAACTCCTTGCGGGTCAGCGACACGGACCGACCGGCCACGGTGACGGTACGGGCCGCCACGTCGATGTACACCGGGCCGACTTCGATCAGGTTGCGCTCCGGCGCGGCCTGCGAGGCTCGGCGCAGCACCGCCTCGATGCGGGCCTGGAGTTCCACCATCGAGAAGGGCTTGACCACGTAGTCGTCCGCGCCGAGTCGCAGGCCGAGCACCCGGTCACGTTCCTCGCCACGGGCGGTCACCGCGATGATGCCGAGTTGGCTGCTGCGCCGCCGCAGCTGTCGGCACAGGTCGGTGCCGTCCCCGTCGGGCAGGGTGAGGTCGAGCAGCACCAGGTCACAGGGGGCGGCGGAGAGCGCGGCGGCGACGGTGGCCGCGTGTTCCACCTGGTAACCGCGTCGGGTCAGAGCCGACGACAGGGCGGCAGCCACCCGTCGGTCGTCCTCGACCAGCAGGATGCGCAACCCGGCCTCCCCCGTTCGGTCTGCAAACCCGCACCAGTGCGTTGCCCCGATGGTGGCAGACGAGCGGCCGGGTGGACAGGCCCGGGGGCCCCGGGTCGACTCGGGTTCTCAGAGCCCGAAGGTCTCCTCCGAGGTGCCGTCGCGTACCCCGTCGACGAATCCCTTGAATCCAGGGTCGTCGTGGCTGGCCGGCACGGTGGCGACGACTTCGCCGGTGGCCTCGGTGACCGCGTCGATCAACGGCTCGAAGTCGATCTCGGCGTCGGCGAGGGTGTCGTCGTCGGCCTCCGCCAGGTTGATCACGTGCTGCACGTCCTCGGACGGTGTGTCAGGGTCGGCGGCCCATTCGGCACCGGCGCGATAGCACTCGTCGTAGAGCGCGCGCTGGCTGTCGGTCCAGTCCTCGTGATAGCTCTCCATGCCCATCCCCTCGCCGGCGGCCTGCATTTCCGAGCATGCCCGCCCGGGCGGCGGACCGGGCCGGTACGGGGCAAAACCGGTGCGACGGCACGCGCCCGGGACGACAGGTCGTCCCGGGCGCGCGTCACGGCGGCGTCAGCGGCAGAGCCGGCCGACCTCCTCGGCGAACCGGTCCATCGGGTTGGCGTCGGCCGGGCCGAGCAGGTAGGTCTTCAACTCCCGGCGGGCCTCGGTCATCGGGTCGTCGCCCGCCCGGGTCAGCGCCACGATCTTCTCCAGCTCCCCGCAGTCGGCGGCCAACAGGTACGCCGCCCGCGAGGTCGGGTAGGAGCGCCGGAACTCGTCCTCGGGCAGCCCGGCGGGGTTGGCCACCACGTACGGCCGCTGGCTCTGCACGAAGTCGGACACCACGCTGGACACGTCGCTGATCAGCAGGTCGGTCTGGTTGAAGCAGTCGAACAGCGCGGGCACCCGCCCGGTGACGACCCGGTGCGCCGGCCCGTCCAGGTTGCTCGCGTCGACGTCGCCACCGGCGGAACGGATCATCGCCACGATCCGATCGTGCACCGCCTTGGCCTGCTTGGACCGGGTGCCGGTCAGCGGGTGCGGCTTGTAGACCAGGCGCACCGTCGGCCGGACCGCCAGCACCCCGGCCACGATCCGCTCACCCATCAACACCAGCGAGGTGTGGTACGGGTCGTCGTCGAGCCAGCCCTCCCAGGTGGGGGCGTAGAGCACCGTGAAGGGGCGCTCGACCGACTCCGAGCCGAAGGTGTGCACGCCGGCCAGCTGCGGACGGCCGATCTCCACGATGTCGGAGTCGAGCACCCCCACCCCGGCTCGGGCGTACCGCTCCCGACCGGCCAGCCCGGCGACCCACACCTCGTCGTAGACCTTGCTGTACGGGTTGACGCTGGCCGCCTTGTCGCTGTCGCCGTGACCGACGAAGACGTGCTTCATGCCGGGCTCGCGCAGCATGTGGATGTTCGGACCGACGTTCGCCGCGTACAGGGTCGCCCGGATGCTGCTCTTGTCGAGGTTCATGAAGTCCGGCGCGGCCGGTACGCAGACCACCGGCAGCCGGGTGTCGGCCAGTTCGCTGAACGCCTCCTTGCTGCGCATCAGCACCACCGCGGGCCGGCCGAGCGCCTCGATCGGCGCCAGCCACATGTTGGCCTGGTAGACGTCCTTGGCCGGACCGGCGAAGTACAGCGCCACCTCCGGGCGGTCGCGATCCAGCCAGCGTTGCACGGCGGGCAGCAGGGGGCTCTGCCCCATGCCCCGGCCACGCAGCCAGGTCACCGCGACCACGCCGCCGACCAGCGCGGCGAGCCCGACGGCGACCGCACCGGTCAGGTAGACCGGCGCCAGCTCGCCGGCCACGGCCGCGACGACAGCGCCCGGGATCAGCAGGGCGTTGACCCAGGGCAACCGGTCGCCGGCGACCCGGCTGGCCCACTGCGGCGGACGGGGCGCCGAGGACATCGGCCCCAGGTCGATGTTGCGCACCAGGGCCGACAGCGGGTTACGCCGGTCGATCATCCGGTTGAACGCGCCGGCGAAGACCGCGATCACCCACACGGCGGCGGGCAGCAGGAGCAGCAGCGTCAGCTCGCTGCCGGCCAGCGGCACCTCGGCGGCCAGCAGCAGCACGACCGACAGGTCCCGAGCCAGTTGGCGGTAGGCCCGGTTGATGCCGACCTTCTGGAGCAGGGTCATGGTGGCCGGCGACCACCGCTCGACCGCGAACTCGCCCAGGACCGCCGTCAGACCGGCGACTGCGAACAGGGCGACCCAGCCGAACCCGGCTGCGGCCAACAGGATGAGGTAGGACGCCACCAGCAGGGCGCCGCGCGCGGCGACCCCGACGCGTGCAGTCAACGTGCCGAACAACGAGAACGCTCCCTAAAGAGATCGATGACCGGCTGGATACGCCTCGACGGCCGCCAGCGTAGCTGCGACCTTAACGCGAATCGCCAGCGGGACAACGCTCGGGTATCCGGCATCTTCCCCCCAAACCACCGGCGGCCGATACGGGACGACCAGCCCGACCGGGTGGAAACCGCCCACCGGCCGGGTCCCCCGTCAGGCGCGGCGCAGGCAGGTGACGGCACCGGGCTGATCGGGTACGGGCGGCGGGCGCTCGGCGAACTCGGTGTAGCCCAACCGCTGGGCCGTCCGGCGGGCGAAGCGGTTTCCGCTGTAGACACAGATCGTTCCCACGTCCAGCCGCTCCAGCGCGCCGGCCACCTGCTCACGGGTCGGCCGTCCCTCGGCCGCGCCGCTGTTGGCGAACCGGGTCAGCAGCAGCCGGTCCTGGGCGAACTGCGATTCCAGGTCGTACTCCACCAGGTAGAAGTCGCGTGGCAGGACCACCCGCACCCGGGTGGTCACCATCGGCATCGCGCGCATGGTGGTCTCCGGGGCGAGCAGCAGGCCGTCCGGACGGTCCAGGGTGGTGATCCACTGCGCGATGCCGAGCCGCTGCTCCGGGATCTTCCAGGCGGGTTGGGTGTGCACCTGCACCCAGCTGCGTTCGGACCACATCGGGGTGGCGTACACGGCGAACGAGGTCACCATCGCCCCGGCCAGCAGCACGCCGACCAGTGCCCGCACAGAGCGCAGCCGGGTCGGCAACCAGACGGTGCACAGCAGCCCGATCAGCGCGGGCAGCGCGAGCAGCCACGGCACCCGCCACAGCACCACCGAGATACCGGTGACCGCACCGAGCCACTCCAGGACCCCGGGGAGCAACAGCACGCTGAGCGTGAGGCCGCCGCCGGCCGCGAGCAGCGCCGGGGTGCGGCGGCGGGCCAGCAACGGACCGCACCACAGCGCCAGGCCGCCGATCACACCGACGATGCCGATCTCGAACGTACGCCGGAAGGTCTGCTGGGCGGTCCAGACGTTGACGTCCGCCGCGGCCTCGCTGGCGGACCCGACGAACAGTTGGGCGACGGCGACCGCCCCGACCGGGTACGCGAGGGCCGCGACACCCGCCACCAGCGCGGCCTTCCAGCGCCCCACCAGCAGCATCATCAGGGCCGCCCCGCCGACGAGCATCGGCAGGATGATCGCGGCGGTAGTGGTCAGCCCGATCGCGGTGATCGACAGCGCGACGATCAGCACCAGGGCGCGCCGGGAGCGGTCGTCGAACCAGCGGGTCAGGTACAGCCACATCAGCGGGACGACCGCGGAGACGAACATTCCCTTGCCCTGGTAGAGCCGGGGCAGGTGGAAGGTGCCCAGGGCGGCGTCCGGCCCACAGACCAGGGCGAGGAAGGCCACGGCCACGGTGAAGGCGAGCACCGGACGGCGGGGGGCCCAGCGCTGCACCAACCGCCACAGCGCCAGCACGGCGAGCACCGCCATGATCGGCAGCAACACGTACCAGGTGGCCGAGGCCGCCGGCAGGGAGAGGAACCGGGCGAGCGCGCCGGCGAGCACCTCGATGCTGGCGACCGGGGGCTGCGAGGCCATCGGTGGGAGCACGTTCTCGCTGAACAGGAAGTCGTTCAGCGGCACGACGTCCCGCTCCGCGACCCACACCGACCGGCCCACGTAGTAGATGTCATCGGGGGTGTTGCGGGCCAGATAGAGCGAGGCGACCGCGGCCCCTCCGGCGATCAGCAGCGCGTACGCCGACTGCCACGCCCCGGGCGACGGCGCCGCCGGGGTGCTCGGCGGGGTGGCCCGCCACGTCCGCCAGGTGAGCAGCACCGCGCCCACGGCGGCCACCAGACCGGCGGAGGCCGGCAGCCACCAGGACAGACCCGCACCGGCCGGGGTGCCCGCCACCCCCGCGGTGATCGCCGCGCCGGTGCCGATCAGCAGGACCAGTGCCGTCAACCAGCGCTGGACCACCGGCATCCGGCCGGCGGGGGCCCTCGGGACGGTGTCGGCGGTCGCCTCCGGTGCGTCCGGGTCGCGCTGCACGGTGTCCGGGGTCGCGTCGGCATCGGTCGCCCGGTCGTTGTCGGAGCCCGCCGCCGGGACGGCCTGCGGCGTCGTGGCGACCGCCTCCGCCGTGCTGTCTACTCGGTGGTCCGCCTCGGCGGCAGCCGGACCGCCGTCGGAGGTGGTGACGGCGTCCGGTCGGGCGGAGGCGCTGACGGCGTCCGGTCGGGCGGCACGCCGACGGCGACGCCACCACAGGGCGAGCCGGACGGCCACCGCGAGCAGGGCCAGCGCCGGACCGGACACCAGCCAGACCCGCAGCGTCAGCGACGGCGCGAGGTCCAACGGCAACGCGACGTGGTAGAGCAGCGTCCAGAGCGCGAACGCGAGTACCGCGCCGTCGGTCAGCACGGCGGGAATCGCGGCGAAGCCGGTCCGGAACCGATTCGCCACCACTCGTGCCCGGCTGGGGCGGGCGGGGGTGGGGGCGGTGGCCTCGTCGGCCGTCGCCGGCTCGGCAGCGGCGACGGCGACGGTCTGGTCGGTCATCGACACGGGCGTCCTTGTCGTCGTACGGGCGGATGCGGCTGGACTGCGCGACGGCGGCACCGGCCCCGGCGCAGCCGCGAGCCCCGCGCAGGGCTCACGCGCGGCGCCCTGCGGCACGATCCACACCGAGAGTAGTAGTCGTCCCGAGGTCGCCGAGTCGAGCCGACGCGCGGGGCGGCGGCGGACCGAGACCGTCCCGATCAGCCCTACCCAGGGTGGCTGTCGTTCAACCGGGGCTGGGTGCGGGCCGCTGTCGGGGCACCGCGTCCTGGGCGCCGAGGCCCAGGGCCACCGATTCGACAAGCCGCTCCAGGTAGCCGTCGGTGACGGCGGTCCGGGCGATGGCGATCCGCCAGTACAGCGGCCCGACGATCAGGTCGACCGCCGCGTCCGGGTCGGTGTCGGCGGGAAGCTCACCACGGCGTACCGCCCGAGTGATCAACTCACCGGCGACCTCCTGCTGCCGGGCCCGCAGCACCCGCTGGAGGGTCTCGTCGATGCTCGGGTTGCGGGCCGCCTCGGCCAGCAGGTCGGGAATGATCTGCGCGGCCAGCGGGTGTCCCAACGCGTGCGTCACCACCTGGAACAGCAGGGACAGGTCACCCCGCAGGCTGCCGGTGTCCAGCGCGGGCAGTCGACCACCGGCGGCGGCGGCCACCACCTCCAGCACGAGGTCGAGCTTCGAGTTCCACCGACGGTAGATCGCGGTCTTGCTGACCCCGGCTCGGCGGGCCACCGCCTCGATGGAGAGTCGGCCGTACCCGACCGCGGCGAGTTCCTGCGTGAGCGCGCGACGGATGGCCGTGGTGATCTCACCACGGAGCACCGCCGCACCGGCTGGTGTGCGCCTTTTCTCGGCTGTCACCTGGGACTCTTCTCGACTGTCACGGGGGACAGCGTAGCGCAACGACGATACGGTTGCGTCCCGACGTAATCCGGACTACTGTCCAGCCAGCGACCGGGGGCGGCGCTCCCGCACTGGCCACGCTAGATTCTCTCGTCGCGACACATAACGCCGGCACGACAGATCGGAGCGCCCATCCCCATGGCCAACTTGCTGGCCGACCCCGACTCCGGCCTCACCCCAGCGCAGCTGGCTGCCCGTCACGGGCTGCGGGTGGCCGGCGAGCGGCCCTCGATCAGCCGCTACAGCGGCCAACTGTGGCGCTACCGGCACTTCATCTCCGCGTACGCCCACGCCAAGCTGACCGCGTCGTTCAGCAACGCCCGGCTCGGGCAGCTGTGGCAGGTACTCACCCCGCTGACCAACGCGGCGGTCTACTACCTGATCTTCGGTCTGGTGCTCGAACAGACCCGGGGCATGGACAACTTCATCGCCTACCTGACCACCGGGCTGTTCATCTTCAACTTCACACAGGTCAGCGTGCAGCAGGGCACCCAGGCGATCAGCGGCAACCTCGGGCTGATCCGCGCGCTGCACTTCCCCCGGGCCTGCCTGCCGCTGGCCATCACCGCCACCCAGTTCCAGCAACTGCTCGGCGCGCTCGTGGTGCTGCTGGCCATCGTCGTCGCCACCGGTGAGCCGATCACCCTGACCTGGCTGCTGCTGGTGCCGGCGGTACTGCTTCAGACGATCTTCAACGCCGGGTTGACGATGATGGTCGCCCGACTCGGCGCGAAGGCCACCGACCTGAAGCAGGTGATGCCGTTCGTGCTGCGCGCCTGGATGTACGGCTCCGGGGTGCTCTACAGCGTCAACCTGTTCGCCGAGAACCTACCGGGCTGGGCGACCGCCGTGGTGCAGTACAACCCGATGCTGGTCTACATCGAGCTGGCCCGCAGCTCTCTGCTGGAAGACCCCCACCTGCTCAACGACTCGATGCCGCTGACCTGGCTGGTCGCGCTCGGTTGGGCGGCCGTCGCGGGACTCGGCGGCTATCTCTACTTCTGGCGCGGCGAACAGGAGTACGGCCGTGGTTGACATGGAAATGTCCAATGATGTGACGGTGACCCTCCCCCGGATCCAGGAGCGGATCCCCACCGTGGTGGTAGACGACGCGCACGTCGTCTACCGGGTGCACAAGGGCGCCGCCGGCAACAACAGCCCGGTGGCCGCCCTCAAGCGGATGGTCACCCGCACCGCCGCGCCGAACGTACGCGTGGTGCACGCGGTCCGGGGGGTCACCTTCACCGCGTACCGGGGCGAGGCCATCGGGCTGATCGGCACCAACGGCTCCGGCAAGTCGACCCTGCTACGGGCGATCGCCGGCCTGCTGCCGGTGGAGCGGGGCGCGGTCTACACCCAGGGGCAGCCCTCGCTGCTGGGGGTGAACGCCGCCCTGCTCAACGACCTGCCGGGGGAACGCAACGTCACCCTCGGCTGCCTGGCCATGGGCATGTCACCGGACGAGGTCCGGCGCAAGCTGCCGGAGATCATCGAGTTCTCCGGCATCAACCAGCGGGGTGACTTCGCGTCGCTGCCGATGCGTACCTACTCCTCCGGCATGTCCGCCCGGTTGCGCTTCTCCATCGCCGCGGCGAAGCAGCACGACGTGCTGCTGATCGACGAGGCTCTCGCCACCGGGGACAAGGCGTTCCGCAAGCGCAGCGAACGGCGGGTACGGGAGTTGCGGGAGAGCGCGGGCACCGTGTTCCTGGTCAGCCACCAGCTCTCCTCCGTACGCGACACCTGCGAGCGGACCATCTGGTTGGAGTCCGGCGAAATCCGGATGGACGGCCCGACTCCCGAGGTATTGGCGGCTTACGAGGCATTTACGAACGGCAAGTAGAGTTGGGCGAACGTGCGGCGTCGTGGGCCGCGTTGTCCCGTTGGGGCGGCGCGGCCCGCGCGTTATGGTTCACTGCGTCGCCGTGTCGGCGGAACCTTCCGTTCACGTATCCAGCACAGTCATGCACCCCCGAGAGCGAGGACCCGCAATGACGCAGGACCAGACCACCGAGCCGGGCACCACGCCGCAGGAGCGAGCGCCGTGGCGACCCTCACGGACGGTGGCGGTGGTGCTGGCCGGTGGCACCGGCACCCGGTTGGGCCTGGGCATCCCCAAGCAGCTACTCAAGATCGCCGGCAAGCCGATCATCGAGCACACGCTGGCCGTCTTCGAGGCCGCGCCCGAGATCGACGAGATCATCGTGCTGATGGCGACCGGGCATGTCACCGAGGCGCAGAAGATCGTGGACAAGGCCGGCTTCCGCAAGGTCACCAAGGTGATCGAAGGCGGCGACACCCGCAACGCCACCACCCGCATCGCCCTGGACGCGGTCGGTGAGGGCGACTGCAACATCCTCTTCCACGACGCGGTACGCCCGCTGCTCAGCGGGCGCATCGTCCGCGAGTGCGTGAACGCCCTGTGGACCTACTCCGCCGTCGACGTGGCCATCCCGTCCGCCGACACGATCATCAAGGTCGACGAGAACGACTGCATCACCGACATCCCCGTACGGTCAACGCTGCGCCGGGGGCAGACCCCACAGGCGTTCCGCTCCGGCACCATCCGCGAGGCGTACCGCCGGGCCGAGGGTGACCCCGACTTCGCCGCCACCGACGACTGCGGTGTGGTGCTGCGCTACCTCCCCGAGACCCCGATCAAGGTGATCGACGGTTCCGACGAGAACATCAAGGTCACCCACCCGGTCGACGTGCACCTGGCCGACAAGCTGTTCCAGCTCGCCGCCGCGAAGGTGCCCCGGCTGACCGACCACCGCGCCTACAGCGAGGAGGTCTCCGGCCGTACGATCGTCGTCTTCGGCGGCAGCTACGGCATCGGCCACGACCTGACGGAACTGGCCCGCAGCTACGGTGCCCAGGTCTTCCCGTTCAGCCGCTCCACCACCGGCACCCACGTGGAACGTCCGGAGGACGTCGAGGCCGCGTTGCGGACCGCCTTCGAGGCCACCGGCCGCATCGACCACGTCGTGGTCACCGCCGGGATCCTGGAGAAGGGCGCGCTGGCCGAGATGGACCAGGAGACCATCGACCGAGTGCTCCAGGTCAACTTCGTCGGCCCGGTGACCGTCGCCCGGCAGGCGCTGCCCTACCTCCAGCAGACCAAGGGCCAGCTGCTGCTGTACACCTCCAGCTCGTACACCCGCGGACGCGCCGACTACGCGCTCTACTCGGCCACCAAGGCCGCCCTGGTCAACCTCACCCAGGCGCTGGCGGACGAGTGGGCGGAGTTCGGCGTACGCGTCAACGTCATCAACCCGGAACGGACCGCCACGCCGATGCGGACGAAGGCGTTCGGCGCGGAGCCCGAGCACACGCTGCTCGCCGCCGAGACCGTCGCCCAGTCGTCGCTGGACGTCCTGATCTCGGATCTCACCGGTCAGGTGATCGACGTCCGACGGCCGCCGGGGGAGGCGCCGGTCGCCGTCGCCGTACCCACCCAGACCGACAGGTCTGCCAGCGCCGCTCCCGTCGGCTGACCTGTCCAACCCACACGACCGCGAAAGCGACACCGAGATGCGTGGTGAGCTGGTCCAGAAGTTGATCGCACGGGGCCTGGCCACCGGAGGTGCGGTCCTGGCGTTCCTGGTGGTCGCCCTCACCGGCGCGACCTCCTGGGGGCTCTGCCTGGCCTTGGCGGCCCTCGCCGCCACCGTCTGGGAGCGCCGGGTGCGACCCGGCGCCGACAGCATCGCGGAGACCACGCTGATCGCGGCCGGGGTACTGGTCGGCTACGCCCGGCAGCTCGACACCGGCTTCAACCCGACCCTGACCGTGACCGCTGCGGTACTGCTCGGCCTGGTCCTGGTCGCCGGTCCGCTACGCCAGGCCGGAGACCTGGAGATCCGCACCGCCAACCTGCCGGTACGCGCCTGGGTGCCGCAGATCACGACGGTTCTCGGGGACGCCGTGGCCGCCCTGCTCGCCCTGCTGGCCCTGGCCGCCCTGGCGGGCCTGCCGGCGGCCCTGGCCCTGGCGGCGACGCTGCTGGTCGGCGTGGCCGCCGGGGCGGCGGCGCTGGAGCTGGCCCGGCGACGGTTCCGGCCCTCCCCGACCGGATCGGCGGTGAGCCGGGCGCTGCGTCGGCACCGACCCGAGTTCGTCCTGCACTTCTCCGCCCCACCCGGCTCCGAGTACCAGGTCACCATGTGGCTGCCGTACCTGGAGCGGATCGGCCGGCCGTTCGTGGTGATGGTGCGGGAGCCGGGATTCCTGGCTCCCATCGCCGCGGCCACCTCCGCCCCGGTGGTGTACTGCGCCACCACGCGGAGCATGGACGAGGTGCTGGTGCCGAGCCTGCGGGTGGCGTTCTACGTCAACCACGGCGCGAAGAACAGCCACTGCATCAGGTTCACGCAGCTCACCCACGTGCAGTTGCATCACGGCGACAGTGACAAGGCGCCCAGCGCCAACCCGGTCTCGGCGATCTTCGACCGGATCTTCGTCGCCGGTGAGGCGGCCATCGAGCGGTACGCCCGAGCCGGCATCCACATCCCCGCCGAGAAGTTCGTGGTGGTCGGCCGTCCCCAGGTCGAGGCGATCGAGGTGCACACCCGGCCGAAGTCGGGGCTGGCGAACCCGACGGTGCTCTACACCCCCACCTGGACCGGGCACAACGCCGACGCCGACTACTGCTCGCTGCCCGTGGCGGAGACGCTGCTGCGGCGCCTGCTGGACCGGGGAGCCACGGTCATCCTGCGCGCCCACCCCTACACGGCGCAGAACCCGGCCTCGGCCCGGCAACTGGCCCGGCTGCACGACCTGCTCGCCGCCGACCGGACCCGCACCGGCCGGGAGCACCTCTACGGCGCGTCGGCGAGCCGGCTCACCCTCACCGACTCGGTCAACCGCGCGGACGCGCTGGTCTCCGACGTCTCCGGGGTGGTCTCCGACTGGCTCTACTCCGGCAAGCCGTACGCGGTGACGAACATGGACGCCGACGGGGACCGGTTCGAGCAACGCTTCCCGCTGGCCGCCGCCGGCTACGTGCTACGCCGGGACATGACCAACCTGGACGACGTGCTGACCCGGCTGCTCGACACCGATCCGCTCGCCGAGGCCCGCTGGGCCACCCGCCGCCGTTACCTGGGTGACTTCCCCGCCGAGTCGTACGCCGAGGTGTTCCTGGCCGCCGCCCGACGCGAACTGGATCCGGCCTGGAACGCGCCGACACCACGCGCCGCAGCCGAGGCACCCCTGTCCCGGACCACCTGAGGTCGTCGGGTCGCACCGTCAGCGTGCGGTGGTCAGGGCTATGGTCACCCCTCGCACGCGTGCCGACCGTCGATGCACAGGTGATCGTCCCACCCAACGCCCACGCCCACGCCCACGCCCACGCCCAACGAGATCATGGACAGTTGCCGTTCGTGACGAACGGCAACTGTCCATGATCTGGGGCTTGCGGGCGCGGCGGGCGGACCGGACGCGGGACCAGCGGCCCGGCAGCCCGGCGCTCCGGGTGGCCCGGCGGCCCGGCTACCCCGCGAACTCGGCGGCCGTGCGCCTGCCGCACCGACCAGGAAGCCCCCGACCTGTCGGCCGAGGGCTTTCCGGGGCTAGGGCCAGGCGCGGTCAGGCCGAGTAGCCACGGGTGGCGGCCCAGTTGGCGAGGTCGATGGTGCTGAGCCAGTACGACGGGTACGAGGCGTCGGCCGAGTCGGCGATCTTCACCAGGCGACCGGAGTCCTTGTAGCCGACCACGGCGACGTAGTGGCCGCCGGGGAAGGAGTGCCAGCGGCCGTCGGTGTCGGTGGCGGTACCGGCGACGTTCACCACGACGCCCCGACCGTCGGTGACGGCGGCGACGACATCCGCCTGGAGCTGGTCCATCTGGGCCGGGGTGGCCGCACCGCCACGGATCATCGTGGTCTTGTACGGCTTGCCCTTGACGATGGCGTTGAGGACGCGGGTGGTGTCCTCGGCCGAGTTGGTGCCCGCGAACGTGGTGCCGAGCTGGCTGGCCAGGGCGTCCTGGGTGCGGGCGATACCGGCCGCGCTGAGCGCGTTGCGTACGGCGGCGGGGCCGCAGTAGTAGCCGTTGATCTGGGCCTGGTGGTCGTACGCGAGGATTTTGGTCGCCGGTGGCTTCGGCGCCGTCTTCTTGACGGTCAGGTCCGGATCCGGGGTGGCCGAGCGGGGTTTCGGCGACGGCGACGGGGAGGGCGCCGCGCTGGCCGGTGCGGCACTGCTGGGTGCCGCGCTGCTCGCTGCGGCGGGAGACGGCGCGGCCTCGGCCCGCTGCTCCCGGCTCGGCGCCACCGTGGCGTCATCGTGCGGGTCGGCGGCGGTCGCGGCCTGCGTGGGGGCGGGGGTGGTCCCGGTACCGGCCAGGGCAGCGCCGGTGCCGGTGGCCAGGACGAGTGCGACGGCAGAGCCGGCGACGATCTGGTACGGACGTTCGGTGACCAGCCGGCGGAGCCGACGGGAAAGGGTGTGCTTCACGGATTCCTCCACGGGCTGAGGGGAGAACGGCACACCGGCTCTGGCGGCCGGGTCGGCGTGGGCACGCCGACGGCCGCCCGGGGTGAGCGGGACAGGCCGTTCAGGGGTACGCCCGGAAACCGGGCGGCGGCGACCGGAGGTCAGCTCGCAGTGATCGGGCTGGCGAGCGCGGGCACCGCGGTGCCGTGGAGGCGGGAGAACAGGGGGATCACATTAAACCGCACGAGGGTTGGAACTCCTTCCATCACCGCCTACCGGGTTAGCTGACGGATTCGGGCGGGAAGACGCCCTACCGCGGGCCGAGGCTCGCGGATTCACCCCAGTGGTGCAGTGGGTCCCCGGTTCGTGAGTTCACGATTGAGCGGGTCGGTACGGCGTCGCCACCTGCGATCGGTTACCGCACCGGACGCGCTGACACTACTGGTCGCACGACTCGCAGCCAACCGGGCCTGACCTGCTTAAACATGATCCAGTGGAGCAATTTCCGGGTATCGGGGAACTGGCGTCGCTCAATAGGACCGACAGCATTTCCGGTACCTTCGGGCGGGAACCGGACGGGTCGTCAACAATGCCGACAGGTTTTGTTGCAGCAATCGACTCGACTACGAAGAGTGACCGATTTTTCGGCATCTGTGAGTCAGCTCACGAAATTTCAGCTCAGCCGCGCCGGCCGCCAGCGCACCATCGGCCCGGGGCGCCGGACGACGACCCGCTCGGGGACGGTCAGCCGGTTCGGCCGGAGGCGCTCGGCTGCCGCGTACGCCTCGGCGGACAACGTCCGGGCCGCCTCGGTGGCCAGTTCCGCCGCCCGCCACAGGTCACGCTCCCGTTGGGCGGCCGACCGGTAGGCGGCCAGGCGGTTGTCGCGTACCACCCGGGCCAGGATCACCTCCTGCTCGGCGGGGTGACGTCGGGGATCCCAACCGGCGCGGGCGGCCAGCACGTCGCTGAGTTGCCGGGCGGTCAGGTCGCCGCGCCAGTGGGCCGCCATCGCGGCACGGCGTAGCCAGCGCTCGCGGGCCGCGTACTCGGCGGGGGTTCGGGGGGTACGCGGGGTCGGCAGTCCGGTGACAGCGGCCAGTCGACGGGCCGCGGCCTCCGCCTCGTCGTACGCGGCCCAGGCCCGGTCCAGTTCCGTCTGGGCGATCCGCCACGCGGCACGTCGCCGGTCGGCGTTCTGCGCCGCGCCGGCTGCCGCCACGGCCACCTCCCCGGCATACCGGCGCAGGTCGGCCTCCTCGATAGCGGCGCGGGTCGCGTCCTGGTCGTCGGGTTGCTCCACCGGCCCGGTCGGCTCGGGGCGCGCGACCAGCACGGTGAGTACGCCCAGTGCGATCACCAGCAGGACCGACCAGATGGCGGCGGCGCGTGGCACCTCAATCAGGAACTGGTACAGAACGGTCTTCTCCATGTCAGCACCTCGGGGAGATCGGTACGACGCCGGTGGCCGTACCGGCAGCGGATCGTGATGGTGAGCCTCGACGCCGACGTGGGCGGCACGGGCTGGTGGGCTCGGCGCGGGCGCGGGCACCCTGCTGTCGGCGAGGGTTCGCGGTGCGGCGCCGGGCGGACGCGACGGGTAGGTCGCGCGGGTCAGGCGTGCGGTGGAGCGCGGGCGACCCGCACGTCAACGGCGCGGGTGATCGGCTCCGGGGTGACGGGGGCGGCGACGCCACCGAGCGCCGCCAGCCCGGGTCGCCCGGAGGCGGTCGCCGGTTGGGCTGCGGATGCCCCGGTCAGGTCGGTGACGTCACCGGAGTCGCGCACGGCCTCCGTCTCGAGACCGACCAGGTCGAGGTCGGCAGCCAGGTCGGGGCAGGTGCACGTCGACGGTGCGGCGGCCTGGACCAGCGGTGGGGGCGCGGCGGCGAGTCGGTCGACCGGGGTCACCTCGCCGGGCAGCGCCCAGGTGCCGAGGGTGAAGGCGGCGGCGACCACGAAGCCGGCCAGCAGTCGCGCTGCCCAGCGCGCCAACCACCACAGAGGACGGGAGGCGGCGACGGGAAGCACGTCGCAACGCTACCGCCACGACCGGCGGAACGCATCAGCCGCCGGGCGTGTCGTGCCGCCCGGCGCGTCGGCGACCGGACGGATAATCGCAGTTCAGGGTACCTCTGGCTGACTGTCCTTACTGGACCGGACGGATGCCGTACCGCCGCTTGGTGTCCGCTGGCGGGGCAGCCCGTCGGCGGCCGGTCCCCCGGTCTCCGCGACTCGCGTCGCACCGCCGGGCAGGTCCGATCGCGACGGTCCGGCCGGGGCCAGGCGACGCATCATCGGCTGTTCCACGTACCGGTGCAGCAGGGCGGCCAACCCCAGGGTGAGCAACAGGAAGCCGATCACCGCGAGCGGCCCCCACCACCCGGACAGGCCGGTGCCCCAGTCACCGGTCAACCGCAGGATCGTCATGATCACGAAGACGTGGACCAGGTAGAAGGCGAACGAGACCTCGCCGAGCCAGACCAT
The DNA here is from genome assembly GCF_009712475.1 of Micromonospora sp. CP22. Taxonomy (GTDB): domain Bacteria; phylum Actinomycetota; class Actinomycetes; order Mycobacteriales; family Micromonosporaceae; genus Micromonospora. Next base: position 75,135 of record NZ_VCJO01000019.1, read on the forward strand.
CGCGCGGGAACGCAGCGGCGACCACCGCCCGCGCACGTCCGCGTCGGCCGCCGCGGTGATGACCAGGACGTACGCCGCCGACAGCAGCGCCGCCCAGAGTTCGGCCCGGATCCACTGGGCGGCCGCCACCCAGGTCACGACGAAGATCAGGCTGGCCACGGGCAACCGTGGACCCCGCCAGCGACCCCGCAGCATCAGCTCGGCCGCGGCCACACCCATCCAGAACTCCAGCGAGCGGACCAGCGGGAAGACCTGGGTGAACCACCAGCGGTCCGGCTCCGGCACCAACACCTGCCCGGGCCAGAGCGCCAGGATCAGCAGCGGTACCGCAATCACCACCGCCCACAGCATCCACGGTCGGGCTCGCCGCACCGCCGGCAGCACCAGGGGTAGGCACAGGTAGAAGAACATCTCGCAGGACAGTGACCAACTGACGTTGTTGATGCTGTAGAAGTGGCCGGGGCGGGGATCCCAGGCCTGGACCAGGAAGAGGTTCTCCAGCGCCGCCACCGGGTTGATCGGGTCGGCGAACCAGAGCATCGCCAGCATGGCCAGCACCCACAGCACCAGATGGTTCGGGTAGATCTTGGCGAACCGACGCCGCCAGAACCGGCGCCGGGAGGCACCGGGACGTGCGGACCAGACCAGCACGAAGCCGCTGAGGATGAAGAAGAACTGCACCCCGGACAGGCCCAGGGTGAAGACCTTGCCCATCACCGCCTGCGGGCCGGGGTCGGCCATGATGCGCATGGTGCCGGCGTGGAACCCGAAGACCAACATCGCGGCGACCCACCGCAGACCGGTCAGCGACGGCAGGAGGTTCGTCGGCCCACGTCCGATTCCCGGGGTACGCCCTTCGACGGTGGCGGTAGCGCTGGTCATCCGGGCACCCTATCCATTGGCCCGTTTCCACCTGGAACGCGTGGCCCGTCCCCACGTCGACAGCCAGCCAACCCTCCCAGACAGTACAAAAACCCCGAAACGCATCGAACCTCTCGGAACCATCACCAGGTGTCATCTGCCGGCCGAGTGGCCTACTATTCCCAGACCCGAAGGGGACGCCACCCCGTACCCGGTCGACGGGCGTGGGCGGACACACCGATGAGAGGGGCAGACCCAGCAATGCACCAGCGGATCCTTATGCGAGCCCGCAAGGAGCCCTTCGAAGTCAACTCCCCGGAGGAGACGTTCGAACGGAACCTGATCGGTGACAACGTGGGCAACCTCGTGTTCAGCCACGCCGCGCACAAGCTGCTGGGCGCGCCCGGCGTCGAGATCACCTCGAACAGGTTCGTCGTCAACCCACGCGCCGCGGATCGGATCAACGAACAGTACGACGTCTTCGTCGTACCGCTGGCCAACGCGTTCCGACGCAGCTACGCCCACCGGGTCGACGCGATGACCAACCTCATCGAGCGGTTGAAGATCCCCGTGGTGGTGCTCGGCGTCGGGGTGCAGACCAACGTCGACGCCGACCGGGAGTACCTGCGGCCGATCGACGAGTCGGTGACCCGCTTCTGCCGGGCCGTGCTCGATCGTTCGCACAGCATCGGCGTACGCGGTGAGATCACCGCGAACTACCTGCGTACGCTCGGTATCTCCGCAGTCGACGAGATCGGCTGCCCGTCGATGTTCCTGCACGGCGACACCCTTCCGGTGGAGAAGCGCAAGACCACGCTCGGCACCGACGACCGGATCGCGTTGACCGTCTCGCCGTACGTGAAGTCGATGGCGAAGATCATCCAGTCGCACCAGCAGCGCTACCCCAATCTGCGCTACATCCCGCAGGACCTGAAGACCCTGGGCACCCTGCTCTACGGCGACGCGCCGGAGGACCGGGGCAAGAGCAGCCAGATCCCGCTGCACACCTCGCATCCGCTGTTCACCGAGGACAAGGTGCGGATGTTCGTCGACCCGTGGACGTGGATCGACTACCTGACCGGGTTCGACTTCAACTTCGGCACCCGCATCCACGGCACCATCGTCTCGTTGCTGGCCGGTACGCCCGGATACCTGTTCGCCCACGACTCCCGCACCCTGGAACTGGCCCGGTACTTCGAGATCCCGCACCGGGTCATGCGGGACGTGCCGAAGGACGTCGACGCCGCCCAGTTGTACGACGAGGCCGACTACTCCGGCATGATCAACGGGCACAAGGCGCGGTTCGAGACCATGCTCGCCTTCCTCGCCAAGCACGATCTGCCCAACGCCTTCGCCGACGCGGACAGCCCGGCGGCGTTCGACGCCCAGGTCCGCGCGACGACGTTCCCGCCGGCCGTACGCCCGGCGCTGGCCACCTCGCCGGAGGTACTGCTGCAACGGATCCAGTGGCTCCACGACCGGGAGGCCGAACTCCGCGAGCAGCTTCAGCAGCGCCCGGACCGGTTCCGCACCCGGATCAAGAAGGCCGTCCCCGCACCGGTACGCCGCATCCTCAACCGCTGACCCGGTTCAGGTGGTCGTGGCCGCGCGGGCAGGCGACGCACCGCGCGGCCGACGGCGGCGGTCCACGCCTCCGACTCGCACGGGTGTTCGAATGACCTGTTAGGCTGCGGTCATGTCGCAGACCGCGTACCAGCCGTCGATGCTGGAGGTCACCGACGCGGCGCCCGCCCTCGGCCCGTTGGCCGGGCAACCGCGCCGGCATCCACTGAGCCGAGGCGCCTGGGTGGATCACCTACCCGGCTGGGTGCACGGCTCCGACCAGGTGCTCGACGTGCTGCTGCGCGAGGTGCCGTGGCGGGCCGAACGCCGCACCATGTACGACGCCGAGGTCGACGTGCCTCGTCTGCTCTGCTGGTACGGCGCCGGCCGACCGCTACCGCACCCGGTGCTGACCGCCGCCCGCGCGGCACTGTCCCGCCACTACGCCGACGAGCTGGGCGAACCCTTCGTCACCGCGGGCATGTGCCTCTACCGCGACGGCCGCGACAGCGTCGCCTGGCACGGCGACACCCTCGGGCGCTCCGCCCACACCGACACCATGGTCGCGATCGTCTCCTTCGGCTCGCCCCGTCAGCTGCTGCTGCGCCCACGCGGCGGCGGGACCAGCCTGCGTTTCCCGCTGGGCCACGGCGACCTGGTGGTGATGGGCGGCTCCTGCCAGCGCACCTGGGAACATGCCGTACCCAAGACCGCCCGCGCCGTCGGCCCCAGGGTCAGCGTCCAGTTCCGCCCGGCCGGCGTCGCCTGAGGAGTCCCCGGCCTCGACCGGGGACTCCGACCTTGACTCAGGCGTCCACTCAGAACTGCGCGAAGAACCGCCAGACCTCGCCCTTGGTCCAGGTCCTGGCGCCACTGTCGCCGCCGCCGTCAACCGGACCAGGGGTGTGGCCACCGTCGAACGCGCCCCACTGCACCGGATAGCCGGCGCGGCACCCCGAGTAGGCGGTGGTGATGTGCGTCCGGCTGCCCGCACCCGGCTCCGGTGGGTTCTGCGGCGTGCAGCCGTTGTTGCGGACGAACCGGTCGCGCAGCGACCGCCCGCTGGCGATGTTGTCGGAGATGCCATGGATGCCGAAGTAGGCGACCGGCTCGGTACCGCCACTGCACCCGCTGAGTTCGCGGGGAGCACCGTAGACCGCGACAGCCCGGAAGACGTTCGCGCGGGCACAGGCGAGCGCATAGCTCATGGCTCCGCCGTAGCTGAACCCGAGGGCGAAGCGCTGGGCCGGGTTGACGCACAGGTCGCTCTCGATCCGACGGATCATGTCGTCGACGAAGGTGACGTCCTCACCACCGGAATTGGCCCAACCGTTGCCGATCCCCTGGGGTGCGACCAGGATGGCGCTGTTGTTCGACTGCTCCTGCTGGCCGTAGTAGGACCAGGCGGCTCCGTCGGCGCCGCCGTAGGCGACATCACCGGCGGTGCCACCCAACCAGTGGAACGCGAACATCAACCGGTAGCGGGTGTTGTTGTTGTAGTTGGCCGGCAACCGCAGGATGAACTGGCGGCTCTTACCGCTGCTCTGGATGGTGTGCGAACCGTTGCCCAACGTCGGCGTCCGGCCGCACCCCGCCCCCGGCTCACCGGTCGGTGGCGGCGACGTGGGGCCGCCTCCTCCGTCGACCCGGACGAGCTGCCACTGCTGGTTGGCACCGTTCCAGTCGGCGTACTGCACGATGTTCGCGCCGTCACTGGTGGCCGCGCCCTGCACCTCGACGACCTTGCCGCTGTGCCGGCTGACCAACCGCACATGACCGCCGTCCGAGTCG
>NZ_VCJO01000001.1:0-723839 GCF_009712475.1 Micromonospora sp. CP22
AACAGGGCGGCTGCGTCCACTTCGCACGCCCCACCACCGCATCCTGCCAGGTCAGACCGCCAATGGCGGCTGCCGTAGTAGCCACCAGTTCATTAGCTGTGGACACGACGTAGACGCCCGGTCGGGTGGCGTACTCGCGTGCCCAGTCGTGCTGAAGAAGCGAGTTGGCCAGGACTACGGGGCGGCCGTGCTGAAGCGCAAGGCGAGCCTGCATCCGCGCGCCGCTATGGTATGTCGCCTCAACGACGACTGTCGCGGCGGCATAGCCGCTCATAACCGCATTCCGCATGGGAAAAGTGTGCTTGCCGGGTGGCGCGTCTGGCCAGAACTGACTGAGCACCAATCCGTCTTTGACGATCTGATCCTGGAGAGCTCTGTTGGCCGCTGGGTAGTACCTGTTGACCCCTGTACCGATGACAGCGACGGTGCGGCCCCCGGCGCGGAGGGCTGCGGTGTGGGCTGCTGTGTCGATGCCGGCAGCAAGACCAGAAACGACGGTGATGCCGGACTCGGCCAAGGCGGTTGCGCAGGTCTCGGCGATGCCGATGCCATGGTCGCTGGGCTGGCGGGTCCCGACCACTGCCACTGCTCGCCGATCCTCCGCAGGCGTTCCGCGCGTGAACACGATCGGTGGCATCTGATGGATATCGCGCAGGCGCGCGGGATAGGTGTCATCGAACAGTGAGTGCACGTCGATCCCGTCCGCCGCCCACGTCCGCAGCTCAACGAGCGCATCGTTCAACCCGTCTCGCACAGGGTCGTCAGCAAACAGGGTCTGCCCTGCGCCAAGGTGGCGATGCAGGACGGCAAGCGCGCTGCCCTCGGCAAGCACCTCTGCGGTTATCTCGGTCCAGCGAACACCAGGCTGACGCAGCAGCGCGACAAGGGCTGCTACCTGGGCCTGGTGGTCTTCCGGCATGTCAGTGATCCTAGGAGTGCGATCTACCGGCGGCAGCGACACGGAGCTCATTGCCGCTCCTCCCTTCGGTTGACCCTCGACTCTAAGTTTCGTACAGCCGTACGACGGTTTCCGTTTGTCGTGTTTGTGGCGTTGTCTGGCCTTGCGGGTCGGTCGTGCGGCGTCGTCGGTTGCGTGGCGCCCAAATCGACAACGATCTTGCAGGTGGCGAGGTTCGTCGTGCATGGTGGCCCCATGGCGTCTATCGATGTTGATCCCGTGCGGCACCCGTTGAACGTCGACGCGGATGGCATCGATCGGACAACGGGACCGGACAAGCATCCCCTCTACGCGCGGATCGCCGCCTCGGGGTCCGGTGTGCTGCCGGTGGTGCGACAGGTCGGCGGGGAGTGGCTCCCGGCCTTGTTGGTCTGCCGGTACGACGACGTCCGGATGGTGCTTCGGCGGCAGGATCTCTTCTCCCGCGCCGCTGCGGCCCACGCCGACCAGGTCGACGTGTCCGGGACGATGCTCGGCATGGACGGGGCGGAACACGCCGCGGTCCGGGGCACCGTGAAGGACAGTTTCACCAAACCGGCTGTGTCCGAGCTGCGCGACACGGTGCGCGCCGCTGCCGAGGCGCAGCTCGCGGTGTTGGTCGCCAAGGATCGTCAGGCCGATCTGGTCAGCGACTTCGCGGTGCCGTTCGCCCTGAACGTGATCTCCGACCTGCTCGGCCTGCCGGAGCCGGATCGGGCGCAGTTCCACCGCTGGGGCGACATGTTCATGGGGTCGGGTGACCTCAGTCGGGCGGACGCCGCCCGGTCCGCCGAGGAGATGGGCGGCTATCTGTGGCAGCAGTTGGACGGGCGGCGGGGCTGCCCCCGCGAAGACCTGCTGACCCGGATCGCCACGGCGGCGGCGAACCAGCCGCTGGACGTTCAGGTCAAACTGCCGCTCTCGCTGATCGTCGGCGGGTGGGAAACCACTTCCAGTTCCATCTCGACCTTCCTGTATCTGCTGCGCACCTGCCCGTACGCCGGGCACGACCACGCGTGGGACTACCTGCTGGCGCATCCGGAGGCGGTCGACGGGGCGGTCACCGAGTTGGAACGGCTGCACTCGACCTCGAACGGTGACGAGATGCCCCGGCGGGTGATGGCGGATGTGACCCTGCCCAGCGGTACGCGGCTGGCCGAGGGTGACATCGTGATCCCGTCGCACGACGCCGCGAACCGGGATCCACGGGTTTTCCCGGACCCGGAGCGGATGGACTTCGGGCGTGATCCGAACCCGCACCTCTCGTTCGGGTACGGCCCGCACTACTGCATCGGCGCACACCTGGGCGCTTTGGAGGTGCGGGTCGCGTTGGCGCTGCTGCTGCGGGAGCTGCCGACGTTGCGGCTCGCCGTGGCCCCGGACGAGGTCCGATGGAAGCAGGGACACGCCATCCTCGGCCCTGCCGCACTACCGGTCACCTGGTGAAACCGGCCAGGTGGTGAGGCCGGGTCAGCAGGGGGCGTGGCCGTCGACGAAGAGGCGGTGCGCCCAGGTGGCGTAACCAACGATGATCTTGCGTACGGTCTGGCCGTCGTGCAGGAACAGGTACGCGCGGTCGCCGTCGCGGGCGAGCAGACCGTCGAAACGGTACGTCCCCTGTGGGGCATGAAGGTCGCGTACGGTCGGATAGCGGGCCCGGACCTCGGCGATGGGTGAGCCGGCGGAGATCCCCTCGGGGGTGCGGACCGGGTCGCCGGCCCAGAGCAGCACCAGTCGATCATCGATGAAGATCGGGCTGATCTCGTCATGCCCGGCCAGCGTCGGCCCGCAGGCGTCGACGTCGGTACGCAGGATGCCGCGCCGGGCCAGCTCGCGTTCCGACGCGCCGAAGTCCACATCGGCCAGCCCGTCGAGATCGACGATGCTGACCGAGGCGACGGGCTCGCGGACGGCGATGGTGTCCGGTGGCATGACTCCGCTACCCGATGCCGAGGCAGCCAGAAGTAGTGCGGCGATGAAGCCGAATTGTCGCAATTTCATCAGAATCCCCCAGTCCCCAACGTGACGGGGGCGCTGAGGTTATTGCCGGGACTCCCATTCGTCTGCCAATTCGTCCCAGTAGTCGACGCTGAGCCCTCGTCGGCCGTGCGCGAGCCAACCTTCGGTGCTCCGCTCGACGTGTAATCCCAGCTCAGCGAAGGGGTCGATCCACTGCCCCGGCTCCGCGCCCAGCTCGACCAGGGCCGCGTTGATCGGCCATCCGGGGCGCGGGCCGTCGAACGCCGCGTCGAAGCGCGGACCCCAGGAGAGGGTGCCGTCCAGCCAGACCGCCGCCGCCTGGTGCCCGGCCCCTCCGGCGAACTCCGCCTCGACGTACGCGACCGGCCCGCGCAGTGACCAGCGGGCCAGGGCGTCGGTCAGCGCGGGGGAGAGGATCAGCGTGAACGGGTGCTCCGGATCGGGCTCGTCGGTCGTGTAGTCGGGAGGTGTGCCGGTCAACTCCTCGACGAACTGCGGCGTGACGGGCAGCAGCGCGAAGTCCTGTCGCAGCTTTCCGAGGACGGCGTAGTCCAGCTCGCGGGTCTGCTCGCGCAGCAGCTCGGCGTCCGCGACGATCGCGCTGAGCTGGTAACTCACCCCGCGTCCACAGCCTGTGGATAGAACATGTGTACGATGGGAGTCAGGTCTTGTCGACCGTGGCGACGAAGGCGCGCCAGGCCGCCCGTGTGAAGATCAGCGCCGGCCCGGTCGGGTCCTTCGAATCGCGTACGCCAACCACGCCGGGCAGGTTGTCGGCGACCTCGACGCAAGCTCCCCCGTTGCCGCTGCTGCGGCTGCTCTTGCGCCAGCGGGCACCGGACAGCACCGGGATGTCGTTCACTGCCATGACTGCGCCACCTCCTTGATCAGGTCGACCGACTGCCAGTGCGACAGTGTCTCGCCGCGTACGTTCTCCCAGGCGGCCAGTATCGCCGCGATTTCGGCCTGCTCACTGACCACCTGCCCCTGCACCTGGTTGTCCAGGTAGCCGGCGATGCGGTGATCCGGCGCGGTGGCGATGATGAACGGGCCGTTCAACCCAGCGTATTCGCCCACTGTGGACGGCACCACATGGATCCGGATGTGCGGCTCGGCGCACGCCTCGACGAGCGCGAGCAACTGCTCGCGCATGGTGGCCGGGCCGCCGACCGGCCGACGCAACACCGCCTCGTCCAGCACGGCGGTGAACAGCGGCGGAGCGAAGGAAGGGCACCTTATTAACGCCTCGCGTTGTACAAGGGCCCCTTCCTAACCGCGCTACTAGTTAGGCGGCAGCCTCGATGGCGTGGGCGGCAGTTGAGGCCCTGACCCTGACCGCCCGCGACACCGGGGTGTGAAGCCGTAGTGCTGTTGCCGGTGTCCGGGAGCTGGCGAGCGGTCCGATCTTTCAACTGAGACGAGAGCGACCGTAGAGACGACTCAGGGCCGGTCCCAATGGGGCCGGCCCTGGCGTTTGTGCTGCTCAGGTGAGCGGAGGATACGAGATTCGAACTCGTGAGGGTGTTAACCCAACACGCTTTCCAAGCGTGCGCCCTAGGCCTCTAGGCGAATCCTCCGCGAGCCAGGATACAGGTCTGCGCCGAGCTTCCCACCCCACCACCCCCTGAGGATCCACGATCGGTCGGGTAGGCTGGGCGTACCTCCCGTGCGGCGGTATCTCGTGAACCTCCCCAGGGCCGGAAGGCAGCAAGGATAAGCGAGCTCTGCCGGGTGCACGGGAGGCCTTTCTGTCTCCGCCTCCGGTGTCTCCCACCTCACTCGCTGTGCCCGGGTGCTGCCGGCTCAGGTGTTAAGAGGGGCCCCTTCCTCTACCGGAGGCGTTAATAAGGTGCCCTTCCTTGCACCGCCGTCAGCGGGGTGGGTGGTCAGGCGGGGCGGGTCGGCGCAGAATGGCTCGGTCGAGAGGAGGCGGGACGCCGTGGCACTGGCGCTCTACCGCAAGTACCGGCCGCGTACCTTCGCCGAGGTCATCGGGCAGGAGCACGTCACCGAGCCGTTGTCGCAGGCGTTGCGTAGCGGGCGGCTGAACCACGCGTACCTCTTCTCCGGCCCGCGCGGCTGCGGCAAGACCTCCAGCGCCCGCATCCTGGCCCGCTCGCTCAACTGTGAGCACGGGCCCACCCCGGAGCCCTGTGGCACCTGTGACTCCTGTCGCTCGCTGGCCGGTGACGGGGCCGGCTCGATCGACGTCATCGAGATCGACGCGGCCAGCCACGGTGGCGTGGACGACGCCCGTGAGCTGCGCGAGAAGGCGTTCTTCGCGCCCGCCAACAGCCGCTTCAAGATCTATGTGATCGACGAGGCGCACATGGTCTCGTCGGCCGGCTTCAACGCCCTGCTCAAGCTGGTCGAGGAGCCGCCGGAGTACGTCAAGTTCATCTTCGCCACGACCGAGCCGGAGAAGGTCCTCGGCACGATCAAGTCGCGGACCCACCACTACCCGTTCCGGCTGATCCCGCCGAAGGTGCTCCGGCCCTATCTTGAGCAGCTCTGCGAGGCCGAGGGGGTGCAGGTCGAGTCGGCGGTGTTCCCGCTGGTGGTGCGGGCCGGTGGCGGCAGCGCCCGGGACAGCCTCTCCGTACTCGACCAGCTCATCGCCGGTGCCGGTCCCGACGGGGTGACCTACGCCCGAGCCGCCGCGCTGCTCGGGGTGACCGACGCGGCGCTGATCGACGAGATGTGCGACGCCCTCGCCGCCGGGGACGGTGCCGCCGCGTACGCCACCGTCGACCGGGTCGCCGAGGCCGGGCACGACCCCCGCCGGTTCGCCTCCGACCTGCTGGAACGTCTGCGGGATCTGATCGTGCTCCAGCAGGTGCCCGACGCGGTGGCCAAGGGGCTGATCGACGGGCCGGACGACCAGATCGAGCGGATGACCGCCCAGGCCCAGCGGCTCGGGCCGGGCACCCTGTCCCGCTGCGCCGACATCGTGCACGACGGCCTGGTGGAGATGCGCGGCACCACCGCGCCCCGGCTGCTGCTGGAGTTGATCTGCGCCCGGATGCTGCTACCGGGCGTGGACGACTCGACCGGTGGTCTGCTCCAGCGCCTCGAACGCATGGAGCGGCGGCTCACCGTCGTCGGCACCGACGCGCCGTCGGCCGCCGCCGACTCCGCGCCCGCCGCCAACCCCCCGGCCGTACGCACGCAGCCTCCCGCCGCGCCCGCGGCTGCCGCCGCGAACCGGGCCGGGACCGGCGCTGCCGCGCCGGCTACCGACGCCCCACCTGTCGATCCCGGCAACGGTCACCCGCACTCCTCACGTGGCGGCGTGACCTCGAACGGTGGCCCGAGGGCTGGTGGTACCGCAGCGGGTGGAGCCCACACCGGCACCACACCGGCCGGTGGGCCGGATGGCGGTCGGCCGGGGGCGACCGATGGTGTCGCCGCGCCCCGGCGACCGGTGCCGGCGTCGGCGGTCATGCCCGACCCGGCGACCCCGGAGCCGCCCCGCCCCGGAGCGGTGAGCCCCGGCGTGCTGGACGCGGTGGCGGTGCGCCGGGTCTGGCCGGAGGTGGTCGGCAAGGTCAACCGGAGCAACAAGCGGATCGCCGCGCTGATGCGGGACGCCGTCGTCCGGGACCTCGACGGGGACACTCTGGTGCTCACCGTGAAGTCGGCGGTGCTGGCCCGGATGATGTCCGACCACGCGCAGGTGCTCACCGACGCGCTCTACGAGGAGTTGGGCGGACGCTGGCAGATCCGGTGCGAGGTGGCCGGCGAGCGGGGCGGAGTATCGCTCGGTCCGTCGCGCGGCACCGCCGCTCCCAGCGCTGCTCCGGCGACCGCCAGCCCGGACACACCGCCGGGGCGTGCCGACCGGGGTCGTTCCGGCAACGCTCGTCGGCCCGGTGACGCCGCCGAGGGCGACGACGACTGGCCGGAACCGGCCCGCCCAGGTGGCAGTGATCCGTCCGCTGGCGGTGGCGGCTCCGACGACGACTGGCCGGAGGCCGCCCGCCCCGGCGGCGTCTCCGCCGCTGCGGCAGGGGGCCCGTCGGGTGCCTCCCGGGCGGCGGCGTCCGACACTTCGGCGGACCCGGCTGCCCGTGGCGTGACTCCGGGCAACGGTTCACCGGGCGGCGCGGCGGGTCGGGCCAACGGAAACGGGGTGGCTGGCTCGCCCGCCAGTGGGGGGAGCGCCGCTTCGGGCGGCCCTGGGTCGAACGGCACGCCACGCCAGGCGGCCGGGCCCAACGGAACCGGCAGCCCTCCGGTGAGCAGCGCGATCGCGGCAGCACGGGCGGCGGCGGCCGGGCGGGGTGCGCGTACCGCCAAGGGTGTCCGGCCGACCGCGGACGTGGAGTTCGCCGGCGAGCCACCGTACGACCCGGATTTCGACGGCCCGCTGCGCGGCGGCGCGGGACGTCCCGGCGGTGCCCAACCGGCCGTCACCGCCACCTACGAGGGCTTCGACCCGGGGGACGAGCCGCTCGACGAGATCATCGACGAGAAGACCGCCCGCGAGTCGAGCGAGGAGCAGGCCGTACGGCTGCTTCGGGAGACCTTCGGCAGCGTCGAGAAGGTCGGCGACTGACTCCGCCGCCCCGACCGGCGCGAGTACGGGGTGCGCCGCGCGGGGTAGGTCGGTGGGGGACGTTAGGGTGAGCGGCGGCAGCGTAGGCGAGTTGAGGGAGTCATCGTGCGGCCTGGTGGACAGCCGAACATGCAGCAGATGCTGAAGCAGGCGCAGAAGATGCAGCAGCAGATCGCCAAGGCGCAGGCCGAGTTGGCCGAGGCCGAGGTGACCGGCACCGCTGGCGGTGGGTTGGTCACCGCTGTCGTCTCCGGTTCCGGCGACGTCAAGAGCATCAAGATCGATCCGAAGGCCGTCGACCCGGACGACGTGGAGACCCTGGAGGACCTGGTCGTCGCCGCGCTGCACAACGCCACCGAGGCGGCCCGCGAGCTGACCGAGCAGAAGATGGGCCCGGTCGCGGGTGGGATGGGCGGCCTCGGCCTGCCCGGGTTCTGAGTCCGCATGTACGAGGGCGCCATCCAGGATCTGATCGACGAGTTGGGGCGGCTGCCGGGGGTTGGCCCCAAGAGCGCCCAGCGGATCGCCTTCCATGTGTTGTCCGCCGACCCGGCCGACGTCAACCGCCTGGCGAGCGCGCTGCGCAAGGTCAAGGATCTGGTGCGGTTCTGCACGAGTTGCTACAACGTCGCCGAGTCCGACCAGTGCCGGATCTGCCGCGACCCGCGCCGCACCGACGAGGTGGTCTGCGTGGTCGAGGAGCCGAAGGATGTCGTGGCGATCGAGCGGACCGGCGAGTTCCGGGGTCGCTACCACGTGCTCGGTGGTGCGATCAATCCGCTGGAGGGCATCGGGCCGGACAACCTGCGCATCCGTGAGCTGATGACCCGCCTCGGCGGCGGTGCGGTCCGTGAGCTGATCCTGGCCACCGATCCGAACACCGAGGGCGAGGCGACCGCGACCTACCTTGCGCTGATGGTGAAACCGATGGGGATCGCGGTGACCCGGCTGGCCAGTGGGCTGCCGGTCGGCGGCGACCTGGAGTACGCCGACGAGATCACCCTGGGCCGGGCCTTCGAGGGCCGCCGGGCGGTGTGAGGACGGCCTTGGCTCCACTGTGGCGGTCTAACATGTGGACTGGCTAGCCGACAATCGATGTAACAAATCCGCATCGCCCAATCCGGGCAAAACGGCCCTTTGCTGTGCGTCTACCCTGGCCGCCGGGTGCTGTCCCAACGATTAAGACACGATCCGGTACCAACCGCTTCGACAGCCGTTTCCGGGCGGTCCGGACGGGAGCTAAGGTCACGGCCATCGGTGACCCTGTCACCACGTTGTCCGTACCCCCAAGGACGAGGTGAAGCACCATGCGTGCATCCAGGCCGAAGGTCGCTATCGCGGCCGTGGCGGCCGCGGCCCTCGCGGTAGCAGGCTGTGCCGAGAGCGACCGCGAAGGTTCCAGCGGTAGTAGCAAGGACACCTTGGTCTTCGGCGTTGCCGGAGACCCGAAGGTGCTCGACCCCAGCTTCGCCAGTGACGGTGAGTCGCTGCGCGTGGCCCGTCAGGTGTTCGAGACGCTGGTCCGCCCCGAGGAGGGTGGCACCAAGGTCAGCCCCGGCCTCGCCGAGTCCTGGGAGCCGGACGCCGCGGGCACCACGTGGACGTTCAAGCTGCGCTCGGGCGTGAAGTTCCACGACGGCACCGACTTCAACGCCGAGGCCGTCTGCGTCAACTTCGACCGCTGGTACAACGCCAAGGGCCTCATGCAGAGCCCGGACGTGACCGCCTACTGGCAGGACGTCATGGGTGGCTTCGCCGCCAACGAGGACGACACCCTCGGTGAGAGCCTCTTCAAGTCCTGCTCGGTCACCGACCCGACCACGGTCGCGCTGACCTTCAGCCGGGTCTCCAGCAAGATCCCGGCCGCCCTGATGCTGCCGTCGTTCTCCATGCACAGCCCCAAGGCGCTCCAGGAGTACGACGCCAGCAACGTCACCGGTAGCGCGGACGACATCAAGTACCCCGTGTACGCGACCGAGCACCCGACCGGTACCGGCCCGTTCAAGTTCAAGACCTGGGACATCGCGAACAAGACGCTGACCCTGGAGCGGAACGAGGACTACTGGGGCGAGAAGGCCAAGCTGAAGAGCCTGATCTTCAAGACCATCTCGGACGAGAACGCCCGTAAGCAGGAGCTGCGTTCCGGTGGCATCCAGGGCTACGACCTGGTTGGTCCGGCCGACGTCGAGCCGCTCAAGAGCGAGGGCTTCAACGTCCTGACCCGCCCGGCCTTCAACATCCTCTACCTGGCGATCAACCAGAAGGGGAACCCGAAGCTGGCGGACCTGAAGGTCCGGCAGGCGCTGGCCCACGCCATCAACCGGCAGGCGCTGGTCGACTCGAAGCTGCCCCCGGGTGCCCAGGTCGCGGTGAACTTCTTCCCCGACACGGTCGAGGGCTGGAACGGCGACGTCACCAAGTACGAGTACGACGTCGAGAAGGCGAAGTCGCTGCTGGCCGAGGCCGGCGCGTCGGACCTGACCCTGCGGTTCCACTACCCGACCGAGGTCACCCGGCCCTACATGCCGAACCCGAAGGACCTGTTCGAGCTGGTCTCGGCGGACCTCCAGGCGGCCGGCATCAAGATCGAGCCGATTCCGCTGAAGTGGAGCCCGGACTACCTCAACGCCACCACCTCCGGTACCAAGCACGACCTGCACTTCCTCGGCTGGACCGGCGACTACGGCGACGGCTACAACTTCATCGGTACGTTCTTCGACCGGCAGAAGGACGAGTGGGGCTTCAACAACCCCGAGCTGTTCGAGAAGTTCAAGAAGGCGGACTCCACCGCGGACCAGGCGGCCAAGGTGGCGCTCTACAAGGAGCTGAACGCCGACATCATGAACTTCCTGCCCGGTGTGCCGATCTCGCACTCGCCGCCGGCCATCGTGTTCGGCAAGGACGTGACCGGGGTCAAGGCGAGCCCGCTCACCGACGAGCGGTTCTCCTCCGCTGAGTTCAAGTCCTGATCTGACGCACTGACCGCGGGCGGGCGCTGTACCCACAGCGCCCGCCCGCGATCCCCTGCACACCTTCGAGGCCGCCGTGATCCGGTTCATCGTCAGACGCCTGCTCCAGCTGATACCAACGCTGTTCGGGCTCTCCATCCTGTTGTTCATCTGGCTCCGTAGGCTGCCGGGTGGCCCCGAGACCGCGATCCTCGGCGAGCGGGGTACGCCCGAGATGCGGGCCGCGATCCGCCAGAACCTCGGCCTCGACGAGCCGATCCTGATCCAGTACGGCCGGTTCATCCGGCGGATGGTCCGGCTCGACCTGGGCACCTCGATCTCGACCAAGCGCGAGGTGACCACCGAGTTCCTCCAGCGCTTCCCCGGCACCGTCGAACTGACCATCACCGCGATGGTGATCGCGATCGGTATCGGCATCCCGCTGGGTTACCTGGCCGCCCGTCGGCGCGGCCGGTTCCTCGATCACGCCTCCGTCGGCGGCTCGTTGATCGGCATCTGCATCCCGGTCTTCTTCCTGGCGTACATCCTGAAGGCGATCTTCTCGGAGAACCTGGGCTGGTTCCCGTCCAGCGGCCGGCAGGACCCGACGCTCGGCGCCACCCGGATCACCAACTTCTTCGTGCTCGACGGACTGATGACCCGGGAGTGGGACGCCGCCGCCGACGCGATCTGGCACCTCGTACTGCCTGGCATGGCGTTGGCCAGCATCCCGTTGGCGATCATCGTCCGGATCACCCGGGCCAGCGTGCTTGAGGTGCTCAACGAGGACTTCGTCCGCACCGCCGAGGCCAAGGGCCTGACCGAGAACGTGGTCCGCCGCCGGCACGTGCTGCGCAACGCGATGCTCCCGGTGGCGACCTCGATCGGTCTGCTCACCGGCGGTCTGCTCTCCGGCGCGGTGCTCACCGAGACCGTCTTCGCGTTCAGCGGGATCGGCGCCTTCCTCGCCGACTCCATCAGCCAACGCGACTATCCGGTCCTGATGGGCTTCATCATGATCATCGCGGTGGTCTACGTGCTGGTGAACCTGATCGTGGACCTCTCATACAGCTTGATCGACCCGAGGGTGAGGGTCCGATGACGATCATCAGCGGGAAGAAGCGCGAGAAGATCGACCGCCTCGCCGAACTCGCCGCCCGTGACGAGGAGCGGGGCGTCAGCCTCTGGCAGGACGCCTTCCGTCGGCTGCGGCGTAACCCGGCGGCCGTCGTCGGAGCGGTGATCCTCACCGTCTTCCTCCTGGTCGCGATCGTCGGCCCGTTCTTCGTGCCGTACGGGCCGACCGACACGATGGGTATCCGCGAGGGCGTCGTCAAGGTGGGCCAGGGCCTGATCCCGGGCCACTCGGCCGAGCACTGGCTCGGCTACGACCACCAGGGCCGGGACGTCTTCAGCCGGATGATCGTCGGGGCGCGGCAGACCCTCTTGGTCGGTGTCGTCGCCACCATGATCGGTCTGGCCATCGGTGCGTTGATCGGTGGGGTCGCCGGTGCCGCCGCCGGGCTCGGCGGCCGGTGGGGCCGCTGGGTGGACGCCACACTGATGCGCTTCATCGACATGCTGCTGGCGATGCCCAGCCTGCTGCTCGCGGTGAGCATCGCCGCGCTGCTCGGGCCGAGCCTGATCACGGTGATGATCGCGGTCGGTATGGTCTCGGTGCCGGTCTTCGCCCGGCTGCTGCGGGGCTCGATGATCGCCCAGTCCAACAGCGACTACGTGCTGGCGGCCACCTCGTTGGGCGTACGCAAGTCGAAGATCGCGCTGGCCCACGTGCTGCCGAACTCGCTCGCCCCGGTCATCGTGCAGGCCACGCTGACCCTGGCCACCGCCATCATCGAGGCCGCCGCGCTGTCGTACCTCGGTCTCGGCAACCCCGACTCGGCCACCCCCGAATGGGGCGTGATGCTGGCCGACGCGCAGCCGTGGCTCGGTATCCGGCCCGCGCTGGCCATCTACCCGGCGGTCGCGATCATCATCACCGCGCTGGGGTTCACCCTGCTCGGTGAGGCGATGCGTGAGGCCCTCGACCCGAAGCTGCGGAAGTAGGTGTGGCGAGCATGAGACGTGCGTACGCGACCTCCGCAGCTGTGAACGAAAGGGCGGTGCGGCATGGCACTGCTTGATGTCGAAGAGTTGTCCGTCACCTTCGCCCGGCGCAATCAGCGGCCCGTCCGGGCCGTCGACGGGGTTTCCTTCTCCGTCGACGCGGGCGAGGTGGTCGGTCTGGTCGGCGAGTCCGGCTGCGGCAAGTCGGTGACCTCACTGGCGATCATGGGTCTGCTGCCCAAGCAGCCCGGTCTCACCGTCGGCGGTAAGGCCGTCTTCGACGGTACCGACCTGCTCAAGATCGACGACCGGTCGCGCCGGGACATCCGGGGCCGCGACATCGCGATGATCTTCCAGGATCCGCTCTCCTCGTTGAACCCGGTCGTGCCGATCGGCATCCAGGTGACCGAGGTGCTGACCCGGCACCGGGGGATGAAGGGCGAGGCGGCGGCGAAGGAGGCCGCGCAGCTGCTGGACCGGGTCGGTATCCCCGACCCGAAGCGGCGGCTGAAGGAGTACCCGCACCAGCTCTCCGGTGGGATGCGCCAGCGTGCCCTGATCGCCATGGCGGTGGCCTGTCAGCCCCGGCTGCTCATCGCCGACGAGCCGACCACCGCGCTGGACGTCACCATCCAGGCGCAGATCCTGGAGCTGCTCAAGGACCTGGTCCGGGACTCCGGCACCGCACTGGTGATGATCACGCACGACCTGGGCGTGGTGGCCGGCATGTGCGACACCATCAACGTGCTCTACGGCGGCCGGGTGGTGGAGACCGCCCGGCGACGTCCGCTGTTCCGTCAGCCTCGGCACCCGTACACCGTGGGGTTGCTCGGCTCGGTGCCTCGTCTCGACGCGGGGCGTGGGGAGCGGCTGAACCCCATCCCCGGATCGGTTCGTGACCTGCTGCCCTGGCCGGACGGCTGCGCCTTCGCCCCGCGCTGCACCCGGCGAATCGACTCCTGCGTCGGCGAACCGCCCGCGCTGGTGGTGACCCACGACAGTCGCGGTTACCGATGCGTCAACCCGGCCCCGCTGCCGGGGGCGCCCGGTGAGGAGGTTCGGGAGGTGGTACCGGGCTCGGCCACGCCGGGTTCGGTGCCCGCGCAGGCGGTACCGGACGACCCGCCGGCCGTGCCGGGTCTGGCCGCCACCCCGAGCGAGGAGGACGTGGCATGAGTACGGGCAGCGAGCGGACCACCGAGCCCAGGGACGACGTGCTCGTCGACGTACGGGATCTGAAGGTGCACTTCCCGATCAAGCGGGGGGTGCTGTTCGACCGTACGGTCGGCCACGTCAAGGCGGTCGACGGCGTCGACCTGCGGATCGTGCGCGGCGAGACGTACGGCCTGGTCGGTGAGTCGGGGTGTGGCAAGTCGACGCTCGGGCGGGCGCTGCTCCAGCTCACCCCGCCGACCTCGGGCGAGGTCAACTTCGACGGGGTCGAGCTGACCACGCTGGCGCCGAACAAGCTGCGCACGATGCGTCGGCGGATGCAAATGATCTTCCAGGATCCGATGTCCAGCCTCGACCCACGGCAGAACGTCGAGTCGATCCTCACCGAAGGGCTCCAGACGCACGGGATCGGCGGTGACCGGAACGCGCGCCGCAAGATCATCGCGGAGACGCTGGACCAGGTCGGACTGCCCCGCTGGGCGCTCTCCCGCTATCCGCACGAGTTCTCCGGCGGGCAGCGGCAGCGCATCGGTATCGCCCGTGCGCTGGTGCTGGGGCCGGAACTGATCGTGGCGGACGAGCCGGTCTCCGCGCTCGACGTGTCGATCCAGGCCCAGGTGGTCAACCTGCTCGACGAACTCCAGGACAACCTCGGCCTGACCTATCTGGTGATCGCGCACGACCTGGCGGTGGTCCGGCACATCTCCGACACCGTCGGCGTGATGTACCTGGGGGCACTGGTCGAGGAGGCGCCGAGCGACCGGCTCTACACCGAGCCGCTGCACCCGTACACCCGGGCGTTGATGTCGGCGGTGCCGGTGCCGGACCCCGACGTGGAGGACCGCCGGGAGCGGATCCTGCTCGCCGGGGACCTGCCCTCACCGGCCAACCCGCCGTCGGGGTGTCGCTTCCACACCCGGTGCCCGTGGGCCCAGCCGACCCGGTGCGCCGACGAGCGGCCGGAGCTGCGGGAGATCGGCGGAAGCCGGGTCGCCTGCCACTGGGCGGAGCAGATCGCCAGCGGGGAGCTGCGTCCGCACAAGGTCAGCGTGGAGGTCGTCCGGCCGGTGGACGAGGGGGAGGAACCCGCCGTCGTCTCCGCGCCCACCGAGCCCGGCTCCTTCGTCTAGTTGTAAGGAAGGGCCCCTTCCTAACGCCTGGTGTATAGGAAGGGGCCCTTCCTTACATCTGGGGCTGGCGTGCCGCGCGGCGGTCAGCCTTCGGGGCGGTGCAGCAGGCCGACGGCGATGGTGTGCACCGCGTCCAGCCCGGCGGCGTCGGCCAGCGGCGCGCTACCGCCGGTGACGGCGTACCACTCGTCGGCGTCCTTGTACTGCACGTGCAGGCTGACCAGCCCGTCGGCGAAGTCGGTGCGCAGGGTCAGCTCACCGGTCACCACCCCGACCTCGTCGGTCATCACCCCACCCGGTCCGGGCACGATGTCGGCGCTGCGGCTGCGGGGGCCGGTGGCACCGCCCGCGTCGGCGGTCATCCCGGCACCCGGCACCTCCACCTCGCCCGCGGCGGCACCGTCGGCGGTCATGCCGGCCGTGGCCGGACCTGGCGCAGGGCTGCCGGTGGCCGCCGCCGCGTCCTCACCGCCGGGATCCGGTACGCCCTCCGGTGCCGGTGCGCCGTCGGCACCGGTTACGGCTTGCTCTCCCATGTGCAGCCCTCCAACATGTCGGCCAGTTCGGCCCGCTCGGCACTGGTGACCGTCAGCTTCCAGTGGTGCTTCACCGCCACCCAGTCCCCGGCGTACTGGCACCAGTA
Organism: Micromonospora sp. CP22; assembly: GCF_009712475.1. Lineage (GTDB taxonomy): Bacteria > Actinomycetota > Actinomycetes > Mycobacteriales > Micromonosporaceae > Micromonospora. Next base: position 15,437 of record NZ_VCJO01000001.1, read on the forward strand.
TGACCGGTTTGGTGGCTTCCACTGGGACGGGTCCTGGTCACCCTTTGCCCGGTTGGAGGAGGCGGAAACCGCGAACAACTGCGGTCGGTCGAGGTCGTTGGCGAAGTCGCCCCGCTTGGAGTCGTCCCATTCGTCGGCACCGGAGCGCCAGGCGTTGGCCAGCGGGACCATGTGGTCGATGTCCACACTGGACGGATCGGTGAAGGTGCGCCCGTCGTAGACGCTCTCCCACCGGCCGCCGACCACGTTGCAGCCGGAGTGTTCGATGTCCTTGCCGTCGCGCTCCAGCACGGTGTCGCGGACGTCGCAGTTCTTCCCGGTCTTGCGCCAGTGCGGGAAACGGTTGCGGCTGTAGCCGCGCATCGAGCCCGCCTCGGCGACGGTCAGCTCCGAGAGCATCTGGGTGATGTTGCTGTTGCCCCCGCTCGGCTCGGTGACGGGCTCCTCCTCAAGCGGGACGCAGCCGGCCACGCCGAAGGTCAGCGCCGCAGCGAGCGCGAGCGCTCCCAAGGCACGAGATCTTGATCTGGTACGCACAGACGACACCTCTCCAGCTTGCGGGCTTCCGGCGATCCCGCACAGTACCCGGCGAGGGTTTCGGCGTTTCGTGGTGTCTGACAGATGGCGCACGGCAGATTGGTAACCATGCCCGAACCCACGTCCAACCTCCGTCTGCGCAGCACTGCGGGGCGGGGCACGCTGGCCGCCGCCGTGCTGGCCTCCGGCATGGTCTTCCTGGACAGCACCGTGGTCAACGTGGCGCTGCCCCACCTCGGTGGGGACCTCGACGCGTCGGTGGCCGGTCTTCAGTGGACTGTCAACGGCTACCTGTTGACGCTCGCCGCGTTCGTCCTGCTCGGTGGGGCGTTGGGCGACAGGTTCGGGCGGCGGCGGGTGTTCCTGCTCGGCGTCGTGTCGTTCACCGCCGCGTCCGTACTCTGCGGGCTGGCGCTGCGCATCGACTGGCTGGTGGCCGCGCGGTTCCTCCAGGGGGCCGGTGGCGCGCTGCTGACCCCGGGATCCCTGGCGTTGCTCCAGGCCAGTTTCCATCCCGACGATCGGGCGAAGACGATCGGAGCGTGGTCGGGGCTGTCCGGCGTCTCCACCGCGCTCGGGCCGTTCATCGGCGGCTGGCTGATCGACGCGCTCTCCTGGCGGTGGATCTTCTTCCTGAACGTGCCGATGGCGGTGCTCGTCGCGGTGGCGACGCTCCGCTGGGTTCCGGAGAGCCGGGACGAGAACGCCTCCCGCAAACAGGGCACCCGCCAGTTCGATGTGGCCGGTGCCCTGCTCGGTGCACTGGCCCTGGCCGGGGTCACGTACGCCCTGGTCGACGCGCCCGGTCGAGGTCTGCACTCACCGGCGGTGGTGGCGGCGGCGCTGGCCGGGGTGGCCGCCGCCGTGGCGTTCGTGTTCCTGGAACGGCGTCGTGGCGACACCGCGATGCTGCCCGTCGGCCTGTTCCACAGTCGGCTGTTCTCGGTGCTGAACCTGTTCACCGTGCTGGTCTACGCCGCGCTGGGCGGATTCACCTTCTTCATCGCCGTGTACCTACAGAACGTGCTCGGCTGGTCGGCCCTGCTCACCGGCCTCGCCCTGCTGCCGATGACCTTCCTGCTGCTGGTCGGCTCACCGGTCACCGGCGCGCTGTCGACGCGGATCGGCCCCCGGCTGCCGCTGACCGTCGGGCCGGTGCTGGCCGCCGTCGGGCTGCTGATGCTGCGCGAGATAGAACCGGGGGCGTCGTACTGGCGGCAGGTGCTGCCCGGAGTCGCGCTCTTCGGGGCCGGGCTGACCCTGGTCGTGGCACCGCTGACCGCCTCGGTGCTGGCTGCCGTCGAGGACCGCTTCGCCGGTGTGGCCAGCGGCTTCAACAACGCCGCCTCGCGGGTCGGCGGACTGCTCGCGGTGGCGGCCCTGCCGTTGCTGGTCGGGCTCTCCGGCACCGGGTACGAGCAACCCGCCGAACTCACCAACGCCTACCGTGGCGCGTTGCTCTGGTGCGCCGGTCTGCTGCTGGCCGGTGCCTTCATCGCCGCCGTGCTGGTGCACCGCCCGACCCGCCGGCCGCTGCCGGCTTAGCTCTGCGCCCCGATGCCGGTATCCACTGCCAGGTCAACCGGCGTTAGGAAGGGGCCCGGGTTAACACCGACCTTGTTAACCCGGGCCCCTTCCTATACAGAATCCGTTAACAAGGGGCCCTTCCTTGCGTCTCAGGCTGGGGCGCGGTTGACGGCGCTGGTGACCGCCTTGATCGAGGCGGTGACGATGTTGGCGTCCATCCCGACACCCCACACGGTGCGCCCCTGCACCTCGCACTCCACGTACGCGGCGGCCTGCGCGTCGCCGCCGGAGGAGAGCGCGTGCTCGTGGTAGTCGAGCACCCGTACGCGCACGCCGGCCGAGCCCAACGCGTTGACGTACGCGTCGATCGGGCCGTTGCCGATCGCGGTGAGCGACCGGGACTGCCCGTCGGTTTCGACCCGGGCGGTGATCTCGACCTTGCCCTCGGCGGTGCCGATGGCGTAGTCGGACAGCGCCACCGCCGGGTCGCGCTGGTGGTCGATCAGGTACTGCTCGGCGAAGATCCGCCACATGGTGGCCGGGTCGACCTCACCGCCGTCGTGGTCGGTCACCTGCTGCACCACGCCGGAGAACTCGATCTGGAGCCGGCGCGGCAGGTCGAGCTGGTGCTCGGTCTTCATGATGTAGGCGACGCCGCCCTTGCCGGACTGCGAGTTGACCCGGATCACCGCTTCGTAGCTGCGGCCCAGGTCCTTCGGGTCGATCGGCAGGTACGGCACCGCCCAGGTGAACTCGTCGACCGGCACTCCGGCCGCTGCCGCGTCGGCCGCCAGCGCGGTGAACCCCTTGTTGATGGCGTCCTGGTGGGAGCCGGAGAAGGCGGTGTACACCAGGTCACCGGCGTACGGGTGGCGTTCGTGCACGGGCAGCTGGTTGCAGTACTCGACGGCCCGCTTGATCTCGTCGATGTCGGAGAAGTCGATCATCGGGTCGATGCCCTGGGAGAAGAGGTTCAGCCCCAGCGTCACCAGGTCGACGTTGCCGGTGCGCTCGCCGTTGCCGAACAGGCAGCCCTCGATCCGGTCGGCACCGGCCAGCAGGCCCAGCTCGGCGGCGGCCACTCCGGTGCCCCGGTCGTTGTGCGGGTGCAGGCTGAGTACCAGGCTGTCGCGGCGGGGCAGGTGCCGGTGCATCCACTCGATCGAGTCGGCGTACACGTTCGGCATGGCCATCTCGACGGTCGCCGGTAGGTTGACGATCAGCTTGCGGTCCGGGGTGGGGTCGACCACCTCGATGACCTTCGCGCACACCTCCAGCGCGTACTCCAGCTCGGTGCCGGTGTACGACTCCGGCGAGTACTCGTAGAAGATGTCGGTGTCCGGGGTGTGGATCTCGGCGTACTTCTGGCAGAGCCGGGCCCCGGTGGTGGCGATGTCGGTGATGCCGTCGCGGTCCAGCCCGAACACCACCCGCCGTTGCAGCGTCGACGTCGAGTTGTAGAAGTGCACGATCGCCCGGCGGGCCCCGCGCAGCGACTCGAAGGTGCGGTCGATCAGGTGCTCCCGGCACTGGGTCAGCACCTGGATGGTGACGTCCTCGGGGATCAGATCCTGCTCGATCAGCTGCCGGACGAAGTCGTAGTCGGTCTGGCTGGCCGAGGGAAAGCCGACCTCGATCTCCTTGTAGCCCATCTGCACCAGGAGCTGGAACATGCGGCGCTTGCGTTCCGGTGACATCGGGTCGATCAGTGCCTGGTTGCCGTCCCGCAGGTCGACCGCGCACCAGCGCGGGGCGGCCTCGACGTGCCGGGTCGGCCAGACGCGGTCCGGCAGGTCGATCCGGAACTGCTGCCGATAGGGCTGGTAGCGGGTGTACGGCATCCGGCTGGGGCGCTGCCGGGCGATCGGATCAGAGTCGATGTCGGTGGTGCCGGCTGGGTGGGCCATGGCGGAGTTCTCCCTGGTCATGTGACGTCAGCGTTGGAGGTCGGCACTCAGGCCGAGGAACGGTCCGGGAAATGCTGGCGGCGCGGTTCGACTCCGCGACGAGGTGCCGGCCGTCAGGCCCCGTCGCGGCGACCAAGGAGGAGGTGCGCCTGCCACATGACAGAGTGACAGTACGTGATGGGGCTCAACCCCGGGAAGGTGCGTCCGCAATCTGGGACGAGAGTCGCACCGCAACCCCTCAAACCGAGCTGTCTGAGCAGCTCAGGAGCAGTTCGGGCAATGGTCGGCGACTGCGTAGCGAGGTCTCGCGGGCCAGTAGGTCGGCCGGCAGGCTGAACGGATCGCCGAGTTGCCCGACCGCCGTCACCACGTACGGTCGCACGCCTGCGGGGAGGTCGAGATCGGCGACCAGCCCGGGGTGGTCCAGGTCGGTCACCTGACGTACGTGCAGGCCCAGCGCGGTGGCCTGCACCGTCAGGTGGGCCACCGCCTGCCCCAGGTCGTACGCGGCGAACGGGGTGGTGCCGGCGTGGTACGCGGCGAGCAGCAGGACGCTCGCCCGTCCGGCCCACCGCTGGTCGGTGGCCGGCAGGTTGACCAGGATCCGCTTGAAGGTCTCGTCCTCGCGGTGCCCGACGGCGAACCGCCAGGGTTGCCGGTTGTCGACCGAGGGCGCCCATCGTGCCGCCTCCAGCAGCGTCACCACCTCGGCCGGGGTCACCTCCGCGATCGGGTCGAAGGAGCGGGGACTCCAGCGGAAGGCGAGCAGCGGCGTGAGGTCGGTCATGGCAAAAGCGTCCCCTATGGGCGATTTGACCGATCGGTCGGGCTGGGTGAATGTGGGCAATGACACCCGTAACGGGATCTACCGTCGAGCGTTTCTGCATCCTCGGCCGTCAGACCGTTGCCGTCACTTGCCGGTTTCGTCGCTCCGCCGGTGTCGTCACTCGCCGGTGTCGTCGCTCGCCGCCTCCGGAGCGTCCGGCGGGTCCGGCGGGTCCACGGGTGGCGCCTCCATGCCCAGCGGCTCACCCTCGAACACCGGACCGGGCAGCTGCACCGTGCCCGGAGCCGGTTCCGGCGGGGCGGCCAACGTCAGCGTGCCGAACGCCGTCCGAACAGCGGTCGGCGTGCCGTCGGCGTCGAAGCAGTAGATCCCTACGTCCAGTGGTGGGTTGATCGACGCCGACGTGGTCTCCACCGAGTAACAGCTGCCGCTCGCCCCGGGGGGTGCCATGGCGGGTGACACCGACAGCGGGGCACGCCGGTCGGTCAGCACGTCCAACCAGTCGGTGAACGGATGCTGCACCCGAGGGTCGAGCCGCCGGGGCAGCGTGTCGTCCCGCTCGCCGAGGCGTACGCAACTCGCCGGCTCCGGCTGGGCGGTCGATGGCAGCCCGCACTGGAACAACCCGTCCGCGGTGGCGGCCAGGGCGATGTCGCGGGTGCCGCCGAGCGCCCCGCCAGGCACGTCCATCCGCCAGCTGCCGTCGTTCGCGCTGGTGAAGGCGAGCAGGCGATCGCCGACGCCGTCTACCCGCCAGGCGTACCTGGCGATCAGGTGCCGGTCCTGCGCGGCGGCCGCGAGCGCTGCCAACTCGTCCCGGGCCGCGTCCGGACCGGCCGGACGCGGTGCGGTCGGGGGCGGCGAGGAACCGGCGGGCGGGCCGGACGAGCAGGCGGTGAGGAAAGCGGGCGCGGCGAGCGCGAGCGCGACGGCCAGTCGGCGGATCGGATGACGGGCGGCGGACACCCGGTCATTCTGGGTGTTGGGCAGGGTTCGGGACACCCCCGGAAAGGCTGCGTTTTCCGGCGTGTCGCAGGCCACTGCGGTCGCGTCCGGGGGCCGGATCGTGGGATCACCTGACCCGGCGGTCAGAGCCGACCGATACCCTGAGGTCGTCCGACCCGCGCCGCCGGCCCCGGTGCCGGCGGCGCCGGCACGCTCAGGGCAACCGGGAGGGAGTGCGCCGTCGTGGCACTCGTGGTGCAGAAGTACGGCGGATCCTCCGTCGCCAACGCCGAGCGGATCAAGCGCGTGGCCGAGCGCATCGTCGCGGCCCGCAAGGCCGGTGACGACGTGGTCGTGGTGGTGTCCGCGATGGGCGACACCACGGACGAACTGCTCGACCTGGCCAACCAGGTGAGCCCGCTGCCGCCCGGTCGGGAGCTGGACATGCTCCTCACCGCCGGGGAGCGGATCTCCATGGCGCTGCTCGCGATGGCGATCCACAACCTGGGGTACGAAGCCCGTTCGTTCACCGGTTCCCAGGCTGGCGTGATCACCACCTCGGTGCACGGCCGGGCACGGATCATCGACGTCACGCCGGGCCGCCTCAAGGGGGCGCTGGACGAGGGCGCGGTGGTCATCGTCGCCGGCTTCCAGGGCGTGTCGCAGGACACCAAGGACGTCACCACCCTCGGCCGGGGCGGTTCCGACACCACCGCGGTGGCGCTGGCGGCGGCGCTGCGCGCGGACGTCTGCGAGATCTACACCGACGTGGACGGGGTGTTCACCGCCGATCCCCGGATCGTGCCCAACGCCCGGCACATCAAGCAGATCACCTACGAGGAGATGCTTGAGCTGGCCGCCTGCGGCGCCAAGGTGCTGCACCTGCGTAGCGTGGAGTACGCCCGGCGGGCCGGGCTGCCGATCCATGTCCGTTCGTCATACTCGACCAACACCGGAACCATGGTCACCGGATCGATGGAGGAGCTCTCTGTGGAGCAGGCACTGATCACCGGGGTCGCCCACGACCGCAGCGAAGCCAAGATCACCATCGTCGGGGTGCCCGACGAGCCGGGTGCCGCCGCGAGCATCTTCGACACCGTCGCGGGCGCCGAGATCAACATCGACATGATCGTGCAGAACGTCTCCACCGAGGGCACCGGCCGTACGGACATCTCCTTCACCCTGCCGAAGGCCGACGGCCCGACCGCGATGGCCGCGTTGAGCAAGATCCAGGAGACGGTCAACTTCAAGGGCCTGCTCTACGACGACCACGTCGGCAAGGTCTCCCTGATCGGCGCGGGGATGCGGTCGCACCCCGGGGTGGCCGCCGGCTTCTTCGCCGCGCTGGGCCAGGCCGGGGTGAACATCGAGATGATCTCCACCTCGGAGATCCGTGTCTCGGTGGTCTGCCGGGACACCGACCTCGACGCGGCGGTCCGTGCCATCCACGAGGCGTTCGACCTCGGCGGCGACACCGAGGCCGTGGTGTACGCGGGGACGGGGCGGTAGCGGGCGTGACCGGGCTGCCCACCCTGGCCGTGGTCGGGGCAACGGGAGCCGTCGGCACGGTGATGTGTGAGCTGCTCACCGGGCGACGCAACGTCTGGGGCGAGATCCGGCTGCTGGCCAGCGAACGATCCGCCGGACGCAAGGTCCGCTGCCGGGGCGAGGAACTGACCGTCCAGGTGCTCACCGAGGAGGCGCTCGACGGCGTCGACGTGGCCATGTTCGACGTGCCGGACGAGGTCTCCGCCCACTGGGCGCCCATCGCGGTCTCTCGCGGCGCCATCGTGGTGGACAACTCCGGCGCCTTCCGGATGGATCCCGAGGTACCGCTGGTGGTGCCCGAGATCAATCCGGAGCAGGTGGGTAACCGGCCCAAGGGCATCATCGCCAACGCCAACTGCACCACTCTCGCGATGATCGTCGCGGTCGCGCCGCTGCACCGCGAGTACGGCCTGCGGGAACTGGTGCTCGCGTCGTACCAGTCGGTCTCCGGGGTCGGGCAGGCCGGCGCGGACACGCTGCACGACCAACTGACCAAGGTGGCCGGTGACCGGCAACTCGGCTCGCGTACCGGCGACGTGCGGCAGGCGGTCGGCGACGACCTCGGCCCGTTTCCCGCCCCGCTGGCGCTCAACGTCGTCCCGTGGGCCGGCTCGCTGGCCGACGACGGCTGGTCGTCCGAGGAGATGAAGATGCGCAACGAGTCGCGCAAGATCCTCGGGCTGCGTGACCTCAAGGTCTCGGCCACCTGTGTACGGGTACCCGTGGTGACCGGTCACTCGGTCGCGGTGCACGCCGTCTTCGCCACCGAGATCGACGCCGAGGGCGCACGTGGTGTGCTGCGAAACGCGCCCGGCGTGATCGTGGTCGACGATCCGGCGGCCGGTGAGTTCCCGATGCCGATCGACGCGGTGGGCACCGACCCCTCCTGGGTCGGCCGGATCCGCCGTGCCGTGGACGACCCTCGGGCCCTGGACTTCTTCGTCACCGGCGACAACCTCCGCAAGGGCGCCGCCCTCAACACCGCCCAAATCGCCGAACTCCTAGCCCACCCCTAACCCCCCCCACCCCACCCCCCCGGGACCCCGCCCTGCTCGGTGATCAAGAAGTTTTGGTCTAACGAGAGCGCTCTCCAAGACCAAAACTTCTTGATCACCGGACGAGGGTGGGTGGGGGTGGGTGGGGGGTGGGTGGGGTGGGGGGGGTTAGGCGGCGGAGAGGTGGACGCCGTCGCGGCCTTGTCGCTTGACAGCGTAGAGGGCCTGGTCGGCGCGTTGGAGAGCCAGCTCGGGTGACTCGCCGGGGCGGGGCAGGGCCACGCCGACGCTGATCGTACGGCCCACCCGGCGGGCGGCCTCGGTGAGCCGCTCGGCGACGCGTACCGCCTCCTCGGGACGACTCACCTCGATCACCGCGACGAACTCGTCACCACCGATCCGGTACAACTCGTCGCCGTGGCGCAGCGCATCCTCCAGCGCCCGGGCGAGCCCGATCAGCACCTGGTCACCCGCCTGGTGCCCGTACGTGTCGTTGACGCTTTTGAAGTCGTCCACGTCGATCGCCAGCAGGGCGGTGCGGCCGGGGACCACGGTGGCGATGCGCTGCCCGAACGGGCCGGTGTGCCGTAGCCCGGTAAGCGGGTCGGAGCTGGCCTGCTCGCGTAGTCGGTCCAGGGTGCGCAACCGGTCCAGGCAGCTCCACGCCTGCCCGGCCAGCAGCTCCAGCAGGTTGACCGTGATCGGATCCGGCCGGAGCAGCCGCTCGTCGGCGACGAGCAGCACCCCGCCGCGTTCCGGCGGCCCGAACGGCACCGCCACCAGGGTGCGTACCCCGGCCCGGACCAGCGGCTGGTGCTCCTCGGTAGGCGGATGGCCGGCCTCGCCGAGGGTGTAACCGGCCCCGTAGCGATGTGCCCGGCCGATGATGCGTCCGAGTGCCGGGGTGTCCAACCCAACCAGCTCGGCACGCATCCGGGCTTCCAGATCGCCCGGGGCGGCCGTCGGGGCGCCGAGTCGTGGCCCGCCCCGGCCACCGAGCAGCAGGACGGCGGCGGAGAGCGTCGACACGTCCCGGGCCGCAGCGATCGCGGCGGTCATCAGGTCCCACTCGGTGGTCGCGGCGGTCATTGCCGACGCGTGCCGGAGCAGCTTCTCGCTGCGGCTCTCCGACGGGCCGCCGAGCGCCGAGATCCGGGCGCCGAGGCGGGCGGCGACACCTTCGGCGACCCGCCGCCACCAGTCGAGATCGGCCGACGCGGTCCATTGCAGGTCGAGCACGCCGATGGCCCGTCCGCCCGGGTTCAGGACCGGTACGCACACCTCGGCGACGACGTCGGGGCGTACCGGAATGTGATCGGGGTCGGCGGCCACGTCCGGGACGACGGCGGACCGTCCACTGGCATGGACCCGCCCGACGATCCCGGTGCCCGGGGCGACGGTGGCGAATACCTGCCAGGACCCGGTGGCGGCGACGCAGCGGAGCCGATCCTGGACGTGCAACAGGACGGCGATGGTGGCCGGGGTGTACCGGGCGAGGGCGTCGACGGCTGCGTCGCACACCTCGGCCACGGTCGAAGCCATCGGCAGGCGGACCGTCACGTCACGGATGACTTCTTGCTGATCCACTCGTACGTCGTTCCAGGTCGGATCCGGTCCCGGTGGCGCCGGGTCGCGGATCAAGCGTACTCAGACGAAACGGAGCGCCGATTTCAGTCGTACACATGTGCTATCCACAGGGTGTGGACACGGCCTGTGGGGCCCCGGCGCGGCGCGGCGACGATAGCGTGGTGGCATCTGGTCGAGTGGAGGTCCGATGCTCATCGCCCACCTCAGCGACCCGCACCTGACCACCGGTGTCCTCGGTGCCGAGCCGGCCGCCGGGCTGCACCGGGCGCTCGGCCGGGTGCTGGCGCTGAACCCCAGGCCCGACTGTGTGGTAATCACCGGCGACCTGGCCGACCACGGCCGTCCCGACGAGTACGCCGTGCTGCGTGAGGTGCTCGGGCGGTACCCGCTGCCGGTGCACCTGGCCACCGGCAACCACGACGACCGGGAATCGCTGCTCGACGCCTTCGGCGGCACACCCTGGCTGGGTGGTGGCTTCTCCGCGCACTACCAGGTCGACCACCCCGGGGCGACCGTGGTGGTGCTCGACTCCCTCGTGCCCGGCGCGGACGGCGGACGGCTCGGCGAGGAACAGCTCGCCTGGCTGGACGGGGTGCTGGCCGCCCGGCCCGACGTGCCGGCCGTGGTCTGTCTGCACCACCCGCCGATCGAGGTCGGCGTCCCGGCTGCCGACGCGATCCGGCTCGCCGACGGTGCCGAGTTCGCCGAGGTGCTGCTTCGACACCCGCACGTGGTACGCGTCGCGGCGGGTCACCTGCACCGTCCGGTGAGCGCGACCTTCGCGGGCACGATGTTGTCGGTCGCCCCGAGCACCTGGCGGCAGGCGACGCTGACCATGAGCGGCGACGAGCGGATCGGCTGGGTGGACGAGCCGACCGCACTGCTGCTGCACGTGGTGTCCAGCGCGGGCTGCGTCACGCACACCGTGCAGGTGAGCCACACCGCCGGGATGACCTGCGGCTTCTGAGCGGCGCCGAACCCGTAGCGGCGGACGCCCGACGGGAGACCGAGGCGCGCCACCCGGCAGATGGTCCGAAGTGGACAGCTAACGCGCGGTCCGGGAACGCCGTTCGGGCGGCTGATCGTCGTCGTGCGTCGGGTCCGACCGGTCGTACCGGATGCCGCAGCGACACCGGTCGTACGCCCAACCGACGCCGGCCAGGTGCGCCGGAAACGCTGGCCGGGTCGCCCTGAGTCGCCGGTCGGCCCTAATCGGTGGCGGGGCGTGTTTGGGTGTTCGCCGTGCCGTGACGCGTCGTTAGCCTCGCTCCGTCACGCGTCGGCGTGACACTTCCGCGCCGACTTCCGGCGCCGTCCGTGGGGGTAACACGCGCATGACGAGAAGGCTCATCGGGTTCGTGGCCGCGTTCGCCGTGGTGGTGGGTGGATCGTTCACCGTCGCCGCCCCGGCGCAGGCCGCCACCCCGGCCATCGAGATCACCAAGGTCTACTACGACTCGCCGGGTGTCGACCGGCGTACCAACGCCAGCCTCAACGCCGAGTACGTGAAGCTGACCAACCGGCGGGCCCGCACCATCAACCTCAAGAACTGGACGCTGCGCGACAAGGCCAACCACGTCTACAAGTTCAGCGGCAACGTCAAGCTCGCCAAGGGCAAGAGCATCGTCATCCGTACCGGCTCGGGCAAGAACACCGCCAGTACCCGCTACTGGGGCTCGGGCAACTACATCTGGAACAACACCGGCGACACCGCGTACCTGCGTAACGCCAGCGGCAAGCAGATCGACAAGTGCTCCTGGAAGAAGAAGGGCAAGGGCTACACGAACTGCTGACCGACGGATGTGGCCCGGGACGACGTCTAGCGACGTAGATCACTATCGTGGTTCGCTGAACGTGCTGGTAGGTCGTCCCGGGCCGTCCGACTCGACAACCCAGCGGAACAGAGGGATGTCGTGTTGAGGCGTGGTCTTGCGGTGCTCGCGGTGGCTCTGTTGGTGAGTACGCCGGTGGTGACCGGCTGGCTCCTCGGTGACCTGACCGGGGAGGCCGCCCGACGGCTCGCGGCCGAGGGAGAACCGCTCGACTACGCGGTGGAACCGGTCAGTCTGGGCGCGGTCGGCGACCGGGTACTGGTGATCGTGGCCACCGTGGTCATGGTGGTGTCGCTGGCCGTGTTGGTCCGCGCCACCATCACCCGCAAGCTTGATCCACGCTGGTGGTCAGTGCTGGTGCCGGTGATCCTCGCCGGTGCGTTGCTCGGCCTGGCCTGGCGGATCGTGACCGCCGGGGCGATCGGGGCGAACATCGGTGCCGGTCTGGTCGTCCTCCTCGGCGGCCCGGTGCTCCTGGTCCTCCTCGTCGTCGCCGCCGTCCAGGCGGTCCGGCTGAGCAGGGAGCATCGCCACCGGGTCGGCTAGCCCGGCGACCCGGCGCGCGGTCGGCCCGAGACGCCGCGCGTTTGGGCCCGAGCCACGGGCGAGCGGTGCCCGAGTCGCTGGACGGGTGCGCCTGGAGCCGCATGGATAGGTAGGCCCGGCACCGCCGTGCGGTTGGGCCGGTGATGGCCGTCGGCGCAGCCGGGGAGGAAGGGGGCCATCTCCGCGCAGGATCCAAACCTGCACCGCTCGGCCTCGGGTGGCACACGCACTGAGGGGCACATCCATTGGATGTGCCCCTCAACTGGTCGGGGTGGCCGGATTCGAACCGACGACCTCTTCGTCCCGAACGAAGCGCGCTACCAAGCTGCGCCACACCCCGAGGCGTGCCGACAAATAGTAGCCCACCCGTCCCGGGGCTCAAACTCGGTACCCGGGTCGGGCGGTCAGCGTGGGATCAGGGTGAGCACGCTGGCCTCCGGCGGGCAGGCGAATCGGACGGGAGCGGTCGGGTGGGTGCCGAGCCCGGCGGATACGTGTAGCCAGGAGTTCGACCCGGGCCAGCGGTGCAGCCCCTTCGCCATCGACCGGGGTAGTCCGCAGTTGGTCACCAGGGCGCCCACTCCCGGTACGCACACCTGGCCGCCGTGGGTGTGCCCGGCGAGCAGCAGATCGAAGCCGTCGGCGGCCATCTCGTCGAGCAGTGCCGGCTCGGGGGAGTGGGTGAGCGCGATGGAGAGGTCGGCGGCGGAGGAGACCGGGCCGGAGACCGAGGCGTAGTCGTCGCGCTCGACGTGCGGATCGTCCACGCCGGCCATCTCGATCGAGCGACCGCCGGCCTTGACCGTCGTACGCCTGTTGTTCAGGTCGACCCAGCCGGCCCCGGTGAGCACCTCGCGCAGGTCCTCGGTGGGCAGCTCGACCCCCTCGGTGTACTCCCGGTCGGGCATGAAGTAGCTGAACGGGTTCTTCCAGACCGGCCCGGTGTAGTCGTTCGAGCCGAACACGAACGCGCCCGGGTAGTCGAGCAGCGGTTGCAGCGCCCGCAGCACCCCCGGCACCGCGTCCGGGTGCGCCATGTTGTCTCCGGTCACCACCACCAGATCGGGGTCGAGCGCGGCCAGCGAGGCGACCCAATGCTGCTTGCGTACCTGGTTGGGGGTCATGTGCAGGTCTGACAGGTGCAGCACGCGCAGCGGCTCGGTGCCGGTGGGCAGCACCGGGACGTCGAAGCGGCGGAGGGTGAACATGTTGCGCTCGACGAGGGAGGCGTACGCCAGGGCGGCGGCACCCGTCGCCACGGTCGCGGTCGCGAGCCGGAATAGTGTGCGCTTTCGCATGCCGATCAGGGTAGTTTGACCGTCCATGAGCACGCTGAAGGACCGCCTCACCGCCGACATGCGCGCCGCGCTGAAGGCCCGCGACGAGCTGACCACCTCCACCCTGCGGATGGCTCTGGCCGCTGTGGGCACCGCCGAGGTCTCCGGCAAGGCCAAGCGGGAACTCAGCGACGACGAGGTGGTGGCCGTGTTGACCAAGGAGGCCAAGAAGCGCCGCGAGGCGGCTGCCGCCTTCGCCGACGCGGGCCGTGCCGAGCAGGCCGCCAAGGAGTCCGCCGAGGGTGAGGTGCTGGAGCGCTACCTGCCGAAGCAGCTCTCCGACGCCGAGCTGACCGAGGTGGTCACGCAGGCGCTCGCTGCGGGCGGCTTCACCGGCAAGGCGCAGATGGGCCCGGCCATGAAGGCGGCCCAGGCCGCGGTGGCGGGCCAGGCCGAGGGGGGCCGGGTGGCCGCCGAGGTACGCCGCCAGCTGGGCCTCTGAATCGTCGCCGATAACCGCCGGGGTACGCCCTCCGCGCCGTGGGAGGTATCACCGCGGCGGCCTGGGTGAACGACGTGCTGGCGCTGGGCTGCCTGGCCGTCCTGCTGCTGACTTCGCTGGCCCGGTTGATCCGTACATAGAACGGGTGGGCACCCCCGACAAGGGGTGCCCACCCGTTCACCGTCAACGAGGCCCGATCAGCCGCCGGGTCGATCCGGTGCGCGTCCGGGCGGGCTGGGCGGGTTGGGCGGTCCGCTGGACGGATCCGTGCCCGGCCGGCCGTTGCCGCCACCGTCGTTGTTGTCGGCCTTACCGGCGCTGACCATGATCGTCACGATGCCGCCCTTGATGGTGCGACCGCTGGGGCTGGTGCCGGCGGCGGTGCCGGCCGGGCAGTCCGAGGCGATCCGGCTGGTGGAGACGAGCGGTTGGAAGCCGGCACCGGAGATGCGGGACTTGGCCCGTTCGATATCCAGGCAGGTGACACCGGGGATGGTGCGCTGGTCGCCCAGGGAGATCTTCTTGCCGGGCGGGTCGAAGTCGATCCCCTTCTTGCCCTTCATGGCGGCCTTCAACGTCTTCCACACCGGCGGGTTGATGCCGTCGGGACGGTTGTGCTTCATCTTGACGTTGGTCTGCGGCCAGTCCGGGTCGGCCAGGATGCCGGCCACCGCGTACTGCTTGGTCATCGCGACCAGCGAGGCGGTCTTCTCGGAGTCGGTGGTGCCGGACTTTCCGGCCACCGGCTTGCCGACGTTCCACTTCACCTCGGCTGCGGTGCGGCTGCCGCCACACTTGCTGGTGGAGGAGTTGTCACCGACCGGGCAGCGGGCCGCGTCCACCGCCGCGCGGGCCACCTCGGTGCTGAACCGCTTCTCGCAGCGCGGGTTGGCCACGTCCAGCTTGTTGCCGTCCAGGTCCCGGATCTCCTGCACCGGGATCGGTTCGCAGTACTTGCCGTCGGCGGCCAGGGTGGCGTACGAGTTGGCCAGCTCGAGCGGGGTGACCTGCGAGACGCCCAGCGTGAAGGCGCCCCACTGGTGTGCGGCCTCCTTGTTGTTGGCGTACTCCGCGTCCTTGCTCTGCCGGAACTGGATGCCGAGGCGCTTGGCCACGTCCACCACGTTCTCCGCGCCGACCTGCTGCTGCAACGGCACGAAGTACGTGTTGATCGAGGCGGAGAAGGCGCTCCACATGTTCTGCACGCCGCCGGGCTTCTTGCCGGAGTTGGTCGGGCAGTAGAAGTTGGTGCCCGGACAGGCGGCGGGGCTGCCTCTCTCGACGATGTACTCCGACTTGAACTGCTGCGGCGCGTTGAAGGTGTAGCTGAGCGGGATGCCCTTCTCCAGCGCGGCGACGATCGTGTACATCTTGAAGACGGAGCCGGCCTGGTAGCCGGTGATGCCGTCCCCGCCGGTCAGCAACGGGTTGACCGTGTTCGGATAGTTGCCGAGCTTGCCCCGGTTGCGCTGCACCGGGTCGCTGTGCGGCTTGTTCTTGGGCTTGTCCGGGTTGTCGAGCTTGAAGTTCCGGTTGACCGACAGCGCCCGGACCCGGCCGGTGCCGGGCTCGACCACCGCGATCATCACGGCCTCCTTGGCGGTCACCGGCTTGGCCTCGCGGACCGCGTTGTCGGCACCGTTCTGGGCCTGCTTGTCCAGGGTCGTGACGATGGTGTAGCCGCCGCTCTTGAGCCGCCGCTCCCGGTCGTACGAGGTCGAGCCGAACGTTTCCTGCGACATCCACCAGCGGTAGAAGTAGTCGCAGAAGAAGCCCCAGGCGTTCTTGTTGGTGGCGACGCAGCCGTTCGGGGCCCGCTTGCCCTTGACGACGAGCTTGACGGCCTTCGCCTCCTTGGCCTGCTGCTCGGTGATCGCCCCGATCTTGACCATGTTGTCGATGACGTAGTCGCGTCGGGCCACCGCGTGCGGGTAGCCGTCCTTGGTCGTGGGGTCGAACGAGGTGGGGGCCTTGACCAGGCCGGCCAGCATGGCCGCCTCTTCGACCTTCAGGTCCTTCGGCGGCTTGTTGAAGTAGACCTGGCTGGCGGCGTAGATGCCGTAGGCGCCGTTGCCGAAGGCCGCGAGGTTGAGGTAGCGCTCCAGGATCTCGTCCTTCGACATCTCCTTGTCGAGCTGGAGCGCGTAGCGCATCTCGCGCAGCTTGCGGGCGCTGGTGTCCTCGGTCGCGGCGATCACGTCGGCCGGGTGGGTCGCCGAGTACGCGATGCCCATCCGGACGTACTGCATGGTCAGCGTCGAGGCGCCCTGCCGGTCGGCACCGGCCTTGCTGTTGTTGACGAAGGCCCGGGCCACGCCGTTGAGGTCGACCCCGTTGTGCTCGTAGAAGTCGTGGTCCTCGGCGGCGATGATCGCGTTGCGCATGTTCTCCGAGACGTCGGAGAGCTTCACGTCGCGCCGGTTCTCGTCGTACATGGTGGCCAGCGGTGTCTTGCCGTCCGCGGCCAGTAGATAACTGATCTGGGGTGCGCGCGCCACGGTGAGTTCCTTCGGCAGCGCGCCGAAGGTCTCCGCTCCGGCCTTCGCGGCCAAGCCCGACATCGCCACGGCGGGGAAGGCCGCGGCGGCAACCACCACACCGGCCAGCAGCCCACAGATGAGTAGCGATGCGGCGTTGGTCAGGACGTTGTGGTCACGTTTCCGCATCCAGGTCACCTCGACAGGGTACGCGAACAGGTAACGAGGGGCGCTGGGGCGTCTTTTCCCCATTTCCTGCGCGCGCCGTCCTCGTTGTGCTAGACGCGTGGCACCGGGTGTCCGGTTGCGTGGATCCGAGCCGAGTTTCCTCCTCGCCGAGGTTGCTCGCAGCGTTTTCGCGGACCTAGGTGGGGTAAGCGGCGGTCCCGGGCCCGAGAAGCCGGGAGTGTCCGGAATGATGGATTTCGCCAACAACGTTGCGTAATCGTGCGACTACAGAGCATGATGTAGGCGGCGACAGCGCCACATGTCGTCTGTGCCGCCTTTGGGGTAGGTGTGCCGGACGATCCGGGGGGATTGCCGGCTGGCCCGCGACGGCGTCGGTAGTACTGCAAGGGGGGACGTGTACAGATGGGCATGATCACTGACTGGCCGTCGTTGGCGGCGTGTCAGAACGGGGACCCGGACGCGTTGTTCGTACAGGGCGCCGAACAGAACGTGGCCAAGCGGATCTGCCGGAGCTGCCCAGTCCGGTACGAATGCCTGGCCGACGCGCTGGACAACCGGATCGAGTTCGGCGTGTGGGGTGGCATGACCGAACGGGAACGTCGCGCGCTGCTGCGCCGCCACCCCCAGGTCACCAGCTGGCGCAAGATGTTCGAGGCGGCGATGAAGAAGAACGCCAAGGACAAGGCGGGCAAGGACAAGATCCTGGCCGCCGCAGGCAACTGAGCAACCGGCACGCCTCAGCCGCCGTCGACCGCCTCGTCGGTCAGCAGCGGCTGATCGCCGCCGCGATCGTCCGCAGCCCGTCGACGTCATGCACGTCGGCGGGCTGGGCCGTCACCGACACGGTCGGCACCTGCGGAAACGCCTCGGTGAACCGCGCCGCCACCTGCTGCTCCCGTACCGCCTGCTCGGCCAGTGCGGCGTGCGCCCGCAGCACCTCGACGGTGCCCTCGTGGCCCCCGGCCGCCGCCAGCCGGTCAGCGGCAGCGCGGCTCTCCGCCGCGCCCAACTCGGTCACGGTCGGCTGGTGCACCCGGTTGAGCACCAGGCCGGCCAGCGGCATCTTCTCCGCGCCCAGCCGACCGGCGAAGTAGGCGGCCTCCCGGACCGCGTCCGGCTCCGGCGCCGCGACCAGCAGGAAGGCCGTCTCCCGCGCCTGCAGGATGCGGTACGTCTGCTCGGCGCGCTGCCGGAAGCCACCGAACATCGAGTCGAGTGCGGCGACGAAGCCGGACAGGTCGGTCAGCAACTGCGTGCCGATGACCTTCTGCACCACCCGGGAGAACATCCCGAAGGAGGCGGTGACCAGGCTGAACATGCTGCGTCCGCCGGTACGCGCCGGAGCGAGCAGCAGCCGCAGCATCCGCCCGTCGAGGAACCGCGACAACCGGGCCGGCGCGTCGAGGAAATCCAGCGCCGAGCGCGACGGAGGAGTATCCACCACGATCAGGTCCCACTCGCCCCGCGCGTGCAACTGGCCGAGCTTCTCCATCGCCATGTACTCCTGCGTGCCCGCGAAGGTGGAACTCATGGCCTGGTAAAAGGGGTTGGCGAAGATCTCCGCCGCCTTCGCCGGATCGGTGTGCGCCAGCACCACGTCGTCGAAGGTGCGCTTCATGTCGAGCATCATGGCGTGCAACTCGCCGCCGCTGTCCTCGACGTCGATCCCCTTGACCTGCCGGGGCGTGTTGTCCAGCTCGGTCAGCCCGAGGGACTGGGCCAGCCGCCGCGCCGGGTCGATGGTGAGCACCACCGTGCGTCGGCCGTGCCGCTCGGCGGCGCGCAGCGCCAGCGCCGCAGCCGTGGTCGTCTTGCCCACCCCGCCCGCACCACAGCAGACCACGATCCGTACTCCCGGGTCCGCCAGGATCCGGTCGACGTCCAGCGGCGGCGTGGCGTTGTCGAAAGGCACCAATCGAGCGTATAGGGCTGGCTGGCTCCGCGCGCCTGGCCAACCTCAGGTGTGAGTCAATCGCCCTGGACGAGCGCGGCGGCGAGCATGTCCAGCCCTGCCCGGTTCACCCCGTCGGGCAGCAGCGGCAGCTCGACCAGGGGCACGCCGAGGTCCACCAGATCCGTACGGAGCGAATCCTCCAGTTCCCGGCGGATCATCAGGTCGTGTGCCTCGTCGCGCAGACCGGTGACGATCGACTTCCTGACCGGCAGCCCCGCCGCCCGCAGGCCGCGCTCCAACTCCGCCTCGGTGACCAGCCGTCCTGTCGGCAACGGCGGTCGGGTGCCGTTGACGATCACCCGGCCCAGGTTGAAACCGAGCGAGGTCAGCTCGGCGATCGCGTCGACGGTCTCCTGCACCGGCATCTCTTCGAGCAGGGTCACCACGTGCACGGCCGTCATCGGTGAGCGCAGCAGCGCGGAGACTCCCTCGCTCTGCGTCTTGATCGGCCCAACCTTGGCCAGCCGGGCGGTCTCGGCGGTGACGTTCAGGAAGCGCCCGATCCGGCCGGTCGGTGGTGCGTCCAGCACCACCGCGTCGTACACCCGCCGCCGGTCGACGGTGCGGGTGGTGGCTTCCTTGACCTTGCCGGTGAGCAGCACGTCGCGCAGACCCGGGGCGATCGTGGTGGCGAAGTCGATCGCTCCGAACTTGCGCAGCGCCCGCCCGGCCGCACCGAGCTTGTAGAACATGTCGAGGTACTCGAGCAGCGCCTCCTCGGCGTCCACCGCCAGCGCCGACACCTCGCCGCCGCCGGGAGCGTCGGCCAGGTGCCGTTCGGCGTACGGCAGCGGTTCGGTGCCGAAGAGCTGGGCGATGCCCTGTCGCCCCTCCACCTCCACCAGCAGGGTGCGTCGACCACCGGCGGCCAGGCCCAGGGCCAGGGCGGCGGCCACGCTGGTCTTGCCGGTGCCCCCCTTGCCGGTCACCACGTGCAGGCGGGCCGGCCAGTCGAGGACGGCCCGATCAGTCGGTCGCTGCGCTGCTCCCACCCATCGAGCCTATCCACCCGCAGTGGTCAGGCGACCTCGCAGACCCACCAGCCGGTCTTGCGGACCACCGTGAAGCGCAGGTTCTGGTCGGCGATCTTCTCGTCGGCGGTGGTGACGGTCACCGTGGTGGTGACGGTCGCCCGGTCGCCGGTCTCGTTGTCCACCTTCGGGGTGTCCCAACGGAACCGGGGACTCTGGTGGGTCGAGACGTACTTCTCGACCTCGGCCACCTTGGCCCGGATCTTGCCCTGGTCGCGGGCGGCGGTGCAGACCAGACTCGCCGCCTTGGCGGCGTCCCGGTCCTGGTAGACCGCGGTCAGGAACTCGTCGACCGCCACCGACGGATCGGCCGCGCCCTCGCCCGCCTCGGTGTCGCGCAGGGTGAAGAAGGCGGCCACGCCGCCTCCGGCGCAGAGCAGCAGCACCACGACCAGTGCGAGTGTGGCCAGCAGCGCCCCCCGCTTTCGGGGCGGTGCGGACGGTGCCTGGTACGGCGGGACGCCGGGCCCGGTGGCCGGCGGGGCGGACTGGGTCGGCGGAAGGTCGGTGGGGCCGGTCGGGCCGCCGGCGGGTGGCTGGGTCATCGGTCCCCCCGGGTGCGGCGCAGCACCGCGTGCGGGCGGTGAGCGTGGGATCGGGTGGCCGGGCCGGGCGCCCGTCCAGACGGGAAGGGTAGCGGTCCGCGGTCGCGCTGCGGAGTGCCGGTAGCGCCCCGGACAAAGATCACGATCAACTTTCCGCTGGTCGGGTGTCGCAAATGTGACCGAACGCGATCAGGCGCGCGCGTCCTGTTGATGGGACCGACGAGCCGGTCCTACGGTCGCTCCGGCACGCCCCGGCGCGGGCCGGGCGGATGGGTCCCGGACCGGTGGGCGGCGCCGTGACCAGGTACGACGCCCGGAGGCAGCGCATGCGCGACACCGACAACACCCCCCGAGCCCAGTTTTCCACCGGGCTGCGGAGGGGCAGCCGGACACCCGGTGCGGACTCCGCCGGCCGGCTACCGCTGAATGAGCGCTCGTACCGGCGTCCGGTCGATCCGGTCACGAGTGTCGAGCCGGCCGGTGGGCGGGAGGAGGACGGCCCCGGCTACGTCATCCACCTGCCCATCCGGGTGACCGACCTGGCCGCCGCCACCGCGCTGGCCGGTCGGGTGGCCACCTCACTGAACTTCCTGCTCGAACTGGACGCCGGTGAGACCGAGGTGTCGACCGCCGACGACCAGAACAACCGTCACCGGGTCTTCTGCGACCTGCTGCTGCCGGACCGTACGCGTTGCCCCCAGCCCTACGACCATGCCGGTCCCTGTGGGGAGCTGCCCGCGCCCGAGCAACGCGGCGCCGTCGAACAACGGCCCGTCGCGGACCAGCGTCCCGCATCCCGGCCGGTCGGCGGACCGTAGGCTGTGCCCCGAAGTGTCCATGCCACCGAGGGAGCCCTCCACCGATGCAGAAGTGGGAATACGCCACCGTCCCGCTGCTGGTCCACGCGACCAAGCAGATCCTCGACAACTGGGGTGAGGACGGCTGGGAACTCGTCTCCGTCGTTCCGGGGCCGAACCCGGAGCAACTGGTCGCCTACCTGAAGCGCCCGAAGGCATGAGCGTCGTGGCCAACGGACCACACGCCAGGCTGGCGGAACTCGGGCTGGAGCTGCCGGAGGTGGTGCCGCCGGTGGCGAGCTACCTGCCGGCGGTGCAGTCCGGGCAGCACGTGTACGTCTCCGGGCAGCTGCCGATGGCCGACGGCAAGCTGCTGGCCACCGGCAAGGTCGGTGCCGGCGTCTCCGCCGACCAGGCCAAGCAGCTCGCCCAGCGGTGCGCGCTCAACGCGCTCGCCGCCATCGACTCGCTGGTCGGCCTGGAGAACGTCGTCAAGGTGGTGAAGCTGACCGGCTTCGTCGCCAGCGCACCCGGCTTCACCGGTCAGCCCGCGGTCATCAACGGCGCGTCGGACCTGTTCGGCACCGTCTTCGGCGAGGCGGGCCGACACGCCCGCTCGGCGGTCGGCGTCGCGGAACTGCCCCTGGACGCCCCGGTCGAGGTCGAGGTCATCGTCGAGGTCTCCTGACCGCGACGCCACCCGGGATGTTCCCGCGATCTTGCACTTTTTGGTCGGGACGAAAGCCCCTATCGAGGGCGAATCGGAGGCCGGAACTGCAAGATCGCGGGGGTGGGGTCGGGGAGTCGTACGATCGCAGCCATGGGAGGGCATGTGACGGGGGCGGTGAGCGCCCTCGCCAGCGAACTGCCGGAATGGGTGACGCTGCTGCGGGCACCCAATCCGGGGCCGATGACGCTGGACGGCACCAACACCTGGCTGCTGCGGGCCGCGCCCGGCGAGCCGGCCGTGGTGGTCGACCCAGGGCCGGCGGACGAGGCGCACCTCGCCGCGATCGTCGCGCAGGGACCGGTCGGGCTGGTGCTGATCACGCACGGGCACCCCGACCACACCGAGGGCTCGGCGCGCCTGCACGATCTGCTCGGTGGGGCACCCGTCCTCGCCGTCGACCCGGCGCACACGATCGGCGGTGCGCCGCTGACCGGGCCGGGGCAGGACCTGGATGGCTTCGGCCTGGACATCCGCCTGCTCTCCACTCCCGGGCACACCGCCGACTCGGTCTGCTTCCTCGCCGAGCGGAACGGTCGACGTGCGGTCCTCACCGGCGACACGATCCTCGGCCGGGGTACCACCGTCGTGGCGCACCCGGACGGGAACCTCGGCGACTACCTGACGAGCCTGGAACTGCTCTCGACGTACCGGGGAATCCCGGCGCTGCCCGGACACGGCCCGGCACTGGCCGACTGCGGTGCCGCCGCCGACTTCTACCTCGCCCACCGTCGGGCCCGCCTCGACCAGGTCCGGCAGGCGCTGGAGGCGGGCGCGCGGACCGCGGCCGAGGTGGTCGCGACGGTCTACGCCGACGTCGACCGGTCGCTGTGGTGGGCGGCGGAATGGTCGGTACGCGCGCAGCTCGAATACCTGGGCCGGGAATCCGGCGACGGCGACGCGAGGTTGGAACCAGCGTGACCTGCCCGGTGTGCGGAACTGTCGCGGTGCCCGGCGCCCGGTTCTGCCACAACTGCGGCGCCGCGCTGCCAGCCGCCGCGACCCTGCCCGCCGCCGAGCGTCGGGTGGTGACCGTCCTCTTCGGTGACCTGTCCGACTTCACCTCCTGGTCGGAGGATCTCGACCCGGAACGCGTCGGCGCGGTCACCGACCGCGTGCTGGCCGCGTTGGCCGGAGCGGTCAAGACCTTCGGCGGGCACGTCGACAAGCTGACCGGTGACGGGATCATGGCGGTCTTCGGCGCACCCGTGGCGCACGAGGACGACGCCGAGCGGGCGGTCCGCGCCGCGTTGTCCATGCAGCGAGCGGTCCGCCGGGTGCTCGACGACGAGCAGGGCGGCGGCGCGCCGCTGGGGTTGCGGGTCGGACTCAACACCGGTGACGTGATCGCCGGCATCCAGGCCGCCATCGAGTACACCGTCATCGGTGACACGGTGAACACCGCCGCCCGGCTGGCCGACGCCGCCGCCGTCGGCGCGGTCTACGCCGGTGGGCGTACCGCCATGGCGACCCGGCACGTCGCGAGCTGGCGGGCACTGCGACCGCTGCGGCTCAAGGGCAAGCGCGAGCCGGTCGAGGCGTACGAACTGCTCGGCCTGCTGGACGCGCCCGGCACCCGCTCCGGCCTGGGCGACGAGGCGCCGTTCGTGGGCCGGGAGACGGAGATCGGTCGGGTGGCCGGCCGGCTCGCCGAGGTGATCGACCGTAGCGAGCCCCGGGTGCTGCTGATGACGGCCGAGGCGGGCATCGGCAAGTCCCGGTTCGCGGCCGAGGTGGAACGGCTCGCCGCCGGTTACGACGTCGGTGCCGGTCGGTACGCCGCGCACACCGGTGCCCGGGTCCTGTCGGTGCGTTGCGCGGCCTTCGGTGAGCGTCGACGGTTGGCTCCCCTCGCCGACCTGGTGCGCGCCGCGACAGGGCTGCCGAACGACGCCGCGACCGCGGTCACCCGCGCGGCCGTGGAGGAGCGGCTGCGTCGGCTCGGGCAACGGCTCAGCCGCAGCCGGACGGAGCCGGCGCCGGTCGCCGTCGATCAACTCCTGGCCCTGCTCGGGTATGCCGAGCTACCCGCCAGTGGCTCCACGGAGGGTGAGTGGAGCACCACCGGGCCGCCGGCCGACGCCGACGCGGTGCCCAACGCGGTGGCCGACCTGCTCAGCGCGCTCGCCGAGGAGGCGCCGCTGGTGGTGATCGTGGACGATCTGCACGACGCCACCGCGGAGACCATCGGCGCGCTGGAGGTCACGCTGTCCCGGCTCAGCGGACCGGTGCTGGTGCTGCTGCTCGGTCGCCCCGAGCTGGTGCGTACCGCCGGTACGCTGGCCCGGGTCGCCGACGCCGAGGTGCAGCCGTTGCCGCCGCTGCGCGGTGCCGACGCGGCCAGGCTGTTGACCAGTTACCTCGGTGGTGGACGGTTGCCCCAGGCCGACACCGACCGGCTGCTCGCCACCGCCCAGGGCAACGCCTTCTACCTCGCGGAACTGGTCACCCTGCTGATGGAGCGTGGCGCGCTGACCGCCGGGGCGCGCAACAGTTGGCGGTTGGTGCCCGGTTCCCTCGGCAGCCGGTTGCTCTCCCGGGATCTCGCGGCGGTGCTCGCCGCCCGGATCGACGCGCTGCCCGTCGAGGCCCGTTCGGTGTTGCGGGACGCCGCGGTGGTCGGCGACACGGTGCCCGAGGGCGCGCTGGAGGCGCTGCGGGAGCAGCGCACCGGCGGCCGGGACGGCCGCCCGGCCGCAGTCGCCGCCGTCGAGTTTGAACGGGCCGTGGAGGAGCTGCTGCAACGCCGGATGCTGCACCGCACCCGCAGCGGGTACGCCTTCGCCACTCCGCTGATGCGGGAGGCGGCGTACTCCGGAATCAGCAAGGCGGAGCTGGCGGAGCGGCACGCCGCGTTGGCCCGCTGGGCGGCCCCGGCGACCGAGGCGACCGCGACGGGCAGCACCGGAAGCGGCCCCGGCGGTTTCTCGGAGGCGGCCCGGGACGACTTCGTGGCCGAGCACGTCGAGCGGGCCACCGCGCTGGCCGATGCGATCACGCTCCGCCCGGACGCGCCGGCCCGGGCGGTCGCGCCGCTGGGTGTGGCGGCGCTCGGCCGGGCCACCCGTCGGGCGCTGCACGCGGGGGAGCCGGCGCTGGCCGTGGAGTACGCCGAACGCGCGGCGGAACTGGCCCGAGACGGGGTACCCGCGGTCGACCGGGTGGCACATGCCCGGGCACTGCTCCAGGTCGGTCGGGCCGCCGACGCCCTGGCCTCGGCCGAGAAGATCGCGGCCAACACGGGCGATCCGGCGACGCGGGCCAGCGCTCTGCTGCTCGCCGGTCAGGCCCAGCAGGCGATGGGTGACCTGCAACGCGCCGAGGCCAGCTGGCAGGAGGTGTTGCAGGTGGCCGGTGACGCCAACCTGCCCGCCCTGCGCGCGTCGGCGATGCGTCGACTGGGCATGACCGACTTCCTGGTCGGCCGGCTGGGCCAGGCCAGCAGCCGGCTCGCTGCCTCGTACCAGGTGAGCCTCGCCGTGGGTGATCGGCGGGGGCAGGCCTGGTCGTTGCAGAACCTCGCCTGGGTGACCACCACGCGGGGTGACTTCGCCGGTACGGACGCGGTGCTGGGCCGGGCCGCCCGGCTGTTCGCCGAGTTGAAGGACCCGTACGGCCGGGCGTGGTTGCGCGGCACCACCGCCTTCGCCCGGCTGCTGGCCGGTCGGTTGCGGGAGGCACGTCGGCTGGCCCGGGTCTTCCTGCCGTTCGGTGAACGGGTCGGTGAGGCGTGGGCGGTGGGCACGCTGCGGGCGGTCGACGCGTACGCCAACGCCGAGCTGGGCGAGCTGGCCGACGCCGACCGGGAGGCCCGGCGGGCGTACCGGGACTTCGCCGCCGCCTCGGACGACTGGGGCCAGGGCTTCGCGCTGGTGGTCCGGGGGGTGATCGCCCGAGGGCTGGGCGAGCCGGAGCACGCCGCCGACCTGCTCACCGATGCGCTCGCCTACGGCCACCGGACGGCTCACCCGCTGCTCACCGGGATGGCCGGCACGTTGCGCGGGTTCGTCGCGTTGGAGATGGGTGACGTGGCTGGTGCGGAGCGGGACGCGCGCGCGGTACTGACCACAGTGGAACCACACAATCCCCAAGCTCCGGCGCAGGTCGCACCCCGGGTGTTGCTGGCCACCGCCCGGTTGGCGGCGGGCGACTCCGGCACGGCGGTCGGCCTGCTCGCCCCGGTCGCCACGATGGCGGCCACCACTCCGTCGCTGCTCTTCTCCCGTCGGCAGTCGATGGCGCGCTACGCCTCTGCTCTGCTCGCCCACGGTCAGCGCGAGCAGGCGCTGGACTGGGCTCACCGGGCGGTGCGCGCGCCGGCCGAGGACGTCCGCAGCCAGGTGATCGCGGCGAGCGTACTGGCCGAGGCGTTGGCCGCGTGTGGACGGCCGGCGGAGGCGAAGGCCAGCGCCGAGGACGCGGTCCGGACGGCGTACGCCACCGAGCAGCGCAGCGAACGGGTCGCGGCGGAGGCATTGCTCACCCGCCTGCGTACCCCCGGCTGACCGCACCCGCCCGCCACCTCGACGCGCCCGACGACGCTGCCCGGGTGCGGCGCTCACGGCTCCGGCAGCCGCCGCTGATGCGCCGGAGTCGGTAACCGAATCGTCCAGCCTGATGGGCGACCGGTACGGATCTGGCGGTTCCGGGGATGTGGCCGGTCGGGACGGCCGCTAGCGTGACGGTTCACGCGATGCGTCGATGTCGGCGGTCGCGCCGTCGAGGGGGAGGGCCAAGATGAGACTGCCGCGTTCGGTCGCGGGGTGGACGATCGCGGTGTTCGGTGTGCTGGCGCTGCTGATGGGGGCAGTAGGCCTGCTCTGGCCGGAGGCGCTGCTGCGGATGCTGGGCTTCGAGATCCCGCAGACCCGCGCCCCTGGCGACTACACGGGCACCTTCGTGACGGCTTCCTCGATGGCGTCGTTCAACATGGGGGTCTACTACCTGCTCGCCACGGCCACCGAGTGGCGCGCCTTCTACCGCTTCACCGTGGTGTTCCGGCTGGTCACGTTCACCGTCTTCACCATCGCGGTGCTGGCCGACATCACGCCGGGGCGGTTCTTCGGGGTGGCGGCGTGGGAGGGGCTGGGGGCGTTGGCCACCGCCGCCGGTCTCTGGTGGGACGCGCGTCGGTCCGTGGGGTTGGGTACGGCTGGCGGCCGGGATGCCGCCGGCCCGGGCCAGCGCGGATCGATTCCTGACGAATCGGTGCCGAACGACGGTGGACGCGGTGCCGGAACATCGGGTTTGGGGTCGGCCACCGATGCGGTTCACTGAGCGGCCAGCACAGTTCGGTATTTTCGAGGTTGTGACCGACACCCCGCCCGGCGCTCTGCCGACGCCCATCGTGCCTGGTCTGACTGATTTGCAAGTGTTTGCCCGAGGTGGCTACGCCACCGTCTACCGGGCGACGCAGATCTCGGTGGGCCGCGAGGTCGCCGTCAAGGTGGAGAACCGGACCCTGGCCAGCGACCGGGACCAGGCCCGCTTCCTGCGGGAGGCACGTGCCGCCGGTCGGATGTCGTCCCACCCGCACGTGGTCGATCTGTTCGACGTCGGGGTCACCATCGACCAGCACCCCTACCTGATCATGGAACTCTGCGACGGCTCGTACGCCGAGCGGATGCGTAACTCACCGCTGGACGCCGTCGAGGCCCGCGACCTCGGTATCAAGATCGCGGACGCCATCGCCCACTCGCACGCCGCCGGTGTGCTGCATCGTGACGTCAAGCCGGCCAACATCCTCCACTCCCACTTCAACTCGGCGGTGCTGGCCGACTTCGGGCTCGCCGTGGTCGCCGAGATGCGGGACGCCACCGTCGCGCTGGAGGTGCTCACACCGGCGTACGCGCCGCCGGAGATGTTCAGCCACAGCCCACCGTCGCCGGCCGTCGACGTGTACGCGCTCTGCGCCACGCTCTACGCGGTGATGCACGGCAGGCCGCCGCGCTGGCAGAGTGAGCGCAACCCGAGCCTGGTCACCGTGCTGGAGATGTTCCACCAGCCGATTCCCGGCCTGCCCGGCATCCCGGAGAGCCTGGTCGACATTTTGCGGGCCGGCATGGCCAACGACCCCGGTGACCGGCCCTCCGCCGCGGAACTACGGGACATGCTGACGAACCTGACGCTGGACGGCTCGGGGGCGTCGAGCGCCGCTGCCGCACCGATCGGTGGCGCGTCCGCCAACTCCCGCGACACCGGCCGTCCGGCCGGGTCGGTCGGGGGTGGCACCGCCGAGCGCAGCCGTCGCCGCCGTCGCCGCCGTTGGTTCCTGGGTGCCACCGGGGTGGTCGCCCTCGCCGCGTCGGCGGGTGTCGGCGCCTGGGCGGCCGGCGGTGTGCCGTCACCGCAGTCCAGCACCCCGGCTCGCCCGGCGGCTACCGGGCTGCTCCGTCCGGGCTGCGCCACCCACGCGGAGGCGCTGCCCGCCGGTGCCCAGTGTGCGACGGAGTTGGAGTGCTTCGGGCCGGTGCAGGTGCGTGGCCAACGGGCCGAGGCCGACCGGATGCCCTGCGACTCCCGGCACACCTGGGAGAGCTACGCCCAGGGGCAGCTGCCGACCGCGTTGGTCGATGCCGGCCACGACGAGGTCGTCGCGGATCCCCGGGTACGCCAGGTCTGCAACCAGAAGACGTTCCGGCTGGTCAGCGGGCTGAGTAAGACGTCCGGCTGGAATCTTGAGGTGCTGCCGCCGACCGACACCGACACCGACCGCACCTACCGCTGTCTGGCGGGACGGGGTCTGGACGGGTTGGCCGCGCCGACGTTGACCAGCGGCTGAACCACCCGGACGGTCGGCTGTGCCTGCCGGGGGCCGCGCGCGGGCCACCGCCGACGTCACCCGCATCCCGGAGCGGATCGACCCGGTGGAACCTCAGCGTTCCGGGTGGTCGCGTCGATGCCGGTCCCGCATCGCCCGGACCGCGTCCCGATCGCCGAGCATCTCCAGCGTGTCGGCGTCGATGCCGGACGGTTCGATTCCCGGCTCCAGGGGCGGTTGCCCCGGATCCGGTCGAGCGTCCGCCTCCTGTTGCCGGGCGGCGGTGGCAGCCACCCCGGCGACGGTGGCGAGCAGGACGCAGAGCAGTGCCCCCGCCACGCCCACCAGATCCTGCCGGCGCGCCACGATCAGCACCGCCAATAACCAGAACGCCGCCAGGGCCGCGACCACTGCCACGGTCCGTGCGTCGGATCCTGGGAACCGTCTCATCCGTCCAGAATGTCGGAGAGTGCCGATCTGTCAACACCGGTCGGGTTTGGTGCTGCGTAACTCCTGACTAACAACAGCTTGTCGGATGGTAGGCGGTGCGGCGGCACCTCGACAGTCGGCACTACGCTCAGTGGAACCTGACAACTCGAAACGTAGCGAGGTGGCGATGAGTGCAAGCCTCTCCAGCTCCCGATGGCGTTCGATGGCCACCACGGCAGCGGTCGCCCTGACCCTGCTGCTGGGCGCGGCTGCCGGCTGCGACAGCCGGCAGGAGCCGGATCTGCCGTCCGTGCAGGAGAAGCTCCGCGAGTCGCACATCTGGGGCCAGTCGGTTCTGCGGATCGGAGTGGCCGATGACGAGCCGTTGATGGGTGAGGTGCGCAACGGTGTCCGATTCGGGTTCGACGTCGAGATCGCCCGTTACATCGCCGCCTCGCTCGGCTACGAGGGGGAGCACCGCGTCGAGTTCGTCACCGTGTCCACCGAGGATCGGATCCCCGCCCTCCAGGGCGGCGTCGTCGACCTCGTCGTCTCCAGCTTCTCCATCACCGAGGAGCGCAAGAAGCAGGTCAACTTCGCCGGGCCGTACTTCGTCACCACTCAGGAGGTGCTGGTGCCGAACCGGCACCGGGGGGCGATCCGCACCATCGAGGACCTACGGAACCCGGAATACAAGATCTGCACCAGCGGTGGCTCCACCACCGAGGCGGAGCTGGAGAAGCACAAGGTCCCGACGCTGGTGGTGAAGGACGTCTGGGACTGCGTCGAGGGCATCCGAGCCGGCAAGTACGACGCGGTCAGCTCGGACGAGACGATCCTCGCCGGCTTCGTCGCCCGCTATCCGAAAGAGTTCGAGATCGTCGACATGCCCTTCGGCACCAGCGAACTGCTCGGGGTAGGCGTGCCGATCGGT
This sequence comes from Micromonospora sp. CP22, assembly GCF_009712475.1. Taxonomy (GTDB): domain Bacteria; phylum Actinomycetota; class Actinomycetes; order Mycobacteriales; family Micromonosporaceae; genus Micromonospora. Next base: position 45,270 of record NZ_VCJO01000001.1, read on the forward strand.
GATCCCGCGCTGTGTGAATTGGTGGCGTACTTCCTCGACAAGAGTTACCAGCAGGGGCGCAACGGAGAAGCCAGCCCGTGGCAGACCGCGTACAACCAGACGCTGGGGCCCTGGCTGCGCTCCGAGAAGCGGCAACCGCAGCCGCTGGAAGTGCCGAAACTCGTCGACTTCGACGACAAGGCACCACGGCGATGAGCACGGCACCCGCCACCTCCGGCGACCCCGACGCCGATCGCCCCGCGGCGCGGCTACCACGCCCCGCCGTGCCGCTGGCTGACGCGCCGCAGCCGGTGTCGGCTACCGGTTCGAAGGCACCCGCCACCACCTCGGCCGGAACCGACGTCGGCCTGGATCCGGCCGAGCGTCGGGCCCGAGCCAGCCAGTCGTTCTGGACGGCCGTGGTCGGCGTACCGGCGATCTTCTCGGTGCTGCGGCTCGGCATCGAGGCCGGCGGCGAACTACAGACCACGTTGCTGCTGGTCGCCAATGTGGGGCCGGTCAACCTGCTCGCCGGCTTCCTCACCACGGCAGCCCGACTGCTCTCCACAGTGCTCGTCGCGGTGTTCGCCCTCGGCGGGGTGCTCGCGGCCAGTGGACGCCAGCTGGGCCGGCAACCGCTCTTCGCCCGGTGGGCCGAGATCATGCCGAGTTGGTTCGTCGCGGCGAGCTTCCTGATGGCCCTGGTGACCTGGCCGCTGCTGTATCTTCCGCTGCTGCTGCCCGCGATGGCGGCGGCCTTCCAACTCCGCCCGGAACGCCTGCACGAGCACCCGGTCGTCCGTGCCCTGATCGTCGTCGTGGTGTACGCCGGCTATCTCTGGTTGCTCGCGCCGACGCTGGGCGAAGCCTGGCAGCAGGGCGAGATGCTGCCGATCGCGCTACTGGCCGTACCACCGACGCTGGCACTCTTCGTCGCCGGGCCGCTGCCCAGGATGGTCGTCCGGGCGCTCGCCCCGATGACCCAGCTCGCCGTGTTGATGATGCTGGTCTGGGCGGCGCTGCCGGTGATCAGCACGCCGGTGCTGCCGCTGACGGTGACCACCGTGGGCGAGCCGGACGCGACCTCGGCCGTTGCCACCGAGGAGATCCGGGGTCACGTGGTTACCACCGACGACGTCAACATGGTGATCCTTCAGGAGCGCGGCGGGGTGCGCTACGTTCCGGTCGACCAGGTACGCGGGCAGGTGCTCTGCCCCTCGGAGGAGGAACTGCCCCGCTACCAGCTACGCATCCACGACTTCCACGTCGAGGATTCGCTGCTGGAAGGGCTGGGCCGACGCGTACGGCCCGTGCACCGGGTGGACGCCGCCTGCCGCTGAGACGCCCACCCGGGCTACGTCACCTCAGTACGACTTGTCCTGGCCGAGGACGTGTTGGGCGACGAAGTTCAGGATCATCTCCCGGCTGACCGGGGCGATGCGGCCCGCCCGTACCGCCCCCAGCAGGGTGGCCACGCCGTACTCAGTGGTCATGCCGGCACCGCCGAGCGCCTGCACGGCCGTGTCGACCGCGAGCGCGGCGGCCTCGCCAGCCGCGTACTTGGCCATGTTGGCCGAGACGGCCGCCTCCAGGTCGCGGTCGGCGTCGTAGAGCGTCGCCGCCTTCTGGATCATCAGACGGGCCAACTCCACCTGCACGGCGGCATGGGCCAACGGATGCGACACGCCCTGGTGGGAGCCGATCGACCGCTCGCCCCAGACCTTCCGCGAAGCCGTGTACTCCGCCGCCCGCTCGATCGCGTACCGGCCGGTGCCGGCACCCATGGCGGCGACGGTGATCCGTTCCGGGTTGAGCCCGGAGAAGAGCGCCGGCAGACCGGCGTCCAACGACTCGCCGACCAACGCGTCGGCAGGTAGCCGTACGTCGTCCAGAAAGAGCAGGAACTGGTTCTCCGGGGAGACGATCTCCATGTCCAGCTTGGACCGGGTCAGCCCGGCGACGTCGGTCGGCACGATGAACAGCGCAGGCTTGAGCTTCCCCGTCGAGGAGTCCTCGGTACGGGCCACCACGAGCACGTGCCCGGCCTCGTCGACACCGGAGATGTAGCACTTGCGACCGGACAACACCCAGTCCTCGCCGTCGCGGCGGGCCACCGTGGCGAGCCGGTGGAAGTTCGAGCCGGCGTCCGGCTCGGTGATCGCGAAGACGATCTTCTGGGAGCCGTCGGCGAGGCCCGGCAGGTGCCGTTTGCGCTGCTCCTCGGTGCCGTGCCGGTTGATGACGGTGGCGGCGATAGCGGGGGAGACCACCAGCAGCAGCAGCGGACAACCGGCGGCGGCAAGTTCCTCGCAGACGATGGCCAGGTCGGTGATGCCGCCGCCGCCACCGCCGTACTCGGTGGGGATGTTGACGCCCAGGTAGCCGAGTTGACCGGCCTCCTGCCACAGCTCGGTGGTGTGCTCACCGGCCTTGGCCTTCGCCACGAAGTACCGGTGGCCGTACCGCTTGCCCAGCGCGCGCACGGCGTCGCGGAGCTGCTCCTGCTCGGGGGTGAGGTCGAAGTTCATGACGGCGACTCCTCATCGGGGGTGACCACGGCCAGCACCGTGCCCGTGTCGACCTGCCCACCGGCGGCCACCGGCAGCTCGGTGACCAAACCATCGGTGGGGGCGAGCACGGGGTGTTCCAGCTTCATCGCTTCCAGGGTCAGCAGCAGGTCACCGGCGGCGACCCGCTGACCGACCTCGACATGCACCCGGGCCACCGCGCCGGGCAGCGGCGCGAGCAGCGACCCGGCGGCCAGCTCCGTGCTGGGCAGCGGGAAACGAGGCAGCTCGACCAGGCTCGTCGCCCCGTCCGGGCCGTCCACGAACACGTCCGACCCCACCCGGTGTACGCGGTACGCCCGCCGTACCCCGGCCACGTCGAGCACGACCCGCTCCGGTCGGGCCTCGACGAGCGTGACGGCCGGTGTCGTGCTCGCGGAGGCTCCGTCGGCGGCGGGCGACACCGACCACTCGGCGAGGGCACCCGAGCGATCCAGTCGGTAGCGGATCTCGATCTCGTCGCCGTTCGTTGCGGTGAACCGGGTGACCTGCGGGAAGGCGGGCACGTTACGCCAGCCCGAGGGCAGAGTGCCCAGCACCTGAGCCGCAACTCGGCGAGCGGCGGCCGACGCCAGCGCGGCGGCCAGCGCGGTCACCGGAATCTCGGTGTCGGGCAGGACCGGCTCGAAGACCTCGGCGTGCCGCTCCAGGAAGCCGGTGTCGATGTCGACCGCAGCGAATTCCGGGCTGCGCAGGACCCTGACCAGCAGGTCCCGGTTGGTGGCCACGCCGTGCAGTTCGGCACGGGCCAGCGCCCCGGCCAACGCGCGGGCCGCCTCCGCGCGGGTGGGTGCCCAGGCGATCACCTTGGCGAGCATCGAGTCGTAGTGGACGCTGACCGTCGAGCCGTCGACGACGCCGGAGTCCAGCCGCAGACCGGGCGCGGCCAGCGGGCCGAACTCGGCGGCCACGCCCGGCACGGTGAACCGGTGCAGGGTGCCGGTGGCGGGCCGGTTGCCCTGCGCGGGATCCTCGGCGCAGAGGCGTACCTCGATCGCGTGGCCGGTGGACGGCGGTGTCGCGGCCAACGGCAGCGCCGCGCCCTCGGCAACCAGCAGTTGCAGCCGGACCAGATCCAGCCCGGTGGTCAGCTCCGTGACCGGGTGCTCCACCTGGAGACGGGTGTTCATCTCCAGGAAGTGGATCTCCCCGTCCGGCGCGAGCAGGAACTCGACCGTGCCGGCCCCCACGTAGTCGACCGCCCGCCCAGCGGCCACCGCCGCCTCGTGCAGCCGCTCCCGCACGTCGTCGGGCAGGACACCGGGTGCCTCCTCGACGATTTTCTGATGCCGACGCTGAATCGAGCAGTCGCGCACACCCAACGCGAGCACCGTGCCGTACCGGTCGCCGAAGATCTGCACCTCGACGTGGCGGCCGTGTTCGACGTACCGCTCGACGAAGACCGTGCCGTCGCCGAACGCCGACATCGCCTCGCGGCGCGCACCGGCGACGGCCTCGGCGAGCGCCCCGGCGTCACGGACCACCCGCATGCCCCGCCCACCGCCACCGGCGGCCGCCTTCACCAGCACCGGGAAGCCGGTGACCTGGTCGGGGTCGGTCCAACTGGGCAGCATCGGTACGCCGGCCTCGGCGAGCAGCGCCTTCGCGGCCAGCTTGTCGCCCATGGCGGCGATCGCCTTGGCCGGTGGGCCGACCCAGGTCAACCCGGCGTCGGTCACCGCCGTGGCGAAACCGGCGTGCTCGGCGAGGAATCCGTAGCCGGGATGGACCGCGTCGGCACCGCACCGGCGGGCCGCGTCCAGGATCAGGTCGGCCCGGAGGTACGTCTCGGCAGGTGTGTTGCCGGGCAACCGGACCGCCTGGTCGGCCTCGGCGACGAAGGGCGCGTCGGCGTCCGCGTCGGAGTACACGGCGACCGTCTCGATCCCGAGAGTCCGGCAGGTGGCGTAGACCCGGCGGGCGATCTCGCCCCGGTTCGCCACGAGAAGTTTCGAAATCACGCCAGCTCCTACATTCGGAAGACGCCGAAGCGGTCGGCGCCCGCCACCGGTCCGCTGTGGATGGCCGAGAGACAGAGGCCGAGGACGGTACGGGTGTCCCGGGGGTCGATCACCCCGTCGTCGTAGAGTCGGCCGGAGAGGAAGAGCGCACCGGACTGGGACTCGATCTGCTGCTCGACCATCATCCGCATCGCCGCGTCGGAGTCCTCGTCGAACTCGCGACCGCGTGCTGCGGCGGCCTGCCGGGCCACGATGGACAGCACCCCGGCCAGCTGCGCCGGCCCCATCACCGCCGACTTCGCATTCGGCCAGGTGAACAGGAACCTCGGCTCGTACGCCCGGCCGCACATGCCGTAGTTGCCCGCGCCGTAGGACGCGCCCAGGTTCACCGTCAGGTGCGGCACGGTCGAGTTCGACACCGCGTTGATCATGAGCGCGCCGTGCTTGATGATGCCGCGCTGCTCGTACTCCGTGCCGACCATGTAGCCGGTGGTGTTCTGGAGGAAGATCAGCGGAGTGTCGGTGGCGTTCGCCAACTGGATGAACTGCGCCGCCTTCTGCGCCTCCTCGCTGAACAGCACCCCCCGGGCGTTGGCCAGCACGCCGACCGGGTAGCCGTGCAACTCGCCCCAGCCGGTCACCAACGCGGTGCCGTAGGTCGGCTTGAACTCGTCGAACTCGCTGCCGTCGAGCACCCGGGCGAGCACCTCGCGCGGATCGAAGGGCACCTTGAGGTCGGAACTGACGATGCCGAGCAACTCCTCCGGGTCGTACTTCGGTGGCTGCGGCATCGGGTTGCGCGGTGCCGGCCCCTGCTTGCGCCAGTTGAGTCGGCGTACGCACTGCCGCGCCAGCCGGATGCCGTCGCGCTCGTCGGTGGCGAGGAAGTCGGCCAGGCCGGAGGTGGTGGCGTGCATGGCGGCACCGCCCAGCGACTCGTCGTCGGCGTCCTCGCCGGTGGCCATCTTCACCAGCGGTGGCCCGGCCAGGTAGACCTGCGAGCGGTCCCGGATCATGATCGTGTAGTCGGACATCCCGGGCACGTACGCGCCACCGGCGGTGGCATTGCCGAAGACCACGCTGACCGTGGGGATCCGTTCCGCCGAGAGCCGGGTCAGGTCGCGGAACACCCGACCGCCCGGAATGAAGATCTCCGCCTGGGTGGGCAGGTCCGCGCCGGCCGACTCGACCAGGTTCACCATCGGCAGCCGGTTGGCCAGGGCGATCTCGCCCGCCCGCCGGGTCTTCGCCAGCGACCACGGGTTCACCGCGCCGCCGCGTACCGTCGGATCGTTGGCGACGATCAGGCACTCCACGCCCTCGACCACGCCGATCCCGGTCACCACGCTGGCCCCGACCGGGAAATCCGTGCCGAACGCGGCGACCGGTGACAGTTCGAGGAACGGGCTGTCCTGGTCGAGCAGCAGTTCGATGCGCTCCCGGGGGAGTAGCTTGCCGCGCCGGTGGTGCCGGGCCACGTACTTCTCGCCACCACCGCCACGGGCGGTGTCGAGCGCGGCGTCCAGCTCGGCGAGGCGTTCCAGCAGTGCGTCCCGGTTGGCGCGGAAAGCCGGCGAGGACGGGTCGATCCCCGTCTGGAGTGTGCTCACAGCGTGCCTTTCGTTCGTGACCGTAGGGCTCGCGAACCCGGCCCACGCTCCGCCCTCACAGGCCCATGCCCTTCGCGACGATCTCGTTCATGATTTCGGTGGTGCCGCCGCCGATGCCGAGGATCCGGGCGTCGCGGTAGTGCCGCTCCACCTCCGCGTCGCGCAGGTAGCCGAAGCCGCCGTGCAGTTGCAGGGCCTGGTCGACGACCCAGTCGGCGGCCGATACCGCCACGTTCTTCGCCATCGCCACCTCGGTCACCACCGGTTCACCCGCGGCCACCCGGGCGGCCACCTGGTGCACGTACGCGCGAGCGGCCTCGGCCCGGGTGTGCATCTCGGCCAGCCGGTGCCGGACCAGCTGTCGGCTCGCCAACGGTCGGCCGAAGGTGGACCGGTCACGACACCAGGCGGTGGCCAGCTCGACACAGCGCTGCGCGATGGCGTACGCCTGGGTGGCCAGGGAGAGTCGCTCGGCGGCGAACTGCTGCATGATCGCCAGGAAGCCGGTCTCCTCCTCGCCGATCCGGTTCCGCACCGGCACGCGTACGTCGACGAAGGAGAGTTCGGCGGTGTCCGAGCAGTGCCAGCCGAGCTTCTCCAGCCGACGCCCGACCGTGAAGCCGGGCGTACCCCGGTCGATCACCAGCAGGGTCAGCGCCCCGCTGCCCGGCACGCCGGTGCAGACCGCGGTGGTCACGAAGTCGGCCCGGACCCCGCTGGTGATGTAGGTCTTCGCGCCGTTGACCACGTAGTGGTCGCCGTCGAGTCGGGCGTGGGTGCGGATGCCCGCCACGTCCGATCCGGTGTCCGGTTCGGTGATGGCCAGCGCGCCGATCATCGAACCGGCAAGCGTCGGCCGGACGTAGCGGTCGATCAGGTCGTGGTCCCTGATCGCCTCCACCGGCTCGGCGGCTGGCCCGGGGAGCCGGCCGCCCGCGCGGGCACCGGCAGCGGCCACCATGTGCGGCAGCGCGATGCCGTGGGTGAACAGGGCGGCCACCAGCCCCGACGAGCCACCCGAGCGGATGATCTCCTCGGTGACGATGATCGAGTCGAGCAGATCGCCGCCGCTGCCGCCGACCACCTCGGGAAAACCGATGCCGAGCAGCCCGATCCGGGCGGCGGTCGCGTGCAGCTCGCGAGGTATCTCGCCGGCCCGTTCCCAGTCGGCCAGGTGCGGCAGCACCTCCCGGGTGACGAAGGCGCGGGTCAGCTCCCGCAACTGTCGCCGCTCGGGGGTGTCGACGATCGTCACGGCCGCACCTCCCCGATGGCCGTCGCCGGTTCGTCACGCGCCAGCAGCTCGACCGGCAGGTCGACGACCCGGGAGCGGAGCAGCTCGCCGAGGGCCTTGGCCTGCGGGTCGAACCGGGTGGAGGCGGCCACCCCGTCCCCGAGCAGTCCACGGATCACGAAGTTGACGGCCCGCAGGTTCGGCAGTTCGTGGCGTTCGACGGTCAACGGCGCGGTCTCCGGCAGCAGCTCCGCCAGCCGCGCCACGGTGAGCCAGCCACGCAACCAGGCCCAGGTGGCGTCGGTACGCGCCCAGACCCCCAGGTTCGCGTCACCGCCCTTGTCACCCGACCGGGCACCCACCACCTCGCCCAGCGGCCCCCGGCGGGTCGGACCGACCGTCGCCGGGACGGTCTCCTCGGGCGTCGGCTCGGCGGTCACGGTCGCGGTGACCGGCGGTGGGGCGATCGGCAGGCGGGTGCCGTCCGGCAGTACGGCGACGTGGTCGACCGCCTCCTGGGCCACGGTGTCGGCGGTGAACACGCCGTACGGGGTGGCGTCACCGGGCAGGGTGGTCAGGGTGCAGCCCGGGTAGGAGGCCAGGGCCAGCTCGACCGCCGCCGCCGAGAACGCCCGCCCCGCCCGCGCCCGGTCACCGTCCCGCAGGTGTACGTGCAGCAGGGCGCTGGCCGTCTCGGTGTCGGACGAGTCCGGGTGGTCGGTGCGGGCCAGCGTGAACTCCAGCCCCTCCCGACCGACCGCCTCCGTCAGCTGGGCCTGGACCAGCGCCGCCTTGGCCGGGATGTCCAGCCCACAAAGCACGAACGTCATCGAGTTGCGGAAGCCGCCGAGGTTGTTGACGCCGACCTTGAGGGTGTCCGGTGGCGGGGTTCCCCGCACGCCATGGACGAGCACTCGATCCGGGCCCTGCTGGCTCAGCCGTACCGAGTCCAGCCGGGTCACCACGTCGGGGCCCAGGTAGGCCGGCCCCGCCACCTCGTACAACAACTGGGCGGTGACCGTCTCGACGGTGACCGCGCCGCCGGTGCCGGGATGTTTCGTGATCACCGCCGAGCCGTCGGCGCGCAGCTCGGCCACCGGGAATCCCGGCCGCCGCCCGCCGTCGGGCAGCTCGCGGAAGAAGCTGAAGTTGCCCCCGGTCACCTGCGCCCCGCACTCGACGAGGTGCCCGGCGACGGTGGCCCCGGCCAGCGCGTCGAGGTCGCCGCGCCCCCAGCCGAAGCGGGCGATGGCCGGGCCCACGACCAGCGAGGCGTCGGTGACCCGCCCGGTCACCACCACGTCCGCCCCGGCGTCGAGGCAGGCGGCGATGCCGAACGCCCCCAGATACGCGTTCGCGGTCAGCGCGTCCGGCCGGGCCAGGGCGTCACCCTCGACGTACCCGACCTGGACGCGGAGCCCGAGCCGGTCGGCGAGGGCACGGATCGCGGCGGCCAGTCCGGCCGGATTGAGGCCACCGGCGTTGGTGACCAGGGCGACCCGGTGGTCGAGCGCGGTGCCGAGGCAGCCCTCCAGCTGCCGCAGGAACGTCTTCGCGTAGCCCAGGTCGGGGTCACGCATCCGGTCCCGACCCAGGATGAGCATGGTCAACTCGGCCAGGTAGTCGCCGGTCAACACGTCCAGCTCGCCGCCGTCGAGCATCTCCTGCCAGGCGGAGAACCGGTCGCCGTAGAAGCCGGAGGCGTTGCCGATCCGCAGTACGTCGTCCATCAGCACCACCTACGGGTCACGGTCACTGTCTGCGGCGCGGTCACGGGGCCACCTCGCGTGGGGCGCGGCTGACACCGGGCGGACCGGCGAATGCCTGGGCCACGTCGAGCCAGCCGTCGGCGACCGGCCCGGTGGCGATCAGGGCGAGGTCGGCGCGGTGCCGACGCCGGGTCACCAGCAGACAGAAGTCGAGCGCCGGGCCGGTGACCCGGTCGGCTGCGTGCGCCGGACCGAAGGCCCAGGTGCCGCCGTCGGGCGCGGTCAGCTCCACCCGTACCGGTGTCGTGGGTACCGGCCGGCCATGGGTGGCGAAACTGTGCCCGACGGTACGGAAGCCGAGGTACGCGATGTGTCGCAGCCGGTCGGTGGCGGGGCGGGTGACGCCGAGCGCCTCGGCCACGTCCTCGCCGTGTGCCCAGGTCTCCATGATCCGGGCGGTCGCCATCGAGGCCGGTGACATGCGAGTGCCGTACCAGGGCAGCTTCTCCCCGGCGGGGGCGGCGACGAGGGCGGCGGCGAGCGCCGCGCGACCGGCACGCCAGCGGGGCAGCAGCCGGTCGGGCGAGTCGAGGAAGGCCGTCGCACCGTCGTCGACCAGCCGGGCGAGATCAGCGGCGGCGGTGACCGAGGCGTAGAAGGCGTCGGCGTCGGTCGCGGCCAGCCGGGCCACGTGGTCCGTCCAAGCCAGGTGGGCGATCTGGTGGGCGATGGTCCAGCCCACGGCGGGGGTCGGCCGCGCCCACTCCTGCGGCGGCAGTGGCGAGACGAGCGCGTCGAGCTGCTCGGACTCGATGGCCAGGTCCGTGAGCAGGTCGGTCAGGTCGACCATGGCACCTCCGGGGCGGGGTCAGGGTGCGGTGTCGGTGTGGGCGAGCAGCGTGGCGAGCTGGGTCTTCCAGGCGTGCAGCAGGGTGGTCCGGCGGGCCGAGTCGTCGCTGAGCAGGTTGGCCACGCCGAGGCCGCGCAGCAGGTCCAGGGTGGCCTGCACGGTCTCGCGTACGCCCGGCCGTCGCTCGTCGACGCCGAGCAGCTCGACGGTCAGCCGGTGCATCTCGCGGCCGATGCGGGCTTCGAGGGGGAGGAGGGCGGCACGTAGTTCGGCGTCGGTGCGGGCGGCCACCCAGAGTTCGAGGGCGGCGACGAAAAGTGGCCCGGTGAAGGCGGCGGCGAGCAGGTCCACCACCCGGTCCAGCCGGTCGGCGCCGGTGGGCAGGGCATCGGCCTCGGCGCGCAGCTCGACCGCACGCCGTTCGGCGAGGTAACCGACGGCGGCGGTGACCAGGGCGGTCCGGGTCGGGTAGTGGTGCAGCTGCGCCCCCCGGGAGACGCCGGCCCGCGCCGCCACGACGGTGGTGGTGGTGCCGGACCAGCCATGCTCGACCAGGCAGTCGACGGTCGCCTCCAGCAGCCGGGCCCGGGTGGCACGGCTGCGCTCCTGCTGAGGGACTCGGGTCGATGCGGCGGACATGCGGACAGCCTGCCGGTCGAAAAACAAACAGTCAAGACTGATTTTTTTGTGTGGCCACAAACGACCACGCGGGTGCCGACGCCGTGCGTCGACACCCGCGTGGGTGATGGTCAGCAGGTCAGACCCGCGCGCGTCGGGCCAGCCGCTCCGGGTCGAGGATGATGATGCTCTTGCCGTCCAGCCGGAGCCAGCCGCGCGAGGCGAAATCCGCGAGAGCCTTGTTGACCGTCTCCCGGGAGGCGCCGACGAGCTGGGCGATCTCCTCCTGGGTCAGGTCGTGCGTCACCCGCAGCACGCCGCCGTCGCGGGTGCCGAAGCGGCCCGCCATCTGGAGCAGGTTCTTGGCGACGCGGCCGGGCACGTCGGTGAAGATCAGATCGGCGAGGGCGTCGTTGGTCCGGCGTAGCCGTCGGGCCAGCACCCGCAGCAACTGCTCGGCGATCTCCGGCCGGTTGTTCAGCCACGGCCGCAGCGCCTGCTTGCGCAGCCGGGCCAGGCGGCTGTCCGTCACCGCGGTCGCGGTCGCCGTACGCGGACCCGGGTCGAAGAGCGACAGCTCGCCGACCATGTCCGACGGGCCCATCACGGCGATCAGATTCTGCCGCCCGTCCGCGGCCCGTCGGCCGACCTTGATCTTCCCGGACAGCAGGATGTAGAGACTGTCGCCGGGCTCGCCCTCGTTGAAGACGACCTCGCCCTTGCGGACCTCGATCGTCTCCATCTCCTTGGCGAGCGCCTCGGCCGCCTCCGGGTCGACACCCTGGAAGATCCCGCTGCGGGCCAGTACCTCGTCCATCGCGCACCTCCGGTTGCGCGTGCCGTCTGCTCGGCCGGGTCCGCCGTCCGCTGATCCCTCGCGCGCCGACCAGTCTAGGCGCACGTGAGCAGGAATCAGAGGTGCACCCCTGGAATCTTGATCGTTGGGCGTAACCTCCGCGTCGCGATCACTCTTTAGAATCCCGCGCCTGGTCAGGCCGGGGTCGGCGGGTCGGCTACCGGGCCGTAGGGTCACCGCGTGCTGCACGAGCCTGAGCTGACCGGTCGCCGCGAGGACGAACGCGACATTCCGGTACTCATCTGGCGGGCCGAGCGACCACTGCGGGCGGTCAGTTCCGCCCCGCTCGGCGGTGGGATCGGCCTACGGCGGTGGGTGGTGAACGCGACGGTGCCCATGTCGTACGACCGGGACGACCCCGCCGCCCACCTGGCCGACCTGGCCCGGGGGTTCGGCCTGGACGGGCCCGGTGTGGGCCTGCTGACCGGGGTCGACGTGGCCGAGGTGATCCGGCGGACCGACACCGGCGTGCAGGTCTGGGCCACCGTCGGTCTGGGCACTCCGGTACCGGCGGCGGCACCCACCGTGGCGGCGTCGGCGCAGCCGGTCGGCACGGTCAACATCGTGGCGTACGTCCCGGTACGACTCAGCGACGCGGCACTGGTCAACGCGGTCGCCACGGCCACCGAGGCGAAGGCGCAGGCGATCGCGGAACTGGGGCTGCCCGGCACCGGTACGCCGACGGACGCCGTCGCCGTCCTCTGCCCACCGGACGGTCCACCCGACGCCTACGGCGGCCCCCGCTCCACCTGGGGAGCACCGCTGGCCCGCGCGGTGCACGCGGCCGTGCTGGCGGTGGGGCGCGACACCGTCGTGCCATGGTCGGATCGGCTCCAGGGCTGAAACTCCCCACCCGATCGGCGGTCGTTTCCGCGATACCCGAACGGTAGGGTCGCCCACGATGTACGCTGCCGCCCCCCGTACGCCTCGGCCCCGCCGCCGCGCCCTGACCGCGTTGGGGGCGCTACTCGCCGTCCTCCTCGTCACCGGCTGCGCCAGCACAGACGAGGGGCCGATCTGGCAACCCGGTACCGGCGGCGGCGTAGGTGCGCCGGTCGAGTCCGCCACCCCCAAGGTGAAGAAGATCTCGCTCTCCGCCACCGGGGACATCGTCATGGCCATGGCGCCGAACCGACTGCCACCGAACAACGGCAAGGGCTTCTTCGACTCGGTGAAGAAGGCGCTCGCCGCGGACCTGGTGATGGGCAACCTGGAAGAGCCGTTGACGGTGGACACCGGGACCGGCAAGTGCGGTGCCGAATCCACCCGCTGCTTCCAGTTCCGAGCTCCGCCGGAGTACGCCGCGCACCTCGCCGACGCCGGGTTCGACCTGCTCAACCAGGCCAACAACCACGGGTACGACTTCGGGCCGAAGGGCTACGAGAACACCCAGCGGGCACTGGAGGAGCACGGGCTGGCGCACACCGGCGCCCCCGACCAGATCACCGTCGTCGAGGTGAAGGGCGTCAAGGTCGCGGTCGCCGGCTTCTCGTCGTACCGCTGGTCGAACAGCCTGGTCGACATCCCGGCGGCGAAGAAGGTGATCGAGAAGGCCGCCGACCAGGCCGACATCGTGGTGGTGCAGGTGCACATGGGCGCCGAAGGGTCGGAGATGACGCGGGTGCGGCCCGGCACGGAGATGTTCCTCGGCGAGAACCGGGGCGACCCGATCAAGTTCTCCCGCGCGATGATCGACGCCGGCGCGGATCTGATCGTCGGGCACGGCCCGCACGTGCTGCGCGGCATGGAGTTCTACAAGGGCAGGCTGATCGCGTACAGCCTGGGCAACTTCGCCGGTGGCGGCAACTCGCTGAGCAACAACGGTCGACTCGGCTGGGGCGGCGTGCTGAAGGTGTCCCTCGAAGCCGACGGCACCTGGGCCGGTGGCTCCTTCATCTCCACCTACATGGACGGGGCCCGCAAGCCGACGATCGACCCCGACGACCGTGGTCTCGGACTGCTCCGCCAGCTCACCAAGCAGGACTTCGCGGAGACCGGAGCCCGGTTCACCGACTCCGGCAAGATCAGCCCGCCCGACCCGGAGTGACCGGTCGCCCGACGCAGGCTGTCCGGACCGGTCGGACCGGCGACGTAGGCTGGCCGTCGTGACCAGAAGCGCCACCGAAACCGACCTGGGTCGCACCCGTCGTGCGCGGCGGATCGGCCGCGTGCTGACCGAGACGCACCCCGACGCGCACTGCGAACTCGACCACCGCAGCCCGCTGGAACTGGCCGTCGCGACCATCCTGTCGGCCCAGTGCACGGACAAGAAGGTCAACGAGGTCACGCCGAAGCTGTTCGCCCGCTACCCGACCGCCGCCGACTACGCCGGTGCCGACCGTGGTGAGCTGGAGGAGCTGATCAGGCCGACCGGGTTCTACCGCAACAAGACCAACTCGCTGATCCAGCTGGGTCAGGCGCTGGTCGAGCGCTACGACGGCCAGGTTCCCCGTCGGCTGGCCGACCTGGTCACCCTGCCCGGGATCGGTCGCAAGACCGCCAACGTCATCCTCGGCAACGCCTTCGACGTGCCCGGCATCACCGTCGACACCCACTTTCAGCGCCTGGTGCGGCGGTGGGGGCTGACCGGTGAGACCGACCCGGTCAAGATCGAACACGAGATCGGGGCGATGTTCCCGAAGCGCGACTGGACCATGCTGTCGCACCGGATCATCTTCCACGGCCGCCGGGTCTGCCACGCCCGCAAGCCCGCCTGCGGCGCGTGCACGCTGGTGAAGCTCTGCCCCTCGTACGGCACCGGGCCGACCGAGCCAGCCGCCGCGGCGAAGCTGCTCAAGGGCCCCCGCGCCCGTGACCTCGCCGTCGCCGCCGGAGTCGACCCCGAGCTGGTTCCGGCGCAGGCGGTGCGAGCGGAGGCGCCGTGATCCGTCGACTGGCCCTGATGTCCCTGCCGCTGCTGCTGCTCGGGACTGTGGCGTGTACGCCCGACCGCGACCAGCCCTCCGCCGCCGGGCCGAGCACGAGCAGCAGCCGGCCGTCCCCGTTCGAGGACTGCACCTCCCTCGTCGCCGAGCCCGGTGCGGCCACCGACGGCACCTCGAAGGGGGACCGGTTGCCCGAGTTGACCCTCACCTGCTTCACCGGCGGCGCCCCGGTCGACCTGCGCGACATCCCCGGCCCGGCGGTGATCAACATATGGGCCTCCTGGTGCCCGCCGTGCCGTAAGGAACTGCCCGCCTTCCAACGGCTCAGCGAGCAGACCGAGGGGCGGCTGCGGGTGATCGGGGTGAACACCCAGGACAGCCGCAGCGCCGCCCAATCCATCGGCGAGGACTTCGGCGTACGGTTCCCGATGCTGTTCGACCAGGGCAAGGCGTTCCAGCGGGCCCTGGAACGCAGCGCGTTCCCGATGACGGTGTTCGTGGGCGCCGACGGCGGCATCCGGCACATCGACACCTCGGGCGCCCTCGACGACGCCCAACTCGCCGAACTCATCCGGCAGCACCTCGACATCTCGGTACCGGCGTGAGCGAGGTGCCAGCCAGCGTGAACCCGGGCCGGGAGGCGTCCGACGCGCCATGGCCGGTGCCGGGCTGGCTCAACCCGCTGCTGGGTCGGCTGGGCACCGCCCGTACGGAGGACTTCACCCAGCTCCCGACGCCGGAGCACGGCGGCCGGGAGAGCGCCGTGCTGGTGCTGCTCGGCGAGGACGCCGCCACCGGCCCGGACGTGCTGGTCCTCCAGCGGGCCGCGACCCTGCGCAACCATGCCGGCCAACCTGCGTTTCCCGGCGGCGCGGCCGATCCGGAGGATGCCGACGCGGCGGCGACGGCGCTGCGCGAGGCGAACGAGGAGGTCGGGCTCGACCCGGCCAGCGTGACCGTGCTGGCCCAGCTGCCGAGGCTGTGGATACCGGTCAGCGACTTCGTGGTGACCCCGGTACTCGCCTGGTGGCACACGCCGCACCCGGTCGACTCCCGGGATCCGGCCGAGGTGGCACACGTCGCCCGGCTGCCGATCGCCGAGCTGGTCGACCCGGACAACCGGGTGCGGGTACGCCATTCGAGTGGCTGGATCGGCCCGGCCTTCTCGGTACGCGGAATGCTGGTCTGGGGGTTCACCGCCGGGGTGCTGGCGGCGCTGTTGGAGATGGGCGGCTGGAGCCGTCCGTGGCCGCGCAGCCGGGTGATCGACCTGCCGCCGGTCGGTGCCTCGCCCGCCCCGTCGGCCGGTACCGACGAGGTCGACGAGAGCGCGCTGCGCTGATCTGACCGTCACCTTCCGCAAGCGATCGTCTTCGCGCGAGCCCTGGGCCCGTAGGCTTGAGCTGTGTCGGCCGTGGATCTCGTCCTGCTGTTGCTCATGCTCGTGTTCGCGATCAGCGGATACCGACAGGGGTTCGTGATCGGGGTGCTCTCGTTCTCCGGGTTCTTTCTCGGCGCCCTGATCGGTTTGCAGGTGGGTCCGATGCTCGCCCAGCAGTTCGTGGACAGCGGCACCCGGGTGTTGATCTCGCTGGTGGCCATCTTCGGTCTGGCGGTGGTGGGCCAGGCGTTGGCCGGCTGGCTCGGGTCACACCTGCGCCGCACCATCGCCAGTGACGTGGGGCGGCGGGCCGACGACATCGGTGGCGCGTTCGTCTCCCTCTTCGCGGTGCTGCTGGTCGCCTGGCTGGTCGCGGTGCCGCTCGGCTCCTCCTCGCTGCCCTGGCTCGCCGCCTCGGTGCGCAGCAGCGCGCTGCTCAACGTGGTGGACCAGGTGCTGCCCGACCAGGCACAGCAGCTCTCCACCGCGCTGCGCGACACTGTCGACACCAACGGCTTCCCGGACGTCTTCGATGGGCTGCGACGTACCCAGGCCCGGCAGGTCGAACCGCCGGACCCGGCACTCGCCGGCTCCGAGGTGGTCAGCAACGGGCAGCGCTCGGTGGTGAAGGTGCTCGGGTCGGCACCGAGTTGCTCGCGGCGGATCGAGGGATCCGGTTTCGTGTACGCCGACGACCGGGTGATGACCAACGCGCACGTGGTCGCCGGCACCCGCTCGGTCGCGGTGGAACTGGGTGGGGACCGGTACGACGGCGAGGTGGTCGTCTACGACCCCGACCGGGATCTGGCCGTGCTCTACGTGCCGGGGCTGCCCGGCCCGTCGATGCGGTTCGCCGCCGGCAACGCCGGCATCGGAGCGGACGCCATCGTGCTCGGGTTCCCGCTCGACGGGCCGTACAACGCCCAGTCGGCGCGGATCCGCGACGTCGACCGGATCACCGGGCCGGACATCTACTCGTCCGGGAACGTGACCCGGGAGATCTACACCATCCGGGCCCTGGTCCGCAGCGGTAACTCCGGTGGCCCGTTGGTCTCCGCCAACGGCCTGGTGCTCGGGGTGATCTTCGCGGCGGCGGCTGACGACCCGAACACCGGGTTCGCGGTCACCGCCGCCGAGGCCCGACCGGTGGCGCTGGCCGGTGCCGAACGCACCCGGGGCACCGACACCGGCGACTGCACCTGACCAGCACCGGCCAGGTCAGTGCGACCGGGCCTGGGGTACGTCCCGGCTCGGCCAGACGGCGAACGCGGTGGCGGTGGCGACGACCACCGCGGCTCCGAGTAGCCACCCGGCCAGCACGTCGCTGCTCCAGTGCACCCCGAGCGCGACCCGGCTGAACCCGGTCACCAGGGCGATCGACAGCGCCCCCAGCCAGAGCACCGCACGGGCGGCCGAGCGGGTTCTGGTCCGGGGCAGGAAGACCACCAGCAGCACTCCGGCGGCGAGCATCGCGTTCAGCGCGTGGCCCGACGGGAAGGCCAAACCGGGTGCCTGTGCCACCGGGTCGGGCAGATCCGGTCGCGGCCGACCGACGAGGAGTTTGAGCAGCGGCCCGAGCAGGCCGCCGAGCACCATCGTGGTGCCGACCCAGACGGCGAGCCGTCGGGCGCCGTCACGGGCCAGCCAGATCACCAGGAACAGCGCGGCGGCCCGCAGGGGCATCGGCGCGAAGGCGTCGGTCCAGAAGCTCACCGCCCGGACCCAGCCCGGGTGGTCCAGGGCGTACCCGTGCAGCTGCGTGGTGATGGCCAGATCGAGTCGACGCAGCGGTGACCGGTTCGTCAGCACCAGCGTGGCGATCAACGTGAACGACGCGAGCAGCAGCACGCTGGCGGCCGCCGGTGCCCACCGTGCGCCTGACAGGTCGGCCCGCCGTCGGCGACCGTCCGGGCCGGAGGACGGTGCCGGGCCGACCCGTTCGAAGGTGTCCACGACGATGGTTGTACCCAGCCGGACGCCCCTACCTCGTCAAGATGCGCGAATTCGGGTACCTCAGTGGTGGTCGGCTCAGCGGGACGACTGCCGGAACCGGCGCACCATCAGCACCGCCCCGGTGAGCAGCGCGACGAAGATGGCCGCCCCGATCCAGAGCCGCTCCGAGCTGGCGTCGTCCTGCGAACCGGCGGCCCGCGCCTGCCACTGGGTCTCCTGCCGAGACCCGGTCAGACCGAGCTGCTCCGCGTCGGGATCATCCGCCGAGGTGGCCCCGGGCGCGGGGCCGAAACCGACCACCCCCGGCGGATCGTTGTCGTCCAACGGGTTCCGATGCACCAGCGGCACCTCCGCCGTCAACGCCGCGACCGGGTCGACCAGGCCGTACCCGAACCGCTCGTCCCGACCGGTGGGCCCGATGTCCTTCGCCGTGGCCAACAGCCGGTTCACCACATCCCCGGCGGACATCTCCGGGTAGCGCGACCGCACCAGGGCGGCGGTGGCGGCGACCAGCGGTGCCGCGAAGCTGGTGCCCTGCACCCGCCAGTAGCCACCGGGAGGACGGGCACCCACCAGCCCGCTGGCAGGAGCGGTGAGGACCGTGGCGCGACCGGTGATCGCGCCGCTCCACAGGTTGTCGCTGTTGCGCTCCAGCCCGGAGACCGCGATGACGCCGGGCTCACGGGCCGGGTACCACACCTTCGCCTCGGGCGAGGTGGCGAGATTGCCGGTGCAGGCGACCACCACCACGTCCCGGGCGAAGGCGTAGTCGATCGCGGCGGCCAGGGCCGCGCTGTCGCCGTTGCCGCCGAGGGAGAGGTTGATCACCTTCGCGCCGTTGTCCACCGCCCATCGCACGCCCTTGGCCACGATCAGCGCGTCGTCGTAGCGGTTCTCCGCGTCGAGAACCCGCACCGGCAGGATCCGGGCGTCCGGCGCGAGACCCACCACACCCCGACGGTCGTCGTTGCGCCCCGCGATCAGACCGGCCACCGTCGTGCCGTGTCCGACCGGATCCGGTTCGGTCGCCTCGTCCGGCGTGACCAGGTCGAGGCCCGGCAACACCCGCCCGACCAGGTCCGGGTGGGAACCGTCCACCCCGGAGTCGATCACGGCCACCACCACACCGCGACCGGTCGAGGTACGCCAGGCTGTCCGTGCGCCCAACTTGTCGAGCTGCCACTGCTCGTCGCGGACCTGATCGGCACGTTGCGTCGAGTCGGGGTTGTGGGCCACCGGCGTGCCGTACGCGGGAGCGTGGATTGGCACTGCGGTGGCGGGCACGACCGCGATGGCGACCGACAGCACAGAGGCGGCCGCCGCGAGCAGCGCCCGGTTGGCGAACCGGCCCGCCGTCGGTAGCCCGCTGTACCGCAGCCTGGTCACATCCTCAGCCATTCGTCGCAGGACACATGACGATCGGAGATTACCGGTTCCATCCCGCCTACAGGGACGTTCCGTGGAGTCGACATCACTGTGGCGGTAGATGCGCCAGTTGGATCAGGCGTACCCCCTCGCGTCGGGTGAACAGCCGACCGCGTCCGGGTGGCAGCGGGCCCGGCCGGACCGGACCGACCAGGGCACCCTCTTCCGGGCTTCCCGACATCACCAGGCCCGAGGTGGACAGTTCTCGTAACCGCTGCACCACCGGCTCGTACTGGGCGCGGGCCGCGCCACCGCACCGGCGCGCCAGCACCAGGTGCAGCCCGACGTCACGGGCGTGCGGCAGGTGCTCCTCCAACGCCCGCAACGGGTTCGCCGGGCCGCTCGCCACCAGGTCGTAGTCGTCGACCAGCACGAACAACTCCGGGCCGGACCACCACGACCGGTCCCGCAACTGAGCCGGACTGACCTGTGGGCCCGGTGCGCGGTCCTGGAGATAGCCGGCGGCCGATTCGATCAGGTCAGTGGTGTGCGCCGCCGTGGTGCCGTAGCCGATCAGGTGTTCCGTGGCGATGGTGCCCAGCAGGCTGCGCCGGTAGTCAACCATGATCACCCGGGCCTGCTCCGGCGTGAACCGGGTGACGATCGAGGTGGCCAGAGCACGCAGGAACGACGACTTGCCGCTCTCGGCGTCGCCGTAGACCACCAGGTGCGGTTCGGTGCCGAAGTCGAGGAGCACCGGACGTAGATCCGCCTCGGCGACGCCGACCGGGATCCGCAGCCCCGTCGCGGCGTCGAGGTCGAGGTCCGCGTACGGCAACACCGCCGGGAGCAACCGGACCCGGGGCGCGGCCGGGCCGGACCACGCGTCGCCCACCTGCTTGACCAGCGCTGCGGTGTCCGCTCCGGCGGTGCGGGGCAGGGCGGTGAGGAAGTGCAGGCCCTCCGCGGTGACGCCCCGCCCGGGGGTCTGCTCCGGCACCTGGGCCGCCGCGCGTCGGGCGACCAGTGAATCGGACGGGTCACCGAGCCGCAGCTCCAACCGGGAACCGAACAGATCCCGGATGCCCGGCCGGAAGTCCAGCCACCGCACTGCGGTGGCCACCACGTGCAGGCCGTACGACAGGCCCCGGGTCGCCAGGTCGGTGATCAGTGGCTCCAGGTCGTCGTACTCGGCACGCAGGGTCGTCCACCCGTCCACGACGAGGAACACGTCGCCGAACAGGTCGGTGTCGTCCGCGTCGGTGCGGCCGCCACGACGCTGCCGCCAGCTGGCCATCGACTCCACACCCAGTTCGGCGAAGCGGCGCTCCCGCTCGGCGAGCAGGGTGGACATCTCGCCCACCGTGCGGCGTACGACGGTGGGGTCGGTTCGTCCGGTGACCCCACCGACGTGCGGCAGGTCGCGCACCGAGGCGAGCCCGCCGCCGCCGAAGTCGAGGCAGTAGACCTGCACCTCGGCCGGTGTGTGGGTGAGGGCCAGCGCGCAGATCAGCGCACGCAGCGCGGTGGACTTGCCGCTCTGCGTGCCACCCACCACCGCGACGTGCCCGGCCGCGCCGTCCAGCGCCAACCAGAGCACGTCCCGGCGTTGCTCGAACGGTCGGTCGATGACGGCCACCGGGACCTGGAGACCGCCGTGCAACTCGGGATTGCCGAAGGTCAGCCCGCGAGCCGGATCGACCGTGAGCGGACCCACCAACTCGTCCATGGCCGCGGGGGCGTCCAGCGGCGGCAGCCACACCTGGTGCGCTGGCGTGCCCTGCCCGGCGAGCCGGTCGACCAGCAACCGCAGCAGGGTCTCCGTCACGTCCGCCTCGTCCTTGACCACCTCCGGTGGTGCGGGCGGCTGCGGCACCGGCGTGAGATGGGTGGAGAAGGTGAGCAGCCGGGGACGTTCGGTTTCGGCCGCGCCGGTGGGCAGGACGCGTCGGCGCACCGGGCCGGAGACGTACGCGGTCTTGAACCGCACCAGCGGTTCGGTGCCGAAGCGCAGGTATCCGTGCCCCGGCGACGGGGGTAACTCGTGCGCGTCGGGTACCCCGAGCACCGTACGGGACTCCAGTGAGGAGAAGGTCCGCAGACCGATCCGGTACGACAGGTGGGTGTCCAGCCCGCGTAGGCGTCCCTCCTCCAGCCGCTGACTCGCCAGCAGCAGGTGCACCCCGAGGGACCGGCCCAGTCGGCCGATCTGGACGAACAGGTCGATGAAGTCGGGCTTGGCCGAGAGCAGTTCGGAGAACTCGTCGCAGATCAGCAGCAGCGACGGCAGCGGCGCGAGTGGGTTCCCGGCCGCCCGGGCCCGCTCGTAGTCGCGCAGGCTGGCGAAGTTGCCGGCGCGGCGCAGCAGTTCCTGCCGACGGACCAGCTCGCCGTTGATCGCGTCGACCATCCGGTCCACCAGGGGCAGGGCGTCAGCCAGGTTGGTGATCACGGCGGCGGTGTGCGGCAGCCGGTCGAAGGGGGCGAAGGTGGCCCCGCCCTTGAAGTCGACGAGCACGAAGTTGAGCTGCTCGGCGGAGTGGGTGGCGGCCAACCCGAGCACCAGCGTACGAAGCAGCTCGGACTTGCCGGAGCCGGTCGCCCCGATCAGCAACCCGTGCGGGCCCATGCCGCCCTGCGCCGACTCCTTCAGGTCCAGCTCGACCGCGCCGCCCTCCACCCCGACGCCGATCGGCACCCGCAGCCGGTCCCGAGCCGATCTCGGGAGCCAGCCCTGTTCGGCGGTGAAGCCCTCCGGATCGTCGATACCGAGCAGCTCCGGCAGACCCGGCTCGGTACCGGGTGCGGGACCGGCGTCCCGGGCTGCGGCCAGCCGCAGCGGTGCCAGCCGCCGCGCCACCGCCTCGGCCTCGGCGATCTCCAACGCGTCGGCCGTGCCGACCTCGGCCGGACCGTCTGAGGAGCGTGACCGCAGTCGGCCGTCGCGTAGCTCCAGCAGCAGGGCGAACCGGTCGAGCAGTCGCGGTGGCGCAGTGTCCAGGTCGACCAGGGTCACCGCGTCGATGCCGCCGTCACCGACCAGTTCGGTGGCGCCGGTGAGGTCACCGCCGTCGAGCACGATCACCACGTGCGGCCCGTCCGTGACCAGCCCGGCCGGGTTGAACCTCGACCGGCTGGCCAGCACCCCGTCGAGCAGCCGTTCCAGCTCCACCGCCGAGCTGGCCACCAGCCGTACCGGACCGAGGGCGTCGGTGCGGGTCGGGTGCTGCGCGTGGGGTAACCACTTGACCCACTCCCAGGCGTCGCGGCGTTCCGGCCCGGCACAGACGGCGATCATCAGCTCGTCCGGGGCGTGGAAGACGGCGAGCTGGGTGAGCATGGCCCGGGTCAGCGCCTGCGCGGCCGGTGTCCCGGTGGTCCCGGCCGGGGTGGCCCGGACGAAGACCCGGGCGAAACTGCGCAACGACAGGGCCACCGGCAGGTCGGGCACCACCGAGTACGCGTCGAGGAAGCGGCGCAGCGCGCCGGCCGTCATCGGCTCCAGTTCCTCCAGTGGACCGGTGACCGGTGGTATCAGCGGCGTGGCCAGGGTCTGCGGCCCGACGGCTATCCGGACCACCGCGAAGTCCGGATCGGCGGGTCGCCGCTCCCAGAGCCGGTGACTGTGCACCGTCGACCAGAGCAGCGACGGGTCGGGATGCCGGTAACAGAGGCCGGCGCGCTGCCGGGCTGCGGTCTGCCGCACCTGCCGACGCAGGGTCGCCAGGTGCCGCAGGTACTCCCGGCGGGCGGCCATCATCTCGGACTTCCTCGGGCTGCCCGACGCGTTGCCCCAGGAGGTCGCCAGCATCGCCAACGAGGAGAGGCCGAACATGCCGCCGACCACGTACGCGTAGGCACCGTCGCCCCGGCCGAACATCATCGCCATCGCCACCGTGCCGCCGAGCATCGGCAACACCATCAGCAGCTGGTGCCAACGGGTGCCGGTGGCGGCCGGAATCTCCGGGGGTGCCTGCACCGGCAGGTCACCGACGGGTATCTCGGGCGCTGGGCGTCGGGCCGGTCGTCGCACGACGACAGTGGACACTCGACCCTCCTGACTGCGCACCGTGACCCGAGCCTGGCTCATCGTAGGTAAAGTCCTGTCGTCCGCGCAGCAGCAGACCCCGCTCGGGATGGAGATCGGTCAATGACAGTCGGGCTGGCCCGGGTCACCGTCAGCACACCCCGACGGCGGGTCGACGTGGCGCTACCGGAGCAGGTCCCCCTCGCCGAGCTGCTGCCCGAGGTGCTGCGTCACGCCGGTGACGGGCTCGCCGACGACGGGGAACAGCACGGTGGCTGGCTGCTCCGCCGCTCCGACGGCAGCGTGCTGGTCGGTGGGCAGGCGTTGGCCGCCCAGGGAATCCGCGACGGCGAGGTGCTGCATCTGGTGCCGGCGCGTACCGAGTGGCCGGAGTTCGAGTACGACGACGTCGTGGAGGCCGTCGCCGACGCGGCCCGGCGGCAGGGTGGGGCCTGGTCGCCCGGGGCGACCCGGGTGGCGGCGCTGGTCGGTGCCGGTGTTCCGCTCACCGTCGGCCTGCTCGCCCTGCTCGCGGGTGGGCCGGAAGACCCGACCGGTTGGCTGGCCGCGACCGTCGCGGCCGGTCTGCTGGTGCTGACCGGAACCGTGCTGTCCCGGGCGCACGGCGACGGGTTGGCCGGTGCCACCGTCGGCGGGTACGCGTTGCCCTACGCGGCGCTGGCCGGTGCCCTCGCCGTCAGTTCGGGCGACCCGGTCGGGCCGATCGGTGCGCTGCGTTGGGTGGGCGCGCCGGAGCTGCTCGCCGGTTCGGTGGCGCTGCTGCTGGCCTCGGTGCTGGGGCTGTTCGGAGTGGCCACCCGACTGCGGATCTTCGTGGCCGGCACGGTGGTGGGCGTGGGCGGCGGAGCAGCCGCCCTCGGTGCCCTGCTGCTCGGTCCGGCGGGCGCGGCAGCGGTCCTGCTCTGCGGACTGACCTTCGCCGTCGGGGCCGTTCCGCTGCTGGCCATCCGGCTGGGCCGGGTGCCGTTGCCGCCGACGACCCTGCCGACCGAGCCGGCCGACGACGCGGATCGGGTGCGCGACCTGCCGGATCGGGGCCGGGTCTACGCGGCCGTGGCCCGGACCGAGGAGATGCTCACCGGCATGCTGATCGGCCAGGCCGCGTTGGCCGGGGGCGCGGCGGTGATCCTGGTCAGCACCGGTGACGTCGCCGGTCGGCTGCTGGTCGGGGTGGCCTCGGCGGTGCTGCTGCTCCGCGCCCGGCTGTTCACGACCGTCCGGCACCGGGTCGCGCCGGTGCTCGCCGGGCTGGCCGGGTACGCGGTCCTCGGCGGGGTGCTGGCCGGGGCCGTCGACGCCACGCTCCGGCTGACCCTGGTCGTCGGCGGGTTGCTGGTCGCGCTCCTGGTGGTGGCGGGTGGCACCACGTACGCCCGTCGGCCGGTCTCGCCGTACGTCGGGCGGATCGCCGACCTCGCCGACACCCTGCTGGTGGTTTCCGTGGTGCCGATCGCCTGCGCGGTGCTCGGCCTGTACGAGCGAGCCCGGGGACTGCTCGGTTGAGCGGCTCCCCGGGCTCGTCGAACCGTCAGTGGGTGGACTCGCCGCGCTCCTCGGCCTCCCGGGCCCGCCGGTACGAAGCCTGGATCTCAGCCTCGGCCTCGGTACGCCCCACCCAGGTCGCACCCTCGACCGACTTGCCCGGCTCAAGATCCTTGTACACCTCGAAGAAGTGCTGGATCTCCAACCGGTCGAACTCGCCGAGGTGGTGGATGTCGCGCAGGTGCTCCTGCCGGGGGTCCTCGTAGGGGACGCAGAGGACCTTGTCGTCGCCGCCCTTCTCGTCCGTCATCCGGAACATGCCGATCGTGCGGCACCGGATCAGGCAGCCCGGGAAGGTCGGCTCGGGCACCAGCACCAGGGCGTCCAGCGGATCGCCGTCCTCGCCCAGGGTGCCCTCGATGAAGCCGTAGTCGGCTGGGTACTGCGTGGAGGTGAAGAGGGTACGGTCCAGCCGGATCCGCCCGGTCACGTGGTCCACCTCGTACTTGTTGCGGTGACCCTTGGGGATCTCAACCGTGACGTCGAAATCCATCTGCACGCTCCCTCGTTGGCCCACGCTGGCTTGACGGAACCGGCGGCGGAACAGGGTGGGCGAATGCCAACCCGTGGACTCCGGCCGCCGCATAGTCTTCGGACCGAAGTAGTGTCACCCAGGCCGGTTCCCGGTGGCGGAGGAGGGGGTCGTGGGGAGGGAAGATTCACACTACCGTCCCGGTGGCCCCGTCGAGGGCGGGGACAGCCAACCGCCGGTGAAACCGGCGGCCGGACGGGTGCCGGTGCCGGAGGCGCAGGTCCTCCGGCCGCAACCGTCGACGCCTTCGGTCGTGCCGACCTCCGCCGACCGCCCCGCGCCGAACCCTCTCCCGGCGGAACCAGCCGCCTCGCCGCCGGAGCCGTCCGTCTCGTCGCCGGAGCCGCCCGCCGTGCCGGTGAGCCCGGCGGCGGGGATGCCGCCGACCGACCCGACCGGCAAACCGCCTGCCGACCCGCCGCCACCGGTCGGGAAGGCACCGCGTCGGCGGCTGCCGCTGGTGCTCGCCGCCGTGCTGGTACTCGTGCTGGTCGCGGTGGGCTTGGTCGTGGTCCGGCCCGGGCCGGTGGGCCGATGGCTGGGCGAGACGCCGACGACCCCGGCAGCCACCGCGACTGGTGAACCCGCTCCGGTCGCGGTGCTCGCCGCCGCCGACCCCGCCGCACCACCGCCCACCACGGACGGGCTGCGCGCCGCGCTCGAACCGTTGGCCGATGACACCGCCCTGGGCGGTCGGGTCAACATGGCGGTGGCCGACGCGCTGACCGGGGAGATGCTCTTCGAGCGGGGCGGCGGCGAAGGGACCGTGCCGGCCTCGGTGACCAAGCTGTTGACCGCGGTCACGGTGTTGACCGCCCGAGGCCCCGGCCACCGGATCCCGACCCGCGCCGTCTCCGGTACGCAGCCCGGCGAGGTGGTGCTGGTCGGTGGCGGAGACCCGACGTTGGCCGCCGACGCGAAGGGTTTCTACCCGGGCGCGGCGAGCCTCACCGACCTTGCCGACCAGGTCCGTACCGCGCTGGCAGGTGCCGCACCCACCAGCATCGTCGTCGATTCCTCGCGCTACTCCGGCCCGGTGTTCGGGCCGGGCTGGGACGACGACATCCCCACCGGTGGGTACGGCGGGGCGATCACCGCGCTGATGCTCGACGGAGCACGCGAGAATCCGAAGGCCGGCCCGGGGTGGGCCGCACGGGTCGCCGAGCCGGACATGGTCGCCGGCCGCGCCTTCGCCAGGCTGCTCGGGGTGCCGGCGTCGACCGTGCGCAAGGGCACCGCACCGCCGACGCCGACCGAGACGACCGGGGCGACGGAACCGGCCGGTGGCCATGCCCCCGGTGCCGAACTGGGCGTGGTGTACTCGCCGCCGCTGATCCGGCTGGTCGACATCATGATCAGTGACAGCGACAACATCGTCGCCGAGGCGTTGGCCCGCCAGGTCGCCCTGGCCCGAGACCAGCCGGCCTCCTTCGCGGGTGCTGCGGCGGCGATGGCCGAGGTGGTGGCCGAGCTGGCCCTGCCGACGAACGGACTCGTCCTCGCCGACGGCAGCGGGCTGTCCCGGAAGAACCTCATCAGCCCGGCGCTGCTGACCGAGCTGTTGGCCCTCGCGGCCAGCCCGAACCGGCCCGAACTCGCCGGCATCTTCGGCGGGCTGCCGGTCGCCGGCTGGTCCGGCACCCTGCGCGACAGGTACGGCGCGGCACCCGGCACGGCCGCCGGGGTCGGTGTGGTCCGCGCCAAGACCGGCACGTTGACCCGGGTGCATGCCATCGCGGGGGTGGTGACCACGGCCGACGGTCGCCTGCTCACCTTCGCCGTGCTCACCGACGACGTGCCGCCGAACGGGATGGAACCGGCTCGGGCGGCGCTGGACAGGATCGCCGCCGCCCTCGCGGGCTGCGGCTGTCGCTGAGCGCGTCGACGCACCGGTCCGGCTGCGGCACCACGGTGTGGGCGGGGCGCGGCGGACCCCCGGCATAACCCGGGCGCCGCGTCGGCCCGGCGGGTGGGTGTCGCGGCGCGGGTACGGTGGGTCGCATGGCGCAGTTCGTGGACTGGGATCTGGCCACCGCGACGGCGGGGGCTCTGGGCAAGTCGGGCCCGCGGGTGACGTACGACGAGGCCACCGACGTGGTTTCCGAGTTGCGCCGGTTGACCGACGAGGCGGCCGGGCACGTCGCCGACTACACCGGGCTGACCTCGCAGCTCGCCCACCCGCCGGTGCGGGTGGTCGATCGACGCGACTGGGCGGCCACCAACGTCGCCGGTCTCCGCGAGGTGATCACCCCGCTGGTCGGTCGGCTCACCGAGGACAAGCAGCCAGGTGCCCTCACCGAGGCGATCGGCTCCCGGGTGACCGGGGTGCAGGCGGGCACCGTGCTGGCCTACCTCTCCGGCCGGGTCCTCGGGCAGTACGAGGTCTTCTCCGCCGACCCGGGGCAACTGCTGCTGGTCGCGCCGAACATCGTCGAGGTCGAGCGCAAGCTGGGCGCGGATCCGCGCGACTTCCGCCTCTGGGTCTGCCTGCACGAGGTGACCCACCGGACCCAGTTCACCGCCGTGCCCTGGATGCGGGCCTACTTCCTCGGTGAGGTGCAGGCGTTCGTCGACGCCGCTCAGGGTGGTGAACACCTGCTGGAACGGCTGCGCCGGGGGGTGAGCACCCTCGCCGACGTGGTCCGCGACCCACAGAGCCGATCCAGCGTGTTGGACATCGTGCAGACCCCCGGGCAGCGGGCCGTGCTGGACCGGCTGACCGCCCTGATGACCCTGCTGGAGGGGCACGCCGAGTTCGTGATGGACGGCGTCGGCCCGCAGGTGATCCCGAGCGTGGAGCGGATCAGAGCGGGCTTCAACCGGCGGCGTGAGGCGGGCAACCCGGTGGAGAAGACGATCCGGCGGCTGATCGGCATCGACGTCAAGATGCGGCAGTACGCCGAGGGCCGCAAGTTCGTGCACGCCGTGGTGGAGCGGGTCGGCATGACCGGCTTCAACCGGGTCTTCGAGTCGCCGCTGACTCTGCCCCGACTCTCCGAGTTGAGCGAACCGGACGCCTGGGTGGCGCGGGTGCACGGCCCGGTCGGTCCGGCACCGATCGCCGGCTGAGCGACCACCGCGTCGATGGCTCCGCTCGCTCCTCCGGTGGCCGCGATCCGGGTCGCGGTCCGTCGCGCGCTGGCCGACCTGCCGACGGACGGGCCGGTGCTGGTCGCCTGCTCGGGTGGTGCCGACTCGCTGGCCCTGGCCGCGGCCACCGCGTTCGTGGCACCTCGCGCGGGTCGCGTCGCCGGGCTGGTGACCGTCGACCACGGGTTGCAGGTCGGCTCGGGGCAGCGCGCCGAAGCGGTGGCCCGCTGGGCACAGGAGGTCGGGCTGACGCCGGTGGAGGTGGTCCGGGTCGACGTCACCGGTCGGCCAGGTGGCCCCGAGGCGGCGGCCCGCGACGCCCGCTACCAGGCGTTGGCCGAGGTCGCCGGACGGTACGGCGCAGCGGCGGTTCTCACCGGTCACACCCGGGACGACCAGGCGGAGACGGTGCTGCTCGCGCTGGCTCGTGGTGCCGGCCCGCGCGGACTCGCCGGTATGCCGAGCCGCCGGGAAATGGCCGGCACCCTGCTCGTACGGCCACTGTTGGAGATCGGGCGGGAACAGACCCGGGCCGCCTGCGCGGCACTCGGACTGGCGACCTGGGACGACCCGCACAACGCCGACCCGGCGTACGCCCGCTCTCGGGTGCGCGGCGACGTGGTGCCGGTGTTGGTCGAAGCGCTGGGGCCGGGTGTGCTCGACAACCTCGCCCGCACCGCCGCGCTGGTGGCGGCGGACAACGCGGTCCTCGACGACCTCGCCGATGTGGCGTTGAGTCGGGCCCGGCATCCCGATGGTGGCCTGGCGACCGGCGCGCTGGCCGACCTGGCACCCGCGGTACGCGGCCGGGTGCTGCGCGCCTGGGCCCACGAGTTGGGCGCACCGCCCGCCGCGCTGTCGCATCGGCACCTCACCGCGCTCGACGCGCTGGTCACGGCGTGGCGCGGCCAGCGAGCCAGCTACCTGCCGGGCGGGCTGCGGGTGCTGCGCCGAGCCGATCGCCTGGTGTCCGAAGCGCTCCCGGCGACGCCGACCGACCGGGCGTCGGTGCGGCGGGCGGCCGGGACCGCGCCCGACGAGGCGGTTGTCGAAGGATGATCCACCCCCGGCAACCGCTGTACGCGCACCGTCGTGCAACCGCCCGCCACGGCGCCGCCGGCGGCTGCTGACCTCCGGTCAGCCGGTGAGAGCGCGGTCGCGGAAGGTGGCCCGGTACGCCTGCGGAGTGGCGCCGACCCGGCGGGTGAAGTGGTGTCGTAGGGCGGCGGCGTCGCCGAAGCCGGCCCGGTCGGCCACCGCCTCCACCGTGAGCGCGGTGTCCTCCAACAGTCGGCGGGCCAGCAGTACGCGCTGATTGGTCAGCCAGTCGTGCGGGGTGGTGCCCGTCTCGGCACGGAACCGGCGGGCGAACGTCCGTGGTGCCATCCCGGCCCGAGCCGCCAGCTCGTCGACGGTGATCTGCCGGTCCAGGTGGCCCATCAGCCATTCCAGCACCGGCTCCAGCGTGGGTGCCTGTGGCGCCTTCGGGATCGGTGCCTCGATGTACTGGGCCTGTCCGCCGTCGCGGTGCGGAGGCACCACCATCCGTCGGGCGAGCCGGGTGGCGATGGCCGAGCCGTGCTCCTGGCGTACCAGGTGCAGGCAGGCGTCGATGCCGGCGGCGGTGCCCGCGCTGGTGAGCAGGCGGCCGTCCTGCACGTAGAGCGAGTTGCAGCGCACCCGGGCGCTCGGGTGACGGCGCTGCAACTCGTCGACGTGCCGCCAGTGGGTGGTGCACTCCCGCCCGTCGAGTAGCCCCGCCTCACCCAGCAGGTACGCCCCGGCACAGACGCTGAACAGGTACGCGCCCCGGTCGGCGGCCCGGCGTAGCGCTGCGTGGACCTCGGTGGGGGCGGTGGTGGTGGCGGCGTGGGCGGGCACGGCCACCAGGTCCGCTTCATCCAGCGGAGCCAGGTCGGCGGTGGGCACCACATGGAAGCCGGCGGAGGTGCGTACCGGGGTCTGTCGAGGTCCACACACGTCGAAGCGGTAACCGGGCAGCCCGTCGGCGGTGCGGTCGGTGCCGAACACCTCCGCGAGTACGCCGAGTTCGAACGGGGCGACCCCGTCCAGGACGAGTACGGCCACCGAGCGAAGCATGGTGACGAGGGTAACCCCGGTAGTGGCAGGAAATCGAGGATGTATGGCATTCCTGCCACTGTTCGGTGGCTGGCGGGGTGCGCAGACTGGTAGCTGTCCGGTGCGCACCGGCGGCGATCCGACCTCCGCAGCAGCCAGAAAGCGAGCGCCGCCATGGGTTTCCTGTTTTTCCTGCTCTTCTTCCTGTCCCTCGCACTCCTGTCCGCCCTGGGGTTGACCGCCGACAGCCGTGACTCCGCGGACTGGAAGCCCTCTGACGGGGGTCGTAGACGGCAGCCCTACCCGCACTGAGTCGAATGTTCCCTTAGTCCGGAATTACCTGGGCGGGGTCGCCCCGAAACCGGCGGCCCCGCCGACGGCGAACCCGGGGCGTACGGCAGGCTAGGGTCATGGCTGACGGCTCCTGGTACGACGCCGATATCGACCACGTGATCATCTCCGAGGCGCAGATCCGTGAGAAGACCGCGGAACTGGCCAAGCAGGTCTCTGCGGACTACGCCCACGTCTCCGACGGGTTACTGCTCGTCTGCGTGCTCAAGGGCGCGGTCATGTTCATGGCCGACTTCGCCCGGGCGCTGGGCCGGTACGGGCCCCCGGCCGAGCTGGACTTCATGGCGATCTCCTCGTACGGACAGGGCACCACCTCCTCCGGCGTGGTGCGCATCCTCAAGGACCTCGACCGGGACATCGCCGGGCGGCACGTCGTCGTCGTGGAGGACATCGTCGACACCGGGCTGACCCTGTCCTGGCTGCTGCGCTACCTGGAGTCGCGGTCGGCGGCGAGCGTCGAGGTGGTCGCCCTGTTCCGCAAGCCCGACGCGGTCAAGGTGACCGTGCCGGTCAAGTACGTGGGCTTCGACATCCCGACCGAGTTCGTCGTCGGGTACGGGCTCGACTTCGGTGAGCGTTACCGGGAGCTGCCGTACGTGGGGGTGCTCAAACCCGAGGTCTACGCTCGTTCCTGACCTGACGCGTCGCGGCGGCACCCGGTGGTCGGCGACCGCCGACCACCGACGTCTCGGCCGTGCCCACCCGGCATTCAGCCGCCTTTCAGCTGGTCGGACTACCTTTGACGCCGGTGACCCGACGATCCGACTTCGGGACACGCCGGCTGACATCCGGTTCGCCGTGCGCGTAAGTGCTGGGCTCGCCAGCTCATATCGGTCGCGCACGGTGTACCGTCGAATGACCGTGGCGCGGCAATCGCGTCCCGGGGTCGAGGCCGGCCCGCACGGCGGCTCCGGCAGCCGCCCAGGCGGCGACACCCACAGTCGGTCAGGACGTCGATCAGGAGGATGCGGGCGTCTCGGCGCTCGACAACAGCATGGAACGTACGCGTTTCTTCCGCCGACCGGTGTTCTGGGTCATCCTGGTCATCCTCGGCGCCGTCGTGCTCAGTCAGTTGTTCACCGGTGGACCCAGCTATCACCGGGTGGACACGTCCGTCGCGCTCGACCAGCTCAACAAGGGCGGTATCGAGAAGGTCGTCTTCCAGGACAAGGAACAGACGATCCAGCTTGAGCTGGCCGAGGAGACCGAGTTCGGCGATACCACCACGAAGCTGATCGAGGCCCAGTTCCCCTACGAGGTCGGCGACGAGGTCTGGAACCAGGTCCTCGACGCCAAGGCCAACAACCGGGTGACCGGGCCGGCCGACACCGAGGTGTCATCCGACAGCATCTGGGTCAGCCTGCTGGTCAACCTGCTTCCCATCGTGCTGCTCGTGCTGCTGCTGCTGTTCTTCATGTCGCAGATGCAGGGCGGCGGCTCCCGGGTGCTCAACTTCGGCAAGTCCAAGGCGAAGATGATCACCAAGGACACGCCGAAGACGACGTTCGCGGACGTGGCCGGCTCCGAGGAGGCCGTCGAGGAGCTGCACGAGATCAAGGACTTCCTGCAGAACCCGGCGAAGTACCAGGCGCTCGGCGCGAAGATCCCGAAGGGTGTGCTCCTCTTCGGCCCGCCCGGTACCGGTAAGACGCTGCTCGCCCGCGCGGTGGCCGGCGAGGCCGGGGTGCCGTTCTACTCGATCTCCGGTTCCGACTTCGTGGAGATGTTCGTCGGTGTCGGGGCCAGCCGGGTCCGTGACCTGTTCGAACAGGCCAAGGCAAACGCTCCCGCGATCGTCTTCGTCGACGAGATCGACGCCGTCGGCCGGCACCGTGGCGCCGGCATGGGTGGTGGCCACGACGAGCGCGAGCAGACCCTGAACCAGCTCCTCGTCGAGATGGACGGCTTCGACGTCAAGGGCGGCGTCATCCTGATCGCCGCCACCAACCGGCCGGACATCCTCGACCCGGCGCTGCTGCGTCCGGGCCGGTTCGACCGGCAGATCCCGGTCGACGCCCCCGACATGGAGGGCCGCAAGGCGATCCTGCGGGTGCACGCCAAGGGCAAGCCGTTCACGCCCGACGTCGACCTCGACTCGGTGGCCAAGCGGACGCCGGGCTTCAGCGGTGCCGACCTGGCCAACGTGATCAACGAAGCGGCGCTGCTGACCGCCCGTAAGGATGAGCGGGCCATCTCCAACGAGTCGCTCGAGGAGTCGATCGACCGCGTGATCGCCGGCCCGCAGCGGCGCACCCGGGTGATGAGTGACCAGGAGAAGAAGATCACCGCGTACCACGAGGGTGGACACGCGCTGGTCGCCTGGGCACTCCCGCACGCCGCACCGGTGCACAAGGTGACGATCCTGTCCCGGGGCCGCTCCCTGGGCCACACCCTGGTGCTGCCCACGGAGGACAAGTACACCCAGACCCGCGCCGAGATGATCGACACTCTGGCGTACGCGCTGGGTGGCCGGGCCGCCGAGGAACTCGTCTTCCACGAGCCCACCACCGGTGCCGGCAACGACATCGAGAAAGCCACCCAGCTGGCCCGAGCGATGATCACCCAGTACGGCATGAGCTCCAAGCTCGGTGCCATCAAGTACGGCACCAGCGGCGACGAGCCCTTCCTCGGCCGCAACATGGGCCACGAGCGGGACTACTCCGACGCGGTCGCCGCCGAGATCGACGGCGAGATGCGGGCCCTGATCGAACTCGCCCACGACGAAGCCTGGGAGATCCTGGTCGAGTACCGGGACGTCCTGGACAACATCGTGCTCGAACTGATGGAGAAGGAGACGCTCTCCACCGCCGACATGGCCCGGATCTGTGCCCGAGTGGTGAAGCGGCCACCGATGGCTCCGTACAACGGCTTCGGCAAGCGGCAGCCCTCCACCGAGCCGCCCGTGCTCACCCCGGCGGAGAAGGACGCGCTCAAGGTGCAGGCAGAAGCCGACGGCGCCGAGGCGACCGTGGGAGGCGGCAGCTCCAACAACTCGGACGGTTCGCACTGAGCACCGACGACACGGCGGCCAGTTCCCCCCAGCGGGGACTGGCCGCCTCCGCCACCGAACCCGACACCGACCGTCTCGACTACATCGCCGCGCGGCTGGTCAACGGCCGGCTCACCGGGCGCCCCGTCGAGGACGCCGTGGACCTCGCCCGGATCGAGAAGGCGGTCCGCGAGATCCTCATCGCGGTCGGCGAGGACCCGGACCGTGACGGCCTCCAGCAGACCCCGGCCCGGGTCGCCCGGGCGTACGCGGAACTCTTCGCCGGCCTCCGCGTCGACCCGGCCACCGTGCTCACCACCACCTTCGAGGCCAACCACGAAGAACTGGTGCTGGTCCGCGACATCGACGTGATGAGCCTCTGCGAGCACCACCTGCTGCCGTTCCGGGGCAGTGCCCACATCGGCTACATCCCCGGCCCCGACGGTCGGATCACCGGGCTGTCCAAACTGGCCCGGCTGGTCGAGGTATTCGCCCGCCGACCCCAGGTGCAGGAGCGACTCACCTCGCAGATCGCGGATCTGCTGATGACGCGGCTGGAACCACGCGGTGTGGTCGTCGTCCTCGAATGCGAACACATGTGCATGGCGATGCGGGGCATCCAGAAATCCGGGGCCAAGACGATCACCTCGGCGGTGCGCGGCACCTTGCAACGGGACGCCAAGTCCCGGGCCGAGGCGATGGCTCTGATCATCCCCCGCTGAACGGGGGCGATCAGGACGCCAGCAGCGCCAGCACGATCCCCGCGTTGACCACCACGGCCGGGAGCAGACAGGCCAGCGCGCCGAACCGTGGCGTACGGTCCACCCGCTGCCCCGGACCGGGTGGGAAGCACCGGCCCACCGCGAGCCAACCCAGGCCGAACGCGACCGCCGGCGCGGGCAAGCCCACCAACAGCGCCAGCGCGGTCACCGCGCCGGTGCCGGTCAGCAGGTACACCACCACCAGGAGCACCGGGACGAGCAGCCCCAGCGGTCCGTACACCAGCAGGTTGCGGGGGCGGGCCGGCCAGTGCGCGATCCGGGACAGGCCGCGAGCGGCGAGGACATCGTCCGCGCCGACCGCCCACCGCCGTGCCTCCCCCAGAGCCGTCAACACCGCCGCCGGGCCGCCGCTCATCGACCGCGCCGCCTCCGCCAACTCCGGCGGCGTCGGCGTCAGCGAGATCGGGGGTACGCCCAGCTCACGTAGCCGGGTCTCCTGCGGTGCCAACCGGGTACGTACCCCGGCCAACTCCTCCCGAGCGGCCTGCACCGCGCGGGCCTGCTCGCCCGCGGCGGTCGCCGCGCCCCGCCGTACCCCGTCGAGCTGACGGGCGGCGGCCAAGTAGTCGGTCCACGCGACCCGGACCGGATCTCCCGGCGGGCCGGTCCGTTGCCGGACCGGCCCGGCAGCCGTGACCGGCGAATCGTCCACAGTCATTCGGGCTCCCCTGCGGAGCTGGCCGGTACGTCGTAGGGCACCAGCACCACACCACGCTCTCCCGGCCCGTCCCAGAGCACCACCCGATCGGGTCGGGGCCGCCACTCGACCGGGCGACCGAACACCGGGGTGAGCTGCGCTCCCGGCACACCCGCCACCGCCACGGCGGTCAACTTGTCCACCGTCTCGTCCGGCTCCACGAGCGTCGCGAACGACGGCACCGTACGCCACCAACCGAGCAGATGCTGCCCGGCCGGTGGCCCGTCGCGCAGCAGGGCCCGCAGCCGGGCCGGGGGCAGCTCATCGACCGGCGCCACGTCCAGCCCGAAGACCACCAGGTAGACCGGCTCACCGGCGTCCGCCACGGCGACCAGTCCGTCCAGATCCACCCGGTCGACCCGGTGGCGTTCGGCCAACTCTCCGGCGAGGTCATCGGCCCACTGCGCTGCCTCGGCATCCGGTGCGGCCACCACGAACCGTGCCGTGCCCGCCGGGTGGTGCGCGGCCGTGCTGCGAGCGGCAGTAACAAGCAGTCGGCACGCGGCAGGCCGTGGACCGAGAACCGCGAGGTTGCGGCCCGCCGCCGGTCCGAAGGGCACCGCCGCGGTGCTGCGCGCGACATCCACCGCCCGCCCGAGCAGCGCGGCCGGCGCGAGCGACTGCCCGGCCACCGCCGCCCGGTAGCGGGGATCGTTGCGCAGCAGCGGGCGCGCGTACCCGGCGAAGACGGTAGGTGGCGTCGCCTTCGGTGGGCGGGCCGCCCAGAGCCGGTGGCGCAACTCGGCCACGGCCTCCGGTTCGTCCGCCGGATCGGGAAACCGAACCATCCGTTCATGACCACGGATCGCTCCCCGTGGCCCGCCAAGGCCGCCCGCCGTGTTCACCACCGCGCTGCCCACCGGCAGACCGGCTGCGGCATCGTTGGTCGGCTCCAGCACCGCACCGCCGCCAGGCAGCGCTACCCGTACCGGGAACTGGCCCAGCAGCGAATCCCGCTGGCCGCTGTCCGAACGGGTGCCCAGGCCAAGATCACCCTCGCCGCTCAGCACCAGGTGGACACCGTACGTCCGGCCGGTCCGGGCCAGCGTGTCCAACCGGACGGTCACCTCGGCGGCCAGCCGGTCCCGTTCGGCGAAGAGCACCGGCAGGTTCTCCAGTACGCAGACCACCCGGGGGAGCGCGCGGTGACCGCGCAACTCCGCGAAACGTTGCCCACCCGCCCGCGCCGACGCCTCCGCCCGCCGCTGCACCTCGGCCGTCAACTGCTCCAACAGGTCCAGTACGTACTCCCGGTCGGCGGCCATCGCGGCGGCCCGGACCTGTGGGATCCAGGACCGGTCCCGCTCGGTCTGTAGGAACTCCGCAAAGGACTCGCCGTCGCCGAGATCCGCCAGATACAGCGCCAACTCGTCCGGGCCGTACCGGGCGACGAGGGTGAGCAACACCGTGGTCAGGAAGGTGGCCCGGCAGCCCCGCGACCGACCGCCCACCAGCCAGTGCGGAGTCAGCTCGGTGAAGCCGAGCGACACCGGTCGCCCGCCGGCATCGCCGACGGTGATGCTCAGTCCGTCCGTCCCGGTCGCCTGCCACAGCTCGTCCGGCGACAGTTCGTCCGCCGGTGGCAGCAGGTGCGAAAGGGACAGCCGACTGCCGGCCTCGATCTGGGCGGCGATCCTGCGGCACACGGTGTCGACCAGGTCGGCCGACGGATCCGGGTCGACGAAGACGGGAGAGTTCAGCCCACCATCGGTACCGCCACCGGCGAACGCCGCACCCGGCGGGTCACCGAGCAACGCGTACGCGGTCCGCATAGCCAGCGGTGTGGCCCTGGGCGGCGCGGCCCGACCGGTCGGCGGCCACCCCGCCACCACCAGGTGCAGCCCGGCCGCCGGCCCCTGCTCGGCGAGCGCCTCGATCCGCGCCAGGTCGCTCGGCCGGTGCGGTTCGGGGAGCGCGGCCAACACCAGCAGCAGCGAGCGGTCGTGCCGGCGGGGGCCGGCGGATTCCGGCGCCACCCATCGCTCCGCCTCCGCCAGCACCGCTTGCAGCCCGTCGGCGTCCGTGGCCGGCGGAGCCAGCACCCCGGCGTCACCGAGCGCCGCGAACGGCGCCAGCGCCACACCCGTCGCATCCACCGTCCGAACCAGCAGCGCCCCCGCCGGTGTCGCCGCCAGCACTCGCAGCAGTACGGCCCGCAGCAGCCCGGCGACCCGTGGATCGTGCGCGTCGGCATCCACCACGAGGTGACCGCTGCCGAACATCGGCACCAGCGCCGGGAACCGGGCATCGTCCAGCGGGGCTGCGGTGCCCACCCGGACGAACGGCGGTGGTCCCTCCCCGGCGGGATGCGCCGGGGCGACCTCGTCCAGCGTGGACCCGGCCCAACCGGGGGCGAGGACGGTGGCGGCGTCACGCAGCCGCTCGGCCAACGCGTACTGACGGCGTTGGTCTGCCGGCGCGGGCCGGGTTTCGTCGAGGATCGTCGTCGCCGCCGTGACCGTCGCGGCAGCTCGGCGGTGCAGCGCGGCGGCGCGGAGCGTCCGTGCCTTCGGACCGCCCACCGTGTCCACCTCCTCCGCCCGAGGTCGGCACCCACTCGCCGGGCAGCACCGACGGTATCCCAGCGAAGGCTCCACCTCCGGGATGCGCGTCGGTGCTGCGTCGTTGTTGTCGCGGATCTCACCCATCGGCAGGGTTCCGTCACGATCTGCCGAATCTGAGGCATTGGGTCCTGGGCCGCCAGCCGATAGCCTCAGGGGGTGGAATCAGTGCCGCCCTCCGCCGGTTCCCAGGTCTCCCGCGTACCGGCGCAGAGGACCCCGCCGGAGGAACTGGCGCCGCCTGCGGTCGCGCCGGCTCCACGCCGGCCCCGGCAACGCCTGCGTACGGTATTGACCGTGATCGCCGCGGTGGCCGCGGCACTGTGCCTGGCTGGCGGGGTGGTCGGCTACCTCGTCTACGACCGCGCCACCACCCCCGACCGCAGCGCTCCGACGATCGTCGTCGACAGCTACCTGAGGGCGTTCCTTGTTGATCAGAACGACGTGCGAGCCGAGCTTTTCACGTGCGGAGGCAGCAGCGACCTGGGCCAACTAGCCGCGTTCAGGTCCGATCTCGCAGCGCGCGAGAAGCAGTTCGGCACGAGTATGTCGATCAGTTGGGGGAATGTCTTGGCGTCGCAACACGGAAACGAAGCCAAGGTGCAGGTGGAACTGTTGTTATCGGCCCGAATTGATGGCATCAGGCAGTACGACCGGCAGCCATGGACGTTCACCACGCGGTTGGACGGGGACTGGCGGGTGTGCTCGGCTTCGGCGGGTTGACCTCATTCCACCCAGAGCACGTGGACCGGGACCTCCAGGGTGGTCGGCGACTGGCCGCGCCAGGCCCAGCGGTACCACTCCACCTCCGGGGTGACCCGAACGCAGATGTCGCCCTCGGCACCTGAGTAGGTTTCGGTGACGGCGCGCAGATCGCGGTGCTCGACGGAACCGACCATGTGCACAACTCGCCGCCCGGTAACCGAGTCGGCCTCGAAGACCGGCGTCGGTGCCCGATGGGCGGGGGCATCCAGCGAGACGAGCCGCAGGCTGCTGTCCGTCGTCGCCGGGTCCGGCCGGCCGACCGTTTCGACCCAGACCCGTTCGACCGGCACCAGTGGGGCGAACACCTCGACCTGCTCTGACTCGGCGCGGTACCACTCGTGTTCTGGAATGACCGGAACGTAGGTGCGGCTGTTCTGCACCACGCGGTCGTCAGCCCGCAGGTCGGCCCGCCAGCCCATCCCGGGTAGCCCGACCAGGACCCGTCGACCGCGTAGCTCGACGCTTCCTGCGGCGGGAACGATCTCGATCGGGCGAGGTGGCTGTGGAGCCCAGTCGGGCTGGTCGGCGAAGGGGTCGGGAAGCGGTTCGGTCATGACGGTCCGTGGTTCACCCGGCGCCCTTCAACGGCGCGCCCTTCGACCGCATGAACGGCACCGGATCGATGGCACTCCGGCTACTGCGGTCACCGTCGACGTGCACCTCGAAATGCAGGTGTGGCCCGGAGGAGTTGCCGCTGCTGCCCACTTCGCCGATCACCTCACCAGCCTGCACCGTGTCACCCACGGCTACCCGGGGACGACTCACCAGGTGACAGTAGCGGGTGACGATCCCCTGGGCATGGAGCACGTCGACGAACCAGCCGCAGCCCCCCTTGCCGGGCCAACCGTCCACGTCACAGCTGAGCCGCCCGCGCCGGTCGGGATCGCAGCGGGAGACCAGCACTCGGCCGGTCGCCGCAGCCCTGATCAAGGTGCCCTTCGGGGCGGCGATGTCCACACCGTTGTGTCCGGGCCGACTGGCGGTCCGGAATCCGGAGCCGACCCCGCCAGGAATCGGCGCGGTCCAACCGGAGGCGGCGATCTCGCCGCCCTCGGCGGCGTCGCACACCGTTTGTCCGGCGATCAGCGCGGTCCGCGCCGCGCCACCGGCCAGCGCGTTCACGATCTGGGCGGCGAGTTCCTCGTGCTTGGCGTACGCGTCCGGAAAGGCGCTGATCTGGACCCGCTGGGCGGCCACGGTCAGCGGTAGTTTCTCCCAGCCGGGCACGTCGAGAAGCTTCTCGTAGAACTTGCGGGAGGCGTACGCCGGGTTCATCCGCTGGGCGACCGTGCCCCACGAGGCACGTTGTTGGAAGAGCCCGACGGAGTCGTGATCGGCCCCGATACCCTCGTTCGGAAGGTCCTGCGACTCGCCGACCGCACTGTTGGCCAGGTTGAGCAGCCGCGATTCCTGCATCGCGGTCGCCACCGCGATCACCCAACCTCGCGGCGGCACCTTCATCTCCTGGCCGACCTTGATGATGACGGCGGCGTTGCGCAGCTGGCGTTCGCCGTACTCGGCGAAGCGCGGCATCTTGCCGGTCACGTCGACCTGGAAATCGCCGGTGCACTCCATGCTGGCCGGGGTGAGCTGCTCGGCGGCATCGCCACCCAGTTCGGTGAGGAAGAACGCGGCGGTGCCGCCGGTGCAGCAGAGCAGCGCCAGCATCGCGGTGAGCGCCGCCGCGAGGGCACCGGTCCGGACCCGCCGGAGGGGACGGCTGCGCTCACTCATCCCCTGCTCCAGTCCACCGCGTCCACCAGCCAGCGCCCGTCGGGTGCCAGCAGTTCGAGGCGGAGTTGACCGCCGTCGAGCGGGATCGTCGCCTCCACGATGGTCTCTCCGCGTGGACGGATCGTCACCTCGCCGGTGACCGCACCAGCGGACGAGCCGACCGGTTCGGCACCGGAGAGCTTCTCGGCGAGATTGGCGGTAGCGAGCGGACGCAGCGCGTCGTGCCAGTCCGCGACGGCTTGGCCCGGGTGGCCGAGCCAGGCGACGGCGAAGCGTTCGGCGACCAGTTTCGGGGCCGGCTGGCCCGGCCGGGTGACCGGAGAGGGCGTCGTGGTGGTGGAGATCGCGCCGTCGTCACCGGTGGTCGGATGCACCGTGGTGATCGGGTCGGTCGGGCGATTGCTCAGCCCCGCCGCCGGGTCGGCAGGGCCGGCCGCCAATCTGGCCCCCCCGACCACCCCGAGCACCAGCACGGCGATGCCGAGTGCGACACCCAGTCGGGACCGCAGCAACCGCAGGAACAGGAATTCGACCGCTCGACGCACGACGGTCACCTAGCCTCGGAGCGGACCCGCGGTGCCGGTCTCTCGGGGGTGCGTTCGGCCGATCCGGGACGGTAGATGACGTATGAGGGGTTCTCGTCCGGCACGTCGGGCTCGGTCCAGGAGGCCGGCTGCCGGCGGCGAGGTCTGGGCGCGACAGTCTGCTTGGGGCGCTGATCCTCGGCCCGAGTGTCGATGCCGTCGGCCGCGCGGCCGTCCGCTCGCTTCGCGGCGGCGGGGGCGGGGGCGGGGGCGGGGGCGTCGCTGGGTACCGGGTCCGGACGTGCCTCCGGACGCACCTTCGGCTGCTCCGCCGCGAGCGCCCGCCGCTGTCCGACGCTGGGCTCGGCGGTGCCACCGGGCTCGGCGACGTCGAGCCGGGCGGCGGTGCGCATGTCCCGGAAGAACCGGCGGTGCCAGGAGCCTGCCGAGCTGACCGCCTCGCTGCTGTCCTTGCCGCCGAGTTGGGTGATCCGGCGGTAGGGACGCAGCAACAGCCAGCCGACCACCCCGCAGAGCCAGACCAACACCACCTGTAGCCAGCCGGGGAGGGTGGCCGTGCTCATGATGAGGTCGACCGCGAAGAGGTAGATGGCCGCGCCGGTACCGAAGATCGCGATGTTGAACAGCGCCGCCACCACCGCGTTGCCCAGCCGGCGCAAACCGGCGCTGGCCGGGCGGAGCAGCCCGATGGTGCCCAGGATCGGTGCCGCGATCACCGCCCACCGGAAGATCAGGAAACCGAGCAGCACCAGCAGTGACGCGGTGAGGTCGAACATCGCGAAGAGCAGGGCGGCGAGCACCGCGATGAACCCGGCACCCACCCGGTCCATGTCCCGGACACCCTTCAAATACTCGAAGGCCTCCGGGTCTTCCCGCTCGACCTGCGCGGCGACCGTCATCCACTGTTGCTTCTTCGCGCTGATAGTGGCTTCGCGGAGCTCTGGACTGGTCCGAATCTTCTCGGCCTCATCCCAGGACAGGGACTTAGCGTCGTACAGCGCCTCTCCGTACTTCTGAGCCGTTTCGCTGTCGGCCGAGCCGAGCACCCCGCGCAGCCAGTTCCGGTAGAGCATCGCCTCGGCGGCCGTGTCACTGGCCCGGACCGCCGGCGGGCGCTTGTCCGTGCAGGCGTCCGGATTGGGCATCGCGCACCGGTCCGGTGGCACGTCCTTGGCCGCCGGGCCCACGGCGTCGTGCACGACGCCGAGCGTGGAGACGAGGGCGCCGTCGGCGAGGTTCGCGGACTTGACCGGCCAGGCGGCCAGCGCGGTCACCGCCACCATCACCACCAACGCCCACCCTGCGGTGGTCATCGCGCTGCTCATGTCCGACTGCCGTGAACGCCAGAGCAGGTAGAGCCCGACGACGCAGAGCGTGACGATGCCGAAGACGCTGAACACCTTCTGGTAGATCGCCTTGGTGGCCTGATCCACCAGCGGATCCGCCCACCCCCACATGGTGCCCGGATCCCAGGCGCGTTCCCGCAGGGCGTTCGAGGCACCGACGATCGCCGTGGCCATCATGAACTCGCCGTTGGCGATGGTGTTGGTGAACTTGTAGTCCGGGTGCAGCAGGGTGGTGGCGCAGCCGGATTCAACCTTGTAAGTGCTGTAGCTGTAACCGGCGTAGCCGTAGTTCGTGTAGTAGCCCTTCGGGCCCCTCAGTTCCGAGGCCTCCGGGCGAGATGCGAACCAGCCAGCGATGCCGGAGTCGGGAGCGGTGGGCGTCGGCGGGTTCAGGCAGGTGGCCTCTGACTCCGCTACCTGCTGTAGCTTGGCGACACAGGCGCGAAAGTCGGCCTTCCACTCCTCGGTCGTGCAGAGCTCGGCAGCCGCGGCCTGGTACGCGGCAGGAGCCGCGTACGCCGGTGTGGCTGTGAGCCCGGGCCAGCTGATCGTGGCTGCGGCGAGGACGCCGAGTGCCAGGAGGAGCGCCGTGATCCGTGCCCGGGCCCTCGCCATGTCACGCCTCCAGGTCAGGCAGCATGTTCGGCAGCACCCCTGCGGCGGCGGCGATGGCGGCGGGGGTGGTGTCGAGGTGGTCCAGCAGTCCATCCACGTAGGAGACGTCGACCCGGACCTTCTGGACCCGGCCGTCGACGTCGCGCATCACGAATTCTCGGAACCCGAGCCGGTTGGCCGAGGTCGCGTCGGCGGAGGAGAGGGAGGCGAGGGTGGCCTCGTACCCGTCGTCGACCGGTACGCGCAGCAGGCGCAGCGCCTCACTGGCGATCTCGGCGTCTTCGGCGATGCGGCCGACGAACACGGTGGAGACGAGGTTCTGGACGTCGAGGCCGAGGATGTCCCGGGGGTTCTGCGAGGCGACCAGCGCGGCGAGGTTCCACTTGCGGGAGTCGCGGGCAAGCCGGACCAGGAAGGATCGGCCGGAGCGCCAGCCCTCCATGAAGTGCGCCTCGTCCAGGCCGACCAGCTTCCGCGAGGCCATCGAGCCGCCGTAGCAGCGGCGGACGGCCAGCCGGTGTGCGGTGTGCAGCATCGGCAGCGCGAGCGCCTCCTCGGCCGACCAGTACTCGCGTTCGATCTTGAGGTCGGGCAGTCGCAGACCGGCCATGGTGATCACGGTGAGCGCCGCGTCCGGGCCGAGCAGTCCGTCCGGTGGGCGACCGAAGAAGAGCATCGCCAGCGGCATCTCGGCGGTGTCCAGCAGCAGGTTGGCCAGTTCCCGTCCGGCGTCGTCGTCGAGTTGGCCGAGGCAGGTGACCACGTCGTCCAGGGTGGAGGTCTCCTCGGCGGGCACCTGACGCACGGCGTGCCGGAACAGCGTGGCGGTGGAGGCTTCCCGCGCGACCTGCGGCGGCACCAGCATCATGCAGATGTCCTGCACCAGCATCCGTCGTTCGGCGCGGGCGTTGGAAACCGCGATCTCGAACTCTCGGTCGCCTGCGGCCCCGGCGACGAACTCGCTGCGCAGCGGTGTCGGGATCAGCGAGTACGGCGCGAGGGTGCCGTGTTCGGAGCCGGTCAGGTTCAG
The DNA here is from genome assembly GCF_009712475.1 of Micromonospora sp. CP22. Taxonomy (GTDB): domain Bacteria; phylum Actinomycetota; class Actinomycetes; order Mycobacteriales; family Micromonosporaceae; genus Micromonospora. Next base: position 88,944 of record NZ_VCJO01000001.1, read on the forward strand.
CACCCGCGAGTACGGCCGAAGTTCCGGCATCGCACAGAGCCGGGCCAACGGGCCGGAGGGGTCGAGCAGGGTCACCTGCACGCCACGACGGGCGGCCAGGTAGCCCAGCGCACCGAGCAGGGTGGACTTGCCGCCACCGGGCTCGGCGACGAAGACGGCCAAGCCGGAACGCTCACGCACCTCCATGGGGAAGTGCAGGTCGAGGAAGACCGGGCGACGGCAGGTGCCGGCGGTACGACCGATCAGGTCACCGCGTCGGTCACCTACTGTGGAGGCGGCCTGCGGCAGGGCCGCCGCGAGCAGGTTGACCGGCATCCTGCGTACGTAGCCGGTGTTGGCGATCGGCTCGCCGGGGATGAACTCGCGGGCCAGCCAGTCCTGGTTCTTCGGATGTTGCAGGGAGATGCGCAGTTCGCGGGAGTAGAGCTGGATGAGGCGGCGGGCCCGCTCCAGGCACTCTTCCCGGGTGCGACCGCCGACCGCGATCCGGTGCCACCCGTGGGCGCGGGCCGAGTCGACCGGCAGCCCGGTGGTCATCTCGTCGCCGATCACCAGGGCCCGCTTGGCGAGTCGCTCCAACTCGGGCGGGGCGTCGATTCCGTGTTCGGCGTAGTCCAGCTGTTGTGAGCGGATCATCCGGAGCCGGTGTTCCAGGTTGCGGAAGGAGTCGCCGGAACCGAGGATGTCGACCCGGGTGGAGAGTTCCATCGGCCAGGGCAGCCGCTCGTGGAAGTGCAGCCAGGGCTCGTGCCGCTCGGGGATTTCGAGTGGCTCCATCCGGCCCACGGCGAGCACCGCGACGTGCCGCTCCTCGCCGGTCATCCGGTGGACCAGCTTGACCGTGGAGCCGTACGGCGTGCGGTATCGCTCGACCTGTTCGGTGAGGGCGAGCAGGTCGCCGCGTTCCCAGCGCCCGTCGGTGATGGGGGAAAGCGTGCCGGGCGGCGCCATGCAGAGCGCCACCGAGCGGTAGAGCAACCATTCCAGCTCGTGTGCGGTGACCCGGCGCCCGCGCATGCCGAACGCGCCGAGCACCTCGTCGAACTGTTCGACGGTACGGCCGAGTTTGCGCCGTTCGGCGTCGGCGACGCCGCGGCCGAAGGTGCGCAGCAGCCGCTCGGTGAGCGAGTCGCCGAGCGATCGTCGGGCGAAGGTGACTCCGAGGTAGGTCTGCCCCTCGGCGTGATTGACCGAGAGCAGGTGTCGTTGGGCCGCGACCAGGTGGTCGGCCCAGCCGGGTGTGCCCGGGACGTCGGGCAGGGGCGCGGCGGTGTTCGCGTCGATGGTGCGGGCCCACTCGTCGGCTGGGAAGGGCCGGGTGGTCCGGCGCAGGTGCAGCCGGAAGCCGGCCAGGCCCGCGTACTGCTCGGAGATGGCCGAGAGCAACGCCTCGCGTTCCGCGTCGGGGCGGAAGGCCCACCGCACCTCGGGCAGCCAGTACCAGGCGGTGACCGTGTTGGGAGTGAAGGTCAGGTGACCGGCGATCTCGGTGATGGCGAGTTCGACGGCGGGGTCCCGGTCGCCGAACTTGATCTTCGGGGGCCGGACGCGGACCGGCTTGATCGGTCGGTCGGAGCGCTCCACGGTGCGCTGCCGGGGGGCGGTGCGGGTGGCCGGCGGCGCGACCCGCCGTGGGGCCCGGGTATCGGCCTCGGCGTGGGTCGGGTCGTTCTCCCGGACCCGGCGGCTCTCCCGGACCGGCGGGTCGTTGCCGGCCGGGCGGTCGTCGGCGGGTGGGCGGGCGTTCGGCAACCGGTCACCGGCGGGTGGTGTCACCCGGGTGGGAGCCGGCGGCCGGTCGGTGGCCGCCACCGCGTCGTCGACCACGCGGACCGGTGGCGCGGTCGGGGTGGCGTTGGCCGGTCGCGGCGGTGCCGGTGGCGGCGTGGCGCGCTGCGGCGTCGGTGCGGACGGTGGCGTGGGGGCCGGCTGTTGCGGCAGGGCCCGCGCGGAAAGCCCGGTGCCCCGCTGGGCGGATCCGGGCCGGGAGTACGCGCCGCCGAACAGGTCGAGGAACGGAGAGTCGATGTCCGCACCGTCCCGACTGGCCGCGGTGGGTTCGACCGGAACCGCCCGGCGTTGCGGCGGGCGGGGCGCCTGGAAAACTCCGACGCTGCCGTGACCCGGGGTGGTGGCGAGCGCCGGGTCCAAGGTGGCTTCGTCCAGCTCGCCGGATTCTGGGTAGTCGAATGAACGCGCACGGTTACCGTGTGGTGCGGCCGGACGTCCGGCCGGGGATCCCGGCGTGGTGGAGCGGCTCATGCGACCGCCCTGCCCGTGTCCTCGTTCGGCCCGTACGGCGTGCAGCCGGTCATGCCAGTTCCTCCCGGATCCTGATCCTGCTACCGACCAGGCGCGGATCGCGCTGCTCGGCGGCCGGCTCCCGGGTGCGTCGCCAGTCGGTCAGCGCGGTGCGGATCACCATGCGCGCCGGACGGTCCGGATCGACGTACCGGAAGACGAACGAGGTGGTCACGATGGCGAGGGCGATCTCCCATGCGGGGAAGAGTTCGACCTGCAACGTGAACAGCCAGTGGATGAACATGTAGAGGGGAACGAGCAGCATGAACAGCCCGTACTGGGCGTACGGCAGGTGGACCGGAAGGGTGTAGCCGGGCGGCCCGAGATAGACCAGGCGAGCCCGGTAGATGTCGTCGTCGGTGCGTAGCCGCATCTCGTGCCTGCGCCTATTCGAAGATCAGGTTGATCAGGAAGTCACCGATGAAGAAGAGGGTGGCGGCTCCGGCGATGAAGGCCAACCCGACGATCGCGATGGCCGAACTGGTCAGCACCTTGGAGATCTCGCCTCGGCTGGCGCGGCCGATGAAGATGACACCCAGCACGGCCAGCAGGATCGGAGCGATCTTGCTGGCGAAGAAGGTGACAACGCCTTCGGTGTTGATCCCCTTCGGCTCTTCGGCGGCGAGCGGAACCGACGACGCCAGAGTGGAGAGCAGGTGGGCGGCGTTGCTCGACGCCGTTTCCATCAGCTCGATGGCGATCACTGAAACCTCCCCAAGTCGCGGCCGGCGGCGCCGCGGTGGTGCAGTAGGCAAGCCTTGCGGGATCGGTGCTCACTGTGCGCAGCGCCCGAGACCCTGCGTACGATAACCGCCACGTACGGTGGCGATTTTTGGGCGGGTTGTCCCGCTTTGGCCCTCCCTCCAAGCGTCGCCAACTCGATGCTGGGCAATTCCACAGCGTACGGGCCGCCCCCCTTTGCGACAAGCCGCGAAGATGCTGCCCGAAGCGACCCGGACGACCGATCGTACACCTGTTCCAATTGCCATGTCAGCGCCGTGGACCGGGCGGTCTGCGACGGGCGGTGGGACCGGTACCGTCCTAACCGTGACCGATCTGGTACGGGCTTCGGCCCCCGTGGTGATGGGCGTCCTGAACGTCACGCCGGACTCTTTCTCCGACGGCGGACGTTACGCCGACGTCGAGGCCGCTGTCGCACACGGCGTCCGGCTGCGTGCCGACGGAGCCGGGTTGGTTGATGTCGGTGGAGAGTCGACCCGACCCGGTGCCGACCGGGTGGACAGCGAGACCGAGATCGCCCGGGTGGTGCCGGTCATCCGGGAACTGGCCTCGGCGGGCGTCACGGTCAGCATCGACACCACCCGTGCCCGGGTGGCCGTGGCGGCGCTGGACGCCGGAGCGGCGGTGGTCAACGACGTATCGGGAGGGCTCGCCGACCCCGACATGGCCCGGGTGGTCAGCGACGCCGGTTGTCCCTGGGTGCTGATGCACTGGCGGGGCCACTCCCGCCGGATGAGCGAGCTGGCCAGCTACGGCGACGTGGTCGCCGACGTCCGTGCCGAACTCGGCCAGCGGGTGGAGGCCGCGCTCGCCGCCGGGGTGGCCCCGGATCGCATCATCATCGATCCGGGCCTCGGCTTCGCCAAGAACGCCGCACACAACTGGCAGCTCAGCGCCCGGTTGCCGGAGCTGATCGAACTCGGCTACCCGCTGCTGTTCGGTGCCAGCCGCAAGTCGTACCTGGGCCAGCTGCTCGCCGGCCCCGACGGCGTGCCTCGGCCCACCGACGGTCGGGAGATGGCCACCGTCGCCACCAGCCTGCTCGCGGTCGCCGCCGGTGCCTGGGGGGTACGCGTGCACGACGTACGCGCCACCGTCGACGCCCTCGCCGTCTGGCAGGCCACCGGCCGTCCCCGACTGACCGGCGCGACCACCCCCGTCGGCGCGCCGACCGCTGACGCCGGCGGGGTAGCTGCGACACGGCGGAACACGGGAGACAGGCGGGTCCGACGATGACCGACCGGATCGAGTTGACCGGCCTGCGGGCACACGGCCGGCACGGGGTGTACGACTTCGAACGCGCCAACGGTCAGGACTTCGTCGTCGACGCGGTGCTCGAACTCGATCTGGGCCCTGCGGCCCGGTCCGACGACGTGCGGGACACCGTGCACTACGGCGAGTTGGCCGAACGGCTGGTCGAGGTGATCACCGGCGAGCCGGTCAACCTGATCGAGACCCTCGCCGACCGCCTGATCGAGGTCTGCCTGGCGGATCCACGGGTCACCGCCGTGACGGTCACCGTGCACAAGCCCGAGGCGCCGGTGCCGCACGCCTTCACCGACGTGGCCGTGACGATGCGCCGGACGCGTACCCGATGACCCGCGCCGTGCTCTCCCTCGGCAGCAACCTCGGTGACCGACTCGGCCACCTGCGCACCGCGCTGGCCGTCCTCGGTGACAGCGTGCTGGTGGTCTCCGGGGTCTACGAGACCCCGCCGTGGGGTGACCCCGATCAGCCGACGTACCTCAACGCCGTGCTGTTGGCCGCCGACCCGACCGCTGGCCCGTACGACTGGTTGGCGCGGTGTCGGGCGGCGGAGGAGGCCGCCGGTCGGGTCCGTGATCCGGCGCGCCGCTTCGGCCCGCGTACCCTCGACGTGGATGTCGTCGCGGTGTGGACCGACGACGACCAGCCGGTGCTCTGCGACGACCCCGAGCTGACCCTGCCGCATCCCCGGGCGCACCTGCGGGCCTTCGTGCTCCGGCCGTGGATCGACATCCAGCCCTACGGGCGACTGCCCGGGCACGGTTGGCTGACCGACCTGCTCACCACCGGTCCGGCCGCCGCAGAGGTCCCGGAACTGAGCCCACGACCCGATCTGACGTTAGAGTCGACGGCATGAGCGAGCGCAGCGAGCGGACCATCAGGCTCAGCGCGTTGGCGCCTCATGACGGTGCGGAGCGGGGCGGAGTGTCGGCATGAGCGTTTCCCCGCCACCCGACGGGTCGCGGATGGGGCCGACCCGTATCTCGACCCTGGTGGTGACCGCCCTCGCCGCCGCCGCGGTGGCCTGGCTGCTGATCAGCGGTCTTTACTACGACCAGCTGCCACCGCTGCCCTGGCTGCCGGTGGTGACGCTGGCCGGGCTCGCCGTGCTGGAGGCGTACGCCGCGATCAACACCCGGGGTCGGATCGAGCGCCGGCCGGGCCGGGACCCGGTCAACCCGCTGATGGTGGCCCGGTTCGTCGTGCTGGCCAAGGCGTCCTCGCTGGTCGGTGCCATCTTCGCCGGCGGCTACGCGGGCATGACGGGTTGGCTGTTCGTGCAGTCGACCCGCGCCGCCGCCGATGACCGCCCGGCCGCCATCGCCGGTCTGCTGGCCTCGACCGCCCTGGTGGCCGCCGCGCTCTGGTTGGAGAGGTCGTGCCGGGTTCCCGACCAGCCTGACGACGACCACGAGCCGGACGACTGGGACAGCCACCCGGGCCGCCGCTAGGCGCGGGGCGGTGAGCCGCCCCGACCTGCGCTGTCGTCGGTGGCTGTGCAGGTGGGGGTTACGCCCGGCTCTGGCGCGCGGGTACGGTGCCTGCGACCGAAAGGCAACGCCCCGCCGCCGGTCCGCCCGTGCGTCGGTGGAGTCCGGGCGGCCGCTGGGAGGCATAGATCATGGGGTACGACGAACCGGGCCGTGGTGGACTGTCGGAGTCCGCCTCGGCCAGTCCCGTGACCGGGGCGGAGGCGGTTCTCGACGAACCCGAGACCGAGCCGGGTCGGGACCGTTTCGGCGTCTACATCGTGTGGGAGACGCTGCTGCTGCTCGGCTTCGGGGCACTGGTCTACCTGGTGTGGCGAGAGGACCCGGCGATGCTGCGCGGCAGCGGGCTGCGGAACCTCATCGTCGACGTGGTCGGCCTCGGCCTGCTGGCGCTGGCCGCCGGGCTGACGCTGCGTACCGCTGCGGTCAACCTCGCGATCGGCCCGGTCGCCGTCGCGGCCGGGCTGCACTTCGCCGAGCAGAGTGACCGTGGGGTGCTCGCCACCGTCGGCACGGCCACGGCGGTGGCCGCGATCGGTGGGTTGCTGCTCGGGCTGGTGGTCGTACTGCTGCACGTGCCTGGCTGGGCGGCGAGCCTCGGTGGCGCGGCCGGTGTCATCGTCTACATCGAGCAGCGTTCCGCGCCCGTGCTGGTGCAGGGGGACTACGACCCGCGCGGGACCGCCGGCCAACTCTTCGTCGGTTTCGCCGCGATCGCGGTGTTCGGCGGGCTCTTCGGAGCGGTGAACCCGATCCGACGGCTGGTCGGCCGGTTCCGCCCGACCGCCGACCCGGCCCGTCGACGGGGTGCGGCGGCTGCCGTCGTCGTCACCGGTGGCTACGTCTGCTCCACCGTGCTGGCGACGCTCGCCGGGGTGTTGATCGCCTCGGCCGACCAGAGGGTGACCCCGGCGACGGGGCTGGACTGGACGGTGCTGGCGGTGGGCGCGACGCTGCTCGCCGGCACCAGTGCGTTTGGGCTGCGCGGCGGCGTCTTCGGCACGCTGCTGGTGGCCGGTGCGCTCGGCCTGTTCCTCGGGTACGCGCAGGCCCGCGGCTGGACGGTGAGCCTCTGGGCGATCGGTGGGGCCGCGTTGGCCGTCGGCCTCGTCGTCACCCGCATGGTCGAGACGTACGGGCGTCCGGCGGCGGTGGTCGGTGTGCCGGCTCCGCCGCCGGCCGAACCGGTCAGCGGCGGTGGATGGAGTGTGGCGCAGCCGCAGCCGGTCGGTGACTGGCCGCCCGTGCTGCCCGCCCAACCCGCGGTCGGCAGCACGGATCCGTGGGGGGACCGGCGCTGGGAGAGCAGCCCCCGAACCTGGGACGTCGACGACCGGTGACCGGCCGACACACGCCGTACGTCGTCGCCGCGCCGGGAGTGATCTCGACGGTTAGGCTCGGCACATGACCGACACATCATCGAGCTCCGGCGGCCGGTCGTTCGAGGAGTTGGACGCCCTCTCCACCGAGGAGCTGCGGGAGCGTGCGTTCGCCCTCGCCCGGGAGCGCCGCGACGTGAAGTTCTTCTGGTCGGTGCTGCGGCATCTGCCGAACGCCGACGAGGCTGCCGCGCTCGACGGTGCGCCGAACTCGGTGGGGCCGACGATCGACGAGGCGGTGGCGCTCTGGCGTGAGTTGACCGGGCACGGCTACGAGGAGTCCGCCCCCCTGTTGCGCGCCGCGTTCATCGACTACCTGATGAAGGATTAGTACGGCGTCAAACGCGCGTACCACCATAAATAACGCCTCGCGTTTGCCTGCGTCGATGCGCTGGGAACTAGCGAGGCCATGGCTCTCACCAATCGGTACAAGTCCGCACCGGGCGCCGGCACGCTCGCCGCGCTCGTCCTGGTTCTCGTCTTCGGTAGCCCCTGGTACGTCGACTGGGCCAGGAACAACACAGATCCGGACAGCGCCGGCGGCTGGTTCCTCAGACTGCTCGCCTGGCCGGCCTGGCGATTCGACTCCTCCGACTCGATTCAGGAGATCTTCGCCGACGACCTGAAGGCGATCCTCGTGGTCGTCCTCACCTTCGTGTTCCTCTACCTGTTGCCGGGCTCCCAGCTCGCCCGTGCCCGGGGCACCATCAGCCAGTTCTTCGCCGGCTGGGCGGCGTTCATCTTCGCCGGGGCGTTCGCCGCCCTGCTCACCACGCTGATCCGGAGCAACCCGTCGTTGCTGGGCGCCTTCCAGGCGGCCGGGGACGGCGCGGAGTACGGACTCTTCGTCGGCTGGATCATCGGCATCGCCACCCTGGGCGGGTACCGGGGACGGCGTTGACGGCACGGCCGGGTCCGTCGGTGGGATGGACCCGGCCCAACATCCGTGCCGCGCGTCGACTCAGCCGGTCGGTTCCGCCAGGGTCAGGATGCGTTCCCGGCTGAGCGTCCCGACCGGCTGCCCGTCCTCGGTGACCACGGCCTGCCCACCCGGGGAGGTGAGCAGCACGGCCAGAGCGTCGTACGCCGAGCCGCCCAACGGCACCGTCGGTAGGTTCGCCACACCGTCGACCGGCAGTGGGTCGAGCACCTCCCGAGTCACCGGGGTGACCGCCAGCCGCCGGATGCCCCGGTCGACCCCGACGAACTCGCGGACGAAATCGGTGGCGGGAGCCCCGAGCAACGCCGCCGGGGTGTCGTACTGCTCCAACCGGCCGCCCTCGGAGAGCACCGCGATCCGGTCACCGAGCCGAACGGCCTCGTCCAGATCGTGGGTGACCAGGACGATGGTCTTGCGTACCTCCGCCTGCAACCGCAGGAACTCCTCCTGAAGCCGGGTACGCACGATCGGGTCGACGGCGGAGAAGGGCTCATCCATCAGCAGCACCACCGGGTCGGCGGCGAGCGCCCGGGCCACCCCGACCCGCTGCCGCTGGCCGCCGGAGAGTTCGTGGGGGTAGCGCCGGCCGAACTGCGCCGGATCGAGACCGACCAGTTCCAGCAGCTCCGCCACCCGACGCTGCGTCGCGGCGGTGGTCCAGCCGAGCAGCCGGGGCACGGTGGCGATGTTGGTGGCGACGGTCTGGTGCGGGAAGAGCCCGACGTTCTGGATGACGTAGCCGATCTGTCGGCGTAGCTTCACCGGGTCGACCCGGGTGACGTCGGAGTCACCGAGCAGGATCCGGCCGGTGGTCGGCTCGATCAGCCGATTGATCATCCGCAACAGGGTCGACTTGCCGCAGCCCGACGGGCCGATCAACACGACCAGTTCGCCCTCGTCGACGTGCAGGCTGAGCTCTCGGACCGCCTCGGTGCCGTCCGGGTAGCGTTTGCCGATGCCGTCGAGGGTGATCGACGCCGCACGTCGATCGCTGCCGGCACCCGGGGTAACGTCCACGTATGTCCTTCCGCCTGAGCTACCGGGCTGATCCGGGTAACCCGTGGTTCTCCTGGCAGTACGTGCGGGACAACTCGGAGACGGTGCTCAACGCCCTGCGCGAGCACACCACGCTGACCCTCCGGGCGGTGCTCATCGCGGCGTTGATCGCCATCCCGCTGGCGGTGGTGGCCTACTGGTTCCGGCCACTCACCGGGCCGATTCTCGCACTCACCGGGGTGCTCTACACGGTCCCCTCCCTGGCCCTGTTCGCATTCATCGCCCCCTATCTGGGCATCGGTGTGGCGACCGTGCTGAGCGTGGTGGTGCTGTACGCGCTGCTGGTGATCGTGCGCAACACCGTCGCCGGGCTCAACCAGGTGCCGGCGGAGGTCCGGGAGGCGGCCGAGGGGATGGGCTACGGCCGCTGGGGTCGACTGTTGCGGATCGAGTTGCCGCTGGCCGTACCGGGCATTCTGACCGGCCTGCGGTTGGCCACGGTCTCCACCGTGGCTCTGGTGACCGTCGGAGTGGTGATCGGGCGGGGTGGGCTCGGGCAGATCATCTTCGCCGGTTTCCAGAACAACCTCTACAAGGCACAGATCATGACCGGGACGCTGCTCTGTGTCCTGTTGGCCCTGGTGCTCGACCTGCTCCTGATCGGGGCCGGTCGGCTGCTCACGCCGTGGCTGCGCGGGCGGGCTGGTTGAACGTGACGACGCGACGGAGGGGCATCGGGATGGTCCGCGCGAACGACGGGGGACGGCGGGTCCGGGACGGTCGGGGAGCGCGATGAATCCGGTGTCCCAGGCGGTGGTCTGGCTCAACGATCCGCTCAACTGGACGAACCCGGGCGGCATCCTGGACCGGCTCGGCGAGCACGTCAGCATTTCGGCCACGGCGGTGCTGCTGGGTTGTCTGGTGGCCTGGCCGCTGGGCCTTTGGCTGGGCCACACCGGCCGGGGCGGTGGGCTGGTGGTGCTCGTCTCCAACCTCACCCTGGCGGTGCCCACCCTCGCCCTGCTCACCATCCTTCCGTTGACGTTCCTCGGGTTCGGCCGACCGGCTGTGGTGGTGGCCCTGGCGGTCTTCGCCGTGCCGCCGCTGCTGGCGAACGCGTACACCGGGGTGCGGCAGGTCGATGCGCAGACCCGGGAGGCGGCCCGTGGCATGGGGATGACCGGGGCGCAGGTGCTGCGGCGGGTGGAGCTACCGCTGGCGGTGCCCTATCTCGCGGCCGGTTTCCGGACCGCCGCCGTCCAGGTGGTCGCCACGGCGGCGCTGGCGACCTTCGTCAACGGCGGCGGCCTGGGCGAGATCATCCGCTTCGGATTCGGGTTGAGCATCGCGGTCGGCGGTGGTCAGATCCTGGCCGGTGGGCTACTGGTCGCCGGGCTCGCGGTCAGCGTCGAACTGATCTTCGCCCTGGTCGAACGGTTGGTCACTCCCCGGCCGCTGCGGCGGGCCCGGCATCGTGCCGGGCGACGTGCGGCGGACGCCGTCACCGGGTCCTGATCGCCGGGCGTCCGCGCTGTGGTGCCCATGCCCCAGCGCAAGTCTCGGCCGACGGCACACCGCGCCGCGCGGTCACTCGCCGTGCATCCGGGCGTGCGGTCCGGTCACCACACGCCGTGCCGTGTGGTCGCTCACGGCGCGACGACCCCGATGGGTGACGTTCTGGTGACGAATGGCTTCTCGGGTTGTCGGAGGCGCGCGTCAGGATGTTGGGTGGAGATCGCGGGCGGCCGAAGGGCGAGTCGCCCGTCGGACACGCGGCCGGTCCACCCGGGCCGCGCCGGGACACGGAAGGCGGGCGGATGCGCGCAGGTAGAAGGCTGTCTATCGCGGTGGTGGGGGCGGTCGCGGCGGCGACGGTGCTGGCGGGCTGCGGTGACGCGGGCTCGTCCGGCACCGAGGCACCCCAGCAGGGCGCCTCGGGCGAGGGTTGCGCCCCGGTGGCCGGCGAGCAGCTGATCGCGCTGGAGGACGACAAGTCGCTCCAGAACGCGGACAACATCATCCCGGCGGTCAACAGCGAGGTGGCGACGCCGCAGCTGATCGCCGCGCTCGACAAGGTCTCCGCGGTGCTCGACACGCCGAAGCTGGTGCAGCTCAACAAGGCGGTCGACGTGGATCGCAAGAGCGCGCAGGCCGCGGCGAAGGAGTTCGCCGACGCCAACTCGTTGACCGAGGGCGTGGAGAAGGGCCCGGGTGGACGGATCACGGTGGGGGCGGGCAACTTCACCGAGAGTGAGATCATCGCCGAGCTTTACAAGATCCAGCTTGCTGCGGCGGGCTACCAGGTCACCGTGCAGCAGATCGGCAACCGGGAGTTGTACGAGCCGGCCCTGGAGAAGGGCGAGATCCAGGTCGTCCCGGAGTACGCGGCCACCATCGCCGAGTTCCTCAACGGCAAGGCGAACAGCGGCGGACAGCCGGTCTCCTCGCCGGACGTGGACAAGACCGTCACCGCGCTGCGTGACCTGGGTGAGAAGGTGGGCCTCACCTTCGGCGCGCCGGCAGCGGCACAGACCCAGAACGCTTTCGCCGTGACGCAGGAGTTCGCCGACAAGTACGGCGTACGGACCCTCTCCGAACTGGCCGAGAAGTGCTCGGGTGCGGCGACGGTGCTGGGTGGCCCGCCGGAGTGCCAGGAGCGCCCGTTCTGCAAGCCCGGCCTGGAGCAGACCTACGGGTTGACCGTCGGTTCGTTCTCCTCGCTCGACGGCGGTGGCCCGCTGACCAAGACGGGTCTGCGCAACGGCACGATCAGCGTCGGCCTGGTCTTCTCGACCGACGCGGCGTACGCCCAGGGCTGAGCCCTCGCGACATCTGACGGCACCCCGGCCGAGCTGGCCGGGGTGCCGTCCTCGTTTGCCCGGTTCGCGGCAACCGGCGCACCTCGGCGAACCCGTCGGCGATCCGGCTGTCGAGCCGTTCCCACGTGACGCAACTCTCGGTAGGCTGCGGACCCATGCCTGCCCCGGTGCCTGCCGACCCGCGCAAGCTGCTCACCGTGCTCTTCTGGGGCGGTGTGGCACTGGCTCCCGTCGCGGCACTGATACTGCTGGTCGCTGACGGCAACGGCCCACTACGGTTCGCCGCGGTGCTGGCCATCATGGCGGTGGTGCTGATCGGGCTCTCCATCGCGTTGCGTACCGACGGCGGCGGGCAGTACTCCGAGGAGTTCCGCGCGGAGGTCGACGAGCTGCGGCGCGAGTTGCGCGGCGAGATCGTGGCCGCCGCCCAGCGCGGTAACCAGGCGCTCGACGAGGTCCAACGGGTCCAGGACGTGGTGGCCGGGTTGCGTCGACGGGTCGAGGCCGGTGGCGTCGCCTCGCCCGCCAACGACGAGGCGCCCGGTGCGGGGCGGGCCCGGGTGGCGGCACCGGAAGCACGGGCGCAACAGGCCGACCGGCCGGCCGGGGTGTACGGCACCGCCCAGCCCGGCCCGACCGGCGGCTACGACAGGCCGCGACCAGGGCCCGGCCAGGACCGTCCAGCCAGCGGGTCTGCCGGTGTCTACGGTTCACCGTCCCGCGCCGAGCCGGAACACCGCCCGGGTGAGCCGGGGCCGAGGCCGCTCGGGGTGGTCCGGCACACCGAGACGGTGCACGTGACCACCCGGCACACGATCGTGGGTGAGTCCGGCGGCTACCCGTCGACGTGGTCGGGCACACCGACCGGGGAGCACAGGCGCGGCGCCGACCGGGACGACCATTCCTGGTCCGACGGTGGCGACCGTTCCCGCCGGGACGACAGTCCCCGCTGGTCGGCCGGGGAACGCCCGGACGAACGTTCCTGGTCTTCGGCGGCCGAGGAGGAGCGTTCCTGGTCCGGCTCGTTCCGTGACGACGAACGGCCCCGGTCCGGCCCGCGGCACGAGGCGGACCACTCCTGGTCGCCGCCACGGGAAGAGAGCAGATGGTCGGCCGGGCGGGACGACTGGTCCACCCCGCGCGGCGGTGGCCCGGCCTATCCCGGCGGGCCCTCGCCGGACGGTCCTGACTGGGCGGGCCCGCGCGACGACCGGAGCTGGGACTCGGCCGGTCGGCAATGGGAGGCTCCGGCCGACCCGGCACCGGTGGCCCGGGGGCATCGGGCGGACGACACCGGGGAGTACTGGGCGCAACTGCGGGCCGGAGACCGCTGGGCGGCGGTACGCGACGACGACCGGGGCCGCGAGCTGCGCGTCGGGGAGCGCCGGGCAAAGGTGCACACCGATCCGGGCGGCACCGAATACCGGATGGAGGACCGCTGGGCGAGCGTACGCCGCGACGAGCCACGCCGGGAGGCGGCGGGCGACGACGCGTGGCGGGACGGCTGGGGTGAGCCGGAGAGCCGTCCGGCGTTGCCCGCCGGTGGAGTGCCGGTACCGCAGGACTGGCGTCCGCCGCGCCAACGCGGCTACCAGCCCGAACCAGTGCCCGGGCAGCAGCCCGAACCGGTCGCCGGCTACGCCCCGGAGCCGGCGCACGGCTACCAGCCGGGGCCCGGATGGGGTCAGCGTCCGGGTGCGGAGCCGTACGGCCGACGGCACCATGCGGAGGAGCCCGGCTACGGTCCCGCGCCGCACGACGGTGGCCGCTGGCGCTGACCGTCGCCGACCGGCACTGGCCGGGTGGCCGTCACTTGTCGACGTCGCCGACCACGAAGAACATCGAGCCGAGGATGGCGATCAGGTCCGGCACCAGGCAGCCGGGCAGCAGGGTTGCCAGGGCCTGCACGTTCGCGTACGAGGCGGTACGCAGCTTCAGCCGCCACGGTGTCTTCTCGCCCCGGGAGACCAGGTAGTAGCCGTTGATGCCGAGCGGGTTCTCCGTCCAGGCGTACGTGTGTCCCTCAGGTGCCTTGAGCACCTTGGGTAGCCGGGTGTTGATCGGCCCGGTCAACTGGTCGACCCGGTCCAGGCACTGCTCCGCCAGGTCGAGCGAGGCGTACACCTGGTCGAGCAGCACCTCGAAACGGGCGTGGCAGTCGCCGGCCGTCTTCGTCACCACCGGGACGTCGAGCTGGTCGTAGGCCAGGTACGGCTCGTCCCGGCGCAGGTCGAGGTCGAGCCCGGAGGCTCGGGCGACCGGACCGGAGGCGCCGAACGCGGCCGCGTCGGCCGCCGACAGCACGCCGACGCCGACGGTGCGGGCCAGGAAGATCTCGTTGCGCCGGATCAGGTTGTCCAGGTCCGGCATCCGCCGCCGCACCTCGCCGATGGCGTTTCGGGCCCGCCCGGTCCAGCCGGCGGGCACCTCCTCCTTCAGACCACCGACCCGGTTGAACATGTAGTGGATCCGCCCGCCGGAGACCTCCTCCATCACCGCCTGGAGAGTCTCCCGTTCCCGGAAGGCGTAGAACATCGGGGTGATCGCGCCGATCTCCAGTGGATACGAGCCGAGGAACATCAGGTGGTTGAGCACCCGGTTCAACTCGGCGAGCGCCATCCGCAGCCAGGTGGCCCGTTCGGGGACCTCCATGCCCATCAGCCGTTCCACGGCGAGCACCACGCCCAGCTCGTTGGCGAACGCCGACAGCCAGTCGTGCCGGTTGGCCAACACGATGATCTGCCGGTAGTCGCGTACCTCGAACAGCTTCTCCGCACCGCGGTGCATGTACCCGACGATCGGTTCGGCGCTGAGTACCCGCTCGCCGTCGAGGACGAGCTTGAGGCGCAGCACGCCGTGCGTGGACGGGTGCTGGGGGCCGATGTTCAGCACCATGTCCGCGCCGAGTTGCTCCCCGCCGGTGCCCGGCACCAGTCCCGCCCCGGTGCCGACGGTCAGCTCGCGCAGATCGCCCGTGGTCATGTCCGCCATCGTGCCATGAACCACCGTGCCGAGCGGCGCGCGCCCGTCAGCCGCGTACGCCGTCGGTGTTCTCGGTCAGCGTCGCGAGGAACGGCAGCCGGTCGGCGGGCAGGCCGACCGGCTGGCACAGCCACCAGTGGCCGCCGAGCCCGGCCGGATCGGTCAGCTCGGCCGCCGCCGACGTGCTGGCCAGCGCCCGCAGGTAGCGGGCCGGGTCGCTGGAGGCCAGGCTCAGCGGCGGTCGTCCGCCGTCGGCCCCGAGCGCGCGCAACGCCTTCCGCTGTGCGGCCAGGACGTACGCACACCGGGCGACCCGCTCACCGGCGGAGGCGACCGAGTCCATGGCGACGTGTGCGGTGACGTCGCAGGAGCCGTCCGGTACCGGTGGCACCTGCCGCCCGCCCCGGTAGCCCGTCAACGTCCCGCCGAACGGCCGCTCCTCGCGCAGATGCCCGTAGTCCACGGTCACCACGAGTCCCCGGTCGACGTGGCCGACCGCGTCCGCCCACGCCTCGTCTCTCGTCCGCCCGATCTCCGCTCTTTCTGTGGGGGTTTCCGGGCAGCCCGACGTGGCCGGGATCGACCCGTCTCTCTCGGGCTGGGGAGGCCACCAGGTGGTCAGCCAGTCGAGGTCAGCGGGGCTGATCCGTTCGCCGGTCGTCTCGGCTCCGGTGGTGGGGTCCACGAGGAGATACCGCCAGCCGTCGTCGGCGTGGGTGGCCAGGTCGAGGGGGACGTTGTCGAGCCACTCGGTGGCCAGCAGCAGGCCGGTGATGGCGGTGGGAATCTCAGCTGTCCAGGTGATCTGGTCGGGAAGGTGCTCGGGACGTGGGGCCAGTTCGACGGCGGTGAACCGTACCCGCCGAGCCAGCGGAACCGGCGCGGACGGCGACTGGTCGAGGACGCCGGGCGGACGCGCGGCGGCTGTGGTGGTCCCGGCTGCCGGGGAGCCCGCCCGCGCAGGGATCAAGCCTGACCGCCCGGAGCGGGCGGGCTCCCCGGCAACCCCCACGGCGAGAGCACCCAGCAGCTCACCCCGTCCCGCCCCCACGTCCACCACATGGAACGGCTCAGGAAAGTCCAGGGCGGCGTCCAGATGGTGGATCAGCCGGAGCAGCGCCGAGGCGAAGATCGGCGAGGCGTGCACGCTGGTGCGGAAGTGGGCCGCCGGACCCGCGCCGGAGACGAAGAAGCCCTCGGGCCCGTAGAGCGCCTGACGCATCGCGTCCCGCCAGCGCATCGACATAGGGCCCTCCTCACACCGCCGGTGAACGATTTCACACCTTCTTGTTTCGGATCGGCGTCAGCGACGCATACTTGCCCCGACCGGTACCCGCCTCGAGGACTGGATCGTGACATGAGCGCACCGCTGCGCACCCACTCGGCCGCCCGTGGGCGGCCCGCGACCGCGACATCGTCCCAGGTCGCCTTCCCGAGCGTGCTCACCGTCGGCATCATCGGCGCCGGACGGGTGGGTGCCACCCTGGGCGCCGCGTTGGCTGCCGCCGGTCACCGGGTGGTAGCCGCCAGCGGTGCCTCCGGCGCCTCCCAGGCGCGCCTGGCGCTGCTCCTGCCGACGGTCTCCCGCCGCTCGGTCGTCGAGGTCGCGCGAGCTGCCACCGACCTGCTGCTGATCACTGTGCCGGACGACGCGCTGGCCGGGGTGGTGGCCGACCTGACGGCGGACGGCGCACTGCGTCCCGGTCAGGTGGTCGCGCACACGTCCGGAGCACACGGTTTGGCGGTGCTGGCCCCGGTCGGCACGGCCGGTGCCCGTCCGCTGGCGCTGCATCCCGCGATGACCTTCGCCGGTACGCCCGACGACCTCGGTCGGCTGCCCGGCGTCTCGTACGGGGTGACCGCGCCGGCCGAGCTGCGCCCGCTGGCCGCCCGCCTGGTGGTCGATCTCGGTGGGGTGCCCGAGTGGATCGTCGAGGCGGACCGGCCGCTGTATCACGCGGCGTTGGCGCACGGCGCGAACCACCTGGTGACCCTGGTCAACGAGGCGGCTGACTGGTTGCGCGACGCCGGGGTGGGTCAGCCCGAGAAGGTGCTCGCCCCGCTGCTGCGTGCCGCGCTGGAGAACGCGCTGCGCCTCGGCGACGAGGCGTTGACCGGCCCGGTCTCGCGCGGTGACGCGGGGACGGTGCGGCGGCACCTGGCCCGACTAGCCGCCACCGCGCCCGACTCGGTCGAGCCCTACCTCGTCCTGGCTCGGCGTACCGCCGAACGGGCCGTCGCGTCCGGTCGGCTGCGTCCGGCCGACGCGACGGCGCTGCTCGGCGTCCTGGACGGGTACGGAAGTCAGGTGGCGGCGTGACCGTCGGGGGAGGGCAGATGCCGAACGAGGTGGATCACGTGACGGAGTTGGTGCACACCCGCGCCGATCTGGCCAGGGCGCGAGCCGCCCGCACCGGAACGGTGGGGGTGGTGATGACCATGGGGGCGCTGCACGAGGGGCACGAGGCCCTCCTGCGGGAGGCCCGGTCGCGCGCCGACCACGTGATCGTGACGATCTTCGTGAATCCGCTCCAGTTCGGGCCGAACGAGGACTTCGACCGCTATCCGCGTACCCTTGAATCTGATCTTGAGATTTGTCGGCGGGCCGGCGCGGACCTGGTCTTCGCGCCGTCCGTGGCGGAGATGTACCCCGGCGGTGAGCCGGCGGTGCGGGTCAATCCCGGGTCGCTCGGCGAGGACCTGGAAGGACTGAGCCGTCCGGGGTTCTTCCACGGCGTGCTCACCGTGGTGCTGAAGCTGCTCCAGCTCACCCGGGCCGATCTGACCTTCTTCGGTGAGAAGGACTACCAGCAGCTGACCCTGGTCCGGCGGATGTGCCGGGACCTGGACGTCCCGGTCGAGGTGATCGGGGTGCCCACCGTACGGGAGCCGGATGGTCTGGCCCTGTCCAGCCGCAACCGCTACCTCTCACCGGCTGAGCGGAAGGTGGCGCTGAGCCTGTCCCGGGCGCTGCGGGCCGGTGCGGAGGCCGCCTCGGCCGGACGCGATGCCGCCGCGGTGCTGACCGCGGCGCACGCCGCCTTCGGCACCGGCGAATCGGGAGCGCGGCTGGACTACCTGGTGCTCACCGATCCGGACCTGGAGCCCGGGCCGGTCCGAGGTCCCGCCCGGCTGCTCGTGGCGGCCTGGGTGGGCGACACCCGGCTGATCGACAACGCCCCGATCCTGCTCGACCCGGCTCGCTGACCACCAACCCCGCGAAAGGCATCCCGATGTTCCGCACGATGCTCAAGTCCAAGATCCACCGGGCCACGGTGACCCAGGCGGACCTGCACTACGTCGGTTCGGTGACCGTCGACGAGGACCTGCTCGACGCCGCCGACCTGCTGCCGGGTGAGCAGGTGGCGATCGTCGACATTACCAACGGCGCCCGGCTGGAGACGTACGTCATCCCGGGGCAGCGGGGCAGCGGCGTGATCGGCATCAACGGCGCCGCCGCCCGCCTGGTCCAGCCGGGCGATCTGATCATCCTGATCGCGTACGGGCAGATGGACGACGCCGAGGCCCGCGCGTACCGCCCTCGGGTGGTGCATGTGGACGCGGACAACCGGGTCGTCGACCTCGATGCCGATCCGGCCACCGCCGCGCCCGGCACCGCCGGTGCACCGGTGCCCAACCCGCTGTCGGTGTAGCTCCGGACGCCAGACGTCGTCGGCGTGTCCCTACCGGCGACACCTCCCACCGGTCACGACGATCATGCCGTGATTCCGGTCTGTCACCAGAAGGTCATTTCTGGTTACCCTGAAGGCGCCGTCGGGGGACGGCCGCTGACTGGGGGAGGCGGCGCCATGCCACGTGCGACGAGAGCCCTGGTCGCGACCTTCATGGTGGCAGCGCTGCTGGCCGGCTGTGGGTCGACCGGAGGGCTGGATGGCGACCTGGTCGACGACTGGGCCGCACTGCCGCCACCCGGGCCGTTCACCCCGGCCGCCGGAGTCTGTCACGAGGCCGACTTCGCCCAGGTGGTGTCGGTCGGGGCGTACGCGCCGGTGGACTGCGCCGAACCGCACCGGGTGGAGACGGTGCACGTGGGCGCCTTTCCCGCCGAGCGGAGCGCACCACCACCCACCGGCTCGGCGGAACTGCGTACCGCCTTCGCCGAGTGCGACAACCGGGCCAACGGCTACGTGGGCGACAACTGGCGGGCCGGGCGGCTGCGGTTGGCGGTCGCGGTACCGTCCGAGCCGGGCTGGGCGGCCGGCTCCCGCTGGTACCGCTGCGACCTGATGGAGGTCGACACGGTGGACGCGGGTGCCAAGGTCGTGGTGCGTACCGGGTCGCTGCGCGACGTGCTCCGGACGGCTTCGGCGCTGCGCCTGAGCTGCCACCAGACACGTACCAACAGCAACGGTGTGGTGCAGTCCCTGGTTCCGGTGGCGTGCGCCGAGCGCCACGACGCCGAGTTCGCCGGTGTCTGGCCGGCACCGGAGGGCCCGTACCCGACGCGAAACGCCCATTGGGCCCCCTTCTACGCCGGGTGCCGCTCGGTGCTGGCCCGCTTCGCCGGCCTGCCGGACGACACCGACCTGGTCTTCCGCACCGATGTGGTGGTGCGTCCGCCCAGCGCCGGTCGGTGGCGGGTGGGTGACCGGGGGATCCGCTGCTATCTGTGGCTCAGCAACCGCCAGGTGACCGGGACGCTCAAGGGCGCCGGTCCGGACGGACTCCCGCTCCGGACGAAGTAGCCGGAACCACTCGTCCCGCCCCCGCCGCCCGGGGCGAAAGGCATTCGGGTTGACTGTGGGCATGGACCTACCGACCGTCGGCCTGCCGGCGCTGCCGAGCCGGCTGGCCGCCCCAGAGCCGGGCTGGGTGGAGACCACCGACGTGATCGTGGTCGGCTCCGGGGTGGCCGGGCTGACCGCCGCCCTACATCTTCGTGAGGCGGGCCTGCACGTCACCGTGGTCACCAAGGTCGACATCGACGAGGGCTCGACCAGATGGGCGCAGGGCGGTATCGCCGCCGTGCTCGACCCGGCCGACACCCCGGCCATGCACGCCTCCGACACCGAGATCGCCGGTGTGGGCCTGTGTGACCCGGCGGCGGTCCGCGTGCTGGTGGAGGAGGGGCCGACCCGGCTGCGGGAACTGATGCGCCTCGGTGCCGAGTTCGACCGCAACGACGACGGCTCGTTGATGCTGACCCGGGAAGGCGGGCACCGGACCGACCGCATCGTGCACGCGGGCGGCGACGCGACGGGCGCGGAGGTGCAGCGGGCGCTGCACGAGGCGGTCCGGCGCGACCCATGGATCAGGCTCGTCGAGCACGCGCTGGTGCTGGACCTGCTCCGGGCCCCCGGCGACGGTCCGGGTGGGCTCGGTGCCGCGTGCGGGATCACGCTGCACGTCCTCGGTGAGGGCAGCGAGGACGGCGTCGGCGCCCTGCTGGCCCGCGCGGTCGTGCTGGCCACCGGCGGGATGGGGCAGATCTTCGCGGCCACCACCAACCCGGCGGTCTCCACCGGCGACGGGGTCGCCCTGGCCCTGCGGGCCGGTGCGGCGGTCACCGACGTCGAGTTCGTGCAGTTCCACCCGACCGCGCTGATCGTTCCCGAGCACGCTCGGGTGCCCGGCGCCGGCCACGCCCAGCAGCCGCTGGTCTCCGAGGCGCTGCGGGGCGAGGGCGCGCACCTGGTGGACGCCGACGGGAAGCGCTTCATGCTCGGCCAGCACGAACTGGCCGAGCTGGCGCCACGGGACGTGGTCGCCAAGGGCATCCACCGGGTGCTGCTGGCCACCGGTGACGACCATGTCCACCTCGACGCCCGCCATCTCGGCGGTGACTTCCTGGCCCGACGGTTCCCCACGATCGTGGCGTCGTGCCTGGCCATCGGCGTCGACCCGGGCACCGACCTGATCCCGGTGGCGCCGGCCGCGCACTACGCCTCCGGTGGGGTCCGCACCGACCGGCGCGGTCGGACCTCCATTCCCGGCCTGTACGCCTGCGGCGAGGTCGCCTGCACCGGCGTGCACGGCGCCAACCGGCTGGCCAGCAACTCGCTGCTGGAAGGGCTGGTCTTCTCCCGGCGGATCGCCGACGACATCGCCTCCGGTTTGCCCGAGCAGGCACGCCCGGCGGACACCGGGGTGTGGCGGGGCGAGGGTGGGTGGGTGCTACCGGCCGCGACGACGCCGGTGTTGCAGCGGGCGATGACCCGCGGTGCCGGGGTGCTCCGCTCGGCCGCGACGCTCACCACGACCGCCGCCGACCTGGTCGAGTTGGGCGGTGCTCGCGGTACCCCGCGCACCGCCGACTGGGAGGCGACGAACCTGCTGACGGTGGCCGCCACGCTGGTCGCTGCGGCGTACGCCCGGCAGGAAACCCGGGGCTGCCACTGGCGGGAGGACTTTCCGACGGCCGACGAGCGGTGGCTCGGTCACCTGGTCGGCGCGGTCGACGGACAGGGACGGTTGACCACCCGGTGGGAGGAGACGCGATGACCGGCGAGACGGAACGGATGTTGCGCGCGGCCGGGCTGGACCCGGACCAGGTGCGCCGGATCATCGAGAACGCGCTCGTGGAGGACCTCGGCCCGGACGGCCTCGACGTGACGAGCGTCGCCACCATCCCGGCGACGCAGACGGACAACGCCGACGTGGTGGCCCGCGCCGACGGCGTGGTGGCCGGACTGGCCGTCGCCGCCGCCGTGTTCGAGTTGACCGCCGAGGTCACCAGGGCCGGGCGTACCGTCGACGTCACGCTGGTGGCACAGGACGGCGAGCGGGTGGCGCGCGGGGATGTGCTGGCCACGGTCACCGGCCCCACCCGGGTGCTGCTCACCGCCGAACGGACCGCCCTCAACCTGCTCTGCCGGATGTCCGGGGTGGCCACCCACACCCGGGCCTGGGCCGACGCGTTGGCCGGTAGCAAGGCGATGGTGTTGGACACCCGCAAGACCACGCCCGGGCTGCGTGCCCTGGAGAAGTACGCGGTCCGTGCCGGTGGCGGCACCAACAAGCGGATGGGCCTGCACGACGTCGCGATGGTCAAGGACAACCACAAGTTCGCGGCGGGTGGCGTCGCCGCCGCCTACCGCCGGGTCCGGGAAGCGTTCCCGGACGTGCCGGTGCAGGTGGAGGTGGACACCCTCGCCGAAGCGGTGGAAGCGGTCGAGGCCGGGGCGGACTTCCTGCTGCTGGACAACATGCCGCCGACGGTGCTCGCCGAGGTGGTCGCCGCCGTCGGTGATCGGGCCGAGCTGGAGGCGACCGGTGGGCTGACCATCGCCGACGCGGCGGCGGTGGGCGCGACCGGCGTCGACTTCCTCTCCGTCGGCGCGCTCACCCACTCCTCACCGATCCTGGACATCGCCCTGGACCTGCGCACCGACTGAACCCGTCTAGGCTGCGTGCGTGCTGCTCTGCATCGACATCGGGAACACCAACACCGTGCTGGCGACCTTCGACGGCGACAAGCTGGTGCACTCCTGGCGGATCAAGACCGACGCCCGTTCGACCGCCGACGAGCTGGGTCTGATGTTCCGGGGACTGCTCGCCGGTGACGCCGTCGAGATCACCGGCGTGGCCGCCTGCTCGACGGTTCCGGCGGCCCTGCGCTCCCTGCGGACCATGCTCACCCGCTACTACGGCGAGCTGCCGAGCGTCATCGTCGAGCCCGGCGTACGCACCGGGGTGCAACTGGCCATCGACAACCCGAAGGAGGTCGGCGCGGACCGGGTGGTCAACACGCTGGCCGCGTACACCCTCTACGGCGGCCCCTCGATCGTCGTCGACTTCGGCACCACCACCAACTTCGACGTGATCAGCGGGCGGGGTGAGTTCCTCGGTGGCGCGTTCGCCCCCGGCATCGAGATCTCCTTCGACGCGCTCGCCGCCCGCGCCGCCCAGCTCCGCAAGGTCGAGGCGACCCGACCCCGCTCGGTCATCGGCAAGAACACCGTCGAATGCCTCCAGGCGGGCCTCTACTTCGGGTTCGCTGGCCAGGTGGACCGGATCGTGGAGCGGATGGCTGCCGAGATGGGCGAGCTGAAGGCGGTGATCGCCACCGGTGGGCTGGCCTCGCTGGTGCTCAACGAGTGCCGGACCATCACGCACCACGAACCGATGATCACGTTGATCGGGCTGCGCATGGTCTACGAGCGAAACCTCTGATTCTGTTGCGGTTGGGGGTTCCGGCGACCCGACCGGCTCCGGGCTATCAGGCTTGATCCCTGCGCCGGTCGGGCTGCCCGGAACCTTCGGCGGCCAGCGCCATCCGTTCCTTGGGCTTCTGTGAAGCTTCTTTGCGAGTGGAGCGTGCGGGGGCGGCGCCGGGCCTGCTGGGTGGGGTGGGTCATGGGGGTGGGTTATCCGGTAACGGGGGTTCGGGGGCTTGAGTACGCTCTGGGCTTGACCCCGTCTGAATTCTCCCGCCGAGGAAGCGTGCCGTGACCCAGCAGAGCCCCGTGCCAGTCGACCCCGCCGACGACCTTCCCGAGCAGATGAAGGTCCGCCGGGAGAAGCGGGACCGGATGCTCGCCGACGGTGTGCAGCCCTATCCGATCGGCTACCCGCGTACCGACTCGCTGCGTCAGCTGCGCGAGCGCTACGCGGATCTGCCCACCGACACCGCCACCGGCGACCGGGTCTCGGTCACCGGCCGGGTGATCTTCGTACGGAACACCGGCAAGCTCTGCTTCGCCACCTTGCGCGACGGCGACGGCACCGAGTTGCAGGCCATGCTGTCGCTGGACCGGGTCGGCGCGGAGCGCCTGGAGGACTGGAAGCGTCTGGTGGATCTCGGTGACCACGTGGGGGTCACCGGTGAGGTGATCACCAGCCGCCGGGGTGAGTTGTCGGTGCTGGCCGAGGAGTGGGCGGTCACTGCCAAGGCGCTGCGGCCACTTCCGGTGGCACACAAGCCGCTCAGCGAGGAGGCCCGGGTCCGGCAGCGCTATGTCGACCTGATCGTCCGCCCGCAGGCGCGGCAGATGGTGCGTACCCGGGCGGCGGCGTTGCGCAGTCTGCGCGATTCGCTGCACGCCGAGGGCTACCTGGAGGTGGAGACGCCGATGTTGCAGTTGCTCCATGGGGGCGCTGCGGCTCGGCCTTTCGTGACCCACAGCAATGCGCTCAACACCGATCTGTATCTCCGAATCGCTCCGGAACTGTTTCTGAAGCGTGCCGTCGTCGGTGGCGTCGAGCGGGTCTTCGAGATCAACCGCAACTTCCGTAATGAGGGCATCGACTCCTCGCACTCACCCGAGTTCGCCATGCTGGAGGCGTACGAGGCGTACGGCGACTACAACACGATGGCGGAGTTGACCCGTAATCTCGTCCAGCAGGCGGCGATCGCGGTCTCCGGATCGACGGTGGTCACTCACGCTGACGGGCGGGAGTTCGACCTCGGCGGTGAGTGGCGTTCGGTCACTCTCTTCGGTGTCCTTTCCGAGGCGCTCGGAGAGGAGGTCACGGTCCACACCGAGCGCGCTCGGCTGGTCGAGTACGCGGACAAGGTGGGCATGTCCGTCGACCCCAAGTGGGGGCCGGGCAAGCTGGCCGAGGAACTCTTCGAGGAGTTGGTGGTACCCGGCCTGGAGGCACCCACCTTCGTTCGGGATTACCCCGAGGAGACCAGTCCGTTGACGCGGTCCCACCGCAGCGAGCCGGGCCTGGCCGAGAAGTGGGACCTGTACGTGCTCGGCTTCGAGCTGGGCACCGCGTACTCCGAGCTGGTCGACCCGGTGGTGCAGCGGGAGCGGCTGGTGGCCCAGGCGCAACTGGCCGCCCGGGGCGACGACGAGGCGATGCGACTGGACGAGGACTTTCTCCGGGCCATGGAGTACGGAATGCCACCGTCCGGTGGCATGGGAATGGGAATCGACCGCCTCCTGATGGCGCTGACCGGCCTCGGAATTCGGGAAACCATCCTCTTCCCCTTGGTCCGCCCGGAGTAGTCGTACGGAAACTTTCCGGCTCCTTACCGCATCCTATTGACGCGACAAGCATCAGGCGGGTTATTGTGCTCTTGCAGTTGGCAGGAGCTACCCCTGCTCGAAAGGAATGTGGGACGTGGCCAAGCAGATCATTCACAAGCTGGTCGATGACCTGGACGGCGGGGACGCGGACGAGACCGTCAAGTTCGCGCTCGATGGCGTTCAGTACGAGATCGACCTGTCCGGTTCGAACGCAGAGAAATTGCGCGACGTATTCGCGCCGTACATCGCCCACGGCACCAAGGTCGGTCGCGGCGGTGTGGTCGTGGGCGGCCGGGCCGCCCGTGGTCGGGGCGGTGCCACCGCTGACCGTGAGCAGAACAAGGCCATCCGAGCCTGGGCACGCAAGGCGGGCAAGGACATCTCGGACCGGGGCCGGATCCCCCAGGAGATCGTCGACGAGTACCACTCGAAGGCCGGTCACTGAGATCAGGTACGCACCGTAGTTCACGACGCCGGCCCGGAGACTCTCCGGGCCGGCGTCGTCGTTCCCGGGACTGTCCGGGGCCTACCGCGCGTTGTCCACAGGTGGTGGATAACTTGTCCACAACCTGTGGATGGTGCCGTGGTGATGCCGTCCCCGGGGCGGGGGCGCCTCCGTGCGGCGCTCCCGGAGGTCCCGGCCAGCGGGCCGAATTTCGCTCTGCGCGTACACGGACCACGCCCGGAACACCCGCTGAGCGTGGATGGTTGTGCAAAACGACGCGTATCGGGCCTACGAGGCAGACACACGAGGTCAGCCGAGTCGGCTCGCGGCGATAGAGTAATGAGGCGCGGACGCCCGTCCTGGGCGCTCGCGTATCCGGCCCCGCCGAGAGTCTTGACCACCAAGATCGAGTGCGCACGGCACGTGAGGAGCACGAGGGCATGTTCGAGCGGTTCACCGACCGAGCGCGACGGGTTGTCGTCCTGGCCCAGGAAGAGGCCCGGATGCTCAACCACAATTACATCGGTACGGAGCACATCCTGTTGGGCCTCATCCATGAGGGCGAGGGTGTGGCGGCGAAGGCTCTGGAGAGCTTGGGGATCTCTCTGGAGGGCGTTCGCCAGCAGGTTGAGGAGATTATTGGTCAGGGCCAGCAGGCGCCGAGTGGGCATATTCCGTTCACGCCTCGGGCTAAGAAGGTGCTGGAGCTGTCGCTGCGCGAGGCGTTGCAGCTGGGCCACAACTACATCGGCACGGAGCACATCCTGTTGGGGTTGATCCGTGAGGGCGAGGGTGTGGCCGCGCAGGTGTTGGTGAAGCTGGGGGCGGACCTGAACCGGGTTCGTCAGCAGGTGATCCAGTTGCTGTCGGGCTATCAGGGCAAGGAACCGGCGGCGGCGGGGACGGCTCCGGGTGAGGCTGCGCCGTCGACGAGTCTGGTCTTGGACCAGTTCGGGCGGAATCTGACGCAGGCTGCCCGTGAGGGCAAGCTCGATCCGGTCATTGGGCGGGAGAAGGAAATCGAGCGGGTGATGCAGGTGCTCTCCCGCCGGACGAAGAACAACCCGGTGCTGATCGGTGAGCCGGGTGTGGGCAAGACGGCTGTGGTGGAGGGGCTGTCTCAGAAGATCATCAAGGGCGAGGTGCCGGAGACGCTGAAGGACAAGCAGCTGTACACGCTTGACCTCGGTGCGTTGGTGGCGGGGTCGCGGTATCGGGGTGACTTCGAGGAGCGCCTGAAGAAGGTGCTCAAGGAGATCCGCACCCGCGGCGACATCATCCTGTTCATTGATGAGATCCACACGCTGGTGGGTGCGGGCGCGGCGGAGGGTGCGATCGACGCCGCGAGCATCTTGAAGCCGATGTTGGCGCGAGGTGAGTTGCAGACCATCGGCGCGACGACGTTGGACGAGTACCGCAAGCACCTGGAGAAGGACGCGGCGCTGGAGCGACGGTTCCAGCCGATCCAGGTCGGTGAGCCGTCGTTGGCGCACACCATCGAGATCCTCAAGGGCTTGCGGGATCGGTACGAGGCGCACCACCGTGTGTCGATCACCGACGCGGCGTTGGTGGCGGCGGCGACGTTGGCTGATCGCTACATCTCCGACCGGTTCCTGCCGGACAAGGCGATCGACCTGATCGACGAGGCGGGTGCGCGGATGCGGATCCGTCGGATGACCGCGCCGCCGGACCTGCGTGACTTCGACGAGCGGATCGCGCAGGTGCGCCGCGACAAGGAGTCCGCGATCGACGCGCAGGACTTCGAGCGGGCCGCGCAGCTGCGGGACAAGGAGAAGCAGCTGCTGGGCCAGAAGGCGCAGCGGGAGAAGGAGTGGAAGGCCGGTGATCTGGACGTCGTCAGTGAGGTCGACGACGAGCAGATCGCTGAGGTGCTGGGCAACTGGACGGGCATCCCGGTCTACAAGCTGACCGAGGAGGAGACCTCGCGTCTGCTGCGCATGGAGGACGAGCTGCACAAGCGCGTCATCGGCCAGGAAGACGCGGTCAAGGCGGTGTCGAAGGCGATCCGACGCACGAGGGCAGGTCTGAAGGACCCGAAGCGTCCGTCGGGCTCGTTCATCTTCGCCGGCCCGTCCGGGGTGGGTAAGACCGAGCTGTCCAAGGCTCTCGCGGAGTTCCTGTTCGGCAGCGAGGACGCCCTGATCCAGCTGGACATGTCCGAGTTCCACGACCGGTACACGGTGTCCCGGCTCGTCGGTGCCCCTCCCGGCTACGTCGGCTACGACGAGGGCGGGCAGCTGACCGAGAAGGTGCGGCGTCGGCCGTTCAGCGTGGTGCTGTTCGACGAGATCGAGAAGGCCCACCCGGATGTGTTCAACACGCTGCTGCAGATCCTGGAGGACGGTCGGCTCACCGACGGTCAGGGCCGGATCGTGGACTTCAAGAACACGGTCATCATCCTGACCACGAACCTGGGCACCCGGGATGTCGCCAAGGCGGTGTCGCTGGGCTTCCAGGCCTCGGAGGACTCCGAGTCGAACTACGACCGGATGAAGCAGAAGGTCAACGACGAACTCAAGCAGCACTTCCGGCCGGAGTTCCTCAACCGGATCGATGACACCATCGTGTTCCACCAGCTGCGCCAGAACGAGATCCTGTCGATCGTCGACATCATGATCAGCCGGATCGAGACCCAGCTGCGGAACAAGGACATGGGCCTGGAGTTGACCGACAACGCCAAGAAGTACCTGGCCGCGAAGGGCTTCGACCCGGTGCTCGGGGCGCGTCCGCTGCGTCGCACCATCCAGCGCGACATCGAGGACAACCTCTCCGAGCGCATCCTGTTCAACGAGCTGACCCCGGGTCAGATCGTGGTGGTGGACTGCGAAGGCGATCCCGACAACACCGACAAGTCGAAGCTTGTCTTCAAGGGGTCTGACCGGCCGGTGCAGGTGCCGGACGCCGTACCGGCCGACCTCGGCGGCACGGCGGCCTCGACAGGCACGGACGAGTAGCTCGTCAACCGAAGTAACGGCGGCCCGGTGGCACACAGCCACCGGGCCGCCGCCTTCTGTCCCGGGGGCGGCTCGGTAGGCCGGGGGGTAGCCCACTCAGCCCGGCCTACGGGGCGAATGCGGCGACCGACTGCGTCGCTGGGGCCCTTGGTGCGCGGTCGAGCGGTGGCACGCCGCGGTGGGCAGGTTGGGCACCCAGCTGACCGGCTGAGTGGTTTGACCGATTAAAAGGTCACTTGTCGTGACGGCGGTCACGGTTTGTCCGGGCATTGACCCGCCCTCGCGGCCGTTGTACGAGGAGTAACCGCGACGGCCTGTGCCTCCGCCGCCCGGAAATGCCGGGCCCACCCGAGGCCGTTGTAGCCCGGGGCAGGCGTTCCAGCCGCCCCCTTCTCCCGACGCGGTATCCGCATCCTCCTTTTCCCGGTTTCGTGTCGATCCCCCGAGACGGAAGGCAACGATCATGACTAGCCCGATCCGCAAGGCTGCCCTGACCGCCGCCGGTGCCGTCTGCGCCGGTGGAATGATCGCCGGCCCGGTGGGCGCGTTGGCGGCCCCGCCGACGGGCAACCCGCTGGGCGCCGTGACCGAGCGAGGACACGGCAAGGGTGAGCGACAGCTGAAGGTCCGCTACGAGGCGCAGCCGAACTTCTACTACTGCGGCCCGGCCGCGGTGCGGAACACCCTGAGCATCCTGAACAAGGAAGTCTCCCAGGACGACCTGGCCCGCGAGATGGGCACCACCGAACGCGGGACCGACTCGGCGTACCTGATCACCGAGGCCCTCAACCGGAAGGCCGGCAAGGACCTCTACCGCACGGTGGAGATCCCCGGCCAGAGTGCCGACCGCGCCGAGACCGACCGGCTGCGTGAGGACGTCGTCCGCGCCATCGACGACGGCCGGGGCGTGGTGGCCAACGTCGTCGGCACCGCCACCGACCTCGACGGGGGTAGCCACACCTTCGACGGTGGTCACTACATCGCGGTGACCGGCTACCGCCACGGCGGCGATCAGATGAAGATCGCTGACTCGGCCGACGCCGCTCGGGCCGAATACTGGATCAGCACCGACGCGTTGGCCGACTGGATCGCCAGCCGCGGCTACTCCGCCTGATCCTCCTCGAAACACGCGACTGAGGGCCGGCCCACACGGGCCGGCCCTCAGTCAGTTCGTCACCGGTGCCGGCGGTCCATCCCCGACCAGCCGGAACGAGGTCTCCCCGACCGGCTCGACCAGTCCGTCGGTGACCAGTCCGGCGAGGGCCCGGGCGCGCTGCACGTCGTCCGCCCAGACCTGATCCAGACGCTGGTGCGGCACTGGGCCGGTGGCTTCCCGGAGCACTCCCAGCAGCAGGCCGCGTACCTGCCGGTCGGTGCCCGCGTACCGCTGAGGGCGGCGGGTCGGACCGGCCGGCGCGGGAAGCCCCGACGCCCGCCAGGCGCAGGTCGACTCGACCGGGCAGGCTGGGCAGCGAGGGGACCGGGCGGTGCAGACGACCGCCCCCAGCTCCATGATGGCGGCGCTGGCCAGGGCGGCGGCAGCCGGATCGGCGGGCAGGAGTTCCTCGGTGGCGACCAGATCGGCGGGTCGGGTGGTCGGGCCGGCGTCCGGTTCGCCGGCAACCGCCCGGCAGACCACCCGGCGTACGTTGGTGTCGACCACCGGGTGACGCTGGCCGTACGCGAAGGCGGCGACCGCCCGGGCGGTGTACGTGCCGACCCCGGGCAGCGCCAGCAGCTGTTCCAACCGGTCCGGCACCTCACCGCCGTGACGCTCCACGAGCGCCGTCGCGCAGTCGTGCAGCCGGAGCGCCCGGCGGGGATAGCCGAGTCGCCCCCACATCCGGATCGCCTCCGCCGGACTGGATGCGGCCAGGGCGGCCGGGGTCGGCCAGTGCTCCAGCCACGCCTGCCAGGCCGGTATCACCCGGGCGACCGGAGTCTGCTGGAGCATGACCTCGCTGACCAGGATCGCCCATGGAGTGACGCCGGGGCGACGCCACGGCAGGTCCCGTGCGTGCTGCTCGTACCACCGGCTCACCCGACCGGCGAAGGAGAGTTCTGTCATCGCGTCGCCGATGATGTCACGCACCTCGGTCCCGCCGTATGGACGGTGGGGTGGGTCGCCGCCGACAGCGGGTGACGATCGGGCAGAATGCCCGGATGAACGAGCTCGCGATCACCGTCATCGGTCGGGACCGGCCCGGCATCGTGGCTGACGTCGCCGAGGTGCTCGCCCGGCTCGGTGCCAACCTCACCGACAGCACCATGACCCGCCTGCGGGGGCACTTCGCGATGACCCTGATCTGCGTCGGCCCGGCCGCCGCCGAGGTCGAGACCGCACTGGCGCCACTGGCCGCCGACGGTCAACTGCTGGCCACCGTACGCGCGGTGACACCCGACGGCGAGACGGCACCGGCAGGCGACCCGTACGTGATGGCGGTGCACGGTGCCGACCGGATGGGCATCGTGGCCGAGATGACCCGGGTGCTGGCCGACGCCGGCGGCAATGTCACCGACCTGAGCACCCGCCTGGCTGGTCCGCTCTACGTGGTGGTCGCCGAGGTGGAGCTGCCCCCGGGCACGGCCGGTGAGCTCGCCGACCGGTTGAACGAGGCCGCCGCCGGGCTCGGTGTCGAGGTGACCCTCCGGCCCGCCCTACCGGACATGCTGTGAGCGGCGCGCCGGATGGGCCGCACGTGGAGGAGCGGTCCGATGTCTACGTGGGCCTCGGCGACTGGACGCCTGAGTCACTGGGCAGCGGCCGGGTCGTCCCGGTGGTCGCCGCCCCGGACCCGGTGCTCAGTCGGCCGGGAGCGGAGGTCGACCCGACCGCCGAGGAGACCGTGCGGCTGGCGGCCGATCTGGTCGCCACCATGCGGGTGTCGCCCGGGTGCGTGGGTCTGGCCGCCCCGCAGGTCGGGGTGAGTGCCCAGGTCTTCGCGGTGGACGTCACCGGGCACCCCAAGACGGTCACCGGGCACGGCGTCTTCGTGCTCTGCAACGCTCGGGTGGTGGAGGCGACCCGGTGGAAGGCGGGCCGGGAAGGCTGCATGTCAGTGCCGGACCTGACCGGCGATGTGAAGCGCGCGACCCGGCTGGTGGTGGAGGGCGTGCTGCCCGGTAGCGGCGAAAGCGTACGGCTGGTGACGGACGGCTTCGAGGCGCGCGCCCTGCAACACGAGATCGACCACTGCGCCGGACTGCTGTTCCTGGACCGGGTGGCTGGCGCGCACGCGATCTACCAGCGGAAGGTCTACCTCTGAGGCAGTCGCGCTGAGTGACCGTCG
This sequence comes from Micromonospora sp. CP22, assembly GCF_009712475.1. Classification (GTDB taxonomy): domain Bacteria; phylum Actinomycetota; class Actinomycetes; order Mycobacteriales; family Micromonosporaceae; genus Micromonospora. Next base: position 120,506 of record NZ_VCJO01000001.1, read on the forward strand.
CCGAGGCGAACTGTCGTGAATGGAGGGTCGGATCCGATGGGTCAGGTGGGCCACGGCGCGTCGCTGCGGTCCGCCGCACCCGCCGCCGCTACGGTGGTGACATCATGCGTCTGACGGTCGGCCCCCTGCCTCCCACCGTGTACTGGCGGCGTCGTGCCGTCGTGCTCGGTGCGGTGCTGCTCTTCCTGATTGTCCTGCTCTACTCGTGTAACGGGCCCAACGGGGGCAACGACGCGAGCAATGACGGCCGTCCCGATCCGGGCGCGGCGACCGGCACGCCGGACCCGACAGGCTCGGTGCTCACGCCGCAGACCGGCGCGCCGCCGTCCGGTGACGCCGGGGCCGATCCCTCCGCCTCCGGCGAGGAGACCGACCCCACCACTCCGGAGAGTGAGCGGAGCCTCAGCAACGACCCGCCAGCGGTCAACCCGGTGTCGGACGAGGGAAACTGCGCGGACTCTGAACTTTCGGTGACCGCCGTGCCGCTGCCCGCGCAGGTGGCCTCCGGCGCCACCGTCGACCTGCACCTGAAGGTCCGCAACCGGTCGGATCGCACGTGCAGCCGGGACGTCGGTGCCACCGCCCAGGAGTTGTACATCAAGGCCGGTGCCGAGGTGGTCTGGTCCTCGGACACCTGCGGCACGGCCGCTGGGTCGGACGTGCAGTCCTTCACTCCCGGCTTCGAACGCTCCTACCTGGTCAGTTGGAACGGCAAGGACAGCAGCCGGTGCGCCGACGGCCTGGCCAACGGCCCGGTCGTGCCCGCCGGGACGTACGAGGTGTTCGCCCGGGTGGGCACCAAGCTCAGCCAGCCCGCGAAACTGGTCCTCAAATAGCTCTCCGACGGTTCGGCCCGGGGGCGGCCCCCGCCGTGCTACGTCCAGCGCCGGACGGCGTCAGACGTAGCGCTCCAAGATGGACGCCTCAGCGAGCCGGGACAGCCCTTCGCGTACGCCCCGAGCCCGGGCGTCACCGACGCCCTCGACCGCCTGGAGATCCTCCACGGTGGCGCCCAGCAGGCGTTGCAGGCTGCCGAAGTGCACCACCAGCCGGTCGACCACGGCCGTCGGAAGTCGGGGCACCTTGGCCAGCAGCCGGAAGCCACGCGGGCTGACCGCGGCGTCCAGCGCGTCGGACGCGGCCGGATAACCGATCGCCTTGGCGACCGAGACCAGGTCGATGAGTTCGGTGGCGCTGAGCAGATCCAACTCGACGAGCGCCTCGTCGAGGGTCCGGGACTTGCGACCGGCGGGCAGGTAGTCCCGGATGACCAGGGTGCGATCGGCGTCGACGCCGGCCATCAACTCGTCCAGTTGAAGGGCGAGCAACCGCCCGTCGGTGCCCAACTCCACCACGTAACCGGCGATCTCGTCGGCGATCCGTCGGACCATCTCCAGCCGCTGCACCACGGCCACCGCGTCGCGTACGGTGACCAGATCCTCGATCTCCAGGGCGGAGAGCGTGCCGGACACCTCGTCCAGACGGAGCTTGTACCGCTCCAGCGTGGCCAGTGCCTGGTTGGCGCGGGAGAGGATCGCCGCCGAGTCGTCCAGCACGTGCCGCTGGCCGTTGACGTAGAGGCTGATGATGCGCATGGACTGGCTGACCGAGATGACCGGGTAGCCGGTCTGCCGGGCGACCCGCTCCGCGGTCCGGTGCCGGGTGCCGGACTCCTCGGTGGGGATGGTCGGGTCGGGCATCAGGTGCACTGCCGCGCGGACGATCCGGGTGCCGTCGCTGGAGAGCACGACCGCGCCGTCCATCTTGCACAACTCGCGGACGCGGGTCGCGGAGAACTCGACGTCCAGCGGGAAGCCGCCGGTGCAGAGGCCCTCCACCACCTTGTCGTAGCCGAGGACGATCAACGCACCCGTCCGACCCCGCAGGATCCGTTCCAACCCGTCCCGTAGGGCGGTGCCCGGTGCCATCAGGGCGAGGTTGGCGCGTAGCGGGTCGCCGAGGACGCCGCCTCCGGTCACGCTCACGCTGATCGGTCGGGCGGGCGAGCCCACGGCACCGGCGCGGGCGTGGGGAGTCGCGCCGGCAGGCTTGGTGGTGTCGCGGTCGATCGGCACGGGCACAGTCTACGGACTGCCCTGCGGTGGGTGCTCTTGCGGTTACTGTGCTGTGTCACGATTCCGCCCAGCGTGACCGACCCGCCCGGTGGACGGCTCACTCCGCCGACGCCCGTGCCGCGGCCTGCAACGCCGAACGGACGTCGGACACCTCGATCACCCGCATCTGCTCCGGCCCGGCGCCGGTGCTCGTCGGCCCGCAGCCGGGCGGCACGAGGGCGAGTCGGAAGCCGAGTCGGGCGGCCTCGGCCAGCCGACGTGGTACCGCGCCCACCCGGCGTACCTCGCCGGTGAGGCCGACCTCGCCGATCGCCACCAGGTGTGGTGCGATCGCCAGGTTGAGCCCGCCGGAGGCGACCGCGAGGGCGACCGCCAGGTCGGCGGCGGGCTCCACCACCCGGATGCCACCCACCGTGGCGGCGAAGACCTCCCGGTCGTGCAGGGTGAGCCGTTCGGTGCGGCGTTGGAGCACCGCCAACACCATCGCCAGCCGGGCGGAGTCGAGCCCGGAGACGGTACGCCGGGGAGAGCCGGCCACCGTGGCGCCGATCAGCGCCTGAACCTCGGTGAGCAGGGCTCGGCGGCCCTCCATCGCCACCGTCACGCAGGTGCCCGGCACCGGTTCCGAGTAGCGGGTCAGGAACAGGCCGGAGGGGTCGGCGAGGCTGCTGATGCCGCCCTCGTGCATCTCGAAGCAGCCGACCTCGTCGGCCGCGCCGAACCGGTTCTTCACGCCACGCACCATCCGCAGCGACGAGTGCTTGTCGCCTTCGAAGTGCAGCACCACGTCGACCAGGTGTTCGAGCACCCGAGGACCGGCGACCTGGCCGTCCTTGGTGACGTGGCCGACGAGCACGGTGGCGACGCCGCGTTCCTTGGCGACCGCGACGAGGGCGGCGGTGACCGCCCGGACCTGGGTCACGCCGCCCGGTACCCCCTCGATGCCGGAGGTGGAGATGGTCTGCACCGAGTCGAGGACGAGCAGGCCGGGTTTGACCGCGTCGAGGTGACCGAGCACCGCCGCGAGGTCGCTCTCAGCGGCCAGGAAGAGTTGATCGTGCAGGGCGCCCATGCGTTCTGCCCGCAACCGCACCTGGCTGACCGACTCCTCGCCGCTGACCACCAGCGACGGGCTACCCGCACCGGCGGCCCACTGCTGGGCGACGTCCAGCAGCAGGGTCGACTTGCCCACCCCCGGCTCACCGGCGAGCAGCACCACCGCACCCGGGACCAGGCCGCCGCCGAGGACGCGGTCCAGCTCACCGACCCCGGTGGGGCGGGCGCGGGCCGGTGCCGCGCTGATGGTGGCGATGGGCCGGGCCGGCTCGGCGGGCATCCGGGAACTCACCACCCGGCCCGAGACGGTCGGGCCGGTGACGGTGCTCTCGATCACGGAACCCCACTCGCCGCACTCGGGACAGCGCCCCACCCACTTGGGCGGCTGGTGCCCGCAGGCGTCGCACTCGTAGGCGGGGCGGGGCTCGCGACCGGCGGCCCGGCTGCGCGAGCCGGTGCCCGCCCGGGACGGGGTCGATCGGGAGATGCTCACCCGACCGACGCTAACCCCCGGGTACGACGACGGCGTCGTCGGCATGGCTGAACATGCCGACGACGCCGCCGGAAATCACCTGGACCGGTGCGATCCCGGTCGAACGGGCTCAGTGGCCGCCTTCGCCCTCGTACTCGGTGTGCCGCTCGATGATCGGCGACGGCTGCGGCGCGGGGGTGAGCGGCACGGCGATCGGCGCCGGAGCGGTGATCGTCTCGCCGTCGAACTCGAAGCTCAGCGTGACGTTCTGGCCGGCGAGCCGGGCCTCGGTCAGCCCGAGGAGCTGGAGCACCTGCTCACCTTCGGTGTTCAGCTGCACGTAGTTGAACGCCGGGATCTCGATCCGGGCCGGGCCGCCCGTGGCGGATTCGCTCGGGCTGGGCGACGGGGAATCATCCGGTGAGGGCGAGTCCGGCGAGGGGGAGTCGTCCGGCGAGGGGGAGTCGTCCGGAGACGGGGAACCCTCGGGGGACTGCTCCGGCGACGGTGACGCGCTGGGTGAAGGGCTGGTCGCGGCGGCGACGGTGGTGAGCACCACCTCGCGGGCGTCCGGCGAGGTGATGGTCACCGTGACCGGTTCGGGTGAGTCGTTGTAGAGCACGACGTTGAGCAGGGCGTTGTCCCCGGCCTGGTAGCCCTCGACACCGGGATAGGCGACCAAGGCGCCGCGTACGGCGTACTTCCCGTCACCGGCCTGGATGTTGGCGCCCTGGATCGACGGCACCTTGTTGGCCGTCTCGGAGATCTGGCCGGCGCCACAACCGGACAGCAGCAGCCCGGCTGCCGCCGCGATCCCGGGCAGCAGCACGGCAGCCCGCCGGGAACCCCTGATCGAGCGCCTCACGTCGGTCCTCCTCGTTACGATCACGCCCGGCTCGTCCGCCGGAACCGCTGGCCATGCCCGCGCAGACCGGGCTCCAGGGTAGTTGGAGCTGATCGTGGCCCGCACGCCGACCCGGTGCGGCCACCTGCGGGAGTGAGACTCAGCCCAGCCGACCGTTGGTGACCAGCAGCACGACGTCGATCAGAGCGACCAGCAGCACCGCCCGGAAGGCGGCCACCGGCCGGTCCCCGCCACGACCGCCGCCCCGGCCCAGGTACCACGCCAGGGTGAAGATCACGACGGCGGCGACGACCGCCGCGAGGCCGACGCGGGTCGGTGGTCCGGGCGGCCCGAACACCAGCGTGACGGTGGCCGCGATCAGCAGTCCGACAGCGGCGACCCGGCTGCCGACCGGGCCGAGTCGGTGGGGCAGCCCCCGGACCCCGGTCCGGGCGTCATCGGCGAAGTCGGGCAGGACGTTGGCGAAATGAGCACCCGCACCGAGCAGCGCCGCCGCGGCGACCAGCCAGGCCGGGGGTGGCGGAGCGCCGGGCAGGGCCAGCACCACGAAGGCGGGCAGCGCGCCGAAGGAGATCGCGTACGGCAGTACCGAGATCGGGGTGGACTTCAGCGGCCAGTCGTAGAGCAGCGCCGACACCAGGGCGACGGTGGCGCACAGCGCGGCCGTCGGGTTGGTGGTCAGGGCCAGCGCCACGGTCGCGGTGGCGGCCACGGCGGCGGCCACCGCGACGGTACGCCGGCCGAGCGCGCCGGAGGCCAGCGGTTTGTCGGTACGCCCGACCACGGCGTCGCGATCGGCGTCCAACAGGTCGTTGGTCCACCCGACCGCGAACTGGCTGGCCGCGACGGTGAGCACCACCGCGAGGACGCCGCCGGGTGGGTGCCCGACCCCGACGGCGAGCAGACCGGCCACTGTGGTGACCGCCACGGTCGGCTCTGGATGGCTCGCTCTGACCAGCCCTAACACCGTCGACGACATAACGGAAGTCTGGTCGTTACCGGGGAGTCGTGCCACGCTCGTTGCTATGCGTGACGCTGGCCTCGTGCTGCCCCGCAACGACCCACGCCAGTACGACGAACTGGCGGACGAATGGTGGCGGCCGGACGGCGTGTTCGCCATGCTGCACTGGCTGGCTCGGGCTCGGGCCGCGCTGGTACCCCCGGCGGCGCGACCCGGTGCGCTCCTGGTCGACCTGGGCTGCGGGGCGGGACTGCTCGCGCCGCACCTGGCCGGCAAGGGTTACCGGCACGTCGGAGTGGACCTCACCCGCTCCGCGTTGACACAGGCTGCGGCGCACGGCGTGACGGCGGTCAACGGCGACGCCACGGCGGTGCCGTTGGTGGACGGTTGTGCCGATGTGGTCGCCGCCGGTGAGCTGCTGGAACACGTGCCGGACTGGCGGGCTGCGGTGGCCGAGGCGTGCCGTCTGCTGCGTCCCGGTGGCCTGCTGGTGCTGGACACCCTCAACGACACCGCGCTGGCCCGGTTGGTCGCCGTCCGGATCGCCGAGCGACTACCGACCGTGCCGCGTGGCATCCACGATCCACGGTTGTTCGTCGACGATCGTGAGCTGGTCACCGAATGTGCCCGGCACGGCGTCGACCTGAGCGTGCGTGGCGTACGGCCGGGCGTGTCGGGGCTGCTGCGGTGGCTGTTCCGGCAGGCGCGGGGGGCCGCGACGCCGCCCGGTCAGGAGCCACGCATCGTGCCGACCGGGTCGCCGGCGATCCTCTACCAGGGCCACGGCGTACGCGACGGATAGCTGATCCAGGTGAGGGTATGGACATGGCCGAAGAGGGGGTTCCATCCATGACCGAGCGCAGTGGAGCGCCGGCGGCGGCCCGGCGGCTGGCGCCCCGACTGGCGGCGCGGGCGGCCGGGCACGACCGCGACGGTTCCTTTCCTGTGGACGACTTCGCCGACCTGCGCGAGGCGGGGCTGTTCGGGCTGATGGTCCCCGCCGAACTCGGTGGTGCCGGTGCCACCTTCGCGGAGTACGCGGCAGTCGCCACCGAGTTGGCCCGGGGCAACGGTGCCACCGCGTTGGTGTTCAACATGCACGCCTCGGTCACCGGTGCGCTCGGTGCGGTGACCGAGGAACTGGCCGAGGCGCTCGGCGTACCGGCGGAGGCGCTGGCCGCCCGGGACCGCCTGTTGCGGGCGGCGGCCGACGGGGCGTGGTACGGCGTCGCGATGAGCGAGCGGGGCGCGGGTGCCCGGCTGTCGCAGCTCGCCACGGTCTACGAACCGGTCGACGGAGGCTGGCGGATCAAGGGCAGCAAGACTTTCTGCTCCGGTGCCGGTCACGCCGACGGTTACCTGGTGGCCGCCCGCAGCGCCGCCGACCCGTCGGTGGTCTCGCAGTTCCTGGTCCCGGCCGGTGAGGGGCTCACCGTCGAGCCGACCTGGGACGCCCTCGGCATGCGCGCCACCGCCTCACATGACCTGCACCTCGACGTGACCGTCGGGACCGACCGGCTGCTCGGCGGGGTCGAAGGGCTGGCCCTGGTGGTGGCGCAGCTCATGCCGCACTGGCTGGTGGCCAGCTACGCGGCCGTCTACGTGGGAGTGGCCCGGGCGGCGATCGACGCGGCCGTGGAGCACCTGAACGCCCGCAATCTCGCCGGGCTGCCGGCGGTACGCGCCCGGCTGGGGCGCGCCGACGCCGCCGTGGCGGCGGCACAGTTGGTGGTCGCCGAGGCGGCGCGGCGGGTGGACGAGGCACCGGGCGACGAGGAGACCAATCGGTGGGTGTGGCGGGCGAAGCTGCTGGCCGGCACCACTGCGGCGGACGTCGCTGCGTCCATGCTGGAGGCGGCGGGCACCTCCGCCACCCGCCGGGGTCATCCGCTGGAGCGCCTGTACCGCGACGCCCGTTGCGGGTCGTTGCACCCGGCCACCTCCGACGTCTGTGCCGACTGGCTCGGCATCGCCACACTCGGTGGTGACCCGGACCGTGACGGGTCGACTCCTCGTTGGTGAGACGGGACGGGGCTGGTCGGCGTGAGATGTGCGTCTGCGAGAGGAAGGTGGGACCGTGTCCGTACCGGTGATCGCGGGCCTGGGCACGGCCCACCCGCCCTCGGCTGACCAGCAGGAGCTGTGGGAGAAGTTCTTCTCCCAGCACTTCTCCGGTTCCACCCGCGCCCTGGCCGAGCGGATATTCGCGCACTCCGGGGTGACCCGGCGGCAGGCGGCGGTCAACCCGCTGCTCGAGGACGTCTCCGACTGGCCGACCGAACGACGGATGCTCCGCTACCAGGTCGAGGCGTTGCCGTTGGGTAAGGAGGCGGTCGGCCGGGCGCTGACCGCCGCCGGGCTGGACGCCCGCGACGTGGGCCTCTTCGTGGTCTGCTCCTGCACCGGGTACGCCACCCCCGGGCTGGACATTCTGCTCGCCCGGGACCTGGGCATGGCCAGGACGACCCAGCGGATGTTCGTCGGTCACATGGGCTGTTACGCGGCCTTGCCGGGGTTGGGTGCGGTGGGTGACTTCGTCACCGCGCGGGGCCGTCCCGCGCTGCTGCTCTGTGCCGAGCTGACCAGCCTGCACCTTCAGCCCTCCTCGGCCCGGATGGACACCCAGCAGATCGTCTCCCACGCGCTCTTCTCGGACGCCGCGGTCGCCGCGGTGGTGGTTCCCGGGGGTCGGGGCTACGCGGTTCGGGAGGTCGCCTCGGTGACCGACACCTCCACCGCCGACCACATGACCTGGGACGTGACGGACACCGGTTTCCGGATGGGACTGTCGCCGAAGGTGCCACAGGTGCTGTCGACGCACGTCCAGGGCCTGGTCGACGAGGTGCTGGCCCGGCACGGCACCAACCGTGGTGAGGTGGACGGCTGGGCAGTGCACCCGGGCGGCCCCCGCATCCTCAACGTGGTGGAACGGGAGTTGGGGTTGGCCCCGGCGGCGTTGGCGGCGTCCCGGGCGACGCTGGACGAGCACGGGAACTGTTCCTCGCCCACGGTGCTGTTGATCCTCGACCGTCTGTTCCGCGCGGCAGCGGCACCGAGCCGGGTGGTGATGATGGCCTTCGGGCCGGGTCTCACCCTCTATGCCGCCCTGCTGGAACGCCACCCCTGATCTTGCGCGAAGGGCTACTCTCTAAGCATGTTCGTCGATGCTGAGCATCGGCTGCGCGGGGTGCTGTTGGCCGCTGTCGGGGTGGCGGCGCTGGCCCTCGGCGGCTGGTGGTGGCAGACGCAGACGCCGGAGGCGTCGAGCGACGGGAGTGCCGCGCCGGGCGGCTCGTCCGCCGTCGTGCAGTGGCGCGATTACCAGGAGCCGGGCGAGCTTGTGCGTGAGGCCCCCGCTGCCTCAGCCCACATGCTCATCGACGAGCGCACCGGCGCCGTGGTGCGGTTGCACGATGAGCCCATGGAACCCGCTGGCTCCACCCGTCCCCGGTCCGATCTGGTGTGGACGGAGCAGGCGAGGCTACCCGCCGGTGGAGGAGTCGTCCGGCAGGCCCGGATGGGCCCCGGCGAGCGACATCTGCTGCGCCTGCGCTGTACCGGGCCGGGGGAGCTGCTGGTCGCCGTCGCCGGGGCCCGGTCAGCGGCTCCGATCACCGTGGCCTGCGACGGCGGGCTGGTCACGATGGAGATCACCGGCAGCGGAGGGCCGGCACGGCTGTCGTTCTCGCCCGCCGGATCCGAGTCGGTCGAGGTAGAAGCCCGCTTGATCGCCCTGCGCTGAGCGACTGCCGACGGCGGGCCGAGACTTCGAATCCGAGCGGAGGCGGGTCAGTCGGCCAGTCGGGAGAGTTCGGCCCGGTGGTCGGCGATCGAGATCATCTTGGGTACGACCAGGGTGATCCGGCCGGTGCGGTCGGCGAGCAGGGCGGTCACGCCGTCGTGGCTGGCGGGCACGTGCAGGAAGGCGCGTAACCCTCCGGCGGGGTCGGCGAGGGCGCGGACCCGGGTGTCGGCCGGTGCCGCCCGTGGCACGGCACCCGCCACGGTGACCACGGTCACCCCGGGCGGTGCCGCCGTCGCTGCCTGCGCGACCTGCTCCGGGCAGGCGCAGCCGTCCACCAGCAGCACCACGACCGGCAGCAGCCCGCGCAGTGGTACCGGCGATTGCCCGGCGTCGACCAGGTCGAGCGCGGGTAGCGGGCGGCCGGTCAGCAGGGTTGGTGCCGGGTCGTACGTGCTGGTGCTCGGCCCGGTCCGGCCGTTCCTGGGCCAGGTGACGGCGGCCAGACCGGCGATGGTGGTCAGCACCGCGACGACCAACACGATCACCGGGCCGGCGGGTGGACGCCAGCGACGGTGCTCCGCGCCCGCCCGTCGCAGCTCCCGCCGGACCTGCTCAGCCTCGTCAGCCAGGGCGGATATGTCGTCCGGTATGACCACCCGGCCCCACTCCGGTGGCAGATCGGGCAGTCCGGGACCGTCGGCGTCAGCCTTGCCCATTACGACCCCCTGGAACATCACGGGTGCGCGGACGGGGCACCCCTCCAGCGTCCCGCACCGGGCCGGGTACCGCTACCGCTGCCCGCACCTCGCTGCGGCGGGATACCATGGAAAGGGTGCGTAGCCCTTGATCTCCAGCGGGCGTGTTGCAGTGCCTTGGCGATTACGTTTCCGGATCTTCGCGTTCACAGCGGCGGGTCCGGGGGGTCATCTCTAGGTTACTGAGCGTGTTGGAATCATCGTCTGGATGGTCTGTCAAGCCGAAGAAATACCTCTCACATGGCCCCTGAGCTGCGCCAACGGTCAGGACAGCGGTGAGACATCGGTGCCTGAGCGTGTTACCCTAGACACAGCGAAAGGGGTTTCGAACCTATGGTTTTCAGTGTCGGCGAGACCGTTGTTTACCCCCACCACGGGGCCGCACTCATCGAGGCAATCGAGACTCGGGTCATTAAGGGCGAGCCCAAGCAGTACCTCGTCCTGAGGGTCGCGCAGGGTGACCTGACGGTCCGGGTACCGGCCGAGAACGCCGAGATCGTGGGTGTGCGCGAGGTGGTCGGCGAAGAGGGCCTCGGCAAGGTCTTCGACGTCCTCCGGGCTCCGCACACCGAGGAGCCGACCAACTGGTCGCGGCGTTACAAGGCAAATCTGGAGAAGCTGGCCTCCGGCAACCCGCTGAAGGTGGCCGAGGTTGTTCGCGACCTGTGGCGTCGGGAGCGGGAGCGGGGTCTGTCCGCTGGCGAGAAGCGGATGCTCGCCAAGGCGCGTGACATCCTGGTCGGCGAGGTCGCGCTGGCCGAGAAGAGCACCAAGGACGAAGCGGAGACGCTGCTCGACAAGGTGCTGACCGAGGCCTAGTCCGCACAGCATCGTCGTACCCGATTCGTAGCGAACAAACCGTCGAGGACCGCGACGTGACCGCGCAGCTCAATCCGTGCGGTGACGTCGCGGTCCTCGTGCCTGCGGCCGGTGCCGGGGTACGCCTCGGGCCTGGTCGCCCGAAGGCGCTGCGCCTGCTGGCCGGAGAACCGCTGCTGGTGCACGCGGTCCGGCGGCTGGCCGCAGCCCCCTCGGTGCACAGCATCGTGGTGGCGGCTCCGGTCGCCGAGCTCGACGCCGTGCGTACGCTGCTCGCGCCGGTCGCCCCGGTGACGGTGGTGCCCGGTGGGGCGGAACGGCAGTCCTCGGTGGCCGCCGCGCTCGCCGCGGTGCCTGCCGGTCCGGAGATCATCCTGGTGCACGACGCGGCCCGCGCGCTCACTCCGCCCGCGCTGGTCGAGTCGGTCGCCGCCGCGGTCCGGGCGGGCCACGACGCCGTGATCCCGGTGCTGCCGGTCGTCGACACGATCAAGCAGGTCGACGCGGACGGCGTGGTGCTCGGCACCGTCGACCGGACCGTGTTGCGCGCGGTGCAGACTCCCCAGGGATTCCGCCGGGCGGTGCTGTCCGCCGCGCACGCCGCTGCCGCCGACGCCCTCACCGACGACGCCGGGCTGGTGGAGAGGCAGGGCGTGCCGGTGTGCTCCGTGCCCGGTTCGGAGCACGCCTTGAAGATCACCAGGCCGTTCGACCTGGCGCTGGCCGAGCACCTGCTGGCGACACCGCACTAGCACGTACCCTCGAATCATGATCGTTCCTCGGGTGGCCATCGGGACCGACGTGCACGCCTTCGAGGCGGGCCGACCCTGCTGGGTGGCCGGCCTGCACTGGCCGGAGCAGGACGGGTTGGCCGGCCACTCGGACGCGGACGTGGCCGCCCACGCCGCCTGCAACGCGTTGCTCTCCGCCGCCGGTCTGGGTGACCTCGGCGCCAACTTCGGGGTGGGGCAGCCCGAATGGGCCGGAGCGAGCGGGGTGGCGCTGCTGACCGAGACGGCCAACCGGGTACGCTCCGCCGGCTTCGCCATCGGCAACGTGTCGGTGCAGGTGGTCGGTAACCGTCCGAAGATCGGCCCGCGTCGCGCCGAGGCCGAGCGGGTGCTGTCGGAGGCCGTCGGGGCGCCGGTCACCGTCTCCGCCGCGACCACCGACGGTCTGGGCTTCACCGGGCGCGGCGAGGGACTCGCCGGGATCGCGGTCGCCCTGGTGTACGAGCAGCCGAGCGCCTAGGCTCGCCGCGATGTCCTCCGACGTCCCCACCGACCCGCCCGGCGCCGACGGCTACCTGGAACGCGCCACGCTCCTCGCCGAGCTGGGCCGGTACGACGAGGCCGTGAGCGAGTTGGGCTTCGCGCTGGCCCTCGACCCGACCGACGCCGAATTGTTGATCATGCTGGCCCGGGTGCAGCTGGCCGCCGGTCGGCCGGTCGAGGCGCTGGCCGCCGCCGAGGCTGCGGTGGCTGCCGCGCCGGGGCAGGTCCCCCCGCTGGTCACCCGGGGGCTGGCCCTCGGTGACCTGGAACGGTACGCCGAGGCCGCTCGTACCGCTGACGAGATTTTGGAGCTGGGGCCGCAGGACGCGTACGCCCAGCGCAGCGCGGCGGCGATCCTGGCCGGCTCCCGGAACGGACAGCCCGCGTTGAACGCGGCCTGGCGCGGGGTGGAGTTGGCGCCCGAGGAGCCGCAGGGTCACCTGGTGCTGGGACTGGTCGCGGCCAACATGCGGATGTACGACCTGGCCGAGCGGGCCTACCGGGAGGCGCTGCGGCTGGACCCGCGACTCGCGGAGGTGGGCGACGACGTCGGGGTGCTGCGGTTGGAGCAGCGACGGTGGAGCGCCGCATTGGAGCGATTGGCGGAGGCGGCCACGGCATACCTGCCGCCGACCGATCCCCGCCGCGCCGACGAGGTACGCGACGACGCGAGCCGACGTGACCAGGCCGACGACGATCCGAACCGTCCGGGTACCGCCCAGCCGGGCGGCCCGGCTGGGGAGCGCGGCGACGGTAACCGCCCCACTGCGGGATCGGCGGAACCGCCGGGCCGGCCAGCGCGGGACGCGGACCTCTCCGCCGGTGGGCAGCCGCCCGCCAGCGCCGGAGACCCGGAGCGGACCGGACGTGGCGAGGTCTGGCCGGCTGGGCCGGAGCAGGTCGGCACCGGGCCGGTCGTCGCGCGCCAGCCGGTGCCGGTGGCACTGCGGCAGTTCGTGCTCTGGGGCGCCGGATGGTCGATGGTCGCCGCCATCGTGATCGCCTGTTCGACCGCGACCGGTTCCGGGTTCTCCCGGCTGCTGGCGGTGGTGGCGGCTGCCGGTGGCGGCGTGATGCTCTGGCAGCAGGCGTCCCGGCTGCCCGGATTGACCCGGACCGTGCTGCCGGTGCTGCGGCGTACCGACCGTCCGCTGGCGCTGGCCGTGTACGCCGCCGTGGCCGCACCCGGGCTGATCCTGCTCTACGCCCTGCTGGGCACCCCGTGGTCACTGGTCCTGGCCATCGTGATCGCCACCGCCGCCCGGCTGGCGATCGTCGGCCGGCCGGTGGCCTGACCGCCGACCGCTCACCGGGTGCGAACGTCAGGGCCGTCGGGCCCAGGTCCAGGCGTACCCGTCGTCCTCGCACTCGGCTGCCGCGTCGCAGAGGTCGAGGGGGCGGAAGGTGTCGACCATGACCGCCAGTTCGTCGAAGAAGTCCACTCCGATGGAGCGTTCCGCCGCGCCGGGCTGCGGTCCGTGCGTGAAGCCGGACGGGTGCAGTGAGATGGAGCCCTGCTCGATGCCGGAGCCGCGCCGCGCCTCGTAGTTGCCCCCGGTGTAGAAGAGCATCTCGTCGGAGTCCACGTTGTGGTGGTGGTACGGCACCGGGATGGCGTCCGGGTGGTAGTCGACCTTGCGGGGCACGAACGAGCAGATCACGAAGTTCGGGCCGGCGAAGGTCTGGTGCACCGGTGGCGGCTGGTGGATCCGCCCGGTGATCGGTTCGAAGTCGTGGATGGAGAACGCCCACGGGTAGAGGTGCCCGTCCCAGCCGACCACGTCGAACGGGTGGTTGGCGTAGACGTGTCGGGTCCATCCGCGTCGATGGCGGACCAGCACCTCGACATCGGTCCCGTCGACCAGCAGCGGCGCGTCCGGTCCCCGGACGTCGCGCTCGCAGTACGGCGAGTGTTCCAGGAACTGGCCGCGTACCGAGAGGTAGCGCTTGGGCGGGCCGATGTGCCCGGACGCCTCCACGGCCAGCAGCCGGGTCGGAGCGTCTCCGGTGGGCACCAGCCGGTGCACGGTCGAGGTCGGGATGATCACGTAGTCGCCGGCCACCGCGTCGAGCACGCCGAACGTCGACTCGACCCGCAGGGCGCCCGCCTCGACGTAGAGGCAGTGGTCGCCGGTGGCGTCCCGGAACAGTGGGGAGGGCTGGTCGGCCAGGACGTAGGCGATCCGTACGTCGTCGTTGGCGAGCAGGTACCGCCGACCGAGGACCGGGTCCGCGCCGGTCCCGTCGAGCTTGTGGGTGCGCAGGTGCCGGGGCTTGAGTGGCAGGTTGGGCACCCGGGTCACGGCGGGTGGGGTGAACTCCTCGGCGGCGACGATCGCGGTGGGGGCGTACCGGTGATAGAGCAGGGAGGAGTCGGAGGAGAAGCCCTCCTGGCCCATCAGTTCCTCGGTGTAGAGACTGCCGTCCGGCTGCCGGAACTGGGTGTGGCGCTTGCGTGGCAGCTCGCCGACGCTGCGGTAGTACGGCATCTCGCCTCCCGGTCCGCTGTGTCCGATAATCGGACGCTGTTGTCCGCTTCCTGAAGCGTCCCGTACATTCTTGTCTCGTGTCAACGCAGCTGCCCACTCTTGTCGCTGGCCTGGTCGACGACGCTGCGGTCTTTCCGCCGGGCAGCGCGCCGCTGCCCGACGCGATCCGTGCCCACCGTCGGCACCGCACCGCGTGGTACGCCGACCTGGTCGGCCCGTTGCTGTTGCCGGCCTCCACGATCACGGCGGGCGAGCTGAGTGGCCTGGTCGACCCCGAAGAGAACCTCGCGATCGGGTTGGTCGGGGACACCGGGCTCGACCGGCTGCCCTTCGCGCTGTCGTCCCTGCCTCCGCTCGGGCTGCGGGCACGGCAGATCGAGGCACCTGTCGCCCGCCGGGGCGAGGACTGCCAACCCGGACTGACCGAGCTGGTGAAACTCGCCGAGCGGCTGGACGGCGTCCCCGTCTACGCGGAGATCCCGCTCACCTTCGGGCTGATGGGCGCGCTGGACGCGCTCGCCGCCGCGCGGGCCGCCGGGGTGCCGATCGCCGCCAAGTTCCGCACCGGTGGGCTCGCCGCCGAGCTGTTCCCGACACCGGCCGAGCTGGCTGCGGTGATCTGCGCCTGCCGGGACCGGGAACTGCCGTTCAAGCTCACCGCCGGACTGCACCACGCGGTGCGGCACGTGGACCCGGAGACCGGCTTCACCCACCACGGCTTCGGAAACGTGCTCGCGGCGACGGTCGCCGCCGCCGACGGCGCGACCGTCGCCACGGTCGCCGAGCTGCTCACCGTCCGCGACGAGCGGCCACTGGTGCAGGCGGTCGACGGGCGGCACGACTCGGCGCGTCCGCTGTGGGTGGGATTCGGGTCGTGCAGCATCGTGGAACCACTTACCGATCTGATCCGGCTCGGGCTGGTGAACGGAGGCTTTGAGGCATGAGCGAACGTCAGTCGGCGAGTTGGGTGCCGGGTGCGGCGGGTTCCGGATACGACGTGCACCACCTGCCGTACGGGGTGTTCCGGGCCGACGACGGCGAGCCGCGCATCGGCGTACGGGTCGGGAACCAGGTGTTGGACCTGGCCGCCGCAGAGTCCGCGGGCCTGGTGCTGGCCGGTGGCGCGCTGTGCCGCCCGACGCTGAACGCGTTTCTGGCCCTGGGGCGTCCGCAGTGGACAGCGGCACGGGATCGGATCACCGAGTTGCTCACCGATCCGGCACACCGCACCGCGGTGGAGCCGCTGCTGGTGCCGGTGGACGAGGTACGGATGGAGCTGCCCTTCGAGGTGGCCGACTACGTGGACTTCTACTCCTCGGAGCACCACGCGTCGAACGTCGGCCTGATCTTCCGTCCCGGTCAACCTCCGCTGCTGCCCAACTGGCGGCACCTGCCGATCGGCTACCACGGCCGGGCCGGCACGGTCGTGGTCTCCGG
This sequence comes from Micromonospora sp. CP22, assembly GCF_009712475.1. Classification (GTDB taxonomy): domain Bacteria; phylum Actinomycetota; class Actinomycetes; order Mycobacteriales; family Micromonosporaceae; genus Micromonospora. Next base: position 136,454 of record NZ_VCJO01000001.1, read on the forward strand.
CACCCCGGTGGTCCGTCCGCAGGGGCAGCGGCCCGGCCCGGATGGGCCGACCTTCGGTCCGTCGGCGCGCCTGGACATCGAGGCCGAGGTCGGATTCGTGGTCGGCGTGCCGAGCCCGCTCGGTCGTCGGGTGGCCGCCGCCGACTTCGCGGACCACGTCTTCGGCGTCGTGTTGGTCAACGACTGGTCGGCGCGGGACATCCAGGCCTGGGAGTACCAGCCGCTCGGACCGTTCCTGGGTAAGTCGTTCGCCACCTCGATCGCAGCCTGGGTCACCCCGTTGGACGCGCTGCGGCACGCCTTCGTGGCGGGCCCGGCACAGGATCCGCCGGTGGCCGACTACCTGCGGGATGAGCCGCGTCAGGGCCTCGACCTGCGGCTGAGGGTGATCTGGAACGGGGAACCGGTCACCGAGCCACCGTTCGCCGGGATGTACTGGACGCCCGCCCAGCAACTGGCCCACCTGACCGTCAACGGTGCCTCGTTGCGCACCGGCGACCTGTACGCCTCCGGCACCGTTTCGGGCCCCCGGCGCGACCAGGTCGGCTCGTTCCTGGAACTCAGTTGGGGCGGCCGCGAGCCGGTCACCGTGGGCGGGGCGGAACGGACCTTCCTCGCTGACGGCGACACGGTGACGATCACCGCCACCGCACCCGGTCCGGATGGCACCACCCTCACGTTGGGCGAGGTGACGGGCGTCGTCCTGCCGTCGAACTGACCTGAACCCGACACCAGTCCTTGATCGCACAGCGGGTGCGATCGGGGGCCGTCGCCGCCTTCGTTGATCGCCTCGGAACTGCGTCGCCACGCCGCGCCGGGCCAGCCGGTACCCCCTTACCGGTCGGCCCGGCCCCGGCGGGCGCAACGTCGAAAGCTGAGGGAGATGACGATGCACGATCTCGTGGGCGCGGTCTGGCGCACCAGCAGCCGCTCCAACGACCAGGGCCTCTGCGTGGAGGTGGCCGACAATCTGGCCGGTGTCCACGGTGTGGTGGGTATCCGCGACTCGAAGGACCAGGCCGGGCCGGTGCTGGTGGTCAGCCCGTCGGGTTGGACCTCGTTCGTCGACGCGATCCGGGCCGGTCGGTTCGTCGCCTGATGCCCACGAGGGGTCTCCGACGGGGGGGTCTCCGCTCGGGGACCCCGAGCCGCGCTCACGCGGCGTACCGTCGACACCACGGGAGGTGGCATGTCGACGGTTTCGGTCAACGGTCTGGTCGCGGCACCCGCGGGCGAGCTGTGGCGGGTGCTCACCGATCTGTCCCGGCTCAGATCCGGCGGTCGGCCGGTGCGACCGCTGACCACGGGCCCCTTCGGTCCGGGCACCTCGTGGCGCGAGGACCGGACCCGGCCGGACGGCGGCACGATGACCGAGGAGTTCGTCGTGTTGGCCGCCGAACCACCCCGGCGGCTGGTCCTCGGCTCGCCCGGTGAGGGCGTCGACTACCGGATCACCTGGGCACTGCGGGACGTCCGCCGTCGCGGGCGTCGGCACACCTCGGTGACGGTGACGGTACGCGCCCAGCCGGCCGCACCCGCCGGTCGGGCGTTGGCGTTCCTGCTCGGCGGTCTGGCTGCCCGAGCGGCCGAACAGGTGCTTCGGCAGGATCTCGCCGTACTGGCCGCCGAGGCGGGCGTCCGCCCCGAGCCGGCCGTGGCCTGACGGGTTCCGCGACCGCGCGCAGGCATTGCGATCCGGTGGGCCGCTCCCGGTCCGCGTGCGGAGTCGGTGCCCACGTCGTGACGTCACGTCCGTGCCGTCGTGACGTCACCCATGGCCCGGGGCGGCTGCCGGGAACGCTGGGTAGGGTGCCGTGCGGAGGTGCGGCATGGGGTGGGCAGGTCGGCGGCGGATCGTGGCTGCGGCGACGGCGGTGGCTGTCGCCGCCACGGTCGGGGTCATCGCGTACCGGGTCCTGGCACCGGCCGAGGTGAGCACCCCCGCCCAAGAGGGCTACCCGCAGCGGAGCACGCCGACCGTCGGCGTGACCGGCCGGCTGCCGGTCGCTCCGCTGATCGTCGACGGGCGGCTGCGGGTGTACGCCGCGCCTCGGCAGGTGTACGCCGACCAGCCGGTCGACAGTCGCAGCCGGAACACCCCGTACTGGTCCTTCCGGCGCTGGCCGGCGAGCCTGGACGCGGTGGTGGCGAGCGGGACGACGGTGGTCAGCCGATGGTCGGACGGTCAACTGGTGGCCCTCGACGCGCGTACCGGTCGGGTCGCCTGGCGGGCGGAAGGGCCGCCACCGGCGTCGGAGCGGACGACGCGACGCACCGGCACCGCCGTCGTCTGGCAACCGAGCGGGCTCTCGCTGGGCACCACCGCCGACCGTCGGCAGGTGGTGCTGACCTCCGGTGCCGGCGAGGTGCGGGCGGTCGACCTGGCCGACGGCGGGACACTGTGGCAGGCGGCGGTGGACTCCGGCTGCCGTGAGCCGGTGGGCACCGGCCCCGGTGGACGGCTGCTGACCGTCGACGAGTGTGCCGGACCGGCCGTGGTCGAGTTCCGGGATGTCGCGACCGGCGTGGTGACGGCCAGGTGGCGACCGCTGGGCGCTGGCGACGAGTTGACGGCCACGTTGATCGGTTGCGGACCGGGCGGCGTCGGCTGCGCCGCCCTGCGTACCGCAGGGCCCGGTGACGGGTCCGCGCAGGGCTGGTTGCTCGGCCCGGACGAGCCGGTCCAACTGCCGGAACTGGATGGACCGGGTACCGAACTCGTCGACGACACGGTGGTGAACATGGTCGACGGGGTGCTGGTCGGCCGGGTTGTGCCCGACGGCGGGGAACGCTGGCGGGTCGAGATCGGTCCGGGCCGGTTGATCGCCGTCCAGCCCGGCCGGGTACACGTGCTGACCGAGGCGAACGAACTCGTCACGCTGGACCCGGCCACCGGTGCGCGGCTGTCCGGGTTCGTCCTCGACATCGGCGCCGACGGCACCGGATGGACACCGGGTCAGGCGTACGCCGCCGACGGGTACGTGGTGGTGGAGCGGTTGCGCCGTCCGGTAGATCCCGACGGCGACGACCAGCGGTACTACCTCACCGCCGAGGCGTTGATCGTGGCGGCGACCTGACCGCGCCGGTGCCGGCGGTGCCGTTCGCATCGCGTACCGGGACGGCAGCGGCTGCCGGTTGTCGCAGGAGTAGCAGACTCCGGGCCGGTCCGCTGGGGGATGGCGGACCGGCCCGGTCCGTGCTGGTTCAGCCCAGCGCGGCCTCGGCCGCCGCCAGGAAGGCGTCGTTCTCGGCCGGCGTACCGATGGTGACCCGCACCCCGTCGCCGGAGAACGGACGTACGATCACGCCCCGCGACTCGCACGCCTTGCCGAACGCCACCGACCGGTCGCCCAGCGGCAGCCAGACGAAGTTCGCCTGGCTGGCGGGGACGCCGGGGACGAGCTTGCCCAGCGCCTCGCCGACGCGCTCGCGTTCGGCCACCACCAGCGCGCACCGCCGATTGACCTCGTCGGCCTGGGCCAGCGCGGCCAGTGCGCCCGCCTGCGCGGCCATGCTGGTGGAGAACGGCGTGACGACCTTGCGTACCGCCGCCGCGACCTGTGGCTGAGCGACCAGGAAGCCGATCCGCAGACCGGCCAGTCCCCAAGCCTTGGAGAGGGTACGCAGCACCGCCACGTTCGGCCGGTCGACGTAGGTCAGTCCGTCCGGCACCTCCGGGTCGGTCACGAACTCGCGGTAGGCCTCGTCGATCACCACCAGGACGTCATCCGGCACCGCGTCGAGGAAGCGGTCCAGCTCGGCACGGCGGACGGCGGTGCCGGTGGGGTTGTTGGGGTTGCAGACCAGCACCATCCGGGTGCGGTCGGTCACCGCCGCGGCCATCGCCGTCAGGTCGTGCCCGTGCCCGGCGTCGTTGGGCACCTGCACGCTGGTCGCGCCGCTGGTCGCCGCGATGATCGGGTACGCCTCGAACGAGCGCCACGAGTAGACGAGTTCGTCACCGGGCAGGCAGGTGGCCCGGACCAGGTGCTCGGCCAGCGCCACCGAGCCACAACCGGTGGCCACCCGGTCGACGCTCACCCCGTACCGGTCGGCGAGCGCCTGGCGGAGTGCGACGACGCCCATGTCCGGGTAGCGGTGCACCCCTGCGGCGGCTTCGGCGACCGCTTCCACCACCCCGGGCAGCGGACCGTACGGCACCTCGTTGCTGGCCAGCTTGATGGCCTCGGGGAGGCCCAGTTCCCGGGCCAGGTCGGCCGGGCTGCGTCCGGGTACGTAGTTGGGCAGCGCGTCCAGGTCGGCGCGGGTCAGCCGCACTGCCGCCTGGTGTCGTCCGTCGTCGGTCATGTGGTCTCTCCCGGGGGGTTGGCGCGGTCGTCGGGGGTACGTGGAACCTGAACCACCACGGTCTGCGCCCGCTTGTCGTGCAGCGCCTGCCGTAGCGGATGGTCGAACAGCGGTGAGAGCGCGTCGATCAGCTGGAGCACCAGGCCCAGGCCGCAGCAGTACCAGAGCAGCGTGGGCAGGCCGAGGGTGTTCCAGCGACGCAGTGCCCGACCGAAGCCCAGCGGCGCGTCCGCCTCGACCGGCACCGCCCGCACGCGCAGCAGTCGCTTGCCGAAGGTCTGTCCACTGGCCGCCATCGACGGCACCTCGTAGGCGAGCCAGAGCGAGGTGGCGATCAGCAGGATCGTCACGACCAGCGCGCCGGCCTGGTCACCGGCGGCGGGCAGCGGATCGGTGGTGCGATCCTGCTCCTGCACCCGGCGCCAGAACTCGTTCAACGGCGTGGAGAGTTCCTGGAGGTAGCGCCAGACGAACCAGCCGTTGACCAGGGCGTTGAGCGCGAAGACGATGCCGAAGTCGATCAGCCGGGCACCCAGCCGGGTGCCGAGCGAGGCCAGCGGCATCCCGTGTGGTCGGGGGGCCGGTGGCGGCACCGGCCAGTTCGGGTACGGCCAACCGGGTGGCGGCTGCGACGCGCCGCCGGTCGGCCAGGTGGGCGGCGTGCCCGGCGGAACTCCCGGTGCGCTCGCGCCAGCCGGCCCGCCCGACGCCTGGCCGTGCGGCCAGGTGGCCGGCGGGGTACCGGCGGCGGATGGTGCCGAGGTGGACGCCGGTGACGGGGACTCCGGCTCGGGCTCGGGCTCGGGCTCAGGCGGGGGTGGGCCCTCCGGCGGCGTGGCGTCGACCGGGATGGGCGCGCCGATCCAGCCCCCGCCGTCCCAGTACCTACGGGTCTCCGGGTCGGCGGGGTCGACGTACCAACCGGGTGCCACACTCATGTCGCGGCCTCGCTGCGCTCGTTCACCTCGCCACCTTAACGACGACTGTCCCGGCGACCGTCTCGTGGAGTGGTTGCTGCCAGGGCTTGTCCGACAGGGGCCGGAGGCCGTCGGGGTGACGGCCGCCGGCCGGGGGCACAGGCCCGTCGGCCGGCGGCGAAAGCACGGGTAGCTCCTACAGGTTGCCGCGCTTCTCCTGCTCGCGCTCGATGGCCTCGAAGAGCGCCTTGAAGTTGCCCTTGCCGAAGCCGAGCGAGCCGTGCCGCTCGATCAGCTCGAAGAAGACCGTCGGCCGGTCCTGCACCGGCTTGGTGAAGATCTGCAACAGGTAGCCGTCCTCGTCCCGGTCCACCAGGATCTTGCGGGACTTGAGCTCCTCGATCGGTACGCGCACCTCGCCGATCCGGGCACGCAGCTCCGGGTCGTCGTAGTAGGAGTCCGGGGTTTCGAGGAACTCGACGCCTGCTGCCCGCATCGCGTCGACGCTGGCCAGGATGTCGTTGGTGGCCACGGCGATGTGCTGGGCGCCCGGACCCTGGTAGAACTCCAGGTACTCGTCGATCTGCGACTTCTTCTTGGCGATCGCCGGCTCGTTGAGCGGGAACTTCACCTTGCGGGTGCCGTTCGCGACCACCTTGCTCATCAGCGCCGAGTAGTCGGTGGCGATGTCGTCGCCGATGAACTCGGCCATGTTGGTGAATCCCATGACCCGGCGGTAGAACTCGACCCACTCGTCCATCCGGCCCAGCTCGACGTTGCCGACGACGTGGTCGACGGCCTGGAAGAAGCGCTTCGGCTGGATTCCGGCGTCGATCATCGGCTGCCGGTCCACGATCGGACCCCGGGCGGCGAAGCCGGGCAGGAACGGACCGGTGTAGCGGGACCGGTCCACCAGCGTGTGCCGGGTGTCGCCGTAGGTGGCGATGGCCGCCAGCCGTACGGTGCCGTGCTCGTCGGTCACGTCGTGCGGCTCCACCAGGCCGGTCGCGTCCTGCGCCGTGGCGTGCGCGTACGCGGCGTCGACGTCGGGCACCTCCAGCGCGATGTCGCTGACGCCGTCGCTGTGCCGGGCGACGTGCTCGGCGCCCTCGGCGTCGGGGCGTACCGCGCCGGTGAGCACGAACCGGGCCGAACCGCTGGTCAGCACGTACTCGGCGTGGTCGCGGTAGCCCTGCTCGGGTCCCCGGTATGCCACGCAGGTCATGCCGAACGCGGTGGAGTAGTAGTGCGCGGCCTGCTTGGCGTTACCCACCAGGAAGCGCACGTGGTCGAGCCCCTTGACCGGGAACGGGTCCTTGCTGGTGTCGTGGTCGACGGCGCCGATGAGAGCGTCGACGTCGACTTCCTCGGTCGGCTGGGGTCGGTCGATCGCCTGGGTCATGGTGGCCTCCCTCGCGTACCGGCCGGCCTCGTGGGCCGACGGATCGTGTCTGCTGCCGCCGAGCATCGCGGGGACCGGCCCGACTGGGCAACCCTCTCTGCCTGGGCTGGTCAGGTTGCACAAACGGTATGGTGTTCCGGCATGAACAGTGGTCAAATTGCCCAGCTCGACGAGCTGGATGTGCGACTCATCGAGTTGCTCGCCGAGGAGCCTCGGATCGGCGTGCTGGAATGCTCGCGCCGGCTTCAGGTCGCCCGGGGGACGGTGCAGGCGCGGCTCGACAAGCTGGTCGGGCGGGGGGTCATCGCCGGCTTCGGGCCGGATCTCGGCCCGGCCGCGCTGGGCTTCACGGTGACCAGCTTCGTCACCCTCGAAATCAGCCAGCGGCACGGGCATGATCCGGTCACCCGCCACCTGGCGGCGATCCCGGAGGTGTTGGAGGCGCACACCATCACCGGCTCAGGCGATCTGCTCTGCCGGATCGTGGCCCGGTCGAACACCGACCTCCAGCGGGTGATCGACCAGATCGTGGCGTACGAGGGGATCACCCGCGCCTCCACGATCATCGCGCTCGCCGAGCAGATTCCCTACCGGGTCCTCCCGCTGCTGCGCTCGGCGGTGCGGTGAGGCCGGTCAGTCCTCCGCCAGCGTGTCGCCCAGCGGGGTGCGGCGGTAGCGGACGGATCGGCCGGACCGGACCCGGGTGATCAGGCCCGCGTCGCGCAGCACGGCCAGGTGGTCGCCGACGCCGCCCAGGCTCATCCCGAGTTGCGCGACGAGTTGACTGGTCGTGGCGGGCAGGGCGAGTGCCCGCAGCACCGCCGCGCGGGACCGCCCGACCAGCCGGTCCAGGGCGTCGGCGGGGCGGTCCGGGTCGGGTGGCCCGAGCAGTTCGGCTACTCCGGAGGCCCGGTAGACGATCGCGAACGGCCACGGCGGCTCGACATAGTTGATCATCATGCCGAATACCGTGGGGATGAAGAGCAGGCCCCGACCGTCGAGCGAGTAGCTGCGGGGATCGCGGTCGGCCACCTCGATCGCGCCGAGGGCACCGTCGGAGACCCAGCGCAACCGTGGGTCCAGGTCCGCCACGGCGGCCCCCCAGCCGTACGCGAGCAGCCGGCCGGCCCGGTGCACCAGGTCCCGCTCCAGCACGGCTCGCAGGCGCGGCCAGTCCGGCTGCACCAGCGACACCCAGGCCGCCTCGATCGCGTCGGCCATCTGGTCGACGACGTCCGGCGAGTCGTAGATCCGTCGGGCGTACGCGGGTGGGTTGCCGTGCCCGGCGAGATTGCGGGCGAGTTCGCTGCGGGCCTGGGCGAGCGGTGTGGCCCGGACCACGGCGATCTCCTCGGCGAAATCGCGTGGGTTGCCGTCCGGGGCGGGATGGATGAAGTCGGCGTTGTAGCCGCCCCGGCGCAGCAGCGCCAACAGCGCGCCCACCGCCGGCCGCTCCCGACGCAGCCGCTCGAACGTCGGCCGGGTGCGGGCCACCCAGGGCGCCAGCCCCGGCACGGAGTGCTGACCTGCGTGCACGCGCAGCGCCCAGACCGCCTCGCCCAGCGGCGAGATGGCGTACCGGCTGGCCGCCACGTCCGCCGGGGTGACCTCGATCCGCATCGCCGACCTTTCGTTGACCAGCGAAAGGATAGAGCCGCCCCGGGGTGGGCGACCACGCTGGCCGGCGTGGACAACACCAGCCTGAGCGCGCCGAAGGTGGCCGAACGACCGGCCACCTTCCGGGACGTGTTCGCCGTCGCCGAGTTCCGGGTGATCTTCGGCAGCTTCGGGATCTTCATGATCGGCGAGACGGTGAAGATGCTCGCCCTCTCCGTGCTGGTCTATGAGCGCACCGGATCCGGGTTGCTGGCCGCGCTGGCGTACGTGACCGGGTTCCTGCCGCACGCGCTCGGCGGGGTGTTCCTGCTGGCCCTGGCGGACCGGATGCCGGCCCGCGCGCTGATCGTCGGGTACGACCTGTTGCGACTGGCGGTGGTCGTGGTGCTCGCCACCGGCGCGCTGTCACCGCCGCTGATGCTCGGCCTGGTCGCCGTCGTGGCGCTGTTCGGCCCGGTGAGCAGTGCCGCGCGGACGGCGCTGCTGCCCGAGGTGCTGCACGGCGACGCGTACGTGTTGGGTCGGTCGCTGCTCTCGGTGGCCGCCGGGGGCACCCAGGTGGCCGGCTTCGCCGTCGGTGGCCTGCTGCTCGGACTGGTCGGGCCCTACGGCGCGCTCTGGCTGACCGCGCTGACCTGCGGCCTGTCCGCGCTGCTGGTACGCGTCGGCCTCACCCGCCGTCCCGCCCGGATCCGCACCGCCCCTGCCACCGATGCCGTAAGCACTGGTGCCGTGGGCCCGGCCAGCGGTGCCGGGGGCGCAGCCGTGGGGCGCGGCAGGGGTGGTGCCGTTCGGGAGACGCTGCGGGTCAACCGGCAACTGCTCGCCGATCGCCGGATCCGGGGACTGCTGCTCGCCCAGTGGCTGCCCGGCTCGCTGCTCGTCGGTGCCGAAGGCGTGGCGGTGCCGTACGCGGCGCAGTTGGGGCTGGGCGCCAGTGCCGGCGTACTGCTGATGGCCGGTGCGGGCGGGATGCTGGTCGGTGACCTGGTGGTGGGACGGTTCGTGGCGCCGGCGCGCCGGGAGCGGTGGACGCCGTGGCTCGCGCTGCTGCTCGGCGTACCGATGCTGGTGTTTCTGGCCGGTCCGGGGCTGCTGCCGGCGGCGGCGCTCTTCGCGGTGGCCACCGCGGGCTTCGCCTACCAGCTCGGGCTGGCCCGGCGCTTCCTCGACGCGGTGCCCGAGTTGCGCCGGGGACAGGCGTTCGGGCTGGTCAACACGGGGATGATGGCGATGCAGGGGCTGGCGGCGGCGGGCGCGGGCGGGCTGAGCGAGTGGCTTGCTCCGGGCGTGGTGATGGCGGTGGCCGGTGCCGCGTCGGTCGCCGCGACGCTGACACTGTGGCCGGTGCTGAAGCCTGCCGCTCACTCGCGTTAACAAGGGGCCCTTCTACTACCGCAGGCGTTAATAAGGTGCCCTTCCTTTCACGACACGCGGTGTGGTGCGGGCGGTGGGGGGTGCGGGTGGCTACCGTGTTCCGGTGGCGAAGGGGAGCGGCCTCGGCGTACGTAGCTGGCTGCTGCTCGGCCTGATCACGGTGGTGGTGCTGGCTGCTACCGGAGTCTGGAACCCGTTTCCTACCATGTGGGACTGGGTTAATCGCCGCCAACCCATCTCCCAGCCGGACGTGGTCTGGCAGCAGCGCGTCGGCGGAACTCCGCGCAGCGTCACCATCGCCGGGGAGAGCGTGGTGATCGAGCAGCGCACCCGCGTCGAGGCCCGCAGTCTGGCCACCGGCACCCAGCTCTGGGAGCGCAAGGCCGACTGGAGCGCGGTCGCGGGCGCCGGCGGGGAGTCCGTGGTCGTCGTGGGCAAGCTCCTGGTCAAGGGGTACGAGGTGCTCGACCCCACCACCGGGGTGACCCGTCGCCGTGACGACGACGCGGTGGCCGTCTGGACGTACCGCAACCTGCTGTTGGACGCGCGGTGCGTGGAGGCCACCGACTGCACGCTGAGCGCCTGGGACCCGCGCGGCACCACTCCGCTGTGGACGGCCTTCCTCCCAGGGGTGAGCTCGGGCCTGCTCGCCGACAACCCGAACCTGCTCGACACCCGGCGGCTCACCAGCAACCGGATCCACGGCGAGGTGGCCGGCCCGGAGGCGGTACCCCCGCTGCTCGGCTTCCCGGTCGACGGCCGGGTGCACGTGGTGGACACGGCGAACGGCCGGGTGCTCCAGAACGTCGAGCCCGGCCGCGAGGAGCGGCTCGCGGTGATCGGGGGTCGGCTGCTGCGGATCACCGCCCGTGCCCAGGACGGCAGCTGCTACTACGCCATCTCCGGCCAGGACTCGGCCACCGGCCAGGAGGCGTGGCAGCAGTCCGGGCTCAACCTCCGTACCGCCGACAGCGCCGGTTGCGTGCAGCGGGAAGACCCGTACGGTGCCCGCAACGTGCTGCTCGGTGTGTCGCCGGACGGCCGGGAGGCGGTCCTCGACGGGTACGACGGGCGGCTGCTGCTGGTCACCGCCAACGCCGAACGGGTGCTCGCCGTGGACGACCGGTACGCGCTGGTGCGTACCGCCGACGGTGGCACCGTCTCTGCCCGTGAACTCGGCACCAAGCAGACCCGGTGGAACCGTCCGGCCGGGAAGAAGGCGGGTGCCGCCCTCACCCCGTACGCGGCGATCGTCACTGACGAGAAACCCAACCGGTTGATCGCGCTCGACCCGCGTACCGGGCGGGAGCTGGCCGTGCTGCGTACCTCCGCCAACGCCCTCGCCGTCGGGCCCGCCGGGATGGTGATCGGTGAGGGCCGGGAGATCGGGTACGTCCGCTTCGGCGCGACAGCCGGTGAGTCGCGGCGCGACGCCGACAGGGCGGATCCGGGGCCCGACGGCAGTGGCCCGGAGCCGCAGCCACAGGGCAGCTGCGGTCCGAAGAACGAGCTGTGTGCCGCTCCTGATTCCGGTAAGTGATCGGGCCCCCCGGGGGGTGGGACGGGCAAACCCTCTGCCCTAGGCTTTGCCACCATGAGCGAGCGGCAGCGAGCGAATCATCAGCACAGAGCGATGGTGTCTCACGGCGGCGCGGAGCGACAGCGGAGTGTCGTCGTGAGCGAGCGGCAGCGAGCGAATCATCAGCACAGAGCGATGGTGTCTCACGGCGGCGCGGAGCGACAGCGCAGTGTCGTCGTTAGCGAGCGGAGCGGAGTGCTGTCATGAGCGCCGACTTCTCGTATGCCCCCCTGCTGCCGACCGGCCCCGACCAGACGGAGTACCGCCTGATCACCGACGAGGGCGTCGACGTGGTCAACGGTCCGGGTGGTCGACGTTTCCTGACGGTCGAGCCGGCCGCGCTGACCGCGCTGACCGCCGAGGCGATGCACGACATCGCCCACTTCCTGCGTCCCGCGCACCTGGCCCAGCTGCGGTCGATCATCGACGACCCGGCGGCCTCGCCGAACGACCGGTTCGTCGCGTTGGACCTGCTGCGCAACGCCAACATCGCGGCCGGTGGCGTGCTGCCGATGTGTCAGGACACCGGCACGGCGATCGTGATGGGCAAGCGTGGCCGGCACGTGCTCACCGACGGCGCCGACGCCGAGGCGATCTCGCGCGGCGTGTGGCAGGCGTACACCCGGCTCAACCTGCGCTACTCGCAGCTCGCCCCGCTGACCATGTGGGAGGAGCGCAACACCGGCAGTAACCTGCCCGCGCAGGTGGAGCTGTACGCCGAGGACCCGGACGGCCACCCGGACGCGTACAAGTTCCTCTTCATGGCCAAGGGTGGTGGCTCGGCCAACAAGTCGTACCTCTACCAGGAGACCAAGGCGCTGCTGAACCCGACGCGGATGATGCAGTTCCTGGAGGAGAAGCTGCGGCTGATCGGCACCGCCGCCTGCCCGCCGTACCACCTGGCGGTCGTGATCGGCGGCACCAGCGCCGAGTACGCCCTGAAGACCGCGAAGTACGCCTCCGCCAAGTACCTCGACGCGTTGCCCACCTCCGGCTCGATGGCCGCGCACGGCTTCCGGGACCTGGAGCTGGAGGCCGAGGTGCTGGAGTTGACCCGCAACTTCGGCATCGGCGCTCAGTTCGGCGGACGCTACTTCTGCCACGACGTCCGGGTGGTGCGGTTGCCTCGGCACGGGGCCTCCTGCCCGGTGGCGATCGCGGTGTCCTGCTCGGCCGACCGACAGGCGGTGGCCAAGATCACCCCGTCGGGCGTGTGGTTGGAGCGCCTGGAGACCGACCCGGCGCGCTTCCTGCCCGACGTCACCGAGGCGCAGCTGGACGCGACCGAGGTGGTGCGCGTCGACCTGAACCGGCCGATGGACGAGATCCGCGCCGAGCTGTCCAAGTACCCGGTCAAGACCCGGTTGTCGCTCAGCGGGCCGCTGGTGGTGGCCCGAGACATCGCCCACGCGAAGATCGCCGAGCGGCTGGACGCGGGCGAGTCGATGCCGCAGTACCTGCGCGACCATGCCGTCTACTACGCCGGCCCGGCGAAGACCCCGGAGGGCTACGCCTCCGGCTCCTTCGGCCCGACCACCGCCGGTCGGATGGACGCCTACGTGGAGAAGTTCCAGGCCGCCGGTGGCTCGATGGTGATGCTGGCCAAGGGCAACCGCTCGACACAGGTCACCCGCTCCTGCGAGCAGCACGGCGGCTTCTACCTCGGCTCGATCGGCGGCCCCGCCGCCCGGCTCGCCCAGGACTGCATCAAGCACGTCGAGGTCCTGGAGTACGCCGAGTTGGGCATGGAGGCGGTCTGGAGGATCGAGGTGGAGGACTTCCCGGCCTTCATCGTGGTCGACGACAAGGGCAACGACTTCTTCGCCGAGGTCACCAAGCCCGTCCTCACCATCGGCCGCCGCTGACACACCGACACGACGAGGGGCGCCGGGCGGAGGCCCGGCGCCCCTCGTCGTTGCGGACCTCAGCCCGGGTGGTTGACGTTGAAGTAGTAGTAGTCCTCGCCGGACGTGGCCCCCGACGCGGTCCTGCTCGACACGTACAGGTAGTGGCTGCCGTAGTGCTGCGGGGTCAACGTGATCGTCGCGGTGCCGTCGGCTCCAACGGCGACCGTCTCCTCCTCCCCGTTGTACCGGTAGACGAACTCGGCGCTGCCGGGCATCTGCGCGGTCAACGTGAACTGGCCCGGAACACCTGGGCCGCCTCCGCCGGTGGGCGGGTAGTCCGAGCTGCTCACGGTCGGGGCCAACCGCTTCAGTATCAAGGAGTGCTCGGTCTCGTCTGAGACGATGGAGCCCATCGTGGCGCGTACGGTCAGCCGCACCCAGCCGGACCGGTCGGCGGGGTAGGACTGCGGCGTCCAGCTGATCGTGGCAACTCCGTCGGCACCCGCGATGACCGTCCGTTCCTCCTCGCCTTCGAAGGTGTAGACGTAACCGGTCACGCCGTCTCGGGCCGGGCGGAAGGTGAACTCACCGGCGACTCCCGGTCCGCCGCCCTCCTGGTAGATGGGATAGTCCGTCGATTCGATCGTCGGTGCCCATGACGTCGCTTCGAAGTACACGGAGGCGGTACCCGAGACGGTGCCGTCGGCGGTCCGGCTGTAGACCTGCATCCAGTGGAATCCGCCGAAGGTGGAGGTGAAGGTCACGCTCGCCGTACCGTCCGCCTTGGCGGCGACCGTCTGCTCCGGTCCGCCGACCACCGACCAGACATACTCGGTCACGCCGGGCATGCCGGGGCGGAAGACGAACGTACCGGGAGTACCGACGAGGGCGCCTTCGCCGCCTCCGATCGGGTACTGCTCCGAGGAGACGGTGGGCTCGGTCGCCAGGTAGAAGTACAACTGCCCCTCGCTGCTGGGCAGTCCGCCGGAGGTTCGACTGGTCACGGTGATCTGGTTCGAGCCGGACTTGCGGGGAGTTATCGTCGCGGTCGCCGTGCCGTCCGCTTCGGCCGGCACGGCGACCGGCTCGTCGTCGTTGAGCCGGTAGGTGTACTCGACCACGTCCTCCATACCGGGTGTGAACGTCAGCTCGCGGGGCTCACCGATCGCGCCATTCGGATTTCCGTCGGTGATCCGAGGAGCGGTGTCGCGCACCGTGAACTCGTAAGTCGTCTGTGCCGAGCGGTTGCCGGTCCGGTCGACGGCCTGCACGTACAGCCGGTTGCTGTAGGTGCGCGTCGGCGCGTGGCTGATGCTGGCGGCCCCCGACTCGTCGGCGACCACGTAGGAGGTCGGTCCGCTCTCGCCGTAGTAGTAGCCGGCGATGTCGTCCGCGCCCGGCGCGGTGAAGTGGAAGGTGCCGGGGATACCCGGACCGCCGTGACCTGGCGGATTCCAGCCAGACGGGTAGTCGGTGGAGGTCACCGTCGGGGCTGGCGGCCGAACCGTGTCGACGGTGAACCGGCACTCCGGTGACCAGTCGGAACTGGCGTGCTGATCGGCGGCGCGCACCGAGAAGGCGTACGTGCCGCCGTTGACCAACACACCCTCCGGCACCGTGTAGGTGAAGCGGGCCGGTGCGTAGGAGCGGTAGGACGTCCACTCGGTGCGCTCGGTGGGCCGATCGACCGACCACCAGGCAAAGGTCGCCGTCACCTGATCGCCGGCCGACCCCTCGACCGTGTCCGGGTCGGTGATCTCGGCGCTGAGCACCGGGCTGGTGGTGCCGATCAGACGGCCGTCCGCGCAGGTTAGACCTGCGACAGTCAGCGCGCTGGGGACGTCGGGTGCGGCGTTCGCCTCAATCGAGATGCCCAACGGGGTGAGCCACCGGCTGAAGCGCTTGTTCTTTTCGTGGTGCCCGGCCACCCGGGCCATCAGGGTGAGCTTGTCCTGCCCGTCGGTGACCGCCTGGCGCAGCGTCTCGGTGAGGTCGAGTTCCAGGTAGCTGGCCGGGCAGGCGGGGGAATCGAAGACGTCACCGGCCTGCTCGTGCACCTGCGGTGCGGTCTTCCAGGTCGGGGGCTGTGCCGGCGTGTCGGTACGCCAGATCTCGATCTTGCGTGGCTTCTCGCAGTCGGTAACCGACGATTCTCCGATGACCCCGCCGGCCTGGATGATGTCCTTGCCCTGATAGGGCGCCAGGTCGAAGGTGAAGTACGCCCGGGAGGTGTGGTTACCCTCGTCGGATTTCCAGGTACCGACCGGCACCTCGTCGGTGGTGTCGACCGGAAACGCGACGGAGGGCTGCTTGGCGTCGGTGTAGCTGATGCTCGTCGCGCGTTCGAATCTGGTCACGCTGGCGGCTGCCGGCGTGGTGGTGCCGAGCACGGCGAGTGGTGCGGTCAGCAGGGCGGCCGCCCCGGTGACGAGGAATCGGCGCGGTGCGCGCCACCGGCGTGCGGTGCGCACGCCGGCCCCGTTGTGATGCAACGTGCAAACCTCCTGAGCGGAGTGGTGGGATTTCGACGATGTTAAGAGCATCACTGCCTGCGAGGTGCCAGACTTTCGGGTGGAAGCCGACTCCCGGCCGGCTCGGTGGCTCATCCGGAATCGTGCGGCTGGGGCGAACATCTGCACGTCGTCGCGGTGCGCGGCAGGATGGTACGCGTGACGACTCCAGAGAGCATGGGCTACCGGATCGAACGCGACTCGATGGGCGAGGTGGAGGTGCCCGCCGAGGCGTTGTGGCGGGCCCAGACGCAGCGGGCGGTGCAGAACTTCCCGATCTCCGGCCGGGGCATCGAGCCGGCCCAGATCCGGGCGTTGGCCCAGATCAAGGGTGCCGCCGCCGAGGTCAACGGCGAGCTGGGGGTGATCGACGCGAACGTGGCCGCAGCGATCGCCGCAGCCGCTGCGCACGTGGCCGCCGGCGGGTACGACGACCAGTTCCCGGTGGACGTGTTCCAGACCGGTTCCGGCACGTCGTCCAACATGAACACCAACGAGGTGATCGCCACCCTGGCCAGCCGTGAGCTGGGTCGGGAGGTGCACCCGAACGACGACGTCAACGCCTCACAGTCCAGCAACGACGTCTTTCCGTCCTCGATCCACCTGGCCGCGACCGAGGCCGTGGCGGGGGATCTGCTCCCGGCGCTGGCCCACCTGGCCGGTGCGCTGGAGGCGAAGGCGGCGGAGTTCGAGACCGTCGTAAAGGCTGGGCGTACGCACCTGATGGACGCCACCCCGGTGACGCTCGGGCAGGAGTTCGGCGGGTACGCCGCCCAGGTCCGCTACGGCATCGAGCGGTTGGGGGCGGCGCTGCCCCGGCTGGCGGAGTTGCCGCTGGGTGGCACGGCGGTGGGCACCGGCATCAACACTCCGCTCGGTTTCGCCGCCCGGGTGATCGAGAAGCTGCAGGCCTCCACCGGGTTGCCGGTGACCGAGGCACGTAACCACTTCGAGGCGCAGGGGGCCCGGGACGCCCTGGTGGAGACGTCAGGCCAGCTGCGTACCGTCGCGGTCGGGCTCTACAAGATTGCCAATGACATCCGCTGGATGGGTTCCGGCCCCCGTGCCGGTCTGCGCGAACTGCGCATCCCGGATCTTCAGCCGGGGTCGTCGATCATGCCCGGCAAGGTCAATCCGGTGGTCTGTGAGGCCGTCCGACAGGTCTGCGCGCAGGTGGTCGGCAACGACGCGGCCGTGGCCTTCGCCGGGTCACAGGGCGACTTCGAGCTGAACGTCATGCTGCCGGTGATGGGCCGCAACATCCTGGAGTCGATCCGGCTGATCGCCGCGTCGAGCCGCCTGCTCGCTGACCGGTGTGTGGTCGGCCTGGTCGCGGACGCCGAGGTCTGCCTGTCGTACGCCGAGGGCTCGCCGTCGATCGTCACCCCGCTCAACCGCCACCTCGGGTACGACGAGGCCGCGTCGATCGCCAAGGAGGCGCTGGAGAAGCAGATCTCCATCAAGGAGGTGGTGATCTCGCGTGGCCACATCGACTCCGGGAAACTCTCCGAAGAGCAGTTGGAGGAGGCGCTCGACCTGCTCCGCATGACCCACCCCTAACTCGCCGCACTGGCCCGCGCCGGGCGGCGGTCGTCTGCGACAAGACGTGGGTACATCTGTTGTCGTGCGAGCGACAAGAAATGTACCCATGCCGCCACCCGATCTTGCCGCGCCCGGTCAGGCGCGGGCGGCGGCCTTGCGGGCACGGTAGGCGCTGACCGCAGCCCGGTTGCCGCAGCCGGCCTCGCAGAACCGGCGTGACCGGTTCTTGGAGAGGTCGACCAGCACGTTGTCGCAGTCGGGGTGATCGCAGATGCGCAGCCGGCGCAGTTCGTCACCGCGTACCACGTCGGCGATCGCCATCGCCGCCTCGACCGCCATCCGGGTGGCCAGCGGGGCGTCCCGGGGTACGGCGTGCAGGTGGTACGGCTCGGCGTCGTGCGTGATGAGCTGGGGCAACGCACGGTGCTCGCGGAGCAGGGCGTTGACGATCGACACGATCTCGTCGACCTCGGCGTACCAGATGCGGCGGAGCCGGGGGCGTAGCGCGCGCACCGCCCGCAGCTCGGCCTCGGTGTGTTCGTACCGACCGCTGTAGGCATGGCGGGTGTAGAAGGCGTCCAGGGCTGCGACGTCCGGGAGCCCTTCCCCGTCGGGGCCGGCGGTGTTCACCAGTGCGGCGGCGGCGATCAGCGAGCATTCGGTGTCATGGGCGAACAGCAACTTGACTCCTGTCGTGGCCCCATCTAGCGTCATCGGCGAAAGCTATCTTTGCCCATGGCGGGCAGTCGCGCCAAGGAGAGCCCCATGCGTCAACCGCCCGCCGCCGGTGCCGGTCTCACCCTGGCGCTGCTCTCCGCGATCACCTTCGCCACCTCCGGCACCTTCGCCCGATCCCTGATCGACGACGGCTGGTCGGCCGAGGCGGTGGTCATCGCCCGGGTCGGCATCGCCTCGGTGATCCTGGCGGTGCCCGCCATGCTCGTCCTGCGCGGGCGGTGGCAGGTGTTGCGCCGGAACCTCGCCTCGATGGGCGTCTTCGGGCTGTTCGGTGTCGCGGTGGCGCAGGCGTGCTTCTTCAACGCGGTGCGCTACCTGCCGGTAGGCGTTGCGCTGCTGCTGGAGTACCTCGGCATCGTCCTGGTCGTCGGATGGACCTGGCTGGTGCAGGGTCAGCGCCCTCGCCGCCTGACCGTCGCCGGATCGGTGGCGGCCATGGTCGGCCTGGTCTTCGTGCTCGACCTGGCCGGTGCGGGCCGACTCGATCTGGTCGGCGTGCTCTGGGGCCTCGGTGCGGCGGTCGGATTGGCCGGGTACTTCGTGCTCGCCGGTCGGGTCGACCCCGCCCTGCCGTCGATGGTCCTGGCCAGCGGCGGGATGGCCGCCGGTGCCGGCGTGCTGCTGCTGCTCGGCCTGGCCGGGGCGCTGCCGCTGCGGGCCACGTTCGACACCGTGCAGTTCGCCGGCATGCAGACCAGTTGGCTGGTGCCGATCGCCGGACTGACGCTGGTGGCCGCGGTGGTCGCCTATTCGGCCGGGATCGCCGCCGTGCGGACGCTCGGCTCCCGCCTGGCATCGTTCGTCGGGCTGACCGAGGTGCTGTTCGCGGTGCTGATCGCCTGGCTGGTGCTGGGGGAACTGCCAACCGTGGTGCAACTGCTCGGTGGGTTGCTGATCGTCGCGGGGGTGGCGTTGGTACGCCTCGACGAGCTGCGGGCCCCCGTCGAGCCCGCCCCGACGGAGGCGACGGAACCAGCCCTGCGGTGACAGGCTGAGCCACATGCTGACCACCGTGGTGTTCGATGCCGACGAGACCCTGGTCGATCTGCGGCCCGCCGTCACCGGTGGGCTGGAGGCCGTACTGGCGCGGATGCGACGGCTGACCCCGGCCGCAGTCGGGGTCACTCTCGCGGACCTGGAATCGGACTGGTCTGCGGTCTTCGGAGACCTGGCCGCCGCGCCGGTGGCGGAGATCCGGCGAGCCGCTCTGGCCCGGTCGCTGGACCGGGCGGACCTCGGTGGCCACCTGGACGAGATCGTTGAGCTGTTCTTCGCCCGTCGCTTCGCGCTGACCCGGCCGTTCGCCGACGTGCTGCCGGCACTGGCCGCACTGCGTACGCAGTGGTCGGTCGGCCTCGCCACCAACGGCAACAGCCGCGCGGAGCGCTGCGGCCTCACCGGTCAGTTCGCTTTCGAGGTGTACGCGCACCACGACGGGGTGCCGAAGAAACCGGACCCGGACTTCTACGCGGCTGCGTGTGCCGCCGCCGGAGCTGATCCGACTCAGGTGGTGCACGTCGGCGACAACCTGGTCAATGACGTGGTCGCAGCGCAGCAGGCCGGCCTGCGTGCCGTCTGGCTCAACCGTCGCGGCGAGCGGTTACCGGCCGACGTGGTGCCGGACGCGGTGGTCTCGACGCTGACCGAGCTGCCCGGGGCGCTGGCCAACCTGTCGCGCGGAGTGGCTCGCGGGTCAGGCCAGGGCGGTGGCGATGGCGGCGGCGGCGGCCGTCACCTGTGCGCCGACCGCTTCGGCGTCCAGCGGCGCTAGCGCCACCACCCCGACGCTCGCCTCCAGACCGGGCACGCCGAGCACCGGCGCGGCCACCCCGTACGCGCCGGGTTGCAGCTCACCGACGGTGCTGACCGGCCCGGCCTCGCCCGCGCGCCCGGCCAGGATGGCCTGCCCGGCGGCGCCGCGTTCCAGCGGATGCCGGGCACCGGTCCGGTACGCGACGTGGAACGACGTCCAACTCGGCTCGACCACCGCCAGCGCGACCCCCTCACCACCCTCGACCACGGTGAGATGGGCGGTGGCTCCGGCCTGCTCGGCGAGGCGGCGCAGCGCGGGCAGCGCACCCTCGGCGAGCAGCGGCTGGGCCCGCCGGGCCAGGTGCAGCACCCCGGCGCCGAGGCGCAGCCGGCCGTCCGCGCCACGGCGCAACATGCCGTGCCCGGCCAGCGGCCCGACCAACCGGTAAACGGCGGCGCGGCCGATGCCCAACTGGTTGGCGGCCTCGGTGACGGTCAGACCGCCGGGGACGTCCGCCACCAGTTGCAGCAACCGCAGCCCCCGGTCCAGGGTCTGCGACGCCTCCCCGCCTGGTGACCGACCGCCTGGCGTTGCCGACGGGGTGGCACCGGGCGTCGCTGGATTGCTCACGACCAGCAGCGTACGGCTCGCGGGGCGGCCACCGGCAGACGGCGAGCGGCCCGATGGCACCAGGCTCGCACCGACCGGACGAGCGTGGACGGCTACCCTTGTACGGTGACGCTACGCCTGTATGACACCGCCACCCGATCGGTGCGGGACTTCGTCCCGCGGGAAGCCGGCAAGGTGGGGGTCTACCTGTGTGGTCTCACCCTCCAGGCACCGCCGCACATCGGCCATCTTCGCTCCGGCGTCAACTACGACGTGTTGCGTCGCTGGCTGTCGGCCGCCGGTTTCCAGGTCACCTTCATCCGCAACCTGACCGACATCGACGACAAGATCCTGGTCAAGGCGCAGGAGCAGCAGCGGCCCTTCTGGTCGATCGCGTACGCCAACGAGTTGAAGCTCGCCGAGGCGTACCGGGCGTTGAACGTGCTGCCGCCCACCTACGAGCCACGGGCCACCGGCCACATTCCCGAGATGCACGAGCTGATCGCGCAGTTGATCGAGCGGGGGCACGCGTACCCGGCCACCGACGGCTCGGGTGACGTGTACTTCGACGTGTGCTCGTGGCCGGCGTACGGGGCGTTGTCGAACCAGTCGCCCGACGACATGCAGTCCGCCGACGACGCGCCGGATCGGGGTAAGCGCGACCCGCGTGACTTCGCCCTCTGGAAGGGGGCCAAGCCGGACGAGCCGGCGGACGCCTACTGGCCGTCGCCGTGGGGGCGGGGCCGACCCGGCTGGCACATCGAGTGCTCGGCGATGTGCTGGCGCTACCTGGGCGCGGAGTTCGACATCCACGGCGGTGGGCTCGACCTGACCTTCCCCCACCACGAGAACGAGTTGGCCCAGTCCCAGGCCGCCGGCCTGCCCTTCGCCCGCTACTGGGTGCACCACGGCCTGCTCGGCATCGGCGGGACGAAGATGGGCAAGTCGCTGGGCAACGCCCTCGACCTGGACTATGTCGCCTCCCTCGGGGTGCGTCCGGTGGAACTGCGCTACTACTACGTGGCCGCCCACTACCGTTCCCGGATCGACTACTCCGAGGAGGCGTTGCGCGAGGCGGCCGTCGCGTACCGGCGGATCGAGGGCTTCGTGACGCGGGCCGTGGAACGGGTCGGCGCGGGCGGCCACGGTGCGCTGCCCGAGGCGTTCACCGTGGCGATGGACGACGACCTGAACACCTCGGCCGCGCTGGCGGCCCTGCACGAGGTGCTGCGCGACGGCAACAGCGCGCTGGCCGCCGGGGACGATGTGACCGTCCGCACCACGCTCGCCAGTGTCCGCGCGATGCTGGATATCCTCGGGGTCGACCCTCTCGACCCGGCGTGGACCGGCGGAGCCCGGGCGAGTGACCTCCGTGGTGTGGTGGACTCCCTGATCGCCCTGGCCCTCGAACAACGCGCGCAGGCCCGGGTCCGTAAGGACTGGGCCGCCGCCGACGCCCTGCGGGATCAACTCAAGCGAGCCGGAGTGGTGGTCGAGGACACCCCACAGGGGCCGCGTTGGACTATTGGAGAGCATGACTGATGGCCGGCAATTCTCAGCGCCGTGGCCGACGGGTGGTATCGAAGGCTAGTGCCCCGAAGGGGTCCGGTGGCAAGAACCGGGACTCCCTCGCTGGGCGTGGCCGGACGTTGCCGGCCGACGAACGCCCCTGGCACAAGGCCTACTCCGGCACCGAGAAGTTGCCGCAGCGCACCGCGTGGAAGCAGGAGAAGGAGCGCCGGGCGGCGGCCGAGGAGGGGCGTGCCCCGAAGGTCGGCCAGCCGGGCAGCAAGGACACCACCTGGGGCAAGGGCGGCGGCCGGGGCCCGGGCGTCGGGAAACCGTCCCGGGGCAAGCAGCCCGCCGGGCGCAGCGGTCCCCGCGTCGCGCCGGGGCGCAAGTCCAACCCGGCGAAGGACACCCCGGAGTTGTTGGTCGGTCGTAACCCGGTGCTGGAGGCGCTGCGTACCCACGTTCCGGCGACCGCGCTCTACACGGCGCAGGGCATCGACATCGACGACCGGGTCAAGGAGATCGTCCGTACGGCTGCCGACCGGGGGATCGCGATCCTCGACGTCAGCCGCGCCGAGCTGGACCGGATGACCGGCGGGGTACTGCACCAGGGCGTCGGTCTCCAGGTGCCGCCGTTCGCGTACGAGCCGTTCGACGATCTGATGGCCGCCGCACTGGAACAGCCGGCACCGCTGCTGGTGGCGCTGGACGGGGTCACCGATCCGCGTAACCTCGGCGCGGTGATCCGCTCCGCCGCCGCGTTCGGCGCGCAGGGCGTCTTCGTGCCGGAGCGGCGGGCGGCCGGGATCACCGCGACCGCGTGGCGGACCAGCGCGGGCGCAGCGGCTCGGGTGCCGGTGGCCCAGGTGACCAACCTCACCCGGTCACTGAAGGCATGCCAGGCCGCCGGGTTCGTGGTGGTCGGTCTGGACGCCGACGGGGAGACCGACCTGTACGACCTGGAGGCAGCCGTCGGCCCGCTGGTCGTGGTGGTCGGCTCGGAGGGGCGGGGGCTGTCCCGCCTGGTCGGGCAGACCTGCGACCTCAACGTCAGCATCCCGATGATCTCCGAGGTGGAGTCGCTCAACGCGAGCGTGGCGGCTGCGGTGACCCTCGCGGAGGTGGCGCGCCGCCGGGCCGCCGAGGGCTGACGAACCGGACAGCGTACGTAAGAAGGGCGGCCCGCCATCGGCGGACCGCCCTTCTCGTGTTGCTACGTCAGATGCGCTGCCCGGAGGCGGCGTGGAAGACGTGGCTCTGGCCGGTACGCGGCTTCACGAAGATCGTGTCGCCCATGTTCGGCATGTGCCGACGGTCGGTGCGGACCACGAACCGCTCGGAGGCACCGTCGAGCGCGGCGTGGCCGTAGACGTTGGCGTCGGAGCCCAGGTCCTCGACCAGTTCGACGACGACCGGCATGCCGCCCTCGGTCGGGCTGACGATGTCGCAGTCCTCCGGACGGAAGCCCACGGTCACCTTGCCGTTGCCGCCGTCGGCGTTCGCCGCCTCGGCCTGCTCACGGGTCAGCGGCACGAACATCTCGGCGAACGCCGCGCCCTGCTCGGTGAGCGGAACGGTCTTGATGTTCATGGCGGGCGAGCCGATGAAGCCGGCGACGAAGACGTTGGCCGGGGCGTCGTAGAGGGTCCGGGGCGTGTCGACCTGCTGGAGCACGCCGTCGAGCATGACCGCCACCCGGTGACCCATGGTCATGGCCTCGACCTGGTCGTGGGTGACGTAGACGGTGGTGATGCCGAGCTTGGCCTGAAGCGACGCGATCTGCGTACGGGTCTGCACCCGCAGCTTGGCGTCGAGGTTCGACAGCGGCTCGTCCATCAGGAAGACCTGCGGCTCCCGGACGATGGCCCGGCCCATCGCGACCCGCTGGCGCTGACCACCGGAGAGCGCCTTGGGCTTACGGCTGAGGTACTCCTCCAGCTGGAGCAGCGCCGCCGCCTCCTTGACCCGCCGGTCGATCTCGGACTTGGAGGTCTTGCGCAGCTTGAGCGCGAACGCCATGTTCTCGTACACCGTCATGTGCGGGTAGAGGGCGTAGTTCTGGAAGACCATCGCGATGTCACGGGCCTTCGGCGGCAGGTGGGTGACGTCCCGGTCGTCGATGTAGATGCCGCCGTCGTCGACGTCCTCCAGGCCGGCGAGCATGCGCAGGCTGGTGGACTTACCACAACCGGAGGGGCCGACCAGGACGAGGAACTCGCCGTCGCCGATCTGGAGGTCGAGCTGGTTGACCGCGGGGCGTTCGGTGCCCGGGTAGATCCGGGACGCCTTCGCGTAGGTGACCGTAGCCATGGGGGAACGCTTCCTTTCACCGGCAGGAACGTGCCGGACGATCCGAGTGAAGGAGCGACCGGTACGTAGGCCCGTACCGGCGCCACGGCCACCGCGAGGCACGCTCGCGTCAGCCGTGTCACTGCACGGTAAACGGCTTTCGCCGCGATGCCAAGGTCCACGGTCGACCGGTACTTCCGAAGCATTCGCATTCCGGTCACTCGGGCACGGTCGGACACGAATCGACGCTCGCAGGTCGGGTTGTTGACGTTTCCCATGCTCGGAACCCCTGCCGAGCAGGAAAAGCTGACGTCGGTCGCTATGCTGGCCTCGACACAACGCCCCTGTAGCTCAGCTGGCCAGAGCACCCGCCTTGTAAGCGGGATGTCGCCGGTTCGATCCCGGCCGGGGGCTCCATCCGTATCGCAATGGTTCACCGGGCGGACGTCGCGGCGTAACCGGGTGCTCGGGACGGGCCGTCAGGCTCGGTCTCCACCCGCCACGCCCGGCCCGGTCACCTCGACCGAGGGCCACCCGCCACCGTGCGCCGCGCCCGTCTGCCCGCCCGGGCAGGCGACGTCGCTAAGGTCGCCGCAGGTGACGTACGACGTGGTGCGGCGAAGGGATGGTGCGGTGACGGACGCGGACCTGGTGGTCGAGGTCGCGGGTGCGGTGGCCACGGTGGTGATCCGCAATCCGGGCCGACGCAACGCGATGACGCCGGCCATGTGGCGGCGACTGCCCGTGCTGCTCGACGGTCTTGAGGTCGACCCGGCGATCCGTGTGGTGGTGCTGACCGGAGCCGACGGCACCTTCTGCGCGGGTGCCGACCTCGGCGACCTGGACGAGTTGCTGGCGGCCGGTGACGGCAGCATCGCCGTCGCGGCGGAGGAGCGGCTGGCGACCTTCGCCAAACCGACCGTGGCGGCCATCCAGGGTGCCTGCGTCGGGGGCGGCTGCCAACTGGCGGTCGCCTGCGACCTGCGGATAGCCGCGGCCGACGCGCGGTTCGGCGTACCGCCGGCTCGGCTGGGGCTGGTCTACCCGGCACCGACCACCCTCCGGTTGTCCCGACTGGTCGGCCCGTCGGCGGCCAAGCACCTGCTTTTCACCGGCGAGTTGATCGACGCCGAGCGGGCGATGCGGATCGGCCTGGCCGACGAGGTATTGCCCGGCGACGAGCTGGCCGCCCGGGTCGCCACGCTCACCGGCACGATCGCCGAGCGCTCGCAACTCAGCGTCGCCGCCGCCAAGGAGATCGTCGACGGTCGGGCGGACGAAGCCCGGATGACCTGGTGGCACGGGCAGGTACGGGCCAGCGGCGAGGCCCGGGAGGGCGTGGCCGCCTTCCACGAACGTCGCGCTCCGCGATTCGGCTGGACCCACCCCTGAGCCGGTGGGCAGCAGTCAACGCCGGACGAGCAGCCCACGCGGGCGGATCGAGTGCACCGGCTCGGTGGCACCGCCCACTGCCCGCAGAACGTGGTTCGCCGCGAGGACACCGGTGGCCGCCGCGCGTTCCATCAGGGCGCTGGGGAAGTCCGTGCGGATGCCGTCGCCGGCCAGGTAGATGCCGGCCGCGTCGGTGCGGACCCCCGGCCGTCCGGCATGGCTGCCCGGCGTGAAGGCCGGTGCCTTCGCCTCGACGCGGGCGCGCAGGTGCCGTACCCGCAGTCGTGCCGTCTCCGGCCAGAGTACGGCCAGCTCGGCCCGCATCCGTTCGGCCAGCTCCGTGGCGGGCACGTCCGGCTCACAGGCGTACGCGTGCAGCTCGATCACCGAACCGCCGGTCTGCTCCGCCCACTGGCGGGACTCGCGTTCCAGCCGGTGGTACACCGTCACCGAGTCCAGCGTGGGCTGTCGGGACACTCCACTGAAGATTGCCCGCTCCGGGTCGACGTCCCCCTCGCACCAGTAGCGGGCCACCGCGTACGGCGGACCGGGCCGACCGTACGCGGGCATCGCCGCCGCCAGCGCCGGAGCCTGCTCGGCCAACTCCGGGCAGGCCGCGACCAGTGCGGCGAGCGCCGGTGGGTCGACGGCGAGCACGACGTGTTCGGCTCGGTACGTGCCTTCGGCGCTGCTCACCCGCCAACCGTCGGCCTCGCGGCGCAGCCCGGTCACCGGCTCCCCGGTACGGACCCGGCCGCCGTGCCGCTCGACGTGTCGGCTCAGCGGCCCCCAGATCGCCGTGGCGTAATCCTCGTCGGGGCAGTCGAAGGCCAGCCCTTCCGGGTTGCCGAGCAGGTAGAAGTGGAACTGCGCGATCATCTCGGCGGCCGACATGTCGGCCTCGTGGTTGAAGAACGAGTGGGAGAAGACCTCGAAGAGCATCGCCCGGGCCCGGTCGGGCAGGCGCAACGAGTCGAGCAGCTCGTCGGCGGTGGTGTGGTCGAACTCGGCGTAGGTACGCACCGGGTCGTAGGTCAGCAGTGGCAGGGCGGCGTCCCGGTCCATCGCGCGCAGGTCGCGTAGGCGGAGACTTGGGCTGCGGGCGAGCAGGGTGAGCAGGTTCGCCGGTGGCGCGGGCGGCAGTCGCCCGAACTCCTCCGTCGGCCACTCGGCACTGAGCACCGGATAGCCGGGGACGGGCCGCAGGAAACGCAGGGCCGGGTCGGCTCGGCGCAGGATGTTGCGCCAGTTGTAGTACTGCCGGAAGAAGGCGTGGAAACCGTGCTCGTTGACCTGGCGGGTGCCGTCGTCCAGGGCTTCCGGCCAGGCGCCGAGCCGGCCGCCCAGGGTGGCCGCGGCCTCCAGCACGGTCACCTCGACACCGCGTTCGGCGAGCACCACGGCCGCCGACATGCCGGCGATGCCGCCGCCGACGACCACCGCGGTGACCGGGCGCGGCACGCGTCGAGCGCCACCGCCGCCCGGGTCGACCTCATGCCGGCGTACGCCGATGAGCCGTCCAGCAACCTGCGACAGGGCCATGTGGAACCTCCCGAGTCGCCCACCAGTCTGCCCAGTCGCAAGGAAGGGCCCCTTGTTAACACGCTGCTGTTAACAAGGGGCCCGGGCACCTCACGAGGCGTTAACAGGGGGCCCTTCCTTTCACCGAAGGCAGCGGCGGGGGCGGTCGGAGTCGGGCCAGACGTATTCCAGGTCGTCGGGGACATCGTCGCCGAAGATTGGGCGGTAGTGCGCCGGATCCTTGCGCAGCAGCGACGAACGGTGGCTCAGGTGCACCTCGGTCCGGCCGAGCCAGGGCGGCAGTTCCCTGGCGACGGCAAGCTCCTGCTGGGTACGGACCTCTTCGATGCCGCAGGCGGTGGCCAGGTCCACGGCCAACGTGGTGGCGCAGGTGTCGGCTCGTCCGGCCGCGCACCAGACCGCGCAGACGTCCAGCCCGTAGCGGGTCAGGGCCTCCTCGTACCCGGCCCACATCTTCACCGCCGGGTGGTTGCGCCACCCGTACGTGGGCCAGGTCAGCCCGCGCAGCACCTGGATCGCCTCCACCCGCTGTTTGCCGAGTCGGCGCTGGTCCAGCGCCCGGGCACTGGCCAGGAAGTCCGGGTACGGCAGGAAGGTCTGCATACCGCTGCCCTACCCGGCGCGGGCCAGGACATGCCGCGCGACGGCAACCACGATCATGAAGGGCTGCGCGGGCTGCGACCGGCTGATTACCATGCGGGGCATGGCGGAGCCGCTGCTCGACCGGGCCCTGCGGGCCAGCCGCCGATTGCGGGTCAACGGGGAACCCCGGGCACACTTCGTGATCTGCGGGCAGGACCCGCTCGCCTACTGGGTGGTGCGGGCGATACTTGCTGGCGAAACGCAGGCGGGCCGGATACGGATCACCCTGATCGTGCCGGACCGTCGGCGCTCTCCCGCACCGGACGGCCGTGACCTGCCGGGCATCGAGGTGGTCCGGGCCGACCGGCTCGACGAGCGCACCTTCCGTCGGGCGGGGCTGGCCGGCGCGGCCGGGCTGGCCCTGCTGCATCAGGACGACGTGGGCAACATGCACGCCGCGCTCTGCGCGCAGGAGGTGGAGCCTGGGCTGCGCCTGGTGGTGCGGATGTTCAACACCGGGCTGGCCAACGGCGTACGACAGATCTTCCCCGACTCGGCGGTGCTCTCGGACGCCTCGATGGCCGCACCGGCCTTCGTGGCCGCCGCGCTCGGCGAGGTCGCGCCGACGCACTTCCGGCACGGCGGGCGCACCCTCTACGTGGCCCGCCGTGACGACGTACGCCCGAGCGAGGTGGTCTGCGGGGTGGCCGACACTCGCGACGACCAGCAGGATCTGGTACTGCCCGCTGACGAGCGGGACGCCGACGTGGTGATCGCCGAGGCGGTCGGTCGACCGGCCGGCACCGAACTGGCGGCGCGGCGGCTGGTCCGGGCGCGGCGGCTGCGTCGACCCGTGGCGATGCTGCTCCGCGCGATCCGCAGCTTCGCCACCCGGAAGATCGGCATCGCGGTGCTCTCGCTGATCGCCATGGTGGCCGCGCTGGGCTGGCTGTACGCCGACGCCGCGGATGTCGGCTGGGCCGAGGCGCTCTACCTGACCCTGGTCACCACGCTGACCGGGCAGGACCCGGACACCACCAAAGGGGGCGCCGAACAGGTCATGCAGGTGGTGCTCAACCTTGCCGGGCTGGCACTGATCCCGCTGATCACGGCGGTGGTGGTCGACGGGGTGGTGCAGGCCCGGTTGGCCCTGCACACCGGGCGGATCCTGCCCGAGCGCTCGGGGCACGTGGTGGTGGTCGGTCTGGGCAACATCGGTACCCGGGTGATGGGTCAGCTGCACGACTTCGGCGTCGAGGTGGTGGCGATCGACAAGAACGCCGACGCGCGCGGTGCCGGGCTGGCCCGGCGGCTGGGCGTACCGCTGGTGGTGGGTGACGCGGCGCAGGAGGAGACGCTGCGGGCCGCCTCGGTCGCGTCCTGTCAGGCGTTGGTGGTGGTCTCGACCGACGACGGGGCCAACCTGCGGGCGGCGCTGAACGCCCGAGCCCTCGACGAGGAACTCCGGGTGGTGCTGCGGCTCTTCGACGGCGACTTCGCCGAGCGGGTGCAGCGCGCCTTCGGCATCGGCACCTCGCGCAGTGTTTCGTACCTGGCGGCACCGTCGTTCGCCGCGGCCCTGCTGGACCGGGCGGTGGTCGCCACCATCCCGGTGGGCCGGCACGCCCTGCTGGTCACCGAGGTCGCGGTGGCCGCCGGTTCGGCCCTGGACGGTCGTACCCTCGCCGCCGTCGGGCGGCCCGGCAGCGTACGCCTGCTCGCGCACGCCCGCAGCGGGCAACGGATCGACTGGTCACCAGATCCCCGGATGGTGATCATCGCCGGTGACCGGTTGACCGTGGTGGCCCGCCGCGCCGGTCTCAACGCGCTGCTGCGCGAGACGGCGCCGCCACCCCCGGAGCCGGACTCGTCGGTGGCACCGATGCCCCGCGACGGTCAGCGCTGATCCGTCAGGCGGTAGCGGTGCCGCACGGCGTACCAGGCGGCGCCGAGGGCGAGCACGCCGAAACCGGCGAGCACGGAGGCCAACGGCAGGTTCACCGCGAGCAGGACGCAGCCGAGCAGCCCGGCCACGGCGAGCGCCTGGACCGGGAGCTTCCGCTCCGGCTCCCGCCCGAGGGTCAACGCTGCGGCGTTGGCGATGGCGTAGTAGACCAGCACCGTGCAGGCGGAGAAGCCGATCGCGCCGCGCACGTCGCCGAGCACGACCACCAGGATCACCACGGCGGCGACCGCCAGTTCGGCCCGGTGCGGCACCCGGTGCACCGGGTGCACGGCGGCCAGCGTGACGGGCAGGTCCCGGCGGCGGGCCATCGCCAACGTGGTGCGGGCGACCCCGGCCAGCAGGGAGAGCAGCACCCCGGTCACCGCGACGGCTGCCCCGACGCGGACCACCCAGGCCAGGCCGGGCAGCCCGGCCGCGCTCACCACGTCGGCCAGTGGTGCGGCCGACCCGGCGAGCCGGTCCGGCCCGAGCACCCCGAGCGTGATCACGGCCAGCACCAGGTAGCTCACCAGCACCACGCCGAGTGCCAGCGGCACCGCCCGGGGGATGGTCCGCTCCGGGTCGCGTACCTCCTCACCGAGGGTGGCGATCCGCGCGTACCCGGCGAAGGCGAAGAAGAGCAGGCCAGCGGCGGTGAGGATGCCCCGCGCTGAGCCGCCGGGCTGATCGATCCGACCGATCGACAGGTCGGTCGCGCCAGCCACCGCCACCAGTGCCAGCACCGCCAGCACGATCAGCACCAGGACCCGGGTGGCGGTCGCGGTCTTCGCCACGCCGCGCAGGTTGACGGCGGTCACCGCGACGACCGCGGCGACCGCGACCAACCGGGCCTGACCCGGCCAGAGGTACGCCCCGATGGTCAGCGCCATCGCCGCGCAACTGGCCGTCTTGCCGATGACGAAACCCCACCCGGCGAGGAACCCGGCGAACGGGCTCAGCCGCTCCCGGCCGTAGACGTAGGTGCCGCCGGACTCCGGGTAGCGGGCGGCCAGCCGGGCGGAACTGGTGGCGTTGCAGTACGCGACGAAGCCGGCCAGCGCCAGGGCGACCAGCAGTCCGGTGCCGCCGGCCGCGCTCGCGGCGGGCGCGAAGACCACGAAGACGCCCGCGCCAAGCATCGATCCGAGGCCGATGACCACGGCATCCGGTACGCCGAGGCGACGCGAGAGTCGGTCCACCGGCCTAGTGCCGCTCGGTGAACGGCGCGTCCCAGCGCCGTAGTCGGCCACCCAGCGGCAGGTCGTCCCAGGGCACCCGGTGCAGGAACCGGTCCAGCAGCAGCCCGAGCAGCAGGGCGGCCAGCCCGTCGGTGAGCCAGTGGAAGTTGAGGTAGGTGGTGGTGATCAGCAGGATCCCGGGCGGCGCGTAACGAACCAGTCGGTACCCGCCGACGGGCAGCCGACCGGCGGTCAGCGAGACCAGCAGCAGGGCGATCACGCCGTACCAGACGATCGCGTTGGCCACGTGCCCCGACGGGTACGACATCGAGTACGCCCCGGCCGGCAGTTGGTTGAAGATCTGCACCGCCTCCTCGGGAGCCAGGAACGGCTCCTTGACCGAGGCGGTGGGTGCCGCCCGGTCGGTCCAGATCTTTAGCGGCCCGATGGTCAGCATGGTGACCAGGAAGGCGGCGGCGACCAGCAGGAATGGCCGGACCGTACGACGACGCCAGGCCACCGCCACCGCCAGCGCGCCGGAGACCGGTAGCAGCAGTCCGCCACCTTGGCCGAGCAGGTTGAACACCCGGGCGGTCCAGTACGCCGGGGCCGGGTCGTGGGTGAAGGCCCACTCGCTGACGGCGAGGTCGAGGTCGAGCAGGTGTCCCCGGGCGAGCGCGGCGGTCAGCGCCGCGAATCCCGCCAGCAGCACGGCGTCGAACCACCAGCCGGCCGGACGTACCGGCGTCAGACGCGTCCCACGGCGTACCGATGTCGTCTTCCGCACCCCGGTCACGCTACCGGCCTGCGGGATGCTCGCAGCGGACGCCGACTGTGGGCCCAACCACGTGGGGAGGCGTTCCGACCCGGAAGACGTCAGACTTGACGTCGTGCGGATCACCTCGGCCCTCGTCGACCCGGCGTTGCTCGACCTTCCCTGGTCGACGCCGTTGGAGCAGTGGCCGGCCGAACACCTGGTCGCACTGCCCCAGGGCATCTCCCGGCACGTGGTGCGTTTCGTGCAGTTGGGCGGGTACGTCTACGCGGTCAAGGAAACCGGCGAGCGGGTGGCCGAGCGGGAGTACGACCTGCTGCGGGCCCTGGAACGGATCGACTTCCCGTCGGTGAAGGCGGTGGCGATCGTCGCCGACCGGGAGTCCGACGCGGGTGAGCCGCTGGACCCCGTCCTGATCACCCGGCACCTCCAGTTCTCCCTGCCGTACCGGGCGCTGTTCTCGCACACGCTGCGCCCGGAGACGATGGGCCGTCTGCTCGACGCGCTCGCCGCGCTGCTGGTCCGGATGCACCTGACCGGCTTCTTCTGGGGCGACTGCTCGCTGTCGAACACGCTGTTCCGGCGGGACGCGGGCGCCTTCGCCGCGTACCTGGTCGACGCCGAGACCGGCGCGCTGCGCAGCGTGCTCTCCAACGGTCAGCGTGGCGAGGACCTGGAGATCGCCCGGGTCAACATCTTCGGGGAGGCGCTCGACCTCCAGGCCGCCGGTCTGCTGCACGACTCGATCGATCCCGAGGTCGTCTGCGAGGAGGTGGTGCAGCGCTACGAGCGGCTCTGGCACGAGATCACCTACGAGCAGCAGGTGGAACGGCAGGCCCGGCACGATATCGAGGGGCGCATCCGCCGGCTCAACGAGCTGGGCTTCGACGTGGCCGAGGTGGCCATGTCCACCATCGACAACGGCCGCTACCTGATCCGGCCCAAGGTGGTCGACGCCGGGTACCACCACCGTCGGTTGCTCCGCCTCACCGGGCTCGACGCCGAGGAGAACCAGGCCCGCAAGCTGCTCAACGACCTCGACGCGTATCGGGCGGAGAGCGACCTGACCGACGAGCAGCAGGCCGCGCACCGCTGGCTGACCGAGGTCTTCGAGCCGGTGGTCCGGGCGGTACCGGCGAACCTGCGGCGGAAGCTGGAGCCGCAGGAGCTGTTCGCCCAGATCATCGAGCACAAGTGGCTGCTCTCCGAGCAGGTCGGTCGGGACGTCGGGATGCGCCACGCGGTGCAGTCGTTCCTGTCGGACGTGCTGGTGCACCGTCCCGACGAGCAGGCCGTCCTCGGTGTGGAGATCTCTTCCGGCTGACCCGCCGGCTGCCGCGTCACTCCACCCAGACGCCGGCCCGCATCACCCGGACGATCTCCAGGTCGTCGTCGAGCACCACCAGGTCGGCGCGGAGCCCGGCCTGGAGGCTGCCCACCTGGTCGCCGAGCCCGACGGCGAGAGCCGGCGTGGTGGACGCCATGCGTACCGCGTCGGGGACCGGGACCCCCGAGGCGACCGCGTTGCGCAGTGCCCTGTCCATGGTCAGCGTGCTACCCGCGATCGCCCCGTCGGGGGAGAGCCGGGCGACCCCGTCGCGCACGGTCACCGCCTGGCCGCCCAGCTCGTACTCGCCGTCCGGCATTCCGGCGGCGGCCATCGAGTCGGTGACCAGCGCGCACCGTTCCGGCCCGGCGGTCGAGGTGGCGAAGGTGAGCGTCCCCTCGTGCAGGTGCACCCCGTCGGCGACCAGCTCGCAGATCACGTTCGGGGCGGCCAGCAGCGCCACCACGGGGCCCGGCTCGCGGTGGTGCACCGGGCGCATCCCGTTGAACAGGTGGGTGCCGACGCTCGCGCCCGCCGCCACGGCGGCGCGGGTCTGCTCGTACGTGCCGTCGGTGTGGCCGACCGCGGCGACCACCCCGTGCCGGGTGAGCATCTCCATGGTCGCCAGCGCGCCGGGACGCTCGGGGGCGAGGGTGACCATCCGGACCGCTCCCTCACCGACCTTGATGAGCTCGGTCAGCTCGTCGACGGAGGGGTCCCGCAGGAACTCCGGGTTCTGCGCCCCGCACCTGGCGGCGGAGAGGTACGGCCCTTCGAAGTGGATGCCGGCCAGCACGCCGTCGCGGACCAGCGGCGCGAACGCGACGGTGGCCGAGCGCATCAGCTCGAACGGCGAGCTGACCAGGCTGGCCACCAGGCTGGTGGTGCCGTGGCGCAGGTGGAACGCGGCGGCGGCACGCGCCTGGCCGGCGTCGCCGGTGGTGAAGGTGTGCCCGCCGCCGCCGTGGCTGTGGATGTCCACGAAGCCGGGCACGATCCAGTGGCCGTCGCGCCCCGACGGGTATTCGGCGACCGCGCTGATCCGGTCGCCTTTGACCTCGACGCAGCCTTGCGCGATCACCCCGGCCGGGGTCACCACCTTGCCGTTCACCCGTACGGTCATGGCGTCTCCAGTTGATCGAGAGCGAGCAGTGCGGCACCGAGGCAGCCCGCCTCGTCGCCGAGGACGGCCGGGACCAGTCGTGGCTCCCGGTGGAAGGTCAGCCGGTCCCGCAGCGCGGCACGAAGCGGGTCGAACAGCCCGGCGCCGGCCTGGGCGAGGCCGCCGCCCAGGACGATGGTCTCCACGTCGAACAGGGCCTGAGCGGTGGCGAGGCCGTCGGCGAGGGCTTCCACCGTCTCCCGCCAGACCCGGGTGGCCAGTTCCTCACCGGCTGCGGCCCGGGCGGCCACGTCGGCGGCGGTCACCATGGTCCGTCCCGGCTCGGATTTCCCGGCGGACCCACCGTCCGACGTCGCGCCGGTGAGTTCGGCGTAGCGGCGAGCGACGGACGAGGCGGAGGCGATCGCCTCCAGGCAGCCCGGTCGTCCGCAGCCGCAGGTCGGCCCGTCCGGACGGACCAGGATGTGACCGAGTTCCCCGGCCGCGCCGTGCGCCCCGGTGGCGGCCGAGCCGGCCACCACGTGCGCTGCGGCGATGCCGGTGCCGATCGCCACGAACAGCACGTGTCCCCGGTCCCGGCCGGCGCCCAGCCGGGCCTCGGCGAGGCCACCGGCGCGTACGTCGTGGCCGAGCGTGGTGGGCAGGCCGAGCCGAGTGGACGCCAGGTCGCGCAGGGGCACGTTCCGGAAGCCGACGTTCGCCGACCAGACCGCGACGCCGCGCGCGGTGTCCACGACGCCCGGCACCACGATGCCGAGCGCGGTCGGCGTGAGTCCGTCCGCCCGCGCCTTGGCGGCGAGGCCCTCGGCCACCGTCAGGATCGTCTCGACCACGGCGTCGGGGCCGCGCCCGGCGTCCGTGGGGTGCCGTTCGGCGTGCCGTACCGCGCCGTCCGCGCCGACCAGCGCGCACTTCATCCCGGTGCCACCCACGTCCAGCGCGACGGCGACCTGCCCGTCGTTCACCGCCACCGCGTCACCTGACGCCTCGAAGCGCTCGGGTCAGGTCGGAGGGTCCTGCTGCGGGCGGGTTCGGGCCGGGATCTCGTGGCGTCGAGGTCACGTGAGCACCACGGAGCGGCTCAGGTGCCGGGGTGCGTCGGGGTCGAGCCCACGGCTGGTGGCGAGGGCGACGGCGAACCGCTGGGCCAGGATCAGGTCGGCCATCGGGTCGACCGGGGTACGCCCGGCGGCCCACCGGCCGAGCACCGAGTGGTAGCCGTGGGTGCGGCTGTGCGCGAAGGAGGCTCCGGTGGCGGCGACGTCCTCCGGCAGCCCGTCGGGCAACTCGCCGAACGCCCAGACCAACCGCCCCGGGGCGGCCACCGAGATGGGGCCGTGCCGATAGTCCATCGCGGGGTACGCCTCGGCCCAGAAGGTCGCCGCCTCGCGACACTTCAGCGCGGCCTCCTGGGCCAACCCGATGGTCCAGCCGCGACCGAGGAAGGTGACCTGTTCGATCAGGCTCGGGTCGATCGGCAGCGGGGTACGTACGGCGACCTCCGCGTCGGCGACCAGCGCGGTCATGTTGTCGCCCAGGTGTGCGCGGAGCAGGGCCAGCGCGGTGGTGGCGAAGCGGGTCTGCACCACGGAGCGTTCGTCGGCGAACGGCATGGTGACGGCGGCGTCTGCGATCTCGACCACCGGTGAGTTGGGATCACCGACGATCACCGTCGTCGGGGTCTGGCCGTGCAGCGCGGTGAGCAGGTCCAGCACCTCCGTGGTGGTGCCGGAGCGGGTGATCGCCAGCAGCCGGTCGTAGCGGCGGCCGGTGGGGAACTCGCTGGCCTGGAAGGCGTCGGTCTCGCCCTGGCCGGCGGCCTCGCGGCGGGTCGCGTACGCCATGGCCATGAACCACGACGTGCCGCAGCCGACGACGGCGACCCGCTCACCGGGGCGGGGCAGGCGGTCGAGCATCGCAGGTGCCAGCTCGCTCGCCTGACGCCAGCAGTCCGGCTGGCTCGCGATCTCCGCGTGGACGTACGCCATGAGAACTCCTCGCAGGCCGAGCCTGCGCGTTACGGCTCGTTAATCCCGTCTTTCGAGCGTCATTCTGCGTGAAACTTACCGGAAATGGCAACCGCAGGAGTGATCGAGCACACCCGGCTTTTGCCACTTCGTAGTTTCGAGCACTAGTGTGCACGCAACCAAGCACCGATCGTGCAGACACGGGAGGCCCGGGGTGGACCGCTACGCGAGATGGAACGCCCTGCTCGAAATGCTGACCGATTCGGGTCGGGTCACCGTCGAGGAGGCCGCCGACCGGCTGGACGTTTCGCAGGCGACCATCCGCCGCGACTTCGACCAACTCGCGCAGCAGCAGATGATCACGCGTACCCGGGGTGGCGCGGTCGCCAACGGCGTCTCGTACGACCTGCCACTGCGTTACAAGACGGCCAAGCACTCCGCCGAGAAGCAGCGGATCGGTGCGGCTGCGGCGGCACTCGTCTCTCCGGGGACGGTGGTCGGCCTCAACGGCGGCACCACCAGCACCGAGGTGGCTCGGGCGCTGGCCGTACGCCCGGATCTCAACACCAACGCCGAGGGTGCCCAACTGACCGTGGTCACCAACGCCCTGAACATCGCCAACGAGTTGCTCGTCCGGTCCCGGATGAAGGTCGTGGTGGCCGGCGGCGTGGTGCGGCCGAAGTCCTTCGAACTGGTCGGCCCGCTGGGTGGGGCGCTGCTGCGCGAGGTCACCCTGGACGTGGCGCTGCTCGGGGTGGACGCCATCGACCCGTCGCTCGGTGCGGCAGCCCATCACGAGGGCGAGGCGGCGATGAACAACCTGATGGTGGCGCGGGCCAAGCGGGTGGTGATAATCGCCGACTCGTCCAAACTGGGCGGTCACGCCTTCGCCCGGATCTGCCCGGTCGAACGGGTCGAGACGCTGGTCACCGACTCCGGGGCCGCGCCGGATCTGGTCGACGCCTTCCGTGCCGCCGGGGTCCACGTCATCTGCGCCTGAGGGCGTACTGGGTCAACGCCGCGTCGCGGTTGCGCTGCTTGACGTGTAGGAAGCCTGCCCTTTCGGCGTGTCGATACATACCGGGTATTGCGCGGTGATGCATACCGCGTATGGTGTCGTCGTCGCCCACACACCAACGGGGGAGGTGCAGCTTGCCGGCTGTCCTGGAAATCGAAGGTCTACGAAAGACGTACCGAAGTCGACGCCGGGGTACCCGTAACGCCCTGGACGGCTTCGACATGCAGGTCGAGGCGGGTCAGGTGCACGGCTTCCTCGGCCCCAACGGGTCGGGCAAGACCACCACGCTGCGTACGCTGCTCGGCCTGATCCGGCCGGACGGCGGTCGGATGGCGATCCTCGGGCACGAGGTGCCCGCAACGCTGGACCAGGTCGCTCCGCAGGTCGGCGCGATCGTGGAGAGCCCGCAGTTCTTCCCGCACTTCACCGCGCGGGACACGCTGTCGCTGCTGGCCAGCGCCGGTGAGCTGCCCGAGCAGCGGGTCGACGAGGTGCTGGAGCTGGTCGGGCTGCGCGACCGGGCCGGTGAGCGGGTCAAGACGTACTCGCTCGGCATGAAGCAGCGGCTCGCGGTCGCCTCGGCGCTGCTCAAGAACCCCAAGCTGCTGATCCTCGACGAGCCGGCCAACGGTCTCGACCCGGGCGGCATCCGGGAGATGCGGACGCTGATGCGCGACCTCTCCGCCTCCGGGATGACCGTGGTGCTGTCCAGCCACATCCTCGGTGAGATCCAGCTGATCTGCGACTCGGTCACCATCATCTCGCTGGGTCGGCGGGTCGCCTTCGGCCCGGTCGACGAGGTGCTGGCCCAGCACTCGTCCGGTGCGGTCCGGGTGCGGCTGGAGGCTGCCGCCGACCTGCCGGTCGCCGCCACGGCGCTGACCCGGGCCGGCGTACGCGTCACCACCAACGACGACCACCTGATGCTCGCCGGGGTGGACAAGCCCGCCACGGTCACCCGGCTCCTGGCCGAGCAGGGCCTCTACGTCAGTGAACTCGCGCCGATCGCGGTCGACCTGGAGAGCGTCTTCCTCGAACTGACCAACACCGCGCCGCTACCCGGCCAGCATCGACAGGTCGACCAGTCCGTACGAGTCGACGGGGCGGCGTCGTCCGCGCCCGTCGGGGGAGGTTGGGGCGCGTGAGTCTCTTCCGTACCGAGCTGCGCCGGCTGGCCAAGCGGCGTTTCGCCCGCTGGATGACCGCAGGTGGCCTGGTGGTGCTGGTCCTGGTGGCGGCGGGCATGTTCCTCAGCAACGAGAAGATCGGCCCGGACCAACTCGCGGAGGCGCGCCAGGCCGCCGACCGGCAGCACCAGGAGCAGGTCCGCTGGGCCGAGCAGGAACGCGCGAACTGCGAGCGGGCCAAGGCGGCCGGGGAGAACGTCGACTACTACCCGGTCGACTGCGCCGAGATCACCCCGCCGCCCCGCGAGTCGATCGAGGAGCAGTGGTTCCTGCCCTCGACCTTCAACTTCCGGGAAAGCTTCGGGGAGATGCTCATCCCGCTCGCCGCGATCCTGGCCCTGGTCGGATTCGTGGTCGGCGCCTCCTTCGTGGGTGCCGAGTGGAACACCGGCGGCATGATGAATCTGCTGCTCTGGCGGCCGAAACGGCTGACCGTCCTGCTGACCAAGCTGGGCGCGCTGCTCACCGGACTGCTCGCGCTGGCCCTGCCCGCCACTGCGGCCTGGTTCGGCAGCATGTGGCTGATCGCCAACTGGCGGGGCACCACCGAGGGGATGACCTCCGGCGCCTGGCAGTCGTTCCTCATCACCGGGCTGCGCGGCATGGTGCTGGCGTTGGTCGCGGCGACGGTGGGCTTCGCCCTGGCCTCGCTCGGCCGACACACCGCGATGGCGCTCGGCGGGGCGATCGCGGTGATGGTGGTCGGCCAGATCGGGCTCGGCATCGTGCTGTCCATGGCGCAGGTCCGGTTCGCCGAGGCGTGGCTGCTGCCCACCTACGCGTACGCCTGGATGGCCAAGACGGTCACCCTTCAGGACTGGCAGGCGTGCAACGCCACCTACACCGGCGAGTGCGAGCCGGCCACCCTGGACATCACCTGGCAACACTCGTCGGTGCTGTTCAGTGTCGGGATCGTGCTCTTCCTGGGCGCGGCGCTGTGGACGATGCGTCGGCGGGACATCACCTGAGCCGGGGTGGGCGCGACCGCATCCCGGTCGCGCCCACCCACGCCTCCGACCGTGCACGGGGACGGTCGGAGGCGTGGTCGGATGCGCCAGGTGGTGCCCCTGGTTAGGCTGGTAGGCCCGGTTGGCGTCGCCCGACCCGCCGCCCCCGCGTGAGGAGCACGATGCAGCCCGCCGACGCCACCCCGGCAGCGCAGACCGGTCCGGACGCCGTCACGGTGCCGCCGCCGAGGGCCGCCCCCGAGGTCGAGTCGTCGCCGCAGGCCGCCGCTCCAACCACCGTGCCCACGGACGCCACCGTCTCCACGGAGGCCGCCGCGCGCACGGCCGCCGCCGAGTCGACGGACGCCGGGGGGTCGGACACCGGCTCGGGACGTGCCGGGTCGGCCTCCGGCGGACTCGACGAGCGGGAACGCGAGATGCTCGCCTTCGAGCGACAGTGGTGGCGGCACGCCGGAGCCAAGGAGCAGGCCATCCGGGACCGGTTCGGCCTCTCGGCCACCCGCTACTACCAGCTGTTGAACGCGTTGCTGGACAATCCCGCGGCGCTCGCCGCCGACCCGGTGCTGGTGGGCCGGTTGGTGCGACTGCGCGCCTCCCGCAGCCGCAACCGCCGGCGGTAGGCGCGCGGGACCGACACCATCCCGGCCGTGACGTGTCGTCCGGTACGAGGCGGGTAGCCGGAGCGCGGTGGAGGTGGCGATGAGCGGCGCGGGGGCAGGACGAACGGGACGGACGACGCATCCGGACACCGGGGTGCCCGAGGCCGCCCCGGAGGAGCGCCGACGGGGTGCGGTGGTCGGGCACCCACCCACCATGCGGGTTCGATCCGCTTCCGCCCCACCGCCCGGTCGGACCGTCAACGAGGACCTGGTGTTCCGGTTCGGGCCGCTGGTCGGGGTGCTGGACGGCGCGACCGTGCCGGAGGGCTTCGACACCGGCTGTGTACACGGACCGCAGTGGTATGTCCAGCACCTCGCCGCCCGCCTCGGCCTGGCCGAGGCGGCGCGTCCGGCCGCAACGCTGGTCAGCAACCTGGCCGCCGCGATCCTCGCGGTCCGTGCCGACCACGGCGAGCAGTGCGACCTCGACCACCCCGGCACCCCGTCGAGCACGGTGTGCCTGCTCCGCGACGGTGGCGACCAGGTCGACTACCTCGTGCTCTGTGACAGCCCGCTGGTGCTCGACACCGGTGGTCGCATCAACGTGGTGACCGACGACCGGCTCGCCAGCTCGGTGAGGGACCTGCGGGAGACGGCGGAACTGCTGCCCGAGCCGACCGATCCGGCCACCCGGTTCCGGCACGCGGTCACCGCGCAGCGGGCGCGGATGAACCGCACCCACGGCTACTGGGTCGCCGCCGCCGATCCGGACGCGGCCTACCACGCGGTGGTCGGGACGGTGCCCCGGCACGGTCCCGAGGCGTTGCGCCGCGCCGTGCTGCTCTCCGACGGCGCCTCCGCCCTGGTCGAGGAGTTCGGTCTGCTCGACTGGCCCGGCCTGTTGGACGTGGTGACCACGGAGGGACCGGACGCGCTGATCGACCGGGTACGCGTCGCCGAACGAGACCATTCCGACCGACGCCGACGGCACAAGGCGGCCGACGACGCCTCCGCCGTCTACTGCGAGTTCGCCCGGCCGGACGATCGCGGAGCGTGACCCGGGAGGCTGATTCGACCCGACCGGTCGGTACCGCTCCGCCGGAGGGTCCGGTCGTCGCCAACTGGCTGGACGCACGGCTCCGGGCGCGGAAGACTGCGGCACGTGACTGGTGCGGTCCGGTTGGAGCCGGTGGACGAGCGGAACCTCGAACCGTTGCTCTCCGTGGCGGTGGCCGAGGCGGAGCCGGCCGACGTGATGCCGCCGGTGGAGGCACCGGCCGGCTGGTCGCACGCCCGGCGGGAGGCGTTCCGGGACTTCCACCGGGCCAGCTTCGGTGGGCTGGGCGGGTCCGCTCGCAGCGCGATGTACGCGATCGTGGCGGGCGGCGAGGTGGTCGGGATGATCCGGATGAGCTGCCGGGACGAGCCTGGCGTCGCCGAGGTGGGCATGTGGCTCGGCCGGTCGGCCCGAGGGCAGGGGATCGGCGCGGCAGCGCTGCGGGAGCTGCTGCACCTGGCGGCGGCGGCCGGCATGCGGACCGTGGTCGCCGAGACCGCGCCGGAGAATCGCGGCGCACTCTCCGTGCTCGGCAGGTGCGGCGCGAAACTGCGCGAGGCCGACGACCGGGTGTACGCCGAGATCTCGCTGGACGACACCGCGCCCTGTTGACCGTCGGCGCGCTCAGCCGCGCTGTTCGGCGTACGCGGCGAGCCAGGCGACCTGGGCCGGGTCCAGGGACGGGCGCACCCGGGACCGGGCCGCCGCGACGTGCTCGGCGGTGACCGTGGAGGCGGTCAACGACTCCCGCATCGCGGCCAACGCCGCCTCACGGACCAGCGCCGCGCAGTCGGCGGCCGAGAACCCGTCCAACTCCGCGCCGAGGGCGGGCAGGTCGACGCCCTCGGCGAGCGGCACGTTGCGCGCGGCGGCCCGCAGGATCTCCGTGCGGGCCTCGGCGTCCGGTGGCGGCACGTAGACCAGCCGTTCCAGCCGCCCCGGACGCAGCAGCGCCGGGTCGACCAGGTCGGGACGGTTCGTCGCGCCGACCACCACCACGTTGCGCAACGCCTCCACCCCGTCCAGCTCGGTGAGCAGCGCGGCGACCACCCGGTCGGCGGTGCCGCCGTCGGTGGCCTGGCCGCGTACCGGGGCGAGCGCGTCGATCTCGTCGAGGAAGACCAACGTCGGGGCGGCCTCCCGGGCCCGGCGGAACAACTCGCGGACCGCGCGTTCGCTCTCGCCGACCCACTTGGACAGCAGCTCCGCGCCCTTGACCGACAGCACGTTCGCCCGTCCGGTCCCGGCCAACGCGGTCACCAGGTAGGTCTTGCCGCAGCCGGGCGGGCCGTAGAGCAGCACACCGCGCGGCGGCTGCACGCCGAGCCGGGCGAAGGTGTCCGGGTAGGTCAACGGCCACAGCACCGACTCGGTGAGGGTCTGCTTGACCTCCACCAGGTCGCCGACGTCGTCCAGGGTCACCCGGGCCAGTTCGAGGGTGGCGGCGGCCATGGTGGTCGGCCGTACCACCTCGAGCGCGGCGGTGAAGTCCGCCATCAGCAC
Organism: Micromonospora sp. CP22; assembly: GCF_009712475.1. Taxonomy (GTDB): domain Bacteria; phylum Actinomycetota; class Actinomycetes; order Mycobacteriales; family Micromonosporaceae; genus Micromonospora. Next base: position 178,617 of record NZ_VCJO01000001.1, read on the forward strand.
CGTGGGCGTCTGCGCCGACTTCTGTCGCAGGGCCGCGCGTACTCCGGCCTCGCGGACCAGCGCGGCCAGGTCGGCGGCGACGAAACCGGGGGTACGCGAGGCGACCTCGTCGAGCCGTACGTCGTCGGCGAGCGGAACCGGGCGGGTCAGCACGGTCAGCTGCTCCCGGCGCAGGGCCGCGTCGGGCAGCGGTACGTCGATCCGCAACGAGAGTAGGCCCGGGGCACGTATGGCCGGGTCCACCGCCTCCGGTCGGCTGCTGGTGCCGACCACCGCCGCGCCGGCCGCGACGAGCTGTGCCACGCACTGGCGGAACACCGTGGCCAGCGGTCCGGGTGTCTCCGCCGGGGTCAGTGCCTCCACGTCGGTGACCAGCAGCACGGCCGGTCCACCGGTCAGCGCGTCGGCGGTCACCGCCCGGAGCCGGGCCGCGGCCGAGTCGTTGGTCAGCGCCGCGAGCTCCGGTGCCCAGAGCGCATGCACCCGGGCACCGACCTGGGCGGCCACCGCCCGGACCAGCGCCGCCTTGCCCGACCCGGCCGGCCCGCTCACCAGCACGCCCAGCGCCACGGTGGTGCTCAGCCGGCTGAGCACCTCCCGGTGGTGGAAGCCGAGGTCGAGCAGTTCGGTCAGTTCCTCCGCCTGGGCGCGTAGGCCGGGCAGCTCGTCCACCGAGGGCACGTGCTGTCCGTCCGCCTCGTCGGCCAGATTTCCGTCGATGTCCTGCCCCGCGTCGGTACGCGAGGCGCCCCGCGACGCGGCCCGGACACCGCCCGCGTCGCCGGGCCGCCCGCCGCCAGCGGTCGGCGTACCCGGCCAGCCGTTGGCGGTCGCACCGTAGGTTGGCCAGTCACCGGCCCCACCACCGGGGTGCCGGTCGCCGGCACCCGAGGCGTCGGCCGCCCCGCCGTGGGTGGCTGGACCGTGCTCCCAGGCCACCAGGGTGTCCATGGTGACCAGTGCGCCCGGATCCGGCTCGGCGGCCAGCACCCGCAGCAGGGTGCTGGTCCAGGCGTAGCCGACCCGGGTGGACAGGCTGCGTCGGGCCGCCTCGACCAGGGTGCGGGACGAGGCGTCCGGCAGCACGTCCTGGGGCAACAGGGAGACGTCGTCCCCGGTGGTGACCACCTTCCCGAGCAGCGCCAGCCGCAGCATCTCCGGGGATACCACCGCGACGATCTCGGCCGGTCCGGCGAGCAGCACCCGGCGGGCCGGGGTGACGGGTATCGGGCTCAGTCGCACCTGCCCGCCGTCACGTACGCCGAGATTGCCCAGCATCAGGTCGTCGGCGTGCAACAGGGCCGCGCTGGCCGTGCTCTCGGCCGCCGCGACGAGGCCGGCGGTCACCCGCCGTCCGGCCAACCGGACCGGGTCACCCGGGCGCAGCGCGAGGGCGGTGAGCGCCTCCGGGTGCAGCCGGACGATACCCCGTCGGGCGTCCAGCGCGGCCGGCCGCAGGCTCGCGATCAGGGTCAGCTCTGGTTCGCCCACCGCCCGACCCTAGCGCCTGGCCGCCCGTCGCCCGGTCAACCGGCTGGCTCCTCCCCGGTGAGCAGCGACGGATCGCGCCGGATCAGCTCGGCCAACCGGGCCGCCGGGGCCTCGGTCAGGCCGTCCGGTGCGGAGGACCGGACGGGCACGGTCTTGATCGACAGCGGCCAGGAAGGCGGCGGCGCGGCGGGCTGCCCGCTGACCGTGACCTCCTGATCGACCCACGTGACCCGTAGGTCGTACGCCTTCCCGCCATGCTCGACCCGGGCGGTGACGGAGGTGCCCGGATGCGCCGCCACGGCTGCCCGCAGCGCCTCGGCGACGTCCTCCACGGGGTGCCGGGACGGCGTCTCGTGAGCGGGAGGACGGGTGCCGACCCAGCCGGGCCCCGCGTTGCGGTTGTCGGTCCGGCTCAAAGAGGAGCCGCTGCCCCCCTCCGGCCCCGGACCGGGTTGGTCGTCGGCCGCCCCGGTCGGATCTCCGGCCCGTCGGCGCAGCGCCTCCTCGCGCCGACGCATCCGGGCCAGAGTCTCGTCCAGTCCGCCTCTCATCCGCCTCACCCCTTCCCACGAGGGGCCCGTGAGCCGATCGGCTCAGGCCCGCTTCTCCCGGGTGGCCCGGTCCAGCGCACGGTCCAGGACGACCAGCAGGGCGTCCCTGACCGAGAGCCGGTCCCGCGCGTCGAACTGCACCAGAGGTATATGTTCGCCGATCGCCAGCGCCCACCGGATCGCACCCAGGTCGTGCGCCAACCGCCCGTCGAAGGCGTTCACCCCGACCACGAACGGCAGTCCCGACCGTTCGAAGAAGTCGATCGCCGGGTAGCAGTCGTCGAGCCGGGCGCTGTCGACCACCACCAGCGCACCGAGCGCACCCCGGGCCAGGTCGTCCCACATGAAGCCGAAACGGGTCTGGCCCGGTGTGCCGAACAGGTAGAGCTTCAGGCTGCGGTCGATGGTGACACAACCGAAATCCATCGCCACCGTGGTGGTGGTCTTCCCGGAGCGCTGACCGGGGTCGTCGACCCCGATTCCGGCGGTGGTCATCTCCGCCTCGGTGGTCAGCGGAGCGATCTCCGAGATCGAGCCCACGGTGGTGGTCTTGCCGACCCCGAAGCCGCCGGCCACCAGGATCTTCACCGGGATCGGCGGCTTCGCCCGGTGGCGCGTACCCGAGCCGGACGACGCCGCGGCCGGCGGCCGGTACGGCGGGGGTACCGGGGCGGGATGGGCCGGCGGCGGCGGCGCGGGGGCCCGGCCGATGGACGGCGGTGGCGGCGCGGAACCGCCGTAGCGGGTCGCGGCGCTGTTGGCGGCGAGCGCGCCCGGTGGTGCTGCGGGCCAGTCAGGAGATTGCACGAAGTCCATCAATCACTCGCAGGATGACATCGGGGTCGAGGGCGTCGTCGGCATCGGTCACGTGCACGTCCAGATGGCCGGCGGCGCGCAGGTCGCCCACCAGCACTCGGGTCACGCCGAAGTGCAGGCGGGTCTTGGCGGAGATCTCGGCGACCGAGATCGGCTCACTACACAGCGCCACGATCGCCTGGAGTTCGGGGCTCAACCGGGTGGCTGTGACACTCCACGGCTCGGTGGCCGGTCGGGCGGTCACCTGTGTCTCCAGGCCGATCGTGGGATCGGCACCGGCCACCCGGCCGGCGGTCAGCACGAAGGGGCGCGGCCCGGTCGGTCCGACCTCCTCGGGCTCCGATCCCGCCGCCGGTGCACCTGCCGGGCCGGCGGAGCCGACCGGGGAGGAGTCGCGCAGGTAGGGCCGGATGCGGATCACCGGCTCCTGTTCCGCACCGGCGGCGTCGGGAGTCATTGCTGCACGGAGTTCTTGAGTTCGGCGATCAGGCGCGGGGTGAGCGCGCCACCGGCTCGACCGGCGAAGAGGGTCATCTCGTAGGCGACGGTGCCCAGGTTCGCCGACCGGTCCGCGACGACGCCGAGCACCGAACCGCTGCTGATCGCGCTGATCAGGAGATAACCCTCGGCCATGTCCACCACGACCCGGTTCAGGCCGCCCAACGCGTACCAGCTGGCGGCCCCACCGGCCAGGCTGGTCATGCCGGAGACCACCGCGGCGAGGCGCTCCGCGTTGGACCTGTCCTTGATCGCGGACATCGCCATCAGCAGACCGTCCGACGACACGGCGATCGCCTCCAGCACCCCTGCGGTTCCCGAGGTGAAGGAGTCCAGAAGCCAGTTGAACGTCCGGGCCTCGGGGCTGAGGTCACCGGCCGGATGGTTCTGGTGGTCGAGGTTCTCGTGCACGTGCGGGCTGGTCACCGTGGCGTTCCTTCGTTGTCGTTACGGACGTCGCGCAGAGCCCGGGCGACGCCCGTCTCGAACGCGTTGATGCGATCGCGGACCTCGGCCGGGTCACCCGGGTCCTGGGCGACCGGTTGCTGCGGTCGCTGTGCCATCAGGTTGGCACCGGGCACTCTGCGGGACAGGTGCGACATCCCCGGGGGAGCCGGTGGTTCGACCGGCTGTGGCAGGGCGTCGGCGTGGCTCTGCTCGGCCCGGCGTACCCCGGACTCGAACGCCTCGACAGCGGCGCGGGCGGCGATCGGGTCGACGTCGGTGACGCCGCCGCTCTGACCCGCCTTCGGCGTCGTCTTCGGCAGGCTGGCTCCCGGAACCCGCTGCCGGATGCCGGGCATCGGAGCCGGTGGGGCCGTCGACACCGGTGCGATCTGCGGCACCGTCACGGTCGCCGGGTCGATTCCGCTCGACGGTCGCGGGCCGGTCAGCTCCGGGGCCTCCGGGGCGGTGGCGAAGGCGTCCCAGGACTCGGAGACATCCAGGCTCTCGGTTGCCCGGGTCAGCAGCATCGGGTTGAACCCGGCCGGCACCGTCGCCGGCTCCGTGGTCGGGTCGAGCGCCACCGGGGTCTCCCGGGCCGATGACGCCGGCGGGAGCTGGTGCCGGTTCGGGCCGACGGCCACCGGGGTGGCCCGGCCGACTGGCGGCACCGGGGGGCCGGGCGGCTCGGGCGTCCCGACGACCAGGGAGGTACGAGGAATTCGGAGGGTGGCGGTGACACCGCCACCCGGAGTGGCGGAGAGGTCGACCGCCCAGCGGTGCCGACGGGCCAGCCGACCCACCACGAACAGCCCCAACACCTCGGTCGGCGCGAGGTCCAGCCGTTCCCGCCGGGTCAGCCGGGCGTTCTCGTCGGCCAGCCGTGCCTCGGTCATGCCGATGCCGTGATCCACCACGGTGAGCTGTACGCCGTGCTCGTCGAGTTCGCCGCTGACCAGCACCCTGGTGTGCGGCGGCGAGAAGACGGTGGCGTTCTCCATCAGCTCGGCGAGCGCCAGGACCAGGTCGCCGACGATCGCCGGGGCCGCCTCGGCCTCGGTGGGCACCTGGACGTCCACCCGGGTGTAGTCCTCGATCTCACCGAGGGCGAGGCGGACCACGTTGGCCAGCGGGACCGGCGCCATGTGCGCCACGTCGCCCACCGCACCGGAGAGCACCACCAGGTTGCCCGCGTTGCGCCGCAGGCGGCTGGAGATGTGGTCGAGGCGGTAGAGGTTCTCCAACCGTTCCGGGTCGGTCTCCTGCTGCTCCAACCGGTCGATCAGGGCGATCTGTCGACCGACCAGGTTCTGGGTACGCCGACCGACGTGACCGAACATCTGCGCGACGTTGCGTCGGCTCGCCGCCTGCCGTTCCACCAGCCGCGCCGCCGTGCTCTGCACGCGTTCGAAGGCACGGGCCAGGTCGCCGACCTCGTCCCGGGCCCGGACGTCGATCGGGTCTAGGCGAACGGGTTGGGCGTTGTCGACCTCGTCGTCGGCCACCCGGACCAGCTCGGACTCGGCGACCCGGGCGACCCGGTCGGCGGAGCGGGTGAGCCGGGTCAACGGTCCGGTCACCGTACGGCCGATGGCCAGGGCGAGCAGCACCACGCCGACCAGGATCGCCGCCACCAGCGCGGTCACCCAGTACGCCCCGAACAACGCCGCCTGCCGCTGCGCGCGTACCTCGGCGGTCACGTCGGCGACCAGCTTCTTCTCGACGAACTGACCCAGTGTGATCAGTGAGGAGACGGTCGGGAAGAGGGCCTGGACGGGGATGTCCGCCACCGCTGCCGCCGGGTCCTGGGCGCTCTGCTGGAGGAACTCCGGGCTGGTCCGGGCGGCCACGGCGGTCTGCTCGATGTTCACCAGCGCCTGCTGCTCCGGGGTGAGCAGGCCGAGCATCTTGTTGCTCTCCGACTGGAGGGTGGCCATGTTGGCCACGAAGGCGGTGGCGAACTGTGGGTTGTTCGTGGTGGCGACCAGCACGATCAGTGCTCCGCCGCCGCTGAGTCCCTCGCTCTTGCGCAGGATGCTGTCCAGCGCCAGCGTCTGCCGCCCGGCGGGGGTTCGGGTGTCCACGTCGTAGGGCAGCCGCAGCGAGTCGATCAGGGCGAGGTGGATCGGCCCGTACGCGCCGACGATCTGCGGCGGTTCCGCCTGTCCGGCCAGGACCGCGGTGCGCAACCCGGCCAGTTGCTGGACGCCGTCGAGTGCCCGGTCGACCTCGGCCGGGAGGTCGGAGTCGAACTCGGTCCGCAGGTCGACGATCCGGTCGTCGACCTCGGCGATCTCCTGCACCAGCGCGCTGCGCTCGACCTGCCCGAGCAGGAAACCGATGGCGAGCATGCGTTCCCGCTGCATGTGTTGGAGCAGGGTGCCGACCCGGCTGGCGAGCTGGACGGTCTGGTCGATGTCGCCGGCTCGTTGGGCCACCCCGGTTCGTTCCCAGACCACGGGCAGGGTCAGCCCCAGCATGCAGAGCAGGGGAACGGTCACCAGCAGGGTGAGCTTGCCCCGGATCCGGAGCCTACCGAGCAGCATCGAAGGGCCTCCACCGATCCGGCTCCTGGAGCTGTCCCACCGGCTGGAGCGCCGGTGGCTGCTCGCCGGGGCGTACCCCGACGGGATCCCGCCGGAGGTCGGCCGGCGACATCGGCGTCACGTCCTCCGACATCCTCGCCGGGGTGTCTCGCCGTGGGGACAGCCAACTGCTCACCATGAGGCCGACCAGCAGCAGCGCGGCGAGCGCGCCCGCGCCGAGGATCAGCAGACGATCCCGGTCCAACTCGTCGAGTCGCTCCACCAACAGCCGGTCGATCTCGTCGAGGAGGACCGGTTGGAGCAGCTTCGCGGCCTGTTGTGCCTCGTTACGGGAGGCCAGCAGTCGGGTGGTGTCGAACGTGCCGGCTCGGCCGGTCGGCTGTGAGTACAGGGCCAGCGCCTCCACGGCCCGCTGGTAGGCGTCGAAGGGGGTGAGCACGTTCGCGCCCAGGTCGGCGCTCTCGGTGTTCTCCACCACCGCCCGCAGGTTGTTGGCCAGGTCGTTGGCGGGTTGCAGCGCGGCAGCCCGCAGCGCGGCCAGCTGGCTGAGCGACTGGACCCGCTCGTCGGCGGGCCGACGGTTGATCAGCACGGCCAGGTCGGTGAGCCGGGCGACGGCGACCACCGCCTCCGGCATCTCCTCCCCGACGCCGTCCTGGAGGAAGTAGGCGTCGGCGCTGGAGTCCCGGATCAGGCCGGAGGTCTCCCGGACCTTGCCGTGCAGGGCCAGCAGCAGGTCGGTGGCCTCGCCGTACACGGTGAAGGCGGCCTCCGGGTCGGCGAGCGGGCGTTCGGGCAGGGCCTCCAGCTTCGCGCGGAGTCCGGCCCACCGCTCGCTGGTGCTCAACTCGCCGCCGATGCGCGCGTCGACCGCGGCGGCCCGCTCGACCGCCTGGTCGAGGGTGTCCCGGCGCAGCGACCGGCCGGTGACGGCGGCGCTCTGTGCGTCGACCAGCGCGTCGGTCACCGGGCCGAGGGCGCGGAGGTATTCGACGCCGAGTCGCTCCCGGGCGAGGACGTCGCGGTCGGCGTCGACGAGTTGGTGTGCCTGAATGACGAGAAACGCCACGGGCACCAGGAGTGCCGTGGCGAGTAGCAGCGGCAACAGCCGGCCCGGTGTTCGGGATCGGCGACGCACCCGCGAAGCGGGAACGGTCATGGTTTGTCTCCTCCGGCGTGGCGCAGGGTTGTCCGACGGCGTCGACGAGCCGGTCCCGTGCGCCGGACCGGAAAACTAATCGAAGCCCGCAGGTCTGGGATCGGTCTGCAACCGTCAGCTTTGCGTCACTTCGAGCGATGTGACTTACGGCGATCGATTTCTGCACCGTCGGTGGCGCTGGTCCAGGGGATAGGCGCGCTTCAGTATGGAATCGGTGAAAGGCGGGAATTTCCATGATGTGAGTTCGCCCTGAAGGTTCGCCGACTGGACGCTGTGCGGACGACCGCCGCCGGATGACGATCGGGCTACCAGAACGGACGTACGGCGGATCTCAGCTAATACTCAGGTCGCGGGCCGTACCGTGTGCCCAATGAGATCGCCGTTCTCGGCCGCGCGGATCCGACGCGCCCTGCCCACCGGTCGCCGGGCCGTCGCCGCCACGGTGGCCGCCGGTCTGCTGGCGGTCGCCCTGGTGTGGGCGGCCTGGCCGGACCGACCGGGCTTCCGCACCGAGTCCGCGATGCTCACCGTCCGTTCCGGACCCAACGGCGACGAGCCGGTCGACCTGGACACCACGCTGTATCTCCCGCGTGACGCCGCCGCTGGTAGTGCGGTCCCGGCGGTGCTGCTCGCCCACGGCTTCGGCGGCACCAAGGAATCCGTCCGAGCCGACGCCGAGGATCTGGCCGACCGGGGCTACGTCGTCCTGACCTGGACCGCTCGCGGCTTCGGCCGCAGCGGTGGCCAGATCCACCTGGACAGCCCCGACCACGAGGTTCGCGACGCCCAGCGGTTGCTGGACTGGCTCGCCGAGCGTCCGGAGGTCCGTACCGACGCCGCGGGTGACCCCCGGGTGGGCGTGGTCGGCGGCTCCTACGGCGGCGCCCTGGCGCTGCTGCTCGCCGCGCAGGACCAGCGGGTGGACGCCATCGTTCCCATGATCACCTGGAATGACCTGTCCCGTGCCTTCCTGCCGGAGAGCACCGGTGGCGAGCCGGTCGACGGCGTGTTCAAGTCCGGCTGGGCCGGGATCTTCTTCGGGGCCGGCGGAAACCTCGGCTCCGGCCCGGCCGGAATGACCGGCACCAGCGCCGAGACTCCGGAGGGCGCGCCGGGTGCCGGGCCACCCAGCCCCGCGCCCGGTCAGGGCCCCGGCACCGCACCCGGCGCACCGACCGGCGGCGGGCTGCCCGATCCCGCCTGCGGCCGGTTCGCCGCCGACGTCTGCGCCGCATATCTGCGCATCGCCACCACCGGGCGGGCCGACCAGGCCGCCGTGGACCTGCTGCGTCGGTCCAGCCCGGCCGGTGTGCTGAATCGGATCGAGGCGCCCACCCTGCTGATCCAGGGCGCGGCCGACACCCTCTTCCCGCTCGGTGAGGCCGACGCCAATGCCCGGGGCATCGCCGCGAACGGCACGCAGGTGCGGGTGGCCTGGTTCACCGGCGGGCACGACGGCGGCTCCGGGCCGCAGACCGACTCCGACCGGGTCAGGTTCCTCACCGCGCAGTGGCTCGACCACTGGGTCGCGGGGACCGGGGTGGCGCCGGGCCAGACCTTCACCTTCTCCCGCATCGCCGGCTTCGACGCGATGGACCGGGGCCTGGTCGCCACCGGCTACCGCACCGACGACTACCCCGGTATCGGCGGCGACTCGCGCACCGAGGTGACCGTGACCGGCCCGGCCCAGCCGGTGGCCAACCCGCCCGGCGGCAACCCCGCCGCGATCTCCTCGGTGCCGTTCGCCGGCTCGTTGGGGTCGCTGCTCGGCGGGGTGGCCGGTGACATACCGGGGCAACACGGCCGGTTCGAGTCCGAGCCGCTGGCCGAGGCGGTCGACATCGTCGGCGCGCCGACCGTGTCCCTGCGCGTCGCCTCCAGCAGCGGCGAGGCGGTCCTCTTCGCCAAGCTCTACGTGGTCGACCCGGAAGGGGCGGCCACCCTGCCCAGCGGACTGATCGCGCCGATCCGGCTCAGCGGCCTGCCGGACAGCATCGACGCCGCGGCGCCGGTCACCGTGACCCTGCCCGCGATCGTCCACCGGGTGGAGGCCGGGCACCGGCTCCGCCTGGTGGTGGCCACCTCGGACCAGGCGTACACGACCCCGAGCGAGCCGGTCGTCCACACGGTCGCGGTCGGTGACGACCCGGTCAGCCTGCCGACGGTCGACGCCGACCCGATCCCCACCGAGGCGGTCCTCTGGCGCTGGATCCTGGTGGGGCTGCTCGCCGCGATCGTGATCGGGCTCGTGGTGCTCGTCGCCGTGCTGCGCCGGCGGCACCGTCGCCAGGACACCTCGGTGCATCCGGAGTACGCGAACACGCCGCTGGCGGTACGCCGACTGCGCAAGGAGTACGCCGACGGTTTCGTCGCGGTCTCCGAGGTGGACTTCGAGGTGCATCCCGGTCAGGTGGTCGGGCTGCTCGGGCCCAACGGCGCCGGTAAGACCACCACGCTGCGGGTGCTGATGGGGCTGACCCAGCCGACCGCAGGGGAGATCTACGTCTTCGGGCACCGGCTGGTACCCGGCTCACCCGTGCTGTCGCGGATCGGCGCGCTGGTGGAGGGGCCGGGATTCCTGCCGCACCTGTCCGGTCTGGAGAACCTCAAGGCGTACTGGCGGGCGACCGGCCGACCGGAGGCCGACGCCCACTTCGAGCAGGCCCTGGAGATCGCCGGGCTGGGTTCGTCGGTGCACCGGCGGGTGCGCAAGTACAGCCACGGCATGCGGCAGCGGCTGGCCATCGCCCAGGCCATGCTCGGCCTGCCGGAACTGCTGGTGCTCGACGAACCGACCGACGGGCTGGACCCGCCGCAGATCGCCGAGATGCGTCGGGTGCTCCAGCGGTACGCCACCGACGGTCGGGCGGTGCTGGTCTCCAGCCACCTGCTCGCCGAGGTGGAGCAGACATGCACCCACGCCGTGGTGGTGAACAAGGGCCGGATCGTGGCTTCCGGACCGGTCGAGGAGATCGTCGGTGACTCGCCCAGCGTGCTGGTCGAGGTGAGCGACGCGGTCGCCGCCCGGGACGTGCTCGACGGTCTCGGTGGCGTACGCGTCCTGGACGACGCCGACGGACAGTTGGTGGTCGACACCAACGGCACCGCCCGCAGCGAGGTGGTTGCCGAGTTGGTCCGGGCCGGGATCGCGGTGGACCGGGTGGTGCCCCGGCGTCGCCTGGAGGACGCATTCCTCGCCCTCGTGGGTGAGAATTCCCGAGGAAGCGGGGACCGGTGATGACGCGCTCGACTGTCGACCCGACGCCGGAGCAGACCGGAGTGGCCGCCTCGGGTGCGGCGACCGGTTACCGGCCCGCCCGGACGCTGCCGTTCGGTGCGGAGTTCCGCAGGCAGGCATCGCGCCGACGCACCCAGCTGGCGCTCGGCTTCATGGTGCTGCTGCCGTTGATCATTCTGATCGCGTTCCAGTTCGACACGAACGACGACGACAACGGCAGAGGCGAGTTCGGCAGCCTGATCGATCTCGCCACCTCGGGTGGGCTCAATTTCGCTCTCTTCACCATCTTCGTGTCGGCCTCTTTTCTGCTGGTCGTGGTGGTGGCGCTGTTCTGCGGCGACACGGTGGCGAGTGAGGCGAGTTGGGGGAGTCTGCGTTACCTGCTGGCGATCCCGGTGCCGCGGGCTCGACTGCTCACGGTGAAACTGCTGGTCGCGCTCACGTACTCGGCGCTGGCGTTGGTGCTGCTCGCCGGTACGGCCCTCACCATCGGCACGCTGCGCTACGGCTGGTCGCCGCTGCGCAGCACGGTCGCCGCGCAGTTGGAGCCGGGCGAGGGGCTGCTGCGGCTGCTTGCCGTGCTCGGCTACCTGGCCATCGTCCTGCTGGTGGTCGCGGGTCTGGCGTTCCTGCTCTCGGTGACCACCGACGCGGCGCTCGGCGCGGTGGGCGGTGCTGTGCTGCTCTGGATCCTCTCCAGCATCCTGGACCAGATCACCGCGCTCGGCGTGATCCGGTCGTTCCTGCCGACCCACTACAGCACCGCGTGGTTGGGCTTGCTCTCCACGCCGGTGCAGACCGACGACATCGTCCGGGGCACCGTCTCGGCGGTCTGCTACGCGACCGTTTTCTGGGGTCTGGCCTTCTGGCGCTTCACCCGCAAGGACGTCACCAGCTGACTTATGCCTGGTCGGCCGCTGTTCACTTTACGGCTGGCGAAACGGAGGGCTGTCTCGCGGAAGTTCCGACGGCTAAGCTTGATGTGGGAGCGTTCCCACGTAGAGAGATTGCATCGACAACTATCTATAGATCTCGCATTCTGGTACCACCACCCCACTAGTAGGAGGTACCAATGCGAGTTGACCGGTTCGGCGGGCCGGCATTGTCCCTGTTCCGCATTGTGATCGGGTTACTCTTCCTGATTCACGGCATGTCGTCTGTGTTCGGTCTCTTCGGCGGCAACCGTGGCACCGGCGAGGCGGTGCCACTCGGCGAGTGGCCCGGCTGGTACGCCGCGCTGATCCAACTGCTCTGCGGCGGCCTGGTGCTCCTGGGGCTGTTCACCCGGCCCGCGGCTCTGCTGGCGTCGGGTTCGATGGCCTACGCGTACTTCGTGGTCCATCAGCCCGAGGCGCTGCTGCCGATGCGTAACCACGGCGAGTTGTCGGTGCTCTTCTGCTGGTCGTTCTTCCTGGTCGCGGTGCTCGGTCCGGGTACCTGGGCGGTGGACAACCTGTGGCGACGAGGTGCGTCGACGGTCGCCGTCGGTGAGGACGAACGACGTTCCGTGCCGGCCTGACCGGCGACGCTCGGCGGCGGTGCCGGTGGGTGCGACCGGCACCGCCCAGGCGGGTTCGACCGCTCACAAGCTGGGATTGACCTGCGACGGCCCCAGTCGGAGTGCCTAGACTCGGCGGCACAACTGCATACCTCATCCAGAGGGGCTGAGGGATACGGCCCGACGACGCCCCGGCAACCACCTCGCGCGCTCGACGCTGAGCGTCCTGCGGGGCAGGTGCCAATTCCGTCCCCGCCGCAGGGTGCGATGCGGGGAAAGATGAGAGGACTTCGACATGACGTCGACGCTCGCCCCGTCCGGCATCGACACCTCCGCCAGCCCCGCCCGTGCCCTGGTCTGCCGGGCCTGTTCGGCTCGATACCCGCTGGCTGCCCAGCACGCCTGTTACGAGTGCTTCGGCCCGCTGGAGGTCGACTACGACCCGGCGGCACTCGCCACCGTGACCCGCGAGCAGATCGAGGCCGGCCCGCGCAACCTCTGGCGCTACGCCGCTCTGCTGCCCGTCGGCCAGGACCCGGCCACCAGGGTCACCCTGGACCCGGGGTTCACGCCGCTGGTGGCCGCCGACCGGCTCGCCGCCGAGTTGGGCATCACCGCGCCGCTGTGGGTCAAGGACGACAGCGCCAACCCCACCCACTCGTTCAAGGACCGGGTGGTGTCGGTGGCGCTGACCGCCGCCCGGGCGCTCGGCTTCTCCCGGTTCGCCTGCGCCTCCACCGGCAACCTCGCCAACTCCGTCGCCGCGCACGCCGCCCGGGTGGGTACGCCGTCGGTGGTCTTCATCCCCAGTGACCTGGAGCAGGGCAAGGTCGTCACCACCGCCGTCTACGGCGGTGATCTGGTCGCCATCGACGGGTCCTACGACGACGTGAACCGGCTCTGCGGCGAGTTGGTCGAGACCGACGAGTTCGAGGACACCGCGTTCGTCAACGTCAACGTGCGGCCGTACTACGCGGAGGGATCCAAGACGCTCGGCTACGAGGTGGCCGAGCAGCTCGGTTGGCGGATCCCGGCCCAGGTGGTCATCCCGATGGCCTCCGGCGAACTGCTCACCAAGATCGACAAGGCGTTCAGTGAGCTGGTCGAGATCGGCCTGGTCGAGGCGCCGGCCGACGGCTGGAAGGTCTTCGGCGCGCAGTCGACCGGGTGCAACCCGATCGCCACCGCATTGCACGCCGGCACCGACGCCATCACCCCGGTCAAGCCCACCGGCATCGCCAAGTCGCTGAACATCGGTGACCCGGCGGCGGGACTGTACGCCCTGGAGGCGGTGCGGCGTACCGATGGCTGGATGGACCACGCCGACGACGACGAGATCCGGGCGGCGGTGCGGCTGCTGGCGCGTACCACCGGGGTCTTCGCGGAGACGGCCGGTGGCGTGACCGTGGCGGTGCTGCGCAAGCTGGTCGAGTCGGGCCGGCTGGACCCGGCCGCCGAGACGGTGGTGTTCAACACCGGCGAAGGGCTGAAGACGCTCGACGCGGTCGCCGGTCAGGTGGGCCCCACCCACCGGATCAAGCCCTCGTTGCGGGCCGCCCGGGACGCGGGCCTGCTGGGCTGACCCGACCCGTGGGCTGTAAGCGGCATTTCGCAGGGAGTGAGCAAAACACGCCCCCGGGGACTTGACGGCCGCAAACGGACGGCGCAAGATGCTCCGTGCGGGAGGGCGTTTCGCCGTAGACTTTCAGTCTTTACGACCCAGCGCCGGAGGCGTTGTGCGATCGACCCTCCCGACCAACGTCCGAGCGGGCCAGCGAGAACTCGCTGGCCCGCTCGCCTGTCTGTGGCGCATGCTGCCGCGATGACTGTCACCGTCACCCCCTTCGGCCCCGCCGACGAGCAGACGATCGAGTAGGCATGCCCGATCGGCGCGGCGTACGTCGCCGCCGACCTGCCCGATTACCCACCCTTGTCCGGCAACGGTTCTCGGCGATGATCTGCCATCAGATGCCGGGCACGTGTCGATCAGCCGGTGACCGGCGGAAAACCGGTGGCGGTGAGCGTCGGCCGCCCGGCAGGCTCGCGCCCATGGCCATCACTGTCACGCCGTACGACTCCACCGACGAGGCAGCGCTCGACGACGCGTACCGGGTCGTCGCCGCAGCGCAGGCGGTGGACCTGCCCGACCTGCCGGTGGGGGACCGCGACGAGTTCGAGCTGCTGGTCGCCCACCCGCCGTACGGCAGCGTGATCCACCAGGCGTTGGCCCGGCGTGACGGTGTGGCCGCCGGGCACCTGCGGATGCGGCTACCGCAGCTGGACAACACCGCGATGGCCACCGTCGAGCTGACCGTCGACCCGGCGCAGCGTCGGCGCGGCGTGGGCCGGGCGCTGCTGGCGTACGCCCGGAAGGTGGCCGTCGAACAGGGCCGGAAACGGCTGTTCGGCGAGACCCCGGGCCCGCTGCCCGGCGGGCCGGGGCGCCCGGCGCCCGGGGCGGCCTTCGCGGCGGACGCCGGAGCACAGGCCGCGCTGGCCGAGGTGCGGCGGCGGCTGGAGCCCTCGCGGCTCGACCAGGCGAGCCTGACCGCGCTGCTCGACGCCGCCCGCGAGCGGGCCGCCGGCTACCGGACGGTGGCGTGGCAGGGGGCGGTCGCCGAGGAGTACGTGGCCGACATCGCCCGACTGGAGGGCCGGCTGCTCATCGACGCGCCGATGGGTGACCTCGTCATCGAGGCGGAGCAGGTGGATGCCGTGCGGATCCGGGAGTCGGAGCGGGTCCAGCGGCTGCGGGGACGACGGCGCTACCACGTCGGCGCGGTGCACGAGGCGACCGGTCGAATGGTCGCCTGGACGGTCATCGACCGGGGGCCGTCCACGCCGTGGCACGCCTGGCAGGAGATCACCATCGTCGACCCGGCGCACCGGGGCCACCGCCTCGGTCTGCTCGTCAAGGTCGAGAACCTCAGGCACGCGTTGGCCCACGAGCCGGAGCTACGCGCGATCGACACCTGGAACGCGGCGGCCAACGAGCACATGATCAGCATCAACGAGCAGCTCGGCTTCTGCCCGGTCGACGCCTGGACCGACTGGCAGCTCGCCATCTGAAGTTGTGACACGCCCCTACTGATCTGAGGGCTTGGTGTTGCATGATGGCGGGCATGACGGAGACCCCGCACCCCCTCTACGACAGGCACGCCGAGACCCTCAACCGCGCGCTGACCGCGATCGCGGAGCGGGGATACTGGTCCGCCTACCCGGAGTCACCCAGTCCACGGGTGTACGGCGAGACCGCCGCCGCCGACGGCAAGGCCGCCTTCGAGGCGTACCTGGGCGCGGACTTCCCGCTCGACCAGCCCGGCGACGGCGACCGGGTGGCCAGCGAGAGCAGCCCGTTCGGCGTGGCGCTGGGCGTCCGCTACCCGCACACCGACGCCGACCGGCTGATCGCCGCCGCATCCGCGGCGCTGCCCGCCTGGCGTGACGCCGGCCCGCAGGCCCGGGTGGGCGTCTGCCTGGAGATCCTCGACCGGCTGCACCGGAACATCTTCGAGCTGGCCAACGCGGTGCAGTTCACCAGCGGTCAGGCGTTCGTGATGGCCTTCCAGGCCGGTGGCGCGCACGCGCTGGACCGCGCGCTGGAGGCGCTCGCCTACGCGTACGCGGAGATGACCCGGCACCCGGGCACCGCCGGCTGGGAGAAGGCCGCTGGCAAGGGCGACCCGCTGCGGATGACCAAGACCTTCCACGTGGTGCCCCGGGGGGTGGCCCTGGTCGTCGGCTGCAACACCTTCCCGACCTGGAACTCGTACCCGGGTCTGTTCGCCTCGCTGGTCACCGGCAACCCCGTCGTGGTCAAGCCGCACCCGCGCGCCGTGCTGCCGCTGGCCATCACCGTCCGGTACGCCCGCGCGGTGCTCGCCGAGGCTGGCTTCGACCCGAACCTGGTCCAGTTGGCCCCCGAGGCACCCGGCGAGAAGCTCGCCTCGACCCTCGCCCTGCACCCCGCTGTGAAGATCGTCGACTTCACCGGCTCCACCGAGTACGGCGACTGGCTGGAGGCCAACGCCCGGCAGGCGGCCGTGTACACGGAGAAGGCCGGGCTCAACACGGTGGTGATCGACTCGACCGACGACTTCGTCGGGATGTGCCGCAACCTGGGCTTCACGCTGACGCTCTACAGCGGCCAGATGTGCACCACCTCGCAGAACATCCTCATCCCCCGGGGCGGCATCGAGACCGACCAGGGGCACAAGAGCTTCGACGAGGTGGCCGCCGGCATCGCCGCCGCGGTGGGCAAGCTCACCGGCGACCCGGCTCGGGGCGTGGAGCTGACCGGCGCGATCGTCAACGACGGGGTGTTGGAGCGGCTGGACGAGGTGACCAAGGTCGGCGTGCCGGTGCTGGAGTCGCGTACCGTCGAGCACCCGTCGTTCCCGGACGCGGTCGTGCGTACGCCGACCATCGTGAAGCTGGAGGCCGACGACACCGCGACCTACTCGCGGGAATGGTTCGGGCCGATCTCCTTCGTCATCGCCACCGACTCCACCGCACACAGCGTGGAGATCCTGCGCTCGACCGTGGGCGAGAAGGGTGCCCTCACCGCAGCGGTCTACTCCACCGACGGGGCGGTGCTGGACGCGGTCGAGGCCGCCGCGATCGAGGTCGGGGTGCACCTGTCGGCGAACCTCACCGGAGGCGTCTTCGTGAACCAGTCGGCGGCCTTCTCCGACTTCCACGGCAGCGGGGCGAACGCGGCGGCGAACTCGGCGCTGACCGACGGGGCGTACGTGGCCAACCGGTTCCGGATCGTGCAGAGCCGCCGGCACGCCTGAGCCGTGGCGGGCTCCGGGCGGACTGCCCCGGAGCCTCCGGCCCGGGCCTGTGTCGAAGTCCTCGGTCGAGCCGAGGACTTCGACGCAGGCCTAAGCGGCCCGGCGCATATGGAGTTCGCGCAGGGTGGGGATGCCCGGGTGGGGCAGGCGGACGCCGGTGTCGACGAAGCCCAACCGCTGATAGGCGCGATAGGCACGGTCGTTGCCGACCACCACTTCGAGCATCAGCTCGTCGCGCCCGCAGGCCCGGGACCACTCCGCCACCCCGTCGACCAGATCCGCGAGCAGTCCGGTGCGTCGCCAGGTCGGGGTGATGTAGACGGCGTAGAGCACCGTCACCCGTCGCTCGGTCGGGTGGGCGACCCCGCCGACGTGCCCGACGAGTCGGCCGCCCGGATCCGCCACGAACTGCGCGGTGTGCCCACCGGCGGAGACCTGGGCGATCCGGGCGGCGTACTCGGCGTGCGGCCGGGCCGCGGCCTCGGCGATCGTCTCCAGGAACGCCAGCGGTGCGTCGGCGAGCATCTCCAGGCGCAGGGCACGCATGCGGGCCGCGTCGGCGGGCTCCACCCGGCGGACGACGGCACGGCGTGCGCCCGTCCGGTCGGCGGCGCTGGTCATCCCGCATGGATATCACAATGACGTCGGACGATGTGGCTGACTGTAATACGCCCGATTTGTGGTCGTGCGCGGTCGTCACTGCTCGTGTAGCGTGCGATTTCGGTCACCCGTTTCGGCGGTCGTCGCCGATTGTCGAAACCAGTGATTTCCGGGGTGCCGGGGCGCCGGCGACCGGTGGTAGTGGAACGCCGTGCAGAGTGAGGAAAACACCGTGGCACAAGGCACCGTGAAGTGGTTCAACGCCGAGAAGGGCTACGGCTTCATCGCCGTCGACGGCGGGCAGGACGTCTTCGTCCACTTCTCCGCGATCGAGATGGACGGCTACAAGGCGCTGGACGACGGTCAGCGGGTGGAGTTCGAAATCGCCCAGGGGCAGAAGGGCCCGCAGGCCGAGCGGGTACGCGTCATCGGCTGAACGCGAAACACCCACCCCACTGACTGATCGTCGTCGGGTGGCGTGACCGTGGCCGGAGGGGGCTGCGATGCCGGTGCCCCACAAGGGAAGATCATGGGCCGTTCCAGCCGATGCTGAGGAGGGTCCATGTCCGACCAGCCGCCCCCGACGGGTCCGTCCGCCCACCCCCCGGGCGGGTGGGGGCCACCCGGCGGTTGGGTTGGGCAGCCGCCTCACCCCGCTGCGCCGCCGTACGGTGCCCCGGTTTATCCCGCTGCGCCGCCCCATGCCGCTGCGCCGCCGTACGGTGCTCCGGGTTATCCCGTACCACCGCCCGGGATGCCGTATCCCGGCCAGCCTGGTTACCCGGGCCATCCGGCATCCGGCAGCTATGGACTCGGCCCGGCCGACGCTTTGGTCAACCCGCCCGGTGCCGGGCTGGAGGGCTGGCTCACGCGCCTGATGGGAGCGGTCCGCCGGGGCTGGCGCCTGTTGCTGCCGATCCTGCTGCTGACCCAGGTGGTGCCGGGGGCGCTGATATCGGGTCTGCTGCTGGTGTTCGACCGGACCGGGCAGTGGGAGGACGAGATAGCCGCCGGCGAGGTCCTGCCGGCCGCCTACTGGGCCGACCTGGGCTCGTTGTTCGCCGTGCTGGCGGGTGGCACCGCCCTGCTCGGCCTGGTGCAGGCCGCGGGCTGGGCTGCTGGCACCTGGGTGATCACCCGGCAGGCAAGCGGTGCGCCGGCCGACGTCTCGGCGGCACTGAACTACGGAGTACGCCGGGCACCCGCGCTGTGGGGTTGGACGCTCCTGGTCGGCTTCATCGTCACCATCGGCATGTTCTGCTGCTTCCTTCCGGGCCTCGTCGCCGGGTTCATGCTCAGCATGACCGGGCCGGTGTTCCTCTTCGAGCGGGCTGATCCGATCGGTCGTTCGTTCCAGATGTTCCGGAACCGGGCGGCTCTGCTGTCCAGCCGGGTGGCGTTGGTGGTGGGGGCGACACTGGTGTTCCTGCTGCTGACCACCCTGCTGGATCGGGCCTCGGTTCCGCTGTTCGGGGCGCAGCCCCTGACCTCGCTGGGTACGGCGTTGGGCGCCATCTCGATGGTGCTGGTGATCGCGGTGCTGATGCTGCCGGCCTACTTCGCGCAACTGGTCGGGTTCGTCGTCACGTACGCCGAGCAGCGGGCTCACGAGGGCCCGGTGAACAGCGCGCGACTGGTGGCCGAACTCCGCTGACCCGGGCCATCGTGCTTGCACTCGGCAGGGCAGAGTGCTAAACAAGTCATTGGCACTCGCATGGCGTGAGTGCCAGTTGGTCGGGACGGTGGGGCCTCGGTCGCACTCGTGGCATAACCACGGGTGAGGCACGTGGCCGGTCGTCGCGGGCTATCCGGCCCGGCCGAGGAGACGTCACCGTCGCCAGGTGGTGACGTCCCAAGGTGCGTACACCAGACGGCCCATCCGGGGCACACACTCGGGTGGCCCGTGAGTGTCCAGGAGGACAACGCCGTATGGCCAAGATGATCGCGTTCGACGAAGAGGCGCGCCGCGGCCTCGAGCGGGGCATGAACCAGCTCGCCGACGCCGTAAAGGTGACCCTCGGCCCCAAGGGCCGCAACGTGGTGCTCGAGAAGAAGTGGGGCGCCCCCACCATCACCAACGATGGTGTGAGCATCGCCAAGGAGATCGAGCTCGAGGACCCCTACGAGAAGATCGGCGCTGAGCTGGTCAAGGAGGTCGCCAAGAAGACCGACGACGTCGCCGGTGACGGCACGACGACGGCGACCGTCCTGGCCCAGGCACTCGTTCGCGAGGGTCTGCGCAACGTGGCCGCCGGTGCCAACCCGATGGCCCTGAAGCGGGGCATCGAGGCCGCCGTCGCCAACGTCTCGGAGGAGCTGCTGAAGCTCGCCAAGGACGTTGAGACCAAGGAGCAGATCGCCTCCACCGCCTCCATCTCCGCCGGTGACACCAGCGTCGGCGAGATCATCGCCGAGGCGATGGACAAGGTCGGCAAGGAAGGCGTCATCACCGTCGAGGAGAGCAACACCTTCGGGCTGGAGCTGGAGCTCACCGAGGGTATGCGCTTCGACAAGGGCTACATCTCGGCCTACTTCATGACCGACCCGGAGCGTATGGAGGCCGTCTTCGACGACCCGTACATCCTGATCGCGAACAGCAAGATCTCGTCGGTCAAGGACCTGCTCCCGATCCTGGAGAAGGTCATGCAGTCGGGCAAGCCGCTGCTGATCATCGCCGAGGACCTGGAGGGCGAGGCCCTGGCCACCCTGGTGGTCAACAAGGTCCGTGGCACCTTCAAGTCGGTGGCCGTCAAGGCGCCGGGCTTCGGTGACCGTCGCAAGGCCATGCTGACCGACATCGCCATCCTCACCGGTGGCCAGGTCATCAGCGAGGAGGTCGGCCTCAAGCTGGACGCCGTCGGCCTCGACATGCTGGGCCGCGCCCGCAAGGTCGTGGTGACCAAGGACGAGACCACCATCGTCGACGGTGCCGGCGACGCCGAGCAGATCCAGGGCCGGGTGAACCAGATCCGGGCCGAGATCGACAAGAGCGACTCCGACTACGACCGGGAGAAGCTGCAGGAGCGGCTGGCCAAGCTGGCCGGCGGCGTTGCGGTGATCAAGGTCGGCGCGGCCACCGAGGTCGAGCTCAAGGAGCGCAAGCACCGCATCGAGGACGCGGTCCGCAACGCCAAGGCCGCCGTCGAGGAGGGCATCGTCCCGGGTGGTGGCGTCGCGCTGGTCCAGGCCGGCAAGACCGCCTTCGACAAGCTCGACCTGGCCGGCGACGAGGCGACCGGTGCGCAGATCGTGAAGATCGCGCTGGACGCCCCGCTGCGGCAGATCGCGGTGAACGCCGGCCTTGAGGGCGGCGTCGTGGTGGAGCGGGTTCGCAACCTCGACTCGGGTCACGGCCTCAACGCCGCGACCGGCGAGTACGTCGACCTGCTGGCCGCGGGCATCATCGACCCGGCCAAGGTGACCCGTTCGGCGCTGCAGAACGCCTCGTCGATCGCCGCGCTGTTCCTCACCACCGAGGCCGTCGTGGCGGACAAGCCGGAGAAGACCCCGGCCGCCCCGGCTGGCCCGGGTGGCGGGGACATGGACTTCTGAGTCCAGCTCCAACGCCGAAGGGGGCGGGCCGCGTCAGCGGTCCGCCCCCTTCGGCGTTGTCTGGGCAGTCGGCGCCCCGGCCGCCGACGTCCTCCACCTGGTCAGGGTGGTCCGGAGACGCCGCCTCGGTGGCCGAACGGGTCGTCGGTGGCCGACCTGGTGACCACGTGTATCACCCCGCAGCACAGGGCCACGACGAGGGCCGGGACACCCAGCAGGACCAGAAGGGCCATGCCCCGCCACCGGGCTGTCGACGGCGGCGGGAGGGGAGCCGCCGCGCCGGGCGAATGACCATGCATGAAGCCGCAAGATAGCAGTTCAGGCGAGGTTGGATAACCCCGGAGCGAGATCCGCTCACGTCGGGTGGGAGCGTTCCTCCGCGATCATCCACGGGCGGCGGAGACCGCCGCGTACGCGTTGACCAGGCCGGCACCGACGAGGTTCGCCCCGCCACCACAGTCGTCGGTCTGCTCCCGGGGCGAGTCGCCGGTCTCGACCGGGTCGGCCGTCTCGGCCAGGATCCGCCGGGTCCGGTCCAGGTCGCCGACGAGTTCCGGATTGGCCGACCACATCAGCGCCACCACGCCGGCCACCTGAGGGGTGGCCATCGAGGTGCCGTCGAGTACGGCGTACCCGCCACCGGGCATCGCCGAGAGGACATCCTTGCCCGGTGCCATCAGGTCCGGCTTCGCCGCTGCGGTGACCGTCGGGCCCCGGGAGGAGAAGGCGGTGACCCGTCGCCGGTCGTCCACCGCACCGACGGTCAGCACGTCCGGGTACGGCGCGGGAGGATCCTGCACGGAGCCGCAGAACGGGCCGGTGTTGCCGGCCGCCGCGACGACCAGGATCCCGGCCGCCTCCAGCGCGGCGGTGGCCGGTCGCAGCGCCTGCGGGTCGCAGCCCTCGATCGGCGGGCAGCCCCACGAGTTGGTCAGGATCTCCGGTGCTCGCGCCGGTCGACCCTGCCGGAACGGGTCACCACCGGGTGGGAAGGGCGCCAGCATGAACTGGAGGCAGTCGAGGTAGGCGGCCGGATTGCCCAGGTTGCGGTCGAGGTTGACGCAGCCCACCCACCGCGCCCCCGGGGCCACGCCGATGCCGTCCCGGCCGACCGCACTGGCCATCGTGTGGGTGCCGTGCCCGCTGCGGTCGGTAGGTGACCGGGTGCCGTTCCACGGGTCGAACCACGAGTCGTCGCCGCCGCGGAAACCCTCGGCCAGGGTCGGATGCCGCCCGTCCACGCCGGAGTCGGAACTGCCCACGGTCACCCCGGCACCGGTGACGCCGAGTTCGGCCCAGACCCGATCCGCGCCGAGCATGGTGATGTTCCATGGTGGGCCGGACGGGGCGGCGGCGCTGCCGGTGGCGCTGGTCGCGGGCATCGGCAACGGACGCAGCCGTTGGCTGACCAGCACCCGGGCCACCTCGGGTCGGCTGGACAGCCAGGCCCGTACCGCCGGACCGCCCGCCACCTCGATCGCGTTGACCAGGTAGTAGGGGGTGTGTGGCAGCCGGGCCCGCCGCAGGTCCCGCCGTAGCTCGGCCTGGCTCCGGTAGGCGGTGTCGACCAACCGCCGGTAGACCTCCTCGGCGCGGGCGTCCCGACCCGCTCGACCTGAGCCGCCACCGATGTCGCTCAGGTCCGCCTGCTCCCGCAGCAGCACCAGGAGCCGCTCGCCGTGCAGCCCGGGTTGGCCGACCGTCGCGCCGACCAGGCCGACCGTGACCAGCAGCGTCAGCGCGCTCGCGGCGGCCAGCGTCCGATGGGGTACGCGGGCCGAGCGCCGCGCCAGCAGCAGCCCGTACCCGATCGCCAGCACCACGGCGACGACGAGCCCGGCACCGGTCGCGACCGCCACCCAGAACGGCACGTCGCGGGTGCCGACCAGCAGCAGGCTGACCTCCTCCGGGTCGGTGAACGCCAACGGGCCGAACACGCCGAGCCCGACCAGCCAGGCGGTCGGAGCCGAGCCCCGCGCCCCGCCCGGACGGCGGGCCACGGCGCGCAGCGCGGCCAGCGTGAAACCGACCGGCGGTAGCGTCACCAGCAGCGGCAGCTGCGCACCGGAGTGGCCGACGCCGGCGGCCACCAGGAGCAGCACCACTGCGGCGACGGACCCGCCCAGCAGCACCAGGCGGGCGGGCCGAGGCGGCTCGCCGGCCTCGAACCGAGCCCAGAACCGGGCGTCGAGCAGCGCCCCGGCCAGCGCGCCGACCGTCGCCGCGCCCAGCCCGGCGAGAACGGTCTCCAGCAGCCCGCCCAGCGCGCCGATCCACACCCAGGGCAGCAGCAGGGCGAGCCCGGCGGTGACCGCCAGCAGTACCGCCACTGACGGGCGCGCGTCCGATCGCGCCGGATGCCCGAGCCGCCCGGTCGCCCCCGCGCTCGGCTCCGTGGGCTCGGCGGCGACCGCCTCCGGACCGTCCGAGGGCTCGCCGGGGCGGTACGCGGCCGCTCCGGCCTCGGCGAGCCGACCGGGGCCGAGAACCCGGGCCGGCAGTCGGGTCGCCACCACCGTCAGCAGCCCGGCCATGGTGGCCAGCGCGGCGAGGTACGCCTCGTGGTGCACCGGAGGGATCGCCCGCAGCAGCCCGAGCACACCGAGTACGAGCGCCCCGGCGAGCCAGAGTCGGCCGGTGACGCGGACCGCCGCCGAGCGTGGCACGAGGGCCAACGGCAGCGCCGCAGCGGCGATCAACAGCACGGTGAACAGGCCGACCACCGGCCAGAGCGGCACCAGCCGGTCCAGACCGCCGATCAGCACCACCTGGTCGACGGCCCAACCGCCGGTCTGCGTCACGATCGTGACCGCGACCGTCCAACAACCGGCGAGAACCGCCGCCACGATCGCCCAGGGGCTACCGGTCGAGCCGGGTGTGGTGTGTTCCGCCCGCATCCGCACACAGTACGACCCCAACCCTGGCGGCCGGGGCGACTGATCCGGCCCCCGTGCCGCCACGTGTCGACGGTGGGTCGGGACGGTTACCGTGGACGGGTGCGTGATCCGTTCGTACCGCGGTCCGTTGCCGGACAGCTCTCGCCCGCCCGCCGCGCCGCCGACCTGCGTCGGTTGCGCGCCGAGCGGTTCGACGTGCTGGTGATCGGAGGCGGGGTGACCGGCGCCGGAGCGGCCGTCGACGCCGCGTCCCGGGGCCTCAAGGTGGCCCTGGTGGAGGCGCGTGACTTCGCCGCCGGCACCTCCAGCCGGTCCAGCAAACTGATCCACGGTGGTCTGCGTTACCTGGAGCAGTTGGAGTTCGGCCTGGTGCACGAGGCGTTGACCGAGCGCGGGCTGCTGGCCACCCGGCTGGCACCGCACCTGGTGCGGCCGGTGCCGTTCCTGGTGCCGCTCCCCGCCGGTCAGAGCCTGCGTGACCTGCCGGCCCGCCTGCTGCGTCGGGCCTACTACGGCGCCGGGGTGGCCGCGTACGACGCGTTCGCCGGAGTCTTCGGCGGCGGCCGGGGCATGCCGCTGCACCGACACCTGAGCCGGGAGGGGGCCCGTCGGGTCTTCCCGAGCCTGCGCTCTGACGCGGTGTCCGGCGCGATCCGCTACCACGACGGGCAGGTCGACGACGCCCGCCTGGTGGTCACCCTGGCCCGCACGGCGGCCAGCCTGGGCGTGACGGTGGTCAGCAGTACCCGGGCGGTCGGGCTGATCCGCCAGGCACGGGAGGTCACCGGGGTCCGGGTCCGTGACCTGGAGGCACCCGTCGGCTCAGCCGATGCCGAGTTCGAGGTGGGCGCGCGTACGGTCATCGCCGCCACCGGCGTCTGGACCGACGACATGTCCCGGATGCTCAACGACGTCGGGCTGCGCCCGGGTATCCGGGTCCGGGCGTCCAAGGGCGTGCACCTGGTGGTGCCCCGCTCGGCGATCACCGGTGAGACCGGGCTGATCCTGCGTACGGCCACCAGTGTCCTGTTCGTCATCCCCTGGGGCGGGCACTGGATCATCGGCACCACCGACACCGACTGGCGGCTGGACCGTTCGCACCCGGCGGCCTCCGCCAGCGACATCGACTACCTGCTCCGGCAGGTCAACACGGTGCTGGACCGTCCGCTGACCACCGCCGACATCGAAGGTGTCTACGCCGGGCTGCGCCCGCTGCTGGCCGGCGAGGCGGACTCCACCTCGAAGCTGTCCCGGGAGCACGCGGTCATCGAGCCGATGCTCGGGCTCCTGTTGGTGGCCGGTGGCAAGTACACGACGTACCGGGTGATGGCCGCCGACGTGGTGGACCGGGCGGTGCGCCGGCTCGGCAGCCGGCGGGTGTCGCGTACGGCTGACCTGCCGCTGCTCGGCGCGGACGGGTACGGGGCCATGTGGCGGGACCGGGCGGACCTGGCCCGCCGCCACGGGTTGCCGGTGGGCGTGGTGGAGCACCTGCTGGAGCGCTACGGCAGCCTCACCATCGACCTGCTCGCCATGATCGACGCTGATCCGTTGCTGGCCTCACCGTTGGCCGGTGCGCCGGAGTATCTCGCCGCCGAGGTGACGTACGCGGCCCGCGCCGAGGGGGCGTTGCACCTGGAGGACGTGCTGACCCGGCGTACCCGGATCTCGTTCGAGACGGCACACCGGGGCCTGGAGTCGGCCGAGCACGCGGCCGAGCTGATGGGCGCGGTGCTGGGCTGGGACGCGGCGACCCGGGACCGCGAGGTGGCCCACTACCGGGCCCGGGTGGAGGCCGAGCGGCAGTCCCAGCTGATGCCGGACGACGCGACCGCCGACGCCGCCCGACTCGGTGCCCCTGACGTGCGGGGTTACGCGGCGGATCGGGGTGCCGACGACGGCGCGGCGGGCCTGGCCCGCTGACGGATCCACTCGGGAACCACCGGTCACGGATGTCCGTCCGACGGGTTACGCTCCCTACCTACGGTGGGGTAAGTTCCGCGAGTGATGGCGCTTTCCCGATCACGACTGGCCTTCCTACCCGGCGTCGCCCTGCTGGCGATCGTCCTCGGCGGCTGTGCGTCCTTCGGTGACCGCTCCGAACCACCCGTGGAGGCGAGCGCGCCGGCCGCCGACCAGCCCGGCGGCACGGGAGCCACCACCACCGGCAAGGGGCGGGTCAGCCTGCTCCAGAACCACGGTCCCGACGGCCCGCTGCGCACCCTGAACGTGGAGCCGGACGGCCGGTGGGAGTGCATCGACTGCGCCGGTGACGGGGTCACCTCGACCGGGGCGCTGAGCGAGGAACAGCGGGAACGGTTGCAACAACTCCTGGCCGAACCGGAGCTGGCACAGGAGACCGACGAGGCCCGGGGATACCGGGTCAGCTGCGTCGGCGCCCTCACCTCCAGCCTGCTGACCTCGGTCGGCCTGATCACCTCGCAGGACTGCCCGGGGGAGGAACGCCCACCCGTGGCCGAGGAGATCCTGCTGCTGCTCACCCAGAACACCCCCGCCGAGATGGTCGGCTAGGTCAGAGCACCTTCCCGGGGTTGAGCAGGCCCGTCGGGTCCAGCGCCGCCTTGATCGCCTGATGCACGCGTACGCCCACCGGGCCGATCTCCCGGGCCAGCCAGTCCCGCTTGAGCAGGCCGACGCCGTGCTCACCGGTGCACGTACCGCCCAGTTCCAGCCCCAGCCGCATGATCTCGTCGAAGGCCCGCCGACCGCGTTCCAGGCTCGCCGGATCCGCCCGGTCGACCACGATGTTGGGGTGCATGTTGCCGTCCCCGGCGTGGCCGACCACACCGATCGGCACCTGGCACTCGGCCGCGATCCGGGTCACCCCGTCGAGCAGGGCGGCGAGCGTTCCCCGGGGCACCGCCACGTCGTCGATGATCAGACCGCCGTTGCCACCCGGGTACGTGTCCGCGGCGTACTTCTCCATCGCCGAGTGGGCCAACCGCCGGGCCTGCAACAACGCGGCGGCCTCCACGGCGTCGTCGGCCGCGTAGACCTCCTCGGCCCCGGCGGCCGCGCAGACCCTGGCCAGTTCGGCGAGGTCCGCCGCCGCTCGGGGGCCGGTGTCGGCCGCAGCCAGCAGCAGCGCCTCGGCGTCGGTGCGCAACCCCATCGGCCGGTACGCCTCGATCGCGACCAGGTGGGTGCGGTCGAGTAGTTCCAGCAGGCTGGGGGAGAGCCCCTGAGCGGCGATCCGCGCCACCGCCTCGCCGGCCTGCGCGGTCGAGCCGAACACCGCCACCAGGGTCAACGACTCCGCCGGAGCGGGCCGCAGCGCCACGGTCACCTCGGTGATCACCCCGAGCGTGCCCTCCGAGCCGACGAAGAGTCGGGTCAGGTCGTAGCCGGCCACCCCCTTGGCCGTACGCCGCCCGGTGCGCAGCACCTCGCCGGAGGCGAGCACCACCTCCAGGCCGAGCACGTACTCGGTGGTCACGCCGTACTTGACGCAGCACATGCCACCCGCGTTGGTGGCGACGTTGCCGCCGATGGTGGACGACTCCCAGGAACCCGGGTCCGGCGGATACCACAGACCGTGCTCACCGACTGCGGCGGTGAGCGCGGCGTTGACCACTCCCGGCTGGACGACCGCGATCCGACTGACCGGGTCGATCTCCAGGATCGCGTCCATCGCGGTCGTGCTGACCACCACCGCGCCGTCGACCGCGTTCGCCGCGCCCGCCAGCCCGGTCCGCGCGCCCTGCGGCACCACCGGTGCGCCGTGCCGTCCGGCCGCCCGGACCACCGCGACCACCTCCTCGGTGGTGCGCGGCCGGGTCACCACCAGCGGCGTACCCGACGCGCACAGGTCGGCCTCATCCCGCTCGTACGTGCGCAGCAGGTCCGCATCGGTGAGCACCGCGTCCGGCCCGAGGGCGGCACGTAGGTCGTCGAGGAGGGGGGAGGTGGCCATGCGGCCGAGGCTACGGCCGACCGTCGGTGATCATCAACCCGCGCCGACACCCGGTACGGTGGCTGCCGTGATCTACCTGGACCGGCCGTCCTGGCCGGGGCGCGGCCGTCTCTGGTCGCACCTGATCAGCGACGTCTCCCTCGCCGAACTGCACGTCTTCGCCGAGCTGCTGGGCGCGCCCCGGAAGGGCTTCGACCGGGACCACTACGACATTCCTGCGGAGCGTTTTCCGATGGCTGTCTGGCTCGGCGCGCGGGTCGTCTCCAGCCGCGACATCGTCAGTCTGCTCCGAGCCGCCAACCTCCGCCGCCCCAAACACCTCAACCCGCCCCGACCCCGCCCGCACGAGGTCAGCGGGACAGACGCGCCAGTTCGCGGGTGAGGTTGGCGCGCGCGGGGTGACTCCAGCGGGCGGCCAGGGCGGGGATGCGGTAGAGGGAGGGCAGGGCGAGCAGGCCGGAGAGCACCCGGGCGCGGCCGACCCGGTAGTCCGGTTCGGGCACGTGGGCGTACTCCCGGCGGATCGCCGTGGCGTACCTGTCGTAATCCGGTTCCGGTGCGGCCAGCACGGCCAGGTCGGCGTCGCAGAGCAGCGCCCCGTCGGCGTCTGACGGATCCACCGCGTGCCCGGCGGTGAGCAGGATCAGCCGATGCACCTCGGTCACCTCGTCGGCGGGTAGGCCCAGCCGGGTGAGCAGGGCGTCGGCCAGCGCCGCGCTGTCGCGTTCGTTGCGGTCGCCGGAGGCGCGCGGGTCGTACACCGCGTCGTGGCACCACGCGGCGAGCCGGACCAGATCGGGGTGCGGCGCGGTCGAGGCGTACTGGTCGATCACGTCCAGCATGGCGGCCAGGTGGGTGAGCGTGTGGTAGTGCCGGTGCGGCTCCTGCCACCGTTCGAGCAGCTCGGCCCCCACCGCGTCGACCACCGCCGGATCGACCGCACCGGCAGCCCGTGCGGTGGTACGCCATCGCTCGTTCAACCCCGCCACCCGGTCGAGTCTGCCCCATCCGGCGACGTGCCGCCATCGTTGCCTCCCGTCCGGACGGGTGGGTCGCTTCGGCGGGAATGTCCGGGCGTGACGTGGGTAGTCCCGGCCATGGCAGTGGCCAGGGAGCGGGTTTCTCGGCTGCTGCGCCGCAGCACGCCTGACGGCCGATCCGACATCGACACGGCCCGGATCTCCGAGGCGGTGGCGCAGCTGCACCACCGTGGGAAGGCCACCCTGCGCGATCGCCTGCATCGGGTACGTCTGTCGCTCGGCGTGGCCGCCCAGGCAGGTCTGGCGGCCGGGCTGGCCTGGCTGGCCGCGCACGAGCTGTTGGGTAACCCGCAGCCGGTCTTCGCCCCGATCTCCGCTGTCGGCACCCTGGCCGTATCGGTAGGGCAGCGGTTCCGCCGAACCATCGAGCTGATCATCGGGGTGGGTGTCGGGGTGGCCGTCGGCGACCTACTGGTCTATTTCCTCGGCACCGGCCCGTGGCAGCTCGCCCTGGTGGTCACCGCTGCCATCGTGCTGACGGTCTTCGCCGGGGGTAGCGTCGCCGTGGTCATCCAGGCCGCGGCGACGGCGGTGCTGATCGTGACGCTCAGCCCGTCGGTCGAGGACCTGGAGATACCCCGCTTCATCGACGCCCTGGTCGGTGGCAGTTGCGCCCTGCTGGTCACCGCGATCCTGCTGCCGCTCAACCCGCTACGGGTGCTCAACCGCGCCGCCAGGCCGGCGCTCATCCTCCTCGCCGACCAGCTCGACCTCGCCGCCGAAGGGCTGGGGGAACAGGATCGTGACAAGATCCAGACTGCGCTGGAGCGGCTGCGAGACAACAAGGCGGAGTTGGCCACCTTCTCCGAGGCGATCGAGGGTGCCAAGGAAACCGCGATGCTCTCCCCGGCCCGCTGGCACCGACGCAGCGAACTCACCCACTACGCGGAGGCGGCCGACCCGATCGAACGGGCGATGCGTAACAGCGGCACGCTGATCCGTCGCGCGGTGACCCTGGTGGAGGACGACGAGCCACTCCCGGAACCGATGCCGGACGCGGTCGGTCACCTGGCCGAGTCGGTACGCCTGCTCCAGAAGGAGTTCGCCCAGGGCGACGAGCCCGAGAAGGCCCGGGAGCGGGCGCTGCGCGCCGTCAGCGAGGCCGGCCGGGCGTACGGCCGTGGGGTCGGGTTCTCCGGCAGCGTGGTGGTGGCACAGGTGCGTACCACCGCCAGTGACCTGCTGGTGGCCTCCGGTCTCAGCCAGGAGGAGGCGAACCGGCTGGTGCGGCGTTCCTTCGGTGAGCTGGAGCGACCGGGAGCACCGGCCGGACCGGAGCCGGCTGTGCAACAACCCACCGCGCCCCCGGTCGGCTGACCACCGGGGGTGGCCGTGCGCCCGGACCGACGGGCCGGGCATGACTACGCTGATCGCATGGCCGTCACCCCGTCCGGCGGATCTCTGCCGCCGTCACCGTACGTGCCCGCTGCGCCCGGCGCGGATGGTGGCGTACCCGGAATGCCACGACGCCGGCTCAGCTGGCGGCGGGCGCTGGTGCTGGTCGGGGTGATCATCCTGATCGCGGCCTGCGCGATCTTCATGCTCTTCACGCTCGGCACCAGCCTCGGCTCGGAGGCGTTGCTGGTCGGAACCGCCGCGGCGGTGCTGCCGGTCCCGGTGCTGGTGGCCTGCTTCCTCTGGCTCGACCGGTACGAGCCCGAGCCGCTGAAGTACCTCGTCTTCTGCTTCGCCTGGGGCGCTTTCGTCTCCACCGCGGCGTCACTGATGGTCAACGAGACGGCCGCCGGCTGGTTCGAGGACCAGGGCCTACCCGTCGCGCTCACCGCCGTCCTGGTGGCGCCCTTCATCGAGGAACTGACCAAGACCCTGGGCCCGATCCTGCTGCTGGTGTTCCGGCGGCGGGAATGGTCCGGCATCACCGACGGCCTCGTCTACTGCGGGCTCTCCGCGATCGGCTTCGCCATGGTGGAGAACATCCTCTACCTCGGTGGACACGGCTACGCCTCGGGTGTCGAGCAGTACGGCCCGGCGACCGGTGCGCAGCAGGTCATCGCGATCTTCATCGTCCGGATCCTGCTCTTCGGGTTCGCCCACCCGTTGTTCACCTCGATGGCCGGTATCGGACTCGGCATCGCCGCGCGGTCGGCGGACCGGCGGGTGCGGTTCTTCGCCCCCCTCGCCGGGCTGCTCCTGGCGATGATGCTGCACGGGACGTGGAACCTGCTGCCGACGCTGACCCAGGCCACGGGCGAGGTGCTGATCTCGATCTTCGGCTTCGTCGGCGTGATGGTTCCGATCTTCTTCGGCATGGTCGGTCTGGCGGTGTGGCTGCGCGCCTGGGAGGGGCGGCTCACCGAGCGGGTGCTGCCGGACTACGTGCGGGCCGGTTGGCTGACGCCGCCGGAGGTGGCGGCGTTGAGCAGCCTCGGCCGACGCCACGCGGCCCGGGTATGGGCCCGGCGGGTGGCCGGCGACGCCGGTCTCCGGGCGATGCGCGGCTACCAGTTCGCGGCGACCCGGCTGGCCCTGCTCCGGGATGGTGCGACGCGTGGTCTGGACCGCCGACCGGTCGACCGGGACCGGACGGCCCGGGAGGAACAGGAGCTACTGAACTCGATCGCCGCGTACCGGTCGTACTTCGTGGGTCGAGACCCGCAGTCGCCGGTCGGTGTCTGGGACGGGCACCGCTACCACCTGCGTTTCCCCGACGGCTCGCAGCGAGCGGTGGAAGCACCGGAGGAACCGGTGGTGCCGATTCCGGTGGTGCTCACCCCACCGCCTCCGCCGCCCGTCTCCCCCGGCGGCTACGGCCACCCGGGCTGGCCCAGCCCCGCCGGCTCCTGGCCGCCCGGCCCCGGTCCCGCCGGCCACTGGCCACCGGGCCCCGGCGGCTCGTGGCCACCCGGCCACCGCTGAGCGTCGGCACCTGGCCACCGCCGCCCGCCCGTCGACCGGGTCGGGCGGCGGACTCAGGTCATCAGGCTGGTGAGGAAGTCTCCGAGCCCCTGCGCCATCATCATCAGGGCCGCACCGATCGCCTTGAACATCTGCGCGGCGCCCTCCGGCCGGAACGCCATGAAGTAGATCAAGAACGCGAGGCTTCCCCAGGCCAGCACCTTCTTCACGAATACCGGCATCGTCCCTCCCCAGGCCGGTGGTGCGGCTGGCTTCCCGCCGGGGAGCGCGGCAAACGACGCGTGGGCCGATCGAGGGGCGGCAGGGGTGGTCCCGGTGGGCTCAGCGGCGGGCAGGACGGCGCCGGGCGGCTGGTCGCGCCGCGCCGCATCCGGCGTGACCGGCTCCGAACGGGTCACCCAGATGGCGACCGCTCGCGTCAGAGGTAGAGCCCGGTCGCGTCTTCCTCGATCCGCTCGGCGGCCACCGCGTGCACGTCGCGTTCCCGCAGCAGGACGTATTCGCGGCCGTGCAGCTCGACCTCGGAGCGGTCGTCGGGGTCGAACAGCACTCGGTCGCCGGAGACGATGGAGCGTACGTTGGGGCCGACGCCGACCGCGGTTGCCCACGCCAGCCGTTTGCCCACGGCTGCGGTAGCGGGAATCACGATGCCGGCGCTGGAACGCCGCTCTCCATCGCTGCCCTCTATCCGCACCAGCACACGGTCGTGCAGCAGCCGGATGGGCAGGCCAGTGTCGAGGTTCGGGTCGGCGGTCACGCCGCAGACGCTACCGTGTCCGTCCCCGTCGGATGTCGGTGGTATTCCGGTTAGCGCACGCAGTGAGCGGGGCACTGTGGGTGGTGAAATTCGTCCTACCCTCGACCGGTCGGGCGTATCCTGTCCGACCTGACGCAGAGCGCGGGCCGAGATCTGCCGGGAGGTGCGCTTGAGTCGCTTCGAGCGGTTACGCGGACGGCTGCGTCGCGCGTACGAGTCGGGCCGGGACGCGGTCCGTGCGGGTCGTCAGACGCCACCCGACGTTCCGGAGCCGGCGCGGGTGGCCTCGCCGTCGAGCCCCGGGCCGGAGGCGCCGACGTCGGCGACCGTGGTCGATGCCGAGACGCCCACCCCGGTCCACAACTCCACCTCCAGCCGCGACGACGCCGACGTGCCGCACGCGTTGCGGATCGCCGCCGCCTGGTGCTGGCGACTGATCGTCATCGGCATCGTCTTCTGGGCGTTGCTGAGACTCGTCAGCATGATCAGCATCGTGATCATCCCGTTGGCCGTGGCGCTGCTGCTGTCGGCGCTGCTGGCACCTGCGGTCGGCTGGCTGCTACGGGCCCGGCTGCCGAGATCGCTGGCGACCGCAGTGGTGCTGGTCGCCGGGTTGGCCGGGGTGATCGGCACGCTCACCCTGGTGGTGAACGAGTTCATCAAGGGCGTTCCGGAGCTGACCGAGAAGTCGACCCAGGGTCTGCAGCAGATCCAGGACTGGCTCAAGACGGGGCCGCTGCACCTGTCGGACAACGACCTCGACCGGTTTATCGAGGAGACCCAGCAGTGGGTCAACAACAACACCGAGCGCTTCACCAGCGGTGCCCTCTCCACCGCAGCCACCCTGGCCGAGGTGCTGACCGGGATCGTGCTGGTCCTCTTCGCGACCTTCTTCTTCCTCCGCGACGGTGCGGTGATCTGGCGTTTCCTGGTCCGGATGCTGCCGGTGGCGGCGCGCTGGAAGGTCGACGACGCCGGCCGGGCCGCCTGGGCGACGCTCGTCGCCTACGTCCGGGCGACGGTGCTGGTCGCCTTCATCGACGCCGTCGGCATCGGCATCTTCCTGGTGATCTTCGACATCCCGTTCGCCTTCCCGTTGGCCGCCCTGGTCTTTCTCGGCGCGTTCATCCCGATCGTCGGTGCCACCCTCTCCGGGGGTGTGGCGGTGCTGGTGGCGTTGGTCGACAGTGGTCCGGTGACCGCGTTGATCATCCTTGGCGTGGTGATCGGCGTACAGCAGGTGGAGGGGCACGTCCTCCAGCCGCTGATCATGGGTAGGGCGGTGGCCATCCACCCGCTCGCAGTGATCATCGGTCTGGCGGCCGGCGTGGTGCTCGCCGGGATCACCGGCGCGCTGGTCGCGGTGCCCATCATCGCGGTGCTCAACACGGCGATCCGCCGCCTCGCCGCCCGGAGCGTCCCGGACACCCCGCCGGACGCCGTCGTCGTCGCCTCCCGCGCACCCTGAGCGGCTGAGGGGGCCATGCCCGCCGCGCCAGCCCGAGACGACCGGGCCGCGCGGCGGGGCCGCTCAGCTCGCCCCGAGGCGGGTCAGCGCGCCCCGGGCCACCTCCGGGCGGGTCGTGTACCAGAACGGGGGCAGCGAGCGGCGCAGGAACGAGCCGTAGCTGCGCGCGGTCTCCAGCCGGGAGTCGAGCACCGCCACCACGCCCCGGTCACCGTTGGCGCGGATCAACCGGCCCACGCCCTGCGCCAGCCGGACCGCCGCGATCGGGACGCTGACCGCCGCGAAACCGGAGCCGCCCTTGGCGTCGACCGCCGCCGCGCGGGCTGCGGCGAGTGGCTCGTCGGGACGCGGGAAGGGGAGCCGGTCGATCACCACCAACTGGCACGAATCCCCGGGAACGTCGACGCCCTGCCAGAGCGACATCACCCCGAACAGACAGCTCGACCGTTCCTCCCGGAAGCGCCGGACCAACAACGGCAGCGCCTCCTCACCCTGGAGCAGCACCGGCAGGTCGGTCCGAGCGCGCAGCAACTCCGCCGCCTGCTGCGCGGCCCGTCGGGAGGAGAAGAGGCCGAGCGTACGCCCGCCGAGCGCGGTGACCAGCGCGAGCAGTTCCTCCCCGGCGGCCTCGGGCAGCCCGGAGGCCCCTGGGCGGGGCAGGTGGGCGGCCACGTAGAGGATGCCCTGCCGGGGATAGTCGAACGGCGAGCCGACATCCAGCGAACGCCACCCGAGCCCCGAATCGGTCAACCCGTCCACCTCGTCGGCCCGGGCCGACGCCTCACCCGCCGAGTCCTTCGGCTCTCTCGGTCGCCGGGTCGCCTCGGCCAAAGCGGTGGCGGCCGGCGACGGTGGGCTGGGCGGCGGCGAGTCGAGGCCCAGGGCCCGGGCGACCGTGTCGAACTGACCGCCCAGCGCGAGCGTGGCCGAGGTGGCCACCACCGTCCGCTCGTCGAAGAGATGGGTGGCGAGGGTACCGGCCACCGAGAGCGGGGCCACCACCAGCGCCCGCCGTCCGGTGACGTCGTTGCGCTCCACCCAGGCGACGTCGTGCTCGGCTTCCTCCAGCAGCCGTTGGGTGGTGGTGGACAACTCGTCGAGGACCGCCTTGGCCTGCTGCTTGCGCACCGGGTCGGGGTCGTCGGCCTTGACGTCGCCGATGCTGTCCAGGGCGGTACGGGTGGCACCGTCCAGCAGCGTGCACGCCTCCCGCAGCGCAGCGGGTAGCCCGCTGGTGATCCGCCCGGCCGGCGCCTCGGCCAGCCCGACCGCGAGGGCGTCGCCGGACTCGGTCAACGCCTCGGCAATCTCCGGCCGCAGCAGCGGGCGGGCCCGCCGGGCGGACCGGTCGATCAGCTCCGGGGTCAGTTCCGCCTGGGCCGCCGAGGAGACCCGGTCGGCCAGTTCGTGGGCCTCGTCGACGATCAACAACCGGTGCGGCGGGACGATGTGCCGGCCGGCCAGCATGTCGACGGCGAGCAGGCTGTGGTTCGTCACCACGATGTCCGCCTCCCGGGCGCGGGCCCGCGACGCCTCGGCGAAGCACTCCGCGCCGTACGGGCAGCGGGCGGCACCGACGCACTCGCGGGCCGGCATGGAGACCAGCCGCCACGTCTGGTCGTCGACGCCCGGGTCCAACTCGTCGCGGTCACCGGTGTCGGTCTCCAGGGCCCAGTCCCGTAGGCGCTGGATCTGCTTGCCCAGCCGACCGGCCTCACCGAGCCAGCGGGTGCCGCCGGTCCGCTCGGCGGGGGCGTCGAAGAGGGTGTCCTCCGGTTCGTCCGCTGTGGAGTTCTCCAGTCGGGCCATGCAGAGGTAGTGGTGCCGGCCCTTGAGCACGGCGAACGTGGGACGTCGCCCGAGCAGCGGTTCGACCGCGTCGGCCAACCGGGGCAGGTCGTGCTCCACCAGTTGCGACTGCAACGCCAGGGTGGCGGTGGAGACCACCACTGGGCCGTCCACGGTCAGTGCCGGGGCGAGGTAGGCCAGGGACTTGCCGGTGCCCGTGCCCGCCTGCACCAGCAGGTGGTCTCCGCTGCTGACGCACTCCTCGATGGCCTTGGCCATCCGCTGCTGACCGGGACGGGCGGTACCGCCGGGCACCGCTGACACCGCGGCGGACAACAGCTCGGCGCCGCTCGGCCGGTCGCCCCGACGGCGGGTCTTCGCGTGGGCGGTGCCGGTGGCGATGCGGGGCGGAGTCACCGTGGCACGGTACCCGTCGGGGCGGACGTGGTTGCTACCCCGCAGTCGTGTCGCGGGTCGTGCCGAGCGGAGATGTCACCGCCTCGTCCGGTAACTTCCCGACGGCGCCGCATGGGCGGAATCGGCTAGGGTGCGACTCATGCCGAGCGACGTGATCCGGGTGATCTACCGCAAGTTCGACGGCAGCGCCCACCGCGACTACCCGGCCCGTCGGCTGGCCGAGGACGACCTCGGCATCTGGCTCGGGGTGCCGGCCGGCACCAGCTCGGTCTACCACGGCCGACCCTCGGTCGAGCAGATTCCCTTCGTGCTGCTGGTGCCGCACCACGCCTGGTGGACGTGCATGTTCAACCCGCCGCCGCGAACCAGCGAGGTCTACTGCGACATCGCCAGCCCGGCCCGCTGGGAGGGCGACGACACCGTCCACCTGATCGACCTGGACCTGGACGTGGTCCGGCGCCGCGAGACCGGCCTGGTGGAGCTGCGCGACGAGGACGAGTTCGCCGAGCACCGGGCCCGGTTCGGATACCCGGACGACCTGGTGGTGGAGGCCGAGGCGGCGGCGCAGTGGCTGCTCGGCGCGCTCGGCGACGGCACGGAGCCCTTCGCCAGCTCGTACCGTAAGTGGTTGGCCCTGGTGGTCTGACCCGCCGGATCGGTCGGCTGAGACGTTCGACACCCTGGTTCCGGGCATCCACCCGGCCGACTCCGACGCCGCGCGGGGAACGGAAGCGACTGCTGGGAATCACGGGGCCGGTGAAGGTGAACAGAAGTTGAACAGGCGGTGAAAGCTGTCTCGCCAGGGGTAGGCCGCCGAATTTCCAAGCCGATGGTTCCCTAGCATTCCCCTGAGCAGGGCGCCGGAGCGGCGGCTGCCACCCCTTTCACCCGACACGACGAGGTCCTTGCTGTGAGGTTTTCCTTCCGCCCCAACGAGGGCGCTTTCTACGAGCTCTTCACCAGGGCTGCGCAGAACCTGGTCCGGGGTACCCAGCTGCTCAACGAGCTGTCCCTGCCCGATGTCGAGGTGCAGTCGGTCAGCGAGCGACTCACCGAGGTGGAGCACGACAGCGACCAGATCACCCACGACCTCTACAAGAAGATCAACTCCACCTTCGTCAC
The DNA here is from genome assembly GCF_009712475.1 of Micromonospora sp. CP22. Taxonomy (GTDB): domain Bacteria; phylum Actinomycetota; class Actinomycetes; order Mycobacteriales; family Micromonosporaceae; genus Micromonospora. Next base: position 216,106 of record NZ_VCJO01000001.1, read on the forward strand.
CCCCTTCGACCGGGAGGACATCTACCGTCTCGGCTCGCTGCTCGACGACGTGATGGACCACCTGGAGGCGGTGGGCAACCTGCTCTACCTCTACGGGCTGACCAAGCTGCCGTCGCTGCCCCGGGAGATGCACGAGCTGGTGCACGTGCTCGATCAGCAGGCGAAGCTGACCGCCGACGCGATGCCGCGGCTGAAGTCGATGAAAGACCTCGAGGACTACTGGATCGAGATCAACCGGCTGGAGAACGACGGCGACCAGGCCTACCGGATGCTGCTGGTGCGCCTCTTCTCCGGTGAGTACGACGCGTTGACCGTGCTGAAGATGAAGGAGGTCGCCGACGAGTTGGAGGCCGCCTGCGACTCCTTCGAGCACGTGGCCAACACGGTCGAGACCATCGCGGTCAAGGAGTCCTGATCCTGTGAGTCCCGAGCTCATCGCCGTGCTGGCGGTGATCGGGGTGGCCCTGGTGTTCGACTACACCAACGGCTTCCACGATGCCGCGAACGCGATCGCGACCAGCATCTCCACCCGGGCGCTGACCCCACGGGTAGCCCTGGCCATGGCGGCGGTCGGCAACTTCATCGGCGCCCACTTCGGCGCCGAGGTCGCCAAGACCGTCGGTAGCGGTCTGGTCGAGCTACCGACCGGGGTGTCCAGTCTCGGCATCGTCTTCGCCGGTGTGATCGGCGCGATCACCTGGAACCTCATCACCTGGTACTTCGGGCTGCCCTCGTCGTCCTCGCACGCCCTGATCGGTGGTCTGGTCGGCTCGACCGTCGCCGCCTCCGGCACCGTGCTCTGGACCGGCATCGGGGAGAGCGTGATCATCCCGATGATCCTGTCGCCGATGGTCGGTTTCATCCTCGGCTACATCGTGATGATCGCCGTGCAGTGGATCTTCCGGAACGGGCACCCGGGCAAGCTGAACCGGGGCTTCCGCTGGGCCCAGACCGCCTCGGCGGCGGCCATGTCGGTCGGTCACGGCATGCAGGACGCCGCCAAGACCATCGGCATCGTGGTGCTCGCCCTCTACGTCGGCGGCTACCAGAGCGACCCGACCCACATCCCCGAGTGGGCGTTCTGGACCTCGGCGGCGGTGCTGGCCGCCGGGACGTACGCCGGTGGTTGGCGGATCATCCGCACCCTTGGGCGGAAGATCATCGACCTGCGCCCGCCGGAGGGTTTCGCGGCCGAGACGGTGGCCAGCGGGGTGCTCTACTTCAACGCCCTGGTGCTCGGCGCCCCGATCTCGACCACGCACACGATCACCTCGGCGATCATGGGGGTGGGTGCCACCAAGCGGCTCTCCGCCGTGCGCTGGGGCGTGGCCGGCAACATCGTCGGCGCCTGGATCCTGACCTTCCCCGCCGCCGGTGCGATCGGCGCCCTGATGTACTTCCTGGCCCGCCCGCTGTTCAGCTGAGCTGAGTCGAGGGGGCCCTGGCCATGGCCCCCTCGACCAGCGTCAGATGTAGGAGACCCCGATCTGGGCGCGGATGTCGTCCAGCAGGCCCATGATCTCCAGAGTGGCCGAATGGGGCACCAGCGGACTCTCGGTCAGCCCGTCGGCCAGACACCGCTGCACCTCGATGGCCTCGTGCTGGTAGCCCGAACCCACCAACTCCTCGGTGAACGTCTCCGGTTCCGCGTCGGCCCGGTACAGGGTGAACCCGCCCGGCCGGAAGAACGGCTCGGGCAGGTCGATCCGCCCGGTGCTGCCGGTGATCGAGGCGGTGAGCCCGGTGGCCCCCACCATGCTGCAACCGAGCGTGGCCACCGCACCGGAGTCGTACCCGAAGACCATGCCGGTGTTCTCGTCCGTGCCCTCCGGGCCCAGCTTCGCCCAGGACCGCACGTGCTGCGGCACGCCCAGCAACAGGTGCGCCAGACTGATCGGGTACACACCGAGGTCCAGCAGCGCGCCACCGCCCAGCGCCCGGGCGCGCATGCGGTGTTCGGGCGGGAACGGTCCGGCGACGCCGAAGTCGGCCCGGACACCGGTCAGCGTGCCGATCGCACCGTCGGCGATCAGCTGGCAGACCCGCCGGATGAGCGGGTTGCACCGCATCCACATCGCCTCCATCAGGAAGACTCCGGCGGCGCGGGCGGTGTCGACCAACTCGGTGCTGGTGGCGAGGTCGAGAGTGAACGGCTTTTCCAGCAGCACCGGACGACCGGCGGTAAGGCAGGTCAGGGCCGCCTCGTGGTGCGCGGCGTGGGGAGTGGCGACGTAGATCACGTCGACGTCGGCGTCCCTGGCCAGTTCCGCCCAGGAGCCGTACGCACGGGGTACGCCGTGCCGTTGCGCGAAGCGCTCCGCGCTCTCGGCGGTGCGCGAGCCGACCGCGACGAGTTCGGCCCCCGGCACCAACCGGAGGTCTTCGGCGAAGCGGGCGGCGATTTGGCCGGTGGCCAGGATGCCCCAACGAGTCATGGCGCGACGCTACCGAAGATCAGCAGTGGGCTGTACTGGGCATCCATGTGTCGGGACAGCACGGCGGCCACGACTGTCGACGCCGTGGTGACCCGGTGGAGGTCGCCGCTTCGCGCCCTCTAGTCTCGGCGCATGACGACCGACCGTGGCTACCCGGCGCCACCGGCACTGGTGGAGCACGCCCGCCGGTTCCGCGACTCCGGCGCGCAGCCAGCGGTACCCCGGGTGGCCGCCACCGTGTTGTTGCTCCGCCCCGCCGACGATGGCTTCGAGGTCTACCTGATCCGGCGGGTCGCGGCGATGGCGTTCGGCGGCATGTACGCCTTCCCGGGCGGTGGGGTGGATCCGTCGGACTCCACCACCCACCTGGACTGGGCCGGTCCGACCCCGACCGACTGGGGGGTACGCCTCGGCCAGGCCCCGAGCGCGGCGCAGGCGGTGGTCTGCGCGGCGGCTCGCGAGGTCTTCGAGGAGGCCGGCGTACTGCTCGCCGGGCCGGATCCGACCCGGGTCGTCGGTGACGTCAGCGACGACGGCTGGGAGAGCGCCCGAGTCGACCTGGAGCAGCGGCGTACCGGGTTCGCCGACCTGCTCGCCGGGCGAGGGCTCACCCTGCGGTCGGACCTGCTGCTGCCGTGGAGTCGGTGGGTGACCCCGGAGTTCGAGCCGCGCCGTTTCGACACGTACTTCTTCGTGGCGCTGCTGCCGGAGGGGCAGCGGACCCGCGACGTCTCCGGCGAGGCCGACCACACGCTGTGGATCCGACCCGTGGACGCGGCGCGGCAGGCGGCGGCCGGTGAGCTGACCATGCTCCCGCCGACCCTGGTCACCCTCGGCGAGGTGGCGGCCTGCGCCGACCTGGTGGCGGTGGCGGAGGCGGCGGCGGGCCGGGACGCGGTCACCCCGATCACGCCCCGCCTGGATCTGGCCGATCCGGAACGACCCCGGTTCTACCTGTCCTGAGCGGGTCAGCCGAGGTGATAGTTGACGTGGGCGGCCCACCGGGCGAAGCCGAGCCGTTCGTAGAGCGCCACTGCGCCGGTGTTCGACTCGTCGACGTAGAGCATCACCCGGTCCAGCCCACGCCGGTCGCGTAGATACGCCAGGCCGGCCGTGGTCAGGGCCCGACCGAGCCCCCCACCGTGCGCGTCGGGCTCCACGCCGAGCACGTACACCTCACCGATGCGGGCGGAACCGGGTCGTTCATGGACCTTGGTCCAGTGGAAGCCGAGCAGCCGACCGGTCGCCGACTCGACGGCGAGCAGGAAACCGGCCGGGTCGAACCACGGTTCGGCGAGGCGTACCCGTAGGTCCTCGGCGGTCCACCGGCCCTGCTCCGGATGGTCGGCGAAGGCGCGTGCGTTGAGCGCCAACCAGGCCGCGTCGTCGCGGCCGGGTTGGAACGCGCGCAGCGTCACCCCGTCGGGCAGGCGCGGTTCGGGCAGCGGGGCGGCGAGCGGTCGACGTAGTTGCCAGAGCACGCGTGCGCGCTGGAAGCCGAGGTCCACCGCGAGGGCGGCGGCCGAGGGGTGGTCGCCGTGCGCCCATGCCCGCAGCGGCCCGGTGGCGGTGGCCAGCACCGCCTGGGCCAGTCGTCGGCCGGTGCCCCGCCGCCGGTACGCCGGGTGCACCATCAGTTCCACGCCGACGCCGCGCTCGGGGTCGGTCGTGTCGAGGTGGGCGTACCCGATGAGCGTGCCGTCGGCGGCGCGGGCCACCAGGTGGCTCGCCGGGGCGTTGTCGTCCCGTAGGCGGAGCAGCACGTGTTCGTCCATCGGATCGGCTCCGTCGGCGTCACCGGTCGTCCGGGCGAGCGCCAGCACGGCGGTGACCTCCGCCGGGCCGAGCCGGTGGATGTGGTGGACCTGGTCGCTGCCCGGCCGGGTGCTGCTCATCGCTTCACCGTATCCGGACGGCGGGAGCGTAGCCGGAGACGGGTGGTGCGTCCGTCACAGTCCGCGTGGCGGCAACGCCTGGACGTCGAGCCTGCCGGCCAGTTCCGGCAGGATCTGGTACAGCGCGTTGACGGTGCCCTGACGGTCGCCGCCCGCGTCGTGCAGCAGAACGATCGAGCCGGGTCGTACCCCGTCGAGCACGAAGCTGGCGATCCGGTTCGCCCCGGGTGACCGCCAGTCGGAGGGGTCCACGGTCCAGTGCAGCGGGGTCATGCCGAGGTCCCGGGAGACGGAGATGACCGAGTAGGTCCAGGCCCCGCCGGGCTGCCGGTACCAGGCGATCGGCGCGTCCGGCGCCGCCGCGCGGATCGCCTCGCTGGTACGCATCAGGTCGGCGCGGATCCGGTCGGTGGACCGGCTGCCCAGGGCGACGTCGTGGTCCCAACTGTGGTTGCACAGCGTGTGACCCTCGGCGGCGATCTGCTCGATGAGCCACGGGTACGCCTTGGCGTTTCGGCCGACCACGCAGAAGGTGGCCGTGACGTTGTAGTCGCGCAGGATCGCGAGGACCTGCGGGGTGTAGTCGGGGTGTGGCCCGTCGTCGAAGGTGAGCGCGACACCGGCGGTACCGGTGCTCACTCGGGTGCCCATCGGGCCGAAGTTCGGGTCCTGCTCCTGCTCCTGCTCGTCGGAGCGTTGCGCCCCGTTCGGCGAACCGGTGGCGGTGGGTTCGGCGTCGGTGGGGGCGGACTGGTCGGCGTACTCCGGATGGTCGGCGCCGGTCGCGGTGACCGCGCTGCCGTTGCGTGTCGGCTCGGGTACCAGGCTGCGTCCGAGCAGGTACGCCGAGCCGAGCACCGCCGTCACCACGAGCGTGATGATTCCGGCGGCTCGCACCGCCCCCATCTGGTTACCGCCCACCGATGCCCCCCGCTGGTCAACTGGCAGTCACCATAAGGCGCGCAAGTAGACCAAAAAGGGCATATGGGAAATTTATCCTTCGGTGGTGAGGGCGTGCATCGGCATCGCCGCGTGCTCGGCCGTCTCCGACATGCCGCGCGACGGCGGGACCACGAACTTGTAGCCCACCTGCCGAACGGTGCCGATCATCGACTCGTACTCGGAGCCGAGCTTCGCCCGCAGGCGACGCACGTGCACGTCGACCGTCCGAGTGCCGCCGAAGTAGTCGTAGCCCCACACCTCGCGCAGCAACTGGTCGCGGGTGAACACCCGGCCCGGGTGCTGTGCCAGGAACTTCAGCAGCTCGAACTCCTTGTAGGTGAGGTCGAGCGGGCGGCCCTTGAGCTTCGCGGCGTAGGTGTCCGGGTCGATCATCAGCTCGCCGGCCCGGATCGAACCGCCGGCCCCGGCGGTCGCGTTGCTCAGCCTGCCGACCGCGAGCCGCAGCCGCGCCTCCACCTCCGCCGGGCCGGCGGACGCGAGGATGACGTCGTCGACGCCCCAGTCGGCGTTCAGCGCGATCAGCCCGGCCTCGGTCACCACCGCGACGAGCGGTACGCCCAGCCCGGTCGCGTGCAGCATCCGGCAGGTGGCTCGGGCCTCGCTCAGCTCGGAACGGGCGTCGACCAACACGGCGTCCGGGCTCGGGCCGGCGACCAGGGTTCGGACATCGCGGGGCGCGGTGCGAACCGAGTGCGGCAGCAGATCCAGGGCCGGCAACACGACGGATGGTTCGCCTGCCCGGGCGCTGACCAACAGCAGGATCTCCACGACTACCTCCGTCCCGGCGGCCGTTGCGGCCGCACGCGACCAGCGGCACTCCTGCGGATGTGGCGCTGGGAACTTCCGTGGGTCCCGGCGTCGCTGACGGGCGGGTTTCGCCGTTGAGCGTAGCCGATGGCTCGCGTACGACCATGGCACGATTTCCTCTTTGCCCTATCTGCCCCTGATCGCGGCTCAGGTTTTAACGTGGCGGAAACGGTGGCACCCGCGATCTGCGGTTGGTCTGGCACGATCGGTGGGTGTTTCCCTCCAACTCGCCCGAGACCGGCCGTGACCCGTGGACCGACGACCCGTCCACGGCGCAAGGCACGGCACCGCGCACCGGTCCGGGCGTGGAAACCGACGAGAGACGCGCCCGAGGCCCACGCCGGTTGCGTCGGGGCGGCTCGGCTCGCCGCCCCGACGACGAGGCCGACGCCGACGTCGAGGACGAGGAGGAACCGCCGGTCGAGGTGAGCCGGCAGCTCTCGCTCGCCATCGGTGGTTTCGCCGCGCTGCTCGGCCTCGGCCTGATCGTCGCCGCGCAGACCTCCAACCCCGGTTACCGGCTGCCCTTCACGCTCGTGGTGCTCACCGTCCAGGTGTTGTTCGCGCTCTCCTGGACCATGGTCACCCGGCCACCCGCGGTGGCGGTCGTCCTCGGGGTCGCCGTGGCGACCGGGCTCGCCGCCGACGTGGTGGCCGTACGGTCAGCCGAGGCGCGGCTGGCGCCGCTGTTCTACCTCGCGGTCGGCGGGGCGTTCGTGGCGGTGCTCGGCCAACTGGTTCGCCGGGTGGACCGGGCCCGGGTGACCGACTCGTTGCGGACCACCGCGACCACCGTGTTCGGCGTGGTCGCCTTCGCCACGCTCATCGTGCTCAGCCGGATTCCGGCCGGCACCCAGGCGATCGCCGTCTGCCTGCTCGCCGCCGGGGTGGCGCTCACCGTCGCGCGGCTGACCGACGCGGTGGCGGCCTGGCCGCGACTGGCGCCCCAGGTGCCCAGGGGAGCGGCGGGAGTGGTCGGCGGCGCGATGATCGGCACCCTGGTCAGCGCGCTGCTCGGTGGTTACCTGGTCACCCCGTTCACCCCCACCCGGGCCGCGATCATCGGCCTGGTGGCGGCGGTGGTCGCGGTGCTGGCCGATCTCGCCGTCAGCTACGCGGAGGCGGGTCGGCTGATGGCCGGCGAGGTGCCGACGGTCTGGGTCGCCCGGCACGTGCAGGGGCCGCTCGGCGGCTTCGCGATGGCGGCACCGGCCGCGTACCTGATGTGTCGGCTGGTGCTCTGACCGTCGGCGCGCGGTGGCCCGAGTCGGTCGTCGGAGATTGAAGAATCCGCACCACGGGTACCACCGGATGGCCGCTGGCGGCATCGAGGTACGACGAGACAGGAGGCGGCGTGGAGCCGGAGCAGACGTACGGACACCGGCCACGGCGACGTGGGCGCAAAGTGCTGATCGGGTTCGTCGTCCTGCTGCTGGTGCTCGCCGGGCTGCTCGCCATCGCCGACCGGGTGGCGGCGAGCGTGGCCGAGCGCGCCATCGCCGACGAGGTGCGCCAGCAGGTCGCCGAGCAGGGCGCGCAGTCCGCGCCACCCGAGGTCGAGGTGGGCGGTTTCCCGTTCCTCACCCAGGTGCTCGACGGCCGGTACGAACGCATCTCGATCAAACTGCGGGACGTGAGCGCCTCGGTGCAGGGCGACGCGGTCGCGCTGCCCAGCCTGGACGTCGACGCCCGCAACGTACGTGCCTCGCTCGACACCCTGCGTACCGGCCAGGGTGAGGTGGTGGCCGAGACGGTCAACGGCACCGGCACCGTCAGCTACCAGAGTCTGGCGGCCCTGCTGGACCGGGAGGGACTGACTCTCGGCGAGCGGGACGGACGACTGGCCGTCACCGCCCCGGTGGACATCCTCGGTCAGCAGCTCACCGTCACCGGCACCGCCGACATCGTCGTCGGCGAGCAGGGAGAGGTGGCGCTGAAGTTCGAGGAGTTGACCGCCGAAGGGCTGCCGGACGTACCGCTGGCCCGCACCCTGGTGAACAACTTCGCCCGGAGCATCTCGGTCGACGTACCCCTGCCGGAGCTACCGTTCCAGCTCACCGTCCGGGAGGTACGGCCGCAGCCGCAGGGGCTCACCGTCACCGCCGATGCGCGGGACGTGCCGATCAACTCGGCGCGCTGACCTCCGGCCCGGCGTCCCGGATGCTGGTCGACCCGATAGAGATTTCTGGGATCGCTGGTAGGCTCCCTGCTCATGGGGACGCTCCTCACCAAACGGCGCGCGGTCGACCTGTGCCGCGTGGCCACCTGCCTGTGTCGCCCCGTCATCTGACGGCGGGGCTGTTTCGGGCCGCCTAGCGGCCTAGGCACTCGGGGCACGCGTACCTAGTTCCCGGTGCACCCACCGGACGTCCGGCAGCGGCGCCGTCGCACGAACCCGTGATCCGTTCCTAGCTATGGGTCCCGCGCGTGGTGCGACATCTAGACATCCCACGACCTCCGCGCGCTGGCTCACCACCATCCTCACCAGGGAGTGATCTGATGAGTCGCGACACCGCACTCGTTTCGGCCGAGTGGGCCGAGAAGAACCTCGACGCCCCGGGCGTCGTCTTCGTCGAGGTCGACGAGGACACCACCGCCTACGACTCCGGCCACATCGCCGGTGCCATCAAGCTGGACTGGAAGACCGACCTGCAGGACCCGGTCCGCCGGGACTTCGTGAACAAGGCCCAGTTCGAGGCGCTGCTGTCCGAGCGGGGCATCAGCAACGACGACACCGTCATCCTCTACGGCGGCAACAACAACTGGTTCGCCGCGTACGCGTACTGGTACTTCAAGCTCTACGGCCACCGTGACGTCAAGCTGCTCGACGGCGGTCGCAAGAAGTGGGAGCTGGACGCCCGTCCGCTGGTCAACGACACGGTGACCCGCCCGGCCACGCAGTACGTCGCCAGCGAGCCGGACACCAGCATCCGGGCCTTCCGCGACGAGGTCGTGGACGCGATCGGCACCAAGAACCTGGTCGACGTGCGCAGCCCCGACGAGTACGCCGGTCGCCTGCTCGCCCCCGCCCACCTGCCCCAGGAGCAGGCGCAGCGCGGCGGCCACATCCCGACCGCGATCAGCGTGCCGTGGTCGAAGGCGGCCAACGAGGACGGCACCTTCAAGTCCGACGACGAACTGCGCAAGATCTACGGCGAGGCCGGGCTGGACGACAGCAAGGAGACCATCGCCTACTGCCGGATCGGCGAGCGTTCCTCGCACACCTGGTTCGTGCTGCAGGAGCTGCTCGGGCACCGCAACGTGAAGAACTACGACGGATCGTGGACCGAGTACGGCTCCCTGGTCGGTGTGCCGGTGGCACTCGGCGATGAGCCGGGGGAGGCCTGAGATGACCGCACCCACCGCCGCGAGCGCCGCCACCGGCTGCGCCGCCCCCGACCAGGCCGCCCCGCTGCCCGCCGGTCTCGACCTGGAACGGGAAACCGTCATCACCGGTATCGTCCGCTCCGCCGAGGGCGAGGCGGTGCCCGGGGCGTACGTCCGTCTGCTCGACTCGACCGGTGAGTTCACCGCCGAGGTGGTGACCTCAGCTGCCGGTCAGTTCCGCTTCTTCGCCGCGCCGGGTGCCTGGACGTTGCGGGCGCTCTCCCGCCAGGGCAACGGGGACACCACGGTGACCGCCGGTCTCGGCATCAACGAGGTGGGCGTCACCGTCACCGACTGACCCACGCTCTGATCGACCTGGTGGCCCGCATCCCGGCGAGGGATGCGGGCCACTGTCGTCGGGGCCGTCCGCGCCTACCGTGCCGCCGCGTGACCTCGTCGTGGCGACGGCAGCGGTGCCCGGAACATGCCGATCTCGGGGCACCGGCCTGGATGGCCGGCACCCCGAGGTGTCGACGGGTCAGATACCGGTGGCTCTGGTGCAGGTGGAGGCGGGCTCCAGGGCGAAGTCGAGCGTGCCGACGATGCCTGCCTCGACCCGGTGCCGCTGCACCTGTGGCACCCAGCCGTCCTTGGCCACGATCACCTCGTAGCGGCCCTTCGGCAGCCACCACTCGTAGCGGCCGTCGGCCCCGGCCGTCAGCGTCGTGCCGGTGCCAGCCGAGATCAGGTTCACCCGTACCGTCGCCGGGATGCCGACCGTGACGCCGCCGCAGGTGGTGCCCGTGACGGTGCCCCGGAGTTTGCCCCAGCTGGCCGGCGGTGACACGTTCATCTCCACCGAAACCGGGCTGACCGGGTAGGGGGTGTCGGAGGCGACGGCGATCTCGCCCGCGTACCGGCCGGGCTGGGCGACGCCCGCCGCCTCGGTGGCGGTGAGGGTGACGGTCACCGTCTTCGACTCACCCGGGGCGAGGGTGAACGTGGTCGGGGAGGTGCTCAGCCAGGCCAGGTCAGCCTCGGCGGCGCAGAGTTCCAGACCACCGAGCCGTTCGCTGTCCGCGCTGCCCACGAAGGAACTGGGCGACCCGCCGACCTTGTACACGCCGCAGGCGGCGGCTCCCCGGTACCGGCCGAACCGGACGTTGGGCAGGTCACGCCAGGCCCCGGTGGCCGGATCGAAGCCGACGGTGCGGTTGGTGACGGCGGTCGATCCGTCGGTCACCCCGCCGGCCAGCACCAGCAGCCCACCGGCTGCCGCGTACTGCGACCCCCACAACTCCAGCGGCAGGTTCGGCAGCGGGCTCCAGCTGTCGGCCGCCGGGTCGTACCGGTAGGCGTCGGTGTACTCGGTGCTGCCCGTGCCACCGGCACAGTAGACCGCGGAACCGATCCCGCCGCAGGCCAGCCAGGACACCGGATGCGGGTAGGTGGCACCGGTGCTGAACGAGCCGGTGGCCGGGTCGAACACCACCAGTTTGTCGCTGTCGGTGCAGGTGGCATCGGCGCAGCCACCCACGAGGTACACCTTGCCGCCGACCACCGCCGTACCGGCCGCCGCGACCGGAGCGGGGTTGGTCGCTCCCGCCAGGGTGCTCCAGGTGCCGGCGACCGGGTCGAAGACGTCGACCGTGGCGACGGGGGCGTCGTCAGCGCCCCAACCGCCGAGCACGTACAGCTTGCCGTCGGCCGCTACCGCGGCGGGCTTGGAGCGCACCGTCGGCAGGTCCGGCAGGGCGGTCCAGGCGCCAGGCCCCGGGTCGTACGCCCAGACCTTGCGCTCGGTGCCGGTACCGCCACCCCCACCGACCGAGTAGATCTTCCCGTCCAGCCACACTGCGGCGTTGTCGTAGATCGCCGCCGGTAGCTTGGCGATCTCGCTCCACGCGTCGTCGGCGGCGGTGCCGGCCGTCGGTGCCGCCCCGCCGTACGCGGTGCCGGTGCGCGCCTTGCTGAGCCCCTTCACCTTCTGTTCCAACAGCGGTGCGCCGTCCTGCTTCAGCAGGTCGAACCGACCGGCGCGTTCCAACAGATCGACGCTGGCCGGTGCGGTGCCGGTGTTGCGCACCGTCACCCGGGTGGTGCGGGTGCTGCCGTACGGCTGATGGGACTCGACGGTCGTCGGGCTGACGCTCAGGCGACCGGCGGTGAGGGCGAAGTTCGCCCGCTTGACCCGGTCGGCGGTGACCGTCACCTCCTTGGTGACCGACGCGTACGGGGTGCGCTCGGCGGTGACCGGGTGGGTGCCGGTCAACTCGGAGAAGAACCAGTAGAAGCCGTCCGGCTCGGCCGGGTCCGCTGGCGTGGCCCCCGAGACCGCGCTGTTCTCGGGTCGGTGGTCGCTGGCCACCGTCACGCCGTTGAGCGGGTCGCCGGTGTTGCGGTCGGTGGTGGTACCGACCACCAGCCCACCGGGCACCGGCGAGCACTCGCGGTTGACCACCTCCACGTCGTCCACCTGCCACCACCAGGCGAAGGTGCCCTTGAAGCGGAAGCGGACCAGCGCCGAAGCGGCGTTCGCGGCCGGGTCGAGCGGCACCTCCTCGATCCGGGGGCCACGCCGGCTGGCGGTCTGGTGCCAGACGTTGGTCCAGGTCTCCCCGGCGTCGGTGGAGACGTCGATGTCGGCGGTGTCGCTGATGCCGACGGCGCGCCAGTCACTGCGGAACCGCAGCACCGGCGCGGCGGTTGTGGACAGGTCGATCGGTGGGGCGATCAGGTCGGTGTCCTGGGTGTTGCCGGAGCCGAGGGCGTCACTGTCGATGATGGCGAAGCCGCCGGTGCCGCCGGTGAGGTTGCCCCGGGAACGGGGGTCGTCGAAGACCCAGCCGCCGGAGGCGGTGCGGTTCGCCACCGTCCAACCGGTCGGCGCGCTCGTGCCGTCGAAGCTCTCGGTGAACAGTGGAGCGCCGAACTGAGCCGTGTACCCGGCCGCGGTGCAGGCGGCGTCGACGGGTACCGCCAGGTTGATCGTGGTGTCCGCCCCACCCACGGCCACCTGCCGGGTGACGGTGCGGTACCCCGGGTACTGGGCGGTCACGGTCAGCCGGTACGAGGTGTTGCCCGGCAGGGTGAGCGAGTAACGGCCGTTCACCGGGTTGGTGAACACCGCATCGCCGGTGCGGCCCGCGACATCGATCCGGGCGTACAGCGGCCAGCCGTGGCCGGAGGCGTCGGTGACCTTTCCGCTGACCGTGACGCTCGGGGTGGCCAGCAGGGCGAAGTCCTGGTCGAGGGTGCCGCCGTCGGGCACCGTGACGGTCGCCGACTGGTCGGCGTAACCGAAGGCGCTGACCGAGAGGGTGACCTCGCCGGCCGGCACGGTCAGCGCGTACCGTCCGTCGGCGCCGGTGGTGGTGCTGCGGGTGCCGTCGGTCACCGTCGCGCCGGGCACCGGGTCGTCGTCGGCGGAGTCGGTGACCACCCCGCTGACCCGGCCGACCGGCCCACGGGGGGCGTCCCGCACCGCCGCGTACGCGTCGAGCCGCCCCTCGCCGAAGACGTTGTTGTCGGCCGGCGTGCCACCGCAGGTGGTGGCGTCGACGTCGCGGGCCGTGCGGTCCAGCAACTCCTCGGTGGCGGTGATGTCCCCACGCAGACCGGGGGAGGCCCCCCAGAGCAGCGCCACGGTGCCGGCGACGTGCGGGGCGGCCATCGAGGTGCCGCTGAACGAGGCGTACCCGCCGTTGCGGACGCTGGATCGGACGCTGCTGCCGGGCGCGGCGATGTTCGGCTTCAACACCTCGGTGCCGGAGCCGCGGCCGGAGAATCCGGCGATGTTGTTGTTCACGTCGTACGCGCCGACCGCGTACGCGTTGACGTAGTCCCCCGGTGAACCGGCGCTGCCGCAGGCCGGCCCGTCGTTGCCGGCGGAGAAGACGGGGAAGATGCCGGCGGCCCGCCACGCGGTGACCGTCTGCTGGTACCAGGGGTCGCCCCCGTCCCCGCCCCAGGAGTTGTTCACGATGTCCGGGCGGAGATCGGGCCGGGGGTTCTGGCCGGCGGCGTCGGTGGGGGCGAGCACCCACTGCCCGGCGGCGAGCAGCGAGGCGTCCGAGCAGCTGTTCGACTCGCATCCCTTGGCGGCGATCCACCGGGCACCGGGGGCGACGCCGATCTGGTTGCCGGCACCGTCGTCACCGACCATGGTGCCCATCGTGTGCGTGCCGTGGTCGTGGTTGTCGCAGGGTGCCGTGCCGGCGCACACGCCCGCCGGGTCGAACCAGTTGTACGCGTGGTCGAAGTTGCCGCCGCCGAGGTTGCCCCGGTAGGAGGCGACGAGGGCGGCGTGGTCGTAGCGAACGCCGCTGTCGATGTTGGCTACGACCACGCCCTCGCCACGGGCGCCGAACTCGTCCCACGCCCGGGGCGCGCCGATGTTGGTCAGTCCCCATTCGACGGCGGTGGTGCGAGCGCGCGTGGCCTCGGTCTCGGTCGGTTGGATGAGGGGATAGCTGCGGCTCGGCGTGATCCGGGCCACCTCCGGGCGGCGGGAGATCTCGTCGAGCAGGGCCTTGTCGCCCTCGACCCGCAGCGCGTTGGCGATCCAGTACGAGGTGTACGGCACCTTGCGGTCGTCGAGCAGCGTGCGCAGGTCGCGCTGGGTGCGGGTGGCCGTGCCGGTGAGCAGCCGGTGCACCTCACCGGCCCGGGCGTCGGGGTCGCGTTCGCGGCTGGCCTGCGCCAGCGGGGCGGTCTCGGTCAGATAGACCAGGAACGGGGCGGTCGACGTGGTGCCGAGCTGGTCGAGCAGCGCCGGGTCGACGGCGGCCCGGTGCGGTGCCGGCTGTGGGGCCGGCGCGGCGATCGCGGGCTGGCCGGTGACGCACAGCACGGCGGCGGTCAGCACCGCTATCGCCCGCCATCGTGGCGACCGGCTGGATGGTCGTATGAACAATTTTCCTCCCCACGTCGTCGGTCCCGATCCGTTCGGGCCCGCACACCCGCGCGCCGCGACGCGGCGGCGCGGAGCGGCCGGGGCGATGTGGGTGGTCAGTGGTGGTGCCTCCGCCCGCTGAGAGTCATGCTCTTGCGCCGACCGGCGGTGATCAATGGACGGCGTCGGTCAGTACTCGGTCAGTGACGAGGCGCGATCCTGACCGATAGGCTGCATCCGGGCGTCATCGGTGACCGTCATTGGCGATCGATGGAAGTCGCAGGTCAGAGGGCTTGCTCGGGGGAGGCGTCGTGTCCGGTGAAGAGTTTCCGATCCTGGTCTGCGTCAGCTCGGACGCCACCGTCCGGCAGCGGGTGGTGCAGCGGCTGGACGGTGTCGGCCCGGTGGTGATCTGCGCCGACCTGGCCCAACTGCGGGCGATGTTCCCGGCCCCACCGTCGGAGTCGGGCGGGCCGGCTGACGATCCCACCGAGCGCCCCACGGAACGGCCGGCCACCTGGGGTGATCTGGTGGTCGACCGGGCGGGGCACCTGGTCACCTGGCGCGGCACCCCGCTGGGGCTGACCCGTACCGAGCGGGAGCTGTTGGCCCGGCTGGTCAGTCCACCGATCACGCTGTGGAGCTACGAGCGGCTGTTCGCCTCCGTCTGGGGCGGTGCCTACCTGGGCGACACCGCGATCCTGCACTCGGCGGTGAAGCGGCTGCGCCGAAAACTGCGGGCGCTACCCGACGGGCCGCAGGTGCAGACCGTACGCGGCGTCGGCTACCGACTGAGCGCGCCGCCGGAGTCCGGTGACGGGCGTCCCGACGGACGGTTGCAGCAGGCGTGACACGATGACCGGGTGAGCAACGCCGTCCACACGTACCCCCCGCCGACCGGTCCCCGACCACCGGCCACCGAATCCCGGTGGCCGCGCTGGCTGGTTGTGGCGACGGTGCTCTGGGCGGTCCTGCTGGCCGGTCTCACCTGGATCTCGGCGGCCGACGACCCGCCGACCGTCCGGGAACAACGCACCCTCACCCAGGCCGGGCTGGTGGTCGACGCCGCCGTCGGTGAGCTGGTCGCGGCAGCTGGTGACGGCGTGCTGGCGTTGACACCACCCGATCTCGACAGGGGCTGCCGGATCAGTCCGCTCGCCGACGGCGCGACGCTGACCCGCGCGGTCGACCTGGCCGCGCCGGTGGGCGAGGAGCAGGCGCTGCTGGAGCGGGTCGCCGACCGGCTACCCGCGCGGTGGCGGGCCGGTGTCCGGCTCACCCCCGACGGTTTCCGGCTGCGTGGCGACGCCGGTGAGTTCGTGACGGTGACCGGGCGACCGGCGACCGACGGCCGGATTTGGGTCACCGTCGACACGGGATGTCGACCGGTGGGCGACGACTACGACCCGGCCCGCCCCGGCCCGGCCGGGCCCGAGGTCGGTGTGCTGGCCGAGGCGCTGCGGGCGTTGGGTGGCCGGGTCGACGATCCGGAGTCGGTGGTGAGCGCGCCCTGTCCCGGCGGCGGCGCGGCCCGTACCGTCCGGTCCGTGGTGGACCGGGTGGCCACCGAGCCGCACGCCGCGCTCGCGCCGTTGGCCGGCGGCACGCCGGTGGTGGACACCCCCGATGTGTACGGCTACCGGCGCGACGGCGTCGCGGTGCTGGCCGACGTCCAACCGGAACAGGTCGTGGTCTCCGCGACGACGGGCTGCACCGGCTGAGCGACGCCGATGCGCTGGCGAACCCGCCGCCGCTCACTCGGCAAGCCCTGGCTCCTCCTCGCGGCTGCGACCCAGTGCGTCCACCCGGCCCCACCGGCCGGGGATGTCCAGCAACTCCACCCGGCCCAGGCCAGGCGGCACGTGCGGGTCGATGATCAGGTGCTCGCCCTTGGGTTCGAGGCCGAGCATGACCCGCAGCAGCAGCAGCGGCGTGCCCGCCGACCACGCCTGCGGGCTGCACGCGGTCGGGTACTCCACCGGAAAGTCGGTCAGGTCCCGTTCGTAGCCGGCGAACGCCTCCGGCAGTCGGCCGGAGAAGTACTGGGACGCCTGCAACATGCCGTCGCAGATCCGGCTCGCCTCCTCCCGTAGGCCGTACTTCCACAGACCCCACGCGATGATCGAGTTGTCGAACGGCCAGACAGTGCCGACGTGGTAGCCGATCGGGTTGTATCGGCCCTGGTCGTCGGCGAGGGTGCGGACACCCCAGCCGGAGAAGAGCTGGGGGCCGAGCAGGTGGTCGGCGACCTGTCGGGCCCGGGATTCGTCGACGATGCCGCTCCAGAGCAGGTGCCCGATGTTGGAGCTGAGCGCGTCGACCTGGCTGCCGTCGGAGTCCAGGGCCAGTGCGTAGTACCCCTTGTCCGGCAGCCAGAAGTCCCGGTTGAAACGCTCCTTCAGCTCGGCGGCCTCCCGCTCCAGCCGGTCGGCGTAGACCGGGTCGTTCCAGTACTGGCGGGCCAACCGCGCGCCGCGCATCTTGGCGTCGTAGGCGTAGCCCTGCAGTTCGCAGGTGGCCCGGGGGAAGCTCGGCAGCCGACCGTCGGCGTAGCAGATCGCGTCCCAGGAGTCCTTCCAGCACTGGTTCTCCAGGCCGGTGGCGGGGTTACGGGTCTGGTACCAGACGTATCCGGTGCCGAGCAGGTCACCATAGGTGTCGATCCAGGTCAGCGCGGCCCGCGCGGCGAACTCCAACTGTTTGATCAGCTCGGCGTCGCCGGTCCACCGCTCGTACTCGTCGAGCAGAATCACGAAGAGCGGGGTGGAGTCGGCGGCGCCGTAGTAGGGCGAGTGGGGCTGCTCCTCGAAACCAGCGGTCTCGCCGTACCGCAGCTCGTGCAGGATCTTGCCCGGCTCCTCGTCGCGGAAGTCGTCCACCCGGTGACCCTGCAGCCCCGCCAGCATGGTCAACGTCGGCGGGATCAGCTCCGGTACGAACGGCAGCACCTGAAGCGAGGTGAAGATGCTGTCCCGGCCGAACAGTGTCATGAACCAGGGCAGACCGGCGGCCATCAGCCGGGCGCCGAGCGCGATCGACTCGTACCGCAGCGATTCCAGGTCGGCCAGGCTGCGCCGGTACGCCCCGGCCAGCGGCTGGCAGTCACAGCTCAGCTTCGGCGCCTGATCGACGAAGTCCGCGTGTTCGCTCTCGATGGCCGCCGACGTCCTGCTGCCCGCGAAAGGCAGCAGGGCGCGGACGTTCTGGCCACGGGCACCGTAGATGACAGTGGTGACCGTCAGGCGGGTGGTCCACTCTCCGTGCGGTCCGATCCGGATCTGGAAGGTCATCCCCCGACGGTCGACCTGGGCGTCGGCGCTGCTGTGGATCGTGGTCTCGCGGTGGAACGCGTCCCGCCGATAGGTCAGCCGCAACGAGTTCTCGCCGGGCGTGGCCGTGTTGTGCCCCTTCTTACTCTTTATGTCCTTGATCTCGAAGATGTCCGCGAAGTCCGAGGCCATCTCCATCCGTACGGTGAAGCTCATCTCCTGTCCGGAGTGGTTCAGCACGGTCAAGTCTTCGGACAGGTCACCGCTGACCATCCGACTCCTGATCACCGAGACCTTGGTGTCCAGGAAGTGGGTCGCCTCGCCCGGCACCAGGAAGTAGCGGGTGCGGTGGCAGGCGGCGTCGTCGACGGAGAGAGCGTGCAACCGCTGGCCGTCGATCAGCAGCAGCCAGGTGGACAGGAAACGGGTGTCGAAGGAGAACAGCCCGGTGGGAAAGTCCAGCGACGGCTCGACGTCCCCACGCTGGTCGCTGACCAGGAAGGTGTTGCCGTCCAGGATGCTGACCAGGTCCTTCACCGGGTCCACCTGGCATGCTCGCGGGCGACCTCGCGCGGATCGCGGGTACTTGGTGCGGACGGGAAGAACCGGCGGAAGGCGAGCAGCAGCACCACGTTTCCGCGAAAGGTGCTCTCGTTGCGGAGCACCGCCGCGATCGTCTGCGCCCGTCCGGTGACCAGCCGGTCGAAGAGTTCCGTACCGCAGTACCAGGTCGCGTCGCTCGGCTCTGGTCCCCGGTCGACCTCGGCGGCACCGGGTCGCATCCGGACCAGCCAATGGTCGGTGCAGTGCCCGTCGGACAGGTCGATCCGCAGCGTTCCCGCGACCGGGGCGCGCAGGACCTCAGGCGCGCGGGCCGGCAGGGTCGCGAAGAACTGCTCGGTCGCCTTGGTCACATCCGAATCGTAGGCATTCGTCCGCCTTGACGGGTCTGTTCCGGTCGCCTTCCCGGGCCTTGCCCGGCAGCGAGCCCGCCAGACCCTGTCCGGCGAGTCAGTAGACGAGTGCCTGTGCGCCCTCGGCCATGATCTCCTCGACGAAGACGGCCGCGCCCGCGATCCGTACCCCCGGGATCACGTCGCCGGAGTCGATGTCGCGGCGAGCCGCGCACTGGGTGCAGGCCGTCACCTTGCCGGTGGTGAGGACCACGTGCAGCAACTCGGCCAGCGGGGCCGAGTGCGGCAACTCGAAATCCCGCGCCCGGCCGGGTAGCGCGAACCAGGTCGACTCCCCGGTCAGCCAGAGTGAGACGGCCACCCCGGCGGCGGCTGCGGTGGCGGCCACGGTGAAGGCCTGGGCACACCGTTCCGGAGCGTCGGCACCGGCGGTGGCCTTGACGACAAGAGTGCGGGCCATGTCCGCCAGCATAGGATGACCCGGATGGTCACCGAGATCGGGTTCGTCAGCCTGCTGGTCGCCGGCCTGGGCGCGCTCGCCGGTGGCCTGGTCTACCTGGCTGTACGCATATCGAGAGGCAAGTGGTGATCCCGAGGAGTGCGCCGCTACGGCGAGCCCCGCAGTCGCGAACGAAGGTGGTCCGGTGAGTGACGACAACCCGTTGGCGCCGCCGCCCTGGCTGAACGCGCCCCCGGTCGAGCCGTACCCCTTCGAGGAGAGTCACGACCTGCGGGTCGGCCCGAAGCTGCACCCCACACTCGACGGCCTGCTGCCGTACATCGGCGTCTGGCGGGGGCGGGGACGAGGCGGCTTCCCCACCATCGAGGACTTCGACTTCGCCCAGGAGATCCGGATCAGCCACGACGGGCGGCCGTTTCTGCACTACGAGTCGCGGGCGTGGATCCTCGACGAGCAGAGCCGACCGGTCCGGCCGGGCGGCCGGGAGGTCGGCTGGTGGCGTCCGGTGCTCGACGGCGATCGGGCGACCGACGAGTTGGAGGCGCTGCTGACCACCCCGACCGGGGTGATGGAGTTGCACATCGGCCGACGTAAGGGCACCCAGGTCGAGTTCGTCACCGACGCGGTCGTGCGGACCTCCACCGCCAAGGAGGTCACCGCCGGTCACCGCCTCTTCGGCATCGTCGAGGGCGCCCTGCTCTACGCGCAGGACATGGCCGCCGTCGGTCAGCCGCTCTCCCCGCACCTGTCGGCGCGCCTGATCCGGGTCGCCGGCTGATCCAGCCGGGGGCCCGGTCTACGGCAGCGGGAAGCCGAGCAGGTCCTGCAACGGCCCGGTACGCGGGCTGACGGGCAGCGGCACACCGTCGAGCGTGTGTACCGCGACCAGGCCGCGCACCGACGAGGTGAGCCACACCCCGTCGGCTTCGCGTAGGTCCGCCGGGGTGACCATGCGTTCGGCCGCTGTGCAGCCGACCTGGCCGCAGTGGGCGAGCAACCAGGCGACGGTGGTGCCGGGCAGGATGCCGGTGCGGGCAGCGGGCACCGTGCACAGCGTCTTCCCGGCCAGCCAGACCAGGTTGGCGGTCGGTCCTTCCAGGGCGTACCCGTCGGAGGAGACCCAGAGCACGTCGTCCACGCCGACGCGGGCGGCCCAGCGTCGGGCGGCGGTGCTCGCGCCGTACGAGGTGGACTTGATGCCTACCGGAAGCCAGTCCAGCTCCGGGCGGGCCTCGGCGGGCACACCGAGGGAGAGGGTGGCCACGCTCACCCCGTCGCGTCGGGCCTGGCGGGCCGTGGGGGAGACTGCCGACAGGGTGGCGTAGACGGTGGGCGGGCCGCCGCCCTCCGGCCCACGGGTGCAGATCAGCCGCAACGCGCCCTCCACCTCGGTCGGCCAGCCGTCGGCGACCTCGTCCAGCAGTTCGACCAGGGCGGCGTCCGCCGGCAGGGTCAGCTCCACGGCCGCCGCGCCGACCCGCAGCCGGGCCAGGTGCTCCTGGCGCAGCCAGGCCCGTCCGTCGCGTAGGTGCATCGTCTCGAAGAGGCCGTCACCTCGCAGTACGCCGAGATCGTCGCCGCGCAGCACCGGTTCACCGATCGGCAACCGGCCCCGACCCAGCACGCCGATCCGAGAGGTCGCCATCTGCCGAGCATAGTTGTGGCGTTGGTCGCCCCGGGAGGCGCGCGTACGGCCGAACTATGATCGGAGGGTGTCCGAATCCTCCCTCGCGGAACTGCTCCGCGCCCGTGGGCTGCGGCTGACGGCGCAGCGACAGCTGATCCTCCAAGCGGTGTTGGACCTGGGGCACGCCACCCCCGAGCAGGTGCACACCGCGGTACGCGAGGTGGCCGCCGGGGTCAACATCACCACCATCTACCGCACGCTGGAGCTGCTGGAGCGGCTCGGCCTGGTCACCCATACCCATCTCTCCCACGGGTCGCCGACCTACCACGCCGCCGGGGAGGACCAACACGTACACCTGGTCTGCCGTGAGTGCGGCGCGATCGACGAGATGGAGCCGGAGCTGATGCGCCCGCTCGCCGATCGACTGGCCGGGGAGCGGGGCTTCCGGGTGGACATCAGCCACGTCTCCTTCTTCGGCCTGTGCGCGCGGTGCGGAAACGGGGAACAGACATGATCGACATCGCGGGCGCGGTGGCTGTGGAGAGCATCGACGAGGCCAGCCGGGACCAGCCGGAGCCGGCTCACGCCGCAGCCGGCGTGCGGGGCGTCGCCGCGCACTACGGCGACCCGATGCGTGAGCAGCGTCAGGCCAGCACCGAGGTCGGCCTGGTGGACCGTTCCCACCGGGGCGTCATCGCCGTGCCGGGTGCTGAGCGGATCTCCTGGCTGCACACCCTCACCACGCAGCACCTGGCCGAGTTGGGCCCCTGGCAGGGCACCGAACTGCTCGTGCTCTCGCCGCACGGCCACGTCGAGCAGCACGCCATGGTGACCGAGGACGGCGACACCACCTGGCTCGACACCGAGCCGGGGGCGACCGAGGGGCTGTTGGGCTACCTGGAGAAGATGCGGTTCTTCAGCCAGGTCGATCCGCGTGACGTCACCGCCGAGCACGCGCTGCTGTCGTTGGTCGGGCCGAAGGCCGCCGAGGCGGTGGCGCTGCTCGACGTACCGCCGCTGGCCGAGCCGGACGTGGTGGCGCTGCCCGGCCCGAAGTTCCGCTCCGGTGAGGTGCCGCCCCGCCCGACCGCCCGCTACGCGGTGCGACCACTGCCCCAGGGCGGGTGGGCCCGACGCGGTCCGCTCGGCGTGGACCTGCTGGTTCCCCGGCCCGCGATGGACCAGATGGTGGCGCGGCTGCGCGACCACGGGGTGCCTCCGGTCGGGCTGTGGGCGTACGAGGCGGTGCGGGTGGCCGCCCGGCGGGCCAGGGTCGGCGTCGACACCGACCACCGGACGATCCCCGCCGAGGTGGACCTGATCGCCCCCGCCGTGCACCTGGACAAGGGCTGTTACCGGGGGCAGGAGACGGTCGCCCGGGTGCACAACATGGGCCGCCCGCCGCGCCGACTGGTGCTGCTGCACCTCGACGGGGTCGCCACCGACCAGTTGCCCGCCGCCGGTACCCCGGTGACCCTCGACGGCCGTACCGTCGGCTTCGTCGGCACCGCGGTGCTCCACCACGAGTTGGGCCAGGTGGCGCTCGCGGTGGTCAAGCGTTCGGTGTCCGACGACGCCGCGCTCCGGGTCGGCGACAGCGCCGCCGCCATCGACCCCTCGTAGCATCCCGTTCGATCGGACGGCGGCGACTCCACAGGTCCGCTGATCAGCGGAGTCACCGGGTGCGGCGCTGGTGGCGGCGGGCACTCTAGGATCGCGGGCATGACAACAGGGACGTTGATCACGGTTGCCCCCACCGGCGCGGAGTCGGCGAAGACCGAGGTGCCGGCGCTGCCGGTGACCCTCGACGAGCTGCTGCTCACCGCCAAGGAGTGCGAGGCGCTGGGTGCCTCCGTGATCCACGTCCATATCCGGGACGACGCGGCGCGGCCCACCCTGGACCTGGGTCGGCTCCGCGCGACCGTGGCGGCGCTGCGGGAGAGCACCGACCTGATCGTGCAACTGTCCACCGGGGGTGCGGTCACCGACCCGGAGGCCGACCGGCTCGCCGTGCTGGACGCGGGCCCGGACATGGCCTCCTGCACCATGGGTACGGTCAACTTCGGTGACGAGGTCTTCCTCAACCGCTGGGAGTTCGTCGTCGACCTGCACACCCGGATGCAGGAACGGGGCATCGTGCCGGAGTACGAGATCTTCGATCTCGGTCACCTCAGCGCCCTCCAGCGCCTGTTGGGCAGGTACGGCCTGCCGCACGGCGGCCATGTCCACGTCGACTTCGTGATGGGCGTGCCGGGCGGTATGCCGGGCACCACGGCGACGCTCGTCGCGGCTCAGCAGATGCTGCGGGATCTGCCCGAGGGCACCACCTTCTCGGCTACCGGCATCGGCCGTACCAGCCTTCCGGTGCTGCTCGCCGCGCTCTCCGCCGGGGGACACCTGCGGGTCGGGATGGAGGACACGGTCACCTACGCCAAGGGCCGTCCGGTGGAGTCGAACATGCAACTCGTCGCGCGTGCGGTCGGCTTCGCTCAGCTCGCGCAGCGGCCCCCGCTGAACACCGCCGAGGCCCGCGAGCTACTCGGCCTGTAAGGCGCGCATCGCTGTAGGTTCTTTACGCCCGGAGGTGGATTCCCTGCTCACCCCGGCGTGAGGGCGTTCGGACACCTCGGTACCGTCCACGTTGTGGGAAAGACGTACGAGGGTGGCGTGCCGCTCGCCGAGGTGGTCCGGTCCGACTTCGTGGAGGGCGTACACCGAGGGTCGGTGGTGGTGCTCGACGGTGTCGGCGCGCCGCTGGCCGTCGCGGGTGATGTCACCTCGCCGATCTTTCCCCGATCGTCGAACAAACCGATGCAGGCCGTCGGGATGCTCCGGGCCGGTCTGTCGCTGACCGACTCCGCCGACTTGGCCATCGTGGCGGCCAGCCACGCGGGGGAGGGGTTCCACCTGGCCCGGGTCGCTGGGCTGCTCACCGAGGCCGGGCTCGACGAGGGCGCGCTGCACTGCCCGCCGGAGCTGCCGGTGGGCGAGCAGGCGCGCAGCGCGGTACTGCGGGCCGGCGGTGGGCCGACCCGGATCCAGATGAACTGCTCCGGCAAACACGCCGGAATGCTGCTGACCTGCCGCGTCGCTGGTTGGCCGTTGGACGGGTACTGGCGTGCCGATCATCCGCTCCAACGGTGGCTGCGCGGGACGTTGGAGGAGTTCACCGGGGAGGAGGCGGTGGCGGTCGGCGTCGACGGGTGCGGCGCGCCGGTGCTGTCCGCGTCGCTGACCGGGCTGGCCAGGGCGTACCTGCGGTTGGTCACCGCCGACGGCGACACCGAGGCGGGGCTGGTGGCCGGTGCGATGCGGGCCCACCCGGAGCTGGTCGGCGGTACGCAGGCGGACGACACCCGGCTGATGCGCGGCGTACCCGGGCTGCTGGCGAAGGTCGGCGCGGAGGGTGTCATCGCCACGGCGCTGCCCGGCGAGGGTGCCGTGGCGCTGAAGATCGACGACGGTGCTGGCCGTGCCCGGATGCCGGTCCTGGTGTCAGCGCTGCGCCGGCTCGGCGTCGACGCGCCGGTGTTGACCGAGTTCGCCGAGGTGCCGATCTTCGGCGGCGGCCTTCCCGTCGGTGCCATCCGCTCCCTCTGGTGATCCCCCAGGCCCTAGCCGAGGAAGCTGAGGAGGGCGGCGTTGATCTCGCTGGGGCGTTCGAGAGGGAACAGGTGGGCGGCGTCCGGTATGTCGGGCAGGCGGGACGCGTGGGGTGCCTCGGCGGCGATCCGGTCGGCCAGCTGCCGGATGTCGGGGATGTCGGCGGCACCTGCGGCGACCAGTACGGGCATGGTCAACTCGGCGAGTCGCCCGATGGCCGGTGGGTTGAGTTCGGCGACGTCCACGGCGCTGAGGGCCATTTCGGCGGCGAGTGCGCGTTCGTCCATCTGCACGGCGAAGCTGACCAACTCAGGGGCGACGGCGGCCGGTTCGCGTTCCGGGCCGACCACCCAGAACCGCACCTCACCGGCGGCGCTCGCGGCGAAGTCCTCCTGGTCGACGTCACCGACCAGCTGGTCCCACAGTTCGTTGGTCTGCTCCGACCATTCGTAACCGGACACGGCGGTGCCGAGCAGGGCGAGCGCGCTCACCCGGTGCGGGTGAGCGAGCGCCGTGTCGATCGCCACCGCCCCGCCGAAGGAGCAGCCGACCAGCGCCGCGCTGGCCAGCCCGAGGGCGTCGAGCAAGCCGACGACGTCGTCGTGGTGGGCGAAGGCGTTCGGCGGCAGTTCGGACTCCCCGTAGCCGCGTAGGTCGACGGCGATCACCCGGTGTCGGGCCGCGAGCGGGTCGATCTGCTCGCGCCACATGCGGCGGTCGGCGATGCCGGCGTGCAGGAGGACGACCGGTGATCCGGTGCCGGCCTCGTCGTACGCCAGAAGGGTTCCATTTACCTGGATCTTGGTCACCGCAGGACGGTACGACCAGGTCCAGGGGTTTGCAACTGAACTATGAGAGACGTCGCTAACTCTGGCTAGCACTTTGCTTGCAGCTGCTAGCAGGGCGGGCTAGCGTTGAGTCATGGCCACTTCCAAGGACCTTCCCGACGTCGGCGGGTTCATTCGTGACCTGCGGCGGAACGCGAAGATCTCACTCCGGCAACTGGCCGAGCAGGCGGGGGTCAGCAATCCCTACCTCAGTCAGATAGAGCGCGGCCTGCGCCGACCGAGCGCCGAGGTGCTCCAGCAACTGGCCAGCGCGCTGCGGGTATCCACTCCCGCGATGTATCTGCGGGCCGGTCTGCTCGATGACAAGGAGGGCCAGGGTGTGCTGGCGGCCATCGCCGTCGACCCGGACCTGACGATGGCCCAGAAACAGTCCCTTACCCAGATATACGAGACATTCCGCCGGGAGAACGCCCGGCTGGCGGAAGCGACCGCGACGGCGAGCGGGGACACCACCGCCGGACCGGCCCCGAGCGACGCGACAGGTGGCTCCGGCGCGGACGACATCGCCGCCCCAGACGTGGCCAATCTGGCCGCCACCGGGCCCACCACCGAGGCGGGAACTCCGACCGAGGCGGTGCTTGAGTCGGTCGCCGTCACCGAAGCGGGTTCCGCGCCCGCCCCGAACAACACCTCACCCAGGAAGACCGCCCGCAAGGTGGTCCGCAAGACCGCTACCGCGGTCCAGAAGGAGAAGCAGTCATGACCCAGCCGAAGACCAATCGCATTCCTGCTCCGATCTACGCTGCGGCGGGTGCCGGCGAACTCGCCCTACAGCAGCTGCGCAGGCTGCCCACGGTGGTCGGTGAGCTGCGTGACCGGGTCGTCGCCGACGGCGGCCGGGTCGTCAACGAGCTGGGCGGCAAGGCTGTCGTCACCGGCTTCGAGCTGCGCCAGAAGGCCAACGACACGCTGCGCAACGCCAACCGGACGGCCGAGACGCTGCGGCAGAAGGCCGCCCCGACCGCCGACCTGAACCGGCTGCGCGAGCACGCCGACCTGGCCAAGCTCCGCGAGGCGGCGGATCTCACCAAGCTGCGGGAGACCGCCGACCTGAACAAGCTGCGGGAGGTCGCCGACCTGGACCGCCTGCGCGAGGTGGCCACCCGCAACGCGGCAGTGGTGGTCGCCGGTGCCCAGGCTGCCCAGGAGCGGGCGCTGGCCGCGTACGGCGCGCTGGTGGCACGGGGTGAGCGGGTCGTCGGCACGGGCGTGTTGGAGGCCGCCGAGACGGTGAACGCCGACATCGAGGCGACCGAGGCCACCGCACCGGTGGCGACCGTCACCGACATCACCGAGGCGGCGTCGACCGGCGACAAGCCGACGACCGCCCGGAAGGCCGCGACCGCTCGCAAGCCCCGGAAGACCACGCCCGCCGAGGTGCCGAGCCCGGCCGAGGTGGCCGAGATCGTGGAGGCCAAGCCGGCCGCCGCGAAGAAGGCCACCCGGACGAGGTCGACCACCCGGCAGGCCGCCGTCAAGCGGACCGACAGCCCGTCGGCGAAGCTTCCCCGGAGCACCAAGCGGGGCCAGTGAGCCAGTAGCCTGCGATCCCGGGGCCGTCCTGTCGCCACGGACCCGGGATCGCAGGCATAAGCTTGCCGTCATGGCCAACGCCGCGCCGATCTTCGTCTTCGACGTCCGCCTCGTGATCGAACTGATCCTGTTCGTCTTCGCGCTGATCGTGCAGGGGGTGGCGCTGGTGCACGCCGTGACGCAGCGCTCCGATGCCTTCCCTGCCATCGGCACCCTGCCCAAGGGCGGCTGGATCGCGATCCTTGCGGTCACCCTCCTGCTCACCCTGCTCACCCGCTCCACCCTCAGCATCTTCGGGCTGATCGGTGTGGCGGCGGGCCTGATCTACCTGCTCGACGTCCGGGTCGGGCTCCGCGACCTGGGCGACAACAGAGGGTCCTGGTGAGGTCCTTCCGGTGGCCACCACCGCCGGACGGCGGCCCACGCACCTGGGGCCCCGGCCCAGGTGCCCCACGCACCGGTCGACCGCCGCTGCCCGATCCGGAAACCGAGCTGGTCGCCACCCCGCACGGCGTACGGCTGGAGCGGCTGGTCACCGGCACCGGTGACCCGGTCACCGTCTTCGCGCACGGGCTGGCCAACGGCATCGCCACCACCAGGCCCTTCGGCAGCGGTGTCGCCGGTCGCCGAGTCTTCTTCCAGTTCCGTGGGCATGGTCGATCCGACGCGCCCGACGGCCCGTGGAGCTACCTCGACCTGGCCCGTGACCTGCGGGCGATCGCCGATCTCAGCGGGGCGACCCGTGCCTTCGGGGCCAGCCTGGGAGCCGGTGCGCTGTGCCGCCTGCTCGCCGAGAGTCCAGAACGCTTCGAGCGGCTGGTCTTCTTCCTGCCCGCCGCACTCGACCGGCCGCGCGGCCCGGTCGCCCGTGCCCGGCTGACCGAACTGCTGTCGGCGGTGGAGAGCGGGGACGCCTCTGCGGTGGCGGAGGTCGTCTCGACCGAACTGCCACCGGCCGTACGCAACACCCCGGCTGGCTGGGCCTACCTGCGACAACGGCTGGATCACCTGCTGCGCGACGGACTCGCCGCCGGGCTGGTCGACCTGCCGGAGCAGGCTCCGCTGCCCGATGCCACGGTGCTCGCCCGGGTGACCGCCCCGGCGCTGGTGATCGCGGCTGCGGGCGACGACCTGCACCCGGTGGAGGTGGCCGAACAAATCGCCGCCGTGCTGCCCCGGGCCATCCTGCACCGCTACGACCGCCCCGGCGTGCTCTGGACGGAACGCGCCGACCTGCGTGGGCGGATCTCGGACTTCCTCAACGGGTAGCCTCCCCTGTCATGGGCGTCACACACCATGGCCGTACCCACCGACTCGACCTCGCCGATCCGACCCTGCGGGAGTGGGAGTGCACCGTCCTGCACGCCGACCCGGAGCAGGGCGTGGTGTTGGACCGTTCGGCGTTCTACCCGGGCGGTGGCGGCCAACCACCGGATCACGGCGTACTGCTCTGGCAGGGGGTGCAGACCCGGATCGTCGGCACTCGTAAGGGCGACGACCTGTGGCTGATCCCCGCCGAGGGCGACCCGTTGCCGCCCGCCGGGACCACGGTCACCGGCGCGGTCGAGGACGAGCGGCGTACCCGGCTGATGCGTACCCACTCCGGTCTGCACGTGCTCTGCGGGGTGGTGTTCCGTGATTTCGGCGCGCTGGTAACCGGCGGCAACATGGAACCGGGCGAGGCCCGGATGGATTTCAACCTCCCTGAGGTGCCGGCGGACTTCAAGACCCGCATCGAGGAGTTGGTCAACGCCGAGGTCGCGGCGGACCGGGCCGTCGCCACCCGGGTGCTGCCGCGCGAGGAGGCGCTGGCCCTGCCGGACATCATCCGTACCCAGTCGAATCTGATCCCACCCGACGAGGTGGAGGTACGCATCGTCGACATCGTGGGGCTGGACGTGCAGGCCGACGGCGGCACCCACGTCGCGTCGACCGCCCAGATCGGCAAGGTTCGGGTGGTCAAGGTGGAGAGCAAGGGGCGGGCCAACCGCCGGGTACGCATCCGCCTGGCCGACTGACCCGGCCCATCGGCACGGCGTTTCACCGCCTCCGGCCACGCTGCTCGGCCACCGTTCACCCGGTCGGCCGGTTGCCAGGAATACCTGACCTTGGCTGTCAGGTATTCCTGGCAGCGTGGCAGCCATGACGACATCGCTGACAGGGAAGGTGGCGCTGGTCGCCGGGGCGACCCGGGGCGCGGGCCGGCAGATCGCCGTGCAACTCGGTGCGGCGGGAGCCACCGTGTACGCGACCGGCCGCAGCAGCCGTGCGGGCCGCTCCGAACTGGACCGCCCGGAGACCATCGAGGAGACCGCCGAGCTGGTCACCGAGGCCGGAGGCACCGGCATCGCGGTCCGGACCGACCACCTGGTGCCCGACGAGGTGCGGACGCTCGTCGAGCGGATCGACGCCGAACAGGGGCGGCTCGACGTGCTGGTCAACGACGTGTGGGGTGCCGATCCGCTGATCACCTGGGAGAAGCCGGTCTGGGAACAGCCCCTTGACGCCGGGTTCCGGACGCTGCGGCTGGGCGTCGACACGCACGTGATCACCAGTCACTTCGCGCTGCCGCTGCTGATCCGTCGACCCGGAGGGCTGGTCGTGGAGATGGGGGACGGTACGAAGGCGTACAACGAGCGCAACTACCGGCTCTCGGTCTTCTACGACCTGGTCAAGACCTCGGTCAACCGGCTCGCCTTCAGCTGGGCCCACGAACTCAAGCCGTACGGCGGGACGGCGGTGGCGCTCAGCCCGGGGTGGCTGAGGTCGGAGGCGATGCTGGAGCACTTCGGCGTGACCGAGGCCAACTGGCGGGACGGCGCGGCCAAGGACCCACACTTCCTGATCTCGGAGACCCCGGCGTTCGTCGGCCGGGCGGTCGCCGCGCTCGCCGCCGACCCGGACAAGGCGCGCTGGAACGGCCAGTCCGTCTCCGCCGGGGAACTGGCCAAGGTGTACGGCTTCACCGATGTCGACGGCAGTCAGCCGGACGCGTACCGCTACATCAGTGAGGTGGTCGACGCCGGTCGCCCCGCCGACGTCACCGGCTACCGCTGACCGTCGCCCGCCGACCGGCTCTCCTCGCCGGTCGGCGGCCTCCGGTCGGCGGCGTAGAGGGCCGTGGTCCGCCTCGCCGCCTCGGCCAGCAACGCCCGCAGCTCGGGCGGGTCGAGCACCTCCGCCTCCGGGCCGAGACCGAGCAACTGGCTGTACGCCACCTCGACGGACTCGACGGGTAGCCGGAGCGTCAGCCAGCCCTGCTCGTCTGGTCCGGTCGCGGCGGCGACCGCCTCGTCGTACCCGAACGGTGCGTCGACCACGTGCCGCAGGCCGCGCAGGCCGACGGGGCTCACCCGGAGCGTCACCTCGGCCCGCAGCATCTTCCGCAGGAACGACGCGGCCTGGCGCTGCCAGTGGGCGGCCAGGTCGAAGTCCGGCTCGCGGTCGAAACCCTCCTCGTGCTGCTCGACCGCGATCACCCGGTCCACCCGGTAGGTGCGGAAGTCCTCGCCGACCCGACCGACGAGATACCAGGTCCCGCTCTTGAGGACCAGGCCGCACGGGCAGACCCGGCGGGTCACCTCGTGTTCCCCGCGCCGGTAGCGGAGCGTCACGATCCGGTCCCGCCAGACCGCACCGGCCAACTCGGTCAGCCACGGCGGCGGGGCGTTCTGGTGGTGGTACCAGCCCGGCACGTCCAGGTGGAACCGCTGTCCGGCGCGTACCGGGGCGTCGCGCAGGCTCGGTGGCAGCGCGGCCAGCACCTTGAGCTGTGCCGCTGCCACCGCGTCGGTCAGCCCCATGTCACCGGCCGGTCCGGGCAACCCGGCGAGGAAGAGCGCCTCCGCCTCGTCGCGCGTCATCCCGGTCAGCCTGGTCCGGTAACCGCCGAGCAGCCGGTAGCCACCCGCCCGCCCCCGGTCGGCGTAGACCGGCACCCCCGCGGCGGAGAGCGCCAGCACGTCCCGGTAGACCGTCCGCTCCGAGACCTCCAGCTCGCGGGCCAGCTCCGCCGCCGTCATCACCTCCCTGGCCTGCAACAACAGCAGCAGCGAGATCAGTCGCGCGGCGCGCACCGGTCACCGTCCACCGGGCGTGAGCAGCCCGCGGTCGTACGCGGCGGCCACCGCCGCGGCCCGGTCGTTGACCCCGAGTTTGGCGTAGACGTGCAGCAGGTGGGTCTTGACGGTGGCCTCGCTGATGAACAGCCGGGCGGCCGCCTCGCGGTTGGACGAGCCGCGCGCCACCAGGGTCAACACCTCGAGTTCGCGCTGGCTGAGTGGTTCCTCGGCCGGCTGGCGTGGGGTGCGCAGCCGACCCATCAGCCGACTGGCCACGCTGGGGGAGAGCACCGACTCGCCCCGTGCGGCGGCGCGTACCGCCCGGACCAGTTCCTCGCGGGGCGCGTCCTTGAGCAGGTAGCCGGTGGCGCCCGCCTCGATCGCCGGCAGCACGTCCGCGTCGGTGTCGTACGTGGTCAGCACCAGCACCCGCACCGGGTCGTCCGCCGCGACGAGGTGGCCGATCGCGGTCACCCCATCCATCCCGGGCATCCGTAGGTCCATCAGCACCACGTCGGGGCGGTGACGGGCAGCCATCGTGAGCGCCTCGGCACCGTCCGCCGCCTCGCCGACCACCTCGAACCCGGGATCGCCGACGAACATGCCGCGTAACCCGTCCCGCACCACCGGGTGGTCGTCGACGATGAGCAGCCGTACCGGGTCACTCATGCGACGCCCTGCGGCAGGGCCGGTACGGTGGCCGAGATGGCGGTGCCGCCACCCGGCTCGGACTCGACGGCGAGTTGACCACCGACCCGGATCACCCGCTGTCGCATCGCGGTCAGGCCGTAGCTGCCGTCCCGGTCCGGCGCTGTCGACCGCTCGGTCACGTCGAACCCCGAACCGTCGTCGCGGACGTCCAGAGTCACCACATCCGACATGTACGACAGGGTCACTCCGACCCGGGACGCCTCGGCGTGCCGGGCCACGTTCGCCAGTGCCTCCTGGGCGGCCCGCAGCAGCGTCACCTCGATCTCCGGATGCAGCGGGCGGGGGGTGCCGGTGGTGCTGACACTCGCCGCCACCCCGTGCAGGGCGGACCAGCGTCCGCCCAGCTCGGAGAGGACGTCGGGCAGCCGGGCGGTCTCCAGCGGCTCCGGGCGGACGGCGCGTACCGAGCGGCGGGCCTCGGTGAGGCTCTCCCGCGCCAGGCTCAGCGCGTTGTCCACGTGCCGCCGCCAGTCGGTCGAGCGGTCCCGGGACTGTTCGGCGGCCTCCAGCTGGGTGATGATCCCGGTGAGCCCCTGGGCGAGGGTGTCGTGGATCTCCCGGGCCATCCGCTGGCGTTCGTCCAGCATGCCGGCCTCCCGGGCCTGGGCGATGAGCTGGGCGTGCAGCCCTTCGTTCTCCCGCGCCGTCTCGGCGAGCCGCTCGTTGGCGGCGGTCAGTTCCGCCACCAGTTGCCTGCGTCGTTCGTTCTCCCGCTGGGCGACGTACGCGAACCAGCTCACCCCACCCGCTACCACCAGGTTGAACAGCACCATCACCAGCCAGATGGGCCAGTCCGACCACACCGACGTCAGACCGCCGATCTGTGAGGTGGCGACCAGTACGGCGGTGGCGGCGACACCGGCGATCGGCCACCTGCCGGTCAGGAGGTGGGCGTGCAGGTAGCCGACCCAGGCGAAGAAGCCGAACCACGGGCTGACGATCACCAGGGCGGCGGCGAGCGCGAGCAGCCCCACGTAGTAGAACGCCATCAGCGCCCGACGGCTCTCCCATTCGGGATGCAGGGTGACGAACCAGGCGACCCAACCTCCGGCCACTCCGGCGAGGGCCAACGTGCCCGCCGTCGGCAGGCCGGTGGCCGTCGGCGCGAGGACGGCCAGCAGCGTGCTCACCGCCAGACCGCCGTACGGCAGCACCCGGTAGAGCGTCGCCTCCCGTGCCTGCCAGACGTCGTGCCGACCCTCGGCTTCTCCGTAGCTGGTCATCGGTCCCCGCTCACTCCCAGCGGAACAGTTTCGCCGCGCCGACGCCGGCCGTCACGGCGACGACCGCCATTATCCCCAGGTGCAGCGGGTGCGGTGCGGTGCCGGTCCAGGCATCGAGCAGCGCCTGCACGCCCGGCGGCGTGTACGCGCCGACATCGGCCAGAAAGTCGGGTAGCAGGAATCGGGGCAGGTACACCCCACCGAAGAACATGATCACCATGAACACCGGTACGGCCATCGCCTGGGCGGTCTTGGCCGTCGGGGCGACCGCGGCGACCAACAGGCCCAGCGCGAGCAGCGCCGCCGTACCGAGGACGAGGGCCACCGTGAACCCGAGCAGGTGCTGCGGCAGCGGAGAACCGAACGCCACCCGAGCCACCACGGCGAGGAGTGCCGCGCTGACCAGGATCCCGGCCAGCGCGAGGACGAGCTGGGCGGTCAACAGCGCCAGCGGACTGGCCGGTGTGGTGGCCAGCCGGCGGAGGATGCCGCGCTCCCGGTAGGTGGCCAGCACGGTGGGCAGGGTGTTGATTCCGACCATCGCCAGGGTGATCACCAGTAGCGAGGGGGTGAAGTACGTGACGAAGGACTGGTCGCCGAACTCCGGGCTCGGCTCCCGCAGCGCGGGAATGAGCCCGAGCACCACCAGGATGAACGTGGGCAGGGCGACGGTCAGCGCCCACGTCGGGACGTCGCGCAGGTGGAGCTTCGCCTCAGTCCTGAGGATCTGGCCGAAGGCGTGCATCGCTTTCCTCTCAGTCGGTGAGCCGGTGCCCGGTCAGCTCGACGAACGCGTCGTCCAGTGTGGCCTGCTCCAGCCGTAGGTCGGCGACGACGATCCGGTGGCGGGCGAGCAGCGAGGCGACCGCGTACAGCAGGTCACCGGTTCCGGTCACCACCACCTGGGGGCCGCTGCGGGTCACTGCGGTCACCTCGGGTAGGTCGGTGAGGTGCCGGTCGTCGAGCGGTGCGGAGGGCCGGAAGCGGATCCGCTGCTCCGGAGCGACGGCCGAGACCAGCCCGGCCGGACTGTCCAGCGCCACCACCCGTCCCTTGTCGATGACGGCCAGGCGGTCGCAGAGCCGCTCCGCCTCCTCCATGAAGTGGGTGACCAGCACGATGGTCACTCCGCGGTCGCGTACCCGCTCGATCAGGCTCCAGGTGTCCCGCCGGGCCTGCGGGTCCAGCCCGGTGGTCAGCTCGTCCAGGATGGCGATCCTGGGATTGCCGACCAGGGCCAACGCGATGGAGAGCCGCTGTTTCTGGCCGCCGGAGAGCTTGTCGTACGGGGTGTTCCGCTTCGGCCCGAGCCCCAACTCGTCGATCAGCTGAGCCGGGTCGGCCGGGTCGCGGTAGAACGACGCGTACAGCTCCAACGCCTCCGCGACCCGGAGCCGATCCGGTAGCTGGCTCTCCTGGAGTTGCACCCCCACCAGCTGACGTAGCCGGGCGGCGTCCCGGCGAGGGTCGAGCCCGAAGACCGACACCTCGCCCCCGTCAGGGACGCGCAGCCCGGCGACGCACTCCACCGTGGTGGTCTTGCCGGCACCGTTCGGACCGAGCACGCCGAAGATGTCTCCGGTCTCGACGTGGAACGACACGTCGTCCACCGCCACGGTGTCGCCGTATCGCTTGTGCAGGTTGGTCACCTCGATGACCGGCATAGTCCCCTGCCTCTCACCATCGGTTTCGCGTACCTCTCAAGGGTCGCGACCGGCGGTCGGCGACGAATCGACCAGCTGTAGATGATCTCGGTCCGCTTCCGGTGGATGCCGCCGATCCGTCAACCGGTGGATGCGGCGACAACTGGTTAGGCTCCACGGCGTGCAACCATCCGGAATCCCCGGCACTGCCGTCGGCGCGGGCCGCCGTTTCGCCGGCGGAGCCGCGCTGCTGCTGCGGGGCATCGGCCTGTACGTACGCAGTCCAGGGCTGATGCTGCTCGGCGTCGTCCCGGCGCTGATCTCCGGCACGATCTTCGTGGGCGCGTACGCCTTGCTGGTCTTCTTCGTCGACGACCTGGCCGTCGCGGTCACGCCGTTCGCCGACGACTGGTCGACGACGCCCCGCAGCGTGGTCCGGGTGGTCGCCATGCTGGGTTTCCTCGGCCTCGGTGGCCTGCTCACCGTGCTCACCTTCACGGCGGTCACACTGGTCGTCGGCGACCCGTTCTACGAGAAGATCTCCGAGCGGGTGGAGCAGCGCTACGGCGGCACTCCCGACGCGGTCGAGGTGCCCTTCTGGTCGTCGCTGCGGCGCAGCGCCGCCGACTCGATCCGCCTGGTGGCCCTGGCCGTCCTGGTGGGCATCCCGCTGTTCGTCGCCGGTTTCATCCCGCTGGTCGGCCAGACCGTGGTGCCGGTGATCGGCGCGGTGGTGGGCGGCTGGCTGCTCGCCGTCGAACTGGTGGGCGCACCCTTCTACCGTCGAGGCAAGGGGCTGCGGGACCGGCGGGCCGTGCTGAAGGCGGACCGCCCCACCGCGCTCGGCTTCGGCGTGGCCGTGTTCGTCTGCTTCCTGATCCCCCTCGGTGCCGTCCTGCTGATGCCGGCGGCGGTGGCCGGTGCCGCCCTGCTGGCCCGCCGCTCGCTCGGCCAACCCATCACCGAGGGCTAGCGGACGCGGCATCGAGGGGGTGTGGGTACGTTTGTTGTCGCCTGGACGGCAACAAACGTACCCAGGCGCGGCGGATCAGGCGGATTCGCGGATGATCAGCTCGGTGGGCAGGATGAGGGCCGGCTCGACCTCTTCCCCGGCGGCGAGGCGGAGCAGCAGCCGGGTGCCCTGGCGGCCCAACTCCACTATCGGTTGCCGGACGGTGGTCAGCGGCGGGTCGGTGTACGCGGCGGTCTCGATGTCGTCGAAGCCGATCACCGCCACGTCCTCGGGCACCCGCCGCCCCGCCTCGCGCAGCGTACGCAGGGCGGCGTGTGCCATCAGGTCCGACGCGGCGAAGACGGCGTCCAGGTCCGGGTACGTGTCGAGCAGCTCACGCATCGCCGCCGCGCCGGACTCGCGGGTGAAGTCACCCACTGCCACCATCTCCGGCAGCCCGGCGGCGGCGACGGTGTCCCGGTAGCCGGCCAACCGCTCGATGCCGGCGACCATGTCCTGCGGGCCGGCGATGGTGGCGATGCGACGTCGGCCGGTGTCGATCAGGTGGCGTACCGCGCGGGTGACCCCGCCGACCTGGTCGACGTCGATGTACGGCACGTCCGCCCCGTCGAGCGGCCGACCGCTGCACACCACCGGGATGCCCAGCGCGGCCAGCCGGGCGGGCAGCGGGTCGGCACCGTGCAGCGAGGCGAACAGCACCCCGTCGACGTGCCGGCCGGTGGTGTACCGGGCGACCCGCTCGTGCCCGGCCGGCGATCCGGCCAGCATCAGCACCAGCTGTTTGTCGGCGGCCTCCAACTCCTGCGCGGCCCCTCGGATGATCCCCGGGAAGACCTGGTCGTCG
The DNA here is from genome assembly GCF_009712475.1 of Micromonospora sp. CP22. GTDB lineage: Bacteria > Actinomycetota > Actinomycetes > Mycobacteriales > Micromonosporaceae > Micromonospora. The sequence continues at coordinate 252,136 of NZ_VCJO01000001.1, forward strand.
GAGAAAACCCGGGTGGCCTCCTCCGGCATGACCAGGGCGATCGAGTCGGTCCGCTGGGTGACGAGGGTGCGTGCGGCCAGGTTCGGCACGTACCCCAACTCGGCGACCGCCTGGCGGACCGCCTTCTGAATCGGCTCGGCGACCGTGGTCGAGCCGTTGACCACCCGGGAAACGGTGGCCCGGGACACCCCGGCCCGTCGTGCCACCGCCTCCAGGGTGGGCCGCTGCGCCCCCGTCATCGGAGAAACCACCACCTCGTCACAGCCCGTTCCGGGAGATCACCTCCTGGTACCACCGGGCGCTGGACTTCGGTGTACGCCGCTGAGTGAGGTAGTCGACGTGCACGATGCCGAATCGCTTGCGGTACCCCTCGGCCCACTCGAAGTTGTCAAGCAATGACCATACGAGATAGCCGCGCAGGTCGACGCCCCGGGCGATGGCCTCGTGGGCCGCGCGCAGGTGACCGTCGAGGTACGCGATCCGGTCGGTGTCCTGAATCGGGCTGGTCACGTCGGTGGCGGCCTTGTCCGGGAAGGCGGCGCCGTTCTCGGTGATCAGCAGCGGCACCGCCGGGTAATCGGTGGCGATGCGTTCCAGCAGCCGGGTCAGACCGGCCGGCTCGATCATCCAGCCCATGTCGGTCAGCGGCCCGACCGGCGCGAGGAACTCCACCGCCCCCTCGGTGCCGGGGTACGCCCCACCGCCGGCGCCGTCCGGTCGCCCGGCCACATAGGTCGGCGCGTAGTAGTTGATCCCGAGCAGGTCGATCGGAGCCGCGATGATCTTCTCGTCGCCGTCCTGCACGAACACCGGATCGACGATTCGTGCGACGTGCTCGCGGACGTCGTCCGGGTACCCGCCGACCAGCAGCGGATCGAGGAAGATCCGGTTGTGCAGGCCGTCGACGAGGCGTACGGCAGCGGCGTCGGCGGCGCTGTTCGGGTCGGCGGGGCGTACGTCGGCGGGATTGAGCGTGACCCCGACGCGGCCGGCACCGCCCGCGCGCAACGCCTGGGCGGCGAGGCCGTGCGCGAGCAGCAGGTGGTGTACGGCGGCGAAGGCCGCGCCCGGATCCTGCACCCCCGGTGCGTGCACGCCGTTGCCGTAACCGAGGTAGGCCGAACACCACGGCTCGTTCAGCGTCGTCCAGGTGCCGATCCGGTCGCCGAGCCGGGCGTACACGGCGGAGGCGTAGGTGGCGAAGTGCTCCGCCGTCTCACGGCTGACCCACCCGCCCCGATCCTGCAACGTCTGCGGCAGGTCCCAGTGGTAGAGCGTGATGATCGGGTCGATGCCCCGGCGCAGCAGCTCGTCCGTCAGACGGTCGTAGAAGTCCAGGCCGCGCGGGTTGACCGGGCCGGTGCCGTCGGGCTGGATGCGGGGCCAGGACACCGAGAAGCGGTACGCCTGCAAACCCAGGTCCGCCATCAGCGCGACGTCGTCGGCGTACCGGTGGTAGTGGTCGCAGGCGACGTCACCGGTGTGGCCGGCGTACACCTTGCCGGGCGTACGGCTGAAGGTGTCCCAGATCGACTCGCCGCGACCGTCGTCGCGGGCCGCGCCCTCGATCTGGTACGCCGCAGTGGCCGCACCCCAGAGAAAGTTGTCGGGGAATCTCAACTCAGTCACGCCTTGACCGCACCTTCCATGATCCCGCCAATGATCTGGCGGCCGAACAGGACGAATACCAGGAGAAGGGGCAGCGTGGCGATGGCCGTGCCGGTGAAGACCTGGGACATGTCCTGGTAATAGCCGTCAGACAGGGCCCGCAACGATAGCTGCACGGTGGGATTCTCCGGGTCGTTGAGCACCGCGTACGGCCAGAGGAAGTCATTCCACGTGGTCATGAAGGTGAGTAGACCAAGCACGGCGGCGGCCGGCCGCAGTGCCGGCACCACCACATTCCAGTAGATGCGGGCGGTACCGCAACCGTCCACCCTGGCCGCCTCGATCAGTTCGCTGCTGACCGCCTGCCCGGCGTACTGCCGCATCATGAACACGCCGAAGCCGGTGACCAGCGCGGGCAGGATCACCGCCGGTAGCCGGTCGTTCAGGTTCAGCTTGGTCATCAGCATGTACAGCGGGATGATGCCGAGTTGGGTGGGCACCATCATCGTCGCGATGATGATCATCAACAGGGCGTTGCTACCCCGGAACCGCAGCTTGGCGAAGGCGAATCCGGCGAGCGTGGAGAAGAGCACCACCGAGATGGTGACCACGGTGGCGACGATCGCCGAGTTGATCAGGCCGGTCAGGAAGTAGGCGTCGGTGTTGGCGAACAGCCGCGAGATGTTGGCACCCAGGTTGCCGCCGGGGGTGACCGGCGGCGGCAGCTGCCCCATCGCGTCACTGGACCGGCTGGCCACCACGAACATCCAGTAGATCGGGAAGACCGACAGGACCCCGGCGGCGACCAGTGCGAAGTACGTCAGCGGGCTAGCCCGCCACAACCTGCTCATCGCTTCACCTCGCTTCGCTCGGCGCCGCGATGAGGCACGGTCGCACTGAGCCGAATGATTCGCTCGCTCATCGCGCCTTTCCCTTTCGCTTTCCGGTGGCTGGCTGGGCACCCGCGCCGAGTCGGCGGATGATCAGAACGTTGATCGCCGCGACGATGGCGATCAGGGCGAAGAGCAGCCAGGCGACCGCGGACCCGTAGCCGAAGTTGTAGTAGGGCGCGAAGGCGTTCTCGAACATGTACATGGTCATCGTCTGCGATTCGCGCATCGGCCCGCCGCGGATCGCGTTGGTGCCGGAATGGAACAGCCGGGGCTCGGTGAACAGTTGGAGCCCGCCGATGGTGGAGATGATGACGCAGAAGATGATGGTCGGCTTGAGCAGTGGCACGGTGATGGTCCAGAACTGCCGGGCCCGGTTCGCGCCGTCGATCGCCGCCGCCTCGTAGAGGTCGCGGGGAATGGCCTGCATGGCGGCCAGGAAGATCAGCGCGTTGTAGCCGGTCCAGCGCCAGTCGACCATGGTGGAGATGGCGACCCAGGAGGCGAACCGGTCGGACTTCCAGGCGATGCCGTCGATGCCGACCAGGTCGAGCATCCAGTTGATCATGCCGAACTCGCGGCCGAACAACACCCCGAACACGATCGCCACGGCGGCCGTGGAGGTGACGTTGGGCACCAGTACCGCCATCCGCCAGCCGGTACGCATTCGCAGTTGCCGGTTGAGCAGGTTCGCCAGCCAGAGTGCGGCGAGCAGTTGCGGGACGGTGCTGATGACGAAGATGCCGAGGGTGTTGACGACCGAGTGCCAGAAATCGCCGTCGACCAGCAGCCGGGTGTAGTTCTCCGCGCCGACGAAGGTGGGATCGCTACCCAGCAGGTCCCAGTCGTGCAGCGAGACCCAGAAGGTGTACGCCAGCGGCCAGGCCCCGAAGATCGCGAAGACCACGAAGAACGGTGCGATGTAGAGATAGGGCGAGTACTTCGCGTCCACCCGGCTCAGCCACCCGGCCCGGGACGGGCGGATGCCACGCGGCGTCGGTGCGGCCGGTGGTCGCGCGTCGAGCTGCAACGCCATGACCCGTTGACTCCTTTCCGAGCCCCCGCCCCGCGCCGGGCCAGGGTGAGCCGCTGTACGCGTCGGGTGGACGCGGCGGGACCCTGGACCGGCGGCGGGGTGGGGCCGTCCAGCCGGTTACTTGGCGGCGGCCTTCTTGGCGTTGTTGATGGCGTCCTGCCAGGCCTGGTCGGGGTTGCGCTGGCCCAGCTCGACGGTGCGGACCGCGTTCTCCACCTCGGTACGGACGGCCTGGTTCTTCGGGCCCATGTAGACCGGCTTCAGCGTCTTCGCGCCCTCACCGAAGATCTTGCCGACCGGTGCGTCGGAGAAGTACGCGTTGGTGGCCTCGGTGATGGCGGGGTCGTCCAGCGCCTGCGGCGAGGACGGCAGCGGACCCTTGGCCTTGAAGGCACCGATGTGGCCCTCGGCGCTGGTCAGGAACTTGACCAGCTTGACCGCCTCGTCCTGGTGCTTGCTCTGCTGCGGCACGGCCAGGTGCGAGCCGCCCCAGTTGCCGCCGTTGCCCGGCACCCGGGCGATGTCCCACTTCCCGCTGGCCTCCGGCCCGGCGTTGCCCTCGATCACACCGGTCATCCAGGCGGGGCAGGCGATGGTGGCGAACTTGGCCTGCTTGAACGCCGAGACCCACTCCTCCGACCAGGAGCCGTACTTGCCCGACAGCCCGGCGTTGATGATGTTCATGGTGGTGTCCCAGGCCTGCTTCACCGCCGGGTTGCTGTCCACCACCAGGTTGTCGCTGGTGTCGTAGTAGTGGTAGCCCTGCGCGTTGCCGGCCGTCTGGAGCACGATCGTGTTGAAGGTGTTGGTGGCCGCGTCCAGGAACGAGGCGCCGGTGTTGGCGCTCTTGAACTTCTCGCCGGTGGCGATGTAGTCCTCCCAGGTCGGCCAGAGTGCCGAGACCTGCTCGCGGTCGGTGGGCAGGCCCGCCTTCTCGAAGAGGTCCGTGCGGTAGCACATGGCCATGCCGCCGACGTCGGTGCCGAGCCCGATCAGCTTCTGGCCGTCGGCGGTGAGCCCCTGGTTCCACTTCCACTCCAGGAAGTTCCCCTTGAGGTCGGCGGCGCCGTGGTCGAGCAGGTTGACGAAGTTGTCCGGGTTGGCCTTGTACTCGACCATCAGGCCCTCTTCGATGGCCACCACATCGCCGGCGCCCTTGCCCGCGGCGAGCCACTGGGTCAGCTTCGGCGAGTACTCGTCGAGGTTGCCGCCGGTGCCCCGCTCGACGATCTTGATGTTCGGGTTGGCGTCCATGTACTGCTGGTAGAGCTGCTCGTAGCCGAACTGCCCGAAGACGTCGACGGTGAGCGTTATCTTGCCGTCCCCGGCCTCGTCGCTGCCGCCGCAGCCGCTGGCGACGAGTAGGACGCCGGTGGCGGCCAGAGCGACCGCCGCGAGGCGGTGACGCGGGAATGTGCCCATTGTCTGATGACCCCTCTCAGGTCGATTGGTGGTGGAGAAGCTGTCTGAGAGCGCTCTCACGTAGCCTGCGGCGTGGGCCCTACGCTGTCAAGAGAGCGCTCTCTCAGGAGGGGTCACAGAATGGCCACGGCGGCCCTCGGGTACCGAGGGCCGCCGTGGGCCGCGCGAGGATCAGCCGGTGCGGACCCCGTCGAGCAGGGCGCGATCACCGGCGACGGTCAGCGTGTCGAAGCTGACCCGCCCCCAGAGCGCCAGCAACAGATCGCTGGCCGTGCCACTGACCTGTACCCGGGCGTGATGGTCGTCGTGGTCGAGGATGGTGCCGGTGTCGAGTAGCGCGACACCCTCGCCGCGCAGCCGCAGGTACCACTCCTGGGCGGCGTCGGTGGCGGTCAGCCGGACGACCCCCTGCCACGGGCCGCCCGACCTGCGCCGACCCGCCGGCAACCAGGTGTCCAGCACCTCGCTCACCCCGTCGGCCGCGAGCTTGGCCTCGATCGGCTCACCCGAGGCGATCGCGAGTTGGGCGTCCCAGCGGTGCACCGCCGTCTCGTGAGCCATCCGGCGCGGCCAGAAACCCGCCTTCTTCGGCTGTGGAGCCCAGTTCCACGCCGGGGCCTCCGGGTCGAGGGAGTCGAAGAGCGTCATCAGCTCGTCGTACGCCTGCTGCCACTGCTGCACGGCGGTGACGCCGTCGACCGGCTCGACCGGCTGCGAGCGGCTCTGTTGCGGTGCCGTGGCGTCACCCGAGGCGACCAGGCCGTGCACCCACCGATAGATCCCGGCGAGGTGGCGGGTCAGGTCGGTGACGGTCCAGCCTGGGCAGGACAACACGGGCGTCTCGGGTGGCGCCTCGGCCACCGCGGCGGCGAACGCCGGGCCCTCCGCCCGGAGTGCCCCGATCCAGAAGTCCTTGCTGCCGTGCAATCTGCTCATCGCCATCCTCCCGGGGGTGACCGGGCCACCAGTGGGTGCCACGGCTACCTATCAGCCTAGGGTGAGAGGCGTGTCTGACGTCTACGCCCAGCCGACAGCCGCCGCCCAACCCGCCAGCACGGGCGATCTGGCGCAATACACGACATTGTGCCTGGGCGGGCCGGCCGGCAGGGTCGTCACCGCCACCACCGCCGACGAGATCGTCGGCCGGGTACGCGAGGCGGGCTCCGAGATCCTGTTGCTCGCCGGGGGCAGCAACGTGGTGATCGGTGACGCCGGCTTCCCCGGCACGGTGATCCTCGTCCGCTCCCGGGGGTTGCGGGTGCTGACGGAGGACGAGCGCACCGTGACGGTACGCGTCGAGGCCGGTGAGCCGTGGGACGACCTGGTCGCCGCGACGGTGCGAAACGGCTGGGCGGGGCTGGAGTGCCTGTCCGGCATCCCCGGCTCGACCGGGGCCACCCCGATCCAGAACGTCGGGGCGTACGGGCAGGAGGTCGCCGAGACGATCGTGGCCGTGCAGGTGTACGACCGAATCGCCGGGACCGTCGGGCAGGTCGAGACCGACGCCTGCGGCTTCGCCTACCGATCCAGCATCTTCAAGTACAGCGAGCGCTGGGTGGTGCTCTCGGTGGACTTCCGGCTGGCCCGCTCGCCGCTGTCCGGCCCGGTGCGTTACGCGGAACTGGCCCGGGCGCTCGGCGTCGAGGTCGGTGACCGGGTGCCGTTGGCGCAGGCCCGGTCCACCGTGCTCGGGCTGCGCGCGGGCAAGGGCATGGTGCTCGACGCCGACGACCCGGACACCCGTTCCGTCGGCTCGTTCTTCACCAACCCGGTCCTCGACGCCGCGACCTACGAACAGGTGCGGCAGCGCGCCGCCGACCTTGGTGAACCGCCGTCCTGGCCCAGTGCCGGCGACACGGTCAAGGTCAGTGCCGCCTGGCTGATCGACAAGGCCGGCTTCGGCAAGGGGTACGCCGGTCCCGAGGGCACCGCCATCTCCAGCAAGCACACCCTCGCCCTCACCAACCCCACCGCGAGTGCGAGCACCCAGGCCCTGCTCACCCTGGCCCGCGAGATCCGCGACGGCGTCCACCACCGGTTCGGCGTCACCCTCCACCCCGAACCCGTCCTCATCAACTGCACCCTGTGACGTCAACTGCGCCCTGTGACGTGTTGATCAAGAAGTTTTCGTCTGATCGCGGCCCCGAACCCGACCAAAACTTCTTGATCAACACGGTGGGGTGGGGGTGGGGGCCACGGTGGGCCAGGGGAGGGTGAGGTGGCCGTGGCGCCATTGGCGGGGCCCGTCCAGGATCGGCCAGCCCTGGGCGCGGACGGCTGACACGGTGTGCAACCAGCGCTGGCGGGGACCGAAGGGGACGTATCCGGCGGCGGCGTGCCAGGCGTCGTCCAGGGTTCGGATCAGGTCGTGGATCCGCTCACCCGGTACGTTGCGGTGGATCAACGCCTTCGGCAACCGCTCGGCCAGCTCGGCGGGGCTCTCCAGGGTCGTCAGCCGGGCGGCCAGGGTCAGCGAGCGGGGCCCGTCGGCGTCGAGCAGCACCCACCCGCCGAGGCGACCCAACTCGTCGCAGGTCCCCTCCACCAGCAGCCCGCCGGGTGCCAACCCGGCGCACAGCGTGCGCCACGCGCCGGCCACCTCGCGCTCGTCGTACTGGCGCAGCACGTTGAACGCGCGGACCAGGGCGGGACGCAGACCGGCCAGCTCGAAGCCACCCCGGGCGAAGGTGAGCCCGGGTGGGTCGGCGGCGGCCTGTGCGTCGGCGACGCGTACCGGATCGATCTCCAGCCCGACCACCCGCACGTCGGCACGGACCCGGGCGGCGAGCCGGGCGCGCAACTCCACAGTGGTCACCGGGGTCGCGCCGTAGCCGAGGTCCACCACCAGCGGGTCGGCTGCGGCGCGCAGCGGCTCGGCGCAGTGCTCCACGATCCAGTTGTCCACCCGGCGGAGCCGGTTGGGGTGAGTGGTTCCCCGGGTCACCGCACCGAGCGGCCGGGACGCCCGCGACGCCATCATGGTTCCCGGCTCAGCTGGTCCGGTGCACCTTGTGCTGGGCGGCCTGGGCCAGCGGCCGGACGACGAGCCGGTCCACGTTGACGTGTTGCGGGCGGGTGGCGCACCAGGCGATGCAGTCGGCGACGTCCTCGGCGAGCAGCGGCTCGTCGACACCGGCGTAGACCGCCGCTGCCCGCTCGGTGTCCCCGCCGAACCGGGTCAGCGAGAACTCGTCGGTCTTCACCATGCCCGGGTCGATCTCGATCACCCGCACGGGACGGCCGCACAACTCCAGCCGTAGCGTGCCGGCGACCGCGGTCTGCGCGTGCTTCGCCGCGGTGTAGCCACCGCCACCCTCGTAGACGGTGAATCCGGCGGTCGACGAGACGACGACGATCGTGCCCGCCCCGGACTCCTCCAGCAGCGGCAGCAGCGCCTGGGTGACCCGCAGCGTGCCGAGCACGTTGACGTCGTACATCCACTGCCAGTCACCGATCGCGCCGGACTCCACCGGATCCAGCCCGCGCGCCCCGCCCGCGTTGTTCACCAGGAGGGTCACCGGCCCGCCGGTCTGCCGCGCGGCCCGAGCCAGATCGGCCACCGACTCGTCGGAGGTGACGTCGCAGCCGACCGCGGTGGCGGTGCCACCCGCCGCGGTGATCTCGGCGACCAGGTCGACCAACCGGTCGGTACGCCGGGCGGCGGCGAGCACGTGGAAACCCTCGCCGGCGAGCCGCCGGGCAGTGGCGGCGCCGATCCCGCTGGACGCTCCGGTGACGATCGCGACACGACTCATCTGGCCATTCTCGCCCCCCGCCGGTCGGCGGTGGGCGGCGCGGTCGTCATGAGGTCGGTCACGCCCGAGGGCCTGCCCGACGTATTTCCCGTCGCCGATCGGGAAGATGACATCCGGCGTGAAGCGTTGAGGCAGGAGCGCCGGTCGTGCGGGGACGGCATCAACCGTGGCAAAGGGAGCGGACGTGGCGGAAGAGCACACCGGTGTCGGTCGTCAGCGAGGTGCCCTGCCGTGGCCGCGTCCCCGGCGGATCGCGACCCTGTCGGTACACACCTCGCCGTTGCACCAACCGGGGACCGGGGACGCGGGCGGCATGAACGTCTACATCCTGGAGGTCTCCCGCCGGTTGGCCGAGGCGAACGTCGAGGTCGAGATCTTCACCCGGGCCACCTCGGGTGACCTGCCCCCGGTGGTGGAGGTGGCCCCGGGGGTGCACGTCCGGCACGTGATGGCCGGTCCGCTGGAGGGGCTGACCAAGGAGGAACTACCCGGTCAGCTCTGCGCGTTCACCGCCGGCGTGCTGCGCGCCGAGGCGGCCCGCCCGCCCGGCCATTACGACCTCGTCCACTCCCACTACTGGCTCTCCGGGCAGGTCGGTTGGCTGGCCAAGGAGCGCTGGGGAGTGCCGCTGGTGCACACCGCGCACACCCTGGCCAAGGTGAAGAACGCGCAGTTGGCCGCCGGTGACCGGCCGGAGCCCAAGGCCCGGGTGATCGGTGAGGAACAGGTGGTCGCGGAGGCGGACCGGCTGGTCGCGAACACCCGGGTCGAGGCGCGCGACCTGATCGACCGGTACGACGCCGAGCCCGCCCGGGTCACGGTGGTCGAACCCGGCGTGGACCTGGACCGGTTCCGTCCCGTCGCCGGCGACCGGGACGCCGCCACCAGGGCCGCCCGGATCCGGTTGGGCCTGCCGCCCGATGGCCACCTGGTCGCCTTCGTCGGGCGGATCCAGCCGTTGAAGGCACCCGACGTGCTCATCCGGGCGATCGCGGCCCTGCGGGCGCGGGACGCCGAGTTGGCTCGTGACGTGGCAGTGGTGATCTGTGGCGGTCCCAGTGGCAGCGGGCTGGACCGGCCCACCGCGCTGATCGAGTTGGCCGCCTCGCTCGGCGTCGCCGACCGGGTGCACTTCATGCCGCCGCGCACCGGAGCGGAACTGCCCCTGCTGTACCAGGCGGCCGACCTGGTCGCGGTGCCGTCGTACAACGAATCCTTCGGCCTGGTCGCCCTGGAGGCGCAGGCCTGCGGTACGCCGGTGGTGGCCGCTGCCGTCGGCGGCCTGGTCACCGCAGTGCGCGACCAGGTCAGCGGGGTGCTGGTGCGCGGACACGACCCGGTCGACTGGGCGGGTACGTTGGCCCGCCTGCTCCCCGACCGAGCCCGTCGGGCCGAGTTGTCGGTCGGTGCCGCCCAGCACGCCCGGAACTTCTCCTGGCATCGCACCGCCGCCGGCCTGCTCGCCGTCTACGGCGAGGCGATGGCCGACCACCGGGCCGGGCTCGCCGCCGCGCTCACCGGCTCCTGCTGCTGACCGCCGTGGGCCCGGCTGTCGGCCCGGCCAGCAGGGCGGCGACGACCTACCGGCAGCCGGGCGGCGCGGTGACGGTCGCCGTAGAGTTGGTCGGATGAGCGACCTCGGTGCACTGATCGAGTCCGTCTGCGCGGAGCGGGAACTAGCCTGCGAGCCCACCGGTCCGGGGTCGTACGCGGTGACCCTGCCCGGCACGCACAAGCTCAAGACGATCTGCAATCTGATCGTCGGCGAGCACGCGCTGCGGATCGAGGCGTTCGTGATGCGTCAGCCGGACGAGCGGCGCGAGGAACTGTGGGCCTGGCTGTTGCAGCGCAACGCCAAGATGTACGCCGTGTCGTTCTCCATCGACGCCGTCGGCGACGTCTACCTCACCGGCCGGGTCAACCCCGACGGTGTCGACGCCGACGAGCTGGACCGGCTGCTCGGCGCGGTGCTGACCTACGCCGACGAGTCCTTCGACACGATGCTGGAGATCGGGTTCGGCAGCTCGATCCGCCGCGAGTGGGAGTGGCGGGTGAAGCGGGGTGAGTCGACCGCCAACCTGGCGGCGTTCGCGCACCTGTTCGAGCCCTCGGCGGCGGCCCGGTCGGCTCCGCCGGCCGCCGGAGGTTCGGACCGCTCCTGACGGGTAAGCCGCAGCGCGCGGTGCGGCGTTGGGACCCGCCGCGCCGAGACGGCGAGTTCGAGGAGCGTGAGCGTCCATGGCTCAGCGAAGTAGCTCGGGTCGCGGCGGGACCGCGACCAGGACCAGACGGCAGGGCGGTAACCAGACGCCGAACACGCCAAGGATCTCCGAGGCGGAGATCTCCCGGATGCGGGTGGACGACATCCGGGGACAACTGCGGCGGCACGGGGTTTCCGGCATCTCCACGCTGCGTAAGCCGGAACTGGTGAAGACGCTGGTGAAGACGTTGCGGTCCAGCGGTGCCGGGCGTCGCAGCAGCGGCCCGGCGGGCCGGGCCAAGGCGACGAAGGCATCGGGTGCCAGACAACCGGCGTCCAGTCGGACCGCGCCGGGCCGGGCCAAGGCGGCACCGGCGAAGCGGACCATCGCGGCCCGCACGTCGACCGGCACGGCGGGCAGGACCGCCGCCCGCACGTCGACCGGCACGACGGGTAGGAGCGCCACCAGCGCTCGGAAGGCAGCTGCGCGCAAGGCGGCTCCGCGCAAGGCGGCGACGAGCGGTACGGCGGCCGCCACCCGCCGGGCGGCCGGTGGCGGCGCGGTGCGCACCGGACGGTCGACGTCCCGGTCGGTCCGCTCGTCGCAGCTGATCACCTCGCTCCAGGACCGGCCGGAGCGTCCCGGCCGCAGCCTGGTCACCACCAACCACGACGTCATCCGGCGGTGGGCCCGGCAACGGGGTGCCAAACCGGCGACGATCAGCGGCACCGATCGGGCGGGCCGAGCCGGGGTGTTGACGTTCAACATCCCGGGCTACCGGGAGAGCAGCCGGATCCGTGAGATCACCTGGGACGAGTGGTTTCACACCTTCGACCTGCGTCGGCTGAACCTGATCTACCAGGAGCAGATGCGCGACGGTCGGCAGAGCAACTTCTTCCGGACCGAGTCACCCGATCGGGAAGACGGATGAGGTTTGCGGGAATAGCCCTCGGGTACCCGCTGTTGGCCTTGACCGAGGGCCTGAGCACCGTCCGGCGGGGTCGCTGTGACGGGCGAGACAGCCGCTCAAGTTGAATCGCGAGGTCAGGCCGCACTAGCTTTATTGCACCGCGTTACGCTCGGAACCGTTCGGGGGAGCGGCGGATCGATCAGATCTGTGCATCCGGGTGGGCGCGGGGGACGGGTGGACCGACACCGTTGGGGGACGGTGGCCCACCTGTTTGGACCGGCGGCGCGAGCGGGCGTCGCTTACGGGGGTGAGTGCCGCCCGCCGCCGCCGGTCGTACGACGTCGAACGCCCGGTACGGCTTCCGTACCGGGCGTCGACTGTTTCGTCAGCCCAGGTCCTTCTGCGCAGGGCCGCCGGGGGTGGCGACGCCCGGGCTCGGCTCACCCCTGGGAGGTGGCCACCGGCTCGGCCGCCTTGGGTGCGGCGGGCTGCGGTGCGGTCGACTGCGTCGTCAGCACCGCAGCGGCGCCGACGGTACGCAGGGCGACGGCCCGCCGTTCCCGAGCCGGCCCGGAGAGCAGGTGACCCACCGCCATCACCAGGCCGATCGCCGCGCAGCCGAACCAGAGCGTGGCGTTGCCGGCCTGCTCGCGCACCAGTCCGCCGAGGATCGGTGCCGCCGCCCCGGCCAGCTGCCAGGAGAGCGAGAAGACCCCCTGATAGCGACCGCGCAGCTCGGCCGGGGAGAGTTCGGCGATGAGGGTGGCGTTGGAGGGTGAGTGGAGCATCTCGCCGAGGGTCCAGATCAGCACCGTCAACCCGTAGAACCAGGCGACGTCGGCGAACGCGGTCAACCCGAAGCCGACTCCGGTCACCACCGCGGCCAGGGCGAGCACGTGCGACCGGCTCCGTCCCTTGATCAGTCGGGGTACGAAGAGTTGCCCGGCCACGATCATCACGCCGTTGAGCGCGATCACCGATCCGTAGGTGGCGGGGCTCAGGCCGGAGTCGGCCATCGCGATCGGCAGCATCGAGATGTGTTGGAGGAAGACCAGCGCCCCGAGCAGGTTCAGCGCGACGAAGCCGAGGTACACCCGGTCGTTCAGGATGGTCCGCAGGGCGCCGGACGGAGCGCCGCCGCGAGGCATCCCGACGACGACCGTGCGGGTCTCCCGCACCTTCACGAAGATGATCAGCGCGGTGATCAGGGTGGTGGCCGCGTTGACCACGAAGAGGAGCAGGTAGCCGGCCTGGGCGGCGAAGCCGGCGAGGACGGCGGCGCAGGCGAAGCCGAGATTGACCGCCCAGTAGTTGAGCGAGAAGGCGCGCAGCCGGTCCCGCTCCGGCACCACGTCGATCATCATGGCGCCGTACGCGGGGCGGGCCGCCTCGGCGAAGAGGCCGAGCAGCAACGCACCCGCCGCCACCGTCCACAGGTCACGGGCGAAGCCGAGGGCGAGCATCATGGTGGCGGCACCGAGATGGGCGGTGAACAGGGTCGGTCGGCGGCCCCACCGGTCGGACAGGGTGCCGCCCGCGGTGGTGCCGACCGCGCCGCCGACACCCCACGCGCCGAGCACCAGGCCCGCCTGTGCGGCGGAGAAGCCGCGCTCCTGGGTCAGGTAGATGGCGAGGAAGACCAGGACGAACGAGCCGAGCCGGTTGATCAGCGTGCCGGTCCAGAGGTACCAGAAGGTTGTCGGTAGCCCACCTGTTGTGTCCCGGAACCAACCCCGTATCGCGTGCACGCCCGCCCCCGCATCCGTAATGACTGATGATCTATTGGATCCTTACCAACCTAGTGGCGTGCCGGAATCAAGGTCACCCGTATTTCCACGTGGTGGTCGTCACCACCCTTCCCGCACGGCCCGCTCCGGCTTGCGGCAGGATGATCGGCATGACAGCTAGCGAGGGGCCCACCGTCGGGACGCTGGTCCTGCTGCGGCACGGCGAGAGTGACTGGAACGCCAAGAACCTCTTCACCGGCTGGGTCGACGTCGACCTGACCGCGAAGGGGGAGGACGAGGCGCGCCGCGGCGGCGAGCTGCTGCGCGATCACGGCCTGCTGCCGGACGTGGTGCACACCAGCGTGATGCGCCGTGCCATCCGGACCGCCGAGCTGGCGCTCAACGCCGCCGACCGGCACTGGATCGCGGTACGCCGGTCGTGGCGGCTCAACGAGCGTCACTACGGCGCGTTGCAGGGCAAGAACAAGAAGCAGACCCTTGAGGAGTACGGCGAGGAGCAGTTCATGCTCTGGCGCCGGTCGTACGACACCCCGCCGCCACCGATCGCCGACGACGACGAGTGGTCGCAGGTGGGCGATCCGCGGTACGCGCTGCTGCCGACCGAACTGATGCCGCGTACCGAGTGCCTCAAGGACGTCGTCGCGCGGATGCTGCCGTACTGGTACGACTCGATCGTGCCGGACATCCTGGCCGGTCGTACGGTGCTGGTGGCCGCGCACGGCAACTCGCTGCGGGCGCTGGTCAAGCACCTGGACCAGATCAGCGACGAGGCGATCGCCAAGCTCAACATCCCCACCGGCATCCCGCTGCGCTACGACCTGGACCCGCTGCTGCGCCCCCAGACGCTGGGCGGCACCTACCTCGACCCGGAGGCGGCGAAGGCCGCCGCCGCGGCGGTGGCCAACCAGGGTCGCTGACCCCGACACCGAGGGCCCCGGCGAGTGTCGGGGCCCTCGGCGTGTCCGGCGGACGAGAGTCACCGTCGACCAGGTGCGACCAGGGGCTCGGTACGGGTGAACGATGCCGGACAGGTAGGTGAACTCTGCTCGACGTCGGAGTGCTTCGTCCCGTTCTGGGCGATCGCCGGGTCGAGAATGACCCTACGATCGCCGGGTGACATGGGCAGTGACGGTGGGTGTGGCCACGGCCCTGGCGGTCGGGGTGATCGCCGGGCTGGGGTTGTCCCGCGTGGTCCCGGCGGCGCGCCGGGCCACCGAGTCCACCCGGAGTCCGCGGGCCGGTTTCCGGGTCGGTAAGGGGAGGCCCGTCATCGACGAGGTGCAGGGCGGCATCGGCCGTCGCGCGATCGACTCGCTGCGTGCGGGTGTCGTGGTGTTGGACGCGGACGACGTGCCCGTGCTGACCAATCCGGCGGCGCGGGCGATGGGGCTGTTGCGGGCCGGTGGTCGACCCGGATCGGTCATCGCGCATCCGATGATCCGTACCCTGGCGGGGCAGGTACGCCGCACCGGCGTACGGCGCGAGATCGAGCTGGACCTGCCCCGAGGCGGCGACAACGCCGCGGAGAATCCGCTCGGCGTGCACCTGCGGGCGATGGGGCTGGGCGGCGGCTACATCGCGGTGGAGGCGGTCGACGTGACCGAGTCGCACCGGTTGGCCCGGGTCCGCCGGGACTTCGTCACCAACGTCAGCCACGAACTCAAGACCCCGATCGGTGCGTTGCAACTGCTCGCCGAGGCGCTGCTGGACGCCACCGGCCCGGCCGGCGAAGGTCGCCCGGAACTCTCCGAGGACCTCGGCGCGGCCCGCCGCTTCGCCGAGCGCATCCAGCACGAGTCGACCCGGTTGGGACGGCTGGTGCAGGAGCTGCTGGAGCTGACCCGGCTCCAGGGCGCCGAACCGCAGCCGGCGCCCGAACCGGTCGCGGTGGACTGGGTGATGTCCGAGGTGATCGATCGCACCCGGACCGCCGCCGCTGCCCGCCGGATCGAGGTGACGGTCGAAGCCGAGCGGGGGCTGACCCTGTACGGCAGCGACAGCCAACTCGCCACCGCGGTGGCGAACCTGGTGGAGAACGCCCTCAACTACTCCGGCGAGGACACCACGGTCCGCATCGTCGCCCGGTCCGCCGGTGAACAGGTGGAGATCGCGGTCACCGACCAGGGCATCGGCATCGCCCCCACCGACGTCGACCGCATCTTCGAACGGTTCTACCGGGCCGACCAGGCGCGTTCCCGGGCGACCGGCGGCACCGGCCTGGGGCTGGCGATCGTCAAGCACATCGCGAGCAACCATGGTGGCCGGGTGGACGTCGCGAGCACTCTTGGTGGTGGGTCGACGTTCACCCTCCGGCTGCCCGCCCGTCCGCCGGACGACCTGCTGGGCACACTGCCGGAGGCGGAAACCACGGCCGAACCCGGGCAGGGTTGACCGCACGTGGATCGGGTCGGGGCGCCGTCCGGTCCGACCGATGGAAAGGAAACGCCGTTGAGTCGCGTACTGGTGGTCGAGGACGAGGAGTCGTTCTCCGACGCCCTGTCGTACATGCTTCGCAAGGAGGGGTTCGAGGTCTCGGTGGCCGCCACGGGGCCGGCGGCGCTCACCGAGTTCGACCGGACCGGCGCGGACATCGTGCTGCTCGACCTGATGCTGCCGGAGATGTCCGGCACCGAGGTATGCCGACAGCTGCGGCAGCGCTCGCAGGTGCCGATCATCATGGTCACCGCGCGGGACAGCGAGATCGACAAGGTGGTCGGCCTGGAGATCGGGGCCGACGACTACGTGACGAAGCCGTACTCCCCCCGGGAGCTGGTCGCCCGGATCCGCGCGGTGCTGCGCCGGCAGACCTCGGAGGTGGAGTCGAGCGAGGCGACGCTCGTCGCCGGGCCGGTCCGGATGGACGTCGAGCGGCACGTGGTGACCGTGGCCGGGGGTGCGGTGCAGCTGCCGCTCAAGGAGTTCGAGCTGCTCGAACTGCTGCTGCGCAACGCCGGTCGGGTGCTCACCCGGGGCCAGCTGATCGACCGTGTCTGGGGCGCCGACTACGTCGGTGACACGAAGACGCTCGACGTCCACGTCAAGCGGCTACGTTCCAAGATCGAGCCGGAGCCGTCCACCCCACGGCACATCGTCACGGTGCGGGGTCTCGGCTACAAGTTCGAGCCCTGACCCGGTACCGGGTCGGCCGGGTGGGGGGCGACGAGGCCCTGCCGGATCCGCGCCGCGCACAGCTCGGCCAGTTTCACGTACCCGGCCTCGCCGATCAGCGCGGTCAGCTCCGGGGCGTACGACAGGTACATCGGTTCGGTGCCGACGTGCGCGTCGGTGGAGGAGGTGCACCACCAGTCGAGGTCGTGCCCGCCAGCCCCCCAGCCGCGCCGGTCGAACTCGGCCAGCGTGGACACCAGCACCTTGGTGTTGTCCGGCCGCTTGACCCAGTCCTGATCGCGGCGGATCGGCAGTTGCCAGCACACGTCCGGTTTGTACTCCAGCGGATGCGCCCCGTCGCGCAACGCCTGGGCGTGCAACGCGCACCCGCCCCCGCCCGGGAAGTCCGCGTCGTTGAGGAAGACGCAGGGGCCGTCCGCGTCCTGGGTGGCGGTGCGCCGTGCCGGGGTCTTGCCGTCGACGGTGTCGTTCTCGGTCCAGTTCTTGAAACCGCGTCGATAGTGCTGCCAGGTCTGTGGCGTCAACCGTTTCACCGCGGCCCGGACCCGCGTCTCGTCGTCGGAGTCGGTGAAGAAGGCACCGTGCGAGCAGCAGCCGTCGGCCGACCGGCCGGCGATGATCCCGTGACATCCCCGGCCGAAGATGCAGGTCCACCGGGACAGCAACCAGGTGAGATCGGCCCGGATCAGGTGCCGCTCGTCCGCCGGGTCGACGAACTCGACCCACTCCCGGGGAAAGTCCAGCGGCACTTCCCGGCTGCGCGGATCGGCCGGGTCGTCCACCAGCACACGCAGTTCGATCTGCCCTGTCACCTGGCCAGCGTACGCGTGGTGGGGCAGCCCGGTCGTCGAGTGACGCGAACCAGGTGGGCCTATGGTTCTCCCATGCGACTGGGTGTCCTCGACGTCGGTTCGAACACGGTGCACCTGCTGGTGGTCGACGCGCACCACGGGGCGCACCCGTGGCCGGCGCACTCGGAGAAGGCGGTGCTGCGCCTCGCCGAGCAGATCGGCCCGGACGGCGCACTCCGTGAGGCTGGCGCGGACGCCCTGGTCAAGGCGGTGGACGCGGCGCGTACGGCGGCCACCGGACTGAAGGTGGACGAGTTGATCGCCTTCGCCACCTCCGCGGTGCGTGACGCCACCAACGCGGCCGACGTCCTGGCCCGGGTGCGCGACGCCACCGGCGTACGGCTGGAGGTGCTCTCCGGCGCCGACGAGGCACGGATGACGTTCCTCGCGGTCCGGCGGTGGTTCGGATGGTCCGCCGGGCGGCTGCTGGTGCTGGACATCGGCGGCGGCTCGTTGGAGATCGCGGCGGGCATCGACGAGAATCCGGACGCTGCGGTGTCGCTTCCCCTCGGAGCCGGTCGGCTGACCCGGGACCGGCTCGGCGTCGACCCGGAAAGCCGCGTCCCGCCCGCGTCGAAGATCGTGGAGGAGCTGCGGCAATACGTCGAGGCGCAGCTCGATCCGGTGGTCGAGCGGATGATCGAGGTGGGGTGGGATCGCCCGGTGGCGACCTCCAAGACGTTCCGTACGCTGGCCCGGCTCGCCGGTGCGGCCCCCAGTGGTGCCGGGCTCTGGGCCCGCCGCCGACTCACCCGGTCCGGCCTGCGACAGGTGCTCGGCTTCATCCGGCACATCCCGCCCGCGCAACTGGTCGAGTTGGAGGGGGTCAGCGCGGGGCGGGCCCACCAACTGCTGGCCGGTGCGGTGGTCGCCGAGTCGGTGATGCGTCGACTCGGGGTGGAATCGGTGGACATCTGCCCGTGGGCGCTGCGGGAGGGCGTGATCCTCAACCGGATGGATCGACTGGCTCCGGTGTGATCCCCGTCGTCCCTCCTGTCCGGTTTGCGTACTCTCGTCATGATGCCTCAATGAACGGCGGCTACCCTCGGTGGTGTGACTTCCCGCGTCCCGGTGCTCCTGTCCAGTTCCTCGGTCTTCCCTGAGCGGACCGCGGCGGCGTTCCAGCTCGCCGCCACGCACGGCTACGACGGCCTTGAGGTGATGGTCTGGACCGACGCGGTCAGCCAGGACGCGGGCGCGCTGCGGGGCCTCGCCGACCACTACGGGGTGCCGGTCCTCTCCGTGCACGCCCCCTGCCTGCTGGTCACCCAGCGGGTGTGGAGCCCGGACCCGTGGGAGCGGCTCCGCCGGGCGGCGGTGCTGGCCGAGACGCTTCAAGCGCCGACGGTGGTGGTGCACCCGCCCTTCACCTGGCAGCGGGACTACGCCCGACGCTTCGCCGAGGGGCTCGACCGGGTGGCCGGCGAGTTCGGTGGCCTGCGGTTCGCCGTGGAGAACATGTATCCGGTACGGATGGCCGGCCGCCAGTTCGTCCCGTACGTGCCCGGTTGGGATCCCACCGACGCCGGTTACACCTCGTACACGCTCGACCTGTCGCACTGTGCCGCCTCGCACAGCGACGCGTTGGCGATGGCCGACCGGATGGGCGACGGTCTGGCGCACGTGCACCTCGGCGACGGCACCGGCGAGGGACGCGACGAGCACCTGGTGCCGGGGCGCGGCAACCAGCCCTGCGCCGAGTTGCTGCGCTCGCTGGCCGGGCGGGGCTTCACCGGCTCGGTGGCGGTGGAGGTGACCACCCGGGGCGCGAAGAGTCGGCAGGTCCGCGAGGCGGATCTGAGCGAGGCGCTGGCCTTCGCCCGTCAGCACCTCGGCACGCCGTCCCCGGTCGACGCCTGACCGTCGACCCGCCCGTTCTGACCGTCGACCCTCCAGGGGCGGGTCAGGAAACCGGTGTCAGCGGGTCCGGTTGGCTGGGCACCGCAGCCCGCTTACGCGCCCGGTGGGCGGCCACGTGCGAGCGGGTGGCGCAGCGCTCCGAGCAGAACCGCCGGCAGCAGTTGGACGAGGTGTCCAGGTAGACGTTGCCGCAGCGGTCGTCGGCGCAGACGCCGAACCGGGCGCTGCCGTACTCGCACAGCCAGACCGACAGCCCCCAGACCGCACCGGCGAGGTATTCCGAACTGACCGAGGCACCCCGGCTGGTGACGTGCATGTGCCAGTCGCTGGAGTCGTGTCCGGAGATGCGCGGTTGCACCGGGAACGCCTCCAGCAGGGAGTTCAGCTCGCTGACCGCCAGGGCGTCCCGCCCCGAGGTGCCGTACGCGAAGACGTCCCGCAGCCGCTTCTGTGCACGCCGAAAGGTCGGTAGATCCCGTTCCGTGACCTCGTCGCGCATCCACTCCTGGTCGTCGCAGAAGAGGCCACGCAGGTCGTCGAGGTCGTTCAGTCGCGCGTTGACGAGGTCAACCCCGGTCCGGGCGTACGCGTCGAAGTCCACGTGTCAACCGTAGACGACTCATCCCGGGCGTGGCGCGTCGATGTAGTGCGGGAGGAACCGCGCGTAGCCGTCGGTGATCAGACTGGCGCTCTCCCGCAGCCCGGCACCGGCCGACTCACCGTCGACGATCCAGCTGCCCAGCACCAGATGACTGTCGCCGAATGTCGGCAACGCCCGGAACTCCTGGTAGCAGAAGCCCTCCTCGCCGTAGTCGCCGGGATTGTTGATCTCACCGCCGGGGGTGACGATGCGTACCGCCGCGCCCTCCCGGCCGAGCAGCGGCTTGGCGACGTATTCCGACATTCCGCGCGGACCGTCCAGGTACGCCGGCAGCAGCAGCTCGTGCCCCGGATACAACTCCCACAGCACGGCCAGCAACGCCTTGTTGGACAGCAGCAGCTTCCAGGCCGGCTCGATCCAGGTGGTCGGGGTGCCCGGCCGCACCGCCAGCGGGCCGTACGGTTCGGCGAGCATCCACTCCCACGGGTAGAGCTTGAAGCAGGTGACGACCGGTCGGTCGTCGGCGTCGACGAAGCGCCGGCCGTCCCAGCCGAGGTGCTGGATCGGCAGTAGTTCGACGTCCAGCCCCGCCTGGCGGGCGGTCTCGGCCAGGTAGCCGGCGGTCATGTGGTCCTCGCCGGTCTCCTCCTCGTTCGACCAGACCACGTGCACCCGCCGGTCGTGCAGCCCCGCGCCGATCTTCGCCCAGGTGCCGACGAGCCGCTCGTGCAGGCTGTTCCACTGGTCCAGCTCCGGCCGGGTGTGCTCCAGCCAGTACCACTGCGTGATGCTCGCCTCGACCAGTGCGGTGGGGGTGTCGGCGTTATACTCCAGCAGCTTCGGCGGCCAGCTGCCGTCGTACCAGAGGTCGAAGCGGCCGTAGAGGCTGGGTGGCTTCTCCCGCAACGACCGGGCGACCGCCTCGGTAGCCCATTGCGGGATGCCGAACTCGGCGTACCGGTTGCGCCGCACCACGTGCTCGGCGGCGGCCAGCGACATCCGGTGCAGCTCCTCGGTGGCCTCCTCCAGGCGCAGCACCTCGTCCAGGTCGAAGACGTACGCCGCGGTCTCGTCCCAGTACGACATGACCCCGCCGTCGGGCAGTTCCGTGTCCACGTAGACCAGGCCCTGTTCGCGGATCGTGGTGTCCCAGTCGGGGCGCGGTGTGACCGTCTCGCGCCGCACGCTCAGCCGCCGCAGTAGGCGAGATGGGTACCGAAACCGCCGCGTTCGGGCACCGAGGCGCTCACCGGTTCGGGCGCGGTTCGGCTGCCGACTTCGGCGGCTGGGGCGGGAATCCGCATGGCCAGAGCGACCGTCGCGCCACCACCGGCGGGGCCGAGGGCGCATTCGTCATCGTCATCGTCGTCGGAGTTCATATTGCAGCCGGAGAGGGCGAGCGCCAGGGCGGTGAGCGCGCCAAGCTGCACGGAGGCCGACCGAAGCCGGCGGCGGGGGCGATTTTCCACGACATCGTTGTAACCGATGGATGCCATCCCGTCCGCCCCGGGCCGAGGGCGGACGGGAAGGTACCTGGTGGTCGGGTGGGAGTTACGCTCGGCTCATGCTCCGTTCCGTCATCCTCGCCGCCTCCCGGTCATCCCGGGTCGAGCGGCTCGTCGCGACGGCCCCGTTCTCCCGGGACGTCGTCCGCCGGTTCGTTGCCGGCACCACGACCGACGACGCGTTGCGCGTGACCCGCGAACTCGTCGAGGACGGTCTCGCGGTCACCCTCGACAATCTCGGCGAGGACACCGTCACCGGCGAACAGGCCAACGCCACCCGGGACGAGTACCTCACGTTGCTGCGGATGCTGGCCGAGGCGGAGTTGACTCCCGCCGCCGAGGTGAGCGTGAAGCTCTCCGCGCTCGGTCAGGCGTTCGACGAGCAACTCGCCTACGACAACGCCCGGGCGATCTGCGCCGCCGCCGAGGCGGCCGGCACCACGGTCACCCTGGACATGGAGGACCACACCACGACCGACTCGACCCTGGACATCCTGGCCAAGCTCCGCAAGGACCACCCGTCGACCGGTGCGGTGTTGCAGGCTTATCTGCGGCGTACCGAGTCGGACTGCCGCGAGCTGGCGTCGGCCGGGTCGCGGGTGCGGTTGTGCAAGGGCGCGTACCGGGAGCCGGAGTCGGTGGCGTACCAGTCGGCCCGGGAGGTCGACAAGTCGTACGTCCGGTGCCTGAACATCCTGATGTCCGGCGACGGTTATCCGATGCTCGCCACCCACGATCCGCGCCTGATCGCCATCGGCGAGGACCGGGCGCGTTGGTTCGACCGTGACCCGGACCGCTTCGAGTTCCAGATGCTCTACGGCATCCGGCCGGAGGAGCAGGCCCGCCTGGTCGGTGAGGGCTACACGGTCCGCACCTACGTGCCCTACGGCGACGACTGGTACGGCTATCTGATGCGTCGGCTCGCCGAGCGTCCGGCCAACGTGGCCTTCTTCGCCCGCGCGCTCACCTCCCGCCGGTAACACCCGGCAGCAGCCGTACCGCCGGTCGGCGGGTGCGAGCCGTGCCTTGACCAGGAAAGCTAACAACATTAGCCTTGCGGCTATGTCAACTAGCTTTGTGGCGTGTGCCGACGGCCGGATCGCGTACGAGGTGCACGGGCAGGGGCCCCTGGTGGTGCTCTCGCACGGCATGGGGGAGAACCGCCGCTCCTACCGGCACCTGATTCCGTTGCTGGTGGCAGCGGGCTACCGGGTGGCCTCGGTCGACGTACGCGGGCACGGCGACTCGACCACCGGCTGGCCGTCGTACACCCCGGCGGAGGTGGGCGGCGACCTGCTCGCGGTGGTGCGTGACCTCGGTGGCGGCCCGGCGGTGCTGGTGGGCAACTCGTCCAGCGGCGCGGCCGTGGTCTTCGCCGCCACCGAGGCGCCGGAGTCGGTCAACGGCATCGTGTTGGTCGGCGCGTTCGTCAACCAGCCGAAGCTCAACCCCTTCATGCGGCTGGCCATGGTCGTGGTGCTGCACAGTCCACGGCTGTTCGGGTTGTTCCGCCGCACGCTCTTTCCCGTGCACCGTCCGGCCGACGACGCGCAGTACCGCCGGCAGTTGGTGGCGGCGCTGCGCCGGCCCGGCCGGATGGCACCCTTGCGCGGGGTGATCCACCCGGTGGAGCCGCACTGGACCAGCCTCGCCGCGCAGGTCCGCCAGCCGGTACTGGTGCTGATGGGCACCAGGGATCCCGACTTCTCCGACCCCGGCGCGGAGGCCCGGGCCGCCCGGCGACTCTTCCCGGTCGCCGAGGCGCGGATGATCACCGAAGCGGGTCACTACCCGCACGCCGATCGCCCGGAGGCGATGGCGCACGAGCTGGTCGCCTTCCTGGCCGAGGTCAACCGTGCCTAGGGCCGGGCTCAACACCCAGATCGTGGTACGTGAGGCGGCCCGGCTCGTCGACGAGGTCGGGTACGGCCAGCTCACCCTCGCCGCGTTGGCGAACCGGCTCGGCGTGGCACTGCCCAGCCTCTACAAGCACGTCAAGGGTGCCGAGGCGCTCGCGCAGCAGTTGTCCGCGCTGGCCACCGCGGAGATCGCCGACGAGATGACCACAGCTGCCGCCGGGCGCAGCGGCGAGGACGCGCTACGGGCCGTCGCCGCCGCCTACCGCTCGTACGCCCGTCGGCACCCCGGCCGCTATCCGGCCACCCAGCGGGTACCGGATCCGGCCGACCCGGCGCACCTGGCCGCCGGGGAACGCGCGGTCGGCGTCGTCTACGCCATCCTGCGGGGATACGGCATCGAGGGCGACGCCGCAGTGGACGGGGTCCGGATGTTCCGCGCGGCGGTGCACGGCTTCGTCTCGCTGGAGGCGACCGGAGACTTCGGACTACCCCGCGACGTCAACCGGTCCTTCGACCGGATGATCGCCGCCCTGGACGTGGCGTTCCGTTCCTGGCCCGCCTCGGCGGAGCCCGACGCTGCCTGACCCGAGTCGGCCGGTAGATCACACTTCCGTCGGCGCTACCGCAGGCTTTACCCTTCGCCGGTGAATGAGGGGGCCCCGGCGGGCGACGACCATCCAGCGGTGACCAGCCCGGCAGCGCAGGAGGCGGCGCTGCCACCCACAACGGTGATGCCCGACGCCGACCCGGTCCCCGAGCGACGGCCGCGTCGCCGATGGCCATTGTGGGCCGCCGTGGTGGCGGTGGTGCTGGCGTTGGGTGTCGGCGTACCGGCGGCGCTGCTGAACGGTCGACTGTCCGATGCAAAGGTCGGTGAACCGGCCGTTGCCGCCTCGCCGACGGAGAACCCCACCACCATCGCCGCCCGGCAGGTCGCCGAACGGATCACCGCGCAACTCGACAAGCAGGCCGCCGCGCTGCTCGACGGCGACCGGTCCGGGTTCGCCGCGATCGCGGCCCCAGCCGTACGCCCTGACCTGCGTCGGCGGTTCGCCGCGCTCCGGGCCCTGCGGGTGACGCGCTGGCAGGGCCGTCCGAGTGGCCTGCCCACCTCGGCGGGGCGCCCCGGACAGTGGCGGGTGCAGATCGAGTTCCAGTACTGCTTCGTCGCGCCGAATTGCCAACCGAGCCCGATGGTGGTGGAGACCCGCTGGCGGGACGGTGCGCAACCCCGACTGCTCGCCCTGTCGAAGTCGAAGTCCTCGCCGTACGTGAACGGTCGCTTCAACGGCCAGCCCGGTGCCCTGCCCTGGGAGATCAGCAAGCTGGCCGTGGTGGTCGGCAAGCGCGTCATGGTGGCCAGTACCCCGGATCACCGCAACCGGTTGCCGGGGTTGTTGAAGCGGGCCGAGGCGGCGGCGAAGGTGGCCGACACCTATGTCGTCGACGGTACGCCTCCGGACATGTACCGCGTCTTCTACGCCGGGCCGAAGGAGTGGAAGCGGTGGTACGGCGGTGACCAACCGGAATGGGGTGCCGGGGCCGCGATCAACACCGGTGGCGGGCACTACGAGGTGATACTGGCACCCGAGACGCTCGACTACTACGGCCCCGCGTTGGACGAACTGCTCCGTCACGAACTGGCCCATGCCGCCTCACTGCCGGACAAGAGCTACTGGGACGACTCGGCTTGGTGGCTGATCGAAGGGTTGGCCGAGCACGCGGGTGCCGACGGCCAGCCGGTCTCCCGGTACGACGGACTGGCGCCCACCCGCCGGCTGGTGACCGGCGACTGGGACGGCAAGCTGGACGGACTCCTTCCCGACGACGACACGCCCGACCGGAAGGTGACCGGCAGCTACGGGATCGCCTACCTCGCCTTCCGGCACCTGGTCGACCGGTTCGGCGAGGAGCAGGCGTTCGCCTTCTTCAAGGCGGTGGTGTACGACCTGCGGCGACCGGAGCAGACCACCGAGGAGATCTTCGGCGAGTCCTGGTCGAGCCTGCGTAAGGAGTGCGTCGCGTACATCCGCAAGGCCGTGCGCTGACCCGGTGGCCTGGTCGGGGCGGTCGGGGCGACATCGACAGATGCTCGTAGCATGTGTCGCGTGCGCCGCTCCGACTCGCCGCGGTTGCCAGCCACTCGGCTGCGCCTGGTCACCGTTCTGCTCGCCGTCACCGTACTGACCCTCACCACCGCAGCTTCCTGTGGTGGTGACGAGCCGCCGATCGCGCTCGCCGCAGCGACGCGCGCCGCAGTGGCGGAGGAGATCGATGCTCCCGCCACCGTTGTCGCCCGGGCGGCGGCCACCCTCACCGCCCCGGCCGACGGCACGCTGGCCCGCCTCCGGGTGGAGCCGGGTCAGCGGGTCAAGCGGGGGCAGGTGCTCGCCGTGATCAACTCACCGTCGGCCCGGGAACGCCTCCGCCAGGCCCGCGCCGCGCTGCGGGCCGCGCAACGCGCCGGTGGCGGCGGTGGCGGCGGCGACCTCGTCGGGTCGCTGCGCGGCACCGACCGCGCCGCCGACGCCACGCACGCCGCCGCCCGAGCCGCGGCGGCGAAGATCAGCGACCCGGAACTCCGCAAGGCGCTGCTCGCCCAGGTCGAGGCGGCACAGCGCCGGTACGACGCGGCGGCCCGCGCCGCCGACCGGGCGGTACGGGAGGTGCAGCGCGGCGTACGCAACCTGAACAGCGCGGTCAGCGCGCTCGCCACCGCCCAGCGACTTCAGGCACAGCAGGCGTACGACCTGGCCAAGGCGACCGTCGACGCGTTGACCCTGCGCGCCCCGATCGCCGGTGTCGTGCAGCCGGGCGGCGTCAGCACCGGCACCGGCTCGGCGGGAGCCCTCGCCGGGCTGCTCGGATCGGGTGGAATGCCGTCGGGGATCGGTGGGGAGTCGTTCGGTGCGCCGGCCGGACCGCCGCCGGGCGTGGACACCGCGGTTCCGGTGGGCGGTCGGGTCACCGCCGGCACCCCGGTGCTGACCGTGGTGGACACCCGCGAGCTGGGTCTGCTCGCCGAGGTCGACGAGACGGACGTCCTGCTGGTCCGCCCCGGGCTGACCGGCACCGTCGAACTCGACGCCGTCACCGGTGCCAGCTACCAGGCGACGGTGCAGTCGATCGACGTACTGCCCACCACCTCGGCCCGGGGCGGGGTGAGCTACCGGGTGCGACTCGCCCTCGGCCCCGGGCAGTTCGGTGAAGCCGAGCCCGCGCCCACCCCGCGCCCCGGGATGAACGCGGTGCTGCGGCTGCGGGTCCGGGAGGAGGCGGACGCGGTGACCGTGCCCGCGTCGGCGCTCTTCTCGGTCGACGGCCGGGACACCGTCTGGCTGGTCCGCGACGGCCGCGCCGACCGGGCCGTGGTCACCGTCGGCGTCCAGGGGCAGGATCTGGTGCAGATCGTCGACGGGGTGCAGGCCGGCGACCGGATCGTGATCCGGGGCACCGACCAGGTCCGCGAGGGCCAGGAGATCGGGTGAGCCGGGCTCCGGCGATCGAAGCGGTCGACGTCTCCCGGACGTACCAGCTGGACGGCGTGTCGGTGCCCGCCCTGCGCGGGGTGTCGCTGACCGTCGAAGCCGGGGACTATGTCGCGCTGATCGGGCCCTCCGGCTCCGGCAAGTCCACCCTGATGCATCTGCTCGGTGGGCTGGACCGCCCCAGCGGCGGCCGGTTGGTCATCGGTGGCCGGGAGGTGGGCACCCTCACCGCCCCGGAGTTGGCCCGGCTGCGCAACGAGACCATCGGCTTCGTGTTCCAGGCGTTCCACCTGCTGCCGCGTACCTCGGCGGTGGACAACGTGGCGTTGCCGCTGGTGTACCGGGGCGTGAGTGCGCGGCAGCGGCGTGAGCGCGCCGCCGCGATGCTCGGGCGGGTCGGCCTGGGTCACCGGTTGCACCACCGGCCCAACCAGCTCTCCGGCGGCGAGCAGCAGCGGGTGGCGATCGCCCGAGCCCTGGTCACGGATCCGACCGTGCTGCTGGCCGACGAACCGACCGGCAACCTGGACAGCACCACCGGTGCCGCCGTGCTGGAACTGCTGGAACGCCTCAACGGCGAGTCCGGGGTGGCGCTGGTGATGGTCACCCACGACGCGGAGGTGGCGGCGCGGGCGCGGCGACGCATCGCGATGCGCGACGGCGTGGTGGTCGCCGACAGCGCCGCCGAATCCGGCTCGACCGAGGTGGCGGACGGAGGGGCTGGCGCGTGAGGGTGGCCGAAGCCTGGCGGGTGGCGTGGGACGCGTTGCGCGCGAACCGGATGCGCAGCGCGTTGACCATGCTCGGGGTGGTCATCGGGGTGGCCTCCGTGGTGTTGCTGGTGGCCATCGGCACCGGCACCAAGCAGCGGGTGGAGCAGCAGGTCGAGGGCCTCGGTTCCAACCTGCTGCTGGTCGTGCCGGGGCGACTCGACGTGGGTAGCGCGCCGGCGCTCTCCCCGCTCACCCTCCAGGACGTGGACGCCGTCGGCCGGGTGGTGGGTGATCCGAGCCGGGTGGCGGTGACGGTCGCCTCCGGGGCGACCGTGCGGGCCGGCAACCGGGAGGACTTCACCACCGTCCAAGGGGTGCTGGAGACGACCCCCACGGTCTTCGCCCGGGAGGTCGCCCGGGGGCGATACCTGACCGGTTCCGACGTGGACACCGGTCGCCGGGTCGCGGTGCTCGGCGACTCCGTCGCCCGCTCCCTCTTCCCGGATCGGGAGGCGGTCGGTCAGCAGCTCAACGTGGCCGGCGTGCGCTTCCGGGTGATCGGTGTCTTCACCCCGCTCGGGCAGAGCCTCGGGGTGGACCGGGACGACGAGGTACACGTGCCGGTGACGGCGGCGCAGCGGCTCTACGGCACCCAACGGGTCGACGCCATCGCGGTGAAGGCCCCGGACCGGGAACGGATCGACGAACTCGGTGAGCGGATCGTGGCCGAGCTGAACGGTCGACACCCGGGTACCGAGTTCAGCGCCGTGACTCAGGAGCAGATCCTCGGTGTGCTGGGCGACATCCTGGGCATCCTGACCGGCGTACTGGCCGCCATCGCGGGCATCTCGCTGCTGGTCGGTGGGGTCGGCGTCTCCAACATCATGCTGGTCTCGGTCCGGGAACGGACCCGGGAGATCGGTCTGCGCAAGGCGGTCGGCGCCCGGCCCCGAGACATCGGGGTGCAGTTCCTGCTGGAGGCGGTGCTGCTGACCTCGGCCGGTGGCCTCACCGGGATGGCCCTCGGCGTGGGCGGCGCGCTGTTGGTGGCCGCCGTCTCACCCATCCCGGCGGCGGTGACCTGGTGGTCGCTGGCACTGGCCTTCGGCGTCTCGGCGGCGGTGGGCATCATCTTCGGGGTGGTACCCGCCCAGCGGGCTGGTCGGCTCGATCCCGTGGTGGCCCTGCGCTCAGAGTGATCTCCCCGATACCCGTGGCCGAGGTTGATCGGTGTCGGAACCCGGGACACAGCACCCGACCAGGGGTTTTTTCTCACCAGGCGGCAACCGATCATGATCAGTTGCGGGAAGGGATCGCGCCGGTCACAGCCGCCCCGCTACCGTACTGGTAACACGCGCGTCGCCGGCCGCGCGGGAGGACCCGTGTGGCGGCACGCGCCGGGCATGGGATGGGTCGGGTGAGCCATGGCCGGGTCGCAGTCCGACGGTCGGCTGTCGGATGTCAAGTTCCTGACCGTCGCCGAGGTGGCGACGGTCATGCGGGTGTCGAAGATGACGGTCTACCGCCTGGTGCACAGCGGTGAGTTGGCCGCCGTGCGGGTGGGCAGGTCGTTCCGGGTACCCGAGCACGCGGTGCACGAATACCTGCGTGGCGCCTTCCAGGAGACCGCCTGACCCGGGTGCGGACCGGGCCGTACGGGCCCGGTGGAACGGGCATCGAGCGGGGGCGCGTTGGTCCTGTTGACGCCTCCCCGCTACGCTGGACTCCGATCGTGACCGCTGGTGCGCTCCGCCGCCCATCCCGCCGGTCCGGTCCCTGTCCGTAAGCGGTCGCCGACGCCACAGGCTCGTGGTGTTCTCCCGATCGCGCCGCACGTTGCATCGAAAGGCTGTCGTATGGGCTCGGTGGTCAAGAAGCGCCGCAAGCGCATGGCTAAGAAGAAGCACCGCAAGCTGCTGCGCAAGACCCGCGTCCAGCGTCGCCGTCTCGGCAAGTGACCGACGCCGGGCGCAGGCCCGGCGTCCGTCCTTGCCAACTTGTCGACCCTCGGAGGCTCAGGTGATCAGGCCGTGGCTGTCCCGGCTCGGTCCCACCTGCCGGGGCGGGTGCGAGACATGACCCCCGGTGGCTCCCAGAGCCTCCCGGGGGTCGTCGTCGTGACCGGAGTCAGCCGCTACCTGGGCGCGCACGTCGCGGCCCGGCTCGCCGCCGACCCACGGATCGACCGGGTCATCGGCATCGACCTGCCGGAGCCGGGTCCCGAGATCGAGGCGCTGCTCGACCGGGTCGAACGCATCCGGATCGACGCCGGCTCGGTGGGGGGTCTCCTCGCCGACCTCGACGTGGACACCGTGGTGCATCTGGCCCTGGTCAGCTCCCCGGATCCACAGCACGGTGGTCGGGCGGCGATGAAGGAACAGAACGTCATCGGCACCATGCAGTTGCTCGCCGCCTGCCAGCGGGCACCGCGACTGCGCAAGATCGTGGTCCGTTCCTCCACTGCGGCGTACGGTGCCTCGTTCCGTGACCCGGCCGTCTTCACCGAGGAGACCGAGCCGCGCGAGGTGCCGCGTGGCGGCTTCGGCCGCGACATCCTCGACATCGAGGGGTACGTCCGTGGCTTCCGCCGACGGCGCGGTGACGTCACCGCCACCGTGCTGCGCTTCGCGCCGTTCATCGGCTCGACGGCGGACACCACGCTCACCCGCTACTTCGCGCAGCCGGTGGTGCCCACCATCCTCGGTCGGGACGCCCGGTTGCAGTTCCTGCACTTCGAGGACGCGCTGGAAGTGCTGCACCGGTCGGTCGTCGAGGACCATCCCGGCACCTTCAACGTCGCCGGGCCCGGGGTGCTCGCGCTGTCGCAGGCGATCCGCCGCGCCGGGCGGATCGCCGTGCCGGTGCTGGAGCCGGGCCTGTCCGGTGCTGTCGCGCTCGCCCGGCTCATGGGCTTCGGCCGCTACGGCCTCGACCAGGTCGACCTCTTCGTGCACGGCCGGGTGGTGGACATCTCCCGGCTGGAGCGGGAGTACGGTTTCACCCCCCGCTCCACCGCCGCCGCCTTCGACGACTTCATCCGGGCACACCACGGGCGTGCCGTGGTCACCCGGGACCAACTGGCCGCTGCCGAGAAGCTGGTCTTGGACCAGATCAGGCAGGTTCGCAGCGCTGTCCGGGAGCGGTCGTGAGTAGGCCGGAGGAGCAGCACGACGAGTCGCGCCTCGACAACCGGTACGCCGTACCGCCGCCGGTGACGCCCGACACCGACCCGGCCCGACAAAACGGACACCGCCCGGCGCCGGACCAGGTCGGCGACGTCTGGGACCGGCGGGTCGCCAGCGGCCTGGCCTTCCTGCGCCGCCGGTTGGCCGGCGACTACGAGGTGGACGAGTTCGGCTTCGACCCGGAGCTGACCGAGGCGGTCTTCCACCCGCTGCTGCGTCGGCTCTACCGTGACTGGTTCCGCACCGAGGTCAGCGGCCTGGAGAACGTCCCCACGGACGGGGCGGGACTGATCGTCGGCAACCACTCCGGCACGGTCGCCCTGGACGCGCTGATCCTCTCCACCGCGCTGCACCACGAGCACCCCGACCATCGCTACCTGCGGCTGCTCGGCGCGGACCTGGTCTTCCGGATGCCGGTGGTCTCCGAGATCGCGCGCAAGACCGGCGGCACGGTGGCCTGCAACCCGGACGCCGAGCGGTTACTGCGCAACGGTGAACTGGTGGGTGTCTTCCCGGAGGGCTTCAAGGGCGTCGGCAAGCTGTACGCGGAACGCTACAAGCTGCAACGCTTCGGGCGGGGTGGCTTCGTCTCGGCGGCGCTGCGTACCGGCACCCCGATCATCCCGGTGGCGATCGTCGGCGGCGAGGAGATCTACCCGATGCTCGCCGACATCAAGCCCCTGGCCCGACTGCTCAAGCTGCCGTACTTCCCGGTGACCCCGACCTTCCCCTGGCTCGGCCCGCTGGGCATGGTGCCGCTACCGAGCAAGTGGCTGATCGAGTTCTGCCCGCCGATCCCGACGGCGCACCTGATGGACTCGGCGGACGATCCGCTCGTCGTGTTCAACCTCGCCGACCAGGTACGGGAGACTATCCAGCAGACCCTGCACCAGTTGCTGGAGCGCCGGCCTGACCCGTTCGGCCCTTAGATCTCAGGTGCAGGGAGAAGCTGCCCCGCACGGCCGTCACCGTCGCGTCGAACCGGGCGAGCGGTAGTTTGCTGTCAGGGATCATGCAGAACAGGGTGGCGACCGACTCGCCATCGCCGGTGGGACTCTTGACCGCGCCGTAGCGGGAGCGAAGACCGGTGTCGGGCATGGGCGCGGTGGTGTCGTAGCCACGGCTGGAAGCCTTCGGTGGGGTGTCCCAGCCCGGCGACTAGCCGGTCCGGACCCCGGCGGGCCCGAAGCGCCCGACCGGTCAGGCGCAGGTGGCGGGGATCGGGCCGAGCGAGTCGCTGCTGGCGGTGAACCCCTGACCGCAGGCGATGGCGGCGCGCATGGCGTCGGCCCGCTCGGCGACGGATTCGAGCAGCGCCAGCGATTCGCTGGTGCGCGCCCGATCGGCCCGGGAACCCCGGTCCTCCAACGCGCTCAGGGACCGTCGCTGCGCGGTGAGGAATGCGTCGACCGCAGCCAGCGACGCGGGATCCGAGCGCTGCGCGGCGGCTCCGGCGAGCAGGCGTACGCCCTGGCGGGTGTCCTCGTCCATGTCGTCCAGCACGGCGCGGTATCCGCTCTGGCCACCCCGCAGCGTGGCTGCCTCGGCCAACCGGGTGCGGGCGAAGTCGAGGAAGAGTTGGCCCTTGCTGATGTCGGAGCTGGTGAGCGCGAGTTGCGCCCGTTCGGTGCCACGCTTCATCCCGTACAGCGCGTCACCGGGCACCGCGTCCTCACTGGCCGCCGAGATGCCGGAGACGGCCACCGCACCGGCGGCGATGCCGATCAGGATCGCACCACGGGCGCGAGCCCGGCGGGCGGTGACCGCAGGCAGTAGTGACCCCCGGACCGACGCGGACTTCTCGGTCGGCTTGGTGGCGGCCGACGCCCCGACACCCTCGCGAGCGGCGGTGGCCAGCAACATCGCCCGTAGGCCGGTGCGGAACTCCGGGTCTACCTCGACGACCGGAGGGTTGGCCCCGAGCTGCCGGCCGAGCGTGACGAGCGGCATGAGCCCGTCGTCGTCCCGGGATCGCACATGATGACGTCGGCCGCCGTTGGCTTCGTCGAGAAGCTGCGCGAAGCGCTCGGCGCGCCGACGGGAGAAGAGGGCGTTGTCCACCGTGGCACCTCCTCTCGCTGGTCACGGCCGGTCGGCCGCGTTCACCGCCAGCGACCGATGACCTCGTGACACCACGGCGGATGGCCGTAGGCGGCACCGTCCCAGGTCACCCGCAGGGCTCCTGGTCTGTCTGCGGTCGCACCCGGAGAAACGCGCCGCGCCGGGGACGGGTTACGGCCCGGTCCGCGTCGAAAATTACCCAAAGTGATCGCGTCCGGTGGTGGATCGGTGACTGACGTGCCGGTACGCGTAGGTCACGGCTGGAAGCCGTCGGGGAGCAGCCGGGCCAGGGCCCGGACCGCTCGGTACTGGAGCGCCTTGATCGCGCCTTCGTTCTTGCCCATCGCCCGCGCCGTCTCGGCGACCGAGAAACCCTGGAGGAAGCGGAGCACGATGCATTCCTGCTGCTCGGGATTGAGGCGCTTCACGGCGCTCAACAGGGCGACGTTGGTGATGTGCTCCACCACCGCCGCCTCCGGGCTGCCCTCCGGGCCCCGGTCCTCCCGATCGGCGTCGAGGACATCGCCGGTGGTGACCTCCAGCCGGTAACGACCGGACTTGAAGTGGTCGGCGACCAGGTTGCGCGCGATGGTCACCAACCAGGCACCGAGGTCCCGACCCTGCCAGGTGAAGCTACCGATCCGCTTGAGGGCACGCAGGAAGGTGTCCGAGGTGAGGTCCTCGGCGAGCTGCCGATTGCCGACCCGGAAGTAGACGAAGCGGAACACCGTGTCCACGTACCGGTCGTAGATCAGCCCGAACGCCTCCGCCTCGCCCGCCTGGGCGCGTTCGACGAGCGCCCAGACCTCGGTAGCCGGATCGGACGGATCCGGTCGGCTCGGGAACCCGGTCGAGCCGCCGCTCGTGTCGGTGACCGCCGGCAGTACCGCGGTCTCGGTGGTGGACGCCTCGGTGACCGGCGCGTCCCCGCCGCGCCGAGCCTGGGCCGGCATCGTCGGGCGATTCGGGGAGGCGACCCGCCCACCGGCGGACTTCGTGTTTCCCCCCGGCACCGGTGGTCGGTGTGGCGGTTCGTTCTGATGTGGTCGGCTACCCACCCGGCGGGCGGTGCCGTCGCCTCGCACGGCGAGGTTCGCCGACGCGTCCGACGCGCTGTGGGCGCCGCCGCGTTCATTGATCGGAGTACGGGCGGCGGGACCGGTCAGGCCGACCGGACGCTCGGCGAAGCTGAAGGCGGTCATCGCGTCGCCTCCGTTCCGCCGGTGGCCGCCGGGCCGGCAACGACCGGTCGACCGGTCGTTGCCCCGTCGGGCAGGGTGGCTCCGGGGTGTGCCGACGTGCGGCAGATCCCCTTGAGGTGCTGGTCCAATGCGCTCAACGGCACGGGGGCCTCCTCGGGCTGAGGGGTGTCGACTCACGGCAAATGGGGTGAGCCGACCCGAGTGATGATAGGGCCAACGTCACCCGCGCGTGGCAAGTCCGTTACACAGGGCCGAAGTATTTCCCGACGTGTCGCCGGGCTGGCGGACCGGTTGTCCGTCGGGTGTGGTTGACAATCGGCGCTTCACCTGATCCCCAGTGGAACCCCTGTTATCGCTGGTGAGGGGCATGGTCCCGGGTGGTCGAGCGGGGTCGGAAAGGTGGCCGTCGACCGGCGGGTCGGGAAGCTGCGGTGCGTTCCTCGCCGTACCCGCTCCGCACCGTCGGTGATGTCGACGGGTTCCGTCGACGGGACTCGTCGTGTCCTCCCGGACGGCGGGGGTGGACCGGACGCCGACGGTTGGTGGGCCACCGGTGACGTCGCGTACGCCGATGCCGACGGCGACCTCTTCCTGGTCGACCGGCTCGGCGAGCTGATCCTGGTCAACGGCTTCAACGTGTACCCGCACGAGGTGGAGCTGGTGCTGTCGGCACACTCGGCGGTGGCAGAGTCGGCGGTAGTGGGCGTGCCGCATCCGAGAACCGGGGAGACTGTTCGGGCGTACGTGGTGCCGGCGCCACGGGTCGAGGTGGCCGGCACCGAGCTGATCGCCCACTGCACGCGTAACCTGGCCCGATTCAAGTGCCCGACCGAGGTCGAGTTCGTCGACGCGCTGCCGCGCTCGGTGATCGGGAAGGTACGCAAGACCCTGCTCGGCACGACGGAGGAGACCGATGCGTGAACCCCGCCTGACCCTGATCACCCGCCCCGGCTGCCACCTCTGTGAGGACGCCAAGGCGGCGCTCGACCGGGTGGTCGCGGTCACCGGCGACCGGTGGATCGAGCGGGACGTCAGCGGTGACGTGGAGTTGGAGCGGGAGTACGGTGACCGGCTGCCGGTGGTGCTGCTCGACGGCAGGGAGCACGGTTACTGGCGGGTCGAGGAGGACCGACTGCTGCGGGACCTGACCACCCCCCAGCTCTGAGCCCGCCGCGCCCTCGGCTCTGAGTCCGCCGCGCCCTCGGCCAAGGGGCCGTCATGCGCCCAGCTCGGGGGCGGCCGAGGGGCCACCTCGCCGGATAAGGTGCGGCGATGACCCCTGTGCGCCCTCATCTGGTTTGGGACTGGAACGGCACCCTGCTCGACGATCTCAGCCTCGTGGTGGCCTGCACCAACGCGGTGTTCGCCAGCGAGGGTGGGCCGAGTGTCAGCCCTGACGAGCATCGGGTTCGGTTCCGTCGGCCGATCGCCGACTACTACGCGGACGTGCTCGGCAAAGCGGTGGACGACGAGGCGTTCGGCCGGTTCGACAAGATCTTCCATGACGCGTACCGGGTCGGTCTGACCACCTGCGAGCTGGCGAACGACGCGGTGGACGCGTTGACGGCCTGGCCGGGCAGTCAGTCGCTGCTGTCGATGTGGTTCCACGACGAGTTGGTGCCCGCCGTCGAGACGTACGGGCTCAGCGGGCGATTCGCCCGCATCGACGGGCTGCGGGCGCAGGTCGGCGGGGACCGCAAGGCGGAGTCGTTGGCCCGGCATCTCGACGCGCTGGGCGTCGACGGCCGATCGGTGGTGCTGATCGGCGACTCGCTGGACGACGCCGACGCCGCCCTGTCCGTCGGTGCCCGCGCCGTCCTCTACACCGGCGGATTCACCGACCGGTCCCGCCTGCTCGCCTCGGGCCACCCGGTCGCCGACACCCTCACCGAGGCCGTGACCCTCGCCACCACTTTCGCGGACGTGTCCGTTCGATCGTGAAGTAGCGCGCTCGGAATCGGGGCGTCGAGGTCACAACCTCGTGATCGGCTCATGGGAATGCGGTTGGGCGGCCCGCGTGTGATTGGTCAGAGAAGTCGGGATTGGGCCATAATCGCGCGAGTGCTTACGGCAAGGTGGTGATCGATCTTGTGGGATGGAGGGGCCGGTGGGGGCGCGGGCCGTGCCAGCAAGATCGCGATTTGTGCACGTCTTCACAAGCGCCTACTCTGTAATTCCGACGCGCCCTGCTAGCACAGCCGGCAACATCGGTCGCCAGCGGGAGTCCCGAAACGGCCGACCGGTGGAGTTGGTCGAGGATCGCACCGCACGGAGTCTCATGAGTCAGCACCGTCACCCTGGCGCGCCCGGTCGCGCAGGTGCCGTACCGGCGCTCCCGGACCTGCCCGAGGCGACGGTGGCCCGGCTCCCCGAATATCTCCGTGCCCTGCACAATCTCGCTGAAACCGGTCACGAGACGGTTTCCAGCGAAGGGTTGGCCAACGCCGCCGGGGTGAACTCGGCCAAGCTCCGCAAGGATCTGTCCCAGCTCGGTTCGTACGGCACCCGGGGCGTCGGCTACGACGTCGGGCTGCTGATCGACCAGATCGAGTACGTGCTCGGGCTCACCCAGCGTCGGGCGGTCGCCCTGGTCGGAGTGGGTAACCTCGGTCACGCCCTGGCCGGCTACGACGGCTTCGCCAGCCGTGGGTTCCGCATCGCCGCCCTCTTCGACGCCGACCAGGAACGCGTCGGCGAGGAGATCAACGGACTGGTCGTACAGCACATCGACGACCTGCCCCGGGTAGCTGCCGAGGAAGCCATCGCGATAGGCGTCATCGCCACCCCGGCCACCGCCGCGCAGCGGGTCGCGGACCAGCTGGTCGCGGTCGGTGTGACGAGCATCCTGAACTTCGCGCCATGCGTACTCTCGGTCCCCGAGGGGGTCGACGTGCGCAAGGTCGACCTCGCCATCGAGTTGCAGATCCTGTCGTTCCACGAGCACCGCAAGGCATCCCTGACCGCGCTCCCCGCCGCCGGTGGGTCCGCCCTCACCGCCCTGCCGGGCGGTCTCGCGGTCACCGAGAGCCAGGAGGCGATCGGCACGTGAAACTCCTCGTCGTGGGCGCGTCCTACCGCACCGCACCGGTCGCCACCCTGGAACGGCTCGCGGTGTCACCCAGCGGGCTCGACCACATCCTGGCGCGTCTGGTCGCGCAGCCGTACGTGAGCGAGGCCGTCCTCGTCTCCACCTGCAACCGGGTGGAGGTCTATGCGGCGGTCTCCGGCTTCCACGGCGGCCTCGGGGACATCTGCGCCGTACTCGCCGAGCAGGCCGGCTGCCAACCGGCCGCGCTGGCCAACCACCTCTACGTGCACTTCGACTCGGCGGCGGTGGATCACGTCTTCCGGGTGGCCACCGGCCTGGACTCGATGGTCATCGGCGAGGCGCAGATCCTCGGGCAGCTGCGCGACGCGTACCACTGGGCCAGTGCGGCGGACACCGCCGGACGGTTGCTGCACGAACTGATGCAGCAGGCCCTGCGGGTGGGTAAGCGGGCCCACTCGGAAACCGGCATCGACCGCGCCGGCCAGAGCGTCGTCACCGCCGCCCTGGGGCTCGCCGCAGGCCACCTCGACGACGATCTCACCGGCCGTCCCGCGCTGATCGTCGGTGCCGGTGCGATGGGCTCGCTGGGCGTGGCGACGCTCTCCCGGCTCGGCGCCGGGCCGCTGACCGTCACGAACCGGAGCACCGACCGGGCCGTCCGGCTGGCCGAGTCGTACGGCGCTGCCGCACGGCCGCTGGCCGAGCTGGCCGACACGCTCGCCGCGGTGGACGTCGTGGTGGCCGCCACCGCCTCCCCGGAGCCGGTCCTCACCCGCGAGGTGGTCGCCGCGGCGGTCGCCGACCGTGACTCCGGGCGTGGTCCGCTGGTCCTGCTCGACCTCGCGGTGCCCCGGGACGTCGGCCCCGACGTCGCCGAGCTGCCCGGCGTCGAGGTGATCGACATCGACCGGATGGCGGCGCTGCTCGCCGACGGTCCGGTGGCGGCCGACGCCGCCGCCGTCGAGCGGATCGTGGCGGGGGAGGTCGAGTCCTTCCTCAGTTGGCTGCGCGGTGCCGACGTGGCCCCAACCGTCGCCGCCCTGCGCGGCCGGGCCGAGGACGTGGTCACCGCGGAGCTGAGCCGGCTCGCGCAGCGTCGCCCCGACCTCAGCGACGACCAGCGTGCCGAGGTCGCCCGCACCGTGCACCGGGTGGTCCAACGGCTGCTGCACCAGCCGACCGTCCGGGTCCGCCAACTCGCCGCCGAACCCGGTGGCGACCAGTACGCGGCCCTGTTGCGTGAGCTGTTCGACCTCCAGGTCCCGCAGACCTCGCCGGTGGACACCGTGCCCGACATCACCCCAACCAGTGGAGGCGAGCGATGAACGAGGCTCCGCTGCGCCTCGGCACCCGGGGCAGCAAGCTGGCGATGGCCCAGGCCGGGCACGTCGCCGAAGCGTTGACCGCGCGCACCGGTCGGCCTGTCGAGCTGGTCGAGGTGGTCACCGCCGGCGACCGTTCCAACGCGCCGGTGCACCGGCTCGGGGTCGGTGTGTTCGTCTCCGCGCTGCGGGACGCCCTGGTCGCCGGCACGATCGACTTCGCGGTCCACTCGTACAAGGACCTGCCCACCGCCACTGCGGCCGGGCTGCACATCGCCGCGGTGCCGCCGCGACAGGATCCGCGCGACGCACTCGTCGCCCGCGACGGCAAGACGCTTGCCGAACTCGCACCCGGCGCGGTCGTCGGCACCGGCGCGTTGCGCCGGATCGCCCAGCTGCACGCGTTGGGCATGCCACTGTCGGTCACCCCGATCCGGGGCAACATCGACACCCGGCTGGCCCGGGTGCTCGGCCCGGAGGCCGACCTGGACGCCGTCGTCCTGGCCCGGGCGGGCCTGGCCCGCATCGACCGCGCCGACGTGGTCACCGAGACGCTCGACCCGATGCTGATGCTGCCGGCTCCCGCCCAGGGCGCCCTGGCGGTGGAGTGCCGGGTCGACGACACCGACCTGGTCGAGCTGCTCGCCATGCTCGACCACGCACCGTCCCGCGCCGCGGTCACCGCGGAACGGGCGCTGCTGGCCACCCTGGAGGCCGGATGCTCCGCTCCGGTCGCCGCCTACGCCGTCGTCGCCGAAGGCGAGCCGACCGGCGACGAGGGTGACGCTGTTGAAGAGATCTACCTGCGCGGAGCGGTGATCAGCCCGGACGGCACTCGTGACATCCGGCTGTCCCGCACCGGAACGCCCGCCGATGCGGCGGAGATCGGTAAGGCGCTCGCCACCGAACTCCTCGACCTCGGCGCCGACTCGATCCTCGGCCCGCAAGGACACGATGGCCCGGGGACCCAGCAATTTGGGAGCACAGAATGACCCGCACCCGTAAGCCCGTAGGCCGTATCGCGTTCGTCGGGGCAGGACCCGGCGACCCGGGCCTGCTGACCCGCCGGGCGCACGACGCCCTGGTCGACGCCGACCAGGTGGTGTACGACCGGGGAGTCCCCGAGTCGCTGCTCGACGTCGTCCGGGCGGAGGCCCGATCCGACGCCCAGTTCACCCCGGCCGAGGGCGCGCCGGGCGACGTGGCCAAGGTCCTGATCTCGGCGGCCCGTTCCGGGCAGAACGCGGTGCACCTGGTTGCTGGCGACCCGTTCGGTCACGACTCGGTGGTCAAGGAGGTGCAGGCGGTGGCGCGCACCGCCGCGCACTTCGAGGTGGTTCCCGGCGTCGGCCAGGCCGAGGGGGTGGCCACCTACGCGGGCGTGCCGCTGCCGGGCGTACGCACCGCCGCTGACGTCGAGGACGTCAGCACCCTGGACTTCGACGCGCTGGCCGCAGCCGTGCAGCGCGGCTCGCTGGCGCTGGCGGTCGACGCCGGTGACCTGGCCGCGATCCGGGACGGCCTGCTCGCCGCCGGAGTCGACGGCGCCACCGATGTCGGGGTGACCGGCGACGGCACCGGCGAGACGCAGTACACCACCACGTCGACCGTGGACTCCTTCGTCGCGGCGGCGCTCGGCTTCACCGGCCGTGTCGTGCTGACCATCGGCGAGGGGGTGGGCCAGCGGGACAAGCTCAGCTGGTGGGAGAACCGCCCGCTGTACGGCTGGAAGGTGCTGGTGCCCCGCACCAAGGAGCAGGCCGGTGTGATGAGCGCCCGGCTGCGTGCGTACGGGGCGATCCCCTGTGAGGTGCCGACCATCGCGGTGGAGCCGCCGCGTACCCCGGCGCAGATGGAGCGGGCGGTCAAGGGCCTGGTCGACGGCAGGTACGCCTGGGTGATCTTCACCTCGGTCAACGCGGTACGGGCGGTCTGGGAGAAGTTCGCCGAACACGGTCTGGACGCCCGGCACTTCGGCGGCGTCAAGATCGCCTGTATCGGCGACGCCACCGCTGACGCGGTCCGCGCCTTCGGTATCCAGCCGGAGCTGATCCCCTCCGGCGAGCAGTCGTCCGAGGGACTGCTGGCCGAGTTCTCGCCGCACGACGAGGTGCTCGACCCGGTCGGCCGGGTACTGCTGCCGCGCGCCGACATCGCCACCGAGACGCTCGCCGCCGGGCTCACCGAGCGCGGCTGGGAGGTTGACGACGTGACCGCCTACCGGACGGTCCGGGCCGCTCCGCCGCCCGCCGAGATCCGGGACGCGATCAAGTCGGGCGGGTTCGACGCGGTGCTGTTCACCTCGTCCTCCACGGTCCGGAACCTGGTCGGCATCGCGGGCAAGCCGCACACGCGTACCGTTGTGGCTGTCATCGGGCCCAAGACGGCGGAGACCGCGACGGAGTTCGGCCTGCGGGTCGACGTCCAGCCCCCGCACGCGTCGGTTCCCGATCTGGTGGAGGCGCTCGCCGGCTACGCCGTCGAGCTGCGGGAGAAGCTCGCCGCGATGCCGGCGAAGCAGCGCCGCGGCTCGAAGGTCCAGGGGCCGACCGCGCTGAGGTTCCGGTAGCCGCTTCGGCGCCGGCTGCTCGTCAGGGAGGGTTGGTTCATGCCGTACCCGCAGATGCGACCCCGTCGGCTGCGCCGCACCGCGGCGATGCGTCGGCTGGTCTCCGAAACCCGTGTCGACCCGGCCGAGCTGGTCGTGCCGATGTTCGTCAAGGAGGGGTTGACCGAGCCGCGCCCTATCTCCTCGCTGCCGGGCATGGTCCAGCATTCGCGTGACTCGCTGCGTAAGGCGGCGGTGGAGGCGGTGCAGGCCGGTGTCGGTGGGATCATGCTGTTCGGTGTGCCGTCGTCGCGTGACGCGCACGGCTCCGGTGGCATCGACCCGAACGGCATCCTGAACGTCGCCATCCGTGACGTGGTGGCCGAGGTGGGCGACGCCACCGTGGTGATGAGCGACCTGTGCCTGGACGAGTTCACCTCGCACGGGCACTGCGGGCTACTCACCCCGGACGGTGAGGTCGACAACGACGCCACCCTGGCCGCGTACGCCGAGATGGCGGTGGCCCAGGCCGCTGCGGGAGTCGGCGTGGTCGGTCCGTCCGGGATGATGGACGGCCAGGTCGGGGTAACCCGCCGGGCACTCGACGCGGCGGGTTACCCCGACGTGGCCGTGCTCGCGTACGCGGTGAAGTATGCCTCGGCCTTCTACGGGCCCTTCCGGGAGGCCGTCGAGTCGGCGTTGGAGGGGGACCGGCGCACCTACCAGCAGGATCCGGCGAACCTGCGCGAGTCGCTACGCGAGGTCGAGTTGGACGTCGCCGAGGGTGCCGACATGGTGATGGTCAAGCCGGGGCTGCCGTACCTCGACGTGGTGTCGGCGGTGCGCGCCGCCGTGGACGTGCCCGTGGCGGCCTACCAGGTCTCCGGTGAGTACGCGATGATCGAGGCCGCCGCCGCGAACGGCTGGATCGACCGGGAGCGGGCGATGCTGGAAAGCCTCACCTCGCTGCGCCGCGCCGGTGCCCAGATCATCCTCACCTACTGGGCCGTCGAGGCCGCTCAACTGCTCCGCCACCGCTACTGACCCCTAGCTCGCCGGTGTAGCCGGTACGGCACACGGTCAGCGCTGCCCCCGGTCAGCGCTGCCCCCGGTCAGCGCTGGTGACCCACCCCGCCGGAGCCGCAGCACGCCCAAGTCCGGCGGCTGCGGCCGGACAACCTGGCCGATTTCCGGCGGTTCACCGACGATGACCCAGACGTTCCGTCACGCTGGGTGTCCGCCTGCCCTACCCGACCTACTTCCCCACCCATCCTTTGCTCTGCTTCACTCCACGCACAGCTTACGGACGGTAGTCGAAACCCGGCGGGTGGGCCAAAAACCTCCGCTGCTGCGCCGCTGGTCAGTGGCGGTTGCGTGGGTTGAAGCAGAGCAAAGGGCGCGCGAGGGGATGTCGGGGGTGGCGGGAGAAGGACCAGATCCGTCGCCCAGCGTGACTGTTGCTCAGCGTGAGTGTTGGTCGGGTCGGTCGAGGTCCTCATCAGGTCGTGGGTGCGAAGGGCGGGCGATATCCACAGGGTTTTCCACAGGGATTGCCGCGTGGGTCACGGCAGCGGCAAGGTCGGAGCATGTCTTCCGTCTTCGAGCCGCCGGACCTGGGCCCCACGGTCGGCCCCTTTCCCATCGCGGGTCTGGTGCGACGCGCCCGCCGGATCGTCGGGCTCAGCCAACTGCGGATGGCCCGGTTCGCCAAGGTCGCGCCGTCGACCGTCGCGCGCGTCGAGGCGGGCAGCCTGACGCCGAGCCTCGCCGTGCTCGAACGGCTGCTGGGCGCGGCCGGGCTCTACCTCGTGGTCGTCGATCAGGACGGGCGGGTGGTGCTGCCGATGGAGGTCTGGGACGACACGCGCGATGGCGCGAATCGTCGCTACCCGGCCCATTTGAACACCATTCTCGACCCGGAACCCGGCGAATGGTGGGGGGACATCTACGGTCTGGCTCGACCACCGGAGACCTACCACCGTTGCCGGGTCGACCGCGAGGCGCGGCGACGCCGTAGTCAGTGGGAGGTACGGGTGGCCAAGTACCGGAACGTGCCACCCCCGCCGGATCCGCGCTCCTGGTACCGGGACTGACCGGCCAGCGGGAGACCGGTCAACGCTTCGCGTCGAGCCGGTGGACCAGTTCGGCGACGTCGATGCTGTATTCGCACCAGTCCCGGTCGGTGCGGTAGCCCAACTCGGCGTTGACCTTGAGCATGGCCTCGTTGGCCTGGGCGTTCCAGGTCTGCACCTCGGTCAACTGTGGCTCGGCCGAGCGCAACTCCAACAGCATCCGGGCCTTGATCGCCCGGTCGATGCCGTAACCGCGGTGATCCTGCACCACGATGGTGTCGTACTGGTCGGCTCGGGTCGGGTGCTGAGCCGGCACCACCACCTCGGTCAAGCCGGCCACCTCGCCGGTCTGCTCGTGCAGGGCGAGCACGATGTACGGCTTCATGCCCCGCCGGTGCAGGCAGTCGAGGCTGTCCCGGAGTCGCTGTGGATCGTACGAACTCGGTCGTAGCTCGCCGTCCTCAATGTCCCGGGCCTCGGCCTTGGCACGGGCGTACGCCTCGATCAGCTCGTCCGGCGGGCCTCCAGGGTGGAACTGGACGCGATAGCCTTCGCCGACCACGGTGGACATCTGCGCCAACTCGGCCCAGTCGACAGTGGCGAGGTCGAGCACGCTGCGGGTCTCGACGTACTCCTTGCTGAAGCCGAGCGACTCGTAGAAGGCGACGGCGGGAGTGTCGCCGACCACCTCCACCCCGATCGACTCGAAGCCCTCCTGGTAGACCCGGCGGGCCGCGCGCAGAACGAGGTCACGGCCGAGGCCGCTGCGTCGCACCGTCGGATGGACCAGGACCTCCA
Organism: Micromonospora sp. CP22; assembly: GCF_009712475.1. GTDB lineage: Bacteria > Actinomycetota > Actinomycetes > Mycobacteriales > Micromonosporaceae > Micromonospora. The sequence goes on from NZ_VCJO01000001.1 coordinate 295,949, forward strand.
TTACGCCGATGTTGCCGAGCAGCAACACGTGCACCTGGCCGAGGATGGCCCCCGGTTTGCCGTCCGCGTCCGGATCCTCCTGGGCGACCCAGGAGATCCGGCGTTCGCCGGGCATCACCTCGGCGAGGTACTCCCGCAGGGAACTCTCCCGCCACGGCGGATCCTGCGGCAGATCGGCCGCCAGGACCGCGTTCAGCGTGTCCAGCAGCGACGCGATCTCGGCGGACGACGCGGTCCTGGGGTCCCACTCGCGCACCATCACCCGTCTAGCTTGCCGTCAACCGCAGCCTGGGGGAAGTGTCCAGTTCTCCAATGTATGCGGACGATCACTTCACGTGCGACTGGCCTGTCCGTACCGGTTGGCGGTGTCGAAGACGTCCTGGGCGTACCGCCGGACGTCGTTGTACGACAGGATCGCGTTCCACCAGTCACCCGGAATGGTGAGATTCCTGCCGCCCTTGCAGAGGTACATCCCGGCGGCGAGCGCCGCGTCGTGAATGTTGTGCGGGTCCTTGCGGCCGTCGTTGTCCGCGTCGGCGCCGATCTCCTGCCAGGTGGTCGGGATGAACTGCATCGGCCCGATCGCCCGGTCGTAGGTGGTGTCGCGGTCCAGCTCGCCCCGATCGGTGTCGGTGATCCGCATCCGGCCGCCCTGGCCGTCCAGCGGTAGCCCGATGATCTCCGGGACGGCTCGGCCGTCCGCACCGAGCTGGGCGTTGTTGGCCTGGCCGTGGCGGGACTCGACAAAGCCGATCGCGGCCAACGTGGTCCAGCTCAGGCCGCAACTCGGGTCGGTCTCGGCGAGCACCAGCTCGGCGTAGCCGTACGCCTGCATGGCGATCGGGTCGATGCCGACCTTGGCGCCGGTGTCGCGGGCCCAACCGGCCAGGGCGTCGGATGGGCGTCCACCGGCCGGTGCGACGCCGCCCGGCGGGGTCGCACCCGGCGGCGTCGCGGTGGGCGGCGGGAACTGCCCGGGTGGCGGCGCCGCGCCGGACGACGGCAAATCGCCGGTGGGCGCGTCAGGCACGTCGGCGGTGGCGTCCACCGCCACCGGACGCGGATCGCCGAGGGTCGCGGGCACCACCAGCGCACCGACCGTGGCGGTGGCGGCGACCAGAGCGAGCAGGAAGACGCCGGGCAGGGTCAGCCGACCACTGGGTCGGCGCGACCAGTCGCGGGTCGCCCGGGCCGCCGCGCGTGGCCCTGGTATGCGTACGGCGTGGGCGAAGCGTGTCCGGCGGCGCCGGGGCACCGGCGTACCGGTCTCCGGAGTGGACTCCGCGGCGGCGGCCTTCGATTCCTCGCCGGCGGCCGCCGGTTCCGAGCTGACGGTGGTCTTCGGTTCGGCGGCGGCGGTGCCGGAGGTGTCGTCCGGCTTGGTCGGACCCGACTCCAGCCAGGGACGGCGAGGTCGGGGCAGCCCGGTCGCCGGCCCCTCCGCGCCGGTGGTGGAACCAGCGGGCGGCGTGGCCGGTCGGAGGGGCCGAACGGTCGTGCGCTCTTCGCCGTCTGCCACCCGTCGAGTATCACCCATCTCTGGGCGGACGTCAGGTGCGGTCGTAGGCTGGTGCCATGCCCCGCTACGAGTTTCGTTGTCGCGCCTGCGGCGACACCTTCGAGGTCAACCGTCCCATGGCGCGGGCCGGCGAGCCGGCGTCCTGCCCACAGGGACACGTCGACACGGTGAAACTCCTCTCCACGGTCGCGGTCACCGGTCGAGGTGGCGGCGGGGCCGGTGCCGCTCCCGCACCGGCCGGTGGCGGCTGCTGCGGTGGCGGCTGCGGCTGCTGACCACACCGGCACGGTCCGTCGATGGGTGGTACGGGTGATGGCGGTCTTGCCCGGACGCAGAGTCCGATGGCACCTTGGGTCGGAGTCTTGGCCAGCCGTTCTCACGATGCGTGATGATCTGATCTCGGGAAGTATGGTGCCGAGACCAGGGGGGAGGTTCCACGCATGCCGCCACGGATCCAACTCCCGACCGGCTGGGTGACGTTCGTCTTCACCGACATCGAAGGTTCCACCCGGTTGGCGCAGCTGCTCGGGCCCGGCTATCGACCGGTGCTGGCCGAGCACCGGCGGCTGCTGCGCCGGACGATCGCGGCGACCGAGGGCGCGGAACTGCTGACCGAGGGCGACTCGTTCTTCCTCGCCTTCGACGACGCCACGGCGGCGTTGACCGCGTGTCTGACGGCGCAGCGGGCCCTGGGCGAACACGAATGGCCGACGCCCGAGGCGGCCCCTCGGGTCCGGATGGGACTGCACACCGGCTGGGCGGAGCCACGCGACGGGGAGTACGCCAGCCCGGAGGTGCACCGGGCAGCCCGGGTCGCCGCCGCCGCGCACGGCGGGCAGATCCTCTGCTCGGCTGCCACCGCGCGGCGGGCCGACCCACTGCCGGCCGGAGCCTCCCTGCTCGACCTCGGGCTGCACCGGCTGCGGGGGTTCGACGACCGGGAGCGGCTCTTCCAACTCGTCGCGCCCGGCCTGGAGTTGCAGTTTCCGCGGCCGCGTACCGCCGACGCGGCGGCGCACAACCTGCCGATCCAGGTCACCACCTTCGTCGGCCGGCAGACCGAACGCGCCGAGCTGCGGCGACTCGTGTCTCGACACCGACTGGTCACCGTGCTGGGTGCGGGTGGCAGCGGCAAGACCCGGTTGGCCGTGGAACTCGCCACCGACCTGGTGGACGAGTACCCGGACGGGGTCTGGTTCGTCGACATCGCCGCGGTCACCGACCCCGGGCTGGTCGCGTTCGCGATCGCCGCCGTGCTCGGGCTGCGTCCGGAGCCGGGCCGCCCGATGGTCGACACGCTGGTGGAGTACGCCGCCTCCCGCCGGATGCTGATCGTGCTCGACACCTGCGACGCGCAGCCGGCGTCCTGCGCCGAGGCGGTGTCCCGGCTGCTGGCCGGCGGTGGCGGGGTGCGGTTGCTGGCGACGACCCGGGAACCGCTGGCGCTGCCGGGTGAGGTGGTGTGGCGGATCCCGCCGCTGTCCGTCGACCCGGCCCCTGACGGCACCGAGAGCGATGCGGTGGCCCTGCTGGTGGACCGTACGGCGGCGGCGCGGGGCGGGCGGCAGCCCGACCCGTCCGAGCTGGCCGACGTACGGCGGGTGGTGCGCCGACTCGATGGCCTGCCGCTCGCGATCGAGCTGGCCGCGGCCCGGCTGCGGGTGCTCTCGGTGGGGCAGCTCGCCGAGCGTCTCGACGACGTACTCGGCACGCTGGACGCCGGGCGGGTGGATTCGCTGACCCCACCGGCCGAGCGGGACAACGCCGGCAGCCAGCGGGACACCGTCGACCTGGCTGCGGCGGCGGCCGGGGCCGACCCCTCGATGTCGGCCACCCGGGCGATGGCGCGTTCGGCGGTCGAGCGGCACCTGACCATGCAGGCGACGGTGACGTGGTCCTACCGCACGCTCGGGCCGCGCGCCGCGCGGCTGCTGCGCTGGTTGGCGGTCTTCGCCGGCCCGGTCGACTTGCCGACGGTGGAGTGGCTGCTCGACGACGACCCGCTCGACCCGCTGTCGGTGCTGGTCGACAAGTCCATGGTGTTGGCGGAGCCGCACGCGGCCGGCTGCACGTACCGGATGCTCGACCCGATCCGGGCCTACGCGGCGCGCCGGCTCGCCGAGGCCGGCGAGGAGCAGGCCGCCCGGGACCGGCACGTGGCCTGGTCGGCGCACGCCCTGGAGCGGGCGCGTCTCGGGCCGGGCGGGCAGCCGGTGACGCTCTCGCTGTACGCGCTCGATCCCCTCGCCGGGGAGTTGCGCGCCGCGCTGCGTTGGTGCGCCACGGGTGGCAGCGCGCGGGCGGGCCTGCGGCTGGCCGGGGGGCTGGACCAGTGGTGGCGGGAGCGCGGACTGGCCCGGGAGGGACGCCTCTGGCTGTTCCGGTTATACGGACGGCTGGCCGAGACCGGTGAGGTGGTCCCGGAGGACGAGTTGGCGGCGGCCTACCACATGCATTCGCTGCACGCCGGGGGCGACGGCGAGTTCGGCGAGGAACTGCGGTACTCGCAGCGGGCCGAGGCGGCGGCCCGTCAGGCCGGTGACGCCGGCCTGCTGGCCCGGGTGCTCGCGGGTCGGGCCGCCCCACTTGTCGACATGGGACAGTTCGCCGAGGCGGAGCGGGTCTGCCGGGAGGTCATCGACTGGGCGCGGGATCAGGGCGTCGAGTCGGAGGCGTTGTTCGCCGTGTTCCGGCTGGCCGAGTTGCTGTGGCGGCGGGGCGCGCTGGACGAGGCGGCGGAACTGCTCGGTGCGGCCCGGCCGGTGGAGGCCGCCCGGCCGGTGGACCGGGGCCGACGCTCGGTGGACATGCTGCTCGGCATGGTCGCGCTGGCTCGGGGCGACCTGGTGGCCGCGCACGAACACCTGCTGGTGGCGCTGCGCTCGCGGATGAATCACGGCTTCCACGGGCGGGCCTGCGACACGTTGAACGCCGTCGCGGTGCGCTGTGCCCTCGGTGGCCACCCGTTGACCGCGGCTCGACTCTTCGGTGCCGCCCAGGCGACCCGGGCGGGCCTGCGGTCGACCCCCGGCATCTACGAGGCGTACTGGACGCAACGGCAGGTGGAGCTGCGGCGGGTGCTGGGTGACGCCGTCTTCGACGAGGCGTACGGCGAGGGTGCCGAACTGGGGCTGGACGAGGCGGTCGCGCTGGCGCTCGGTGTCGAGCATCCCGACCTGGCGGCCGATTCGGGACGGTTCGCGACCGGGGCGTCTCGTTCCGCCCCGCGCCAGACCAGCACCGCCGACCGCCGTACCGAGCACGCCTGAGACGCCGAAGACGCCCGGCCACGCTGCTGGCCGGGCGTCCCTCGGTGTTCGTCAGAGCGCGGCGCGACGCTCGGCGTCAGCCTTCATCCGAGCCGCCCGGTCGATGTCGGACTGCTGGACAGCGGCTACCGACCCGAAGATGGAGACCGCCTGGTAGTAGGTCCACGCCAGGCTCAGGCAGGCCGGTCGGACGACGGAGTTGTAGTTGGCGCACGAACGCTTCAGATCCTCGTAGAAGGCGCTGTCGAGACGCGACTTGTTCGCACTGAACTGGCCGACCGCCTTGTAGTTGCGGTAGCCGAAGTCGTGGCGGGCGCAGGAGATGTCGAACTTGAACCCGAGGGGGTTGTCCGGGCTGGACGAGCAGTAGTCGGTGGACCAGTCGAAGTTGTACTCCGCCCAGGGCGCCCGGTTCTGTCGGGCGGAGTACCAGGCGTTGTAGCTGCTGACGCTCGTCTGGGTCCAGCTGGACAGTACGGACAGCTTCTGCTGTGGCGTCACGGCCGCCGTGGCGGGGGAAGCCACGGCGAGGGCGGTGAGCAGCGCGAGTACGCCCGAGGCGAGGATGGTGGCGAAACGTCGATGCACGGTCAATACCTCCGCTGGGGGTGTGCGGTGGAGCACTGATTACCGGCGAGTTGCCGGGGTTCGATGATTTTCGATCAATGACCCGGCCCGCCGGTGTTACCCGCGAGAAATATTGGTGACCTGTGCTGAAACAGACGAATGCCCTGGACATCGACCGATGTCCAGGGCTCTGGCGAGGTCCTCAGTCGAAGAAGCGGGCCAGATGGCTGGTGGAGGGGCCCTCGTCGTCCGGTCCCAACGGCGTGAGGTCGGCGAAGATGGAGGCACCGTCGCTGCTGGCGTGCAGTGGATACCAGCGCGGAGTTCCCGGCGGTCGCATCAGGCAGACGCCCTTGATGGTCTGCACGTCCAACAGCCGTACGTGGGTCGGATCGGCCACCGCGTTCACATGACCCCACCAGGGGCTCATCACGTGCAGCACACCGCCGGGGCGCAGCACCCGGTGGCACTCGTCCAGCAGGGGCAGGAAGTCGATCAGATGCTCCAGGATGTGCACCGCGAACAGCACGTCGACGGAGTCGTCGGCCAGCGGCAGGGAGCCGGACAGGTCGGCGACCGCGTCCACCCCGGGCGCGGGGAAGATGTCGAGCCCGAGGTTGCCCGGCCACTGTTTGGTGGCACCGCAGCCCAGGTCGACCACCACCGGGTCGCGGCCACCCACCCGTACCCGGCACCAGACGCCGAAGACGCCGGCCAGCCGGCCGATCTGCTCGCGTACCAGTCGTAGTTGGGCCGGCTCGTCGACCTCGCCGGTCAGGTGGGCGACGCCCCGGTCGAAGCGGACGTCGACGCCGAGCGTACGCAGTCGCTCGTCGTGGCGGGCCTGCTCCGCCCACGCCTCGGTGAGGAACCCGTCCACCGCCCGCAGTCGCTCGGCGGAGGGCGGGGTGTGTGCCAACGCGACCATACCGGCCACCTCCGGCCCGCCCGTTACCCGGATAGTTGACCGGTATGCGCTGGTTGTCCGTGGAATTCTCGTCGACGCGGCAACCGCACGAACGGGCGAGCCATCCGTCGCCGAGCGGCCGACCACCGGGACGAGGCAGACTCACGTTCGTGTTGACCACTCTGGCGATCGACTGCGGGGGCGGCGGGATCAAAGCGTCGGTCCTCGACGGCGCGGGCACCATGCGGGCCCAGCCGATGCGGGTGCCGACGCCGTACCCCCTGCCGCCGAAACTGTTCGTCCAAACCCTGGTGGAACTAGGTGCACGACTCCCGGCGGCCGGTCGGGTGACGGTCGGGATACCCGGCATGATCCGGCACGGCGTGGTGGTGGCCACCCCGCACTACGTGACCCGGTCGGGCCCGCGCAGCCGCGTCGACCCCGCCTTGCTCGCCGAATGGTCCGGATTCGACGCGCGTAGTGCGCTCTCGGCCGCGTTCGACCTGCCGACACTGGTCCTCAACGACGCCGAGGTGCACGGTGCCGGGGTGGTCGCCGGCACCGGCTGCGAACTGGTGTTGACCCTCGGCACCGGGCTGGGCAGCGCCCTCTTCGACGGCGGGGTGCTCGCCCCGCACCTCGAACTGTCCCACGCGCCGGTGCGCTGGGGCACCACCTACGACACGTACGTCGGTGAACCGGAGCGCCGCCGGTTGGGTGACGCGTTCTGGTCCCGGCGGATCCGGCAGGTGGTGGAGGGCCTGCGGCCGGTCTTCCGCTGGGACCGGCTCTACCTGGGCGGCGGCAACTCGCGGCGGATCCGCCCCGAGCAGCTCACCCGGATGGGTGACGACGTCGTGGTGGTGCCCAACAGCGCCGGGATCGTCGGTGGTGTTCGCGCCTGGGACCTCGCCACCGTGTAGGAGGCGGTCCGGCAGGCGGAGAAGGGCGGTCGGGAACAGTCGCGGTATCGCCGGTGTTGTGCCAGCGTCGGAGCAGTGGTGCGACACGGAGGGGGTGGCGGCATGGATCTTCTGGCCGAGTACCGACGGGCGACCCTGTTCTTCGAGGCGGGTGACCCCGGCAGCGCGGCCCGGCTGCTCGAACCGATCATCGAAGCCGAGCCGGACAACGCCGCCGTGCGGCAGCTGCTGGCCCGGGCGTACTTCCAGTCGGCCCAGCTCAGCCGGGCCGAGCAGCAACTGCGGGAACTGGTCGACCGTAACCCCAGCGACCACTACGCCCACCACGTGCTGGGCCGGACGCTGGAGCGGCTCAACCGGTACACCGACGCGCTGCGCCACCTGCGCATCGCGGCGGCCATGCACTCGTCCAACGACGACTACACCTCGGCCCTGCGCCGGGTCGAGACCCGGGTCGCCAGCGGTCGCTGACCCGGACCCACGTCGAGAGGGGCAGCCCGGTCGGGCTGCCCCTCTCGACGTCCCGGCCCGGCGGGCGACCTGCCTACCATGGGCCGCATGACAGCCGACCGGACGGTGGACGTGGCATGAAGCTGAAGCTGGACCTGCACGACATCTTCAACAAGGGCCACGACATCGACCGCGCGCTGCGCGGGATCATGGACGAGGCGGTGGCCAAGAAGGCCACCCTCGTCGAGATCATCCCCGGTAAGGGTTCCGGTCAGCTCAAGAAGCGCGTGCTGCGTTTCCTCGACCAGAAGGACGTCAAGCAGCTCTACCACCGCGTCGAGAAGGACTCCAAGAACTTCGGTCGCCTCTTCGTCCACTTCCGCTGGAAGTAGTGCCGCAGACGGGTCAGAGCGGGTAGGTGCGGGCGACGGCGAGCATCTCGGAGGTGTGCGAGCCGACGACGCCGACGTCCGGTGGACGGGGGCGGAATCCGGGGACCGCGTCGAGACCGTCGCTGGCGTCCATCGCGCGCAGCGCCAACTGCGGCGTCTTCGGCTCGACGGTCAGGGTGATCTCGATTCCCTCCGGTGGCGGGGCGTGGAAGACGATCCCGAAGCCCCACCGGCCGGCACGTTCCTCCACCGGGACCGGCCGGTTCGCCACCTGGGCGGCGCGTACGGTCGCGGTGGACGTGTCGACGTGCAGGGTGACCAGGCGTACGGGGCGTTGCGGGGTGAGCCGCAGCGACACGGTACGCAGACCGGCGGCGGTGGTGTCGGCCACCACGTCGAGCCGGGGTGCGGGCAGGTCGGCGGGCTGCGCCGGGCCGCCGAGCAGCTCGCGCCCGCCGATCCCCGGGAACTCGTCGGTGATCTCGACGGGACCGTCCACGTACTCGTCGGTCCAAGGTTGTGGCCCGGTCTCGCGGCTGAGCCAACGGGCCTGGCCGGTGCCGGTGTCCACCGCGTACATCAGGTGGGTGGGCGCGGGGTGTGCGGCGTCGAAGCGGTCGACGGCGACGCCGACCCCGGCGAGGACCACCGCGGCCAGTGCGGCGGCCCCGGCCGGTAGGGCGCCGAGCCGGCGGGCGCGTACCGCCACCATGCCTCGCTGGCCGCCCGCCTGCGGGTGCAACAGGTCGATCACGGGGAGCGCGGCCAGCCCGAGCAGCACCGCGAAGAGGGCCGCGACGCCGCCCATCGCCATGCCCAACGCGGGGAAGAGCAGCACCACGGTGGGAAGCAGCATGATCACCGCGACCCCGGCCGCGACGGTCACCGCGATCACCGGTACCGGACCGTCGAGGCGGGTGGTCAGTGCCACCAGCCCACCGAGGGCCCCGGCCAGGGCGGGCAGCGTCGCCAGGTAGGCGCCGCCGGGTGCCAGCATCGCGAGCAGCAGGCCGAGCAACGCCAGCCAGCCGAGCCCGCCGATGGCCAGGGCGGCCGGACCGATCCGCCGTCGGCTCAGCGCGTACCAGGCGAACACGACGGCGGCGGCGAGCGCCAGCACGGCCAGTCGGTACCAGGTCGGCCGGTACGGGTCGAGCAGTTCGGCGTTGCCCGGCCGGACGGCGAGGATCGCCGCCCAGAGCAGCTGCGCGCCGACCGGCGCCACCACGATCGGCACCAGGGCCAGGCCGAAACCGGCGGCCAGTCCGCCGCCGGTGACCCGGCCTCGACGTCGGGCCAACCAGCCGAGTACGACCACGCCGATCAGCGCCAGCAGCGCCAACGGCAGCACCAACCAGCCGGGATAGCGGGCGAGGCCGCCGGGAACGGGGAAGTAGGTGGCGTCGTGACCGGCGCGTAGGTCGGCGAGGTCGATCCGCCCGAACTCCCGGGCGAGACCGAGGGCGTTGTCACCGTGGTGTTGGAGGCTGGCCCGGTCCATCGAGGCGGGGGTGTCCAGCGGTGTGTGGTAGGTCGCGCCCCCGTCGAGGTACGCCGAGTTGAGCCCGAGGAACCCCTCGTCGAGGAAGGCGGTGAAGTCGGTGTCGTTGGGCAGCGCCCGGTACACCTCCACGGCGAACGAGGTGCCCACCGGGTGCGGCGCGGCCCGACCGAAGACCTCGATCAGGCGGGCGTTCTCCGGCGATGTCTCAAACATGATCACCGGCCCGGTGCGCCCCCGTGCCTCCAGGTTGAGCACCACTCCCTTACCGGCGGCCAGCGGGTGCTCGGAGGCGAACGCCGAGGCACCGCAGAGACACGCCTCCTCGGCGTCGGTCAGGACGAGGACGACGTCGTTACGGGGTGCCGGACCTGCGGTCAGTGCGCGGGCCACCTCCAGGATGGTGGCGACCCCTGCGGCGTCGTCGTTGCCGCCCGGCCCGGTCTGCACCGCGTCGTAGTGCGCGACCAGGAACACGGTGCCGGTGGGGTCGGTGCCGGGTAGTCGGGCCACTACGTTGCGTACCCGGGCCAGAGTGGCGCCACCGGCCGCGCCGCTGAGCTGTCCGGCCTCCTCGGCGACGGTGTCCTGGACCTGCGTCTGCAGCCCGAGGCCACGCAGTACGCCTTCCAGATAGACCCGGACCTCGTCGTTGGCCGCGCTGCCCGCGACGTGCGGCCGTCCGGCGACCTGCGTCACATGCGGGTACGCGCGGGCCGCGCTGAACTCACCAGCCGGGGCGTCGGCCGGTCGGGGCGTCGGGGGACGCAGGTCGAGCAGGGCGCTCGTGCCGACGGCGACGAGCGCGACGAGTGCCGCCAGTGCGGCGAGGGCACGTCGACGTGGCCGGGCGAGAGCACGGTCGGCGGCGGGGCTGGGGGGTGCGCCCACTGGTGACTCCTTGCGGGGGGTTCGGGGGTGCCCGTCATCCTCACATGCCGCCCGAGGGCGCTCCGTCGTGTTGTGTGCGAACGTTGTCTAATACAGGATCAGCAGGGCACTCGGAAGGAGCCCGACATCACCAGCGATCTTCCGCCAATCGCGGCAGCGACCCGGGGGACCGGCCCGGCCGGCCCCTCCGTCGTGTCGTGGCCGTACCCGCAGGGAGGGCTGGGGAGCAACCCGAACCTGCCCCCCGGAGAGCGGCTGCGCGTGCTGCTGGTCGAGGACGACGAGGGTGATGCCTTCCTGGTCGGCGAGTTGCTGACCGAGACGAACTCCGGCATCGACCTGGTGGTGGCGACGAGCCTGCGTGAGGCCCGGCGGCGGATCGCGGACGTCGACTGCGTGCTGCTCGATCTGGGTCTGCCCGACGCGCAGGGGCTGGACGGGCTGCGGCAGGTGCTGGAGATGTCCGGCAGCGCTGCCGTCTGTGTGCTCACCGGGCGCACCGACGAGCACCTGGGCATCGTGGCGGTCGCCGAGGGAGCGCAGGACTACCTGGTCAAGGGCCAGGTCGACGGGGTGCTGCTAACCCGGGCGCTGCGCTACGCGGTGGAGCGTAAGCGGGCCGACGAGAATGCCCGCCGGTTGCGCGAGGTGGAACTGCGCCAGGCCGAGTCGGCCCGGTTGGAGCGCGGTCTGCTGCCGCAGCCGTTGATGTCGACCGACGAGATCGCGGTACACACCTTCTACCGGCCCGGTCGGCACGCCGCCCTGATCGGCGGGGACTTCTACGACGTGGTGCAGACCCGTCCCGACCGGGTGGATCTGATCGTCGGTGATGTCTGTGGGCACGGCGTCGACGAGGCGGCCCTCGGCGTCGAACTGCGGGTCGCCTGGCGGGCGCTGATCCTTGCCGGGGTGCCGGACGACGAGGTGCTCCCCGCGCTCGAACAGGTGCTGATGAGCGAGCGCCGGCTTCAGGAGATCTTCGCGACCGTGGCGACGGCGCGGCTGGACCTCAACGCCAACCAGGCGACGGTGCGGTTGGCCGGCCATCCGCCGCCGGTGCTGCTCGCCGGTGGGCGGGTTACGCCGGTGCCGGCGCCGGGCGGTCTGCTACTCGGTGTCCGGCCACGCCGGCCCGTCGCCTTCGACCTGAAGTTCGACACCGAGGACTGGTCACTGCTGATGTACACCGATGGTCTGATCGAGGGTCGGGTGGGTGCGGGCGACGAACGTCTCGACGTGCCGGGCCTGACCCGGCTGCTCAGCGAGCCGGCCGGCCGGGCGGTTCCGCTGCCGGATCTGCCGGCGTGGCTGGTCGGCCGGGCCGAGCAGCTCAACGACGGGCCGTTCGCCGACGACGTGGCGATGCTGCTGGTCACCCGGGGTGGTGGCCGGTGACGTCCACGAGCGCCGGCTGGAGTTTGCGTGGCCGGCTGGCGATGCTGGTCGCGGTCGTCGCGTTGCTGTTGATCGGGGTGGCCGGCGCGGAGGCGGTGGTCGCCACCCGGAACCGGGCACACATCGACGCGGTGCTCAACACGACCGGCCCGCTGCGCGCCCAGTCCCAGGAACTGCTCGCGGTCCTGATCGACCAGGAGACCGCGATCCGGGGGTACGCGTTGACCGGCGATCGGGACGATCTGGTCCCGTTCGACACCGGTCGGCAGCGGGAGCAGGAACTGGTCACGTCGATGAACCGGTTGCTGGCCACCTACCCGCAGCTGTACGACGAGCTCGAAGCGGTGCGGGAGCGGGCCGAGCAGTGGCGGCAGTCGGTCGCCCTGCCGGTCATCCAGGCGATCGAGGTCAGCGGCACCACCGCCGGTCGACAGCTGCTCACCGACCAGTCCCGACAGCAGTTCGATCAGATCCGGGTCGCCGTGGAGGTGCTCCAGGAGGGGATCCTCGACGTCCGCGAGGAGACCGCGACGGACGTCCGCGAGACCAGCAACCTGCTGGTGCTGCTGCTGGTCGTCGCGGCGCTGGTGGTGCTGGTCGCCGGGGTGGTGCTGCTCACCTCGCTGGAGCGGATGGTGATCCGCCCGTTGACCGGGCTGGCCGGGCAGATCCGGCAGGTCGCCACCGGCGACTACGGGCACCGGATCACCGGCGCCGGTCCGCGCGAGTTCCGGCGGCTCGGCAAGGACGTGGACGCCATGCGGCAGAAGATCGCCGCAGACCTGGCCGAGGTGCGTGAGGCGCGGGAGCGGATCGAGTGGGTCAACACCCAGTTGCAGAAGCAGGCCGAGGAGCTGACCCGCTCCAACCGTGACCTGGAGCAGTTCGCCTACGTCGCCTCGCACGACCTGCAGGAGCCGCTGCGTAAGGTGGCGAGCTTCTGCCAGCTGCTCCAGCGGCGCTACGCCGGGCAGCTCGACGAGCGGGCCGACCAGTACATCGCCTTCGCGGTGGACGGTGCGCAGCGGATGCAGCGGCTGATCAACGACCTGTTGGCGTTCTCCCGGATCGGTCGGCTCACCGCGGGTTTCACCGATGTCGACCTGAACCGCCTGATGGAGGAGGTGGCGGCGCAGACCGAGCCGGCCCGGCAGTACGCCGACGCCGAGCTGACCTGGGATGACCTGCCGGTGATCCGCGGCGAGGAGCCCCTGCTGACCAACCTCCTGGTCAACCTGGTCAGCAACTCGGTGAAGTTCCGTCGGGCGGATGTCGCGCCGAAGGTGCACGTCTCGGCCCGCCTGGTGGGCGAAGATTGGGAGATCACCTGCCAGGACAACGGCATCGGGATCGAGCCGGAGTTCGCCGACAAAATCTTCGTCATCTTCCAGCGGCTGCACGCCAAGGACGCCTATCCGGGCACCGGGATCGGGTTGGCGATCGTGAAGAAGATCGTGGAGTACCACGGTGGTCGGGTCTGGGTGGACACGGACGTGCCCGAGGGGACGGCGATCCGTTTCACGCTGCCCGCGCTGCCTGCCGACGTGCAGGCCGCGACCGACACGGGTACCGCCGAGGTGGACCGGCCCGATTCGGTGGAAGGCGGGACGGACCCGGCGTCGGACCGGCCCGATGACGGGGGCGGGGCGGATGACGGTAGCGTCGGCGCCGAGGCCGGCGGCGGAATGGAGCGCCCTTCGGCCGTCGCTGGCCTGTCACAGTCCGGCGGTGGGACAGGCCACATGAAGGAGGCGGTGGGATGACCGCGCCGGCGGACGGCAACAGCCCGATCGAGGTGCTACTGGTCGAGGACGATCCGGGCGACGTGCTGATGACCCAGGAGGCGTTCGAGGAGCACAAGCTGCGTAACCGGCTCAACGTCGTCTCCGACGGTGCCGAGGCGCTGGCCTACCTGCGCCGTGAGGGCAGGTATGCGGACGCCGAGCTGCCGGATCTGATCCTGCTCGACCTGAACCTGCCTCGCCGCGACGGCCGGGAGGTGCTGGAGGAGATCAAGCGGGATCCGGAGTTGTGCCGGATCCCGGTGGTGGTGCTGACCACCTCCCAGACCGACGAGGACATCCTGCGCAGCTACCAGCTGCACGCGAACGCGTACGTGACGAAGCCGGTCGACTTCGAGCAGTTCATCTCGGTGGTCCGGCAGATCGACGAGTTCTTCGTCAGCGTGGTGAAGCTGCCGCCGCGTGGCTGACACCCTGCTCGACGACGTCGCCGGACTGCTGCGGGACACCGCCGACCGCGTCGTACTGCCGTTGTTCCGCCATCTCGATGACGCCGACGTGATCGAGAAGGCTCCTGGTGAGCTGGTCACGATCGCTGACCGGCGGGCCGAGGAAATGATCAGCGCCGGGTTGCTCCGGCTGCGTCCCGGGTCGGTGGTGGTCGGTGAGGAGGCCGTGGCCGACGATCCCGACCTGCTGCGTCACCTGCGCGCCTCCGGGGACGTGTGGCTGGTCGACCCGGTCGACGGCACCGGCAACTTCGCGGCCGGGCGTCGCCCGTTCGCGTTGATGGTCTCCCTGCTCACCGACGGCGAGCCGGTGGCGGCCTGGGTCTTCGACCCGCTGGCCGACGCGCTGGCGACCGCCCGCAGCGGTGAGGGCACGTACCTGGACGGTCAGCAGTTGCACCTGCCCGAGAAGGCCCCGCCGATGGGCGAGTTGCGGGGTGCCGCGATGACGCGGTACCTGCCGGGTCCGTCCCGGCGCAGGGTGGAGGCGGGCGGTGCGCGGCTCGGCGAGCTGCTGCCGGGGCAGCACTGCGCCGGCCGCGAGTATCTCGATGTGCTCACCGGCCGTCAGCAGTTCGTGTTGTTCGGGCGGACCCTGCCCTGGGACCACGGGCCGGGCACGTTGCTGGTGCGGGCCGCCGGTGGCGTGGCACGTCGGCTGGATGGTACGGACTACCACCCGGCCAACTCGGAACACGGCCTGCTGGTCGCCGTGAACGACGAGGTGTGGAACACGGTCCACGCCGCCCTGCTGCCCTCCTGACACCTCCCGGCCGAGCGGCGGCAACGCGACGGGTCGCCGCGAGTGGTGCGCAGGGTGAGGGGATCGTCGCGGAGGGTCGACGAGAGTCGGGAGGTGGCGATCGGTACAGTGGCCGACCGGGCTGGTTCCGGTATTCTGACCGGCGGCCTTCCGCCAGCAGGCCGCCGATCGGCGCCGGCGAGGGTCGCCGCCGTGCAGTGAGTTCTCGGGGGTCGGCGGCCGACGAAAGGATGCTTTCGTGCGCAGGTCCATGCCCGTCATGCGGCGCGCCCACCGGCCGCTGATCGCCTTGCTCGCCGCCGTGGCACTGCTGCTCGGCGTGGGCGTCGTGCCGGCGTACGCCGAGCCTAACGAGGGCGGCAGCAAGAAGCTGCGAGACGCCTTGGAGGCCACCGCCAAGGCGCACATCGAGGCGAAGCGCAAGCTGGACGGCTCCAAGAAGCGGCAGAAGCAGTTGGCCAAGGAGCTGTCTGAGATGGAAGGCCGGCTGGAGGAGCTGACCGCGCTGGTCGGCGAGGTGGCCGCGCAGTCCTACCGGGTCGGCCGGCTCAGCCCGGCCGCCGCGCTGCTGGACAGCGCGACCCCGGAGGCGTTCGTGCAGCGGGCCGCCAACCTCGACATGATGGCCCAGCGCGACGGCCGCCGGGTCCGGGAGCTGACCGAGGCGCGGGAGCAGGCCCGGCAGGCCAAGCTCGCGATCAACGCCGAGGTACGCGAGCAGACCAAGCAGCTGGCGGTGATGGCGAAGAAGAAGCGGGAGGCCGAGGCGGCGCTGGCGGCGGTCAGCTCGGGTACCAGCGGTGGGTTCAGCGGCGGCAGTTCGACGTCGGCGAAACCGGCACCTCGCAACTCCGACGGATCGTGGCCCAGCGAGTCGTGCTCGGTGAACGACCCGACCACCTCGGGCTGCATCACGCCACGCACCCTGCACGCGTTGCAGCAGACCCAGGCCGCCGGCTACAAGCGGCACGTCTCCTGTTACCGCAGCGGTGGCTCCGGCGAGCACCCCAAGGGGCGGGCCTGCGACTTCTCCGCCGCCCCGAACGGCTTCGAGAACCGCTCGGCGACCGGTGGCGACAAGTCGTACGGCGACAGCCTGGCCGCCTGGCACGTCCGCAACGCCGACCGGCTCGGTGTGCTCTACGTGATCTGGTATCGCCAGATCTGGCACCCCGGCACCGGCTGGCGGGCGTACAGCGGGAGCGGCAGCCCGGCCGCCGACCACACGAACCATGTTCATCTTTCGATGCATTGACGTACGCGCGGCGAATCGCTGCGTACCATCGCCACGATGAACTCTCCATCGCCTGACGTGGCGGCCCGGTCCACGCCCTCCCTGGTGGAGGCGCCCCGGGCGCTGCCCAACGGGCTCGCCGCGTTCCTGGTCTTCTACTCCAGCGGTGCCGTCCTGGTGCTGGAGACCGCCGCGCTGCGCCTGGTCGGGCCGTACGTCGGGGTGACCCTCCAGGTGACCAGCTCGGTCATCGGCATCGCGCTGGCGGCGATCGCGTACGGGGCGTGGGCGGGCGGCTGGCTGGCCGATCGGCGCAACCCGCGTACGCTGCTGGCCCCGGCGTTGGTGCTCTCCGGCATCGCCACCGCGATCACCCTGCCGGCGGTGCGGTACGCCGGTGAGGTGTTGCGCGGCGGTGCGGCCAGCGCGGTGCTGCTGCTGGTCGCGGTGGCCGTGTTCGCGCCCGCGATGCTGCTCTCCTCGGTCAGCCCGCTGGTGATCAAGCTCCAGCTCGCCGACCTGCGCCGCACCGGCCAGGTCGTCGGCCGGCTCTCCAGCATCGGCACGCTCGGCGCGGTCACGGCCACCCTGGTCACCGGCTTCGTGCTGGTGGCCGCGCTGCCCAGCACCGTCATCCTGTTCGGGCTGGCCGCCTCCCTCGGCGTCGTCGGTATCGCGTTGGGTGTGTACCTGCACCGGCAGGACCGGGCCGCCCTCCCCGGGCCGGCCCGGGTCAAGGCCGCCCTGGCGGTGCTCGGTCTGGCCGGGGCCGGGCTGACCATGGTCGCCCCGAACCCCTGCGACGTGGAGACGGCGTACCACTGCGCCCGCGTCGAGACCGACCCGGGCCGGGCCAGCGGACGGACCCTGCTGCTCAACTCGGCCCAGCACTCGTACGTGGACCTGGCCGACCCGACCCACCTGGAGTACGCGTACACCCGGTGGATCGGCGCGGTGGCCGACGTGCTCGCCCCGCCGGGTCAGCGGCTCGACGCGCTGCACCTGGGCGGCGGCGGGTTCACCGTGCCGCGTTACCTGACCGCCACCCGGCCCGGCACCGACAACCTGGTGTTCGAGATCGACGGCGGGCTGGTCGAGTTGGGGGAGCGGCGACTCGGCGTACGCCAGGGGCCGGACCTGCGGGCGGTGGTGGGTGACGCCCGGTTGCTCGTCGCCGCCGAGGCGACCGACAGTCGGGACTTCGTGGTGGGCGACGCGTTCGGGCACCTGGTGGTGCCCTGGCACCTCGCCACCCGGGAGATGGCCGCGGAGATCCGGCGGGTGACCCGGCCGGGCGGGGTCTACGTCCAGAACGTCATCGACTACCCCCCGCTGCGGTTCATCCGCAGCGAGATGGCCACCGTCGCCGCCGAGTTCGCCCATGTCGCGCTGATCGCACCGCCCGAGGCGCTGGCCGGTGAGCGGGGCGCCAACTTCCTCGTCGTGGCCTCCGACGCGCCGTTGCCGCTGGCTGCGGTGCGTGCCCGCCTCGACGACGCCAACGAACCGGTCAGCCTGCTCAGTGGCGGCGACCTGACGGACTTCGTCGGTGACGCGCTGGTGCTGACCGACGACTACGCCCCGGTGGACCAACTGCTCGCCACCGCCTGATCGGGTGACATCGGTGACCGAATCAGACCAGAAAGGTGTAGGCGGCCTCACGTCGGGCAACAACGCCGACCATGGGTGGTGGGGTTAGCGGCGGAGCGGATCTGCTCGGCGAGCGGTACCGGCTGATCGAGCAGCTCGGCGCGGGCGGCATGTCCGTGGTCTGGCGGGGCTACGACGAGGTGCTCGGCCGGCAGGTGGCGGTCAAGGTCCTCGCGTCCCGACTGGCCAGCGACCGGGCGTTCCGGCACCGGATCCGGATCGAGGCCCAGGCCGCCGCCCGGTTGTGCCATCCCAACATCACCAACGTGTACGACTACGGCGAGTCCGAGCGGGACGGCGTGACCGTGCCGTACGTGGTGATGGAGCTGATCGACGGTGTTCCGCTGACCGCGCGGTTGGCCCGCGACGGACGCCTGCCGTGGCGGGAGGCGGTGTCGGTGGCGGCCGAGGTCACCTCCGCGCTGGCCACCGCGCACGCCCGGGGTGTGGTGCACCGTGACGTCACCCCCGGCAACGTGATGCTCACCGCGACCGGGGTGAAGGTCGTCGATTTCGGCATCTCCGCCCTGATCGGCGAGAGTGAGAAGGGGCCCGACGGCACGCTGCTCGGCACACCGGCGTACCTCGCCCCGGAACGACTCGACAACGGGCAGGTCAGTCCGGCCACCGATGGCTACGCGGTCGGGCTGCTGTTGTACCGGATGCTCACCGGTCGGCTGCCCTGGCAGGCCGACACCACCACGCAGATGTTGCGCGCGCACATGTACCGGGAGCCGGATCCGATGCCCGACGTGCCGGGGCTGCCCGGCAACGTCGTCGATCTCGTTCACCGGTGTCTGGCGAAGCTGCCGGCGGATCGACCGGCCACCGCCGAGCTGGCCCGGACCCTCGCCGAGGCGGCCGGGAAGGTGCCGACCGTGCCGGTGGCGGGCGGTACCGGGGACACCGGTCCGGAGTCGTTGGCCGACGCCGGCACCACGATCCTGCCCTGGTCCGCGGCGACCGACGCGCTGCCGCTGGCCGGGCTGCGTACTCGTCGCGGGTTGAGCCGCCGACGCCGGATCGAGGCGGTGGCGGCTGCCGCCGGGCTGATGGTCATCACGGCGGCGGTCTGGGGTGTCACCTCGCACAGCCCCGCCAGCGGCGGGATCGACCAGCCGACCCAGGCGCGTATCGGCGGGGAGCGTGGGGTCCCCTGCCAGGTCACGTACGCGCTGCGCAAGGACTCCGGCAAGGACTTCACCGCGGAGCTGAGCCTGACCAACACCGGTGACCGTGAACTGCGTGACTGGACGATGAGCTTCGCCTTCCCGGGCGAGCAGCAGGTGACCGCGGCGACACCGATGCCGGTACGGCAGCAGGGTCGGGCGGTGGCGGTGCAGCCCGCTCCGCAGCGGCCCGTGCTGGCCCCCGGCGCCACCGAGAAGCTGAACCTGACCGGGCGCTACTCCGGGACGAACCCGCTGCCGGTGGAGTTCCGGGTCGGCACGGCGGTGTGCGGGGTACAGGTCTCCGGGGTGGCGGGCAGCGCGCCGATCACCAAACCGGCACCCACCAAGTCGGCCAAGACGGTGAAGGCGACGGCCGGTAAGGCGGGCTCTGTCGGCTCCGGCGACGCCAAGCCCGGCGGGAAGCCCAAGCCGGAGAAGGCCAAGCCCAAGCCGGAGAAGGCCAAGCCCAAGCCGGACAAGCCCAAGCCTGAACCCAAACCCAAGGACCCCAAGGCGGAGGACGGCAAGGCGAAGGGCGGGGCGAAGCCGCAGCCGGGCAAGAAGCCCGGCAAGGGTGCCGGCAGCTGAGCCGGCCGGTCAGGACAGCGCGGCGAAACGCTGGAGCTGTTCGATGGTGCCCTCCACGATGAGGATCATGTCCTCGTCGAGTTCAAGGTCGTCCGCGATGTACCGGTAGCGGTGTTCGCCGGGGCGCCGGATCCCGATCACCCGCACCCCGTAGCGGTCCAGCAGCCGCATCTCGTTGGTGCGGTGACCCCGCAGCGGTGGCGGTACGCGGATCCGCGCCACCGCGAAGGCCTCACCGAACTCCACCGAGTCCAGCATCCGGCTCACGATCAGGTGGGCGAGCCCCTCACCGGTCTCCGCCTCCGGGAAGACCACGTGGTGCGCGCCGACCGAGGAGAGGATCTTCGCGTGCTGGGCCGACGTCGCCCGGGCCCAGATCTGCGGTACGCCCAACTCCGCCAGGGCGAGCACGGTGAGCACGCTGGCCTCGACCGATGCACCGATGGCCACCACCGCCCGGCCGAGGTCGCCCAGGCCGAGCTGACGCAGCGCCTGCTCGTCGGTGGAGTCGGCCTGGGCCACCTGATCGAGCAGTGACGACCACTTCTGCACCAGATGAGCGTCGCGGTCGACGGCCAACACCTCGTGACCGAGGGCGGAGAGGGATTCGGCCAGGTGGCTGCCGAACCGGCCGAGCCCGATCACGGCGATGCCACCGTCGTCTGGATTCCTAGCCAACAATGGGTTGCTCCTCTGGATAGCGGTAGAGCCGGTGTCGGGTGTTCAGGGCGATCGCCGAGCCGAAGGTGAGCGGCCCGATCCGGCCGACGTACATGAGCACGGTCAGCAACAGTTGGCCGCCGTCCGACAGGGAGGACAGGACGCCCACCGAGAGCCCGGTGGTGCTGAACGCCGAGGTGACCTCGAACAGCGCCGCGTAGAACGGAAGCTTGTCGGTCATCACGATCATCGCGGTGGTCCCGGCGGCGACGATCGCGAGGCTGAGCAGCGCGACGGCGACGGCATGTCGCTGGCTGGCGGTGGCGATCCGGCGGTGCCCGACCGTGACGTCGGGCTCGCCGCGTACCTCCGCCCAGATGACGAAGGCGAGCAGGAAGAAGGTGGAGACCTTGATCCCACCGGCGGTGCTGGCGCTGCCACCACCGATGAACATCAGCCAGATCAGCAGCAGGTAGCTCTCCTCGCGGAGCAGGTCGGTCGACACCACCTCGAAGCCGCCGGTGCGGGCCAACGCGATCTGGGCGAACGTGGCGAGCACCTTGCCGGGAACGTCGTACCGACCGACGGTCTGCGGGTTGTCCCACTCGGCGGCCAGGAGCGCGGCCACGCCGACAACCATCAGGGCGGCGCTGCCCCAGATGGTCAACTTGGTGGCGACTCCCCAGCGGCCCGGTCGCCGCCACTCGCGGGCCGCCTCGAACAGGGCCGGAAACCCGAGCCCGCCGATGATGCCGCCGACGGACATCGGCAGGCAGATCCAGGAGTCACGGGCGAAGGTCAGCAGCCCGTCGGGGTAGAGCGAGAAACCGGAGTTGTTGAACGCCTGGATGGAGTGGAACGCGCCGTGCCAGAGGGCCTGCCAGAACGGTTCGTCGTAGGCCAGCCAGAGCCGACCGGTGACGATTACCGTCATCGCCAGCTCGCAGGCGAAGACCGTGGCGGCGATGCGCAGCAGCAGCCGGCGTACGTCACCGGGGCCGTACTCCGCGGTCTCGGCCTGCACCAGCATCCGGTTGTGCAGGCCGAGCCGTCGGGACACGGTGAGGATCACCAGCGCGGCACCGGTCAGGATGCCGAGCCCGCCCAACTGGGTGAGCACGGTGATGAGCACCAGCCCGGAGGCGGACCAGTAGTTCGGGGTATCGGTGACGGTCAGGCCGGTGACCGAGATGGCCGAGGCGGCGGTGAACAGGGCGGTCATGAACGGGGGACGCTGGTGCTCGACGGTCATCGGGCGCAGCATCAACAGGCCGGTGCCGATCAGGATCGCCACCAGGAAGACCAGCGGCACCAGCCGCACCGGGTGACGTAGAAGCCGACGCACCAGACAATCTTCTGATTCCGCCCGCACATCCGGGCCGGAACCGGGATCCCCCACCAGCCTCGCTCCGGCTCCGGGCGGCGGCTGGCCGGGACGCCCGATCCACCTCGCCGAAGCCGAGCCGCCGGGCGGACAGGCGCTCCCGATGCGGGGCCGGAGCGTGGGGGGAGGCGACACATGGCGGGCCGAAGTCGTGGGAGCCGGGCCCATCGCCACGCCGGACCACCACCACTGAGCGGGCGAGGTTTGTGACAGCTGGCCACACCAACCCGGTTACTTGTGTGTTTCCGCCACATGGCCCGTGGGTGACGTCACTTCTAGCGTGAGCCGACACATAAGGTTTTCCTTCCTCTGAGTCCTCACGTGGAGTCGCAATGACGGTCCGGACGACACGGCGGGTGGTTCTCTCCGCCGCCACGATGATGGCCGCGGCGATCGCCGCCACGGCCTGTGGCAGCCCCCAGGACACCGCAAGCGGCGGCGGCGACAGTGCCGCGCCGGTGAAGGTTGGTCTGGTCTACTCCCAGTCGGGAGCGTTGGCCAGTTACGGAAAGCAGTACATCGAGGGGTTCAGGGCCGGCCTGGACTTCGCCACCAACGGCACCAACAAGGTGGGCGATCGGGCGATCGAGATCACCGAGGTGGACGACGCGGGTGATCCGGCGAAGGCGGTCTCCGCGGCCAAGGACCTGATCGGCAAGGGCAACAAGATCATCGCCGGTTCGACGGCCTCCGGGGTGGCGCTTCAGGTCGCCCCGATCGCCGCACAGAACAAGGTGCTGTTCATCTCGGGTCCGGCCGCCACCGACGCGGTGACCGGCGCGAACAAGTACACGTTCCGGTCCGGTCGGCAGTCGTACCAGGACGTGCTGACCGCGAAGTCGTTCATCGGCGACCCGGCTGGCAAGAAGGTCGTGGTGTTCGCCCAGGACGGCGCCTTCGGCGACGCCAACGAGGCTGCGGTCAAGGAGGTGATCGGCGGGGCCGGCGCGAGCGTCAGCTCTGTCCGGGCACCGGCCAGCGCCACCGAGTTCACCCCGTTCGCCAGCCAGATCAAGTCCGCCAAGCCGGACCTGCTCTTCGTCGCCTGGGCCGGCACCACCGCTCCGGCGATGTGGCAGACCCTGGACCAGCAGGGCGTGCTCACCTCCACCACGGTCGTCACCGGTCTGGACATCCGTGCCTCGTGGCCCACCTTCGGCGCCGCCGGTACCAAGATCTCCTTCCTGTCGCACTACTTCGACGGCGCGAGCGACACCGAGGCGGCCAAGGCCGCGAAGGCGAAGGTCCCCGGCGGCACGCTCGACCTGTTCCACCCCGACGGGTTCGCCGCCGCGCAGATGGTGGTCCGCGCTGCGGCCGAGGGTGGCGACGACGTGGAGCAGATGGTCACCGCGCTGGAGGGCTGGAGCTTCGAGAGCGTGAAGGGCACCATGACCATCCGCGCCGAGGACCACGCGCTGCTCCAGCCGATGTACCAGGCGGGTCTGACCGGCAGCGGCGACGCCTTCACCGCGACCGCCCAGAAGGCGCTCGCCGGTGACGAGACCGCACCCCCGGTCCAGGCGATGAAGGGCTGACCGGAGATGCTCGCCACCCGCGGTCTGACCTGGCGGATCGGTGAGGTCTCCATCGTCGACTCCGTCTACCTGGACCTGGCGCCCGGGGAGTTCCTCGGCGTGATCGGTCCCAACGGTGCCGGCAAGACCTCGCTGTTCAACCTGATCACCGGCCTGCGCCGGGCCACCGAAGGTCGAGTCAACCTGGACGGGCAGGACATCTCCGACCTGCCGCCGTACCGACGGGCCCGGCTGGGCCTGGGGCGTACCTTCCAGGCGTCCTCGGTCTTCGGCTCGCTGAGCGTGCAGGAGAACGTCCGGCTCGCCGTGCAGGCACACCGCGGGGGTTCGCTCAAGCTGTGGCGGCGGGCGGCGGCCGACCGGGAGGTCGCCGCCGCCGCCGACGCGGCGCTCGACCGGGTCGGCCTGGCCCACCGGGGTACGGCGTTGGCCGGCACCCTCGCCCACGGCGAGAAACGGAAGCTGGAGATCGCGCTGCTGCTGGCCGGTGAGCCACGGGTGATGCTGCTCGACGAGCCGATGGCCGGGGTCAGCGCCGAGGACGTGCCGGAACTGGTCCAGGTGATCCGGTCACTGACCGGCGACAGCGGCCGTGCGGTGCTGATGGTCGAGCACCACATGGACGTGATCCTCGAACTGGCCGACCGGATCGCCGTGATGCACCACGGCGCGCTGCTGGCCTGCGACACACCGGAGACGGTGATGGCCAACCCGACCGTGCAAGAGGCGTACCTGGGGGAGTCCCTGTGAGTGAGCGAACCATCAGGCTCAGGGTCCTGGTGCCTCATGTCGGCACGGAGCGAAGCGGAGTGCCGACATGACTGAACCGGTGTTGACCGTGGAGGATCTGTCGGTCCGGATCGCCGGGCTGCACATCCTCCAGGGAGTGTCGTTCACGGTCGCCCCGACCGGGGTCACCGTGCTGCTCGGCCGTAACGGCGTCGGTAAGACCACCACGCTGCGCGCCGTCGTGGGGCTGACCCCACCGGGCGGCGAGGTGCGCGGCACGGTCCGGATGGGAGCCCAGAGCCTGTTGGCCCAGCGGACCCACCGCTTGGTCCGTGGCGGGCTCGGCTACGTGCCGGAGGACCGCTGCGTCTTCGCCGGGCTCACCGTCGCGGAGAACCTGCGGCTCGCCGAGCGGCGCGGCAGCACTCCGGCGTACGACCGGGTGTTCGCTCTCTTCCCCGAGCTGGACCGGCGTTCCCGGCAGCGGGCCGGCTCGCTCTCCGGGGGCCAGCAGCAGATGCTCGCCATCGGCCGGGTGCTGCTCAACGACAACCGACTGCTGCTGGTCGACGAGCCGACCAAGGGGTTGGCGCCGAAGGTGGTGACCGAGGTGGCCGAGGTGCTGGAACGGGTCGCGGAGTCCGTGCCGGTGCTGCTGGTCGAACAGAACCTGGCGGTGGTCCGGCGGCTGGCCCGGGACGCGGTGGTGCTGGCCGCCGGTCGGGTCGCCTGGGCCGGTGACGCCCAGGAACTGCTGCTGGAGACCGCACTGACCCGGTCCCTGCTCGGCGTCGGCTCGGCCGAGGGCCACCAGCCTGCCGCCGATCACCAGCCTGCCGAAGCGGCCGTCGACCAGGTCGCCGCCCGCCCGGCGGGCGCCGCGTCGGCCCCGGAGGACGGCAGCTGATGGACACGATCATCCTGTTGACGCTGACCGGCCTCGGTCTGGCAGCCCTCTACTTCCTGGTCGCCTCCGGGCTGTCGCTGGTCTTCGGTCTGGCCGACGTGCTCAACTTCGCCCACGGGCTGTTCCTCGGTGTCGGGGCGTACGCCACCTGGTGGGCGGCGGGGAACCTGCCGGGTGCCGGACCCGACGGCCTCGGCTTCGTGGTCGCGGTCGCCTTCGGGGTGGCCGCCGGCACGCTGATGGCGGTCCTGGTGGAGCTGGTGCTGATCCGGCCGCTCTACTCGCGCACCATCGAGCAGGTGCTGGTCACCGTCGGCCTCTCCCTCGCCGGTGTGGCGTTGTTGCAGGCCACCTGGGGTGCGGACGCCCGACCGTTCCCGCGCCCGGCGTGGACCCGCGAGGTGACCTCGATCCTCGGCGCACAGGTGCCCAACGGAGGGCTGCTGCTGATCGTCGCCGCGTTGCTGGTGCTCGGCGCGATACTCGCCTTCCTCCGCTGGACCCGCTACGGCCTGATCATCCGGGCCGGGGTGGAGAACCGGGAGATGGTCACCGCGCTCGGCATCGACGTCCGCAAGGCGTTCACCCTGGTCTTCGCCATCGGTGGCGCGGCAGCGGCGCTGGCCGGGTCGCTGGGCAGCGTCTACTTCGGCACCGTCTCGCCCCAGCAGGGCGGCTCGCTGCTGATCTTCGCGTTCATCGTGGTGGTCATCGGCGGCATGGGCTCGGTGGTCGGGTCCGCGTACGCGGCGGTCGCGGTCGGGCTGCTGCAACAGTTCGTCAACTACTACGGCACCTCCGGGCTGGGTGACATCTGCGTGGTGGCGCTGCTGGCCGTGGTGCTGCTGCTGCGTCCGCAGGGCATCGCCGGAAAGGCGGTTACGGCATGACCGAGGTCAAGAGTCCCGAGGTTCCGGCACCCCCGGCGGCGGTGCCCGGCGAGTTGACCGAGGCAACGAGCCGCTGGGGTCGGCTGCGCCCGTTCCTGCCGCTGGTCGCGCTGGCCGTGGCGCTGCTCCTGCCGTACTCGACGCTGCACCTGCCCGGCATCTTCGAAGGGGCGCTGAACTCGCCGGGCACCCTGCAACTGCTCGCCGTGTGTCTGGTCTTCGGCGGTCTGGCGGCCGGTTACGACCTGTTGTTCGGGCGCACCGGGATGCTCTCCTTCGGCCATGCGCTGTACTTCGCCGCCGGGGTCTACGGCACCGACATCCTGATCACCCGGTTCGGGTTGTCGCTGTGGCAGGCCGCGCCGCTGGCGATCATCGGTGGCACCATCCTCGCCGGCCTGCTCGGCGCGGTGGCACTGCGCACGGTCGGCATCGCCTTCGCCATGGTGACGCTGGCGTTCGCGCAGGTCGGAGCGATCCTGGTGGCCCGGGACTTCGGCGGGCTCACCGGTGGTGAGGAGGGGCTGCCGCTGGACGTGGCCGGGCTGCCGGACGGGCTGGTCGGGGTCGCCAACACGGTCAACCTGTACTGGCTGGCGCTGGCGTATCTCGCGGTGGTGGTGTTGGTGGTGCACCGGGTCAGTGCCTCGCCGACCGGTCGGGTGCTGGCCGGGCTGCGTGACGACGAGCGCCGCATCGGCGTACTCGGGTTGGACCCGTACCGGTTCAAGCTGGTCGCCTTCACCCTGGCCGGTGGTCTCGCGGCGGCGGGCGGGGTGGTGTACTGCCTGATCGTCGGCGGTGCCTCGCCGCACATCACCGGCAGCGAGCTGACCCTGTCGCTGCTGGTGATGGTGGTCCTCGGCGGTCCGGGCACCCGGTGGGGCCCGGTGCTGGGCGGCATCGGCTACATGTACCTCGATCACCGGCTGGTGTCCTTCGGCACCTCCGACGCGGTGGACGCGTTGCCGGCGTTCCTCAGTCGGCCACTGTCCGAGCCACTGTTCGTGCTCGGCACGGTCTTCATCCTGGCCGTCTACTTCTTCCCCGGCGGCCTGGCCAGCCTCACCTCCCGGCTGTCCCTGCTGCGCGACTCGCTTCGCCCCGGCACCCGGCGGTGATCGGTGGCGGGGTGGCACAACGGCGTGCCGCCCCGCCGCTGCGGCTCGGGCGCTGCCCCGGTCAGCCGTTGATCAGGTCGTACGCGGAGTCCGGGGCCTGCTGCGCCTGGTCGTCGGTGAACGCGACGACCTCGGGAGCGGTGCCGAAGTCGAAGTACTCGATCACGTACTCGGACGCCTTCTTCTTACCGACCGCCGGGATCTGAAGGGTCAGCGACGAGAGGTTGCCGTCCGCACCGACCACCGCGCTGAGCGGAAGCTGCGCGGTGGCGTCGTCGAGCGCGGCCAAACTCTCCAGCGCGTCGGTCAACTCGGGCGCGGCGGACAGATCCACCACGCCGGTGTACGTCCCCGGCTCACCGGCCTGGATGTCAGTGGCCGCGCGGATGATGGCGTCGGCGTTGCCCGGGTCGGTGCCCTCGTAGGTGGGCAGCGCGTCCGGGGTCTCGATCTTCGCCGGGTCCATCTCCATCCACTTGGTGGGCAGCTTCATCAGCTTCTGGATGTCCTTGGCGCCCTTGAAGTTCACCTTCATCCAGGTGCGCGACTCGACCATCCGGAAGGACATCTCCAGGGTGAAGTCCTTGTCCTTGGTGACGGTGTCGATGTCCATGCCCCGGTTCGCCGGGTCGACCACCCCCGAGACGTCACCCGAGGCGTCGCTGGTGGTGAAACGGAAGGCCGGGTCCTGGTCGTCCGGCACGGCCGCCAGCAACTCCTGCTTCGGGTCCGGCGGTGGCGCCGCCTCGGGGGTGGCCTTGTCGTCGCAGCCGGCCACCAGGGTCGCGGCCAGCAGGGCGGCGGCTGCGACCGCGAGACGCCGGGTTGTGGCGGTGGTGCCGGTTCGCTGAGTCATCTCGTCTCTCTCTCCGGGATCGAACGGGAATGGTAGAGCAAACCCCCGACCGTGGCCCGGCTCCGGCATCGCGCCGCTGGTAGAAACGTCGGATGAGCCAGGAACGGACGGTGGTACGGCAGCGGGCCGAGGCGGTGCTGCGGCGGCTGGCCGGTGCGCGGGCCCGGCTCCGCGAGGACCAGTGGCGGGCCATCGAGGCGTTGGTGGTGGACCGGCGGCGGGTGCTCTGCGTGCAGCGCACCGGATGGGGCAAGTCGGCGGTGTACTTCGTGGCGACCGCGCTGCTGCGGGAGCGCGACGGCGCTGACCCGCAGGGTGTCGAACCGGTCGGACCGACGGTCATCGTGTCGCCGTTGCTGGCGCTGATGCGTAACCAGGTCGAGGCGGCGGCTCGGGCCGGGATCCGGGCCCGCACCATCAACTCGGCGAACCTGGACGAGTGGGACGAGATCACCGCCGAGATCCAGGCCGGCACGGTGGACGTGCTGCTGATCAGCCCGGAACGGCTCAACAACCCGGATTTCCGGGACGGCGTGTTACCGAAGCTGGCCGCCACCACCGGTCTGCTGGTGGTCGACGAGGCGCACTGTGTGTCGGACTGGGGGCACGACTTCCGGCCGGATTACCGCCGGCTGCGTACCTTCCTCGGTAACCTGCCCGACCGCACTCCGGTGCTCGCGACGACCGCCACCGCCAACGCCCGGGTGACCCGGGACGTGGCCGAGCAGTTGGGCACCGAACCGGCCGCCGCGACCGGGCACCGACCCGACGTCCTGGTGCTGCGCGGCAGCCTGGACCGGGAGTCGCTGCGGTTGGGCGTGCTCGACCTGCCGAGCCCGGCACACCGGCTCGGTTGGCTCGCCGACAACCTGGAACGGCTGCCCGGCTCCGGCATCATCTACACGCTGACGGTGGCTGCGGCGACCGAGGCCGCCGAGTTCCTCCGGTCGCGCGGCTGGGCGGTGGCCGCGTACACCGGGCAGGCCGAGGACGCTGACCGCCGCGCCGCCGAGCAGGACCTGCTGGAAAACAAGATCAAAGCCTTGGTGGCCACCAGCGCCCTCGGCATGGGCTTCGACAAGCCGGATCTCGGCTTCGTCGTGCACCTCGGCGCGCCACCGTCGCCGATCGCGTACTACCAGCAGGTGGGTCGGGCCGGGCGAGCCGTGGAACACGCCGAGGTGCTGCTGCTGCCCGGCGTCGAGGACGCGGCCATCTGGCGGTACTTTGCCTCGCTGGCGTTCCCACCCGAGGAGCAGGTCCGGACGGTGCTGGCCGCGCTGCCCACCGACCGACCGATGTCCACGCAGGCCCTGGAACCGCTGGTGGACCTGCGCCGGGCCCGGCTGGAGATGATGCTCAAGGTGCTCGACGTGGACGGCGCGGTCCGTCGGGTACGGGGTGGCTGGCTCGCCACCGGCGAGCCGTGGACCTACGACGAGGCTCGGCTGCGTCGGGTCGCCGCGGCCCGCGCCGCCGAGCAACAAGCCATGATCGAGTACGCCTCGACGACCGGTTGCCGGCTGCGTTACCTGCGCGAATGCCTGGACGACGCGGAGGCGGCCGACTGCGGGCGGTGCGACCGCTGCGCCGGGCCGCTGTTCGCGCCCGAGGTGTCGGCGGCCTCGCTGACCGTCGCGCAGACCTTCCTCGGCCGCCCCGGGGTCCAGGTCGCGCCGAAGCGGCTCTGGCCCACCGGGTTGGCTGCGGTCGGCGTACCGCTGAAGGGGCGCATCGCCCCGACGGAACAGGCGCTGCCGGGCCGGGCGGTCGGCCGACTGTCCGACCTCGGCTGGGGCGGTCGGCTGCGTGACCTGGTCGGGCCGGAAGCGCCGGACGCCCCGGTGCCCGACGACGTGACCGCCGCGGTGATCGAGGTGCTCAAGGCGTGGGCACACGGTGACGACCCCTGGCCGAGCCGCCCGGCCGGGGTGGTCGCGGTCCGCTCCCGGACCCGCCCGTCGCTGGTCGGGTCGCTGGCCGAGCGGATCGCCACTGTCGGGCGACTGCCGCTGCTGGGCCAGGTGGACTCGACCGGGCCGGTGGCGGCCGACGGCCCCCGGGGCAACAGCGCCCAGCGGGTACGCGCCCTGCACGGCACCCTCACCGTCGCCGGTGACGTCGCCGCCGCCCTCGCCGGGCTCGACGGTCCGGTGCTGCTGGTGGACGACCTGGTCGACTCGGGCTGGACCATGACGATGGCGGCCCGGGAACTCCGTCGCGCCGGTGCGCAGGCGGTCCTTCCGCTGGCCCTCGCCCTGGCGGCGTAGCGGCGCACCGATCCGCGACCTGGCTGCCGGGTGCGGCCGGGCCAGGACCGCGCCGAGGGTGACCCAGGCGACGACGGTACGGTGGGCACATGGCTGACCAGGCACCCGACGCGCCTGCGCTCGGGTCGGTGCGGGCCGCCGAGCGAGCGGCGGCCGGGCCCGATCCCGGCGCGGCCCCGGCTGCCCAGGACCGTGCCGTGGCCTCTGCCGTGCCGGACCGGGCCACGCTGCGGCTGGCCCTGGTGGTCGGCGGCCTTGTGCTGGCGGTGCTGCTCGGGTTCGGGCTCGGCCGAATCGACGGTGGCGGTGACGCCATGGCGACGGGCCGGACGGACAGCGCGTTGGCCGACCACACCCACGCCCCCGGCCTCGGCGCGCACTCGCACGGTGCCGACCAGGACGCGGCGGCCGAGGCCGGCGGTCTGGCGGTCAGCCGCGACGGCTACACCCTGACCCCGCTGAACGCCGAGTTCACCGCCGGCCAAGCCGGTGAGCTGCGGTTCCGCATCCAGGACGAGCAACGCCGGCCGGTCACCCGGTTCGCGGTCGTGCACGACAAGCCGATGCACCTGATCGTGGTGCGTCGGGACCTGTCCGGTTACCAGCACCTGCATCCGACCATGGCGGAAGACGGCACCTGGTCGGTGCCGCTGACGTTGCCGTCACCCGGCGTCTGGCGCGCGTACGCCGACTTCACCGCCCTCGCCGCCGACGGCCGGCAGACCGCGACGACGCTCGGGGTGGACCTGGTGGCGCCCGGCGACTACCTGCCTCGTGAGCTGCCCACCCCGGCGACCACGAGCACCGTCGACGGATTCACCGTCGAGTACCGGGGCGTTCCCCAGCCCGGCCTCACCGTGCCGGTCAGCTTCCGGATCACCGGGGCGGACGGCGGGAGCCCGGAGCTGGAGCGCTACCTGGGCGCGTACGGCCACCTCGTCGCGCTGCGCGAGGGGGATCTCGGCTACCTGCACGTGCACCCGGACGCGGAACTGGTCGACGGGGCGGTGCGGTTCTGGCTCACCGCGCCGGGGCCTGGGCGCTACCGCCTCTACCTGGACTTCGCGACCGGCGGAGCGGTGCGTACGGCGGAGTTCACGGTCTCCGTGCCGTGACGGGTCAACACGCGTTCCGGCGCATCGGTGTGGCGGTGCCGTCCCCGGGGCGGCGGATCGGCCGTCGGGCCAGATAACGCAACAGGTCGCGGATGTGGTGCTTCTCCTCCGCCGGCACCGTCGGATCCGCCAGCCGTTGCAGGATCACCCGCACGTCGGCCTCCACCGGGCTGTCGTCGCCGCGTCGCCACGGCCCGCCGCCCGCGTCGGGCAGGCCGAGCGCGCGGAAGGCCGCCGCGACCGGTAGATCGAGCGCGGCGCAGAAGCCCCGGACCTTGGCGAGTTCGGGATAGTCCTGCCAGTCACCGGCGAGCCAGCGGAAAACGGTGGAGCGACCGACGCCGGTGTGTGCGGCCAGATCGGTGACCGTCCAGCCACGTTCCTCGCGGGCATCGTCGATGGCACGGCGCACGAAACGCGCGAAGGCCATCTGTGGCGAAACCTCTGCCGAACCCACAGCTGGGTCTTCCCTCCCGCCCGGCACCCAACGGTGCGCAACTTCGAGAGTAGTACGGGAACGGCGTTGGGCAATTGA
This sequence comes from Micromonospora sp. CP22, assembly GCF_009712475.1. GTDB lineage: Bacteria > Actinomycetota > Actinomycetes > Mycobacteriales > Micromonosporaceae > Micromonospora. The sequence continues at coordinate 327,429 of NZ_VCJO01000001.1, forward strand.
CTGATCGACCAGACGGCCCCGGGCGGCGTGACGCGAATCCGTCACCCGGCCGTCGGCTGCTGCGCGAGCAGGGTCTCCAACCGGGGCGTGAGTTGCCACTGGGCGACCAGGTCGCGGTATTCGGCGCGCTGGGCGTCGGTCGGGTCGGCCCCGGTTCGCCGTGCCCGGATGAGCAGGTTGCGTGGGGTGTGCGCGGAGTCGACGAACTCGACCACCTCGGCCCGGTAGCCGTGCAGACGCAGCAACCCCGCGCGCAGCGCGTCGGTGAGGACGTCCGCGAAGCGCTCCCGCAGGATGCCCTGCCGGGTGAGCAGGTCGTACGGCGTCGGGGCCGGTCGGGCGCGCAGCTGGGCCGCGACGTCGTGGTGGCAACACGGCGCGGCGAGCACCCATCGGGCCTGCCAGCCCACCGCCCGGGCCAACGCCTCGTCGGTGGCGGTGTCGCAGGCGTGCAGCGCGAGCACCAGGTCGGGCGTCGGCTCGACGGTCGCGTCGGCGATGGTGCCGGCGACGAAACGCACCCGCTCGGCCCAGCCCAGCCGTTCGGCCAACTCGGTGTTGCGGCGACGCTGGTCGTCGCGTACGTCCACACCCACCAGCTCGACGTCGAGCCCGGACCGGGACAGATAGCGGTACGCGGCGAACGTCAGGTACGCGTTGCCGCAGCCGAGATCCACCACCCGCAGCGGGCGGCCCAACTGCCCGGCCAGCCCGTCCGGCAGGGTGGCCGCCAGCGCCCGTAGGAAGGCGTCCACCTGCCGCCGCTTGGCCGCCGAACCACCGATCTCGGCGAACAGCGGATCGCCCGGATCGAGCAGGTACTCCTTGGCCCGGTCGTGACCGGCGACCGCCGCCGGGGCGGCCGGTCGGGTCGCCACGGCCCGGTGCACCTGGGCCTCGCCCGACTTGGTGACCCGCAGTTGCAGGGTGGCGTGGGTGGTCTCCACATGCCAGTTGCCGAACGGCTCGGCCAGCAGCGCCTCCACCGCCGCGTCCGCCTCCGGCCCCGGGCTCACGTTCCGGGTGTGCGGCCGTGCCCCGTCGGAGGTGGCGATCTGTAGCCGCTGACCGGCTTTCAGAGTGACCGGCCGCAGTTCGGCCCGGACCATCGAGGGGCGCTGGCCGCGCCGCCGTCCGGCCGCGACGGCCCGGGTCAGCCCCGGACCGAGGAGCATCGAACGGACCTCGGCCAGGGCGGAATCCAGTGGTTCGGGCATCGCTCCATCTTCCAGGGGCGGCCGTTCGCCGCCACCGGGGGGCGGGCCGAGGTCAGTCGGTGGTCGATTCGGCGGGCGTGCCGTTACCGGAATCGGCACCACCCCGACGGCGGCGGCGTCGGCGCGGGCGCGGGGCGGCTTCACCGACGGCGTCGTCGCTGCGGCTGCTGCTCGTCTCGCTGGGTGCGCTGTCGACCGCCGACGTGACGGCGTCAGCGCCCGCTACCGTCTCGCCAGCCCGGCGACGACGGCGACGACGGGGGGTACGGGTGCCCTCCTCGGCGTCGCCTCCGGTGGATCCGCCCGGCGTGGTGTCGGCACCGTCCTGTCGACGACCGCCGGAACCGCGTCCCCGGCCGCCGTCAGCCCGGCCGCCCTCGCCGCGACCGCGACGACGGGTGCCGCGTGGCTCGCCGCCCCGCCGGGACCGGCCACCACCCAGGTCTTCCTCGACCTCGGCGGCCAACCCGGCGCGGGTGCGCTCGGCGGTCGGCAGGGTGCCGGTGACCTCGGTGGAGATGTGCAGGTCGGTGTAGAGGTGGGGTGAGGTGTGGTAGGTCTCCGGCGGCTCGGGCATGTCCAGCCCCAGCGTCTTGTCGATGATCCGCCAGCGGGGCATGTCGTCCCAGTCGACGAAGGTCACCGCGACGCCGCTCGCGCCGGCCCGACCGGTCCGGCCGATCCGGTGGGTGTAGGTGTCCTGGTCTTCCGGACAGTCGTAGTTGATGACGTGGGTGACGCCGCTGACGTCGATGCCCCGAGCTGCCACGTCGGTGGCGACCAGGGTGTCGATCTTCCCGGCCCGGAAGGCCCGCAGGGCCCGCTCCCGGGCGCCCTGACCGAGGTCGCCGTGCACCGCGGCGACCGCGAAGCCACGGAAGTCCAGGTCTTCGGCGACCCGGTCGGCGGCCCGCTTGGTCCGGGTGAAGATGATGGTCAGGCCACGGCTCTCGGCCTGGAGGATCCGGGCCACAATCTCGATCTTGTTCATCGAGTGGGTCCGGTAGACCAGCTGCTCGGTCTGTGGCGACGGACCGGTCTCGGCGGTGTGCCCGGCGTGGATCGTGATCGGGTGGCGCAGGAAGCGCCGGGACAGCGTCACGATCGGGTCCGGCATGGTCGCGGAGAAGAGCATGGTCTGCCGGTCCTCCGGCAGCATCGCCAGGATCCGCTCGACGTCGTCGAGGAAACCGAGGTCGAGCATCCGGTCGGCCTCGTCCAGCACCAACGCGCGTACGCCGTGCAGCCGCAGGTGCTTCTGCTTGGCGAGGTCGAGCAGGCGGCCCGGCGTGCCGACGAGGATCTCCACGCCCTTGCGCAACGCCTCGATCTGCGGCTCGTACGCGACACCGCCGTAGATCGGCAGCACCCGTACGCCACGGGTACGGCTGGCGGCGGCGATGTCCTTGGCGACCTGGATGCCCAGTTCGCGGGTGGGTACGACGACCAGGGCCTGCGGCAGCCCGTCGCCGCCCTCGTCCGGTGCGAAGACCCGCTCCAGCAACGGCACGCCGAAGCCCAGCGTCTTACCGGTGCCGGTCGGGGCCTGCCCGATCAGGTCGGCGCCGCGCAGCGCGATCGGCAGCGCGTACTCCTGGATGGCGAAGGCGCGGGTGATACCGGCCGCGGCCAGCGCCTCGACGGTCTCGGCGCGGGCGCCGAGTTCGGCGAAGGTCGGTGCCTCGGGCCGGACCGGGGCTGTCGGGGTCAGTTCCTGGCCCTCGGTGAGGTCTTGAATCGGTTCACTCATGTGGTTTTGGGGGTGCCCTCTCGTGGGTGCGCCCCGTCATGTCCGCAGGGCGCTCTCGGTTTGACGCGGGCCACACGGTCGGCGGCAGAGAAGCCGAGCCGGACCGGGCCGCACGCGCGCCGTGGGTCGACGTCAACCGGGGTCGGAGTTGGCTCCGGCCGGGATTGGCACCTACGGCAACTGCTCCATGCTACCTGAACGGGCTGAACAGAGTCCCGATTCCGTGAGGGCGAGCGTTGGCGCAAAGGTTTGCATGTGATCCGTATCACATGCAATGGGCGTCGTCGTTCGGCTGGCCCGGCCGGGTCGGGGGACTGCCGTCCCGGCGGCCGGACGGTAGCCTGCGCGGGTGTCCGCCTCCACCCCGCCCGGCCCCGCCGTCACCGATCTGCTCGGCTTGGTGGCTCTGGGCGAGTTGCTGGCCTTCGACCGGATGGCGGCCGATGCCCGGCTCGCCCCCGACCTGCGCCGTCGGGCCGCCCTGAGCGAGATGGCCGCCGCCGAGATCGCCAACTACCGGCGGTTGGCCGACCGGCTCACCGCGCTCGGTGTGCTGCCGGACGACGCGATGGCGGCGTATGTCGGCCCGTTGCAGGCGTACCACGACTCGACCGTGCCCCGCGACTGGGCGGAGGCGGTGACCAAGGCGTACGTGGGTGACGCGATCAGCGACGACTTCCTCCGGGAGATCGCCGTCGCGCTGGGGGAGCCGGACCGCCAACTGGTCCTCGACGTGCTGCACGACTCGCGCTACGCGGAGTTCGCCGCCGCCGAGATCCGCCTCGCGATCGAGGCCGATCCGAAGGTGGCGGGCCGACTGTCGATGTGGGCCCGACGACTGGTCGGCGAGGCGTTGTCCCAGGCCGGTCGGGTCGCCGCCGCCGACGACGGTGCGCTCACCGCGCTGATCGCCGCGAGCGGTCAGGTGGACGTCACGGAATTGTTCCGGCGGCTGACCGCCGCGCACACCGCGCGGATGGCCGCCGCCGGGCTCAACAACTGAGCAGAGACCGCCTACCGGTCTCTGCTCGCCGTCAACGGACGGTGAAACCGACCGCTCGTGGAGACGCCTCGGCGATCTCGACGTAGGCGACCTTGCCGACCGGCACGATGACCCGCCGACCCTTCTCGTCGGTCAGGGAGAGGGTGCCCTCACCCCTGGCGACGGCGTCGGTCACGATCCGCTCGATCTCGGCCGGCGACTGTGCGCTCTCCAGGACCAGCTCGCGCGGTGCGTACTGCACCCCGATCTTGACCTCCACTGTGCCTCCTCCATCGGGCGAATGGCCGCCCTGCGAAGGCTATCCGATCACGGGGGCGAGGGTCAGGCTGACTCACCTTGCAGCGGGAAGCTGGCGATACCCCGCCAGGACAGCGCCGCGACCAGCGCCTCCGCCTCGGCTTTGGGCACCTGGCGGCCACGGGCCAACCAGAACTGCGCGGCGGTCTCCGCCGCACCCACCAGGCCCGAGGCGAGCAACTCGGCGTGCGCCCGGCTGATCCCGGTGTCGGAGATGATCGTGTCGGTGATGGCCGCGATGCAGCCCTGCTCGACCCGCTCCACCCGCTGCCGGACGGCCGGTTCGTTGCGCAGATCCGACTCGAAGACCAGCCGGAACGCCTCGCTCTCGTGGTCGACGAAGTCGAAGTACGCGCGCACCGATGCGCTGACCCGCTCCTTGTTGTCGGTGGTGCTGGCCATGGCATCGTGCACCTTGGCGACGATCGCGTCACAGTGCGTGTCGAGCAGTGCGAGATAGAGATCCATCTTGCCGGGGAAGTGTTGGTACAGCACCGGCTTGGAGACTCCCGCTCGCTCGGCGATGTCGTCCATGGCCGCGGCGTGGTAGCCCTGCGCGACGAACACCTCCTGAGCAGCGGCGAGTAGCTGCTTGCGGCGCGCCGAGCGGGGCAGGCGCGTGGGTCGGCCGGCGGTCTGGGCGCCGTTCCCCACAGCGGTCATCGGAACCTCCGAGGTCGTCGTACGGGCCGGCATTTCACCCGAACCGGTCGGGGCCCCTCGGCCCCTCGCGGAATTGGCCCGCCGCTGTAACTTATCGCCACTGTCGCCACACGGTAGCCTCAGCGGGGGCGACCAAGGAGCGCGCGGTGAGTGAAACAGGGCAACCCGGTGCCGCCACCCCGGGAGAGCACGGCGACGGGACGGGTCAGCGCGATGACCTGGCCCGTTCCGGCAACGGGTGGGCCCCGCCACCGGCCGACTGGTCGTGGGGCCCGGAGGTGACACCTGGTTCGGGCCCGACAGGGCCCCGGGTCGAGTCTGCCTCCGGTTGGGCGACCGCCTCGTCGCGCCACGCCGACCTGCCCGCTCCGCTCGGTGAGCAGGCGGAGCCCGAGCGGCCCGCCCGGGTCAACGGCAACCACGTCAACGGCCACCAGGTGAACGGCAACCCGGTCGCCGAGCAGCCGTCCGCCGGGCGGCACGCCCCGGTCAGCTCGCCACCCGGCCTGCGTGGGCCGGGCCATGACCCTGGCCAGGACCGGCTCGTCGTACCGGCACCCCGCCCGGTCCCGCCCGGTGAGCAACCGGGCACCTCCGGCACGGGTCTGCCGACCTCGGCACCCCCGGCGATGCAGGTGCCACCGGTCGGCACCGCCCCCTCCGGCTTCGAGATGCCGCCTGGCCTGCACGCACCGACCGCCGAACGACCCGGCGAGGGCCCGACCGGCGGCCGGCAGCACGGGTGGGACGACTATCCGGCAGCCGCCGAACCGATACCCGGGTCGGCCGACCACCCACCGACGAGCGCCGACCAGCCAGCGGGCTGGTCTCCGGCCGACCAGCCCTCCGGTGAACCGGACCGGCCGCACTGGGCACAGCCCGGCCCGGCCAGCGACTGGGCGCCGCCGTGGGCGCGCGAGGAGAACGAGCCCACCGACCGCCGGTCCCGCGAGGTGCCGGCCCGGCCCTGGGCCAGCGAGCCGAGTCGACCGTACGAACCGGTCCGCGCCGAGCCGACCCGGCCGTACGAGCCGGTCCGCGCGGAGCGGTCCCGCCCCTACGAACCTCGCCGTGACGGCGGCGAGCCCGCACCGGAAGGGCAGCAGCCCGCCGCCCCCGAGCCGGCGGAGCAGCCCGCCGCCGTCGACCCGACCAGCGCACCCCCGGCCCAGCCTCCCTCCTGGGCGGCCCGCTCGGCCGACCCGCCGCCGGCCGACAATCGCCCGTCCTGGGCGTTGCCTCCGGTCAGCGGTGCGCCGACCAACGCCTCACCGGCTCCGCGTCCGTCCTGGGCGCGGGCACCCGAGGAGCGTCCGTCGTGGGCGTCGCCACCGGTCAGCGGCGCACCGGCGGACAGCGGCGTGCCCTGGGGTACGCGGAACGAGGAAGTCCCGCCCTGGGGCAGCCGGGCCGAGGCTCAACCCGCCGACGAGCGGCTGCCGTGGGCGCTGCGTCCGGCCAGCTCTCCACCGGCCGACGCACCGTCCGGCGCGGTCGACCCGACCAGCGCCCCGCCGGTCGACACCCGGCCGACCACCCCGAACACCTCGGCCGCTGGTGCGGCGCAGCCGGGTACGTCGAGCCGACCGGAGACGCCCGAGCCCGGCCCGACGGCACCGGTCGCCGAGGCCCGGTCGACCGCCGACTCCTCCGGGTACCGACCGTTCCGACTGCGGCCGGTTCCGGACGCGCCGGCTGCCGCCCCGCCGGAGTCGCCCGCCGCCGACCAGGTCGCGGGTGAGCCCGGCCGCCGCGAGCGCACCCCCTCCGCACCCGTCTCGACGGGTGCCGCCCCATACACGGCACGCCGGTCCGCGCCCGACCCGGTCCCGCCGACCGAGCCGGCCGGGGATCGCTCGCGGGAGGGCGCCACGGCGGTGTTGCCGCAGCGCGTCCCCGCCGAACCGGACGTGCCTGTCGTGCCGGAGCCGCCAGCTGTGGAGCCACCCGCCGAAACCCCTGAACTCGCCCGGATCGCCACCCACCTCCGCCGTGACGACGAGCCGGCTCCGTTGCGGGACCGGCCCGAGGGCTTCGACGTCAACGCGATCCTCGCCGCCGTCCGAGGGGTCGACGGCGTACGCGACGCCGCCCTGCGGCGTACCCCCGCCGGGGCGCACAGCCTGCGCCTCGACCTCGCTGACGGGGCCGACCCGGCCGAGGTGAGTCGACAGGTCGCCCGGTTGTTGCAGGAGCGGATGGGGCTGGCGGCGGCACCGCGCGGCCTGCCCGGCGTCCCGGCCGTGCCGGTGCGCCGACGCTCCACGGAGAGCCGGAACGAGGCGGGCGAGACGCGTCCGACCGCCGAGCCCCGACGCCCGTCGGCCCGTCCCGGCGGCGCCCGGACGGAGACTGCGCCGACTCGGCCGGAGACCGTGCCGGAGACCACCCGTCGGCGGCGGCCGTCACCGGCCACGACCCGGGGCCGGGCGGTCGTGGACGAGCCCGGCGCGGTCGGCAGTCCGGTGACGCTCGGCGCGTCCTACTCCGGTGGGCAACTCACCACCACCGAGTCCGCGCCGTCGCGCCCGCTGGACACCGGTGGGGTGCCGGGCCCCCGGGTGGTGCTCGACCACGTCCAGGTGAGCACGTTCGGGCTCGACGCCAATGTCGAGGTTCGGCTGATCGCGGGCGACCACAACGCCTCGGGACACGCCACCGGGCCGGCGGTGGACGGGTTCGTGCTGCGGCTGTGTGGCGTCGCGGCGGCGGCGGCGATCGACGAGCTGCTCTACGTCGCCGGCACCTCGACCGAGCGTGGCCGGTGTTTCGTGGAACACGCGGCGGTGGTGCCGTTCGGCAACTGTGAGGTGGCCACGGTCGTGGTGCTGCTGGTCTGTGACGGGTGGGTCGAGCAGTTGGCCGGCTCCGCGCTGGTGGCCGGCGATCCCCGACAGGCGGTGGTGCGGGCGACCCTGGCCGCGGTCAACCGGCGACTGGAGGCACTGCTGGCGTGAGCCGTTCCAGGCAGACTGGAACGGTGAAGCCCGCGACCCTCTGGCCCGACCGGCTGCTGCCCGCCCCCTCGGTCCCGCCGCCCTGGCCGGGGCGCGAGGTCCGTCTCGACGGGCTGGTCACCTACGTCCGGGAGACACCGGCGACCAGCCCGGACGCCGAACCGGCGCTGTACGTGCACGGCCTGGGCGGCTCGTCGCAGAACTGGACCGACCTGGCGGGGCTGCTCGCCGGCCGGCTGGACGGCCAGGCGATCGACCTGCCTGGCTTCGGTCGCAGCGAGCCGGGTCGGCGGTACACCGTGCCGGTCTTCGCGGAGCGGGTGATCCGCTGGATCGAACACTCCGATCGCGGGCCGGTGCACCTGATCGGCAACTCGCTCGGCGGTGCGATCTCGGTACGGGTGGCCGCGCTCCGGCCGGACCTGGTCCGGACGCTGACCCTGGTGTCGCCGGCCCTGCCGTTCCTCGACTTCCGCCGGTCGTTGCAGGGGCGGATGCTGCCCCTGCTGGCGATCCCCCGGGGCGAGCGGCTGGCCGCCTGGCGGCTGGCCCGACTGGCACCGGAGGTGATGGCCCAGCAGGTGATGGAGGCGTGCGTGGCCGATCTCAGCCGGATCTGTGACCAGCGCCGCCGTGAGGCGTTGGAGGAGATCCGCGTCCGTCACCAGGCGGAGCACCACGCGGCGGCGTACGTGCGGACCTTCCGGGGGCTGGTGTCCAGCTTCCTGCGGTCGTACCTGCCCGGGTCCGGTTCGCTGTGGCGGATGGCCGGTGCGGTGCGGGCGCCGTCGCTCGTCATCGGCGGACGGCAGGACCGGCTGGTCGACGTGCGGGTGGCTCCGCAGGCCGCACGGGTGATCCCGGACAGTCGGCTCCTGATGATCGACGATGTCGGCCACGTGGCCCAGCTGGAGGTGCCGCGCCTGGTGGCAAGGGCCGTGCTGGGGCTGCTCGCCGACGCGACGGACCCCGCTGTTCAGGTTGACCTGGCAGGATGACCGGGTGCACAGCCCTGGTAGCCGTCCTCGATCGGCTGGTTCCGCCGGCCGGCATGCCATCCGCCGGGAGTCCCCCGACCGTGATCGAGCGCCGGGGCGGCCGACCGCGTCCGGCAGACCGCACTCCGGGCGGGGATCGCTGATCCGGGGCGCGGTGCTGGTGGCCGCCGTCGGTGCGGCGGTGGCGCTGGTGGCCGGTGGCATCGGGTCGGGCCCGGGTGCGGCCGAAGAGGTGGCCCCGGTTGCTTCCGCGTCGAGTGTGGCTGCCCCCTCCCCGGCGGACCCGCCGCCGCAGCCGTCCCTCTCCCCGTCTCCGGAGGCTCCCGTCCTACAGGAGCCGGGTGCGGTCCCGTCGACCGGCCCAGGTCGGTTCAGGTACGACGACCGGACCGGCCCGGTGCTGGGCAAGGCCGGTGGCGTCCGGCGCTACCGGGTGGCGGTGGAGTCCGGCTCCGGCGTGGACGCGGGTGAGTTCGCCCTGGCGGTGCGCGCGGCGCTGGCCGGTCCGGGCAGTTGGGTGGACGGCGGTCGGTTGCGGTTGCGGCAGGTCGCCGGGACGGCCCGGCACGACTTCACCGTCTACCTGGCGACGGCGGGGACGGCGCGCCGGATGTGTGCCGCCGGTGGTGTCGACATCCGGGTCGGTGGTCGGCCGTACACCTCCTGCCGCACGTTCGGGAAAGTGATCATCAATCTGGACCGGTGGCGGCTGTCGGTGCCGCACTTCGTCGAGGCCGAGGTGCCGCTCTCGCTCTACCGCACGTACGTGATCAATCACGAGGTGGGCCACGAGTTGGGCAATCGGCACGAGCGCTGCCCGGGGCGTGGCAAGCCGGCTCCGGTGATGATGCAGCAGACGCTCTTCCTGAGGGGGTGTGTCGCGAACCCGTGGCCATACCTGGACGGCAGGCGGTACGCGGGTCCACGCCTCTGAACCGCACCGGGCTGCGCAAAATGCAGTGATGTGCGGAAATGGGGTGCGACCATGGGGCTATGCCCTCTTCGCCCCTTTCATCTGGTTATGGTGGTTCGGCTCGTCCACCGGAGCCGGGAGACCGGCGTCCCGGGTCGGTGCTACCGCACCGGACGGCCGTGCTGCTGGGCGTGGTGCTGGCCGCCGCCGTGGTGGTGCTGCTGGCCCGCGCCGGTCAGCCGGTGGCAGAGCCGGACCAGGGCTTCGGCCACCGGGTCGCCTCCGGTGCGGGAGGTGACGAGCGGAGCGGGTACCCGTGGGTGGGTGCGGGCAGCTTCACGGTGGCCGGTGACCGCTCACCGGTGCACGGCGAGGACGGACCGGTGGCCCGCTACCGGGTCGCCGTCGAGCAGGACACCGGCCAGGACCCGGACGCCTTCGCCGCCGAGGTCGACGCGGTGCTGGCCGACCCCCGCAGCTGGATCGGCACCGGGGAACTGCGCGTCCAGCGGGTGGGCGAGGCGGAACCGGCGGACTTCACCATCTACCTGGCCACCCCGCTGACCTCGGAGGCGATGTGCGCCGAGGGGGGACTCAGCACGGAGGGCTACACCTCGTGCCGGCTGCCCGGACAGGTCATCATCAACCTGGCCCGTTGGCTGGAGGCGGTGCCGGACTACGGCGCACCGCTCCAGGTCTACCGGGCATACGTGATCAACCACGAGGTAGGGCACGAGTTCGGGGAGGGGCACGAGGCGTGTCCGGGCCCGGGGGCTCCGGCACCGGTCATGCAACAGCAGACGTACGGCCTGGACGGCTGCCTGGCGAACGCCTGGCCGATCCTCGACGGGCGTCGACACGTCGGTGAGCTGATCGGCTGACCTGGATCGGCCGGGTATTCCCGCTCCCGCATGTCGGGCGACGTGTCGCTGCTCATGGTCGATGAGCGGGTCGGCGAGCGACAATGGCCCGGTTGCCCACCACATCGATCCCGGGGAGTCCACCGTGTCGTTGCCCCCGCTCGTCGAACCCGCCGCCGAGCTGACCGTTGACGAGATCCGTCGCTACTCGCGCCACCTGATCATCCCCGACGTCGGGGTGACCGGGCAGAAGCGGCTGAAGAACGCCCGGGTGCTCTGTGTCGGCGCCGGTGGCCTCGGTTCTCCCGCCCTGCTGTACCTGGCCGCCGCCGGGGTCGGCACCCTGGGCATCATCGACTTCGACACCGTCGACGAGTCCAACCTCCAGCGTCAGGTCATCCACGGCGTCTCCGACGTCGGCCGCTCCAAGGCCGACTCGGCCGCGGCGAGCATCCGTGAGATCAACCCGCTGGTGAACGTCGAGATCCACAACACCGCGCTGGACCGGGACAACGTCCGGGAGATCTTCGCCCAGTACGACCTGATCGTCGACGGCACGGACAACTTCGCCACCCGGTACATGGTCAACGACGCGGCCGTGCTGCTCGGCAAGCCGTACGTCTGGGGGTCGATCTACCGCTTCGACGGTCAGGCTTCGGTGTTCTGGGCCGAGCACGGCCCCTGCTACCGCTGCCTCTACCCGGAGCCGCCGCCGCCGGGCATGGTGCCCTCCTGCGCCGAGGGCGGCGTGCTCGGTGTGCTCTGCGCCTCGATCGGCTCGATCCAGGTGAACGAGGCGATCAAGCTCCTCGCCGGCATCGGTGAGCCGCTGGTCGGTCGGCTGATGGTCTACGACGCCCTGGAGATGAGCTACCGGAAGATCAAGGTTCGCAAGGACCCGAACTGCGTGCTCTGCGGCGAGAACCCGACGCTGACCGACCTGATGGAGGACTACGAGGACTTCTGCGGCGCGGTGTCGGTGGAGGCCCAGGAGGCGGTGGTCGACGCCACCATCACCGCGACCGAGCTGAAGGAGTGGCAGGACGCCGGCAAGGACATCTTCCTCGTCGACGTCCGGGAGCCGGCCGAGTACGAGATCGTCCGCATCCCCGGTGCCACCCTGATCCCCAAGGGCGAGATCCTCTCCGGTGAGGCGCTGTCCAAGCTGCCGCAGGACCGTCAGATCGTGCTGCACTGCAAGTCCGGCGTCCGTTCCGCCGAGGCGTTGGCCGCGTTGAAGGCGGCCGGGTTCCGCGACGCGGTGCACGTGCAGGGTGGGGTGCTCTCCTGGATCAAGCAGGTCGACCCGTCGCTACCCGCGTACTGAGTCACCGGCCGAGGGGCCACTCCGCCTTCGCCGAAGGGTGGAGTGGCCCCTCGCCGCTACCCTGCCGTCGGTCGGATCTCACCTATCCGTCCTCCTGAGGCGAGATCACGTTTGCGCCGGTAGCGTGGCCGCCGTGGTCGACATCGACGCCGCGATCGGGTTCGTGGTGGCTCACGGGGACGCGGTGGAGCGTGCCCGCCTGTCCTGGTTGTGCGCCGGTACGCCGCCACCGCCGGAGGTGCTCGACAGCGCCGAGGTCGGCCAGACACTCGGCGGCGGTTGGCCGGCCTCCTGGGGCGAGGAGATCGCCTCGGTCGACGCGACCTGCTTCCGCCTCGCGGAACTGGACGATCTCGGTGCGCTGGGCCGCCCGAGCGCCCGTCGGGCGTTGGACTGGCTCGCCGCCGGTCAGCACCGGGACGGCTGCTGGGAGGAGGACCCGGCGCTCGCGGACTCCGCGCCCGAATGGGCCCGCCCCGGTGACCCGGAGGCGCGGCTGTACCTCACCGCCAACGCCGCCTTCTGGCTGACCGTGGCGGGCTTGGACGCCCGAGCCGCCGGACCGTTGGACCACCGGGTCGGCGGGGCGTACGCGGGGGTGGTGACCGCCGCCAGCCAGGCGCTCGCCGCCCAGTTGCGCCCGGACGGCAGCTGGCCGTCCTTCCTGGCCGCCGGTTGGCTCAGCGCGGCGGTCCTGCACCGGCAGCAGATGTTCTACGAGTCGGCGCAGATCAAGGCGGTGCTGGCGGAGCGGCTGCCGCAGGCGTCAGCCGCCGACGCCGCCTGGCTCGCCGTGACGCTGCGCCGGGTGGGCGTCGACCACCAGGAGTGGACGCTGGTGGCCGCGCGGCGTCGGCTCAGCGAGACGCAGCGCACCGACGGCGGCTGGAGCAGCGACGACGGCCACCAGTTCGACGTACACGCCACCCTCGCCGTGATCCGCGCCTTCCGCTGACCCGGTTGGGGCTCAGGTGCGGAGGTGACCGGTACCGGTGACCACGTACTTGGTGCTGGTCAGCTCCGGCAGACCCATCGGGCCACGGGCGTGCAGCTTCTGCGTGGAGATGCCGATCTCGGCGCCGAAGCCGAACTCGCCGCCGTCGGTGAACCGGGTGGAGGCGTTGACCATCACGGCTGCCGAGTCGACGCGGGCCACGAACTCCCGGGCGGCCGACTGCGAGTCGGTGACGATCGCCTCGGTGTGGCCGCTGCCGTACCGCCGGATGTGCGCGACCGCGGCGTCGAGCGAGTCGACGACGGCGGCCGAGATGTGCGCGGCGAGGTACTCGGTGCCGAAGTCCTCGTCGGTGGCCGGGACCACGGCGTCGGAGTACGCCGCGACCCGTTCGTCGCCGTGCACGGTCACCCCGGCGTCGGCGAAGGCGGCCAGCACCGCCGGCAGGAAGGCGTCGGCGATGTCGGCGTGCACCAGCAGCGACTCGGCGGTGTTGCAGGTCGACAGGCGCTGCGTCTTGGCGTTCAGGGTCAGTGCGACCGCCATCGACACGTCGGCGGCGGCGTCCACGTAGACGTGGCAGTTGCCCACCCCGGTCTCGATGACCGGCACGGTCGACTCCTCGACCACGGTGCGGATCAGGGACGCGCCGCCACGCGGGATCAGCACGTCGACCAGGCCTCGGGCCCGCATCAGCTCCTTGACCGAGTCGCGGGTGCTGGCGTCGACCAGCTGCACCGCGTCGGTGGGCAGGCCGGCCTCGCCGATCGCGTCGCGCAGCACCGCGACCAGGGCGGCATTGGAGTGCGCGGCCGAGGAGGAGCCGCGCAGTAGCGCCGCGTTGCCGGCCTTCAGGCAGATGCCGGCGGCGTCCACGGTCACGTTGGGGCGACCCTCGTAGATGACGCCGACCACGCCGAACGGCACCCGGATCTGGCGCAGCTCCAACCCGTTGGGCAGGGTCGAACCACGGACCACCTCACCCACCGGGTCGGGCAGCGCGGCCATCTGACGCAGCGCGTCGGCGATGCCGGCCACCCGTCCTTCGTCGAGGGCGAGCCGGTCCAGCACGGCCGCGCTCAGCCCGGCATCGCGTCCGGCCGCCAGGTCCGTGGCGTTCGCGGCCAGGATCTCCGGCGTACGCGCCACCAGCGCGTCGGCCATCGCGTGCAGCGTGGCGTCCTTGGCGGTACGCGTCGCGACGGCCAGCGTCTCCGCCGCCGTTCGCGCCCGCCGAGCCTGCTCACTCACGCTCATGCCTTGCTCCTCACAGTGTTAGGAAGGGGCCCTTGTAATACACCAGGCGTTAACAAGGTGCCCTTCCTTACCAGCATCTACAGCAGTACGAGGTCGTCGCGGTGGACGACCTCCCGTTCGTACGCCGGGCCGAGGGCCGCGGCGAGGTCGGCGGTCGACCGCCCGAGCAGGCCGGGCAGTTCGATCGCGTCATAGTTGACCAGCCCTCGGGCCACCGGCGCGCCGGAGGTGTCGACCAGGTCGACCGGGTCACCGGCGGTGAACGCCCCGTCCACGGCGGTGATGCCTGCGGGCAGCAGCGACTTGCGTCGGCCCACCACGGCGGCCACCGCGCCCGGGTCGAGGTGCAGCCGTCCCCGGGGCGCGGTGGCGTGGGCGAGCCAGAACAGCCGGGCGGCGGGTCGGCGGAGACTGGGGTGGAAGAAGGTGCCGACCGGCTCCCCGGTCAACGCGGCGACGGCCTGGGCGGCGGAGGTGAGCACCACCGGGATGCCGAAGCCGGTGGCGATCCGGGCCGCCTCGACCTTGGTCACCATGCCGCCGGTGCCGACCCCCGCGCGACCGCTGCCGCCGATCTCGACGCCGACCAGGTCTCCCTCGTCGCGTACCTCGGCGATCCGGCGGGAGCCGGGTCGGGCCGGGTCGCCGGTCCAGAGCGCGTCGACGTCGGAGAGGAGCACCAGCAGGTCGGCGTCGACGAGCGCGGCCACCAGCGCGGCCAGCCGGTCGTTGTCGCCGAAGCGGATCTCCTCGGTGGCGACCGTGTCGTTCTCGTTGACGATCGGCACCGCTCGCAGGTCGAGCAGCTTGCGCAGGGTGCGGTACGCGTTGCGGTAGTGCGCCCGCCGGGTCACGTCGTCGACGGTGAGCAGCACCTGCCCGACGGTGCGGCCGTGCCGGGCGAAGGCGGTCGCGTACCGCCCGATCAGCAGACCCTGACCGACGCTGGCGGCGGCCTGCTGGGTGGCCAGGTCACGCGGTCGTCGGGCCAGGCCGAGGGGGGCGAGGCCGGCGGCGATGGCACCGGAGGAGACCAGCACCACCTCGCGGCCCTCGACGTCGCGCAGGCCGAGGGCGTCGACCAACGCGTCGACCCGCTCGTCGTCCAGCCCGCCACTGGCGGTGGTCAACGAGGAAGACCCGATCTTGACAACGACCCGCCGGGCCGCCCTTACTGCGTCACGCACCCGCCCATTCTGCGCTGTGGTCGCGGCGTGGCCAGCCGCCGTTCCCATAGTCTGGCCGCTTGTGACACCTGACGAGTACGTCGAGGCGGTGCTGGAACTGGTCGACCGGATCCCGCCCGGCCGGGTGATGTCGTACGGGGCGGTGGCCGACGCGTTGGCCGAGCGCTCCGGGCGGGCGTCGGCGCGGCTGATCGGGGCGATCATGGCTCGGCACGGTGCCGGGGTGCCGTGGCACCGGGTGGTGAACGCGGGCGGCGTACTGCCGCCGAGGCTGGCCCAGCAGGCACGGGCGCGGTGGCTCGCGGAGGGGACGCCGCTGCGTGGTGCCGGGGTGGACATGAAATCGGCGGGGTGGTGGCCCGAGCAGGGGATGTGACCATCGCCATAACGTGAGTAATATTCGGCCCCATGATCGCGTCGCCGGGTGGCTCCGGCCCACCATCCGCACCCGGCTCGCCCACGCCCGCCTCCGGCCCACCATCCGCACCTGGCTCGCCCACGCCCGCCTCCGGCCCGTCCACCGCCGCCTCGGCGGCCACGGCCGGCGGTGCCGGAGTGGCGGCGGCACCGGGCGCGCTGCCGCGCCGGGTGCACGCCGGCTACGCGTTCGGCTCACTGGCGACCGGCGCCTTCGGCACCGTGCCGGGGCTGCTGCTGTTGCCCTATCTCACCGACACGCTCGGCGTGGCCGCCGGGATGGCCGCCCTGCTGGTGCTCTTGCCGAAGGCGTGGGACGTGCTGGTCAACCCGGTCGCCGGGCGGATCTCCGACCGCACCCGGTCACGGTGGGGCGCTCGACGTCCGTACCTGCTCTTCGGTGGGCTGGCGCTGGCCGCACTCTTCGGGGCCATCTTCGCCGCGCCGTTCGGTGCCGGTGCCGCCGCCGGGGCGTACGTCGCCGTCGCCTTCCTGGCCACCGCGACCGCGTTCGCCTTCTTCCAGGTGCCGTACGTGGCCATGCCCGCTGAGCTGACCAGCGACTACGCCGAACGTACCCGGATGATGACCTGGCGGATCGCGGTACTGGCCCTGGCCATTCTGGTCGCCGGTGCGGTGGCGCCACTGGTGCGCGACGCGGCCGGCGGCGGGATCGCCGGGCACCGGTGGATGGGCGTCTTCGTGGCCGCCCTCATCGCGCTCGGTGCCGTCGGTGCCTTCCTCGGCACCCGGTCCGCGCCACAGGGCACGGTCGGCGAGAGCGAGCCGAGCCTGCGCGCCCAGCTCGCCGTCGCGGCCCGTAACCGGCCCTTCCGGGCGCTGCTGCTCTGCTTCGTGGTGCAGTCCGCCGGGGTGGCCACGATCCTCGCCGGAGTCCAGTACTTCGCCGACCACGTGCTGCGGGACTCGACGACCGGCCCGACCGTGCTGTTCGCCTGCTTCGTCGGCCCGGCGCTGGTGGTGATGCCGCTCTGGTCCCGGGTGGGTGCCCGGGTGGGCAAGCTCGCCGCCCTGGTGGCGGCGTCGCTGATCCTGTCGGCCGGTGGGCTGGCGCTGGTCGCCGCGCCGGTGCTGCCGACCCTCGTGGTCTATCTGCTGGTCGCGCTGCTCGGCGTCGGGTACGCCGGACAGCAGGTGTTCGCCCTGGCCATGCTCCCGGACTGCATCGCGTACGACACGATGCGTACCGGGCGGCGGCAGGCCGGCGTCTTCACCGGGGTGTGGACGGCCGGTGAGACGTTCGGGCTGGCCCTCGGGCCGGGCATCTACGGTCTGGTGCTCGCCCTGACCGGCTACGTCTCCTCCACCACCGGCACCGCCGCTACCCAGACCGACACCGCCCGCCTCGGCGTGCTGCTCGGCTTCACGGTCCTCCCCGCGCTCCTGATCGGCCTGGCTACCCTCCTGTTGCGCCCCTACGACCTCACCCCGTCCCGCCTGACACCCGCCACCCCCGATGCCGCGGTTGTGCCAGGAACCCCGAGCCGCTGAAACCCACGGAAAGGGCGCCACCACTTCATGATCGACGAGAACCTGCCAGCGGAGCAGGTGTTGGCGGAGATCCGGCAGCTGCGGGCGATGGACCGGCCGACCCACGGTGGACGGCTGTTCGCGTACGTGTACGACCCGGCGGTACCCGGACTCGACGACCTGGCCGCCGCCGCGTACGCCGAGAGCGCCCATGTCAACGGGCTCGACCCGACGGCCTTCCCGTCCCTGCTGGCCATGGAGAACTCGCTGGTCGCGGCGGCGGCGCGGCTGCTCGGCGGCGGGCCGGGCACGAGCGCTCCGGATGTCGTCGGCAGCGTCACCAGCGGCGGCACCGAGTCGCTGATCCTGGCGGTGAAGACCGCCCGGGACGCCCGGCCGGAGATCACGGCACCCCGGATCGTGGTACCGGCCAGCGCGCATGCCGCGTTCGCCAAGGCCGCCCACTACCTGCGGGTGGAACTGGACACCGTGCCGATCGACCCGACCACCCTGCGACCGGCTGCCGCCGCCGTGGCCGCCGCCATCCGGCCGGAGACGGTGCTGGTCGTCTGCTCGGCTCCCTCGTACGCGCACGGGGTGGTGGACCCGGTCGAGGAGATCGCCGAGGTGGCCGCCGCCGCAGGGGTCCGCTGTCACGTGGACGCCTGCTTCGGCGGCTGGACGCTGCCGTACCTGCGACGCCTCGGCGTCGAGGTGCCGCCGTTCGACCTCGCCGTACCCGGCGTCACCTCGATCTCGGTGGACCTGCACAAGTACGCGTACGCGCCGAAGGGCGTGTCGGTGCTGCTGCACCGCGATCCGCAGCTGCGCGCCCCGCAGTACTTCGCGTACGCCGACTGGCCCGGGTACACCATGATCAACCCAGTGATCTCGTCGACCCGCTCCGGCGGGCCGATCGCCGCCGCGTACGCCACCCTGCGGCATCTCGGCGACGACGGCTACCTGGAGCTGACCCGCCGGACCTGGGAGGCGGTGCACACGCTGGCCGACGCGGTACGCGGCACCGACGGTTTGCGGCTGATGGCCGAGCCGGAGTCGACAGTGGTCTGCCTGACCGCCACCGACACCGGGCCGGACCTGTTTGTGCTGGTCGACGAACTGGCGGCACGCGGTTGGCACACCCAGCCACAGTTGTCGTACGCCGAGCTGCCGCCGAGTGTCCATCTGACGGTGACCGCCGCCGTGGCCCCCCGCGCGGCGGAGTTCGGCCCCGACCTGGCCGACGCGGTCGCGGCGGCCCGAGCGGCGGGCCCGGTGGAACTGCCGCCGGAACTGCGGGCCCTGGCTGGCACGTTGGCCCCGGAGGCGCTCACCGGTGACCTGGTCGCCGGACTCGCCGCCGGTCTCGGGCTCGGCCCCGGCGGTGGGCTGCCGGAACGGATGGCCCCGGTCAACACGCTGCTCGACGCCGCGCCACCGGCGCTGCGGGAGCGGCTGCTGGTGGAGTTCGTCAGCCTGCTGCAACGCCCAGCCTGGTAGCGGCCCGTCGGTGCGCGATGTTAGGAGGGGGCCCTTGTACAACGCCAGGCGTTAATAGGGGGCCCTTCCTTTCAGCAAGGTGCGGTGGGGGCTGTGGTTGACTGTCGGGGACGGGAGGGGGAGCGGTCGTGCAGCTGCCTGCGGTGCTCGGTGAGCCGATCCGGTTCGTGCTCAACTGGGGTCGGCGCTACTCGCTCTGGGTCTTCAACTTCGGCCTGGCCTGCTGCGCCATCGAGTTCATCGCGACCAGCATGTCCCGCCACGACTTCATGCGACTCGGGGTGATCCCGTTCGCGCACGGGCCCCGGCAGGCCGACCTGATGGTGGTCTCCGGCACCGTGACCGACAAGATGGCTCCGGCGATCAAGCGGCTCTACGACCAGATGCCCGAGCCGAAGTACGTCATCTCGTTCGGTGCCTGCTCCAACTGCGGCGGTCCCTACTGGGACTCGTACTCGGTGACCAAGGGGGTCGACCAGCTCATCCCGGTCGACGTCTACGTGCCCGGCTGCCCACCCCGGCCCGAGGCGCTGCTGCACGGCATCCTCCGGCTACAGGAGAAGATCGCCGCCGAGCAGTCCGGCATCGGCGGCGTGCCCCGTCCGGACCCGCTCGCCGCACCGGGCGACGCCGCACCGGTCGACACCGCGCCGGGCGACGCCGCACCCGGCAATGCCGCGCCGCGCTCCACCGCCTCGCTGACCGCCCCGGCGGTACGCCCGCCGAACGCCTGAGCGGATCCCGACTGGCGTCCGGTGTTTAACGTCGGATCATGACCGACGTCGTGGAACAGCGTTCCGCTTTCATTGTCAAGGTGTTGACCGAGGAGTTCGGCACCCTGATGGCGCTCGACCCGGCTGCCTTCCGGCGCAAGTTCCGCAAGATGGCCGCCTCGCCGTTCGCCTTCTACCGGGGCAGCGCCAGCCTCTTCTACGCCGACCAACGCGGCGACTTCGCCGACGACCGTTTCCTGGACGCGCAGACCAGCCGGGTGTGGATACACGGTGACCTGCACGCGGAGAACTTCGGCACCTACATGAACGGCTCCGGCCAACTCGTCTTCAACGTCAACGACTTCGACGAGGCGTACGTGGGGCCGTTCACCTGGGACCTGCGGCGGTTCGTCGCCAGCGTGGCGTTGATCGGCTACACCAAGGCGCTCTCCGACCGGGTGATCAGCGATCTGGTCACCTGCTTCGCCGAGGCGTACCTGGTCGAGCTGCGGGCCATCGCCGCCGGTGGGGACGACGCCATCGGCTCGATCACGCTGGACAACGCCGACGGCGTGCTGCGTCGGGTGCTCCAGCAGGCACGGCTGAACACCCGGGTCGACCTGCTGCGCGAGCAGACCACCGTCGACAACTACGAGCGCCGTTTCTCCCTCGGCGACGGGGTGTACGAGGTCGACGATGAGGTCCGGGCGCGGGTGTGCGCGGCGTTCGAGGCGTACCTGGAGACCTTGCCCGCCACGACCACGCAGGCCCGGCCGCTCGCGGCGACCGTCAAGGACGTGGTGCTGCGTAAGGGTGTCGGCATCGGCTCGGCCGGGCTGCCGTCGTACAACCTCCTGCTGGAGGGGCACACCCAGGCGTTGGAGAACGACGTCCTGATCTACATGAAGCAGGCGCAGGTGCCGGCGGTGGCGCGGTACATCGACGACGAGCGGGTGCGCGGCTACTTCCGGCACCAGGGGCACCGCACCGCCGAGTCCCAACGGGCCCTCCAGGCGCACGCCGACCCGTGGGTGGGCTACACCGAACTCGACGGCGTCGGCCAACTCGTCGCCGAGGTGTCGCCGTACGCGGCCGATCTCGACTGGGCGGACGTCAACGAGCCGGAGGAACTCGCCGGGGTGCTGGCCGACCTGGGCCGGGCGGTCGCCCGGATGCACTCGGTGGCCGACGACGAGTCCAGCCACGACCTCGTCGACTACTCGACCGAGGAGGCCATCGTCGCCGCCGTCGACGCGGACCCGGCCGGCTTCGTCGGGCACCTGGTCGATTTCGCCCACGCGTACGGCGTCCGTGCCCGGCAGGACCACCAGCTCTTCGTCGACCTGTTCCGCAACGGTCGGCTCCCCGGCATCTGACCGCTCCCGACCCGGTCCGACCCGCCGCTCCCGACCCGCTTCCGACCCGGTCCGACCCGGTCCGGCGCGGGCGGACGGTGCCGGACCGGGTCGGCTCAGCTGTCGAAGTCGAGGACCACCTTGATGTCCTGCGGGCCGGGGGAGTAGGCGGTGGCGTACTCGGCCAGCGGCACCCGACGGGTGATCAGCGAACTCAACCAGCTGCGGTCGGCCTTGGACAGCGCCTCGGCGGCCCCCTCCCAGTGCCGCCGGTTCGCGTTCACCGAGCCGAACACGACGTTGTTCTCCAGCACCAGCGTCCGGTTCAGCGCGCCCGCATCGAAGTCGATGGTCCGGCCGCCGCTGGAAACACCGGCCAGGCAGACGATCCCGTTGCGGCCGACCTTGCACATCGCCTCCAGGACGACCACCGGCGCGCCGGTGCACTCGACGATGACGTCCGGTTCGAGATCCAGCTGGTTGAGCGGTCCGGAATGGTACGTCGCACCGAGCGCACCGGCCAGCGCCGGCTTCGGGCCCTCGGTGGCCAGGTCGAGCACGTGCACGGAGAGACCCCGCTGGCTGGCCAGCAACGCGCCGAGCAGGCCGATCGGCCCGGCCCCGGTGATCAGCGCGGTACGCGGCTGCCACTCCGCGCGTCGGCCGATCCGGTCGATGTGGTCCCACGCCTTGACCATCACACTGGCCGGTTCGAGCAGTACGCCCACCTCGATCAGTGACGGATCGAGGCCCACGGCGAACCGGGGCTGCAACCGCCACCGCTCACGGGCGAAACCCGGCAGCCCCTTGATGCCGTGCTCGGTGAACATGCCGTTGCGGCACATGTCCCACTCGCCCGCCGCGCAGTTCGGGCAGGGCATCGGGTCCGGTTGCCGGACGATCCCGGCCACCAGGTCGCCGGGTTGTCGGGTGCCGGTCGGGTCCTCCAGCACCCGGCCCAACGACTCGTGGCCGAGCACCAGGTGGTCGATGCCGGGCGGCGCCTCGCCGTACTGGCCCTCGATGATCTCGATGTCGGTGCCGCAGACACCCACCGCGACGGCCTCCACCAGGATCGGCCCCTCCTCAAGGGCCGGTTCCGGGTAGTCGTCGAGCAGCCGCAGCGAGCCGGGTACTCCGGGAATCACGGTCACAGCGCGCACGGGTCCATCCTGGTGGCCGTACGCGGGCGGCACCGGCGAAGCCCGAAGGCGTCACCCGGCCGCGTGCATCGCCCCGGGCGGCCGCCCGAGATCCGCCGTTCGCCCGTCGGGGCACGTGCGCGCTCAGCGAGATCCCGCAGCCACGTCCTAGGATCAGCGGCATGACACCGGAAGAGGTCGGCCGGCGACTCGTCGCGTTGCTCGCGCCCGTCGAGGCCACCGCGACGGTCTCCGGCGGGCAGGCACATGCCCGGGCCACCGTCGACGTACCCCCGCATGCCTGGCGGGCCGCGTTGCTGGCAGTCCGCGACGACACCGAACTGGCCTGCGACTACTTCGACTGGTTGTCGGCGGTGGACGAGCTGGCCGACGGCTTCGACGTGGTGGCCCACCTCTGGTCGACCACGCACCGGCACGGTGTCCTGGTGCGCGCCCGGGTCCCCCGCGAGACGCCGACCGTCGACTCCGTGGTGTCGGTCTACCCGGGTGCCGCCTGGCACGAGCGGGAGACCCACGAGATGTTCGGCATCGACTTCGCCGGGCACGCCGACCTGCGTCCGCTACTGCTGCCACCGGAGTTCGAGGGCCATCCGCTGCGCAAGGAGTTCGTGCTGGCCTCCCGGGTGGCGAAGCCCTGGCCGGGTGCGAAGGAGCCGGGTGAGTCGGAGGCCGGTGGTGGTCGCCGTCCGATCCGACCGCCGGGCGTTCCCGCACCGGGGGAGTGGGGAGTCGTGCCCACCCCCGCCGGTGCCGGTGGGGTGGGGGAGGGTCCGCGTGGCGGCACCCCGGCCCGACCAGCCCGGGAGCGACCGTCCCGCGAGCGACCGCCCCGCGAGCGACCGCCCCGTCCGACGTCCGGCGGGGAGGGTGGGGCCTGATGCCGCTCTGGCTGGAACTGGTGATCCGGATCGGTGGGGTGCTGGCCGCCTTCCTGGTCCTGCCGCTGCTGGTGGGGCAGGCGGAGCACAAGGTGATGGCGCACATGCAGGGGCGGCTCGGCCCGATGTACGCGGGCGGGTTCCACGGTTGGGCGCAGCTGATCGCCGACGGGGTGAAGTTCGTCCAGAAGGAGGACGTGACCCCGCGTGCCGCCGACCGGCCGGTGTTCCGGTTGGCTCCGGCGGTGGCGCTGGTGCCGTACCTGCTGGCCCTGCTGGTGATCCCGCTCGGCCCGAACGACCTGGTCGGGCAGCCGCTCGACATCGGGCTCTTCTTCGTCCTCGCGGTGGTCGGCGTGGGTGTGCTGGCCGTGCTCATGTCGGCCTGGGCGTCGGCCAACAAGTACAGCCTGCTCGGCGGGCTGCGCGGCGCCGCCCAACTGCTCGGCTACGAGCTGCCGCTGGTGCTCGCCGCCGCCTCGGTGGCGATGGCCGCCGGTACGCTCAGCCTCTCCGGCATCGTCGAGGCGTGGCAGCCGTGGTGGCTGCTCTGGCAGGCCCCGGCGATGGTGATCTTCTTCGTGGCGGGGCTGGCGGAGATCCGCCGACCGCCCTTCGACATGCCGGTCGCCGACTCGGAGCTGGTCTTCGGCTACCTGACCGAGTACACCGGCCTGCGGTTCGCGTTCCTGCTGCTGGCCGAGTACGTCGGCATCGTGGTGATCGCCGCGCTCACCACCGTGCTGTTCCTCGGCGGCTGGCAGGGGCCGTTCGCCGACGCGCAGCTCGGCTGGCTCTGGACCCTGCTGAAGGTCGCCGCCGTCAGCTTCGTGATCATCTGGCTGCGGGTCTCCTACCCGCGCCTGCGCGCAGACCAACTGCAACGCCTCTGCTGGCTGGTCCTGGTCCCTGCTGCCCTGGCCCAGCTCGTCCTGACCGCCGCCGTCCGCCTGGCGATGTAAGGAAGGGCCCCCTATTAACGCCTCGTGTATAGGAAGGGCCCCCTCCTAACACATCGATGCTCAACCGCGATCAGCAGCGCCGTCGGAGCCCAGCGGGGTGTGGGCGGGGTCGACGCGCTCGGCGGGCTTGGGCGGTGCGGGTGGGGTGCCGTCGCCGAAGGGACGACCGCCGAGCGCCTCGCGGTCGTGCGGGGTGAGCCAGTTCGACAGGTCGGGGCCGAGCGGCACCACACCGGTCGGGTTGATGTCCCGGTGCACCTCGTAGTAGTGCCGCTTGATGTGGTCGAAGTCGACCGTGTCACCGAAGCCGGGGGTCTGGAACAGGTCCCGCGCGTACGCCCACAGCACCGGCATCTCGCTGAGCTTCTGCCGGTTGCACTTGAAGTGGCCGTGGTAGACCGGATCGAAGCGGACCAGCGTGGTGAACAGCCGTACGTCGGCCTCGGTGATCGTCTCGCCGACCAGGTACCGCTGCCCGGCCAGTCGTTCGCTGAGCCAGTCGAGCCGGTCGAACAGCCGGTGGTACGCCTGCGCGTAGGCATCCTGACTGCCGGCGAAGCCGCACCGGTAGACGCCGTTGTTGACGTCGGCGAAGACCACCGCGTTGACCTCGTCGATCTCGGCGCGCAGGTGTTCCGGGTACAACTGCGGTGCGCCGGGGCGGTGGTACGCGGTCCACTCGGTGGACAGGTCCAGGCTCATCTGGGCGTAGTCGTTGGTGACCACCTGCCCGGTCGGCACGTCCACGATGGCCGGCACGGTGATCCCCCGGGGATAGTCCGGGTAACGGGCGAAGTACGCCTCCTGGATGCGCTCGATGCCGAGCACCGGGTCCCGCCCGCCCGGGTCGAGGTCGAAGGTCCAGCTCCGCGCGTCGTGGGTGGGCCCGGCGACGCCCATCGAGATGGCGTCGGTCAGCCCGAGCAGCCGGCGCACGATGATCAGTCGGTTGGCCCAGGGGCAGGCCCGGCTGACCACCAACCGGTACCGGCCGGGCTCGACCGGGTAGCCGTCCCGTCCGTCGGCGGTGATCCGGGTGGTGATGTAGTTCTGGTCCCGCTTGAACTCACCCGGTTCGACGTACTTGCCGCCGCTGCCCTTGCCGCCCTCGCCCATGTCGCCCCCAGGGGTGTGCCCGACTCGTCCTCGCCCCATCATGGCCGATCTTCGTCGGCCCGGCCCGGTGACCGTCAACCCCGGGTGGTGGTCGCGCGCACCGGGGACACAGGGCAGGATGTTCGGCATGAGCGAGAGCGAGCGAGGCGAGGCGACCGGACTGCCCGGCAGCGGCTTGGTCAAGGGGCTCGCCGTCACGCTGAAGACGATGACGAAACGCTCCACCACCGCGCAGTACCCGGACGTCGCCCCTGAGCTGCCGCCCCGCTCGCGTGGGGTGATCGCGCTGATGGAGGAGAACTGCACCGTCTGCATGCTCTGCGCCCGTGAGTGTCCGGACTGGTGCATCTACATCGACTCCCACAAGGAGGAGGTGGCGGTGCCGGGTGCCGCGCGTGCGCGGCAACGCAACGTGCTCGACCGGTTCGACATCGACTTCTCACTCTGCATGTACTGCGGCATCTGCATCGAGGTGTGCCCCTTCGACGCGCTCTACTGGTCGCCGGAGTTCGAGTACGCCGAGTACGACATCAAGGACCTGCTGCACGACAAGGACCACCTGGGCGAGTGGATGGCCACCGTGCCGCCGCCCCCGGCCCACGACCCGAACGGCGAACCGGCGAAGGAGGAGACCGCCGCCGCGCGCAAGGCCGCCGTCCCGGGGACGACGCCCGCCGCCCGTCCGACCACCCCGGCGGTACGCCCCGACGACGGAGGTACGCCCGCGTGACCGGGGTGGATGTGCTGCTGCTCGCCCTCGGTGCGGTAGCGGTCGGCTCGGCGGTGCTGGTGGTGTCCACCCGGCACCTGGTGCGTGCGGGGCTCTACCTGGTGGTCTGCCTCGGCGCGGTGGCCGGCATGTACCTCGTCCTCGCCGCCGAGCTGGTCGCCTGGGTGCAGGTGTTGATCTACGTCGGCGCGGTGGTGGTGCTGCTGCTGTTCGCCGTGATGCTGACCCGCGCACCGATCGGCGCCTCCGACGATCTGGACCGTCCCGGTTGGCCGGCCGCGCTGATCGGCGGCGGGGTGGGGCTCGGCCTGGCGGCGTTGCTGGTCGACGCGTACCGCTGGACGACGGTCAGCCTGCCCGAGGCGGGCAACGCCGAGCGCATCGGTGAGCAGGTGTTCAGCAGCTGGGTGCTGCCCTTCGAGGTGCTGTCGGTGCTGCTGCTGTCGGCGTTGGTGGGGGCCGTCGTGCTGTCCCGCCCCGACATCGGCGCGACGGCCGATCGGGGGCGGTCACGGTGAGGCCGGTCATCCCGTACGTCACCGCCGCGCTCCTGTTCGGCCTCGGCACCTACGGCGTCCTGCGACGCCGCAACGCGGTGCTGGTGCTGATGGCCGTCGAGCTGATGCTCAACGCGGTGAACCTGATCCTGATCACAGCCGACGCCACGGTGCGGGCGGTGCTGCCGCACAGCGGGCAGGTCTTCGCGCTCTTCGTGATCGTGCTGGCCGCCGCCGAGATCGGGGTGGGCCTGGCCATCGTCCTCCAGCTCTACCGGATGCGGGCCAGCGTCGCCGTCGACACGATTCCGCTGGGCGACCGGAACGCCGAGGCGGTACCCGCCACGACGAGCGCGGCGGCTCAGGCGGCCGGAAGCGAACCGGAGGGGCGGCGGTGAGCGCCACGACGTTGGGTGCGGCACTGCCGGTCGTACCGCTGCTCGCCGGGCTGACCGGCCTGCTGCTGCCGCCGTCGTCGAGCGGCGCGACCACCGGCCGGACGGCCCGTCGGGTGGCCGTGGCCCTCGGTGTGGCGGGCGCGGCCGGTGCCCTGGCCCTGGCGGTGGCGTTGCTGGTCACCCTGGACGATCCGGCCGAAGCCTCGACCACCTGGATCGACCTGGGCGGGCTCACCGTCACCCTCGGGGTACGCCTCGACGGTGCCGCCGCCCTGGTCGCCGTCGCGGTCACCACGGTCGCCCTGGCGGTGCAGGTCTACTCGATCGGCTACCTGCGGCAGGGGCCGCCCGACGAACCCGACCACCGCTACCCGCCGTACGCCGCGCAGATCAGCCTCTTCACCGCCGCGATGCTGCTGGTCGTGGTCTCCGGGGACCTGATCCTGCTGCTGGTCGGCTGGGAGGTGATGGGCATCTGTTCGTACCTGCTCATCGCCCACGACCGGCGGCTGCCGGAAGCACCGGCCGCCGCGATGAAGGCGTTCCTGGTGACCCGGGTCGGCGACGTCGGCTTCCTGCTCGGCATCGCGTTGCTCGGTGTCTCGGCGGGCAGCTTCCGGATCACCGACGTGCTCGCCCACGATCACGGCACCGCCACCCTCACCACGGCCTGCCTGCTGCTGCTCGCCGGGGTGGCCGGCAAGAGCGCACAGTTCCCGCTGCACACCTGGCTGCCCGACGCGATGGCCGGTCCGACTCCGATCTCCGCGCTGATCCACGCCGCGACCATGGTCGCCGCCGGGGTGTACGCGGTCACCCGGCTGTGGCCGCTTTTCGAGGCCACCCCGACCGTGCTGGCCGTGCTCGGCGTGATGGCGTCGGTGACGCTGCTGCTCGGCGCGCTGGCCGCCACCGCGCAGGACGACATCAAGCGGGTGCTCGCCTGGTCGACGGTCTCGCAGATCGGCTACATGACCGGTGCGCTCGCCGTCGGTGCGCCCACGGCCGCGCTGTTCCACCTGCTCACCCACGCGGCGTTCAAGGCGCTGCTGTTCCTGGCCGCCGGTGCGGTGATCCACGCCGTCGGCACCTCGCTGATGTCCCGGATGGGCGGGCTGCGGCACAGCATGCCGGTGACCTTCTGGTGCACGGTGATCGGTCTCGGCGCGCTGGTCGGCGTACCGCCGTTGTCCGGTTTCTGGAGCAAGGAGGGGGTGCTCGCCGCCACGGAGGACGCCCTGCTCGGGCACGGCCCGGCACCGGCCTGGGTGGGTTGGCTGGTGTTGGTCTCGGGGCTGCTCGGGGTGGCCGTCACCGCGTGGTACGCCACCCGGCTGCTGCTGCGGACCTTCTTCGGCGTCAACCGGCTCCCGTCGGCGCGTCCGCACGACCCACCCGCCACGTTGCGCTGGCCGGTGCTGCTGCTGGCCGTGCCGGCGGCCCTGCTCGGGTTGGCCGGGTTCGCGCCCTGGTTCACCGACCGGCTGCTGTCCAGCGCTCCCGGCGAGCTGGGAGTACCCGGGTTGCTGCACGTCGGGCCGCTGATGGTGCTGCCGTTGGCGTTGCTGCTCGTCGGGGTCGGGCTGGCCTGGTCCCGGTGGCAGCGCGACGGTAGCGTCGATCCGGCCACCACGCTGGGTCCGCTGCGGCCGGTCCTGGCCCGCGCGTTCCGCCTCGACGACGTGCAGCACACCCTGGTCGTACGCCCGACGACCGCGCTGGGTCGGCTGGCCCGTTCCGCCGACGAACGGGTGGTGGACGGCGCGGTCACCGGCACCGGACGCGCCGCCCGTGCCCTCGGCGGTGGGCTGGGCACCCTGCACCGGGCGGCGCTGCCCCGGGCCGCCGCCGGGGTGCTGGCCGGCGCGCTGCTGATCGGCCTGGCCGCCGCCCTGATCGGAGTGACCACATGAGCGAGCGAGCGGATCAGCTCAGGGTGTTGGCGCGGGCCGGAGGGACGGCATGAGCACCGGGGAGTTCCTGCTGGTCGCGGTGCTCGCGCTGCCGGCACTGGGCGCGCTGGCCGTGGCGGCCATCCCACGCGACCGGGTGGCCCGGTCGGTGGGTGTGCTCGCCGCCGCCCTGACCCTGGTGGCGGCGGTGGCGTTGGTCGCCGACCGGGAGCAGGGCTGGACGGCGTACGCGGCGACCACTCCGGCGGTGCGTCCCTGGCACTCGATCGACCTGCCCTGGGTGCCGGGGCTGGACCTGCGCTTCCACCTGGGCGTGGACGGCATCTCCTGGCCGCTGGTGGTGCTCACCGCCCTGCTCACCCTGCTCTGCTGCGCCTACAGCCTCTGGCGGGTGCCCGGCGGTGGCGCGGGCCGGGCCCTGGTGGCGTTGCTGCTGGTCGTCGAGGTCGGCATCCTCGGCACCTTCCTCGCCCTCGACCTGGTGCTGTTCTTCCTCTTCTTCGAGGTCGTCCTGCTGCCGATGTACGCGATCATCATCGGCTGGGGCGGTGACGGCGCGGACCCTGCCGCACCCGACGCGCGGCGGCGGGCGGGGCGGAAGTTCGCCCTCTACACCCTCTTCGGTTCGGTGCTGCTGCTGGTGGGCGTGTACGTGGTGGTGTCCGCCGCCGGTACCGCCGACATCGTGGCGCTGACCGGCGGCGGCGACCTGTCCCGGGCCACCCAACTCGCGGCCTTCACCCTGCTCGCGCTGGCCTTCGCGGTGAAGAGCCCACTGTGGCCGCTGCACTCGTGGCTGCCCGACGCGCACACCCAGGCACCCACCGTGGGCAGCGTGCTGCTCGCCGGGGTGCTGCTCAAGATGGGCACGTACGGCCTGATCCGGGTCGCTGTCGGGGTGGCCCCCGAGGGGGCCCGCTGGGCGGCACCCGTGCTCGGTGTGCTCGCCGTCGCCGCCATCCTGGTCGGCTCGCTGGTCTGCCTGGCCCAGACCGAGTTGAAGCGGCTGATCGCGTACTCCAGCGTCGGGCACATGGGTTTCGTCCTGCTCGGGATCGCCACCCTGACCGCCACCGGCATCCAGGCGGCGCTGATCGGCAACGTCGCCCACGGCATCATCACCGGCCTGCTGTTCTTCCTGGCCGGGGCGATCAAGGACCGCACCCACACCGGCGCGCTCAGCGAGCTGTCCGGGCTGCGGGAGACCGCGCCGCGCCTGTCGGGGCTGCTCGCGTTCGCGGCGGTCGCCTCGCTGGGCCTGCCCGGACTGGCCGGCTTCTGGGGTGAGGCGTTCGCCGTGGTAGCCGCCGTCAATGCCGGTGGCGCGTTGTGGACCACGCTGGCGGTGCTGGCCGCGTTCGGCGGGGCGCTGACGGCGGCGTACCTGCTGCGGCTGCTGCGGCGGGTGACCCACGGTCAGCCCACCCCGACGGTCGCCGCGCTCCGGCCCGGGTTGGCCGGTGCCGAACTGGCCGCCTGGGCACCGCTGGTGCTGCTCGCGCTGGCGGTCGGGCTGGCCCCGACGCTGGTGCTGGGCGTCGCGGAAGCCCCGGTCGAGGCCCTGCTGGGAGTGGTGGCGCGATGAGCGAGCAGATCATGTGGCTCGGTGCGACGAGCGAGCCGAGCCTGGTGCAGACCGTCGACCACGTGGCGCTGCTCCCGGCGTACCTGGCGGCCGGGACGGCGGTGCTGGTGCTCCTGGTGGACCTGCTGCTGGCCCGACCGGTGGCCACGGTGGCCACGGCGGCCACCGGCGCGGTCGCCACCACGCTCGGCGCGGCGGCGGTCGGTTCGGGGGCCGAACGACGCACGTTCTGCGTCGGCGCCGACTGCTCGTACGTCTTCGGTGGCCGGGCCGCCCTGGTCGCCGCGCTGGTGGCGTTGCTCGTCCTCGGGGTGTTGGCGTTGTCCGGGCCGATGCTGCGGGCCGGGAACACGCCGGTGGGGGAGTTCTGCTTCCTGCTCACCTGCTCGATGACCGGTGGCGTGGTGCTCGCCGCGGCCGGTGACCTGATCACCCTGATCGTGGCGGTGGAGGTGCTCACCCTGCCGCTGTACGTCCTGGTCGGGCTCCGCCGGGGCAGCCTGGCCAGCGCCGAGGCGGCGGTGACCTTCTTCGTGGTCAGCGTGGTCGCCACCACGCTGACCCTGCTCGGTGCCGCCCTGCTGTACGCGGCGACCGGTGGGTTGCACCTGGAACGGCTGGGTGCGCTGCTCGCCGACGAGGCGCTGCCCGACCTGCCGTTGACCACGGTCGCGGTGACGCTGGTGGTGGCGGGCCTGGCGTTCAAGGTGGCGGCGGTGCCGTTCCACGCCTGGGCACCGGCCACCTACGACGGGGCACCGCTGCCGGTGGCCGCGTATCTGTCGACCGCGTCGAAGCTCGGTGGGGTGATCGCCCTGCTGGCGGTGGTACGGGAGGCGCTGCCGCCGGAGGTGACCGGCCCGGTGCTGGCCGTGGTCGCCGCGCTGACCATGACCGTCGGCAACCTGGTGGCGCTGCGTCAGCGGCGTACGGTGCGGCTGCTCGCCTGGTCCTCGGTGGCCCAGGCCGGCTACATCCTCGCCCCGCTCGGCGCGCTGGCCCTGGTCACCGAGGCGGACGCCCGCACCGCCGGGTACGCCGCCGCCCTGGCGTACGCCGTCTTCTTCGTGCTGCTGGAACTGGCCGCCTTCGCCGGTGTGGTGGCGTTGCGCCCGGCGGGCGCGGACGGCGGCCACCTGGACGAGCTGCGCGGCGCGGCACGCCGACACCCGTGGGTCGGTGCCGGGTTGGCGTTCGCGCTGATCGGCCTCGCCGGTCTGCCACCCGGACTGGCCGGGCTGTTCGCCAAGGTGACGGTGGTCCGTTCCCTGGTCGACGGCGGCGCGGGCTGGCTCGCCCTGGTGGTGGCGATCAACGCGGTCATCGGCCTGGCCTACTACCTGCGGTTCGCCGCGTTGCTCTACGCCCCGGCGGGTGGGGTCGCGGCGGGCCCCGCCGTCCGGCCGGCCCGCGCGGTGGTGGTCGCGCTGACGGTGGCGACCGTGGTGGCCCTGGCCGTGGGCTTCGCGCCGCAGGTCGTGCTCGATCTCGCCGGTAGCTGAACCCGGCAAACCTTCACCTCATTCCCACCCGAACCTCGTCTCAGGTAACTCTCAGTCATGAGACGGATGTTTCGCGGGTACGGATGTGTTGTACCGGTCAGCGGATTCCACACATCCGTGCACCGAAGGAGTGATCGTGCACCACAACCGTCTCAAGACCGCCGCGTTGCTGGGCCTGCTCACCTCGCTGATCCTGGCGGTGGGCTACTGGTTCGGCGGCAGTGGCGGCCTGGTCATCGCCGTACTCGTGTCGCTGGTGATGAACGGCGTCACGTACTTCTACTCCGACAAGCTGGCGCTTCGCTCGATGCGGGCGCAACCGGTCAGCGAGGCTCAGTTCCCCCAGCTGTACCACATGGTGCGGGAGTTGGCCGCCGAAGCCCGGCAGCCCATGCCCCGGCTCTACGTGAGCCCGACCGCCCAGCCCAACGCCTTCGCCACCGGCCGCAACCCGCAGAACGCGGCCGTCTGCGTCACCCAGGGCATCGTCGAGCTGCTCGACTACCGTGAGTTGCGGGGCGTCATCGGCCACGAACTGTCGCACGTCTACAACCGGGACATCCTCATCTCCAGCGTGGCGGCCGGGCTGGCCGGCATCATCACCATGCTGGCGAATCTCGCCCTGTTCATCCCGCTGGGCGGCAACGACGAGGACGGTCCCAACCCGCTGGTGCTGCTGCTCACCATCATCCTGGGCCCGATCGCCGCGACCATCATCCAGCTGGCGATCAGCCGCAGCCGCGAGTTCCAGGCGGACGCGTCGGGCGCCGAACTCACCCGGGATCCGCTGGCGCTGGCCAGCGCGCTGCGGAAGATCCACATGGGTGCCCAGCGGCGGCCGTTGCCGGCCGAGGGGCAGCTCACCAGCACCGCCCACCTGATGATCGCCAACCCGTTCCGGGGTGGCGGGGTGGCCGCGCTCTTCGCCACGCACCCGCCGATGGAGCAGCGGGTCGCTCGGCTGGAGCAGATGGCCGCACAGCAGGGGCCGGTGCGTTACCGGCGCTGACCCGACGATCCGCCGCCCGCGTCCGGCCAGTCCGGCGCGGGCGGCGGCGTGCTCGGGGCTGCCCCGGAAAGGCTGGTGAGCGCCGCCACAGGCCCGGACGGGGTCGCCGGAAGCCCTTCGGGCGTTAGGGTCGAACTGAATCTCACTCATTACATCCTCGTGGAGGTCCGCTGTGGCTGGGCTGCGCCGGTATCTGGCTGTCTGGCAGATCCCGGGCGCGCCGACCCTGCTGATCACCGGCATCATCGGGCGGCTCGGGATCGGCATGACGCCGCTGGCGTTGCTGCTCGTCGTCGAGGGCGTGACCGGGCGCTACTCGCTGGCCGCCGTGGCGGGTGGCTGCTACGCCCTCTTCGGCGCGGCCCTGAGCCCGGTGGCCGGGCGGATCGCCGACCGGATCGGCCCCACTCCGGTGCTGCTCGGCACCGCGATCGCCCACCCACTGGCCCTGCTCGGGCTGCTCTGGGCGGCCCGTACCGAGTCCGCCCCCTTCGGGCTGGTGCTGCTCGCGTCGGCGGTGGCCGGTGGGACGTACCCGCCGATGACCGCCGCGATCCGGGGTGCCTGGAACGACCTGACCAACGTCGAGTCCGGGCGGTACCACCTGCGCAACACCGCGCTGGCCGCCGAGACCACCCTGTTCGAGATCGTCTTCGTGCTCGGACCACTGCTGGTGGCCGGGTTCGTCCTCGTCGCCGACGCCGGGGCGGCGCTGGTCGGCGCGGCCGTGGTGACCCTGGTCGGCACCGTGGTGGTGGCGCTCGGCCAGGTCATGCGCCAATGGCGTCCGCACGCCCGGGAACACCACGCCCGTGGCCTCGGCCCGCTGCGGGTCGCCGGTTTCCCGGCGCTGCTGCTCTGCGTGGCCAGCCTCGGCATCGCCTTCGGGGCGGCCGGGGTGACCGTACCGGCGTTCGCCACCCGCTACAGCCCGGACGACCCGGACAGCCTCGCCGGGGTGCTGTTGGCCGTCTGGGGGGTCGGCAGCGCGATCGGCGGATTCTGGTTCGGCGTCCGCCGACCGGCGCGCAACATGACCCGCCTGTTCGCCTGGCTGCTCGCCGGGGTCGCCGGCAGCTTCGCCGTCTTCGCCGTGATGCCCACACCGATCGCGCTGGGCACCGCCCTGGTGATCGGCGGGGCCATGATCGCTCCCGCGTTGACCCTGGAGAACACCCTCGTCGGGAGGATCTCGCCGACCGGCATGCTGAACGAGGCGTACACCTGGGTGGTGACCATGTCGGTCGGGGCGAGCGCGGTCGGCGGCGCGGTCTCCGGCCTGATCATCGACCATGCCGGCGGCGTGCCCTGGGCCTTCCTGTTCGCCGGGGGAGCGGTCGCCGTCGGGGCGGCGGTCGCCGCGCTGCCCACCGGCCCCATCGCCCGCGCGGAGGCCGCCACCGTACGCGTCGACAGCCCCGCCGTGGTCTGAACCGGCGCGTCGCACGCCCGGTAGCCTCTGCCGCGAGGAGGCGCACTATGAAGTTGACCGCCCCCGGCCCCGCCCACCCGGCCGTCGTGGTCAACGCTGCTATCGGGGGAGTGGGTCAGCGATGTACACGCCCTTGCCCTGTCGGCCGTCAATAAGCCCCTCAGCCTTGAGGATCAGCATCGCGGCGCGGACGACGGTGTTGCTGACCTTGTAGTGCTCGCACAAGGCGGCGAAGGACGGCAGCTTGTCACCCGGCTTCAGTTGACCGGAGCTGACCTGCTCTCGGATATCCCGGGCGACCTGAAGGTACGCGGCTTCAGACATAGGTGGTGCTCCCAGCTTGGCGGCTGGTGCAAGGAGATCACGCCACGCCCCCAACTTGCAACGCTATGTGCTGTTAGTAGTTGACCCTGAGCACATTGCGTCCTAAGTTGCTCGTGGGGTCATCCAGCTTGGCGGCCGGGTGCTCCTGCCGTGGGTGCTCCTTCACTAGCTGGGGGTGCCCACGGGCTTCTCCAAGTCCTGCGGGAGGCAACGTGGCGGGATCTGACGATCCGACTGTTCGGGCCGCAGGGCTGGGGCAAACGGACCAGAACGCTGGCCGTCGCCAGATTCCTGCCCAGAATCATGGAATCGGCCGCAATCGGAGGCGAGTGTCCTATGGCGAGTACGTCGCGGCGGTGGCGCTGACTCTCGCGTACCGCCATCGCCCGGTCTGGTCGTGGCGGCGGTGGCGGCGCGTATGCCGCTGTGGTGCGGACCTGCCCTGCCGGGTCCGGCACCGAGTGCCGATCAACCGTGGGCACTGGCCGGTGCCGGATCGGCGGTGCGGTCGTGAGCCGTGATCCGGTGCCGATCGGTCGGCGGGTCGCCTACCTGCGGGTACGGCGGCGGATGTCGCAGCAGTCGTTCGCGGACCGGTTGGGCAAGTCGAAGAGTTGGGTGGACAAGGTCGAGCGTGGGGTGCGCTCGTTGGAGCGGGTGTCGACCATCCGTGACATCGCCGCCGTCCTGCGGGTTGATGTGTCGACGCTGCTCGGCCGCGACGCTCAGCCGGCCGAACCGGTCGCGCGAAGCGAGGGCGTGGCGCGGATCCGGGCGGCGCTGTCGACGTACGACGCGGCACTCGGCCGCCTGGCCCGCCGCGAACCGGCGTCGAACGAGCTGGCCGGGGCCGTTGCCCACGCCTGGACCAGCTACCAGCACGCCCGGTACCCGTACCTGATCGAGCAGTTGCCGTCGCTGCTCGCCGACGTGCAACGCGCCCACGCGCACGAGCCGGAGGTGGCCCGGGGCACGGTGGTCGAGGCGTACCGATTGACGGCGGCCCTGCTGGTCAAGCTGGACGAGCCGGGTCTGGCCTGGCTGGCCGCCGACCGCGCGATGTCCGCGGCGACCGGTGACCGGGTGTTGGTGGCGTGCGCGGCGATACAGCTCGGTCAGGCGTTGCGAGCCACGCCGAGGGCAAGATCCATACTGCTGGCCGCCGCCTATCGGATCGCTCCGCGAGACTTCGACACCGGTACGCCGGAGGAGCTGTCGTTGTGCGGATCCCTGCTGGTGCAGGCGGCGCTGGTGGCCGGCAGGTCCGGCGACGAGCGCGGGGCGGCCGAACTGCTGGACGAGGCCGCCGAGCTGGCCGCCCGGGTGGGCGAAGGGCACGACCATCATCGGACCGGCTTCGGGCCAACGGCCGTCGAGGTGGCCCGGGTCGCCGCTGCGGCGGCGGGTGATGCGGGGGAAGCTGTCCTCCGCCACGAGAAAATGATGACGCGGAGCGGGTGGCGCTGGCTCTCCGTCGAGCAGCGGGCCGCGCACCTGATCGACGCGGCCTGCGCCTACCTGCACGTCGACGAGGTCGGCAAGGCTGGTCACGCCCTGACGCAGGCCGACCACATCGCCCCGGCCGAGATACGTCACCGGCCGACGGGCCGGGAGATGGTCGCGCAGGTCGCCCGTGCCCCGGGCGCCCCCGCGACGATCACCCAGCTCGCCATCACCCTCGGCGTACTCCGCCCATGACCGCGTCCTCAGCCCGCCGACAGCCGGGCGCCCGCGAGCACCACCGGAGGTACGGCAGCCGGCAGCCGGCGATGTCAGCCGGCGAAGTGGTTCAAAGTTTCTGTACGTCTTCAAGGCGGCCCTGAACGGGCCGCACGCACCGCCGCCTGGGCGCGCGTCCGTCGCTCCGCTGACGCTCCGACTCCGGCCACGCAACACGCCCGGCGGCTGGCGCGGAAGCGGAAAGCCCAAGGGGCCGCCGCAGAACGACAGGGGCGTTGACCGGTGAGGGGTGGGCCGGCAGCCGGCCGGGCCGCGCGTCCACGAGCCCGCGCGGCGCAGGGCAGCGGACGCCGGCCGCGTCGGCGAGCTGGCGGCGGTGGCGGGGTTGCGGTTACTGCTGCCTCCGGCGGGGGCGCTCCGGCGCCAGGATGGCCCGGGCACCGTCGGCGCGTCACGGTCCGTGGGTGGTTACGGTAGGCCATCCCGCCCGCCATCGACCCGGGCAAGCCGAGCA
This sequence comes from Micromonospora sp. CP22, assembly GCF_009712475.1. Lineage (GTDB taxonomy): Bacteria > Actinomycetota > Actinomycetes > Mycobacteriales > Micromonosporaceae > Micromonospora. The sequence goes on from NZ_VCJO01000001.1 coordinate 363,992, forward strand.
GACCACCGCCCGACCCGCCAGCGCCCGAACTTGCGTCAAGGTCCGCTTGACGTGGCGGGCCGGGCGGCGGCCCGCTCCCCCAGGGGCGGGTCGACGGCAGACGGGATGGCTGAGTGCGCGCCGGTGTGCAGTGAGCTTCAGCAGAGCTTATGCCACGGATACCGAGTAGATATTCTTCTCTCGGTAGGGATCGGTCAGGCGAGGTCGATCCGCAGCCACTCGTTGTCGGATCTGGCGAAGTCTCTCAGTTGCAACATAGAAGCGTCCACGCGTCTCCCCGAGCGGTTCAAGCAACTGACGGCTTACCATCATGCGGAGGTCGCGGTTTGCGGTTCCGACCTCAATCTCCGCATCCTTCTCATAAACCGGCCTCCGAACCCTGAGTCCCATAGCTGCTGGATACAGTGCGAACACGGTCCTCGGCGACAGGTCGAGCCGCTCTACCTCTTGTTCAAGCTCCAACCACGTCCGTTGCGCGTCCTCTACTCGACGGAGGACTGTCTGAGCCTGCATATGGTGAGCTACTAGGTTGAAGCGAACCCAGGGGCGCGTGTCGTTCTCGGGATGCCAAGAGCCCTGACCAACGGCAGCTAGGACTGCGTAGTATGCGGCGGTGTTTCGCCCTAGCCATTCCTCGATGGAACTGAACTCGGGCGCGAGAATTCTTTCTCGCGCTAGCACCAGCGTCTGTAAGGCGCGAGCCATGCGTCCGTTGCCGTCTCTGAATGGATGAATCATTACCAGGTTGAGGTGGGCGAGGGCGGCTCGGACGAAGTTGGGAGTCTCGCTTGCGTTCCGAAGATCTTCGATAAGTTCCCGCATCAGTCCCGGCACTATGTCAGAACTTGGCCCTTCGTATACAAGGAGGTTCTTCTCCTCGTCGTGAACGAATATCTGCCCTGGGCGGTACCTGCCTGGGCTCTTGGTTAGGTCGTGACCCAGCATCATGAAGTGCAAACTTCGGATTAGCGACTCATCCAGCGAGAAGTCTGAGTCGTCGGCAAGTTGCTGGATGTAAGTCAGGGCATTTCTATAGCCTAGGATTTCCAGCGAAGTGCGCTTGTCTGCGTCGAGAGGTTCCTCGTCCTCAAGAAGGGCAACCGCATCGTCTAGCGACACGTCGTAGCCCTCAATGCTGTTGGATCCGCGGATCGCGCGTGCCTTGAGGTTGCGACGTAGTTGACCCTTCCAGCGGCGAGGCTCGTGCAGGAACAACCGCAGTCTCTGCCGGAACTCATGGACCTCTGAGATGACTCGGAGGTCTTCATCGTCTAGAGGGGGAGGCGTGAAGAGCATGGCAAATCCTCCTTGCTGATAGAACTTCTGTCAACATTAACAGATCATCTGGCAATCTGGTTACTGTCGGTGTGTTGATCGTTGCAGCTCGCCTCCTGGTCCTGCGTTGCAGCTGAGGCTGCTGTGGTGGGTGGTTGTTGGCGGCGGCTGTGGTTGTGAGCGTGCTTGCCGCGATGCGCTGGGCAGATTGCCAGATGTTCTATCAATCCGGTTGGGCCGCTGCGCTGCTGCCAGCGTGCGTGCTGCGTCGGGAGGTCGGTTGCGGCGGTGCGTTGCTGCTGCTGGTTGCGTGCGTCGTCATGAGTAGATTGACAGAAGTTTTGTCAATCTCGCCACGCCGCTGCATCGAGGGTGTCTGTAGAGGCTTCGTGTTCGAGCGTCACTGCAGTGGGGCGGTGGCTGCGAGGTGTGCCGATGCTGGGCATGTGGCTGCTACTGAGGCTGCTGTGGTGGGTGGTTGTTGGCGGCGGCTGTGGTTGTGAGCGTGCTTGCCGCGATGCGCTGGGCAGATTGCCAGATGTTCTATCAATCTGGTTGGGCCGCTGCGCTGCTGCCAGCGTGCGTGCTGCGTCAGGACGTTGGTTTCGGCGGTGCTGGACTGTTCGGACAGTTCGGCCCCGTTGCTGGCGCAGCTCATTGGCGGCTTTGGTTCCTCTTGGCGAAGAAATCAACCATGTGTTGGCGGAGATTCACAGCCTTCCGCGCGCCGCAACCTTCCGCTAGCGTGGCGCTACTTACTGTGGCCAGGGGAGGGCTCGTGGCCGGTGCAGACTTCTTCGCTTCAAAGAAGGCGGCTGCCGTCTTCAAGCACGGCATCCTGAGCCGGTACCCGGTCGTGTTCGCATCGAAGACTGGCAAGAGCGTCGAGGGCAACCGGGTTGTCTTCCTAGATGGATACGCCGGCCGTGGGGAGTACGACGACGGGCAGCCGGGCTCGCCGCTGCTGCTGTCGCGGTGTGCCGAGTTCGTCAGGGGTTACCGCAATGTCCTGGGGTTCTTCATCGAGCAGAACCCGGACAACTTTGCCAACCTGGAGCGCGTACTCGACGAGAAGGGTGGCGACGCTGAGCGGGTCGTCCGGTCCGGCTCGGTTGACGAGCACCTTCCCGAAGTCCTAAGACGGGCCCAGGGCGCGTCGCTGTTCGCCTTTCTCGACCCGTTCGGTCCTGCGTTGGACTTTGACCTCCTCAAGGCCGCCCTGCTCGGTCGCCCGTCGTGGCCGCCTACTGAGGTCCTGCTCCACTTCAGCGTCTTAAGCGTCGCTCGAATGGGCCGTGCCGTACATGCGGCTCGTTCCAGGCGCGGGGAGCTGTCGCCGGCAGATCAAAAGACCGCCGGCCGGCTAGACCGCTTTCTCGGCGGCGACTGGTGGCAAGAACACTTTGCCGGCGTTCGGGACGAAGGCGATGAGCAGCGAGCTACCGAGATTGCCTTAGAAGTCTGTGACAAGTACGAGAAGCTCTTGACGGCCGGAACGAGATACCGAGCGGTCAAGATGCCGGTGCGGCCCAGGCCCGATCTGCTGCCGAAGTACGTGCTGGCGCTGTTCACGGCCAGCAACGAGGGAGCCTGGCACTTCGCGGACTCGCTGGGTAAGGCGGGCGTGGAGTGGTCGGTGGCGTGGCAGACGGACCTGCTCCGCAAGGGGGAAAAGCACGGGCAGGGCTCGCTGTTCGGCGACGATGAGTTGCCGACTCCCGAGAGCTACAGCAGTCGACACGGCACCGAGTGGACGAGGATTATTGCGGGGAACCTCGAACGGCTGCTGGACGAATTGGGCCCGTACTGCCCTGCCGATTATGTGCCGGAGGTCTATGGCGCGACTCTAGGCCAGGCAAGCACCCCTCACGTCCGGGCCGCCGTGAAACAACTGAGCGGAACGTCTGTGGCCAACACTGGTAAGGGCGACTTCTGGAAGGAGCAGCTGCGGCGCCCGTAGGGGGTGTAGTCCCTCCTCTCCGGGCTGGCTTCTAGTGCCTCGTCTTTGAACGTTGATCGTGTAATGCGTCGGTTTTGAGGGTCTATCGGGCAGGCTGTCTCCCAGCACTCGTGGTGGGAGGTGATGGCCGGTGGGTAGACGGCCGGAGGTGTTTGTCCGGCAGGTGTCGATGGCCGAGGGGCAGCGGTTGCAGCGGATCACCCGGACCGCGAAGGACCCGGTGAAGCTGCGCCGGGCGATCGTGGTGCTGATGTCCGCGCAGGGGCAGCCCGCGCCGGACATCGCTCACCTGCTCAAGGCCAGCGAGGACTACGTCCGTGACGTGATCCACGCGTTCAACGAACGGGGGTTCGACGCCTTGAACCCAAAATGGAGCGGGGGCGCACCGAGACGGATCGATGAGCAGACCAGAGACTGGATCTGCGTCATCGCCCGGTGCGACCCCCGCTTCCTCGGCCAGCCGTTCTCCTGCTGGTCCCTGGCCAAACTGCGCGACTACCTCATCGCCGCTGGCTACGCCACGGCGATCAGCAGCGAGACCATCCGACGGATCCTGCACGAACGCGGGATCTCGTGGCAGGCCACCAAGACGTGGAAGGCCAGCACCGACCCCGACTTCACCACCAAGATGCGCCGCATCCTGGACCTCTACGACCACCCACCACCTGATGGGCGGGTGCTGTGCGTCGACGAGTTCGGGCCGCTCAATCTGCAACCCCGCCCCGGCCGCGCCTGGCGGCCCGTGGCACACCCGGTGCGGCTGCGGGCCACCTACACCCGTGACCAGGGCGTACGGCACATGATCGCCGCCCTGGACTGACCACCGGACGGCTGCACTACCGCATCCGCGACCGCAAACGCTGGCGCGAGTTCCTGGCCTTCCTCAAGACCCTGCGCCGCCGCTGGCCCGACCAGCGTCTCTACCTCATCGTGGACAACTTCTCCCCGCACAAGCACCCCGAGGTCCGCACCTGGTGCGCCGACAACCAAGTGGACCTGGTCTTCCTGCCCACGTATGCGTCGTGGCTGAACTGGATCGAGGCCGAGTTCGCCGCCGTGCGCTACGTCGCCCTCAACGGCACCGACCACCGCAGCCACGCCGAGCAGGACACCGCGATCGGCGACTACATCCGCTGGCGCAACCAACGCGCCAGACCGAAAACCGCATTCGCCACCGGATCCAAGATCCGCCACCCGGATTACCCGTTCAAGGCTGCATGACGAGGCACTAGCCGATCGACGTGAGTTCCCGCGCTGTTGGCATCTCGTCCCATGTCCGACCGTCCAACTCCCGACCGCCGGCCTTTGGCGTTCTGCCGCCCCACTGTTTGAAGAAGAAAGCCGTACCGCTTGCGACGCACTGGTCGCGCAGCGATCGCACCCAAGCGGGATCCATCGGCCGGCAGCCGGGGCCAGACTCGCCACCGGCGATCAGCCAGTCAACGCTCTCAAGGTTCAGGTCGTCCAGCGGGCCGAGTAGCGGCTCGGCCGAGACAAACCGAACGGCAGCAGGCACCCGGCGGAGATGGTCGATGCGCTCCGTCTGTTCATCATCCTCGACGGAGACACCCATCCAGACGTTGGCCGGCCAGGTCAGTCGGGGTGCGAGCTTCGCAAGCCTCGCGGCTCGCTTGGTGAGTACCTGGTAGGTGTGCTGCGGGGTTGCCGCCATGACCTCAAAGACCTGCTCAACGAAGTCGAAGGGAACCTTCGCGTGGAACAGGTCGCTCATCGAGTTGACGAACACGACGCGGGGTTCTCGCCATCGAAGAGGCAGCGTTAGCTCACCGGGGTGTACTGCGATTCCGAAGCCCGGTCCCGACGTACGGGGGTCGCCGTCCGTCTGATACTTGGCCGACCCCATGGCCTTCAGCCGCTTCGCCAAGGTCAACGCGTAGCAGTGATCGCAGCCGCGCGAGATGCGATCGCAGCCAGTTGTCGGGTTCCATGTGGCTTCGGTCCACTCGATAGAGCTCTTGTCTGCCATCACCACTCCCCGGCCGGTTGGAACGATTCTGTCGAACGTGCGTACGGATTGAAAGGCGTGGAGGCGATCTTTCTGCCGGGCGAGCAACACGGGCAGCAGTTGCCCATGCTCCAATCGACCAACGCGCAAGGCCCAGAGTGAGACGCGACCAGGCCGTCGCCAGGCCGTCGCAGGCCGAATGGCGGTGACCAACGACGACCACTGGTGACGACTTCTGCCCAGGTGACAAGGCGTGGCCGGCGCGATGACCAGGCCGGCCGGGACCGCCTTACCTGTAGTTGGTGAACTGAAGGGCGACGCCGAAATCCTCGGCCTTGAGCAGCGCGATGACCGCCTGAAGGTCGTCCTTCTTCTTGCCCGTGACGCGGAGCTGGTCGCCCTGGATCTGGGCCTGGACACCCTTCGGGCCCTCGTCGCGGATCTTCTTGCTGATCGCCTTCGCCTTGTCCTGGTCGATCCCCTGGATCACCTTGGCGTCGATCTTGAAAACCTTGCCCGAGGGACGCGGGTCGCCGGCGTCCAGCGACTTCAGCGAGATGTTCCGCTTGATCAGCTTCTCCTTGAACACCTCCAACGCGGCGCGGACCCGCTCCTCGGTCTCCGCCTGGAGGCTGATCGTCTCCTCGCCCGACCAGGAGATCCCCGCCCCGGTGCCCCGAAAATCGAACCGCGTCCCGAGCTCCCTCTCCGCCTGGTGGAGGGCGTTGTCGACCTCCTGGCGATCGACCTTGCTCACGATGTCGAACGACGGGTTCGCTGCCATACTCATGCTCCTGCTGTCCGGCCGGTTTGTGGTCCTTCGTCCCTGGTTGCCCAGGGGTACGACACCCTGACGGTACCCGGTTGCACCATCGGCGGTTGGAGCCGCTATCCTTGCTTCCGCTGCCGCATCACGGTGCGGTGGTACGCCCTGGCGGGTTGCCCGAGCGGCCAATGGGAGCGGACTGTAAATCCGTCGCGAAAGCTACAGAGGTTCGAATCCTCTACCCGCCACCAGGTGAAACAACGGCCCCTGACCTGCGAAAACGCAAGTCAGGGGCCATCGCGGTTCGCGGCTGTCCCGGAGGCGGCCGGCTGCGCCCCCGGCCACGCCGAGGACACCCGATTTCCGCGCCAACCGTTACCGCAGCGACTTGAATAGCGGTGTGCAGGTCAGCAAAGACGGGCGGAGCTGGCGGGTAGGCACCGCCGCCGACGTGGAGTGGATCGCCGGTCACACCACTGCCGGCATCTCGATCACCACCGCCATCCCGCCGATCTACGACGCCTACGCCACCACCCACCAAGCCGACGACGTCACCGTCACCGCCTATGAACACGCCCTCGTCGAGGACCTGATCAACCAGACCTCCGACCAGCCCTGGTGGCTGGCCTACCTCGACACCGGCGCCCACGACATCGTCTTTCCCCACGCCCCCAGAGTGTCGCTCTACTGGAACTGGTCTTACGTGCTGGTCGAGGCCGGACCCGAGCAGGCCCTCACCTGGCGGACCGGTCACATGCGCCACGGCCACGGATCGCTACCCGACCTGTTCTTCCCCGTCGATCGATCATGGCTGGTCTCCGCACTCTGGGACGACACCTGGACCTGCATCGGCGGCCCGGAACCACTGATCGACACCCTCCACCGCAACCCCCTGGCCAACGCCCACCGGGTCCGACCCGACGAAGACGCGCTGCCACCGGGACTCACCCGCGAGTGACACCCAACGCCTGACCCAGTCGCGCTACCCCAGATGAAAGCGCTCAGGGTTCCTGCGTGAGCGGACTGGGTGACGTTATGCTCGCGTCTTCGCTGCGAACGACGTCGATGCGTGACGGCCTGGCTGGCTTCACAGGTGTCGAGACTAAGACTGTGGTCGAGGGGCGGCTGGCGTGACCGGGTGTGAGAACCGCACCTGACCAGGGGAGATGGTGATCGGGGGCTGCTCTCGTTGATCTCGCGCGGTCCGACTGGAGAGATTCAGGCATCCATGGGGGTGACTGAAAGGGGTCTGCGGCCTACGCTGACGGTGGCGAATCTTCCCGTGACCGGGTTGGCTCGTCGTGATGCCATGACTGAGGGTGACGGGTGGGGCGCGCTGGGGGCCAGTCATTCCGCAGTGTCGGTCCGCGCGTTTCCACGACCGTGTCCACTAGATCCATAAAGCCGCCTTGGCGGGGGAATAGGCAGTTGGTGCTTTCTTTGACTGTGGCTGCCTCCCCGCCTCCGTCGGATGGCTCTGACCTGCGCAAACTCAAGCAGTCGGGCGGTGCGGAGCGACGAGCGCGCCGACATCGGGTTCGTGAACTTTCCAGCGAAGGACCGGCTGTGGCACCATCGGGGGACCTCCAATGCGTTCCCGTCACCCCGTCAGGAGCACAGATGTCTGCTCAACGTTTGGGCCGGTTGCTCGGCTCCCTATTGCTGGTCTCCGGCTTGGTGGTCGCGGCAGGCGTCGTCGCTGATCTTGAGTTCAGGTCGAACGGCCTCGAATGGCAGATGCCGGTAACTGGCAGCGTGGTGCGCTGACGCGCATCCGATCCCGCACAGGCAGCCTCGACACCTCCGGAAACCCGACGTCGCGAGGGGAGCCATGACGTCCCGTGTCGGCTCCCCTTCCCGGCGTACTGAGAACGCCTGGCTGATCACCGGCCCACTCGCCCTGTGCGCGGTGATCTTCTCGCTCCTGCTCGGGTTGACCGTGCACCCGGCACTGGGCGACTGGCCACTCACCCTGCTGCTGACCGTGGCGATGATCGTCGCCGCGATGCCGACGATCAACGTCGTGGTCCGCCGGCAGGCGCTCGGCATCACCTTCACCGAGATCCCGCTGGTCGTCGCGCTGTACGTCCTGCCGCCGCTGTCGGTGGTGGTGGCCTACACCTTCGCCACGCTCGTGGTGCAGCTGCGCCGCAAGCTCCTGCCCGCCAAGCTCTGGTTCAACGTCGCCCTGGCGGCCTGCGCCACGTCGCTGGCCACCGTCGTCTACACACTGCTGCCGAAGCCCGAGGGGGTCGGCCCGGGCGCGTGGGCGGTGATGCTCGCCGCCGTCGGTACGCACACCCTGGTCGCCCTGATGGCGATGGTCGCTGTGTTCACGATCGCGCAGAGCTGGCAGGCCGGGCGGGAACTCCTGCGCGCCACCCCACCGATGCTGCTCGGCGTCGCGCTCAACCTCTTCATCGGTCTGCTCATCATCATCGCCCTGGAGAGCACCCTCTGGGCCGTGCTCCTCTTCGCCGGTCTGGCGATCGCGTTCGCGCTGGTCTACGACACGTACACGCAGTTCATCCGGCAGCACCGGACCTTGGCCGAGATGTACGAATTGACCAAGGCGATCACCGAGAGCGGATCCGACAGCACCCTCATCGACGTGCTCCTGGTGCGTATCCGCAGCTTGATGCAGGCGGAGTACGCCACGCTCTGGCTACCGGCCCAGGGGCGTCACCCGGAGGTCCTGCTGAGCGCGCAGGAGGGCAAGCCGGGGCTGCTCGACGCCGCGCTCACCCCGGGGGCCCTGCGGGACGTCGCCGTGACGCGCCAGGAGACGGTGACCGTGGGCCGGGGGTTGGGCGGTGACCCTGAGGCCCGCGAGGCGTTGGGGCCGAACACGGCCAAGGACGTGATCGTGGTGCCGCTGCGCTCCGGCAAGGCGGTCATCGGCACCCTGGAGGTCGCGAACCGGCTCGGCGACACCAACTTCTTCCGTGGCCCGGACGTCCCCGTCTTCGAGACGGTAGCCGCGCACGCCGCGGTCGCGCTGGAGAACTCCCGTCTGGTCGACCGGCTGCGGCACGACGCGTACCACGACGCGCTCACGAAGCTGCCCAACCGTCGCCGCATCCTCGGCGCGCTGGCCGAGGCGGTCCGGATCCGGGCGCCCGGCGAGGTGGTCGCGCTGCTCCTCTTCGACGTCGACCGGCTGCGCCAGGTCAACGAGGCGCTCGGCCACGCCGCCGGGGACAAGGTCCTGATCGAGGTCGCCGACCGGTTGCGAGGTTGCGTGCCGTCGGCCGCGCTGGTGGGGCGGGCCGGTGGTGACGAGTTCCTGGTGACCCTGCGGCTGGAGAGTGCCGAGGCGGCGGTCGAACTCGCCGGCCAGTTGCGGGAGCAGATCCGCGACGAGATGGTCTTCGACTCGCTCACGCTGGACGTCGACACCGCGGTCGGGGTGGTCGTACACCCGGATCACGGCGACGCCCCGGCGACCCTGCTGCAACGGGTGGACGTGGCCGCGACGGCGGCCAAGGCGGTCCCCGGCAGCGTCCAGCTGTACACGCCGGCGTTGGAGTCGCGGTCGCTGCACCGGCTCGGCCTCGCCGGAGATCTGCGCAGCGCGCTCGACAACGGCGAGCTGGAGGTCTACTACCAACCCAAGGTGACGCTGCGGGACCGTCGCCTCATCGGGGTCGAGTGCCTGGCCCGCTGGGAGCACCCGACACACGGGGCGGTCACCCCGGCGGACTTCGTCGCCGTGGCCGAGCACACCGGCCAGCTCGGCCGGCTCACCGAGTTCGTGCTCCGGGAGGGGCTGCGGCACAGTCGGGACTGGGCGCACGGTGGCCAGTCCCTCGCCGTCGCGGTCAACGTGTCCGCGCGTACCCTCACCGACCAGCGCTTCCCGGAGCGGGTCCAGGAGCTACTGGAGGAGTACGGCGTCCCGGCGCAGCTGCTGACCCTGGAGGTTCCGGAAGCCGGGGTGCTGGACGGCACCGAGCGTCCGATCCCGACGCTGCGCCGCCTGCGGGATCTCGGCGTGCGGCTCGCGGTGGACGACTTCGGCACCGGTAGCTCGTCGCTGGCGCACCTGCGCCGGTTGCCGGTGCACGAGGTGAAGGTGGACCACTCCTTCGTCCAGGGCATGGCCACCGACCCGGGGGATCTGGCGATCGTCAACGCCGTGGTGACCCTCTCCCAGCAGTTCGGTCTGACCGTGGTGGCCGAGGGAGTGGAGAGCGAGCTGACCCTGGAGCTGCTCCAGGACATCGGGTGTGAGGTCGGGCAGGGCTTCCTGTTCAGCCGCCCGCTGCCGTTCGAGCGCCTGGAGGCGTGGTTCGGCGCTCAGGTCGACCCCGAGTCGATCTCCAATAGTGAGCTCCCGAGACTGCGTGTGGTGCCCTGAGCTGGGCGTACGCCGTCCAGGGGGATCCGATTTCACCAGCCGGGTAGGGGCGTGTACTCTTACCTCTGCGCGGGCACCGAGTGATCGCGCAGGCCCCCTTAGCTCAGTCGGCAGAGCGTCTCCATGGTAAGGAGAAGGTCTACGGTTCGATTCCGTAAGGGGGCTCAGAGGGTCCGGCTGGGCCCACCGCGGCGGTGTAGCTCAGATGGCAGAGCAAGCGGCTCATAATCGCTGTGTCGCCGGTTCAAGTCCGGCCACCGCTACTCTCGTCCGCCCCGGAGTGATCCGGTGGTCGGTGGGACGGGCGCCACAGGCGCCCGCTTTGCGTGTCCGCCCTGGTGGCGCGTAGGCTGTAGCGCCGTAGTTGTATCCGTTATCGAGGAAGGCACTCCGCCGTGGCGAAGGCGACCGATGTCCGGCCGAAGATCACTTTGGCGTGTGTGGAGTGCAAGGAGCGCAACTACATCACGCGCAAGAACCGTCGTAACGACCCGGACCGCATCGAGCTGAAGAAGTTCTGCCCCCGGGACGGGCGGCACACCCTGCACCGCGAGACGCGCTGACCTGCCCCGGGCCGATCGGCCCGGTTCCGTACGTCTCACGATCGCCGGTTCGACTGGACGGCGCGGCCTGAGCCGCCGCCGACCGCTCGGACCGGCGTTCGCGCTATGCGTGTAGTTTCGCGGCATGCCTCTGGACCAGTCTTTCGTCGGCCGGGCCTATCCGCCGACCGCCCCCTATCAGGTGGGCCGCGAGAAGATCCGTGAGTTCGCATCGGCGATCGGTGCCACCGATCCCGCCTACCACGACCCTGAGGCCGCCCGCGCGCTGGGCCACCCGGACGTGGTCGCGCCACCGACCTTCGCGATCGTGCTCACCATGGCCGCCAACCAGCAGATGGTCGAGGATCCGGAACTCGGCATCGACTACAGCCGGGTGGTCCACGGCGACCAGCGGTTCGCGTACACCCGACCGGTGGTGGCCGGCGACGAGTTGGTCTGTGTCAACGCCATCGAGGACGTCACCAGCCGGGGTGGCCACGAGTTCGTGACCACCCGGACCGAGGTCCACACGACCGCCGGTGAGCCGGTGGTCACCGCCTGGATGAAGCTCGTCGTACGCGGGGAGGACTGACGTGGAACTGCCCACCCAGACGTTTCAGGTGACCCGGGCGGACCTGATCCGCTACGCCGGAGCCTCGGGCGACTTCAACCCGATCCACTGGAGTGACCGCTTCGCCACCAAGGTGGGGCTGCCCGGGGTGATCGCCCACGGCATGTTCACCATGGCGCTCGTCGGCCGGGCGGTCACCGCCTGGGCCGGCTCGCCCGACGCGGTGGTCGACTTCGGCGTCCGGTTCACCCGCCCCGTGGTGGTACCCGACGACGACGCCGGCACCGAGGTCGTGGTGAGCGCCGTGGTCCGTGAGGTCACCGAAGAGGGCTTGACCAGGCTGGATGTGACCGCCACCTGCCTCGGTGAGAAGGTGCTGTCGCAGGCGCGGGCCACCGTGCGGACGCGGGCCTGACCGGCGTCGGGCGGCACGTGGGGTAGACCGGTTGGGAAAGTCGGGTCGGTACCCGTACACTGGTCCGCCGTGGGGCAAGTGACCCCTGCCTGGTCGTGTGACCGGGTGGGGTGAGCGTTGCCGCACAGGGGTGTAGCTCAATTGGCAGAGCAGCGGTCTCCAAAACCGCAGGCTGCAGGTTCAAGTCCTGTCACCCCTGCGCCTCAGGCCTGACCGTTCCGTGGGTCGCGCCGCCTTCTGGTGGCGTCCGGCCCGTGGTGGTGGCATCGGCGGGGAGGTCCGAGGCATCGGGCCTTCCGGTTGATCCGCCGGCCGCGGCCCGTCCCGGGACGGTTGGTCCGGCTGGCGTGACCAAACGCCGCGCACGCGCACCGCGTGCGACACCGACATCCCGCGACGGAGGGCGAAGTGGCCGACAACAAGCGGCGCGGCGAGGACGCCGACGACGAGCGCCTGAACGACGAAGTCGTCAACGACAGCGCCGAGGACGACGCCACCGACGCGGACGAGTCGGGTTCGCGAGGTGCCGCCGCCGGTTCGCCGGCCCGGGCGGATTCCACCGAAGGTCGCAAGTCGCGTACCGGCGGAGACAAGGTGGGCCTGTTCGGCCGCATCGCGCGTTTCGTCCGCGAGGTCGTGGCCGAACTGCGTAAGGTCATCTGGCCGACCCGCAAGGAGCTGCTGACCTACACGGCGGTGGTGATCGCGTTCGTCTCGGTGATGCTGACCATCGTGGCCGTCCTGGACTTCGCCTTCGCCAAGGGCGTGTTGTGGGTCTTCGGCAACCCCAGCTGACCGGCTGATACGTGCCGATAGTGACGGAAGTGAGCAAGCGTGCCTGAGTACGACGAGACCGCCGAAACCCCGGACGAGCAGTCCACGGTGGCGACGGCGGCTGGTGACGAGTCGGTCGAGGCCGCCAGCGAGCCGGAGTTCGCGATGACCGAGCCGGCTCCCGAAGAGGGCTTCGACCCGGTTGCGGAGCTGCGGCAGAAGCTGCGCTACGCGCCGGGCGACTGGTACGTGGTGCACTCGTACGCCGGTTACGAGAACAAGGTCAAGACCAACCTCGAAACCCGGATCACGTCCCTCGACATGGAGGACTACATCTACCAGGTCGAGGTGCCGACCCGGGAAGAGGTCGAGGTCAAGAACGGCAAGCGTTCCCAGGTGCAGGCGAAGGTCTTCCCGGGCTACATCCTCGTCCGGATGGAGTTGACCGCGGAGTCCTACTCCTGCGTGCGGAACACTCCCGGGGTCACCGGCTTCGTCGGCGCGACGGACCGGGCCGACCGCCCGGCGCCGCTGAGCCTCGACGAGGTGCTCAAGTGGCTGGCACCGGCTGTCGAGACCGAGCAGCAGAAGAAGGCGAAGCCGGAGGTCAAGGTCCTCGACTTCGAGGTCGGCGACTCCGTCACCGTCACCGACGGCGCCTTCGCCTCTCTGCCGGCCACGATCAGCGAGATCAACGCCGACCAGCAGAAGCTCAAGGTGCTGGTGTCGATCTTCGGCCGGGAGACGCCGGTGGAGCTGAACTTCAACCAGGTCGCCAAGATCTGATTCGTCGGCGACCGGCGGCGGGCCACCGTCGCCGGTCGCCGTTCGTTCGGTTCACCCGGCTGGGCAACCTCCGTGGCTGCGGGGATCCGGGCCTGCGCTACCCTAGAACGTCGCCGCCGTCGCATGCGCGCTGACCGTGCGCGCCTCGACGGCGGTGTCGTGTGAACCTTTCCCAGTTCCAAGCCCCAGGAAGAGACATGCCTCCGAAGAAGAAGCTCGTCAAGACGTTCACGCTTCAGCTGCCGGCGGGCCAGGCCACTCCGGCGCCGCCGGTCGGTCCCGCGCTCGGTCAGCACGGCGTGAACATCATGGAGTTCTGCAAGTCGTACAACGCGCAGACCGAGTCGCAGCGGGGCGACATCGTCCCGGCCGAGATCAGCGTGTACGAGGACCGCTCCTTCACCTTCGTGCTGAAGACCCCGCCCGCCGCCCGGCTGCTGATCAAGGCTGCCGGTGTGCAGAAGGGCTCGGGCGTCCCGCACACCCAGAAGGTCGGCTCGGTGACCCGCGCGCAGCTGCGCGAGATCGCCGAGAAGAAGATGGCCGACCTCAACGCCAACGACCTCGACCAGGCTGAGAAGATCATCGCCGGCACCGCCCGGTCGATGGGCCTGAACGTCACCGACTGACGTCGGTCGCCGACCCGTACGGATCGTGGGAGGGCGCGCGAGCACCGCGGCCCGCCAGAGACCACAGGAGTAGACAGAACATGCAGCGCAGCAAGAACTACCGCAAGGCCGCCGAAGCCATCGACCGGTCGAAGCTCTACAGCCCCGCCGAGGCCGTCAAGCTGGCCAAGGAGAACACCGCCGTCAAGTTCGACGCCACGGTCGAGGTCGCGATGCGCCTCGGCGTCGACCCCCGCAAGGCGGACCAGATGGTCCGCGGCACGGTCAACCTGCCGCACGGCACCGGTAAGACCGCCCGCGTGATCGTCTTCGCCGCCGGTGCGAAGGCTGAGGAGGCCGTCGCCGCCGGTGCCGACGAGGTGGGCACCGACGAGCTGGTCGCCCGGATCCAGGGTGGCTGGCTGGACTTCGACGCGGCGATCGCCACGCCCGACCAGATGGCCAAGATCGGCCGGATCGCGCGGATCCTGGGCCCGCGCGGTCTGATGCCGAACCCGAAGACCGGCACGGTGACCATGGACGTCGCCAAGGCCGTCAACGACATCAAGGGCGGGAAGATCACCTTCCGGGTGGACAAGCACTCGAACCTGCACCTGATCATCGGTAAGGCCTCGTTCTCCGAGGCTCAGCTGGTCGACAACTACGCGGCCGTTCTCGACGAGGTGCTGCGCGCCAAGCCGTCGGCAGCGAAGGGCAAGTACCTCAAGAAGGTCACCCTCACCACCACGATGGGCCCCGGCGTGCCGGTCGACCCGAACATGGTGAAGAACCTTCAGGAGAGCTCGGCCGACAGCTGAGCACGACACTCCGACGCGGCCCCGCCACTCGTGGCGGGGCCGCGTTCGTCTGTCCGGTGTGGCAGGCTCGCGGCATGTGGCTGGACGACGTCGGGTTGCGGTATCACCGGCGCGGTCCGTGGGTGCTGCGAGAGGTGACGGTGAGCCTCGCGCCGGGCGAAGCGGCGGTGGTGCTCGGCCGCAACGGGGCCGGCAAGTCGACCCTGCTCCAACTCGCCGCCGGGGTGCTCCGACCGTCGCGCGGCCGGGTGCTCGACCGGCCGTCGGTGGTGGGCTGGGTGCCGGAGCGCTTCCCGGCCGACCAGCCGTTCTCCGTCGACGGCTACCTCACCGCGATGGCCCGGATCGCCGGCCTCTCCTCCGGCGAGACGGAGCGTACGGTGCGCCGGTGGGTCGACCGGCTGGGTCTCGGGCCGTTCCGCACCGTCCGGCTGTCCCAGCTCTCGAAGGGCACCGCCCAGAAGGTCGGCCTGGCCCAGGCCATGCTGCGTCCGCCCGGCCTGCTCGTGCTCGACGAGCCTTGGGAGGGTCTGGACGCCGCAGCGCGCGAACTGGTCCCGCAGGTGGTCGACGAGGTGCTGGCCGAGGGTGGCTCGGTGCTGGTCAGCGACCACCGTGGGGAGACCGTCCGACTGCCCGGCGCGCGGGAGTGGCTGGTGGCCGAGGCGACGGTGGTCGAGCGGCCTCCGTCGGGCGAGGCGGCGGTCGCGGTGGTCGAGCTGGCGGTCCCGGTCGGGCAGGTGTCGGCCACCGTCGCCCGCCTGCGCGCCGAGGGCCACCACGTTCTGGGAGTACGCGGACAGAGCGCACCAACCGTGGCCACGCGACCGGGGGCGGGGCCGCCGTCCGAGGTGACCCGGTGAGCGCCCTGGTCCGGTTCCGGCTCGCCGGCTTCCTGCGTACCGGACGGGCGTTGGCACCGGTCCTGGCCGGCCTGCTCACCCTCGGGATCCTCTACGGCGGTGGCCGGGCCCAGCCGGCGGAGGCCTACGGTGTCTCGGCGGTGGTGCTCTTCCCGGTGCTGGCCTGGCAGACCAAGGTGCTGTTGGACGTGGAGCCGGACGTGCAGCGTCGGCTGGCCGTGGTCACCGTCGGCCCGGCACGGGAGTACGCGGCCGGCCTGGTCGCCGCGGCGGTGGCCGGCCTCGGTCTGGTGATGGTCGCCCTGGTCTTCCCGTGGCTGGTGGGCGGGGTGACCGGTCCCAGCCTGCCCGGTGAGCGGTCGATTCCCGCAGGCGTGGCGCTCGGCCTCTGGGCACACCTGCTCGCCCTGCCGGGCGCGGTGGCGCTGGGTGCGCTGGCCAGCCGGGTGATCACCCGCAGTGCCGGGTACGGTGTGGCGGTGCTCACCTGCGGTGTGGTCGGCGCGCTGGTGTTCGGCGTCGCGAAGTCGGCCGTGCCGTGGTTGGCGCCACCGCTGCTCCCCACCGCCCGGGCGCTGGTGGGACCGCTGCCCGGCTCGACCGCGCTGCTGCTGAGCGGGTGGGCGTTGGCCTGGGCGGCGGTGGTGCTGTCCGGCTACGTTCGCGTCCGCGCCCGGCGTGCCTAGGGTGCCTCGGCCGGGTCGGTGACCACGGGTGTGGCGGGGGCGATTTGGCGGTCACCGTAGGTGTCGCGTAGCCTGATGGGCGAAGTTCCACCCAGAGACCGCTGGTCACCGTGCCCCGGGCACGGTCGAAGGTCCCGCGAAGACGGGCGACCCGCGCAGGGCGGTAAGCGATACCGGTTGCATCCTGTGGTCCGCCGACCACCTGATTCCGCCGTCCTCGCCCCGTGCGCCCTGCGCCGGGGCTTTTCTGTTGCCGCGATACCTCCGCCCCGTCACAGGCGTTCGCCGACGACGGTGACCGGCCTCGAGCAACGAGAGAGGAGGGACATGGCGGACAAGCCGATCCGGGCCGACAAGGCCACGGCCGTCGCAGAGCTGACCGAGAGCTTCCGGAACGCCGGTGCCACGGTGCTGACCGAGTACCGCGGTCTGACGGTTTCCCAGCTCACCCAGCTGCGGCGCTCGCTCGGCAAGGAGACCAGCTACACGGTCGCCAAGAACACGCTGGCCAAGCGTGCCGCGGCGGACGCGGGCATCTCCGGCCTCGACGAGCTGTTCACCGGTCCTACCGCGCTGACTTTCGTTTCGGGCGACGTCGTCGAGGCGGCGAAGGGCCTTCGCGACTTCGCGAAGGCCAACCCGAAGCTCGTCATCAAGGGCGGTGTCTTCGAGGGCAAGGCCATTTCCGCGGCCGAGGTCACGAAGCTCGCCGACCTGGAGTCCCGCGAGGTGCTGCTGGCCAAGCTGGCCGGCGCGATGAAGGGCAACCTGAGCAAGGCCGCGGCCCTGTTCCAGGCCCCGCTGTCGAAGACCGCCCGCCTGGCGGCGGCGCTGCAGGACAAGCGCGAGAAGGAAGGCGCCGAGGCGGCCTGAGACCGCGCCGGCGCACCACGTTCTTAGTTTGAACCATGAGAAAGGACGCCAGACATGGCGAAGCTCAGCACTGACGAGCTGCTCGACGCGTTCAAGGAGATGACGCTGATCGAGCTCTCCGAGTTCGTGAAGCAGTTCGAGGAGACCTTCGAGGTCACCGCCGCCGCTCCGGCCGCGATGATGGTGGCGGGCCCGGCCGGTGGCGGCGGCGCCGCCGAGGCCGAGCCGGAGAAGGACGAGTTCGACGTCATCCTCGACGCCGACGGTGGCAAGAAGATCCAGGTCATCAAGGTCGTGCGTGAGCTGACCGGCCTGGGCCTCAAGGAGGCCAAGGACCTGGTCGAGTCCGCGCCGAAGCCGGTCCTGGAGAAGGTCAACAAGGAGACCGCGGACAAGGCCAAGGCCAAGCTGGAGGGTGAGGGCGCCAAGGTCACCCTCAAGTGACCTGAGCGCACCTGGCCGTTCCGGCTTCGATTGCTCGAACCGGGGCAGACCGCATCGCGGCGGGCGGCGATCCGACAGGGATCGCCGCCCGCCGTGTTCGTCGACTCGCGCAACCGGCATGAGCAGGGCGTCGGGTCCGCTCGGCGGCGCGGCGGCCAGGTCGGCGGACTCGCCCGTGAGCAGGAAAGAGAGTCCGATGCCGACAAGGACCCTTGACGCGGCCCTGGACTGCCAGGCACGCTGGCATCAGCAAGACCTTCCGCGCTTGCGACGGCCACCGCGTGGGTAATGCAGCGGCAGCACCACTCGCCACGCATACCTGAGCGGCCCGGCAGGGACGTTGCGTTCCGAGCGGCCCGGTTGACCCGTTAGAGGGGTCCCGAGGCACGTTCCGCGACAACCTGCGGGGTGAGCTGGACAGCGGTTAGCCTCTCGGCTACACTGCTAGTTTGCGCTGCCTTCCGACTTGACCCCTGCTCGGAAATGTCCGTTTGTGGATATTTTCTGGTGGGGTCATTGGAGTGCACGCGTACCAGCCGTTCTGCAGCACCGGTCCTCGGAAGGACGCATCTTGGCAGCTTCCCGCCCTGCGAAGACCAGTCGTACGTCGAGCGCTTTCGCTCCCCGCCGAGTTTCCTTCGGTCGGATCACCGAACACCTCGAGGTCCCCAACCTCCTCGCCATTCAGAACGAGTCCTTCGACTGGCTCGTCGGCAACGAGGCTTGGCAGGGCCGGTCGGCGGACGACCCGCACGCACGCTCGGGTCTCGCGGAGATCCTCGACGAGATCAGTCCCATTGAGGACTTCTCCGGCACTATGTCGCTGTCCTTCTCGGCGCCGCGCTTCGACGAGGTCAAGGCCTCGATCGAGGAGTGCAAGGAGAAGGACCTCACCTACTGCGCGCCACTGTTCGTGACCGCGGAGTTCACCAACAACACCACCGGCGAGATCAAGAGCCAGACGGTGTTCATGGGTGACTTCCCGATGATGACGCCGAAGGGCACCTTCATCATCAACGGCACCGAGCGCGTCGTGGTCAGCCAGCTCGTCCGCTCGCCGGGCGTGTACTTCGACAAGCAGCCGGACAAGACCTCCGACCGCGACCTCTCCAGCGTCAAGGTCATCCCGAGTCGGGGTGCCTGGCTGGAGTTCGACATCGACAAGCGCGACACGGTCGGCGTACGCATCGACCGCAAACGCCGGCAGGCCGTCACGGTTCTGCTCAAGGCCATCGGATGGTCGGCCGAGCAGATCCGTGAGAAGTTCGGCTGGTCCGAGCTGATGATGACCACGCTCGAGAAGGACCACATCGCCGGTCAGGACGAGGCGCTACTCGACATCTACCGCAAGCTCCGCCCTGGCGAGCCGCCGACCCGTGAGAACGCCCAGACCCTGCTCGACAACCTCTTCTTCAACCCGAAGCGGTACGACGTAGCCAAGGTCGGTCGTTACAAGTTCAACAAGAAGCTCGAACTGGACGTGCCGATCACCACCGGCACGCTGACCGAGGACGACATCGTCGCCACCGTGGAGTACCTCTGCCGGCTGCACGCCGGTGAGGAGGGCTACGAGGCCGACGACATCGACCACTTCGGCAACCGGCGGCTGCGTACCGTGGGTGAGCTGATCCAGAACCAGGTTCGGGTCGGCCTGTCCCGGATGGAGCGGGTCGTCCGCGAGCGGATGACCACCCAGGACGTCGAGGCGATCACGCCGCAGACCCTGATCAACATCCGTCCGGTCGTCGCCGCGATCCGGGAGTTCTTCGGCACCTCGCAGCTGTCCCAGTTCATGGACCAGACCAACCCGCTGGCGGGCCTGACCCACCGGCGGCGGCTGAGCGCGCTCGGCCCCGGTGGTCTGTCCCGGGAGCGGGCCGGCTTCGAGGTCCGCGACGTGCACCCGTCCCACTACGGCCGGATGTGCCCGATCGAGACGCCGGAAGGCCCGAACATCGGTCTGATCGGCGCGCTGTCCACCTTCGCCCGGGTCAACCCGTTCGGCTTCATCGAGACGCCGTACCGGAAGGTCATCGACGGTCGGGTCACCGACCAGATCGACTACCTGACCGCGGACGAGGAGGACCGGTTCGTCAAGGCGCAGGCCAACGCCCCGCTGCGGGCCGACGGCTCGTTCGCCGAGGATCGTGTCCTGGTCCGTCGTAAGGGCGGCGAGACCGAGGACGTCCCGCCGGCCGCCGTGGACTACATGGACGTGTCGCCGCGGCAGATGACCTCGGTCGCCACCGCGATGATCCCGTTCCTGGAGCACGACGACGCGAACCGGGCCCTGATGGGCGCGAACATGCAGCGTCAGGCGGTGCCGCTGGTCAAGGCCGAGTCTCCGCTGGTCGGCACCGGCATGGAGTACCGTGCCGCGGTCGACGCCGGTGACGTGGTCGTGGCCGAGGTCGGCGGCGTGGTCGAGGACCTCTGCGCCGACTACATCACGGTCCACCAGGACGACGGCCACCGCCGGACGTACCTGCTGCACAAGTTCCGTCGCTCCAACGCCGGCTCCTGCGTCAACCAGAAGCCGGTGGTCTTCGAGGGTGACCGGGTCGAAGCCGGCCAGGTCATCGCCGACGGTCCGTGCACCGACGAGGGTGAGATGGCGCTCGGGCGCAACCTGCTCGTCGCGTTCATGACCTGGGAGGGGCACAACTACGAGGACGCGATCATCCTGTCGCAGCGCCTCGTGCAGCAGGACGTGCTCACCTCGATCCACATCGAGGAGCACGAGGTCGACGCTCGGGACACCAAGCTCGGCCCGGAGGAGATCACCCGCGACATCCCGAACGTCAGCGAGGAGATGCTCGCCGACCTCGACGAGCGCGGCATCATCCGGATCGGCGCCGAGGTCGTCCCCGGCGACATCCTGGTCGGCAAGGTCACGCCCAAGGGTGAGACCGAGCTGACCCCGGAGGAGCGACTGCTGCGGGCGATCTTCGGTGAGAAGGCGCGTGAGGTCCGGGACACCTCCCTGAAGGTGCCGCACGGTGAGACCGGCACGGTCATCGGCGTGCGTACCTTCTCCCGGGAGGACGGCGACGAACTGCCGCCGGGCGTCAACGAGCTGGTCCGGGTCTACGTCGCGCAGAAGCGGAAGATCCAGGACGGTGACAAGCTCGCCGGTCGACACGGCAACAAGGGCGTCATCTCCAAGATCCTGCCGGTCGAGGACATGCCGTTCCTGGAGGACGGCACCCCGGTCGACATCGTGCTCAACCCGCTGGGTGTGCCGAGCCGGATGAACATCGGCCAGGTGCTGGAGACGCACCTTGGCTGGGTGGCCAAGACGGGTTGGCGGGTCGAGGGCGACGACGCCGAGTGGAAGCGCCAGCTCAAGAGCATCGGCGCGGACTCCTCCGAGCCGGACACCAACGTGGCCACGCCGGTCTTCGACGGTGCCCGCGAGGAGGAGATCTCCGGTCTGCTCGAGTCGACCCTGCCCAACCGGGACGGGCGGCAGCTGATCGGCTCCTCGGGTAAGGCGCAGCTGTTCGACGGTCGCTCCGGCGAGCCGCTGCCTGACCCGATCGCGGTCGGTTACATCTACATCCTGAAGCTCAACCACCTGGTCGACGACAAGATCCACGCTCGTTCGACCGGCCCTTACTCGATGATCACGCAGCAGCCACTGGGTGGTAAGGCGCAGTTCGGTGGCCAGCGCTTCGGTGAGATGGAGTGCTGGGCGATGCAGGCATACGGTGCCGCGTACGCCCTGCAGGAGCTGCTGACGATCAAGTCCGACGACGTTCTCGGCCGGGTGAAGGTCTACGAGGCCATCGTCAAGGGCGAGAACATCCCAGAGCCGGGCATCCCGGAGTCGTTCAAGGTGCTGCTCAAGGAGCTGCAGTCGCTGTGCCTCAACGTTGAGGTGCTCTCCAGCGACGGCGTGGCCCTGGAGATGCGCGAGACCGACGACGAGGTGTTCCGGGCCGCGGAGGAACTGGGTATCGACCTGTCCCGGCGGGAGCCGAGCTCGGTCGAGGAAGTGTGACGTTGGGGTTTCGGGGCGGGGCGACCCACTCCGGGCGGTCAGGATTGATCCCCTCGTGGATCGCTCCGCCCCGAAACCAAAACCCGGTGAGCTGCTGACGCACCAAGCGACGTGTGAGGGATTTGAACGTGCTCGACGTCAACTTTTTCGACGAGTTGCGAATTGGGCTGGCGACCGCGGACGACATTCGTCAGTGGTCGCACGGCGAGGTCAAGAAGCCCGAGACGATCAACTACCGCACCCTCAAGCCGGAAAAGGACGGGCTCTTCTGCGAGAAGATCTTCGGTCCGCAGCGGGACTGGGAGTGCTACTGCGGTAAGTACAAGCGGGTCCGGTTCAAGGGCATCATCTGTGAGCGCTGCGGCGTCGAGGTGACCCGCTCGAAGGTCCGCCGGGAGCGGATGGGCCACATCGAGCTGGCTGCGCCGGTGACCCACATCTGGTACTTCAAGGGCGTGCCGAGCCGGCTGGGCTACCTGCTGGACCTCGCTCCGAAGGACCTTGAAAAGATCATTTACTTCGCCTCGTACGTCGTGACGAGCGTTGACGCCGAAGCGCGTCACCGTGACCTCTCGACCATCGAGAACGAGATCCTGGCCGAGAAGCGGCAGTCGGAGAACAGCCGCGACTCGGAGATCGAGAAGCGGGCCGCCAAGCTGGAGGCCGACCTGGCCGAGCTGGAGGCCGAGGGCGCGAAGGCGGACGTCCGGCGCAAGGTCAAGGAAGGCGGAGAGCGCGAGATGCGCCAGATCCGCGACCGGGCCCAGCGCGAGATCGACCGCCTGGACGAGGTGCTGGACACCTTCCGCAAGCTGGAGCCGAAGCAGCTGGTCACCGACGAGCTGCTCTACCGCGAGCTGCGCGACCGGTTCGGCGAGTACTTCACCGGTGGCATGGGTGCCGAGGCGATCAAGGCCCTGGTGCAGAACATGGACCTCGACGCCGAGGCCGAGAGCCTGCGCGAGACCATCCGCACCGGCAAGGGGCAGCGGAAGATCCGGGCGCTCAAGCGGCTCAAGGTGGTCGCCGCGTTCCAGAACACCCGCAACTCGCCGCTCGGCATGGTGCTGGACTGCGTGCCGGTCATCCCGCCGGACCTGCGCCCGATGGTGCAGCTCGACGGTGGTCGGTTCGCCACCAGCGACCTGAACGACCTCTACCGCCGGGTGATCAACCGGAACAACCGGCTCAAGCGGCTGATCGACCTCGGCGCGCCCGAGATCATCGTCAACAACGAGAAGCGGATGCTCCAGGAGGCCGTCGACGCGCTGTTCGACAACGGCCGCCGGGGCCGGCCGGTCACCGGTCCGGGTAACCGCCCGCTCAAGTCGCTGTCCGACATGCTCAAGGGCAAGCAGGGTCGGTTCCGTCAGAACCTGCTCGGCAAGCGCGTCGACTACTCCGGCCGTTCGGTCATCGTGGTCGGCCCGAAGCTCAAGCTGCACCAGTGCGGCCTGCCCAAGCAGATGGCGCTGGAGCTGTTCAAGCCGTTCGTGATGAAGCGGCTGGTCGACCTCAACCACGCGCAGAACATCAAGTCCGCCAAGCGGATGGTCGAGCGGCAGCGGCCGGTCGTGTGGGACGTGCTGGAAGAGGTCATCGGCGAGCACCCAGTGCTGCTCAACCGGGCGCCCACCCTGCACCGACTCGGCATCCAGGCCTTCGAGCCGCAGCTGGTCGAGGGCAAGGCCATCCAGATCCACCCGCTGGTCTGCACCGCGTTCAACGCCGACTTCGACGGTGACCAGATGGCGGTGCACGTGCCGCTGTCCGCCGAGGCCCAGGCCGAGGCGCGGATCCTGATGCTGTCGTCGAACAACATCCTCAAGCCGGCCGACGGCAAGCCGGTCACCATGCCCACCCAGGACATGGTCATCGGTCTCTACCACCTGACCCACCTCACCACCGGTGAGCGCGGGGAAGGCCGGGCGTTCAGCTCGGACGCCGAGGCGCGGATGGCGTACGACAACGGTGAACTGCACCTGCAGGCACCGGTCAAGATCCGTCTGCGGGACGTCGTCGAGGTCGACAACGGCGCTGGCGCGCAGCCCTGGACCCCGCCGGAGGGCTGGGTTCCGGGCGAGCCGGTGACGGTGGAGACCACCCTTGGCCGGGTGCTGTTCAACGAGACCCTGCCGCAGGGCTACCGGTACGTCAATTACGAGATCCGCAAGGGTCAGCTCTCCGCGATCGTCAACGATCTCGCCGAGCGGTTCCCGAAGGTGGCCCTGGCGGCCACCCTGGACGGGCTCAAGGAGGCCGGTTTCCACTGGGCCACCTGGTCCGGCGTCACCATCGGCATGGAGGACGTCATCGCTCCGCCGCGCAAGCGGGAGATCCTGGAGCGGTACGAGAAGGAAGCCGACCGGATCGACAAGCAGTACCAGCGTGGTCTGATGACCGCCGAGGAGCGTCGCGGCGAGCTCATCGAGATCTGGACCAAGGCGACCAACGAGGTCGCCAAGGAGATGGACACCGCGCTGCCGCAGGAGAACCCGCTGTGGAAGATGATCAACTCGGGTGCTCGCGGTAACCTGCTCCAGCTCCGGCAGATCGCGGCTATCCGTGGTCTGGTGGCCAACCCGAAGGGCGAGATCATCCCGCGGCCGATCAAGGCCAGCTACCGGGAGGGTCTGTCCGTGCTGGAGTACTTCATCTCCACGCACGGTGCGCGTAAGGGTCTCGCGGACACCGCTCTGCGTACCGCCGACTCGGGTTACCTGACCCGGCGTCTGGTGGACGTCTCGCAGGACGTCATCATCCGCGAGGAGGACTGCGGCACCGACCGGGCCATCCCGATGCAGGTCGGTCAGCAGCTCGACGGCCGGCTGGTGGTGCACGAGCACGCCGAGACCAGCGTGCACGCCCGTACCCTGGCCGACGACATCAAGGGGCCGGACGGCACCGTCGTCGCCGAGCGGGGCGCGGACATCAACTCGATCCTGGTCGACAAGATCGTTGCCGCCGGGGTCGAGACCGTCCGGGTGCGCAGTGTGCTCACCTGTGAGTCGAAGCTGGGCGTCTGCGGTGCGTGCTACGGCCGTTCGCTGCCGACCGGCAAGATCGTCGACGTCGGCGAGGCGGTCGGCATCATCGCCGCCCAGTCCATCGGTGAGCCGGGTACGCAGCTGACGATGCGTACCTTCCACACCGGTGGTGTCGCCGGTGAGGACATCACCCAGGGTCTGCCGCGTGTCCAGGAAATCTTCGAGGCCCGGATCCCGAAGGGTAAGGCGCCCATCGCCGACACCCCGGGCCGGATCCGCATCGAGGACGGCGAGCGGTCGCGCAAGATCGTGGTGATCCCGGACGACGGCAGCGACGAGATCGTCTACGACAAGATCTCGAAGCGGGTTCGGCTGCGGGCCCACGACGGCGACCACGTCGAGGTCGGCGAGAAGCTCACCGAGGGCACCATCGACCCGCACGAGCTGCTGCGCATCCTCGGCCCCCGGGCGGTCCAGGTCCACCTGACCCAGGAGGTCCAGGAGGTCTACCGCTCGCAGGGTGTGCTCATCCACGACAAGCACATCGAGATCATCATCCGCCAGATGCTCAAGCGGGTGACGGTCATCGACTCCGGCTCGACCGAGTTCCTGCCGGGCGTGCTGGTCGACCGGGCGCTGTTCGAGTCGGAGAACCGACGGCTCGTCGGCGAGGGCGGCGAGCCCGCCGCAGGTCGCCCGGTGTTGATGGGTATCACCAAGGCCTCGCTGGCCACCGACTCCTGGCTCTCGGCGGCCTCCTTCCAGGAGACCACCCGGGTGCTGACCGACGCGGCGATCCACGCTCGCAGTGACTCGCTGATCGGTCTCAAGGAGAACGTGATCATCGGTAAGCTCATCCCGGCCGGTACCGGCATCAGCAAGTACCGCAACGTCCGGGTCGAGCCGACCGAGGAGGCGAAGGCCAAGGTCTACTCGATGACCGGCTACCCGGAGACCGACTACGGCTTCGGGCCGGCCAGTGGCCAGGCGGTCCCGCTGGACGACTTCGACTTCGGGTCGTACCGCTAGATCGCGCAGTGACGTGGGAGGCCCCGGCGTGTACACGCCGGGGCCTCCTCGTGCTCCGGGCCGGCCCTCGACGCAGCCACCGTCCTGCCGTGGGTACGACGCGGACATCCGTCGACGGGGGCATCATGTGGTCATGACGATCGCACCCGGATCGGTGCCGACCGAGTCGGCACCGCGCCATCCGCTCGACCCGGATCCGGTCCGGGCGACCAAGTCCCGGGCCGTCTTCGCCCTCGGCCTGATGGCGGCTCTCACCGGGCTGCTGATCGGTGGTGTGGTTCCGGCCACGGTGGCCCTGGTCCTGGCCCGGCAGGCACGTCGGGAGGCGTACGCCTCGGCGGGCTTCCTGACCGGGGCGGCCTGGCTGCGTCGTGGCGAGCAGTTGGCCTGGACGGGGCTGGTGCTGGTCGCGGTCAGCCTGGTGGTGGCGTTGGTGATCGGGGTGGTCCGGCTCGCCGAGGCACCGTACGGGCACGACTTCGCGCCCGAGATCGACTGACCTGGCGCGGCCCGATGGGTCCTCGCGCCCGGCACCGAGGGGCTGACTGGCGACGGTAGCCTGACCGGTGTCCGTCGCGCGGTGCGGGGACGCTGCCCGACAAGGAGGATCCCGTGACGGAACCGGCGCGCCCCGAGGGCGGCGAAGCCGCTCAGCCCACTTCCGGGCGCCCCGATGCCGATTCGGCGGGATGGGCCCGCCCCGACGCGTCGTCGGACCAGCCGTCGCCAGCCTCCGGCCCGTCCTTCGGACAGCCACCGAATCCGCCCACGTTCGGACCACCGCCGGGTTCACCTACGTTCGGGCCACCGCCGGGGCCACCGGCGTACGGGCCACCGCCGGGGCCGCGACCGCCTGCTCCGGTGGGCTTCGGCTCACCGGCTCCGGGACCGCCGGCGCACGGGCCCGTGCCGGGGCCGCCGGCTCCGGGTTGGCCGGGTGGCGGCTCGGGCTGGGGGCCGCCGCCGCCTCGGCCGGGGGACCGTCCCCGGCCGCCGAAGCGGATCGAGCCGGTGCCCGGCACCCCGTTCGCGGTGGTGCACCTCGACGTGCCGCCGGTCACCTCGGGCCTGGCCGTCGGCTCGCTGATCGCCGGGATCACCTCGATCCTCGTCTCGATCCTGGTGATCTGTGTCGGTGCCGTCGGGGGAGGGGCGAACGGAGCCTGGGCGGCGGGTGCCTTCGCCGCGCTGGGCGGCCTCACCGGCGCCGGTGCCGTCGTGACCGGACTGCTTGGCCTGCGGCAGATCCGGCGCCCGGCGCCTCCGCCGGGGGTCCGCTTCACCGGCCGTGGGCTGGCCATCGCGGGCGTCAGCTGCGGCGGCACCGGGCTGCTGTTGTGCCTGGTGGGTGTGGGGCTGGCGTTGCTGTTGGCGGTGACCTAGGCGGGTCAGCGGTCTGGGTGTCGGGCCGCACAGCCCGCATCCTCTCTGCTCTGCTTCACCCCACGCACTGCCCAGCCTGAGGGCTCGTGGGCCGGTTTCCGGCGGAGCCGGTACACTTGTCCCCCTAGGTACCGATCACGGTCGGGCGGTGTGACAGAGGCCAGCCGACAGGTGGTGCGACGTTCGGCAGGTCTTCCGTTTTGACCTGCGCGGCTGTGGTAGGTACTCTTTCCCCTTGTGCCCGGGCCCGCCCGGGCGACTCGTGCGTGCGCTGGAGCCGGTTGATCCGGTAGCCGGACGGCAACACGACTGAGCCAGAAGATCCGGCCTGCGGCGATCCGTGTGCCGGTGATAAACCCCCGGGCCTGCGCGTGAGCGTCGGACGGGGACCGTGAGTTGGGCGACACGCCCGACCGCGGGTGCCGGGACCTCCGCGAGGTGGCCCTGGCCGGAATGTAGGAGAGCCGACCACGAGGTCGGCTACGGCAGACGGCGCGGCCGCGACAGCGGCCGAAGGGAGCGGAGAAACCCGGTGCCCACCATTCAGCAGTTGGTCCGAAAGGGCCGTCAGGCGAAGACGACCAAGACCAAGACCCCGGCGCTCAAGGGCTCCCCGCAGCGGCGGGGCGTGTGCACCCGGGTGTACACCACCACCCCGAAGAAGCCGAACTCGGCGCTGCGCAAGGTCGCTCGTGTCAAGCTCAGCAGCCAGGTCGAGGTGACCGCCTACATCCCCGGTGTCGGGCACAACCTGCAGGAGCACTCGATCGTGCTCGTGCGTGGTGGCCGGGTGAAGGACCTCCCCGGTGTGCGTTACAAGATCGTCCGCGGTTCGCTCGACACCCAGGGTGTCCGTAACCGCAAGCAGGCGCGCAGCCGCTACGGCGCGAAGAAGGAGAAGAGCTGAGATGCCGCGTAAGGGACCTGCTCCGCGGCGGCCGCTGGTCGCTGACCCGGTGTACAACTCGCCGCTGGTCACGCAGCTGGTGAACAAGATCCTGCTGCGCGGCAAGCGTCAGCTCGCCGAGCGCGTCGTCTACGCCGCCCTGGAGGGCTGCCGGGAGAAGTCCGGCACCGACCCGGTCGTCACCCTCAAGCGCGCCATGGACAACGTCAAGCCGACCCTTGAGGTCCGCAGCCGCCGTGTCGGTGGCGCGACCTACCAGGTTCCGGTCGAGGTCCGGCCGGCTCGGGCCACCACGCTCGGCCTGCGCTGGCTGGTCACCTACGCCCGCGCCCGGCGTGAGAAGACCATGGTCGAGCGGCTGATGAACGAGCTGCTGGACGCGAGCAACGGCCTCGGCGCTGCGGTCAAGCGGCGCGAGGACACGCACAAGATGGCCGAGTCGAACAAGGCCTTCGCGCACTACCGCTGGTAACACCCTGGTCCCGGTGCCAGCGGGCGCCGGGACCGCCACCAGTTGTGTCGAGACGACGATAAGTAGGGATTGAAGTGGCCGCCGCAGACGCGCTCGCCAACGTACGCAACATCGGCATCATGGCGCACATCGATGCCGGTAAGACCACTACCACCGAGCGGATCCTGTTCTACACCGGCATCACGTACAAGATCGGTGAGGTTCACGACGGCGGTGCCGTCATGGACTGGATGGAGCAGGAGCAGGAGCGCGGTATCACCATCACTTCCGCCGCCACGAAGTGCGAGTGGAAGGGCCACACGATCCAGATCATCGACACGCCCGGTCACGTCGACTTCACGGTCGAGGTGGAGCGGTCGCTTCGAGTCCTGGACGGTGCCGTCGCGGTTTACGACGGTGTGGCCGGCGTGGAGCCGCAGACGGAGAACGTCTGGCGTCAGGCGGACAAGTACAACGTCCCCCGGATGTGTTTCGTCAACAAGCTCGACCGCACGGGTGCCGACTTCTTCCGCTGCGTGCAGATGATGATCGACCGGCTGAACGCCACCCCGCTGGTGCTTCAGATCCCGATCGGCGCCGAGAGTGACTTCATCGGCGTGGTCGACCTGGTCGAGATGCGCGCCCTCACCTGGCGGGGCGAGACCCAGAAGGGTGAGGACTACACGGTCGAGGAGATCCCGGCCGACCTGGCCGACTCCGCGGCCGAGTGGCGCGAGAAGCTGATGGAGACCCTGGCCGACGTCGACGACGCGGTGATGGAGAAGTACCTGGAGGGCGAGGAGATTTCCGTCGAGGAGATCAAGGCCGCCATCCGTCGGGCCACCATCGCCGGCAAGGCCAACCCGGTCCTCACCGGCACCGCCTTCAAGAACAAGGGCATCCAGCCGATGCTGGACGCGGTTGTCGCGTACCTGCCGTCGCCGCTGGACATCCCGGCGATCGAGGGTACGGCCACCGACGGTGAGACCCCGATGCAGCGCAAGCCGTCGGTGTCCGAGCCGTTCTCCGGCCTGGCCTTCAAGATCCAGACGGACAAGCACCTCGGCAAGCTCACCTACGTGCGGATCTACTCCGGCACGCTCGAGTCCGGTTCCCAGGTGGTCAACTCCACCAAGGACCGCAAGGAGCGGATCGGCAAGATCTACCAGATGCACGCCAACAAGCGGGAAGAGCGCAGCTCGGCCCAGGCTGGCGACATCATCGCGGTGCAGGGTCTGAAGCAGACCACCACGGGTGACACGCTCGCCGACCCGGCGAACCCGGTCATCCTGGAGTCGATGACCTTCCCGGAGCCGGTCATCGAGGTGGCCATCGAGCCGAAGACCAAGGCCGACCAGGAGAAGCTCAGCACCGCCATCCAGCGGCTGGCCGAGGAGGACCCGACCTTCCGCGTCAAGCTGGACGACCAGACCGGCCAGACGGTCATCTCCGGCATGGGCGAGCTGCACCTGGACATCCTGGTCGACCGGATGCGCCGCGAGTTCAACGTCGAGGCGAACATCGGTAAGCCGCAGGTGGCGTACCGCGAGACCATCCGCCGCGCGGTGGAGAAGGTCGAGTACACGCACAAGAAGCAGACCGGTGGTTCCGGCCAGTACGCCCGGGTCATCATCAGCCTGGAGCCGCTGCCGCTCGGCAACGACGCCCCGACCTACGAGTTCGCCAACGCCGTCACCGGTGGCCGTGTCCCTCGGGAGTTCATCCCCTCGGTGGACGCGGGCGCGCAGGACGCCATGCAGTACGGCATCCTCGCCGGCTTCCCGCTGGTGGGCATCAAGCTCACCCTGGTGGACGGCCAGTACCACGAGGTCGACTCGTCGGAAATGGCATTCAAGATCGCCGGCTCGATGGCAATGAAGGAGGCGGCCCGCAAGGCCGACCCGGCACTGCTCGAGCCGATGATGGCCGTTGAGGTCACCACTCCTGAGGAGAACATGGGTGACGTCATCGGCGACCTCAACTCCCGCCGTGGCATCATCCAGGCGATGGAGGAGCGCAGCGGCGCCCGCGTCGTCCGCGCTCTGGTGCCGCTGTCGGAGATGTTCGGCTACGTCGGCGACCTGCGGTCGAAGACCCAGGGCCGGGCTAGCTACAGCATGCAGTTCGACTCCTACGCGGAGGTTCCGGCCTCGGTCGCGAAGGAGATCATCGCCAAGGCGACGGGTGAGTGACTCTCACCTGACGTGATCGGATGATCCGAGGGTGGTCGCGGGAGGTTTTCCCGACCGCGACCACCTCGGTCGGATTGGGTGAATTCCGGGCCTGTAGGCTTCATCGCCGCAGAACCCACAAAAGCTTCCCGGCCGTCAGGCCGGAAAGGCTGTCGACAGAGTCCTAAGCGCCGACTTGGCGCGCCGGGGCGAACGAACCAAGAAGTCCACAGGAGGACACCAGTGGCGAAGGCGAAGTTCGAGCGGACTAAGCCGCACGTCAACATCGGCACCATTGGTCACATCGACCACGGTAAGACGACGCTGACGGCGGCCATCACCAAGGTCCTGCACGACCAGTACCCGGACCTGAACCCGTACACGCCGTTCGACGAGATCGACAAGGCGCCGGAGGAGAAGGCCCGCGGCATCACGATCTCGATCGCGCACGTCGAGTACCAGACCGAGGCGCGGCACTACGCGCACGTCGACTGCCCCGGTCACGCCGACTACATCAAGAACATGATCACCGGTGCCGCCCAGATGGACGGCGCGATCCTGGTGGTCGCCGCGACCGACGGCCCGATGCCGCAGACCCGCGAGCACGTGCTGCTGGCCCGCCAGGTCGGCGTGCCGTACATCGTCGTGGCGCTGAACAAGAGCGACATGGTCGACGACGAGGAGCTGCTGGAGCTCGTCGAGCTTGAGGTCCGCGAGCTGCTCTCGTCGCAGGAGTACCCGGGCGACGACCTGCCGGTCGTGCGCGTCTCGGCGCTGAAGGCCCTTGAGGGTGACCCAGAGTGGACCGGTCGCCTGATGGAGCTCATGAACGCCGTCGACACCGCGATCCCGCAGCCGGAGCGCGAGATCGAGAAGCCGTTCCTGATGCCGATCGAGGACGTCTTCACGATCACCGGTCGTGGCACCGTCGTCACCGGCCGCGCCGAGCGTGGCGTGCTCAAGCCGAACGAGGAGGTGGAGATCGTCGGTATCCGCGAGAAGTCGCAGAAGACGGTCTGCACCGGCATCGAGATGTTCCGCAAGCTGCTCGACGAGGCCCGTGCGGGTGAGAACGTCGGTCTGCTGCTGCGCGGCATCAAGCGCGAGGACGTCGAGCGCGGCATGGTGGTCGTCAAGCCGGGCACCACGACCCCGCACACGGAGTTCGAGGCGACGGTCTACATCCTCTCCAAGGAGGAGGGCGGCCGGCACACCCCGTTCTTCCAGAACTACCGTCCGCAGTTCTACTTCCGGACCACGGACGTCACCGGTGTCGTCACCCTCCCCGAGGGCACCGAGATGGTCATGCCGGGCGACAACACCACGATGACCGTGAAGCTGATCCAGCCCATCGCGATGGAGGACAACCTCAAGTTCGCGATCCGGGAGGGTGGCCGTACGGTCGGCGCTGGTCGCGTCACCAAGATCATCAAGTGAGCTGGGTAACCCCGATTAGACCCGCCGCCGGTCGTGCGGCATACTAGTCAGGTTGCGTAACGACAGTTCGCCGCCCGTGTTCGGCTTCCGCCGAACCTCCGGGTAGGCAGAGCAGTCGGGCGTGGGGTGGTTGGCGGTCAGCCCGCCAACCACCCTCGCACGGCGTTCCGATCGCCTCAGTGCGATCGGCGTCTGGACCCACCGCGGTCAGGATCGCTCCGGTATCCCGGGGCGGAGCCTGGCCCCAGGGCGCGACACGCCCGACCGCGGGGGTGGGCGAAGAGGGCCTGTGCCAGCCGGTACAGGCACCCGCAACACAGCGGCATCGAGAGAAGGAACAGAAGCCACCATGGCGGGACAGAAGATCCGCATCCGGCTCAAGGCCTATGACCACGAGGTCGTCGACTCCTCGGCTCGGAAGATCGTCGAGACGGTGACGCGTACCGGGGCGCAGGTCGCGGGCCCGGTGCCGCTGCCCACGGAGATCAACCGTTTCTGCGTCATCCGCTCGCCGCACAAGTACAAGGACTCGCGCGAGCACTTCGAGATGCGTACGCACAAGCGGCTGATCGACATCATCGACCCGACCCCGAAGACGGTCGACTCGCTCATGCGCCTCGACCTGCCGGCTGGCGTCGACATCGAGATCAAGCTGTAGGGACCGGACACATGGACAGGCAAGTTAAGGGGATCCTGGGCGCGAAGCTCGGCATGACCCAGGTCTGGGACAACAACCGCGTTGTTCCGGTGACCGTGGTTCAGGCCGGCCCGTGCGTCATCACCCAGGTTCGTGACGCCGACAAGGACGGTTACTCCGCGGTCCAGCTGGCGTACGGCACGATCGACCCGCGGAAGGCCAAGAAGCCGCTGCGCGGGCACTACGCCAAGGCCGATGTGGCGCCGCGCCGGCACATCGTCGAGCTTCGCACCACCGACGCCGCGGACTACTCGCTCGGTCAGGAGATCACGGTCGAGGAGTTCCCGGCCGGTGTCTCGATCGACGTGACCGGCAAGACCAAGGGCAAGGGCTACGCCGGCCCGATGAAGCGGCACGGCTTCCACGGTCTGCGCGCCAGCCACGGTGTCGAGCGCAAGCACCGCTCGCCGGGCTCCATCGGCGCCTGCGCCACCCCGGGTCGTGTCTTCAAGGGCACCCGGATGGCCGGCCGCATGGGCGGCGTGCGCTACACCGTGCAGAACCTGACCGTCCAGGCGGTCGACACCGAGAACAACCTCCTGCTCGTCCGTGGCGCCATCCCTGGCCCCAAGGGCGCGCTGGTCCTGGTCCGCACCGCGGCCAAGGCCAAGGCGAAGAAGGGCGGTGTGGGCAAGTGACCACCGTTGACGTCCTCAACCCAGAGGGCACCAAGACCGGCTCGGTCGAGCTGCCCGCCGACATCTTCGACGCGCAGGCCAACATCGCGCTGATGCACCAGGTCGTCGTGGCGCAGCTCGCCGCTGCTCGGCAGGGCACCCACAAGACCAAGACCCGTGGCGAGGTCTCCGGCGGCGGCAAGAAGCCGTACAAGCAGAAGGGCACCGGTCGTGCCCGGCAGGGCTCGATCCGCGCGCCGCAGTTCGCCGGCGGTGGCGTGGTCCACGGCCCGGTGCCGCGCGACTACAGCCAGCGCACCCCGAAGAAGATGAAGGCCGCCGCGCTGCGCGGTGCCCTGTCGGACCGGGCGCGCGCCGGGCAGGTGCACGTCGTCGAGGCGTTCGTCACCGGCGAGAAGCCGTCGACCAAGGCGGCCCTGGCCACGCTCGCGAAGCTGACCACCGCCCGCCGGGTCCTGGTCGTGCTGAGCAGCACCGACGAGCTGAACTGGGTGTCGCTGCGCAACGAGCCGCGGGTGCACCTGATCGAGGCCGGCCAGCTCAACACGTACGACGTGCTGGTGGCCGACGACGTGGTCTTCACCAAGGAGGCCCTGGACGAGTTCCTGGGCGTGCCGGCCGAGACCACCGAGGAGGGTGGCAAGTGAGCACGATCGCCGATCCGCGCGACATCATCATCGCGCCGGTCGTCTCGGAGAAGAGCTACAGCGAGCTGAACCGCAACTGGTACACCTTCCTGGTGCACCCGGACGCGAACAAGACCGCGATCAAGATCGCTATCGAGCAGATCTTCAACGTCCGTGTCCTGACGGTCAACACGCTCAACCGCGAGGGCAAGCGCAAGCGGACCCGTACCGGGTTCGGCAAGCGCAAGGACACCAAGCGGGCGATGGTGAAGCTGGCTGAGGGCGACCGCATCGAGGCCTTCGGCGGCCCGGTCAGCTGAGGGGTGTAGACAATGGCTATCCGTAAGTACAAGCCGACGACGCCGGGCCGGCGTGGCTCGAGTGTCGCCGACTTCGCCGAGATCACCCGGTCGACGCCCGAGAAGTCGCTGCTGGCTCCGCTGCCCAAGAAGGGCGGCCGGAACGTGCACGGCCGGATCACCGCCCGGCACCACGGCGGCGGTCACAAGCGTCAGTACCGGATCATCGACTTCAAGCGGGTCGACAAGGACGGTGTGCCGGCCAAGGTCGCGCACATCGAGTACGACCCGAACCGCACCGCGCGGATCGCGCTGCTGCACTACGCCGACGGCGAGAAGCGTTACATCATCGCGCCGAAGGACCTGAAGCAGGGCGACCGGGTCGAGTCCGGTCCGAGCGCCGACATCAAGCCGGGCAACAACCTGCCGCTGCGCAACATCCCGGTCGGTATCACCATCCACAACGTGGAGCTGCGTCCGGGTGGCGGCGCCAAGCTGGCCCGCTCGGCCGGCGTCGGCATCCAGCTGCTCGGCCGGGAGGGCGCGTACGCGACCCTGCGTATGCCGTCCGGTGAGATCCGGCGGGTGGACGTGCGCTGCCGGGCCAGCATCGGTGAGATCGGCAACGCCGACCAGTCGAACATCAACTGGGGTAAGGCCGGCCGGATGCGGTGGAAGGGCAAGCGCCCGACCGTCCGTGGTGTCGCCATGAACCCGGTCGACCACCCGCACGGTGGTGGTGAGGGCAAGACCTCCGGTGGTCGCCACCCGGTGAACCCGAAGGGTAAGCCCGAGGGCCGTACCCGTCGTAAGGGCCAGCCGAGTGACCGGCTGATCGTCCGCCGCCGCTACGCCACGCGTAAGCGCGGCTGAGGGAGATAAGACATGCCTCGCAGCCTGAAGAAGGGCCCGTTCGTCGACGACCACCTGCTCAAGAAGGTGGAGACGCAGAACGAGAAGGGCACCAAGAACGTCATCAAGACCTGGTCGCGGCGCTCGACGATCATCCCGGAGATGCTCGGGCACACGATCGCCGTGCACGACGGACGCAAGCACGTCCCGGTGTTCGTGACCGAGGCGATGGTCGGGCACAAGCTCGGCGAGTTCGCGCTGACCCGCACGTTCAAGGGTCACGAGAAGGACGACCGGAAGAGCCGCCGGCGCTGACGCCGCGGGCATACGGATAGAGGATCAAGGGGTTACAGCGATGCCAGGAAAGGGCGACGCTCCGGTGCTTCCGGGCGCGCGGGCGGTTGCGCGGTACGTGCGCATCTCGCCGATGAAGGCGCGCCGGGTGGTCAACCTCGTCCGCGGCCTGCCCGCGAAGGAGGCGCTCACGGTGCTGCAGTTCGCGCCGCAGGCTGCGAGCGAGCAGGTGTACAAGGTGCTCGCGAGCGCGATCGCCAACGCGGAGAACAACGAGCGGCTGGACCCCGACGCGCTGCTCGTCAGCGAGGCGTTCGTGGACGAGGGCCCGACGATGAAGCGGTTCCAGCCACGGGCGCAGGGCCGGGCGTACCGGATCCGTAAGCGCACCTGCCACATCACCGTGGCGGTCGAGGCGGTCGCGCCGGCCGCGCCGAAGAAGTCGGCGAACAAGGCGGCTCCGGCGAAGCAGACCGCGCCGGCTGAGACGCAGAGCAACACGGAGGGTGCCGAGTAATGGGTCAGAAGGTCCACCCGCACGGGTTCCGGCTCGGCATCTCGACCGACTGGAAGTCCCGCTGGTTCGCGGACAAGCTCTACAAGGACTACATCGGCGAGGACGTCAAGATCCGCCGGATGATGTCCAAGGGCCTGGAGCGCGCCGGCATTTCCAAGGTCGACATCGAGCGCACCCGCGACCGGGTCCGCGTCGACATCCACACCGCCCGGCCGGGCATCGTCATCGGCCGTAAGGGTGCGGAGGCCGACCGGATCCGCGGCGAGCTGGAGAAGCTCACCGGCAAGCAGGTGCAGCTGAACATCATCGAGGTGAAGAACCCCGAGTCGGATGCGCAGCTGGTCGCCCAGGGCGTCGCCGAGCAGCTCTCCAGCCGGGTCAGCTTCCGTCGCGCGATGCGCAAGGCGATGCAGTCGGCGATGAAGAACCCGATGTGCAAGGGCATCCGGGTGCAGGTCTCGGGTCGCCTCGGCGGCGCCGAGATGAGCCGCACGGAGTTCTACCGCGAGGGTCGGGTTCCGCTGCACACGCTGCGCGCGAACATCGAGTACGGCTTCTTCGAGGCCCGTACCACCTTCGGCCGCATCGGCGTGAAGGTCTGGATCTACAAGGGTGACGCGGTGCCGGGTCGGGAGACCCCGACCGAGGCTCCGTCGCGCCCGCGCCGGGAGCGCGGTGACCGGCCTGAGCGGCCGCGCCGTGGTCGGTCGGGTTCGTCCGGCACGACCTCCGGTGGCACCGAGGCCGGCCGGGCTGCCGCGACGACCGTCGCGCAGCAGGCCGAGACGCCGAGTGGCGAGCCGGTCGACAGCTCCGCTGTCGCGGCTGCTGCCTCGGCTCCGGCAGAAACGCAGCAGGAGGGCTGACAGATGCTGATGCCGCGCAAGCCCCCGAAGGGCTTCCGCAAGCCGCACCACCCGGACCGCAGCGGCGCGTCCAAGGGCGGCAACCGGGTGGTGTTCGGCGAGTTCGGGATCCAGGCTCTGGAGCCGGCGTACGTGACCAACCGGCAGATCGAGTCGGCGCGTATCGCGATGACCCGCCACATCAAGCGTGGCGGCAAGGTCTGGATCACTATTTTCCCGGACCAGGCCCTCACCAAGAAGCCGGCCGAAACCCGGATGGGCTCCGGTAAGGGCTCGCCCGAGTGGTGGGTCGCCAACGTCAAGCCCGGGCGGGTTCTCTTCGAGATGTCCTTCCCGAACGAGCAGATCGCGCGAGAGGCGATGCGTCGCGCGATCCACAAGCTCCCGATGAAGTGCCGCATTGTTACGCGCGAAGTGGGTGAATCCTGATGGCAGCGGGCGTTAAGGCCTCCGAGCTGCGTGAGCTCTCCGAGGAGGAGCTGGTCACGAAGCTGCGCGAGGCCAAGGCGGAGCTGTTCAACCTCCGCGTGCAGGCCGCAACCGGGCAGCTGGACAACAACCGGCGGCTGCAGGTCATCCGTCGGGAGATCGCCCGGATCTACACGATCATGCGTGAGCGTGAGCTGGGGCTCTCGGCCGCGCCGACTGAGGTGACTGCAGGATGAGCGAGAACACGACCGCCACCAAGCCACGGGGCCGGCGCAAGGTCCGTGAGGGCCTCGTGGTCAGCGACAAGATGGAAAAGACCATCGTGGTCGAGGTCGAGGACCGGGTGAAGCACGCGCTGTACGGCAAGATCATGCGCCGGACCAGCAAGCTCAAGGTCCACGACGAGCAGAACTCTGCCGGCATCGGCGACCGCGTCCTGATCATGGAGACCCGGCCGCTCTCCGCCACCAAGCGGTGGCGGCTCGTGGAGATCCTCGAGAAGGCCAAGTAGCGAAGGCTCGAGCTCGGCCCAGATGGTCGGGCGCAGGTTCCGCCAGGCTCCGGCCGCTCCGGCGGCCGGAGAACCGGCAGACATAGGAGATAGACGTGATTCAGCAGGAGTCGCGACTGCGCGTCGCCGACAACACGGGTGCCCGGGAGATCCTGTGCATCCGGGTGCTCGGCGGCTCCGGTCGGCGCTACGCGAGCATCGGCGACGTCATCGTGGCCACCGTCAAGGACGCGATCCCGGGTGCCGGTGTGAAGAAGGGCGACGTGGTCAAGGCCGTCATCGTCCGCACCGCCAAGGAGAAGCGGCGTCCGGACGGCTCGTACATCCGCTTCGACGAGAACGCCGCCGTCATCATCAAGGACGGTGGGGACCCGCGCGGTACCCGTATCTTCGGCCCGGTTGGTCGCGAGCTGCGGGACAAGCGGTTCATGAAGATCATCTCTCTCGCGCCGGAGGTGTTGTGACCGTGAAGGTCAAGAAGGGCGACACGGTCGTCGTCATCGCCGGCAAGGACAAGGGTGCCAAGGGCAAGGTCATCGCGGCCTACCCGCGGCAGGACAAGGTCCTGGTCGAGGGCGTGAACCGGATCAAGAAGCACACCCGCATCAGCACCACCCAGCGTGGCGCCAAGACCGGTGGCATCGTCACCCAGGAAGCCCCGATCCACGTCTCGAACGTGATGGTCGTGGACTCCGACGGCAAGCCGACCCGTGTCGGTTACCGGATCGACGAGAACGGCCAGAAGGTTCGCATCGCGCGTAGCACCGGTAAGGACCTGTGATGACCACGGCTACCGAAACCAAGACGATGCCGCGCCTCAAGGAGCGGTACCGCAACGAGATCATCGCTCAGCTGCGGGAGCAGTACCAGTACGGCAACCCCATGCAGGTGCCGCGACTGGTCAAGATCGTCGTGAACATGGGTGTGGGCGAGGCCGCCCGGGACGCCAAGCTCATCGACGGTGCGGTCCGCGACCTGGCCACCATCACCGGCCAGAAGCCGCAGGTCCGGCGGGCGACGAAGTCCATCGCGCAGTTCAAGCTGCGGGAGGGCATGCCGATCGGCGCGAAGGTGACCCTGCGCGGCGACCGGATGTGGGAGTTCCTGGACCGGCTGCTGTCCATCGCGCTGCCGCGTATCCGTGACTTCCGCGGCCTCGACGGGCGCAAGCTCGACGGGCACGGCAACTACACGTTCGGTCTGACCGAGCAGTCGGTGTTCCACGAGATCGATCAGGACAAGATCGACCGCCAGCGGGGCATGGACATCACGGTGGTCACGACCGCCACGACCGACGACGAGGGCCGGGCGCTGCTGAAGCTCCTGGGCTTCCCGTTCAAGGAGAACTGAGATGGCCAAGAAGGCGCTGATCCTGAAGGCGGCCGCGAAGCCGAAGTTCTCGGTTCGCGCGTACACCCGCTGCCAGCGGTGCGGGCGTCCCAAGGCGGTCTACCGCAAGTTCGGGCTCTGCCGGGTGTGCATCCGGGAGATGGCCCACCGCGGTGAGCTGCCCGGCGTGTCCAAGGCTTCCTGGTAATAGCCCGACGCGCTCCGGCGCGTCAGCTGGACTGTCTCTTCGCCGTAGGCCTGCGCGTGTCGCGGGAACCCCGGCGAGAAAGGTTGACGAGTTTTCATGACGATGACCGACCCGATCGCAGACATGCTCACGCGTCTGCGTAACGCCAACCAGGCGTACCACGACCGGGTGACGATGCCGTACTCGAAGATCAAGGCGAACATCGCCGAGGTCCTCAAGTCCGAGGGTTACATCGCCACCTGGTCGGTCGAGGAGCCCGAGGAGGGTGCCGTCGGCAAGCGACTGGTCGTCGAGCTGAAGTACGGCCAGAACCGGGAGCGGAGCCTGGCCGGTATCAAGCGCGTCTCCAAGCCCGGTCTGCGGGTGTACGCCAAGTCGGACGGGCTCCCCAGGGTGCTCGGCGGGCTGGGCGTGGCGATCATTTCGACGTCCCAGGGACTGCTCACCGACCGGCAGGCCCGCAAGCGGAGCGTTGGCGGGGAAGTCCTCGCCTTCGTCTGGTAACGGGAGACAGGTAGAAATGTCGCGTATTGGACGTAAGTCGATCCCGGTGCCATCCGGAGTCGACGTGACGATCGACGGCCGGACCATCAAGGTCAAGGGCCCCAAGGGCGAGCTGTCGCACACCCTGGCCGAGCCGATCACCATCGAGCGGGCCGAGGACGGGCAACTGAACGTCAACCGCCCGAACGACGAGCGCAAGGCCAAGGAGCTGCACGGCCTGAGCCGTACCCTGGTCGCCAACATGATCGTCGGGGTCACCGAGGGCTACCGCAAGAGCCTGGAGATCGCCGGCACCGGTTATCGGGTCACCGCCAAGGGCAAGGACCTGGAGTTCGCGCTCGGGTTCTCGCACCCGGTGCTGGTGCAGGCCCCGGACGGCATCACCTTCACGGTGGAGCGGCCCACGCTGTTCCACGTGGCCGGCATCGACAAGCAGCTCGTCGGTGAGGTCGCCGCCAACATCCGGAAGATTCGCCCGCCGGAGCCCTACAAGGGCAAGGGCGTGAAGTACCAGGGCGAGGTCATCCGACGCAAGGCCGGAAAGGCGGGCAAGAAGTGACCGCGCGCATCAGCACTGAGGCGAGGTCCTCCGCCGGCCGTGAGGCTGTGAGAAAGGCAGGTAAGAAGTGAGCGCCACGCTGCTCAAGCGCCGCCGCGGCGTCGCCGCCAAGCGTGCCGTCGGGCGGGCGCGGCGGCACTTCCGAGTGCGCAAGAACGTCAGCGGCACCGCCGAGCGTCCGCGCCTGGTCGTGACCCGTTCGCTGCGGCACATCGTCGCCCAGATCGTGGACGACACCAAGGGTCACACCCTGGCGTCGGCCTCGACCCTGGACGCCTCGCTGCGCGGCACGGAGGGCGACAAGAGCGCCCTCGCCGGCAAGGTCGGCGCCCTGCTGGCCGAGCGGGCCAA
This sequence comes from Micromonospora sp. CP22, assembly GCF_009712475.1. Classification (GTDB taxonomy): domain Bacteria; phylum Actinomycetota; class Actinomycetes; order Mycobacteriales; family Micromonosporaceae; genus Micromonospora. The sequence goes on from NZ_VCJO01000001.1 coordinate 404,747, forward strand.
GGCCGCTGGCATCTCCAAGGTCGTCTTCGACCGCGGTGGCAACCGGTACGCGGGGCGGGTCGCCGCGCTTGCCGACGCCGCCCGCGAAGCCGGGCTCGAGTTCTGACAATCCCCGTCACGAGAGAGAAGGAAGGCTGCTGATGCCAGGTCAACAGCGCCGTGGCGGCGGGTCCGGTGGCAACGAGGGTGGTCGCCGCGACAACCGCCGTGAGGGCGGCCGCGGAAACGCGCCCGCCGAGAAGACCCCGCACCTCGAGCGGGTCGTCGAGATCAACCGTGTCGCCAAGGTCGTGAAGGGCGGTCGTCGCTTCAGCTTCACCGCCCTGGTGGTCGTGGGCGACGGCGACGGCACCGTGGGCGTGGGCTACGGAAAGGCCAAGGAGGTGCCCGCGGCGATCGCCAAGGGCGTCGAGGAGGCCAAGAAGCACTTCTTCAAGGTGCCGCGGATCGGTTCCTCGATCCCGCACCCGGTCATGGGCGAGGAAGCCGCCGGTGTGGTGCTGCTCAAGCCGGCCTCGGCCGGTACGGGTGTCATCGCCGGTGGTCCGGTCCGTGCCGTGCTGGAGTGCGCGGGCATCCACGACGTGCTCTCCAAGAGCCTGGGCTCGTCGAACCCGATCAACATCGTGCACGCCACCGTGGCCGCGCTGAAAGGGCTGGAGTCCCCGGAGGCCGTGGCATCGCGGCGGGGCCTGCCAGTGGAGGACGTCGCTCCGGCGGCCATGCTGGCCTCGCGGGCGGAGGTGGCGTCCTGATGGCACGTCTCAAGGTCACCCAGGTCCGTTCCGAGATCGGGACCAAGCGCAACCAGCGCGAGTCGCTGCGTTCGCTCGGTCTCAAGCGGATCAATGACGTGGTGGTCAAGGAGGACCGGCCCGAGATTCGCGGCATGATCTTCACGGTCAACCACCTCGTGAAGGTCGAGGAGGTCGAGTAATGACGATCAAGGTCCATCACCTGCGTCCGGCGCCGGGTGCCAAGACCGCGAAGACCCGCGTGGGTCGCGGTGAGGGCTCCAAGGGCAAGACCGCCGGTCGCGGTACCAAGGGTTCGAAGGCCCGGAAGAACATCTCGGCGGCGTTCGAGGGTGGGCAGATGCCCATCCACATGCGCCTGCCGAAGCTGAAGGGCTTCAAGAACAAGTTCAAGGTGGTGTACCAGGTTGTCAACCTGGACCGCCTGGCCGAGCTGTTCCCCAACGGTGGCCAGGTCGGCCCGGCCGAACTGGTCGAGGCCGGCGCCGTCCGCAAGGGACAGCCGGTGAAGGTTCTCGGCACCGGGGACCTCGGCGGGGTGGCTCTCCAGCTGTCGGCGCACGCGTTCAGCGCCTCGGCCAAGGAGAAGATCACGGCCGCCGGCGGCTCGGTCACCGAGCTGTAGTGCTGTTTTCCATGGCGCCCGCCAGTTGATCTCAGCTGGCGGGCGCCGTGGTCTACAACGGGCAGGGCGCGCCCGGTAATATCGGATCTGGTTTATGTAGCCGGGCAGATCTGCCCGTACCGGGATCGGGCTGTTAGAGTCCCTTCCCAGCCATGGAATCGGGCACTTGCCCGGAGCCCACCCCGAACCGCCAGGGACGACCGGCGGCCCGCCTCGCGCAGGAGGAAGAAGTTGCTGTCCGCCTTTCTCAGTGCGTTCCGTACGCCTGACCTGCGCAAGAAGCTGCTGTTCACAGTCGGCATCGTCGCGATCTATCGGCTCGGCGCCACGGTGCCCAGCCCAGGTGTCTCGTACGGCAACGTTCAGAAGTGCCTGGAAGCCATCGAGGGCTCGACCGGCGTACTGAACCTGCTCGACCTCTTCTCCGGCGGCGCGCTGCTCCAGCTGTCGGTCTTCGCGCTGGGCATCATGCCCTACATCACCGCGTCGATCATCCTGCAGCTGCTGACGGTGGTGATCCCCCGGCTTGAGCAGCTCCGCAAGGAGGGCCAGGCCGGTCAGGCGAAGATCACCCAGTACACCCGCTACCTGACGCTGGGGCTGGGTATCCTGCAGGCCTCGGCCTTCGTGGCGCTGGCCCGCTCCGGGCAGCTGTTCAACAACCAGTGCAACGAGGAGATCATCCCGACCGGCACCGGTGTTCCGGACTGGCTGACCCTGTCCATCCTGGTGATGACGATGACCGCCGGTACCGGCATGGTCATGTGGCTCGGTGAGCTGATCACCGACCGGGGCGTCGGTAACGGCATGTCGGTCCTGATCTTCACCTCCATCGCGGCCCGCCTGCCCAGCGAGGGCTGGCGGATCAAGGAGAGCCAGGGCTGGTGGAAGTTCCTGCTCGTCATCGCGTTGGTCCTGGTGGTCATCACCGCGGTCACCTTCATCGAGCAGTCACAGCGCCGGATCCCGGTGCAGTACGCCAAGCGCATGATCGGCCGGCGGATGTACGGCGGCACGTCGACCTACATCCCGCTGAAGGTCAACCAGGCTGGTGTGATCCCGGTCATCTTCGGTTCGTCACTGCTCTACCTGCCGCAGCTGGCGTTGCAGTTCTTCGACCAGAACGACCCGGGCAAGACCCAGGCGTGGATCCAGAACAACCTGGTCGACCCGACCAGCCCGATCTACATCACGGTCTACTTCCTGCTGATCATCTTCTTCACCTACTTCTACGTCTCGATCACGTTCAACCCGACCGAGGTCGCAGACAACATGAAGAAGTACGGCGGCTTTGTGCCGGGTATCCGCCCCGGTAAGCCAACCGCCGACTACCTGGACTTCATCCTCAGCCGCATCACCCTGCCGGGCGCGCTGTACCTCGCGACCATCTCGATCCTGCCGAACTTCTTCTTCATCTGGCTGGACCGGCAGCAGTACCTCAACTTCCCGTTCGGTGGTACCGCTGTGCTGATTATGGTCGGCGTGGCTCTGGAGACGAGCAAGCAGATCGAGAGCCAGCTGATGCAGCGGAACTACGAAGGGTTCCTGCGGTAGATGAGACTGGTTCTGGTTGGCCCGCCGGGTGCGGGCAAAGGCACACAGGCTGAGTTCATCGCCGCGCATCTGTCCGTGCCCAAGATCTCGACTGGCGACATCTTCCGAGCCAACGTGTCTCAGGGCACGCCGCTCGGCGTCGAGGCCAAGCGCTACATGGATGCCGGCAAGCTCGTGCCGGATGAGGTCACCATCAACATGGTGCGGGACCGGCTCGCGGAGCCGGACGCCGCCGAGGGGTTCCTCCTCGACGGGTTCCCGCGTACCACCCCGCAGGCCGCCGCGCTGGACAAGCTCCTCGCGGATCTCGGGACCTCGTTGGACGTCGTCCTCGAACTGGTGGTCGACGACGACGAGGTGATCCGGCGGCTCTCCGGTCGGCGTACCTGCCGGGGCTGCGGCAAGATCTGGCACGTCGAGTTCGACCCGACCAGCCGGGAAGGCATCTGCGACCGCTGTGGCGCGGAGCTGTTCCAGCGCGACGACGACAAGCCGGAGACCATCGCCGCCCGACTGCGGGAGTACGCCGAGAAGACCGCGCCGCTGGTCGACTACTACGGCGCGCAGGGCAAGCTGGTCGGCATCGACGCCACGGGTCCGGTGGAGGACGTCACGGTCCGCGCCATCGACGCCCTGCGGTCGTACGGGGCCTGAGGTCGCCCGGCTGCCAGCCGGATAGAGTCCTGACAGCGGGGTACGCCGGTCGTACCCCGCTGTTTCGGCAACGAAAGGTAGCGCCTCCATGCGTCGTCCCCAGCTGGACATCCAGCTGAAGACTCCTGAGCAGATCGAGAAGATGCGTGCCGCCGGCCTCGTGGTCGCGGAGGCGCTTCGCCGGATGCGGGAGGCGGTGGCCCCCGGGGTGAGCACCGCCGATCTGGACGAGATCGCCGAGTCGACGATCCGGGACGCGGGAGCGGTCCCGTCCTTCAAGGGCTACCACGGGTTTCCCGCGTCGATCTGCTCCTCGGTCAACGAGCAGATCGTGCACGCCATCCCGTCGCCGAAGCAGGTTCTCGCCGAGGGAGACCTGATCTCGATCGACTGCGGCGCGGTGCTGGACGGATGGCACGGCGACGCGGCGATCACGGTCGGCGTGGGCGAGGTCGATCCGGCGTTGCTGCGGATGGCCGAGGTGGCCGAGGACGCGATGTGGGCTGGGATCGCCGAAGCAGCTCGCGGCGCGGCCAACGGTAGGGGTCGGCTGACCGACATCTCGCACGCGGTCGAGCGCGCGGTACGCAAGGCGGGGCGGTACGGCATCGTGGACGGCTACGGCGGCCACGGCATCGGCACCGAGATGCATCAGGACCCGCACGTGCTCAACCACGGACGGCCGGGCAAGGGACCCCGACTGGTGCCCGGGATGGCGCTGGCCATCGAGCCCATGATCACCATGGGTTCGCCGCGTACGGCGGAACTCGCCGACGGTTGGACGGTCGTCACCCGCGACGGCTCGCGGGCCGCCCACGTCGAGCACACCATGGCCCTGCTGCCGGACGGGGTGTGGGTGCTGACCGCCCACGACGGTGGCCGCGCCCGCCTGGGTGACCTGGTCACCGCCCGCCAGCCGAGCGGCACGCCGACCGCGTAGCGGCTCACTCCGCGACCCGGCCGATCGCGCACTGGCAGCGCGGTGGCATGCTTGCCGACATGGACGAGCAGGGCGCCATGCGGGCAGCGGACTCCGACCGGCAGGCGGTCGCCGAACGTCTCCGGGTGGCTCTCGACGAGGGCCGACTAGACCTGCACGAGTACGACGAGCGGTTGCAGCGGGCCTACGCCGCTCGCACCTACGCCGAACTGGACACCCTCGTCAGCGATCTGCCGGCGCCCGCAGGTGCGGTGGTGCCGACGCCGGTGGCGTCGACGCCCGCAGTGCCGGACGCGCCGGTGCCGACCCGGGCCGGACGGGGGCCGACCGCACAGTGGCTGGCCATGATCTGGGGGCCCTGGCTGCAAGCGGTCGGGATCGTGGTGACGGTGTGGGCCGTCACCTCGATGGCCGCCGGTGTGGCGCTCTACTTCTGGCCGGGCTGGGTGGCGGGTCCGTGGGGTGCGGTGCTGCTGGTGCGTACCGTCACCGGACTGGCCAGCGGCGAGCCGGAACGGTGGGCCGCACAGCGGGAGCGTCGCCGCCAGCGGCGGGCGCAGAAGCGGGCGCTCAAGCGGGAGCGCAGGATGCTGAGTCAGCGGCAGCCCGATGCCGCCGGCTCCGGTGGGGCAGCGGCCGGCGAACGTGCCGCGCTGGCGGTGAGCGACGGCGTCTGCGGGGACGGGCGGCCGGTGGCCGAGGCCGCCGCCGGCGACGACGCGGCGGACGGCACCGGGACCGGCGAGGTGGCCGGGGCTCCGGCGGGCGAGGCGCGCCGCTCAGACCGGGGTGACGTGGGCTGATCGTCCCGTTTCCGCAGCCGGTCCGGGTCGGGCTGGCCGGTCGGTTTGGCGACGGCATGCAGGCGGGCGTACACTTTCTGATCGGCGCACAGCGTCCACTCCGCCATGCCCACCAGCGCTTCGGTGGGACGCGGAGCCGCGGCTGGCGCGGGAAGTCTGATCTTGGTCAAGCATCCCGTGTAAGACGTTGTGGGCCGTCCGGAGCAACCGACGTCAGGACAGCGGAGGACATGCCGAAAAAAGACGGAGCCATCGAGATCGAAGGTCGGGTCATCGAGCCCCTGCCGAACGCTATGTTCCGGGTGGAGCTCGCCAACGGCCACAAGGTGCTGGCTCACATCAGCGGCAAGATGCGGCAGCACTACATCCGCATCCTGCCGGAGGATCGAGTCGTCGTCGAGCTTTCGCCGTACGACCTGACCCGCGGGCGCATCGTCTACCGCTACAAGTAAGCCTGACGACGGCCGGGAACGTCCCGTGTCCGTCTTCGATGTCCGGTGTCGCGCCATGCGACCTCGGGCCAGATGGGAAGTAAGGCAACCGTGAAGGTCAAGCCGAGCGTCAAGCGGATCTGCAACAAGTGCCAGGTGATCCGCCGGCACGGCCGGGTCATCGTCATCTGCGTCGACCCGCGCCACAAGCAGCGCCAGGGCTGAACCAGCCCACACAACACACATGCTCGTCCCAGCCGCGAGCGGTGCGCAGCGCGTACTCCAATCGTGGTTGACCCCCGGTCGAAGGCCGGGGCCCGCTCGGGCAGCGACCGATCCCGGTCGCCGGCGTCATCGGCGTCGGAAGGACAGGGACGGCCGGTAGCGGGGTGGGACGGGTCCACACCTTCGCCAGCACACCACGAGGAGTACGCCCGCACATGGCACGTCTAGTCGGCGTCGACCTCCCCCGCGAAAAGCGGATGGAGATCGCGCTCACCTACATCTTCGGCGTGGGTCGCACCCGCGCCCTGGAGACGCTCAGCGCCACCGGCATCTCGCCGGACAAGCGCGTCCGGGACCTCACGGACGAGGAGCTGGTCCAGCTCCGGAACCACATCGAGGCCAACTACAAGGTTGAAGGTGACCTGCGCCGCGAGGTCGCCGCTGATATCCGCCGCAAGGTCGAGATCGGCTGCTACGCCGGCATCCGGCACCGTCGGGGTCTGCCCGTGCGAGGCCAGCGGACCAAGACCAACGCCCGGACCCGCAAGGGCCCGAAGCGGACCGTCGCCGGCAAGAAGAAGCCCGGCAAGAAGTAGTAGTTCCTCAACCGGAATTCTGGTCGTTCTCCGCCGTGGTAGGCCGGGTTCCAACCGGAACCGGTGCCTACCGATTCAACAGGCGACGGGCCAGGACCCGATCGAGAACCGAAACAGGAGCGCACAAGACTTATGCCACCGAAGGCTCGTGCCGGAGCCGCTGTCAAGAAGGTCCGGCGCAAGGAACGTAAGAACGTCGCCCACGGGCAGGCGCACATCAAGAGCACCTTCAACAACACCATCGTCTCGATCACCGATCCGACTGGTGCCGTCATCTCCTGGGCCTCGTCCGGCCAGGTTGGCTTCAAGGGCTCCCGCAAGTCGACTCCGTTCGCCGCGCAGCTGGCCGCCGAGGCCGCCGCGCGTCGGGCCATGGAGCACGGCATGCGCAAGGTCGACGTGTTCGTCAAGGGCCCCGGCTCCGGCCGGGAGACCGCCATCCGTTCGCTGCAGGCCGTGGGCCTTGAGGTCGGGCAGATCTCCGACGTCACCCCGCAGCCGCACAACGGGTGCCGTCCGCCGAAGCGTCGTCGGGTCTGAGAGGTAGAGAGAGATGGCTCGTTACACCGGTGCCGACTGCCGCCGCTGCCGGCGGGAGAAGATGAAGCTGTTCCTCAAGGGCAGCAAGTGCGATGGTCCGAAGTGCCCGTTCGAGTCCCGGCCGTTCCCGCCCGGGCAGCACGGCCGCGGCCGCACGAAGGAGACGGAGTACCTGCTCCAGCTCCGTGAGAAGCAGAAGGCCCGCCGCGTCTACGGCGTGCTGGAGAAGCAGTTCCGCGGCTACTACGAGGAAGCCGTCAGCAAGAAGGCCAAGACCGGCGAGGTGCTGCTGCAGATCCTCGAGTCGCGGCTGGACAACGTGGTCTACCGGGCTGGCTACGCCAAGTCCCGGGACATGGCCCGTCAGTTGGTCAAGCACGGTCACTTCACGGTGAACGGCAAGAAGGTCGACATCCCGTCGTTCCGCGTCAAGGAGCACGACATCATCGAGGTCCGGGGCAAGAGCAAGGAGCTCACCCCGTTCATCGTGGCTCAGGCCGAGGCCGGCTCCAAGACCGTTCCGGCGTGGCTGGAGGCCATCCCCAGCCAGATGAAGATCCTGGTGCACTCGCTCCCGGCCCGACAGGTGATCGACACCCAGGTCCAGGAGCAGCTGATCGTCGAGCTCTACTCCAAGTAAGGGCTCGTTGCGGTGGCCCGCCCCGCTCGGGGCGGGCCACCGGAACAGTTTGTGTCGTGGGCGTCATATAGCGGGCGTCCCGGAAGAGAAGAGAAGACATGCTCATCAGCCAGCGACCGACTCTGTCGGAGGAGTCGCTCAACGAGACGCGGTCCCGGTTCACCATCGAGCCGCTGGAGCCGGGCTTCGGCTACACCCTGGGCAACTCGCTGCGGCGTACGCTGCTGTCGTCCATCCCGGGTGCGGCGGTCACCTCGATCAAGATCGACGGTGTGCTGCACGAGTTCACCACGATCCCCGGGGTCAAGGAGGACGTGGTCGAGCTCGTCATGAACATCAAGGAGCTCTGCGTCAGCTCCGAGCACGACGAGCCGGTCAGCATGTACCTGCGCAAGCAGGGCCCGGGCGATGTGACCGCCGGTGACATCCAGCCTCCGGCCGGTGTCTCGGTGCACAACCCGGACCTGAAGCTCGCCACCCTCAACGGCAAGGGCCGGCTCGACATGGAGCTGACCGTCGAGCGGGGTCGCGGCTACGTCACGGCGGCGCAGAACAAGCAGGCGGGCGCGGAGATCGGCCGGATCCCGGTCGACTCGATCTACTCGCCGGTGCTCAAGGTGACCTACCGGGTCGAGGCGACCCGTGTCGAGCAGCGGACGGACTTCGACCGGCTGATCATCGACGTCGAGACCAAGCCGTCGATGGGGCCGCGTACCGCCCTGGCCTCGGCCGGTTCGACGCTGGTGGAGCTGTTCGGGCTGGCCCGTGAGCTGGACGAGACCGCCGAGGGCATCGACATCGGCCCGTCGCCGCAGGACGCGCAGCTGGCTGCGGACCTGGCCCTGCCGATCGAGGAGCTGGACCTGACCGTTCGCTCCTACAACTGCCTCAAGCGCGAGGGCATCAACTCCGTTGGTGAGCTGATCGGGCGTACCGAGGCCGACCTCCTCGACATCCGCAACTTCGGCCAGAAGTCGATCGACGAGGTCAAGATGAAGCTCGCCGGGATGGGTCTCGGGCTGAAGGACTCGGCCCCGAACTTCGACCCGGCGCACGTCGTGGACACCTTCGGCGAGGCTGACTACGACACCGACGACTACCGCGAGACCGAGCAGCTCTAGTCCGCGCTGCCGCCACACCTGAGGAGCACCAAGCATGCCCACGCCCACCAAGGGCCCCCGCCTCGGCGGCAGCCCCGCGCACGAGCGGCTGATGCTGGCCAACCTGGCCACCTCGCTGTTCCAGCACGGCAAGATCAAGACCACCGAGACCAAGGCCCGGCGGCTGCGTCCGCTCGCCGAGCAGCTGATCACCAAGGCCAAGCGGGGCGACCTCGCGTCGCGTCGGCGCGTGCTGACCGTGGTCAAGGACAAGGACGTGGTCTACGCCCTGTTCGACCAGATCGCGCCGCGGTACGCCAACCGCAACGGCGGCTACACCCGGATCGTGAAGACCGGTCCGCGTAAGGGTGACGCCGCTCCGATGGCGATCATCGAGCTGGTCGAGGAGCTTCAGGTCGCCGAGCCGAAGGCGAACAAGAAGACCGCCGGTCGCAAGGCCGCCCAGCAGGACAAGGTCGAGGCGCTGGCCCCGGCCGAGGAGGCCCCGCGGTCGGCCGACCAGGACGCCGAGGCGCCGCAGTCGGCCTCCGGTGACACCGCCGCTGCCCGCAAGGACAGCGACCTGGCCACCGAGGAAGGCAAGGCCTGATCCAGGCTGTCGTCGGGCCCGGCACCCTCAGGGGTGCCGGGCCCGACCCCGTTCAGGGGCGATGGTGAGATCCTCGGTCGCGCCGGGGGGATCGGCGCAGACCAACCAGGAGGTACGAGGTGGACGAGCGGACCCGGTTGCGGCTGGACGTCGCGTACGACGGGACGGCCTTCTCCGGATGGGCCGCCCAGCCGGACCGGCGGACGGTCGCGGGGGTGCTGGTCGAGACGCTGGACCTGGTGCTCGGCGAGGGTGCCGCGACGGGACTGACCGTCGCCGGGCGCACCGACGCGGGGGTGCACGCCACCGGGCAGGTCTGTCACCTGGACATGCTCACCGACGTCTGGAAGGCGCACGAGGGACGGTTGCTGCGTCGGCTGGCCCGCCTGCTCCCGACCGATGTGCGGGTGCGAGCGATCAATGCGGTGCCGGCCACCTTCGACGCCCGGTTCTCGGCGACCTTCCGCCGCTACGAGTACCGGGTGACCGATGCCGCGTGGGGATGCGACCCGCTGCGTCGGCACGTGATCCTGGCCTGGCCCCGCGAACTCGACCTCGACCGGCTCAACGCTGCGGCGGCCGGGCTGGTGGGGGAGCACGACTTCGCCGCGTACTGCCGACGCAAGGAGAACGCCACCACGCTGCGGGAGGTGACCAGGCTGGACTGGCGGCGCGACGCCGACGGCACTCTCGTCGCGACCGTGCAGGCCGACGCGTTCTGCCAGGCGATGGTCCGCAGCCTGGTCGGTGCCATGCTGGTCGCCGGTGACGGTCGTCGACCGGTGGACTGGCCGGCCGACCTGCTGACCCGCCGGGAGCGGGCCAGCGAGGTGACCGTGGCACCCGCGCACGGGCTGACCCTGGTGGCGGTGGGTTACCCGGACGACCCTGCCGAGTACGCGCGCCGGGCCGAGGCGACCCGGCGGCTGCGGGTGGCGACGTAGCCTCGGCGGTCAGTCCTCGTCGGACCCGCCCTGGTCACCGGTGCCGTCGGAGGGCTCTTCGGTCGGTTGACTCGCCGTCCCGCCGTCGGCGCGCCGCTCCAACACACCCTGACTGAGGTGCTGTTCGAGCATGTCGAAGAGGATCTCGCGGACGGTGGTGTCGCCGGAGCGGATGGTCGCGCCGTCGGTGCGGACGACCACCGCGTAGGCGATGTAGTGGCCGCGTACCTGCCAGCCGACGCGAGCCGGGGCAGTGGCGACGACCTCGGTGTCGTCTCCCGCCGACATGCCCCGGAAGCGCCCCTGCCGCTCGTCGAGCAGTTGGCGGATCCGGTCTCGGGCGCGTTCGGCGCTGGACCGGTCGGTGAGGTTGAACAGGCCCGTGGTGACCAGGTGGTCGCCGTCGGGTGTGCGGAGGGTGGCGCGGACGACCTGGTTGCAGCCGAGCCGCACCAGCAGTTCCCCGACCTCTCCGGTGGCGGCCACGGCGCAACTGGCGCTGGACTGGGTGCGCAGCACCTCGTAGCCGTTCTCGCCGTCACCGACGGCGATCGTGCTGGCGGGGAAGACCTCGCGGGCGGTGAGCGGTGCCTGGTCGGTGTCCCGGGAGTCGAGGTCGCTCGCCGTGGTGGGCGGGGTATCGCGGGCGGTGTCCGCCGGGTCGCTGGGGGCGGCCTGTTGACCGATCAGGGTCCGACCGTCCATCAGGGTGGCGGCGGTGAGTCCGCAGAGAGCGAGCAGCACCAGCGCCGCGGCGCCGCCGATCAGCACCTGCCAGGCCCGACCGCCACCACGCCGGGGCGGCGGCACGACCGTGGTGGTGCCGCCATCGACCGGTGCCTCCGCCACGCCGACCGACAGCGGTTCGTCGAGGGTGGCCGGTGCCGGGTCGTACCGTGGTGCCGGCTCCTGCCGCGCGGTGGAGTACGCCCCGGTCGGCGGCGTCGACGACGGCAGCATGATCTGGTTCGGCCGGGTCAGGGACGGGGCGGGGAAGCGCGACGGGGACGGACCCGCCGGCGGCGGCGGGCCGGGCGGGGGCGCGATGCCCTCGGGCTCGTCGTCCCGGTACGGGACGTGTGCGTCCTCATCGGAGTCGTACCGATACACCATGTCGTCCAGAGTAGGGATGTTTATCCCTTTAGTAGGTATTTTGGAAAAACGCGGCGTACGGACGTGTCGGGTCGACTGCGGCTGCCGCCGCTGGGTGCACCTCCGGGCCGGTGCGAGAATGGCCCGCGTGACCGGGGACCACTACTTCACCACCGAGCCGAACGCGCCCGCCCAGGCGCGCGAGGTGCAGTTCGCCGTCGCGGGGCGGGACTACACCCTGGCCTCGGCCTCCGGGGTCTTCTCCGCCAGCCGCCTTGACCCCGGCACCGCGGTGCTGCTGCGCAAGGCGGAGTTGCCCGACGCCACGACCACCGGCGACCTGCTCGACCTCGGCTGCGGGTTCGGCCCGATCGCCTGTGTGCTCGCCACCGTCGCCCCCGCCGCCACCACCTGGGCGGTGGACGTGAACGAGCGGGCTCGAAGCCTCACGGCCGGTAACGCCGCCCGGCTCGGACTCTCCGACCGGCTGCGGGTGGCTGCGCCCGAGGAAGTGCCCGCCGACCTCCGCTTCGCGCAGATCTGGTCCAACCCACCGATCCGGATCGGCAAGGACGAACTGCACCGGATGCTGCTGCACTGGTTGCCCCGGCTGGCCGCGGACGGCGTCGCCTGGCTCGTGGTGGCCCGCCACCTCGGCGGTGACTCGTTGCAGAACTGGTTGGTCGAGCAGGGGTGGCAGGTCGCTCGCCAGGCCAGCCAGAAGGGATTCCGGGTGTTGCGCGTCACCCGCTGACCGGGTAATCGGTTGGCCTGTCGATTCCGGCTCCGGCAGGATGCCGGCGTGGGATACGTGGACGTGGCGGCGGTCGGGCATGTCCTGCCCGACGGCCGGGAACTCTTCGCCGATGTGTCGTTCCGGGTCGGTGAAGGCGCCAAGGTGGCCCTGGTCGGGCCGAACGGTGCGGGCAAGACGACGTTGCTACGGATGGTCGCCGGGGACCTGCCGGTGCGCACCGGCACCATCGCGCGTACCGGCGGGTTGGGTGTCATGCGCCAGTTCATCGGCATGATCGGCGACGAGTCGACCCTCGCCGACCTGGCCCTGTCGCTCGCCCCACCGCCCCTGCGCGAGGCCGGTCGCCGACTCGCCGAGACCGAGGCGGCCATGCGTGCGGCCGAGCTGCGCGGCAAGTACAGCACCGCCGCCGGAAAGGCCCAGCTGGCGTACGCCGACGCGTTGGCCGCCTGGGGCGAGACCGGCGGATACGACGCGGAGGTGCTTTTCGACACCGTCGCCACCATCGTCCTCGACCTGCCCTGGGAGACTGCCCGGCAGCGTCCCGTACGCACCCTCTCCGGCGGTCAGCAGAAGCGTTTCGCCCTGGAGTTGCTGCTGCGCGGCCCCGACGAGGTGCTGCTGCTCGACGAGCCGGACAACTTCCTCGACGTGCCCGGCAAACGGTGGCTGGAGGCGCGGCTGCGCGAATCCGCCAAGTCGGTGCTCTACGTCTCCCACGACCGGGAGTTGTTGTCGCACACCGCCGACCGGGTGGTCGCCGTGGAGGGCGGCAGCGCCTGGGTGCACCCGGGTGGCTTCGCGAGCTGGCACGCGGCGCGGGTGGCCCGGCACGCGCGCCTCGACGAGCTGCGCAAGCGGTGGGACGAGGAGCACCAGAAGCTGCGCGAGCAGATGCTGATGTACAAGCAGAAGGCCGCGTACAACTCCGACATGGCCTCGCGCTACCAGTCGGCGCAGACCAAGCTGCGTAAGTTCGAGGAGGCCGGGCCGCCGCCCGTACCGCCGAAGGAGCAGGACATCCGGATGCGCCTGGCCGGTGGCCGGACCGGCAAGCGTGCGGTGGTCTGCGAGCAGCTGGAGCTGGACGGCCTGACCTACCCCTTCGATCTGGAGCTGTGGTACGGCGACCGCCTGGCCGTGCTCGGTGCCAACGGCACCGGCAAGTCCCATTTCCTGCGCCTGCTGGCCCGGGGAGGGACGGACCCGGACCCGGCGAACGGTCCGGTAGACAACGGGGCAGCGCTGACGCCCGTGGCGCATGACGGGGTGGCGCGGCTCGGTGCGCGCGTGCGTCCCGGGCACTTCTCGCAGACCCACGACCGGCCCGAGCTGATGGCGAAGACCCTTGCCGAGATCCTCTGGCGGGGTGACGAGCATCGGGACGGGATGGACCGGCACACGGCCATGGCGGCACTCAACCGGTACGAGTTGGCCGGACAGGGCGACCAGCGCTTCGCCACCCTCTCCGGTGGACAGCAGGCCCGCTTCCTGGTGCTGCTGCTGGAGTTGTCGGGCGCGACCCTGCTGCTGCTCGACGAGCCCACCGACAACCTCGACCTGGCCTCGGCCGAGGCGCTGGAAGCCGGGCTCGCCGCCTTCGCCGGCACGGTGGTGGCGGTCACCCACGACCGTTGGTTCACCCGCACCTTCGACCGGTTCCTGCTGTTCCGTGGCGACGGCGAGGTGGTCGAGACCGACGAGCCGGTCTGGGACGTGGCTTGACCACCGCATCGGCTCCTGCCGTGCGTCCCTGCGACCACCCGGCGAGGCGACATATGGTGATCTCGTGAGTGAGATGACCTATCGCCGGTTGGGCGACTCCGGGCTCGTGGTGTCCGTCGTGGGCATCGGCTGCAACAACTTCGGCCGCAAACTCGACGCCGACGGCACCCGCGCGGTGGTCGACGCGGCCCTCGACGTCGGGATCAACTTCTTCGACACCGCCGACATCTACGGAGAGCCGCACGGTGCGTCGGAGGAACAGCTCGGGGCGGCCCTCAAGGGCCGTCGGGACGAGGTGGTGCTGGCGACCAAGTTCGGCATGTCGATGGCCGGTGGCAACGGACGCGACTTCGGGGTACGCGGCTCGCGGCGGTACGTGATCCGGGCGGTCGAGGCGTCGCTGCGGCGGCTGGACACCGACTACATCGACCTGTACCAGTTCCACGAGCCGGACCCCGGCACCCCGATCGACGAGACGCTCTCCGTCCTCGACGATCTGGTCCACGCCGGCAAGGTGCGCTATCTCGGCAACTCCAACTTCGCCGGTTGGCAGATCGCCGACGCCGACTGGACGGCGAAGGACCGGGGCTTCACCAGGTTCGTCAGCGCGCAGAACCACTACAGCCTGCTCAACCGGGACGCCGAGATCGAGGTGCTGCCGGCCTGCGACCGGTTCGGGCTGGGCATGCTGCCGTTCTTCCCGTTGGCGAACGGGTTGCTGACCGGCAAGTACAAGCGGGGTGAGGCACCGCCGGCCGGCAGCCGCCTGGCCGGTGGTGGTCGGTACGCCCAGCGCCTCGCCGCGGCGGACTGGGACACCATCGAGGCCATCGAGGCGTACGCCGCCGAGCGCGACGTGACCATGTTGCAGGTGGCCATCGGTGGGCTGGCGGCCCAGCCGGCGGTGACCTCGGTGATCGCCGGAGCGACCACGCCCGAGCAGGTGCGCGCCAACGCGGAGGCCGGTTCCTGGCAGCCCAGCGACGCCGACCTCAAGGCGCTGCGCGAGGTGCTCGACCGCCGATAGTCGCGGCCCCACACGAAGCGGCCCGGCACGCGACGCGTGCCGGGCCGCTTCGCACCCACGTCCTAGGGTCGCTCGCGACGCCGGCTCAGCAGCGGTGCGACCAGCGCCACCACCACGAGCGTGGCGACACCGATCCCGACCGCCCACCACCAACCGGGCGCCGCGCCGTCGGCGGTCGAGCGGCCCTGCGCCGATCCGCCGGACCGGTGCTCCGACACGGGGGCCAACGACGGAGTCTGCGGCACCCGTGCCTGCACCGTGGCGGTGCCGGTGCCGGAGTACGGGCCGGACGCCTGCACCCGCACCTGCCAGGTGCCGGGGGAGAGGATCGGGCCGGTGGTGTAGAAGCCCTGCCCCTCGGCGGAGGGGTCCAGCTGCACCGGGCCGACCGTGCGACCCTGCTCGCCGGTGGCGGTGACGACCAGCCGGACGACCTCGTCCAGGTAGTGCCCGTCGGCGTAGGTCGCCTGGATGGTCACCCCGCTCGCACCGTCACCCGCCACGGTCACGGTGAGCTTGTTGCCGTGCGCCGCCGCCGGGCTCCCGGCGAGGACCGCCAGGAGCAGCGCGGCGAGCAGGCTGGTGGTCACCGTACGGACCCGCGTCACGGTGCCTCCTCACTTCGTCGTGCAGGGGCCCCGTCCGGTCGAGACCGGACGGGGCCCATGGATCACAGGTGACGACCGGGCGCGAGCCGGGTGGGATCCGCACCGAGGCGACCGGCCCCCTTGACGGACTTGCCGTCGTTGGCCTTGACCCCAGCCGTGCTGGCGGTGCCGCCGAGCCGGACGATCATCGCGTCGGCGTCCCGGATAAGCACCTCCCGGATCTCCGCCTCGCCGATCTGAGTGGCGTCGCCGGCAAGGTCGCGGAACTTGCGCAGTTCCTTGATGGCCTTGTCGTCGTTGCCCTTGGCCTCCTCCTTGCGGACCTTCTCCAACTGCTTCGACAACTGGTCGTACGCCTTGTTCGACAGGCGTCCCGTGGCCTTGAACCGGTCCAGCAGGTTCTGCATGTCCCGGAACGAGGTGGTGACGAAGAACCGGACCGACGCGGTGGTGGCGTTACCCGCCTTGTCGGTCGCGACCACTGTCAACTCGTGCAGACCCAACGGCAGCTCGTACATCGCCTGGAGGGTGCCGCTGGCGTACGGGCGGTCGTTGAGCGTGCCGACCACGGTGGCGATACCGGAGGTCGGGTCGACCGCCTGCCAGGACACGCGTACGTCCTGGCTGTCACCGTAGAGCTGGCCGTCGGCGAGGCCGGAGACCAGCAGGGTCGGCTTCGTGCCGTCGATGCGGACCACCGCCGACTTCAACGTCTCGACGTGGCCGAGCTTGTCGGTGGCCCGGTACAGCAGCTCGTGGATGCCGTCACCGCTGATCTCCACCGGCTCGGTGTACGGCGTCCAGTCGCCGTCGTCGAGCGACCACTCCAGCAGCTCCACCCCGGCACCGGCGTCGGTCGAGGTGAGCACCACCGGAATGGTGCCGTCGTGCCAGCCCTCGTCGTTCGCCGGAGCGAACGAGGCGGTGCTGACCGGTGCCGTGGTGTCGATCCGGACGGTGACCGTCTTCGTCTCCTCCACGTTGCCGGCCTCGTCTACCGACCGGAACCGCACCTCGTGATCGCCGTCCCCGACCACCTGCACCGGCTCGGTGTAGGTGGTCCACTCGGTGGCCTCACCGACCTGGTACTCGGTGCGGGCCACCCCGCTGCCGCCGTCGGAGTCGGTGGCGGAGAGCGTCACGGTCACCGGCCCGGTGTGCCAGCCGTCGACCGGCGTACCGGAGACCTCAGCGGTGGTCACCGGGGGCACGGTGTCGCTCGGTCCGTCCTCCGCGGAGAACCGGAAGTACTCGAACGAGGCCGGCTTCGATTCGGTCTGGTTGCCGCTGAGGGTGAACACGCCCACCTTCGGGGTGGCCCCGACGGCCGCGTTGGTCAGCTCGGTCAACGCGGTCCAGGTCTCGCCGTCGGCCGAGTACGACCCGGTGAACGTGTCACCGGTGCGCGCCAGCCGCAGGTACCACTCGGCCGAGGTCAGGTTCTCCGCACCCGGCTGTGGATCCTGGATCGTCCCGTCGATCTCGCTACGCAGCTCGATCCGGCGGGACACCGGCTGGCCGACCTGGTTGTCGACGACGAAGTCGAACTTGATGTAGTTGTCGTCGTCGCCGTACACGATCAGGCCCGCCTGCTGGTACTGCTCGTCCAGCAGACTTCCGTCGATCTTCGTCTCCATGGTCCAGTCGCCCTCAGGGGCGTTCTGCAGGATGAAGTTCGTCGGATCGGTGTTGTTGGTGCCGTAGATGTCACCGTTGGGCACGTCGATGTGCAGCTTCCCGCCGCTGACCCGGTAGGCGCTCAGGTCCTCCCGCAGGATCGCGTTCCACCGGCACTTGTCCAGCGAGATGCCGTCGAACTCGTCGGACGGGTCGACCGGCCCGGCCGGCTCGTCCGGGATCACCTGGAACCAGTCGAACGCGGCCTCCACCACCGGCGCGTCGGTGCCGCCGTTGAGCGCGAACAGGCCGATCTGCGGGTTCTCGATGCCGTCCAGCTCGGCGGACCGCCCGACCGGGCTGTAGGTCTGCCCGTCAGCCGACATCTCCGCGGTCAGGTTGGTGCCGTCGCTGCTGATCCGCAGGTAGACGGTGTCACCGTCCGGTGCGGCCACACTGTCGGCACTGTCGTTGCGCGGCGTGCCGGCAGTCTCCCGGAGGAACTCCACCCGCCGGCTGCCGTTGTAGAGCAGATCGACCTTGGCGTAGTTGTCGTCGTCGCCGTAGACGATCAGACCGGCCTGCTGGTAGGTCGCCGTCACCGGGACGGTCACCTTCGTGGTCACCTGCCAGGCACCCGACGGTGCGGGCTGGAGCACCAGGTTGGTGGCGTCGTTGCGGCTGCCGTAGAGGTCACCGACCCCGGTGGGGAGTCGCAGCGCACCGTCGGAGACGGAGAGGAGCTGGTTCTCCCGCACCACATTGGTCCAGCGGTCCCGGTTGAGCGTGTCGCCGTCGAAGTCGTCCGAACGTGCCCCGAGGCAGGAGGTGTTCGGCGATTCGACCCGGACCGACACGGCGGCGTACGCCCGGGCACCCCGGCTGTCGGTCACCGTCAGGGTGGCGGTGAAGTTGCCGGGCGCGGCGTACGTGTGCTCGGCCTGGAGCGTGTCGGCCGTACCACCGTCACCGAAGTCCCACTCGTACGTCAGCGGGGTGTCGCCCTCGGGGTCGGTGGCGGTACCGCTGAACGCGACGGTGAGCGGCGCGGTGCCGCTGGTCGGCGTGGCGGTGGCGGTGACGACCGGCGGGGCGTTGTCGGTGACGCCCTTGCCGACGAAGTCGACCCAGTTGACGTTGAACAGGCTCGCCGTGCCGCCTTCCGGGTCACGGGCGACGAAGAACAGCTTGCCGTTCGAGTCGGCGTCCGCCGGCACCTCTGCGGTGACGTCGGTGTACGTCTGCCAGTCTCCGGTGCCCGGTACGTCGACGGAGGTGACCAGCGGACCGTCGGGCGCACCGGCGCGGACCTCGATCCGTCCGCCGGAGCCGGCCGAAGCCGCCCGGAACCGGATCGACTCGATGCCGGTCAGGTCCGCCGGCTCGAACGACCACCAGTCGCCGTCCTCGATGAATCCGATGTTCTGTCCACCGCCGGCGGTGTCACTTGAGGTCTCCTTGACCACACCCGCGTCGCCGCCGCCGGTGCTGCCGGGGATCCGGCCGGTGTTGGAGTAGTACTCGGCCTGCTTGCGCTTGGGCTGGAGGATCTCCAGGGCCCGACCGGTGAGCGGGTTGGCCCCACCGGAGCCGCCCTTGTCGGTGTAGGTCGCCTCCAGCACGGTGAAGACGTTCGCCTCGGCACCGTGTCCGGCGGCGAGCTGGGTCTGCACCACGCCCTCGCAGCCGGTGTGCTGCTCCAGCGGGTGGGCGTGCTCGTCGTGGCCGAGGAGGACCTGGAGTTCCACGTCGGCGCAGTCGATCTCGCCGTCCTCGGGGTCGGTCACCTTGATGGTGTACTTGACCTGGTCACCCCAGTCGAAGAAGCCACCGTCCGGCGGGAACTCGATGGTGACCGTCGGTGCGGTGTTGCCGACCGTGACCGGCACGTTCGCCACCGCGGTGCGGCCCTTCGGGTTGGTCACGGTGAGCTGGGCGTTGTAGTTGCCCGCCGAGGCGTACGTGTGGGTCGGGTTGGCCTCGTCGGAGGTGTTCCCGTCACCGAACGTCCAGGCGTAGGTGAGATCGCCGCCGTCCGGGTCGCGGGACCCGGCGCTGGAGAAGTTCACGGTCAGCGGTGCCGGACCGGAGGTGGGATCGGCGCTGGCCACGGCGATCGGAGCCCGGTCACCGGCGATGTAGTCGATCCGGTAGACGCCGGAGTTGTCGTTGTTGCCGCCGAAGCCGCTGCCCCACTCGATCAGGTACAGCGCGCCGTCGGGGCCGAACTCGAAGTCCATCGGCCGGATGAAGCTCATGCCGTCTAGCAGACGGTTGATGTCCACCAGGGACTTGCCGTCCTGGCTGACCTGCATGGTGTACATCCGCGACTGGTTCCACTCACCGAGCAGCGCCTTGCCGTCGTAGTACGCCGGCCACTTGCGGTCGGAGACGAGGTCGGCGTCGTACCGGTAGACCGGGCCGCCCATCGGCGCGCCACCGCCGCCGATCTCGGGGAACCGCGGGTTCGCGGCGTAGCCGTAGTCGACGGTGGCCGCGATGGCGGGCGGCAGGTTGGTCAGGCCGGTGTTGTTCGGCGAGTCGTTGACCAGGTTCGCGCAGTCGAACGGGGCCCCACTCGGCCCGGACGGGAACTGGTAGTCGTTGTACGCCCGGTTGTTGCCGTGGCAGTACGGCCAGCCGAAGTTGCCGGGCTTGTCGACGATGTTCCACTCGACCAGGCCCTCCGGGCCCCGGTTCGGGTTGGCGGAGTTCGCGTCCGGCCCGTAGTCGGCCACGTAGAGCACGTCCGTGGCGAGGTCGATACCGATCCGGAACGGGTTACGGAAGCCCATCGCGTAGATCTCGGGACGGGTCTTCTCGGTGCCCGGCGGGAACAGGTTGCCCTCCGGGATGGTGTACGTCCCGTCGTCCTCCGGGTGGATCCGGATCACCTTGCCGCGCAGGTCGTTGGTGTTGCCGGAGCTGCGCTGCGCGTCGTAGTCGGCGCGACCGGGCCGCTCGTCGATCGGGGTGTACGCGTCCGACGAGAACGGGTTGGTGTTGTCTCCGGTGGCCAGGTAGAGGTTGCCGGCCGAGTCGAAGACCAACGAGCCGCCCGCGTGGCAGCAGGTGTTGCGCTGCGTGTCGACCCGCAGCACCTCCTGCTCGCTGGCCGGGTCGATCGAGTCGCCGGTGACGGTGAACCGGGACAGCAGGTTGCGCGCGATCCCGTCGTTCGGGGCGTAGTAGAGGTAGACCCACCCGTTGCTGGCGAAGTTCGGGTCGAGCCGGATGCCCAGCAGACCGTCCTCGTTGCCGGTGAAGACGTCGAGGCTGAGGGCGGTGACGGTCTGGCCGGTGTCCGGCTTGATGATCTGGACCCGGCCGTCGCGTTCGATGTAGAAGACCCGGCCGTCGGGTGCGATGTCCAGCTCCATCGGGTTGCTGGTGTTGCTGTCCAGCGTCACCTTCTCGAAGCTGGCGGTCAGCGACGCCCCGCAGTCGGCGTCCTCGACCCCGGCGGCGGTGCGGATGCCGCCGAGCAGGTGGGCGCGGAAGTCCGGATCAGCGAAGGACTCCTGGGTGTGGCCGCCGCCGGTGTACCAGGCCCGGCCGCCGTCGTAGTCCTGGCACCAGGCGATCGGGTGGTCGTGCCCCATCGCGCCGGATCCGGGGTTGTAGCTGTTCTCGTCGAGGGTGGCCAGCACGTGCACCGTGCCGCGCGGGTTGGTGCGGTAGTTGTACCACTCGTCGTACCGGGACCACTGGTCCGGCAGGTGCGCCGTGGAGGGGTGGGCCGGGTCTTCGACCTTGACCGTGGCGGTCTGGTTCGCCGGGTGGCTGTTGAAGTACGCGCCCACCAGTTCGCCGTACCAGGACCAGCTGTACTCGGTGTCGGAGGCGGCGTGGATGCCGGCGTAGCCGCCACCGGCCTGGATGTAGCGCTCGAACGCGGCCTGCTGGTCGGCGTTGAGCACGTCACCGGTAGTGGAGAGCCAGATCACCGCCTGGTACTGGGCGAGGTTCGCGTCGGTGAACGCGTCACCGTCCTCGGTGGTGTCGACGGTGAAACCGTGCTCGGCACCGAGTTCCTGGATGGTGGCGATGCCGGTGGGAATGGAGTCGTGGCGGAAGCCGGCGGTCTTGGAAAAGACCAAGACCGAGAAGTCGTCGGCTGCGGCTGCGGGCTCGGCCTGCTGGGCGGGCGCGCGTTGCGCGACCGCCTCGACGCTCGGCGCGGCCTGTGCGGCGGGAACGCCGACGAGGCCGGTCGCGGCGAGGCCGAGGGTGAGAAGTGTGGCGGTGATGGGTACGCGGGCACGGCGTGGTCGGGGCACTCCGGTCTCCTCTGTCCTTACTCGACGTGAGTCGCGGGGGCCGGCTCGCCGAAGACCGTCCCGGGTGGAGCTGGTCCGGACCGCCTTGCCGAAGGGCGTCCGATCCAGCATTATGTCGAGTCGCTGAACAAATTAATTCTGTCGAAACGATTTATGGCAAGACTTCGATAGATAACGTTTCGGTAAATGCGGGCGACATTTCTGCACAGTCCGTGCAAACCACTACGAGCGCCGGCCCGCACCTCCGGGTGGAAGGTACGGGCCGGCATCGATGGGTCGGCGTCGCCGACTATCCCGGGGTCAGCCGGAAGTAGTCGAACGCGGCTGTCTTCGACGCGGTCTGGTTGGCACCGAGAGTGAACAGGCCCACCTTCGGAGTCGAGCCGACCGCGGTGCTGGTCAACGTCCCCAAGGTCGTCCAGGTCGTGCCGTCGGCCGAGTACGCGGCGGCGTAGCTGTTGCCGCTGCGCGACAGCCGTAGGTGCCAGATGCCCTGGGTCAGGCCGGTCGCCTGCGGCTGCGTACTCTGCACGACCCCGCCGACCTCGCTGCGGAACTCGATCCGCCGCGAGATCGTCTGGCCCGCCGCGTTGTCCGTGACGTAGTCGAACTTGAGGTAGTTGTCGTCGTCGGCGTACACCAGCAGACCCGCCTGCTGGTACTGCTCGTTGAGCAGGCTGCCGTCGACCCGGGTCTGTATCGTCCAGTTTCCGGCCGGGGCGTTCTGGAGGATGAAGTTGGTCGGCCCGGTGTTGGTGGTGCCGTAGATGTCACCGTTCGGCACGTCGATGCGCAGCGCGCCGTCGGTCACCCGGTAGCCGGTGGCGTCCTCCCGGACGATCGCGTTCCACCGGCAGATCTCCAGGCTGCTCCCGGTGAACTCGTCCGACGGAGAGACCGCGGTGGTGCTGTTCTCCGGGGTGATCCGGAACCAGTCGAACGTCGCGGTCAGCACCGGGGCGGTGGTGCCGCCGTTGAGGGCGAAGAGCCCGATCCGGGGGTTGGTGATCCCGGCCAGGGCGGCCGACCGGCCGACCGAGGTGAAGGTCTGTCCGTCGGTCGAGTAGGCGGCGGTCAGGTTCGTCCCGTCGCTGGTCAGTCGCAGATGGATGGTGTCACCGGTGGGCGCCGAGGTCGAGTCCGAGCTCTCGTTGCGCGGCGTCCCGGCGCTCTCCCTGATGAACTCGACCCGGCGGCCGCCGCCGTAGAGCAGGTCCAGCTTGGCGTAGTTGTCGTCGTCGCCGTACACCAGCAGGCCGGCCTGCTGGTAGTCGGCCTGGGCCGCCAGCGTGACCCGGGTGGTCGCCTGCCATGCCCCGCTGGGCGCGGGCTGGAGCACCAGGTTGGTGGCGTCGTTGCGGGTGCCGTACAGGTCACCCGCCGAGGTGGGCAGGCGCAGCGAACCGTCGGAGACCGAGTACGACTGGTCCTCCCGCACCACGCTCGTCCACCGCCCGCGATCCAGCGAGGTGCCGGTGAACTCGTCGGACCGCAGTGGGCCCTGCTCGGTCTGGCAGGGAACGTCCTCCCCGTCGACCCGGATCTGCACGCTGGCCTGTCCCCGCGCGCCCCGGCTGTCGGTGACCGTCAGGGTGGCGGTGTAGTTGCCGGGGGTGGTGTACGTGTGGGTGGCGGCGAGCGTGGTCGCGGAGCCACCGTCACCGAAGTTCCAGGCGTACGTCAGGGGAGTGTCCCCGTCCGGATCGGTCGCCGTGCCGGTGAAGGACACCTCCAGCGGTGCCGTCCCGCTGGTCGGGGTGGCCGTGGCGGTGACCGCCGGTGGCGCGTTGCCGCTCACCCCGGGGCCGACGAAGTCCATCCAGTTGACGTTGAACAGGGTTCCGGAGCCGCCGCCCGGATCCCGGGCGACGAAGTACAGCGCGCCCTCCGCCGCGGCACCGTTGGGGACCTGGGCGGTGACGTCGGTGTACGTCTGCCAGCCCCCGGTGCCGGCCACCGTGGCCGAGGTGATCAGCGGCCCGTCGGCGGCTCCGGCGCGGACCTCGATCCGGCCGCCGGAGGTGGCCGAGGCGACCCGGAATCGGATCGAGGTGACGCCGGTCAGGCTGGCCGGCTCGACCGACCACCAGTCGCCGTCCTCGATGAATCCGATGTTCTGCCCACCGCCGGCGGTGTCACCGGTGGTCTCCTTGACCACACCCGCGTCGCCGCCACCGGTGCTGCCGGGGATCCGGCCGGTGTTCGAGTAGTACTCGGCCTCCTTGCGCTTGGGCTGGAGGATCTTCAGCGCCCGGCCGGTCTGCGGCTCGGCCCCGTCGGACCCACCCCGGTCGGTGTAGATCGCCTCCAGCACGGTGAAGACGTTGGCGTCCGCCCCGTGGCCGTCGGCGAGTTGGGTCTGCACCGTGCCGGTGCAGCCGGTGTGCCGCTCCAGCGGATGGGCGTGTTCGTCGTGGCCGAGGAGCACCTGGAGTTCGACGTCGTCGCAGTCGATCGTGCCGTCCTCCGGGTCGGTCACGCTGATGGTGTAGGCCACCTGGTCACCCCAGGCGAAGAAGCCACCGTCCGGCGGGAACTCGATGGTGACCGTCGGTGCCGTGTTGCCGACGGTGATCGGCACGTTCGCCAGCGCGGTGCGCCCGGCCGAGTTGGTCACCCGCAACTGCGCCGTGTAGCTGCCGGACCGGGTGTACGTGTGGGTCGGGTTGGCCTGGGTGGAGGTGCCGCCGTCACCGAACGTCCAGGCGTAGCTGAGCGTGCCGCCGTCGGGGTCGCGCGAGCCGGCGCTGGAGAAGCTGACCGTCAGCGGCGGAGCCCCGGAGTTCGGGTTCGCCGAGGCGACCGCGATCGGCGCTCGGGCACCGGCGGTGTAGTCGATCCGGTAGACGCCGGAGTTGTCGTTGTTGCCGCCGAAGCCGCTGCCCCACTCGATCAGGTACAGCGCGCCGTCGGGGCCGAACTCGAAGTCCATCGGCCGGACGAAGCTCATCTGGTCGAGGATCCGGTTGATGTCGACGAGCGTCTTGCCGTCCTTGCTGACCTGCATGGTGTACATCCGCGACTGGTTCCACTCGCCGAAGATCGACTTGCCGTCGAAGTACGCAGGCCACTGGCGGCTGGAGGAGATGTTCGGGTCGTACCGGTAGACGGGGCCGGCCATCGGTGCTCCGCCGCCGCCGATCTCCGGGAAGCGGCTGTTGCCGCTGTAGCCGTAGTCGACCGTGGCCGGGATGGCCGCCGGCAGGTTGGTCAGACCGGTGTTGTTGGGGGAGTTGTTCACCGGCGCGGAGCAGTTGAACTTAGCCCCGCTCGGGCCGGACGGGAACTGGTAGTCGTTGTACGCCTGGTTGTTGCCGTGGCAGTACGGCCAGCCGAAGTTGCCGGGCTTGTCGACGATGTTCCACTCGACCAGGCCCTCCGGGCCCCGGTTGGAGTTCGCGGTGGTGGCGTCCGGCCCGTAGTCGGCGACGTAGAGCACGTCGGTGACCGGGTCGATGCCGATCCGGAACGGGTTGCGCAGGCCCATGGCGTAGATCTCCGGCCGGGTGCGCGCGGTTCCCGGCGGGAAGAGGTTCCCGGCCGGAATGGTGTACGTGCCGTCGGCCTGCGGCCGGATGCGGAGGACCTTTCCGCGCAGGTCGTTGGTGTTGGCGGCGGTGCGCTGCGCGTCGTAGTCGGCGCGGCCGGAGCGCTCGTCGATCGGGGTGTAGCCACCGGACTCGAAGGGGCTGGTGTTGTCTCCGGTGGCCAGGTAGAGGTTGCCGGCCGAGTCGAAGGTCATCGTCCCGCCCATGTGGCAGCAGGTGTTGCGCTGCGTGGGCACCTCCAGCACGACCCGCTCGCTGGACGGGTTGATCGTGTCACCGGTGGCGGTGAACCGGGACAGGTAGTTACGGGAACCGCCCGCGCTCGGCGCGTAGTAGAGCCAGACCCATCCGTTGCTGGCGAAGTTCGGGTCGAGCCGGATGCCCAGCAGACCGTCCTCGTTGCCCGCGAAGACGCTCAGCCGCAGCGCGGTGACGGTCTGGCCGGTGTCCGGCTTGATGATCTGGACCCGGCCGTCGCGTTCGATGTAGAAGACCCGACCGTCGGGTGCGATGTCCAGCTCCATCGGGTTGCTGGTGTTGCTGTCCAGCGTCACCTTCTCGAAGCTGGCGGCCCGGCCGGCGCCGCAGTCGGCGTGCACCACCCCGGCCGCGGTCTGGATGCCGCCGAGCAGGTGTTGCCGGAACTCGGCGTTGCTGAACGACTCCTGGGTGTGGCCGCCGCCGGTGTACCAGGACCGACCGCCGTCGAAGTTCTGGCACCAGACGATCGGGTGGTCGTGCCCCATCGCGCCGCTGCCCGGGCTGTAGCTGCGCTCGTCGAGCGAGGCGAGCACCTGCACCTGGCGGGCGCGGGGGTTGGTGCGGAAGTTGTACCACTCGTCGAACCGGGACCACCGCTCCGGCAGGTGCCGGGTGGACTCGTGCGAGTGGTCCTCGACCTTCACGGTCGCCGTCTGGTTGGCCGGGTGGCTGTTGAAGTAGGCGCCGACCAGTTGGCCGTACCAGGCCCAGTCGTACTCGGTGTCGGACGCGGCGTGGATGCCGACGTATCCGCCACCGGCGCGGATGTAGCGTTCGAAGGCCGCCTGCTGGCTGGAGTTGAGCACGTCACCGGTGGTCGACAACCAGATGACCGCCTTGAACTGGGCGAGGTTGGCGTCGGTGAACGCGCCACCGTCCTCGGTGGTGGTGACGCTGAATCCGTTCGCCGCGCCGAGCTGCTGGATCGCGGTGATGCCGGCGGGGATCGAGTCGTGCCGGAATCCGGCGGTCTTGGAGAAGACCAGGACGGAGTACGGCTCGGCCGCGGCGACCGGGTTGGCGTTCGGGGCGGCGGCGATCGGGGCCGGTGCGGCGGCCAGGACGAGTACGAGGGCGAGTAGCGCCACGGTCAACGGGGCGAGCGTTGCTCGCCCCTGACTGGGTCGGGGCACGAAGATCTCCTCTGTCGGTGGGACGGGTCGGAGTGGACGGGGGTGGTCACTCCGCGTCGGTCCGAGCGCCCATACCTGTCGAGTGAGGTCTGGGTGGCGACAAGCCCTACCGATCACTCTATTTGCGTTCGTGAATTAGTTTCGGGCAAGGCGAACGCTCGTAACGGTTTGGTAACGGTCGCATTGCTTATCGGTGCGAGTCACTGCATATCGGGGCTACTCGGATCTCCGGTCCGCCCGAAATTCGGCGTACCGGATCGCGGTTCGTCGGTCCGCCGGGATAGCGCTGTCCTGTCCATCGAGTCGCGGTGCGCCCGTCCGTCGGCTCGCGGTGCGCCAGCACGGAACGTGCAGCTCCGGCCCAGGCCGCGGCGTGGGACGGGCTTGGCTGAGCCGGTGAAACGTCGTACGGTGACACCCAACGAACCCACGGGAGCCCGGTGCACCGGGCTGAGAGGGGGGCTGTGAGCCCCCGACCGTCGAACCTGATCCGGGTAATGCCGGCGCAGGGAGGAGTGTTGCCGTGCCGTCCCTGGGACGACTGCATCTGATCACCGACACCCGACCCGGGCGCGATCCGCTCGCCGTGCTCCGCGCCGTGCTGCCGGTGGCCCATGACCACCTCGTGGTGCAGGTCCGCGTCGAGGACACCGCGACCGACCGGCAGGCGTACGAGCTGACCCGGCAGGTGCTGGCTCTCTGCACGCCGTACGAGGTGCCCTGCCTGGTCAACGACCGGCTGCACGTGGCGCTGGCCACCGGGGCTGCCGGCGGTCACGTCGGCGCCGACGACCTGCCCGTGGCGGCGGCCCGCGAGGTGCTCGGCCCGGCTGCCGTGCTCGGCGCCACCGCGCGGGAGCCGGCAACCGCGCTCGCGGCGGTCACCGCCGGGGCGAGCTACCTGGGCGTGGGCCCGTGTCGGGCCACCGCCACAAAGGACGGACTGCCACCGCCCATCGGCGTGGCAGGTGTGCGGGCGGTGGTCGAGGCGGTCGACGTCCCGGTGATCGCCATCGGTGGGGTGACGGCGGCGCACGTGGCCGAGTTGCGGGCTGCCGGCGCGTACGGGGTGGCGGTGGTCGGTGCGCTCTCGCAAGCCGCCGACCCCACCCGCGCCGCCGTCGAGCTGGTCCGGGCGCTGACATGGTGACCGGGGAGTCCGTCGACACCGGCCCGACACAACCCGATGTGGCAGTCGTCGGGGGCGGGCCGATCGGGTGGGCCATCGCCTGGCGATGCGCCACCCGAGGGCTGCGGGTGGTCGTGCACGACCCGGCACCCGGATCGGGTGCCTCGCAGGTGGCCGCCGGAATGCTGGCGCCGGTCGCCGAGGCGTACTTCGG
This sequence comes from Micromonospora sp. CP22, assembly GCF_009712475.1. GTDB lineage: Bacteria > Actinomycetota > Actinomycetes > Mycobacteriales > Micromonosporaceae > Micromonospora. The sequence goes on from NZ_VCJO01000001.1 coordinate 432,555, forward strand.
TGAGCGGGAGCTGACCGGCCTGCTCACCGAGTCGGCCAGCCGCTGGCCCGGGTTCGCCGCCGAACTGACCGAGGCGACCGGCGTCGACATCGGCTACCGAACCGAGGGCACGCTGATGGTCGGGCTCACCGCCGACGACCTCGCGGAGGCGCGCCGACTCTGGGCCTACCAGCAGGGCCTGGGGTTGCCGGTGACGCCGCTGCGCCCGTCGCAGCTGCGCGAACGCGAGCCCGCGTTGGCGCCCCGGGTGCGCGGCGGCGCGCTCGCCGCCACCGACCACCAGGTCGATCCGCGTCGGCTGGTGCCGGCGCTGCGGCTGGCGGCGGAGCGGGCGGGAGCGGTGCTGGTCGCCGAGCCGGTGCGCTGGCTGTCGGAGATCACGGCCGGAGTGACGGTGGTCGCCGCGGGTTGCGGTGCGGCGGCGTTGACCGGCCTGCCGGTCCGCCCGGTGAAGGGGCAGGTGCTGCGGCTGCGCGCACCCGACGGCGCGCCGCCGGGCTTCCGGCACGTGATCCGGGGGTACGCCGACGGCGAGCACGTCTACCTGGTGCCGCGCGAGTGCGGCGAGGTGGTCGTCGGTGCGACCGTCGAGGAACGCTCCGACCTGGAGGTTTCCGCCGGGGCGGTGTTGCGGCTGCTCCGGGCCGCCGTGGATCTGCTGCCCGAGATCGCCGAGTACGACCTGGTGGAGACGACGGCGGGGCTGCGTCCGGGCACCCCGGACAACGCCCCGATCCTGGGCCCGTTGCCGGGGCACCCGGGCGTGCTGGTCGCCGCCGGTCACCACCGGCACGGGATCGTGCTCACCCCGGTCACCGCGGATCTGATCACCGATCTGGTCACCGGAGGTGGCGGGCCGGAGCCACTGCTCGCGCCCTTCCGGCCGGACCGGTTCGGCGACCTGCCGGGCGGTGTGGGCGTGACCGCTACCGGCAGCACCTTCCAGCCAGCGACGGAGGTTGACACGTGGAACTGACGGTTAACGGTGCCGGGCGTAGCCTGCCGGACGGCTTGACGGTGGCCGACCTGGTCCGAGACGTCACCGGCCAGCAGCGCGGTGTGGCGGTGGCGGTCAACGGCGAGGTGGTGCCGCGCGCGGGCTGGCCGGCGACGGTGCTGCGGGGCGGGGACCGGGTCGAGGTGCTCAGCGCCGCCCAGGGCGGGTGAGCCGGATGGACAACGAGGCGACCGGCTTCGAGCTGGGCGGTGTGCGGTTCAACTCCCGACTGATCCTCGGCACCGGCGGTGCGGCCAACCTGCACGTGCTGGAGCAGGCGATCCGGGCCTCGGGCACCGAACTGGTCACCCTGGCGCTGCGCCGGGTGGAGAGTGTGCCGGGTGGCTCGGGCGGCCTGCTGGACCTGCTCGATCGATGCGGCGTACGGCTGCTGCCCAACACCGCTGGCTGCTACACGGCGAGTGAGGCGGTGAAGGTGGCCCGGCTGGCCCGGGACGCGTTCGAGACCGACTGGATCAAGCTGGAGGTGATCGGCGACGAGCGGACGCTGCTGCCCGACGGGGTGGAACTGCTGCGCGCCGCCGAGGAACTGGTCGACGAAGGGTTCACCGTACTGCCGTACACCTCCGACGATCCGGTGCTGGCCCGCCGTCTGGCCGACGTCGGTTGCGCGGCGGTGATGCCGGCCGGTGCGCCGATCGGCTCCGGCCTGGGGATCAACAATCCGCACCACATCCGGCTCATCCGGCAGGACGTCGCCGTGCCGGTGATCCTGGACGCGGGTATCGGCACCGCCTCCGACGCGGCGCTCGCCATGGAGCTGGGCTGCGACGCGGTGCTGCTGGCCAGCGCGGTGACCCGGGCGGCCGACCCGGTGGCGATGGCCACCGCGATGCGGTACGCGATCGCCGCCGGTCGCCTCGCCCACGCCGCCGGTCGCATTCCCCGCCGCTTCCACGCCCTCGCCTCCACTCCCGACGAAGGCCGTCCCGACCTGTGACCGCGCGGACCGATCCCGTGGCGCCTGGCGCCGAACTGTCCCGCAGGATCCCGCCGATCTCCGGTGTCGTCGTGCTGACGGACCGGCGGGTGGCAAGGGGCGGGCTGCGTCGAGTGGTGGCGGCGGCCGTGGCCGGGGGAGTGCGCTGGGTGGTGCTGCGGGAGAAGGATCTGCCGCGCGTCGAGCGCCTGGCCCTCGCCGCCGAGCTGCGGTCGATCCTGGACGAGGCTGGTGGAACCCTGATCGTCGCTGGCCCGGACCCGCTGCTGGACGCCGATCCCGGCGGGGCGGACCGCCCGCCGGTCGCCCTGCACCTGCCGGCCGCCGGACCGTACCCGCCGCCCGCCGCCGCCCTGGTCGGCCGCTCCTGCCATGACGCGGCGGAGCTGGGTCGCCTCACCACCGAGGACTACGTCACCCTCTCGCCGGTCTTTCCCACCCGGACCAAGCCGGGCTACGGCCCGCCGCTGCTCCCCGGAGGGCTGGCCGAGCTGATCGCGCAAAGCCCGGTGCCGGCCCTGGCTCTCGGCGGCATCGAAACCCCCGACCAGGTACGCGCCTGCGTCCAGGCCGGAGCCGCCGGAGTGGCCGTCCTCGGCACCATCATGCGCGCCGAAGACCCCCACCAAACAGCCACCACCCTGACCGCCGCCTTCTACACCACCGCAGGCGGCCCACCCCACCACGCCCCCCTGACGTCCCCACCCGACACGTCCGGTCGGCACCCGACCCGGACGTGGCTGTGCCCAACACCGCAACCACAACCCGCTGCAAGGACGTGACATGACCCCCACCACCGTGCTCACCGTCGCCGGTTCCGACTCCGGTGCCGGCGCTGGCATCCAGGCCGACCTGAAGGTCTTCGCGGCGCTCGGCGCGTACGGCACGAGCGTGCTCACGGCGGTCACCGCGCAGAACACCCGGGGCGTGGACGCGGTGCTGCCGCTGCCGCCGCAGATGGTCTCCGATCAGCTCGACAGTGTGTTGTCGGACTTCGCGGTGCAGGCGGTCAAGACCGGGATGCTGGGTACTCCGGCCGTGGCGGGCGCGATCGCCGACGCGGCGGCGGCCGGTCGGCTGCCGCAACTGGTCGTCGACCCGGTGCTGGTGGCGACCAGCGGGCACCGGCTCGGCGTGGTGGAGGCGGTGGAGCGGCTGCTGCCGTACGCCCGGGTGGCGACGCCGAACAGCGCGGAGGCCGCAGCCCTCACCGGGGCCCCGGTGACCGACGTGGATGAGATGACCACGGCGGCGCGGGCCCTGGCGGCCGGGGGACCGGAATGGGTGATCGTCACCGGCGGCGACGTGGACGCGGGTCCGGAGGCGGTGGATGTGCTGCACGGCCCCGACGGGACGACGGTGCTGCGGGCCCCGCGGGTGCCGACCCGGCACACGCACGGCACCGGCTGTTCGTTCTCGGCGGCGGTGACGGTGCGGCTGGCGTTGGGCGATCCGGTGCCGGTGGCCGTCGAGGCCGCGAAGAAGTACGTGACCCGGGCGCTGACCGGCGCGCGGGACTGGGAGCTGGGCGCGGGACGCGGACCGATGGACCACTTCGGCTGGTCCGCCTGATCAGGGAGGCTGTCATGCAGGCACGTCGCAAGGTGTACGTCGAGGGATCCCGACCGGACATCCAGGTGCCGTTCGCGGAGGTGGAACTGACCGGGGACAACCCACCGGTACGGCTCTACGACACCTCCGGTCCGGGCTCTGACCCGCAGGTCGGGCTGCCGCCGTTGCGGGGGCCGTGGATCGCCGAGCGGGGCGACGTGGCTCCGGCGCGCGGTGCCGGTACGCCGCTGGCGGGAACGGACGGTAAGCGGCCGACGCAGCTCGCGTACGCGCGAGCGGGTGTGGTCACGCCGGAGATGGAGTTCGTGGCGATCCGGGAGGGGATGGCCCCGGAGTTCGTCCGGGACGAGATCGCCGCCGGGCGGGCCGTGTTGCCGCTCAACGTCAACCACCCGGAGTGCGAGCCGGCGATCATCGGCAAGGCGTTCCTGGTCAAGGTGAACGCGAACATCGGCACCTCGGCGGTGACCTCCTCGGTGGCCGAGGAGGTGGAGAAGCTGACCTGGGCCACCCGGTGGGGCGCGGACACCGTGATGGACCTGTCCACCGGCAAGCGGATCCACGAGACGCGCGAGGCGATCGTGCGTAACTCCCCGGTGCCGATCGGCACGGTGCCGATCTACCAGGCGCTGGAGAAGGTCGGCGGTGACCCGGTGAAGTTGAGCTGGGAGGTGTTCCGGGACACCGTCGTCGAGCAGGCCGAGCAGGGCGTCGACTACATGACGGTGCACGCCGGTGTGCTGCTGCCGTACGTGCCGTTGGCGGTGGACCGGGTGACCGGCATCGTGTCGCGGGGCGGCTCGATCATGGCCGCCTGGTGCCTGGCGCATCACGAGGAGAACTTCCTCTACACCAACTTCCGGGAGCTGTGCGAGATCCTGGCCCGCTACGACGTGACGTTCTCCCTCGGCGATGGTCTGCGTCCCGGCTCGATCGCAGACGCCAACGACGAGGCGCAGTTCGCGGAACTGCGGACCCTCGGCGAGCTGACGAAGATCGCCTGGGAGTACGACGTGCAGGTGATGATCGAGGGCCCCGGGCATGTGCCGATGCACAAGATCAAGGAGAACGTCGATCTCCAGCAGGAGTGGTGCCACGAGGCCCCCTTCTACACGCTCGGCCCGCTGGCCACCGATATCGCGCCCGCGTACGACCACATCACCTCGGCCATCGGAGCCGCGATGATCGGCATGTTCGGCACGGCGATGCTCTGTTACGTCACCCCGAAGGAGCACCTCGGGCTGCCGGACCGGGACGACGTGAAGGCCGGTGTGATCGCGTACAAGATCGCGGCGCACGCGGCCGACCTGGCGAAGGGGCACCCGGGGGCGCAGGCCTGGGACGACGCGCTCTCCAAGGCGCGGTTCGAGTTCCGGTGGGAGGACCAGTTCAACCTCTCGCTCGACCCGGAGACCGCGCGGTCCTACCACGACGCGACGCTGCCCGCCGAGCCGGCGAAGACCGCGCACTTCTGCTCGATGTGTGGGCCGAAGTTCTGCTCCATGAAGATCACCCAGGATCTCAAGGAGTACGCCGCCCGGGGCATGAAGGACAAGTCCGACGAGTTCGTCGCCGCCGGCGGGCGGGTCTACCTGCCGCTGGCCTGACCGGTCGGGCGGCCTGCCGACGCCCCGGCACCCCTGCCGTGATCATCAACGTGCCCGAAGGTGAGATCGGCGGGGGCGTACGGGTCTCAGCGCCGGTGGTGCCGCCCGGTCGACCGCAGTGACCGGCGCGGCCCCTTCGGCGGCGTGGGTTCGTCGTCGTCCAGCGGTCGGCTCAGGCCGGCGACCCAGTCGACGTACTCCTCGTCCTGGGCCGGTAGTGGTTCGTCGTCCTCGGTCGCGGCGTGCTCTCCGGAGCGCGGTCGGCCCCGCCGGAACAGCCCGCGTCGGCCCTTCTCCGGTTCACCGTCCGGCTGGACGTCCTCGGCCCGGACGGCGGGAGGCTTCGTGAAGGCGGCGGTGAGGTCCCGGGCGGTGGCCGCAGGCTCGATGGAGACCTCGGGGGTCTCCGGGAGCGCCGCTGAGATACCGAGCGGGACCGGCGCGCCCGGCTCAGACGTCGCTGCGACGGGCTCAGACGTCGGTGCTTCGGGACGGGGCTTCGCCCGACCGAGATCCGGCAGTACGAACCGTTGCCGGGGCCGCGGCGTCACCTCGGGTACGACCGGCTTCGCCGTCTCGCGGTCGGCCTCGTCCGTTGGCTCGCCGATCGGCGGTGCGGCGGGTGGCGGGACCGCAGACGGATCCGGTGTCCGAGGCTTGCGGGCGCGTCGAGGCGTCGGGGTCCGGCCGGCGGGGGTGCCGGACTCCATCGTGGCGGGGGTGGGCCGGGGGAGGTCGCTGCCGTCACCAACCGGCGTCGGATCGATGGCCGGACCGGGTTGCCCGTCGGTCTCCGCCGCCGACTGCCCGCCGACCGTCGACCCGGCCGGCCCCTGCGCGTCGTGCGCGTCGGTTCGCGCCGCGAGGTCGCCCGCCCGCTCGGCACCGTCGTCGGTCCGGCCGCGCTCGGCGCGGCTGTCCGCCTGGCCGTGCTGCGCGTGGTCGTTGGTCTGGCCGTGCTCGGTGCGGTCGTCAGCCTGGTCGTGCTGGGCACGGGTTCCAGCCTGGTCGCGTTCGGTGTCGGTACCGTCGGTCGGCTCGTCGCCGGTGGCTTCGGTGTCGACGAAGGGTACGTCGACCTCTCGCGGGTGCTCGACGTCGGCGGTGTCGGCCGCCGCTGCCGCCTGCGGCGCTGCGGTCACCGCCGCCGGGCTGTGGGTGTCCGCGTCGCTGGTGGACGGCCCGGTCGAGGCGGCAGTGGTCGCCGTGGTCGGCGTGATGGTGGCGGCAGTGGTCGTCGTGGTCGGCGTGGTGGTGGCGGACGGGGCAGTGGACGCGATCGGCCAGTGCCAGTGCGGCGGTGAACCGTCCGAGGGGACGGCCTGCGGACCGTCGGCGGTGCGGGTCTCGCCGGTCGTGCGGCCGATCGCGGTGCCGCTGACGATCGCGCCCGCCGGGGAGACCGACGCGCCGGTCGAGCCCGCAGGGGACACGGAGGCGTCGGCCGGGGTGCCGGAGTCATCGGTCGCGGCACTGGCCGAGGAGGGCAGCGCGGGGCTGGTCGGCAGCGGTTGGAGGATGGCGGTCGGTTCGATGGCCGTACTGCTGGTGGGTGTGACCCGGTGGCCGAACCGGGCGGTGACCGTCGCGGGCAGTAGCGCCACGGCGGCCGAACCGAGCGCACCGACCAGCACCGCGATCAGTGCCCCGTAGTAGGGCGTCAACTGGTACCGGTCGCCTGAGTCACCCGGGCCGGCGGCCAGGTAGGCGAACGCCACCAGCACCGGTCCGGCGACCCCGCTGGGGCCGCTGACCAACGGGGGATGTCCACGCCACCGGGCCACCGCCGCAGTCGCCGCACCGGCCAGCAGGGTCACCAGCGGCAGGATCAACAGCGCCAGTCGCTGCGCGGTGTCGGCGGCGAGCCAGGCGGGCTCCAACACGCCGAGGCGTACCGGGGTCAGCGGTCCGCTCGCGCCGAGCGACGGCAGCACCGAGCAGAGGGCGAGCAGCCAGACCACGGCGGCCACCGCTGCCATGTTCCAGGCCATCGGCGGCCGGACCAGCACGGCCAGCGCGGCACCGGCACCGACCACCGCGCCGAGGCCGGCACAGATGGCCACGGCCCACACCGGGTCGACCGAGATGAGTTCCGCGCTGCGGGCGGGTTGCATGCACAGCGGTGCCACGACCGTGGCACCCAGGGCGGAGCCGGCGGCGACGGCCACCTGCCGGGTGGTGCCGGTCAGTTGCCCACCGTGACGGGCCAGTCGCTCGGTCAGCACGGCACCGATCACGGCGGCGTTCGTGGCGAACCAGCAGGCCCAGACGAGCTGCGCCGGCCACTGGTTGATGCTCGCGCCGGTGAAGGTGCCGGTGAGCCGGACGATGCCGAAGCCGAAGGCGAGGCCGAGTTGACCGGCGCCGGCCAGCAGGCTGAGGCCGAACGCGGTGAACAGTAGTCGGCTCGATGTCCGATGGGCCATGACGGGCACGTTACGGTCCGTCGCCACCGATCGCCACCGGCACGCCGTGACCGAACGTACGACCTGGTCGCGGCGGGTCTACTTGAGCTCGACCAGCCGGGCCAGGTATGTCGTGTCGCCGACGTTGGTGAGCATGTGCACCGCACCCGGATCGCGGTAGACCACGCCACCGGTCGGCTCGTCGGCATCGATGCGTACGCCGTCGACGGTCTGGATGACGTTCTTCGCGCCCTGGACGGCCACCACGAGATAGGGGTGATCGTGACGGTGCAGTGGCTGGCTCTCACCCGGCTCCAGCCGGATGTGCCAGACCCGGACCCGGTCGTTCTCCAGGACGATCTCCTGCCCCACCGGGCCGAGGGCGGGTTCGTGGTCGAGGGTGGGACGGTCGGGCGGTGTGGCGGTCATCGGTTTCCATCCAGTTGGGGAAGCACCTCGCTGGCGATCAGCTCCAGGTGGTCCAGGTCGGCCAGCTCGATCAGTCGCAGATGCACCCGGTCGGCGCCGATCGCCGCGAACTCACCGATCCGGTCGACCAGTTGCTGCGCCGAGCCGATCACCGAGTCCTCGGGTGGCAGGGCACTCTTGACGTGCAGCGGTGCTGCCCGCCGCTGGGCCTCGCTGTCGGTGCGTCCGATGGCGACCACGATGCCGGCGGAGAGCGTCAACGGGGGGCGTCCGTCGGCGGATCGGCCGACCCGCTCACAGGCGTCCCGCACCCGCTCGTACGCCTCGCGGGTCTGCGCGACGCTGGTGAAGGGAACGTTGAACTCGTCGGCGTACCGGGCGGCGAGTTCCGGGGTGCGCTTCGGTCCCCGACCGCCGATGATCACCGGAGGGCCCGGGGTCTGCACCGGTCTGGGTAGGGCCGGACAGTCGGTGAGCTGGTAGTGGTCACCGGCGTAGGTGAAGGTCCCGCCAGGCGGGGTGCGCCACAGACCGGTGATCACGTCGAGTTGTTCGGTGAGGCGGTCGAAGCGTTCACTGATTCCGGGGAACGGGATGCCGTACGAGACGTGTTCCCGGGCGTACCAGCCGGCACCGATGCCCAGTTCCACCCGGCCACCGCTCATCTGGTCGACCTGGGCCACCATCACCGCCAGTGGGCCGGGAAGCCGGAACGTCGCCGAGGTGACCAGCGTGCCCAACCGGATCCGGCTGGTCTCCCGGGCGAGCGCTGCCAGGGTCAGCCAGGCGTCGGTCGGTCCGGGTGGGGCCGGGTCGTCCCCCATGGCCTGGTAGTGGTCGGCCCGGAGGAAGGCGTCGAAGCCGCCCTGCTCGGCGAGCTGGGCGAAGCGGAGCTGGTCGTCGTAGGTGGCACCCCGGTGCGGCTCCGTGAAGACAGCCACCCGCATGCTCAGTGTCCTTTCGTGCCGGCTCCAGCCGGTTCGTCGCGTTCCATCAGCAGTTCGTGCAGGTCCGCACTGACCTGGGCGACCTCCGCCAGGTGGGCGTTGCGGCCCAGGGTGCGGGGGCGGGGAATGGTCACCTCGACGACCTTCCGGACCCGGCCGGGTCGCGGACTGAGCACCATCACCCGGTCGGCGAGCAGCACCGCCTCGTCGATGGAGTGGGTGACGAAGACGACCGTCGCGCCGTTGCGCATGTGGACCCGCTGGAGTTCGCCGGAGAGTTCCTCCCGGGTGAGCGCGTCGAGCGCCGAGAAGGGTTCGTCCATCAGCATGACCCGGGGGTCGCCGATCAGCGACCGGCACAACGAGACCCGCTGCTGCATGCCACCGGAAAGCTCGTGCGGCAGCCGCTTCTCGAAGCCGGACAGCCCGGCCAGGTCGAGCAGATCCCGGGCCCGGCCGCGATGCGCGGCGCGCTTCCAGCCGAAGATCTCCACCGGTAGCAGGACATTGTCCAGGACGGTACGCCAGGGGAGCAGGGCCGGCCGCTGGAACAGCATGGCGATGTCCCGGCGTGGCCCGGTGACCGGCTTGCCGGCGACGGTGACCTCGCCGGAGGTCACCGGGATCAGACCGGAGATCAGCCGTAGCAGGGTGGACTTACCGCAGCCGGAGCGGCCGAGAACCGCGACGAACTCACCCTCGGCGACGTCGAGATCAATGCCCCGCAGCGCCTCGACCCGGCCGGCACGGCCGTCGAAGGTGCGAGACACCTTGGAGAGTCGGATCATCGCCGACGTGCCTCCCCTGAGTGGAAAATCAGGAACCGGCAAAGGTTAGCGGGCGCGGTCTGAAAACGCACCGTCCGGGGTGGACATCACTTTGTATCCGTTCCGCAACCCGGAACGCCTGGCGTCGCAAAGGTGGGGTTCTCGTACGCTGTGCCCGCGAGAGTCCCCCCTCGATACGCGGTGTCGGCTTCCATCCGGCTGCCGGTGCCGCCCCGACAACTCCCTTCCGGCGGCCCGACGCCCCGGTTGGAAAGGACAAGGTGCACTGATGAGAAGGCTGACCCGTACGGTCGCCGCGGCCACGATGGCCACCGCCCTGGCCCTGGTCTCCGCGTGCAGCAGCGGCTCCGACGACAGCGACGGCGACAGCGTCGGCTCGTCCCTTGAGCAAGTGACGTACCTCACGTCGTTCGGTAACTTCGGACGCGACTCGTACGCGTGGGTGGCCAAGGAGAAGGGCTACTTCAAGGACGCCGGTTTCGACGTAGAGATCAAGCCGGGGCAGGGTACCGGCGCTGTGATCCAGACGATCGTCGGTGGTCAGGCGCAGTTCGGCCCGATCGACCTGACCGGTGGGCTGCTCCAGCTCGGCAACGGTGACGCCAAGGACTTCGTCGCGGTCGCCGCTATCCAGCAGCGCACCATGGCGGCCATCGCCACCGTGGACGGCACCGGCATCACCACGCCGAAGGACCTGGAGGGCAAGACCCTCGCGGACACCCCCGGCTCGGTGGTCCGCAACCTCTTCCCGACGTACGCCCGGATGGCCGGCATCGACTACACCAAGGTGAAGTGGGTCAACGGCGAGGCGCAGTCCTTGATGGGCACGCTGGCCTCCGGTTCGGTGGACGGCATCGGTCAGTTCGTCGTCGGCCAGCCCACCATCGAGACGGTGACCAAGAAGAAGGCCGTCCTGCTGCCCTACAGCAACGTGATGCAGGACCTCTACGGCAACGTGCTGATCACCTCGAAGCAGTACGCCAGCGAGAAGCCGGAGCAGGTCAAGCGGTTCACCGAGGCCCTGCTCAAGGGTCTGGAGTACGCACTGGCCAACCCCGACGAGGCCGCCGAGATCCTGGCCAAGAACGCCGAGGCGGTCGTGCCCGCGGCGGCTGCCGCCGAGCTGCAGCTGATGGCCGGGTACGTCCGGTCCAACAACTCGGGCACCGCGCTGGGCACGCTGGACAGCGGCCGGGTGGCCAAGAGCATCGCGATCCTGCGCGGTGCCGGCGCCCTCAAGTCGGACCTCACCCCCGAGCAGATCATCGACTTCGACCTCGCGCCGAAGGCCTGAGGTCGTTCGCTGTCGCACGGAGCACGCCGCACCGCATCGTGCGGTGCGGCGTGCTCCGCTCCCCGCCCACCAAGGCACTGAATCGCAGGAGGATCCGATGACCGACGTCCGCCCACGGCCGCCGGAGGCGACGCTCGCACCCGAGCGACCGCCGGCCGCAGTACGTGGCCGACGGTGGCGAGCGGGTGACCTGCGCTCGGGTACGACCGCCGCGCTGCTGCCGACTGCCGGGCTACTGGTCGCGCTCGGGCTGTGGTGGCTGGTGGCCAGGATGGAGCTGGTCCACCCGGCCGCCCTGCCGCCGCCCGGTGACGTGCTCGCGGCGTTCTCCGACCGCCCGATCAGACTGCTGGAGCACACCGCCGCCACTACCGGCGAGATCCTGATCGGTTTCGCGCTCTCCGCGGTGGCCGGGGTGCTGATCGGTCTGGCGCTGGCCGCGTCCCGGGCGGTCGAGCGGATGTTCACCCCGCTGCTGGTCGCGGTCAACGCGGTACCGAAGATCACCCTGGGCCCGCTGCTGGTGGTGGCGCTCGGCTGGGGTCAGAAGCCGATCCTCACCATGGTCTTCCTGCTCTGCTTCTTCCCGATCGTGCTGTCCACCGCCACCGGGTTGACCACCACTCCGGCCGAGCTGGCCGAGCTGGTGCGTTCCTGGAACGCCTCCCGCTGGCAGGCGTTCCGCAAGGTCCGTTTCCCGGCCGCGCTGCCGCAGATCTTCGTGGGTCTGAAGGTTGCCATGCCGCTGGCCGCGATCGGTGCGGTCATCGGCGAGTTCCAGGCCGGTGAGGGCGGCCTCGGCTACGTGATCCAGCAGTACGCCGGTATCGGCGACACCGCCACCGCCTGGGCCGCGATCATCCTCGTCGCCCTGGTCAGCATCCTGCTCTACACCGCGCTGGTCCTGCTTGAGCGGCGCAGCCTGCCCTGGCTGCGGGAGACCACCTCCACCCGCTGACCACACCAGCCGCCAAGAGATCACCCCCGGCTGGAGTCGGTCGTCCCGCCCCCTGCTCGCAGGTGTGGTCGCACCGCAACCGGCTCCGGGCGGTCAGGCTTGATCCCTCCGCCGGTTGCGGTGCGACCACTTCCACCGCAACCGGGCAGACCCGGTGACGGACCGATCAGCTGGACAGCCGCCACCGGCCGTTGCGGGCGACCAGGGTGGTCAGCGCCTGCGGCATCAGCCCGGAGTGGTTGTCCGGCGTCATCCGGATCGGACCGGACAGGCCGTCCATCTGGGACGTCTCCAGCACGTCGCGCAGGCGCTTGCGGTCGACCTCGCCAGCGGGGCCGCCGGCCCGCAGCTCCGAGTCGGCGATGAGCTGGATCGCGTCCGCGGCGAACGACGAGGAGCCGTGGTAGCCGCCGTATCGGGCCGTGTAGTCCTGGAACCACTGACGGCGCGCGGCCTTGGCGGGGGTGGTCGCGATGATGTCGTCGATCACCATCGTCTGGGTGAAGACCAGGGTCGCCCGCTCGGCGGCCCGGGCGGCTGGGCCGAGGAAGAGGTCACCGGCGGCGGCGGCGTCGAGGAACAGCGGACCGGTGTAGTTGGACCGCTTGACCGCGCTGGACGCGAGCATCGCCTGCTCCGGCGGGGTCCAGATGACCACGGCGTCCGGGTCGGCCGCAGCCACCCGGCCGGCCGGTCCGTCCAGTTCCGTGTCGGTGCCACGGACGGACGCCTCGGTCCGCACCCGGATGCCGACCTTGTCGAACTCCCGGCGCAAGGCCTTGGCACCCTCCTGGCCGTAGGCGTCGTTGCTGCGCAGCAGCCCGACCGTCTCGATGTTGCGGCGGCGTAGCTCGACGGTGAGGGCGGCAGCGTTGTCCTCGGCGTTGGGGGCCAGCTTGAACATGTAGCGGCGTTCCGCGACCGGGTTCACCACGGCGCCGGCCGCGGCGAGTGCGATGGTCGGGATCTGGTTCTCATTGACCGTACGGACCGCGCCGACCGCACATTCGTTACATCCACCCATGACGATGGCAGTGACTCGCTTATCGTTGCTGAAGTCGACGATGTTGCGCAGTGACTCACTCGCGTCGGACCGGTTGTCCTTCAGCAAAAGTTCGACCTTCCGGCCGTTGAGTGCGCCGGAGGCGTTCAACTGCTCGACCTTCAGTTCCAGAGCCTGCCGGTACGCCTTGCCGACCCCGGCCGCGGCGCCGGAGAGTTCCAGGTCGGCGGCGATCACGATCGGGCTCGTGTCCTGCTCGTCTCCGCCGAACTGACAGCCGGCGAGAGTGGTGACGAGCAGGGTCGACACGAGCGCCGTGGCGGTCGCGGAGCGGAAGGGGCTCAACTCTGTCCTCCTGATGCGGCACGGGGGCCCCGCTGACCGGTGACTCAGCCGTCCTCTGTGGATAATGGGACGGCTCTGCCGTACCGTGTGCGCGAAGCCTGCAAAACCTTGCCAATGCCGGGCGCTGCGGTCAAGCGGGTCAGCGAAGACGTTTCGGGACGCCGATCCCACATGTTGGCGTAACCAAATGTTTTCAAATGCTCACTGTGCAGACACGCTTGACCACGCTGGAGTTACATCCCCTGTTCAGGGGCGCTGTGGAAATGTAGGTATTAGTTGACCGGATCACGTGATGCATGCCGTCCGACCGTTTCCTGCCCGCCTGCGGCTTCCCAAACACGATCTCGTCTGATGAAATCGCGGCCGTGCCGCGCATGGCGCCGGCCGTCGCTCGACACACGGGTCGGCGGTTGTGGCGGGAAGAGAACGACGGAGGCGATGTCGTGAGCACCGGACCGACGACCCTGCCCGCCCGTGCTGACGCCGCGCAGAAGAGCGGCGCTCGGCTGCCCCGGCTGCGCGATGCCCGGATCCGGTCCAAGCTGGCGTTGATCCTGGTGGTTCCGGTGGCGGCGGTCATCGCGCTGGCCACGGTCCGGCTGGTCTCCGTCGTCGAGGGCGCCTACGACGCGACTCAGGCCCGCGCGCTCACCGCGCTGTCCACCGACGTCTCCGCGCTGACGAACGACCTGCACGCCGAACGGATGGCGGCGGCGGCCTACCTCGCCGCACCGCAGCAGCGGGCCGACGCGTACAACCTGCGGGTCCGTCAGACCCAGCAGCGCATCGACGAATACCGCGCGGAGCGGGCCCGCATCGGTGACGCCCCCGCTGCCGTCCGCGACCGACTCGCGGCTATCGACGCTCACCTGGACACCCTCGACGGCACCCGGCAGGAGGTGCTCGCCCGCGAGCAGATGGAGGTCGCCGAGGCGGCGTTGCGCTACGGCGTGATCCTCAACGACCTGGTCGGCTACGGCGACGGGTTGGCCCAGCTGCCCGGCGACGAGGCACTCGGTGACACCCGCCGGGCGGTCGCCGCCTTCGCCCGCGCCAAGGCGGCCGTCGCGGAGGAGGAAGCGGTCGTCTTCACGGCCCTCAGCGGTGGCCGGCTGGACAACGAGCAGTTCTCCACCTTCGTCGCCACCCTCACCGGGCAGCAGGAGGCGTTGGTGTCCTTCTCGCTCGCCGCCGACCCGGTGCAGCGTGCCCTGGTCGAGAGCACCGTTTCCGGTGACGCGGTGGTGCTCGCCGACCGGATCGCCACCGACCTCAGCCGGGCGGTCAACCAGCGTGCGCCGTTCACCGCGCAGGAGGCGACCTCGGCGATCGGCGCGGTCAACGAGCTGATGCGGTGGGCCGAGATCGAGCTGCAGAACCGCCTGCTCGACCAGGCCGAGCAGGCTCGCTCGGACGTCATCCGGCAGGCCATCGTCGAGACGACGCTGGTACTGCTCACCCTGATCATCGCCGTTACCCTGGCCGTGGTCCTGGCCCGGTCGCTGAACCACTCCCTGCGGCGGCTGCGGGAGGGCGCGCTCTCCGTGGCGAACCACGACCTGCCGGAGGCGGTGCGTCGCCTCCAGGGGATGGGCAACGTCAGTGACGGCAGTGTCGACGAGATCGTCCGCGAGGTACGCGATCCGATCCAGCTCGACAACCGCGACGAGGTGGGTCAGGTCGCCTCGGCCTTCAACGTCGTGCACCGGGAGGCGGTCCGGGTCGCGGCCGAGCAGGCGGCCCTGCGGACCAGCGTCTCGGCGATGTTCCTGAACCTGGCCCGGCGTAGTCAGACCCTGGTCGACCGCATGATCGGTGAGCTGGACGCGATCGAGCGCGGTGAGGAGGACCCGAAGCGGCTCGCGCAGCTGTTCGAACTCGACCACCTCGCCACCCGAATGCGCCGCAACGACGAGAACCTGCTCGTGCTGGCCGGGGCGGACTCGGCCGTGCCACGCCGCGACGACGCCCTGTTGGTGGACGTGCTGCGGGCCGCGCAGTCCGAGGTGGAGCTCTACAACCGGATCGAGTTCGGCACGGTCGACACCGACGTGTCGGTGGCGGCCCACGCGGTCAACGACGTGGTGCGACTGGTGGCCGAACTACTCGACAACGCCACCCGCTTCTCGCCGCCCAACACCACTGTGGTCGCCGACGGGCGGCGGATCCGTGACTACGTGCTCATTCAGATCGAGGACCGGGGTCTCGGCCTCTCTGACGAGCAGTTGGACTCCCTCAACCGGCGGCTCGCCGCGCCGTCCGCGGTCGACGTGTCGGCGTTCCGCCTGATGGGTCTCGCGGTGGTCAGCCGACTGGCTGCCCGCTACAGCATCCGGGTCGAGCTGCGACGCAACGTCGAGGGCGGCACCGTCGCGCAGGTAACTCTGCCCGCCGCCACCGTGGTGCTGCCCAGCCTGCGCGGTCGCGACCAGGCGATCACCCGGCCCCGGCAGCCGCTCGCGGTCGAGCAGCCCCCGCCCGCGCCGGCCGGACTCGGAGAGCCCGCCGGGCGCGGCAACACCGCGACCCTGGTCGACCGACTCCACAACGGCACGTCCCCCGGCACACCCTGGCC
This sequence comes from Micromonospora sp. CP22, assembly GCF_009712475.1. Taxonomy (GTDB): domain Bacteria; phylum Actinomycetota; class Actinomycetes; order Mycobacteriales; family Micromonosporaceae; genus Micromonospora. Next base: position 448,436 of record NZ_VCJO01000001.1, read on the forward strand.
GACCCCGGGGGCTGCTCCGGCCGCGCCGCCGCCGGCCCGTACGCCGTCGCCCTCCTTCAGCGGGTTCAACGCGGGGACGCCGACGGTCGCACAACCCACGCTCGATCCGGTCCCGAACCGAGGTGCCACCGAGCACAGCTACTTCTCTCCGCCCGGACTGCCGGCTGGACCGGTCGCGGGTGCCGCCGTCAACGCGCCGACCGGATTCGCGCCGAGCGCCGGTCAGCAGCAGCCCGGCGGTGGTGACGGCTCCGAGTTCCGTGGGCTGGGCGCCAGCCTGGCTGCCACGACCCCGCCGCCGATGACGCGTCCGATCACCGTTCCACCGGAGCAGACCTCCGAGGCGCCGATCTTCCGGGAGATGGAGGCGGTCTGGTTCCGGTCGCACGGCAACGACGCGACCACGATCTTCAGCCGGCCGCAGTTCGACGAGCAGCCGCCGCCGGTGGCCGCCGCACCACCGGTGCCTCCTGTCGAGCCGACCAGGGGACGGAGTCCGTTGCCAACCCGCACGCCGGGTGCGGCCGCCGCCGCGACGCCCGCGCCGCCACCGTCGTACACTTCCTCGTCCGCCAGCACGACCGGTCCGGCGCCGAGCGCGCCGCAGACCCGGCCCTCGCCGGCACCGCAGTCCGCGCCACCGCAGTCCGCCCGGCCCGAGAGCGGCCAGTCGGCGGACGACGCCTGGCGGACCGCGGCCGACGAGGGCTGGTCACGGGCCAGCCAGGCGGCCGAGCCCACCCCCGCGGGGACGACCCGGTCGGGGCTGCCGAAGCGGGTGCCCCAGGCGCAGCTCGTGCCCGGTGGCATCGAGCCCCGCGCGCGTGAGCACGGCCGCCGGACTCCCGACGAGGTACGCGGTCTGCTGTCGGCGTACCACCGGGGCGTCCAGCGTGGACGGACGGCCGGGGCGAGTCAGAACAGCACCTCGACCAAGGAGACGAGCCGATGAACAGGCCAGCGGCCATACAGGACATGGGTTGGCTGCTCAGCAACTTCGCCGACAGCGTGGCTGGCATCGCCCACGTGGTGGCGGTGTCCGCGGACGGGCTGTTGCTCGCCTCCTCCCGGGACCTGCCGCCGGACCGGGCGGACCAGCTCGCCGCGATCACCTCCGGCGTGGTGAGCCTGACCGAAGGTGCCGCGCGGATGTTCAGCGCCGGCGGGGTGTTGCAGACAGTGATCGAGATGGACAGTGGGTACCTGTTCCTGATGTCGATCAGTGACGGATCGTCGATGGCGGTGCTCGCGGCGCGCAGCTGCGACGTCGGCCAGGTGGGTTACGAGATGGCATTGCTGGTGGAACGGGTGGGCGCGGCGCTGGTACCGCTGCCCCGGGATGCGGTGCGGTCGTAACGAGTGCGCCAGCCCGGCGGAAGGCAGAGGAGGTGATCACGGATGGATCGACAGCGTGACCCACGGGGTGCGCTCGTCCGCCCGTACGCGGTCACCCGGGGCCGGACCGAGCCGTTGCGGGACATCGCGCTGGAAGCGGTGTTGGTGGCCAGTCCCACCCAGATCGCCGAGTCGCGTTTCGCCGGGCACGACAAGCATCGCATCGCCATGGTCTGCGAGGGCCGGCCCGAGTCGCTTGCGGAGATCGCCGCGTACACCCGGCTACCGCTGGGTGTCGCCCGGGTGCTGGTCGCCGACATGGTGGCCGAGGGCCTGTTGACGCTACAGACGGCTGCTCCCGCCACAGGTTTCGAGGAGCGGATGGAAATGCTGGGAAGGGTGCTGAGTGGACTTCGCGAGCTATGACCCCGCCGGGGCCCGCCAGAGCCGGGGAATCATCTCCGCGAAGATCGTCGTCGCGGGTGGCTTCGGTGTCGGCAAGACCACGCTGGTCGGTGCGATCTCCGAGATCACACCGCTGACCACCGAAGCGGTGATGACCTCGGCGGGAGTCGGAATTGACGACCCGTCCAAGGTGCCGGGCAAGGAGACCACCACGGTCGCCATGGACTTCGGCCGGATCACCATGGCGCAGGACCTGATCCTGTACCTCTTCGGCACGCCTGGGCAGACCCGGTTCTGGTTCATGTGGGACGAGATCATCCGAGGCGCGGTGGGTGCCGCGGTGCTGGTGGACACCCGCCGGATCACCGACGCGTTCGCCCCGCTCGACTACTTCGAGAACCGCAACCTGCCGTACGTGGTCGCACTCAACCGGTTCGACGGGGCACCCCAGTACGAGCTGGACGAGGTGCGCGAGGCGCTGGCCATCTCGCCGGACGTGCCGTTGGTGATGACCGACGCCCGGCGACGTGAGTCGGTCAAGCAGGTCTTGATGACGGTTGTCGAGCACGCCATGGCGCGGCTCCAGGCCGAGCACGATCGCGGCTTCCCGACCCCGGTCGGGTAGGCCGCCGGAGCTTCGCAGGCCACCTGCCGGTCCGGCCGCCGACCGGGCCGGCAGGTGGTGTCGACTCAGTCGACCTGCAGGCGGTAGCCCCGCTTGACCACGGTCTGCACCACTCGTGGTGCCTTCAGTCCGGCCCGCAGCCGGGCCACCGCCATCTCCACGGCGTGCTCGTCGGCGCCACGGGGCAGCGTTCGCAACAGGGCGGTACGCGACAGCACCCGCCCGGGTGACTGGGCCAGCGCCCGCAGCACCGCCATCGGGGCCGGGGCCAACGGGCGCAGCTCACCGTCGATGACCGCCGCGTGCCCGCGCAGGGTCAGCAGGTGTCCGGCGACCTTGATGGTCTTGGTACGTCGCGGCAGCTCGTCGACGATGGTGCGGACCAGCGCACCGAGGCGGGCCCGACTCGGCGCGCTCACCGGCACTCCGCGTCGGACCAGCGGCTCGGCGGTGACCTGGCCGACGCAACTGGCCAGCACGTCGGTTCGCAGCGCGTCCAGCACCGTTTCGGTGCGGTCCCCGGCGGCCCGCAGCAGCGCCTCCACCGCCGGTGCCGAGGTGAAGGTGACCGCGTCGACCAGCCGCCCCGCCACCAGGTCGACCAGCCGGTGCAGCGGTGCCGGGTCGGTCGGTGGGGCCCAGCGGTAGACCGGGATCTCGATGACCGTGGCCCCGGCGTCCTCCAGCGCACGGGTGCACTCCGGTTGCCGTTCGCCGTGCAGCTGCATGGCGATCACCTGGCCGGACACGCCGCGCTGGCGCAGGTGGTCGACCACCTCGTCGCAGCTCTCGGAGGCGGGGGACCACTGGTCGTAGAGGCCGGCTGCCCTTATCGCGCCGCGCGCCTTCGGCCCCCGGGCCACCACGTACGCGTCGCCGAGCACCCCGCGCAGCGGCTCGGCGAGCCCCCAACCCTCGGCGGCCTCCAGCCACCCACGCATCCCGATGCCGGTGTTGGCCATCAGGATGTCGGGTGGGCGTTCCAGACAGGCGCGGGTCGCTTCGCGCAGTTCGGTGTCGTCCGCGAGCGGCACGATCCGCAGGGCGGGGGCGAGCACCACCCGGGCGCCGCGCCGTTGGAGCAGCGCGGCGAGTTCGTCCCGCCGCCGGTCGGCGGTCACCCCGATGGTGAAGCCGGCCAGTTCCTCGCGCATCAGCCCTCCTGTCGCAGCCGCACCTCGACCATGCCGTCGTGACAACGGATCTGGTGCCGGGCGACCGAGACGCCCGGCAGGTCGAGACAATCCCCCGTGCGCAGGTCGTACACCTGCTTGTGCAGCGGCGACGCGACCGTCGGCACCTCACCCCGGCTGCCCACGATGCCCCGGGAGAGCACGTACGCCCCGGAGACCGGGTCGCGGTTGTCGATCGCGTACAGCCCGTCGGTGGTGCGGAAGATCGCCACCTGCACGCCGTCGACGAGGGCGGCGACGCCCCGGTCCGGGTCCAGGCGGTCCACCGGGCAGACGGTGACCCAGTCCAGTGCCGTCGTGGTCGTCATCGACGCACCTCCGGCAGACCGAGCGCGACCGGCTGGCCGAGCGTGACGGGTTGGCGGCCTGGGGTGGCCTGCTGGCCGCCGACGGGTACCGGCTGCCCGCGTTCGGTGACGAAGGTGATCGACGGGTCGGGAACATCCGGCGCGTTGACGAACGAGGTGAACCGGCGTAGCCGGTCCGCGTCGGCCAGTACGTCACGCCACTCGTCCGAGTAGGACGCGACGTGCCGGGCCATCGCGGCGTCGAGTTCGGCGCAGAGGCCGAGCGAGTCGTCCACGATCACCGACCGGAGGTGGTCCAGCCCGCCGTCCATCGCCTCGATCCAGGCGGCGGTGCGTTGCAGCCGGTCGGCGGTGCGGATGTAGTACATCAGGAACCTGTCGATCAGCGTGATCAGCGCCTCGGTGGACAGGTCGGTCGCGAACAGGTCGGCGTGCCGGGGCCGGAAGCCGCCGTTGCCGCCGACGTAGAGGTTCCAACCGGTTTCGGTGGCGATCACACCGAAGTCCTTGCTGCGGGCCTCGGCGCACTCGCGGGCGCAGCCGGAGACCGCCGACTTGATCTTGTGTGGGGCGCGGAGCCCCCGGTAGCGCAGTTCCAGGGCCACGGCCAGACCGACCGAGTCCTGCACCCCGTAGCGGCACCAGGTGGAGCCGACGCAGGACTTCACGGTGCGCAGCGCCTTGCCGTACGCGTGCCCGGACTCGAACCCGGCGTCGACCAGCCGACGCCAGATCTGCGGCAACTGGTCGACCCGGGCACCGAACAGGTCGATCCGTTGACCGCCGGTGATCTTCGTGTAGAGGTTGAAGTCGCGGGCCACCTCACCGATGACGATCAGCTTCTCCGGGGTGATCTCCCCGCCGGGGATCCTCGGCACCACCGAGTAGCTTCCGTCGCGTTGCAGGTTCGCCAGGAAGTGGTCGTTGGTGTCCTGCAACGAGGCCTGCTCGCCGTCGAGGATGTGCCCGTTGCCGAGCGAGGCGAGGATCGAGGCGACGACCGGCTTGCAGATGTCACAGCCGCGTCCCCGACCGTGCTCGGAGATCAGCCGGGAGAACGTCTTGATGCCGCGTACCCGGACGATGTCGAACAGTTCCTGCCGGCTGACGTCGAAGTGCTCGCAGAGCGCCTTCGACTGCACGACGCCGGCCGCGTCGAGCAACTGCTTCAGCATCGGTACGCAGGAACCACAACTCGTCCCGGCCCGGGTGCACGCCTTCAGGGCGGGCACGTCGGCACAACCGTCCGCGATGGCCGAGTCGATGTCCGCCCGGGTCACCGCATTGCAGGAGCAGACCTGGGCGGTCGCGGGCAGGGCACCGGCCGAGGCGCCCACCGCGTCGTCACCGGCCAGCAGCGCCAGCGGAGCGGCCGGCAGCGGCCCGCCGACACTGGCCCGCAACGTCGGGTACGCGCTGGCGTCGCCGACCAGCACCCCGCCGAGCAGCGTCGACGCGTCGTCGGAGAGGACCAGCTTGGCGTACACCCGGCAGGCGGGATCGGTCCAGGTGACGTCCAGACAGCCCGGGGTCGTGCCGTGCGCGTCGCCGAACGAGGCGACATCGACACCGAGCAGCTTGAGTTTGGTGGCGGTGTCCGCGCCCGGGAAGGTGGCGGCACCGCCGACCAGCCGGTCGGCCACCACCTCGGCCATGGCGTAACCGGGGGCGACCAGGCCGTAGCAGGTGCCGTCGACGGCGGCGCACTCGCCGACCGCGTAGATCCGCTCGTCGCTGGTCCGACAGGCGTCGTCGACCAGCACACCGCCGCGTGGACCGATGTCGAGACCGGCTGCCCGGGCCAACTCGTCGCGGGGCCGGATGCCGGCGGCCACCACCACCAGGTCGGCCTCGATCAGCGCGCCGTCGGCGAGTTCCAGGGTGGCGACGGCCCCGTCCGCCCCGGGCCGCAGCGCGGTGGTGGCCACCCCCAGGTGGCAGGTGACGTCGAGTTCCTCGACGTAACGGCGGAGCATCGCGCCACCGGCGGTGTCCACCTGCACCGGCATCAGCCGGGGGGCGAACTCGACCACGCTGGTGGTCAACCCGAGCAGGCGTAGCGCGTTCGCCGCCTCCAGGCCGAGCAGCCCGCCACCGATCACCGCGCCGGTGCGGCGGTCCTTGGCGTACCGGCGGATGGCGGCGAGGTCGTCCAGGGTCCGGTAGACGAAGACGCCGCTCAGGTCGGTGCCCGGCACCGGCGGCACGAACGGGTACGACCCGGTGGCGAACACCAGGACGTCGTACGGGTACTCGCCGCTGGTCGTGGTCACCACCCGGCGGCTCCGGTCGACGCCGGTGGCTGCCTCACCGAGCCGCAACCGCACCCCGTCGTGCGGGGTGTGCAGGTTGAGGTCCTCCTCGTCGGCACCATCGAAGTACGCCGAGAGCCGCACCCGGTCGTACGCCGGTCGGCTCTCCTCGGCGAGCACGGTGACCCGCCACCGCTGCTGTGGGTCGCGGGCGCGCAGCGCGTCCACGAACCGCTGGCCGACCATGCCGTTGCCGATGACGACCACATTGCCGCCGGTCATCGTCCCACCTCCACCGGATCCGTCTTGGACAACCAGTCGACGATGCCGGCGACCGCGTCGCGGCATCCGCCGCAGCCGGTACCGGCCCGGGTCCCCGCGACCACGGCGTCGACCGTGCGGGCTCCGTCCCGCCAACACCGCACGAGGGCCCCCTTGCTCACCGAGTTGCACTGGCAGACCACTGCCGCGTCCGGCATCAGCGCCGGTGACGGGGCCGATGCCGTGACGGCCCCGCCGATCGCGCGACCGAGCAGCAGGGCCCGCCGGTCGGAGGGCACCGGGTGTCCACGGTCGAACAGTTGGATCACCGTGCCCACGGCGGGGTTGTCGCCGAGCAGGATCGCGGCGGCCAGCCGTTCGTCGTGGATGCGCAGCCGGGCGTAGGTGCCCCGGGCCGGGTCGGCGAAGGTCAGCTCCTCGCCGGGGCCACTGGTCGGGTCACCCATCGCGGCGAGGTCGATGCCGGATGCCTTGAGCCGGGTGACCGACGGCCGTGGCCGGAACCGGGCCAGTGGGTCCTGCCCGGTCACCACCTGGGCCACCACCCGCGCCTGCGCCCAGGCGGGCGCCACCAGCCCGGTCAGTGTGCCGTCGTGCTCGGCGCAGTCGCCGATCGCGGAGATGCGCGGGTCACTGGTGCGCAGCCGGTCGTCGACCAGCACCCCCCGATCCACGGCCAGACCGGCTGCCGTGGCGAGGGCCGTGTCGGGGCGTACGCCGCAGGCCAGCACCAGCAGGTCGGCGTCGAGTGACCGGCCGTCGGCCAGGTCCAGCCGCACCCCGGCGGCGTCGGCGTGCACCGCGGTCGGCTCCACCGCCAGGTGGGTGGTGACGCCGAGGTCGGCCAACGTGCCGGCGAGGATGGCACCGGCGGTCGGGTCGAGCTGACGGTCCATCAGGTACGGCACCCGGTGCACCACGCCGACGTCGAGCCCGCGCAGGGCCAACCCTCGGGCCGCCTCCAGACCGAGCAGCCCGCCGCCGAGCACCAGGGCGCGCCGGGCGGTGGCGGCGAGGGCGAGGATGCGCCGGCAGTCGTCCAGGGTGCGGAACGGGACCACCCGTGCCGGGAGCCGTCCCGGGTCGAGCCCGGGCAGCGCGGGCACCACCGCCTGGCTGCCGGTGGCGAGGACCAGGTGGTCGTAGCGGATCCGGTCGCCGTCGGTGGTGCGTACCTGACCGGTGGCCCGGTCGATCGCGCTGACCGTCACCCCGGTACGCAGGTCGACGCCCCGGCCGACGACCTCGGCCAGTTCCACGTCCGCCTCGCCGATCTTGCCGGTGAGCAGAGTGGACAGCATGATCCGGTTGTACGCGGGGTGGGGCTCCGCGCCGAGCACGGTGACCTTCAGGTCGTCGCCACGGGCGTGCAGTTCCGCCGCCACCCGGGCGCCGGCCATCCCGTTGCCGACCACCACGACCCGTTCGCTGTACCCGGTCATGCCTTCTCCACCCGTACCGCGCAGATCTTGAACTCCGGCATCCCGGAGATCGGGTCGACGGCGTCGTTCGTGACGGAGTTGGCCCGTGCCCGCCCACCCCAGTGGAACGGTGCGAAGACGGTGTCCGGCCGGATGTTCGGGCTCAGCCGGGCCGGTGCCTGGAACTCGCCGCGCCGCGAGGCCACCCGTACCGGCACGCCATCGGCGACGCCCAGCCGCTCGGCGAGATCCGGATGCAGCTCCACGAACGCCTCGGGGGCGGCCCGGCGCAGTGCGGCCACCCGGCGGGTCTGGGTGCCGGACTGGTACTGGGCCAGCACCCGGCCGGTGGTGAAGTGCAGCGGGTAGTCGGCGCAGACCTCCTCGACCGCCGGCCGGTGCTCCACCGGGTGGAACCGGGCCCGCCCGTCGGCGGTGGCGAAGCGGTCGGTGAACATCCGGGGGGAGTCGGGTCCGTCGCCGTCGGGGCACGGCCAGAAGACACCGTCGGTGGCGTCGATCCGCTCCCAGCTGATCCCGGCGTAGTCGGCGATGCCGCCGGCCGACGCGCGGCGCAGCTCGGCGAAGACCGAACGCGGGTCGTCGGGCGATTGCCGCACCGACGGCCGGAGACGGGCCGAGAGGGCGGTGAGGATCTCCAGGTCGGTGCGGACGTCCGGCGGCGGCGGACGCAGCGCCCGGCGGCGTAGCACCCGCCCCTCCAGGTTGGTCATCGTGCCGTCCTCCTCGGCCCACTGGGCGGTCGGCAGCACCACGTCGGCCAGCGCGGCCGTTTCGGAGAGCAGGAAGTCGGCGACTACCAGCAGGTCCAGGTCGCGCAGGCGACCCTCGACCCGGGCGGCGCGGGGCGCGGAGACCACCGGGTTCGAGCCGAACACCAGCAGCGCCCGTGGCCCCTGGTCCGTGCCCAGCGAGTCCAGCAGCTGGTACGCCGGGACTCCCGGTCCGGGCAGCTCGTCCGCAGACACCCCCCAGACCCGGGCGACGTGGGCCCGCGCCTGAAGATCGTCGATGCGGCGGTATCCGGGGAGTTGGTCGGCCTTCTGCCCGTGCTCCCGGCCACCCTGCCCGTTGCCCTGCCCGGTCAGGCAGCCGTAGCCGGAGCCGGGACGTCCGGGTAGACCGAGCGCGAGGGCGAGGTTGACGAAGCCGGTGACGGTGTCGACGCCCTTGGCGTGCTGTTCCGCACCCCGGGCGGTGAGGATGATGGCCCGCTCGGCGGTGCCGAGCGCTCGGGCGGTCTCCTCCAGGTCGGCCACGGGCACACCGGAGAGCGCTTCGGCGCGCGCCGGCCACCATCCCGCCACGGTGCGTCGCACCGCCGGGAACCCGGTGGTACGGGTGGCGATGTAGTCGCCGTCGACGTACCCCTCGGTCAGCGCGATGTGCAGCAGCGCGCTGGCCACCGCCAGATCGGTGCCGGGCAGCGGTTGCAGGTGCAGGTCGGCCTGCCGGGCGGTGGCGGTGACCCGTGGGTCGACCACGATCAGCTTGCCGCCCCGTTCCCGTTGCTCGGTCAGCCAGCGCATCAGCGGCGGCATGGTCTCCGCCGGGTTCGCGCCGACCAGCAGCAGGGTGTCCGCCCGGCCCAGGTCGGACAGCGGGAACGGCAGCCCTCGATCCACACCGAAGGCCCGCATCCCGGCGGCCGCCGCCGAGGACATGCAGAACCGCCCGTTGTAGTCGATGAACCGGGTGCCCAGCACCACCCGCGCGAACCGGCCCAGCGCGTACGCCTTCTCGTTGGTGAGCCCGCCGCCGCCGAAGACGGCGACCGCGTCACGGCCGTGCCGTTCCCGCACATCGCGCAGCCCGGTGGCGATCCGGTCCAGCGCGGCGTCCCAACTGGCCGGGCGCAACTCGCCGCTGGCCGGGTCGCGTAGCAGGGGACTGGTCAGCCGCTCCGGGTGCCCGAGCAGGTCCGTCGAGGTCCAGCCCTTCTGGCACAGGCCGCCCCGGTTGGTGGGGAAGTCGCGGGGCAGGACGCTGACCGTGTCGGCCTCCTCGCGCAGGACCATGCCGCACTGGAGGGCGCAGTACGGGCAGTGGGTGGCCACTTCCCGGGGCTCTCGCCCCGTTCGGGTCGCCGGCCATGCACCGTCTGTCATGTCGGCAAAGCGTGCCGTTGGGCAGTTTCCGGTCCGCGTCCCGTTTGTTTCGGCCCTGTCAAGAGCCGCTCACACCGCACCTTGGCTGCGGGCCGGCTGGTGTGGCCGAGGGCGACCGAGGCGTCGTCCGGGCCATTTCGGACCGTCGATGTCGAGGATCGGCGGCAGCGACCTACGCTGCGCCGTTGCCCTCGACGCCCCGGCAGTGGGCCTTCCGCCGGTCGCCGGGATGACTAACGGTCATACCAGCGGGTAGTCTTCCGGTATGACGGCTAAGGTGACTCTGTCGTTCGCTGACGAGACGATCGCGGACGCCCGACGATTCGCCAAGCGGGAAGGGCTCTCGCTCTCCGCCTGGATGGACCAGGCGGCCCGGGAGAAGGCGCTGCGCGAGGTCTTCGCCGCGCACGCCGCTGCGGTCGGGCGTGCCGGGCTGGATCTGGAATCCGCCTCGCTGGCCGACGCCCAGGAGGTCGGCATGGTCGACGATCTGCTCTTCGGTGGTCCGCCGCGTGCTGCGTAGGGGCGAGGTCTGGCGGATCGAAGGAGCCCGGGAGCGGCTCGGGCTGGTGATCAGCTCCGACGTCTACAACTCCACGGCGGTGCCCATCGTGATCGTGGCCGAGGTGGTGGAGGCGGCACTGCTGCGCGACTCGCCGCTGGCGGTGCCGATGGGGGATCAGGTGGTGATGCCCGACCGGATCTCCTCGCCGATGAAGAAGTGGTTCACCGAGTGCGTGGACGTCGCCGACGCGGAGACGATGCGGCGGGTGGACCGCGCGTTGCGCATCCTCCAGCAGCTCTGAGCGCGCCGCCGCGACACCGCGCGTCTCACCAACGCGGCCGACTGGTGGTGCGCTTCCCGTTGCCCGGCCGACCCGAACGGCGAACGCCGCGGTAACGGCGGCTCCCTAGCTTCTGCGCCATGACCACCACGAGCGCGCAGCCGACGGTAATCGAAGAGGAGAGCCTGGACCGCCGACCGGGGCGGTGGATCGGGCACTGGGCACCGGAGGATCCCGCCTTCTGGCGGCGGGTCGGCAGCGGTGTCGCACGGCGTAATCTCATCTGGTCGATCTTCGCCGAGCACATCGGCTTCTCGGTGTGGCTGCTCTGGAGCATCGTCGTCGTCCGGCTCGGCGATGCCGGTTGGCAACTCACCACCAGCCAGGCGCTCTGGCTGACCGCGGTGCCCAGCGGGGTGGGCGCGCTGCTGCGGCTGCCGTACACCTTCGCCGTGCCGGTCTTCGGCGGGCGCAACTGGACCGTCATCTCCGCACTGCTGCTGATCGTGCCCTCCGCCGGACTGGCCTGGGCGGTCGAGCACCCGGAGATCGGCTTCCTGCCCCTGCTGCTGATCGCTGCCACGGCCGGGTTCGGCGGCGGCAACTTCGCCTCCAGCATGGCCAACATCTCCTTCTTCTATCCGGAGCGGGAGAAGGGGTGGGCGCTGGGTCTGAACGCCGCCGGCGGCAACATCGGGGTGGCCGTCGTGCAGTTCGTGGTGCCCCAGGTGATCGTGCTCGGTGGCGGGCTCGCGCTGGCCCGGGCCGGTCTGATGTACATCCCGCTGGCGGTGATCGCCGCCGTCTGCGCGTACCTGTTCATGGACAACCTGGTCGAGGCGAAGGCCGACGTACGGCCGGTCTGGTCGTCGCTGTCACACCGCGACACCTGGATCATGTCGCTGCTGTACATCGGCACCTTCGGTTCGTTCATCGGCTACTCGGCGGCCTTCCCCACCCTGCTCAACTCGGTGTTCGGGCGGCCGGACGTCGCGCTGGCCTGGGCGTTCCTCGGGGCGGGGGTGGGCTCGCTCTGCCGACCGTTCGGGGGACGCCTGTCCGACGTCATCGGCGGGGCCAAGGTCACGGTGGCCAGCTTCGTGCTGATGGCCGTCGGGGCCCTGGGGGCGCTCTGGTCGGTCGAGCAACGCAGCATGCCCCTGTTCTTCGTGGCGTTCCTGCTGCTGTTCGTGGCCACCGGCGTCGGCAACGGTTCGACCTACCGGATGATCAGCAGGATCTTCCAGATCAAGGGCGAGGAAATGGGTGGCGCGCCGGAGGTGATGCTGGCGATGCGCCGACAGGCCGCCGGTGCCCTGGGCATCATCTCCGCGGTCGGTGCCTTCGGTGGTTTCCTGGTGCCGATCTGTTACGCCTGGGCCCGGTCGACCTACGGGGGCATCCAGCCGGCGTTGCGCTTCTACGTCGGGTTCTTCCTGGTGCTGCTGGTGGTCACCTGGGTGGCGTACCTGCGTCCGGGCAGCCGGATGGCTCGGGCGGGGGTGTGACGACCGTCATGTCGGCTTCCGTCGCCCGTCGGCTGGACCCCGTTTTGACCGGCCGACCGGGCTACGGGTATCGTTGCCTGCTGTTGTACGACATCTGTGGGCGTGCCGCCTGAGGTACGCTTGGTCGTTCGTGCGCGCTGGTCCGGCTGGGATGTCCTGGTCACCTCGGCGCGCTACCCCAGACCGACGACGAGACAAGGTAGACCTGTGCGTACGTACAGCCCGAAGCCGGGTGAGATCGAGCGTCAGTGGCACGTCATCGACGCCTCTGATGTCGTGCTGGGCCGCCTGGCCACCCACGCCGCCACGCTGCTGCGGGGCAAGCACAAGCCGACTTTCGCGCCGCACGTCGACACGGGCGACTTCGTCGTCATCGTGAACGCGGGCAAGGTGGCGCTGACCGGCAACAAGCGGCAGCAGAAGATCGCTTACCGGCACTCCGGTTACCCGGGTGGCCTGAAGCAGGTTGGCTACGACGAGTTGCTGGCCAAGCGCCCCGAGCGGGCCGTCGAGCTGGCGGTGAAGGGGATGCTCCCGCACAACAAGCTCGGCCGTCAGCTCATCAAGAAGCTGAAGGTCTACGCCGGTGCCGAGCACCCGCACGGCGCGCAGCAGCCGGTGCCGTTCGAGATCAAGCAGATCGCGCAGTGAGCGCGGGCGAAGGAAGCAGCATGACCGACATCACCGCCACCGAGGTCGCCCTTGAGGCCACCGAGGCGCCGGCGCCCGTCGCGCGCGCGCCTCGTGGTGACCGCCCGATCCAGACCGTGGGTCGGCGCAAGGAGGCCATCGTCCGCGTGCGTATCGTGCCGGGCTCCGGCAAGATCACCTGCAACGGGCGTGACCTGGAGGCGTACTTCCCGAGCAAGGTGCACCAGCAGCTGATCAAGGACCCGCTGGTCACCGCCGAGAAGGCCGAGGCGTTCGACGTCATCGCCAACCTGCGTGGCGGCGGCACCACCGGCCAGGCCGGTGCGCTGCGGCTGGCCATCGCCCGGGCGCTGATCGTCAGCGAGCCCGACGACCGCCCGGCCCTGAAGAAGGCCGGCTTCCTGACCCGGGACGCCCGGGTCAAGGAGAGCAAGAAGTACGGCCTCAAGAAGGCCCGTAAGGCTCCTCAGTACTCGAAGCGCTGATCTCCAGCCGCACCTTGTACTTCTGACGGACGGCCGGTCCGCCTCCTCTCGACAGGGGAGGTGGCCCGGCCGTTTTCGTTGCTTCGCGACAAGGCATTCTTCCTGTATCGGCAGTTCATCGGAGGTTGGTGGGTATGGGCCGATTGTTCGGCACGGACGGCGTACGTGGACGGGCGAACGCCGACCTCACCCCGGAGTTGGCGCTCTCGGTGGCGGTCGCGGCCGCCCACACCCTCGCCGAGTCGGATCGGGGTCGCCCCCCGTTGGCGGTGGTGGGTCGGGACACCCGGGCCAGCGGCGAGATGCTCGAAGCCGCAGTGGTGGCCGGGCTGACCAGCGCGGGTGCGACGGTGATCCGGGTCGGTGTGCTGCCCACGCCGGCGGTGGCGTTCCTCACCGCCGAAGCCAAGGCGGACCTCGGCGTGATGCTGTCGGCCTCGCACAACCCGATGCCGGACAACGGGATCAAGTTGTTCGCCGCAGGCGGGCACAAGCTGCCCGACGAGATCGAGATGCGGATCGAGGCGGCGATCGAGGCCAACGCCACCACCGCCTGGAAGCGTCCGGTCGGAGCCGGGGTGGGCCGGGTACACGACCTGCTCGACGGCGCGAACCACTACGTGCAACACGTCGTCGGCACCGCGACGCACCGGCTCGACGGGATCAAGGTGGTGGTCGACTGCGCCAACGGTGCCGCCGCCGAGGTGGCCCCGGCCGTCTACCGGGAGGCCGGCGCCGAGGTCATCGCGATCCACGCCGAGCCGGACGGGCTCAACATCAACGACGGCTGCGGCTCCAACCACATCGAGGCGCTGCGCCAGGCGGTGGTCGAGCACGGCGCACAGGTGGGCATCGCGCACGACGGCGACGCGGACCGGTGCGTGGCGGTGACCGCCGAGGGCGACGAGGTCGACGGCGACCAGGTGATGGCGATCCTGGCGCTGGCCATGCGGGAGGTCGGCACGTTGACCGGGGACACCCTGGTCGCCACCGTGATGAGCAACCTCGGTCTGCGCCTGGCCATGTCCGCCGCCGGCATCCGGCTGGTCGAGACCAAGGTCGGCGACCGGTACGTGCTGGAGGAGTTGCGCGCCTCCGGGCTTGCCCTCGGTGGCGAGCAGAGCGGACACATCGTGATGCCGGCGTACGCGACCACCGGCGACGGTGTCCTCACCGGACTGCACCTGATGGCCCGGATGGCGGCCACCGGCCGTTCCCTCGCGGACCTCGCCAGCGTGGTCACCAAGCTGCCGCAGGTGCTGATCAACGTGCCGGTCGGTGACCGCACCGTCGGTGCCGCCGCACCGGCGGTACGCGCCGAGGTCGAGCGGGCCGAGGCCGAGCTGGGTGAGACCGGGCGGGTGCTGCTGCGTCCGTCGGGCACCGAGCCGTTGGTCCGGGTGATGGTCGAGGCGGCCACCGAGCAGATCGCCCGCGACATCGCCGAGCGCATCGCCGCCCAGGTTCGGACCGCCAGCCCCGCCTGACCGACACGGCAGGTCGCGCCTCGGCTCCGCCGAGGTCCGACGCACCTCCCCCTACTGTGTAGGGTGCCGTGGGACGATGACCGCCGGCCGCCGAACGGGCGGACCACACCTGACGGGGGTGACCGTGTCTCACCCAGGTTCTCCTGGCTTCCTGGGGCAACCCGCCGGCTCGGCGCCGGCCGACGCCCCGCCCGACGCAGGGCAGAGCTGGCTCGGGGCCCGCTGGGGTCGCCTGCTCGTGATCGTGGTCGCGTTGGGGCTGGTCGTCGGCTCCGTGGCAGCGCCCTGGTCCGAGGTGACCCTGAGCGTGCTGGGCAGCAGGAACGACTCGCTGATCCATCAGGATTCGACCACCGGGCTCGCTGTCACCGAAATCGACGGATGGGGCTGGGCGTACCTCCTCCTGTTGGTGCCGCTGGTGCCGCTGGTGGTGGGCGCGGTGGTGCTGCCCAGATCCGTGGCACGGATCGCCGCGGTCGCGGCGGGCGGTGCCCTGCTGGCGATGTCGACCGTGCTGTTCGGTGCCGCGTACCGTATCTCGTCCACACCGGACGAGGCCGCCGCCCGCTGGGCCGAGGTCGTGCGCCGGCTGACCCCGGTGCTGGACCGGGACTTCGGCTCGATCTGGCTCGGCTATGACAGCCTCGGCCTGACGTTCGCCGTGCTCGCCGTCGCGGCGCTCGCCGCGGTGGTGCTGACCAGCCTGTGGCCGGGGTCCGGCCGGTTCGTCGTGGCGGGGGCCGGCACACTGGCGCTGTTCGCCGGCATCGCGCTGCCCTGGGTGACCGTCTACGGCGTGACCGGGAGCGGAGTGGACCGGAGCAACGCCTGGTGGCCCACCTTCGGTGGCGGTGCGGTGCTCACCATGGTCGGCACGCTGGTGCTCGCCGCCGTGACCTGGTGGGCCGCGTTGCGCCGGTCGACCCGTGGGCGGTTGCCCCTGCTGCTCGTGACGGTGCCGGCAGCCTTCGCGCTCCTCCTCGCGCACGATTTCATCGGGCTGGACCCGAAGGAGTGGCAGGACGCGGCCGAGCGGGCCCGGTTCCTCGCGGTCACCTACGACGTCCGGTCAGCGGCCGAAGTCGCCCAGCTCGCGCCCGTGCTCTTCCTCGTCGCGATGGTGCTGGCCTGGTCGGCGGCGCGGCGACGGGCCCGGACCGCGCGGCCACCGGTCGTCGCCGCGCCGACCGGGGCAGCCCGCACTCCCAGCTGACGCCGGGGCCGCGCCCCGACGGCGAATCGACGTCGGGCGCGGCCCTCGCGTGACCTCACGCCGTGTCGGTCATCGGGCCTCGGGCAGCCGGCGCAGCCGGGTCACCGCCTCGGTCAGCACCTCGGGACGTTTGCAGAAGGCGAACCGGATCAACCGCCGACCGGCCTCGGGGTCGTCGTAGAAGACCTGGGTGGGCACCGCGACCACGCCGGACCACTCGGGCAGCGTGCGGCAGAACTCCACCCCGTCGTTGCCGCCGAGGGCGGTGATGTCCGCGGTGACGAAGTACGTCCCCTCCGGGGTGAGTACGTCGAAACCGGCGGCGGCCAGCCCGTCGACCAGTTGGTCCCGGCGGGCCTGCAAGCCGTCGCGGAACGCGGTGAAGTAGTCGTCGGGTAGGGCGAGCGCCACCGCCACCGCGGGTTGCAGGGGCGCGGCGTTGACGAAGGTGAGGAACTGCTTGACCCGCAGCAGCGCCGACACCAGCGGCGCCGGGCCGCTGGCCCAGCCCACTTTCCAGCCGGTGCAGGAGAAGGTCTTGCCGGCGGAGGAGATCCGCAGGGTGCGCTCCCGCATTCCCGGCAGGGTGGCCAGCGGCACGTGCCCGCTGGCGGCGTCGGTGAAGGCCAGGTGCTCGTACACCTCGTCGGTGACCGCGTACGTGTCGTGCTCCTGGCACAGCTGGGCGATCAGGGTCAACTCGTCGGGTGTGAACACCTTCCCGGTCGGGTTGTGCGGGGAGTTCAGCAGCACCAGCCGAGTACGCGCACCGAACGCGGCCCGCAGGTCGTCGGGGTCGAAGGCGTACCGCCCGGTGGCGTCCGGGCGGAGCGTCACCGGCCGCCGGACCGCACCGGCCAGGGTGATCGAGGCGGCGTACGAGTCGTAGTAGGGCTCGAAGCAGATCACCTCGTCACCCGGCTCGCAGAGGGCGAGGATCGCGGCGGCCACCGCCTCGGTGGCTCCGGCGGTCACCACCACCTCACCATCCGGGTCGTACTCCAGTCCCCAGAAGCGGCGCTGGTGTGCCGCGACGGCCGCGCGCAGCTCGGGGATGCCGGGGCCGGGTGGGTACTGGTTGCGTCCGTTGGTCAGGGCCTGCGCCGCGGCGGCGAGCATCTCGGGCGGGCCGTCGGTGTCCGGGAAACCCTGTCCGAGGTTCACCGCGCCGGTGCTTACCGCGAGGGCGGACATCTCCGCGAAGATCGTCGTCCCGAACGGGCGCATCCGGGCCACCAGCGGGTCCACATCGCTGATCGTCACGCCCGTCAGGGTACGGGGATGAGCCGCCGGTCCGCCCTCACCGGATGAGTGCTTTGTGGCAACCTCCGCCCCCATCGCCGAATCGCTCAAGTTGCGTGATTGTTTACCCCGGTTTCGAGCAGACATCGTGAGCGAAACTAGTTAGGCTGTCACCCATGTGTGGAATCGTGGGTTACGCCGGGGCCCGACCGGCGCTCGGCATCGTGCTCGACGGCTTGCGGCGGCTGGAGTACCGCGGCTATGACTCGGCCGGCGTCGCCATCGTCTGCGACGGAGAGCTGTTGACTGAGAAGAAGGCCGGCAAACTGGCCAACCTGGAGAAGGTGCTCTCCGAGCGGGCGGCCGAGGACCCGGCCGGCTGCGCCGCCAGCCCGATCGGCATCGGCGACGGCACCACCGGCATCGGGCACACCCGTTGGGCCACCCACGGTGGCCCGACGGACCGCAACGCCCACCCGCACCTGTCGCCCGACGGTCGGGTCGCGGTGATCCACAACGGCATCATCGAGAACTTCGCCAAGCTCCGTGCCGAGTTGGAGGAGCAGGGCGTCACCTTCGCCAGCGACACCGACACCGAGTGCGCCGCGCATCTGCTCTCCACCGCCCTGAACGACCTGCGTGCGGCGGGCCAGCCGGACGGGCCGCAGTTGCTGACCGCCGCCATGCGGGTGGTCTGCCAACGGCTGGAGGGCGCCTTCACGCTGCTCGCCGTCGACTCGGCCATCCCCGGCGCGGTGGTCGGCGCACGCCGCAACTCACCCCTGGTCGTCGGTCGCGGTGACGGGGAGAACTACCTCGCCAGCGACGTCGCCGCGTTCATCGAGCACACTCGGGACGCGGTCGAACTGGGCCAGGACCAGATCGTCCTGATCACCAGCGAGAGCATCGAGATCACCGACTTCGACGGCCAGCCGGCCACCGGCAAGGACTTCCACATCGACTGGGACTCCTCCGCCGCCGAGAAGGGCGGCTACGACTGGTTCATGCTCAAGGAGATCGCCGAGCAGCCGGCGGCGGTGGCCGACACGCTGCTCGGTCGGCTCACCGAGTCCGGCGAGATCATGCTCGACGAGGTCCGCCTGAGTGACCAGGACCTACGCGACGTCGACAAGGTCTTCATCGTCGCCTGCGGCACCTCCTACCACGCCGGGATGGTGGCGAAGTACGCCATCGAACACTGGACCCGGATCCCCTGCGAGGTGGAGTTGGCCAGCGAGTTCCGCTACCGCGACCCGGTGCTGGACCGGTCCACCCTGATCGTGGTGATCTCGCAGTCCGGCGAGACCATGGACACCTTGATGGCGCTGCGCCACGCCAAGGACCAGAAGGCCCGGGTGCTGGCCATCTGCAACACCAACGGCTCCACCATCCCGCGCGAGTCCGACGCGGTCCTCTACACCCACGGCGGGCCGGAGATCGCCGTCGCCTCCACCAAGGCGTTCCTCACCCAGTTGGTCGCGTGTTACCTGATCGGGTTGCACCTGGCCCAGGTGCGCGGCATCAAGTTCGCCGACGAGGTGGCGGCCGTGGTCGAGCAGCTCCACCAGGTGCCGGACAAGCTGCGGGAACTGCTCGGGCGGGTCGAGCCGGTCCGCGAGCTGGCCCGCCAGTTGAGCGCCGAACCGACCATCCTGTTCATCGGCCGGCACGTCGGCTACCCGGTGGCGTTGGAGGGTGCGCTGAAGCTCAAGGAGTTGGCGTACATGCACGCCGAGGGCTTCGCCGCAGGCGAGTTGAAGCACGGCCCGATCTCGCTCGTCGACCAGAACACCCCGGTGATCTGCATCGTCCCGTCTCCGGTGGGCCGGGGCATGCTGCACGACAAGGTGGTCTCCAACATCCAGGAGGTACGCGCCCGTGGCGCCCGCACCATCGTCATCGCCGAGGAGGGCGACGAGTCGGTCGTCCGGTACGCCGATCATCTGATCTACGTCCCACGGACGCCCACGCTGCTCGCGCCGCTGGTCACCGCAGTGCCGCTCCAGGTGCTCGCGGCCGAGGTCGCCGCCGCCCGGGGTCACGACGTCGATCAGCCGCGCAACCTGGCCAAGTCCGTCACGGTGGAGTGACCGGTGGCCGGTCACCGGCCCAGCACCACCCGCGCCATGCCGTCCAGGGCCGGATTGTCCGGGTGCCAGTAGCCGGTGTGGCCGTACCGGCCACTGGGGAACGTCCGGCCCCCGAAGCCCGGCTCGGCCGGGTCGCGCCCGAACCAGCGTTCGTCGCCCGACCCGGCCAGCCAGCCGACGATGGTGCCGACCGGGGAGGCACCGAGTGCCGCCCGCCGGGCGAGTTCGTCCGGCGGGCGGGTCAGCCGGATCACGTCGTCCGGCGCGGTGCTGGCCCACACTCGGTCGGGTGGCAGGCCCAGGTCGGCCGCGTGTTGCACGCCGACCCCGGGTGAGCCGACGAAGACCAGCGCGTCCGCCGCCAGGCCATGATCGCGAGCGGCGGTGCCCACCACCAGCGACCCGTAGCTGTGCCCGAGCACCGTCTGCCGTCCCGGCGGATCGTCGTGGGTGGCCCGCAGGCCCTCCTGGAACCGGTGCAGCGCCTCACCGGCCGCGCGGGCCTGCCCGTCCCGGGCCGCCTCGTGTAGGAAGTCCGGGGCGTCGTAGTCCAGCCAGAGCACCGCCGAGGTCTGCGTACCGGGGGCCAACTCGGCGCAGCGGGCCAGCACCTGCGCCGCCCGGCCCAGCTCGCCGGTTGCGTCGTGCAGCCCGGAGGTCATGCCCGGCACATAGGTGAGCACGTCCGTGGCCCGATCCGGGTTGCCCAGCGCCACCACCGCCCGCCCCTCGCCGCCGACGTCCAGACCCAGCAGGTACGCCCGGGGCTGCTGAGCCGAATCCAGCCGGTCGACGAGGGCGTCCAGCCCGGATCTCGCGGCGTCGACGGCACGCAGGCCGACCAGCTCTGCCGGGCCCCGTGGCAGCCGGGCGAGCAACTGCTCCCACCGCTGGGCCAGCTCCGCCCGGCGGGCCGCGAGCAGTAACCGGTTGGCCTGGTCACGGGCGTCGGCCGGCACCCCGTCGAGGCGGCCGATCAGCTCCGGCTCGTGCACCACCAGCCAGCGCCGCTCGGCCGAGGTGAGCCCGGCCCACCAGCGACGCACCAGAGCCGGATCGGCGTTCGGCGGCGGACGGTACGACGGTGGCCGGGCCGTCCAGCCGGTGCCGGCGGCCTCGGTCAGCCGCGCCAGGCGGGCCGTGGCCTCCGCGTCGGCCGTGGCGGCCTGGTCGAGGGCCGACCGCAGGGCCGTGGACACCTGGCGCACGGCGTGCTCGGGCGGCATCCGGGTCGGGTCGGCGCGTACGCCACCCCGACGGTCGATCAACACGCCGGTCTCGGCAGCGGCGGCCACGGCTGCCGTCAGCCGACCCCGGGCGGCGACCAGCCGCGCGGCGAACTCGGCAAGTACCTGATCGGTCTCGATCGCGGCCGGAGCCAGCGCGACCAACTCGTGGCGCAGCCCGGACAGCCGGGCGTCGGCCGACCCGGCGGCACTGCCGGACCACCCGGTGCGCAGGGTGTTGCCGACCTCGGTCAGCTCGCCGGCCCGCCGCTCGGCCAACCCGCCCAGCCCCGCCCAGGACGACCCGGTGGCCCGCCACGCGCTCGGGTCGGCCGTGGAGAGCTGGGCGTAGCCGACCCGCGTGGGTGTGCTCATCGGGGCAGGGCGGAGAGCCGGGCGGCGGCCCTGGCGTCCACCGACTCGTACGCCCCGGCGGCTGCGCGCACCGCGTCGCCGGTCGCCGCGACCCGGGCACCGAGCCGCCCGGACCAGGCGTGCACGGCCGCCTCCAGGCGGGCGAGCGCCTGTGCCGTCGACCATTCCCGAGCCGGTGCGGTCAGACCCCGCTCGCCGGCCAGCCCGTGCGCCAGCCGGTAGCCGGCGGCATCCAGCGCCCGCCCGGCCTGGTGCAGCAGCTCCGGCCGCACGGTCAACTTCTGCTCGGTCATCGGCCCCTCCCACCCGGCATCAGCCCGACGCCGCCGACGCTAGGCGTCGCCGATGCCGGTGGCGGTGCCCTGTGGACAACCGGTGGTGTGGGTACTCCTGCTCTGTCCACAGGTGTTGCTCCAGCAGTGCTCGACGGCTATCTTGCGGCCCGCGCGCCGGTAGGGTTGGCCGTGGTGTTCGGCGACGGTCGCGCCGGTGCGCGCGGGGAACGGGGTGGGCCTTGAGACCGGTCTGGCGGGTGGCGGACGTGCGTGCCGCCGAGGCGTCCCTGATGGCCACCCTGCCGTCCGGCACGCTGATGCAACGCGCCGCCGCCGGGCTGGCCCGCCGCTGTGCGCTGCTGCTCGCCGAGCGGGGCGGGGTGTACGCCGCACCGGTGCTGCTGCTCGTCGGCTCCGGTGACAACGGCGGCGACGCCCTCTACGCCGGTGCCCGGCTCGCCCGGCGTGGGGCCGAGGTGTCGGCCCTGCTGCTCACCCCGGAGCGGGTGCACCGAGAGGGGCTGGCCGCGCTACGCGCCGCCGGAGGACGGGTCGTGTCCCGCCCACCGGCCGTGGTCGACGTGGTGCTCGACGGGATCGTCGGCATCGGCGGGCACGGTGGGCTACGGGAGACCGCCGAGCAGTTGGCGGCGAGTCTGCTCCGGCACCGGGGCCGCGACGGTGAGCGGGCGACGGTGGTGGCGGTGGACGTGCCCAGCGGTGTCACGGTGGACACCGGCGGGGTGCCGCTGACGGCGTCCGGCCGTCCGAACGCGGTACACGCCGACGTGACGGTGACCTTCGGCGCGTGGAAACCGGCACTGGCGGTCGGCCCGGCCGCCGCGCTGGCCGGCGAGGTGGAACTGGTCGACATCGGGTTGGCGCCGTGGCTGCGCGGCAGCCCCGCCCTGCACGTGGTGGAGTGGTCCGACGTGGCCGACTGGTGGCCCACGCTCGGCCCCCACTCCGAGAAGTACTCCCGGGGCGTGGTCGGGTTGGCCACCGGCTCCGCGACGTACCCGGGTGCGGCGGTGCTCTCCGTCGGCGGCGCGCTCGCCGGGCCGACCGGCCTGGTCCGCTACGCCGGGGGCGCCCGGGACGAGGTGGTGCGCCAGCACCCCTCGGTGATCGCCACCGACCGGGTGGCCGATGCCGGTCGGGTGCAGGCCTGGGTGTGCGGGTCGGGACTGGGCACCGACGAGCGGGCCGCGGCCGAGCTGCGCAGCGTACTCGCCGCGCCGGTTCCGGTGGTGCTGGACGCCGACGCGCTGACCCTGCTGGTCGACGGCTCCCTGGCCGACCAGCTGCGCCGGCGGGACGCGCCGATCGTGGTGACCCCGCACGATCGCGAGTTCACCCGGCTCTGCGGGGAGGAACCGGGTGCCGACCGGGTCGCCGCCACGCTGCGACTGGCCGCCTGGATGAACGCGGTGGTGCTGCTCAAGGGGGACCGCACGGTGATCGGCACGCCGGACGGGCAGGCGTACGTCAACCCGACCGGAACGCCCGCGCTGGCCACCGGTGGCACCGGCGACGTGCTGGCCGGCCTGCTCGGTTCGCTACTCGCGGCGGGGCTGCCGGCCGAGCGGGCCGCCGCCGCGGCGGCGTACGTGCACGGGCTGGCCGGCCGGGAGGCGGCCCGCAGCGGCCCGGTCACCGCGCCGGACGTCGTCGCCGCGCTGCGTCCCGTGCTGGCCCGTCTGCCCTGAGTACCCGCCGTGGTGATCAGCGTGGAAAGTAGGGTGGAGGGCATGTGGCAGGCCGAGGTACGTGTCGACCTTGACGCGATCCGGGAGAACGTGACCCGGCTGCGCGCGGGCACCAGCGCGGAGCTGATGGCGGTGGTGAAGGGCGACGGCTACGGCCACGGCATGGTTCCGGCGGCCCGTGCCGCGCTCGACGCGGGCGCGGACTGGCTCGGCGTCTGCACCCTGGACGAGGCGCTGGCGTTGCGCGCGGCCGGCATCGACGCCCCGGTGCTGGCCTGGCTGCTCGCCCCGGGGCTACCGCTGCACGCCGGCGTGTCGGCCGGCGTCGACCTGGGGGCGGCCAGCCTGCCGCAGCTCGACGAGATGCTGGAGGCGAGTCGGACGGCAGGCCGTCCGGCCCGACTGCACCTGAAGATCGACACTGGGCTGGCCCGGGGCGGCGCGACGGTCGCCGACTGGCCGGCCCTGCTCGACGCCGCCGCGAAGGCCCAGGCCGACGGACTGGTCGAGGTGGTCGGGGTGTGGAGCCACTTCGTGTACGCGGACTCGCCCGGCCACCCGACCACCGACCGGCAGTTGGCCGTCTTCCACGAGGGGCTGGCCATGGTCGAGCGGGCCGGGCTGCGTCCGCGCTACCGGCACCTGGCCAACTCGGCGGCCACGCTGACCCGGCCGGACACCCACTTCGACCTGGTCCGTCCGGGGCTGGCCGTCTACGGCCTGTCGCCGGTGACCGGCGAGACGTACGGGCTGCGTCCGGCGATGAGCGCCCGCGCCCGGGTGATGCTGACCAAGCGGGTGCCGGCCGGTGCCGGTGTCTCCTACGGCCACACGTACACCACCGGACGCGAGGCGAATCTGGCCGTGGTGCCGCTCGGCTACGCCGACGGGGTGCCCCGGCACGCCTCGAACTCCGGTCCGGTGCAGCTCGGCGGAGTCCGCCGGACCATCTCCGGTCGGGTCTGCATGGATCAGTTCGTGCTCGACTGCGGCGACGATCCGGTGGCCGCGGGCGACGTGGCGACTCTGTTCGGCAGTGGGGCCGAGGGCGAACCCACGGCCGACGACTGGGCCGAGGCGGTCGGCACCATCAACTACGAGATCGTCACCCGGTTCGGCAGCACCCGGGTGCCCCGCGTCTACGACGGCGAGTCGTCGTGAGCAGGCAAGCCCGGCGGGAGTCACGAGGCGCACGGTCGTGCGGCGAGGTGGTGCGGTGACCGGCTGGCAGATTCCCCGGCCCCGGACCACCGTCGGCAAGGCCGCCGGGCTGGTCGGCGCGGCGCTGGGGGTGGCCGCCGCCGGACTGGCCGCCAGCGTCGCCACGGAACGCGCCCTGGTCCGCCGGCTCAAGGCGGACCCCGCCGACGCGTACGCCGACGAGGTCTTCGGTGACCAGCGGTACGACGAGGCGTACCGGCTGGAGATGAGCGACGGCACCGACATCCACGTCGAGGTGGTCGAGCCCACCCGCCCGGTGGCGGACAACCCGACCGTGGTGCTGGTGCACGGCTTCTGTCTGGACATGGGCACCTTCCACTTCCAGCGCAAGCTGCTCGCCGAGCGGGGCGAGCACCGGATCGTCGCGTACGACCAGCCCGGGCACGGCCGGTCGGGGCGGCTGGAGAGCGGCGAGTACGACCTGGTCGCGTTGGGCCGCACACTGCGCCGGGTGATCGACGAGGCCGCACCGGAGGGGCCCCTGGTGCTCGTCGGCCATTCGATGGGCGGCATGACCATCATGGCGCTGGCCGAGTTGTATCCGGAGATGTTCGGTGACCGGGTGGTCGGCACCGTGCTGATGGCCACGTCGGGTGGGCTGCTGGCGGAGACGAAGCTGGTCGCGCCCGCCCTGCTGGGCCGGGTGGGTGCGCCGGTGCTCTACATGGCGGGCAACGTCACCCGCTACGGCGGGGCGGTGATCGACCGGGCTCGCCGCTCGACCACCAACGTGGCCTGGTTGCTCACCCGCCGGTACGGCTTCGGCTCCCGAACGCCGAGCCCCGCGCTGGTGTCGTACGTGGAGGAGATGAACTCCCGTACCTCCGCCGACACGGTGACCCGTTACCTGCGTACCCTGGCGACCCACTCCCGGTTCCCGGCGTTGGCCGCGTTGGCCGGCACGCCGGTGCTGGTGATCGTCGGCGACAAGGACATGATCACCCCGCTGAACCATTCGGAGGAGATCGTCCGGCGGCTGCCGCACGCCGAGTTCGTCCGGATCCCGGACAGCGGCCACGTGGTGATGCTGGAGCACGCCGACGAGGTCAACGCCGCGTTGCTGCGCTTTCTCGACACCTGCCGGAGGGACGACCCGTGACCGAGGTCGTGCTGCCGACCGTCGCCGACACGTACGCCTTCGGGCGTCGGCTGGCCGGGCTGCTGCGCGCCGGTGACCTGGTGCTGCTCACCGGTCCGTTGGGCGCCGGCAAGACCGCGCTGACCCGGGGGATCGGCAGCGGCCTGGGCGTGCTCGGTGACATCACCTCCCCGACGTTCGTGATCGCCCGGGTGCACCGTGCGGATCCGGCCGGTGGGCGGGGGGTGGCGCTGGTGCACGCCGACGCGTACCGGCTGGGCGACGCGGGCGACCCCCGGGCCGAGATCGACGACCTCGACCTGGACGCCTCGGTGGACGAGTCGGTGACCGTGGTCGAGTGGGGCGAGGGGTTGGTCGAGCAACTGGCCGACGCGCATCTGCGGATCCGGCTGCACCGGCACGACGACGACACCCGCACGGTGGAGCTGGAGCCGGTCGGTGGCGACTGGGCGGAGCGCCTCGCCGCCCTGGGCTGAGCGCTGTCGCACCCGGTACCTACAGTGCGTACCCGGTACCGACGGTGCCCGTAGACGTGCTCACCAGTGAGAGGTTGCCGATGCCCGACGACGCCCCCGCCCTCGACCTGCCGGCGATGCTTCCCGACGAGTGGCGGGCGGTGCTGACCCCTCACCTCGATCCGGCCCGCACGGCCGCGCTGGGTGATTTCGTCGCCCGGGAGTACGCCGCCGAGACGGTCTTCCCGCCGGTGGCGGACCTCTTCGCGGCCTACCGGCTCTGCGCCCCCTCGGCCTGCCGGGTGCTGATCCTCGGCCAGGATCCCTACCACCGGGCCGGCCAGGCACACGGGTTGAGCTTCAGTGTTCGCGAGGGGGTGTCGGTGCCCCCGTCGTTGCGCAACATCTTCAAGGAACTGGGCGAGGATCTAGGGGTGCCGAAGCCGCGCAGCGGCAACCTCGACGGCTGGGCGGCGCAGGGCGTGCTGTTGCTCAACTCGGTGCTGACCGTGCGCGAGGGGCGGCCCGGGTCACACGCCAACCGGGGCTGGGAGGAGTTCACCGACGCGACCATCCGGGCGCTCGACGCGCTGGATTCCCGGGTGGTGTTCCTGCTCTGGGGCGGTTACGCGCGCAAGAAGGCCTCGCTGGTGGGCAACCCCCTGCACGTGGTGCTGGAGGCCGGTCATCCCAGCC
This sequence comes from Micromonospora sp. CP22, assembly GCF_009712475.1. GTDB lineage: Bacteria > Actinomycetota > Actinomycetes > Mycobacteriales > Micromonosporaceae > Micromonospora. The sequence continues at coordinate 474,903 of NZ_VCJO01000001.1, forward strand.
CGATGAATCCGCGCGGCTTCCTCGGCAGCCGGCCGTTCAGCGCGGCCAACAAGGCGCTCGCCGACGTCGGCCTGCCCACCATCGACTGGGAGCGTTCGGCCGGTTGAGCCGGGTGCTCCGCCCGCCACGCCGCCCGCACGTACCAGGTGGTGGCAGCCACCTGGTTGGCTCGGTAGAGCCGGTCGGATGACCCTTCTTGACTGACGTCGATCGTTGGATAACGATATCGGAAATAGATGTCGGCTAACGTTTTCAGTCTGGGGGTCAGTGGCTACGCCGAGCAGTAGTGGATCACCCACCCAACCGACAGTCCGGTAGTTCGTACAACCATGGCGCGGCCTCGACGCGTGGTGACCGTCCCTCAACCACACACGCCCCGTCGATCACGCCACGCCGCCTCTCGCAAGGAGAAGCACGCCACCATGAACGAAGTCCCCACACACCGCAAGAGCCGCCGACGCAGCCGCGTCAGGATGCTGGCTGCCGCCGCCTTCGCCGCAGTGTTGGCAACCACCGTCGTCGTGGCCAGCCCTGCCCAGGCCGAGGCTGACCGTCAGGTCTGTTCGAACACGGAGGGTACCCACAACGGGTTCTTCTTCTCGTTCTGGAAGGACAGCGGCGACGCCTGCATGGTGTTGCGCGAGAACGGTCGTTACAGCAGCTCGTGGAGCAGGAGCACGAACAACTGGGTCGGCGGCAAGGGCTGGAACCCTGGCACGCGCCGTACGATCAGCTACTCGGGTACCTACAACCCGGGTAACAACAACAGCTACCTCGCGCTGTACGGCTGGACCCGTAACCCGCTGGTCGAGTACTACATCGTCGAGAACTTCGGTAGCTACAACCCGAGCAGTGGCGCGACCCGGCTGGGCAGCGTGACCACCGATGGTGGCACCTACGACATCCTGCGTAGCCAGCGGGTGAACCAGCCGTCGATCGACGGTACCGCGACGTTCTACCAGTACTGGAGCGTCCGGCAGCAGAAGCGCAGCAGTGGCACCATCACCACCGCGAACCACTTCGACGCCTGGGCCCGGGTCGGGTTGAACCTGGGCAACCACTACTACCAGATCATGGCGACCGAGGGTTACCAGAGCCAGGGCAGCTCGGACATCACCCTGCGCGAGGGCGGCAGCTCCGACCCCGGCCCGACCAACCCGGGCAACCCCACCACCCCGCCGCCCAGTGGCGGTAGCGGCCAGATGATCGTCGGCCAGCAGTCCGGCCGCTGCCTGGACGTGCCGAACTCGAGCACCTCCAACGGCACCCAGATCCAGTTGTACGACTGCTGGGGTGGCTCGAACCAGCGGTTCACCCACACCTCGAACAGGCAGCTGACGGTGAACGGCAAGTGCCTGGACGCCTCTAACCAGGGCACCAGCAACGGCACGCGGGTGATCATCTATGACTGCCACGGTGGCGCGAACCAGCAGTGGAACGTCAACTCCAACGGCACGATCACCGGAGTGCAGTCAGGGCTCTGCCTCGACGCCGGTGGCAGCGGTAACGGGGCGATGATCCAGCTGTACAGCTGCTGGGGTGGAGCGAACCAGCAGTGGAGCCGTCGCAACTGATCCATCGCGACTGATCCGTCACCACGGGGCCAGGCTCTCACGAGCCTGGCCCCGTGCTTTCTTGCTGAATACGGCTTGCTCAGCACTACGCACGATCGTGGGTGCGCCGCGCGGGCGCTACGACCCGGCGGCGAAGGCGGGCGGGCGTCCAAGTGCCCGAGGCGATGCGGCTAGGCTGGTTCACCGTGCTCGTACTGGTGGTGGACAGCTCGACCCCGGCGGTGACCGCGGCGCTCGTCGAGGTCACCGCGAGCGGCGTCATGACCCGGGCGCACCGGTGCACGGTCGACGCCCGGGCGCACGGCGAACTGCTCGCCCCACAGGTGGACGCGGTGCTCGCCGACGTCGGTGCCCGCCCGGCCGACCTGGGGGCGATCGTCGCGGGGCTCGGCCCCGGGCCGTTCACCGGGCTGCGGGTGGGGCTGGTCACCGCCGCCACGATGGGGCAGGCGCTCGGCATCCCGGCGTACGGTGTCTGCTCGCTGGACGCCATCGGCCACCCGGCGGCGTCGGGCGAACCGGTGTTGGCGGCGAGCGACGCGCGGCGTCGGGAGATCTACTGGGCGGTCTACGACGGTGCCGGTCAACGCCTGGTCGGCCCGGAGGTCTCCGCCCCATCGGTGGCCGCCGAGCGGGCCCGTGAGCTGGCCGTCGTCGCGGCGGTCGGCGACGGCGCGCACCGCTACGCCGACACGCTGGGTCTGCCGGTGCGCGACGAGCCGCGCTACCCGGACGCGCACGCGCTGGCCACCCTCGCCGCCGAGCGGATCCGTGCGGGTGCGCCCGGTGATCCCCTCACCCCGCTCTACCTGCGCCGACCGGACGCGGTGGCCGCCACCGCCCGCAAGTCGGTGCTGCCGTGAACCAGTTAGGACCGGCCCGGTTCCGCTGGTGGCACATCGACGAGGTGCTGCCCATCGAGGCGGACCTCTTCGGCGCCGAGCAGTGGTCCGCGGCGATGTTCTGGAACGAGCTGTCCCACGGGCACTTCTACCGGGTCTACACCGACGACGAGGGTGCCGTACTCGGCTACGCCGGGCTCGCGGTCGCCCCGCCCGACGAGGCGTGGGTGCAGAACATCGCGGTCCGGCGGGACGCCCAACGCCGGGGCATCGGCCGGCTGCTGCTGGAGGCGCTGCTCACCGAGGCCGGTCGGCTCGGCGTACGCGCCGTGTTGCTGGAGGTCGCCGCCGACAACGTGGCGGCCCAGCGGCTCTACGCGACGTACGGTTTCGAGCCGATCGGCGTGCGGCGCGGCTACTACCAACCGAGCAACACCGACGCGCTGGTCATGCGGCGCACCCAGGATTGAGAACCATGGCTGACGAACCACTGATCCTCGGCATCGAGACCTCGTGCGACGAGACCGGTGTCGGTGTCGTACGCGGGCACACCCTGCTCGCCGACGCGCTCGCCTCCAGCGTGGACCAGCACGCCCGGTTCGGTGGCGTGGTGCCGGAGGTGGCCAGCCGGGCGCACCTGGAGGCCATCGTGCCGACGATGGAACGGGCGTTGAGCGAGGCGGGGGTGACGCTCGCCGACATCGACGCGATCGCGGTCACCGCCGGGCCGGGTCTGGCCGGGGCGCTGCTGGTCGGGGTGGCCGCGGCCAAGGGGTACGCGGTCGCCGCCGAGAAGCCGGTCTACGGCGTCAACCATCTCGCCGCCCACGTCGCGGTGGACACCCTGGAGCACGGACCGCTGCCCGAACCGGCGATCGCGCTGCTGGTCTCCGGTGGCCACTCGTCGCTGCTCCTGGTCGACGACCTGGCCCGGGGGGTGACTCCGCTGGGCGCCACGATCGACGACGCGGCCGGTGAGGCGTTCGACAAGGTCGCCCGTCTGCTTGGCCTGCCGTTCCCCGGCGGACCGCACATCGACCGGGAGGCCCGGGACGGTGACCCGGCGGCGATCGCCTTCCCGCGCGGCCTGACCGCCGCGAAGGATCTCGTGGCACACCGCCACGACTTCTCCTTCTCCGGCCTGAAGACGGCGGTGGCGCGGTGGGTGGAGGCGCGGCAGCGGGCCGGTGAACCGGTCCCGGTCGCCGATGTCGCCGCCTCCTTCCAGGAGGCGGTCTGTGACGTGCTGGTCGGCAAGGCGCTGGACGCCTGCCGTGGCCGGGGTGTGGAGACGCTGGTGATCGGCGGGGGAGTGGCGGCCAACTCGCGGCTGCGGGCGATGGCCGAGCAGCGGGCCGCCCGACACGGCATCCGGGTCCGCGTGCCCCGGCCCGGCCTGTGCACGGACAATGGCGCGATGGTGGCGGCCCTCGGCGCACACCTGGTCGCGGCCGGTGTCGCGCCGAGCCGGCTGGACCTGCCTGCGGACTCGGCCATGCCGCTGACCACGGTCAGCGTCTGAGAGGACAGCGACGTGATCGTACGGATGTGGGAGGCACGGGCGGAGCCGTACGCGCTCGCCGACCTGATCACCTGGGTCTGCGACACCGCGCTGCCCGAGTTCGAGCACGACCCGCTGCACGTGTCCAGCGAGGTCTTCTCCTCCACCGACCACCGGGTCGTGGTGATCTCCAAGTGGCGCAGCAGTCCTCGGCCGCTGCCCGACCCACCGGTGATGCTGCTCGCCCGGCAGCCGCACTCCTGGGACTTCACCCAGGTCGACCGCTGACCCGACGACGGCGCGGGCGGGCACGCTCAGCGAATGGTCACCGTGGTGGTCGCGGTGGAACGGTCGATCTCACTGGTCCGAGCGCTGATCCGCAACGTCCAGTCACCGGCGACCGGGAAATGGATCTCGGCGCTGCCGTGGTGCGGCTCCAGCGCGAGGACGTCGACGGTGATCGGCTCGATACCGGCCTCCGGTAGCGCCGCGGTGACCGTCCACTCCGCCACCGGCAACTCCTTCGCCTGCGGGGTGTAGACGTACGCGTGCAGGCTGTTCGCGGTGCCGGCGACCGCCGGATAGACGTCGAACTGGAGGGTGAACAGATCGGTGGTGAGCGACTGCGCGACGCCCTCCCGGGTCACCCCGTCGGCCGTCGTGCCGGCGGCGCGACCGGGTGGTGTCTGGACCAGCATCGCGGTCAACGCCAGCACCACCGCGGTCACGGCGAGTTCCACCCCGGCCGCCCGGGTGACCCATCGGGGTCGGCTGGCCGCGACCCGACGGCGGATCAGGCGGCGTTGTCCGGCCGCGACGGCCAGCACCCCGGCCAGCAGCGCCGCCTTTCCCAGCAGCAGCCGACCGTAGGTGCTCTCCCACAGCGCCGGGGGGCGGCCGAGTTCGATCGCCGCCTGCATGATCCCGGCGGTGACGAGCCAGGCCACGGCCAGCGTCGCCCATCGGGACCAGGCCGGCAGGATCCGGGCGAGGACCCGCTCGTGGGTACCCCGGAGCAGGAACACCGTCAGGGCGAGCAGCCCGCCCAGCCAGATGGTGACCCCGGCGATGTGCACGGTGGCCAGCACGATGCTCACAGGCGGCACCGGCGAGGCGATCGGATGCCCGGCCAGTGGCCAGGTGACCAGGCCGGCCACGCCCACCGTGGCCAGCGCGCCGGTCCGCCGACGTCCGGCGGCACCCCGGGTGACCGCCGGCAGCAGCGCCGCGGCGAGGCCGACCAACGCCAGGCGTACCGCCAGCACCGTTCCGACGTCGGTGTCGGCGACCGCCCGCAGGTCGGCGGTGGAGAGCCGACCGACCGGCGCGCCGACCACCTGTGCCGCCTGCCCGATCCAGGTGCCGAGCGTGCCGACGGCGATCAACCCGAGCCCGACCAGCGCCACGATCGTCGCCCCGCGTCGAGGTCGGCGGCGGGGCCAGAGGGTGGCGGTGAGCAGGGTCGGACCCACCGCCAGCAACAGGCCCAGGTAGCCGAGGTACTTCGCCACCGGCAGCAGCGTCGCGGCCGCAGTGGCGTCCGCCTCGGCGGGTAGTGGCGGGGTGGCCGACGGCGCCCCGGCGGCGAAGGTGAAACTGCCCGCGACCGGGTGACTGTCCGCCGAGATGACGCGATAGCTGACCAGGTAGGTGCCGAGTGGACGATCCGACGCCCGCAGGGCGATCCGCATGGTCCGGCCGCGGACCTCCGGTTCGCCGACGTTGATCCGCTTGCCGTCGGGCGCGAGGACCTGCACCCGACCGGGGACCACGGCGATGGTCTCGCTGAAGGTCACCAGCACCTCGCGCGGCGCGTACCCGAGCACCTCGTCGTGCTGCGGAGTGGTGGCCACCACCACGGCGTGCGCCGCCGCTGGGCTGGCGGAGCCCAGGGCGGCGCACAACGCGGCGAGGACCAGCCCGAGCAGGGCGGTGACTCGGGCGCGGCGGGTCATCGGTCGCTGGAAGACGGTCAGGCGCGGCGGAACATGCGGTACGTGAGGAAGCCGCCGGTGCCGAGGGCGCCGAGGAAGATCGCCCAGATGAGCGTGTTGCTGACGCCGATCTGCGGGCCGGTGTTGGCCGACGCGGCGGCGAGCAGGCCGTCGTTGCCCGGTGCCGGCAGCGCGGCGGGCGGAAGCTCGGCGTACCGGACCAGACCGGTGCTCTCCAGCATGTCCATGTGGTCGCCGACGAAGGTGTTGGCCGAGTTGGCCAGCTCCCGGATCACATCGTTTCGCGTGCTGGCACGGACCGCGCCGATGACCGGGAAGATCTTGCCGTGGGCGACCCGCAGCCGGGTGACGAAGATCTGGTCGAAGCGGGCACCCTTGGCGTTCTTCATCTCGTCCAGCCAACCCTGCTGCTCCGCCGTCGGCTGGGTCGGGATGGTGGCACCCAACTTGTTGGCCGCCTCCACCGTGAGTCGGTCCAGTTCCTCGTGCTGCCGGGCGATTTCGGCGCCGACCTCGCGGACCACCCGTGACTGGCCCTTCTCGGCGGCCATCTGCCCGGCCGGCATCTCCCAGAGCCCGGCCAGTCGCACTCCGTCGAGCAGTGCCTGGTCGGCGGCGGCGAGTTGCTGGGCGACCGGCGCGGCCAGCGCCATGCCGGGCAGGACGACGAGGGCTGCGGCGATCGTGGTGAGCAGCACCGCCAAGCGACGGGACCGGTTGCCCTGCCGGCGACGAGCGGAATCCAGCGGTGCCATGTCTGCGGCGCCTCCTCGGACGAGAACCGATCGTTGAGCGACGGACCTCCGCACCTGTCGGATGTCCGTCCGCAGACTGGTACGGATTGTCTTGCCGATCAGTTCACCAGTCGGCGAGACCGGCTCACGAAAACGTGAAGTGGAGATCAGCCGACGTCGAGCGGGTCGGCGAGCAGCCGGTCGAAGGCGAGTTCGGCGGCACCGACCAGCGGCGCGTCCTCGCCGAGCAGCGGCGTACGCAGCCGGACGTGCTCCAGACAGGCCGGCAACCCGTTGCAGTTGAGCCGGCTGCGCACCTGGGCGGCGGCGGCCAGGTAGAGGTCCCGCATGGTGCCGCCGAAGATGACCATCTCGGGGTTGAAGAGGTTGACCAGGTTGGCGACGCCGAAGCCGAGCCAGTCACCGGCCTGCCGTACCGCTATCTGGGCCTGGGCGTCCCCCCGGTCGGCGGCGTCGAAGACCGCCAGCAGCGCCTCCCGACCCCGGGCATCGGATCGGCCGGCAGCCCGCAACAGCCCATGCTCGCCGATCTCGGTCTCCCAGCAGCCCCGGTTGCCGCACTCGCAGCGGGCCCCGTCGCGGGTCACCACCATGTGCCCCACCTCGCCGCTGTAGCCGCCGTGCCCGGTCAGCCGGCGCCCTCCGGCGATGATCCCGGCGCCCACGCCGACGTCCCCGTAGAGGTAGACGACGTTGTCGCAGCCGGCTGCCGCGCCCCGGGCGTGTTCGGCGAAGGCCGCCACGTCGGCCACGTTGCCGACCGTGACCGGCATGTCGAGACCGAGTTCCGTGCTCAGGGCCGGGCCGATCGGTTCGTCCACCCAACCGGTGGTCGGCCCGAGCCGGACCAGCCCGTCGGCACGACGGACCATGCCGCAGACCGCCACCCCGGTGCCGACGCAGACGGCGTCCTCCGGCAACGCCTGGCGCATCTCCTTGACCGCGCTGGCCAGCAGCGGTGCGGCCTCCGCAGCGGTGAGACCGCGCGGACGGTCCAGTTCCCGGCGGTCGAGCACCGCGCCGCCGAGCCCGACCCGCGCGGCCCGCAGCCGGTCCACCTCGATGCTGTACGCGTACGCGAAGATCCGCTCCGACTCGGGCCGGACGACCAGCGACGGTCGTCCGGCCCGGCCGGTTTCCCTCGGCGCCCCCTCAGTCACCAGGCCGGCCGCGGCGAGGTCGGCGGTGAGCGCGCCGATGGTGCTCCGGTTCAACCCCAACGCGGTGGTCAGTTCCGCGCGCGTGGTCGCGCCGTGCACATGGACGAAGCGCAGCAGGGCACCCAGATTCTGTCGACGAATCTCGTCCTGGCTCGGTCCTACGCGCATCAGGGTCTGACTACTTTCGGTGGAGCGGATCAGCGACTGCCGGTGGCGGCGGCTCGGCGGCGCGACAACGCGTCGACGCTGGCCGCCAGGAGCAGCACCACGCCGGTGACCACGTACTTGACGCCCGAGCTGTAGCCCATCAGACCCATGCCGTTGTCGATCACCGCGACCACCGCGCCGCCGAGCACCGCGTCCAGGACCCGACCCTTGCCACCGAAGAGACTGGTGCCACCGATCACGGCCGCGCCGACGGCGTAGAGCAGCACGTTGCTGCCGCCGGTGTTCGGGTCGACCGAGTTGGCCCGGCTGGCGGCGACGATGCCACCGATCGCGGCCATCGTCGAGCAGATGACGAAGACCGAGATGCGGATCCGGTCCACGTTGATGCCGGCCCGGCGGGCGGCCTCCTTGTTACCTCCGACGGCGTAGATGTGTCGGCCGTAGCTGGTGCGCTGCAGCACGAAGGTCCAGACGACCAGCAGCACGGCGATGAGCGGCACCACGATCGGCACGCCCTTGAGCGAGCTGATCAGGACGTTGCGGCTGCGCTCCAGGTTGAGCACGTAGACCGCGAGACCGAGGATGACCGCCAGCCCGCCGATCCGGGCGAGGATCACCGCGATCGGGTCGGTGACCAGGCCCCGCGCGGAGCGGCTGCGGTGGCGGAGCAGCTGAGCGGCGGCGTAACCGGCGACGGCCACGGCGGCCAGCGCCCAGCCGAGCAACGGCGGCATGTTGCGGTTGGCGATCGCCACCAGCACCGAATCGCGTACCGAGATGTTGCGGCCTTCCTCCATCAGCAGCAGCACCACGCCCTGGAAGGCGAGGAAACCGGCCAGGGTGACCACGAAGGAGGGAATGCCGACCTTGGCGACCAGGAAGCCGAGCGTCGTACCGATCACCATGCCGGTGAGCACGGCGGCGATCACCGCGACGTACCAGGGATGTCCGAGCACGGTGACCACGTTGGCCAGGACCGCCGCGCAGACGCCGCTGGCGAAGCCGGCCGACAGGTCGATCTCGCCGAGCAGCAGGACGAAGACCAGGCCCATCGCGATCAACGTGACCGCCGCGCCCTGGGTGAACAGGTTGGCGAAGTTCCCGGCGGTGAGGAACGACGGCCGCATGATCGAGAAGACGGTGCAGAGGACGAGTAGACCGAGTACGGCGGGCAGGGCACCGATGTCACCACCGCGTACCCGTCGCCAGTAGTCGCGGGCGTGGCTGGCGACGGTGGGTGCCGGCGTGACGGCGGCCGGCCCCTCCTGCTTGACGACGGTGGTGCTCATGCGAGGCCTCCCGTGGTGCTGTCGGCCGACGCCGCGCCGTTGCCGCTGGTTGCCGGTTCGCTGGCGAGCCCGAGTTCGCCGGAGCGACCGGCGGTGATCAGTTCGACCACCTGGGCGTGAGTGATGTCGGTGGTCTTCACCTGGGCGACCATCTGTCCGAGGTAGAGCGCGGCGATCCGGTCGGAGACCGCGAAGACGTCGTTCATGTTGTGCGAGATCAGGACGACGGCCAGACCGTTGTCGGCCAGCCGCCGGACCAGTTCGAGCACCTGGGCGGTCTGCGCCACGCCGAGCGCGGCGGTCGGCTCGTCCAGGATCACCAGCTTGCTGTTCCAGAGCACCGCCTTGGCGATCGCCACGGTCTGGCGCTGGCCGCCGGAGAGGCTGGAGACGTGCTGGCGTAGCGACTTGACGGTGCGTACGGAGAGCCCAGCGAGGGTCTCGGCCGCCATCTGTTCCATGGTCGGCTCGTCGAGGACGATGCCGTTGCGCTTCTCGCGGCCGAGGAACATGTTCTGCACGATGTCGAGATTGTCACAGAGTGCGAGGTCCTGGTAGACGACCTCGATGCCGAGCGAGGCGGCGTCGCGCGGGCTGTTGATGCTGACCGGCTGGCCGTCGAAGAGGAACTCTCCGGCGTCGGTCGGGTAGATGCCGCTGATGCACTTGACCAGGGTGGACTTGCCGGCGCCGTTGTCGCCGACGAGTGCGGTGACCTCGCCCGGGTAGGCGGCGAAGGCGACGTCGCGCAGAACCTGGACGGGACCGAAACTCTTGTCGATCCCGCGTAGCTCCAGCAGAGGGGTCGCGGACACGGGGTTCTCCTTATGTCGCGGAGGGAGATCGGGGCCCGTCCAGCGGCGCACGCCGCCCGGCACGGGGTCACCGTGCCGGGCGGCGTCGCCTAGGCGGGGGGCGGTCAGCTGATGCCGGCGTCGGCGCAGAGCTTCGCGAACTCGCCGGTGCAGACCTGCTCCTTGGTCACGTAACCGTCGGCGATGACGTCCTTGACGTTCTCCTTGTAGATCGCCTGCGGGGTGAGCAGGACGGACGGCACCTCTCGGCTGCCCTCCGGGTCCGTGACGGTCTGGCCGGTCTCCTTGCGCTCGCCCTTGGCCAGCGCGATGGCCAGCTCGGCGGCGGCGTCGGCCTCCTGCTTGACCGCCTTGTAGACGGTCATGCACTGGTCACCGGCGAGGATGTTCTGCAACGCCTGCGGGTCGGCGTCCTGGCCGGTCACCGGCACCTTGCCGTTGAGCTTGTTCTTCTTCAGCACCGAGATGGCGGCGTTGCCGAGACCGTCGTTGGCGGAGAGCACGGCGTCGATCTTGCCGCCGGTCTGGGTCAGCATCTGCTCGAAGATCGTCGCGGCCTGGGCGTTGTCCCAGTCGGGAACGTCCTGGTCCGGGCCCTTGACGTACTCGTTGGCGTCGAACTTGGGCTTGAGGACCGAGTCGTAGCCGTTCTTGAACAGGGTGGCGTTGTTGTCGGTCGGCGAGCCGTTCAGGTACGCCACGACCGGCTTCTCGACCTTCTGGTCGGTCAGGCACTTGACCAGGCCCTCGCCCTGGAGCTTGCCGACGGCCTCGTTGTCGAAGCTGACGTAGTACTCCGCCGAACCGCCGAGGGTGAGGCGGTCGTAGTCGATGGTGGCGACGCCCTGCGACTTGGCCTTGTCGAGGACCGCCTTGCCGGTGCCGGAGTCCAGGTTGACGATCATCAGCGCGGTGACGCCACTCGTGATCATCTGGTCGGCGATGGTCTGGAACTGGGTCTTGTCGCCCTGCGCGTTCTGGATGTCGTACTTGACCCCGGCGGCCTCGAAGGCGGCCTGAAGGAACTTGCGGTCGGCCGTCTCCCAGCGGACGGAGGACTTGCTGTCCGGCAGGATCACGCCGATCTTCGGGGTCTTGTCGGAGCCGGCCCGGTCGCCGCCGGACTCGTCGCCGCAGGCCGTCAGGCTGCCGAGGGCCAGCAGGCCCACGGTGCCGACGGCGAGGAAGCCCTTGCGCATGTGCAGGGTCCTTTCGAGGGTGGGGATGGGTTTCGGTGCTTGTTTTGTTGTGCCCGGCAACGTATTCCGCGTCACACGCCAGCACAAGGGTGTGCTGGAGATGAGTTTGTTGTCGGCGGTAACAATTCAGCAACGCGGTTGATACGCCGGGACTGCCGTTCGTGTGACGGGGCGTCCGTTCCGCTCTCGGCGCTCGTTCCGGGTGATTCGGCGATCGGCCCGGCGGCTGGTTCAGTGGGCGGGACGGCAGACCAGGACCGTCGGCGCGGCGTCCACCCGGGTGAGCACCAGGCTGGCCGGCTGGTCACCGGCCAACCGCAGGTCCCGCCGGAGCCGCTCGGGCTCCACCGCGGAGCCGCGCTTGAGGATCTCCACCCGGCCGACCCGCCGCTCCCGCAGCAACGCCCGCAGCCGCTTGAGGGAGAACGGCAGCACGTCGGTCACCTCCAGGCAGCGGGCGTACGGCGTCGGCGTCGCCGCGTCGGCGTAGAGGTAGGCGATGGTCGGATCGGCCAGGGTGGCACCCAGGTCAGCAGCCAACTCGGCCACCAGATGCGCGCGGACCACCGCCGGATCCGGGTCGTACACGAAGCGCCGCACCGGCCCCACCGGCGCTTCGGTCGCCCCCTCGCCGGTGAGCTGGTACGCGGCTCGGGCGCTGCCGTCGGTGCGGTGCGTCCCGCCACCGGCCAGGTGATAGGAAGGGCCCCCTGCTATACCGGAGGCGTTAAGAAGGGGCCCTTCCTTCAGGACGGTCGCGCGGCGGGGTACTTCGGCGAGCTCGCCGCACCAGAGGGCCGCCTCGACCAGGTCGCCGTCGACGCTGACCCACTCGGCCTCGGCGCCCGCCGGGATCAACGCGTGGTCGAGCCCCGGTGCGACCTTCACCACCGTGCGCGGCACCCGCTCGGCCAGCCCGGTCACGAAGTGCCACGGCGGCGAGTACGAGTTGGGGTCGAAGATCCGGCGGCCGGTGCCGGTTCGGCGGCGGGCCGGGTCGCAGAAGACCGCCTCCACCCGGGTCACGTCGAACGCGGTCGCATCGCCGCACTCGACGGTGACCAGGTCGGCCAGCCCGGTGGCCCGGGCGTTCTCCTCGGCCAGCGCGGCGGTGAGCGGGTCGGCCTCCACCGCGTACACCCGGATGCCGGCGCGGGCGGCGGCGAGCGCGTCGGCCCCCAGCCCGCAGCCGAGATCGGCCAGAGTGCTCACCCCGGCGGCCCGCAGCCGCTCGGCGCGTCGCCGCGCGACGACCTGCCGGGTGGCCTGCTCCAGGCCCGGGCGGGTGAAGAACATGCCGGTCGCCGCTTCCCCGAACTTGCCCACCGCTCGGCGGCGCAGCTCCGCCTGGGTCAGCGCCGTCGCCGCGAGCCCGGCGGGCACCCCGGCCGAGCGCAGCGCCGCCGCCGCGGTCAGTGGATCGCCGCCGGCAAGCCGGGCCGCCGCGTGGAGCGCGGCCGACCCCTCCGGCGTACGCAAGGCGGCGAACTGCTCCAGATCCACCCACCCATCCTTCCGCCCCACCCGACCACCCACGCAGCCGCCCCGTCGGTGTGCGACGTGATCGTCTGCACCTGGGTGAGCCGACACGCCGACGTCCGAGTCACCGGAGTGCAGACGATCGAATGCGGTGGGGCCCCGAGCGGCGACACGAGGGGGCATCGGATTGGCACTCTCCTTGACGGAGTGCTAGCCGAGGAATAACCTGCGATTAGCACTCTCACCCTGAGGGTGCCAACCTCCGGGCCCTGGTGTCCGGGGGTTGAACGCCAGGCGGACCGGCACCCGCGACGACGGCCCCGCCCGGTGGCATGTGGCAGATTGACGCCGGTCGGCATGCCGATCGGCAACGAAACCAAGTACCCCAGGAGGGTATGCCCGTGACTACCGCGACCAAGGTTGCGATCAAGCCGCTCGAGGACCGCATCGTGGTCCAGGCGAACGAGGCCGAGACCACCACCGCCTCGGGCATCGTGATCCCCGACACCGCCAAGGAGAAGCCGCAGGAGGGCACCGTCCTCGCTGTCGGCCCGGGCCGGATCGACGACAAGGGCAACCGCGTGCCGATCGACGTCTCCGTCGGCGACACCGTTCTCTACTCGAAGTACGGCGGCACCGAGGTCAAGTACGCCGGCGAGGAGTACCTGGTGCTCTCCGCCCGCGACGTCCTCGCGGTCATCGAGAAGTAAGCAACCGATCAGTGTCGTTGCCCCGGTCCGGCTCGCCGGGCCGGGGCAACGTCGCTTCGAAGGGACATTCATGGCGAAGATCCTGAGCTTCTCGGACGACGCCCGGCACCTGCTGGAGCACGGTGTCAACGCGCTCGCGGACGCGGTCAAGGTCACCCTCGGGCCGCGCGGGCGCAACGTCGTCCTCGACAAGAAATTCGGTGCGCCGACGATCACCAACGATGGCGTGACCATCGCCAAGGAGATCGAGCTCACCAACCCGTACGAGAACCTCGGTGCGCAGCTGGTCAAGGAGGTGGCGACCAAGACCAACGACGTCGCCGGTGACGGGACCACCACCGCGACCGTGCTCGCCCAGGCGATGGTCCGCGAGGGCCTGCGCAACGTCGCGGCCGGTGCCAACCCGGCCGGACTCAAGCGGGGCATCGACGCCGCCGCCACCAAGGTCTCCGAGGCGCTGCTCGGCAAGGCCGTCGAGGTCTCCGACAAGAAGTCCGTCGCCCACGTAGCGACGATCTCCGCGCAGGACGCCACCATCGGCGAGCTGATCGCCGAGGCGATGGAGAAGGTCGGCCGCGACGGTGTGATCACCGTCGAGGAGGGCTCGGCGCTGCAGACCGAGCTGGACGTCACCGAGGGTCTCCAGTTCGACAAGGGCTTCATCTCGCCGAACTTCGTCACCGACGCGGAGGCGCAGGAGTCGGTGCTGGAGGATGCGTACATCCTCATCACCACGCAGAAGATCTCCGCGATCGAGGAGCTGCTGCCGCTGCTGGAGAAGGTCCTCCAGAACAACAAGCCGCTGCTCATCATCGCCGAGGACGTCGAGGGCCAGGCGCTGTCCACCCTGGTGGTCAACGCCATCCGCAAGACCCTCAAGGTCTGCGCGGTCAAGGCCCCCGGCTTCGGTGACCGCCGCAAGGCGATGCTCCAGGACATGGCGATCCTGACCGGGGCCGAGCTGGTCGCCCCCGAGCTGGGCTACAAGCTCGACCAGGTGGGCCTGGAGGTGCTGGGCAGCGCCCGGCGCGTCGTGGTCGACAAGGAGAACACCACCATCGTCGACGGTGGTGGCCAGGCCAGCGAGGTGGCCGACCGGGTCGCCCAGATCCGCAAGGAGATCGAGGCCTCGGACTCCGAGTGGGACCGGGAGAAGCTCGCCGAGCGGCTCGCCAAGCTCTCCGGTGGTATCGCGGTGGTCAAGGCCGGCGCGGCCACCGAGGTCGAGATGAAGGAGCGCAAGCACCGCATCGAGGACGCCATCGCGGCGACCAAGGCTGCGGTCGAGGAGGGTACGGTGCCCGGCGGCGGTGCCGCCCTGGCGCAGATCCTGCCGGTGCTCGACGACGACCTGGGCTTCACCGGTGACGAGAAGGTCGGCGTGTCGATCGTGCGCAAGGCGCTGGTCGAGCCGCTGCGCTGGATCGCCCAGAACGCCGGCCACGACGGCTACGTGGTGGTGCAGACGGTCCGCGAGAAGGAGTGGGGCCACGGCCTCGACGCCGCCGTGGGCGACTACGTCGACCTGGCCAAGGCCGGCATCATCGACCCGGTCAAGGTGACCCGCAACGCGGTCACCAACGCCGCGTCGATCGCCGGTCTGCTGCTCACCACCGAGAGCCTGGTGGTGGAGAAGCCGGCCGAGCCGGAGCCCGCCGCGGGCGGCCACGGCCACTCGCACGGTCACGGTCACAGCCACCAGCACGGCCCCGGCTTCTGAGCCCTGCCGTACGCCGGACGTGGGGCGCACCGTCGACGTGACGGTGCGCCCCACGCGTCCGTAGACGCAGACCACGGCTACTACCCCAGCCGTGGTCGGTGGGAAAGACTGGACGGGTGAGCAGCACGACACCCCGGTTCGCCGCGCTGGGCGGCGTCGCCGCCGCTGCGGCGGCCATCGGCACCGCCGAGCTGGTCGCCGCCCTGACCGGCCCCCGGTCGTCGCCGTTGGTCGCGGTCGGCGGCCTCGTCGTGGACATCGCCCCCGAGCCGGTCAAGCGGTTCGGCATCGAGGTCTTCGGCACGTACGACAAGATCGCCCTGCTGGTCGGCACGGCGCTGCTGCTCGGTGGGTTCGCCGCCCTGCTGGGCTTGCTGGCAGCCCGCCGACTCATGGCGAGCCTGGTGGGCATCGCCGTCTTCGGCGGAGTCGGCGCGGCAGCCGCCCTCACCCGGGCCAGCGCGGACGTCGCAGACGTGCTGCCGTCACTGGTCGGCGCGGCGGCCGGTGGGCTCGTGCTGTGGGCGTTCGTCGCCGGTCCGCTGGAACTGGACCCGTGGCCCTGGGCCCCGCCGACGGTGGCCGAGCCGCCCGTGTCCGCCGACGGCACCCCGGCTCCGGTCGGCCGCGGGCAGCGGGTCGACCCGGACGCGCGTCGACGCTTCCTCACCGGTGTCGGCACCGTGATCGGCGTGGCCACCGTCGGGGGAGTGGCCGGGCGGTGGCTGGCCGGTCGTCAGGGGGTGTCGGCGGCCCGCGAGGCGATCACGTTGCCGGCCCCGGTGTCCGCCGCGCCGCCGGTGCCGGCTGGCGCCGACCTGGATCTGCCCGGGTTGGCCAGCTACGTCACGTCGAACCGGGGCTTCTACCGAATCGACACCGCCTTGGTGCTGCCGCAGGTCGATCCGGAGACCTGGCGGCTGCGCATCCACGGCCGGGTCCGTCATCCGGTCACGCTGAGCTACGCCGATCTGCTCGCCCGACCCCTGGTGGAGCGGTACGTGACGCTGGCCTGTGTCTCCAACGAGGTGGGCGGCGACCTGATCGGCAACGCGCGCTGGCTCGGCGTGCCGCTGCGGGAACTGCTCGACGAGGTGGAGCCGTTGGACGGAGCCGACCAGGTGGTGGGGCGTTCCGTCGACGGTTGGACCTGTGGCACCCCGACCGCCGTGTTGCGCGACGGGCGGGACGCGCTGCTCGCCGTCGGCATGAACGGTGAGCCGCTGCCCGTGCGGCACGGTTTCCCGGCCCGGATGGTGGTGCCGGGCCTGTACGGCTACGTGTCGGCGTGCAAGTGGATCACCGAACTGGAGTTGACCAGTTTCGCCGACTTCGACGCGTACTGGGTGCCTCGCGGCTGGTCGGCGCAGGGGCCGGTGAAGACGCAGTCGCGGATCGACACGCCCCGGCCGCGGAACCGACCGGCCGCCGGGCCGGTGACCGTCGCCGGGGTCGCCTGGGCGCAGCACCGGGGCATCGATCGCGTCGAGGTACGCGTCGACGACGGACCCTGGCAGGAGGCCCGACTCGCCCCGACGATCTCGGTCGACACCTGGGTGCAGTGGTCGTGGCAATGGCAGGCCACCCCGGGCAGGCACACCCTCCAGGTCCGGGCGACGGACAGCACCGGCGAGACGCAGACCGGCCAGTCGCGCGGTGTCGCGCCGGACGGTGCCACCGGCTGGCACACCGTCACGATCACCGTCACCTGAACCGCCGCCACCAGGCGGCGATGGGCGAACGAGCGACGCCGCGCCCAGGATCCTGGGCGCGGCGTCGCTCGGTGCGGTCGGTCAGGCGACGTTGCGCTGACTGGGCACCGTGGACAGGTGGGAGTTACCCAGCCTGGCCTCCAGCCTGTTGATGTCGACCCGGGTCTGTCGGCGGTCGGCGAGGTCCTCCCAGCCGAGCGCGAGCAACCGCAGCCGCTCGGACTCGCTGAGGCCGCCCCACACGCCGTACGGCTCGCGTACGGCCAGGGCATGCGCGGCGCACTCGGCGCGGACCGGGCAGGTACGGCAGACGGCCTTGGCGGCGGATTCCCGGCGCAGCCGGGACGAGCCCCGCTCGCCGTCAGGGTGGAAGAACTGGGCGCTGTCACGGCCCCGGCAGGCACCGAGCCGTTGCCAGTCCCAAAGATCGATGATGGGCCCGGGCAGTCTACGTACGTTCGACATCAGCACCCCCTCCTCTCGCGCGGCACCGCGAGACGCTCGTTGCCGGTTGTCCGGCGGCGGGCCGCGCAGGCGCACCGTTCCGGCCCGGCAACTCCCTACCCGGGCGCCTCACGCCTCACACCTCTTTAGATCCAAAACACGTGGCAGCTTGCGCCATATGCCCTGGATGTCGGAAAAGTTGGGAGGATTGCCCGGAACTTCCCCCCGACCGAGGCCGGTCATGGTCTGCTCGTCACCGGAGAGGAGATGCCTGTGCGTACCGTTCTCGTGTGCGTCCGAACGCCGCTCGCGGCGCAGCACCTGACCTCCGCGGCAGCGCGGTTGGGGTTGTCGGGTGCCGTCCGGACGGCGGTCTCTGATCCCGAGGTGATGCTGCGGCTGGCCGAACGCCCGGCCGACGTGGTGCTCGCCGACACGGCGCTCACCCGCCCCGACAGCGCCGGGTTCGTCCGCCGGGTGCTGGCCCGTGCTCCGCAGGCCGCCGTCCTGCTGCTCGGTGCCGAGGAGTCCGAGGCGGCGGCAGCGACCATCGGCGCCGGTGCCCGCGGGCTGATCCAAGGGGTCGACCAGGACTTGACCAGTGCCGTCGCCAAGGCGCTGTTACTGCTGGCCGCGCCGGGCCGGGCCAACCGGCACCGGATCGCCGACCCCGCGCGGGACGCGGCGGCGGTGGGCAGCCCGACCCGGCCCACGCCCGGGGGACGCACCGGGGGCGAGCCGCCGACCGCCTGGTCGGCGACCGACGCGGCCGGTGGGCCGGCGGTGGTGCCCGCGCAGCGCGGCGACGACCCGGCCGAGCCGGGTGCCGAGGTCGAGCCGGACGCGCCGACGACACCGGCGCGGCCCGACCGGTCCACCATCGGCCTCACCGAGCGGGAGTTGCAGGTGCTGCTCGGCATGGCCGAGGGCAAGAGCAACGCCGAGATCGGCCGGGAACTCTTCGTCTCCGAGGACACCGTGAAGACCCACGCTCGGCGGCTGTTCCGCAAGCTCGGTGCCCGGGACCGGGCGCACGCGGTGGCCGCCGGCTTCCGGGCCGGGCTGGTCGCCTGAGCCGGGCTCAGCCTTCGGCGCTCTCCTCCTCGGTGCCCTCGCTGAGGGTGTCGTGCACGCCGTCGGCGTAGCCGCGCGCGTAGTCCCAGGTGACGTAGTGGTCGGGGTCGGGGTCGTAGGCCGGCTCGTGCACCCGGGGCCGCCCGGAACTGAGCAGGTGCCGCAGGTTGCCCCGGAGCAGGTCCCAGTCGAAGTAGTGCGGCTCCCGACAGTCCTCACACTCGATGACGAGCCCGCGTACGCCGATCGGTGCGAGCAGCGCCTGGTAGATCTCCAGGTCGGCGAGATCCTCCAGCACGTCCTGGCGCTCGACGTCGGTCAGTGGGTCCAGCGGCGCGTCGCCGCCGGAGGCGTCCAGGTCGGCCGCCGGGTCGGTCGGGTCGCCGGTGAACGGGTCGATGGGATCGTCGTGCACCCCCTCACCGTAGTCCCCTGCCCCCGGTCGACGCCTGTCCCCCGGTTGCGCGAGCCGTCACCGGGGGTGCCGCGCGGTTCGGGTGGAGAAACCTTCAGTGGGTACGATGAGGCTGACGCACCCTTCGCCCGGCGATCGTCGGTGCCCCCCGTGCCACCTCACTGAAGCCCGGTTCGAGCAGCTCAGGAGAGCAATCGTGGAGAATTCGCCCCGTACCGACCTTTCTGCCGGCATCGAGGGCGGCGAGCTGGGCGGTCATCTGCCCGAGCTGCCCGCCGGTTCGGCGAGGGTGGTGCCGCTGGGGCTGACCTTCGACGACGTGCTGCTCCAGCCGGGGGAGTCCGACGTGGTGCCGAGCCGGGTGAACACCATCACCCGGCTGACCCGCAACGTCTCGCTCTCCATTCCGCTGCTGTCCAGCGCGATGGACACGGTCACCGAGGCCCGGATGGCGATCGCGATGGCCCGGCAGGGCGGCATCGGCGTGCTGCACCGCAATCTCTCGGTGGAGGACCAGGCACTCCAGGTCGACCTGGTCAAGCGTTCCGAGTCCGGCATGATCACCAATCCGGTGACGGCGAGCCCGGACGACACCCTGCGGGAGGTCGACCAGCTCTGCGGGCGCTACCGCATCTCCGGGGTGCCGGTGGTGGACGGCCAGGGGCAGTTGGTGGGCATCGTCACCAACCGGGACATGCGCTTCGTCTCCGACCCGGACCTGCCGGTCCGCGAGATCATGACCAAGGCGCCGCTGGTGACGGCCCCGGTCGGGGTGAGCAAGGACGATGCGCTCGGCCTGCTGCGCCAGCACAAGGTCGAGAAGCTGCCGATCGTCGACGGCTCCGGCAAGCTGCGTGGCCTGATCACGGTCAAGGACTTCACCAAGAGCGAGCAGTACCCGAGTTCCACCAAGGACGAGGCGGGGCGGCTGCGGGTGGCGGCGGCCATCGGTGTCGGCGACGACGCGTACAAGCGGGCCCGTGCCCTGGTCGACGCGGGCGTCGACGTCATCATCGTGGACACCGCCCACGGGCACCAGCGTGCGGTGCTGGAGATGGTCAGCCGGCTCAAGAAGGACGTCGCCGTGGACATCGTCGGCGGCAACGTGGCGACCTACGCCGGAGCCAAGGCGCTGGTCGACGCCGGAGCCGACGGCGTGAAGGTCGGTGTCGGGCCGGGGGCGATCTGCACCACCCGGATCGTGGCCGGTGTCGGCGTGCCGCAGATCACGGCGATCATGGAGGCTGCTCGGGCGGCCCGACCGGCCGGGGTGCCGGTCATCGGTGACGGCGGCATCCAGTACTCCGGCGACATCGCCAAGGCGCTGGTCGCCGGCGCGGACACGGTGATGCTCGGCAGCCTGCTGGCCGGCTGCGAGGAGAGCCCCGGCGAGTTGATCTTCGTCAACGGCAAGCAGTTCAAGACGTACCGCGGCATGGGCTCGCTCGGTGCCATGCAGTCCCGTGGCCAGGCCAAGTCGTACTCCAAGGACCGCTACTTCCAGCAGGACGTGACCAGCGACGAGAAGCTGGTCCCGGAGGGCGTCGAGGGTCAGGTGCCGTACCGTGGGCCGCTGGCCCGGGTCGCCCACCAACTGGTCGGTGGCCTGCGGCTGGCGATGGGGTACGCGGGCGCGGAGAACATCCCCGAGCTGCACCAGCGGGGTCAGCTCATCCGGATCACCGCGGCCGGGCTCAAGGAGAGCCACCCGCACGACATCCAGATGACCGTCGAAGCGCCGAACTACCACACCCGCTGACCCCTCCCACCACCCCCGAACACATCTGGAGTGCCCATGCGTGACGTGGTCGAGATCGGGCTGGGTAAGACCGCGCAGCGCGGCTACCACCTGGACGACATCGCCATCGTGCCGTCCCGTCGGACCAGGGACGTCGACGACGTCTCCACCGGGTGGCAGCTCGACGCGTACCAGTTCGGCATCCCCTGTGTCGGGCACCCCTCCGACGCGACGATGAGCCCGGCCTCGGCCGTGCGGCTCGGTCAGCTCGGCGGGCTCGGCGTGCTCAACGTCGAAGGGCTGTGGACCCGCTACGAGAACCCGAGCAAGGTGCTGAAGGAACTCGGCGCCCTCGACGAGGACGCCCGCGCCACCAAGCGGCTCCAGGAGGTGTACGCCGAGCCGATCCGGCCCGATCTGATCACCGAGCGGGTTCGTGAGCTGCGTGACGGTGGCGGCACGGTGGCGGTGCGCGTCTCCCCGCAGCACACGCTGGCGTTGGCCCCGGTCATCCTCGACGCGGGCGTCGACATCCTGGTCATCCAGGGCACCATCGTCTCCGCCGAGCACGTCTCGACCACCGACGAGCCGCTCAACCTCAAGGAGTTCATCGCCGATCTCGACCTCCCGGTCATCGTCGGCGGCTGCACCGACTACAAGACCGCCCTGCACCTGATGCGTACCGGTGCGGCCGGCGTGATCATCGGCATCGGCGGGGACGAGTGGTCCACCACCGAGTCGGTGCTCGGCATCCGGGTGCCGATGGCCACCGCGATCGCCGACGCCGCCGCCGCCCGGCGGGACTACCTCGACGAGACCGGCGGGCGGTACGTGCACCTCATCGCCGACGGTGACATCCGCACCTCCGGCGACATCGCCAAGGCGCTCGGCTGCGGCGCGGACGCGGTGATGCTCGGCGAGCCGTTGTCGCTGTGCGAGGAGGCACCGGCCAGCGGAGCCTGGTGGCATTCGGCGGCCAGCCACCCGTCGCTGCCCCGGGGCGCCTTCGAGACCGCCGGTGAGCCGCTCGGCTCGATGGAGCGTCTGCTCTTCGGCCCTGCCGACGAGCCGGACGGCCAGCTGAACCTCTTCGGCGGTCTGCGCCGCGCGATGGCCAAGTGCGGCTACCGCGACCTGAAGGAGTTCCAGAAGGTCGGTCTGGTCCTGGACCGCTGAGACAGCAGCGCCGCGTCGTTCACCCAGGAGCGGCACCCGGTCGACACCGGTGATGCCCGATCCGACACGTGCCGCAGCTCCATGATCGACGGAGCTGCGGCAGTAGGCTCGGGCTGGTGAACAGCAGGTCTGGCGGGTGGTGGGTGGCCGGTGCGGCGGCAGTGGTCGTTGCCGTGCTCGCGTCGATCGTGCTGGTCTACGACGTCGGCGACCGCAAGCCGGCGGATCGGGGTGGATTCCGGGCCGGTAGCGCCGACCTCGGCGACCCGTACGTGCCGGGCAGCGGCAACGGCGGGTACGACGTCGCCCACTACCGACTCGGGGTGCGGTACGACCCGGCGGACGACCAGCTCACCGGCCGGGCCGAGATCACCGCGACCGCGACCCACGGCCTGTCGCGATTCAACCTGGACCTGTCCGGGTTGACGGTCAGCTCGGTGACCGTGAACGGTGCCCCGGCCGAGCACCGCCGGGAGGACAGCGAACTGGTGGTCACCCCGTCCCGGGGGATCGACTCCGGAAGCCGATTCATGGTGGAGGTCGCCTACGGCGGCGTGCCCCAGCCGGATGCCGACGGCGTGTTGGGCAGCGGTGGGTTCCAGCACACCGACGACGGCGCGATCGCCCTGGGCCAGCCGCACTCGGCGGCCACCTGGTTCCCGGTCAACGACCATCCGTCCGACAAGGCCACGTACGACCTTGAGGTGACCGTGCCGGACGGGCTGGCCGCGCTCAGCAACGGGGTACCGGGGGAGCGGACCAGCGCCGACGGCTGGACCACCTGGCGGTGGACCGAGCGTTCACCGATGGCGAGCTACCTGACCACGTTGGTGATCGGCGACTATCGGGTCGAGACCGGCGAGCACGCCGGTAAGCCGATGGTCACCGCCGTACCCGACGGTCTTCCGGCGAGCGGGCCGGCGGCGGCCTCTCTCGCCCGCACCGGCGAGATCGCCGACTTCTTGACCAGCCAGTTCGGGCCGTACCCCTTCGAGTCGTACGGCGGCGTGGTGGTCTCCGACAGCCGGATCGGGTACGCGCTGGAGACCCAGTCCCGACCGGTCTACGGGCCGGGTTTCTTCCGTAGTGGCGAACCGAACTACCACGTGGTCGCCCACGAGCTGGCCCACCAGTGGTTCGGCAACAGTGTGGCGCTGGCCCGCTGGAGCGACATGTGGCTCAACGAGGGTTTCGCCAGCTACGCCGAGTGGCTGTGGGAGGAGCACGACGGCGGGCGCAGCGTCCAGCGCAACTTCGAGATCCAGTACGCGTCGACGAACTGGTCCCGGCGCACCCTGGATCCCGGCCCCGACCAGCTGTTCAGCTCCGCCGTCTACAAGCGCGGGGCGCTGACCGTGCACGCCCTGCGGCGTACCGTCGGTGACGACACCTTCTTCGAGATCCTGCGGGCGTGGACCAGCGAGCGGCGCGACGGCACCGCCACCACCGCCGACTTCGTCGCCCTGGCCGAACGGACGTCCGGGCGTGAGCTGGGCTCCTTCTTCGACACCTGGCTGAGCGGCACCACCGCGCCCGGCCTGCCCTGACCGGCGGCACCGCCGACGGGTCCGGAGCCCACCGGGGGCAGCGGTCAACTCGGCACGGTGAGCTTCGGATGCTCCGCCAGGTAGGCGTCGGCCTTGCCGGCCCGCAGTTCGGTGAGGAATCGGCGACCCACCGAGGTCAGTTCCTCGCCCCGGTAGGCGTTACCCCGGCCGACCGAGGCACCGGGCAGCCCGACCAGCGTGATCGCCTGCGGCGACAACGTACCGAGGGCGTACGCGAAGTCCACGATTCGCCGTCCACCGACGTAGAGCAGTGCGTCGCCGAGCGCGGCGACCACCTGTTCGACCCGCTCGGGTTGCCGGGCCAGGTCCTGGTCCATGATCTTGCCGATCAGTGCCCGGATCAGTTGCTGGTGGTGACGTTGCCGGGTGTAGTCACCGCCGGGCAGGTAACGCTGGCGGGCGTAGTCGAGCGCCTGCCAGCCGTTGAGGTGCTGCTTGCCGGGCTCGTAGACCATCTGCGGGCCGACGTAGCCGCCGACGCCCGGACCCGGCTTCCGGTGCTTGCCGTCGGGTTGCCGGTGCCGAGACACCACCCGCTGGTCGACGTGGATGTCCACGCCGCCGAGACTGTCGACCAACTCGTCGAAGCCGCCGAAGGTGAGCACCGCGCCCGCGTCGATGCGCAGGCCGGTGTAGTCGCTGACCGTGCGGCGCAGCAGCTCGTACCCCTGGGCGGGGTCGGGCTGCTTGGGACGGCCCGGCACCCGGCTGCCGTAGCTCATCGCATGGGTGAGCTTGGTGCGTCCGCCCCGGTAGCCGGCCGGCTTGTACGCCGGGATCTCCACCACCAGGTCGCGGGGGAGGGAGAAGAGGTACGCCTTGGACAACCCGGCCGGCACGTGCAGCACGAGTACGGCGTCGGCGTGCGGCTCCCAACCGGGCACGCTGACCCGGGTGTCCACCCCGACCAGCAGCAGGTTGAGCGGGCCGGTGATGTCGGCCCCGGGCGGCGGGCTGGGGCTCGGGCTGGCACTGGCGCTGGGCGACGCGCTGGGACTCGCGGTGGCGGCGGTCGGCGTCGGCGGCTCGTCGCCGACCGTACGGGTCACCACCACACCGATCACCGCGATCACCGCGATCGTGGCCAGACCGGCCAGCACCAGCGTCAACCGTCTCCGGTCTCCTCCGAACATCATCCCCCGCTTTCCCTCGGGCGTCGGTCGGAAGTGCCCGGCCGACGAGCGGTTCCGCTCGGCTCGCCGGGGACGTCGACACCCGCCCTGGGTCAATACCGGTCCAACGCGCCGAGCCGGGCTCGGGGTTGCGTCCCCGGTCGGGCGAAACTGACGCGGTGCGCAGCATGATCGCGCGAATTCGGGCCCTGGCGCGAGGGCTACTCGCGAGTAATGATGCGTGCATGCGGTACGACGTGGTGGTCATCGGGTCGGGTTTCGGCGGCAGCGTCACCGCGTTGCGGCTGGCCGAGAAGGGCTACTCGGTGGGCGTACTGGAGGCGGGCCGGCGGTTCGCCGACGACGAGTTCCCGAAGACGTCGTGGCGGATGCGCCGCTTCCTGTGGGCGCCGAAACTGGGCTGCTTCGGCCTCCAGCGCATCACCCTGCTCCCCGCCGCCGACCGGCGGGCCGGCGGCGGGGTGCTGGTGCTGTCCGGTGCCGGTGTCGGAGGTGGCTCGCTGGTGTACGCCAACACCCTCTACGAACCCCTGGACGCCTTCTACGACGATCCGCAGTGGCGGCACCTCACCGACTGGCGAGCCGAACTGGCCCCCCACTACGACCAGGCGAAACGGATGCTCGGGGTGACCACGTATCCGATCGACACCGGGGCCGACCGGGCGATGCGGCGGGTCGCCGAGCGGATGGGCGTGGGGCACACCTTCCGCCCCACCCCGGTCGCCGTGCACCTCGGGCGGCCGGGGGAGCGGGTCGCCGACCCGTACTTCGGTGGGGCGGGCCCGGAGCGCACCGGCTGCACCCACTGCGGCGGCTGCATGACCGGCTGCCGGGTCGGAGCGAAGAACACCCTGGTCAAGAACTATCTCTGGTTGGCCGAGCGGCTCGGCGTCCAGGTGCATCCGCTGACCACGGTGACCGCGGTCCGGCCGGTCGACGGCGGGTACCAGGTGCACACCGAACGCACCGGTGCCTGGCTGCGGCGCCGACCGCAGGTGATCCACGCAGGTCAGGTGGTGTTCGCCGCCGGTGCGCTGGGCACCCAGCGGCTGCTGCACGAGATGCGGGAACGGGGCGACCTGCCCGGCCTATCGCCCCGGCTCGGTGAGCTGACCCGGACGAACTCGGAGGCGATCCTCGGTGCCTCGGTGGCGCAGCGGAAGGCCCGTGCGCGTGGCGTGGACTTCACCGAAGGGGTCGCCATCACCAGCTCGTTCCACCCCGATCCGCAGACCCACATCGAGCCGGTCCGCTACGGCCGGGGCTCGAACGCGATGGGGCTGCTCCAGTCGCTGCTGGTCGACGGTGGGCCGCACCGGTCGCGTCGTTGGCTCGGGCAGTTGCTCCGGCATCCCTGGTCGGCCGCCCGGATGCTCTCGGTGCGCCGCTGGTCGGAGCGTACGGTGATCGCCCTGGTCATGCAGTCGGCGGACAACTCGCTGACCATCCGGCTGCGGCGCGGTCCGCTCGGCCGCCGGCTCGTCTCCGGGCCGGGTCACGGCACCCCCAACCCGGCCTGGATCCCAGCGGGCAACGAGGCGGTCCGGCTGCTCGCCGAGGAGATCGACGGTACGCCGGGCGGCGCGCTGACCGAACCGTTCGACATCCCGGTGACCGCGCACATCCTCGGCGGGGCGGTGATTGGTGCCAGCCCCGCTGACGGGGTGATCGACCCGTACCACCGGGTCTACGGACATCCGGGGTTGCACGTGGTCGACGGTGCCGCGGTCTCGGCCAATCTCGGCGTCAACCCGTCCCTGACCATCACCGCCCAGGCCGAACGCGCCATGTCGCTCTGGCCCAACAAGGGCGACCCCGACCCCCGCCCCGAGCTCGGTGCCCCGTACCGCCGGTTGGCCCCCGTGCCGCCCCGCAACCCCGCCGTCTCCCACCCCTGATCGGCGTCCTCGCCCCGCGCGCAGCTCTCGGTGGCACCCGTGGAACAGCCGTCACGATCGAGGGCCGGGTGACTCGGCGTGCCTGACGCCGGGGAAGGGGCGGTAGGCGGGGGAGGCGCGGTCACGCTCGGTAGGATTGCCGGCTATGAGCCTGCCGCGTCCAGTCCTCGTGGTCGACTTCGGAGCCCAGTACGCCCAGCTGATCGCGCGCCGGGTACGCGAGGCCAAGGTCTACTCCGAGATCGTCCCGCACACCATGCCCGTGGCCGAGATGCTGGCCCGTGACCCCGCCGCGATCATCCTCTCCGGCGGTCCGGCCAGCGTCTACGAGCCGGGCGCTCCGCAGGTCGACGACGGGCTGTTCACCACCGGCGTGCCGGTCTTCGGCATCTGCTACGGATTCCAGGCGATGGCCCGCTCCCTCGGTGGCACGGTGGCGCGCACCGGCAGCCGCGAGTACGGCGGGACGCCGCTGCGCCCCCGCCTGACCGACCCGGGTGTGCTGCTCCGTGACCTGCCAGCCGACCTGCCGGTCTGGATGAGCCACGGGGACTGCGTGACCGAGGCTCCCGAGGGTTTCACGGTGACCGCCGAGTCGGCCGGCGCGCCGGTCGCCGCCTTCGAGGACGTGGCCGGGCGGCGGGCCGGCGTGCAGTTCCACCCCGAGGTGGGGCACACCGCGCACGGGCAGGAGATGCTGACCCGCTTTCTCTACGAGATCGCCGGGATCGAGCCCACCTGGACGCCCGAGAACATCATCGACGAGCAGGTGGCCCGCATCCGTGCGCAGGTCGGCGACAAGGAGGTCATCTGCGGCCTCAGCGGCGGGGTGGACTCGGCGGTCGCCGCAGCCCTGGTCCACCGGGCCGTCGGTGACCAGCTCACCTGTGTCTTCGTGGACCACGGCCTGCTGCGCGCGGGTGAGGCCGAGCAGGTGGAGAAGGACTACGTCGCGGCCACCGGCATCAAGCTGAAGGTGGTCGACGCCGCGGACCGGTTCCTCGGCGCGCTGGCCGGGGTGACCGACCCCGAGCAGAAGCGCAAGATCATCGGTCGGGAGTTCATCCGGGTCTTCGAGGCCGCCGCCCGGGAGATCGCCTCGCACGGCGACGTCGAGTTCCTGGTGCAGGGCACCCTCTACCCGGATGTGGTCGAGTCCGGCGGCGGCACCGGAACCGCGAACATCAAGAGCCACCACAACGTCGGCGGGTTGCCGGAGGACTTGAAGTTCGCCCTGGTCGAGCCGCTGCGCACGCTGTTCAAGGACGAGGTCCGTACGCTCGGCCTCCAGCTCGGGCTGCCCGAGGCGATGGTCTGGCGGCACCCGTTCCCGGGCCCCGGCCTGGCCATCCGGATCATCGGAGCGGTCGATCGGGAGCGCCTCGATGTGCTCCGTCGAGCCGACTTCATCGCCCGTCAGGAACTCAGCGCCGCCGGTCTCGACCGGGACGTCTGGCAGTTCCCGGTGGTGCTCCTGGCCGACGTGCGCAGCGTCGGCGTGCAGGGTGACGGGCGCAGCTACGGGCATCCCGTGGTGCTGCGCCCGGTCTCCAGCGAGGACGCGATGACCGCCGACTGGTCCCGCCTGCCCTACGACGTGATCGCCCGGATCTCCACCCGGATCACCAACGAGGTGGCCGAGGTCAATCGGGTGGTGCTGGACGTCACCAGCAAGCCGCCGGGCACCATCGAATGGGAGTGACGCGGCACCTCGCCGACGCCGGTTGACGGTGTCTCACGCGGGCGGCTGAGGCGCCGGGCGCGGCGTCGTCTCGGCCTCCGGCGTGGCGTCGGGTGCCGTCGCCGCGACGTCGGGCTGGGCCGTCGGCGTGGCGAGGTCCTGCTGCGCCGTCGGCACGGTGTCCTGGGGTGCCGCCGGGCTGGCCGGTGGCGCGTCGAGGTCCTGGGCCGGTGACGCCGGTTGGGCAGGCGAGGCCGGTTCGGGCGCCCGCTGCGGTTGAGTGGGCGGCGGGGCCGTCGGCGGCCAGGTGGTAGGTGCCGGAGCGGGCTGCGGCCCGGCGTGCGGCACCGGCCCGGGGAACGGCCAGGCGGGGTGCGGCGCGGCGGCCGGCTGCGGCGGCGTCCCGACGGGTCCGTGCGGCGGGGTGGTGGGTCCGTGTGGTGCGCCGGGTGCCGGGTGCGGCCAGGCGGGTGCGCCAGCCGGCTCCTCGGGCATCAGGAACCACATGATCGGGTACGCGAGCGCGGCGAGCCCACCGGTGAGCAGTGTGACGACGGCGAATGCGACTCGGACCAGGGTGGGGTCGACGGCGAAGTAGCGGCCGACGCCGCTGGCCACCCCGGCGATCATCCGGTCGGTGGTCGGACGGCGCAGTTGTCGATACGGAGCGTGAGGTGTGGAGGTCATGACTCCACGGTGCCCGTCGCGGAGCGTATCGACTTCGGTGACCGCCCGGATCCCTACCCTGAACTGCCTCTCAGGGACGAGTGATCAGTCAGGAATCCGACTCTTTTCCGCGCCGGTAACGGGTGGCGGGGAGAATTTGGCTCCGTGACCACCATGCTGGAGCCGCTGCGCAGGATCGCGGCATACGCCGTCTGTACTGATTCCGTAGACCGAGTGTTGCTGGTCCGCGCATCGGAGCGCTCCGGCACCCCCGGCACATGGTCCCTGCCCGGCGGGGCAGTCGACCACGGCGAAGACCCGCAGCACACCGTCGTCCGCGAGACCGCCGCCGAGACCGGCCTGTCGGTGGCCGTCGCCAGCCTGCACGACGTGCTGGCCGACATGCGGGCACTGCCCGAGCGGGGCATCACCATCCACACCGACCGGCTGGTCTACCGGGTGTCGGTCCGGGGTGGCTCGCTCACCGACCGGGTCGACCGGCCGACCGACCTGGCCCGCTGGTTCACCCGGGACGAGGCGGCGCAGTTGCCGCTGCGTTCGTTCACCGCCCGCGCTCTCGGGTTGCCCGCTTCGTCGGCCGACATCGTGCCCGACGAACCGCCGGAGTTTCCCTCGTTCTACGCGGTGCCCGGCCCGGACGGGCTGCACCGGGCGCAGCGCTTCGCCGCGTACGCCGTGGTGACCGACCCGGAGGGGCGGGTGCTGTTGACCCGGGTTTCCGACGGCTACCCGGGGGCGGGCTGCTGGCACCTGCCCGGGGGCGGCACCGACTACGGCGAGCAGCCGGGCGCGGCGCTGATCCGGGAGCTGGTCGAGGAGACCGGGCAGACCGGGCGGCTCGTCGGGCTGCTCGGGGTCGCCAGTCACCGGGACGCCGCCTCGCTCGGACCGGAGGGCTACCCGATCGACTGGCACGGGGTACGCGCCTTCTACCGGGTGGTGGTGGACAAGCCCGCCCCGCCCACCGTCGGCGACGTCGGCGGTTCCACCTGCGAGGCCCGCTGGTTCGCCCGCGAGGAACTCGGCGCCCTGCCCTCCGACCGCCTTACCGAGGTGACCGCCGAGGCCGTCCAGGCCGCCAACCTCACCTGACCGGCCGTCCACCCTCACTCACCCGCCCGCACCGGCTGATCATGAAGTTAATGTCGGGACACGCCACGCGAACGGCGATAGCTTCCTGATCGACGCGAGCCGAGCGGGCGGGGCGGACGCGAGCCGGGTAGGGCGGGTGGGGACGGGTGGAGCAGGTGCGGCAGGTCGGGGCGTACGGGGTGCTGCGGGACGCCGAGCGACGGGTGCTGCTGGTGCGCGGATCCGCGCTGGCGGACTTCCCCGGCGTCTGGTCGTTGCCCGGGGGCGAACTGGACCATGCCGAACATCCCGCGCACGCGGTGGTCCGTCAGGTCACCGAGACGACCGGGCTGACGGTCGAGGTGACCGGGCTGCGGGCGGTCGTCGCGGACGTGGTGCCGTACCCGGACCTCGGGGTCGCGCTGCACACGGATCGAGTGCTGTTCGACGTGACGGCGGTGGGTGGGAGGCTGCGCGCCGAGCATGACGGCGGCATCGACCGGGCCCGCTGGCTGACCCTGGACGAGGCGGCGCGAGTGCCACTGCTGGCGTTCACCGCCGAGGCCGTCGGCCTGCCGGTGGTCGCGCTACCGGCCGGGGCGCTGCGTCGCCGGGAGCCGTTCCCCACCCCTGGTGCCGACCGTCGGCAGCGGTTCGGGGCGTACGGGGTGGTCACCGATCCGGACGGCCGGGTGCTGCTGACGTTGATCGCCGACGGGTACCCCGGGGCGGGCCGATGGCACCTGCCCGGTGGCGGCACCGATCACGGTGAACAGCCGGTCACCGCGCTGCTACGGGAACTGGTCGAGGAGTCCGGCCAACTGGGTCGGGTGACCGAGCTGATCGGGGTGGACAATCTGCACAATCCGGCGGCGGTGGGCCCGGAGGGGTACCCCATCGACTGGCACGGCGTCCGGATCGTCTACCGGGTGCGGGTCGACGTACCGACCGAACCGGCAGTGACCGAACTGGCCGGCGGTTCCACCGCTCGTGCTGCCTGGTTCACCCGTTCTGAGCTGCGAGAACTTCCGTTGACCGAGATCGTCGAGCTGGCCCTCACGCCGTCGACGTGACCCACGGTCACCGCTCCTGGGTGATCTCGCCGCCGCGCCGGTGTGGGTGCCCTCCGGTACAGTCGAGGCAGGGCCGGTGCAGAAACGGGCGGTGGTGTCCCGGATGGGAATTGGACGGCGGTTCGCACGGTTAAGGGAGTTATAAGTACCGCCGGCAGCTATCGCCATTCCCCACCCCCCTGTGCGATGGTGTACTCCGCAAAATGGCTGCCGGGCCAGGAAGGTCCGGCACGAGACAGCCGGACGCCCGCTCGCGTGGCGGTAAGCCGATCCGGTGATGGAGGAAACGTGCCGAGAGCCCCATGGCGCCGGCGTCGTACGACTGACAGCCCGCGTCCCGCAGGGCGAAGCTGGACGGGCCCGCTGCGCCGCAGCGGCACCCTTGCCCGCCAGGTCCTGCTGGTCCGCGTCGGCCGCCGAGGTGCAGAACTGCACGGTGCGACCGACGTGTTGCCCGAGCCCCGGTATCAGGACCGCCCGCGTCGTCGGTACGGCCTCAAGCGGTTCCACCGCACGGGGATGGAGACGATCGCCCCGATCAGCCCGCTGGTCGGCCCGGTCACGGTGGACCCGCCCGTCACAACAGCCCCGGTCGAGTCGACAACAGCGACACCGGTTCCGCTTCTGCCGGGTGAGCGCACCCCGGCCCGGCGGATGAAGTTCGCCCTGGTCAACGCCTGCACCCTGGCCAGCCTGCTACTCGGCATCAACGCCATCTTCGTCGCGATGCAGGGCGAGGTGCGGCTTGCCGCGTTCCTGTTGATCGCCTGTGTGGCGTTCGACGGCCTCGACGGTGCGTTGGCCCGCAAGCTCGGGGTGTCCAGCCCGTTCGGCGCCCAGATGGACTCGCTGGCCGACATGTGCTCCTTCGGGCTCGCCGCGCCCGTGGTGGTCTACGCGTCGCTGGCCGGCTCCGTGCCGACCGCCGCCGCCGCGGTGGCCGCCGCCCTCGTCGCCGCCTGCGCCGCCATCCGCCTGGCGCGATTCAACGTCTCGCCCTCGGATGGCCGGTTCTTCTCCGGGGTGCCCACCACGATGGCCGCCGCCGTGCTCGCCCTGATGGTGGTGATCGGCATGCCGGTGCCGGGGGCGGTGCAGATCGCCGGAGTGGCGCTGCTCGCCTTCACCATGGTCAGCAGTTTCCCGTACGCCAAGCTCGCCCGCCTGGTGAAGCTGCCGCCGTGGGTCTGGCTCGCTCCGGTGATCGGTGCGCTGATCGACATCCGGCTCACCTTCGGGCTGGTCGTGGTCGGTTACCTGATCAGCGGCCCGGTGCTCTGGCTGCGGCAGCGCCGCACCATCGCCTGATCCAGTAGTTGCCCGAAAAAGGGGCGTCGCGGCCAAGGCCGCGACGCCCCTTTTCGGCTCGTGGAGCCGGTGTCGGCCCGGGTCGTCGTGACCCGGGGCCCGGCTACCTCCCGCTCAGCGCCAGCGGGCGATCACGCTCGACCCGCCGACCACCTTGTCACCCGGCCCGACCAGCGGCTCGGCGGCCTCTGCCGGCAGGTAGACGTCGGTACGCGAGCCGAAGCGGATGAGCCCGAAGCGCTCACCACGGGCCAGCAACGTACCGACCGGAGCCCGTTGCACGATCCGGCGGGCGATCAGCCCGGTCCGCTGCGCCACCACCACGGTGCCGTGAGTCGTCTCCAGCACCGTGTAAGCGGCCACGTTGTGCTCGGCGTCCGGCTTCATCGCGTTGACGAACCCGCCGTCGGCGACGAAGTAGTCGACCACCTTGCCGGCCACCGGGGAACGGTTGACGTGCACGTCGAGCACCGACAGGAAGACTGCGATCCGCAGGAACTCGCCGTCGCCGAAGCGTTCGTCGGTCAGGCGCTGCACCGACAGCACCTGCCCGTCGGCGGCGGCCACCACGGCCGACGGATCCTCTGGCACGTCGCGCTCCGGATCCCGGAAGAAGGCGGCCACCGGGGCGGCGGCCAGCGCGGGCAGCAGCCAGAGCTTCGACTTCGGTCGGGCCAGTCGGGTCAGTGCGGCCACGCCGAGGGCGATGCCGGCGGCGACGACCCCGTTGGAGTCGATGTGCATGCCCCGGGTGAGCGGCACGCTCGACGGCCGGTAGGCGGGCGCGAGCCGTTCCGCCGACGCGGCGGCGGCCGGGGTGAAACGGAGCCGGTACACGCGTACCGGCGGGTTGTTGCGCAGCACCAGGTCGTTGCCGACGCCGTACAGCGCGCCCTGCCGCTCCAACTCGGCGGCGGCACCGGCGGTCTTGGCGACCGCGGTGGCGACGCTGAGCACCGCACCGTCGGCCAGGTACTTGGTGAGGCCCTCGATGGTGGCGCGGGCCTCGTCGGCGGTGCCGGTGAGCGCCTCCGCGACGATGACCACCGCGGCGGGCTCCGCCTCGGCGAGACTCTCCACGACCCGGACCCGCTCGTCGACCCAGCGGCCCTGGGCGTTGACGTGCTGCCGCAGCGCTGTGGCGCTGACCCGCTCGGCGGGTACCACGGTGAGGGTGTCGCCAGGCAGCATCGCTTCGATCGCTGCGGCCAGCACCGCGGACTCCGGAGCAGCGCCGACCAGGAGGGCGGCCTTCGGGTCGTTGATCCGGGCAAGCTCGGAGGCGAGGGTACGGGCGGCGCGCTCGCCGAGGCGGACCGGACCGGATCGGTCGGGCGTACGCACGGCGGGGGACTGGGTCATGTCGAACGAACTCCTGACGAGTAGAGGCGACTGACGCGGAGGTCACCGCCGGCGGCGAGGTCCACCCGGTCACGGACAACCCGGGTGGGCCCGACGACCCACGGGGGATGCCCTACGGCGCGGGCCGGCCGACGCTGGCGGGAGTACACCGGCCAGCATAGGCGGCCCGCGACCGCTCCCGCACGGTCAGGCACCGTGCCCCGGTCGTCCGGGCGGTGACGCCTCCTCCCCGCCGAACAGATCGAGCGTGCCGTCCTCCCGTGGTTCGTCGCCGGTTGCCGACTGCGGGCTGGTCGGGGCCTGCGTACCCGTCGGGTCGGACGGATCCGCCGGGTCCTGAAGCGGGTGGGCGGCGGTCTCCCCGGCGTTCGGTGGCAGGTTGTCCGGGCCGGGCTCGCCAGGCGTGCCGACCGGAGCCGGACCACCGTTGTGCCGGCTGGAGCGCAGGGCGCCGATCAGGCCGAGCCCGCCGACCAGGATCAGCCCACCGGCCAGGAACCAGCCGACCGGTGGCAGGACGAGCCCGAGCACCTGGGCGAGCAACCACCAGGCGGTCAGGGCGAGGAAGAGCAGCCCGAAGGCGAACGACACCAGGTCGGTACGGTGGGCCTTCACCGGGTCACCTCCATGTGTCCGGCGTTGACGTGCAGGTTCAGGCGTAGCTTTCCGCCGCCGGCACCGTCCGGGCCGAGGTCGACGACGTCCGTGAGCCGGTTGTCCATGCCCCGCGCGCGCTGGCCGAGGACGTTCGCGTCACCGGCGGTCACCTGGGTCACCGCCGTGACGTCCACCTCCGGCGGTACCACCACGGTGGCCTCGCCGAAGTTGATGACGACGGTTATCTCGGTCTCCTCCTGCTCACTGAAGTCGATCGCACGCAGGTCGAGCACCGCGTCGGCGAAGCTCTGCTCGTACCGGACGGCGAGGTCGCGGTGACTGGTCGGCGCCCAGGTGACCGCGCCGTCCACGCCGCGCACCCGGTCGTAGGACTCGACGACGGTGACCACCGCCAGGGCGGCGGCGGTGACCAGGCCGAGCGCGATCAGCCAGCGGGCCCGCCCGAACCAGGTACCCACGATCAGGCCGAGACCGATCACCGCAAGCGCCGCGGCGAAGTAGGCCGACGCGCCGATCCCGAAGACGTCCAGCAGGTCGAGAACACCGACCAGCCCCAACGCGACGAAGATCAACGAGAAGGTCACCGCGCCCAGGGCCGATCGCTCCCGGGGTTTGCGGGGCGGTTTCGGCCGGGGCGGTGGCGGCGGAGCCACCTTCGGTGGCCCGGCGTAGGGACCGTGTGGGGCGAACGGGGGACGGTAGGTCGACGGGGCGGACGGTGGGCCCGCCGGGGCGGCGCTGGTCGGCCACGGCGGCGTCGGCGGCAGTTGCATGGTGGGCTCCTCAGGCTCGCCGGGTGCCGACGGCACGGGCGGTGTCGACGGCGCGGGCGGCGCCGGGGGCACGCCGTACGCCGTGCCGGGTGGATGGAACGCGGGTGGCGTTACGGTCGCGGTCCGGCCGAACCCCGGATAGGGCACCGGGTAGGCGGTCGGCCCGGGATAGCTGACCGGTGGCACCGGGCCGGGTGGTGGGGGTGGGCTCGGGGGGACTTCCGCACCCGGTGGTCCGGGCACGGTCCCTGTCGGACCGGGCTGCGTCTCGCGCTGCTGACGGTTGAGCAGCAGCGCACCGCCGACCAGGATGGCCGCGCCGAGCAGTACCGCGCGGAAGGCGTCGGTGACGACGAAACCGAAGCCCACCGCGACCACCACGCTGAGGACGATCACGGTGACCGGCGACATGCTGGACCGTCCCCGGCCCAGCATGGACTCGACGGGCGAGGCGCTGTCACCCTCCCCGGGGATGATCAGCCACGCGGCGACGTAGACCAGGATGCCGACGCCGCCGAAGAAGCCCAGGACCGCCAGCAACACCCGCCAGAGCACGGGGTCGGTGTTGGTGGCCCGGCCGACGGCAGCGCAGACGCCTGCCAGGTAACGGCCGTCCCGGGGCCGGACCAGTCCGTACCGCGAGGTGAAGCCGGCACCACCGGACGAGGCACCCGGACCGCCCGGCGGTGGCCCGCCCGGTCCACCCGGCGGCGGTGGTGGTGCGCCCGGCCCGCCGGGGCCGGGCCAGCCCGGTCCACCTGGTCCGCCCGGCCCCCCCGGCCCGGCGGATGGTGGCGCGGTGCCGGCCCTCCAGACGGCCTCGCCGCTGGTCGGCCCGGCGGCGACGCCGGGCGGCGCGTCGTCCCACACGGTGCCGTCGGCGGGTGGCCGCCCACCGGCCGGTGCGGCCAGGTCGTCCGCCCCGGCCCCGGGGGATTCGGGTACGTCCGGCCGGGTGGCCGCCGGAGGTGTCGGCTCCGGTGCGGTCGACCCCGGCCGGTCCGGCTGGGCAGCGTCGTCGGTCATGTCTCGATCCTGCTGCGCCGGACGCCCGAACGTCCTCCGGCGGCGACCCTGACCCCACCCTGAGATCCTGCCGACCCGAATGTCCGGGGCGTCCCCGTGGTCGGGCGGCCGCACCGCGTGTGACGATCGGTTCGACGCCGGAACCTCGCCTCCTGTCCGGCCCGCCCGTCCTGACCAGGGAGCTCACGATCAGCAGCGTCAGCCAACCACCCCGCCTCTACCGCGCGCCGGAGCACCGGATGGCCGCCGGGGTGGCCGCCGGCATCGCCGAGCACCTCGGAGTCCCGGTGGTCCGGGTCCGGATCGCCTTCATGGTGCTGCTCGGACTCAGCGGGTTGGGTCTGCTGCTCTACGCGGCCTTCTGGGCGGTGGTGCCGCTGCGGCCCGGTGACACCGCCGTACCGCCTCGGCGCGACGTCGGCCAGTTGCTGCCCTTCGTGGCCATCGGGCTCGGTGTGCTGCTGATCCAGGTGATGGTCTTCGACTCGGTCGGCGCGGCCGGCACAGCGGGCTGGCTGGTCGCCATCATCGCGGTCGGCGCCGGTGTGATCTGGCACCAGTCCACGCCCGAGCGGCGACGCCAGTGGGGCGAGTCGCTGCCCGTACCGTGGCTCGGCGCGGTGATAGAGGAGAGCGACCGGCGGGCGTTCGTGCTCCGGTTCGTCGGCGGTGGGGTGCTGGTCGCGGTCGGCATCATCGGCGTGGCCGCGGTCTACTCCCCGGCGCAGAATCTCGACGCCGTGCTCAACGGCGTGATCTTCGCACTGGTCGGTCTGGCCGGGGTCGGTGTGGTGGCCGCGCCGGTGCTCTGGCGTACCTGGAACCAGCTCCGCTCGGAGCGCGAGGGCCGCATCCGCGAGCAGGAGCGGGCCGAGTTGGCGGCCATGGTGCACGACCAGGTGCTGCACACCCTCGCGTTGATCCAACGCAACGCCAGTGACGTCAAGACCGTGCAGCGGCTCGCTCGGGGCCAGGAGCGCTCCCTGCGCAACTGGCTCTACAAGCCCACCGCGTCACCCACCGAACGCCTCGCCGCCGCGCTGGAACAGGCCGCGGCCGAGGTGGAGGACACCTATGCGATGACGGTCGAGGCGGTCGTCGTCGGCGACCGGGAGACCGACGAGCGGGTCGGTGCGCTGGTGGCGGCGGCCCGTGAGGCGCTGGTCAACGCCGCCCGGCACGCGGGTGTGCAGACCGTCTCGCTCTACGCGGAGGTCGAGCCGGAACAGGTGAGCGTCTTCGTGCGGGATCGGGGTGTCGGGTTCGACCCGGATACGGTGGAAGACCATCGGCACGGTGTCCGGGGCTCGATCGTCGGGCGGATGAAGCGGCACGGCGGCCGGGCGGAGATCCGCTCCCGGCCTGGAGAGGGGACCGAGGTCCGGTTGATCCTGCCGATCTCCCGGGACTCGACCACGGCGGAGAGGGACAGATGATGGCCGAGCAGTCGACGCGACCTGTCGAACCGGAAGGCACCGGGCCCGGGCGGCTGCGGGTGTTCCTGGTCGACGACCACGCCATGTTCCGAGCGGGGGTACGCGCCGAACTCGGCGCGCACGTCGAGGTGGTGGGCGAGGCGAGCACGGTGTCCGAGGCGGTCAACCGGATCGCGGCCACCGGACCGGACGTGGTCCTGCTCGACGTGCACATGCCCGACGGCGGCGGTCGGGCCGTGCTGGAGGCGATGCGGCGTACCCATCCCCAGGTGCGGTTCCTGGCGCTCAGCGTCTCCGACGCCGCCGAGGACGTGATCGGGCTGATCCGGGCCGGTGCCCGGGGCTATGTCACCAAGACCATCTCACCGGACGAGTTGGCCGCCGCGATCCGACGGGTGGCCGACGGCGACGCGGTGTTCAGCCCGCGCCTGGCCGGCTTCGTGCTGGACGCCTTCGCGGCCCGCCCGGACGCACCGGTCGCCGACCCGGAGTTGGACCAGCTCACCAACCGGGAACGCGAGGTGCTGCGGCTGCTCGCCCGGGGGTACGCGTACAAGGAGATCGCCCGGGAGCTGTACATCTCGATCAAGACGGTCGAGACGCACGTCTCCAACGTGTTGCGCAAGCTCCAGATGTCCAACCGGTACGAGCTGTCCCGCTGGGCAGCGGATCGACGCCTGGTGTAAGCGACCTTTCTGGCATATGTGACCAAGCGGTCCCAGGGGCGTGACTTTTGATCAAGTCGCGATTGATAATGCCCCTCGCCTTCCCTGCGTGCGGATGCCGCTCATCCCGCGGGAACGGCGACTTCGACCGCCCGCGCGTACGCGGGTCACTCCCTGCCCGAGAGGTGCACAACACTCATGATCGGACAACGAGGACGGCGTTGGGCGCGGATCGCGCTCGCCGCCGTCACCGGCGGCGCGCTGGCGCTTGGTGTCGCCGCCCCGGCCGCCGCCGAAGCCCCGGCCACCGGCGTGGCGAAGTCGGTGTCGGGTAGCAGCGTCAAGCTCCTGCTCAACGGCAAGGCCAAGCAGGCCTCCGCGCTGGCCATCGAGATCAAGGGCAAGCGCGTCCCGGCCTTCTGCATCGACTACCACACCAACGTCGCCATCGACGGCACCTACCAGGAGGGCACCTGGGACGAGTCCCAGGTGAAGAACCTCGCGAAGGTCCAGTGGGTGCTCACCCACGGTCACCCCAACGCCGACCCTGATGCGCTGCTGGCCGCCGCCGGTGCCACCGTGCCGGACGGGACGAGCGAGAAGGACCGCGGCAACCTGCTCTACTTCGGCACGCAGACCGCGGTGTGGCACTTCAGCGACGGCATCGTGCTCGGTGACTGGGTCGCGGGACGCGATCTGGTCAGCAAGGAAAAGTACGACGTGATCAAGAAGGTCCACGACTACCTGATCGCGAACGCCACCGACGAGCCCGAGCCGAGGGCCGAGTTGAGCATCGACCCGGCCACGGCGACCGCGACGGTCGGCGAGAAGGCCGGTCCCTTCACCGTGAAGGGTCCAGCGGGCGAGATCACCCTGGCGGTGGCCGGCGGTACGGCCGTCGACGCCGAGGGCGCGCCGGTGACCACCATCGGCAACGGGGGCCAGTTCTGGCTCACCGCCGAGGGGACCGGCGAGGTCCGGGTGACCGCGTCCGCCGCCGATTCGGTCTCCTTCGGCCGGGTCTTCCTCTACACCGGCACCAAGGCGGCGCAGAAGCTCATCCTCGGTGGCAGCACCGGCGCCACGGTGACCGCCGAGGCGTCCGCCGACTTCACCGCGGCACCGTCCCCGCAGCCGAGCAGCCCCGAGACCAGCACGCCGCAGCCGAGCCCGTCCTCTCCGGCGGACTCCCCGTCGCCGAGCGCCCCCGAGGAGTCGCCGTCGAACCCGGCGCCGTCCACCTCGCCGGCCTCGAACGACGGTGGTCTGCCGCTGACCGGCGCGCCGATCGTCACCGCGATCGGCGTCGGGTTGGTGCTCCTGCTCGCGGGCGCGGTCACCGTTCTGGTGCTGCGTCGGCGCAGGGTCCACTTCACCGCCTGATCGCCAAGCCGTAACCCGACCCGACCCCGGATCCCCGCACCACGCGGATCCGGGGTCGGGTCGTCTCCGGGCGCAGGGGATCCATCCGGCCACGATCGGCCGCTGGTCTGGAATCAGGCTCGTACTTTCGGGTAGCATCGCAGAGAGTGGTGGGATTCACGTCGATGCTCCACCGGGAGACGCCGGGGGCGTCGACCTCGCCGCCCGGACTTCGGCTGAGCGTGGAAATGCGGTTGACGAGCAGCTCATACCATGCCTCCGGGGTGCCGGAGAGGCGGCTGCGGGTCGATGTCGGCACCGTCCCGGGCGGGTATCGGGTTGATAACACGCCTTCCCGCCTGGGCGCATCGGGTGTCACAGTTGCAGGCACCTCACAACCCCCTCGTGAGCCGAGCGCCCTGAGGAGGCACTCCCATGCGCGGGAAATTCCTAAAGGTGGCGGTCGCGGCGACCGCCACCGCCATGTTGGCCACCGCTTGTAGCGGCGGTAGCGACGACAACGACTCGGCCGGTCAGGCCGGCGGCACGCTTCGCGTTTACGCGTCGGAGCCTGCGTTCCTGACCCCGTCCGGTGGTGACGACGAGCCGTCGCTGTACGTGATCCGGCAGCTCTTCCGCGGTCTGGTCAAGTACAACGCCGAGACCTCCGCCGTCGAGATGGACCTGGCCGAGTCGGTCGAGTCGGACGACCAGAAGCTCTGGACGATCAAGCTCAAGAGCGGCTACGTCTTCGACAACGGCGAGCCGGTCAACGCCGACGCCTTCATCCGTTCCTGGAACTTCGCCGCTTACGCGCCGAACGCCCAGAACAACGGCTACTTCATGAAGCGGATCGCCGGCATCAAGGACGTCCAGTCCGAGGACCCGGACGGCGACGGCCCGAAGAAGGCTCCGGAGCCGAAGGCCAAGGAGCTCTCCGGCCTGAAGAAGGTCGACGACCTGACCTTCACCGTCGAGCTGGAGGAGCCGTTCTCCGGCTTCCCGACCACGATCGGTTACCCCGGCTTCTTCCCGATGGCCCAGGCGTGCGTCGACGACATCGCGGCGTGCAACGAGAAGCCGATCGGTAACGGCCCCTACAAGATGGACGGCAGCTGGCAGCACAACGTCGCCATCAACGTCGTCCGCAGCGACAGCTGGAAGGGCGAGCCCGGCAAGCCGGACCGGATCGAGTACCGGATCTTCGCCGACGTCGACGCCGGCTACTCCGCCTTCCAGGCTGGTGAACTGGACGTCATGTACACCCTGCCGCCGGCCCGCTACAAGGAGGCCAAGGCGCAGTACGGCGACCGGATGTACGAGCTGCCGGGTGACAGCTTCACCTACGTCGGCATGCCGCTGTACCAGGACGACTTCAAGGACAAGCGGATCCGCCAGGCGCTGTCGCTGTCGATCGACCGCCAGTCGATCATCGACGCGGTCTTCGACGGCCGGTTCACCCCGGCTACGGGCTTCGTGGCCCCGACCTTCGAGGGTGCCCGTGAGGGTGTCTGCAAGTACTGCACCAAGGACGTCGAGAAGGCCAAGCAGCTGCTCGCCGAGGCTGGCGGCTGGCCGGCCGGCAAGAAGCTGACCCTGTGGGCCAACGCCGGTGCCGGCCACGACCAGTGGCTGCAGGCGGTCGGTGACCAGATCCGCGAGGCGCTGGGCATCGACTACGAGCTCAAGGTGAACCTGCAGTTCCCGGAGTACCTTGACACCGCGGACAAGAAGAAGTTCACCGGTCCGTTCCGCCTCGGTTGGGGCCCGGACTACCCGTTCCTGGAGACCTACCTGTACCCGCTGTACGGCACCGGTGCCGGTAGCAACAACTCCCTGTACACCAACCCCGATTTCGACGCCCTGCTGAAGCAGGGTGACTCGGCCGACTCGATCCAGGCTGCGCTGCCGTTCTACCAGCAGGCCGAGGACATCCTGGGCGAGGACCTGCCGGTCATCCCGATGTGGTTCAACAAGGTCGGTGCGGTCTACAGCGAGAACGTGGACCAGTTCGTCTGGAACGCCGTCTCGGACGCCGACTACGGTGCGATTTCGCTGAAGCAGAACTGAGCTTCAGACTCCTGATCCTGCCGTAATACGACGTGGCGGCAACGGTGACCCAACAGGGTGATCGTTGCCGCCACGTCAGCGCCGAGAGGAGACCCCGTCATGGGGCGCTACGTCATTCGACGGTTGCTCCAGTTCATCCCCACCGTGCTGGGCACCATGTTCCTTCTGCACTACATGACCTCGCTGGCGATTCAGTTCAGCGGGAACCCGGTTCGAGCGCTGTTCGGGGACCGGACGCCACCGCCCGCCCTGTTGCAGGCGATCACCGAGCGGCTCGGTTACAGCGACCCCTGCCTGAGCCAGCGGGGCAATCCCTGCTTCGGGCTCTTCATCGATCGTTTGCAGAACATTTTCCTGCACTTTGACTTCGGCGTGAACCTGCGTCAGCGAGAGGTCACCGACCTGGTCGCCGACGCCATTCCGTTCACCCTCAAATTGCTGGTGATCGCGATCGTGTTCGAGGCGGTCGTCGGCATCGCGGCCGGTGTGCTGGCGGGTCTGCGTGGCGGTAGCTTCGTCGACTACCTGGTGAAGATCAGCACGGTGTTCATCATCTCGGTGCCGATCTTCGTGCTGGGCGTCGTGGTCCGGGAGTTCGTCGGGGTCAAGTTCGGCAACATACTGCGCGGCCAGGACTGGATTCCAGACCTGATCTCCGTTGGCGTCTTCACGCCCGGTTTCAAGCCCGACTATCCGTTCGCCAGTTTGCTGATCCCGGGCATGGTGCTCGGCGCGGTCTCGCTGGCGACGACGGCTCGGCTCACCCGGACCAGCATCATGGAGAACGTCCGGGCCGACTACGTCCGCACCGCCAAGGCCAAGGGACTGACCAACAAGCGCGTCATCGGCGTGCACACGCTCCGCAACTCGCTGATCCCCGTGATCACCTTCCTCGGTGTCGACATCGGCTCCGCGATGGCCGGCGCGGTGGTCACCGAGACCATCT
Source organism: Micromonospora sp. CP22 (assembly GCF_009712475.1). Taxonomy (GTDB): domain Bacteria; phylum Actinomycetota; class Actinomycetes; order Mycobacteriales; family Micromonosporaceae; genus Micromonospora. The sequence continues at coordinate 517,306 of NZ_VCJO01000001.1, forward strand.
TCAACGTCCCGGGCATCGGCCGACTGGTGACGATGGCGGCGCGTGGCGGCGAGTCCTCGGTGGTGGTCGGTGTGGTGACCATGCTGGTGCTGGTCGTCCTGCTCGCCAACCTGTTGGTCGACCTGCTCTACGCCGTGCTCGACCCGAGGATCCGCTATGAGTGACCGAACCACGGTGGCGGACGCTGGTCTTCCGACCGTTCCTGTTGGCCGGGTGGAGCGAAACGAGGTGTGGACATGAGTGATCTGACGAGCGCGGGCACCGCCGTCGGCGGTGCACCGGTGGGCGGTGACGGCCCCGCGGCTGACGCACCGGGCGGTACCTCGGAGCGCAGCGCCAGCCTGTGGGCGGACGCCCGACGGCAACTGCTCCGCGACCCGGTCTTCGTGATCGCGTCCCTCTACGTCCTCATGGTCGGCTCGATGGCGGCCTTCCCGAAGCTGTGGACCAGCCAGGATCCGCGGGCGTGCAGCACCGACCGGTCCCGGATCTCCCCGAGTTGGGAGCACCCCTTCGGGTACGACATCCTGGGTTGTGACTACTACTCGCACGCCATCTACGGGGCTCGCCCCTCGATGGTGATCGCGGTGATGGCGACCGGTGGCATCGTGCTCTTCGGTGGCCTGCTCGGTCTGCTCGCCGGCTACTACGGCGGCTGGGTCGACGCGGTCATCTCCCGGGTGATGGACATCTTCTTCTCGCTGCCGTTCCTGCTCGGTGCGATCGTGTTCCTCACCGTGATCAAGCGGCAGAACATCTGGACCATCACCGCGGTGCTGTTTCTGCTGGCGTGGCCGACCATCGCCCGGATCATCCGGGGTAGCGTCATCTCGTCCAAGGATCTGGACTACGTGCACGCCGCCAAGGCGGTCGGGGCGCGTAACTCGCGGCTGATGTTCCGGCACATCCTGCCGAACGCGATCGCACCGATGCTGGTCTACGCCACCATCGTGCTCGGCTCGTTCGTCGCCGCGGAGGCCACGCTGACCTTCCTCGGTGTCGGGCTCCAGCCACCGGCACAGTCGTGGGGAATCATGATCTCGGTCCACCAGGTCTACTTCCTGGAGGATCCGTGGCTGCTGCTCTTCCCCTGTGGCCTGCTGGTCGGCACGGTGCTCTCCTTCATCCTCATGGGTGACGCCCTGCGTGACGCCCTCGACCCGAAGTTCCGGTGAGTCCGATGAGCGAGTCTCGGCGAGCGAATCATCAGCAAAGGGCGACGGTGCCTCATGAGGGCACGGAGCGAGCGGAGCGCCACCATGAGCACTGATGTGAACGTCAAGATGGACGCGTTGGCGGGCGCCGACCCGGACGCGTTGCCCTTGCAGGTCAAGGACCTGCACGTGGAGTTCCGCACCCGTAACGGCGTCGCGCACGCCGTCAACGGGGTGAGCTTCGACCTGCGGGCGGGCGAGACCCGGGCGATCCTCGGTGAGTCGGGTTGCGGCAAGAGCGTGACCGCTCAGGCGATCATGGGCATCCTGGACACCCCGCCCGGGTACATCACCGGTGGGGAGGTCCTCTACCGGGGTGTGGACCTGCTCAAGCTGCCGGAGTCGGAGCGCCGCAAGGTGCGCGCGAACCGGATCGCGATGATCTTCCAGGACGCGCTCTCCGCGCTGAACCCGGTCTTCACCGTCGGGTTCCAGCTCGCCGAGCTGTTCCGTAAGCATCGGGGCATGTCCCGCAAGGACTCCAAGGCCCGCGCCGTGGAGCTGCTGGACCTGGTCAAGATCCCGGCGGCCAAGCAGCGGGTCAACGACTATCCGCACCAGTTCTCGGGTGGTATGCGGCAGCGCGTCATGATCGCCATGGCGCTGGCGCTCGACCCCGAGGTCCTGATCGCCGACGAGCCGACCACCGCGTTGGACGTGACCGTGCAGGCGCAGATCATGACGTTGCTCGCCGAGTTGCAGCGGGAACGGAACATGGGTCTGGTGCTGATCACCCACGACATGGGTGTGGTGGCCGACGTCGCGGACCGGATCTCCGTCATGTACGCGGGCCGGGTCATCGAGGAGGCCGGCGTGGAGGACATCTACGCCAGCCCGGCGCACCCGTACACCAAGGGTCTGTTGGAGTCGATCCCGCGGCTGGACCTCAAGGGTCACGAGCTCAGCGCCATCAAGGGCCTGCCGCCGATGTTGACCAACATCCCGCCGGGCTGCGCCTTCAACCCCCGGTGCCGGTACGCGCAGGAGGTCTGCCGGAAGGACCCGGCGCCACCGCTGTACCAGGTGTCGTCGAGTCGGACGGCCGCCTGCCACTTCTGGAAGGAGGTCAAGGGCGATGAGTGACGTCGTGCTGGAGACCCGCGACCTGGTGAAGCACTTCCCGCTGACTCGGGGCATCGTGTTCAAGAAGCAGTACGGTGCGGTTCGGGCGGTCGACGGGGTCAACCTGCAACTGAGGCGGGGCGAGACGCTCGGCATCGTGGGCGAGTCCGGCTGCGGCAAGTCGACGCTGGCGCGGATGCTGGTGGGGCTGGAGAAGCCGACCTCCGGTGACCTGTTCGTGCAGGGCAAGAACATGTCCAACGTCGGTGCCGAGGAGCGACGTCGGGGCCGGCGCAACATCCAGCTGGTGATGCAGGACCCGTACACCTCGCTGAACCCCCGAATGACCGTCGGTGACATCATCGGCGAGCCGTTCGAGGTGCACCCGGACGTGGTGCCGAAGGGTAAGCGGCGGGCCAAGGTGCAGGAACTGCTGGACCTGGTCGGCCTCAACCCCGACCACATCAACCGGTACCCGCACCAGTTCTCCGGCGGCCAGCGGCAGCGCATCGGCATCGCCCGCGCGCTGGCGCTCAACCCGGAGATCATCCTGTGTGACGAGCCGGTCTCCGCGCTGGACGTCTCCATCCAGGCCCAGGTGATCAACCTGCTGGAGAAGCTCCAGGCGGAACTCGGGCTGTCGTACATCTTCATCGCCCACGACCTGTCGGTGGTCCGGCACATCGCCGACCGGGTCGCGGTGATGTACCTCGGCAAGATCATCGAGATCGGCACCGAGGACGAGATCTACGACAAGCCGACCCACCCGTACACGCAGGCACTGCTGTCGGCGGTACCGGTGCCGGACCCGAAGCTGCGTGGGCACCGCGACCAGATCGTGCTCACCGGTGACGTGCCGTCGCCGGCCAACCCGCCCTCGGGCTGCCGCTTCCGTACCCGGTGCTGGAAGGCCCAGGACATCTGCGCCGAGCAGGAGCCGCAGCTGGTGACCCGCGACAAGTCGGGCCACCCGAGCGCCTGCCACTTCGCCGAGGTACGCGACGTCGTGCACGCGACGGAGTAGCCCCACAGACGCCGTCGGCTCCCGTCCATCCGTACCGGGAGCGGCGGTGAAGGTAGTGCCTCCTCAGTGATTCGGGGCGTCGGCCGTCACCAGCAGCCGGCGCCCCGGTCCACACCCACCAAGGATTGCCGTCGACGATCCGGGCGCGCCGCCGATCGGGGGCCGACGGTCAGAGGGGCCCGCGACCGGCGCGGAGCAGCAGCAGGGCGAGCTGGGTGCCGTCCGCGCCGAGCGCCTCCCGGAACCGCTCCAGGATCTCCTGCTCACGGGAGAGGACGAGCCGGGTACCGCCGGAGGCCATCCGGGTCGCACCGACCTCCCGGGAGAGCGCGGCCCGTTCCTGCCACAGCTCGATCAGGGCCTTGTCGATCTCGTCGATGCGTACCCGGATCTCGGCGATCCGGTTGGCGGCGCCCGGCTCGGCGGTGCCGGTGGCCGGGGTGCCTGCCGCTGGCCTGGTGGGGGCGGTGCCGTTCGAGATCGTGCCGGACCCGTTCGCGCCGCCGTTCTGCTCCATCACGTCTGTCATCTTCGGGTACCTCTCGCGATGTGGTGCCCGGTGCCCGGATCCCGGGACGCGAAAAGCCCCGGGCTCCGAGAGCCCGGGGCTTTTCGTAGGTCTGATCGATCAGGCGCGACCTACGGCTGCCGGACTCCCGGTGCCGTAGTAAAAGTAGAAGCGCTGGTCGAACACGCTGTCGAGTATGCCGCTGCACCGGCTGGCGCGCAAGGAAAGCCGCGAGCGGGTCGGGCCTCGGCCCGTCGGTGGTGCCGTCGGCGGGTGATGTCCGGCCGGCGGCATAGACTCGTCGTGCGATGCATCCTCTCTTCGACATCCCCGCGTCCCCGCCCGAGCCAGCGCCTGCCCGGACGCTGCCGCCCCATCGGCCCACGCCGGGTCGCCTCGATCCGGCACAGCTGGTTGAGGGACTCAACGGCCCCCAACGGGACGCGGTCACCCACGCGGGTTCGCCGCTGCTGATCGTGGCCGGTGCCGGGTCCGGCAAGACCCGGGTGCTGACCCACCGGATCGCGTACCTGCTCGCCGCGCGGGACGTGCATCCCGGCGAGATCATCGCGATCACCTTCACCAACAAGGCCGCCGGCGAGATGAAGGACCGGGTCACCGCCCTGGTCGGCCCACGGGCCCGGCTGATGTGGGTCTCCACGTTCCACTCCGCCTGTGTCCGCATCCTGCGCGCCGAGCACGAGCACGCCGGGTTGAAGTCCACGTTCTCGATCTACGACGCGGACGACTCGCGACGGCTGATGCAACTCGTCACCCGAGAGCTGGACCTCGACCCGAAGCGGTACCCGGCGCGCGGCCTCGCCGCCCAGGTCTCGAACCTGAAGAACGAGCTGGTCGACCCGGAGACGTTCGCCGCGCGGGCCAGCGGGCCCAACGAGCGCGCCCTCGCCGAGGCGTACGCCCTCTATCAGCGTCGGCTGCGCGAGGCGCACGCGCTCGACTTCGACGACCTGATCATGACGACGGTGCACCTGTTCCAGTCGCATCCGCACGTCGCGGAGAGCTACCGCCGCCGCTTCCGGCACGTGCTGGTCGACGAGTACCAGGACACCAACCACGCGCAGTATGTCCTGATCAAGGAGTTGGTCTCCGGCACCGAAGGCGTCGAACCGGCGGAGCTGTGCGTGGTCGGTGACGCGGACCAGTCGATCTACGCCTTCCGGGGTGCGACGATCCGCAACATCCTGGAGTTCGAGCGCGACTTCACCGACGCCCGCACCATCCTGCTGGAGCAGAACTACCGCTCCACCCAGACCATCCTGAACGCCGCCAACGCGGTGATCGACCGGAACACCTCCCGTAAGCCGAAGCGGTTGTGGAGCGACGCCGGCCCGGGGGAGCCGATCGTCGCGTACGTCGCCGACACCGAGCACGCCGAGGCGGACTGGGTGGCCCGGGAGATCGACCGGTTGGTCGACGACGGGGAGACCCGTCCGGGCGACGTGGCGGTCTTCTACCGCACCAACGCGCAGTCCCGGGTCTTCGAGGAGGTGTTCATCCGCCTCGGCCTGCCGTACAAGGTCGTCGGCGGGGTGCGCTTCTACGAGCGTAAGGAGGTCCGGGACGCGCTGGCCTACCTGCGTGCGGTGGTCAACGACGATGACACGGTCAGCCTGCGCCGGATCCTCAACACCCCTCGTCGGGGCATCGGCGAACGCGCCGAGGCGTGCGTGGAGGCGCTGGCGAGCCGGGACCGGATCTCCTTCGGTGCCGCGTTGCGCCGGGCCGGTGACGCGCCCGGCATCTCGACCCGGGCCGCCAACGGGATCGCCGAGTTCGTGGCGTTGCTCGACTCCGTACGCGAGCTCGCCGTCGACGGCACCCCGGAGGAGGTGCTGGAGGCGGTGCTGACCCGTTCGGGTTATCTGACCGAGTTGGAGGAGAGCCTCGATCCGCAGGACGCGGGTCGGGTCGACAACCTCCAGGAACTGGTCAGCGTCGCCCGCGAGTACACCGAACGGATCGAGGCGACCGGTGCCGAGGGGGAGCGGGCCACCCTGGCCGGTTTCCTGGAGCAGGTCGCCCTCGTCGCCGACGCCGATCAGGTGCCGGCGCAGCCCGGGGCGGAGGGCGACGACGAGCCGTACCAGGGCGTGGTGACCCTGATGACGCTGCACACCGCCAAGGGCCTGGAGTTCCCGGTGGTGTTCCTGACCGGCCTGGAGGACGGCGTCTTCCCACACCTGCGCTCGTTGGGCGACACCCGGGAGTTGGAGGAGGAGCGCCGGCTGGCGTACGTCGGCATCACCCGGGCCCGCCAACGGCTCTACCTCTCCCGGGCGGTGACCCGCTCGGCGTGGGGCCAACCGGCCTACAACCCGCCGTCTCGGTTCGTCGAGGAACTGCCGCCCGAACTGGTCCGCTGGGAGCGCACCGAGGGCTCGTACACCTCGTGGGGCGGCGGTGGCGGCGGCGTGGGCGGTCGCGCGGAGCGGATGCCCGGCGGTCGCGGTGGTTTCGCCGGTGGCACCCCACGGGCGGTGCAGTTGGCCCGCAAGCTCGGGGTGGACGGCAGCCGGCTGGCCACCGCGAGCGAACTGCCGCAGGGTCCGAAGGTCGCGGTCGGCGACCGGGTGAACCACCAGCGGTACGGCCTCGGCCGGGTGGTGGCCGTGGAGGGACACGGCCCCGGTTCGCGAGCGCAGATCGACTTCGGCGACCAGACGCTGTGGTTGGTGCTGCGGCACGCTCCGATCGAGAAGATCTGAGCGTCCGGGCGGCGAGCCCGGTCAGCAGGCCACGTCGATGCCCCTGGCGCGCAGGAACGGCGCCGGGTCGATCTGGTTCCACATCTGGCCCTGATGCACCTCGAAATGCAGGTGTGGGCCCGTGGAGTCGCCTGTGGAGCCCTCCAGGCCGATCGTCTGCCCGGTGCTGACCGTCTCGCCGACGCTCACCCTGGCGGTGCTCAGGTGGGCGTAGTGGGTGAGGTAGCCGTTGCCGTGGTCGACGACGACGGAGATGCCGTACCCGTCGCCGACGTCGCCGGCCTTCGTCACGGTGCCCCGGAAGGCCGCCCGCACCGGGGTGCCGGCGGGCATGGCGAAGTCGATGCCGGCGTGCAGGGTGCCCCAGCGGGGCCCGTAGCAGGAGGTGATCGTGGCCCCCGCCATCGGGATCACCCAGGACGTCGTCGGCTTCGTACTCTTCTTCGGCTTCGCCGTGGCGGTGGCCGTCCGGCTGGCCTTCGGCTTGGGCTTGGAGCTGGGGCTGGGCTTCACGGTGGGGCTGGCGCTGGGAGTCGGGCTCGCCGACGGGCTGTCCAGGGTGACCGGCTCCCGGGCCGAACGGTCGGCCCGCTCGGCGGCCTCGGCCCGCTCCCGGGCGTCGAGGGCCACCGGATGGGTGGTCGCGGGGTCGTCGCGGTCGGTCATGACGACACCGGCGACGCCGAATCCGACCACGGCGACCGCACCGACGGCCAGCAGCCGCGTACGCCGGCTCAGCGTGCGCCGGTGGCGCGCCGGGGCGGCGGGGATCTCACGGGTCGGGGTGGGTTTGTCGTCCTGCACGGGTACGGACCTCACAGCTTTCGAGTGGTACGTGACCTCGAAATCCTGGTGCCGGTCCGAGCGGCGCCGAGTACCGGGGGTGGGTGCGGCAGGTGAGACGGCCGGTGTCGCTGTCCACCTCTGGGCTTCGCTGTCCTCGACTGCCCGATGTCGACCCGACGGCTTGGTGTGTCGCCGGTCACATTCCCGACTGTGGGCTGGGACACGTTTGCGGCTGGCTCGTCATACGAAACCGCCCGGATCGACAGATCCGGGCGGTCAGCGGGCGTTACGGCCGGTCAGGACGCGGCTACCTCGCTGTAGATTGCCTCGACTTGTAGCTTGATGTCCACTCCGCGCTCCTGCAGCCACGGCACCGGGTCGAGGGGCTCGCCCTTGACATGGATCTCCAGGTGCAGGTGGGAGCCGTAGGAGTGGCCCGTGTTGCCGACCAGGCCGAGCTGGTCGCCGGCCTTGACCTGCTGGCCCTCGCGGACGCTCAGCGAGGAGGAATGGCCGTAGATCGCCTCACTGCCGTCGGCGTGCTGGACGATGACCGCGTAGCCGTAGCCGCCGAACCAGCCGGCCTTGGTGACCGTGCCTTCGTGGATGGCGACGTACGGGGTTCCCTCCGGCGCGACGAGGTCGACACCGGTGTGCAGTTTGCCCCACCGCATGCCGTAGGGGGAGTTGAAGTCGTAGCCCTGAAGGGGCAGTAGCCAGACGCCGGAGTCCTCGGCGCTCTCCGGGCCGTTGCGGCTGTCCCGGGAGGCTCGGTCGGCGGCATCGGCCCGGTCGGCCGCGCCCTGGTTGCTGATCGACGCCTGCTTCAGCTCGTCGAGGACCGTCGGGCTGACGCTCTTGGCGTCCGGCATCGCGCTGGCGCCCAGCGCCACCACACCGGCACCGACGAAGGCGGTGGTGACGACCGCGGCGTAGCGGCTGCGTGGAGGGGTGGGTACGCGGCGGCGACCGCGATATCGATCGGGCTCAGACGACAGGCGCTGGCGCACGCATACCCTCCGTTGTCGGGGTTCCGATGCGGATCAGTCGCCGTGCCGATCTGGTGACCGTGCGTCGACTGATCGCGTCGTCACCCGTCCGTAGACCTGATGACAACCGTGGACACGGTAGCCAACCGTCAGCCCTGTCACAAGCCGGAGCGCCGAATTGGTTGCGCCTTTCTGTCCGTTTCCGTCCTAGATTGTCAGGGGTCGGGGGTGCTGTGGGGTGCCCTTGTTATCCTCCGTTCGTCGCACACCGTGACCGTTCGGCGGAGTCGTCCCGCTTGACGCCTACCGCGTCGGTCGTGTCTCTGCGTGAGGTGACAGTGGTGCCCGGGTTAGTACGGGTGCCACGCCAGTTTGGTGGACGCCGACGGCGTCCACGGCCCGCCCGTCCGGCCCCGGTTCCCCGGTCCCGGTCAGGCGGGTTACCGTTCGTTCAGGGGATATGGCCGCTGAGCCGGTGAAAGGGATACCCAGATGAGCTCTCGTGTTCGGGTCGTCGTCGCCAAGCCGGGCCTGGACGGCCACGACCGTGGTGCCAAGGTGGTGGCGCGCGCACTCCGCGACGCCGGCATGGAGGTCATCTACACCGGCCTGCACCAGACTCCGGAACAGATCGTGGAGACCGCGATCCAGGAGGACGCCGACGCCGTCGGCCTCTCGGTGCTCTCCGGGGCGCACATGACGCTGTTCCGGCGGGTCCTGGAACTGCTCGACGAGCGCGACGCCCGTGACATCGTGGTCTTCGGCGGGGGCATCATTCCGGAGGCCGACCTGCCGGAGTTGGAGCGGCTCGGCGTGGCCAGGATCTTCACCCCGGGTGCGACCACCGCGTCCATCGTGGAATGGGTGCGGGAGAACGTCGCGCAGCCGGTGGCCTGAGAAGCCGCGCAACCGAAGACAGGGGAGGGGCCGGACGCACCCCTCACACGTCCGGCCCCTCTATGCACGATGCCCCGCCGCCACCCCTCGACCGACAGGGCATCGGCCGCTTTCGTCCTCGCGCTTTCCAGCGCTCCGACACCTGACTCAACGACGCCCTTCCTGCGGGGTTACGCAGGGCCGTCGAGAACCGTGGCGCCCCCGGCAAGATCGCTCGAACGGGTGACGGCGTCCGGCTCCACCGCCCCGATCGGGGCACGGCCGGTGACCCGGCGTCGGCTCGGGCTGTGCATTACCGCACACCGCGCACCCGCTCGGTTGCCGGAAGTGCCAGCATCGCTAGGCTGCGCCCAATGAACCCTTTCCGACCTCCCCTTGCGGGCCGGACCGGCAGGTCGGCTACGGCGCGTGGTTGCGGTGGTGGGGGTTCGACTGCCTGCGTCAACTTCTACTGATGTCGGGCATCGCACTGTTTTCTTTCCATACGCTGGTGGCGGCGCGACGGCGCGCCGCAGAGACGGGACGGGACGCGCAATCGTGGACCTGTACGAGTACCAGGGGCGGGACCTGTTCGAGCGGCACGGACTTCCCGTGCTCGCCGGCGGCGTCGCCACGACCCCGGAGGAGGCCCGCGCGATCGCCGAACGCCTCGGCGGCCGGGTGGTCGTCAAGGCACAGGTGAAGGTCGGCGGACGAGGCAAGGCGGGCGGCGTCAAGCTGGCCGAGGGCGCGGAGGAGACGGTGGCCCGCGCCACCGACATCCTCGGCATGGACATCAAGGGTCACACCGTCCACAAGGTCATGATCACGGTGACCGCGGACGTGGCCGAGGAGTACTACTTCTCGTACCTGCTCGATCGGGCGAACCGTACGTTCCTCTGCATCGCCAGCGTCGCGGGCGGCATGGACATCGAGCAGGTCGCCGCCGAGACCCCGGAGAAGGTCGTCAAGGCTCCGATCGACGCCGTCACGGGCGTGGACGAGGCGAAGGCGCGGGAGATCGTCGAGGCGGCCGGTTTCCCGGCCGAGGTCGCCGACCAGGTCGTCGAGGTCGCGGTCGGCCTGTGGCGGGCGTTCGTCGCCGAGGACGCCACCCTGGTCGAGGTGAACCCGTTGGCCAAGACCGCCGACGGCAAGCTGCTGCTGCTGGACGCCAAGGTCTCGCTCGACGAGAACGCCGGCTTCCGGCACCCCGACCACGAGGCGCTGGTCGACCAGGCGGCGGTGGATCCGCTGGAGCAGGCCGCCAAGGAGAAGGACCTCAACTACGTCAAGCTCGACGGCGAGGTCGGCATCATCGGCAACGGCGCGGGCCTGGTCATGTCGACCCTCGACGTGGTCGCCTACGCCGGTGAGCGGCACGGCAACGTCAAGCCGGCCAACTTCCTCGACATCGGCGGCGGCGCCAGCGCCGCGGTCATGGCCAACGGTCTGGAGATCGTGCTCTCCGACCCGTCGGTCAAGAGCGTCTTCGTCAACGTCTTCGGCGGCATCACCGCCTGCGACGCCGTGGCCAACGGCATCGTGCAGGCGTTGGACCTGCTGGAGCAGCGGGGCGAGCGGGTCACCAAGCCGCTCGTCGTCCGCCTCGACGGCAACAACGCCGAGGCCGGTCGGGCGATTCTCGACGGCGCGAACAACCCGCTGATCGAGCGGGTCGACACCATGGACGGCGCGGCCGAGCGGGCCGCCGAGCTGGCGGCTGCGGGGGTCTGACACATGGCTATCTGGCTGACCAAGGACTCGAAGGTCATCGTGCAGGGGATGACCGGTTCCGAGGGTTCCAAGCACACCCGTCGGATGCTCGCCGCCGGTACGAACGTGGTGGGCGGCGTCAACCCGCGCAAGGCGGGCACCACCGTCGACTTCGACGGCACCGAGCTGCCCGTCTTCGCCAGCGTCGCGGACGCGATGAAGGACACCGGCGCGGACGTCACGGTCATCTTCGTGCCGCCGCAGTTCACCAAGGGTGCGGTCATCGAGGCGGTCGACGCCGAGATCCCGCTGGCCGTGGTGATCACCGAGGGGGTGCCGGTGCACGACACCGCCGCCTTCTGGGCGTACAACGTGGCCAAGGGCGAGCGGACCCGGATCATCGGCCCGAACTGCCCCGGCATCGCCTCACCGGGCGCCTCGAACGCCGGCATCATCCCGGCGGACATCACCGGCACCGGCCGCATCGGGCTGGTCAGCAAGAGCGGCACGCTGACCTACCAGATGATGTACGAGCTGCGTGACATCGGCTTCTCGACCTGTGTCGGCATCGGCGGCGACCCGATCATCGGCACCACGCACATCGACGCGCTGGCCGCCTTCGAGGCGGACCCGGACACCGACGCCATCGTGATGATCGGTGAGATCGGTGGCGACGCCGAGGAGCGGGCGGCCGAGTTCATCAAGGCCAACGTCACCAAGCCGGTGGTCGGCTACATCGCCGGTTTCACCGCCCCGCCCGGCAAGACCATGGGGCACGCCGGTGCGATCATCTCCGGCTCGGCGGGCACCGCCGACGCGAAGAAGGAAGCGCTGGAGGCGGTCGGCGTGAAGGTCGGCAAGACGCCGACCGAGACGGCCAAGCTGATGCGCGAGATCATGTCCGCGAGCTGAGAGCGTGTCGGAGGGGGACATGCCCTACTGCGCCGCCTGGGACTCGGCTCGCTACGGGCGAGCCTCCGCACACCCGCTCTGAGCGGACCACGCGTCGAGGGGCCGACCTGCGGGTCGGCCCCTCAGCTGTTCCAGGACGGGTAGTTCCCGGTCGCCCGGAGGATCAGGTTGATGACGATGTTCAGCACACCCAGACCGATGGCCACGTAACCCAGCACGGGGGACTGGCGGTACCGACGCGCGTCGCGGATCGACAACCAGCCGAAGACGATGCCGAGGATGCCGCAGCAGAGCAGACCGGTCACGATGCCGAGCACGCCCCAGAGGGTCGTTCGGTCCCGGCCGGCGGGCGGTGGCGGGGGTGGTGGATACGGAGCGTTCACAACTCCCCTTCCGGTCACTAGCTGCCGCGACGATGGTCACGGCCCCTGTTGCCGAGGCTAGAGGAGCCGGTGCCCGCCCACGCCCGATCAGGCGAACTGGTTCGGCCCACCGGCGCAGCGCCGGCTGCCGGCGGGTGTCGGGCAGCCGACGTCGGCCTGACATGCCAGAGTAGAGCCGATGTCCTTTGTCACCCCTGACCAGCCGCGCCGGGCAGCCGACGTCCGCGGAGCCGGTGCCAGGCCACCCGGCCGGGCCGGCCCGCCACGCCGGGTGCCCGCCGCGCGTACGGCGCCCCCGGGGCGCTCGCACGCGCCGCTCGCGGTGGCCGCGTTGGTCGCGGCCGGCGGGGCGGCCGTCACGGCCTGGCTGCCCGTGGCGCTGGCGTTGTGGCTGTTCCAGCTCAGCGAGGGCACCGGCACCCTGCTCGACGCCATCCGGGCGGGAGCCGCCGGTTGGCTTCTCGGTCACTGGGTGCCTCTGAACACGGACACCGGCCCGTTGGGCCTGGCACCGCTCGCGGTGACCGCGTTGGCGGTGTGGCGGCTCACCCGGGCCGGCGTACACGTCAGCCGGGCGATCGGAGCGCGCGGCGGGCGATCACCGGGGCGGACGATCGCCGCCGCGTCGGCCGTCGGCGTCGCGTACGGGCTGCTGGGGGTGCTCGCCGCGCTGCTGGTCGGAGCCGGTGGGCCGAGCGTGTCGCCGGTACGCGCCGGGCTGACGCTGGTGGCCGTCGGCATGCTCGCGGCCGGGGTGGGCGCTGCCCGTACGACAGGGGTGGCGGAGGTCTTCGCCGACCAGGCACCGATACCGCTGCGCGAGGGGGTGCGGGCCGGTGCCGTCGCCGCCCTGGTGCTGCTCGCCGCAGGGGCCGCAGCGGCCGGGTTGGCGGTGGCGACCGGTGGTGGCGACGCGGCCGACCTGATCGGCGCCTACCGCACCGGTGTCGCCGGGCAGGCCGGTATCACCCTGGTCAGCCTCGCGTACGCGCCGAACGTCAGTGTGTGGTCGGCCAGCTACCTGCTCGGCCCCGGCTTCGCGGTCGGCACCGACACGGCGGTACGCACCAGCGAGGTGTCGGTCGGCGCGCTGCCGGCCCTGCCGTTGTTCGCCGGTCTGCCCGACGGGCCGGTCGACGGGCTCGGCGCGGTCGCGGTCCTCGCCCTGCCCGTCCTCGTCGGGATGGCCATCGGCTGCCTGCTCGCGCGCCGGTTGCTGCGACTGGCCATGGCCGAGCGGGCCCGACTGTCGTGGCGGCGGCTGCTCGTCTCGGCGGCGCTCGCCGGACCGGTGGCCGGCCTCCTGCTGGGCGCGGCGGCGACGGCGTCCGGTGGGCCGCTCGGCGGCGGCCGGCTGGCCGAGGTCGGTCCGGTCGGTTGGCAGGTGGCGCTCGCGGCGCTGCTGGTCACCGGTGGTGGGGCGCTGCTCGGCGCCGCCGCCACCCAGTGGCTCGCCCGACTCGCGGCCTGATCGGCACCCGGTCGGCCAACCGGTCCCGCGCGGCCCGCAGCTGCGGCAGGCCGCCCCGGCAGGCCGCCCTCGCCTGTGGCCGGGTGAGAACCAGCCTCGACTCGACGTCACCGCGCAGGCCCGGTCGGGCAGTTCCACGAAGGGCGGCACCTGACGCGCCAGGGGCGTCCCGGATACTCCGGGACGCCCCTGGGAGCGGGCGGGCGCTGGTCAGGGGGTTAGCGAACCACTGACGTTCAGCGCCACCAACACGAGCTGAACCACGCCCAGCAGTAGACCCACCGCGCCGCAGATCAGACCGGCGAGCGCCTGGCCGGAGTTGCCGGCCAGCCCCTGGTCGGCCTTCTGCTTACCGAGCCAGCCGGTGATGAGGGCGGTCAGGCCCAGCGGAATGCCGAGGTAGCAGCAGGCCAGCGGAATCGAGGCGATACCGAGGATCATCGCCACCAGGCCGAGGGTGTTCTGCTGCCCCTGCGGGCCGGCGAAGCCCGCGTTCGGGTACATCGGCGTGCCGCCGTACGGCTGGGGGGCGTTCGGGTCGGTGTAGGGCTGTCCGTACGCCGGCTGTCCGTATGCCGGCTGTCCGTACGCCGGGGGCTGACCGGTGCCCGAGGGCTGGCCGGCCGGTGGCGCGTACGGGTCGTAGGGCGCGGGTGAGGCCGGCGGCTGGGCCTCCGGCTGTCCCGAGGGCTGCTGACCGTACGGGTCGGCGGGGGGCTGCTGCTGACCGTAGGGGTCGGCGGGCGGCTGCTGGCCGTACGGGTTGGCCGGCGCGGCGTACGGGTTGGCCGGCGGCGGAGCGTACGGGTTGGCCGGCGGCGGTGCGGTGGGGTCCCCGTTGGGCTGCTGGCCGTACGGGTCCTGAGCGGGCTGACCGGGCTGCATCCGCTGCTCAGTATCCGTTGACGGGTTGGGGCTGCATGACGACTGCTCCTCACGGTTGTTCGCTGACGGGCGGCGGGCCGGGCATGCGCCGGTCCTAAGCGACCGGCAGCGTACCCGGTCCGGACCAGCCCGGCTGCCGTGCGATCCCGTGTCGCCCAGCGGATGGGCCCCGGTCGGCGGCCGGATAAGGTGTGCCGGTGACCCAGGCCGCCCGTATCGTCGTCCTTGTCTCCGGCTCCGGAAGCAACCTCCAGGCACTGCTGGACGCGACCGCCGACCCGGCGTACGGGGCACAGGTGGTGGCGGTCGGGGCGGACCGCGACGGGATCGCGGGCCTGGACCGTGCCGTGGCCGCCGGGATACCGACCTTCGTCGAGCGGGTCAGGGACTACCCGGACCGCGAGGAGTGGGACGCCGCGCTCACCGCCCGGGTCGCCGAGCACCGACCCGATCTGGTGATCTCGGCCGGTTTCCTGAAGTTGGTCGGTCCGCGTTTCCTCGCCGCCTTCGGCGACCGCTACCTCAACACGCACAACACCCTGCTGCCGGCCTTCCCCGGCATCCACGGTCCGCGTGACGCCCTCGCCTACGGGGTCAAGGTGACCGGGGCGACCCTCTTCTTCGTCGACGCCGGGATGGACACCGGCCCGATCGTCGCGCAGGCGGCGGTGCCGGTGCGCGAGGACGACGACGTCGACACGCTGACCGAACGCATCAAGGAAGCGGAACGGCGCCAGCTCGTCGAGCAGGTGGGCCGGCTGGTCCGCGAAGGTTGGACGATCACCGGAAGAAAGGTCAGGGTCGGAGTGAACCCCATCGAGGACGGGCGCCGCCCGATCCGGCGGGCACTGGTAAGCGTCTACGACAAGACCGGCCTGGCCGATCTGGCCAAGGCGCTGCACGCCGCCGGTGTGGAGATCGTCTCCACCGGCAGCACCGCGTCGACGATCGCCTCGGCCGGGGTGCCGGTGACCCCGGTGGAGCAGGTGACCGGTTTCCCGGAGATCCTCGACGGGCGGGTGAAGACCCTGCACCCGGCCATCCACGGCGGGCTCCTCGCCGACCTGCGCAAGGACACGCACACCGCACAGCTCGACGAGCACGGCATCGGCGGCATCGACCTGCTGGTGTCCAACCTGTACCCCTTCCAGGACACGGTCGCCTCCGGTGCCGGTCAGGACGAGTGCGTCGAGCAGATCGACATCGGTGGTCCGGCGATGGTCCGGGCGGCTGCCAAGAACCACGCCTCGGTGGCCGTGGTGACCGACCCCGACGCGTACCCGATGCTGCTGGCCGCCCTCGACGGCGGTGGCTTCACGCTGGCGCAGCGTCGGACGCTGGCCGCCCGCGCCTTCGCCGCCATCGCCGAGTACGACGTGGCGGTCGCCGAGTGGTTCGCCGAGACGGTCGCCCCGTCCGCCGACGGCTGGCCGCACTTCGCCGGGTCGGCGTTGCGGCGGCAGTCGGTGCTGCGCTATGGCGAGAACCCGCACCAGGCCGCCGCGCTCTACACCGACCCGGCCGGGCCGGTCGGGCTGGCCCAGGCCGAGCAGCTGCACGGCAAGGAGATGTCCTACAACAACTACGTCGACGCGGACGCCGCCTGGCGGGCCGCGAACGACTTCGCCGACCAGCCTGCGGTGGCCATCATCAAGCACGCCAACCCGTGCGGCATCGCGGTCGGCGCGGACGTGGCGCAGGCGCACCGCAAGGCGCACGCCTGCGACCCGGTCTCCGCTTTCGGCGGGGTCATCGCCGTCAACCGGCCGGTCTCGGTCGAGCTGGCCGGGCAGATCGCCGAGATCTTCACCGAGGTCGTGGTGGCGCCCGGCTACGAGCCGGGCGCGGCCGAGGCGCTCCAGGCCAAGAAGAACATCCGGCTGCTGCGCGCGCCGGAGTTCCGACCGCGTCCGGCCGAGTGGCGACAGGTCACCGGCGGCGTCCTGGTGCAGCAACGCGACGCGATCGACGCCGAGGGCGACGACCCGGCCACCTGGCGGCTGGCCACCGGCGAGGCGGCCGACGAGGCCACCCTGGCCGACCTGGCCTTCGCCTGGCGGGCGGTACGCGCGGTGAAGAGCAACGCCATCCTGCTGGCCCGTGACGGTGCGACGGTCGGCGTCGGCATGGGTCAGGTCAACCGGGTGGACTCGGCCCGTCTCGCGGTCAGCCGGGCCGGTGCCGACCGGGCACGTGGCGCGGTGGCCGCCTCGGACGCGTTCTTCCCGTTCGCCGACGGGCCGCAGATCCTCATCGACGCCGGCATCCGGGCGATCGTGCAGCCCGGTGGCTCGATCCGCGACGAAGAGGTGATCGACGCCTGCAAGCGGGCGGACGTCACGATGTACTTCACCGGCACCCGCCACTTCTTCCACTAGGCACGGCTGGCGGCGACGCCCGTCGTCGCCGCCGGCCACCCGGTCAGGCGGGCGGTTGGAGGGTCGCCACGGTCCGCTGTCGCGCCAGCAGGCCGGAGATGCCGTCGGCGGTCATCGGTCGGCCCAGGTAGTAGCCCTGCCCCCGGGTGTAGCCGAGTTCGCGGAGTACGGCGACCTGCTCGGCGCTCTCGACCCCCTCGGCGACGGTCTCCAACCCGAGCGCGTGGGCGAGCTGGATCACCGCCCGGGCCACCGCCTGTCGGGCGTCGACCGCCGACGGCTGGCCGTCGTCGATCTCGATCCCGTCGACGAAGGACTTGTCGAGCTTCACGATCGCGGCGGGGAAGGCCCGCAGCAGGCTCAGTGACGACTCGCCGGTGCCGAAATCGTCCAGCGAGAGGCGGATCCCCATCCGGTCGAGTTCGAAGAGGGTCCGGGAGACCTGCTGACCGCGCAGTACCGCCGACTCGGTCACCTCCAGCACCAGCTGTTCGCAGGGCAGCCCGCTGTCGGCGAGCGCAGCCGCCACGTCGGAGACGAAGTCGGGGTCGTGCAGTTGCCGCGCGGAGACGTTCAGCCCCGCCTCCTGAAGCGCGTCCGGCCCGAACTCCAGTGACCACGCCACCGCCTGGCGGCACGTCTCGCGCAGCACGAAGCGGCCCAGCGGCACGATCAGGCCGGTTCGCTCGGCGGCCGGGATGAACTCGGCCGGGCTGACCACGCCACGGCTCGGGTGGTGCCAGCGGACCAGCGCCTCGACCCCGACCAACCGGTAGTCGTCGAGCCGCAGGATCGGTTGGTAGACGACCCGCAGCTCGTTGTGGTCCAGGGCCCGGCGCAGCTCGCCGCCGAGCTGCATGTGCCGCAGCACCGGCTCGCCCATGCCGTCCACGTAGCGGACGAAGCTCGCCTTTCCCCGCTGCTTCGCCGTGTACATGGCGATGTCGGCGTCCCGCAGCACCGAGTCGACGGTGGCTCCCGGCGTGGCGTCGGCGATGCCGATGCTGGCCTGCACCAGCAGGCGGTGCTGGCTGATCGGCTGGTCGAGCGCGGTGAGCAGCCGACCGGCCAGCTCCTCGGGGTCGGCGTCCGCGCCGGTGAGCAGGACGGCGAACTCGTCACCGGCGACCCGTACCGGCAGACCGTCGTCGCCGACCTCGGCGCGCAGCAGCTCGGCGACGGAGACGAGCAGCCGGTCGCCGACGCCGTGCCCGAGCAGGTCGTTGACGGTCTTGAAATCGTCCAGGTCGACCAGGAGCACCGACGCGGGTGTGGTCGCGGCGAGCGCGGCGGCGAGCCGGTCCCGGAAGAGCACCCGGTTCGCCAGCCCGGTGAGGCCGTCGTGGCTGACCTCGTACTGGAGGCGCTCCTCCTGGACGCGGGTGTTGTGCAGCAGCCGGGCGTTCTCCCGGTACGCGATGAACTGTCGGGCGCTGACCAGCGCGGTCACCACCACGGCGGTGACCAGGACCACCCGGACCGGCCAGGTCAGCGGGGCGCCGAAGGCGAGCGCGAGCAGTGGCACGTCGACCGCCACCACGGCCAGGTACGGCAGGAGCATCCCGTTGCGGGACTGATCGCGCCGGACGCCGAGTTCGGCCCGCCACTGCGCCGCGACGCCGAGGGTGAAGAACACCGGGGTCAGCGGCATCACGATCGCCTGGGCGGGGATGCCCGCGACGTACCCGTACCGGACCGCGAGCACGGCGACGATCCCGGCGGTGACGCCACCGCTCGCCGCGACGAATCGCAGGGCGACGCGGTCCACCGGGCCACCGGTGACGAAGGACACCTTGGTGGCGGCGCCGACCGCGACCAGGAACGCGAGCCCGACCAGCGCCATCGCCTGCGTGCTCCACGGCTCGTCGGCGGACAGCATCGGGGCCAGCCCGATGTAGCAGAGCAAGGCCGTGCAACCGAGGAACGCGATCATGCGATCGAGCAGGATGCGCCACCGCTCGACACCGCCGGCCTCGACGACGGGCACCCGGCCGACCGCCCAGATGGCGATGACGAATCCGATCGCGACGGAGGCCGCCGCCGGTAACGGCATGCTTCGGGTGCGGGCCTCGGCGGCGTGCGTCAGCATGTCCAGCGCCAGCCAGGCGTACCCGATCGTGATGAAGACCGCCGCCACGAGGAGCGCGCGCCAGAAGCGGCGGCTGACCGGGTCGAGTTCGGCGCAGCGGAGCAGGTGTACGACGGACCCGGCGGCGAGGACCGAGCCGCCGGGAACGAAGACGTACGCGAGCGCCTCGGTGCCGGCGCCGACGGTGAAGTTCGCGACGCACCAGACGGTGCCGAGGGCGACGACCACGACGGTGGCCTGCACGAACCGCCCCATGATCCGGCTGTTCCTCGCGGCGACCCCGGTGGTGGGGTCCGTCGTTCGCCGAAGCGCCAGCTGCGTCACGGCACTGACCATAGTGACTGCGGAGGGTCACGACATCGGTCATCGGTTGCGTCTTCCACAAAGGATCGACACAGCGGTGTCCACTACGGAGCGAGGTCGCCCTCACGGCCCCGGGCGTAGCTCGGCGAAGTGGCAGGCAGACGGGTGGGGGTCGGCGGCGCGCAGCACCGTCTGCGGGTCCTGGACGGCGCAGATCTCCTGAGCCTTCCAACAGCGGGTCCGGAAGTGGCAGCCGCTGGGCGGGTCGGCCGGGCTGGGCACGTCACCGCGCAGCCGGATGATGCTGCGGTGCTCCCGGGCATCCGGGTCCGGCACCGGCGCCGCGGAGAGCAGCGCCTGGGTGTACGGGTGGGTGGCCCGCTCGTAGATCTCCTCCTCGGTGCCGATCTCCACGATCCGGCCCAGGTACATCACCGCGATCCGGTCGGAGATGTGCCGCACCACCGACAGGTCGTGCGCGATGAAGATGTAGGACAGGCCCAGTTCGTCCTGCAGCTCCTCCAGCAGGTTGATCACCTGCGCCTGGATGGAGACGTCCAGCGCGGAGACCGGCTCGTCGCAGACGATCACCTCGGGCCGCAGCGCCAACGCCCGGGCGATGCCGATGCGCTGCCGCTGGCCGCCGGAGAACTGGTGCGGATAGCGGTTGATGTGCTCCGGGTTCAACCCGACCACGTCGAGCAGTTCCTGCACGCGGCGCTGGCGGCTGCCCTTCGGGGCCGCCTCCGGATGGATGTCGAACGGTTCGCCGATGATGTCGCCGACGGTCATCCGTGGGTTCAGCGAGGTGTACGGGTCCTGCATGACCATCTGCATGTTGCGCCGGATGCGGCGCAGCTCGCCGCCGGAGGCGGCGAACAGGTCCCGGCCGGCCAGCCTGGCGCGGCCGGCGGTGGGCTGCTCCAGCCGCATCAGCAGCCGGGCCAGGGTGGACTTGCCGCAACCCGACTCGCCGACGATGCCCAGCGTCTCGCCCCGGCGGAGCTGGAAGCTCACCCCGTCGACGGCCTTGACCGCACCGACCTTCTTCTTGAACAGCACACCCTGCGTGATCGGAAAGTGCTTGACCACGTGGTTGACGTCGAGGAGGGTCTCGCCGCGCACCGTGGTGGGGCTAGCCGGCGCGGTCATCACGTACCTCCTGGGCGAAATGGCACGCGCTGGTCCGGCCGTCGCCGAGGACCAGGTCGTGCGGCACGACATCCACGCAGACCTGCTGCACGTACGGGCACCGGGGGTGGAAGGGGCAGCCGCTGGGGATGCGCATCAGGTTGGGTGGGAGCCCTCGGATGGTGGACAGCTTCCCGCCCCGCTGGTCCAGGCGCGGAATCGATTCCAGCAACCCCTTGGTGTACGGGTGGGCCGGCGCCCGGTACAGCGACCGGACGTCGGCGTGCTCGACGATCCGGCCCGCGTACATGACCGCGATCCGGTCCGCGACGTCGGCGACCACGCCGAGGTCGTGGGTGATCAGGATCATCGCCATGTCCAGGTCCCGCCGCAGGTCGGCGAGGAGGTCCATGATCTGTGCCTGCACGGTGACGTCCAGCGCGGTGGTGGGCTCGTCGGCGATGAGCACCTTCGGCTCCATCGCCAGGGCCATCGCGATCATCACCCGCTGCCGCATACCGCCGGAGAACTGGTGCGGGTAGTCGCCGAGCCGCTTGGCCGCCGCCGGGATCTGCACCAGGTCCATCAGCTCCACCGAGCGACGACGGGCGTCCGCGCGGGACATGCCGAGGCGCTGGCGCAGCGTCTCACCGATCTGCCAGCCGACCGGGAAGACCGGATTCAACGCGGAGAGGGCGTCCTGGAAGATCATCGCGATCTCCCTGCCCCGGATCTGCCGGCGTTGCGCCTCCGGTAGACGCAACAGGTCCTGGCCCTGGTAGCGGATCTCGCCGGAGCTGACGTGTGCCGGCGGGGTGTCCAGGATGCCCACGATGGCCTGGGCGGTGACCGACTTGCCGGACCCGGACTCGCCCAGCACGGCCAGCGTCTCACCCGGGTCCAGGTGATAGCTGACCCCGTTGATCACCTTGGCCACACCCTCGCCGGTGCGGAACTCGACGTGCAGGTCGCGTACCTCCAGCAGGTGTCCGCCGGGTGGGGTGGGCGAGGCCGGCGTCGGCCGGACGGCGTTCTGACTCACGGTGCCTGCCTTTCGCTCGCGGCGGCGGGGCTCGCTGCGCTCACTCCTCGCGCTCGCACGACCGCCTCACCTGAGCTTCGGGTCGAAGGCGTCGCGGATCGCGTCGCCGAGCATGATGAAGGCCAGTACGGTCAGGGCCAGGAAGGTCGACGGGACCACCAGTGGGGTCGCCGACTCCCGCATGTGCACCCGACCGTTGTTGATTTCGATGCCCCAGGAGATGGTCGGCTCCCGCAGCCCGATGCCGAGGAACGACAGCGTCGCCTCGGCGGCGATGAACGAGCCGAGCGCGATGGTCAGCACCACGATGGCCGGGGCGAGCGCGTTCGGCAGGATGTGCCGCCACATGATGCGGCCGTTACCGGCCCCGAGCATCCGCGCCGCGGCCACGTAGTCCTGCTCCCGGGCGGTGATCACCGAGGAGCGGACCACCCGGGCGGCGGTGGTCCAGCCGAGCACCGCCAGCACGAAGATGACCGCGGCGACGCGGACCGTGGAGCTGTCGCTGCCGACCCGCTTGAGCAGGACGATCGCGGCCAGCAGCAGGGGGATGCCGAGGACGATGTCGATCACCCGGGAGAGCACCGCGTCGACCCAGCCGCCGAAGAATCCGGCGAGCATTCCCACGAGCAGCGCGATCAGGCCGGTGAACAGGGCCGAGAGCGCGCCGACCAGCAGCGACGCGCGAGCGCCGTAGACCGCTCGGGCGTACGTGTCGCAGCCCTGGAAGTCGTAGCCGAAGATGGCACCGCCGGAGGGCGCGGCGTGTTGTCGGGACAGTACGCAGTCGCTGGGGTCGTTGCTGGTGAACAGGCCCGGCACGGCGGCCATCGCGGTGACCAGGAGCACCAGGACCAGGCTGATCCAGAAGATCGGCTTGCGGCGCAGGTCGCGCCAGGCGTCGCCGGCCAGACTGCGCGGCTTGCCGGGCCGACCCACCTGGTTCGGCGCACCCGGTTCCCCGGCGGGGCCGCGCCGGGCGGCCTGGTTCTCCGACGCCGCCACCGTCTCGAAGTCACTCATGACCGCACCTCGCTGCGCTCACTCATAGCGGATCCTCGGGTCCAGCACGGCGTACAGGATGTCCACCACCAGGTTGGAGACCAGGTAGACCACGACGAGCACGCTGACGATGCCCACCACCAGTGGGCCGTCCTCGGTGCGGATGCCCCGGAAGAGGTTGAAGCCGACGCCGGGGATGTTGAACACCCCTTCGGTGATGATCGCGCCGCTCATCAGGTTGCCCACCTCGACCCCGAGGAACGTGATCACCGGGATGAGCGAGTTGCGCAGCACGTGCACGCTGACCACTCGCCGATTCGGCAGGCCCTTCGACCGCGCGGTGCGTACGTAGTCGGCGCGCAGGTTCTCGGCCACCGAGGTACGGGTCAGCCGCAGTGCGGTGGCTAGCGAGAGCGACCCGAGCACGATGCCCGGTAGCAGCAGTGCGAAGAAGTCCGGGTCGGCACCGGCGGTGGGTGGGAAGAGTTGCCACTTGACGCCCAGGAAGTACTGCGCGAGCGGGGCGAGCACGATGGTGGGGATACCGAGCACCAGCAGGGTGAGCAGCAGGGTGGCGTTGTCGAAGATGCTGGCCCGCCGGATGCCGGCGAGCACGCCCGCGGTGACGCCGAAGACGACCGCGACCGCGATGGCGATCAGGGCCAGCTTGATGGTGACGGGCCAGGCGGCGGCGAGGATGTCGCCGATCGACCGCCCGGTGAGCGACTCGCCCAGGTCGCCGCGGAGCAGGTTCGAGATGTAGTCGAAGTACCGGTAGAAGAAGCCACCGACCCCGGTGGCGTCGAGGTGGTACTTCTCCGTGAGGTAGGCCCGCTGTGCGGCGGTGACCGGGCGTTCACCGGCGAGGGCCTGGATCGGGTCACCCTGCCCGGCGAACATCAGTGCGTAGACGATCAGCGTGGTCCCGAAGAACGCCAGGACCATCTGGAGCAGACGCCGCACGATGAAGCGGAACATACCGGCAGTCTCTCTGAAAAGGTGCGAACCGCGTGGCGGGTCGGGTCACCTTGACCCGACCCGCTCGCGTGAGTTGTTACTTGATGGCTTCGATCTTGATCAGGTCGATCCGGTCGAAGAGGTCCATCTCGACGTTCTTGACCTTGGTCGAGTGACCGAAGTTGTTCTGGCCGAACCGCAGCGGCACGACCGGCAGGTCCTCGGCCAGCATGTCCTCGGCCTCCTGGTACTTCTTGATCGCGGCTTCCTCGTCGGGGGCGCTGGCGCCCTCGGCGAGCAGGCGGTCGAAGTCCGGGTTGCTGTAGCCGTAGTAGTTCGACGAGCCGTTGGTGCTGTACAGCGGGCCCAGGTAGTTCTCCATGGACGGGTAGTCCATGACCCAGCCCATCCGGAACAGACCCACCGGCTGCTTGGCCTTGACCTTCGTCAGCAGGTCGGCGAACTTGGGCTCGGCGGTGCCGACGCAGTCCACGCCCAGGTTGGCCTTGAGCTGGTTGCAGGTGGCGTCGATCCAGTCCTTGTGGCCACCGTCGCCGTTGTAGGACAGGGTGATCTTCGACGGGCCGCCTGCGGCCTGGTAGAGCGTCTTGGCCTTGGCCGGGTCGAACTCGCCCGAGGCGCCGACGGTGTTCTCCCGGTAGCCGGCGACGGCAGGGGAGACGAACGAGCGGGCCGGCTGCTGCGAGTCCTTGAAGATCGACCGAGTGATCTCCTCGCGGTCGATCGCCATCGAGATGGCCTTACGCACGTCCGGGTTGCTGAACTCCTCCTGGAAGGTGGGGAACGCCAGGAAGTGCAGCGACGACGCCGGGCTCTGCTGGAACCGGTCGCCCAGGTCGGTGCCGGCGGTGGAGAGGTTCTCCGTCGGAATGGTCTTGATCACGTCGAGGTTGTCCGACAGCACGTCCGCGTACGCGGCGGTCAGCTGCTGGTAGATCCGGAACTCGACGCCGGCCACCTTCGGCTGCTCGCCGGGGAAGGCGTCGTACCGCTCGACCTCGACCTTGGCGTCGTGCTGCCAGGTGCCCTTCATCTTGAACGGGCCCTGGCCGATCGGCGCCTGCTCGTAGCCCTCGGCCAGCTCGCCGGGTGCGGAGAAGGCGGCCTTGGGCAGCGGGTAGAAGGCGGTGTAGCCGAGCATCGCCTTGAACTCGCTGTACGGCTGCGACAGCGTGACGGTGAAGGTCAGGTCGTCGACCTTCTTCAGCCCGCTGAGCGTCTTGGCCTTCGGGCTGTCGCCCTGGAGGTCGTCGTAGCCGGCGATCTTCTCGAAGAAGTAGCTGGAGTTCTGGCCGTTCGGCGCGTACGCGCCGTAGTTCCACGCGTCGATGTAGTTCTCGGCGGTGACCGCCTCGCCGTTGTGGAAGGTGTAGCCGTCCTTGAGCTTGATCGTCCAGGTGGTGTTGTCCTCGGACGTGATCGACTCGGCCGCCACCTCGTACGGCTTGTGGGCCTCGTCGTAGTCCACCAGCGGGCTGAACAGGGCGGCGAGCACCTGGGAGCCGCTCGTCTCGTTGGTGTTGGTCGGCACCAGGTGCTGCGGCTCGGCGATCTCGATCCGCACGGCCGCGTTGGGGTCGCTCTCGCCGGATCCACCGTCGCCGCCCGAGCCGCAGGCCACCAGGCCCAGGGTCACCGCGAGCGGGAGGGCGGTCCAGGCAGCGAGCCTACGAACACGCATCTAGCCTCCTCATCTCCATTACGCTGCGCAGTCGGGCCCGGCATTGGGTGACGCTGCGCAACGATCGGCAACGGTAGGTCGTGTGCCGCGACTCGGCAACGTAGCGGTTGCGAAGGGGTAACAGAACGCCACCCCCGCCTTGTCGGGCTGGTGTGCGCGTGCTACGAGAAGCGGCCGTAACACCACTATGACGTGCGGAGATGTTAGCGACTTTGGGTGTCGGCGGCGAACTCCGGTCGCCTGGTCACCAGGCTGTCGTGATCGCCGTAATGCGATCGTTCGTGCCTGGCTGTCCGGTGTCACTGTGCGGCACTCCACAAATCGTCACGCTAAGTGACAAAGAACACCTCACGCAAAGTAATCTGACCGGCTGGGATGACCGAGGCTGGCGAGGTCGGGGGAGCCGACGGCGACGGGCGTGAGACGATCTGCTCGTGACGGCGACGCTTCTGGATGGCAAGGCGACCGCGGCCGAGATCAAGGACGAGCTGCGGGCGCGGGTCAAGGCGCTGGCGGAACGGGGCACCGTGCCGGGGCTCGGCACGGTGCTGGTCGGGTCCGATCCCGGCTCCCAGGCGTACGTCAACGGCAAGCACCGGGACTGCGCCGAGGTCGGCATCGCCTCGATCCGCCGGGAGTTGCCGGCCGACGCCAGCCAGGAGCAGGTCGACCGGGTCCTCGCCGAGCTGAACGCGGACCCGGCCTGCCACGGCTACATCGTCCAACTGCCGTTGCCGGCGCACCTGGACACCCAGCGGGTGCTGGAACTGATCGACCCGGACAAGGACGCCGACGGCCTGCACCCGGTCAACCTGGGTCGGCTGGTGCTCGGCTACGACGGGCCCCTGCCGTGCACCCCGCGCGGCATCGTGGAGCTGCTCCGCCGGCACGACGTGCCGCTGCGGGGCGCCAACGTGGTGGTGGTGGGCCGGGGCAACACGGTAGGCCGACCGCTGGGGCTCCTGCTGACGCGGCGCAGCGAGAACGCCACCGTCACCCTCTGCCACACCGGCACCCTCGACCTGGCCGCGCACACCCGGGCCGCGGACATCGTCATCGTGGCGGCCGGAGTGCCCGGCCTGCTCACCACGGACATGGTCGAGCCCGGTGCCGTCGTGGTCGACGTGGGCATCACCCGGGTGATCGGCCCGGACGGCAAGGGCCGCTACACCGGCGACGTGGATCCGCAGGTCGCCGAGGTGGCCGGCAAGCTGGTGCCGATGCCGGGCGGGGTCGGGCCGATGACCCGCGCCATGCTGCTCACCAACGTGGTGGAGCGGGCCGAACGCGGCTGAGCGCGCCACGGGCCGGTCACGCGCGTACCGCCGAACCCGGTCAAGAGCATCCTCCGTCCCGGGTACGAAAACCCCGGAGTGCTCATAACCGTCCGCCCCTGGCCCGCTCGGTGCCAGGATGGCTGATACGGTCCGGAAAACCGACTGGTATCAGGGAGTGGGACGACCATGGGTAAGAAGGTCACTGTCGTCGGGGCCGGCTTCTACGGCTCCACCACCGCGCAGCGCCTGGCCGAGTACGACGTCTTCGACACCGTCGTGATCACCGACATCATCGAGGGCAAGCCCGCAGGCATCGCCCTCGACCTCAACCAGTCGCGTGCTGTGGAGGGCTTCGAGACCAAGGTCGTCGGCGTCACGACCGGTCCGAACGGTGAGGGCTACGAGAGCATCGAGGGCTCGGACGTGGTGGTCATCACCGCCGGTCTGCCGCGCAAGCCCGGGATGAGCCGGATGGACCTGCTGGAGACCAACGCCAAGATCGTGCGTCAGGTCGCCGAGAACGTGGCCAAGTACGCCCCGAACGCCGTCGTCATCGTGGTCTCCAACCCGCTCGACGAGATGACCGCGCTGGCCCAGATCGCGACCCAGTTCCCGCGTAACCGGGTGCTCGGCCAGGCCGGCATGCTGGACACCGCCCGGTTCACCAACTTCGTGGCGGAGGCGCTGGACGTACCGGTGAAGTCGGTACGCACCCTGACCCTCGGCTCGCACGGCGACACCATGGTTCCGGTGCCGTCCAAGAGCACGGTCGACGGCAAGCCGCTGCGCGAGGTCATGCCGGCCGAGCAGATCGAGGACCTGGTCGTGCGTACCCGCAACGGTGGCGCCGAGGTGGTGGCGCTGCTGAAGACGGGGTCGGCGTACTACGCCCCGTCGGCGGCGGCGGCCCGGATGGCGAAGGCCGTCGCGGAGGATTCCGGCGAGGTCATGCCGGTCTGCGCCTGGGTCGACGGCGAGTACGGCATCTCCGGGGTCTACCTCGGCGTGGAGGCCGAGATCGGCGCCCAGGGCGTCAAGCGCGTGGTGGAGACCGACCTCGACGCCGACGAGCTGGCCGCGCTCAAGGAGGCCGCCGAGGCCGTCCGCGCCAAGCAGGCCGACGTCGCCAACATGTGATTCCACTCCCTGCCGAGCGCCCCACGACTCGCGGTCGTGGGGCGCTCGGCGTTGCGCCCGGCCGGGGCACGGTCCGCGCCGCTGACCGCCTCCCGCTGGTGTGCGTCGGCCCCGGTGGGGTATTGCTTCGCCGGCCCACCCGTGGCGGTGCCTCCGGCCTGCCGGTACGGGCCGACCGGTGGGCGCGGCGTTCCTTGTCCGAGCCGATCCAGTACGCTCGTACTGCTTGAGCATGTCCCCTGAGAGGAGCGCCGGCCGATGGCGAAGATCAAGGTAAACAACCCGGTCGTGGAGCTCGACGGCGACGAGATGACCCGGATCATCTGGAAGCAGATCCGGGAGCAGCTGATCCTGCCCTACCTCGACGTCGACCTGCACTACTACGACCTCTCGATCCAGCACCGCGACGCGACCGACGACCAGGTCACCATCGACGCCGCCAATGCCATCAAGGAGCACGGCGTCGGCGTCAAGTGCGCCACCATCACCCCGGACGAGGCGCGGGTGGAGGAGTTCGGCCTGAAGAAGATGTGGCGGTCGCCGAACGGCACCATCCGCAACATCCTCGGCGGCGTCGTCTTCCGCGAGCCGATCATCATGTCCAACGTGCCGCGACTCGTCCCCGGCTGGACCAAGCCGATCATCATCGGCCGGCACGCTCACGGCGACCAGTACAAGGCCACCGACTTCGTGGTCCCCGGCCCGGGCACGGTGACCATCACCTACACGCCCGCCGACGGCTCGCAGCCGGTCGAGATGGAGGTCGCCAACTTCCCCGGCGGCGGCATCGCGATGGGCATGTACAACTTCGACGAGTCGATCCGGGACTTCGCCCGGGCCTCGTTCCGCTACGGCCTGGACCGTAACTACCCGGTCTACATGTCGACCAAGAACACCATCCTCAAGGCGTACGACGGCCGGTTCAAGGACATCTTCGCCGAGGTGTTCGAGAACGAGTTCAAGGCCGAGTTCGACGCCGCCGGCCTCACCTACGAGCACCGGCTCATCGACGACATGGTCGCCGCCGCGCTCAAGTGGGAGGGTGGCTACGTCTGGGCCTGCAAGAACTACGACGGTGACGTGCAGTCCGACACCGTGGCGCAGGGCTTCGGCTCGCTCGGCCTGATGACCTCGGTCCTGCTCTCGCCCGACGGGCGCACCGTCGAGGCCGAGGCCGCACACGGCACGGTCACCCGGCACTACCGGCAGTGGCAGAAGGGCGAGAAGACCTCGACCAACCCGATCGCCTCGATCTACGCCTGGACCCGTGGCCTGGCCCACCGGGGCAAGCTGGACGGCACCCCGGCGGTCACCGAGTTCGCCAACACCCTGGAGCAGGTCATCGTCGACACCGTCGAGAGCGGCCAGATGACCAAGGACCTCGCGCTGCTCATCTCGCGGGACGCTCCGTGGCAGACCACCGACGAGTTCATGAACACCCTCGACGAGAACCTGGCGCGTCGCCTCGCCGCCTGAGTCGGACCGGCACGGGCGGGCACCTCACGGCCACCCGCCCAGCCGTCGCCCGCGTGTGATGCGCCGTGGTCTCCGAGCCCGCCGGCCGAGTGCCGGCGGGCTCGGTGTCTCCGGTACGCGAACCAGCGGCGTGTCGTGCCGGGACGCGCCAGGTGGCGTCACTTCGCCCGGCGCGCCTCGTTGACCTGGGTGGACGAGATGCCAGTCCCGTCCTGGAAGGTTGACCGTCGCCACCGCGCGGCGCGCGTGCCCAGCAGCCAGCCTTCCCGGCTGTCGAGTACAGCCAGCCGTCCCTTCCCCGCGGGGGGCCCTGTCCCGGGCCCCCCGCGCCCTGCTGTCCGGGGTCGGCTTGCGCGGCTCCGCGTCACGCCGTGCGCAACAGCTCGGCGGCCCGCTCCGGCGCGATGTCGTTGATGAAGACCCCCATCGCCGACTCCGAGCCGGCCAGGTATTTCAGCTTGTCCGCCGCCCGCCGGACGCTGAACAGTTGCAGGTGCAGGAACCCCAGCTCGCGATCGACGCGTACCGGTGCCTGGTGCCAGGCGGCGATGTAGGGCATGGGCGAGTCGAACAACCTGTCGAAGCGGCGCAGCAGGTCCAGGTAGAGCGGTCCGAAGGCGTCGCGTTCCGGGTCGGTCAACGCCGGGATGTCGGGTACCACCCGATGCGGCGCGACGTGCACCTCGAACGGCCACCGGGCCGCCGCCGGGACGTACGCCGTCCAGTGTTGGTTGGTCGCCACCACCCGCTCGCCGCTGGCCCGCTCGGCGGCGAGCACGTCGGCGTAGAGGTTGCCGCCGGTGCGCTCGGCGTGCCGACGGGCCGCGCCCAGCAGCGACCGGGTGCGCGGCGTGACGAACGGGTACGCGTAGATCTGCCCGTGCGGGTGGTGCAGCGTCACCCCGATCTCCACGCCCCGGTTCTCGAAGCAGAACACCTGCTCGACACCGGGCAGCCCGCTGAGCACCGTGGTCCGGTCGGCCAGCGCGTCCAACACGGTACGTACCCGGCTCGGTGGCAGCGCGGCGAAGGAGGCGTCGTGATCGTCGGTGAAGCAGACCACCTCGCAGCGTCCCTGCCCCGGTCGGGCCGGGGTGAACGGGGTGATCGCCGCCGGCTCCGCGACCACCCGCTCGCTCAGCGCCGGGAACCGGTTCTCGAAGACCGCGACCGCGTATTCCGGGGCCGGGATCTCGCTGAACCGGTCCTCCGTCGAGGGACAGAGCGGGCACTGGTCGGCCGGCGGTAGGAAGGTCCTGGTCTGCCGATGCACCGCCAACGCCACCCACTCGTCGGTGAGCGGGTCGTAGCGCAGTTGGGAGGCGGGCGGGGGAGACGGCAACCGGCGTCGGTCCGGCTGGTCCCGGACGGCGTCGTCGCGCTCGTCGAAGTAGATCAGTTCGCGGCCGTCGGCCAGGGTGATCGCCGTACGCTTCATCGTCATGTCCCGTCTCGGGTCACCGGTACGACGATCAGCTCGCCGACCCGGTCGGTGAGCAGTTGTCGCGCCTGCGGTGTCAACCGGTCGTCGGTGATCAGCACGTCGGCCGTGCTCAGGTCGGTGATGGCCGAGATCCCGACCGTGCCCCACTTGGTGTGGTCGGCCAACACCACCAGCCGGTCCGCCGCCGTGACCAGCGCCCGGTTCGTCTCGGCCTCGGTCAGGTTCGGCGTGGTGAAACCGGTCCGTTCGGTGATCCCGTGCACGCCGAGGAAGAGCAGGTCCAGGTGCAGGGTGCGGACGGCGCCGACGGCCACCGGCCCGACCAGGGCGGCGGAGCGGGTGCGTACCCCGCCGGTCAGCACCACCGTCTGGTCGGCGCGGCCCCGCTCGTGCAGGATGTCGGCCACCGGCAGCGAGTTGGTCACCACGGTCAGGGCCGGCACGTCGACCAGTTGCCGGGCCAGCTCGGCGGTGGTGGTCCCGGCGGAGAGCGCGATCGCCGCCCCGGGCCGGACCAGCCGCGCGGCGTGCGCCGCGATCGCTGCCTTCTCGGCCTGTTGGCGCACCGACTTCGCCCGGAAACCCGGCTCGTCGGTGGCACCGGCGACGGTCGCGCCGCCGTGCACTTTGGCGACCAGGCCACGCTCGTGCAGCAGATCGAGGTCGCGGCGGATGGTCATCTCCGAGACACCGAACTCGGCGGCCAGGTCGCCGACGCGTACCCCGCCGGTCACGCGGACCCGGTCGAGGATCGCCGCGTGGCGCTGCTGCGCGAGCACCCGACCCCTCCCGCCTCACATGAGCGCACACCTTCTAACAGAAACAAACACTAGTGCTCGGGGTCGAACATCGCGAGCAGCGGGTGCCCGGATATCAGAGCGTGGGCAGGCGGGGCTCCACCCAACCGGTCTCGGTCAGCTGGTGCAGCACCCGCTGCACCGCTTCGTCGACGGTGAGATCCGTGGTGTCCAGCACCAGATCGGCGTCGGCCGGCTCCTCGTACGGGTCGTCGATGCCGGTCATCCCGGTGAGCAGCCCGGCCCGGGCGCGGGCGTACAGGCCCTTACGGTCGCGCTGCTCGCAGACCTTCAGCGGGGTGGCGACGTGCACCAACACGAACCCCGCGCCCGCCGCGACCGCCATCTCCCGGGCAGCCGCCCGCGCGTGGGCGTACGGGGCGATCGGGCAGCAGATGGCGATCCCGCGGTGCCGGGCGATCTCGGCGGCGACCCAGCCGATCCGGCGCACGTTGGTGTCCCGGTCGGCCTTGCTGAAGCCCAACCCGGCGGTCAACTCGCGGCGCACCACGTCCCCGTCGAGCAGGGTGACCGTCCGATCGCCCGCCTCGCGCAGCGTGTCGGCGAGCCCCCGGGCGACGGTCGACTTGCCGGAACCGGAGAGCCCGGTCAGGAACACCACCAGGCCACGGTGCCGACGGGGCGGCCGGGCCCGGCTCAGTTCCTTCGCCACCGCCGGAGGGGTGTGCCACTCGGGCAGGGGGAAGCCTCGGTCCAGCAGATCGTCGATCTCCGCCTGGGTCAGCGCCAGCCGCCGGTTACGGGGCGGGATGTCGTCGCGCCAGCGCCACTGACCGTCCCGGTTGTCGTAGGCCAAGTCGCGGGGCACCAGCACCCGCAGCCCGGCCCCGGAGAGCATCTCGCCGGTGGAGAGCAGATGGGTGACGCCGTACGCGGCGGAGACCCGGGCCAACAGCAGGGCG
Source organism: Micromonospora sp. CP22 (assembly GCF_009712475.1). Classification (GTDB taxonomy): domain Bacteria; phylum Actinomycetota; class Actinomycetes; order Mycobacteriales; family Micromonosporaceae; genus Micromonospora. The sequence continues at coordinate 549,519 of NZ_VCJO01000001.1, forward strand.
TCGCTGATCTCGTCACGCCGCCGGGAGAACGGCACGGCGACCACCGTCGCCGGTGGCATCCGGTCCCGGGCGGCGAACACGCTGCGTACCAGCGCCTCCGGTGCGAGCCCACCGGTGCCGTCCTCGCTCACCGGGATCATGACCAGCAGGTGGGCGCTCAGGGTGCGTACCGCGTGCGCGATCTGGGCCAGTTGCGGCCGGTGCAGCGGGCGGTCGGCGACCACCCCGAGCACCCGGCCGGACGGCAGCAACGCCCGGATCTCCTCGGGCGTACGCCGCAACCGCCGGAACGGACCGTGCCCGCCGTCGCCCAGCCGCCGTACCGTCCCACCGACCCCGGCCACCGCGTCGCGGATCGGCCATGCGTCGGCCACCTCCAGGGCCGCCATCGGCGCGCCCTCACCGTCGGTGAGGACGAGCGTCCGACGCTCCGGGTCGGCGAGGTCGAGCTGCTGCACCAGCGTCGCGGGCACCTGGAGGGACACGGCGACCGGCCACGCAGTGCCGTCCACGAGCTGGCCCCGGCGGCTGACCGAGACCAGGTCGGCCCGGGTCATGAAGCCGGCCAACGGCGCGTACGCGCCGATCAGCAGCAGTTCGAGATCCGCGAGCTCACCGGGACGCGGCGTGTACGTCGGCGCGTTCCGCAGCACCTCGTCGGGCAGCACCCACCCGTTGCTCATCAGACCCCCAACTCCGGCGACCGGCACACAGTTTCGCAGCCGGTCGCCGATCGGTCGAGAGCGCCACCGGTGCCGCCGGTGCGGCCCACCGACCCCCGGGTGCCGCCCACCGACCCGCGAGTCGACCACCCGGCCTGGCCGAGTCGCTGCCGCACGGCGACCTTCAGCCGTTGCCACGGCCCGGTCCTCGGGGCCGGGGCAGCCGGCCTGGGCCGTGGTGGCCGCTTGTCGACGACCACGGGGCGAGCGCCGTCGGCGGCACACGACAGGGCCAGCGGCAGATTCGCGTCGACCTCGAACCCGGAACCGGTGAGCCGCGCCTTGAGGATCCAGTCGCCCTCGGTACGGCCACCGTCGAGGGTGCGGAAGTCGACCGCCGCCCGGCCCTGCCACATCAGCCGCAACCCGCCCCAGCGATGCGGTACTCGGTCCACCTCGAAACTCACCGGCAGGTAGAACTCGTCGCCGTCGGCGACCCGCCGGGCGACCACGTCGAGCCGGGCCCGGCGCAGCTCGTCGGTGGTCGCCAGCAACTCGTCCGAGCAGTCGACCAGCTCGGCGGGAATCTCCTCGACCGGTAGGGCCAGCAGCTCCCGACCGTCCGGGGTGCGGTCGTACGAGACGGGCCGGTCACCGACGCGGAGTCGGCCGCCGACCGTGACGGTCAACGTGTGGCCGGTCAGCTCGTACGCCTTGAGCCGGACCTTCGCCTGGATGCCCGCCTCCCACTCGGCGATGCGGAACAGATCCTCGATGCGTCCCCGTTCGGCCAGACCGGCGACGGTTCGTTCGAGCGTCGGCAGCCCGGCGGCCACCCCCGGCGCGAACCGCTCCCGGATGGTCCGCCCCACCTCCGCCACCATCCGGTCGACCCAGTCGCGGGGCGCGTTGCGCAGCCGATCGCCGCGCAACCGGCGGACCATCTCGATCCGCAACCAGCGCTGGTGCAGCCGGTCCCGGAACGGTCCCGGCTCGGTGTGCGCGTCGACGATGTCGAGGACCTCCCGCAGGCTGCGGAAGTAACCCCCCGGTTCGATCCGAGCTGCGGTGAGGTTGCCGCCGCCCGGCCGCCGCGAGTGGTGATAGCAGGTGTAGTCGGACAGCACACAGGTGCGCTGGGACAGCAGGTAGGCCCGGGTGACCAGGTGATGATCCTCCAGCCGTTTGCGACCCTCCTCCGGGAACCGCAGGTCGTGCTCGATCAGGAAGGCCCGGCGGAACATCTTGTGGCAGGTGAGGCTCTCCATCAACGGCGCGTCGGCCAGCGTGGCGTCGGGCCGGTTGACCCGGAACAGGTCCCGGGGCACCGAACGACCGTGTCCGGCCATCCGGCCGATGGCGATGTCCGCGCCGTTGTCCACCGCGTACCCGTACAGCCGGGCCAACGTCTCGTCGGCGAGCCAGTCGTCGTCGTCGACGAACTGGACGTACTCGCCGACAGCCCGCGCCATGCCCAGATTGCGCGGGCGCGACGGCCAACCGGAATGCTCGACGTGCAGCACGTGGAAGTGCGGGTGGGTGGCGGCCAGGGCGTCGAGCCGGGCCGGGGTGGCGTCGGTGGAACCGTCGTCGACGAAGATCACCTCGAACTCGCTCGCCGGCATCGACTGACGCAGCAGCGACGCGACGAGCCGGTCCAGAGTGTCGCCGGGGTTGTACGTCGGCACCACCACGCTCACCCTGAGGGCCCCAGCGGTCATGGCTCTCCCGTCACCCGGCGTACCGCCGCACCGGGCGGACGGTGAGATCCATTGTGTAACACGGGATCCGGCCCTGCGGGGACAGACTGTCCGCCGCGCCCGGTCGACCGGCCGCCGACCACCCTAGGGGGCGCGGGTGCGTCGGGATCAGGGGAAACGGGGGTTGGTTCCGGAGCGCGGTGGATCGCCCGGCGGCCCTACGCTGACCACGTGACACTGATCGCAACCGAGTCGTTGACGAAGGTCTACGGCGGCGAGGTCACCGCACTGTCCGATCTGACGGTCGCGGTGGAACCAGGGATCGTCGGTCTGGTCGGCGCCAACGGCGCCGGCAAGTCGACCCTGATCAAGCTGCTGCTCGGCCTGCTCACACCCACCCGCGGCCGGATACAGGTGCTGGGACTGGACCCGACCGCCGACCCGGCGGCCGTACGGGCCCGGGTCGGCTACATGCCGGAGCACGACTGCCTGCCGCCCGACCTCTCCGCCGCCGAACTGGTCACCCACCTGGGTCGGATCAGCGGCCTACCCCGCACCGTCGCCCGGGAACGTGCCTCCGAGGCGCTGCGCCACGTGGGCCTGCACGAGGAGCGCCACCGGCCGGTGGGCGGCTACTCCACCGGCATGAAACAGCGGGTCAAGCTCGCCCAGGCGTTGGTGCACGACCCCGACCTGTTGCTGCTCGACGAACCCACCAACGGGCTCGACCCGGCCGGTCGGGACGCCATGCTCGCGCTGGTGCAGCGGATCGGCACCGAGTTCGGCATCTCCGTACTGGTCTGCTCGCACCTGCTCGGCGAGGTCGAGCGGATCTGCGACACCCTGGTCGCGATTGAGGGCGGGCGGCTGCTGCGGGCCGACCACATCGCCGCCATGACCTCCGCGACCGACGTGCTCGCGGTCGAGGTCAGCGAGGGCACCGAGGAACTGGCCGCCCGGCTGGCCGCGCTCAACCTGCCGGTGGGCCGGGAGGGCAGGCTGCTGCTGGTGCCGCTGGCCGACCAACGCACCTACGACCTGATCCTCGGTGCGGTGGCCGAGCTGGACCTGCCGCTGCACCGGCTGGACCAGCGTCGGCACCGGGTGGCCGAACTCTTCGCCCGGAGGGAGAACAGCCATGTCTGAGCCGACCGGCGTCATCCACGACATCGGCTACCAGCGCTACACCGGCCCCCGCCTCGGCCGCCGGCACGTCTTCGGCGCGATGTACATCCACGGCGTACGGACCGCCTTCGGGCTGGGGCGCAGCGCCAAAGCCAAGATCTTCCCCTGGCTGGTGGTCGGCATCGTGCTGATGGTGGCCGCCGCAGTGACCGCGATCCGTAGCCAGATCGGTGAAGTGGTCATGACGTACGCCCAGTTCGCCGACGCGATGAGCTGGCTGGTCATCTTCTTCGTCGCGGTGGCCGCGCCCGAGCTGGTCTCCCGGGACCTGCGCTCCGGTGTCCTGCCGCTGTACTTCTCCCGGCCCGTGCCGCAGGCCGACTACCCGCTGGCCAAGCTGCTCGCGCTCATCACCGCACTGTTCCTGCTGCTCGGCGCGCCGCAGCTGCTGATGTTCCTCGGCGGGGCGTTCACCGCCGACGGCATGGGCGCGGTCTGGGACGAACTGCTCGACCTGCTGCCGGGGTTGCTCTACGCCGGGCTGTGGGCAGTGGTCTTCGCCTCGGTCGGCCTGCTGGTCGCCTCGATGACCGGCAAGCGCGCCTTCGCCGCCGGTGGGATCGTCGCCGTGTTCCTGATGACCACGCCGATCGTCGGCATCCTGTCGGTGCTGCCCTCGCAGGCGGCGAACCAGCTGTCCGGCATCGCCTCGCCGCCCACCCTGGTGCAAGGGGTCGGCATCTGGGCGATGCGCGACCTGTTGATCACCGACCTCGCCGAGGGTGCCGGCCCCGACCTCGGACCCTACGGCCCGGTGTACGCGCTGGCCGCCGTCGCGCTGGTGGCGGGCTGCGTCGCCCTGCTGCTGGCCCGCTACAAGAAGGTGGCCGCACGATGACCACGACGAACACCACCGCACCGACGGCCACCACCAGCACCCTCGACCTCGCCGGGGTCTCCCGCTGGTACGGCAACGTGGTCGCGGTCAACAACGTGAGCATGAGCCTCGGGCCCGGGGTGACCGGGTTGCTCGGCCCGAACGGCGCGGGCAAGACCACCCTGCTGCACATGATGGCCGGGTTCCTCGCCCCGTCCCGGGGTCGGGTGACGCTGGACGGTCGGCCGACCTGGCGCAACCCGGAGGTCTACCGGCGGCTCGGTCTGGTCAGCGAGCGGGAGGCGGTGCACAGCTTCCTCACCGCCTACGAGTTCGTGCTGGCCACTGCGAAGCTGCACCGGCTGCCCGACCCGCAGGCCGCGGCCCGCCGCGCCATCGACCTGGTCGAGATGGCCGACGCCCAGGACCGCCGCATCGGCACGTACTCCAAGGGCATGCGGCAGCGCACCCGGGTGGCGGCGGCGCTGGTGCACGACCCGCAGGTGCTGCTGCTCGACGAGCCGTTCAACGGCATGGACCCGCGTCAGCGGTTGCACATGATGGAGCTGCTGCACGCCCTCGGCGACGAGGGCCGCACGATCCTGTTCAGCTCGCACATCCTGGAGGAGGTCGAGCAGGTCTCCGGCACCGTCCAGGTGATGGTCGCCGGTCGGCTCGCCGCCTCCGGTGACTTCCGGACCATCCGGCGGCTGATGACCAACCGGCCGCACGTCTTCGCCATCCGCTCCACCGACGACCGGGCGCTGGCCGTCGCGCTGATGGCCGAGGCATCCGTCACCGGCGTCGAGTTGGGTCGCGACGGCCTGACCGTGCAGGCTGGTGACTACGGTGCCTTCACCCGGGTGCTGCCGAAGATCGCCCTGGCCCGCGGCGTACGGGTTCGGCACCTGATACCCGAGGACGAATCCCTGGAGAGCGTCTTCTCCTACCTGGTGGAGGCCTGATGTCCACTGTCACCTGGATCACCGCGCGCGGCCTGTTCGGGCGTCGCCGGTTCCTACTGCTGCTCCCGCTGCCACTACTGCTGGTGGGCCTGGCCGTCCTCGCCCGAGGGCTGGCAGTGGCACCCGCCGACTGGGGGCCGCCGGTGCTGGTCGGCCTCGGGCTGGCCGTGGTGCTCCCCGTGGTCGCCCTGATCGTCGGCACCGGGGTGCTCGGCGCCGAGATCGACGACGGCACGGTGGTGCACGTGCTCACCACGCCGCTGCCGCGCTGGCAGATCGTGCTGCCGAAGCTGGCCGTCGCGGCCGGGGTCACGGCGGTAACCGTCGCCGTCCCGCTGTTCGCCGCCGGTTTGCTGGCCGACTCGGCACGCCTCGGCCTGTCGCTGGCAGTCGCCGCGTCGGCCGGTGCGCTGGCCTACTCGGCGCTGTTCGTGGCGGCCAGCCTGCTCACCCGACGGCCGGTGCTGCTCGGTCTGGTCTACGTGCTGATCTGGGAGGGACTGCTCAGCAACGTGATCGGCGGCACCCGGGTGCTCTCGATCCAGCACTACGTGATCGCCCTGGCGGACCGGCTCGCCCCGACCGACCTGCTCGGCACCACCGTCACCGCACCGGTGGCGGCGGTGATGACCACGTTGATCATCGTCGGCGCCACCCTGCTCGCCATCGACCGCCTCCGCTCCTTCTCGGTAGCCGGCGAAACCAGCTGAGATGCAAGGAAGGGCACCTTATTAACGCCTCCGGTAGAGGAAGGGCCCCTTGTTAACAAGCCGGCGGCTTAGCCTGCTCGGCCCGGGGTTAATAAGGTGCCCTTCCTCTACACCAGACGTTAATAAGGTGCCCTTCCTTGCGCTCCGTCAGAAGGCGCAGGCGATGACCAGTTCGGCAGTGCGATCGGGAAGCAGGTCGAGCTTGCCGATGCGACCGGCCGCGCGCAGGTCGTCGATGACCAGGTTGAGCTGGTCGAGCAGGTCGGCTGGGCCGAGCGCCTCGGCCAGCGGCACCTCCGCCCGCATCGACAGCTTCCGCTCCGACTTGGCCCGCCGGACCTGCCCCAACGCGTCGGCGGCGAGCCGCAGCAGGTGCGGATCACCGTCGCCCTGGACGGCGCGACCCACCTCGTACGTGGTCGGCCACGGTGCGCGGTGCACCGAACCGTACCGCCACCACGACCAGACCTCCTCGGTCACGAACGGCAACACCGGCGCGAACAGCCGCAACTGCACCGACAGCGCACACGCCAACGCGGCCCGTGCCGAGTCGGCCGCCGCCCCGCTGCCGTAGGCGCGTTCCTTCACCAACTCGATGTAGTCGTCACAGAACCGCCAGAAGAACGACTCGGTGGCCTGGAGCGCCGCCGTGTGGTCGTACTCCTCGAACGCCGCCGTCGCAGCCGTCACCACCTCGGAGAGTTCGGCGAGCATGGCCCGGTCCAGTGGTTCGGTCGCCGGGGCGCGCAGCGCGTCGGCGGCACCCAGCCCGAGCGCGAACTTCGACGCGTTGAGCAGCTTGGTGGCCAGCCGTCGGCCGATCCGGATCTGCGCCGGGTCGAAGGCCAGGTCGGTGCCGGGCTTGCCGCTGGCCGCCCAGTACCGCACCGCGTCCGAGCCGTGCTGTTCCAGCAGCGCCATCGGGGTGACCACGTTGCCCACGGACTTCGACATCTTCTTGCGGTCCGGGTCGAGGATCCAACCGGACAGCTCCGCCGTCCGCCAGGGCAACTCGCCGTGCTCCAGGTGTGCCCGGACCACGGTGGCGAACAGCCAGGTACGGATGATGTCGTGGCCCTGCGGACGCAGGTCCATCGGAAACACCTGCGCGAACAACTCCGGGTCACGTTCCCAGCCACCGGCGATCTGCGGGGTCAGCGACGAGGTGGCCCAGGTGTCCAGCACGTCCGGGTCGCCGACGAAGCCGCCCGGCACCCCACGACGCGACTCGTCGTACCCGGGCGGGGCGTCCTCGGCCGGGTCGATCGGCAGCGCGGACTCCTCCGGTACGAGAGGCTGGCTCCAGTCCGGCTCACCGGCGTCGTCGAGCCGGTACCACACCGGCACCGGCACCCCGAAGTAGCGTTGCCGGCTGACCAACCAGTCGCCGGTCAGGCCGCCCGCCCAGTGCTCGTAGCGGTGCCGCATGTGCTCCGGCACCCAGCGCAGTTCCCGGCCCCGGGCCAGCAGTTCCGCCCGCAACTGCGGGTCACGGCCGCCGTTGCGCAGATACCACTGCCGGGTCGAGACGATCTCCAGGGGACGGTCGCCCCGCTCGTAGAACTTGACCGCGTGCGTGATCGGGCGTGGCTCGCCGACCAGGTCACCCGCCTCGGTCAGCTGCGCCACCACCGTCCGCCGGGCGCCGTTGACGGTCTGCCCGGCCAGCGCCGCGTACGGCTGTGCGGGCACCCCCGCCGGTGGCTCCGGCAGCAGCCGGCCGTCCCGGCCGATCACCACCCGCGTCGCCAGGGACAACTCCCGCCACCAGGTCACGTCGGTCAGGTCACCGAAGGTGCAGACCATCGCGATGCCGGTGCCCTTGGCCGGCTCCGCCAGCGGGTGCGCGCGCACCGGCACCTCCACCCCGAACACGGGGGTACGCACACAGCCGCCGACCAGGTCCGCGTACCGCTCGTCGTCGGGGTGACAGACCAGCGCGACGCAGGCCGGCAGCAACTCCGGTCGGGTGGTGTCGATCAGCACCTCCCGCCCGTCGGGCGCGTGGAAACGCAACCGGTGGTACGCCCCGGGGCGTTCCCGGTCCTCCAACTCGGCCTGCGCCACGGCGGTGGCGAACCCGACGTCCCACAGCGTCGGCGCCTCGGCCTGGTACGCCTCGCCTCGGGCCAGGTTGCGCAGGAACGCCCGCTGCGAGGTGGCCCGGGCCGCCGGTCCGATGGTGGTGTACATCAACGACCAGTCCACCGACAGGCCGAGCCGCCGCCACAACGCCTCGAAGACCTGCTCGTCGGCAGCGGTCAACCGCTCGCACAGCTCGATGAAGTTGCGTCGGGAGATCGGTTTCGGGTTCTTCCGGGCGGCGTCGTCCACCGGATCGGCTGCCGGCGCCCAGTCCGGGTCGTACGGCAGGGAAGGATCACAGCGCACCCCGTAGACGTTCTGCACCCGGCGTTCGGTGGGCAGGCCGTTATCGTCCCAACCGATCGGGTAGAAGACCGCCCGGCCACGCATCCGCTGGAACCGGGCGATCAGATCGGTGTGGGTGTACGAGAAGACGTGCCCCATGTGCAGCTCACCCGATACGGTCGGCGGCGGGGTGTCGATCGCGTACACGTCCGACCTGCGACCACCGGGGGAGGTCGTGCCGCCTACCCGCGTCGTCGGCCGATCGCGGTCGAAGGCGTACGTGCCGTCCTCCTGCCAGCGGCGCGACCAGGTCTCCTCCAGCCCGTCCAGGATCGGGCGTTCGGGGACACCGGTGCGGGCCGTCCTCGCCGTATCGGTCATCCGCCGATCGTAGGCACCGGCACCCTGGCGGGCACGCCGAATATCCGGTCAGGAACACGCACTTCAGAGCAGCGAGTCGCGCCATTGGCGGTGCAGGTCGGCGTAGCGACCACCGCTCGCGATCAGTTCGGCGGGCGGGCCGTCCTCGACGATCCGACCCCGGTCGAGGACCAGCACCCGGTCGGCGGACGCCACCGTGGAGAGCCGGTGCGCGATCACCAGGGCGGTCCGGTCCCGCAGGATGCTGCCGAGGGCGTGCTGCACCAGCCGTTCGGTCGGCACGTCCAGCGACGAGGTGGCCTCGTCGAGGATCAGCACCGCCGGATCGGCCAGGAACGCCCGCGCGAAGGCGACCAACTGACGCTGTCCGGCGGAGAGGCGACCACCGCGCCGGTGCACCTGTGTGGCGTACCCGTCGGGCAGCGCCGAGATGAAGTCGTGCGCGCCGATCGCCCGGGCGGCGGCCTGCACGGCGGCGTCGTCGGCGTCCGGGCGGCCGAACCGGATGTTGTCCGCCACGGTGCCGCCGTACAGGTGGGTCTCCTGGGTCACCAGCACCATCGCCCGGCGCAGGTCCGCGTCGGCGACCTCGCGCAGGTCCACCCCGTCGAGCGTGATCGTGCCGGTGTCCGGGTCGTGGAACCGGGCCAGCAGCTTGGCGACGGTGGACTTACCGGCACCGGTCGGCCCGATCAGGGCCACCGTCTGCCCGGCGGGAATGGTGAGGTCCAGCCCGGTGAGGATCGGCGAGTCGGCGCGGTACCCGAACGACACCGCGTGGAAGTGGACCGCGCCGCGGTCCGGGCCGTCGGGCAGCCGCACGGGCCGGGTCGGCTCGGGGACCGACGGCCGCTCGTCGAGCACCCCGGCGAGTTTCTCCAGCGCCGCCGTGGCCGACTGGAGCGAGTTGTAGAACTGGCTGAGTTCCTGCATCGGCTCGAAGAACCGGCGCAGGTAGAGCAGGAAGGCGGCCAGCACGCCGACGCCCGTCTCGCCGCCCAGCACCCGGGCACCGCCGTAGCAGAGCACCACCGCCACAGTGACGCTGCCGATCAGCTTGATGCCGGGCGCGTACGTCGCGATCAGGCGGTAGGCGTCCCGGCTGGCGCGCCGGTAGTCGTCGTTGAGCGAGTCGAAGATGTGCTGGTTGCGTGCCTGGCGGCGGTACGCCTGAACCGCCCTGATGCCCCGCATCGACTCGACGAAGTGGACGATGACCAGCGCCACCGCCTCCCGGGTGCGCCGATACGCGGCGGCCGAGGCGCGGGCGAACCAGCGGGACATCCAGAACAGCAGCGGGAAGGCGAGCAGCGTCACCGAGGCCAGCGGCAGGTCCAACCAGAGCAGGATGCCGGCCACCGAGACGATCGTCAGGGCGGCCATCACCAGACTCTCGACGCCCCCGTCGACCAGCTCGGCGATCGAGTCGATGTCACTGGTCAGCCGCGAGATCATCCGACCCGACGTGTAGCGCTCGTGGAACGCCACCGGCAGGTGCAGGAAGTGCGCGTACACCCGTCGGCGCAGGTCGAGCAGGACGGCCTGGCCGATCCGGGCGGAGAGGGTGAGGAAGCCACGCCGGGCCGCGTACTCGACGCCCGCCGCAGCGGCGAAGGCCACGGCCACGCCGATCAGCGGGCCGGGCTCGCCGGCCCGGAGCGGCTCGATGGCCCGGTCGATGCCGAGCATCACCAGGTACGGCCCGGACATGGCCGCGGCGTTCTGGGTCAACAGCAGCGCGACCGCACCGCCCAGCCGGGCCCGGTGCGGGCGTAGCACGTCCGCCAGCAGTGCCCGGCTGCGGACGCGGAGCCGAGCCACCGCCGCCGGGTCGCTGTCCTCGGCGAGACTGCGGTCGGCGTGCGGATCCGGTGCCACCCCCCGCCAGTGGGCCGGGTTCGCCTCGGACGGCGGATCCGGCGCCGCCGAGGCGGCGGTCACGAGCGCACCAGGGAGGAGCCGTCCGACGTCGGACCGGTCCCGGAGCGTGCGATCGGCGGTTCGGCCGGTTCGGCCGGTTCGGCGGAGAGCAGGCCACGGTACGCGGGCACGGTGGCGAGCAGCTCGGTGTGGGTACCGACAGCGGTGATCCGGCCGTGCTCCAGTAACGCCACCCGGTCGGCCAGCGCGATGGTGGAGGGACGGTGCACCACCAGCAGCGCGGTGGTGTTCCGCAGCACCCGCTTGAGCGCCTCCTCCACCAGCGCCTCGGTGTGCACGTCGAGCGCGGAGAGCGGGTCGTCGAGGACGAGCACGGCGGGGCGGATCAACACCGCTCGGGCGAGGGCGAGCCGTTGCCGCTGGCCGCCGGAGAGCGACAGGCCCTGCTCACCGAGTCGGGTACGCAGTCCCCACGGCAGGTCGTACGCGAATTCGGCCTGGGCCAGTGCCAGGGCGGCGCGGACCTCGTCCTCGCTGGCGTCGGATCGGCCCAGGGTGAGGTTCTCCCACACCGACATGGAGAACAGTGTCGGCTCCTCGAAGGCGAAACCGACCAGGCCACGAAGTGAGGCCAACCGCAGGTCGCGCAGGTCGTGCCCGTCGAGGGTGATGCGCCCGGTGCTGACCTCGTGCAGCCGGGGCACCAGGGACAACAGGGTGCTCTTGCCGCTGCCGGTGGCACCGACCACGGCCAGGGTCTCGCCCGGCTCGACGGTGAGGTCGAGCCCGCGCAGCACCGGGAGGGCGTTGCCCGGATAGCGGAAACCCACCCCCTCGAAGCGGAGTCGACCGCGTACAGCCGAGCGGGCCAGCGCGATGGCGACCGGCCGGTCCACGATGGCCGGGCGGCTGTCCAGCACGTCCTGGATCCGGTCGGCGGCGGTGGCCGCCTCCTGCCCGTTGGCGATGATCCAGCCCAGTGACTGCACCGGCCAGATGAGCATCAACTGAAGGCTGACGAAGGCGATGAGCTGGCCGATGGTGAGCCGGCCGTCGGCGACCGCGGCGGCACCGGCCACCAGGACCACGCCCAGGGTCAGGTTCGGCACCAGACCGAGCAGCGCGGAGGTGCGGGCGAGCAGCCGTCCCTTGCCGATCCCGATGTCGTGCAACGCTTCGGTGTCGGCCGCGAACCGGGCGGCCAGTTGCGGTCCCCGCCCGTACGCTTTCATCGTGCGCAGGCCCTGCGCGGTCTCCTCGACCAGGGTGGCCACGTCACCCTGCTGGTCCTGCATGCGGCGGGACGCGACGTGATAGTGCCGGCCGAAGCGGCGGGCGATCAGGAAGAGCGGCACCGCGCTGGCCGCCACCAGCAGGCCGAGCGCGGGATGCAGCCGGATCAGCAGCACCACCACGGCCAGGTAGGTGACCAGGTTCAGGATGAGGAAGAACAGGCCGAAGGAGAGGAACCGGCGCAGCACCGACAGGTCGCTGGTGATCCGGGAGAGCAGCTGCCCGGACGGCCACCGGTCGTGGAACCCGGCCGACAGTCGTTGCAGGTGGGCGTAGACGTCGGTGCGGATGGCCGCCTCCATCGCCACCGAGGACGACGACTGCATCCAACGCCGAATGAAGATGAGCACCGCTTCGGCCAGCCCGAGCAGCAACGCCAGCCCGGCCAGCAGGAAGAGCCCGGTCAGGTCACGCCGGGCCACCGGCCCGTCGACGACCCGTTGCGCCACCAGGGGGACAGCGAGGCCGGCGGCGGTGGAGGTCAGCCCGGCGAGCATCAACCAACCGAACTCGGCCAGGTGCGGGCGTAGGTAGCGGCGCAGGCGCCAGAGGTTGCGCAGGGGATGTCGACGGATCTCGCCCCGGTCGGCCGGGCCGCCGCCGCTCCCCGCAGCCACTATCCGACGGTAGCCGCATTTGGCTGCGCCGCCGCTGTCAGCTTGCCGTCAGCTCCCGCTGGGCGTCCGTACTCCTCCGGTCGCTCCTGACGCCGCGTGGCCGTCAAGCTCGACCCCTGTCTCCCCCTCACCCCCTTTGCTCTGCTTCAACCCACGCAACGGTCACCCTCTGTGCCGGGTGGCGGCTTTGTGATTGGCGCGCCGCCGGCGCGATGGCGCTGGTCACCGGCTGGTGCGTGGAGTGAAGCAGAGCAAAGCGTGCGGTTGGGGCATGGTCACCCGGCAGGCGTCCGGCGGCGGTCGTCGCACACCGTGACGGTTACCCAGTGTGACATTTCTAGCCGAGGTGTTCGTGGTCGAGGAGCCAGCGTTTCACCGGCAGCCCCCAGCGGTAGCCGCCGAGCGTGCCGTCGGTGCGCAGCACCCGGTGGCAGGGGACGAAGAGCGCCGCGGCATTGCGGGCGCAGGCCGCCGCGGCGGCGCGTACCGCCATGGGTCGGCCGGCCAGCGCGGCGTACCCGGTGTAGGTGACCGGCGCACCCGGTTTGACGTCGCGCAGCACCCGCCAGGCGTGTGCCATGAACGCTCCGCCGGTGTGCTGTTCGACCGGGACGTCGTCGATCGCGACCAGATCACCGGCGAGGTACGCGGCGACCGCCGCGGTGACCGGGCCGAGATCCGGCCGCTGTCGCGGCTCGCCGCGCAGGCTCGGGTGCACCAGGGGCAGCAGGGTCGCCGGGTCCGTGGTGAAACCCGACGCCCGTACCGCGCCGTCCGGACCGACCAGGACGGCGAACGGTCCGACAGGCGTGTCGACGACCGCGCTGTCGATCGAGCTGATCGTGCTGTTCATGCTGACCTCCAAAGGCGGATCACGGCGTACGACCGCCAGGGGCGCCAGCGGGCCGCGTACTCGTCAAGGGTTCTGGGATCGTCCGTAAGTCCCGAGGCGGCGGCTCCCCGGCGGACCGCGAGGTCGGTGGGGAGGAACGTGTCGGGGTCGCCGAGCGTGCGCATTGCCACATAGCCGGCCGTCCAGGCGCCGATGCCCGGGATCTCGGTCAGCCGCCGCACCGTCTCCGCCCGGTCCCCGCCCGGCTCCAGGTCGATCTCGCCCGCCGCGACCGCCCGCGCCACCGCCCGGATCGTCTCGCGTCGACCCGCCGGCATCCGGAACCCCGAATCCGGCACCTCAAGCACCTCCTCGGCGGTGGGGAATCCGGACAGTGTGCCGTTGCCCGGCTCACCGTGGGCCTCGCGGAGCAGGTGCCTGAGCGTGGTGCGGGCGGAGGCCAGCGACACCTGCTGGGTGGCGATGGCGCGGACGGCGATCTCGAAGCCGTCCACCGCGCGGGGTACGCGTACCCCCGGCTCCGCCGCCACGGAGGCGGCCAGCGCGGGGTCGTCGGCGAGCGTGTCGTCGACGGCGACCGGGTCCGCGTCCAGGTCGAACAGGCGTCGGCACCGGGCCACGGCGGGAGCCAGGTCGCGTAGGTCGGTCAGGCGCAGCGTCGCCGCCACGTGACCGACCGCCGGGGTGAGCGTGGCCTCGCCGGGGCCGTGCGGCAACCGCAGACCCCGGCGGTACGCCCCGTCGACCACCTCGTCGACCCCGGGCAGCGTCCGGCGGGCGAAGAAGTCGAGCAACGCGGCGGCATGCAGCGGCGGACGGTACGCCAGCCGCAGGGTGACCGTGCCCGCACCACCGACCGCAGCGTCCTTACCGGCCCGTAGTTGCGACGGCGCGGCCCCGTACACCGCGCGTACGGTGTCGTTGAACTGCCGGACGCTGCCGAACCCGGCGGCGAACGCGATCTCGGCCAGGCCCAGCCCGGTCGTCTCGATCAGGGTGCGGGCGGTCTGCGCCCGCTGCGCCCGGGCCAGTGACAGCGGTCCCGCGCCGAGTTCCGCCCGCAGCATCCGGTGCAGGTGCCGCTCGGTGTAGCCGAGTCGGGCGGCCAGCCCGGGCACCCCGTCGCGGTCGACCACGCCGTCGGCGATCAGCCGCATCGCCCGGCCCACCACGTCGGCCCGTACGTCCCACTGCGGTGAGCCGGGGGAGGCGTCCGGGCGACAGCGGCGGCAGGCGCGCAACCCGGCCCGCTGGGCCGCCGCCGACGACGGGAAGAAACGGACGTTGCGCCGCTTCGGCGTCACCGCCGGACAGGACGGCCGGCAGTAGATCCCGGTCGAGGTCACGCCGGTGTAGAACCAGCCGTCGAATCGCTGGTCACGGCTGTCGACGGCCCGGTAACACCGCTCGAAGTCCAACTCCACGCCACCGATGATGCGCCTGCGCACACCCGTCCGGCTCGCGGAAATCGGACCACACCGTGGTGCCGAGCGGCACGCGGAATTGTCGGTTGTCGTGGGTAGCGTGCGGCCACCAACTCCAGAAGGGTGCGGCAATGGTTAGCGTGGCGGGTCGGGCGACGTCGAGGCACGAGCACCCACCGCTCGACCCGACAGTGGTCCAACGCTTCTACGACCGGATGCGTGCCGTCGCCCCCGCCGCGGTCGGCGCCATCGAGCGGGACCGCGCCGACGACCCGGGGCGTGCCTTCAGCGACACCGCCTGCGGTCGGCTGGTCGGGTCGCTCGACCAGGACGGGGTTCGCGCGCTCGGGATGTGGGTGCACCACTGGTGCATGCGCTTCTACGACGACGACACCCGGGCGGCGCTGCGGCTGCTCCGGGAGATCGCCGCCCGCCCGCGGCTCGGCTGGACCGCCGACGAGGTGCACTGGATGCTCGGCGAGTCGCAGCAGGCGGGCCCCGCCGCCGACGCCCGGTTCACGCTGCCGCTGGCCGCTGCGGCCGAACTCGCCCCGGACGCGCTGCGGGTCGATCTGCTGGTGCCGCAGCAACGGCGGCCCCGGCACGACCGGTGACACCCGCCTACCTGTCGGTGGCCCGGCGGTAACCGCGTAAGCTGGCTCGTCGTGAGTCTCACCATCGGCATCGTCGGCCTGCCCAACGTCGGCAAGAGCACCCTGTTCAACGCGCTGACCAAGAACGACGTGCTCGCCGCGAACTACCCGTTCGCCACCATCGAGCCCAACGTCGGCGTGGTCGGGCTGCCCGACGAACGGCTGGACAAGCTCGCCGAGATCTTCGGTTCGCAGAAGGTGATCCCCGCCCCGGTGTCGTTCGTCGACATCGCTGGTCTGGTGCGTGGCGCCTCCAAGGGGCAGGGGCGGGGCAACGCCTTCCTGGCCAACATCCGGGACGCCTCGGCGATCTGCCAGGTGGTGCGAGCCTTCTCCGACCCGAACGTGGTGCACGTCGACGGCAAGGTCTCCCCGGCCGACGACATCGAGACGATCAACACCGAGTTGATCCTGGCCGACCTCCAGACGCTGGAGAAGGCGCTGCCCCGGTTGGAGAAGGAGGCCAAGCTCCGCAAGGACCGGGCCGCCGCGGTGGACGCCGCCCGCAAGGCCGTCGAGGTCCTCGACGGGGGCACCACCCTCTACGTCGGTGCGGCGGCAGCCGGCGTCGAGTTGGCGCACCTGCGTGAGCTGCACCTGCTCACCACCAAGCCGTTCCTCTACGTCTTCAACGTCGACGAGGCGGAGCTGAACAACGCCGAGTTCCTTGCCGAACTGCGCGCACTGGTGGCACCGGCCGAGGCGGTCTTCATGGACGCCAAGATCGAATCCGAGCTGGTGGACCTGCCCGAGGAGGAGGCCCGGGAGCTGCTGGAGTCGATCGGGCAGTCCGAGCCGGGGCTGGACCAGTTGGTCCGGGTCGGCTTCCGGACGCTCGGCCTCCAGACGTACCTCACTGCCGGGCCCAAGGAAGCACGGGCCTGGACCGTGCCGGTCGGCGCGACCGCACCGGAGGCCGCCGGGGTGATCCACTCCGACTTCCAGCGCGGCTTCATCAAGGCCGAGGTCGTCTCCTACCTCGACCTGGTCGAGGCCGGCTCGATGGCGGCGGCCAAGGCGGCGGGCAAGGTCCGCATCGAGGGCAAGGAGTACGTGATGCAGGACGGCGACGTCGTCGAGTTCCGTTTCAACGTCTGAGTCCCGCGCACCAGGTCGAACAGGGTGTGGACGGTCGGCTCAGCTGCTGATGTAGTGCAGGATCACGTTGTGCACATGGTGGCTCTTCTGGTCGCCCCGGAACTCCACCTCATAGGTCTGCGCGCCGACGTGGATGGCGATCGCGCCGGTGGAGAAGAAGGACCCGCCCCATGACTTGTTGCTGACCACGCTCACGCTGGTGATCTTCGAGTACGGGATGCTGGTGATCGCGTACTTCTTGCCGATGAACGAGCGGTCCTGGATGATCACCCGCCGGTCGGTCAGCCCGATGAACCCGGTGCCGGTGCCGACGGCGTCGTACACGGCGATGATCTGTTCCCCGTCGAGCAGGCCGCTCTGGATCTGCTGGAACTGCTCCTTGCGGTCATACGTCGCGTTCGTCATGTACGCCACGGTAGGTGGTCGATGCCACCAATCAAGATCGGCCTAGCCTGCCTGTTTGCTCGCGACGAGGCGCTCGACCCCGTCGATGATCATGCGCAGGCCGAAGCTGTACGCCCGGTCGGGGTCGATCGCGGCGTCGTACTCGGCACCGGCCGCGTTGCCGATCCGGGCGGCGTGGGGGTACCGCTCCGGGCTGATCAGGGCGGCGAGCAGCGGACCGGCGGTGTCCCACCACTCACGATCGTCGCGCCCGGTGGCCTGGGCGGTCTCCGCGACCCCGAGGGAGAGCCGAGCTGACGACCTGACGTGATCGAGGACCAGGGTGAGCACCTGGTCGATCTCGACGTCGCTGAGCCCGATGCCGACGAGGGGCCGCAGTTCGATGTCGTACTTCGACGTGGTGCCGGGGCCCAGGGGCGGGCGGGTGACGTCGATGCCCAGCAGCCAGCGGTGCGCCGCGAAGAGTTCCCAGTTCCGTTCGGCGACGGCTTCCAGGGCGGGCCGCCATCCCGAGTCGAGCGGCAGGTCGTCCGGCGACTGGTAGAGCGTGCCGTTGACGTGGTCGACCATCAGGTCGATCAGTTCGCCCTTGCCCGGGACGTGGGCGTAGAGGGACATCGCTCCCACGCCGAGGCGATCAGCGATCTTGCGCATCGAGAGCTTGTCGATCCCGATCTCCGACGCCACCGCGATGGCGGCCGCCACGATCGCGTCGAGGGTGAGGCCGGAACGTCCGGTCTTCGGGTTGGTCCGCCACAGCAGCGCGATGCTCAGCAACGGGTCGCCCGTTCCGGTGTGCTCGGCCATCCTCGGTCGCCTCCTGCCGTACGGGAATGAACCGCCACCCACCTTACGTTACGGTACGTCGTATCGTACGGTGTACCGAACGCCGTAGGGGAAGGGCGGGAGACGATGACCCGAGCGATCGAGGCCGAGCAGGTCGGAAAGCGGTACGCCGTCAAGGGCGGCGAGGTGGGCCTGCACGACCTCAGCGTGCAGGCCGAACAGGGGCAGGTGCACGCCCTGCTCGGGCCGAACGGTGCGGGCAAGACGACTGCCGTGCGCGGACTGGCGACACTGCTGCGCTTCGATCGCGGTACCGCTCGCGTCGCCGGCTACGACGTCGGTCGCGAGGCCGAACGGGTCCGCGAGCGGATCGGCCTGGTCGGTCAGTACGCGGCGGTGGACGAGCGGCTCACCGCCGTACAGAATCTGCGGTTCCTCGGTCGCCTGCGAGGGCTGGGCCGGGCGGCGTCGGCCGCGCGGGCCGAGGCGCTGATCGAGCAGTTCGGTCTCGTCGCGGCGGCGAACCGAGCGGTCAGTGGCTACTCGGGAGGAATGCGCAGGCGGCTGGACCTGGCGGCCAGCCTCATCGTCACCCCGCAGGTCCTCTTCGTCGACGAACCCACCACCGGTCTCGACCCGGCCGCCCGCCGCGACCTCTGGAACGCGCTGCGCGAACTCGTCCGACAGGGCACGACGATCCTCCTGACCACGCAGTATCTCGAAGAGGCGGACGAGCTGGCGGACAAGATCGTGCTGTTGGCCCGTGGCAAGGTCGTCGCCGAGGGCTCCGCCGACGACCTCAAGGCGATGGTCGGCCCACCGATAGTCCAGATCCGCTTCGCCACCGACGCCGACGCCGACGCCGCGCTCCCCGCGCTGGTCCGCGTCGACGCCGGGGCGCGGCTGGACAGCTCCGGATCGACGGTGACCCTGCCCGCCACCGCGCCCGAGGTGCTGGGCCGATCCGTCGACGCGCTGACCGGGGCGGGGCTCGCCGCCATCGAGGTGACCCTGCGCAAACCGACCCTGGACGAGGTGTTCCTGACCCTGACAGGCGACGAGCCCGCCACCGAGGAGGCCGCGTGACCACCACGATCACGACCGCCCCGGCCATCGCGGCTCCCCGGCTGCTCGCCGCCTCGTGGATCATCGCCCGGCGCAGCATCAGCTCCTGGCGTCAACAGCTCGGGACGATGGCAACCGGGTGGCTCTTCCCGATCTTCGTCACGCTGCTCTTCCTCGGGCTGTTCGGCGGCGCACTCGACGTGCCGGGCGACTCGACCTACGTCGACTTCCTGATCCCGGGGATGTTCGCCGTCACGATGCTCTTCGGGCTGGAGTCCACCACGCTGTCGGCGGCTGCCGACGCCACCGGTGGCCTCAACGACCGGCTGCGTTCGTACCCCATCAACGGGGCCGCGATCGTCCTGGGCCGCGCCGCCGCCGACCTGATCAGCTCACTGATCAGCCTCACGCTCATGATCGCCTTCGCCCTCGCGGTGGGGTGGCGACCCGACGTCGGCGTGCCGGGAGCGATCCTCGCGCTGGTGCTGCTGCTCGCACTGCGATTCGCCCTCCTGTGGATCGGGATCTTCGTCGGCTACGGGGCGAGATCGGTGGAGTCCGTCGCGTACATCCAGATCGTCACCTGGCCCATCGCCTTCCTCTCCAGCGTCTTCGTCAACCCGGCGACGATGCCCGACTGGTTGGGCACGCTGGCCGAGCTCAACCCGGTCTCCGCGACGGCCACCGCCGTTCGTGAGCTGTTGGGCGCCACCTCATGGCCGACCCAGAGCTTCGCCGGAGACCAGGCGGTGGCGATGGCGGCCTTGTGGCCGCTGCTGCTCACCGCGGTTTACCTGCCGCTGGCCGCCCGTCGATTCCGGAAGGGGGGCAAGTGAACGACCTCGACCAGCTGCTCGCCGGGTCGGACTCCCACGTCACGGTGGCGGACCGGTGGGCGACCATCGCCAGCGGCGGAACGGAGCGGCGGGTGCCCCTCGCCCAGCTCCTCGAACCACTCGTGACGGCCCGCCGGGATGGGCGTATCGCCACCCGGTCGATCCTCGACCTCAGCGACGCCGCGCTACAGGCGGTGCGGGCCGTCGCCGCTCGCCGGATCGCGCGAAACGCGGCGAGCGGCAGGTGGCACCGGGTCGACGCCGACGGTGGCGAGACCGTCGACCTGTTCGTCGACGCCTTCGTGACCGGGGGAGGGGCCGACCAGGCCGGTGGCGACGGGCCGGTGCTCACGTTGTCGGTCGACGTCAGCGACGACGGGCGGGCGCAGCTTCACCCCAGCGGATGGTCGAGCGATCGTCGGAGCAGCGACACGCTGCGCCGCGCAGCGGGAATCTGGGATCCGGTCGCCCGGCTCGCCGCCGGCACGTCCCGTACCGAGCTGACCGGCGCCGAGGTGGCCGAGTTGCTCGATCCGGTGCGGCGCGGCGCGCTGTCCGAGGCGAACATCCAGGTCGAGTGGGCAGGTGTCGCCAGCGCCAGCGTGGCCGTCAGCCTCGACGAGGACGACAGCCTGCACTGGCAGCTGCGCATCCCGTCCGGCCGGCTGACCCGTGAGGAGATCGCCGAACTGGCCGCCGCCCAGCGTCCCCTCGTGCGGGTCCGCGGCGACTGGGTCGTCAACGACCCCCGCGAGCTGGCCAGGTTCCAGCGACAGAAGCCGCGCAGGCTGACCCCGAGTGAGCGGGCCGCGACGATCCTGTCCGGCAGCCTGATCCGGGGCGACGAGGTCGCGCCGCTCACCGAATCGGCCGCCACCCGTCGGCACCTCGCCGCGCTGACCGCCACACCGGCCGCCGTCGTCCCACCGGCGGCCCTGAACGCCACGCTGCGCAACTACCAGCTCGACGGTCTGGCCTGGTTGCTGCGCAACGCCGAACTCGGGCTCGGCAGCTGCCTCGCCGACGACATGGGCCTCGGAAAGACCGTCTCGGCCATCGCGTTCCATCTCGCGCTGCGGGAACGTGGCAACACCGCGCCGACGCTGGTCGTCTGTCCCGCGTCGGTCCTGCGTAGCTGGGAACTCGAAGCTCGACGGTTCGCCCCCACCCAGCGCGTGATCCGATACCACGGAGCGGCGCGGGCCCTCGATCAGGACGCGGATCTGGTGGTCACCACCTACGCCACCGTACGCAACGACCACGAGCTGCTCAGGGCCACCCGATGGGGGCTCGTCATCGCCGACGAGGCACAGATGGTGAAGAACGACTCCTCGAAGACGGCGCACGCGCTGCGGGTCATTCCCACCGCGCACCGGCTCGCGCTCACCGGCACCCCGATCCAGAACAGCCTCGACGACCTGTGGGCCCTGCTCGACTGGACGACCCCCGGCCTGTTGAGCAGCAAGACGGCATTCCGGCGCCACTATTCCGGGCCGATCAGGAACGGTGCCCAGGCTCCTCGCCTCCGGCTGGCCAGGCTCACCGGCCTGGTGGTGCTCCGGCGGCGTAAGGACGACCCCGACATCGCTCCCGAGCTGCCCGCGAAGACCGTCTCCCACCAGGCGGTCGCACTGACGAGCGAGCAGATCGGCCTCTACCAGGCGGTGGTGGACGACAGTCTGACGCGCATCGCCGACCTCGACGAGAACGCCCGGCGAGGGCGAATACTCGCCCTGCTCACCGCGCTCAAGCAGATCTGCAACCATCCCGCCCAGTACCTCAAGGAGACCGGCCCGCACCTCGCCGGTAGATCTGGCAAGCTCGACGCGCTCACCGACATCATCGACATCACCAGCGCGGAGGGCTCACCGGCGCTCGTCTTCACCCAGTTCGTGACGATGGGTCGGCTGATCGTCGATCACCTGCGCGACCGGGGCGTCGGAGTCGACTTCCTGCACGGAGGACTCGACATCGCGCAACGGCAGCACCTGATCGACGCCTTCCAGCGCGGTGAGCTGGCCAACCTGGTGCTCTCCACCCACGCCGCCGGCACCGGGCTCACGCTCACCCGCGCAGAGCACGTCATCCACTACGACCAGTGGTGGAATCCGGCGGTCGAGGACCAGGCGACCGACCGCGCGCACCGCATCGGCCAGACCCATCCGGTGCAGGTCCATCGCCTCGTCTGCGAAGGGACACTTGAGGAGCGCATCGATGCGATCCTGCACGCCAAACGGGCCCTGTCGGAGTCGATCCTCGACGACGACGCGGGGCTGCGGATAGCCGACCTCGACGACGCCGCCCTCGCCTCGCTCGTCACGTTCAACGGAGTCTCGTCATGACCCACCCGACCTGGCCCGGTCTGCTCCGCGATGCCTTCAACGCCACCGCCCTGGACGACGACGTGGTCAAGGGCGCGCGCCGTCACAAACGCAGGGGGATGATCCGCTCGGTGGGCTCGGTACCCGGCGCACTCTCCGGGGTGGTGCAGGACGGCGCGGAGTTCTGGCACGTCAACTGGCGGATCGCCCCGATCGACGAGGCCGGTTGGGCGGAGATCGAGCGCGACATCCACGCCGATCCGGTGGTCATGGTGGCACTGTTGGAGAGCGGGGCCCCAGCCCGTACGCGGGACGTCGAGGAGATCCTGTCCCGGCTCGTGCCCGACCCGGCGGACCTGGAGGCGACGTGCGACTGCGCCGACTGGCTGGTGCCGTGCGCACACGCGCTGGCCGTCGGGCTGGCCTTCGCCGAGGCGACCCGCGACGACGTCTGGGCACTGCTGCTGCTTCGTGGGAGGGGCCGCGACTGGCTCGTGGTCTCCGAGGCGGCGGCTCGGGCGCGACGACTCCTGGACCGCCTCGGCGGACGACCGCCGTCGGAGGAGGTGTTCGGACCGGTGCCGAGCGGGGCTCGGGTCAGCTCTGGGTGACCGCCCGGTAGGCGTCCTCGATGCGGGCGGCCAGCAGGACCTCGCCCTCGGAGAGAGGTTCCTGGCCGTGCCCCACCCGGATCTGGGTACGGTCGGCGCGCCGGCTGATCTCCGGGCGCAGATGTAGCGCGTCGGCGACCACCTTCACCCGCTCGGTGAGTGCCGCGTGCTGCGTGTCGTCGATGACGAGAGTGCGCCGGATCTGCTCCCCCTCACGTGTCCAACCGGACAGTAGGGTGAGGGCGTCGCTGAGGTAGTCGTGCTTCGCCCGACCGCCA
The DNA here is from genome assembly GCF_009712475.1 of Micromonospora sp. CP22. Classification (GTDB taxonomy): domain Bacteria; phylum Actinomycetota; class Actinomycetes; order Mycobacteriales; family Micromonosporaceae; genus Micromonospora. The sequence continues at coordinate 572,430 of NZ_VCJO01000001.1, forward strand.
AACAGCGCACGCATCACCGCACCTCCCAGGCTTCGTTGCCGGCTTGTGGCCAAATCGTCGCCGCCCCGTGTCTTGTCGGTGCCTCTAGTCTTACGTCACACGGAGGGTGTGTCCACGCCCACACTTCCGGGTATTCCTGGCCTGACGGACGACCAAGCTACCCAAACCGCTGATTGATCTGGCACCCTGGACGCCCGTGCGGACCGAACGGGCGAACGACGGCGGGCACGCCGTACGACGTGATCTGAAGGTGATCGTCGGCGCGGCCATCATCGACGACGGACGGGTGCTGGCCTGCGCCAGGGCCGCCCCGCCGGAGGTGGCTGGCAGGTGGGAGTTCCCCGGCGGCAAGGTGGAGCCGGGGGAGAGCGAGACGGCCGCGTTGGCCCGCGAGTGCGTCGAGGAGTTGGCCGTACGCGTGGAGATCGGAGAGCGGGTCGGCCGCGACGTCCGGATGGCGCACGGCCGCTCGGTGCTCAAGGTGTACGCGGCCCGCCTGCTGCACGGTGACCAACCGCAGGCGCTCGAACACTCCGCCCTGCGCTGGCTCTCCGCCGCCGAACTGGACACGGTCACCTGGCTCCCCGCCGACGCTCCCATAGTCGCCGCCCTCCGCCCCCTCCTCCAATCCCCGCGATGATCAAGAAGTTTTGGTCGCGGAGAACGCTCTCCGGTGACCAGAACTTCTTGATCGACGAGTTGGGGGTGGGAACGGGACGGGGGCCGTGGCGAATGCCACGGCCCCCGGGTGTTGCTCGGGTGCTCAGTGGTCGCGCTCGTCCTGCTCGGGGTGCGCGAAGTTGAGGTGCTCCGGCGGCAGGGGGAAGGTGACGTCGTCACCGAAGGGCGACGGCGCCGCAGCACGGTCGAAGGTGAGCTCCGTCAGGGGGAGCTTCCCGCTGGCGTCGACCGCCGGGGCGGTGGGATGGGGCACCTCGCGGTGCCAGTTCACGCCCTGCTGGGCCTGCGTCTCGGCCTGGGCGTCGTGCGACCCACCCGCGTGGGAGTGCACACCGCCGCTCGCGGCGCTGGAGCGCACCGCGCCCGGGGAGTGTCCGCTGGTCACGCTGGTCTGAGGCACCTGACCCCTCCGGAAGATCTTGCTACCGAGCCATACAAGTGGATCGTACCTGCGGTCGACGACCCGCTCCTTCATGGGGATGATCCCATTGTCGGTGATCTTGATGTGCTCGGGGCAGACCTCGGTGCAGCACTTGGTGATGTTGCAGAAGCCGAGACCCTGTTCGGTCTGCGCGTAGTCCTTCCGGTCGGTCCGGGCGTCCAGCGGGTGCATGTCCAGTTCGGCGGCCCGGATGAAGTACCGGGGGCCGGAGAACGCCTGCTTGTTCTCGTCGTGGTCCCGGATGACGTGGCAGACGTTCTGACACAGGAAGCACTCGATGCACTTGCGGAACTCCTGCGAGCGTTCCACGTCGACCTGCTGCATCCGGTACTCACCGGGCGCCAGATCGCTCGGGGGAGCGAACGCGGGCGTCTCCCGGGCCTTCTCGTAGTTGAACGACACGTCGGTGACCAGGTCCCGGATGACCGGGAACGTCCGCAACGGGGTCACCGTGATCGTCTCGTCCTCCTCGAACGTCGACATCCGGGTCATGCAGCCGAGCTTCGGCATCCCGTTGATCTCCATCGAGCAGGAGCCGCACTTGCCGGCCTTGCAGTTCCACCGACAGGCCAAATCGGGTGCGTCGGTCGCCTGCAACCGGTGGATCACGTCGAGGACAACCTCGCCCTCGTTGACCTCGACCGTGTAGTCCTGAAGGTCGCCACCGTCGGCGTCACCCCGCCAGATCCGGAACTGGCGCTTCGTGCCCATCAGTCGTTCTCCTTCTCGGCGGCAGCGGCATCGGCGGCGACGAGGGCGTCGAACTCCGTCAGCTCCTCGTCGGTGAGGTACTTGGCCAGCTCGGCACGGTCGAACAGGCCGATCAGCTCGGGCCGCATCTTCGGCAGCGGCTTGCGCTCCAACCGGACGGTGTCGCCGACCAACGAGCAGACCAGGTTGACCCGTCGCCACTGCGGATCCATCGTGGGGAAGTCCTCGCGGGTGTGGCCGCCGCGCGACTCGCGCCGCTCCAACGCCGCCTTCGCGGTGCACTCGGAAACGACCAGCATGTTGCGCAGGTCCAGCGCCAGGTGCCAGCCCGGGTTGTACCGCCGGCCGCCGGAGGCGCTGACCTTCGCCACCCGCTCGCGCAACTCCGCCAGGCGGACCAGCGCGTCCTCCAGCTCGGCCTCCCGCCGGATGATCCCCACCAGGTCTCCCATCACCGCCTGGAGATCCTGCTGGAGGGTGTACGGGTTCTCGCCGGTGTCCCGCTGCAACGGCGCCAGGGCCGTCTCCACCGCGGTCTCCACCGCTGCCACCGCCACCCGGGGTCGGCCGGCGAGCTGGTCGACGTACGTGGCCGCGTGGCCACCCGCCCGCTTGCCGAAGACCAGCAGGTCGGACAGGGAGTTGCCGCCCAGCCGGTTGGAGCCGTGCATGCCGCCGGAGACCTCACCGGCGGCGAACAGCCCACGCACCGAGCCGTACGCGGCGCCGCTGTCCGGGTCCACCTCCACCCCGCCCATCACGTAGTGGCAGGTCGGGCCGACCTCCATCGGCTCCTTGGTGATGTCGACGTCGGCCAGCCCCTTGAACTGGTGGTGCATCGACGGCAGACGACGTCGGATCTCCTCGGCCGGCAGCCGGGAGGCGATGTCCAGGTAGACGCCGCCGGCCGGCGTACCCCGACCGGCCTTGACCTCGCTGTTGATCGCCCGCGCCACCTCGTCACGGGGCAGCAGCTCCGGCGGACGCCGGTTGTTGTCCGGGTCGGTGTACCAGCGGTCCGCCTCCTCGGGCGTCTCCGCGTACTGCTTGCGGAAGACGTCGGGGACGTAGTCGAACATGAACCGCTTGCCCTCGGTGTTCTTCAGGATCCCGCCGTCACCGCGTACCGACTCGGTGACCAGGATGCCCTTGACCGACGGCGGCCAGACCATGCCGGTGGGGTGGAACTGGAGGAACTCCATGTTGATCAGGGTGGCCCCGGCACGCAGCGCCAACGCGTGACCGTCCCCGGTGTACTCCCAGGAGTTCGAGGTGACCTTGTAGGACCGACCGACACCGCCGGTGGCGAGCACCACGGCGGGCGCCTCGAAGAGGACGAACTCGCCGGACTCCCGGTAGTAGCCGAACGCGCCGGCGATCCGGTCACCGTCGAGCAGCAGCTCGGTGATGGTGGTCTCGGAGAAGACCTTGATCCGCGCGTCGTACGAGCCGTGCTCGCGCTTGTCCTCCTGCTGCAACGAGACGATCTTCTGCTGGAGGGTACGGATCAGCTCCAGCCCCGTCCGGTCACCGACGTGGGCCAGCCGGGGGTACTCGTGGCCGCCGAAGTTGCGCTGCGAGATCTTGCCGTCCTTGGTGCGGTCGAACAGCGCACCGTACGTCTCCAGCTCCCAGATCCGCTGCGGTGCCTCCTTGGCGTGCAGTTCCGCCATCCGGAAGTTGTTCAGGAACTTGCCGCCGCGCATGGTGTCCCGGAAGTGCACCTGCCAGTTGTCCCGGCTGTTCACGTTCCCCATGGCCGCGGCGGCTCCGCCCTCGGCCATCACGGTGTGCGCCTTGCCGAACAGCGACTTGGAGATGATGGCGGTCTTCTTGCCGGCCAGCCGCGCCTCGATCGCCGCGCGCAGGCCGGCGCCGCCGGCCCCGATCACGACGACGTCGTAGTGGTGTCGTTCGATGCGAGTGGTAGTGGTCGTCATGTCAGGGGCCCTCAGTTGATGAACCGCAGGTCGGAGATCCACCCGGCGGAGACGGACATGACGTAGAAGTCGGTCAGCGCCAGCGTGCCGAGCGTGATCCAGGCGAGCTGCATGTGCCGGACGTTGAGCCAGGAGACGTAGCCCCAGGCGCGGTAGCGGACGGGATGCTTGGAGAAGTGCTTGAGCCGCCCGCCGATGATGTGCCGGCAGGAGTGGCAGGAGATCGTGTACGCCCAGAGCATGACCACGTTGCCGAGCAGGATCAGGTTGCCCAGCCCGAAGCCGAAGCCCTCGGGGCTGCGGAAGGCGGCAATCGCGTCCCAGGTGTTGATCAGCGAGATGATCGCGGCGAAGTAGAAGAAGTACCGGTGCGAGTTCTGCACGATCAGCGGGAAGCGGGTCTCACCGCCGTAGGAGGCGTGCGCGTCGGGCACCGCGCAGGCCGGCGGCGACAGCCAGAACGACCGGTAGTACGCCTTGCGGTAGTAGTAGCAGGTGAGCCGGAACAGCAGCAGGAACGGCAGGGTGAACGCGGCGTCCGGGATGATCCACCAGCCGGGCAGGTACTGCCCGAAGTGGGAGGCCTCCGGCAGGCACCGGTCGGTCACGCACGGGGAGTAGAACGGGGTCAGATAGTGGTAGTCCTCGACCCAGTACCACTTGTGCATGAAGACCCGGACCGTCGCGTACGCTACCCACGCGCTGAGCCCGATGACGGTGATCAGCGGGGCAAACCACCAGCGGTCCGTCCGCAACGTCTTCGCCGCTATGGCGGCGCGTGCGCGCACACCCTGCGGTTTCGTTGCCGATGATGTCATTCGCGTCGTCTCCCTGACGGGGCCCTGTCACGGGCGGCGGAACACTTCCGGGCGGCAGGCGGACCGGGCGAACCCGTGCCCGCATACCGCGTCATGCGCACACCAACGACCGCACCGGGCGTACCGGAGCAGCTAAGTGACACACGTTACGCCGATCTCGGCGGGCCGTCCGCGCAAGGCAGTGTCCCGTGTGTCCCGCACTTTGGAAAGCCTCTCAACAAGATCAATCTGTGAGCGTGCGGAAAAGATCGTCCAGCGGGCCCGAACGGTCAGCCGGAGGCCCCACCGGTGAAGTTCCACGAGGCCAGCCGCAACGACGGCGCCTCCCACCAGCCGCCGTCCGCGCGATCCGGCAGGCGTACCGCGTGTCGACCCACCTCCAGCACCGCGCCGGGAGCGAGCGCGCGGGGGTACGACTCGGTGAAGCGCAGGTCGCGGACCGCACGGGTGACCTGACCGTCCTCGACCAGCCACAACCCGTTACGGGTCAGGCCGGTGACGACCAGACTCAACGGATCCAGGACCCGGGTGTACCAGAGGTCGCTGACCAGCAGGCCGCGCTCCATCCGGGAGACCAGGGCGGCGGTGTCCGGGTCGCCGATCGCGCCGTCGCTTCCCGGGCCACCGGTCGGTGCGGTCACCTCCGCCGCCAGTCCGGCGGATCGCAGACGGAGGTTGCGGGGGATCGGGCCGATGGTGGCGCTGCCGGCCCAGGCGTGACCCGTGGAGGCGGCATCCAGCTCCGCGGCGGTACGCCGATCGTGGGTGACGGCGCTGGTGGTGCCCGCGTCCACCAGGGTCAGTGCCCGCCGTGGGGTGCCCTCCAGATCGAACGCCAGCCCTGAGGCCGCGAGCGGATCGTCGACCAGCGTCACCGCGCGGTCGAACTGGGCCACTCCGGGGGCGGCGAACGACTGCCGGTCGGCGTAGCGACGCCCGTTGAAGCCGTACCAGGCCAGGTTCTCCAACAGGTCCGCGACGGCCGCCGGCTCCAACACCACCGGATAACGCCCCGGAGGCAGCTCGACCGGTCGGACGGCCGCCCGGGCCTTCGCGGCGGCCCGGCTCCCCAGGGCGGCACCGTCGAGGTCGGCGAGCCGGTCGACGTGCTGCCGGGCGGTGCTGTCCGCGCCACCGGCCCGAGCGATCCCGTCCATCGCCGCGTCGGCCGCCTGGCCCCGCGTGTAGTGGCCCGCCGAGTTGGCGAACGCCGCCACCCGGTGACCCGTACGGCAGTAGCCGGCGGTCTCCAACCCGCCGGCCGCGTCGACGAACGCCCGGACCAGGGCGGCCCGCTCAGCGGGCTCGGCGTGGACCGTGGCCGGATCCCATCCCGGCGATGGCGACACCGATGCCGGCGGGGCGAGCCCCGGCCAGGCCGGATCCGGCGCGATGAACCGGGCCGCCGTCAGAACCCGCTCGACCAGCGTGCGCAACCCGTCGGCGGTGACCGTGTTCCCGCTGCCCGAGGCGGTACGCCCGGCCAGGTGGACCCGCAGCCGGACGTCCACGGAGGACGAGGCCACGTTCTGGTGGATCGCCGAGTTCGCGAATCGGGTCAACGCCGACTCGGACCGGGTCACCGTGACCTCCGCCTGCGCGCTCGCCCCGGCCAACCGGGTGACCAGATCCACCACCCGGCCGGCGATGTCCAACTCGTCCTCGACGGCTCGTGCCGCTGCGTCACTCACGCCGCACCCCGTGATCGGCCGGGTCGTACGGCGTCACCACCCCATACCGACGACTCGTCCACTGCTGCTCGATCACGCGCGTACCCCCACCCGGACGTTGCGGAAGCGGGCCGGTGCCGCCGGATGCCCGGTGTGACCGATCTGGCCCGGCTGGCCCTTGCCACAGTTCGGTGTGCCCCACGGCACGATCTCCGAGGAGAGCATGTCCATCGAACGCCAGAACAGCGGGCCGATGCCGGTGTACGTCGGATTGCGCAGCATCCGCCCTCGTCGACCGTTGCGGATCTCCCAGCCGATCTCGCAGCCGAACTGGAAGTTCAACCGCTTGTCGTCGATCGACCACGACCGGTTGACGTCCATCAGCACCCCCTGGTCGGTGGCGGCGACGATCTCCTCCAGGGTGTGCGGGCCCGGCTCCAGCCCGACGTTCGTCATCCGCACCATCGGCAGTCGCGCCCACCCGTCGGCGCGTACGCTGCCGCCGTGGTCGAGCCCCGCCACGGCGGCCGAGTCCCGACCCGCCAGCACGCCCACCCAGCGGCCGTCCCGCACCGCGTCGCGCCTGACCGCCGGTGAACCCTCGTCGTCGTAGCCGAAGCTGCCCAGCGCGCCGGGGATGGTCGGGTCGATGGTGATGTTCATCAGCTCGGAGCCGTACCGCAGCGAGCCGAGCTGCCCGAGATCCAGCCATGAGGTGCCGGCGAAGGCGGCCTCCCAGCCGAGGATGCGGTCCAGCTCGATGGCGTGCCCGACCGACTCGTGGATCTGTAGGGCCAACTGTTCGCCACCGAGGATCAGGTCGGTCTCGCCGCTGGGGCACAGCGGCGCGGTCAGCAGTGCCCGCGACTGCTCGGCGATCCGTGCCGCGTGCGCGGTCAGGTCGAGTGAGTCGACCAACTCCCAGCCGGTGGTGCCGTACTGGCCGCGGTAGCTGGGCCAGGACCGACGTTGGGTCTCGCCGTCTCCGACCGAGGTGGCCGAGATGCCCGCGCCGCATTCCCGGATGTGCTGGTCGATGCGATGCCCCTCGCTGGAGACGAACCACTTCGAGGTGTCCCAGATCTGGTAGAGCCCCTCGGTGATGTCGGCGCCGTGCTCGGTCATGGTGCGGGTGGCCGCCACCAGCAGGTCACCCTTCGCGGCGAGGGAGACGCCGAGCGGATCCACCCGACAGGGCGAGGACCAGCTCGCCGTGGTCGGGGCGGCGGCGACCAGGTCGACCGGCGGGCCGGGGACCAGGCCACTGGCCGCCGCGATCCGCCCGGCCCGGTGGCCGGCGTCGCGGGCCGCCCGCTCGGACAGCTCCGGTGTGGCGTGGAAGCCCCAACTCGACCCGACGAGCGCGCGTACGCCCAGGCCGACGCTCTCGTCCTGGGACAGCGACTCGATGTCGCCGTTGCGGGCGGTCATCGACTCGTAGCGTCGGTGCATCACCCGGACGTCGGCGTAGCGGGCCCCCGCGTCCAGCGCCGCCTGCACCGCTGCCTCGGCCACGTCGAACTCGCTCATGGCCCGACCCTAGGCCAGCCGACCGACAACCGTCAGGGGAGCTGCACCCATCGTCGCGCCCTCCGGGTGCCCGGACGGCATCGTCGTGCGGCGCTCACACCCCCAGGTGGGTACGGACGAAGTCGAGTTCCAGGCGGAGGAGGCGTTCGGCGGTGCCACCGGCGGCCATGTGGGTGGCGCCGGTCAACGGCAGCACCGAGTGCGGCCGACCGGCGGCCAGCAACGCCGCCGACAGTCGCAGCGTGTGCGCCGCCACCACGTTGTCGTCGACCATGCCGTGCACCAGCAGCAGCGGTCGGGCGTGTGCCGGGTCGGTGACCGGTTCGGCGGCCAGCTCCACCAGTGAATGGTGTGCGTAGACGTCCTCGCCGTCGGCGGGCAGGCCCAGGTACCGCTCGGTGTACGCGGTGTCGTACAGGGCCCAGTCGGTGACCGGCGCTCCGGCGATGCCGCACCGGAACAGCTCCGGATGCCGCAACACCGCCAGGCCCGCCAACCAACCGCCGAACGACCAGCCGCGCACCGCGACCCGGCCCAGGTCCAGGTCAGGGTGCTTGTCGGCGAGCGCGGTGAGCGCCTCCACCTGATCGAGCAGGACCACGTCGGCGACCCGCCGGTGGATGGCCTTCTCGTACGACGGTGCGATGCCCGGCGTACCCCGGTTGTCGGTCACCACCACCGCGAAACCGGCGTCGGCCCACCACTGCCGCTCCAGCCAGGCCGAGCGCGCGGCCACCACCTCCTGGTGCCCCGGGCCGCCGTAGACGTCCAGCAGGACCGGCAACCGGCGGCCGGTGACGTGGTTGTCCGGGTAGAGCACCGCCGAGGGGAGCCGACGATCGGTCACCCGCTCCAGCAGCGGCAGTGGTGAGTAGCTGGGTGTGGCGGCCAGCGACCGCAGCGTGGCGACCTCCTGATCGTCCTGGAACACCGTCCAGCGGACGCCCGGATGGTCCAGCGTGGCGCTGCCGACGACCAGCACTCCGCCACCGACCGCCCCGACGTGCCAGCCGGCGTCGGTGGTCAACCGGCGGGCGTCCACTCCACCGCCGATGCTGGTGCGGACCCGGAACAGATGCTGTTCGCTCGGCTCGCCGTCGCTCGCCTCGACCAGCAGGTCCGCCGGACCGTTGGCGCAGGCCAGCCGACCGATCACCCGGCGCACGTAGAGCGAGGGCGGGGTCAGCAGCGTGCCGTCGGCGAACAGGCAGCGCGCGTCGTACCCGTCGTGGGCCAGCTCGCCGCCGACCAGCACCCGCCCGTCGGGCAGGTGTACGGGAGTGCCCGGGATCGGCTCGACCCAGCGCGGGTCGGCCAGCTCGGCGTGCACCTGGGTCTCCCCGGTACGCGGGTCGACGGCGAGCACCAGACCGTGCTGCTGGGCACGGCGCAACACGGTGATCAGCGGCGCGCCCTCGCCCCAGTGCACCGCGGTCAGGTACGGGTACGTCTCCCGGTCCCAGTGCACGTCGACCCAGCCGCCGTCGAGGTCGAGCAGGTGCAGACTGACCTCGGCGTTGGGGCCACCGGCCACCGGGTACGCCACGCTGGTCGGCGCGCTGCCCGGCTGTGCGGGGTCGTGCAGGTGCCAGCGGGGCAGCCGCGACTCGTCCACCCGGGCGGCGAGCACCGACCGGCCGTCCGGTGCCCACCAGTAGCCGCGGTGCCGCCCGAACTCCTCCGCCGCGATGTGCTCGGCCAGACCCCAGCACACCCCGGAGTCCTCACCGGCCAGCATGGTGTCGGTGCCGTCGGTGTCGATCACCCGCAGCTCGCCCCGGCGCACCCCCTCGGCGGCGTCGGTCACGTAGGCCAGCCGTTGTCCGCTCGGATCCGGTCGGGGGTCGAGCACCGGCCCGACGGCCGGCACCTCGATCACGTCGCCGTGCACCAGGTCAGCCCGGAAGAGTCGCCCGGCCAGCGCGAATACCGCCACCCGTCCGGCACTGTCGAGGGCGTACGAGCCGATGCCGGAGGCGGTCAACCGCAGTCGCTCCCGCCGGGCCCGTTCGCCCGGGCTCAGCGCGTCGGGGTCGACCTCGCCACCGAGCAGGGTGCCCGGGTCGGCGACCAGCCGTTCCGTTCCGGTTGCCAGGTCCAGCAGCCAGAGCGCGTCGGCTGGGTCCTCCGGGCCCGCCGAGCGCAGGAAGACCACCCGGGCACCGTCGTCGGCCACGGAGAGGGCACGCGGCGCCCCGTGGCTGAACCTGCGGGTGCGGGCGGCCAGCTCCGGAAAGTCCACAGGCCAGATGGTAGGCCGGTACCGGGCGCAATGTGAGCGACCTGCGCGGACGCGTCGGAGCCGGCGGACGAGAACCGCCGGTTAGAGTGACCGTCGTGACGACGCTGCCTGACCGCCGCCTGTTGCTGGTCCACGCGCACCCCGACGACGAGTCCATCGGCACCGGGTCGACCATGGCCTACTACGCGGCCATGGGTGCCCACGTCACCCTGGTGACCTGCACCCTCGGTGAGGAGGGCGAGATCCACGTACCGGAGTTGGCCGGGCTCGCCGCGACCGAGGCCGACCAGCTCGGCGGGTACCGGATCGCCGAACTGGCCGCCGCCTGTGCCGAACTGGGCGTCACGGACCACCGGTTCCTCGGCGGTGCCGGTCGCTACCGGGACTCCGGGATGATGGGCCTGCCGACCAACGAGCACCCCCGGGCTTTCTGGGGCGCGGACCTGGACGAGGCCGCCGGGTACCTGCTGGAGATCATCCGAGAGGTACGCCCGCAGGTGGCCATCACGTATGACGAGAACGGCTTCTACGGTCACCCCGACCACATCCAGGCGCACCGGGTGACCATGCGGGCCGTGGAACTGGCCGCCGCCGAGGGGCTCGCACCGGCGAAGGTCTACTGGACGGCGATGCCCCGCAGCGTGCTGGAGGCGGGTATGACGCACTTCGCGGAGGCGTCGGACAACCCCTTCGCCGGCATCACCGACGCCACCGAGTTGCCGTTCTGCACCCCGGACGAGGAGATCGCGGCGCGTATCGACGCCACCGAGCAGCACGCCGCGAAGGAGGCCGCGATGCGCGCCCACGCGACCCAGATCCCGGCCACCTCCTGGCTGTACTCGATCGCCGGCAACTTCGGTGCCGAGTTCATGGGGGTGGAGTACTTCACCCTGGCCAGGGGGGAGAAGGGGCCGGGCCGGGGCCGGTACGGCTGGGAGTCGGACCTGTTCGCCGGGTTGGCGGCGGCGACGCCGGACGTGGCGGCTGGTCCGCCCGTGGTCGGTGGCCCGGTCAACCGGGCGGCCGCCTCGGTCGGTCACCGGTGACCCTGCCCGCCGCGATGTCGGTCGCCCCGCAGGAGCAGCAGCCGCCCCGGCCGAGCCGGTGGTGGCGGCGTCCGGTGGACGTCGGCCTGCGGACGGCCGGGGGATTGTTCGCCGTCGTGGCGGCGGTGCTGTCCGCGGTGCTGGAGCTGCTGCTCGCCCCGCTGCGGGTCGGTGGGTATCTGATCGGCGTCGCGGTGCTGGTGGCCGTGGCCACGAACATCGTGCTGAGCTGGTTCGCCGTGGAGACTGCCGGCCGTCGCTGGGCGGTGGTGCTGCCGGCGGTGCCCTGGGTGGTGATCATGGTGATCGCCGCCGACCGGACCAACGAGGGCGACGTCCTGCTCGTCGGGAACTGGGTCGGCCTCACCCTGGTGGTGGGCGGTGCGATGACTTTCACGGTGATGGCGTTCCGGTCGATCCTCGCACCGGCACCGGCCCTCAAGCGGTAATGACGACGTTCAGCGTCGAGTGATAGATATTCCTGCCAGGAGACCCGCCATCCGGGCGGGCCGTACGGCGGGAGGCGTGTCATGGCACAGCGGTGGCGTGCGGTTGGTGTGCTCGCGATCGCACTGTTCGCGGTCAACGTGGTCGCCCGGTTGATCATCCGGCTCGGCTTCGACGGCGACGACAGCGCCGCCGACCGGGTGTCGCTCGGAATGTTCGTCGTGATCGGCCTGATCCTGGCCGGGGTCGCCTTCGTCTGGGGTGAGCGGCGTCCGTTGGCCGAGTGGGCCAGTGACGTGGCCGCCGCGATCGGCATCGCGGTCGGGCTGACCGTGCTGATCGGGCCGCTGTCGGTCGGCCAGAACCCGTTCGCCGGTGGTGGCAGCACCTTCTTCGCGCAGATCGGGCTCTACCTGGTGGCGACCACCGTCGGCACGATGCTGGGCTACCTGCTGCTGGTCACACTCGGTCGCGACCACCGGTCCCGCAACCTGCAACGGTTCGCCGAGTCCACCGCGACCAAGCCCCGCCGCGTGGTCCGCCGCTGACCCATCGGGTCAGCTCGGCGCGACGCGGGTGAGATAGGTGTGGTGGGTGGTGAAGCCCAGCTTCCGGTAGAGCGCGACCGCGTCGGTGTTGCTCTGCTCGACCTGGAGGAACGCGTCGGTCGCGCCGATGCCGGCGGCCCAGGCGGCGAGTTCCCGGATCAGTCGGGTGGCGAGCCCCTGTCGGCGTGCGGCGGGCACCACCTCGATCAGACACAGTCCGAGCCAACGCCCCCCGCCGGTGACCGTGCCACGGCCGATCGCGGCGAGCGCGCCGTCGACGTGCACGTGGGCGAAGCGGATCTGGTCCACGGCGGTGAGCACGTGCCGGGCCGCGTCGGGCAGCCCGCCCTTGCGTCCGGCCGCCACGGTGAGCCAGTCCGCTGACGGTGCGGCGGCCAACTCGACGACGAAGTCGCCGGCGCCGCCGTCCGCATCTGCCGTCCCGGTGCCGCCGGGTGCGGTCGAGCTCGGGTCGTCCGGTGCCGCCGGGACGACGGTGGCGAGCGGGGCGGTCTGCACCAGCACCGGCGGGCGGCTGGCCCAACCCCGCCGGTCGAGTTCGGTGCCGACCGGTGCGGCCAGTGGTAGCGGCGTGTTGACCAGGGCTGGTTGGCCGTGTCCGACGTACCAGCGTTGCACCGCGTCCACCGCGTCCGGCAGCGGACGGTCCGGATCACCCACCGGCAGGGCCGAGTTGGCCCGGCCGGTCCAGCCGTCGGCAGCGCGCAGCAGCCAGTCGCCGAGACGCGCTCGGACGGGCGCGGGCCACGCCTCGTCGGCGGCGCGTTCCAACTCGATCATGGCGGCGGCGGTCGGTCGCCGCGCCGCCGGGACGCGTTTGGCCCGGTGCACCTCGTCGATCGGCACACGGAGCCGCCCCTGGCGGGTGGTCAGCGTGAGATGCGTCTCGGTCAGCTCGACCAGTTCGCCGAGGGAGTCGGAGTAGACCGGCCGACCACCGCGTACGCCGACGCGCCGCCGCACCACGATTCGGTGTCCCAAGTCTTGCTCTCGGAGCACGATCGACCTCCTCCCGGCGAGATACTAGGCTCTTACCGTCGCGGGTGATCGCGGCGTGTCTTGCGGAGGAGAAGACCGGTGACCTACATCATCGCCGAGCCGTGCGTGGATGTGCTCGACAAGGCATGCATCGAGGAGTGCCCGGTCGACTGCATTTACGAGGGCAACCGGATGCTCTACATCCACCCCGACGAGTGCGTCGACTGTGGTGCCTGTGAGCCTGTCTGCCCGGTGGAGGCGATCTTCTACGAGGACGACGTCCCGGAGCAGTGGAAGGACTACACCGGCGCCAACTACGAGTTCTTCGAGGACCTCGGCTCGCCCGGTGGCGCTTCGAAGATCGGCAAGGTGGAGAAGGACGCCACCTTCGTCGCCGCGCAGCCACCTCGCGGCGAGGGCCACTGAACCGCCCTGCCCCGGTCTCGTCGCGTCTGCCCGAGTTCACCTGGGACACCCTGGACGCCGCGGCCACGCTGGCCGCGGCGCATCCGGACGGCCTGATCAACCTTTCGATGGGTACGCCCGTCGACCCGGTGCCGCAGGTGATCCGGCAGGCCCTGGCGGACGCCTCGGACGCGCCCGGCTATCCGTTGACCGCCGGGAGCGTGGCGCTGCGGGAGGCGATCACAGGTTGGGTGTCGCGGGCCTGTGGTGCGCAGCCGGACGGGCTCGGGGTGCTGCCGACGATCGGGTCCAAGGAGCTGGTCGCCTGGTTGCCCACCCTGCTCGGGGTGGGCCCGGGTGACGTCGTGGTGGTCCCTTCGATCGCCTACCCGACCTACTCCGACGGCGTGCAGTTGGCCGGGGCCACCACGGTGCGCGCCGACTCGCTGACCGCCGTCGGCCCGACTCCCCGGGTCCGGCTGGTCTGGGTGAACTCGCCGGGCAACCCGACCGGGCGGGTGCTGCCCGCCGCCCACCTGCGCAAGGTGGTGGACTGGGCGCGTGAGCGCGGCGCGGTGGTGGCCAGCGACGAGTGCTACCTGCCGCTGGGTTGGGACGCCGAGCCGGTGTCGGTGCTCTCGCCCGAGGTGTGCGGCGGCTCGTACGACTCGGTGCTGGCGGTGCATTCGCTGTCCAAGCGATCCAACTTGGCCGGCTACCGGGCCGGCTTCGTGGCCGGCGATCCCGCGCTGGTGGCCGAGCTGCTCAAGATCCGCAAACACGCGGGGATGATCGTGCCGGCGCCGGTGCAGGCGGCCATGACGGCGGCCCTGCACGACGAGCGCCACGCCGACGAGCAGAAGGAGCGGTACCGCGCGCGCCGGACGGTGCTGCGGGCGGCCTTCACCGGTGCCGGGTTCACCGTGGAGCACTCCGAGGCGGGGCTCTACCTGTGGTTGACCCGTGGCGAGGACTGCTGGGACACGGTCGACTGGTTGGCCCGGCGGGGCATCCTGGTCGCCGCCGGGGTCTTCTACGGTCCCGGCGCCCGACAGTACGTCCGGGCGGCGTTGACCGAGTCCGACGAGCGGATCGCGGCGGTCGCCGACCGCCTGTCCTGAGCACGCCGGACCGCCGCCGGGAGGGCGATGTCGGGCGGCCTCCGGCAGACACCCCGAGCGGCTGCCGGTATCACGTCATCGAGGCCCGCCCCACGATCGTGCGGGGGCGGGCCTCGGCGAGGCGTCGGCTCAGTCCTCGTTGATCCGCTGGAACACCTGTAGCAGGTTGTCCCGGCTGTGCCGCTCCAGCAGCACGCTGCCGTACAGCTCCTGTAGGGCCACCGTCCGGCCGTCGTGCAGCGTCAGCTCGGCCTTCAGCGGAATCTCCCGGGTGACCGCCACCGAGCGCATCTCCTCGTACGGCAGGAACTGGTGCCGGGTGGCCAGCGTCGCCACCGGCGTGGACTCGAGCAGGCCCTTGAGTCGTTCCGCACCGTCGCCCGCCTTGCCCGGGCCCCCGACGAGGATCAGACCCCGGTCGAGCACCAGCAGATCGTGCTGCACACCGTCGACCTTCACGTTGCCGATGGCGCCGATGACACCGGCGTTGTCGGCGGTGGCCCGGCGCTGCACCACGGTCGCGGCGGCCGGGTCGACACCCAGCTCGGCGAGCCGGGCCTGTGCCTCGTCGACGGTCTCCGCCGAGACCGCCAGCTTGGCGATCTCGGCGAGGTCCAACGGCTCCCCGCCGGTGCCGACCAACTGGGCCGGGCCGCCCCAGGACAGCTGCCAGTACGCCCGCTGGCCGCGGATGGCCGCGTTGACCAGCAGCGTCTCCATCGGCCCGGCGAAGTGTGCCGCCGCCTCCCGAGGGGTGGTGTCGCTGAAGAACTGCTGGGCGAACTCGCCGAGGCGGTCCGAGCGCACCAGGTCGAGTACGGTCGCCAGGCCCGGTTCGGGGGCGCCGGTGAACCGGCCCAGCGCCCGGTAGACGCTGTCTGCCTGGCGCTGCACACCGACGGCGATCGCGGCGTGGGTGAACTCCGGCCAGGACAGCACCTGACGGTTGCCGAGTTCGAGCACGAGGCTCTGCAACCGGCGGCCGGCGTCCAGGATGTCGGCGAGCAGCACGTGTGCGGGACGGTCGTCGGGGCGGACCGTACCGGCCGGCAGCTGGGCCATGGCCGCGATCCGGACGCCGATCGGCGGATGGGTGTCCCAGCGGGACTGCTTGCGGTCCGGTACGTCCTGCCCCAGCTTGTCGATCTCGTCCCGGCGGGCCCGGAGAAGTTGCCCGAAGCCGCCGAAGAGGTCGTCCGGGGCGAAGCCGGCCTGCCAACCCGCCTCCACGTACCGGTCGGTGAAGAAGTTCCAGGCCGCGTCGAGCGCCGGCAGGTGCCGTAGCGCGGAGGTGGCCGCCTCGTGACCGGCGAGCTGGACGGAGGCGCGGTCGGCCTCCAGTTCCTGCCGCCGCGAGGCGGCGTTGTCGACCATCAGGTACAGCTTGGCGTACCCCTTGAAGACCAGCCCGATGGGGTTGCGCGGCTTGATCCGTTCGATGGTGCCCTCGATCGCCAGCCGTCCCCGGTAGGCGACGCCGCCGAGCCGGGTGTGCTTGCCGGAGTAGTGACCCAACTCGTGGGCCAGCACCGAGCGGAGCTGGTCGACCCGCATCGACTGGAGCAGCGGCAGACCCACGTAGAGAGTGCGTCGCCCGCCGACCAACCCGAGCAGCCGGCTCTGCTCGCCGACCGCCGCGTTCACCTCCGGCACCAACCGGATCTCGTCCGGTGCCCGGGTACCGACCGCGTCGGCCAGTTCCCGGACGGTGGCCCACAACTGCGGTGCCTCCCGCTCGCCGAGCACCAGGCCCGGTGCCGGTTCGTTCTTCGTCCGGATAGCGCGCCAGAGCCCGACCGCCACCGCGCCCAGCGCGATGACCAGCGGCAGCAGCAGTTTCCCGGTGACCAGGCCGTTCGTGTGGCTGAACAGCCACACGCCGAGGGCGGCGACGGCCGCCAGCTGAAGCAGCGCGACCACGTAGAACCCGATCAACATGACCACCGAGGCGAGTGCCCGGTACGTCGCGGCCATGGCCGTTCCTCCCCGTTCGTACGCCCGCGCGGCTGCGGGCGGCGCAGGGGACCGTACGACGTGGATGTTGGCCGGGCAACCCCCTTCCGGGTTGGGTCGACCGGATTCACGATCTTGCTTATCGTCGACGAGGTTGACCTGGTCGGCGCGTTCGGCCGCTGCCACGACAGCGGGTACGCCGTGCGCGGCTGACGGTAGTGGGCGCGTACCGGTCCGGCTGGCGGGCCGGCGGGTGGGCGGCGCTATCCTCGGCGCGGACGCAGGGCGTGTCCGCGCGGGAGAGGTGGCAGTTCGACGCGGATCCGGGCAGGCACGCCGCCGCGGGGCCGGCCGGCTCCGTGACGACACGGAACGCCGAGGTACGCGGATGGTGCTCAGCTCTGACGCACGGCTGCGGGCGGCGGTGGTCGGTACCGGCCTGATCGGTGGCTCGGTGCTGCTCCGACTGCACGCCGCCGGAATCGACGTGACCGGTTGGGATCCGGACGAGCCGACCCGTCGGCAGGCCCGGCTCGCCGGCCTGCCGACGGCGGAGCGGCTGACCGAGGCCGTGTCCGGCCGGGACGTGGTCTTCCTCGGCGGTCCGCTGCCCACGCTGCCCGCGACCCTGGCCGAGGTGGCCGCCGCCACCGGCGAGGGCTGTCTGCTCACCGACGTCGGTAGCACCAAGGCGGAGTTGGCGGCGTTCGCCGTGGAGCGAGGGCTGACCGACCGGTTCGTGCCCGGACATCCGATGGCCGGCACCGACCAGGCGGGACTCGCGGCGGCGTCGCCGGACCTGTTCACCGGTGCCGCCTGGGTGCTCTGCCCCGCACCTGGTGGACTGGCCGCGTTCCGTCGCCTCGCCACCCTGGTCACCGAAGTCTTCGCCGCCCGGGTGGTGCCGCTGGCGGCGGATCGGCACGACGCCGTGGTGGCGCTCGCCTCGCACGTGCCGCACCTGCTCGCCGGGGCGCTGGCCGGTGCGGCACACCGCTCGCCGTCGCGGGACGCGGTCCTGGCGTTGGCGGCCGGGAGCTTCCGGGACGGCACCCGAGTCGCGGGCACCCCGCCGCACCGCACCGGGAACATGCTGCGCGGTAACCGCGACCAGGTGCTGGCGGCGCTGGCCCAGGTCACCGCGTTCCTCGACGAGTTGGCCGGGGCGCTGCGCGTCGACGACGCCGATGCCCTCCTCGCCCGGTACGCCGAGGCCGGCGCCGCCCGGTCCGAGCTGGCCGGCCGCCCGTACGTCGAGCAGGTCAGGTCGTTCCGGGCGGGCGAGGATCCGGCCGAGGTGGCCTGGTTGCACGGCGTCGGTGCGGCGGGTGGGCATCTCGGTGAGTGTCGGACGGTGGCCGACGGCGTCTCCTACCTCGCGCACCTTCCACAGGTCTGAACCCGCCGCGCCCCGGTCATCGGCGGGCGCGGCGACGGGTCCGCCAGTAGGGTGAGGGCATGGTGGACGGACCGCTGGTGACCGTGCGCGGCGAGGCGTACCGCGAGGTCGCGCCGGAACTCGCCCGGTTCACCGTGGCCGCGCTGGCCCGGGACCGGGAGCGGGAGCCGACGTTGACCCGGTTGGCCGAGCGGGCCGCGGCGATCCGGGTCCTGCTCGACTCGTACGGTCCGACGATCGACCGCCGGGAGACCGGCGAGCTGCGGGTGCGCCCCGAAACCCGGCGCTCTGGGGAGCGGGTGGTGGCCTGGCACGGCTCGGTGGTGACCACGGTGACGGTCAGCGACTTCACCGCCCTCGGTGAGCTGATGCTGCGGTTGGCCGACCAGGATCAGGTCGAGGTGGCGGGCCCGTGGTGGTCGCTGCACCCGGACAGCCCGGTCTACCGGCAGGCGCGACATGCCGCGATCAAGGACGCGTTGCAGCGGGCCCGCGAGTACGCCGAGGCGCTCGGCGCCGAGGTCACCGACCTGGTCGAGTTGTCCGACGAGGGCGGCACCGCACAGCCGATGATGGCCCGGATGGCCTTCGAGTCCGGCGGGGTCGCCGCCGGTGGCCCACCCGAGCTGGAACTCGACCCGCAGCCGCAGAGCGTGCACGCGGCCGTCCGGGCCCGGTTCACGATCAGCCGACCGGTCCTGTCCTGATGACTCCCGCGCAGCTGATGCCGGTCGAGGATCTGCTGGCCCGCGCCCGGGCGCTGGCCGATGCCGGCCCGAGACAACTGCTCGGCATCACCGGCGCGCCCGGGGCGGGTAAGTCCACGCTGGCCGCCCAGGTGGTCGAGGCGGTAGGCCCGGCCGCCCGGCTGGTGCCGATGGACGGCTTCCACCTGGCCCAGGACGAGCTGCATCGGCTCGGTCGCGCCCTGCGGAAGGGGTCGATCGACACCTTCGACGCCAACGGCTACGTCTCGATGCTGCGTCGGCTGCGGCGCAAGGAACCGACGTCGGTCTGGGCCCCGCAGTTCCGTCGGGACCTGGAGGAGCCGATCGCCGGTGCGATCGAGGTGCCGCCGGAGGTGCGGCTGGTGGTGACCGAGGGCAACTATCTGTTGATCCCGAACTGGCCGTGGGACGAGGTACGCGCCCTGCTGCACGAAGCGTGGTTCCTGGATCTCGACGACGATCTGCGGCGTCGTCGGTTGGTCGCCCGGCACATGGCGTACGGGCGTTCGGAGCAGGACGCCCGCGCCTGGGCGATGGGCAGCGACGAGGTCAACGCGGCGCTGGTGGCCGGCACCGCCGAGCATGCCGACCTGGTGGTACGCCTAGCTGACCCCCCGCCGGGGTGACGGGACCGTACGCCGCAGCAGCCAGGCCACCCGGGATCTCTCCCGATGGAACTCGGCGGCCTCCGGGTAACCGCTGTGGCTGCGGATCGGCGGATCGGCGACCTCGCCGTCGCTCGGGTGCAGCGCCTCCGGGTCGGTGACCGCGATGTCCCGCTCCCCGGCGGCCACCGGCCAGCCGAGCGGGTCGGTGTCCCGCCAGAAGTTCGTCCACCGGGTGCTGTTGCCGGGGCGGGTCAGCGCCTCGGCCAGCACCGGTAGCCGGTCCGGGCCGAAGTAGGCGGGGAAGACCCGACCGTAGAGGCGGGTCAGTTGGCAGCCGTAGGAGAAGAACCAGATCCGGTGCCGCCAGCGGGCCGGCATCTGGAGGATGACCGCGGTGCAGATCACCGTGCCCTGGCTGTGTCCGGAGAGGATGATGCCGTCGACCCGGCGGGGATCGTGTTCGGGCAGCGCGAGCAGCCCGGTCGTGCGGGTGAGCAGTTCGGGCACCGCCCGCTCGGCGTAGCTCGGTGGTGCCAGGGGGTGGGCGGCACGGGGCCAGAAGGTTCCCACGTCCCAGATCACCCCGACCGAGCGGCGGATGGTGTTCTTGCGGTAGACGAGCAGGCCGATGGCGGCGACCGCCACCGGTAGCCAGCCGAGGAGCGCGTCGCCGACGGCACCCACCCCTCTGATCAGGGGGGCGGCTCCGTTGCTGCTGTTCTGCGGGAGAGGACACGCGAGCACGGCGGCGCACGCCAGGACGGCGAGGACGGTCATCGCGGCGGCGTACCAGCCGATCAGACGCAGCGCGTGCTCACCCACCAGCCGGTGCAGCGCCTGGTGGGCGCTGACGTCCCGGGCGCGACGCAGGTCGTGGGCGGAGAGGCGGCTGTCTCGCGCGGTCAGTTCGGCGTACTCCGCGCGGCGCAGCCGGTGGAAGAGCACCATCGCGCGGAGGGCGACCACGGCGAGTAGCAGCAGCGCGGCGGCGAAGGTCAGTCCGGCCCAGGTCACCGGGATCGGCGGAAACACCCGGTGGCGGTTGCCGGGGCTGCCACCCCCGTTGAGCTGGTTGGTGACCCAGTAGAGCACGCCGGTGCCGTACGCGAGGGAGAGCAGCCAGCCGAACCCGGCGATGACGGCGGGTGCCCGACCGTGCCAGGCCAGGTCGGTGTGCGGTTCGAGTGGCTGGTTGACCCCGTCGGGGCGGGTCCGGGGCAGCAGCAGGCCGATCGCGGCGAGGCCGAGCAGCGGCAGGGTGAGTTGCGACAGCGTTATCGAGACCGGTGGCCCGGCCGGCAGCCATCCTCGGCACCAGAGGGCGGAGAGGGTGATCAGCAGCGCGGCGGCGGCCGGTGCGGCGGCGCCACGCCGGCCGGAGCGGGCGGTCGAGCCGATCGCGATGAGCAGGAGCAGTTGACCGGTGCCCAGCCAGGCGATGACCCGGTCGAAGCCGGGCAGTGACCGGTCCGTCAGGCAGCCCGGCCGGGTGGGGTCGTCGTCGCAGCCGACGGGGGGACGTAGCTCGGCCAGCGGGCTGCCGGCGGCACCGTCGGGCAGCAGCAGCACCGCGAAGGTCCCGGCCAGGCCGATTCCGGTGAGGACGATGACCGCGATGCTCCATCGGCCGAGCGGGGTGGCACCGTCGCGTCGGGTCAGGAAGGGGCGGCCGATCGCCACCAGGGTGATCACCAGTACGGCGGTGAACGCGGCCACGGCGGACCAAGTGATCACCGCCCGGAGACCGTGCGGCGGGTCGAGCACCGAGACGGTGCCGAGCGGCACGGCCGCCGCGATCACGATGCCGGTGCACAGGTGCAGCACGGCGGTGCGGCGTAATTGCCCCTCGCCCCACCAGAACGTCGGGTCCTGTAGCGGGTTGGTCGACGGCCCGGGTGGCGGCTCGGGTGCCGGCGGTGGCTCCTGCACGGGCTGACCGACCGGCACGTCGGCGTCGACCGGCGGCGGGGTACGCCGACCCGCCGGGTTCGTGGACGGGTCGGCCGGCATGACCGCCTCGTACTGGTAGGTCCGCCAGGTGACCAGACCGAGCACCGCGATCATGACCAGCGGCACGGTGAGCCCGACGGCCATGGCCCGGCCGCCCTGCTGCCACCAGGGAGCGGCGAGGAAGTTCCACGGCCCGGGGATCCGGTTCAGGCAGTCCTGGTCCACGCACTGCCAGCCGATGAGGTCGACGCCGACGCCGGTCATCGCGAGCACGGGGGTGGCGGTCAGGCTCAGGCAGAAGAGCCTAATCAGCCAGGCCGTCATGCCGGAGCGGCTGGTCAGGCGGTCGGTGGTGGGGTCGGCCGGAATCCCCGGGCGGGCGTGCAGGGCGACGTTGGCCAGGGTGAAGGGCAACAGCAGCGTCCACAGGGCCCGCTCCACGTCGCGCGCGGTCCGCGCACCGGAGGTCAACTGCCCCCAGCTGTACGCCTCGACGACGATCGGGTCGGGGCTGGCGATCGGGGAGCGGTAGAAGCCGGTGACCGGGCCACCGGCGACGAGCCGTGGGTGTGCTGGCTCGCCGCCGGGTTCCGTGGTCAGACCCAGGGTCTCGGCGGGCGGTGTGTTGGACACTCCGTGTACGCGCAGTTCGAGGATCCGACCTCCCATGCGTGCCTCCTGGTGACGCGCCTGTCACCTACAGTGCCCGATGCGGAGGGTTGCACGCTACTCGCCGAGGATGGTGTTTGCGCAGCTAGAAGGGCCATTGTGGGGTCAATCGAGCTGGCGTACCGGGCGGGCCGGATTACCGACCGCTACGACGTTGGCGGGGATGTCGCGGGTCACCACGGCGCCCGCGCCGACGACCGCGTTGGCACCGACGGTGACTCCGGCGAGGACTATCGCCCCGCCGCCGAGCCAGACGTTGTCGCCGATGGTGATCGGTCGAGCCGCCTCCCACTTCGCCCGGCGCGGCTCCGGTTCCACCGGATGCGTGGGGGTGAGCAGCTGCACGTTCGGACCGATCTGCACGTCGGCGCCGATGGTGATCGGTGCGACGTCGAGGAAGACCGCGTGGTAGTTGACGAAGCTGCGGGGTCCGATCCGGATGTTGTAGCCGTAGTCGCAGTAGAACGGTGGCCGGATCCCGGTCTCCTCGCCGAGTTCGCCGAGCAGTTCGTGTAGTGCCGCCCGGCGCGCCTCCTGGTCGTCGACGCCGCTGTTGTTGATCTGTTCCATCAGGCGCAGGGCACGGAGGTGGTCGGCGACCAGTTCCGGATCGTCGGCGAGGTACGGCTCACCGGCGAGCATGCGTTCCTTCATGGACGTCATCCGTCCGATCATGCCCGGCTCCGCCACGGCTAGGACTCAACTTCGTCGAATTTATGACTCCCATTTGCATACTCGGTATGCAAGTCTGATGGAAGTCGATGTGTCCTACATCGATATATACGCTCCAGAGGAGGATTCAGTTGCGACGAAGGAGCAAGCTGACAGCTACCGGACTCGTTCTGGGTCTGGTGCTCGGCGTACCGGCGGCGGCCACGGCCGCACCGGCCCCGCTGGCAACGGCCCCACCGGCCCACGCCCCGACCAGCCGACCGGACCTCGGTCGCGCCACTGTCACCCTGATCACCGGCGACCAGGTGACGGTCACCGCGAACGGCGCGAGCGTACGCCCGGCGGACGGGCGGGACGGCATCCGCTTCATCACCCAGCGCAAGCGGGACCACCTCTGGGTGGTGCCGCAGGACGCCCTGCCGTTGATCCGCGACGGACGGGTCGACCGCCGACTCTTCGACGTGACCGGGCTGATCGCCGCCGGCTACGACGACGCGCACCGGGACGACCTGCCGCTGCTCATGACCTACGGGTCGGCCGCCCGACGGGCCGGTGCCCCGGCCGGGGTGACCGTCACCCGTGACCTGGCCGCCATCGGTGGTGTCGCGGCCAGCGCCGACAAGCAGCACGCGGGCCGGCTCTGGGCCGAGGTCGCCGGCATGCGAGGTGCCCGGTTCGACGCGGCGGGGGGTGTCGAGCGGATCTGGCTCGACGGCCGACGGCAGCTGACGCTGGAACACAGTGTGCCGCAGATCGGAGCACCCGCCGCCCACCAGGCCGGCTTCACCGGGCAGGGGGTACGCGTAGCGGTGCTGGACACCGGCGTCGACGCCGCGCACCCCGACCTGACCGGCCGGGTCGCCGAGTCGCGGAACTTCACCGAGGAGGAGAACCCGGGCGACATCGTGGGGCACGGCACCCACGTCGCCTCGACCATCGCCGGCAGCGGTGCCGCCTCCGGCGGTCGCTACCGGGGCGTGGCACCCGACGCGACCCTGCTCTCCGGCAAGGTCTGTGAGGAGTACGGGTGTACCGAGTCGGCCATCCTGGCGGGGATGCAGTGGGCCGCCACCGAGGCCGAGGCGGACGTGATCAACCTCAGTCTGGGCGGGACGGACACCCCCGAGGTCGATCCGCTGGAGGAGGCGGTGAACGCCCTCACCGAGCAGACCGGCGCCCTCTTCGTGATCTCCGCCGGCAACTCCGGACGGAGCGGGACGGTCGGCTCACCGGCCAGCGCCGACGCCGCGCTCGCCGTCGGCGCGGTCGATCGCGACGACGAACTCGCCTACTTCTCCAGCCAGGGCCCGCGCGTCGGTGACGACGCCCTCAAGCCGGAGATCACCGGGCCGGGCGTGGACATCGTGGCCGCCCGAGGGCAGGGCACGCAGCTCGGTGACCCGGTCGGCGAGGAGTACGTCGCACTCTCCGGCACCTCGATGTCCGCACCGCACGTCGCCGGTGCGGCGGCGCTGCTCGCCCAACAGCACACCGAGGCGACGGCGGAATGGCTCAAGGCCGCCCTCATGGCCTCGGCCCGGCCGCATCCGGAGCTGAGCGCGTACCAGCAGGGGGCGGGCCGGGTCGACGTGGCGCGCGCCATCACCCAGTCGGTGGTCAGTGAACCGGCGAGCGTCTCGTTCGGCCGGACGCTGTGGCCGCACGACGACGACGAGCCGATCGAGCGCGAGGTGACCTGGCGCAACACGGCCACCACGCCGGTCACCCTGGAGCTCAGCGTCGAGGCCACCGGCCCGGACGGGGAACCCGCGCCGGCCGGCGTGTTCACGCTCGGCGCGGAGCAGATCCAGGTGCCGGCTGGCGGCACCGCGTCCACCACGGTCACGGTCGACACCAGCGGCGACGGCCCGGACGGTCACTACACCGGCCGGGTGGTCGCCCGGTCCGGCGATCTGGTGGCGCTGACCCCGCTGGCGGTGCACAAGGAGGTGGAGAGCTACACCCTTTCCGTGCGCCACCTCGATCTTGAGGGCGGGGTGCCGGACTACTACGTGAGCTTTCTGATCGGGTTGGACGACTTCAGCGACATCTTCTTCTCCGACCCGGACGGCACCGCCGAGGTGCGGGTGCCCAAGGGGCGGTACGGCCTGGCCAGCTTCCTGGTCGACGAGACCGACGAGAGCCTGGTGCTGATGGCCCAGCCGGAACTGGTGGTGGCCGCCGACGGCGAGGCCGTGGTGGACGCACGCGTGGCGAAGCCGGTACGCATGACCGTGCCGGACCGGTCGGCGACGCCGGCTCTGGTCGCCGTCGACGCGACCTTCCAGTTCGACGACGGGTCGGCCTCGTTCGGCGCGATCGCCGACGACTTCGGCGGGCTGTTCAGCGGACAGGTCGGCCCCCGGACCTCGGCGGATCACTTCTTCGCCGCGTTCCACAGCCAGTTCGCCGACCTGGAGGCGGCCAGCAGCCCGTACCTCTACGCACTCGCCGAGATGGTCCCGGGTCGGCTGCCGTCCGGATTCACCCGCGACTACCGCCGCAAGGATCTGGCCACCGTCAAGCCGACCTTCACCGACAGCCATCCGGGCACGGTCGCCGAGCGGGTGTCCTTCGCCCAGTTCGAGCCCGACGTGGGCGGCTGGGCGGTGGGCCTGCCGGTCGCGGTGCCGGGCAAGCGGATCGAGCACTACAGCACCAAGGCGGTGCGCTGGAACACCGAGCTGTGGTCCGGCACGGTCAGCGACGACTCGCCGTGGCTCGAACCGGTGGCCGTGTTGTTCTCCGAAGCGATGGCGTACCGGGGTGGACGCACCTACCAGGAGGTCTGGAACGGCGCACCGCACGGCCCGTCGTTCCCGGCGCCGCGGTGGCCGGAGGAGGGCCTGACCCGGCAGGGCGACCTGATCACCCTCTCCGTGCCGCTGCACAGCGACGCGGTGGGACACCCGGGTGGTTCGCTGGTGGACACCGGGCGTACCGCGCTGTACCGCGACGGCAAGTTGGTCGGTGAGTCCTCGGATCTCGGCTGGGCTCAGTTCGAGGTGCCGGCCGGGCCCGCCAGGTACCGGTTGGAGACCTCGGCGAAGCGCTCCTTCACCGATCTGAGCACCGAGGTCGCCACCACCTGGACGTTCCGGTCCCGGCACGTCCGGGGCGACGAGCCGGTCCGGCTGCCCGCCTCGGCGATCCGCTTCGCACCGCGACTGGACGAGCGGAACACGGCTGCGGCGGGTCGGGCCTTCGTGATCCCGGTCGCGGTGCAGCGGCAACCCGGTGCACCGGCGGCGAAGACGACCTCGTTGACCGTCGAGGTCTCCTACGACGGCGGTAAGCGCTGGCAGCACGCGAAGCTGCGCAAGGTCGGTAACGGCTGGCAGGCCACCGTGCAGCACCCGCGCGGCCCCGGCCACGTGTCGCTGCGGGCCACCGCCCGCGACGCCGACGGCAACACCGTCACCCAGCGGATCATCCAGGCGTACCGCCTGCGGTGAGCCGCACCCCGGTGGTCCCGCCCCGGGCGCGGGCGGGACCACCGGGGTACGAGGCGTTAGGAAGGGCCCCTTCCTATACGTGAGGCGTTAGGAGGGGGCCCTTCCTTGCTCGTCAGTCGTTGGCGTGCAGCGCGGCGTTCAGCTCGATGCCCCGGCCGGTGCGGGGCCGGGCCTCCAGCGCACCGGAGACCGAGTTGCGCCAGAACAGCAACCCGTCGACGCCGGACAGTTCACGGGCCTTGACGACCCGGCCGTCCGGAAGGCTGATCTTCGAGGCGGCGGTGATGTAGCAACCCGCCTCCACCACGCAGTCGTCACCGAGCGAGATGCCGACACCGGCGTTTGCGCCGACCAGGCTGCGCTCGCCGATGCGTACCTTGTCGGTGCCGCCGCCGGAGAGGGTGCCCATGATGGAGGCGCCGCCGCCGATGTCCGAACCGTCACCCACCACCACGCCCTGCACGATGCGCCCCTCGACCATCGAGGTGCCGAGCGTGCCGGCGTTGAAGTTGACGAAGCCCTCGTGCATGACGGTGGTGCCGGAGGCGAGGTGCGCGCCGAGCCGGACCCGGTCGGCGTCGGCGATCCGCACTCCGGAGGGCACCACGTAGTCGGTCATCCGGGGGAACTTGTCCACCCCGTAGACGCCGAGGTGGCGGCCGGCGGCCCGCTCGATGACGCGCAGTTCGTCCACCCGATCCGGTGGGCACGGCCCGGCGGAGGTCCAGGCCACGTTGGCCAACTTGCCGAAGATGCCGTCGAGGTTGATCTCGTTGGGGCGCACCAGGCGGTGGGAGAGCAGGTGCAGCCGCAGGTACGCGTCCGAGGCGTCCTTGATCGGGTCGTCCAACGAGCCGATCACGGTGACCACCTGGACGGTACGCAGACCCGGCAGGGCCCGGTCGCCGATCGCGCCGGGCGGCAGGTCGAGCACGTCGGCCTCGTCCTCACCGGCCACCAGCGGCAGTTCACCGAGGCCCAGCTTGCCGGTCGGGTACCAGGTGTCGAGCACCTGGTCCTCGGCGGTGACGGTGGCCAGGCCGATGCCCCACGCGGATTGTGTGGACGTCACTTACTCACCCCTCGCTCCCTGCTGGGTTGGCTGCTCGCGACCGCTGGCGAGCCGCCGCGTGCCTCGGCGACGGGCTCGCGCCGCACGGTCGCCGGTTGTGACGGTACCGTGCGGACCATGGAGAACCCGCTTACCCCCGAGGTCCTCGCCGATCCGGTGGCGTTGACCCGTGCGCTGGTGGACATCGAGTCCGTGTCCCTCAACGAGAAGGCCATCGCCGACTGCGTGGAGGAGGTGCTGCGGGTCGCTCCGCACCTGACGACCTACCGGCACGGCAACACGGTGATGGCCCGTACCGACCTGGGGCGGGCTTCCCGGGTGGTGTTGGCCGGCCACCTGGACACCGTGCCGTTGAACAACAACTTCCCGTCGACCCTGCGCGGTGACCTGATGTACGGCTGTGGCACCTCGGACATGAAGTCCGGGGTCGCCTTCGCGCTGCACCTCGCGACGAGGCTGGCCGAGCCCCGCTACGACGTGACCTACTTCTTCTACGAGGCCGAGGAGATCGAGTCGAAGTACAACGGGCTGCACCTGGTCGCGCAGGCGCACCCCGACTGGCTGGAGGCGGACTTCGCCCTGCTGCTGGAGCCGACCCACGGCGTCGTCGAGGCCGGCTGCCAGGGGACCATGCGGGCGGTCGTGGTGACCACCGGGGTTCGGGCCCACTCGGCCCGTTCCTGGCACGGTGTCAACGCGGTGCACGGTGCGGGGGAGGTGCTCCGCCGCCTGTCGGCGTACCAGGCCCGACGGGTGACCATCGACGGGTGCGAGTACCGGGAGGGTATGAACGCGACCCGCATCCACGGCGGGGTCGCCGGAAACGTGGTGCCGGACCGCTGTGAGATCGAGGTTAACTACCGGTTCGCGCCGGACCGCACCCCGGCCGAGGCCGAGGCGCACCTGCGTGAGGTTTTCGCGGACTACGAGCTGACGGTGACCGACTGCGCGGCCGGTGCGCTGCCCGGGCTGGAGGCCGCCCCCGCGCGGGAGTTCCTGGCGGCGGTGGGTGCCGCGCCGATCGGCAAGCTGGGCTGGACCGACGTGGCCCGGTTCGCGGCGATGGGGATCCCGGCGCTGAACTTCGGCCCGGGGGATCCGAACCTGGCGCACCACCCGGACGAGCACGTCGAGATCAGCAAGATCCGCGAAGGGGCGGCCACCCTGCACCGCTGGCTCACCGCCGCCTGACCGGCCGGCGTCCGCGTGGACGCCGCGACAGGTCAGACCGAGGTCAGACGGGACTCGGTGCCGGAGTCGGTCGGCGGCTCGGGTGGGGTTTCGAGCAGGCGGCTGCGGCGGCGCTCGGCCACCAGGTCGCGGATGCGTCGCTGCATCTGTCGGCGAATCCTGATCCGTTCGCTGTTGTTGATCACGCTGTCTCCTCCCCCGAAGCCCGCGCGCCGGGGCATACCCGGTATGTGAATAGTAAGACGTACGGCAAAGCGAATTGGTTGCACAAGATCACAAAGTGTTTGCCGGGTTCTCTGGCTGGACTCCACTACGGTTGCTTCCATGACCCAGAGCAACCGGCGTGAACGGGGGCGGGAGCGGCACCGGGGCGCTGTCACACTCCGTCGTCAGTCGATCACCGGCAGCACTGCGGACCAGAGTCTGCTGGACTCCCGCGCGCGGGCCGACTGGAAGACAAAGGACGCCTGGCGGGCGCTGCGCATCCTCTCCGAGTTCGTCGAGGGCTTCGACACCCTCGCCGACCTGCCGCCGGCGGTCAGTGTCTTCGGTTCGGCGCGCAGCAAGCCGGACAGTCCCGAGTGCCAGCTCGCCGAGGCGTTGGGCGCGGCACTGGCCCGGGCCGGCTACGCGGTGATCACCGGCGGCGGTCCCGGCGTGATGGAGGCGGCCAACAGAGGGGCCAGCGAGGCCGGGGGTCACTCGGTCGGCCTCGGCATCGAACTCCCCTTCGAGCAGGGCATCAACGAGTGGGTCGACCTCGCCATCGACTTCCGCTACTTCTTCGCCCGCAAGACCATGTTCGTCAAGTACGCCCAGGCGTTCGTGGTGCTACCGGGCGGCTTCGGCACCATGGACGAGCTTTTCGAGGCGCTCACCCTGGTGCAGACCGGGAAGGTGACCCGGTTCCCGGTGGTGCTGATGGGCACGGACTACTGGCAGGGTCTGCTCGACTGGTTGCGGGACACGATGGCCGCCGAAGGCAAGATCGGCCCGGTCGACCTGGAGCTGATCTGCGTCACCGACGACGTCGCCGCGGCGGTCCGGCACATCGTGGAGGCCGAGGCCGCGCTCAATGTCGAGCAGGAGGCCGTACGCGAGGAGGCGGTCGCCCGGACCGCCGCCGCCCAGCAGGCCGCGGCCGACGCTCCGACCGCGACCGACGGCTCCGCGGGAGGCTGACCGGTGGCCGCGATCTGCGTGTTCTGCGCCTCGTCGCGCACCCTCGACCAGCGTTGGCTCGACCTGGCGGCCGAGACCGGCGCGCAGCTCGCCCGGCGCGGGCACACCGTGGTCAGTGGCGGCGGCCGCGTCGGGATGATGGGCGCGCTGGTCGAAGGCGCACGGTCGGCGGGAGGCCGCACGATCGGTGTCATACCGCAGGCGCTGGTCGACCTGGAGGTCGCCGACCTCACCTCCGACGAGTTGCTGGTCACCGACTCGATGGCCAGTCGGAAGATCCTCATGATAGAGAAGTCGGACGCCTTCCTCACCCTGCCCGGCGGCCTCGGCACGCTCGACGAGCTTTTCGAGGTCTGGACCACTGCGACGCTCGCCCTGCACCACAAGCCGATGGTGTTGGTGGACACCGACGGCTTCTACGGCCCGCTGCTGGCCTGGCTGCGTGATCTCGCCGGTCAGAGGTTCCTCAAACCAGCCGGGTTCAACCTGCTCCGGTCGGTCGACACCGTCCCTGGTGCTATCGACCTGATCGAATCCCAGCTCACCTGAGCCGACGGCGGCTCACCCCGCCGGTGGTCGGCGCGAGACGCGCCCGGCTGGTCGGCACGGGGCACAGCCGGGCGGTCGGCGTGGGGCGCGGCGGGATGGTCGGCGTCTGGCGCGGTGCCGAGCAGCGCTCCCACCTCGCGGTATGTCGAGCGTTCGGGCGTCTACCGGGCCGGGTAAGGCGCGTCGAGCGGTGTCGCAGGGCCGTGATGGGATGGCGGGATGCAGGCGTACCGGTTGGTGCGTCGGCCCGCAGGGCCGACCGAGGGGAGCAGCCCGTCCGCCGGGCCGCCCTCGGCTGCTGCTCGACCGCAGGCCGCCCCGGCTCAGACCGGGCCAGGGCAGGCGAACCCGGGCCAGTCCGCGCCGGGTCAGGAAGCGCCGGGTCAGGCTGCCGCCGGTCGGGTGGATCCGCGTCAGGCGGAGGTCATCGCGCACACCGCCGGCCCGATGCTCGTCCTGGGTGGACCGGGCACCGGGAAGACGCACACCCTGGTCGAGGCGGTCACCGCCCGGGTCACCGAGGGAGTCGACCCGGAGCGGATCCTGGTGCTCACCTTCAGCCGGCGGGGTGCCGCACAACTGCGGCACCGGATCGAGGCGCGGATCGCCGCCACCGGGCAACGGGTGCTGCGCGAGCCGCTGGTGCGCACCTTCCCCGCGTACGCCTTCGGTCTACTGCGGCGGGCCGCCGCAGAACGCGGCGAGCCCTCACCCCGGCTGCTCACCGGCCCGGAGCAGGATCTCGTCATCCGTGAGTTGCTGGCGGCCGTCGACGCGGAGTCCGACGCGGAACCCGACGACGATCCGGTCGGTTGGCCGGTCGACCTGCGGCCGGCGCTGCGTACCCGGGCATTCGCCGCCCAGTTGCGTGACCTGCTGATGCGGGCCGCCGAGCGCGGGGTGGGCCCGGTCGAGCTGGCCAGGATCGGTGAACGACTCGGTCGCGCCGACTGGCCCGCCGCCGCCCGCTTCCTACGGCAGTACGTCGCCGTGCTGGCCCTGCGCGACGTGGCCAACCGTGGCTCGGTCGCGTACGACCCGGCGGAGCTGGTCCGGGCGGCCACCGGGATGCTGCGCGACGACCCGGAACTGCTGGCCGCCGAGCGACGCCGGTTGGCGTGCGTCTACGTCGATGAGCTGGCCGACACCGATCCCGCGCAGCTGGAGCTGCTGGAGACGGTGGCCGGCGGCGGGCTTGCGCTGGTCGCCTTCGCCGATCCGGACTCCTCCACGTACGCCTTCCGGGGAGCCGACCCGACGGGCGTGGCGACCTTCCCGCACCGGTTCCGCACCGCCTCCGGCGCTCCGGCCGCCCAGGTGCTGCTGACCACCAGCTATCGCGCGGGCGAGCGGCTGTTGGCCGCGACCGCCCGACTGGCCCGACGGCTGCGCGGACCGGCCGCGCATCGACGGCTGCGACCACTGCCGGACACGCCACCGGGCACCGTGGAGGTACGCACGTTCTCCTCGACCACCAGCGAGGCGGCGTGGCTGGCGCACGCCCTGCGGGAGGCGCATCTGCTCGACGGCGTGCCGTGGGCGCGGATGGCGGTGCTGGTCCGCTCCACCGCCCGGCAGCTGCCCGGATTGCGCCGGGCGCTGCACGCGGCCGGCGTGCCGACGGTGGTGCACGGCGAGGACCTCCCCCTGCACCTGCAACCGGCGGTCGCGCCACTGCTGCTCCTGCTGCGGTGCGCGCTGGAGCCGGAGCGGCTCGACGAGGAGGCCGCCGTCGCATTGCTGCACTCCCCGCTCGGTGGTGCCGACCCGTTGGCGGAGCGGCGGCTGCGGCAGGGCCTGCGTGCCCTCGCCCTGGCCCGGGGCGACCGCCGACCCTCGGGCGAGCTGATCGTCGAGGCGCTGCGCGACCCGGCCGAGCTGGCGGGAGTCGAGCGACGCTGGGCCGAGCCGGCGCAGACGGTGGCCGGGCTGCTGGCCGTCGCCCGGGAGGCGGCCGCCCGACCGGCCGCCACCGCCGAGGAGGTCCTCTGGGCCGTCTGGCGGGCCAGCGGGCTGGCCGAGCTGTGGTCGGCGGCGCTGACCCGGGGTCCGGGCGTGGCCGGCGAGGGTGATCTCGCCCGGCGGCGTCGGGCCGAGGCGGCCGACCGCGACCTGGACGCGGTGCTGGTCCTCTTCGACGCGGCAGCCCGCTTCACCGACCGGCTGCCGGGTGCGCGTACCGAGGTCTTCCTCGACCACGTCCTCGGTCAGGAGTTGCCGGCCGACACGCTCGCGCCGACCGCCGACCGGGGCGACGCCGTGCGGCTGCTCACCGCGCACGCGGCCAAGGGACACGAGTGGGATCTGGTCGCGGTGGCCGGGGTCCAGGAGGGTGTCTGGCCGGACCTGCGCCTGCGCGGCAGCCTGCTCGGTTCGGAGCGCCTGGTCGACGTGCTGGCCGGTCGAGGGGACGGCGCGGCCGAGGCGGCCACCGTGGTCGGGCAGACCTCCGCGTTGCTCGACGAGGAGCGGCGGCTGTTCCACGTGGCGGTGACCCGGGCCCGGCGACGGTTGCTGGTCAGCGCGGTCGCCTCCGCCTCCGTGGGCGGTGACGACCACGAGGAGCAACCCAGCCGTTTCCTCTACGAGCTGGGCGCCACCGACGATCCGGGGCAGCTGCCGCCGGGTCAGCCGGGCACCGCTCCGACGGAGCCGGGCGATGACGGCCCGGGTGCGTCCGCCGGGCGGCTGCCGTTGAGTCGGCCGCCCCGGGCGCTCACGCTGCCCGCGCTGGTGGCGGAGCTGCGTACCGCGTTGGTCGACCCGGCCGCACCGGTTACCCGGCGGCGCGCGGCCGCCGCCGAGCTGGCTCGGCTGGCCGCCGCCGGGGTGTCCGGCGCGCACCCGGACGACTGGTGGGGCCTGCGTCCCCTCTCCGACGACCGGCCCCTGGTCGACGACGGTGAGCCGGTCCGGGTGACGCCGTCGGGGATGGAGAGCGCGCTGCGGTGCAGCCTGCGGTGGTTGCTGGAGCGGCACGGTGGCAGCGCACCGACCAGCACCGCGCAGGGCGTCGGCAACCTGGTGCACGCGGCGGCGATGCTCGCCGAGGACGCCCGCGTCGACCGGGAGACGCTGCTGGACTACGTCGCCGCCCGCTTCGACGCGATCGAGTTGGCCGCGCGGTGGATGGTCGGCCCGGAGCAGGCCCGGGCCGAGGCGATGGTCGACAAGCTGCTGCGGTGGCTGGCCGCCAACCCGCGTCGGTTGCTCGCCATCGAACACGAGTTCGCGGTACGCCTCGACGACCCGCACCGGCCGGTCGAACTGACCGGCCGGGTGGACCGGTTGGAGGTCGACGCGGACGGCCGGTTGGTGGTGGTCGACCTGAAGACCGGCAAGTCCACCGCGGTCACCGAGGGGGAGGTGGCCGAGCATCCGCAACTGGGCGCGTACCAGGCGGCGGTGGAGGCGGGCGCGTTCGCCGAGTTCGGCGACGAGCCCGGCGGCGCGGCGTTGGTGCAGCTCGGCACCAGCGCGAAGGACGCCCGCGAGCAGGCCCAACCGCCGGTGACCGACGGTCCGGAGGCCGGCTGGGCGACCGCGCTGGTGCGTCGTACCGCCGACACCATGGCCGCGGCGACCTTCGCGGCGGTCGCCAACTCGAAGTGCCGGGTCTGCCCGGTGCGCAGCAGCTGCCCGGTCTCCGGCCAGGGACGGCAGGTGGTCGAACCGTGAGCCAACCGACCCTGTTCGAGCCGGTCCCACCGGCGCCTCGCACCGCCGACGCCGGGCCCCGGTACACGCCTACGGAACTGGCCAAGCTGCTGCGGCTGCCGGCACCCACCCGGGAACAGGCGGCGATCATCGCCGCGCCGGTGGAGCCGCTGCTGGTGGTCGCCGGTGCGGGCTCGGGCAAGACCGAGACGATGGCCGCCCGGGTCGTGTGGCTGGTGGCCAACTCGTACGTCCGACCGGAGCAGGTGCTCGGCCTCACCTTCACCCGCAAGGCCGCCGGTGAACTGGCCCACCGGGTACGCGTCCGGCTCGACCAGCTGATCCGGCGGTTGGGTCGACGCGAGCGGAATCCGCTCGACGACCCCCTCGCCGGTGAGCCGACGGTGGCCACCTATCACTCGTACGCCGGGCGGATCGTCACCGAGCACGGCCTGCGTGCCGGGTACGAGCCGTCGACCCGGCTGCTGACCGAGGCGTCCCGCTGGCAGTTGGTCGACATGATCGTGCGCAACTACGACGGGGACATGTCCGAGGTGGACCGGATGCCGAGCACCGTCACCGACGCGGTGTTGGCGCTCGCCGGCGAGCTGGACGAGCACCTGGTCGACCCGGACGAGCTGGCGGCCTGGACCGGCCGGTTCTTCGCCGACGTGCAGTCGCGTCCGGGGCGGATCTACGCGGGTGTGCGCAAGGCCCTCGCCCTCCAGCAGACCCGGCTGAAGCTGCTACCGCTGGTGCGTGCGTACGCCCGCCGCAAGGACGACTTCGAGGCGATGGACTTCGCCGACCAACTCGCCCGGGCGGCCCGGGTCGCCCGGGACCATCCCGCCGTCGGTGAGATCGAGCGCGACCGCTACCGGGTGGTGCTGCTCGACGAGTACCAGGACACCAGCCACGCCCAGGTGGTGTTGCTCCGCGCGTTGTTCGGCGGCGGCCACCCGGTGACCGCGGTGGGTGATCCCTGCCAGTCCATCTACGGCTGGCGGGGAGCCAGCGCCGGCACCCTGGACCGGTTCCCGACCGAGTTCGCCCGAGCCGACGGCAGCCCGGCGCGGGTGCTCGGGCTGACCACCAGCTGGCGCAACCGGCCCGAGATCCTCGCGGTGGCGAACGCGCTGGCCACGCCGCTGCGCGCGGCCGGTGCCCGGGTGCCGGAGCTGCACGCCGCGCTCGGCGTCGACGATCCGATCCCGCATCGCAGCCCACGCGGGGCAGCCGCCGGCACGGTGCACTGTGCCCTGCTGCCGACCTACGCCGACGAGGCCGACTGGATCGCCGACAGCGTGTTGGCCGCCTGGCGGGGCGCGGCCGGTGCGCCGGGCGCGCTGCCCGAGCAGATTCCGGTCACCCGTCGCCCGACCACGGCGGTGCTGGTCCGACTGCGGAGCCAGATCCCGCCGATCGCCGCCGCGCTGCGCGAGCGCGGCCTGCCGGTCGAGGTGGTCGGGCTCGGCGGCCTGCTGGACACCCCGGAGGTACGCGACGTGGTCTGCACCCTGCGGGTGCTGGCCGATCCGACCGACGGGGCCGCACTGCTGCGGCTGTTGACCGGCGCGCGGTGGCGGATCGGGCCCCGGGATCTGGTGGCCCTGCACCGTCGGGCCAGGGCCATCGCGGCGGCTCGCCGACGACTCGCCGACGACGGCGACCCGGAGATCACCCCTGATCGTCTCGACGAGGCGACCCTGGTGGAGGCGCTCGCCGACCTGGGGCCCGCGCAGGCCTACTCGGCCGAGGGGTACGCGCGGCTGCGCGCGTACGCCCGGGAGCTGGGTCTGCTGCGCTACCGCCTGGACCAGCCCCTGCCGGAGCTGATCGCGGACGTCGAGCGGACCACCGGGCTGGACGTGGAGGTGGCGGTACGGGCAGGCCGCGACGGCGCCGGTGACGCCGGTCTGGCCCGGGGGCACCTGGACGCGTTGGGTGACGTGGCCGCCCGGTTCAGCGGGGAGTCACCGGCCGCCACGCTCGCCGGTTTCCTGGCCTATCTCGCCGCCGCCGAGGAGGAGGAGCGCGGACTCGCCCCGGGCGAGGTGGAGGTGGTCGAGGGTGCGGTGCAGATCCTCACCGCGCACGCGGCCAAGGGGCTGGAATGGGACGTGGTGGCGGTGGCCGGGCTGAGCCGTGGCGTGTGGCCCGGGCCGGTCCGCAACTCCGACCACTGGCTGGGTGGTCTGGGCGTGCTGCCGTTCCCGCTGCGGGGAGACGCCGACGGGCTGCCGGAGCTGGCCCTGGCCGAGGCGGACGACCAGCGGGGGGTGGCCCGGGCGTTGGAGGACTTCACCGACGCCTGGCGGGCCCATGACGAGCGGGAGGAACGACGGCTGGCGTACGTGGCGGTGACCCGGCCGCGCCGCCTGCTGCTCTGCTCCGGTCACTGGTGGGGTGACGGCACCAAGCGTCCGCGCGGCCCGTCGGCGCTGCTCCGCGAGGTGTACGACGCCTGCCTGGACGCGGGCGCCGGTCACCTGGTGGACGAGTGGACTCCGGAACCGGCACCGGACGCGGTGAATCCGACCACCGAGGTGGTGCTGCGGGCGGAGTGGCCGGCGGATCCGCTCGGCCCCCGCCGTCCGGCGTTGGCCGAGGCGGCTGCGCTGGTCCGCCGTTTCCTGACCGACGGCGACGAGCAGGCCCCGGCCGAGGCGGCCGGTTCGGATCCGGAGGTGGCCCGCTGGCGGCGGGAGACGGACCTGCTGCTGGCGGAGCGGGCGGAGTTGAGCCGGCTCTCCGGCCCGGTCGAGGTGCCGCTGCCCGACCATCTGTCGGTGACGCAACTCGTCGCGTTGCGTCGGGATCCGGCCGGGCTGGCTCGGGCCCTGCGCCGCCCGATGCCGACCGAGCCCAACCCGTACGCCCGCCGGGGCACCGCGTTCCACGCCTGGCTGGAGCAGCGGTTCGGGGCGGACCGGCTGCTCGACACCGACGAGTTGCCCGGGGCGGCGGACGCGGACGCGGCACCGGACGAGGCGCTGGCCGAACTTCAGCGCCGCTTCCTGGCCAGCGAGTGGGCGGACCGTACCCCGATCGAGGTGGAGGTGCCGTTCGCGACCGTGATCGGCGGCGTGGTCGTACGCGGCCGGATGGACGCGGTGTTCCGCCGTCCCGGCGACCGCTTCGACGTGGTCGACTGGAAGACCGGCGCCCGGCCGGAGGGGGCCGCCGCCGAGGTGGCAGCGGTGCAGTTGGCGGTCTACCGGCTGGCCTGGGCAGAGCTGGCCGGCGTGCCGGTGGAGCGGGTCGGCGCGGCGTTCCACTACGTACGGGACGGGGTGACCGTCCGTCCGGCCGACCTGCTCGACGCCGACGGGCTGACCGCGTTGATCAGCTCGGTTCCCGAGTCGGAGTGAGGCACTGGCGCGAGGCCGGTTTCGTGGTAGGGTTCCTCTCGTTGCAGTTTCGGTTACCAGCTCTGTTTGCGCCTGGCGGAATGTGGCCCCAGGCGCTCTTTGTTATGTCCGGACATCTCCGGGCGGGGCGACCAGCAGCGACAGGCGTTTCGGGCAGGTTCGTCCGAAACATTCCTCCTCAACTCCGCAACAAGTGTGGGGTTGACGTTCCGTCAAGGAGACGAAACAAGCATGGCTATTGGCACCGTCAAGTGGTTCAACGCTGACAAGGGCTTCGGCTTCATCACCCCGGACGGCGGCGGCGCGGACGTCTTCGCCCACTTCTCGGCAATCCAGACCTCCGGCTACCGCAGCCTCGACGAGAACCAGCGGGTCGAGTTCGAGGTCGTGCAGGGCCAGAAGGGCCCGCAGGCGGAGAACATCCGTCCGGTCTGACCTCCGGTCACCCGGTTAACGGCCGGGTCGCCCCGTGCGATCGCGCACTGGTGGCGGCCCGGCCGTCGGTCTTTCCCAGCGGACGCCGGCCGGCTGCGTGGCCGCCGTCACCGGCCGGTCCGCTCCCGCGTTCTAGCTCCGACCAGGACCGCAATCCTGAGTCGGCAATCAGCATTCCGAGCGTCGGGTGGGCGACAGTCATCCTGGACCCACTTCGAAATCCTGACTGCCGGGGGGAACGAGCCGGGGGGCTCGGGTTCGGCAGGGGGAGAGAGCGACGATGGTGGGTACGGCAGCGCGTGAGCTGCTCCTGGTGATCGCGGTGGCGGCAGTCGGACTGCTGCTGGCCACGGTCGTGGCCTTCACTCCCTGGCCGGTCGAACCGGGCGGCCCCGCTCCGTCCGGGCTGGTGGACCTCCAACGACCGGCACCGACCGAGCACTCCGGCAGCGCGTCGGGCTGACCGGACGAGTTCGTCGGCCAGCCGTCGTACCGGGCCGGTCGCCGTGTGCTTCGTCGCGTAGGCACCGGTGGGCACGCTGAGACGTTAGGGTCGGATCCGTGCCGACCCGTAGAGCGAGAATTCCAGCGACGAGGTATCCGGTCGAACGGTTCACCCTCGACAACGGCCTCCGGGTCGTGCTGACCCCCGATCGCAGCGCCCCGGTCATCGGGGTGGCGGTCGTCTACGACGTCGGCATCCGGTCCGAACCGCAGGGGCGTACCGGCTTCGCGCACCTCTTCGAGCACCTGATGTTCCAGGGCTCGGAGAACCTGGAGAAGCTCGCCCACTTCCGGCACGTGCAGGGCGCCGGTGGCACCTTCAACGGTTCCACCCACCTGGACTACACCGACTACTTCGAGACCCTGCCGAGCAACGCCCTGGAGCGGGCGCTGTTTCTGGAGGCCGACCGGATGCGCGGCCCCCGCCTGACCGAGGAGAACCTGCGCAACCAGGTGGACGTGGTCAAGGAGGAGATCCGGGTCAACGTGCTCAACCGGCCGTACGGCGGTTTTCCCTGGTTGACCCTGCCACCGGTGCTGTTCGACACCTTCCCCAACGCGCACGACGGATACGGCTCCTTCGACGATCTGGAGTCGGCCACCGTCGCCGACGCCGCCGACTTCTTCCGGCGCTACTACGCCAGCGGCAACGCGGTGCTGGCGGTCAGTGGGGACATCGACACCGCCGAGGCCGTGACGCTGATCGAGCGGCATTTCGGTGACGTGCCGGCCCGCCCGGCGCCTGACCGGCCGGACTTCGACGAGCCGGACCTGACCGCCGAGCGCCGTTCCGCGTACACCGACCAGTTGGCTCCGCTGCCGGCGGTGGCGGCGGCGTGGCGGGTGCCCGACCCGATCGACGACTTCGCCGCCTACCTGCCGTACGTGGTGCTGGCCGAGGTGCTCACCGACGGTGACGCCTCGCGGCTGGTGGGGCGGCTGGTGCACCGGGACCGGGCGGTGACCAGCATCGGTGGCTACCTGGGCGTCATGGGTGACCCGTTCGACGTACGCGACCCGACCGCGCTGGTCGTCCAGGCGCACCTGCCGCCCGGCGGCGATGCCGACAAGGTGCTGCGGGTCCTCGACGAGGAGTTGGACCGGCTCGCCCAGGGCGGGCTCGAAGACGGCGAACTGGCTCGCACCCAGGCGCGGATGGCGACCCACCTGCTCCGCGAGACCGACGCGGTGCTCGGCCGGGCGCTGCGGATGGCGGTGTTGGAGCAGCAGCGCGGCGAGCCGGGCTTGCTCGGCGAGCTGCCCAGCCTGCTTGGCGCGGTCACCGAGGAGCAGGTCCGGGCCGCTGCGGCCACCCTGCGCCCGGAACGCCGCGCCTCCGTCGAAGTCATCCCCGGCGGTGGCCGGTGAGCGCGAGGAGTGAGCCGGTTTTGCGAGCCCCGCAGTCGCGAACGAAGGACGGCTCGGTGAGCGCGAGGAGTGAGCCGGTTTTGCGAGCCCCGCAGTCGCGAACGAAGGGTGGGTTCCGGTGAGCGCGACCGCGCAGCGTCGACCGCTGCCGCCGCTGGGCCCGACCCGGCGGCTCAAGCTGCCCCGGCAGGCCGAGCGCACGCTCGCCAACGGGCTTACCGTCATCGTGGTCCGCCGGCCTGCGGTCCCGCTGGTGGAGCTGCGGCTCTGGATGCCCTTCGGGCGGGTCAACCTGGCCCGGAGTCATCTGCTCACGCAGACGTTGCTCTCCGGTACGGAGACGATGAGCAGTGTGCAGATCGCCGCCGAGTTGCAGAAGATCGGCGGTGGGCTCTCCGCAGGGCTCGACCCGGACCGGCTGATGCTCTCCGGCACCGGTCTGGCCACCGGGCTGGACCGGATGCTGGAGATCCTCGCGGAGGTCCTCACCGGTGCCACCTACCCGACCGATTGGGTGGGCGTCGAGCGGGATCGGCTCGTCGACGGGATAGAGGTCGCGCGGAGCCAACCGGCGCACCAGGCCCGGACGGCGTTGCTCCGGCGGATCTTCGGCAAACACCCGTACGCCACGCAGACACCGGAGCCGGAGCAGGTCCGGGCCGTACGCCCGGCGGCGTTGCGGTCGCTGCACGCCCAGCGGGTGCATCCGGCGGGCGCGGTGCTCGTGCTGGTCGGCGACCTGCGTCCGGAGCGGGCGCTGGACGCGGCCGAGAAGGCTCTCGGCGACTGGAGCGGCGCCGGGCACGAGGCCCGGGTGCCGCCCATCCCGCCGCTGGCACCGGGGCCGTTGTTGCTGGTCGACCGGCCGGGTTCGGTGCAGTCGTCGATGCGGGTGGCGTTGCCGGCGGTGCCGCGTACGCATCCTGACCACGCGGCGTTGCAGCTGGCCAACCTGATCTTCGGCGGCTACTTCTCCTCCCGCTGGGTGGAGAACATCCGGGAGGACAAGGGCTACACGTACGGGCCGCACTCGCTGATCGAGCATTCGGTCTCCGGCTCGGTGCTGGTGGCCGCCGCCGAGGTGGCCACCGAGGTGACGGCACCGGCCCTGGTGGAAACGATCTACGAGCTGGGCCGGATCGCCACCGTGCCGCCCGATGCGGACGAGTTGGAGCAGGCCAGGCAGTACGCCCTCGGCACGCTCCAACTCGGCATCTCCACCCAGGCCGGGCTGGCGTCGTTGGTCAGCGCGTACGCCGGCAACGGGCTGCGGCTGGACTACCTGGCCGAGCACGCGGCCCGGCTGACCAAGGTGAGCGTCGACGACATCACCGAGGTGGCGGCCCGTTATCTCGCCCCGGCACGAGCGGTCACGGTGGTGCTCGGTGACGCCGAGCGGGTTGCCGCATCGCTGGCCACGCTGGCCCCGATCGAAACCGCTCCTGTCCCGTGTTGAGGCGGCACCGTCGTCCGGTGGGCACCCGCGCGGCCTGGCGTCGCGGGGGAGCACCGTGGTGAGCGGGGGCGTGGAGAACACCCCGCCGCTGGCCCGCTCCACGCTGGACCGTGCGGCGCACCGGCGTACCGACCCGCAGTGGTTGGCGCAGGCTTGGGCCGGGGCGCGGGTGCTGGTCCTGGACGTCGAGACGGGTGGGCGGGCGCTGGTGCGTACCGACACCGCCGCGCCGGAGTTGGTGCTGGTGACCGCCGACGCCCTGCCACCGGCACTCGCCTCGGGCGCGATGTTCCTCGGCGTCGAGCCGGACGGGGTGCCGGTCTTCTGCGTGCACAGCGCGTTACCGGTGACTGCGCAGACCCGACCGGCTCACCTGCGGGAGGTCGGGCATCTGCTCAGCGACCGGGACGCCGGGCTGTTCACCACCGCGTTGGCGTTGACCAACTGGCATCTGCGGCACCTCTACCACCCGGTCACCGGGGAGCCGACCCGGGCGGACGAGGCCGGCTGGACCCGGGTGGACAGTACCGGCGAGCGGGTGTGGCCGCGTACCGATCCGGCGATGATCGTGCTTGTGCACGACGGGGTCGACGGCGGCGAGGGCCGGTGCCTGCTCGGCAACAACGCCACCTGGCCCAGCAAGAAGGGCGTCCGGCGGTTCTCCTGTCTCGCCGGCTACCTGGAGCCGGGGGAGTCGGCCGAGGCCGCGGTGCTGCGCGAGGTCCGCGAGGAGGTCGGCGTCGAGGTTTCCGACATCACGTACGCGGGCAGCCAGGCCTGGCCGTTTCCCGGTTCGCTGATGCTCGGTTTCCTGGCCACCGCCGATTCGGCGCAACCGCTGCGGACCGACCCGGTCGAGATCGCCGAGGCGCGCTGGTTCTCTCGGCAGGAGATCGAGGCGGCGCTGGCCGGTCGACCGGTCGAGGTGGGCGACGCCCGGCTGCTGCTGCCTCCGCCCTCGTCGATCGCGCTGTTTCTGGTGCAGCGCTGGCTGGAACGCAGTTCCTGACGGAACGGTTCGGCCCCGGTCCGTGACCGTCGTTGCCGCGGCGGTCACGGACCGGGGACACCGGCCGTCGTGGTCGGCTGGGTGAGGAACTCGGCGGGGGAGCCGGTCGACCACGACGGACGTGGGGTGGATCAGGTGCCGGGCCGTCCGGGGGCGGCCCGCCGGTGGCGGGTCTCGTCCAGCGGCAGCACCTTGACCCGTTGCTTGCCGGAGCGTACGGCGCCCACGGTGGCGATGGCGCGGGCCAGCAGCAGTGCGGCGTCGCGGTCGTCGGCGTGGACGACCTGGCGACGTGGCTCGGGCCGGGCGGTCTCGTCTCGCAACCGTCGACCTCCGGCCCAGGCGGCGGTGATGTCGGTGTCGGCGGCGGCGCGTATCTCGGTGCGAACGATCAGGAACCGCATGGGGGTCTCCGGATGTGTCGCGACGGGGTGGAACCGTGGAAGTTCCACGTCACGGACGTCATCGTACGCCCGCCCCGCGTCCCAGCAAGTGAAACGCGCCCATTGGCGTACAGGCTCGACCGATCATCCGATCCCTGCTCAGGGGTTGTCGGACGACGACAGGGCCGCCGGCTCGACAGCCGACGGCCCGTTTGGACGCCCGGGTGTCAGGGCGTGCCGAACTCCCCGTTCCTGGCACCGGAGATGAAGGTCTGCCAGCCGGCCCGACCGAACAGCAGCACCGGGCCACCACGGTCCTTGCTGTCGCGCAGCGCCACTGCGGCGGGACCGTCGGACAGCGGTGCGACCTCCACGCAGTTGGAGGTCTGGCTGCGGGTACTGGTGCGCCAGGGTGCGTCCGCGAGCTGGGCGAGGACGGCTGTCGTGTTGCGGAACTCGTTCATCG
The DNA here is from genome assembly GCF_009712475.1 of Micromonospora sp. CP22. Lineage (GTDB taxonomy): Bacteria > Actinomycetota > Actinomycetes > Mycobacteriales > Micromonosporaceae > Micromonospora. The sequence continues at coordinate 615,107 of NZ_VCJO01000001.1, forward strand.
TTGCGCTCCTGTGGTGAACCGATGGAACGAGTGGCACCGCACGTCCCGACGGTGACCGGTGGTGGTCACCGTTCCGTCAGGCGCCCGGAGGCTCTGCGGCGTTGAGCCGGCGCCGTTGCCGGACCACCCGCCACAGTGGGCGGGGTCGCCGCGGCGGACAGCTGTCCCGACGACTCCATCAGCCAGGAGAGGGTGTCCGATGCGGAGAGTGCCGCCGTGCAGAGCCACTCGAACACCACTTTATAGCGATTTATGGTGATTGCATCGGTCGACATGACGTCGGTGAAGCCACCTTCGATCGCGAGCGTTTCCGGATCGTGGGGATCGGCGAAGCGATAGAGCGAGAACGCGGTCGGCGGGAGGTACCACTGGCCGATCGGGGCGTCCCGGGGAAGCACGTGCAGCGTGACGTTCGGCAGTAGGGCCAGCTCGCAGAGCTGCGCCAACTGTTCCCGGAGCACCTCGGGGGGCCCGGCCCGGCGACCGAGCGCGGACTCCTCCAGCACCGCCGTGTAGCGGGGCGGATCGGTTTCCCGGGTGAGTGCCGACTGGCGCGCCAACCGGGCCTTGATCTCGGTTTCGATCTCGTTGTCGGCCTCCGGGACGCCAGCGGCCTGGTCGACCTGCCAGGCGGAGGAGATCCGCATCCGGGCGTACCCGGTGGTCTGCAACAGCCCCGGCACCAGCACCGGGTTGTACTCGGAGATCTCCGCGCAACCCGCCTCCAACTCGGCGAAGCCGCGCTGTTGTTGGGTCATCGCCGGATATCGCTTCAGCCACCCACGCATGTCACCGGCCTCCTGGGTGATGCTGAGCAACTCCGCCCGGACAGCGTCGTCGACGCGGTACAGGTCGAGCAGATCCCGGACGTCACCCGGGTCGGGTCGGCTGCGACCGTTCTCCAGGCGGGACAGTTTGGACGCGGAAGCCCAGCCGACGCGTTCGATGACCTGGTCGCCGGTGAGCCCGGCTGACTCGCGCAGTCGGCGCAGCTCACCGCCGAGCCGGCGGCGGCGCAGGATCGGGCTGGGTGCGGCAGGAGGCACAGTGTCCTCTTTTCCGTCGACCGCCGCGGACGCGACGGTAACTGTATGAAATTCGCCCCCCACGGTCAGTATGGACGTCGCGACCGGCGTCGGAGGTACCGGCGGAGGGCGTGTCCCCAGAAATACCCAGACCCGACAGCACTCCGGGCGACGCGATCCACGTCGCCGGATTCGTCGATTCCACCCACCCCGCGTCGCGTCACCGGAGGATCAATGCGCACCGTCCTGAGTCGCCCGGACTTCCGCCTGCTCTTCGGAGGGCTGCTGGCCAGCATGACCGCAGAGTCGATCCTGCTGCTGGCGCTCGCCGTCTGGGTGAAGGACCTGACCGGATCGGACGGCCACGCCGGTGCCACGATCTTCGCGATCCTCGCGCCACGGATGCTCGCGCCGCTGGTCGGATGGTTCGTCGACAGGTGTCCCGGCCGTCCCCTCTTCGTGATCACCAACCTCGCGACGGCGTTGCTGCTCACCCCGCTGTTCGCGGTCCGCGACGCGGGCGACATGTGGATCCTGTACGCGGTGGCCGCGTCGTACGGGTTGTCGAACCTGACCATCGGTACGGTGCTCAGCCGCCTGGTGCGGGAACTGGTGCCGCCGGACCTGCTCGGTGAGGCGAACGGGGCGTTGCAGACGGCTCGGCAGGGACTGCGGTTGATCGGCCCGCTCGCCGGTGCCGGTCTCTATCTGGCGCTCGGCGGATGGCTGCTGGTCGTGGTGGGGATTGTCGGATTCCTGCTCGCCGCCGTGGTGGTCGGTACGCCTCGGACGCTCCCCGGGCCCAGCGAGCTGCCGGCCGGGCCACGCGAGTCGCCGGCCGCGACGGCCACCGCCCGACTCCGCTGGCCGGAGGAACTGATCGCCGGACTCCGCCACCTGGCGGGCGAGCCGGCGCTGCGGCGGGCGTTGCTCGGGTACGGCCTCGGTTCGCTGGTGATGGGCTTCACCGAAACGCTGATCTTCGCGTACGTGGACCGAGGGCTCGGGCGGGATCCGGCCTTCGTGAGCGTGCTCTTCACCACGCAGGGCATCGGCGGTCTGGTGGGTGGGCTGTTCTCGGCGGCCGTGCTGCGTCGGGTCGGTGAGCTGGGCACCCTGGCCCTCGGGGTGGCGCTCTTCGGACCTGCCGCGCTGCTGCTGGCGTACCCGAATCTGTGGCTCGGCCTCGTCGCGGTGCTGATGGCGGGCCTGTCACTGCCGTTGTCGATGGTCGGGCTGCACACCCTGATCCAGCGGCGGACCCCGGCGGAACTGCTCGGCCGGGTCGCCGCCGCCGCCGAGGCGGTGGTCAGGTTCCCGCAGACGGTCTCGATCGGCATGGGCGCGCTGATCGTGGCCCTGCTCGACTACCGGCTGGTGTTCGTGGCGGTCGGTCTGGTCACCCTGCTCGCCGGCAACCACCTCTGGCGCGGCCGTCACCTGAGCCCGCCGTCCGGACCGGCGACACGCCCCCGGATCCCCACCCAGCGCTCCGGCCCCGGCGTGGCCGACCACGACGTCGTCGCCTCGGGTGGACGGCTACCCGAGGCGACGACATCATGATCGTGTGGGTCAGACGGCGAGACTCGCCAGGTGCTGCTTGACCTGGTTGATCGACGGGTTGGTCAGCGCGCTGCCGTCGGCGAAGCGCAGCGTGGGCACCGTCTGGTTACCGCCGTTGACCTGCATCACGAACGTGGCAGCCGCGGGATCCTGCTCGATGTCGACCACCTCGTAGGCGATCCCCTCCCGGTCGAGCTGCGACTTCAACCGGTGGCAGTAGCCGCACCAGGGGGTGGAATACATCGTCAGCATGGTCAGATCCTCCAACGTCACGCCCGGTGGCTTGCCGATCAAGCACGGGCTATCCGCTGCAACATCAGGGGAAGCTGCGACAATTCCCCGCTGTGGTGGTTAACTCCGCAGCCGATCGCGTGCTGGCCGGGCTCGATCCGGAGCAACGCGCGGCGGTGACCGCCCCGGCCGGCCCGGTCTGTGTGCTCGCCGGAGCGGGCACCGGGAAGACCCGGGCGGTCACCTCCCGGATCGCGTACCGGGCGCTGACCGGTGAGATATCGGCCCGGCATGTGCTGGCGGTCACCTTCACCGCCCGAGCCGCCGCCGAACTGCGCCAACGGCTCGCTGCGGCCGGTGTGGCCGGCGTACAGGCACGCACCTTCCACGCGGCGGCGCTGCGTCAGGTGCGGTACTTCGCGCCCCGGCTGCTCGACGGCCGGGCCATGCCCGAGTTGCTGGACAGCAAGGTCAGGTTGGTCACCCTCGCCGCCGCGCGAGCCGGTCTGCGGGCCGACCGGACGGCCGCCCGCGACCTCGCCGGTGAGATCGAGTGGGCCAAGTCCTCCCTGGTAGAGCCGAGCGAGTACGTGGTGGCCGCGGCCAAGGCGCTGCGGGAGACCACACACGAGCCGGCGAAGGTGGCGCAGGTGTTCGCCGCGTACGAGAAGCTCAAGCGCACCGGAGGTGTGATCGACTTCGAGGACGTGCTGCGGGCCGCGGTGTGGGGGATCGAGGAACATCCGGACGTCGCCGAACAGGTCCGCAACCAGTACCGACACCTCGTCGTGGACGAGTACCAGGACGTCAACCCGTTGCAGCAGCGGCTGCTCGACGCCTGGCTCGGCGGCCGTGACGACCTGACCGTGGTCGGCGACGCCTCCCAGACCATCTACTCGTTCACCGGCGCCACCTCGGCATACCTGGTCGACTTCCCCCGGCGCTACCGGTCGGCCACCGTGGTCCGGCTGGTCCGGGACTACCGTTCGACACCCCAGGTGGTGGGGCTCGCCAACGCGGTCATCTCGCAGGCGCGGGGCACCGAGGCGCGGCTGCGCCTGGAGTTGGTCGGGCAGCGCCCGGCCGGTCCGGAACCGGAGCGGCGGATCTTCACCGACGAGCCGGCCGAGGCCGCCGCCGTGGCCGCCCGCTGCCGCGCGTTGATCGACGCCGGCACCCCGGCCCGCGAGATCGCCGTGCTGTTCCGCACCAACGCCCAGTCCGAGGCGTACGAGAAGGCGCTCGCCGAGGTGGGCGTGCCGTACCTGGTCCAGGGGGCGGAGCGGTTCTTCGAGCGCGCCGAGGTCCGGCAGGCGATGGTCGCGTTGCGGGCGGCGACCCGGTCCCTACCCGGTGAGATGCCACTGCCGGCGGCGGTGGTCGAGGCACTGGCCGGCGTCGGCTGGGCACCGGACGCGCCGCCGCCCGGTGGCGCCGCCCGCGAGCGGTGGGAGGCGCTGGCCGCGCTGGTGCAGCTCGCCGAGGAGTACGCGGCCGCCCCGGAGCTCCTGCCGCTCGGGGTGGCCGCCACGGTGGAGCGCCCGGCCACCCTGACCGACTTCACCGAGGAGTTGGCCCGGCGGGCGGCCCAGCAGCACGTACCGACCGTGGAGGGGGTGACCCTGGCCTCCCTGCACTCCGCCAAGGGGCTGGAGTGGGACGCCGTCTTCCTGGTCGGCCTGGCCGAGGGCACCCTGCCCACCACGTACGCGCGCACCACCGAGCAGGTCGAGGAGGAACGCCGCCTGCTCTACGTCGGCATCACCCGGGCGCGGCAGTGGCTCTGGCTGTCGTACGCGTCGGCCCGTTCGCCGGGTGGCCGAGCGCGCCGGCCGTGTCGTTTCCTGCCGCAGCTGGCACCCACCTCGGCGACGGAGCGGGCGGGCGGGGGGCGGCTGGCGCGGACCGCGCAGCGGCGTGCCGCCACCCGGATCGTCTCCTGCCGGATCTGCGGCACGACCCTGCTCTCCGGGCCGGACCGGAAACTGGGCCGGTGTGCCACCTGCCCCTCCGACATCGACGACGAGCTGCACGAGCGGCTGCGCGAATGGCGGTCCCGGATGGCCGGGGCGCAGAAGGTTCCCGCGTACGTGGTCTTCACCGACGCGACGCTCGTGGCCCTGGCCGAACGGAGGCCGGGCCGGGCCGAGGAACTGGTCGCCATCGCCGGCATCGGGCCGCGCAAGCTCGGCCTGTACGGGGAGGCGGTGCTGGCGTTGGTGGGGGGCGCGGCGGTCGACGAAATCTGCCCACAGAAAAGTTCTGAATCTGACCGTTAATTCGTTTGCCCTCGCCCCGCAAGCAGGCATAGCCTCATGACACACCTCGCAAGGGGGCCCTGTTCGGGCTGCTCACGGGGTTTGTGTCCGGGTCGACCACGAGTGAACGTCAAGGAGGTGGCACCGATGGAGAGCTACATCTACCAGCGTCCGACGGCGCTGCCCGTTGCCGTCGCTTCGCTGTCGGCTGCCCCGACGGCCGTCGCTGCGCTGGCGGAAGTCCGGGCCACCACCGTCGCCCCGCGACCGTGGGCTCCGCAGGTGCACCGGGCCGAGATTCAGGCCGAGCTGACTCTCGCACCGACTGCGAACGGGCTCCAGGGGAGCAGTGTCTTCACGGGCAAGGGCGTCGATGGCGTCAACAAGCGGATGGACGTCCGCGGTGTTCCACCTCGAGGTAGACCGGTCTGATCACAGACCACCGGCTCACCTCGAGGCCGCGGAACCCGCATACCGGGATCCGCGGCCTCAGTTTTTTGCACCGCCGAAGTTCGTCAACAGCGATCCACGGGGGATCGCAGTGAGAGAGAGGTGACCGGGCGATGAGTCTGGCGTTGGCCCCGCTCGACGTGAGCGTCGAGGTGGAGGCGAACCTGCCCTGCCGGAAGTTCGACCCCGACCTGTGGTTCTCCGACTCGCCCACCGAGCTGGAACTGGCCAAGTCGCTCTGCGGGGACTGCCCGCTGCGCGTCGAGTGCCTGGCCGGCGCGGTCGAGCGAGCCGAGCCGTGGGGCGTCTGGGGCGGCGAGATCTTCGAGCGTGGCGCGGTCGTTCCGCGCAAGCGGCCCCGTGGCCGCCCGCGCAAGGAGGACCTTGCCCGAGACGCCGAGTTGCGGGTCGAGGCGGAGGCACGACTGGCGGCCAATGGCCTCGCCACGTCGCGCAACGCGGTCCGGCTGGCTGCCTGACATGTTCCCGATTCGGATCAACCCCGCCGGTGTCGTACCGGCCGAGAGAAAGCTGACCACGATGCTGTCCCTTTCGAACGGAGCCGACATGTACCTACTTCAAGAAGCGTTGTCCAGGGCTCGAATGCTCCGGCCTCAGGCCGGTCGCAGCACCACGAGCACTGAGGCAACCCGATCCGCCCGTACCGTCGCCATGGCCGGCCGCGCCCGGTCAGCTCGCGAACTGGGCGTTCTGTAGGACCACACCGCAGACGGCGGGCGGGGACCGATCGGTCCCCGCCCGCCGCATTTCGTACCGGGTCAGCTGACGGCGGCGAATCCCGGCAGCCAGCGTTCCAGGATGCCTCGATAGGGGGCCTTGGCCTCCAGTTGGCACAGCACCCCGATCGACCCGAGCGTCACCCGGTGGATGAGCAGGTAGGACGGCGGCAGGTTGAGTTGCCGGCTGAGCTGGTACGCCGGGGAGCGCGGGTTGGCCAGCCGGGTGGCTTCGGCGCGCAGCCAGGCCCGGGTGAACCGGAACTCGTCGGCGGCGATCGGCTCCAACATCGGACGCAGGAATTCCAGCAGCGCCTGCGCGTCGATCGGCTCGTCGGTGCTGACGAAACCCTCGGCCCGCAGCCCGGCCACCACCTCGTCGGCATCGCCGCGCAGGGCCAGCCCGGCGATGCGACCGATCGGTTCCGGTGTGCCCTCCGGCATCCGGGCCACCGCTCCGAAGTCGATGACACCGAGTCGGCCGTCGGGTAGCAGCCGGAAGTTACCCGGATGCGGGTCGGCGTGCAGCAGCCCGGCCCGGGCGGGCGCGGACAGGTGGAGGGTGGCCATCAGCCGGCCCGCCTCGTCGCGCTGTTCCTCGCTGCCGGACCGGATGATGTCGGCCAGCGGGGTGCCCGCGATCCATTCGGTGACCAACACCCGGGGTGAGGCGTGGAAGACCTCCGGAATGTAGATCTCCGGGTCGTCGACGTACCCGGTGGCGAAGGCCCGCTGGGACTCCGCCTCCAACTCGTAGTCCAACTCCTCGGTGATCCGTTCCCGCAGCTCGGCCAGGAGTGGCTTGATGTCCAACCCGGGCTGGATGGCCCGGAACATGCCGCCCAGCCGGGAGAGCTGTTTGAGGTCGGCGAGCAGGGCATCGCCGGCACCCGGATACTGGATCTTCACGGCGGCGTCGCGTCCGGTGCCGTCCGGCAGCCGCCACACGGCCCGGTGCACCTGCCCGATGCTGGCCGCCGCAGCCGGGGAGTCGTCGAAGCTGACGAACCGGTCTCGCCAGGCCGGCCCCAACTGCTCGGCCAGCACCTTGTGCACGCTGGCGGCGGGCAGCGGCGGCGCTGCCTCCTGGAGTTTCGTCAGCGCCTGTCGGTAGGGCGCGGCGATCTCCTCCGGCAGGGCGGCCTCGAACACCGACAGCGCCTGACCGAACTTCATCGCCCCGCCCTTGAGCTGGCCCAGGACGCTGAACAACTGTTCGGCGGTGCGTTGCTGGATCTCGGCGGAGATCACGTCGGAGGCGAGCCCGGTGACGCGCTTTCCCATGCCGAGGACGGTCCGGCCGGCGAAGCCGAGCGGCAGAGCGGCGAGCTTGGCGGTCCGGGACACGGCCCGGCGCGGGATGTCGGTCACTTGGTCATTGTTACCGACTCGGCCAGCCCATTGCTGCCGTGCAGCCGCACCCGCCGCCGGTGCGGTCGTCAACCGCCACATCGGCAGCGCGGATGTGGCGGCCAGTAGCGTCGCCGCAGGCTGCCGGCAGCCACCACCTCGACAGACCCGCCGAGGGTCTCGGGAGTGCCTCCGTCGAGCTGGCTCAGCGCCTCGCCGACGGCGTACCCGGTCGCGGTCAGCAGGAGACTTGCGGCGCAGGCCGCAGCGGGTTGGGCACCGGCGAGTTGCGCGGCGAGCGCCGGCCAGCCCGGATCCCGGTCGGCCCGGTGCAGGTCGAGGCAGTGCAGGCAGGGGCCGACCGGCGGGCGGACCAGGGGCCCGATCGTCGGGACACCCTCCCGGACGTCCACCAACAGGTGCGGTTGTCTCCGTTGCGCGTGGCCGGCGGCCAGCAGCGCGGCAGGCCGGTCGGTGCCGAGCTGCACGACCAGGTCGGGTCGTGGTCGGCGGAGTGGACCGGTGCCGGTGCCCGGAGCGGCCCGCTGGATCGCCGCTCGGGCCGCGCCGTCGAGTGGCCGCCCGACCTCGGTCGCGGGAATGCCGGTGCCGACGAGGTCGATGGGGCGAACCGATCCGGGCAGGTCCGGATGAACGTGACCGACACCCGCCTGGGCGAGCGCGACCGCGATGGCGGGGCCGAGCGGGCCGCTGCCGGTGATGGTCACCCGGGCGGCCAGGCGGCGTCGGAGCACCTGGGCGGGGGTGCCCGGCAACCGGGCGGTGGTCAGCGCCAACGCGTCGGCCTCGGCCCGCAGCCGGGTCCGTCGTGCTCCGGTGAGATCCCGGGGTAGGAGGGTGTGCGCGGGCACCACCAGGCCGGCGGCGCGGAGGGCGTCGAGCAGGGCGCGGGCGAGTTCCGGGCGCACTGTCGTCCCGGTCAGCACCTGCCGCTCGCTGTGGGCGCCGTCGAGCAGGTCGAGCAGCCGGGCCGCTCGGGGGTCGGCCACTTCGACCAGAACCGCACGCTCTCGGCCGAGGCCGAGCTGGAGGGTGTGCCGGTCACGCCAGAGGCGGGTCAGCCCGGGTAGCAACCGGGGGCGGGGAGACGGCGGGCTCTGGATGGATCGCGTCATGGGCACGAATAGTGACCGCGTCCATGCTTTCCGTGGATCGTTGTCCACAGGTGGCCAGCCTTAGATCCAGGGCTGTCCACAGGATTCGGCGAGTTATCCACAACCCGCGAGTAGCGGAGTCGGCGGTCCGACAGTAATCACGCGCGTCGACGGGGGTGGCGTTGTCGCCACCCCCGTCCGGTACGCGTAGGTCAGACCTTTGCCTTGCCCAGGATGCGGTTCACTGTTGTGCCACATACCGGACACTTGCCCTTGGCCATGTTCATGCCGGTCTTCGAGACCTCGACGCGGCCCTCGAAGTCCCGCTTCTCCTTGCACTTGACGCAGTAACCGTTGTAGGTCTGGGCCTGGTCGGCCACGGTGTGCCCTCCTCGTGTCGTCCACCGGTCGATAAACGGCCCGGTGGGTCTCCCGGTGGCGGTCGCTCAGAGCGCCCGGCGCCGGGTCCTGTCCAGTGACCACCTACGTGGCCACTGGTTGGCGGACCCTACCCAGGTGTGGGTGGTTCCATGTCAGCTGCGCTTTGCCACTGTGAGCAAGGCGACGTCGAGAGTGTGCACGCCCAATTGGGTCAGATCAGTCAGTTTGGCGGGGACACGCCGACCGGTATCCCGCAATTGCGCTGGTGGTGCCGCTGCGACCGGGTTGAGGACCCCGAATCGGGGCCCATCGTGATGATCACTTACCGTGGTGGGTGGTCCCGGTGTGACGCCTCGCCGGCCACCACGAAGGGTGACCGTGACGGACCGTACCGCTTCTGGGCAGAAATTTTTCGGGACTCCTGGCGACCAATCCCCATTTTCCGGGCGCGTGTCGGGGAGTTGACCCTTGCGGAGCCCTGGTCACAACGCATTAGCTTGCCAACGTGACAGCAAACCGAGGCTGCGCGGTCCACTGATGGCTGGGCCGCGGAAGCCGGTCGTCGAGGTACGGCGCAGCCAGCGTCGGCGACGCACGGTGTCCGCCTACCGCGACGGGGAGCGGGTCGTCGTCCTCATCCCGGACCAGTTCTCCCGGGCCGAGGAGAGCGAGTGGGTCGACCGGATGCTCGCCAGGCTGGCCGCCCGCGAGGGACGCCTGGTCCGCTCCGACGCCGAACTGCTGGCCCGTGCCGGCCGGCTGATCAAGCTCTATCTCGCCGAGTACGGCAACCAGGCCCTGCCGGCCAGCGTCCGCTGGGTGAGCAACCAGAACGGCCGGTGGGGCTCCTGCACCCCGGCGGACCGTTCGATCCGGCTGTCGCACCGGATCCAGGAGATGCCGGACTGGGTGATCGACTACGTGCTGCTGCACGAACTGGTCCACCTCATCGTGGCCAGTCACAACGCGCAGTTCTGGGCGCTGGTCGGCAGGTACCCGAAGACCGAACGGGCACGCGGTTACCTGGAGGGCGTGGCGGCCGTGGCCGGCACCCCCTGAGCGCACCGACGCGACGGCGGTAGGGTCGGTGGATGGCCCGACGTGTGGTGGTGGCGCTGCTCGCACCGGTCGCCTGGGCACCGCCCGGCGTCGACCCGACAGACTGGCGCACCGCGCTCGCCGAGGACGTGGTGGACCTGCTCGCCATGCTCAACGAGGTGGATACGGCGGTGGCGGTCACCCGGGCGGACCGCTGGCTGGCCGATGCGGTGATCTGGCCCCAGACGGCCGTGTACGAGGTGCCCGAGCCGACCCCGAACGCCGTGTTCGCCGCCCTGACCACGACCGACCGCTACGAACAGGTGGCGGTCGTCGCGGGCGACGCGCCCGACCTGCCCGGACTCACCGTGGGCAAGCTGCTGCGTCCGCTGTCCAGCCGGCCGGTGGCGGTCGCCCCGGCCGAGGGTGGTCTGCCCGGACTGCTCGGGATGGCGGCCCGGCTGCCCGTACCGTCCTGGCTGCCGCCGCTGGACATGGACGCCACCGTGCCCGCGGCCATCCGGGCAGCGGCTCCTCGCCCCGGCGACCTGGCGGTGACGCCCTCCTGGCACCGGCTGCGCGGCCCGGCTGACCTGGCCCGGCTCGATCCGGCGCTGGACGGGTGGGAGCACACCCGGTCGCTGCTGTCCGGCGCCGATCGCAGCGGCTGACGCCGTCACGCCGGCAGCGTGACGGCGACCAGCCGGTGGTCAGGGACGGTCCTCGCCGTCCTCGGTGTCGTCGCGGCGGTCCCGCTCGCCCGGGGCCTTCTCCTCGGGGCCGCCCGGCGCGGAGAAGTCGAAGCTCTCCAACTCGGCCATCAGATCCGTGTCCGCCATGGCGAAGGCCACCGGGTCGGCGAAATCGTCGTCGGAGGGAAGCAGGTCGGGGTGGCCCCACAGCGCGTCCCGCCCGGCGATTCCCCGGTGCTCGGTGAGCGCCGCCCAGAGCGCCGCGGCCTCGCGCAGCCGACGGGGCCGCAACTCCAGCCCGACCAGGGCCGCGAAGGTCTGCTCGGCCGGTCCGCCGGCCGCCCGGCGGCGACGGAACGCCTCGCCCAGCGCCACGACGTTCGGCAGCCGCCCGGCCGCCGCGCCGTCGACCACGTGGCAGACCCAACCCTCCACCAGGGCGAGGGCGGTTTCCAGGCGGGCCAGCGACGCCTTCTGCGTCGGGCTGTCCTCCGGAGTGAAGATGCCCTCCAGAGCGATCGCCTGCATCGACTCCGGGTCGGTCGGGTCGACCCGGCCCATCGCCTCCTCGATCGCCTCCCGGTTCACCCGGATGCCTGCGGCGTACGTCTCGACGGCGTTGAGGACGTGCCCGCGCAGCCACGGAACGTGCTCGAAGAGTCGCTGGTGCGCCGCCTCGCGGAGGGCCACGTAGAGGCGGACCTCGTCCTCGGGCAGCTCCAGGCCCTCGCCGTACGCCTTGATGTTGGCCGGGATGAGTGCGGCCGTGCCGGCCGGTCCGAGCGGCAGGCCGATGTCGCCGGCCGAGAGCACCTCCGCGGCGAGTGACCCGAGTGCCTGGCCGAGTTGGCCACCGAAGAGCGCGCCACCGAGGGTGGCCACCATCGACTGCATCGGGCCGAGCTGGGCTCGGGCCTCCGGTGGGACCAGGTCGCCCATCGCGCCGACCATCCGGCTGGCCACCGGATCACACAGTTTGCGCCAGACGTCCAGCGTCTTGAAGATCCACTCGTTGCGGTTCCAGGACACCGTGGCGCGGATGCCCGAGGGCAGCGCGGAGGCTGGCTCCAGCCAGAGGTCGGCGATGCGCAGGGCCTCCTCGACCGCGTGACGCTCGTGGGGCGAGACCGCCGGGTCGCCCGCACCGGCGAGCTGACTGGCCGCCACCTGACGGGCCAGGTCCCAGTTGACCGGCCCGCTGCCCGACGCGGAGAGCAGGTGCTGCAACTGCGACATGAACTGCTGCATCTGCGCGGGGTCGTTGGGGTCGGGCGGCTGCCCACCCGGTAGCGCGAAACCGAACGGAATATCAGGCACGACGTCTACGGTACGCGCGTGACGCCCGAGGTCGCCGCCACCGTGGTTGCGCTGAGGGCGAAGTCGTGCGTCGTGCCGACCGGGAGCCGTGGCCGGGATCGGTACGCTCTGCCGCATGAGACGTCGCGGCATGACCGTTCTGCTCGGTGCTCTGCTCACCGCACTGCTCAGCATCGGGGTGCTCGGCGCGCCCGTCCCGTACGTGGTGCTCGGTCCCGGCCCGACCGTCGACACCCTGGGCCGGGAGGACGGCAAGGAGGTCATCCAGGTCACCGGCCGGGAGACCTCGACCTCCGAGGGTCAACTGCGGTTGACGACGGTGGGCGTGCAGCCCGGCGTCAAGCTCCGCTCCGCCATCCAGGGCTGGCTCTCCGACGAGCAGGCGGTGGTGCCGCGTGAGCTGGTCTACCCGCCGGGGGAGAGCCAGGAGGAGGTGGAGCAGCGCAACGCCGAGGACTTCCAGGTCTCGCAGACCAGCGCGGAGACCGCGGCACTGCGCAAACTCGGGTACGAGGTGCAGGTGGTGGTCAGGACGGTGGCCGACGACGGGCCGGCGGCCTCGGTGCTGCGCCCCGGTGACGTGGTGACGTCGGTCGACGGTGAACCGGTCCCGCTCGCCTCCCGGCTGACCGAACTCATCCGGTCCAAGCCGGCGGGCACGGCGCTGCGGATCGGGTACACCCGCGACGGCACCGCGCGGACCGACACCATCACCAGCCAGGAGCAGGACGGCCGCCCCCGGATCGGGATCGAGATCGAGCAGCAGCAGCCGCATCCGTTCACCCTCTCCATCGACCTGAAGGACATCGGTGGCCCCAGCGCGGGTCTCATGTTCGCCCTGGGCATCATCGACAAACTGACCCCGGACGATCTGACCGGCGGCCGGATCATCGCCGGCACCGGCACCATCGACGACGCCGGTCAGGTCGGCCCGATCGGCGGGATCCCACAGAAGCTGGTCGGCGCGAAGCAGGCCGGTGCCACCGTGTTCCTGGTGCCGGCGGCCAACTGCGCCGAGGCGGTCCGTAACCGGCAGCCGGACCTACCGTTGGTGAAGGTGGGATCGCTCGACGAGGCGCTGGACGCGCTGGAGAAGCTCCGTTCCGGGGGCGAGCCCGCGTACTGCTGAGCCGCGCGGCATGACCTTGCGCTCACGCTTTCAGGAACACCCCGTACTCTGGGTGCCTGGTCGGAGCCGATCATAACGAGCGTGCGGAGCCAACAGTGGTCATGCGTAGCAGCAGCCCCCTGCCGAGGATGAGCCGACGCGGACGCGTCACGATCGGGGTCCTGATCGGGGTGTTCGTACTGTTCACCCTGTTGGGCTGGGGAGTGCAGGCCTGGACGGACTGGCTCTGGTTCTCCGAGGTCGACTACACCGAGGTCTTCCGGGGTGTGCTGGTCACCCGGTTGCTGCTCTTCCTGGCGGCGGGCCTGGCCATGGCGGCGATCGTCGGCGGGAACCTCTGGCTCGCGCAACGGCTGCGCCCCCGGATGCGACCGCACTCGCCGGAACAGGCCACCCTGGAGCGGTACCGGATGCTGCTCGGCCCCCGGCTGGGTCTGTGGATCGCGGTGGCCGCCGCCGTCGTGGGTCTGTTCGCGGGCCTGTCCGCGCAGAGCCGTTGGAACCAGTGGCTGCTCTTCCTGCACGGTGGTGACTTCGGCGTCGACGATCCGGAGTTCGGCGTCGACGTCGGCTTCTACGTCTTCCAGCTGCCGTTCTGGCGGTTCCTGCTGGGGCTCGCGTTCACCGCGGTGGTCCTGGCGTTGATCGGTGCGCTGGCCGTGCACTACCTCTTCGGCGGGGTACGCCTGCAAGGCGTCGGTGACCGGATGAGCAACGCGGCCCGCGCCCATCTGAGTTCGCTGGTGGCGGTCTTCGTCCTGTTGAAGGCCGTCGCGTACGTGCTGGACCGGCGGGCGATGCTGCTGGAGTACAACGACGGCGTGGGGGTGTACGGCGCCGGCTACGCCGACATCAACGCACTGCTGCCGGCCAAGGAGATCCTCGCGTACATCTCCGTGGTGGTGGCGATCGCGATCATCGTGTTCTCCAACGCCTGGATGCGCAACCTGGTCTGGCCGGGCATCTCGCTGGCCCTGCTCGGTGTCTCCGCGGTGGCGATCGGCGGCATCTACCCGTGGGCGGTGCAGACCTTCGAGGTCAAGCCCAGCGCCCGGGACAAGGAAGCGCCCTACATCCAGCGCAGCATCGAGGCCACCCGCGCGTCGTTCGGGTTGGACATCGCCGAGAGTTCGGCGTACCCGGCCAACAACCTGAACCCGCCGGAGAGCCTGGCCACCGACACCTCGGTGGTGCCGAACATCCGGTTGCTCGACCCGCAGTTGGTCAGCGAGACCTACACCCAGCTTCAGCAGGTCCGTGGCTTCTACGACTTCGGGCCGAAGCTCGACATCGACAGGTACACGCTCGACGGCGCGACCCAGGACTACGTGGTCGGCGTACGTGAAATCAACTACGGCGAGCTGACCGCGCAGCAGAGCAACTGGATCAACCGGCACACCGTCTACACCCACGGCTACGGCGTGGTGGCCGCGCCCGCCAACCGGGTCGTCTGCGGTGGCCAGCCGTTCTTCGTCTCCGGTTCGCTCGGCGAGCGTTCGCAGGAGTCGTGCGCCTCGCCCACCGACCTGATCCCGGCGAGCCAGCCCCGGATCTACTACGGCGAGCGGATGTCGGACGGCGACTACGCGATCGTCGGCAAGCCGAACGAGAACGCCAACCCGGCCGAGTTCGACCGCCCGGCCGGCGAGGGCGGCGAGGGGTCGGAGTCGTACTACACCTACACCGGTTCCGGTGGCGTCGAGATCGGCTCGTTCACCCGCCGCCTGCTCTACGCGATCAAGGAGCAGGAGGCCAACTTCCTGCTCTCCGAGGCGGTTAACGAGAACTCCAAGCTGCTCTACGTACGTAACCCCCGGGACCGGGTGGAGAAGGTCGCGCCGTTCCTCACCCTGGACGGTGACCCGTACCCCGCCCTGGTCGACGGGCGGGTGCAGTGGATCGTCGACGGTTACACCACCGCCGCGACCTACCCGTACGCGGAGCGGGTCAACCTCCAGCAGGAGACCACCGACGAGCTGACCGGCCGGGGCACCATCCAGCTGGCCCGGGAGAACGTCAACTACATCCGCAACTCGGTGAAGGCGACCGTCGACGCGTACGACGGCACTGTCGTCCTGTACGAGTTCGACGAGAACGACCCGGTGCTCAAGGCGTGGAACAAGGCGTTCGGCGGTGACCTGATCAAGCCGCGAGCCGAGATCCCCCAGGCGCTGGTCGACCACTTCCGGTACCCGGCCGACCTGTTCAAGGTGCAGCGCAACCTGCTGACCCGGTTCCATGTCACCAACCCCGGCGACTTCTACTCCGGCCAGGACTTCTGGCAGGTGCCGAACGTGCCGGACGCGCCGGACAGCGGGCAGAAGCAGCCGCCGTACTACCTCTACACGCAGTTCCCGGGGCAGGACGCGCCGCGTTTCCAGCTGACCAGCGCGGTCACCCCGAACGGTCGGCAGAACCTGGCCGCCCTGATCTCCGGGTCGTACCAGGACGGCAAGCCGACGTTGCAGGTGTTGGAGTTGCCGGACCAGACGGCGGTCTCCGGGCCGGTGCAGGTGCACCAGCGGATGACCAACACCAACGCCAACATCCGGCAGCAGTTGAACCTGCTCTCCTCGAACCAGGCCCAGGTGCAGTACGGCAACCTGCTCTCGCTGCCCTTCGGCAACGGGATGCTGTACGTCGAGCCGGTCTACGTCAAGAGCAACCAGCAGGACGCGTACCCGCTGCTGCAGAAGGTGCTGATGTCGTACGGCGACGGCGGTTCCTACGTCGTGCTGGCCGACAGCGTGGCCGACGGCATCAAGCAGCTCGTCGAGCAGGGCAAGCAGGCGGCGGCCGGTAATCCGCCGCCGCCCCCGACGCAGGGCGAGGAGCCGCCGGAGCAGGGCGGGGAACCGCCGGCCTCACCGTCGGCCACCCCGACCCCGGGTGACGCACCGCCGGCGACCGGTGAGCTCGGTGCCGCCGCCGACCGGGTCCGGGCCGCGATCACCGAGGTACGTGCGGCGCAGGCGTCCGGCGACTTCGAGCGGTACGGTCGCGCGTTGGCCGCGCTGGACGAGGCGCTCACCGCCTTCCAGCAGGCACAGACAGCGGCCAACCCCGGTGCCACCCCGAGCGGCGGGGCGACCGAGTCCCCCGGCGGCTGACGGCCGGTGACGTGAAACGGTGGGTCCTCGGTTCGTCACGAACCGGGGACCCACCGTTCATTTGTGTCGTGTCACCCTCAGGTCAGCACCAGGAAGCCTTGGTGGGGTACAGCACCACGTAGCGGGCGTAGTAGGGGAAATCCCAGTTCTCCCAGTCGCAGAAGGCCCACGTGGAACTGGTGCCGTAGTAGACGATGCCGGACCATCCGCCGGCCTTGAACCGAACTGCCTGTTGGTAGATGTCGTGGGTCCCGGAGCAGGTGATGCCCTGGGACCAACCGTTGGCGAAATCGATCTGGAACATCGCGGACGTGGACTGGCAGCCGAGCGTCCCGATGGACCCGGCGGCTGCGCTGCTCTCCACCAGCTTCGCCCGCTGCGCGATCAGTGGCGGAATCCGGTCGGGGCCGGCTGCGGGTCCGGCGGTTGCCGGGCTGCCGGAAAATGTGATCGCCAATGCGGTCAGGAGAGCCGCGATGAACCTCAGCGGTGATCGGTAATTGTTGAACGCTGCCTTCAACGTGTTTTCCTTCCCCGTTTTCGACGGCGTTGCTGCGTGTTCGCCGGGGTGCCCGATAGGAAGGGAGCGAGCGGCCGTACACGTCCCTCGCTGGGCATGACCTGCTGAAATGAGGCGCCGTCGTAACTTGATAGGGTCTGCTCGACCGATGTGTTCGATGAGTGCGGACCGGGCATCATGCAGCGCAGAAAGCTAGCCAGAAAGCTTCCCCCGCTTGTGGGCGAAACAATTTCGCCCACCTCTGGCTTTCGATTCAACGTAGTTATCTGATCGATGTGTGTCAAGGTCGATGGTGGCCGTCCGGTTGTGATTCGCGCATCGGTGGTCGTGGCCGTGGTGTCCGCCCGGGTCGTTTTCGACGTCGCGGCCGGAAGGCGGGCCGGCGCGGCGGGAGCCGTGTCGCGGGCCGTTTTGCGGTCACCGGGGGTGGTGCGCTACGGTGGATCTACCGACGCGGGGTGGAGCAGCTCGGTAGCTCGCTGGGCTCATAACCCAGAGGTCGCAGGTTCAAATCCTGTCCCCGCTACTGTGACGAAAGAGACCCAGGCGATCGCCTGGGTCTCTTTCGTATCCCGGACGTTCCGTTCCCGCCGCCCCGACCAGTGCCGCCCGGTGAACGACAGGGTGCCGAAGGTGGGGCGGCGGGCATCGGGGTGGGCGGGCGAGGACGTCACGCGATGGGGTAGAGTGATCGTACCGACGCGGGGTGGAGCAGCTCGGTAGCTCGCTGGGCTCATAACCCAGAGGTCGCAGGTTCAAATCCTGTCCCCGCTACTGCAGTAGAAGAGGCCCCGGACGAATCCGGGGCCTCTTCTCGTTGCGTTGTCGGTCATCCCGATGCGGGCGTCATTCGTGCCGTGCATGTTGCGCGCCTCGGCGAGGATGAGCGCATGTCTTCCTTCGATAGGTGGTGGGGGCGGCTCGGCACGCTCCTGAGCACGGTGGTGTTGGCGGTTTTCGTTCCGGTCGCGGCGTGGGCCTCGACCGGGACCGGGGAACTGGTGGTGGAGGCGGCCCGGCGGCGCGGGCGCGGTGGCGGATTCTTCGGCTTCGTGAGTCTGCTCTGCTGCCTGGTGGTGGTGGCGGTGATCGTCCTGCTGGTGATCCGGTTGACCCGTCGTCGGCGTTGATCGGCGGGTCTGCGCCCCCGGCCCGGGGTACGGACCGCGAGCGGCGGCGCGGGCGGCGCGTGGTCTACTTGTCCGCGTGGAACTTCTGCACTCGGGCAAGGTGAGGGACGTCTACGCCGAGGGCGATGACCTGATACTGGTCGCCTCCGACCGCATCTCCGTCTACGACACGGTGCTGCCGACCCCGATTCCGGACAAGGGCAAGCTGCTCACCGCGTTGTCGCTGTGGTGGTTCGAGCAGCTGGCCGATCTGGTCCCCAACCACGTCATCTCGGCCACCGACGTGCCGCCGGAGTTCGCCGGCCGGGCGATCAGGTGCCGCCGGTTGGAGATGGTTCCGATCGAGTGCGTCGCCCGGGGGTTCCTCACCGGCGGTGGCTTGAAGGAGTACGAGCGCACCGGGAAGGTCTCCGGTGTCGAACTGCCGCGCGGGCTGTCCGAGGCGTCCATCCTGCCCGAGCCGATCTTCACCCCGTCCACCAAGGCGCCGGTCGGCCAGCACGACGAGCCGATGACCTTCGCCGAGGTGGTCGACAAGGTCGGCGCCCAGACCGCCGAACGACTTCGCCGGCTCACCATCGAGGTGTACTGCCGGGGAGCCGAGCTGGCGGCGGAACGGGGCATCCTGGTCGCCGACACCAAGATCGAGCTTGGGTGGGCGCCGGACGGCACCCTGGTGCTCGCCGACGAGTTGCTCACCCCGGACTCGTCCCGGTTCTGGCCGGCGGAGTCCTACCAGCCGGGGCGTGCCCAGTTCTCGTACGACAAGCAGTACGTGCGGGACTGGGCGGCGAACAGCGGCTGGGACAGGCAGGAACCGGCACCGGAGGTGCCCGCCGACGTGGTCGAGGCCACCCGGGCCCGTTACGTGGACGTCTACGAGACGCTGACCGGCACCCGCTGGTAGGGCTGGCGGGCGGTCACTCGCTGCTGCGGTGGCGACCGACGTGCTGCTCGGCGGGAGTGATCGCGGTGGTGATGCGTACCGTGGTCCCGGCCGGCCCGGTCTCGACGTCCATCGCGTCGGTCAACTCACGGGCCAGCCAGAGCCCCCAACCACCGGCCGTCTCGGGCGCGGGGCGGCTGCGGTTGTCGAGATTCTGTGTGCTGATGCCCGGACCGTGGTCGGCGACCTCGCACAGCACCAGGCCGGACTCTTTCCACAGCCGCAGCCGGCCCTGACCGCCGCCGTGTCGGACCGCGTTGGTGATCAGCTCGTTGACGGCCAGCACGAAGTCGTCCAGCCGCTGGTCGCGCAGGCCCGCAGTGCGCGCGCAGGAGGCGACCGAGTGTCGAAGCTCGGTCACCTGTGCCTGGTCGAAGGCGTCGGCGATCAGGAGGGCGTGTTCGATGGGGACCACCGTACGCGGTGTGGGTGATCCGGCGTTCGTCATGGCCCCGTCCCGACAGAGATCGCAGAGTTTTCGCGGCTTTTACCACCGTACGTCAGTATTGGTGTAGGCGCATCGGCCGTAGCCGTTCCAACGGCCTATGGCATCGTGACCGGATGCCCGCTGCCGGTGGTTTCGACGTCCCGCTCTGGCGGGCCGTGGCGGTCTTCCGGGTGGCCGCCCTGGCGTACGTCTGTGTGGTGTTGGTCCGCGACGCGGACCGGTACGCCCACCCCCTCGCCGCCGGGTTCCTGGTGCTGCTCATGGCGGTCTGGACCGCCGTCACCGCGATCGGGTACGCGGTGCCGGCCCGGCGCGGCTGGCCGCTGCTCCTGGCCGACCTGGCGGTGGTGGTGGCGATCCTGCTGGCCACCCCGTTGGTGATGGGTCGGGAAGCCCTCGACGCGGGCCTGCCGACCCTTCCGGTGGCCTGGCTGAGCGGACCGGTGCTGGCCTGGGCGGTCTGCGGCGGGCGGCGGCGTGGTGCGGCCGCCGCACTGGTGCTCGGCGCGACCGACCTCGCGACCCGGGGCATGGTCACCCCGACCGCGTTCAACGGAGCGATCCTGATGCTGCTCGCCGGCGTGGTGGTCGGCCACGTCGCCCGACTCACCGTGACCGCCGGGGAGCGGTTGCAGCGGGCCAGCGAGTTGGAGGCGGCCACCCGGGAACGGGAACGGCTGGCCCGCGACATCCACGACTCGGTGCTCCAGGTGCTCGCCCTGGTGCAGCGGCGCGGCGCCCACCTCGACGGCGAGGCCGGTGAGCTGGCCCGGTTGGCCGGCGAGCAGGAGGTGGCGCTGCGGTCGCTGATCTCCGGCGCCGAACCGTTCGCAGCCGGTCCCGCCGACGCGCCGGTGGACCTGCGTACCCTGCTCGGCCGGCACGCCTCGGCCGCTGTGTCGCTGTCCGCACCGGCCGATCCGGTGCTGCTGCCCTCGGCGGTGGCCCGCGAGCTGGCGGCGGCCGTCGGGGCGGCGTTGGACAACGTGGCCCGGCACGGCGGCGGTCGGGCCTGGGTGCTCATCGAGGACGAGGAGTCGGCGGTCACCGTGTCGATCCGGGACGAGGGGCCGGGCTTTCCGGCCGACCGACTGCGCGAGGCCGTGGCCCAGGGACGGTTGGGGGTGGCCCAGGCCATCCGGGGGCGGCTGACCGACCTGGGCGGCACCGCCCGGATCAGCTCGACGCCGGGTGCCGGCACCGAGGTGGAACTCACCGTGCCGAGGAGGGAATCATGAACGGCGTACGCGTGATGGTCGTCGACGACCACCCGATGTGGCGGGAAGGGGTGGCCCGCGACCTCGCCGAGGCCGGCCACGAGGTGGTGGCCAGTTGCGGGGAGGGTCGCCAGGCGGTCCGGGTGGTGGCCGCGGCCCGGCCCGACGTGGTGGTGCTCGACCTGCAACTGCCCGACATCTCCGGCGTGGAGGTGATCCAGGGGCTGCGGGCCGCGCACCCCGGCGTGCGGGTGCTCATGCTCTCCGCCAGTGGCGAGCAGCAGGGCGTGCTCGACGCGGTGAAGGCCGGGGCCACCGGCTATCTGCTCAAGTCCGCCGGGTTGGCGGAGTTTCTGGAGGCGGTGCGGCGTACCGCGGCGGGCGACCCCGTCTTCACGCCCGGCCTGGCCGGGCTGGTCCTCGGCGAGTACCGCCGGCTGGCCGCCACCAACGACGCGCCGGGCGGTGCCGCAGCCGCCGCACCCCGGCTCACCGAACGGGAGACCGAGGTGCTGCGGCTGGTGGCCAAGGGGATGTCGTACAAGCAGATCGCCGAGCGGCTCGGGCTGTCGCACCGCACGGTGCAGAACCACGTGCAGAACACGCTCGGCAAGCTGCACCTGCACAACCGGGTCGAGCTGACCCGGTACGCGATCGAGCGCGGCCTGGACGGCTGAGCGGCGGTACGACAGGGACCCGCCGATCAGACCGAGTGCGGCGGCCGGGTCTCGTGCACCGCCAACTCCTCGGCGCTGGCTCCACCACCGGCGGCACCCGCGTCGTACGCGATCGAGTCGGTCTCCTGGTCGGTGTGCGCCCCCTCGTCCGGCTCGACCAGCCGTCCCACGGTGGCGTCGGCGGTGGTGCCCAACTGGTCGTGGTCGTAGAGGGACACCGGGGACTTCGGGTCGGAGGTCGGACCGGGGTCGATCACGTCGGCGTCGAGCTGTGCCTGCGCCGCCTGTTCCCGGCTGTCCGCCTCGGCCGCGATGTCCGGATCCACCGGACCGGCCAGCGGATCGTCGACCGGCAGCTCGAACTGCTCCCGGCTCAGCTTGTAGTCCAACGACTCGCCGTCGAGCTGCTCCTCGGCGGTGGTGCCGAACTCGTCGACCGCGACCGGAGATCGGTCACCGGGCAGCTGGGCCGGTGCCGGGCCGTCGGCCTCCCGTCCGGTGAGCACGTCGTCCCCGGCCGTCGAGTCGTCGTCGGCGGTGTCGGGCAGGCCGTCGGCCTCGGGATCGGACACAGGGGTCGGGTACTCGTCGTCGCGCATGACTGACCTCTACCCGCTGCCCTCCCGCCGTAACCGGTCCCACGGGTGGATAACGGCCCGGACGCCGACGGCCCTCGCTCAACGGTTCATCCGGCGGGCCAGCGCGGCGGCCGTGCCGACGGCGGTACCGGCGGCGGCCAGCCCGAACGCGGCGGAGATCCGCACCAGCTGGCGACGACGGCCGGGCCAGCCGCCCTCGACCGTCGCCCCGGCGTCGGGGCGGAAGAGGTTACCGGTGCTGTCGGGCGCCGGAGCGCCGAACTGGGTGTATCGGCCGTACCACCCGAGAACCCGCTCGACCAGCGCCGGAGCGAGCCGCCACTGCATGCCGATCAGGCGGGCCGCGCCACCGGCGTACGCCTCGCGTCGGGGCCGCCGTAGCAACCGGACGATCGTCTCGGCGACCACCTCCGGCGGGTAGACCGGTGGCGGCGGAAGGACCTGCCGACCGCTGCGATTGGCGGCGTGCCGGAAGAACGGGGTGTCGATGGTGGCCGGGAGCACGGTGCAGATCGAGATCGATCCTCGGCCGGTGGCCCGCAACTCCTGGCGGATGGTGTCGGCCAGCCCCCGCACGCCGTGCTTGGCCGCGTTGTACGGGGACTGGTACGGCATCGCCACCTCGGCCAGGACCGAGGCGTTGTTGACCACGACCCCACCACCGCCCGCGCTCAGGTGCGGCAGCGCGGCCCGGATCCCGTTCGCGGTGCCGAGCAGGTTGACCTCCAGCACCCGACGGAACTCCGCCGCCGGGATCTCGTCGAACAACCCGATGGTGCCGACCGAGGCGTTGTTGATCCACGCGTCGATCCGGCCGAACTCCGCCATCGCGGTCGCCGCGAGGCGTCGTACCGCGTCCGCGTCGGTGACGTCCGTGGGCACCACCAGGGTGCGACCGCCCAGCTCACGGCAGCGTCCGGCCACCTCGCGCAGGGCCGGCTCGGTGCGCGCGGCCAGCACCACGGTGCTGCCCTGCCGGGCCAGGGCGTACGCGGTGGCGGCACCGATGCCGCTGGAGGCGCCGGTGATGACGACGGTGGCGTCGGCGAGGGTACGGACGAGGGGCATTGCGCACCCGTACCCCGTCATGTCCGGGTCATGCCGCCGGGCGGGCCCTCGGATCTGCGAGGTTTCGGCTCGTCGGAGGCCGGTTAATGGGACGCTCTGACCGAAGACCACCGCCCACAACCGCATGGAGGTGACCCATGCGCGTCGGCCTTGTCTGCGCCCACGCCGCTGCGCCGCCGTCCGGCGACGGAACCGTCGTCGGCACCTACCAGCACATCGCACGGGTCGCGGCCGAACTGGCCGGGCGAGGTCACGACGTACGCGTCTACACCCGTCGGGACGATCCCGAGGTCACCGAGACCGACATGGTGGACGGCTACCGGGTGGAACGCGCGCCGGTGGGCCCGGTGGCACCGATTCCCACGGCTGAGCTGGTGCCCTACGTGGCCGAGTTCGGTCAGTGGCTGGCCGACCGGTGGTCCGGCGACTGGACCCCCGAGGTGGTGCACGGCCACTACTGGATCGGGGGCCTGGCCGCCGCGCACGCCGTGCGGGAGACCGACATCCCAATGGTGCAGACGTTCCACTCGATCGGCATGGAACAGCTGCGCCACCTCGGTGCCAGCTACGACGGGCCGGGCACCCGCATCCCGCTGGAGCGGGCGCTGACCCGGGCGGTGGACATCGCCGTCGCCCAGTGCAACGACGAGGTCGACGAGTTGACCCGGATGGGCCTGCAACGCACCTCGGTCGCGATGGTGCCGACCGGTGTCGACACCGAGCGGTTCCACCCCGACGGCGAGGCCGCCCCACGAGAGCAACGTCCCCGGATCCTCTCCGTGGGCGGGCTCGGACGCGGTCACGGCCAGGAGGACCTGATCCGCGCGATGCGCCTGGTCGGTGACGCGGAGCTGGTGATCGCCGGTGGACCACCGGCGGAGCAGCTGGCCAACCACGCCGAGGCGCGTCGGCTGCGTGAGCTGGCCGACCGCGTCGGGGTCGGCGAGCAGGTGCAGTTGGTCGGTGCGGTGCCGCACGAGCAGATGCCCACCTGGTACCGCTCGGCCGACGTGGTGGCCTGCACGCCGCACTACTCCTCGGCGGGGCGGGTGTCGCTGGAGGCGATGGCCTGTGGTGTCCCGGTGGTGGGCTACGCCATGGGTGGCATCGCCGACGCGGTGGTCGACGAGGTGACCGGCAAGCTGGTGCCGCCGGGCGACGTCCGCACCCTCGGGGTGACGCTGCGCCGGCTGCTCACCGACAACGCCGGCCGGTTCGCGTACGGGCACGCGGCGGTCGACCGGGTGCGGTGCAGCTACACCTGGGAGCGTACGGCCAGTGCGCTGGAGCGGCTCTACGAGCGGGTGGTGGGACGGCGCAAGCCGGTCGAGGCGGCCTGAGGCAGCGGATCGCCCACGCCGTTGGTCGCCCCCGCGATCTCGTAACCCGAGGCGGCGGGTTGCGGCACGAGCGGCGACGGGACACCGACCACCGCCCGGCTGGTCTCCCGGGCGACCGCGTGCTGGTGCTGCGGCTCGGCGTACCGGGTGAGCCCGACGACCGCCGCGAGGGTGACCAGGAAACCGACCCCCGCGAGCCACTCCCGGCCCGGCCAGATCTTGTCGTCGAGCAACAGCAGACCGACGATGGCGGCGGGCACCGCACCGGCGGCGTCCATGGCGGCCACCGCAGCCGTGGTGGAGCCGCGCTGCATCGCCAGCCCGAGCAGCAGCTGGCCCACCACGGAGTGGGCGATGAGCAGGTAGAGCAGCGGATTGCCGAGAAACGCGTCCCAACTCGACGCGGAGGCCAGCGGTCGGGCCGCCACCGCGGCGGCGGAGAAGGCCAGCCCGGCCAGGGAGCCGAGTGCCACCGAACCGGGCGCGCCGTGCAGCCGGACCGCGAAGAAACCCAGCACCGCGATCACCGCCAGGGCCACCAGCAGCGCGACCATGCCACCGGTGCCGAGGGCCTTCGACGGCGCGGGCCGGGCGGCGAGCACCAGCGCGGTGATCCCGGCGAAGAGCAGCACCAGCAGCGCGACCTCGGCCACCGGCAGCCGCCATTTGAGCAGGATCACGCCGAGCAGCGCGGTGACGCCCAGCCCGGCGGCCACGCTCGCCTGCACCAGGAACAGCGGTAGGTCCCGCCGGGACAGGAAGGCCAACACGAACCCGGCGACCTGGCAGGCCAGCCCGACCAGATAGGTGCGGTGCCCGGCCAGGCGCAGCAGCAGGCCGGGATCGAAGGTGTGATGCACCGTGGTGCGGGCGGCGGCCACCGACTGTAACAGGTTGGCGACGCCGTACGCGACGATCATCGCAGCCAGGAAACACCAACCCGAGGTAGCCACCTGGCGAGGATAGAGGTTACCGGGCGTCAATGCGCGGCGGGCTGCCGAGCCGATCGAGGAGGACCGAATGTAGCGCACCGTTGCTGGCCAGGGTGCTGTTGTCGCCGCCGGCCGGGGCCGGACGACCGGACATGTCCGTGATCGTGCCCCCCGCCTCGGTCACGATGGGTACCAGCGCGGCCACGTCCCAGAGTGACAACTCAGGTTCGACCATGATGTCCAGCGCGCCCTCGGCCAACAGCATGTAACCGTAGAAGTCGCCGTAGGCCCGGCTACGCCAGGTGTCCCGCATCAGTTGCAGCACCGCGTCGAGCCGGCCGGCCTTCTCCCAGCCCTCCAGCGAGGAGTAGCAGAAGCTGGCGTCGGCCAACCGGGTCACCCCGGACACCCGGATCGGCGTGCCTCGGGAGGCGTCCGGGCCCGCGTACGCCCCGGTGCCCCGCGCCGCCCACCAGCGGCGGCCCAGAGCCGGCGCGGAGACCAGCCCGGCGACCGGCCGGCCGTCCTCCAGCAGGGCGATCAGGGTGGCCCAGATCGGCACGCCCCGGACGAAGTTCTTGGTGCCGTCGATCGGGTCCACCACCCACTGGCGGGTGCCGGCGGCGGGGGTCGCGCCGTACTCCTCGCCGAGCAACCCGTCGTCGGGTCGGTGCTCGGCGAGCAGGGCACGGATCTCGCGTTCCACGGCGGTGTCGGCGTCGGAGACCGGAGTCAGGTCGGGCTTCGACTCGACCCGCAGGTCCAGGGCGCGGAACCGGGCCGTCGACAGCGCGTCGGCGGCGTCGGCGAGCCGGTGGGCGAGGGTCAGGTCAGCGGAGTACCCGGTCATGCCGGAAACGGTAGCGGCGGCGGGACCGCGACCGCGCCGGGGTCCGGTGCCGTCCGGATCGCCGGACCGTGGCGGGTCACTCCGGACGTCCGCGCGGGTCGGGCTCGGTCCGTGGGTCGGGCTCCCCGGCACGGGAGGCCAGCAGTCGACGGTACGAGGCCA
Source organism: Micromonospora sp. CP22 (assembly GCF_009712475.1). Classification (GTDB taxonomy): domain Bacteria; phylum Actinomycetota; class Actinomycetes; order Mycobacteriales; family Micromonosporaceae; genus Micromonospora. The sequence goes on from NZ_VCJO01000001.1 coordinate 641,392, forward strand.
GCCGGCGAGGGTCGGCCCGTCCCGCCGCCACCCAGGCGTCGAGGGCACAGTCGGCCTCGTCGGCGGTGTGCGGGCAGTTCGCCGGGCAGTCGGCGGTCGCCTCGACCAGGTCCGGGAAGCCGTGCAGCAGGCTCTCGGCCGAGACGTGGGCCAGCCCGAAGCTGCGTACCCCGGGGGTGTCCACGATCCAGCCCGGGTCCTGCCGGGCGTCGGGTGGCGCGGGCAGCCGCAACGCCACCGCGCTGGTCGAGGTGTGTCGCCCCCGGCCGATCGCGCTGACCGTGCCGACGGCCCGTTCGGCCTCCGGCACCAGGCGGTTGACGAGTGTCGACTTGCCTACCCCGGAATGCCCGACCAGCACCGAGATCCGGCCGGTGAGCAGGCTGCGGAGCGCGTCCAGCGGGGAGTCCGGCCGGATGAGCAGGTACGGCAGTTCCAACTCGGTGTAGTAGTCGAGCACCGCCTCGGGCCCGGCCAGATCGGCCTTGGTCAGGCAGAGCAGCGGCTCGATGCCCGCGTCGTACGCGGCGACCAGGCAGCGGTCGATGAACCCGGTACGCGGCGGCGGGTCGGCCAGCGCGCTGACGATCACCAGTTGGTCGGCGTTGGCGACCACCACCCGCTCCAGCCGCCCTTCGGCGGTGGAGGCGTCGTCCTCGGCGGTACGCCGCAGCACCGACCGGCGTGGCTCGATCCGGACGATGCGGGCCAGCGCCCCGGACGCCCCAGAGGTGTCGCCGACCAGCCCCACCCGGTCACCGACCACCACCGACTTGCGGCCCAGTTCGCGGGCGCGCATCGCGGTGACGGTGGGGTCGTCCGGCTCGGCTCCGGGCAGCACGCAGGTGTACCGCCCGCGGTCCACCGCGATGACGAAACCGTCCTTGGCGTCGGCGTGCCGTGGTCTGGTCCGGGTACGCGGACGGGAGGATTTACCGGGTCGGACCCGGACGTCGTCCTCGTCGTACTCGCGCCGCCTGATCGCCAGGTCCGCCCCTTCTTCCGCTCAGCTCTTACCGGTCACCAGTGCCGACCATAGTGCCGGGAACTCGGGCATGGTCTTCGAGGTGCACGACACGTCGTTCAACTCGATGCCCGGCACCACCAGCCCGGCCACCGCCGCCGCGTGCGCCATCCGGTGGTCGTGGTAGGTGCGGAACTGGCCACCGTGCAACGGGCGGGGCCGGATCTGAAGGCCGTCGGCCAACTCGGTGATGTCCGCACCGAGGCCGCTGAACTCCTGGACCAGGGCGGCCAGCCGGTTGGTCTCGTGGCCCCGGATGTGGCTGATCCCGGTGAACACCGACGGCGAGTCGGCGAGCATGGCCAGCGCGGTCAGTGCCGGGGTCAGCTCGCTGACGTCGGACAGGTCGGCGTGCAGGCCCTTCACCTGACCGGTGCCGCGCACCGTCAACCCCTCGGTGGTGAGGGTGACCGTCGCCCCCATCTGCTGCAACAGCGAGCGCAGTCGCTCCACCGGCTGGGCGCTGCCCCCCGCCGGCCAGCCACGCAGGGTCACCTCGCCGCCGGTGACCAGTGCAGCGGCGAAGAACGGCACCGCGCCGGAGAGATCCGGCTCGATCTCCCAGCCGCGCCCGGTCAGCGGCCCCGGCTCGACCGACCAGACATCGGGGGTGCTGTCGTCGACCGCGGCACCGGCGGCGCGCAGCATCTGCACGGTCATCCGCAGGTGCGGCGCGGAGGGCACCGGCGGGCCGACGTGCCGGACCACCAGCCCTCGGTCGAACCGGGGGGCGGCGAGCAACAGGCCGGAGACCAGTTGGCTGGAGGCCGAGGCGTCGATGACGACCTCGCCGCCGGCCACCCGGCCGGTGCCCATGACCGCCAGCGGCAGGCTGTCGCCGGAGGCGGGGGTGTCGACGCGTACGCCGAGGGAGCGCAGCGCCTCGATCAGCGGGCCGAGCGGGCGGCTGCGGGCGGACGGGTCACCGTCGAGGGTGACCTGCCCGTTGGCCAGCCCCGCCACCGGGGGAACGAAGCGCATGATCGTGCCGGCCTGCCCCACGTCGACCTGGGCCGGGCCGAACAACCGGTGCGGCCGGACCAGCCAGCGGTCGTCGTCGGCGATCGAGACGTGCGCCCCCATCGCGCGCAGCGCGGCGGCCATCAGCTCGGTGTCCCGGGCGCGCAGTGGCCGGGACAGTGTCGAGGGCCCGGCGGCGAGCGCGCTGAGCACCAGGGCGCGGTTGGTCATCGACTTGGAACCGGGTAGGCGCAACGACGCGGACACCGGGTCGCTGGCCGTCGGTGCGGTCCACGGCTGCGGCGGCCGGGTCGCGGTCACATTACCCACACCTCCATTCTGCCGTGCGGTGACGCCGCCGGCTGCTACGGTCACCGACCGCTCCCGGGGAACGGGACGGCGGTCGGGCGGCGGGGCGCGCTAGCGTGAGCGGCATGTGCGGGAGGTACGCCACGAGTCGGAGCGCCGGTGACCTGAGCAGCCTGTTCGAGGCCGTCGACGAGACCGGCGACGGGTTGGTCCCGGATCACAACGTGGCGCCGACCGATCCGGTGCCGCTGGTCCGGGTCAGTGCCGACGGGCACCGGGCGCTCTCGCGGGGCCGCTGGGGTCTGGTGCCGCCGTGGTCCCGGTCGCCCTCGGGCGCGGCCCGCATGATCAACGCCCGGGTCGAGACGGTCGCCACCAGCCGGGCCTACGCACCGTCCTTCGCCCGCCGACGGTGCCTGGTGCCGGCCGACGGGTGGTACGAGTGGGTGCGGTTGACCGGTGGCGCGAAGCAGCCGTACTACATGACCCCGCAGGACGGCTCGGTGCTCGCCTTCGCCGGCATCTGGTCGCTCTGGGGCGGCCCGGACGACCCGCTGCTGACGTTCAGCGTGTTGACCACCCCGGCTCTCGGCGAACTGGCCGAGGTGCATGACCGGATGCCGTTGCTGCTGCCGCCCGAGCGCTGGGCGAGTTGGCTGGACGAGACCGACGACCCGCAGCGGCTGCTGGTGCCGCCGCCGATGGACTGGTTGGCCCGGTTGGAGGTGCGGCCGGTCGGGAAGGCCGTCGGTGACGTACGCAACGACGGCCCGGAGTTGACCGCCCGGGTGCCACTGACCCCTCCCGCCGGGCCGTCGGCGTCGACTCTGTTCTGAACACTCTCCGGCGCATTGTCGGGAGTGATTTGCTGTGATTGCGGATGAAAGGTGACCCCAACGTTCTGCCAAGTTCCCGGCAGAGTCTTGTCCCCGTGCGCGCAAGTGCGATAGAACACAGCGCCGGTGGTGGGTGTCGTTCACGTTGGGTGAACGATATCCATCGATCTTGCTGGTCCCACGGGGGAGGTGGGTGGATGACACGGGCGCGTATGCCCCGTCCGCACGAGGTGGCCGCAGCGCGACGTGATCCGCGACTGTTGCGGGCGTTGCGTGAGCGGCGACAGGACGAAGCCTGGCGCACCAGAGGCACTTGTCAGAGCGTCGACCCGGAAACGTTCTTTCCGGCGCCGAACGAGCCGGCCGACGTGGCGGTGGCCCTGTGCCGCAGCTGTGACGTGCAGGGCTCCTGCCTGGCCTGGGCATTGGAGGTCGGCGACTGCCATGGCGTATGGGGTGGCACCACCCCGCGCGAGCGACGGGCGATGCTGGTGGCCTGGCGCAGCGAGGTGCAACCCGACCCCGATGCCGCCGGTGAACCGGGGCCACCGGTGCGTGACCGGCTGCTCACCCTGGTGCCGTTGAGCTGACCGGCCCGGCACCACCCGGTTCGACGGGTTCAATGGGTCGGTGCCACACGACGACATCATCGACACGCCACGCGGTCCCGCCCGGGTCGACACCGATCAACCGTCCGGCCCGCCCCGAGCCCTGCTGGCGCTCGGGCACGGGGCCGGTGGTGGGGTCGACGCACCGGATCTGGTCGCCCTACGCGACACGGCGGTGGCCGCTGGGACGGTGGTGGTCCGGGTGACCCAGCCGTACCGGGTCGCCGGTCGCCGCGCGCCCGCCCCGGCAGGACACCTCGACGAGGCATGGTGCGCGGTGTTGGCGGTGCTGCGGCAGCGGCATCCGGGCGTACCGGTGGTGGTGGGTGGCCGCTCCAGCGGCGCGCGGGTGGCCTGCCGGACGGCGACCACGGTGGGCGCCGCCGGGGTGCTGGCCCTGGCCTTCCCGCTGCATCCGCCCGGTCGGCCGGACCGGAGTCGGGCCGGTGAGCTGCTGACCGGCTTGCCGACGCTGGTGCTGAACGGGGACCGAGATCCGTTCGGTGTGCCGGAGCAGAGCGCTCAGGTGCGGGTGCTGGTCCGGCCGGGGGAGCGACACGACCTGCGGGGCGACCCGGCCGGTACGGCCGCCCTGGCGGTGGACTGGCTGCGCGGGCACGGCTGGGCGACACCCTGACGGCACGGGCCACCACCGGCCCATCCCGGCGCCGCTGCCGTTTCCGCCTACCGCGCCGGGTCGTTGCATTCGATGGTGTCCCAGTGCCCGTCCGGGCGACGACACCGGGCTCCCAGGCCCTTCCTGGTCCCAGCCACGGGACGCACCGCCGGGGCGGGGACCAGGAACGCCTGGCCGGAGCCGGAATGTCCGCCCCCGTAGCGGGTGTTGAACACCTCGGACAACCACTGTGCGAGGGGGTGACCGGTGCCGACCGAGATCCGGAACCGGGAACACAACGAGCGGGAGGCACGGCAACTCAGGAAGTTGCTGGCCGGCCCGAAGTGGCCGGCGGCGGTGCCGTCGGCCGAGGTGGCGACGGGCACACCCGGCCGAACCGAATCGTCCAGAAGGTCGGTGCGCGTATCCTCGGCGGGGAAGCAGCCGACCCGAGGGGATGTGCGGTTGACCACGGAGAAGACGGACGAGCGCAGGGCCCGGTTCGAACGGGACGCAATGCCATTCGTCGATCAGCTGTACGCGGCCGGCCTGCGGATGACACGTAACCCGGCGGACGCCGAGGACCTGGTCCAGGAGACCTACCTGAAGGCGTACGCCGCCTTCCACCAGTTCGAGCAGGGCACGAACCTGAAGGCCTGGCTCTACCGGATCCTGACCAACACCTACATCAACTCGTACCGGAAGCGGCAGCGCCAACCGGTGCAGGCACCCACCGACGAGATCACCGACTGGCAGTTGGCCGAGGCCGAGTCGCACACCTCCAGCGGGCTGCGTTCCGCCGAGACCGAGGCGCTCGACCGCCTGCCGGACAGCGACGTCAAGGAAGCCCTCCAGCAGTTGCCGGAGGAGTTCCGGCTGGCCGTCTACCTGACCGATGTCGAGGGTTTCTCCTACAAGGAGGTCGCCGACATCATGGGCACGCCGATCGGCACGGTGATGTCGCGTTTGCACCGCGGGCGTCGTAATCTGCGCAAGCTGCTTGAGGGGTACGCCGCGGAGCGGGGTTTCTCCGCGGCCCAGCCGGCCCGGAGCTCGACCGCCGCCACCGGCGGGGAGGTGTGACGTGAGCTGTGGAGACCCGCACAAGACGGACTGCCATGAGGTGCTCGCCGAGGTCTACCTTTACCTCGACCTGGAGTGCGCGCAGGAACGGCGGGAGTTGATCCGGCACCACCTCGACGAGTGCGGCCCCTGCCTACGCGAGTACGGCATCGAGCAGGAGGTCAGGGCGCTCGTGGCGCGCTGCTGCGGCAACGAGTCCGCGCCGGACGAGCTGCGCGAGCGGCTACGGGTACGGCTGAGCGAGATCGTCGTGTTCGAGGGCAGCGAGTCGCGCGAACTGGCGGACTGACCGAGACGAGACCGGTGCCCGGGTCGGAGGACCCGGGCACCGACGTCCGTCGTCCGATCGGCGGGTAGCCGCCGCCCGAATCAGGAGTTGGGGCGCTTGCCGTGGTTGGCGGCGCTCTTCTTCCGGGCCTTCTTCTTCCGGGCCTTCTTCGCCATGTGACCTCCTTGTGATGGCCGGACCGACTACGCGCGACCCCGCCCACCGGGGGTGCCGTCGCCCTCGCCGGCGTCGGGATCCGACCCGTTGATGCTAGTGCCGGTGGTACCGACGGATCGCTGCCGGGGCCGCTCCACGCCCGTCGGACGCCTGCTCATGATTGGATACGTCGCAGGAGCAGCCGCGAGGAAGGGGCCGCAGGAGATGGCCGAGGAGATCCGCGCCGAGATGGTGGCGAACGTCTGGAAGGTCGTCGCGTCGGCCGGGGACACCGTGTCCGAGGGGGACACGCTGGTGATCCTGGAGTCGATGAAGATGGAGATCCCGGTGATCGCCGAGTCCGAGGGCGTCGTGCAGCAGCTCGCGGTGAACGAGGGCGATGTGGTGCAGGACGGCGACCTGATCGCGGTGATCGGTTGACCGAGGTACTGATCCGGCGGGCCGAGCCGGCCGACTTCGCCGGGGTCGCCCAGTTGACCGTCGCGGCGTACGAGGCCGACGGTCAGCTCAAGCACGAGCCCGCCTACGCCGACGCGCTGGGGAACGTCTCGGCCCGGGCCGAGCACGGTGACGTGCTGGTGGCCGTCGACCGGGAGAGCGGTCGGCTGCTCGGGTCGGTCACCTTCGTGCTGCCGGGTACCCGGTTCGCCGAGATGTCCCGCCCGGGGGAGGCGGAGTTCCGGATGCTGGCGGTGGACCCGGCCGCGCAGGGCCGGGGCGCCGGTGCCGCGCTGGTGGAGGCGTGCGTCGCACGGGCGATCGAGCTGGGCTGCACCGGGGTGACCATCTGCGTACGCGACGGGTTCGCCGAACCGGCCCACCGGCTTTACCGCAGGCGTGGCTTCGTCCGCCAGCGGGAGCGGGACTGGAGCCCCGCTCCCGGGGTCGACCTGCTCGCCCTTTACCTGCCGCTGCGTTAGCCAGCCGGAGCTGCGCCTACTGCCGGGTGGTCGGCTCGGCGATCGCCGCCAGCAGTTCGTCGGCGACCTCCAGGGCCACCCGTTTGCGCTCGGCGTCGGTGATGTCCGGGGTGCGTACGGCGAACCAGCTGCTGTGCACCGCGAACAGGGCGAGCACCGCACGCAGCTGCGCACCGGGGGAGTCGTCGCCCTGGCAGAGCGCGCTGGCCAGCCGGAACATCCGGTCGCGCAGTTCCCGACCGGCGGAGAGGCTCTTCAACGCGGTCTGGTTCTGCTCGAAGAACCGCATCACCGAGGGCTGCTCGCCACCGAACATGGCATCGGCGTACCGCTCGACGATGGCCCGGCGGGTGGCCCGCGTCGCCGGCTGGCCTTCCGCCCACGCGATCAGCGCGTCCATCCGCTCCAGCCGGTCCTCCACCACGCTGGTGACGATCTCGTCCTTGCTCTTGAAGTGGTAGTAGAGCGCCGCCTTGGTCACCCCGAGTCGCTCTGCCACCTCACGCAGTGAGGTCGCCTCGTAGCCCTGCTCGGTGAAGAGCTCCAGCGCCACGGCCTTGATCCGCTCCCGCGTGCCGCCTGTGCTCTGACTCACGCCTACCCGCCAATCCGGTTGACCGTCGTTCGCTGTCCAACTTACCGTCCGGCTAGTAAGGTGACTAGCCGGACGGCAAGTAAGTGTGCCGCATCTCGGGGGGAGCTTACTGATGGCACAGCAGAGTCAGGCGCCCGTACGACCCAATGTCCGGGTCGTCCTTTTCGGCCTGATGATCGCGATGATGCTCGCGATGCTCGACAACATGATCGTCAGCACCGCGCTGCCGCGCATCGTCGGCGAGTTCGGTGGGCTTAACCACTTCACCTGGGTGGTGACCGCGTACGTGCTGGGGACCACCGTCTCCACCCCCATCTGGGGCAAGCTCGGTGACCTCTACGGCCGTAAGGCGGTCTTCCTCACCGCCGTGGTGACCTTCCTGGTCGGTTCCGCGCTCTGCGGCATGGCCGGGTCCGGGTTCCTCGGCGGCCCGGACGACGGCATGGTCCAGTTGATCGCCTTCCGGGCTGTCCAGGGTCTGGGCGCCGGTGGCCTGATGGTCGGCGTCATGGCGATCATCGGCGACCTCGTGCCGCCCCGCGAGCGTGGCCGCTACCAGGGCATGATCGCCGGGATCATGGCGATCGCGATGGTCGCCGGCCCGCTGGTCGGCGGCTTCATCACCGACCACCTCTCCTGGCGCTGGGCGTTCTACGTCAACCTGCCCCTGGGCGGTGTGGCGCTGGTGCTGCTGATCGCCACCATGCACCTGCCCAAGTACCGCACCGAGCACCGGATCGACTGGCTCGGCGCCGCGTTGTTGTCGGTCGGCATCACCGGGATCGTGCTGATCACCACCTGGGGTGGCAACGAGTACGCCTGGGCCTCCCCGCAGATCCTCGGCCTCGCGCTGCTGGCCGTCGTGGCGCTGGTGATCTTCGGGTTCGTCGAGCGCCGGGTTCCCGAGCCGATCCTGCCGCTGCGGCTGTTCGCCAACCGGAACTTCGCCCTCATCTCGGTGATCGGGTTCCTGCTCGGCTTCGCGATGTTCGGGGCGATGAACTTCCTGCCGCTCTACCAACAGACCGTGCAGGGCGCCTCGGCGACCAACTCCGGCCTGCTGCTGCTCCCGCTGATGTTCGGCATGTTGGTGGTCTCGCTGGTCGTCGGCCGGGCGATCACCCGGACCGGGCGGTACCGGATGTTCCCGATCGTCGGCGGCGTGGTGATGACCGTCGGGCTCGCCCTGCTGAGCCTGCTGGACGTGGACACCAGCAAGTTCCAGTCGTCGCTCTACATGCTCGTGCTCGGTAGCGGCATGGGTTTCCTCATGCAGACGTCGATGCTGATCGCGCAGAACAGCGTCGACCAGAAGGACCTGGGGGCGGCCAGCGGCGCGGCCACCTTCTTCCGCTCCATCGGCGGATCGTTCGGCATCTCGCTGTTCGGCGCGATCTTCGCCAACCGGTTGGCCGGTTCAGCTGCCGGTGGCGCGTTCAGCGGTGGCGGCGAGGCCGGGGCGGCGATGAACATCGAGAAGCTCCGCGACCTGCCGGCACAGGCTCGGGAGGTGGTGCTCGGCGGGCTCGCCGACGCGATCTCCCACGTCTTCCTCTGGGCGGTGCTCTTCGCCGTGGTGGTCCCGGTGCTGGCCTGGTTCATCCGGGAGATCCCGCTGCGCACGAGCAACGAGCGGGAGCCGGACGGCGGCCAGGAGCAGACCGGGACCGACCTGGCCCACTCACCGGCCGGCTGATTTCCCGGGCTCAGAACCGTGTGGGCGGCTGCGCCACGGCGGCAGGAGGCGGCGTAGCAGGGCGCGCAGCGCGCCACGGCGCTGGCTGGCGGTCACGCCGGCCAGCTTCCGCGCCAGCGCGACGGCCTCCGGATCGAGGCCCGGCGTGGCCAGCGCCAGGTGCGCCACGGAGGTGGCGTTCGGCGGCGTCGGCTGCCGCGTCGCGTCGGTCACCGCCACCAGCCGTCCGGTGACCAGAGCGGCCACGTCGGAGCGGACGGACGGGTCGACCCAGGCGGCGGTCACCAGCGCGAACAGGGCCGCCTCGGCCACCGCCTCCGGCTGCTGCGCCAACTCCACGAGCACCCGCCGCCGGGTCGACTCCGCCCACGGCTCGTCGGTCCGGTGGTGTAGCAGCCCGAGGCAGGTCCAGACCTGCACGCACCGCAGCCACAACGCCGGGTCCTGGCCGGAGAGCACCCGCCCCAGCGCGTTCTGTGGCGGCTCGGGTGGATGGGCCAGCAGGCCGAGCAGGTCGGCCAGGTCGAGCGTGGCCAGGCCGACCGCCGCGTCGTACGCCGCCGGCGGGTGTGGCCAGGCCGGGTGGGCGAGTTCGCGCAGTCGGCGGGCGGCCTCCGCCGACGGTGGGGGCGGCGTGGGACGCCCGGACGCCGACTCGGCGGCCTGCCCGTCGACCGAGGCGGTGGGCGACGCCGGTGGCGTCACCTGCCCCAGCCAGGGGCGTCCGCGACAGCACTCGGCGAGGTCGCCGTGCTCGTGTGAGTCGTCCGGGTGGTCGCGGATGAAATCCGCCAGCGCCACCAGGTGGTCCACCGAACCGTCGCGCTGGAATCGCAACCGGTGTGCGGTGTGCACCGCGCAGTCGAAGGACGGATTGCGGGCCAGGGCACGCTCGATCCAGTCCAGCGCCTCCGCCAGCCTGCCGTGGTCGGCGAGGGTGCCGGCGATGTCGGCGTACACCGCCAGGTCGTCCGGGTCGTGCCCGACGGCGCGGCGCAGCGCCGCGAGCGCCTCCCGGGTCCGGCCGGCGCTGCGCAGCGCGTACCCGAGCCACACCTCGCCCATCTTGGACGGTGCCGCGCGTACCCCCCGGCTGGCCCAGCGGACCGCGAGTGGGACCTCGCCCAACCGCCGGGCCAGCGCGGACGCCGTGCCCAGCAGCAGCGGGTGCTCCGGGTGCACGGTGATCGCGTTGCGGGCGAGGGTGAGGTACGGCGACAGGGCCGCCCGGTTCGGTGGCGGGACCGGGTCCGCGACGGCGGCGCACACCTGCATCAGCACCCGGGCGGCCTCTTCGGGGCCGAGGCGTTCGGCCAACTCGGGCGAGGTCACCCAGGGCACCGCGGCCCAGTCCGCGCCGGGTGCGTGCGCGGTGGCGGCGACCAGCAGATCGAGCCCTTCGGCCGGTCGCCCCGCCGCGGCGAGCAGATGTGCGCGGGCGACCACCGCGCCGACGAACGTGTGGTGTTGCAGCGGAAACAGGCCGAGGCCGCCGTCGCCGCTGGTGGCGGCCAGGCGGGCGAGGGTCTCGTGCACCTCGGGCAGCGTCGGTGCCCGGGCCAACGCCGCCGCGACGTGGTCGGCGGCATGCGCCAGCTCGCCGGCATCAAGGGCCCGCCGGGCCAGGGTCAACTCCTCCGTCGCCGGCAGCGCCCGGTCGTCCGTTCCCTCGGCCACGTGGTCCTCTCGCTCGTCGGTACCGGCTGCGCGGTGAGGTCGGGTCAGCGTAGGTGACAGGGCCAGGTTTTGGTGATCCACTGCGCACTCCTGCTCGTTTGATTGCCTTAAGTCGTTAAAAGCTGCAAGACTGAGCATCATTCGCGCGGATAACGCGCAGGGGAGGAGTTTCCGTGACACGCCCAGGCAGCGGCATGGCCGCCGACATCGACGAGCAGCCAGCCGGCTACGAGCGGTTGCTCGCCACCGAGCACGCCACCGGTGTCGCCCGGGTGGCCGCGATCGTCGCCGAGCGTCGACCCCGGCACGTGGTCTTCACCGCGCGGGGCACCTCGGACCACGCCGCGCTGTACGGCGCGTACCTCAGCGAGATCCGCCTCGGCTTGCCGGCCGGTCTCGCCTCGCCGAGCACGGTCACCCTCTTCGACGCCCGGCTGGACCTCTCCGACGCCCTGGTGATCGGGGTCAGCCAGAGTGGGGGATCGCCCGACCTGACGGAGGTGCTCCGGGCCGCCCGTGACTCCGGTGCCCTCACCCTCGCCGTCACCAACGCACCCGACTCCCCGTTGGCGACGACCGCGGAACTCTCCATCGACATCGCGGCCGGGCACGAGCGTGCGGTGGCCGCCACCAAGACCTACACGGCCGAGCTGCTCGCCCTGCTGATGCTGGTGGAGGGGATCCGGGCCGGCGACGGCGTGCTGCCCGCCGAGGAGCGCCGGGCCCTGGCCGAGCTGCCCGAGCTGGCCGCCCGCACCCTCGCCGACCCGGTCGCGGCCCAGCTCGCGCCGCGATACCGCTTCGCCGCCCAGATCGTCACCACCGGCCGGGGGTACGCGTACCCCACCGCCCGGGAGGCGGCGTTGAAGCTGATGGAGACGTCGTACCTGCCGGCGCTGGCGTTCTCCGGCGCCGACCTGCTGCACGGGCCGCTGGCGATGACCGATCCGGACGTGCCGGTGCTGGCGGTGGTCGGCTCGGGGCCGGGCGGACGGTCGATGGGCGAGGTGCTGCCCCGACTCGGCGAGCGCCGCGCCGACGTGGTGGTGGTCGGCTCCGCCGAGGTCGACGGCGCCACCCGCCTGGCCGTGCCCGAGGTCGACGAGCGGTACGCCCCGCTGCTGGACATCCTGCCGTTGCAGCGGCTGGCACTGGCGCTCGCCCTGACCCGGGGCGAGAACCCCGACGCGCCGCGTGGGTTGAAGAAGGTCACCGCGACCAGGTGACGGTCGGCGTGGCACGCTGGTCGGCGTGTCAACGCTGCGCGATCTCGCCGAGGAACACACCCGCCTGAGCCGGGTCGACATCGACCACCTGCACCGCATCGCCGGTGACTGGCAGCTGCTGTCCGACCTCTCCTTCGCCGACCTGCTGCTCTGGGTACCGGTGGACGGTGAGGGCAGCTTCCTCTGCGTGGCCCAGGTCCGCCCGACGACCGCGCCCACCGCCTACCAGGACGACCAGGTGGGACGGATCGTCGGCGGCCCGGAGGTGGCACACCTGGATGTGGCCTACCGGCAGGGGCGGATCTGGCGGGAGGGCGACCCGGTCTGGTACGGCGACGTGCCCGCCCGGCACGAGGCGATCCCGGTCCGGCTGCGTACCGCCGACGGCGAATCCGGCGAGGTGATCGCCGTGGTGGGCCGGGACACCAACCTCTCCACCGCCCGTACGCCCAGCCAACTGGAGTTGAACTACCTGACCACCGCCGACGACCTGGCGCAGATGATGGCGGACGGCACCTTCCCGCCGCCCCGGCACCCGGGCGAGACCACCTCGGCACCACGGGTCGGCGACGGGTTGGTGCGACTGGACGCGGGCGGCAAGGTCACCTATGCCAGTCCCAACGCGCAGTCGGCGTACCGGCGGCTGGGGCACGCCTCGCTCCTGGTCGGCGAGGATCTCGCGGTGCTGCACCGGCGGCTGGCCGACGACCCCCTGGAGGGCACGGACGCCGCCAACGGCATCCTCGCCGCGCTGCGCGGCGAGGCGCCGCCCCGGCGGGAGATCGACGCACGCGGGGCGACGATGCTCACCCGGGCCCTGCCGCTGATGCCCGCCGGGGTGCCGATCGGCGCGTTGGTGCTGGTTCGGGACATCACCGAGGTACGCCGACGCGACCGCGCCCTGATCACCAAGGACGCCACCATCCGGGAGATCCACCACCGGGTGAAGAACAACCTCCAGACGGTGGCGGCGCTGCTGCGCCTCCAGGCCCGCCGGGTGTCCATGCCCGAGGCGCGGGTGGCGCTGGAGGAGTCCGTGCGGCGGGTCGCGTCGATCGCCTTGGTGCACGAGACGCTCGCCATGTCCAGCGACGAGGCGGTGGAGTTCGACGGGATCGTCGACCGGGTGGCCAACGCGGCGACCGAGGTGGCGGCGACCGAGGTGACCGTCGCGATGCGTCGTATGGGCACCTTCGGTGTGCTGCCGGCCGAGATCGCCACGTCGTTGGTGATGGTGCTCAACGAGCTGCTGCTCAACGCCGTCGAGCACGGCTTCCCACCGGCCGGAGACGACTCCCCGGCGCTCACCGGCCCTGCGAAACCCGAGGTGGTGGTCTCGGCTCAGCGGCTCCGCAAGATGCTGCACGTCACCGTCACGGACAACGGCCGGGGCCTGCCGGCGGAGTTCGACGCCGAGGGCGGTGCGAAGCTCGGGTTGCAGATCGTGCGGGCACTGGTCACCGGGGAACTGCGCGGCACCATCGAGTTGCGACCCGGTGTCGAGGGGGGCACCGAGGCGTTCCTGGCCCTGCCGCTGGCCCGTAGCGCCCCCGAGGGGCGCTGAGAGCGGCGCTTCCCACCCGGTCCGCCGCCCCGCCAGCGGCGGCCGAGCAGCCCGAGGTGCGCCGGCCTCGCCCGCACCGGTGGTCAGCCGCGCCGGGTCAGCAGGGCGAGGGTGATGCCGGGCCGTGGCCACACCTCGGCCACCGTGAAGCCGTCGCGTAGCGCGTCCCCCTTGGCGCCGGGTACGCCGGCCAACGGGTCGGCCCGCCGCCCGGCCCGTACCAGCCAGACCCGGTCCGCCCCGGCCAGGCACTCGGCCGGGCGGTCGCATTCGGCGGCCCACAGATCACCCCGGCGTTGCGCCTCCTCGACCAGCAGCGCGTCGCGTGGAGTCCGGTCGCCCAGGTGGTATCGCAGACCGAGGTCGAGGAAGAACCAACTGTCCCGGGGTGAGTAGACCACCGCGTCACCGGGCCGCCGACCGCTCGCGACGATCTCGGCGACCGCGCGGTAGTCCACCGTCGCACTGCGGGGCCACTCGTGGGTACGCCGCAGCGCGGCCTGGTCGGGCAGGCCGAGCAGGCCGGTGAGGACCACCACCGCCAGCGCGGCGGGCAGCCGGGTGGAGGCCAGCGCCGTGCCGGCCAGCAGGCAGCCGAAGGGCACCACGAAGACCAGGTAGCGGGGCACCCACAGGGGGACGACCAACCCGGCCAGGAAGAGCAGTAGCACCGGTGCCAGCACACAACTCAGCGGCAGCAGACCACGGCGACCGGCCCGGGCCGCGCCCAGCGCGGCGAGTCCGAGCAGCACCCCACCGACCACCCCGCTCTGTGCCACGCCTGTGGCCAGCGCCGCCAGGTCCCCGGGCCGGGCGGCGTCCACCCAGTCGAGCTGCCGGGCCCGCTGCCCCCGGGCCACCAGGGCCACCGGCACCACCGCCAGCGCCACCGGCACCAGTGCGACCAACCACGACCAGACCGGTGACACCCGTCTCCGGCCCGATCCGCCCGCCCGGTCACCGTCGTCCGGGCCGGTGGCGGCCCGGACGCCGCCGGTCCTGGTCAGCACGGCGAGGGCCTGGGCGGCGAGCAGGGTGAGGGCCACCAGGTGGGTGAGCCCGACGGCGGTGGTCGCCGCCGCGTAGCCGACCCACCGCCGTCGAGCGGGTCGCCGCAGCGCGTCGACCAGCAGCAGGGTGCTCAGCACGGCGAGCGCGCTGGCCACGGCGTACGGCCGTGCCTCCTGCCCGTACCGGGAGGTGCCGGGAAGCACCGCGAACAGCAGACCGGCGAGGGTGCCGACGCGGACGTCCCACAGCCGCTGCCCGAGGAGGGCGGTCAGCCCGGCCGTGGTGGCCATGGCGAGTGCCGAGGGCAGGCGTAGGGCGGCCACCGAATCGCCGGCCACCGTCGACCAGGCGTGCATGAGCAGGTAGTAGGGGGCGCTCGCGGCGTCGATGGTGCCGGTGAGCCGGAACAGGCCGGTCAGTCCTCGGGTGGCGGCACTCCAGGTGGCCAACTCGTCCCGCCAGGGCTGGGCGGAGTCCAGCCCCACCAACGTCACCAGCAGGGTGACGGTCGACGGCACCAGCCACACCGGCAGCGAGCGCAGCCGCATTCCGCTCAGCCGGACGCCGATCCCGGCGACCGGAATCGACTTATCGGGCAAATCCCCCACAGGGTGAGCCTGCCACACGGTGACGCTCGGAGCGGTCGGCAGCAACCGCCCGTGATGTGGGATCCAGCACGCGGTCATTGGCTGGCCTGCCCGGGGTGTGGCAGCATGACGTTCATGACTGCCGCTGTCGTACGTCGCTTCGTGGCTCGCCGCCACGTCGACTACGGCCGCGTTCGCAGCGCCATCTGTCCGGCTCACTGACGACGCCCGACCACCCTGCCTCGGGCACGCAGCGCGCCGGCCGTGCAAGACAACGTTGTCCACGGTCCCTCCGGGGAACCGGTCGCCGCGCCCGCTCAGCCCCACCGAGGCGCAGCAGACAACGGAGGACGCCGCGATGGCAGTCAGCGAGATTCCGGCCCGTCAGCCACGATCCCCCCGACGTCCCCGTGGCGAGGGTCAGTGGGCGCTCGGGCACCGGGAGCCCCTCAACCCCAACGAGCGGATGAAGAAGGACGACAATCCGCTCAACGTGCGGGCGCGCATCGAGAACATCTACGCCCATCGTGGTTTCGCCTCCATCGACCCACAGGACCTGCGCGGCCGGTTCCGGTGGTGGGGCCTGTACACCCAGCGGAAGGCGGGCATCGACGGCGGGCGCACCGCCGTGCTGGAGCCGCACGAGCTGGAAGACGAGTTCTTCATGCTGCGGGTACGCGTCGACGGTGGCCAGCTCGACCTGGCGCAGCTGCGGACCGTCGCGGAGATCTCCCGCGAGTTCGCCCGGGACACCGCGGACATCACCGACCGGCAGAACATCCAGTACCACTGGATCCGGGTCGAGGACATGCCGGAGATCTGGCGGCGGCTGGAATCGGTCGGGTTGCAGACCACCGAGGCCTGCGGCGACTGCCCCCGGGTCATGCTGGGCAGCCCGGTGGCCGGGGTGGCCGAGGCCGAGCTGATCGACTCCACGCCCGCCATCGACGAGATCGTCAAGCGGTACGTCGGCGACCCGGAGTTCTCCAACCTGCCACGCAAGTTCAAGTCGTCGATCTCCTGGCTGGCGGACATCCCGTACGAGGCGAACGACATCGCCTTCCTCGGTGTCGATCACCCCGAACACGGTCCGGGCTTCGATCTCTGGGTCGGCGGCGGCCTGTCCACCAACCCGATGCTGGCCCAGCGGCTGGGCGTCTGGGTGCCGCTGTCCGAGGTGCCCGACGTCTGGGCCGGGGTGGTGGGGATCTTCCGTGACTACGGCTACCGCCGACTGCGTCACCGGGCCCGGCTGAAGTTCCTCGTCGCCGACTGGGGCGTGGCGAAGTTCCGGGAGGTGCTGGAGAAGGAGTACCTCGGCCGGACGCTGCTCGACGGTCCCGCCCCGGAGCTGCCCGAGCGGCCGATCGACCACATCGGCGTGCACCGGCAGCGCGACGGTCGCAACTACGTCGGTGCCGCCCCGGTGGTCGGGCGGGTCTCCGGCAGCCAGCTCGCCCAGTTGGCGGACGTGGTCGAGGCGCACGGCAGCGGCCGGGTGCGACTCACCCCGTACCAGAAGCTGCTGGTGCTGGACGTGCCGCCGGAGCGGACGGACTCGTTGGTCGCGGGTCTGCGCGACATCGGCCTGGAGGCGCAGCCGTCGGCCTGGCGGCGCGGCACCATGGCCTGCACCGGCATCGAGTACTGCAAGCTCGCCATCGTCGAGACCAAGGCGCGCGGCGAGGAGCTGGTGGCCCGGCTGGAGCAGCGCCTGCGTGACTTCGACGCGGACATCTCCATCCACATCAACGGCTGCCCCAACGCCTGCGCCCGCACCCAGGTCGCGGACATCGGCCTCAAGGGGCAGTTGGTGACCGGGCCGGACGGCCGTCAGGTGGAGGGCTTCCAGGTGCACCTCGGCGGCGGACTCGGCATGGCCGAGGGACGCACCGCCGGCTTCGGGCGCAAGCTGCGTGGCCTGAAGACCACCGCCGAGGAACTGCCCGACTACGTCGAGCGGCTGGCCGTGCGCTATCTGGCGGGGCGGACCGAGGGCGAGACGTTCGCCAACTGGGTGATTCGGGTCGACGAGGAGGAACTGCGATGAGTGGTACAACTCGTTCCGCGCCGCTGTACTGCCCGTACTGCGGCGAAGAGGATCTACGGCCGAGCGAGACCGGGCACGGCGCGTGGGAGTGCCACGCCTGCGCCCGGGTCTTCACGGTCCGGTTCACCGGCCTGCTCTCCCGGGCGGTGAGCCGATGAGCGCCCTGATCTCCGCCGCCGCCCTCAACCTGGTCGACACCCGTCCGGTCGTCGCCACCGACACCGATGCGTCTCGGCGTGACCCGGACGAGCTACGCGCACTGGCCGAGCGGGCCGCTCGGGAACTGGAGGGCGCGCCCGCGCTGGAGATCGCGCGGTGGGCGGCGGAGACCTTCGGGGACCGGTTCTGCGTGACCAGCTCGATGGCCGACGCGGTCCTCGCCCACCTGGTCTCCCGGGTCGCACCGGGGGTGGACGTGGTCTTCCTCGACACCGGCCTGCACTTCCCGGAGACCCTCGCGATCCGCGACGAGGTGGCCCGCACGCTGCCGGTGAACGTGCGGTCCATCCGGCCCCGGCTCACCGTGGGGCAACAGGACGGCGAGTACGGGCCACGGCTGTTCAACAGGTCGCCGGACGAATGCTGCCAGCTGCGCAAGGTGGAGCCGCTGGAGCGGGCGCTGGTCGGTTATGACGCGTGGGCCGCCGGTCTGCGCCGTGACGAGTCACCGACCCGCGCCAACACGCCGGTGGTGACCTTCGACGCGCGTCGGGCCAAGGTGAAGGTCAACCCGATCGCGGCCTGGACCCAGTCGGACGTCGACGCGTACATCGCCAGGTGGAACGTGCCGGTCAACGAGCTGTTCCGGCGCGGCTACGGCTCGATCGGCTGCTGGCCGTGCACCCGGCGGACCAAGGCGGGCGAGGACCCACGGGCGGGTCGTTGGGCGATGTTCGAGAAGACCGAGTGCGGGCTGCACGTCTGACCGGAGACGGCGGACGAACCCCTCCCGCCGAGCCCCGGTCGTCGGGAGATCCGCTGCTGCTGGTCGCGCATGGCAGCCGCGATCCGCGGGCGGCCGACGCGACCAGGGCGCTCGCTCGGGCGGTGGCCGCCGTCCGTCCCGGTACCCCGGTGTCGGCGAGTTGGCTCGACCACACCGACCCCGACCCGACCGAGGCGCTCCGAGGGTTGGCGGCGGCCGGACACTCCCGCGCGGTGCTGGTGCCGCTGCTGCTGACGGCCGCGTACCACCGCCGGGTCGACATCCCGGCGGCGGTGGCGGCGGCCCAGCGATCGGGTCCACCGATCCAGGTGCGGGTCACCGACGTGCTCGGACCGGTTGGCGGGGAGGTGGACCCGGCACTGCTGGCCGGGCTGCGGCGGCGGCTGGGCGAGGCGCAGCCGGGTCGGTACGACGCGGTGGTGCTGGCCGCCGCGGGAACCCGGGACGCGGCGGCTCGGGGATCCGTGGGTCGGGTGGCCGAGGCCCTCGGTGGCGCCCTCGGCGCTCCGACACGGGTCTCCTACGCCTCGGCGGCACCGCCGGCCGTGGACGCCGCGGTGGCGCGGTTGCGGGCACGTGGCGCGCGCCGGGTGGCGGTGGCCGCGTACTTCCTGGCACCCGGGTTGTTCCACGACGGCGTGGTGACCGCGGCACGGCGGGCTGGGGCGGTCGCGGTGGCCGACCCGCTGACCGACGCGCCGGAACTGGTCGATCTGGTGCTGCGCCGGGTGGACGCCGCCGGGCAGCAGAACGCCCCGGCGGGCTGAGCCGACCGGGGCGTCTCGCTTCGTACGTGTGTGGTGGTCAGGCGGAGTGAGCGCGCAGCACCCGGAGGCCGCCGCGACGCTTGACGGCGCGCCGCTCCTCCTCGCTCATCCCGCCCCAGACGCCAGCGTCCTGACCGGATTCCAGTGCCCACTGCAGGCACTGGTCGGTCACGGAGCAGCGCCGGCAGACGGCCTTGGCCTGCTCGACCTGCAGGAGAGCCGGACCGGACGTCCCGATCGGGAAGAACAGCTCCGGGTCCTCGTCGCGGCAGACAGCATGGTGACGCCAGTCCATGGCGGCAACACTCCTCATTCTGGATGGGTGGCAGATGTTGCTTCTTGGTGCTTTTCCTATATGCATCCGCATTGCCGATCGTGACGGTTAGCGACCGTCATTTCACCAATGCGTGAGCAGGCTGTTGGCCCGCAGGACCTGCTGAAAAGCTCGACTGGTCGAGCGAATCCAGGCAATGTCCCGCTAGTTCAAGTTCGCTTGTGAATACTTTCACGAACTCACCCAATGTCAAGGGTGACGCTCGGAAAAACTCCGGACGGTGAGCAAGCCCACAACCCATTTGTCCGGGTTCCGGAGGCCTCCGGCTACCCGTCGTACCACAGTCGAGGATCAATATAGTACAGTCCGCCGCACATTGCTGACATTTCCGACACGCGCCTCGGGTGTCGCAGCCGTCGCGTCGGGGGAACGTCGACTACCTCACCCCGGTGGGACCGGAGACCTAACAGATTACTCTGAGTGCGGCCGGAACGGAGGTGAATCTGACTTTTTCCCGCTCGCCAAGATAGTCGCCGTCGAGCTGAAATGCCTGCGGACGGCCCGCTACCAGCGTGAACTCGGCCACGTCGTGCAGCCGGAGCACCTGACGACCTCGCGGATCGGGCGTCTGAGCGAAGAACTGCGTCACCGTACGTGTCGTGCTGACAACTCCGAGGTGGCGAAGGGCCATCACATCGAGGCCGAGGTCGAACGACGCGTCCGGGTTCGGGTTGACCTCCCGCTCCCCGACGTAGGTCCACGGGGCGGTGTTCTGCACGATGATCGTGGCCAGCTCGTCCTCGGTCGCCTCGCCCGGACGCTCCAACCGGATCGCCGGGTGCCGCCGCTCGCCACCCAGCAGGAACTGCGCGGTGAACGCCCGGAAGTAGAGCGAAGGGGAGGGGACCCGTCCCCGGCGGCGCGACTCCTCGACCCGGTGGATCACCGACGCGTCGAGCCCGAAGCCGGCGCAGAACGTGAAGTAGCGGTCGTCGGCCCGGCCGAGGCCGATCGTGCGGTGCCGACCCAGGCGTAGCCCTTCCAGGATCATGCTGGCGCCCTCCGGCCACTCCCGGGGCAGACCGAGCGCCCGGGCGAAGACGTTGGTCGAGCCCCCGGGCACGGTGGCCAGCGCCGGCAACCGGTCGGCGGTCGGCTCGGCACCACCGGCGGAGGTCGCCGCCATCAGGCCGTTGACGACCTCGTTCACCGTGCCGTCGCCACCGAGGGTGACCACCACGTCGACGCCCTCCTCGGCGGCCTCCCGGGCCAGCGTGGTGGCGTGGCCGCGCTGGCGGGTGTACCGCACGGAGAGTTCGACCTCACTGCGCAGCGCTCGGACGAGCACGTCACGCGCGCGCTCACTGGTGGTGGTGGCCTTCGGATTGACCAGCAGGACAGCCCGCATGGGCGGCACAATACCCCGCGACCCCACCGGTATCGTGACCGCGTGACCATCGACTCCGACCCAACCCCTGTCACGCTCCGTTGGGCGGTCCGGCTGCTGCGCGGCCAGGCGGTCGCGGTCGGACTGGTCGCCGCCTGGCTGATCTTCGCCGACCTGACCGCCACCACCACGGACCTGACCTCGGCGCTGCTGGTGACGGCCTTCGCCATCGGTGCCGCCGTCGCCCTCTGGGCGCTGGGCGGTGCCCTGCTCCGACGGCGGGCCGGTGCTCGCGCACCGGCCATCGTGCTCCAGCTCATGCTGCTGCCGATCGGCTGGTTCATGATCCAGGGCGGGCTGGGCTGGCTCGGCGTGCCGCTGATCGCGCTCGGGGTCGGGGTCACCTGGTTGCTGGTGAGCCCGCCGACCACCCGCGCGCTGGGCTTCGAGTGAGCTGACCCGCGCGTCCGTTCGCCGAGCCGCGTACGGCGTACCGCGTCGCTCAGCCGCGCGGCACGCTCACCAGCCGGAGGCGCGTCGGGTGAGCAGCGAGATGGTCGCCCGCCCGTCGGTCGCGCTCGCGCCCGCCGACGTGGTCAGCGCGGTGAGCACCTTCCACGCGAACGAGGACTCCGCCGGCAGCCGGGCACCCGGCGTCGTCGGCACGGTCACCTCGACGGTCAGTGCGTCCTCGGTGACCGAGAAGCGGCAGTCCAGTTCGGCGTCGCGGGCGGCGATGGCGAGCAGCATCGCGCAGGCCTCGTCGACCGCGATGCGCAGGTCCTCGATCTCGTCCAGCGCGAACTGGAGGCGGGCCGCGAGGCCAGCGGTGGCGGTACGCAGCACGCTCAGGTAGCCGCCGTCCGCAGGCACGGTGAGGTGCACGATGTCGTCATCGGTCGTCGGCTGGCCGGTCAGTTGAGTCACCACTCATCCCCCCGGTCGGGGACTCTACCCGCTGGGGCCGCCGAGTGGTTGGTGATGGTCAGCGCGGCCACCGGGGCGTACCGGAGGGACTCGTCCGGGACGGCGACCGAGGGCACCAACGCGTCGGCGGTCGGCGCGCCGCTGGGGCACGCCGACCGCCGACGCGATGAACGGCAGTGAGGCGACTCGCGCCTCAACCGCCGTACGCGGCAGCGTCACGCCTGCTTGGTCTCCCAGAAGATCTTGGAGATCTCGTCGATCTTCTGGAGCAGTTCGTCCGCCTTGGACGGGTCGGTGGCGCCCTTGGCCCCGGCGGCACCGGCCAGCTTGGTGGCCTCGTTGAACAGCTGGTGCAGGTGCGGGTACTTCTCGAAGTGCGGCGGCTTGAAGTAGTCGGTCCACAGCACCCAGAGGTGGTGCTTGACCAGGTCAGCCCGCTGCTCCTTGATCAGGATCGCCCTGGTGCGGAACTCCGGATCGGTGTTGGCCTGGTACTTCTCGCAGATCATTTTCACCGACTCGGCCTCGATGCGGGCCTGTGCGGGGTCGTAGACGCCGCAGGGCAGGTCGCAGTGGGCGCTGGCGCTCACGCGGGGCGTAAGGATGCGTGGAAGTCGCATCGGGATCCTCCATGGGAAGTTTGCGATGATCCAAGACGACATTACTCCTGGACGGTGGTCCCCGAGGCCGCTGGAGGTGAAACCCGTGCCCGCACCCCGGCTGCGGTGGCCGCTGTCGGCCGTGCTGGTGACCGGACCCTCCATGTCGCCCACGCTGCGCCACGGTGACGCGGTGCTGGTACGGCGGGGGGACCGTGCCGTCCGCCCCGGTGACGTGGTGATCGCGGTCTTCCGCAGCCGGCCTGAGTTGCTGGTGGTCAAACGGGCGGTTCGCCCGGTCGACGGCGGCTGGTGGCTGGCCGGAGACAACGATCTGGTCACCGACGACTCCCGGGCGTACGGCGTGGCTGACGTGCATGGCCGCGTGCTGCTCCGGTACTGGCCACGGCCGGGACGGTTGTCGTCCCGGCCGTTATGACCCTGCTCACATACTGGACCGTAGGGCGTGACTATGCTCGGAAGCGCCCGGGTGACCCCCCGCACCGCGCGCCGCCGCTCGTCGCCTCACCGTGCGCCCGATCGGTCGGTCCAGTCGCTCGATTCTTCTGGAGTCACCATGTCTTCGTCCACCGTGGACCCTGCTGATCCCGTCTTCCAACTGCACCGGGGCGGCAAGATGGCCGTCGTCTCAACCGTGCCGCTGACCAGCCGTGAGGACCTCTCCCTCGCGTACACACCGGGTGTGGCCCGGGTCTGCGAGGCGATCGCCGCCGAACCGGACCTCGCCCACGACTACACCTGGGCGTCGCGCACCGTCGCGGTCGTCACCGACGGTTCGGCCGTACTCGGTCTCGGCAACATCGGCCCGAGCGCCGCGCTGCCGGTGATGGAGGGCAAGGCCGTGCTGTTCAAGCAGTTCGGTGGAGTCGACGCGGTACCCGTCTGCCTGGCCACCCAGGACGTCGACGAGATCGTCGCGGTGGTCACCGCGCTCGCGCCGTCGTTCGGTGGCATCAACCTGGAAGACATCAGCGCGCCCCGGTGCTTCGAGGTGGAGCGGCGGCTCGACGAGGCGTTGGACATCCCTGTCTTCCACGACGACCAGCACGGCACCGCGATCGTCGTGCTGGCGGCGTTGCGCAACGCCGCGACGCTGCTCAACCGCAAACTCGGCGATCTGCGGGTGGCCGTCAGCGGCGCCGGGGCGGCCGGCGTGGCGGTGACCAAGATGCTGGTGGCCGGCGGAGTGGACCCGGAGCGGGTGGTGGTCTGCGACTCCCGGGGCATCATCTCCCGGCAGCGCACCGGGCTGACCGGGACGAAGGCGGAGCTCGCCGAGCTGACCAACGCCGACGGTCGGCAGGGTGACATCACCGAGGCGCTGCGCGACGCCGACGTGTTGATCGGCGTCTCCGGCGGGCTGATCCCCGAGCGGGCGGTGGCCGGGATGGCACCGGACGGCATCGTGTTCGCGCTGGCCAACCCCACCCCCGAGGTGGACCCGGCGGTGGCCGCTCGGCACGTCGCGGTGGTCGCCACCGGTCGTAGCGACTATCCGAACCAGATCAACAACGTGTTGGCCTTCCCGGGCGTGTTCCGGGGAGCGCTTGAGGCCCGAGCCTCCCGGATCACCGACGCCATGAAGGTCGCCGCGGCCGACGCGATCGCCTCGGTGGTGGCCGAGGCGCTGACGCCGGAGGCCATCGTCCCCTCGCCGCTCGATCCCAGGGTGGCACCGGCGGTGGCCGACGCGGTCGCCGAGGCCGCCCGCCGCGACGGCGTCGCCCGCGCCTGAGGTGTTGGTGTAAGGAAGGGCACCTTCTTAACGCCTGGTGTATAGGAAGGGTCCCTTCCTTACATCCAGGTGTAGGAAGGGGCCCTTCTTAACGGGCGCTCAGCTTGTTACGGTGCGGATCATGCGTGCCGCCTTCGCCTGCCGATTCGACGACGCCGACCCGCTCGCCGCGCTCACCGTCGGTGAGCAACCCGAGCCGAGCCTGGCCGACGACGACTGGGTGACGCTGCGCGTCACGGCCAGTTCGCTCAACCACCACGACCTCTGGTCACTGCGCGGGGTCGGGCTCCGGGCCGAGCAGTTGCCGATGATTCTCGGCTGCGACGCCACCGGCGTGGACCCGGACGGCAACGAGGTGGTCGTCTACCCCGTCGTGCCGACGCCGGGCGATCCGCGCGGGATGTCCATCCTCTCCGAGCACTTCCCCGGCACGCTGGCGGAGCGGGTGGCCGTACCCCGGTCGAATCTGCTGCGGCTGCCGACGGGGCTCACGGCCACCGACGCCGCGTGCCTGCCGACGGCCTGGCTGACGGCCTGGCGGATGCTCACCACCAAGGGCCGGGTCGACGAGGCCGACGCCGTCCTGGTACAGGGCGCCGGGGGCGGCGTGGCCACCGCGGCCGTCGTGCTGGCCGCCGCGATGGGCAAACGGGTGTACGCGACCAGCCGGGATGCCGCCAAGCGTGCGCGCATCGCCGAGTTGGGCGCGACCGCCGTGGAACCCGGCGCACGGCTGCCCGAGCGGGTCGACGTGGTGATCGAGACGGTCGGCGCGGCCACCTTCGACCACTCGTTGAAGTCGTCCGCCCTGGGGGCCCGGATCGTGGTCTCCGGCGCGACCGCCGGTCACGAGCCGAAGGTCAACCTGCGCCGGGTCTTCGCCATGCAGTTGGAGATCCTGGGCACCTCGATGGGCACCCTGGACGAGCTGGCCGCCCTGCTGACCTTCTGCGCCGAGCGGGGGGTCCGCCCGGTGGTGGACAGCGTCGTGCCGTTCAGCCGGGTCGGCGACGCCTTCGCCCGCCTGCACTCCGGGGACGTCTTCGGCAAGGTGGTCGTCGACCACACCGCGTGAGACCGCCGCTCACCTTGCGGTCGTCGTCGCCGGGCGAGCGCCGGAGGCGACGACGACCGGGTGTTCGTACGCGGATCCGCGTGACCTACAGCTGGTTGTCGAGGTTGGCGATGCCGTCGCGGGAGGCGGCGGTGGAAATACGCTCCTTGGCCTCGGCGTCGCCGTAGAGCGTCCACCGGAGGAACTCGATGGTGGTGTCCGAGACCACCCGCAGCGACGCTCCCTCATCGCGCAGCAGGCCACGGCCGTGGTCGCCGTCGGGCAGGCTCAGCATCGCCTTCGGCCACGGCACCTTGTCGTACGCGGCCTTGCCGGCGGCGTACTGCACCACCTCGTCGACCTCGCCGTGCACGAACAGTTGCGGAGCGGGGGTACCGGCGAACGCGGTGCCCACCCCGGCGGCGGTGCCGGAGAGGACGACCCCGGCGGAGAGCCGGATGTCGCGGTTGAAGGTGAACAACCCGATGGTGGTCACCCCTCCCGCCGAGTGCCCGGCGGCGGCGACCCGGTCGGTGGCCAGTCGGCCGCGCAGCGGATCGCCGTCACGGGTGTCGAGGGCGAGCACCCGGGTCAACGCGGACGACACGTCTGCCGCCTGGTTGAGCACGTCGAACACGTTGAGGTTCGCACTGCTCCCGGAGGTGTTCGGGAAGGTCGGGGCGGCCACCACGAATCCGGCGGCGGCCCAGCGGGTCACCAGCGTGGCGTAGTCCTCCGGGTAACCGCCCAGGCCATGGCTGAACATGATCACGGGAAACGTCCCGTCGGCGGCGTCGGCACCGCTGACCGGATTCCCGCCGGCCCGCCCGACCGCGGGATACCAGATGGTGATCGGCACCTTCCGGTCGTCGTCGGGGTTCGCCTTCAGCTTGCGTACGCCGAGTGCGAAGGTCCGCTCCGGGGCGCTGCCGGCGGGGATCGCCGGTGCCGAGGCGGAGGCCGACGGCGTGACGGAGGCGGTGGCCGACGGGCTGGGCGCTTCCGCCCCGACGGTCGGCTCCTGATCGGTGGAACAGCCGACCAGAGCGCTGGCGAGAAGACCGGTGGCGACCAGAGCGGCGACGGTGCGAGGCGACATGGCTCAGATTGTGCCCGCCGTCGGCTCGTCCGGGCGGTGCGGGCTCGACGGCGGTGGGCAGGATGCCGACTGGACAGGTTTCGCTAAGGTTCCCGGCATGGCTGAGAACTACACCGATCCGAGCGGCAACACCGAGGCGTTCCGCGCCTTCGTCAACACGGACACCGCTGCGGCGGAGGCGACCTCGCGTACCGGCCTGATCATCGGGGCGGCAGTGGTCGCCGTGGTGCTGCTCGCCCTCGCCACCTGGCTCGCCTTCGGCTGACCGGTCGGGCTCGACCGATCCTCCGCACGTCGCCCGCGCGCCCGGCCGACCCCGCTGCGCCCGTGGGCCGACCAGTCGTGCCCGGCCGAGGTCAACCGCCGTCCGCGACCACTGCCCGGGCGGCCCGGGCGATCTCCCGCTCCTCGTCGGTGCCGATGACGCAGACGGCGACCTCCGCCCCGTCCGGGGAGATCAGCCGATCGCCGCTGCCCACGTTGCGGTCCGGGTCGACGACGATGCCGAGCCGGTCCAGTCCGGCCAGCGTCGCCGCGCGTACCGGTGCCGCGTGCTCGCCGACACCGGCGGTGAAGGTGACCGCGTCCACCCGGCCGAGCAGCGCGTAGTACGCCCCCACATAGCCGGTGATCCGGCGGCAGTAGACGTCGAAGGCGAGCGCTGCGGCCTCGTCACCGGCGGCCCGGCGGGCGAGTAGTTCGCGTACGTCGTTGACCCCGCTCAACCCGAGCAGGCCGCTGCGGTGGTTGAGCAGATCGTCGATCTCGTCGACGCCCATGCCCCCCTCGCGACGCAGGTGGAACACGATGGTCGGATCGAGATCACCACTGCGGGTACCCATCACCAGGCCCTCCAGTGGCGACATCCCCATCGAGGTGGCGACGCTGCGGCCACCGGCCACCGCGCACGCGCTCGCGCCGTTGCCCAGGTGCAGCGTGATCGTGTTGATCTCCTCGTACGGGCGGTCCAGCAGTTCCGCCGTGCGCCGGGACACGTACGCGTGGGAGGTGCCGTGGAAGCCGTACCGCCGGACCCCGTACCGCTGTGCGACCTCGCGGTCGATCGCGTACGTGGCGGCGGATTCGGGCAGCGTGTGGTGGAACGCGGTGTCGAAGACCGCCACCTGCGGCACGTCCGGCAGGGCCCGACGGGCCACCTCGATACCGGCGAGGTTCGCCGGATTGTGCAGGGGCGCCAGCGGCACCAGGTCGGCGATGGCGGCCAGTACGGCGTCGTCGACGAGGGTCGGTGCGGTGAACCGCCGGCCGCCGTGCACCACCCGGTGACCCACGACCGCCAGGCCGGTCAGGTCCAGCTCGCCCAGGATCTGCCGGATCGCGCCGGTGTGGTCGCTCGGCCCACCGCCGGGCTCGCCGATGCGTTCGACGGTGCCCTTGTCCAGGACGCGGTCACCGTCGTACAGCCGGTATTTGATCGATGAGGAGCCGCTGTTGAGCACCAGCACCTTGCTCATGCCGACCCTCCGTCGCACTGCGGGGTGGCCGCGGGCCTACCGGGGCCGGGTCGGCGGTTCACGACGCCGCCTCGTCCGACGTGGGCACCTCGGCGAGTGCGGCGGCCTGGATGGCGGTGATCGCCACGGTGTTCACGATGTCCGGCACGGTGGCCCCCCGGGAGAGATCGTTGACCGGCCGGCGTAGGCCCTGCATGACCGGCCCGACGGCCACCGCTCCGGCGGAGCGCTGCACCGCCTTGTAGGTGTTGTTGCCGGTGTTCAGGTCGGGGAAGATGAAGACCGTCGCACGACCGGCGACCGGGCTGTCCGGCAGTTTGGTGGCCGCGACCGCCGGATCGATCGCCGCGTCGTACTGGATCGGACCCTCCACGGCCAGGTCAGGTCGGCGTTGGCGGACCAGCGCGGTGGCGGCGGCGACCTTTTCCACGTCCTCGCCCGCACCGGAGCTGCCGGTCGAGTACGACAGCATCGCCACCCGAGGTTCGATGCCGAACCGGGCCGCGGTGTCCGCCGACGAGATGGCGATGTCGGCGAGCTGTGCGGCGTCCGGGTCACGGTTCACCGCACAGTCGCCGTAGACCAGGACCCGGTCGGCGAGCAGCATGAAGAAGACGCTGGAGGCGACGGAGACGTCCGGCATGGTCTTGACGATCTCGAAGGCCGGGCGGATGGTCGCCGCCGTGGTGTGCGTGGCACCGGAGACCATGCCGTCGGCGTGGCCTGCCCACACCATCATGGTGCCGAAGTAGTTCGGTTGGGCGACGATGTCGTGGGCCAGTTCGGCGGTGACGCCCCGGTGGGCACGCAGCTTCGCGTACGCCTCGGCGAACTCGTCGCGCCACGGGCTGGTCGCCGGGTCCACCACCTGTGCCTTGCCGATGTCCACGCCCAGGTCCCGGGCGCGTCGAGCGACCTCCTCGGGGCGGCCGAGCAGAGTCAGGTCGGCGACCCGCCGACGCAACAGGATCTCGGTGGCGCGCAGGATCCGCTCCTCGGTCCCCTCGGGCAGCACCAGGTGCCGCCGTTGGGCGCGGGCGCGGTCGATCAGGTCGTACTCGAACATCAGCGGGGTGACCCGGGTGGGGCGGCTGACCCGTAGCCGGGCGGCCAGCTCGTCGGTGTCCACGTGCGCCTCGAACGCGCCGACAGCGGTCTCCACCTTCCGGGGGTTCCCGATGTTGGGTCGGCCCTCGATCCGGCTCGACGCGGCCACCGTGTGATAGCTGTCGCTGTCCACCGAGAGGACCGCGAGCCGGGCGTTCAGCGCCTCCACCAGGCGCATCGCCCGGGGATCGGGTGGCACGCCGAGGGTGAGCACCAGCCCGGCCAGGGACACCTCCCCGGCGACGTGCGCGGCGCTCGCCGCGACCAGCAGGTCGTCCCGGTCGCCCGGCATGATCACCAGCGCGCCCTCGGTCAGGTGCTCCAACAGGGTCGGCACGTGGGCGGCGCCGACGACGTAGTCGAGCACGTCACGGGAGAGGGCGTTCTCGTCGCCGGCCAGCAACCGGGCGTTCAGCGCCGCCGCCACCTCCGCCACGGTCGGCGCGGAGACGCTCGGCACCTCCGGAATGGCGTACGTGGGGACCGGCAGCCGGGGCAGCGTCATCGACTCGGGAACCCGGTTGGCGAGCACCGCGAGCACGGTCGCGCCGAGGTCCGCGAGGTCGTGGTAGGCGCCCCGGGCGGCGGCCGCGATCGCCTCCGGCTGCCGCCCGTACCCGTCGACCACGGGCACCACGACGCTGCCGAACTCGGTGGCCAGTCGGGCGTTGAAGGCCAGTTCCCGTGGCCCGGCCTTGTCACCGGCGGCGGCGAAGTCACTGCCGATGACGACCATCGCGGCGAATTTCCGCTCCACCTCGCGGTAGCGCTCGACGATCCGGGTGATCAGTTCCTCCCGGCGACCGTCGGCGACCAGGGCGGTGGCCTCGGCGTACGTGGTGCCGTGCAGGTCAGCCACCGGCAGCCCCACCCGGTAACGCTCGCTGAGCAGGGCGAGGATCGGGTCGGGACGGTCCTGCGCGACCAGCGGACGGAACACGCCGATCCCGCCGACCTGCCGGGACAACAACTCGGCGAGGCCGAGGGCGATGGTCGACTTCCCCCCGCCCGAGCCGACACTGGTCAGGTACACGCTGCGGGCCACGGACTCACGCTACAAGATCAGGGTTGTTCCCGCGTAGGTCCTCGGACCCGCCCATCCGGGCCGTCCGGCAATCCCGCGCGCCCACGGGCCACCGAGCGAGCGCCACCAGCGTGGCGGGGGAGGGACCGGGGATCCCGCGCCACGGGCCACCCGTTTCCGCCACGGTCGGTTCGGCCGGAAGGATTTTTGTTTCGGCCCGACCGACCAGGTCGGGCCGCCGGATCGCCCGGGCACGGCGACCGACGGCAGGAGGTCGACCAGGCCGTTTGACCTGCTCACGGCGGGTTTCGGTGGTGCTGGGAAGCCGGGTCGACGGCGGCGGTGCGCCCACCGGGCGAAGTGGCGCTCACCGTCGGTGAGGCGGCGCGTACGAGAGTGGTCGGGGATGCTCGCCGCACTGGGATCCACGTCGCATCGCCCCGCTCCGCGAGTAAGCCGAAAATTGTTCACTCCTAGACTCCCGGCCATGACTGCGGACCCTCTGACCAGCGCCGATGCGGCCGACGGCGGGCGGGAGGTCGAGCGAACCGCAGCCGACGAACCGGTCACCACGCGAGGGCTCACGGACCCGCCGACGCTTGTGCGGCCGGCCATGGCGGACGCGCCGACGGTCCTCCAGCGACCCGTGCTGGACACCCCCACGGTCGTCCAACCGGCAGTGCGGGACGCGCCGACCGGCGTCCAGCGCGTGCTGTCGGACGCGCCCACGGTCGTGCAACCGGCCGTCCCGGTGAACCCGCCGATGGTGTCCGCGGACAGCCCCACCACCGTCATCTCCGCCGTGTCGGATCCGCAGCCGGTCTTCGTCGATCCGAGCGGGCGGCGACGGTCCCGGTTGCGCTGGATCGCGTACGCCCTGGGTCTGGTCAGTCTGATCTACACCGGCCTGGTCGTGGCGAGCTTCGCCGGCGCCCCGGTCAAGGCGGACCTGGTGTTGCCGTTCGTGGAGTCGACCCGCCCGCCCTGGCAACCGCCGCCCGCCCCGTCGGTCCCCGCCGTGGAGGCCCCGGCGACCACCGCCGCGCCCCGGCCCACGGGCAACGACGCGCCGCGCCCCCGGGTCACCCCGTCCCGGACACCCGCGACGGTGACCAGCCCACCGGAGACGCCGCGCCCCGCCCCCTCCTCGGTGCCGGCGTCGCCCCGACCCTCCCGGTCGACCACGCCGGTGACCACCCCCAGCGCCGAGCCGCCCAGCACGGAACCGTCGCCGTCGACCAGCGACCCGTCGGGCGGCGGCGACGAAACTCCTTCCGCCGATGACTGAACCGCCAGCGCGCCGGTCCCGCCGGGCGGTACGCCGCCGCCGGGTCGTGCCACCGGCGAACTGGGCCATCCTCGGCGTGCTCTGCACGGTGCTGGCCGCGGTGCTGCTCGTCGGCGCGTACGCCAACGCGTCCTTCGCACCGGACCGCCAGCAGGTCCACCACGGGCAGCGTGACGTGCCGACGACGGTGGTCTCCGGTGGCCCGATCATCAGCTCCACGGACGGGCTGACCCGGTCGTACCGGCTACCCCCGCGCACCCTCGCACTCACCTTCGACGACGGGCCCGACCCGGTCTGGACCCGGGAGGTACTGCGGGTGCTGGCCGCCCACCAGGTGCCGGCCACCTTCTTCGTGGTGGGTTCGCAGGCGGCCCGCCATCCGGAGCTGGTCCGGGAACTGGCGGCGAACGGCCACGAACTCGGTGTGCACACCTTCACCCACCCCGATTTGGCCGCGCTGCCCGACTGGCGACGCCGGATGGAGTACAGCCAGACCCAGTTGGCCATCGCCGGCGCGGCCGGCGTCCGCACCTCGTTGATCCGCTTTCCCTACTCCTCGTTCGCCAGCGCCATCAGCGACCTGGACTGGCCGGTGTTCACCCAGGCCGGCGACCTGGGCTACCTGAGCGTGCTCAACGACACCGACAGCCAGGACTGGGCGCTACCCGGTGTGGACCAGATCCTCACCAACGTGACGCCGCCCGGATACTCCGGAGCGATCACGCTCTGGCACGACGCGGGCGGCGACCGGGCGCAGACGGTCGCCGCGCTCGACCGGTTCATCCCGCTCATGCGGGAGCGCGGCTACCGCTTCGTCACGGTGACCGACGGGCTGAACCTGGCGCTCGCCGAGGCCGGCATCGACCACCGGGTCGAGACCGGTCAGGCGGCCAGCGCGGGGGAGCGTTGGCGCGGGCGGATGCTGACCTGGGGGGTGCAGGGCGCGGACCGCACGCTGGGCTGGCTCGGGGTGCTCTTCCTGGCGGTGGGTGCGCTGACGGTGGGGCGTACCGTGCTGCTGCTCGTGCTCGCCGGGCGACACGCCCGCCGACGCCGGGCGAGGAGCTGGTCATGGGGACCACCGGTGACCGAGCCGGTCTCGGTGATCGTGCCCGCGTACAACGAGAAGGAGGGGATCGCCGCGGCGGTCCGTTCGCTGGCCGATGGCGACCATCCCGGCGGCATCGAGGTGATCGTCGTAGACGACGGCTCCACCGACGGCACGGCCGAGATCGTCGAGGCGCTCCGGTTACCGAACGTCCGGGTCGTCCGGACCCCCAACGGCGGCAAGCCCCGCGCGTTGAACACCGGGCTGGCGTTGGCCCGGCACGAGCTGGTCGTGATGGTCGACGGCGACACCGTGTTCGAGCGTGACTCGGTGCGGCGGCTCGTCCAGCCGTTCGCCGACCCTCAGGTCGGCGCGGTCGCCGGCAACGTCAAGGTGGGTAACCGCGCCAGCCTGATCGCCAAGTGGCAGCACATCGAGTACGTCATCGGCTTCAACCTCGACCGTCGGCTCTACGAGACGTTGCGCTGCATGTCCACCGTGCCCGGGGCGATCGGCGCCTTCCGCCGGCAGGCGCTGCGTTACGCCGGTGGCATGACCGACGACACGCTGGCCGAGGACACCGACATCACCATGGCGCTCGGCCGCGCCGGTTGGAAGGTGGTCTACGAGGAGAAGGCCCGCGCGTGGACCGAGGCCCCGGCGACGTTGGGGCAGTTGTGGAAGCAGCGCTACCGGTGGAGCTACGGCACCATGCAGGCGATGTGGAAGCATCGACGCTCGCTGGTCGACCGGGGAGCCTCCGGCCGTTTCACCCGGCGCTGCCTACTGTTCCTGAGCCTGTTCGGGGTGCTCCTGCCGCTGCTGGCACCGGTGATCGACCTGCTCGCCCTCTACGGCCTGCTCTTCCTCGACCGGACCGCGACCGCGGTGGCCTGGCTGGTCATGCTCGCGATGCAGACGCTGAGCGCCGTGGTGGCGTTCCGGCTGGACCGGGAGAAGCTCGGCGTGCTGTGGGTGCTGCCGTTGCAGCAGTTCGTGTACCGGCAGCTGATGTACCTGGTGATGATCCAGTCGGTGACGACCGCGCTGACCGGTGGCCGCCTGGGCTGGCAGAAGCTGCGCCGAACCGGCCTGGCCCCCGCCCCATCCGCCGCCGAGGCCCCGCCGGGCTGAGGAGTGTGCCGGCCTGGCCCCCGCCTCACCCGCCGCCGAGGCCCGCCGGGCAGGCTCAGGACCGGACCAGGGAGATGGCGTACGCGGGCCAGAACTCGCCGCTGGGCGGCTCACCGGCCCGACAGTCACCGTCGGACTCACCGGGGAACTTGACCCAGAGCAAAGCGTCCACCCGGGGCAGCCCGGGGTCGGCGGTGGGCTCCTCACCGATCGCCCGTCCGGGGGGATTGCACCAGCTCGGCGCACCGTCGACGCGTTCGGCCGGGTAGGGGCCGTTGCCGTTGCGGCTGGTGTCGATGACGAAGGTGGTGTCGCCGCCGAGCGCATCGGAGATCCGGTGCCCGTACGCGACGTTGTCCCCGGTGCGGACGAAGTTCGCCACGTTGAGCGCGAACCCGTCGGCCTCGGTCACCCCGGCCTGACGCAGCGCACCCGCCAACGCCTCGACGTCGCGGATCCACCCCGGATGCCCGGCGTCGAGGTAGATCTGTGCCTTGCCCGTGCTGGCCAGCACGGTGACCGCGTCACGCAGCAGCGCGAGCCGCCCGGCGGTGTCGGCCACGCAGCCGGCCACCGCGTCCGGCAGCGCGCCGGGTTCGAGCACGACGATCACCGGTCGACCGGCCACGCCTGCCGCGACCTCGCGGATCCACGCCTGGTACTCCGCCCCGGTGCGGGCACCGCCGGTGCCGCGCCGACCGCAGTCCCGTTGCGGCACGTTGTGCACCACCAGCACCGGGGTCTGGCCGGCGATCGCGGCCTGGCCGAGGAAGGCGTCGACCTCGTCCCGGGCCGCGCCACCGGTGAGCCACTTCGCGCTCGGTCGGCTGCCGATCACACCCAGCGCCTCCGCGGCGGTCACATCGCCCTTCGCCGCACGCCGCTGCGCCTCCGCCTCGGCCGGATTGGCCGGGTCGAGGTAGAACACCGAAGGCGCGGGCGGTGGCGCGGAGCCCGTCGGATCGGGTGCCGGAGTCGGGGTGGGCGGGTCGGAACAGCCGGCCAGCATCGCCAGGGCGACGGCGGCCACCACGACGCGCCGACGCATCACTCGTCGTCTTCGTCGTCGAGCCGAGCCAGCCAGGTGGCGAACCGCTCGATCGGGGTTTCGAACTCCGGGTTCAGGTCGACGAAGTCACGCAGCCGCTCACCCAGCCACTCCAGGCTGACCTGCTCCTCGCCGCGGCGCTCGACCAGCTCCTCGATGCCCCGGTCGGTGAAGTACATGACCTGCTCGCTTCCTCACCGGAATGTCCCGGTGACCGGCCGGTCCCGCCCCACCATCGGTGGGACGGGACCGGGTCAGTTCTCGTCAGGGGCGGGGGAACGCCGCCTCGATCAGCGCGGTCTGCTCGACCTCGTGCATCTTCGCCGAACCGACGGCCGGAGCCGCAGCGGCCGGGCGGGAGATGCGGCGCAGCCGGACACCGTCGAGGTGCTCCAGCAGGTTGAGCGCGACGAACGACCAGGCGCCCTGGTTGGCCGGCTCCTCCTGTACCCAGGCGAAGTCCTCCGCGTTCGGGTACTGCGCGAGGGCGGCCCGGATCTCCTCCACCGGCATCGGGTAGAGCTGCTCCAGCCGGATGATCGCCGTGTCGGTGACACCGCGTTCCTGCCGGGCCTGGAACAGGTCGTAGTAGACCTTGCCCGAGCAGAGCAGCACCCGCTTGACCTGCTCCGGCGCGCTCACCGCCGGGTCGGGCAGCACCGGGGAGAAGGTGCCGGTGGTGAAGTCCTCCACCGAGGAGACGCAGAGCTTGTGCCGCAGCAGCGACTTCGGCGTGAACACCACCAGCGGCTTGCGCTTGGGCGAGAGGGCCTGACGGCGCAACAGGTGGAAGTAGTTCGCCGGGGTGGTCGGGTTCGCCACCCGCATGTTGTCCTCGGCGCAGAGCTGGAGGAACCGCTCCGGGCGGCCGGAGGTGTGGTCCGGCCCCTGGCCCTCGTGGCCGTGCGGCAGCAACAGGGTGACCGCGGACCGCTGGCCCCACTTCACCTCACCGGAGGAGATGAACTCGTCGATCACCGTCTGGGCGCCGTTGACGAAGTCGCCGAACTGCGCCTCCCAGCAGACCAGCGCGTCGACGTTCTCCACCGAGTAGCCGTACTCGAAGCCCATCGCCGCGTACTCGCTCAACAGCGAGTCGTGCACGAAGAACCGGGAACGCTCGCCGTCGGCGGTGAGCGACTTCAGCGGCAGGTAGTCGTCGCCGGTCTCCGCGTCGACGATCGAGGCGTGCCGTTGCACGAAGGTGCCCCGGCGGGAGTCCTGACCGGCGAGCCGGACCGTTATCCCGTCGTGCAGCAGTGCCCCGAAGGCGATGATCTCGCCGAAGCCCCAGTCGATGTTGCCCTCGACGGCCATCCGGGCCCGCCGGTCGAGCAGCTGCTGGATCCGCTTGTGCGGGGTGAAGCCCTCGGGCAGGTTGACGTGCGCCTCACCGATGGCCTTGATGACCGACGCCTCGGTCGCCGTCTCCACCTTCGGCTCGGGCTCGTCCTGCCGGGGCGGGCGGCTCAACTGACGCGGCGTGCTGGCCGCGTCACGGGTGGCCTTGAAGACCCGCTCCAGCTGCGCCTGGTAGTCGCGCAGCAGCTCCTCGGCATCCTCCACGGTGATGTCACCCCGCCCGATCAGCTCCTCGGTGTAGAGCTTGCGGACCGAGCGCTTCGAGTCGATGATCCGGTACATCTGGGGGTTGGACATCGAGGGGTCGTCGCCCTCGTTGTGTCCGCGCCGCCGGTAGCAGACCAGGTCGATGACGACGTCCTTGTTGAACGCCTGGCGGTACTCGAAGGCGAGCCGGGCGACCCGCACCACGGCCTCCGGGTCGTCACCGTTGACGTGGAAGATCGGGGCCTGGATCATCCGGGCCACGTCGGTGCTGTAGAGGCTGGAGCGGCTGTACTCCGGTGCGGTGGTGAAGCCGACCTGGTTGTTGACCACCACGTGGACCGTCCCACCGGTGCGGTAACCGCGCAGCTGGGAGAGGTTGAGCGTCTCGGCCACCACGCCCTGACCGGCGAAGGCGGCGTCGCCGTGCACCGCCAGCGGCAGCACGGTGTAGCCCTCCAGCTTGAGGTCGATGCGGTCCTGCTTGGCCCGCACTATCCCCTCCAGCACCGGGTCGACGGCCTCCAGATGCGACGGGTTCGCCACCACCGAGACCTTCACGGCGTGGTCGCCGTCGGGGGTGCTGAACTTGCCGTTCTGACCCAGGTGGTACTTCACGTCGCCGGAGCCCTGGGTGGACCGTGGGTCCAGGTGCCCCTCGAACTCGGAGAAGATCTTCTCGTACGGCTTGCCGACGATGTTGGCCAGCACGTTGAGCCGGCCCCGGTGGGCCATGCCGATGACGACCTCGTCCAGCCCGTCCTCGGCGGCGGCCTCCAGCACCTCACCGAGCAGCGGGATGAGCGACTCGCCGCCCTCCAGCGAGAAGCGCTTCTGGCCGACGTACTTCGTCTGTAGGAAGGTCTCGAACGCCTCGGCCGCGTTGAGCCGGTTGAGCACGTGCTTCTGCTCGCCGGCCGGCGGCTTCTCGTACTTGCGCTCGACCCGTTCCTGGATCCAGCGCCGCTCGGCCGGGTCCTGGATGTGCATGTACTCGATGCCGACCCGGCGGCAGTACGAGTCACGCAGCACGCCGAGGATCTCCCGCAGCTTCATCCGCTGCCGACCGGCGAAACCGTTGACCGGGAAGGTGCGGTCGAGATCCCAGAGGGTCAGCCCGTGCTGGAGGACGTCCAGATCCGGGTGCTTACGGATCTTGAACTCCAGCGGGTCGGTGTCGGCCATCAGGTGACCGCGCACCCGGTACGAGTGGATCAGCTCATGGACCCGGGCGGTCTTGTTGATCTGACCCTCGCTGTCGACCGCGACGTCGCGCATCCAGCGCACCGGCTCGTACGGGATGCGCAGCGAGGTGAAGATCTGGTCGTAGAAGCCGTGCTCGCCGAGCATCAGCTCGTGCATGGCCTTGAGGAACTCGCCGGACTGCGCGCCCTGGATGATCCGGTGGTCGTACGTGCTGGTCAGCGTGATGACCTTGCTGACCGCCAGCTCGGCCAGGGTGGCCTCGCTCATCCCCTGGTACGGCGCCGGGTACTCCATGGCACCGACCCCGATGATCGCGCTCTGGCCCTGCATGAGCCGCGGCATCGAGTGCACGGTGCCGATGCCGCCGGGGTTGGTCAGCGAGATCGTGGTGCCGGAGTAGTCCTCCATGGTCAGCTCGTTGCGGCGGGCCCGCCGGACGACGTCCTCGTACGCCTGCCAGAACTGCCGGAAGTCCATCTGCTCACAGGCCTTGATGGAGGGGACCACCAGGTTGCGGCTGCCGTCCGGCTTGGTCAGGTCGATGGCGATGCCCAGGTTGACGTGCTCGGGGCGGACCATCGCCGGCTTGCCGTCGACCTCGGCGAAGGAGTTGTTCATCTCCGGGTGCGCGACCAGTGCCCGCACCAGGGCGTAGCCGATCAGGTGGGTGAAGCTGACCTTGCCACCGCGCCCCCGGGCGAGGTGGTTGTTGATCACGATGCGGTTGTCGACCAGCAGCTTGGCCGGTACGGCGCGCACGCTGGTCGCGGTCGGCACGGCCAGCGAGGCGTCCATGTTCTGGACGATCTTGGCGGCTACGCCGCGTAGTGGCGTGGTCTGCGGTCCGTTGGCGGTGGGCGCGGTCCGGGTCTTCGTCGGCTCGGCCTTGGCCGCCGCCGGCTTACCGGTGGTCGGCTTCGCGACGGCCGGCTTGGCCGCGGCGGGTGCCGGCTTCGACGTGGTCGGTGCCGCCGAGCGGCGTTCGCCCTTGCCGGCCGGCTCGGCCTTGGCCGCCGGCTGGCTCTTGGGGGCCGGTTCGGTCTTGGTCGGGGCGGCGTCCTTGGTCTCGGTGGCGACCGGTCGGCCGTCACCGCCGCTCGCTGTGCCCTGACCGGGCCGATAGTCGGCGAAGAAGTCGTGCCAGGCCGGGTCGACGCTGCTGGGATCGGCGAGATACCGCTGGTACATCTCCTCGACGATCCACTCGTTCGGGCCGAAACCCGCCAGTGGGTTCTCCTGCGAAGTCTGCTGGGTCGACACGGCCGGTAATCGCCTCTTTCACGCGGGTTTGTGTGTCACGCGGTGCCCGACGCGCCGGGACGGGCGCACAGGACGGTTCCCAGGCTACGCCGTAGCGAACCCCAGGGCATTTCCGCCTCGGTCGCGTGGTCGGATTCACAGAAGATGCCAGAAGTTCGGTAAGCGCTGCGTGTCTTTCCGGTCGCTGCTATGGCCGGTGCCTGACCCGCCGACGGGCCCGGTACGCCGGTCGTCCACCGGTGTACCGGGCCCGTCGGGCGGTGCGACCCTGCTCGGCCGCTCGGGCGTCAGGAGATGTCGCGGCGTCGGGTGATCAGGACACCGACCACGCCGCTGACGACGGCGTAGCCCACCAGCACGAGCGCCCCCACCCACCAGACGGGCAGCATCTCGTTCTCACCCGGCGTGATCATGACCTGGGACGCGGCGGCCGGCCAGATCACCTGCCACTTGAGCACGGCCATGTTGTCCATCAGGTTGGCCAACAGCAGGAAGAGCAGTCCCACCACCTGCGTGCCGATCAGGTAGAGCACCGAGGCGGTGATCACCGCGCCGAGCTGGTTGGTGACCAACGTGCCGATGCCGACACCGAGCACCGTCCAGATCGCGTACGCCATCAGGTTGAGCAGCAGGGCGCGGTGGACCTCCCACTCGCCGAGCTGGGTGCCGAAGTCGTTGAGCGACAGGAACGCCGCACCGGCCGCGAGGTCGATCACCGTGGTCACCAGCCAGAACGCGAAACCGAGCAGGCTGGCCGCGATGAGCTTGCTGACGATCACCGAGGTGCGGCGCGGGGTGGCCAGGAAGGTCGTGGTCGCGGTCTGGTGGAAGAACTCGTTGGTGACCATGAGGATGCCGATGAGCATCACGAACATCAGCCCCAGGTACTGGCCCGAGGTGTAGAGGTTCGCCGCCTGAGCCGGCGCGGAGGCGGCGTCGCCGGTGTAGCCGAACTCCTCCCCGCCGCCGGTGAGGGTCTCACTGGCCAGCCAGGCGTTGAAGGCGAAGGCCAGGGCGATCGACAGGAACGCCCCGATGGCCAACCACCACCAGGTGCTGGTCGTACGGATCTTGAGCAGTTCGGAGCGGACAAGGTTGCTCATCGGATGCCCGCCTTTCCGGCCGTCAGCTCCAGGAACACACGTTCCAGGTCTGGTCGTTCAGTGGTCAGCTCGTGTAGTTCGACCCCGGCGGCCAGGGCCGCCCGGCCCACCGTCGGAGCGTCGACCCCGCCGATCAACAGCGTGCCCTGCCCGTCGTTCTCCACCGTGGCCGGCCCCTGGGCCAGCGCGGCGGTCAGCG
This sequence comes from Micromonospora sp. CP22, assembly GCF_009712475.1. Lineage (GTDB taxonomy): Bacteria > Actinomycetota > Actinomycetes > Mycobacteriales > Micromonosporaceae > Micromonospora. The sequence continues at coordinate 680,866 of NZ_VCJO01000001.1, forward strand.
CGTCGGCCTGCGGGGTGCGGACCCGGACCCGGACGCCCTGCGCCATCGAACCGATCACCTGGTCCACCGGGCCCTGCCGGACCAACTGGCCCGCCGCGATGATCACCACGTCGTCGGCCAGCAGTTGCATCTCGGAGAGCAGGTGGCTGGAGACGAGCACGGTCCGTCCCTCGGCGGCCAGCCCTTTGAGGAACCCGCGCATCCAGCGGATGCCCTCCGGGTCCAGGCCGTTGGCCGGCTCGTCGAGGATCAGCACCCGGGGGTCACCGAGCATCGCCGCGGCGATACCGAGCCGCTGCTTCATGCCCAGCGAGTAGCCCTTGAACTTGCGGTTCGCCGCCGGGGTCAACCCGACCAGCTCCAACGCCTGGTCGGCCCGCTCCCGGGGCAGCCCGGCAGCGGCGCAGAGCACCCGCAGGTGGTTGATCCCGGTACGGCCCTTGTGCGCGCTGGACGCCTCCAGGACCGCGCCGACGTGTCCCAACGGGTTGGTCAGCTCGGGGTACCGGTGACCGCCGATGGTCGCCACCCCGGCGGTCGGGGTGACCAGGTTCAGCAGCATCCGCAGCGTGGTGGTCTTACCCGCGCCGTTCGGGCCGAGGAAGCCGGTGACCCGACCCGGTTCGACCGTGAACGACAGGTTGTTGACCGCGAGCACGTTGCGGTACTGCTTGGTCAGACCGGAGACCACGATCTGCGCGTCGTTGGTGGGGCTTGGTCGCCCGTGGGTCATCGTTCTCCTCCCGTGGCGGCGCCGGGATGCGCCGTTGCACAGCGTGACGTTAGCGGTTGGGCAAATCAATCGGGCTCGGTCGGGAGATGGTGATCCGCCTCAGGCAGGAGTCGTCTCATCCCCAGGGACGACCCGATCGACGACGGTGCCGACCCGGATCCGGGCCTACACGGCGATCCAGGTCGCCCGGGCGTGGCCGAGCAGGCGGCCGTCCGGGGCGTACAGGCTGGTGCGGACGAATGCCTTACGGCCCTCGGTGCCGATCACCGCGCCGGTCACCACGCACTCGTCGCCCGGGCCGGGCAGCGCCTCGACGCGGGCCGCGATCCGGCCGAGCACGTACGGTCGACCGGCGGCGATCACCGCCCACCCGCCGGGACAGTCCAGGGCGGCCCAGATCGTGGCGACCTCCACTTGCGGTGGCACCCGCAGCGGGGCGGCCGTGCGGCCGTCCGGCAGCCGACCGGGAAAGACCCGTAGGCCGTCGGCGCGCTGTGGCCCGCACACGTAGCACCCGGGAAACGGATGGTCCACCAGGCCCGGGTACGCCGCCGAAGCGGCCCGGGCGGTCGCCAGATCCACCGGCGGGACCGCCGCCTCGTCGAACTCCTCCGCTGCGCGCAGCAGCGCGACCACCTCGCCGGCCGGGTCGCGCACCTCCGCGTCGGCGAGCGTCAACGGGGTGTCCAACGGCGGTGGTCGACGCAGCGTCACCTCGACCGGACCGTCCCCGCCGTACGCGGTGGCGAAGACACCGGCGCTCCATCCGCCGTTGCCCGAGCCGGGCGGTCCGTTGAAGCGCCCCTCGATGATCATCGAAGTCTCCCTCCGCCACGTGGTCCGGCCTCGTCGCCGGGCACCGGCAGCCTCGCACGTATCCGCCACCGGTCGACCTGACGGGTCACCGCCGGAGCACCGGCTCGCCGGGTCCGTACCCGCCGCTCACAGGCTTTTTTCAGGCTCCGCCCAGCGCCGGTGCAGCGGCTGCGCGGATGATGGGCGGCATGGCCGCTACCCAGACCGAGGCGCGACTGCTCGTCGTCGAGGACGACCCGAACATCCTCGAACTGCTCTCCGCGAGCCTACGTTTCGCGGGCTTCGACGTCGCCACCGCCACCAGCGGCAGCGCCGCGCTGAGCGCGGCCCGGGACCATCGCCCCGATCTCGTGGTGCTCGACGTGATGCTGCCGGACCTCGACGGGTTCGAGGTGATCCGGATGATGCGCGAGGGCGGCACCCGTACCCCGGTGGTCTTCCTCACCGCCCGCGACGCCACCGACGACAAGATCCGTGGGCTGACCCTCGGCGGTGACGACTACGTCACCAAGCCGTTCAGCCTGGAGGAGTTGACCGCCCGGATCCGCGCGGTGCTCCGCCGCACCAGCACCGGCGAGCAGGCCCCCGCCCGGCTCACCTTCGCCGACCTGGAGTTGGACGAGGAGACCCACGAGGTCTACCGGGCCGGTCAACGGGTGCAGTTGTCGCCAACCGAGTTCAAGCTGCTGCGGTACCTGATGCTCAACGCCAACCGGGTGCTGTCCAAGGCGCAGATCCTCGACCACGTGTGGAACTACGACTTCCGAGGCGACGACAACATCGTCGAGTCGTACATCTCGTACCTGAGACGCAAGGTGGACACGACCGATCCCCGGTTGATCCACACCCTGCGTGGCGTCGGGTACGTCCTGCGCAAGCCGGTGGCGTGAACGCGTTGCAGCAGGCCAAGATCTGGCTCCGCACGATTCCGCTGCGGGTCAAGCTGGTCGCGGCCGTGCTGACCCTGGTCGCCGCCGCGCTGCTGGTGATCGCCTCGCTGACCACGATCTTCCTGCGCAGCTACCTGGTGGACCAGGTGGACGCGGAGTTGAAGAGCGTGGCCGACAACCTGGAGGCGGTGGCCGGCGCCGAACGGTTCGGCACCGACCTGCCCACCGACTACCTGGTGGTCTTCACCGACAGTCGGACCGGCGCCGTCTACTCGGTGTACTTCGACACCAAGCGGTTCGACGTCAACGACCTGCCGCCCTGGCCGGAGAACGCCGCCGGCTTCGAACAGGCGGCCGGACAACCCTTCCCCGCTCGGGCGCGGGCCAGCGACATGCGCTGGCGGATGCTCTACACGGAGCTGCCCAACGGCCAGTGGACGGCGATCGCGCAGCACCTGACCGACGTGGACCAGGCGGTGAAACGCCTCATCTGGATCGACCTGCTGGTCGGCGGGGCGGTGCTGGTGCTGCTCGCCTCGATCGGCGCGGCGATCGTCCGGACCAGCCTCAAGCCGCTGGTGGAGATCGAACGTACCGCCGCGGCCATCGCCGGCGGCGATCTCAGTAGACGGGTGCCCGATCCGGAGGACGGCCAGCCCTGCCCGACCTCGGAGCTGGGGCGGCTGTCCCGGGCCCTGAACGCGATGCTCAGCCAGATCGAGATGGCCTTCACCGCCCGAGCGGCCTCGGAATCCGCCGCCCGGTACGCCGAGGTCGCCGCTCGGGAGGCCGCCGAGGCGGCGCGGGCCTCCGAGGCTCGCGCCCGTCGCTCGGAGGAACGGATGCGACAGTTCGTGGCGGACGCCTCACACGAGCTGCGTACCCCCCTGACCACCATCCGGGGCTTCGCGGAGCTGTACCGCCAGGGTGCGGCCCGCGCCCCCGAGCAGACCTCCGACCTGTTGCGCCGGATCGAGGACGAGGCGGCCCGGATGGGGCTGCTGGTGGAGGACCTGCTGCTGCTGGCCCGACTGGACCGCGAACGACCGCTGGCCCTCACCCCGGTGGAACTGCCGGTGCTGGCGGCCGACGCGGTGGCGGCGGCGCGGGTGATGGCCCCGGACCGGCGGATCGAGCTGGAGATCGAGGCGGGTTCGGGCCCGCTGGTGGTGCGGGGCGACGACGCCCGGCTGCGTCAGGTGATCGGCAACCTGATGACCAACGCCCTGCGGCACACGCCACCCGAGGCGGCGGTGACGCTGCGGCTGCGCGCCGAGCCCGGCAACCTGGCGGTGATCGAGGTGGCCGACACCGGGCCGGGGCTCACCGCCGAGCAGGCGGAGCGGGTCTTCGAGCGGTTCTACCGGGTGGACGCCTCGCGGACCCGGCGGACCGACGGCAACAGCGGCACCGGCCTCGGCCTGGCCATCGTCGCCGCGCTGGTGGCCGTACACCAGGGCACGGTCGAGGTGACCGGGACGCCGGGCGGCGGAGCCACCTTCCGGGTACGGTTGCCGCTCGCCCCCGCCACTGACATCGACGATGAGTGATTTTCAGCCAATCCTCAGGTCAGCCCAAGGCGGGGCGCAGAGCGATGGGAGAAGGTAGGGACATGACCGAGTACGAGTCCGACCCGCGCCGGCCGGCCCCCACCGACGCCGAGCCGTCGCAATCCGAGCTGTCCCGCGCCGAGTACGCGCGGTCCGACTCTGCGTCCACCGACCGCCCCGACGCCGCCCCGACGGCTGAGGCGCCGACTGTGCCGGTTCGGGCCGTCGAACCGGGGTCGACCGGCCCGGACGCCACCCTGAGCAGCCCCGGCCCGGGTGACGGTGGCGGTTCACCCCCGGCCAGTCAGCCGGTGGCCGGTCAGTCCGCCTGGGCACCGGCCGGCCCTCAGCACCAGCAGTACCAGCACCAGCAGTACCAGCACCAGCAGTACCAGCACCCGTACCAGCCAGGTGCCCGCTACCCCGGCAATCCGTGGTACCCCGGTCAGCCGACCTGGAGCGGTGCTCAGTCCCCGGGACCCGGTGCCGGGCAACCCGGGTATCCGGGGCAGGCCGCCGGGATGCCGGGTGGCCACCCAGGTCAGCCGAACCCGTGGGCACCCAACCCGCCCACCGGGCCCCGCCCCGGCCGGATCGCCAAGGTGGCCGGAGCCGGCGTGGCGGTGTTCGCCCTGATGCTCGGCAGCGGGGCCGCCGGTGGCGCCCTCGCCCTCGCCTTCAGTGACGGTGGCGGGGTCACCCGCACCTACACCGCCGCGCCCGTGATCGACAGCGCTGATCTGCCACGTATCGCGGCGGCGGTGCAGGACAGCGTCGTGTCCATCAGCACCGGCAGCGGCGAGGGTTCCGGCGTGGTGCTCAGCGCCGATGGTTACGTGCTGACCAACAACCACGTGATCGCCGGTGGCGGCGACACCGTGCGGGTCTTCTTCGCCAACGGCACCAACACCCAGGCCGAGGTCATCGGCACCGACCCGAGGACCGACCTCGCGGTGCTGAAGGCGAACGGGATGACCGATCTCCAACCGGCCACCTTCGGCGACAGCGACGCGATGCAGGTCGGCGACCAGGTGCTCGCGTTGGGTAGCCCGCTCGGTCTGCAGGGCTCGGTCACCGCGGGCATCCTCAGCGCCCGGGACCGCACCATCCAGGCCGGTGGGGGGCAGCAGATCCCCGGCCAGGGGGTCAGCTCGATCTCGGGGCTGTTGCAGACCGACGCCCCGATCAACCCGGGCAACTCCGGTGGGGCGCTGGTCAACACCCGGGGCGAGGTGATCGGCATCAACACCGCGATCGCCACAGCTGGGCAGGGCAACACCGGCAACATCGGCGTCGGCTTCGCCATCCCGAGCAACAAGGCCAAGGACGTTGCCGGGAAGCTTCAGCGTCGCGAGAAGATCAGCCACCCGTCGCTGGGGGTCAGCGTGAACTCCGCTCCCGACGGCGGCGCGCTGATCGGCGCGGTGAATCCGGGCAGCGCGGCCGAGCGGGCCGGTCTGCAACAGGGCGACGTGGTCACCCGGTTCGGCGACAAGGTGATCAACGACTCGAACGATCTGGTCGCCGCCGTCCAGGCCGGCAAGGTCGGTGACGAGGTCGAGGTGACGTATCTGCGAAATGGGGCCGAGGCGAAGGCAACCGTGACGCTCGCCGAAGCGTCATAACGAAACAGGACTGCTTTCCTCCCTCCGGGGCGGCGGGTGGCGCGGCCAAGGGGGTTGGCCGCGACACCCGCCGCCCTTCTTTCTACCGGTTCACCCGGGCGGGGTGAACCGGGCTAACCCCGCCGGTCGGCAATCTCGGGCGGAGAAGGACACGGCGGCGGATGGGGGTGCCATGACCACGGCGACGGCGACCCGCAGCGATGACCAGATCCAGCGCGACGTGCTCGACGAACTCGCCTGGGACGCGCAGGTGCGCTCGACCGACATCGGGGTGAGCGTGCACGCCGGGGTGGTGTCGCTCACCGGCGGTGTGGACAGCGCCGCCCGCAAATGGGCGGCGGTACGCGGGGCGCAGCGGGTACGCGGGGTGCGGGCGGTCGCCGACAACATCGAGGTACGCCCCGTCGGGCCGGTCGACATCACCGACGGCGATCTGGCGCTCGCGGCCAGCCGTGCCCTGGAGTGGAACAGCTTCGTGCCGGCCGAGCGGTTGGACCTCACCGTCGCCGATGGCTGGCTGATGCTGCGCGGTGCGGTGGAGTTCGGCTGGCAGCGGCGGATCGCCGAGCGGGAGCTGCGTCGGCTGCGGGGCGTACGCGGCGTCACCAACCTGGTCGAGGTGCGGCCCGCCGCCCCGGCCGACGCCGACCGCATCCGCAGTGACGTGCAGCGTGCCCTGATGCGGGGCATCGGCACGGAATGGGTGATCGCCCAGGTGGACGGCGACACGGTGACCTTGCGCGGGGTGGTGCGGTCCTGGTGGGAGCGGGATCAGGCGGAACGGATCGCCTGGTCGGCGGAGGGCGTGTGCATGGTACGGGACCACCTGCTGGTGGGCGGCTGAATCGTCGACCGGTTTGTCCGTACCGAGACCGGGAAGACGCTCGAACCAGCCTGGCGGCGATCGGCGTCGACGCGGCGGGAGAGCGACGGGGGAGGGCACGTGAGCGACAACCTTGCGCGTCAGCACCGGTTGCGGATCGCCATGGTCGTGCCACCCTGGCTGTCCGTGCCGCCACCTGGCTACGGCGGTCTGGAACAGGTGGTGGCCGGTCTGGTCGACGCCCTGGTCGCCCGGGGGCACGCGGTGACGCTGATGGGTGCCGGTGCGGCGCACGGCACCGCCGCGGACTTCCTCGCCACCGTCGACGAGTTGCAGTTCGACCGGCTCGGTGAGGCGCTGCCCGAACTGGCTCACCTGGCCCGGATCAACCATCTGCTCAGCCGGGCCGACTTCGACATCGTGCACGACCACACCACCATCGGCCCGCTGGTGGCCGGGCGGCGGGACGTACCCACGGTGGCCACCGTGCACGGCAACCCGGTGGGCGAGTACGGGACGGTGCTCAGCGACACCGACCGGGGCGTGGGCCTGGTGGCGATCTCACACGCCCAGCGGGGGCTGAACCCACACCTGCCCTGGGTCGGCACCGTGCACAACGCGATGAGCCTGGACGACTTCCCGCGCAAGGACAGCCCCAGCGACGGGCCGGTGCTGTGGCTCGCCCGGTTCAGTCCGGACAAGGGGCCGGACCTGGCCATCCGCGCCTGCCGCGCGGCCGGTCTGCCGCTGGTGCTGGCCGGCAAGTGCAACGAGCCGGTCGAACGGCGCTACTTCGACGAGGTGGTCCGACCGATGCTCGGATCAGACGTCACGGTGGTGCTCGACGCCGACCGCAGCACCGTGCTGCGCCTGCTGATCGAGGCGCGTTGCCTGGTGATGCCGATCCAGTGGGAGGAGCCGTTCGGCATCGTCATGCTGGAGGCGATGGCGACCGGTACGCCGGTGGTGGCGTTGAACCGGGGAGCGGTGCCGGAGTTGGTCCGTCCCGGGGTGAGCGGGTTGATCTGCCAGCAGCCGGACGAGTTGCCGGCGGCGCTTCGGCAGGCCCCCGAGCTCGACCCGAAGGAGTGCGTGGCACACGTGGCGCGGACCTTCTCCACGGAACGGATGGCGGTCGGCTACGAGGAGGTGTACCGAGGCTTCCTCGCCGCCGCCAACCGGCGTGAGCCGGTCCGCGAGCCCGCCCGGGTCACCCCGGCCTGACTCAGACCTGTGCGGCGCCGAGCGCGGTGATCGCCGCGTCCAACTCCTGCGCGTACGCCGCGCTCAGCCCGTCCTCGCGCAGCCGGATGGAGACCTTCTCCCGCAGCCGGGCGACTCCCGGCCCCAGCTCGCCCTCGCCACCGGTCACCGCCTGGGTGAGGTTGCGCAGCTCGTTGCGCAGGTCGAGGCCGACGTCGTCGCGGATGCCGCCGTCGGCGAGGCCGGCATCGATCACCTGGTCCAAGCGGTTCGCGGCCTCCACGAGGCTGTCGCCACCCACGGGTGGATTCGGTACGCCGGAGGTGGCCGCCGGTGTGGGGGAGGGCCTCGACGGCACCGCGGTCGGCGGGGCGCTGGCGGTGTCGTCCGGCTCGGGCGGCTCGGAGGGCCCGGTCGGCTCCGTCGTGGGCAGCACGGTGGGCAGGTCTTCGCCGTCCTTCGACAGCAGCGCCGGTACCGTCAGCGCCGCCACGATCAGCGCGGCCACGGCCGCCGTGACGAGCAGAGGCCGCCGCAGGCGCCCCCGTCCACCGTCCATAGAGGAATTCGACGGCGCGTGCGCGCCCTCGCCGGTGTCGGCTCCGTCGGGGCGGTCACCCGGCTGGCTGTCGGTGGCGACCGCGGCAGCACCGGCCCCGCCGGGCGAGGGTTGCGGGTCGGGGTCGCCGACGGTCGGGACGACCCAGGCGGGGGCCGGGCCGGAGGGACCGGCCGACCCCATCGCGGGCAGGGTGACCGTCGGGACGGAGACCGGGTGGGCCGGTGGATCGGCAGGCTGCGTCTGGTCGCGCAGCACGGTCGCCACCTGCCTTGCGGTGGGACGGTCGGCGGGGTCGCGGGACAGGCAACGCAGACAGATGCGGGCCACCGCCTCCGGCAGCCCCGGCACCCCGGCCAGGGACGGCGGAGGGCCCTCGGCCAGCGCGACGGTGAGTTCGTCCCAGGTGTCCGCCGGGTACGGCACCCGACCGGTCAGCGTCTCGTGCAGGAGCACCCCGAGCGAGTAGACGTCGGTCGCCGGTTGGGCCGGAGCACCGTCGAGCCGCTCCGGGGCGACGTACGCGGGCGTGCCGAAGGTGGCGCCGTCCTCGTCGTCGTCCGGGGTGCCGATCCGGGTGGCGATGCCGAAGTCGAGCACCTTCGCGCCGGTCTGGGTCATCATCACGTTGGCCGTGGTGATGTCCCGGTGCACGATGCCGAGCCGGTGGGCGGCGGCCAGCGCGTCGGCGACCTGGGCGCTGATCTCCACCGCCTGAGGCCACGGCAGCGGACCCTCGGTGAGCCGGAACTCCAGTTCCTCGCCGGAGAGCAGCTCCATCACCACGAAGGAGGTGATGGCACCGTCCGGCGACACCGTCTCGCCGTAGTCGTGCACCGAGGTGACGTTCGGGTGGACCAACTGGGCGGCGGCGCGGGCCTCCTCCCGGACCATGTCGCGGAACCTGGCATCGGCGGCCAGTGACGGGGCGAGCACCTTCAGGGCGACCACGCGGTCGAGTACCTCGTCGTGGGCCCGCCAGATCACCGACATGCCGCCAGCACCGATCTGGTCGAGCAGTCGGTATCTGGTGGCCAGCAAGCGGCCTGGCTGCAGCGCTGGCTTCACGGATCGCACCTGCCTCATAGGTGGGAGCGGTATCAGGTTGCGCGAATGTTGCCTCACTGTCAACGGGCCTCGATGCGCCGGGTGCCCCGGACGCACATGGGTGGGCCCGGCCGGGCGCGGTCGTGCCAGGATGAACGGCATGGCGCGGGGACCGGTGGCTTTCGTGCTCGGCGGCGGGGGCGTCCTGGGCGCGGTCGAGGTGGGCATGTTGCGTGCCCTTTTCCGGGCCGGGATCCGGCCCGACCTGGTGCTCGGCACGTCCATCGGCGCGGTCAACGGCGCTCTGGTGGCCGCCGACCCGACCGAGGCGGTGACCGACCGGCTGGTACGACTCTGGGCCTCCCCGGAGGCCAGCGAGGTGTACGGCGACTCGGTCGCCCGGCAGCTGCGGCGCTTCGCCGCCCGGACCTACCTGCACTCGCCCCGCCCGCTGCGCAAGTTGCTGGAGAACGAACTCGGCGCCGAGACCACCTTCGCCGATCTCAAGGTGCCGTTCCGCTGCTGTGCGGCGAACATCGAACGGGCCGCCGAGCACTGGTTCGTCGACGGCCCGGTGGTGCCGGCCGTCCTGGCGTCCGCCTCGGTGCCGGGACTGCTGCCGCCGGCCCGCATCGGTGACCAGCACTACGTGGACGGAGGAATCGTGAACTCCATCCCCATCGGCGAGGCGGTCGCGGCCGGCGCCGGCCGGATCTTCGTACTCCAGGTGGGTCGGATCGAGCGGGCGCTGGCACCGCCCCGGCGGCCCTGGGAGGTCGCCCAGGTCGCGTTCGAGATCGCCCGGCGGCACCGGTTCGCCCGGGAGATGGCCGCCGTGCCCGACGGCGTGGAGGTGCACGTGCTGCCGACCGGTGGGCTGCAACCGCGCGACGACAGCCCATGGGCGTACCGGGACATGGCGGCGGTCGGCCGACGGATCAGCCGGGCCTACTCGGCCTCCCGGCACTACCTGGCCAACCTGGACCGTTGATGCCGTTACCGCCGCGTTGGCTGCGCCGACTGCTGCTGGCACCCGGCGTGGTGTTGCTGGCGATGCTGCTGGTCACCACGGTGCCGCTGTGGGCCCTGTTGGCGCTCGCCGTGTCCCCGTTCTTCCCCGGGCACCTGCGTCCGCTGCGGCTGCTCTGGATCGGCTGCTTCTATCTCGTGTGGGACGCGGCGGCGTTGCTGTGCCTCTTCGCCCTCTGGGTGGGGTCCGGGTTCGGTTGGCGGGTACGCTCACCGGCCTTCCAACGGGCCCACTACGTGCTGGCCGGCTGGTTCCTGCGGGTGTTGTTCTGGCAGGCCCGGTGGACGCTGCGGCTGCGCGTCGACGTGGTCGGCACCGACCCGGACACGGCCCTGCCGGGCCGGCCCGAACTGGTGCTGTGCCGCCACGCCGGCCCGGGTGACTCGTTCATCCTGATCCACGCGTTGGTGAACTGGTTCCGCCGGGAGCCCCGGATCGTCCTCAAGGACACGCTCCAGTGGGATCCGGCGATCGACGTGCTGCTCAACCGGCTGCCGAGCCGGTTCATCGCGCCGGGCCGGGCCGACCAGGGCTCGCTGTCCGAACAGGTCGGCCATCTCGCCACCGGCCTGGACGACGACGACGCCTTCGTGATCTTTCCCGAGGGCGGCAACTTCACTCCGAAGCGCCGCCTGCGGGCCATCGCCCGACTGCGCGACCGTGGACACGAGCGGATGGCGGTGAAGGCCGAGGCGATGCGGCACGTGCTCGCACCGCAGCCAGGCGGTCTGCTGGCCGCGCTGGAGGCCGCGCCCGACGCCGGAGTGATCTTCGTGGCGCACACCGGTCTGGACCGGATGCTCACCGTCGCCGACGTGTGGCGCGAACTGCCCATGGACAAACAACTGGTGATGCGGTTCTGGTCGGTGCCCCCGGAGGAGGTCCCGACCGACCGGCAGCAGCGCATCGACTGGCTCTACGACTGGTGGAGTCGGATAGACGAGTGGATCGCGACCAACCACGACGACGCGACGTAGGGTGCGCTCGTGGAGCAGATCAGCGTGGTGACGACAGTGGTCGACGCGCGCTCGGTCGCCGATCTGCTGGCCGCCGCCGCGGTGGCCGGGCGGCTGGCGGCCTGCGCGCAGGTGGGTGGCCAGGTGGACAGCACATACTGGTGGCGGTCGGCGGTGGAGACCAGCACCGAGTGGTCGGTGCAGTTCAAGACCGCACTCGACCGGGTGGACGCGTTGGTCGATCAGTTGCGGGCCAGTCATCCCTACGAGGTGCCGGAGATCCTGGTCAGTCGGGTCGACTGCGGTGATCCCGGGTACGCGACCTGGGTCTTCGAGCACACCCGTCCCTGAGTACGCGCACTCTGTTGCCGGTGGCACCGGCCGACAAGGATGCTGGTGTGGACAACGCCTACCCCTGCCCGGCCTGCGGTTCCCCGGCCAATCTGAACTCCGGCTGCTCCGGCTGCGGCCGACCGCCACACCCGGCAGCCGCCGAGGTGATCCGGCTCGACCGGGAGATCGTCGTGTTGGGCGGCGAGGTGCAGCGGGCCCGTCAGGCGTACGAGGGGCTGCGCGGTCGGCTGGAGGCGGTACGGCGGCGGCGAGGCGAGTTGGCCGCCGCGATCCGGACGGAGTTCCCGGTGCCCGCCGTACCGCCGGTCGGTGGCGGGGCACCGGCGGTCGGCGGGTACGCGCGCCCGGTGCCGGTGGCGGCCTCCGCCGGACGGCCCGTCGAGGTGCCGGTTCGCCCGGGAGGTGCCGAAGCCTCCACGCGTACCGTGCAGGGCCTGCTCTTCGTGCTGGGCGGCCTGCTGCTCGGCACGGCGGCCATGGTCTTCGCGGCGGTGGCCTGGGCATCGGTCGGGGTGGCCGGTCGGGCGCTGATCCTGCTGGCGTTCACCGCGTTGCTGCTGGCGGTGCCACTGGTGGCCCGCTGGCGGGGGCTGCGCGGCACCGCCGAGACCTTCGCCGCCGTCGGGCTGCTGCTGGTGCTGCTCGACGGGTACGCCGCCTGGTCGGTCGACCTGTTCGCGGTGACCACCTGGCCGGGCAGCCGGTACGCCGCGCTGGTGGCGGTGGTCGGTGCGGCGGTGGCGGTCGGTTACGCCCGACTCAGCCGCCTGGTGGTGCCGTGGTTCGCCGCGCTGCTCGTCGCCCAGCCGGTGCTGCCGTTGTTCGCCGCCGAGGCGCGCCCGGAACCGGCCGGATGGGCGGTGGTCTTCGTCGGGGTGGCGGTTGTCGACCTGGCGGTGGTGGTCGCCCTGCGGCAGCGCGCCGGTGTGGTCGCGGGCGAGGGGGCCGCGACGACACCGGCACTGCGGCTGGCCGGCACGGCGCTGGCCTGGATCGGGTTCGCCGGCTGGCTGCTGCTCGCCGCGGGTTGTGCGCTGGTGCCGCTACTGGTCGGTCGGGCCGGTGGCGTACCGCTGCTGGCCGGCGGGCCGATGCTGCTGGTGGCGCTGACCGCGTTCGGCGCGGCGCTGCTGACCGGCGGTGACCCGGCACGGACGTTGGCGGGTGGTGCGCTGGTGCCGGTGCTGGCCGGTGCGGTCGTCCGCCCGGTGGTGCAGGTACGCCCCTCGGTGTGGCTGCTGGTGTCGGCGCTGGTCGTGGTGGGGCTGGCCGCTGCCGTACGGCTGCTTCCGAGCGGCTGGCGGACCGGTCCACGGGTGGGGGCGTTGCTGGTCGCCGGTGGCGCGGGAGCGCTGGCGGCGCTGACCGGGCTCCTGCTGGCCGGCACCGCCGTGGGCCGGTCGTTGCCGCCGTGGCGGGGGGCCGAGGCGGGGCCGGCCTTCGCCTGGGGTTGGCAGTTGCCGCTGGTGGTGGCGCTGTCCTCGGTCGCGGCGGCCCTGCTGCTGTCCCGGGTGGCTCGTCCGGCGGTGCTGCTGGTCGGTGCCGCCGCGACCGTGTTCGCGGTGCCGGTGGCCTGGGCCGCGCCCTGGCCGGCCGTGGTCGCGATCGACCTCGTGGTGGGGGCGGTGTTGCTGGTCGCGGCGGTGGCTCGCCCGGCGCTGCCCACGCCGCTGGTGCTGATCTCGGCGGCCGCCGGTGCGGCGTTGCTCGGGCACGGGTTGTTGGTCGGCTTGGCCGAGCCCGCCGGTGCCGGTGTCGCCTGCGCGGTGATCGCGGCCGTCGGCGTCGGTGTGGCGGCCCTCGGTCGGCACGGGAACCTGCCACGGCGGGTCGTGGCCGGGTGCGGGCTGGCCGCCACCGTACTCGTGGTCCCGGCGGGAGCGGCGATCACGATGATCGGCCTCGGTGCCCCGCCGTGGTGGCAGGCCCGAGCCGCGTTGGCCGCCGTCGCGCTGCCGGCGGTGGTGTTGCTCGCGCTGCCTCGTTCCTGGTCCGACCTGACCGGGTACGCCTCGACCGGGCTCGCCGTGGTGGCGGTGCTGACCGGCCTGTCGCCCCTGGTCGTACCGGGCGATGAGCGGGTGACGGTGTACGCGGCGGTGGCCGCGTCGCTCGTCGCGCTCGCCGGGTTCCGGGCCGGCCGGGCACGGCCGTTGTCGGTGGCCGGGTTGGGTCTGGCCGGGGTGGCGGTGCTGGCGGCCCTGCCGATGGTGGTGACCGCCCTGCTGACGCCGTACGGTCCGCCGCCGGCGGTTTGGTCCGGCGTGCCGACGGTCCAGCCGTCGCCGGGGGCGCTTCCGGTCGGCCTGGCCCTGCTGCTGCTGTCGTTGGCGGCCCTGATCGCCGGGCTCGCACCCGGGGACACCCCGACCGGTATGCGTGGTGTGTGGTGGCGGGCCGCCGGTCTGATGCTGCCCTTCGTGGCCGCCGCCGGTCTGGTGCTGCTGGTCGCCGCCGAGGTGCCCTGGCCGGTGGTGCCGGCAGTGGCGCTGCTGGGCGGGGTGGCTGTGCTGGCGACCGCCGCACTGCGGGCCCCGGGTAGGGCGTTCGTCGGGACGGCCATCCCGGTCGGGTTGGTGCTGGCCGGGGGCGGGTTGCTCAACGTGCAGGCGACCCGGGCCGGCACTCTGGCTGCGGCGGGTCTGTTGGTGGTGGCGGCGACGATCGTCGGAGTGGGCGCACGTCACGTCACGGCACGTCTGCTCGGCTGGCTGGTCGCGGTGGCGGCGGCGACCGGGTTCGCGGTCACCGCCCCACTGGCCGCGGGGCAACCGCTACGGGTGGCGGCGTTCGCGGTGCTCGGTGTCGCCGCGCTCACCCTCGCGCTGGCCGCGACGCTGCCGTCGGGCCGGCCGAATCCGCCCGCCGCCGAGGCTGCCACGCGACCTGCGCCGGAGTCCCTGCTGAACCGGGTGCTGGACGCCGTCGCACAGGCGGTCGCGTTGCTCGCGCTGCTGCTCACCCTGGGTGCCCTTCGGCACGCCGCGACGGTCTGCGTGCTCTGGGGCGTCGCGATGGGCGTGCGGCTGTTGCGCCGGGGCGAGTCGACCGGTCGGCGTTGGCTCTTCGCCGGTATCGGCGGTGGCAGCGAACTGCTGGCCGTCTGGCTGCTGCTCGCAGCCGGCGGGGTGACCGTGCTGGAGGCATACACGGTCCCGGTGGCGGCGGTGGCACTGGTCGCTGGTGCGGTGGGGCTGCGTACCCGCGCGGGGTTGAACAGTTGGCTGGCGCTCGGCCCGGGCTTGGCGGCCGCGTTGCTGCCCAGCCTGAACAGCGTGTTGTTCGGGCCCGACCCGCAGCCCTGGCGGCGGCTGCTGCTCGGTGTCGCCGCGCTCGCCGTGACGCTGCTCGGCGCGGTGCGCCGGTGGCAGGCACCGGTGGTGCTCGGTGGAGGCACGCTCGGCCTGCTCGCCCTGCACGAGCTGGTGCGTAGCTGGGACCTGTTGCCCCGGTGGGCCTTCCTGGCCGCCGCCGGGCTGGCGTTGATCGGCTTGGCGACCACCTACGAGCGCCGTCGTCGCGACCTGCTCCGGCTGCGCTCTGCCGTGGGTCGTATGAGCTGACCAGGCTCCGCGGGTGCGGCACCGTGTGGTGCCATGCTGACGGCATTGTGGGCCATTAGAGCTTGGCGTGATGCCAAACATGTGCCAAGATGGCGCCATGGATGTCACCCCGTATGTGAGCAACCTCGGCCGCGAGTTCGCCACGCTCGCCGAAGCCGGCGGTGAGGATGCGCGTGCGCTGGTCGAGCGGCTGACCGGCTCGCTTGAGTCGGCGATCCGGATGACCCTGCTGGACGTGCTGTCGGCGGCAGCCGACGAGATCACCCGGGACATGGCTCCGGGCTCGGTGGAACTACGCCTGCGCGGTCGCGAGCCCGGTTTCGTGGTCAACCTGCCACCGGCCGAGCCGGACGGTGGGGCACCGACCGCGACGACCGCGGCGGACACCGCCGACGACCTGCTTGCTGCCGAGGACGGTCCGGTGGCACGCATCAACGTACGCATGCCCGAGCAGCTCAAGACGGCGATCGAGGAGGCTGCGGCGAAGGAGGGGCGCTCGGTCAACGCCTGGCTGGTCCGGTCGGCCGCCGCCGCACTGCAACGGCCCGACCGCGACCAGCGCACCACGCCACGCAGCAGTGCGAAACGAGCCAAACAGGGCCTGACCGGCTGGGTGCGCTGACCGCGCCGCTCGGCTTTCCACCTCACGCCCCCGATTTGCGGGGACGACCCAGCTACCCAGGAAGTGGGGACCACCATGCCTGTTTTCGACACGCCCGCAGCCATCTCCGTCTCGGTCGAGATCGGTGTCGGCAACGTACGCGTGACCGCCAGCGACCGGACCGACACGGTCGTCGAGGTCCGGCCGAGTGACGCGGCCGACGAGTCGGATGTGCAAGCCGCCGCCCAGATCCGGATCGACTACGCCGACGGCACGCTGCGCGTCACCGGGCCCCGGCGCGCCTTCGACCTCGCCAGGAAGACCAGGTCGGTCGACCTGACCGTCGAACTGCCCAGCGACTCCCGGCTCGACGCGCACCTGCTGCTGGGGGACGTCCGCGCTACCGGTCGGCTCGGCGAGTGCCGGGTCAAGACCACCGGCCACGTGTGGCTCGAACGGACCGGCTCGCTGCGCCTGCACACCGGATTCGGTCACCTCACCGCTGACGAGGTCACCGGCGACGCGCAGGTCTCCACCGGCTCGGGGAAGATCCAGATCGGCGAGATCGCGGGCACCGCGGAGGTCAAGAACTCCAACGGCGACACCACGATCGGTGCGGTCGGCGGCGACGTGCGGGTCCGTAACGCCAACGGTGCCATCGACCTCGCGCGGGCCGGTGCCAGCGTCGACGTGAAGACCTCCAACGGCAGCATCCACCTCCGTGAGGTGGTACGCGGTGAGGTCGTCCTCGCCACCGCCGCAGGCGACCTGGACATCGGTATCGCCGAAGGCACCGCCGCCTGGCTTGAGGTGCACACCAACTTCGGGCAGGTGCGCAACCTGCTCCAGGACGCCACCCGGCCGGAAGCCGGCGACAAGACGGTCGAGGTACGCGGGCGCACCTCCTACGGCGACATCACCGTCCACCGCGCCTGACCGCACCGGATCCGGAAGAAAAGATCATGACGGGTACCCGGTGGCCACCACCGGTCTCCGCCCGATGGGCCGGTCACCGCTGCGGTGGTATCGGCCGGCACCGGTAGGGTCTGGCCATGGCAGAGGTGCTCACCGCCGAGGCGGTGCGAAACGAGCTGGGTGGGCTGGCGGGCTGGTCGGGAGACCCCGCCGGGATCACCCGAACCGTGGAGCTGGCCAGCTTCCCGGACGCCATCGCGGTGGTCGACCGGGTCGCCGCCACGGCCGAGGAACAGGACCACCACCCCGACATCGACATCCGGTGGCGCACGGTGACCTTCCGCTGCACGACCCACTCGGCCGGCGGGGTCACCATGCGTGACATCCGGCTGGCCCGGCGGATCGACGAGATCGTGGAGGGTGCCCGATGAGGTTCGAGATCAGCAAGGTGCTGGACGCCATCGAGGGGCGGGTCTGCACCGACCCGCAACTGGCCCGTGCGGTGCTGGACCTGGCCGAGATCATCCGCTACCAGGATCTCGACGGCGGTCGTCCGGCCAGCTCGCTGCGGCTCGGCATGGTCATCGACGCGCTGGCGCGCAGCCTGGAGGAGGACAGCGTCCCGGTCTATGCGGTGGTGCACCGGGGGATGCTCTCCGACGCCGACCTCACCTCCAACGAGCGCATGGTGGTGCGCAGGTGGGCCGACGACGGTCTGGTGGAGGTGCTCGACAACCCTGGTGACCGGATGCTGGAGGTGGCCGACCTGCTCGGTCTGCCGGTGCTCAGCCGGGTCCGCTTCGACGGTCTGCGCGGACGGTTCCCCTGGTTGGTGGAGCAGCCGGGTCGGATCGTGGCGCCGGTGCCGGGTGCCGGTGGCCCGGTCTTCATCGCCCACGTCGGCGGCGGTCACACACCGCTCGCCGGTCCACCCGCACCGGCCGCCGCCAAGCTGCTGTCCCGCGAGTGGCGCTGCCCGGAGTCGGGCTGCACCCTGTTCGGCGGTGCCGGCGGCGGCGGTGCCTTCGCCGACCTGGCCCGGATCGACCGTGCGCCGACCGGGCAACCGCCGCCGTCGCTGCGCAACGGCGTACCCACCTGCCCCCGGCACGGCACGCGGCTGCGGGACGCCGGTCCCCGACCGCGCAGCGAGGTCCTCGCGGTACGCGTCGGTGGCCTGATCCGCCGTCGGTTCGTGGTCACCGAGGAACAGCCGGTGATGATCGGCCGCGCGCCGGAGGGCACCGGCGGCATCATGCTCGGCCAGTGGCTCAACGACGAGGCGCGGCGTTGGATCAGCCGTAACCACCTGCGGCTGGAACTGCGCGGCAGCGACATCGTCGCCATCGACGTCAGCACCAACGGCTCCGGCGTACGGCCGGGTGGCTCCATGGCGGAGGCGGACCGGATCCCGCTGACCCCGCAGCAGTCCCGGGTGCTCGGCGCCGGTGACATGGTGGAGCTGTACCCGGGCGTGCAGGTCGGCCGTCCGAGCGAGTTTCCGTCGGGAGCACCGTACAACCCGGACTCGGTGATGTCCGAGGCGCCGACCATGGCGATGCGCCTACCCCGCTGAGACCTGACCCCGGGTGGGCGTGCCCCGCACGCCCACCCGGACGGTACGACCGCTCAGCTGGCCAGGACGGCGGCCACCTGTGCCACCGCGTGGTCGATCTCCTCTTCGGTGATCACCAGCGGCGGGGCGAGTCGGATGGTCGAGCCGTGCGTGTCCTTGGCCAGTACCCCCCGCGCCATCAGCCGTTCGCAGGCCACCCGGCCGCTCATCAGCGACGGGTCGATGTCCAGACCGGCCCAGAGGCCCCGGCCGCGTACCGCGACCAGACCCTTGCCGATCAGCCCGCGCAGGCCGGTGTGCAGTCGCTCGCCCAACTCGGTGGAGCGGCGCTGGAACTCGCCGGTCGCCAGCAGCCGGACCACCTCGGTCGCCACCGCGCAGGCCAGCGGGTTGCCACCGAAGGTGGAACCGTGCTGGCCGGGGCGCAGGACGCCGAGTACGTCGGTGTCGGCGGCCACCGCGGAGACCGGCACGATGCCGCCGCCGAGCGCCTTGCCCAGCAGGTACATGTCGGGCACGACGCCTTCCTGCTCGCACGCGAACGTGGTGCCGGTGCGGCCCAGGCCGGACTGGATCTCGTCGGCGATGAACAGCACGTCGCGTTCGGTGCAGAGCCGTCGGACGCCCGGTAGGTAGCCCTCGGGCGGCACGACCACGCCCTGCTCGCCCTGGATCGGCTCCAGCAGCACGGCGACGGTGTGCTCGTCGATCGCCTCGGTCAGCGCGGCCAGGCCACCGTAGGGGACGATCCGGAAGCCCGGGGTGTACGGCCCGAAGTCGGCTCGGGCGTCGGAGTCGGTGGAGAAGCTGACGATGGTGGTCGTACGCCCGTGGAAGTTGCCCTCCGCGACCACGATGTTGGCCTGGTCGGCCGGCACCCCCTTGACCTGGTAGCCCCACTTGCGGGCCACCTTGATGCCGGTCTCGACAGCCTCGGCCCCGGTGTTCATCGGCAGCACCAGGTCCTTGCCGCACAGCGCCGCCAGCTCGCGGCAGAAGTCGGCGAACTGGTCGTGGATGAACGCCCGGCTGGTCAACGTCAACCGGTCGAGCTGGGCGTGCGCGGCGGCGATCAGCGTCGGGTGCCGGTGGCCGAAGTTCAGCGCCGAGTAGCCGGCCAGGCAGTCGAGGTAGCGCCGGCCGTCCACATCGGTCACCCAGGCGCCCTCGGCGGAGGAGATCACCACCGGCAGCGGGTGATAGTTGTGCGCGGTGTGCCGCTCCGCGTCCTGCACCGCGACAGGAGTCCGGAGCATGTCCTCGATCATCGGTTCGCCTTTCCCTGACGGAGTCGCAACGTGCAACACTTCGGGCCGCCGCCGGCCCGACGCAGCTCGGACAGGTCGACGCCGATCGGCTCGTAGCCCCGCTCGCGCAGCTTGGCGGCCAGGCCGGTGGCCTGCTCGGGCAGCACCACGTGCCGACCGTCGCTGACCGCGTTGAGGCCGAGCACCTCCGCGTCGGCCATGGTGGCGTGCACCGCGTCCGGGAAGAGTCGCCGCAGCACGGCCTGACTGCCGGGCGAGAACGCCTCCGGCAGGTACGCCACGGTGCGCTCGTCGAGCACGGTCAGCGCGGTGTCCAGGTGGTAGAAGCGCGGGTCCACCAGTTGCATGGTGACCACCGGGTACCCGAAGACCTCCTGGAGCTGGGCGTGCGAGGCGTGCGCGGTGCGGAAACCGGTGCCGGCGAGCAGGTGGTCGCCGGCCAGCAGGACGTCGCCCTCACCCTCGTTGACGTGCTTCGGGTCGTACATCTCGAAACCGGCGGCCTCGAACCAGGCGCGATACGCGGGGGCCTCGTCGGCGCGTTGCGGATCACGGAACTGCACCGCCATCGCCTTGCCGTCGATCACGGTGCCGCCGTTGGCGGCGAAGACCATGTCGGGCAGGCCCGGTACCGGAGTGATCTCCTCGACGGTGTGGCCCAGGTCCAGGTAGATCTGGCGTAGCCGCTCCCACTGGCGAACGGCGAGATCGACGTCGACCGGAGCGGTCGGGTCCATCCAGGGGTTGATCGCGTAGTCGACGGCGAAGTACGTCGGCCGGCACATCAGGAAGCGCTGGCGGGTGGCGTCCATCGTCATGAGTCCTGCTCCCAGGGTCGGGCGCGCCCGGCCACCGTCGGCCCACGGGCTGGCGCCGTGGCTCAACGGTATGCGGGCCCGACCGGCAGGATCCACCGCGAACCCTTGCATTCAGTGGCAGATCGTTGCGTATAACGCCTGCTTGGTGGCCGTTCATTGCGCGTGAGGCCGTCGACCCCGATCCGTGTCGGCGGCGGCCGGGCCGACCCCGGACACACGTCAGGGGCGGCGAATCGCCGCCCCTGACGAGCGTGTGCGTCCGACTGGTGAACCACCAGATGTGATCGGACTACGGTCGGTTCTTCACCGACCGGCTCGGTGAACCACCGGCGGGCCGAAAAGTGCCCACTACCAGCGATCGACAAACTGTGAATCAAGCCACTCACGGAAGCGCGCGACCAGGTCGCCGTCGGTGCTCGGCCAGTCGTACTGACCGGTCATCGCCAGCACGCCCAGGACCACCGCACCGAGGCCGAAGGCGATGCCCAACAGCGCGTCGGACTTGCCGGCGATGTGCCGCCGACGGGTGGCGATCAGCCCGAGCACGGCGAGCACCGCCCCGAACGCGCCCAGCGCGATGCCGTACCCGGCGAGCGCGCCGGTGAGCACGAACAGGATGCCGCCGACGCCCACGATCAGGCCGAGCGTCGCCAGCAGACTGGCCCGTGGTCGCGGTCCGACCGGCGTCGCCGGGACGTCCCGGTTGGCGTCACCGGCGGGGCCCCGGTCCTCGTCGACCGGGTTGACCGGCCGGTCGCTGTCGTCGATCCGCTCCCGGTCGGCGGTACGGCCCACTTCGGCCCGGTCGCCGTCGAGACGGGGGTCACGCTCGTCGACAGTCCGGTCGCGATCCGCGGTCCCGGTGGTGGTACGGGCCCGGGAGGAGCCGTGAACGGTGGACCGTGCGGTGGCGGCCCGGGCCTCGGCGGCCCGTCGCGCGTCGGCCCGGCTGTCCGCCGAGTCATCCACGGTGGCCCGGCCAGCGGCGGTGCTGCCGTCGGCCGGTGCGCGGCGGGTGGTGCTGTCGGCGGCCGGTGTGCCGCCGTCGGAGCGGCCCTCGGCGTCGGTTCGCCCGTCGGGACGGGTGTCGGTGGCGACCGTCCCGCCCCGACCGTCTGCCGGCGGCGTCGGTTCGTCCCGACGTGACAGCGAAGGAAATCTCATAGGTTCACCTCCTGATCGATGCGTGGACGGCGGCATCAGCCCCGTATCGCCAGCCACGCCACAACACCCCGGAGGTACCCCCACCCCGCTGCGCCGACACCCGTTCCCGCCACGCGGGAACAGGTGACTCAGCGAGGGCGGGTCAGGCAGGCCAGGGCGGAGGTGAGGAGGGCCAGGCGGCGGGGGCGGGAGACCAGGACGGGACGGCTGCGGACACAGCGCACGAGGATCTCCACGGCCCGCTCGACCGGGATCATCAACGGCCGGGACGAGCCCTTGGCCATCTTGGTGTCCACGAAACCGAACCGCACGGTGGTCACGTGCACGCCATGCCGCCGCAGCGCCGCCGACAGGCCCATCAGGTACGACGACAGCCCGGCCTTCGAACCCGCGTACCCGGGGGCCTCGCCGGAGACGAGCCGGTCGGCGAGGCTGGAGATCCCGATCAGGTGCCCCTCACCGGTGGCCAGCATTCTCGGCACCACCACGGCAGCGGTGCGTACCGCGCCCATCAGGTTGACCTCGAAGGTGCGCGTCTGCGTGTCCAGGTCGGTCGGGTCGACCGGCTCGCCGATGCCGGCGGCGTAGACGCACAGGTCCAGGCCGCCGAGTTCGTCGACCGCCTTGCCCAGCACCTGCGGATAGTCCGGCGCGGTGACGTCGACGGTGTGGTGGGTGTACGTCGGGACGATGATCGTGTTGTCCCGCCGGGACAGCCCGGTGACCAGCCAACCGTCGGCGAGGAGTCTGCGGGTGAACGCCAGCCCGATCCCGTCGCTGTTGCCGATCACCACCGCACGGCGCATCCGAACCGTCATGACCCACTGCCCCTATCGAGTCGACGTGGCGCCCGCCCGTGCCGGCGGCTCGACCGGCAATTGAACCAGACGGCGAGAAGGATTCCCTACCGTCGAGTAGCTCACGGCTCGATCGCTGCTCACCTGCCCGCTGGCTACGCTTGACGCGTGCCAGAGGGACACACCATCCATCGCCTGGCGGCCCGGCACGCCGAGTTGTTCGTCGGTGACAAGGTGCACGCCACCAGCCCGCAGGGGCGGTTCGCCGACGGTGCCGCGCTGATCTCCGGGACGGTGCTGGAGGGCACCGAGGCGTACGGCAAGCATCTGCTGCACCACCACGCCGGTGAGTTGGCGCTGCACGTGCACCTCGGCCTCTACGGCAAGGTCACCGATGGTGACGGTGAGCCGCCGGAGCCGGTGGGGCAGATCCGCCTCCGACTGACCAGCGACCGGCACTGGCTCGACCTGCGCGGCCCGACCGCCTGTGAGCTGCTCAGCCCGCCCGAGGTGGCGGCGCTGCGGGCCCGACTCGGCCCGGATCCGCTGCGCGCCGATGCCGACCCGGACCGGGCGTACGCCCGGATCTCGCGCAGCGCGACGCCGCTGGCCGCGCTGCTGCTGGACCAGTCGGTGGTGGCCGGCACGGGTTTGATCTTCGTGACCGAGGCGTTGTTCCGCGCGGGGCTGTCGCCGAGGCTGCCCGGCCGGGAGCTGACCCGGGCTGGCTGGCAGGTGCTCTGGGCCGATCTGGTGGAGCTGATGACACGCGCGGTCGCCACCGGCCGGATCGACACCGTCCGCGACGCCCACCTGCCCGAGGCGATGGGTCGCCCGGCCCGCGTCGACCGGCACGGCGGAGAGGTGTACGTCTACCGTCGCCCGGGCCAGCCCTGTCACGTCTGCCGCACGCCGGTCAGCCGAGGCACCATCACTGCCCGCAACCTCTACTGGTGCGCCACCTGCCAGGCCGCCTGAGACCCTGGGCGGATCGTGCCGCCCATCCGCCCGCAGGTGCCCGGCCAGGGTCCGCGCTACCCGACGAGCCAGCGGACCACCTCGACGTGGTCGGTGAAGACGCGGTCACCGTCGATGCTCCAGGCCGTGGTCTGAGCGATCGTCCAGCCGCGTACCCGGTCGCGGTCCAGCCCCAACTCGGCGCTGAGGCGGTCCAGTCGGCGACGGACGGCGGTCGGGGAGTGACCCAGCTCGGTACCGCGCACCATCGGCACCACCGAGAACTCCCGCTCGCCGAGCAGTGGCTTGGGGTCGATCACCAGCCACGGTTCGCGTGCCGCGCTGAGCACGTTGGCGGCGTGCAGGTCCTGGTTGACCAGGACCTGCTCACCCTGGCTGCCGGCCAGCGCACCGAGTAGGTCGAGCGCGAGATCGACCAGTCGCCGCTCGTACGGCCGTCCGGTGCGTTCCCACTTGACCGGCAGCCGGTCCGCCCAGCCGGCAGCCGCCTCCGTCAACGGCGTGAACGGCTCACCGGCCGGCACCCAGAGGCGGGGGAGCAGCGCCACCACGGCGTCGAGCGCCTCGTCGAGCGGTAACGCGTGCAACGGTGTGCCGGGGTCACAGCGCTCCACCAGCAGTGCCCGCAGGTCGGGGTCGTGGGCGAGCAGCCGGACGGCACCGTCGCCGTCCCAGTGGCGTAACGCGGTCGCCTCGTGCTCGCTCTCGGCGTCCGGAAACTGCACCTTGAGCACCGCCCGGGTGCCGTCCGGCAGGTCGGCCGGCATCGCCAGCGAGGCGAAGGCGTACCCGAAGGGCGCACCGAGCCGCAGCGACCAGCGTCGGGCACAGGTGGCCAACAGTTCCGGCAGCTCGGCCAACCACTGCGGACCGCCCGGCATGCCGTGCAACCAGGTCAACCCGTCGGGAATCCGCAGCACGCCGGTCATCGGCTCATCCTGGCCGAGCCCGACCTGACGGCACAACACGGCTCAACCGGCCGCACCCGGCTGTCCCCGCGGGTTGCCGCACGCGCACTCACCACCGCCGAACCCGCCATGCTCACCCTCAGCGCAGGCGGCGGATGTCGCCGTAGGCGCGATAGAAGCCGCCCCGGCCGGACTCGCGGACCTCGGTGACCAGGTAGCGCGCCCCGGGCTCGCGGATGCCCTTGGGGAACTGCACCGACCAGTCCGGGCGGTAGCCGCTGGAGAGCACGTGGACCCGCAGCCGCCCGCCCTGCTCGACACACTCGACCACCACGCCGCCGCCGGTGTCGCCGACCACCTCGACCTGGGTCACGGCGGCGGGCTCCGGCAACCGGGCCGGGGCCTTGACGTCGACCACCTCCGGCACGCTGCCCGCCTCCGCCGCCCGGATCGCCGGCTCGCTGGCGTCGATGCAGGCCAGGTGCCCGCTGGTGGTCACCACGTAGAGGCGCTGGTCGTGGTACTGCATGGAGTACGCCGAACCGCAGCCGGTGCCGAGCTTCCACAGCCGGGTGCCGTCGGCGGCGAAGCAGTAGATCGAGGACTGGCTGTCCCCGGCGAAGACGTAGCGGCCGTCGGAGGCGGTGGCGCAGGAGAAGACCGGCGCGTCGGCCCGGTAGGTCCGCGTCGCGGAACCGCCGTGCTTGCCGAGCCGGACGACCTCGCGGGTGGCGGTGCCGGCGAAGACGGCGTCGCGTTCCTGCCAGCCGAAGAGCACCGAGCCGGTGCGGGTGTGCCACAACTCCTGGCCGGTGCGCCAGTCGTAGCCGGTCACCCCCGCCGAGTCGCCGTGGTAGACGGCGTCGGCGTCGCAGCGCACCATCCAGGCCGACCGGCCGCGTCCTGCGCGTCGCCAGAGGAACTCGTCCTCGTGGTCGATGGCGGCGATCCCGCCGTCGGCGTCGGAGACACCCAGCACGCCGTCGTGGATGTCGAGCCAGTAGATGTCGATGTCGGGCACGATCGCGTACGCCACCCGGGGGATCTTGCCGGAGAGGTCGTAGACGTTGCCGTCGTCGCAGCCGGCGTAGATCCAGGCGTCGTCGGCGACGATGCACTTGACCCCGTCGGGGAGGCGGACCTGGTCGAGCACGCGGGCGTCGTGGTCGAGAGTGGTGATCACACCCTGCTCGTTGCCCACCATGCAGGTGCGCCCGTCGACGAAGATGCCGAAGGCCGGTGCGCCGGATTCGTACCGCCAGAGCACGGGGGCGGTGCGGGCGGTCGAGCGGGTGCTGACGATCTGCCGCCGGGAGACGGCCCGCTTCTGGCGTACGCCGGGCACCGCCGGGGCGTATCCCCTGCGGACCTTCTCGCCGATCTTCTTCGCGGCGGCGGCCCGGGCCCGCGCGTTGTCGGGGTAGCCGGTGCTCTTGACCTGGCCCTGGTCGCCGATCCGCCCGTAGCGCACAGTCATCGTGGTGTCATCGACCACCACCTCATAGAACTTGTGCGCTGAACCGTCCACTTCGGACAGCTCAAGGTAAGTCGTCTCCTGCGACATGGGTGTTCCTCCGAGGGGTTCGCGTCAGCCCTGACCGGGCGGCGCGTACACGCTAACCCCTGCCACTGACAGAACCGGGCGCGCGGGGATCGGCGGCGAGCGCGTCGACGGCCTTGCGGGCCGCGACCAGCACCGGATCCCAGACCGGGGCGTACGGCGGGGCGTAGCCGAGGTCGAGTGCGGTCATGTCGTCCACCGTCATCTTGTTCCACAGCGCCACGGCAAGGGTGTCGATCCGCTTCGCCGCCTCCGACCAGCCGACGATCTGGGCGCCCAGCAACCGCCCGCTCGGCCGCTCCGCGATCAGCTTCACCGTCATCTGCCGGGATCCGGGGTAGTAGCCGGCGCGGTTCGTCGACCGGGCGATCACCGAGACGAACTCGAATCCGGCCATCCGGGCCTCCCGCTCCCGCAGGCCGGTGCGACCCACCTCCAGCTCGCACACCTTCGTCACGGCGGTGCCGATCACTCCCGCGAAGGTGGCGTACCCGCCGCCGATGTTGATCCCGGCGACCCGGCCCTGCTTGTTGGCGTGGGTGCCCAGCGGCACGTGCACCGGCAGTCCGCTGACCTTGTGCAGGGTCTCCACACAGTCTCCGGCGGCCCACACGCCGGGCACCCCGGACACCCGCATCCGGCGGTCCACCCTGATCCCGCCGGTCGGCCCGAGCGGCAGGCCGGCAGCGGCGGCCAACTCGGTGTTCGGGCTCACGCCGAGACCGAGCACCACCAGGTCGGCCGGAATCGACCCCTGGTCGGTGACCACCTCGCAGACCCGGCCGTCGCGCTCCGTCAGCCCGGTGACCCGCACGCCGGTGCGGATGTCCACCCCCAGACCGCGCATCGCATCGGTGACCAGCCGGGCCATGTCCGGGTCGACGGTCGACATCGGCTGCTCGTCACGCTCGACCAGGGTGACCGACAGGCCGCGGCGAACCAGTGCCTCGGCCATCTCGACCCCGATGTAGCCGCCGCCGACCACCACCGCCCGCCGGGGCGGTGGGTCCGCCTCCAGCCAGGCACGCAGCGCCGAGCCGTCGTCGAGGGTCTGCACCCCGAACACGCCCGCCGCGTCGGTGTGCGCCCAGGCCGGCTTCTTCGGCACCGCCCCGGCGGCGTACATGAGGGTGTCGAACCGCTCGCGGACCTCGCCGCCGCCGTCCAGGTCGCGGGCGACCACCTCGCGACGGACCAGGTCGATCCCGACCACCTCGTGCCGCAGCCGCACGTCGATGGCGTAGTCCTCGCGGTGCGTGCGGGGCGACCGGGTCACCAGCTGCTCCCGGTCGGTGACCAGTCCGCTGATCCAGTACGGGATCCCGCAGGCCGAGTACGACGTGAAGTGCCCGCGTTCGAAGGCCACGATCTCCAGGTCGTCGGTGCCCCGGCGTCGACGCGCCTGCGCCGCGGCCGACATGCCGGCCGCGTCCGCGCCGATGACGATCAACCGTTCCGCCACGGCATCACCCTTCGTCAGGCCGGGCCCTCGCCCCGGGTCTGTCGTGCCACGTCCTCCACCACATCCTCCAACCGTCCGGTCCGCGCGTACACCGAACGCTGCCGTGCGGCGCCGCTGCCGTGCCGGCGCAGTCCCTCCAGCAGGCTGGTCACCTCGGCGAGGTCACCGTGTCGTTCCAGGGCCGGGCCGAGTCGCCCGACGAGCTGGTGCAGCACGTCCCAAGCCGGCCGCAGTTCGCCGCTGGACAGGTCGACCGCCTCGCCCTCCAACCCGTCGTGGGCGGCCCGCCAGTGCGCGCCGACCAACAGGTGGTGGTCGGTGGGCAGCGGCGGCCGCCCGGCGGCGATGTCGTCGAGCGCGGTGGCCACCAGCCCACGGACCAGCGCGGCGACCAGGACCGCGTCGTCGACGGTCGGGCAGACGTCACCGATGCGCAGTTCCACCGTCGGATACTTGGCCGACAGGCGGGCGTACCAGTACAGCATCCCCTCATCGAGCATCACGCCGCTGGCGATCAGCTGACGGATCAGTCGCTGGTAGTGCTCGTGGGAGACCAGGTAGGGCGTCGGCGCGACCGACGGCCAGCGCTCCCACTCGACCGACCGCCAACTGGCGTAGCCGGTGTCCGCTCCCCGGGAGAACGGCGAGTTGGCGGTGATCGCGTGCAGGATCGGCAGCCACGGCCGTACGTGGTTGAGCACCTGGACACCGGCGTCGGGGTCCGGCACACCGACGTGCACGTGCATCCCGTTGTTACCCGGCCCGGGCACCAGGAGCCGGAACCGGGCGAGCATCCGGTCGAAGCGGGGCTTGTCGACCACCGGGGGCACCGGTCCGTCGATCGGTCCGGTGCCGATCGCCAGCAGTCGGGCACCGGCCCGCTCGGCGGCGTCGGCGAGCGCGGAGCGGAGCAGGCCGAGCGAGTGCCGGATCGAGGAGAGTTCCAATCCGGGTGGGCTGCCGATCTCGATCTGACTGGTCTGGAACTCCCGCTCGATCTGTCCCCGCAGTTCGGCGGGGACCTGCTCCAGCACCGCCTCGACGGCCGGCGTCGCCGCCCCGGAGTCCGGGTCGACGAGCAGGAACTCCTCCTCGACACCCACGGTGAGGAGGTCGGTTGACTCAGTCGTCGGTTCGGGGGCCGTCGCCGTCTGCCTGACCATCACTACCACCGTCCACTCCTGCCGGTGGCGGGCTGTCCGCACCGGGTCGGCGGGCAATTACCCCCAGTGGTGGTACCCGGAAACGCCCGCCTGCGTGGCGCCGGGCGTTCGATCGTCGAGCGGGTCGTATCGATCGACATTGACAACTGCCTGGGTGAGACGTACAACTCCTGAGAGAGCGCTCTCTCATTCCCGTCCCGCAGAGAGGCAAACCCCATGACACCTGCCCCGGCGGCACCCGCCGCCCTGCCTGCGCGACGCCGGCTACCGCTGGCGTTAGCCCTGGTCACCGCCCTCACCGCCGGTCTGGCCGGGCTCACCACCACCGCGGACGCCGCCGTGCCACCACCACCGTCGGGTTGGAGCCTGGTGTGGAGCGACGACTTCACCGGCGCCGCCGGCACCCTGCCGTCCGCCAGTAACTGGATCATCGACACCGGCACCAGCTACCCGGGTGGGCCGCCCAACTGGGGCACCGGCGAGATCCAGACGTACACGAACAGCACCGCCAACGTCAGCCACGACGGGGCCGGCAACCTGCGGATCACCCCGCTGCGCGACGGCGCCGGACGCTGGACCTCGGCCCGCATCGAGACCGTACGTAGCGACTTCAAGGCCCCGGCCGGTGGGGTGCTGGCCATCGAGGGCCGCCTCCAGATGCCCAACGTCACCGGCGCCGCCGCGATGGGGTACTGGCCGGCGTTCTGGGCGCTCGGTTCGCCGTACCGGGGCAATTACCACAACTGGCCGGGCATCGGCGAGTTCGACGTGATGGAGAACGTCAACGGGCTCAACACGGTCTGGGGTGTGCTGCACTGCGGTGTCGCACCGGGCGGGCCCTGCGACGAGTTCAACGGCATCGGCGGCTCCCGGGCCTGCCCCGGCAGCACCTGTCAGTCGGCGTTCCACACCTACCGCTTCGAGTGGGACGCCTCGGTGAGCCCGCAACAGCTGCGCTGGTACGTCGACGGGCAGCTCTACCACACGGTGAGCCAGAACCGGGTCGGTGAGCCGTACTGGTCGCAGATGACCAGCCACGCCGGATACTTCCTGCTGCTGAACGTGGCGATGGGTGGGGCCTTCCCGGACGGGGTCGCGGGCAGCGCCACCCCCACCTCGGCCACCGTGCCCGGTCGGCCGATGCTTGTCGACTACGTGGCCGTCTACAGCCGGGGTGGCGGCAGTACGCCGCCCACGACGTCGCCGCCGACCACGCCGCCGCCGGGCGGCGTGCGGGACGCGTACGCGACCATCCAGGCGGAGTCCTTCAACGCCCAGAGCGGCGTGATCGTCGAGGCGTGCTCCGAGGGTGGGCAGAACATCGGGGCGCTGCGCAACGGTGACTGGGTGCGCTACGACAACGTCGAGTTCGGCTCCAGTGGGCCGCGCGACTTCGTGGCCCGGGTCGCCTCCGGCGCGGCGGGAGGCATCAGTGGCCTGGTGGAGGTGCGGGTGGACAGCCCGACCAGTCCACCGATCGGCAGCTTCGCCATCGCCAACACCGGTGGCTGGCAGAGCTGGCGTTCGGTGCCCGGCAACGTCTCCGGGGTGACCGGGCGACGCACGGTCTACCTCACCTTCACCAGCGGTCAGCCCAACGACTTCGTCAACGTCAACTGGTTCCACTTCCGCCGCTGAGGTGCAAGGAAGGGCCCCCTACTAACGCCTGCGGTAGAGGAGGGGGCCCTTCCTAACAGGCACGAACGCTGGTGCTGGCGGTGATCGGCGCGCTGGCCTTCGACCTGCCCGCCGGCGCCTACTGGGACGCGCTGCTGACCTCAGACGGTCAGCGGTACACCTTCACCAACCGCTCCTGGAACGGCACCATCGCACCCGGCGCCTCGGTCTCCTTCGGCTTTCTCGGCAGCGGTTCCGGCGTACCGACGAACTGCCTGCTCAACGGCGCGGCCTGCGCGGGCGGCAGCACGCCGCCACCGACCACGCCCCCGCCCACGACACCGTCGACCACCGGGCTGCCGAAGCACATAGTCCCGCCCAGCGTGGTCAACGCCGCGCTGGACTGCCTCGCCGGGGGCACCAACTGCGGCGGCTTCCGCCCGCCGCGCACCTACCCCGGCCTGCGGGGCGCGATGACCTGGTCGATCAACTGGGCCGTCACCAACGGCAACTCCTTCGCCCGTACCGTCGCCCCGCACCTGCGCACCCTGCCCGACTGACCACGAGGCCCCACCCCCGGCCGCGTTGACCATGGGTCGCGCCTCGGGCGACGGCCCGTGGTCAACCGGCGGGGTGGCGGGTGATCAGGAGACAGGGGAGCGGCGGCGACGACGGACCTTCTTGACCGCCCACGAGGCGATCATGAGGACGATCAGGGCGATGATCCCGTAGTCGAACCAGGAGCTGTAGCGGTCGATCTGGTGCCAGCGGGAACCGAGGGCATAGCCGAGGCCGATGAAGAGCCCGTTCCAGATGCCGCTGCCCAGCGTGGTGAGGGTGACGAACTCGACCAGCGGCATCCGGTTCGCCCCGGCCGGTACCGACACCAGGCTGCGTACCACCGGTGCCATCCGGCCGAAGAACACCGCCCAGCGGCCGTACCGCTCGAACCAGCGGTCCGCCTTCTCCAGGTCGTCCAGGTCGACCAGGGGCAACCGGTCCAACCACCGTTTGAGGCGGTCCTCGCCGAGGGCGGCGCCGAGCCAGTAGAGGACCAGCGCGCCGAGCACCGAGCCGACGGTGGCGGCGACGGTCACCACCGCCAGGTTGAACCGACCCTCGCTGGCCAGATACCCGGACATCGCCAGGACGATCTCGCTCGGGATGGGCGGGATGATGCTCTCCAGGGCGACCAGCAGGGCCACTCCCACCGCGCCGCCCGCCTCGATCACCCCGGCGATCCAACCGGTCAGCCCGCCGACCTGGGCGGGATCGACGTCCTGGGCGAGCGCCATGATGAAGCCTTTCGCGGGTCCGGCGTAGACCTCGCTGTTACCCGCCGAGATCCCGCCGCACACCGACCGCCGCCGCCGTCACCGCCGCCGCCGTCACCGTCGCCGTCACCGCCGCCGTCACCGTCGCCGCCGTCGCCGCCGTCACCGCTGCCGCGCGCCGGACGCCGACCCCGGGCGGGTTTGCCGAAGTCGCGGCCGGGAGAACGTACGGGGGCATGTCTGACAGGTGGTACTCGGAGGCGGTCGTGTACTGCCTCGACATCGACACATACGCGGACTCCGACGGTGACGGGGTGGGTGACATCCAGGGCCTGATCGGTCGGCTGGACTACCTGGCCCGGCTCGGCGTGACCTGCCTCTGGCTACACCCCATCCACCCCTCGCCCAACGACGACGACGGCTACGACGTGACCGACTTCTACAACGTTGACCCCCGGTTCGGGACCCTGGGCGACTTCGCCGAACTGCTGCACCAGGCCGGCAACCGGGGCATCCGGGTGGTCATCGACCTGGTGGTGAACCACACCTCCGACCAGCACCCGTGGTTCGTCTCCGCCCGATCGTCGCCGGACTCGCCGTACCGCGACTGGTACGTCTGGTCCGACCAGGAGCCGGCCGACCGGCACCAGGGCATGGTCTTCCCCGGGGAGCAGCACGAGACCTGGACCTACGACCGGACCGCGAAGGCCTGGTACTACCACCGGTTCTACAAGTTCCAGCCCGACCTCAACACCACGAACCCGGCGGTACGCGCCGAGATCAAGAAGATCATGTCGTTCTGGATCCAGTTGGGTGTCGCCGGATTCCGGATGGACGCGGTGCCGTTCATCATCGAGCGCACCGAGCCGGGCGACCCGAATCCGGAACTGGACTTCGAGTTCCTCACCGAGTTGCGGCAGCACGTGCAGTGGCGGCGCGGGGACGCCGTCCTGCTGGCTGAGGCGAACGTCGAGCCCGACAACCTGCCCGCCTTCTTCGGCGACAGCGGCGGCTCGGCGAACCGGGTGCACATGCTCTTCGACTTCATGCTCAACGGGCGGCTGATGCTGGCCCTCGCCCGGCAGGACCCGGAGCCGGTGATCGAGGCGCTGCGGGACACCCCGGCGCTGCCCGAGGGTGGGCAGTGGGCGACGTTCCTGCGCAACCACGACGAGATCGACCTGTCCCGGCTCACCGCCGAACAGCGCAATCAGGTGTACGCGCAGTTCGGGCCCGAGGAGCACATGCGTATCTACGACCGGGGCATCCGCCGCCGGTTGGCACCGATGCTCGGCAACGACCGGCGGCGCACCGAGTTGGCGTACTCCCTCCAGTTCAGCCTGCGCGGCACGCCGGTGCTGCGCTACGGCGAGGAGATCGGCATGGGGGAGGACCTGTCGTTGCCCGGCCGGGAGGCCATCCGTACCCCGATGCAGTGGTCGAACCAGGCCAACGCCGGCTTCTCCACCGCGGAGCCGGAGAAGCTCGTGCGCCCGGTCGTAGACAAGGGCGAGTTCGGGTACGAGAAGGTCAACGTCACGCTTCAGCGTCGGGACCGCAGCTCGCTCCTGGCCTGGTTCGAGCGGATGATCCGCACCATGCGGGAGGCCCCGGAGATCGGCTCCGGCTCCACCTCGCACATCGACGTGCCGATGCCACCGGGGGTGCTGGCGCACCGGGCTGACGGCCCGACGGGAACGATGGTGTTCCTGCACAACCTCGGCACCATCGACGCCGAGATCGACCTGAGCCTGCTGCAACCGGAAGCGGACCTCCCCATCGACGTGCTCGCCGACCGCAACTACGACGACGTGGGCAAACTGGACAAGTTGCAGCTGTCCGGCTACGGCTACCGCTGGATCCGGCTCTGCCGGTCCTGGTCGTCCTGAGCGCGGTGCCGGTCGCCCCATCGGCGTGGTCCGCCGACCTCCGGGCGGGGCGGGCCGGTCCGGAGGCCGGGATCGATGGGGGCCATGCCGCCCCGGGGTGGGTTACGCTCCTGCGGTCGAGCCAAGTTACCGGGAGGTAGGCATGTCGGAGGGGCAGCGGGTCGCGATCGTGACCGGGGCGGCACGGGGAATCGGCGCGGCCACCGCGAAACGGTTGGCGGCCGACGGGCTGGCGGTGGCCGTGGTCGACATCGAGGAGTCAGCGACGAAGGAGACCGTGGACGCCATCGCCGCGGCTGGCGGTCGGGCGCTCGGCGTCGGCGCGGACGTGTCGGAGCGGGCCCAGGTGGAAGCGGCCGTGGACCGGGTGGTCGCCGAACTCGGCGCGCCGACCGTGTTGGTCAACAACGCGGGTGTGCTCCGGGACAACCTACTGTTCAAGATGACCGACGCCGACTGGGACACCGTCCTGGGCGTACACCTGCGCGGGGCGTTCCTGTTCAGCCAGGCCGCGCAGAAGCACATGGTCGAGGCGCGCTGGGGTCGCATCGTCAACCTCTCCAGCACCTCCGCGCTGGGCAACCGGGGCCAGGCCAACTACTCCGCCGCCAAGGCCGGTATGCAGGGCTTCACCAAGACCCTCGCCATCGAGCTGGGCCCGTTCGGGGTGACCGTCAACGCGGTCGCGCCCGGATTCATCGTCACCGACATGACCGCCGCCACCGCCGCGCGGATGAAGGTGGACTTCGAGGCCATGCAGAAGCACGCGGAGTCGGAGATCCCGGTGCGCCGGGTGGGCCGTCCCGAGGACGTGGCCCACACCATCTCGTTCCTGGTCAGCGAAGGGGCGTCCTTCGTGTCCGGCCAGGTCGTCTACGTCGCCGGTGGGCCCCGGGACTGACCGGCCCCGCACACCGGGTCTCCTGCTGGGCGGATGGCGTCAGGAGGAGACCCGGTGCGCCGCCCGGCGGGTGTGCAGTAGCCAGGCGAGGCCGAGGATCGGCAGCACCAGGGGGATGTAGCCGTAGCCGCTGCCGAAACCGGACCAGACCGTCTCGTCCGGGAAGAGATCCGGGCGGGCCAGACTGAACGCGCCGACGCCGACCACGCCGGCCAGTTCCAGCGCGCAACAGGCCAGGGCGACGCGGCGACCCGCATGACCGGCCCGCGCCAGACCGACCGCGGCGACGATGTAGACCACCGCGGCGAGCGCGGAGAGCAGGTACGCCAACGGCGCCTCGTCGAACTTGGTGGCGATCTGGACGGCGGCGCGGCTGCTCGCCGCGATGGCGAAGATCAGGTAGACGGCGATCAGCAGCCGTCCCGGCCCGGCGTTGGTTCGTGGGCGGGCGGTGTGTGACTCAGCCACCGAGCACTTCCCAGGTCTGCTGGAGCCGGACCACGACCACCGGGGTCACCAGGCACACCGCGCAGACGATCGCCGACCCCCAGCGGGTCGGTTCCATCCGGGCCAGCACCGCCGCCAGCGGCGGTAGGCAGACGAGGGTGACCAGGTAGCCGAAGAACGACCCCGGTTCGCCGGGGCGCTCGCCGCCGGTCAGCGCCACGGCGGTCACCACCGCCAACCCCAGCAGCAGCAACTCCAGCACGGCCAGCCCGATGAACTGCACCCGGTCCGGCGACCGGTGGCGCAACGCGGCCACCAGCGCCCAGACGGCGACCAGGAGCGCCACGACGATGGCGGCGACGGCCAGCGCCCCGTCGACCGGAGACCCGGAGACGGGAACGGTGGCCGGTGCGGGGGTGGGAGTGTTCACCTGGTTCGTCCGGTGCTCGTTCCGATCACCGGCCCACTCTACTAACCCCCGTAGTAAGAGCCGCCGGAAGGCACCCCACGCCGGTCGGCGGGGCACCGGTACGCCCGTAGGTGTCCGCGTAGGCCCTCGCGGGCGTGGTCTGATGGTCGTGACACGACCCGGGTGGGCCGTGGCCAGGTGAGGAGGCACGGGATGCGGTTCGGGTTGTTCGGCACCGGGCACTGGGCGGCGGAGACGCACGCGGCGGGACTCGACGCACACCCCAGAGCGGATCTCGTCGGAGTGTGGGGGCGTGACCCTGACAAGGCCGCCGCGTTGGCCGCCCGCTACGGGGTGCCGGCGTTCGAGGATGTCGACACGTTGATCGAGGCGTGCGACACGGTCGCCGTCGCGGTCGCCCCCGACATCCAGGTGGAGATCGCCGTCCGGGCCGCCACCGCCGGTCGGCACCTGCTGCTCGACAAGCCGCTGGCGTTGAACGTGGCCGACGCCGATCGGGTGGTCGAGGCGGCCGTGGGCTCGAACGTGGCGTCGGTGGTCTTCTTCACCGGCCGTTACCAACCGGAGGTCGCCGGCTTCATCGCCGCGACCGCCGCCGCCGGAGGATGGCACACCGCCCAGGTGATCCGGTTCGCCTCGATCTTCCAGCCCAGCAGCCCGTACGCACAGTCGCCGTGGCGTCGGGAGCACGGCGCGTTGTGGGACGTCGGCCCGCACGCGCTGGCCGTCCTGCTGCCGGTGCTCGGCCGGGTGGCCCGGGTGTCCGCCGCCGATGGCCCCGGCGGCCTGGTGCACCTGCTGCTCAGCCACGCCGACGGTGCCACCAGCACGGTGTCGCTGACCCTGGACGCACCGCCCCGCTCGGTCGCCGCCGAGTTCGTCCTCTACGGCGAGAGCGGTATCGAGCGCCTGCCGGCCAGCGGCGCGAGTGCGGCGACGGCCTTCGGGGTGGCGATCGACCAGTTGTTGGCCGAGGTCGACGCCGGCACCCGCGACCACCGCTGTGACGTGCGGTTCGGCCGCGAAGTGGTGTCCGTCCTGGCCGCCGCCGAGGCCGCCCGCGCGCAGGGCACCGTGATCGACGTACCGGCCTGAGCGGGCCGGAAACCGGTGGCCGCCCGCCACGCGGGTGGGTAGGGTCGCCGGCATGTGCGTGTGCGCTTTGATCAACGCGGTCGCCATGCCGGCCGCGTTCGGGCCGCTGCTGGTGGCCCGCCCGCGCGTCCGGCGCCCGGCCCTGGCCGGCGCGGTCCGCGACTGACACCACTTCCCGCGTACGTCTGCGGCACCCGTCCCCGCGTGGTGGTGCCGTTCCCGCGCCATCTCACCAGGGCCGTCCGAGTCCCGATCACTCGGACAGGCCCCGTCGACGGTCGCCTGTCCGCTCTCGTCGCCACCCGGCGACAGACAAGGACGACGCCATGGCGCTCCGCCGAACCCGCACGACAGCCCGCGACAGGTCCCGTCGTGTGCTCTCCCAGAACTTCCTCGCCGACCCGACCGCAGTCCGGCGGTTCATCGACGCCGCCTGCCCCGACCCGCACGGACTGGTGCTGGAGGTGGGTGCCGGGCGGGGGCAGTTGACCCGCCCGCTGGCCGCGCGTTGCGGCCGATTGACGGCGTACGAGGTGGACCCGGTCGCCGGCACTGAACTGGCCCGGGTCTGCGCGACCCTGCCGAACGTCACGCCTCGCCAGAGCGACTTCCTCTCGGCCGTACCACCCGAGGAGGAGTTCGCCGTGGTCGGCAACATCCCGTGGTCGCTGACCGCAGCCGTGGTGCGCTGGTGCCTGGCCGCGCCGGGGCTGCGCACGGCCACCCTGCTCACCCAACTGGAGTACGCCCGGCGGCGGGCCGGTGACTACGGTCGGTGGACCCGGTTGACGGTGCTGACCTGGCCGGAGTTCGACTGGCGGTTGGCCGGGCGGGTGCCGCGTACGGCATTTCGGCCGGTGCCCCGGGTCGACGCCGGCATCCTGCGCATCGAGCGTCGGGCGCAGCCGTTGCTGCCGCCTCGGGCGCTGCCGGCGTACCGGCGGATGGTCGAGCTGGGCTTCGGCGGGGTCGGCGGCTCGCTCGCGGCCTCGCTGGCCCGCGAGTATCCACGGGCCCGGCTGGCGGCGGCGGTGCGGGCCGGTCGGCTCGCCCCGGACACCCCGGTCGGGCAGGTCTGGCCGGAGCAGTGGTTGGTGCTGTACCGCCTGTTGCACGCCCGCTGATGCTCAGGTGAACGTACGCAGCACCTCGGTCAACTCGTCGGGGGAGCTGATCTGCTCCATCGGCAGGGCCCGTACGGCCTGCAACTGCTCGGTGCTCGCGCCGTTCTCCTGGCACCAACGGATCAGGTCCTCGCGGGAGACGGGATAGTCCAGCCCGGCGAGGTACTCCTGCAGGGCCGCGCCGCTGTCGGTCATGGTCTGCGACGTACCCGCGCAGCCGCCCCGGCACACCACCGGCGGGCCCCGGCGTTTGCCCGTCGGGGTGCCGGGTAGCCGCTGGCATGCTGGTACAGCGGCTCGGCGCGCCGAGCGACCTCGATCCGTTGCTGGAGCGCGTCCGGGACGCCCAGGTGGTGATGATCGGGGAGGCGACGCACGGCAGCTACGACTACTACCGCATCCGGGAGCAGTTGACCCGGCGGCTGATCGCCGAGTGCGGCTTCTCCTTCGTGGCGGTGGAGGGTGACTGGCCGGACTGCGACCGGGTGCACCGGTCGGTGACCGGCGCACCCGGTGCGGTCGCCGAGCCGCAGATCGCGCTGGAGGCCTTCGAGCGGTGGCCGACGTGGATGTGGGCCAACGCCGAGGTGGCCCGCTTCTGCCGGTGGCTACGGGCCTGGAACATGGAGCGGGCGGAGGCGGCCCGGGTCGGCTTCCACGGCCTCGACGTCTACAGCCTCTGGGAGTCGATGCAGGCGATCTTCGACTATCTCGGCGAGGAGGAGCCGGCCTCGCTGGAGGTGGTCCAGGACGCGTACCGGTGCTTCGAGCCGTACGGCAAGCGGGTCGAGGAGTACGGCGCGGCGAGCCGATTCGTCTCCGCCCGCTGTGAGCAGGAGGTGATCCGGCTGCTGGCGCGTACCCGCGAACACGCCATCGCCGACGGCTCGGACGCCTTCTCGGCCTGGCAGAACGCGGAGGTGGTGGCCGGTGCGGAGCGCTACTACCGGGAGATGGTCGCCGGTGGACCCGGCTCGTGGAACGTCCGGGACACCCACATGGCGGACACCCTGGATCGGCTGCTCGACCACTACGGGCCGGGTGCCCGGGGGGTGGTGTGGGCGCACAACACGCATGTCGGCGACGCGCGGGCGACCGACATGGCCGCCGACGGGATGGTGAACATCGGCCAGCTGGCCCGGGAACGCCACGGCGCCGACCGGGTCGTGTTGGTCGGCTTCGGCAGCTTTCGCGGCACGGTGATCGCCGCGCCCCGCTGGGGGTCGCCGGCGGAGGTGATGGTGGTGCCGCCGGCCCGGCGCGGTTCGCTGGAGCACCGGCTGCACGAGTTGCTGCCGGAGCGGGCGGTGCTCGTCTTCGGCGGGCCGGACCAGCCGGGCTGGGTCACCGATCCGCGCGACCACCGGGCGATCGGGGTGGTGTACGACCCGTCGCTCGAGGCGTGGGGCAACTACGTGCCGACCCGGCTGGGGGAGCGCTACGACGCCTTCATCTGGTGCGACGAGAGCACCGCGTTGCATCCGTTGCCCGCCCGGCCCACCCCGGGCGAGATGGAGACCTACCCGGCCGGTGTCTGAGCACGGCGACGGCCCCCACCGAAGGTCGGTGGGGGCCGTCACGCACGAGGTCAGGCGCCGATCTCGACCTTGTCGTCGAGCTTGGCGCGCAGCTTCTCGCCCTCGATGTCGACGTTCGGCAGTGCCCGGTCCAGCCAGCGCGGCAGCCACCAGGCCACCTTCCCGAGCAGCGACATCACCGCCGGGACGATGGTCATGCGGACCACGAAGGCGTCGATCGCCACGCCGATCGCGAGCGCGAAGCCCATCGACTTGATCACCGGGTCTTCCAGGAAGACGAAGCCGCCGAAGACCGAGGTCATGATCAGGGCCGCGGCCGTCACCACCCGGGCTCCGTGCCCCATGCCGTTGATGGTGGCCTGCTGGGCGGTGTCACCGTGGACGAAGTCCTCCCGCATCCGGGAGACCAGGAACACCTCGTAGTCCATGGCCAGGCCGAACAGAATGCCGATCAGCAGGATCGGTAGGAAGCTGATCAGCGGACCAGGGGTGTCCAGGCCGACCAGGTCGGCGAGGTGACCCTGCTGGAAGACCGCGACCGTGATGCCGAACGTGGCGGCGACGGTGAGCAGGAAGCCCAGCGCCGCCTTGACCGGCACCAGCACCGAACGGAACACCAGCATCAGCAGCAGGATCGACAGGCCGACCACCAGCGCCAGGTAGATCGGCAACGCGTCGGAGAGCTTCTCCGAGATGTCGATGCCGATCGCAGTGACACCGGTGAGCAGCACGTCCGCGCCCTGGATGTCGCCGACGGCGGTACGGATGTCGTGCACCATCGTCTCGGTGGCCGGATCGGTCGGGCCGGTCTGCGGGATCACTCCGAGCAGTGCCGTCCGACCGTCCGGGCTCAGTTGCGGCGGGGCCACGGCGAGCACGTTGTCGGTGCCCTGGACCAGGGCGGTGACCTGCGGAACGGCTGCCGAGGTGGCGGCGGCGTCGTCACCGGCGACCACCACCGCGAGACGGCCGGTGAAGCCCGGCCCGAAGCCCTCGGTGATCAGGTCGTTGGAGACCCGGGCAGCGGACCCCACCGGAGCGGTACCGGCGTCGGGCAGGGCCAGCCGCATGTCCGACGACGGCAGCGCGAGCAGCCCCAGGCCGAGCAGTCCGACGAGGATCACCGGGATCCGGAACCGGGTGGTCAGCCGGGCCCAGCGGAAGCCGAACGTCGACTTGTCCTCACCGGCCGTGGTGGCGGGCTTCGACGGCTCGCCCGGGCCGGTCTCGTCGCCATCGCCGTCGGCGGTGGCGGCGTAGGTGGCGGCGTAGGTGGCGGCGTCGGCGGAGAGCACCACCGGCACCGACGAGCGCAGTCGGCGAGGCAACACCCGGCGACCGGCGAAGCCGAGCAGGGCCGGCTGGAGGGTGATCGCCACCAGTACCGCGACGGTCACGGTGCCGGCGGCGGCCAGGCCCATCACGGTCAGGAACGGGATGTTCACCACGGCGAGACCGGCCAGGGCGATGACGACCGTGGCACCGGCGAAGGTCACCGCCGAGCCGGCGGTGCCGACCGCCCGCCCGATCGCCTCGTCCGCCGGTATGCCTTCGAGCAGGTTCTGTCGGTACCGCGAGGTGATGAAGAGCGAGTAGTCGATACCGACGGCCAGGCCGAGCATCAACGCGAGGATGGGCGCGGTGCTGGTCAGCTCGATCGCGCCGCTGAGCGCGAAGAGGCCGGCCATGCCGACGCCGACGCCGATCAGCGCGTTGAGCATGGTCATGCCCGCGGCCACCAGCGAGCCGAAGGTGACCACCAGGACGATGAGGGCCACCGCGACGCCGATCGCCTCGGTGGAGCCGACCTCGGGCTCGGAGTTGAGCACCTCACCACCGGGCGCCACCTGCCAGCCCTGGGCCGTCGCGTCGGCACCCAGCCGCTCGTACGCCTCCCGCTGCTCGTCGGTGACCTGGTCGGCGCCGCCGGAGAACTGCACCTGGATGAGCGCGTACTGACCGTCGGGGGAGACCGAGCCGACCTGGAACGGGTCGACGGCGGCGAGCACCCCGGGGACCGTGGTGGCCTCCTGGGTGATCGACTGGATCACCGCCTGGCCCTCGGGGGTGCCGAGCTGGCCCGGGGCGGGTGCCTTGACCGCGACGGTGCCGGTGGCGCCGGCCGCCGCCGGGAACTGCTCGTCGAGCAGGTCGAGCGCGCGTTGCGACTCCGTACCGGGCATGCTGAAGTTGCTGGCCGTCGGGCCGCGCAGGGTCGCCGCTGCCAGGCCGAGCCCGACGAGTACGACGAGCCAGATCGCGGCGACGAGTCGCCGCCGCCGCATCGAGCCCCGGCCAAGCCGGTAGAGCAGGGTCGCCATGAGGTCCTTCCCTCAATCGTGAATTGGTGGAACTGGTTCAGTGCACGGGCGGCTCAAGCGCCCGTCGCAGCAGGCCGAGCAGCGCGTCGCCCAACTCCTGGTCGGTCAGGTCGGCGAACTCGCCGCAGGTTTCGGCGATACCGGCGAGCAGCACCAGCGCGGTGACCCGGGCGGAGGCCCGCTCGGAGTGCCCGGCGAACGCGTCGATGAGCCGTTCGGAGATCTGCTGGATGTGCGCGAAGACCGGCTGTTGCAGCAGCTCCGGGAACTCACCCCGCAGGAAGGCGATCTCGTTGCGGAACCGGACCGCGAGGTCGACGAAGCCCTCGGCCGCGACCCGCTGCGCGTCGGCCGGCCCGTGCTGCTCGGCGATCCGTTCGTCGAGCGAGCACAGCGCCTCGATCGCGGGCGCCATCAGCTCGGTGAGGATCGCCTCCTTGTTGGCGAAGTGGTACAGCACCGCAGCCTTGGAGCAACCCACCTCGGTGGCGATGTCCTGCAACGACGTGCCCCGGTAGCCGGTGGCGGCGAAACGTCTCGCCGCTGCCGCGAGGATCTCGTCGTGCGTCTGCGGGGTGGGACGGGCCATGAGAATCAGCATGCCTGACCGATCGGTCAGAGGCTGACCGATCGGTCAGATCAGTGGTCTTCCCCACAACCGGAGCTGTCGAAACGACACCGGGTGTTCCGGTTGACCGTTGCCCGTACGCCGAGGATGGTGATCGGATGAGCGGGGCTGACGAGATCCGGGACGGGGTCGCGCTGACGAACCTCGACCAGCCGCTGTTCGACGGGTCGGGGGTGCGCAAGCGAGATCTGGTCGACTACCTCGACGCGGTGGCTGACCGGCTCGTCCCGTACCTGCGTGGCCGACCGCTGTCGGTGGTCCGGGTGCGTCCGGGGCAACCGCCGTTCATGCAGAAGAACCTGCCGCGCTACACCCCGGACTGGGTGCGCCGGGTGCCGATCTGGGCGGAGGCGTCCCGACGGGAGA
Source organism: Micromonospora sp. CP22 (assembly GCF_009712475.1). Classification (GTDB taxonomy): domain Bacteria; phylum Actinomycetota; class Actinomycetes; order Mycobacteriales; family Micromonosporaceae; genus Micromonospora. Next base: position 722,856 of record NZ_VCJO01000001.1, read on the forward strand.
TCGCGTACGCGTTGTGCGACGACCGCCGTACCCTGCTCTGGTTCGCCAACCAGCGGGCCGTCGAGTTCCACCCCACCCTGGCCACGGCCGACGACCTGAGCCGCCCGACCCACCTGGTGCTGGATCTCGATCCGCCGGAGGGCGGTGGGTTCGGTGCCGGGGTGCGGGCCGCGCTGCTGGTCCGGCAGGCGCTGGCCGACGCCGGGTTGGCGGGTGCGGTGAAGACCAGCGGCGCCAAGGGGGTGCACGTCTTCGTCCCGGTCGAGGGCAGCGACGCCGAGGAGTTGGCCGCCGCCACCCGGGCCCTCGCCGCCCGCGCCGAACGGCTGGACCCGAAGCTGGCGACCACCGCGTTCATCCGCGAGGACCGGGGCGGCAAGGTCTTCGTCGACCCCACCCGCACCGGCGGGGCGACGGTCGTCTCGGTGTACAGCCCTCGGCTGCGTCCCGATGTGCCGGTCTCCTTTCCGGTGCCCTGGCCGGAGTTGGAGTCGGTCACCCCGGCGGACTTCACCATCCGGACGGTCCCGGCGCTGGTGGCGCAGCGGGACCTGTGGGCCGATCTGCTGCCGGCGCCCCAGCGGCTCCCCGCCGACCTGATCGAGGAGGGCCGCGCAATCCCGATCCCGAGGGTGCAGGCCATGCACGAGGGCCGCCGCCGAGCCCGCGCCCGCCGAACCCCTACCTAGACAAACCCACACTGCCCCGCAGGTCGCGCCCCGGCACGCACAACCGGACGGGGCTCGGCATGGACCAACGGACCGTGTTCACAGAACCAGGGCTGACGGAGATCGCCCAGTGGCACGAGCTGCGGACGGCGTCTGGACGCCGGAGGTTGACGGAGATCGCCCAGCGGCGCGAGCTGCGGACGGCGTCTGGACGCCGGAGGTTGACGGAGATCGCCCAGCGGCGCGAGCTGCGGACGGCGTCTGGACGCCGGAGGTTGACGGAGATCGCCCAGCGGCGCGAGCTGCGGACGGCGTC
>NZ_VCJO01000001.1:723849-764068 GCF_009712475.1 Micromonospora sp. CP22
CGGCGCGAGCTGCGGACGGCGTCTGGACGCCGGAGGTTGACGGAGATCGCCCAGCGGCGCGAGCTGCGGACGGCGTCCGGACGCCGGAGGCTGACGGAGCCGCGCAGCGGGATGGGCCGTGGTTGCCGTCTGGACGCCGGAGGCTGAGGAGCCGCGCAGCGGGACGAAACCGCGGACCGTGCCAAGGAGCGTGGGGTCTGGGGCTCGGCCCCAGACAGAAATGACAAGCGCCCCAGGTCCGCGCTTCTCAGCGGACATGGGGCGCTAAAGCTTGTGCCCCCGGCAGGATTCGAACCTGCGCCCCCGCCTCCGGAGGGCGGTGCTCTATCCCCTGAGCTACGGGGGCTCAGCGACTGGAGAAGACTAGCAAACCCCCCACTCGATCGCCGAATCGGTATCGGTGGGTCGTGGACGGGTGTCGGCTCAGCGGAACCGGCCCGGTGTCGGTGACGGGCCGGTTCCGTCGGCTGGCTCGACGGGTGTCGGTGGTGTGGCTCAGGCGGCGAGCGCGCGTCCGCAGCTGGGCAGCGGGTGCGGCACGATCCGCCGGGGGAGCCGGCGCGGCCATTCGTTGCGGGCCCAGGAGCCGTCCACGATCAGGTGTACGGTGCGCTGCTCGGTGCCGCTGAGCCGGTACAGGAACTCCCGGGGCAGCGGCGGGTCGACCGACGGCGTGGTGACCATGAACCGGACCCGGCCGCGTGAGGAGACCGCCGAGATGACGTCCGCGGCTGGCATGGTGCCCCGCAACCGGACCCGACCCACCCAGTAGACCTCGGCCAGGTGTTCCTGGGCGGCTCGGGTGATCGCCGGGTACTCGCTGCGTACCCACCGTTCGACCGCGCCGACGCAGAGCCCGCAGGCGCGTTCGCGGGGCTCCCGGGGACCCAACCCCCAGGCCCGCAGGTACGCCCCGACGACTCCCACGTCCAGCGTCAGGTCGAAGCGTTGCTGGATGAGCGCGTGCAGGCTCTGTCGGGTCCACAGCTCCTCGTCCAGGCCGTACGCGTCGGGGTGGACGCCCCGGAGGGCGTCGATCAGCTCCAGCTCCTGTACGCGGCTGAGTGTTCCCGGCTCACCCTGCCGCTGTCCGCGACGGACGGCTGCCACCGCTCCGTCACCGCCGATGGTGTGGCGTCGGCACCAGCTGGTGACCGAACGCCGCGCGTCTCTGAGTGCAACCCCCACGTCCCGGACAACGAGTGCACTTCGCTCCAAGTAACCCCTAGAGGGAAAATCGGTCGTATGGCACCAAGGTGGGGCGGAGGGGCGATTCCGGTGGTGTGGGGGCGGACCAGGACAACGCCGCCCCGCTCGTGAGTTCGAGCGGGGCGGCGAGGAGTCCGGGTACGGGGCGGATCAACCGTCGGCGAGCCCCATCCGCCGCAGCTCGTTGATCTCCTTTTGCTGCGTCTGCTTCATCGCCTCGGCCATCCGCACCACCTCGGCCCGGTCGGAGACCTTCAACAGGCCGTCGGCCATGTGGACTCCACCGAGATGGTGCTTGATCATCAGCTTCACGAACAGCTGGTCGACCGCCGCACCCTGGGCCTCGTGCAGTTGGGTGATCTCTTCGCGGGTCGCCATGCCGGGCATGAGTCCGTCCGGCCCCACCGGCACGGCGTCGGGCATCCACTCCATCGCCGGTCGCGTACCGGTGGGCAGCAGATCCCACTCCTGCAACCAGCGCTGCATGTGACCGATCTGCGCCTGCTGGGTCAGGGCCATGTCGTAGCCCAACTGCCGGATCGCCGGATCCTGGCCCTTCGCGTACGCGATCATCGCCATCTCCACCGCCTGGGCATGGTGGCGGGACATGTCCCGGGCGAAGCCGGCCTCGGCCGACTCGTCACCGGGCGTCCGGTTCGCGGTCAGCGTCGCAGCCGTCCAGCCGACACCGAGTAGCAGCACCGCCGCCATGACCAGGGTCAGGTAGCGCAGTAGCCGAGGCGACCGGTGGAGGTCCGTGCCGTTGCGCTCCGCCGGAGGCGCCTCCTGGGTCGCGGTCGGCATGTCAGCCGCCCGTCGGGGGAGCCAACTCGCGCGGCTCGGTGCCGGTGCCGGTGGTGTAGTTGCCGGAGGAGCAGGGCACGCCCGGCTCGATCGAGGCGTTCTGCGCCAGCGTGGTGGCGAACTCCTTGATCCGGGGGTCGTCGGCGCTGTCGACCTTGAGCTGGTAACCCCACGCCTGGATCGACACGGCGGCGTCCAGGCCCTCGTACGGGCTCATCAGCATGAAGTCGTTGCCCCGGATCACGCTGGCCAGCTTCTCGACGTCCGCGGCGGGCAGGTCGGGGCGGTAGGTGAGCCAGACCGCGCCGTGCTCCAGGCTGTGCACCGCGTGCTCGGACGCGATCGGCGCGTCGTAGACGTCACCGAGGCACCGCTGCCAGGCGTTGTTGTGCGCGCCACCGACCGGCGGGCTGTACTTGTATTCGATCTTGCCGGCCTGGTGCGACTCGTAGTTGAGGCTCTCCGGGTCGGTCTTGCGGTAGTTGACGATGCCGTCGATGCCGGCCGCCTTGTCCTGCCAGGACTGGCTGCCCTTGAAGGTCGCCCACGCGCCGAACCCGATGATCGACGTGGCGAGCACGCCGACGGCGACGAAGAGCGCGATCGGCCCCCACGACCGGCCCTGGCTGACCTTGACTGGAGTGATCGGCTTACGCGGCCCCTTGCCGCCCCCCGCGCGCTGGGCCGATCCGGACTTGTTGGGGCCAGCCTTGGCTCCGGTCGCCTTGGCGCCGGCGGCCGGCCGTCCCGCCGCCGGCTTCTTGCCGGTGCTGACCACGGTCGGGCGGCGCTCCGGGCCGCCCGGTGTGCTGATACTCATCGTGCCTCGTCAGGTCGGTCGGTCAGGGGGTCTGGCGGGCTGGGTTCGGATGCTGGGTCGCCGCCGCGGGGACCGAGTCTACCCCCGATAACATGGATCGGTGACTCCTGCAGAACTCGCCGCCGCCGTCCTAGCCGCCGCTCACGCCGTCTTCGCCGACCGAGAGCTGGACCGGTCCGCCCTGCCGGAGCACACCACGGTCGAGCGCCCGCGCAACCCGGAGCACGGCGACTACGCTGCCACGCTGGCCCTTCAGCTCAGCAAGAAGGTCGGCCTGCCACCACGGGAGCTGGCCGCCGCGCTCGCCGCGCAGTTGGCCAACACCCCGGGAATCAAATCCGTCGAGATCGCCGGTCCGGGCTTCCTCAACATCCGGCTCGACGCGGCGGCGGCCGGGCAGCTCGCCCGCTCGATCGTCGAGGCCGGTGCGGAGTACGGCCGCAGCGACCGGCTCGCCGGTCTGAAGATCAACCTGGAGTTCGTCTCGGCCAACCCGACCGGACCGGTGCACATCGGTGGCGTCCGCTGGGCCGCGGTCGGTGACGCGTTGAGCCGTCTGCTGCGCGCGACCGGCGCCGAGGTCGGCACCGAGTACTACTTCAACGACGCCGGCTCGCAGATCGACCGCTTCGCCCGTTCGCTGCTCGCCGCCGCCCGCCACGAGGCGCCGCCGGAGGACGGCTACGGCGGGGCGTACATCGCCGAGATCGCCGAGCAGGTCAAGGCCCGCCGGCCGGACGTGCTGACCCTGGACGACGCCGCCGCCCAGGAGGTGTTCCGGGTCGAGGGCGTCGCGTTGATGTTCACCGAGATCAAGACCTCGTTGCGGGAGTTCGGGGTCGAGTTCGACACCTACTTCAACGAGAAGGACCTGCACGACCGCAACGAACTGGACCACGCCCTGACCCGGCTGCGCGAGCAGGGCCACATCTTCGAGTCCGAGGGCGCCACCTGGCTGCGGACCACGGACTTCGGCGACGACAAGGACCGCGTGCTGCGCAAGTCCAACGGCGAGTGGACCTACTTCGCCGCCGACTGCGCCTACTACCTGGACAAGCGGGAACGCGGCTTCGACCGCATCGTGATCATGCTGGGGGCGGATCACCACGGCTACGTCGGCCGGATGAAGGCGATGGCGGCCTGCTTCGGTGACGACCCGGACCGCACGCTGGAGATCCTCATCGGCCAACTGGTGAACCTGGTCCGCGACGGCGCGCCGGTGCGGATGAGCAAGCGGGCCGGCACCGTGGTGACCCTGGAGGACTTGGTCGACGCGATCGGGGTGGACGCGGCCCGCTACGCCCTGGCCCGGTACTCCAGCGACTCGCCGATCGACATCGACATCGAGTTGTGGACCCGGGCCACCCGGGACAACCCCGTCTACTACGTGCAGTACGTGGCGGCCCGTACGGCCAGCGTCGGCCGCAACGCCGCCGAGGTCGGCCTGGTCCGGGGTGACGCGGCGTCGTTCCGGCCCGAACTGCTCGACCACGAGAAGGAGAACGAGCTGCTCAAGGCGCTCGCCGAGTTCCCCGCCGTGGTGGCCGCCGCCGCCGAGCTGCGGGAGCCGCACCGGGTCGCCCGCTTCCTGGAGGACCTGGCCGGTGCCTACCACCGGTTCTACGACAACTGCCGGATCCTGCCCCGGGGCGACGAGCCGATCACCGACCTGCACCGGGCCCGGCTCTGGCTCAACGACGCCACCCGGGTGGTCATCGCCAACGGGTTGCGCCTGCTCGGCGTCTCGGCGCCGGAGCGGATGTAGCCGTGAGCGCGAGGAGTGAGCTGGCGAGCCCCGCAAACGCGAATCCAGGGAGGCACTGATGCGGGCTCACGAAGCGGGCGCGTTGCACGGCGACATCGGCAGCCGGGGGCCGGCCTGGCTGCGTACCCCGACCGACGTCAACGCCCTGGTGCCGCAGCTGTGGCCGGGTAACGTGAGGCGCGGCGCGGACGGCGCGCTCACCGTCGCCGGTCTGGGCGTGGCGGACATCGCCGCCGAGTTCGGCACGCCGCTGTACGTCCTCGACGAGGACGACCTGCGCGCACGCTGCCGGGCCTTCCGGGACGCCTTCGCCACCGACGACGTGTACTACGCGGGCAAGGCGTTCCTCTGCCGCGCGGTGGTACGCATGATCGCCGAGGAGGGCCTGTTCCTCGACGTGTGCAGCGGCGGCGAACTGGCCGTGGCGCTGGCCGCCGGAATGCCGCCGGAACGCATCGGCTTCCACGGCAACAACAAGTCGGTGGCCGAGCTGAGCCGTGCGTTGGACGCCGGAGTGGGGCGGATCATCGTCGACTCCTTCACCGAACTCGATCGACTCACCGCGCTGGCCCGTGAGCGGGGGGTCCGGCCCGGGGTGCTGATCCGGGTCACCGTGGGCGTGGAGGCGCACACCCACGAGTTCATCGCCACCGCCCACGAGGACCAGAAGTTCGGGTTCTCCCTCGCCGGTGGCGCGGCCCTGACGGCCGCGCTGCGCGTGCTCGACGACGACGTCCTGGAGCTGCGCGGCCTGCACTCGCACATCGGTTCGCAGATCTTCGACACCAGCGGGTTCGAGGTCTCCGCCCGACGGGTGCTCACCCTCGGGGCCCAGATCCGCGACGCGCGCGGCGTGGAACTGCCCGAGCTGGACCTCGGCGGCGGGTTCGGTATCGCGTACACCTCGCAGGACGACCCCGCAGCCCCCCAGGACCTGGCGGACCGGCTGCGCAAGATCGTGGAGTTCGAGTGCGCGGCGGAGCGGCTGGCGGTTCCGCGCCTGTCCATCGAGCCCGGCCGGGCGATCGTCGGCCCGGCTGTGTTCACTCTCTACGAGGTGGGTACGGTCAAGGACGTCGATGGCATTCGCACGTACGTCAGCGTCGACGGCGGGATGAGTGACAACATCAGGACGGCCTTGTACGACGCGTCGTACTCGGCGACCCTGGCCTCCCGGGCGAGTGCCGCCGGACCGATGCTCGCCCGCGTGGTGGGAAAGCATTGTGAGTCCGGGGACATCGTGGTGAAGGATGAATTCCTGCCCGCCGACGTGCAGCCCGGAGATCTTGTAGCCGTGCCCGGCACGGGGGCGTACTGCCGCAGCATGGCCAGCAATTACAACCATGTGCCGCGCCCCGGTGTGGTCGCGGTTCGTAACGGCCGGGCCCGGCTGATCGTTCGACCGGAGACCGAAGAGGACCTGCTCGCTTTGGATGTGGGATGACGTCACCTGTACGCCTCGCCCTGCTCGGCTGTGGCACCGTCGGTGCCGAGGTGGTCCGGCTGCTGCACGAGCAGTCGGCGGACCTCGCCGCCCGCGTCGGTGCTCCGCTGGAGATCGCTGGTATCGCCGTCCGCCGGATCGGGCGTGACCGCGGCGACCTGCCGGTCGATCCGGCCCTGTTCACCACCGACGCGCTCGGGCTGATCAAGCGGGACGACGTCGACGTGGTGGTCGAGGTGGTCGGCGGCATCGAGCCGGCGCGCGGCTGGCTGGTGGAGGCGTTGCGGGCCGGCAAGAGCGTGGTCACCGCCAACAAGGCGTTGCTCGCCGAGGACGGCGGCACCCTGCACGACGCGGCGGCGGAGGGCGGCGGTGACCTCTACTACGAGGCGTCCGTGGCCGGGGCCATCCCGCTGCTGCGCCCGCTGCGCGAGTCGCTGCACGGCGACCGCATCACCCGGGTCACCGGCATCGTCAACGGCACCACCAACTTCATCCTCTCCGCGATGCACGCCACCGGGGCGGGCTTCGCCGAGGCGCTGGAGGAGGCGACCGAACTCGGCTACGCCGAGGCCGACCCGACGGCCGACGTGGAGGGCTTCGATGCGGCGGCCAAGGCGGCCATCCTCGCCTCGCTCGCCTTCCACAGCCGGGTCTCCGCCGCCGACGTGCACCGCGAGGGCATCACCGAGGTGACCGCCGCGGACGTGGCCAGCGCCAAGGCGATGGGCTGCACGATCAAGCTGCTCTGCATCGCGGCACGCGGAGCCGACGGGCAGGGGCGGGAAGCGGTCAGCGTCCGGGTGCACCCGGCGATGATCCCGGTGACCCACCCCCTGGCCAGCGTGGGCGACGCGTTCAACGCCGTTTTCGTGGAGGCGGAGGCGGCGGGGCAGCTGATGTTCTACGGGCGGGGTGCCGGTGGGGCGCCGACCGCCAGCGCGGTGCTCGGCGATGTGGTGGCGGTGGCCCGCAACCGGCTCGCCGGGGTCCGCTCGGCCAGTGAGTCCGCGTACGCCGACCTGCCGGTGCGACCGATGGGGGAGGCGGTCACCCGCTATCACATCAGCCTCGACGTCGCCGACCGGCCGGGTGTGCTGGAGTCGGTGGCCGGGGTGTTCGCCCGCCACGACGTCTCGATCGCCACCGTGCGTCAGGGGCCGGCCGCCGGTGCCGCCGGTGCGGCCGGCGACGCGGTGCTGGTCATCGTGACCCACACCGCGCCGGACGCGGCGCTCGCGGCGACCGTCGAGGAACTGCGCGGCCTGGACATCGTCCGGTCGGTGGCGAGCGTGCTACGGGTCGAGGGCGGGCTGTGAGCGGCCGGATCAAGCACAGAGGCGAGGAGAGCAAGATGTGGCGCGGCCTGATCGACGCCTACCGGGACCGGTTGCCGGTCACCGAGGCCACGCCGGTGGTCACCCTGCACGAGGGGAACACCCCGTTGTTGCCCGCGCCGGTGCTCTCCGCCCGACTCGGCTGTGACGTCTACCTGAAGGTGGAGGGTGCCAACCCCACCGGCTCGTTCAAGGACCGGGGCATGACGATGGCCGTCTCCAAGGCGGTCGAACACGGCAACAAGGCCATCATCTGCGCCTCCACCGGCAACACCAGCGCCTCCGCCGCCGCGTACGCGGCCCGGGCCGGGATGACCTGCGCGGTCCTCGTTCCGCAGGGCAAGATCGCGCTGGGCAAGCTGGCTCAGGCGCTCGTGCACGGCGCCAAGCTGCTCCAGGTCAACGGCAACTTCGACGACTGCCTGGCGCTGGCCGCCAAGCTCGCCCAGGACTATCCGGTGGCCCTGGTGAACTCGGTCAACATCGACCGGCTGCACGGTCAGAAGACGGCCGCCTTCGAGATCGTCGAGGCGCTCGGTGACGCGCCCGACATCCACTGCCTGCCGGTCGGGAACGCCGGCAACATCTCGGCGTACTGGATGGGCTACACGGAGGACCGGGACGCGGGCAACGCCACCCGCCGACCGAAGATGTACGGCTTCCAGGCGGCCGGCGCGGCACCGATCGTGACCGGGAAGGTGGTGGCCGAACCGTCTACCATCGCCACCGCCATCCGGATCGGCAACCCGGCGAGTTGGACGAAGGCCCTGGACGCGCGGGACGCCTCCGGCGGCCTGATCGAGGCGGTCACCGACCGGGAGATCCTGGCGGCGTACCGGCTGCTGGCCCGGGAGATTGGTGTCTTCGTGGAACTGGGCAGCGCGGCCAGTGTCGCCGGTCTGCTCCAGCAGGCCGCCGCCGGTAAGGTGCCGGCCGGGTCCACCGTGGTCTGCACGGTCACCGGGCACGGCCTGAAGGACCCCGAGTGGGCCATCTCCACCGCCCCCGCCCCCGTCACCATCGCCAACGACCCGCTCGTCGCCGCCCGCTCCCTCGACCTCGCCTGAGCTCCCGCGACCTGGCCCGTGCTGCGGGTCAGGGGCGGGGAGCCACTGCGCCGGCGACGGTCCGGGTGACCAGACCGAGCACCTCATGGCGGGAGACCTCGTGCTCGAGCAGGTAGCTCCAGCCCGCATAGAGCTGCGCCCAGAGCACGGACTGCACCCAGGTGGCGGGCAGCGCCGGGTCGATGCTGCCGTCGGCGTGTCCCCGAGCCACCAGGGCGTGGAAGTCGTCGTCACAGACACCTGTGGCCCAGGCCGGGTCGGTGATCAGTTGCGGCTCGGCGAAGACCAGTGAGAGCAGGTCACCCAGGTCGAAGTATTCGGCGCAGAGCCGGTGCAGGGCCTCCGCGCCGGTGCCCTCCGCCAGCCGGGCGCGGGCGGTCGCCAAGTTGAGCCGGGTGATGCCCTCCTCGACCACGCCGGCCAGCAGGTCCGATCGCTCGGCGAAGTAGCGGTGCAGGGTGGTCCGGCCGACCTGCGCGGCGGTGGCGATCTCGCCCAGGCTGGCTGCGGGATTGCGGCTCAGTACCTCGATTGCGGCCTGCAGGATCGCCTGCCGGGTCCGCGCCCGGCTGCCGGTTTCCTCGGTGGTCGCCACAGGCAGAGGATAGCAATGTGTGGTTTCGGCATTTAGCTTGCCCGAACTGGAACATTCGTGTTCCATAACGGGGTGACTGAGACCGCCGCCGTCGAATCTGTCGACCCTCAGCCGATCGCGCACCCGGGCCGGACCAGCCTCCTGCTCGGCTACCTCCGGCCGCACTGGCCGACCATGCTGCTCGGCCTGCTGCTCGGCCTAGTGGCCAACGCCGCCGGATTGGCCACCCCGCTGGTGACCAAGTGGGTGTTGGACACCCTCGGTGCCGGTGACTCGCTGTCCCGGCCGGTGACCGTGCTGCTCGCCCTCGTCGTCGTCGGCGCCGCCATCTCACTGTGGCAGTGGGTGCTGATGGGAAGCCTCGCCGAGCGGGTGGTGCTCGATGCCCGGTCCAGCGTCATCCGCCGCTACTTCGCCGCCCGGATCGACCAGCTGACCCGCCGCCCCGGCGGTGAACTGGTCACCCGGGCGACCTCCGACCCGGCGCTGCTGCACGAGGCGTCCGGCAGCCTCGTCGGACTGATCAACGGCGCGGTGGCGCTGGTCGGGACGCTCGTGCTGATGGGCACGCTCGACGTGGTACTGCTCGGTACCACCCTGGTCGCGGTCGTCGTCGTCGCGGTGCTGATGGGTCTGCTGCTGCCGTCGATCGGGCGGGCGCAGGAGGCGGCCCAGGAGTCGGTGGGCCGCCTCGGCGGGCTGCTGGAGGGTTCGCTGCGCGCGATCCGTACGGTCAAGGCCAGCCGCGCCGAGCAGCGTCAGGCGCACCTGATCACCAGGCACGCCGAGGAGTCGGCCCGGCACGGCATCAACGCCGCCCGTCGAGCGGCGACCGTCTGGACCATCTCCTGGACCGGCATCCAGCTCGCCGTGATCGTCATCCTCGGATTCGGGGCGGTGCGGGCCGAGCGTGGCCTGATCGAGGTGTCCACGCTGATCGCCTTCCTGCTCTACGCCTTCCAACTGATGGGGCCGATCAGCGAGCTGACCCAGCACATGACCGCCATGCAGGCCGGCATCGCGGCAGCCGGCCGCCTGCGGGAGATCGAGGCCATGTCGGTCGAGCCGGATTCCCGGCCGGCCGGGCAACCGGCATCCGTATCCGTCGGACCGGTCGGACCGGAATCCCGCGATGTCGTGCTGAGCTTCCAGGGCGTCACCGCACGGTACGCACCGGGGGCGGCACCCGCCGTACGCGGCATCGACCTGGAGATCCCCCGTCGTGGCCACACCGCGATCGTCGGGCCCTCCGGCGCCGGCAAGACCACGCTGTTCTCCCTGCTGCTGCGCTTCCTCGAACCGGAGCAGGGCCGGTTGCTGCTGTTTGGTCGGCCCTACCCGGAGCACACGCCCGCCGAGATCCGTGGCCGGCTGGCCTACGTCGAGCAGGAGGCGCCGGTGGTGCCGGGCACCATCGGGGACAACCTGCGTTTCACCCACCCGGAGGCCAGCGACGAGGAACTCTGGGCGGCGCTGCGCGCGGTCGACCTCTCCGACAAGGTCAGCTCGCTCGACCTTGGGCTGGAGACGCCGCTGGGCGCCACCACCGTCTCCGGCGGTGAGCGGCAGCGCATCGCGTTGGCCCGGGCGGTGCTGCGTACTCCCGACGTGCTGCTGCTCGACGAGGCCACCTCCCAGGTCGACGGCCTGACCGAGGCGGCGGTCGGTCGATGTGTGCGGCAGCGGGCCACGGAGGGCGCGGTGGTGACCATCGCGCACCGGCTCTCCACCGTGCTCGATGCCGACCAGATCGTCGTGATGGAGGGTGGCCGGATCCGAGCCGTCGGTGACCACGCCACCCTGCTCGGCACCGACGAGCTGTACCGCGACCTGGTGGCGTCCCTGCGGATCGGCACCTCCGGCACCCCGGCCGCCCCGGAGGCCGGCACGGCGACCGGGTCGGGCACACTGCTCGTACCCCTCGAACGTCTCCCCCAGGAGTGAGTCACGCGATGTCGCTGCTCGCCAGATTCAGCCTCGCCAACCGAGGGCTGGTAGCCCTCATCGCGGTGGTGACCACGGCGTTCGGTGTGTACGCCGTGCCGTCGCTGAAGCAGCAACTCCTACCGTCGTTGGAGTTCCCGGCCGCGTTCATCGTGGCGCAGTATCCCGGTGCCGCGCCGGAGGTCGTCGAGTCCGAGGTCGCCGAGCCGATCGAGAACAGCCTGCGCGGCCTGCCCGGCCTCGACTCGGTCGTCTCGACCTCCCGCGAGGGCCTGACCACCATCGTGGTGCAGTACGAGTTCGGCACCGAACTCGACGACATGGTCAACCGGATGCAGACCGCGATCAACCGGACCAGGCTGCCGGATGGCGTGGACCCGCAGGTGATCGCGGGCAGCACCGACGACCTGCCCGCGGTGGTGCTGGCCGCGTCCGGCGGTGACGACGAGCGGACCCTCGCCGGCAAGCTGCGCGACACCGTGGTGCCGGAGCTGGCGGCGATCGACGGCGTCCGCAGTGTCGAGCTGACCGGCGTCCGGGACGAACTGGTGGTGATCACACCGGATCCGGCCAAGCTGGCGAAGGCGAAGGTGCAGCCGACCGCGATCGGCACCGCCTTGCAGGCCAACGGCGTGGCGGTGCCGGCCGGCGCGGTCCTGGACGGCGAGCGCACCCTGCCGGTGCAGGTCGGCGCCCCACTGACCAGCCTGGACGAGCTGCGCGACGTGGTCGTCGCCCCGCCGGTCAAGAAGGCTGGTCCGGTCCGCCTCGGCGACGTCGCCACGGTCGAGGAGCAGCTCGCCCCGGCCACCGCGATCACCCGTACCAACGGCCGGGACAGTCTCGGCATCGCGGTCACCGCCGACCCGGACGGCAATGCGGTGGAGATCTCGCACGCGGTCGCCGACCGGCTCGACGACCTGCGGTCCGAAACCGGAGCCGAGCTGACCGTCGTGCTCGACCAGGCGCCCTTCGTGGAGAAGTCGATCAAGACGCTGAGCACCGAGGGTCTGCTGGGTCTGATCATGGCCGTGGTGGTGATCCTGGTGTTCCTGCTCTCGGTACGCTCCACAGTGGTCACCGCGGTCTCCATCCCGCTGTCGGTGGTGGTCGCGTTGATCGCCCTCTGGGTCGGTGACTACTCGCTCAACCTGCTCACCCTCGGTGCGCTGACGGTCGCGGTCGGCCGGGTGGTGGACGACTCGATCGTGGTGCTGGAGAACATCAAGCGGCACCTGACCTACGGCGAGCCGAAGCAGCAGGCGATTCTCACGGCGGTACGCGAGGTGGCCGGTGCGGTCACCGCGTCGACGTTGACCACGGTGGCCGTCTTCGCCCCGATCGCACTGGTCGGTGGCTTCGTCGGCCAACTCTTCGCCCCCTTCGCGATCACCGTCACCGTGGCGCTGCTCGCCTCGCTGCTGGTGTCGCTGACGGTGATCCCGGTGCTCGCGTACTGGTTCCTCAAGCCGGTCAGCGGTGCGGCCGACGGGGCGGCGGTCCGTCAGGCGGCCGAGGAGCGTGAGCTGCGCAGCCCGTTGCAGCGGGCGTACCTGCCGGTCATCCGGTTCGCCACCGGCCGTCGTGCCTACCGGTGGGCCACCCTGGCGATGGGGTTGCTGGTGCTGTTCGGCACCTTCGGGCTGGCCCGGCAACTGGAGACGAACTTCCTCGACGACTCCGGGCAGGACACCCTCAACATCCGGCAGGAACTGCCGGTGGGCACCGGGCTGGCCGGCACCGACGCGGCGGCCCGGCGGGTCGAGGCGGTGCTGGCGAGCACGCCGGGCGTCGAGTCGTACCAGGTGACCGCCGGTGGCGGGGACACGCCGTGGGCCGGCAGCGCCGGCAACAACGTGGCCAACTACTCGTTGCGCCTCGACGGGGAGACCGACGCCAAGGAGATGCGCGGCGTGCTGCGGGAGCGGTTCGCGGCGCTCGGGTCGGCAGCCGGTGAGATCACCTTCCCGGCGGGTCAGGGCGGGGCGTCGGCCAACGAGTTGGCGGTCATCGTCCGGGCCGCCGACCCCGAGGCGTTGGCTGCTGCCGCCCAGCAGGCCGAGTCGGCGCTGACCGGCATCGACGGCGTCGAGGACGTCTCGACCACCCTGGCCGAGCGGGTGCCGCGCGTTGACGTGACGGTCGATCGGGTGGCGGCGAGCCGGGCCGGGCTCACCGAAGCCGCCGTCGGGCAACTGGTGTCGCAGGCGTTCCGGGGTACGCCGCTGGGCCAGGTGACCGTCGACGGCGCCGCCCGGGACGTGGTGCTGCGCCTGTCGGCGACGCCGCCGGTGTCCATTGCGGAGCTTCGGGCGCTGCCGGTCGGCGCGGTCACGCTGGACGACATCGCCGAGGTCACCGAGACCACCGGCCCGCAGCAGGTACGGCGGATCGACGGTGAGCGCAGCGTCTCGGTGACCGGCACGGTCACCGGCTCCGACCTGGGCGCGATCAGCAGGGAGTTGCAGAGCCGTCTCGACGCGATCGACGTACCGGGGGCCACGGTCACCCTGGGCGGGGTCAGCGCCGAGCAGCGCGAGACCTTCGCCGATCTGGGGCTGGCCGTGCTCGCCGCGATCGCGATCGTCTTCCTGATCATGATGGCGACGTTCCGCAGCGTGATCCAGGCGCTGATCCTGCTGGTCTCCATTCCGTTCGCGGCCACCGGAGCGGTCGCCCTGCTGCTGGTCACCGGTACCGCGCTGAGCGTGCCGGCGCTGATCGGCGTGCTCATGCTGGTCGGCATCGTGGTGACCAACGCCATCGTGCTGCTCGACCTGGTCAACCAGTACCGCGCCCAGGGGATGGGCGTGCGGGAAGCGGTGGTCGAGGGCGGGCGGCACCGGCTGCGTCCGATCCTGATGACCGCGATCGCCACCATCTTCGCGTTGACGCCGATGGCCTTCGGGCTCACCGGGGAGGGTGGCTTCATCTCCCGGCCGCTGGCGATCGTGGTGATCGGTGGCCTGCTCACCTCGACCGTGCTCACGCTGATCCTGGTGCCGACGCTGTACGCCATGGTGGAGGACACCAAGGCGTCGGTCCGGGCGTGGCGACGCCGCCGCAACGGTGACCCGGTCGACGGCCAGACGGGTGGCGGTGCGGCCGACGACGTCTCCGGGGCGGACGCCACCGCGTTGGCGGCGGTGGGCGCCGGGGGCGCCGGTGCGGCCGACGCGGTGCGGCCGGAGAGCCGGCCCGTGCCAGCGGCCCCCGCCGGAGCGCTGATCGAGAACACCGACCAGTTCGAGGTGCTCCGGCTGCCGAAGAGCCGCAACTCACCGTTCCCACCGAACGGGTGACCGCCGCACCCCGGAGGGCCCTCGGGCCCTCCGGGGTTGTCCATGCTCTGACGTAACAGCCGACGCCGGGCGGGTATGGTCCGCTCCGTGGCGTCCACCCTCTCGGTCCTCACCCGCAACCGGAACTTCCGTAATCTCTTCCTGGCCGAGCTGGTGGTCTTCGGTGCCGACTGGTTCGTGATGGTGCCGCTACTGGTGCTGCTGCCGAAGCTGACCGGCAGTGGCGTGTGGGGTGCCCTGGTGCTCGCGGTGGACACCGGCATCCTGGCGTTGCTGCTGCCGTACACCGGGACCATCGCCGACCGGTTCGACCGCCGCACCATCATGATCCTTTCGAACGGCGCCGCGCTGGTGGGTGTGCTGCTACTGCTCGGCGTACGTGACGCCGGCACCGCCTGGCTGGCGCTGCTCGGCATCGGCGTGGTCGCGGTGGCCAAGGCGTTCTACTCCCCGGCAGCGCAGGCGGCGCTGCCGAACGTGCTCGATCCGGAGGAACTGGCCGCGGGTAACGCGGTGGCCGGGTCGGCCTGGGGCACGATGACGATCGTCGGCGCGTCGCTCGGTGGCGTGCTCAGTGCGGCGGCCGGTCCGTACGTGTGCTTCTGGGTCGGCGCCGTCGGGCTGGTGCTCGCCGCGGGCCTGGCCCTGCTGATCCGCCGCCCGTTGCAGGCACCTCGCGAGCAGGGTGCGCGACCGCCGCAGACCTGGGCGGCCATCCGTGAGGCGCTGGTGTACATCGGGCACCGCCCGCGCGTGCTGGCGCTGGTGACGGTCAAGTCGGCGGTGGGTCTCGGCAACGGCGTGCTGACCGTCTTCCCGCTGCTGGCCGGGGTTTACGGCGTCGGCTCGCTCGGCGCGGGACTGTTGTTCGCGGTACGCGGTGCCGGCGCGTTGGTCGGCCCCATCATGATGCGTCGGGTGCTGACCAACCGGGCGTGGCTGCTGCCCGGTCTGGCACTGTCCATGTCAGCCTACGGTCTGGCCTACCTCGGCACCTCGGTGGTCGGGTGGTTTCCGCTGGTGCTGGTGCTGGTCTTCGTGGCCCACTTCGCCGGTGGCAGTAACTGGGTGATGTCGAACTTCGCGTTGCAGGGCGAGGTGCCGGATCGGTTGCGCGGGCGGGTCTTCGCCACCGACATGATGCTGGCGACCCTGGCGATCTCCGTCAGCCAACTGGTGGTGGCCTTGGTGGTGGACGTGGTCGACGAACGTGTCGTACTGGCCGGTTGCGGACTGGTCACCCTGGTCTACGCGATCGGATGGCGGATCGCGACGCGGCGTCTCTCGCTCGCCACGTCGCCCCCCGCCGTCGTCGAGACCCGGTGATCGGCCCGGCCCGATGGAGGGCGGCGACACCTCACCCATCTAGCATGGGCGACGTGCCGACCACATTCGTCGCGGAACCGGTCCGAGTCCGGGTCCCCGCCACCAGCGCGAACCTGGGGCCAGGTTTCGACGCGCTGGGGCTGGCCCTCGCGCTGTACGACGACGTCGCCGCCGAGGTGACGGCCGAGGGCGTGACGGTGACGGTGACCGGCGAGGGCGCCGGCGACCTGCCGGTCGACGACACGCACCTGGTGGTACGCGCGATGCGGGCGACCTTCGACGTGCTCGGCGGGCAACCGTCGGGGCTGGCGGTGGAGTGCGTCAACCGCATCCCGCAGGCGCGAGGGCTCGGCTCCTCGTCGGCGGCAATCGTCGCCGGGGTGTTGTTGGCCCGGGGTCTGGTGACGGACGGCGGGAGCCGGCTCGACGACGACGCGGTGTTGCGGCTGGCCGCCGAGATCGAGGGCCACCCGGACAATGTCGCCCCCTGCCTGCTCGGCGGCTTCACCGTGGCCTGGACGGAGTCGGCCGGTGCCCGTGCGGTGACGCTGCCGGTGGCCGACGGCGTACGCCCCACGGTGTTGGTGCCGGCGCAGCGAGGACTGACCGCCTCGGCCCGCGCCGCGCTGCCCGCCGCCGTGCCGCACGGTGACGCCGCGTTCAACGCCGGCCGTGCGGCGCTGCTGGTGCACGCGTTGACCGCGCAGCCCGAACTGCTGCTGGCGGCGACCGCGGACCGGCTGCACCAGAACTATCGCGCGGCGTCGATGCCGGAGACGAATGCCCTGGTCGATGGGTTGCGTGAAGCGGGTGTGGCGGCAGTGGTCAGTGGGGCCGGACCCACCGTGCTCGCCCTGTCTGAGCTGCCCGTAGACTTCGACGCGGGAACAGATTGGCGGCTGCTACGGTTGCCGGTAGATGTATGCGGGGCGCAGGTCGAGCGGGGTAGACTCAAACACGCGGAGCGGGACCCTGTTGCCGCAGGTCGCAAGAGTTGATTACGCTCTAGACTTAGCACAGCCGCGAAGCATGCGATCTCTCTGCGGGTCGGCGCACCCCCGAAGCTTTCGGCGGTAGCCCGTCACCCCTGCCTAGGCCCACGCCGCACCGCAGTCTTCACTGGTCGCCGCAGACGGCGAAACCCCGCTCACCGCTCCACCTGGTGGGTCGGGCGACCGACCGGCTGCTGTGTTACAGACACCCCGCGAAGCGTCATGCGAGGCGGGTGTACCGAGGCCGCCCGGCCACCTGTTGTCGATTCCGGGCAGTCCCGGCCTATCGAGGGAAGGAATCCATTGAGCGACACCACCGACGTGACGTCGGATGTTTCCAACGTCGCTGGCGATGCCACCACCGCTGCCCCCACCCGCCGTCGGCGCAGCGGTACGGGACTGTCGGCGATGCTGCTGCCGGAGCTGCAGAGCCTGGCCGCGTCGCTCGGCATCTCGGGGACGGCTCGCATGCGTAAGGGCGAGTTGATCAGCGCGATCACCGAGCGGCAGGGCGGCGCTGCCGGAGCCCCTCGACCACGGGCCGAGGTCGCGGCGGCCGCCGCACCGGTCCGCGAGGAGGTCCACGCGGAGGTACGGGACACCGGTGAGCGGCCGGAGGCTGAGCGCCGTGGCGCCGAACAGCCGGCAGCGAGCGTGGAAAGCGAGGGTCGCGGGCGTACCCGGCGTAGCCGGACCGCCGTGGCGGAACCGCGCGCCGAGGAGGCCACCGCCGAGGGCGAGCGGCCCGAGGGCCGGTCCGGCCGTGATCGTGGCGCCGAGCGTGCCGACCGGAGCGCCGAGCGCGCTGAGCGCGGTGACCGTGCCGAGCGCGCTGAGCGCGGAGAGCGCACCGCCGAGCGGGCTGAGCGCACCGCCGAGCGCGGTGACCGGGCCGAGCGTGGCGACCGGGCCGAGCGTGGCGACCGGGCCGAGCGTGGCGACCGTGCCGAGCGTGGCGACCGTGCCGAGCGCAGCGCCGAGCGTGGCGACCGGGCCGAGCGCAGCGCCGACCGTGGCGACCGGGCCGAGCGTGGCGAGCGTGGCGACCGGGCCGAGCGTGGTGACCGTGGCGAGCGGGGACAGCGCGCCGAGCGGGACAACGACGGCGACGACGACGGCGACAACGGCGGTCGGCGCAGCCGGCGCAGCCGCTTCCGGGACCGTCGGCGGGGTCGCGGTGACCGCAACGAGTCCGGCGACGGCGGCCGTGAGCCACAGGTCGGCGAGGACGACGTGCTCGTGCCGGTGGCCGGCATCGTGGACGTGCTGGACAACTACGCCTTCGTGCGGACCACCGGTTACCTGGCCGGTCCGAACGACGTCTACGTGTCGATGTCCCAGATCAAGAAGTACGGCCTGCGACGCGGTGACGCGATCACCGGCGCGGTCCGGGCGGCGCGTGACGGCGAGCAGCGGCGCGACAAGTACAACCCGCTCGTCCGGCTGGACACCATCAACGGGATGGAGCCGGACGAGGCCAAGCGCCGACCGGAGTTCTACAAGCTCACCCCGCTGTACCCGCAGGAGCGGCTGCGGCTGGAGACCGAGCCGCACATCCTCACCACCCGGGTGATCGACCTGGTCATGCCGATCGGCAAGGGGCAGCGGGCGCTGATCGTCTCGCCGCCGAAGGCCGGTAAGACCATGGTGTTGCAGGCGATCGCGAACGCCATCACGCACAACAACCCGGAGTGCCACCTGATGGTGGTGCTGGTGGACGAGCGGCCCGAAGAGGTCACCGACATGCAGCGGT
Source organism: Micromonospora sp. CP22 (assembly GCF_009712475.1). GTDB lineage: Bacteria > Actinomycetota > Actinomycetes > Mycobacteriales > Micromonosporaceae > Micromonospora. The sequence continues at coordinate 742,208 of NZ_VCJO01000001.1, forward strand.
CGGTCAAGGGCGAGGTCATCGCGGCCACGTTCGACCGCCCGCCGCAGGACCACACCACCGTCGCCGAGCTGGCGATCGAGCGGGCCAAGCGCCTGGTCGAGCTGGGCCACGACGTGGTCGTGCTGCTCGACTCGGTGACCCGGCTCGGTCGCTCGTACAACCTGGCGGCGCCGGCCAGCGGCCGGATCATGTCGGGTGGTATCGACTCCACCGCGCTGTACCCGCCGAAGCGGTTCCTCGGCGCGGCGCGCAACATCGAGAACGGCGGCTCGCTGACCATCCTCGCCACCGCGCTGGTGGAGACCGGCTCCATGGCGGACACGGTCATCTTCGAGGAGTTCAAGGGCACCGGTAACGCGGAGCTGAAGCTGGACCGGAAGATCGCTGACAAGCGGACCTTCCCGGCCATCGACATCCACCCGTCCGGTACCCGCAAGGAGGAGATCCTGCTCGCGCCGGAGGAGCTGGCCATCGTGCACAAGCTCCGCAAGGTGCTGCACTCGCTGGACTCGCAGGCCGCACTCGACCTGCTGCTGGACCGGTTGAAGCAGTCCCGGACCAACATCGAGTTCCTGATGCAGATCGCCAAGTCGACGCCGGGGGAGTGACCTTCCAGGCAGAGCACGGCGAGGGGCGGGGCCGAGACCGGCCCCGCCCCTCGCCGTGTCCGGGATCGAACGGGTAGGAATGCTTCGCCGGTGCGGCGGGAATGCGCTCGGATGGCGCGGTGTTGACCTGCTCGGCCGGTACAGCCGCGCGGCACGGCCCGCCTCCAGGGGCGGTCGAGGCCCATGGCAGACTGGTCAATCGGCCACCGGTTCCGGTTCACGCCCACATCAGCGAGCACTGGGGCGACCCGGCGACCACAGACGAGAGGACCGAGGCGACATGAAGCCCAACATCCACCCGGAGTACGTGACCACCGAGGTCACCTGCTCCTGCGGTAACACCTTCACCACCCGCAGCACCGCCAAGGGCGGCTCGATCCACGTCGAGACGTGCAGCGCCTGCCACCCGTTCTACACGGGCAAGCAGCGAGTGCTGGACACCGCTGGCCGGGTCGCGAAGTTCCAGCAGAAGTACGCCAAGGCCCAGGGCAAGAAGGCCAAGTAGCTCCTCGTCCGACGCCCGCGTCCGGTTTTCCGCCGGGCGCGGGCGTCGTCCGTCTGTGTCCCGGTCACCCGCCGTCGAAGGAGCGATTCCGAGCATGAGCAGCGAGCGCCTGGCCGCCCTCCTCGACGAGTACGCCGAGTTGGAGAAGCGGCTGGCCGACCCCGCTATCCACGCCGACCAGGGGACCGCCCGACGGATCGGTCGGCGCTACGCCGAACTGGTGCCGCTGCACAAGGCCGCCGGTGAACTGGAGCAGGCTCGGGCCGATCTCGCCGCCGCGCGGGAACTGGCCGACGAGGACCCCTCCTTCGCCGCCGAGGCCGAGACGATCGCGGCGACGCTGCCGGCACTGGAGGAACGCCTCGCCGAGTTGCTCATCCCGCGTGACCCGCATGACGCCAAGGACGTCATCGTCGAGATCAAGGCGGGCGAGGGCGGTGAGGAGTCCGCGCTGTTCGCCGGTGACCTGCTGCGGATGTACACCCGGTACGCGGAGCGGCGCGGCTGGCTCACCGAGGTGATCGACGCCCAGGAGTCCGACCTCGGTGGGGTCAAGGACGTCTCGCTGGCGATCAAGACGAAGGGCGTGCCCGAGGGGGGCAACGGCGTCTGGTCCCGGTTGAAGTGGGAGGGCGGCGTGCACCGGGTGCAGCGCGTGCCGGTCACCGAGTCACAGGGACGCATCCACACCAGCGCGGCCGGTGTCCTAGTGCTGCCGGAGGCCGAGGAGGTCGACGTCACCATCGACCCGAACGAGCTGCGGATCGACGTCTTCCGTTCGTCCGGTCCGGGCGGCCAGTCGGTGAACACCACCGACTCGGCGGTGCGGATCACCCACCTGCCCACCGGCATCGTGGTCTCCTGCCAGAACGAGAAGTCCCAGTTGCAGAACCGCGAGCAGGCCCTGCGGATCCTGCGCGCCCGGCTGCTCGCCGCCGCCCAGGAGCAGGCCGACGCGGCAGCGTCGGACGCCCGCAAGGCCCAGGTGCGTACGGTGGACCGCTCGGAGCGGATCCGCACCTACAACTTCCCGCAGAACCGGATCACCGACCACCGGATCGGCTTCACCGCGTACAACCTTGATCTGGTGCTCGCCGGAGAGCTGGACGGCGTGCTCGACGCCCTCACCGAGGCGGACCGGGCGGCGCGCCTGGCGGGCGACGCGGAGCTGGCCCGCCGCTGACCTTCCGCGTCGGTCAGGCGATACGCGGTCGCGTCTTCGCCCGCAGCATCTCGCGGTCGGCGGCCTCGAAGGCCGCGCTGAGTGCGTCCCGCTGGCCTGGGCCACCGGCACCCACCTCGGCGAAGCCGATGCTGACACCGACCGGGGTGCCGGGCACCAGAGACTCCCAGTCCTCGGTGCGAACGGCGGCGTCGATGCGCCGCGCCACGTCGGCCGCCTCGCTCATCCCCGTCCCCGGTAGCACCACCACGAACTCGTCCCCGCCGTAGCGGGCCACGAAGTCACCCCGTCGCATCACCCGGTTGATCACTCCGGCGACGCGTTGCAGGACCAGGTCCCCCGAGTGGTGGCCGTGCCGCGTGTTGACCGCCTTGAAGCCGTCCAGGTCGCAGACGCCGATCACCACCCGCTCGCCCCGGGCGACGACGGCCGCGATGTAGCGTTCCAGCCGACGCCGGTTGGGCAGCCCGGTCAGCGGGTCGGTCAGTGCCTCCCCCTCGAACCGCGCCGCCTCACGACGCATCTCCTCGTGGTCGATCCGCGCGGCGATGCCGTCGATGTAGACGTCGCGGAGCCGGTCGTGACGCTGCGCGGCGAGCCGGAAGGCCAGTCGGTCGGCCCGGTGCGCGGCGGCGTGGTCGCCGGCCCGGCCCAGTGCCATGCTGCGCAGCCGCGCCGGTTCGGCCGCGCCGAGTGTCTCGGCGGACACCTGGACGCCGTCCAACCGGGTGATCGCCTCGACCGGCCGTCCGCTGGCGATGGCGAGGCACACCTGACCGAGCTGACGCATGTCACGGGCGCGGGCACTGTCCGCGCCGTAGTCGAGCAGCCGGACCGGGTCCCGGCCCGGGGCGGGGGAGATGTCGTCGCCGAGCGCGCAGCGGCGGGCGGCGGCGTAACCGTAGGCGGCCAGACTGCTGGGGCGCAGCCGATCCGCCCGCCCGGTGCTGACGAACCGGTCGAGGTCACCGCCGACATCCCGCAGTACGCGCAGACAGCCGTCGCTGTCACCGGTGTGGTCCAGGGCGACCGCGTTGCGCAGCCGGATGCCCGGCGCGGCGAAGGTCTCCTCCGGGATCCCGGCGGCGTTGCCGAGCTGCCGGGCGCGTTCGATCGCGCCCAACGCGTACCCGTGGAAGCTGAGGTACGAGTAGGCCATCGCCAGGTCGTGCCAGCCCCAGGCGGTGTCCCGGTCCGGGTCCTCCACCGCCCCGAGTGCCCGTGCCGCCCTGACCAGATGGGTCACGCACCGGTCCAGCGCGCCCTGGTGGTGGGCGGCCAGCGCGGCCAGTGCGTTGAGGTGCCCGTGCAGGTAGGGCTCGGCGAGGTCGCGTACCGCCGCGGACGCCTCCTCGATGGCACGGGTGTACTCGGCGGTGCGCCCGAGGTTGATCAGAGCCGAGAGCCGCTGCACGAGCGCGTCGGCGCGGGCGTTCGGGTCACGGGTGGCACACAGCACCCGCTCCAGGAGCCCGTACGCCTCGGTGGACCGGCTGACCTCCTGTAACGCCCGCGCTTTCGTCAGGGCGTCAACCTGGTCCTCGACCCGGTCGAGCCAGCCCACCCGCACCTCCTGTCGATGTGCCTGCACCCGCTTATGCACGTGCACGGCGACGCCTCATGATTATTGCGTGACCACCGCGCCGCAACACCCGTCCGAAGGGACGAGACGTCATCGCCCCGGTCCCTTGATCGCCGACGTGGCCCGTATGCTCGCCGCCGCCGGGGTGACCTCGGCGCGCGCCGAGGCCGAGTTGCTGGCCGCGTACGTGCTCCAGATCGGTCGGGGACAGTTGGCCGTGGCGGACGGGTTCACCGACGAGCAACGGGACCGCTACCGGGAGCTGGCGGCCCGCCGGTCACGGCGGGAGCCGTTGCAGTATCTCACCGGCACCGCCGGGTTCCGGCATCTGGAGCTGGCCGTCGGGCCAGGCGTCTTCGTGCCGCGCCCGGAGACCGAACTCCTCGCCGGTTGGGGCGTCGACCAGGCCCGGCAGATCGCCGGAGCCGGAACAGGGGCCCCGGAACGGCCGGAGCCACTGGTGGTGGACCTGTGCAGCGGCTCCGGAGCGATCGCCCTGTCGGTGGCGTACGAGGTGCCGGAGGCTCGGGTGCTGGCCGTGGAACGCTCTGCCGACGCCCTGCCCTGGCTGCGGCGCAACGCCGCGACCCGGGCCAGCGTCGGCGACCGACCGATCGAGGTGGTGGCGGCGGACGTCACCGATCCGGCCCTGCTCGACGAGCTGACCGGCCGGGTGGACGTACTGCTGTGCAACCCGCCGTACGTGCCGCTCGGGGTGACGGTGCCGCCGGAGGTGGCCGACCACGACCCGGCGGAGGCCGTGTTCGGTGGGGCCGACGGGCTGGACGTGATCCGTCGGGTGGTCGACCGGGCCGGGTTCCTGCTGCGTGCCGGTGGGGTGCTCGGCATCGAGCACGACGACACCCACGGTGACGCGTTGCCCGGTCTGCTCGCCGCCGACGGTCGGTACGCCACGATCGTCGATCATCGTGATCTCGCCGGGCGGCCCCGATTCGTCACCGCGTCCCGCCTCGCGGACCGCCCACCCGCCGGCCCGTCGGTGACGTGGCAGACTGGCTCATCGTGATGCTCTACGACTGCCGGTCGGTCGCCGACCGGGACCGCGGCATCGCTGCGGCCATCGAGGCGGTCCGCAACGGCGAGCTGGTCGTCCTACCGACCGACACGGTGTACGGAGTCGGCGCGGACGCGTTCACTCCGTACGCGGTCAAGGCGTTGCTGGACGCCAAGGGTGTCCCGCACTCGCCGCCGCCGGTGCTGATCGGTTCCCGGCACACCCTCGACGGGCTGTCCTACACGCTGCCGACGGCGGCGCGAGACCTGGTGGAGGCGTTCTGGCCGGGAGCGCTGACCATTCTGGTGAAGCACTCGGCGAGCCTGCGGTGGGATCTCGGCGACGACAGCGGCACGGTGGCGGTACGGATGCCGCTGCACCCGGTGGCGCTGGAGGTGCTGCGCGAGACCGGACCGATGGCGGTGGCCTCGGCGAACAAGATCGGTCAACCGGCCGCGCTCACCGCCGAAGAGGCGCGTGATCAGCTGGCCTACTCCGTGCGGGCCTACCTGGAGGCGGGGCCGGCGGTGGATCCGGTGCCGAGCACGATCGTGGACCTCACCGGCGACGAGCCTCGGCTCGTCCGGGAGGGTGCGGTCAGCCTGGCCCGACTCCGTGACGTGGTGCCGGAGCTGCGCGAGAGCGAGGTGGTCTAGGTGCCTCCCTTCACCGTCCTGCACGTCTGCATGGGAAACATCTGTCGCTCGCCGATGGCCGAGCGGCTGCTCACCCTCGCGGTGGCCGATCGGCTGGCCCGGCGCGAGGCCGATCCGACCCGGGTCGACGAACTGCTGCACAGCCACAGCGCCGGCACCGGCGGTTGGCACGCCGGTGAGGAGATGAACCCGCCGGCCGCCCGTCAGATCGTCAGCCGGGGCGGCAACGTCGCCGGGTTCGCCGCGCGCAAGCTGCGCAGCGACCACATCGACGGTGCCGACCTGGTGCTGACCGCCACCGCCGACCAACAGGAGTACGTGACGGCGTTGCGGCCCGACGCCGCCGCGCGCACCTTCGTGCTCGGCGAGTTCGGACGGCTGCTGGCTGGGCTCGACGCGACCGTGCTGCCGGCGGCCGACGCCACCGCCGAGGCGCTCCACGCTCGGGGTGTGGCCCTGGTCGAGGCGGCCCACGAGAGCCGCCAGGGCGCCACTGCCCTGCCCACCGACGACCTCGACGACCCGTGGGGACGCGGTGACCAGTGCTTCAGCCGGGTGGCTGACGAGATCGAGGAGACGGTGCAGCCGCTCGCGGCGCTACTGCTCCCCTGATCGGCGAATTTCATCCGGGTTTCATGAAAGGCGCGGCAGAAGGGGTGATTAGCGCCATTCTGGGGGAGTCCTGACGGCTCCTGCGGGGAGAGCTGATGACCCGGGCGTTCCTGCCGAAGATGTTCACCGTCCTGCTGGCCGGCACGCTGGCCGGCCTGGTGCTGGCGGTGGCGGCGCTGCCGGCCGCGCTGGTGTTCGGCATCGGGTTCTCGGCGCTCGCGGCACCGTACGCGGAGCTGCCCAACACCCTGCGGACACCGCCGACGGCCCAACGGTCCAACCTCTACGCCAACGACGGGACCACCCTGATCACCTCCTTCTACCAGGAGGACCGGGTCGACGTGCCGTTGGACGAGGTCGCCGTCGTGATGCGGCAGGCCATCATCGCCGCCGAGGACGCCCGCTTCCACGAGCACCGCGGGGTGGACCTGCGGGGCATCGTACGGGCGTTCACCGTCAACCGGCGCGACGGCGCGACCCGGCAGGGCGCGTCCACACTGACCATGCAGTACGTCCGCAACGTGTTGAGCACGGACCCCCGGCTCACCGAGGCGCAGCGAGCCGCGGCCACCGAGGTGAGCACCGCCCGCAAGATCCAGGAGATCCGGTACGCCCTGGCGTTGGAGCGGGAGCTGAGCAAGGACCAGATCCTGACCCGATACCTCAACATCGCGTACTTCGGCGCCGGTGCGTACGGCATCGCCGCCGCCAGCAAGCGGTACTTCTCCACCTCACCGGCGAAGCTCACGCTGGCCCAGGCGGCGCTGCTGGCCGGACTGGTCCGCTCCCCGCACACCGACGACCCGATCAACGGCGACGCGGACAGCGCGACCGCCCGACGCGGCTACGTGCTGGACCGGATGGTCGAGTCTGGCGTCATCGCGGCCGAGGAGGCGGCCCGCGCCGCGGCCCAACCGTTGAACCTGCGGCCCAGCGAGACTCCGAACGACTGCACCGCGGTACCCGAGGGACACAACGACTGGGGCTTCTTCTGCGACTGGTTCACCCGATGGTGGAACAGCCAGAAGGCGTTCGGCGGCACCGTCGACGAGCGGCAGCGCACCCTGCGCCGGGGCGGGTTCAGCATCGTCTCCTCCCTGGACCCGGGGGTGCAGCGGGCCACCACCGAGCAGGTGCGGCGGGTCTACCCGGCCGAACACCCGCACGCCATGCCGACCGCCGTGGTGCAGCCCGGCACCGGCCGCGTACTCGCCATGTCGGTCAACCGGGTCTACAGCGTGGCCGCCAACCCGGGTGGCCAGCAGAACCATCCCAACACCGTCAACCAGCTCGTCGCCGGTGGCGGCACCATCGTCGGCTACCAGGCCGGTTCCACGTTCAAGCTCTTCACCATGCTGGCCGCGCTGGAGGCCGGACTGCCGCTGAACACGGTCTTCGACGCGCCCCGGCGGATCGTCACCGACTTCCGGATCAGCGGCGAGCCGAGCTGCGGAGGGTACTGGTGTCCGCAGAACGCCAGCGCCTCGGTGAGCGGTCGACACGACATGTGGACCGCGTTCGGCGACTCGGTCAACACGTACTTCGCGTGGTTGACCGAGCGGGTCGGCGCCGACCGGGTGGTGGAGATGGCCGAACGGCTGGGCATCGTGTTCCGGGCCGACGACGACGCCCAGTTGGCCCGGCACGGCGCACGTGAGTGGGGGCCGTTCACCCTGGGAGTCTCCGCCACCACCCCGCTCGACCTGGCCGGCGCGTACGCGACGCTGGGCGCGGAGGGCACCTGGTGCGCGCCCACGCCGGTCGTCTCGATCACCGACGCCGCCGGTCGCCGGGTGGCTGCCGGGCAGCCGGACTGTCGGCAGGTGCTCGACGTCGACGTGGCCCGTGCGGCGACGGACGCGGCCCGCTGCCCGGTCGGCGACCAGTCCATGTACCACGCCTGCGAGGGCGGCACGGCGACCCGGTTGCGTGGTCAGCTCGGCCGGCCGGTGGCGGGCAAGACGGGCAGCTCCGAGGAGTACGCCACGGAGACCGTGGTGGCCTTCACCCCGCAGTTGGTGGTGGCGGCGATGGCGGCCAACCCCGACGAGCCGCAGGACGCGGTCGGTCGCGCGGTGCAGAGCGCCATGGTGGAGGGCGTCGGCGAGATCCTCTCCTACGCGTTGCGCGACGAGCCGGTCCGCGACTTCGTGCCACCGAGCGAGGCGACCGCCTGGCGGGTCACCGGGGAGCGCACCGGCAACTGACCGACGCCACCGCCGAACCCGTCAGTGGGCCCGCGTGGGGGTCTCGATCCGCTCGGCGTCCCGGGCGATGTTGCGGGCCATCCCGCCGAAGACCAGCGAGTGGAACGGTGCCACCGCAGCCCAGTAGACATGCCCGGCCAGGCCCCGGGGCAGGAACACCGCCCGCTGCCGGTAGCAGACCTGCCCGGTGTCGTCCTGCTGTACCCGCATCTCCAGCCAGGCCCGGCCGGGCACCCGCATCTCGGCACGTAGCCGCAGCAGCTCACCGGGGACGATCTCCTCCACCCGCCAGAAGTCCAGCGCCTCGCCGACGCGCAGTCGGTGCGGGTGCCGTCGGCCCCGCCGCAGCCCCACCCCGCCCACCAGCCGGTCCAACCAGCCGCGCACCGACCAGGCCAGCGGGAACGAGTACCAGCCGTTCTCGCCGCCGATTCCCTCGATCACCTGCCACAACGCCTCCGGCGGTGCCGCCACCGCCCGCCGCCGCAGGTCGGTGTAGGCGGTGCCGCCGCTCCAGTGCGGGTCGCTGGGCAACGGCTCGGCGGGCGCGTCCGCCCCGGCCGCGTTCGACCAGCGCGTCTCCACCTGGGCGTCGCGTACCTTGGTCAGCGCCAGCTCGACGGCCTGGTCGAATCCGGTGAGCCCGCCCGGCGGGTCCGGCAGGTACGCCGCGATGTCGTGCTCGTGCGCCACCGACTCGTGGATCAGGCTCTCCACCAGCGGTCGGGCGAGCGAGCTGGGCACCGGGGTGATCAGTCCGACCCAGTACGACGACAGCGTGGGCGTCAACGGCCGTACCGGTAGCACCACCCGACGGGAGAGTCCGGCCACCCGGGCGTAGCGCTGCATCATGTCGCCGAAGGTGAGCACGTCCGGACCGGCGATGTCGAAGGCCCGGTTGACCTCCGCCGGTAGCCCCGCACAGCCGACCAGGTAGCGCAGCACGTCGCGGACCGCGATCGGCTGGATCCGGTTGGCGACCCAGCGCGGGGTGACCATGACCGGCAGTCGTTCGGTCAGGTAGCGCAGCATCTCGAACGACGCCGACCCGGAACCGATGATCACGGCTGCGCGGAGCACCACCGTCGGCACTCCGCTGTCCAGCAGGATCCGCCCCACCTCGGTGCGGGAGCGCAGGTGCGCCGACGAGTGTTCGTCGTCGGCCGCCGGCTCCGGCCCACCGAGGTAGACGATTCGGCGTACGCCCGCCGCGTGGGCCGCCGCCGCGAACGTGGTCGCGGCCTGTCGGTCGGCGGTCTCGAAGCCGGTCTGGCCGAGCGAGTGCACCAGGTAGTACGCCACGTCGACGCCGTCGAAGACGCCGGTCAGGCTCTCCGGTCGGCTCAGGTCACCCTCGACCACCTCGACCTGCGATGCCCACGGCACGTCGCGTAGCCGACCCGCGCGCCGCGCCAGGCAGCGCACCGTGTGTCCCTCCGCCAGCAGGCGCGGCGCCAACCGCCCGCCCACGTACCCCGTCGCGCCGGTCACCAGGCATTTCACGCCTCCAGTCTGCGGTCTCATAGACTCTGGCGCTGTGGAGACCGCCGAGGGCACCTTCTGGGGGCCCGACTTCGAGCAGCTCAGCACGGCCGATCCGGAGATCGCGGAGGTGGTGCTCGGTGAGCTGGATCGGCTGCGCGGCGGTCTGCAACTGATCGCCAGCGAGAACCTCACCTCGCCGGCGGTGCTGGCCGCGTTGGGCTCCACGCTGACCAACAAGTACGCCGAGGGCTACCCGGGTCGGCGTTACTACGGTGGCTGCGCGCAGGTGGACCGGGCCGAGGAGCTCGGCATCGCCCGGGCGAAGGACCTCTTCGGCGCCGAGCACGCGAACCTCCAACCGCACTCCGGCGCGAGCGCCAACCTCGCCGCGTACGCCGCCCTGGTGCAGCCGGGCGACACCGTGCTGGCGATGGAGCTGCCGCACGGCGGGCACCTGACCCACGGCAGCCGGGTGAACTTCTCCGGCCGATGGTTCAACCCGGTCGGCTACACCGTCCGGCGGGACACCGAGCTGATCGACTACGACGAGGTACGGGACCTCGCGCTCGTCCACCGGCCTAAGATGATCATTTGTGGGGCGACGGCCTATCCCCGGCTGATCGACTTCGCCCGGTTCCGCGAGATCGCCGACGAGGTCGGCGCGTACCTGATGGTGGACGCCGCGCACTTCGTCGGGCTGGTCGCGGGGCAGGCGATCCCGTCGCCGGTGCCGTACGCCGACGTGGTCTGCGCGACCACCCACAAGGTGCTGCGCGGCCCGCGCGGCGGCATGATCCTCTGTCGGGAGTCGCTGGCCGAGCGGATCGACAAGGCGGTCTTCCCGTTCACCCAGGGCGGGCCGCTGATGCACACCGTGGCGGCCAAGGCGGTCGCGCTGCGCGAGGCGGCCCAACCGGCGTACCGGGACTACGCCGCGCAGGTGGTGGCGAACGCGCGGGCGCTCGCCGACGGGCTGGCGGCCGAGGGGATGCGGCCGGTCTCCGGTGGCACCGACACCCACCTGGCCCTGGTCGACCTGCGGGAGTTGGCGGTCACCGGCGCGCAGGCCGAGGCGCGGTGCGACGCGGCGACCATCACCTTGAACAAGAACGCGATCCCGTACGACCCGCAGCGACCGATGGTCGCCTCCGGGATCCGGGTGGGCACTCCGAGCGTCACCACGCAGGGCATGGGGGAGGCGCAGATGCGCACGGTCGCCGGACTGATCGCCCGGGCGGTGCGGACCGACCCGTCCGCCCCGGGTGGGGCCGACGAACTCGCCCGGATCGCCGCCGACGTGGCCGAGCTGGCCGTCGAGTTCCCGGCGTACCCCAGATGAGCGGGGCCCGTGCCGACGAGCCCGGCGCATCCCCGACGGCCGCGCCACCGGCGGGTCAGCCGGGTGCCATCCGGGCCCGGCTGCCGCACCTGCGGCTGCCGCTGCTCGCCTGCGCCGCGCTCGCGGTGATCGCGGTACCCGGCGCCGCCTGGCTGCGCGGCCCGACCGGGGCGGCCGGCGTGGCCGCCGGGATCGCCCTGGTGGTCGCGAGCTACGTGATCTCGGGGTTGTCGGTGGCCTGGGCGGACGCGGTCCACCCAAGACTGATCATGTCGGTGGGGCTGGTCACCTACGTCACGAAGATCGTGATCCTGGGGGTGGCGATGGCCGCCGTCGCGGCGACCGGCTGGCCCGGCCTGCCGGACATGGGCGTGGCCATCATCGCGGCCGTGGTGGTGTGGACCGGCGCCCATCTGACCTGGGCTTTGCGTACCCCGCTGCCCAGGGTGGACCCACCGTCCGGTCACTGACCGTACGGCTGGCGTTTCCCGGGCGTTTCGTCGGCCTGTTCGACTGGCCGGACAGGAGTAGGCTGAATCCGGTTTGATGCGCCGCACCCGCCGCCCGCACGCTGCTTGCAGTGTGGGGGGTGCCGCACACTCACGGGACACCCGACTGATAGTGTTCGCCTCGTCATGGCCGACAACCCTCACCGCAGAAGCCCCGACGAGAACTCGTCGGAAGGTGTCGCCGGAGCCGTCCTCGGCTACCTGCTCGCCGGCATCGTGGTGTGGGGGTTCCTCGGCTGGTTGGCGGGGGATTTCCTGGGCCTGCCGACCGGCGTCGGAATCGCCGTCGGCATGATGCTCGGCGCAGCCGGAGCGATCTACCTGATCATGAAGAGGCTCAGTGCCTGAGTGCCGGCACGCGCGGGTCTGTCGAGTGCGGAGGATGACACGGTGAGCGGACAGTTTATCGCCGCAGAGGGCCTGCCCTGGCCCCCCAAGGTCGATGACTTCTACCTGCCGGATCTCGCCGGCCCGTGGGTCACGAAGTTCACCCTGATGATCTGGCTGGCCGTCGGCCTTCTGATCATCTTCTTCATGGCGACCTACCGGAACCCGAAGCTGGTGCCGAGCAAGGGCCAGTGGTACGCGGAGTCGATCTACGGTCTGGTCCGGGACAACATCGCCCGGGAACAGATGGGCAAGGACGGCATCCGGTTCGCGCCCTACTTCACCGTGCTGTTCTGCTTCATCGTGGTGACCAACCTCTTCGGTATCACCCCCGGGTTGCAGATCTCGCCGAACTCGCACATCGCCTTCCCGATCGTGCTCGCCGCGATCTCCTACGTGATGTACCTCTACATCGGTGTTCGCAAGCAGGGCCTGGGCCGCTACCTCAAGCAGAGCCTGATCATCCCGGGCGTGCCGTGGCCGATGCACGTCCTGCTGATCCCGATCGAGTTCCTGCAGACCTTCATCGTCCGGCCGGTCACCCTGGCGGTGCGACTCTTCGCCAACATGTTCGCCGGTCACCTGATCCTGCTGGTCTTCACCGTCGGCGGCTTCGTGATGCTGGCCTCGGACAACATCTTCATCCAGGTGACGTCGGTCTTCTCGTTCCTGATGGCGATCCTGATGGCCTTCTTCGAGGTGCTCGTCGCGCTGTTGCAGGCATACGTCTTCGTCACCCTGACCGCCAACTACATCGGCACGTCGCTCGCAGACGGGCACTGATCCACAGACCTCGGCGGGCCGCCCGGCCCGACCAAGCTCCGGTACGACCGCGTACGCGTGAGAACTCACGCCTCTACTAGGAGGAATACCCGCAATGGACGTTATTGCCGCCATCGAGGGCAGCGTCAACACCATCGGCTACGGCCTCGCCGCCATCGGCCCCGGTATCGGTGTCGCCCTGGTCTTCGCGGCCTACATTCAGGCCAGCGCCCGCCAGCCGGAGTCCGCCGGTTACAACCGCACCTGGCTGGTCCTGGGCTTCGCGCTGGTCGAGGCGCTCGCCCTGTTCGGCCTGGTGCTCGCGTTCGCAGTCTGACGTAGCCCGACGCGACCCGGAGGTCTGACATGTATGTCGCCGCTGAAGGTGCAGAGCACCACCCGCTCGTGCCGATCTGGCAGGAGCTCGTCGTCGGGACGATCGCCTTCGCCCTGCTCTGCTTCGTGCTGCTGAAGTTCGTGATGCCGCGCATGGAGGCGATGTATCAGGCGCGGGTCGACGCGATCGAGGGCGGTCTCAAGCGTGCCGAGGCTGCTCAGGCCGAGGCCAACCAACTGCTGGAGCAGTACCGGGCCCAGCTCGCCGAGGTGCGTACCGAGGCGGCACGGATCCGGGACGACGCCCGTGCGGACGCCGAGTCGATCCGGACCGACATCCTGGCCAAGGCCCGGGAGGAGTCGGACCGGATCATCGCCGCCGGTCGGGAGTCGCTGGCCGTGGAACGCCAGACCATCGTGCGCGAGCTGCGCGCGGAGGTCGGCGGCCTCGCGGTCGACCTGGCCAGCCGGATCGTGGGCGAGTCGCTCGCTGACGAGGCTCGCCGTAAGGGCACCGTCGAGCGGTTCCTCACCGATCTCGAGAGCGCGGGGGCCCGCTGATGCAGGCCGCCAGCCGGGAGTCCTACGCAGCCGCGCTCGCGCGGCTGGAGGCGTACGTCGCCGGTGCCGAGCCGTCGACCGTGGCCGGCACCGGCGCGGAGCTGCTCGCCGTCGCGGACCTGCTGCGGCGGGAGGTCCGGCTGCGTCGGGCACTCTCCGACCCGGCCCGTGAGGGCGCGGACCGCACCGGCCTGCTGAACACGGTGCTCTCCGGCAAGGTCGGTGCGGACACGCTCGACCTGCTGGGGGCCCTGGTCTCCGGTCGCTGGTCCGCGCCGTCGGAACTGCTCGACGGGGCGGAGAGCCTCGGCGTGCAGACCCTGCTCGCCAGCGCCGACCGCGCCGGCGAGCTGGGCGAGGTGGAGGACGAGCTGTTCCGCTTCGGCCAGGTGGTCGCCGCGGACCCGCAGCTGTCCAACGCCCTGTCCGACCCGATGGCGCCGGTGGCGCAGCGGGCCGAGCTGGTCGGGATGCTCCTGACGGGCAAGGCTCGACCGGTGACGGTGCGGCTGACGGAGGCGGCGCTTGCCGGCTTCGGTGGGCGCTCGTTCACCGCCGCGCTGTCCCGGCTGGTGGAGTTGGCGGCGGAGCGGCGGGACCGGCAGGTCGCGTACGTGACGGTCGCCGCACCGCTCACCGAGGAAGAGGAGCGGCGACTGAGCGATCGGCTGTCCGCCATATACGGTCGACCGGTTGCTGTCAAGCTTACGGTTGACCCGTCGATCCTCGGTGGAGTGAGCGTACGGGTGGGTTCGGACCTCTACGACGGGACGATCCTGCGCCGCCTCAACGAAACCCGCAACGCGCTCGCAAAGCGCTGATCAGCACCCAGCGAAGCGCCCGGAAAGACAGTCGACCCGAGGACCGGTCGGTACTAGGTATCCCGGGCCCCTGATACTTAAGGAAGCAGAGGATGGCCGAGCTGACCATCTCGACGGAGGAGATCCGCGGCGCTCTGGAGCGCTACGTCTCCTCCTACTCGCCCGACGTCTCCCGTGAGGAGGTCGGCACCGTCGCCGACACCGGCGACGGCATCGCCCACGTCGAGGGCCTGCCCTCGACCATGACCAACGAGCTGCTGGAGTTCGAGGACGGCACGCTTGGCGTGGCGCTGAACCTCGACGTCCGGGAGATCGGTGTCGTTATCCTCGGCGACTACGCCGGTATCGAGGAGGGGCAGCGCGTCAAGCGCACCGGCCGGGTGCTCTCGGTGCCGGTGGGCGACGCCTTCCTGGGCCGCGTGGTCAACGCGCTCGGCCAGCCGATCGACGGCCTCGGTGAGATCGCCGACGAGGGCTACCGCGAGCTGGAGCTGCAGGCTCCCAACGTGATGGCCCGGCAGTCCGTCTTCGAGCCGCTGCAGACCGGCATCAAGGCCATCGACGCGATGACCCCGATCGGCCGGGGCCAGCGGCAGCTGATCATCGGCGACCGGAAGACGGGCAAGACCACCGTCGCCCTGGACGCCATCCTCAACCAGCGGGAGAACTGGGCCTCTGGCGACCCGAAGAAGCAGGTCCGCTGCATCTACGTCGCCATCGGCCAGAAGGCCTCCACCATCGCCTCCATCAAGGGGCAGCTGGAGGAGGCGGGCGCGATGGAGTACACCACCATCGTCGCCTCCCCGGCCTCGGACCCGGCCGGCTTCAAGTACCTCGCCCCCTACACCGGCTCGTCCATCGGGCAGCACTGGATGTACGGCGGCAAGCACGTTCTGATCGTCTTCGACGACCTGAGCAAGCAGGCCGAGGCGTACCGGGCCGTGTCGCTGCTGCTGCGCCGCCCGCCGGGCCGCGAGGCGTACCCGGGTGACGTCTTCTACCTGCACTCCCGGCTGCTGGAGCGCTGCGCGAAGCTCTCCGACGAGATGGGTGGCGGCTCGATGACCGGTCTGCCGATCATCGAGACGAAGGCCAACGACATCTCGGCCTTCATCCCGACCAACGTCATCTCGATCACCGACGGCCAGATCTTCCTGGAGACCGACCTGTTCAACCAGGGCGTCCGGCCGGCCATCAACGTCGGCACCTCGGTCTCCCGGGTCGGTGGTGCGGCGCAGATGAAGCCGATGAAGAAGGTCTCCGGTTCGCTGCGGCTGAACCTGGCCCAGTTCCGTGAGCTGGAGGCGTTCGCCGCCTTCGCCTCCGACCTGGACAAGGCCTCCCGCGCCCAGCTGGAGCGGGGTGCCCGTCTGGTGGAGCTGCTCAAGCAGCCGAACTACTCGCCGTACCCGGTGCAGGACGAGGTCGTCTCGGTCTGGGCCGGCACCGAGGGCAAGCTCGACGACATCCCGGTCGGCGACGTGCGGCGCTTCGAGACGCAGTTCCTTGAGCACCTGCGGCGCAAGCACAGCGCCACCCTCCAGGCGATCGCCGACAACAAGTGGGACGACGAGATCATCGCCACCCTCGACGCGGCCGTCACCGAGTTCAAGCAGGGCTTCCTCGGCCGCGAGGACGAGCGCTCGATCAACGAGGCGCCGGCGGAGCCGCTGGAGGGCGAGTCCGAGCACGAGACGGTCACCCGCTACAGCGGCGGTGCTCCGGCCGAGAAGCGATAGGGCCGGGCCATGGCGGCGCAGGTACGTGTTCTTCGTCAACGCATTCGCTCGGCGAAGGGGATGAAGAAGATCACCAAGGCGATGGAGCTCGTGGCGACGAGCCGGATCGCCAAGGCTCAGGCCCGGGTTGAGGCGTCCCTGCCGTACGCCCAGGCCATCACCGGCGTCCTCACGGCGCTGGCCTCCAACGCGCGGATCGACCACCCGATGCTGACCCCGCGCGAGCGGGTGCGGCGGGCGGGCGTGCTGCTGGTCACCGCGGACCGGGGCCTGGCCGGTGGCTACAGCTCGAACGCGATCCGTACCGCGGAATCGCTGATCGCCCGGTTGCGGGCCGACGGCAAGGAGCCGGTGCTCTACGTCGTCGGTCGCAAGGGGGTGTCGTTCTACCGCTTCCGGAACCGGCCGATCGAGGCCAGCTGGACGGGCTTCTCCGAGCAGCCGTCCTTCGCCGACGCTCGCGAGGTCGGTGAGACGCTGATCAAGGCGTTCGTCTCCGGCGCGGACGACGAGGAGGACGGTCCGGGGCCGGACGGGGTACGCGGGGTGGACGAACTGCACATCGTCTACACCGAGTTCAAGTCCCTGATGACCCAGAACCCGGTCACCCGGATCATCGGCCCGTTGCAGGTCGAGGAACGGCCCCGCTCGGAGGCGGCACCCGGTGTGCTGCCGGACTACGAGTTCGAGCCGGACCCGGAGGCGCTGCTCGACGCGCTGCTGCCGAAGTACATCAACACGCGGATCTACGCGGCGTTGCTGGAGTCGGCGGCGAGCGAGTCGGCGGCCCGTCGGCGGGCGATGAAGAGCGCCACCGACAACGCCGAAGAGATGATCGACAAGTACACGCGTGAGATGAACTCGGCCCGCCAGGCCGGGATCACCCAGGAGATCAGTGAGATCGTCGGCGGCGCGAACGCGCTGGCCGCGTCGGGAAGTGAAGTGTGATGACTGTATCCGCAGTTGCTGGTGGACCAGCTGAGACCAAGACGGCCACGGGTCGCGTGGTCCGGGTCATCGGCCCGGTCGTCGACGCCGAGTTCCCGCGCGACGCCATGCCGGACCTGTTCAACGCGCTGCACGTGGACGTGACCCTGTCCGGCGGACAGAAGACGCTGACCCTGGAGGTGGCCCAGCACCTGGGTGACAACCTGGTCCGCGCCATCTCGATGCAGCCGACCGACGGCCTGGTGCGCGGTGCCGACGTGCGGGACACCGGCTTCCCGATCCGGGTGCCGGTCGGCGACGCGGTCAAGGGCCACGTCTTCAACGCCATCGGCGAGTGCCTCAACCTCACCGAGGGCGAGACCATCCAGGCCGACGACCACTGGGGCATCCACCGCAAGGCCCCGGCCTTCGCCGACCTGGAGCCGAAGACCGAGATGCTGGAGACCGGCATCAAGGTCATCGACCTGCTCGCCCCGTACGTGAAGGGCGGCAAGATCGGCCTGTTCGGTGGCGCGGGTGTGGGCAAGACGGTGCTCATCCAGGAGATGATCACCCGGGTTGCCCGTAACTTCGGTGGTACCTCGGTCTTCGCCGGTGTGGGTGAGCGCACCCGTGAGGGTAACGACCTCATCCACGAGATGACCGACTCCGGCGTCATCGACAAGACCGCCCTGGTCTACGGCCAGATGGACGAGCCGCCGGGCACCCGGCTGCGGGTCGCGCTCTCCGCGTTGACCATGGCCGAGTACTTCCGGGACGTGAAGAAGCAGGAGGTGCTGCTCTTCATCGACAACATCTTCCGCTTCACCCAGGCCGGTTCCGAGGTCTCCACCCTGCTGGGCCGGATGCCCAGCGCGGTGGGTTACCAGCCGACCCTGGCCGACGAGATGGGCGAGCTCCAGGAGCGGATCACCTCCGTCCGTGGCCAGGCCATCACCTCGATGCAGGCGATCTACGTGCCGGCGGACGACTACACCGACCCGGCTCCGGCCACCACCTTCGCCCACCTGGACGCGACCACCAACCTGGAGCGGTCGATCTCCGACAAGGGCATCTACCCGGCGGTGGACCCGCTGGCCTCCTCGTCGCGGATCCTGGCCCCCGAGTTCGTCGGCCAGGAGCACTTCCAGGTGGCCAGCGAGGTGAAGCGGATCCTCCAGCGCTACAAGGACCTGCAGGACATCATCGCCATCCTCGGTATCGAGGAGCTCTCCGAGGAAGACAAGATCACGGTCCAGCGGGCCCGGCGGATCGAGCGCTTCCTGTCGCAGAACACCTACGCGGCGGAGCAGTTCACCGGCGTGCCGGGGTCGACGGTCCCGATCAAGGAGACCATCGAGGCCTTCCGCAAGATCAGCGAGGGGGAGTACGACCACTTCCCCGAGCAGGCGTTCTTCATGTGCGGTGGACTCGACGACCTTGAGAAGAAGGCCGCCGAGCTGATGAAGGGCTGACCCTTCACCTGCACAGACACGAAACAGAAGGCCGTCCCGGTGACCCCGGGGCGGCCTTCTGCCCATCTCGACGACGTACCATCGCCGCTGGCCGGATTCCCGTGTTCGGCGATCACGCCGAACGCGAGATACCGTCAGGTGCGATGCCAGCGGCGGCGTCGGGTCGGCATACGGCCCGGTGAGGTTTCTGGACATCGCACAGCCGCGCTCATTTCCTGATGGGCGTTGGTCGGTTAAACCATTCGGACCCGCGTGCCCGTATTCCCCCGTGGGCGCGACGAACGGAGATGCTTGTGGGTAAGGCCGGCAGGCGCGGCAAGCGTGGTGGACGGTCATCGGTGTGGCGGGGCGTGCCCCGCTGGGCACAGGTGTGCACCATCTTCGGAGTCATCCTGATGGTGCTCAGCGGGACGAGCCTGGTGGGCGCGGAGGCGCTGATGGCGCGCTACGAGGGCGCGATCGGCAAGGCCGATCTCTTCGGCGACCAGGCGGCCGGTGCCAGTGCGCGGAAGAGCGACATCAAGGGACCGCTCAACATCCTGCTCGTCGGCATCGACCCCCGAGACGACGACACCCTGCCGCTCTCCGACGCGATCATGGTCCTGCACGTGCCGAAGGAGATGGACCGCGCGTACCTCTTCTCCCTTCCGCGCGACCTCTATGTGGATATCCCGCAGTTCCCCAAGGCCGAGTTCGGTGGCGCCACCACCAAGCTCAACGCCGCGATGTCGTTCGGTAGCCGGGTGCCGGGCGGCAAGCCGGATCCGGCCCGTGGGTTCGAGCTGCTCGCGATCACCGTGCAGCAGGTCACCGGCATCAAGCGGTTCGACGCCGGCGCGATCATCAACTTCAACGGCTTCAAGAAGATCGTCGACGCCATGGGCGGCGTCACGATGAACATCGAGCGCGAGGTCCGCTCCGAGCACCGCGAGCCGAACGGCAAGCACCGCAAGGGGAACCCCAACGGCGACGGCTACATCGGGCCACAGGCCGTCTACCCGAAGGGCAAGCAGCACCTCAGCGGTTGGCAGGCGCTGGACTACGTCCGCCAGCGGTACCCGGAGAACGGCGTCCCCGACGGCGACTACGGTCGGCAGCGGCACCAGCAGCAGTTCGTCAAGGCGATGGCGGCGCAGGCGCTGAGCGCCGACGTGGTGACCAACCCGGTGAAGTTGGACAAGGTGCTCCGAGCGGCCGGAGAGTCGTTGATCTTCAGCGGCCGGGGGCACAGCGTGATCGACTTCGGCCTGGCCCTCAAGGACATCCGCCCCGGCAACATCCAGATGATCAAGTTGCCGGGTGGTGCCGTGATGGAGGGCGGCAAGTACCGCGGCGAGCGGTTCGCGCCCGAGGTCGATGACTTCTTCGTCGCCCTGGAGCGGGAACTGCTCGATCCGTTCCTCCTCGAACACCCGAAGCTGGTGAACCGGAGCTGACCATGGCGCAGGTCTTGGCACCCGCCTGAAGAACAGGTCAGGGGCGCGACTAGAATTTTCCCAATCCGCCGCCTCAGCAAGGAGACAGCGTGGCAGAGCAGCTAAACGTCCAGCTCGTGGCCGTCGAGGAGAAGGTCTGGTCGGGCAAGGCCGATATGGTCATGGCCCGGACGACCGAAGGTGAGCTGGGTGTGCTGCCGGGGCACGCGCCCATGCTCGGTCAGCTCGCCGAGCCCGGCCAGGTACGCATCAAGCTTGCCGGGGGTGAGCAGCTCACCTACGACGTGGCGGGCGGTTTCCTCTCGGTCAGCGACCGGGGCGTGACCGTGCTGGCCGAGGAGGCCACTCCCGCCGCCGCAGCTACGGGTAACTGAGCCGACCCGCCGATGGAGATCGTCGAAGGGGTCGGAATCGGCGTCGCCGTGATCCTCGGCGCGATCCTGTTTCTCTTCATCCGGCGGGCTCTGGTCACCCGAAGCGGTGGCATCATCCGGCTCAGTGTCCGGACCACCACCATGCTCGACGGCCGTGGCTGGTCGCCCGGTTTCGGCCGTTTCGTCGGCGACGAGCTTCGCTGGTACCGGATGTTCAGTTTCGCCGTACGCCCCAAGCGGGTGCTCTCCCGCAAAGGGCTGACCGTCGAGCGACGGCGGCTGCCCGAAGGGCAGGAACGAATGTCCATGCCCGCCGACTGGATCATTCTTCGCTGTACCAGTCGGCACGCCCCGGTCGAGATCGCCATGGCGCGCTCCACCGTCACCGGGTTCCTCTCCTGGCTCGAGGCCGCCCCTCCGGGGGCGGCCTCGCCGCCTGTTGCCTCCCAGGACTGGCCGGCTGCCTGACCGTGTGTGCGCTTTAGGGGTGTGGGCGCGCTCTTGGGTGTGGGCTGCGGTCTTTCCGAACGTGCGCTCGTGGGTGTGGCCCGCCGTGCCCGGCTTCGGGCGGTCAGGCTTGATCCCTGCGTCGGGCACGGCGGGCCGCGCCTCGGTTGTTGTGCGTGGGTTCGGCATCGGTGTGCCGGGTGTGCGGTTTCGGCCGAGTGCGGCTGGGTGTCCGGGGTTTGTGGATTGTGGTGTGGTGGTGTGGTCGTGGTGGGCGGTGTCGGTCCGGGTGTCCGGTTGGCGCTGTGCGGAGCGGGTGCGGTGGTTGGCTGGGGGTGGAATGGGGGGCGGGTCGGGGGCGTTGTAGACGGGTGAACGGCCGACGACCGCGCCCGTGCCGTCGGGAATGACGGCGGAGTGGTGGTCGTTGCATATCCCTGAACGGCCGAGGACGACGGCCCGCCATGGTGGGTGTGTGCTGTCGGGAATGATGGCGGTCGGTCGTTGTACATGGTTCCGGCGGCGTGAAGCGGCGATACACGCCCCGCGTGTCGGGTCGAGATCGAGAAGGTCTCCCTTTTTCTTTCCCCCTCTTCTTTTGGGTGCCTGTTGTGGTGCTTGCTGCGTGTGCCTGTCCCCCTTGGGTGTGCGCGTGACCCCCGATTGGAGCTTTGTCATGAACTCGATGCTGCGTAAGAGCGTGCTGGGTATTGCTGGTCTGGCTGTCTCCGGTGGTCTGGTCGCCGGTCCGGTGGCCGCGTTCGCTGACGCCGCCCCGGTGGCGTCCGCTCCTGTCGCTGCGGTGCAGGCTGAGAAGGCGGACACCGGCAAGCTGTTGCCGCATGGTGCTCCGGCGGGTCAGTCGCATGTCGACCTGAACGATGAGCAGGTGGGG
>NZ_VCJO01000020.1 GCF_009712475.1 Micromonospora sp. CP22
AGGCGCCGCGTTCACCGTCACCAGGCCACCGGCCACCAGGACCACGGCAGCAGCCGCAGCCAACCCCGACCGCCAACGACGTCTGGATGGGGAGGTGGGACGAACCTCACCAATCATTGATCCACTCCTTCGACTAGGACCACGCGCGGCTGGAGAGGACACGCGTTGTCGCAGGCACCGACGTCGTGGATGGTGGTGTCGACACGTCGGGCCATCAGCGAGCAAGGCTCAACGTATCGTCGTAATACGTCACACGTCAATGACGGTTGTCGATGGAGTGTCTGCTGTCTACTCCCGGTCGATCTGGTGACCCACCACGGCCGGTCCGAGCATGACGGCGAAGCCGGAACCGTCCCGACGCGGATCGGCCGCCGGTAGCTCCACCGCCTCGCCGTTCGCCGTCGACCCCACCGGCCGGGGACCGACCCAACCGACCACCACGTCGGTCTCGCCCTTGAGGAACCGATGGGCACGCACCCCGCCGGTCGCCCGTCCCTTCGCCGGGTACGCCGACAGCGGCGTCACCTTGACCGTCGCGCCGGTCGACGTGACCACCATCGGCTCGCCGTGCTCCGGATCGTCGGTGCGGACCGCGCCGAAGAACACCACCCGCGCACCCGACGGCAGGGAGATCCCGGCCATCCCTCCGCCGCGCAGCCCCTGCGGCCGAATCGTCCCGGCGGGGAACCGCAGCAACGAGGCCGCACTGGTCAGGAAGGCGAGGGTCTCCGCACCGTCGACCAGCCAGGTCGCCCCGACCACCTCGTCACCGTCGCGCAGCCCGATCACCTCGAACTCGTCGGACCGCACCGGCCAGTCCGGGGCACACACCTTCACCACACCCTGCCGGGTGCCGAGCGCCAGCCCCGGCGACCCCTCGGCGGACGCCCCCAGCGGCGCCAGGCCGACCACGGTCTCCCCCGGATCCAGCGGCACCAACTCGGCGGCCGACATCCCACCGCGCAACGACACCGTGCCGGCCTGCTCCGGCAGCACCGGCAGCGGCAGCACGTCCACCTTGAACGCCCGACCGGCACTGGTCACCAGCAACACCCGGCCCCGGGCGGTGGAGTGAACCACGGCGCGTACCGCGTCGTGCTTGACCCGGCCGTGCCGGCGCCGCCCCTCGGCGGCCTCCTCCGACTCGGCCGCGGTGCGGGCCACCAGACCGGTGGCCGACAGGATCACCTGGCACGGATCGTCGGCCACCTCAAGCGGACCGGCCGGCGCGGACGCGGCCAGCACCTCCTTCAGATCACCGTCGATCAACGTCGTACGCCGAGGCACGGCGAACTGCTTGACCACGGCGGCCAACTCGTCCGAGACGACCTTCTTCAGCACGTTCTCGTCATCCAGGATGGTCGACAGCTCGGCGATCTCCCCACGGAGCTTCTGCTGCTCGGCCTCCAGCTCCAGCCGGTCGTACTTCGTCAACCGGCGCAGCGGAGTGTCCAGGATGTAGTTCGCCTGGATCTCGGAGAGCTTGAACTGGCGCATCAGGCCGCTCCGGGCGGCCTGGGCGTCCTCGCTGCCCCGGATCAGCTTCACCACCTTGTCGATGTCGAGCAGGGCGATCAGCAGACCGTCGACCAGGTGCAGCCGCTCCTCCCGCTTACGTCTGCGGTACGCGCTGCGCCGGGTCACCACCTCGTAGCGGTGGGCCAGGAACACCTCCAGCAGCTCCTTGAGCCCGAGGGTGCGCGGCTGCCCGTCGACCAGCACCAGGTTGTTGACGCCGAAGGACTGCTCCAGCGGGGTCAACCGGTAGAGGTCGGCGAGCAGGGCCTGCGGGTTCACGCCGACCTTGCACTCGATGACCAGCCGGGTGCCGCTCTCGCGGTCGGTCAGGTCCTTGACGTCGGAGATCCCGGTGAGCCGCTTGGTCTTGGTCACCTCGTTCGTGATCGCGGAGATGACCTTCTCCGCGCCGACGCCGTACGGCAGCTCGACCACCGTGATGGCCTGCCGTCCCCGGCTGCCCTCCAGCGGGCCGATCTCCACCTTGCCGCGCATCCGCACCACGCCACGGCCGGTCTCGTACGCCCGGCGCACCTCGTCGAGGCCGAGCAGCAGGCCGCCGGTGGGCAGGTCGGGACCGGGCACGAACTCCATCAGCTTGTCGAGGGTGGCGTTCGGGTGCCGGATCAGCCACCGGGCGGCCGACACGACCTCGCCGAGGTTGTGCGGGATCATGTTGGTCGCCATCCCGACCGCGATCCCGGAGGCGCCGTTGACCAGCAGGTTCGGGAAGGCCGCCGGCAGCACGGTGGGCTGGGTCAGCGAGCCGTCGTAGTTGGGCTCGACGTCGACGGTCTCCTCGCCCAACTCGCCGACGAGCAGCATCGCCTCCCGCGACATCCGAGCCTCGGTGTATCGCGCCGCTGCCGGTCCATCGTCTGGACTTCCAAAATTCCCATGCCCGTCGATGAGTGGGACGTTCAACGAGAAGTCCTGCGCCATCCGGACCATCGCGTCGTAGATCGCGCTGTCGCCGTGCGGGTGGTAGCGACCCATCACGTCGCCGACGACCCGGGCCGACTTGACGTACGCCCGGTCGGGCCGGAAACCGGCCTCGTGCATCGAGTAGAGGATGCGCCGATGCACCGGCTTGAGGCCGTCGCGCGCGTCGGGCAACGCCCGGGAATGGATGACCGAGAAGGCATACTCCAGGTAGGAGTCGGACACCTCGGTGGTCAGCGGGTTGTCGATGATCCGCGCGCCGGCCCGGTCGAACGCGGAATGGTCGACCTTCGTCTCCTTGCGGCGTGCCATGGCTCAGCTTTCCTTCCGAAAGGCCCGATGGTCAGGCGTCGATGGCGTCACGGTCGACCCGGTCGGCGGAGTCGATCAGCCACTTCCGGCGCGGCTCGACCTTCTCCCCCATCAACAGCTCGAGGATCCGCTCGGCGGCGTCGACGTCGTCCAGGGTGATCCGGCGTACCGCACGGGTGGCCGGGTTCATGGTGGTCTCCCACAGCTCCTCGGCGTCCATCTCACCGAGACCCTTGAACCGGGGCACCGGGGTGACGATCTGCTTGCCGGCCTTCTCCAACCGGCGCACCGTCGACTCCATCTCCGCCTGGGTGTAGGTGTAGACGGTCTCCGGGTTGCGCCCCTTGGTCGTGATCTTGTGCAGGGGCGGCATGGCGGCGTAGAGCCGACCGGCCTCGATCAACGGTCGCATGTAGCGGGCGAAGAGCGTGATCAGCAGCGTACGGATGTGCGCCCCGTCGACGTCGGCGTCGGCCATGATGAGCACCCGGCCGTAGCGCAGCGCCGACAGGTCGAAGGTGCGCCCGGAGCCGGCCCCGAGCACCTGCACGATCGCCGCGCACTCGGCGTTGTCGAGCACCTGCTGAAGGTTGGCCTTCTGCACGTTGAGGATCTTGCCGCGAATCGGAAGAAGCGCCTGATACTCGGAGGTACGGGCGACTCGGGCGCTGTTGTGCACGAAGACGCCGGCTTCCAATGCGAAGTTGTGGTAGCCCTCGACCGTCAGGTCATAGACGTCTGCCGTCTCGTCGAGCGGCTCGACGGAAGCCACCTGGTGATTAACCAGAGCAGCAGCCTCCCGAAGCCGGGCGTAGTCGCCGTCATAGAGCTTCTGCCCGGCGGTCTCGCTGGACAGGCTGCGGTAGAGCGGCATGAGGGAATCACCGGGCATGAGGGCGTCAGCCCGACGGTAGGAGCCGTCACGTAGCCGGAAGAGGTGGTCCGGGGTGCATCTGACCGACTCGCCGTTGTCCAGAGTCACCCGCACCAGCGGCGCATTCCGCTTGGTCAGCCGCGGCTCGACAAGTGGCGCGACAACGACCCCGCCAGCCTTGTTGGTCGTGTAGCCAAAGTGGGTGACGCCCTGCTGCCAGTCATCGGCGAGTTCCGCGAATGATCGGCTCCCGCCCGAAGCGAGCGCGACCTTCGTGTCGCCCGTAAAGCATCCCAGGGCGCTGTCGCCCTCGACGATGAACAGCTCGCTGCGGTCCACTCCGGTGGCGCGGCAGTCGACGAGCTTGGCGGGCATGGCCGCGCCTTCGAGGGCGGTCTTGCGGCGGGCCGCGTCCTTCTGCTGCTTCTGGGTCAGGCGTACGCGGGACGCGTCGACGATCTTCTGGAGGACGGTGCGGGCCTCGGTGCGCGTCTTCCGGTCGTCGAGCCAGGACTTGACGTGCTGCTCCACCAGCCCCTGCACGACCTTGGTGATGCCGGCGGTGGAGAGTTCGTCCTTGGTCTGCGAGGTGAACTGCGGCTCGGGCACCCGGACGTGCACCACCGCCGTCATGCCCTCCAGGACGTCGTCCAGCGTGGGCGCCTCCTCCTTGGCCTTGAGCAGGCCACGGGCGTTGCGGACGGCGTCGGCGAGGGTCCGCGCGAGGGCCCGCTCGAACCCCTTGCGGTGGGTGCCGCCGTGGGCGTTGCGGATGGTGTTGGTGAAGCACTCCACGGTGCGTTCGTAGCCGGTGCCCCAGCGGAAGGCGATCTCGACCTCGGCGCGGCGCTGCACGTTGGACTGCATGACACCGTTGGCGTCGGCGGCGTTCTCGCGGTACGTCCCCTCACCGGTGACCAGGAGAGTGCCGGAGACGGGCCGGTCGCCGGCCGGGGCGAGGAACTCCACCATGTCGGTGAGCCCGTTGGGGTAGTGGAAGCGCTCCTCGGTGGGCTCCTGCGCGGTGTGATCGCGCAACGTGTAGCTGACGCCGGGGACCAGGAAGGCGGTGTGACGCAGCTTGGCCCGTACCGCGTGGTGGTCGAGCGCGGCCCCGGTCTCGAAGTAGCGGGGGTCGTGCCAGTAGCGGATGGAGGTGCCGGTGCGCTGGCCGCGCTTCATGGCGCGGACGACCTGGAGCCCGGGGCCGGGGGTGAACGGCGCGTCCGGACCGTCGCCGTCGAAGACGCCGGGCACGCCGTGCTGGAACGACATGGCGTGCACCTTGCCGCCCCGGCGCACGGTGACGTCGAAGCGGCGGGACAGGGCGTTGACCGCGGAGGCGCCGACGCCGTGCAGGCCACCCGAGGTCTTGTAGCCGGAGCCGCCGAACTTGCCTCCGGCGTGCAGACGGGTGAGCACCAGCTCGACTCCGGAGATGCCGGAACGCGCGTGCACGTCGGTGGGGATGCCTCGGCCGTCGTCGTCGACCTGCACCGACCCGTCGGCGTGCAGGATCACCTCGATGGTGGTGGCGTGGCCGGCGACACCCTCGTCGGTGGAGTTGTCGAGGATCTCGTTGACGAGGTGGCCCACGCCACGGCTGTCGGTGGAGCCGATGTACATGCCGGGCCGCTTGCGGACAGCGTCCAGCCCCTCAAGGTGGGTGAGGTCGTCGGCCCCGTACAGGGTGTCAGGCTCTGCGGTCAACTGGTCGTACTCCCCGGTCTTGGCGATGTGCTCCCCGCGCCGGCCGCCAGCTCGACGACGGCACCGTGGGCGGTCACCCGGCGCAGGCACGGCCGCAGCGAGCGTAGCCGTACGTCCCGACAACCTGTGCAGGACACCCGCCGGCACGCCGTGCGCTGCCACTGGCGGGCCTTGCTGCGGGTCAACGTCCCGGTCGCCGACCTTATGCCCTGGTGGTCGGAGCCGGGATGCCCGGCCGGTCGGAGCCGGGCCGACGGCGGAGCGTCTCCTGACCCTGCAGGCCCACCTCACACATGTTTCCCACTGTTGACGTGCGTCACACGTGCGTGATGTCATCACCGCACCAGAGGATCTTTCATATTTCCATGAACGGATGGGGATGCCCATGTCCGCGTTGCGTCGTACCGCCGCCGCGATGGCCCTGGCCGTCGCGGCGACGACTCTCACCACCGCCGTCGCGGCCCCCGCCGCCTCGGCCGCAGCACCCACCGCAGCCGTGGCCCTCGGCGACAGCTTCATCAGCGGCGAGGGCGCCGGCGCCTACCAGCCGGTGGTCGACGCGACCGGCGTCGCGCGCGGTTTCCCGGGCTGGACGGCGCCCAACAGCGACGCCTTCTTCTGCCACCGCTCGGCCAACGCCTCGCTGCACAAGGCGACGCTGCCCGGCATCCAGGACCGGTTCAACCTGGCCTGCTCCGGTGGTCAGCCGCGCGATGTCGCCGCCGCCTCGTCGGCCCGACCGAACGGCCGCCAGGTCGCCTCCCAGCTCGACCAGCTCCGCGCGGTCGCCCAGACTCACGACATCGACCTGGTGCTGGTCGGGCTCGGCTCGAACAACAGCTCGTTCACCTTCGGCGGGGTCGCCGAGAAGTGCGCCAACCGGTTCATCGCCGACGCCTGGACCGGCTGGTGGGAGTTCTGGGCGTACCTGAACGGGCCGGTGGAGCAGAAGCCGTGCACCGACGCCGACCTGGCCACGGCGGCCCAGGTCAGCGCCGCGACCGCGGAGACCACCGCGGCCGTACGCCAGATCCTGACCACCCTGCGGGAGGTGGACGCCGACGGTCAGCACCGGGTGGTGTTGCAGGACTACACCAACCCGCTGCCGCTGGACCTGGCCCCGACCTACCACTCCGAGGACAGCCGGGACGACACCCGGGACAAGTTCCGCGCGCTGGGTGCCGAGCGGTACGCCGCCGGTTGCCCGATCCACCGGGCGAGCCTGGCTCCCGGTCACCGGTTCTCGCAGAGCCTCGGCAGCATCGTCCGCTCCGTCCGGGACACCCTGGCTGCCGAGTTCCCCAACGCCGACCTGGTCTACCTCAACGTGCAGCGGGCCTTCGACGGCGCGCGACTCTGCGAGAACGCGAACAGCCCGACCGGCACGCTGGCCACCCCGATCCGGCTGATGGACAACCCGCCGAACGGCAACTTCGTGACCAGCCTCTCCGGCAAGGACAAGATCGCTATTCAGCGGATCGCGAACACCTGCGTGAGCTACTTCCAGACCTGCCAGGAGTCGTGGCACCCGAACGCCGCCGGGCACCAGGTGCTGGGCCAGTGCCTCTCCGGCGCGGCCAGCACCACGGCCCGTTCGGTCGCCTGCGTACGTTCCTCGAACGGCGCGATCAGCGTCTCCTGACCGGCTCGGTCAGCTGTTCCCACCGGCTCGGACGCCGCTCGGACCTCGACTGGTCCGGGCGGCGTCCGTCGTTGTCGACGCGGGACCGAGGGCGAGCAGCACCGGCCCGACCGGCCCGTCGACCAACTGGCCGAGGCTCACCCCGTCGAGGACGGCGAGGAACGCCTCCTGCGCCCGCCGCAGTTCCCCGCGCAGCCGGCAGGCCGCTCGCAGCGAACAGGCCGACGCGTCGCAGTCGACCACCTCGCCCTCGCCCTCGAACGCCCGGACCACCTGCCCGACGGTGTACGCCGGGGCCTCCTCGGCGAGGGCCACCCCGCCGGAGCGGCCCCGGATGGTCACCAGTACGCCGAGGCGCTGGAGCCGCTGCACCACCTTCGCCACGTGGTTGCGCGGCAGCGTCAGGCGGTCGGCCAGCTCGTCCACCGTCGTCCGACGGCCGGTGGCCGCGACGTGCATGGCGATCCGCAGCGCCATGTCGGTGGACCGATTGAGCTTCACGTTTCGACCCTAGTGCGGGGCAGCCGGTCCGGTGCCGTACGGACCGGTGCGCCCGGCTGGCCGCGATGTCCGGTGTGACCTGTACGACCGGCCATCCGGGACCTTCGACCCTAAAACCGGTATCTGTGATTCCTGTTTTGTGGAGGTGCCCGAGCGGTCGAACCAGAAGGAGAACAATCGTGCTCACGCAGCCCTCAGCAGTGGTGGTGACGGCGACCCTGCCCGCCGTGCGGGCGCACGGCGAGGCCATCACGCGACGGTTCTACCAGCGGATGTTCGAGGCCCATCCGGAACTGCTCGACCTGTTCAACCGGGGCAACCAGGCCAACGGCGCACAGCAGGCGGCGCTGGCCGCCGCCGTGGTCGCGTACGCCGAGCACCTGACCGGCGCCAGCACGGTGCCCTGGGGACCGGTGCTGGACCGCATCGCCCACAAGCACGCGTCGCTGGGCATCACGCCGGCCCAGTACACCATCGTGGGCCGCCACCTGCTCGCCGCCGTCGGTGAGGTGCTCGGCGAGGCGGTGACGCCACCGGTCGCCGCCGCCTGGGACGAGGTCTACTGGCTGCTCGCCTGCGAGTTGGTGGCCCGGGAGGCCCGGCTGTACGCCGCCGCCGGGCTGGCGGAGGGCGAGTCGGTGTGGCGGTCGTGGCGGGTGACGGAGCGTCGGCAGGAGACCAGCGAGGTGGTGTCGTTCACCCTCGCGCCCGCCGACGGCACCCCGGCGCCCACCTTCGTGCCCGGCCAGTACACCTCGGTCGCCGTGGACCTCGACGGCGGTCGCGGCCAGCAGATCCGGCAGTACAGCCTGACCGGCCGTCCCGGCGCGGCCGACTGGCGGATCGCCGTCAAGCGGGTACGCGGCGTCGACGGGGCCCCCGACGGTCTGGTCTCCACCTTCCTGCACGAGCGGGTGGCCGTCGGTGACACGCTGCGGCTCAGCCCACCCTTCGGCGAGGTCAGCGCGGTCGCCGGAGACGGCCCGCTGGTGCTGGTGAGCGCCGGTATCGGACTGACTCCGGCGATGGCCGCGTTGGAGCACCTGGCGGTGGCCGCGCCCCGCCGGCCGGTGGTGCTGGTGCACGCCGACCGGGCGGGCGCGACCCACGCCCTGCGCGGTGACCTGCCGCGCCTGCACGCCGCGCTGCCGAACCTGCACACCCGGCTGTGGTACGAGGACCCCACCGACGCCACGCCGCCCGTGCAGACCGCCACGGTGAGCGGCGGTCTGGTCGATCCCGAGTTGATCCCGCTCTCCCCCGACGCTCACGTGCACCTGTGCGGACCGCTGCCGTTCATGAACGCGGTCCGGGGTGGCCTGCTGCGTCGCGGCGTACCGGTGGAGCGGATCGCCTACGAGGTGTTCGGTCCCGGCATGTTGCGCGGCGAGCCGGCCTGATCGCGCACCGCCCCGGCGGCCAGCCGCGCCCGTGTCACGGGTCGGCCCGCCGGGGGCGGCCCCCCGGCGCTACCTACCGCTCGGTAACATGGTCGGGTGACCGCGCCGGTGCAGTACCAGCAGGAATTCGTCCAGGTCGACGACGCCCGTCTCGGCGTCCAGGTCTACCCGGAACCCGACGGCGTCACCGACGCCCCGATGGTGCTGATCACGCCCGCGATGGGCGTACCGGCCCGCTACTACCGCCCGTTCGCCGCCGCGCTGCGCGACGCCGGGCTCGCCGTGGTCGTGACGGACCTGCGGGGCACCGGTCTCAGCACCCCCCGACCGAGCCGGAACTGCCGGTACGGCTACGCCGAACTGGCCGCCGACATCGGGGCGGTACGCACGGCACTCAAGCCACGACTGGACGGTCGACGCACCGTGGTGCTGGGACACTCCCTCGGCGGGCAGGCCGCCGTGCTGCACCTCGCCCTGCACGGCGAGCACGAGGTGGACGGGTTGGCCCTGATCGCGGTCGGCATCCCCTACTGGCGCGACTTCACCGGCCTCCGGCGCTACGGGGTGCTGCCGTACACCCAGGGCATCGCCGCCACGACCCGGCTGCTCGGGGTCTGGCCCGGGTGGGGCTTCGGTGGCCGACAGGCGCGCGGGGTGATCCGCGACTGGGCGCACACCGCCCGCACCGGCCGCTTCCCCGAGGTGGACGGCGTGGACACCGAGGCGGCGGTAGGACGCATCCGCACACCGGTGCTGGCGATCAGCGTCGACGGCGACCAGTACACCCCGCACCCGACGCTGGACCGTCTCTGCGCGAAGCTGACCTCGGCACCCGTCGAGCGGGAGCGGTACGCCGCGCCAGGCACGAACGTGGACCACTTCACCTGGGTACGCGCCGCCGGGCCGCTGGCCGCCCGGGTGGCCGACTTCGTCACCACCCTGCCCGTACGCTGACCCGCCGAGGCGGACGGTCGGTCCGGACGGCGTCGGCGGGCCCGGAGCGCACAACACCACCAGTGCGGCCGACCGGCGCAACGTGACCTGCGTCACGACGCATCACAAACGGGGTCTCCACGGTGTCTTGATGCCGAACGCCGACAGGAGGAGACACCCATGACCCAGCACACGAATGTGGTCGTCATCGGCGGCGGGTACGCCGGTGTCCTGGCCGCCAATCGCCTGACCCGGCGCGCCGACGTGCGGGTGACGTTGGTCAACCCGCGTCAACGCTTCGTGGAGCGGCTGCGCCTGCACCAGGTGGCCGCCGGCTCCGGCACGGGGACCGTCGACTACCAGGACATCCTGGCCGACCGCGTCCGGCTCGTCGTCGACGCCGCGACCCACATCGACGCGAAGGGGCGGCGCGTCACGACCGCCTCCGGCATGACCGTCGACTACGACTATCTGATCTACGCGGTGGGCAGCGGCAGCGCAGACCCCGGGGTGCCCGGCGCTGCGGAACACGCGTACTCGGTCGCCACGCTGGAGGATGCGGAGCGGCTGAGTACGGTCATCGCCGCCGCGCCGAGGGCCTTGGTGACGGTGGTCGGCGCGGGCGCGACCGGCATCGAGGTCGCCGCCGAGCTGGCGGAGGCGGGCCGCACGGTGACCCTGGTCTGCGGCGGTGTACTCGGGCCGTACCTGCAAGCCCGGGGCCGCCGGTCGGTCGCCAGGCGACTGGCCGCACTCGGGGTGACCGTGCTCGACGGCCCCGGCACCCGGGTGACAGCGGTGACGTCCGACGCCGTGCGCCTCGACGACGGCCGCGAAGTCGCCAGCACGGTGACCG
Organism: Micromonospora sp. CP22; assembly: GCF_009712475.1. Classification (GTDB taxonomy): domain Bacteria; phylum Actinomycetota; class Actinomycetes; order Mycobacteriales; family Micromonosporaceae; genus Micromonospora. Next base: position 10,689 of record NZ_VCJO01000020.1, read on the forward strand.
TCTGGGCCGCCGGATTCGGCGTGCCGGACCTGGCCGCGCGCAGCGGGCTGAGCACCGACGAGTCGGGGCGCCTGCTCACCGACGAGACGCTGACCAGCGTGGACGACGACCGCATCGTCGCGGCCGGAGACGCGGTGGCACCGTCGGGCCGGCCGTTGCGGATGAGCTGCCAGTCCGCCCGTCCGCTCGGCGCGCACGCCGCCGACACGGTGCTCCGTCGCATCGCCGGTGAGCAGCCCGAACCGATCAACATCGGGTTCTTCGGGCAGTGCATCGCGGTGGGCCGGCGGACCGCCACCGTGCAACTGGCCAACCGGGACGACACCACGAACCGGTTCTACCTCAGTGGCCGGGTCATCGGCACCATCAAGGAGCAGGCCATCAGGGCCATGCTCAGGGAACTGAAGCACGAGGCGCGTCGGCCCGGTTCGTTCAGCTGGCGGTTCACCGACGACAAGCGCCACCAGTTGCTGTGGGCCGGGCACGGCGAATCACCGGTCAACGCGGAGCGGACGGCCTGACCGACGGTCGACGGCACGGTCCGACGGACCGTGCCGTGACCGGATCGGAGCCCGCACGAGGAGAGGTCGAGACAGTGAGTGAGCCCGCCACCGACACGGCGACCACCGCCTTCGTCGCCCACCGCAACCTGCTGTTCACCGTGGCGTACGAGATGCTCGGGTCGGCTGCCGACGCCGAGGACGTCCTCCAGGAGACCTGGCTGCGCTGGGTCGACGTCGACCTGGCGCAGATCCGCGACCAACGCGCCTACCTGGTACGGATCACCACCCGGCAGGCGCTCAACCGGCTGCGCACGTTGCGCCGCCGCAAGGAGGCGTACGTGGGGTCGTGGCTACCCGAGCCGCTGCTCACCGCGCCGGACGTGGCCGAGGACGTCGAACTGGCCGAGAGCGTGTCGATGGCGCTGATGCTCGTCCTGGAGACGCTGTCGCCGACCGAGCGGGCGGTCTTCGTGCTGCGCGACGCCTTCGACATCAGCTACGACGAGATCGCTGCCGCGGTCGGCCGCAGCCCGGCGGCGGTGCGCCAGATCGCGCATCGGGCCCGCCAGCACGTCAGCGCCCGTCGCCCTCGTGAGGCGGTCTCCCCGGACGAGACCCGGGCGGCGCTGGAGTCGTTCCAGCGTGCGGTCGAGACCGGCGACCTTCAGGCCCTGCTCGACGTGCTCGCCCCCGAGGTCGTCCTGATCGCCGACGGTGGCGGCCAGCGGCAGGCGGTGCTGCGTCCGATCGTCGGCGCCGACAAGGTGGCCCGCGTCTTCTTCGGTGGTCTGCGCAAGGTGCCGGGCCGGATGACCGTGTCCCCCACCCTGCTCAACGGCAGCCCGGCCCTGGCCGTGTACCTCGATGGCGACCTCGACGGCGTGTTGGCGGTCCAGGTCGGCACGGCGGGCATCGGCAACATCTACTACGTCCGCAACCCGGAGAAGCTGACCGGGGTCAGGTCGGAGATCCGGCTCACCCGACGCTGACACCCCCGAACGTGGCAGGCCCCGCCGACCGTGGCGGGCCTGCCACCGAAGGCGGCGATTAGCCCGACCGCAGGTGGGTAAGCCGCTGCGCCCGACACGGTGGAAGGGGACCAGATGTCTGACAGCCACACCGCCCTACGCTCGATGCACGACCTGGGCCTAGCGGCCTGGTTCGGCGGCTCCCTGATGGGTGCCTTCGGCGTCAACGGCGCCGCGGCCCGGATCAGCGACTCGACCCAACGGCTGCCGGTGGCGGCGACCGGCTGGAACCGCTGGACGCCGGTCAACGCGGCGGCCATCGGTGCCCATCTCGCCGGTGCGGTCGGCGAACTGGTGACGGAGAGCCCGCGCATGGCGGCACAGGCCGGGGTCGGCCGAGCCAGCACGATCAAGACGGCGTTGACCCTCAGCGCGCTGGCGGTGACCGGGTACAGCCGGATGCTCGGCAAGCGACTCGCCAGGGCCGGTCAGCCGTCGGTCGAGGGCGTCACCGAACCCAACCAGCAGACCCCGGCGAACGTGGCCTCCTGCCAGCGCCAACTGAAGATGCTGCAATGGACGATCCCGGCGCTGACCGGCGCCCTGATCGTGGTCACCGCCTACATGGGTGAGCAGCAGAAGCCCGGGCAGGTCCTGCGCGGCGTGATCGGCCGGGTCGGTGGTCTGGGGCACGCCACGAAGATGATGGGCAAGGGCACCGGTGGGATGGCGGCGGCCAAGGCGATCCGGCAGATGGCGATGTCCGATCGCTGACGGCGGCGTACACCCGCCGACATGCCCATGTGCCGGCATCGGTCTCGGGGTGGACCGACGCCCGGGCACCGACCAGCGAGGTGGCCATGAGCGACCGGGACAGGCAGGACCGGGGCCCCGAGGGTGTCGCGCCCTGGGGTACCACGGGTGGCTTCGACACGGACCCTCCGTGGGGTGCCGGCGGGGATTCGCCGATGGACGAGGGCAGCGAGGAGGCCGCGGTGCCCGAGGGGCGGCGCGGGGAACGGCGCGCGGCCGCCCCGCTCACTGGTGACCGGACTGACCGGCCCGCCGGGCGGCACGGGTTCGGCTCGGTCGAGCCGACCCGTACGCCGGTGGCCGGACCCGGCGCACCGCCGGACCCGGCACCGTCGCGGCGCAGCTTCCCCGACGACGAGGCCGGTGGGGATCTGCCGGACAACGCGCTGGAGGAGGCGACCGGCATGCGCCCGGAGGGCACCGTGCGCGGCTGACCGCGGCACCGTCCGATCAGGACGGTACGGTCCGCCGGCCGACGACCTCGACGAGACCGGCCAGCCGCTGCGCGTCGCGTTGCGCCTGACCGGCGCAGCAGTTGTTGAACAGCACGTGCAGCTCGTCGGCCTGCCCGGCGAGGTCGACCAGCAGGTCGGACCAGCGGCGTAGTTCCTCGTCGCCGTAGGCGTACCGGAACCGGTCCTCCTTGTCGCCGTCGGCCCAGGTGCTGCTGTGACCATGGAACCGGATCATCGCCAGGTCGGCGGTGGCCACCGGGATCGGCGGGACCGAGTCCGGATGCCCCTGCGGCATGTCCACGCAGCAGAAGGTCAGCCCCTGGTCGCGGAGGAAGGCCAGGGTCTCCAACGCCGCCGTATCCGCGAACCAGGAGGCGTGCCGCAGCTCGACGGCGACCCGCCACGGTCGGCACCGGGTCGCCAGCTCCGCGATCCGACGGCGGGCCGCCTCACCCCGGGCCAGCCACGGCGGAAACTGCAACAGCACGGCACCGAGCCGGTCCGCCGCCGCGATCGGGCCCAGCGCCGCCCGGAACCGACTCCACAGCTCGTCGTACGCGGCCGTCGGCAGGTCACGCCGCCGGATGCGGGCCGGTCCGCCGGTCGGACGCAGGTCGGCGGGCAGGGTGGCCACCGGGGTCGGATGGCCGGTGAAGAGGCTGAACGCCTTGACGTTGAAGGTGAACCCGTCGGGGGTGGCGTAGACCCAGCCCTGCGCGGTCTCCGGCGCGGGCACCGCGTAGTACGACGTGTCCACCTCGACCAGGTCGAAGCGGTCGGCGTAGTAGCCCAGTCGGTCGGCCGGGTTGTTCACCTGGCGCGGGTACCAGCCGGAACGCACCAGCGTCCGGTCCGCCCACGAGGACGTGCCCACCTTGATGACACCCATGTCATTCAGTGGACCGCCGAACGGGCCGGTCGGCAACCGCTGGGGCGGTGGGCCCGCAGGCGGCCAGGTCGGGCGGCGACGGTGGTTTGGGACGCTTCCCGACGGGGAGCCCTCCGGGCAGGGGTCACCGACGACGGGAGACAGGGATGCGCGCACTACGGCTGCCCGCCTGGAAGTCAACGCCGGAGCTGGTCGAGGTCGACGAGCCGGAGCCCGGTCCGGGACAGGTGGTGGTGCGGATCGGTGCGGCCGGCGCCTGCCACTCCGACCTGCACCTGATGCACGACTTCGAGGCCGGTGAGCTGCCCTGGAACCCGCCGTTCACGCTCGGCCACGAGAACGCGGGTTGGGTGCACCGGCTCGGCTCCGGGGTGACCGGGCTGGAGGTCGGCCAGCCGGTGGTGGTCTACGGCCCCTGGGGCTGCGGTTCCTGCGTCCGCTGCCGCGTCGGCGTCGACAACTACTGTGAGAACCCGGCCGCCGCGCCGGTACCGTCCGGCGGCGGTGGCCTCGGCTTGGACGGCGGCATGGCCGAGTACGAGTTGGTGCCCGATGCCCGGCACGTGCTGCCCCTGCCCGAAGGGCTCGACCCGGTCGACGCCGCGCCACTGACCGACGCGGGTCTCACCCCGTACCACGCGATCCGGCGCTCCTGGCGGAAGCTGCCACCGGGCAGCACCGCGGTGGTGATCGGTGTCGGCGGGCTCGGGCATATCGGCGTACAGATCATCAAGGCCACCACCGCCGCCCGGGTCATCGCGGTGGACACCCGCGACGACGCGTTGCGGCTCGCCGAGGAGTGCGGCGCGGACCTGACGCTGCGCTCCGGCGAGAACACCGCCGCGGAGATCCGGGCGGCCACCGCCGGACGGGGCGCCGACGTCGTGCTCGACTTCGTCGGCGCGGACCCCACGCTGAAGTTGGGCATCGCCGCCGCCCGGACGTTGGGCGATCTGACCATCGTCGGGCTCGGCAACGGCTCCCTGCCGGTCGGCTTCTTCACCGTGCCCTACGAGGTGAGCATCCAGACCACCTACTGGGGCAGCCGTCCCGAACTACAGGAGGTGCTCGACCTGGGTGCGCGTGGTCTGGTGCGGGCCAAGACCACCAGGTTCAGCCTGGACGACGCGATGAGCGCGTACCGGATGATGCAGGACGGCAGTCTGGAGGGTCGGGCCGTCATCGTGCCGTGAGCCGCCCTCCGGACCGCACCGCCACTGCGTCGACGGTCCGACACCACCCTAGAGTGATCATGTGGTCGCCGCACTGGAGTTGTATCTGGACACCGTCGCCACTCGTCGGATCCGGGTGCTGTGGGACGCCCTGGAGGCCGAGGGGGTGCAGAGCATGCGCTCCCTACTGGAGCAACGGCACCGGCCGCACGTCTCGCTCGCGGTCGCGCCCCGGTTCGACCCGGAGCAGGTCACGGCGGCGTTGGCCGGCACCACGGTGGCGGCACCGCTGCGGTTGTCGTTCCAGCACGCCGGGCAGTTCGTCGGCCGGGTGCTCTGGTTGGGCCCGGTACCCACCCCGGAGCTGCTGGAGCACCATCGGCGGGTGCACGACCTACTCGTGGCGGGCGGAGTGACCCTGGTGGAGCACTACCGGCCGGGCCGTTGGGTGCCGCACTGCACGTTGTCCATGCGGGTGCCGAACGCGCTGATGTCCGCCGCCGTACGCCGATGTCTGGAGATGTTGCCGTTGGAGGCGACGGTGGTCTCCGCCGCCCTCACCGATCATGCCCGCGGCATCTCCCACCCCCTGCCCTGACCCGCGCGGGTCGGGAACGGACGTGCCGGACGGCGGGGTCGGCGGCTCAGGAGGGGTCGGCGCGGCCCTGACGCCAGTAGCCCATGAAGGCCACCGCGCGCCGGTCCAGGCCGCGTTCGGTGACCAGGTGTCGGCGAAGGGTACGGATGACCCCGGCCTCCCCCGCCAGCCAGGCGTAGAGCGGGGCGGTGGGCGGCACGTCGGGCACCTCCCAGAGGATCTCGTGGTCCACGTCGACCTCGTCGACCGGCTGCGGCACACCTCCGTGGGTCGGCGCACCGGCGAGCAGGTCGTCGGCGGCCTCGGCGACGGCGGCGACGAGGCGACTGCCGTGCTCCCCCGCACCCCGGGGCAGCCAGGTCACCTCGACACCGGGTGGGGTGACCATCGGCAGCACGTCGTCGGCCTCGGGTACCTCCAGCAGCACCCGGCCGCACGCGTCCAGCGGTAGCCGCTCGCAGATGCCGCTGATCGCCGGTACCGCCGTCTCGTCACCGGCCAGCAGCAGGCATCCGGTCGACGGGGGCCGGAACTCGACCCCGCCGTGGTCACCGCCGTACGCCGAGTCCGGGCCGACGATGGCGATCTCGTCGCCGGGGCGGACCCGCCGGGCCCACCGGGTCGCCGGACCGCCGTCGCCGTGCAGCACCAGGTCGACGTCGACCTCACCGAGGTACGGCCGGACCGCGCGCACCGTGTACGTGCGGATCGGGTTGCGTTCGTGGTCCGGCAGGGTCCGCCACCGCGCGTACCAGTCCGGTCCCTGCGGCAGCTGCACACCGACCTGGCCGGGCAGCGGCAATGCCAGCTTGATCCGCTGGTCGTAGCCGTTGTCGGCGAAACGGTCCAGATCCGGGCCGGTGAAGGTGACCCGGACGAAGGACGGGCTGAGTCGACGGACCGCGCCGACCTCGACGGCGAACAACCGCCAGGGCGCGACAGGCAGGGTTTGGGTCATGATGCCTCTCTCCGTGTCGGGTCGATGCGTCAGCGGGGTGGGGCGGCGGCGCGGGAACGCCACAGCAGCCAGACGAAGTAGGGAGTGCCGATCATCGCGGTGACCAGCCCGGCGGGGATCTGGGCCGGAGCGATCACGCTGCGGCCGAGGGTGTCGGCGAGACTGACCAGGGCGGCGCCGAGCAGGGCGGCGACCGGGAGCACCCGGGTGTGTCGGCCGCCGACGAGGGCTCGGGCCGCGTGCGGAGCGACCAGGCCGACGAAGCCGATCACGCCGACGGCGGAGACCGCCGTCGAGGTGAGCAGGGCCGCCGCGCCCAGCGCGATCAGTCGGGTCCGTTCCAGCCGGACGCCGAGCACGCGTGGGGTGTCGTCGTCGAGGGTCATCAGGTCCAGTTCCCGGCGGGCGGCGACGACCACCGGAGTGAGCACCAGCAGGGCTATCGCCACCGGCAACACCTGGGTCGCGGTTCGCCCGTAGGTGGAGCCGGAGAGCCAGGTGAGGGCCTTGCCGGTGTTCCACGGATCGAAGGCGACGATCATGAAAGTGATCATGGCCATGCCGCCCTGCCAGGCGCCGAACCCGATCAGGACCAGCCGGTCGGAGCTGAGGCCGCCACGCCAAGCCGCCCCGTACACCAGGGCGAAGGCCAGCATGGCACCGAGCCCGGCGACCCCGGAGACGGCCCAGACGCCGGCCAGCGGCACGAAGGTGAGCAGCGAGACCGCGCCCAACCCGGCACCGGCGGTGATGCCGAGGATCCCCGGCTCGGCCAACGGGTTGCGGCAGACCGCCTGCACGGTGGTGCCGGCGACCGCCAGGGCCGCGCCGGCCAGCAGCGCGGCGGCGACGCGCGGCCACCGCTGGTCCAGCACGAAGGTGTACGCCGGCCCGGTGCTGCCGTTGACCCAGTTGACGATGTCGCCGAGCAGCAGCCAGGTGTCCCCGGCGAGCATGCCGAGCAGGACCGCCCCGGCGGTCACCGTGGCGGCGACGATCACCACGGTGCGGTGGAACGCCGCGGAACGCACGGCCGCGTGGCCGCCGGGCGGACGGCGGGTGGGGCCGGCGTCGCGGTGTCGGCGGGCCAGCCAGATCAGGATCCCGGCGCCGAGCAGGGTGGTCACCACACCGGTGGGGATGTCCACACCGGCCTGGCCACCCATGATCGCCCGCAGCAGCACGTCGGAGCCGAGGACGATGACGACGCCCGCCATACCGGACAGCGGCAGCAGGATCCGGTGCCGGTGGACGCCGGGCACCAGCGGACCGAGCAGCCGGACGATCACCGGTGCGCAGAGGCCGACGAAGCCGACCGGGCCGGTGAGGGTGACCGCTGCGGCGGAGAGCACCACGGCCAGCACGGTGACGATCAGCCGGGTCCGGCGTACGTCGATGCCGAGCACGGTGGCGGTGTCGTCGCCGAGGGCGAGGATGTCGAGGCGGTGACCGAGCAGCATCAACGCCACGCCGGAGGCGACGATCACCGGGGCGAGTTGGGTGAGCGCGTCGAGGTCACTCTGTACCAGGGAGCCGTTGCCCCAGGCGAACAGGCCGATGGTGGCCTGCTCGAACAGCAGGAGCAGCAGCATGGTCACCGAGCTGAGCGCCAACGCGGTGGCCGAGCCGGCGAGGATCAGCCGGGTGGTGCCGGCCTGACCGCCGGACGACATCGCCATCACCAGCCCGGCGGCGGCGAGCCCTCCGCAGAAGGCCAGGCCACCGGCGGGCAACGCGGGCAACGCGATGCCGAACGCGGCGACCGAGACGATGGCCAGGTGGGCACCGGCGTTGACGGCGAGGGTGTCCGGGGAGGCCAGCGGGTTGCGGGCGATCGACTGAAGCGCCGCACCGGCGAAACCGAGGGCGACGCCGATGGTCAGCCCGGCGAGCAGCCGAGGCAGCCGGGAGGCGACGAGCACCCGGGCGGTCTCCTCGTCCCCACCGGTGAGCAGGCGGAGCAGGTCGAGCGCACCCACGGCGGAGGTGCCCTGGGTGAGGTGCACCGCCACGACCACCAGCAGCAGCGCGGTGGCGCCGACGAAGATCCCGACCAGGCGGGGAGTCGAGGGGCGCGGGTCCGGAGCCGGCTGGACAGCCGGCTCCGGACGCGAGGGCGCGGACAGGGTGGTCACACCGCGTAGGTGTTGACGAACTGGTCGATGTACTGCTTACCGGAGAGCGGCCCGCCGAAGGTCCAGATTCCGTCGGGCATCCGGTGCAGGTTGCCCTGCTTGACGAAGGGCAGCGACTTCCAGATGGCGTTGCTGTTCAGGCCGTCGGCGAAGACGTCCGCGCCGTCCGAGGCGTTGTAGAAGAAGTGCAGGTCGGGGTCGGTCAGACCGGTCAGACCCTCGACGTCGGTCTGGCCCAGGCCCCAGGCCGGGTCGGTCTCGCCCTTCCAGGCGTTGGTGAGCCCCAACTGGATGCCGATCTGGGAGACCAGGGCGCCCTCACCGAACATCCGGATGCTGACCGTGCTGCCTTCCTTCCAGCCGTCGGCGATGGCGAACGGCTTGCCGGCGGCACCGGCGTCGGCGATCTTCTTCTTGCCGTCGGCGATCGCCGCGTCGAAGTCGGCGAGCAGCTTCTCCGCCTCGGCGGTCTTGCCGACCGCGGCGGCGATCATGTTGAGGTCCGACCGCATCCGACCGAGGTTGTCCGAGGCGTCACTGCCCTTGGTGACGACGACCGGAACGTACTTCTCCAACTGGCTGATCACGTTGGCGCCGCGGTCGTCCTCCATCACCACGAGGTCGGGTTCCAGCGCCACGATGGAGTCGACGCTCGGCTCACCGCGCGTGCCCACGTCCTTGACGCCCTCGTCGAGCTTGGCGGCGCTCACCCACGTCGCGTACCCCTTAGGGTCGGCCACCCCGACCGGCATGACGCCGAGGCTGACCAGCATCTCGACCTCGCCCCACTCAAGGCCGACGACCTTGGTCGCGGGGGCGTCGAGCTTGATCTCCTTGCCCCGGCTGTCGACGACGGTGACCGGGCCGCCGGCGGCGGGAGCGGAACCGGTGGCCTCGGGCTCGTTGGTGTTTTCGGTGGTGCCGCAGGCGGCCAGCACCATGGTGGCGGCAGCCAGCAGGGCGGTAACACGGGTACGGGACATGATGTTCTTTCTCGGGTGGTGAGTCGTGACCGGTCTGGGCTCAGACCGGGATTCGGGCCAGGTGGCGGCCCACGGGGCGGGTCGTCACCAGCCCGCTGAGCGGGTCGGCGCTGACCTCGATGCGGATGCCGTAGGTCTCGGTCAGGTCGTGTTCGGTGAAGACCTCGGCGGGAGTGCCGGTGGCGCGGACCCGTCCGCCGTGCAGCAGGACCACCTCGTCGGCCACCGCGGCGGCCTGGTTGAGGTCGTGCAGCACGACGCCGACCGCGACGCCGTGGTCGTCGGCGAGGTCACGCATCAGGTCGAGGATGCCGATCTGATACCGCAGGTCGAGGAAGGTGGTGGGCTCGTCGAGCAGCAGCACCGGGGTGTCCTGGGCCAGGCAGGTGGCCAGCCAGACCCGTTGAAGTTCGCCACCGGAGAGTTCGTCCACCGGCCGGTCGGCCATCGCGCTGACGCCGGTGACCTCCATCGCGCGGGCGATGGCGGCCGGGCCGTCCGGGTCGTCCGCGCGCCACCGGCCCCGGTAGGGGTGGCGGCCGTAGCCGACGACGTCGCGCACGGTGACGCCGTTGGGGATGGGCCGGCTCTGGGCGAGCAGGGTGACCCGGCGGGCGTACTCCTTGGCGGGCAGCCCCGAGGCGGCGATGCCGTCGGCGAAGAGGACGCTGCCGCTGGCGAGCGGGTGCAGCCGGGCCAACGCCCGCAGCAGGGTCGACTTGCCGCTGCCGTTGGGACCGACGAGAGCGGTAACCGCGCCGGGGCGCAGGGTGATCGCTGCGCCGTGCACCACAGTCGTGCCGTGGTAGCCCAGGCACAGGTCAACACCGCGTAGGCTCTGCTCAGCGTCGTTCAACGTCAGTACGCTCGACATGCGGTTAGGTTAACCTAACCTAAGTACCTGTCAAGACGCGGGTCGGCTTCACTTCGCCCACACGGCGCCGCCCGGTGAACAGGATTGATTCGTCGCGCTACGTACTTCCCCACTCACGGCGCGGATCCCCTTGCCCGATCGGACACGGGATGAGACGGGCCCACCGGCCCGGCGACGTGAAATCCGTACCAGGGTGGGAGGACAGGGCAGCCGGAGCAGCGGTAACGTTGCGCGTCATCCGCCGCCGGCCTACCGGCGTGGCATTTACCGATCCACCGGAGGATGGGGCATGTCCATCGGCGAGGAGCCGTTCGCAGTCCGCGACGACCTGGCCTCGCGGCCGAACTTCGAGGTCACCCTACGTGGGTTCGAGAAACGACAGGTCGAGCGTTACGTCGAACAGGTCGAAGGCCGGATCGCCGCGCTGTCGGCGGAACGGGACCGGGCGGCGGCACACGTACGGGAGCTGACCGGGAAACTCCAGGCGGTCCAGAGCGAGATCGCCGAGCTGCGACAGCGACCGGCGCAAGTGGACAAGGCCAGCTTCCAGGATGTGGGCCCGATGGTCGGCCAGATTCTTGACCTGGCCGAGAAGCAGGCTGCGGCGATCATCGACACACACACGCAGCGGGCCACGAAACTCCAGGCGGAGGCGGAGAAGACGCTCGCCAACGCGCGGGAGCGCACCGTCAAGGCGCTGGCCGACCTCGAAGAGGAACTGGCCGCCCGGCGGGCCGAGCACGAGAAGAAGTACGAGGAGCTGCGCGCGGCGGCCGACGCGGAGCTGGCCGAGGCCCGGGAACGGGCCGACAAGCTGCGCGCCGACGGGGAGGCCGCACACGAGCGCGCCCAACAGGAGGCGCAGCGGATCGGCGAACAGTGCCGACAGCAGATCGAACAGGCCCGCTCGGCGGCCGAGGCGTTGACCAGTTCGGCGCGTACCCAGATCCACCAGGAGATCCAGGCCACCCGGTCGAAGAGCCAGCAGGAGCTGGCGCAGTGGCGGGCCACGGCCGAGGAGGAGATGGCCGAGCGACGGGCCGCCGCCGAGGAGGACCTGGCCGAGCAGCGCGCCGCCGTCGAGCGGGAGCTGGCCGCCCAGCGGGCCGCCGCCGAACAGCGGGTCAGCTCGATGATCGCCGACGCCCAGCAGTACTCAGCGGAGATCCGCAAGCGCGCCGACGAGCAGGCGGCCGAGGTCCGCAGGCTCAGCGACGAGCAGGCCGCGGCAGCCGAGGAGCAGCTGCACGCCGTCCAGTTGGAGGTCGGTGAGCAACGTCAGGCACTGGCCCAGTTGCACGAGCAGCTGGACGAGGCCGAGCAGCAGCTCGACGAGGCCCGCCAGACCAAGGACGCCACCGAGGCCGACCTGACCCGGCTGCGGCAGTTGCTGGAGGAGACCAGCCGGGAACTGGTGGCGGAGAGCCAGCGACTGGACGAGGTGCGCCGGGCGGCCGAGGCCGCCGAGCGGCACGCCAAGGAGACCCGGGCCCGGGTGCAGCGCGAGGCGAAGCGGGTCGCCGACCTGGCCGCCGCGGCCGTCATGGCCGCCGCAGCCGGTGGTGGCGAGACCGCGGAGTACCCGATGGTGTCTGGCCGCGCCGGCCACGGCGGTGACGACCCGGCCTCGACCGTCGATGGGCAGGCCGAGAACGCGGACGCCGACCGGGGCGGGTCGGACCGCAACGGTGCAGTTGGCCAGTCGGGCCAGCCTCGGCCCGGCTCGAGCGAACTCGGTGCCGGTCTGGAGCACGGTTCACGCCCGCTGATGGATCCGGTGGCCCGCGCGGCGGCGGCGGTGGCGGCCGGGGGGCCGGGCGGCATCAACTGGTTCGCCGGCCAGCCGGCCGACCAGCAGTCCGACCAGGACGACGCGGCGGCAGCAGCCGGGAACGACACCGACCGGGCACCCGAGCCGGCGGCCAACTGATCGGGCCCTGTCTGACCAGGCCCACCCGGGCCGGTGCACCGGCCCACCCGCGCGGGCTGGTGCACCGGCCCACCCGGGCGGGTGCACCAGCCCGCCGGAGCGAGCCGAGGCACCCGGTCCGACCGCACGTGCCGGGCCCGCCGCCGGTTCAACACCGGCGGGCGGGCCCGCTCAGAAGGGCCGCCGTGGCAGCCATCCGAGGAAGCGGTTGCGCGCGCGGGCCAGCGGCAGGCCGGGTAGGTCCCGGGCTGCGGCGAGCAGACACGAGCCCAGGTAGACCGCGAGCGCGGCGCGGGCTCCGCCGAACTCCGCGAGCAGTTGGCTCTGCTTGACCGCGCAGGGCCATTCCTGCCCGCAGCCGGTGCACGTCCAACTCGGCGGTGCGGGTAGGTGCTCCGGTGGCTTGGTGGAGCGGTAACGAATGGCGGCACTGTTGCGCCTGCCGACCCGAGGGGCGGCCCGAGGCGGGTCGCCCGGCGCGGCGGACCGGTGGGCGAACAGCTCCCGGCGGGCCAACCCGAGCGCCCCGCCCACCCGGACCAGGGCGTCCGGTCCGGGACGGTACCCGACCAGCGCACCCAGCACGTGGTGCCCCAACAGGTCGAAGGCGTCGGGCCCCAGGGCCAGGTCGCGACAGAGCGTGATCAGTCGCCTCGGTGCGGCCACCCGCTGGGCCACCAACGCACAGCGCAGCACGTCCCGCAGGCTGCCGCCCAGGGCGGACATGCGGGATCCCACGAAGCTGGTCAGGAGTGTCTCCCCGGCGATCCGCCGGAGCGCCTCAGCCGTCGCCAGTCGGACGATGTCAGTCGGATCCTTGGTCTCCAACACCCCATCCCTTCATCCGTTAGTCGATCAGCTACCTCTCGCTCGACACCCTTCGCATGATCACGGCCACGGACGGTCGACCGCTAGCGCGGCACGCGCACGCCGGAACGCGCACGCTAGCCCGAAAACGAAACTCCCCTGACAGCGCCAACGAATGAGATCCCACCGACGGGACGCTTCGTCACGAAACCTTCATGGGAGTCCTTCCTTTGTGGATACCATCGATGGGAATCCTGACTACCGCTCTCCGGATCCACCACGTCCGGGCCTCGTCCCGGCGCAGCGAAGCGCACTCCGTCCAGGTCGATGGAGACGTAGTGAAGACGAAGGTTCCAGACGTCAACCGGTTCGACAGCTGCGATCCGGAGACGATCCACGACTTCCTGGCGACCGCCTACCACACCGGTTTCACCGTCCGCGCAGCCGCCGACACGCCGTACCGGTTCCGGCACCACCGGGTCGACGCCGGCTCGTTCTGGCTGGACACGATGGACCAGTCCACCCGGCTCGACATCGATGTCGGACCGCCGACCGCCCTGGTGATCTGCGAGGTCGTCCACGGACGCATCGGCCGCTTCAGCGCCGACGGGGACGGCCGGTTCGGGCCCGGGGAGGTTTTCCTGGTCACCCTTCCCGGCGTGCCCTGCGCGCTGCGCTGGCTGCCGGGCAAGGTCACCACCTGCCTGCTCAACCTGTCCATCCTGGACCGGGTCACCGGCGGTGCCTCCGCCGACCGGGCGAAGGGCATCCAGTTCACCGGCCTGGCACCGGTCTCACCGGCGCTGGCCCGACTGTGGCGGCACACCACCGGCTATCTGAACCACGTCGTGCTGAGCAACCCGTACGCGTACCGCGAGCCGCTGGTCATCGCCAACGCCGCCCGGATGCTGGCGGCCTCGGCCCTCGCGGTCTTCCCCAACACCACCTCGGGCTGGCCGAGCATCACCGACGCCCGCGCCACGACCACCGCGACGCTGCGCCGGGCGACCGCCTTCATCGAGGAGTACGCCGACCGCGACATCGGTGCCGCCGACATCGCCGCAGCGGCCCAGGTCTCGCTGCGCACCCTGCAACTGGCCTTCCGCCGGCACCTCGACACCACCCCGATGGCGCACCTGCGTCGGGTCCGCCTCGATCGGGCCCACCGCGAGCTGATGCAGGCCGACCCACGTGAGGAGACCGTCTCGGCGATCGCCTCACGGTGGGGGTTCCTCAGCCACAGCCGGTTCACCGCGCACTACCACGCCACCTACGGATATCCGCCCAGCCGCACCCTGCACGCCTGACGATCATCCTGACCGACCGCCGGTGGCGCACCACCGTCCGCCCGATGGCCGCCCGCTGACACCGGTGCCAGAATCGCCCCATGCGGCGTACGCTCGTCGGCCGGGACGGGGTGCTCGACCAGGCCTGGCGCGCACTGCGCGCGCCGGGGCCGGTGCTGTTGGAGGGCCCCGCCGGCATCGGCAAGACGACGCTGCTACGAGAACTGGTCACCGAGGCGACGAACGCCGACTGGTCGGTGCTGACCTGTGCACCGACCGAAGGCGAGGCCGAGCTGCCCTTCGCCGCCCTCGCCGACCTGCTCAGCCCGCTGGCGGATCTGGTGGTGGACCTGCCGCGCCCGCAACGCGTCGCGGCCGAGGTGGTGCTGCTCACCCGGGACAGCGACGAGACCGTCGACGAAAGGGTGGTCGGTGCCGCCACCCGGTCGCTGTTGGAGATGGCACGCACCGCCGGCCGACCGGTGCTGATCGCCGTGGACGACTCGCCCTGGCTGGACCGGCCGAGCGAACGGGCGCTGCGATTCGCCCTGCGCCGGGTCGGCCCCGGGCTGTCCGTGTTGGTCAGCTGCCGGACGGACACCACGTCGACGCCGCCGATCGCGCCGCTCGGGCTCGACACCGGCCCACACCAGCTGACCCGGCTGCCGTTGGCCCCGCTGGGCGTGGGTGCCCTGCTCCACCTGCTGAGGGAACGGGTCGGCACCGCCCTGGGCCGCTCCCTGCTGGCCCGGATCGCCCGGGAGGCCGACGGCAACCCGCTGGTCGCCATCGAGGTGGCCCGCGCGGTGCAGCGGCTGCCACAGCCACCGGAGCCGACCCAGGACCTGCCGGTGGCCTCGTCCATGCACCAACTCCTCGGCGAGGTGCTCGCCGGGTTGCCGGCCCGCTGCCGGGAGGCCGTGCGACTGGCCGCCCTGCTCGGCGTACCGCTGTTGCGTGACCTGGTCGCGGCGGGGATCTCCCCCGACGCGTTCGACGCCGCCGAGGAGGCCGGGCTGCTCACGGTCGGTGCGCTACGCGTGGACTTCGCCCACCCGGTCTACGCGACCGCGGTCCGCGCCGGCATCCCGCCCGGGGTACGGCGTGGTCTGCACCGCCGGCTGGCCGGTGTGGTCGCCGACCCGGACGAACGGGTCCGGCACCTGGCGCTGTGCACCACCACGACGGATGCGGTGGTGGCCGACGCGCTCGCCGCAGCCGCCGCCCGGCAGCACGCGCGGGGTGCGCCGGGCCCCGCCGCGAACCTGTACGAGTCGGCGGCGCGGCTCACCCCGGCCGACGACGAGGCGAGCCGGGGCCACCGGCTGCTGGCGGCGGCGCGGTGTCGGTTCGGTTGCGGGGACCACCCGGGAGCACGCGTCGCCGCCGAGGCGGTGGCCGCCGACTTCGACGGTGACATCCGCGCGGAGGCGCTGCTGCTACGCGCCGTGGTGGCGTGGAGCGCCGACGAGTCCGGCGGCACCGCGGTCGAGGCGGCCGGTCGGGCGTTGGCGGCGACCCGCCCCGACTCCCCGCTGGCCGGCCGGATCCACGCGCACCTGGCCCTCTTCGTCGACCTGCCGGATCCGGCGCGGGCCCACGCCGAGGCGGCCATCGCCCTGCTCACCGGTCCCGGCGGGGACCGCGCGCTGCTCGCCGCGGCGCTGCTGCACCTGTTCTTCAACGAGGTACGCGCCGGTGAACCGCCCCGAGTCGAGCTGCTCGACCGGGCGCTGGAGATGGAGGGTCCGGAGCCCTCGTGGTTGGCCGGCACGATCCCGGCGATCTGGTGGAGGTCGATCGACGACCCGGCGCGGGCCCGGCAGCGGCTGGGCAGGCTGCTGAACCTGGCGACGGCACGGGGAGACGAACCCTCCCAGTACGAGCTGCTCAAACATCTCGGCGAGACCGAGCTGCTCGCGGGGCGGTGGTCGACCGCCGAGCGACACATCGCGGCGGCCCGGGAGCTCGGCGAGCTGCTGGGCACCGAGGCGACCGCGGAGATCTGGCTGGCCGGGCTGCTCGACGCGCTGCGGGGCCGGCTCGACGCGGCACAGCAGGTGGCCGAGGCCGGGATGCGGCTCGGCGAGCAGCTCGACGACGACTGGTGTCGACGCATCCACCTGCAACTGGGCGCGTTCGTGGCGCTCTGCGCGGGTCGCCTGGCCGACGCCGCGACCGGGTACGGCCAGCTCGCCGCGGCGGTCGACCGGGTGGGCCTGGCCGAGCCGCTGGCGCAGCGGTTCGAGCCCGACTGGATCGAGGCCTGCGTGGGCGCCGGTGACCTGGCGACGGCCCGCGACGCCCTGGGTCGGCTGGCGGAACGCCACCGGCGGTTTCCCCGCCCATGGACGCTGCTGGGCCTGGCGCGCAGCCGCGCCCTGCTCGACAGTGCCGGCGGTGTCGACCCGTCGGCTGCCCTGGCCGACCTCGCCGCCGCCCGGGCCGCCGTACCGCCGGAGGTGCTGCCGTTGGACCGGGCCAGATGCCTGCTCGTCGAGGGCATGGTGCACCGCCGGTCGCGCCGTAAGCGCCCGGCCCGGGAGGCGTTGACCACCGCAGCGGCCGAGTTCGACGCCCTGGGCGCGGCGATGTTCGCCACCCGGGCCCGGGCCGAGGCCGCCCGGCTCGGCGGGCGTCCGCCCGCGCCCTCGGACCTCACCGCCACGGAGGAGCGGGTGGCCCGGCTCGCCGCGCAGGGACGGACCAGCCGGGCCATCGCCGACGAGTTGTTCGTCAGTCCGAAGACCGTCGAGACGAACCTGTCCCGGGTCTACCGGAAACTGGGCATCTCCCGGCGGGCTGAACTGGGAGCCGCGCTGGCGCGGGTCGGTGGATCCGATGATCGGGTCCGTCCCCCCACGTCGACGGCGGGTGCGCGGCCAAAGGCTAGGGAAACGCCGGATTCCTCCACGGCCGCGCGGTCGTAGCGTCGAGTCGTCACCCCGGCGTACCGGCTGCGGGGGTGCACCGGCACCGGCTCGCGGCAGGCAGCCGAGCCCCGTCACGGTGACCGCCCACCGACGCCGGGCCGGACCTGGTCGAGCAGCCCGGCCCGGTTGAAGCCGGGAGTCAGAAGGGACCGAACCGTGCGTCGACTGATCCTGCCCACGGTGCTCGCGGCCGTGCTCACGCTGACCGGCTGCGACAGCACCGATCCCGCGCCACCGGAAGCCGGCCCCGGCGTGGACGCCGAGGCGGACCTGGACCTGCCCGCCGACGACGGCGGCACCGAGACCCCGGCCTGCCCGTTCACCGCGGCCCAGATCTCGGAACTGGTCGGCCAGTCGATGGTCGACACCGGCAACTGCGGCTTCGGCGACGGCGCGGGGGTGGCGGTGCTGTCCGTGACGACCGCCTCCCAGGCGGCCGGTGAGATGACCTACGACTACCAGCGCGAGCAGGCCGCGCAGATCTACCAGACGGTGACGGACCTCGACGCCGGGAAGGGCTACCTGGCCGTCAAGGACATCGGTGCGGAGGCCGTGCTGGTGGCCGGCGCGGGCAGCTTCACCGTGACGCTGAGCGGCTTCGAGCGCCTCGGCGCCCAGCCCGACGGGTACGAGCAGGCGCTGCGCCGACTGCTCGACGCCCTGCCCCGGTGAGACGCCGCGCCTACGAGGAGACGATTGTGAGGTACCTCAGGTTCGCCGCGACGGCCGCCGCCGTCGCCGTTCTGGCCGGCTGCGGTGGCGGTGCCGAACCCGCAGCCGCGCCACCGCCGACGACCGAGGTGGTGGAGGCGGCACCGCCCACCGAGGGCCCCGAGGTCGTCGACCCACCGGCTGCGGCACCGCAGGTCGACGCCTGTGCGCTGGTACCCAGGGCGGACGCCGAGAAGTTGGCCGGCACCGCGCTGGAGGAGCCGGTGGCGGTACGCGACACCTGCACGTACACCGGGCCGCCGTCGGGCCCGCTGGCGCAGGTGGAGGTCTACGTGGGCGACGGGGCCAAGAAGATCCTCGACATCGACCGCGATCTGGCGCACGAGTTCGAGACGTTGTCCGGGATCGGCGACGAGGCGTACCTGGAGGAGGGCGCGGTCTTCGTCAACGCCGCCGGGGTCTGGGTGGCTATCCGGCTGATCCGGCTGGACGACCCGGCGAAGTACCAGAAGCCGCTGACCGAGCTGGCGCGCACCGTCGCCGGTCGGCTGTGAGGCGGCGGGCCGCTCACGCCGCCCGCCGTTCGTCCGTGCGCCGACCCACCTCGTCACGCCGCCGTTCGAAGCGTTGCCGGACGGCGGCGACCGCCTCGTCGTCGTGACAGCCGAGGCTGCGCAGCAGGTCGGTGGCGACGGTACGGATCTGGGCCACCACCACGCTGCCGGAGAAGCCGACCCCCTCGTCGTACGCCTCGGCGGCGCGGTCGACCGCCTTGAGGATCAGCTGCTCGGACCGGCTCGGGTGCTGCCTGCTCTCCACCTCGACCTGCAACAGGGCGAGCGCGTCGCCGAAGTAGTGCACCGCCGCCGCCAACCCGGCCGGCACCGGCTCCTTGTCGTGCACCGCGGTGGCCGCCCGGCGCAGCATCTCCTGGCCGCCCCGGACCGCCAGGTCGATGTAGCGGGTACCGCGTTGGTAGTGCTCGAACTCGGCTCGCCGGTGCCAGCGGGCCGGTGACACCGCCACCGCCTCCTGCGCACCGGAGACCGCGTCGTTGAGCAGTGAGAGTTGCGGGCCGAGGTGGGACAGCCCGTCCCGGGCTCGGGCCACCATCGCGCCGTCGCCGCTGGACATGCCGTCGGCGGCGTTGTGCAGTTGCTCGATCAGGGCGGCGAAGAGCGGGCGGGCCGCCCGCTGGATGATCCGCAACGGGTTGGCCGGCAGCACGGCCACCACCACCACGGCGGAGATCGCCCCGATCATCGCGTCGGTGATCCGGGGCAGTTCCAGTCCGCGCTGGATCGGCGCGAGGGTGGCGATCAGCACCGCCGTACCACCGGCCTGGGTGACCACCTGCCCACCCCGGGTCATGGTCAGTGCGAGCAGGATGGCGATCGTGACCACGGTGCCGATCTGCCACGGACCGGTGCCGATGATCATGATGAGGACGTCACCCACCAGGAGCCCGGCCAGCACACCGATCAGCAGTTCCACGGTCCGTCGGGTACGCCGGCCGATCGCGGCGGCGATCGTGCCGACGGCGGCGCTGGGGGCGAACACCGGCGACGGGTGACCGAGCAGTTCGTGTGCCAGCGTCCAGGCCAGGGCGGCGGCCACCCCCGCCTGCACGGCGAGGATGGCGTACAGCTCCAGGCTCCGGCGTCGCTCGCGCCAGCCGATCCGCCGGCTGAGGCGGTGGACCGCCGTGGCGACCACGGCCCTGACCCGGCCGGCCGCATGACCTGCGCTTCCCCTCACCGCCGCCACGCCACCGACTACCCCGCCGGGCTGCGCTCATTCGCCACCCGGGAGCACCGTTGCCTCCGCCGGCCGGCACCGTCCCGATCCACACCCCAGATCCCGGCATCGGCACGACGGCGCGATCGACTCACCGCGAGAACACTTGTCCCCACCTGGGCGGAGGCCCCAAGCATCGCATTTCGTCGATTGACAAAGTTGTGGATCCAAACTTATTGTGCGAGCCGGCCGGATGTTTCCGGTGGCCCGGCGACGCCCGGCCAGCCACCCGTCGACACCATCACCATGCGAGGAGCGTCATGGCTGGGCTGAAGGGCACACTACGCAGGACACGTTGGCGATTCGGCCTGGTCGCCAGCAGCGTCGCCGCACTACTCGCCGGCGTCGGGCTGATCAACGCCGGAGCCGCCCACGCGGCGGCCGGATGCCGGGTGGTGTACTCCGCCCCCAGCGAGTGGCCGGGCGGGTTCACCGCCAACGTCGACCTGACCAACCTCGGCGACCCGCTCGACGGCTGGCAACTGACCTGGACGTTCCCCTCGGGGCAACGGGTCACCCAAGCCTGGAACGCCACGGTCACCTCCTCCGGTGACGACGTCACCGCCCGCAACGTCGGCTACAACGCCGCACTGGGCACCAACCAGTCCGTGTCGTTCGGCTTCAACGGGTCCTGGTCCGGCAGCAACACCGCGCCGACCACGTTCGCACTCAACGGCGTCACCTGCACCGGCAGCGTCGACACCACCCCGCCGCCGACCACCCCGCCGCCACCGACCACCCCGCCGCCAGCCGACGACCCGATGGCGTACGTGGCCGCCATGCAGCCGGGGTGGAACCTCGGCAACACCTTCGACGCGATCGGCGCGGACGAGACCGCGTGGGGCAACCCGCGCGTCACCGAGGCGCAGCTCGACGCCATCCGCGCCCAGGGCTTCAACAGCATCCGGATCCCGGTGACCTGGAGCAACCACCACGGGCCCGCGCCGTCGTACACCATCGACGCGGCCTGGCTCAACCGCGTCAAGGAGGTGGTCGGTTGGGCGCTGGACGACGGCTTCTACGTCATGATCAACCTGCACCACGACTCGTGGCAGTGGATCAACGAGATGCCGACGAACCGGACCACGGTGCTCGACCGCTACAACGCGCTCTGGACCCAGATCGCCGCCGCGTTCCGGGACCACTCGCCGAAGCTGCACTTCGAGAGCGTCAACGAGCCCCAGTTCGCCAACAGCTCCGGCGACGCCCAGAACGCGCAGTTGCTCCACGAGCTGAACGTCAACTTCCACCGGATCGTACGCGCCTCCGGCGGCAACAACGCCACCCGGATGCTGGTGCTGCCGACCCTGCACACCTCCTCCGAGCAGGCCCGCATCAACGAGCTGACCACGACGATCAACCAGCTCGACGACCGCAACCTGATCGCCACCGTGCACTTCTACGGCTACTGGCCGTTCAGCGTGAACGTCGCCGGTGGCACCCGCTTCGACGCCACCACCCAGCAGGATCTGATCGACGCGTTCGACCGGGCGCACAACGCTTTCGTGACCCGGGGCATCCCGGTCGTCATCGGCGAGTACGGGCTGCTCGGCTTCGATCGGCACACCGGCACCATCCAACAGGGCGAGAAGCTCAAGTTCTTCGAGTTCCTCGGCCACTACGTGCGCGCCAAGCAGCTCACCACCCAGCTGTGGGACAACGGCCAGCACTTCGACCGGGTCGCCTTCCAGTGGCGGGACCCGGAGCTGTGGGGCCAGATCCGGTCGAGCTGGACGACCCGTTCCGGCACCGCGTCGTCCGACCAGGTGTACGTGCCGCGTACCGGCTCGATCACCGCCAAGTCGCTGACCCTCAACCTGAACGGCACCACCTTCTCCGGATTGCGCCAGGGCACCACCGACCTGACGCAGGGCACCGACTACACGATCTCCGGCAATCAGCTCACCCTCACCGCGAGCGCACTGACCCGACTGGTCGGCGACCGGTCGTACGGTGTCAACGCCAGCCTGCAGGCCCGCTTCTCGGCCGGCGTGCCCTGGCGGATCGACGTGATCACCTACGACACTCCGGTGCTGTCCAACGCCACCGGGTCGACCAGCGCCTTCGCCATCCCGACCCAGTTCCGTGGTGACCAACTCGCCACCATGGAGGCCCGGTACGCCGACGGCAGCAACGCCGGGCCGCACGACTGGACGTCGTTCAAGGAGTTCGACGTGGCCTTCGCCCCCGATTACCCCGCTGATCGGATCACCCTGACCGAGACCTTCTTCGGCGAGGTACGCGACGGCGCGCCGGTCACGCTCACCTTCCACTTCTGGAGCGGGGCGCAGGTGACCTACACCGTCACCCGATCCGGCAGCAACGTCACCGGGGTCACCGGCTGACCCGCCCGCGCCACCGGCCACCGCCTGAGTGGCCGGTGGCGCGCAGCGGTCATCATGGGTTCATGATCCGATTCCTGCTGAACGTCCTCTGGCTCATCTTCGGCGGTGGTCTGGTGCTGGCGATCGGCTACGGCATCGCCGCCCTGATCTGTTTCGTGCTCGTCGTCACCATCCCGTTCGGGGTCGCGTCGTTGCGGTTGGCGTCGTACTCGCTGTGGCCGTTCGGCCGGACCCTGGTGCCCAAGCCCGGAGCTGGCGTGGCCTCGGGTATCGCCAACGTCATCTGGGTGCTGCTGGCCGGCTGGTGGCTGGCGCTCACGCACATCGTGGCCGGTGTCAGCCTCTGCCTGACCGTCATCGGCATCCCGTTCGGCGTGGCGAACTTCAAGCTCGTCCCGGCGGCGATCTGGCCGTTGGGGCAGGAGGTCGTACCCACACCGTGACCCCGGTTCCGGCCGCCGGAAAAGGCCGGGCGTCACGCTCGCCTCGTCCGGTAGGGTCGCGTCCTCCAATACCGGCCCGGCGTCTTCGAGCGGAGAGTCCACCACGTGTTGCCGAGCACAGCTGCCACCGACCTGACCGGTCGGGTCGCCCTCGTCACCGGGGCCAACCACGGCATCGGCGCGGCCACCGCCGTCGCGCTGGCCCGCTCGGGTGCCGCGGTACTGGTCAGCTACCTACGGCTGGACGACCCACCGGACCCGGGCATCCCCGACACGTACCGGCGCAACCGGGCCGGCGACGCGACCGAGGTGATCGAGCGCGTCCACGCTGTCGGCGGCCGGGTGGTGCCGGTCGAGGCGGACCTGTCGGACCCGGCCGTCCCGGCCCGGCTGTTCGACATCGCCGAGAGTGAGCTGGGCCCGGTCGACATCCTGGTGAACAACGCCAGCAGTTGGCTGGCGGACACCTTCAAGCCCAGCACGGTGGACCAGCACGGCCGGACGTTGCGGCCGGTGAGCGCCGAATCCTTCGACGCCCAGTTCGCCGTGGACGCCCGTGCGGGTGCCCTGCTGATCGCCGAGTTCGCCCGCCGCAACGTCGCCGCGCGGCGCGGCTGGGGGCGGATCATCAGCCTCACCTCGGGTGGCAGCGACGGGTTCCCCGAGGAGGTCTCCTACGGTGCCGCCAAGGCGGCCCTGGTCAACTACACGATGGCGGCGGCACGTGAACTCGCGCCGTTCGGCATCACCGCCAACGCCGTGCACCCGCCGGTCACCGACACCGGCTGGGTCGGCGAGCAGGTACGCGCCGCCGTCGACAACGACCCGAACCTGCTCGGGGTGGCCGAGCCCGAGGAGGTCGCCGAGGTGATCGCGTTCCTCGCCGGGGAGAGCGGGCGACTGATCACCGGCAACGTGGTCCAGCTGCGCTGACCCGCTCACCAGCGGGCGCCGCCGCAGACGCCCTCGGCGTCCCGTGGCTCGACCTGCAACGTGGCGTGCTCGATGCTGAAGCGATCGTGCAGCAGCCGGCGGGCGCTAGCCAACACCTGGGCCAGGTCGGCTCCGGCCGCCAGGGTCAGGTGCGCCGAGGCCACCTCCATGCCCGAGGTCAGGGTCCACACGTGCAGGTCGTGCACGTCGGCGACGCCACCGAGCCCACGCAACCCGTCGCGCACCTCGGCGACGTCCAGGTGCGGCGGCGCGGCCTGCACCAGGACCCGCAGCGCGGCACGGGCGAGGCGGTAGGTGCGGGGCAGGATGAACAGCGCCACCCCGACGGCGACGATCGGGTCCGCGTACCACCAGCCGGTCAGCGCGATCACCCCGGCCGCGACGAGCACGCCGACCGAGGCGACCAGGTCACCGAGGACCTCCAGATAGGCGCCACGCACGTTCAAGCTCTCCGTCGACCCGGCGCGCAGCAACAGGAAGGCGATCACGTTGGCGACCAGCCCACCCACGGCCACCACCAGCATCGGGCCGACCAGCACCTCCGGTGGCTCGTCGAGCCGCCGCAGCGCTTCGACCAGCACGTAGAGGGCGACCCCGGAGAGCAGCACCGCGTTGGCCAGCGCCGCCAGGACCTCCATCCGGTAGAGGCCGAAGGTGCGCTGACCGTCCCGGGAGGCCCGGCTCGCCGCGGTGATCGCGGCGAGCGCCATGCCGATGCCCAGCACGTCGGTGAACATGTGCCCGGCGTCCGACAGCAGGGCCAGCGAGCCACTCACCCACGCGCCGACCGCCTCCGCCAGCATGAAGACCGCCAGCAGGACGAACGCGGCCCACAGCCGCCCCCGGTGACGCTGTCCTGCCCGGGCGACCTGCTGCCCGTGATCGTGCCCGGCACCCACCCGCGCCCCTTCCGTCCGCCCTCGCCACGAACATATGCTGACATTGCCATAAGTGCAATAGTCGCGCCGCAGTAGTGGCGGCCTCGGCGGAACCATCCAGCCCGCCCGACACCGACCGCCCAGAAGGAACTGTCGGTACGCGGCAGCGTACGCGCAGTGCCGGCGCGGTGCAGCCCGTCAGCGGGCGCGTCGGTTGGCGCGCAGGGCGTCGAGGATCACCTTCGGTGAGGCCAGCGAACTCGGGTGCTTCCGCATCGAGACGACGTCGTTGAACCGACGTGCGGTGACCACGTCGGTGACGGTCGCCGCGACGATCTGCCGACTCACCCAGCTGGAGAACCGGTAGCCCCGTGGGTAGGGGCCGTCGACGTGCGGCAACGCCAGGTCGGCCGAGGTCGATATCGACCAGGCGGCGTCGACCACGACCTTCTGGAGGGCGAAGAAGTGGCGGGCCGGGGCGTTCAGATCCGGAGCCGCGCGCAGATAGCTGGCCAGGCAGGAGGCGTGCAGGACGGCCGCCGTGATGCCCTGCCCGTACACCGGGTTGAACGAGGCGACCGCGTCACCGACGCTCACCAGCCGGGCCGGCATCCGGGTCAAGGCGTGGAAGTCCCGCCGCCGACTGTCGGCGTGCCGGTAGGTCTGCACGTCACCGAGGACCTCGCTGTCGGCGACCACGGCGAACTCCGGCGGGAACTGCTCCCGCAACCGGCGGACGAAGTCCTCCACGGTCCGGCCGGGGCGGTTCTCCCCGTAACCGGCCATCATCGCCATCCACCGACCGTCCTCGATGGCGAAGAACGCGGCACCGGCGACGTCCACCGACCTGGTGGGGCTGTGCAGCGCCATCACCACCGCGTGCTCGGGGTTCGCCTCGTGCCGTCGGAACAGGGCGGTCGCGTAGTTCAGGTTCACCGTCATCCGCCGCAGCGCGGGTCGTTCCCACCCGGCCTCGGCCAGCCAGTCGGACACCCGGCTGGACCGCCCCATGGCGTCCACCACCAGATCGGCGTGCTCGACCCCGGGTGAACCGCCGACCTCGCACCGGACCCCGGAGGTCACCGGGCCGTCGAACGCCAGCCCGGTGGCCCGCGCCCGGACGGTCTTCACGTTGGGCAGACGGAGGACCTGCTGACGGATCAACGACTCCAGCAGCGGCCGACTGCCGGCCAGGCTGTCGGCGTCGTCCGGTACGACGACCTTCGGGCGACCGTCCAGGTAGTTGCGTCGCGCCCTGGGCGGGGCCTCGATCGCCCCCTGGGCCAGGGCCTCCTGGCGGAACCCGGGGAACAGCTGCTCCAGCTGGAGGAAGCCGCCGGGCAACAGCGCGTGCAGCTGGGTGCCCTGCGGTACGCCTGGCCGTCCGCCGCTCGCGTTCAGGTCGTCGCGGTCGATGACCACCACGCTCTCGGCATGGTCGGACAACACCCGGGCGGCGAGCATCCCGGCGATGCTGCCGCCGATCACCACCGCCTTGTCCATGACAGGGGATGCCTGGTCGGGCGGTCGCACCGCGTTCAGCGCGGCGAAGACCCGAGCCGGAGAGAGGGACATCGTGCTCTCCAAAAGGGGTACGAGGTGTGGCGCCTTCCCACCTGCCTGCCCGTGAGCGGCGCACGGTAGACCGTTGGAGCCGGGCGGTCGGCATGACGCCCAACGATCGTTGCACAGCGAGGGAACGCTTCCGGCGCTCCGCCCACCCCTTCGGGCACCCCTACAGTGCCGTTTCGGCCGGGTCAGGTCCGGACGACACCGTCCGGTTCCGGGTCGGTCGCGCACCCACCCGGTTGACCAGGTACCCGAACGCGGCGGCGGTGAAGAACATGACGACGCCGTAGACGGCACCGGGAATCGCCATCTGGGTGCTGTTGAGCAGTGCCGGGCTGAGCGCGATGGTGATGGCCAGGGTGCTGTTGTGGATGCCGATCTCGAAACCGGCCGCCTTGGCGGCGCTGCGCTCGACCCCGGCCAGCCGGGGCACCCCGTACCCGATACCGAGGCTGAGCAGGTTGAACGCCAGCACGGCCAGACCGACGGAGACGAAGTAGTCGGCGAGGTTGTCCCGCTCGCCGAGCACCGCACCGGCGATCACCGCGACCAGCACCACCACGGACAGCACCCGGACCGGTCGATCCAGCCGCCGCGCGACCTCGCTCGCCCGCGCCCGGATCAGCATCCCGAGGGCGACCGGGAGCAGCACGATCGCGAACACCTGGAGCACCTTGTCGAACTGAAGTCCGATGCTCCGCGCGTCGCCGAGGAAGTACGCCGCCGACAGGTTGACCACGATCGGCAGGGTGAACACGGCCAGCACCGAGTTGATCGCGGTCAGGCTGATGTTCAGCGCCACGTGCCCGCCGAAGAGGTGGCTGTAGAGGTTGGCCGTGGTGCCTCCCGGGGAGGCGGCCAACAGCATCATCCCGACACCCAGTTCGGGCGGCAGGTCGAAGGTGAGAACCAGGGCGAAGCAGAGCGCCGGTAGCAGCAGCACCTGGCACACCAGCGCGATGACGGCGGCCTTCGGGTGCCGGGCCACCCGTCGGAAGTCACCGGTGGTCAGGCCGAGGCCCAGACCGAGCATGATGATGCCGAGGGCGACGGGCAGTCCGATCAAGGTCAGGGCGGAGTCCATGACACGACATCGTTACTACCTGGTAACCCGCTCGCAATCCTCCGTGCGGCCGGGGGTACCCGCTCGCGCGCTCAGAACTGGACGACCCGGCCCACCCGAGGTGGTGTACGGCCGGCGAGGACGTCGAGCCAGGCGTGCTCCAGCGCGGCCGGACCGGCACCGACCTGGACGTCGAGCCATCCGCCCACCAAGTCGGTGAAGCGCCGCCAGGCCTCGGCGAACCTGTCGTCGAGCCCGTCCCGACCCCAGTCGATGCGACGTTTGCGCATCTGCACCGGAGCGAAGAAGACCTCCTCGGCGGCGTCGGCGTTCGGGACCTGGTTGGTCAGTCCGACGGCGATGTCGCGTACCAGCCGGTCGCCCAGATGACGCCGCAGGGCGGCCCGGGTCGCAGGGGCACCGGACAGGTCGAGGTAGACGGTCGGCACCCGTTCGAGGGCGGCGACGCCGTCGTACGGCACCACCTCGTCGTAACAACCGAGCGAGCGGGTGAAGTCGACGTTGCCGGGTGAGGTGAGCCCGACCAGACGCGGGCCGCGCCCACGCAGCTCGACGGCGGCGGCGTACGCGGTCTTGCTCGACGCCGACGAGAACACCAGCGTCTGCGCGCCGTAACAGTCGTTGTCGACGATCCGGTCGGCCAGCATGAAGGAGGTGAAGAAGAGCGGTCGGAACAGGATCAGCAGGTCCTCCTGGTCGGCCCGGTACGCCGGGTCACCGACCGTCGAGCGGTACGTGTGGTACGGCGACGGCAGCTCGGCCCGGTGCGTGCTCGCGTCCCGGAACCCGGTGCCGTCCACCCGCGACGGGCGCACCACCAGGTGACCGGCGGGCGGCAGGTAGCCGTACACCCGTTGGCCCACCTCGACCTCGGCGACGGTCGAGGTGACCACCTCGGCGAAGCCCCACAGCGGCGGCAGGCCCCACCGCCCGTCCAGCCCGTGGCGCTCGGGCGGGAAGAACTCCCAGTACCGCATCGCGTCGCCGAGCACCGCGTAGGTCACGTTGTTGGCGGTCAGTCCGACCCGGTCCACGCGCAACAACGCCTCGCCGTCGGACAACTGCGGCACGGCGCTGTTCACCAGGGTGGTGCGGCTCAGGTCGTCACGGGCGACGGCGAAGGTCCAGCAGGCAGCCATGCTGAGACGCTAGGCAGCCGAGGCCGCCGAAACAAGATGCACTGCGAGTGCAAAATCCCACTTCTTCGCCGACGCCCACGCAACCTTTCCCGGCGGCCGGAGGTCTTCCTGCCGTGAACGATGCCCAGAAAGGGCTGGAGGGTGCAGGTGAACGATGACGACTTCCGCGAGTTCGTCGAGATCCGGTACGCGGACCTGGTCCGGACCGCGTACCTGCTGACCGGTTCCCGGCACGCGGCCGAGGACCTGGTGCAGATAGCGCTGATGCGGGCGATGCGCCGGTGGCGTCAGGTGGACGACCCGATGGCGTACGTCCGCCGGATCATGGTCAACGAGCGGACCCGGCTCTGGCGGCGATTCGGTTCCCGGGAGTTCCTCGCCGGTTTCACCGGGTCCTGGCGAACCCCGACCGAGCCGGGTCGGGACCTGGCCGACGATGTCGTGACCCGCGACGAGGTACTCGCCGCGCTGCACCACCTGCCGCCCCGGATGCGCGCGGTGCTGGTGCTGCGGTACTGGGAGGACCTCACCGAGTCACAGATCGCCGACGCGCTCGGCTGCTCGGTCGGCACGGTGAAGAGTCAGGCGTCGCGCGCACTCACCCGGCTGCGGACGGTGCTGTCGACAGCGCCGCTCCGGCCGACGTCCGTACCCGGAGCAGGTGAGCCGGATTCGCTGGCCGTGGTGGCGGGCCCGTCGAGAAGGAGATCCGAACGATGAACGATGAGATCAGGCAGGCACTGGCCCGGCTCGCCGAACCGGTGGTGCCACAACCCGACCCCTACGAACGGCTGCTACGTCGGGTGCGGCGACGCCGCCAGCGGCGGATGTCGGTGGCGGCCGCCGGCGTCGTGGCGCTGGCGGCGGTGACGCTATCGCCGATCGGTGCGGCGAACCTGCTGACGCCCGACGAGCCGACGCCGACCACCATCGCGTACCAACCGGCGAGCCCGATCGACGGACCGATGGTGCGGCGCCTGCTCGACTCGCCCACCCGGGGCAACCTGGCGGGCGACACAGCGCTGATCGCCACCATCGAACGGGAGTACCGGGCCGCCCGCGCCGAACTTCTTGTCGATCCGGCACTGGACGAGGTACGGGTGCTGTTCGCCCACGACGCGCCCGGTGCCCGCGTGGTGGTGGTGGCCTACCTGGACGACTCGCACGCACTGATCCGCCAGGGCAGCGGCCCGCCGGGTGCGCCCGTGCGGGAGGTGCTCGACCAGACCGGGACGCCGGACGAGCCACAACCGTTGACTCCGTACGTCTTCCTCGGTTGGCACTCACTCACCGACGGAGATCAGCCCGCCGATGTCGCGGTCGGTCTGGCACCGGCCGGTTGCCAGGTGGAGATCTCCGACGACGGCCGACTCCAGCCGGACGGATCCGTCGTCCGGTCGTGGCGGCGGGTGGACACTGACGGTTACGTGGTGCGAGGGGCGGGTGAGCCGGTCGGGCGGTGGCAGTTCACCTGCGACGGGGCCGTGCGCTACTCCGGCCAGCCGTTCCAGTCCGGCATGGTCCGGCGGGAGGTGCCGATCTCCTCGGCGCTGCACGGCGACCTCGGCGTCGACGCCGTCCGCGAGCTACAGGCCAAGCTTCACGGCGAGGGACTCACCGGTTCGACTCCCCAGGTGGTCTGGACCGGCCGGCTACCCGCCTGGGTTCCCGACGCGCCAGCGGCCGTCCTGGTGAGGTCCTGCTCGACCGACGGCGGCTGCGCCGCACTGCTCAAGGCCGACGCCCGCGCGCTGGCGCCTGCGGGGTCAGCGGTGCCGGAGGACCAGCGGACGGGCCTCGGCAGCACCGACGTCGTCGCCGTGCCGTTGCCGGGCGACACCGCCGGCCTGCTGGTGGCGGGCCCCACCTCCGCGGCCCGTGCCGAGTTGGTCGACGCCCAGGGAACGACGGTGACGGGCGGTCCGCTCACCGACGGAACCGGGGTCTTCGAGACCGACACCCGCAGGATCGCCCAGGTGCGGGTCGTCGACAGCTCGGGCGGCCTGTTGCACACCCTGGCCACCCCGCGTCTCGCCACCAACAACCGGCAGCTCGCCGAACCGCCGCTCTGGGCCTGGTGACGAGCGGTCGTACCGGCCCCCCGGCGATGTCGCGGATGCGCCGCCGGGGGCCGGTGCGGCTACCGGGTCGCCATGCGGCGGGTCAGCTCGGCTGCCCGGTACGCCGCGACCCGACCGGCCTCACCGGTCACGAAGCGCCGTAGCAGGGCCGGTGCGTCGGCGGTGACCCGTTCGACGACCCGGGTGCCCTCCGGTACCGCAGTCAGCTCGACCACCGCGCGCAGGGACACCCGGCCGGGGCTGCGCACCTCGCTGACCAACGGGCCGTGCGGTGGTGTCGACACCATGCGTACCTGGATACGGTTGTCCCACCGCAACGGCCCGACCAGCCGGAACCGCTCGACGGCGACGTACTCGGCGACCGCGCGGCCCTCGACGTCGTGACCGTGCCGCACGTCGTCGACCGCCACGATCAGCGGCGACAGCCCGATGTAGCTACGCGGATCGGCCAGGTGCGCGTACACCACATCGGGCGCAGCCGCGACGGTGCAGGTCGTCTCGAACGCGATCGGCGGCTTGCGGTCCTCGGGCACGCCCCATGGTGACACGCCGGTGGCGGGACCGTGTCCCACCACCGGCGTACCCACCACTCAGGACGGTGTTGCCGTCTTCGCCAGGCCGCGCTCGACCGCCGCGATCAGCTGGGGTCGCAGCTCCTCCGGCCGGATGATGGCGTCCACCGAGCCGACCTCGACGGCACGCTGGATGCTGTGCACCGCGTCGAACTCGGCGGCCACCTCCGCCAGCTTCTCCGCCCGCACCGACGCGCGCACGTCCATCAGCTGGGTCACCAACGCCGCCCGCTCCCCGCCGGTCGCCGACGCGACGCGCGCCTCCAGGTCCGCCACCCGCGGATCCTTCGCCGTACGCGCGTTGACGTCACCGGCGAACACCACCGCGGCGGCCGGTGCGCCGCCGATGACGGAGGCGAACGAGCCCTCCACGGCGAGGACCGTCATGTTCGGGTTGAGCGCCTTGGAGAAGACCACGAACGCGCCACCGTGGTACCGCGAGATCACGCAGAAGACGATCGGACCGTCGAAGTTGACGATCGCCCGGCCGATCTCCGCGCCGTACTCCAGCTGCAACTGCCGCATCGACTCCGGCGAGCCGTCGAAGCCGGAGAGGTTCGCCAGCACCACCAGCGGCCGGTTACCGCTGGCCGCGTTGATCGCGCGGGCGGCCTTCTTCGACGAGCGCGGGAAGAAGGTGCCGGCGGTGTAGGTGTCCGGGCCGTCGGTGGGCGGGAAGCCCCGTCGCGGCACCGACCGCGACTCGATGCCGAGCAGGCACACCGGGATGCCGCCGAGGTGCACGTCCTGCACGACCGCCGTCTCGGCGTCGGCCATGCCCGCCCAGCGTTCCAGGACCGCGTGGTCCTGGTCGGCCACGGCGCGCATCAGCGTACGGATGTCGAACGCCTTCTTCCGGTCCGGGTTGCGCTCCCGGGAGAAGATCTCGCCGACGGTGGTGAAGTCGCTGTCCGGCACCGCGTGCGGGTAGTCGGAGATGTCCCGGTCGACCGGGTCGGTGGTGACCGCCCGGCGGGGCCGGCGCTCGCCCGGCGCCACGTAGGCGTGGTCGTGGTACGCCATCAGGACGTGGTGGGCGCCGCGCAGGTCCGGTGCCCAGTACTGGGCCTGACCGTTGGGGCCCATCACCCGGTCGTAGCCGCCGATGCCGAAGTTGTCCTCGG
This sequence comes from Micromonospora sp. CP22, assembly GCF_009712475.1. Classification (GTDB taxonomy): domain Bacteria; phylum Actinomycetota; class Actinomycetes; order Mycobacteriales; family Micromonosporaceae; genus Micromonospora. Next base: position 42,651 of record NZ_VCJO01000020.1, read on the forward strand.
CGGAGACGCCGCCGGAGAAGTCCAGCGACTGCTTGCCGGTCAGCACCATCGCCGAGTCCGGTGTCATCACCAGGATGCCCCGGGTGTGCATGAGCATCGTGGCCTCGGCGTTCCAGTACGGCTGGGCGCCGACGGTGATCCCCGCGACGACGATGTTGATCTCGCCGCCGGCCTGGGTGAACTCGACGATCCGCTTGAGCGCGGCGGCCACCCAGTCCATGTTCTCGGTGCCCGAACTCATCGAGATCCGGGCCCCGGCCGACAACGCGAACCAGTCGACCGGCACGCCCATCCGCTCGGCCAGGTCGAGTGCCGCGATCACCCGGGCGCACTCCGGCTCGGCCAGCGCGCCCAGCGCCTTGGTCGGGTCGCCGAGCAACACCACCCGGGTGACCCCCTCGGGATAGCGCTCGGTGGGCGTACTCGCCACACCGACGACGATGCCGGCCCGGTTGTGGCCCTTCGGCCGCTGCACCGGGACCAGCTCACCGGAGTCGACCAGGTCGTACTCGACGAAGCTGCCGTTGCGACCGGCCAGCATCTCGGTCAGCTCGTACGGGTAGGTGGTGCCGCGCCGCCGCGCCGCCAACACCTTCTGCCGGTAGTCGTCGAGCGGTTGGACCAGCTCCGACGTCGGCTCGGTGACCGAGATCCGCATGCCTTCGTCGTAGGAGACCTGCACCGCGATGTCGGTCAGCTCGCCGGTCTCCTCGTCCCGCTGACGGCCGAGGAAGAGCACCTCCTCCAGCCCGGCGTCCGCCGTGATCGGCAACAACCGCTGGGCGACCGTGTTCAGGTCCTCGATGCTCAGGTCGTTGGGGGGCCAGACGAAGATGGTGATGCGGTTGGTGTCGAACCGCTTCTTCGCCGGACGCTGCGCCTGGACCTTACGGATCGCGTCGAGGCAGGCGTCCAGCGCGCCCTCGACCGCGGGCAGCGCGAGAATCCGACCGTCGGTGTCGCGCAGCGGGGTGAGGTCGCGCACCTGGGCCATCGCGGCCAGCCGCTCGTCGGCCGGATTGTTCGGCGCGACACAGTGGAAGAGGTACACCTCCTCGTCGGCCGAGGGCAGCCGGGTCAGGTCGAAGTTGCGCAGCCGGGGCAGTTGCAGGCGCTGGGCGATCAGCGGGTGCAGGCCCCGGATCACCCGGTCCTCGCCGAGGCCGGACCGGAAGGTGAAGTGGTGGTGCATCTCCGCGCCGTTACGCCCGGCCACCGAGATCGTCGCCCGCTGGAGCACGTCCAGCAGGCCGGTCTGGTCGAGCACCTCGCGCAGGGTGGCGGCCATCGCCTCCACGTCGGGCTGTTCGGCCCAGGTCAGGTACACGTCGGCGACAGCCGTCTCGGGGTCGCGACCGTCGCCACCGGCCAACCCGGCGACCTTCGTCAGGGTCGCCGACAGGCCGGCGAAGTCCGTCGCCGCGGCGACCAGCCGGAAGCGTTCGCCGTCCCGGTCGTACCCGGCGGTGAAGAACGGCTGCCCCGCCACCTCGACGGTCCGGGCGTCGCTCGCGCCCCGGTAGCCGTAGTAGCGGCGACTGAGCACCTCGAGCATCGGGCCGTGATCCGCGCTCGGCCGGCCGATGCGCTGGGCGAGCAGTCGCACCAGCGGCTCGGGCGAGGCGACCATCCTCGCGATCCGCTCGGCGCGGTCGACCGCGTCCGGGTGCTGGTCGAGGTAGCGCAGGTTGCGGCGGACGTCGGCGTACACCTCGGCCCGCTTGCGCCGCAGCATCGGCTGCGCCGCCCAGCGGAACACCACACTGCGAGCGAGGTCACCGACGGCCGGGAACCGTCGCTGGGTGGCGAAGATCAGATGCTCCAACGCCTGCCCGACCAGCTCGCGCAGGCTCTCGCTGGGCGGGGGCTCGGTCAACCACCGTTGCAGGAAGGTGACGATCACCTTCACGTCGGCCGCCGCCCGCTGCTGGGCGAGGAAGATCCGGAAGACGGCCTCCTCCAGCTCCGGCGTGCGTTCGAAGCCGTCCACGCCGTAGTGGGCGAGCACCCGGGCGAGGCGCTGGCGGAACGTCTCCGGCAGCGCGGCCCGGTCGACGTCGAGGCACTGGAGGTAGCTGTGGAAGTACTCGCGCGGGCTGTGCACCCGGTTGTTGGCCCTGGTCTCCTCGCCGGCCGGACGGTTGCGGCTGAGTTCGGAGAGGTCGGCGAAGACCTGGAGCAGCTCGACCTCCTCCTCCAACGGCCGGTGGGGCAGCTCGTCCCGTGCGGCCAGGTAGCTGACCAGCGCCCGGCGTTCGTCACGGGGGTCCAGGTCGTAGCCGAGCAGCAGGCTGCGCAGTTCGGCGATGCCCCGGGCGACGCGGTCCCCGGCGGAGAGGCCGGTCGGCTCCGGCGGCAGCTCCAGGTCGACCGCCTCGGACACGGCGGTCTCGTTCGCGGCCCCGTCACCGAGCGGTTCCAGGCGCAGCAGCGGCGCGCCGGTCTCCACCTGGCTGCCGACGGTGACCAGGCACTCGCGCACCTTCGCCGCGAACGGAGCCCGCAGCACGGTCTCCATCTTCATGCTCTCCAGCACCAGCACGGGTGCGCCGGCCTCGACCTCGTCGCCCACCGCGATCGGGGTCGCGACGACCAGCGCGGGTGACTGGGAGCGCAGCACCCCGCCCTCGTCCCGGCTGACCCGGTGCGTGACGCCGTCGACCTCCACCAGGTGGGTCGGCCCGTGGGTGTCGGTGACCAGCCGGAACCGCTTGCCGTTGACCAGGATCCGCCCGCTGTGCTCGTCGAAACGCTCCAACTCCACGTCCACCGTGGACGCCTCGCCGACGCCGACCCGGAACCGGTGCGGTCCGGTCTGCGCGACGGTGACCCGGTAGGTCGCGCCGCGCAGCTTCAGGTCGATCGGCCGACCACTGACGTGCTGGACCTGCGGACGGCCGCCGTGTGCGGTGGAGAGCAGGCGCTGGCGCTCCACGTGCGCCTCGTCCTCGTACGCCTCGATGGCGGCGGCGGCCAACGCGACGCCGGAGTGCCGGGTGGAGACCAGGCGGCCCTGGGCGCGGACCCGGTCGATCCAGCCCGTGTCGGCGCTGGCGTCGATCACCTCGGGCTGGTCCAGCAGGTCGAGCAGGAAGCTCTTGTTGCTCGCGCCGCCTTCGATGATCACCGTGGTCTCGGCGACCGCGCGGCGCAACCGGCTCAGCGCCTCGTCGCGGCTGCGGCCGTACGCGATGATCTTCGCGATCATCGAGTCGAAGTCGGCCGGGATGACGTCGCCCTCGCTGACGCCGGTGTCCACCCGCACGCCCGGCCCACTGGGCAGCACCAGCCGGACGATCCGCCCGGGGGACGGCGCGAAGTCGCGATCAGCGTCCTCGGCGTTGAGCCGGGCCTCGACGGCGTGCCCCGCCTCGACCGGGATCCGGTCGCCGAGCCGGTTACCGGCGGCCACCTGGATCTGTGCCTTGACCAGGTCGAAGTCGGTGGTGGCCTCGGTGATCGGGTGCTCCACCTGCAACCGGGTGTTGACCTCCAGGAAGGCGAACAGCCGGTCACCCGGGTGGTAGAGGAATTCGACGGTGCCCGCACCCCGGTAGTCCACGGCCAGGGCGAGCCGCTCGGCCGCCTCCTTCAGCTCACGGGTCTGCTCGGCGGAGAGCACCGGCGAGGCGGACTCCTCGATCACCTTCTGGTTGCGCCGCTGCACCGAGCAGTCGCGTACGCCCAGCGCCCAGGCGGTGCCCTGACCGTCGGCGATCACCTGCACCTCGACGTGCCGCGCGCCGGTGACCAGCCGCTCCAGGAAGACCACGCCACTGCCGAACGCCCGCTGGGCTTCCATGGTCGTGCGCTCGTACGCCTCGGTCAGGTCGGCGTCGCTGCGCACCACCCGGATGCCCCGGCCGCCACCGCCCGCCGTCGCCTTCAGCATCAGCGGGTAACCGATCTCGGCCGCCGCCCGCCGGGCCGCGTCGAGGCTCTCCACCGCGCCCCGGCTCCACGGCGCCACCGGGACGCCGACCTCCTCGGCGATCAGCTTCGCGCCGATCTTGTCGCCGAGCCTGCGCATCGCCTCCGCACTGGGGCCGATGAAGGTGACACCGTTCTTCTCGCACAGCTCGGCGAAGGCCGGATCCTCGGCCACGAAGCCCCAGCCCACCCAGGCGGCGTCCGCGCCGGTCTCCTGCAACGCGCGTTCGAGGACCCGGTGATCCAGGTACGGCCGCGCCGACGCGGGCCCGAGACAGTAGCTGTGGTCGGCCTCCCGCACGAAGGTGGCGGAGCGCTCCGCCTCGGTGTAGAGCGCGACGGTCTCGATCGGCGGGGCGTCGATCTCGGCGTTGAGCTCGCGAACAGCGTGGATCAGCCGCATGGCGGCTTCTCCTCGGTTGACGATGGCGATGCGGCTGAACACCGAGCAGGCCTCCGGAAGATTCGTCCCTGACAGGAGGGACCTCCCTTGGACAAGGGGGTCCCGCTCACCCAACCTTCGCGGCTACCGGCTAGTAATGAAACGTGGGAACTGCCACCTCCGGACAACGGATTTTGTGGGAACCCACCAATCCCACTCTCGGCCGGCGAACCACCCGCCCTCCCGGGTGACCAAATTCGACCACGCTCGGCTAAGGCGACGAACACCCTGCGTGGCAGCCACCCCTGCAAGATCATCAAACATTTCCCTGGCGGACCTGGTGCTATACGGTCAGCAGGTGAGAGTTGAGCGTCACTGGTGGAACGGCGACCACACCCCGCGCGGACGGCGCGACGTCTACATCCGTACCGACGGCGAATCGTGGGAGGTCGAGGCCCGGGCCGGCGGCGGCACCGGCCGCTCGAAGATCTACCCCTGCCCCGGCCGTAAGTCGGCCGAGATCCTGGCCGGAGCGTGGATGGGCGGCCAGAGCCGCTGGCGCGTCGTGGTGCCCTCCTGACGCTCGCCACGCATCCTTTCACCGCGGTCGGGTAGGCTGGCGGTGCGTGACCCGCCTGACCGCGGGTCCGATTCGATGTTCCACGCCCGCGCCTTCCACGAGCCGGGCCACGGCCGGCACCGCCGCGCCGGTGGGGCGTCCCCTTCGACGTTCGGAGCCTTCATGGCGGCACGCCGCCCGCAGCAACAGACCAATTCGACCACCCTGCCGACCTTCGCCGAGCTGGGCGTGCCCGAGGCGCTGACCCGCCCGTTGGCCGCCGCCGGGGTGGAGCGGCCGTTCCCCATCCAGGCCGCCACCCTGCCCGACGCGCTGGCCGGTCGAGACGTGCTCGGCCGGGGCCGCACCGGTTCGGGTAAGACGTACGCCTTCGTGCTGGCAGTGCTCACCCGCCTGGCCGCGACCGGCAGGCCGCGCCGACCCGGCCGCCCCCGGGCGCTCATCCTCGCGCCCACCCGCGAGTTGGCCTCCCAGATCGACGCCGCGATGGCGCCGCTGGCCCAAGCCCTCTCGCTGCGCACCATGACCGTCTTCGGCGGCGTCGCCGCCCGGCCGCAGATCACCGGCCTGCGCGCCGGGGTCGACATCCTGGTGGCCTGCCCGGGTCGGCTCGCCGACCACGTGCAGGCCGGGCACGCCCACCTGGACGCCGTCGAGATCAGCGTGCTCGACGAGGCCGACCACATGGCCGACCTCGGGTTCCTGCCGACCGTACGCCGACTGCTGGAGCTGACCCCGCGCGGCGGGCAGCGGCTGCTCTTCTCCGCCACCCTCGACTCCGGCGTCGACGTGCTGGTCCGGCGGTTCCTCACCGATCCGGTGGTGCACAGCGTCGACTCGACCCTGTCCCCGGTCACCGCGATGGCCCACCACGTCCTGCACGTGCAGGCCGAGGACCGCTTCGCGGTGCTGGTGGACCTGGCCGCCGCGCCGGGTAGGACGGTGGTGTTCACCCGCACCAAGCGAGGCGCCAAGACCCTCACCCGTCGGCTGGTCGCGGCCGGGGTGGCCGCCGTGGAGTTGCACGGCAACCTGGCCCAGGGCGCGCGCACCAGAAACCTCAAGGCGTTCTCCGACGGTTCGGTGCGGACACTGGTCGCCACCGACATCGCGGCTCGGGGCATCCACGTCGACGACGTGGCCCTCGTCGTGCACGCCGACCCACCTGTCGAGCACAAGGCGTACCTGCACCGTTCGGGGCGTACCGCCCGAGCCGGTGCGGCCGGGACCGTGGTCACCCTGATGACCGACACACAGGCGCCCGAGGTGCGGGAGTTGACCCGCAAGGCAGGCATCGCGGCGACCACCACCCGTTTGCGCCCCGGGGATGCGCTGTTGCGTGAACTCGCCCCGGGAGAGCGGACGCTGGAGGTCGTGCCGGCCGTCCGGCAGACGACCGGCCGACTGGAGGCGCCCCCCGCCTCCACCGGCCGGGGTCGACGCGGCGGTAAGCCGACCCAGACCGCTTCGGCGCGCTCCGCCCCGGCCGCCTCGGCGCGATCGGCGCAGAGCACCTCGGGGCGGTCCGCTCCGGCCGCCTCGGTGCGCTCCGGTGCGGGCCGGTCCGGCGCGGCGGCCTTCTCCTCACGAGCCCGGCCGGGCCGACGCGGCAACGGCCGCTGAGCGACGGGGCCGCCCGGAGACGACCATCATCCGAATGCCCGCCGGCAGGCGCCGGCGGGCATTTCCTTGCGCCCACCGAATACCTAGAACTACTATGCCTCACAGTTCTAGGTATTTGTGGAGGGTCCGATGAAGGTCACCAAGGATCTCGTCGCCGCCTCGGCGACGCCGATGGTGCTGGGCATCCTGGCCGACGGTGAGAGCTACGGTTACGCGATCCTCAGACGGATCAACGAACTGTCCGGCGGCGAGTTGGACTGGACCGAGGGCCTGCTCTATCCCCTGTTGCACCGGCTCGAACGGCTCGGCCATGTGGAGTCGAGCTGGCAGTCGGTCCCCGGCGAGCGGCGACGCAAGTACTACCGGATCACCAGCAGCGGCCTCGCGGAACTCGCCGAGCAGCAGCGCCAGTGGGACACCGTGGTGAGCGCCCTCAAGGCGATCTGGGTCGACCCCGGCGACGTCCGGCGTTCCTCGGCGACTCCGCTCGGAGGTCTGGCATGACCACGCCCGGCGGCCCGGACGGCACGACGGCGTCGCCCGACCAGCAGGACACGACCACCCGGCACGGCCCGTCCGGCCCGGGGTCCGCCGAACCGGACGCCTTGGAGGCCCAGTTCGACCAGTAGCGCCACTACGTACGACGTCGCCCCGAGTTGCAGCGCTCCGACACCGAGGAGCTGGAGGACCATCTGCGCGGCTCGGTCGACGAACTCGTCGCCGCCGGGCTGCGTCCCGACGAGGCGTTCCTGGTGGCCGTCAAGCGGCTGGGCGGCCTGGACGAGCTGTCCCGCGAGTTCGCCCGGGAACACTCGGAGCGGTTGTGGAAGCAACTGGTGCTGACCGGCGGCGGCGATGACCCGGCAACGGCCGACCAGTCCCGACGCGACCTGATCGCGATGATCATCTGCGCCGTCGGCGCGGCCGTGTCGATCAAGGTGCCCGAGCTGTTCGGCTTCGGTTTCCAGCAGGATGCCGCCTTCTACGCACCCAACTTCTCGTTGTTCGCACTGCCCTGGCTGGCTGCGTACCTGGCCTGGCGGCGGCGGGCCGGTACGGCGCTGATCGCGGTGCTGGTGGCGCTGTTCGTGCTCGGCGCGGTGGCCGCCAACGCCTACCCGCTCGCCGACGACTCCCAGTCGCTGGTGCTGACCACCATCCACCTGCCCATCGCCCTGTGGTTCGTGGTCGGCCTGGCGTACGTGGCCGACGACCCGCACTCGTCGCGACGACGCATGGACTTCATCCGCTTCACCGGCGAATGCTTCGTCTACTTCGTCCTCATCGCCCTCGGCGGCGGCGTGTTGACCGCCTTCACGGTCGGCACCTTCGAAGCCATCGGGATCGACCCGGAAGGCTTCGTCTCCCAGTGGTTGCTGCCCTGCGGCGTGGTGGCCGCGGTGGTGGTGGCGGGCTGGCTCGTCGAGGCCAAACAGAGCGTCGTGGAGAACATCGCCCCGGTACTCACCCGGCTGTTCACGCCGCTGTTCACCGCCGCGTTGCTGGCCTTCCTGGTCGCCGTCGTCTGGACCACCGCCGGCATCGACGTCGAACGGGAGGCGCTGATCCTGTTCGACCTGCTGCTGGTCGTCGTGCTGGGCCTGCTGCTCTACTCGATCTCGGCCCGCGACCCGCTCGCCCCGCCCGGTCTGTTCGACCGGCTGCAACTCGCCCTCGTGGTCAGCGCGCTCGTCATCGACGTGCTGGTGCTGTGGGCGATCACCGAACGGATCACCGAGTACGGCACCACCCCGAACAAGGCGGCGGCGCTCGGCGAGAACGTCATCCTGCTGGCCAATCTCGCCTGGTCGGCGTGGCTGATGCTGGGATTCGTCCGCCGTCGCGCCCCGTTCGCGGCCCTGGAACGCTGGCAGACCGGCTACCTACCGGTATACGCCGGATGGGCCTGGGTCGTGGTGCTGCTCTTTCCCCCGCTGTTCAGTCACCTCTGACGGCCGTCGCCCGGGGCGGGCCGAAGACGACCGGCACCCCCGGCGAGTAGAGCACGCTGGTCGGTGGTCCGTCCGGCGGCGGCAGCCCGGCGGCGGTCACCAGTTCGTCGTCCAGGGCGAGCAGCTCCGCGCGGTGCAGCGGCCAGCGAGGGTGCCAGTTCGGCAGGTGCAGGGTACGCCCGTACGCCCGGGTGTGCAGGGCCCACCGCGCGGTGACGAAATGCTCCAGCGGCGTCGGCTCGGCGATCGGGTCGTCGACCCGGACCTCGATCCGGCTCGTCGCGCCGGTCGGGCCGGGCCAGCGGCGCCGGCAGCGATAGCTGAGCCGGTCGCCGTCGCGGGCCAACCCCATCGACGACCACATGTACGGCAGCCGCAGGGTCGCCCGGGCGACCAGCACCGGCACCAGCCGGGACGCGTCGAGCGAACGGAACACCACAGCCCGACGGCCGGCGCCGTCCACCGAGTACAACCGGACGTTGGTCTCCCAGAAGCTGCCGAAGTACGGCACGCCGGGACCGATTCCGAGCCCCAGACCGACCATCCGGAAGCCGATCAGCCCGACATAGGTCAGCCCGTCGAGCGTGTCGGGGCGGGTGCCGACGGGCAGCAGCGGTGCGACCCGCTCCGGCTCGACCGGCCAGTGCAGGAAGACCAGATCGTCCCAACGCTGCCGAAGCACCACGCGGCCGAATCCGCGCGTCGGCGCGGCGTCGACCGGCTCGATGTCCATGTGTCGCTCCTGGTCAGGTACCAGTCTGGCGGCTGCTCACCCGGTTTCCGCCGGACCGCTTCGCCGCGTACATCGCGCGGTCCGCCGTCCCGAGCGTCTCCCCGACGGTGTACGCGGAACCGCTGGCCACTCCGACGCTGACCGTCACCGACCACGCCGTCAATCCGGCCACCGCGTCGACCGCCCGGTGGGCGACCTGCTCGGCGGCGCTCAGATCCGCGCCCGGCAGGATCGCGACGAACTCGTCACCGCCCAGCCGGGCCACGAAGTCGTCCCGCCGGACGCTGGTCTCGATCACCTGCGCCACCGCCCGCAGCACGTCGTCGCCGGTGGCGTGCCCCAACGAGTCGTTGACGGCCTTGAACCGGTCCACGTCCACCATCAGCACCGCCACCGGATCGGTCGCGGTCTCCGTGGCAGAGGCCAGGTTCTCCAGGAAGGTGTCCAGGCCACGCCGGTTGGCCACCCCGGTGAGCGGGTCGATCCGCGCCGCCCGTTCGGCCCGCTCGTGTTGCCACCGCAGCGTGTCGTACGACTGCATCGTCACCGCCGCGTGCAGCCACCGGTGCCGCTGACGCCACAGCAGCTCCGCGAGCGCGTCACCGTAGGTCAGGCCCGGCAGCGCGTCGCGTACCCCGTCCTTGGCGAGCAGCACCGCGTGCGTACGGTGCAGCGCCGCAGTGATCAGCCAGTCGTGGTCGGGTGACAGTTCGGCCACCGCCTCCTCGATGACGCGCAACGCCTCGCCCGGTCGCCCGGACCGGCTGAGCGCGACGGCGTGGAACGGCCGACACAGCAGTTGCTCCTGGTGCCGCTCTTCGACGCCGTGCGCCTGCAACAACGCGAGGTACCGGGGGATGTCCTCGGCCGCACCGGCCGGGTCCTGACGGTCGGCGCGGGCGCACGCCGCGAACAGCGACGCGGAGAGCCGCCAGACCTCCGCCTTGGGCCCGGAGGACTCGGTGACCGCCCGCACCGCGTGCTCCTCGGCAGCCGTGGTGTGTTTCTCCGCCTCGGCGACCTGGCCCACCTGGTACAGCTCCAGCGCCCACATGAGGTTGAGTTCCGCCAGGTTGCACAGCCACATCGCCCGGTTGCCGTTGTCCGGGTACCCGGGCCGGCAGGTCGTCTCGTACGCCGCCTGGAACTGTGGCGCCGCCAGCTCGTAGAGCCGCAGCTTCGCGTAACCGATGGCCAGCCCGGTGCGGGCGTTGCCCTCGATGACCGGATCGGGTTCCCCGGCCAACAGCGCCGTCTCCGCCCGGACGAGATCCCGCAGCACGGCCTCGATGTCGTACTCGGCGATGTCCTGATCGCCGAGGCGCAACCGCCGGTCGGCCCGCAGCGACAGCGCGCAGGAACGCCACCCGGCGCTGTTCTCCCGCTCGGCGGCGACCAGCATCAGTTCGGCGGCGGCGATCGCGGCGCGCAGGTCCCCGAGCCGGGTCAGGGCCACCACGCGGACGAAATGCATCGCCGCCGGGCCGTCGCGTAGTTCCCCGGTCGGTTCCCGCAGCGCCGCAACCGCCTCCGCCAGCACCTGGGCCGCGCTGCCGGCCTGCGCCTCCTCCAGCAGCCGGAGGGCTCGGAGGGTCACATCGTCCATGCGGTCTCCTCCGCACCCGCCCAGGGAAGAACAGCCCGATGTTACGGTAGTCAGCCCTCTTCAGGCGCCTTCGACCACTCCGGTCCGCGCCAGCCTCCGGCGTAGGGCGTTCCGGATCGGGGCGGGTGGACGAGTGGGGCCGACGGTGTGCCGGCCCCACTCGTCGGTCGGTCAGTTACGCAGGTTCCACTGTTGGTTGGTGCCGCCGTGGCAGGTCCACAGATGGATCACCGTGCCGTTGGTGGTGCCGTAGCCGCTGGCGTCGAGGCACAGCCCGGACTGTACGCCGGTGATGGTGCCGTTGGAGTTGACGTTCCACTGCTGGTTGACCTGACCGTTGCAGTCCCAGATGATCGCCAGCGTGCCGTTGCTGGTGCCCTGACCGGAGGCGTCGAGGCACTTGTTGCCGTACACCATCAGTTGCCGGCTGGCGGTGTAGGTCCATCGCTGGTTCGTCCCGCCGTGGCAGTCCCAGAGCTTGACCTGTGCCCCGTTGGCGGTGCTCGCGCCCTCGACGTCCACGCACCGACCGGACTGTGCGCCGACGATCTGCACGTTCTGCTGACCGTCGCCGCCCTGGGGACCGGCACCGGCCATCACGGCCTGGGCACCCGAGGGCCAGTTCCCGTTGGTCACCGTCACGTTGCCGGACACCACGTTGCCCCGGTCGCCGTTGGTCACGTTGGTGCTGCCGTTGGTCGACCAGTTGTTGGTGACGGTGAAGTTGCCCATGTTCTCGGCGTACCAGTAGTTGGCGGTCGCCCAGGTACCGGTGGACGAGAAGACGTTGGTGCGGGCGGTGTAGTAGCGGGATCCCTCGTCGAAGTAGAGACCGAAGTGGCCGTTGGTCCGCAGGCAGTAATTGTCGCTGATCAGGCCACCCGGGTTCGCCGACAGAGTGTAGATGCAGCCGCCGTCGTTCATCTGCTGCATCACGTCGTGCACGTAGTTGCCGATCAGCCGGTTGTTGCTGGCGGTGGTGGGGGTGGTGTAACGCGGCTGGTAGTTGTACAGGCCCCGGCCGGCGTAGTGGTCGCTGCCGCCCGCGTCGTTGGCACCCCAGCCGTAACCGAGGGACATGCCGGTGTACGGCATGTTGTAGACCTCGTTGTACGAGACGGTGGCGTTGGTGACGTAGGTGGTGAGCACCGAGACGATGCCGCGGTACTCGATCCCGAGGTCGTGCAGCCGATTGTTGCTGATGGTGATGTCACGGTTCACCATCCGCTGGTCGCTGGGGTGGTGGGCGTCGGCGCGTACGCCACCGACGACGATGCCACCGGCGGCGTTGCGGGCGATCTCGGAGCGGGTGATGGTGATGTCGCTGGCTCCCAGGCCCACCCCGCTGGCGTGGGCGTTGGCGTCGTTGCCGATCCCGATCGCGGTCTGTCCCAGGTTGACGAACTGGGAATCGCTGAAGGTGATGTTGTTGGCGGCCGAGATCTGCACGGCGGCGGGCATCTGCTGCCAGTTCGGCCGGGTGGCCTCGAACTGCGGGCAGCCGTTGTGGCAGGAGTTGAAGGCGGGCCAGCTCCAGTTGCCGTAGATGTACGCGCCGGTCTGCTGGTCCACGTAGCCCTGGTTGCTGCTGGCGCCCAGCCAGGTGGTGCCGGTGAAGGTGATCCCGGTGAACCTGATGTGGTGGGCCGGTGCGGCGTAGGTCCCGCCGAGGTTGACCAGGGACTGCTGCGTCGGCAGTTCCACGCTGACGCTGTTCATGTTCTGCCCGGCGAGCGGGATGTAGAACAGTGCGCCACTACCCGAGTCGAGGTACCACTCCCCCGGCGAGTCCAGGAACTCGTAGGCGTTGGTCAGGTAGAGCGGTCCGGCCCGGTGCGGGCTGGTGAAGGTGTCGTAGCCGAAGTTGTTGTTGCTCCAGCCGGGCTGCTGCATCCGGATGAGGTTGCCGCTGATACTCTGCACCGAGACGTACCGGTCGGTGAACGAGTTGACGCTCTCCATCTGGATCCGGCTCTGGTTGGCCAGGTTGTTGAGGTAGCTCAGTGCGCTGGTGGTGAACCGCATGCCGGTGCTGTCCGCAGTGAAGTCCGCGCGGTTGACCTGGGTGCGGGCGCGGGTGGCGAGCGCACCGTTGACGTAGAGCTGGCGGGTGTCGGTTCCGGCACCGACGTTGGCCCGCCAGATGTTGCGGCCGGCGTCCACCTGCGTCCAGCCGGTGACCGCCCGCGCGCCGCTGATCACCGGACGGGCCGACGGTGCCGCCTGCCAGATCACGTGGTAGCCGTTCGTGCCGGAGTCGGCGGCGGTGAACCGTAGCGGCGACGAGAGCCGGTACACGCCGTCGGCCAGCTGCACGACGATGTCGCCCGACATCGAAGCGTTCATCGACCGGACGACGGACTGCGCTGTGGTCAGGGAACACGGTTGGGCGGCGGTGCAGTTGCTGCCGCCACCGGAGGGGGAGGCGTAGAGGGTGGTGGTCGCGGCGAGGGCGGGGGCGGCGGCGGTGGTGACAGCGGCCACGGTGGCCACGGCGGTCAACGCCACGGCCGTGGCCACGGCCAGCACCCGTCGGGGTGCGGTGGGGGTCGGAGGTACGGACACGGGGGTCTCCTTACCTGGGCGGTGCGGTGTGGTGGGTGCCAATTGGACGGCAGTTCATCATACGAATGATGTCTTCGCAAGGATCGACCGCCATCTGGTCCCCGAAACCGTGAACCGCCCTCGCGGTGACCCCGTCGACCGGAGATCACCGCGAGGGCGGCGGCGCGGATCAGCCCAGGATGCTGCGGAGATAGGCCAGCCCGTCTCCCGCGAGCCGATCCGGAGACGGGGCGAGCGGACGCCAGATCGAGGCGGCGGTCGCGATCGTCGCGTTCTCCGGGGTGAACGACTCGATACAGATCGCGCCCCAGTAACCGGTCGCGGCCAGGGCGGCGAGGAACCGGGGCCAGTCCAGGTGGTCCGACCCGGGCGCTCCCCGGTTGGTGCCGCTGACCTGGACGTGCTTGATGTACGGACCCACGGCGGCCAGCGCCGCGTACGGGTTCGCCTCCTCGATGTTCATGTGGTACGTGTCGATCATGATGCCGACGTTCGACGGCAGACCGTCTATCATCTCCACGGTCTGTTCGAGCGTGTTGACCACACTCGTCTCGTAGCGGTTGAGCGCCTCCACACCGATGGAGACCCCCCGCTCGCCGGCCCGCTCCGCGACCGGGGCCAGCGCCCGACGGAAGTCCACGTAACAGGCGGCGCGTTCCGCCGGCGTCATCCGCCAGGTCCGGCCCACCGACGCGTAGACCGGCCCACCGACGCACGGCGCACCGATGATCGCCGCACTGTCCACGCAACTGTCCAGGTACGCCACCGTGGCCTGCACCACGGCGGGTTCCGCGTTGACGAGTTCCCGCCCGGGTGGGGTGACCGCGCAGACGCCGGCAGCGGCCAAGCCGTACCTGGCGAGCAGGTCCCGGACCCGGTACGGATCCCAGTCACCCGGCTGTTCGATCGGCAGCTCGACCGCGTCGAAACCGAGCGCCGCGATCCGTGGGATCACAGTGGTCAGCGCCCGGTCGTCGACCGGTGAGGTCCACACCCAGGGATTGACACCGACGGCACGCAACGAGCACCTACTTCCAGCGCTGGGGGTAACCCGGCAGGTCGGTGCAGCCGCACATGGCGTAGTGCAGCGGCGGCATCTCCGGATCGAGGTAGCTGTCCAGGTTCTCCTGGGTGATCGTCGGCTGCGGCAGCTTCCACGGGGCCGACACCTGCTGGCCGTCGAGGATCCGCAGCGCCGCGATGATCGGCGTACGCCACTGGTAGGTCGGATACGTGGGCGCGATCGCGGTGAGACCCTCGTCCTTCCACAGCTTCAGGAAGTCGAGCTGGTCCTCGCCGTTGATCGGAGGTACCGGCTGACCGGCGTCCTGGAACGCCTCCACCGCCGCGACGGCGACCGCACCCGCGTCCATCCAGACGCCGTCGATGGTGCCGTGCCGCTGGATGTAGTCGTTGACGATCTTCTTGGTCTTGGCCGGGTCACCGTCGGTGAACTCCACCCCGACGACGTCGACCTGCGCCTTGTCGAACACCACCTTCGCGGCGGACCAGCGGGTCTCCAGCACGTCGACGCCGGGCAGGATACGCAGCGCGAGGACCTTCCCGCCGGGCTTCATCCGCTGGCTGACGAACTCCGCGCCGACGTGACCGAACCCGTACCCACCGATCGGGTTGATGAAGGTCACCGGGCAGTCGGTGTCGACGCCACGGTCGAAGACGACGACCGGCAGGTCAGCCTTGCAGGCCGCCTCGACCGCGGGGGTGAGCGTGGCGGTGGTGTTCGGCGAGACGATGAGCGCGTCGCAGCCCTTCCCGAGCAGGTCGTTGATGTCGGCGATCTGCTTCTGGTCCTTGCCCTCGGCGTCGACGTGCACGAACTCCTTGATCCGGTCGCCCTGGGCCTCGACCTCGGCCTGCATGGTCTTGAAGCCGACCTGTCGCCACGGGTTGTTCAGCGCCGCGTTCGAGAAGCAGATCTTGTGCGGGCCCGCCTTCTTGAACTTGGCGGTGTCGACCATCTTCGGGTTGAGCACCTGCTCCCACGGCTTGTCGGCGGGGCCGGTCGGCGCGGCGTCGAGCAGCGCGAGTTCGTTGTCGTAGTCGGCCTGGACGAAGAACTTCGACTGTTCCCCGGTGCCGGCGGCGGGCGCGGAGGAGGAGTCCGACGGGGTCGCGGCGGGCTCGTCGGTGGCGCAGGCGGCAAGGGACAACAGGATGAGCGCGGCCGTGGCCGCCATGCCTCGTTTCACTGACAGAATCTCCTTATCTCGACGTGGAACGTCGGGTCGAAACCGCCACGGCGAACAGGATGATGGCGCCCTGGACCGTTGGTCTGAGCGCGCCGGAGACGCCGTAGAAGTTCATGAGCGTGAACAGCAGTTCGAGGGTCAGCGCGCCGAGCATCGCCCCGACGACCGAGCCCCGTCCGCCGCCCAGGGCGACGCCGCCGAGGACGACCGCGGTGATGGCGCCGAACTCCAGCCCGGCACCGGCTTGGAAGGACACTCCGCTGTAGCCGCCGATCAGGATCGCCGCGACCGCGGCGGCGAGGCCGCTCAGCATGAAGGCGATCGTCCGGGTCCGGTGCACCCGGGCGCCGCTCAGCTCCGCGGTACGCGGGTTGTCCCCCACGGCGACCAGGACCCGACCGAAGTCGGAGCGCATCAACAGCACGGCGAGGGTCGCGAGGACCAGCAGGATCACCAGGGCGTACGGGATGCGCCCGAGCCCTGGCACGTCCTCGAACGCGCGCCGACCGAACCGGCGGAACTCCTCGGAGAGCCCGCCCTTGGGTGCGCCGTTGGACCAGAGGTAGACCGCCCCCACCAGGATCAGGAACATGCCGAGGGTGGTGATGAACGAGGGCACCCGCAGTCGCGTCGTGATCAACCCGTTGACCAGCCCGACGAGCAGCCCACCGGCGAGCAGCACCAGCACCACCGGCCAGGTCCGGGACGGGTCGCTGTCGATGAGCCGCGCGGCGACCACGACCTGCGCGGTGACCAGGGAGCCGACCGACAGGTCGAACTCTCCGGAGACGATCACGAAGTACTGACCGGCGGCGAGCAGGATGAGCGGTGCTGATCGGCCGAGGAACGACATCAGTGAGGGCGGCGCCATGAAGTCGGGCTGCCGGACGGTGATCAGCACCAACAGCACCGCGAGTATCGCGATCAGCGGCAGGAGGCCACCGGAGCGTACCCGGGCGAGCCGGGACGGCAGCGGGCGACGCTGGACGAGTCGCATCTCAGATCGCCGCCTTTCGCATGCTCCGGCGGGCGTAGACGGCCACGGCGGCGATGATGATGGCTCCCCGGATCACCTGCTTGAAGAAGGCGTCCACTTCGAGCTGGTTGAAGATGGCGTCGATGCTGGCGAGCAGCAGGACACCGCCGAGGGTGCCGATGACCCCGCCCCGGCCACCGGCGAGAGCGGTGCCACCGATGACCACCGCCGCGATCGACTCCAGGTCGTAGAGGCCCTCGGTGCCCACCCGTGGGGCGCCCGAACCGAGCCGACTGGCCAGGTAGATCCCGGCCAGGCCGGCGCAGAGTGAGCAGAGCACGTGGGCCACGACCAGGACCCGCTCGTTGCGCACGCCGGAGAGCCGGGCGACTTCCGGGTCGCCCCCGACGGCGACCAGGTGGTGGCCGAACCGGGTCCGCGTTAGCGCGAACCAGCACGCCCCGGTCACCGCGACCAGCAGCAGGAAGGACAGCGGGACGGGACCGATGCGCTGGTAGCCGAGGGTCTGCACGAGCGTCGGGGAGGTGCTGCCGGCGGGCCCGTCGTAGCCGTTGTCGAGGTAGCCCTTGAGCAGCAGCCCGACGCCGAGGGTGGCGATGAAGGCGTTGATCCGCAGCCGGGTGACGAGCAGCCCGTTGAGCAGCCCGACAGCGGCGCTGACGGTGAGCGCGAGGCCGACCGCCGGTAGCAGTGCGCCGTCACTGCCGTTCATCGTCTCGGCCGCCACGAGGGTGCTCAGACTGATCACGTAGGCGACCGACAGGTCGAGTGAACCACCGAGGATGACCAGGGTCTGGCCGACCGCGACGAGGCCCAGCCCGGCGGCGACGTGCAGCAGGCTCACCGTCGTCGCCTGGTTGAACAGCTGACCGCCGTCGATCATGACGATCAGCCAGCCGACCGCCAAGGTGATGGCCAACGCCACGAACACGCCCGGCACGGGCGGCCGAGCCGACCGCAGTGACGCGGTACTCAGGCCGCCGAATCCGATGGCCCGTCCGCCGCGCCCACTCACGCCGCCGCCCCGCGTACCGTGCCGACGGCCAGGGCCACCACGTCCTCCTCGGTGGCACCGGCGGACAGCTCACCGGCGATCCGGCCGTCGCGCATGACGAGCATCCGGTCACTCATGCCGAGCAGTTCCGGCAACTCGGACGAGATCATCAGTACCGCCGCGCCCGACCGGGCGAGCCGACGGACGAGATCGTGGATCGCCGACTTCGCGCCCACGTCGATCCCCCGGGTGGGCTCGTCGAAGAGCAGGATCAACGGGTCCAGTGCGAGCCACCTGGCCAACACCACCTTCTGTTGGTTGCCGCCGGACAGAAACCGGATCTCCTGGTGGTCACCGGCGGCCCGGACCTCGACGGTGGCAAGCAGCTCACGCACGCGTACGGTGCGCGCGGCGCGGCCCGAGCGGAGCGGGAGGACCGCCCGGCTGGCGAGCAGCGCGTTGTCGAGCACCGACTGTCGGCCCACGATGCCCTCGCCCTTGCGGTCCTCGGTGACGTACGCGACGCCGGCCCGCGTCGCCGCACGCGGTGAGCGCAGCCGGGCCGGCTTACCGTCGATCGTGACCAGACCGGTGGTGAACGGCTCGACCCCGAACAACGCGCGGGCCAGTGCCGACCGTCCGGAGCCCTGAAGGCCACCGACGCCCAGCACCTCACCCGCGCGCAGGTCCAGGTCGATGTCGCGTAGTTTGCGGTTCCCGCCGCCGCGCACGGTGAGCCGGACCGCTCCGACGTCCTCGGGGGCGGCCCGGTCGGGGTAGTAACTGGACAACTCCCGACCGACCATCTGGCGTACCAGATCCTCCGCCGTGGCCTCGGCGGTGGGCATCGTCCGCACCCGGCGTCCGTCCTTGAGGACCGTGATCCGGTCGGACAGGTCGAAGACCTCGGTCAGCCGGTGCGAGACGTACAGCAGGCCGATGCCCTGTTGTTGCAGCCGCCGCACCAGCCCGTAGAGCAGTTCGACCTCGTGGTCGGCCAGGGCGGCGGTGGGCTCGTCCATGATGAGCAGTCGCGCGTCGAGGGCGAGCGCCTTGGCGATCTCCACCACCTGTTGCTGGGCGACTCCGAGGCGGCCCACCACCGCGTCGGCGGGCAGTGCCGTCTCGCCGATGGTGGCCAACAGCTCCCGGGTGCGGCTGAGCATCCGTCGCCGGTCGACCAGACCGCGCCGCCTCGGCTCGTGCCCCAGGAACACGTTCTCCGCGACGGTGCGTTCCGGCAGGAGGTTGAACTCCTGGTGGATGATGCCGATGCCGGCCCGCTGCGCCTCTCGTGGGCCACCGAACACGCGTGGTAGTCCCGCGAACTCGATGACACCGCCGTCCGGGGCGTGCCCACCTGAGATGATCTTCATGAGGGTGGACTTGCCGGCACCGTTCTCCCCCACCACGGCGTGCACCTCACCGGGGGCGACGTCGAGATCAACCCCGTCGAGGACGCGCACCCCGAAGAAGGACTTGCTGATGCCGCGCAGGGCGAGCAGTGGCGTCTGCGGCCGATCCGACATCAGGATTCCTTACTGGTAGTAATCGCCAAGGGCATCGATGCGCCACCTCAGAATCCACTTCCGACCGACCGGTCGCCTGGCTTTAGATATCGCAAGCGATGCTTCCTGTTGTCGTGCTCAAACTTTCGCTTGACACAACCGAAACATCGCACGTATGAAGATAGATGCTCGGGGATAGGTGCGCAATCCCCGATCTTCCCGGACTCCCGGCCGGGCCGATGGCAGGCAACGACGCCGGGTCAGGTCCACTGGGGAACGCACGTGCCATTGATCATTCCCGCCTACATGTTTGCGTTAACATTCATTTATGTACATGTCCCTATCTATCTAGGCTCCTTGCCACCAGGAGCCGGGCTCCACCCGAACGTGACTCTGCGTAACGGCCGGCGGCGCCGCTCCGGTACGCCGAGCCCGTGCGACAACCGCACCCGCCCGCCATCCCGGCGGGCGTCGGCGGACGCGCCCCGGGGGGTGACCTGACTCGTGGTAGCGCCCCTGTTTGCTCCGCCCCGACGAGGAGACGGCATGCGTCGAAAAACAGCCATCATCGGACTGATCACCGGTCTGGTACTGGCGATCGCGCTGGTCCAGCCGGCATCGGCTGCTCCGGCCTTCCGCGCCCTGTTGTTCACCAAGACCACCGGCTACCGGCACGACTCGATCCCGGCCGGGGTCTCGATGTTCCAGCAGCAGGCTGCGGCCAACAACTTCGAGCTGGTGCACAGTGAGGACTCCAGTGTCTTCACGGCAGCCAATCTCGCCACCTTCGATGTGTTGATCATGTTCCAGACGTCCGGCATGGTGTGGACGTCGGCCAGCCAACGCCAGGCGGTGGAGGGCTACCTCGCCAGCGGCAAGGGCATCGTGGCCATCCACAACGCCACCGACATGGGCATCGAGGGCGAGTACCCGTGGTGGGACCAGACCATCAACGCGGGTGCCCACATGCCGGAGCACTCCCCCGGCGTCCTGCCCGGCACCGCCATCGTCGCCGACAAGAAGCACCCGTCGACGGCCGGCCTGCCGGACCGATGGAACCGCAGCGAGGAGTGGTACAACTTCGACAAGAACCCGCGCGGTGAGGTGCACGTCCTGGTCACCGCCGACGAACGCACGTACAACCCGGGCTCCCGGGCGATGGGCCCCGACCATCCGATCTCCTGGTGCCGTAACACCGGCGGTGGCCGGGTCTGGGCCACGGCCATGGGACACGCGAGCGAGTCCTACAGCGAGACCCACTTCCGCAACCACGTCCTCGGCGGCGTGAAGTGGGCCGCCGGCAACGAGCCGGGTGACTGCGGCGGCACCGTCTGGGGCAACTTCGAGAAGCGGACCCTCGACAGCAACACCGTCGACCCGATGGCGCTCGCGGTGGCCCCCGACGGCCGGGTGATCTACGTACAGCGTGGCGGTCAGGTCAAGATCTTCAAGCCGAGCACCAACAGCACGGTCACCGCCGGCACGCTCAGTGTCTACACCGGAGGCGAGGACGGACTCACCGGCGTGGCGCTCGACCCGAACTTCGCCACCAACGGGTACGTCTACCTGTACCACTCGCCGGCCAGCAGTTCGACCGACGTCAACCGGGTGTCCCGCTACACGCTCAACGGCGACACGTTGAACATGTCCAGCGGGGTCACCATCATCGACATCCCGGCGTACCGGGACCGTACCTACCCCGAGCCCGGCCACACCGGCGGGTACATCGCCTTCGGGCCGGACGGCAACCTCTACATCGGCACCGGTGACGACGTTCCGCCGAACCTCGACCCCAACTGGCAGGGCTACGCCCCGCTGGACTGGCGTCCGGGCAAGCACATGCTCGACGCGGCGCGTACCGCGGGCAACACCAACGACCTGCGCGGGAAGCTGCTGCGCATCCGGCCCTCCGCCAACGGCGGCTACAGCATCCCGTCGGGCAACCTCTACCCGCAGGGGACGGCGCAGACCCGGCCGGAGATCTACGCGATGGGCTTCCGCAACCCGTTCCGCTTCTCGATCGACCCGGCCAACGGTTGGGTCTACCTGGCCGACTACGGGCCCGACCGGAACCCACCGACCACCAACCGGGGCCCCGAGGGCCTCGTCGAACTCAACGTGATCAAGGCACCGGGCAACTACGGCTGGCCGTTCTGCCACGGCAACAACCAGCCGTACGCGCCCTACAACCCGGACACCGGCGTGGTCGGCGCGAAGTTCAACTGCTCCGCTCCGGTCAACAACTCGCCCAACAACACCGGGCTGACCAACCTTCAGCCGGTCGTCGCACCCAACCTGTGGTACGGCTACCCCAGCTCGCAGACCTTCCCCGAGCTGGGGTCGGGTGGCTCCGCGCCGATGGGTGGGCCGGTCTACCGCTACGACGCCTCGAACCCGTCCGCGACGAAGTTCCCGCCGTACTACGACGGTGTCCACTTCTTCTACGAGTGGTCGCGCGACTACATCAAGGAGGTGCACTTCGACTCGGCCACCGCGGTCACCCGCACCAACCCGTTCCTGCCGAACACCAGGTTCAACAGCCCGATGGACCTCGAATTCGGCCCGGACGGCTCGCTCTACCTGCTGGAGTGGGGCACCAACTTCGGTGGCGGCAACAGTGACTCCGGCCTCTACCGGATCGACTACGTGCAGGGTGGCCGGACCCCGATCGCCAAGGCCAGCGGCACGCCCACCAACGGCAGCGCCCCGCTGACCGTGCAGTTCTCCAGCGCCGGATCGATGGATCCCGACCCCGGCGACACGATCAGCTACCTGTGGACGTTCGGCGATGGCACCACCTCGACGGCGGCCAACCCGTCGAAGGTCTACACCAACAACGGCAACTACACGGCCCAGTTGAAGGTGACCGACAGCTCGGGCAAGTCCGGCTTCGCCAACGTGCAGATCACCGTCGGCAACACCGCACCGGTGGTCACCATCACCACACCGGCCAACGGTGGCATGCTCACCTTCGGCGACCGGGTCTCCTACCAGATCAGCGTCACCGACCCGGACGGCGGGACGATCGACTGTTCCAAGGTCTTCCTCAACCCCGCCCTGGGGCATGACGACCACGCGCACGAGACCACGGACTACGCCGGCTGTTCCGGAACGATCCCCACCGACCTGCTCGGCGGACACCCGGACGGCGCGAACCTGTTCTACGTGCTCAACGCGCGGTACACCGACAACGGTGGCGCGGGCGGCGCCGCACCACTCACCGGGCGTGCCCAGGTGATCCTCCAGCCCAAGCACAAGCAGGCCGAGTACTACAGCAGCCAGTCGGGCACCCGGATCATCGACCAGGCCGGCGCGGAGAGCGGCAAGCGCATCGGTGACATCTCCAACAACGACTGGATCGCCTTCACGCCGATGAGCCTGTCCGGCATCACCAGCGTGAGTTACCGGCTGTCGTCGCCCTCCGGCGGCGGCTCGATCGAGCTGCGGGCCGGATCGCCGACCGGAACGCTGCTGGCCACCACCCCGGTGCCGAGCACCGGCGGATGGGACAACTACCAGTCGACACCGCCGGTCAGCGTCACCCCCTTGGCCGGCACCCACACCCTGTACCTGGTGTTCAAGGGCAGTGCCAACAACTGGTTCGACCTCGACTCGCACACCTTCGGTGGTCCGGGCGTGGGAGTCGGTGACAGCGGTGGCGGGATAGCCGGCCGGACGTGGACGATCACCGCCCAACACAGCAACAAGCTGATGGACGTCAACGGGGTGTCCACCGCCGACGGCGCCCAGATCCACCAGTGGGCGGCCACCGGCGGCAACAACCAGAAGTGGCAGGCGGTCGACGCCGGGGGCGGTGCCGTCTACCTGCGGGCCGTCCACAGCGGCAAGTGCGCGGAGATCACCGGCGGCTCCACCAGCGCCGGTGCCTTCCTCCAGCAGGCCACCTGCAACAACAGCAACCAACAGAAGTTCACCGTGACGTCCACCGGGACCAGCGGGGTCTACACGATGAAGAGCACGTTGAGCGGGCTCTGCGTCGACGTCAACGGCGGTGCCACCACCGACGGTGCCCGTCTGTTGCAGTGGAACTGCCACAGCGGCAGCAACCAGCAGTGGCGGTTCAGCCTGGCCTGACCGGGCGCGCACCACGACCGTCACCTCCCGTCGGGACCGGCCTTCGACACCGGAGCCGGTCCCGACCGGGCACCTGACCGGCTCCTGGCGGGGCGGGTACGGACTCGTACCCGCCCCGCCAGGGCGGTGCCCGAGCAAGACGACCTACACCGGCGCGGCGAGCAGCCCGGCGGTGGCGAGTGCTTCCCAGAGTTCGTCGGGGACCGCCACGGCCGAACGCCGTACGGTCTGCGCCGCCTGTCCGCCGTCGCGGACACCGACCACCGTCGAGACCACGGCCGGGTGCCGGCGGACGAAGGCGAGCGCCGCCTGCGGCAGGGTGACGCCGTACCGTTCGCAGACCTCGGCGATCCGCCGCGCCCGCTCGATCAGCTCCGGCGGCGCCTGCTGGTAGTTGTAGAGCGCGTCGGCCGGGGGGCGCTCCCGCGACAACAGTCCGGAGTTGTAGACGCCCGCGATCACCACACCCACCCCGCTGCGCTGCGCGAGCGGCAACAGGTCCTCGGCCGCCCCCTGTTCGAGCAGGGTGTACCGACCGGCGCACATCACCACGTCGACATCGGTCTCCCGGACGAACCGCGCGAGCATCGCGGACTGGTTCATGCCGGCGCCGATCGCACCCACCACGCCCTGGTCACGCAACTCGACCAGGGCCGGCACCGCCTCCCCGGCGGCCTGCTCCCAGTGGTCGTCGGGGTCGTGCAGGTAGACGATGTCGATCCGGTCCAGGCCGGTGCGGGCCAGACTGGCCTCGATGGAACGCCGTACCCCGTCGCGGCTGAAGTCCCAGACCCGGCGGTGGCTCGCGGGCACGTCGAAGCCCTCCGGGTCGCGCAGGTGTGCGTCGGCCGGTGACGGCACCAGCAGCCGGCCCACCTTCGTCGACACCACGTACTCGTCGCGTGGTCTGCTCCGCAGCGCATCGCCCAGGCGACGCTCGGACAACCCGAGGCCGTAGTGCGGCGCGGTGTCGTAGTACCGCACGCCCGCCGCCCAGGCGGTGTCGACGGCGGCGACGAACTCGTCGTCCGTGGTCACCCGGTACAGGTTGCCGCCCTGGGCCGCGCCGAAGCCCAACTCGGTCAGGCTCACCGCCGTACGACGGGGCAGTACGTGCCTGTTCACGACGCCTCCAGTCGATAGCAACGCCGCGCGGTGCCCGCCCAGATCGCCGCCTGCTCGGTGGGGTCGAGGTCACCCAGCAACTGCGCGACCGCCTCGATCCAGCGTGGGTACGAGGTGGCGAGCAGGGACACCGGCCAGTCCGAGCCGAACATCAGCCGGTCCGGCCCGAACACGTCGAGCGCGTGGTCGACGGCAGGTCGGAGATCGTCCACCGTCCACGGCGACCGGGGCACCTCGGTCGTCAGGCCGGACACCTTGGCCACCGTGTTGGGCGCTGCGGCGAGGGCCCGCAGGTCCCGCCGCCAGTGGTCGAACTCCGGGGTGCCCAGCGCGGGCTTGCCGAGGTGGTCGAGGACGAACCGCACCTGGGGCAGGTCGTGCGCCAACCGGGCGGCCATGGGCAGTTGGTGTTGCCGGACCAGCAGGTCGAAGACCAGTCCGGCGTCGCCGACCGCGGCGATGCCCCGGCGCACGTCGGGTCGGTCCAGGTACGCCGGGTCCGGCTCGCTCTGGACGAGATGACGGATGCCGGTCAGGCGCTGCCCGCCGGGTGCCGAGCGCAGCCGGTCGAGGCGGGCGGCGACGTCGGCGGCCGTCAGGTCGGCCCAGCCGACGACGCCGCCGACCAGGACGTCGTCGGCTGCGGTACGCAACAGGTCCAGGGTTTCCCTCGTCGAGGCGATGGACTGCACGACGACGGTGTTGGTGACCCCTGCCGACCGGGCGAGTGGGGCGAGGTCGGTGACCTCGAAGTCGGCGTCGATGGCCGCCATGGTCACCGGGTCGATCCACGGCTGCGGATGCCGCGCCCGGACCCACAGGTGGTGGTGCGCGTCGACGATCTGGGGCGTCGGCTCGGTCATCGGCCCAGCCACCCCCCGTCGACGGGCAGCACGATCCCGTTGACGTAGTCGGAGGCCGCCGAGGCGAGGAAGACCGTGGCCCCACCGAGATCGTCGGCGGCGCCCCACCTACCGGCCGGGATCCGGGCCAGGATCGCCTGGTTGCGGTCGGGGTCCTCGCGCAGGGCTCGGGTGTTGTCGGTGGCGATGTAGCCGGGGGCGATGGCGTTGACGTTCACCCCGTGGGCGGCCCACTCGTTCGCCAGGGCCTTGGTGAGCCCGGCCACGCCCGACTTCGACGCGGCGTACCCGGGCACCGTGATGCCTCCCTGGAAGCTGAGCAGGGACGCGGTGAAGATGATCTTTCCGTGGCCACGGTCGACCATCGTCCGCCCGATCTCCCGACTCAGCACGAACTGGCTGTTCAGGTTCACCTCGATGACGTGGTCCCAGATCTCGTCGGGGTGGTCGACGGCCGGGGCGCGGGCGATCGTGCCACCGTTGTTGACCAGGATGTCGATCGGCCCGAGCGCGATCAGGTCGTCGGCCAGCCGACGCACGGCCGCCCGGTCGGCCAGATCGGCGCGCAGCGCGGTGAACCGTCGCCCGGCGGCACGCACCCGGCGGCCCACCTCGCTCTCCTGCGGTTCCAGGTTCGCCGATACCCCGACCACGTCGGCACCGGCGCGCGCCAACGCCTCGGCCATGGCCAGCCCGATGCCGCGTCGGGCACCGGTCACCACCGCGGTCCGTCCGGACAGGTCGAACAGATTCGTCACCGGTCGCCCTCCTGCCAGTCCAGCAGCACCTTCATGACACCGCCACCCTCCAGCGCGGCGAACGCCTCGGTCGCCGCGCTGGGCGGCGCGACCCGGGAGATCAGCTGTCGGGTCGGGATCGCGCCGGAGGCGACCAACCGGATCGCCTCCGCCATGTCGTCGCGCTGGTACAGACGCGCGCCGAGCAGTTCCAGCTCACGCCAGAAGAACCGGTGCAGGTCGACCTCCCTCGGCCGGGGGTGGATCGCCACCATCACCAGCCGCCCCCGGGCGGTCAGCACCCCGACCGCGGTGGCGACACCGGCCGCAGAGCCGGAGACCTCGAAGGCCACGTCGGCGCCCGCACCGTCGGTACGCTCGTCGACCAGCGCCGCCACGTCGGTCGCGGTCGGGTCGACGGCCTCGATCCCGATGTCGCCCGCCACGGCCCGCCGCGTGGCGTCCGGCTCCACGAGCAGCACCCGAGCGCCGCGGCCCTGAGCCACGGTGCCGATCAGCACCCCGATCGGTCCACCGCCGACGACGACCACGTGGTCACCGGCGGCCACCTGTCCCCGTCGCACGTCGTGCACGGCGACGGCGACCGGTTCGACGAGTGCGCCCTGGTCGAGCGGCAACTCCTCCGGCAGCGGCAGGACCAGTTCCGCCGGTACCGTCCAGGAGGACTGCATGGCACCGGGCGAGTCGATGCCGAGGAAGTTCATGGCGTGACAGATGTGCGAGTTGCCGCGCCGGCAGGCGGCACACCGCCCACACCACCTGGTGGGCAGCACGGTCACCGGCTGGCCGACGGACCAGCCGGTGACGCCCTCCCCCAGCGCCGCGATCCGCCCTGACATCTCGTGCCCGATGATCGCGGCGGCACCGACCCGGGCGTCCATGTCCCCGTGGTAGATGTGCAGGTCGGTGCCGCAGATCCCGGTGTAGGCCACCGAGATCCGCACCTCGCCGGGCCCGGGTGCCGTCGGCTCACGCTCCTCGACTCCGAGGTTGCGCGCTCCCCGGTAGACCACTGCCTTCATCGATCCTCCGTATCAACGGCCGTACGCGACTCGTGCCGGCCCACCGTCTGTGGCGTCAGTGACATCCGGTCGGGGACACCTGATTGCTGTTGCACGTCGGTGCGGCGGCCCGAGCCAGCGGCAGGCCGGTGGCCGGTACGACGCCGTCCGTCGCCGCCAGCAGCCGCCGCCCGGCCTCCTCCGGCCGCACGTTCGGGCCGTCGACCGTCGGTGCCTGTGGGGGTTGGATCCGCTGCTCGTCCACCCGCAGGCCGAGTCCGGGCGAGTCGCCGAGGATGAACGCCCCGTCCTCGACGTGCAGGTCGACGGTGACACCGACCGGCGGCCAGAGGTCCTGCAACTCGCTGGTCAGGTGGTTGGGCACCGAGGTGGCGGCGTGCAGCAGCCCGAGCGGGCTGTTGCCGATCGGGCTGACCGGCAGGTCGTAGGCGTGCGCCAGGGCGGACACCCGCAGGAAGTGGGTCACTCCCCCGACCGCGGAGGTCTGGACGACGTCGACCGCACCGGCGGCGATCAGCGGGCGGTACTGCTCAAGCCCGGTGAGGTTCTCCCCGGTGGCGACGGAGGCGCGTACTCCCCGGCCGACGGCGGCGAGCCCTTCGGCGTCCCAGCGCCGAACCGGCTCCTCGATCCAGATCAGGTCGAGGGTGCGTTCGAGTTCGCACACGTGCCGGACGGCCTGCTTGCGGGTCCACGCCTCGTTGACGTCGAGCATCAGACCGGGACGCAGCCCGTGGCCCGCATCGGCCAGGACCTCCTTGACCAGGTGGAGTCGGCGTCGGTCCCGCTCGATGTCGAGGCCGCCCTTGAGCTTGGCCGCGCGCAGCCCGTGTGCCGCGTAGCGGGTGTACGCCGAGATGAGCTCGTCGTCGGTCAGGCCGATGTCCAGGCCGGAGGCGTACGCCGGCACCCGCCGGTCGCGCCCGCCCAGCAACCGCCACAGCGGCTGGCCGACCGCCTGCGCCTTGATGTCCCAGAGCGCGGTGTCGAGCGCGCCGATGGTGCCGAACACCGGCCCCGCGTGACCGGCCTTGAAGGTGTGTCGCAGCATCCGGTCGTAGAGCGTGGTCACCGCCCGGGGGTCTTCACCCTCGATGGCCGCGAAGATCCGCTCGATCTCGACATGCGGACCGATGCCCACACCCGACAGTCCCTCGTCGGTCTCCACGACGACGATCGGCACGGTGACCTTCCCGTCGGCGAAGACGCCGTTGGCGTCGCCGACCGGGCGCCCCCATTCCTGGACCGTGGTGAGCGTCCGATATCCGGTGATGCGCATGTCAGCCCTTCGTGGAGCCGGCGGCGACGCCGTCGGCGATCTGGCGCTGGAGGAAGAGGTAGACCACCAGGACCGGTATCGCGGCGATCAACACCCCTGAGGCGAAGGTGGGAATGTCGTCGGAGTACTGCCCACGTAGCGAGGTCACGCCGACCATGAGCGTGCGGTGCTCCGCCGACGGCATCATCACCAGCGACATCAGGACGTCGTTCCAGCAGAACAGTGCGTTGAGGATGCCCACCGACAGCAGCGCCGGGGTGCCCAGGGGCAGCATGATCCGGCGGTACACGCCGTAGACGCTGTTGCCGTCGATCCGGGCCGCGTCGATGACCTCGCGCGGGATGGTCTTGTAGTAACTCGTCATCAGGAAGACGGTGAACGGCAGGAACTGCGCCACGAAGACCAGAACCAGCCCGGGATACGTGTCGATGAGGGCGGTGTCGGCCATGATCCGGGCGAGCGGCACCATGATCACCTGGAAGGGTACGAAGAGTCCCGCGAGGCAGCCCAGGAACAGCGCCGAGGAACCCCGGAACCGAAGCTGGCTCAGGGCGAAACCGGCCATCGACCCGAGTAACAGCAGCAGCACGACCGACGACGTCACCACGATCAGCGAGTTGAGGAAGTACCGGTCCATGCCGACGCTGTTCCACGCCGTGCTGATGTTGTCCCAGCGGAGGGCGTCGGTCAGGGCGAACCGGTCGAGGATGTAGTCCCGCCGGGTCTTCATCGCCACGTTGACGGTGAACAGCAGTGGATAGATCGTCGCCAGCGCGAGCAGCGTCATCGGGATGGCCAGCAGCCACCGGCTCAGTCGTACGCGGGTCATCAGTCCTCCCCTCCCGCCCGCCTGAGCAGCTTCACCTGGAGCAGCCCCACGACGAGCATGATCACGAAGAGCACCGTCGACGCGGCCGAGGCGAGGGCGGGCCGATTCATCTGCCCCTGCTGGATCCAGATGTAGTACTCCGGAAGGTAGGTGGAGCCCTCCGGTCCGCCGCTGGTCATCACGTAGAGCAGGCCGAACATCGAGGTCAGCATCCCGACCATCGTGGTGACGGCGACGAACGCGATGGTGCGGGACAGGCCCGGAATGATCACGTGCCGGATGACCTGGAGCAGCGACGCGCCGTCCACCCGGGCCGCGTCCAACAGGGCGGAGTCCAGGGTGGCGAACCCGGCCAGGAACACCACCAGCGCCATGCCGAAGGTGGCCCAGATGTGGACGCCGACCACCACGAACATCGCGACGTCGGGATCCCCGAGCCAGTCCACCGGGCCGATGCCGACCGCCCCGAGCACCGCGTTGACCGGGCCGTCGAAGGCGAGCAGCAGGTTGAAGATCGCGCCGACGATGACCGGTGAGAGCACCGCCGGGAAGAAGTAGACGCTGCGGTAGAAGCGGTGTCCGGGCACCCGGAGGTAGATGAACGTGGCGAGCAGCCCGGGGATGGCGACCGCCACCGGAAGCAACAGCACCAGCAACCCGACGTTGCCCAGCGCGGTGCGGAACAGCGAGTCGTCGAGCAGCTCAAGGTAGTTGTCGATGCCCACGACGGTGCCGTTGCGCTCCCCGTCTCCGGTGAAGGAGAAGTTGACGCCGAGCAGCAGCGGGTAGAGCCGCAGCACCACGATGATCAGGATGGCGGGCGCGACCAGGACGTAGGGGGCGAAGCGCTCGGCACGCGCGCCGCCACGCGACCGCCGTGGCCGGGTGCCGCGGTGGCGGCCGGTGGCCTCGGCCGCCACCGGGTCGGCGTCGGTCCGCCCGGATGACACCGGGCGGACCGACGGCTGTACGTTTCCGATCGGCACGAACTCAGCCCGCCTGGTCGGAAGCGGCCAGCTGCTTCACCGCCTCGTCGACGCTGATCGAGCCGCTGAGCAGCTGCTGGGAGACCCGTCCCATCAGGTCCAGGGTCTTCGAGGAGAGCGCCACGTGCAGGGCGGGCTTACCGCCCTTGAGCTGGCCCACGATCGTGGCGGCGGCCGGGCCGGCCTGCGAGACGTCGATGGTGGTGTCCGAGGCGATCGCCCCGGCTTCGGCGTAGAACGCCTGGAGCGCCTCGGTGGAGGTCAGCGAACGCACCAGGTCGGCGGCGAGTTTGGGGTCGCTGGTCCACTTCGCCACCGCGTACCCGATGCCACCGTCGTAGGCGAGGCTCGGGGTGGTGCCCGCGGTGACGACCGGAGCGCTCATCACGCCGAGCTTGTCGGGCGTGAGGAACTCGTTGAAGTCCTTCCAGTGCCCCACGTCCGACATCAGCCCGATGACGTGCGCGGCCTTGGCGGACTGGAAGAGCGCGAAGGCGTCGTTGAACATCGCGGTCGAGTTGGCCCCGTCGTTGTTCAGACCGGCGTCACCGGCGTCCTTCCAGAGCTGGAAGACCCGCTTCACGTTGGGCGAGTTCCAGTCGCGCTTGCCGGCGATCCAGTCGTCGTACTCCTGGGCGGTGAGTACGCCGGAGCCCAGCGCCGACAGCCAGAACTGGATTCCGGCGCCCTCCTTGTTACCCAGGGCGAAGCACTTGGCACCGACCTTGCCGATGGCGGCGCAGTCGGCGAGGAACTTGTCCCAGGTGGTTGCCGGGCTCGCCGGGTCGAGACCGGCCTTGGCGTAGAGGTCCTTGTTGTAGTAGATCGGGTGGCCCTGCAACGTCACCGGCCCGGCGTAGGTCTTGCCGTCCTTGGTGAAGGCGTCCCACCCGGCGAGGCGCTGCTTGTCCTCGGCGACGTAGTCGTCGAGCGGCACCAGCGCGTCGACCCGGTCGCGGATCTGACCGCCGCCGTTGAACAGCATCACGTCCGGGCCCTTGCCGGACTGGATGGCCGCGCCGAGCAACGTGTAGTACTGGTCGAACGGCTGCGCGACGAACTCGACCGTCACGTCCGGGTGCTTCGCGGAGAAGTCGGCCTTCGCCTTCTCGATATACGCTTTGGCCGACGGTTCACCGGACTTCCAGTCCCAGACCACCAGCTTGTCGGTCGAGCCGCCGGAAGAGGAACCCGTGTCACTGGCACTTCCACAGCCTGCCGTCGCCAGTCCCACAACGAGGACGGCTGACCACAATGCTCGTTGTTTCATCGTTGTTCACCTCTGGGGGGAGTGGCTGACGGCCTGCCGCAGCCAACGTGATCAAGAACATAACTCGTATGACGTGTGACGTCAACAATCGGTCGTACACTGACCCAGGACGTCGCAGCATGACGAGCCAATCGGAGGGGACATGACGCCATCGCAGGAGACGGCCCTGGAGAAACTGGCCGCCCCGGTCTGGCCCCGACGCCCCGCCAACCTCGCCACCGCCGTCACCGCCGAGCTGGTGGAGCGGATCGTCCGTGGGGTGCATCCGTCCGGCACGGCGTTGCCTCCCGAGCCGGTGCTGTGCGAGACCTTCTCCGTCAGCCGGACCGTGGTCCGGGAAGCGGTGAAGATCCTTCAGGAGAAGGGGCTGGTGCAGGTCCGTCAGGGCGCGGGCACCATGGTCACCCCACCGTCGATGTGGGACATGCTCGACGAGCTCGTCCTCGGTGCCACCATCGCCCAGGACGACAGCCTCGCCATCCTCGACGACCTCGTGGTCACCCGACGCCTGCTGGAATCCGACATGGCCAACGTCGCCGCCCGGGTCGCCGACCAGGAGACCCTCGACCGGCTGCGCGCGCTGGTGGACCGGATGGACGAGTTGGTCGACGACCACGTCACCTACCACGAGCACGACCGGGCCTTCCACGACACGGTCATGCAGGCCTCCGGCAACCGCATCGCCCGGGGCGTCGTACGCTCGCTGGAGAGTCAGGTGGTGAACACGGCCCGCTACATGGGCCGCACCGAGCGCGCGCTGTGCGTGGCGTCCAACCGTGGGCACCGCCGCATCTACGAGCGGATCGCCGCCCACGATCCGGAGGGCGCGGCCACGGCGATGTTCACCCACATCACCGAGGCGTGGCTGGTCCGGCGTGGCGGCTCGGAGAAGCCGACCCGCCTGCAACGCTGACCTTCGCGCACGACGTCCGGCGGGCCCGGCCCCCCGGCACATGATGCCGCCGGGGAGGCCGTGACCCGCCGTCGCAGGCGACCCGGTCAGGAGAACTGGGCGAAGAAGCGCCAGATCTCGCCCTTGGTCCAGGTGGTAATGCCGCTCTCGCCGTACGTGCCGTCGACCGGGCCTGGCATGTGCCCGTTGTCGAAGGCCGCCCACTGCACCGGGTAACCGGCGCGGCAACCGGAGTAGGCCGTGGTGATGTGCGTACGGCTGCCCGCACCCGGCTCCGGCGGGTTCTGGGCGTTGCACCCGTTGTTGCGGACGAACGTGTCGCGCAGTCCTCGACCCTGGGCGATGTTGAGGACGTTGTCCGAGATGCCGTGCAACCCGAAGTACGCGATCGGCTGGGTGCCGCCGCTGCAACCGCTGATCTGCGCCCCGGCGATGACGGCGACGGCCCGGAAGACCGTGGCCCGCGCACACGCGAGGGCGTAGCTCATGCCACCACCCCAGCTGAAGCCGAGGGCGAAGCGCTGGGCCGGGTTGACGCACAGGTCGCTCTCGATCCGACGGATCATGTCGTCGACGAAGGTGACGTCCTCACCACCGGAATTGGCCCAACCGTTGCCGAGCCCCTGCGGTGCGACCAGGATGGCGCTGTTGTTCGACTGCTCCTGCTGACCGTAGTAGGACCAGGCGCTCCCGCTGGTGCCGCCGGAGGAGATCTCCTGCATGGTGCCGCCGCGCCAGTGGAACGCGAAGATCAGCCGGTAGGGATTGTTGTTGTTGTAGTTGGCCGGCAACCGCAGGATGAACTGACGGCTCTTGCCGTTGCTCTGGATGGTGTGCGTGCCGTTGTACAGCGTCGGGGCCTTGCCGCACCCGGAGCCACCGCTCGGCGGCGGGTCGCCGCCGCCACCGTCGACCCGGACGAGTTGCCACTGCTGGTTGGCACCGTTCCAGTCGGCGTACTGCACGATGTTCGCGCCGTCATTGGTGGCCGCGCCCTGCACCTCGACGACCTTGCCGCTGTGCCGGCTGACCAACCGCACATGACCGCCGTCCGAGTCG
>NZ_VCJO01000021.1 GCF_009712475.1 Micromonospora sp. CP22
TGACCACGATCTTCGGGCGCGTTCCGGTAACCTTCACCCTGCAAGTGCCTTCCGTGACGGGCGATCTGGACCTTAGACAAGTCAGATCTTCCCAGATCAGAAGGCACTTCCTCTTTCATGATCCACGATGCGGGCAGCCCTTACTGAAGGGCCGAGGCTAGGGACCTCGGCGATAAGAAATCGATAAGAGCGTGTTCGAGGAGCCGCGTCCCGGCTCATCCTGCCCGCTTGCGGCTCGGCTTTTTCGCACTAGGCGATGGACGACGTCGTCCCTGCCGACGAAATCTGCCACCGGTCTAGGAAGCCAATCCCATTTGACATCATGGGCATCGCGCATCGTCGCCGTTCGCGCGACAGGCGGGTCGACACCGCCGGGTTCAACGGCTACGGCAACCGGAGTCGAAGCACCCGATGCTTGATAATCCCCTGGTACAGCCGCCGGAGGTCGGAGCCTGGCTCCACCCCCAATTCGTCCTGGAGGACTCGGGCGGCGGATCGAAACACGGAGATCGCGCCAGCAATGTCGCCTCGTCGGTGCAGTGCCGTCATCAACAGGACCAGCGCTGGTTCACGAATCGGGTGCTCAGCCACCGTCCGCCGCAGCAGCGAAATGGCTGATCGACATCCCCCGCCCCGAGATGAAGAGTCGCTAGCAACTCCACGGCGAGGAGGTATTGCTCCTGAGCGTTTGCCACGTGGGCGGACAGCGAAGGCCGCAGAGGTACGCCGAGCAAGGGTGGACCGAGCCAGCAGAGCATCGCCTTGTTCAGCAACGATCGCGCGACATCCGCTTGGTCCCGAAGGTTCAACTGGCGTGCCCGTTCGAAATGATCGACGAAGGAGAACGGGTCGACGTCTCGCGGAGGAACCTCAAGGCAGTAACCGCCGCGCCGACGGACCAGCAAGCCCCGGCCCGCCTCATACGACTCAAAGGCACGACGGAGGTTGGCGGCGTACGTCCGAAAATTCGGCACTGCCGAACGCGGCGGTTCGTCGGGCCAGATTTCGTCGATCAACTCCTCCGTCGAGACCGTCCTCCCCGGGTTCATCACCAGCTTGGCAAGAACGGTTCGCTGCTTCGGCGTACCGAGGCTCACCCTGGAAGAGCCGAAAAAAGACCCAAAAGCCGCCAAGCACCTCAATCTTCACTTCTCGAACCCCTTGGGAGGCAGGCATTCGCGTGGTCGCACCTTAACGATGCGCACCGATGGAGTGAACCGCATTAAGACCGCCCACGGGCGTCGGCGACCCGCCAATGCACCACGTGAGGCGGGGTGGCGAGGGACCGCTGGACCGGCAGCGCCCTGTCGTGGCCACCGCGCCCGATCTGCAACTCGCCGTACAACTCGGTGGCGAGTAGTTAGGGCTCGGGCGCGGCAGCCACCTGTGCGGAGAGCACTGGACCGGAGCGACCCTGGAGAGCCTCCGCCATGCCGGCGAGCCACCGCCGGGAGATCGCCTCAATCGCATGTCGCAGGTTAGCCGTATAATTATGGACATTTAGCATTGCGGAGAACGACGGATCCCAGTACGGTCTGCGGCTTGGTTTCCAGCGGTAGCGCCCGTTAGCCGTGCACCGCGCACGAAGGTCGAGGAGCTGGATCCACACAGGACCCTCCGCGCGCATTCGAAGGATCACGGTACGCGTTTACTGCCGTCCCGGCCCGGTAGGTTGCAGTCGATCGCGACAAGGTCAACCGAAGCGACGATGAACTCAATAGCGGCTTTAGCCACACTTGATTGATCGCATTCCAGCCGACCCGGAGTGAAACCGTCCACCATTCAACAGTCAGTCAAGCGGGTAAGACGGACCGTGATACGACCTCTCCATATTGGCCTATTATGCGCATTAGGACATGAATCATCGCTAATTGCCCACAAGCGCCCCTAGGGTCTGGCAGCACGACAGTCAGCCTCAGTTGGGGGTAGAGATGCGCTCGCACGAATGGAACTGAACCTCCTGCCCGGTCAGGAGCGGCCGGGAGTACGCTTGCGGAGCGCAACGCCCCGGTGACGAATGGGGATGATGCTTGGCTCTGCGGGCTCGACAGACTGGGACCGATCGGCGGCTGATGCTGCTCGTCGGTCTCGTCGTCGTTTTGGCTGGCCTCGCCGCTGCCGTCTCCGTCGCCCACTTGCCCAGCTACGACGCCATCACGGCGACAACCACTTGGGCCACTCTGATCTCACTTGTTGCGGTCGGTTTCGTCGCCAAGGTGAGGATTCGCATCCGCTCGACCAACCACGACATCGCCTGGACCGAAACGGCCATCGTGATCGGGCTCGCGGTGGCGCCCGCCTCGGTCGTCATCCTCGCCACCGGGTTCGGCATCGGGATCGCCACCATCCTCACCGGCAGCTCACCGATCAAGCGGGCTTTCGGCATCGGCAAGAACATGCTCGTGGCCACCGCCGCTGGTTTGGTACTCCAGGCGTTCGAATGGCCCGCCGCCAGCTCAGGTCTCGCTGGCACAGCGCTCCCCCTAGCTGTCGCCTATCTCGCTGCCGTGCTGCTCGACGAACTCGTCACCCTCCCCGTCATCTCAATGGCGACCGGCACCTCGTTGCGCACCTTGTTCCGGGAGGACTGGGGTTTCCGCATCGGTGCAGCCATCGCCCGCCTCGGCGTCATCACCAGCACGGTGCTGCTCATCAACATCGACTTCCGGCTGCTCCTCGTGGTGCCTCCGTTGATGCTCAGCCTGCACCTGCTCTACTCCGCGCGGGTTCGGAGCCGCACCGAGCAGCAGGTGTGGCAGCGACTCGCGCAGACCACCGACGCGCTCAACGTGGTCGAGTTGGACGAGGTCCTCACCACCGCGGTCACCCGGGCATCCGAACTCTTCTCCGCCGACGAGGTGGAGGTCGAGCTACGCGACGTCGACCGGGTGGTGCGCGGCGGTGCCGACGGGGTCAGCTACGACGGGCCGGCCGACCAGCCCACCGCCGTCCAGGGTGCGGTGGTTCCCGTCCGTCTGGAGGGGCACGACAAGACGGTCGACGTGGGGATGCTGCGCCTGCGCTTCCACGGACCGGTGAAACTCTCCGAGCGGGAGCACTACACGCTCTACACGTTCGCCTCGGCACTGTGCACGGCTATCCGCAACGCCCAGGCGTACGCCGAACTCGCGAGGGTGGCCGAAGCCCACGCGCACGACGCGACCCACGACGCACTGACCGGCCTGCCGAACCGGCGCCACCTGCTCGACGCGGGCAACGACCACCTGCACCACCGACACGCCGACGGGGTTACCGCCCTGGTGCTGATCGACCTGAACCACTTCAAGGAGGTCAACGACACCCTCGGCCACACCGCCGGTGACCAGATGCTGGCCGCCGTCGCCGAGCGGCTGCGCGCCGCCGCCCACGCCGAGGACCTGGTCGCCCGGCTCGGTGGTGACGAGTTCGCCGTACTCCTGCGCGCCCTGCCCGCGCCTGCGGTGGCCGCCCACCGGGCCGAGACGCTCCTGGCGGCGCTGTACGAACCGTTCGACATCGACGGCATGCGGATCAACGTGGAGGCCAGCGGCGGCATCGCCGTCGCTCCCGCCACCGGCGGCATGGTCGAACTGCTACGCCGCGCGGACGTCGCCATGTACCAGGCCAAGCGGGCCGGGCAGCGGGTCGCCACCTACGCGCCCGCCCGGGACACCGCCGATCTGGGTCGCCTCACCCTCGGCGGCGACCTGACCAAGGCCGTCGCCGACCACGAGTTCACCGTCAACTTCCAGCCGATCGTCGACCTCGGCACCGGTGAGGTCATCGCCGCCGAAGCGTTGGCCCGCTGGCGTCACCCCACCCACGGCATGATCGACCCACTGCGTTTCCTGGAGACGGTCGAGCGCTCGGGTTTGCTTCCCGCCTTCGCCGACGCCATCCTCGACCAGGCCCTGATCTCCGCCGGCACCTGGCGTGACGCCGGCTTCGAGGTACCCGTGGCGGTCAACGTCTCTCCCCGCAGCCTGCTCGACGCCCGGTTCCCCGGTTCGGTGCTGGCCCGCCTGCGCGCCCACGACCTGCCACCCGACCGGCTGATCCTGGAACTGACCGAGACCCTCACCCTCAGTCAGCTCGACGTCGTCGACCAGGTACTCACCCGGCTGCGCGACGCGGGTGTCCGACTCGCCCTGGACGACTTCGGCACCGGTTACTCCTCGCTCTCCCTGCTCTCCCGGATCCCGGTGCACCAACTGAAGATCGACCGAAGCTTCGTCACCGCGATGGAATCCTCCACCGAAGCAGCCGCGATCATCCGCTCCACCCTCGATCTCGGTCGCAGTCTCGACCTCGCCGTGGTGGCCGAGGGGGTGGAGCGGGAGGCGCAGCGACACGCGCTCTGGGAACTGGGCTGCACCGCCGGCCAGGGCCACCTCTTCGCCCGTCCGCTGCCCTCCGGAACGCTGCTCGCCGCCCTCCAACGCGGCACCGGCGGCCGGACCGGCTGCCTCGCGGTCGCCCTGCACGATGCCGGCGCGGTGGTCCGGCTACCGCAGGGACGGCGACAGGGCGGCCGGGGGCGCCACCAGCAGGCCTGACACACTTGCCCAGATGAGCACCGCCACCCCGACCGACCACCGTCCAGGGTGGTGGTACCGGATCGACACCTCCGCTGGAGGTCTCGCTCTCGACCTCGGCCTCTACGCCGTCTCCGCCGCCTTCGCCGCGATCACCGCAGCCACCTCAACCCTGCTGCCACACCGTGCCTGGGGTGGCATCGCCGCACTCGGCTACCTCAGCGCGGCTCTCGTGGCGATCGGTCAACTCCTGCTGCGGCGGCACCGGCCCGGGTCACCTCTGGTAGGACTGCCCGCACGCTGGCTGGTCACCGTCCTGGCCTGGACGGCCGTCGCCCTGCTACCCCTCGTGTGGCAGAGCGTGCAGCGCGCGGCGGGGCGCACCGACCGGGCCCAGGAAGAGGTACTCGTCGTCGAGCAGTCCGGGCAGCGGCTGGTGGAGACCGGCACTCCCTACCTGGGGCCGGAGGCCATCGCGGCGTTGCCCCCCGGCGAACAGCTGCTCGGCTACACGCCGTACCAACCCGGAATGGCCCTGTTCGGGTTGCCCCGCGCGGCCACCGACGCGTGGTGGGGCGACGCCCGGGTCTGGTTCGCCGTCGGCACCGCGCTCGCCCTATTCCTCGCCGTCCGCATCCTGCGTCGACCGGCGGCCGGGTCGACCTCGGTCGGACACGACGCCGCGCTGCTGCGTGGCGCGCAGGCTGCCACCGTCCTGCCGATCTGTGCGTTGACCCTGGCCACCGGCGGCGACGACCTGCCCGTACTCGCGCTCTGCCTGCTGGCCCTCGCGCTCGCCGCCACCGCACGACCCGGCTGGGCGGGCGTCGTCGTCGGGCTCGCCGGTGCGCTCAAACTCTTCGCCTGGCCGGTCGCCGCCGTACTGGTCATCTGGGGCATCTGCCACCGGGCCGGTTTACGGGTCGCCGTCGGCGCGTTCGGCCTACCCGCCGCAGCGCTGCTGCCCACCCTGCTGGTGGATCGAGACGCGCTGGTGGAGAACGTGCTGCGGTTTCCCCTCGGGCACGGCCTGGTCGCCAGCCCGGCACAGTCCCCGTTCCCCGGTCACCTGATCGCGGAAGCCCTGCCGGCTGGCCGGGCCGTGGCAGCGGCGCTGCTGGTCGCCGCCGCGTTGGCGATCGCCATCCGGCTCGCTCGACGCCCGCCCCGCACGGCCCGCACGGCGGCGCTCGTCTGCGGGTACGGGCTGCTCGTGGCGATCCTGCTGATGCCCACCACCCGGTTCGGTTACCTGCTCTATCCGGTGGCGTTCCTCCTCTGGGCGCCCGCACTCGATGTTCCCGGGATCCGGCAACCTGCGCGCGAAGACGGCAAGTAGGGCGTAGACCTGAGGGCATGACCACCTACCGCGACCGCAACGAGGCGGGCCAGGTGCTCGCCGACCGACTGACTGCCCTGATCGGCGCACCGGACGTCATCGTGCTGGGCCTGGTACGCGGCGGCGTGCCGGTGGCCCGGGTCATCGCCGAACGCCTCGGCGCACCACTGGACGTGCTGGTGGTTCGCAAACTCGGCATACCGTGGGCCCCCGAGGTCGCCTTCGGCGCGCTCGGCCCGGCCGGCGTACGCGTGCTCAACGACGCGGTGGCCCGGCAGCTCGGCACCGACGACATCGCCGAGGTCGAGCGCCGGGAGCAGGCAGAACTGGAGCGGCGCGAGAAGCTCTATCGGGCTGGACGGCCGCCCCTGGATCTGACCGGGCGCACCGCCGTCATCGTCGACGACGGGTTGGCCACCGGAGCGACCGCGCGGGCCGCCGTGCAGGTGGCTCGCCAGCTCGGCGCCCGTCGGGTCGTGGTCGCCGTGCCGGTCGGTTCCCAGGAGGCGTACGAGATGCTCGCCAGCGAAGCCGACCAGGTGATCTGTGCCCAGCGCCCGCCCGCCTTCACCGCCGTCGGCGCGTACTACGACGACTTCCACGAGGTTTCCGACGACGAGGTGACGGAGGCGCTGGCCGATACCGCGTGAACCGACCAGGTACCTTCGGGTAATGAGCCTGACCTGTCCCAAGTGCCACGGAGACATGCGCCAGTACGAGCGCAGTGGCGTCGTCATCGACCAGTGTGGCGAGTGCCGGGGGATCTTCCTCGATCGCGGCGAGTTGGAGAAGCTGTTCGAGGCGGAGGCCAACTGGAGCGCTCAGCAGGCTCCGCCCCCGCCCCCACCGCCGACCGCCCCGCAGCCGGGCGGCTACCAGCCCCCGCCGCCACCGCCGCCCGCAACGCACCAGCCGGGTTACGGCACCGTGCCGCCGCCACCGCCCCCGCCGCCGCACGGCTACCCGGCCCCCGCGCCGGTCTACGGCCACGCGCCACAGCACTACGGCTACCACGGGCACTACCGGCGGAAGAAGCGCAAGAGCTTCCTCGACGAGATGTTCGGCTGAGCAGCACGACCCCACCAATGACCGGGCCGTCCGATCGGTCGGCCCGGTCATTGGTGGGGTGAGCTGGTTAGACGATCGCCATGTCCACGAAGCGCGACAGGTGCAGCTGGGCGGCGACGGTCACCGTGTCAGTCGGACCATTCCGGTGCTTCGCAACGATGAAATCCGCCTCCCCGGCCCGGGGGGATTCCTTGTCGTAGTAGTCGTCACGATGCAGAAGAATGACGACGTCCGCATCTTGCTCAATTGATCCAGACTCGCGCAGATCAGACAGTTGTGGGCGCTTGTCGGTGCGCTGCTCGGGGCCACGGTTCAGCTGGCTGACCGCGATGACCGGGCACTCGACCTCCTTGGCCAGCAGCTTGAGGCCCCGGGACAGGTCCGCGACCTCCTGCTGCCGGCTCTCCGTACGCTTCGGCGAGGTCATCAGCTGGAGATAATCGACCACGATCAGCTTGAGGTCGTGCCGCTGCTTGAGCCGGCGAGCCTTCGCTCGGATCTCCATCAGGTTCATGCTGGGCGTGTCGTCGACGAACAGCGGCGCCTCGCTGATCTCGCCCATGCAGCGGGCCAGCTTCGTCCAGTCGTCATCGGACAACTGCCCGCTGCGCAGTACGTGCAACGGCACCCGGGCCTCGGCCGAGAGCAGCCGCATCACGATCTCGACCTTGCTCATCTCCAGCGAGAAGATGGCCGATGCCTGGTTGGCCCGGATCGCGGCGTTGCGCGCGAAGTCCATGCTCGCCGTGCTCTTACCAAGACCGGGTCGCCCCGCCACGATGATCAACTGCCCGGCGTGCAGCCCGTTGAGCAGGCGGTCCAGGTCGGTGAAGCCGGTCGGCACGCCGGTCATCACGCCGCCCTGCGCGCCGACCGCCTCGATCTCGTCGAGCGTCGGTTGCAGCATGTCGGCCAGGACGGCGAAATCCTCGCTGACCCGGCGCTCCGTCACGTCGTAGACGGCCTGCTGAGCCAGGTCGACGATGTCGTCCACGTCCCGGCTGCCGCCGCTCGCGGTGCCGTAGCCGAGTTGGACGATCCGCGTACCGGCCTCGACCAGGCGGCGCAGCACCGCGCGTTCGCTGACGATGCGGGCGTAGTAGGCGGCGTTCGCGGCCGTCGGCACGCTCGC
Organism: Micromonospora sp. CP22; assembly: GCF_009712475.1. Lineage (GTDB taxonomy): Bacteria > Actinomycetota > Actinomycetes > Mycobacteriales > Micromonosporaceae > Micromonospora. The sequence goes on from NZ_VCJO01000021.1 coordinate 8,054, forward strand.
GATCAGCGTGTGCAGGTACGGAGCGCCACCCACCCTGGCCAGATCGCCGGAGTCGGCCAGGGCCGCCGCGACGGTGATGGCGTCGGCCGGCTCGCCCCTGCCGTAGATCTCCAGGATGGTGTCGAAGATGGTGGCGTGGATCGGCCGGTAGAAGTCGTTGATCTTGAGGATCTCGACGACGTCGGCGATGGCGTCCTTGGACAGCAGCATGCCACCCAGGACGCACTGCTCGGCAGCCACATCCTGCGGCGGCGTCTTGTCGAACTGACCGTCGCGTGGCGGGTCGGCGGCCTGCGGCCCGCCACCGTGGAACGGCTCCGTCCGCCTGTCATCGGTGACCGACACCGGGCCCCCCTCCACTGCGTCGGATCGGTTCAGGCTTACCGCCCGGGTGCGACAACGTCGACCGGCCGTTCGATCGGGGGTTATCGGGTCAGCAGGTCGATGGCAACCATACGGACTCCGAGGTCAGCCGCTCAACCGTGGCGGTGGACGAGCCTCGGGACAACCTGTGGACGCAGGTGGACAATCATGTGCGCAGCGTGTGCACAGGGTGTGGATAACGGATGGGGAATTCTCGCCGAGAAGCCTCTGACCTGCACAAACGTTTTCCCCAGCCTGTGGAGGGAATTTCCGGGTAGGGCTTTGTCCTGAACCTCCCGTAAGATCGGTGGCCGACGGCTACACCTGGACAGCGGATTGCGCTTTCGGTTGAGAAGGGTCACGCTCCGGCCGTGAGTTACCGGGACTGGGCACGCGGGGAGGACGGTCCGCGCGAGCGGCGACCGACCGCTTCGTGGGCCGAGCCCATCGAGGATTCACGAGCCGGGCGTTACGACTCGGCGATCGAGCGTTACCGCACCCCGAGCCGCCGCCGGGCGATCGAGCGCGGCCAGGACGAGCCCGCCGAGCCGTACCTGCCACGCTGGGCACTGGAGTCGGGGGTCAGCAGCGTCGACGGTGGCGGTCGGCACGCCGCACCGGACGAGGACGATGACGGCGGTCCGCGTTACGGCGACGGCGGTCGGCGATCGTCGCGGGCCTCCCGGAGCCGGCACTCCGACGAGGTGGACTGGCGGGACACGTCGCCCCGCGCCATCGCCCCGCCACCAGCGTTGGAGCCTCAGTCCGACCACACCCGAGAGTGGACCTTCGATCGTCCACAGGAGGAGGGGTACGTCGGCAGCCGCCGGGCCGAAGAGGACGATCCGGTCTCGGGTGTGACGCCGCAGAGTCGACCGCGCCGGGCGCAGTCCCGCCAACGTCAGGTGATCTGGTCCGGCCTGGAGGAGGAGGACCAGAAGTCGTCCGGCTCCGAACCGGCCGCCGACCCGACCCCACGTCGTCGGCGGCGGGCGGCGGAGCCGGCGCCCGCTCCGGCGGTGGACCCCTGGGAGCGGGCGGCGGAACCGGAACCACCTCGCCCAGCGGTGGATCCGTGGGACGCCTCCGGGCTGCACGCCTGGCAGCAGCCCGCCGCTGTCGACCGGCGCGCCGAGGCCGGCCCGGTCGACCCCTGGGACGCCGACAGCACGAGCCAGTGGCTTCAATCGGCCGCGACGGACCGGTGGCTGGAACCGGACACCACGGGCCAGTGGGACCGCGATCCCGAGATGGAGCGGCGGGAGCGGCAACGGGACGGCAACCGGTGGGACGACTACTCCGAGCCGGACCGCTGGGATCGTACGGAGCCGCCCCGGTCCGGCGGTGCGCCCGCAGCGCAACAGTGGTCGTGGAGCGCCCGGCCCGAGCCGGAACCGCCGCAGGAGACGTTCTGGCCGGGCACCCGGTTGGCCGGCGACGATCCCCGCTGGGTGGAGGCGTCCGCGTCAGCGCCCCGGTCCCCGGTGGTGGGTTACACGGCGCCACGTCCCCGCCCGACACCCCGGCGGCGTGCCGCGGCCGTTCCGCAGGCCCGGCCGGTCGGCATCGCGGCGGTACGACGTCGCATCGAGTCGGTGGGCAACGCCAGTTGGAATCGTCGGTTGGAGGACGACCTCCTCGACCCCGATCCGGGTGGCCCCTGGCTGCCGCTGCTCTACACCGCAGCCTGTTACGTCCTGCCGGCGATCGTGGTCTTCGTGTGGCTGCTGACCCTGGACGGTGCGCCGCCCGTCGGCTGTGTGACCGATATCAGCGGCGGTGGCTGCGAGTCGCCTCGGGCACGGGCGTTCGCGGCGATGGCGGGCGGGATGCCGCGCTTCGGTCTCGCCCTGGTCAGCAGCCTGGCGATCGCGACATTGCTGCGTCGGGTGGGTACGACCTGGCGGCCCACCACGGTGGCGCTCGCCGCCGCTGTGGTGGGTGGCGGCCTCTCGACGGTGATGATCAGCGCGGTGACCGGCCAGCCGATCGGTTGACCGCAAGCACGACAACGAACAGGGCCCGCACCGGTGAACGGTGCGGGCCCTGTCGTTCGTCGACCGGGACTCAGCCCTGCACGACGTTGAGGTTGAACGAGGCGGTCACCTCGGGGTGCAGCTTGACCCGCACCGGGTGCGAACCGAGCGACTTGATGTGGCCGCCGACCTCCAGCCGCCGCCGGTCGAGCGCCGGACCGCCGGCCGCCTTCACGGCGTCGACGATCTCGGCCGGGGTGACGGAGCCGAAGAGTCGGCCACCTTCACCGGCGCGGGCCTTCAGGTTCACCTTGAGGCCTTCGAGCTGCGCCTTGACCTCGTTGGCGTGATCGAGGTCCCGGATCTCGCGGGCGGAACGGGCCCGCTTGATGAGGGTGACCTGCTTCTCCGCGCCCTTGGTCCAGGCGATCGCGAAGCCCTGCGGGAGCAGGTAGTTACGGCCGTAGCCGTTCTTGACCTCCACGATGTCGCCCGGGGCACCGAGCCCGGACACCTCCTGAGTCAGGATGATCTTCATTGTCGGTGCCTCTCTCAGCGGGCCGTCGCGGTGTACGGCAGGAGCGCCATCTCACGGGCGTTCTTGACCGCACGAGCGATCTGCCGCTGCTGCTGCGAGGTAACGCCGGTCACCCGCCGAGCGCGGATCTTGCCGCGGTCGGAGATGAACTTGCGCAGCAGCGCGGTGTCCTTGTAATCGATGTACGTGATCCCGTCCTTGTCGAGCGGGTTCACCTTCTTCTTCGGCTTGCGCAGTGCCGCAGCCTTCGCCATTGCTCTTGCTCCTGGTTTACGATCACGGGCGCTCGGCGCCATTAGAACGGAGGCTCCTCGTCGAAGTTGCCGCCACCCGAACGTGCGGGAGCCGGTGCGGCCGAAGCCCAGGGGTCGTCGAAGTTGCCTCCGCCGCCGCCCTGGCCACCACCGCCACCACTGCCGAAGCCGCCGCCACCGGACCGGGACATCTTCTGCACCTTCGCCGTGGCGTAGCGCAGTGACGGGCCGATCTCGTCGACCTCCAGCTCGATGACGGTGCGCTTCTCGCCCTCGCGGGTCTCGTAGGACCGCTGACGCAGCCGACCCGAGACGATCACGCGGGTGCCGCGCTGAAGCGACTCCGCCACGTGCTCCGCAGCCTGCCGCCAGACGGTGCACGAAAGGAACAGCGGCTCGCCGTCCTTCCACTCGCCGGATGCCTTGTCCATGAACCGGGGCGTCGAGGCGACCCGGAACTTGGCGACCGCGGCACCGGAGGGGGTGAACCGCAACTCGGGGTCATCGGTCAGGTTGCCGATGACCGTGATGGTGGTGTCTCCTGCCATGACCAACTCCTCGCGCGCTCATCCGTTCCGCGTACAGGTTCTCAGAACCCTCCGACAGCAACGGTGAGGCTGATCCGGGTGGGGCCGGGTGGGTTTGCTAGCGCATCTCCGGCCGGATGACCTTCGTACGCAGCACGGACTCGTTGAGCCGCAGCTGGCGGTCCAGCTCGGCCACCGCCTCCGGCGACGCCTGGAGGTCGATGACGGCGTAGATGCCCTCGGCCTTCTTGTTGATCTCGTAGGCGAGGCGTCGGCGGCCCCACACGTCGGTCTTCTCCACCGAGCCACCCGCAGTCCTGATCACGTTCAGGTACGTGTCGAGCGACGGGGCGACGGTGCGCTCCTCGAGGCTGGGGTCGAGGATCACCATGATCTCGTAATGACGCAAGACGTGCTCACCTCCTGTGGGCTAAGCGGCCACGGTCCTTCCGTGGCAGGAGGTCGTGCGTCGTGGCCCGTTCCGGTACCGGGGGAACCCGGCCGGTGACGGACAACCGGACCAGGATACCCGGCCCGGACGATCACCAGCACCGAGGTGACGGGCACAGCGAACCGGGGGTCCGGCCGACGTCGCTGTCGGCACGGACCCCCGGTCACGGGGGCCGCGGGGCGTCTGGTCCGCATTCCTTGGGTGGGACCTGGGGAGGAACGACCACACCGATGAGGTTGGACCGAAGACGCCCCGCGGAGCTTTATCACGTTGTTACCTGACGTTATCGTGGAAGCTGGTGCTTCATGGGGCAAATCCCGGAATTACCGACAATTTCCTGGTCAGCTCCCGGTCGCGGCGCCTTGACCGGATGATCCATTGACATCAACGACTTCCGTCGGCACCGGTGACGCGCGGGCGCGCAGCGGGCCTCATCCCGACGGTCGGGGGCGGGACGTAGGCTCGCCTGCATGCGTATCGGAGCCCACGTCGATCCGACCGACCCGCTGGCGGAGGCGACCGCCCGAGCGGCAGACGCCGTGCAGTTCTTCCTCTCCGACCCCCAGGGATGGAAGGCGCCGCAGCCCCGTGCCGACGCCGAGGCGTTGCGCAGCGCCGAGGTCGACATCTATGTGCACGCGCCGTACGTCATCAATGTCGCCACCGGCAACAACCGCATCCGGATCCCGAGCCGCAAGCTGCTGCTCGCCCACGCGAGAGCGGCCACCGCGATCGGCGCGAAGGGCCTGGTGGTACACGGTGGGCACGTCAACTCCGGCGGCGACCTGGCGGCCGGGTTCGACAACTGGCGCAAGGCGTTGTCCTACGCGGCGGAGTCCGGCGGCTTCGGGATTCCGGTGCTGATCGAGAACACCGCCGGTGGTGAGAACGCCTGCGCCCGACGGCTGGACGCACTCGCCCGGCTCTGGGACGCCGTCGGTGACTACGAGGTCGGGTTCTGTCTGGACACCTGCCACGCCCATGCCGGCGGGGAGGAGCTGCTCGGCCTGGTCGATCGGGTGAAGGCGATCACCGGGCGGATCGACCTGGTGCACGCAAACAACTCCAAGGATGGGTTCGGGTCAGGGCGGGACCGGCACGACAACCTGTCGGGCGGGACCATCGACCCGGAACTCGTGGTCGCGGTGATCCGCGCGGCGGGCGCTCCGGTCATCGTGGAGACGCCCGGTGGTGTCGAGGGGCAGGGCGGCGACATCGCCTTCCTACGCGGACAGCTCGACGGGGAGACCGGGGCACGATGACCACGGACCAGTCCGCCTCCGGTGGCCCCGCCGACGCGGAGAAGGTCGGCGACGCAGCGAAGCCACCGAGCATGGACCAGCCCGGCGACGACCCCACCGACAAGGACAACAGCGCGGCGAAGGTCGACGGCGACACCAACGGTACGGACGACGCCGCAGCGAAGGCCGGCGGCAAGGACAAGGCAGTGGGGACGCCGCCGGGCAAGGACACGACCGGCGCGAACAGCAGCGACAAGCCGGACGACACCCCGGCTGAGGACGGCGACAAGCCAGACCCTTGGGCCGCCTTCGGACCCGCGCCCGAGCCGGTCCCCACCTGGTACGGGCGGCTGGGCCGACGGTTCGGCCGGTTACTGATCCACGAATGGACGTTGGCCGCCTTCGCCTCACTGGCGTTGGCCGTGCTGATGACCTGGCCGACACTGCGCTATCCAGCACACACGTTGCCACAGGACTACTGGGACCCGAGCCTCCAGGCCTGGCAGATGGCCTGGTCGGGGCACATCCTGCTGACCGACCCGGCGCAGTTGTGGCACGCGAACGCCTTCTTCCCCGAGCGGTGGAGCTTCGCCTTCTCCGACACCCTGCTCGGGTACGCGCCAGCGGGCATGATCGGCAGCGGCCCCGAGGCCGCCCTGGTGCGCTACAACATCATGTTCGTGCTGGCGCACGCCCTCGCCACCTTCGGCGCGTACGTGCTGGCCCGGCAACTCGGCGCGAGCCGCACCGGTTCCGCGGTGGTCGGTGCCGCCTACACCTACGCACCGTGGCTGCTCTCGCAGGCCGGTCACCTGCACGTGGTCTCCAACGGTGGCATCCCGCTGGCCCTGGCCATGCTGGCCCGGGGGCACGGCTGGTCGCTACGGCACGGCTACCGACCCGAGCGTCGGCACGAGGGCTGGGTGTACGCCGGCTGGCTGGTGGCCGCCTGGCAGCTGAGCCTCGGATTCGGCATCGGCCTGCCGTTCGGGTACGTGCTAGCGATCACCGTGCTGGTGGCCGTCACCATCTGGTACGCGAAACGGATCTTCTGGCGGGTCAAGCGCCCCTTCGGGTCGCGGCTGTTCGTCGCGGACCTGATCGGCGGGCTGATCTTCGCCGGAGTGGGCGTCCTGATGGCCATCCCGTACTTCACCGTCTCGCAACTGCACCCGAACGCGGAACGGACGATCGACGACATCGCCGCCTTCTCGCCACCCGCTACCGGCTTCCTCACCGCCCCGGCCGAGTCCCGTCTCTGGGGCGGACTGCACGAAGGTGCCCGGTCGCTCCTGCCGTGGCATCCGGAGATGACGTTGCTACCCGGTTTCGTGCTCTACGCGCTGGCCGTCGGCGGGCTGTTCTTCTCCGTATGGAAGGTCCGGCAGCGGCTGCTGCTGCTCGCCGGAGTGCTGGTCGCGATGGCCCTGTCGATGGGCACCGAGTTGTTCGACGGCCAATTCACCTACGTACCCCTCTTCGACCACCTGCCCGGTTGGAACGGCATCCGGACGCCGGGCCGGTTGATGCTGTGGGGCACGCTGCTGCTCGGGCTGCTCGCGGCGGGGGCGGTCAGCGCGTTCGCCGAGCGGGTGCGGGACATCTCCGCCGAGCGGATTCCCTCGTGGCCGAGCCCCTGGCTGCGCCTGGCGACGCTGTTGCCCCTGCTGCTGGTGATCGCCGAAGGCACCAACACCACACCGCATCCGGTGGTGCCGAGGCAGCCGGCGGCGATGCGTTCGGTCGACGGTCCACTGCTCGTCCTGCCCAGCGGGCAGAACCACGACCAACCGGTGATGCTCTGGTCCACCACCCGGTTCCAGGACATCGTCAACGGTGGCAGCGGTTTCACTCCGCTTCAGCTGAAGGACGTACGCCGGGTCGCCATGACCTTCCCCGATCAGACCAGCGTCGACTACCTGCGCACCCTCGGCGTGCGCAACGTCCTGGTGCTCCGCGACAAGATCGCCGGCACCCCGTGGGAGGTCAGCGTCGACGCACCGGTCGAGGGGTTGGGCATCACCCGCGAGGAGATCGACTCGGTCGTGGTGTTTCGTCTCTGAGGGTTGGGGTTGGGGTTTGCGGGGGAGCACACCCGGCTCCGGGCGGTCAGGCTTGATCCCTGCGCCGGGTGTGCTCCCCCGCAAACCAGACGCCATCCGGCTCGTCTGGGACTTGCGGCGGGTCTAGGCAGCTCTGCTGCTTCGGCGGTGCGTCGATCAGGTGGTGGTGGGTACGGGGGTGGGGGTGGGGTCGGTGGTCTGGCGGCGGGTTCGCCATCGGTCCAGCCAGGGGGCGTCGGGGGTGCCGTCGAGCAGACCGCCGTCCGGGTCGTCGGCGTAGGTGCGGCGTACCGCGTCCTGCTCCGGGTCCAGGATCTCGCGTACCACCAGGACGACAAGCGCCACCACCGTGGCCAGACGCATACTCGCGGCCAGCACGAAGACGCCCTCCGGGAAGACCGGCGTGCCGGTGGAGGCACCGAGCAGCTGACCGTAGAAGGCGATGAAGTAGCAGACCTCGGCGGCCTGCCAGACCAGGAACGCTCCCCACTTGGGTCGGGCGAGCACGACCAGTGGCAGCAACCAGAGCACGAACTGCTGGGACCAGACCTTGCTGAAGATCAGGAAGGCGGCGACGACCAGGAAGGCGAGCTGGCCCAGCCGGGGCCGTCGCGGTGCCAGCAGTGCCAGCCCGCCGATGCCGAGGCAGGCCAGCCCGAACAGGGCGTACGACAGGTTGTTCAGCGTGGGGATGTTGCCGTCGAGCCACTGGAAGGGCCCGATGCTGGCGGGGTCGCCGAACTTCCCGTCGAGATAGCGACCGATGTACCAGAAGGTGCCCCAGTCGATCGGCCGCGTGGTGTTCAGCTCGAAGAACCGGTTCCAGTTGTCCCGGTACGGGATGGCCACCGGCAGGTTCACCAGCACCACCGTCACCGCCGCTGTGGCGATGGACAGCAGCGCGGCCCGGATGCGGTTGGCACGTATCGCGAGCACCAGAATCGGTCCGAGGATGAACAGCGGCCACATCTTCGCCGCGCCGCCGAGTCCTAACAGCACTCCGGAGAGCGCGACCAGCATCGTGCCCTTCGAGCCTGACCCGGATCGCGCCCAGGCCAGCATGCCGAGCGCGGCCAACCCGATGGCGAGGAAGTCCCAGTTGACGGTGGCGGTGAGCAGCAGCGCAGGGGCGAGCGCGAAGAGTGCGGCGTCCCAGGGTCGTCGACGGCGCAGCGCCAGGATCACCGCCACGGTCACCACGGCCAGCGCACCGAGCGTGATGGCGTTGAGGTTGTAGAACCACTGGCCCTGGTTCATGTCCGGGTTCTCAACGCCGGCCGAGTGGACCGGCAGCCCGAGCGCCCCCATGAAGTACCCGGTCAGCACCGGGTACTCCACCGGATGATCCCGGTAGGGAACCGCACCCTCGTGGAGCCGCTCGGCGTAGTAGAGCGCCAGGACATCGGTGTAGCAGAAGCGGGTGTACTGCTCGTTGTCCGTCCACGCCCCGTCCTGGCAGGGCGACTTCTGCACCCAGTGCAGCGTCAACGTGAGACAGGTCAGCACCAGGACGATCCGCACCGCCGTCCAGAACCGACGCTCCGCGCCGACGGGCCGGTCACGGGCGACCGCGTGGTCGCCGAGCGGACCACCGATCAGCCCGGAGAGTCCCCGGACGAAGCCGTCGGAGCGGGACGGGTGATCGGGAACATCAGGTCCATCGATGCCGGGCGTCGACTGGGTACTCATGTCCGTGCATCCTGCCGCATCAGTTGACCGGGTAGAAGCCGAAACCCGGCGGTGCCGGCAATCTGGCGAAGCGGGCCCTGGGGATCCGGTTCTGCGGCGGCCATCGGTCACACCCCCGTCACACCGGCACCCGGACCGTCTCGGCCCCTGCCAACCGCTGCACCAGAATGCGGTGAGCGTTCGTAGCCACAACTTGCGACTGCGATTACCTATTCGATCACCGCCTCCCAGGAAAGCAGTTGTCCAGCCCATCCAAGTCTTGGCATATGTGACTGTATCGATAACTGAGCAAGGCCCACCGAAGGCGGGCATAAAGAACCACGGGGGCAACATTGGAACTCAATTTCTTGGGCCCATCAACCGTGAGATCCGGTTCATCGGAAGTAGATATTCCGGGAACTCGTGACCGTAAGATTCTGGCGACTCTGCTTCTCAACTCCAACCGTCCCGTCCATATCGACCTGTTGATCGATGTGGTGTGGGACGACGATCCACCAGCCACCGCCCGACAGCAGGTGCAGAACCGACTGGACAGCCTACGAGCCAGACTTGACACCGAGGCAACTCACATAAACCGCAATGGGAAACACTGCACGTTGCACGTGAAATACGATCAGGTCGACGGATTGAAGTTCCGCAAAATATACACCGAAGCAACCTCGTCAATAAATTCGGGCAACACAGAAAACGCGGTCACCCTCCTACGATCAGCGTTCGAACTGTGGCGCGGAGCCCCAGTCGAGGATGTCGAGTCAGCCAAGCTCCAAACGGAGGCACTGCGGTGGAAGGAACTCCACCTGAAGGCGATCGAGACGTTGATAGATCTTGAGTACAGTCTCAACAGACATCGACTGCTGACCGCTGACCGCTGACCTGCACAGTTGGATCGGCAGTTACCCCTACACGAAGGTCTGCGTTGCCGGCTCGCGGAGGCCATGCACGCGGGCTCCCGCACGGCGGAGACGTTGGGCGTGCTCAGCGGCTTACGGGCTCGGTTGGCCCGCGAGCTGGGGATCAGCACCAGCCCGCTGGTGGAGGATCTCTACCACCGCCTGCTGCGCGGAACCCGGATGGTGACTGTCGCGATCGGCTGAGCTCATCACCGGGCGGCTGCTGCCGAGAGACCACCTCCAGGCATTGCTTCGGCGACGGTGATCGGACGGTGATGCCTCAGTGAGACAGACCGGAATCATCGCGGCATCGGATCTGAGTTGGAGGGATCGCCTTGCTCAAACGAAAGAGCGCCCGGCTGGCCGCAGTGCTGGCACTGTGCTTCACCGCAAGTCTGGCCGCCCCGCAGGCCGCCCGTCGCCGCGCCGGCCACTGTCGCGGCGGAGACCACCGTCAAGGCCGAGAATCTTGACCCGGCGAAGGCCACGATGATCCCGGAGGTCGAGCTACAGGCCACCGGCTGCGGTTCGGTCTGCGACGGCAAGAACCCCGCGACGTACAAGATCTATCACAGTGGATGTTCGACCTGTTACCACTACTGCGCGGACGACGCGAAACGGTCGCGTCGAACACCAGCGGGATCAACCTGGAGCCTCGCTACAGCCTCGGTGCCGGACGGCATGGGCACGGGTGAGTTCCGACTTCTACTACCCGACGGTACGCAGCTACTACCTCGACGGGCGGGTCCGTACCGCCTACAGCGGCTTCGCCGGTGCTTACTACACCCAGATGGTGAACGACGCCAATCTGCTCGCTCGGGCGGAAGCCAGCGCCGGTCCCACCACCTGGGTGACGAGCAAGTACTGACCGGACCGGTCGCCTGAGCGGCCCGATCCGAGACAGTCAGGAAGCCGAGGGGCGGCCGGACACCTGTCCGACCGCCCCTCGGCGTTCACGAGATCAATCCCGCTCTGTCGTCCTCGGTGGTGGCACGCCACCGCCGTCACCGCCTGGTCGTTGGTCATCTCCAGGCGGGGTGATCGGATTGTTCCCCCCGTTGTCCCCGCCGCCGGGACCACCGCCGCCGGGACCACCGTTGTTTCCACCGCCGAGCTGGCAGAAGAAGTCGATCGGGTTGCAATCCCGGTCGCCTCCGGGCGGGGGCGGTGGCGGCGCCGGTTCCTCGCCGTTACCGGCGTCCTGGTCGCCCACCCCGGTGACACTGGGCAGGTTGGACGGGTCGGAGCCCTTCAGTGCCTCGTCCATGTAGCGCTTCCACAGCGCGGCGGGGATGCTGCTACCACCGATGTTGGAGCCGTTGCGATCGAGGATGGCTGGCTTCTTCGGGTCGCGGCTGCCGATCCACACCGCCGTGGCCACATTCTCGTCGTAGCCGACCATCCAGGCGTGGGCGTTCTTGTCGGTGTTGCCGTACTGCCAGGTGCCGGTCTTGCCGGCGGCCTGCCGGTTGCCGACCAGCGCCGCGTTGCTCCTGCCGGGAATTTCCTTGAGCACCGCCGTCACCTCGTCGGCGACCTCCGGCCGGATCACCTGCTGCGGCTTGAGCTTCTCGCCGGTGCCGGGCACCTTGTCCCACTTGCCGGTGGCCTTGTTCTGCTTCTCCACCTTACGGACGAAGTGCGCCTTGTTGTACTTGCCCTTGTTGGCGAGGGTGGCCAGGCCGTTGGCGTGGTCCAGCACGGTGACCGGGTACTGACCGAAGCCGATCACCCGGTCGAACTTCGTCGGCGCGAGTTCCCCGGGCTTCTTCTTCGTCAGGTCGTGTATCTGGTGCTTGTCGTCCCACATGGTGCGGATGCCGGCGCGACGAGCCATGTCGAGCACCTTGTCGGCGCCGATGTCCTCCGTCACGTGGAAGAACGGCACGTTGTACGACTGCACCGTCGACTCCTGGAGGGTGCACCACTTCTTGCAGCTGGCGTTCCGACCGGCGTTTACGATCTTCGACTCGTAGCCCTCCGGCGTGAACGGCGTGGCGTCCCAGTGCGACTTCACCGATATCTCGGCGTCGATCGCCGCAGCCAGGGTGTAGACCTTGAACGACGAGCCCGGCGGGTGACCACCAACGAGGTTGCCGTTTTGATCGGTGTTCAAGCCGGCGTAGTCGAAGTCCGCGCCGCTGTCACCGCCGTAGTAGGCAAGCACCCGGCCGGTCTTCGGCTCGACGGAGACCACCGCCGCCATGAGGTTTTTCGGATGCCCCTTGAGCACCGACCCCTTCCGGTCCGGCTGGGCCGCCTCCTCCAGAGCCTTCTGCATCTTCGGATCGATGGTGGTGGTGATCCGGTAGCCGCCCTCACGCAGCTCGTCGACGCAACTCGGCTTGCCCTCGGCACCGGAGTCGGAGCAGAGACCCCACTCCTCCATCTCCTTGCGGACGTAGTTGATCACGTTGCCGCGCGGGGTGGCGACGCCGAAGCCGTTGTTCTTCTTCGACTTCTGCACCTTCGGGTACTCGGTCGGCCGCTCCGGCTTGCCCGGGGCGTTCAGCCAACCCTCCTCGACCATCCCGTTGAGGACGTACTCCCACCGGGCCTTCGCCTCTTCCTCGTTGACCTCCGGGTCGTAGCCCTTGTGGGTGGCGCTGGCCACCGGCTGCTTGATCAGCGCGGCGAGCACCGCGCCCTGCGCCGCGTTCAGCTTCTTCGCGCTGGTGTTGAAGTACGTCTGGGCCGCCGCCTCGATGCCGTACGCACCTCGACCGAAGTAGATCACGTTGAGGTAGTTCTCCATGATCTGCTTCTTGGTGAAGTTGTCGTTGAGCTTCGAGGCGAGGATCGCCTCCTTCACCTTCCGCGCGTAGCTGTCGTCCTGGAGGTTCTCGTAGGCGTTGCGCGCGTACTGCTGGGTGATGGTCGAGGCGCCCTGCTTGTCGCCGCCGGAGAGGTTGTTCCAGGCGGCCCGGGCGATGCCCTTGTAGTCGACGCCCGAGTGCCGGTAGAAGTTGCGGTCCTCGGCGGCGGCGACGGCGTTCTGCACGTGCTCGGGAATGTTGTCGATGGTGACGAAGGTGCGGTTCTCGTTGCCGAGCTTGGCGACCAGCGTCTTGCCGTCCTTGGCGTAGACGGTGGTGGACAGCGGCAGCGGGATCTCCTTTGGCAGCACCACGTTGGTCGAGTAGTAGGTGAACCCGACCACGCCGATGCCGGCCAACATGATGAACACCGCGAAGCCGGCGATCAGGATGTTCATCCGCTTGCGCTTGCGGGCTCGGGCCGCCGCACCCGGATCACGGCCACCGCGTCCGGGACCGGCCGGTCCGCCCGGCCCTCCGGGACCACCGGGCCCGCCTGGACCGCCCGGCCCGCCGACGCTGGCCCGGGCCACCGCGGCGCGACCACCGGACACAGAGGCCGAGCCGACACTCGCCCGACCGGCCGATGCCGCGCCTACCGAGGCGCGGCCGGGACCGGCGGGCGAAACCGGCACCGAAGCCCGACCGGACCGTCCAGGGGCGGGCGAGACCGGCACCGAGGCACGGCCGGGACCGGCCGGCGAGACCGGCACCGAGGCGCGGCCCGAACCGGACCGGCCGACCGGCGCCGCGCTGCCACGTGGCGGAACGCTCGCCGAGCCGCCGACTGAGGCACGCCCACCGACCGAGGCACGGGCCGACGGGCCCGATGTCTCCGGTCCGGTCGACCAGTTGACTCCGCGCGGTTCACCACCCGAGCGGCGGTACGCGTCGTCCGCCTGCCTCGGATCGTCCTGGCCCGGAATGCGGGCCCGGCCGCGCGAGGAGCTGGGATCGCCGTACGAGTTCATTCCTCACACCCTGCCGTCGCGGTGGGGCGCGCTCGCACCGCCACCGGTTTGCCGTGAGTTGTGACACCTGTGCACCCGGCACGGGGGTGCCGTGGTCGCCGGTGCCAGATCCGCATCAAACGGACCATTCAGACTTACAAGCCGTCGGTAGCCCCAGCCGCGTGGCACGCGACCGGGGCCAGCCGATCGAGCTCGAATCACCGTTGCGCCTCTCGCCTTCGCCGGACACCCGTTCCGTCGGCGGTCATGCCGCTAGCCTCACCATGCTCCAGGTCGCCGTCGGCGACGCCGGTCAGACCATCCCGCCCGAGCAGGTACTGCTCGACGAGATGGTTCCAGTCACAGCCGAGGCACACCTCCACTACGAAGACCTGAAACTCACGCAGCGTCATCGCCAGCACACTCAGCTCAGCCAGAGTACGGGCCTGGCCGGCCGACTGCTTGAGTTCGTCGCCATAAATGTAGTGGACGAGGGTCAGGTTCTCGCTGCGGCAGATCGGGCACCGCTCGTCGGTGGACTCGCCATGGAACCGAGCCGCGTTCTTCAGGTAGGGCGACGCGTCGCACAGGTCATAGGTGCCGACACGACCCGCGAGGAGTTCACGCAGCGCCGCTCGCTTTCGAAGCGAGTAGTCGACGACCTGGCGCTGCGTACGCATGCGGGAAAGGGTACGCGGTCTGCTCTGACGAGGCGACCACCGTGACAATCAGTGACCGTAGAACATCAGTGTGGGGGTTTGCCCAGACCCAGGCGAGACGCTACGGTGCGATGTATCGGTCCGATACATCGTGGCGTGTAGCGCTCCACGCACAGGGTAAGGGAGGGTGGCCGGTGCTCGAACTCGCCATCCTCGGCCTGTTGCAGGAGGCTCCGATGCACGGCTACGAGCTCCGCAAGGAGCTCACCGCCAAGCTCGGCGCGATCCGCGCCGCTATCAGTTACGGCTCGCTCTATCCGACCCTGCGCCGGCTGCAGGCGGCAGGATGGATCACCGAGGCCGACGAGACACCTGCCACCGCCGAGGAGGTTCCCGCGCTGACCAGCCGACGAGGTCGGGTGGTCTACACCATCACCGCGGAAGGAAAAGAGCGCTTCGCCCAGCTCATCGCGCAGACCGGGCCGGAGACATACGGCGACACCGGCTTCGGTGTGCACTTCGCGTTCTTTTCCCGAACCGATCAGGCGACCCGACTTCGAATTCTGGAAGGTCGCCGCCGCACGATCGAGGAACGTCGCGAAGGGCTTCGCGACATGCTGGGCCGGGCGGCCGAGCGCCTCGACGCGTACACCCTGGAGCTGCAGCGCCACGGCCTGGAGGCCTGTGAGCGTGAGGTCCGCTGGCTGGAGGAGCTCATCGCCAACGAGCGCTCCGGCCGTGCCCCGACGGTCCCGAACGACGGGACGGCCGGCGGCCCACGAGAAGACAACAGCCCGCCTCCGCCTGGAGAGACCAGGACAGAGCGGCCGTGACAGAGAAGAAGGAGGCACACGCGATGGGCTCCGTCCGCGTCGCCATCGTCGGTGTGGGTAACTGCGCCTCGTCCCTGGTACAGGGCGTCGAGTACTACCGGAATGCCGACCCCAACGACCGCGTCCCGGGTCTCATGCACGTCACCTTCGGCGACTACCACGTCTCTGACGTGCAGTTCGTCGCGGCGTTCGATGTCGACGCCAAGAAGGTGGGCATGGACCTCGCGGAGGCGATCGTCGCCAGCGAGAACAACACCATCAAGCTCTGCGACGTGCCGCCGACCGGCGTCACCGTGCAGCGCGGCCCGACCTTCGACGGTCTGGGCCAGTACTACCGCGAGATCGTCGAGGAGTCGGACGCCGGGCCGGTCGACGTGGCCAAGGCGCTGCGCGACGCGCAGGTCGACGTGGTCGTCTCGTACCTGCCGGTGGGCTCGGAGCAGGCCGACAAGTTCTACGCCCAGGCCGCGATCGACGCCGGCTGCGCGTTCGTCAACGCCCTGCCGGTCTTCATCGCCTCCGACCCCGAGTGGGCGCAGAAGTTCACCGACGCGGGTCTGCCGATCGTCGGCGACGACATCAAGAGCCAGGTCGGTGCCACCATCGTGCACCGCGCCCTGGCGAAGCTCTTCGAGGACCGGGGAGTCGAGCTGCTGCGCACGTACCAGCTCAACTTCGGCGGCAACATGGACTTCATGAACATGCTGGAGCGCAACCGCCTGGTCTCGAAGAAGATCTCGAAGACCCAGTCGGTGACCTCCCAGGTGCCGCACGAGATGGCCAAGAGCGACGTGCACATCGGCCCGTCCGACCACGTGCCGTGGCTGGACGACCGTAAGTGGGCCTACATCCGCCTGGAGGGCCGCTCGTTCGGTGACACGCCGCTCAACGCCGAGCTGAAGCTCGAGGTGTGGGACTCGCCGAACTCGGCCGGTGTCATCATCGACGCCGTACGGGCCGCGAAGATCGCCCTGGACCGGAAGATCGGTGGACCGATCCTGTCGGCCTCGTCGTACTTCATGAAGTCCCCGCCCGTGCAGTACGCCGACCACGACGCGCACGCCGCCGTCGAGGCGTTCATCGCCGGTGAGGTCGAGCGCTGACGCGTTGAGCACCAGCCCGATCTGACGCTGTTGCCGACACGAGGGCCGAGTCCGCGAGGGCTCGGCCCTCGTGCTCTTCGCCGCCCTGCTCCGGGCTGATCACGACCAGGCTCGTTGCAGGGCCACCCGGGCCTCCAACTCCAGGAGCCCGACCTTCCGGTCCAGGCCACCACCGAAGCCGACCAGCTTTCCTCCCGCCCCGACGATGCGGTGACACGGCACGATCACCGGAATCGGATTGCGGTTGCAGGCCACTCCGACAGCTCGGGCGGCTCCGGGTTCACCCACGCGTCGGGCGACCTCGCCGTAGGTGAGTGTCTCGCCGTACGGAATGAGGGTCATCTCCCGCCACACCGCCCGCTCGAAGTCGGAGCCGCGCGGCACGCTCAGCGGCACGCCGAAGTCGGTCAGGTCCCCGGCGAAGTACGCCCGCAACTCCGCCACCACCCGCCGGGAGATCTCGTCGAGCGGCTCGGTGGCGGCGTCACCGACCGCGCCGAAGCGTGTCCCGCAGACGCTCTCGCCGTCGGTGGCCACGGAGAACTCCCCGATCGGCGAGTCGAGCACGGTCCAGCGCATCCCGCCATTGTCCACCCGCAGCGTTAGGGTGGTCAGCGGGTACGAGCGCGGTGGCCCGGAAAGGCCGAAGCCCGCCGGAGCGTCCCGAGCTGTCGGGGGCTCCGGCGGGCGCCGGAAGGGATCGCGTACGGATCAGGCGGCGGAGACGGTGAACTTCTCGCCCTTGCCCAGGCCCAGTTCGAAGGCTGTCCACCTGATCGTCTTGTTCGAGATGAGCTTGCTGGTGCCGGACGCCCCGGCGGAGACCGCCTGGTCGTCGCTGGCCCGGAAGAAGACCGTCCCGTCGCCGTTGTAGTCGACGAAGTCGAAGGTCTGCCAGAACCCGGCCGTCTTGCTGCTGGCGATCAGCGGCTTGGTGCCCTTGCTCGCCGCGGTCACGTACCGGCTGTTGGACAGCGCCTTGAGGGCGAAGAAGCCGTTGCCCTGGTTCACGATCTGGAACTTCGCCGACTTGGTGACGGACTTGCTGCTGGCCACCAGCGGCTTGGTGCTGCTGGGCGCCACCACGTACTTGTTGTTGGCCTTGGACCTGATGCTGATCACGGGGGCCGGTGCCTCAAGGGTGAATTTCTCGTTGGCGCCGATACTGGTCCGGTTCGCCCGGAGCACCGAGGTCGTGCTCTTCGACGCCGTCACGTACTTCCCGTTGGTCTTGGCCTTGAGGCTGATCTTGCCGTCGGCGTGGTTCACGATGGTGAACTTGGCCGGGGTGACGATCGTCTTGTGGCTGGCGATCAGCGGCTTGGTGCCCTTGCTCGGGGCCACCACGTAACGGCCGGTCTTCTTCGAGCGCAGCGCGACCAGACCACCACCGGCGTTGACGATGTCGAACCGCTGCGCGGTACCCATGCTCTTGCCGTTGTTGACCAGAGCCTTCTTGGTGCTGGCAGCGGTGACGTACCTGCCGTTGGAGACGGCCTTCAAGCCGTACGCGTTGCGGACCGGGGTCACCGAACCCACCGTCAGCAGCCGGTCCATCGAGCCCTTGGTGTCGTAGACCACGCCGGCGATGCCGGTGGTGACGATCCGGTCGCGGACCTGCTTCGGCTTCCAGCTGGGGTTGGAGTGCAACAGCAGCGCCGCCGCGCCCGCCACGTGCGGAGCCGCCATCGAGGTGCCGCTGTATCCGACGCTGCCGGTGTTGTTGTCGTGGCGGGCCGACACGATGCTGACCCCGGGTGCGAACACGTCGATGCACTTGCCGTAGTTCGAGAACCAGGCCCGCATGTCGACCCGGTCGGTCGCGCCCACGGTGATCGCGTCCGACACCCGCGCCGGCGACGCCTTGCAGGCGTCCATCCACGCGTTACCGGCGGCGATCGCGTACGTGATGCCGGAGTTGATGGAGCGCTTGACCGCCTCGTCGATCGACGGGATGGCCGTGACGTCGCCGAGACTCATATTGGCCACGGCCGGCTTCTTGGCGTTCGCGGTCACCCAGTTGATGCCCGCGAGCACCTGCTCGGTGGTGCCGTAACCGTCGCAGTCGAGCACCCGTACGCCGACCAGCTTGACGCCCTTGGCCACGCCGTACTTCGCGCCGCCGACGGTGCCCGCGACGTGCGTGCCGTGGCCGTTGCAGTCCCCGTTGGCCTGTGCCCGGGCGGTTCCCGGCTCGGTCGGGTCCGGCGTCGGCTCGACCGGCGGCGGGTCGATGGCGTCGTAGCCCATGCTGGCCCGGCCACCGAAGTCCTGGTGCTTGACGTTGATGCCGGTGTCCAGGATGTAGGCGGTGACCTTGCTACCGGTGTTCGGGTACTTGTAGGTCTTGTTCAGCTTCGCCGACGCCTGGTCGAGGCGGTCGAGGCCCCAGGACGGCGGGTTGGTCTGGGTCGCGTTGGCCGACAGGCGCCGGACCTGCTCGACGTAGGCGACGGCGGGGTTGGCGGCCAGCTTCTCCGCCTGCCGCTTGTTCATCGTGGCCGAGTAGCCGGCGAGGGTCTTGCCGAAAACCAGCCGGACGGTGCCACCGTTGGCGCGGGTCAGCGCCGAGGCGGTCGCCCGGACCGAACTGTAGGTGGCCCCACGGTCCTTGAGCACGACGATGTACCGGTCCGGCACAGCGCCGGCGCCCGTGGTGCCGAGCACCTCGGGTCGGGGCTGGTCGGACGGGGCTGCCATCGCGGTGCCGCCGGAGACGACACCGATGATGGACGAGGCGGTGGCAAGGGCGAGCCCGGCCGCCGCCGTGCGGCGCATGACGCCACGGCGTTTCACTATGGGTTACCCCCGTCGATCGTCGACCGTGTCAGCTGGACGGTCGGACAGAATTGGATCGTCCGGCTTCGACTGTCATCAGCGGCTGGCGGACGTGTCAACATCATGGATGGACGCCGACCCACCTGCGTCAGCCGTTCGGTCGAAACGTCGGCGTCTCGTCGTACCGACTGACAGATCCGGAACCGGGGGCTGAAGATCAGGCTGCGGTCAGCTGATGATGCCCTCGTCGCGGGCCCAGCGCAGCAACTCCGCCTCGGCGGTGTCCCGGTCCAACGGGCCACGTTCCAACCGCAGGTCCTTCAGATGCTTCCAGGCTCGTCCCACCACCGGGCCGGGTGGCACACCCAGCAGCTCCATGATCGCGTTGCCGTCGAGGTCGGGCCGGACCCGGGCGAGATCCTCCTCGGCGGCGAGCCGAGCGATCCGCTCCTCCAACGCGTCGTAGTCCGCCGCAAGCTGCGCCGCCTTCCGCCGGTTGCGGGTGGTGCAGTCCGACCGGGTCAGCTTGTGCAGCCGGGGCAGCAGGTCACCGGCGTCGGTGACGTATCGACGCACCGCCGAGTCGGTCCACTCGCCCCGACCGTACCCGTAGAAGCGCAGGTGCAGCGCGACCAGCGCGGTCACCTTCGCGGTGACGTCCTTCGGGTAGCGCAGCGCCTTCATCCGCGCCTTGGTCAGCCGGGCACCGACCACCTCGTGGTGGTGGAAGCTGACCCGTCCGTCCGGACCGATCGCCTTCGTCGCCGGCTTCCCCACGTCGTGCATCAACGCGGCCATCCGGAGCACGAAGTCCGGTCCGTCCTCCTCGTACGAGATGGCGTTGCGGATCACCGTGAGGGTGTGCTCGTAGACGTCCTTGTGCTGGGCGTGTTCGTCGATCTCCAGCTTGAGCCCGGTCAGCTCGGGCAGGAACCGCTCGGCCAGACCGGTGTCGACCAGCAGCCGCAGGCCGGAGATCGGGTCCGCGCCGCAGAGCAGCTTGGTGAACTCGTCGCGGATCCGTTCGGCGGTGATCCGGTCCAGATCGGGCGCCATCCTGGTCATCGCCGCCCGCACGTCCGGGTGGACCGTGAAGCGCAGCTGCGCGACGAAGCGGGCGGCCCGCAGCATCCGCAGGGGGTCGTCGCCGAACGACTCGGCTGGTGTGCCCGGGGTACGGATGATCTTCGCGGCCAGGTCGGCCAGGCCGCCGTACGGGTCGGTGAACCGGTGCTCGGGAACGCTCACCGCCATCGCGTTGATGGTGAAGTCCCGCCGACGCAGGTCCTCGACGAGGCTGGTGCCGTAGGCGACCACCGGGTTGCGACTCACCTGGTCGTACGACTCGGCGCGGAAGGTGGTGATCTCCAGTCGCAGACCGCCCCGTTGGCAGCCGATGGTGCCGAACTCGCGGCCGGTCTCCCAGATCGCCTCGGCCCAGCCGCGCACGATGTCCAGCGTCCGGTCAGGATGTGCGTCGGTGCAGAAGTCGAGATCCTCACCGAGCCGGCCGAGCAGGGCGTCGCGGACCGAACCGCCGACGAGGTGCAGTTCGTGACCGGCGGCGGCGAACCGGCGACCCAACTCGTCGGCCACCGGGGAGACCCGGAGGAGTTCGGCGACGGCGTTGCGCTGCGCGGCGGTGAGATCGCGGCGGTCGGTGGCGTGGGATGCGGCGGCTTCGGACATCGGATCCGCAGCCTATCGGTCCTGACCCGCATCTCGTCCGCCGGGCGCGGGTAACGGGCGGGGGTTGACTAAGGTCTGTGGCGTGTGGGCCGGTGCCGGCTCCGGCTGACCCCCCTTGGAGGCACAGATGAGCGGCGGGCTCTACCGCAGCGCGAACGCCCAGCAGGGTGGTGCGCCCGGCGGTCGGCCGGACGACGGGGCCACGTTCATCTCCGCGGACCCGCTCAACCAGCCGGCGGCCGAGTCGGTTGCGCCGCCCCAGGAGCAGGTGGCCGAGGGTAGCGCCGCCGCCAACAGCGCGATCATGGCGCTGGGCAGCCTGGTCAGCCGGGGTACGGGTTTCCTCCGCAATCTGGTCATCGGTGCCGCCCTCGGTGGTGCGTTGGTGGGCGACGCCTACACCACCGCCCAGATCCTGCCCGGGATGGTCTACGAGTTCCTGCTCGGCGGCATCCTCACCAGCGTGCTCATCCCGGTGCTGGTGCGCCGACGCAAGGCCGACGCCGACGGCGGCCAGGCGTACGCGCAGCGGTTGCTGACCCTGGCGCTGCTTGCGCTGGGTGCCGCCGCCGTGCTCGCGGTCGCTCTGGCCGCGCCGCTGACCTGGCTGTACGGCGCGGACGAGTCGGCTGAGGGCTACTCCGGACTGGTCACCGCCCTGGCCCGGCTCATGCTGCCGATGATCTTCTTCTCCGGCCTGAGCGCGCTGATCAGCGCGGTACTCAACACCCGGGGCCACTTCGCCGCGCCGATGTGGGCACCGATCCTGAACAACCTGGTCGTGATCAGCACCGCTGGTCTCTACATCGCCGTCTTCGGCGCGGACATCGTCGGGCCTGACGACATGACGACCGGCCGGGTCCTACTCATCGGCGGCGGCACCCTCGTCGGTGTGGCGGTCCAGGTGGCCGGTCTGATGCCGGCCCTGCGCAAGGTCGGGTTCCGGTGGAAGCTGCGCTTCGACTTCCGCAAGCTCGGTCTGGCCGAGCTGGGGCGGCTCGGTGCCTGGATGATCTGCTACGTCGCGGTCAGCCAGATCGGCCTCATCGTGCTGTTCAACCTGTTGAACCGCGCCGGCAAGGAGAACGCCGCCGGGCCACTGATCTACAACAACGTCTTCCTGCTGCTGATGACCGCGCACGGGATCATCGCGGTGTCGATCATTACCGCGCTGATGCCCCGGATGAGCGCCGCCGCCGCCGACGGCCGGTATGCCGACCTGGCCGCCGACCTGTCCCGGGGCACCCGGACCGTCTCCGCCGTCCTGGCCCCGATCGCGGTCTGCTACGCCGTGCTGGCCACCCCGATCGCGTTCACACTGTTCCGGTGGGGCGCGTTCAACGACGACAACGCCACCGCGACCTCCCTGGTGCTGTTGGCCGCCGCAGTCGCGCTGGTGCCCTTCGCGATCAGCCAGCTGTTCACCTTCGCCTTCTACGCGTTGCCGGATACCCGGACCCCGGCACTGATCAACATCCCGGTGGTAGCCCTGCGGATCGGCGTGCAGGTCGCCCTGTTCGCGCTCTTCTCGGCGAGCTTCGTCGGCGCGGGAATGATGATCGGCAACGCCGTGTCGTACCTGGCCGCGGCGGTCGGCTCAGCCTGGCTGCTGCGCCCACGGGTCGGCCGCATCGGGTTGGGCGCGATCCTGGGCACCCTCGGCCGGGTCGCCGTCGCGGCGCTGGGCGCGGCCCTGGCCGGTCTGTTGGTGGTGGCCCTGCTGCCCGGCGACGACACGCCGACGCGCGCACAGGCGTTGGTGCAGTTGGTGGTCGGTGGCGCGGTGATCGGCGGGACTTACCTGGGCCTGGCGACCGCGTTGCGGATCTCCGAGATCACCGAGGTGATCGGGATGGTCCGCCGCCGACTCGGCCGCTGAGCCGGACCGTCCCACCGCGCACCCAGAGTGACCGAGGATCACCAGGCTGGGGATGCACCTGTGGATAACTCCGCGTGCCGCCGCTCAACTGGCGGATCACCCTGTGGATAACCAACCGGACGGCCGAGTATGCCCGGCCGATTGACGGGGAATCTCCCGCTGCCGAACCGTCGACGAGACCGGTTCCGCCCCTGCCGGCGCCCGTTATGGTCAGCCTCTAGATTGACCGCTACATGTACCAGCAACGGGGCCGACAACGGCGGTAACGGGACGGACCGACCGACTGCTTACGCCACCGTCACCGTACGGCGGGAAGATGACATGTCGGGGACCGGGTCATCCCGGGTAAGGTCGCACTCGACGGGTACGGCAGACACCGGCGCGCGGCACCGTGCTGCGACCGGCCGGCCGGTACCAGACGAAGGCGGAGCGGGAAGCAGATGCCCAGCAGCGCGGGTCCATCGATCGACACGATCACCGAGGGAGGACGGGTGACCCAGGTCGGCGAGGGTCAGGACGCGGACGAGACCACTCCGCCGGTCATGACCTTCGGTGCTCCGACGGCCGGTGAGATCCTCGCCGAACGTTACGAACTGGTCGAACACATCAATAACGACAGCGCGGGCCGTCTGGTCTGGCGCGGGGTCGACGTCATCCTGCGCCGGCCCGTCGCGGTCGTCATGCGCTACCCGGGCGGCGAGTCCGCCACCGAGATGCTTCAGGCGGCGGTCGCCGCCAGCCGGGTCGTCCACCCCAACCTGGTCGGCGTGTACGACGCCATCGACGAGGCCGAGCGGGCCTACGTGGTGCGCGAGTGGGTCGACGGTCAGTCCCTGCGGGAGCTGGTCGCGAACGGGCCGTTGGACGCCGCCCGGGCGACCGCCGTCGGTAACTCCGTCGCCAGTGCCCTGGCCGCCGTGCACGCCACCGGCATGGTGCACGGCAACGTGCACCCCGGCACGGTGATGATCAGTGATGACGGCCGGGTGGTGCTCGCGGATGCCCGCACCGACGGTGACGACAGCCAGGAAAGCGACGTCCGGGCGGTCGGCGGCATCCTCTACTACGCGATGACCGGCTACTGGCCGCACGCCGAGGCACCGCTGCGTGGTGCCACCGCTGGGCACGGCCGGGCGGCCATCCCGGACGCGGTACGCGACGCCAACGGGGCCGTGGCGGCACCCCGCCAGGTACGCGCCGGTGTGCCGGCCTACCTGGACGACCTGACCATGGATCTGCTCGACGCCGAGATCGCCCCGCCTCCGTCGGACGTCCTGACCGCGGAACTGGCCCGGCTCGACGTCTCCGAGGACGACTTCCTCGACAACAGTGGCCCGCTACGGTTCGCCGGTGAGACCGGTGAGGAGCCGTCGCCGTTGGCCGCTGCCGGTGGGCGCAAGGTCGCGTTGGGCATCGCCGGTCTGCTGGCGGTAGCCCTGATCGGGCTGCTCATCGGCATCAGCACTCTCGGCGACGACAACGAGGACCCGCAGACCAGTCCGGTCGCGGCGCCGACCTCCAGCGCGCCGGAGACCGAGGAGCCGGCAACACCCCCGGTGCGAAATCTCAAGATCAGCCAGGCTCGGATCATCGACCCGGACAGCAAGGACCGGGCCGAGGTCCGCGACGCCGAGAAGGTCTTCGACGGCGACCAGGACGTCGGCTGGTCCACGCAGACCTACCGGGGCAGCGGCAACTTCGGCAACCTCAAGCGGGGCATGGGCGTCTGGATCGACCTCGGCGCCGAGCGGACGGTCAAGTCGGTGCAGGTCAACCTCTCCGACCGGGGAGCCTCGGCGGAGCTGCTCACCGGCACGATCGACGCCCCGTCGTCCAGCTCCGGCGACGACCAGATCCTCACCGCGTACCTGAAGAACCGGATCGGGCAGCCCTTCGAGACGCACGACGGCACCACGATGACCTTCAACGGCTTCGACGCCGACCAGAAGTACCGGTACCTGCTGTTCTGGATCACGGAGCTGCCGCCGAACGACAGCGGCTTCAAGGTCGGTGTCCAGGAGATCACGGTCCAGGGGTCATGAGACACCAGCACGGCGGCAGCCACCGGGCCGGGTGATGGGAGTACGCGACACCGGGCGCAACCACACGAGCGCCGCGTCCGTGGACGACACGGTCAGCGACCTCGATCTGCTGCGCGCCCATGTGGCCGGTGACCGGGACGCCTTCGGCGAGTTGTTCCACCGCCACCGCGACCGGCTCTGGGCGGTGGCCCTGCGTACGCTCGGCGACCGTGAGGAGGCCGCGGACGCCCTCCAGGACGCGCTGCTGTCCGCCCATCGCGCGGCCGATCGATTCCGCGGCGACTCGGCGGTCACCACCTGGCTGCACCGCATCGTGGTCAACGCCTGCCTCGACCGGATCCGCCGCCGGCAGGCACACCCGACGGTGCCGCTGCCGGACGGGCTGCACGGTGCGGAGGACGGTCCCGCCACCGGTGGCGTCGAGCCGGCCGCACCGGTACGCGACCACGAGACCGCGATGGTCATCCGGGACGCCCTGGCCGCGTTGCCGTTGGAGCAGCGGGCCGCACTCGTCCTGGTGGACGTCCAGGGCTACCCGGTCGCCGAGGTGGCCCGGATCCTCGGCGTCGCCGAGGGGACGATCAAGAGTCGCTGTGCCCGGGGTCGCGCCCGGCTCGCGGTCATGCTCGGTCATCTCAGGCCCGGCAGCGGGCCGTCGGACGGTTCCGGGCCGGACGTGCCGGAGGTCACCGGCGGGAACCCGAGAGCGTCGTCGGGCGTCCGATCGGGGTCGGGGCGATCCCGGCTGGCCGCCAACCAGCAGGAGGAAGCGTGAGTACCGGGGAGTTCAGCGGGGTCGACCACGACCTGCTCGCCGACTACCTCGGCGGCGCGCTGGACGGCACCGCCGAGCACGCTGAGATCAGCCGGCTTGTCGCGCAGGACCCGGCCTGGGCCGAGGCCCACGCCCTGCTGGCCCCCGCCGTGGACAGCGTCCGGGTCGAGCTGGCCGGGTGGGGTGCCTCGACGCCCGAGCTTCCGCCGGAGATCGGGGCGAGGATCAGCGCCGCCCTCGCCGCCGAGAGCAGGTCCGAGGCCCCGGAGACCACGGCTGTGGCCGCCGGTGATCCGGACGTCGTCGAGGCCGGGCCGGAGCAGGGGGCCCTCATCCCGACCCAGCCGCTGGGTGGTCCGCGACGACCCGGCGGACCGCTGCGGCCGGGACAGGATCGGAGCGCTCCGTCGCGGCCCGGCCGGCGGCGTCGGCGCTGGGCCCGCGTGGCCGGGCCGGTCGCGCTCGCCACCGCCGCCGTGGTCGGGTTGGGCGCACTCCAGCTGGTCCAGTCACGTCAGGGGGAGGGGACCACCGCCGGCACCGCGCTGAACGAGCCGGCCGCCAGCCCGGCGCCGCCCTCCGTGTACTCGCAGGACGGTCCGGGGGAGGCCGGCACCAAGGCGGCGCCCGAACGGGACTCCGCCGCCGCAGGCGCGCCGTACCGGATCATCGCGGCTCCTCAGCGCAGCGACACCGACTACACGCCCGAGGCTCTGGCCCGCCTGACGCCGACCATCAGGGCGTTCTCCAGCAGTGGTGAGCCGGGGGGCGACGCGCACGACCGGGAGCGCCTGGCCGGACCGGGTGACCTGAGCCGGCTCACCGACCAGACGGCGTTGAGCGCCTGCCTCGCGGAGATCGCCGCGGAGCACAGCGGTGGACCGCTGACCTTCGACGTCATCGATTACGCCCGATTCCAGGGGCTGCCGGCGCTGGTCCTCCAGTTCACCGACGCCTCCGGCACGAACTGGGCGTGGGCCAGTGGCCCGGAGTGTGGTGTGCCCGGGTCCGGCTCGGACGCCCGCTACCGTACGCGGGTAGGGTGAGTCAGCGGTCGCCGGACGTTTGACCGTCCACGTGACCTGACCCACCGAGTGACCGGCTCGGGAATCCCCGCTTCGTACGATGACGTTCTGCACATCAGTAGCCGCCGCGTCGGCACTCGGATCGTCATCGGCCCGTACGCCGGTGACGACAGTCAACACGATTGGGAGACGGCAGTGGACGAGGTCCGCAACCTGGTCATCATCGGCTCCGGGCCAGCCGGTTACACGGCGGCGGTCTACGCGGCGCGCGCCAACCTCAAGCCTCTGGTGATCGAGGGGGTGCAGTCCGGTGGCGCTCTGATGACCACCACCGAGGTGGAGAACTTCCCCGGCTTCGCGGACGGCATTCTCGGTCCCGAGCTGATGGACAACATGCGTAAGCAGGCCGAGCGGTTCGGTGCCGAGTTCCTGACCGACGACGTCACCCGGGTCGAGTTGACCGACACCGGTCACCCCGGCGCGGTCAGCACCATCTGGGTCGGCGAGACCGCGTACCGCGCCCGCGCCGTGATCCTCGCCACGGGCTCCGCCTGGCGTCCACTCGGCGTACCCGGGGAGCAGGAGTACCTCGGGCACGGCGTCTCCTCCTGCGCCACCTGTGACGGTTTCTTCTTCCGCAACCAGCACATCGTGGTGGTCGGTGGTGGTGACTCGGCGATGGAGGAGGCCAGCTTCCTGACCCGCTTCGCCGACTCGGTGACGATCCTCCACCGCCGGGACTCGTTCCGGGCAAGCAAGATCATGGCCGAGCGGGCGCTGAGCAACGACAAGATCAAGGTCGAGTGGAACACCGTGGTGGAGGAGGTGCTCGGCGAGGACGGCAAGGTCTCCGGCGTACGGGTACGCAACGTCCACACCGGCGAGACCAAGGTGCTCGACGTCACCGGGGTGTTCGTGGCGATCGGTCACGACCCGCGCAGTGAACTGTTCCGCGGGCAGGTGGAGATGGACGACGAGGGGTACGTGAAGGTGCAGGCCCCCAGCACCCGGACCAGCATTCCCGGTGTCTTCGCCGCCGGTGACCTGGTCGACCACACGTACCGGCAGGCGATCACCGCGGCCGGAACCGGCTGCGCGGCCGCCCTGGACGCGGAACGTTTCATCGCGACGTTGCCCAAGAGCGACGGGCAGTAGGGCGGTGGAGGCGGGGCGGGCCCTGGCGCAGCCCCACCGGCCCCGTTGCCAGTCGCGCCGAGGCTGAACCAGACACATCGCAGCAGGAGGAGGGGTCCACAAGTGGGAGCAACCAAGTCGGTCACCGACGCGAGCTTCGCCGCAGACGTACTGAAGTCCGACAAGCCGGTCCTGGTCGATTTCTGGGCCGAGTGGTGCGGTCCGTGCCGCAAGGTGTCGCCGCTGCTGGAGGAGATCGCCGGCGAGATGGGTGACCGGGTCAGCATCGTCAAGCTCAACATCGACGAGAACCCGGAGACCGCCCGAACGTACCGGGTGATGTCGGTGCCGACCCTCACCGTGTTCAAGAACGGTGAGCCGGTGCAGTCGATCGCCGGAGCCAAGCCCAAGGGCGATCTGGTCAAGCTGATCGAATCGGCCCTCTGACCCCAACACGACGACATTCGCCTCGACCCCGTGCCCAGTACCGGCACGGGGTCGAGGCGTTTTTCGCCGCCCGCACCCCTGCGGATCCTTCAGCGCATAACCTCGAACTCGGGGCCGCCGGATGCCGGTGAGCACCTGGTCCGGCCGACGAGGCCCACTCGTCGTTCGGCAGGCCCGGCAGCCACCACCGTGCAGAGGGGGTCGTGCGTGCGTCCGATCCGTCCCGGTGACCGGGGACCCGCAGTGGCCGAGATCCGGGCGGTGTTGACCGGCCTCGACCTGCTGTCCAAGGCGACCGGCCCGCACAGTGACGAGTTCGACTCGGCAACCGAACGAGCGGTCCGTGCGTTCCAGCAGTCGCGGGGCCTCAGCGTCGACGGCCGGGTCGGCGCCGAGACCTGGCGGGCGCTCGACGCCGCCCGCTGGCGGCTGGGTGCCCGCACCCTCTACCACGCGGTGCCGGTCCCGCTCACCGGCGAGGATGTCCGGTCGCTCCAGGAGCGGCTGCTGGAGATGGGATACGACACCGGCCGGGCCGACGCCATCTACGGCATCCGCACCTCCCGGGCGGTGGCGCAGTTCCAGCGTGAGGTGGGGCTCGTGCCCGACGGCACCTGCGGCCCGCAGACCATGAACGCCCTGCGCCGGCTGGGCCGGAAGGTGGTCGGCGGCCGACCGCAGTGGTTGCGCGAGTCCGACGCCATCCGGCAGTCCGGCCCGACCCTGGTCGGACGGACCGTGGTGATCGACCCGGGCCACGGCGGTACCGACCCGGGCGTGGTGGTGACGGACGGTCCGCTGCGCTGGACCGAAGCGGACCTGATGCACGATCTGGCCAGCCGGTTGGAGGGGCGGCTCGCCGCCTCCGGCGTACGGGTGCAGCTCACTCGGGGACCGTCGCCGGCCACCTGCCTGCCCGACATCGACCGGGCGCACCTGGCCAACTCGCTCGGCGCCGACGTGTTCATCTCGCTGCACACCGACGGCCACGCCAACCCGATGGCCGAGGGAGTCGCCACCTACCACTACGGCACCGACAACGGCGTGACCTCGGCGACCGGCGAACGGCTGGCCGGGCTGGTCCAGCGGGAGATCGTCGCGCGCACCGGGCTGCGGGACTGCCGCACCCACGCCAAGGCGTGGGACCTGCTCCGGATCACCCGCATGCCGGCGGTACGCGTCGAGGTCGGCTACCTCACCTCGCCGACGGACCGGGAACGACTGATCGCCCCCCGGTTCCGGGACAGGCTGGTCGAGGCGATGGTTGCCGCAGTACAGCGGATGTACCTGCCGATCGAACGCGACGTGCCGACCGGCTCGATCGACGTCAGCGAGCTGCGGGCGGCGGTCGCCGCCGGCACCGTGGTGGACTGAGCGACCCGGTCAGCCGGCCGTGGAACGGGTGGCGGGCGTCGGCCGGACCGGACGCAGCAGCGACTCCGGGCTCATCGAGCCGAGCAGCTTCTCCAGCGCGTACTCGACGTCGGACTTCCAGCTCAACGCCGTCCGCAGCTCCAGTCGCAGCCGTGGGAACCGTGGATGGGGAC
The DNA here is from genome assembly GCF_009712475.1 of Micromonospora sp. CP22. GTDB lineage: Bacteria > Actinomycetota > Actinomycetes > Mycobacteriales > Micromonosporaceae > Micromonospora. The sequence continues at coordinate 37,723 of NZ_VCJO01000021.1, forward strand.
GCACCGTCTTGAAGCCAACCGACAGGAAGAAGTCAGCGGGTGCCACACAGACGCCACCCGGGTCGGCGGCGTCACCGAACTTGGCGTCGCCGAACGCCTCGATCGCCTTGATCCCGCGCTTGGTCAGGTCGCGGGCCACCCCCTGCACCAACATTCGGCCGAGGCCGCCGCCGGAGAACGCGGGCACCACGTTGGCGGTCATCAGCAGCGCCGCGTCGGCGGAGACCGGAGAGGTGGGAAAGGCCATGGAACGCGGCACGTAGGCCGGTGGGGCGTACATGACGAAGCCGGCCGGCATTCCGTCGACGTAGATCAACTTGCCGCAGGAACCCCATTCGAGCAGGGTCTGCGAAACCCACGCCTCCTTCTCCAGCCCCGGGTCGCCCGCCGCGCAGGCACGGTCGGCGGAGACCGGGTCAAGCTCCCAGTAGACGCACTGCCGGCAGGGACGGGGCAGGTCCTCCAGGGTGTCCAGGGTCAGACTCACCAGACGTCGCGACATGGGCAGTTCCCCACACTAGGCTCGGAGGTGGGACCGGCCCAAGCGGCACTGCCGCTTCAGCGGCCGGACAGCACCGCCGTGTTCCTGCCCCCGACGAGCGATCGTACGCCGACGATCGGCGGCAGGGGAGGAGTAAGGGCGAACGTGCACCTCAGAGGCGTCAGCTGGGGGTCCGGCATGTGGACGCGCGAATAATCGAGAGCGCGTCGGAGGGTGAACGGCGGCTACCATCGACACTCGGCGCGCCGTGCCGCCATGGTCGCCGTCGTCCCGGGTATCCGGGGCCGGAGCCCGTCCGAGCAGCCATCGGGGTGATGTGATGACCGGCACGACACTCGACGACTACACCGACCGGTATGCCCGCCGGGTGCGGGGAATGACCGCGTCCGAGATCAGGGCCCTGTTCGCGGTGGCCAGCCGACCGGAGGTCGTCTCGCTCGCCGGTGGGGCGCCCTACATCGCCGCGCTGCCACTGGACGCCGTCGGCGAGATGCTCGGCCGGCTCGGTGCCGAGCACGGCAGCACCACCCTTCAGTACGGCATCGGCCAGGGCACCCTGGAGCTGCGGGAGCGGATCTGCGAGGTGATGGCCCTCTCCGGCATCGACGCCGCCTGCGGTGCCTCGCCGGAGGACGTGGTGGTGACCGTGGGCGGGCAGCAGGCGCTCGACCTGGTCGCCCGGCTCTTCCTGGACCCGGGCGACGTGGTGCTCGCCGAGGGGCCGACCTACGTCGGCGCACTCGGAGTGTTCCAGGCCGCCCAGGCGCAGGTGGTACACGTGGCGATGGACGACGAGGGGCTGATCCCGGAGGCGCTGGAACTCGCCATCACGGAGCAGGCCCGGGCGGGCCGCCGGGTCAAGTTCCTCTACACCATCCCCACCTTCCAGAACCCGACCGGCGTGACGCTGACCGAGCAACGACGTGAGCAGGTTCTCGACATCTGCGAGCGCGCCGGGCTGCTGGTGGTCGAGGACGACCCGTACGGCCAGTTGAGCTTCGAGGGTGAGGCGCCCGCGCCGTTGCGCGCGCGACGCCGGGACGGCGTCTTCTACCTCAGCACGTTCTCCAAGACGTTCGCTCCCGGGCTGCGGGTCGGGTGGATCCTCGCGCCGCACGCGGTACGCGACAAGCTGGTGATCGCCAGCGAGGCGCAGATCCTCTGTCCCAGCGCGTACGCGCAGGCCGCGGTCAGCACCTACCTCGGCACCATGCCCTGGCGTGAGCAGCTGAAGGTCTACCGGGAGGTCTACCGGGAGCGGCGCGACGCGATGCTCACCGCGCTGGAGGACCTGATGCCCGTCGGCACCCGGTGGACCGAGCCGGGAGGCGGGCTGTTCGTCTGGGCCACGCTGCCGGAGGGGTTGGACTCGAAGGCGATGATGCCTCGGGCCATCGCCGCGCGGGTCGCGTACGTGCCCGGAACCGGCTTCTACGCCGACGGCAGCGGCAACGGCCACATCCGGCTCAACTTCTCCTTCCCGTCGCCGGAGCGCATCCGTGAGGGCGTCCGCCGGTTGGCCAGCGTGATGGAGCAGGACATCGCCATGCGCCGGGTGTTCGGCGCGGTCAGCGATTCGAGCACCCGGCGGGGCCGGGCCGGTTGGGACGCGCCCGGACCCGACTTGGCATGATGCCCGGCATGGGTGTCACCGCTGCCGAAGAACCCGCCGTGTCGGGCCCCGAGACCACCGATCTCCATGTGCTCGTGCTCGCCGGTGGCCTGTCGTACGAGCGTGACGTGTCGCTGCGCTCGGGGCGCCGGGTACTCGACGCGCTGCGCGCCGTCGGAATGCAGGCCGAGCTGCGCGACGCCGATGTCGCCCTGCTGCCGGCCCTGAGCGCGGACCCACCCGACGCCGTGGTGATCGCCCTGCACGGTGCCACCGGCGAGGACGGGTCCCTGCGTGGCGTCCTGGACCTCTGCGGCGTCCCGTACGTCGGATGCGATGCTCGCGCGTCCCGCCTCGCCTGGGACAAGCCGTCGGCGAAGGCCGTACTGCGGGAGGCCGGCATCGCCACTCCGGACTGGGTGGCTCTCCCCCACGACCGGTTCAGCGAACTCGGCGCGGTGGCCGTGCTGGACCGCATCGTCGACCGGTTGGGGCTGCCGCTCATGGTGAAGCCCGCCCAGGGCGGTTCCGGCCTGGGCGCCGCCGTGGTCCGGGACGCGGCATCGCTGCCGGCCGCCATGGTGGGTTGTTTCGCGTACGACTCGACGGCGCTCGTCGAACGGTACGTCTCCGGCATGGACGTGGCGGTATCCGTCGTCGACCTCGGCGACGGCCCGCAGGCACTCCCGGCCGTGGAGATCGTGCCCCGCAACGGGGTGTACGACTACGCGGCCCGCTACACCGCCGGCCGGACCACCTGGCACACCCCGGCCCGTCTGGAGCCGTCGGTCGCCGAATCGGTGGCCCAGGTCGCCCTGTCCGCCCATACCGCTCTCGGCCTGCGTGACCTCAGCCGAGTCGACCTGATCGTCGACTCGGCCGGGCAGCCACACGTCCTTGAGGTCAACGTCTCGCCGGGCATGACCGAGACGTCGCTGTTGCCGCTCGCGGTCCAGGCGGCCGGTCTCGACTTCGGCCGCGTGATCGGCAACCTGGTCGCCCGCGCCGCGGCGCGCTGATCCCCGCGCACCGCCCGCCTGGATCGCTCAGTTAGTCGGGCGCGGTCCGTCCGCATCCGGGGCTGGCTGCTGCGCCTCCACCATGTCGGCCTTCGGGCCGTTGGTTTCGGCGTCGGCGCGTCCAGCGGCTCCACTGGTTTCGGCGGCGTCGGTGGACTCTGCGCCGTCGGTGGGTTCAGCCGCCTCGGCAGGGTCGGCAACTCCGGTGCTTTCGGTCGGCTCGGTGATTTCAGCCGTTCCGGTGGCGGCGGTGGCCGGGCTCGCGATTTCAGCCTGAGCGCCGCCGCCGATCTCAGCCGGCGGGCCGGTCGTGTTGGGAGCCGACTGCTCGGTCTGCTCCTGGCGAGCTCCGTCCGGGTCAGCCTCCGTTCCGCCTTGCGGCGCTGCGTCACCTTGCTCCGCTGCCGCATCGGCGACCGGATCGGCTGACCGCTCCGCACCGACCGTGGCTCCGGGCGCGTCCGGCGGCGCGGCCGTCTCGCCGATGGCGTCCAGGAGCGAGCCGCTCTCGCTCGACGTCTCGTCGGTCGGCGCGGCCGCTTGCGCGGCCAAGCTGGACGGCGCCTGCCACTGGATGCGAGGTGGTTCGGCGAGCGGCCGCCCGCCGAACTCGGCCAGCCAGGCCGCGACCAGAGCCAGGTTCTCCCGCCACTTGTCCTCCGAGATCGGCGGCAGGATCGAGTCCCAGAGCGACAGGAAGGTCCCACGGAGCTGGAGCCGACCGTACGGCCGGGCAAGGAACCACATGTGGAGATGAGCGGAGCCGTCGCCCCAGCGGTTGACGTGCACCCGGGCCACCCCGTCCAGCGAACGGATGGCTCGCTCAAGGCGTACCGTCATCACGCCCAACTCGGCCGCGAGCAGGTTTGGCAGGTCCCCGAGGTCGAGGTGTGACCGTGACTCCAGGATCAGCACCATGGGCAGTCCGGTCGGCCGGTCCATCGCCCGAACCCGCCAGCGTTCCCCGACCCAGATATACGCCTCGTCGGGGGCCAGGCAGGCGGTGCACTCTCGGTGAGCCTCGCCCTTGCGGGGCGGCTCGACAGGAACCGGGTCGTCGAGTTGCTTGACCCGGAGGTCGCCTTCGAAGGGGAAGGACGGCCACTGGGTGAAGTCCGGAATCGAGGGAGGGGTGTCTTGCACGACGCTGACCCTAACCGAGTCCGGGACCACTGTCCCTACCCGAAACGGCTTCGGCTCTCCGGAGGGCTCGGATGCCGAGCCAGGGAGCGACGAAGGCGTTCTCCCCAGAGTTATCCACAGGCTCGCGAGTTGGTTGTTTCGCGCTCTGATCCCGGCTCGACAAGGGGTTTCGGCCAACGTTTCACGTGAAACACCGCGACCCTGTGGACAACCGGTGTGGATAACGCAGCCTCGACCACCCCCGTCGTTTCACGTGAAACACCCACCCGTGATCCGACCACGGAACTGGCGGCGCGGGCCGGCCCACACAAACGACAGGGCCGCCTCGTCGCAGTCGGCGAGGCGGCCCTGTCGTGCGCGGTTCAGTCTGTCGGTTCTTCGCGTTCCACTCCGATGATGCCGACGATCCGCTCCAGGTCGTCGACGGTCGCGAACTCGATCGTGATCTTTCCCTTGCTCCGCCCGATGTCGACCTTCACGCGAGTGTCGAACCGGTCGGAGAGACGGTCGGCCAGATCGTTCAACGCCGGGGCATGCGGCTTGGGTCGGCGCTTCGCCGTCTCCTTCTTGCCCGGGCCGTCGCTGAGGGCCAGCGCCACGATCTCCTCGGTCGCCCGGACCGACAGACCTTCGGCGACGATCCGCAACGCCAACTGCTCCTGGGTCTCAGGATCCTCCAGGCTCAGCAGTGCTCGGGCATGTCCGGCGGAGAGCACCCCGGCAGCGACGCGTCGCTGTACCGGTGCCGGCAGATTCATCAGTCGGATGGTGTTCGAGATCTGTGGGCGGCTGCGACCGATGCGCCGGGCGAGTTCCTCGTGGGTGGCCCCGAACTCCTCCAGCAGTTGCTGGTAGGCAGCCGCCTCTTCCAACGGGTTGAGGTTCGCCCGGTGGATGTTCTCCAGCAGCGCGTCCCGCAGCATGGCGTCGTCGCGGGTGTCCCGCACGATCGCCGGGATGGTCTCCCGCCCGACCGCCTGGGCGGCTCGCCACCGCCGCTCGCCCATGACGAGTTCGAACTTCTCGCCGTCGAGTTGCCGGACCACGATCGGCTGGAGGAAGCCGACCTCCTGGATGGAGGTCTTCAGCTCCTCCAGTGCCTCCTCGTCGAAGACCTGACGCGGCTGCTTCGGGTTGGGCACGATCGAGTCGACGGGGATCTCCGCGAAGCGCGCGCCCGGCACCGGGCTGAGCGTCGACTCGGGCTCGATCGTCAGCGCCGGAGCCGGTGCCGCAGCGGGTGCCGCGACAGTCGGCGCTCCTGGGGTGGGCGTGTCGACACCAGCGGCAGTGCCCGGTGCCGGCCCGGTCGGGATAAGCGCCCCCAGGCCCCGTCCCAGACCACCCCGTGGACGGTTCTTCATGCCACGCCTCCCAGCGCCTCGTCCGCACTACGCATGCCGACTCACCGGCTCCTTGATGCCCCGCTCGGCGATCTCCTGCGCGGCCTCGAAGTAGCTCGTCGCCCCCCGTGAACCGGGATCGTAGGTCATCACCGACTGGCCATAGCTGGGCGCCTCGGAGACCCGCACGTTACGCGGGATCACCGCCTGGAGCACCTTGTCCCCGAAGTGGTTCCGGACGTCCTGCTCGACCGCGTCCGCGAGGCGGGTACGACGGTCGTACATGGTGAGCAGGATCGTGGAGACCTCAAGCTGCGGGTTGAGGTGCTGACGGACCAGGTTGATGTTGTTGATGAGCTGGTTCAGCCCTTCCAGCGCGTAGTACTCGCACTGGATGGGAATGAGCACCTCCTGCGCGGCCACCAGCGCGTTGACGGTCAACAGACCGAGCGAGGGCGGGCAGTCGATGAAGACGTAGTCGAAGTGCCCAGGGTAGGCGTTGATAGCCCGGTCCAGACGGGACTCGCGGGCCACCACGGAGACCAACTCGATCTCGGCACCGGCGAGGTCGATGGTGGCGGGCACACACCAGAGGTTCGGGATGCCCTCGACCGCCTGGGTCACGTCCTCCAGCGGCACGCTGTTGATCAGGCAGTCGTAGACGTCCGGTACGCCGGTGTGGTGGGGCACGTTCAGCCCGGTCGAGGCGTTGCCCTGCGGGTCGAGGTCGACCACCAGTACCCGGTTGCCGTGCAGGGCCAACGCCACCGCGAGGTTGACCGTGGTCGTGGTCTTGCCCACGCCGCCCTTCTGGTTCGCGACGCACATGACCCGGGTCCGGTCGGGCCGAGGCATGGTCACCTCGCCACTGGGGTTCAGGATCTGCACGGCGCGCATCGCCTCCATAGCCAACGGTGGGTCATCCTCTTCGCGCGTCGGGGTTTCACGTGAAACGTACGCGGCCTCGGGTGCTGCTTGCGCGTGGGACACGGCCGCAGTTACGGGCGGGTCGGGAGCCGGCCGAGGATCCGGCACCACCTCGACGGTCGGTGGGTGTGTCGCCGCCACTTCGAACCGAGCGGAGGCCGACGGGTTCCGGCGGAGAGGAATCACCCGCGCGTCCGGGGACACGTTGGCCGGACGGCCGCTCGCGTCCGCGCCATCCCGCCCCTCCCCGGTCGCCGGCCACGGGACACCCGACGTCGGCGCGTTCCGACCGGGTTCCGGTGGGCTCTGCGACACCTCGGAGGGCCGCCAGTTCGGATATTCGGTTTCACGTGAAACAGGGTCACCAGCAGACCCGGTCACGCGCGGATCGTCGTACCTGCCGTCGTCATGCACCTGTCATCCCTGCCCACTTCGGATGGTCGGTCCGCACCCGTCAACCGGGCCACTCGCGTGCTTCGCAGAGGTACCGCCCGGCGGGAGCGGCCGGGCCCCGGAGGGATATCCATCGCCGCCCGCTCCACACTATCGACGCGCGGTCAGCCTACGGCGGATGGGCGCGGCCGGTCCATGTCGGGTTCGTAACCTGCCGACCGCATCACGCGTGGACCATCGTCCCGACCTCACGCGCGGGGCCTTCCGTACTCCCGGGAAGCCCAGGTAGCCAGGCCGGGCCGACCGGCTTTCACACCCCCGGGCGTACGCCCCGACTCACCGCCGCCGCGACCGTGACTTCTTCGACGGCGTACCGGATCTCGGGCCGACGACCCGCTCCCGGACGATCTCGACCACGATGGTCGCCGGCTCCACTATCCCTTCACCACACCGGTGCAGCACCGGGGTGCCGCCGCCGAGACGACGCACCGCCTCGGCGTGCTCGGTGATCTCGTCCGCCGCCGACGCACCCTTCAGGGCGAGCAGTCGACCGCCGGGCACGGCCAGGGGCAGACACCAGCCGGAGAGTCGGTCCAGCGGTGCCACCGCCCGGGCGGTGACCACGTCACCGGCCACGGCATCCGGCCCCACCGCCACCTCTTCGGCTCTGCCGCGCAACACGCGTACGGAGTCGGTCAGCCCGAGCGCCTCCACCGTCTCCTCCAGGAAGAGAGTCCGGCGGGCCAACGGCTCGATGAGCGTCACCGACAGATCGGGCCGGGCGATGGCCAGTACCAGACCGGGAAGCCCGGCACCTGATCCCACATCCAGCACGGAAGCGCCCGGCGGGATCAGTTCGGCCACCGCCGCGCAGTTCAACAGGTGGCGGTCCCAGATCCGGGGTGCCTCGCGGGGGCCGATCAGCCCGCGTACCACCCCGTCGGTGGCGAGTAGTTCGGCGTAGGCGGCCGCGAGGTCGAGGCGCTCACCGAAGAGGCGACGAGCTGCCTCGGCCAGGGTGGGCGGCAGCACCGCCACGCCGGGCTGAGGCGGAACAGCCGGCGGCCCGGGTGGCGTACCACCCGGGCCGGACGCGGCCACGCCGCTGGCGTCGTCTGGAGTCACCCGTCAGTCCACGGGACGGACGACGATGCGGCGGTTGGGCTCGACGCCCTCGGACTCGCTCTCCACTCCGTCGATCGCGTTGACCACGTCGTGGACGCACTTACGCTCGAAGGCGGACATCGGCTCCAGCCGCACCGGCTCGCCGTGCTCCTTGACCTTCTCCACGGCGTTGCGGGCCACCGCCGCCAGTTCCTTGCGCCGGTTGGCCCGGTATCCCCCCACGTCGAGCAGGAGACGGCTCGGCGAACCGGTCTGCCGGAACACCGCCAGCCGGGCGAGTTCCTGAAGTGCTTCGAGGGTGGCACCACGCTGGCCGACGAGGTTCTGGAGACGCCCGCCGACGACCTCGACCACCGGCCGGCCACCCGACACCAGTTCGTCGATGTCGCCGTCGTAGTCGAGGATGTCGAGCAGCCCTTCCACGTAGTCGGCCGCGATCTCGCTCTGCCGGAACAGGTCGTTCTCGCCGGCAACCTTGCTCGGCGCCGCCTCGGCCTCGGACTCCTCCGGCTCGTCCACGGCCGGAGCCGCCGCGGTCGGCTCCTCGTCGTCCAACGGCTGTTCGGCGCGGGGGATGCTGGTGTCGGTCACGGTGTCATCTCCGTACTCGCTCGGCTGGACCTCGGGTCCGCTGGTTTCCCGCGGCCGGCCGGACGTAGCCGGTGCCCACGGGCACGTCTGTAGGGCAGTCTCGCCCGTCCGCCACCGCACGCGTGGCGCTTCCCGCTCCGGCGCCTGCCTCTCGGCGGCGGCACGGCGCGCAACGGGCCGCCGCCGGGAAACCGGCGGCGGCCCGGACGATTCAGCCCTGCCGCTTGGCGGGGCGGCCCTTCTTCGGGTTGACCGGCTTGGCACCCGGCTTCGGGCCGGCGACCTTCGGCGCGGCCGCAGGCGGCGGCGCGGCAGCGGGCTTGCCCCGACCGAAGAGCCCACCGGTCTTCGGCTGCGCCCCGTTACGCGCGGAGGTGCCCGACTTTCCACTGGTCGCGGTCACCGGCGGCGGGAACTTGCGCAGCACCCACTGCTGCTGCCCGAGGGTGAACAGGTTGTTGGTGACCCAGTAGATGATCACACCGATCGGGAAGATGGCACCGGAGATCAGCAGGGACAGCGGGATGCCGTAGAGCATCAGCCGCTGGATCATGCGCTGCTGCGGGTCCTCCGACCAACCGGTCTTGAGGATCATCTGGCGGCTGGTGAGGTAGGTGGTACCCATCATCACCAGCACCAGGACACCGGCCATGATCTTCACGACGGTGCCGTTGGCGCCGAGCTGCGCCAGTTCCTCCGCGGTCGAGCCGAACTTGCTGGCGATCGGGGCGGTGAACAACGTCGCGTCAGAGGCGCTGTTGAACTGCTCGACGGTCCAGCCGTAGATGTCCTTGTTGGTCTTCGTCGGGTCCGGGTTCAGGCGACGCAGGACGTGGAAGAGGCCGAGGAAGACCGGGATCTGGAGGAACATCGGAAGGCAGCCCATGAGCGGGTTGGCCTTTTCCTTCCGATAGAGCTCCATCATCTCCTTCTGGAGCGTCTCCCGGTCACCCTTGTGCTTCTCCTGAAGGGCTTTCACCTGCGGCTGGAGCGCCTGCATCGCCCGCTGCGACTTGATCTGCTTGACGAAGACCGGGAACAGGATGACCCGGACCGTGACCACCAGGAAGACGATGGCCAGGATCCAGGCCCAGTTGGTGCCGAGGACCGCCGTGTCCGGAATGCCGATGGCGTCCCAGGCCGAATGCCAGGCCAGCAGGATCCACGAGATCGCGTAGTAGATCCAGTCGAGACTCAATTCTCAGGCTCCAGTCACGTCGGCAGGTCGGCGGCCGCCCGGCTCCGGGACCGGGTCGTATCCACCAGGATGGAATGGGTGGCAGCGCGACAGTCGCCGGACCGTCAGACCGGCTCCCCGGAGCGCGCCATGGCGGGACACCGCCTCCAGGGCGTAGGCGCTGCACGACGGGTAGAACCGACAGCGGGCCGGCAACGCCGGACTTATCCACCGACGGTACGCGATGATGGGGAGGGTCAGCACCCGGGCACCCGAGGTAGCCGGGCGCGGCGCCCTCTGCTCTGTGCTCATCGGGACCGCCGCCCTCCTCGGCCGGACCGGGCGGCGGCGAGCGCCGCATCCAGGTCGGCGCCGAGCCGTTGGTACGTGGCCTCGGCCGCAGCCGGCAGGGCGCGTACGACGAGGGTGCTGCCAGCCGGCAGGTCGGCGAGGCGTTCCCGGGTCAGATGCCGCAGCCGACGGCGGACCCGGTTTCGCACCACCGCTGGCCCGACCGCCTTGGAAACCACGAAACCGGCGCGGGAAACCGGCGGGGATTCTGTCTCCACACCGTCCCGCGCCGGTTTCGGCGCTGCGTTGTCGGATCCGGCTGTGGCCGGCACGGTCAGATGGACGACCAGTGCGCCACGTCCGGCTCGACGGCCACCACGAACCGCTGCGGCGAAGTCGCTGCTGCGCCGCAGTCGGTGAGCGGCCGCGAGCACGAGCCACGTCCTCCGGAGCGGACCTGCTCGGCCTCAGGCCGACAGGCGGGCGCGGCCCTTGGCGCGACGGGTCGAGATGATGGCGCGGCCGGCCCGGGTGCGCATGCGCAGCCGGAAGCCGTGGGTCTTCGCGCGCCGGCGGTTGTTCGGCTGGTAGGTGCGCTTGCTCACGTCAGGCTCTCCGTTGTCGAACGCCCGGCCGAGTGGATCGCCGGGTCGTGGTGGTCCGGGCCGCCGTGGCGGTGGCCCTGATCGGTGCTGCCCGACGGTGCGTTACCTCAGTTCCGCGCTGAGCGACCGCAGGCAGCGAGCACCCATCACCCTAGCAGAGGGCGTGAGAGCAGCCGCTCCAGCCTAAGTCGGGGGGCAATCACCGTCAAACCGACCGCCTACGGTGGTGAGCTGCGGCGGAGGGCGACCGATGCGGTGCTTTTCACGGATGCCGACAGGAGCGAGGTGCGTCGGCGGTTGAAGACGCGACGACAACGCTGTTACCGTGCCCGATTGCGGTCAGCGTCGGAGTTGCGCCGATGTCGCCGGCAGGCAAGACCGGACACGGTAGTGAATCGTTCGGCACGGTGAACCCCGCTCCAGTGCCCGGCCACGGCAGGGGGCAGGTCCGACCCGCGCCCGGCGGGCGGCCACAATCGGTCGGTACACAGGCTGTGGATAACTTGTGGAGAACGACCGGTGCGGCGGCGGGTGGGTGGCGTCATCTCGCCCGCCGGTACGGGCCACCGGGAGACGGCGGCGTCCGGGAGCAGAGGCGAGGGGGTGGCACGACGGTGGCCGGTACGACCGACCTTGCCGCGGTGTGGACGGCGACGACCGACGAACTCGCCGACGAGATCATTTCCGCGCAGCAGCGGGCGTACCTGCGGCTGACCCGGCTCCGGGCGATCGTCGAGGACACCGTCCTGCTCTCCGTGCCGGACGCCTTCACCCGGGACGTGATCGAGTCCCGGCTACGACCGGCCATAACCGAGGCGCTCACCCGCCGACTCGGCCGGCCGATCCAGGTCGCCGTCACCGTCCGGGTTCCCGAGGACGGGCGGAGCACCGGCACCGTCTACCGCAGCACCCCGGAGTCGGACTCGGTGGACCATGGATCCGGCGAGGTCGACGGCGGCGGTTCCGGACCCGAGGGTGGACGGCAGCTCCCACTGATTCCCGAGCAGCCGCATCCGGGACGTTTCGACCGATCGCCGCCGGACGAGCCGTCCGGCGAGAACGGCCCGCGTACCGGCCCCGCTGCCCCCGACGGCCAGGACACTCTCTTCGGCGCCGGATTCGGCGAGCCCGTCCGGCCGACGGAGAGCCCGGGACGACGACCACAGGAGCGGTCCGACTTCACCGATCAGACCGGCCACCTGCCCCCTCCGCCGACCGGCCCACGCGGCTTCGCGTCCCGCTACGGCGACGATCCGGGCATCTCCCCCCGCGACCAGCATGTGATCCGCGCGATGCCGACCGACGGGGTCACCGACAGTGGACCCGGTCGCAGCGGCCCGGATCAGCGGCCGGTCGGTCGGGACGACCGGCGGCTACCGACCGGCGCGGACAGCGGCGGCAACCGGCTCAACCCGAAGTACATGTTCGAGACGTTCGTCATCGGCTCGTCCAACCGGTTCGCGCACGCCGCGTCGGTGGCGGTGGCCGAGTCTCCGGCTAAGGCGTACAACCCGCTGTTCATCTACGGCAGCTCCGGACTGGGCAAGACCCATCTGCTGCACGCCATCGGCCACTACGCCACCACGTTGGGCAACGCCCGCTCGGTCCGGTACGTCTCGACCGAGGAGTTCACCAACGACTTCATCAACTCGCTGCGGGACGACAAGACCAGTGCCTTCCAGCGCCGCTACCGCGACGTCGACATCCTGCTGATCGACGACATCCAGTTCCTGGAGAACCGCGAGCGGACCCAGGAGGAGTTCTTCCACACCTTCAACACGCTGCACAACGCCAACAAGCAGATCGTGATCACCTCCGACCGCTCGCCGAAGCAGCTGGCCACCCTGGAGGACCGGCTGCGAACTCGGTTCGAGTGGGGCCTGCTCGCCGACATCCAGCCACCGGACCTGGAGACGCGGATCGCCATCCTGCAGAAGAAGGCGGCGCAGGAACGGCTCTTCGCGCCGCCGGACGTGCTGGAGTTCATCGCCTCCCGGGTGTCGAACTCGATCCGGGAGCTGGAGGGGGCGCTGATCCGGGTCACCGCGTTTGCCAGCCTGACCCGCTCGAACGTGGAGCTGTCGCTGGCCGAGGAGGTGCTGCGGGACTTCATCCCCGACGGCGCCGGCCCGGAGATCACCGCAGACCAGATCATGGTCTCCACCGCCGACTACTTCGGGGTGAGTCTGGAGGACCTGCGGGGGCACTCCCGCTCCCGGGTGCTCGTGAACGCCCGCCAGGTCGCCATGTACCTGTGTCGTGAGCTGACCGACCTGTCGCTGCCCCGGATCGGCCAGGCCTTCGGTGGGCGGGACCACACCACCGTGATGCACGCCGACCGCAAGATCCGCCAACAGATGGCCGAACGGCGCTCCCTCTACAACCAGATCGCCGAGCTGACCAACCGGATCAAGCAGAACACCTGACGCACGATCACGACGAGGGTCCGACCGGTCACGGTGGGGCCCTTTTCGCGTACCCGTTGGTTGACTCTCAACGAGGTTTAGGCCACACCATCGAAGGCGTGTCCACAACGCCCTCCACTCGTTGTCCACAGCTCCTTGTCCACCGACGGTGGATGAACACCTTGCGTCAACACCCGGTTACCCACAGGCTGTGGAGAAACCCTGGGGACAACGCTGTGGACCGCTGTGGACGCCTGGGGACAACCATCGACGTTGTCCACCGATCGGAGGTGGCCTGTGGGAAAGCTGTTGAAGGTTCTGGGGATGACGGCGGACGAACGGCCCTCGGTAATCCACAGGTCTGGGGAGAAAGTCGGTGGATATCCGGTGGACAACCGGTGGACGACGGTGGACAACCGTGTGCACGAGAACCGCCTGTGGATCGGCGACGGGGTTTTACCCCAGCTCATCCACAGCGAACCCACCGGTGGATAACCGGTCTGACCTGCCCATACTCTGGTTCTCCACAGTTTGCACAGGTGCGATGAAGACGATGAGTTATCTCTTCTGAAAGAACAAAAACCAATCATCACCGTTGGACTTCCTGTGGATTGGTCGACAGCTGCCGGGACAGACCCGTCAGCAGCGACGCGATCCACGGGGTCGGGCACACAGCCGATACGCTCGCGCCCTAAGGTGCGATGGGTACCCCCACGCCAGGCGGGTCGGTGGGCAGCGTCCGGCATGAGAGAGTTGACGACGTCGACGTCGACGCGGAGGCATTGATGAAGTTCCGAGTGGAGCGCGACGCGCTCGCCGAGGCCGTGGCCTGGACCGCGAAGAGCCTGCCCAACCGGCCGTCCGTACCGGTGTTGGCCGGGGTGCTGTTGCGCGTCACCGACGGCAGCCTGCAGGTGTCCGGCTTCGACTACGAGGTCAGCAGCCAGGTCACCGTGGAGGTGCAGGGCGACGCCGACGGCGCCGCGCTGGTCTCCGGGCGGCTGCTCGCCGAGATCACCAAGGCGTTGCCCGCCAAGCCCGTCGACATCGCCGCAGTGGGGGCGCATCTCGAACTGGTCTGCGGCAGCGCCCGGTTCACCCTGCCCACCATGCCGGTGGAGGACTACCCCACCCTGCCCGAGATGCCGGCCAGCGCCGGCACGGTCGACGCGGCTGCGTTCGCCGCAGCGGTGGCACAGGTGGCGGTCGCGGCCAGCCGCGACGAGACGCTGCCGATGATGACCGGGGTACGCATCGAACTCTCCGGCGGCAACCTGGCCATGCTCGCCACCGACCGGTACCGGTTGGCCCTGCGCGAGATGGAGTGGAACCCCGACGACCCGGAGATCAGCCTGAACGCGCTGGTCCCCGCCCGGACGCTCAACGACACCGCCAAGACCCTGGGCCCGCTCGGCGGCCAGGTCGTGCTGGCGCTGTCCCAGGGCGCCGCCGGCGAGGGCATGATCGGCTTCTCCGGTGGCACCCGACGCACCACCAGCCGCCTGCTCGACGGCGCCAACTACCCGCCGGTCCGTTCGCTCTTCCCGGCCAGCCACAACGCCGAGGCGCAGGTGCCGGTCAGCACCCTCATCGAGGTGGTCAAGCGGGTCGCCCTGGTCGCCGAGCGCGCCACGCCCGTGCTGCTGAGCTTCAGCGCCGACGGGTTGGTGGTGGAGGCCGGCGGGACCGAGGAGGCCCGGGCCAGCGAGGCCATGGAGGCCACCTTCACCGGCGAGCCGCTGACCATCGGGTTCAACCCGCAGTACCTCATCGACGGGCTGGCCAACCTCGGCACCCAGTTCGCCGTCCTGCACTTCGTCGACGCCTTCAAACCGGCGGTTATTTCCCCCGCCGGCGAGGATGGCGAGCTCATTGGTGGGTACCGGTACCTCATCATGCCGATCCGCGTGTCCCGCTGAGTCGGCAGCGCACAGCCGTACCCACGAAAGGTCACCAGAGATGCAGCTCGGCCTGGTAGGACTCGGCCGGATGGGCGGCAACATGCGCGAACGGTTGCGCGCCGCCGGTCACGAGGTGGTCGGTCTGGACCACAACCTGGAGCGCAGCGACGTCGCCAGCATGGCTGAGCTGGCCGAGAAGCTGGACGCACCCCGGGCGGTGTGGGTGATGGTGCCCGCCACCGTCACCGACGCCACCATCGACGAGTTGGCCGCCGTGCTCTCCGCGGGCGACCTCATCATCGACGGCGGCAACTCGCGGTTCAGCGAGGACGCCCCACGGGCGGAGCGGCTGCACGAACGCGGCATCGGCTACGTCGACGTGGGTGTCTCCGGCGGGGTGTGGGGCCGACAGAACGGCTACGGCCTGATGGTCGGCGGCGCGCAGGAACACGTCGACCGGCTCATGCCGATCTTCGACGCGCTCAAGCCCGAGGGCGATTACGGCTTCGTGCACGCCGGCCCCGTCGGTGCCGGTCACTACGCCAAGATGGTGCACAACGGCATCGAGTACGGCCTGATGCACGCCTACGCCGAGGGCTACGAGCTGATGGCCGCCTCCGAACTGGTGACCAACGTGCCGGGCGTGATCAAGTCCTGGCGGGAGGGCACCGTGGTCCGCTCCTGGCTGCTGGACCTGCTCGACCGGGCGCTCGACGAAGACCCCGAGCTGACCCAGCTCAGCGACTACACCGAGGACACCGGTGAGGGGCGCTGGACGGTGGACGAAGCGGTCCGTCTCGCCGTGCCGCTCAACGTCATCACCGCCGCGCTGTTCGCCCGGTTCTCCTCCCGGCAGGACGACTCCCCGGCGCTCAAGGCCGTCTCCGCACTCCGACAGCAGTTCGGCGGACACGCCGTACGCAAGCCCTGAGCGGCACCGCGACCCCGTGTACGTACGCCGGCTCGAACTGGTCGACTTCCGCTCCTACGAGCGGATCGGCATCGACCTCGAACCGGGTCCGAACGTCCTGATCGGTGCCAACGGCGTCGGCAAGACCAACCTGGTCGAAGCGCTCGGCTACGTCGCGACCCTCGACTCCCACCGGGTCGCCACCGACGCCCCACTGGTGCGGATGGGGGCCACCGCCGCGGTGATCCGCTGCGCGGTGGTGCACGACGGCCGGGAACTTCTGGTCGAGCTGGAGATCGTCCCCGGCAAGGCCAACCGGGCGCGCCTCGGCCGGTCCCCGGCCCGCCGGGCGCGGGACGTGCTGGGCGCGCTGCGGTTGGTGCTCTTCGCCCCGGAGGACCTCGAACTGGTCCGGGGCGACCCCGCCGAACGCCGCCGCTATCTCGACGACCTGTTGGTGCTGCGGCAACCCCGCTACGCCGGGGTACGCGCCGACTACGAGCGGGTGGTCAAGCAACGCAACGCCCTGCTCCGCACCGCCTACCTGGCCCGCAAGACCGGCGGATCCCGGGGCGGGGACCTGTCCACCCTCGCCGTCTGGGACACCCACCTGGCCCAGCACGGTGCCGAACTGCTCGCCGGGCGGCTGGAACTCGTCGCCGCCCTGGCGCCGCACGTGACCAAGGCGTACGACGCGGTGGCAGCGGGCCGTGGCGCGGCAGGGATCGCCTACCGGCCGTCGGTGGACCTGCCCGAGCCCACCACCGACCGCGAAGCCCTCGCCGCAGCGCTCACCACCGCACTGGCGGAGTCCCGCTCCGCCGAGATCGAACGCGGCACCACCCTGGTCGGCCCGCACCGCGACGAGTTGACCCTCACCCTCGGCCCACTGCCCGCCAAGGGCTACGCCAGCCACGGCGAATCGTGGTCGTACGCACTCGCGCTCCGGCTGGCCGGCTACGACCTGCTGCGCAACGACGGCATCGAACCGGTCCTGGTGCTCGACGACGTCTTCGCCGAACTGGACGCCGGCCGCCGGGACCGGCTCGCCGAGCTGGTGGGCGGGGCCAGTCAACTCCTGGTGACCTGTGCGGTCGCCGACGACGTGCCGGTCACCCTGCGTGGCACCCGGTACGAGGTGACGGAGGGGACGGTGCGTCGTGTCGACTGAGCCACCACAGCCGAACCCGGACAGCACGCCCCCGGGCCAGTCGCGTGACCTTCCCCGGGGGCGCGGTGTGCGTACCGCCGCCGGGAGCGGCACCGGCGACGGCGGCCGAGCCGACCGGTCCACCGGACACCCGGCGGAGTCGGCCGCCGCAGCGGTGCCGGCGGTGTCCGGCGACAGCGTTCCGGACGACGTCTCCGGCCCGCAGCTGGCACGCGCGGTGCTGGACGCGGCGAAGGCGCGGCGGGAAGCCGCCGGTCGTCCCCGCCGCCGCACCGCGACCGGCGGAGGCGACGGCGAGCGCCGGTTGCGCGGCTACTCCGGCCCCGGGCCGGACCCCCGCGACCCGCAACCCCTCGGCGCGGTGCTCAACCGGCTGGTGAAGGCCCGTGGTTGGCAGCAGCCAGCCGCCGAGGCCACCGTGTTCGGCGCCTGGGAACGGGTGGTCGGCTCGGAGGTCGCCCAGCACAGCCGACCGGTCAAGCTGGAAAACGGCGAACTGACCGTCGAGGCGCGGTCCACCGCCTGGGCGACCCAGCTACGCCTGCTCGCCGGTTCGCTGTTGCAGCAGATCGCCCGCGAGGTGGGCCACAACGTGGTCCGCAAACTGCACATCCACGGCCCGGCTGCCCCGTCCTGGTCACGTGGTCCACGCCGGGTACGCGGCCGGGGCCCGCGCGACACCTACGGCTGACCGGTCGCGGCCCGCTGGCCGGGCCGCGACGTCCGTCGCCGTGGCGGGCTAGGTCTGAGCCGCGCGGCGGGGTGCCGCCGACTCCGCGTAGACGGCGAACCCGTTGTCGGCGCACCGCCGGTAGAAGGCGGCCAGCACGCTCAGCTCCGCGCAGGTGAAGGTCCACTGCGGGGCGGCGCCGCTGTCGTCGCGCAGCGCGTCCAGCCGGCTGTCCAGCCACCGGAGCTGCTGCTCGGCCAGGCGTCCGTCAGCCAGCAGCGAACGCAGCACGGTACCCACCGACTCGAAGGTGACCGCCTCACCGTGCGGCCGGTGTGCGGCGACGAAGCGTTCGATGCCGCCGGCGATCCAGCCGCAGCCGTCCGGATCGATCACCGGATCCTCGTCCTCGGCCGCGGCGTCTGTGGCGTAGAGCACACCGTCGAGTCCGAGGATCAGATCCACCACCTCTGTGTACGCGGTGGCTCGGACCGTGCCTGTCTTCGCGATCAGCTCAGCGAGCGCGGCGGTCGGCGCCGAGATCCCCTTGACCTCGACGATGTCGCCGAAATCGACGAACTCGGCCGGTGCGACCGGGTCGTAGAAGCGGCCGGTCCGCGGCCACTGAACCGCGACGTTGTCCAGCCCCATCTGGTGTCACCTCTCAAGGCACGGGCGAGTGGATCGGGTCGATCGTCCGGTTCCAACGTTGAAAGATCAAGGCCGCTGCGGCAACCGGAGGGTCACGGATCGCCCGTCCCGGGTCGTACCCACCGGTACCGCCCACCTCTCCCGGCGAGTCCCGGCAGCGCCGTCGCGCGACAGATCCGTTGCGCATGCCCTGGCGTGTAGGGGGAGTCGCGGACAGCGCGATTCGGGCCGCTACGGAGATCTGAGCCGCTGCGATGGGGTGCCGAGTGGTGGTTCTATCGCCCGCGCACAGTAAGATTGGCGTGAGACGAAGACCCGGTGCGGAGTGACGGGTCGCGGGTCCGGTGCGGGCTCACGATCATCCGTCCGACTCGGGTCGAGCCGATCGCGATCCGCGGGCAACCGCGGCGACCGGCGCGTTCGACCCGTACCCCGGAATTGTCCCCGGTGCCGGTCCGCGTGCCGACGTCGCGTCTGTCCGCCGAACCCGCGACCGACGTGCCCTGAGGGCGCGCCGGTCGCGAGAAAGTGGCCGAGGGTGGCAGCGCAGGACAATCAGCAGTACGGCGCCGAGTCGATCACCGTCCTCGAAGGTCTGGAGGCGGTCCGCAAGCGGCCCGGCATGTACATCGGTTCGACCGGCGAACGCGGTCTGCACCACCTCGTGTGGGAGGTCGTCGACAACGCGGTGGACGAGGCGCTGGCCGGCCACTGCGACACCATCGACGTGGTGCTGCTCGCCGACGGCGGCGTCCGGGTCACCGACAACGGCCGGGGCTTCCCGGTCGACCTGCATCCCAAGCTCAAGAAGCCGGGCGTCGAGGTGGCGCTGACCGTCCTGCACGCGGGCGGCAAGTTCGACGGCAAGGCGTACGCCGTCTCCGGCGGCCTGCACGGCGTCGGCGTCAGCGTGGTCAACGCCCTCTCCACGAAAATGGCGGTGGAGATCCACAAGGACGGCTTCGTCTGGCGACAGCAGTACCACCACTCCAAGCCGACCGCCCTGGAGAAGGGCGAGCCGACGGACCGTACCGGCTCGGCGGTCTCCTTCTGGCCGGACCCGGACGTCTTCGAGACGGTCGACTTCGACCTGCAGACGATCTACCGCCGGCTCCAGGAGATGGCCTTCCTCACCCGTGGCCTCACCATCCACCTGCTCGACGAGCGGGTCGCCGAGGGCGAGGAGGGCAAGCTTCGCGAGGTCACCTTCAAGTACGACGGTGGGATCGCCGACTTCGTCCGTCACCTCAACGCCTCGAAGACGCCGATCCACAAGACCGTGATCGAGTTCGGTGCCGAGGAGGAGGGCATGGCGGTCGAGATCGCCATGCAGTGGAACGAGTCCTACGGCGAGTCGGTCTACACCTTCGCCAACAACATCAACACGCACGAGGGCGGCACCCACGAGGAGGGCTTCCGGGCCGCGTTGACCTCGGTCGTCAACCGGTACGGCGCGGAGAAGAAGCTGCTCAAGGGAGACGAGAAGCTCTCCGGCGAGGACATCCGGGAGGGCCTGGCCTCGATCATCTCGGTCAAGCTGACCAACCCGCAGTTCGAGGGTCAGACCAAGACCAAGCTGGGCAACACGCCGGTGAAGAGCTTCGTCCAGCGGGTCTGCAACGAGTGGCTGGTCGACTGGCTGGACCGCAACCCGGCCGAGGCGAAGATCATCATCACCAAGGCCTCCCAGGCGGCCCGCGCCCGGATCGCCGCCCAGCAGGCGCGCAAGCTGGCTCGGCGCAAGTCGCTGCTGGAGTCCGGCTCGATGCCGGGCAAGCTGGCCGACTGCCAGTCCACCGACCCGCGCGAGTCCGAGGTGTTCATCGTCGAGGGCGACTCGGCAGGTGGTTCGGCCAAGCAGGGGCGGGATCCGCGTACCCAGGCGATCCTGCCGATCCGCGGCAAGATCCTCAACGTGGAGAAGGCCAGGATCGACCGGGTCCTGAAGAACAACGAGGTCCAGGCGCTGATCACCGCGCTGGGCACCGGCATCCACGACGACTTCGACATCGAGAAGCTGCGGTACCACAAGATCGTGCTGATGGCCGACGCCGACGTCGACGGTCAGCACATCCAGACCCTGCTGCTCACCCTGCTGTTCCGCTTCATGCGCCCGTTGGTCGAGCTGGGCCACGTCTACCTCGCGGCCCCTCCGCTCTACAAGATCAAGTGGAACAAGAAGGGCGATGACGCGCAGTACGCGTACTCCGACCGGGAGCGCGACGGCCTGATCGCCCTGCGTCAGCAGAAGAAGCCGAACGCGAAGCCCGACGACATCCAGCGGTTCAAGGGTCTCGGCGAGATGAACTACCCGGAGTTGTGGGAGACCACGATGAACCCGGCCACCCGTACGCTGCGCCAGGTCACCCTGGACGACGCGGCCACCGCCGACGAGCTGTTCAGCGTGCTGATGGGCGAGGACGTCGAGGCGCGCCGCTCGTTCATCCAGCGCAACGCCAAGGACGTCAGGTTCCTGGACATCTGACGGACCGGGCGGCCGGACCGGATCTCCACCACCGGCCCGGCTGCCCGGTCCACAGAGTTATCCACAGCTTGGTCGGTATCCACAGCGGTTATCCACAGCGCAAAAGCGACACTCAGTCTGATAAGGGTTAACAGTGACCGATTCCCCCGAGTCCACACCCAACGAGCCCGAGGTCCCCGAGACGCCGGCCGCCGTCGTCTCACACGACCGGATCGAGCCCGTCGGGCTCGAGGTGGAGATGCAGCGCTCCTACCTCGACTACGCGATGAGCGTCATCGTCGGGCGGGCGCTGCCGGACGTCCGGGACGGGCTCAAGCCGGTCCACCGCAAGATCCTGTACGCCATGTTCGACTCGGGCTACCGGCCCGACCGTGGCTACGTGAAGTGCTCCCGGGTCGTCGGCGACGTGATGGGCCAGTTCCACCCGCACGGCGACTCGGCCATCTACGACGCCCTGGTCCGGATGGCCCAGCCCTGGTCGCTGCGCTACCCCTTGGTCGACGGCAACGGCAACTTCGGTTCGCCCGGAAATGATCCGGCTGCGGCGATGCGTTACTGTCTGGCAGGTAATGTCCGGATTGGCACTGCTCTTGGTAGCGTCCGGATCGACCAGGTGGTGCCCGGCGCGGCGGCGAGCAGTGAGACCGACATCGACCTCAAGGTCCGCGACCGCAACGGCGACCTGGTCCGGGCGTCGAAGTTCTTCCACTCCGGCGAGCACCCGACGCTTCGGCTGCGCACCCGCGAGGGGTACGAGCTGACCGGTACCCACAACCACCCGGTGCTCTGCCTGGTGGACGTGGCCGGCGTGCCGACCCTGCTCTGGAAGCTGCTCGCCGAGATCTCCCCCGGCGACCGGGTGGTCCTTCAGCGCAGCGTGCCGGACGAGATCGGCTACCCGATGCTGGAGCACGTCGAGGCCGCCGTCCTCGCGGGTGCCCTGGTGAGCGAGGGCTGGATCTCGGATGAGTGGGTCGAGTTCGCCAACACCGACCGGCAGTTCTTCACCCGCGTCGTGGCTGCCTTCGACCTGGCCGTTGGGGGCAAGCGCTGGTTCGGCGAGGAGGTCATGCCGTCGGGCAAGACTCTGAACCGTGTGCGCGCCAGTATCCAGCAGTTCGCGACTACGGCTCTCGGCGAGCTGGTCGGGGCGCGGAGCGCCGGCAAGTTCGTGCCGGAGTTCGTCTGGCAGGGGCCGGCCGCGATCAAGCGGGCCTTCCTTCAGGCCCTTTTCGAGGGCGACGGCTCCTCCTCGCTGCTGCCGCGTAACACCATCCAGATCAGCTACTCCACCCGCAGCGAGCGGCTGGCCCGCGAGGTCCAGCAGTTGCTGCTGGAGTTCGGCGTGATCAGCAAGCAGTGCCGGTACGACAACGGTGAGATCAAGGTCGTCATCACCAACCGCCGCGACGCGCGGATCTTTGCCGCCCAGGTCGGCTTCCTCGGCCGCAAGCAGGCCAAGCTGGAGTCGGAACTGGAGTCGGTGCCGACGAGCAGCACCGCGCTCTCCAGCGACCACGTGCCGCTGGTCGGCGATTTCATCCGGGCACACGGCGCCAGCCGATGGACCGAGCGGGACTGGTTGCGCCGGCACAACGTGGACCGGATCGAGCGGTGGGAGCGGGACCGCGACGAGATCGCCGCGCGGATCACCAACACCGAAGTGCTCGACGTGGTCGAGCCGCTCGTCGACGGGCGCTTCTACTACGCCGAGGTGGCCGAGATCGCGGACGCCGGTGTGCAGCCGGTCTACAGCATCCGGGTCGACACGGACGACCACTCGTTCGTCTCCGACGGGTTCGTCAGCCACAACACCGAGTGCAAGCTCGACCCGCTTGCCATGGAGATGCTGCGGGACATCGACGAGGACACCGTCGACCTGCAGGACAACTACGACGGTCGGGCCAAGGAGCCCACCATCCTGCCGTCGCGGATCCCGAACCTGCTGATCAACGGCTCCGAGGGCATCGCGGTCGGCATGGCCACCAAGATCCCGCCGCACAACCTGCGGGAGATCGGCGCGGCGGTGCAGTGGTGCCTGGAGAACCCGGAGGCCGACGAGGCCAGCACCCTCGAAGCGTTGCTGGAGATCGTCAAGGGCCCGGACTTCCCCACCCACGGTCTGATCGTCGGCCAGGCCGGCATCCAGGACGCGTACCGCACGGGTCGTGGCTCGATCCGGATGCGGGCCGTGGTCGAGGTCGAGGAGGACAAGCGCGGGCGGCCGGCGCTGGTGGTCAGCGAGCTGCCGTACCAGGTCAACCCGGACAACCTCGCCGAGCGGATCGCTGAGCTGATCAAGGAGGGCAAGCTCGGCGGCATCGCCGACATCCGCGACGAGTCCTCCGGGCGTACCGGCATGCGGATCGTGCTGGTGCTCAAGCGCGACGCGGTCGCGAAGGTGGTGCTGAACAACCTCTACAAGCACACGCAGCTCCAGGAGACCTTCGGTGCGAACATGCTGGCGCTGGTCGACGGGGTGCCGCGCACGCTGAACCTGGCGCAGTTCATCCGCTACTACGTCGAGCACCAGATCGAGGTGATCCGGCGGAGGACGGCGTTCCGGCTGCGTAAGGCCGAGGAGCGGGCGCACATCCTGCGTGGTCTGGCCAAGGCGTTGGACGCGCTCGACGAGGTGATCGCCCTGATCCGGCGTTCACCCACGGTGGAGGATGCCCGCCAGGGCCTGATCCGGCTGCTGGAGATCGACGAGATCCAGGCCACCGCGATCTTGGACATGCAGCTGCGTCGGCTCGCCGCGTTGGAGCGGCAGCGGATCCTCGACGACCTGGCGAAGCTGGAGCTGGAGATCGCCGACCTCAAGGACATCCTGGCCAAGCCGGAGCGGCAGCGTCGGATCGTCTCGGAGGAGCTGGGCGAGATCGTCGCCAAGTGGGGCGACGAGCGACGCACCAAGATCGTCCCGTTCGACGGCGAGGTCTCGATGGAGGACCTCATCGCCCGCGAGGACGTGGTCGTCACGATCACCCGGACCGGGTACGCCAAGCGGACCAAGGTCGATCTCTACCGTTCGCAGCGGCGGGGCGGTAAGGGAGTCAGCGGCGCCACGCTGCGTCAGGACGACATCGTCAGCCACTTCTTCGTCTGCTCGACGCACGACTGGATGCTGTTCTTCACGAACAAGGGGCGGGTGTACCGGGCCAAGGCGTACGAGCTTCCGGAGGCCAGTAGGGTGGCCAAGGGCCAGCACGTGGCCAACCTGCTCGCCTTCCAACCGGACGAGCAGATCGCACAGATCATCGAGATTCCGAACTACCAGGTGGCGCCCTACCTGGTTCTGGCGACGAAGAACGGCCTGGTGAAGAAGACGCGGCTTGAGGAGTTCGACTCCAACCGATCCGGCGGCATCATCGCGATCAACCTGCGCGATGAGGACGAGCTGGTCGGTGCTGCGCTCGCGGGCCCCACCGACGACCTGCTGCTGGTCTCCAAGAACGCCCAGGCGATCCGGTTCAACGCCACGGACGAGGCCCTGCGTCCGATGGGCCGGGCCACCTCCGGTGTGATCGGGATGCGCTTCAGCGAGGAAGACGAGCTGTTGGCCATGGAGGTCGTCCGGGAGGGTTTGGACGTTCTGGTGGCCACGAACGGTGGATACGCGAAACGTACTCCGATCGAGGAATACCCGGTGCAGGGTCGGGGAGGTAAGGGTGTGCTGACTGCGAAGATCACCGAGCGGCGCGGTGGTCTGGTCGGTGCTGTCGTGATCGACCCGGACGACGAACTGTTCGCCATCACCAGCAACGGTGGCGTCATCCGGACTCCGGTGAAGCCTGTACGCCGTACGCGTGACCGGAACACAATGGGGGTCAAGCTGATGGACCTTCCGGATGGCGTGACTATCGTGGCGATTGCTCGCAATGCCGACGAGCCTGACGAACAGGACTAGTTGAATGACGGAGACACAGGCGAAGTCGGGGAACACGGGGACCTCGGCCAACCCGGTCGACGAGGAGGCCGCGCAGAACGGCACGCCAACGACCGGCCGCGCGGCCGTAGGCCGGGCCACAGTCCCCGCCGACGCGCCTGCCCCGAAGTTCACCCGGGCTCCCGGTATGGCCCCGCCACCCGACAAGCCGACAGACGCCTCGGAGGGCGACGCCGCCGAGGAGAAGGCGACCGAGGGTGGCAGCGCCCCGGACGTCACCACGGCCTCCGTCGGCAAGCCGTCTCCTGCTCAGCCGGCGGCGACCCCGGTGGGGAAGCCCTCCGTGGGTACCACCGGCGTCCTGCCTCCGGCCAGCACCGGCACGACCGGCACCCAGCCCAGGGTCACCGGGGTCGGTCCGAAGCCGGACGCGACCCGGCCGTTCGGGCTCGGCCGCCCGGCCAACGGCGGTGGGCTGCCCCCGGGGGTCAGCCCGGCGGTGGGCGCCGCGCGGGTCGGCGAGGCGGTACGCGCCGCGCGTACCTCGGTCAGCTCCGCGGCCTCGCGCGGACCGCGCCGGGCCCGGCTGAACCTCAAGCGGATCGACCCGTGGTCGGTGATGAAGTTCGCCTTCGCGGTGTCGGTGGTGTTGTTCATCGTCATCGTCGTGGCGACCTCGGTGCTGTACCTGGCGCTGGACGCGATGGGCGTGTTCACCAGCGTGAACGACAGCCTCGGTGACCTGGTGAACGCCGGTGGCGGCCAGAGCACCGAAGGCTTCCAGATCACGGCACGTGGTGTGATCTTCAGTTCGGCGTTGATCGGCCTGGTCAACGTGGTGCTGTTCACCGCGCTGGCCACCCTCGGGGCGTTCGTCTACAACGTCTGCGCGGACCTGGTGGGCGGCATCGAGCTGACCCTCGCCGAGCGCGACTGACCTGATCTCAGACGCCGGCCACACCACCTCGACCCGGTGGTGTGGCCGGCGTCTTTCGGTGCTCCGGCCAGCCCGGATGCCGCCGGGCCTTCGGTAGGTGACGGCCGGGCCGACGTAACCCGATGTACCGGAACCGGGTACTCGGGTAGGTTCAGGGGCGACGCGAGGGCCGGTGCGCCCGGCCCCGATTTGGGGGCCGCTGGGCGGATGGGTTAACCTTGCTCGTCGCTACGCGGGGCTATAGCTCAGTCGGTTAGAGCGCAGAGCTGATAACTCTGAGGTCGCTGGTTCGATTCCAGCTAGCCCCACCGCACATGGTCCGACGGCACGTCGAGCGTGAGGGGCAGCCCCGATGGTCAAGAAGCTGTTGATCCTGGTCGGCGTCGTCGGAGTGGCTGCATTGGTGGCCAAGAAGGTCAAGGAAGCCAACGACGAGCGTGCCCTCTGGCACGAGGCCACTACCTCGCCGGACCTGCGCTGACGGCTTCCTTCTGACCTGAGGGCGGAAACGTCCGGTACGGGGCCCTAGCTCAACTGGCAGAGCACTGCCTTTGCAAGGCAGGGGTTAGGGGTTCGAGTCCCCTGGGCTCCACCAGCACTTCCCTTGGTTGATCTCAGTCCGAGTACAGCCATCCGTACAGCCAAGCCGCTCACGCTG
This sequence comes from Micromonospora sp. CP22, assembly GCF_009712475.1. GTDB lineage: Bacteria > Actinomycetota > Actinomycetes > Mycobacteriales > Micromonosporaceae > Micromonospora. The sequence continues at coordinate 64,128 of NZ_VCJO01000021.1, forward strand.
TCCCCTTCTCGCCGAGAAGCCGGTCGATGGCGGAGGTTGCTTGACGGGCACGCGCGGGCAGGACGTGGCCGTAGGTGTCGGCCGTCATCCGAATCGTGGAATGCCCGAGCAGTTCCATCACCGTGCGCAACTCCTCGCCCTGGTCGAGCAGGAACGTGGCGAAGGCGTGCCGAAGGTCGTGCAGGTGCAACCAGTCCAGTCCGGCCGCCGCGCGGAGCTGCTCGAAACGCCGGTTGACGTTCCGCGGTTCCATCGGTGTGCCAATCGTGCTGGCGAAGACCAAGCCGTGATCCGACCACACCTCACCGGCCGCAAGCCGATCCTTGGCCTGCCGTACCAGTTGCGACTCCAACGCCCGCACCGCCAGGGCGGACAGTGGCAGCGGGCGGGTTGACCGGTGCGTCTTCGGCGGGACGAACACCAAGCCACGGTCGGTGCGCTGGAGCGTCTGCCGCACAAACAACGCCTTGCCCGGCAGGTCGACATCCGACCATCGCAGGCCCAGCAGCTCAGCCCGCCGGAGTCCGGTTGCCAGCGCCAGCACGAACAGCGATTCCAACCGGTCACCAGTCAGCACCGACAGCAGCGTCTTGGCTTCCTCCGGCGTCAGCGCACGCCGCTCGGTGCGACCGAGGGCCGGCGGCTTGGCCGCTTTGGCGACGTTGCGCGGCACCAGATCCATCCGCTCAGCGTCGGCCAGGGCGACGCGCAGCACCGCGTGAACCTTGATGATGCTGGCGGGGCCAGCTTGCCCCGAAGCCCGGTCAGGAACCGCTGCACATCCCGAGGCGTCAGCCGATCGAGCTTCACCCGGCCGAGCCCCGGAACGAGGTGCTTCGTGACGGCCAGGCGGTAGCGGACCCGGGTTGAGGGACGAGTGCCGTCATGCGCTTTCACATCGCGCAGCCACTCGGTCAACCAGGCTTCCACCGTCCGGGGCGGCGCGGCGAGGTCGACGCCGAGCTGTAGTTGCCGCCGCAGCTCGTCGCGCTTCTGAACCGCCTCAGCCTCGCTCTTGGCGTAGACGTACTTCCGCTTCCGCTTGCCATCGATCCAGCCGAGATCGATCACCGCAGCCCACACGCCCGGCCGCTGCTCATAGACCGAGCCTTCCCCGTGAGATCGACGCCGCTTCCCGCTCATGCCGCGAACTCCTCACCAGCCGACAGAAACTCATCGATGTCTGCCAGCGGAATCAGCCGAGCACGACCCGCCTTGATCAAGCGCGCTCCGCGCGGCGCGGGCCGGGCGCGGTAACCGGCTCCTGACGGAGCCGCCGCCCCGCCCGCCTTCGGCGGCGGGGCGGTAAGTCAGCCAGCCCGAAAGCCACGCCCGCCCCGCGCGTCACCCGTGGTTCCGTGAAGGGAACCGGTGACGAGTCCCGGAGGTCGACCGGGACCAGGACGACAACGCCTCTTCCTCACGTCACACATTCAGCCTCACGACGGGAACCGCAGACCGGTCGACAGCCCGGACCGGGCAAGTTGCCGAACAGAAGTCACGCCGACCGTTCGCGGGTCCGAGGTGGGGAAGAGGTGAAGGTGGGGAGAGGGCGGGAGGGGTGGGGCGGGGGTTGGGGTTAGGGCTTGTGCCTCCGGCGGGGGCCAGACGACTCCGGGATGGAGTTGCCGAACGGTTGCGGTGGTGGGTGGTAGTGGTTGGGGGATGCCATCCCGTCCACCGCCGACCCAGGCAAGTCGAGCGGGCCAGGGCCAGGGCGACAAGGTCGTACGTCCGGTAGGGCGCTCCACCTTGTCACCCTGGCCCTGGCCTGCTCCACGGTGTGTGGGTCGGCGGCAGATGGGATGGCATAGTGTGCCGGTCAGGGCTATTGCGTTGTCGGGTAGCTGCTGGTCACGGCGGTGATTAGGTCGTGTGATCGGCGGTTGGCTTGGCGGGTGGCTCGGGCGATGTTGGTCGCGCCGGTGGTGTGGTGCCAGCCGATCGCGGTGTTACGTAGCGTTGCGAGGATGGCGGGTCCGTTGCCTGTCCGGGCTTGGTGGAGGTCT
>NZ_VCJO01000022.1 GCF_009712475.1 Micromonospora sp. CP22
AAACAACCCACCAACGGGCCGCCATCCGGGGCACCACACCCGACCACAACCGCACCGGGCACTTTTACTACGTTACCTCACCGTCTGGGGCGAGTCAAACCGGATTGTCCCGGTCCGTCACGCTTCAGGTGGTTCGGCACCCGTGATCGAGCGCAGCGGTCGCCCGCCTGACTCGGTCATCGGATTTGGCAGGCCGGCCGCTGCGGTCTCCCGCACGCTCGCCCGGTGCCCTGCCGGTCGTAAACCTTACCCGGTCGGTTCCGCCCCACCAAATCGGCCCCTCTGGCCGCTCGGTCGAGCACCACCCGGCCGCGTCCACAGAGGAGATATCCCCTCCACGAACCCGGTGCCTAGCGAACCTGGGCCTCAGGGTTTTCGCCCTGTTTGCCCCCGTTCCGCGTTGGCAGAGAGAAAGTTACGCGTCCGGTGGATTGATCGTCAAATCGGCGCGACGCGGTCCCGGTCACACTCTTGGGATCGGGGGTGTGACCGCCCGGCAGGCCCAGGTCAGACCAGCTGAGCCACTCCGGACGGTGACTCAACGCGTACCGCGTCGGGATGCCCGCCACCCACGGAGGCCGAGCAGCCCCACGGCCGTGCCGACGACCAACGACGCGGCGATGAGCAGCGCGTGCACCCACAGGAAGCCGGTCGCCGGCCAGTCCCCGACGTTCCCACTCGCCCACGACCTCGGGTCGTTCCAGATGGCCACCGCGAACCTCGGCCAGATCACCCAGGTCCACACCCCGACCCCGGTGAGGAAGACGGCCCAGCCGCGTGACAACACCATGGTCGGCGAGTATGCCAGCGGGCCGCACCGGGACGTCGGCGGAAGCATCCGATCGGTACGGTGGGTCGCATGAGCCCCCTGCTGAGCCGCACCAATGCGGAGGCACATCTCTACATGGATCTACACCCGTGCACCTGCGGTGAGACACGTTTCCCCCGGCAGAGTGCGGTCGTGGCGCTTGCCGACGGCGAACTGGCCAGCCGGTACACGGGCGCCTGCGCGGGGTGTGGGCAGGAACGGGAGTTCGTGTTCAGGCTGCCGCCCGAGCCGACTTCCACCGCCGGTGGGTTCCGCTACGGCGAAGACGAGCCCTCACAGCTGCTCGACCCAGGGGAGTGGCTGCTGGTCTCCGACGCGTACGCCGGGCAGGTGCCGGCCGACCCCGGGAGCGGCGAGGCCGCGCAGCGCGCTCGCGCCGTGCTGACCCGGGCCATGGCCGCGCTCGACGAGGTCGGCAAGTTCATCCCGCCGGACGCGGCCGTCGTCCCGGCGAACGCCTTCACCTCGGACCGGGGACGGCAGCTGCACCAGCGCGAGCCCGGTCGGTTCCGGCGGGACCGTCTCACGGCCGTGCACGACGCGTACGCCGAGATGCTAACGCGGCTCGCCTGATCCGTTACCTCGGCCCGTCCGCGTCGGTGCCGGGCTCCGTGATGGTTCCCGGCGGCACCAGCTGCGCCGGAGGCAGGTGGTCCAGCGCCATCGGGGTCAACCGGCCGACGAGGTGCCCGATCGAGTCAGCGACCACCCGCAGCGCCCGCTCTCGCGCTGCCGCGGCAGGTGAGCCGGGAGGCCCGACGAGATCCATCTCGTGCACGAAGTAGATGCTCTCGTCGCTCGGCTGTGCCGAGATGACCAGGAGGCCACCCGAGGGGTTGGCGATCACCAGCCAGTCCGGCGACAGCCAGGGATCCCGGTGTACGCGCTGCGCGTGCACCAGGTCGAACGGCGGGTACTCCGGATGCGCCCCGAGCAACGGACGTTCCGGCAACAGACTGAACGGCACGCCGGGAATGTGGTGCTCCACCTCGGGCTGCGCCCCGTTGTTCTGGCGCAGCCAGTCACGGTAGCTCGGCGACAGCCGCACCCCGAGGGAGGCTTCCAGCGACTGAAGTCGCGCCTCGTCGAGTTGCCCGTACGGGCGCAGCCGGGCCGGCTGCCAGAGCCGGCCGCTCGGCGGTTCCGCCACCTCGTCGGCGTCCACCCGCCGGAGCGTCACCTGCCACTCGTCCGCACTGGCCATGTCCAGGTCCGCGAAGCGCCAGGTTTCGTCGCCCACGGCGAAGGTCTCGCCGAGCGTCACCTCGTGGACGACATCCTCGTCGCTCCCGAGGGGCATCACGATGATCTCGGCACGGACCGGTGGCCCCACGTCGACCCACCGCGCCCCGAACCGGACCGGCCCGACGTTCGTTGTCGTGGTGTTCCGGACGGCGGCCACACGAGTAAACGAGCGCACCAGTCCCCTCCCGCCTCCTTCAGACACGACGAGGTGTCAGCATGTCGTACCGCCCCGACCTCAGTCGGACCTACCGGCTCATAGTTGCCCGTTCTCGTAGTTCCGGGGATCGGTGAACGTGCCGGCCGGGTGGATCTGAGCCGGTGGGAGGTGGTCCAGCTCCATCGGGGTCAGCCGACCGATGAACTCGTACATCGACCAGGCCACCGCCTTCAGCTTCCGTTCCCTAGCGGCCGTGGCGGCCGGGCCGGGTGGGCCGACCAGGTCGAACTCGTTGATGAAGTAGACGCTGTCGTTGCTCGCCTGCGCCGCGACGACCAGCAGGCCATTGACCGTGTTCGCGATGACGAGCCATTCCGGTGACAGCCAACGGTCCCGGTACTGCTGCTGGGCGTGCACCAGGTCGAACGGCGGATATTCCGGGTGTACGCCGAACAGCGGCCCCGACGGAAGCAGCGCGACCGGCATCCCGGGAATGTGGTGCGGCACCTCGGGCTGCGCACCGTTGTTGCGGCTCAACCAAGTGCGATAGCCCCACGGTAGTTGAACCCCGAGCGCGGCCTCCAGGGACTGGAGCTGGGCCTCGTCGAGCTGCCCGTAGGGGCGCAGTCTCGCCCGTTTCCACAGCCGGCCGGTCGGCGGCTCCATCACCTCGTCCGCGTCCACCCGACGGACGGTGACCTTCCAGTCGTTCGCACTAGTCATGTCGAGATCGGCGAAGCGCCAGGTCTCCCCGGCCACCGGAAAGGTCTCGCCGAGGGTGACCTCGTGGGCGAAGCTCTCGTCGCTCTGGAAGGGCATCACGATGATCTCGGCACGCACCGGTGGCCCCACATCGACCCAGCGCACCCCGAACCGGGCCAGCCCGACGGTCGTCGTGGTGTTGTTTCGGACGGCGGCCACATGAGTAAACGAGCGCAAGTGTCCTCTCCCGGCTCCCTCAGGCACGATCAGGTGTCCAGCATGTCGTACAGCGCCGGCTCGGCGGGAAGTGGGAAGCCGAGCACATCACGCGCGATCCGCTCGGCCTCCGCGCGCTCCACCGGCGCCGGTGTCGCCTGCCCCGGCGTCGTGCCCCCGGCCGTCCAGTGCAGTGAGCGTCCCTGGCCACCGATCTCCGACACCATCAGGCCGATCACCGTACCGTCAGCGGCGATCAACGCGAAGTACCCAATCCCATACCGATCGTCATCGAGATAGCGGCGACCGAGGGTGCGCGGTGGCGAGGCAGGCGCTGCCGGCGGACTGGGTTCGGCTATCGGAGCGCCCGGGGCTGGCACGACCAGCGGACGATGGACGACTCGCTCGGGTGACGATCGGGGCGACGGTACGGCCGGTTGGAGGTTCGCCGGGGGTCCGCCGCTCGTCGGCGGCTGCGCCGTTGCGGCGGCCGGTGACGGCTCCAGGTGCGCGCACATGGGCTGCATCAGATCGAGGAATGCGCGCACCGGCATCGAGGACGGATGCTGCCTGTTCCAGGGATTACGTAGCTGCACCTGGCCGTCCTGCACCGCAACGATTTCGTACACATGCTGCGCCTCGAGGCCGTAAGGCAAGGTGGTGCGCCCCGGATACAAGTCCATCGGCCGGGTGGCGATGGTGATCGGACTTCCGGCGGTGAGCAGAGCCGCCAGCTGCCGCTCGACCGCCGCCTCCCGACCCGGCGTGGCGTCGAGAAGCGTCTGGCGAGCCGGTAGGCCAGTGAGCTGGGTGAGCAACTCGGCCTGCAACAGGGGGGTACTGCCGACGTTGAGCCGTGCGTAGCCCATCGGCGCGGCACGGTGCGGATCGCCCTTGCCCTCCCATGCGCGCCACTCACGCTGCCACTGTTCGTGCCGCTCCTTGGTCCAGGTCCTGTCGACCGCAGCGAGCGCCTTCTCCAACACCGACGCCCATCCGACACCCACTGCTGACTGGTCGGCATACGCGGCCCAGGAACTGCCGGTGTGTACCGGGACATCGGGACGCACGTTGATCCGGATGCGCCGTCCAGTCGCCACCGACTCGTCGCCGCGCAGCACGGTCTCGTGCAGCAGGACATCCACCGTGCCGTCCGGTTTCGGCTGGAACAGCTGCGGAATGCGCTCCGGCCGGTGCCCGGCGAGGGCCGCCATCGTGGCCAGCATCCCGCAGTCACCCAGCATGCCCTGCTGCACCTGCGTCCGTAGGGGTGGGCCGTCGAAGAGCGGTGCCGGTTGGCCCGTTGCCGAGAGCAGCGAGCGGCCGTACTCGACCGGATTCTCGGGGTCTGGGTCGGGCAGGGTCACCCGGTCGGCGACCACCGAGACCTCGCCCGCGGTCACGGTCGGCGTGACCTCGGCTTCGACGTCCGGAGGCGGCGGCATCATCGCCTGCAGCGCCTGGGTGAGCGCCGTCGGCACCAGCCCCATCCGCCGTGCGCCCGCCAGATAGTGGAAGCTGTGCGTGGTGAGCACCGCCACGGCGGCGGGATTCGACCCGTACTCGGCGTTGAACGCGGCGTAGGCCCGCGTCCGGTCCTCCATCAGCAGCGCGTTCCGGCCGGCGGGGGTGGCCAGGTCGTATGCGGGGGCCGACGCGTCCAGGTTGAACTCGGGAGCGCCTTCGAGGGTGTAGGGGCGCAGGTCGAAGCGGCCGGTCAGGTCGACGTAGATGCCCTCGGCGGCGATCCGGTCGGCGAGGCGTGGATCGACCTGGCGTACCTGGTCGAGCAGGTTGGGCGGCAGTCCGATCAGCTGCCCGGCAAGAGCCGGCATCCGGGGCAGCGAGGATTGGCTCTGCTCCCCCTGCACGGCCAGCTCGCGCAGCTTCCCGGCCAACTCGGCGGCGGGCGGCGGTTGGAAGTCGGGGGCGAGGCGGCTGCGGTAGTCGATCGCCCGGAACCGTTCGACAGCTGTCTGGTTGGGGTTGACGGCCAGGGCATCGATCACCGCCTCCGGTGTGATCACCGGCAGACTCATCTGCATCACCTGGGTCCACACCTCGGTGGGCAGGACCGCGAGTCGCGCGGCTGCGTCGGGCGTACCCCAACGCAGGCCCAGCCGATCGACCAGGGCGTCGATCTCGGCACGCAGGACGAGTCGGGTGGCGGGGTCGACCTGCGCGTACCCGGCGGCCAGCAGGCGCAGCTCGGCCAACCGACCCCGGTCCCGGGCGGTGAGGCCGCCCGGGTCGATCGGCTGCTCAACGGCGCCCTGGTCGAAGAGCCCGACCTGCGCCTCACCGGTCTCGTGCCGGGCCAGCAGTTCCGCGGCCTCGTGCACCACCGCACGGTCGACCGTCCAGTCGGCGGCCCGGTCGGAGACGGTGAGGGTGAAGGTGCCGTCGAGGTTGCGGGTGGTCTGCGCCACGACGCCGTCGGCGAGCGTGCCGCCGGTGACCTGGACACGCAGCGGCGTCAGCCCGCCCGAGCGGATCTCGAAGACGTCCGGTCCGACGGCCGTCACCTGATCGGCGCCGATCGGCTCGGCCAGCAAGGGCAGGACCGTGCGGGCCCGCTCCACCACCGCCCGGGCGTCGGCGGTGGGCCGCCCTTGACCGTGGAACTCCGAGTCGGGCAACGCGGTGACCGTGCTGCGGGCCAGCTCGACGTGCGCGTACCAGGGGCTCATCAGGTCGAGGAAGGCACGCATCGGCATCGGTGCCGGGTGGTGGGAGTTCCACGGGTTGCGCAGTTGCACCTCACCGTTGGCCACCGACACGATCTCGTACGCGTGGCCCGCGACCAGCCCGTACGGTGGCTTGCCGCCCGGCTGCGCAGCGTAGGCGCTGGCCGGTCGGGTGCCGGTGATCAGCGGGCTGCCGGCGGCCAGCAGGGCGGCCAGTCGCGCCTCGGCGTCGGCTTCCCGGTTAGGAGTCGGATCGAGTTCGCTGACGCCGGTCGGCAGGCCGGTGAGCTGACTGAGCAGTTCGGCCTGCACCAGGCGGCTGCTGCCGTTGTTGAGCCGGGCATAGCCGAGTGGAGCCGCCTGCGCGGCGTCCACGTCCGGCCGGGCGGTCCACTGCTGCTGCCACTGGTCGTGGCGCTGCTGGGTCCAGGTACGGTCGATCGCCGCGATCGCCTTCTCCAGCAGCGAGGCCCACGAGGCACCGACCGTGGACTGGTCGGCGTACGCGCTGTGGCCGTTCGAGTTCGGGTGCAGGGGCACATCCGGGAAGACGGTCACCCGCAGTTGCCGCCCGGTCGGCGTGACCGTCCGACCCGGTCCGCTGGTCTCGTGCAGCACCACGTCGACCGAGCCGTCCGGGTTGGGGTGGAACATCTGCGTGACGGTGCCCGGCAGGTGACCGGCGACCGCCCCGATCACGGCGATCATGCCGCAGTCGCCGAGCGACCCCTGCTGGACGTCCTGGCGCTTCGGTGGCCCGTCGAACAGTGGTGGCGGTTGCCCGGTGCGGGCATCCACCGCCTGCCCGTAGACCGGACCCGGCTGGCCCTTCGACTCCGGTGGCAGGGTCACCCGGTCGGCCGTGACCCGGATCGTCCCGGATGCGTCCTGCGTCGCCTGGTTCTCCACGGAAGCGGCGGTCGTCGGCGGTACCGGAGTGATGCTGCGCAGTGCCTCGGTCAGGACGTCCGGCACCAGCCCCATCCACCTGGCCGTTCCCTGGTAGTGGAAGTCGTGGCCGGTGAGCAGGGACGCTGCCTGGTTGCCCTCGAGCGCACGTAGCGCGGCGCGGGCCCGTTGCCGGTCCTCGTGCAGTTGGGCACGCCGACCGGCCTCGGTGGTCAGGTCGTAGGCGGGGCGCGCCGCACCGAGGTCGATGGCGGGCACGTTCGTCACCATGTACGGACGCAGGTCGTAGCGGCCGGTCAGGTCGACGTAGATGCCCTCGGTGGCGAGTCGGTCGGCGAGTTGCGGATCCACCGCCCGGATCCGGTCGAGCTGTGCCTGCGGGATGCCGACGATCTGCCCGGCGAAGGCGGGCATCCGTGGCATACCGGATTGCGCGTGTTCCGCCTCGGTCGCCAGCTCCCGCAGCCGGGCGTCCAGGTCCGCCTGCTGGGGCACCTGGAAGTCCGGAGCCAGCCGGGCCCGGTAGTCGAACATCCTGATCCGCTCGACCTCGGTGAGGGTGGCGCCACCGGCCAGCACCGTGGAGACCGTGTCGGGCGTGATCGACGGCACGCTGAGCTGCATCAGGTGCGCCAACACGTCACGTGGGACGAGCGCCCACCGGGAGCGGACGTCCGGGTCGCCGAGACGTAGGCCGAGGTGACTGGCGAGAGCGTCGATCTCGGCGCGCACGGCGGATCTGGTGGCCGGGTCGGCGTCGGCGTACACGGCGGCGAGCAGTCGGATCTCCGCCATCCGGCCGAGGTCGTGGGCGGTCAGCCCGGCCGGATCGATCGGGCCCTGGACGTTGCCCGGGTCCAGCGGGCCGACCAGTGCCCGACCCGACTCGTGCAGGGCGGTCAGCTCGGCGACCTCGTGCGCGAGTGCTCGGGCCACCACCGCATCAGCGGCCCGGTCGGAAACGGTGACGGTGAAGGTGCCGTCCGGGTTGCGCTGCGACTGGGCCACCGTGCCGTCGGCCAACGGACCACTGGTCAGCCGTACGGTCAGCGGGAACTGCCCGGCAGAGCGGATCTCGAACAGATCCGGTCCGACCGCGACCACCGCGTCCACCTGGGCGAACCGTGCCACCTGCGGCAACGCGGCACGGGCGAGATCCAGCACCGCTGCCGGGTCGCTGACCGGGCGGCCCAGACCGTGGAAGGTGGAGCCCGGAACGGCAGCGGCGGTGATCGCGCCCTCCGTCGATACGCTGCCGTCATGGCCACGCCCGCCGACCTCTACGCCGCCATCCTCGCCGACCCCGACGACCTCGACCTGCGGCGACGCTACGCCGACGCCATCGAGCCCACCGATCCCGAGCGCGCCGAGCTGATCCGCCTCTACCTGGCCGGGGAGTACGGAACCCGAGAGTCGCTGTTCCTGCACCGACGGATCCGCCCCCGGCTCGCCGAGCCGGTCACCCACCTGCTGAACACCTGGCAGTTGCGTAACGGCCTGATCGAGTCGGTGACCATGACCGCTCGTACCTTCGTCGACCACGGGCACGAGGTCTGGGCCAGCCACCCCGTCCGCCACCTGGTCCTGGTCGAGGCCGCCGGGCTGATGGCCGACGTCGCGCAGGTCGCCTGCCTCGACCGTCTGGTCGCCCTCGACCTGGGCGGAAACCCGATCGGTGACGACGGGCTCGCCGCGCTCGTCGACTCCCCGCACCTGGGCCGGCTGCGGTGGCTCGGGTTGGCCGACTGCGACATCGGTCGGGCTGGCATCGAGGCGCTGGCCGCCACCCGCAACCTGCCCGCCCTGCGCTACGTCGACCTGCGACGCAACCCCGTCGAGGTCACCGCCCGAGGCCACGGACAGGACATCGACGGGAAGCCCATCTCCGTCGAGCTGCCCTCGCTCGGGCAGGAGCTGATCGAGCGGTTCGGCCCGCTGCCCTGGCTGGACACCCAGTGGGGCTGGGCCCTGCTCGGCATTGTCCGCTGGGACGAGGTCTGACGGCGAGTCCGGCCGGGCGGAGCCACCGTCAGTGGGCGACGGCGGCGGCGAGACGCCACGGTTCGACTCCGCAATCCGCTGGGCGTGGAAACGAATGCTGGGTGGAATGCCCCGCGAGTCGTCCGGCAGCCCCACGGCCTGACGCTGGACCGCTTCCGCCACGCTCCTGTCGACCTCGGCCATCAGTGCGCCAGCCACCGAGGCACCGCCGAGGACTCGCAGCTGACCACTGCCGTCCCGGAGCCCCAACACGTCGGGGACGGGGTTGTCCACGTCAAGCGACGGCCCCTCGAGCGCCGCCAGGTCCACCTCGGTCAACAGGTTGTGTACGCCGCCGGGCAGGCGTGGCTCCTGCCCGATGGAGAGCACCACCCGGTCGTACACCTGCTCGGTGCCGTCGCTGAACCCGACGACGAACGCCCCGTCGACGGTGTGCCGGATGCTGACGACGCTGCGCAACGACATGTCCGACACGCGCGCCCGCGCGGCGTCCGAGTACGCGCCGAGACCGGGCAGGTTGTTACGCCGGTTGTCACCGCCACTGAAGCTGAACTCCAGCTGTGCCCGGGCATCCGCCACCGGATCGCCCGTCACCCGATCGGCCGGTAGCGGTCTGGCCTGGGCCGCCCAGTCGATGCGCCCAGCCGGGGAGGCCGCGGCCTGCTCGATGTCCCACGCGCCGGATGCTCCCGCGCCGTAGACCAGCACCCGGTCGCCCGACTGGTAGGTGTCGGCCAGGTTCTGCCCGCCGAAGTCGACCGGTCGCGCGGCCGGGCGGGGATCACTGAACGAGCCGTCCGGAGCGTAGCCGAGTCGGGCGGCCACCTCCTCGGGCAGCGTCCGCGGATCCACCTGATCGCCGGACGGGTCGAGCACCTGCCCGGTCAGGACGTCGACGGCGTAACCGGAGGACGGGTCGACCACCAACGGATCCGTCGGCCGACCACCGAGGTCGGTGAGCAGCGGCAGGTCCGCGGCACCCGTGCCGGTGCCGCCGAGGACGGCTCGCACGGTCGGCGCAAGGTCGGCCGGATCGACGACCGCGCCCGTCGGGTCGCGGAACACCGGGGTGGTACCGGACCGATCCACCCGGTAGCCGCTGGTCGGGTCGAAGAACTGCCCGTCAGTGGTGGTCGGCGCGCTCGGCACCCGCGCTGGGCCGGGGCCGGTCGCGATGTCGAGCGACGCGGTGAAGAAGTCCCGCCCGCCGATCGTCACCCGGAAATTCGCGCCGTCCGGCCACCCGGCGGCGTCGGCCGGGCGAGGCGTGACCGAGGTGGCGAGCCCCTGGTAGGTGGGCATCCCGGTGAGTGCCCGGGCCGCTCCGACCGCGTCGGCGAAGACGTCGGACGGGGTGAACCCGGTGCCCTCCTCGGCCAGGTCGGACGGCTGGAACGGCAGCCCGGGAAGTTCCAGCTCGGAGGGAACCTGCCCCATCAGCAGCGCCTGCCGCTCCGCCCACGGGTCGTGCCCCTGCGAGACACAGAGCACCGGCGGCAGACCGGAACCGGTGTCGGCCGGAGCGCCCATGGTAACGAAGTCGGCGGTGGCCGCCCAGCCCCCACCGATCACCAGCCGACCGAAGACGTGGTCGGGCGCCGCGTCCAACGCGGAGTCCACCCTGGCCGTCAGGGCGAGGTCGGCCTCGTTGCGCAGGGCGGTGGCCTGCTGTGCCCAGGACCGGGCCTCGGCGCGTACGGACGACTGGGCGGCGCGCAGTTCGGCGACGAGTTGCTGCCCGTCGCTCGACGCGACCCCGACCAGGCTCTCGACCTCGCTGGCGAAGGTGCCGAGGTGGTTGCGGATCGCCTCGAGACGGGCCTGGGCGGCCTTCGGGCCGACCACCGGCACGTTGTCGCGGTGACCGTGGACGGGGGCGACGGGCTCCTGCTCCAGCAGACCGGAGGAGACGAGCAGACTCAGCGCCTCGGCCTGGAGTTGACCGGCCAGCGCCGAGTCTGACGTGGCGGCACTGTCGGCGAGCACGACCCGCAGTTCGGCCAGCCGACCGATGTCCTGTGCGGTGAGGGTCCGGACACCGTTGCCCTCCGGCCGGGCGCCCTCGGCGAGCGCCGTGGTGGCGTCGACGCGCAACCCCACCGCCCGTTCCTGCGCGACGGTGTCCACCTCGGCCAGGGTCGCGGCCACCGCACGGCGGACGTGGTCCGGGTGCGCCCCGGTGGACACCTGCACCACCGCGCCGTCGGCGGTGTACTGCACGGTGGCGACCGGCGCGAGCGGCGCGTTATGGGCGGGGGCAGCCAGTTCGATGCGTATCCGGTACGGACCGTCCAGCGTGTCCAGGGTGACCGTGCCGGTGGCCGGGTCGACGTGGGCACCGTCCGGCAGAGGTCCGCCGTCCAGGGCTGCCTGGACGGCCTCCCCGGTCCGCACCGGATCGGCGTCAAGCAGCGCACCGCCGAACGTCGTACCGGCGGCGGCCTGCCGAAGATCGGGCCCGGCCGCATCGGTCGCGGTGTCTACGTCCGGGCCCGGAGGGCCACCGGGACCAGTGGGTCCGGTCGCTCCGTCCGACGGCGGTTGGCCGTCGACCGAGGTCAGGCCGTCGGTTCCACCTCGGGCCACACCTGCCGGCCCTTGATCCGGCCCTCGCGTCGCGCCTGCGCGTACTCCTCCATCACCCGGCGCGGCGGCAGGCTGGTGTGTGCCGTGACCACTCCCGACCGGTCGATGATGTAGCTCCCCTGGCCCACGTGCATCCCCGAGGCTCGTTCCTGCTCCGAGAGCTTCTCCCGGGCCAGCCAGCCGAACTCGAACTCCCGAAGCATGATCGGATTCTCGGTCCGCAGCAGTCGGCTGATCAGTGTCAGCGCTTCGTCCTCGGTCAACTCGCCCCTCTCCGTCCGGCACCATCATCGCCCAGAGTGCGTGGGTTTCCCGCACATCGGCGGCGGGCATCTCCACCGTCGTCGTCCCGGTCTGCGGATCCCACCACACCGGCGCGTCGGCACCCGCCGGGAAGACGATCACGAAGGCGTGCGAGCCGTCGACCTCGGGTTGGCCGGTCTCGTCGAGGACCACGTTCCCCGCCCCGTCGAGGAGCAGCCAGTCCGCCACCACCAGCGCCGACGCCCCCGGCCCGGCCTCCGCCACCTGCTGATAGAGGCCCGCGTACTGGGCGGCCACCGCGTCGGTGCGTGCGGACAGGTCCGCCGGTAGGTTGCCGGGGCCGCCGAGCCACTCACCGCCGATCCACGCCTCGGCCCGCTCCAGTCCACCCCGCTCACCGGAGATACGGTCGATCGAACCGTCGACGGCCCGGTCCGCCCAACGGGGCACCGACACCTGCGGGTCGCCGTGGAAGCTGGCCAGTGCCGCCAGCGACGAGTCGAGGCAGTTGTTGCCCCGACCGGGCCGATCCGGCCCGCCGTCGTTGACCAGTTGTCCGTACGGGTGGGTGGACGGATCGGCGAAGACCGCGTACCCCTGCGGGGTGGCCAAGCTCGCCGCGAGGTCGTCCTGGAAGCGCGGGTCTTCCAGCGGTGCCAGCTCACCCGGGCCGAAGCGCCGGCTCTCCGGCAACGGCTGGGTGGCGGTGGCCGGGCCGTCCGTCGCTACGCTGCCGTCATGGCCACGCCCGCCGACCTCTACGCCGCCATCCTCGCCGACCCCGACGACCTCGACCTGCGGCGACGCTACGCCGACGCCATCGAGCCCACCGATCCCGAGCGCGCCGAGCTGATCCGCCTCGACATCAACGGAATCCGCAACACCCGGGAGGTCATGCTCCTGCACCGGCGGACCCACCCGCGCCTCGCCGAGCCCGTCGCCCATCTGCTCGTCGACTGGCGGATTCGCAACGGCCTGATCGAGTCGGTGACCATGACCGCTCGTGCCTTCGTCGACCACGGCGCGGCGGTCTGGGCCCACCATCCCGTCCGCCACCTGGTCCTGGTCGAGGCCGCCGGACTCATGCCGGACGTCGCCCAGGCCGCCTGCCTCGACCGTCTGGTCGCCCTCGACCTGCGCGGAAACCCGATCGGTGACGACGGACTCGCCGCGCTCGTCGACTCCCCGCACCTGGGCCGGCTGCGGTGGTTGGGCCTGGCCCGCTGCGGCATCGGTGCGGCCGGAGTTGAAGCCCTGGCCGCCACTGACAACCTGCCCGCCCTGCGCTACGTCGACCTGCGACGCAACCCCGTCGAGGTCACCGCCCGAGGCCACGGACAGGACATCGACGGGAAGCCCATCTCCGTCGAGCTGCCCCCGCTCGGGCAGGAACTGATCGCCCGGTACGGCCCCCTGCCCTGGCTCGACGTCCAATGGGGATGGCACTGGCTCGGTGTCGGCTGGGAGGAGGTGTGAAGACGGTAGGGATTCCGGAGACGTCGAGGTCCCAACGGTACCGACGGTGACCGGGCCGTCCGTCGCTACGCTGCCGTCATGGCCACGCCCGCCGACCTCTACGCCGCCATCCTCGCCGACCCCGACGACCTCGACCTGCGGCGACGCTACGCCGACGCCATCGAGCCCACCGATCCCGAGCGCGCCGAGCTGATCCGCCTCGACATCAACGGCGGAAGTACGCCACGACGTCTGCTGCTCCGGCGCAGAGTCGGACCGCGACTCGCCCGTCCGATCGCGCACCTGGTCGACGGTTGGCAGGTGCGGCGTGGCTTCGTCGAATCGGTCACCATGCGGGCCGACGCCTTCCTCAGCCACGGTACCGAGGTCTGGGGCAGCGTTCCCGTCTGTCACCTGGTGCTGACCGACGTCACCGGACGTTGCGCCGACATCGCCGCGTCGCCCCTGCTGAAGACTCTGGTCGGCTTGGACCTGGGTGGCAACCCCATCGGTGACGACGGCGTGCGGCAGCTCACCGGTTCCGGGTTTCTGGGCCGACTGCGGTGGCTCGGGCTGTCCCGCTGTGACATCGGCGCCGAGGGGGCCGAGGCGCTGGCCGCCAGCCGTAACCTCCCCCGCCTGCGTTACGTCCAGTTCGACCGCAACCGGGTCGACATCCTGCCGTACGGCATCGGTCAGGACATCGACGGCAGACCGATCGGGGTCGAGATGCCCGCTGTCGGGCAGCGTCTGCTCGACCGGTACGGACCGCTGCCCTGGCTCGACACCCGCTGGGCCTGGGAGGGGCCCCCGCGATACCACGACGTCTGAGGCGTCCGGACCAGACCGGGGACCGCCCCCGGTCGGGCCGTCGCCGGTGGCAGCAGGCGGCATCGGCCGATTCGCCTCGGCGATCCGTTGCGCGTGGAACCGGATGCTGGGCGCGATGCCTCGGGAGTCGACCGGCAGGGCCGCGGCCTGGCGCCGGACTGCATCCTCCACCGTCTCGTCGACCCTGCTGATGAGCGGACCGGCCACGCTCGCTGCTCCCAGAATGCGCAGCTGACCACTGCCGTCTCGCAGCCCCAGCACATCGGCGGGTCCTACCGGTGCGGTGGCTGGCCCTTCGATGGGGGCAAGGTCCACGTCGGCAACCAGGTTGGCGACACCGCCCGGGAACTCGGCCGCCTGGCCGATCGAGAGGACCACCCGGTCGTACGTCTGTCGGCTGCCGTCGGTGAACTCCACCTGGAAGCCGCCGTCGACGGTGTGCCGGAGGCTGACGATCTCCCGCAACGACCGATCGACCTGGCTCTGCACCGTGTCGGCGTAGGCACCGACGTCGGGCAGCGTGTTCCGCCGGTTGTAGCCGCCTCCGAAGCTGTGCCGCAGGCGCGCCTCCGCGTCCTGGACAGGATCGCCGGTGAGCTGGTCCGGCGGCGGGTCCATCGCGCGGGCCGACCAGTCGACGCTCGCGGCGGGCGACGCCACGGCCTGCTCGATGTCCCAGGCGCCGGACGCGCCCGCGCCGAAGACGAGCACCCGATCCCCGGGACGGTAGGCGTCGGCGAGGTTCTGCCCGCCGAAGTCGACAGGTGGCGCGGCGGGGCGGGGATCCCGGAAGGACCCGTCCGGAGCGACACCCAGCCGGGCCCCGACCTCGGTCGGCACGGCTCCGGGGTCCACCGGCGTGCCGTCAGGGTCGAGCACCTGACCGGTGGTGACGTCCACGGCGTACCCGGAGGTCGGGTCGACCACCAGCGGGTCGGTGGGTCGCCCGCTCAGATCCGCCAGCAGCGGCAGATCCGACCGGCCGGCACCGGGGCCGCCGAGAACCGCTCGTACGCCCGGAGGCACGCTCTCCGGTGCCACCGGATTGCCGTCCGGGTCCTGGAACCGCACCGCGTCGCCGGAGCGGTCAACGCGGTAGCCGGTGCTCGGATCGACGTAGGTGCCGGTGGTGTCGGCCGGGACGCTCGGCACTCGGGACGGGCCCGGGCCGCTGGCGATGTCGACGGAGGAGGTGTAGAAGTCCTGGCCGTTGACGGTCACTCGGAAGTTGGCGCCGTCGGGCCAACCCGTGGCGTCAGCCGGCCGGGGTGTGATCGAGGTCGCGGTGCCCTGGTAGGTCGGCATCCCGGCGAGCGCGCGGGCCGCGCCCACCGCGTCGGCGAAGACGTCGGAGGGGGTGAACTGGGTGCCCTCCTGCGCCAGGTCGCTCGGCTGGAACGGCAGGCCGGGGATCTCCAGCTCCGACGGGACCTGCCCCATCAGCAGCGCCTGGCGTTCCGCCCACGGGTCGTGCCCCTGCGAGATGCAGAGCACCGGCGGCAGACCGTGGCCGGCGTCGGCGGGAGCCCCCATGGTGACGAAGTCGGCGGTCGCGGCCCAGCCACCACCGATGACGAGTCGGTCGAAGACATGGTCGGGTGCCACGCCCAGGGTGGCGTCCACCCTGGCGGTCAGCGCGAGGTCGGCCTGGTCGCGCAGCGCGGTCGCCTGTTGGGCCCAGGCGCGGGCCTCGGCGCGGACGGCCGACTGCGCGGCCCGGATGTCCGCCACGAGCTGCTGCCCGTCGCCTTGTGCGAGCCCGATGAGGCTTTCGATCTCGGTGGCGAGCGGGCCCAGGTGATGGTGGATCAGGTCGAGTCGGGCGCGGGCCGCCTCCGGCCCGACGACCGGCGTGTTGCTGCCGAGCCCGTGCACGACGTGCGTCGGCTGCTGTTCGAGGAGGCCGGAGGCGACCAGCAGGCTCAGTGCCTCGGCGCGTAGCTGGGCGGCGGTTCCGGGATCGGTAGTGGTGGCACTGTCGGCGAGCACCACCCGCAGCTCGGCCAGCTGACCGATGTCGCGTGCGGTCAGCACGCGGGTGCCGTCGCCCTCCGGACGGGCGCCCTCGGCGAGCGCGGTGGTCGCGTCGAACCGAACCCCTTCGGCCCGTAGCTGGGCGATGGTGTCCACCTCGGCGAGCGCCGCCGCCACCGCCCGCCGGACGTGATCCGGGTGGGCGCTCGTCGACACCTGCACGACGGCCCCGTCGGGGGTGTACTGGACGTTGGCCACCGGTACGACCGACGCGTCCACCGCGACCGGGGTCAGCTCGATGCGTACCGGGTAGGGACCGTCGGGAGTGGTCAGGGTGACTGTGGCGGTGGCCGGGTCGGCGCTGGCCCCGTCGGGTAGTGGCCCGCTGGTCAGGGCCTCCTCGACCGCGATCGAGGTACGCCCGGGGTTGGGATCGAGGAGCGCACCGCCGAAGGTCGTACCGGCCGCCGCCTGCCACAGGTCGGGGCCGTCCGGGTCGGTCACGCGCCCGGAGTTGCCCGGCGGCGGGCCGTCCACGCCGGGTAGCCCGGTGTCTGCGGCCGTGTCGGCCGGGGGCGTCAGGCCGTCGACTCCTGCGTCGGCCAGACCTGTCGACCCGTTATCCGGCCCTCCCTGCGGGCCTGCGTGTACTCCGTGATCAGCAGCGGTACCGGCAGACTCATCTGCGCGGTGATCACTCCCGTCTGATCGATGATGTAGCTCCCGTGGCCCAGCTGCCTGCCCTCCGCCCGTTCCTGTGGTGACAGCTGCTCCTTCGCCAGCCAGCCGAACTCGAACGGATGAAGCTCGATCTCGTTCGCCGTGCCCAGCAGGCGTCTGATCAACGTCAGCGCCTCGTCCTCCGTCATCCGAAACCCTTTCCGCCATGATCTCCATCGACCACAGCGCATACGTCTGCGACAGGTACGCGGCTGGGGGCTGCGGCCACGTCGTCCCTCGTTGCGGATCCCACCAGACCGGCCCGTCGGCACCTTCCGGATACACCAGGACGAAGGCGTGTGAGTCCTGGACCTGCACCTGCCCGTGATCCAGGACGAGTTCACCGGTGCGGGGATCCGTCCTGACCCATTCGGCCACGACGAGGGCCGCAGAACCGGGACCGGCCTCCGCGACACGCTGGTGAAGCTGCGCGTACTGCTCGGCCACCGCCGCTCTGTGCTCGGCCGGTGTCGTCGGCAGTCCCTCCGACCCACCCGACCAGTCGACGCCGAGGAATTGCTCAGCTCGGTCGAGCCCACTCGCCTCGCCGGTCACCGTTTCGATCGAGCCGTCCGGGCGGACGTCCGGCCACCGGGGGAAGGACACCCGCGGATCGCCGAAGAAGCTGGACAGCGCCGAGAGCGAGGAGTCCAGACAGTTGTTGGCACGCCCCGGCTGGTTCGGTCCGCCGTCGTTGACCAACTGTCCGTACGGATGGGTGGACGGGTCGGCGAACAGCAGGTACCCGTTCGGGGTGCGCAGGCTCTGCTCGACGTCCCACTGGTATGCCGGATCCTCCAACGGTGCCAGCTCGCCCGGCCCGAGCCGCCGGGTCTGCGCCAACCCGTGGTCGGTGTCGAGCGGCACCGTCGAGGGCTGGCCGCCGGGCGGCTCGGTGTTCAGGTCGCCGAGCGGCAGATCTCCGTCAGCTCGTCCTCCGTCGGCAACGGAACCGTCGCGAAGTGCGCCACCTGGCGCTCGGCCGTCGCCCGGTCGACCTGCTGGATCTCGTGGCGTTCCGGATTCGCCCAGAGGATCGCCGCCGCCACGTCCGGCCGGAACGTCCACGCCCGCGTCGGCCGATCCCAGATCACCGCCTGGGTCGGCCCGGAACTGTCCGCCTCCGCTATCAGGTTGACCGGCGGGCCGTCCGGATCGTCCGGTCTCCGGAGGAGGAAGTATCCGAACGTCAGCGGTGCCATGCACGCCCCCCATCAGGTCAGGGTCCAGACCGGGCAGGTCGGACACGGCCAATCCTCGCGCGGCGAGCACGTCGGCGAACGTCAGGCCCTGCTGTCCGAGCCAGTCGAGGTACGCCTCACGGATGCTCGCCTGCCGAGGGGAAGACATCCACTTCGCGAAGCTGGTGTCCTTCGGCGTGTCGAACCGGGCGCTGCTCATGCCTGACGGCATGCTCGCCGCGATGCCGTTGGCCTTGTTGATCGCCAGGATGTCGAGGAACGCGTGTACGCGGGCGGCCGGTGTCTGCGCCGGGTCGCGCATCACCTCGTACTGCTCGTGGGTCTGTTTGCCGACGTTGTAGCTGGTTTCGGTCGGGAACTGCAGCTCGAAGGTACGCCCGGACGGCGCGGTCAACGTGCAGTTCAGACCGAAGAACCGGTTCCCCGGGTGCCAGAAGTTCTTCAGGTCCGTGACCTGGTAACCCTGCGCCTCCAAGGAGGTGAGCAGCGCGTCCACCGCCGGTCCGTACGCCTCGGACTCCGGCCCCCGCACCGAGAAACGCACCACGTCGTTGACGGTGTCCAGCGCCGAATCGATGTCGTACCCGAGTGGTTCCAGCTCGGTGCGGTACTTGCGGGCCAGCGACTCGGCGCCCTTGACCCGATGCTGCTCACCGAGCGTGCTGAGCGCATCCGTGCCGGTCAGCCCGAGCCGCGCGTTCACCTCGGCGTTGACGGTGTGCAGGTCGGCCAGGATCTGGTCGGCCGCCGTCTGCGCCTCGGCCAGGGCGTCGAGCAGAGTGGCCCGGTCGGCGTCCGGAAGCCCGTCCAGGTAGGGACTCGCGGCGGGATCGCTCTCCGGCGCGGTACCGGAGTCGCTCAGTCCGTCGGATCCGGGGCTGGCCAGACCTGCCGGCCGGTGATCCGTCCCTCCCGGCGTGCCGCCGCGTACCGCTTCATGATCAACGGTGGCGGCAGGCTGGGATGTACCGTCACCACTCCCGTCTGGTCGATGATGAAGACCCCCTGGCCCAGTTGCCGACCCTGCGTCCGCTGTTGCGGCGAAAGCGTCTCCTGGGCTGCCCAGCCGAACTCGAACGGGAACACTGCTACCGGGTTGTCCGTTCCCAGCAGCCGGGTCATCAGCTGCCGGGCTTCCTCCCTGCTCATCGACATGGCTGGGCTGCACCTCCATCGACCACAGGTTGTGCGTCAGTTCAACATAGTCGCCGGGTAGTGGATCGGTGGTGGTGCTGCCGAACTGCGGGTCCCACCACACCGGCCCGTCCGCGCCCTCGGGGAAGACCAACAGGAAGACGTGCTCACCGGCGGGTTGGGTGTTGCCGTCCGCGTCGAGCAGGGGATCCCCGGTGTTCTCGTCGAACAGGATCCAGTCGACGGCGACGACCGCCGCCGCTCCCGGCCCGGCGTCGAGAACACGCTGGTAGAGCTGCTCGTACCGGTCGGCCAACGCGTCCGACCGCTCGGCGGGCGTGACCGGCAGGGTGTCGCTGTCGCCGGTCCACTCGCCACCGATCCAGCTCTCGATCCGGTCGTAGCCGCTCAGTTCACCGAGCGTCGTTTCGATGCTGCCGTCGGTGAGCTGGTCCGGCCAACGCGGATACGACACCTGCGGATCGCCGTAGAAGCTGGCCAAGGCGGCGAGGACATTGTCGACACAGTTGTTGGCACGACCGGGCTGGTCCGGTCCGCCGTCGTTGATCAGCTGACCGTACGGGTGGGTCGAGGGGTCGGCGAAGACCGCGTACCCGTCCGGGGTTCGCAGACTGGCCTCGACGTCGTCCTGGTAACGCGGATCCTCCAGCGGGGCCAACTGCTCCGGCCCGAACTGGCGCGTGTCCGGCATCGGCCAGCCCTGCATGTCCGGCCAGACGCCCGGCTCGGGATTCCCGGCGGTGTTCGGATCCGGCTCGCCCTCCGGGCTCGGGCTGTCCGGCACCGCGTCCGGATCGCTCGGGTCGGGCAGCGTCCCGTCGGGGTTGTTCGGGTCGGCCGCTCCTTCCGGGTCATTCGGGTCGACACCGGCGTCGGTGTCCTGGTCCCGTCCTCCGGGCGGCGAATCCGCGGTCGAGGCCGGCGGGACCGGAGCCGGCGTGCTGGCTCCGGGGGCGGTGTGACTGACCGGGTCGCCTTCGGCATCCAGCACGATCGACCAGACACCGTCCACCCGTCCGGTGTGCAGCGGGCCGGTGGCGGAGATGATCTGGTTCTGGCCGTCGAGCCAGATGATGGTGCCGTCATGGTTGACGGCGTTCCAGGTATGCGCCCCGGTTCCGTCGTTCCAGCTAGTGACGATCAAGGCCGCAGAACCCGGACCTGCCGCGCGAAGGGCGTCGGCGACGTTGTCCAGGCCGCTTGTTCCGCTGCCCTCGTGCGTGAAGGGGGCCCCGAGCGCCTGCTCCTGCCGCGCCGTACTGCCCGCCTCTACGGCGGTAGACGGGGCAGTGGGAGCCGCCACCTCCGGCCGACCGAACCAGGTAGACAGAACGGAAAGTCCGACATCGGCACAGTTCGTGTCTCGGCCAGGCACGGTAGGCCCACCATCGTTGATCAATCCCGTCCACGGGCCACGTGGGTCCGGATGCACCAACGGTCGCCCGGTCGCTTGATCGCTTGGAACGGCGTCTTCCAACGCCTGCTGGTCCCTCGGGTCAGGCGGAACTAGACCCTGTGGCTGCCCGTAGGGGCGGCTGTCGCTGGGCAGCGGGCCAGTGCCCACTGCCCCCGGTACTGGTGGTTGATAACTGCTGACGTCCCGTTCCTGGTCCGCCACAGGCTCCACACCGAACTGTGGCAGGAAGTGCGCACACGATCGGCAAGGTGGTCGATAATGCCCGAGTTCATAAGTGACGCCGTCAGACCTAGCTGTCCTGATCTGGTGCGTGACGATCTTGGCGCCTTGCAGCGACTCCGAGGCGTACTGCTCGAAGGTGCCGGGCTTCCCCGCCTCCCGCCATTGCTGTTCAAGGTTGTAAAGCTGGTCGGAAACCAGGGCGACCTCGGCACACTTCCCGTGCCCACCGCCCACGCCGTCGGCGAGGCTCGCTGAAATCCGGTCCAGTGCGGCCTGCGCGAGAGGGTGCACCCGAGGTTGTGTGGGGGGTGAAGTGCTTCTGTCGGCGGTCATGCTGGTGTGCGTGGTGATGGTGCCGTTGGGCATCAGCAACGCGCCGGCCATACCGGGCTGCTTGCCCTTGGATATCGTCCCGGCCTTCACCTCCCGCCGGACAGCCTCGGCCAGGGTCCGCGACGCCTCGATCAGGGCGCGTTCCGCTTCGGGGCTGTTCGGATCGCCGTCGACCGACGTCGGATCCAGCCGCCAGCTGTGCGTACCGTCTCCGGTCTTTCCATCCGACCGCTTGAGGGTCTCCGGGTCGACCGGGCCGGTATTTGTCTCGGTACCGGGGTTCGTCGGCCCACCCTGGAGGGTCCCGCTACTGGTCGGCACCGGGACCACGACCGGCCCTTCGGCCGTCCGCTGAGCCGGATCGGTCGGCCCGGATTCCGGATTCGTGTCCGTGTCGGACGGGGGAGCGGCGTCGGGAGAGGGCGTCGTCGGCTCGACGCCCGCGCTCTGTGTCGGCACCGTCGGGGCGGCCGGGTCTCTTGGCGCAGGTGTCGTGTCCGGCTGAGCGGTGGACGGCGCGGGTTGGGCCGGGGTGGTCTGTTGGGCCGGCGTCGCCGGCGTACCCGGCTGGTTGGTGGTGGTTTGCTGCGTGGATCCGGCGGGCTGGGCCGGGTTGGTCGTGGTGGGGCCAACGGCCGGCGCCAGCGAGATCGAGCCTGCCGTGTTCGCCGCCGTCGGATTGACCCCCGGGGCGGCTGGCGTGTTCCGGCCCTGCGTCGGTTGCGTGGTGGTGTTGCCGGAGGGCTGTTGGGTGCTCGTGCCCGGGGTCGGTGTGCCGGTCGTGGTCGGCGTCGCGGCGGTGGGCGTGCTCGTCACCTGCGGACCGGTCGTAGCCTGGGGACCGGTGGTGGTGGGTGCACCGGTGGTGGTGGGCGCGCCGGTGGTGGGGGCGGGGTTCGTCGCGGTGGTCGGGCCGGTGGGTGCGACGGTGCCCGGCGGTGCTCCTGCCACTGGTCCGGTGGCGGGGGCCGTCACCGGACCGGCGACAGGTGTGCCGGGTAGCACGGCGGGCGGCGCGTCCGTACCGACGGACGGATCTGTGTCGACCGGTCCGGGCGCGGTGACGTCGCGGACCGGGGTGTCCGTCGTCGTGCGGGCGGGCCCGGCCGAACTGTCGCCAGGCGGGCTGGTGGTGACGTCCGCAGACGGACTCGCGACCGGCCCGGCGTCGGTCCGGACCGTCGTCTCGTTGGTCCTCCGGTCGCCGACGTTGGTGGTGGTGTCGGTGCCGGGTTGCGTGCTGGTGCTGGTCCGGTCGGTGCCAGGTGATTCGGCGACCGGCGCGCCTCGGCTTTCCGGAGCACTCTGCTGGTCGCTGGTGACGTTACCGGTGTCGCTGACGGCCGGCGTGCCCTGTGGTGTCGCGGCCACCGGATCGGCGGGAACGCTCACCTGGTTTCCGGTGGAGACGTCGGCGCGCGACGAGTCGGCGGCGTTGGGCGTGTCCGCGGTCGGCGCGCCGGTGCTGTCGCTCGTCGGTGCTGCGGCACCGTCCGCCGAGGGGGGCGCGAGGCTGATCGAACCCGCACCGCTGCTGGGGACCGTCCCGGTGTCGGTTTGGGTGGTGCCACCGCCCAGGTCGGTCGTTCCGGCGCCCGAGGTGGCACCCGCGCCGCTGGAACTGCTGCTGCCGCCCGCAGCGGAGTCGCCCGCTCCGGCCCCGGAGTTGGCACCTGCGGCTGAGCCACCATCCGTGGTCGAGCCCGTACCGCCGCCGGTCGCCCCCGCGCCATCGGTGCCGCCACCGGTCGCCCCGGCGCCCCCGCCACTGCCCGTCGAGCCAGCACCCGTGCCACCGGTGCCGCCACCGGTCCCTCCGGCGCCCGCGCCACTCCCAGTCGAGCCGGCACCCGTGCCACCGCCGGTCGCCCCCGCGCCCGCGCCGTTGGCCCCGCCGAGACCACCGAGGCCGTTCGTGCCGCCGACACCCATGCCCGGGTTGATCCCACCCGCTCCGAGGCCGGCACCGGGATTGAGCGAGATGCCCAATTTGCCGAGACCCCAGTTGGTGACCCGCCCACCCAGGTTGCCGGCGGCGCCGCCGGCCATCGTGGCTCCGGTACGGCCGGCACCGCTGGCGAAGCCACCCAGGAAGGCGTCCGCATCGGGCATGGCCCACTGCCCGTTGATCGTGCCGTTGGCGAGCACACTGGCTGCCGGCGAGATGATGGCGTTCTGGGCGCCGGAGGCGAGGCTCGTGCTGCCCCAGCGAACGATGCCGCTGCCCCGGAAGGAGAGCTGGGACGGGCTGAACGAGAACGGCATGCGGGGTGCGACCCGCCGGCCGGCCCAGTTCATGCCGGTGCCGAGCACCGCGCCGTAGGCCCCACCCACGCCAGCGGTGAGGGTCCGATTGCCGTCCCACTGCCGCCGCTCGCCGGTGTGCATCTGGTACGCCTGGGCACCGACGTCGATGATCAGCTCTTCGCCGATCTCCTCCAGCAGCTCACGGCCGAGGCGGTTGAGGCCCTGCCGGAAGCCCTGACTGGTGACCATCTGGCCGATCCGGGTGCCGGCCGCCCGCAGGGCGGCCCGCATTCCCGCCCTGGTCAGCAGTTGCCGCCCCATCTGGGCGATCAAGCGCCGGAAGGCGACCGTCACCGCCTGGCGTCCACCAGCCAGGATGCCCGGAATGGCACCGGCCGAGACCCCACCCAACCAAGCCATCAGGAGCGCGACGAAGACCGCGATGACGGTGATGATGACCGCGATCAGCACGGTCAGCTTCGCGTACTCGATCTCCAGGGCGGCCTGGTCGCATCCGGATGCGTACGCGGCGGAGATCTCCTGGATCAGCGGCAGGCCCTTGTTCGGGTCGACGCCGATCTGGTTCCACAGACCGCCGAACGCCTCGCCGGCACCGCCGCCCCAGCTCTGCAGGATCTTCATGACGGCCGGGTCGGCCTGGCCCAGCGTCTCGCTGACCGCGTCGGCCAACGCCTGCCACGCGTCGGCCAACTCCCGCATCCGGTCCTCGTCGCCGCTGGGCCACGCCTCTCCGGCGCTCACCCAGCAAATGGCGTCCCAGACCCACGCGTACTCGCCCAGCGAGTTCCTGGGATTGGGTATCGCCACCCCGAATGCCCCTCTGTCCGATGTCGACCCGTAGCGGGTGAACTGCTACTTGTCGTCGCCGCCGAACAGTGTCTTGACCATCTCGTCGGTGTCGACGGTGCCCTCGACCGCACCCTTGACGGTGGGCCCCAGCACCTCGACCAGCGGCACCAGATCCGCGAGCAGGTCGAGGACCTGCTGCGCCGGCTGATCGCCACCGAGGTAGTTCTTGTTGAACTCGTTGCCCGGCTCGTCGTCACCCCAGGGCTTGCCGCCGTTGAGGGTGTTGATGGCCGCCCCGACATTGCTCCAGGCCGAAGCGAGTTGCGCACCGGCCGCGCCGAGTTCGTTGGCGCCCTCCAGGGCAGCGTCGGGCTTGACGAAGGTGTCGCGCAGTTCGCTCACCGCTTCTCCTCCCCGGGTAGATCGCTGTCCAACTGACGGAAGATGCCGTCCAGGTCATGATCGATGTAGGCCTGGAACTGACTGTCCGGTACGAACGGTCGAACCAGCTTCTCGACCTCAGCCATGGCCTTCTCGGTAGCCCGCCGGATCGTCTCGGTGACCGTGGCGGAAAGCTCCTTCGAGTTGGGCCGGCGGTAGATGCGCGGATCGAACTCGACCTTCGTCACGTGACCACGAGGACCGACCGTCACAGTGACCAGGCCGTCATCGGAGGTGACGGTCGCCTTCACCGTCTTGAGTTGCTGTTGCAGGTCACCAACGCCGGAACGCATCCGCTCGAACTGCGCCATCAGTTCGTCGGCACGGGCGCGCAGCGCCTGTACGTCCATGGCGTGTTCCTCCCCGCGCAGGTCCCATCCGCCGCCCACGCCCGGGCGTGACAACCCGACCATACTGAATGGGCGCGACATCGGCGTCCCCTGGTCCGGCGAGCAGCCGCCGCTAGGATTCAGCGGGGCCGGTTGACGGGAGGCGTGCAGACATGTTCCGGGACCGTCCGGTGACGACGTTCGTGCTGCTGGGGGCGCTTCTTTCTCCGGTGTTGGCGATTCCGGTGGCGAGCCCGGCAGCAGCCGCACCGGCGATTTGCAACAATCCGAGCGATCCGGGAGAGATCAACACCGAGACGCCCTGGCATCTACGGTGGCTCGCTCCGCAGCGCGTGTGGCCGTTCAGCACCGGAGCGGGAGTACGCGTCGCGGTCATCGACTCCGGCACCGACAGCAACCACCCCCAACTGACGGGTCGGGTGACCACCGGCTTCGACGTCCTGCACGGCGCACCCGGCGGCGACGTGGACTGCGTGTCCCACGGCACGGCAGTGGCCAGCATCATCGCCGCCCGCCGGCAGGACGGGGTGGGTTTCCACGGCCTGGCACCGGATGTGACGATCGTGCCGATCCGGGTCAGTGAACGTAACGCCAACGACGGCCCGGGCGCCGGCGGCGACACCGTCACCGGAGCTCGTTTCGCCCAGGCCATCCGGCGAGCCGTCGACGACGGCGCAGACGTCATCAACATGTCGGTGACGCTCTACCGACCGGACCAGGACGTGGAGCAGGCCATCCGCTACGCGGTGGAGAAGGACGTCGTGTTGGTCGCCGCCGCCGGCAACCAACACCAGGACGGTGCCCGCCCCGATCCGGTGCCCTATCCGGCGGCCTACGACGGCGTGATCGGCGTCGGTGCCATCGACCAGTACGGTGCCCGCATCCGACAGTCCCAGGTCGGCCCGTACGTGGACATCAGCGCCCCGGGTGGCGCCGTGGTGGCCGCGACCCGGCTGATCGGCCACAACACCTACGACGGGACCAGCTTCGCCGCCCCGATGGTGAGTGCGACTGCCGCGCTGATCCGGGCAGCGGAGCCCAACCTCTCCGCTCGGGCGGTCACCAAACGGATCCTGGCCACCGCCGACCCGGCCCGGGGTGACGCCTACCGGGGCTACGGCAGCGGGGTGGTCAACCCGTACCGGGCGGTCACCGAACGGTTGACGACGGGAAGTCCCGTGGCGCAGCCTCCGCTGCCCGACGTGCCGCACGACGCTGCGGCGCAGGCACGCGCCGAGCGTTGGGCGCTGTTCGGCCGACTGGCCCTCTGGATCGGGCTGGCGCTGGCCGCGATCGCGGTCGCCGTCGCGGCGCTGGCCGCGCTGCTGCCGCGTGGTCGCCGCGCGCGGTGGCGACCCACCCGCCCGGCGGCACCGCCCCCGGCCGAGCCCGAGATCGACGAACCCGAGGAGATCTTCTTCCGGGTACCGAGCTCGACACCGCGCGGCTGACAGCGGCGTCGACGCCGAGCGGACCGTCACCGCTGCCTGCGGCGAAAACGGCGATGGCCCGGCGCAGGGGCCGGGCCATCACTACTGCGGGTCTCGGTTCAGCCGCCGAACTTCGCGCGGTTCGCCGCCTCGCGGGCCTGCATCTTCGCGGCCGACTCACGCAGCGCCTTCTCGATCCGACCGAGCAGGTCGCGAAGGTCGTTGGCGGCCGACTCCCACTCGCTCTGCCGCTGGAAGTACGCCTCCCGGGCGTCACCATCCCAGGTGGCCAGCAGCGGCGCGATGCCGGACTTGAGCCCGTCCAGCTCTCCGGTCATGTTCCGGACCGCTCCGCTGCAGCTGTCCGCTGCGGCGTTCAGCCCGGCGAAGTTGTACCGAATCTCCGTCATGAGTCTCTCCCCCGTCAGAGCTTCAGCGCCGCGGTGATCTGGCCGGCGGTGGCACCCGCGCTGTCCATGTCGGCCCGGATCTCCTCGTCGCTGACGTCGTAGTCCTTACCGGCGGACCCGACCGCCTCGGCGATCGCCCGAAGCGCGACGTTGAGTCGGGCCATGTCCTGGTCGAACCGCTCACGGACCTGGTGGAAGGAACCGGCACCAGCGCCCTTCCACTGGTCGTACAGCGGCGCGAGCTGGTCCATCAGCGAGTTGAGGTTGCCGGTGAGCCGATCGGCGACGGCATCGACGTCACCCTCGGTCTTCAGCATCAAGCCGGTGTCGGTGTTCATCGACATGGCGGAAGTCACCCCCGTCCTCAATTGATCGCCCCGTCTCGCCGGGGCGTCCTGTCAGTCGGTGCTCGCGCACCATCGTCATACGAACGGTAGCGGGTCGTGTCCAGCGCGCGCTAGACCGCCACCTGCTCCGCCTCTCCATTGTGGCTGGTCAGGTCACTCCGGGTCGAGCGCGAGTTTCGCCGTCGTCGGGTCGAGCACCGGCCCGGCGGGCAGCCGGACCACGAGGCTGGCGGGCAGCCGTACCGGCTGCACACCCGAGTAGCCGAGGATCGCGGGCACACCCTCGGAGGCCAGGGGGTAGCGATGCCCCAGGTCGGTGACCAGATTGAGGGTGCCCGACTCCTGGTCCGGGGAGGAGACCGCCGCGACGAGGACGCCGTGCCCCGGCTCGATGACGACCCGGTCGGCGAGCGGGATGCCGTCACCGGTCTGCTCACCGGTGCGTACCGGTTCACGCACCGGTTGGACCTGCGCGTCGAGCAGCAGCGTCGGTTCGTCCGCTCCCGGCTGGTAGGCCGCGCAGATCGCCGGTTGGTCGCCGGTCAACCTGGCGATGTCCGGCCGC
This sequence comes from Micromonospora sp. CP22, assembly GCF_009712475.1. Lineage (GTDB taxonomy): Bacteria > Actinomycetota > Actinomycetes > Mycobacteriales > Micromonosporaceae > Micromonospora. The sequence continues at coordinate 27,506 of NZ_VCJO01000022.1, forward strand.
TGCTCCGGCGCGCGATGCCGGCCCTGGGCCGGCGCGGACGCCTTGGGCGCGGCGGCGGCGGCACCGGCGGCGAGTTCGATCGGGTGGGGCCTGGCCTCGCCCGGGTACGCCGACTGCGTCTCCCCGTCGGCCATCACCACGTCCGCCTCAAGCGGGGTGATCGGCACCAGCCTCGACCGTTCGGCGAGGTAGTACTGGCGGCTACCGCCCTGGCTCTCCACCACGAAGACCTGGCCGACGCGGGCGTCCGGCAACGCGCTCGAAGGCGTGCCCCGGTCGGCGACCCGGCGGGGAGCGATCGGTTCTCCGGCGGGCAGCGCGTTCAGCCACGCCCCACCGACCTCCACCACCGGCTCGGCGCTCATGGTGAGCCCTTCCAGCACGATCTTCTCGTTGCGGATCTCGTACCGATGGTCGCGCCAGATCAGGTGCAACCGCTCGGTCTTGCGGTCCCGCACCAGCAGCCCGCTGTCGCCCGGTTCCCGGCCGCCGTCGGGCGGCCGCCCGACGGTGAGCACGGTGGTGGCGACGACACCACCGGCCGCATTGCGAGCCGGCTGGGTGCAGAGCGTCCACGGCCCGTCCAGGATGCGGTTGGCGGGAGGCAACGCGTCCGGGGCGAACGGAATGCCGATCCGTGGGCCACGCGGGGTGCCCACCAGCGAGTTCCGGGAAACCGAGACGGTCGGGGCCGCCGTTTCCATGGCCAGCAGGGCGGACGCGTAGTTGAGCACCGGGTGCAGCCGGCCCTCCCGGTAGAGGTAGCGGGTGCCGGTCTCCTTCTCCAGGATGACCGCACCCCCCTCTTTCCACTTCGTCGCGCCACCGGGACGCAACAGGCCGTACACGCCCACCGCGGCCAGGCAGAGGACGGCCACCATGACGCTGGCGAAGCCGGCACCGCCCAGTCGGCGGAACGGCGCTGCCTCCGGGTCAGGCTCACGTGCCACCAACGCGGAGGTCATCCGCTGGACGAAGAACTGGTACGACTGAACCTGGTCCCGCCGCGACGGCATGGCACCCCTCCCCTGGCGTACGCCGGCACGGTCACGAACTCGGGACCGCGGTGCCTACCATAGGCACGGCGTCGAGCCGCCCGGTGTCCGCATCCGGCGTTGGCCGGCGGAGCCGACGACCGCAGCCCGAGGAGTCCTTCGATGATCAGCCGCGACGAGGCCCTCGCCATCGCCCGCGAATGGGCCGACGAGCGTCAAACCCCTTTCGACGTGACCCTGTTCGAGTTCGACCTCGGCTACGTTGCCTGTCTCGTCGAACCGGTCGCCGCGGCGACCGATGGTCCGCCCATGCCACCCCCTGCCACCGGGTACCCCCGAGCCGTCATCGACCGGGAAAGCGGCGAGGTCTCCCAGTGGCCGTCGCTGCCGTGGCAGACCATCGCCGAGCGGTACACGCAGCGCCGAGCCGCCGAGGGACGCTTCCCGCCCGACGTCCGGCACGTGCTGGAGCAGGCCGGCTGGTTTCCCGGCCGCGATTTCAGCGCAGCGGTCGACCACTGGATGGTCCGCTTCGCCGACGAACTGGCCGGGCTGGAATGCCCACCGGTGGTACGCGCCGCACTGGTGGAATTCGGCGGCTTGCGACTGCCCCAATTCGGTCGGAGCGGCCGACCGGGCGGCGGCTTCATGAGCTTTATCCACCCCACCCGAGGTGGTGTCGTTACGGACGCGGCCCGCGATTTCGCCGAGGAGTTCGACAACCCGGTCTTTCCCCTTGGCAACAACGAGGACGGGCCGTCCGAACTTGTCGCCGACGCGCAGGGCCGCGTCTTCATGCTCCACTGGGCAGATTACTTCTTCGTCGGCCCGGACATCGACTCCGCCATCGGCAAGCTGATCCGCGGGGGCCCCATGCCCGAGGCCCACGACCGCGACTGGTAGGAACTCCGTCAGCCGTTGATCGCGCGCATGAAGGCGTACAGGCCGAGCACACTGCACGCGACCGGCACCACGGCCAACTGGAGCAGGATGTCGAACATGTCACCCAGCCGGGCCAGTCGGGGCGACGGGGGACGACGGCTGTAGGCGAGCCCGGCCGCTGCCGACAGCCCGGCCGCGACCAGCGCCACCGGCAACACGGCCAGCACCCGGGCACCGGTCGACGCGTCGGTCGCTCCGACGAGGGGCAGCAGACCCAGGCCCACCAGCCCGACGGCGAGCATCGGCACCCGGTGCCGGACCGTCGACACCAGTCGGGCCCGCAGCAGGTAGCCCAGCGAGATGATGCCGGCGAGCAGCAGCGCGGAGAGCGTGCCGGTCGCGGTGAGCACGATCAGGCCGGCGATGGTGACCACGAACGCCCCGAACACCATGCCGGTGAAGACCTCGTCAGCCCGCGCGGTGGCCTGGTAGACCACTTCCCGTTTCGGCTGCGGCTCGTCCCGCAGCAGGTCGGCAGCGGTACGCGGCAACGCCGGCATCGGCATCTTCCCGAGGCGTACGGAGAGCAGCGGCATCGCCGGCAGCAGCAACACCACCGCACCGACCACGATCGCGCTGCCCTGTGCGGCGTCCATGGAGCCGAGGGTGATCAGGCCACCGACCATGCCCCAGAAGCCGACGAAGACCGCGGCCACGAAGACCCGCGTGGCGTCGCCCACACCGAGCAGCCCCAGCAGGCCGAAGAGCAGCAGCACGGCGGAGCCGAGCAGCACATGCGGGGCACCGAGCGCCCAGACCGACTCGCCTGCCCCGATCACCAGCACGCCGCCGACGAAGGCATAGGGCAGGCCGGCTGCGGCGACGACCGCACCGGCGAGGGAGTCGGCCATCGCCCGGGACAGCACGATCCCGCAGACCAGCAGCAGAACGGCCGCACCGAGCGCGACCGCGCCACCGAACCAACCGGGCTGCTCGGAGGTCACGATTACGACAAGACCGAGCAGGAGCAGCACACCGGCCACGATCAGGCCGGTGAGCCGGGTCGCGAACGGGCTCCAGGCCACCCCGCGCCGCCGGGCACCGTCGGCGACGGCCTCCATCAGATCGTCGTACGCCAGCTCCGGCCACTCGGTGCGCCTCGGCACCAGGTGCAGCGTCTCGCCGTCGCGGACGTTCTGCGCGGCCAGCGTACGGGTCAGATCGATGGTGCTGCCGTCGCTGCGCCGCAGCATCCAGCCACCGTGACCGGTGCCGTCCGAGGGTTCCTCGTCGGCCTGCCGCAGCACGGCGGGCAGCAGCCCGACGAGGGGCAGGTGCTCCGGCAGGGCAAGGTCCAACCGTCGGTTGGGAGCGACGACTGCGATGCGCGCGAGTCCGGTTCCGGCCTGGGTGACCACTAACGACCCCTCGGTACGAGGAGCGGGCCGAAGGCCCGCGGCTGTCCTGACGGGCAAAGGCTACCTACCATGTGCCGGTGACGCGGGGGGCGGTTCACCGCGGCGCGCCCAGACCGAGGAGAGGCAACGGAGGTCTGTCACGTGAGCACGGTGGTCGTCAAGCGACCCGCCCGCCAGCCGGAGCCGGAGTACCCCTCCGGCGAGGTGCTGCTGGATGCCCCGCCCGAGGTGCCCGCACCGAGCGGCAAGGCGTGGGGGCAGATGCTGATGCTGCTGCCGATGCTCGCCGGTTCCTTCGCCATGGCCCTGATGTTCGCGGGCCGGGGCGGGTCGACCCTCGGTTATGTCACCGGCGGGCTCTTCGGACTCTCGGCCATCGGGATGCTCGGGTCGCAGCTGGCCAACAACTCCGGCGGGCCGAGCAAGCAGGAGATGTTGCAGAAGCGCCGGGAGTACATGACGCACCTGTCCCGCCAGCGGCGGCGCGTCCTCAAGACGGTCCGCAAGCAGCGGGAGGCCGCTTTCTACCGGCACCCTGATCCGGATGTCCTGTGGTCCCTGCCGCTGGGGCCGAGGCTGTGGGAACGCCGCCGCGGCGACGCGGATTTCGCCACCGTACGGATCGGCCTGGGGCCGCAGGAGTTGGCGACGCCGTTGGTGCCGCCGCCAGCCACATCGTTGGAGAAGCTGGAACCGATGTGCGCGCTCGCGCTGCGTCGGTTTCTCACCACCTACGGCGAGGTGCCGGACCTGCCGGTGACCATGGCGCTGAACGGATTCGCCCGGGTGCACCTACGTGGCGACACGGACGCGGCCCGGGGCATGGTCCGGGCGGTGCTCGCCCAGGCCGTCGCGTTCCACGCGCCGGACGACATGCTCGTCGCCATCTGCGTGGCACCGGATCGGCGGGCCGACTGGGAGTGGACGAAGTGGCTGCCGCACGCCCTGCACCCGTCGCGCACCGACGCGCTCGGCCAGTTGCGCCTGGTCTCGCCCTCGGTGACCGGCCTGGAGGCGATGCTCGACGACGTGCTGGCCAGCCGGCCACGCTTCAACGCCAGCGGTGGTTCGCCGCAGGTCCCCGGGCCGCACGTGCTGGTGGTCATCGACGGTGGCGACACCGCGGGCTCGGATCACCTGATGACCGAGGGCGGTGTGGAGGGCGTGACCCTGCTCGACCTCTCCACACCGGCACCGCGCCTGCTCGATCGGGCGCGCCTGGTGTTGGAGGTGTCGGCGGACCGTCAGTTGCACAGCGTCACCGTGGACGGCCCGGCGGAGATCGGCCGGGCGGACGACTGCCGGGTTGTCGAGCTTGAGGCGTTGGCCATGCAGTTGGCCCCGCTACGCCTCTCCGCCGCTTCCCGAGGCGGCGGCGACACTCCCCTGACCACCGAGTTGGGCCTGGCTGACCTGCTCGACATCGGCGACCCGTACGAGTTCGACGTGGATCGGGCGTGGCAGCCGCGTCCCAACCGCGACAAGCTGCGGGTGCCGATCGGGGTGGGTGCCGACGGTGGGCCGGTGGAGTTGGACCTCAAGGAGTCCGCCCAGGACGGTATGGGTCCGCACGGCCTGCTCATCGGCGCGACCGGTTCCGGTAAGTCCGAGCTGCTGCGCACCCTGGTGCTGGCGTTGGCGGCCACACACTCGTCGGAGAGCCTCAACTTCGTGCTCGTCGACTTCAAGGGTGGTGCGACCTTCACCCGGCTGGACGGTCTGCCGCACACCAGCGCGGTGATCACCAACCTCGCCGACGAACTGCCCCTGGTGGACCGGATGACCGACTCCATCAACGGTGAGTTGGTCCGCCGGCAGGAGTTGCTCCGCGCGGCCGGCAACTACGCCTCGCAGCGTGACTACGAGAAGGCGCGGGCGGCGGGCGCGCCGCTGGCTCCGCTGCCGAGCCTGCTCATCATCTGTGACGAGTTCTCCGAGCTGCTGACCGCGAAGCCCGACTTCATCGACATGTTCGTGCAGATCGGCCGGGTCGGCCGGTCGCTCGGCGTACACCTGCTGCTGGCCTCGCAGCGGTTGGAGGAGGGGCGGCTGCGGGGCCTGGACACCCATCTGTCGTACCGGATCGGTCTGCGAACCTTCTCCGCGATGGAGTCCCGGGTGGTGCTGGGGGCCACCGACGCGTACGAGTTGCCCCGGTCGCCGGGCCACGGCTACCTGCGGTTCGGCACCGAGCCGTTGGTCCGGTTCAAGGCCGCGTACGTCTCCGGCACCTATCGCAGCAAGACCGCGGCGGCGGTGGCGGCCGGCGACGGTGAGGACCGGGTCCGCGAGTACACCACCAGCTACGTCGCGCCGCCGGTCACCCGTACGCCGAAGGAGGAGGTCGCACCGGAGCCGACCGACGGGGTCGGCGAGAGTGTGCTGGACATCCTCGTCGGTCGGCTCGCCGGTCGGGGCAAGCCCGCGCACCAGGTGTGGCTTCCTCCACTGGCCGAGCCGCCGACACTGGATCAGTTGCTGCCACCGATGACCGCCGATCCGGCCCGGGGCATCACCGTCGCGCACGCCGGTCTGCTCGGCGAGTTGCAGGTGGCGGTCGGCATCGTCGACAAGCCCTTCGAGCAGCGACGCGACGTGCTCTGGTTCGACCTGGCCGGTTCGGCCGGCCACGCGGTCATCGTCGGCGGCCCGCAGAGCGGCAAGAGCACCCTGCTGCGTACGGTCGTCACCTCGCTGGCGCTGACCCACACCCCACGGGAGGCCCAGGTCTACTGCCTCGACCTGGGCAGCAGCGCGCTGTCGTCGTTGCGCGACCTGCCGCACGTCGGTTCGGTGGCGACCCGTCTCGACGCCGGTTTGGTGCGGCGCACCATCGCCGAGTTGCAACTGCTGATGGGGGAACGGGAGCGGCGGTTCGCCGAACGCGGCGTGGACTCGATGGCGGAGTACCGGCGGGCGCGGCGGCACGGCCAGCACGACGACGACCCGTTCGGCGACGTGTTCCTGGTCATCGACGGTTGGGCGACGCTGCGGGCGGAGTTCGAGGACCTGGAACCGACGATCAACGACATCGCCAACCGTGGGTTGTCCTTCGGCATCCACCTGATCGTGACCGCGAGTCGCTGGATGGACCTGCGGCCGGCCATTCGGGATGTCTTCGGCACCCGGCTGGAGTTGCGACTGGCCGACGCCAGCGACTCCAACCTCGACCGGCGGGCGGCGATGAACGTGCCGGAGAAGTCACCGGGCCGGGGCATCACGCCCGACGGTCAGCAGTTCCTGGCGGCGCTGCCGCGAGCGGACAGCGCGCAGGAGGCGGAGAGCCTGTCCGAGGGGGCCCGGAAGCTGGTCACCGATCTGGCCGCCGCGTGGCAGGGGCCGGGCGCACCGCCGATCCGGTTGCTGCCGCCCGTGGTGCCGTACGGCAGCCTGCCGAACACGGGCCGCCCGGGCATCCCGATCGGCATCGCCGAGGTGGACCTTCAGCCGGTGCACCTGGACTTCGCCGCCGATCCGCACTTCATCCTGTTCGGCGACGGCGAGTCGGGTAAGAGCACCTTCCTGCGGGCGATGGCGCAGACGATCGTCGACCGCCACGAACTGACCGAGGCGCGACTGGTCCTCGTCGACTACCGACGCAGCCTGCTCGGCGACATCGACACCCCGCACCTGATCGGCTACGGCTCGACCGCGCAGGTCACCGAGAGCATCATCTCCGAGGTGGCCGGGGTGATGCGTGACCGGCTGCCGCCGCCGGACATCAGCGCCGAGCGGTTGCGGGCCCGCGACTGGTGGAAGGGTCCCGACCTGTACGTGCTGGTCGACGACTACGACCTGGTGGCCGGGGCCGGCAGCAACCCGCTGACGCCGCTGCTGGAGTTCCTGCCCCAGGCGCGGGACATCGGCCTGCACCTGGTCATCGCCCGGCGTACCGGCGGTGCCAGTCGAGCGCTCTACGAGCCGGTGCTGATGCGGCTCCGGGAGATCAGCACACCGGGCATCGTGATGTCCGGCAACCGGGACGAGGGGGTGCTGCTCGGCACCGTCCGACCCGGGCCGCTGCCACCGGGCCGGGGCTGGCTGGTGTCGCGGCGTGGCGGTACCCGGCTGGTGCAACTGGTGCACCTTCCGCCGCGCTCCTGAGGCCGTACGGGGTTGCCTGATCAGGCTACTGTCGGCCAGAGTGGATCCACGGTGCGCGGCTGCATGACCCCCGACATGTCGGGGTTGGAAGCAGTCGCGCCGCCATCGTGTGAGCGGACGGGGGAGGGAACATGGGCGACGAGTGGCTCGTCGACGAACAGATCGACGTCGACATCCAGCAGCTGAAGGACTTCGCGCTGGCCATTCAGAAGGAGATGGAGACCAACTTCCAGCCCAGCTTCGACAACGGGCTACGTCCCATGCTCACGGTGCAGGCACCGTTCGGTGGTGGCGGGCTCAAGGAGGCGGCTTTCTTCCGGGGCCGGCACGACGAGAGCCGCATGGCCGTCTCGCATCTGATGGGCGACGTGATGAAGGGCCTCACCGCCCTGAGCACGGCTGCCATGTCCATCTCCGCCGAGTACCTCACCGGCGACGCGCTGGCCCAGGCCACCAACGATGACGTCTACAACGCCTTCTCCGCCGTGAACGGCCAGGACACTCTCAGCGGCCGGTGGCAGGAGAGCCAGGAGGGCCAGGAGAACCCGGCCAACTCGGTGCCGACGGAGGCCCTCGACCCGAACACCTACTTCGAGCCTGAACCCTCATCCAGCGGCGACCAGCGCGAGGAGACCCCGGAGTGGGCGAGGACGGATGTCGTCGGTGAGGGCCCTGGCCGGTACGTGATCCCGGGCGACAACGAGTACATGCATGGCGAACATCTTCGACTGGACCAGTCGGATCTCGGGTGACGGTGACACAGACGAGGCCTGAGGAGCGGGGATGAGCGACGACTACTACGGCTGGCGACCCGTCAGCCACCCATACGCCGGGATTACCGATGACTACGCGGCCGAGCGCGCCTCCCAGGCCTCGCCGTACGAACCCACGGCGTGGGATTCGGTCAACATCGAGCAGATGTGGGAGTACGTCCGCAAGGAGAGCGACGAGCGGACGACGGCACTGGCCGACATGTGGCGACGTGCGGCAAGCCTGCTGCAGACCACAAGGGACAATCTCAAACGTCATGCCGACGCGCTGGACGCCCGCTGGCAGTCGCCCGCGGCGCGGGTCTTCATGGGCCGGGTAGGTGCCACCCTGCACTCGCTCGACGAGTGGAAGGAAATAGCCACCAACAACGCCGCCGGTCTGGACCAGCTCGCCAGCAAGATCGAGACTGCCCAGCGGGACATGAAGGAGCTCTGGCAGGAGTACCAGGCCGAACAGACCCGCCAGGGCGAGCGCCGCCGCAACGACGAGGGCTTCCAGGCGTCCGACCTCGTCGACTGGATTCCCGGTGTCACCGGCAATGACGGCAAGTCGTACGAGGACGTCCAGAAGGAGTTCCACCAGCGGGCCAAGAACATCACCAAGCCGCTGGCGGACATGTACATCGACGTCTACATCCACAACATCTCGCGCGGCGGGAAGTTCAAGGGCCCGACGGACGCGGTCATTGTCGCTCCGACCCTCGCTCCCGGCGGCCCCCGCCCGCCGGGAGCGCCACGGCCCGGCGCACCCGTGCGGGGTGCGGCACCGAATCGGCCGGACATGCCGAACCGGCCGAATCTGCCGACCCGGCCCGGTGGCGAGGCACCGGCTCAGCCGACGACACCACCGCCTCCCAACCCTCCGGACGGCGTCGGTCTCGCCGGTGGCGCCGCGGCGCCGGTCGCCCCACCGCCCACCGCCCCACCGGTGACCACCGCACCCAACGCCCCCGCCGCGCCCGGTCCGGCGGTGCCGCCGGTGGCCCCACCCGGGCCACGGCCGGTCAACCCCAACCTGACCACCCCGAACTCGGCGCGGCCGAACGCACCACGGACCACCCTGCCGGGATCGGGTGGTCCCGGCGCACCGGGTAGCCGTGGACCGGCGCCCAACCGGCCCACCCTGCCCGGTGCCGGAGGCCCGGGCAGCGGATCCGGAGCACCGGGTGGGGGCCGGCGGGGCACCGCCGCGCCGAACCGTCCGACCCTGCCCGGCAACACCGGCACCGGTGCGCCCGGCGGCGGCCGGGGCCGGCCCGGAATGGGTGGCCGTCCGGGCGCTCCGACCACCCCACCGGCGTCGAGTCCGCGACTGCCCGGTTCCACCGCCGCCCGCCCCGGGCAGCGCGGTACCACGCCCGGCCGTCCCACCGCGCCACCGCCGAGTCTCGGCGGTCAGCGGGGGGCCACGCCCGCCAGCCCGGCCCGGCCCGGCTCGCCACTGACCGGCAAGCCCGCCACCGGCAAACCGACCACCGGCAAGCCGTTGACCGGTGGCGGCACCGCCGGCCCTCGGCCGGATCTGGGCGGACGCACCGGTGCGGGCACTGGTCGACCCGCGCCGACCACCGGACCGGCCCCGTCGCTGGGCGGTCGACGCGGTGGGCCGACCGCTCCGCCGCCGCGTAAGGCTGCGCCCCGCGACGACGCCGAGGAAACCTGGGAGTACGGCGACGGTGACGACGAGTTGTGGGTCACCGAGTCCTCCGCCGTCGGTGTGGTGGAGGCTCCCGCCGAACACCGTCCTCGGGAGCAGGGCAAGGCGCTCGGCCAGAACTGACCTCGTGCGGGCCGGTCACCCAACCCTGGGTGGCCGGCCCGTACCATGCGGTGACCGTCCATTCACAGCCGCTCGACGTGTCGGCACGACAGAGGAAGGCTGACGGGTATGCCTGTCCTGACCCGATCGGTGGCCGCCGCGCTCGCGGGCGTCCTGGCCGCCGTCGCCCTGCCCGCCGCGCCCGCCCTGGCCGACTCCGTCCGCGACAGGTCGTGGCAGGTCGAGAGCCTCGAGCTGGCCGAGCTTCACAAGATCACTCGCGGTGAGGGAATCACCGTAGCGGTGATCGACACCGGGGTGGACGCGGCGCATCCGGACCTACGCGACAATGTGCTGCCCGGTGTCGACCTCTACGACGACAGCAGCAAGGGCCACCTCGACCGGCAGGGGCACGGGACCGCCATGGCCTCCCTGATCGCGGGGCACGGACACGGCAAGGGCGGCCGGGACGGCATACTCGGCGTGGCCCCGAAGGCCAAGATCTACCCGGTGACGGTCCAGAAGGACGGTGCCGGGCTGATCGCCCCGACGGCACTCGCCACCGGCATCAACCTGGCGATCGACGCCGGAGTCGACGTGATCAACGTCTCCCTGTCCAGCAGCTTCAACGACGAGTTGAACCGGGCGGTCGAGCGCGCCTACCGGAACAACGTGATCGTGGTGGCCGGGGCCGGTAACTCGGACCAGATCCTCGTCGGGAGCCCGGCCTCACACCCCGGCAGCATCGCCGTCAACGCCATCGACCGCAACGGCGTCATCAGCAAGCAGGGGTCGGTCCCGGGCACCCCGGACCTGCCGATCAGCATCGCCGCCCCCGGCCAGGACATGATGGTCGCCTATCCCGGCGGAAAGTACACCAGCGCGACCGGCAGCAGCGCCGCCACCGCCGTCGTCTCCGGTGCGGTGGCCCTGATCAAGACCAAGTACCCGGACCTCGACGCGTACCAGATGTTCCGGCGGCTGCTCGAAACCACCCGTGATGTCGGCAAGCCCGGACACGACGAGCACTACGGCTGGGGCGTACTCGACCTGCGGGAGGCCCTGACCGGCGAACCCGACGGCCGTGGCGACCGCAGCGCGCCGGCCGGTGAGCCCGGACTCGACGACGCACTCGCCGATGTCGGTACGTCGCAGAACGACGGGCCCGACTTCGCCGAGATCGCGATCGTGATGCTGGTCTGGCTGGTCTTTCTCGCCCTGCTGATCGGTGCGGTGGTGGTCATCGTCAAGCTGCGTCGACGGCGGGCAGCGCCCAGCCCGGCCCCGGAGGCGGCCTACTCCGGCGGTGCAGCGCCGCCACCGCCGACTGCGGGCACCGGGCCGACCGATCCCCCATATGCCGCCATCGACACCGACGACGCCGCCTGGCGCCGTCCGAACGGATGACCAGCGAGGGAGGGCCGGTACTGGGCCCGTCACCACCGCCGGACGCCGGAGTCGCCGCCGCACCACCCACACCTCGGCGGCCCCCCGTCGTCATCGCCGCCGTGCTGCTGATGGTGCCCTCGATCGTCATCTGGCTGATCGCCGGGTTCGGCTTCTTCGCGGCGATGCTGCGTACCGAGGGCGACGGGCTGGGCAAGCTCCTGGTGGTGGGTATCGGTGCCGGCGTACTCGCGATCGCACTGCTGATGGTGATGTTCGCGTCGCTCGGGATCCTGATGGCGTGGACCGGCGACAACGCGGCAGGACTCGCCGTCCCGGCCGGGTTCACCTTCGCGCTCTTCGTCGTCGTGATCGTCACGCTGCTGGCGCAGGGAAAGCTCAGCTACCACCCGACGATGGTCACGCCGCTCGTCGTGGGTGGGCTGGCCGGTGTGTCACTCGCCCTGATCAAAAGCCCACCGGCCCGGGCCTGGTTCGCCGGCCGTACGCGCTGAACCGACCGGCCGCTTCTGGTGGTGGCCCGGAGCGGGCCGACGAACCGCCCGGTCGGTAGCGCGGGTCAGGCCGGTGACCAGCGACGACCGGCAGCGTCGAAGCGGGCGAGCAGTTCGTCGCGGCCGTCCGCGTGCAGGCAGTGCAACTCGGTTCCGTCCGGTACGACGATCGACTCCATCCGCGGCTGCCCCCGCCCCCACTCCTCGGGCGTCTCCTCGCCGGGCGGCCAGCGCAACACGGCCACCCACTCGTCGGATTCGTCGAACGGGGAGCCCTCGCCGAGCAGCCCCAGCCGTCGGTACAGCCGGATCGGGGTGTCCCGGCCGGGTCCGTGCCAGGCGTGCACCAGCCCGGCCGCCCGGTCGTACCCGTCGTCCAGATAGGACGTCAGGTAGCGGTGCGGGATGGCCAGTTGCAGCAGCAACGGCGCGGTGGGATCGGGCTCGTCGTCGGCGGCGAGATCCGCCGCCGGACGGGGCACCGGCACCCCCACCGAGGACGGGTCGGCGAACCGGTTCGCGTCGCGCCGCAACCGCTCCTGCTCGGCCGCGTCGTTGATCACCTGCCGAAGCTCGCCGAGCCAGTCCCGCAACGTCAGCAGCGCCTCGCCGGGAAGTGCCGCCATCAGCGGCGTCTCCGGGTTGAGCAGCAGTTGCCAGGAGAGATCCGGCCAGTGGTCGGTGAGCTGGAGGCTGTTCACCACCACCAGGTCACGCTCGCCGAGTGCCTGTCGCAGTCGGGCTTCCGAAGTGAACACGGGCAGGTTGGCCCGCCCCTGCTCGTCGGGGACGACCCACCACGGGAAGTCCGGGTCGGACAGGTCACGCGTCTCGGCGCCCTCCGGGTCCACCGGCAGCACCAGTTCGGCCCGGAGCAGGGCGGCCATCAGGGCGTTCGAGTCCTGCCGCACGATCGCCTCGCGAAGTGGCCGCTCGGCCTCCTCGACCGGCGCGGCCAGGGCCCGAAGCTCGTCGGCGGTCAGTCGGATGGCGATCGGCAACCCGGCGTCGACCGCCAACATCCATTCGTCGTCCGGCCATTCGACGGCGACGTCGACCAACCCCATCACCCGGTAGCTCACCGATCGACCGGGCACCCCGGCGGCGATCGCCGCCGGTGAGGTGTACGCGAGCACATGGGTGACGCCCTCGTGGTGGGCGGTCGGCCACGCCATCGGTGCCTGTCCGGCCGCCGCCTCGGGCGACACGGGCAGCAGCAGCGGACCGGCGGCGAGTTCGGTGAGGAAGCCCTCCCGGTCGTCGGCCTCGACGGCGGCCAGCAGCGCGCGTTCGGCGGCGGTGGTGGGCTGCCAGCCGGTCACCAGGTGCCGTCCGCGCGTACCTTGGCGGGGCGGCGCCCCAGCACCAGCGTGGTGAGCGCCTCATCGAGGTTCTCGCCGAGGAACCAGTCACCGACGTGGTCCAGCACGAACACCCGGCCGTGCTGGTCGATGGCCAGGATTCCGGTGCCGTCGCCCTCCTCACCGAGCGGGCTCAGTGGCGCGCCGATCGCCTCGGCCAACTCGGCGAGGGTCTCCACCGAGTGCCGCACCAGGAACGGGTCGAGGTGGAAGCTGCTCGGTGCGACCTCCTGGTCGCCGTCGGCCTGCGGATCCACCCGCAACCCGCCGAACTCGGCGTACGCCTTGATCGCCCGGTCGGTGACGGTGTGCTGGCGGCCACTCGGTGTGGCGTGCGCGGCCATCCGCAGCCCCCACTCGCGGCCCCGACTCTCGTCGGAGTGGTCGGGCCGCCAACCGGCGGCGGCGAGAGTCTGCGCCACCGAGGGCGGAAAGCGTTCGCTCATGTCAGCGCCTCCACACCGAACCAGTCCAGCAGCGCCGCGCAGGAGCGGCAGGGCGGCTGGACCTCACCGTGGCGCGGGTCACCTTCCTCCCGTACCCGGGTCACCCGAATCTTCGCCCCCCACAGCAGCGCCCGGGACCGGGCGGCGTCCAGCGGCGGGCCGTCGGCCTCGGCGGCGTAGAGCCGATCGGAGATCAGCACCGCCTCGGCGCACCAGCCGATGTAGCGCTCTCGCTGTTCGGCGGGCAGCCCGTGCAGGAACCGCCGGACCACCGGATGCAGGTCGGGGGCCAGGTCGCCGCGTACCGAGGTGTGCGTGTGGACGGTGCCGTCGGTCAGCAGCGCACCCGCTGCCAGCGGCAGCATCCGTGGCTGCGCCATCCGTCGTCCTCCCGAACCGTCGAAAGGGAGCACCGGCGAGGTTCGCCCGCCCCGAACGCGAGCCTAGTCGTCGGCGTCCGCCCGAGCGGGCGGGGCGTGTGGGTGCCACTGGCATCGAGGGGCTCACATCACCTCGACCGCCTGGGATATCGTCGGTCCAGCCCCCTTCTTCGCCATCCAGAGCCGGAGCCATGACGCGCACCCTTCTCGTCTCCCCGGATCAGCCCGGTGCCTACCCCTCCATCGGGGAGGCGCTGGCGGTGGCCAGTGACGACACGGTCGTCTCGGTCAGCCCCGGCACCTACCACGAGGCACTGTTCGTCAACGACCGTGGCGTCAGCGTGGTCGCCGCGCAGGGACCGGGCACGGTCACCATCGACGCGTCCGCCGGGCAGTACCCGACGGTGTCCTGCAACTCCGGTCGGTTGGAGTTGCGCGACCTCGTCCTCAAGGCGGGTGACGCGCCGGTCGTGGTGGCCGACGGAGCACGGCTGACCATGACCGGGTGCGAGCTGAGCGCCGGCTTCGGCGCGGCGATCCAGGTCGCTGGTCGTTCGGAGTTCACGCTCAGCCGCTGCCGGGTGACCGGCGGTCGGTACGGCCTGGTCGTGGAGGACTCCGACGGCAGCGTCGAAGGGTGCGAGTTCAGCGACCTCAGCGAGGACGGCATCATCGTCCGGATCGGTGCGGCCCCGACCATCCGCACCAGCACGATCACCCGCTGCGGCAACCGTGGCATCTACATCTACCAGTACGGCCGACCCACCATCGAGACCTGCGACATCTCCCAGACCGGGCAGGCCGGCGTGGCGGTGGCGCACCAGAGTGCTCCGGTGCTGCGCCGGTGCCGGATCCGCGACACCCGTGGCCCGGCGGTCTCCTTCGGCCGGGGATGTCGTGGCTCGGTCGAGGAATGCACCACGGAGAACACCGGCCTGCCGGCGATCGAGATCGCCGAGGGTGCCGAACCGACGGTCGTCGAGGGCACCGTGAACCGGAAGGCCGCCTTCGGCGCCGACGCGGCCCGCGCCGCCGCCGGCCAGGACGACGCTCGGGTGGAGAAGTTGCTGGCCGAGTTGTCCGCGATGGTCGGTCTGGAGACGGTGAAGGAGGAGGTCCGCGCCCTCATCGACGAGATCCAGGTCAACGAGTGGCGGCGCAGCGCCGGTCTGCCCGTCGGCGCGGTCAGCCATCACCTGATCTTCGCCGGTGCTCCCGGCACCGGTAAGACCACCGTCGCCCGCATCTACGGTGACCTGCTGGCAGCCCTGGGCGCGTTGCCCGGCGGCGCCTTCCGCGAGGTCTCCCGACGTGACCTGGTCGGCCAGTACATCGGCCACACCGCCGAGAAGACCGCTGCGGCGTTCGAACTGGCGCGTGGTGGCGTGCTCTTCATCGACGAGGCGTACACCCTGTCCCGATCGTCGGGCACCGGCGGCGACTTCGGGCAAGAGGCCATCGACACGCTGGTCAAGCTGATGGAGGACCACCGCGACGAGATCGCGGTGATCGCGGCCGGGTACACCGGCGAGATGTTGCAGTTCCTCGACGCCAACCCCGGTCTTGCCTCCCGATTCGCCAAGACGGTGGAGTTCGGCAACTACTCCCCGGAGCAGTTGGTGGTCATCGTGGAACGGATGGCCGGCGGCGACGAGTACCTGCTCGCCGACGGCGTCTCCGAGGTGCTCCGCGAGCACTTCGGCACCATCGAGCGGGACCAGAACTTCGGCAACGCCCGGGAGGCACGCAAGCTTTTCGAGGGTGTCCGCAAGGCGCAGGCGCAGCGGCTACGGCAATCCGGCCAACGCCCGAGCCTCGACGAGTTGCGGACCGTGACCGTGGACGACGTGCGCGCCGCGATCGGGCGATGACGGTGCCGCGCCGGTCGAGGAGGGACGTGCGGTGACGCATCCGGGTGCGGCGCAGCCGGGCACGCCGGGTTGGCAGCATCACCCGGGTGCGGCGGCACCGCCGCCACAGCAGCGCCCGGCGCAGCCCCAGCAGCAGGGTGCACCACCGGCCCCGACGCTGGGCGGCACCGGGCCGGGCCACAACTGGGCGGCCCAGCGCGGGCAGGGGCGGGCCACCGTCGGCACCGCGTACACCAGTCAGGCCGCTGCCGCTACGGCGTCGGCCGCCGTCGCCGCGCCCACCCAAGCTGCGCAGAGCCGGGTCGCGGCACCGGCCACGGCCACCCCGGCGCGACAGCCCGCCGCCGAGGTCGCGGCGGCCGAGGCGGCGGCGACCCCGGTCGTACGCCCACACCGACGGCAGCCGCGCGTCGGTGGGATCCACGTGGCCCAGCTCGTGGCCTGGCAGGCCGGTGCGGCGGCGGTGCTGGCGGCCACCCCGCACGGCATGCCGGTGACGGTCGCCGTGGCCGCTGTCGCGGTGCTGGTGCTCGCCCCGACGGTGGTACGTCACCGGGGCCGTTGGCTGCACCAGTGGCTGGCGGTGTGGTGGGCGTACCGGGGACGGAGCCGACGGCTCGACGGCGGCGGTTCCGACGGCCCCTGGCAACTGTTGAGCCAACTGGAGAGCACGGTCGAGCTGGATCAGGTCGAGATCGACGACCAGCCCGCCGTGCTGCTGACCCACCGGGGTGGACTCAGCGCCGTGCTGGAGGTCGACCCGACCGAGGGGGCGCTGCTCATGGGCGCGCCGCAGGCCCTGCCGTCGCCGGTGGCGTTGCTGCCGGCGGCCGACCCGAAGACGCCCGTCGTGACGGTGCAGGTGCTGATCCAGGTGACCCCGGCACCCCGTGCCCGGGCGGCGGCGGTCGACCGGGCGTACCGCGAACTCACCAACGGAGGCGTCCCGGCCAGCCGGCAGGCGTGGGTGGTGCTCCATGCGCCGCGTACCCCCGATTTCCACGCCGACCGCGATCTGCGGCCGGCGCTCACCGCGGCGATCCGGCGGACCCGGCGTCAGTTGCGGCAGGAACGGGCGACCGCCCGCCTGCTCAATCGCGACGAGGTGCTCGCGACGGTCGCGCAACTGACCCACCTCACCGGTGGCGCGGTCGGCACGGATCAGCCGTTGGCCCGGGAGACCTGGCGGCACTGGTCGGTGCAGGGCGTCCCGCAGAGTTGTCATCGACTGCTCGACTGGCCCAGCCGAGCCTGGGAACTGGACCCGCTGCTACGCGGTCTGCCTGCCGCAGCGGGCGTGGTGTCCATCTCGGTGGCCCGGGAGAACGACCGCCCGGGTGACGACGACGCCCTGGTGGAGGTGGCGTTCCGGCTCATCGGCACCGACTCGGCCGCCCTGGCCACCGCCGACCGTGCGCTCGACCAGGCGATCCGTGAGCACGGTGGTCGGCTCCAGAGACTCGACGGCGAGCACGCCTACGGGGTGGCCGCCACCCTGCCGTTGGGAGGCTTCCTACGATGAACGGTGTCGCCTTTCCCGGCAGTCGGATGGGTCTGCACGTAGCCGACGGGGCGGCCGTCGCCGGGCTCCAACTGGTCGCCGGCGGCGGTGGGCTGGTCGTCGGTCGCAACCGGCAGCAGGAGCCGGTGGGGTTGCGGGTGTTCCGGGCCGAGCCCACCCGACTGATGCTGACCGGCGGGGTACGCGCGGCCGAACTGCTCGCCTTCCGGTCCCTGGCGCTCGGTGCCCGGCTGTTCATCCAGACCGCGCGGGAGCAGGAGTGGGACGCCTTCCTGCGGCGCTGCGTCATCGGCCGGGAGATTGCCTCGTTCCTGCCACCCGGGGTGGCTCCTCCGGTGCCGGCCACGCCGACCGAACCGCAGCTCGTGGTGATCGACACCGGTCCGGTGACCGGGCCGGACACCAGCCTCAGCGCACCCTGGCGGGCCACCCTGGTGGTCCGCGACGACCTGGCCGGCTGGGACGTCGAGGTGCTGGTACGCAGCGACATCGTGGTCCTCCAGCGGCTCACCGAGGCGGAGGCCGCCACCGCCGCGAGCGCGCTCGGCCTGGCCAGCGTGCAGAGTTGGTTCACCCAGTTGCATCCGGAGATGGTCGGCCTGATCACCAAGGGCAAGGTGCAGTGGGTGATGCTCAGCATGACCGGCACCGAGCGCCAGTTGATCGGTCCGGTCGCCCGGGGCGGCTGACCGGAACCGGCACCCCGACCAGGCTCCCCGGCCACCGGTAGGCGCGGCTGAGCAGTCGCCACGGCCCAGGTCACGGTCTTTGCCGCATTGGTACACCCGGTGGCTCCCCACCGGACACCGGGGCCGCTTATCCTCCGACGGTCTACTCCTTCGGAGGCCGCTTACATGCAGCGCACAAGAAGTTCCCGACTACTCACAATCCCGGGCGTACTGGTCACCGCCACCACGCTCATCCTCTCCAGCGGCACCACCGCGTTCGCGGACCCGGTGCCCACGACGCCGTTCATCAGTGAGATCCACTACGACAACGCCGGCACCGACACCGGCGAGGCGATCGAGATCGAGGCGCCGGTCGGCTACGACCTGACCGGCTGGCGGATCGTCCTCTACAACGGCGCCAACGGCTCCGCCTACAGCACCCGGACGTTGAGCGGCGCGGTGCCGGCGACGGGGGTGGTCGTCGAGTCGTACCCGACCGACGGCATCCAGAACGGCTCACCCGACGGCGTCGCGCTCGTCGCGCCCGACGGGGACGTCGCCGAGTTCCTGACCTACGAGGGCACTTTCACGGCGGTCGGCGGACCGGCGGACGGCCTGACCGGTGTCGACATCGGCGTGCAGGAGACCGGGTCGACCCCGGTGGGCCACTCCGTCCAGCGGATCGAGGGCAGCTGGCAGGCACCGGCACCGAACACCTTCGGGGTACGCAACACCGCGTCGGACCCGGACCCGGACCCGGACCCGACCGGCTGCACCGTGACCGTGGACCACACCATCGCCCAGGTGCAGGGCAGCGGTGACGCCACCCCGCTCGCCGGCAGCCGGGTGACGGTGGAGGGCATCGTCACCGCCGACCACCGCACCGGTGGCTACAACGGTGTGTACGTGCAGACGGCGGGCAGCGGTGGGGAGCGCCCCGTCGCCGCCGGAACCGCCTCCGACGGCATCTTCGTGTACCTCACCACGAACACCGCCAACCACCCGTCGGTCGCGATCGGTGACCGGGTACGGGTCAGTGGGACGGCGAACGAGTACAACGGTCTCACCCAGCTGACCATCGGGGCCCGGACCGACGTCCAGGTCTGTGCGCAGGGCGCACCGCTGCCGGCACCGGTCCCGGTCGAGTTCCCGCTGGACGACGCCGCCCGTGAGTCGGTCGAGTCGATGCTGGTGGCGCCGGTCGGCGCGTACACCGTCTCCGAGGTGTACAACACCAACCGGTACGGCGAGGTGGTGCTCGCCGCCGGTGACCAGCCGGCCCGGACGCCGACCGACGTGGCCCGGCCCGGCTCGGACGCCGCGCGGGCCCAGGCCACCGAGAACAAGCTGCGCCGCGTGCTGCTGGACGACGGTAAGACGACGAACCTGGCCACCGCCGGGCTGCTGCCGCCCTACCTCTCGCCGACCAGCCCACTGCGGGTCGGCGACTCGGTGGAGGCGTTCGGCCCGTCGGTGCTGTCGTACGGCTTCGACGAGTGGCGTCTGCAACCGACCCGCCCGGTCGACGCGGACACCGCACCGGCCGACCGGACCACGTTCAAGGCCACCAACCCGCGTACCGGCGCTCCCGTCAACGTCGGCGGTGACCTGCGGGTGGCCAGCTTCAACGTGCTGAACTACTTCGTCCACTTCGGTGGTGACGCCCGAGGTGCCGCCGACGAGGCGGCGCTGGCCAAGCAGGAGGCGAAGATCGTTTCGGCGATCAGTGCGCTGAACGCCGACGTGGTGGCGCTGGAGGAGATCGAGAACTCGGTCCGGTTCAACACCACCGACCCGCAGCAGGCGCTCAAGCGCCTGGTCGCCGCCCTGAACAGCAAGGATGGCGCGGGCACCTGGGACTACGTCCGCACCCCGGCCGAACTGCCCGGCGCGGCCCAGCAGGACTTCATCACCACGGCGATCATCTTCAAGCCGGCCAAGGCACAGCCCAAGGGCCCGTCACGGTCGGTGAACGACGAGACGGTGTGGTTCAACGCCCGCGAGCCGATCGCGCAGACGTTCACCGCCGGCTCGGTGGACTTCATCGTGGTGGCCAACCACTTCAAGTCCAAGAGCGGTGCCGGATCCGGCGACAACGCCGACACCGGTGACGGTCAGGGCGGCTGGAACGGCGACCGGATCCGGCAGGCCACCGCGCTGGCCGCCTTCGTGGACCAGGTGAAGGCGGACAGCAAGACCGACAACGTGCTGCTGCTGGGTGACTTCAACGCGTACACCCACGAGGACCCGATGCAGGTCCTCTACGGCAAGGAGTACCGCAACCTCAACGACACCGGGAAGACCAGCTACGTCTTCAACGGCGAGTCGGGCTCCCTGGATCACGCGCTGGCCTCGCCGTCGCTGGCGGCGCGGGTCACCGGGGTCGACGTCTGGCAGATCAACGCGGTCGAGTCGTACGCCTTCCAGTACGACGGCCTGGCCGCCTTCTTCGCACCGGACGCGTACCGTGCCAGCGACCACAACCCGCTGGTGGTGGGCATCGACACCGGGACCGGCACCGGCCCGGTGGACCTCCAACTGCTGAGCATCAACGACTTCCACGGTCGGCTGGAGTCCCCGGCCACCGTGGACGGTCAGCCGGTCGGCGGCGCCGCCCAGCTCGCCGGGTTGGTCGATCAGCTGCGGGCGGAGAACCCGAACACCGCGTTCGTCTCCGCCGGTGACAACATCGGTGCCTCCACCTTCATCTCGGCGATCGACGACGACAACCCGACGATCGACGCGTTGAACCAGGCCGGCCTGCTCGTCTCGGCAGTGGGTAACCACGAGTTCGACAAGGGCATGGCGGATCTGACCGGGCGGGTGACCGACCGGGCCGCCTTCCCGCACCTGGGTGCCAACGTGTACCGGGGCGACACCCGGGCACTGCCGGCGTACTCGGTGAACACCATCGGCGGTGTCCGCGTCGGCTTCATCGGCGTGGTCACCGAGCAGACCGCCTCGCTGGTCAGCCCGGACGGCATCGCCGGGCTCACCTTCCGCGACCCGGTCGCCGAGGCCAACGTGGTCGCCGGCCAGCTCAAGGACGGCAACCCGGACAACGGCGAGGCCGACGTGGTGGTGCTGCTCGCCCACGAGGGTGCCGCGACCGAGAACATCGACTCCGCCGAGGCCTTGGCGAGCGACCCGGTCTTCGGCGAGTTCACCCGGGTCGACGCCACCATCGACGTCATCTTCAGCGGGCACACCCACCAGCCGTACGCCTTCGAGGTGCCGGTCCCCGGCACCGACAAGCTGCGGCCGATCGTCCAGGCCGAGGACTACGGCAAGCGTCTGGGCAAGGTCACGCTGACCTTCGACCCGGAGACCGGCTCGGTCACCTCTGCCGACGCGTCCCTGGTGGATGTCGTGGGCGCGCCGCAGGACGCGGCCGTGGCGCAGATCGTGGCCGACGCGAAAATCCGGGCCGAGGAGCTGGGTCAGCGCAAGCTCGGTGAGATCACCGCCGACATCAAGCGGGCCTACACCGACGGCAACGAGGACCGGGGCAAGGAGTCGCCGCTGGGCAACTTCATCGCCGACGTGCAGCTCGCCGGTACCCGTGACGAAGGCCGGGGTGGAGCGCAGATCGCGTTCATGAACCCGGGCGGTCTGCGGGCCGACCTGCTGTACGGCGACGACGGCACGGTGACCTACTCCGAGGCGTTCGCCGTCCAGCCGTTCGCCAACGACGTGGTCACGAAGACCTACACCGGCGCCGAGATCAAGCAGACGCTGGAGCAGCAGTGGCAGCCGGAGGGCGCGTCCCGCCCGGTGCTCTGGCTCGGTGTGTCGAAGGGCTTCAACTACACCTACGACCCGCAGGCCCCCCAGGGCTCGCGGATCACCTCGATCACGCTGAACGGCACGCCGATCGACCCGGCGGGCAGTTACCGGGTCACGGTGAACTCGTTCCTCGCCGCCGGCGGGGACAACTTCACCGCCCTCGGTGGTGGCACCAACCCGGTGACCACCGGCGACAACGACCTCACCATGCTGGTGAGCTACCTCGCCGCCAACTCGCCGGTGACCCCGGACACCGGGCCGCGTTCGTCGGTCGGCCAGGGCGGGCCGGAGTGCACCACCACGATCACCGGGAAGTACTCCAAGCCGCTGATCGTGACCACCGGCCTGACCTGCGTGGACGAGGCGACCATCGCGGGCCCGGTGTCGATCGCCGCAGGTGCTTCGCTGCGGGTCACCGGCGGCACCATCAACGGTCCGGTGTCCGCCACCCGACCGGCGCTGTTCGAGGTGTCCGGCACGAAGATCTCCGGACCGGTCACGGTGGCGGGCACCACCGGCGACCTGAAGATCAGCAAGGCCCGGATCAACGGGCCGCTGTCGCTGGTGTCCAACCTCGGTGGCGTACGGGTCGACGAGGTCACTGTCAGTGGCCCGGTGAGCGTGACGGGCAACTCCGGCAGCCAGCCGGTGGTCGTCGCGGCGAACACCGTCAGCGGGCCGTTGGCCTGCTCGGGCAACACCCCGGCCCCGGTCAACGAGGGTCGGGCGAACACAGTGCGCGGCCCGGCCTCGGGCCAGTGCGCACGCCTGTGACCGGTAGGTGACAAAGCCGGTCCGCGATCGGAGCGATCCGATCGCGGACCGGCCACCGTCTGCCCCGCGGTCCCGCCCGACCGGGTGAGGCGCGCACCGGCACCCGATCGGGCGGCATCTGCGCACCTCGACTGGGTAACCAGGCTGGAGACGACCTATCGAGGAGCGGGGCATGGCGGTGCAGGTGTCGGTCATCACGACGTCGTCCCTCGGCGACCGCAGCTACCTGGTCGACGACGGCCGCTTCGCGGTGGTGGTGGATCCGCAGCGGGACGTCGACCGGGTGCTGTACCGGGCGGGTGCGGCCGACGTACGGATCACCCATGTGGTCGAGACACACCTGCACAACGACTACGTATCCGGCGGAGTCGAGTTGGCCCGGCTGACCGGGGCGCGGCACCTGATGGCCGCCGCCGACGAGGTCGACTTCGACCGGGTGCCGGTCGACGACGGCGACGTCATCGAGGTGTCGGACACGCTGCGACTGAGAGCGGTCGCCACCCCGGGTCACACCTATCACCACCTGTCGTACCTGGTCGACGAGGCCACCGAGGACGGCTGGGCCCCGCTGGGGGTCTGCACCGGCGGGTCGCTGCTGTTCGGCACCACCGGTCGTACCGATCTGCTCGGTGCGGAGCACGCGCACGAGTTGGCCCGACGGCAACACACCTCGGCAGGGCGACTCGCCGACCTGCTGCCCGACGGGGCACAGGTGTGGCCGACCCACGGCTTCGGCAGCTTCTGCTCGGCCGGCCAGTCCGACGCGCCGGACTCGACGATCGGCCGGGAGAAGCAGGTCAACCCGGTGTTCCGGCTGGCCGAGGCCGAGTTCGTCACCGAGACCCTGGCCGGTCTGGACGCCTACCCGGCGTACTACGCGCACACCGGGGCGGTCAACGCCGCCGGCCCGGCACCGGTGGATCTCACTCCGGTGGCGCGGGCCGACGCCGCGCAGTTGCGGGAACGCATCGCCGCCGGGGAGTGGGTGGTCGACCTGCGACACCGCAAGGCGTACGCCGTCGCACACCTGGCCGGAACGATCAGCCTCGGCCTCGACGGCCCGATGTCGACCTGGCTCGGCTGGCTGGTCGACTGGGGTGCCCCGATCACGCTGCTGGCCGAGACTCCCGAGCAGATCGCCGACGCCCAGCGCGAGTTGGTCCGGATCGGCATCGACCGGCCCGCCGCCCAGGCGACCGGCGCACCCCGACAGTGGGCCGGTCAGCCCACCGAGCTGCGGAAGCTGCACGTCGCGGACTTTCCGGCGTTGGCCGCCGCGCAGCGCGGTAACCCGCCTGACGGGCTGCCCGCCCCGCAGGCCGTCCTCGACGTCCGGCTGGGCAACGAGTGGCGCGGCGCTCACATCGCTGGTGCCGTGCACGTACCGCTGCCCGAACTGCCCCGCCGGATGGCCGACGTTCCGGCCGGCGCGGTCTGGGTGCACTGCGCGTCCGGCTACCGGGCTGCCCTCGCCGCCAGCCTGCTGGCCAACGCCGACCGCGACGTGGTGCTCGTCAACGACCTCTTCGACAATGCCGAGGCGGCCGGCGTACGGCTGAGCCGCGACGCCTGACCACCCGTCGGCGGGCAGGCGCGGCGCGGGGTGCCTCACCAGGCACGTATGCCTCACCGGCGACGCTGCCGGCATTGTTGATGGCTCGGGCCCCGCCGTTGCGGCCGTCGAGGAACACCGGGCTGGTGTTGCCGCGGAACCAGCGCACGGGGGCGGAGAGGTCGTCGCTGCTGGCTCCAACCGCCACCCAGGTGCCCACATCCTGCCAGGCTACGGTGACCGGCGGCACCAGGACAGCGGTCCGGCTACCCGTGCCGGGCGCGACGCGCCCGCTCCAGCAACGCCCGGCGCTCGGCCTCGCCGGGCACCCGGTCCGCCGCCGCCCGGAACAGCGCCGCTGCCCGTTCCTGGTCGCCCTGCCGGGCGACGAGGTCCGCCTCCACCGCCAGGGTCAACGGATAGCCGTCGAGCCCGCCACCGGCGCGTGCCTCGGCGAGCAGGGCCAGTCCGGCCGCCGCACCGTACGCGTACCCGTGGGCGACGGCCCGGTTCAGCGCGATCACCGGGGTGGGCTGCGCCTGGACGAGGTGGTCGTAGCAGTCGGCGATCCGTCGCCAGTCGGTCTGCTCGGCGCTGGGCGCGGTGGCGTGGCACGCCGCGATTCGGGCCTGCCAGGCGTACGGGCCGGGCTGTGTCAGCTCGGCGAGCAGCCGGTCGGCCTCGGCGATCGCCGCATGGTCCCACCGGCTCCGATCCTGATGATCGAGCGGGATCAGGTTGCCGTCGAGGTCCCTTCGGGCGGCACGGCGAGAGTGCTGCAACAGGCACAGCGCCAGCAACGCCCGCGCCTCCTGCTGCTCCGGCATGAGCCGCACCAGCAGCCGGGCCAACCGGATCGCCTCTTCGGCGAAGGCCGGCTCCCCGTCCGCGTCGTACCCCTGGGTGAACAGCAGGTACAGCACGCCCAGCACCCCGGGCAGCCGCTCGGTGAGGGCCCGGCCGCGCGGCACCCGGTACGGAATGCCCGCGTCGGCGATCTTCGCTTTGGCCCGGGTCAACCGGCGGGTCATGGTCGACTCGCTGACCAGGAAGGCGCGGGCGATGTCGGCGGTCGGCACCGCGCAGATCGTGCGGAGGGTCAGCGCGACCCGCGCCTGTGGTGCGAGGGCCGGATGGCAGCACGTGAAGATCAGCCGCAGCCGGTCGTCCACCACCTCCTCGTCCGGCACCGGTTCCGCGGTGGCGGCGGTGAGCGCCAGCACCGCCACGTCACGCAGCTTGCGCCGTTCGACCGAGGCCCGCCGCAGCACGTCGAGGAGCCGGTTACGGGCAACCGTCATCAGCCAGCCGACGGGGTTGACCGGCACCCCGTCGGTCGGCCAGCGTTCCAGCGCTCGGGCCAGGGCCTCCTGGGTGCAGTCCTCGGCCAGCGTCCAGTCACCGGTGATCCGGATCAGCGTCGCCACGATCCGTGGGTACGCCTCGACGGCGGTGGCCGCGACGGCTTGCGCCGCCGCGGCCCGTCCGGCCGCCGGACCCCCGTTCTCGGCGGGCCGCCGTGCCACCGCGTCATCGCCGCCGGTCGCCTGCGGCACCGCCGGCCCGGCGGCCGGATCGGTCACTGCTCGAAGTCGGCGAACGGGCGAAGTTCGATCCGCCCGGCCCAGGCCATCGGATGCGACCGGGCCACCTCGATCGCCTCGTCCAGATCGGTGCACTCCAGCAGGTCGAAGCCGACGATCATCTCTTTGACCTCGGCGAACGGCCCGTCGGAGACCAGCAGTTGGTTGTTGCGGACCCGTACCGTGGTGGCGGCCGACGCCGGTGCCAGTTGGGCGCCCTGGAGACGCCGTCCGGTCGCGTCGTGCTCCGCCACCCACACCTCGACGTCGGGGTGGTTGCTCGGGTCCGGGTCCGGCTCCGGGTCGGTGCAGACCAGCATCAGGTACTTCATGTCAGTGCCCTTCCGTTGATTCGTCCGGTGGTTGCACCGACATGACGAACGGCGAACCCGGCATCCGGACCACCGCAGGGTTTCACCTTTCGTGCGGCTCCACCCGACCGCTCGGCGTACCCCCGGTGGCTGGAAAGCCGACCCCCCTTCCGGAAAAGATTCACACGAGTGGATACGATGGGTACTATCGCGCTTGGGAGCCGCCGAGCCGCCGCAGGCAACACAGTCACCTGCCTGCCCTGAGATCGTCATGTCGATCGACGCATTCCTCCCGGGACTGGGCATCCCGGGAAGTGACACCGGCGTCGGCGGATCAACTGGAGCATTGATGAAACTCGCACGAACAGCACGTCGCCTGGGACTCGGCGCAGCCGCAGTCCTCGCTGCGGCGTTCACCATGGTCGTGGTCAACCAGCCTGGCCCGGCCTCGGCGCACGGTTCGGTCACGAACCCGCCGTCGCGCAACTACGGCTGCTATGAGCGCTGGGGCGGTGACCACCTCAACCCGGCGATGGCGCAGAGCGACCCGATGTGCTGGCAGGCTTTCCAGGCCAACCCGAACACCATGTGGAACTGGAACGGCCTGTACCGCGAGAACGTCGGCGGCAACCACCAGGCCGTCATCCCGGACGGGCAGCTGTGCAGCGGTGGCCGCACCCAGAACGGGCTGTACGCCTCGCTGGACGCGGTCGGCGCCTGGACCGCCAAGCCGATGCCGAACAACTTCACCCTGACGCTCACCGACGGTGCCCGGCACGGTGCCGACTACATGCTCATCTACATCACCAAGCAGGGCTTCGACCCGACCACGCAGCCCCTCACCTGGAACAGCCTGGACCTGGTGCTCCGCACCGGCTCGTACCCGACCACCGGGCTCTACGAGGCTCAGGTCAACGCGGGCAACCGCACCGGGCGTCACGTGGTCTACACCATCTGGCAGGCGTCGCACCTCGACCAGCCGTACTACATCTGCAGTGACGTGATCTTCGGCGGGGGCGACAACAACCCGCCGCCGACCACGCCGCCGCCCTCCAACCCTCCGCCGACCACGCCGCCGCCGACCACGCCCCCGCCGCCCACCACGCCCCCGCCGGGTAACGGTGCCTGCACCGCCACCTACCGCGTGACCAACGAGTGGCCCGGTGGCTTCGGTGGCGAGGTCGTCGTCCGCGCCGGCAACGCCGCCATCTCCGGTTGGACGGTGAACTGGACCTGGCCCAACGGTCAGAGCATCACCAACTCCTGGAACGCGACGATCACTTCGAGCGGATCCTCGGTCACCGCCTCGAACGTCAGCCACAACGGTTCCCTGAGCGCCAACGGCACCGCCACCTTCGGATTCAACGGATCCTGGAACGGCACCAACGGCGCACCGACCCTTTCCTGCACCGCCCGGTAACAGCCCGTCCCGCAGGGGGTGGCGCACCAGCGCCGCCCCCTGCGCGCTGTCCACCCACGGTCCTGCGGCCCGCGTTCACGGCCGCAGCACCCGCTCGACCTGCCCGCCGGTTCTGATCCACCGGTCGAGGGACCTGCCGCCTCCCCTCGCGCAATCCCCTCCGCCGGGCACAGGCGGCCACGTACCGTCGAGGCAGGCCGGCCGTCCCACGGGCCCGACGGTCGGGGAGGAGGACCAGTCGACCTGCCGACGCCCGCCGGGACACCCGGACGGACGTGGGGGCGAGCATGACATCGGAACGTGATGTGCGGCATCAGCGGTGAGGCGAGGTTCGACGGCGCGAGCCCGGACGTAGCCGCGGTGACCCGGATGACCGAGGCCATGCGGTCCCGAGGCCCGGACGGCGAGGGTCTGTGGAGTGACGACTGGGTGGCCCTCGGGCACCGCCGGTTGACCGTGATCGACCTGTCCGAGGCGGGCGGGCAGCCCATGGTGCGTGAGGATCTCGGCCTCGCGCTGGTCTTCAACGGCTGCGTCTACAACTATCCGCAGCTGCGCGAGGAGCTACGCGCGGCGGGGCACACCTTCCGCTCGACCAGCGACACCGAGGTGATCCTGGTGGCGTACGCGCAGTGGGGTGAGGACTTCGTCGACCACCTGGTCGGCATGTTCGCCGTGGGCCTGGTCGACCGCGTCCGTCGTCGGCTCGTGCTGGCCCGGGACCGACTCGGCATCAAGCCCCTCTACCTCGCCGGGACGCCGGGCCGGCTGCGGTTCGCCTCGACGCTGCCGGCCCTGCTCAAGGCGGGCGACGTGGACACCGGCGTCGACCCGGTGGCGCTGCACCATTACCTGTCGTGGCACTCGATCGTGCCCGCGCCCCGGACCATCCTGCGCGGCGTCCGGAAACTCCCGCCGGCGACCGTGCGGGTCGTCGAGGCCGACGGTGGTAGCCGCGACCGCGTCTACTGGCGGCCCGACTACGTCCGCGACCCCGCCCACGCCGACTGGGACGCCCGGGACTGGCGAGCCGCGATCGGTGACGCCCTGCGGACCGCAGTACGACGGCGGCTCGTCGCCGACGTCCCGGTCGGTGTGCTGCTCTCCGGAGGACTCGATTCGAGTCTGATCGTGGCGCTGCTCGCCGAGGCCGGGCAGCAGCACCTCCGCACCTTCAGCATCGGCTTCGACAGCCGGCACGGCGAGACGGGCGACGAGTTCCACTACTCGGATCTGGTCGCCCGTGCGTACGACACCGACCACGTCCGGATCCGGCTCGCCAACGACGACCTGGTCCCAGCCGTACGCCGCACGATCGACGCGATGACCGAGCCGATGGGCAGCCACGACGTGGTCGCCTTCCACCTGCTCTCCGAACAGGTGGCGGCGCATGTCAAGGTGGCGCAGTCCGGCCAGGGGGCCGACGAGGTGTTCGCCGGGTACGGCTACCACCACCCGCTGACCGAGGTGCCCCGGGCTGACGCGGCGCGGACCTTCGCCGCCGCCTTCTTCGATCGGGACCACGCCGAGCTGTCCCGGGTGGTCGGGCCGGCACATGCCGTCGACGCCGACGTCAGCCGGGAGCTGCTCGTCGCCGAGTTGAACGCGCCGGGGGCGGACACCGCACTGGACGCGGTGCTGCGTCTGGACACCCATCTGATGCTGCCCGACGACCCGGTCAAACGGGTGGACAGCATGAGCATGGCGTGGGGGTTGGAGGTGCGTACGCCGTTCCTCGACCAGGACCTGGTCGCCCTCGCCGCGGCCTGCCCGCCGGAACACAAGATCACCCAGGGCGGCAAGGGCGTACTCAAGGAGGTCGCCCGCGAGGTGCTGCCCGCCGAGGTGATCGACCGGCCGAAGGGCTATTTCCCGGTGCCCGCGCTGCGCAACGTCGACGGTCCGGTCCGCGACCTCGTCGTGGCGGCGCTGCGGACGCCGCAGGCGCGGGAGCGGGGCCTGTTCCAGCAGGCGTACGTGGACGAGTTGCTCGCCGACCCGGAACAGGCACAGGCCGCCGCGGGCAGCAACAAGTTGTGGCAGCTGGGCCTGCTCGAACTCTGGCTACAGACCCACGGTATCCGCTGACCGCCGGGCTCAGCCGGCGGTGGTCTCGGCGGCGAGGTGGTCGAGGACTACGCGTACGTCTCCACCGGTGCGCGCGATGACCCGCCGCTGCCGGGCCGCGCCGGTGCCGTCTCGGCGCAGCCGGGCCAACTGCTTCAGCACGTACGGCAGGTCCCCGTGCCGGACCAGCGCGGGTGTCACCAGGGCGAACAGGTCCTCGACGAGGTCCCAGGCCGGTCGCGCACCGCCACCGCGCAGGTCGATCAGTCGGCCGTCCAGCCCTTCGTGGGCGGCCCGCCAGTGTGCCGCCGCGAGCAGGCAGTTACGCAGCCGGGGTGCCGGCACGCCAGCGCGCACCTGGTCGACCATGGTGGCGACCAGGGCTCGTACCAGGGCCGCGACCAGCACCGTGTCGTCCACCCCCGGGCAGACGTCCCCCACCCGGACCTCCACCGTGGGATAGCTGGCCGACGGTCGGGCGTACCAGTAGACCATCGCCGCGTCGAGCATGATCCCCGCGTCGACCAGCTCCGCCACCGTCGCGTCGTACTCGGCGGCGGAGGCGAAGTACGGCGTCGGCCCGATGCTCGGCCAACGTTCGAGCTGCATGGAGCGCCAACTCGCGTGGCCGGTGTCCACCCCGTCGTGTAGCGGCGAGTTGGCGGTGAGCGCCTGCA
This sequence comes from Micromonospora sp. CP22, assembly GCF_009712475.1. GTDB lineage: Bacteria > Actinomycetota > Actinomycetes > Mycobacteriales > Micromonosporaceae > Micromonospora. The sequence continues at coordinate 57,753 of NZ_VCJO01000022.1, forward strand.
CCACCGGCAACCACGGCCGCAGGTGGTTGCAGACCTGCACCGTCAACTCCCGGTCCGGCAGACCCACGTGTACGTGACAGCCGCAGACGGCGGGATCGTGTGCGACCGGGCCGAACCGACGGGACATCGCGTGGTAGCGAGTTTCGTCCGGCACTGTCCGGTGCGAGTCGCGTACCGGAGTGGCGCCCACCGCGACGAGCTGCGCTCCCGCCGCCCGGGCGGCCTCCGCAGCCGCACGCCGCAGGGCGACCAGGTTCGCCCGGAGATCGGCCAGATCGGCACAGACGGGAGTGACCATCTCCACCATGCTGTGCCGGAACTCCTTCCGGCTCTGGTTGCGGGCCGTACCGCGCAGCGCGATCAGCACCCGGTCCGCGACCGGCAGGCTCTCTCCCGTCTCCGGGTCCAACAGCAGGAACTCCTCCTCCACCCCGATGGTCAACCGCGTCGGCACATCCACGGCCCTCGCGGACGGTGCGGTGGACGGGTGGTTCGTCATCGTCGGCATCCCCTCCTGCCGGCAACGGTCGCCGCCGCACCGCAGGACTTCCCCGCCGTGGCCGTCGCAAACTGTGCATAAGTGCGTGGTTGAGGGGGCTCGCCTGTAGTGAGCCGCGTCCCAGGCGGCGTCCGGCCATGGCCTTCTCAACCCACGCTAACAACGACCGGGCGGGCTCGGTACACACCGAGCCCGCCCGTTCCAGCTCCGCCCGATCCGCTCGCGGGGCGTGCCAGCGCTCATCCGTGTCGGCGAGCGTCCTCAACCGCGACCATCAGGCGTGTTGAGCCGGATCTGTGTGTTGTCAGCGTTGGAGGGTGAGGATTCCGGGGCGGTAGGGCAGGAGGCCGTAGTCGCCGCCGGAGTTGGGGGAGCGTCCT
>NZ_VCJO01000023.1 GCF_009712475.1 Micromonospora sp. CP22
CGTGGTCAACCGGCACACCGACAAGCCCGCCGCACCTTCAACCGGACCTGACCAACCTCATCTCAAACACGCACTCAGCGGGAACCTGAGATATCTGTTCCGATCGGCCTGCTACTTCAACTCGCCCACCATGTTGCCGGGCGATCCCCAGACACCGCTGATGTACCGCCCGGACGACATCAACACCGACACCGCGACCCCCACCCACCTGGCCTGGGTACGCGCTTTTCAGCAGTTCTCGCAGATCCCGGTCACCGGCACCAACGACTACACCACCTGGGCCCAGTTGTTGGTCTCCTCCGGAGACGTCGATCGGCCAGCGACCGGGTGTGACTGCATCACCGAGATCACCGCTACCCGCGGCGCCCAACTCATGGCTGCCGGTTACCGGATCGTCGGCCGCTACCTGGATGAGCACCTCAGCCCGGGCGATGACGGCTACCTCGGGAAGGCGCTCAAGCCCCACGAGCCGCAGACCATCCTCGACGCCGGGCTGCGGTTCTACCCGATCTTCCAGTACAACGGCACCCAGCTCTTCAACTTCACCTACGAGAAGGGCTACGACCAAGGCAGGATCGCCCACCAGAAGGCCGTCGAGTATCGCATCCCTCCCGGTACGTGCATCTACTTCGCGGTCGACTACGACGCACTGGACGTCGACATCGACAGCAACATCCTGCCGTACTTCCAAGGTGTCAAGGCCGGCCTCGCCGAGTTGGGCAACCGCTACATCTGCGGGGTGTACGGCTCCCGCAACGTGTGCAGCCGAATATCGCACGAGGTCGGTGTCCGCTGGTCGTTCGTCTCCGGCATGTCGTGGGGCTTCTCCGGCAACCTCGGCTTCCCGCTGCCGGAGAACTGGTCGTTCAACCAGATTCGGGAGTACACGTTCCAGCCGGGCTGGGGCTTGGATCACAACGTGTGGCGGAACAACTCCGACCCCGGCGTGTCCCGCCTCGTCAGCGAGTAGTGAGGGAACCTGATGTTCAGTAGAAGACAACTCCTCGGTGCCGCCGCTGGTGCCGGCGTACTCGCCCTCGCCCCTCAACTTCCAGCCCACGCTGCCGCAAACGGTGCGGCGAAGTGGACCCGTGCGGTCTCCGCCAACGGCTGGCGGATCGACCGTACCGCCATCACCACGTACCGGATCGAAGGTTCTCTGGCGTCAGTCGCGCTGCGGCAGGGCCCCGCTGCCGCAGTGCTGCTGCACGTCGCCCGCCGCTGGCACTACGAGATCGCACCGCTCGACACCGGCGAGGGTGGCGGCGTCACCGGCTACACCGCCCGCCGGAAGGTCGGGGCCGAATACGAGTCCAACTACCTGTCCGGCACGGCGATCGCACTGCATCCGACCGCGTATCCAGCCGGCGGTAGTGAAGGACTCTGGCCTCATCATGAGCAGATCGTGCGGGACATCCTGGTCGACTGCGAGGGTACGGTCGTCTGGGGCGGTGACCTGCGACCAGCCAAGGTGTCACACTTCCACCTCGCCGCCCGTCCCGGCAGCGAGGAACTTGCCCGCGTTGCCGCGCAACTGGATTCCAGCGGGCAGAGCCTGGTCACCCATCAGAGGGCAGGGGCGGTAGCGGATCCGGCAACTCCCGCACGCCGTGACAAGGCGCGGAGGGTGCCGCGTCCACGCTGACGCCGCACACAGCGACATCCGGGCCCGCCGCGTGAGTCGCGGCGGGCCCGGAATTCTGTCTGCTGATCTCGTGGGCCGAGTGAAGGCTAGTAACGACTGGTGCAGGACCAGATCGAGGGACCGCCGATCTGGGTGTCGTAGCAAGCCTTGTAGGTGTAGCCCGCATCGTCGAGCATCGCGGTCCATACGTTGGTGCCGTTGAACCGGCCGTCGTAGTTGTAGACCGAGAGGCGGAGATTCCCGTTGGCGTAGTACCCGAAGCCAGCGATGGCGGTGTAGCAGCAGCCGCGGCTCCACGCCGTTCTGCAGGTCGGACTGTACCGCAGCTCGACTCGCGATTCGTAGCCGTTGTGCTTGCTGTAGATGGTCACAGCGTCGGTGCTGCAGTAGACGTAGTTGGACGGGCCTCCCGGCATCGGTGCCAGGAACGACGCGGGGTCCTTGCCGTCGCAGGCTGGGCCGCAGGAGCTGGCGACCGCGAGGGTTGAGCGGAGGGCCCGCACGGCGGCGGGGTCTGCGATCGTTTCGACGCTTCCGTCGGCGTGCTTGATGGTGCGGCTGGGCAGCGTGACATCCGCCCGGCCGTCACGCTCCTTGGCGATAGCCTCCTCCCGCTTCGGCATGGCAGGTTCGGCTGACGCAACGACAGGAGAGGCCGCCGCGTCCGACGGCCCGGCCGCCAGCGACTGCCCGGGTGCAACGAGGAGAAGCGGGATCAGTGCGGTGAGCAGCAGGGACGCGCGGACAGGTTTATGCATGAAGAGGATCCCCGTACTGTGATGCGATCGCCACGACTTGCGACGGGGCCAATATCATCACAGGGGGTAATCTCCGTCAAGGTACTTAAATATTTAAGTGCGTCCCGACGTTGCCAGACCGCATCCCGTCACTCTCTCGACAGGCGGAAGGGCGATGTCAGCGAGCCTGAACCTCCGCCACTGCCGCCACCGTCGTCGTCATCCGGCGGCGGGGTGGTCGGCGGCGTGCTAGTCGGCGGGGTCTGGGTCGGCGGGTCCGGGTTCTCCGGCTCCGCCACTGACACGATGATCTTCACCGTGCTGCCCTTGGTGCGCTCGGTGTTGGCGTTCGGGCTCTGGTCGACCACCCGTCCGGCCTCGTCGGCGGGGACCTCCGGACCCAGTTCGGGGTCGACCTTGAAGCCGGCGCGTTCCAACGTCCGCTTCGCCTCTGCCTCGGGCAAACCCACCACCGACGGCACCGGCACGATGTTGCCCTTGGAGATGGTGAGGATGACCTTCGTTCCCTCGGCGACCTTCTCCCCGGAGGGCGGGGAGACGTCGAGCACCTGGCCCGCGCGCTCCGCGCTGTTCTTCTCCTGGATCTCGACTTTGAGATTGAGGTTCTCGAGCTGGGTTTCGGCGCTCTCGCGGGTGCTGCCGACCAGGCCCGGCGGAATGGTCACCTCCGGCTTGCCGCCGCAGATGTTCACAGTCACCGTGCTGTTCGGCGCGACCCGCTCACCTGCGGCTGGGGACTGCCTGGTGACGGTCCCCTCCTTGCAGTCCGAGCTGAACTCTGGCTCTCCCCGCGCCGGCACGAAGCCGGCCTGCTGGATCTGGGCGAACGCGTCAGCCTGGCTCAGCCCGGTGACCGTGGGCACCGCCGCGTCCTGCGGGGTGTCACGTTGGTTCAGCAGCAGGGCGGCGACCAGGGCGATGACCGCGAGCACGCCGAGCGCGGCGAACGTGGCGATCAGCCACGACGACGCCTTCCGCTGGCGCGGATCACCCACCCGCGCGGGAATCTGCCGGGTCTGCGCGGCACCCGCAGGCGGGTAGCCCGGACGACCGGCTGCGGCCATCGCCACGGTCTCGTCCTCGCGCATCACCGGGGTCGCCATCACCGGCCGACCAGCCGCCGCCCGAAGCAGGTCCGCCCGCATCTCCCCGGCGCTCTGGTAGCGGTTCAACGGGTTCTTCGACAGTGCCTTGAGCACGATCGCGTCGACCGCCGGATTCACGTCCGGGTTCAGGTCACTCGGGGTCGGCGGAGCCTCCCGCACGTGCTGGTACGCCACACTGACCGGGCTGTCGCCGACGAACGGCGGATGTCCGCAGATCAGCTCGAAGAGCACACAGCCGGCGGCGTACACGTCGGAGCGGGCGTCGACCGCCTCGCCGCGCGCCTGTTCCGGGGAGAGATACTGCGCAGTGCCGATGACCGCGCTGGTCTGGGTCATCGTGGTGGCACCGCTGGCCAGCGCCCGGGCGATGCCGAAGTCCATCACCTTGACTTGGCCGGTCTGGGTGAGCATCACGTTGCCCGGCTTGATGTCGCGGTGGATGATGCCGTGCCGGTGGCTGAAGTCCAACGCGGCGCAGATGTCGGCGGAGATCTCCAGGGCCCGCCGGGGTTGCAACCGGCCCTCGGCGCCGAGCACCTCCTTCAAGGTGCGCCCGTTCACGAACTCCATCACGATGAACGGCAGCGTCTCGCCGGTCGGCGCCTGCTCCTCGCCGGTGTCGTAGACGGCGACGATGGCCGGGTGGTTGAGGGAGGCGGCGTTCTGCGCCTCCCGCCGGAACCGCATCTGGAAGGTGGCGTCCCGGGCCAGGTCGGCCCGCAGCATCTTGATCGCGACGTCCCGCCCGAGCCGCAGGTCACGACCACGATGCACCTCGGCCATGCCGCCATAGCCGAGCAACTCGCCGACCTGGTACCTGCCACCGAGCAGGCGGGCCTGCGCTGTCATCGCGTCTGTCGTCCTTCGCTCGTCGTCGTCTTGTCGCCGCCCGGTCGGGGCTGATCCAGTCGACGGTACGCCGTACCGACCGGATCGTCTCGCCCGTCGAGCCGCAGCGCGTCGGACGTCACCGTTCGCACGGAAACGTAGCCCGGCATGCCCGCACCGAGGTTGTTCCGTATTTGGTAGGAAATCACGCCGGAGCAGATTAGGACCAGTGCGCCCAACATGATGGCCAGGAAGACCATGCCGGATCGTGACCGTCGGGGTACAGGGTGTGACGGTGTGGGCTGCGGAGCGTACCCGGATGGCACGGTCGCCGCGCCACGCGGGTAGCCGGCGGCGGCCGGTGCCACAGTGGTGGGATGCGGCGCCGCTGGCGGGCGGGCCTGCGGGTGGGCTGGCGGCCGGTGCCCCACGGCCTGCGGATGCACCGGAGCCGGGGAGTGCGGAGCCGCGACCGGACGCGGCGGCTGTGGGGGTTGTGGCGGCGGAACCTGCGCCCGAGCCGGTGCCGGCGAGGCGGGCGCGGCTGAGATGGGTGTGGCCTGACCACCGGCTCGGGCCTGCCGGGACAGCGCGCTCTTCAACTGCCGCGCCACACCGGCCAACGCGGCGGCACTCGGCCAACGATCCTTCGGGTCCTTCGCCAACGCCCGCTCGACCACCGCCCGCACCTGGGGCGGGATGTCGGCGGGCAGCGGCCGGGGAATCTCCCGGACGTGCCGCATAGCGATGTCGAGCGGGTTGTCGCCCTCGAAGGGACGCCGGCCGGCGAGGCACTGGTAGGCCACCACGCCGAGCGCGTAGACGTCGGAGGCGGGGGTGGCTACCTGCCCGGTGGCTTGCTCCGGCGAGATGTAGGACGCGGTGCCGAGCACCGATCCCGCCGCGGTGAGCTGCCCGACCAGTTCCGACCGGGCGATGCCGAAGTCGGTCAGCACCAGCGTGCCGTTGGGACGGACCAGCAGGTTGCCGGGCTTGACGTCCCGGTGCACGATGCCCTTCACGTGAGCGGCGTGCAACGCGTCGGCGGCCTGGGCGACCAGTGCCATGGTCCGCGCCGGAGTGAGCCGGCCGACCCGGCTCAGCGTGGCCGAGAGGGGATCGCCCTCGACGTACTCCATCACCAGGAACGCGATGTGCTGGTCGTTGCCGAAGTCGTAGACGTCGACCACGCCCGGGTGGTTGATCGTCGCCATGGTGCGGGCCTCGCCACGGAAGCGCTCGGCGAAGCCGGGCTCGTCCAGCAGCGCCGGGAGCAGGCTCTTGACCGCCACCGTACGCCCGAGAACCTGGTCGGTGCCGCGCCAGACGTCGCCCATGCCTCCGCTGGCGATCCGCTCGTCGAGGCGGTAGCGGTTACCGAGCTGCACACCGGGACTGAGCATGTCAGCGCCCCCCGGGGTCGGCGATGGCGGCTCGCATGATCTGGCCGGCGATCCGGGCGGCCTCGGCGCTGCCCCCGCTACCGGCCTCCTCCAGGACGACGCAGACGGCGGAGACCGGCTTGCCGTCGGAGTCGATCGCGAATCCGATGAACCAGCCGTGGTCGGGGCGGTCCGGCGCGGACTGCGCGGTGCCGGTCTTGCCGCCGACGGTGTAGCCGTTGATCCCGGCGCTGCGGCCCGTGCCGTTCTGCACCACGCTGACCATCATGTCCCGCAGGTCGGCGGCGACCTGTCCGCTCACCGGCCGACGCAGCTCGCGCGGGTTGGCGGTGTCGTAGACGGTGGTGCGGTCCGGCGCCAACAACTGACGCACCAGGTACGGCCGCATCTGGCTGCCGCCGTTGGCCACCGCCGCAGCGATCATGGCTCCCTGCAACGGGGTCATCCGCACGTCACGCTGGCCGATGGAGGACTGGGCCAGTGCCGCAGGGTCGGTGCCGCCGTCCGGGTTCGCCATGCTGCCGGTGCGGCTGGCCGCCACGCCCAGGCCGGATTCGCCGAGCCGGCCGACGGTCAGGTCTTCCTGCTCGAACCCGAACTGCCGAGCCTTCTCCTTGAGCACGTCGGCACCGAGTTGCACGCCGAGCTTGGCGAACCCCGTGTTGCAGGAGTCGGTGACCGCCTTCATCAGGGTGACCTGTGCCTGCGGGCAGATCGACGGCACCGCGTTGGTGATCGCCTCGCCGGAGGTGGGCGGGGTGTAGCTGGGCCCGGCCGGGATGTTCGTATCCGTGCCGATCCCGTTCTCCAGCGCTGCCGCAGCCACCACGATCTTGAACGTGGAGCCGGGTGGCAGCACCTCGCCGAGCGCCCGGTTCCGCAGCGGGCGTGCCGGATCCTTTTCGAGCTTGTTGTACGCCGAGGTGGCCTCGTTGGTGTTGTGGCTGGCCAGCGGGTTCGGGTCGAAGCTGGGGATGGAGACCAACGCCTGCACCGCCCCGGTGGCCGGGTCGAGGGCGATCGCCGCACCCTTGCTCGCCCCACGGTTGTTGTTCCGCAGCTCGTCGTACGCGGTGTCCTGGGCGCGCTTGGACAGGGTCAGCAGCACGTTGCCACCAGCGGTGGTGTCGCCGGTGACCATGTCCCGCAACCGGTTGACGATGAGCTGGTCGCTGGTGCCGGCGAGGAAGTCGTTCTCGGCCCGCTCCAGGCCGGTCGCCGACCCGTTGACCGGCTCGTACCCGAGCACGTGGGCGTACTTGCCGCCGCCCGGGTAGGTGCGCAGGTATTTCAGCTCGCCGTCGGTCTCCTTGCTGACCGCCAGGGCGGTACCGCCGGCCTCGATGTTGCCGCGCTTGCGGTCGTACTTGGCGACCTGGACCCGACCGTTGTAGTCGCTGGTGCGGTACTCGTCTGCCTTGTACGCCTGGATCCAGTTGAGGTTCGCGAAGAGCAGCCCGAACAGGACGATGACGACGACGCCGACCCGGCGCAGGGGTGCGTTCACGGCTTGATCACCTCCGTGGGGGCACCGTGCAGCTGCTCGGGCGGACCGGAGGGCCGAGTCACCCTGCCCCCGACTCCGTCGACCGGGCGACGGCCGGCATCGGAGACCCGCAACAGCACCGCGATGAGCAGCCAGTTCGCCATCAGCGAGGAGCCACCGGCGGAGAGGAACGGCGTGGTCTGGCCGGTCAGCGGGATGAGCTTGCTGATCCCGCCGACGATCACGAAGACCTGGAGCGCCAGGGTGAACGCCAGGCCACCGGCGAGCAGCTTGCCGAAGGAGTCCCGAACCGCCAGGGCGGCCCGCAGACCCCGCTCGACGATGAGCAGGTAGATCACCAGCAGCGCGGAGAGGCCGAAGAGGCCGATCTCCTCACCGATGCCGGCGAAGATGAAGTCGTTCTGCACCTCCGGCAACAACAGCGGCTGGCCACCACCCGGCCCGGCGCCGAACAGCCCGCCCGAGCCGAGGGCGAGCAGCCCTTGGACCAGTTGGTAACCGTCGTCGTAGGGCTGGGCGAAGGGGTCGAGCCAGATCTGCGCCCGCAGGTAGAAGTTCGCGAACGGACCGCCCACCGCGTCGCCGAGGACGTACGCGAGATAGGCACCACCGAAGAAGAGGACCAGGCCGATCAGCAGCCAACTGACCCGCTCGGTGGCGATGTAGACCGTGGCCACGAACATGCCGAAGTAGAGCAGTGAGGTGCCCAGGTCCTTCTCGAAGACGAGGACCAGCAGGCTGATCGCCCAGACGACGAGCACCGGGCCGAGGTCACGCCCACGCGGGAAGTCGATGCCGAGGAACCGGTGGCTCGCCAACGACAGCACCTCGCGCTTGCGCACCAGGTAGTAGGCGAAGAAGACCAGCAGCGCGAGCTTGGCGAACTCGCCGGGCTGGATGGAGAAGCTGCCGATGCGTACCCAGAGCTTCGCGCCGTTGATCTCGGAGATGCTGGGCGGCAGCACCGCCGGCAGCATGACCAGCACGATGCCCGCCAGGCCCAGCGTGTACGCGTACCGGGAGACCGACCGGTGATCGCGCATCAGCGCCAGCAGCCCGGCGGCGAGGACCACCGAGATCAACGTCCAGGCGAGCTGTCGGCCGCCGATGCCGGCGAAGATGGCCAGATCCGCTCGCTCCTCGGGAGCCGCCTTGGCGAGGTCGAGGCGGCGGAGGAAGCCGACGCCCAACCCGTTGAGCAGGGCTACCGCCGGCAGCAGGGCCGGATCGGCGAAGGGTGCCAGGAACCGGATCACCAGGTGCACGCCGAGGAACACGGCGGTGAGCGTCGCCGCCGGCACCCAGAAGCCCGGGGTGACCGTGTCGAGCACCTTCGCCTCGACCATCGCCCCGTACGCGGCGACCAGCGCCATCGCCAACAGCAGCAGCGACAGCTCGGCGTTGCGCCGGGACCGGGCCATGCGTACGCCGGGCCGCTCGCCCGCGGTCGCGGGCGAGGAAGCCGGGGTGGCCGGTGCGGTCACGTTCGTCCTCGGGTCGGAGCCGGTGGCCTACTCGGGCGACCGGCAGGCCGCCGGATCGACCGTGGGCGTGAAGGTGTCGACGGGCGGCGCGTCGGGGGTGCTGTCCGGGGCGGTGGAGGCGTCGACGGGCGGCGAGGCCGTGGCCTCGCCACTCGGTGCGGTACTGCCCACCGGGCTCGGCGAGCCGGCCGGGGCGCTCGGTGGCGGTGACGGCGAATCCACCACCGAGGGGGTGGGGCTCGGAGTCGGCGGGCAGATCGGCTTGAGGTTGACGTTCGTCGGGCTGTCCATCGTCAGCTCCGCCAGCCGACGTTCCGCGTCCGGCTCGCTCTTGGCCGGGATGCCCTGCTTGACCTGCTCCTGGGCGGCCAGGGTGAGGTCGTCCAGTTGCGCGGTGCTCTCCGAGTGCACCCGGGAGAGATCCACTCCGGCGATCTGGCCCTGGATGCCACGGAACACGGCCACCTGGCCGTTCTCCGTCGCGCCCACGTAGTACTGACGCTGGGTGTAACTCCAGCCGGCGAACACCCCGCCGCCGACGAGCACCATCAGGGCGGTCGTCATCGCCAGGGCACGCAGCGGACGGCGACGCGCCTCGGGCTCGTCGTCGTTGTTCGCGGCGGACTCTTCGGGGGTCGGTGGCCGGGGCGCAGAGAGCGCCGAGGCACGAGCCGCCGGGGTGGAGACGTCCGCCGAGGTGGCCATCCCCCGGTCCCGGGCCGCGGCACCGCCGACGATCGGCGCCGCCTCGACGATGTCCCGGTCGGTGGCGTCGGCGATGATCACGGTGATGTTGTCCGGACCGCCACCACGCAGGGCGAGCTGGACGAGCCGCTCGACACACTGCTGCGGGTCGGCGTACTCCCGCATGGTCTCGCCGATGGTCTCCGCGCTCACCACGCCGGAGAGGCCGTCGGAGCAGATCAGATAACGGTCGCCGGGCAGCACCTGGCGGACCGAGTACTCCGGGTCGATGTCGCGGCCGTCCAGGGCCCGGGTCAGCAACGAACGCTGCGGGTGGCTGCTCGCCTCCTCCGGGCTGATCCGGCCCTCGTCGACGAGCATCTGGACGTAGGTGTCGTCCTTGGTGATCTGCGCGAACTCTCCGTCACGCAGCAGGTAGGCCCGCGAGTCGCCGATGTGGACCATGCCCAGCTTGCTGCCGGAGAAGAGGGTCGCCGTCAGCGTGGTGCCCATCCCCTCCAACTGTGGGTTGGCCTCCACCGTTTCGCGGAGTTGCTGGTTGGCGGTGCCCACGGCGGAGCGGAGCGCGTCGACCAGGGCGTCACCGGGGACGTCCTCGTCCAGCGGCGCCATGGCACCGATGACGATATTGCTGGCGACGTCACCGGCGGCCATGCCGCCCATGCCGTCGGCAACGGCGAGTAGCCGCGGTCCGGCGTAGACGGAATCCTGGTTTCCGTCTCGGATCAGACCGCGGTCGCTGTGGGCCGCATAGCGCAGGGTCAGAGTCATGGCCGTAATTCGAGAGAGGTGCGGCCGATGCGGATCGGCACGCCGAGGGGAACGGGGGTTGGTCCGGTGACCTTAGCGCGATCTAGGTACGTGCCGTTAGTCGAACCGAGGTCCTCGACGAACCACTGCCCGTCACGCGGCACGAGGCGGGCGTGTCGCGCGGACGCGTAGTCGTCGGTGATGACGAGGGTGGAGTCCTCGGCCCGACCGATCGTTATCTGCGCCTCACCCAACGTGATCCGAGTGCCGGCCAACTGGCCTGCGGTCACCACCAGTTGGTGCGCCGCCCGCCCCCGCTTCACCTTCGCCGGCTTCGCCGTCGCCTGACCGGTCGACGCGCCCACCATCCGGGGCGCGGCCACCAGTCGACCCGACCGGGCCCCCGCGAAGAGGTCCCGGCGGATGACGCCGACCACCGTGAACACGAAGATCCACAGCAGGACGAGGAATCCGAACCGGGCAACGGTGATCACGAGTTCCGGCAAGGCGGATCAGCCGTCCACGCGGAAGGTCAGGGTGGTCGTACCGAGCTGGATCATGTCACCGGGGTTCAACGCCACGGCGGAGACCCGCTGGCCGTTGACCATGGTGCCGTTGGTCGAGCCGAGGTCGGTCAGCACGACCTGGCCACCGTCGAAGTCCAGCCGGGCGTGTCGCCGGGAGATGCCGACGTCCGGCAGGCGCAGGTTGGCCTGGTCGCCCCGACCGATCACGGTCGAGCCCATCTGGAGCGGATAGGTGCGGCCGTCGCCGGAGACCAGCCGGATGTTGCGGCCCCCGCCGTGACCCGGAGGCGGACCGTAGCCACCACCCTGGTCGTACGACGGATATCCGGGCGGGCCGGCGTCGTAGCCGGGCGGACCGGCGTCGTAGCCGGGGGCGGAGACCGGGGCCACCTCGCCACCGGTGTAGACCTCCGCGGTGACCCGGAACATACCGGTGTCCAGTCCTTCGCCGCGCTCGATCTCGACGATCACATCCCCGTAGACCGTCCAGGCCTGCTCGCCGATGAACTCCGCCTGCGACTGGGCCAGCTCCTGGGCCAGTGCGGCGGCGTACGGCGCCAGCCGGCTGTGGTCGTACGGGGAGAGATCGATCACGTAGCGGTTGGGCACCAACGTGCGCCCACCAGCCAGGATGGCCTTGTGTGCCTCGGCCTCCCGCTGCATGGCGTTGAGGATCTCAACGGGGTGCACCACCCCTTTGAAGACCTTGGCGAAAGCTCCTTCGACCAGGCCTTCCAGACGCTTCTCGAAGCGTTGCAGCACGCTCACCGGCTCCTCCTCGGGTCCCGAGGACATGATGGTATCCGTCCAGAGCGCACGCAGCTCACACGCCGCTCGGCCGGCAGGCCACGGCCCGTTCGGACGGCCCCTGATTGTCGTGCTACTCTTTCGTCCGCCACGAACGGTAACCGCTGTGAGCAGCGAAAGCCATTCGCGGCAACAGACCAAGGTCACGTAGTATGGCCGAGGCCCGCCGGTGATCGGCGAAGCCCCGGTTCAGACGCACGTTCAACCAGGGTCCAGCCACGGGGAAGTGGCGGAATGGCAGACGCGCACGGTTCAGGTCCGTGTGTCCGAAAGGACGTGGGGGTTCAACTCCCCCCTTCCCCACCACAAGACGAGGGCTCCGCAGCTGCGGGGCCCTCGCTCCGTATCAGGGCATGCCGGACGTCACGCTATGCTCCGATGGTTTCTGCCTCCGACGCACCAGGAGTGGCTCGTGAGTGTCGCATTCGTGACCGGGTCGGGCGGTCTGATCGGCTCTGAGGCGGTCCGCCATTTCGCCGGCCTCGGTCTCGACGTGGTCGGTATCGACAACGACATGCGGCAGGAGTTCTTCGGCGCGGAGGCGTCCACCGCCTGGAACGTCCGCCGGCTGACGGACGAGTTGGGTGGGGCGTACTCCCACCACAGCATCGACATCCGGGACCGGGCGGCGCTCGGCGCGCTGTTCGGGCGGTACGGCCGGGATGTGGCTGTGGTGATCCACACCGCCGCGCAGCCCTCGCACGACTGGGCGGTGCGCGACCCGTTCACGGATTTCGACGTGAACGCCGCCGGCACCCTGAACGTCCTGCAGAGCGTGCGGGAACACTGCATCGACGCCCCGGTCATCCACTGCTCCACCAACAAGGTCTACGGCGACCGGCCGAACAGCCTCCCCCTGGTGGAACTGGAGACCCGCTGGGAGATCGAGCCGGGCCACCCGTACGAGCAGGGCATCCGCGAAGACATGTCGATCGACGCCTGCCTGCACTCGATCTTCGGTGCCTCGAAGGTCGCGGCGGACATCATGGTGCAGGAGTACGGCCGCTACTTCGACATGAAGACGGCCTGTTTCCGGGGCGGCACGCTGACCGGGCCGGCGCACTCCGCGACCGAGTTGCACGGCTTCCTCGGCTACGTGATGCGGGCGAACATGGAGCGCCGCACCTACAAGATCTTCGGCTACCAGGGTAAGCAGGTCCGCGACGCCATCCACAGCTCGGACGTGGTCTCGGCGTTCGAGGCGTTCTTCCGCAGTCCCCGCTCGGCCGCTGTCTACAACCTCGGCGGCGGTCGGCACTCGAACACCTCGAACCGGGAGGCGTTCGCGCTGGCCGAGCAGATCACCGGCCAGGAAATGATCACCGAGTACGTCGAGGCCAACCGGATCGGCGACCACAAGTGGTGGATCGGCTCCAACGAGGCGTTCCAGGCCGACTACCCGGACTGGAAGCAGGTGTACGACGTACCGATGATCATGCGAGAGATCTACGAGGCCAACGTGGACAAGTGGGTGCCGGGGGCATGACCAAGAAGAACGTGCTCGGCGTCCTGGTCGACGCGACCACCTACGCCGAGGCCACCGAACGGGTCGTGGCCGCCGCCCAGGAGCGTCGACCGCTGGCGCTGACCGCGCTGGCCGTGCACGGCGTGATGACCGGCGTGCTGGACCCGGCGCACAACGCCCGGCTCAACTCCTTCGACGTGGTGACCCCGGACGGTCAGCCGGTACGCTGGGCGCTGAACCTGCTCCACGGTGCCGGGCTCACCGATCGCGTCTACGGTCCGACGCTGACCCTGCACGTACTCTCCCGCTTCGCCGACGAAGGGCTCCCGGTCTACCTGTACGGCTCGACCGAGGAGACGCTCGCCCGGCTGATCCCGGAGCTGGAGCGGATGTTCCCGGCGCTGAAGATCGCCGGAGTGGAGGCGTCCAAGTTCCGTAGCGTGCAGCCGGGCGAGGACGCCGACATCGCCGAACGGATCAAGGCCAGCGGGGCTCGACTGGTCCTGGTCGGGCTCGGCTGCCCCCGGCAGGAGATCTTCACGTACGCGATGCGCCCGCTGTTGGACATGCCGATGATGGCGGTCGGCGCGGCCTTCGACTATCACGCCGGGCTGCTGCGCCAGCCGCCGCCATGGATGCAGCGCGCCGGGTTGGAGTGGTTCTGGCGCCTCGGCCTGGAGCCCAAGCGACTGTGGCGGCGCTACGTGATCCTGAACCCCGCGTACCTGGGCCGGCTGTTGGCGCAGAAGACCGGGCTGTGGAAGGCCCGGCCGCCCGCGCCGGCCACCGAGCGCCCGACCGAGTTCGCGGTCTGACCTGACCCGGCGAAACGGGCCCCGGCGCTGTGCCGGGGCCCGTTCGTCGCTGTCCGGACGTCAGAGGGTCAACGTCCAGGTGTTGATGTAGCCGGTGTCACCGCCGTAGACGTCGCGCACCTGGAGACGCCAGGTGCCGTTCGCCGCCTCGCTGGACAGGTTCACCGTGTAGGTGGTGTTGACGTTGGGGCTCCAGTCGAGGATGTTGTTGCTCTTCAGGCGGTAGGACGAGCCATCCGGGGCGAGCAGGTCGATGACCAGGTCGCCACGGTAGGTGTGCACGATGTTCACCGCGACCTTCGAGGAGGACGAGGCGTTCCGGTTGCAGCCGGAGATCGTGATCGAGCTGGTCACCGCCGAGCCGGCGTCCGGGATCGCCACGTCGGTGCCGTTGGTCCCGGAGCAGCCACCGCCACTGCCGCCGGTCACCGTCAGCGAGTACGTCGCGCTCTTCGAGCCGGAGGCCGCGGTACCGGTGACGGTCACCGAGTACGTGCCGGCCGGGGTGCTGGCCGAGGTGCTGATGGTCAGCGTGGACGACCCGCCGGAGGTGACGGTGGCCGGGCTGAACGAGGCGGTCGCTCCGGACGGCAGACCACTGGCCGAGAGGCTGACCGACTGGGCCGACCCGTTGGTGGTGGCGGTGGCCACCGTCGTGGTCACCGAACCGCCCGGCGCGGTGGAGCCGGAGGTCGGCGACACCGAGACCGAGAAGTCGTTGACCGGCGGCGGGGTGTCGCCGTTGACCACGTAGAGCAGCAGGTTCGGGGTACCGGTGCCCACGTTCGAGATCACGTTCGGGGTGGCGTTGTTGACCAGGTAGTCGCGGACCTGCTGCGGGCTCCACGTCGGGTTGGCCGACAGCACCAGGGCCGCCGCCCCGGCGACGTGCGGCGAAGCCATCGAGGTGCCGCTGATGGTGTTCGTCGCGGTGTCGTTGGAGTGCCAGGCCGAGGTGATGCCCACGCCGGGGGCGAGGATGTCCACACAGGTGCCGTAGTTGGAGAAGCTCGCGGCGGCGTCGTTGCTCTGGGTGGCACCGACGGTGATCGCCGGTTCGGCGCGGGCCGGCGAGTAGTTGCAGGCGTTCTGCCGCTGGCCGAGGGAGTTGCCGTTACCGGCGGCCACCGCGTACGTGATGCCGGAGTTGATCGAGTTGATGATTGCGTTGTCGAGGGCGGTGTTCGCCCCGCCGCCCAGGCTCATGTTGGCGACGGCCGGCTTCACCGCGTTGGCGGTGACCCAGTCGACGCCGGCGATGACACCGGCGTTGGTGCCGCTGCCGGAGCAGTTGAGCACCTTGACCGCCACCAGGCGGGTCGCCTTGGCCACGCCGTACGCCGAGCCACCGACCGTGCCCGCCACGTGCGTGCCGTGACCGTTGCAGTCGGTGTTGTTGGTGTCGACCGTGTTGGTGCCCCAGATCGCCCGACCGCCGAAGTCCGAGTGCGTGGTCCGGATGCCGGTGTCGATGACGTACGAGGTCACGTTGGTGGCCGTGTTGGGGTAGGTGTACGAGTTGTTGAGCGGCAGGTTCCGCTGGTCGATCCGGTCCAGGCCCCAGGACGGGGGGTTCGTCTGGGTGCCCGCGATGGATACGACGTGGTTCTGTTCGACGTACGCGACGGCGGGGTCCGCCGCGATCCGCGCTGCGGCCCGCGCGCTGACGCGCAACTCGGCGCCCCGGACGGCCGCGCTGTAGGTCCGGGCGGTCTCGCCGCCGTGCCGGCGCAGCAGCCGGTCCACGGAGGAGCCGACGGCGCTACGGCTGACCTCGCTGTCCTTGAACACGACGATGTAGCTGTTTTCGACGGCGGTCGCGCCGCCGGCGCTTCGGATGGTGCCGACCGGCTCGGCCGCCATGGCCGGCGTAGCCGCCGCCACCATGGCCAGCGCGGCCAGCCCGACGAACACGGACCTTTGTGGAAGAGCCATCTTCCTACCTCCCTCCGACCGGCATCGACCGTCCATCTGCTCGTGACAGATTGATCGATGAATGCCGATCACGGTGAGGGTAGTTGGATGTGCGCGGACAGTTAAACATGTCGGATCCCTCATAACATCGACGAGATGGTTCCCCCTACGGGGGCGGTCCAGGGGCGAACGGGGGGTGGGCCCGGATTCGGCGGGCCGGAAATCGGGCAAGGCTGATGGGCATGCAGAGCCATCTCGCCCTCCTGCTTCCGGTCGCCGCCGTCTGGTGGGCTGCTGGCTATCTCGCAGAGGGGCTCCCTCGCCTGAACCACGCTCGCGAGCTGCGCCAGCGCACCGGCTGGCTGCTCGTACTGACGCTGGCCGGGCTCGGTCTGCTGGTGGCTCTGCCGGTCGCCGGGCTGACCACCGTCGGCCCGACGCTCGCCGACCGGGCCGCCGACGGGCTGGCGCTGGCTGCCGTCCCCGCCCTGCTGGTGGCGGTCAGCACGGTGCGGCGGCTACGCCGGCTGTGGGCCGGAGCCGGCACGCTGGCCGTCGCCTCCGGAACGCCCGCCCCGCACGGACTGCGCGCCGCCGCCGCGCACCCGCTGGTGGGACTGCCGTTGCAGGTGACCGGGCTGGCGCTACTGCCGGCTGTGGCCACGGCGGGCGGTGCCGGCCAGTTCCTCGGCCCGGCGGCGACCGGGCCGGTGATCACCGTCGCGGCGCTGGTCGTCGCGGCGATCGGCGTACGACACGCGTTGCGTCACAACCGGCTGGCCGAGCGGGCCATGCCCGAGCGGGTGTCGTCACCGCGCCCGGCTCGCGCCCTGCACATATAGCAGCTCCAGGATCGCCCTGGTCGCCTCGAACCAGCGGTCGAGCCACCCGGGCGGCGGTACGCTGCCCTTCGGTGGCAATTCCATCAACAGACCGCGTAGCAGTGGGTGGTCCACGAGGGATCCGTCGTCCGCCGCCGACCAGCCGCCAGCCGGGAAGGACGGCTCGGTGAGCGGGTTCGGGTCCAACGACGGCAGGGTGAGTGGCGGCGACTGTTCCGTCGCGGCCTGGGTCTCCCGGCCCGTGTGCTCGGTCTCCGTCGAGACCACCTCGGTCAGTACGGTGTCCCGCCGAGCCCCGCGATACTTCCCGCCAAACCGTTCCGGCTTCCCCGGCCCGTTGGTGAGGTTTTCCGAACCGATACTCGTCATCCGTCTCGCCTGCCTCGCTCGGTTACCCGCCCTGCCGGGGGGATGTCGACCAGCGCGTACCGAGAGGTACAACGAGACGGGCACGATGTAGCGACGGCAGCCGGGCGGAGCACCCCTGGGGGACAGGCCACGCGATTCGGCCGACAACAGCAGGATCCCCGTTCGGCCACTGGCCGAACGGGGATCCGTCGTCACCGTCCCTGGGCGTCAGGCCCGGGAAACGCGCCGTCCCTGGTGCTGGCGACGAAAGCGTGCCAGTTGCCCGGCGCGAAGACCAGGGCCGGTCCGGCCTTGTCCTTCGAGTCCCGGACGCCGACCGCCCCGGTCACGTACGCCACCTCGACGCAGTTGTCACAGTTCGGCCCGCTCTTCGAGCTCTTGAACCATGTCGCCTGCGCCAGGTTCACGGAGAATCCTTGCGTCGCCACTTCCACAACGGCTCCTCTGCCAGTCTCGCGATGTACTCGACAGACTCCTCCGGACGCTTGGCCGCTGCTCGAATGTGATCGAAGATGAAGCTGTACTTCTGTAGTTCGTCGCTCTTCTCCAGGAAGAGCCCACCCGTGGCGTTCTCCGCGTACACGACATCCGGATCACCGGGTTCGGGGAAGCTGAGGATCGTGAAGGTGCCGTCCATGCCGGCGTGCGCCCCCACCTCGAACGGCAGGACCTGAAGCGTCACGTTCGGCAGCTGGGCCACCTCCACCAACCGCAGGAGCTGGTCACGCATGACCGCATCCCCGCCCACCGGACGGCTCAACACCGCCTCATCGAGCACCACCCAAAGATCGACCGGATCGTCCTGGGACAACAACGACTGACGACCGAGTCGGACACGCACCCGTTGCTGCACCTGATCAGCGCTGAAATCGGGGCGGGCCGCGCGGATCATGGCGCTGGCGTAGTCCTCGGTCTCCAGCAGCCCCGGCACCACCTGCTGCTCGTACGCCCGGATCGAACTGGCCGCCGCCTCCAGGCCCACGTACGCCCCGACCAGCACCGTGCTGTACGGGTGCCACCAGCCCTTCTGCCGCGCCTCACGGGCGATCTGCACCAGCTCGTCGCTCTCCGCCCCGACCACTCCGTAGATCCGGAGCATGTCCCGAACGTCGCGGGGAGTCGCCGTGGTGTGGCCGGTCTCGATGCGCGAGATCTTGGAGGCCGAGCATTCCAGTTGCTCCGCCACCGCCTCGATGGTGATCCCGGCGGACTCGCGCTGGCGGCGCAACTCCGCGCCGAGCCGGCGCCGCCGGATGGTCGGGCTGCGCCGCTCGCTCACCGTGTCACCTCTCCGCTTCGACGCGCCCCTGTCACCACTCGCCCGTGGCGCGATCCTCCCCGGCGAGGGTTCGCGGCGTGGGTGGTGCCGGTCCTCGGCCGGCCGCGGCGGCGAAGCCGGCTCTCAGTGTGCCGCCCGGGTGCCAACGCGTTCAAGCGCCGTTTCGCGCGAGCCGCTCACGTATCGGCAAAAGTCGACGTGCAACTTGCATGACGCACGCTCCTCATGCACTCTGTCCCTATGGCCCGGGTTACTGACCGTCTCCGATCCGTCTCCACGAGTGATCAAGCTTGTGGAGCGGTGGGTCATCGGCGTTCCCGGCCGTCAGCTGCCAACACGGCCCTCGGGATCGGGAGCCACTCGCCCAACCCTGTCGGCGACAGCCACGGCGACACCTCCTGATCAGCCGACCGATCGCGTCGGAGCCTCCCACCAGCGGCCCCACACCGACGGTCGAGCCAGCCGACCCCGGTCCCCGAGACACGATCTCGACGCCGGAGCCCGGCGACAACCCCCCCATCGTCCTTCGCCGGCCCCTTCCCCGCCGGCCGACTTTCCAGGAGCCCATGTGCTTCCCCGCTCCGGTGACGTACTGCACGTGACTCGCGCGGCGAGTGTCCAGTTCCGCAAACCCATCCTGTTCCGGGTCATCCGGGTGCTCGACCGGCCCACCTACGACGGCTGGCTCTGGCTCGAAGGCTACGAGTTGAACGCGGCGGGGGACGCGGTCGACCGTCGCTCGATCTTCGTCCAGCGGGCCGGGCTACGGCAGGTCCAGGCCGCTCCGCAGCCGCGTCCACACACGGTGCGTACGGCACGCCGACCGACCGTACGGACTCCGGTTCGGGTGCGCTGAGCAGCGCGACCGCCCAGTTGGTCGGCGGGGCGGGCCGGCGATCCCGGCGGTCCGCCACACGCCGCCTTCGTTCGAGGTGAAAAGGATTCGGGGGGCGTGCCGCCGACATAGAATCGGTGTGCCCACCCCGGCATGTCTCCACCCCGCGCCTCCCGGACCCCGAGTCTGGGATGGCCATGGTCAATATGTCCGCGCGGGAGCCTCACCGGTCCCGTATCGCCTACACCCTCGGGCTCCTGGTGCTGCTCGGTGCCGTCACCCTGGTGGTGCTGGGCCGCGATCCCGCCCTGTCGTCCACCCGGCTGGCCGAGCCCGTACCGGCCCCGGAGATCACCGTCGTGGAGAGCGAACCGGTCGAGCCCGACGCACCGGCCGGGGAGGTATGGGACACCTACGCGTACGACGGCCGCTACGAGCGGTCGGTCGACGCACCGGCGGACCCGAACGGCGGCTCCGGGCAGTCCACCTACCGCACCGACCAGGGCGCGCCCGCCCAGGCCACGGATGAGCACCGCCGGGAGGAACTGCGCCGCTCACTCTTCTGGTCCGGAGTGTTCGGACTGGCGATCTCCCTCGCCGGTCTCGGACTGGTGGGCACCAGACGCCGCATGTGGTGACGCCAGCGATCACGGGGTGGGGCTCGTCGTGACGGACGGCTCGGTCGTCGGCTCGTCCGGCGTCGGCTCATCCGTCGTCGGCGACGGACTCGGACTGGCCGTGGCGACCACCAGCAGCACCTCGTCACCCGGCTCCACCAGTTCCCCGGCCCCCGGGTCGGTGGAGACGACGGTTCCCGGCGTCTGATCCGACGGGCGGTACTCCACCCGATAGTCGAGATCGAGCCCGTCCAACGCCGCCCGCGCGGCAGCCTCCGGCAACCCGACCAGCGGCGGTACCGGCACCAGCGCCGGGGCGGCGCTCGTCGGCGGCGGTGATGACGCCGACGGGGACGCGGTGGTCGGCGAGGCCGATGCCGTCGTCGGTGTGGCCTGGGTGGTCGGCGATGGCGACTCCGAGGCCGGCCCGTCGTCGTCGAGCAGGCCCTGGCTCGCCAGCCAGAAACCGCCTCCGATCAGGGCGAGCAGGAGCAACAGCAGAATGCCCCAGAGGATCGGTAGCCACCACGCTCGGCCGGGCTGCTCGTCGGCGTACCAGTCGCCGGTCAGTTCCTGGTCCGCTCCCGGCCGTACCGAGGGCACCTCCGCCCGACCGGACCAGGCCGCCGAACGCTGGGTCGGTGGCAGCGGCGCGGTGGCGTCGGGGGGCGGCGTCGGCCCGTCGGTCGCCCGGTCCGGCGGTGCGGTCTCGTCAGCGGTACGCCCCAGCGGCGCGGTCTCGTCCGCCGCCCGCGCCGACTCGTCGGGCGTACGCCCCAACGGCGCGGTCTCGTCTGGACTGTCCGAGGGGATCGGGCGGGTCCGGTCGTCCGGCTGCCCGTCGGTCGGCTCCTGGCGGTCGTCGCTCATGGCACGTCCTTTCCGCCGGTCGGGCGGGCAACAGGCCCCTGACGGCCAACCTAGCGGTTCCGCCGGTCATCGGTCGGCATCAGCGTGTCGGGTCCGCGTCACGGGGCCGGAGCGCTGTCCTCCTCGCTCTGCGGCGCGCCGCACCAGAGCTGGACCACGTCGTTCCACCTGCCGACCGTTCCGCTCACCGGTTGCTGCCTGGTGACCGTGCCGGAGCGGCCGTTGGGATAGCGGGGGGAGAAGCCGTCCTCGACGAGTTCGGCTCCCGCCTCGTTGCACGCCTCACCGACGAGGTCCGGCACCTCGTTCGGTGGGGCCGCCCCAGCCACGTTGACCTTGACGGTGACACCGCGTCGCACCGGCGTGCCCGGGGCCGGGTCGGTGCTGCGTACGCTGGAACTGTCACCGCTGCCGAAGATGAGCTGCCAGCCCAGGCCCAGCTTCCGCAGTTCGTCCCGGGCCTCTTCGAAGTCCAGGCCGACCAGGTCCGGGACGGTGAGTCCGCTCGGCTGCGACTGGCTGGGGCTGCTACTCGGCGAAGCCGAGACGGTCGGCTTGGGCCGCTCCCGTGGTGGCGAGCTGCGAACGGCGGGGGTAGGGGTGGGGGCGTCGATGGCATCGGATGCCACCTTGTCCTGCCGCGCGTGATCGCCGGCGAGCATCCACCCGCCGGTCCCACCGATGATGGCGAGCAGTACGGCAGCGGCCCCACCAGTGATGATCAGTTTCGTCCGATCCGGGCCGGTGTCACCGCGTCCCGGCCGCCCACCCGTGGTCCCGTCCGTCATCCCGCCCACCACCTCATAACCCGCGACCGTAGCGATCCGGGCCAAGCACTGTCCGTAACCGTTGCCGGTCGATGCCCGCGCACAACTCGCCGCACCGACCACAGGACGTTACGCTGCCCGGCATGGCCAGACAGGGCTGGGGAGGATCGATCGCCACCGCGTGCGGCGTGGCAGCCGGTGCCGGGGCCGCCCAACTGGGCTTCGGGTACGGCTTGGGCATTCTCAACTGGGCACCCGACGAGGCGACCGTCGGTACGGCGGCCTGGGTGGCCAGCCTGATCTGGGCCACCTGGATCGCTGCCACCTCGACCATCTTCGGTGCGGTCTGCGCGCAACGGCTGCACGACCGCCGTCAGGCCGCGTCCCCGCCCGACGCCGTGGTCGACGAATCAGCGGCGTCCGATGCGCCGGTCCCGCCCGCCGGTGAACCGCCCGCCGCCATCGTCAAGCCGGCCGGTGGCGGGCTGTGGGGGATCGCCCTGGCCGTGGCCGCCGGGCTCGGCGCACTGATCACGGTGTTGCTGGTCGCCGTACCGGCCCGGGTCGCGGTGGTGCCGGACACCCCGTCTCCCCGGGACATGGCCGCCGGGTACGCAGCGGTCGGCGTGCTGGTCGGGACGCTCGTGGCGGTCTGGACGCTGCGGTGCCGCGCCGCCGCCACCAACGTCATCGCCACCGCTGGCTGGCTCTGGCTGCTCGCGGTCATCGCCGTCGTCGACTCGGTGATCGCCGGTCGTGGGCTGACCACCGCACAGCTCGGCATCTGGCAACTCAGCTCCGGCAGCGACCAGTTCTGGATCCGGGACTACTTCTACTGGCCCGGTGCGGTGCTGTCGCTCGGTTCGGCGCTGATCATCGGCGCACTGGCCGCTCGCAGTGGAGTACGCACGGCCGACCGGCGGGTCGGTGCCACCGCCTCGGGTGCCGCCGGACCGCTGCTGGTGGCCATCGCGTACTTCCTCGCCGTGCCGAGGCTCACGGCGATCAGCCCGGAGCAGGTGTCCGCCCACCTCATCGCCCCGTACGCGGTGATCGTCGGCATCGGCGGGTCGGTCCTGCTGGCGGCGCTCGCCCAACGGTCTGCCCGGCTCGCACAGAGCCGGTCGAGCAGTCCCGGCGCCGCTCCGGTGCTGCCCCGGCAACGGGTCGGGGACACCGACCGCCTCACCGAGGCGTCCGATCCGGACACCGACCGTTCCGAGCCGGGTACCCGACCCCGGGCCGGGACGACAGCCGGCGAGGTGACCGAGCCCCGGACGGACGCCGCACCGACGCCCGCCGCGTCCAAGCCCGCACCGACGCCCGCCGCGTCCAAGCCCGCACCAACCTCCGGCACATCCAAGTTGGCACCGGCCGAACCGGGAGCAGCCAGGTCATCCGCATCGAAGAAGTCGCCCGCACCGAAGTCCTCGACGACGAAGCCGAGTCCGGTGGAGGCGGGCACGGAGAGCGACCCGTCGCCCTCCGGCGACGACACGACGCCCCAGGGCAGTGGCGGGGGTCGCGGCCGGCAACAGCGCCGGGGCCGCTAATCACCGCCGCGAAAGGTGACTTCGGGACGGGCCCGGCACGGCTGCTCAGTCGAGCGGCCAGGTGTGCACCGGTTCGTTGGTGTACTGCAGCTCCGCGTAACGCTGGAGCATGTGGTGCAGGGCGGCCCGGCGATCCAGACCCAGTTGCCGCTCGGCGGCCCACACCGTGGTGGTCTGCCAGACCGCACCGTTGCGGCCGGTACGACAGCGTTGCTCGATGATGCCGAGCAGCCGGTCCCGGTCGGCCGGGGCGACGCCGAAGCCGTCGAGACCGGCCGCGGCGATCGGCAACAGCGTGTCGAGCACCAACGTGGTCACCGGAACATCGCCCAGCCGGGGCCAGTGCAGGACCGCGTCCATGCCGCGGCGGGCAGCCGCGTGGAAGTTCTCCTCGGCGGAGCTGAAGGTGAGCTGGCTCCAGATCGGCCGATCGGCCTCGGCCATGCCCCGGACCAGCCCGAAGTAGAAGGCCGCGTTGGCCAACATGTCGACCACGGTCGGTCCGGCCGGCAGCACCCGGTTCTCCACCCGCAGGTGCGGGCGACCGTCCATGATGTCGTACACGGGTCGGTTCCACCGGTAGACGGTGCCGTTGTGCAGTCGCAGCTCGGCCAGTTCGGGTACGCCACCGGCGTGCAGGACCTCCACCGGGTCCTCGCTCTCGCAGATCGGCAGCAGTGGCGGGAAGTAGCGGACGTTCTCCTCGAAGAGGTCGAAGATCGAGGTGATCCACCGCTCACCGAACCAGACCCGAGGCCGTACGCCCTGGGTCTTCAACTCGTCCGGCCGGGTGTCGGTGGCCTGTTCGAACAGGGCGATTCGGGTCTCCGACCAGAGCTGGCGGTCGTACAGGAAGGGCGAGTTGGCACCCACCGCCACCTGGGCGGCGGCGATCGCCTGCGAGGCGTTCCAGTAGTCGGCGAAGCTGTCCGGTGCCACCTGGAGGTGGAACTGGAGGCTGGTGCAGGCCGCCTCCGGCGCGATCGAGTCGTTGTGCGTACGCAGTCGCTCGACGCCTCGGATGTCGAGTTCGATGTCCTCGCCCCGGGCCCCGACGATCTGGTCGTTCAGCACCCGGTACCGCTCGTTGGTGGAGAGGTTGTCCGCCACCAGGTGTCGCTCGTTCAACGTGGGCAGGATGCCGACCAGGACGATCCGGGTGTCCGACCGCGCGGCCCGCTCGTTGGCGCGGTTGAGGCTGGCGCACAGGTCGCGTTCGTAGTCCGCGAACCCGTTACCGGAGATCAGCCGGGGGTTGGCGTTGAGTTCCAGGTTGAACTGCCCCAGCTCGGTCTGGAACAACGGGTCGGCGATCGCGGCGAGGATCTCCTCGTTGCGCATGGCTGGTTCGGCCGCCGGGTCGACCAGGTTCAGCTCGATCTCCAGACCGGTCATCGGCCGGTCGGCGTCGAAGCCGAAGTCGTCGAGCATCAGCGCGAACACGTCCAGGCAGCGACGGACCTTCTGCCGGTACCGAATCCGATCCTCACGGGAGAAGGCGGCTCGATCGACGTCCCTGCCCATGTTTCCTCCCGGCGCGCGACGCCCACGAAACGGTGCCGCTCCGGAGCGCACTGTGAACCATACTCGCTGGAAACGTCGAGCCAGGCCACCCCGAAGGCCGGTCTATTGCCGCCGCCCGCCTCGCCGTTGAGGCCGATGGCACCGACACGGACCAGGTCGATCACTCCCGCCCGACTACCTACCCAGCCGCCTCGTCGGGCCCTCGGTATTCGTCGAAGAACAGGTTGTGACAATTCGCACCTGCGAGCGGCCGGGACGAGGAGCCGTACCCGGACAGCCGACAGGCCCGCGCGGTGCGGGCGCGGGCCTGTCGGGGTATGCGGGTCAGGACTGGCGAATCGCCTCGCCCTCGATCTCGATCTTGATCTTCTTGCCGACCAGGACGCCACCCGACTCCAGGGCGACGTTCCAGGTCAGGCCGAACTCCTCCCGGTCGATCTCGGTGCTCGCCGAGAAGCCGAAGATGTCCTGACCGAAGGGGCTGCGGCCGACGCCCTCGAACTCGACCTTGAGGTCGACCGGGCGGGTCACGTCCTTGATGGTCAGCTCACCGGCCAGGACGAACTCGTTGCCCTCGTGGGACTTCACACCGGTGCTGCGGTACTCCAGCGTGGCGAACTTCTCCACGTCGAGGAACTCCGGGCTGCGCAGGTGCGCGTCCCGGTCCGCCTGGGCGGTGTTGATGCTCGCGGCCTGGATGGTGGCGGAGACCGTAGACTCCAGCGGCTCCTCGGCGATCGTGATGGTGGCGCTCGCGTCGGCGAAGTCGCCGCGGACCTTACTTACCATCATGTGTCGGGCGACGAAGCCGACTCGCTTGTGCGCCGCGTCCAGCAGGTAGGTGCCGGCTGCGGGGATCGTGAGGCCGTTCCACTCGCGGGTAACCGGGTCGGTGCTGCTGGTCATGAGAAACTGCCCTCCGGGAAGATATTGTTGAGTAGCACAACAGCTGCTTCAACAACTATACCTTCGGCAATATTCCAGCTGTCAAGGATTGGTACGATGTACCTGTGAACGCGAACGCCTTCGAAGATCCTCGAATCACGGCGGTTGGCCTGCTCTTCGAGGTACACGCCGGGCTGGCCGCGCGATTCGCCGCGCAACTGGAGGAGCACGGTCTGTCACCGGTCGAGTTCGAGGTGCTGACCAGACTCACCCGCTCACCCGCGAACCAGCTGCGGATGACGGATCTCGCCGCCCAGACCTCACTGTCCACCAGCGGCGTGACCCGCGTGGTGGACCGGATGGAACGCGACGGGTTGATCACTCGCCGCGCCTGCCCCTCTGACCGACGCAGTTCGTACGCGGTTGTGACGCCCGCAGGACTGCGCCGCCTCGACGAGAGCCTGCCCGGACACCTGCAGCTCATCGAGGACTGGTTCACCGGGCAACTCGACCCAGCCGCACTCGACGCGCTGCTCAGCGGACTGCGCCGGGTACGCGACGCCGTGCACCCCTGCGCGACCGCCGGCAGTGGCAACGACGAGCCGTCGACCGAGTGCGACGAGGGGAGATGAGCGATACCCGCGATGCCGTACGACATCTCGGCCGCCATGCGAACCCTCGGTGTTCGCGCCGACAGCCAAGGGTGACATCACCGGCAGAATGACCGGCAGAACCAAAGGATCAATAGGCGATAGGCCGTCAAACCCGACAGCTGGCCTCACTGCTCCTCGCTAATGTCGCACCGGCGGGGGGCAGCGGGGGCACCGGCGCGGGCGATGAGCGAGGGGTGGCAACAAGGGGGCTTCCTCGTCCGCGCCGCCCCCGTCCCCGCCACCGACACCCGCTGGCGTCGGGATCACCGACCGCCCGGCCACCCTAGGCGTTCCGCGTCACCGGCACCGCGTGGAGCAGTTCCTCCTCGTGTTTCAGCAGCCGGATGCCACCCTGGCGGCAGGCCAGTTCCACCCGATCGGCGACCGCCGCGTCGGAGGTGCTCGCCGCCAGACCCACCAGAGCCTCCACCACCGTCCGTCGGTCCCGACCGGCCTCGTCCGGCTCCGCCGCCGCGAACCACTCCGCCGCGGCCTCCCGGTCCCCACGATGCAGCGCCAGGTGGCCCTCGATCAGCGCCCCGGTGCCGTCGAGCGGACGCAGCTCGGCGAGCACCTGCTCGGCTTCGGCCGCCCGCCCGTCCTGGGCGAGCGCCAGACCCAGCGTCCCCAACACCCGCCGCCGACTACGCGGAGTGCCCAACTCGCCGAAGGCCGCCAACACCCGCCTGGCCTCGTCCACCGCCTCGGCGTACCGGCCCTCCAGGCGGAGCACCTCCGCGACGGTGCCCCGGGCCAGCACCCGCAGTCGCTGCTCGGCACACTGCCCACCGAGCCGGTCCACCACGGCCAGCCGACGGCGTGCCGTGGCCAGCTCACCGAGTCTGATCTCGTGCCACGCCAACTGGTGTTGTGCGACTGCCATCTGGCGGGTCAGGCCGTGCTCGGTGGCCAGGGCCAGCACCGCCTCCGACTGCTCCCGCGCCAGGCCGGGCCGACCGGTGGCGGCCAGCAGGACGCCCAGCACCGTACGCGCCTCCAACTCGCCCGACACGTCACCGAGCCGACGGAACTCCGCCAGCGCCGCACGGGCCGTCGGCAGTTCCATCGCCGCCGCACCGTGCTCCCCGGCGAGCATCGCCACCCCGACCGAGGCCCGCGCCCGCAGGGCCCGGTCGGCATCGGCGGTACGCGGATCGGCCAGCAGACGCAGCAGCCACTGCCGCCCGACCACGTCCCGCCCGCGTAACCGCCACCACCGGGGCAGACTCACCGCGAGGCGCAACGCGGTCAGCGGGTCGTCGACCGCCGCGTACGCCAGTGCCGAACTGATGTCGCCGGTGACCTCGTCGAGGCGGTGTGCCGCCGCAACGGCACCGGCACCGGTCATCCCCGCTGCGGTCCGCTCCACCAGTCGGGTCACCAGCCGCGCGTGTCGGCGTCGGATCATCATCGACTCACCGGCGCCGGAAGCCTGCTCGACCGCGTAGTCCCGGACGGCGTCGACGAGTCGGAACCGGAACGAGCCGCCACCTCGTACGCTCAGCAGCCCGAGATCGAGGAAGCGGTTCAGCAGCGGCACCGGGTCGACGCCGGTGCCGGCGAGCATCTCCTCGGCCATCTCGACCGACCACCTGTTGCCGAAGGCGGCGAGGTGGCGCAGCGCCGCCCGCTCCTCGTCGGCGAGCAGCCGGTAACTCGTGGCCACCGCGTCGCGGAGCGTCTCCGCCACTGCGGTGCGGGGCTCGTCGCCCCGGGGCCGCGTCTCCCACCCGCTGTGCGTGGCGGCCGAGGTGTCCAGGTCCAGCACCCGGTCGCCGTACCGGTCGAGAAGTTCGGTCAGGTCGAGCAGCCGACCGCGCGCCGCCATCAGTTCGATGGCCAGCGGCAGCCCACCCAGCCGATGCACCAGTGCGGCCAACGCCGGCAACTCGGCGTCGGTCGGCGGTTCCCGCCGGACCTGCGCCAGCCGCGAGAGGAACAGGGTGACCGCCGGACAGCGGGCGAGCGTCGCCGGATCAGTGGCTCCCGGTGGTGGCACCTCCAACGGCGAGACGGGACGCACCCACTCACCGGGCAACCCGACCGGATGCCGCCCGGTGACCACCACCCGCAGCGACGGTACCGCGTCGACCAGGCGTCGCAGGGTGCCGGCCACCGGGTCGGGCGCCCGCTCCACGGCGTCCACCAGCAGTAGCGCCGGCCGGTCACCGAGCCGTGCGGCCAACTCGGTGTCCCGGGCGACGCCGAAGACGGTCAGTGCGGCGGCGAGCACGTCGGCCGCGTCCGATCCGGCTCCGATCAGGACACCCGCGACACCGCCGGCATGGGCGGGTGCGGCGGCGTGGACCGCCGCCAACGCCAGTGCCGTCTTGCCGACGCCGGCCAGCCCCACCAGGCTCACCACCCGGGGGCCGCGCGACTCGCTCAACAGGGTGGCCAGTTCGGTTAGGTCGCGCTCCCGCCCGATGAGTTCCGGCGCGGGCGGCAAACCCAATGGCGTGCCGGTCGCAGGCGGTGGGGTCGTCGGGCCGGTGCCCCGGGCGGCGGCGAGGAAGGCCGCCCGGTCGGGGCCGGTCAGTCCGAGCGCCTTGGCGAGCAGTTCGACAGTGGTGCGCTGCGGCCGGGTGGAACGCGCACGTTCCAGGTCACGGACCGTCCGCACCCCGATACCGGCGCGGGCTGCCAGCTCAGCCTGGGTCGCCCCGGCAGCCAGCCGATGCGCCCGCAACAGCTCCGCTAAGGCGGCGTGCGACGGGATGGATTGACGATCATGACCGGGAGCCATGCGCAGGGACAATACGGGCCAGGACCGACATTGGACACGGGATCGTCGGCCACCCGACGATCCCGTGCCGAAACCTGACTACATCCCCAGGTCACGCGCGATGATCATGCGCTGCACCTCGGAGGTGCCCTCACCGATCTCCAGGATCTTGGAGTCCCGCCAGAACCGGGCCACCGGGTACTCGTTCATGAAGCCGTAGCCACCGTGGATCTGAGTCGCCTCGCGCGCGTTGTCCACCGCGATCGTGCTCGCGTGCAGCTTGGCGATCGCCGCCTGCCGCTTGAACGGCTCGCCGGCCAGCATCCGGGCAGCGGCGTCGTAGTAGGCGAGCCGCGCGGTGTACGCCTTCATCTCCATGTCGGCGATCTTGAACTGGATCGCCTGGTAGTTGCCGATCGGCCGACCGAAGGCGTGCCGCTCCTTCGCGTACTTGATCGACTCGTCGACGCAGCCCTGGGCGAGGCCCACGGCCAACGCGGCGATGGCGATCCGCCCCTCGTCGAGAATGCGCAGGAACTGGGCGAAGCCCCGCCCGCGCTCGCCGAGCAGGTTCTCCGCCGGCACCCGGCAGTCGTCGAAGGTCAACTCGTGCGTGTCCGAGGCGGTCCAGCCGACCTTGGAGTAGCCGGGCGCGACGGTGAAGCCGGGCGTACCGCTCGGCACGATGATCGTGGACAGTTCCTTCGAGCCGTCCGGCCGGGTGCCGGTGACGGCGGTGACGGTGACGAGGGCGGTGATGTCCGTACCCGAGTTCGTGATGAACGCCTTCGAGCCGTTGATGACCCACTCGTCTCCGTCCAGCACCGCCCGGGTCTCGGTGCCCCCGGCGTCCGAGCCGGTGCCCGGCTCGGTGAGCCCGAATCCGGCCAGCGCCTCGCCGCTGAGCAGCTTCGGCAGCCACCGGGCCTGCTGCTCCTCGGTGCCGAACCGGTAGATCGGCATCGCACCCAGCGACACCGCCGCCTCCAGGGTGATCGCCACGCTGGAGTCCACCCGGGCCAACTCCTCCAGGGCCAGGCAGAGGGCGAAGTAGTCCCCGCCCATGCCGCCGTGCTCCTCGGGGAAGGGCAAGCCGAACAGGCCCATCTTGCCCATCTGGCGAATGACCTCGTACGGGAAGGTGTGCTGCTCGTAGTGCTCGGCGATGACCGGGGCGACCACCTCGCGGGCGAAGTCCCGCACGCTGTCGCGAAGCGCCTCGTGCTCCTCGGTGAGCCGGAAGTCCATCGGGTTTCCTCCTGTGTGGACGGTCCGTCGGGCGCTCGTGACGCCGGGACGGGTACGTGCTGGTGCCGGACGGGCGACTCAGACCGGGGTGACGCCGTGCCGTCGCCGGGAGAAGTGCCGCTGCTTGCTACGCGCGGCGGCGAACCGGCGTACCAGTTCGGTGCGCAGCTCCTGTGGCTCAACGATCGCGTCGACCACCAGTTCACTGGCGAGTCGTACCACGTCGATGTCCTGCTCGTACTCCTCGCGCCGGGCGGCGACGAACGCGGCCCGCTCGGCCTCGTCCTCGATCGCCGCGATCTTGTTGGCGTACACGGCGTTCACCGCGGCCTCCGCACCCATCACGGCGATCTTCGCGGTGGGCAGGGCGATGGTGGCGTCCGGCTCGAAGCCCGGCCCGGCCATGGCGTAGAGGCCGGCACCGTATGCCTTGCGGACCACCACGCAGATCTTGGGTACGGTCGCCTCGGAGATCGCGGTGATCATCTTCGCGCCGTGCCGGATGATGCCCTGCTTCTCCACCGCGCTGCCGACCATGAACCCGGGCACGTCACTGAGGAACAGCAGCGGCACGTTGAACGCGTCGCAGAGCTGCACGAAACGGGTCGCCTTGTCGGCCGAGTCGACGAAGAGCACCCCGCCCTTGAACATCGAGTTGTTGCCGACCACGCCGACGACCTCGCCGTTCAGCCGGCCGAAGCCGATGGTCAGCTCCTTGGCCCAGAGGGCCTGGATCTCGAAGAAGCTGCCCTCGTCGAGCAGGCCCTTGACGTACCGCCGCATGTCGAACGCCTGGCGCTCGCTCGCCGGCACCAGCGCGGCGAGGTCGGTCTTGGCCGGTGCCTCGACGGCCGGGGCCACGGGTGGTTGCTGCGTCCAGTTCGCCGGCAGGTAGGACAGGTAGCGTTTCACCACGTCGAGCGCCTCTTCCTCGGACTTGCAGAGGAAATGCCCGACGCCGGACTCGGCACAGTGCACCCGTGCCCCGCCCATCGCTTCCAGGGTGGTCTTCTCGCCGGTGACCATCTCGACCATCCGGTCCGAGCCGAGATACATACTGGCGTTGCCGTCGACCATGGCGACCACGTCGCAGAACGCCGGGATGTATGCCCCACCGGCCGCGCTGGGCCCGAACAGTGCGCAGACCTGGGGGATCGAGCCGGAGGCACGGACCTGGTTCCAGAAGATCTTCCCGGCGCCGCGCCGACCGGGGAACAGCTCGACCTGGTCGGTGATCCGGGCTCCGGCCGAGTCGACCAGGTAGACCATCGGGACTCCGGTGTCGTACGCCCGCTCGATGATCCGGATGATCTTCTCGACGGTGCGGGCACCCCAACTGCCGGCCTTGACCGTGGAGTCGTTGGCCATCAGGCAGACCTGACGACCGTCGATGGAGGCGGTGCCGGTGACCACCCCGTCCGCCGGCAGCCCCTCGGCGAGGGCGTTGGCGTAGAGGCCGTCCTCGACGAAGCTGCCCTCGTCGACGAGGAGCGCGACCCGCTCCCGGGCGAACAGCTTCCCCTTGGCCGCGTTCGCCGCGTGGTACTTCTCCGCGCCACCGGCACGGATCCGCTTGCGCAGCTGCTCCAGTGCCTCACCGTCGAGCGTCACGCCGCCCCCTCGCCGCCTCCCGTCGCCGCCACGGCACGGGCCCCAACCAGCCTGAACGATCGTTAGGGTAACGCATCGCGGCCCACGGCGGCGACCCTACGCCGACGCGCCCGGCTCGTTGTCGGGACACCATCCGGAACGCGGGTACGGATCGATCCGTGTCAGGTGGACGGCCGGTAGCCGGGCACCCGCCGCGCGGCTCGGGTGTCGAGAAGTCAGGCGGGCAGGGCGGTGAGTCGGGATCGTGGCCCGGCGCGCAGCACTCCCGAGGGGAGGCTGCGGCCGGTCAACTCCTCGGCCAGCTCGGCCACCTCGATCAGGGCGTCCAGGTCGATGCCGGTGTCGACGCCCATGTCGTGCAGCATGTGCACCGCTTCCTCGGTGGCCAGGTTCCCGCTGGCCCCGGGCGCGTACGGGCAGCCGCCGAGGCCGCCGACGCTGGCGTCGAACTCGGTCACGCCGAGTTCCAGCGCGGTCAGCAGGTTGGCCAGCGCGGTACCCCGGGTGTTGTGGAAGTGCAGCAGCACCGGAACGTCCGCGTTGCGGTCGCGTACCGCAGTGATCAGGTCACGGACACGTCGGGGCGTACCCATGCCGGTGGTGTCGCCGAACGCGACGCGGTCGGCGCCGTCGCGCACCACCCGGTCCACGATGGCGGCCACCCGCGCCGGATCGATGTCGCCCTCGTAGGGGCAGCCGAAGCTGGTCGCGACGATCACCTCGGCGCGGGCACCGGCCCCGTGCAGCAGGTCGATCAACTCGGCGATGTCGTCCAGCGACTCGTCGGTGGAGCGGTTGACGTTGCGCCGGTTGTGCGTGTCGCTGGCGGAGACGACCACCTCGATCTCGGTGCAACCGGCCGCCAGTGCGCGCTGCGCTCCGCGCGTGTTCGGCACCAGCGCGGAGTACCGCACCCCGTCGACGCGCTTCGCCTGTCGCCACACCTCGTCGGCGTCGGCCATCTGCGGGATGGCCCTGGGGTGCACGAACGACACCGCCTCGATGCGTCGTACCCCGGTCTGGGAGAGCGCGTCGAGCAGCCGCACCTTGGCGTCGGTGGGGATCGGCGCCTCGTTCTGCAAACCGTCGCGCGGCCCGACCTCACGAATGGACACGTACTTCGGCATCTCCGCCATGCGGCCACCTCGCTGTGACACGTCTCTGTCGCTGACACCCCAAGCATGTCACGCCACCCACCCGCCATGTCGATCAAGAAGTTTGGGTCTGGAGCCACGCCGCAGGAGACCCAAACCTCTTGATCAACTGGTCGGTACGGGCGAGGGTCAGCGGAGACGGGAGACGATGGTGGTGTCGTAGTCGCCGGAGAGGAACTGCTGGTCGTCGAGCAAGTCGACGAAGAAGGGAAGGTTGTTCTTGGGGCCGGTCAGCTCGAAGGCGGCCACCGCGGCACGAGCGCGGGCGATGGCCTCGTCCCGGTCCTGGCCGTGCACGATCAGCTTCGCCATCAGGCTGTCGTAGAACGGGGTGACGGTGTTCCCCTCCACATAGCCGGAGTCGACGCGTACCCCCTCGCCGGTCGGCTCCACCCAGGTGGTGATCGTTCCCGGGCCGGGCAGGAACCGCTTCGGGTCCTCGGCGTTGACCCGCAGCTCAATGGCGTGACCCCGGGCGGTCAGCGCGTCCGGGTCGAAGGTCGGCGGCAGACCGGCGGCCACCCGCAGCTGCTCCTCCACCAGGTCGATGCCGTGCACCAGCTCGGTCACCGGGTGCTCCACCTGAAGCCGGGTGTTCATCTCCAGGAAGAAGAACTCGTCGGCGTCGCCCTTGGCGTCCCGCTGACGCGGCACCAACAGGCACTCCACCGTGCCCGCGTTGCGGTAGTCGACCGCCTCGCCCGCACGCACCGCCGCCGCCAGCAGGCGGGCCCGTAGCTCCGGCGAAACCGCAGGCGAGGGCGACTCCTCCACCAGTTTCTGGTTGCGCCGCTGCACCGAGCACTCCCGCTCGCCCAACGCCAGCACCCGACCGTCGGCCAGGCCGAGGATCTGCACCTCGACGTGCCGCACCCGGGGGAAGTACCGCTCCAACAGCACCGAGCCGTCACCGAACATCCGCTCCGCGAAGGTCCGCACCTTGTCGTACTCGGTGCGCAGCGCGGCCTCGTCGACGGCGACGCCCATGCCCATGCCCCCGCCACCGGCGGCGGCCTTCACCATCACCGGGTAGCCGATCTCCGCCGCCGCCGCGACCGCCGCCGCCAGGTCGGCCGCCGGCTCGGTGGTCCCGGCCGCCACCGGCACACCGGCCGCCGCCATCAGGTTCCGGGCATTGATCTTGTCGCCCATCGCGGTGATCGCGTCCGCGCCGGGCCCGACCCAGATCAGGCCGCTGGCCTCGACGGTACGGGCGAAGTCGGCGTTCTCTGACAGGAAGCCGTAGCCGGGGTGGATCGCCTGCGCGCCGGTCGACTGGGCGGCGGCGAGGATCGCCTCGGTGTTGCGGTAGCTCTGGGCCGGGTTGGCCGGGCCGACGCAGACGGCCTCGTCCGCCTCGGCGACGAACGGCAGGTCGGCGTCGGCCTCCGAGTGCACCGCGATCGCTCGGACCCCGAGTCGCCGGGCGGTACGGATGATCCGGCGGGCGATCTCGCCCCGGTTGGCGACCAGCAGCGACTCGATCATGGTTCCTCCGAGCGTTCCATTTTGTGGGACGCGGGCTAGCCAATCACGTCACGCCGAGCGCGAGAAAGACCCCCTACCGACGCCGTGGCCGGTATTCGGCCGTGGGTGTCGAGCCCTGTGACCGGCGGCCTGCCCCCGGCGAGCTGACGCCGGTCAGGCTGGGCGGGTGGGCGCGAGCAGCGCGGCCAGCGTGGCGGCGCGCAGCAGCTCGGCCCGACGCCGATGGTCGACCTCTCCGCCGAGGAACGGGGTGGAGTTCATCAGGCCGAACGCCGCGTGCGCCAACACCCGCGCCTCGCCATCGGGCAGCCCCGGGTGCAGCGCGGTCAACACGGTGACCCACTCCTCGACGTAGAGCCGCTGGAGCCGACGGATACGCCGACGGGGCTCCTCCGGCAGGCGGTCCAGTTCGTGCAGGTGCAGCGCGATGACGGCCGGGTTGGCGAGCGCGAAGTCGACGTGGAAGTCGATCAGAGACTCGAGGGCGGCGCGCGGGTCGCCGGGGTGGGCGGCGGAACGCTGCCGACCACCGTCGAGCAGCCCTTCGCTGACCGGCGTCAGCGCGGCGACCAGCATCGCCTCCTTGCCGGCGAAGTGGTGATAGAGCGCCGGGCCGGTCACCCCGGCAGCCGCGCCGATGTCGTCCATCGACACGCCGTGGTAGCCCCGGGAGGCGAACAGACCTACCGCGATCTCAAGAATCTCGTCCTTGCGGGAGCGGCGTCGTCCCGCGCCCGTGGCCCCGCCGCTCGTGCCCCGGGCCTGCTGCTCCACCGTCACCGGGCCAGCGTAGACCCGACTGTCGACAGCGTGGGACCGTGGTTACCCGCCGGTCCGATTGCCGGGACCTGCGCCTGCGCTCAGGCGTTGGTCGAGGCCGGAGCGGGGTCTCGGTGCCGCATCGACGGCAGCACCGAGACCACGCGACGGGTCACTTCGGGTCGGGGCCCTTGACGACGGGGGCGCGCACCAGGTTGCCCCACTCGGTCCAGGAGCCGTCGTAGTTGCGCACCTTCGGGTAGCCGAGCAGGTGCCGCAGGACGAACCAGGTGTGGCTGGACCGTTCGCCGATCCGGCAGTACGCGATGACGTCGTCCTCCGGCGTCAGCCCGAGCTGGTCGGCGTAGATCGCACGTAGCTCGTCAGCCGGCTTGAAGGTGCCGTCGTCGTTGGCGGCGGACTTCCACGGCTTGTTCACCGCGCCCGGGATGTGACCGCCGCGCAGCGCACCCTCCTGCGGGTAGTCCGGCATGTGCAGCATCTCGCCGGTGTACTCGCCCGGCGACCGCACGTCGACCAGCGGTCGGCCGGCGTCGACGTGTGCCGCCACCTCCTCGCGGAACGCCCGCACGGGTGCGTCGTCACGCTGCGGCACCGGGTAGTTCGCCCGGGGTCGGTTCGGCTTGTCGCGGGTCAACTCCCGCCCCTCGGCGATCCACTTCTGCCGGCCACCGTCGAGCAGCCGCACGTCCGGGTGGCCGAAGAGAGTGAAGACCCACAGGGCGTACGCGGCCCACCAGTTGAAGTTGTCGCCGTAGAAGACGACGGTGTCGTCGCGGCCGATGCCCTTGGCGGCGCAGAGCTCGGCGAACCGTTCGGCGTCCAGGTAATCCCGGGTCACCTGGTCATTCAGCTCCAGGTGCCAGTCGACCTTGACGGCACCAGGGATGTGGCCGCTGTCATAGAGCAGTACGTCCTCGTCGGACTCGACGACCACGAGACCGTCGTCGCCCAGATGCTCGGCCAACCAGTCGGTGGTGACCAGTCGTTGCGGGTCCGCGTACGACTGGAGTCGGGGATCGGGATCGTTCGGCACAGACATGGTCCCCAACGTACGCCGTGCTCCGCCCCCGCCCCGGTGATCAAGAAGTTTTGGTCGGATTCCTCGCCCTCCGAGGACCAAAACTTCTTGATCAACTCGGTGGGGTGAGGGGGGTGAGGGTGGGGCGCTTGGCGGTGCGGGTGTCGCCGGAGGAGCGGCCGGTGAGGCGGCGGGTGATCCAGGGGGCCAGGTGCTGGCCCGCCCAGCGCAGGTCGGCGGTGCGGGCGGAGAGCCAGGGAGTGGGCTCCGGGTGCGGCGGGACCAGCAGCCACTCCTCGTCGCAGCCGACACCGAGGGCGGTGAGCACCTGGCCGGCGACGCGGCGGTGCCCGGCCGGGGAGAGGTGCAACCGGTCGGTGCTCCAGAGCAACGGATTCAGGTACGTGTCGTCGGCGTACAGGTCGACCAGGATGGCCCCGTGTCGCTCGGCGGTCTCCCCGACGGCTCGGTTGAGCAGGGCGACCCGGGGTGCGATCAGCCGTTGGCCGGGCAGCCGCGCCATCACGTCGGCGAACCGGAACAACACCACGTCGGCACCGCCGCCACGCAGTCGACCGACCACCTCGTCGAACCGGCTGACCAGGCTGTCCGGGTCGAAGCTGCGCCGCAGCACGTCGTTGCCGCCAGCCGCGAAGCTGACCAGGTCG
This sequence comes from Micromonospora sp. CP22, assembly GCF_009712475.1. Classification (GTDB taxonomy): domain Bacteria; phylum Actinomycetota; class Actinomycetes; order Mycobacteriales; family Micromonosporaceae; genus Micromonospora. The sequence continues at coordinate 36,604 of NZ_VCJO01000023.1, forward strand.
GGCTTCATCGCCAGCGCCGCCGGGACCTGCTCGGCCACCACGCTCGGGAAGGTACGTCCCCGGATGGCCAGATTGGCGTACGCGAAGTCGGGCCCGGCCTCGGCGGCGAGCCGGGTGGCCACCAGATCCGCCCAGCCGCGAAAACTGCCGTCCGGGTAGGCGTCGTCCAGGCCCTCGGTGAAGCTGTCCCCGACCGCGACGAAACTGCGCCAGCGCACTGCTCACTCCTCCGACGTGCGAGTAGGGGCGGGCAGGAAGAGCTCCCGCCTACCGCTGGAAGTTTTGCATCGGGCACCCACCTGGCGGTGCCCCGTGCGGCGGAACGTGGCGGACGTCATCGATCCTGCACGAACGCTGGTGCGGCCGGAAGCGCCCCTGGTGGGTGGCGCGCTCCGGCTTAATGGGTCCACGCCACGGGCGCGTCGCGAGTAGTGTCCTCACCCACACACCCCCCCACACTCTCGAAGGAGACCGCTGTGGCTGTTGGTCGTCGTTGGCTGTCCCGGACGGCTGCCACGCTGCTTCTCGTCGGCGGGGTCGCAGTCCCCGCCGGTCCCGCCTCGGCGGTCGACCCGGATCCGAAGTTCACCTTCGAACTGACCGGTACGACGATTCCGGTCGGATTCACGCACAAGACGATGCACCTGAAGGTGACCAATCTGACCGATGAAACCCCGAGCGTCATCGAGTATTCCGTCCGGCCCGACGATGCTGCTTGGGACGACAGAGCCTGGTTCCTCTGGGGGGAGGGTGGTGGTTCCGGCCAGTGTGATGGCGACTCTGCTGGTTGGTACTGCCGCTCCGACGCGGTCAGTGCTCCGCAATTGCGCCCGGCGCCCGGCGGCACGGTGGACTACCCCATCTCCGTCAGTACCGGGTCGGTGAAGGAGCCCTTCGAGGGCAAAATCCAGATCGAGATCTACATGATCTGGGGCGAGAACGGGAAGCGGATCACCGAGACCAGGGAGTTCACCGTCAGCCTCGTCGACGACGCCGAAGCCGACCTGTGGGTGGTGGCGCCGGACGTCAAGCAGTCGGTGCGCGTCGGCGCCGGTGGCCGACTCGAAAACACCGGAACGTTGAATCCGGGCGAGACCGGCGCGGTCCGGTACCGGATCGTCAACCACGGCGTGAAGCCGGTCAGCGGTGTCACCGTCACCCTGCGCCTGCCTGAGAACGTGACGTTCACCCGGCCGCCGCAGGAGTGCGTGATCGACGACGACGGACGTTCGGCGGTCTGCACCTACGATTCGCTCGCGCTCGTACCGCCCAATCGGAACAGCGAGCCGGACTGGGACGTCCACTCCGCTGTCGAGCTGTACAACCTGGTGACGGTGCCGGCCGACGTCAAGGCACCGGTCACCCTGGCGGGCGGAAGCGTGCAGGTCGAGGGCCTGTCCGACGGCATCGGTGCCCGCTCCGCCCCGGAGCGGACCGTGCTCCCGGCGAACGCCGTCGCCGTACCGGCAGCCGACGTCGACGCCAGCGACAACAAGGACGGGTACGCCGTGGTGGTCGCCGCCGCCGAGAGCGGAAACGGGGGCGGCGACGGCGGGGGTCTGCCGGTGACCGGGCCGCAGGCCGGGCTGATCGCCGGAGCGGGTCTCGTCATGGTCGCGGGGGGTATCGCGCTGCTGCTCGCTCGACGCCGCCGACCTGTCGCGTTCGTCTCCGGCGAGGACACCACCGCTTCCTGACCTCTCTGCCACCGTCCTGACCCGAAACGGTCCTGACCCGGACCAGCCCTGACCTGGACCAGCCCCGGGTTGGTCCGGGTCAGGTGGTACGGCAGCGGCCGGTGCAGGTTGGCGGCATAGCGACCGCCGGGCGACGGTACGGGGCCCAGGCCACGAACCGCTGGAACAGCTCACGCGGGGTCGGGCCGCCCTCCGGGTCGAGCCGGAACAGGTCGTGGGTCGCCTCGTAGTAGAGCCCGGACAGGTAAATCGACAGGTCGAGCCAGCGGTCGTCGTACTCGACGCGGAGCAGCAGACGGGCCTCGGCGCACGGCCAGGACAGCCCGCAGGCGCGGCACAACCAGAGCGGGCGCAACGGCAGATGCTTCGGGCTGTTCACCGGATGCCGCCGGGGCCACGCGGCCGCCAGGCCGCGACGCGGCACGGGCATCCCGGCAAGGCGACCACGCGACGGTACGCCCGGTCGCTGAGGCTGTTCCGGGTCGGTCGGAGCGCCGACGACGTCAGGGCGCGGCTCGTTCGGTTCGGGCATCTTCACCTCCGGCGGTGAGCAGGAAGGGGCCGCCCCGACACGGGGGAAGTGAGGGCGGCCCCAGGGCAACCCCACCCCGTCCCCGATGGATGGGAGCAGGACCACCAGGTGACAGTGTGGTGATCGCGTGACTACTCTCGGAAGGCGTTAGCGCTGGCCGTGGCGGGGTCGAAGGCCAGCCGGGAAGCCCACCCGAGCAGCCGAACGATCGTGGAGGCACTGTGGAATCCGAGCCGACCGCCGAACTGATCCGGGCACAATTGCGTCGGCTGCGGCTGGCCGCCAACCTGAGCCAGGAGGAGTTCGGCAAGCAGGTGCATTTCTCCGGCTCGCAGATCTCCGCGATCGAGTTGGGTCAGCGTCCGTTCGACCGGCTCTTCCTCAAGCGGGCCGACGAGGTGTTGAACAGCGACGGCCTGCTGCTGGGCCTGCTGCGCATCGCCGAACTGCACGGCCAACCGAACTTCCTGCGCCCGTGGCTGGACGCCGAACGCGTCGCTCAGCAGTTGCGCTGCTACCACCCGACGCTGGTCCCCGGTCTACTCCAGACCGAGCACTACGCCCGCGCGGTGATCCGCGCCGACGACCTGCTCAGCGACGACGAGGTGGAGCGGCGGCTGGCAGTACGGATGGACCGGCAGGCGGTGCTGACCCGGCCGGACCCGCCGATCCTGGTCGCGGTGATCGAGGAGGCGACGCTACGCCGGGCCGACGAGAGCTTCCGGGGCATCATGGCCCAGCAGATTGGCCACCTGCTCGACTGCGTGCAGCGCGGCGGCGTTCTGGTCCACGTCATCTCGGCCGAAGTCAGCGTGCACGTCGGGCTCATCGGCCCGCTCACCCTGGCCCGTGGAGTCGATGGTGACTGGGTCGGCCACCTGGAGAACCATGTCGGTGGCGCGACCATCGACAAGGACGGTGAAATCGCTACGCTGCTGGCGAGGTGGGAGAGCATCCGCAGCATGGCTCTCCCCAAGGGACAGTCCGAGCTGCTGATGAAGGAAGTGATGGAGTCGTGGTCCACGATCTGACCGGCGCGACCTGGCGTAAGTCCACCCGCAGCGGCAGCGGCGAGTGCATCGAGGTGGCCGACGACCTGCCCGGCGTGGTCGGCGTACGCGACAGCAAGGACGCCACCGGCCCGGTGCTCGCCTTCACTGCGACCGCCTGGCGTCGCTTTGTCGAGCACGCCAAGCTCGGCTGAGCCAGATCCTGGACCGGCAGCGCCTCAGCGGGCGCTGCCGAACCAGGATTTCAGGGGTGCTGGCGATGGTCGGCGCGGGGCGCACCCGGCCGGTCGGCGCGGGAGAGGCCCCAGGCGACCAGGCCCGCGACGACGCCGACGATGACGCCGGTGAAGACGCTGCTGATCGCGGCGAAGATCCGCACGATGACGGCCTGCGCCCCCGGAGCTAGATCGGCCAGGTTGCCGCCGAGGGTCGGCTGCTCGTCGAAGGCCACCTGCCAGAGCAGCTGATGGGTCGCGGCCAGCAGGACGCCGTAGATCAGACCGACGACGAGCAGGGTCAGGAACGGGTTCGGCACCCGCTTCGCCAGCACCACGGCGATCCACACGACCGGCGGTATGACCACCAGCAGCAGGTTGACGAAGGTGCGCTCGTGCACCAGGCCCAGGTCATGCAACACCACTCGGGGCAGGCCGAGCAGTGCCAACCCGAGCAGGGTGAGCAACGGAAGCCCGAGGGCCGGGCGAGGTGACGTGTTCATGCCGGCAACGCTAGGAACGATCGCTGGCCACGCCATCCGTCGACGGACTCGGTCCCGGTACGTCGGAAAGCGACCAACGGTGTCGCCTTCCGACGACTCCGACCCCGCCGACCCCGCCGTACGCTGGGCTGGTGACCAGCCAGTCGACGCCGCGGAGGGTACCCCCCAAGGTCACCGACGCGCTCCTCGCCGTGGGCGTCGCCGTCACCGTGTCGATCGTCATCACGGCGAACGAGGGTGGCCGACACGGTCCTGACCCGGTCGCGTACCTCTGGGCGGTCGGTCTTGGCGCACTGATGCTGGTCCGGCGGCGTTACCCGGTGGTGGTGCTGGCGGTCAGTGTGCTCGGCCTGTTCGCCTACTACGCCGCCGGTTACCCGGCCATCGGCCTGGCCGTGCCGGTCGCCGCCGCGCTCTTCTCGGCGGCCGAACACGGCCGGATCACCGCCTCGGTCGTCGCCGCCCTGCTGGTGACCACGGTTTCGGTGATCTTCCGGCTCGCCGAGGGGCAGGATTTCTCCTTCGTCGTCGGTTACGAGCTGGCCGGTCACGTCCTGCTGATGGGTGCGGCGATCGCCCTCGGTGACAGCCTGCGGTCGCGGCGGGCCGCGCAGGCGGACGCCCGCCGCATCGCCGAGCTGACCGAGGCCAGATACCGGCAGGAGGCCCAGGCCCGGCTGCGGGACGAGCGGATCGCCATCGCCCGGGACCTGCACGACTCCCTCGGCCACACCACCTCGGTGATCGCGCTGCACGCCGACGTCGCCCGGGAGGCGCTGGGCCGTGACGACGACGCCGCCCGGTCGGCGCTTGAGCTGATCCGGTCCACCGCCCGTCGCAGCATGGACGATCTCCGGCGCACCGTGACGCTGCTGCGGTCAGCCGACGATGCGCCCCGCACGGTCGTCTCGCTGGCCAACCTCGACGCGGTCACCCGAGCCGCCTCCGCCGCCGGGTTCGACGTCGACGTGCACGTGGCCGTGGACACGCCGCTACCAGCGCCGGTGGAGGCCGCCGCGTTCCGGATCGTGCAGGAGGCGGTCACCAACGTCGTCCGGCACTCCACCGGCAGCCGCGTCGAGATCCGCGCCGAGCAGGACAGCACCCACCTCACCGTCACCGTCGCCGACTCCGGCTCCGACCCGCTCCCCAGCGCAGAGCCGGCGCACCACGCGGTGTCAGCAGGCGGCGCGGAGCGGGCCGAACCGTCGGCTCGCGGCGCTGCCGCGACCGGCACGGTCGAGCCGCCAGCCAACAGCGGCAGCGGCAGCGGCAGCGGCAGCGGCAGCGGCAGCGGGCACGGTATCGCCGGAATGCGGGAACGGGCCGAGAGCCTCGGTGGCACGCTCACCGCCGAGCAGCGGCGGACAGGTTTCGTGGTGCGGGCGGTACTACCCCTGCGGGAGCCGGTATGACCAGCGTGCTGGTGGTCGACGACCAGGATCTCGTCCGGGCCGGGATAACCACCCTGCTGACGGTCGACCCGCAGCTCACCGTGGTCGGGGAGGCCGCCGACGGCCGTTCCGGTCTGCGCCTGGCCCGCCAGTTGCGGCCGGACGTCGTACTCATGGACATCCGGATGCCGGTGATGGACGGCCTGGCCGCCACCGCGGCGATCCGCGCCGACGAAACCCTGGCGGACACCCGAGTCCTGATCCTGACCACCTTCGACGACGACGAGGACATCATCGAGGCGGTCAGTCTGGGTGCGGCCGGCTACCTGCTCAAGGACACTCCCTCGGACGATCTGCGTCGAGCGGTGCACACCGCTGCGGCCGGCGGAAACCTGCTCTCGCCCACGGTCGCCCGGCGGGTCATGGAACGGCTCGCCGCCGCACCACGACAGCCGCCGCCCGATCCTCGACTGTCCGTGCTCACCGACCGGGAGCGTGCCGTGCTGGCCCGGGTCGGGCTGGGCGAGACGAACGACGAGATCGGCCGGGCGCTGTTCATCAGCCCGGCGACCGCCCGCACGTACGTCAGCCGCCTGCTCACCAAGCTGAACGCCCGCGACCGCACCGCGCTCGCCGTCATCGCCCACCGCGCCGGCCTCACCCACCCACCGCCGCGTTGATCAAGAAGTTTTCGTCGTGGATCCGCGCGATCCACGACGAAAACTTCTTGATCACCCCTGTGGAGACGGGGGTGGGGTCTTAGGGTGCGGGGGTGTTGCTGCGGATGTCGATGTCGCTGATCCGGACCCTACGAGAAGATCCGACCGACGCGGAGGTGCCGAGTCATCGGCTGCTGCTGCGGGCCGGATACATCCGACGGGCCGCGCCCGGCGGCTACACCTGGCTGCCGCTGGGCAGGCTGGTGCTGGACCGGGTCACCGAGATCGTGCGCGCCGGGATGACCGCGATCGGCGACCAGGAGGTGCACTTTCCGGCGCTGCTGCCCGCCGAGCCGTACCGGACCAGCGGCCGGTGGACGGAGTACGGCGACGACATCTTCACGCTGGCCGATCGACGCGGCGCCGAACACCTGCTGGCACCGACCCACGAGGAGTTGGCGGCGCTGCTGGTCAAGGATCTGTTCACCTCCTACCGGGACTTCCCGGTGACGTTGTTCCAGATCCAGACCAAGTTCCGCGACGAGGCCCGCCCGCGTGCGGGTCTGCTGCGCGGGCGCGAGTTCCTGATGAAGGACGCGTACTCCTTCGACCTGGACGACGCGGGCCTGCGCGTTGCGTACGACCGGCACCGGGCGGCCTACCAGGAGATCTTCGACCGGCTCGGCCTCGACTACACGACGGTGCACGCGACGTCGGGAGCGATGGGTGGTTCCGCGTCGGAGGAGTTCCTGGCCACCACGCCGGTCGGCGAGGACACCTATGTCGGCTGCACCGACTGCGACTACGCGGCCAACACCGAGGCGGTGACGACACCCGCTCCGGCGGCCGGTGACCCGCACGTACCACCGGCCACCGAAGTGCACGACACCCCGGAGACGCCGACCATCGCCAGCCTGGTCGCGCTGGCCAACGACCGTCGGCTGGCCGGTCGCAGCGACTGGTCCGCCGCCGACACCCTCAAGAACGTCGTGCTGACGGTACGCCGACCGGGCCGCACGGAGACCGAACTGCTCGTGGTCGGGTTGCCCGGCGATCGGGAGGTCGACCTGAAGCGGCTGGCCGCCGCGCTGGCACCGGCCACCGTGGACGTCTTCGACGCCTGGGACGCGTATCCCGAACTGGTCCGGGGCTACCTCGGGCCGCAGATCTTCGCCAAGCTCGGCGTCCGCTACCTGGTCGACCCCCGGGTGGTGCCCGGAACCGCCTGGCTGACCGGCGCGAACGAGCCCGGTCGGCACGCCACCAACGTGGTGTGTGGCCGGGACTTCGTCCCGGACGGCACGGTAGAGGCGGCCGAGGTGCGCGCCGGTGACCCCTGTCCGGCCTGCACGATCGGCCGGTTGACCATGCGCCGGGGGATCGAGATCGGGCACATCTTCCAACTCGGTCGTCGCTACACCGATGCCTTCGCCGTGGATGTCCTCGGTCCACAGGGCAAGCCGGTCCGACCCACCATGGGCTGCTACGGAATCGGTGTCTCCCGGGTCGTGGCGGCGATCGCCGAGCAGCACCACGACGACCGGGGGCTGGTGTGGCCGACGTCGGTCGCGCCCTGTGACGTACACCTGGTCGCCGCCGGTAAGGGACCACAGCTCGACGCCGCGCTCGCGCTCGGCGACCGACTCGCCGAGGCGGGCCTGCGGGTGCTGGTCGACGACCGGACGGCCGTCTCCGCCGGGGTGAAGTTCACCGACGCCGAACTGATCGGTATCCCGCGCACCGTCGTGGTCGGACGCCGACTGGCCGACGGGTACGTCGAGCTGCGTGACCGGGCGACCGGGATGCGCACCGAACTGCCGGTGGCGGACCTGGTGGAGAACCTGTCAGGCGGGTAGGCGGAGTCGGGGTGTAGCGATCGGGGGACGGGGTACCGCAGTCTGATCGGCTCGACGCATCTCTGGAGGCTCTCATGACCGGTTACCGGGTCGTTGACGTGATGACCAGGCAGGTGATCTACCTGCCGGCGGAGACCACCCTGGACGAGGCGGCGAAGGTCATGAAGGAGGCCGACATCGGCGATGTCGTCGTCACCGACGGCGCCAACCTGGCCGGCATCCTCACCGACCGCGACATCGTGGTACGCGCGGTGGCCGAGAACGCCTCCGCCACCGACACCACCATCGGTTCGATCGTCACCCGTGAGGTCGTGATGATCGAGCAGTTCTGCACCGCCAGCGAGGCCGCCTCACTGATGCGGGAGCGCGGCATCCGCCGCGTCCTCGTCTGTGACAACGAGCGCAAGCTGGTCGGCATCGTCTCCCTCGGCGATCTGGCCATGCAGCTCGACCCCACCTCCGCACTCAGCGAAATCACCGAACAGTCCCCCACGGTGTAAGGAAGGGCACCTTATTAACGCCTGCGGTATAGGAAGGGCCCCTTCCTAACACGTGACTCGGTTCCAGACAGCGGCCGGTAACCTGGCGGGATGCCCGAGATGCCGAGCAGGCTGGCCGAGATCGTGGACGAGTTCGTCGCAGCGCCGCGTGACGTGGTGTTGGAGATGCTGCTGGAATACTCCGACGCCGTACCGCCGCTGCCCGCCGGGCATCCCGGGCACGAGGGCATGGAACAGGTCGTGGAGTGCCAGACGCCGTTCTTCCTGCGGGCCGAGGTGACACCCGAGGGCACCGTCGACACCCTGTTCGACTGCCCACCGGAGGCACCGACCACCCGGGCCTTCGCCGGCATCCTCGCCGAAGGGCTGGCCGGCGCCACCGCGGAGCAGGTCCTCGCCGTTCCGGACGACCTCTACCAGCGGATGGGCCTGGCGCAGGCGATCAGCCCGCTGCGGGTACGCGGCGGCACCGCCATCCTGGCCCGGCTCAAGCGACAGGTCCGCGAGCAGACGGCCTGAACGGGTCGACCCGCCCTCGACGCGCCGAGGGCGGAGCCCAGGTCCACCCGGCACGGGAACCACCGACTGCCACCGTGACCTGCGCGGCAGTCGGGAACAGACCCGCCGGTCAGCGGGTTGTCCCCGGGCATGGAGATCGACATTTACGCCGACCTGGTCTGCCCCTGGTGCTGGATCGGTCGACGCCGCCTGACCCAGGCGCTCGCGTCGTACGAGGGAAAGGTGACCATCCGGAACCGGCCCTTCCAGCTGGACCCGTCACCGGTTCCGTCGCCGCGCCCGATGCTCGACGTGCTGGCCGAGAAGTTCGGTGGCCGGGAGCAGGTTCGGCAGATGGTCGACCGGGTCGTCGAGGTCGGGGCGAGCGTCGGTCTGGACCTGCGCTACGACCGGATGATCGCGGCCAACACCTTCGACGCCCACCGACTGACCAACTGGGCTGGCCAGCAGGACCGTGACGGGGAACTGGTCGAGGCGCTGCACCGAGCCCACTTCACCGATGGCGTCGACATCGGCTCCCGGGAGGCGCTGGCCGAGGTGGCCGCCACCGTCGGGCTGGACGGCGACGACGCCCGCCACTTCCTCGACTCCGAGCAAGGGGTGGCCGAGCTGACGGCCGAGTTGGCCGCCGCCCGACAGCTCGGGGTGACCAGCGTGCCGACCTTCGTGCTCGCCGGGAAGTACGCGATCACCGGGGCGCAGGAGGCGGACACCCTGCTCGCGGCGCTCGCCGAGGTCGAACGACGGGAAGCCGCCGCCAGCTGACCGCCAGCCATCGACGTCGTTGATGTTTCACGTGCAACGACATCGACAGATGGCGATCGTCACGCCGGCTTGGCCAGGTCCTCCACCACTCGCGCCCCGGGCAGCGCGGCCAGCGCCGCGCCCGGCAGCACGATCTTGCTGTGTCGTACGCCCGACCCGATCACCACGTGCGGCGTGGCCACCACCCGTGCGTCGACGAGGATCGGCCACTGCAACGGCAGCCCGATCGGCGTGATCCCGCCGTACTCCATGCCGGTCAACTCGACCGCGTCGGCCATCGGCGCGAAGCTCGCCTTGCGGACGTCCAGCGCCCGCCGGGCCACCCCGTTCACGTCCGCCCGAGTGGTGGCCAGCACGAGGCAGGCAGCGTAACGGGTCACCCCCTCACGCTTACCGGCCACGACCACACAGTTGGCCGATTCGTCCAACCCGACGTCGTACGCGGCACAGAAAGCCGCCGTGTCGGCGAGGTCGGCGTCGATCGGCGCGACCAGCACCGCGTCCACACCCACCGGGGAGTCGGTCGGCCACTGGTCGAGCGCGGCGGCGACCGGCGCAGCCAGCAGATCGGCACGGGTACGCGCGGGCTCGGTCTTCAACGTTCCCATCACGTCTGTGATCGTCGCATCCGACGTCGGCGAGGCGTACGGGGACCAGACCGTCAGCCCTCGTTGGTCAGGAAGCCGTGGCGTTCCAGCAGCGCCCGGTCCCGGGCGGCGGCCATCTCCTCCGCCCGCGCGGCCTGGACGCGGCGCACCTCGATGTCCTCCATGGCGTGCCGCACCGCGAGTCGGATCACCCCGTAGAGGAAGACGAATCCGCAGACGTACAGGAGACTGGTGACGACGAACGTGAGCATGGCTCGACGGTAGGGCGAACGTGAATCCGGGCAGGTGTCATCAGGTCGGCGTTCGCCCGTACGTGTCGGGTCGGGCCGTACCCAGGACTCACCGCACCAGATTCCCTGCGGTGATCACCACGAACAGCGCGATGACCGCCTCGCTGACCACCCAGGAGTGGCTGTCCGCCCACTGGCGAATTTGCGGCAGCACCACGGCCGCCCGGCTCCCGAGCAACAGCAGGGCCAGCAGCGGAAGGGCGAGCAGGGTCAGGGTGAGCAGTACGAAGGGCAGCAGATGCCACCACGGCTGACCGTGTCGGGCGGCACTGGCACCGACGGCGGCCATGGTCAGGTCGTCGGACGGCATGGCCAGGAAGAGCAGCAGACCCATCTTCAACGCGTACCCGGGGCTCGCGTGCTGGATTTGGCCCATCCAGCGTGGCGGTCCGCCATGCCGCCGCAGGAAGACGACCACCGCCAGCACCACGAGCAGCGCCAGGACCAACCAGTCGAGCCACCGTTCGAGCGCGCCGCGCCCCACCCCGGTGAAATTGATCTTCAAGAGTCGGACCGCCAGCCAAGCCAGGGTCGTACCACCGAACACGACGATCGCCGCGCCCGCCAGATAGCCCAGCGAGGCCGCCCGTGGCCGGTCGGACGAAGCGAGGAAGACCGCCGCCACCAATTGGCTGCCGGCGACCATCACCACCGCCATCGGCAGCAACGTCAGAAAGGTCACGCCAGCTCATCCTGCCGGTCGCACCGGCCACGCGTGGCCGCAACGGCGATCCAGCCACCGCCTGGTCACCAGGCGGTGCTGCGACCGGACCGGCACCCCCTGGCAGGAGGCACCGGGCCCGGTCAGGCCGATCGCGGCATGGGCACGACCCCGGCACGTCACGCTGCTGACCCCCGATGTGCAACAGTGCGACGCTCACCCGCCCCACAGGGCACACCGGTCCGCGCCAGAGCTCTGACAGGACCAGCGGGTCGGGCCCGCGACCGATCGACCGCAGCTCAAGACTCGGCCCTGAACCCACCTTCAAGTCAAGAGTGACGCGGCGCACTCAACCGCCAACGGGGCGTCACCTCAGGCGGACTCCATCGCCTCACCCAGCCCCTTGGCGAGCCCGGACAGGTGCTGGTCGGCCAGCAGGTGCCCGGCCGTGATCACCAGCGCCAGGGGCCACTCGATCACCTGGAGTGCGGCCAACACCCCGATACCGGCGTAGTACGTCAGCTTGTCCGGCGGGGGCACAGCCACCTCACCGAGCCACGGCACGTTCACTCGGCGGGTGAACGCCTGCACCGTCTCATTGGTCCCACTGAGCTGTCGTGTCAACGTACTCATCTCGCCTCCCCATGCCGGACGACGCACCACGGATTCCTCCACCGCCCATCTCCATGCGTGCCCGAGCAGGAAAGTTTTCCCAGCTCCTGGGGGCATAAGGGACGTCCGGCCGGGAAGCCAGGCCGCCGGGCACGAACGGTAGGAGGCGAGAATGCGGTTTGGCGCCGTCGGAGCACCTCCGGTGGTGGGAGCCGCCTCCCGCAGCGTCGGTGCCGCCGCGACCCGCCTCGCCCGAGCGATCGGGCTGACCAGCCGGCGAATATGGTCACGCCCCGGCCGACACCACATCGAGGTCCACGGCGTCTGCCAGGACGGCGGCGACACCCTCGCCCGACAGGTCGAGACGGCGCTGGAACGCGTACCGGGCGTGAACTGGGCGCGGGTCAACGCCCCCTCCGGTCGGGTGGTCGTCGCCGTCGACACACCCGGCCCGAAGGTACGTGAGCTGGTCGCCACCATCGCCCGGGTGGAACGCACCTGCCCGCACGAACCGGATCCGGACATCCCGCCGCCGCACCCACCGGAGGAAGGACCGCGCACCCCGCGTACGCTCGGCGCCCTCGCCTCCGACGCGCTCGGCCTGACCATCTCCGCGGCCACCCGGATCCTGCCCATCACGCCGGTCCCCGGTGAGGTCTCCGGACTGCTCAGCGCCATCGACCTGCACCCGAAGCTGCACGCCCTCACCGGTCTGGGACTACGCCGCGACCCACGCGCCGAGGTCCTCTTCCCCCTCGCCGAAGCGGTGGTGCAGGGCCTCACCGGTGGCTGGACGGGAATAGTGCTCGACGGCGCACAGCGGATCGTGCAGTGGGGTGAAGGGCTGGCCCAGCTGCGAGCCTGGGAGAAGGCCGAGTCCCGGCTCACCGGCGAACCGGATCGCGCCATCGCCCGGGTACCCGCCGACGAGCGTCCCTGCCCGAAACCCGACGGCTCCGTCGAGCAGTACATCAACCGAATGCTCGCCGGTGGTGCCGCCGCCTTCGCCGCGGCGACGCCCGTGGTCGGTCCGAAACGGGCCGCCGCACTGGGCCTGTCCGCCCTGCCCAAAGCGCCGGGCAGCGGACGCGAAGGCTACGCGGCCCAACTCGGCCGGATCCTCGCCCGCCGTGGCGTCATCGCGATGGACCGCAGCGTGCTCCGCGAACTCGACCGCATCGACACGCTGGTGCTGGATGCTCGGATCCTCGGCTCCGACCGGGCCGTCCTGGCCGACCTGGCCCCCCTGACCGACGCCGACACCTCCCAGGTGGCCGCCCAGGCGTTCGCCCTCTTCGACCCGACCACACCGAACGAGGTACGCCACCTCGACGGTTGGCGACTCGGTCCGCTCGACCGACTCGACGTGCGGGATCCCGGCGACACCGACGACAGTCGGCAGCTGCGCGAACGCGGCGGCACCCTGCTCGGTCTGGCCCACGGCGACACCCTCACGGCCGTGCTGCGGGTGGAGCCGGAGCCGGCACCCGGCGTCGAAGCCCTGCCGACCGTCGCCCGGCAGGCCGGCCTGCGACTCGTCGTGGCCGGCGGCGACCCGCAACGGCACGCCTCCGCCGACGCGCTGGTGCCCGGCGACGACCAGCTCACCCAGTCGGTACGCACCCTGCAACGCGAGGGCGCGGTGGTGATGCTCGTCTCCGGTGACCGATCCGCGCTGGCCGCGTCCGACTGTGGACTGGGCATCGCCGACCACGACGATCCCCCGCCGTGGGGAGCACACCTGCTGGTCGGCACCGATCTGCGGATCGTCGCCCTGATCATCGAAGCGGCCGGGGTGGCCCGGCGGATGACCGCGCAGAACATGCGGATCGGGCTGGCCGGCACCGGCCTCGGCGCGCTCTCCGCCTTCACCGCCGACCCGGCCCTGCTGCCCGGCCGGACGCTCGCCTCGGTCAACGGCGCGGCGGCGCTGGCCTTCGCTCACGGCGTGTGGCGGGCCGGTCGCCTGACCGAGACGGCCAACGCGCCCGCACCTGCGATCACCGCCTGGCATCTGATGCCGGTGCCCACCATCATCGACCAACTCGGCACCAGCCACGACGGGTTGACCGAGGCCGAGGCCCAGCGCCGACACGCCACCCGACCAGGTCAGGCGGCGGGCCCGGGTGGGCTGCTCCGCGCCTTCGTCGACGAACTCGCCAACCCGCTCACCCCGGTGCTCGCCGCCGGGGCGGTGCTCTCCGCCAGCTTCGGTTCACTGATCGACGCCGCCCTGGTCGGCGGGGTCGTCGGAGCGTCCGCACTGGTCGGCGCGGTGCACCAGCGCAACACCGAGAAGTCGCTGGCCGAGTTGCTGTCCCGCTCGGCGGTGACCGCCCGGGTCCGCCGCGAGGGCGTCGCCCGGGTGGTACCCGCGGACGACCTGGTCCCCGGTGACGTGATCCTGCTCGAATCCGGCGACGCCGTACCGGCCGACTGCCGGGTCCTGAAATCCGTCGGGCTGGAAGCCGACGAGTCCTCCCTGACCGGTGAGTCGCTGCCGGTCGGCAAGACCGACCAGCCGGTGGTCGCCGCCGCCGTGGCCGAACGTTCCTCCATGGTCTACGAGGGGACCAGCATCGCCGCCGGTTGCGGCGAGGCCGTGGTCGTGGCCACCGGCGCCGACACCGAGGCCGGGCGCAGTCTCGCCCTGGCCGGGCAGGCAACACCGGTCAGCGGGGTCGAAGCCCGACTGGGTCGGTTGACCCGCACCGCGATCCCCCTAGCCGCCGGGTCGGCGGTAGCGGTCGCCGGTGCCGGGCTGCTCCGGGGCGTACCCCTGGCCCAGACGGCCGCGACCGCCGCGAACCTGGCCGTCGCCTCGGTGCCCGAAGGACTGCCGTTCCTGGTCAGCGCCGCCCAACTGGCCGCCGCCCGACGGCTCGCCGAGCACGGCGCGTTGGTGCGCAACCCACGCACCATCGAGGCACTGGGCCGGGTCGACGTGCTCTGCTTCGACAAGACCGGCACCCTCACCGAAGGTCACCTGATGCTGGCCGGAGTGGGCGGCGGCGACTCGTACGCCCCGCTGGAGCAACTCGACGACCGGTTGCGACGCACCCTCGCTGCGGCGCTGCGCGCCACCCCCGCCGCCGACGACCCCGAGGAACTGTCCATGCAGACCGACCGCGCGGTGCTTCGCGGGGCCCGCGCCGCCGGGGTCGACGAACAGGACGGGGCACCCGGCTGGCGGGCGGTCGGCGGTCTGCCGTTCGAACCGTCGCGCGGCTACCACGCCACCGTCGGCGCGACCGACGACGGACTGCTGCTCAGCGTGAAGGGTGCCCCGGAGGCGGTGCTTCCCCGCTGCGCCGCCCGTCGCACCGCCGCACGCGACGAGCCGCTAGACGACGCGGGCCGGGCCGACCTACAGCGGCAACTCGGCGAACGGGCTGGCGCGGGGCACCGGATCCTCGCGGTCGCCGAGTGCACCGTAGCCGACCCGGATATCACCGACGACGGCGTACACGGCCTGGTCTTCACCGGTTTCCTGGCGATCGCCGACGGGGTACGCGACAGCGCCGCGCCGGCTGTCCGCCGGATCCGCCAGGCAGGCGTGCACACGATCATGATCACCGGCGACCATCCGGCGACCGCCGAGGCGATCGCCGCCACCATCAGCGACGGGGAGGCACAACGGGTGGTCACCGCCGCCGAACTCGACCAACTCGACGACAACGCCCTCGCCGAGCGGCTGGCCGGCACCGACGTGGTAGCCCGCTGCACTCCGACGCACAAGGTCCGGATCATCCAGGCGTTGCAGAAATGCGGGCGTACCGTCGCGATGACCGGCGACGGCGCCAACGACGCCCCCGCCATCCGGCTGGCGGACGTGGGCATCGCCCTCGGCCAACGGGGCACCCCGGCGGCTCGCGCCGCAGCCGACCTGGTGGTCACCGACGACCGGTTGGAGACCATCATCGCCACCCTGGTCGAGGGCCGGGCGATGTGGTCCTCGGTCCGCCACGCGCTGAGCATCCTCGTCGGCGGCAACCTCGGCGAGATCGCGTTCAGCGTGCTGACCGCCGCCGCAACCGGGCGGGCCGCGCTCAACGGACGTCAACTGCTGCTGGTCAACCTGCTCACCGACATGGCACCCGCGCTGGCCATCGCCGTCCGGCCACCCGGCGGCGACAACGTCGACGGACTGCTCCGCGAGGGCCCGGACAGCTCACTCGGCCAGACCATGACCCGGGAGATCGGGTTGCGAGCCGCCGGCACGACGCTCGGTGCGACCACCGGCTGGATGCTGGCCCGATACACCGGCACCCGGCGACGCGCCGGCACCGTCGCCCTGGTCTCCCTCGTCGGTACGCAACTCGGCCAGACCGTGCTGGCCGGCGGCACCAGCCCGACCGTGCTCGCCTCCACCGCCGCGTCCTTCGGCGTGCTGGCTGCGGTGGTGCAGACCCCCGGGTTGAGTCAGTTCTTCGGCTGCACCCCGCTGGGGCCGGTCGGCTGGACCATCGCCACCGGGTCCGCGCTCGGCGCGACCCTCGCCAACGGTGCCCTCAGCCGGCTCGTCGCGGGGTTCCCGCAGCTCGAAGGCGACCACACCGACGACAACTGACGGTCAGTCTCCGCTGGCGGGATGCCAGGTGGCGGCGGCGCGGCGCAGCCGGTCGTTGACGGCCCGCCCCACCCCCATCTCCGGCACCGGCTCCGCGACGATCTCGACCACCCCGGCCGCGTCCAGTCGATGCAGCGCGTCGAAGAGGCGGGCCGCCGCCTCGGTCAGATCACCGGCGGCGGAGAGCACCTCCACCGCCGTCCAGGCACCCGCCGGTCGATCCCGGAACGCCAGACAACCACGACCCGCACCGGCGGCATCCGCCAGCTCCGCCCCCGGCACCAGCCGCAACGGCGTACGCGGCGCGTAGTGCGCGGCCAACGTGCCCGGCGCGACCGGCTGCCCCGAGTTGCCGGGTCGCACCGTCACCGGACCGGTCACCTTCTCCAACTCCTCAACCGGCAAGGCACCGAGCCGCAACACCACCGGGCGCTCCCCCCGGGCGTCGACGATCGTCGACTCGATGCCGCACCGGCTCGGACCGCCGTCGAGCACCAGGTCCACCGCCGTACCCAACCCGTGCACCACATGCTCCGCACGGGTGGGACTGAGCTGGCCGAACCGGTTCGCGCTCGGCGCGGCCACCGGAACCCCGGCGGCGGCGATCAACCGGCGAGCGTGCTCCTGATCCGGCACCCGCACCGCCATGCTGTCGAGCCCCGAAGTCACGATCGGCGGGATCTGCTCCGGCCGGTCCACGATCAAGGTCAGCGGCCCGGGCCAGAACCGGGCAGCCAGCGCCGCCACGGCCGGCGACACCGGACCCACCAGCGGCTCCAGGTCCGCCGCGTCGGCGAGGTGAGTGATCAGCGGGTCGAAGCTCGGCCGCTGCTTCGCCTCGAAGATCCGGGCCGCCGCCCGCGCGTCCAACGCGTTCGCGCCCAGCCCGTAGACGGTCTCCGTCGGAAAGGCCACCAACCCACCGGTACGCAGCAGGGCTGCCGCCTCACCGAGGTCACCGTCGGCGGGCAGGACACGAGGAGATCCGATGCTCACGCTCAGACGCTAGCCTGCCGCCCACCGCCCGCCCTAACCGGAGCCACGCCGCCACCAGGACAGGTTCGCCAGCGCGTTGGCCGGTCGCGGGGTTTCGGGGGGACAACCAGCGGACCGCAGGGCGTCGAGGAGGGCGATGCCGAACAGGACGACCGCAGCGGTGATCCCCGCCGCCAACGGCGGGGCAGCCAGTAGCGGCACCCCGGCCACGATCAGCAGGGCGACAGCCCTCCAGCGGCGCGGCGAGACGCGGTCGAAGACCGCCCGTTCGAGGGCGGCTCTGCCGAGCAGAAAGCAGATGGGACCGCCCATGATCACGGCGAGCCAGGTCGGATAGATGCGTCCGAGCGGATGGTTCTGGATCAGTACGTGCCCGGCCGCCACGAACATGATCCCGATAATCATCACCACGTGAGCGGTGCCGATGAAGCGACCCAGCGAAGCCGGGTCGCGGGCGCTGGCAACGGCGACCCCCAGCAGCTGCCCCGCACGATGGAAGTAGATACGCCACAGCAGGATCGCGACGACGAACGCGAGATACAGCCCAACTTTCTGGTAGCCGCCCGGCCGATCCGACTTACTGGCGTAGACGATGCCGACCGCGAGAATCGTCTCGCCGAGAGCGATCAGTAGCAACTGCTGGAACCGATCAGCGAGGTGGTGCGGCGAAAGCGCCCACGCCGTATCCTTCCCACGCCCCAGACGGGGCAGCGGCCAGCCCAGCCGTGCCCCGGCGACGTCGACGGCCACGGCCACGATCCACCACGTCACCCGCACCGATCCGGTGTTCAGCGCACCGATGATCCACAGCAGCGCCACCGGGACGGACCAGATCATCGGCCGGACGAGCAGCCGAGCAAGCTTGTGTCCGCGAACGAGGTAGCCGGTCACCAGAACCCGGCCGACGTGGGTGACGGCGAACGCCAGCGCGAAGGAAAGGCCGCCAGCGTCAAAGGCGTACGGCACGCTCGTACCCATGACCAGCAGCGCGAACGCCGTACCCAGAACCACCAGCTGCGTGTTCGGGGACCGTGGGTCGAACCGCGCCGTGACGTAGGCGGTGAGCATCCACGTCCAGATCAGCGGCGCGAACAGCAGCAGTATCTGCCCGATCGCGATCCATCGTCTGGCCACGTCCGAACTCGTCAGGCCCGGACCTTCAAGAGCGGACTCCGCGTACGCCACCAGCCGGTTGAGCGCGAACACCATCACCAGGTCGAAGAACAGCTCCACGTAGGTGGCCTGCTGCGCGCTCTCCGGGCCCCGGAGCACCCCAGCCCCGAAGCGTCCATCCGAAAACCGCCGACTGCTCGCCACCCTTCCATCGCAGCCGATCCGGGGCGGCCTTGGGGCGACATCGGCCGGATGAACACCCTCTGACCAGCGCAGTCAGACCTTCCGATGAGGTCAGGGTCTGCCGCACCCGAGCGCTCTCGCGCGTCCGCCCTCGCTTGCCTTCATGATCCGCTCACCGGGAACTTGAAGGAGGTACACATGGGCACTATCGGGAAAGCCGGCCAAGGGAGAAGATGGCCCGCGACCTGGCCGGATGATGTGGTGGAGCCCAGGGGACTCGAACCCCTAACCCCTGCCTTGCAAAGATCAAGACTGCCGTCGACCGGCGTCGGTGACAGTCGCTGGCCTGCTCGCGGTGTCGTCCACCGTCGATCCTGGACCATGGCCGTCGGCTGGCTTGGCTGTACGGATGGCTGTACAGCCACCTTCTAATCCCTGGCTCCGGGCGATGGAATCTCTCGGGCCGTGTCGATCTCGGGCGGCTCGTGGTCGTCGCGTCGTAGCTCCTGCGGATCGCTCGGTTGCTGTTTCACTGGACCGCTGCCCACCGAGCCACGTACGACCTCTGCTACCCGAGCAGCGGCGTGCTCGGGTGATTCGTGCTCCCAGATTCTGACCACAGTCCATCCTGCGGCAGCCAGCCGTGCGTCGGTGTCGGCGTCCCGGCGTCGGTTGCCAGCGACCTTCGCCGCCCAGAACTCGGCGTTGGTCTTAGCAACGGTGTGGTGCTGCGCACACCCGTGCCAGAAGCATCCGTCAAGGAAAACCGCCACCCGAAGACGCGGGAAGACGAGATCTGCTGTCCGACGCACGGACGGGATGGGGCGCTTGCCTACGAAGTACCTCAGCCCCAGGGCGTGCACCGCGCGGCGCAGTGCAAGCTCTGGCTTGGTGTCACGTCCCTTGTTGCCCTGCATCGACTTGCGGACCCCGCTGGAGGACGCCCACGACTTGTCAGACATGTGTTCGACACTCCTTCGGTGTGCCCCCAACATCTCAGCAACGAGGAGCTCTAGCATGGTTCAGGTGAGCGACCAGCCAAGCGTGATCGACCTGTTCGCAGGTTGCGGCGGCATGACCGTCGGCTTCCATCGTGAGGGCTTCCGATCGGTAATGGCGGTCGAGTGGGATCAGGCAGCGGCCTCCACCTACGCGGCGAACTTCGGCGAGGCACACACCCGGTGGGCCGACATCGCCAAGGTGCGGGAGGAAGAGATTCCCCCAGCGGACGTCATCATCGGTGGCCCCCCATGCCAGGGATTCTCCAACCTCGGCAGCAAGGACGTCGATGACCCTCGTAACAAGCTGTGGAAGGAGTATCTCCGCTTCGTCGTGACGGCCCGCCCCCAGGTCTTCGTCATCGAGAACGTCGAGCGCTTCTCCCGTACCAGCGAGTTCCAGCTTCTGCTCGCAGAGGCAGACCACGGCATGATCAAGGACTACGTCCTCACCCCCGGGGTCCTGCTTGCGGCGGACTACGGCGTAGCCCAGCGACGGCCCCGGACAATCGTCATCGGCTCGCGAGTCGGCCAGATCCCGCTGCCAGCCCCTACTCACGCCAAGAACCCCACGGGTGATCTGAAGCCCTGGGAGACGGTGCGCAGCCGCATTGCAGGGCTCGATGAACGGCCGGCGACGACCGAGCTACCCGAGACGATGACCGAATACTTCGGCCACCGGATCCGCGGAGTGTTCAAGGGCAACGAGATCCACTTCGGCCGTAACCCCACCGACTTGTCGCGCAAGCGGTACAACCATGTTCCTCCCGGGGGCGGCCGCTTCAACTTGCCAGACCACCTGCTATCGCGCTGCTGGCGGGAAAAGAAGACTGGAACGACCGATGTCATGGGCCGGATGCGATGGGATGCCCCGTCGCTGACCATTCGGACCGAGTTCTTCAAGCCGGAGAAGGGTCAGTACCTGCACCCGCAGTGGGATCCCGAGGATCCGCAACGCCGGGTCAACCGGGTGATTACTCACTATGAGGCGTCCCTTTTGCAGGACTTCCCCAAGGACTACCTCTGGTGCGGTTCGAAGACAGAGATCGCGAAGCAGATCGGTAACGCAGTCCCATCGGGCCTGGCCGCCGCAATCGCCCGCGAAGTCAAGAAGCACCTTCGGTGATCTCTCCCGGACTTAGGGATACCTGCTGCTTCCGCCAGCGCGGGCCAGGTAACCTAAATTATCCCGCAAGGGACACGTGGCGGGGCGTCGGCGGGAGAGAGCACGGGGGTTGATATCTTCGCCGCCATGGCCGCACCCTTCGCAACGAACCTGCTCGGTTGGAAGAAGTCCCCCATGAAGGACGGGCGCCCCTCTAACAAGCGTAGGTGGCGTTGGGTTCCCAACAGTGCCGATGTGGACAATGCCGAAAGCCTCGACCTGGCTGCAGCACTGCTGACGTCGCTAGGTCTGGCTGACCCAAACCTGGACCTGCCGCGAGCCGCAACTGCAGATCCGCCTCCACAAAATCCCGGCGTCGTTCTTGAAAATTCGGTCCTTGCTTACCTGAAAGAACGGCTTCCGATTCTAGATCCTTACAGATCGTGGCTTGTCGAGCGAGGGCGAGAAATCACATACTTCGCCCAGTACCGCCACCTGTTGGGAGTAACCGAAGCCATTGCGCAAGATCCCAACCTGCGCGTCACGATCGGAACGGATTATCTGATCAAGCCCGACGTGACCGTGGCTCAGCTTGGTACCCCAACCTTCAATCAACAGCCATGGCTCCATGCCGCAATAGCTTGCAAATGGACTATACGCAGCGATCGCGTCCAGAACATCCGGCACGAAAATAACAATATGATTCGCCATCGCAGAGGACGCCTGCCACATCTCGTGACGGTGACCGCGGAGCCCTTGCCCAGCCGCCTGGCGTCGATTGCGCGAGGGACGGGTGAAGTAGATGTCACCTATCACATTGCGTTCGCGGAACTAGATCAAGCCGTATCGGCGAGTAGCAATCAGGGTCAGAAGAATGCATGGAGCGAGGTAGTCGGACAGGGTCGGCTGCGCGACTTCAAATTCATCGCCGATGACCTAGAGCAGTGGTGAGCCGGTGCGCGCCTTACCGTCCTGGCGAGGATAGGCGACAGCCGCACCGGCACACCAGGGCGATTGCGTAGTCGGCTGACGGGCTGCTGACCAGGGATTTCGAGACGGGTTTGGCCTCTGTGGAGGCGCAA
>NZ_VCJO01000024.1 GCF_009712475.1 Micromonospora sp. CP22
AGAATGATCAACCAAGGGCTGCGGCCATGATCAGCCAGGGTCGATACAAACCGACCACAGGTTAAAGATCAAGCTAGTCGCCCGCCCGCAAGGCAGATGGCGACCTTCTCGCCCGGGGCTTATCAGCCGGCGAGACCGGGCGATGCAGACCCGGCCGATGAGCTGGACCTGGAACACCACCGGAGAACAAGGGCGGAAGTGGATGCTGCGCCACATCGCCCAAGCCGGATACCAGTGGACACCGCCTCCCCCGCTCCCGACGCCCCGCAAGGATGCTGCTGCCTGGAACCTTCGACAAGGATTACGTGTGCTGGCCGGCTGGCCCGTCCGTACCCCACCCGGTCGGCAGCCCCTTCCCCGGCAGGCCCGGATACTCAAGGCCCTCAACCGCGACCAGATGTACGCCCTGTACGAGGAGGCGGGCAGGCGACGGCTCGGGATGGGATCCGCAAGCCCCGAGTTTCGGGCACACCTGGACCCGAATACCCCGCACTACCTCTTCCCCGACCCGGCCAACTACTACTGGCCCGACAAGGACCACCCCTGGTGGGAATGCCGCGTGCTCCTACGCATGGTCGACGGCGAGCAAATCACCGGCACACTGGCTGTGCTCCCGGAAACGTTCACGGCACTGCCATCGACCGTGCCCGTAATACGGCAACGCCGACTCGCGGTGACTGCTCGGATGCTTGAGCGGGACTACTACCTCTGGTCGAGGGACCACGCCGAGGACTGCTCGCCGCAACGGTGCGGCTATCCCGCCGAGCCAACCGCGTAGTACCTCCGTCCGTCAGCGGCGAGTCGCCACATTCGCGCGGACGATGGCCCGGACGTTGATGAGGGCATCAGGCAAGGCATCCTGACTGCCGTGAGTGACGGATACATACGTCTCATCCCGACGGACGTGACCTGGCAGCCCACCCTCGAGGCCGCCGCCGCGGCCGTGGCCTACGTCGCTCGGCTGTTCTCCGGTCCTGACGACGACGTCGAACAAGTCGAACACGAGTTCTACGACAAAGTCACTCTGATCGACGCCGGCGAGAACACCACGAGGATCACGTGCTCGTGCTGCCTCGCGGAGATCGATATGGAGTGGTTCTACGATCTGATCGAGGAGAACGGCGAGAGCTTCGACAACCTGGATACGACGGTGCCGTGCTGCGCTACGGTCACCTCCCTGGTCGCGCTTCGCTACGACTGGCCGGTCGGCTTCGCCCGATTCGAGGTGTGCGCCATGAACCCGACCCGCGCGAAGTACGAACTCGATGCCCGGGAACTCGCCGACGTGGCCACCCTTCTCGGCCACCCTGTCACGCAGATCCTTGCCCACTACTGATCGGGCGGCTGCGTAGTCCCTCAAGACTTGATCGAGTGCACTGTCATGCCGCGACGCGTGCGGCAGGAACCAGGGTGACGTCTGCGGCCGAATCGGCGATGGTGATGCGGTTCGGATCGCGAACGACATGAACGACAACGAGAACTGGACGGGTGGCTTCTACGAACTCTGCCTGGTGCTCGGCGCAGCTGACGATGACAATGTCGACCGGGCCCTACGGTCCCTGTGGCGCGTTGCCGGCGTTCAGGGTTGCCATGTGCGTCGGGCCGACGGGTCCGGGTTCGCGGTGTTCGAGCTTGGCGTGGCCGCCCTCCATGCGCATGGCCGCTTGCGCGGCGCGCTGACGCTGCCCTCGGGCGCCCGCGTCGTCTGCGGTGGTTTCCTGTCCCGGTACGAGGGCCTGGATACCGTGGAGCTGTACCTACCGCTGGGCGCTTTGGCCCGAGTCGACCGCCGCATCGGCGGCTACCCCTTCGACGAATCCAGCGGCGTGGAATCGTTGACGTGCCCGGTCGACCGCCGCAAGCCAGGCTCGAAACACCACGTCATCACCGACGCGGGCGGCATCCCTCGCGCCGTCAGCCTGACCGGCGGCAACCGCCACGACGTCACCCAACTGCTGCCCCCGGTCGACAAGGTCCCACGGATCAAAGGCATCCGTGGCAGGCCCCGGCAACGGCCCGACCGGATCCACGCCGACCTTGGCTACGACTTCGACAAGTACCGCCGCGAGCTACACACGCGCGGCATCACACCCGTCATCGCCCGACGCCGCACCGGCCACGGCTCCGTCCTCGGCACCCGCCGCTGGGGCGTCGAGCAGACCATCGCCCTGCTGCACTGGTTCCGCCGCCTACGCATCCGCTGGGGAGATCCGCGACAACACCCACGAAGCATTCCTCACCCTCGCCTGCGCCATCGTGTGCTGGCGCCCGTACCCGGGTGTGGCAGCGGCGCTCGGGGGATCAGTCCGCACGGTCCAGCGTGACGGCGCTGTGCAAGGGGGTGCTCGCCCACAGTGCTTGCAGTGTGGGCGACCGCTGCAGTTCCCACTCCGCTTCACCGATCGCATGGTCTCGTTCGGGGCCGGGTGGACTGAAGTCGAACCCGGTGTTCTGCACGTCGAGCCGGTCGAGATCGGCGAGCGCGGGTGCGTCTGGGAACACCAGGTCCAGGCTCACCTGCCAGTATTCTGGCTGGTACCAGTCGGTCTCGGTCCAGGTTTCCCGCACGTCGACGGCGAACTGTCGGGTGAAGCTCAGGCTGGGGAGCTGGTCGTGCCAGCTGTACCGGCCCCACTGAACAACGAAGCCGTCGGCGTCGCTGTCCGGCCCTGGCTCCAGGCCGTCGACCGGCTGGGCCAGAAACTCGCGGAACGCCTTCCACGCCGCCTCGACGTTGTCCACCCGGTCCGGAGTCAGGCCGTGTCGGCGTAGCAGTCCAACCAGTTCTTCCGGCGAATCACGCCACGCGATACCCACGGTTCAGCCTCCCCACTCGAACCGACCGTCCGCGCGATCAGGTCGGCATGCACACGCGCACAGCACGAAGCGTCATCCTCCCGCCGAGTGTCGGAACGGGTCCAGCCGAGGTACTGCGGCGTTGCGGGGCTGACCGGATGTCCGGTCGAGGCGGGCTGCTTGCCAAGATCAGCACGGTGCCCGAGCCGGCCGGTGAGAGTGCGGCGTCGGCGCAATCTCACGAGTTGGTGAGGCTCACGCCCCGACGAGCGGCCGCCGTGACCGCTTCTTCGCGCGCCGCTCAGACGTATCCGGATCTGCCGCGGATCGGGTGCGAGATCGGCGCAAACGTGCTGGAAACAGGGGTGGCGCTCGGTCAGGTGTCGGGTTCAAGCTCGCCCTGTTTTTCCTCGCCGGTGTCGAAGAACCTCGTCAGGTAGGTCGGCGGATCCAGGTCGCTGGCTCGCAGCAGCGAGAAGACCTCTGCTCCATGCCCGGGCTCATCAAACAGCCGATACGCCTGGGAGAGTCCTACATAGTCCATGTCGGGGTGCTCCGCCGCATAGCCGAGCGCCTCGTCCTCGGCCAGTCCGATCGCCTCGTCGAAACCTGCGGCGCGCCACAGCGTCAGCCGTTCCTCGTACAACTGGCTCGCCGAGTCGGAGCCCACACGGAAGACGCAGCGGACGCAGAACCAGCCAACCTCGTCCTGCGTCTGTTCGTTCGGCTTGGTCATCGACCCATCGTCTCGCTCCGGCCCGCCGGAAGCGAGCC
The DNA here is from genome assembly GCF_009712475.1 of Micromonospora sp. CP22. Classification (GTDB taxonomy): domain Bacteria; phylum Actinomycetota; class Actinomycetes; order Mycobacteriales; family Micromonosporaceae; genus Micromonospora. Next base: position 3,571 of record NZ_VCJO01000024.1, read on the forward strand.
CACCGAGGCGACGGTGGGTCTTCCACAGAGCGCCTGCCGCGGAGATGACGTTGGTGCCCGACCGCTGTGGCGTCCGGACGTAGCCGGGGGGACGTCGCCGCAGGGCCGTGTCGGACCATCCGCTTAGGGTGTCCGGCATGTTCTTCGTGTGCCGGTGGCGGGAGGAGTCGCCGTTCAGCAAGCGGGTGGTCACCGTGCCGGACGCGACCGTGCTGGACTGGTTCCGCCGCGGCTGGGAGCACGACGACCCGCACGCATGGATCGACAGCGAGTTGGGCGGCGACGTCTACGGCTTGGAGTCGATCTTCGAGGAGGCCCGGAAGCGGCACCTGCCTCGACCGGAGTCCGTTGACGACCTGCGTGCGCTGTTGATCGGGCACCTGTGGGTGGAGGGCGACGACGAGGACACCTTCATCCGGCTCGGTGAGCACGCCCTGCGCGTGCGCACCGATGACGACGAGGTGGACCTGGCCTACTACTTCCTCGACGACGCCGCCGTTGCCGCGTCGCCTGACCGGCTCGCGTTCCTGCTGCACGACACCTGGCCCCTGCCCACCAGCGCGGCCGCCTGCGGTGCGGTCTTCAGCCCTGCGGTGCCCGTCCGTACCGTCTGGCTGGTTCCGCCCGGCCCCGGGTCCGTCTACTCGGTGCGCCTCTGCTGGCAATCACCCGATACCTACCGCAATCTGGACCTGCCGGGTGCCACCGTGTTCCCCGGCCTGGCCCTGCCGGACCTCGCCACCCATCTGCGCGACGCCGACGACCTCGACGCCCACACCTGGCCCCACGACGCCCATCTCCTGAAGGCCCTCGTCGCCCCGGAAGACAACGACGTCGGCGCGGCCCTGCGACGCTACGCCCGGCTACCCGGATACGCACCCTCGCCCGCCGGCCTCGACCACGCGCCCACACCCGACCCGAACCGTGGAGACGTAGGAGAGCCGGGAGTCGCGCAACGGCCTACCGAATCGCTGATCCGGCTCGACCCCCACGTCGCACAAGTCGCCCGATACATCGATGACTTCTTCGGGTTCGACCAATGGTTCCTCTTCGACACCCGGTGGGCAGCGGCAAACCCCGACCTGGCCCGCTCGCTGCTGCGCTACGCGACCCATTGGGACCCATTCGAAGCATGAATCTGCACGACTGTCCCGAGCCTGCCTGAAGCCGGGCCACCGCCCGCCCGCCGCATCACCTGTACAGCCCGTCCACACGCGCCTTGCCGACCAGCGCCATCCGGACATGCCGCCGACCCCGCCCCTGACGCCAGTTCCGTCCGACGCCCCCCCCGCCCCGTCCGGTGTCCCGCCGGCTGGTGGGCGCGTCGGCGATTATCGACATATGGATGAGGTACCGAATGACGTGGAGCTGCAGATTTGCGAGGTTCGCGGCTCTGGTGAGACCGGGGCGACTGTGACCGTATGAAACCTCCGCGGCCCGGTCTTCCGCGGCGCCCGATTTCACCGAGTCAGCGACTCGGCGGAACCCATCGATCTCAAGCTGACTCACATCCTCTGATACCACCGAACGGTCGATGAAGTTTCATCTGGTCACACGGCCCTGGTCACACTTCGCGGGTCAGGCGCGCGATCACTCTTCGGTCCCCCGCCAGAACCTCCTGGCAGCGCATCGAGGGCCGCAACCCCGCGGAGGCGCGGTTGCGCGAATGACGTATCGCACGAGCAACGGCCACGCCGGCGGAGGCCAACCCGAAAATAACGCAGCCAACGAGTTGGTCGGGAGCCACGACTACATGCTGCCCGGCGTAGGGCTTCCCGCGTGCCCCCGATGTCGCAGGCCGCGCTTGAGGTAATCGTGTGTACGGATCTGGCCGAGCTGCGGTCGTACCACGAGTCAATAGGTAGCCGCTGTCCGCTCGGATGGGCTTGAGGACGCCTCACCAACGGGCAAGACGCCCTCCGGACTCGGCCCGCTGGGGATAGCGGCCTTCAGTACGTCAGGGTGTTGCCGAACGGCCATGCGAACGGCCGGACGAGCGGCAGCCATCGCGTCAGCACCCCGACGGGCAGCTCCTGCAGCTCGCCGCCGACTTCGAGGAAGCCTCGGATAAGCCGGGCCTCGGACGGGGGCACCTTCTGCGCGGAGAGGAAGGCGCCCACGGTGGTGGGGTCGTCGGCCGCGATGAGGTCGAGCGCGAGGGGCATCCGGTTGGGCAGCCCGAGCGCAAGCGCGACAACGGTGATGAGCTGAGCGGAGGCACCGGGCTCGGCCAGGAGCCTGCTATGCGATTCGTCCATCATCGTGCGGGCCCGGATCACGCGGTAGACGTTGAGGAAGCGTTTCGTCCGTCGCGGTGACGTGCCGACCAGCGGCGCGACCGCAGCGAGCAGGGCCAGCTCCGGGTCGTCGAGCACGAGCGCGTTGACGGCCGCCAGCTGCATGTCCGCGGGCCGGTTCACGGCCGGTCGGCCGGTGGAATCGGACCGCGCCGCGCCTGGCGCGGCCCGGGAGGGCTCGGCAGCGTCGGCGGGCGCCCGCTCGGCCGCGGGTTGGTCCGGCCCAGTCGTCTGGCTGGCGACGGCCGCGTTGATCAGCAACGCGGCGCACCGGTCGACGGTCATGTCGGGCAGGCCGTAGCCGAGCTGGAAGATCTTGTCGAGGTAGTCGGTGGCCGTCGTCGCGGTCGACGCGTCCTCGCCGGACTCCAGCAGCACCGAATGCTCCTCGCGCAGCGACCGGATGAGCCACCGCGCATCGACGCCGACCACCACGACGAACAGGGGCAGGGCCAGCAGCAGGTGAACCGCCTCCAGGACCCTGACCACCGTCGTCGGCGAGCACCGGTCGAGGTCGTCGATGTAGAGAACGATCCGGTCGACCGGTCTTGCATCGCCGGCGCTGTCGAGGGCGGTCGTGAAGTAGGAGTTCAGGTCCTCCAGGTCGCGGTGAGCCTGCGCCACGACGCCGAGGTACTGCCGGTAGTCGGCGCTGTTCACCCGCTCGGCCAGGTAGTGCTCCAGCAGCCGCGGCCCGTGGAGCTGGTCGAGCTCGGCGGTGGCCTCGGCGACGCGCGCCTGGGCCTCGGCCAGCTGGGCCAGGGCACCGTCGCGCTGGTCCTCGATCTCGCGGAGCTCCCGTTCGGCCGCCTCGCACTTGCTCTGGTGCTCGCGATCGAGCGCGGCGACACGTTCGTCGACCAGACGCTGCACCGCCTCGGCGGGCCGGAGCAGCCGGCGGGCGAGATCCGTCTGTCGCCGCAGCCAGGCCGCGCCTCCGGCGGCCAAGGCACCCAGCTCGGAAATCCGGAGGATGACGGGGGACAGCCACGTCGTCCGGCCGTCGAGCAGCGCCGCGATGCCCAGGCCTGCCGCCGCGACGAGCGCGGCCGCGACCAGCCCCAGGAACAGCGGTGTCTGCCACCAACGTCCGGCGGTTGCGAGCGCCCAGCCGCGCCCGGCGAGCTGCCGCACCTCCGCAGCGGCGTCGGCGAGTTCGCGAGCACTGTCCCCGGCTTTCTGTAGTCCGAGCGTCTGTCTGGCCTCGTCGAACTGTCCGCGGACCTCGGTATCGAGCGTGAACGCCTTCCAGGAGTCCTTGAGGGTGGCCTGCTTCGCCTTGTTCCGGGCTTCTTGGTAATCGATCTTGAGCTGCTTGAGTCGATCGGCCGCGACATCGGCGGTCGCCTGGGCCGCCTGTACTTTGGCCTGCGCTTCGGCCTTCGCCTCAGTCACCGCCGTGATCTTGGACATGGCGGCGTCGAGCCGTTTCTCGGCCGCCGGGCCGTCGCCGTGCAGGGATGAGAAGATCCGATGGATGAGGCTTGCCCACAGGTTTCCCTCGGCGTAGTGCCATGCGTTGAACCAGACACTCTCGACCTTGCGGCACAGCCCTGGCAGCTCATCGTCGGCCAATGCCTTGACCTCGCGCTCAAGGGTGCGCATAAAGAATGTCTTGCCGCTGCCCCACTTGCCGTACACGCCGAAGGCCAGCGGCGGTTTCAGGCTCCGCGATGCCAGCAGCACCGCCACCGCGTCGGAGTCGGCCTTGATTCCGAGCATGTCGCGCGTGAGCCCATGCTCGCCGGCGAACCCCGGCACAATCCACCGCGGTGCGATGGCCGGCAGCTCAACAGCCCCGTCGTCGAACTGCTCGCCGACACCGCTGTCGGTCTGCTCCACCGCGGCGTTGCGGGCAATGGCGAGATCGCGAACGGTCCCCCTGTTGACCTGTTCGGGCTGTGGAAAGTCTTTGGCCTTCGCCGCCTGAACAAGCTCCTGATACAGGAGGTCCAGGGTTAGCAGCTCCGGACCGCCGGGGACACCGTCGGTCAAGAGCCGAAGCAGCTCACCGGTGAAGGCGGTGTGCCGGCTCCCCGGCTGGGCGATGGCCAGCCGGTTGCCACTGGTGGCGGTCAGCGTGTAGGTGCCTTCGATCGCGGTCAGTGCTCCCAGCGGAGCCTCGCTCGCCATCACCCCTTCGAGTGCCCGGCCGCTGTAGCACGCATCGATGATGAGAACCTTGTTCGCGGCGGTCGAATCAAGCAGCGCCTCTCTGACGGCGTTGAACGCCAACGCGGTCACCCGCAGCTCCTCCGGGTCAACGTCCGGCAGCCCCAGATACAGCTCACCCCGGTGACCGAGCCAACCGTGCCCCGCGATGTACACCAGCAGCGTGTCCTCGGTGCTCCGAACCTGCCGGCGCAACGCCCGCTGCACGGTGAGTGCCGAGTCCGGATTCAGCAGCTGCACGCAGGTACGCTGATCGAAGCCGCCCGCATCGCCGGTGAGCGCATCCGCCAGATCGGCGACGTTGTTCGCGACCCCAGGCAGGTCGGGCAGGTGCTCGGACCGATACTGGGCCGAGCCGATGAGGAGCAGCGAGGACCGTGCTCGGTCGGGCAGACGCATCGACGCTCCGGCGGATCGATCGGCAGGATCCATCGAACGTAACCTGCCGATTGCGCACGATCGATCCACCACGCGGACCTCAGTTACGGCCCGTGTTGCCGGCGAGTACTACCGTTGTAGCGGGTTGGCGACCATCTGCCCACGGCAGGCACTGATTGGGCCGGACTCCCCCAGAGCGGGCATATCGACCACCAGGTTTCTGGCGACCTCTCTACAAATTCGGGGCGGTTCACCCGGGCGCGCGGACCCGGATCTGCGAGCCCAGCGTGAGCTGCGGAGGGAGGCCGCTGCGTCCGCAGTCGCCGACGGAGCCGTAGTGGCGGATCCCGCCTGTGTACGTCTGTGTACCTGGCTCTGTATTGAAACTCTCGTACACCGACACCAGCTGTTGGGCCTGCGCAACTCGCCGGGGAGGTCCCGCGCGGAGGCGCTCGCCATCGAAGGTGGCGTAGGCAACGTCGAGCATGCCCCTGGTGTGGTGCCAGGTTCAGTGGTGAATGGGATTGCTCCGGTGTCGTCGTGCCTGCCAGGATGCCCGCCATGTCGATCGCCGAGACCTCTGCTGAGGATGCTCTGGTCGCGTTGCACACGTCGCTGGATGAGCGGCGTCGGCCGGAGGAGGTCGCGCATCTGGTGTTGCGGGTGGTGGGCGGCCAGTTGGGGCTTCGGGACCGGATGACGTTGGGGCGGGCGGCTCGTGCGGCGTCGCGGTGGAACGGGTGGAGTTCGATGTCGACGGACTTCGCGCGGCCGGTGGGAGGTGCCCGTCAGATCGACGCCGCGGCGCGGCTGTTCGAGCTGCCGCGGGACGGCATCGACCCGGACGATCCTGTTTCGCTGCTGGATTTTTCGGCCCGCCTGAGCGAATCGTTGGGTGCCGTCGATCCGGCCCGGCTGGATTTTCTGCGTGATCGGTTGAACCGGGAGGGCCGGGCCGCGGCCGGGATCGAGTTGTCGAAGCGGCAGTACAACCGGCGGTTCCGGGTGACGCAGCGGCTGTCGGCGAAGGCTGACAGGTTGGCGGTCGAGCAGACCAAGCGGCGTTTGACGATGGTCGCGCGGGCCGGGTTCGCGGGGAGCATCGAGCGGGGTGCGTTTGTGGCTGATCCGTGGGCGGGGTGCTTCGTGGCGTATATGACGGCCAAGCGTAAGTTGCGGCGGGAGTTCACGCTGTCAGGGCGGGACAACCCGTACGACGGCATTGCCGACCTGCTGTTCAAGCACTGCACCGCCAGCCCGGCGACGGACTGGTGGATGATCGCCCAGGCCCATCCGACGCCGGCGGTGCTCGCCCGGCTGACCGACGCGCAGCGTGGTGAGCTGCTGGGCCGGTGGTGGGCGACGATGCGCCAGGTCGCGTTTTTGCTCAAGCGGGTGTGGGTGGCCAGCGAGTTCGATCGGGCCACCATGATCGTGAGGCGGGGTAACGACTCGTCGACGTGGAACCTGTTGTGCGGCGCGTACAACGCCGCGCGGGCGGCGTGGATCGCGGCGCTGGACGCCTCCGGCACCCTTGGGCTGCTGGATGCGTCCTGCCCAGGCAAGGCGATGATGCTGATCGCGGCGGACCTGGCGGCGTGGCACCGGTCGACCGGCGGCGGCTTGCACCCCGACGTGGGCGTGTGGGCTCGGCTGCCGCTGCCGTGGGATGTGCTCGACGGCACCGCCGCCTGCACCCGTACGGATGTGGAGGCGGCATGCGCCGATGGTGGCGTCGACCCGGTCACGTCGGGTTGGACAGGGCCCAAGCCACTGTCAGCCGTCGGGGTGTTCCGGCCCACGCCCGAGTTGGTGCATGGGGTGTCGATCGTCGACCCGGTGTGGGCGTCGATGCTGCGTGCCGGCGGGGCGTTCTCCGGCAAGACGATCAAGGGCGGCTTGGAGCAGTCGCTGATCCCGGGTGACGTCGTGGTCAGCGAGCTGCCGTAACGGGGTGGACACGTCGAGCCGTGATCGGGCAGCATGATCGCGCCCGTCGTAGCTCAGTGGTAGAGCGCCCGGCTCCGGCCCGGGTGGACGCTGGTTCGAGCCCGGTCGGCGAGGCCTGTGGAGATCCGTTGTAGCTCAGCGGTAGAGCACCCGGCTAGGGACCGGGAGGACGCCGGTTCGAGCCCGGTCAACGGATCTCCCGGCCTTACCATCTGAGGCGCTGGAGAGAAGCGTGGAAAATGCACGTCAACGGCGAGTCGAGGCGGCAGGCCCCTCGGCGAGTAGCCGGTGGAGCTCCACCTGAGCGCACTACGCCTCTTCCTGACCGGCGACCTGGACCTGTGTCGATGCATACTGCCAGGCCTCATCCTGGACACAGACGTACCCCAGCCAGATGCGGGACCACGTTGCTCAGGCCGGGCAGACCGCTCGCACCTCAAACGACGACTACCTCCGGCATCGACTGGAGATCCAGGTCGTGCCCGAGCCATGACCTGGACCGGAGGACGAGACGATGACGGTTGACTGGAGCCGGCTCGGGCACGCATACGGCCGGGCGACCGACACCCCGGGGCACCTGGTCGCGCTGGAGTTCGGTGATGCCGAGGCCCGGGAGGCCGCGCTGGATCACCTTGACATGGCGGTGCTGCATCAGGGTTTCCCGGAGACCGCGACCGCGCCGGCAGTTCGGGCCGTGACCGCGCTGCTCGCCGAGAAGCGAGCCCACCCGGACACCGTCGAATCGCTTCTAGAGTTCCTCGGCGACGCGGCTATGAGCGTGACCCACCTCGCCGACGATCGCGACTTCGCCAAGATACTGCCGGACCTCGCCGATGCCGTGGCGCAGGCGTACCCGGTAGTGCTTCCGCTGCTCGCGGCGTCCCCGCCAGATCGGGCGCTGTTCCGCGCGGAGAATCTCGTGGCGATCGCGCGGATGCAGTCCCTGGCGGACCGACGGGAGGAACTGGCCGCGCTCGTGCTCGAGTGGTCGGAACGCGGCGCCGGGCCGCAGGCAGAGTGGATGCACTGCCTCGGCCAACTCGGCGTTGACCTCCGCGACCGGCTCTCCGACCCGAACCCAGCGGTCCGGCTCCGGGCCGCGCTGGCTCACGAGGACGACCCACACGCCCGTGAGCTGATCCTGGCCGCGCTGGCTGAGCCACCACCTGCGGGGGTTCACCAGTTCGCTCTCGTCGGCGCGGCGATCCGCGTGGCCGCTGACTTCGACGAGATCGCCACGGCTGCCTGCCAGGCGGCCAGTCGGGACAGTTGGGCCGGCTTCGACGACGGCTGGGGCGCGTTGGTGCGGTTCGCGTTCCCCAAGCCGTACGCGACGCACCGGCCCCTTACTGAACCGCAACGCGCGCTGGTTCGGGCGCTGGTAACAAACGATCAGCTCTGGGACCCGATGAACGGGAGCTGCCAGCTCGTCTTCAAGCAGGCCGGATTACCGCCCAGCCGGAGTGCGTGCCGCCGGCTCACTGAATGAGCGCATTTCAAGATCAGACGTCCGCTTCTGACGCCGACCGGGCGTCACAGAACGTGAGGGACGGCGGCGTCCAGCGTGCGGTGATGCCCATGACAGTGCTACTCGCCGGCGCTACTCGCCGGCCGCGGCGTCCTTTCGTCGGGGGTCGGTGGATGTCCCGCGGCCGGCGGTCCGTTGTCATGTTCTGCCTTGGGGAGGCTGGCGTCGCCGCTGGCGATGAGCTGTCGAGCGAGTCTGGGTGGGAGGTGGGGGTTGTGGGCGGCGGCTTCGGCCAGCTGTGGGTCGGGGTCGTGGAGCAGCCTGGTGATCTCTGGCAGTGGCAGTGCCGGGTTGGCTGCCACGAGGTGGCGCGTGGTGTGGTCGTCGTGGGTTGCCAGCTGGGTGGCAGCGGTGGCTGGCAGGTTCCGGCTGGTGGCGGCGACCCGGCGGAGGTCGTCGTTGCCGGAGGCTGCGAACTCGGCGAGGGCGTGTGCGGGCATGTTGGGATGGTTGACGAGGTTCCAGCGTGCGTGGCCGGCACGGCGGATGAGGTCGGGAAGGATGTCTGCGGGGGCCTCGGGATGGTTCTCGGCTAGCAAGAGCCGCACGCTGTAGTCCTCGTCGGCGGCTAGCCTCGCGACGGCCCAGGTGGGTAGGTCTGGCGAGAAGGCCACCGCTCGGCGGCAGAAGACGAACCGGGAGTCGACATGTTTCAGGCGTTCGGCGAGCGTCGAACGGTGTGGGAGCAGCCAGTCGGCGACGTGGTAGTCGCGGGTGTCCACGCTTGCCGCGATTTGCTCGCGTGCCTCGTCGGGCAGGTCCGGGTGCAGCATCGCCGCCGCGCGGACGTCTTCGTCCGGATCCCGGCCCAACCGCAGGACCATCGCGAGCGGGGTATGGCGATTTCGTGCCGCCGCTTCGCGGACGGCAGGATTCGGATCGGTGACGAGGACGGCGGCATCCTCGGAATTCAGCGGTGCTTGTTCGGCAGCCTCCTGGCGGGTTTCGGGATCGGCGAGCAGTTGAGTCACGAGGTCGGGTGGTGGTGTCATTGCGAGGAGGGCGCCGCGGCGCACCTCAGCGTCCGAGTCGGCCAACAGCGCTCGTGCAACGACATCCGGCAGCGGCCTCCAGGACTGGGCCACAGCCCGCCTGACCGGGACAGAAGGGTCCGCTGCCAGGTGTAGCCCCACTTGCATTGCTGGATTGGGCCGGTACGCGAGCGCGTGACGCACCTGGTCGTCGGGGTCATGGGCAAGCGCCCGTTGGGCCGCCTCCGGTAATGGCAGGTCCACCGTGGTCCGGAAGTCGCGGCTGTGGCCCCGCGCCAGCGCGCAACGTACCTGCCGATCGGGATCGGCGACCAGCACGGACCACACGTGCATGGCGGCGACTGGATTGCGCGCCAGCGACCGTCGTAGCGTCGGATCTGCGCGCCGAGCCAGTGCCATGGCCGCCGCGCGGGTCAAGTCTTCTCGCTCGGCTAGCGCCACCAGGGTCAGCAGATCGAAACTGTCCAGCAAGGGCCGGAGCAATGCCATGTCCAACGCGGCGTTCGCCGCCAGACCACGGAGCACCGCAACCATGGCGGGTGGCGTGACTTCCGAGATCACCACAGCTCCCCGCGAAACGGTCGGCCTCGTACTTGGCCAGACGGACGACATCGCACTGCGGCATCCTACTGAGCTTCCCCCGTCGCGCCCTGCGGCAAGAAGTCCATCCCCTGCGAAGAACCGATCACAGCCACTTACCTGTGCACTCGCTCCTGTACGCCGACAGCTCCTTGCGTTTGCGGTCCACCCATGTCCTGTGCCACACGAAGCGACCCCGTCGTGGGCGAATTCGGTCCCGCCGCTATGTAGGACTTGGATCAATGACATCGCACAGTCTGGATGGCACCGGACAGCGCATCGTCAAGCGGCGGCAACGTGAGTCGCTGTCTGGTCTTGTCAGGGCGTGACAGGCGTGTGGTGGGTTCGATCGGCCTGACAGTCGAGATCTGGGCGGTGCATGTCATCCACGGCATGCCCGCCCGGTGGGGACCATTTCCTTCCGGCGGGGCCCCAGGGTCCGGCGTGGCTGGCGCGGCGTACTGACACCGCAGCCCCTTCGCATCACGTAAGGGAGAGCGCCCCCAACCGGACCTCACCGGTCCTTCGCTCTGGTCCTCACCGCGGCGGCCCCGCAGATCCCTTGTGGAGCGCTTCATGCACACAACGCTGTCCGTTCTGTCTGACCTCGCCGCCGCGCCGCAGCCGTTGGCGGTCAACAGCATCAACCAGGTCATTGCCAACATCACCGGTTGGGTCATGGGCATCATCGCGTTGGTCGCGACGATGTTCCTGGTCATCGGTGGCCTGCGCTACATGGCCGCCGGCGGCGACCCGGCGCAGGTCGAGCAGGCCAAGGGCAACTTCAAGTCCGCCCTTGTCGGATACGCCCTGGCGGTGCTGGCCCCGGTGATCCTGCAGGTGTTGCAGGGCATCCTCGGCGGCTGACATGTCAACCATGATGATCAACGGGCTGATGGAGGCCCTGGTCGGCTGGCTGGCCGAGACGGTCAACGATCTTCTCGGCGGGCTGCTGGCCTTCCTCACATCGTCGATCTTCGTCTCGCCGGACGTCACCGTCCTGCCGCATGTGCGCTCGATCGCCGGCAACAGTGCGCTGGTCGTCAGCGCCTGCTTCGTCCTCGCGGTCATCGCCGCCGGTATCGCCGTGATGCTCGGTGATTCCGTCGAAACCCAGTACCACGTCAAGCAGCTGGTACCCCGGCTCGTGGTCGGGTTTGTGCTCTCCGCGTTCGCGGTCCCGCTGACCGGCGTGCTCATCAGGGTTGCCAACGCCTTGACGGTGGCGATGGCCGGTGAGTCCGCACCGACCATCGAGGCCATCGCCTTCATCCGCGCGCGGGTCGCGTCGGCGATGACCGATCCGAGCAACGCCCTGCTGATCGCCGTTATCGGGCTGCTGATCGTGGTGCTGATGTTCATGCTCGTCGGCACCTGGCTCGTACGAATCGGGATGCTGGTCATCCTGGCGGGCATCGCGCCGGTGGCGCTGGCTTGCTATGCCACCCCGTGGACGCAGGGCGCCGCCACGCTGTGGTGGCGGACCCTGCTGGGGTGCCTGGCCACACCCACGTTGCAGGCGGTCGCGTTCTCGGCGGGCATCAACCTGCTGGTCGACCCGGAATCGAACCTGCCGATCCTGCTCGGCCTACGCGGCTCGGACACCCTCAACCTGCTGATGGTGATCGTGGTCCTGTGGACCACGGTCAAGATCCCGAACCTGATGCGGCGGTTCGTTACCCAGCAGGGCCGCGCTCCGAACATCACCGGACTCATCCTGCGCACCGTCGCCGTCCAAGGAATGACTCGCGGCCTGGGCGGTCGTACGCCAACGCCGGTGCGGCCAACCCGGTCGACATGAGTTCCCGCGCCCACCGCCACTACCGCCGGATGCGCACCGTCTACCTCAACCGGAGTGACACATGACCAACCTCGATGACAACCTCCCGCGCGCCGTCGTGCCGGCCAACGTCAACGAGCCGGATCGCATCGCGTTCGGCCTGACGTTCCGGCAGCTCGGCATCATCGGCGGCGTCGGCCTGGCCAAGTTCGGGATCCACCGCACGTACGGGCACCTGCTCCCGCCGGTGGCCTGGATCGTCGCCGGCGTCCTCGTGTTCGCTGTCGCGGTCGTGGTGGCGCTCGGCCGCCGCGACGGACTTCCCCTGGACGTGTGGCTGCGCCACGGCCTCTCGCTGTCCCGCAGCCAGCGCACCCTCGCTCCAGGCACCGCGCGGGCCAGCTCGGTCGCGGCCGCCGCCGGTAAGCCGAGCGTCCCGGCGCCACTGCGCTCGCCGGTCACGGCGATCAGCGCGACCGGAGTCCTGACAAGCGAGGGCAGCGACAAGGTGCTGATCGCCTGCGGCACCACGAACATCCACCTACGCACCGGCGGCGAGCAGGGTGCGCTGGTGGACGGGTTCGGTCGGTTCCTCAACAGCCTGACCGGGCCGGCGCAGATCGTCGTTGCCGCGCAGCGGCACGACCTGACCGTCTATGCGCAGGCGACCGTCGATCACGCGCCGCGCCTGCCACACCCTGCGTTGCAGGCCGCCGCCGACGACTACGCCGAGTTCCTCCTCGACCTCGACAGCGAACGGGATCCGTTGCGCCGGCAGGTCCTCGCCGTCGTCACCGGCGCGCACGCCGCCGACACGGCCGTGCGTGCCCTGTCCGGCCTCGGCGTCGAAGCCACCGCACTGGACGGGCCGGCCGTCGCCTCGGCCCTCGCGAACGCGGTCGATCCGTTCTCCCCACCGGTGCCTGGCCCTCGCGCGGTGCCCGGTGCCCCGATCACCTCACGGAGCACATGATGAACGTGTGGAAGCCCAAGAAGAGTGTCGCGGCCGGGGAGGGGATGCCCTCCCCGGCCGCGTTGTCGGTCACGCCCTGGCATGTGCAGGTCGGCGACGGGTACGCCGCCACCTACGCGGTGTGCGGCTATCCGGCCGAGGTCGGCCCCGCCTGGCTTGACCCGCTGCTGTCCTATCCCGGACGGGTCGACGTGGCGGTGCACGTGGCCCCTGTCGCGCCGCAGCTGGCCGCGCCGATGCTCAAACGCCAGCGCGCCCGCTTCGAATCGTCGCGCCGCCTCGATGCCGATCAGGGACGGCTCGGTGACCCGATGGTCGAGGCGGCAGCCGCCGACGCCGCCGATCTCGCCGAACGGGTCGCCCGTGGGGCGGCGAAGCTGTTCGACACCGGCATCTACGTCACCGTCCACGCCCGCACCCTGGACGAGCTGCGCACCGTCACCGCGGGCGTGAAGTCCGCCGCCGCGAGTGTTCTGCTGGACCTGCAGCCGGCGACGTTCCGCCACCAGCAAGGCTGGGTGGCGACGTTGCCGGTCGGGGTGGACCCGCTGCAGATGCGCCGCATCCTCGACACCACCGCCCTCGCTGCCGCCTTCCCGCTCGCGTCGGCGGACCTCGCCGCTCCGGCCCCGGGTACCGTCGCCCCGCCCGAGGGCGTGCTCTACGGGGTCAACACGACCAGCAATGGGGTGCTGATCTGGGATCGGTGGGCGCAGGACAACCACAACAGCGTCGTCCTCGCCCGTTCCGGTGCGGGCAAGAGCTACTTCGTCAAGCTTGAAGTCCTGCGCAACCTGTACCAGGGCACGACCGTCAGCGTGATCGACCCGGAGGACGAGTACGCGCCCCTCGCCGAGCACGTCGGCGGCACCGTCGTGCAGCTCGGCCAGCCCGGCGTCCGCGTCAACCCCCTCGATCTTCCCACCGACAACCGGCCCGACACCTTGACCCGGCGTGGCCTGTACCTGCACACGCTGATCTCGGTGATGCTCGGCGCGGCACCGCCGCCGGCCGAACGCGCCGCCCTGGACCGGGCCATCACCACCACCTACGCCGCGGCGGGGATCACCGGCGACCCGGCCACCTGGACCACACCCGCCCCGTTGCTACGCGACCTGGCCGCCACCCTGGACGCGGACGACGATCCGGCCGCCGGGCAGCTCGCCGCGCGGCTCGCCCCGTGGACGGTGGGGAACTTCGCCAGCCTGTTTAGCGGGCCGACCACCACCAGCCCGACCGGACATCTGGTGGTGTGGTCGCTGCGGCACCTGCCCGACGAGCTACGTACCGTCGGCACGCTCCTGGCGTTGGACTCGATCTGGTCGGGCATCGACACCCCGACGACGAGTTCACGCCGGCGGCGCAAGCTCGTGGTGGTGGACGAGGCATGGCTGCTGATGCGCAACGGCGAGGGCGCGCGGTTCCTGTTTCGGATGGCCAAAGCCGCCCGCAAGCGGTCCGCCGGGCTGTGTGTCATCACCCAGGACGCCGCCGACGTGCTCTCCACCGACCTCGGTCTCGCCGTCGTGTCCAACGCGGCGACCCAGGTGCTGATGCGCCAGAGCACGCAGTCCATCGACTCGGTGAGTGAGGCGTTCAGCCTGACCGCCGGGGAGTCGCGGTTGCTGCTGTCGGCGCCCAGGGGCGAGGGTCTGCTCGTCGCGGGCCCATCGCGCATCCCCTTCAGGAGCGTCGGGTCGGGCGCAGAGCATCGGATCGCCGTCACGGGTGTCGGGGAGGACGGATGATGACCGCCCCGACCTGGCCTGCCGAGGTGTGGCAGTGGGTCATCGCCCGGCCGTGGCTCGGTTTCCTCGCCGCCGCCGCGATCGTCGGCACGGTGTTCGCCCACGATCAGGTGCTCACCTGGCGGCACCGGCGGTTCGCGGCCGGCGCGCGGTGGTTGACCATCGCCGCGCCACCCGAGGTCACCGCCGAGGCCGCCGCCGCGTTCTGGAGCACCCTCATGGGTGTGCTGACGCCGTCGGTGTGGCGTCGGCGCGTGTTCGGCTACCCGCACGTCGGGTGGGAGTACACCTGGACCGGCCGCGCCCTGACCATCCGGGTCTGGGTGCCCGGGACGGTGCCGCCCGGCGCGGTCGAGGCCGCCGTCCGGGCGGCCTGGCCCGCCGCCACCCTTACCACCGCCGTCGCTGCCGCGCCGATCCCAGGCGAGGTGGGCGATGAGGTGGGTGGGGCGCACTGGCCGCAGCACACCGACGTGTTGCCGCTGCGCGCCGAGCACGACGCCGATCCGCTGCGGGCGCTGCTCGCCGCCGGGGCCGAGGTCCGCCACCGGGAGCACGCGTGTGTGCAGATCCTCGCTCGCCCGGCACCCGCCGGACGGGTCCGCGCGGCTCGGCGGGCGGCGGCGGGCACCAGCACCCATCCGCACGGGCGGCCCGACGTGGCCGCTCGTGCCGTCTCCGGGGCGGCGCGGTTGGCGATCGAGCCTGTGCTGTGGCTGCTCGACGCGTTCACGCCCGGCCCGGCCCGGACCCGCGCGCCGGCCACGGCGCGGCGGGTAGCCGAGCGGGACCCGGTTGCCAGCGCGGACGCCCGTACCGTCGTGGACAAGGCGGTGCGGGTGCCGCACTTCGAGATCGCGGTCCGGTTCGCCGTCGCCACCGACCCGGACACGACCCCACCGGATGCGCAGCGGGCGAAGCAGATCCGCGAGCGTCTGGTCGGGCTCGGGCACACGATCGCCTCGGCTGCCGCGGCGTACACGGGCCCGAACCGGCTGCGGCGGATGACGATGCCGCAACCGGTCGCCACGATTGCCGGGCGCAGGTTACGGCGCGGGTTCCTGGCCACCGTGCCGGAACTCGCCGCCATGGCGGCGCTGCCACTGGACCTGGCGGTGCCGGGCCTGGACCGGGCGCGTGCGAAGGCCGTGCCGGCGCCGGTGCAGGTTCCCTCCGGCGGGCGTGGGGTGAAGGTGTTGGGCCGGTCGCAGATCGGCCACCACAGCGTCGGCCTGAGGGTGACCGACGCTCGCCAGCATGCTGGACGACTTCGCCCGCCGCGACCACCGCGTCAACGTCACACGCTCATCAACGGCGGAGTCGGACGTCCGGTTTTCGCCGTCACCACAGCTTACGCCACCTTTGAGGCGAATTTCTGGCGCAGGACACTAGCCCGCCTTCGCGCCTCACTTATGGCGGCTGGTCCAGCGATGGGGCGGAGCGAAGTCGTCGGCGGCAAGGTGCGCTTGCTCCATACGGATTCGTCAGACCGCTGGTAGCGGGTTAGATCGCCAGCGAAAAGTGGCGGTTGGCGGGATCTTGACTGTCTCAGAGTCAATACATCATACTTTTCACGGAGGTGACCATCCATGGTCGTGACGACCCCCATCCACGTTGCGGCGCGGTCAGGCAGTCGGCCATCCGCATTCGCCCCCACAGCGTGAGGGGCGGCCGCATGGCAGATCTGAAGCACCTCGCGATGCTGAATTCCGACGGCAAGGCCCGTCCGCCGCTCAGGGACCCTGCCGGCATCAAGACGGCTCTGGTGGACTTGCGGGCGCGCGTGCTCGCCCGAACGCCCTACGACCGGTTGCTCACAGAGTTGATCACCCTCGACGCTGCCGAGCGAGCGGTCAAGCGCGGCTGTGACGCGCTGTTTATCGACACGTTCGGCGACTACGCCATCGACGCGGTACGGGCAGCCGTTGATGTGCCGGTCGTGGGCGCTGGCGAGGCGTCGCTGGCGGCAGCTTCGGTCTACGGGCGGTTCACGATCGTGACGGTGTGGCCCGAGTCCATGGGATTCATCTACGACGAACGACTGCGCACCTGCCCGGGGGGTGAGAGTTGTGTCCGGGTGAACCACTTCTCGGCGGAGCGGGAACTCGACCGGGTCGGGAGCTCTCAGGGAATCAAGGCACGAATGCTGCGCCACGAGCCTGGTCTCATCGACGATCTCGGGCAGGCGTGCCGGCAGGCCGCGATCGCCGACGAGGCGGCGGCGGTGCTGCTCGGGTGCACCTGCATGTCACCGATCGCCGCTGCGATCCAGGACCGGTGCGATGTTCCCGTCCTGGACCCGTCCGCTCTCGGCCAGCAGGCCGCCTTCAATGCGTTGCTTCAGGGCGGCCCGCCGAGTGCCCGGCCACGCACCGCCCGACGCGGCCAAGCCCGCGACCTTGTCGACCTCTGGCTGCGGCACGACACCGCGGCGACCGAATCCGACGCCTGTGACGTCTGCGTCATTGGCGAGCACGCCTGAGAGGATCCCCGTGACCGCCACCGCAGGTATCGAGGAGCTCGACGCCCTCCGGGTCGCCGTGCGCAGGCTGTGCGAGAAGTACGGCCACGACTACTACCTGCGCACCAGCGCGGAATCGGGGAACGCCCGCGAGTTCTGGGAGGAACTCGGCGACCTCGGCGCGTTGGGCGTCGCGATCCCGGAGGAGTACGGCGGCGGAGGGCAAGGAATCGAGGCCCTCGCCGTCGTCGCCGAGGAGATCGCCGCCTGCGGCCTACCTCTCATGCTCATCGCATTGTCGCCAGCGGTGTGCGCAACGATGTTGATCGACTTCGGGTCCGACGAGCAGCGTGCGTCCTGGCTCCCCGGCCTCGCCGACGGCTCCCGCGTGCTCGCGTTCGCCATCACCGAACCCGATGCGGGCTCCAACGCGCACAACATCTCCACGCGCGCCGTTTTCGAGGACGGCGACTGGATCATCACCGGCCAGAAGTACTACGTCTCCCACGTCGACAACGCGGACGCGATGGTCGTCATCGCCAATGCCGCAGGAGGTCCCGACAACCTTCCGCCCGGCCCCAAGGCCTTCCTGGTACCCACTGACGCGCCGAACTTGAGCCGCACCCCGATCCCCGTGGAGATCATCTCGCCGGAGCGGCAGTATTCCCTGTTCTTTGATGCGGTCCGGGTGCCCGCGGACGCCATCGTTGGAGGCGAGCACGGCCTGCGCGTGCTCTTCACCGGGCTCAACCCCGAGCGCATCCTCAGCGCCGCCCTGCTCAACGGGATCGCGCGTTACGCGATCGAGAAGGCCGCCGACTATGCCAGGACGAGAATCGTCTGGAGCGAGCCGATCGGCACCCACCAGGCCATCGCGCACCCACTGGCGCGAGCGGAGACCCGCCTGGCTGCGGCTCGGCTGCTCACCCTCGAGGCGGCACGGGCCGTGGACCGCGGGGAGACCGGCGGCGTCGCGGCCGCGATGGCAAAGGTGGAGGCGTCCGAGACGGCGTCCTACGCCCTCGACGTAGCCATCCAGACGCACGGTGGCAATGGGATGGCCCGGGAGTACGGTCTGGCCACACTTTCCGGTCTGGTCCGATTGTTCCGGATCGCTCCGGTGAGCACGGAGATGCTGCTCAACCACATCGCCCACCGGGCCCTGCGACTGCCCCGCTCCTACTGATGAGCGGGCTCGCCGTCACCACCGTTGGCGCCGTGGTCACCGTCCACTTCGACGGCAGCCGCGGCAATGCCTTGGACCACGAGCGGTACGCCGGCTTACGCGCGGCTGCCGAGTTGGTCACGGCCGATCAGGTGCTGGTCCTGCGTGGCGCCGGCCGGCACTTCTGCACCGGCCAGGACCTCCGCCAGCATGAGGCCGCTGTGGCCGAAGGACGGGTCGTCGAGGAGTTGCAGCACGGTGCCTCCGCCGTGTTGGCCGTGCTGCGCTGCCGTGGCCCCGTCGTCGTGGCCGCGCAGGGCGCGTGTGTCGGAGCGGGGGCGCTGCTGGTGGCCTGCGCCGACGTGGCGGTGCTCGCTGAGGACGGCTGGCTGCGGCTACCGGAGCTCGAACTCGGGCTCCCACTCGGCGCGGCGGTGGCCGAACGGCTCCTCCCGCCCCCGTTGGTACGACGGATGATGCTCACCGGCGAACACGTGGAAGCGCGCATGCTCGGCTCGTCCGGCGCTGCCCGCGTCGTGCCGCGAGGCGCCCTCGACGCAACCGTCACCCAGGTGGCGGACGCGCTCTGCCACCTCGATCCCGGCCCGAGGGCGGTGGCCCGCCGGCTGTGGGGAGACGACGAGCGGGAGCGAGCGGCAAGCGCCTACGAACGCGAGGTGGCGGCGTCGGTGGCGCTGCTGGTCGGCCCCGACTCGGCCGGCCGCAGCCGGGTCTGAGCATCCAGGGCGGTCGCGATCCGGAATCCCAGCGCCGTCTCCTCCTCGTGGTCGATCGGGAGGTCGTGAAGCCGCTGCAGCGCCGACCGTAGGGCTGGATATCCCTTGACCGATGCCCGGATCTCTTCCTCGGTAGGCTGAAGACCAGCGGCGGCAAGCAGCACCCGTACACACTCGTCGGGGTCCGGAAACCTCATCGCTCGTCCTCCGTCAGGTCGGGCGCCCGCAGGTGGTGGTCAGTAAGGTCCTGGAAGTGTCGTCCCGCGTCCAGGACCAGTTGGTCGGCGTGCGGGCGGCCGACGATCTGCAGGCCGACCGGCATCCCGTCGGCAAGGCCCATGGGCGCAGACAGCGCGGGGTTTCCGGTGGCGTTCCAGTACGCCGTCTGCAGCATCGCCACGACCTCGTCGAAGTCGAGCCCGTCGACCAGCGGTGCCGGCCGTGCGGCGGTGGGCGACAACACCAAGTCGATGTCGTCGAACAGGTCGGCCACGGCCCGTACGAGGTGGCGGCGTACCCGCTGTACCTGCACGTAGTCGGCCGCCGACAGCAAGGCACCGGTGATGAGCGCCGACCTGGTCGGGCGGCCGTACTCCTCCCACCTGCGGCGCAGATCGGTGCGGTGGTAGGTCAGCGCCTCGGCGGCGAGGCCCAACATCGTGACGTCCACGCCCTCGGCATAGTGCGGCAGCCTGATCTCGGTGACCACCGCTTCGGCCGCCGCGAACACCTCCGCCGCCTCCCGCGTCAGCCGGCATACCTCGGCTGTCGACACCTCCAGCGGGTCCACCGCAAGTGCGATGCGCAGTCCCCGCAACGGCCGCACAGGTTCGGGTGAGTACGCGAAGCCGTGACCGGTCGCGGCCGGGTCCTGCCCATCGGGTCCGGCGATCACTGACAGGAGCAGGGCACAGTCTTCCGCGGTTCGCGCCAACGGTCCCACGTGGTCGTAGGTCCAGCCCAGCGGGAAGACACCGGTTCGGGGAACCACTCCGTACGTCGGCTTGTGCCCGGTGACGCCGCACCACGCAGCAGGCATCCGTACCGATCCCGCGGTGTCGGTGCCTAGCCCGCCGAGGAAGAAGCCGGCAGCAATGCCCGAGCCGGTACCGGAGCTCGATCCACCGGTCCAGCGGAGCGGATCCCACGGGTTGCGCGGCATGGGGAATGGCTTGTCAGGATCGTTGAAGCCGAGCGCGTATTCCATCGTGCTGGTCTTGCCTGTAATGACGGCACCGGCCGCTCGCAGCCGCGCGACCGTCGGTGCATCGACTTGCGGATCACGCGCGATGAGGCTCTGTGCGGTCGTGGGAGCGCCGTACGTCGCGATGACGTCCTTGATCCCGAGCGGGATGCCGGCTAGCGGGCCAAGCGCTTCACCGCGTTCCCGTCGTGCGTCGACCTGCTCGGCCTCTGCCCAGGCGGCCTGCCCGCTTCGGTACAGGTAAACGCCCAACGACGAATCCCAGCGGTCGGCCGCGGCCTCGACCTCGTCGAGGAGCGCCGTCGCCGTCAGGGCCCCGGACTGAAGGTCGTGGAGCGACTGGGTGATCGTACGGGGTGTCAAGCGAACTCCTCCCTTGCCATGCGGCGAACGCCGGGAAGCACCCAGGCGGCCACGAGCGACGAGAGCACGACAGCCGCGACCAGCACGGCCGTCAGCGGGAACCGAGTCAGCACCGGGCCGGCCGCCAGGGCGGTGCCCGCGAGAGTGGCGAACGCAACGACCAGGTACGCCGAGTAGACCTCTGCTTCTCGACCCGGCGGGGAGATCACGCCGACGAGTGCGGCGCTTCCGAGCAGGCACAGCCCAGCGCCGAGGCCGAGCACCGCCGATCCCAGCATCACGGCGACGGGGGAGAGGCTGGCGACACCGGCCGCCGTGGCGCTCCATCCGAGGAGGGCGAGGACCACGCCGAGTGCCATCGCCGTGGACCGCGACAGTCGTCGGCCGCCGAGCTGGGCCGCTACGACCGCGACCAGCGTCAGCGAGACGAGGCGACCGCTCGCGGCCTCCGACGTCCAATCCATCCGGTGCGCGATCTGCGGGCCGAACGCACCGAACAGGCCAAAACACATGTTGGTGGAGAAGATGGCCACCGCGGCGACGGAGAAGCGACGCAGGAGGAGCCGAGGGACGCGCACGGCCTGCACGACACGTATGGACCCCGCGGCCGTCCGGTTGGTCCGGGAACGCGCCAGCGGCGCGAGCGGAAGCAACAGCAGGACGGCGATCACCAGGTAGGGGACCAGGAGCGGGCGATCAGACGTACTGGCCAGGCTCCCGGCGACGAATGGCCCGATGGCGACCCCGAGCGACACGCACAATGTGTTGACGAAGGAGCCCCGGTCCGGACCGTCGGGATGGGACTTCATCAGAGCGGCCGCCGCCGAGCTGACCAGCAGTCCGGCGCCGGCGCCCTGGACGATGCGGCCACCGACCAGGGTGACTAGGTCGGTGGCGAACCCCAGGATGAGCATGGCGGCCAGCAGAACCGCCAGTCCGAGCAGAAGCGTATTGCGGCGCCCGAGTCGGTCCGAGAGGCCGCCGAGGCCGATGAGCACCAGCACCACCCCGATGGGATAGCCGGCGAACACCAGGCTCACATGGTCGTCCCCGATGCCCCACTCCGCCTGGTACCTCGGGTAGAGCGGGGTTGGCGTGAAGCTGGCCATCATCGCGATGACCAGCAGGACGCAGGCTGCCCACAACAGGGGATCCCGCCGCGCCGACGCCACGTCAGACAGGCTCGAAGAAGTCGAACGCGGCGCCGTAGGACGAGGCGAGGCCCAGGTGGCGTACGCCGTCGACGGTGACCGGACCGATGGTCTCACCGTGATCGCCGCTCTTCACCAGGGTGTGCAGTGCGTCGAGGTCGGGCACAGCGCACGTGGCGACGACCCTCCGCACCAGGCCGGTGCGAGGTTCGCCGTCCGGTAGTACCTCAGCGAATTCGAGGCGCGCGTTGCGCGAGCCCGGGCCGCGGAAGAGCGCCGCGGCGAACCCCTCCCCGGGTGCCATACCGAGCATCTGTTCGACGGCCGGCCCGTCGAACCTGCCGGTGAAGTACTGCCGTGCGCCGAGCACGTCGCGGGCGAATGCCGTGGCCTCCTCGAACCGGTCGGTCATGAAGACCACGGCGACGACCTCGCTGGTGTCCTCCTGTCGGTCCTGGTCGATGACGCACCTGGTGCCGCGCGGGCGATACTGCACGACCGCGTGCAGTAGCCCGGAGAGGGGTTGATCGAGCATCCGCTCCCGTACCGGGATGTCGGTTCCTGGGAGGTTGTAGTACACCGCGGGTGTCCGGAACTCCCAGCCTCCTTCCTCGATTCGCTGTTCCACGGCGTCTGCATCCCGCAGGTAGAAGTCGAGCGCGTAGGGCCCGACCCGGTTCGGGCGCCGGGCCGGCGACGCAGGGGGCAGCCCGGGTACCTCGACGAGCCGGATCCAGCCCCCCGCGCTGCGCGGCTTGCCGAGCATCACGGATCGTGTCGGAGGAGCCGGGAGTTGCCACAGTTGCTGCCAGGCGGGATCGGGGTCGTCGTCCACTGCGACTTCGGTGAACCCGAAAAGCTCGACGTAGAGCCGGCGCAGCGGCTCGACGTCGGCGGCCGGCAGCACCACGTGGTCGATTCCGTCGAACATCAGTAGCTCCTCGGCAGGCCCAGCGATTCGCCCAGCAGGTTGCGAACCATCTCGTTGCTGATCGGGCTGAACAGTTGCAGCCGAGCATCGCGGAAGTACATCTGCATGGCCGACTCGTCAGCGAGGCCCATCGCGCCCATCGCGCGCATCCCTCGGTCGACGATGCGCGCCGCCGTCTCCGCCGCGAACAGCTTGGCCATGGCGGAGTACGCCAGTGCCTCCTGTCCGGCCTCGATCATCGCTACGGTGGAGTTGATCAGCGCGCGGGCCGCCGAGAGCTCGGCGATGCTGTCGGCCGCGGGATGTTGGATTGCCTGGAAGGCCCCAATCGGTGTGCCGAACGCCTCCCGCTCCCGTGCGTAGACGATGTGCAGGTCCAGCGCCCCCCGCGCGAGGCCGAGGCTGATCGCCGCGGCCATCACCCGCTCCACGTCGAGTGCCTTGGACAGCACCTGCATGCCACGGCCTCGTGCGCCGACGAGGTTCGTCAGGGGCGCAACGGCGTCGTCGAGGAAGACCTCGTATGTCATCGCTGCGCGCATGCCCGCGAGGTGGACGCGTCGCACGGCGACGCCGGGCTGGTCGGTCGGTACGGCGATGAGGCTCAGGCCGCGGGACCGTCGTCCCTTCTCGGCAGGGTCCGTTCGGCAGAGCACGAACACCTGATCGGCTTCGCCGGCCAGCGAGATCCACGTCTTCTGGCCGCTCACCCGCCACTCGCCGTCGACCTCGGTGGCCCCGGCGCGCAGGGCGAGTAGGTCGGTGCCACCGCCGGGCTCGCTGAGTCCGTACGAGCAGATCATGCGCCCGGCGGCCACCTCCGGGAGCCAGTCCGCGACCGGTCCGCAGTCCGGCTCCGCGAGCATCCGCATGGCCATGCCGCTGAGCACGTAGTCCACAGCGAGGCTGGGTAGCACCCGGGCCAGTTCCTCGGTCACCGCGACGGCGTCGCCGACGGTGCCGCCGCTGCCGCCGACCCGCTCCTCGGCGCCGATTCCGAGCAGGCCTGCCTCGCCGAGCCGGAGCCACAGCGAGCGATCGAAGCTGCCCTCCCGGTCCGTAGTCAGCGCCTGCTCCGTCGGCAGGTGCCTGCCGAGGAGCCCAGCGGTCATCTCACGTAGCTCTCGCCGGGTGTCGGGCTCATTGATCGGACCCGTGCCGAGCATCTGCATTGCACCTGCCACACAAACGTCTGTGGATTGAAGCCCCGCCCCTGTGCCAGAGGTCGGCGACGGGTGGCGGCGCGCTGTTCGAACAGGCTAGCCGCCGGTTAGGAGGCAGGCCAGGGCAAGACTTGCCGCTTCGGCTCTTGCGGGTGTGAGGGCCATCACTTACCGTCGTCTGACGTATCGACCTGGCCGTCAGGTCGGTGGACATGGCAGGAGACGAGATGCGTTCGCGAATTACGCGCCGGGTCGCGGCGGTGACCGCAGCATCCGCGCTAGCGCTGGGATTTGCAGGCTGCGGTGGCGGTGGAGGAGCCAGCGGCAAGGGCTCGGCGTCGTCGGCGACCCTGCGGATCGCCTGGGCGTCCACGCCCACCCAGCTGGACCCCAATGAGTTCACCGGGCTCACCTGGGTCTACGGCCTGGACGGGTTCATGGACACGCTGCTGGACTACGACACCAGCAAGGCCGCGGACGGCAAGGTCCTCGGGGTGGACGCCCTGAAGCCCGCGCTCGCGGAGTCCTTCGAAGCCAACGAGGACAAGACGCAGTCACCTTCAAGCTGCGGCAGGGCGTCAAGAGCGAGTGGGGCAACGAGCTCGACGCGGACGACGTCATCTGGTCGTTCGAGCGGATGTTCACCAACCCGCGCTCGCTCCAGGCCGGCGTGCTGCTTCCGACGGCGAACGTCGACAAGCAGGAGCCGTGGACCAAGATCGACCAGTACACGGTCCGCTACAACCTCACCGACCCGTCGGCGGTGAGCCTGTCGGTCCTGGCGTACCCGATCCTCGGGATCGTCGACTCCGACGAGGCGAAGAAGCACGCCACGAAGGACGACCCCTGGGCCGCCGAGTGGCTGAAGACGAACAGCGCCAGCTTCGGCGCCTACAAGCTGAAGTCCCTCGACCCGGGCCGTGAGCTGCGCCTGGAGTACAACTCGAACTACTGGGGGCCGAAGCCGGCGTTCGAGGAGATCGTGATCAAGGCGGTCCCTGACGCGTCGTCCCGCGCCCAGCTGCTGATCTCCGGTGACGTGGACATGATCTCCGAGCCGCCGATCGACCAGCTCAAGAAGATCGACGAGAGCGCCAACGCGGCCGTGTCGCGCCAGCCCGACTCCAACCGGCACAACCTGTCGGTGAACGTGAAGGACCCGGCGTTAGGCAAGCCCAAGGTGCGGCAGGCGATCAGCCACGCGATCAACCGCGAGGCCATCGTCAACTCCATCTACCAGGGTTACGCGCAGTCCGCGCTGAGCCCGCAGGCGAGCGCGCTGCTCGCCGACCAGCCGAAGACGGGCAGCTACGACCCCGACCGGGCCAAGCAACTGCTGGCCGAGGCCGGGCACCCCAACGGCTTCGACATGACCGTAGCGTTCAACACCGCGCGTCCGGGCCCGTTCGCGGAGAACCTTGGTCGGCTGATCCAGTCCGACCTCCAGAAGGTCGGGATCAACGTCGACCTCAAGGCGATCCCGTCGGCCGCGGACTTCGAGGCCGCGGTGTCGAAGCAGGAGTACCAGGCCTACCTGTACAGCGAGCGCCCCTCGCAGCCGGACCCGGGCTTCTCGCTGTTCCTGTACCTCTACAGCGAGTCGGCGCTGAACAAGAGTGGCTACAACAACCCGGAGTTCGACCGGCTGGTCACCACCGTGCTCAAGCAGCCGTCCGGGCCGCAGCGCGATCAGGTCGTCAACCAGGCCATCGAGTTCCTGGTCGGGGAGGAGCCGATCATCTCGCTGGTCGAGGTGCCGGACCTGGTCGGTGTCGCGGAGAACGTCAAGGGCTACGTCGCGCTGCCGACCGGTGGCGTGAAGTTCGACGAGCTGAAGCGGAGCTGAATTCCATGACCCTGAGCGCCATGCCCGGTTTGCCGGTCCGGAAGGCCCGCAAGGCCCGCGGACCCGTCAGGCTGGTCCTGGAGCGCCTCGGGTTCCTCATCGCCGCGATGTTCGGGGTGGTGACGCTGTCCTTCCTGCTGGTCAGCGTCACCCCCGGCGATCCGGCGAGGTTGATCGCCGGGCCGATGGCCAGCAACTCACAGGTCGAGGCCATCTCGCAGGAGCTGGGGCTCGACAAGCCGATCGTGGAGCGGTACGTCGACTACATGGGCGGACTGCTCCGGGGTGACCTCGGCGAGTCCTACTACTCCAAGCGTCCCGTGACCACCGAGATTTTCGAGAAGTTGCCGGCGACGCTGGAGCTGATCATCTTGGCGGTCCTTTTCGCGGCGGTGGTCGGCATCGCCTTCGGCGCGATCGCCGCCTACTTCCGGGGCCGGGCGCCCGACTGGATCAGCCGGCTGTTCACCGGGGTCTTCCAGGCGATCCCCGACTTCTTCCTCGGACTGCTGCTGATCTATGTCGTGTTCTTCCTGCTCGGCTGGGCACCAGCGCCCGCGGGGCAGATCGGGTTCACGGAGAGCACGCCACCCAAGGTCACCGGGTTCATCCCGATCGACGCCCTGATCGCCGGTGACCCGGCGCTGGCCGGCTCCGCCCTCCAGCACCTGGTGCTGCCCGTGCTCACCCTGGGGCTGGTCTACGCGGCGTACTTCGCCAAGACCGCGCGGGCGACCCTGGGGCGGGCTCTCCACTCCCAGCAGGTCTTCTTCGCCCGGGCCATGGGCCTGCCGGAGCGGACCGTGCTGCGGTACGCGCTCGTCGAGTCCCGCACCACGATCGTGACCTACGCCGGCGTGATCTTCGCGTCGCTGCTCGGCGGCGAGGCGATCGTCGAACGGGTCTTCGCCTGGGACGGCCTGGGGGCCTGGGCGCTGCAGGGCATCCTGCGGCTCGACGTCCCCGTGGTCCAAGGGATGGTGCTCATCGCCGGCGCCATCACGCTCATCACGTACACGCTGCTCGACATCGTCGTCGGGCTCCTCGACCCCAGGATCAAGCATGCATGACGACGTCTTTGCACCACGGCGGGGCGTCCAGATGCGCCGGATGCTCCGGCAGCACCCGGGAGCGGCGCTCGGCGTGCTGTTCATCCTGGTCCTGCTGCTGGCCAGCCTCTTCGCGCCCCTGCCGTACGACCCGATGGGCATCGACGGCGGGGCCACCCTGCGGTCGCCCGGCGGCGAGCACTGGTTCGGCACCGACGGCGCCGGCGGCGACATCTTCTCCCGCGTCATCTACGCGGCGCGGGTGGACCTGTCGCTCGCCTTGGCCGGCACGGTGCTGTCGCTGGTCGTGGGCGTCCTGCTCGGTCTGGCCGCCAGCAGCAAGGGCAAGGGCAGCGAGCGGCTGGTCCGGGGGCTGGACGCCTTCCAGGCCTTCCCGCTGCTGATCCTCGCGCTCGCCCTGGTCTCCCTGTCGGGCAACAAGCTCTACATGGTCGTCGTGGCGATCGCGCTGATCAACGTGCCCCGGTTCATGCGGCTGCTGCGTAGCGAGGTGCTCTCGCTGCGCGAGTCGCGGTTCATCGAGGCCGCGACCGCCACGGGCGCCTCGCCCCGGCGGATCATCTTCCGGCACCTGCTCCCGAACGTCTGGGGCATCGTGCTGGTGCAGACCTCGCTGACCGTTGCCAACGCCATCGTGGTGATCGCCTCGCTGTCGTTCCTGGGCATCGGCGTGAGCCCGCCGACCCCCTCGTGGGGCTCGATGATCCGCGACGGCGCCGGGAACATGAGTTCGGGCGAGTGGTGGATCGCCGGGTTCGCCGGCCTGGCCGTCGTGCTCTGTGTCCTGGCCTTCAACCAGCTCGCCGACGCGATCGGCGACCGCACCGCAAGGACCTACCGATGAACGCGCAGTCCGAAGAGCTGGCGCTGGAGGTGCGCAACCTCGCCGTCAGCATCAAGACTCCCCACGGCCTGGTCCACCCGGTCAAGGGCGTCGACCTCACCGTGCACAAGGGAGAGATCGTCGGCATCGTCGGTGAGTCCGGGTGCGGCAAGTCGACCACGATCAAGGGGCTGCTCCGGCTGCTTCCGGCCAACAGCACCGTCACCGCCGACAAGGCGCAGCTCGCCGGTTACGGCGACCTGCTCGCCACGCCGGTGCGGCGGATGCGCGAGGTGCGCGGCGCCAAGATTGGCTTCGTCGCGCAGAACCCCTTCGGGTCCCTCAACCCGATCTACAAGATCGAGCGGCAGTTCTACGAGCTACAGAAGGCCCACAAGACCAAAGTCTCCCGCAAGGAGTCGGGGGAGATCGCGCTGCGGATGCTGGACGGGGTCGGCATCGTCAACCCTGCTCGGGTGCTCGACGGCTACGCCCACCAGCTCTCCGGCGGCATGGCCCAGCGGGTCGTGATCGCCCTGGCGACCACCCTGTCGCCGCAGCTGTTGATCGCCGACGAGCCGACGACCGGGCTCGACGCCACGGTGCAGGCCCAGATCCTCGACCTGATCTCGGGGCTGGTCCGCCAGGAGGGGCGGTCGATGGTGCTGGTCACCCACGACCTGGGCGTCATCGCCCAGTACTGCCAGCGGGTGGTCGTGATGTACGACGGCCAGGTGGTCGAGCACGGTTCCGTCATGGACGTGATGGTCGAGCCGCAGCACCCGTACACGCAGCGCCTGATCGCCTCCGTGCCGAAGCCAGGGGAGAAGCTCGATGTCTCTCGTTGAGATCGAAGATGTGCACAAGGTCTTCCCCGCGCGCCAGCGCGGAGGCGAGCCGGTCCACGCCCTCAAGGGGGTCTCCCTCCACGTCAACGAGGGCGAGACGCTGGCGGTGATCGGCGAGAGCGGCTCCGGCAAGTCGACGCTGGGCCGGGTCGCCCTGCGGCTGATCGACGTCGACTCGGGCGCGGTCCGCATCGACGGCAAGGACCTCGGGACGATGGACGCCAACACGCTGCGCCGGCAGCGCGCGGACATGCAGCTCGTGTTCCAGGAGCCGTTCGAGTCGCTGAACCCGCGGATGGCGATCGGGGCGATCGTCGCCGAGCCGCTGCAGATCCACCAGCCGCAGCTCGGCACGACGGAGATCCGCCGGCAGGTGCTGAGCACCCTCGAACACGTCGGTCTGCCGCAGTCGTTCGCCGACCGGCTCCCCGGTGAGCTCTCCGGCGGCCAGCAGCAGCGGGTGGGCATCGCCCGCGCGATCATCAGTCGGCCGCGGTTCGTCGTGCTCGACGAGCCGACGTCGTCGCTGGACCTGTCGATCCGTGCCCAGATCCTCGCCCTCCTCGCGGAGCTGCAGCGCGAGTACTCGATGGCGTACCTGTTCGTCTCGCACGACATGCACACGGTCGAGTGGGTGAGCGACCGCATCGCGGTGATGTACCTGGGCGAGATCGTCGAGACGAAGCCGACCCGGGAGCTGTTCGACGCGCCGGAGCACCCGTACACGCAGACGCTGCTCTCCGCCCGGCTGTCGCCCGACCCCCGGGAACCCCACGCCTACAAGGCGTTCGCCGGCCATAAGACCGTGCGCGACGCCGTCGAGAACCAGGAGCCCGCATGAGTGCCAGTGTCAGTGTCGTGGACGGGTCGAGCCTGCCGTGGGTCAACGGGCGGTCCGTCTGGGAGAGCATGGAGCCGGCGTTCCGGGAGAACATCGGCAGCAGCCAGGAGGCCGCGCTCGACCTGTTGTCCCGCTATCACATGCGCAACCTGTGGCTTGATCCGGAGACCTCGCGCCGCATCGACCACATCCGCACCGACGCCGGCTACCGCGACCTGAGCGAGGCCTACCACGACAGCGTGGAGGAGGCCTACTTTGTCGGCGGCGAGGTGGACCTCACCGCCGAGGGGCGGTTCGTGGCCGGCGACTACTTCTGGCGGCCGCCCGGCTGGGTGCACTCGGCCGCCTCCCGGGTCGGTTTCGAAGCCATCCTGATGATGGAGGGCGAGGACGCCGACGAGGGCAGCGACCGGGTCTCCCGGGTGGTGCGCCCGGACGAGGAGGCCGGGCGGCAGGCCCGGGCGCGCGACGTCGGGACGGTCGGCCCCCGCGGCTACGTCCGGCGCGCCGAGACGCGGTTCATGGTCTGGCGCCCGCACGACGATTCGGTCACCCGGCTCGGTGCGTCCGGCCCGCTCCGGTCCAAGGTGCTCAGCGCCAATGTGGAGACCCGATCGGCCTCGGTGCTCGTGCGCTCCGCGGCGGCCGACTGGGTCGCCCGGCCGGAGACGGTGGATCGGGAGCGGTTCATCATCAACGTCTCGGGCGCCATCGTCGTCGACGGCCGGACGCTGGCGCAGCCCAGCCTGGTGCGCATCCCCGTCGGCGCCGTCGGACCACAGATAGCCGTCGCGAGCGAGACCGAACTGCTGGTGAAGGTGGGAGGCCCGCGATGAGGGTGCGTGGCGGCTACGTCGAGTCCGACTGGGGACAGGTGCACTACCTCACCGCCGGCACGAGCGGACCCTGGGTGGCGCTGTTCCACGAGTCCCCGCTGTCCAGCCGCGTTTATCAGCAGGTGCTGCCGATCCTGGGAAGGCACGCACGGGTGGTCGCCTTCGACACCCCGGGGTACGGCGCCTCGGACCCGCCCCCGCGTAACGGCTTCGAGATTCCCGAGTACGCCGCGGTGCTGGCCCGGGCGGCGTCCGCGCTGGGCATGGCGGATGTCGTCTTCGGCGGCGTGCACACCGGCGCCTCGCTGGCCATCGAGGCCGCCCACGTGTTCGACCGCGGGGCCCGGGCGGTGGTGCTCTCCGGTGTCGCCCTGTTCACGCCCGAGGAGCGCGCGGACTTCCTGGCCAACTGGACGCCCCAGGCGCCGTACGACGTCGAGGGACGCCAGTTCGCGTGGGCGGTCGAGCGGTACCGCCGAATCTGGCCAAAGCTGACCACGGACATGTTGCAGCTCGCCGTCACCGAGCTGATGCGTGTCGTCGACCGCTACGACTGGGGATACCAGGCGGCGTTCCGCCACGACCCGGGCCTGCCGTTGGCCGCCCTCGACATCCCGGTGTTGCTGCTCGACGCCGAGTTCGACCTGCTGGCCGACAAGGACCCGGTGGCCCTGGAACTGGCGAAGCAGGCGCGCCTGGTGACGCTGCCGGGGCTGCCCGGCCAACCCCACCTGCGGGCGCCGGCGGAGTACGCCCACCAGATCGCCGAGTTTCTCCGGGATGTGGCGGCGCGATGACCGCGGTGCGCGTACGCACGGAGAACCAGGTGATGTATCTCCTGCTCGATGGCGGGGCCACGATGAACAGCCTGATCCCGTCGACCCTGAACGACTTCGAGCGGGCGCTGGACGCGGCGGAGGCGGACGAGGACCTGCGGGCGGTGGTGGTCACCGGCGCCGGCGAGAAGGCGTTCAGCGTCGGCATGGACATCACCTTTCTGGAGTCCTGCTTCGCCGACGTGCACGGGGTGTTCCTGCCGTTCCTCGACCGGCTGCACGCCCTGCTGCGCCGGATCGAGCTGCTTCCGGTGCCGGTGATCGCGCGGGTGAACGGTCTGGCCCGCGCCGGCGGCTTCGAGCTGCTGCTCGCCTGCGACCTTGTGGTCGCCGCCGAGAACGCGCGCGTGGGCGACATCCACCTGCAGTTCGGCGTCCCACCGGGGGCGGGCGCCAGTCAGCGGGCAGCGCGCAAGCTCGGCGACCAGAAGGCCAAGGCGCTCCTGCTGACCTCGTTGTGGCTGGACGGTCCCACCATGGTCGAGTGGGGACTGGCGTTCTCGGCTGTTCCCAGCGAACGGCTGGACGACGAGGTCGAGCGCTTGGTGGCCGCGGTGCGGGGGCGGTCGCGCCCGGCCATCGCGGTGACCAAGCTGGCGGTCGGGGCGGCGCAGAACCTAACCCTCGAGGAGGGGCTGCGCTACGAGCGTGAGCTCTTCGAGAAGATGCAGGTCAGCACGGCGGACGCCGACGAGGGTTTTCGTGCGTACGTCGAGCGGCGCGATCCGCACTGGGGGGGTGCCGATGTCCGGCAGCTACGTTGAGACCCCGGGCGTCGAGATCACCGACGAGCTGATCAGGACGATCGTGTCGAGCGGCGGATACACGCATCCGCTGTTCAACCCGACGCCCGGGCAGCGCGCCGAAGGCGTTGACGCGCCGCTGCCGGGCCAGGGCGTGCTGCTGCTGGCCGGCGGTCTCGTCGAGCAGTCGGGGATTCTCGACCGCGCCATCGCCCTGCTCGAGCTGCGGTCGGTGGTGTTCCACTCGATGGTGCGTGCCGGTGCGTGGCTTCGCGTTCGGCTCACCCCCGGGCCGGTGCGGCACACCCGCAGCGGCAAGGCGATCCAGGAGTTCGCCTGGCAGGTCGTCGACGGAGCGGGGGCGGCGGTGGCCGAGGCGACGGCGGTGATGTTGATGGCTGACCCGGTGAAGGAACGGTAACTGGTGGGCACCGAACTGAACATGGCAAACGGCGTCCGGGAGTTCGCCCGGTCCGCTCCGAACCGCGTCGCCGTCGTGGACGGCGACCGTAGCCTCACATTCGCGGGGCTGCACGAGCGATCCAGCCGGCTGGCCGCCGGCCTGCTCGCCTCGGGCCTGCGCCCGGGCGACGCCGTCGCCGTGCTGTCGGCGAATCGCATGGAGTATTTCGAGGTCGCCACGGGGTTGGCCAAGGCCGGCCTACCGATGGTGCCGTTGAACTCGAAGAACGCCGCCGCGGACAACGAGTACATCGTCGGGCACTCGGGAGCGCGGGTCCTGATCATGGACTCCGCGCTGCACGGCAACGCCGAGTCGATCGTGGATGGACTGGACCTCGTGCTCAGCTTCGACGGCCAGGTCGGGCGCGACTACGAGGCGTTCCTCGATCGGGCTGCCGCCCGTGACCCGCGGGTGGCCGTGGGCGAGCGGGACACCTTTTGCATCACCTACACGTCCGGCACGACGGGCGTGCCCAAGGGGGTCGTGCTGACCCACCGTGGGCGGGTGCTGACGGCGTACGGCGCCGCGATCGAGTACGGGCTGGGACCCTCGCGGGTGACCACGGCCGTGGCGCCCCTGTACCACGGCGCAGGCTTCTCGTTCGGCTACGCCGGCCCGCAGTTGGGTGGAGAGACGTGGGTGCTGCGCAAGTGGGACCCGGAGGAGTTCCTGCGTATGCTCGAACGGTCCCGCACCAGCACGGTGTTCCTGGTCCCCACGCACGCTCAGCAGATCCGGCGGCTGGTCGCGGAGCCCGCCGGGGCCTACGATCTGTCCGCCCTGCGGACCCTCTACTTCAACGCGGCCGCGCTGCCGGTCGAGCTGAAGGAGTGGGTGCACGAAGCCTTCCCTGGGGTCGGGGTCCACGAACTGTACGGTTCGACGGAGTGCTCGATCGTGACGAACCTCAGGCCGGAGGATTCGATGCGCAAGGCTGGCAGCGTGGGGCATCCGTGGTTCATGAACGACGTGCGGTTGCTCGACGACGAGGGCCGAGAGGTCCCGCCCGGCGTGCCCGGTGAGTTGTTCGCGCGCTCGCCGATGCTCATGGCCGGCTACCTTGGCGACGAGGCCGCCACCCGGCAGGCGACCACCACGGACGGCTTCGTCACGGTGGGTGACATCGCGGTGCGTGACGACGAGGGCTTTATCTCCATTGTGGACCGCAAGAAGGATATGATCATCGCCGGCGGCGTGAATATCTTCCCGCGGGAGATCGAAGAGGTGGTCGTCCGACACCACGACGTCAACGAGGTCGCCGTCATCGGTGTGCCGGACGAGACGTACGGCGAGCGGATCGCGGCGTTCGTGGTGCCCGCCGGGGGACGCGAGGTGGACCTCGGCTCCCTGGAGACGCACGTGCGGGCCAGCGTGGCGCGATACAAGGTTCCGCGCGAGTGGCATGTAATCGACAACCTCCCCCGCAACGCGGGCGGCAAGATTCTTAAGCGGCAGCTACGCGACGAGTACCTCGCCCGCGCCGGAACACGGGCGTCAACGGCGAAGGAGAAGGGTCAGCCATGACCGGTAATCCCCTGAAAGAGATCCAGGGCGCCCGGGGCGGCTCCGGCAACCTGCCGGTGAGCAGGGTGCGGACCGCCTACCAGCAGGTGGCCGACCAACTGCGGGAGCTGATCCTCACGGGCTCCCTCTCCGCAGGGGACCGATTGCCGTCCGAGGCGGAGCTCGCCGCGACGTTCGGCGTCAGCCGGAGCACGGTGCGGGAGGCACTGCGGGTCCTGGCCTCGCGGGACCTCATCCGCACGACGCGGGGTACCACCGGCGGGACCTTCGTGAGCACGGTGAACTTCGAGCAGGTCAGCGACTATCTCGAAACCAGCATCGGGCTGATGTCCGGTAGCGCCTCGGTCACCGTCGGCGAGATGCTCGAGGCGCGCGAGGTGCTGGAGGTGCCCGCGGCGCGGCTGGCCGCGCTGCGCCGCGGGGACGACCATCTCAAGGCGCTGCGCGAGGCGATCGAGCGGGAGATGCTTACCCGGGGCCGCGGGGGCCGGTTCCGCGAGCACCGCAACTTTCACGCCATCATCGTCGAGGCCGCGGGCAACCGCCTGTTGAGCATGATGACCGAGCCAGTCTTCCGAGTGCTCCAAGCGAAGTTCCTCTCGCCGAACGTCCCCGACGAGTTCTGGGCCGGCGTGGACCACGAGCACGAGGCGATCCTCGCCGCGATCGAGAACGGTGACGGTGAGGCGGCGGCGGCCGAGATGCTGAAGCACCTGATTGCCCTGCGCGAAGCGTACAGCGATTAGGCTTGCCGAAATGTCTGACATATAGCAACGAGACCTCGCGTACGGATTGCTCAGCGGGCGCTCATTGCTGCTCTGAACTGCTTAGACGGACCGCGTGGAGCGCCTTCCCGGTGGTTGACATTCAAACGTCTGAGGTTTAACCTCGGGCCTACGGGATGATCGCTTGAGAGGCGCGGTATGACAGTCAAGCCGGGGTGGACGGGTCGCTTCTACGAGGACTTCGAGTTGGGTGACGTCTACAAGCACCCGCTGGGCCGCACAGTCACCGAGAACGACAACATCTGGTTCTCGCTGTTGACCATGAACACCAACCAGATGCACTTCAACTCCCTCTACGCGTCGCAGTCGGAGTTCAAGAAACCACTGGTGGTCTCCACGCTGACCGTGGCGATTGCGGTCGGCCAGAGCGTCACGGACATCACCCAGAACGCCTTCGCCAACCTCGGCTGGGACGAGATCCGGATGACCCACCCGGTCTTCGCCGGCGACACGTTGTTCAGCGAGTCGCTCGTGCTGGAAAAGCGGGAGTCGGGCAGTCGCCCGCACGCCGGCATCGTCACCGTTCGCACCCGCACACTGAACCAGCACGGCGACGAGGTCTGCTCGTTCAAACGGACGTTCTACGTCTACAAGCGGGGGGCCGAGCAGATCGAAGGAATCTTCCCCGAGGGCAAGGCACCGCTGACGCTGGACCAGGAGTGAGTCGGATGCGCATCACCTACCAGCCCTGGGGCGAAACCCTCGAGGAGTTCGTCAACGCGGGGCGGCGCGCGGAAGAGGCCGGCGCCGAGGTCCTGTGGGTCTCGGAGCTGCACCGCAGCGCCACGATCACCGCGGCGGCGCTGGCGCAGGGCACCAGCCGCGCGAAGATCGGTACCTCGATCGCCCTGGCGTTCACCCGCAGCCCGATGATCACCGCCCTTGAGGCGTTGGATATCGACGAACTGTCGGACGGACGTTTCGTGCTCGGGCTGGGGTCAGGTGTGCAGCGACTCAACGAGCAGTGGCACAACGCACGCTTCGGCAAGCCGGTGCCGCACATGCGGGAGACGGTCCGCAACATCCGGCACTTCTGGCGGACCTGCACCTCCGGCGAGCAGATCGCCCTCGACGGCGAGTACGAGCCGATGCACATCCGCGGCTACGAG
Organism: Micromonospora sp. CP22; assembly: GCF_009712475.1. Lineage (GTDB taxonomy): Bacteria > Actinomycetota > Actinomycetes > Mycobacteriales > Micromonosporaceae > Micromonospora. Next base: position 38,867 of record NZ_VCJO01000024.1, read on the forward strand.
CGGCCGTTCCCGGTCCTGCGGCAGCAGATCCCGGTCTACCTCGCCGCGATGGGGCCGGCAATGACGCGGCTGACCGGCCAAATCGGCGACGGCTGGATCAGCCACGAGCTCTGCTCGCCGCGCTACCTCGTCGAGCGGGTCCTGCCCGAGTTGGAGGCCGGGATCGCCCGCACCGAGGGCAAGACGCGCCCCGACGTTGACGTCGTCGTCTCGGCCTGCTGCTCGGTGGACCCCGATCCCGTGCAGGCACGCTGGAGGGTGGCGGGCCTGGTCGGCTTCTACGCCAGCGTGCGCACCTACGCCGACTTCTTCGACTTCCACGGGCTGAGCGAGCAGCAGCAGGCGGTGATCGACGCGTTCCGCGCCGGTCAGGGCGCGGACTACCTGGCCGACCAGGTCAGCGACGAGATGGTCGACGCGCTCACCCTCGCCGGCGACCGCGACCACGTGGCCGCGCGGATCGCCGCGTACGAGGGGAAGGCCGACTCGGTGAAGCTCAGCCCGCCCACCCACGGCATCGGCGCCGAGGACGTGCGCGTGGCGCAGAACGAGATTCTGGCCTTGATCGCAGAACTGACCGGAGGCAAGGCATGAGACCGCTGGAGGACGTGCGGATCATCTCGCTCGAGCAGTACGGGGCCGGCCCCTTCGGCAGCGTGCACCTGGCCGATCTCGGGGCGGAGGTCGTCAAGATCGAGGATCCCCGGGTCGGCGGAGACGTCGGCCGCTACGTTCCGCCGTACGCCGAGGGCGAGGACTCGCTCTTCTTCGAGACCTTCAACCGCAACAAGAAGAGCATCTCTCTCGACCTGACCACGCGAGCCGGCCGCGAGGTCTTCGAGGAACTGGTGAAGGTCTCCGACGCCGTCTACTCCAACCTGCGCGGGGACGTGCCGGAGAAGATCGGCATCACCTACGACCAGCTCAAGCACCTCAACCCGGCGATCGTCTGCTGCTCGCTGACCGGGTTCGGCATGACCGGGCCGCGGAAGAACGAGCCCGGCTACGACTACGTGCTGCAGGGCCTGGCCGGCTGGATGGACCTCACCGGTGAGCCGGACGGTCCGCCGACCAAGTCGGGCCTGTCCCTGGTCGACTTCTCCGGTGGCTACGTCGCGGCGATCGCCCTGCTGGCGGGGCTGCACGCGGCGCGGCGGGACGGCGTGGGCATGGACTGCGACGTGAGCCTCTACGACACCGCGATCGCGATGTTGACCTACCCCGCGGCGTGGCACCTCAACGCCGGCTACCAGCCGGCCAGGACCCGCCACTCGGCGCACCCCTCGCTGGTGCCGTTCCAGGCGTTCCAGGCCAGCGACGGCTGGCTCGTGGTCGGCTGCGCGAAGGAGAAGTTCTGGGCCCGCCTAGCGGAGGTGATCGGCCACCCCGAGTGGGCGGCGCACGGGTCGCCGTACGCCAACTTCTCCGGGCGTCAGCAGCACCGTGAGGAGCTGCTGGCCAAGCTGGAGGACATCTTCCGGCGGCGCACGGTCGACGAGTGGCTGTCGGTGCTCTACCCCGCGAGTATCCCCTGCGGCCCGATCAACGACGTGCCGGCGGCGCTCAAGGAGGCGCACACCCTCGCCCGCAACCTGGTCGTGACGACCGAGCACCCGCGGTTCGGCACCGTCCAGCAGGTCGCCTCGCCGGTGCGCGTCGGGGCGGAGCTCCCGCAGTACCGCCGGGCGCCGCTGCGCAACGAGCACTTCGACGAGGTGTTGCGCGACATCGCCGGCCTCGACGACGGGAAGATCGCCGAGCTGCGCCGCGACGGCGCGTTCGGCGCCGAACCGGCGACCGGCCAGTCCGACGCCCCCGGCCCGGAGACCGGCTCCCGATGATCGCCTCAACGCTGGCCGAATGGGGACTCTCGGTCCGGGCGTTCCCGGCGGAGGTTCGCCGGGCGGCGCAGCGGCACCTGTTCGACGGGCTGGCCAACGCGGTCGGCGCGGTGCGCACCGGCGCGGTCTCGGCGGCGGCCACCGTGGCCGCGGAGCTGGGCGGCCCGCGGGAGGCGACGATCCTGGGCCGCGGGCCGCGGGTCTCCGCGCCCGCGGCGGCCCTCGCGAACGGGTCGCTCGTGCACGCCCTCGACTTCGACGACACCCACGCCGGCGGCCTCATCCACGCCACCGCGGTGGTGCTGCCGGCCGCCCTGGCCGTTGGCGAGCAGACCGCCGCGTCGGGCCCGGCGGTGCTCGACGCGGCGATCGTCGGGTATGAGGCCGCCTGCCGGATCGCGGCCGCGGTACCACACGGGTTCCACGCCCGCGGTCTGCACGCGACGATGGTGGCCGGCGTCTTCTCGTCGGCCCTGGTGGCGGCGCGCCTGTCCGGGCTGGATGCCGAGCGCACCACCCACGCGCTCGGCATCGCCGGCAGCCAGGCGGGCGGGCTGCTCGCCTTCCTGGGCACCGGCGCCTCCACCAAGCAGCTGCACCCCGGCTTCGCCTCGCACGCCGGCATCCTCGCCGCCCGGCTTGCCGCCGCCGGGGCGACCGGACCCGAAACGGTGTTCGATGGTCCGTACGGCATCTACGACGCGCTCGCGGAGGGGCACGCCGACCGGGCCTCAATCGTGCGCGACCTGGGGCAGCGGTGGGAGACCACCCGCATCGGGATCAAGCCGTACCCGGCCTGCCAGTTGTCCCACGCCACGCTCGACGCGACCGCGGCGGCGCTGGCGACGCGGCCGTTCCGGCCCGGCGACGTTGACCACATCGTGGCCCGCGTGCACCCGGATTCGGCTTCGGTGGTCTGCGACACCAGCCGCGACCTGACCCGCCCGGCGAGCGACTACGCCGCCAAGTTCTCGCTGCCGTGGAGCGTGGCGGCGCTGGTCGTCGACGGCCGGCTCGGGCTGGACACCTTCGAGCCGGACTCCATCCGCCGTCCGGAGGTCGCCGAGCTCGCGGGCCGGGTCCACGTCGAGATCACCCCGAGCGACGGCGTCGCCGCCGACGCCCCCGGCGCGGTGCGGGTCGTCCTGCGCGACGGCGCCAATATCCACGGGTCGGTGCCCCGCAGCGCGGGCGGACCCGACAACCCGCTCACCGACGAAGGCCTGATCGCCAAGGCGACGGGGCTGGCCGGCCGGGATGCCACGCCCCTGTTCGACGCGGTACGGGAGCTCGACCAGCACCCCGACCTGGCCCCTTTGCTCGACGCCCTGGCCCGCCTCCTGCCCAGCTCTGCGAAGGAACGCCCATGACATTGCACGCCATCAAGCCTGCATCCTTCCCGTGGTTCCCCTACGAGGGCTTCACCTTCTGCCTCGGCCTGGCGGAGGGGGACGTGGCCTGGACCTCCGGCCACACCGCGGCGGCGCACGACGCGGCGGTCGGCAAGATGGTGGTCAAGGGCAGCATGGAGGAGCAGGCCCGGACCGCCTACCAGAAGGTGCTCACCATCCTCGAGGGCGCCGGTCTCCGCATCGCGGACGTCACCCGGATCACCGAGAACGTCACGCTCTCCGGCCTGCCCGAATACGAGGCGGCCGCCGCGGTGCGTCGGGAGCTCTTCGGTGAGCACACGCCCACCGTCCGCACGGTCGTCGTGGAGCGCCTGGTCCGGCGTACCGCGTTCCTCGAGGTCGAGCTGCACGCGGTCGGCGGTGGCGGCAAGCAGTTGCGGATCGCAAGCGAGGCGCGCGAGGCCGGCACCTGGCGGAGCTTTCCGGTGACCGAGGGCTACGACGGCGTCGTCTACCTGCCCACGATCGTGCCGATCGACGAGAACGGCGACGTCATCCACCCCGGCGACTTCGTCGGCCAGTACGCCTACTGCCTCGACCGGGCGGGCCAGCTCCTCGAGCAGGCCGGGCTGTCGTTGGACAACGCCGTCACCACCTACGACTACTCGACCCCCGAGACCCGCGAGGTCTACCGCAAGACCCACCGGATCCGCAAGGAACGGCTCGGCGGGGCCGGCGTGTACCCGGGCGCGGGCGGCATCCTGATGAGCCGGCTGCACCTGCCCGAGCAGCTGGTCGCCATCGACGTCACCGCCTCCCGGCACCCCCTGGAGCTGGTGAACCCGGGCTGGAAGCGCTACGACACGCTGACCTACTCGCCGGGGATCAAGGCCGGCCGGATGCTGTTCATGTCCGGCTTCGCCGCGCTCGACATGGTGACCCAGGAGGCCCTGCACCCGGGGAACATCGGCGCCCAGGCCGAGGTGACGTACGGCTCGATCCTGACGCTGCTGAAGCACGCCGGGCTCGGCCCGGCGGACCTGCTGGAGACCACGGAGTACTGCGTGGAGTCGGCGCTGCCGGACTACCGGGCGGTGGCCCCCGTGCGCGAGCGGCTGCTCAGCCCGCCGTGGCCGGCGTCCACCGGGGCGCTCTGCAAGGGGCTGCTGCGTCCGGAGTTCCTGCTGGAGGTCTTCCCGACGGCGCTGTACCCGGCCGAGACCGAGGCGCGGGCATGAGCCTGCTCACTGACGAGGTCCGCGCGCTGGCGGGGCGGACCAGGGTCTACACCGCGCCCGAGCCGTTCGGCGCCGCCGCCGGCCGCTACTTCGGCCTGGCCATCGGTGACGACAATCCGCTCTACTCCGACGCCGAGTACGCGCGGGCGCAGGGCCTGCCGGGGGTGACCCTGCCGTTGACGCTGGTGTGCGAGACCAACCAGTACGCCGGCCTGCCGATGGACCACGAGGGATACCCCGGCCACACCTGGGGCCTGGACATCCCGGGGACCCGGCAGGTGCGGGGCGGCAACTCGTACGTCTTCCACCGGCGGATCCGGCCGGAGGACGTGGTGACGGCCACCTGGCGTATCGAGGGCGTGACCGAGAAGGTCACCGGCTCGGGGCACGCGATGCTCATCGTCATGTCCAAGGCCAGCTACACCAACCAGGACGGCGAGCTGCTCGCCGAGAACGAGGAGAGCCTCATCTTCGTGGCACTGGAGAAGTCGTCATGAGCATCACGGTCGGGCAGGCCGTGCCGCCCCTGGAGCGCACCATTCGGCTCACGGACATGGTCGCCTACGCCGGCGCCACCTGGGACTGGCACCGGCTCCACTACGACCCCGAGTACGTCGCGGAGAAGAAGCTCCCCGGGCCGATCGTGGACGGTCAGGTCTTCGGGGCGCTGCTGGTCGAGCAGCTGCAGGACTGGCTGGGTCCGAAGTCGTTCGTGCACCGCCTCGACTTCACCTTCCGCAACCTCGTCTTCGCTGGCGAGACCGTGCGCTGCGAGGGCACGGTCACCGAAGCCGGCTACGAACGGATCGTGTGCGACCTGCGGGTCGTCGTGGTCGGCTCCGCAGCCCGCACCGCGGTGGCACCGGCCTCGGCGACCGTCCTGCTCGGACGGGCCGACGGACCCGGAGCGGAGGCGGCGCGATGAACGGCACCGGTGTCGCGATCGTCGGCGCCGCCGAGTCCGACCTCGGGGTGACCGACCAGCCCATCCTCGGCCTGCAGACCCAGGCGATCACCCGGGCCCTCGACGACGCCGGGCTCGCCCTGCGCGACGTCGACGGGCTGGCCACCACCGGCATCTCCCGGTTCTCCGCCACCCAGCTCGCCGACTGGCTGGGCATCCAGCCGAAGTGGACCGACTCGACCTTCGCCGGCGGCTCGGCGTACGAGATGTACGTCGCCCGCGCGGCGCAGGCGATCCGGGCCGGGCAGGCCGAGACCGTGCTGGTCAGTTTCGCGTCGAACCAGCGCTCGGCGCGGTCCCGCTCGCTCGGCGGTGTGGTGGAGGCCCACACGCCCGAGGCGCAGTTCGAGACGCCGTACGCCCCGCTGTATCCGCTGTCCTACTACGCGATGGCGGCGCAGCGGTACCTGCACGAATTCGGCGCCACGCGCGAGCAGTTGGCCGAGATCGCCGTGGCGGCCCGGGAGTGGGCGCTGCTCAACCCGAAGGCCTTCCGGTACGGCGCCGGCCCGCTGACGGTCGAGGACGTGCTCGCGGCCCCGATGATCTCCAGCCCGCTCACCACCGCGGACTGCTGCCTGGTGACCGACGGAGGCGGGGCCGTGGTGCTCACCTCCAGCGAGCGGGCCCGCGACCTGCGCAAAACGCCGGTCGAGGTGCTCGGTTACGGCGAGCGGACCACCAATACCTCGATGACCGCCGTGGACAACCTGACGCTGACGGGGGCGGTGGGTTCCTCGGCCGACGCCCTGGCTCGTGCCGGCCTTTCGATCTCCGACATCGACGTCATCGAGGTCTACGACTCGTTCACGATCACGGTGGCGTTGACGCTCGAGGCGCTCGGGGTCTGCGGTCGGGGCGAGGCGCTGGACTTCATCCAGGACGGCCGGATCCGCCCCGGCGGGCAGTTGCCGCTGAACACCAACGGCGGCGGCCTGTCCTACTGCCACCCCGGTCAGTACGGGGTGCTGCTGCTCGTCGAGGCCGTTCGTCAGCTGCGCGGCGAATGCGGGCCCCGCCAGGTGGCCGGCGCACGCACCGCGCTGGCGCACGGCACCGGCGGGATTCTGTCCACGCACGCGACTGTGATCTTGGGGGTCGACCGATGAAGGCGCCATCCGTGCCCCCGGCCGACGTCGTCACGGCCGGCTGGTGGGACGCGACCCGCGAGCACCGACTCGCGGTGCAGCGGTGCGCGGAGTGTTCCGGCGTGCAGCACCCTCCGCGTTCGTTGTGTATCCACTGCGGGCGCACCGACACGCTCCGGTTCGACACCGCCGCCGGCACCGGGGTCGTCGATTCGTTCACGGTCGTGTACCGCTCGCCGGTCCCCGACACGGACGTCCCCTACGTCATCGCCCGGGTCCGCCTCGACGAAGGCGTCATCTGCCTGACCCGGCTCGAAAACGCCGAGCCCGATGCCTGGCGCATCGGTGACCGCGTCGCCGTGGACTGGGTCGACCTCGACGACGGGCGAGCGCTGCCGGTCTTCGTACCCGCTCCCCGCTAGCCGGCGCCACGCCGACCCCCTTGCCAGCACAGAGAGGCATTGCACGTGGACTTCAAGCTCAACGAGGAACAGCGCGAATTCCGCGCGCTCCTGCGCCAGTTCGTGGACCGGGAGGTCGTCCCCGTCGCGCGGGAGTGGGAGCAGTCCGGCCGATACCCGACGGAGATCGTCAAGGGCATGGCCGACATGGGCCTGTTCGGCATCACCGTGCCCGAGGAGTACGGCGGCCTCGACCTCGACCCGGTCTCCTTCGCTCTCGTCTTCGAGGAGATCGCCCGCGGCTGGATGGGTATCGCCGGCATCCTCGGTAGCCACTCGCTGGCCTGCCGATTGATCGCCATGCACGGCACGGAGGAGCAAAAGCAGAAGTACCTGCCCGAGCTGGCGACCGGTGTGCGGCGTACCGGTATCGGGCTGACGGAGCCCGACGCCGGCACCGACCTGCAGGGAATTCGCACGACTGCCCGGCTCGACGGCGACCACTATGTCGTCAACGGCTCCAAGATGTGGATCACCAACGCCCGGTACGCCGACCCGTTGCCCGTGCTGGTCAAGACCGACCCGAGCGCGTCGCCCGCGCACAAGGGGATGAGCGTTCTGCTGATCGAGGCGGACACCCCGGGGTACGAGGTCACCAAGGACATCCCGAAGCTCGGCTACAAGGGCACCGAATCCTGCGAAATCTCACTGCAGGACGTACGGGTGCACCGTGACCAGTTGGTCGGAGGCGTCGAAGGCAAGGGCATGCAGCAGGTGCTGTCGGCCCTCGAGTGGGGCCGGGTGAACATCGCGGCCCGCTCGGTTGGGATCGCCCAGCGTGCCCATGACGAGGCCCTCGCCTACGCCCAGCAGCGCAAGGCGTTCGGCCGGCCGATCTCGGACTTCCAGGCCATCCAGCTCAAGCTCGGGCAGCTCGGCACCCAGGTACAGGCCGCCCGCCTGATGGCCTACTGGGCCGCCGACGCCGTCCGGCAGGGGCGCGCGGACGGCCCGACCGGCATGGCGAAGATCTTCTGCTCCGAGGTGGCCCTCGAGGCGGCGATCGACTCCATGAAGGTGCACGGCGGGTACGGCTACTCCACGGAGTTCGAGGTGGAACGCCTCTACCGCGATGCCATGCTGATGAGCATCGGCGAGGGCACCAACGACATCTTGCGGATGGTTGTGGCCAAGTCGCTGATCAGCGGAGAGACGGTGGTGGGATGAGCGTCATCGACCTCCCACGCACCTACCTCTACGTCCCGGGTAACGCCCCAGAAAAGCTCGACAAAGCGCTCGACCGTGGCGCGGACGCACTGATCGTCGACCTCGAGGACGCCGTACCGGTCGCCGAGAAGGACCCTGCCCTCGCCGCGGTACAGGACTGGCTGCGCGCGCAGCCGACCGACCTCCGCACCGAGCTGTGGGTCCGGATCAACGGCGGGAACCGGCGGTCCGGCGACGTGGCCGCGCTGGCGGGCATCCCCGCCCTGCGCGGACTGGCCCTCGCCAAGGTGGAGTCCGCGCAGGACGTCCGCGAAGTGGCCGACCAGCTCGCGTCGCTCGGTGACCACGACAGCGTGCTGATGCCGCTGGTCGAGTCGGCGGCCGCGGTGCTGCAGGTGGCGGCGATCGCCGCAGGACCACGTGTGCACCAGCTGCAGATCGGTGAGGTGGACCTGGCCGGTGACACCGGACTCGAACCCGGCCAGGACGAGGCCGAGCTTGCCGGCATCCGCATGATGGTGGTGCTGGCCAGCGCAGCTGCAGGCATCAACCCACCGGTGGGTCCCGTCTCGCGGATCACCAAGGACGCCAAAGCGTTCGCCGAGTCCACCCGCCGGGTGCGTCGCCAAGGCTTCCTCGGCCGCGCATGCATCCACCCGGCTCAGGTCCCCGTGGTGCACGAAGTGTTCACCCCCAGTCGAGAGGAAGCCGAGGAGGCTCGAACGGTGATCAGCCGGCTGGAGGCGGCAGAGGCCGAGGGGAGCGGTGTGCTGCTCGACGACCAGGGGCGCCTCGTGGACGGTGCCGTGCTCAGGAACGCGCACAAGATCCTGGCCCTCGCGGCTCGCGCGGAGCCCTGATGCCCCGGCCACGCGCGATCGACCTCACCGCTGACAGCATCACCTGGCGCAGGGTCCCGATGCCGGGGGCCGAGCTCGGGCTGGATCTCGTGCCACTGGAGTCAGACGGTGACACCTTCACGATCCTGGCCCGGTTTCCCGCCGGCTTCGTCCGCGACACCCCCGGTGGCTACCTGGCCGCCGAGGAGTTCTTCGTGCTCGACGGCCACCTCGAGTTCGAGGGAGAGGTCCACGGCCCAGGTGAGCTGACACACGTCCCGGCGCGGTTCCTGCGAACCAGAATGCAGGCGCCGCAGGGGTGCACAGCGCTGGCGTGGTTCGGCGGTCCGGCGATCTTCCGGACTCCGGAGGAGATTGGCCCGACCGCCGCTGAACCGATCATCTCCGTCGATGTTCGCTCCGGCCTGCGCGGCGAGGTGTTGCTGACGTCGGAGGCCCGCTGGCGGATCACCACGGTCGACGACTGGCCCGAGGGAGCGGAGGCATTCGATCTCGCTGGCACGCGCTGGGCCCGCGCGGCCGCCGACTGGCCGGGCGAACCTCCCTCGGGTGACATCATGGTGCGGGAACCGGTGGCTCGTGGCTGACCGCGCGCACTTCGTCGAGGAATGGCGCGGCTTCGACGGCGTCTTCGGCGGTCGCGTGATCGCCGCGCTCGGTGAGGCCGCTCAGTGCATCCCGGGGTTCGAGGTGCTGTCCCTGGCGGTCGAGTTCAGCGGCTCAGTGGGCCTCGGGGATGCGGATCTGCTCGTCTCGCCCCGGCACCAGGGCGGACGGACCGCGTGCGTTGAGGTCTCGCTGCTCCAGGGCCGCCCCCGGGCCCGCGCCGTAGCGAAGCTGGCCCGCGTCCGGGGCGCCGAGATCCCCAGCGCGCCGATCGACCTGGCCGGCATACTCACGCCGGAGCAGACCCCCAGGTACGACCCGCCGTACCGCGACCAGCCGTGGAGCCGACTGCTCGAGCTACGGCTGATTCCCGACACGGGCGCCGGGAGGGCCACGCGCGCCTGGATGAGGCTGAACGAGCCGGCTCGTCCGGTGGCCACGCTCGACGCACTCGGCCGCGCGGCGGTACTTATCGACGCGGTACCGCCCGGGCTCTTCCTCAGCCCGCGCGTGCCGGCGTTCGTTCCCACCATCGACTTCACGCTTCACCTTCGGCCGCAGCCGCCCGCTCCTCGCGACGGGTGGTACCTCGTGGTGTCGTCCACGGTCTGGGCCCGCGACGACTTCTGCATGGAGGACACCTCTCTATACACCTCAATGGGCGAAATGGTCGCCCAGGCGCGTCAGAACCGTCGGGTCGTCTGGCCGGCCGACGTCGACTGATAACCCCGCCCGCCACGAAGGGAACCAGCATGACCGAGATTGATACCCCGCCGGGACATAGAAACCAACCCAGCGCCGGGATGATCGGCGGCATCTGGCCCAGCGCTGGACGCCGCCGGCCTCCGCGTGGCCATCGGATCCCGCGATACCGGCGTGCCGCGGCAGCCGCCGCCCAGATCAAGTCCATGGGGAGCCGCCACCGGCCTGGTGTCGCTGACTGCTTGGCCTGGGCCGACGTCGTCGTCCTGGCCCGGTCCTGTCCGCCTCTTTCAGACGGTCGCGGGACTGAAAGGGACGGCATCCTATGAACGTCCAGAAAGTTATGGAGCTGGCTCGGCCGGCAGATTACGTAGTGGGAGGTCGTTGAAGCGCGATGAATATCGTCGTACTCGTCAAACAGGTGCCTGATTCGGGGGCGGACCGCAGCCTGCGTGCTGACGACAACACTGTCGACCGTGGTTCGACGGACAACGTGATCAATGAAATGGATGAGTATGCCATCGAGGAGGCGTTGAAGGTCAAGGAATCGGTCGGCGGTGAGGTCACGGTCCTGACGATGGGTCCGGATCGGGCGTCCGAGTCGATCCGTAAGGCGTTGTCGATGGGCCCGGACAAGGCGGTGCATGTGATGGACGACGCCCTGCACGGCTCGTGCGCAGTAGCGACGTCAAAGGTCCTCGCCGCCGCTCTCGGCCAGCTGGGCGCGGATCTGATCATCTGTGGTGCGGAGTCGACGGACGGGCGGGTGCAGGTGATCCCACACATGATCGCCGAGCGGCTGGGTGTGGCCGCCCTGACCGGTGCGCGGAAGCTCACCGTCGACGGGTCGACGCTGACCGTCGAGCGGCAGACCGAGGAGGGCTATGAGGTGGTCACCGCCTCGACGCCGGCAATGGTGTCGGTGTGGGACACGATCAACGAGCCGCGGTATCCGTCGTTCAAGGGGATCATGGCGGCGAAGAAGAAGCCGGTGCAGACCCTGTCCCTGGCCGATCTGGGCATCGCCGCCGCTGAGGTGGGTTTCGACGGGGCGACCAGCACGGTGTTGGAGCACGCCAAGCGCCCGCTGCGGTCGGCCGGCGTGAAGGTCACCGATGAGGACGACGGCGGCGTGAAGCTGGTGGAGTTCCTCGCTTCCGAGAAGTTCGTGTGAGGGGTGCGGGTCATGTCTGAGATTTTCGTCGTCGTTGACGCCACCGGTGAGTTCGGCGTCAAGAAGGTCACCCTGGAGATGCTCACCCTCGCCCGGCAGTTGGGCACCCCCGCCGCGGTCGTGCTCGGCGGTCCCGGCGCCGCAGACGCGCTGAGCCCGAAGCTGGGTGAGTACGGCGCGGCGAAGGTTTATGCCGCGGAGGGAGAGGAGATCGACGGCTACCTGGTGGCCCCGAAGGCCACCGTGCTGGCCGATCTGGTCAAGCGGGTGCGCCCGGGTGCGGTGCTGCTGGCCTCGTCGCAGGAGGGCAAGGAAATCGCCGCCCGCCTGGCGGTGAAGCTGCACAACGGCATCCTGACCGACGCGACCGACCTGGCCGCAGACGGCACCGCGACCCAGGCGGTGTTCGCCGGTTCCACCATCGTGAAGTCGAAGGTCACTCGTGGCCTGCCGCTGGTTACCGTCCGCCCGAACTCGCTGTCCCCGACCCCGGCTCCGGCCAGCCCCGAGGTGGAGCAGCTCACCGTTACCGTCAGCGACACGGACAAGCTGGCCCGGGTGGTGCAGCGGGTCGCCGAGCAAAAGAGCTCACGCCCGGAGCTGACCGAAGCCTCCGTCGTCGTGTCCGGTGGTCGTGGTGTCGGTAACGCGGACAACTTCAAGCTCGTCGAGGAACTGGCCGACCTGCTCGGCGGTGCGGTGGGCGCGTCCCGGGCAGCGGTGGACTCGGGCTTCTACCCGCACCAGTTCCAGGTCGGGCAGACCGGCAAGACGGTCTCCCCCCAGCTGTACATCGCCCTGGGTATCTCCGGGGCGATCCAGCACCGGGCCGGGATGCAGACCTCCAAGACCATCGTCGCGGTCAACAAGGACGCCGAAGCGCCGATCTTCGAACTGGCCGACTTCGGCGTGGTCGGCGATTTGTTCAAAATCGTACCGCAGGCCGTCGAGGAGATCCGCAAGCGCACGTGATGGGCGGCATTGTCGAGTCAACCAGCTCGTGTCCCGTTAGCGAAGCTGACTACAGACTGACCAGAAGGAGTAAGACATCATGACAGATCTCCTGCCCGAGTCGCTTGTCGGCAAGACCATCGCGGTCCTGGGTGGTACGGGCCCGCAAGGTCGGGGCCTGGCCCGCCGATTCGCGGCCGCCGGGCTGGCGGTGGTCATCGGCAGCCGTGACCCGGAGCGGGCCGCCGGCGCCGCCACCGAGCTGGCCAGGGCGACGGGCGGCCTCGTGTCCGGCATGGACAACACCGGTGCGGCCGACGCCGGGGACATCGTGGTGATCGCCGTTCCCTGGGAGGGACATGCGGACCTGCTGAAAGGGTTGGCGACCAGCCTGGCTGGCAAGGTGGTGGTCGACTGTGTCAACCCGCTCGGCTTCGACAAGCAGGGAGCCTATGCGCTCCCGGTTGAGGAGGGATCGGCGACCCAACAGGCGCAGGCGCTGCTGCCGGACAGCATCGTGGTCGGCGCGTTCCACAACGTGAGCGCGGTCACACTCGACGACCCGGAGACCGCCTCGGTCGACACTGACGTCCTGGTGTTGGCAGATGTGCGGGAGGCGGTCGACCTGGTGCGGGATCTGGCCAGCTGCATCCCGGGCGTGCGAGGCGTGTACGGGGGGCGGCTGCGCAACGCACACCAGGTCGAGGCACTTACCGCGAATCTCATCAGCGTGAACCGCCGGTACAAGGCGCATGCAGGGATCCGGATCACCGACATCTGACGGGGCGACTCCGAGGTCTACGGCCGGCCGACCACGATGGGGTCACCGTGCCATGACCAACGCTTGGGTGGTCGTCGTCCTGGCCACACCCTTCTACACTTCGCGCACTCCTGGGCTGCGGCTCGCGGTGGAAGTTCACCGCCGCCGGCTTCCACGACCTGTCGGTGACCGGCTCTGGGCTGCGCCGCGTCGTGGACACCGTGGCACAACTGGCCTCGTTGAAGATCGAAAGCGTGGGAGCGGTCACCCGCTCGTGGATCACTCCAACTCTGATGGCGACAAACTGATGTGTCCAGCGGGCCATCGTGTTGCCCGCACACTTGTGGAAAGAGCGCGCGATGTCCCACCCTGCCACCGGTCATAGTGGCGACCGCACCTGGCTCGTCGCCGTCGCCGCCAGTTTCTGGGGTTTCTCCAGCCTGCTGCGAGAACCCCTTTCCCGGCAACTGCCGGTGTTGAGTGTCGTCCTCGTCGAGCACATCGTCCTCGTGCTTCTCGTCTCGCCCTGGTTGATCCCTGCGCTGCGTTCCCTCGGCCGGTGTAGTCGGCGCACCAGGGTGGGTGTGCTGGTCATCGGTGCGGGATCATCGGCGCTGGCTACCACACTGTTCACCGCGGCATTCCGGCTAGGTGATCCGATCACGCCGCAGGTCCTGCAAAAGTTGCAGCCGGTACTTGCCCTGGTGCTAGCTGCCGCCCTGCTCGGCGAGCGCGTAACCCGGCGGTTTCCCTTGTTCGCGCTGCCGGCGTTGGTCGGGGCCTGGCTGCTGGCCTTCCCTGATCCATTCGGTGTGACCATCGGTGGCGCGGGCGCGGCGGCGCTCGCGGTCGGCGCGGCCCTGCTGTGGGCCGCTGGAACTGTGCTGGGACGAATGGTCAGCCATGAGCTGTCCTTTCTGCACGTCACCACGTTGCGATTCGCCGTCGGCCTGGTCGCGCTCGCTGGCTTCGCGGTGGCGACACGCACGTCGGTCGCCGTACCGCCAGCGCTGCTGCCCCGGCTGGTGGTGCTCGCGGCCGTGCCGGGCCTGCTGGCCCTGCTGCTGTACTACCACGCCCTGCAGAACACCCCCGCCTCCCGCGCGACCCTGGCCGAGCTTGCCTTCCCGCTGTCAGCCGCGCTCGTCGGCATCACCCTGCTCAACGGCCGGCTCGGCCCCAGTCAATGGGTTGGCCTCGGCCTGGTCCTGGGCTCGGTCGTCCTGCTCTCGCTACACGAACACCGCAGCACCCGCCCCGCCGTGACACTGCCGCAGCCCGGCTCCGAGCAGCGAACACCCAGCACGGCGTCACAGCGGTGACGCCACCGACACCGGCGCGGCCGCACGCCCGCACGGGCACATCCTCGCCCCCGTCCCCGGCCTGCCCACCGTGCGCCGGGCCGACCGGTCCTGTCCTGCCGATCATGAGGGCCAGATGGGGTCCTCGTCCACAACTGCGGTGGTAAGGCAACCGTACGCTGGGACGTCGATATGGAGCATGCCACGATTCGGGTAGAGGTCGGCGGCAGGTCGCTGGAGACTGAGCAAGTAATCCCCGGATGGGATGAGGGAGGAAGTCCAAATGGTCTTCCAACGACGGGCGCGCGAGCGGAGCCCCTCGGTCCCAATGTTATTGAGAGATCCTTCGATGTTCCTGATGCGGAAGCGGCCATGCATGCCCAGCAACGCTCAATTGGAGCGGACCTCGGTCCGTATGATGGAATTCACAACAGTTGTGTCACCTACTGCGTGTCAATTTTGCGAGGTGGTGGCGTTGATATACCGGAGGGAGCGCGAGGAATGATTGCGCTCAAACGGACTCTAGGCTAGGGGTTGCTTTGCCTGGTCAACGGGAACATCACGATGCTGTTCTTGCGGAGATCCTCCTAAGTGAGAAGGTTGGTTTAGCGCATATTCGTCTTGTAGGGGACGTTGTTTCGAATAGGGCTCAACTAAGTATGCTCTTGCAGGGTAGGGTTGGTCTTTCATTCGACCAGCGGGCAGAACTTGTCGAAGAGGTCCTTGGCTTAGAGGACGCTTACCAGGATGTGTGGTTAAAGGTGTCCTCCGACTCTTATGCTCAAAACCGAGAAGAATATCTTGCTGCTCTCGACCATGCGTTGAGAGCAGCTGCGGAGGGGATATCAAGCATCGTCCGAAGGATTGGCGGGAGTCCGTAGTAGGCTATTGCGGGTGTCGGGCTCCATTTGATGCATTACGGATCGCTGTCACTTGATCCGTGACACGTCCGGCTAGACGAATTTGGTTGTTCCTGTGACTACTGGTGTTCAGTCCCAGAAGCTGAACAGCAGCTCGCCGACTGTGGTCGGTTTCCAGTAGTTGATCGGGTCGTGTTCAGGTGGGCTGAGGGCGCTCAGGTCAACCTGTGACAGGGCGATCTGCAGATGCTCGGCGGTGAGGTCTCGGCGTCGGTCAGGGTGGTGAGGGCGGCGGCGAGGTTGGGTGGTCGACGAACGTCACCCTGGCGTCGCCCTTGACGCGGGGGGTGAAGGCGATGAGCGGCAGGGAGGTGTGCCGCAGCACCACAGATGTAGTTGTGGGCGTCGGCGATGCCGACCGTGTGGAAGTTCGGTGTGACGCCGGCGGGGGTGATGTCGAGGACGGTGGCGCCGGTGGCTCGGGCGGCGTGGTGACAGACGCGTCCCGGGCGGTCGGCCCGGGACCCGTCAGGTGGCCTGATTTCAGGCGAGCGGAATAGCCTAGATAAGGCGGAACCGGTGCCGGGCATCGACTTGTGTCGATCCTGGCACGCGAACCGGGTCGCAGCGGCATAGACAGCTGGCTGCTGTCATCAGCGTGCCACCAGTTGCAGCTCGCCGTTAATGACAATCATAATTGTCTGGTCGACATCGGGCCTCCGACACGAACTCCCATAGCTTGACCATCGGTGTCGTCGGGTCCTCGCGGCCAGTGTTCCCGGTCCCTGCGTGGGTGACGTTTTTGGCAGGGCGGCAGCGATCACCCAGGGCCGTTGCGTTCTCGCTCGGCAAGCCAGTGAGCTGGGATGATGCTGGGTGATTGGCCTATGTGGAGGCGGTTG
>NZ_VCJO01000025.1 GCF_009712475.1 Micromonospora sp. CP22
GTGGTCAACCGGCACACCGACAAGCCCGCCGCACCTTCAACCGGACCTGACCAACCTCATCTCAAACACGCACTCAGAGACCGGCGCGCATGGCGGCGAAATACTCGTTCTGCGTGGGCAGTTCCTGCACCAGCTTCTGGGCCTTGGTGCGGATGCGCTCGAACTCCGCCATCGCCGCCCGCTCGTCGGCGAACTCCAGCGCCGGCGAGTGCCGCACGTCGATGCCGCCCGCGCCGAGCAGGATGCAGTTGTACGAGTAGGGCGGCAGACCGTGGTAGTACGGGTAGATCGACTCGGAGTCCGGCACCTTGTGCTGCCAGATCTCCAGGCGCTCGGCGAGCGAGTCGGGGATCGTACGGGTCTTGGTGTCCTTCCAGTACTGGTTGTCGACCCGCTTCGCACCCCGGTAGTGCAGGCAGAGGAACTCACGCACGCCGTCCATGACGTGCGAGACGGACTTGTTGTACTGCTCCCTCAGCAGGTCGTCACCGCGCCCGGCCGGGAAGTACTTGACGATCTGCTCGATGGCGTGGTGGATGAAGAAGATGCCGGTCGACTCCAGTGGCTCGACGAAGCCGCTGGCCAGACCGACGGCGACACAGTTCTTCACCCACGAGCGGCGGCTGCGGCCGATGCGCATCCGGATGTGGTTCGCCGGCACGTCGGCCGCCTCCGGCCCGACGAACTCGCGCAGCGTCCGCTCCGCCTCCTCCGGCGTGGTGTACTCACTGGCGTAGACGTAGCCGGTGCCGATGCGGCTGATCAGCGGGATCGTCCAGATCCACCCGGCCTCCTGCGCGGTCGCGGTGGTGCACGGCCGCAGCGGCTTGCGGTCCATGTCCAGCGGCACCTGGAGGGCGACCGCGCTGTCGTTGGGCAGCGTGTCCTGGTAGGACACGAACGGCTCGCCGAGCGCCTTGTTCAGCAGCAACGCCCGGAAACCGGTGCAGTCGACGAAGAGGTCGGCGGCGAGTTCACCGTGCTCGGCGGTGCGTACGTGCGAGATGAACCCGTGTTCGTCGAGCGCCACGTCCACGACGTTGTCGACGATGTGCTTGACGCCCCGCTCGGTGGAGTAGCCGGTCAGGAACTTCGCCAGCAGGTGCGCCTCGAAGTGGTACGCGTAGGGGATCTGCGCACCCTGGTACTCCGCCATGGTCGACCGGGCCGTGGTCTCGTCCTGGTTCTGCTCGACGAATCCCTGGTCGACCAGGCTCCCGTCGAGGTACCGGGGGGAACGCTCGGCGTCACACAGCGACGCCATCACGAAGCAGTCCTTGTCGAACCGCGACGTCGTCGGGTAACGCAGCCACCAGTCGCTGAGGGGGAACCCGTCGACCGAGGCCATCTGCTCGAACGGGTGGTAGAAGTGGTGGCCCGGCTCGCGCCAGTTCTCGAACCGGACGGCCAGCTTGTAGGTGGCGTTGCAGGCCGGCATCCAGTCGGACTCTTTGAGCCGTAAGAACTCGAAGAAGTGCCGGATGTCGCTGAAGGTCGCCTCGCCGACGCCGATCGTGCCGACGCTCGCCGACTCGACGACGGTGACGTCGATCCGGCCACCGAAGGCGGCTGCCAGGTACGACGCGGTCATCCAACCGGCCGTACCACCACCGACGATGACGACTCGCTGTGTCCTGCCGGGCTCGCGCGTGTTCTTGGCGGCGGCACCACTGACAGTCATTGCGGTTCCTCCTTGTACCCGATTACCCGGGACTCGACGAAAGGGGTGTGCTTCGGCTCAGTGCTGGTCGACCCCGCCGCTGATCGCTGGCGTCAGGACCTCCGGGAACAACGTGCGCTCAGTCGACCGCCACAGGTAGGCGGCACCGGCCGACCCGGCCGTGCCACGGGCCGCGCCGAGGAACTGCTCGGCCAGTTGGGCATGGCGGGCACGCCACGAGCGCACCGCGTCGTCGAAGGCCACCAGGGCGGCGCGTACCCGCTCGACCGACCTCAGGTCACCGACAATCCGTGCCCGGTCGCGGTACTCGACGAAGGCGCACGACAGCGACTGCTCCTCGCAGCGGGCGACGAGCCGAGCCCGTTCTCCCGAGGTGAACCCTGGCGTGTTGAGGAAGCGCGGGTCCCGGGCCCCGCACAGGAACTCGATCTCCCGATACTGTGCGGACTGGAAGCCGCTCGACGAGCCGAGGGTCGCTCGGATCTCGTCGAACGACTCGGGTGCCAGCGTGCTCAGAACGTCGAAGTGTCCGCTGAGCACCCGCATCGCCGACGGTAGCCGTTCGATGTGGTCAGCGGCGTCGTCCGCCCGGTCGCGGTTCAACGCGTCCCGAGCGGACTCGAGGTGTCGCAGGATGACCGCGAACCACAGCTCGCACGCCTGGTGGGCGGCGAAGAAGAGGGTTCGGTCCGGCTCGTCGCGCACGCAGGCGATGTCGAGCAGTTCCGCCAGCCTGAGGATCTCCCCGTACGCACGGTCGCGCTTGGTGTCCGTCGGATTGGTCATCGGTGTGCAGGCCCTCCTCAGCAAGGTGCAGCGACGGTGGCTCAGTGGCGCTGAAGCTCCCGCCGCCCCGCGCGCAGGGCGTTCTTGTCGATCTTTCCCACGGGGGTACGAGGCAGATCAGGCACGACGACCAACTCGTCGGGCAGCTTGTACGGCGCCAACCCACGGTCGCGGATGTGCTCCCGGATGGTGCGCAGTGACAACGGCGTCGCCGCCGCCTCCGCCTCGGCGGTGAGTACCACGAACACGCAGATCCGCTCGTCGACGGCGTCGTCGGGAATGCCGACGACCGCCGCGTCCCGCACCGACGGGTAGGTCAACACGTGGGCCTCCACCTCCTCGGCGGAGACCTTCTCGCCGAAGTGGTGGATGATGTCCTTGAGCCGGCCCTCGATGACGATGCGCCCGTCCTCGGTCAGCTTGGCCAGGTCGCCGGTGCGGTAGAACCCGTCGGCGGTGAACGCCCGACGGTTGTGCTCCGGCGCGGCGAAGTACCCCCGGATCGTGTACGGGCCACGGGTGAGCAGCTCGCCGGTCACCCCGGCCGGAAGCTCGCGGTCCTCGGCGTCGACGATCTTGACCTCGTCGTCCGGGCAGATGGGCGTGCCCTCGGTGGTGTAGACCACCTCCAGCGGATCGTCGAGCCGGGTGTGGGTGATCAGGCCCTCGCCGATGCCGTAGACGTTCATGATGCGGCACTTCAGGCCCGACCTGACCCGCTCGGCCGCGGCGGGGCTGAACTTCGAGCTGCCCACCTGGAGGGTCATGCCGCTCATGTCGACCGGCATGAACTGCGCCGCCTCGGTCCACAGCAGGGCCAGCGCGGGGACCAGTGCGGTGTGCGTGACCCCCTCCCCACCGATCAACGGGAAGACGTGGTCCGGGCTGGGGTTGGCGGCCAGGACGGCCTTCCCGCCGAGGAGCAGCGCGCCGAGCACACCCGGGCAGCCGAGCGCGGCGTTGTGCGGTACGGGGTTCGCGGCGAGATAGACGCTGTCCGCGCCGAACCCGGTCACCTCGGCGCACGCGAAGATGTTGTAGGCGTAGTCGTCGTGGGTGCGGGGGATCAACTTCGGCACACCCGTCGTCCCGCCGGACAGCAGCAGTAGCGCGATCTCCGAGGCGTCGACCGGGGGCAGCGTACGCGGTTCGGACTTGACCAACTCGGCCAGCGGGGTGAACTCGGCGCTGTCGCCGACGATCACGACGTGCCGCATGCTCGGCACGTCGGCGACGATCTCGCGAGCCAGCGCACGGTGGTCGAACCCCTGGAAACGGTCCGGACCGATGTAGGCCACCGCGTCCGAGGCACGGGCCAGGTGGGTGATCTCGTCCCGGCGGTGACCGGGCAGGGCCAGCACCGGTATCGCGCCGATGCTGAACACCGCCAACAGGACCGACAGGAATTCGTTCACGTTCGGCAGGTGCAGGATCAGCCGGTCGCGACTGCCGACACCGAGGTCGAGCAGGCCCGCGGCGATGCGATCGGCCTCGTCCGCCAGCTCCGCGTAGGTGACGCGACGAGTGGCGTCCACTGCGGCGATCCTGTCCGGATGGCGGCGGACGCTGTCGTCGAAGAGCTGCCGAAGGGAAAGACCTCGCCAGTAGCCCGCTTGGCGGTAGCGTTCGGCGACATCGGGCGGCCAGGGCACGAACCCGTCGAGCATGTGTCTGTCCTCCTTCGGTACGGCGATAACAGATTCCGGTAGCAGCCCAGGGGCCGCGTCACACCCGACAGAGCCTTGACAGATTGTCTAGATGATCAAGCGGCCTCGGTGACGCTCGATATCGTGAGCCGAACACGGAGATCCAATCGGGGTTGGTTACGTACGCTCACCAGCGTCGAAGAACCCACCGCACGGCTGGTCTGTTTTCCGCACTCCGGAGGCACGGCGGCGGTGTACCGCCCCTGGTCGACGGCGCTGCCGGCCGACGTGGCGCTGCACGCCGTGCAGTACCCGGGCCACGCCGACCGACTGGCCGAGCCGCCCGCCGACAACATCGCCGAGATGGCGACCCAGGTGGCCGCGGAGCTACGACAGCTGCCGCCCGTCCGGTGCGCGCTGATCGGACACAGCCTGGGCGCGCTGGTCGCCTACGAGACCGCCCGCGCGATGCGGGACAGCGGCGCCCCCGTGCACCACCTGTTCGTCTCGGGCGCGGCCGGGCCGTGGCTGGCCGGTGGCGGCACCACCCACCGACTCGGTGACGACGAACTGTGGTCGTCGGTCGTGCGACTCGGCGGGATCGAACCGGAGATCGCCGACCAGCCCGAACTGCGCGACCTGCTGCTGCCCGTACTGCGGTCGGACATCACCCTGCACGAGACCTACCGCCCGGCACCGGAGGCCACGCCGCTGGAGTGCCCGGTGCGGGGCTACTACAACACCGAGGACCCGCTGGTCGACGCCGATCAGGTGGCCACCTGGGCGGCGGTCAACGACGGGGAATTCAGTATGCGAGCCCTGCCGGGGGGTCACTTCCGGTTGCTGTCCCACCCGGACGAGATGGTCGCCGACATCATGGCGGCCCTGACAGAGAGCGGGGTACGGCGATGAGCCTCGACGGCACTTCGGTCGTCGTCACCGGCGCCGCCACCGGCATCGGCCTGGGAATCACCGAGTGCCTGGTGAAATCGGGCGCCAAGGTGACGGTCGTCGGCCGCCGCGAGGAGCCGCTGCGGGTGCTGGCGGACCGCCACCCGTTCGCCGTGGCGGTGGTGGCGGCGGACGTCTGCGCCCCCGGCACCGCCGAGCGGGTCGTCGCGGTCGCCACGGAGACCTTCGGCCGCCTCGACGCGGTGGTCAACAACGCCGGCATGGCCCAGTTCGGCCCTATCGACACACTCGACCCGGCACGGTTCGACGAGATGTTCGCGGTGAACGTCCGCGCGCCCGCCGACCTGATCCGGTGCGCGCTGCCGCAGCTGCGGGCCAACAAGGGCAGCGTGGTCAACATCTCCTCGGTCGGCGGCGTGCTGTCGATGCCGGGTCGTGCCTACTACGGCGCGACCAAGGCGGCCCTCAACAGCCTCACCCGTTCCCTGGCCCGCGAACTCGCCCCGGACGTACGCGTCAACGCCATTCTCCCGGGCCCGGTGGACACACCGTTGTGGACCAACGCCGGACTGGACGACGCCGGCATCGAGCGGCTGCGGACCGACCTGACCGCGGCGACCCCGATGGGCCGTTTCGGCGACCGCACGGAGATCGGCCAA
The DNA here is from genome assembly GCF_009712475.1 of Micromonospora sp. CP22. Taxonomy (GTDB): domain Bacteria; phylum Actinomycetota; class Actinomycetes; order Mycobacteriales; family Micromonosporaceae; genus Micromonospora. The sequence goes on from NZ_VCJO01000025.1 coordinate 5,685, forward strand.
TGGGTCTGCAACCTGCTCGATCCGGCGTTGTCCGGCTGGGTCACCGGCGCGCTGATTCCCGTCGACGGCGGCCGCACGGCATGAGCCCCGCCCAGTCAGGTACCAACCCTTCACGGAACAGAGGTGGTCAGAGCGTGAGCCCCGAAATCTCGTCCGCTGCCAGCTTCATCCCCTCCTCGTGTCTGCACACCATCTTCCGCGCCGCCCAGGACATGGAGCAGCGCACCGGCGCGGAGGTGGTCAAGCTGCACGTCGGTGACCCGTACTTCCATCCCGCCGACAACGTCGCCGACGCGTTCGTGGCCGCGGTGCGGCGTGGCGACACCAAGTACACCGGGCCGGAGGGCCTGCCCGAGCTGCGCGAGGCGACGGTCGAGAAGCTGCGTACGGACAACGGTGTGGACACCGTCGTCGACCGGGTGCTCGTCACGCCGGGCTCGTGCGAGGGACTCGCCGCCCTGCTGCAAACCCTCACCGAGCCCGGGGCCGAGATCCTCCTGCCGGAACTGCACTGGCCGGTCCACCTTCAGCAGAGTCTGCTCGCCGGTCTCCGGCCGGTCCTGTACCCGCTCGGGCCCGGCTTCCGACCCGACGTCGAGCAGATCGCGGCCGCCGCCAGCCCACGCACCAAGGTGCTGCTGATCAACTCGCCCGCCAACCCCACCGGTGTCGTGCTGAACCCCGACGAGATCCGGGCCCTGCTCGACCTGGCCCGCACCCGGGGCTGGCACGTGGTCAGCGACGAGGCGTACGAACACTTCTGCTACGAACGCGAGCATCTCTCCGTAGCGTCCCTGGAACGCGACGTCCCGGTCGACGAGCGCATCGTGCACAGCGTCTTCAGCTTCTCCAAGAGCTTCGCGATGACCGGCTACCGGCTCGGGTACGTCGTGCTGGCCAACGACCGCGCCGCCGATGTCATGCGGGTGGTCCAGGAGGCGAACATCATCGGCACCTCCACCCCGGTGCAGCACGCCGGAGTGGCCGCGCTGGCCAGCCGGCACGACGCCGCCGCCACCAACCGGAAGCTGGTGCAACGCAACCGCGACGTGGCCCTGCCACCGCTGGTCAAGGCCGGACTGCTGAGCGACCTGCCCGCAGGTGGCTGGTACGCGATGCTGGACGTGGCCCGGACCGGGCTGGACGCGGAGACGTTCGCGCTGCGCCTGCTGGAGCGCAAAGGTGTCGCCGTGGTCGCCGGCAACGGCTTCGCCATGCGTCCCGAACTCGACGACCGGGGCCACATCCGTGCCCACGACTTCGCACCCTGGGCGCGGCACCTGGTCCGGGTCGCGTTCTGTGTGGATCCCGGCTGGCTGGAGACCGGCGTACGCAAGATCCTGGAGTTCGTCGACGAATGCGGCGAAGAGGGTCCCCGATAGACCGGTCGCGCCGATCACCTGCCGTCGGGTTCTGCCCGACCGGCAGGTGCGGCGATCCGCAAGGCTCCCTGTGCGTTCGAGCGAGGAGGTGGGCAACACCATGCCGGAGCCCGTCACAGGCACCGTGACGTCACCGCTGGTCGACCCGGCGCAGTTCCGTTCCCTCATGGCCACACATCCCGCCGGGGTCGCCATCGTGACGACCACGGCGTCGGACGGCGTGCCGTGGGGACTGACCTGCTCGTCGGTGTGCAGCGTCGCGCTACAGCCGCCGACCCTGCTGGTCTGCCTGCGCGCCGCGAGTCCGACACTGGCGGCGCTGCTCGCGGTGTCCACCTTCGCGGTCAACCTGTTGCGCGACCACGCCGAGCGGGCCGCGCAGTTGTTCGCCTCCGGCGCGCCGGACCGGTTCGAGAAGGTCGCCTGGGCCCCGGATCCGGCATCCGGCATGCCGCACCTGGTCGACGACGCCCACACGACCGCGGACTGTCGCGTCAGCAACGCCATGCCCGTCGGTGACCACGTCGTGGTCTTCGGCACGGTGTTGCGGATCCGCGCCCACGCGGTCGCCCCGGTCAGCCCGCTGCTGTACGGCATGCGGCGGTACTGGTCGCTGGCCGGCACCCCGCCGTCCGAACCGTCCGGGCCGGATCCGGACGCTCGACGGTGAACGAGACCTGGAGTTGAGATGAGCAGTGTCCGCACCAGCGCCCAGCAGGGCGCACCGCGTTCCTCCGGCCCGAAGGCCCGGATCCCCGACTGCCCGCTGGGACGCACCGTGGAGACGGTGGGCGCCTGGTGGACGTTGGAGATCCTGCACGAACTGTTCAACGGCCACACCCGGTTCGCGGCCATCCGAACCAACCTCGAGACACCCACCGAACTGTTGACGGAGCGACTCGACGACCTGTGCACCCGGGGCCTGATCGAGCAGGTCGCCGACGTCGCGGGCGCCGAGGACCGGGAGTACCGACTGACTCCCCTGGGCCGGACGCTTCGTCCGCTGCTGCTGGTCATCGCCGCCTGGGGCAACCACCGGCTGGCCCCGGAGGACCGCAGCGTCGTGCTGGTCGACACCGAGACCTCGGCGGAGGTGGACCCGGTCGTGGTGGACCGGCGGACGGGTCGGCGGATCGACACCGAGAACGTGGTGTTCGCTCGCGGACCGAAGGCCAGCGAGAAGGTCGCGGCGAGATACCCGAAGATCATGCTGGCCACCTGAGTGCCGTCAGGAGGGGTGGCGGTGCCCCGCCGCGTGCGAGCCGTGGAACGGGGTGCTAACGCCGTCGTAGCGCAGGTGCAGCATCATGCCCTGTTCGGCGTGCGGCAGGTTGTGGCAGTGGTTCATCCAGATGCCGGGGTTGTTCGCCTGGAACGCCACCTCCCACACCTCGCCGGGGCGTACGTCGAAGGTGTCCATCCAGAGCGGACTGCCCTCGGCGGGCTTGCCGTCGCGGGACAGGATCAGCACCGGATGACCGTGCAGATGCCACGGATGGGTTTCCAGACTGCGGTTGACCACGGTGAAACGCACCACGTCGCCCTCGGTCACGATCTGGTCGGGGATCGACGGATGGCCCCGCCCGTTGACCGTCTGCGCGAACGCGGGCCGCCCGTCGACCATGGCCACCCCACGGTCGAGCACGAGGGTGAAGTGCCGGTCCGGGGTCGCCGTACGCAGGGGCACCGGTGCCGAGGTGCCGTAGGTGAGCAGGTCCAGTTCCGGCCAGCCGGCCGTGTCCTGCGTGGCCGCCTCGCCGTCGGGCGCGTCCGGTCGGGGTCGCACCCACACGGCGGCCACGCCGTCGACGAACAGCGCCACGGGGGTCTCCGGCATGGCGAACACCAGGTCGCGGCGCCCACCCGCGGCGACCCGCAGCGCCGTCCGGCTCGTCTCACCGGGCCCCTGTAGGTCACGGCCGTCGACGGCGACCACCCGGAACCCGGTGCCCGCCAGCGCGAAGCGACGCGGGTCGGAGTCGGTGTTGACCAGGCGCATCCGGACCGTCGCGCCGGCCGGCGCGACATGCTCGACGCCCGCGACCGCCGGGCCGCCGTTGAACGTGTGCACCGGAACGACCACGTCGAGATCCGCCGGCTGGGGATCCGCGCGGGGTGTCACGACGAGGACTCCGTAGAGGCCACGCCGCACGCCGACGTGGGACACGTGATGGGTGTGGTACCAGTAGGTGCCGACCTGGTCGGCGCGGAACCGGTAGTCGAAGGTGGCTCCGGGGTTCACCTTCGGCTGGCTGAGGCCGGCCACTCCGTCCTCCCCGCAGGGCACGTCGTAGCCGTGCCAGTGCAGGGTCACCCCCTCGTCGATGTCGTGGTTGGCCAGCGTCACCTCGACGAGGTCCCCCTGGGTCGCGGTGATCTGCGGGCCGGGGGCCACGCCCTCGAAGGTCCAGGCGTCGACGTCCTGCCCCGACGGCAGCCGCACGGCGGCCTTGCGGGCGGTCAGCTCGTAGGCGCGTCGTACGCCACCCGGCGCGGGTGTGTCGGGCCCGCGCAGGTCGGCCACCGAGACCGGGGAGGCGCCGGACGGGCCGGGACCACCACCGGCCGTGTGTTTCGGCGCGGAGGACAGCAACGTCAGGCCCACGCCGGTGCCGGTGGCGCCCACTGCGGCCACTCCGCCGGCGACGCCGAGGAAACCGCGACGGGACAGGCTCGGCCCGGCATCCGGGTTCGCCTCCCCCGCCTCGAGGGGCGCGGCCAACGATCGCGCGGTCAGCAGCACCGCCGCCAGCACCAGACCGACCGTGATCAGTGCCACGGGCAGGGTCAGCGGATACCCGGCCAGGTAGGTGAGCCCGAACCCGGCCAACGCGGCGTACCCGGCGCCGAACAACGCGACGACGCCGGTAGGTCGGTCACCGGCCCGGCCGGACGCCCCGGTGACCCGCGCGTACAGCGGCGGCCCGGCCACCGCCACGGCGATCACCGCGGCCACCGCGAGCAGCGGCATCCCGAGCAGCACCTTCTCCTGGGCGAACCACCAGCCCCGCCCGGCCAGTAGTGCCACCGACACGGCCTTGCCGACGGTCAGCGCCAGCGCCGCGACGAGTAACGTCAGGGCGACCCTGGCGTAGCCGCGTAACGTCGTCACGGCGGCGGCGAGCCACCCGACGGCGGCCAACAGCGCCCAGGCGTGATCCAGGACGGTCAGTGCCGCCGTCGTCATGACCGGGCGGCGTGACTGGTCTCAGTGCTGCTCTCCGTGGGCTGCCAGGCGATCTGGCGTGCCTGACGGACCACCCACAGGGTGACGCCGAAGATGACCAGCCCGTTGACCGCGTGCACGCCGAAGATGAGGTGCCCCGCCTCGGAACCCTCGCCGAAGGACCGGGCCACCTCCCGGATCAGCGACTGGACGAGCACCAGTCCGGCCACCACGGCCGTCCTGCCGATCACCCGTCCGGGCATCCGGGCGAGCGCGGAGACCCCCACGAGCACGATGGCGAACGCGAGCATCGAGTACCCGAGGAAGCGGTGGGGTGAGAACGACTCCTCGATGGGGGCGGTATCGAACGCCCCACTCGCGGCGAGGTAGAACTGCACGACCTCGGCGAACAGCAGCAGCGAGGCCAGACCCGCGAAGAGCTTCTTCATGGGACAGATCGTCGCGTCGCACCGCCCCGCGCGCATGGCACCAAACGCGGCATCCGCTACGCCGATGCGCGTAGCGGACGCCGCTGCGGGTACGTCGCAGGGCGTAGTCGGCCACGCACCGGAGAGTTCGGTCGTTGTCGTAGGATCGCGGCATGAACCTGCGGGTGATGCCGGAACGACTGCGCTCCTGGTTCGCGCGGCGGCCTGCCTGGTTCGTCGACCTGCTGTTGGCGTTGTTCGTCACGGTGATGCAGGTCCAGAGCGTCAGCAAGCACGGTGCCGTCCTCCCCGAGCCGATCGCCCGACCCGTCTCCGACTTCGGGTACGCCGGCTTCGGCCTGGTGGTGGTGAGCGGCCTGGCCATCGCCGTGCGACGCCGGTGGCCGATCGCCGTGTTCGCGGTCACCGGCGTGACCAGCCTGGTCTACTTCGGTCTCGGGTTCCCCGACCGGATGGCCTGCCTCGGTCTCTTCGTCGCCCTCTACACCCTCGCCGCCTACGGCGACGGACGCCGCTCGCTGCTGATCGCCGGCGCGGGCACCGCGGTGCTCGCCGTCGGTTGGCTGGTCGCCGGGGCGGACATCCAGCCGGTGGAGGCCGTGGGTTGGGTGTTCCTCCGGATCGGCGCATCGGTCATCAGCATCACGCTCGGCGAGTCCGTACGATCCCGCAGGGTCATCGCCGCCGACGCCCAGCGGCGGGCCGAGCTGGCCGAACGGGCCCGCGAGGAGGAGACCCGGGCGCGGGTCGACGCCGAACGGTTGCGCATCGCCCGCGAGGTCCACGACACCGTCGCACACGCCATCGCCATCATCAACGTGCAGGCCAGCGTGACGGCCCACGTGCTCGACAAGCGACCGGCTCAGGCCCGCGACGCGTTACGCGCCATCGAGCAGACCAGCTCACGGGCGCTGCACGAGATGCGTGCCGTGCTCGGGGTCCTGCGTGAGGACGGGCGCGAGCCCAGTCCCGGCCTCGACCAGCTCCACGAGCTTGCCGAGAAGGGCCGTGCGGCCGGTCTCGACATCAGCATCGAGCAGACGTCGGCGACATCGCCGCTACCGAGCGCGGTGAACAGCGCGGCCTACCGCATCGTCCAGGAATCGATCACCAACGTGATCCGCCATGTCGGGCCGACCCGGGTGAGCGTGACGATCGAGGCGGCGTCCGACACGCTCCACATCCGGGTCACCGACGAGGGGGTACGCGACTCCGCGCTCGTCGCGGTGGGTGCGGGCGGTCCACCGTCGAGTGGTCGGGGCATCATCGGGATGCGGGAACGCTGCCAACTGCTCGGCGGGGACCTGCACGCCACCGCCCGTCCCGACGGCGGCTTCGAGGTCATCGCCCGCCTGCCGCTCGCGCCGGTTGCGGCACGCCAGTGACCGACCCGCTCATCAAGGTGCTGCTCGCCGACGACGAGCGGCTGGTCCGTTCCGGCTTCCGGCTACTGCTGGACCTGGAGGACGACATCACCGTGGTCGGCGAGGCCACCAACGGCGCCGAGGCCGTCGAGTTGGCCCGCGTCACCCGGCCCGACGTCATCCTCATGGACATCCGCATGCCGCGACTGGACGGCATCCGTGCCGCGGCGCAGATCGCCGAGATGCCGGGGTTGGAGCAGGTGCGGATTCTCATCCTCACCACCTACGACACCGACGAGAACGTGTTCGAGGCCCTCCAGGCGGGCGCGAGTGGTTTCCTGCTCAAGGATGCCGGCCCCGCCGAGCTGCTGCACGCCATCCGGGTCATCGCCGCCGGGGACGCGCTGCTCGCCCCCCGGGTCACCCGCAGGCTCATCAGCCAGTTCACGGCACGACGTAAGGCCGCGCAGGCGGGCGAGGAGCGGCTCGCGGTACTGACCGACCGCGAACGTGAGGTGCTGACGCTGGTCGCGCAGGGGTTGAGCAACGACGAGATCGGTGCCGCGCTGTTCCTCAGTCCGGCGACCGCGCGTACGCACGTCAGCCGCATCATGGGCAAACTCGGCGCCCGCGATCGTGCGCAGCTGGTGGCGATCGCCTACCAGACCGGGCTGGGCCAGTACACCGAGCAGCACTGAACCCGTAGCGGGTCGGGCCCGAAAGGAACAGGCAAGAGTCCACACCAGAGGGTGCTCTGGCTGCCACCATCTTGCCATGAGCGAGTCTGCCCTCGGTGTCCGGTCCCTGGACCTGGTCGATCCCGCCACCTTCGTCGACAACGACGTGCACGCGTTCTGGCGGGAAGTACGGGCGACGAGGCCGGTCTACTGGCACGAGGCCACGCAGGGCGGTCCCGGGTTCTGGGTGGTGTCCCGGTACGCCGACGTCCAGGCGCTCTACCACGACGCGGCGCTCAGTTCCGAACGCGGCAACGTGCTCGATGTGGTGCTGCGGGGCGACGACTCGGCGGGCGGAAGCATGCTCGCGGTCACCGACGGACCGCAGCACCGGAAGCTGCGCAACCTGATGTTCAGCGCCTTCACCCCACGCGCGCTGGGCGAGGTGGTGGCCAAGGTCCAGATCCGCTCCACCGAACTCGTGGCGCAGGTCGTCGGTGCGGGGCCCGTCGACTTCGCCGCCGAGGTGGCCGACCAGATCCCGATGAACACCATCTGCGACCTGCTGTCGGTGCCGCTCGGCGATCGCAAGGACCTGTTGCAGTGGAACAAGATGGCGCTGTCGTCCGACCGGGCCGACAGCACCGACCTGGACGCGCTCAGCGCTCGCAACGAGATCCTGCTCTACTTCGTCGACCTGGCGCAGGAGCGGCGCGACAAGCCCGGCGACGACGTGATCAGCATGCTCGCCAGCGCCGAGGTGGACGGGGTCGCGCTGACCGTCGAGGAGATCGCGGTCAACTGTTACAGCCTGATCCTCGGCGGCGACGAGACGTCCCGGATCTCGGCGATCTGCGCGGTCCTGGCCCTGATCGAGAACCCCGACCAGTGGGAGGCCCTCCGCACCGGCGCGGTCGACCTCGATTCCGCCGTCGAGGAGGTGCTCCGCTGGGCGACCCCGGGGATGCACGTGGCACGCACCGCGGTGAGCGATCTGGAGATCCACGGGCACCGGGTCCGCCCCGGCGACATCGTCACCCTGTGGAACACCTCGGCGAACAACGACGAGGCGGTCTTCCATCAGCCGCGTCGGTTCACCCTGTCCAGGTCACCCAACAAACACCTCTCCTTCGGTCATGGCCCGCACTACTGCCTCGGCGCCTTCCTCGGCCGCGCCGAACTGCGGGCACTGCTGGCCACCCTGACCACCCAGGTGGCCCGGATGGAACTGTGCGGCAAACCGCGTCCCATCTACTCGAACTTCGTCTCCGGCTACGACACGCTGCCCGTCCGTTTCGAAACCGGCTGATTCACGGCGACACCGGGCGGCAGCCCCTGGGCGACCCGGCTACCCGTGTCCATCCCCGACGGGCGCGACCGCCGCGGCCGGGCGATCCCACCCCCGAGACCGCATTTCGAGAATGTCGAGGTGACCGTGAAAAACGTCTGTGTCATCGGCGCGGGCCCGTCGGGCCTCATCGCGATGAAGGAACTACTGGACGAGGGTCACACCGTGACCTGTTTCGATCACAACGCCGAGATCGGTGGAGTGTTCCGCGCGGACGCCGGCAACGACGAGCCGGCTGCCTACGACTCGACGCTGCTGACCATCTCCAACTACATGATGGCGTTCTCCTGCTTCCCGCCGCCGGAGAAGCAGGAACGGCGGTTCTGGACGGCCGCCGAGTACCGGCAGTACCTCAACGACTTCGCCGACACCTTCGGTCTGCGGCCCCTGCTGCGCCCCCGCACCGACGTGCTGAGCATCGCCAGGAGTGACACCGGCGACGGCTACGTGGTCGAGACCGCCTCCGTGGACGACCCCGCCGCCCGCACCAGCCATCAGTTCGACGCCGTGGTGGTGTCCAGCGGCACGCACCGGGTTCCCAACAAGGTCAGCCTGCCGGGTCAGGAGGACTTCACCGGGGTGATCACCCACTCGGCCTACTACCGCAACGCCGAGCCGTTCCGGGGCAAGCGGGTGCTGTGCATCGGCATCGGCGAGACCGCTGCCGACGTCGTCAACGAGATCGCCCAGGTGGCGGCGAGTTGCACCCTGTCGGTACGCCGCTGGCAGTCGGTCGTCGCACGGTTTCCGGGGAACCGCCCGCATCCGAACGACGCCTACACCTCGGAGATGCTCAACGCGTTGCCGCTGGCGGCCGCCACCGCAGTGCACCGCGTCGGGACGCTGATCGGCAAGCGGTTCGGCAAGAACCCGGTGAGCCGGGCGGTGGCCGAGTGGAACTCGCACAACAAGACCTTCTTCAACCACTTCCTGACCAAGAACGAGGCGTTCATCCACCGGATCGTCGACGGCACGCTGACGGTCAACGCCACCGGCATCGAGCGACTCGGTCCGGACTACGTCCAGTTCAAGGACGGCAGGCGGGTCACGATCGACACGATCATGCTGAACACCGGCTACACCGAGGACTTCACCCTGCTCAAGGACGTGCAGATCACCGACGTGCGCCAGATGTACAAGCACATGATCCACCCGGAGCTCGGCACCGGTGTGGTCTTCATCGGGTGGGCCCGGCCCGCGGCGGGTGGCGTCCCGGCCTGCTCGGAGATGCAGGCCCGCTACTTCGCGCTGCTGTGCAGCGGCAAGCGGACCCTGCCGCCGCCGGCCGAACTCGATCAGCTGATCAAGCGGCAGGCGGCCTACGAGGACGAGTTCTTCACCGGCAACCCCGAGCTGCGTACGCTGGTGCACTACAACCGCTACATGATCGATTTCGCCAAGGTGATCGGGTGCTCGCCGTGGCGACCGGAGGTGTTCCGCGAGCCTCGGCTGGCGTACCACCTCTGGTGCGGTTCGCAGGTGCCCCTCGTCTTCCGCCTGTACGGGCCGCACAGCGACCGGGAGAACGCCAAGCGCCGGATCCTGGAGCTACCGGTCGCCTTCGGCCCCGCGGAGATCATCCTGGCCACCGCGCTCACCGGTGTCACCCGCGCGCTCGGCGCGGTGGGCCTGGTGAAACGCGACGGCGTCTACTGACTCCGGAGCCGGCGGTACACGTCACCGCCGCGCGCCCGCTCCACCCGACAACCACGGTGAGCCGGGGTGCTGCCCACGACCGACGGTCCGGGCAGCACCCCACCCACGCCTACCGTGACCGCGCCATGATCTCGGCCAGCTCGGCCAGGCTCTCGGCCTCGAAGACCGAACGCATCGCGACGCTCACGCCCAACTCCTTACGCATCCGGCTGGCGAGCTTGGCCGCGAGCACCGAATGGCCGCCCAACTCGAAGAAGTTGTCCTGCGGCGTCACCTCGGTGAGGTCCAGCGTCTCGGCCACCAGGCCGCAGAGCAGCACCTCCAGCGAAGGCGCGTCACCGGTGGCGGGCGGGTCGACGGCGCCCGACGGAGCATCCTCCGGCCCGGGTCGCTGCTCGGCCGCAGCCGTCGCCGCCCGCTCGGCGAGTGCCTTGCGGTCGATCTTGCCGTTCAGCAGGGTGGGCAGCCGGTCCAGCACGACCACGGTCGACGGGACCATGTGGTCGGGCAGCGCCGCCCGCACGTGCTCGCGTACCTCCGCCGCCTCCGGACTGCGCTCCCCCGAGGCGGTCACGTAGGCGACGATGTGCTGGGACGAGGCGTCGGCGCCACCGAGCACCGCCACCGCCAACTCCACCGCCGGGTGGCTCTCCAACCGCGCCTCGACCTCGCCGAGCTCGACCCGGAAGCCGCGAACCTTCACCTGGTCGTCGACCCGCCCGGTGAAGTAGAGCTCGCCGTCGGCCGCGCGCCTGCCCCGGTCACCGGAGCGGTACATCCGGCTGCCGGGCGGGCCGTACGGGTTGGCGACGAACCGTGCCGCGGTCAGGCCCGGACGGTGCAGGTACCCCCGTGCGACACCGCTGCCGGCCAGGTAGAGCTCACCCTCGCCACCGTCGCGCAGATCCCGCAGCTGCTCGTCGAGCACGTACACCGCGCTGCCGTCCCAGGGTGACCCGATGCTCACCGCCTCCTGCACACCGTCGACCGGTCCACCGATCGACGTGCCGACGGTCACCTCGGTCGGGCCGTAGCCGTTGAACAGCCGCCGCCCCTGAGACCACTCGGTCGCCAGAGCCCTGGTGCAGACGTCCCCGGTGGAGGTGAGGGTGCCGCCGGACAACAGGCCCGCGCTGTCGGTGATGCTCAACGCCACCGGCGGTAGCGTCGCGTGGTCCACCCGGTAGGTCAACATCGTCTCGCGCAGCGAGTCACCGGGCATCAGGGCGTCCTGCTCGGCCATCACCAGCGTCGCCCCGTGCATGAGGGCCATGGTGAAGTCCCAGAACCAGGCGTCGAAACTGAACGACGCCCACTGCAACACCCGCTCGCCGGGGCGGATGCCGTACACCCGGGCCTGCGTGGAGACCAGGTCCGCCACCCCGGCGTGGGTGAGCGCGACGCCCTTGGGCACGCCCGTCGATCCCGAGGTGTAGATGACGTACATCAGGTTGTCGGCGGTCAGCGGTCCCAGCCGTTCGTCCGCGGTGACGTCGTCACCGCGTTCGCCCGCGCACTGCGCCACGCACTCCGCGGAGTCGAGCACCAGCTCCGGCACGCCCAGGTCCAGCGGGGCGACGCTGCCGGTCCGCAACAACAGCACGGCACGGGCGTCGGTGACCATGTGGGTCAACCGCTCGGCCGGGTAGGTGGGATCGAGCGGCAGGTACGCACCGCCCGCCTTCAACACGGCGAGGACCGCCGTGATCAGCGCGTCGGAACGTGGCACCGCGATCGCGACCAGCGAATCCGGCCCCACGCCGGCCGCGATGAGCCGACGGGCCAGTCGATTCGCGCGTGCGTTCAATTCCGGATACCCGACGACGGTTTCCCCGAAAATGACCGCCGGAGCCTCACCGGAGGTCAGCACGCTCGCCTCAAAGAACTCCGAAACAGTGTCCACTCCGCCTCCGACGCAGCTTTCCTGCCAATGTGTATCGACCATAGCCGTGGTCACACCACGCTTTGTCGTACGCTTTCCCGGGTCTTTCAGATTGCTTGCGCTCCGACGGACCGCACGATCGGATCCGGGTGACCGGTCGCGGTCAGGGTCGGATGAGGTCGACGGGGTCACCTCCGCTCACCGTGACCGGGACCTTCTCGACGCCGCCGTGACCGCCCGCCGGGTGTCCACCTGAGGGGTCGACGTTCGGGAGGCGGGCTCGACGAAGAAGCCACGGCCCCAGACGGTACGGATCGCGAGGCCGACGATCTCAAGACGTCGACGGAGCCGCATGACGTGCAGGTCGAGCGCGTTGCTCGACGAGCTGGCACCGGAGCTTTCCAGGATCTCCCGTAGCTCTGTCCGGTAGACCAGCTGGCCGTATCTGTTCAGCAGCGGCGCCAGCATCTCGCACTGCATCAGCGAGAGCGTGACGGATGTGTTGTTGAAGTACAGCATCCCGGCCGGGTCCAGCACCGGCTTCTCGTTGAGGACCGCCCGGGCCGCCAACTGGCGGATCCGGACCTGGAGGTCCTCCCGGCCGATCGGCGGGCGCACCCAGTCCTCGTAGATACTCAGTTGGTCTGGCGGTGCCGCGCCGTGCTCCACGATCAGCAGACAGAGATGCTGCTGCTCGTGGCATTCCGCGCGGATGTCACTCTCCGCAGGCCAACGTACGAACTTAACCAGGTTCTTGACATCGACCATCGCCTGCATCCCCCATAGCCACCATGTCTCGATGGGAATTAAGAAATGCCACCCCTGAGACACTCCTCACAGGTCTCTCTTCTTTCCGTCGAAGCGATCGGCCGGCGCGCCGGCCACCAGCGGGTGTTCCCGCCGGTCGGATGTGGAGGGCGGTAGCGCCGCTGCGACCCGCCCGTCGTGCCGTAGTGACCAGCGCACCAGTGGCCCCGTCGCCGCCGTGGTGAGCACCGCGACGAGCACCAGGACGCTGTAGCCCAACTGGTTGAGGAAGCCGGCTTGGTAGCCGATGCTCAACACGACCAGTTCGGTGACTCCTCGGCAGTTCATGAGCATCCCGAACCGCAGCGCTTCGCCGTTCGGCATCCCGGTCAACCGCGCCGCCCCGCCCGCCCCGATGATCTTGGTGACCAACGCGGCCACCAGCACCCCGATGAACACCAGCCAGGTGACCGGCGTGGTGCCCAGCAGCCCGATCGAGGTCGTCATGCCGACCCCGGCGAAGAACAGCGGCAACAGGATGAGCAGGGTGAAACCCTCCAGTTGCTGGCAGATCCGTTCCACGACCAGGGAGTCGCGCGGCACGGCGACGCCGAAGAGGAAGGCGCCCACCACCGGGTGCAGGTGGATGGACTGGGTGAGCACCGAGTAGCCGATCGCCCCGGCCACCAGCACCACCGTCAACGACGGGGCGGAACCCAGTCGTCGCACCAGCGCCACCAGCAACGGGCGTACGCACAGCGCCGTGACGAGGACCAGCGCGGCCCCGAGCAGCAGGACGCGTACTCCCCCACCGCTCGTGCTCTGCCCGGCCAACAGGAAGGCCAGCACCAGCCAGAGCAGCCCGTCGCCGATGGCTGCCGCCGAGATGGACAGCACACCGACGCTGGTGTGGCGCAGCTTCAGGTCGTCGAGGATCCGGGCCAGCACGGGCAACGCGGTCACCGCCATGGCCAGCCCGACGAACATCATCGTGCCCGTCGGCGAGTCCTGCGAGCCGACGAACAGACCACCGGTGAGGGCAACGATGCCCATCCCCGCCAGCCACGGCAGACCCATGCCGGCGACCACCACCGCGCCGACCACGCCCTTGCGCTCGATCCGGTCGGTACGCAGCTCACAGCCGAGCAGGAAGACGAAGATGACCAGACCCAGCTGAGCGACCTTGTCGAGCCCGTCCATCACCATCGGAGGGAACAGGAACCCGGTCGCCGACGGCCAGACAGCGCCGAGCAGCGACGAGCCGAGCACCAGGCCGCCGACCATCTCGCCGACGACCGACGGCTGACCCAGCCGCCGGGCCAGCGCCGCGATGGCCTGGCAGGTCACCAGGACCACCGCGATCGCGAGCAGGAATCGGGTGAGCGAGTCCCCGTCGGGCGAACCCGCCGTGTCCCACAGCGGCACCGTGCTCACCAGCACGACAAGCCCGAGGGCCGCACCGAGCAGGGTCCGGGTCCGTGTGGACAGGGTGATCACGCTCGCAAGCCGGTTGACCAGGTTCGGCCTGGGTCCGGGCCTACCCAACCGGCCCCCGACCCGGCGTCCCGCAGGCTCTTCGGGCGCATGTCGGTCCAGGTCCGGTCGATGTGGTCGACGACCTGGCGTCGGGCCGCCGGCCCGTACACCACGTGCCAACCGTCGGGGACGGCGATCCCGACCGGCCACAGGGAGTACTGTTCCTCGTCATTACGCAGGGCCAGGAATTCCTGGCTGTCGTCGTCGAACGGATTGGACACGCGGACAACCCCTCAGGATCTCGAATGGTTTCCGGACGGTGACAGGTCAGGGTTGTGGCAGGCCCCAGTCCTCGTGGCCGGTGAGCCGGCGAGGTCGGTGGGCGTCCGGCTGTCAGGTCGGCGCGGACGCCGGGTCCTCGATGAACAGTTGACGTGCCTTCGCTCGTTGCAGCTTTCCGCTGGTGGTCTTGGGAATGCTTCGTCTCGGGACGAGGTGCACCTGCGCCACGGGCACGCCGGTCTTCGCGCTGACCGTGCTACGCACCGCCTGGCGGAGCGCCTCCTGCTGATCGGCGGGTACGTACGACTCGACGATGAGGTGCAGTTCCTCGGAGTCTCCGTCCTCGGGTCGGTGACCGACGGCCACGACCGTGCCGAGTCGGATGCCCGGCACCGACTCGACGGCCTGCTCGAAGTCGGACGGGAAGTAGTTGGACCCACGGATGATGATCAGGTCCTTCGACCGTCCGGTGATGCGGATCTCGCCGTCTCGCAGGTAACCCACGTCGCCGGTCTTCCACCAGCCCGGCTCGGCGATGGACGCGGCGGTCTCCTCCGGCATGTCGAAGTAGCCGACCGTCCGGGCGGGGCTGCGGAACTGGATGTCACCGATCTGGTTGTCGCCCAGTGGGTTGCCGTCACCGTCGACGACCCGGACCTCGGTGTCCACGACGGGTGCGCCACAGGCGACGACGTGCATCGCGCTCGGGTCGCCCGGGTCGACGTCGATCGCCTGGCCGTGCGTGACGGCGGCGGTACGGTCGATGGTGTCGACCTGGACCGGTCCGTTGTCCCGCGCCATGGTGATGGTCAGGGTGGCCTCGGCCATGCCGTAGCAGGGCATGAGCAGGTCCCGTCGCAGGCCCCACCGGGCGAACCGGTCGACGAAACGCTGGACCGTGCCGGGGTGGATGGGCTCCGCTCCGCAGAACGCCATCCGCCAGGACGACAGGTCCACGTTCTCCATGTCACTGTCGCGTACCCTGTCGGCCGCGTAGCCGTAGGCGAAGTTGGGCGCCGCCGAGAAGTTCCCCCTCGTCGCGCTGATGTTGCGCAGCCACTCGACCGGCGAACGCAGGAACTGCGTCGGGGGCATGAGCACGGTGTTGCTTCCGACGAACGTCGGAACCATCAACCCCGACATGAGGCCCATGTCGTGGTACAGCGGCAGCCAGCTCACTCCCGTCTCGTCGATCGACCATCCCGTCGCCTTGACGTTCTGCGTCATGTTCGCGGACAGGTTGGCGTGTGAGATCATCACGCCCTTGGGCCTGCCGGTCGATCCAGACGTGCACTGGATGAACGCCAGTTCGTCCTCGGAAGGCAGCCGGAACTGCCGCAGTGACGCCTCGGCCGACGCCGCACGCTCCAGCAACACGTCACCGTCGACGAACACCGTGTCCACCACGGTCTCCGACGCCTCGACCACGGCACCCTTGGCCACCACCGCCGCCGGCCGCAGATAGGCCACCAGCTCCTTGACCTGACCGTCGAACCCGGCCGCGCGCCCGAAGCTCGTCGGCACCGCGATCGCCGTCGGGGCCGCGCCGAGCAGCTGGCAACCGAAGAACGCCGTCACGAACGTCCAACTCGTCGGCAGACACAGCAGGACCCGATCGCCTCGGCCCACGCCGTAGTCGGCGAGGACCGCCGCGCACCGCATGGCCTCGTCGAGGACCTCGTCGTACCGGCGCGACTCCAACCGACCCGGCTCGGGCACGACCGTCATCTGCTTACCGTCCGACCCACGCTCCGCCTGCGCCACCAGCGCATGCGTCACGGTGGGATGGTTCGGAACACTACCCCTCATCAACCCGCTCCTCACAACCTAGGACGGCCCTACCCCACAACCCGTGACGAGTCCGGAGGCGATGCTTGTGGCTTGCCGATCCGGTCCCGAACCGCACGGTCAACTCGTCGACCACGTTCCGCACCACGTGGTCTCTCGCGATGTCACTGCTCACCCGACCCGCCGTCTGCGGTGGACCGCCCGTTCCCCTCGGGCTCCTCGGTGCCGTACCGCCGCACCGCCAAGGCGAACGAGGAACCAGCCTCGGAGCACACCCATACCGGCATCGACAGACCGCCGAACGAGGCGACCAGCCCGGCGTCGGACCGGACCAACCCGATCCGCCAGAACAGCAGGCCGTCCGCGACCACCGTCCCGGCCAACGCCTTGAACGCCGCCTCCTTGGCCGAGAACAGCTCGACCGGACTGTGCCGGCCGGCCGGCGCCAGCAGGGTGCGTCGCTCCCGATCGTTGAGAACAAACCTGGCCATGCGCTCGGTGACCGCCGCATCCTCGATGTCGACGCCGACCCCGGCCGCACCGGGGACCACCGCCGCGACCGCCATCCGGTCGGTGTGGGCGATCGACCCCGGGTACCCACGCGGGAAGTCCGGCCTGCCGCCGGTGGCGCGCGGGACGGCCCGCACCGCCGATCCCGCTGCGGCCAGTGCCGCCGCCGCGGCCTGACGACCGGCCTCGGACTGCTCACGCGGCCCGTACGGCGGCGGCACCGGGCACCACCGAATGGACGCCTCCGGCGTGACGGCGGTGGGGGTCCCGAGTACGGCGGTCACCGAGTCACCTCACACGCGCAGCGCCACGACGTGGTCGGCGAGCGAGCTGATCGAGCGCAGCACCTCCGGTTGGATGTCGTCGTCCCACTCGAAGCCGAACGCGTCCTCCATCCGCACCAGCAGGCTGACCAGGGCCGCCGAGGACAGTCCCTGCTGACGCAGCGACACCGTGTCGGATACGTTCCGCACGAAGCTGTCCGGGCCGTGCATCTCGACCAGCAGCTCACGGATGCGCTGCCGGGTCTGGGTTACCTGGTCAGGCATTCGCCTCGACCTCGTCGACGAACTTCGCCACCAACGCCTGGAAACCCGACGCGTCATCCAGGAACGGCAAATGCCCCGCCCCCGGCATGATCTCGCAACGACCATCAGGGAACTTCGCCGCCAACTCCTGCGCCCCCGACGGACTCAACAACACATCATCATCACCAATGACCACCAACGTCGGCGCCTGAACCCGAGCCAACAGATCCGGACTCGACTCACCAGTCAACGCCAACTTCAAACCATTGGTCAGATCCTCCTTGGTCGACAAAGCCAAAAAGCTCTCCCGCAACCCAAGGAAACCCGGAGTACCCAACTCCTCGATCATCTCCGCACCGAACACCTCCGGATACAGATGCGCATACAACGCCGCCATACCGTGATGCTCCAACGTCAACAACCACGCCCGCTGCACCAGACGATGCCGACGCATACCCCGAGGACCAAGCGCCGGACCCGCCAACACGATGCCCTTGACCCGATCCGGATACTTCAACGCCACATCACGAGCCAACACCGTCGAAATCGACGTCGACAACAAATACGCCTTATCGATCTCCAACGCATCCAACAACCCGACCACGTCATCCGCGTGATCATCCCACGACGGATACGTCTCCGGATGCGACGACCGACCATGACCCCGCAGGTCATAACTCACCACACGATGAGCCACCGACAACTCATCCGTGACCACCCGCCACGCCGGAGTCGTCATAAAAAAATTGTTCAGCGTCAACACAACCGGACCAGAACCGGTCGACTCGTAATACAACTCAACACCATCACGCACCCGAGCCCGCACCGCATCCTCGCGATACTCCAACTCAAGACGCTCAAGAACCTCACCAGCAGACACCACATCCCCCTTTATTCACACCTGCGCGCCGAGCGCGCATTCGGGTGACTGCATCACGTCCCGACGGCACCCCCGACGAATGGGCACCACCTCAACCGGCAGAGCCCCCCACCCGGGCGCCGCCTTCAATGACGCCGCCTTCTACCGCAAAAGCCGTGCCGATCTCGTAGCATCGCGCGTACTCCACTCTTGCCCTAAAGCCGGCGGGACACTTCCGCACGCTATCACTTGATCGACGTACTGCAATCCGTTAATTCTGCATACCACCCTGTGCGCTTCACACGCGGCGCACGAAGAGGATGGTTCGTCCTAATTACAGAGACCCTCCCGGTGCACTTCAATCATTGGATTTGTCCATGCCATGTCGGATAAGCGGCTGCGCGAATCGGTCGGATCCCACTGCGCTGCGACAAATCCGCCTCAGGCATACATGAAGGACCTGTGGACCGCCGGGAACGTTGTGCTCCCGGCGGCCCACAGGTCCGGCACCACCCCAGCCGGTGGCACTCAGCCGGTCCCCGGCACGAGGCGACGACCTAACGCGCGTCCCGCCACATGAAGCTGGTGTTGATGCCGAGGATCGCCTCCTGGGAGACCACCCGGAAGCCGAACCGCTCGTAGAGCACGACGTTGCGGTCGACGTCCGCCTGGAGAAAGGCCGGCACCCGCTGCTGATCGACATCGTCGAGGAATGCCGCGAGCAGCGCCGATCCGATCCCGTACCCCTGCTGCTCCGGGTGGACGGCGATCGGTCCGATGTGCCAGTGCGGCTTCTTCGGCTCGTGCTTGGCCCGCCCGCCGATCACCTTCAGGGCACGCGGCAGACCGAGGCCCATCGTGCGGACCTGCGACGGGATCGACTTGATCTTCTCGCCGACCGTCATCTGGCAGTGCGGCCACTGCGCGGCCTTGAGCACCCCGGCGAGCCGGCCCTCCCGCTCGGCGACGAGCACGTGGCTGGCGCTGTTGCTGAGCTTGAGGGTCAGGGCCGCGTTCTCCATGATCCGGGCAGCCTTGTCCTGGTTACCGCCGGCGATGGCCAGGTTGCTCGGGTTGAGGGCGAACGCGAGCCCGACGATCCGGCTCGCTTCGGCCATCTCAGCCGGTGTGATTCGCCGTACGGTGACATCGCTCATATATGAACCTCCGGGTCGGGTAGGTGGGGTGCTAGCTCGCCACCCACGGGTTCGTCGAAACGTCCGCCGTGGTGATGCGAGTGGGGTGGAACCCGTGTCGACGGGCCAGTTCCAGAGCGGACAACACCCCGGCGACGGACAGGCCGCCGTAGGACGGACTGGCCATCTCCGGTTCGAGACCCAGCAGGATCGTCTCCGCCAGACACGAGTAGACGACCCCCGGTGGCAGGGTGATGCCCGGGAAGTGTGGCGTCTGTCCACCCGGGAGCCGGATTCGACCACCGGAGACGAGGGTGACGTTCGGCAGGCCCGCCACCGCCGGGTGGGCGTCACCCGGCACCGCGAGATCGCAGACGAGCACCTCCCGGTCCGCCGAGAGGTGGGTGGGCAGGATGACCGGGTCGGCCGCGTTGGTGGCGCTGACCACGATCGGGCAGTCACGCAGCGCCTCGAGGTCCTCGGCGACCGAGACGTCGGTCAGGTGGGCCACCCGTTTCGCGACCGTGGCGAGTCGGCGCCCGGAGCCGGGCCGGCCGACGAGGACGAGCGACTCACAGTGCGGGGCGACCAGGTCGGCCATCACCGCGCCGATGTTGCCGATGCCGCCGACCAGACCGACCCGACGTGTACCGGAACCACTGCTGGCCAGGTGACGCTGAAGCAGGTCGTAGGCGCAGGCCGCGGTGAGCGAGTTGCCGGAGGTGATCCGTATCTCGTGCTCGACCACATCCCGTCCGGCACCGGTCACGATCGAGGTGTAGCCGCCCAGACCGACGACGTCGCCACCGAGTTCGACGCCCAGTTCCACCGCGTCCAGCACCGTCTGGGACAACCAGGGCCGTTGCCCGGCCCGCATCGCGTCGACCGCCTGGGCGGCGGTGAACGGCACCGCCACCACACTCAGGTCGGCCACCCGTCCGGTCTCCGAGGCGATCCGGTGTCGGACGACCTCGAACGGGCTCAGCTCGCCGCGCATCCGGTCCAGGGCCGCCGCGCACCGGCCGTCCGACCACTCCGCCAGCTCCGGGGCCAGCGAACGCACCGTGGAGGCGTTGTCGAGGTTGGCGAGGAACACCACACGCGGGACGTCACCGTCGTGCTCGACCCGCCGACGGCGAGGCGGCGCCGGCACGTGCTGACGTGGCCGCCAGGCTCCGGTCGGCGGCACGGCCAGGTGCGCCAGCAACGTCGCGTAGTCGCCCTTGGCGATCAGGCCGGCCACGTCGTCGAAGGCGGCGGCGGCCCGCTCGATGTCCGCGGTGTCGATCAGGGCGGACGGTTGTACGCGTACGGTCGTGGGCGCGGACAGGGTGGGCATGACCCGGACCCGGTGTGCGTGCAGCAACCGACCCGCGATCAGGAAGCCGAGCGACTCGGCGTCGAACACGGCGCGCAGCAGGGCCGACTCCGGCTGGGGCACCCGGAACTCCACCCCGAGGAGGAGTCCCCGGCCGCGCACCTCCGCGATCGCCTCCGGCCACCGTTCGGCCACCTTGACCAGTTGGTCACGCAGTTCCGCACCGACCACGGCGATCCGGTCCCGGTGACTCTCGTACAGGTCCAGTGCGGCCGTGGCGATCAGCGCGGAGAAGTCGTCTTCGGCGAAGGTGGACGTGTGGTGGCGTCCGAAGTCGGCGACATAGCGGTCAGCCGCCACCATCATCGCCGAGATCTTGGCCAGGCCACCGCCGAGCGACTTCGACAGCAGATAGTAGTCGGCGACCACTCCGGACGGCTCGGACGCCAGGAACGTGCCGGTGCGGCCCATGCCGCACTGGATCTCGTCGAACACCAGCACCGTGTCGTGCCGGTCGGCCAACGCGCGCAGGGCCGCCAGGGTCTCGGTCGGGACCTCGCGCACCCCGGCCTCACCCTGGACGGGCTCGACGAAACAGGCGGCGACCGGTGACAGGTGACGGGCCGCGGAGTGCGGCACCGCGTCGGCGTCCACGGTGACGGTGCAGATCTCGACCAGACGGTCGTCGAGCGCCGCCACCACCGCCTCGGGCGTCCAGTCGGTCAGTCGGACCCGCTTCGGGCCGGGAACGTGCAGGTCCTCGGGCACGTTGGAGCCGTGCGTCAGGGTTCCCGCAGCGGTGGTCTTGCCGTGGAAGGCGTTGCGCAGCGAGACCAGGACGGGCTCGGCCGCCAGGGCTTCGGTGACCTTCTCGATCGCCTCGGTGATCACCTCGCCGCAGTGCCGTCCGGCAGCCGGCCCGGTCGCGCAGGCGGTGTCGGCCAGGCCGTCGCGGTGCAACCGGCGCAGGGAGCGATCGAGTTCCTCGCGCAGCGCGCCCAGCCGACGACGCCGTTCGACCACGGCGTGCTTCACCGCAGCCTCGACCGCCTCCGCACCGGTGGACCCGAGCGTCACGACGTAGTCCACCCCGGTGGTGGCCCGCACCAGCGTCGACAGCTTCGCGGCCAGCGCGGCCGCCCCCGGGCGGATACTGGCCTGGGCGTTGAAGGGAAGCTGCTCGTCGAGGCACTGTCGGGCGACCGCCACCAGCGCCGGATGGTTGTGCCCGAACAGGGACGAGCCGGCACCGCCGACCAGGTCGAGCACCTGGTCGGCGGCTTCGGCATCCGTTGCCGGCTCCGGTGTGAGATGGTCGCCGCGCCCACGGCGGTACGCCACGTCCAGGTTGAGGGCCTGGAAGAGGCGACCCAGTTCGGGTCGGGCGTAGCGACCGAAATCAAGCTCGGCGCTCATGTCGCGCCGACCTCGTTCCCGACCCGCATCCGCATCGACGCGGTCACCTGTTCCACCACGTCGCGCAGGGTCCGCATCGACGCCGCCTGCCCGTCGGACACCTGCACGTCGAACAGGGACTCCATCTCCACGATCAGGTCGATCGAGCGCACCGAGTCCAGGCCGTAATCCACCAGCGGCGTGTCCGGATCCAACTCCGCCACCTGCAACCGGCGACGGAACAACTCGTCAACCACATCCAGAACTTCGCGATCCATTGCGCTCCCCCTCCTCACGCAACGTGCCGTCCCGGCCAGCGCCTTGGCAGCCGTCTGGTTGGCCGAGAACAACTCGTTCCGGTTTTCCTGACCGTTACCTGGTCAGGCATTCGCCTCGACCTCGTCGACGAACTTCGCCACCAACGCCTGGAAACCCGACGCGTCATCCAGGAACGGCAAATGCCCCGCCCCCGGCATGATCTCGCAACGACCATCAGGGAACTTCGCCGCCAACTCCTGCGCCCCCGACGGACTCAACAACACATCATCATCACCAATGACCACCAACGTCGGCGCCTGAACCCGAGCCAACAGATCCGGACTCGACTCACCAGTCAACGCCAACTTCAAACCATTGGTCAGATCCTCCTTGGTCGACAAAGCCAAAAAGCTCTCCCGCAACCCAAGGAAACCCGGAGTACCCAACTCCTCGATCATCTCCGCACCGAACACCTCCGGATACAGATGCGCATACAACGCCGCCATACCGTGATGCTCCAACGTCAACAACCACGCCCGCTGCACCAGACGATGCCGACGCATACCCCGAGGACCAAGCGCCGGACCCGCCAACACGATGCCCTTGACCCGATCCGGATACTTCAACGCCACATCACGAGCCAACACCGTCGAAATCGACGTCGACAACAAATACGCCTTATCGATCTCCAACGCATCCAACAACCCGACCACGTCATCCGCGTGATCATCCCACGACGGATACGTCTCCGGATGCGACGACCGACCATGACCCCGCAGGTCATAACTCACCACACGATGAGCCACCGACAACTCATCCGTGACCACCCGCCACGCCGGAGTCGTCATAAAAAAATTGTTCAGCGTCAACACAACCGGACCAGAACCGGTCGACTCGTAATACAACTCAACACCATCACGCACCCGAGCCCGCACCGCATCCTCGCGATACTCCAACTCAAGACGCTCAAGAACCTCACCAGCAGACACCACATCCCCCTCATCCCATGTCGACGCTCAAGCAGCAGGAAGGACTGCGGCGAATCCGGCGACGACGTCGGCAGCCGACGGCTGGTCGGTGAGAGAGCCGCAGGACAGACCGCAGTACATTGCCATTTCCTCGATCCGGCCGGTGGTCGCCACAGTAGGCACCGCGGCACTGAAACGAGGCACCAGATATGACCGGTCCTCCACCGAGGTCCGGCCGATGAACCGCTTCGGTTGCCCCGGGTTCTCGGTCACCGGCGTGGCCAGCACCCGGTGCCGCCGACCAGGCCACCCGATCTCGTAGACGTCGGTGATCACCGTGTCGTCCCCGTCAGCCGCGCAGACCGCCGCCTTGAAGTGGGGATGCGCCCAGGACTCCCGGGCCACGACGAAGGCCGTCCCCAGCAGCACTCCGTCGGCTCCGGCGGCCACCGCCCGCGCCGCGTCGGCAGGCGACCCGATGCCACCCGCCGCGACGACGCAGGCCTCGGGCAGCCGGTCACGCAGCTGGGCGACCAACTCGTCCCGACGCGACACACCGAGCAGGTGCCCACCCGCCTCGATGCCCTGCGCCACCACCACCGCGCCCCGCTGCGCCGCCAGCACCCCGTCCTCGACGGTGCCGACCTGCACCACCAGAGCCCGGCCGGCGGCAGTGACCTGCTCGAACACCGCCTCCTCAGGCATGCCGAACAGCGACACGTAGACGTGCGGCGGCGTCTCGGCGAGCACCTGCTCCACCTGGCGGGCGAGATCGTCGGGCCCGACCACCTCGGGGATGAGGTTCACGCCGACCGGACGCGACGTTCCCGAGGCCAACCGGGTCAACACCGCCGACAGCGGCTCGCCGATGAGTTTGTAGCCGCCCACGCAGCCGGCGGCGCCCGCCTCGGAGACCGCGCACGCCAGCTCCGTGCCGGCGACGCCGCCCATGCCCGACTGGAGCAGGGCCACGTCGATGCCGAGCACCGTCGCCACGCTCGATCGCATCAGCCCAGGCTCTCCACTGCGGACACCGCGGCCTCGACGCCACCGAAACGCGCCGTCAGCGTGTGCACCCACCGCTCGACACCGAACGCCAGGCAACTGGTGTGGGCGGTGTCGCCACCGGCCTGGATCTCGCACCGCTCGCCGAAGAAGTTCCGGTGGTAGTTGACCGAGCCGATGGCCAGGCCGTCGACGACGAACTCCTCCTTGACCGGGAACAGCCGCTGCATCTTGGCCTTGCCGCTGTTCTTGTCGAAGAACGGGTCCGTGGCGACCTCGACCTTGACCTCCAGCCCCACTTCGGCGCAGAGCGCCAAGACCGCGTCCTTGGCCCGGCCGAGGTGCTGCTTGGCCCCCTCTTCCTGACCGATGAAGACGATCTCCCGCATGGAGAAGCCGAGCAGCCGCTGTAGGCCGTCGTAGTGCTCCTCGTTGCGGAAACAGGTGCCCAGGGTGGTCCGCACGACGCCCTCGTCGGGCAGCACCGAGCCGGCCAGGTCGAGGTAGATCGCGTAGCACGCGGCCGAGGGCAGGGCGAACTCCGCGGGCCGCATCACGTCGGCCGGCACCTGCTCCACCGGACGAGACGACGTCGCCAGCAGCGTGCCCACCCGCTCCGGGTCGAGCCGGGCAGCCGCCAGCCCGAGGTGCGGGAAGTTGTCGTAGTAGTCGAAGGTGTCCAGGTCCCGAGTGCGCAGCAGGAACGGGAACCGGAACTCCTCGGCCCCCCAGCCGTCCGCCAGGCGCCGGAACACCGCGTCGACCGCCCGCAGCAACCGCAGCTGGTCGCCGTTGAGAACCCTCAGGCCATTGTCGGTAACGGTGGTCATGACGCCGCCTTCTGCTTCAGGAACCGCGCCCCGATCGCGTTGAGGGTGCGGAAGTCGTCGAGGTCGAGTTCCTCGGGGTCGATCGACTCGCCGGTCAGCTCCTCCAGCAGGAAGATGAACTCGACGAAGGCCAGCGAGTTGATCGCCCGGCTGTCGATCAGGTCGAGGTCGTCGTCCAGCTGTTCGAGCTTGGGGTTGCGCTCCAGGATGAAGTTCCGGACCGCCTGCATCGCATCGGTTGTCACTTGACCAGTTCCCTGCCCACGCCGGACTTCGTCAGGAAGGTGCGCGTCCGCTTGAGGATCCGCTCGTGCGCGGCGTGCCGGGCCGGGTGCTCCAGAGCACGACGCCGCAGGGCCAACGCGTCCGGGATGCCGGCGTCGCGGTAGGCCGCGGGGTTGTAGAGGGTGGCGATGCTGTACCGCAGGTAGTTCTCCAGGTACTCGGCGACCAGCGGCACCTCGGCCGGGTCACGCTTGGCCACCTGGCCGAGCAGGTTGGTGAAGATCATCCGTCCGAACGCGACGTGCCTGCTCTCGTCCTGGTGGTGCACCCGGTTGATCTCGCGGGCGATGTGCGGCAGCGACTCGTCGGTGGCCATGTACGCGTTGTAGTGGTCGACGATCTCCTCGAAGATGAGGATGCGGGCGAAGACCACCAGCTCGCGGGCGACCGGCGACAGGTGTTCCACCGAGTCGGCCTGCAGCGTCGGCTGGGCCGGGTAGAGCTTGCCCCCGTAGCGCAGGCAGAACTGCGCGAAGAACCACATGTGCTCGTTTTCCTCACCGATGAAGTGGTGCAGGAACTCCGAGACGTTCGCGTAGGTCCGCTCGTGGATGCGCATCACGACTTCGCTCATCAGCTCGCGGATGCCGTGGATGTTGAGGCTGAAGAAGTTGATCGCCTCGTACTTGGTCAGCGCGATCTGCTGCTCTCGGGTGAGCTCGTCCCACATCTCCGTACCCGCGAGAGTGGTCAGGCTCTCGCTCATCCACGGCTTATCGGGCTCGATGGCGTCCGGCCAGTCGAACAACGTGTACGGGTTGTAGTACCCCGACTCGGCCATGTGCTCGAGCCGGTCCAGCTCCAGCTCGATCGGCTCGATCTCTCGTACCGCCATTGTCTGTCGTCCTCCCCGATAGGTGGTTCAAGAGGTCAGGTTGTTCACCGCGCCGACCGGATGTCGGCACGCACCAGCGCTGGCTGCGGCGAACCGCATTCGTGGCGTCCGAAGGACGCGTTGCCGGAGGCGGTGGACGGGATGACCTTGTTGTAGAGCGACCCGAGACACAGCTCCTGGAACTGCTCGGTGTCGGCCGACAGGCGCGCCGCCAACTGCGCCTTGGCGATGTCGACCGTCTTGGTCAGCCCGTCGTCGTCGGTCACCTCGACGCACGCGTGCGGTAGGTCGAGCGCGCCGCCGAGCACCCCGGTGAACCAGCCCCGCTTCGCCTCGGCCCGGTATCCCGCGGCCCGGAAGCGCTCCGCCAGCAGCAGGCTCGCCGCGATGCAACTGGTCACCCCCAGCTCGTGTACGAGCGGGTAGTCGGCCTGCATCGGTACCGGAATCATGTGCCAGCGGTAGCCCGCGTTCAGGTAGTCGCGGGTCAGCGTCCGCAAGGTCGGCGAGACCAGAGGGGTCCGGGCACCGGTGTTGGTGACGGTCGCGACGTACTCGGCCGACCCCTCACTCGGCGCGAGCGGCGTGATCTCCTCAAGGTGACCGCCGTACCGGACCACGTCGGGCCCCTCCAGCCGCCACGGCGCCACCCCCGCGCACTCGTGGCACTCCAGTCGGACCCGGAAGCTCCAGGTCTTCGGCCGCAGCAGGTCGTCGAGCGGCCGTCCGGCGAACCGGAACAGCATTCGGAACGCCAGCTCGGGCTGCGTATTCGACCGCTGCGAGTACATGCCGAGGTTGTACAGATCGTTCGGGTCGAAGTACCGGACGCCGTCACGGTCCTCATGCGGCAGGCCGGCGTCGACCAGCCGGTCCACGTCAGCCGCGTCGCAGTGCAGCATCTCCCGCGCCACGGACTCCGGCTGGGTCTTGTGGGAATACTGGTCGGGAACGAATGTGATCGCCTCGGCGACCTTTTCCCACGGCTGGCACGCACTTACTTGTTGCTGTGGCACGGTCTCTCCCCCAGGCAGATTCAACCGGGTCGGCGACCCGCGTCACCACCGGTCACGACCGCACAGGAATACGAAACGCCCGGAAACGGGCTATTAGCATGGTTCGCTACATTCCGCCGGGCCCTGCCTGACCCTGTGGAACACCAACGCACGCTACCACCTGCCAGACGCCCCGCAATCCATTAATTTCGCATATCCAGCTATGCGCTTTCCACGCATCGCACGATTACGACGATTCATCCACCGGGCCGGGAGATCGCTTCGCCACCGCACCCGGAAAGCGCTCCCGCGAGGGGCCGGCACGATAGCTTGTGAGCGGAGTTTTAGCAGCTCAGGACGGTTGACCGCAGTGTCGTACATCCGATCGAACGCAACCGTTGTGGGTTACGTCACACAATGCGATAGGCGCATTGCGGCCGAATGAAAGGCAGTGACAGCCCAGCGCGGTCCGGTAACGACTTTCTCCGACGCCCCCACAGATCGCCGCAACCGCCGAGATCCCCCGACGCATATTCGATCTGCACCTTGCACGCGCGGATCGACGACTGGGTAACTGTCGAGGCCACGTCGGGAAGTCGACTTTCCACGGAACTGTGGTCGGCACTACGGCAACAGCCCGCGCACGCATCCGGGCGTGCGTTCCTCACGGTCATATTCCGAGCGGGCGTCGGTATCGTATGGTGCCGCACAACGGACGCCCGACGCGTGGACGAGATGTCGTGTGACAGGGCGCGGATCGGCGGGCCGCAGTCGCCCGACCAAGCCATTGAAGGGGCCACCATGCCGTTGGATCGGATACTCCGGAGACTCATCGCCTGGCAGCACGCCGACGGTGCGCCGACGCCGCTCCGCGCGATGTCGATCGAGCAGGCCCGCGAGCGCTACCGGGCGAGCGCCCTGCGCCCCCGACGCCAGGACGACGCGACGGTGACCGTCGTCGACGAGAAGATCGACAGCTCGGACAACACGTCCATCCGGTCCAGGGTGTACACCCCGCAGGACCACACCGACCGGGTGGTCACCTACCTGCACGGCGGCGGCTGGGTGACCGGCGACCTCGACACCCACGACCTGGCCTGCCGCGTGCTCGCGGCGTCGCTGGGCGCGGTCGTCGTCTCGATCGACTATCGCCGGGCGCCGGAGTTCCCGTACCCCACGCCGCTGCACGACGCCATCGCGGCCGCCCGGTGGACGAGCCGGATGTACCCCGAACACCACCACGTCCTCGCCGGCGACAGTGCCGGCGCCCACCTCGCGCTCGGCGTCGCACTCGACGCCCGCGCCGACGGCGACCCGCGGATCACCGCGCTGCTGCTGATGTATCCGCCGGTCGACCCGACCCTGCGGATCGCCGCGGCCGGTCCGCACACCGACGGGTACCTGCTGTCGATCGACGATCTGGCCTGGTGTTACGCGCAGTACCTGCCCGATCCCGAACACCGGAACGACCCGGCCGTCGACCTGCTGCACGCGGACCTGACCGGTCTACCGCCGACGGTGGTCGCCACCGCCGAGTACGACCCACTCCAGCGCGAGGGTGAACTGCTGGTGGAGAAGCTGCACACCGGTGGCGTGCCGGTTCGTCACGTGCCGGGGCCGGGACTCGTGCACGGTGCCTTCCTGATCCAGGACATCGTGCCCGCGGCGGCCACCAACGCGCAGCAGGTCATCCGGGAGCTCGACGCACTCCTCACATCCACCCGACAGCCCCCCGCATAGTCGTCCGTCGGTGCGCGCCGGGTCCGCCCGGCGCGGCTCACGACGCCGTGACCACCAGCGGCTCACCGTCGCTGTAGACCGCGACCAGGTCGCCGTCGAGGAACCGACGGCGCATCGCCGGCCGCTTCACCTTTCCGCTCGTGGCCCGCACGACACCGCCGCGACGCAGCAGGAACGTCCCGTCGGCGCGGAGGCCGAACTCACGGTCAAGGGTGCGGTTGATCTCGTCCGCCAGGTGCCGAAGTCGGTCCTCGGACGGCCGTCCGTTGACCTCGGAGACGACGACCAGGGCGTCGCCCGACGCGGATCCTTCGCTCGGGA
Organism: Micromonospora sp. CP22; assembly: GCF_009712475.1. Lineage (GTDB taxonomy): Bacteria > Actinomycetota > Actinomycetes > Mycobacteriales > Micromonosporaceae > Micromonospora. Next base: position 34,884 of record NZ_VCJO01000025.1, read on the forward strand.
CCGTGAAGATCGCGCTGATGATGCCCAGACCACGGATCTGGGCCCGCAGCGCCCGCTCGATCTCCTGCGGATAGAGGCAGCGCCCGTCCACGACGAGCAACTCGGCCACCCGCCCGGTCACGTACAGCTCACCCCCGTGCAGGGTGCCGAGATCCCCCGTACGCACGTAGCCGTCACCCGACACCGCCGGGTCGGTCGTGGCCTCGTCACCCCAGTAGCCCCGGCACACGCTGGGGCCGCGTACCCAGATCTCGCCGATGGACCCGGCGGGCAGCGCCTCCCCGGTGCCCGGATCGGCGATCAGCACCTCGACGTCGCGTGGCCTGCCGCAGCTGACCACCGCCTGGCCCACGGTGGAGGGAATGAACCGGTGCCGCTCCAGACCGTGCTCGTCCACCCTGGTCACCACCGCCCGGCGGAACGGGTCGGTGGACACGACCAGGGTCGCCTCCGTCAGGCCGTAGCTGGGGCACACGACGTCGTCGCGGAGGCCGGCCGGGGCGAACCGCTTGGCGAACGCCTCCAGCGTCTCGATGTGTACCCGCTCCCCTGCGCTGACCCCGACTCGCCAGCGGGACAGGTCCAGCTCGGCCAGTTCCTCGTCGGTCACCCTGGCCTGGCACATCGCGAAGGCGAAGTCCGGAGCTGCGGAGGCGTGGACGTCGTACTCGTCGATCAGGCGCAGCCAGAGGTACGGACGCCGGATGAAGGCGGCGGGATGCATCAGCACGCAGCCGCCGCCCACCAGCAGGGCGGGCAGCAGGTGGCCGAACAGACCCATGGCGTGGTGCAGCGGCACCCAGCCGCCGAGTCTGGTCCCGGCGCTCAGCTCGTACGCACGACGCTGCGTCTCCACGTTGTGCAGGAGATCGCCGTGGCTGACCAGCACTCCTCTGGGCTCGTCGATCGCGCCCGAGGTGTACTGGAGGATCGCCGGTGTGTCGTGTTCCGGCTCGATCGGCGACCACGACTCCGCGTCCTCGGCGGCGTCGCCGTCGGTGGTCATCAGCGGCAGGTCGGCCAGCCCGGTCGAGCGCATCCACTCCGCGACGTGCCCCGCCTCGGCCGTGTCGGTCAGCACCGCCGAGACTCCGGCGTTCTCCGCGATACGCCGTGCCCGCGATCGCTCGTGCGGATAGCCCGGCAGGGGTGCCGGCACCGCGACCATCCCGGCGTAGAGGCAGCCCACGAGCGCCGCGACGAACTCGAACCCGGTGGGATACAGCAACAGCACCCGGTCGCCTACCCGGCCATGGGCCGCGAGCCACGCCCCAACCCGCCGTGCCGCGGCGTCCACCTGGGCGAACGACCAGCGCTGGTCGGCCGCCACGTCGTCGACGACGATCAGTGCGGTGCGCTCCGGCGCCGACCGGACGTGCTCACGAATCGCTGTGACGGCATTGGCGGTACGCGACGAATCCATCATTGCCCGGTTTCCTCTCCCTGCCGTGCGCACGACTCACCAGCACCACCGATGACTCCTCGCGGTGCCTCAGGAACTCAACAAGCAACGAAAAGTTTTGGTACGGCAACAACACGGACTGTCAGCGAGCTGAAGAATCGCCGAGATCCGCAGGTTAGCATCGGCGAAGTGCGGCATCCACCGAATCGTCGCACTAATGAGATTCACATACCTGCGGCATTAGGAACGCACACGTGTGATCTCAGGTCACCCAAACAGCCCCACTCGAAGAATAAAGCCAACGTTTACCAAGGGGAAAGGTTCTGCAAAGAAACGGACGCGAGGTGCGCCTAGTAGCCCCAGCTCCAACCACACCTCGCGAAACGGTCAGATCCAGTGCGACTCCCGGGCGATCCGCAACGCGTCGATCCGATTGCGGGCCTTGAGCTTGGTGACCACCGACGACAGATAGTTGCGCACGGTGCCGTCGGACAGCCGCAACCTGGTGGCGATCTCGCCGACCGTGTCCCCCTGGTAGACGTACGTGAGCACGGACAGTTCGCGCGGTGTCAGTGGACAGTCCCCGTTGCCCAGTGCAGCCACCGTCAGCTCTGCGTCGAAGACGCGTTCCCCCAGGTGGACACGGCGGATGGCATCGAAGAACTGGCGCGGCGGGACGTCGCGCTGCACCAGGCCGGCGATGTCTCCGGCGAACGCCCGCCGCACGACCGGCCGGGTGAACGAGGTCGCGAGCAACATGCTCCGGCAACCCGGGATGCTGGCCACCTTCTCGGCGAACGCGACCGCGTCGCTCTCCTCCCGCTGGAAGCTGATGATCACGACGTCGGGTCGGTGCAGCTCGGCGAACTCCACCGTATCCAAATAGTTTGCTGTCGAACCGACGACGCGGAACTCCTCCTCCTGCGCCAGTAGTGCAGTGAGCGCAAAACGGGACAGATGCAGAACGTCGGACACCAGTACGTCGATTGCCACGTATTCCCTCCAGACGGTTCCCCGACCGCGCCGTTGGGGGCCCGGCGCGCACCCTCGACGTCATAATGTCACACGCGTACGAAAATCTGAAGGTCGATATCCGACAGCAGGCTAGACACCTTTCGCTACCACTGTGGACATTCGCCGATGCAAGATTGCGACAACCGTGACAGTGTCAAATTAGCGATAGCCGACCAACTATCCGGAGCTGCGACAGACGCGGGAAGATCGCGACATTTCAGCCCGATGTGACAAGAGGCCGACAGGCTCTCGCGACACCTCGGGGTGTGCGTCAGAAGCGCCGACGCGGCGATAGCGCCGATCCCGCATATGTCGGATGTGAGACCGATGCACCCGTACGAGAGGACGTGTGGAGCGGAGGCCAGGTCACGGACCGACGGCCCGGCCGGCCAGCTCGTCGTCGAGGCCGGCGAGGAGGTCCTGCGGCGCCCGCATTCGCCACGCGTCGGTGACCAGTTCGGCGAGACGCTCGACGGTGACCGCCGCCAGCCGCACCATGACCAGCGGAAGCCCCTCGTAGGCGGGGGTGGTGAAGAACAACCTGCGGACGTTCGCGTCGTCAGCCGACCGGCCGTGGTGGAGCCGACGGAGCAGCCCACCACGACCGGGACGCGTCGACGTGTCAGTTCGTCGTCGCGGGCGGCGTCAACACCGCCAGCCGGCGGGCGACGACCAGCAGCACGTAACCGATGACGGCGAGCAGCAGTCCGAGCCCCATGGCCAGGGCTGCGACCCCGAAGGACACCACCGAGGTGAACAGGGAGGCCCGCAGGAACGACCCGGTCATCACGACCTGCCGCGTCGGGTCCTCACGGTCGAGCTCGGCGTACGTCCGGCCACCGCTGGCCTCCAGCGCGTGCCGCTCGATGACCTCAGCCTCGGCGTACGCGGTGAGCGGGCCGTCGATCCTCTCTCCGGCGAACCACTTCGCGTCCTCGGAGACGGTGATCCGCTCGTCGGCGAGCTGTCGCTGCACCGTCAGCCACGTCGCGCCACCGGCCACCAGCATGATCAGCCCCGCCGCGATCACCAGCACGGACAGCGCCCGGACAACACCGCCGGGTGTCGTCGACTTGTCCGCGCCTGCCTCGACCGTCTTCGCCATGGCATCCCCTTCGTCGTCGCTGCCCGCACCGGCGGTGCGGGCAGCCCCAGTGTGCACGATCATCAGTATCGACGTATCGAGTGGTGCCTGCATCTGGCGGCGACATACCAGGGGTGGGCGGTGGCCTCCGGTGGATACGGGCGGGGCGGCGGGGAGGTCGATGCCACCCCGCCGCCCCGGTGCCCGTGGATCAGGACGTGAACCTGTCCAGTGCCAGCTCGATGGCACCACTGTCCGGCTGGGCGTACGACTTCATGGTCTCCTTGTTGTAGGAGATGAAGCTCGGGCAGCGCACTGCCGGGGCGTTGATCCGACCGCCCTCACCGATCTTCTCGCCGGTCTTGGCGGCGTAGAAGGTCAGCGTGTAGCGCGAGGAGACGTAGTCGACGGTGACCTGCTTGTCGTCGCTGCTCTTGTACTGGCACTTGCGCGGGGTGCCCTCGCTGCCCTCCTCGAAGGTGAGGCAGCCGACGACGGACACCGAGGCCCACTCGGCGGTCTTGGCGTAGTACGGCTTGTCGTAGCCGACCGACTTGCTCAGCCAGGACTGCGGACGCTCCGGGGAGTTCGCGAACGTGTAGATCTTGGTGCCCTTCGCGCCGGTGTAGGGCGCGGCGTTGAGGATCGGGCTTCCCTCGCACACGGCGGACATGTCGCTGGAACTGCGAGCGGTCACAGCGTTGTTGTTGTCAGGCTGCTCCTCCGGCGGCGGAGGGGCCGCCGGTGAGGTGCTCGGGTCCGCGGGGGCGCTGGTCTCCGCCCCCGGCCCGGCGATCGGATCCTCATCGTCGTCGGCCAGCACGAAGAAGCCGATCACGCCACCGCAGGCGACGAGGACCGCCATCACGACGGCGCCGATCCCCAGACCGAGCCAGAGGCCCTTGTTCGAGGACTTCGGCGGCTGTGCCCCGTAGGGCGGCGGCGGAGGCGGCGGCGGGGCCGCTGCGCCGTACGGCGAGGGGTACCCGCTCGGGGTGACCGGGGAACCGGGCGGAAGGGGCTGACCGACTGGCGAGCCAGGCGGACCGACCGGGGAGCCGGATGGTGAGCCCCACGGGTTGGCGTTCGGATCCGGCTGCTGCCCACCGTACGGCGGGTGGCTGTCACTCATCTGATGCCCTTGTCAAAGTCGAGAGGTTCGCTGGCAGATGATCAGAGCCAGGGTAGTGAGCAGCGCAAGTCCCGACGTCATCGGCTCCCCCGAGCACGGCTCGGCGGCGGACACGCCCCCGCCGGGGCCGCCGACGAGGGCTGGGAGCGGCCCGCCCGACGGCCGCCCCAGGGAACGGCTTTGGGACCACCGTCGATCACATCCTTCGACGCATCGAAATATTGCGTTATGGTTTCGAACCATCGTAGGCTGCCGTGGGAGCGCTCCCGGGCCGGCCCCGTCCGTCGTCGCCGAAGCGCGGCACCCCCACCACCACGACCAGATTGCGATGGTCCACCATGAAGCATCCTCCACGCCGGCTGCGGCGCCTGCTGGTCGCCACCGGCGCTGTCGGCGCGTTGACCCTCGGCGCGTTGACGGCCCTGCCCACCACCAACGCGATGGCCGCGACCGGCTGCTCCGTGACATACACGACCAACAGCTGGTCCGGCGGGTTCACCGCGAGCGTCACCATCACCAACCTCGGCGACGCGGTCGACGGCTGGACCCTCGGGTTCAGCTTCCCCGACAGCGGCCAGCGGCTAACCCAGGGCTGGTCGGCCACCTGGAGCCAGAGCGGCAGCTCCGTCACCGCGCAGAGCATGACCTGGAACGGTTCACTCGCCACCGGAGCCAGCACCAACATCGGCTTCAACGGCAGCTTCACCGGCGCGAACCCGTCGCCGAGCTCGTTCACCCTCAACGGCACGGTCTGCACCGGTTCGACCACGCCCACCACTCCCCCACCGACGACGCCACCACCCACCACTCCGCCGCCGACCACGCCTCCGCCCGGCGGCCAGACTCCGGTGGACATCAACGGCCAGCTGCGCGTCTGCGGCGTCAACCTCTGCAACCAGTACGGCCGGCCGATCCAGCTGCGCGGCATGAGCACCCACGGCATCCAGTGGTTCGGCCACTGCTACAACAACGCCTCCCTGGACGCCCTGGCCACCGACTGGAACGCCGACCTGTTCCGGATCGCGATGTACGTGCAGGAGCAGGGGTACGAGACCGACCCCGCCGGATTCACCAACCGGGTCAACAACCTGGTCGAGGAGGCCACCCGGCGCGGCATGTACGCGATGATCGACTTCCACCTGCTCACTCCGGGTGACCCGATGTACAACCTGGAGCGCGCCAAGACCTTCTTCGCCTCCGTCTCCGCCCGCCACGCCGCGAAGAACAACGTCATCTACGAGATCGCCAACGAGCCCAACGGGGTCAGCTGGTCGACCATCAAGAACTACGCCGAGCAGGTCATCCCGGTGATCCGGGCCAACGACCCGGACGCGGTGGTCATCGTGGGTACCCGGGCCTGGTCCTCGCTGGGCGTCTCCGAGGGCGCCAACCACAACGAGATCGCCGACAACCCGGTCAACGCCAGCAACATCATGTACGCCTTCCACTTCTACGCCGCCTCGCACCTGGACAACTACCGGGCCGAGGTGGAGCGGGCGGCAGCCCGACTGCCGCTGTTCGTCACCGAGTTCGGCACCGTCGACTACACCGGTGACGGCGGGGTCGACCTGGCCAGCAGCACCCAGTGGCTGGACCTACTGGACCGGCTGAAGATCGGTTATGCGAACTGGACCTTCTCCGACAAGGCGGAGGGCAGCGCCGCGCTGCGGCCGGGCACCTGCAACGGCAGCAACTACACCGGCACCTCGGTGCTGACCGCCTCCGGCGCCTTCATGCGGGAGCGCATCCGGACCCCGGACAACTTCCCGACCAGCTGATCCGAACGCACCACCACCACGCGGCCCCGGCGGTTCACCGCCGGGGCCGCCCTGGTGCTGAGGCCGAGGTCACCGTGGGCAGCCGAGCACCGGGCCGATCAGCGAATCGGCCGGCCCGGCGGAGCCCGCCCGGTACTCCTGCAGCGGCACCGTGCCAGCCCTCCACGAGGCCAGCACCGGCTCCACGATGCGCCAGCACTCCTCGGCGACGTCGCCGCGTACCGAGAGGGTCGGATCGCCCTCGAAGGCACCGCGCAGCACCTCGCCGTACGCGGGCAGGTCGCCGGGTCCGAAGTTCGCCGCGAGGTTCACCTGATCCAGATCGAAGGGATTGCCGGGAGCGTTGATGTTGAGGTCCAGACCGAGCCGGTCCGGGCCGAAGCCGATCCGCAGCCGGTCGGGCCGTTCGTAGCCGGTCAGACCATCGGGAACCCGGGCCGGCTGCTTGAAGGTGACCACCGCCTCCTTGCGTACGCCGTGCACCGCCTTGCCGGAGCGGAGCCGGAAGGGCACTCCCGCCCAGCGCCAGGTGTCGACCGTGACCACCAGTTCCGCGAGGGTCTCGGTGCCCCGCCCGGCGTCGACGCCGGGCTCGTCGGTGTAGTTCGGCAACCGTCGCCCGGCAGCTTCGCCCGCGGTGTAGCGGGCCCGCCGGCTGGCCCGCGCCGGATCGTCCTGCCACAGCCGGGTGGCCCGCAGCACCTGCGCCTTGCGCCCCCGCAGTTCCTGGGCCTGCAGGGTCGGCGGCGGGTCCATGGTGAGCAGGGCCAGCACCTGGAGCAGGTGGGACTGCACCATGTCCACCAGCGCGCCGGTGCCGTCGTAGTAGCCCGCCCGCCCCTCCAGGCCGAGAGTCTCGTCGAACACGATGTCCACGCAGGCCACGTGCGCCGAGTTGAGCACCGGCTCGAAGATCCGGTTGGCGAAGCGCAGGCCGAGCAGGTTGAGCACCGTCGACTTGCCGAGGAAGTGGTCGATCCGGTGGACCTGGTCCTCCGGTACGATCGTGACCAGCAGTTCGTTCAGCGAGCGGGCCGAGACCCGGTCGACGCCGAAGGGCTTCTCCAGCATCAGCCGGGTGCCCGGCGGCACGCCGACACGGGCCAGCGCGGCGGCGGCCCGGGCGGTCACCATCGGTGGCAACGCGAAGAAGATCACCACCGGTCCGGCGCAGCAGCCCAGCAACGACCGCAGGTCCTCCTCGCGCGTGACGTCGGCCGGCACATAGCGTGTGTCGCGGATGACCTCGGACTCCGCCGGACTCACCTCCCCGGCGGCGGCGAAGGAGTCAGCCACCCGACGCCGCCAACGCTCGTCGTCCCAGCCCTCCATCCCGCTGCCGATCAGCCGCAACCCGGGCACCGCGCCGGTGGCCACCAACCGGCCCAGGCCGGGCAGCAGCAACCGCCCGGTCAGGTCACCGGTGGCGCCGAGCACCAGCAGTGTCTGCCGTACGCCGTTGCGGGCGGGTCGCGTGGGGACAGCGGCGGGCGCGCTCGATGCCGACGTCGTCATGCCACCACCATGCCCTGCCCGACGATCGGCAGGTGCCGGACCCGGTGGGTTTCACCGGGTTTCGCGCACCGATCCACCCCGCCGCGTTCCGGTCGGATCGCGTCGCCGTCGCGTCGCCCGCACGGATCGTGGTGTCGGGCCGGCGAGCCGATCTTCGTATGGCAGTCTGGTGTCACCGTCGGTCGGGACGAGGCCGACGGCGTGCCCGACCCCTGCGAGGAGACGATCGATCCGATGGCTGCGGACGTCACCAGCACCGACGAGTGGCAGGCCCTGCGCAAGCACGCCGACGAGATCCGTGGGACGCACCTGCGGGACCTGTTCGCCACCGATCACGACCGGGGCCGACGGTTGGCCGTCGAGGTGGCCGACCTCTACGTCGACTACAGCAAGAACCTGGTCACCGACGAGACGGTACGCCTGCTGACCGCCCTGGCCGAGCGGGTCGGCCTCACCGATCGGATCGCCGCGATGTTCACCGGTGCCCACATCAACGGCACCGAGGACCGCGCCGTGCTGCACACCGCGCTGCGGCTGCCGTCGGACGCGACGCTCGGCGTCGACGGCCAGGACGTGGTGGCCGACGTGCACGGCGTACGCAGGCGGATGGCCGAGTTCGCCGACAAGGTGCGCTCCGGGCAGTGGCGTGGGCACACCGGCGAGCGGATCCGCACCGTGGTCAACATCGGCATCGGCGGCTCCGACCTCGGGCCGGTGATGGCGTACGAGGCACTGAAGGCGTACCGCGACGGCGGTTTGAGCTGCCGCTTCGTGTCGAACATCGACCCCACCGACATCCACGACACCACCGCCGACCTGGATCCGGCCACCACCCTGTTCGTGGTGGTGTCGAAGACCTTCTCCACGCAGGAGACCCTGGCCAACGCCGAGCAGGCCCGGCGCTGGCTGCTGGCCGGACTCGGCGCGGACGCCCACGCGGTGGCCCGCCACTTCGTCGCGGTCAGCACCAACGCCCAGCGGGTCACCGACTTCGGCATCGACCCGGCCAACATGTTCGGCTTCTGGGACTGGGTGGGCGGCCGGTACTCGCTGCCCTCGGCGGTCGGCCTGTCGGTGATGTTGTCCATCGGGCCGACCCGCTTCGACGAGATGCTGGCCGGCTACCACGCGGTGGACGAGCACTTCCGCACCACCGCGCTGGCGGACAACGCGCCGGTGCTGCTCGGCCTGCTCAACGTCTGGTACACCAACTTCCTGGGCGCGCAGACCCACGCCGTGCTGCCCTACTCGCAGTACCTGCACCGGTTCCCCGCCTACCTGCAGCAACTGACCATGGAGAGCAACGGCAAGTCGGTACGCACCGACGGCCGTCAGGTGTCGTACGACACCGGGGAGATCTTCTGGGGGGAACCCGGCACCAACGGTCAACACGCCTTCTACCAACTGCTGCACCAGGGCACCCGGCTGGTGCCGGCGGACTTCATCGGGTTCAACGAGCCCAACCACGACATCGGCGACATGCACGACCTGTTCATGTCGAACTTCTTCGCCCAGACGGCGGCGCTGGCCTTCGGCCGCACCGCGGAGCAGGTCGCGGCCGAAGGCACCCCGGCCGACCTCGTGCCGCACCGGGTGATGGCCGGCAACCACCCGACCACCTCGATCGTGGCCGACCGGCTCACGCCGGCCACGCTGGGCCAGTTGGTCGCCCTCTACGAGCACATCGTGTTCACCGAGGGGGCGATCTGGGACATCAACCCGTTCGACCAGTGGGGCGTCGAGTTGGGCAAGGTGATGGCGAACCAGCTCGCGCCGTTGCTCACCGGCGACCGAGCTGACGTGACCGGTCTCGACTCGTCCACCGCAGCTCTGATCGGCCGGTACCGCAGCCGACGCCGACGCAACTGACGGCCCCGCGCGGGGGACGCGGGCACGTCGCAGCGCCCGGTCACGGCGCTCGTAGCGCAGCCCGCGTCCGGTCTCGGGTATCGAGAACTGTTTGGCCGCCGTCGACGTGTGGAGCACAGTCAGGCCATGGAGAACTCCATCACCGTCCGCCACCGCCCGATGGACGAGATTCTGGAAGGGTTGCCCCTCGTACGGCGTTCGCCGCGCGGCGTCGGCACTCTGGCGCTGACCGTACGCCGCCCGGCCGTCGACGCCCGCGAGGTGCTGTCGGAGGCCGAACTGGATCCGGTCGCCGGGCTGCTCGGCGACAGTTGGGGTCAGCGATCCAGCGATCGGACGGCCGACGGGTCACCGCACCCCGACATGCAACTCAACGTCATCAACGCGCGTTTCATCGAGCTGATCGCCGGGCCCGACCGGGACGCCTGGGCGCTCGCCGGGGACCAGCTCTACGTCGACCTCGACCTGAGCGTCGACGCCTTGCCCGCCGGCACCCGCCTGGCGATCGGCGACCAGGCCGTGATCGAGGTGACCGACCAGCCGCATACCGGCTGCGCCAAGTTCGCCGCCCGATTCGGCCGTGACGCCCACAAGCTCGTCTGGACCGACGAGGGCAAGGCAATGCGGCTGCGCGGCCTCAACGCCCGGGTGATCGTGGGTGCGACGATCAGGACGGGCGACACCATCCGGCAGCTGCCTGCCGGCCAGCCACACGTCGAGGCAGCCTGACCAGGCGCGGATCGTCCACGGACGTCGCAGGGCCACACCGGGAGAACAGCGTCTCCGCTCCCGGGTTGCCGTCCACCGACGACCGGAGACAGCCCGTCACCGACCGATGTCGATCGGTGACGGGCCGGTGACCTCCGCTGGACTGTCACGCAACTGTCATCCAACCGTGCGGTCGACTCCAAGGTCGTTGCGCAAGGTGGTGGTCCATCGGGGCGGCGCGTCGGGGTCGCCGGCGTCAACGACGAAGGAGACCGCTGTGGTGATGCCGTGGCCCTGGCCGATGCCCGACGACCACTCCTTCCGCGCCTTGTGGGAGGAGCCGCAGCATCACGACGAGGACGTCCGCCTCGCCGCGCTGGTCGCCCAGCGGCTGAGCGCCGACTGGTCTACCCGGAGGCAGCAGATCACCGTGATGGTGCAGAACCGGGTCGTGATCCTCACCGGCCTGGTCGCCAGCGCCGAGACCCGTCGCGCGGCCGGAGAACTGGCCTGGGACATCGAGGGCGTGGCGGACGTCTGCAACGCACTCCGGCTGACCGGAGCGCGGCGGGGCCGCCGTTGAACTTCGGCCCGTCCACGGTGCCCGGCACCGGCTTCGTGGACGGGCCGAACACGCAGACCGGCGAGCCGGACGGTTACGCGGACGCCGTCCCACCCGGGGCCTGGCCCTGGAGGAGGGCCAGCGCGTCGGCGCGGGTGTCCGCGATGGGAAACACCTCGTCGAGCAGGGTTACCCGCAGCACCTGACGGATCAGCGGCGAGGTCGACACCAGGCAGAGCTGTGCGCCGCGTTCGGCAGCGCTGCGGTGCGCGCGGACGAGCAACCCGAGGGCGGTGGAGTCGAGGAGGTCCGTCCGACCGAGGTCCACCACGACGTGCCCGCCCATGTCGGCCGCGTGCCGCAACGCCATGCCCAGGTTGTCGCCGGTGTCGACGTCGACGTCTCCGGCGACGGTCACCACGGTCACGGCACCGAGATGCTCGATGCCGAGAATGCCGCCGGGAACGCCCACGGAGGCGGGGGCGAGCTGGGTACAGTGCGCGCAGCGGTGCGGGCCGTCGGCCAGCGGTGAGCCGCTCCAGCCGTGTTCGGACACCAGCGGCCAGACCACCTCCGCGTCGGAGGGCACCCGCGGCGCGGCAACGGTGTCGCCGCAGTTGTCACAGGTCAAGGTGACCAGATGGTCATCCAGGACGATGGCCATGGCGTGCTCCTTCCCAGGTCGGAGGGGTCGGGGTCCCACCCTGCCGGGGCCAGGTGGCGGGTACCGCGCGGACACATGACGGTTGGGTGACGAATCGGCCCTCCGTCTCCAGCGGTCGGATCGACGACGACGGCATCGGATTCGTCGCCCGGTTTGAGACGATAGGCGCAGAGAGATCAGTTGATCCCTGTGTGCGACGGGAGGTCGAAGGATGCGACATTCACTACCCACCGACGAGCCGGTCGGCAGGCTCGAAGTGGTGCACCGGTTCCGCGGCCCGATGCCCACCGGGGTGACCGTCTCGCACCGTGGCCGGATCTTCGTCAACTTTCCCCGGTGGGGTGACCAGGTGCCCGCGACCGTGGTGGAGCTGCGGCGCGGACGGGAGGTCCCCTTCCCCGACCTGCGCTGGAACACCCCGTCTGGCGACGACGACCCCTCCGCCTTCGTGTCCGTGCAGAGCGTGGTGGTGGACCCGATCGACCGGCTCTGGGTACTCGACACCGGCAGCCCGATGTTCAGTCCGACGTCACCCGGCGGGCCGAAGCTCGTCCGCGTCGACCTGAAGACCGACACCGTCGCCCAGGTGATCACCTTCCCGCCCGACGTGGTGCTGCCCACGTCGTACCTCAACGACGTGCGCTTCGACCTGCGTCGCGGGGAGGCCGGGCTGGCCTACATCACCGACTCCGCCGACGGCGCGCCCAACGCCATCATCGTGGTCGACCTGGCCAGCGGCACGTCGTGGCGGCGACTCAACGACCACCCGTCCACCAAGGCCGCGCCGCTGGCGGACTTCCGTCCGGTGGTCGAGGGACGTCCGTTCCTCGTTCGTCCCCCGGACGGGCCTCCGCAGCCGGTGGGCGTCGGCGCCGACGGCATCGCCATCTCCGCCGACGGCGCCCGGCTGTACTACTGCGCGCTGGCCACCCGCCGCTGGTACAGCGTAGCCACCGACGCCCTGGCCGACCGTGCCCTCAGCGACGCGCAGGTCGCCGCGACGGTGGTCGACGAGGGCGACAAGGGCGGCGGCGCGGACGGACTGGAATCCGACGACGCCGGCCGGATCTACCTCACCAACTACGAGCACAACGCGGTGCTGCGACGGCGCCCCGACGGGGAGTTCGAGACCGTGGTGCACGACGCCCGCCTGCTCTGGCCGGACACCCTGAGCGTGGCCACCAACCGGCACCTCTACGTGATCGCCAACCAGGTGCACCGCCAGCCGCCGTTCAACCGTGGTCGGGATCTGCGCCGCCGCCCGTACGCCCTGTTCCGGACCCGCATCGACGCCGGACCGGTGCTGCTACGGCCGTGACCACCGGTCCCCGATCGGGTGGAAACGACGCCCGATCGCGACGGTGCGCCGCAGCCCGCACGTAGCGTCGCGGGCAGGTGCCCCACGAGGTGAGGAGCGGGTCGTGACCGAGCCGGAGGAAGAGCGCGAGAAGAGCGCGAAGACCGATCCGGTGCTGTTCTCGCCGGACGGCGACCCCCACCACAACCCGGCGCAGGCGCCGTTGCCCGACGAACACCCGCCGGTGACGTACACCCACGACGGTGAGACCGACGTGCTCGACGGCGAGCAGTAGCGGTCACCCGCATCCCCGGTCGGCGGCAGGCCGGAGGAGGCCGACGGGGCCCTACCGCGATCCGGTCCGCAACGCCGCGGTCAACTCGTCGTCGTACGTGGCCAGGGCCCGTCCGTCGACGGAGTAGGCGACCAGCCGCCCGTGGGCCATGGTGGCCGACCGGAACGAGAACGTCCGTACGCCCGGATAGGCGGCCAACAGCGGAATGTCGCGCGGTGGGCCCCCGGGAGCGGAGTGGTACTCCAGCCGCGCCACCTGCGCGGAGACCACGCCGTTGACCCGTACCTTGGTCTCCTCCCTGCGGACACCGAAGGTGACCGGGGCGTCGGTGCCGTAGCGGGCGCACTCCACCGGCCCCCGGCACACGAAGAAGTACCGCGAGTTGACCACGTCCGACAGCCGGTACGCCTTGAAGGTCGGGTCGGCTCCGGCCGGCAACGGCTGCACGGCGAAGAACGCCAACGCGCCGAGGGAGGCGACGCCCACCCGCAGCCATCCTCGCCCGCCGACCCGGGCGCGGTGGGCACGGGTGGCGGTGAGCGCGACCGCGCCGAACCCCGTCACACAGAGCACGGCCGTGCCGATGACCCGGGCGTTCTCGAAGAGGAACTGCACGCCGGGTCGCATCGACACCGGAGCCAGCACCGCGCCCAGCGACAGCACCATGCTGGCCAGCAGCAGTGCACCGGCCACCCGCCGGGCAACGCCGAGCGTGCCCACCAGCAGCATCGCGGCCAGGACGGTCCACACCTGGTGGTGGGTCCAGGACACCGGGGACGCGGCCACGGTGGCGCAGCCGACCAGCACCGCGGCGTGTCCCGGGCGGCCCAGCCGGGCCAGCGCCCGCGCCCGGAGCAGCGCCACCGCGCAGATGGCGACCACCAGGGCGGCCCAGACCACCGGGAGGGCCGCCGGGTCCATGCCGAGGCGGAGCAGCATCCCGTGCACCGACTGGTTGCCCAGTGACGCCAGGTTGCCGATCCGGGAGGTCTGGGTGACCGTGCCGGCCCAGTAGGTCAGGCTCTCGCCGGGCAGCACGGCCAGGGCCAGCACCCCGCAGACGACGAAGGCGGCCACCGCGCGGGCCGCGTCCCGGTACCGGCCGCAGACCAGGAAGTAGAGCACGAACAGCAGCGGAGTCAGCTTGACCGCCGCCGCCACACCGACGAGCAGGCCACGCGTCCGCGACGGCGACGCCATCGCGTCGAGCAGGGCCAGCAGCACGATGAAGATGCTCACCTGACCGAACCGCAGGTTGCTCTGCACCGGTGCGGTGACCATCAGCACCGCCGCCACCGCCGCCACGTTCAGTGACGCCGACGTCGTCACGCCCGCCCCAGCCGACGCGCCGACGCGGCCCGCGGCGAGCGCGCGACCGACAGGTACGGCTATGGCGACCACGGCGGCACAGGTGGCCGCCAGCCAGATCGCCTCGACCACACCGAGCGGGACGGTCGTGATCGGCCAGAGGACGAGCGCCGCGAACGGTGGATAGGTGAACGGCCCCCCGTTCGGCGCCACATATCCGTACAGCGGACGGCCGGCCCGGAGGTCGGTCAGCGCTCCGTGGTAGATGTGCAGGTCGGAGAGGCGATCCGGACGGCGCAGCACGAGCACGACGGAGACCGCCGCCGCCACCGCGAAGCCCAGCCACAACAGCGCCACCCGACGATCCCGCATGGACAGAGGATAGGAGCAGCGGGGCGCGGGCGTGGGCAACTCGGCGTGTGGAGCACCGGCTCGGGCCGCCGCCGGGCGCGCTCGGCCGCCACTGCCCCACCGCTCGGCGCGGCACCGCCACCGCTGGGCGCGGCCAGCCCACCACACCTTGTCACGCCTCCGTCACCACGAAGAGAATTGTCGATGCGTTCTGAGAGCCGGACGAGGTAGGGCATCCGGGCAGCCCTCGATCGGAACACCATTCTGTCTCCTTCCGTCCGGAGGACCCGTTACATGAAGAGAGCGATCCGACTGTGGTGCGCCGCCCTGGCAGCCACCGTGCTGACGGCGCTGGCCGCCCTGTCCCTACCGACAGCGGCCTCGGCGGCGTCGTTGACCGAGGTGACCAACTTCGGCGCCAACCCGAGCAACCTACGGATGTACCTGTACGTACCGGACCGGGTCGCGCCGCAGCCCGGCCTGCTGGTCGTCGTCCACTACTGCACCGGCAGCGGGCCCGCGATGTACTCGGGAACCCAGTACGCCAGGCTGGCCGACCAGTACGGCTACATCGTGATCTACCCGTCGGTGACCCGCAGCAGCCAGTGCTTCGACGTCTACTCGTCGCAGGCGCTGCGTCGCGGTGGCGGCAGTGACCCGGTGGGCATCATGTCGATGGTGGAGTACGTCCGAGCCCGGTACTCCGTGGATCCGACGCGAATCGCCGCGACCGGCACCTCGTCCGGGGCGATGATGACCAACGTCCTGCTCGGGCTCTACCCCGACGTGTTCCGCGCGGGCGCGGCGTTCGCCGGGGTGCCCTTCGGTTGCTTCGCCACCACCGGCGGCTCGGAGTGGAACAGCGAGTGCGCCAACGGGCAGATCATCCGTACCCCCCAGCAGTGGGGAGACCTGGTCCGTAACGCCTATCCCGGTTACACCGGGCCACGGCCACGGATGCAGATCTGGCACGGCACCAACGACGAGATCCTGCGCTACCCAAACTTCGGCGAGCAGGTCAAGCAGTGGACCAACCTGCACGGCTTGAGCCAGACCCCGACCTTCACCGACAGCCCTCAGCCCGGCTACACCCGGACGCGCTACGGGGGTTCGGGCGGTGACGCGCCGGTCGAGGCGATCAGCATGCAGGGCGTCTCGCACAACCTGCCCGTCGACGCCGCGCAGGCGATCCGGTTCATGGGGCTGGACAGCACGTCACCCACCCCGACGCCAACCACCACGACGCCCCCGCCCACGCACACGCCCAGCCCCACCCCCAGCCCCACACCCTCGCCGACCACGCCACCGCCGGCGGCGGGGTGCCGGGTCGCGTACGAGGTCAACGCCTGGAACACCGGGTTGACCGCCTCGGTCACCATCACCAACACCGGTGGCACGGCGATCAACGGCTGGAACCTGGCGTTCACCCTGCCGACCGGGCAGACCATCACCAACGGCTGGAACGCGACCTACTCGCCGACCTCAGGCGCGGTGACCGCCCGCAACGTCTCCTACAACTCCACGATCGCCGCCAACGGCTCGGTCACCATCGGTTTCCAGGCCAACCACAGCGGCAACACCGCCAGCCCGTCCTCGTTCACCCTCAACGGCGCTCCCTGCACGGTCACCTGACCGTCGCCCGACCCGGTGTCCGTACGGTGGCTGCCGTGCGGACACCGGTCGTCGGGGTCGCTGTCGACCATTGGCTTGACGGAGATAGCAAGATATATTCCTGTCAATATCAGGAAAGCGCTTGCTCTGCGTCGTTCACCACTCCGGCACGCGCTCCACCACCGCACCCGTACCCGGAGGAACCCGCATGCTGTCCAGGACAGGAAGACGAACCCCTCGGCGCTGGCTGGTCGCCGCCACCACCATGGCGCTGCTCGGCGCCGGCCTGGTCGTCGCCGCGCCGAGCGCCCAGGCCGCCACGGTGAACCCCAACACCACGTACGTGTTCGTCAACCGGCACAGTGGCAAGGCGATGGACGTGTGGAACTGGTCCACCGCCGACAACGCCCCGATCAACCAGTACTCCCGCACCGACGCCGCGGTACAGCAGTGGCGGTTCGTCGACGTCGGCAACGGCTACTACCAGATCCGCTCCGTACACAGCGGCAAGGTCCTCGAACTGCCCAACGCCACCGACGGTGTCCAGCTCGTCCAGAACACGGCGGCCAGCGGCAACAACCGCCAGCACTTCCGGCTCGCCGACTCCGCCGGTGGGTACGTCCGGTTCCTCAACCGGCACTCCAACAAGGCCCTCGACGTCTGGGCCTGGTCCACCGCCGACGGCGGCATGATCTCCCAGTACCAGGACCTCGACGGCGCCAACCAGCAGTGGCAGCTGGTCGCGCTGGGCGGCGGCGACAACGGCAACGGCTGCGGCAGCGGTTCCTTCCAGGCCGAGGCGGTGCTCAACGGCGGCACCTGGACCGCCCGCAACGGCGGCAGCACGGTCTACACCGGCAACGACATGCGGGCCGCCGTGCAGGCGGCGGTGAACAGCCTCAGCCCCGGGCGGACCAGCAAGCAGCGGGTCGTGGTACGCGGATCCGGCTCGATCAGCGCCGGCTCCCGCATCTCGCTGCCCAGCTACACCACGATCGACGTCTGCGGCACGATCAACGTGACCGGCTCCGGCTCCGGTGACCAGGCGCCGATCTACTCGCGGGGCACCACCCAGGTGGAGGTGCAGAACCTCACCGTCACCGGCAGCCCGCTCTACGGCATCTTCATGCGCAACGTCACCAACGTGATCCTCGGCCGGATCGACATGCGGCTCTCCAGCGGACTGGGCGTACGCATCGACAACCGGGGCGACACCAGCCAGTGGACCCGTAACGTGCGCATCGACAACGTCTACGTCTCCGGCGCCAGCTCCCACGCGGTGGAGACCTACGGGGTGGACGGGTTGACCATCGGGACCGTGACCGCCCGCAACGTCGGTCAGTCGGGCCTGCTGCTCAACGAGACCATCAACGCCACCGTGACCACCGTCGACGCGGAGAACGCGGGCGCCGGCACCGGCTACGCGGCGTTCCGCACCGCCAACCGGGCCGGGCGGATCGGCTCCAGCTACCCGATCAACATCCGGGTCGACACCGTACGGGCGCGCGGCGGCGGCCGTGGCATCTTCTGTGTCTCGGAGTCCGGCGGGGTGGCCGTCAACCGGGTCGACATCGCCAACACCGGAAACAACGCGATCCTGCTGGAGAACTGTTACGGCGTCGACATCGCGGCCGGTGGCGGCACGATCAGCGGTGGCGGTGAGGTCCGGTTGGCCGCGCGGACGGAGTTCCCCGGCAACCGGGACATCACCCTACGGAACTTCACCCTGGTCAACAGCAGGATCCTGGAGAACCCCTGCACGACCAACCTGACCATCAGCAACATCGGTCTGAACAACTCCAGCATCAACCGCTGCTGACCGTCCCCTGAGGCGACCGACACGGTCTCACCGGTACCGCTTCGGCGGGATCGCCGGAGAGCGCCCACCCATCGGAGGTCGGCGCCGCGACCGGGTTGGTCTGCGGGTCCGGAATGGTCCCCTGCCCGTCGCGGGTACTGCATCCGTCCGAGGAGCCGGGGCTGGACGTCGACATCGAGCGCAGCACCCGTACCGGCCGACGGCACTGCCGGTCGACCGGGCTGGAGGGCCGGCGCCCTGCACCAATGCACCGTCGGCCTCCGACACGCCAGGGCCCGGCGCGGGGATGTCCCCCGCACCGGGCCCGTTGTGCTGGATGGATCAGCTACCGGAGCAGGTGAAGCTACCGGATGGTCCGGTGCCGGTGCCCTGGAAGCCGAACTCGGTACTGCCGCCAGCGCCGACGTTGCCGTTGTAGTTGACGTTGCGGAACGTCACGTTGCCGCTGGTACCGCTCGGGTTGGCGTTCCATGTGTTGGTCAACGAGCTACCGCCCGGAAGCCCGATGGTGACCGCCCAGCCGTTCAGACTGCTGGAACCGGCGGTGACCCGGATCTGGGCGACGAAGCCCCCGTTCCACTGGTCCAGCGACGCCACCGACGCCGTGCAACCGGAACCGCCCGGCGGCGGGCTGGTCGGCGGCGGCGTGGTGGGCGGCGGCGTGCTCGGCGGCGGCGTCGTCGGCGGAGGCGTGGTGGGCGGCGGGTTGCCGTCGTTCAGGGCCTCCAGCGTCGCGTGGTACGCCTGCTTCTTGTTGCCGTTGTTGTCGAACAGCAGCGGGGTGCCGTACGAGCGCCACGAGTCGCTGTCCCGGATGCCCCACACGGTGATGCCGTTGCAGCGCGGGACGGCGAGGCAGTCCTGGACCACCCGACGGTACGTCTCCGCCTGCTGGGTGCCGGAACCCTCGATGTCCAACTCGGTGATCTGCACGTCGACGCCGAGGGCGGCGAAGCTGGACA
>NZ_VCJO01000026.1:0-42882 GCF_009712475.1 Micromonospora sp. CP22
GGCGGCTGCGTCCACTTCGCACGCCCCACCACCGCATCCTGCCAGGTCAGACCGCCAATGGCGGCTGCCGTACTAGAATCCGAAATCCAGCGGGGCATGTCCGACCTAAAGGCGCTGCTGGGATGAACAAGTGGCAAAAGATCCGCCTCAGTGATTGCTGCGAGATTGTATCGGGCGCCACCCCAAAAACCGGCGTGGGCGAGTATTGGGACGGGAACATTAGTTGGGCAACCCCGAAGGACCTGAGCGATCTTCACGGCGCCGCCTTCATCCACGATACGCCCCGAAAGATCACCGAGGCGGGACTGAAGAGTTGCGCAGCATCCGTACTTCCGCCCGGTTCGGTTCTACTTAGCTCCCGCGCACCCATCGGACATGTGGCTATCAATACTGTTCCGATGGCTACAAACCAGGGCTTCAAGAGCCTTGTCCCCGACGCAGCCATTCTGGAACCGAAGTACCTCTACTGGTGGCTGAAGACGAACAGCGCCTACCTGGAATCCCTAGGAAATGGGGCAACTTTTAAAGAGATCTCTAAGGCCGTTGTTTCGCGGGTTGAGGTACCGGTTCCGCCATTACCCGAACAGCGAAGGATTGCGGAGGTTCTGGATCGGGCAGACGATCTGCGCGCCAAGCGCCGCGAATCCCTCGCCCACCTCGACGATCTCACCCAGTCCATCTTTCGCGACATGTTCGGTGACCCTGTAGAGAACCCAAAAAACTTTGAAGTCCGTCCACTGATCGAATGGATAGACCCGGGAAGGCCCATCACGTACGGCATCTTGAAGCCCGGGGAAGGAACATCGGACGGGCCAAAATATGTTCGCGTTGTCGACATGAAGAACGGCCGGATTGACCCGACGAATATTCGGCGGACAACTCAGACGATCTCCGATCAGTACCGACGGTCGCTACTGCGCGGCGGCGATCTATTGATGTCTATTCGCGGTCATGTTGGCAGGTTAGCGGTCGTTCCGGAATCTTTGAACGGAGCTAACATAACCCAGGATTCCGCGAGGCTCGCGGTCGACCTCCGCTCCGCCTATTACGTTATGGAGTGCATCCGCACGCCGGCACTGCAGAACTGGATGGCGAGACGAACGAAAGGGGCAGCTGTCCAAGGGATCAACCTGGCCGACGTGAAGAACATCCCCATACCGGCACCCCCACTCGCCGAGCAGCTTGAGTTCAGAGACAGGGCTACATCGATCGGCGCTCTGAAGGCCGCCCACAGCAAGAGCCTCGCCGAGTTGGACGAACTGTTCGCGTCGTTGCAGGATCGCGCTTTTCAGGGTGGGCTATGCAGTTAGATACCCGAGCGCTGCGATCAGTGTGCGCAACCCTGACGTAAAGAAGCGTCCGCCCCGGTATCGGGGCGGACGCCGTCGTGTGCTCAAGGGCTCTCAGCCTTGTTTGCTGACGCACGCGACGAACTCGCGCCAAGACTTCCGGGAGAATGCCAGAACCGGCCCGGTGCCGTGGTCTTTCGTGTCGCGTACGTAGACCGCTGCCGCGAGGTTGTCGGCGACCTCCACGCAGGCCCCCTGGTTCGTGCCGCTGCGAGTGCTCTTGTGCCAATGTGCGCCCGTCAGATCCATGACTTTGCCACTTCCAACATCAACTCGGTGGATTGGTGCAAGGTCAGCGCCTCGGCGAGTGTGGCTTCCCACTGCTCTCGCAGCGCCGCAAGATCGACGATCCTCTCTATCACCTGCCCTTGAAGCCTGTTGTCGAGGTAGCCCACGTCGACCTGGCCCGGCAGGGTCGCGATGATGAACGGCCCGTCGAGGCCAGCGTACGCGCCGACTCCCTGCGGCACGACATGGATTCTCACCCGCCGACTGTCCTGGTTGAGCCGCGCCAGATGAAAGAGTTGTTCCCGCATCACGGCTGCGCCGCCGACCGGCCGACGAAGAACCGCATCATCCACGACCGCGACGAGCTGTGGTGGATCGTCGCTGGCAAGGATCTGTTGCCGGGTAAGACGCGCCGCTACTCGCGTCTCCACCTCCTCGGCAGTGAGCCGCCCATCGGTGTCGAAGACAGCGCGGGCGTACTCCTCGGTCTGGAGCAGGCCCGGCACCCACGCCATCCCATACCAACGCATTGCCCGCGCCTGCTGCTCCAAGGTAATCCACTCCCGCAGCCAGAGTGGTGCGACGTCGAGTTCTGAGAGCCGTTCAAGCAGGCGGGCAAACAAGCCGCCGGTCTTCAGGGCGCGGTCGATAGCCGCGACGTAGTCGCCCGTTGGCGGGCGCGTGCCGGTCTCCACGGCGCTGACGTGCGTACCCGAATAGCTGATGAGCTTGCCGAAGTCATCTTGACTCAGCCCGTGCGAGGTGCGTGCCTGACGAAGCTCGTCCAGCAAGATTTCGGCCCCCGTCATGCCCATCTCCTCAAACCTCCCCCAACACGGACCCTCGTATCCCCATAGCTCCCCAGCAGGGAAAACAGAGGACGTCAGAGCGTCTCCAACGCGGCCGAACACCTTCCGACACTATGCGGTTACTGAGCAGAGTGGAACAGACGGCGCGAGTCGGTGGCGGCCCCCAAGCTGCCGGTCGTGCTGTCGGGGCCGCCCCTGGGCGAGCAACCGGGGCGGCCCCTCCCCAGACTGCGAAGGAGGTCCCCGCCGTGCGTCTTCGGTTCTGGCGTCGCAAGCCCGCCCCTGCCCCGGTGCCCCAGCGTGTCCGGGGTACGAATCTGCCAGCCGCCCTGTTCGCGCCCACCCGGCCGATCCCGACCGTCCAACCTGGTCGCGCCGGGACGCTGACGCCGGGGCAGCGGTTCCGTGCGAACGGGGGCCGGTGGTGAGCGTGATGCTGCTCGGTGCCGTACTGCTGGGGTTTCTGGCGGGGTTGTTCGCGTTCCGGGTGAAGTCGCGGTGGTGTCCGCGCTGCGGCGCGTCGACCCACTCCGGGCCGCCGGGGGTCCGGCGGTGACCGCCCCCGGCCGACACGAGCGTCGTGAGGTGCCGATCGGACGGCGGGTCGCGCAGCTACGGGTCCGCCGGGGAATGAGCCAGCAGGTCTTCGCCGACCGGATCGGCAAGTCGAAGAGCTGGGTCGACAAGGTCGAACGCGGGGTACGCAACCTCGACCGGCTGTCCGTGATCCACACGATCTCCGGGGTGCTCGGGGTGGCCCCTGACCTCTTGGTGGGCGGTCGGACCCGGCAGGCGACCGTCACCGAGATCGCCGCCGCTGTGGAGCGGGTACGCGAAGCCCTGGTCCGCTACGACACCCCCGCTGACCGCGTCACCGACCTGGACCGGCAGCTCGACTACGCGTACACCGCCTATCGGCACGCCCAGCATCCGCAGGTGTTGCGGATGCTGCCGGACCTGCTCACCGCCGCCCGCCACGCCGCCGCCGTCGACCTGCTGGTCGGGGCGTACCGGCTCGCCGCCCACCTGATGGTCAAGCTCGGCGAGGCCGACCTGGCGTGGCTCGCCGCCGACCGGGCCATGACCACCGCCAGCGGCGACCCACGGCAAACCGGCACGGCCGTGATCCCGCTCGCCCAGGCCCTACGCGCCCAGCGTCGGGGCCGCCTGGCGTTGACCGTCACCACGACGGCGCTACGCCACCTCGACCCGGCGGCTTGCCCCGACGCGCCACCGGAGCAGGCCGCTCTCGCCGGAACCCTGCTGGTCGAGGCAGCCCTCGCCGCCGCCAGTCACGGCGACGCCAGCACCGCCGACGACCTCGCCAACCAGGCCAGGCAGTGCCCCGACAGCGACGGGTTCGGGCCGACCACAGTGGAACTCGCCCGAGCCCTGGCCGCCACCATCCTCGGCGATCATGCACTCGCCATCGCCATTCACCAGGCGGCCACCCGCACCGACGGTTGGCGTCGGCTCCCCGCCGAACACCGCGCCGCCCACCTCATCGACATGAGCCGCGCGTACCTGCCGATCGGCGACCACCGCGCCGCCGCCCGCGCCCTCGTCACCGCCGACCAGATCGCCCCCGCCGAAACCCGCATCCGACCCGCCGCCCGCGCCGCGCTGACCGCCGTCCTACGCGCCGGCCCCACCCCAGCCGACCTCACCCGCCTCGCCACCACGATCGGCCTGACCTCGGGCAGAACATGAGGAAGGCGACGAGGTTTACCAGCGCAGCGATCAGGCGGACATCGTTACGACAGGTGCTCGGCGGCGAGATCCTCGGCCTCGGCGACGAACTCGTCGAGCTCCGCTGCGCTCATGTTCGCTACCGAGTGTCACGCCCCAGGCACAGGATTAAGGAGCTTGAGGATCTTCTCCGGCAAGCCGAGCGACAAGGATGGAGGGTTACCGGCGGCGGTGACAGGTACTTCAAGATGTTGTGCCCCTGCCCTGATAAACACCTCAAGACCGTTAAATGCACACCCTCGAACCCCAACTACCTACGAGATCTGACCGGCCAACTCAAGCGGGT
Organism: Micromonospora sp. CP22; assembly: GCF_009712475.1. Lineage (GTDB taxonomy): Bacteria > Actinomycetota > Actinomycetes > Mycobacteriales > Micromonosporaceae > Micromonospora. Next base: position 4,422 of record NZ_VCJO01000026.1, read on the forward strand.
CACGTGCTGGAAGGACGACTGATCGTGCGACAGCATCGGATCGCTATCCAGATGACGTTCGAGAGCAACCCGCACGGCACCGACGAGCAGTTCGAAGAGTTCCTCGACGCGGTACAGCAGCAACTCGATGACCTTGACCGCGAGGTGCAGATAGCCGCAAGCCTCGCCCGTCGCACCGCCGAGTTCGCCACCACCCTCGAGGCTGCCACCTTCGAGGAAGCGGTCAACACCCTGCTTGTCGACATTCGCACCGCGCTTCATGCCGCCGAGTGCCACACCGGCAACTGGCCACAGTACGTGGCGACAGACCGGAACCTCCAGGAACTGCAAGACGTCTGATCTAAACCCGCTTGCCCCGCTCGCCGATCGGTGGGCGGGGCTTTCTCGTGTGTCGTTGAAGAGGTGATGTGGAATGATCGTAGGCCGCTGTCGACCGTGGGGTGGCGCCGGAAATGAGCAATTTTCACTTTCTGCGGGCCGAGTGGCCGGATCTGTTCCGAGAGGCGTTCAAGGCCGAGCGGAATACGGTGCTCGATCCGCGTACCGCCTGCTTTTATGCCCGACGGACGCTGGAACACACGCTCACCTGGCTGTTCGAGGTCGACAGCACGCTCAACCAGCCGTACAAGAAAGATCTCAACGGCATGATCCACGAGCCGACGCTGCGGCATCTCGTCGGCCCGGTGCTCAATACCAAGATGGACATCATCCGCAAGCAGGGCAATTGGGCGGTGCACAAGACCGCGCCGGTCAAGTCCACCGACTCCATTCCTGTCGTGCGGGAACTGTTCCATGTCATGTACTGGGTGGCCCGGCGCTACACCCGCGACCAGTCGCAGGTCCCGCCGAGCACCCTCGCCTTCGACGAAACGCTTCTCCCCCGGCCGACGCACGGGCGACCGCAGCGAACCAGCCAGGCCGAGATCAAGGCGCTGGCCGACAAGCTCGCCGCGCAGGACGACGCGCTCGCCGCCGAACGGGAGAAGAACGCCAACCTGGACGCCGAGTTGGCGAAGCTACGCGCCCAGATCTCCGCCGCCAAGGCCGCCAACGAGACCCGCCCGGACGACCACGACTACAACGAGGCGCAGACCCGGGACCTCTTCATCGACGTACTCCTCAAGGAAGCAGGCTGGCCACTCGACCAGGAGCGCGACCGGGAGTTCCCGGTCACCGGAATGCCCGGCGGCAGTGGCGCGGGCGCGGTCGACTACGTGCTGTGGGGCGACGACGGCAAGCCGCTCGCCGTGGTCGAGGCCAAGCGCGCCCGCCGGCACGCCACCGCCGGCCAGTACCAGGCCAAGCTCTACGCCGACTGCCTGGAACAGGCGTACGGACAGCGCCCGGTCATCTTCTACAGCAACGGATACGACCACTGGCTGTGGGACGACACCGCCTACCCGCCCCGACCGGTGCAGGGCTTCTACACCAAGGCGGAGCTACAACTGCTGGTGCAGCGACGGGAGAGCCGCCGACCGCTGGCCGAGCTGGACATCAACGGGCGGATCGTCGAGCGGCACTACCAGAAGCGGGCGATCCGGGCGGTCGGTGAAGCCTTCGAGGTGCACCGGCAGCGCCAGGCGCTGTTGGTGATGGCGACCGGCGCGGGCAAGACGCGCACCGTCATCGCCCTGGTCGACCAGCTCATGCGGGCAAATTGGGTCAAGCGGGTGCTCTTCCTCGCCGACCGCAACGCGCTGGTCAACCAGGCGGTCAACGCGTTCAAGGCGCACCTGCCGGAGGTGGCCACGGTCAACCTGGTCACCGAGAAGGACACCGACGGCCGGGTGTACGTCTCCACGTACCCGACCATGATGGGCCTGACCAACGGGACCGTGAGTGGCGTACGGCGCTTCGGCCCCGGGCATTTCGACCTGGTGATCATCGACGAGGCGCACCGCTCGGTCTACCAGAAGTACCGGGCGATCTTCGCCTGGTTCGACTCGTTGCTGCTCGGGCTCACCGCCACCCCGCGCAACGAGATCGACCGCAACACCTACAGCCTGTTCAACCTGGAAGACGGCGTGCCCACCGACCACTACGACCTGGACGAGGCGGTCGAGGAGGGCTACCTGGTGCCGCCTCGGGCGGTGGCGGTGCCGCTGAAATTCCCGCAGGAGGGCATCCGCTACGACGACCTCAGCGAGGCGGAGAAGGAACGCTGGGACGCCCTCGACTGGGGCGAGGACGGTCCGCCGGACGGCGTCGACCCCGATGCGGTCAACAAGTGGCTGTTCAACACCGACACCGTCGACAAGGTGCTGAAGACCCTGATGACGCACGGGCACACGGTCGCCGGTGGCGACCGGCTCGGCAAGACGATCATCTTCGCCAAGAACAACGACCACGCGAGGTTCATCCGCGAACGGTTCGACGCCAACTACCCGCACCTCGCGGGCCACTTCGCGCAGGTCATCACCCATCAGGTCGAGCGGGCGCAGGGCCTGATCGACGACTTCTCGGTCAAGGACAAGGCCCCGCACATCGCCATCTCGGTGGACATGCTCGACACCGGCATCGACGTGCCGGAGGTCGTCAACCTGGTCTTCTTCAAGGTCGTCCGGTCCAAGTCGAAGTTCTGGCAGATGATCGGCCGGGGCACCCGGCTGTGCCCGGACCTGTTCGGTCCCGGCCAGGACAAGGAGAACTTCTTCGTCTTCGACTGCTGCGCGAACTTCGCGTACTTCAGTCAGGACGTGCCGGTCAGCGAGGGTTCGCTCGGCGAGCCCCTCACCGCTCGCCTGTTCAAGGCGCGGGTCGAACTGCTCTACCGGCTCGACCAGCGCCTGCCGCGGGGTGGCGAGCCCGCAGTGGACGGTACCCGCAGCGAGTCCGGCCTGCGCTGGGACATCGCCCACCACCTGCACGAGCGAGTCAGCGGCATGCATCTGGACAATTTCGTCGTCCGGTCCAAACGGCGGACCGTCCAGTACTACGCCGACTTCGCCAACTGGCACCGGCTCACCCCCGAGGCGGTCGAGAAGATCGGACGCGACCTGGCCGGGCTGCCCACCTCGGTCAAGGACGACGACGAGACCGCCAAGCGCTTCGACCTGATGATGCTGCGTCTGCAACTCGGTCAGCTCGACGTGGAACCGGCCTACGAGCGGCTACGCACGCAGGTGCAGGAGATCGCCTCGGCGCTGCTGGAACAGACCAGCATCCCGGCCATCCGCGAACAGCGGGAGCTGCTCGACGAGGTTGCCGGCGACGAGTGGTGGCAGGACGTGACCCTGCCGATGCTGGAGCTGGTGCGCCGCCGGGTCCGCTCTCTGGTGCGCCTGATCGAGCGGAACAAACGCACCGTCGTCTACACCGACTTCGTCGACCAACTCGGTGAGCTGACCGAGGTCTCCATTCCGCAGGCGCGGGTCGGCACCGATCACGAGCGGTTCCGGGCCAAGACGCGGGCCTACCTACGTCAGCACGAGGATCACGTGGCGTTGCAGAAGGTGCTCCGCAATCGGCAGCTCTCCCCCACCGACCTCGCCGAGCTGGAGCGGATGCTCGCCGACAGCGGTGTCGGCACCGCCGACGACCTCGAACGCGCCCGACGGTCGGCTGACGGACTTGGGCTGTTCATCCGGTCGCTGGTCGGCCTGGACCGCGAGGCCGCCACCGAGGCGTTCAACGAGTTCCTCGACGGACGGACGCTGAGCAGGAACCAGATCCACTTCATCCACATGGTCATCGGTCACCTGACTCAGAACGGCGCCATGAAGATCGACAGGCTCTACGAGTCGCCGTTCACCGAGATCGCCCCACATGGCCCGGAGTCGCTGTTCGCCCCCGCCGACGTGGACCGCATCGACGCGATCCTCACCTCCGTACGCGCCACCGCCACACCCACCCACGAGGTCGCCTAGCGACCGGTAGGATCTGCCTATGGCCACCGGCAGCCTCTTTCTCTGACACGGCGCACTCGCCTGCTCGACGCGCGACATCGATCGTGCGTCCTCGACGTCGTGTCCTTTCACAGAGAAATGAGCGCCCATCATGGCTTTGCGTGACCGAACTGCTGTCCTGCGTACCCTGGATCCGGCTGAGCCGGACCTGACCGACCTGGCACCGCTGCGTACCCTCCTCGCCGGGGCGCGGGTCGTCGGCGTCGGCGAAGGTTCCCACTTCGTCCGCGAGTTCACCCTCGCCCGTGCCCGCCTCCTGCGCTATCTCGTCGAGGAGTGCGGCCTCACCATCCTGGCGTTCGAGTTGGGCGCGAGCGAGGCCGACGCCCTGAACCCGTGGCTTGCCGGCGACGGCGACGACGCCGATTTGCACCGGCTCGCCGGGCCGTTGACCGCCGGACTCTTCGGGGAGCTACTGAGTTGGCTACGACGCTACAACCGCAGCCGGCCACATCCCCTGGGTATCGTCGGCATCGACCTACCGAACACCTTGACCCTGCGCCCCGACCTCCAGCCGGTGGCGGACTACCTACGGGGCGTCGACAGCGAGGCCGCCGAGTTGTTGGATCGCCTGTTCCCGGTGGCTGACGAGATCAGCGGCGGCTCCGCCGCGGTGTCGGCGCCGCAGTGGAGCGCCCTGGACCCAGCCCGGCAGGACGCCCTCGCGGCTGGACTCGCCCGGTTGTCGCTGCGGATGCGGGCTCTCCAACCCGTCTACCTCTCCCGCAGCGACCCGGACCGCTACGCCACCGCGCGCCGTCACCTCGATGCCGCCTGTCACACCGAGTACATGCTGCGCGCCATGAGTGATCTGTTCAGCGGCGAGGGCCTGCCCGGCGACACCTCGATCCGTGACCATTTCATGGCGGCCACCGTGCAGTGGCACCTCTCGGCGGCAGGGCCGGACGCCCGCATGGCCGTGGTCGCCCACAACAACCACATCCAGAAGACCCCGGTGTGCTTCGACGGCACGCTCACCGCCCTTCCGATGGGCCACTATCTGGCCCACGGTCTCGGCCGCGACTATCGTGCCGTCGCGTTGACGCACACCGGCGATCGCGTACCCGAGATGGCCTTTCCCGCCGACGGGTCACCGGTCGGCTTCACCGTCGAGGACGTCGACGTGCCCGCTCCCGCGCCCGGCAGCGTGGAACAGGCAGTGCTCGACGCGGGATTCACCGCGAAGATCACGCTGACCGACCCACGCGCGGCGGAATCGCCGCTGGCCAGCATCCGAACGCAGAGCGCGGCGCTGGAGACCGACGTACGACAAGCCTTCGACGCCGTCCTGACCACTCCGACAGCAACCCGCGACCACACCGTCGCCTTCTGATCCACCCACCGCCGTAGGAAATCTTGGACAGTTCTCGTTAGCTGATGACGGAAACTTTCCAAGATCTGGGGCGACGACGTCCGACTTCGTGAACGTGGCGTCGTCGCCCCATGTTCGCGGCCACCCGCGAGGTCGCGGCCACCCGCGAGGTCGCAGCCGGCGGGCCAGCGCGGCCGGAGGGAGGTCGCGGCGGCGCGCTTGACTTCGAGCGCGCTCTAAAGGGGACGCTGGCGCCCATGACGATGACACGGAAACTGGGCCGCAGCGGGATCGAGGTCAGCGCCATCGGCATGGGGTGCTGGGCGATCGGCGGGCCGTTGTGGGGCGACGACCGACAGCCGCTGGGCTGGGGCGAGGTCGACGACGAGGAGTCGGTACGCGCCGTGCACGCGTCGATCGCGCACGGGGTGACCTTCTTCGACACGGCCAGCAACTACGGGGCCGGGCACAGCGAGCGGGTGCTCGGCCGGGCGCTCACCGGCCGCCGCGACCAGGTGGTGATCGCCACCAAGTTCGGCCACACCTCGGCGGAGGCGACCCGCCGGGCCACCGGCGAGGACCACCGCCCGGAGTACGCGGTGGCCAGCCTGGAGGCGTCGCTGCGCCGGCTCGGCACCGACTACGTCGACCTGTTGCAGCTGCACCTCAACGATCTGGATCCGACGCTCGCGCTCGACCTGGTCGACACCCTGGAGCGCATGGTCGCCCAGGGCAAGATCCGGGCGTACGGGTGGAGCACCGACCACCCTGCCTCGGCGGGCGTGTTCGCCCCGGCCGCCCCGCACTGCACGGCCATCCAACACGACCAGTCCGTGCTGCGGGACAACGCCGACATGCTCGCGGTCTGCGACAAGTACGACCTGGCCAGCATCAACCGGGGGCCGCTGGCGATGGGTCTGCTCACCGCCGCCACCAGGTCGCTGGGCGACGACGACGTGCGGGGGCGGGCGCCCGAGTGGCTGCCCTGGTTCACCGACGGCCAGCCCGCGCCGGAGTGGTCGCGCCGCATCGACCGGGTCCGGGCGGCGCTCACCGCCGACGGCCGTACCCTCGCCCAGGGCGCGCTCGGCTGGCTGCTGGCCCGCAGCCCGCGTACGGTGCCGATCCCCGGCTTCCGCACGGTGGCGCAGGTCGAGGAGAACACCCGGGTGCTCACCCTCGGGCCGCTGCCCGCCGACGCCTACGCCGAGGTCGAGCGGGAGCTGTCGGAGCTGCGTTCCGGCGGCGTCGATACGGGGGCATGACCGACTCGACGCGTTCAGGTCGCCGCGCGTACCCGAAGATGTAGGGCATGCGGATCCTCATGGCCGGCGCGTCCGGCTTCCTCGGCACCCGGCTGGTCGACCTGCTCGTCGCCGACGGGCACCAGGTGACCCGGCTGGTGCGGCGACCACCACGCGCCGCCGACGAGCGACGATGGTCGCCGTCGGCGGCGCAGTTGGACCCGGCGGTGGTCGCCGAGGCCGACGCGGTGATCAACCTGGCCGGCGCGGGCGTCGGCGACAAGCGCTGGAACGACCGGTACCGGCAGCTGATCCGGTCCAGCCGGGTCGACACCACCACCACCCTGGCCACCACGATCGCCGGGCTGCCGGCGGCGGACCGGCCGGAGGTGCTGCTGAACTCCTCCGCGATCGGCTGGTACGGCAACACCGGCGACCGGGTGGTGGAGGAGGACGCGCCGGCTGGCGAGGGGTTCCTCGCCGACGTGGCCCGGGTGTGGGAGGCGGCCACCCGACCGGCCGAGGACGCCGGGGTACGGGTGGTGCGGCTGCGTACCGGGCTGCCGCTGCACCGCGACGGCGGGCTGCTCAAGCCGCAACTGCTGCCGTTCAAGCTGGGCATCGCCGGTCGGCTCGGCAGCGGCCAGCAGTGGATTCCGTGGATCTCGATGACCGACTGGCTCAACGCCACCACCTTCCTGTTGGCTCGGGCGGACCTCGCGGGGCCGGTCAACGTGGTCGGCCCGGCTCCGGTGACCAACGCCGAGTTCACCCGCGAGCTGGCCCGCCAGCTGAACCGTCCGGCGGTCATCCCGATCCCGGCGCTGGCCCTGAAGGTCGCCCTGGGCGGCTTCGCCCAGGAGGCGCTGACCAGCACCCGCGTCCTCCCCGGCGTGCTGAACCGTGCCCAGTTCACCTTCCGGCACCCTGACCTGCGCACCGCCCTGCACGCCGCCCTCCACGACTGACGAGCTAGCAGCCGATGGTCCAGTGGTTGGGGCCGGTCTGGCGCAGGGTGGTGGTGTAGAAGGTGTTGTAGAGGCCCATCCGCTGGTTGGAGCCGTTGGCGTAGGCGTAGCCGCCGGAGTGGTAGGCGCGCCCGGCGGTGACGTGGGCGTAGTTGCTCGCGGTGACGCAGACCGGGGCACCGGTCGGGCTCGGCGAGGCGGTCGGGCTGGGCGAGGTGGTCGGGCTCGGCGACGTCGTCGGCGACGTCGTCGGGGTCGCCGTCGGGGTCGGGGTCGGCGTCGGGGTCGGGGTCGCCGTCGGGGTCGGGGTCGCCGTCGGGGTCGGGGTCGCCGTCGGGGTCGGGGTGATGCCTCCGTCCAGGCCGAAGAAGACCGCGTCGTGGTACGTCGAGCAGATGGTGTCCAGGAAGTACGCGGCGGCGGTACCGCACTGGTCCGCGCCGGAGCCCGGGTCGACGGGGGTGCCGTGCCCCATCCCGGAGACCCGGTGTACGCGGACCACGTCGTCGCCGTACACCTCCACGCTGGTGCCCGCCGGGAGCTGTCGGGTGCTGGTGGGCATCTGCGAGACACCGAGCACGTTGGTCCACTGGTCGCGGGACTCGGTGGCGTTCGCCGTCGCCACCGTGTAGTCGCTGGTGCCGTGCCAGATGGCCACCTTCGGGCGGGTGCCGGAGTAGCCGGGGTGGGCGTTGCGGACCAGGTCGCCCCACTGCGCCGGGGTCTTGTCCACGCCGGGGTTCATGCAGGAGAAGGCGTTGACCATGCTGGTGGCGCAGCGGTACGGCGTCCCGGCGATGATCGAGCCACCGGCGAAGACGTCCGGGTAGGTCGCGAGCATCGTCGCGCTCATCGCCCCACCGGCCGACAGGCCGCTGACGTAGACCCGGTCGGCCGCGATGCCGTACGCCGACCGTGCGTGGTCGACCATCTGCTTGATGGACAGCGCCTCACCCTGCCCCCGGGCCGTGTCGCCGGTCTCGAACCAGTTGAAGCAGGAGCTGGAGTTGTTGGCCGAGCGCTGCTCGGGCACGATCAGCGCGAACCGCCACTGGTCGGCGTACTTCTGCCAGCCGGAGTTGGCGAAGTAGCCGCTGGCGTTCTGGGCGCAGCCGTGCAGCAGCACCACGGCCGGAGCGCCGGCGGGCAGGTTGTCCGGCCGGTACGCGTACATGGCGAGGTTGCCGGGGTTGGAGCCGAAGCCGGTGACCTGGGTCAGGGACGCGGCCTGGGCGGGCGGGGCGACGACCACCAGCGCGGCGGCGGCCAGGACCAGCCCGGCCAGCGCACCGGCGAGCCGGGTACGGGTGCGGCGCACGAGAGCCTCCATAGTGTGAGCTGGATCACCAATGATTGCCGCGACGTTACGCAGGTGTGTCGCACCGATGACATGGTGGCCGTACACACATTCGTCGATGCACAGATGTGTCGAGGCGTACGGGCCGCGCCAGACCGCGCCAGACCGCGCCAGCGTTAGGAAGGGTCCCTTTTAATACACGAGGCGTTAACAGGGTGCCCTTCCTTGCAAGCGGAGGTGCCGGGTCTGACCGGCGTGTCCCGGTGCGATTGGTAACGTCCGCTAGGTGCCCACCTCCCCGTCCGTGGCGTCCGCGCCCGCTTCGCCGTCGCCCTCCCGGGTCGCCCACCGCCGCACCGACCTGATCGTCGTGCTGGTGGCGTTGGCGCTCTCCGTCTGGGTGACCAGCGGGCTCTGGATCGACCCGAACGGGCGGGCGATCACCGTCAACTCCAGCGACCAGGCACTGTTCGAGTGGCTGCTGGCCTTCGGCGGGCACGCGGTCACCCATGGGGACAACCCCCTCTTCACCTATCTGATCAACGTGCCGGACGGGGTGAACCTCGCGGTCAACACCTCGATCACGGTGTACGCGGTGGTCTTCGCCCCGCTGACGTACCTGATCGGGCCGCCGGCCACCTTCCTGGTGATCCTCACCCTCAACCTGGCCGCCACCGCCGTCGCCTGGTACTGGCTGCTCTCCCGACACCTGGTCCGCAGCCCGCTCGCCGCCGCCGTCGGTGGACTGTTCATCGGCTTCTCCCCGGGGATGGTCTCGCACGCCAACGCCCACCTGAACTGGACCGCCGGCTGGCTGGTGCCGCTGCTGGTGTGGCGGCTGTTCGCGCTGCGCCGCCCCGGCCACCGGGTGCGCGACGGCGCCATCCTCGGCGTACTCGTCGCGGTCGCCTTCTCGATCGCCGCCGAGGGCCTCTTCTTCACCGCGCTGGCGCTCGCCCTCTTCGTCGCCGTCTGGGCGCTGCACCCGGCCAACCGCGCCGAGGCCCGTGCCGTACTGCCGGAGTTCCTGCAAGGGCTGGCGGTGACCGCGGTGGTGGCTGGCGTGCTGCTGTCCTACCCGCTGTGGCTGCACTTCGCCGGGCCGCAGCGGTTCCACGGCACCGGCTTCGACGCCGTCATCCACTCCGAGGACATCGCGGCCTACGCCGCCTACCCGCGCCGCTCGCTGGCGGGCGAGGCCGGCTTCGGCACCTCGCTGGCGCCGAATCCCACCGAGGAGAACTCCTTCTTCGGGCTGCCACTGCTGGTGCTCGCCGTCGGCTGTTTCGTACTGCTGTGGCGCACCGGTGACGCCCGTCGACGGGCGACCCTGTGGGCCCTCGGCATCGTCGCGGTGGTCTTCGCCGCGCTCTCCTTCGGGCCGGTGGCCACCGTCAACGGGCGGCGCACCGACCTGCCGATGCCGTTCGACCTGCTCGGCCACCTGCCGGTGGTGAACGCCGCGCTGCCCGCCCGGTTCGCGCTGGTGGTGACGCCGGTGGTCGGCCTGCTACTGGCGTACGCGGTGGACCAGCTCCGTCGACGTCCACCGTCCCGCCCGGCGGCGGTGGCCTGGACGCTCGGCTTCGCGGTGGCCCTGGCACCGCTGTTCCCCACCCCGCTGCTGACCAGCGAACGTGAGCCGATCCCCCGCTTCATCACCTCCGGTGCCTGGCGGGACCACGTCTCCCCGGGTGGGGTGCTGACCCCCGCGCCGCTCGCCCTGGACGTCTACCCCGACGGTCAGCGCTGGCAGGCGTACGCGTTGGCGAACCGGCAGGGCGAGTTCGCCATCCCGTCCGGGTTCTTCCTCGGCCCCGGCGGACCCGACGACCGGGGCCGCATCGGCCCGGTGCCGCGCCCGTTCGGCGCGCTGCTGGACCAGGCCGCCCGTACCGGGCTGCCGCCGATCGTCACCGAGGGCACCCGCGAGGAGGTCCGGGCCGACCTGGAGCACTGGCGGATCGAGACCGTCGTCCTCGCCGACGAGGTGCACGGGGCCAAATGGCCGGTCGACGAGGACGCCATCCGCCGCACCCTGATCCTGCTCTTCGGCGAGCCGGAACGGGTCGAGGACGTCTGGGTGTGGCACGTCCGCCGGTGACCCGGCTCACCCCAGGTGACCAGCGAGTACGGGTCTAGGCTGAAATCGTGACCGTGACGACTTCCGGCCTGACGGCCGTACGCGCCGGTGTCCTCGAATACACCGCCGCCTGGGACGAACAGCGCCGCCTGCACGAGGCGGTGGTGACCGGCGAGCAGGGCGACACCGTCCTGTTGCTGGAGCACCCGAGCGTCTACACCGCCGGCAAGCGCACCGAACCGTGGGACCGCCCGATGGACGGCACCCCGGTGGTCGACGTGGACCGGGGCGGCAAGATCACCTGGCACGGTCCCGGGCAGCTGGTGGGGTACCCGATCCTGCGCCTGCCCGACCCGGTCGACGTGGTCGCGTACGTGCGGCGGGTCGAGCAGTTGCTCATCGACGTCTGCGCCGAGTTCGGCCTGGCCACCGGCCGGGTCGAGGGGCGCAGCGGGGTCTGGGTGCCGGCCGACGAGCGGGGCCCGGAACGCAAGGTCGCGGCGATCGGCATCCGGGTCGCCCGGGGCGTCACCCTGCACGGCTTCTCCGTCAACTGTGACTGCGACCTGGCGTACTTCGACCGGATCGTGCCGTGCGGCATCCGCGACGCAGGCGTCACCTCCCTCACCGCCGAACTGGGCCGCCCCGTCACCGTCGCCGACGTCCTCCCCGTGGTCGAACGCCACCTCCCCACCATCACCGCCACCTGACCTCCCGGTCTGCACCGCGTTGATCAAGAGGTTTGCGTCAGGAATCGCGCTGTCGCTGACGCAAACCTCTTGGTCAACTCCTGGTGCCAGGGGGTCGTGCGGGGGCATGCCGTGGCGGAAGGCGTCGACGTAGCCCGCGTACGGGTCGAGTGGCTCGCCGTGGGCGGCCAGGTAGTCGGCGTGGCGGTGCAGCCGCTGCCCGCCGGTGACCAGTTCCAGACCCCGGAACAGCAGGTCGAAGCCGTTGGAATAGCCCGGCCGCGCCGGGTCCGGGTGGGTGTAGAAGGGTCGCTTCGCCATCGGGTACCCGGTGACGAAGACGAACTCCGAGCCGTGTTCCCGCCGCGCCCACTCACCCAACGCCCGTTCGTGCGCGGGTGCCAGGTCCGGTTCGTCGACGGGAACACCGGCGATCCGCACCGCCTCGGTGAAGTGGGCTTCCGGAATCTGCGCCGGTCTCACGCCGAGGGTGGCCAGTGCGGCACCGGCCCGGTCCGCGACGGCGTCCAGCATCCCGGCCAGGGTGTCCCGCAGGATCGCCATCACGTCCCGATGGTCGGATATGAAGCCGAGCTCGACGTCGAGTGAGGTGTACTGCGCCAGATGCCGCACGGTGTCGTGTGGTTCGGCACGGAACACCGGCCCGACCTCGTACACCCGCTCGAAGACCCCGACCATGAGCTGCTTGTAGAACTGCGGTGACTGAGCCAGGTACGCGGGCCGACCGAACCAGTCCAGGGCGAAGACGTTCGCCCCGCTCTCGGTGGACGAGGCGACCACCTTCGGCGTGTGGATCTCCACGAACCGCCGGGCGTCCAGCGAGGCGCGGAAACCCGCCACCGCCGCCGCCGAGATCCGCAACGCCGCCGAGCGGGTCGGGTGACGCAGCGCCACGGGCGCGTGGTCGAGTTGGGTGGGCAGGCTGGCGGTGAGGGTGGGCCGGTACAGGTCGAACGGCGGCGGTGCGGCAGGCGGGCCGAGTGGGCGTACGGTCGGGGCGGTCAGCTCGACCCCGGCGGGCGCGGCCGGGTTCGTGGCCACGGTGGCCACCACCTCGACCACCGACTCCTCGGGCAGCGTCTCGATCTCGGCGCGTACCGCCGGGTCGGTGACCACGACCTGCGCGAGGCCGGCGGCGTCCCGGACGATCAGGAAGGCCACCGACTTGAGCAGTCGGCGGCGGTGGACCCAGCCGCCGATCCGGACGGTACCGCCGGTGTGCCGGGTGAGCTGGTCGGACAGGATGCGTTGCATGGCTACCTCCTCGATCAATCGCAACGCGATCCCCGGGAGGTGTGGGCGAGCGGGAACCTCGCGATGCCACCACACCTTCGCTCCCGCCGCAGCGGAAGCCTCGTTCGTCGCCTTTTCACCGGGGCCAGCCGGGCGGGCTCTACTGAGCACCGGTGTTAAGAAGGGGCCCTTCCTCTACCGGAGGCGTTAAAAGGGTGCCCTTCCTTTCACGGGGGGCTGTTCGCCGTCGTTGTGTTACCCGTTTGTCCGGTCCTCGGTGTCCGGCGTCACAGGATTTGCGGGGTGACGGCGGTCGCCCGCAGTTCATCGACAGCCACCGTCCGGCGTAGGCTCGTTTTTGTGACGATCGAGCACTCCGCGCCGACGACCGGCCAGGCCGCGAGTTCCGCGACTCCCGCCCCCGAGGGGCGGCGACTGCTGCGAATCGAGGCCCGCAACGCCGAGACGCCGATCGAGCGCAAACCGCCATGGATCAAGGTCAAGGCCAAGATGGGCCCGGAGTACACCGAGCTGCGCGGGCTGGTCGCCCGCGAGGGGCTGCACACGGTGTGCCAGGAGGCCGGTTGCCCCAACATCTACGAGTGTTGGGAGGACCGCGAAGCCACCTTCCTCATCGGCGGTGACCAGTGCACCCGCCGCTGCGACTTCTGCCAGATCGACACCGGCAAGCCGGCCGAGTTCGACGCCGACGAGCCGCGCCGGGTCGCCGAGTCGGTGGTCTCGATGGGCCTGCGGTACGCCACGATCACCGGTGTCGCCCGTGACGACCTGCCCGACGGCGGCGCCTGGCTCTACGCCGAGACCGTCCGGCAGATCCACGCTCTCCAGCCCGGTTGCGGTGTCGAGCTGCTGATTCCGGACTTCAACGCGGTGCCCGAACAGCTCGCCGAGGTCTTCGGCGCCCGGCCCGAGGTGCTCGCGCACAACGTCGAGACGGTCCCCCGGATCTTCAAGCGGATCCGGCCGGCCTTCCGCTACGAGCGGTCCCTGGACGTCATCCGGCAGGCCCGCGCCGACGGTCTGGTCACCAAGAGCAACCTGATCCTGGGGCTGGGCGAGGAGCGGGCCGAGATCTCCCAGGCGCTGCGGGACCTGCACGACGCCGGCTGCGAGCTGATCACCATCACCCAGTACCTGCGCCCCTCCTCCCGACACCACCCGGTGGAACGCTGGGTCAAGCCGGAGGAGTTCGTCGAGCTGCGCGAGGAGGCCGAGGAGATCGGCTTCGCGGGTGTGATGAGCGGTCCGCTGGTGCGCTCGTCGTACCGCGCCGGTCGCCTCTACCAGCAGGCCCTCGCCGCCCGCGAGACCGTGGCCGCGGCCACCCGCTAAACCCTCCGGGCTTCGTGCGGCATTTGTGCCCTATGGGTACGACCGCAGACCACGTGATCGGCGGAGTCGGCGGGTGGTGCGGTGTCTGCCTGGCCGTCGAGTCGGGCGCGGATCAACGGTGCGGCGGGCGACCACTAGACTCGACGGCATGGCAAAGCCCCAGGAGAAGGTCTCGTTCGGCCAGCGGCTGAAGCAGATCGGATTGGTGTTCCGGTTCACCGCCAAGCAGGACAAGTGGTTCGCGCCCTTGGCCACTGGTGCGGTGCTGATTCCGCTCGCGCTGACCGTGGTCGCGATCGTGTTCTGGGGCTGGCTCTGGTTGCCGCTGGGCATCCTGTTCACCCTGCTCTGCCTGTTGATCGTGCTCAATCTTCGCTCCAACCGGGCGATGATGAACGCGGCCGAGGGGCAGCCGGGCGCCGCCGCGCAGATCATGGAGAACATGCGTGGTGACTGGCGGGTCTCCCCGGCGGTCAGCTCGACCACGCAGATGGACATGGTGCACCTGGTCATCGGCCGACCTGGCGTGATCCTGTTGGCGGAGGGCAACCCACAACGGATTCGCGGGCTGCTCGGCCAGGAGAAGCGTCGGCTGGCGAAGGTGATCGGCAACGCCCCGCTCTACGACTACGTCATCGGGCAGAACGAGGGCGAGCTGCCGATCCGCAAGCTGCGGATGACGCTGATGCGGCTGCCCCGCAACCTCAGTGGCAAGGACGTCAACGCCCTGGACAAGCGACTCAAGGCGCTCACCGCCCGGCCGCAGATGCCCAAGGGCGCCATCCCCAAGAACCTCCGCCCGCCGCGCGGGGCGTTCCGCCAGATGCGCGGTCGCTGACCCGCTGCCCGCACCCGCCGCGCGGGTCAGCGCGGCGCGGGTCAGCGCGGATGTCGCGATCAGCACGGCAGGTGACGCGGGTCAGCGCGGCGCGGGAGTTCCCGGATCAGCGCGGATGTCGCGATCAGCACGGCAGGTGGCGCGGGTCAGCGCGGCGGATGCCTCGGTCAGCGCGGTGCGGGGGTGACGACCGAGCCGGTGAGACGGTCGTGCAGACCACGTCGGTGCTGGTCCATCAGTAAGGCGGGCACGACCAGGGCGAGCAGCACCCCACGCAGCAGCGCCCGGGGCAGGCCGATCCGCCCACCGTCGGACCAGTCGACGCAACGGATCCGGGTCAGGTACATGCCGGGGGTCTGGGCGAACAGGCCCAGGAAGACGCAGTACAGCAGGATCAACACCAGCACGGGGGCCCAGGCGTCCCGAGTCGGGCTGGCGAACAGGCCCGACGCGAGCAGGCAGAGGATCCAGTCGACGACCAGCGCCCCGAATCGGCGGCCGAGATCGGCCGGGGCGAAGTCGGGGTCCGTGGCGGGCGGCGGCGAGGGAGACGGCTGGGTGGTCACCCGGACGAGCCTAGTGCGACGTCGGACGGCCTGGACCGAGCCCCGTGGCGAGTGCGCCGACCTGACCGGAGGGTGCGCACGCGCCGACCGGCTGACCAGCGGGGGTACGCCCGGAGGCGAGCAGACGCGTGGCGTCAAAAAGGACCATTCTCATCAAGCTTCACTACACTGGCACAGCCGGACCCGTTTCCTCGGGTTGAGGTGTCCGGGCCAGGCACCGGGGCGTCCCAACGCGAGTGACGTAACACGGCAGAAACACTGGAGACATGGCCGGGCAACGGCACGGCCATAGCGTCGCCAAAAGCTTAGCTATCCGTGGACGTGCCAGGAGGACGAGTGTTCGCCAATCCCGAGGAACTCCTGCGTTACCTCAAGAACGAGGACGTGAAGTTCGTCGACGTTCGGTTTTGTGACCTGCCCGGCGTCATGCAGCACTTCAACCTGCCGGTGGAGTCCGTCGACGACGACTTCTTCACCGACGGTCTCGCTTTCGACGGGTCGTCGATCCGCGGCTTCCAGGCGATCCACGAGTCGGACATGCTCCTGCTCCCGGACGTTGCCACCGCTTTCATCGACCCGTTCCGCGCGCAGAAGACCCTCGCGCTGAACTTCTTCATCCACGACCCGTTCACCCGGGAGCCGTACTCGCGTGACCCGCGGAACGTGGCGAAGAAGGCCGAGGCTTACCTGGCTGCCAGCGGCATCGCCGACACCGCCTACTTCGGCCCCGAGGCGGAGTTCTACATCTTCGACTCCATCCGCCACGAGACCTCCGCCCACCAGGCGTACTACTACATCGACTCGATCGAGGGCGCCTGGAACACCGGTCGTGAGGAGGAGGGCGGCAACCGCGGCTACAAGACCGCGTACAAGGGTGGCTACTTCCCGGTGCCGCCGGTCGACCACTACGCCGACCTGCGGGACCAGATCGTCCGCAGGCTGATCGACACCGGCTTCACCGTGGAGCGTTCGCACCACGAGGTCGGCACCGCCGGTCAGGCGGAGATCAACTACAAGTTCTCCACCCTGCTGCACGCCGGTGACCAGCTCCAGCTCTTCAAGTACATCGTGAAGAACACCGCCTGGGCCGCCGGTAAGACCGCCACGTTCATGCCGAAGCCGCTCTTCGGCGACAACGGGTCCGGCATGCACACCCACCAGAGCCTCTGGCTCGGCGGCGAGCCGCTGTTCTACGACGAGACCGGCTACGCCGGCCTCTCGGACATGGCCCGTTGGTACATCGGTGGTCTGCTGCACCACGCCCCGTCGCTGCTGGCGTTCACCAACCCGACGGTCAACTCGTACCGCCGCCTGGTGCCCGGCTTCGAGGCCCCGGTCAACCTGGTCTACTCGCAGCGCAACCGTTCCGCCTGCACCCGTATCCCGGTCACCGGCAGCAACCCGAAGGCCAAGCGGGTCGAGTTCCGGGTGCCGGACCCGTCGGCCAACGTCTACCTCGCCTTCTCGGCGATGCTGATGGCCGGTCTGGACGGCATCAAGAGCAAGATCGAACCCCCGGCGCCGATCGACAAGGACCTCTACGACCTCCCGCCGGAGGAGTGGGGCAACGTCAAGCAGGTGCCGGGCTCCCTGCCGGCCGTGCTGGACTCCCTCGAAGCCGACCACGACTACCTGCTCGACGGTGGCGTCTTCACCCCCGACCTGATCTCCACCTGGATCGACTGGAAGCGGGCCAACGAGGTCGACCCGGTGCGTCTGCGCCCGACCCCGCACGAGTTCGCGATGTACTTCGACTGCTGATTCCACTCAGCATCGTTCGGGCCGGCTCCGCGTTCGCGGGGTCGGCCCGAACGCATTGACGGGCCACCCAATAGCTTCGCGTCCGATATATTCAGCGCGTGGATACACCGCTGCGCGAACCCACCTTCCTCATCCTGACCGCGCTCGCCCGCGAGCCCATGCACGGCTACGCGATCATTGGCGAGGTCGCGGCCCTCTCCGACGGGCGGCTGTCGCTACGCCCCGGCACCCTCTACGGCGCGCTGGACCGGCTCACCGACGCCGGTCTGGTCGAACTCGACCGGGAGGAGACCGTCGACGGGCGGCTGCGCCGCTACTACCGCCTCTCCCCCTCCGGAGACGCCACGCTCGCCGCCGAGACCGAACGGCTGCGCCGCAACGTCGAGGCCGCCACCGCACGGCTACGCGCCCGCTCGGCACGACCGCTCGTCCTGCGTACCGCCGGAGGTCTGGCATGAGCGCCCTGGAGCGTCGATACCGGCACCTGCTGCGGGCGTACCCGGCGGACTACCGCCACGACCGGGGCGACGAGATCGTCGGGACGTACCTCGACCTGGCGGACCCGCGACGGCGCTGGCCGTCGCCCGCGGACGCCGCCGACCTCGTGCGCGGGGGCCTCCGCCAGCGGCTGCGGGCCGCCGGTGCCACCGACCTGATCCCCGGGGTACGCCTCGCAGCGTTGCTCGCGCTGACCACCGCCGCCTTCCTGGCCGGCTTCTGGGCCCTCGTCGAGCAGAACCCACCACCCGCCGAGGCGGGCCTGCCGGTGTTCGGCCCGTTCACCTCGACCGGCATCGTCGCGTGGCTGACGTGGCTGGTGGCGGTCGCCCTGGTGCTCGTCGCACCGGGTCGACCCACCCGGGTGGCTGTCGCCGGGGCGGTGCTGGTCACCGGGGCGGTTCTCCTGGTGAGCCCGGTCGCCGGGCTGCCCCGGCCGCCGCTGCTGGTGCTGGTCCCACAGGTCGCCCTCGGGGTGCTGGCGCTGGCCGTCGACGCACACCTGCCGTTGGCGGCTCGAACCCTACCGACGATCGCGGCAACGATCGGCGGGACGTTCGCCGCCACAGCCGGCAACAAGCTCTACTGGGGGTCGTACCGGTGGACCTCGGAACAGTTGCTGCCAGCTGTCGGGGCGGTGTTGCTGGGGGTCGCGCTGCTGCTCGCCGCCGGGCTGGCCATGCGGCGGGACTGGCGGGGCAGCTGGGCGGCGGTCGCCCTGCTGACCCCCATCGGTCTGCTCAGTGTGCACATCCTGGCCGGCGCGGTGGACGGCCTCAGTGGCGCTCCGCGACCGACCTACCCGACCATGGTCGGTGCCGCCCTCGCCGTCGGGCTACTCGGACCGCTCGTGCTGCCAGCCGCCGTAGCCCTGCACCGTCGCAGGCAGCGTGACGGGGCGGGCCAGCTGAGAACCACCCCGGCCGACCCCTGCCCCACCTGCGGCGCCCGCCGCTGACCGAGTCCTCGCGGTGGGACCGGTGACTGTGGCAGGGCAGCTGCTTGCGTACCGGCGTGTCGAGCAGCCGCACTGCCACAGTCCGGTAGGGCTCCGGCGCAACCCGGCAGCAGCGGGGTGGGGGTGATCGGCGGGGTGGGGTGGTCAGCGGGGTGGGGGTGATCGGCGGGGTGGGGTGGTCAGCGGGGTGGGGGTGACGGGCGGGGGCGTTGGTTGGGCAGGCAGCAGGCGGCTGCGGTGAGCAGCAGGATGGTCATCCCGATCGCGCCCGGCGCCTTGGTCAGCCGGGCCAGGTTGGTGCCGTCCGGCAGGGCGAGGAACGACGCCAGCGCACACGGCAGTACGAACCAGACGGTCCGGGTCGCCGCCACCGCGAGCACCGCCAGCGGCCAGGTCGCGTACCAGGGGTGAAACACCGGCGCCAGCACCACGGTCACCCCCAACGCCACCCCCACCGCCCCCAACACCACCCCACTCCCCACCCCACTCCCCACCCCACTCCCCACCCCACTCCCCACCCCGCCCCCGCCCCCGCCCTTGCCCGGGTTGATCAAGAAGTTTTGGTCTCGACACGCCGGTCCAGAAGACCAAAACTTCTTGATCAACACGGGTGGGGGTGGGGGGAGGGTTTGGAGGGTGTGGAGGGTGTGGTGCCAGAGGAGGGGGAGGAGGGTGGCTAGTAGGGCTAGGCCTAGAACACGGGTTATCGGGACCGCGTCGGGTTGTCGGCCGGACAGTTCACCGACGTAGTCGACAACCATGCCGACGGCGGTCGGCGGCGAGGTCCACTGCACGGTGTCACCGCTGCGGCCCAGCCCGCCGAGCCAACCGGGCCCCAGACCGGTCAGCAGCGAGGGCACCAGCAGCCCGCCGACCGCCCCGACCCCCAGCAGGCCACCGTCCCGCAGCAGCGCCCGCACCACGGGCCGACCCCGTACGGCGGTCAGCGCCACGAACGGTAGCACCACCACGGCGGTGACCTTTACCGACACCGCCAGCCCGAGCAGCAACCCGGCCACCAGCAGCACCCCCACCGACGGCCGCCACCACGACCCGACCGACCACTGCCACGAACCAGCCGACGGCCCCCGACCCAAGCCAACCAACCGCCACCACGACCCGACCGACCGCCGCCACGAACCAGCCGAAGGCCGCCAACGCCGCAGCGACCCGACCGGCCGCCACCAGCGCGAGTCGACCGACGGCCGGCTCCGCGAGGTTCGCGGCGGTGGGGCGTTGCGGTGGACCGGTGATACCGCTTGCGGAGCATCGCGGCGGGTCAGCAGCAGCAGGGCCGGGAGTAGCAGGCCGAGCATCACCGCGTCGTTGTGCGCCCCGGCGATCAGGTGTACCCCGACCAGTGGACAGGCCAGCACCAGCCAGGTCGCCCGTCGGGGTGGTACCCCGGCCGCGCGGGCCAGGCCGGGCAGGCAGGCCGCCGCCGCCAGTACGCCCGCGAGGGCCAGCAGCCGCAACAGCAGCACGGTGCCGACCAACCCGCCACCGAGCACCACCGCCAGCGCGGCGAGCAGCACGAAGAACGGCCCGTACGGTGCCGGGGTGTCCCGCCAGACCGGTGCGACCGCCTCGACCCACGGGCAACCGGCCGCGGCCACTCCGGTGGTGTACGGATCACCACCGTCGGCGTAGATCCACCCCTGGCAGGCGTACGAGTAGACGTCCCGACTGCCCAGCGGGGCGGTGACCAGCAGCGGCAGCGCCCACCACCCGGCGGTGACGTACGCCCACCGGGTCGACGGCGCGCCGTCGCGTAGCGCCCACCAGGCACCCACCATGGCGGCTGTGCCGAGCAGCCACACCGTGACGGTCAGCGGGCCGACGTCGGTGTTCCAGAACCGGGTGGTGGCGGAATCGGGCAGGGCTCCCCCGAGGTACCCGGCGACCGCCAGCAGCAGCGCCCCGACCAGCCCGGTGTAGCGGGCCGCCCGGTCACGGGGACCGACGGGCCGGGCGCCGGGCTCGGTCACCGGCGGTACCTCTCCTTGAGTGCGGGTCGCCCCGCCGGAACCGGCCTACTCGACAGGCACCGGTCGGCGCGCCGCCGCTCGGGCCTCCTTCGCCGACCGTACCAAGCGGATCGTCACCACGATCACGAACAGCGTCATCAGGGGTGCACCGACCGTCTTGGTGTAGCGGGGCAGCCCGGTACCGTCGGCCAGCACCAGAAACGCGGAGACCACGGTCACCGCGCTGAACCACCAGGTGCGCTGCGCGGTGGCGGCGAGCAGGGCCAGCGGCCAGAACCAGTACCAGGGGTGGAACAGCGGGGCGAGCGCCACCGTCGCGGTCAACGCCAGCGCGGCGTGCCAGAGCGGGTCACGGTGCCGGGCCCGGAACCACAGCCACACCAGCAGACCCGCCAGCACCAGCACCGCGATGCCCCGGGTCACCGGCAGCGCGTCGATGTGCTGGCCGAACGGCAGCGCCAGGTAGCCGGCGGTCTGCCCGATGGCGGTCGGCGGCGAGGTCCAGGCGACCACCTCGTTGCCGTGGGACAGTCCGGTGATCCAACCGAGGTCCAGCCCGGCGGCGAGGGTCACCCCGAACAGCGTGGTCACGGCACCGGCGACCACCGGCGTACCGTGGCGCAGCAGCGCGCGCAGCGAGAAGCCGCCGGTGATCGCGGCGAGCGCCGCGAACGGCACCACCACCACCGCAGTCACCTTGATCGCGGCGGCCAGGCCGAGCACCACCCCGCCGACCAGCAGCGGCCAGGGCCGCCCGGGTCGGGCGACCACCACGGCCAGCCCGGCGACCATCAGCCCGACCATGAGGGCGTCGTTGTGCGCCCCGGCGATCAGGTGCACCCCCACCAGCGGGCTGGCCAACGCCAGCCAGAGCGCCCGGCCGACCGGTACGCCGCAGCGACGGGCCAGCACCGGCAGGCAGGCCGCGGTGAGCACCACGCCGGCCACCGCGAGCGCCCGGAACAGCGCGATGCTGCCGACCAGGGAACCGGTCGCGGCGACCACCGCGCCGGAGAGCACCACGAACAGCGGACCGTACGGCGCAGGGGTGTCCCGCCAGATGTACGACATGGTGTCCAGCCAGGGGCAGGGCAGCGTGGAGACCCCGTACTCGTAGGGGCTGATGCCGTTGGCGTAGCTCGCCCCCTGGCAGGCGTACGCGTAGACGTCGCGGCTGCCCATCGGCGGGGTCACCAGGAACGGCAGCGCCCAGAGCCCGGCGGTGACCAGCGCCCACCGGGCCGACGGCACCCGGTCACGCAGCGTCCACCACGCCACCGCCATGGCTGCGGTACCGAACAGCCACAGCCCGATGATCAGCGGCCCGTTCGGCCCCAGCCAGATCTTGACCGGGTTCGGCCGCAGGTCCCCGCTGGGCAGGGCGCCGCCGAGGAACGCCGCCACGGAGAGCATGATCGATCCGGCCAGTCCGGTCCAGCGCACGAGGTGATGGGGCACGTCCGTCATGCTGCCAGCAATCGTGAGCGCGGTACGGAGGTGGGCTGTTGCCGGGCTTCAGGCCGACCGACAGTGACCGGACGGCCGCAGACTGCTGGTGATCTCGAAGGTGCCCGGATCGTGGGCCCGTACGGTGACCCAACCGTCCGCGCCTGGTCGCACGCAGCCCGCTGGTGACTTCAGGGACAGCCACCGGGACCACCGGACCCGGACGAGCACGTCGGCGGGCTCCTCGACGGTGAACCGCACACCGGCGTCGTCGGAGGCGACGAGCCGGGCCGGAGCGGAGACCAGCGGTTGCGGATCGAGCACCTGGTACAGCCGCCACCGGCCGGGGCGTCCGACCTCACGCAGGTACGGCTGACCGGCCAGGACCAGCGTCGCCTCGTCCCGGCCGTACCGGTCGAGGGCCGCGTCCGGTGCGACGGCGACGTAGCTGACGGCGTTTCGGCGCAGCCAGTCGCCGTACCGGGCGGCATCGAGGCTGCCGTCGTAGAAGAGGCCGTTACGTCCCGCGTCGACCTGCCGCTCCCAGCCCCGGGCCAGGGGCACGGCGGCGGCCACGTGGGCGCTCTCCCAGTGGTCCCGCAGCGGCACCACCTCGACCCGGCCCACCGGTGCCCGCCGGTCCAGCTCGTCCAGTAGAGGCTGGTAGAAGGCGGCGTAGACCGGTGCCGACCCTCGACGGACGATGTCGTTGGTCATCACCGGGGACTGCCACCAGAACAGCGCGACGAGCAGCGCGGCCAGCCACCGTCGACTCATCTCGGCGTAGGCCGCGACGACCGGCAGGGCGAAGAGCATCGGTAGCCGCAGCGCGTTCGAGCCGACCGGGCTGGGCAGGTAGTAGGCGGCGACCAGCAGCAGCGCGGTGAGCCCCGCGCCGACCCGCACGGCTCGCACCGGCACGAACGCGAGCACCACCACGACCAGCGCCAGGTTGACCCGCAGCGACTCGGCGGTGAACGGCTGCCAGCCACCGTTGCCGAAGAGCACCGCCATCGGTGCCACCGTCACCAGCGGTGCCAGGCAGAGGACCAGGGCGGCGGCTCCCGGCCGTCGACGCCGCACCAGGTCGAGGACCAGCAGGGTGCCGCCGGTGAGGCCGATGAACAGTCCTGCCACCGGGCTGGCCGCCGTGGCGAGCACCGCCGCCGCACCGGCGGCCGAGAGCTGCCACCGACACGCCGGCCGGGACACGGCCACCGCGCAGAGCGCGACCAGCGCCCACATCAGGCCGACGGCGAAGGTGATCCGACCACTGGCCAGGTTCCCCACCAGGACGACCGCACCCAGCAGACTGCCGAGCAGCGGACGGCGGGCTCCGGTCAACACCAGCAACCAGGCCAGTGCCACGGCGGAGAGCACCGCCGCGACCGCGCCGACCGTACGCACGCCCACCCATCCGCCGAGCGTCTGGGTGTAGAGGCTGTAGCCGAACTGGTTGACCCCGCCGTACCAGGAGAAGTCCAGCGGGGCGAAACCGTTGCGCTCGGCGAAACCCGCGCGGGCCATCTGCGCGGAGAGGTCGGTGCCCATCGGCGGGGCCAGCAGGAACAGGACCGCCAACACCAGCGACACCACCAGCGCGCCGACGACGGCCAGGGTCGGAGGGCCGCCGACACCTGACGAAGCACCGTTGCCGCGCGCGTCCGGGGCGGCGGCAGGGATGGGTGTCGACACCCGAGCAGTCGTACCACGACCGGCCGGGGTGTTAAGCAGGGGCCCCTGCTCTACCGCAGGCGTTAACAGGGTGCCCTTCCTTACATCTCCATGACGCGTTGGGTGGCGGCGCGGGAGCGGCGGCCGGTGCGCAGGTACTCGTCGAGGAACTCGCCCGGGTCGTCGCGGCCGAGCAGCCGGACCACGCCGGCCAGCTCCACGCCGTGCCGGGGCAACTGGTCGCCCGCGCGGCCCCGGACCAGCATCAGCGCGTTGCGGACCTGCGCGGCGAGGGTCCAGCCGGCCGTCATCGCCTCGGCGTCCGCCGGGTCGACCAGGCCCGCGTCCCGGGCGGCGGCGAGGGCGTCGAGGGTACGCGTGCCGCGCAGCTGCGGGTACGCGCCCGCGTGCCGCAGTTGGAGCAGCTGCACCGCCCACTCCACGTCGGCCAGACCGCCCCGGCCCAGCTTGGTGTGGGTGGCCGGGTCGGCGCCCCGGGGCAGCCGTTCGGTCTCCACCCGCGCCTTGATCCGCCGGATCTCGATGATCTGCTCCCGGGTCAGGCCGTCGGCCGGGTAGCGGATCGGGTCGACCAGCCGCTCGAACCGGGTGCCCAACTCGGCGTCACCACAGACACAGCGGGCGCGCAGCAGCGCCTGCGCCTCCCACACCCGCGACCAGCGGGCGTAGTACTGCTGGTAGGCGGCGAGGCTGCGGACCAGCGGCCCCTGCCGACCCTCGGGTCGCAGGTCGGCGTCGACACCCAGCGGCGGGTCCGGCGCGGGCATGCCCAGCAGTCGTCGTAGCTCCTCGGCGATGGCCTGGGCGGCGGCGCTGGCCGCGCTCTCGCTGACCCCTTCGGGTGGTTCGTAGACGAAGAGCACGTCGGCGTCGGAGAGGTAGTTCGACTCGTACCCGCCGAGCCGACCCATCCCGATCACCGCGAAGGTCAGCTCCGGCATGGCCGGCTGGCTGGCGCGGGCGGTCCGCAGCGCGGCGGCGAGGGTCGCGTCGGTGACGTCGGACAACGCGGTGCCGACGGCGGTGACGTCGGACAGCGGGGAGGCCGACCGGCCGCCGTCGGCGCGTCCCGGGGCGAGCGAACCGGCCCGGCTGAGCAGGTCGGCGCAGGCGAGCCGGAGCAGTTCCCGGCGGCGCAAGGCGCGCACCGCGCGGGTCGCCTCGACCGGGTCGCTGTGCCGGGCCGCGGCGGCGGTGAGGCCCTCGAAGAGCACCTCGCGCGGGCGGGGGCTCAACTCGCTCTCCTCGGCCAGCAGGCGCAGCGCCTCCGGCTCGCGGGTCAGCAGGTCCGCCACGTACCGGGAGGAGGAGAGCACCCGGGCCAACCGGCGGGCCACCGGCCCGGAGTCACGCAGCAGTCGCAGATACCAGGGGGTGCTGCCGAGCGAGTCGGAGACCTGCCGGTAGCTGAGCAGCCCCCGGTCCGGCTCCGGCGCGTCGGCGAACTCGCTGAGCAGCACCGGCAGCAGGGTGCGCTGGATGGCGGCGGTGCGGCTCACCCCGCCGGTGAGGGCCTGGAGGTGACGAAGCGCCCCGGCGGGGTCGGCGAAACCGAGGATCTCCAGCCGGTTGCGGGCCGCCTGCGGGGTCAGCCGCAGCCCGTCGGCCGGTACCCGGGCCACCGACTCCAGCAGCGGCCGGTAGAGCAGCTTGGCGTGCAGTCGGCGTACCTCGGAGGCGTGGGTGACCCACTCGGCGCGGAACTCCTCGACGGCGCTGCGGCCGGGGGTGGCGGTGTAGCCGAGCGCGGTGGCGAGCCAGCGCAGGGCACCCGGCTCGGTCGGCACGGTGTGGGTGCGCCGCAGGCCCTGGAGTTGCAGCCGATGCTCGACGGTACGCAGGAAGCGGTAGCCGCGCAGCAGCGCCTCGCCGTCGGCCCGGCCGACGTAGCCGCCGGTGACCAGCGCGCGCAGCGCGGGGATGGTGCCGGGTGCCCGCAGCGTGTCGTCGCCCCGGCCGTGCACCAGTTGCAGCAGCTGCACCGCGAACTCGATGTCACGCAGCCCGCCCGGGCCGCGTTTGATCTCGCGTTCCAGCTCCTTCGGCGGGATGTTGTCGATGATCTTGCGCCGCATGGCCCGGACGTCCTCGACCGCCTCGGGGCGTTCGGCCGCCTGCCAGAGCAGGGGTGCCAGTGCGTCGATCCACTCCTGGCCGAGCGCCAGGTCACCGGCGGCCGGGCGGGCCTTGAGCAGGGCCTGGAACTCCCACGTCCGGGCCCAGCGCCGGTAGTAGGCCAGGTGGCTGGCGAGGGTCCGCACCAACGGGCCCCGGTTGCCCTCGGGGCGCAGGGCGGCGTCGACCGGCCAGGCGACCAGACCGCAGATGTGGATCAGTCGGGTGGCCACGGTGGTGGCGGCGGTCAGGTCGTCGTCCTCGGCCGCCACGAAGATCACGTCGACGTCGGAGACGTAGTTCAGCTCGCCACCGCCGCACTTGCCCATCGCGACCACGGCCAGCCGGGGTTCCCGGGTGCCCTCGGGCAGCTCCGCCACGGCGGTCCGGTACGCGGCCGACAGTGTCGCGTCGGCCAGCGCCGAGAGCGCGGCCATGGTCTGCTCCAGGCCACGCCCGCCGGTCAGGTCGGCCGCCGCGATCCGCAGCAACGCCAGCCGGTACGCCCGCCGCAGCACCGCGACCGGGTTGCCCTCGCCGGACAGGTCGAGGCTGCCGTCCGCGGTCGGGGCGAGACCGTCCGGTTCGGTGCGCAGCACCGACCAGTGGTCCGGGTTGGCCACGAGGTGGTCGCCGAGCGCCGAGGAGGCGCCCAGCACGGCGAGCAGCCGCCGACGCAGACCCGGGTCGTCGTGCAGCGCGGCCAGCACCGCAGAACCCGCCCCGATGCCCCCACCGGCACCGGCGGCAGCGCCCGCGTTGCCGCCGGTCGCGGTGGCCTGGCCGGGACCGGCACCGCGCTGCCGCACCGCACCGCCCGTGCCGGTGCCGTTCGGCCCGGCCGAGGCGCGCTGCTCCGCCTCCACCAGTCGGTGCAGTTGCCGCAGCGCCAGGTCGGGGTCGGCGACCCGGGACAGCGCGGTGAGCAACTCCTGGGCCTGCTCGTCGATGGGTTCCTGGCTCTCGGGCCGCCACAGGTCGAGCCCGTCCGGCCCGAGCAGGTCGGCGGCGCGAGCGCCCGCGTCGTCGTCGGTCACGCCAAAGCCGTAGCGGGCGAGTCGGCCCGTGGCGCTGGTCGGCCGTCCCATCAGTGCCCGAGCAGCGGCAGGCTGCGACGCGATCCGTCTTCCAGCTCACCGAGGGCGAGCGCGGCGAACCGCGCCGCGAACGGCTGCCAGACCTCCTCGACGTCGGCCATCACCGCGTCACATGCGGAGATCACCAGCTGCGGGTCGTAACCCAGCTCGGCCAGCAGCGCCGAGTCGGTGGCCCACTCGGCGATCATGGCGGTGTCGCACTCGATGTGGAACTGCAACCCCCAGGCCCGGTCGCCGAGGCGGAACGCCTGGTGCGGATAGCGGGTGGAGGCGGCCAGCAGGGTGGCGCCGGCGGGCAGTTCGGTGATCTCGTCGGCGTGCCACTGCAACACGTCGGGGATCAGCGGCACATATCGGAAGAGCGGGTCTTTCTCGGCCGCGTCGCGCCGTCCCACCACGCCCGGTCCGGCCTCCGGCCCGGACGGGCTGCGCTCGACGGTGCCGGCGTGGGCGGTGGCCAGCAGCTGAGCGCCGAGGCAGACGCCCAGGGTCGGCACCCGGTGCCGCACCGCCTTGCGGAGCAGCTTCTCCACGGCCGGGAACCAGGCCGCGCCCGGCCGACCGTCGACCAGCGGGTATGCCTGCTGGTCACCGCCGAGCACCACCAGGGCGGCGTGCCCGTCCAGGTCGGCGGGCAGGGCGTCGCCCGCGTGCGGGCGGACCACCGACAACTCCAACCCGGCTTCGGTCAGCCACTCCCCCAGGCGGCGCGGGTCGTCGGTCGGGTCGTTCTCGATCACCAACGCAGTTGCCACACCGTCGAGGCTATCCGGTCCGGCCGATCCGACCAGCGTGAGGGGATCGTGCCGGGTCGTCGGCTCCGACACGGCACGCCGCCGCTCGTCCGGTTCCGGCGCGCTCGGTGAGCCCACCCGGCCACCGCACTAGGCTGTCCCGCTGTGTCCGACCGCAGTACGCCCGACGACGTCGTACGCCCGCCTGCCCTGCGCCCCGGTGACACGGTGATGCTGGTGTCGCCGTCCGGACCGACCCGGCCGGAACGGGTGGCCCGGGGCCTGGAACTACTCACCGGCTGGGGCCTGCGGCCGGTGCTCGCGCCCAACGCGTACGCCCGGCAGGGCTATCTGGCGGGGCCGGACGAACTGCGGGCCGCCGACCTGAACACCGCGTTCGCCGACCCGGAGGTGCGGGGCGTCATCTGCACCCGGGGCGGCTACGGGGCGCAGCGGGTGGTGGACGCGATCGACATGGCGGCGGTACGCCGTGACCCGAAGGTGGTCGCCGGGTTCTCCGACATCACCGCGCTGCACCTGGCCCTGTGGCGGGGTGCCCGGTTGGCCGGGGTGCACGGTCCCGGTGCGGCCTGGCGGGACGAGCGCACCCCGCTGGCCTCGGCCGAGTCGCTGCACGCGGCGATGACCAGCACCGAGCCGGTCACCGTACGCGCCGTCGAGGACGAGGAGACCTTCGGCGTACGCGTCGCGGGGCGGGCCACCGGCCGACTGTTGGGCGGCAACCTCTGCCTGGTCGTGGCCTCCCTCGGCACCCCGGACATGCCCGACCTGACCGGCGCGGTGCTGCTGTTGGAGGAGGTGCAGGAGCCGCCGTACAAGGTCGACCGGATGCTGACCCAACTGCGCCGGGCCGGCGCGCTGGACGGGCTGGCCGGGGTGGCCGTGGGGCAGTTCACCGACTGCGCCGACGGCTGGGACACCACGGTGACCGACGTGCTCGTCGAGCGCCTCGGTGACCTGGGCGTGCCGGTGCTCGGCGGCCTGCCGATCGGTCACGGTCCGGGTCAGCTCACCGTGCCGTTCGGCACCCGCGCGACCCTCGACGCCGACGCCGGTACCCTCACCGTCACCGCCGCCGTCCGCTGACCCTTCACCCGATGTGTCCGGATCAGTGCTCGAAATTGCCAGCGCGTTGACAGCTTCGCCACGGTTGCCGCCCAGCCGGACCGGCCACTGTCGGTGACGTCACCGCAGCACGGTGACCTCACCGTGTCACGACGAGTTGGAGGAACGATGTCCCGCACGATCTCGAAGAAGAACCTGCTGGCCGGTCTGGCCGTGGCGGGCGTACTCGGCGTGGGGATCGCCGCTCCCACCGTGGCGCTGGCCGACGACGAAACCACCCCGAGCGCCAGCACCAGCAGGGCGGACCAGGGCGATCCGCAGGAGCCGCGCGCCGCGCGGCACGCTCCGTTCGCCGAGGCGCTGGCCGCGGAGTTGGGCGTACCGACGGAGAAGGTGACCGAGGCGCTGGAGGAGCTGCGCGAGCAGCGCCGCACGGACCACGAGGGCCGCCGGGGTCTCCTCGGGCGCGGCCACGGCGCCGAGGGCCACAAGCGCGGCGAGCGCGGCGACGGTGCCGAGGGCCGCAAGCCCGGTGAGCGGCGGACCCCGCCGTCGGCCGAGGAGCGCAAGAAGGCGCTGACCGAGCGGCTCGCGCGGGCGGTCGAGGAGGGCAAGCTGACCCAGGAGCAGGCCGACGCCATCACCGCCGCCGTCGAGGCCGGTGTCTTCGGTGGCTGGGCCGGCGGGGGTCGACCGGCCGGCAAGTAACGCCGCACCCGAGGGTGGTCGGCCGCGCTGCCGCCGGGCACGGTCGGCCGCTGCCGTCCGAGGTCGGCCCCGCACTCGCGGCGGGGCCGACCAGCGGCGAGTCCGCGTCAGGCGATGCAGGCGCAGACGATCAGCGCGGCGCCGAAGTGGCTGGCGGCGCTGACCCGGGCCACCGGGTGTGGCTCGTCGGCGCAGATGACCTCGCCGAGCCGTCCCGGCGTGAGCAGGTCCAGCACGAAGAAGGCCAGCGCCATGATGACCAGACCGATCAGCCCGAAGATGATCGTCGAGGCCAGCCCCTTGGCGAAGTCGCTGTAGCTGGTCAGGATCGCGGTGAAGACGATGCCGGCGACGCCGAGCTGGTTGGCGGCGAGCAGCAGGCCGGCGTTGGTGTTACGGCGAATCCAGATCAGCTCCCGCAGCTTGCCCGGAGTGAGCAGATCGACCAGGAAGAAGCCGGCGGCCATCAGGCCGACTCCGACAACCCCGAACACCACGCTCTGCCAGGCTCCGCTGAGCAGGTCCTCCAGCACCGACTGCCTCCCGACGAATCTCCGGCCGACGGACGCCGGCACGGTGATCGAGACGATAGCGGCACCCCGCAACGCCCGGCTGCCCGGTGACGGGCCGCCGGGCGGACCAGCGGTTACAGCGACAGGTAGTGCTGACGCTCGTACGGGGTGACCTCGCGGCGGTACTGCTCCCACTCGGACCGCTTGTTGCGCAGGAAGAAGTCGAAGACGTGCTCGCCGAGCACCTCGGCGACCAGTTCCGAACCGGCCATCACGTCGATCGCCTCGGACAGGTTCTCCGGCAGCGGTTCGTACCCCATCGCCCGCCGCTCGGCGCTGGTCAACGCCCACACGTCGTCCTCGGCGCCCGGTGGCAGCTCGTACCCCTCCTCGATGCCCTTCATCCCGGCGCCGAGCAGCACCGCGAAGGCGAGGTACGGGTTGGCGGCCGAGTCGGGCGAGCGGATCTCCACCCGGGCCGAGTTCGGCTTGCCGTACGCCGGGACGCGGACCAGCGCGGAGCGGTTCAGGTGCCCCCAGCAGACGTACGCCGGGCTCTCGGTGACCCGGTCCGGCAGCGCCTGCGGGAACAACCGCTTGTACGAGTTGACCCACTGGTTGGTGACGGCGGTGTACTCCCGGGCGTGGGCCAGCAGCCCGGCGATGAACGCCCGCGCCACCTTGGACAGCTTCATCGGGTCACCGGCGTCGTGGAACGCGTTGCGCTCCCCCTCGAACAGCGACAGGTGGGTATGCATGCCGCTGCCCGGCTGGTCGGTGAAGGGCTTGGGCATGAAGGTGGCCTGCACGCCGGTGGAGAGCGCCACCTCCTTGACCACGTGCCGGAAGGTCATGATGTTGTCGGCGGTGGTCAGCGCGTCGGCGTACCGCAGGTCGATCTCCTGCTGGCCGGGGGCGACCTCGTGGTGGCTGTACTCGACGGAGATGCCGATGCGCTCCAACGCGAGCACCGCCTGACGGCGGAAGTCACGGGCCACCGCGTGGGTGGTGTGCTCGAAGTAGCCGCCGGTGTCCACCGGCACCGGCACCGAGCCGTCCATCGGGCCGTTCTCCAGCAGGAAGAACTCGATCTCCGGGTGGGTGTAGAAGGTGAAGCCCTTGTCGGCCGCCCGGGACAGCGCGCGGCGCAGCACGTGACGCGGATCCGCCCAGGACGGGCTGCCGTCGGGCAGTGAGATGTCGCAGAACATCCGGGCGCTCTCGCCGCTGACCCCACCCTCGAACGGGAAGACCTGGAAGGTGGTCGGATCGGGCACGGCGACCATGTCCGACTCGAAGACCCGGGCGAACCCCTCGATGGCCGACCCGTCGAAGCCGATGCCCTCCTCGAAGGCGGCCTCCAACTCCGCGGGGGCGACCGACACGCTCTTGAGCGTGCCGAGCACGTCGGTGAACCACAGCCGGACGAACCGGATGTCCCGCTCTTCCAGCGTACGGAGGACGAACTCCTGCTGACGGTCCACTTCCCCAACCTTCCGCGACACTCTATGTCCGGCTGCGGTCGGACTATGCCCGACCTGACCGACCAGTCTCCATCGACCCGATTACGCAGACGTTAACCGAACCGCGGCCATTGCGTCCCGTCCCGTCCCGACCGGCGGTCGGGCCCGGTCGTACCGCCCCATGCCGACGTGTCGGCCCGGTGCCGCTGGGGCAAGATGAGGACATGCCCACCCTGCGTCTCGCCCTGTGCCAGGTCAACCCCAGTGTCGGTGACCTCACCGGCAACGCCGGTCTCGTCCGGGCCTGGACCCGCCGGGCCGCCGACTCCGGCGCCCAGCTCGTCCTGTTCCCGGAGATGATGCTGACCGGGTACCCGGTGGAGGACCTCGTCTTCCGGAGTTCCTTCGTGGCCGCCTCCCGGGCGGCGCTGGACCGGCTCGCCGCCGATCTGGCCGCCGACGGTCTGGGCGAGCTGCCGGTGGTGGTGGGCTACCTGGACGCCGACGGTCCGTCGCAGCTCGGCGCGGACGCCCAGCCGGGCCGGGGCACCCGCAACGCCGCCGCGCTGCTGCACCGTGGCGCGGTGGTCGCCACCTACTTCAAGCACCACCTGCCCAACTACGGCGTCTTCGACGAGGACCGCTACTTCGTGCCCGGGGACATGCTCACCGTCGTCCGGCTCGGCGAGGTGGACGTGGCGCTGACCATCTGCGAGGACCTCTGGCAGGCCGGCGGGCCGTTCGCCGCCGCCCGGCGGGCCGGGGTGGGGCTGGTGGTCAACATCAACGGTTCGCCGTACGAGCTGAACAAGGACGACGTGCGACTTCCGGTGGTCCGCCGCCGGGCCGCCGAGGCCGGTGCCACCATCGCCTACGTCAACATGATCGGCGGCCAGGACGAGCTGGTCTTCGAGGGCGACTCGATGATCGTCGCGGCGGACGGGACGGTGCTCGCCCGAGCACCGCAGTTCGTCAACCACCTGCTCGTGCACGACGTCGACCTGCCCGCCGCCGACGAGGCCAGCGCCGAGCCCGGCGCGGACGACGATCAGGTCACCGACGGGCTACGGGTGGTCCGTCGTACCGTCGAGCAGATCCCGCCCTCGCCCACCGGCCCGGCGGCTGTCGGCGGCCTCATCGAGCCGGTGGCCGACGAGGCCGAGGTGTGGCAGGCGCTGGTGCTCGGCCTGCGTGACTACGTCGAGAAGAACCGTTTCCCCTCGGTGGTGCTCGGGCTCTCCGGCGGCATCGACTCGGCGGTGGCGGCGGCCATCGCGGTGGACGCCATCGGCGGCGACCGGGTGGTCGGTGTCTCCTTGCCCAGCCAGCACTCCTCGGAGCACAGCCGCACCGACGCGGCCGACCTGGCCAAGCGGACCGGACTGGACTACCGGGTGGAGCCGATCCAGCCGATGGTGGACACCTTCCTGGCGAACCTGTCGCTCTCCGGCGTCGCGGTGGAGAACCTCCAGGCCCGGGTACGCGGCGTCATCCTGATGGCGTTGTCGAACCAGGAGGGCCATCTGGTGCTGACCACCGGCAACAAGAGTGAGCTGGCGGTCGGCTACTCGACGCTGTACGGCGACTCGGTCGGCGGCTTCAACCCGATCAAGGATGTGTGGAAGACCCTGGTGTGGCGGCTGGCCAAGTGGCGCAACGCCGAGGCGGTACGGCTGGGGCAGACCCCACCGATCCCGGAGAACTCGATCGGCAAGCCGCCGAGCGCCGAGCTGAGCCCGGGGCAGCTCGACAGCGACTCGCTGCCCGACTACGACGTGCTCGACCCGATCCTGATCGGCTACGTCGACGGTGACCTCGGCCGGGACGGCCTGATCGCCTCCGGTCACGACCCGGCGGTGGTGGACAAGGTGCTGCGGTTGGTGGATACCGCCGAGTACAAGCGTCGCCAGTCCGCGCCGGGCACGAAGATCTCGATGAAGGCGTTCGGACGGGACCGGCGGCTGCCGATCACCAACCGCTGGCGCGAGGACGGCTGACCGCCCACGGGGCAGCTCGGTGGGCACGGGCCGGGGGCGGTTCCGGCCGGACGGTGGTGCCCGGCCGGAGTGACATCCTCCACTTCGCCCTGCCGTCGACCGCCCACCCGGTGGGACGATCGCGGCAGGACCCGGGGACCGCGTACGCGGCCTCGAGGAAAGGAGAACATCGTGGAATCCACATCCGGCGAAGTGACCGCCCTCTACGGTGGCCCGGCCACCCGTCGCGTCCGCACCCGCGACCTGCTCGCCGCCAAGGAGCGCGGCGAGAAATGGTCGATGCTCACCTCGTACGACCAGTACACGGCGGCGATCTTCGACGCCGCGGGGATCCCGGTGCTGTTGGTGGGCGACTCGGCGTCGAACAACGTGTTCGGTTACGAGACGACCCTGCCGGTGACCGCCGAGGAACTGCTGCCGCTGGTGCGGGCGGTGGTCCGGGCCACCCGGCAGACCCTGGTCGTCGGTGACCTGCCCTTCGGCTCGTACGAGGAGGGCCCGACCCAGGCGCTGCGGACGGCCGTACGGTTCATGAAGGAGGGCGGCTGTCACGCCGTGAAGCTGGAGGGCGGCCAGCGCTACGCCCCGCAGATCGAGGCGATCGTCGGTGCCGGCATTCCGGTGATGGCGCACATCGGTTTCACGCCCCAGCGTGAGCACACCATCGGCGGATACCGGGTGCAGGGGCGCGGCGACACCGCCGACGAGGTCCTCGCCGACGCGCGGGCGGTCACCGAGGCGGGCGCCTTCGCCGTGGTGCTCGAAATGGTGCCCGGCGACGTCGCCAAGCGGGTCACCGCCGAACTGCCGATCCCCACGGTGGGCATCGGCGCGGGCCCGGACACCGACGCGCAGGTGCTCGTCTGGCAGGACATGGCCGGTCTGCGCACCGGCCGGACACCACGCTTCGTGAAGCGGTACGCCGCCCTGGCCGACGCGCTCGACGAGGCCACCCGCCGCTTCGCCGACGAGGTCCGCTCCGGCCAGTTCCCCGCCCCCGAACACACCTTCTGAGTCCACCTCGTACCCGCCGCACGCCATCTCGGGCGGCGGCGGGTACGACACCACCGGAAGGTGAGGCGAGCGGGTTCGCCTGAAAACCGCTACGGTTTCGCTCGTGAGACGGGTCCGTACTGCTTTCCTTGCCCTGGCCTGCGCATCGCTGCTGGCGTTGACCGCCTGCGGTGACGAGAAGCCGACGACCGACGCCTCGCCGTCGGCCACGGTGCCGTCCGCCAGTTCCGCCCCGCCCGCCGAGGCCCCACCCAGCTCGGCACCGTCCACCGCCGCCGCGTCGGACGTGGTGAGCGACAAGGAACTCTGTCGGACGGCGAAGCAGGCCTCCGAGGAGATGAAGAAGAACCTGACGGCCGCGCTGAAATCCGGAACCGACACGTCGCCGGCCCTGTTCCAGAAGATCCTGTCCGGGTTGCAGAACGAGGTCATCAGGGTGGCTGCCACCGGTGCCACCGGCAGCAAGGTGGTCGCCGCGCTGGAGCGGTTCGCTGCGGAGGCCGGCAAGGCCGCCAACGCCGAGGATCCGGCCACGGCCGCAGACAACCCGGCCTTCGCCAAGGCCGGCCGTTCCGTCACCACCGCCTGCAAGTCCGCCGGGGTCGACGTCATCTTCTGACAGTTGCGTGGTGTGGCCCGGCCCGACCGCCGGGCCACACCCCTGTCGGTGGTCGTACCGTCAGAGGTCGGTGACGCGGACCCCGGCGTGCGCCTTGTAACGCTTGTTGATGGCGATCAGGTTCGCGGTGAACGCCTCGATCTGGTGGGCGTTACGCAGCCGACCGGCGTAGATGCCACGCATGCCGGGGATGTGGGCGGCGAGCGCGCCGACGATGCCGACCAGTTCCCGCTCCTCGGTGCAGATCAGCACGTCCAACTCGATGCGGTCGATCTCGGGATCGGCCAGCAGCGGGGCGCTGACGTGGTTGAAGGCGGCGCACACGCGGGAGTCGGGCAGCAGCGCGGCGGCCTGCTGGACGGCGCTGCCCTCCGGCACCGGCAGCGCGTACGGGCCCTGCTTGTCGAAGCCGAGCGGGTTCACACAGTCCACGACGATCTTGCCGGTGAGTGGTTCGGCGAGCGCCCCGACGGTGGCGGCGTGCCCGTCCCAGGGCACCGCGATGATCACCAGGTCGGAGCGACAGGCCACGTCGTCGTTGTCGGAACCGCTGACACTGCCGTCGGCCGGCACACCGGGCAGGGCGGCGATCTCGGCGGCCGACTCGGCGGCCCGCTGTGCCGAGCGGGAACCGATCAGCACCGTCAGCCCCGCCCGAGCGAACCGGTAGGCGAGCCCTCGGCCCTGGTCGCCGGTGCCACCGATGATGCCGATGGTGAGCCCGGAAACGTCGGGCAGGGTGCTCGGGTCGTATGCCATGGTCGCCATCCTCGCAAATCCCCCTGCCCGCCAGCAGCGCCCACCCCTGTGACAATCCCCCTGCCGCAGGGTCCCTCCCCGTTACCCCCGCCCCCGCCCCC
This sequence comes from Micromonospora sp. CP22, assembly GCF_009712475.1. Lineage (GTDB taxonomy): Bacteria > Actinomycetota > Actinomycetes > Mycobacteriales > Micromonosporaceae > Micromonospora. Next base: position 40,482 of record NZ_VCJO01000026.1, read on the forward strand.
TGCGGAGGCCCCCCCGCCCCCCTGCGGAGGCCCCCCGCCGCGTTGATCAAGAAGTTTGCGTCAGGAATCGCGCTCTCGCTGACGAAAACTTCTTGATCAACTCGTGCAGGGGGGTGGGGTGGGGGTGGGGGTGGGGTCAGGCTCGTTCGAAGGTGACGGAGCGGGTGGCGGGGTCGGCGGCGACCAGGCGTACCCGGACCCGGGTGCCGAGGGGCAGTTCACCGAGGCAGCGGGCGCGTACCGGCGGGTCGTCCAGGGCCACCGTGCCGCCGGGCGGACGGCCCGGACGGGCCTTGCCGTTCGTCGGCGCGTCGACGTCGAGCACCGCCGCGTCGAAGGTCTCCCCCACCCGGTCGGCCAGCAGCACCGCCTCGGTCAGGTCGATCGCGCCCCGAACCGCAGCGGACGCGGTGCGGTCGGTGGCCGCCATCACCGCGGGCAGCCGAGGCAGCGCCGCGCGGGCCCAGTCGGGCACCTCACGGCCGTCGTGCAGGGCCAGGCAGACCTCCGTGGCGTACCGGTCGGCCAGTCGTCGCAGCGGCGCCGTGACATGGGCGTACGCGGCCGCGACCCCGCCGTGTGTCGGCTGCTCCGGCGACTCGCCGTCGAACGGGGTGTACGCGGCCGACCGCATCAGCTCGGCCGCCTGGTCGATGAACGCGGCGGACCGGGGCTGCGCCGGGTCGAGCCGGAGCAGCAGTTCGCCGACGCCCACGTCGTCGGGCCAGTGCACGCCCAGCGGGGCGGCAGCGGCCCGTAGCCGCTGCACCGCCTCGGGCTTCGGCGCGGGCATGGTCCGCAGCAGGCCGATCCCGCCGGCCAGCATCAGGTCGGCGGCGGCCATCCCGGTGAGCAGGGAGATCTGCGCGTTGTGCTCCTCCATCGGCACCGGTGCCCGCAACACGAGCCGCCAACCGTCGCCGTCGGCTTCCACGTCCTGCTCGGGGATGGGCAGGTTGATCGCTCCCCGACGCAGCCCTCGGGCGGTGAGCAACTCACCGATCTCGGGCAGCAGGGCGATCGGCTCGGGTAGCCGACCCGCGTCGGCGTCCGCCTGCACCTGCGGGTAGGCCAGTTGGGCCCGGCTGCGGACCAGGGCGCGCTGCACCACCACCGCGCTGGTGCCACCGTCGGCGTCGAGGTCGATGGTCCACAGCACGGCAGCCCGGTCCACGTCGGGCAGCAGGCTCGCCGCGCCCTCGCCGAGCGAGTGCGGGTGCAACGGCAGGTTGCCGTCGGGGAGGTAGATCGTCTGCCCGCGACGCCAGGTCTCGTCCTCCATGGCACCGCCGGGACGTACGTGGGCGGCGACGTCGGCTATCGCGTACCGCACCCGGTAGCCGCCGCCGGATCGGCGGCTGAGATGCATCGCCTGGTCCAGGTCCCGCGAGCCGGGCGGGTCCACCGTGACCAGCGGGATGTCGGTGTGGTCGAGAGCGGGGCGGGGTGGGGTGGCGGCGGCCTCGTCGGCCTCCCGCTGCGCCGCCGCCGGGTAGAGCTCGGGCAGCCCCAGTTCTCGGCGCAGCGCCCCGAAGTCGATGCGCGGTGCCACGACACGTCGGATGACCATGGGCCAATCCTGACAGTGCCGGGCACCCCGCGCCCTCCTCCGAGTGACGGGTGGTCGGCGTACGCCGGGTCGGCGGGCGTCTACCGCGTGCTGCCGCCCCGCCCGGCGCTCCTGGCGGGCGCCTTCTTCGCCGCCGTCTTACGCGCCGCCGTCTTCGTCGCGGGTGCCTTCTTCGCCGCGGCCTTCTTGGTGGCGGTCTTGGTCGCTGGGGCCTTCTTCGCGGCGGTCTTCGTCGCCGGGGCCTTCCGCGCCGCCGCCTTGGTCGCCGGGGCCTTCTTCGCCGTCGCCTTGGTCGCGGAGGCCGTCCGCGCCGCAGTCTTGGTCGCGGAGCCCGTCCGCGCCGCAGTCTTGGTCGCGGAGGCATTCTTCGCCGCCGACGTGCGGGTCGACGCCGTCGTGCTCTTCCGGGCCGGGGCCTTCCGGGCCGCCACCGTCTTCGCGGGTGACTTCTTCGCCGCCGTCTTCGCGGGTGACTTCTTCGCCGCCGTCTTGCGCGCCGCCGCCTTCTTCGCCGCCGAGGTCGCGGTCCGCGCGGGGACGGTACGCGCCGCCGAGGTGCTCCGGGTACCCGTCGCCTTCTTCGCCGGGGCCGTCTTACGGGCCGGAGCGGCCTTCCTCGCCGCCGCCGTCGTCTTCTTCGCCGGTGCCGCCTTCTTCGCGGGCGTCGCCGTCTTCTTCGCGGAGACGGTCTTCTTCACCGTCGTCTTCTTCTCGGGGGCCGTCTTCTTCGCCGTCGCCTTCTTCGCGGGGGCCGTCTTCTTCGCCGTCGCCTTCTTCGCGGGGGCCGTCTTCTTCGCCGTCGCCTTCTTCGCGGGGGCCGTCTTCTTCGCC
>NZ_VCJO01000026.1:42892-54045 GCF_009712475.1 Micromonospora sp. CP22
TCTTCTTCGCCGTCGCCTTCTTCGCGGGGGCCGTCTTCTTCGCCGTCGCCTTCTTCGCGGGGGCCGTCTTCTTCGCCACGGCCTTCTTGGCGGGGGCCGTCTTCTTGGCGGGGGCCTTCGCCGCCGTACCCCGCCCGGACGCGGCCTTCGCGGCGGTCCGCTTCGCGGCGATCCTCGGGCGTGTCGGTGCCGAGGTGATCCCCGGGGCGGGCGCCTTCGTCGGCGCGGTCTTCGCCGACACCGTCTTCTTCGCGGGCGCGGCCTTCCTGGCCGCAGCGGTCTTCCGCGCCAACACGGCCTTGGACCCGGACGCGGCGGCGGTGCTCTTCGCCGACGAGGTCCGCCCGGTGCCGCCGGTCGCCTTACGGGTAGCCGGCGCGGTGCCGGGCGCGCGGCGCGTGGACGGGGTACGCGCGATGCCCGCGGTGCGTTCCGTCGCGGCGGTCTTCCTCGCGGGCGTACGCTTCGCGACCGGGCGGGTGGCCTGTTGCGCTTCGGCCATCTCGGTTCCCTTCATGGGGACGTGCTGCCGCACTCGCGGCGCACGCAAAGCCTCGGCGCGAGAGGCATCCCGCGCCGTCTACCTGTCCTCCCCGGTCCAGCGGGCGTCCTCGGCCTCCCACGCCTCGTTGCGTTCCCGCACCTGTTGCAGGGCGTTCTCCGCATCGGCGGCCGAGCCGTACGGTCCGAGAACGTGCCGCGCAGGGCACACGTCGGCACCGGTCTCGACCCGATGGTGTCGCGTACACCAGTAGTAACGTCCACGTCCGCTGTCGCTCATGGCATCACTGTGCACCCGGAAACGACCGACCGCCACCGGAACACCGCAAGTCACCAGGCCCTTCCACAGTAGACGTGCTTCCAGGTCTGCGGGCCTGAACTGCGAAAATCGACGCGACCGGCCCGGGTGCGAAAGCGCCTCACCGGATTGGCTAAGGTCACCGAATGGGCGTACCGGACTACATCCTGCGGATGCGCAAGCACGTCGGCCATGACCTTCTCTGGCTACCCAGCGTAAGTGCGATCGTCCGCAACGACTCGGGTGAGCTACTGCTCGTCCAGCGGGCCGACGACCGCCGCTGGTCGGTGGTGAGTGGCTGCGTCGAGCCAGGCGAACAACCAGCCACGGCAGTCGTCCGTGAGGTGCTGGAGGAGACCGGCCTGGTCGTCGAACCGCTGCGGCTCAGCAGCGCCGTGTCGCACCCGCACACATACCCGAACGGCGACCGTTGCGAGTACCTCAACCTCGGTTTCCACTGCCGCCTGCTGGGTGGCGAGGCGCACGTCAACGACGACGAGTCGCTGGACGTACGGTGGTTCCCGCCGGGACGGCTGCCCGACCTCGACGAGCACGCCCGGCTGGTCATCCGGCACGCCCTCGGCGGGGAGTCCGCGACGTTCTTCCTGCCCGCCGGAACGGTGTGGGGCGAGCCCGGTGAGCTGGAGTACGCCTGAACCACTGCGGCAGTACCTGACCGAACTGGTCACGGTCGCCGGCGAGGTGCTCGGTGACGACCTGTGCGGGGCGTACGCGGCGGGCTCGGTGGGTCTGTCCGCGTACCAACCCGGACGCAGCGACGTGGACGTGGCGCTGGTCTGCGCCGACCTGCTGGACCACCGCGTCGCCTCGGAGTTGGTGGCTAGGCTGCGGCACGAGGCGCTGCCCTGCCCGGCACGGGGCCTGGAGTTGGTCATGTACCGGCGGGAGGTGGCCCGTTCCGGCACCCCCGACCCAGGCTTCGAGGTCGAGCTGAACACCGGCGCGCGGATGGACTTCCGAGCGTCGTACGGCCCGGCGCAGCGCCCGCTCGCGGACGGTCTGTTCTGGTACGGCTTGGACCGCAGCATCCTGCACCAGAGCGGCCAGGCCCTGCTCGGCCCGCCCGCCGCGGACGCCTTCGCCGACCTGGCCCCCGACGACCTGCACCGGCTCATCCTGGAGGCGCTGCGCTGGTGGTTGGCGCGACCGGCACCCGACGGCGAGGTGCCCGCACCCGGTGCCGACGACGCGGTGCTCGGTGCCTGCCGCTCCTGGGTACGCCTGCGCACCGGGGTGTGGCTGCCCAAGGTGGCCGCCGGCCGGCGGCTGGTGAACGAAGCCGGACCACTGGTCGACCCCGGCACCGTCGAGCTGGTCGAACAGTCGATCGCCGCCCGCGACGGCGGTGTTCCGCCCATCGGGGCGGCAGCCCGCGCCTTCCAGCGACGCGTCCTCGCCGACCTTTCCGACACGCCGATCTGAGGCCCTCCGGAATACGGTGGTGACGGTTGCGGAGGGATCGCTACTGTCCGGGCTCACCGTCGACGGGAGAGCGGGGTCGAGATGAGCGACGGCGTGGGTACGACGGTGTTGTGGCGCCCGACCGGGCCGAAGGAGCTTGAGCTTGTCCGCGCCTCGGGGTGGCGCGCGTGGCCACCGCGCCTACCCGACCAGCCGATCTTCTACCCGGTGCTCAACGAGGACTACGCGATCAAAATCGCCCGGGACTGGAACGTGCCCGCCTCCGGCGTCGGATACGTGACCCGCTTCCACGTCGAGACGGACTTCCTCAGCCACTACCCCGTCCGCCAGGTCGGCGGCGACACCATCCTCGAGCTGTGGGTACCCGCCGAGGAACTGGACGAGTTCAACACCCACATCGTCGGTGAGATCGAGGTCGTCCACGAGTTCCGCTAGCCGGCGGCTGAGCTGGCCGTCAGTCGTCGGACTCAAACCCGCTCGCGTTGGCCCCCGAGACCAGCCGCCGCAAGCGTTCGCCGTCGGTCGCGACCACGCTCATCCGGGCGGCCAGATCCTCCAGCGCGCTCCGGTCGGTTCCGTACGCGCAGAACATGCCAGCTTCGGGGTCATAGGCGAACCGACCTTCGAGCGCCTGGGCCTCGGTGCTCACGAGAAGCTGCGCGACGCCTTCCCAGAAATACCCGTTGGGCTCATGACCAAGCTCTCTAATCAGGTCCTCAACCGGCGTGGTACCGCCTCCAGCAGCAACGAATACTTCCCTGAAGTCGTCTCGATCAGCCTAAGCAAGGTCATCCGGAGATGCTGGCACCGCCCGACGGTCGGGACAAGAGCCGAAGTCGTCGTCACGCCCGCAGCCCTGGACGCCAGCCGCAGGATCGACCAGGCTGTCCATAGCCTCGTGATGCCGCACCTTCGGGGGCAGCATCGGATTGCCAGGTAATCAGGAAGTCTGGAGCATCCACCGGGTGGACATCGTCGCTCAGTGGGTTCGCGTCCTCTGGACCAAGCAGTCACGCGCAGGCAACGACGCTGCCCGCCGCAACGCCCTGCCCACAGCATTCGCGCTGCCGCAGCACCGTGCGCCCTTCACCCACGAAGTCACGATGCGCGAACACGACGGCTTCCAACCAATCATCTCCGTGCACAACGGCACACCTTCCCGCGATGCAGTCCAGCTCCGCCACACCCAGGACCAGATCCGCGTCGAGCTGATCCCGACGGCGTGGGGCATGCCCCGCCGACATCGCCGCCCGCCAGCCGTACGCCTCGCCCAGGGCCAGTGGCTCCGCTGGCGGATCAACTACCGCTTCACCGATCACTGCACCGGAAACTGGTTCTATCGCCTGGACACGCTGAACATCGCCCACGGCCCCGTGCCTGTCGACGTCTTCCTGACCGAACCACACCGGAGCATCGATGAACGGTCCTACCTGCGCTGAACGCAGGGGCATCAGGGAATCAAACGCGGCTAAAGTTGACCGAAATGACCATAGCTGCCCGTTTTAAGCGCCAGCTCAGAGCCTTGATCACGGCTCTGAGCTGGTGGGCGACGGACGAGTCGACCTGTACGCCGGATTATGAACGTGAGACGTGCCCTGAGCAGGCGTTTCGCTCGCCTGACACCCGCTCAGGGCGTCGCCAGGGCGTCCGGGTCCGTCACCGGACGATCGTGCAATCGCGGCGGACGGGCCGGCCAGGACGCGTCGCCAAGCAGCTTTTGTACCCGCACTACAGCGTTCTCATCACCCTTGGTGGCCGCCGCGACCAGCCTCTCAATCTCGGTGAAGCGCACGTAGGCATCACGCAACAGCTTGACCTTGAAGGGTGGGTTGGGAAAACCGGCACTTGCCCCGAATGCCCCATCGGTAAAAAACTGCCACCAACTGTTCTTCCGTACACCGTCGCGGACATAGGAAATCGCCGATTGCCTGCAGGAGAACTCCGGCATGATGTCGTGGCATTGCCTGCACAGTGGCACCAAGTTCTCCGGCTCATTCGATCCGCCGAGCGCCCAGTCGTGCAGATGCGCTCTCTCTAGCCATCCACCTGCCGAGCCCCATATCGCAGCAAGACTTCCCTGTGCTTCGTCAACGGGTGCCAGCCAGCTGCACCTGAAGCAGAACGGCTCGCCCCATCCGATGTAGTAGGCGTACAAATCAGGGAAGACCGCCTCATATCGCGACATCCAGTACTCTGCTACCCGGTAAAGACTGGGCATCGCTCCGCGACTCTGCCCCATCCAATCCTCCCCATGTGCGTTCATTGCCTGGCGGGACGGGACGTTAGCCGATGCCTACGACGAAGTTCGGTAAGCAAACGGCGTGCGACAGCGGCCAGCGAGGACACAGCTACTCACAACGCATTGCCGAACAGGTCATCGATGGCGTTGCGGGTGCGTTCCTCGCTGGCTGGCATCAGGTGGGTGTAGACGCGGAGGGTGAAGCCGGGGTCGGCGTGGCCGAGGTACGACGCCAGCGCCTTGATGCTCTCCCCTGCGTCGAGCAGCGACGAGGCGTAGAAGTGGCGAAGCGCGTGCATTCCGGTCGCCCGGGTCGGCGTGATGCCAGCCGCCAACACCGCCGGTCGCCAGCTCTTGTTGTCGAAGGTGCGTCGGTTGATCGCGCCGCGCCGGGTGGTGGTGAACAGCAGCGGGACCGTGACCCGCTCATCGTTGGCCGGGTTCTCCCATGGCAGGGTGAGCGGCACAGGGGCGAAGTCGTCGACGTGCTGGCGCAGCACTTGGGCGACGGAGTCAGGCAGCGGTATCCGGCGGTCCCGGTCGTTCTTGGGTAGCCCGAAGACGAGCCGGGACCGGACGAGCTTGACCTGACGACAGACGTGCACCCAGCCCGCGTCAAGGTCGATGTCGTCGACCCCGAGCCCCAGGATCTCCCCCTGCCGCAGACCGCAGCCGGCCCCCAGGTCGACCATGGGGCGGTATCGCTGGGCGAGGCCACCGCGGATTGCCGAAACCTGTTCGTACCGCCAGGGCACCACCCGGCGCTGCACCGGTCGCGGCGGCTTGACCGACTTTGCCGAACACGGATTCTTGGCGATCCGTTCGTCATCTACGGCCGCGCCGAGGATGGTCCGCAGGTGAGCGAAGACCACGGCCCGAGTCGCCGGGGCCAGCTTGCCGACCATGCTCGCGTCCCACTCCCGGATATGGCCCGGCTTGATGTCGGCCAGCTTCCGAGAGCCGAAGAACGGCAGCAGGTGCTTCCGTACCCGGAACTCCGTACTCTCGCGGGTCGATTCGTCGAACGAGCGCGTCCGTAGCCAGGTCTCGGCGTACTCGGCGAAGGTCATCCGACCGGCGACCGGGTCGACGTAGGAGCCGCGCAGCTTGTCCGACTCGGTCGAGACGAGAAACGCCTCAGCCTCACGCTTGGCCCGGTCCGGGAACGACTTCTTGCGTTCCTTGCCATCCGGGCCGATGTAGCGCACCCGGTAGCGGAGGCCCCTGCCGAACAGTTCCGTCTTGACCCGCTCGCGTTGCCCGCCCGGGTGACGCAACGTCTTGTACCAGCGATCCTCTACGTGTCCCATCAGGCCGCCGCCTGTTCACGTACCCAGGATCGGACCGCTTCCGGTTCGTACCGCAGGTGACGGCCGACCCGAGCCGCAGGCGGACCGTACTTGACCTTGCGCCAGCGGTACAGCGTCTCGGTCGGCACCCGCAGGTACGCCGCCACGTCCCGGATCGTCCAGAGCCCATCGTTCGTCATCGTCACTGCCCCTCCCCGTTCGTTCCCGTCGTCGGTGTGGCGTTGGGGAGCTGGGCGGCGCGATCCTTGGCGGCGAGGAGTTCGGAGCGCCAGCGGGCACGTTCGCCGATGGCGCGCAGCAGCCGATGGGCCAGCGGACCCACGTCGGGATCGTCGGGACGGGCGAGTTCCCAGGCGTGGCGGACCGGTTCGACAGTGGCGCCCTGGTCGTCGACGCCATCCAAGCCGACGGTGACGCCGAGCAGTGCCCGCACCCAGGCCCGTACGTCGTGCTTGTGGTCCGAGAGCGTCTTGCCGGACCAGTCGCGGGAGATGAGGATTCGCCGGCCGCCGATGCCGAGGGTGTCCCGTTGGTGGACCTTGCCCTTGCAGCGGCCCGGCTTGAGCTTCGCGTGCGCCCGCTTCGGTTGGATGCCGTAGAGCAGCCAGTTCGCACAGCGGTCGGTGCACGGGGTGAGTTGGAGTTCCTGCCAGAGCCGGTCGAGGTGTTTGCGTTGCCGGTCGGTGGTGGCCTTGTGGACGTCGCCGGTGTGTTTGGTGATGTATTTCGTGACGTAGCGGATGGTGCGTTCGGCGTCTTCGGTGCCGGGCATGACGCCGCGTGCGTCGACCTGGGAGCCGAAGCGCACGACGTGCACCGGTTCGGCGTCCGGGTTGTCGTCGATGGCGTCGAGGGCTTCCGTCCAGGTGGTCAGCGGCGCGCGGCTGTCGGGGTCGACCCATGCCGAAGCCTGCTCGTCCCAGACCGGAAGCCGGTCGAGGGTGTACCGCTGGACATCCACCGCCGGCCACCACACCTGGTGGTAGGTGGCCGCCGCCACGGTGCGCAGGACGTCGCGTGGGATGGTGCCTCGGATGGCGAAGTGTGCGTGTGGGGCGAGTCGGCGTTGGGGCTCGACGCAGCCGGCGTACTGGACGTTCCAGCCTTCGCAGCGGCGCAGGTTCTGCCAGAACCGGTCGAGCAGCCGGGGGAAGTGCACGGCGTCCCAGGCTGCGCGGCGGTAGTCGTACCGGTCGGGGTTGAGTGGGGTGCCGTCGGGGCGGACCGGGCCGTACGAGTCGAGGGTGAGCGTGAGCCACATCGACGGCCGGTAGGTGGTGCCGTCGGGGGCGGTGTAGGTCTTGCCGACGGTGCGGCGCTCGACCTTGCGGCGAGGTAGGTCGGGGGCGTCTTGGCGACGGCGGGTGGAGCGCTTGCGGCGTCGGCCGTTGTCGTCGTCGGCCTGGTCGTCGTCGCCGGTGGAGTGTGGTGGGGCGACTCGGCCTCGGAGTCCTTCGGCCGTGATGGCTTCTTCGACTTCGCGGATTGCCTCGTCGAGGTCTTCGACCTGGTCCCACTGGCTGGCTCGGGATGCCTCGTCGCGGGAGAACTCCAGGTGCCCGCGCATCAGGATCAGCGCCTTCTGTTCCTCGGTCGCCGGCTCAGGTGGCGGTAGCGGCTCGTCGTCGCGGTGCCAGCCTTCCCGGATCTGGGCCTGCCGCAGCCGCCGGTTCTTCTTGGCGCAGGGCGCGCACTTGTCTTCGCGGGTGGCGCCGCAGGGCAGGTCGATGACTTCGGTCAGGCCGGTGTTCAGGTCGGTGCGACGCATGGCGAGGGGGCGGACGCAGACGCCGTATTCGGCGGCGATTTCTTTGAGTACGTCGACGGAGCGGGGTAGTGCCATGCGGGCCGCCCGCGACCTCGGCCGAGGTGGTGCAGCCGGGGTCGGGGCGGGTTCGAGGCCGGGCAGGGTGGCAGCGGTCATCGGATGATCCCGACGACGTGCGGCCGGTTGGGCTGGACGACACGGGGAGGCAGAACGGTCGCCGGAGCCGGGACAGCCGGCGGAGCAAACTCGGTCGGGCGGACTGGTTCGACCTCGGTGGCCAGCTCAGGTTCCTCGGTCCGGTACGCGGTCGGCTGGTTCGGCTTGACGGCCGGTGGCGTGCCCGGGGCGTTGGACAGGACGACCTTGACCAGGGCGAGGAAGGCCAGCGACGGGACGGCCGCCACGATCCAGCCCCACACGGACGGTTCGGCTTCCGCGACCTGGGCAGCGAGGGACAGCAGCGCGAAGGCCACCAGGAGCGAGCCGACCAGGCCGACGGGGCGACCAGCGCGACGGCGGGCGCGTAGTTCCAGGCCGAGGTAAATCGCCATCAGCTCGACGGCTACGGCGTTGGCCCAGCCGATCCAGTGCGGTTGGCCGTGGGCAACGGACAGGTCGTGTACGTGGGTGAAGGCGGCAGCGCCGGCCATGGTGCCGATGGCGAGCAGGATCACCAGGCGTACCGCGGATTCGGTGCGCGCGGTCATCGCCATTCCTCCAACGGCTTTTCGCGGATGGTCAGGTCGATGCGGATGCGCCGGCCGTTCATGTCGTGGCGACGGTTGACCATGTACGCCAGGCCGTGCAGTGCGTCGGCGGTCTGGTGGGCAGGGCCGACGAGCCGAATGCGCAGCGGACGCCGGAACCGGTTGATGATGCGGGTCAGGGTGTTCACGGCAGTTACCTCCGGGCCGGTCGGATGTCGGTGCGGATGTAGTCGGGCGGGGTACCGAGGGAAGCGACCGCTTCGGAGAGGCAGCGCCACAACGCCCACGCCTCGTCCGAGGTCAGGGACATCCGCCGCCGCCCCACACCGACCGCCAGATAGACCGGGTACGGGTCGGGCCGGTCCGGGTCGACGCGAACGGACACGGCGGTAACCGGTTCGGGGGTACGCAGCCGGTAGAACCGGCGACCGGGCGCGCTCATCGGCCCTCACCCCCGGTGTCCCGGTCGAGCAGGTTGCGCAGCGATTCGGGCAGCAGCGGCCCGGACGGCTTACGCGGCAGCGGTGGCCGGGCCGGTTCGGGGGCGGTTTCCCGGCCGACCTGGGCGAGGATGTCCGCCGCGTGAGCCGGTGCCGGGTACTGCCGGGCCATGTCGCGGATGTCGTCGTCGGAGACGTAGGAGAAGCGGACGCGCATCGGGTCGGGGGTGCCGTCGAGGATCACGTACCCGACGCCCTTGGCCCACCTGGGCATCTGGTCGGCGAGGGCGCCCCGGTTGCGGGCACCGTCGCCGAGGACCATGTCGACCTGTGACGCCTCGGTGAGGCCGAGCGCGATGCGGGTCGGGAACAGGTCCCGAAACGGCAGCACGTCCTTACGCGGGTCCTGCAACGCGGCCACCACCAGGACGCCGACCCCAGCCCCTTGAGACAGCAGCAGTCCGAGCGACGAGGCGATGCGCTTGCGCAGTTCGACATCTTGCAGGTACGCGGTCAGGGCGGCCATCTCGTCGACGACGACCACGACCAGGGGGTCAGCCTCGGTCGGCGTGTGCACCCGCACCGTGCCCGCCAACCGGGTCTGCCGCTCCCGCAGCACGGTGACGGCCTCGTCGAGGAGGTCGGCCATGGCTTCGAACGACTTGCAGGCGAACCGGGCGAACATCGGACGGCCGAGCGCGAACTCCATCCCGCCCTTGGGATCGATCACCCAGAGCCGGACGAGGCCGGAGGCGATCCCACCGCCGAGGACACGCACCAGCGACCACAACACCGACCCCTTACCGGAGCGGGTCGCCCCACCGACGAGCACATGCGTGGCAAGCAGGTGCAGCGACCAGGGGCGCAGGTCTTCCCGCCGGGCCAGGGGCAGCGCGGTTAAGTCCGGCACCGCCGGCACGTCGAACGGCGGAACGGTGGTGCGCAGCGCGTCGGTACGCACCACCGCCAGGTAGACCAGCGTCGGCCGGTCCCGGTACCGCACCCGGTCGACCAGCCGCAGCAGCCAGGCCGCGTGGCCGGTGCGGGTCGGTGGGTCGCCGGGGCGTTCCGAGTAGACCCGGACGTGTCGCCGGCCGAAGGCGTACGCCAGGTTGGCGCTGACCGCCTGGAACTGCTCCGGCGTCTGGCCCCGAACCATGCGGACAGTCAGCACGTCGAGCGCCTGATCCGAACGCACCCGCAGCAACTGCGGCAGGACCGGCCGACGGTCGTACGTGTCAGCGAGCCCGCACAGCGTCATAGCCTCACGCCACGCGCGCTGGTAGACGAACACCCGCCGCACCGACCCGAGCAGCGGACCCGCCAGCCAGGTCCACCAGGACGACTCGTCCCGCCACCGCCACACCGCCGAGGCCGCCGACCCGAGCGCCAGCGGCACCACCAGACCGGACCAGCCGAACTCGACGTACAACCACAACGCCAGCACCGCCGAGCCGGTGGCCACCGGACGCCGCAGGCACCACCAGACAGCCCGCCCGGACCAGCGCAGCACCAGGCCGAGCAGCACCGCCCACATGGGCAGCGCGAACCGCTTCGGCCGGAACACCACCAGATCCCCGGCCGAGGTCATCACCACTTCACCGCGAGGCCGCCCGATCACTGGACACCCCGGAGCGACACGAACCGGCCCGCAGCGTCCCGCACCGGCGGGAACGGAAGAACAAGCTGCCCGGCGCAGCAACCACAGCGACCATCCGCACCGGTGGCCGGCTCGAACCGGACCTGACACACGCCACACCTGGGCCAGCCACGACCAGCCCGACGCCTACCCTTGGACACGTCACGACCTCTCTCGACAGAGCAGGGGAAGAGACACCAGGGGGCGGGGCTGCCGTCCGCCAAGACCAGACAGCCCCGCCCCCGACCTGATGCGGCTACGCCGCCGCCTTCTTGCCGCCGACCACCGGAGCCCGCAGCCCGGTCGCCCGCAGCGAATACGCCATCCGACCGTTGTTCGCCACGTACGGCGTCACGGTCATGCCGTCGAACTCCACCGCCTCGAACGGCGCGCCCGTCGGCGGCACCGGCTGGTAGTCAGCCGAGATCTTCACCGTCGTCTCGCGGGACCGCTTTCCCAGCTCAGGGTCAAGGTCCATCACCCGGACCTGCCACACCCGCTGACCGGTCACCTTGTCCTTCGCCGGGGACCGCCGGCCCGTCTTCTCGTCGTAGTCCTCGACCTCACCCAGCGACTCGGGCACCAACGCGCACCCCGCCGGGAACACGTCCTCGAACCGCACGGCGAACCTCGTACCGCCACGCAGAGCCATCGCTCACCCTCCAGGTTGTAACTTGTCTGCCAAGTCGCGATCCAAGGTAGACGGCACTTGGCAGACAAGTCAACAAGTTGCCTAGTACGGCAGCCGCCAATTGCTAGCTGACCAGGGTGTAGTCCCTGCTTAGCCGTGCGCGTTGGTGGAACCAGC
>NZ_VCJO01000027.1 GCF_009712475.1 Micromonospora sp. CP22
TGCAGGATCAACCGCTCGTCCACAGTAGAAACGATCTACCAGACCAGGCCGCCCAACCGCCACCCGAGACACGCTCTTAACCGAGGCGACGACAGAGCCGCCAACTCGGCCCTGCACACCATCGCCCTAGTCCGCATGCGCCACGACCCCCGCACCCGCGCCTACGTCGACAAACGCAACGCACCAAACAAGGCCTCAACAAGAAAGAGATCATCCGCTGCCTCAAGCGCTACATCGTCCGCGAGGTCCACGCCGCCCTCCTCGCCGACTTCACCACCCTCAACACCCCTTGACTTCTATAGGAGCATCCGCTTACACCGGACCTCCTTCTCGGCCGTAACGGGCCGAACCTCGGACGCGACGCGACTGAGCCGCTCCCGATGGAGGCGGCTCAGTCGGTACACGCGGCGTTACGACGTCAAGCGATGTTGTCCCATGCCTGGTGGAGGTCGGTCTCTCCGGGGCGGAAGGGGTTAGCGAAGGGTCCCTCGGGGTCGGTGCCCATCCGGTTGAGGCACTCGGTGAAGATGAGATCTTGCCCGTTCACCCAGCGGGGAAGGGTCGGGCGCCAACTCTCGAGCTCGTACGTGGACCCCGTCGCCCAGATCCCGTCCTCGCGCGGCAGGATCAGCCAGGAGTTCAACTGATGGCACTCCAGCTGGTCCCAGATCGTGTCGGCAAGATCCCCGTACAGCCCCGACACACATCCTTGGATCGCATGCCACTGCTCGACCACGGCGTCGCGTGGGTTGAGCGACAACGCGGCGTGCTTGCGGGCTTCGGCCGTAGGGGTCAGGACAACTTGGAAGTGTCCGTCGCCCCATTGGACGAGTTCGATCTTCTCGACGAACTTGCCCTCACCGCAGGAAGAGTCGGCGCTCGCGGGCGAGGCCACGAAGGCCAGGCCGAGGCTCGCGAGGAGAGTGAGTATGGCAGTGATCGACGTGCGGATCGCTCGGTTCATGAATGGTCGTGGTCCCTTCTAAGTCAGTCCGATCGCTCGCCCACCCGAGGAGCAGGGTGATCCCACGATGCCCTGCTCACCGCGCCAGCGCACGGCTGACACTAAACGCCGTACGGATTCCCGACAGTCGCCGTACGTCCGCACCACGTGCCAGCCGAGTAGTGTCTCCGCCACTGTGGGTTGTCGTCTCTTGATGGGGAGCTATGGCGCCTGACGATGTCGATCACCGACACCCCGATCCACAACAAATTCAAACGCGCGACGAGTTTGTCGCAGCGCTGCGGCGACTGAAGAGCCAAACAGGGCACTCTGTCCGGGAACTCGCGACGCTGCTCGATCAAGCCGCCCAGGACGCCAAAGATCGCGAGGTGAGGCCCCGCCGTCCGCAGCCTCCGGCCGCCGGGACGCTCGGGGACTGGTTCGCGGGCCGGACGCTCCCGCAGCCAGCGAGCCGTATCCACTTCGAGCGGCTTCTGCAGGTTCTGGGCGTGACAGCGCAGGACGAAGTCAACGCGTGGTGGACGGCGTGGCGGCGGGTCCGAAAAGGACGTCCGGTCGGCGAGGTCGAGCCGTACCGCGGCCTACGCAGTTTCACCGCGGATGACGCCGAGTGGTTCTTCGGCCGCGAGGAGCTCAGTGTCGAACTCCTGCGCAAGGCCGAGAAGCTCTACATCGACGGTGGCGGCGTGCTGCTTGTCGTCGGTGCCTCGGGGTCTGGTAAATCGTCGCTGATCAACGCTGGCCTCGTGGCTGCCCTGCGCGCCGACGCACTGCCGGGCAGTGGGATGTGGCCGGTGCTGAACGTCGTCGCGGCCCAACACCCGCTGGCTGAACTGGCCCGACTGCTCGCTGCCGAGCTCGACGAGGAGGCTGTCAAGGTCACGAGAATCCTTCGGAAAGATCCGCAGCGCTGTGCCGATCTGGCCCAACAGATCGCCGCGAGCGGTAGCCGTGATGGTCGAGTTGTGCTGATTGTCGACCAGTTCGAGCAGATATTCGCCAGCTGCGGAGACGAGCCCGAAGTCGATCAGTTCGTGACGGCACTGCACGCGGCGGCCGCTGCCGGCGCGCTCGTCGTCCTCGGCTTGCGCGCCGATTTCTACGCCCGCGTACTGAACCACCCTCATCTCGCGCGCGTAGTCCGCGACCATCAGATCACCGTCGGTCCTATGACCGAAACCGAGCTGAGAGAGGTGCTGACGAAGCCGGCCCACAAAGCCGGCATGAAGGTTGAGCCAGCGCTGGTCGAGCGCCTGCTCGGAGACGCGGGCCTGCTGGGCCGTCGCGCCGGGCACGAGACGGGAACCCTGCCGCTGATGTCCCATGTACTGCACAAGACCTGGGAAAGGCGCCAACATGGCCAGCTGACCTTGGAAAATTACCTTGAACTCGGCGGCCTGGAGGGTGCCGTCGCAGAGACCGCGAATGTTGTGTACCGAGGGTTGACCCCGTCCCAGCAGACGCTTGCCCGACGCATGTTCCTCTGCCTTGTCCGGGTTGTTCCGGGGACGGCGGACACTCGGCGACGCCTGCCGGTCGCCGACCTGCTCGCTAAGCTCGGCGATGACGTCGAGGACGTCCTTGACCGCTTTCTCGAGCAGCGCCTCGTTGTCGTGGACGCCGATACTGTCGAGATCACCCACGACGCGCTGCTAACCGCATGGCCCCAAATGCGGCAATGGCTGGACGAGGGCCGTGACGGCCTCGTGGTAGCCCAACAGCTCGACAGCGCGGCGGAGGCTTGGCGGCGCGAGGGCCACGACCGATCGGCGCTGATTCGCGGTACTCGCCTGGCAGCGGCGAAGGCGTGGGCCGTCGAGAACCCGAGCGACGTGTCGCCCACGACGGCCGAGTTTGTCGACGCCAGCATGCAGGATGTCCGGCGTGGCGCTCGGCGCCTGTACTGGGCCGTGGTCGTGCTGGTCGTTTCCCTCGTAGGCGCAATTTCGGGTGCTGGAGTGGCCTATGAACAACGCAACAGAGCCCGTGCTGCGCAGAACGTTGCCGAGGTCGAGCGCAACACAGCCCAGTCCCGCATGGTTGCCACTCGCGCTGACCAGCTACGCGATCGGGACCCGGCGCTGGCACGTCAGCTATCCCTGGCCGCGTACCAGATCGCACCGACACTCGAGGCGCGGTCCAGCCTGCTCGACGCAACCGCGGTCCGGCCGGCGATCCGGATGAAGACGGGCGACCGCAGCGGGATCATGCCGGCGGCAAGGTACAGCCCGGATGGACGCACACTTGTAGCCTCGACAGACAGCATGCTTGAGCGATGGGACGTCAGCGACTACGGCCACCCTCGCCGCCTCGACCCCTTGCCGACCGGTGACGCCGGTCGTCTCTCAGCCCTGGCCTTTCGCCCAGACGGACAGCTGCTGGCGGCGGCAGCCGTCGACGGATCAGTGCGAACGTGGGACTTCAGCAATCCGGGCCTGCCCCGAGCTGCCGGAACCTCGACGGCCGCGTTTAGCGGCAAGACTCACGCCGTCGCCTTCAGCCCTGACGGCAAGTTGATCGCCGCAGCCGGAGCCGACGGCACCGCCCGCATCTGGAATGTCGCTGACGACGGGACGGTGACGCAGGTTGGCCGACCACTGCCGCTCGGTGGTGGTGCTGGCAAGTCTGTCGTCTTCCATCGCAGCAACCGCTTCCTGGCTACTGGAACGGAAACCGGAGCCGTCGGTATATGGAACATCGCAAATCCGGCTAAACCCGTGCTGACGGCGGTTCCCGCTCGGGGCCCGACCAAAGCCATCGGTCAACTCGCCTTCAACCCTGACGGCTCGATCCTCGCTGCGGGCAGCGCCGATTTCGCCACCTACCTGTGGGACACCACCGATCCACGCAAACCGAGACCGCTCGGTCCTCCGATTTCCGGCGCTACCAGCTGGATCAACGCCGTCACGTTCAGCCCCGATGGCCTCGATCTGGCGGTTGCCAGCTCCGACGCCGACGTCGGTGTGCGCATCATCGACGTCCGTAGCCGCGAGCTCGTGGCCAACCTTCCCCACCCGGCACCGGTCACCGCGGTCGAGTTCAGCCCGGACGGGCGTTCTGTGGCGACCAGCGCCAACGACGGCATTGCCCGCATCTGGCCGCTTCCCGGTCCGGTGCTCGCGATGCCCTACACCGTAAGCGCGGCCCGATTCAGCCCCGATAACCGGACCCTGGCTATCGGCAGCTCGGGCACACTGCTCCTCGACGTCAAAGACCCCACCCAGCCGAAACCGTGGGGCCCACCACTGGTCAGCCCGGACGAATTCTCCTCGACCGTGTCGTACACCCCTGATAGCCGAACACTTGCCGTCGCCCACGGCCGCTCCGGAACGGTCCAGTTGTGGAATGTCGCCAACCCCGCTCACGCCGCTGCCGTCGGTCCACCCCTGCGCGCCCACGCGATGCAGATCGAGGCCATGACTTTCAACCCGGACGGCCGTCTGCTCGCGACGGCCAGCCGCGATCAGACGGTCCGCGTCTGGGACATGCGCAATCCAGCCAACCCGCGGGCGCTCGTCACGCTCGGCGACTTCGGCGGCTATGTGTACGGGGTCGCATTCAGTCCGGACGGCCGGCTGCTGGCCGCCGCCAGCGCCGACAGAACAGTCCGATTGTTCAACGTCGCCGATCCCAACCGCATTACACCGCTCGGCGGCCCTGCCATTGCCTTGGGCCACTACGCGTACTTTGCTGCGTTCAGCCCTGACAGTCGGACGCTCGCCACGGGTGGCGGCGACAGCACCATCCGTCTGTTCGACCTCGCGGACCCGGCACACCCCAGACCTATCGGCAGACCACTGACGGGTCCCACCAACTACCTTTACAACGCTGTGTATACCCCGGATGGTGGCACCCTGGCAGTGGCTGCGACCGACGGTACCGTCTGGCTCTGGGACTTGCGGTTCCGCGATGCACCCAGTCTCTCCGCAAGGCTGACCGCGCCCATCGGTGCCGTATACACCTTGGACTACTCTGCCCAGAGCGACGTCTTGGCCGCTGGCGGTGCCAACAACACCATCTGGTTCTGGCATACCGACCCAGGCAACGCTGCCGCGCGCATCTGCGCCACGGTCGGCGACTCAATCACCATCGAGGAGTGGCATCAGCACGTGCCTGACTGGCCATACCGGCCGCCCTGCTGAGTCCGGATGAGGTGGGGCTTGACGCCCCACCTCATCCGCATCATCGGTCAGCAGTGGTCGACGCCGGGAATCCAGTTGGCGTAGCCGGTGTAGATGTAGTAGTCCGACGCGAGCCCCTCAGGGCGGCCCGGGCCACCCTCCCAGACGATGTAGTTCCACACCGGATCTCCGCCGATGTTCTGCCCGCTGCGCTGGCAGACGATCCGCACCGGCGTGTTGGCTGGCACAAACGCGACGAACGTGCAGTTCGTACTCGGCGACTGTGGCGGGTGATAGCAGTCGCGGATCGTCACGCCACTGCCGCCGGTCGTGGCGGCGTACCAGCTTGCCTGCGCAGGCGCGGCGGACACTGCGACCCCGACTCCAGCGGCCAACGCCGTCACACCGGCTACGGCCGCCGCGCGGCGGATGCGGGTTAAAGTCCCCATGGACCCTCCTCTGAAACGTCGTCACGGCGGGAGCCGGACGTCTGAAGTCCACCGGTGAACACAGGTGTCGGGGAAGGCCTCAGCCAACGCCGTACAGGCTCGTACACTGGCATTCAAGGCCGTACAACTCGGATCAGCGAACCCGGCATCGGCCTGTCGGCACGTGCTAGTCGCTCGGTGCGGTTGAATAGAGCGGACATCTTGCCGACGACCACATCGTCGGCGTGCAGGATCAGACTGACCGACGATCACAGGTGGGAGTGCGCGTCAGTTCGCGGCGAGTTCATCCTTCTACTACCAAGCCGGTTAGAAGCCGTCGAAGCCCTGCTCCTCAGACTCCGCATGTCGATCTCGACATCGGCGCCGCCTCGCCACCACCAGCGACCCCGTCGACCACGCCCGCCTGCACAACACCCGCGCCCGGCGCTAGTGCCTTGACCACGAACGTTCACGGTGTCGAGTGGACGGTAGCCTCGGCGCGGTGACGGAGGACGACTTCATGATCAGGCTGAGCCGGGACGAAGCGTTGGTGCTCTCAGACTGGCTTCACCGGATGATGGGCACTGCCGATTTCGACGAGTTGGTCGATCGCGACCAGGCAGTTTGGTCCCCGCTGTATCGCGTCTCCGGGACGCTGGAGACCTCGCTGGCGGAGGTGTTCAGGCCGGATTACCTCGTCCGGCTGCAGGAGGCGAGGAACCGGCTACTGGATGCGCTTGGCGGGGTGGGGTGGGCAACCGGCGATGCGTGACGCTCAGGCGGCACGTGTAGTCGGCTGCCGCCAGCCTCGTTGGCGTTCGCTGCGAATGCGGGCGCGTTCGCGTTGCGGCGGCCAGGACGTCGGGATTACGTGCGTTGACGTTTCGCCAGCGCAGGTAGGCCTGCAGTTTGCGGGTCAGGACGGTGTGGTTCGGGTGGTCGGAGCCGGCGATCACGAAGGTCCGCAGCGGGCCGAACTGGGCTTCTATCGGGTTGGCCCAGGACGCATACGTCGGGGTGAAGCACAGTTCGACCTTGTTCTGAGCCGCCCACGCCCGGATCTTGAGGCCCTTGTGCGCGGAGAGGTTGTCGAGGATGACGTAGATCGGCGCTCCGTCCGGACGCGCAGCCCGGATCGATTTGAGCGCGGCCAGGGTGATCGCAGCGCTCTTGCGACGCCTGACGATGCCCCAGAGTTGGTCGTCCCCGACGCTGTAGCAGCCGTGGAATTGCCGGACGCCGTGCAGCTTGTGGTAGTTCGCCGGCAGCCGCCGGATGCCCGGACGGCGCCCACCCGGCACCGGCCTGCGGGACGGATGACCAGTGGCCCGAACTCGTCGAAGGCGAACACCCGCTGCGGGAGATGCGCGGTGACGTACTCGATGCGGGCCAGCTTGGCATCCCGGTCGGGGTCGGTGGACTCCTTCCACGTCTTCGTCCGCTGAAAGGTGATCTTGTGCTGGTGCAGGATCTGCCGCAGACGTTCCCGCCCGATCCGAACTCGGCGAGTGGCATGGGCGGTGAGGTAGTCGGCGAGCTTGCGCACGCTCCACCGGGTGAACGGCCGCCCCAGTGCTTCGGGGCGGGCGTTGGCCGTCTCGACGATGAACGCCTCGTCATCGTCACTGATCAGGCGGGGACGGCCACCCGCCCACTGAGGGTCCAGGCTGGCCATGCCCATCTCGTTGAACCGGTGGATGACCTGCCGGACCGTGTCCTCGTCCGCCTGCACCAGCCGGGCGATCGCCGGCACCGTGTTCCCACCGGCCGAAGCGAGCACGACCATGGCTCGCCGTAATCGGATCGT
Organism: Micromonospora sp. CP22; assembly: GCF_009712475.1. GTDB lineage: Bacteria > Actinomycetota > Actinomycetes > Mycobacteriales > Micromonosporaceae > Micromonospora. The sequence continues at coordinate 7,321 of NZ_VCJO01000027.1, forward strand.
CGAGCCGGTACCACGACGGGTGATCCTCAGCAGCTGCTGACCCTCCTGGTCACTGAGCCGCCGGACGCGCACGGGTTCTGCCACCGCCACAGCCTGAAGCCCGCGACGCCGCCCGTCAGCCAAGCCGGACGGCGTGTCATCCAAACACCGCGAACCTTCGTGGTCAGAGCACTAGCCAATGCCGGTCTGCGTGACCAAGCCGCGGTTGTCGTGGCCAGTCAGTTCACCGCCGCCGGCCGGTACACCGCTGAGGAGTTCGGCATTCGGTTCAGCGCCGAACTCGCCCGGGTCCGCCGCCGCATCGGCGCCGACGACCCTGGGCGCATGCTGACGCTGCTGAGCGTCGACCAGGCTGGTCGTACTGTCGTGCGCCCACCCTGGGCGGTTTACCCGATCGAAGCCGAGGTCGCGGCCAGCCTCATCGCCGACGGCATGTTCTTCGCCGTCTGCATGAACCCGAACAAGATCATCGAATCGCTGACCAAGGCCTCGGCGCTGTCCGGCGATACTGAGGTGTGCCGAGAGCGCCGGACACCAACGTGCGGATCCCCCAGGCCGCCCGCGACGCCCTGGTCCGAGTCGCCGGGCGATGGCGGCAGTCCCTGGACGAAACGATGCGGCGTCTGCTCAACGAACACCTTGCGGCACAGGACTCCGTTGACGACGAACGGGAGCGACTTACCCACATCTCGACCGTGATGCGGTACCCGCTGCCGCGGCCCGGACGCAACCAACCTCGGCAGGGTGTTCAAGTTCGGCTGCGCCTTGACGAAGGCGTCGCCGACCAGGCTCGGGCGGTCTCATTGCGCCTGCCGGGCCAGTACCTGCACGGTCACCGGGACTACCAAGCACGTCTGCTGACAGACGCGGTGATGACCGCCATCGCCCGGCACGAACCGATCACGGACGAGGTCCTCGACGGGGTGATGCCGCTGCTGCGGCACGGCACAGCCCTCGGCTTGTGGCGGCTGACGACGGCGGCAATCAGTACCCGCTCGGAGCTGGACGTGTATAAGCGTGCCGACCTCAACTACAGCCGGCGCATGGCGCGAAACGTCCCAGGCCCGGCACAGCGGATCGAACACGTGGCGGCAGTGCTTCGGGAGGAGGACGTTGCCTGGCATGCCGCATACCGAAGCCAGGCCGTGCAGTTCCTTGCGAGGAAGCTGCTCCCGCCCGGCGCTGAGGCGATGGAAGACATCCTGTTCGGGCAGGACACGCGCGCGTGGCACGACCTGTTGCTCGACATGACCTACCGCAGCGAGTTCGACGACCCGATGTCGGGGTTCCGATCGCCGGGGCATGACTTCGAAGGCCGCGGCGGTTCGGCGGTCTGGCGAGCGGAACGCCGTCTGGAGCATCACGAAACGATGCTGTGGCTGCGACGATCACACAAGCTCGGCGCGTCCAGGACAAGGGTGGTCTATCCGCCAGGGTGGTCATTATGTACTCCCGACCGGTGGCGGCCGGCCGAATTCTCACCGAGGCGGCCGTTGCCGCCGAACTGGAGTTCGCACCTGGACGCCGGTCGAATCCTCGACATCGGTCCGGCCGGTCGACCTCTGCTGTGGCCAACGATCGAAGGGCCCGGTGGGGAGATCATCCCCGTGCCGCGCTTCGAGATCGCGACTACCGTGGCGCGCGGTGTGCGTCTCAACGAGCTGATCGAGATGGTCCTGGTCGAGGTGACCGACCCGGCCTTGCCCGATGACGCGGAAGCCGGGTGGAACTCGGTGCCTGACACGGATCTCTTCCCAACGGACAACATCGCCGACTTCGAGCCGGACGATGCCGCCGACTTCGACTTCGACTTCGACGATGACTCCGAATTCGACCAGTACATCGACGAGTGGGAAACCCGGCCGCTCACCATGACCGCTCACCGGGCGTTCAACCTCGGACTGATCGACGAAGCCGAACGGGATGCCGCCGTCGACCAGGCCCGGATCGCCACGCAGGAACAGATGCAGCATGTGATCGCGTCGCTGGTCGACGAGGACGATCAACTCTGCTCAGACCTCCGGGCGGCGATGGACGAGCCGTACCGTTTCGCCGTGCTAGCTCGTCGCGGGAAGCGGCACTTGTCGATCACGACCTCGAACTGGACGTGGCCGGTCACCTCACTCGCTGCGGCGATCACTGACGACGCGGTCCCCGTGAGGGCGGTGGAGTACCTGGCGCAGTTGATGCGGTTGCGGTGCAAACGGCGGCTGGAGAGGTCGATGGAGCAGGCGGCGCGTGCCGCGTTCGATCACTTCGGTTACGACGCGAACTCGATCTTGTGACACTGACCGTTAGAAAGCCTCTGTTCCGAACTTCGATTCTGGGTTTCGACCTAACCGGAACAGCCGGATCTTTCGTGGGACCGGCGCAAGGAATCGAGGAAGTGTGGCAGTGATCGATGAAACCGACGACGCGGCCCTCGCTGCCGGCGGTAGGGGGCGGGCGCCGTGGCGCCGAGCTCGTAGGGCGATGACCGTCATAGCGCAAGTCGCCTTGGGGCAGCTCATGGCCTGGCTGCTGCGTCGCTGGCTCGGGTAACCAATCGACCCCAGGTTCCGGCGCAGGAGTACCGCCTGCGCCGGCCGGGCCGAACGCGCGGATGATCGTAGCGCTGGCCGGTACCCGTGCACCGAGGTCGGCCCGTTCCCCGACCCCCGAGTGACGGTTGAGGCGTTGCAACCGGGGGTGTGCGGGTATGGCGCCCCGGTCCTACAGGGCGTTACCCAGCTGGTCGATAGCGGTCCGGGCCCATTCCTGAACCTCGGAACTGGTGGCGGCCGTTAGGCCGGCGGCGATCGGCGCGAGCGCCCCCTTGAGCACCTTGACGGCCCGTCGGATCTTGCCGGTGTTGGGCTGCGCGGTGGTCACCTCGGTGACGATCTCCGTAGCGGCCTCTTCGGCGTCGTTGCGGTCTGCGTCGGTGAGCTCCACCTTAGCGAGGCCCTGCATGACGAGGGCGACGGCCTGCGCGAGGGGTTCGAAGCCGGGCGCCACCGGATCACCCTGAGTCTGCTGCTGGTTGATCTCACCGCTGTTGTTCCATGCCAGCTGCGCGCCGTTCGCGTCGCCATGGAAGACCGGACCGTTGTAGATCGTGGTGCTGGCTGGCACCGGGCCGGCACCAAGAGCGGCCCGGGGATCGGACTCGATCGGCACCCGGATCGGGTGCTTGTCGAACTCCTTCTGGATGTCGCGCATCATCCGCGCGATCTCTCGCTTATTGATCGTCACTTTGGTTGAGATCCCCTCGCTGTGATCGTTGTCGTCGGAATAAGGGTACGGGTCCGCCAGTGCCCGGACTTTTTCCTCCGCTGCCCAACGGATCTTGGCCAGGACCTCGGTCACCCGCTCGAAGCCGATGTCCCAGTAGAGGGTGACAAAGGTGAGCCCATCGGCGCGCTCGGGCATGAGACGTATCAGCTCGGAAAGGTCGGGCAGGCCGGGCCGCAGCACCGGGTCGGGGCTGGCGACGTACAGGGGACGTGACCGTGCCCGCTCCAGGGTAGCGATGCCCTGACGTAGGGCGAGTCCGTCCGCAAGCCGGTAAATCTCTCTGCGATAGCTGGCGGGCATGTCTGCAAGCAGGACCTGCTGCCGGACCTCGCGGCCGCTTGGCATCGCCGCCCCGATGATCGGCGCGGTGATCTTCCGGTAGTCCGGGACCGGGCCGACAGCGGGATAACCATCGATTTCCTGGCGGGCCCAGGCGGCGGTGGCCGGATTGCCGTACTCATCGGCCAGCACGATGAGAGCGTTCAGGGCCTGCACGAGTGAAACGGCTGGGTCACGAACCAGAGTCTGAACGTGAGCGCGGTGCGACATCCTCATCGAGGAGACACCTTCTCATAGGTCCGTTCTTCTGCAGGATCGGGTGGTATGTCAGGCGTGACGACTGGGCGCGTAGCTGATGGCGTCATCGGTTGCGTGGGTGTGGCCGCCGCCGGCCCAGTATCCGATGACGAGCCAAAGCTCGTAGTGGAGCAGCCACTCGGCGGTCCAGGGCAGGATGGTGGCGGCCAGCAGCATGTGGTGGTTCCACTCGCCGGGGAAGTACAGGCACAGTTCGTCCCCGGGGTAGACGTGCGGAAGGGCCTTCGCGTCGGGGTGCAACTCGAGCGGCGGGTCGGTGACAGTGACCTTGGGACGGAGGCCGTGCCGGTAGGTGAGGTGCACCGTGTAGGTCTGACTGGCTGGCGACGGCTGGAGCCGGACGGTGCAGGTCAGCTCGCCGTTGCGGACGGTGCAGTCGGCACCGGGCAGCACGGCGGTGATTGCGATGAGCTGCCGCGTGAGGTTAACCGCGCGGGTCGGGATTCTGGCCATGGAAGGTGTGCCTCTGGACGCGAGGTCCTGCTGCGGTCGTGGTTAGCAGGCCGCCGACGCCCATGCGCAGCGCGCCGGTCTTGGTGTCGGTGAACCGGCGCTGACCCATCCGTTGGAAGGAGCGGTGCACCGCGTCGGGGGTGAAGCTTTCCGACATCCGTGCCGCGACGGCCGGCAGCCCCTTGTGCTGAAGCTGAACGAGTTCGTCGAGGGTCGCGGACAGGTCGGCGTGCCACTGGAGGAAGGCTTTACGCCGCTCGGGGTACTCGTTCCACTTGTCGGCGAAGTTCTCCTCCTCATGGGCGGGGTTGGGCACCCACCACCGGCCGTGACGGTTCTCGACGTAGGAGCTCATCCGGTTCAGAACGTTGCGGGTGGCGGTGAACAGGTCGTGTTCGCCGGTATAGGCGCGGGCCGCCAGGGTGGTGACAAGGATCGACGGGGGCCGCTGATCCGGGTCGTCGGCGAAGTACAGCATGGCGTGCCACTTGAGGACCTGCACCAGCCGCTGCAGGGTGCTGCGGATCTGCCACTCGGGCACGTCGGCGACGTGCGCATGCCGCTTCGCCTCTACCAGGTGGCGGTCGAGCTGCGAGCGGAGCTGGAACCATGTGGCGTAGCCGATGGGGTTGGAGTGCTGCCACAGGCGCAGTTGCTTGTCGGTGAGCAGGATGCCGGTTGGGGGCAGATCGGGGTCGGGGATGGTGGGCAGCACGTCGAGGTGGAAGCCGTCCTCGGGGTAGCTCAGAGTCCAGCAGCGGCGGGTCGCCTCGCAGCTGGCGGGGCCGTCGCCGTGTCCCTGGCGCTGCTTGAACTGCACGAAGTCGTGCAGCATGCGCCCGACCCGCTCCTTGAGCTCGGCCTGGGTGACGGACTCCTTGGCGATCGGCAGCCAGCACACTAGATCAATGTCGTATTCTCCGGTCGGGGTGTTCGGACGCACGACGGTGCCGAGCCGGAACGATCCCTGCGGGTAGATGCGCCAGTCCGGGGTGCTGCCGTGCTCGGCCAGCCAGGTGCCAACCTCTTCGTATTTGTCCACGGCGAGCTGGTACAGGTCTGGGGAGATGTCGAGGGTCTCGACGGCGCCGTCGAGCAGCATCGACAGCATTTCTTCCATGGTGTCCACGGGTCAGTCCTTCCGGGCCGGGTAGAACGGGACGTACGCTGGCGCGAAATGGTCGGCGAAGCAGCGGGTGAAGGCTGGCGAGGCGACGCGGCTCTCATGCCCGGCCAGTCCGATCAGGGAGTCGGCGTCGACCTTGTCCAAGGCCAGCGCGCCGGTCGGCACGGTGGGGTTGAGCCGCAGGACGTTCCCGTTGCCCAAGAAGTGGCGGACCTGCTTGGTGGCGCTTTCGCTCTGCGCACGCATGAGGACCTCGACCACGTCTCGTGCCCAGGGCAGCAGGCCGCCGCGGTCGAGGCGGCGGCTGCGGTGGGGTCGGTCGGTCGTTGTGCCGAGGCTGAACACCCGGATCTGCTCGAGTGGCACGCCGAGCGGTCCGACCGCCTCGGTCAGCGCGACCATCGCCGGGTTGTTCGCCCAGACACCGCCGTCGACAAGCCGGGCACCGCCCAGTGCCATGCCGGGCAGGTAGGTCGGGGCGGCGGCGGTGGCCATGGCGACGTTAACCGCGCGTTCGCGCCAGTCCCGCTTCAGCGTCGCCAGGTGCGGGGTCCGGAACAGGTAGACGTCGTCGGCACCGATGTTGTACGAGGTGATCAGCAGCCGCTTGGTGCTCTCCCCGAAGGTCCGTTCGCCGAGGACCTCGGTGAGCGCGGCTCGCAGCGGTTCGGCGGCGTACTTGGCGCGCAGCAGCTGCCGCGCGCCGCGTAGGCGGCTGCGGTCGCGGAAGATCCGGGGGCCGTGGTCGGTGTAGAACTGCAGGATCTGCCGCGGGGTGAGGCCGAGGCCGAGGCCCACCGCGATGATCCCGCCGGTCGACGTACCAGCGATCAGGTCGAAGTGGTCGGTGACGCGTAGGTCGAGGTCTTCCTCGAGCCGCGCCAGGACGGCTGCGGAAAACATCCCCCGCAGCCCACCACCGTCCAGCGACAGAATCTGGAACCGTCCACCGGTCACCTCCGTACCCACTTCCATCACCGCATGCCCTCGCCGTTCGTCGAGCCGGTTGTCAACCTTGCACTCACGATACTTGATCGCCCCGCGTTTCATGCACCAGATCGGTGTACGAAACAGATCTCTGGAGGTGGTGTGTGCATGAAACGCTAGAGTCCACGGTGATGGACATCTGGTTCGGCGACGACGAGACCGCCGAGTTGTGCAGCCGAGCCGCGAGGCTGACGGCACGCTGGGGCGCAGCGGGCGGAAGAGCGGTCGGCCGCAAGCTCGTACAGATCGAGGCAGCCGCGACCGTGGAGGCGCTGCGGGCACTTCCGGGTGGCCTGCGACGCGACGCCACGGACGACACCTGGATGATCAACGTCGACGGCGTAGCGATCATCAAGTTCAAGCTCGACGACCGAACGGGCGACGGCGCGGGCACAGTCCGCGTGCTTGCCGTTAGCGATCAACCAGCAGGAGGGACGCGCCGATGACGAGCACCGGTAACACTCGGCGGTTCCGTCCCGACTACGCGGTTCCGCCGGGCGAGACGTTGGTCGAGGTGCTCACCGACCGCGGCATGAGCCAGGCCGAACTCGCCCGACGAACGGGGTTGTCCACCAAGCACATCAATCAGATCGTGCTCGGCACAGCGACATTGAGCGCCGAGACCGCCGTGAAGTTCGAACTCGTCACCGGCGTGCCCGCGCAGGTGTGGACTGCACTGGAAGCCGCATACCAAGTGGCCCAGACTCGACTGGAGGAATCCGCCCGCCTGCAGACCCAGGTCAGCTGGCTACACCAGATCCCGGTTACGGAGCTCATCCGTAGAGGCTTCGTCCGCAACAACACATCGGCGGTCGAGCGACTGCGCGAGGTCCTCGCATTCTTTAAGGTCGCCTCACCAGATGCCTGGCACCAGGTCTGGGCGGCACCGACCGCCTACCGGCAATCCCAAGCCTTCGACATCGACTACGGCGCGCTCGCCGCGTGGTTACGCATCGGTGAAATCCGTGCCGACCGAGCCGAACTGCCACCGTTCAACCGCACCAAATTCCGCGACGCCCTGCCCCGAATCCGCACCCTCACCACCATTGACGAACCCGAAACCTGGTTGCCGCAGCTTGAGACCCTCTGCGCCGAGGCCGGCGTCGCCCTCGTCATCGAGCGCGAAATCGTCGGCGCTCGCATCAACGGCGCCGTTCGTTGGCTACCCACCGAACGCCCGCTCATCCAGCTCAGCGTCCGGCACCGCTGGGCCGACATCTTCTGGTTCACCTTCTTCCACGAGGCCGCACACGTCCTACTACACGACCGCAAAAGATTCACAATCGTCGACGGAGCCGAGCGTCCCGATACCGACAACACCATGGAAAGAGAAGCCGACGACTTCGCCAGTCGGATCCTGCTACCTCGTACCTTCGACAGCCGTCTAGCAAGTATTCGCTCCCAGGCGCAAACTGTCGCTCTGGCGCAGGAAGCTGGCATCCATCCTGGCATCGTCGTAGGCCGGCTCCAGCACGACAAGATCATCCCCTACAGCCACTTCAACCGGCTCCGCATTCGCTTCGCGTTCACGGACGGCTAACACAGATGCTCATGCGTCCTTCCGCTGGGCTGCACCCCCCACCAAACCAGCGCACATAGCCATGCTGACCGCACTGCTGGCCCCAGACCTCGCCGCACCATGAAACTGATGTAGCGCGGGGAGATTGGAAGGCCCAGCAACCCGGGACCAGGCTGCCCTCAGCTACGCCCACCCGCTGCGACAGGCAGACGGTGGTGGTCTCTCACCTCTACTCGAACAACAGCGCCTCACGGCCACCGCCCTAACTGAACGGCGTTGGTACTAGTCGCCGTGATCCGGGCGCTGGATCGGCTGCCGACACCCTGATCAACCACCGCTACTGGGGAACAGCGCGGAAAAACTGTCGAAGCCGAAGTAGCCCACTGAGAAACCGATGACGAAGCCACCCCAGAAGTCCTCAACCGAGACGATGGGTTGAACGGAGGATTTACGCGCGAAAGCAACAACAACACCGATAGTGGCCATGATTGCAATTGCGACTCCCTGGAGAACTGCCACGGGATCGCTGCCGATGTAGGTGATTCCTGAAGCGCTCAGCCCTTTCAGTATACCTCCCACTGCGGCGCCAAGCGCAGAGCCCCACGCGATTGATCCAAGGGCTGCTTGGATAGTCAGCTGGTACGGGACGGTCCCCGTATGATCCACCCCGTCAACCGAGTAGTTCACTTGAATCTGGAACGTGTGACTCAAGGGTCGGAATAGCAACTTCGATCTCGTGCGCAGCACAAATTGTCGAACAACCGAATCACCCGGTTGTAGGCATATCGGAACCACACCGCGTTGGTAGTCGAGCGCCCGACGCATCATGGCGTCGAGATCGTCACTCGTTACGCCCGGAGGAATGATGAAGCTCACTGCGGAGAAGGAAGCGGTGCCGCCTTTTCCGATATTGAGATCTCGGCTCACCGATATCTCATTCTTGAATAATTCGCCAGCTTCGGGAGCAAATTCCGTTCCGACTGCTATCGCGACCCCGCGATGGGCCTTCCTCAGTTCGCGGCGGGCTTTCAACCGAGTCCAAGGATTTCTGCTGGATGACTGTACCGTCTTGTTGGCCTGCGAGAGGCTCAGGCGGTACTGGTTCACGTCGAGAAGTTCGATAGGTATGTGCGTTTGGACGTTGTGCACGGTAATTGGAACATCGAAAGGATTTTGCACCAGCACGAAGATGGAAAAATCGGATCCGGCAGTGGTTTGTGGGCTCGTCGCAGCAACTGTGAGACCCGGGAATCCCCGCACTGGCCCCGGCGGATTTTTCGGCTCACGATCCGGCTGGGACGGGGCAGGCCGCGCAGGGGGTGTCTCCGGAGTGCTCGACTGCGCGCTCATGGAAGGCACATCATGCGGAACATCCGCACCTCCGGCCATCGACTGTCCGACGAGTGTCACAACCTTGCCGGCGAAGACCTCGTCCATAACCATGACATCGAGTAGGGCAACTCGAAGGCGACCCTCGTCTTCCTCGTCGAGTTGTTCTTGCTCCAGTTCTGCCACAATGGGTGCGGCATTGGGGTCTCGTCGAAGACGGTCATGTATCAGGATCCGCAGCGCGTCGTAGATGGGGCCGCCGCCTGGCACCGTGTGTACAAGGGTGCGAGCCGCCATTTCAGCCGCGACAGCAACGATGTCCATCACGGCGAAGGCTCCTGGCATGGGCGACAATAGGAAGCTGGGGTGTCCACGAAGGAGCAGGTTAGCCCTCGCAGCGCCTCGCCGGGCTAACACGACTACGTCGGATCTTGGACACGGCAGGAGTCTTGGCGAGAGGCACGACGTCTCGGGCCTCTCGCCGCACCGCCATTTGTCGTTCGTCCGGCAGAAGCGCCGTCGAGCGGACGCCGCCCGTTCACTCTGCTCCGCTCGCCGATCCCACGACCGGGGGGCAACCCGCAGGTGTCACCAACGCGGGCAGCATGCCAGCGACGAACGGTGGTGACCGGACGACGATAGGACAGCTCCCAGGCCCGATCAGGACACGGCATGCCCGATGGTGATCGACCCAATTCGTTCCTTAAGAGCGTGTCTCGGGTGGCGGTTGGGTGGCCTGGTCTGGTAGGTAGTTTCTACTGTGGACGAGCGGTTGATCCTGCAATGGGTGCCTGACGAGTTGTGGAGCCTGGCCGGTCCGTTGATCCCACCACCGCCTCGACGTCCGCAGGGTGGGGGCACGCCGCCGATCGACGCGAGGGCGGTGTTCGCCGCGATCGTGTACGTGTTGACCACTGGCTGCGCGTGGCGGCACCTGCCACCCGGGTTCGGAGTGTCCAAGGCCACCGCGCACCGCCGGTTCGTCGCCTGGACCCGAGCCGGGCTGTGGCGCAGGTTGCATGTCGCGGCACTGGATCAGCTCGGCGCGAAGGGGTTGATCGACTGGTCCCGGGCCACCGCTGACGCGGCGTCGGTGCGGGCGAAAAAGGGGGCGACCTGACCGGCCCGAGCCCGGTCGACCGGGGCAAGACCGGCAGCAAGATCCACGCCCTGTCCGACCGTAACGGGCTGCCGCTGTCCGTGGGGGTGTCCGCCGCGAACACCCACGACAGCCGCTGCCTGGAGTCCCTCGTGCAGGCCATCCCCGCCATCCGCTCCCGACGCGGACCACGACGGCGCCGGCCGGACAAGCTGCACGCCGACAAGGGATACGACTACCCCCACCTACGCCGCATGCTCCGCACCCGCGGCATCCGACCCCGCATCGCCCGCCGCGGCATCGAATCGCCGAACCGGCTCGGCCGACACAGGTGGGTGATCGAGCGGACCTTCGCCTGGTTCACCGGCTACCGCCGGCTGACCATCCGCTACGAACGCTCAGCCAGCCTCTACTGCGCATTCGTCACCCTCGCCGCCGCCCTCACCTGCCACAAGCGCTACCTCAAACTCACCACCTGAGACACGCTCTGAGGAAGGCACTCCCCAGGGTGGGGTTGTCAGCCCATTGCTGCTGAATATCGCGCTGCACGGGTTAGAGCAAGCCGCAGGTGTCCGATATCGTCAAGTCCGCTCAAACGCGGAAGTGCTGATGGGGCACCCACTGGTGGTCAGATACGCCGATGACTTCGTCGTCTTATGCCACTCGCGTGACGAGGCTGAAGAAGTCAAGGCGCGGCTCGCCGAATGGCTGACGCCGAGAGGGCTGGCTTTCAACGAGGACAAAACGGCTATCGCCCGCCTCGAAGACGGCTTCGATTTTCTCGGATTCAACGTCCGCCGCTATCGCGACAAGCTGCTGATCAAACCCAGCGACGCGGCCGTGAGACGCATCCGGCACAGGCTGCGCACCGAGACGAGGGCTCTGCGAGGAGCCAACGTCGCGGCCATCGTCGGCGCGATTAACCCGATCGTGCGCGGCTGGGCGGCCTACTACCGGACGGCGGTGTCCAGCCAGGTCTTCAGCCGGCTGGACCACTACCTGTGGCAGTTGACCTACAGGTGGGCGTTACGCCGCCACCCGAACAAGCCGAAACGCTGGATCGTGTCCCGGTACTTCGGCCAGTTCAACCCGTCCCGCAGAACGCGGTGGGTGTTCGGCGACCGCGACAGCGGCGCATACCTACTCAAGTTCCGCTGGACGAAGATCGTCCGGCATCAGATGGTCATCGGCTCGGCGTCCGTTGACGACCCGGCCCTGACCGACTACTGGAACGCCCGGCGTCGCCGCAGCCGATCGTCGCTCCCAGTCAACCGCCTCACCCTGGGCCTACTTCAAGCCCAGCACGGGCGGTGCGGCTACTGCGACGACCTGCTGCTACACGCCGACACGCAGCCACAGAGTCCGCAACAGTGGGAACAGTGGCTGCGCGGAACCCGCAAAGCGATGAGCCGCAAGGCCATCGTCTCAGGGGACGGCGGCCCGGATGATCAACCGCGTCTCGTTCACGCTCACTGCCGGCGGCGCACGTCCGCCAGCAGGAGACCAGCACCGCAAGAGACCCGCGAGCCTGTGGGGCTTGCTTGAGCCGGGTGCGGTGAAAGTCGCACGCCCGGTTCTGAGGGGGCCCCGTCACGGCGACGCGACGGGGCTACCCGACTGTCGGTGAAGGAGCACCGGGGGCGGGCGTGGTTCCGGGAAAGTTCGACGCCCGCCTCCGGGCTACCGGCTGGCGGGGTCGTTCAGGCGGTGGAGTCGGCGAGGGTGAACGTGGCGGGTTTCTCGGCGGCCAGGATCGCCCGGCCGGTCGCGACGAGTTTCACGGCGGCGTTGTGGACGGCGCCCGCGCTGGCCTTCTTCGCGTCCGTTTCCTCGTTGGCCCGGTCGATCAGCTTGCACAGTTCGCTGACCTTGTACTGCTGGCCGGGGTTGGCCTCGAGGATGTCGAGGATCGCGCCGCGTAGGGTGCCCGACGCCCGCCGGGTAAAGGGCTGTGCCGCCTCGCCCGCCGCCTCCGTGTCCGGCGGGGCGGGTGCTTCCTCAGCGGGTTCGCCTGTAGTGCTGTCGGTGGCTGTGCCAGCAGGGACACTGTCCGGTGTGGCTGGTCGGGTGTCCGCTTCGTCTGCTGCGGGCGGCGTTCCGGTGGCCGGGTCGGTGTCGCCGGTCGTGACCCGCACCTCGGGTTCGGCAGTCGACCGGTCGCTGTCGTCGCCGTGCTCGGTTTCGGTGTCCTCGGCTTCAGCGGCCTCGTCGAGTGCTGCCTCGACATGACCAGGAGCCGGCGATACCGACTCCTCGGCGGCGTCCGGCTGCCCGTGGGCGGGAACCTCGGCGGCTGGCGGCTGGTCGTGGTCCTGTCCGGCAGCTTCTCCGGTTTCCTGCATGTCGTCGCCACGCCGCCCGTGTCCTGCGGCGGTGCCGGATGTGTCGGTGTCGCGGGTGGCGGGCTTGGGTGCGGGCTGGCCGTAATCGCCCTGTTCGGCGTGCTGGCGGCCGGTGTCGGTCAGCCGCCACAGGCTGCGTCCGGTGTCGTTTCGGGTGGGCTCGGCCAGTCCCGCAGTCTCTAGGGTGCGCAGTTTCGGGGTGGTGGTCGAGTAGCCGAGGCCGGCTTCGGTGGCGATGGTGGCAGCGGTGGCCTCGCCGAGGCGGTGCAGCGCGGCGAGGACCTTCGCGACGCTGGGTGCCAGTGGCGCTGTCGCGGCCGTATCGGTGGTCGTGTTGGTGGGGGTGCTGGTCATGGGCGCGTCGCCCCCTTTCTCCTGCCGTCGGCAGGGGTTGGTGAGTGAGGCGTAGGCACTGATGCACGCTCCGGTTCGGGTTTTGATCAAGTCGTCTGCCCGGAGTGCGGGACTGTGGCGACGCACGGGCGTGCGGCCCGGTGATCACTCGCCGGGCGGCCTGTTAGTGACCGGGGTCAGTGCGCGGCGTGGTAGGCGTCGCGCACGGCGGCGGGGATGACGCCCCCGGTTCGTGGCCGGGGCAGGTTCAGCTCCTGCCAGTTCGTGGTCCACCACCAGGTGCGGATCTCCTGGCTCTGGGTGCGGCCGGTCGCGGTGCCGTGCTGGCGCCGTGGTGCCCGGGGCTGTTTCGGCAGGCGGCGTCCGGCGGTGATGAACGGGCCGAACGCCGCGGCCATCCGGTCGAAGTTGCTGGCGGACAGGTCGATCTCGTAGGTGACGCCGTTGAAGGCGAACTGGTAGGTGGCGACGTCGTCGGTGGAGCCGTCGAGGTCGTCGACGAGGATCGCGGTGGTCTTGGTGGCCATAAGGCCACCTCCTTCCTTTGGGGGGTGCGGTTTACGGGGTGGGTTGGTGGGTGCCGAGGCCGAGCCGGTGGCCGATGACGGGCCCGCGGTGCAGGGCGGCGACGGCGGCGGGCAGGTGTCGGCGTTGCCAGCCGTGCAGGGCGGCGGGCAGGTCGGCGGCGTACTTGCGGTGCTGGGTGAGGGCGGCGGCGAGGCCGGCGGCTTGTTCGATGCCGTTGTTGGCGCCTCGGGCGGTGTGCGGGCGGACCGGGGCGAGGGCGTCGCCGAGCAGGACGGCATGCCCGGCGCCGACCGGCCACACCATGCGGTTTGGTGGGGTGATGTCGAGGACCGGTACCGCCATTCGGGTGCTGGTGGCCCGCACGAGCGCGGCGTGTTCGGCCGGGAGGAGCAGGTCGGCGTGGGTGTCGACGTGGGCGCGGGCGGCGGGGCTGACGTGCCGGGGCAGGGCGAAGACCCGCCGGGTGGGGTCGGCGCCGAACCGCCGCGTGTACTCGCCGCTGGTGCAGTCGAGGTAGAAGGTCCAGTCGCAGCCGCCGGGTACCGGGGCGAGGTTGAACTGCACTCCGGGGCAGGGCTGCAGCCGCAGGAAGTCCCGCAGCCCGGCAGGTGGGGTGATGTCGGCGATGCCGCGGTGGGCGACGTAGCCGGCGTACCGCAGGGTCCGCTCGGAATCGAGGAGCCGGCGGCCGGTGGAGGAGCGGCCGTCGGCGAACACGACCAGGTCGGCGGCTGCGGTGTGGCCGTCGCGGAACCGCAGCACCGGCTGGCCGGCGCGCTCGGTCAGGGCGGTGACCTTCATGCCGGTCTGGAGGACGCGAGCGGGTAGGCGACGGGTCAGCGCCTGGTGCAGCAGCGTCCAGGTGGTGTTGCGGCCCGGGTAGGTGCGTCGGATGGTCTCGGCGGGGCGGCGGTCGCGGATGCTCATCTCGACGATGGCCTCGGAGTCGTGGGTGACGAACTCGCGCTGGTCGATGCCGAGACGGTCGAGCACGTCGAGGGCGGGATGTTCCAGGCCGATGAGGCCGCCGCCCAGGGGCGCGGACGCCGGCGCGGCCTCGAAGACGGTGACGTCGTCGAATCCGGCCTGAAGCAACAGCAGCGCGGTGACCGGGCCGGTGATACTGCCACCGACGACGGCGATGGTGGGCTGCCGGCCGGAGGCCGGCTTGGTGCCGGAAGTCATGAGTGGGGTTCCCTTCTGGAGGGTGGGAACCCGGGCACGGCCGTGCCCGGGTTATGCGCGACTGCGCGGTGGCCGGGCATCGGCCAGGTGGTGCCAGTGAGAAGGCGGGTCAGCGGCGGTGGGCCGCGGACGCGCTGGTCAGCCGCCGTGGTGCGGCGGGCAGATAGAGGCTCGGAAGACGCGGCGCCGGGCTGCGTCCGCTGGTGTGCGGACGTGCACGACCGGACGGGCAGCGCGGGGGTCGTGGCGGATTACCGGCCCCGGGCATGGTGAACGGCGGCGGCACGGGAAGGATCCGCCGCGCACGCTGCAACACCTCGTCGGCGACCGGGATCAGCGGCGCCGCGTCCGGTGATGTGGTCGGGCTCGTGCGGTGCCAGCCGCCGCCGGGGCTGCTGGCGATGATCGTCCAGGTGAACAGCGGGGTGAGGACCTCGGTGAGCGCCGTGCTCTGCGTGGCGTAGCTGTCGCGGTACCTCCCGTACCCGCAGGACGTGCCCGTCGGTGTGGTTGGGTCAGCTCGTAGGTGCCGTGGCCGCCTGGTGGAACACCTCGTCGACGATCACCGTGACCGGTCCTTCCGCTCGGTGGCGCGGGTGGTCGGCTCGGTGGCGACGAGGGTCCAGGGCCACTGGTAGGCGCCGATGGCGTAGCAGCGGTTGGCGTCCGGGACGACTCGGTCGTCTTCGACCCAGCGGCTGCCCAGGCCGTCGTCGTCTTCCCACTCGACGGCGACCTCGTCGCCGTCGAACCGCAGCCGGGGATGCTCGCCCGGCATGTCACCGGGATAGAGGGCGTCGAGGTGGGCGGCCATGCGCTGCACCGCGAACCGGGGGAAGCGGCACAACAGTCCGTTGCGGGTGAGGGTGGTGTAGCCGGTGGCGACCATGGCGCGGTAGGTGCCGCCGCCGAGCACGTCGCAGGTCACGGTCGCCGGGGTCCACGTGGATAGCGGCGGGCTGATGTCGCCGCGGCTGCGGGAAATACGGTAGCGGCCTCCTGCGGCCTCGCTCGCCGGGTCCGGGTGCAGCCCGAACCAGTGCATCCCGTGGCGGCGGGCGTAGCGGAGCAGGTCGAGCAGGTCCCGCCGGCCATCGACGTGTTCGGTGTACAGGGGCAGGAATCCGTGTCCGTCGTCGGCGGGAACCGGGTTGCCGGTGGCGCCGGTGGCGGTGTGGGTCCAGGTCTCGGCGAGGACGCGGTGGTCGGCGCCGTCGGCGTCGTACCAGCGGGGGACACCGTTGGAGGACAGCCAGTCGCCGTCGGTGTCGTGGGACCAGATGAGTGCGGCCTGCTCCGGCAGGCCGGCCCGGTACTGCTGCCGAGTCGGGCGGTGCGCGCGGGTGGCGGCGGCGTGTTCGGCGAGGGGCAGGACGTCGTCGATGCGGAACCACAGTCGGTGGGACATGGCGGGACACCTCCGCTGGATGCGGGAAGAGGGAAAGGTCTGCCGTCGTGCTGGCCGGGCTTGTGCGTCGCCCCAACCCGGGGCACCAGGCCGCGCCGGCAGGCGGCATGCGGTCACCACGGCCGTTCAAGTCCTGGCGCACGGCTCTGGCCGGAGCTGGGTACGACGGCGGTGCTGAGGGGCGGCGAACCTGCGGTGGCGATCTGGCAGCGCTAGCTGGGCAGGGTCTACGTCCGGCACCGTGGGCCGGAACCTGCTTCGGTTGCTCAGGGTCGTGCGACGCCCGGCGTCGGCGCGGGTGGTGGTCGGGCCGGTCGGGTCCGCCGTCCGATTCCCTCCGGAAGAGGGGACGGGTGGCGGCGCCCGACCGGCTCCGGTCCCGGTGGTGCTACAGGGCGACGGCGATCAGCCGCTGGTCGGCCTCGACGGTGTCGAGGTACCGGTTGGCCTGCTCGAGGTAGGTCACCCGGTGGGTCAGGGCGTCGCTCGCTGGCGCCAGCTTGTGCCCGTCCGGGGTGAGCAGGGCGTCGCCGCAGACTGCCGTGCTGGCGCTGTAGTGCTGGTAGGCCATCGGGCCTGCCTGGAACATCTCCAGCTCCCCCACGCTGAGGTAGCCGCCGCCGTGGCTGGCCGCGTTGTGCATCCGCATCGCGTTGACGCGGGGTTGGTGGTGGAAGTCCGCCACGGCCCGCTCACGCGGGTACCGGGCGGGATCCGCCAGGTGGCGGGCCAGCAGCGTCGGCCACGGGGTCGCCGGGCGGGTGCCGTGCACGACCCGCTGCCACAGTTGGTGGCGGATGCCCGCGCCGACGCCGGCGGCGTGACGCATGGCAGCGAGGTCGAGCAGCTTGACCGGTCCGCCGGCGCAGTACACCGGGCGTCCCTTGCGGGGCGCGACCAGGTGGCCGCGCTGCCACAGCCACATGCTCGGGCTGGCCCAGAACCGCGGCTGCAGGGCGCCGGACACACCGAAGTGCCGGTCGAGCTGGGTGGCGGTAAGCGCCTGCGACGGCAGACCGTCGGGCAGGCAGACGATCATGGTGTTGATCGTCGCGGTCGGTGTGACCACCGGCCTGGCGGCCGTGGTACCGGTGATGGCGGTGGGTGACGGAGCGCTCGTGCGGCCCCTGCGGGGCGACACCGTCGGCACGCGGCTGCCGTAGCGGCTCAGGGGAGTCGCGGCACCGTTGGGTACGGTCATCGTCGGGATCCTCCTTCGGGTAGGGCGTGATGTGGGCACGCGGAAGCGGCCGGCCCACCGGGTACATGGGCGGCTCACAGGGCGAACAGGAATGCGTGCGGCGGGGATCGGGTGCTGGTGGTGCGGTGCGACCTGGGAGTCGCCGCGCGGCGCGGGCGCCGACCGGCCTAAAGGCGGGTGGGCGGAGCGCACCGTCGGGTGCGGCGGTGGTTCCCGAGGCGGGACCGGACCGGTGCAGCGATATGTGGGTGAAGGTGGTGCCGATGACGGTAACGGCCGGATCTGTCAGCGCCGCCCGCGCCGATGATCGTCAGTAGTGCGGTTGACCTGCGCTGTGAGACATTCCGGCCCGTTGTGAGCCGTCGTCGACGCGATCCTTGTCAGGCTTCCCGACACTCACAAGTGACCTTTGGATGCTGACAGGCGCGGCAGGGTGACCGCGCCAGGTGGATGGCGCAGACCGGGGGTCCTTGGGGCGGAGTCGTGAGGTCTTCCTGGCGGTGCCAGCGTTTGCGCGGCCGTTGGCGTTCTCCGTCCGGCCGGGCGGGGCCCAAAGAAGCCTCCGGTCCCCGCCCGGCCCCGTGGGACAGTGCAGGAGGCTTACATGAGTGAAACGACGGCCGGACAGTGGGCGTGGGCCGAGGATCCATGCCTGGTCATGTGGTGTGTGACATTCACCCGGGCCATCACGGCCCCGGATGTGCTCGCGCGATACGGCGCGGACCCGCGCGTCGCCCGCCTGCTCGACCGCGACGAGGCCAACTCCTTGTATGCCGAGACCGCTCAGGAAGGGTCGATGTTGCGCGCCGGTTCCTTGGGCATGTGGTCGTTCTGTTTCGAGGAGCACGGCATCACCAGTGCCATGTCCGGCACATGTGCCACCCTGTCCGAGGGCACCGAGACCCTCAGCGTCCTGCGCGGCGCCGACGGCATGAACGGCTTCGCCCATTGGCGTGACGGTCGACGCGTCGAGCGTTTCGAGCCCGGCATGACCGTCACGAAGCCTCAACCACCACACCCCTGGTGGGACGCTGTCGAGGTTCACCTCGCCACACGTCCTTCGCCGCATTCGCGGCTGGTGCCGGTCCTGGAGGTGGTTGCGGCACACATCGGTGCCGCGCTCGACTCCCGCACCGTCGACGGGCCGCTGCTCACCGCAGCTCTTGTGACCAGCGGCGAATCTCTCTCGCGAAGCCGCCCGCGTACTACCAGCCGCCGTCCGCCCGGGCGCCTGCTGCCCAGCCCCGCGTCCGTCTCACCTCGAGCACAGACGGAAGGGCGGATGGAGGGACGCGAATAGGAGCACCCGCTGGGTCATCACGCGATCGCCCGACGGGGTCGACCTGCTGGTGTCTAGAGATCGTCGAAGCGCTGTGGGTTGGTGACCGTGGCGGGTCCGTGGTCGCACGGCAGCTCGTGCAGGTAGCGCCGGTGGCCAGGTTCGGAGACGAGGGTCCACACTCGGCCGGCGGGGTCTGGGCCGTGGACGGCGGTGGCGATCGGGCTGGCGGTGCGTAGTCCGGCGAGCACGCCGAGGAGGCTGGCCTCGCGGCGTGGGCTGGGTACCCAGAACAGCACGGGGTAGCGGGGGCCGAAGGTGGTGAGGCGTTCGTAGCCGCGCAGTTTGGCCACGACCCGGGCCAGGTTTTCGGTGTCGTTGTCGTGCTCGAGGAAGAAGCCGGTGGAGGTGTCGCCGACGGTCCAGACGCCGTGGCCGTCGGGGCGTATGCCGGCTTGGGCGTAGACGGTGGTGGCGTGCTGTTCGGACCACCAGCGCGACAATCGGGCACCGCCGGTGCGGCGGGCGGTGGCGATCAGGTCGGTGAAGAACTGGTTGACGCCGAGCAGGTGGTTGACCTGTCCGCTGGCGGCGATCCGCTTGGCGCGTTCCAGGGAGCTGCGTGGTGGCTTACCGCCGCCGCTGCCGGTCGGGTCGTGGTAGGTGGTGGGGTGGAGTTGTAGTCCGATGGGGCCGAGGGTGTAGAGCAGCGGGCCGTAGCGGCCGGTGTGGCTGCTGCGGCCGAAGCGGTGCAGCACGTCGAGGCGGTGCAGGATCGTGAGCCGGCGTTGGGCGGTGCGGCGGTGGTCGAAGAAGGCGTTGGTGATCTGGTCGGTGGACAGCAGGTAGTGCTCGGCCAGCAGGGCCAGCAGGGCGTGGTCGCGGGGGACGATGCGACCGAAGACCGCGAGCGGGTCCGGTTTGCTGGAGGCGGAGGGAACACGGGAGTACACGACGGTTGCTCCTAGGCAGGATGAGGTTTCCCTCCCGATCGGGAGGGGTGTCTGGCGAGGGAGAGGTCGGTGCGGAGGGTCTGTCAGGGGTGTGTGCGGCACTGACAGCCCAGGTCAGCACCGTGGTGGAGGTGCTCGCCTGTGATGGGCGACGAGCCCGGTGGCGGGCCGGTGCGCGACCCTGATGACGCCACCACGCTGGCGGAGGCAGTCAGGGGCGGCCGTACTTCGGGCGGGCACGCCGCTGGTCGGGTGTGCGGCTGAGTCGCTCGACGAGTTCGTCGACGGCGCTGGTGTCCTGGGCGGGCACCGCAGCGGCGGCGGCCTGCCGGATCGCGGTCGCCTCACCGACGACCGGCCTCGGCGGCCGGGTTCGCATGGTGAACGCCGGGGTTTGGCGGCCGTCGACGAGCAGGCGCGCGGCGGCGGTGTACGCGTCGAGGTGGGCGAGGTCGTGCTCGCCGAGTTCGGGCAGGGTGTGCCGGGCGAGCTGCCGGGCGTCCTCTGGCGCGACCGTGAAGTACACCTTGTTGCGGGCGTTCGCCGACGCGGCGGCGAGCAGGTCTCGGGGAAACTGGGCGAGGTCCTGGTGGGCGAGTACGAGGGACAGCCGGTACTTGCGGGCTTCGGCGAGCATCGTGTCCAGCGAGTTGGCCAGGGTGAGGAAGTTCTGCGCCTCGTCGATGATGAGGCTGGCGTCGCGGCGCCGCTCGGGTGCGACGCCGGCGCGGGCGGTGGCGGCCTGCCACACCTGGGCGAGGACGAGGGAGCCGAGCAGCCGGCTGGTGTCCTCCCCGAGCACACCCTTGGGGATGCGGACGAGCAGCACCCCGCCGTCGAGCACGCGCCCCATGTCGAAGCTCGACTTCGGGTAGCGCATGGTGCGTTTGACGAAGTCCCGCAGCAGGAAGGCGCGCAGGCGGGCGAGGACCGGGCCGATGACCTGGGAGCGGAGGCTGTCGTTGAGGCTGTCGTACCACTGCCAGAAGCCGCTGAGACCGGCCGGGTCGTCGAGGTCCACGGTCATCGCGGACCGGAACTGCGGGCTGTTGAGCAGTGGGGGAATGTGCTGCAGGGTCACGTTGTGGTGGCGCAGCAGGGTCAGGCAGGCCACCCGCATGACGTCGTCCATCCTCGGCCCCCACGCTTTGGCGAAGATGTTCCCGAAGATCGATACGAGATTGTCGACGACCAGGTCAGGGTCGTCGCCCTCGAGCGGGTTCAGCGTTGGCGGGTTGTCCTGGTCGGGGTCGAACAGGACGACGCGGTCGGCGACGGTGGCGGGGAGCCGGTCGAGGATGTCCAGGACGAGGTCGCCGTGCGGGTCGATGACGACGGTTCCCCGGCCGGCTTTGATGTCGTCGAGGGCCATGTTGACCAGCAGGGTGGTCTTGCCCGAGCCGGTGGAGCCGATCACATGCAGGTGATACCTCGCGTCCGGCACCGACAGCCCGACGCTGTGGCCGCCGATCTCGGCGTCGCCGAGCATCTTCACCCCACGCCCGCCGCCGGGGACGGCGACCGGGGCCGGCATGGAGGCGGCCCGGGCCCGGTCCAGGCCGGGCACGGCAAGGTCCTGCGGCAGTGCCGCGAGCGCGGCGAGTTCGGGTGTGCATGTGAGGAATCCGGGGCCGAGGCGGCGGGCGGCGAGGACGGTCACCGGTGCTCGCATTCGGGTTCGGTGGGTGAGTCGGTTGCGGCCGGTGTGGATGGCGAAGGCCGAGGCGAGGGTGTCGGCGATGCCGCGCAGCCGGCCGTGCGGGTCGGCGGCGGGCCGGCGGTTGGTGGTGGCGACGGCGTACCGGATTCCGGTGGTCCACAGCGGGTGGGCGGTCTTGTCGAGAATCGCCCGCACGTCGCGGTCGATGGTGGGATCCCGTCGGGCGGCGGGCGCCAGAGGACGGTCGGTGCCGCTGCCGGGCAGGAACGTCTCCAGCAGCCACAGCAGCGGCGTGGCCGGGTTGATCGCCGGTGCGGCGGTCTTGCCGGCGCGTAGTCGCCCGGCGGCGCGGCGGGCGCGTGCCGCCCGGCGTGGTGGGGCGGGGCGGGCGAGGATCTGCACGCAGGCGTACTCGCCGGGTTTCAGCTGAGCCCCGGCGGACATCAGGGGCCGCAGCGGGTCGGTGTCGTGGTCGGTGGCCAGGGGCAGCCATTCCGCGTGTACGGGCAGCAGGTGTCCGCCGGCGGCGGGCCGCGCGTTGAGTGGGATCGGCGGTGGGGGGTTGGGGTCGGTGGTGGTGGCCGAGCCAGGCCACGCGGCACGCACCGCCGCCTCGACCGCGCCGGGTGGGACAGTGCCGGGCACCCAGATCGAGATGAGCAGCTGCCGGCCGGACCAGGTGTACTGCCACACCACGTGCGGGGCGCCGACGAGCAGGCGCCGCCGCCGTGACGGGGTCAGCACGCCGGCCAGGTTCGCCCACAGGGCGGCGGCGCTGTGCGGGTCCACCTCGGGCGGCGGCGCGACCGTCACGAGGCGGGCGCCGTGGGCGTGCTGGTGGTGCCGCCAGGTCTCGACCAGGTTGCGGGCTGCGATCCCGACGGCGAGCAGGCCCGCGGCGACAGCCGCCAGCCACGGCCGCTGTGCGGCCCACACGGCGACGTCGACCAGGGCGTCGCCTGCTCCGGTAGGTGGCGTAATGACGTCGGTGCCCGGCCCGGCCGTGGGGCTGGGCACCGACAGGCGCGTGCGGATCAGCGCGCCGATCGGCGGGTTCACAGCTGTTCCTCCTCGTCGTGGTCGGCCAGCTCGGCCGGGGTCGTGGTGCACACGGCGTGTTCCTGCTCGGAGCTGATCGACTCGAAACCGGTGCGGGCGACGCCGCAGATGAGCAGCCCCTGTCCGGGTCGGGCGGCGAGCAGGAGCCGCCGTTCCCCGCCGGTCAGGCCGAACGCGTCACCGACCGCGTCGATCGCTTGTGGGGCCTGCTTGAGTAGGACCTGCGTGGCGGCGTTGGACACCACCGCCTGGCCCAGGTCGGTGCCCAGCACGTCCGCCACGTCCTGCGTGACGACGGTGAGGCCGGCGAACCGTTTACGGCCGGCCTTCGACATGCGGAACAGGAACCTCGCGCCCTCGCCGTCGCGCATGAGCAGCCACGCCTCGTCCACGACGACGAGGCGGCGCACCGACGGTGTCGCCACCGTCCGGGGCTGGCGGGGTAGGTCGACCTGCCGCCAGATGTGGTCCAGGGCGAGCAGGGTGCCGATGGTGCGGAGTTCGTCGGGCAGGTGTCGCAGGCTCCACACGACGAGGTGTCCGATCGGGGTGTGGGTGGTGGGGCCGTTGAACAGGTCGGCGAAGCTGCCGTGCACCCACGGGGCCAGTCGGGCAGCCAGCTGCGTGGCGCCCGGCTCCGGGTCGGCTTCCAGGCAACCCACCAGGTCTCTCAATAGCGGTGCCGGGCGGGTGTGGGTGTGCGGGTCGGCGGTGATGCCGGCCCGTCGGTAGACGGCCAGAATGGCCCGGTCCAGTGCGGCCCGCTCCGCCGGCGGCGGCGGGTGCCCGACCAGCACGGAGATGACGGTGTGCAGGAACAGGCCGCGGCGGGTGAGCACATCCGGGCGGTGGTCCCCGACCGGCAGATCCAGAGGGTTGATCTTCACGCCGGGCATGCCGAGCCGGACCACGGTGCCGCCGACCGTGTCGGCGAGCCGCGAGTATTCGTCTTCGGGGTCCACGATGGCGACCTGGACGCCCTGGTACAGGTTGCGCAGGACCTCCAACTTCACGAAGTAGCTCTTGCCGGCCCCCGACCGCGCGAGGACGACGCTGTTGTAGTTCTCCTGGCTCCACCGGTCCCACCAGACGATCCCGTTGGAGGCGGGGTTGACGCCGTAGAGCACCCCGCCGCAGACCGGCGGATCACCCGGCAGCGGCGCCGGCAGATCAGGGCTGGCAAGGGGGAACGCCGCGGCGAGGGCCTGGGTGTCCATGGTGCGCGGCATCCGCAGCGAATCAGTCGCGAGGGGCAGGGTGGTGGTCCAGCCGGCCAGGTGCCGCCACGTCGCCGGCTGCGCCTCCAGCAGCGTGGAGGCGGCGGCGGCTTTCACCTGCGCGCACGCTTCCAACAGCTCCGCCTCGGTGCGGGCGTGCACCGTCAGGTACAGGCCGACGCGGAACAGCTTCGCCGCGCCCCGGGCCAACCTTTGGGCCAGGTCGGCGGCGTCCTCGGCGGCGGCCTCGACGTACGGGTCGGACAGCTTGCCCTTCTCGCTGCCGGCCCGGCGGGACGATTCGAGGCGGGCGCGCTGGGTGCGCAGCCGGGACGCGGCGACCGTTGCGGGCAGCGGGTCAATGTGCAGGGCGAGGTCGAGCCGGCCCGGCCAGGCCAGCAAAGGCTCCAGCCAGCCCGGCCCGACCTCGGCCGGATACCCGGTGACCACCAGGGTGGCCGCGTACCCGTCGCCAACCCGTAGGAAACGGGGAGTCACCTCCACCGACGCCGGCGCCACCACCCCCGCCACACCTCCGGTGGGGGGCAGCGCCGCAGCGACCGTACGGCCTCGGGCGGTCGGGCCGGGCAGTCTCCAGTTCATGATGATTCCTTTCGGGGTTTCTGCCTGCTCGCCGCAGGCGCGGTGATGACGGTGTCGGGGGCGGCGAGGCCGCCGGTGCGGGGCGGCCGGTATGGGTCGGCGCAGGCCGCGATCGCGGCGGTCGCGGCGTCGCCGTTCAGGGCTCGGGTGGTCACCCCGAGCCCGGACAGCGACCGGGCCGTGTCGTCGGCGCGGCGGCGGGCGGCGTGCCCGCCCCGCCCGCCGGTGTGGGCGCGGGTGACGATGAGGACCTGCCGGCGCAGCGGATCACGTCGGTGCGCGAGGTCGTCGAGGAAGCGGGCGTGGTCGGCGCAGGCGGCCTCCAGCGCTGGGTGCGGCAGCCGGTGGGCGGTCGCCTCTAGGCCGGTGGCGTGGCTGGCCAGGTCGACCGGCTGCGCGGAGACCACCACCTGTGTCGGCGTGGACAGGCTGTTGAGCCAGCGGCCGAACGTGTCCACGAGGGCCTGCTGCTCGCCGGGGGTGCGCAGGGCGAGGTTGACGGTGGTGGCCGCGACGATCGCCGCCGGCCCTGCGGGCAGGGCGATCTCGCCGTCGTCGGCGATCGCGGTCGCCGGCAGCCGCAGCGGGGCGGGCAGCGGCATCCGCCCGGCCGTGGCGTCGACCCAGTCGGGGAGGCGGCTGGTCGTGTCGGTGGTCGACAACGCCTTCGGCGCCCGCTGGTGGCGGATCGAGGCGAGCAGCCACTGGTCCATCGGGAGCCCATCGCGGCGCCCGACGGCCAGGCCGAACACCAGACCGCCGAGCACCACGCCGGCACCGATCAGCAGCGCGGCGGGCAGCAGGGTGTGCAGCGACCGCCAGCCGCCGTAGAAGACCACGGCGGCGACGGCGAGGATCGCCAGCTGCCGGAAGGTCAGGCCATACAAAACTTTGTCCGGTGCGTCGACGTCGGCGGGAACCCTTGCCCTATACGGCTCGTCAGTCAAGGCACTCTTCGGACTCATTGATAATCACTCACCCTTTCCATCCATTGAAAGCTCAGCGCTTGGCCGTGCTGTTCTCGCAGCGCAAGCGCACTGGGCTGTTCGTCGTGTGCGAGGTTGAGGGAGGCGGCGGGTCACCGTGGCTCAGGAGTGGACCGACCGCGGCGTGCCGGCCTCGACCGACCGCCTCGCGGTCGGTGGCTTGACCGCGAGGCGGTCGCTGGTCGATGCGATCGCCCCTGCCGGGGCGCCGTCGGTGGAGTCGGCCGACTCGTGGGATGACGGGGTGACCGTCGGGGAGCGGGAGTAGATGTCTGGGCGGGATCGTCGCCAGGCGGTGATGGCGGTAGCGAACATGGTCGAGTCGTTGCTGCGCGGCAGCGGGCCAGCCGCCGGTGAACCCGACGGCGAAGATCAGCAGCTGAAGCTGTCGCGGCTGGCGATCGTGTACGTGCGGCAGTCGACGGTGGCGCAGATGCGGTTCAACACCGAGTCGGCCCAGCGGCAGTACGGCCTGGTCGGCACCGCCGCCGAGTTCGGGTGGCTGGCCGAGCAGATCGTCGTGGTCGACGCCGACCTGGGAATGTCCGGTAGGGCCGCGCACCGTCGCCGTCCGAGACGGCGAGGTCAGCGTCAAACAGGCCGCCGCCGGTTATCCCAGCCGATGCCGTCTACAACTGGCTGCGCCTCGGGCAGGCCCCCGCTCGGCGTGGTCCCAGCGGACGCTGCTGCTTTCTGGGACGACGCTACGCAGGAGATCTACCGGCAAAAGGTCGCGGGTTCGTTCCGGCTGAAGCCGATCGCACCTGCTCACCAACTGCTGTAGGGCAGACTTGCCTGCCGCTTGACCTTGGTGAAGCCCCACCGTGGTTGTGTGCCGGCTTTATCTGAAGAGGAACAGACTCGGGCAGCCCAGCGCTGACAGCCCCGAGGGCACCAGCAGGGACTCCCCGTACCTGCTCATCCTCGCGGTGCGGCGGGCAGCCTGACTCCGACCGCCGCAACGGTCCCACTAGTAGTCAGGAATTTCGACGATGCTGAAGTTCGCCATCAGGTGCGCGGTCATCGCCTCTCGGGGGCAGCGGGTGCCGCTCGGGCTCAGGTCCGCGGTCAGGCCGTCGCACGCCGGCCGTTCGCTCAGCCGGCACGGGCCGTCGAAATGCTCGCACCGGCGGCGACCGAACGACCACTCCATGAGCAGTGATCGCATGTGGGAGACCATCTGCGCCTGGAACGCCTGGCGCACGGGGCCTGTCGCCTCCTCCTCGTGGATCTGCGCCGGTCCCCAGCTTCGCATCGGCACCCGGTTGAAGATCTCTCGTAGCGCCTCGCGCGGCGCGCGGGCGATCTCGAAGAAGGGGCTGCCTCCGCCGATGTCCTCGCGCGTGCTGAGATTCTGCATGAAGAGCGTCCGCCAGTTGGTAAGCATGCCCGGTGGGACGGGTGACCAGGTCCGCAGTTCGTCGAACAGCCGGTCGACTCCGGCGGCGGCGATGCCGGGCAGTTCGGCAAGATTCGTCATCGGCGCGCCGACCGCGCGCAGAAGCGTCTCCTGAAAGGTGCGGGTCTCTTCGGCCGATCCGTCGCGGATCCCGATGGCGGAACCTGCGTCGGCCCGCGCTTCCAGTAACTTCAGGTAGTTGTCGAAGGCGAACCGGCCGCCGGTCTCGGGGATTTCCCCGGTCCGCACCAGCACTTCGAGCCAGTCGTCCATGTTCAGGGCGGCGTCGATGATGGCCATGATCTCCACCAGCGCGGTGGCTCGCGCCTGGTCGCCGAGGCGATGCTGGGCAATGGCGGCGTACATCCCGGCCGCGATCCCGTACGGCTCGAACGGCAGAAATCGCAGGGTGTGGAATTCCTGACGCTCGGCCAGGGAGAGTTCTGGCCGCTCGACAACGTTCCGGAACCCCTCGACGGCGGCACTCAGCCCCTCGAACAGGTGCTTCGTCCCGAGCAGAACATGACTGGCGGCCGAACCCGACGCGCGGCGTACCTGGCCGAGGTCGAAGAAGCGCAGGCGTCCCGCCGCACCGATCCGGTCGTCCGGGTAGACGGACATGCCGTGGTCGTCGCGCGGCGGCCCGCCGAAGAAGCTTTCCAACTCCTCCGGCCGGTATTGATGGCCGCCGTCGGCGCACCAGCTCACCGCGGTCAGGGCGTTGACGATGTCGGAGTAGCGGCGAAATCCCGAGGAGTGTTCGTACACCATTGGGTCGACCAGAATCCGCGGTCCGACGATCCCTGCCGCGGCCTTGCTTGCCTCGCTGGTCATCGCGGCCATCATCCGCATCTGTAGATGCGCGTCCCAGAACCACCGGATGCCTGTCATGGTGGTAGTCACCTGCCAGACGTGGGCCACCTCGTGGGCCATGGCGGGCACCGGAAGAACCGCCCCGACACCTTCCTGGGTGCTGACTTCCCTGTTCCGCTCGCTGAGCAGGCCGGCACCGAAGTGCATGTTCATCGAGGCCGGATCGACGAAGGCGATGTCGTCAAGGTTCTCCGTACGCAACACGGAGAGCCAGGGTGTCATCGACCCTTCTCCGGCCCGGACGAGAGGTCCGCGATGATCGTCTCGACCGTCGTGTCCCGAGCGCGGCCGTCAGACATACCCGACGCCATCAGAAAGGACACTCGCGCCTTCTCCAGCGCTTGCAAATCGTCACGGACGGCGTCAGCGCGCCGGCTCTGGGCGCGGTAGAGCCGATAGAAGAGCCAGGTCACGAGCGCCGAGGGCACGGAGAACCCGGCGGCGGTCCAGGCCCCGTCCGCGAAGTTGAGGGCGGCGAGCACCGACGCGGTCAGCGTCACCAGGAACGTCACCGTGCCCAGAACCACCACGAAGCCGAAAGCCTGACGAGCGCCGGCTCTCGCCTCGGCCCGAGCCTCGGCGAGGTCGGCCGATCCGGCCGCCAAGAACTCGGCCAGTGCCCGCATGGCGCGCGGCGATGTCCGGCGGTTGCCGCTGGGCCGGTGCAGAATGCCACCGCTCTGCCCATTGTCGGCGGCTGGCTCCTCGGCGCGGGCCATGGCGAGCGCCTCGCCTGCCCAGTGGCGGCCGTCATCGCTGCGGAGCCGGTGAAGAAGGGTTTCGAGGGATTCGGCGGAAGGGCTCATCGGGTGACGTCTTTCGCAAGATCCGGAGAGTGGTGTGCCGCCCCTTCATGGTCGCATCAGGACAGTCCGACCTCCAAGGGTTGCCCAACGAAAGTGGGCTACCGCCGAGAGTGACACGGGGGAACAACCTCCGGGCTTCGCGGTCGGCATAGAGCAAAATCGGCGGGTGTTGCCCGGGGAAGAGTTCGACACGTCCTGCTGCCGGGCCTGCCGGGGTCGCGTCACCTGGCCGCCCTCAACCTCGTCGAGTCACTTCGCTAGGACGAGTGGGGTCTGATCCCATTTACTACGACCAACTACAACCTGCCGACATCGCACTGTTCGACAACATCGCCGCTGTCAGCGCTGCGGATGGCCCGCCGCAGTAGGCTGCCGACGCCTACCGCAGCGCCCCTCGCCTGCCCGCCCCGGCCCCGCTTGCCGACGGCGGCCGACCCGGGCAGTGGCCTCCAGGCGTGGCAACTCTCGCCGAGAACCACTGAAGGCGGAACCGTCCGCAATCCAAACAACACTCGCAGAGAAGGCAGTATGAAGCGCCCGTCGGCATGCGGGCGCGGACCACGTCGTCGTCGCGGGTGTCATCGGGCCATCGCGCGCGCTCGGCCGAGGCCGGGAACGGCCCTGGACAGTTGCTGGACGACCACGACGCGCACGACCGCGCCGAGGAAGCTGGTGTTGCGCCCGGACTGGGACACGTACCGGCCGACCAGGCCGGGGATCTTGACCGTGTACCAGAGCAGCACCATGACCACGAACAGGTTCAGCACCGGTCCCGGTTCGGCGGGCAGACCCAGCGCGGGCAGCATGTGCCGCGGGTCGAGCAGCATCCACTGCCCGGCCTGCAGCATCAGCGCCTGCAGCACCGGCGTGGCGAGGCAGCCGGTGTAGCCGCGCCACCACAACCGGGCCAGGCCGTCGGTCTGCGGCAGCGCGTGGCAGGCCAGAGCGAGCGGCGCCGCCGCCGTGAGGACCAGCAGGGTGGTCAGCCGCACGATCAGGCTGAACGCGGTCATAGCGAGCAGCACCGTGATGAGCAGCGCGATGACCACGAACAGCAGCGCCGGCAACCCCGAGCCTTCCTCGGCTGCGGCGTGGACGTGCGTGTTGACGGCGGTGAACGCCCCGTCGGGGCTGTGGCCGGGTTCGGACAACGCCTCGGTCAGGCCGTTCGCCACGTCGATGGCCATGCCGCACAGCAGCTGGGAGAAGTGGGCGCTGACGAACCCCACGACCAGGCGTGGCGCAAGGTCCTTGATCGTGTAGCGGGACCGCTCGTCGCCGCCGGAAACCATGACCAGGATCCCGGCGGTGACGAACGCGAGGACGAAGACCGTGTCCACGATCCAGGTGGCACGGCCCGTGAGGGCCTGCACCTGCGGCAGGCCCGTCACGTCAGGTGTGATCAACAGGAATCTCGCGATCGCGCCGAGGACCGCGTCGAAGCACGCGAGGATCGCCGCGGCGACCCACCGCATGACCGTGTCGAGGATGTTGGCGACCGGGAACAGCAAGCCCATGCCTCAGCCCCCGACGATGCCTCTGACGATTTGCAGCAGCACCGGCGCGAGCACCGCCAGGCCGTAGCCCACCAGCGCGTTCTTCAAGGCGGCCTTGGCCTTGTCGACCTGGGCGGGGTCACCGCCCGCGGTGGCGTAGTAGACCCCGGCCAGGACCAGGAACAGCGTGGCCACCGCGCCCAGGATCCCCATGATCCATGCCTGGATGTTCGCGATGACCTGCGGCAACGAGTTGGCCGCGAGATAGACCGGGGTGCCCGGGTCCGCGAACGCGGCGGAGGGCACGGCGACCAGGATCGCGACGGTGGCCATATGTACGGCGACGGCGACGGCGCCGGCCCGGCGCGGAGTGCGGCGCCGGGTAACGGCGCGGCCGGACAGGAACGTGCGGGCGCGCGGAAGTCGCGTGCGAGACATTGGGACTCTCACCTCCCGCCCCGCGCCGCACCTGCAAACGGTGCGCGCTGGGGCGACTAGCGGAAGACGGGTAGGAACCGCCGCCGGGCGTAGCGGGAGGTGAACGGGCGTACCGCGTGGAGAATCCCCGGGAGGAGCACGTCCTCCCTCATGGGTTTGGCGGCTTCGATGTGGTGTCAGCGCATCAAAAGGGGCGCGGCACCCGGGGCACACGACACGCGCGTGCCTCCCACTAGCCCGACGGCGGGCAGCATCCCCCGGGGCCCGGGCCATCGATGGCGCCGGCGGGAAACATCTGCACCCACCAACCGGGCTTTGTCAGACATGGCGAACACCCAGAGACCTGACAGGGCACCCGCGATTCTCACAGGGCAGGCGCACCGGCATATCGAGGGCGATGGGTGTCTACCCGGCGCGGGCGAGAACCGGCGCTGCGCTTGTGCCTGTCGAATGCTTTGTCACTCTCGTCGGCTCCCGCGTTCGGCGGCCCGCTCAGGCAGTCGGCCGCGTCCGCGGCGCCTGTTGCCCGACACAGCGGCTTCGTGGTGACAGCGGCGCCGGGTGGTGGGCATGGTTCGGGCCCGGCGCGATGGTCACGCCGGGCCCGAGCAGGGGGAATGCGTCGTCAGGCCGCCGCGGCGGCAGAGCCCACTCGGTGGCGCGCGGCTGCCCTACCGGCCCGGATCTTGGCGCGGATGTCGTGGCGCCGGGTCAACTCGTCGCGCAGCCGCGGGGACAGCGGCCCGGTGAGCAGGCCGACGTCGAGCGCCCACGCCAGCCGGGCGTCGGCCCGGTTGAGGCGCATCCGCAGCACATCCACTTCGACATCCAGGGTCTCGGCGACCAAGGCGGGAGTGCGCCGGGCGAGGCGGATCGCGATGTACGGCTCGACGTCCTCGCCGTCGATGACCCCGAGAGCCTCGGCCCGGTACACCAGCAGGTCGACGTGCCCGTACGGGTGACGCGGCAGGCGGGACTCGGCGGCGTGCTCGATGTCGTCGACGAGAGGGTACTCGCGCTGGGCCAGGCGCAGGTCCCGCCCGGCGCGCCACGCGGCGAAGCACAGGCTGGCGTGCGGGGCGTCGCGGCCGGGGTCCACGCCGCCGCGCAGGCCCTCCAGGAATCCGGTGAGGATCTCCGCGTCGATGTCGGCCGGGTCGCCGTGGTATCCGGCGGCGAGGCTGCCGGCCATGGCCACGAGTGCCGGCATGGCCATCCCGACGGCGGCGATCACCCACTCCGGTCTGCCCTGCCGGGCGCGGCGGATCAGCTCCCGCCACACAGCGTCACGGGCGGCGTACGCGCTCGGATGCGCCATCAGCCAGTCCCGCAGTACCGGCAACGGAACCTCGCCGAACGGCAAATCAAGATCGATGCCGGCAGGTGCCGACGCGCCGAGATCACCGGCGGTGGTGCCGGCGCATCCGGCAGCGGCTGTGACGCCGCCTGCGGACACGGACGTGCCGCACTCGGCAGTGCCGGAATCGGCGGTGCCGCGAGTGCCGGACACGGTAGTGCCGGCGCCTGCCGAGCCGGTGGTGCCGGGCGTGCCGGCACGGGTGAGCGCGGCACAGTCGAGGGTCAGTGGCGCCGGGTCGACGGTCAGCGCCGCGAACGCCTTGTCGGCGGCCCGCAGCGCGGACGCCGGCCAGTCGTCACGAAGGTCGGACTCGCTCATGGGATGGGGCTCCAAACCAAAGGCAGCAGGGATGTGCCGCAAGAACGGCGAACAGCACCCAGTGCGCCACAGCCCCCTCACAACGGCCTGACGAAGCAGGTCAACGGGGGAAATAGCTGTCCGCGCGAAACGCTCACCCAATCTGACAAGGCTTGGACTGTCAGGAATGAAAATATGACAAGGAATCGATTGTCAGGAATCCTTGCAGAGTGCAGTGAGGGTCGTGAGCTGCCTTGTCGGGCTCGCCGTAGCCTGATCGTCCTCCACCGCCGATCCTGGACAGGGCCGACCCGTGCGATGGGCGTGGGAAAGCTGACAACGCTGCGGGAAGCTCACCGTGATCCGAAACCGCGATCTGACAAGGCTCTGACAAACCCTCTTCCCGATAGAACAACGGTCCTGCCATCCGAGGTTCCGTCGCGGGCGTAGTTGCTCCGGTCGTAGTAGCGGTGGACGGCGGACACGCGCCGAGTTGCTCGCCCGGCGCCTTCGCGCGGCCGGCGCCCACTGCTCGGGGGACCGGAGCGATGGACAGCCCGGCCTCCAGCGCCGCGACCGACGCCAGCGCGCGTCGCCGCCGGGTGGCCGAGCGCGCCGGCCGAGGATGTGAGCCGAACTGCGAACTGCGACACGGCACCGCCGGACAGCCGGGACTGCCGCGGTGCTGTCGAGTCGCCGGAAAGTGCCCACAGACTGCCAGGTGTCGAACTGCCGGAGGTGCCGCGGCAATACCGAACTGCCGCGCCCGCCACCCGGCGCCCGCCCATCGGCAGGTGCCAGCGTCGCCGCGACATCCGGCGGCCACACGGTGTCCGAGCCTGCCGACGCCTTCCGCCGCTCCGTCACCGCGATACAGAGCGTGACGACCGGTCCGGCGCCGCGAGAGAGACTCCGGCGGATCTGACAGTGCGGGTCGCTGAGGTCCTTGCCGTCGCCCGCCGGTGCGCTCGGCACGTCAGCCAGGTATCAGGACCCAAACCGAGCTGTCATGGCCTTGCGGGCGCCTTGTCAGACACCGAGGACGCTTGTCAGAGTCCGCGGTGTTCGCCAGGTCTGACAGACCCCGGTTGGTGGGTGTCAGCGCATCACGGCGCGGCGCGGAGCCGACATCGCATGAGTCGATCCACACCGCACACCCCGCAGCCCCACGGCGACCCGGCCCAGACCGACGGCGCCGACCCGACTCTCCTGGTCGATCTGGTTGCCGGCGACCCGCCGGTGCCGATCACCGTGTGGCGTACCGCCCGCGACGGCGACGACCCCACCACCGGCGTTCCCGCCCGCCTGGCCTACCGACTGATCTGCGCGTACAGCCGGCCCGGCGAGGCGGTCGTCGACCTCACCGACGGCCACGCCTTGACCGCCGCCTGCCAGCGCGGACAACGCCGGCACCACACGGCGTGGTTCACCGATACGGCCTCGCTGATCATCGGCCCGGCCACGCCGCTGCCCGACGTCGAGATCGACACCGGCCTCGATGAGGCGATCGGGGCCGGCCTGGACGGGCCGGAGCCGCTCGACCTGGCCGTCTGGTTCGGTGACGACCTCACCGACCCGACCATCCCGCCGGTCCCCGCCCTGCCCCCGGACGCGGACGCCAGCGTCGCCGGCGTCACTAGCCTGGTGGTCGCCTGCTGGCCCCTGGACCGTTCCGGCGAAGTGTCCAACCGTGTCCGCCTGGCCTGGCTGCTCGCCGCGTGCGCGCGGCTGCTGCGCCCGGGCGGCTGCCTGGTCCTGGTGGTCGGCACTCCGGTCGGCACGCCTACCACTCCGGAGGACTTCCGTCCCCTGGTCGCGGCGGCTTCCGCCGCCGGGCTCGGCTACCTGCAGCACATCGTCGCCGTCGACGCCGAGGCCGACGGCGACCAGTTCACCTACTTCGCCAGCGACGAGGAACTGCTCGCCCTCGCCGCTGGCGAGGACGGCCAGCGGTGGGCGGTCGCGCATCTGCGGGTGCACGCCGACTGTTTCGTGTTCAGCCAGACCCAGCCGCCCACGCCGCGGCGCCGACGGGGTGGTGACGCCCGTGCCTAGGCCCATCGCCCCGATCGCCGCACCCGACCCGGACGACAACGACTCCACCAACCGGCCCACGATTGCCTCCGCCACGAGCGCCGGCCACCACGGGCACCGCCGGGCCGCTCCCGGTCCGCAGGGCCTGTCGGTGTGGGCGACCGCCCAGTCGACG
This sequence comes from Micromonospora sp. CP22, assembly GCF_009712475.1. Lineage (GTDB taxonomy): Bacteria > Actinomycetota > Actinomycetes > Mycobacteriales > Micromonosporaceae > Micromonospora. The sequence continues at coordinate 41,360 of NZ_VCJO01000027.1, forward strand.
GGGCCGGTGCAGCGCCGCGGCCGGTACGTGCCGGACTCGGTCCGGCACCCGGCGCGGATGCTGCCGGCGATCGCCGCGCACGCCATCGACTCCTACACCTCACCCGGCGACCTCGTGCTCGACCCGATGTGCGGCATCGGCACCACCCTGGTCGAGGCCGCGCATCTCGGCCGGGACGCCATTGGTGTCGAGTACGAGAGCACGTGGAGCGACATCGCCGATGCCAACATCGCCCACGCCCACACCCAGGGGGCGACCGGGCGGGCGTCGGTGGTACGCGGTGACGCTACCCGCATCACCAGCCTGTTGCCGGCCGCGCTGGCCGGGCGGGTGTCGCTGGTGGTGACCTCGCCGCCGTACGGGCCGACGGTGCACGGCCTGGTCCGCCCGCAGGCCGGTGCCGGGGTCCAGAAGTCCGACAACACCTACAACGACGGCACCGACAAGGGCAACCTCGCCTACCGGGACCTGCCCGGCCTCGCCGAGGGATTCGCCGAGATCCTCGCCGGCTGCGCTACCCTGCTCACCCCCGGCGGGATCGTCGTGGTCACCGCCCGGCCGTGGCGCAAACGCGGCGAACTGGTCGACCTGCCGTCCGCGGTCATCGGCGCCGGGACCGCGGCCGGCCTCGTCCCGATCGAGCGGTGCGTGGCGCTGCTCGCCGCCGTCCGCGGCGGCCGGCTGATCGCGCGGCCGAGCTTCTTCCAACTCTCCGCCGTACGCAAGGCGAGGGCCGCTGGGGTACCGATGCACCTGATCGCCCACGAAGACGTCATCGTCCTGGCCAAGCCGCTCCCCCAGCCCTCGGGGAAGGGTGAGGCCCGATGACCGCACCGACGACTCGGCTGCTGTCGCTCGGCGCCGGGGTGCAGAGCTCGACGCTTCTGCTGTTGGCGGCCCGCGGCGAGATTACTGGGTTCGACGCGGCGATCTTCGCCGACACCTCGTGGGAGCCGGTTGTGGTCTACCGGCATCTGGACCGGCTGATGGAGGTCGCCGACGAGGTCGGCATCGAGATCGTGCGCGTCCGTTCCGGTGACATCCGGGCTGACGCTCTCGACCCGAAGCACCGATTCGCCAGCATGCCCCTGTACACGCTCGGACCGAACGGCGAGCGGGGCATGGCCCGGCGACAGTGCACAGGCGAATACAAGATCAAACCCATCAAGGTCGAGGTTCGGCGGCGGCTCGGCTACCCACACCCGGCCCGGGTACCGGCCGGCGTACGGGCGGACATCGCGATCGGGATCAGCCTGGACGAGATCGGCCGCGCCCGCGACGCCGACGTCGCCTACATGCGCAACGTCTTCCCCCTGCTCGATCTCGGTTGGCGACGCGAGGACTGCCTGCGTTACCTGCACCAGCAGGGTCTCGGGGACACCCCGCGCTCGTCGTGTGTGGGTTGCCCGTTCCACGCCGACGGTTTCTGGCTCGCGCTTCGCGAGAACAGTCCGACCGAGTGGGCCGACGCCGTCGCGTTCGACCATGCGATCCGTAACGGCTCCGCGCGAGCCAACGCGGCCGGGCATCCGCTACGCGGGCAGTTCTTCCTGCACCGGCAGCGGGTGCCTCTCGACGAGGTGGTGCTGCGCCCACGTCCGCAGCCGGCGGACACGCCGGGGTGCGGGCCGTGGACGTGCCCCCACGACGCCCCGAACTCGGCTCCGACCGGCACGGGCCGCGGGGAGGTGGCGTGAGCGGTGCGCATACCACCGGACCGCGGATCGGATCGGTCTGCTCGGGCTACGGAGGCCTCGACCTGGCCGTCGAGCTGGTGCTCGGCGGCCATCTCGCCTGGTACGCCGAGACCGACCGACACGCCGCCATCGTCCTGCGCCACCACTGGCCCGACGTCGCGAACCTCGGCGACATCCGCACCGTCGACTGGACCAGAGTCGCACCGGTCGACATCCTCACCGCAGGATTCCCCTGCCAGGACATCAGCAACGCCGGCAAGAGGGCCGGTATCACCGGGGAGCACTCCAGCCTCTGGACACACGTCGCCGCAGCCGTTCGCGGTCTTCGACCTCGCCTGCTGTTCGTGGAGAACGTCGCCGCCCTCCTGCGGCGCGGCTTCGACGTCGTCCACCGTGACCTGGCCGAGATCGGGTACGACACGAGCTGGCTATGCCTACGCGCATCCGACATCGGCGCCGCCCACCGACGCGACCGGCTGTTCCTGCTGGCCACCCCCGCCGAACGAGAGGGTGCGGACGTTGCCGACTCCCTGCGCCCGTGACGGCAAAGGCCCCGGCCACCAGCACGGCTTACCCGACGTCGTCGAACCGGGCGGCACCCGCCACCACCTGCTCCCCACACCCACCGCACAGCCCTACGGGTCGAACCGGTCCCCGTCGGCGGGCGCGGCACGCCGGCCAAGCCTGGCCGGCGTCACCGGGCGACTCCTGCCCACCCCGACCGCCGGAGGCGGCACCGGCTACATGAGCGGCACCCACCGCGACACCTGGAAACCAACCCTCGAATCAGCCGTCCACGGCTACCGGCCCCACCACGGCGGGAAACCCCCGAAATCCCAGGCCCCACCGCCGTCGGCGGCGGCCAGCGGTCACTCCGCTATGGGCATTCCCGGCCCCCTGCTGCCGACCCCGCGCGCCAGCGACACCGGCACCGCGGGGCGACGGGCCGGCGCCGGGTTCCGCCCGCCACTGTCGCAGGTGCTGCTGCCCACCCCGAAAGCCACCGACGGCACGAAAGGCTGCCCAGGACAACGCGGCTCACACGGGGATTTGACCCTGCCATCGGCGGCGGTGCGGGTACCCGGGCGTACCCTGCCAACCCCACGCGCGTCCGACGCGCGCGGTCCCGGACGACACGGCGACGGCGGCACCGACCTACGCACCACCGTCGCCGACCTCACCGGCGACCTGGGACACCCCGACGAGCGGCGGTGGGGCGTCTACGCCGCCGCCGTCGCCCGCTGGGAACTGCTCATCGGCCGGCCCGCACCCACGCCCACACAGGTCGGCACACACGGCAAGCCTGTCCTCGCCCCACCGTTCGTCGAGTGGCTCATGGGCCTTGACGAGCGCTGGGTCACCGACCCAGCGCTCGGGCTGCCGCGCACCGCCGCACTACGGATCCTCGGCAACGGCGTCGTCCCCCAACAGGCTGCCGCAGCGTTGCGGATCCTGCTATGCCCCGTCCGGTGGGAGGTGTCCACATGACCAGCGGTCGCCGCGGGTGGAACACCCTACGAAGGGTCCTCCGTCGCGCGTACCCGCTCGGCGTCGTTGTCAGGTGGTGCGCCCAGCCAGGCGTGGACCGTCGCGATCTCCTCGTCGGAGAAAGTGATCTCGGCGTCGGGGGCGCGGCTGAGGACGTTGCCGATGAACGCCGCTGCGATCTCGTCGGCTGTCGGTGGGGGTTGACGGTGCAATGGGCAACCGCCGAACGACGTGCCCCGAACGACGAACCCGACCGCGTTGCGGCTGACCGGCAGCCCCTGCTCCCGAAGATGGTCACGGGCCCAGCTGGTGCACTGGGTCCAGTTGAACCGCTGCGACTGGGCGTACTCGGCGAGTGTCCGGTAGATCGCCGGCCACCAAGGTTGCGGCATTCGCGGCAGATCGAGCTGGTCGCTCAGACGCTCGACGGGATTCGGCAGAGCGACTCGGGGCGGCGTCGCGGTGACAGTCTCCGGAGCCGGATGGCGGCTGGTGTCCCAGAGCAGATGCTGCGACATCCGCAGGTTCGGCAACGTCAGGCTCGCCAAAGCGCGGGCGAAAGTGCCGAAGCCGAACCAGTTGCTGTCGCTGACCGACGGACCGAGCTGCGTCCGCAGCCGGGAAGCGAGCGAAGCCATGTTCAGCGGCTCGGTCGCCGTGGCGTACTCCTGGGTCACGATCGACCGGAAAGCCTCGTACGCCTCGCTTTGGCCGACGGCAGGGGTGTCACCGTCGACAGCGACCACACGCTCGGCGAACCCGTCGTCCACCTCGCTGTCGGGCTCATCGTCAAGGTCGACCGACTCGCCCTGTACCAAGCCCAACAGGTGCTGGCTGTCGAGAACCTGGTCGGCGATCGCGGTGAAGGCCTCGGCCGCGTCGGCCGGTGAGACGATCATGGTTCGCCGGTCGGAGCGGCGTAGGCGTTGCAGCAGCGGTGTCATGTCGGAGTCGCCGGAGGCGATGACGAACTCGTCGTACCGGGTGTCGGCGGACAGCGCGTCAACGGCGTCGACGACGATCCTGATGTCGGCCGCGTTCTTTGTGCTGCTGTAGCGAGGGCAGTCGATCACGTCGAAGCCGGCACGGACGAACGATGGCCGGAACTTCGAGAAGAACAACCGCGTCTGCTCCCCACCCTGGTCTGTGCGGTACACCCAGCCTGCGGGGTTCAGGTAGCAGCGCAGGACCAGCCAACGCCGCGCGCCATCCGTCGTGGCCGTCGTCGCCAGCCGGCGCAACCACCCTGCTGGGTCCTCGGCGAAATGGACCGCCACGTCCGGATCCAACTTGTAGAGGCCGCCGAACACATTGTCGAAGTCGAGGTAGAGCGCCGCCCGAACGTGACTCACCAGCGCAACCTACCAACGCTGCGCAAGGACGCCGTCACACGTACCGCCTCACGGCAGCACGTGTGACGGCCGCCGCGAGCGAGACCCGCACCTGACCAACCTGATCTCACTCTGCTTCCAGCATCGACGATTCGGAGTACTCACCGTGACCAGCCACGACATCGACCCCACAGGAGCGCCCAGCAACCTGGCCAGCGGCGCCGGGGTGTGGACCGGAGCGCATCCCCGCGCTCGGCGCGATCACCGACCTACCCACCGCCGGCCGTGTCTTCGGCCTGGGCCGGGCCCTGTCCTACGAACTCGCCCGCACCGGCGACTTCCCCGCTCGTCATCCGCGTCGGCACCCGCTACAAGATGCCCGTCGCCGGCATCCTCACGACGCCATCCGCCCCGCCCACGGCAGCGCCGACCCCGCGACACGGGCGACGGTCAGGGGCGTGCGGCCGATGAAAGCGGCCAGTATCCAACGCCTCTACGCCACCCTACGCAAGGCCCTCAACGACGCTGTCGTCCGAGCCAAACTGATCCCCACCAGCCCCGCCCTCGGCATCGAACTTCCCACCGCCCGCCGCGCCAAGGCACGGATATGGACCGCCAAAGCGGTTGAGCACTGGCAGGCCACAGGGCAGCGCCCCAGCCCGGTGACGGTGTGGATGCCTGCGCAGGGCCGGAGGCTTCCTCGACCGGTTACCTCACTGTGGTCCGACAGATCACCACCGTCGGCTACACACCCGTCGCTCGCCACGTCACAAGCGACGCCGGGGACCGAGTAATCCCCTCGGTCCGAAAACCATCTTGTCCTCCGCGACCACCTCGAGATGCGCCAGCGCTGGCAGGCCGTCAGCGGCGACGAATGGCCCGACAGCGGTTTGTTCTTCGTCCGCCCCGATGGCGAGCCGTGGCATCCCCAAACCATCCAGCGACCGCTTCGACCACCTCATCGCCAAGGCCGGGCTGCCGCCCCGTACGGCTACACGACCTGCGCCACTGCGCCGCCACCTACCTGCGCCACGGCGGCGCCGACATGAAAGAAGTCCGCGAAACCCTCGGCCACTCCACCATCGGCCCCACCTCCGACACATATACCAGCGTGATTATCGAACTCGAACGCGGCACCGCCGACGCCGCCGACCTCATCCCCCGCAACGACAGCGCGGCGTAGCCCTAAACACAACGACCGCGACGCCACGAGAATTTGCTCTGATGCCTTCTAATCTGGCCTATGGGTGCTGCGTGGCCGAGGGGCGCAGACCCGCCATTCGAAGCCTAGTACGGCAGCCGCCAATTGCTAGCTGACCAGGGTGTAGTCCCTGCTTAGCCGTGCGCGTTGGTGGAACCAGC
>NZ_VCJO01000028.1 GCF_009712475.1 Micromonospora sp. CP22
ACCCGACGCGCCGACCGTCGCTCACACGACCTCATAACCGCCGTGACCAGCACTTACCCCAGAACGCAATAGCCCTGAGCGATCACCAGGCGCAGGGTGTGTAGTCCTTGAGGAAGCAGCCGTGCAGGTCTTCGCCCTGTTCGCCGCGGATGATCGGGTCGTAGACCCGGGCCGCGCCGTCGACGAGGTCCAGCGGGGCGTGGAAGCCGGCGTCCGCCAGCCTCATCTTCGTCGGGTGTGGCCGCTCGTCGGTGATCCAGCCGGTGTCGACGCTGGTCATGAGGATGCCGTCGGCCAGCATCTCCTGGGCGCTGGTGCGGGTCAGCATGTTTAGCGCGGCCTTGGCCATGTTGGTGTGCGGGTGCCCTGGTCCTTTGTAGCCGCGGGCGAACTGGCCCTCCATCGCCGACACGTTCACCACGTACTTGCGGCGGGCGGTCGCTGCGGCCATCGCCGGTCGCAGTCGGCTGATCAGTACGAACGGCGCGGTCACGTTGCACAGTTGCACTTCGAGCAGCTCGACCGGGTTCACCTCGTGCACCGGCTGCACCCAGCTGTTGACCGGGTCGAGGTCCGGCACCAGACCGCCGGCGTCGATGGCGCTGGCTGTCGCGATCCGTTCCGGCGAGGCGGAGCCGCTGGTCAGCGCCAGCGCGGTGAGCACGTGCGGGGTGATGGTGGGCAAGTTCAGTGGGGCGATCAGGCTGCCCGCCGGGTCGCCCCGGCCGGCCGGTTTGGCGAACGTGATCATCTCCGGCAGCGGGCCGTCCGGCAGGGCCGCCGCCTCTGCGGCGACGAGTTGCGCGTACGCCGCAGGCGTGCGGCGGACGGTCTGCGCCGCGTTGTTGATCAGGATGTCGAGTGGTCCCTGGCCGCTGACCGAGTCAGCGAGGGCGATTACCTGGGCGGGGTCGCGCAGGTCGATCCCGACGATCCGCAGGCGGTGGAGCCACTCCCCGCTGTCGGGCATCGCGGCGAATCGGCGGACCGCGTCGTGGGGAAACCGTGTGGTCACCGTGGTGTGCGCGCCGTCGCGCAGCAGCCGCAGCGCGATGTACATGCCGATCTTCGCTCGGCCGCCGGTGAGCAGCGCGCGTCGGCCGGTCAGGTCGGTGCGGGCGTTGCGGCGCTCCCGGTTCAGTGCGGCGCAGGGCGGGCAGAGCTGATGGTAGAAGGCGTCCACATCGCGGTAGCGCTGCTTGCAGATGTAGCAACCGCGCGGTTTGTGTAGGACGCCGGCCGTGGCACCTGCGGTGGGGGAGGCGAGCGGGTTGCCCTGGGTCTCGTCGTCGATCCGGTTTGGGGCGCCGGTGGCGGTGGCCGCCGTCACTGCGCGGTCGGCCGCCGCGATGGCATCCCGCCGTTCCTCGCGTCGCCGCTGCTTGATCATTTTGTAGAGCTTCGCGGTGGCCCGCTGCACCCGCACCACGTCGGGGTGATCGGGAGGCAGGTCCTCCAACGCCTCGAAGACGCTGAGACAGGTCTCCAGCCGGGCCGGGTCAATGCGGTATTGACCGGTTTCCGTAATTTTGTCCGCCGTCATGTTGTCGCTGTCTCGTCCCGTTCCCTGCTCCGGATCTATCCGGCCCACCCCAAGTCCGACCCGGAACTGTACGCACCCGCGCAACCTCCGATGCATTCGGCGCCTGTTCACCAGCCAGAAGACCGTAGAGGCCACCCCACGACCAGGTCTATATGTTCAGGTCCGGTCCGTCTGTGGCGGGTAGTAGGTGACGGGCCAGCACGTCCCATAGGGGAGTCGATCACCGGACCGACCAACTATGTCTACCTGCTCCATTTCCCCGACGGAGGACCCTCGCTGCCGCCAGCACCGACTCCATCGTGTGGCTGTGGTGATCGTGGCGATCCGAGCAGACCCGAGCGGATCGCCACGATCACGACCCCCACCGGCGCGGTCTACTCGGTGGATCTCCCCGGACGGCCGGACTCTCCCCGCCGGGGCATCACCCACCAGGCGGGCGGGCGGCGGAAGCCGACAGGACATGGCCCAGATTGACCCGAACACGGCAGGCATTCGGCGGCAGGTACGCCGTACGCCCGCCGGGACCGCAGGCGGCGCCCGTCACGCCCTGCGGCCCGCCTGCCGTGACGGTTGACGTCCGCAACCCGACGTCGAGGTCGGCCCTGTCGTTGACCTTGCTGCTACCAGGGGACGACGGTGTAGTTCTTGAGTAGGACGCCGTGTAGGGGTGTGCCGTTTTCGCCGCTGATGATGGGGTGGTAGATGCGGGCTGCGGCGTCGGTGACGTCCAGTGGTGGTTGCCAGCCGGTGGCGGCGCGGTGGGCTTTGATGGTGGTGGGGTTCTCGTCGGTGATCCAGCCGGTGTCGACGGCGCTCATGTGGACGTGGTGTCGGGCGAGGTCGGTGGCGCCGACGCGGGTGAGCATGTTGAGGGCGGCCTTGCTGATGCTGGTGTGGGGGTGTCGGGTGGGGCCGGTGCTGTCTTCGGAGAACCAGCCTTCGCGGCCGGTCACGTTGATCACGTACCGGTTGTCGGGTCCGGGTGCGGTTAGGGCGGGGCGGAGTCGGTCGAGCAGGAGGAACGGTGCGACGACGTTGACGAGTTGCACTTCCAGTAGTTCGACGGGGTCGATCTGGCCGATGGTTGCGGTCCAGGAGTTCGTGGTGCCGGGGACGATGAGGGCGCCGGTGGCGTCGATGATGGAGGTCAGCTCCTGGCGGGGGGCTTCCGGAAGCGTGGACAGGCGGGCGCTCCAGTCGGGTGGTGCGGCGCCCGGTCGGAAACCGGCTGCGGATTCGATGGCGACGCCGTGGGGTGCGGCGTGTAGTTCTGCGGCGATGAGGGGCTGGTAGGCCCAGTCCGGTCGGCGTACGGTCTGGGCGGCGTTGTTGATGAGGATGTCGAGTCGGGGTGCGTCGTCGGCCAGTCGTTGGGCGATGTCGAGGACCTGGCAGGGGTCGCGTAGGTCGGCGCCGATGATGCGCAGCGAGGCGAGCCAGTCGGCGGCGTCTGGTTGGTGTGCGTAGCGGCGGGCGGCGTCGGCGGGGAATCGGGTCACGACGGTGACGGTGGCCCCGTCGCGGAGTAGTTTCAGCGCCGTCTGGTAGCCGATTTTGACCCGGCCTCCGGTGACCACGGCGCGGCGGCCGGTCAGGTCGGTGCGGGCGTGGCGGTGTCGGCGGTGCAGGTCCGCGCAGGCGGGGCAGAGAGCGTGGTAGAAGGCGTCGACGGTGCGGAACCGGTCGCGACAGGCGTAGCAGCGGCGGTCCCGCCGAGTTCGTCCGACCCCCACCGTGCCGGTGACGACTGCGGGATCTGCGACCGGTACGCCTTCGGGGCGGTCGGCGGCTGCCGTGGCGGCGTCGGCGATCACGGCCCGGTCGGCAGCGGCGGTCCTGCGCCGTCGATCCGCGCGGCGTTGGCGCTGCGCGTCCTTGAGCAGCCCGTCGACGGCGCGTTGGACTCGTTGCCGGATCGGGTCGTCGACGGGCAAGGCGCGGATCTCGCCGAGCACCCGCAGAACTTGCTCGACCTCGGCGCTGTCCATCATTCCTCCCAACCCGTCGGCGTGGTCGGACCGGATTCGAACCGGCGTCCTCCGCACGAGCAGTGCGGCGCGTCGACCTCTGCGCTACCGACCAGGCGACGGGGGTGGGACCCGACCGGACTCGAACCGGCATCCTCCGCCACGCTATGGCGGCGCGACTACCTCTGCGCTACAGGCCCCACCACGACGCATCGTAGCGACGCCGATCACCTTGCCGCCAACCGTTTACGCCTGCAGGGCGTTGACGCCGACCGGCGCGGCCCGTGCGTCGACGTGCCGCGATTCCGTGACCGAGGACCGCCCTGCGGTGTCCGAGAGCTCGAGGACGGCGAGGGTGATTAGGATCCCGGTAGGCGACGGGGAAACCCGTCGGTGACGGCGCGGATCTCGGCGACGGCGTCGCGCCAGTGCATCGACTGGCGTTCGGTGCCGAAGTGGAGGTGTTCGGCGCAGAACCAGTAGGCGTTCTCCGGGTGCCCGACCCAACCGACGGCTGCTCGTGCTTCGAGTCCTGCTCGCTCCTGGTCGTTGACGGCGAAGTTCACCACGGTGAATTGGGTAGCGCTGTCGGTTGATCCGCAGACGAGGCACAGCGGCGGCTTCATGAAAGCAAGTGTCGCAGCTTCGATCCGCATCACTGCACCAGGTTTCCCAGGGATAGGCGCTCTACTGGTGTAGGTCCGCACCAGCGTTGCCGCTGGCGGTTGCCCTGATCAGGGACGGCGTGATCGGTTTTCGCGGTCACGTCGCTGGGTCCTTCTCAAGATTGCGTCGCTTACCGCGTCTTCCGGCCCGGACAGCATCGATCGGCGACGAGCTTGTTGCATCGGAGCATGTAAAGCCGCTGCTGGACGCGGGATACCGGGAATGGTCGGGTCGGCGTAGGCAGCCACGGCAGCGCGGCGATCCGACGGCTGCCAGGAACGAAGCAACAGGTCGCGTGGATCTCAGGCTGCGCCAGCGCCGCCATTGGGCTCGCCCTATGGCGGCCGGCGGACGGCACATGGCTCGGCCGTTGCTGCTCTGGACGACATCACCACCGAGAGGGCCTCGTTCCGCATTCCGGGGTGGGTCTATTCGCCGGGCCATGCCCTCAGCGTGGTCCGATGGACGGGTTTGGCGGGATGTGGCCGTAGCCGCACGTGGGCGAGTTCGCCCTTGCGGATGGCGTTGATCAGGCGTTTTTCGGCTTGGTCGCGCCAGTGTGAGGCGAGTTGGCCGTGGATGCCGCAGCGGGCGGCGGCGATCTGGACGGTGACGCCTTCGAGTCGGGTTTCGGCGATGATGTTCGCGTCGTCGGCGTCGATCACTCCGATGGAGAGTGAGTGGTGGGTGTTCGGGTACGGGCGTGTTGGGTGCAGGTCGGGGCCTTGACCGCCCGACAGTCCGGCGCAGGCCACGAACGGCCGGAGTTCAAGCGAGTGGACAGCGGTCGACTATTGGTGCAGCTCAAGGCTCTGTTGGCTGTTGTTGGCCAAGTTCTTGGCCAACAACGGCAGCAAGCCGGGTTTCTGCTGTCTCGCCGGGTGCAGATGACCGACCCAGCGTTCGCCTCGGCGGACACCACCGCCTGCGCGAACGTCTTCATCATCGCCTGCAACACGTCCGGCGACGCGCCCGCGACCTGCTCGCACAGCAGGTCAACAGGGGTTCACATCTCAGATGTGGCCATCGCGCATCACTCTCCTTCACCGGACTTAGCCGTCTCGAAGGATCGCGCGGTGGCCGTCTCCTATCTACGCAACACGCCCATCACGGGCAAGTCGTACACCACTTCCCTGGACGTAACCCTTGTAGCGCGTCGCTGAACCGCCCGAGCTGGCTAGCTATGCACGCGGAACGCGTGAGAGCCTCGCCGCCCGTGAGGGGGCGGCGGATCGCCACGTTCTGGCCCTGAGCTGCATGGTGCCCGATCGCCGATGGAGCCGAATCACTTGCTGATCGGATCTTTCGCTGCTGGTAGTTCACATGCTACGAATACGTATGCACACTCGTCGCCAGCACAGAGGAGCAGCAGTGTCGAGCCGGGCCCAGCTTGGTGGTGCTGCCACCGCACCCGAAACGAACGGATCACCGGCCGCACTGCGTACGCCTGTGGAGGCGGGCGGCTCGGACGGTCGGCAGCTGCGGTTCACCGGGGTGACGAAGCGCTACCAGGACTTCGAGGCGGTGCGCGGGTTCGACCTCGACGTACGCGGCGGCGAGTTCCTCACCCTGCTGGGCCCCTCCGGCAGCGGTAAAACGACCGTTTTGTCGATGGTCGCCGGCTTCCAGTCACCGACGGCGGGGAGCATCCACCTGGGTGGGCAGCGCCTCGATCGGCTACCGCCGGAGCGGCGCGACATCGGCATGGTGTTCCAGAGCTACGCGCTCTTCCCGCACATGACGGTGCAGCGCAATGTCGCGTTCCCGCTGCGCATGCGTGGCATCCGCGGCGCGGAGTTGGCCCGCCGGGTATCCCACGCCATCGACCTGGTGCAGCTGGGCGCGCACTCGCACAAGTACCCCACCCAGCTCAGCGGCGGCCAGCAGCAGCGTGCGGCGCTGGCCCGCGCGATCGTGTTCGAGCCGCCGGTGCTGCTGATGGACGAACCGCTCGGTGCGCTGGACCGCAGGTTGCGCGAGGCGGTGCAGTTCGAGCTGGTCAACCTGCACCGCCAGATCGCGTCGACGATCATCTACGTCACCCATGACCAGGACGAGGCGCTCACCATGAGTGACCGCATCGTGATCATGAATGAGGGGCGGATCGAGCAGGTCGGCACCCCGCGCGAGATCTACGCGAGCCCGGCGAACGCCTTCGTCGCCACCTTCATGGGTGAGTCCGTCGAGTTCCGGGGCCGTGTCGAACGGATCGCCGACGGCATCTGCACGTTGCGGAGCGCCGACGGCGTCCACGTCCAGGGCCGCAACGGCCCGGGCTTGGCCGTGGGTGACGAGGCGGTCGTGGTGGTGCGGCCCGAGCGGATCACCCTGGCGCCGGCCGCGGACGGCACGGAGGCGGCCGGCGTGTCCGGGCAGATCACCGAGGTGCTGTACATGGGGCAACGGAGCCGCTACACGGTGCAGATCGACGGCGGCTCGGTGCTGCACCTGATCCGGGAGAACACCGTCGGGGTGGCCAGCTACGCGGCCGGCGACGACATCGTCCTGCGGTGGGCCGCCGACGAAGCGGTGGTGTTGCGGTGACCAGCGTCCCCGTCCGAGCCCCGGATCCACAGGCCGGCGCCACCCTGGCACCGCAGGAGAAGCCGGCGTCCTCCTCGCCGCCACCCGCCCGCAGATCGCCGATCGACCGGCTGGCCTGGCTGCTCGTGCCGGTGCTGGCCTTCTACGCCTTGACGCTCGCCTACCCTGTCGTCAGGTTAGCCGCCCAGAGCGTTCCCGACGGCGACCCGTTGCGCCACTATCGCACCCTGCTCACCGAGCCGCTCTACCTGGAAGCGCTCGGCCGCACCTTCATCTATGCCTCGGTGGCGATGCTCGGCGCGCTCATCATCGGCTATCCGCTGGCCTATCTGATGTCGCACGGACCTCGGCTGGCCCGGGCCGTGGTCACCACCCTCATCGTCATCCCGTTCTTCGTCGCGCTGCTGGTGCGGACCTTCGGGTGGATGACCATTTTCGCCCGCAACGGGCCCATCAACAAGCTGCTGCTGGGCCTCGGCGTGGTCGATGAGCCAGTGCAGCTGATGTACACCCAGCAGGCGGTGCTGCTCGGCATGATCGCCGTTCTGCTGCCGTACATGGTGCTGCCGCTCTACACCGTCATGCGCCGCATCGATCCGCGTCTGACGCAGGCGGCGAACGGGCTCGGTGCCGGTGGTCCGGCCGCCTTCGCCTTCGTCTTCCTGCCGCTGAGCATCCCCGGTGTGCTCGCCGGCTGCGTGCTGGTGTTCATGCTCGGCCTGGGCTTCTTCATCACTCCGGACCTGCTCGGCGGCTCAGGTGAACAGGTCTACCCGGTCCTGCTCAACCGGACCCTCACCACCGCCGTCGGCGAACCCGCGTTCGCCTCCGCCATGTCGATGGTGCTGCTGGTGGCCTCCTTCATCGTGTTGCTGGCCGTGTCGCGGGTGGTGCCCCTCAGCGCGATCTGGCGCCCGGAGAGCGCCGCCGTGTCCCGCCGCTCCGGCCGTGCCCTGGACGCGGGCTGGCGCCGCGTGAACCTGCTGATGCGCATCAGCCGGCTACCGTCGATCGTCTACCGCGCCCCCGGCCACGTGCTGGCCGGCGTCGGGTTGGCGCTGTGTCTGGTACCGATGCTCGCCGCCGTGCTGATGTCCTTCCAACGCTCGACCTTCGCCGAGTTCCCGTCGACCGATCTGACCACCGACTGGTATCGGGAGTTCCTGGCCGACCCGAGGTGGGTGGACGCCTTCCTCACCAGCATCCGGCTGGGTGTCGTGGTGGCGCTCGTCGTCACCACCCTCAGCACTCTCGCGGCGCTGGCGCTGGTTCGGGGGACCTTTCCCGGCAAGGATCTGATCATGGGGGTGATCGCCACCCCGCTGATCATCCCGAGTGTGGCACTCGCCTTCGGGCTCTATCTGGTGCTGTTCAATCTGCGGCTGGACGGGACCTTCGCCGGGCTGGTCATCGGGCACGCCATTCCTGCGGTGCCGCTGGTCACCCTGATCCTCGTGGCCAACCTGCGCGCCTTCGACTACCGCCTGGAGCAGGCCGCCCGCGGTCTTGGCGCGTCCCCGCTGCGGGCCTTCCTCACGGTCACCCTCCCGGTGCTGCGTCCGGGCTTCCTCGTCGCCGCCTTCTTCGGGTTCCTGACCAGTTTCGACGAGCTCGTCTTCACGATCAGTCTCGCCGGCACCGGGCTGCGGACCCTCCCGTTGCGGCTCTGGGAGGACCTGCATGTGCGCTTCTCGCCGATCCTCGCCGTCGTCTCCGTCGCCGAGATGCTCGTGGTGATCACCGTGCTCGGCGTGGTCGCGCTGATGATGCGCCTGCGCCAGCGTCGTACCGGTATGAAGGGATCGATCCTGTGAACCGTGACTACCTGAGCATCGACCCCCGCAGCGGCGAACCGATCGCCGGCACCCCGACCCTGACCCCCGACGAGACCTCCCGCACCATCGACGGGGCCGCCCGCGCTCAGCGGCACTGGCGTGAGCGTCCCACGGCGCAGCGCGTCGAGGCGCTACGTGCCCTCTCCGACGCCCTCGGCGACGCCCGGGACGAACTGGCGGGTCTGCTCGTACGCGAGATCGGCAAACCGATCGCGCAGTCGGCGGCCGAGGTCGACAAGTGCCGGGCACTGTGCGACGGGTTCGCCGACCAGGCCGAGACCCTGCTCGCCGACCGGCGCCCCCTGGCCGGGGACCTGCCGGCGCGCATCCGGCTGCGTCCCACCGGAGTGATCCTCGGCGTCATGCCGTGGAACTTCCCGTACTGGCAGACGCTGCGCTTCGCGGTGCCGAACCTGTTGCTCGGCAACGCCTGTCTGATCAAACCCGCGCCGAACGCCGCGCTGTCCACACTCGCCCTCGGCGACGTCGTCGCGCGGGCCGGGCTGCCGGCCGGGACGCTGTCGCCGCTGCTCGTCGCCGAGTCGGCCGTGGCCGACGTGATCGCGCATCCGGCCGTCGCCGGCGTCTCGGTCACCGGCAGCGTCACCGCGGGTGCGGCAGTCGCGGCCGTGGCGGGTGCGGCGGTCAAGAAGGTCGTGCTTGAACTCGGCGGGTCCGACCCGTTCATCGTGCTGGCCGACGCGGACGTCGACGCCGCCGCGTCCGCTGCCGCCCGGTCCCGGCTGGGCAACGGCGGGCAGAGTTGTGTGGCGGCCAAGCGGTTCATCGTCGAGCGGCCGGTCGCCGAGGCATTCCTCGCCGCGTTGACCGAACAGTTCGCCGCACAGCGGGTCGGCGACCCCGCGGATCCCCGTACCACCGTCGGCCCGCTGGCCCGCGCCGACCTGCGCGACCTGCTGCACAGCCAGGTCCGGGAGTCCGTCCGCGCTGGGGCCCGGGTGCTCACCGGCGGCGAACCGGTCGCCGGGCCCGGCTTCTACTATCCGCCCACCATCCTCACCGACGTTCCCGTCGACGCACCCGTGTGGCGGGACGAGACCTTCGGGCCGGTGGCGCCGGTGTTGGTCGCCGACAGCGAGCAGGAACTGCTCCGGCTCGCCGACAGCGACGAGTACGGACTGGGGGCGAGCGTGTGGACGGCGTCGCCGGAACGCGCCGACCGTCTCGCCGGAGCTCTTGACGCCGGCATGGTCTTCGTCAACGAGATCGTGCAGAGCGACTGGCGGTTGCCCTTCGGCGGCGTCCGTCGTTCCGGTATCGGCCGTGAACTCGCCGCCGACGGGATCAGCGAGTTCGCCAACATCCAGACCCACTGGCACGGCCGCCCGTCCGGCCTGCCGTCGCCCACACCGCAGCAGTAGTCACGCATCAGAAGTCACGTCGCTACCAGACGAACCGGGCGGGCCAGTCACCTGGACTAACGCGCCCTAGCGATGAAGTGGAGCCGATCGAGATGACCCTACCTTTCGGACGATATTCACACCCCCGTCGGTCCGGCCGGACCGTACGCCAGTTGGCCGCCGCGGTGGCGGCGGTGACCGTACTGGCCGCGTGCGGCGGTGGCAACAGCGCGGACGGACCCGCCGCCGGTGACTTCGACGATCGCCCGTGGAACACCGGCGACCTGAGCGGGAAGATCACCAACGTCGGTTTCGGTGGCACCTTCTCCGACGCCGAGTTCACCCACGTCTGGAAACCCTTCACCGGGATTACCGGCGTCGAGGTGGTCGAGGTGCCGTGGTCGACCGACATCTACAACCGGATCGAGAGCCAGGTCGCCGCCGGTCGGGTCGACATCGACCAGTTCAGTGTGACCGCCGGCAACTACGAGCAGTTCGCGGAGTGCTGTCTGGAGGACATCGACTACTCGCTGTTCCCGAAGTCGGTGCTCGACTCGATGGACGACAAGTACAAGTTGCCCAAGGCGGTCGGGTACGCTGAGGCGTCGATCGTCCTGGCCTACAACCTCGACGCGTACCCGAATGCCGAGTCGCAGCCCAAGTCGTGGGCCGACTTCTGGGATGTCGGGCGGTTCCCCGGCAAGCGCTCGCTGCAGAACTTCGAGCCGGTCAAGGTGATCGAAGCAGCGCTGCTGGCCGACGGGGTCGAACCGGAGCAGATGTACCCGCTCGACTTCGACCGGGCGTTCCGCAAGCTGGAGCAGATCAAGCCGCACATCGTGAAGTGGTGGGGTTCCGGCACCGAGGCGCAGCAACTGCTCGCCACCGGTGAGGCCACCATGGTCGCCATGTCCAACGCTCGTATCGAGGATCTCATCGATCAGGGCGCCAAGGTCGCGTACACCCTGAACCAGGCCCTGGCCCACGTGGACTTCCTCGCCGTACCGAAGGGCGCGCCGAACGCGAAGGCGTCGATGGCCAGCATCGCCTTCCGGTTCGAGCCGAGCATCGGCGCCCGGATCGGTGAGGCCTGGCGGCAGCCGATCCCCTCGACCGCCATCTACGACGCGGCCGACAAGAAGCTCGCCGACCGCTGGACGACATCCACCAACGACGTCCCCGAGCTGGGTGGCGTACCCAACGACATCACCTTCCGGATCGATTCCTTCTTCTGGTACAAGCCGTACGCGGGCACCGACCGCAGCAACTACGACGTGGTCAACGAACGGTTCCAGAGCTTCATCGCCGGCTGACCGTGGTCGGGGCGGTCGCAGGATGCGACCGCCCCGACGGACCACCCCTGCCACCACGCCATCCCACGCCGCGCCCCTCATCCCCACCTCCTCCGGTCGCTGCCCGTCGGAGCCGGCGCGCTCGCCCGCGCCTTTCGGCAGGTGCGCCGGTGCCGGTGTGGGCCACTTTGTCCGGAAGTGGGGTCAGCGCGGCGTCCGGGTCGACAAGGAGCTTGCCCGTGACCACGACATCGTCCAGCCGGATCTCACCGCCCGCCGCAGCCGACCGGCCGCCGGCCGCCTCCCGACTGTGGCATCCGTTCTCCAGCCTGGGTGGCACCCGCGCCAGCGAACTGACCCTTGTGGAGGGGAAGGGCGCGCAGGTGCGCGACAAGGACGGAAACTGGTACCTCGATGCCACCGCGGCGCTCTGGTACGCCAACGTCGGCCATGGTCAGGCCCCGATCGCCGACGCCATCGCCGAACAGGCCCGACGTCTCGCGGCCTACTCCACCTTCGGCGACATGTCCAATCCGGCGGCGGCGGCACTTGCCGAGCAACTCGCCGATCTCGCTCCGTCGGCGGACCCGATGGTCTTCTTCACCTCCGGTGGATCGGACGCGGTCGACACCGCCGTGAAAATGGTCCGGCGCTTCTGGACGCTGCGCGGCGAGATCGACCGGAGCGTCATCGTCTCCCGCAGCCTGTCCTACCACGGCATGCACGGGCACGGCACGTCCCTGGCCGGGATCGCCGCGAACAACGCCGGCTACGGCACGGCGCCCGACCCGGAGTTCGTGCGGGTGCCGCACGACGACGCCGGGGCACTGCGGCGCGTCATCGACGAACTGGGTTCGTCGCGGGTGGCGGCCTTCTTCGTGGAACCGATCATCGGCGCCGGTGGTGTGTACCCGCCACCACCCGGCTATCTGACCGAGGTGGCGCAGATCTGCCGGAGCGCCGGTGTGCTGCTGGTCGCCGACGAGGTCGTCACCGGCTTCGGTCGTACCGGCGACTGGTTCGCCTCGGCCAGCTACGGCATCGAACCGGACCTGTTGCTCTTCGCCAAGGGCGTCACCTCCGGCTACGTGCCGCTGGGCGGGGTGATCGCCGACCGTGGATTCTGGGAGGTGTTCGCCGACGCCACGGCGGGGGTCTTCCGCCACGGTTACACCTATTCGGGCCACGCGGTCGCCTGCGCGGCCGCGCTCGCCAACCTGCGGTTGCTGGTCGAGCAGGACCTTCTGGCCCGGGCGGCCGTGCTGGCTGAGGAGCTCGCCGTGCGACTGCCCCGCCTGGCCGAGCTGCCCGGGGTGCGTGAGGTTCGCTGCGCGGGACTGCTCGGCGCGATCGCCCTGGACACCGTCCGGGATCCCGCCCTGCCCGAACGCGTGGTAAGGCAGGCCCGCGCCGCAGGCGTGCTGACCCGGGTGATCAATGGCGACAGCGTGCAGCTGTCACCAGCCTTTGTGCTCACCGACGAGCAGCTCGGTCAGCTCGTCGACCGGCTCGCCGAGGCGATCACGGCGGCGGATTCGGTGCGGACCGGCTGACCGCCGACCGGACCGGTGCACCGCGCCGGGTCCGGTCGGCGGTCAGTGCTCACGCGCGGGCGGACGCAGAGCTCAACCGCGTCCGCCCGCGCGTGCCCCGCAGGTGTCGCGGATGACCAACTCGGCCGGGAGTACCTCGTCGACCGCCGGGCCCTGCCGGTCGTCGCCGATGCGGCGCATCAGCAGGTCGAAGGCGCGACGCCCCATCTCGGGCGCCGGTTGGCGCACAGTGGTCAGCCCGATTCCCTTCAACGCCGCCACCGGCACGTCGTCGAAGCCGACCACGGCGATGTCCTGCGGCACCCGGATCCGGCGGTCGTGCAGGGCGTCGATGCAGCCGAGCGCGATGACGTCGTCGGCGCAGACGATGGCCGAGGGCGGCTGGGCGGTGGTGACCAGCCGATGCGCCGTGATCCCTCCGCTGAGGTGGGTGAAGTCGCCGTGTACGACCAGATCGGGGTCGATGTCCAGGCCGGCCTCGATCATCGCCTGCTGGTATCCGTCGAATCTGAGTTGATTGGTCGAGGTGTCCGCCCGCCCGCCGGCGAAGGCGATCCGGCGGTGGCCGAGCCGGATCAGATGCTCCGTGGCGATCGCGCCGCCGCGCTGGTTGTCGATGTGGACGCTGTCGAGCGTACCGCCCGGCAGGGTCCGGTTGACCAGTACGACCGGTGTTCCCGCGCGGATCACCCGCTGCAGGTCGTCGGCGCCGCTCTGCAGCGCCGAGGTGAGGATCGCCCCATCGACCTGGTGCTCCACCAGCAGCTTGAGGTAGTCCATCTGTCGGCGCGGGCTCTCCTGGGTGTTGCCGAGCACGACGTTGTAGTCGTGCTCGGCGGCGGTGGCCACGATCGCCTCGATAAGCTGGGGATAGAACGGGTTGGTGATGTTGGAGACCACCAGGCCGATGAGCTGGCTGCGGCCGGTTATCAGGGTGCGGGCCGCGGCGTTGGGCGTGTAACGCAGCTGTTCCATCGCGGCGAGAACCCGGTTGCGGGTGACCGCGGTGATCCGGGGATGGTTGTTCAGCACCCGGGAGACCGTCGACTGCGACACTCCGGCCAGCCTGGCGATGTCGTGGCTGCTCACCTTCCGGCGTTGTCCGGGTGGCGGGGCCGCGACATCGGGTCCACTAGTCATCTCGTCATCCATCGCATCAGTGGTCTGTGCGCTCGTATTGGCCGGTCAGGCCCGCGATGTCGCGGTGGGGGTGGTCTTGACGACGGCCAACGCATCATAGCACCATGCATACGTATTCCGAGCCGCCTGGGCATGGCGGATTCAACCATGACCGTCGACCCCTGCGGCAGGAGTGGTGATGACCTTCCGAACAACCCTCGGCACCGCCGTGGTGCGTGCCCTGGCCGCCGGGGGAGTGGACCGCATCTTCGGCATCCCCGGCTCCCACACCCTCGGTCTCTACCGTGCGCTCGACACCGCCCGTGTCGAGCACGTCACCGCTCGACACGAGCAGGGGGCCGGGTTCATG
Organism: Micromonospora sp. CP22; assembly: GCF_009712475.1. Classification (GTDB taxonomy): domain Bacteria; phylum Actinomycetota; class Actinomycetes; order Mycobacteriales; family Micromonosporaceae; genus Micromonospora. Next base: position 14,251 of record NZ_VCJO01000028.1, read on the forward strand.
GCCGACGGCGCAACCCGCGCGAGTGGACGGGTCGCGGCCTGCTCGGTCATCTGCGGTCCCGGGGTGGCCAATGTGGCCACCGCGATCGGGCAGGCGTACTCGGACGCGGTGCCGATGCTCGTGCTCGCCGGTGACCTGTCCCGGGCGGAACGGGGCGGTCGCGGCGGACACGCCCACGAACTGCGTGACCAGGACGCCCTGCTCCGCGCCGTCACCGACCGGGTGACCCGGGCCAGCGAACCCGAGGACGTCCTGCACGCGCTCCACGACGCGTTGACCCCACGCCGGTGGGGACGTCCCGGCCCGGCCGTGGTCCAGGTCCCGCAGGACCTCTGGGACGCCCCCGTCGACCCGCCCGGGCCGGACACGAGCGTCGCCCCGGCGCGCCGGCCGCTGCCGGCCGATCCCGGCGCCGTCGACGAGGCCGTGGCGATGCTCGCCGCCGCCCACCGGCCGGTGATCGTCGCCGGCGGGGGCGCCGCGGGCGCCGCCGAGGACCTGCGCACCCTCGCCGAACGACTCGACGCCCCGGTGCTGACCACCCTCAACGGCAAGGGCACGATCGACGCCCGGCACCGGCTGCACGCCGGAATCGTCACCCAGCAGTACGGCGTTCCGCACGGTGCCGCGCAGGCCCTGCTCACCGGCGCGGACGTGGTGCTGGCGGTCGCCACCGAGCTCGGCCCGACGGACTTCTGGGCATCCCGTCCACGGCTGACCGGTCGGCTGATCCACGTCGACGTGGACCCGGTGGCCATCGGTCGTCACCTGCCCGCCGACGTCGCGGTCGCCGCGGATGTCGCCACCGTCCTCGCCGAGATGGCCGAACGGCTGCCGACGGCGCACCGATCCAGCACCGAGCGTGCCGCCACCTGCCGCCGGCGGATCCTGGACGAGGCGGCGCCGCTCGCTGCGCCGTACGCCCCGTGGATCGCGGCGCTGCGCCGGAGCATGCCTGACGACGCCTGTCTCGCCGTCGACTCGACCAGCGCCAACTACTACGGGGCGACGCCACTGTTCCCGGTGCACCGCCCCCGTGGCTGGCTCAACCCGTCCGGGCTGGGCACCCTCGGCTACGCCGTGCCGGCGGCCATCGGCGCGGCGGTGGCCACCCCGGGACGGCCCACCGTGGCGCTGGTCGGCGACGGCGGGCTCATGTTCACCCTGACCGAGTTGCTGGTCGCCGCGGAACGGGACATCCCACTGGTCACCGTCGTCTGGCGCAACGGCGGTTTCGGCGAGATCGCCCGGTTGCTGGAGGAGCAGGGTGCCGGACCGGTCGGCTGTCGCCAGCGCGCGCCCGACTATCCGGCGCTGGCCGCCGCTTTCGGTTGTCGGTACGCCGAGCCGCAGACCCCGGCCGAGTTCGCCGCCGCCGTGGCCGGTGGACTCGATGCCAGCGGCCCGACCCTGGTGGTGGTGCCGTGACCGGCCTGCTCGCCCAGGCCACCGGCGCCTGGATCGACGGTGCCTGGCACTGCGGTGATGTCGTCGAGCCCGTCATCGACCCGGCACGCGGTCGGCTGCTGCGCCACCTGGCCGGGCCGGGACCGGCCGGCGTCGACCTCGCCGTCGAGGTCGCCCGCGGACGGCACACCGGTGGCACCTGGCGTCGCGCGTCCCCCGCCGCCCGCGCCGCCGTACTGACCCGCCTCGCTGATCTGATCGAGGAGCACGGAACGGAACTGGCCCGCATTGAGACCGCGGAGACCGGTTCACCGTTGCGGCTGCGCCACGCGGTTGACGTCGCCGGCAGCGCCGCCGCCCTGCGCTGGTTCGCCAGCACCGCCCGCCACCTCGACGGCGTCGCCACGGCCGAGTACGTACCCGGGCACACCAGCATGCTGCGCCGCGAACCGCTGGGCGTCGTGGCCGGCCTCGCGCCCTGGAACCATCCGCTGCTGATGGCGGCCTGGAAGGTCGGGCCCGCCCTGGCCGCCGGCAACTCCATCGTGCTCAAACCAGCACCGCAGACCCCGCTGACCGCGCTCGCCCTCGGGCCGCTGGCCGCCCGGGCCGGCCTGCCCGACGGGGTGCTCAACGTGGTGACCGGCGGGACCGAGGTGGGGCAGGCCCTGGCGTCCCACCCCGACATCGACCTGGTCTCGGTCACCGGCGGCACGGCCACCGGACGGCGGGTCCAGGCAGCGGCCGCGCAGCACGTCGCCCGTACCCATCTGGAACTGGGCGGCAACAGCCCGCTCGTGGTCTTCGCCGACGCCGACCTGGACCGCGCGCTGCAGGCCGCGGTCACGCTCGGATTCTTCAACGCCGGACAGGACTGCACCGCCGCCGCCCGGTTCCTGGTGCAGCGCTCGCGCTACGAGCAGTTCGCCGAGATGCTGGCCCGGCGGACCGCCCAGTTGACCGTCGGTGATCCGCTGCGCGAGGTCGACCTCGGGTCGCTCATCGACCGCGCCAACCGGGACCGGGTCGCGGCCCTGGTCGCGGAGGCGGTGGCGGCGGGCCACACGCCGCTGACCGGCGGCGGGGTCGTGCATCCGGACGGGCTGTCCGAGGGCGCGTTCTACGCGCCCACCGTCTTCGCCGGTGTCCCCGACGACGCGCCGATCGTCGCCGAGGAGATCTTCGGGCCGGTGGTCACCGTGCAACCCTTCGACGAGGAGGAGGAGGCGTTGCACCGGGCCAACAACTCACCGTACGGGCTGGCCGCCGCCGTCTACACGCGCGACGTCGGCCGGGCCATGCGTTTCGCTCGTGACCTCGACGCGGGGCAGGTCTGCATCAACTCCTTCGGCATCGGTGCGGAAGAGATGCCGCACGGCGGGGTGAAGCAGTCCGGTCACGGCAGTGACCTGTCGCGGTACGGCTTCGAGGAGTACACCCGGCTCAAGCACGTCATCGTCCATCTCGGGGAGTCCGAGACGGCGGCGATGCCCGAGCGGCCACGGGAAGGCGGCACGGATGGCTGACCCGAGCGACGGCGGGCTCACCGCCCTGCGAGCCGCGATCCCACTGCTGGCCACCAGGGCGTACCTGTTCAGCGGCGGGATAGCGCCGCTCGCCGAACCGGTCCGCGCCGAGTTGACCTCCTGGGTGGACCAGTGGGCGAGCGACCCGCTGGTCCACCGGGGCGACTACTTCGGCGGCTGGGACCGGTTGCGCGACGCGTTCGCCCAGCTGGTGGGGGCGGCACCGGAGGAGGTCGCGATCACCGAGAACACCTCCCGGGCGACGAACCTGGCGCTGCGGCTGCTGGGCCTGCCGGCCGGATCCACGGTGCTGGTGGACGACACCACCTATCCGACGATGGCCTGGGCCGCGCTCCGGCACGGCCTGCGGGTCCGCCAGGTGCACCGGACGCCGGGCCAGCGGGCGGTCGACGCCTTCGCCGCTCACGCGGACCCGACCGTCAGCTGCCTGGCCGTCTCCCATGTGGCGGCGCTCGACGGTTACCGCCACGACCTCGCCGAGCTGGCCGGCCTGGCCGCCGAGCGGGGGATGCGGCTCTTCGTCGACGCCGCCCAGTCCACCGGCGTGGTGCCGGTGGAGATGACCCGGGACGGCGTCGACGCCCTGGTGAGCACCGCGATGAAGTGGCTGCTCGGCCCGCCGGGCGTCGGCTTCCTCGCCGTCCGTGGGCAGGCCGCCACCGGCGGGCCGCTGGACATCGGCTACGTCAGCGCCCGGATCGGGGACTCCTACCGGCTCACCGAGTTGCCCGAGGTGCCCGCCGGTGCGGCGGGCAGCGAGGTGGGACTGGTCGCGTTGCCGCTGCTGTCGGCGGCTGCCGCCGGCATCCGGCTGGTCCGCGCCGCCGGCGTCGAGACGATCGCCGCGCGGGTGGCGCAGCTGGTGCAGCGGGTCGTCGACGGGCTGGCCGCGCGCGGCATCGCGGTCGTCACCCCGGCGGACCCGCAGCGACGCGCCGGCGTGGTCTCCTTCGCCGCCGACAACGCCCCGGATCTGGCGGCCCACCTGCGCGAGTGTGGCGTGGACGTGTGGGGATACCCGTCCGGTCGGGTGCGGGTGGACCCGCACGGGTTCAACGACGACGACGACATCGACCGGTTACTGGAGGGGATCGACGTATGGCACAGGCAGCGCAGCCGGTGACCGTCGCCGGACGGGTCGCGCTGGTCACCGGTGCCGGTAGCGGCCTCGGCCAGGCGATCGCGGTGCGGCTCGGCGCCGCCGGCGTCCGGGTCGCGGTGCACTACGGCAGTTCGGCGCAGGGCGCGGCACAGACCGTGGCGGCGGTACGCGCGGCTGGTGGCGAGGCGATCGCCATCGCCGCCGACCTGACCGACCCGGCTGCCGCGCCACGGCTGGTCGAGGAGGTGACGGCGGCCCTCGGCCGCGTCGAGATCCTGGTCAACAACGCGGCCACCACCCGCTTCATCCCCTTCGAGGATCTGGACAGCGCCGATGACGAGGTCTGGACGGCGCTGCTGCGGGTGAACCTGCTCGCCCCGGTCGCGCTGGCGCGGGCGACGTTTCCGGCGATGGTCGACGCCGGGTGGGGGCGGGTGCTCAACGTGGCGTCGACGTCGGCGTTCGAACCGGCCGGCAGCAGCCTGCCGTACGCCGTGTCGAAGTCGGCGCTGGTCTCCTTCACCCGGGGACTGGCCGCCGTCGCCCCAGCCGGTGTCGCGGTCAGCGCCGTCGCCCCGGGCTGGATGGACACCCCGTGGACGGCCCGGCACACCGGCCGGACGGACGCTGTCGTGTCGGCCGAGGTCGACGTCGACGAGGTGGCGCGGGCAGCGGTGGAGCTGATCGGGGGCACCGCCGGCAACGGCACCGTGGTGGTGCTCGACGGCGGCGCCCGGTGGCGCCGCCTCCAGCAGGGCGGGTGACGGCGGCCGGCGGTGGGCGCCGGGATCAGCCCACCGCCGTCACGGTGAGCACCTCACGGGGGTTGCCCACCATCAGCTGGTGCAGCTGCGCGTCGGTGACCCCGCGTTCGCGCAGCGCGGGCAGCACGGTGCCGAGGACGTAGCGGTAGCCGTTGCCGCCGAACAGGGCGAACATGTCCCGCTTGCAGACGTCCTGGGAGAGCACGATGCGGTGGTGGCCTTCGCCGATCAGGGTGGCGATGGCGTCCAGCACCCGCTCCGTGTACGCCGGCGGGAACGCGCCCAGGTTGTCGAAGGACAGCCAGGCGCCCCGGCCCAGGGCGGTGCGGTAGAAGCCCAGGGACGGGTGGCTGTCGGCGTGGCCGATCACCACCCGGTCGGCCGCCACGCCCTCCTCCTGGAACAGGTCGAGCGCCCGCAGGCCGACGTCGCTGCCGACCGAGTGGGTGGTGATCGCCAGCCCGGTACGCAGGCTGGCCCGCGCCGCTGCCCGGTGGCAGCGTTCCTCCTGGGCCGAGATCCACGACTTGTCCGCGCCGATCTCGCCGATGATGCCGGGGCGTACGCCGGTGTCGTCGGCTCCGTCACGGATTTCGGTGACCAGGCGGTCGGCCAACTGGTCGACGCTGCGGCGGTCGATCTCCTCGGCGGCGGGGTAGTAGGGCTGCCGGTACCAGCCGCAGCCCATGACGATGTGCAGGCCGGTGCGCCGGGCCAGCGCGGCCAGGCGGGCCGGTTCCCGGCCGATGCCGGGCACGGTCAGCTCGACCAGTGCCTGCCCGCCCTGCTCGACGTAGCCGGCCAACTCCTCCACGAGCAGGTCGTCGTCGTCGGGCAGGCCGGCGAGGTCGTAGCGGCCGGCGATCTCCCACAGCCGGATGTAGAGGTGCTCGTGCATCAGGGTGGTGCCCAGTTCGGCGGGGTCGATGTCCCCCAGCACGGTGATGATCCGTCCCGCGCTCATCCGACCGGCACCTCCCGCAGCGCCGCCGCCGGCACCCGCAACGCGTCGTGGATGGCCGCGACCGCCTCGTCGATCTCGGCGTCGTCGATGACGGTGGGCAGCGCGAAGACCCCCCAGCCGCAGACCCCACGGTTGAGCAGGGCCAGTCGCATCGCGGCGTTCACCTCGGCCCACGCGGTCGGGGTCCGGTCGGTGGTGGCGACGCTGACCAGGGAGCCGACCTGGCGTACCGCCAGCGGCAGGTCCAGGTCGGTGAAGGCGTCGCGCAGCCCGTCGCCGAACAGCTTACCGACGCGCTCCAGCCGCTGGTACGCCTCGGCGTCGAGCAGCTCCAGGGTGGCCAGCCCGGCAGCGGCGGTCACCGGGTTGCCGTTGAAGGTGCCGGCGTGGGCCAGCCGAGGGCCGCCGGCCGGGTCGGTCACCGCCATCACGTCGGCCCGCCCGCCGTACGCGCCGACCGGCATACCGCCCCCGACCACCTTGCCGTACGCGGTCAGGTCGGGGGTGACGCCGTAGCGTTGCTGGGCGCCGCCGGGTGCCACCCGGAAGGCGATGACCTCGTCGAAGAGCAGCAGCACGTCGTGTGCGGCGGTCGCCGTCCGGATGGCTTCGAGGAAGCCGGGCGTCGGGGGGATCCAGGTGCCGATCGACGCCATCGGGGTGACGATAACGGCGGCGAGCCGGTCGGCGTACTGCTCGATCAGGGAGACCACGCCGTCGGTGTCGTTGAACGACCCGACGATCACGTTGTCGGCGAGGTTGGCCGGTACGCCGGCGGTGTAGGGCACGCCGCGTGCCGAGCCGGGCGCCGCCGCGTTGATCTCCATGCCGTCGAAGGTGCCGTGGTACGAGCCATCCATCTTCAACACGAGGTCGCGGCCGGTGAAGGCGCGGGCGGTCTTGACCATCATCATGGTCGCCTCGGTGCCGGAGTTGGTGAACCGCAGCCGCTGCAGCGACGGCACCCGGGCGCAGAGCTGCTCGGCGAGCGCGACCTGTACCGCGTTGGGAGCGAGGACGGCGGTGGCGCGTCCGGCCTGCTCCCGGATGGCCTCGGTGATCCTCGGATGCACGTGCCCGTGGATCAACGAGGTGGCGTTGTAGATCAGGTCGAGCAGGCGGTTGCCGTCGGCGTCGTACAGCCGGGTGCCGCTGGCCTTCTCGACGTATGAGGGATACGGATGCATAGCCAGCGAGTAGCGTGTGTCGCCGCCGGGCATGACTCGGCAGGCGCGCTGGAAGAGCGCCGCCGATGCCGGGGTACGCTCTTCGAATGTGGACCTTTCGGTGGTGATCCAGTGCGCGATCGGACTCCCGGCGTCCATCCGTTGACAGCCTCCCGCCTCATCCCTACTGTGCATTCGTAGTCACAGTATCTGCCGTCACAGTAGGGCCTGGACGACCATCGGACAAGAGCCCGGACCGACGAGGGGAAGCCGATCAGCGTGAGCGCCGCGTCCCACACCCCTACCCGTGTCCCACGCCGCCTGGCCGACCTCGACACCCCGGTGACGCTGGTGGAGGTGCCCCGGCTCGCTGCCAACCTCCGCCGGGGTGCCGACGTCGCCGACCGGGACAGGCTGGCGCTGCGCCCCCATGCCAAGACCCACAAGACCGTGGAGATCGCTCGCCGTCAGCTCTCCACCGGCGCCGCCGGGCTGACCGTGTCCAAACTCGACGAACTCGACGCGCTGCGCCCCGCTGGCGCCACCAGCTACCTGCTGGCGTACCCGCTGGTCAGCACCGTGAAAACCGCGCGCCTGGTGGAGCTGGTGGCGGGCACGACGGCGCGGATCCTCGCCGCGCTGGACGGCCCGGCCGGAGCTGACGCACTCAGCGCGGCCGCCACCCGCGCCGGCATCACCCTTGACGTGCTCATCGAAATCGACAGCGGGCTCGGCCGCTGCGGCGTCGCCCCGAACGTCGCCGCCGACCTGGCGCAGATGGCCGCCAGCCGGCCCGGTCTGCGAATCGCCGGTGTCTTCACCCACGCCGGCCACGCCTACGGCGCCCGCGACACCGCCGAGCTGGCCCGCGCCGCCCAGCAGGAGGTCGACGCGGTACGACATGCCGCCCGGGACATCCGCGCCGCCGGCACCACCTGCGAGGTGGTCAGCATCGGCTCGACCCCGACGTTCTTGACCCGCGCCGATCGTCGCGGGGTCACCGAGACCCGACCCGGCAACTATGCCCTCCTCGACCGCACCCAGGTCGCCCTGGGCGTGGCCACCCTCGACCAGTGCGCGCTCTCCGTGCTCTGCACCGTGGTCAGCACCGGCCCGGGCCGTGCCGTGGTCGACGCCGGCTCCAAGGTCTTCGGCCTCGACCGCGGCGCGCACGGCGTCAGCCTCATCGACGGCTACGGCGAGGACCCGGAGCGGGGCGCGACGCTGACCTGGCTCTCCGAGGAACACGGTGTCGTCAGCGACCCGTCCGGGCGCTTCGCCCCCGGCGACCGCCTGCGCTTCGTGCCCAACCACGCCTGCGTCGCCGCCAACCTCACCCGCCAGCTGTACTTCGTCGACGGCGACGCCGTGCTGGACACCGTCGCTGTCGCCGCTGCCGGGGGTGGCCGGTGACCAGCCGCCGGCCGAGCACCGGACGGGCCGTGCTGCTGCGCGGGGGTACCGTCGTCGACGGCACCGGCCGCCGGCCGGTCGTCGCCGACGTGCAGGTCACCGCCGGCCGCATCAGCGCGGTAGGGACGGTCGGGCGGGCCCGGGACGTCGTGGAGGTCGACTGCCGTGGCCTGCACGTGCTGCCCGGCGCGATCGACGCGCACTCACACGCCGACTTCACCCTGCCCACCGCGCCGCACGCCACCGGGCTGCTGCGGCAGGCGGTCACCACCGTCGTCACCGGCAACTGCGGGTTCTCGCCGTTCCCGGTGCGTCGTGCGGGCGGGCCGCCCGCCAGCGGCGGTTTCCTCAACCCGCGCCTGCGCCGTGGTTGGTCCGACCTCGCCGACTATCGCGCTGCCCTCACCGCCACCGGAGTCCAGGTCAACGTCGCGCCGATGGTCGGGCACAGTTCGGTCAGGGCCGCCACGGCACGTCCCGACGGCGACGCCCCGGCACACGGCGACCGGATCCGGCGGGCCATCGCCCACGCCCTGGCCCAGGGCGCCGCCGGGGTCAGCCTCGGCCTCGCCTACCCGGACGGCCGCGATGCCGACCGGAACGAACTGGTCGACGTGGCGACCCTGACCGCCGCGGCCGACGCCGTCCTCGCCGTGCACCTGCGCGACGAACGCGCCGGCTGCGTCACCGCGGTCGAGGAGATCCTCGACCTGGCCGCACGCACCGGCGTCGCCACCCAGATCTCCCACCTCAAGGCGATGGGGCGGGCGAACTGGGGCTCCACCCGCACGACCCTGGCCCGCATCGACCAGGCCCGCACCGCCGGGCTCGACGTCACCGTCGACATGTACCCGTACACGATGGGCGCGACGACGTTGACCGCCGCGCTGCCCGGCTGGGCCGACACCGGCGGGGCCGAGGCGATCCGCCGACTGGTCACCGACCCGGCTGGCCGGTCCCGGCTGCTGACCGAACTCTCCGCCGGCGCCGGCTACGTCGGCCTCGACGAGGTCGTGGTCTCCCACGCCTCGCCCCGCTGGCAGCCGGTGATCGGCCGGCCCCTACCGCTGGCCGCCGCCGACCTCGCCACCACCCCGGCGGCGCTGTTGCTCGACATCCTCGCCGACGACGCGGCCGAGGCCACCATGCTCGTCGACGCGATGAGCGCCGCCGATGTCGAGCGGGTCCTCGCCCACCCCGCGGCGATGATCGGCTCCGACGGTTGGGTCATCGACCCCGTTCCCGGCGCCCACCCCCGCAACTTCGCCACCTTCGTGCGGACCCTGCGCGCCGCCGGGGACCAGCCGGAGCAGCTCGCCGACGCGGTACGCCGGCAGAGCGCCGCCGTCGCCGACCGGTTCCGGCTGACCGGGCGGGGCCGCATCGCTCCCGGGAACTGGGCCGACCTGGCCGTCGTCGACCTCGCCGCGCTGCACGACGGCGGTGACGACGCCACCGTCGCCCCCACCGGAGTCTGCCAGGTCTTCGTCAACGGGGTCGCCAGCCACGGGGAACTGCTCGCCAGCGCATCACCACCGGCCGGGCGTGTGCTGCGCCGGGATGCTGACCGTAGGAGGCCAACATGACCATCACCCCACTGCTCAGCCCGGCCACCGGGGAGCGCATCGGCGCCTGGTCGGACGCCGGCGCCGCCGGCGTGGACGACGCGGTGCGCGCCGCCACGGCCGCTCTGCCCCGGCTGGCCGCGTTGTCCCGGTGGCAGCGGTGCGACCTGCTGCAGGCCACCGCCGCGGCGCTGGCCGTCCGGCGAGAGCAGGTCGTCGACAGCCTGCTGGTGGAGCACGGCAAGGTCCGCCGGGAGGCCGAGGCCGAGGTGGAGACCGCGATACACGCGCTGCGGATGACCGCCGAGTACGCGCGCCGCCTCGACGGCAGCATGCCCGCCATCTCCGACCCGGCCAAACGAGTCTTCGTCGACCGGATCCCGCTGGGCGTCATCGGTGTGATCACCCCCTGGAACTTCCCGGTCAACATTCCGCTGGAGTACCTCGCCCCGGCCCTGGCGATGGGCAACACGGTGGTGTGGAAGGGTGCCGAGAGCACCCCGGGCAGCAGCGCCCACGTCGCCGCCGCGATCGCCGAGGCCGGCTGGCCCGACGGTGCTGTCACCCTCGTCGAAGGCGGCCCGGCGACCGGCGCGGCGCTTGCCGCCCACCGGGGGCTCGCCGCCGTCGGGTTCACCGGCAGCAGCCCGGTGGGGCACCAGATCGCCGCCGTCGGCGGGATGCGCAAGCTGCTGCTGGAACTTGGCGGCAACGGGCCCACCGTGGTCTTCGACGACGCCGATCCGCAGCAGGTCGCCGAGGCCGTCGTCACCGCGGCCACCTTCTGCTCGGGGCAGAGCTGCGCCGCCACCGAGCGGGTCCTGGTGCAGGAGCGCTATCACCGGCAGGTTCTCGACGCGATCGCGGCGGTGGCGGCCGACCGCCGGGTTGGTGCCCCGCAGGACCCCGACGCCGATTTCGGCCCGCTGCACCTGGCGCAGACCGGCGTCGTCATGCGGGATCACCTCGCCGACGCCACCGCTCGGGGGGCCCGCCTGGTGGCCGGTGGCGCCCCCCTGGCCGACGCGCCGACCGACCGGTATTGGCCGTTGACCGTCCTGGACGGCGTGGACCCGGCATCGATGGTGTTCACCGAGGAGACGTTCGGCCCGGTCATCCCGCTGACCACGTTCCGCGACGAGGCCGAGCTCGCCGACCTGGTCGCCGCCAGTGAGTACGGCCTCAGCGGGGCAGTCTTCACCGCGGACCTGGATCGGGCGTTCCGGGTGGCCCAGTCACTGCCCTGCGGCAGCGTCATCATCAACGATCACTCCAACGTCTGGGAGACCCACCTGCCGGCCGGCGGGCACCCCGGCTCCAGCAGCGGCGTCGGGCGGGTCGGCATCCCGTACGCGCTGCAGGAGCTGTCCACCATCCGCAGCACGATCCTGCATCTGGGCGGGACCGGCCGTGGTTGAACCGGGGGAGGGCGGGCCGCAGCCGTCCGGCACCGCCCGGCCGCTGCCCGCGGATCTGGTGCTGCGCCACGGCCGCGTCATCACCATGGACCCGCAGCGGCGCATCCTCACCGACGGCACGGTCGTCGTGCACGGCGGCCGGATCAGCTGGGTGGGTCCGGACCGGCTCCGGCCGCCGACCACCGCCGCCGAGCGGGACCTGCGCGGCGCGGTGGTCCACCCGGGTCTGATCGATGCGCACGTGCACACCGGCACCGAGACCGTCCGTGGTCTGTCGCCCAAGGGCGCCGGCGACTGGGACACCGTCGAGGAGGTCGCGTTCCGCGGCAAGACACCACTGGACGAGGAACTGGCCGCGACGCTGAGCGCGATGGACATGGTCTCCAGCGGCACCACCCTCTTCGCCGACACCGGCGGCTCGGTGCACCTGGCGGCCACCGCCCGAGGAATCGCGAGGGTCGGGATGCGCGGCATCCCCGGTCACTTCATCGTCGACGTGCCGCAGGACGGGGCGTTGGCGGAGGTGACCGCCGACACCGAGACCTGCCTGGCCCGACTGCGTGACCAACTGGACCGCTACCCCTGGCAGCCGACGGCCCGGATACGCGCCGCGGTGACCCTGGTCGGCATGGGCCTCAACAGCGATGCCCTGCTTCGCGCCGCCGGGCAGCTCGCCGACGACCGGGGCGTACCGCTGATCATGCACCAGTCGTGGAGCCGGGCCGAGGTCGACGCCAGCCTCGCCGCCCACGGCGTGCGGCCGGTCGCCCACCTGCACGACCTCGGTCTACTCGGCCCACGCACCACGCTCGTCCACATGATTCAGACCGACGACTCCGAACGTGACCTGGTCCGCCGCAGCGGCACCAACCTGGTGCACTGCCCGTCGGCGTCGCTGCGCCGGGCCAAGGGCGCACTGCGCGAGGGGCAGTTCCCCGAGCTGGTCGCCGCCGGTGTCACCGTCGCACTCGGCTCCGACGGCCTGTCCGGCCCACGCGACCTGCCCCGTCAGGCGTACCTGGCGGCGATGGTCTTCCGTGAACTGCGCGACGAGCTGCCCACCCTCACCGCCGAACAGGTGCTGGAGATGTCCACCCTGCACGGCGCCCGTGCGCTCGGCATGTCCGACGAGGTCGGTTCGATCGAGGTGGGCAAGCGCGCCGACCTGGTGATCCATTCCACCCACCACCCCCAGTCCCTACCGGCCTTCGACGATCCGGTCGATTGGTTGATCTTCTACGCGGGCGCCCGCACGGTCGACACCGTTGTCGTCGACGGCGAGATCCTCTACGACCGCGGGCGGTTCACCCGGTTCGACGCGGACGAGATCCGCGCCGCCGTCGCCGACCAGGCACGCCGGCACGAAGGCGCCATCGGTCCGGACCGCTACGCCCACTGGCCCCTGATCCGCTGATCACCGGCGCGGCACCCCCCCCACCGACACCGCCTGATCGTCCACCACCGACCACACCCTGGGAGCCCCGATGCCGAGGACCATCCCCGCCCCGCCCCACCCAACGGCCGGTCAGGCCGCCGGGTACGAGGAACTCGACGAGATCCAGCGCCGGGTGCTGTGGCTGGCCGTACGGATGGTCGACGCCGCGAACCGGGAACGGCCCAACCACGACGGCGTGAAGGTCGGCGGCCACCAGGCGTCCAGCGCATCGCTGGTCTCGGCGATGACCGCGCTGTGGTTCGCCCATCTCGGCCCGGAGGACCGGGTCTCGGTCAAACCGCACGCCGCCCCGGTCTACCACGCGATCCAGTACCTGCTCGGCAACCTGGACCGGTCGTACCTGACCCGCCTGCGCGCCCGCGGCGGACTGCAGGCGTATCCGTCCCGGACCAAGGACCCCGACCAGGTCGATTTCTCCACCGGCTCGGTCGGCCTCGGTGCCGCCGCGCCACTGTTCGCCGCCGCCACACGCCGTTACGTCGATGCCCACTTCGGTGCCCGGCCCCGGTCCCGCTTCGTCGCCATCCTCGGCGACGCCGAACTCGACGAGGGCAACATCTGGGAGGCCGTCGCGGACCCGGCGACCCGGGGCCTCGGCGAGGTGATGTGGCTGGTCGACTTCAACCGGCAGTCGCTGGACCGGGTGGTGCCCGGCGTGCGCATCGACCAGTGGCGGGGCCAGTTCGAAGCGGCGGGCTGGCATGTGCTGGAGGTCAAGTACGGCCGTCGGCTGCAGCAGGCGTTCGCCCGACCCGGCGGCCATCACCTGCGTGCCTGGCTGGACCGGATGCCCAACGAGCAGTACCAGTCGTTGTTCGGCCTCTCCCGTCAGCCGCTGCGCGAACGGCTGCTCGACGGCGCCCCGGCCGAGCTTGCTGACCATCTCGCCGAGGTGTCCGATGACGACCTCGGCCCGCTGGTGACCGACCTCGGCGGTCACGATCTCGACTCGCTGCTGTCGGCGTACCGGCAGTGCGACGCGGTCACCGACCGGCCCAGCGTGGTGTTCGCGTACACGGTCAAGGGGTGGGGACTGCCCACCGCTGGCGATCCCCGCAACCACTCAACCCTGCTCAGCGGGGAGCAGATCGACACGCTCCGCGAGCAGGTCGGCCTCACCGCGCAGACCGAATGGGATCGCCTCGACCCCGCGACCCGCGCGGGCGCGCTCGCCGCCGGCCGAGCCGAACAGTTGCGCCGCCGTACCGCCGAAACCTCGGCGCCGATCATCGTGCCGGCGCAGACCGGCGTCAGCGCCCGCCGGCCGATCTCCACTCAGGAGGCGTTCGGTCGCATCCTGACCAACCTCGCCCGCGTCGAGACCGTCGCCCCGTACCTGGTCACGACCGCGCCGGACGTGGCGACCTCCACCAACCTCGCCGGATTCATCAACCGCAGCGGCGTGTTCGCCCCGACGCCCCAGCGCACCTGGATCGAGGACGGCATCCTGCGGTGGAGCGAGGGACCCACTGGCCAGCACATCGAGCTCGGCATCTCTGAGATGAACCTCTTCCTCCTGCTGGGTCAACTCGGCCTCGCCGAGCCGCTGTCCGGACAGCGGCTGCTCCCGGTGGGCACGGTGTACGACCCGTTCGTGCTGCGCGGCCTGGACGCATTCATCTACGGCGCCTACTCAGGATCACGGTTCGTGGTGGCCGGCACCCCGTCCGGGGTGTCGCTGGCGGCCGAGGGCGGCGCGCACCAGTCCACGATGACCGCCTCGGTCGGGATGGAGCTACCGAATGTCACCTTCCTCGAGCCCGCCTACGCCGGTGCGCTCGACTGGCTGCTCTGCGACGCGTTGACGCGGATCGGCGCGGCGGCCGGTGGCGGCCAGGCGGACGCGTCGGGGTCGGACGCGTCGGCCGAGGCGGAGGGAAGCTACTACTTTCGGCTCACCACCCGCCCGATCGATCAGCAGCCGTACGAGGCCGCCCGCCGGCGCATCGGTGACGCGGCGCTGCGCCGGCAGGTGCTCGATGGCGCGTACCGGCTGTTCGACGCCTATGACAGGTATCCGCACCTGCGCCGCGACGGACTGGCGCCAGCGCCCGTGGTGCACCTGGTCAGCTGCGGGGCGGTGCTGCCCGAGGTGCTTGCGGCCGCCACCGAACTCGCCGAGGAGGGGGTCGCCGCGCACGTCGTCGACGTGACGAGCCTGGACCGGTTGTACCAGGCTTGGCAGCGGTCATTGCGCCGCTCGGTGCGTACCGCCGCACTGCCCGACCTGCCCGGGGTTTTCCACTGCGCGTTCGGCGAGCGGGCGCCGGTCGTCACCGTGCATGACGCGGCGTCACATGCGATGTCCTGGATCGGCTCGGCACTCGGTGTTCCGGCGGTGCCGCTGGGCGTCGATCGGTTCGGTGAGTCAGGCATGGTCACCGACCTCTACGAGCTACATGATCTGCTGCCCGGGAGTATCGTCAACGCCGCGCTGACCGGCCTTGCGCTTGCTGGCAGCCGGGTGGCTGAGCCTACGCTGCCGGGGAGCGGGCCGTAGGTATCGCCGATGTTCCCGCCTCGTCTGTAGCTGCCGAGGCTCAGGTGCCACCGAACTGAACTACCAGCTCACCGGCCTCGTCCGTGACCACCACGGCCGCCTGTGCATCCCCGTTGCACGGGATGCCAGGCCGCTTGGACGAACGCCGCACGGCGCGAGATCAGGTCGCGTCGCGCAGCCAGGTTCGGCAGAGCCACCAGGCGGTCATGGCGCCGAAGGTGCCCTCCGGGTCGATGCCGGTGACGGCGGCGAAGCGCCGGACCCGATTGCGAATCGTGTTGGGGTGCACGAAAAGGCTCGCCCCGGCGAGGTCGACATCGCGGTCGTTCTCCAGCCAGGCGAGCACGGCGTGCGCCACCGATTCGGCAGTCGGTCCGAGTGC
The DNA here is from genome assembly GCF_009712475.1 of Micromonospora sp. CP22. Classification (GTDB taxonomy): domain Bacteria; phylum Actinomycetota; class Actinomycetes; order Mycobacteriales; family Micromonosporaceae; genus Micromonospora. The sequence continues at coordinate 29,935 of NZ_VCJO01000028.1, forward strand.
CGCCCACGCGGGCGCGTACCGGTCGAGCAGCACCGTTGCCAGGTCTGCCCGCTCGGTCAACGCCGCCAGCCAGGCCACATCGGCAATGTGGATCAGCCCGGTGCGGCCGGTGGACTCGGCGGCGGTCAGAGCCGCGATGGCGAGCCGCTGCACCAGCGCGAGTTTCTCCGGTTCGGCCGGACCGGCGAGCCCCGCCACGGCCCCGGTCTCCTTCAGGCGGGCGGACGGAGCCCGGGACAGAACTGCGACCATCAGGTCGTCCACGGTTGCGCACAGCACCGGCGGGTGCTCGCGTACGGCTCGTTCGATGCCGGCGGCGGTCTCCCCGGGCCGGGCGACGAGCACCCACAGCCCGTCGGTGACCGGAAGGCCGGCCTCGGCGGCTGCCAGCGTGGCCGCCGAACCGCCCTGGAGCAGCCGCCGCAGCAGAGCCGTTTCCCGGCGCCCGGCAAGCGGATCCGTGCTGGCTCCGGTAGCCCGATGCGCGCTGATCAGCCGGGCCCGGACGGCCTCGGCCCAGTCGTCGTAAAGGTCCCGGGCGTCCAGCAGTTGCTCGGCGCTGACGCCTTGGTCCCGGGCGAGTTCCCGGGCTCGGGACCAGATCGCCCGCTCGGCGAAGTGGATCGCGCCCAGCACCGATTCGATCGGCACGCCCTGCCGGGCGCGGGTGACACCGAGGTCCGCGACGAACGACAGCTCAGCTTCGGTGGGGCCGCGCCGTGCGGCCAGTGCGCGGGTTGCGGCCACCAGCAGAGCGCGGGTGTGCGCGGCGATATCGGAGGTGGGCAGTGCGGAGACCTCCCGCACGGTGGTACGGACTCCGGCGACCACCGACGGCAGCAGTTCGTCATCGCCCACGACGCGTTCGATCAGGTCCACCACCGTCGTCCAGCCGTCCGGATGCGTCATCCTGTCATGCTCCTCCGCCGTTGTGGTGCGCTACAACAAGAACCCGAAACTGCGTGGTCCACGCCATGTATCCGCCCGGTGCCAGGCCCTACGGTTTGGCGGAAGCTACAACCGTCGAGGAGCACCATGGCCGTTTCTTCGAGTCGGGTGGCGGTGATCGGTGCGGGAGCAGCCGGTCTCGCCACGGTGAAGGCGCTGCTCGACGTCGGTTGTGCGGTGGTGGCCTACGAGAAGGGCGACCGGCCCGGTGGCCTGTGGGCCAGGGACAACAGCAGCGGCCTGTCTTCGGCGTACGCCTCCCTGCACTTGAACACCAGCAAGCGCCGCACCGAGTTCGCGGATTTTCCGATGCCCGCGGACTGGCCCGACTATCCGTCGGCCGGTCGCGTCGCCAGTTACCTCGCCGACTATGCGCAGTCGTTCGGGCTCGTTCCGCACATCCGGTTCGGGAGCACGGTCACCCGCGTCGAGCGTGACCGGCACTGGGCGGTGACGACCGAGTCCGGTGACACCGAGCGGTACGACGCCGTGGTGGTCGCGAACGGCCACAACTGGCATCCGCGCTATCCGGATCCGGCTTATCCGGGGACGTTCCACGGCACCCAGATGCACGCCCACGACTACCGCACTCCGGAGGTCTTCCGAGATCGGCGGGTGCTGATCGTCGGCATGGGCAACTCGGCCATGGACATCGCGGTGGACGCCTCGCACGTCGCTCGAGGGCCGGTCCTGCTCTCCGCCCGGCGCGGCGTCCACATCGTCCCCAAGTACCTGTTCGGCCGCCCGGCCGACGCGACCGGCGGCGCCCTCGCCGCCCTGCCGTGGCGGCTGCGGCAGCGCATCGCCGAGGCCTTGTTGCGGCTCGCCGTCGGGACCCCGCAGAGGTACGGCTTACCCGCCCCGGCCGGTGGGCTGTTCCAGAACCATCCGACGATCAGCGACACGATCCTGCACCGGCTCACCCACGGCGAGGTGACCCCACGGCCCGGCATCGAACGGCTGGACGGGGACCGGGTGATGTTCACCGACGGCAGCGCCGACCCGGTCGACGCGATCGTCTGGGCCACCGGGTACCGGGTGAGTATCCCGTTCCTGTCCCCGCAATGGCTGGGCCCCGACCCCGAGCAGCTACCGCTGTACCAGCGGGTCTTCCATCTCGACGACCCCAGCCTGGCATTCGTCGGTCTGATGCAGTCCACCGGTGCCGCGCTGCCGGTCGTGGAGGTCCAGGCCAAACTGGTCGCCGCGTATCTCTCCGGCGGCTACGCCCTGCCCGACATCGACGAACAGCAGCGCGCCGTGCAGCGAGCCCTGCGCGCCGCCATCGAGCGGTGGGGCACGAACGCGCGGCCGCACATGCGTATCGATTTCGACCGGTACGTCGCCGACCTGCCCCGGGAGATCGCGGCCGGCCGGAAGCGCCTCGCCCGAGGCGGACGCACCTACACCGCCGAGGAGAGTGTGGTTTGAGCGCCCGAAACCCCCGCGGCTTGCGTGTCCTCGTCACCGGAGCCTCCGGCACGTTCGGCCGGGCCATCTGTGCCCGGCTGGACGAACTGGGGGCCCAGGTCGTCGGGTTGGACCTGACCCCCCGTGCCGATGACCCGGTCCGGGTCCTGGCCTGCGACATCACCGACGACGACGCGGTGCCGACGGTGGTACGCGAAGCAATCGACCAACTCGGTGGGCTCGACCTGCTGATCAACAACGCCGGGATCGGTGGGCCTGCCCCGGCCGAACTGGCACCGGGCGCGGAAGTACGCCGCCAACTCGACATCAACCTGCTGGGCACCTGGCGGGTCACCGCCGCATGTGTGGACGCGCTGGTCGCCTCTGGTGGCCGGATAGTCATGCTCAGCTCGCGGATGGCCGTCATGCAGTTGCCGCTGGCCGCTGCGTACGGTGCCTCCAAGCGTGCCCTGGTCGCGTACGCGGACGCGCTGCGTCTGGAGCTCGGCACCCATGTCGGCGTCACCTGCGTGTACCCGTCGGCGGTACGAAGCCCGATCCACGACTCGACGGCCGCGGCCGGGCTCTCGCTGGAGGGCATGAGCCAGTACGAGCCGTTGGACGGGGTGGTCCGGACCGTGCTGCGGGCCGCGCTCAGCCGTCGTCCTCGCCGTGACCTGACCACCACCCGGCGGGGCGCGGTCGAGTTCTTCCTGGCCCGTCACCTGCCCGCGCTGACCGACCGGATCGTGGCGCGCATCCTCGCCGGCCGGGTCCGCTCCGGCGCGTTCCAGGGCGCCGAGCTGGCCGCAGGTGTGGTCGCACGGCACGAGGCGACCCGATGACGGCGCTGCGTGGGGCGGCGGGCGAGGTGCGGAGCAGGGCAGGTGACCTGATCGCGTACGCCACCGGTTCGGTCGGGATGGGCGTCTGGGTGACCGTTCCCGGCCTGCTGTTGCTCTATTTCCTCACCAATACGCTCGGTGTCTCACCGTTCCTGGCCGGTCTCACCCTGCTGCTGCCGAAGATCATCGACATCATCGTGCATCCGATGCTGGGCAGCCGATCCGATCGGGAGGCGCGCAGCAGCGGACACCGGCTCGGCATGCTGCGGGTCGGTCTGCTGCTTCCGGTGGCCATGGTGGCGATGTTCTCGGTGCCCGCCGGCTTCTCCGGCGCATCGGCGGCGCTCTGGGTGGGCGGCTGGTTCATCGCCGGCAACCTGCTCTTCGCGTGTTTCCAGGTGCCCTACCTGACGACCCCGTCCGATCTTCGAGTCGGGTACCACGAGCGCACCCGGGTCTTCATGTTCCGGATGCTCTTCCTCACCCTCGGGTTGCTTGGTGCCGGTGTGGCCGCACCGGCGCTGGTGGCGTCGGGACAGCGCGGCGACTACGGCCGGATGGCCCTGCTGCTCTCCGGCGTCATGGTGGTCTCCGGGCTGATCGCACTGACCGGGGTACGGCGTCTCACTGCCCACGCCGGTTTCCGGATGCCCGATCAGCAGGCGGCCCACTCGACCATCGGTGACATCGTGGTCGCCTGGCGGGACCCCGACTTCCGCGCGCTGGTGCTGTCCTACCTGTTCACCGGCACCACTACTCACCTGTTCCTCGCAGCGCTGCCGTTCTACACCACGTACGTCTTCGAGAACTCCGGGCTGACCGCCGTGTTCATGGGGGCGTTCCTCGGCCCAGCGGTCGTCGCCGGCCCGGTGTGGATGCAGGTGTCCCGGCGCATCGGCAAGCAGCGTGGCCTGCTGATCTGCCAGGCGGTCTTCGTGGCCGGTTCGCTGGCGCCGCTGCTCGGCTACGGCACCGGGCCGGCTGTCGCGGTGGTCGGCGTCCTGGGCGTCGCGTTCGCCGGGCTGCAGCTGTTCGCGTTCTCGATGGTCCCGGATGCGGTCGCGGCCGCCGAGCGACGTGGCACCGTCCGGGCTGGTGCCTACACCGGTGTCTGGACTGCCACCGAAGCCACCGGCACCGCAATCGGCCCGTACGTGTACTCGGCCGTGCTCGCCCTGGGCGGCTTCATCTCCACCACGGAGGGGCAGACCGTGACGCAGCCGGAGTCCGCCCACACCGCCCTGCTGGTCGGCTTCACCGTGGTCCCGGCGGTGCTGATGGCCGCGGCGCTGACATTCCAACTGCGCTGGAAGCTGGATCGGACTCGCCACACCGGTTGAAAATGAGGCTAGATCATCCGTTGCTGTCCGATACCTCGTTGCGCACGGCGCATGGATGGTTGCGCGGCGGCGAAGTTCAGGTGGGTTCCCGGGTTGGGCCGGTGTCGGCCCCCCGGGGGCGTCCGAGATCATCGGCTACCGATCCGGCGCACCCTGCTGTCGCCGCCAGGAAGCTTCGCGGGCTCCAGCGCCGTCGTCGAGCGAGGCCGCAGCAATACCGCGATCAGCAGGACCGTGACCGCAGCCAGAACCGACATGCCCCAGAGTGTGATGTGCAGCCCGCGGGTGTAGCCGGGATCGGCCAGCCGGCCACCGGTCGTGCTCGCGAGCACGGCGCCCAGGATGGCGATGGCGATGGTCTCGCTGGCGAGGCGGGCGGTGTTCAGCATGCCGGCGGCCGTACCGGCGCGGCGGGTCTCGACGCTCGCCAGCGCCACTCCGTCGATCATTCCGGTGGTCACCCCCATCCCCACGCCGATACTCAGCAGCGGACCGGCGAGCGCGAGCGTGCTGATGCCAGGCTTGATGATGGTGAGCCACGCCGCCCCCAGACCTACCAGGACGACCGCCGCGACGACCACCGCGGTCGGCGTTATCCACCGGGTGATCACACTGCCCACCATGGGTAGCACCAGGGCTGGCGAGGTGAGCAGGATCAGGGTCGCGCCGGCCTGGCCCGAGGTCATGCCGAGCACGCCGGTGAAGTACGACGGCAGGTAGATCAGTAGCGGAATCAGGATGCTGAGGATTGTCGCCGCCGCTGCGGAGAAGGCGAGAAAGCGCCGGCTGCGCAGCAGGCCGATGTCGAACATCGGAGTGTCCTGGCGTCGCTCGACGATGATGAAGCACACCAGCACGGCCGCCGAGGCGGCGAACGCACCGAGGACCAGCAGGCTCGCCCAACCCTGCCTTGGTCCCTCCATCACGGCGAGGATGAGCAGCAGCAGGAAGCCGGTGAATGTCAGGGTGCCCGGCAGGTCGACCCGCCGGCCGGTCGGATCCTTCGACTCGGGGATTCCTGGTGCCAGGGCCAGCACGACGAGCGCCACCAGGGCCGGAGCGGTAAAGGTGGCTCGCCATCCGAACGTGTCGACGAGCATCCCCGCGATGGTGGGCCCGAATGCGAGTCCGACCCCGAGCGTGGTGCCGAACAGCCCGAAGGCCCGGGTCCGTGCCGGTCCCTCGAACGACGCCGCCAGCAGTGCGGAGCCGCTTGCCGCCGCGGCGGCACCGCCGACGCCGGCGAGTGCACGAGCCACGTCGAGCAACACGATGTCGTTCGCTGCCGCACTGATCAACCCCGTCGCCGCGAAGAGTGCGACGCCGATGGCGTACATTCGTCGTCGGCCGACGATGTCGGCGATCGCACCGCAGGCGAGAATGAAGCTCGCAAAGGTGGCGTTGTAGCCGGTCACGACCCACTGTACGGAGGTCAGTTCGGCGTTGAGGTCGGCCGCGATGTCGGGCAGAGCGACGGATGCGCCGGTGAGGGTGATCGGCAGCGACACGGTCGACAGCAGGACGGCCGTGAGGATGAGCTTGGGATTACTGCGCACGGTTCTCCTGTTCGTTGAGTTCATCAGCGTTCTCGCCTTTCGCCGAGGTGCCCATCCGCTGTTGACTGCGCAGACCCGCGTCCTCGTCCGATGTCAGTTCCGCTCGAGCGTGCAACCTCAACGAAAGTTGAGGTCAAGTCCGTTCGGGATTCAGCGGTGACGGCAACGGCCCGGCCTGACGGGGACTCAGACCGGGCCGAGGGGTGTTCGGTCGGAATCCGGCCGTCCCCGACCAGGCCAGAGGGCCGACCTGGATATCAGGTCGGCCCTTTCGCCGTTCCGGGAACAAGATCAGTCAAAGTGGAGCGTGCCTGGCGCTGCTTGACCTCTGGTCAAGCCTGAAATGTCCAGCCGGATGAATGCCGGATGGTTTCGCTGTCTGGAGCGGCACGGCCCGCAAGAGAGCCGCGCCGGCCCGGCATCGGCCAGGCGCGACGGTCACGCTTGGGTCACCCGGAACTGGGGAGACCTCGGGGCGCTGTCCCGAACTGCTGGGCGGTGATTCGTAGGTCCCAGCCGGGAGGATCACCGTCGTTGTTGGGTACGAGTTCCGCGTTGTACCAGGTGGCGCAGGGCCGTCCCGCTTGTTCCCATCGTTGTAGCCAGGTCCGTAGTGCGGTCAGGGATGGTGAGTTCGCGTTGTCGGCGAGGATGGTGCCGTCGGTCAGGATCACGGCGGCGGAGGTTGCGGTGGTGTGTCCGATGCCGCGCTTGCCGCCGTCGAGGGCGGCGATGCTGCGTTGTGGGCCACCGACGATGACCGAGTAGGTCGTCCATGACAGCCAGTCCAAGGACGTGTGGGGGTAGGTCTCGGTGTGGCCGGGGTTGAGCAGCAGGGCGAGGGCTGTGCGGGCGCCGGTGCGTTGCGGGTCGTCGTGGTTGCGCCAGCCGATGGATATCCATACGGGTTGTGGCTGGTCGATGTGATGGTCCACCCATCGGCCGGGAATGGTCAGGGCGTCTTCCGCGGCGGTGGCGGTGCTTTGGGCGTAGCCGCCGAAGATGACCGTTTCGACGTGCGGTTGTCCCGCCGTGAGGGTGATGGTCGCGATCAGGGTGGTGGACGGCTGTGCGGCGATGGGTAGGCATGCCACGATCCGTCCGTCCGGGGTGAGTTGGTCGATCCATGCTCTGGGTAGCCGTGGGGGAGCGCACCAGGCCGCGATTCGCTGATACGGAGCGTGTGGTGGGTAGCCGGTCATGCCGTCGGCGACGTGGCAGGTGATTGTGGTGACGTCGCGCTGGTGGTGCAGCCGGTCAGCCCACGTGACGAGGTGGTCGCTGATGTCGACACTGGTCACGTGCCCGGACTTGCCGGCTCGGGCGGCGAGCAGCGCACCCGAGTATCCGGTGCCGGTGCCGATTTCCAGCACGTGGTGACCTTCGCGTACATCAAGGGCGGTCACTTCGCGTTGGATGGCCTCTGGCGCGGATCGGTGCAGGGTCTCACCCCGCTCCTCGTTGTGGATGTAGTAGCGATCGGGCACAGAGCTGAGCAGAGGATCGACGGCGGCCACAGGACTCTTTCCCGGACGAACGGCGGTCTATGTCGGGAGCTTGGACGACGAAGAAGCAGACGGCGAAGCAGTCGGGGTGGCAGCAAGGCCACTGATTACGGTACGGCGGGAGTCCGCACGATGTGTTAAGTGGCCGCTGCTGCGGCAGCGGTATGGGCGGCTTCGCGGGCGCAGTGCCGGCAACGCCGTGGGCACGGAGTCTGCGGTGCCACGGTGGTGAGACCACTAATGTGCAGGATGGTGGTGACCGTCTGCACGAAGGTGCTGGTTTCGCCGATGACGGTTTCGCCGGGGACGCCGAGCAGGTCGCGATGGGTGTACCAGCGGAGCATCTCGTCGGGTGTCACGGGGATGGGCTCGTCCCGGTTGAGGTGGCGGCGGACGGTTTCGTCGAAACTGACGTCCAGGTAGAACACGGTGACCGGACCGGGATGACCGTCGATGAGCTGGCGTAGAACGGTGGCGTAGCGCTCGGTGTGCAGGATGCCTTCGAGGATGACGTGGTAGCCCAGGTCGAGGGCGGTGCGGGCAGTCTCGGCGATGAACGCCGGGGCGACGGGCTGGATGTGAGCGCTGTCGTGCTCCCTGAGCAGGGTTCTACGCAGATAATCCTGCTCCAGCAGTGCCAGCCCGCGCCCGAACCTACGTCGAGCCTCGCGGGCGGCCGTGGTCTTGCCGCTGCCGGAGTTGCCCCGAATGATCACCAAAGTAGGCGCGAGCTGCCGGGTGTTCGACGTCTCCATGGCATGGTCCTTCAGGCGGATCCGGTGCGGGCCGTGCCGGTTGGGTCGCGCGGCCATCACCTAGCCTTGGAGCCGCTGCGCCCAGTACACCTGCCCGTCCGGCCCCAGGTAAACCAGGGCCAGCAGCAGATCGGACATCGCAACCGGTGCGGTCGCCATCGGCAGCTCCGGATCCGGCTCATCAACGTACGGAAAGAGCGCGACGAAGGTGAGTGGTGAAGCCTTCCCGTCTGCCACATGAAGTCTGTTGCCGTTGCTCCGATACTCGTCGTCCCCGAAGGTGGCGTCGCCCGCGCCTCGTAGCCAGGAATAGCGCTCGGCGATCCGGTTCTCGATGCCCGCACTCCCGATGCCGACGGCCTCCTGTGGCGCGGCTACGCCGAAGACCTCCGGCTTGTGGTTGGTCCGCTTGTCAATGAGGAAGAGCGCGAAGTAGCCGCCGTCGAGAGGCTTGGGCAGGGTCTGCCAGGAGACCCGGCCGAGCAGCAACTGGTCGCGCCCGGAGGCAAGCGGGGCAGATCCGAGTTCACCGAGGGCGGCCTGAGCCTGCTCGTTGCCGACGAAAGTGAGAGAGGACTTGATTGCCAGCGTTTCCGGGCCATACGGCGGATGGTTGTGCCACCACCGCCAGGCAGCGACGGAGACTACTATCAGGATGAGCGCCAGGACAGCCGCCACCAGCCGAGTCCTTCGCTGCCTCATGCTCGACAGTGAACCACGCGTGCACGTCCTCGCTGGACATGACTGGACGATCAGTATGTCGCTCCGGCCTAGCCGTGGACGAGGTGTCGTCCTCCGCCGCTGAACGGCGGTGGTCGTGGCGAGGCCCGGCACGTGCCGTTGTCCTCCTTTCCGATGCTGGCATGCCGGGCCCGACCGCATCACCGCGGTCTGGCGCCACACCCGTCCCGAGCAGCAGATCAGCTCAGTGGTACGTGTCTTCGTGGGACTTGTTGTACTCGACGATGTCATCGAGGCGTCCCTCAACGGCGTGGGTGACCCAGCCGGGGTTGCCGAGCAGAATCCGGCCGAGTGCCACCAGGTCGTACTCGCCGTCCGTCGCCCGCTCGACCAGGCCGGAGATCGACTCCGGGCGGCCGGGCCGAAGGAAGTCACGGGTCAGACCGACCGAGCCCACGGTGATCGTCGGCAGACCGGTGAGCTGCTTCGCCCAACCGGCAAGGTTCAACTCGGAGCCGGGGAAGGCCGGTTCCCAGAATCGCCGCTGAGACGCATGCAGCGCGGTCGCGCCGGCGTCGACGAACGTGGTCAGGATCTGGTTTAGCTCGGCCGGGTTCTCCGCGATTCGGGCGTCGAACTGCCGTTCCTTGAACTGGGAGAACCGTACGATCACCGGCCGGTTCGCCGGGAACTCCGCACGTACGGCGCGGACGACCGCGGCCGGGAACGCTGCGCGCCGCGCCGGTGAGCCGCCGAACGCGTCGGTGCGCCGGTTGGTGAACGGCCACAGGAACTCGTCCAGCAGGTATCCGTGCGCGGCATGGATCTCGATCGCGTCGAATCCGGCCCTGGCCGCCACCCGGGCCGCCTCGGCGTACGAGGCGAGCAACTCGTCCATGTCGGCGACGGTCATCGCGTGGTTCGTCGGGCGACCCGGCTCACGTACCCCCGACGGCGTCCACGCGGCGACCCCGTCGATCGGCTCCCGGAGGCTGCCGAGGTGCCACAGCTGTGCCGCGATCCGGCCGCCCACGGCGTGTACCTCGTCGACCACCCGCCGCCAGCCTGCCTCGGCGGCACCCGCGGTCAGTCGCGGCACCGGGTCTTCGTGGCTTGCGCTCGGATGGTCGACCAGGATTCCCTCGGTGATGATGAGCCCGACGCCGTGTTCCGCACGGCGGCGGTAGTACGAGGCGACCTCGGGCGTCGGCACCCCGCCCGGTGAGCGGCCGCGAGTCATCGGCGCCATGGCGAAGCGCGAGTTCAACGACATCCCGGCGAACGTGACCGGCTTCAGCAGCGGTGCCAGTTCAGCACTGCCGGTCGGGCAGAAGGTGAGGTTGGCTGTCATGCCCTGACGGTATGAGTTGACACCGGTGTCAGGGGCAAGCCGCCAACGGCGTCAATTCACGCTGCGACGTCCGCCGTCGATACCCGCGACTGCTCGTCTACCGCCATGTCGTCGATGATGCGCTCCAGCGCCGCCACCGTGCGGGTGAGCTGCGCCATCTCCCCGACGAGGCGGTCACGCTCCTCGCCGAGACGGTCGGTCAACCACGAGGTGCGGATGTCCGGGTTGGTCATGCAGGGCAGCAGCTCATACATCCGCTTACTGCTCAAGCCCGCGTCGAACAGCTGCTTGATCAGCCACACCCGGTGGACCGCCGCCTCCGAGAAGATCCGCTGACCGCTCGCGGTACGCGTCGAGACGAGCAGCCCCTGCTCTTCGTAGTACCGGATCGACCGGGCACTCACCCCGGTCCGGGCCGCAAGCTCGCCGATCCGTATCGCGTCCCTCACACCCAACCCTCCGTAGCCCTGACGTGAGCCTCGAATCTATGCCGCCCCGACGTCGAAGGAAAAGTGTTTGCCGACGGGACCACGAAGGCGGGGGCCCTGACCGGAGTCAGGAGGGTTCGCCGAGAGTAGGTTGCACCTCGATGGCTTTCATCTTCATCGCGCTTGTGCTGCTGGCGCTGGCCTGGCCGGTGGTGGCGGTCGGTGCCGTCGCGCTCGTGGCCATGGCCGCATTCACCCTCCGTGAGCGCCGGCTCTCGCGGAACAGCTCAGGGGCGTTGACGCGGGCCAGTTGGCTGCTGACCATGGGTACCGCATTGACGGGGATCGCCGCCTACGGGCACGGGCTGGCGGCGACCACCTTCGGGCTGATCACCGACGTGGACGACCGGTGTGCTCTGCGACAGGTGGCGGGCTACGACCATCACCGTGGCGTTCCGGCTGGCGGATCGCACAGCATGTGGCCGCTACAGGACACCACGTGCGGCCCGGACCTGGTGCCCGGTTTCGTCAACCCCCTGGTGGCCTCGTCGGCCGCGCTGTTCGTGGCGCTCGCGGTGTTCTCGACCGTCATGAGTCTCAGATCCCGTTAGCCTGTCCTGCCTGTGCTGGGCGGGGGCACACGCCCCGCCCAGCACAGGCGATGGTCAGGCGGGTGTGCACACCGGGTTCAACCCGGTGGCGGTCCCGACGCCCTGGAAGCCGAACTCGGTGTACTGGCCGGCGTTCACCGACCCGTTGTAGCTGACGTTGCTGAACTGCACGGTGCCGCTGTTGCCGCTGCGGTCGGCGTTCCAGGCGTTGGTCACGGACGAACCGGAGGGCAGCGTGAGCTGGACGCTCCACCCGCTGATCGGCGCGGTGGTGGCGGTGACCCGTACGGTGACGACGAAGCCACCCGTCCACGCGTCCAGTGCCGAGACGGTTGCCGAGCATCCGGTGGTCGGGTTCGGCGTGGTGGGCGCTGGAGTGGTCGGGTCGACCGGCGGCTCGGACGGCGGCGGGGTGGTCGGGTCGACCGGCGGCTCGGAGGGCGGCGGGGTGGTCGGGTCGACCGGCGGCTCGGACGGCGGCGGGGTGGTGGTGTTCCGGCCCTTGTTCAACTCGTCGAGCACCGCGTGGTAGGCGGCCTTCTTCTGGTAGTTGCCGTTGCCGCCGGTGAACAGCAGGCCCCGCTCGGAGGAGCGCCACGACTCGCTGTCGGAGATGCCCCAGACGGTGATGCCGGTGCACCGCTCGACGTTCAGGCAGGCCCGGACGACCTTGCGGTAGTTCTCCGCCTGACCCGCTCCGATGTCGTTGTTGCTCAGGTCGTCGTCGATGTCCAGCTCGGTGATGTGCACCTCGACGCCGAGGTCGGCGAAGCGTTGGATGTTGGCCTGCAGGTCGTCGGTGATGATGCTGTTCGGGTTGTCGTTGAAGTGCGCCTGGAACCCGACGCAGTCGATGTACTGCCGGTAGTTGCTGACGATGTCGTACAGCGCGTCGGCTTTGCGGTTGCGGACTCCGCCCTGGACCGTGAGGCCATCGACGTCGTAGTCGTTGATGCAGAGCTTGGTGGTGTAACCGCCGGCCTGCACGACCTGCTTGGCCCGGATGAAGGAATCCCGGATGACGTCGGTGTCGCCGGGGTCGAAGAAGTCACCGTCGCCGTTCGCGTCCCGGTTCATGGTGTGCGGCCACTGGTTCCGCCGCCGGCCGGTGTTGTTGTCTTCCAGCGCCTCGTTGACCACGTCCCAGTACGCGATCCTGCTGCCCCACCGGTTGATGGCGTTGCCGATGAAGGTGTTCAGCGTCGCCTGGCTGGCGCCCTGCAACGCGCCGGCCTGTGAGTGCCAGACCAGGGTGTGGCCACGGACCAGCATGTTGTTGCTCTGGGCGTGGTTGACCAAGGTGTCCGCACCGCTGGTGTTCTGCAACCCGCCGCTGGAGGTGGCGATGCGGTCCGGCTTCATGTCGTTCTCGGGTGTCAGCTGGCCGAACTCCTGACCGACGATCGGGTAGAGCCGGTTGGGGGAGGCCGCGACGCCGAAGAACAGCCCGGCGTTGGCGGCTGCGGCCCGCAGCGTGGTCTCGGCCGCGGCGGCCGGGGCGCTCGACTGGACTGCCACGGCGCTGCCAATCAGCAACAACGCCGCCGCTGGCAGAGCTGTCCGGGCTAATCTCCTGCGCCGCGTCAGGTCGCTGTTCACGGGCCCTCCTTGATGCTCGACGTCACCAATCGACGCAGATGCATGTCACTGGAGGGTCAGTCTCGATACCCGCCGACCGTGCTGTCAACAACTTCCGGAAACGTTCCGGAAACGTCGCGTGGTCGAGCGGGCCGGCCCCGGCTGTCCCCCGAAAGTGCGCCGGGCGGATGCTAACTTGATCTTTAACCTGGGGTCGGCTTGTATCGACCCTGGCTGATCATGGCCGCAGCCCTTGGTTGATCATTCTTCTTGTCGAGGGAAGAAGATCAGGGCCA
>NZ_VCJO01000029.1 GCF_009712475.1 Micromonospora sp. CP22
GGACGCTCCCCCAACTCCGGCGGCGACTACGGCCTCCTGCCCTACCGCCCCGGAATCCTCACCCTCCAACGCTGACACGGCACTGATCCGGCTCGGGCACAGCCGGTGCGGGCGGGCTCGGTACACACCGAGCCCGCCCATCCCGCACCACCCACCACCATCACCACCAGGAGGTACCGACAGTGCGAGTCAACGCACATCACCCCCCGCCCTCGGGGGAGGCCCCCGCTGACCGGGTGCCCGCCAAAGTCCGCGGACGGCTGTTCAAGCTCGCCACGGCCGGGATCGCAGCCGCCGTCGGTCTGTTCACCATGACCGTGGCGACCAGTTCGGCGTCAGCCGCCGACAACCCGTACGAGCGGGGCCCGGACCCGACCCGGACCAGCGTCGCCACCGAGCGCGGCCCCTTCGCCAACACGTCGGTCAGTGTCCCGTCGGGGCACGGCTTCAACGGCGGCAGGATCTACTACCCGACCGACACCAGCCAGGGCACCTTCGGCGCCATCGCGATCTCGCCGGGTTACACCGCGCTGTTCTCCGTCGAGTTGGCCTGGATGGGGCCGTGGCTGGCGTCGCACGGCTTCGTCGTGATCGGCATCGAGACCAACAGCACCAACGACTTCGACACGGCCCGAGGCACCCAGTTGCTCGCCGCGTTGGACTACCTGACGCAGCAGAGCCCGGTTCGCGACCGGATCGACCCGAGCCGGTTGGCCGTTTCCGGTCACTCCATGGGCGGCGGTGGGGCGCTGAGCGCAGCCATGCGTCGCTCGTCGTTGAAGGCCGTCGTCGGCATCACGCCGTTCTCGCCGTCGTCGAACCTGGCCAGCAACCAGGTGCCCACGATGGTCATCTCCGGGCAGGCGGACACGGTGGTCACCCCGTCCTACGCCCTCGACCTGTACAACAGCCTTCCGGCCTCGACGGAGAGCGTCTACCTGGAGGTTGCCGGCGGGGATCACGGATTCATGGTCGGCCGGTCGAACCCGGTGTTGATCCGGACCATGCTGCCGTTCCTGAAGATGTTCGTCGACAACGACACCCGGTACAGCCAGTTCCTCTGCCCGCTGATGGACAACAGCGGCGTCGTCACCTACCGCAGCACCTGTCCGTTGCTGCCCACGCCGCCGACGACTCCGCCGCCGACCGGTGACCCGACCAGCCCGCCGCCGAGCACCGACCCGACCACGCCGCCGCCCTCCGGATCAACCGGCCAGATCGTCGGCACCCAGTCCAACCGGTGCATCGACGTACCCAACTCCTCCCGCAACAACGGCACCCGCGTCCAGCTCTACGACTGCCACGGGCAAGCCAACCAAACCTGGACCTACAACAGCACCACCAAACAACTCCGCGTCTACGGCGACATGTGCCTCGACGCCGCCGGCTCCGGCAACGGCGCCGCCGTCCAGATCTACAACTGCCACGGACAAACCAACCAACAGTGGAACCTCAACTCCAACGGCACCATCAGCGGCGTCCAATCCAACCGCTGCCTCGACGTCTGGAGCACCAACAACGGAGCCCAGATCCAGCTCTACGACTGCCACGGACAAACCAACCAACAGTTCCGCATCCGGTCCTGACCTGACCGACCCGACGCATCCTGGTCGGGTACGCGCAGGGCTGCACCTGACAGAGCGGATCGAAACGGGCGGGCTCGGCATCATGCCGGGCCCGCCCCTGCTTGTCCAGACCTCGTACGAACACCGGCGGGGCTGCCGGTCGCGGGCCGACCACGCAGCCCCGACCACCGCAGGACGGTGCTCCAGCGTCCCGCCTGCCGGACCCACGGTGTCGAAACATTAGGCGCTTCATTGACGGTCGTCAGAGATATGTCTAGTGTTTACATTAGTTAACATCGATGGAGGTGCCATGAAACGAACCAGGGCGGCGCTGGCTGGATTGGCCAGCTTCCTGCTCCTCACCGTGGGTCTTGTCGCCCTGTCATCACCGGCGTCCGCCGCGTCGCTGGTCGAGGTGACCAACTTCGGCAACAACCCGGGCGGCATGAGGATGCACATCTACGTGCCGGACAACCGTCCCGCCAACCCGGCCATCGTGGTCGCCATGCACGGCTGTGGTGGATCCGGGCCGGCCTTCTACTCGGGCAGCGAGTTCGCCTCGCTGTCGAATCAGTACGGGTTCATCGTGATCTACCCCAGCGCCATGCAGGAGGCCGGGTTCGGCAAGTGCTTCGACACCTGGTCGGAGGCGTCCAAGCGCCGTGGGGGTGGCAGCGACCCGGTCTCCATCGAGTCGATGGTCAACTACGCACGGACGCAGTACGGCGGTGACATCAACCGGGTCTACGCCACCGGCAGTTCCTCCGGCGGCATGATGACCCAGCACATGCTCGCGGTCTACCCCGACCTGTTCAAGGCCGGTGCGTCCTTCATGGGTGTGCCCTTCAACTGCTTCGCCAACGCGGCGGCCTACCCGCCCGGCGGCCCCTGCACCAACGGCACGATGAACCGGACCCCCCAGCAGTGGGGCGACGCGGTTCGGGGGGCGTACCCCGGTTACACCGGCCCGCGCCCGCCGATCCAGCTGTGGCACGGCACCAACGACACCCTCGTGCCCTACTCGCTGCTGGAGGAGTCGGTCAAGCAGTGGACCAACGTGCACGGGTTGAGCCAGAACCCGACGTCCACCGACACCCCGCAGCCCAGCTGGAACCGCCGCCGCTTCGGCACCCAGGTTGAGGCGTACGCCATCCAGGGCGCCGGGCACAGCCTGCCGTCCAGCGGCATGGCGCGGGTCGCCATCCAGTTCTTCGGCTTGGACCAGCCGACCACGCCGACGACTCCGCCGCCCACCTCGCCGCCGCCGAGCACCGACCCGACCACGCCGCCACCGAGCACCGACCCGACCACGCCGCCGCCCTCCGGATCAACCGGCCAGATCGTCGGCACCCAGTCCAACCGGTGCATCGACGTACCCAACTCCTCCCGCAACAACGGCACCCGCGTCCAGCTCTACGACTGCCACGGGCAAGCCAACCAAACCTGGACCTACAACAGCACCACCAAACAACTCCGCGTCTACGGCGACATGTGCCTCGACGCCGCCGGCTCCGGCAACGGCGCCGCCGTCCAGATCTACAACTGCCACGGACAAACCAACCAACAGTGGAACCTCAACTCCAACGGCACCATCAGCGGCGTCCAATCCAACCGCTGCCTCGACGTCTGGAGCACCAACAACGGAGCCCAGATCCAGCTCTACGACTGCCACGGACAAACCAACCAACAGTTCCGGATCCGGGCATGAGCTGACCGATCCAGCGGATTGAACCGAGCGGGCCCGGCGTCGCCGACGGGCCCGCTCGTCCGTGCGGCGCCGGCCGCTCTCAGCCGGCGCCGCGGGCATTCCTGGTTGTGCCGGCATCGGCGGCCCTGCGCTTGCTCGCGTTCGTGGGCCGTCTGCGGAGCACCGCCGCGACAGGAAAGAGCAGGGCGAAGCCGGCAAGCGACGTCACGATCACCATGACCAGCGCGCTGTTGCCGAAGCCCTGTGTCGCCATCACCGTCGCCGCCGAGATGTTGCGTTGCGCGGTGCCGAGCCCGAGCACTTCGCGGACATCGCGGTCCTTGCCGCCGAGCAGGTAGCCGATCACGAAGGCTCCGGCGATCATCAGCAGCGGTGGCCCGATCGCGCCCTCGACGAACAGTTCGATGATCGTCGGAATGTTGGCCAGCGTGGTGGCGACGACGAGCACCACCAGCGCGGCGGTGGAGAGGCGGCGGGTCAGTGCCGCCCACCGTCGGGCCCGCTCCGGCCAGCGACTGTTGATCAGAAGGGCGATGGCGAGCGGCAGAAGCATGGCCAGCACCAGCGGCGTGGCGAGTGCGACCACGGAGACCTCGGCCTCCGGCAGCACCCGGGGTACGACGATCGGCGCGTACAGCACGGTGACGGGCAGTAGCAGCACCAGCAAGGTTGCACTGAGTGCCACCTCGGCCCTGGCTGCCGCCGTCAGCTTGATCAGGAACGGTGCGCCGGCGGACAGTGCGACCAGGAGCAGTCCGGCCTCCAGCGGTCGGTCGATGGGCCAGAGCCGGAGGATGCCGACTGTGAACAGAGGAACCAGCACGAAGTTGGCCAGCAGGGCCCGCAGCAACGCCCGCACATCACGCAGCGGGGCGAGGATCTGCCTGGCCGAGTAGGCGAACCCGACGGAAAGCATCGAGGTCACGGCGAAGAACGGAACCGCGAGGTTCGCCACCGCGCTGAGAAGATCTGACAGCATCGTCACGTCACCCGCATCGTCAGTCCGGCTCGCTGGCGGCGGCCCTCGTCTTCGACGGCTGCGGCAAGCCCGGATGATCCGGTGGATAGGGCAACAACTCGGCGTCGATCCGCTCCCAGGTCGCGCGCATCTCGGCCAGCTTCTCGGGATGGTGACGGGCGATGTCCGCCTGCTCCCGACTCTCGACCGCCAGGTCGTACATCAGGTGGAAGGGGCCGTCGCGGCGCGGCCAGTTGCCCAGCACCGACCGCTCGCGCCGGTCGTACAGGTACTTGTAACGCCCGCTGCGCAACGCCCCCTGGCTGGAGGTACGCCAGAAGAGGTCGTGCTCGGGGAAGGCTGCGCCGTCGACGAGCCACGGCAACAGGCTCACCCCGTCGAGCGGGTAGCGGTCGTCCGGGCCGGTTCCACCGGCGTTGATCAGTGTCGCGGTCAGGTCGAGGGTGTCGACGGGTTCGTCGGTGGTCTGGCCGGCGGCCACGGCCGCCGGCCACCGCAGGATCAGCGGCACCCGGATGCCGCCTTCGGCCAGGTCACCCTTCTCACCCACGAGCGGCCAGTTCTTCGACCATCGCTCACCGCCGTTGTCGGAGGTGAAGACGACTATGGTGTTGTCCGCCCGGCCGGCGTCGGCCAGTGCGGCGAGCACCCTGCCGATGGCGGAGTCCATTTCTTCGACGATCTCGCCGTACTTCGCCAGGGAACCTCCGTCGGAATGGATCAACGGGGTGGGCACCGGCTGCTGGCTGAACCTGCGCCGGATCTCCTTGCCGATCTCATGGTCACCGCGCCCCTCCCAGGGCCAGTGTGGCGCGGTGTAGTTGAGCTGCACGTAGAACGGGCCGTCGTGGTCGGCGGCGACGAACTCGGCCGCACGGTCGGAGATCAGCGACGTGTAGTAGCCGACCTCCTCCACCGAGGTCTCACCCTCGTACAGGTCGGCCTCGCCGATGGTGTTGATGTGCTCGAAGTAGTCGATCGCACCGTCGAAGTTGCCGTAGAAGGTCTGGAAGCCGATCCGCAGTGGGCTGTACCAGGGCAGCCACCCGCAGTGCCACTTGCCGAACATGGCCGTCTGGTAACCGGCGGCCAGCAGCAACGACGACAGGGTCGGATGGTCGGCCGGGATTCCGTTCTCCTCCGTGTGCGAGGTCAGCGGTTCCTCCAGACCCGCCGGCAGTCGGGAGGGGTACCGCCCGGTGTAGAGCCCGATGCGGGTCGACGAACACCACGGCGAGCAGGCGTAACCGTGGCGGAACCGGATGCCCGCCTCGGCGAGTCGATCGAGATGGGGCGTACGGATAGTCGAAGAGCCGTAGCAACCCAGATCGGCCCAACCCAGGTCATCGGCCAGGATGAACAGGATGTTGGGCGGCTCGGCCGGGCGGCCACGACCCGACCCCCCGGCGACCGCTGCCCCTTCGGACGTCGCCATGCCCCTCGCATACCTGTTCGCCGAGGCATCAAACGTCGCATCCGGGAAGCGCTACTCACCGCGGCGGGGAACTACGCTGATCGTGCCGTCGCGTTCGAGATGGGCGAGCCGCACCCGGGACAGGTCGGCCTCGCTGCCGGACTCACGCAGGGCCTCGTCCAGATCCGCCCGGGAGATGTGGCTCTTTCGCATCCCGGGACGGAGCTGCCCGTCCTCGACGAGCAGGATCGGACTGCCCTTGACCAACGGCCCGAACCACCTGAGGTGGCAGGAGAGCGTTGCGATCAACCGGTGGAGCAGGATGAGCACGAAACCGGCCAGCCAGACCGAGAAGGGGTTCAGCGTGTTCGTGATGGCCCGGCTCATGATCGAGCCGAACATGACCGCGACGACGAGATCGAACGCGGTGGCCTTACCGAACAGCCGCTTGTGCCCGACGCGGACGATCACCACCGACACGATGAAGGTCAGCACCGCCCTCAGTGCCATGTGACCGGGACCGAGTTCGTCCGCACCGATGCCGAGCAGCGACTCCAGCAGGCTCATCATCCGACCAGTTCCATCACCGTTCTACGGATGAACGCGGGCGATAGCTAGCATACGCCCACATTCAGGACAAAAACGGGTGGAGTCGGAGATGTAGCGATCCGGCTAGTTGCCCACCGGTTCGGGCCGTCGGGTTCGCCCCTGCCTCTTCACGTGCTCGATGAGCGCGACGAGGACCTCCTTGGACGACTGCCGCTGCCGCGCGTCACAGAGCATGACCGGCACGTCCGGGTCGAGGTCCAGGGCCAGTCGCACCTCGTCGAGGCTGTAGCGGCGGGCATTCTCGAAGCAGTTGACAGCCACGATGAACGGCAGCCTCGCCCGCTCGAAGTAGTCGACGGATGGGAAGCAGTCGGCCAGCCGTCGGGTGTCCGCCAGGACCACGGCACCCAGGGCACCGATGGTGAGTTCGTCCCAGACGAACCAGAAGCGGTCCTGGCCCGGGGTGCCGAACAGGTAAAGGACGAGTTGCTCGCTGATGGTGATCCGGCCGAAGTCCATCGCCACGGTCGTCGTCGACTTCGCCTCCACACCGGAGATGTCGTCGACGCCCACTCCCTGCTCGGAGAGGACCTCCTCGGTCCGCAGCGGTTTGGTCTCGCTGACGGATCCCACGAGGGTGGTCTTGCCTACGCCGAAGCCACCCGCGATGAGGATTTTGATGGCGGTGGGGAGGGTCGCCTGACCCGTCCGCTCAGAGTTGACGTAGTCCATTGATGAGCGCCTCGAATACGCTGTCGTCGGGAAGGGTGGCGGCTTGGCGAGGTTCGTTGACCTGGACGAATCCCTGAGCGATCAGTCCGTCAAGCAGCACGCGGATGGTGCCGAGGGGCAGGCTGAGGTGTGCGGCCACTTCCGCGAGCGCAAGCGGACGCTGACAGAGGTGGATGATCTTCGCCTGCTCTGGTGCAATGCCCACTTCGGAGGGCGGGGCCGATCGGGTCGCCAGGACAATGGCGACCACGTTGAAGCTGTTGGCTGGCTTCGCCCGCCCGCCGGTAACGGCGTACGGCCGGACAACCGGCCCGGCTGCATCGTCTAACCAGACCGGTTCTTCGTCGGGCATCGTCATGGCGGCCCCTAGTTGTTGGTGTGCTGACTCGGCCGGGTCGGAGAGGCGAGGAACTTGCCGGCTCGGGCAACGACCATCGCCATCTCGTATGCGACAAGTCCGACGTCGGTGTCTTCAGCCGCGAGGACGGCCAGGCATGCGTTGCTGCCGGCCGCGGTGACGAACAGGAACGACGACTTCATCTCGATGATGGTCTGTTGAACGGGCCCACCACCGAACCGCTTACTGGCGCCCTTCGCGAGGCTCTGGATGCCCGAGGCCATCGCGGCGAGATGCTCCGCGTCGTCCCGGCTGAGCTGGGCGGAGGAGGCCATGAGCAGGCCGTCGGCGGAGAGCACGATGGCATGCTCGGCCTGTTTCACACGCCCGACCAGGTCGTCGAGCAGCCAGGCCAAATCGCCCGCGGAATTCTGCTGCACTTGCCCGTTCCTCTTTCTCACCGGTCAGTTTCGACCGCAACCGTTTCGTCGGCGGCGGCGTGGGGTTCCTGCTGGTCGTCGGCGTTGACGAGACGGGCGGCGTCATCGCGCCCACGGCGGGTGCCAGATTGATAAGAGGCCATCATCCTGCGGATGTCGTCCGGGGACCGGACCGCCTCGTCGTCGTCCGGTGCCGTCGTCTGGCCCGGCGACGTGTCGCGCAGTTGTCGTGCGATGTTGGCCTGGCGAACCCGCATGGGTAGCCCGTGCTCGGTGTGCTCGACGCGGGTGGTCGAAGGTGCCGGCCGCTGCGGCGCGCTGGGCACGCTCGTGTCCGGCCCCTCGACGACGGCGGCGGCGTCGGCGGCGGCACGCAGTGGACGCACCGCCGGCAGCTCCACCGTCTCGCCGTGCACGGGTGCGGGCTCGGCGAGGGCGACAGACGTCTGTCGTGTGGTGGAGGCGCGCTGGGCGTCACCGGCGGCAGCTGCCTCCTTGGCAGCGTCCGCTGCCGGCGCTGACGTGGCGACGATCGGATCGGCGGTCGTGACCAGATCCTTGGGGATGAGCACAACCGCGGTCGTTCCGCCGTACGGAGAAGGCTTCAGCCGCACCGCGATGTGGTGTTTGGCGGCCAGCCGACTGACGACGAACAACCCCAGCTTCTTGACGTCGGCGAGGTTGAACTCGACAGCGGTGGCGAGACCGGCGTTCGCGGCGTCCAGGTCGTCCTCGGCCATGCCGAGACCCCGGTCCTCGATCTCGATGGCGAAGCCGTTGGCGACGAGTTGCCCCCGCACCTCGACCGGGGTGCTCTTCGGCGAGAAGGTCAGGGCGTTCTCGATCAGTTCGGCGAGGAGGTGGATGATGTCACCGGCGGCCCGGCCGACGAGCGCGACCGACCCGAACGGCATGACCTTCACCCGGGTGTAGTCCTCCACCTCCTGCACGGCGGCACGCGCGACGTCGACCATCGGCACGTTCCGACGCCAGCCACGGCCGGGCGTCGCGCCGGAGAGAACGATCAGGTTCTCGGCGTTACGCCGCATCCGGGTGGCGAGGTGGTCGACGCGGAAGAGGTCTTCGAGCTCGTCGGCATCCTCCTGTCGGCGCTCCATCTCGTCGAGGAGGGTCACCTGGCGGTGGACGAGGGCCTGGGTGCGCCGGGCCAGGTTCAAGAACACATCGCGTACGTTTCGACGCAGTTCCGCCTGCTCGACCGCCGTGCGGACAGCCGTCTCCTGGACGGCGTTGAATGCCTGGCCGACCTGCCCGATCTCGTCGGAGCCGAAGTCGAGGGGTGGCGCCTCCGCCGCGACGTCCACCTTCTCACCGCGCTGGAGGCGCTCGACCACTGCCGGAAGTCGTTCGTCGGCGAGCTGATGGGCCGCGTCGCGCAGCCGCTGAAGTTGGGCGACGAGCGCTCGCGCGGTGGTGATCGAGACGACGATCGACGCGATGACCGCGAGCAGACCCAGACCGGCGGCCAGGACCAACCGTACGATCACGCCGACCGCGACCGGGGCGGCGCGCTGCACCACGTTGTCACCGCTGTCGAGGACCATCTCCTGTAGATGGGTCAACGCGTTGTCGGCGACCTCGTCCCATTCCTCGACGGTGACGGGCGGGCGGGCCGACGTCCTGGCGTTGATGATCCGGTCCTCGAGCTGCCGCAGACTCCGGAACGCATCGCCGTTGACGACCTGGTTGAAGGCTCGCTGATCGGCGTCGTTGAGCTTGGTGCGCCCGGCGACGAAGCGCTGCGAGATGACCAGCTCGGTGAATCGGTACTGCTCACCAGCGGTGATCCGGCTGGTGGCCAGCGCTCCGGTGAGCAGCGCGTCCTCCTGCGAGATGATCTCGCGGAGACGGTACAGCTCGATCAGGTTCCGAGTGTCCTGCTGGATCTCGGTGTCATCGAGCGTGCCGACGACGTCGTAGATCGCGAACAGCGATTCGACGAGCGAGCTGTAGGTGGTGATGGTGCTCGCCCGGTCGATCGACCGACTGTCCACGGACTCGCGGACGTTCTTCAGGCGATCGAGTTCGGCAATGGTCTCGTCGACGCGTTGTTCGGCCTCACGATCCGCCGCCAGGCGGGCCAGCCGGCCGCGTGCGCTCGACATGAAGACTTTGGCGTTCTCGTCGACAGCCGCGCGGGCGTCATCGAGTGCGCCCTTCCGCTCGGCGGTGGGATCACCGAGGTAAGCCACGGTGCGACGTCGCTCGACCTGGAGATCCAACAACAGCGGCTCGCTCGGAGAGACGATCTGACTGTCCACCGCTTGCACACCAAGGAGGTTCACACCCTCTCGTAAGGTGACCCAGGCAGCGAATGCCCAAAGGGCAACGAGAGAGGCGAGAAGCGCGATGACCTTTGTGCGCAGATTGGCGCTGCGAGACCGCATTGAACCGTCCATGCCGAGCAGAAGAAACTTGTCGACAGGGGCATGCCGACCAAGCCGCCGGTGTAGGCAGACCGACGCACGCTAGCAGTTGTCTGACTATCGACTCAAGGTCGTAACTATGAGTTATATCCATAGTGGACAGTGGTTCTTGGGCAGTTCGATCGCGGAATGCGACCGGCAAACCTAAAGCTCGTTCAGAAGGGGAGGTCAACGGCTTCCCGGTGCCGCGTCGGGCTGGTGATCGACTCGCCTCAGCCGCCGGCCGACAGGCAGACCAGCTCGGCGTCGGTGGTCACGCGAACACACTCGGTTGCCGGGCCCGAGACCCCGTACCCGGCCGCACCCCTCCGATGGTCGCCGCCCGAGGGTGGGCCGATGTCACCGGACCCCCCAGAAGTCGGTGCCGTGATAGAAGCCGACCGTGAAATCGAGTACGCGCCGAAGGTAGGCCACCTGCCTCGGGCTGACCCTGGTCAACGGATCGAGCAGTTTCTGGCACTGGTCGGCCTGATCCACCGCCTGCTTGCGCACCTGCTCCTCGTCAAGGCCCAGCATCAGGATGTTCAGGTCGCCGCCCTTGACGTCCCGCTTGTAGCTGGCCAGGTCGTTGACCAGCCGCAGCACCTTCTCCACCGCGTAGCTGGCGGTGGCCAGCGCGGCCAGCTGCTCCTCCGTCTCCACCGCGTCGGTGGCGATCCAGTGCGAGATGTTGACCCAGGTAGCGCCGTATCCGGCGGCGTTGGCCAGGTACTCATCGGCGGACGGCAGAGCGGTTCCGCTCGCGCTGTTCGCTCTCCACTGCCACTCCCGCAGCTCCGCGTCGAGCATCCGGCGCAACTCGTCTCGCCACAGGTGCCCCAGGCGGGCGAACCCGGGCGTGGCCGTCAGGTCGTCGCGGATATCGGCCAGGAACTGCGTGAGTTGGTCATCGGCTGCGGGCGCGCCGCCCTCCGCCACGGCGAGACAGGCGGCGACGGTAGCCGTGGCCTCCTCCAGCGAAATGATCTCCGAGTCGATCCGCCAGTCCTCAGCGGTCACCCACAGCGATGTACGGTTCGCCGTTCGTAGCTCGGCGGCGGTGCACCATGGAGCGATGAACGCGGTGGACATCGCCAGCGCGCTCAGCATCGCCCCGTCGACGGGCGGGTCCGGAAACAGGGCCGGATAACTGGCGACCCGCTCCTGCAGGTCGCGATGACCGCGCGTGGCCACGGAACAGATGCGTCCCTGTTCGGCGGTGCGCTCGAACGTGGCGGCCAGGGGTTCCGTGGACATCAGAGGCTCCTACCGGCGACAGAGTGCTCGCGACGGGACAGGGTCAGTTCGACTCGCCGCCCTGGACGCAACGACGCGGCGACCCGTGGCGTGGGCACTGTGCGGTCGGTGAGGGTGACCCGGAACTTGCTGACCAGGGTCGCCACGATCAAGAGGGCCTCCACGTTGAACAGGTGCTCCCCGAGGCATCGATGCATGCCGAGGCCGAACGGGAAGTAGGCGCGGCGACGGTCCTTCTCCGCCTCGGCCCGGCCCGGGGCGAAGCGCTCCGGGTCGAAGGATTCGGCGGCCTCACCCCAGTAAGCCGTCATCCGCTGAGTGGCGTACGGAGAGATGATCACCGTCGCGCCCGGTCGTATCCGTACGCCCCCCAGCACGTCGGCGGCCACCGCCCGCCGGGGGACGATCCAGCCTGCGGGGTACAGCCGCAGTAGTTCGTTGAGCACCATCTGCGTGTAGGTGAGCTGGGGCAGCTGCTCTGCGCGTACCGGCCCCGCCCCGACCACCTCGTCGACTTCTGCGTACAGCCGGTCCGCGACGTCGGGGTGGTTGGCGAGGACCGGCCAGAGCCAGGTCAGCACGACATAGCTGGTCTCCGTGGTGACGGCCACCATCGACACCAGGTCGTCGCGCATCTGGCGTTCGGACAACGGTTGACCGTCGCGCTGGGCGCGTGCCAGGGTCGACAGCACGTCGTCACCGTCGCCGGGCTCACGTACCGCGGCGCGCAGCACTGGGAGCAGGATGTCGTCGATGGCCTGCACGGAGCGATGGAAGCGACGGTCGCCCGGCATCGGGACCCACCACGGCGCGAACGGGGCCAACAGGCGTGACGCCATGGCGGTGACGATGGCCTCCTGTGCCTCCATGATGCGCAACGCTTCGTCGACCGAGACCCGCGAGTCGAAGAACACCCGCATGATGGCGGCGCAGACAAGGCGTGCCAGCTCGCTGCCGATGTCGACGACGCTGCCCGCTGCCGCCGCCTCCTCCAGCCGGCTGGTCGCCTCGTCGATGGCTTGCGCCATCGGGTCCACCAGTGCGTCAAGGCGGCCCCGCCGGAACAGCGGGGCGAGCGTCCGGCGGGACGCCAACCAGGTGTCGCCCTCGGCGAGGATCCCGTCGCCGACCAGTTTGCGGACAGATCGCCACAGTGCGGTGTCATCGCCCCGGGGGTAGTTCGCGGCCCGCTCCTGGAGCACCTGGTGCACATGCTCCGGATCGGTCACCAGGTAGGGGCGGGAGACTCCGAGCCCCAGGCGCACCACCGCGCCGCCGGCGGCGTTACCGGCGTCCACCAGGGACTGGTGTGCGTTTCGGAGGAAGCTCGGCAGGGCTTGCCAAGCCGGCACCGTCACGGGTTTGCTGACTGTCCCTACCTTCGGCGTCACCGTTGGCCTCCTCCCAAAGCCTCGCCCTGAAAGTTGCCGAGAGCACAACTTCCAGGGCTTAGTCAGGGCTCAGTGTGCAATTCGTGAAGGCGATCTCGCAATGGGTGACCACCTTCGTCACTCAACCTTGCGGCGACAGCCACACCTGTGTCAGTCCGGGACGGATCCTCCCGTTTGGACGCATCGGTGCCTGGCACCACGTGAGTCGGTCAACCCTTGGGCGTGACGTCGACGGCTTCGGCTACCACCTGTCCCACGAAGGGTTCACGCAGCGCCGCCGAGATCATCCCGAGCCGTCGCGCATCGGCGTCCACGTCCATGCGCTCGATCATCGGTGGCCGTTGTTCCAGCGAGGGATCCTGCTCGTGGCTGACGAGTTGCCCCTGCCGCTGGCGATGTACCGCGGCGAGGATGGCCGCCGCCTCGCCGGCCGCCGTCGCTCGTTCCTTCTCCCAGCCCGCCTCGATCGCGCGGCGCCGGGCCGCCGCCTGCACGCTCGGATCGAGTTTGCCGATGGCCTGCAATCCGTCACCGATCTCGACGCATCGTCGGTAGAGCCGCTGTCCCAGACCCCACGTCGCACCACGGGCGCGTTCAGGTCGACGAGGCGGATGCAGCGCGATGGTCGGGGATGCCTGATACAGCAGGAACCACAGGGCGTGCAGCTGGCGGTACGCCTCACTCCGACGGGGCCAGGCGCGCAGGCTGTCGACGGCCTTCCACACCGTGGCCAGCACGAAGCTCGAACAGGTCAACGACACCGACAGGGCGACCAGGGTCTGCGAGGCGGCGGGTTCCGGCCATGGTGCCCGTACGCCGGACAACGCGAGAGCGATGAAGAACGCCTTGTGCCCGACGTAGGCACCGCCGAACCCGGCTCCGCCGCTGAGCAGGCGCATCACCACCTTCAGCCGGGTGCCGGCATATCTGGCATAGCCGAGGGACATGCGCAGGATGTCGGCCACCGACACGGCGAGGTACAGCAGGAAGGCCAGCATGTAGACGCCGACCTCGGGTAGGTCCCCGTACCGCTCGGCGAAGTGCAGCGGCTCGGAGGCCGGGAAGTCCGCCGCCCAGAACATCGTGGCCATCACCGCGAACACGACGACCAGCAGGGCCAGCCGCCGACGGATCTGCCGCCGCGCCCGCTCTGGGTCGCCGAGGTGCAGAAAGAGGAACTGGATGGCGGTCGCCGTCAGCAGTGCCGAGCCGTGCTCGGCGAGCTTCGCCAGATTCGGTACGCCGGTGACCTGGTCGATGAAGCTGTAGACCGGTGCCCAGCCGAGCGTGACGGCGAGACCGCAGCCCAGACAGATGCCCACACTCGCCCAGATCTTCTGGTCCCTCGGGTCGCGGACCAGCGCACCCAGCTTGACGACGAGAGCCACCGCGGCCACGAGCGCGGCGACGACATGGCCGATGGCCACCAGCACCTGCTGCTCCTGTCTAGTCGGTCAGCGTCGCCGCGATGCGGTACATCACTGCGGCGGTGTGCTCGTGCAGGTTCTCGAAGGCCCCGACCTGGCCCACCTTGTCAAGCCGCGCCCCCAGATAGGTGGCCAACAGTTCGGCGTCCATCTCCTGCTGCTGATCGAAGGACGATGCCGACCGGGCGAGGATGCTCACCGCCCGATCGGCGTCCTCGCGCTCGGCCGGTTGCGCCGGACCGTCGACGACCGCCGCGCCGGTGTGCTTCAGCGCGATGTGCATCAGCTCGTGCAACGTCGTCTGGACCTGTAGCACCGGCGACGAGTCGCGGTTGTAGAGCACGTAGTCCGTCTCGGCCGTCGCCACCCACAGTCCGCACGGTCCGGCTGGCTCGTCGACGGTCATCGCGACGAACCGGATGGGGCGGCCACGTTGCTGTTCGATCGCGGATGCCAACGCCGGAACGGTCAACGGCACCGGCAGGGCGATATCAAGCCGACGCAGCAACCTTCGAGCGCGGCGCTTCTGGTGCCACATCGCGTCATCACCCTTCTGCGGGCAGTGCCCGAGACGCCTCCCGCTCGTGCGTCACTCCGACCACAAGGGTCAGGGTCCGGCCGTCAGCGCTCGTATCAGCCACGATAGTGGCGCTCGCAGACAGGCAGCATAGTCAAGCCGGGGCACCCACAGGAGTCGGCGAGGACTGCTCGCGGCGGGGGCGGGCGGCAGGTGCCGGAGGCAGCCTCGGCTGGCACACGGGTGACCTGCGGCAGGAGGTGTCACCGGCAAAAAACCGGCAGTTCCCCGCTACCGGCGTCGCTACATCGGGATCGTAAGCGGTTGATGCAGAATTCGAGGGGTGCTCGACGTCCAGGAATCCCCCAGCCGCCGCGTGTCCCCACGACTCGCTCGGGTCGTCACCGAGGTTTTCGCGCCGGCGCTCCTGGCCGCAGTCATGCCGGTCGTCGTCGCGCTGCACACCACCGCGCCGGCCGTCGGGCCGGGTCTCGGCTGGGCGCTGGTCGGTGCGCTGTTCTGCTCGGTGATCCCCAACAGCCTCATCTGGTGGGGGGTCCGCCGGGGGCGACTCAGCGACCATCACATCCGGGTACGCGAGCAGCGGCGCACACCCCTGGTGTACGGGCTCGTCTCCGTACTGGTCGGTCTGGCTCTGCTGATCGGCTTCCGGGCGCCCCGGCCGGTCATCGCGATGGTCGTCGTGATGTTCGGCCTGGGCCTCGCCGTGACCTTGGTGAACCTGGTGTGGAAACTGAGCATTCACGCGGCGGTCGCCGCCGGATCGGGCGCCGTCCTGGTCATCGTCTTCGGAGCGAAGCTGCTCCTCGCCGCTCCCGCAGTCGTCCTCGTGGGTTGGTCGCGCGTCGTGCTTCGCGACCACACCGTCGGTCAGGTGATCGCCGGCACCGTGGCCGGTCTCGTCGTGGCGGTGCCGATCTTCCTGCTGCTTCGGTAGCTACTGCGTCGGCCGGTCTCGCCGCGCCGACTTGTTACGCGCCTCCAGCGCGGCGACCTGCTCGACGATCCTGCGCAGACTGGCGCGCGGAACTCCCGGCGGCAGCCGGCGGGCCAGCACCGTGATGGTCTCCAGGTCGGGATCAACCTCGATCTCGCCGGAGTCGGCGTCGGCCACGGCGTCGAAGAAGTAGTTCGGCTGCACCCGGAAGAAGTTCGCCAGTTGCTGGATCGCCGACCGTGAGGGGTTGTCTCTCGCGCCGCTGAGCAGATAGTTCACGTAGCTGGTCGACAGTCCCGTCCCCTTGGCGACCTCGTCCGGCGAGTAGGGCTCGTCGGTGCCAGGCTTGACGTGGGTATCCAGCAGATGCCTGAGTCTCGCCGCGAAGGACGGTTTTCCCACGTCCTCGCCACCGTCCCCCATGACCGCCCTCCCATCCCAGAGCGCCACAATCGTGGTGAACCCGGATACCTGCTCCACAATAGTTGCAGGAGCAGATCGACCGTGCTTCACTAGCGGAGCCCGACCACTTCAGTGGCCGCGACGCCACACTGGACAACCATAGTGACGGCATGGCCGCGCCCGTCCTCCCGCAGGGGCCGAGACGATATTACGGTCGGGTAACAATCGCCAGGCGTGGCGGGGTCGCAGATCGGGGGATGTGCGAATCGCGTTGGATACGCGTCCCGACCCGGGATGCCACCGGCGACGAAAGACGACCGGGCCGACACCGCCGCACATTGCACCTGCGCCGACCCACGATCTGGCATTCGGTGGCCCCGGGCCCCATCGCCCGGGGCCACAACGCCGATCAATGTCTGTGACGTACGCGCTCGACCCTCACGACCGTCGAGGCACCTCCGCGTACCCCGTGGTCGATAACGCGCCGGGGTCGCGGCCACGCCCGTGGTGTGGTGTGGTAACCGGACGCGGCCGACTCCTTCCCCCGTAGGAGTCGGCCGCTACTGCGATCCGGGTCGCACCCCCCTCATCCTCCGGCCGCCGGTGCCGCTCGGCACAACCCGCGCCCTGGTGCGACAGCCCTCCGTTGCGGAACGAACGCCCCAGGTGCCGGCGACCCTTCACCAAATCATCTTAACGGTTAAGATAATTCCATGCCTATATCGACCGACTTCTCAGTGGCGATCGCCGGTGCTGGCCTCTCCGGCCTCTGCCTCGCCCAGTACCTGACGCGCGCCGGCGTCGACGTGCACGTCTACGAACGGGACCCGGGGCCCTTCGTCAGACGACAGGGCTACCGGATCATCCTCGACCAACACGGGCTTGAGGCGCTGCGGGAGAGCCTGCCCCGCCCGTTGTACCGCCTGGCGCTGACCACCGGCGACCAGCCCGGCGGGCACATGCGCTTCACCGACAGCCGCCTGCGGGACGCATTCACCATCACCTTCAAGGACGAACCGCACGCGACCCGGCAGCTCGACCGGCTGACCCTGCGGTCGATCCTGCAATCCGGACTGGACGGACGCATCCACTACGGCAAGGCCGCCGTCGCGGTGGACAGCGACGGCCAGGCAGGACCGCGACTACGGTTCTCCGACGGCACAGCCGCCACGGCATCCGTCGTCGTGGGCGCGGACGGCGTCGGCTCGGCGATACGCGCGCAGCTCATGCCGGACGCGGAGCCGTCGAGCACCCCTATGGTCGGCATCTACGGCCGGTCACCGCTTCGACACAACGGCGCGAGCGTCATCCCGGACGCCCTGCGTACCAGCGGGGTCCTGGCCATCGCCGACCAGCCCGGACGCGCCTTCTTCTTCACCTCGATGCACTTCGGCGAGAGCCCACGGACGGCGTTCGCCCGGCTGGCCCCGGGCAGCTACGCGCCCACCGGCGACGACTACGTCATGTGGGCGATGCTGCTCCGGCAGGAGGAGGTGCCCACCGGCATCCGCAGGAACCTACTGGCGTTGTGGCAGCTGGTCGACCGGATGAGCGCCGACTTCCACCCGCTCGTCCGGCGGCTGGTCGACACGGCCGAGCCGGACGCCACGGTGCTCAACCTCTTCGCCACCGGCCGACGCCCGCACCGGTGGGCGATGCCCCGGGCGACGATGATGGGCGACGCGGTACACGCGATGCCGCCGTTCGGCGCGCACGGCGGCAACACCGCACTCCGCGACGCCGCCCTGCTGGGCCGCAAACTTGTCGAGGCCCGGACGAACGGCACGCCGGTGGAGGAGGCGATCGACGGCTACCAGGACGAGATGGTCCGCTACGCCTTCCGCGCCGTCGGCACCGCCAGCCGATTGATGCGCCGGCTCACCGGCAGCGCCGCCGCACCACACTGGGTCCTGACCCGGGTGTTACCTCGGCTGCACCGGGTGACCGTACCGGAGGCATGATTGCCGGCATGTCCCACCAGCCGGCTCGTGCGTCCGCGATCGCCGACCTCATGCGTGCCGGGCGGGAGACGTCCCGCCTGGCCACGGTGTTCCGGTACGCCATCGCGGAGCGGCTGGGCCTCACCGTGAGCGACCTGGAGTGCCTGGACTACCTGGCGGACGTCGAATCCGCCACCGCAGGTCAGGTCGCCGAGCGGACCAACCTCACCACCGGGGCCGTGACCAGCATGCTCCGCCGGCTCCAGCAGGCCGGCTACGTCACCGCCGAACGCGATCCCGCAGACCGACGGCGGGTCATCGTCACCCTGCGTCCGGAGCGGATCGCCGAGTTGGAGCGACCGTACGAACGGTTCGCCGCCCGCGTGGAACAGCTCGTCGAGGGCTACCGCGTCGAGGAGATCAAGCTGCTGGTCCAGCACTACGACCGTATGCAGGCGATGTACCTCGCCGAACTGGACCACCTCCGCAGCGGCGACAGCGCGCAGCGATCCGCCTGACGGTCGTTCGGAGAGCGGCTGCGGTTCCGGACCATCATGGCCGGATCCGTGGGACGGCCGTCGTTGCCGTGATCGATATCTGCTTCGAATACTCGACGCATGAGAGCTTCGCCCTCGCCCGCTGACGGCTCTCGGCACGTGGTCATCGTGGCGGCGGACGACGCCGTACTGCTCGACGTCGCCGGACCGTTGCAGGTGTTCGCGCTCGCCGCGAAGTTCGGCGGCGACTACCGGGTCCGCCTGGCGTCGCCCGACGGTCAGCCGATCCACACCCGCGAGGGTGTCCACCTCGGCGTCGACACCGCCCTGGACGCGGTGACCGATCCGGTGCACCTCCTGGTGGTCGCCGGCTGCGACCCGGCTCCGACCAGCACCACGTTGGTGTCGCTGGCGCAGGCGGTGCGTCGAGTCCGCGACAGGTGCACCGTCGTCGCCTCGGTGTGCATCGGCGCGTTCGTACTCGCCGAGGCCGGCCTGCTCGACGGCCGACGGGCGACCACCCACTGGGCCCGGTGCCGCGAACTGGCCGACCGGTACCCACAGGTCACCGTCGAGACCGACGGCATGTACGTGCAGGACGGCGACGTCTACACCGCCGCCGGGGTAACCGCCGGCATCGACCTCGCGCTGGCCCTGCTCGAACGTGACCACGGCGGCGCACTCGCCCGGCAGGTCGCCCAGTGGCTGGTGGTCTTCCTACAGCGACCGGCCGGACAGTCACAACTGTCGGTCCGTGGCCGTACCCGACCGTCACGCCAGCCGGCGCTGCGGGCGGTGCTCGACGCGGTCGTCGAACAGCCACACGCCGACCACTCGCTGGAGGCGATGGCCGCCCGCGCGGCGATAAGCCCTCGCCACCTGTCCCGCCTCTTCATCGAGGTACTGGGCACCACGCCCGGCCAGTACGTCCAACAGATCCGGGTCGAGGCCGCCCAACAGCTCCTCGAAGCCGGTGACGACACCGTCGAGGTGGTGGCCAAGCAGTGCGGATTCCGCAGCGCCGAGACCATGCGGCAGGCCTTCCACCGGGTCCTCGGAATGGCCCCGACGACCTACCGCCAACGATTCCAGAAAGGCGCACCCCATGCCTGACCACCCGAACCGTCGCCAACTGTTGACCATGGGCGCAGCGCTGGCCGCTGCCGGGCTCACCATCGGCAGCGCCGCCCCGGCCGCCGCCCGCACGCGGTCGGCGGGCGACGAGGAACCGCTCGACATCGCGTTCCTGGTCTTCGACGGGCTCGTCCCACTCGACCTGATCGGCCCGCTGAGCGTCCTCGGCTCCACCGGACGCGCGGGCGGACCACCGGCCCGGCTGCACTTCGTCGGCCCGGACCTGGCACCGATCCCCGGCGGTGCGGGCTTACAGTGGGCGCCGACCGCCACCTACGACACCCTCCCCCGCCCCGACGTGCTCGTCGTGCCCGGGCCGGGCCAACCCAGCATCCTCATGCAGGATCCCGCCACCCTGAACTACATCCGCACCGCGCACCGGCACACCCGCATCACGTTCGGAGTCTGCACCGGCGTGCTGTTGATGGCCGCCGCCGGCATCCTGCGGGGCCGCGCGGCGACCACCTACTGGGCGTTCGCCGACGAGCTGCCGCTGTCCGGCGCACGCTTCAAGCGGCGACGCTGGGTCGTCGACGGCCGGATCGTCACCAGCGCCGGCGTCAGCGCCGGGATAGACGCCGCGCTCGTGGTCGCGGCAAGCCTGTGGGGCGAACGGGCCGCCGGCCGGGGCCAGGCATTCCTGGAGTACGACCCGCAGCCGCCGTTCGACTACGGCCGCGTCGAGAACCTGCCGGACGCCGACGAGAAGCACCTCTGGAACCTCTTCCAGGCGGAACGCGACCGAGTCCGCGACGTGCTCAGCTGAGTACCCGTAGTCAGCCCTAAATTCTGTCGCCGTGCCGCCGCCAGCCGGTTCGCTGCTGGCGGCGGCACGGCGATGACTACCGATCCCACGGTTCGGCGGGGAGACAGCCGTTGATCGGGTTGCCGTACAACCGTTCTCCGTCCAAACCCGCATAGCAGTGCTCAAGTTGGTCCTCGCCTTGGAGCGCGCGGTAGCGTCAGGACGAAGCTTCCTCTGCGATACCGGGGGGCGAACGAATGCCCTGGACGGGTTTGCGGTAGGCAGCAGGCACCGCGGGGTGGGTCTAGTCGAGCAGTGCGAGTTCGTACTGGGGAGCGTCGGTACGCCGCAGGCTGACATACCCGGCCTCGCAACCGCTTCGGTTATTGCTGGTCGCGGACACTTGGTGTCGCTACGGTTCGGTGCCATGCCCGACGCGATCTTTGCCCACCCGCGCCTCGCGCCTGTCTACGATGCGTTCGACGGCGACCGCGCAGACCTCGACGCGTACCTGCGCATCGTCGACGAGTTCGACGCCCGGCACGTGCTCGACATCGGGTGCGGCACCGGAGCCCTGGCCATCGCGCTGGCGAGAAGCGGACGACACGTGACCGGTGTTGATCCCGCCGCCGCCTCACTCGACGTGGCGATGTCCAAACCCGGCGCCGCATCGGTCACCTGGCTCCACGGGGATGCCACGACGCTTCCCGCGCTGTCAGCTGACATCGCGTTGATGACCGGCAACGTGGCTCAAGTCTTCCTTGACGACGATGCCTGGAGCGCGACGCTCCAGGGCATTCATGGCGCGCTACGCGACGGCGGTCACCTCGTCTTCGAAACGAGACGCCCGCAGCGCCGTGCCTGGGAGGAATGGGTACTCGACACTGACCCCGTCACCCGAAACGTTCCTGGCATCGGTGCGGTCGAACGGCGCATGGAGGTCACCAGGGTGGCGCTGCCGTATGTCTCCTTCCGGTACACGTACACCTTCGCCGCGGACGGCTTCTCGGTGGAGTCCGACTCCACCCTGAGGTTCCGCAGTCGAGCAGAGGTTGAGGAAACCCTGGTGACCAGTGGTTTCACCGTCATCGACGTCCGCGAGGCCCCGGACCGCCCGGGACGGGAGTACGTGTTCGTGGCGCAACGCACGCACTGACCGCCAGCCAGCTCCGACTGAGCTTTGCATCCCGCAACGAGCCTGCCGCCGAGGGGCTAGATGCGAGCGTTCACCGTCTCCACGCCGTCGCCGGTGACGTCCGCCAGATAGGCACGCCTTCCCGCGAGAAGCATCACCAACGCCTCGGTGGTTCCCCGGACGATCGGACCGTCACCGATGTGGAGCGGTCCATCGGTCGCCTCCCAGCGCAGTCCGGTGGCCACGTTGCGGCTGTTGACGGCGAAGTTCTTGGCCACGAAGAACCTGGCGACCGTGGTGGCCGCCTCGACCGACGGCCCACCGGGTAGGTCGAGCGAGCGGCGGATGTCCTGGCCATGCACGACGACCTCACCGAGCCAGGCGGCGGGATTTCCCATGGGCGCGGTGGTGGACGGGATGATCGCCCGGAACTTCGCAAGCGTCTCGGCGGGCGTCTCACCGAGCTGCTCGTTCAAGCGGCGCCGGTTGTGCAGGTCCGGGCGGAATCCGGCTGCGACGATGCTACGGATCCAGCGGAACGGAGTCATGCACCCGGCCGAGGTCAGGTGCGCCAGCGTTTCCTCGACGGACCACGATTCGCAGAGCGACGGGGCGGCCCACTGGGCCTCGGTCAGGTCGGCGAGATCGTCGGCCAGCTGCCGACGGGCGGCGATGATCTGGTCGGTCAGCTGTGTCGGACCCACGGAATCGGCGGAGTTCATCGCAGCAGCCTAGTGACGGCGGGACCAAGCCCATCACGCACTTGAGAAGGTTCAGCGACGTGCGTCGAACTGGGCGCGGGCTTCGAAGACGCGGTCCATGTGGGTCTCCGCCCAGTTCTTGATCGCGACCATGACCGGGAACAGTTCATGGCCGAGCGGAGTGAGTTCGTAGTCGACGCGGACCGGTACCGAGGCCGTGACCGTGCGGGTGACCAGGCCGTCGCGCTCCAGGGTGCGCAGGGTCTGGGTGAGCATCTTCTGGCTCACGCCGGCGATGCGGTTGGCGAGTTCGCTGTGCCGCTGCGGGCCGTCGGCGAGAGCTGGGATCACCAGTGCGACCCACTTGTCGGTGAGCCTGCTCAGCAGTTCGCGGGTCGGGCACCGTTGCAGGAACGCGTCGTACTCGCGTTTGGCCTGCTCGCGTCGTTGGGCCGCGGTCGTCGTAGCCATCTTGCCCCCCACTGGTGCCCTAGGCACTTCCAGGTACCTACTTTCTCATGGTGCCCGCTGATTCGTACGGTCCTGGTGATCACGAAGTTCCACGAAGGAGTCGACGATGCGCGCAGTCAGGTATGCACAGTTCGGTGGCCCGGAGGTCCTGCACGTGGCCGATGTGCCGGTGCCCGAGCCGGGGCCGGGACAGGTGCGGGTGAGGGTCACCGCGTCCGTCGTCCACCCGGTCGACCTGCTGATCCGTTCCGGTCGGTTCCCGGCACCGCTGCCGACCGGTCTGCCGTACACCCCCGGCTGGGATGTGGCCGGCACCGTCGATGCGATCGACCCGGCGGTCGAGCAGTTCACGATCGGCGACGCGGTCGTCGGCTTCTCGCCATGGCTGCGCACCACGGTCGGCGCCCACGCGGAGTACGTGGTGCTCGACGCGGCCTGGCTGGCCCTCGCGCCCGCCGACGTCCCCGCCACCGAGGCGGCGACCCTGCCCACCAACGGCCTCGCCGCCACACAGGCCCTCGACCTACTCGCGGTCCCGGCCGGTTCGACGGTGCTCGTCACCGGCGCCGCCGGGCAGGTCGGCGGGTTCGTTCTGGCGCTGGCCCGGACGATCGGCCTACACGCCACGGGACTCGCCAGAACCGACGACCGGGCGTTCGTGGAGTCGCTGGGCGCGGCATTCCTGTCGTGCTCAGACGACCTGACGGGAGTCTTCGATGCGGTCGTCGACCTGGCGGTGATCGGTCCCTCGCTGCTGGACCTCATCCGCGACGGCGGCGGTTACGTGGCCGCGTCGCCTCCGCTTCGTCCGGAACCGGTGCGGGGCATCCGGACCTTCGCGCTGGAGGTACGACCGGACGGATCGCGCCTGAGTGAACTGGTCAAACTCGTTACCAGCGGCGACATCCCGCTTCGGGTCGCCGGCGTGTACCCCTTCGCCGACGCCGCGGCCGCTCACGACCGGCTGGCGCAAGGCGGCGTCCGTGGCGGCGTGGTGATCGTCCCCTGACGCCCAGTTATCGATCCTGTCGGATGCCGGCGATCTGGGCGACGATCAGGTCGACTCGCTCCTCCTGCCCGTCAGGGGGGATGCGGCCGCTGCCCGCCAGGACGGTGATGCCGTGCAAGGCGCTCCAGACGACTTCGGCGAACAGTTCGCGTCGCTCGTTCTCCGGGGGGAAACAGTTGACGAACTCGTCGAACGAAGCCCGCAGCGGGGCCGGTGTCTCGGTGCTGGCGAACTTCAGGTCGGTGGGCAGGATAAACATGGCCTGGTACAGGGCGGGTCGCTCGGTGGCGAACGCCAGGTAGGCGTGGCTGACGGCGCGCAGGGCCTGTCCGGGTTCGGCAGCGGCCTGCCTTGCCTGGCTCAGGTGGACGGCGAGCTGGCTGAATCCGTCCAGGGCCACAGCGCTGACGATGGCGTCTTTGCCATTGAAGTGGCTGTACAGCACCGGCTGGCTGTACTCGACGCGTTCCGCCAGCCGTCGTGTCGTGACCGCTTCCCAACCTTCGGCCTCCGCGAGTTCGCGGGCGGCCGTGATGATCAGCTGGTGACGGTGAGCGCGTTCCCGCTCGCGGCGCTCGCTGACGGCGGACATTGCCACATCCTAGCAACGCTAGACATCCTGTCGAAGACAGCCTAACGTCGCTATCAGATCTAGCACCGCTAGATTTCACCGCCGCTGCCAGGGAGAAGACGCTGTGCTCACCACCGTCGCCACCGTCCTCGCCGGACTGATCGGCGCAGGCATCATCGCCATCGGGCTGAACGCCTTCCGGGCACCACACGCCGCAGCCGGCTTCGGCATCCCGGACACGCCGACCGAGGACCCCACCTTCCGGGCCTGGCTGAGGGTCAAGGCCGTACGCGACATCGCCTCGGGCATCCTGATCTTCATCGTGCTGGCCGGCGGCACTCCCCACCTGCTGGGCTGGTACATGCTGGCCGCCGCCGGCATGCCCACCGGCGACGCGATGATCGTGTTGCGCGGCAACGGCCCCAAGGCGATCGCGTACGGCGTGCATGCCGCCACCGCCGCGATGATGGTGGTGATCAGCGTGCTCCTCCTCGTCGCCTGACCACATAGTCAGGCCGCTTCAGCCGACGATCGCGTCACTGAAGGGAACAGCTCCTCTCCATGCTCAGCTTCGAGATCAGTCCGATCGGTACGGTGCGCAACGACCGGACGGATGTCCAGCACACGGACAACTGGGGTGCCGTCCGCAGCACGATCACCATCGACGAGCGCTTCGGCGAGGCGTGCCTGCAAGGGCTGGAAGACTTCTCCCACGTCGACGTACTGTTCGTCTTCGATCAGCTTTCGGAACACGACGACTACCGCGAGCCTCGCCCGAATCGCGGCCGCACCGACCTCCCGCCCGTCGGCGTCTTCGCCGGTCGCGGTCCCCGCCGACCGAACCGCATCGGGGTGACGTGCTGCGCGATCGAATCCGTACGCGGACGCGAACTGACGGTGGTCGGCCTCGACGCGGTCTCGGGTACCCCCGTCATCGACGTGAAGCCGACGATGACCGAGTTCCTGCCGACGAACGTCCAGCAGCCGGAGTGGGTCAGCCAACTGATGTCGGAGTACTTCCAGCCGTAGGCGAGGACTTGACGCCCGCCAGCCAGCCACTACGTGATCTTGGTGCTCATCGCCGGTCGAAGGTTCGGAGGGAGGTCCGCCATGGGTCGGACCTGGTTGTACCTCGTCCGCCACGGGGAACAGGACGCGGCGTCCGGGCACCGGTCAGATGCTGGCCTGTCACACCTCGGCCGCGAACAAGCAGACCGGTTGGGCCGACGCTTGCAGACGGTGCCGTTCGCGACGCTCCACCACAGCCCGCTGGCCAGAGCGACCGAGACCGCCGACGTCGTTGCCACCCACCTGCCTCAGGTGCCGAGGCACCCCTGCGACCTGGTGGCCGACCGAACACCAGTGCCCTCCGTCGGACAACGTGGCCACTACCCGCACCGCTGGCATGCCTGGCTCGACGGGATACCCGACGACGAACGCGATGAGGACGCCGCAGCCCTGCAAGCCGCTGTCGCCCACTTCGGCGTGACCGGCGACGCCGAGCGACATGAACTGCTGATCACGCACAACTTCGTCATCGGCTGGTTCGTACGCCACGCCCTCGACGCCCCGACCTGGCGATGGATCGGCCTCAACCAGGCCAACTGTGCACTCACCATCGTGCAGTGGCACTCCGACCGGCCGCCAACCCTGATCAGCTTCAACGACACGGGACACCTGTAGCTCCTCGGCCACACCCGTGTGTTCACTCCACTGCCGGCAGGGTCGGGTGGTCGGTGGGGTAGATGCCGACCGCGAACCCGTACACGGTCTCGCCGGACCTCGGCATCCGGTCGAACGCATCGACCAGTTCCGCCATCTGGTCCCAGAACTGCGAGGCCTGATCTGCCGAAATGCGCGCATGTCGAATGAAGCCCCAGAGCTTCCCCTGCTCGAACGCCTTCGCTGACTCGCGTGCAGCCACCTCGAAGTCGTTGAAGTCACCCGGTAGCTGTTCTCCGCCGGGCGATGGCTCCGCCGCCACGTAGAACATGCGCGCCGTACGCCCGTAGAAGCGCTCCTCGACCGCCCGCACCTTCCGCGTGCGCACCACCTGGAGAAGGCCGTTCCTTGTCAGTACGTCCACGTGGTGCGCGACCGTGCTCTTGGGGCGCTCGACTGCGGCCGCGAGCTCGGTGACGGTCGCGGCCCGCTCGTGGAGCAGCTGCAGGATGACCGTACGGAGCGGGTGACCGATCGCCTTCACCTGCTCCGGTCTGGTCAGCGCCTTCCGATCGGCAAGCTCGTAGTCCGGTGGGTTGTCGGCCATGGCGTAACAAACTAGCATCACCGAACGTTCCAAAAATCTCGATCGTTAGCGGGGGGTTCGACGCCATGGCCGACGTGCTGCTCTACCACCACATCCAAGGTCTGACCGGCGGGGTCCGGAGCTTCGCCGACAGCCTGCGACAGGCCGGGCACACCGTGCACACCCCGGACCTGTTCGACGGCCGCACGTTCGGCAGCATCGAGGAGGGGCTCGGATTCGCTCGAAAGTTCGGCTTCGACGCGCTCCAGGAACGCGGCATCGCCGCAGCCGCCGGACTCGGCCACGGGCTCGTCTACGCCGGATTCTCCTTCGGCGTGACAATCGCCCAGCGGCTCGCGCAGACCCGACCCGACGCCTGCGGGGCGCTCCTCATGGAATCCTGCCTCCCCGTCACGGAGTTCGGAGAGACATGGCCCGAGGGCGTGCCGGTGCAGATCCACGGCAAGGAGGACGACGAGTTCTTCGACGAGGACCTGCCGGCCGCACGCGAGCTAGTCGGCTCCACGGCGCACGCCGAACTGTTCGTCTATCCCGGCGACCAGCACCTCTTCGCCGACTCCTCGCTCGACAGGTACGACCCGGAGGCGGCCGCGCTACTCATGGAGCGGGTGCTGGCGTTCCTCTCCTCCATCAAACCGGCGTGACTCACTGACTGGCCCAAACTCCCAGCCGGACGATCGGCAGAGCCGGTGGGTCGATCCGTCGTCCGGTTACGCCCGACTCCCGTCATCCATTCGACGGGTCACCAGGCGCGGCCGGGGCGGGGTTGCAGGTTCAACGGCCCGAACTCGTCGACGCACAGCACCCTGCCATCGGCGGGTGGGTGGTCGTAGAGATCCAGGATCCGGCGCATCTTCGTGGTGAAGTCGGGATCGGTGATCATTCCGGACCCGAACCTGCGGGCGGCGTTGGCGTCGCTGGTCGGTGGTCCGTCCGAGGTCAGCGTCGACACGATCCGCTCCGGCCTCTACACCGAGGTCATCTTCGCGGAACTGGATCCAACGTCTATCGCGGAGGTTCACCCACCGGGTCCGCGAATCCTGTTCAACGAGCGGTACCGCTTCGAGAACTTCAGCCTGCTGGGCGTGACGATGGCGCATGAAACACTGCACCAGGACCCCGCAATCAGCGGGATGGAGGAGTACATCGCCTACGCCCTACACAGCGGCTACTACGGGCAGGTGCTACTCGAGCAACCGAAGCTGACCACCAGCGGCACCGAGCTGACTCGGCGGGCGAACACTGCGCTGCTGGCCCTGGTGAACACGCGGGACGCGAAGGGCCGACAGAGCCTGACGGCGAACCGAGGCAACGTGCTCCCCGGCGCAGCAGTTCCACTGGCCAACTTCCGGTCGCTCTTCCCCGCCGACCTGAGCCCCGCGACACCCGGGAACCCGGACCTGAACGCCTTCCTCAGTGCGATGACGAAGACCCGGCAGCGCAACGCCGACTTCGACCAGGCCACCGCCGACCTCCTCGACGTCCGGCTGCTCTGGGCGCCGCCCGAGGGCCGGCTGCGCGTGGCCAAGCTGCTGCAACTCAAGCTTCCCAAGGGTTGCCCGCCCTGGCCGCAGCCGACGGTCCCCACGCAGATCCCCGCCGGCGACCAGCCCGCCGAAGCCACAGCCGCCACCCCCGTCGAAAGGCCGGTGGAAAGCGGCGCAGCCTCACCCCTCGCGGCGACCGCGGCCGTGCTCTCCCTGCTCACCCTGGTGCGGCTGCGACGCCGCCACCGGGCGGTGCCGGGCGAGCCGCCTCGACTTCCCTGATGGGCGCGCAGTCCACGATCCGCCGTACCGCACCGCTGACGGCGGCGGTGACCATGCTGGCCACCGCCGCCGTCCTGGTCGTCTCGGCACCCGAGACGCCACCCCCGTCGACCACCGGACTGTCCCAACAGCGGACAGCGACGAGCCCACCGACAACGCGACCGGCCAGGTCCGTGACACCCACAGCAGCCGCCGGTCCGGGACCGACGGCCGTGTCTACCGCCGGCACGGCCGTCACCGCGCCGTCCCTGCTGGCGGCGGGATCCGTCCGGCTGCCGCGAGGTAGCACGGCTCGCCTCGTCCGCCGGGACGTTCGGCCCGATGGCACGCTGCCCGTGCCTGACGGGGTCACCGAGGTGACCTGGTGGGGATCGGACCTGCTCGCCGCAAGCGGAGCGGCGGTACTCGCCGGGCATGTCAACTGGCAGGGCGAGGTTGGACCGTTCGCCGAACTGTGGCAGGCCGAGCACGGCGGCCACATCGAGGTCGCCGACCGGCACGGACGCCTGCACCGTTACCGGATCACCGAGGTGCACACCGTGGTGAAGAACGACCTGCCGCGACGCGCCCCGGACCTGTTCGCACAGCACGGGCCCCACCGGATCGTGCTGGTCACCTGCGGTGGTCGCTGGGTCGGCGGGCCGCTGGGCTTCGAGGCCAACCGCATCGTCGTCGGCCAACTGGACTGACCAAAGATGCTTCTCCCCCAGCCGGAGCACTCTCACCATCGGCACGGGAACACCCAGACGTGCAACCCGGGCCCTACCTGGCCGTCGGACCTGCCCAAAGCCCGTGCCGCGTCGAGGTCAGCAACGTGCCATCGGTGGGCGCTATGCCGCCTCCGGGCGGTTGCGGCGTGGAACGAGCTTGGTCGTCGCCTGGGCGGTGGTCCTCTTCAACTCCGCGAGGACGGAGGTGTAGATGTCGGCGGTCATCGTGTACGAGGAGTGGCCGAGGGTGTCCTGGATTTGCTTGATGCTCGCCCCAGCCGCGAGCATCAGGGTCGCGGCGATGTGCCGCATGTCGTGGAACCGGACCGGGGGCAGGCCACTTCGGGCGACGAGCCGATCGAAGCGGCCGGTGACCGTCTCGGGATGCCAGGGTTGGCCGCCACGGCGTCGGACGAAGAAGATATCGCTGTCGACCCAGGCGTCGCCTGCGGCAAGCTTCCACCCCGCGCGGCGCATCAGGTAGGTGCGCAGGGTTGTCACGGTGTCGTCGCTGAGGTCGACGACCCGGTCCCCGGCCGCCGACTTCACACCCTTCTCGATCACCTGGTAGCCGACGCTGGTGCGCTGGCTGGTGATGGTGATCGCGGCGGCTGCCAGATCGACGTCGTAGTCGTGCAGACCGCACAGCTCGCCTCGACGCGGGCCGCGGTGGATGGCCGGGTCGAACAGGGGATACAGCTCGGGTTCTTCGGCTTCGGCGATGTCGAGGAACGCGACCACCTGGGCGGGGGTCCAGACCATCACCGGGCTGGGTCGCTGCCCGGTGTGACGCCACCGGTTGACCGCCGCGTCGGTCCACAGCCGAGGCTCTGGCGACTTGCCGGACCTGAGTTCGACTGACTCGGCCGGATTACGGTCGATCAGGCGGTGGTGGTAGAGACGGCGCGCGTCGTTGAGCGCCTTGCGCAGGGTCGCCAGGATGCGCTGCTGGCTGGCGGCGCCAACCGTCCGTTTCCCCATGACCGTGTCCCGAATCTCCTTCACGGGGCTGGTCTTGGCGGCGACGATTTCGGCGTTGCGGGACTCGATCGCGGTGAACACCGATTCGATGTGCGCGGCCGTGAGGTCCTGAAGGGCCACCTGCCCCAGGTGGGGTGTCCAGTACGTGGTGATGTGGTCCTGGCAGCTGCGCCGCGTCGCCGGTTGCAGCTTCGTCCGCCCCTTGATCCACTCGGCGAGGTACTCGCCGACAGTGAGCTGGGTGCCGGTGGACACCTCGGCGCGGATGCGACGGGCTACGTGATCACGCTCGATCAGCGGCTGCTGGGGCGTGACCGCGTACAGCAGGTCGGCGATCTGCCGGCGTCGGATCTCATCGCGGCCGGCGAGGTCGAGCAGCGCGCGGGCGTGGTCGCATTCGTCGGCGGCCTTGTCTCGGGTGTCGAAGCCGCCGCGGCGCAGTTGCCGCCGCCTGCCGGCGGCATCGAGAGGGAGTTCCAGCTGGTAGCGCCATGTGCCGTGGTGGGGGTTCCACCCGTTGCCGCGGCGCAGCTTGGGGCATCGTGCGCCGAGGCGTTTGCCGTCTATGCGGCAGCTGCAGAGCTTGGTGATGGGTTCGTCTGCCACGAGTTCTCTCCTCGCCGATGCCGCCGGTGGGCGGGCATCGGATTGTGGGGTGTTCGTCGGATGGTGATCGACGCTCGTCGCGGTCGTGTGTTCAAGTCGCCGGTGGGGTCGGGAGTTCGTTCGGTACGCCGAGGGCGGCCAGGATCGCCGCGACGGAGACCCGGTAGCGGGAGCCGACCGCAACACGGGCACCGGCAGCCGGTCCCAGCGCGCCAACTCGTAGGCACTGCTACGGGACAGGCCGAAGAT
This sequence comes from Micromonospora sp. CP22, assembly GCF_009712475.1. Lineage (GTDB taxonomy): Bacteria > Actinomycetota > Actinomycetes > Mycobacteriales > Micromonosporaceae > Micromonospora. The sequence continues at coordinate 30,890 of NZ_VCJO01000029.1, forward strand.
CTGCCCGGTGGTGGCGACATCGGTGACCGCGCCGAGCGCGCGGATGCGCTCGATCGTCCAGACGGGCGGGGATGCCGGGGTGTTCAAGAAGGAACAGGGAATGTGCTATCCATGGCATTTGTCCTTCTTGATGTGAGGAAAAGGGCCCCGCCACCTGGGGTGGCGGGCCCTCTAGGGACAGGGCGACGGAGTCGACGCAGCCTTCGACCGCGACGATCAGGTGTGGACAGATCGGCTGCTGTAGACACATCAGCCAAGTCGAGGGCCGGTTGTGGTATTGAGTCAGCCCTCGCCGCAGTCGGCTGCGGTCTCCCGCTCCTCCGACAACTCCACGCCGTAACCGAACACCGGCTTGCGTGACGTTTCGTCGACCCTCTCTACCCCCTGAGGTCCGGCCTTCCAGGAGCCGACTGGGTCGGAGAACCAGAGGGTGACATTGATCAGTGGCAGATCACTCTCACCCTCCGGCACGATCATGGAGCAATAGTCAAGACTTGTGGATGAGAAATCTTTGATCAGGCGGCTGTGGCGTCGGTCGTGACCAGCTCGGCGGCG
>NZ_VCJO01000002.1 GCF_009712475.1 Micromonospora sp. CP22
TGGCCCTGATCTTCTTCCCTCGACAAGAAGAATGATCAACCAAGGGCTGCGGCCATGATCAGCCAGGGTCGATACAAACCGACCACAGGTTAAAGATCAAGCTAGACGCCCGGACCACCAGATCCGCGTCGGGAAAGACCTCCGCATATGTCGCCGAGTCACCTGAGACGGTCGGCGTCGGCAGACTACCGGGCCAGGAGAGAGCCATCGACTGGCCGCCTCGGCGCAGTTCCACCAGCGGCTTGTCACCGCCGTTCGAGAAGGCCACATCCGCTACCGACGCCGCCGGACGGAGTAGACCGTCGACACCGAGCCGCAGCGTCAGGTCCACGTCGACCCACGAGCCGTCAGCGCGGCGCGTTCGTTGCGGCTCCACCGCCGACTCGAACCGCAGGCGACCGTCAGGTTGTGCTAGGACCTGTGCGTACTCGCTAAGCGTGGACTCGATCACGACCGGCTGATCGCACAAGACCGCCGCCGCGATCGCCCTCTGCTCGGAGCTTTCAGTCCCGTCGCACGACGGTGTGGCGGCTGGTGCGGGCATGGCGCTGGTGATCACCACCGACAGCGAGGATGCTGCCACCGCCGCCGCCAGGACCGCCGCGAGCCCGGTCCGCAACTGGTCCGGACCCGTGGCCGGCGATGACGAGGGGCCCACTGCCGGGTACGACGTATCAGCACTTGGAGCAGCGACCTTGGGCAGGCGCCATCGGCCGAAGAGCATTCATTCCCCCGTGGTCGATATAGAAGATCAGCGATAACATACGAGGACCCCTCATGCTCGTCAACCAATCGTTCAGGGGGTTGCGTACGACCTTTGATTGCTCTATGTACGCGATCGCTTCCGCTGAGTGGTAGCCCTGGTTGGCGGGCCGTCCGGGCTCTACGCGGGTTGCTCGGGCCGTCCGAAGCTCGGAGACTGGAGCGTCGACGACGGGGGGCCGGATGCTCAGCGCGGACGTACGGTTGGAAGGTGACGGCGTCGTTCTGCGGCCCTGGGCCGAACGCGACGTGCCGCAGCTGATAGCGATCTTCAACGACGCCGAGATGGCGTACCGTCTGCCGGTGCCCGCCCCGTTCGACCTGTCCGCCGCCGAGGCGTACCTGGTCACCGCCCGGCGAGCCCAGCAGACCGGTCACCGGCTCTGTCTCGCCGTGACCGGCGGCGACGACCTGGCTCGGGGCGAGGTGATGCTCAACGTGGCCGCCGGCACCATCGGCTACGCGATCGGGCCCGCCTACCGCGGTCAAGGTCTGGCCGGCCGCGCCCTACGGTTGATGACCGGGTACGCCCACACGGTGGTCGGCCTGTCCACGGTCTACCTGGAGATCGAGCCGGACAACGTCGGCAGCGTGGGCGTTGCCCGGTCCGGTGGCTTCCGGCCGACCGGCGGCGAGCCGGTGTTCGTCGAGGACAAGGGCCGCCGCTACGCCCTGCACCGCTGGGCACACGCGGATCCGGCACCGCCGGCCGCCGGCTGACGACGATCGGCGGTGCCGGACTCGCGGCGACTCGGGCTCACCCGACAGCGAGGAGAGCCCGGCCCGCCGCAGGTCGCGGCATCCGCGCAGGACGCCGGGTCAGGAACCGCCGAGGGCGTCGATGTCGCGCATCTCCTCGGCGTTGAGCGAGAAGCCGAAGACGTCCGCGTTGGCGCGGATCCGCTCCGGCGTCACCGACTTCGGGATCACCACGATCTCGTGGTCGATGTGCCAACGCAGCACCACCTGGGCGGGCGAGACGTTGTGCGCCCCGGCGATCCGGGTGAGCACCGGGTCGGACAGGTCGCTGGTCTTGAACGGGCTGTAGCCCTCCAGCACCACCCCACGGTCCCGGTGCTCAAGGTGCCGCTGCCGGTCGTAGAGCCACGGACTCCACTTGATCTGGTTGACGGCTGGATTCTCCTCGGTCGCCTGGATCAGTTCGTCGATCTGCGCGGTGCTGAAGTTGCTGACCCCGACCGCGCGGGCCAGGTTCGCGTCGCGGGCGGCGAGCATCTCCCGCCAGACCGGAATCAGGTCACCGGGGTCGTTCGGCGGCCAGTGCACCAGCCACAGGTCGACGTAGTCGACCCCGAGGGCGCGCAGGCTCTCCTCGATCGTCTCCCGCTCCCGGCCGACCCGCTCGGGCGGCAGTTTGGTGGTGATGAAGACGTCCTCCCGGGGCAGTCCACTCTCCCGGACCGCCCGGCCCACCTCCTCCTCGTTGCCGTACATGGTGGCCGTGTCGATGTGCCGGTAGCCGGCGTCGAGCGCGGCGAGTACCGCCTTGTACCCCTCCTCGCCGGTCGCCTGCCAGGTGCCGAACCCGAGCAGGGGTATCCGGACGTCACCGGGGAGAACTGCGGTGGGGTGGTCACTGTGGTTCATACCGAGCGTTTTACCCCCGATGACGCCCGGCATGCCCCAGACGCACAGACCCGCCGGCGGGCGGGCGGGACGGCTCGATGTGCCGGAGAATGCGGGTGTGGCTGACCGGCTGGAGCAGTACCGGCGCAAGCGGGACGCCGCGCGTACCCCCGAACCGGTGCCGACCGAGCGTCCCCGGCGGGGCCGGACCGGCGACCAGGCCCGGTTCGTCATCCAGCAGCACCACGCCCGCAGCCTGCACTGGGATCTGCGGCTGGAACGCGACGGGGTGCTCGTCTCCTGGGCGGTGCCGCGCGGGTTGCCCCGTGATCCGGGGCGCAACCACCTCGCCGTGCACACCGAGGACCATCCCATGGAGTATCTCGACTTCTCCGGCGACATCCCGGCCGGCGAGTACGGCGGCGGCCGGATGCTCATCCACGACCAGGGCACCTACCGCTGCGTCAAGTGGCAGGACCGCGAGGTGGTGGTCGAGCTGCGGGGGAATCGGACCAACGGGCGGTACGTACTCTTCGCCACCGGTGGCCGCGACGGCCGGGACTGGATGGTGCGGCGTACCGACCCGCCGCCGCCCGGCTGGACGGCCATGCCCGATCTGGTCGCACCGATGCGTCCGACACCGGCCCGCCGGCTCCCCACCGATCAGGCCGCCTGGGGGTACGAGCTGCGGTGGGACGGGGTACGCGCGGTGGCGTACGTCTCCGGCGGACGGTTGCGGCTGCTCTCCGGCACCGGCGCGGAGATCACCGGGACGTATCCGTGGCTGCGGCCGATGGCCGAGGCCCTGGCCCCGACCGAGGTGGTGCTGGACGGGGTCCTGGTCCACATCGACCGCTCCGGTCAGGTTCGACCGGCACGGGGCGGACGCAGCACCGCCGATGCCCAGTACCTCCTGGTCGACCTGCTCTGGCTGGAGGGGGCGAGCAGCATAGAGCTGCCGTACCCGCAGCGCCGTGAGTTGCTCGACTCTCTGGCGCTGGCCGGGCCGCACTGGCAGACTCCGCCGTGGTTTCCCGGCGCCGGTGCCGAGACCATGCGTGCGGCACGCGAACAGGGCCTGCCCGGGGTCGTGGCGAAGCGATTGGACTCCGGCTACGAGCCGGGTCGGCGCAGCAGCGCGTGGCGCAGCGTGAACGCGAGCTGAGACGCGAGGAGCGGCGTGTATCTGACCCACCTCGAATGCCCGCGCTGCGGCCGGGACCACGACGCCACGGTGCCGCAGAACCTCTGCGACTGCGGCTCGCCGCTGTTGGCGCGTTACGACCTCGCCGCCGTGGCACGGGCGATCGAGCCGGAGCGGTTCGGGTTACGCCCGGCAAATCTCTGGCGTTACCGGGAGCTGCTTCCGGTGGCCGATTCCAGGAACGTCACCACGCTCGGCGAGGGGTGGACGCCGATGCTGCGGGCACCGTCGTACGGCGCGGGCATCGGCATCGACGAGCTGCTGGTCAAGGACGAGGGGCTGACCCCGACCGGCTCGTTCAAGGCGCGCGGGGCGGCGGTGGGCGTGAGCCGAGCCCGGGAGTTGGGCGTACGTCGGATCGCCATGCCGACCAACGGCAACGCGGGCGCGGCGTGGGCCACCTATGCGACCCGGGCCGGGCTCGACGCCACCATCGTGATGCCGTTGTCCGCACCGACCATCTGCCGTCGGGAGTGTGTGGCCGCCGGTGCCGACCTGCGCCTGGTCGACGGGCTGATCAGCGACGCGGGGCGTCAGGTGACCGGGCTCGTCGCGGCCGCCGACGGCGCCGTCTTCGACGCCGGTACGCTGCGTGAGCCGTACCGCCTCGAAGGCAAGAAGACAATGGGTTTCGAGATCGTCGAGCAGCTGGGGTGGCAGGTGCCCGACGTGATCATTTATCCGACCGGCGGTGGTGTGGGGCTGATCGGCATCCACAAGGCTCTCGGCGAGCTGCGCGAGTTGGGCTGGGTCGAGGACAAGCTGCCCCGGCTGGTGGCGGTGCAGTCCACCGGTTGCGCGCCGATCGTGCGGGCGTTCGCCGCCGGGGAGGACCGGGCGCGGCCGTGGGCGGACGCCCAGACGGTGGCGTTCGGCATCACCGTTCCGGCTCCGTTGGGCGATGAGTTGATCCTCGCCGCGCTGCGGGCCACCGCCGGCACCGCCATCGCGGTCGACGACGCCGAGATCCTGACCGACCTGCGCGACTTCGCCGCCCGGGAGGGCCTGCTGCTCTGCCCCGAGGGTGCCGCCTGCCTGACGGCCGCGCGTCGGCTGCGGGCCGGCGGCTGGATCCGGGCGGGTGAACGGGTGGTCGTGCTCAACACCGGTACGGGGCTGAAGTACCCGGAGACGATCGACGTCTCCGGCGTACCGGTGCTGCCGGGCTGACCAGGCTCACTCGGCGACCGGTTCGGTCAGCCGCCACGCGGCGTTGACCTGGCCGATGTGGGACAACGCCTGGGGTGTGTTGCCCAGGTGCGTCCCGGTGGCCGGATCGATCTGCTCGCTGAACAGCCCGACGTCGTTGGCGTGCCCGGAGACCTGCTCGAACAGCTGGGCGGCCCGCTCCCGTTCACCGGCCAGCATCAGGCACTCCACCAGCCAGAACGAGCAGAGCACGAAGGCGGCCGGGTCACCCTCCCAACGGTGGATCAGGCCGTCGACGTCGCCGAGTTCCCGCTCGATGGTGTCGATGGTCGCCCGCATCCGGGGGTCGGTGGCCGGGAGGAAGCCCACCACCGGTAGGTACAGGGCGGCGGCGTCCAGCTCGGGTGAGCCGAAGGCTCCGGTGAAGACGCCCCGGCGCTCGTCGAACCCGCCCCGGAGCACCGTGGCCCGGATTTCGTCCCGGACGCCGGTCCAGCGCGCGACGTCCGCCCGCTCTCCGAGGTGCGGGGCCAGCCGCACCGCCCGGTCCATCGCCACCCAGCAGAGCACCTTGGAGGACAGGTAGTGCCGTTCACGGTCGCGTGGCTCCCAGATCCCCCGGTCGGGCAGCCGCCAGGTGGCCGCCACCTGCTCGGTGAGGCCGACCACCATGTCGCGTACCTCGTCGGAGAGTTGGGGGCCGAGGCGGTTGCGCAACCGCCACACCGCCGAGATGACCTCGCCCGGCACGTCGAGCTGCCGCTGCCGCCAGGCGTCGTTGCCGATGCGTACCGGCCCGTTGCCTCGATATCCGGGCTGGTGGGGGCAGGGATGTTCGGAGACGTCCCGCTCCCCCTCCAGGCCGAACAGCACCGGTACCGGGTCGGGGCCGACCCGACCGATCGACCGGGCCGCCCACTCGAACAGCCGGGACGTCTCGGTCGGGCAGGCCGCCACCCAGAAGGCCCGCATGGTCATGGCGAAGTCCCGCAGCCAGCAGAAGCGGTAGTCGTAGTTGCGATCAGTGCCGACCCACTCCGGCAACGAGGTGGTCGGTGCTGCGGCGACCGCCCCGCTGCGGGCGTAGGTGAGCCCGGTGAGGACCGTGGCGCTGTGCCGCACCACCTCGGGATAGCAACCGTCGTACCGGTGGCTGTTGCGGAACGCCTGCCAGGCCAGCATCGTGTCGTCCAGCGCCCGGACCGGGTCGAGCCGGGCCGGCGGGTCGCCGTACGCCGGAGCGTAGGTGAGGTCGAAAGCGAGCGCCTGCCCCTCGGCGATGGTGAAGGTGTGCCGCACCCGACCGTGCTCGGTGCTCAGGCGCAACCCGTCGCAGCGCAGGGTCAGTCGTACCGGGCCGGCCTCGGCCGTCACCGTACCGTCGGGTAGCTCCCGTACATAGGGGGTGAGCAGGCCGTACTCGGGTCGCGGGTCGAAGTCCAGGGCCATCGGCACCCGGCCGGACAGCCCCTCGACCACGCGCAGCAGCACGGCGGGCGAACTCATGCCGAAGTCGTGGGCGCGGGCGCCCGGCTCGGCGGCGAGGGCGTCGGTGACCGCGACGCTGCCCTCGGCGGTGTGGTGCTCGGTACGCAGGACCAGCGTGTCCGGCTGGTACGCCCGCTGTACCCGGTGCCCGGGTTGCCCCACGGCGACCGGTGCCAGTTGCCAGTGACCGCCGTTGTCCCAGTTCACCAGCCGACCGAAGACCGAGGGCGAATCGAACCGGTCCGGGCACCACCAGTCGATCGAGCCGGTCCGGCTGACCAGTGCGCCTGAGCGGCAGTCGGAGAGGTACCCGTAGTCGGAGATCGCCGGCTGCTCCATGCCGTCGGCGTACCCGGGAATTGCGGGCTCATCACGCCCGCGCGGTGTCCGCCGGCCCGACCGGGCCGGGCCGGCGGCACGGGTCAGGAGGTCGGCGGCTCGTCCTCGCCCGCGGCCTCGGCGGCGTCGGCCTCCTCCTTGGTGCGGTGGACGGCCTGGTCGGCGTGCTCCGGCGGCCCGTAGACGGTGTAGAGCACCAGCGGGTTCGGCCCGGTGTTGACGAAGTTGTGCCGGGTGCCCGCCGGTACGACCACCAGGTCGCCCTGCACCACCTCACGCTTCTCACCGGCCACCTGGGCCTCGCCGGTGCCGCTGACGAAGGTCAGGATCTGGTCGATCTCCTCGTGGACCTCCTCACCGATCTCACCGCCGGGTGGGATGGTCATGATCACCAATTGGGTGTGTTCCCCGGTCCACAGCACCCGCCGGAAGTCCGGGCTCTTCTCGGCGACGGTCGCGATAGTGAAGTGCTCCATGCCCGACACATACCCCGTCGTGGGCCCCGCCACGCCGTGCTTCGCAGATGGTGGAATTCGCCACCGTCGGAGGGTTTGGACCAGCACCGATCGGGGATCGACACGACCGACCGGTGCGACCGGTCATACCAGGTCCCCGCTGACGTACCGCCGGATGGCTGCGGCGGTGGGAGACGGTCGAGCGCGGCGCGGTTTCGACTTCAGGGTCAACGGCGCCGCGCGCTCGTGTGTGCGGGTGCCCCCCGACGGGCGCTCAGGAGAGCACGGCCAGGTGGAACGGGCGGTCGGCGGCCGACCCGGCACAGTCGAAGGTCGTCACGAAGACGGCGTTCGGGATGCCGGTACGGCCGGCCACCGCGATCTGGCCGACGGGGGCCAGCCCGGAGCTACCCGTGAGGCCGACGGTGCCGACCAGGCTGGCGCCGGTCACGTCCTGGTCGAACACCACCTGGTACATCCCGGTCCGCAACCGGTTCGCCGCCGCCGCGCCCAGCCCTCGAACCAGGAGGCCGTCGGCATCGACCACGGCGAAGAGGACTCTTGCGGTCAACGGCATGCCGGCGCTGGCGCAGGTGGTGTGTTCCGCCTCGGCGTGTGCCGTGGCCTCGTGCCCCGGCACCGGCTGGGGTCCGCCGTTGCTCCTGGCTCTGGCGCTGGACATCGCACTCCCTTCCAGCCTGGCCGAGCGGCCCTGGCGCGTCGAGTTGTCGGTGGCGACAAAAGGGGACTGTTTGTGGCGACTAGAGGGGGACTGTTTGTGGCGACTAGAGGGGGATCAGCACCGATCAGCCCCCTTTGTGCATCGAACGTATGTCGCGTTCCCTTGCCTCAGCCAGACGAGCGACTGTCCGATCACGGACACTCGGCATGTTGACCATGTCCCTGACCTGCACCGACGCCGCGATCCTCAGTCGTCGAGGTCGAGGACGGGCACTCCGGCCGCGCACCGGAGCGACAGCTCGTACTCACCGCTCGGGCCGACGAACGTCACGTCGGCGTCGTCGTCCGGGCCACGATCGACGTCCTTGACCCGGTACCCCTGCCGGGGCGACCAGGAGACGAGGTACACCCCGTCCGGCCGGCACTCGGCCACCGCGCTGCCCCCCACCGTGGAGAAGCCGCGCCGGTCGGCCGGCTCCGTGCCCGGACCGGTCGGCGGCACCGGGCTCGACGGCGCTTCGCCCGGATCGGGCGGGGCGGCACCGGTCGGTGCGCCGCTCGGCACCGGCTCGGCGAGCGCTCTGGCCACCTCCTCCTGGCTGTGTACGCCGCCCGGCGTCCCGGTCAGGCTCTCACCCACCAGCCGGATCGCGGCGAGCCCGATCAGGGTGGCGACGAGCGCGGTGGCCAGCCAGCCGGCCACGGCGAGGAAGGTTCGACGGCCCATCACCCGACTATCCCCGATCGCCGGTTGAGGTCACCTTCGGGCAGCGCTAAGGGACGGTTAACGAACCCGGTCGGTGATGGTCACCGGGGATACTCTGCCTGCTGTGGCCCGCCTGCTGCTGATCGAGGACGACCTGACCATCCGCGCCCCGCTGGCACGGGCACTACGCGAGCGCGGGCACGCGGTGGCCGCCGCGTCGACCGCGATGACCGGGCTGCGCGACGCCCTCGACGACCGCCCCGACCTCGTCGTACTCGATCTCGGACTGCCTGACCTCGACGGCCGTGAGCTACTGCGGATGCTGCGGGCGGTCAGCGCCGTCCCGGTCATCGTGGCCACCGCCCGCGACGACGAGCGGGAGATCGTCCGGGTGCTCGACGCGGGGGCCGACGACTACGTGGTCAAACCCTTCACCGCCGCCCAGCTCGACGCGCGGATCCGCGCGGTGCTGCGTCGGGGGCCCGGCGGGTCGGCCGGGGAGGATCCGACGGTGGTGATCGGTGGGCTGCGGATCGACCCCCGGTCCCGGCAGGTCAGCCTCGACGGCGAGCCGGTCGAGTTGACCCCGCGCGAGTTCGACCTGTTGCGGCACCTGGCCACCCGGGTCGGCGAGGTGGTGACCAAGCGGGAGCTGTTGACCGAGGTGTGGCAGATCCCGTACGGCGGCGCGGACAAGACCGTCGACGTGCACCTGTCCTGGCTCCGCCGCAAGCTCGGCGAGAGCGCCCAGTCCCCGCGCTACCTGCACACCGTACGCGGGGTCGGCGTGCGCCTGGTCAGCCCGGAGGCCGCCGGATGAGGGCTCGCCTGGCGTTGCTGGTCGCCGCGGTCAGCGTCCTCATCGTGATCGCGTTCCTGGTACCGCTGGCGTTGCTGCTGCGTACCGCCGCCGAGGACCGGGCGACGGTGCGGGCCACCGCCGACGCACAGGGCCTCGCCTCCGTGGTCGGCACCGCCGACGTCGAGACGGTGCGGCTGACCGTCGAACAGCTCGCCGCCGAAACGGACCGACCGGTCAGCGTCTTCCTACCCGACGGCACGGTGCTCGGCTCGGACCCCACGCGTACCCCGGCGGTGGAGCTGGCCGGACGCGGGCAGAGCCTCACCGCCGAGACGGCCGACGGTCGGGAGGTCGTCATCGCGGTGCAGGGCCGTTCCGACGGCACCGCGGTGATCCGCACCGTCGTGCCGCAGGCGGAGATGACCGCCGGGGTGGGGCGTGCCTGGCTGGTGCTGGCGCTGCTCGGCACGCTGCTGGTGCTGATCGCCCTGGCGGTCGCCGATCGGCTGGCCCGCAACCTGGTCCGCCCGATCGGTGAGCTGTCCGAGGTCTCGCACCGGCTGGCCAACGCCGAGTTGGACGCCCGGGTGCGCCCGTCCGGCCCGGCCGAGCTACGCGAGGTCGGTGGTGCCCTCAACCACCTGGCCGGTCGGATCCAGGAGTTGCTGGTGCAGGAACGGGAACAGGTGGCCGACCTGTCGCACCGGCTGCGTACGCCGTTGACCGCCCTGCGTCTGGAGGCCGAGTCGTTGCGCGACCCACAGGATGCGGCCCGGGTGATCGACGCGGTGGACGGGCTCGAACGGGCGGTCACCGGCCTGATCCGGCAGGCCCGTTGGCGCGCCCCGAGCGACGGTGCGGTAATCACCGACGCGGTGGCCACCGTGGCGGACCGGGTCGCCTTCTGGTCGGTGCTGGCGGAGGAGACCGGACGCGCGGTCGATCTCGATCTGGTACCCGGCCCGGTACCGGTGAGCGTCGCGGCCGACGAGTTGGCCGCCGCCGTGGACGCCCTGCTCGGCAACGTCTTCGCGCACACCCCGGACGGCACCCCCTTCGCCGTCCGACTCCGCACCGACGGCGACCAGGTGGTCCTGACGGTCGCCGACGAGGGCCCCGGCCTCACCGTCGACTCGGTACGTCGGGGAGCGAGCCAGGCCGGGTCGACCGGACTCGGCCTGGACATCGCCCGACGCGCGGCCCAGGCCAGCGGTGGCGTGCTGGAACTGGGCGAACGCCCCGGCGGCGGGGCCGAGGTGACGCTCCGGCTCGGCCGCGCGTGACGTTCGAGGCCGGGCGTGTTCGAGGACGGGCGTGACGTTCGAGGCCAGGCTGATCGATCCCGGGTGGCGGTGCCGGATGGTCGCGCCGCAGTCTTAACCGGGGCTTAGGGTTCGGACAGCGCACCGCTATCGTGGCGCGACCGATCCTCGATGCAACAACCGAGGAGAGGTGCAGACGATGAAGCGCAAACCCCTGATGCTGGCGACGGTCGGCGGTACGGCGGCGGTGCTCACGGTGGCCGGGGTGTTCCTCGGCGTCGCGGCGGCGGACGACACCCGGACGCGACAGACGACCCTGACCGCCGCCACCGCACCCCCGAGCGGCACCACCACGGCCGATCCCACCGCGCCCGCCGACCCGACCGGCACGCCGGTGCCGCCGAGTCAGCCGGCCACGGAGGGCGACGCGGTGAGCATGGAGCGGGCCGTCGAGATCGCGTTGGCGCAGGTCGGCGGCGGGCAGGTCACCGAGACCGAGCGGGACGAGGAGGACGGCCGGGCCGTCTGGGAAGTCGAGATCGTCAACGGCGACACCGAGCACGAGATCGACGTCGACCGGCAGACCGGCGAGATCGTCAAGGCCGAGCAGGAGCCGGTGGACGACGACGATGACGATGACGACCGGGACGACGACTGACCCGAACGTCTGGGGCCGGTGACGGCCCACCCGCACCCCCGCAGCGGCCTCCCCACTGCGGGGGTGCCGCCGTTCACGCCTCGGCGCGGGTGGCGCCGGAGCGGCGGGGTATCTCAGCGGTGCAGCCAGGCCAGCAGGTCCGGCGGCGCGAGGCTCGCCGCCCGCGCGTGGTAGCGGGTCCGCGTCTCCTCGTCGAGCAGTACGTTGCCCTGACCGGACCGACCACTGCGGAAGAAGGCGTTGCGGTCTTTCAGAACTCCGACGGCGTCCGGTGCGAGCCGGTCGGCCCGAGCCCGCATCCGTTCGAAGGTGGCCGCCTCCACCAGATCGGCTCCGGGCGGTTCGAGGTCGAGTCGTTCGGCCAGCCGCCGCATCTGCCCGGCCAGGTCGGCCTGGAGGTCGTCGTAGTGGACAAGGTGCACGTTCGGCCGGTCCCGGCGGGCCCAGGCGTTGCGGAGGTGCCACATGACGCCCGGCAGGGAGTCCAGTTCGGCACGTGGATCCGGATCGGCGTCGATCCAGCGTACGAGCGCCTGCTCGACCGGCGGTCGGGGCTTGTCCGGCTCCGGCGGCGCGGCCCGGCCGGTCAACTCGGCCAGGCGGGTGCGATCCAGATTGGCGCCCTGGTGGTAGAGCGAGACCGCCATGTCGAGCGGATGCCGGGCCACCACGATGTAGTGCACCCGGGGATCGGTGGGCACCCCGTCCAGCGGGGTGTGGGTCTTGATGAAGCGACGGTGCCGCTGGGCGGCCAGCCGCGCGTACACCCGCTCCTGCGGCTCGACCAACCAGTCGAGCCACGGCGACAGCTCGACCAGCGGTGCGGGCAGTTCCGGCGTACGCAGCACCAGCAACGCGCAGATCATCTGCATCCAGGTCGTCCCGCTCTTGGACCGGGTGCTGATCACCATGTCCCCTGGACGGAAGGGAAAGCCCTGCCAGCGGGCGCTGTCCTCGTCGGCGGACCGATATCGAATGGGCGCGTCAGACACCGCGCGAGGATAGTCGGGGAGCTGACACCTGTCCGGTCATTTCTCGTTGTCCGCCGTGGATGGTGGGTAATCGGCTGGCTACATTGAATTATGATGCCCGTCCTCGGAGGTCGGGCGCAGGAGTTGGTCTACCGTCCGGTCCTCGCCGCACGGCGCGGGGAATTGGAGGCGCTCGGCCACCTCGACGACGCCCACACCCCGATGCTCAGCCCGATCCTGGAACTATCGAAGATCGACAGATCCGTCCTCGACTCCCTGGCCAGACTGCCACCCCGGCTGCTGCCCGCCGTCGACATCGGGGACCTACCCGACACCACGGCATCCGCGCTGGCGCGCTGGGGCGTACCGCTGGTGCCGGTGATCGGCCTGACCGACGGTGAACGACGGCTGGTGGCGCACGGCGTCGCGGCCCGGGCGCACGCCCATCGGGCGGTGGTGCGCCTACGCCTCCGCCAGGACCGGGCCGGTCCCGACGCCACCACCACGGCCGTGGAGCGGATCGGGCGACACGCACGGCTCGGCCCTGAGCAGTGTGACCTGGTGGTCGACTGCGGTGACGTGTGCTGCCCGGCGGACGTCCGACTGGTCGAACCCCGGGTCCGGCGGGTGCTGGACTGGGCTCGGCGGCACGCCTGGCGTTCGGTGAGTGTGGTGGCCGGTGGGATGCCGCCGGCCCTGTCCCGACTACCCATCGACGAGCCGGTACGGGTGGATCGTTGGGACTGGTTGCTCTGGCGACGGCTGAGCGACCTGGGCGTCGCCTTCGGCGACTACGGGGTGGCTCCGGCGGACCCCGCTCCCCCGGCCATCGACCGGCACCTGACGGTCACCTACACCGGCGACGGCGCCTGGTGGGTCCATCGCTGGTCGCGCCGCCGGGGCCAGGGCGACCAGCGGGTCGCCGACCTGTGCCGCACGCTGGTGTCGGGACCGCACTGGCCGGCGACGGGCGCGAGCTTCTCCTGGGGCGACCAGGAGATCTCGCGGCGGGCCCGGCGAGGTGCCGGGGCGGGCTCGGCCGCCAACTGGATGGCGTGGAGCACCTCGCACCATCTGGCCCACGTACTGGACTCGCTGGCCCGGCCCGCCCGCGCTACTCCTTCTCGGTGAACCCGAACTGCACGACGCCCTCGTCGTCGACGGTCGCGTCGACCGAGGCGTCACCGAGCAGGTCGGCCGCGTCCGAGTCGAGGAAGATCCGCGCTCCCTGGTTGTCGACCACCTGGTCGCCCTCGACCGGAGCGGGAACCAACTCGACGGTGAGCGAGCCGGCCGTGGTGTCGGCGGCGATGCGAACACCGCCGCCCTCGGAGACGTCCTGCTGCGCGGCGAGATCACGGATCACCAGGACAGCGTTGTCGGTCATCGTGAGCATGGTGGGACTCCTCGTGGGTTCCGGGCTCCCGGCACTGCCATCCGAGGCCACATCGGGGCAGCTCAAGGCCCCTTCAGCCCTCCACGGTGCCCGCTGTCGAGGGGTCCGTCAAATAGAGCGATTTCAGCGCGACTCGCGGCATGACCACCCGCTGAACGGGTACGCGTACCGGTTGCGCGCCTGCGCGCTCAGGCGGGTGTGCGGGGCGGCAGCGGGGCAGCCGGGTCGCCTCGTTCGATGAGTGCGGCGATGTCGGCGTCGTGCAGACCACGCAGCGCGAGCACTCGGGTGCCCCACCGGTGCAGCCGACACGGGTGTGGGCTGGCGTCGTTGCGGCAGACCGTGCCCCCCGACCAGCGTCGTGGCGCGTGCACCACGACGGCCCGGACGGCGAACTGGGCATCCTCGGCGGTCACGTAGGGCGGCAGCGGAATCTCCCGCAACCCCGTCCCGGTCCGTTCGCCGGACGACGAGGTGGTACGGACGGTACTGCTACTGCTGTTCATCGGGCCTGACCTCCACACAGGACGGTCGAACACGGACAGCAGGACGTTACGACTCGATCGACCCAGGGTGACGGACAAACTGTCCCGTGGGGTCAGCTGTCGGTCGCCTGCGCCCGCAGTTCCGCCGCCTTCCGGCCGGGGTCGAAGCCCGGAGCGACCCCGTCGAAGATGATCGCCGAGGCGTCGATGTGCCGCGTACGCAGCGGCAGGATCTCCTGGTACGCAGGCGAGTCGTACCAGGCGTGCGCCTGCTGCCGGTCGGGAAACTCCAGGACCACCACCGTGCCCGGCCAGTCGCCCTCGCGCACGTCGACCTCGGGGCCGTGGGCCAGGAACCGGCCACCGAACGGCTCCAGAGTGGCCTGGATCCGCTCCAGGTAGGCCAGGACGTCCTCGTTGATCTGCGGAGTGCGCAGGTGCGCCAGTGCGAAGGCGGGCATCGGTCCTCCCCGTATCGGCTCTGCCGGCATGCTCTCCGGCGGGCGTCAGCGTAACGCGACGGCTTGGAGGCCGACGTTGCCGCAGTGCGAGGTGAAGGTCTCCTCCACCGTCCAGCTGATCAGCAGCCGGGTGCCCTTCGGCGCCTGGAACCGGATGGTCGCACCGGTGGACTGGCTGGTGTGCCGTTCCTCCAGCCGCAGGGTGCGGCGCGGGCCACCACCGCTCAGCCGCGCGTCCAACCGCCCTCGGGCCATCCACACACCAAGGTAGACGGTGACGGTACGCGGCTGACCGTCCGCGACCACCGCGAGGTTGAAACCGTTGCCCGTCCCGCAGGTGTAGACCCCGTCGGGCGTGGCGTCGGCGGACCGCACGGGCGCGCCGTCGCGCCACCGGAACACCTCCTGGTTGCCGTCCCAGCCGCCCCGCTCACCCCGACCGCCCAGATCGCGGATCTCGGCGGAGCCGTCGCGCTTGCGCACCGTGGTGCGGGCACCGCCCAGCCCCCAGTGCATCCAGTCGCGGTCACCGACCTCGGTCAGGTTCACCGACGTCGGGATGTCCGACCGGTCGATCGTGAGCAGCACCACCGGCACCCGTGCGGTGGCCGAGGTGGGGCTGGGAGTAGGCACCGGGCTGGGGGTGGTCGGCCGCTCCCGGGGTCGCAGCCCGGGCACGGCCGGGGCGGTCGGTCCGATGCTGGGCAGGCTCGGGCGACCGACCACCGCGGGCAGGCCGTCCGGCTCACTCGACTGCTCCGGGCTCGGCTCCGACCACCACTGCACGTACCCGACCAGAGCCAGCAGCCCGGCCAGGGCAGCGGCCCCCTCCAGGACCCAGCGGCGGCGTCGACGGGTTCGGGCCAGCCGACGGGCGGCCCGGGTCTCCTGGTCCTGGCCGGGCGGCTGTCGCGTCGCCGGTACGCGGTGCCGGGCGACGCCGTCGTGAGCTGCCCGTGGGGGGTTCTCCTCCGCCACCGACTCTCCACTTCTGCCGGACCGGACTCGCACCGGCACACTCCGCCCGGATGTGTGGACGCCTCACACTGGCATTGCCGGGACCCTGCGCGCTAGGCCACGTCCCATCGGAGCGTGCCCGGCCGCGTCAGTGATCCTACGAACGCGACCCGGTGCCGTTGCGGGAGCCGGGCCAGACGGTCACACCGCAGACCATCACCGCAGGTACGCGGGCAGGTCATCCACGAATGTCGAAGCCGAGGGCTCGGGCGAGGGTCGCCGCCTGCATCAAGTCGATGATCGCCCCGGCCCGGTGCACGACGGCTGGGTCCAGGCCGGACAGGTCGCTGCCGCGCAGGTCCGCACCGGACAGCCGGGCACCACGCCACTGCACGTCGGACAGGTCGCACCCGGTCAGCGTCGCACCCGTCAGGTCGGCCCCGGACAGGTCCGTCTCCCGCATGCGTACGCCGGTGAACCGTGCGCCGCGCAGGTCCGCACCGGCGAGCGTGAGGAACGACCAGTCGCCTCCGGTCACGGTCAACGGCCGCAGGTCACACCGGTCGAAGGTGCTGCCCACCAGCTTGCAGCCGGTGAACTCGGCCTCGAAGAGGTTGCACCGGGTGAAGACGCAGCGGGTGAAGGCCGCGTCGGTGTGCCGGGAGACGTTGAACGCCACGTCGCCGAAGGTGCAGCCCTCGAAGACCGCGCCCCGGCTGCTCGCCTCGGTGAGATCCACCCGGTGGAAGGTGCAGTTGGTGAAGCGTCGGTCGGCCAGCTCCTCGGCGTACCAGTCCTCGTCGCGGAAGGTGGCGTCCTCGGTCGACTCCAGCATTCCGGGAGGGTAACCAGCGGGCCCGACAACACGTCTTCCCCGCCACGCGTACCGGCCGGTAGGTTTCTTAGGGTGAGCATCGCACCCAGCACCGAGGCCGCCAAGGTTGGATTCGACCCGTCCCGGCTGGCCCGGATCGACGAACACTTCGCCGGGTACGTCGACGCCGGCCGGTTGGTCGGCTGGCAGGCGGTGGTCACCCGACGCGGCGAGATCGCGCACAGCTCGACCTACGGCCTGCGCGACCGCGAGGCGGGCACGCCGGTGCAGCCGGACACCCTGTGGCGGATCTACTCGATGACCAAGCCGATCACCTCGGTCGCGGCGATGATGCTGTGGGAGCAGGGCCGCTTCGAGCTGACCGACGAGATCGGGCGCTGGCTACCCGAGTTCGCCGAGATGCAGGTCTACTCGAAGGGCTCGACGCTCAAGCCGTACACGGTGCCGGCGATCGAGCCGATCCGGATCTGGCATCTGCTCACCCACACCGCCGGGCTGACCTACGGCTTCATGCAGACCTCGGTGGTCGACGGGCTGTACCGGGCCGCCGGCTACGACCTCTACCCACCGGCCGGGATCGACCTGGCCGAAGCCTGCCGGGTCTTCGGCGAGCTGCCGCTGCTGTTCCAGCCCGGCACCGCCTGGGGTTACTCGGTCGCCACCGACGTGCTGGGCCGGCTGATCGAGGTGGTCTCCGGGCAGAGCCTGGACACCTTCCTGACCGAACGGATCCTGCGCCCGCTGGGCATGGACGACACCCGCTGGTACGTCGACGGTGCCGATGCCGAGCGGCTGGCCGCCCTGTACGTGCCGGACCCGGCCTCCGGTCGCGCGGTGCGTCACGACGCGCTCGGCGCGCTGGCGTACGAGAGGCCGGCGCTGCTCTCCGGCGGTGGTGGCCTGATCTCGTCGGCCGCCGACTACCACCGGTTCACCCAAATGCTGCTGCGTGGTGGCGAGCTGGACGGCACCCGCCTGCTCGGCCCCCGCACCGTGCGGTTCATGACTCGCAACCACCTGCCCGGCGGGCGGGACCTGGGCACCCTGTCCACCGGCGGGTTCGCCGAGACCACCCTCGACGGCATCGGGTTCGGCCTCGGCTTCGCGGTCGTCGACGACCCGGTGCCGAGCCGGGTGCCGAGCAGTGTCGGCGAGTACTACTGGGGCGGCGTGGCCAGCACCGCGTTCTGGGTCGACCCGGTCGAGGAGATCACCGCCATGTTCTTCACCCAGCTGATGCCGTCGAGCACCTGGCCCATCCGGCCGCAACTGCGTCAGCTGGTCTACTCGGCCCTGGTCGACTGAGCACCGGGATCGCCGTTCCACCGACGCCCGGCGGGCGCGCTCCCTAGCCTGGGGACGTGAGCGAGCTTGCGAGCGAACCATCAGGCACGGCCATGGCACCGCTTGCCGCTGCGGCACGGAGCGGAGCGGCGGCGTGAGTAACGTCGTGGTGTTCGGTGCGGGCGGCACCGCGGGTTCGCGGATCGTCCGGGAGGCGTTCGACCGCGGGCACCGGGTGGTGGCCGCGGTACGTCGCCCCGAGGCGGACGCGCCGTTCCTGCCGCCCGGGGTGCGGGTCGTCACCGGGGACGCGACCAGCGAGCGGAGCGTACGGGAACTGGCTCCGGACGCGGACGTGCTGGTGCTGGCGATCGGCGGCGGTGACCGTACCCTCTGGGCCGACGCGGCGCGGACCGTGATCAAGGTGTTGCGGGGGATGCCGGCGGCCCCCCGGGTGATCCACGTCGGCGGCGGTTCCACCCTGCTCACCCCGGCGGGCACCCGACTGCTCGACGAACCGGACTTTCCCGACGAGTACCGCGACGCCGCGCTCGGCCAGGCGGAGGCCCTGGACGTCTACCGCTCCTCGGCCGACGGGGTGACCTGGACGTATATCTCTCCGCCGCCGCTGGAGTTCCACCCGGGCGAGCGTACCGGCCGTTATCGCACCGGCCTCGATCATCCGGTGACCGACGCGCAGGGCCGCAGCGTGCTCAGCTACGAGGATCTCGCGGTCGTGGTGGTCGACGAGATCGAGAACGGGCGCTTCCTGAACACACGCTTCACCGCCGGGTACTGATTCTTGATCTTGGGTGTCGGCAGCTCGCCGGATAGATGGTCCGGGCGCCTCGGGTGGGCGCGGCACCGCGTCGCGTCTCACCCCGTACGCGTGGCCCTCCGGTTCCTCGGTGGTCAGACGTGCTGGCCGACGGACGGCTGGCTGGGCACGCGGGGGCGCATCGACGGCCGCCAGGCCCGGCCGTTGGCGTAGATGATCCGGAAGCCGAGGTA
The DNA here is from genome assembly GCF_009712475.1 of Micromonospora sp. CP22. Classification (GTDB taxonomy): domain Bacteria; phylum Actinomycetota; class Actinomycetes; order Mycobacteriales; family Micromonosporaceae; genus Micromonospora. The sequence continues at coordinate 18,494 of NZ_VCJO01000002.1, forward strand.
CGACGCGAGCGGTGCCCAGTGGGCCGAGCCCATCCGCAGTTCGGCGGCGTTGTGCCGGCGACCGTTGGCGAGCACGTCGAGCAGGACCGTCTCGAACGCCGCCGACTCGACCCAGTCCACCTCGCGGGTGAAGCCGCAGATCAACGCCGCACCGGTGACGTCGAGGAAGTCCCGCAGCACCGCCTCGGAGGTGCGCAGCACGGAACAGCTGCCGAAATACAGCCGCCGCCCCTCGCAGCGCCCGGCCATCAGTTCGGCCACCTCGGCGAGTTCCACCGATTGCCAGTCGGTGAGGCACAGCCGGTTCGGTTCGCCGTGCATGGCGAAGAAGCCCAGCCGGTGGTCGGCGTACTGCTTCAGCAGCCAGCGGTCGATGAAGTAGAACAGTTCGTCGCGGGTGGCCGCGTCCTTGTGGATGAAACGGACCTTGCCCAGCCGTTCGAGCAGTTCCAGGGTCGGCAGCACGGATCCGCGTTCGTTGAGATCGCGGTGCCACTGACCCTCGACGCAGAAGATGCCACCACGCGCCACGCCCACCTCCCCGTCGTCGCTCCGCGCTGACGTTACCGGGCCGACCGACCCGGAGAACATCACCCTCCGTGTGGCCGACTGTGACCTTCCGCACCGATTCGGCCCGTGTACGGCGCTGGCGTGCCGACTGACTGTTTCACAAATGCCGCCAATTCCCAGGCAATGCTCAGCTACCGCGAATTGTGAGGACAATTCTCGTTAATCGTCTCCAACCGGCCGCTCCGGTGCGAGGGTGGATCCACGGGACGGCCCGGCCGAACCCCGGGAAGCCACCCATTCGCTCTCCTATCGGGAGGACTTCTGTGCGCGTACACACCTTGAAACGGGCAGTCGTCGCCCTCGCCCTGGCCCTGCCGGGTGCCGCGATCGCCTCGGTGGTCGCCGCGCCAGCGGCCCATGCCGACGGCTGCTACACCTGGAACCGCACCCTCTACCAGGGGCGTTCCGGCAGCGACGTACGTGAGTTGCAGCTACGGATGGCCGGCTGGGCCGGCAACAACAACATCGTGGAACTCGACGGGAAGTACGGCCCGAAGACCGCCGCCGCGGTACGCCGCTTCCAGTCCGCGTACGGTCTCAAGGTCGACGGGATCGCCGGGCCACAGACGTTCCGGAAGCTGTACCAGATCCAGGACGACAACTGCACACCCCGGCACTTCAGCTGGGGCGAGATGGACGACGGCTGCGGCGGCAGCGGCTGGGACGGCGGCCCGCTGAGCACCTCGCAGACCCGCCAGAACGCGCTGCACACCATGTGGAAGCTGGAGGCGCTGCGCAAGAGCCTCGGCGACAAACCGCTCATCGTGACCAGCGGATTCCGCAGCCGCGCCTGCAACAACCGAGTGGGCGGAGCGTCGGACAGCCAGCACCTCTACGGCAACGCCGCCGATCTCGTCTCCCGTGACAAGTCGCTGTGCCAGATCGCCCGCCAGGCGCGCAACCACGGCTTCAGCGGCATCATCGGGCCCGGCGTCTCCGGACACAACACCCACGTCCACGTCGACTCGCGGCGGGAGAACAACCAGGACCGGAGCACGAACAGGACCTACTGGGCGGCACCCGACTGCGGTATCCCCGCCGGGTACCGCTGAGCACACGGCGCATCGCGACGTCGGGTGAGCCCGCTCAGCTCGCCCGCGGCCAGCGCGGCGCGGTGGCGGGGGGTGCCACCGGCCGACCGGAGCCGGGCGCCCGGACGCCGGTACGCGCGGCTGGCGCGGCCACCCGAGGCACCGGCCCCCGTGCCGGGTAGCCGGCGGCGCGGTCAGGTCGGGTCGGATGACCGGCGGCCCTCGGGGGGTAACCGGCGGCGCGGTCGGCGCCCGCCGGCCGTGCCGCAGGCGTACGTCCCGCCGACGGCCCGTTGATCAGGAACGGGAACGGCACGTGCACGAACGGATTGCCGTGCCGAATCAGGGCATCGAGCTGCCGCTCGTTGAGCCCGTGGTTCAGCAGCACCTGCCGACCCCAGCGGTGCAGCCGGCAGGGGAACCGGGCGCCGTCGTTGCGGCACAGCGCCCCGGACGGCCACTCCTCGGCCGCGTGCACGACCACCGCCCGGACGGCCAGCCGGACGTCCTCAGGGGTCAACGGCGTCGGGACCGGCAACTCGCCCAGAATCTGATCGATGGGATCCGTCGACTGCTCATCAACTCGCACGGCAGACCTCCCGCAGCTCCGGTAGCGGTGCGCTTGAGCACCGCACCTCGGGCAGTGGTACGGCCACCGGGGCGGGAAGGTTCAAAACCGATTTCAGCGTGTGTGTGAGAGGGCTCAGACCAGGCCGGCGTCGTGGACGAGCAGGGCCACCTGCACCCGGTTGTTGAGGCCGAGGCGGGTCAGCAGCCGGGAGACGTACGCCTTGACGGTGGCCACGCTCATGTACAACTCGGCGGCGATCTCGGCGTTGGTGCGGCCCATGCCCAGGGCCACGGCGACCGCCCGTTCCCGCTCGGTGAGGCCCTCAATCAGCCGCACGGCCCGCTCCCGACGCGGGTCCGCCGCCGGTCCCGCCGTCACGTGCTCGATCAGCGTCCGGGTGACCGTGGGAGACAGGGTCGCCTCGCCGGCTGCCACCCGACGCACCGCTCGGACGATCTCCACCGGCGGGGTGTCCTTCAGCAGGAACCCGCCGGCACCGGCCCGCAGCGCCCGCAGCACGTGCTCGTCGGCGTCGAAGGTGGTCAGCACGAGCACCTCCGGCGGCTGGGGCAGCGCACGCAGCGCCTCGGTGGCGGCCAGCCCGTCCAGCCGGGGCATCCGGATGTCCATCAGCACCACGTCCGGGCGGCAGGCGGCGACCGCCCGGACGACCTCGGTGCCGTCGGCCGCCTCACCGACCACCTCGAGTTCGGGTGCCCCGCCGAGGATCATCGACAGCCCGGCGCGGACCAGCGCGTCGTCGTCCACGATCAAGACACGCACCCGTCGGTCGCCGCCCGCCGCCGAACCTGCTCCGGCCGTCGGCGGCACGCCGTCGGCCTCGGCTGCGGTCGGCTCCGGACCGGTCACGTCGCCGGCCACGGCAACCACGCGGCCAGCCGGAAGTCGCCCCGCTCGTCGCAGCCGTGCTCCAGTCGCCCACCGGCGAGGTTGACCCGTTCGGCGAGGCCGACCAGGCCGGTGCCGGAGCCGGGGATGGCCGCCCTCTCGGGCGGTTCACCCACCGGTCTACGGTTGCGGATCTCCACGTGGAGCCCGTCGCCAGGTGCTCCGCTGAGGCCGACGGTGACGGCGGCGCCGTAGGCATGCTTACGGGCGTTGGTGAGCCCCTCCTGCACGATGCGGTAGACGCTACGCCCCACGGCCGCCGGCAGTCGCTCCGGCGCGGAGACCCGATCCAGCAGGTCGACGCGGACACCGGCCGCCCGGGACTCGGCGATCAGGGCGGGCAGGTCGGCCAGGGTCGGCTGGGGGCGTTCCGGGTCGTCGGTGAGCGAGGTCTCGGCCCGCAGGACGCCGATCACCTCGCGCAGGTCCTGGAGGGCGGCGTGCGCGCTGCCCCGGATCACCCCGGCGGCCTGGGCCACCTCTTGGGCGGGCGCGTCGGGGCGGAACTCCAGTGCTCCCGCGTGCAGGCTGAGCAGCGAGATCCGGTGGGCGAGCACGTCGTGCATCTCCCGGGCGATGCGGGTGCGTTCCAACTGCCGGGCCTGGGCGACACGTAGCTGCTGCTCGGCCTCGGCCCGCTCGGCGCGCTCGCGCAGTGACAGCACCAGTTGCCGGCGCGCCCGCACGAACATGCCCCAGGCCAGCACCAGCAGGGTGATCACCACGCCCCAGATGGTGGACACCCAGTACGGGCTGCCCGGCTCGGGACGCAGCAGGGCGATGAACATGTTGGTGAACAGGCCACCCGCGGTGACCGCCAGGACGATCGCCGTCCGGCGGTGCACCACCACCGTGAAGAAGATGATCAACAGGGCGGCGACGGAGGTGATCGAGAAGAGCCCCAGCGGCAGCGTCACCAACGCCACCCCCACCGGCCAGCGCCGCCGCAACCAGAGCGCCGCCGTGCAGGCCAGGCCGAAGAACGCGTCCGCGAGGATCATCCAGTTGTACGGCAGCCGGTCGGCCAACGCCGGGCTCGGGGAGGCCGCGTCGAAGGTGGCCAGCACCACCCAGGCCAGGCAGACCAGAAACGCAAGGCCGTCGACCAGCCAGTCACGGGGGGTCCGCCGCGTCCGGCGACCCGTCCCAGGGTCCAGCGCGCCGGGCAGCAGACCCGGGTGATCGAGTACGACGGCGCTGGTCACAGGCGCAATGGTAGGCAGCCCATCGGGCACCGGACCAGCTACCAAAGTCGAGACCTGAGTACCGACCTTGGTCTGGGCAGAGCCAGACCGACGGCCGCTGCGGATGGCCGGCCGGTCCGGACAGGCTCTCACCATGATCGCCGTACAACAGCTCACCAAACGGTACGGGCGGCACACCGCCGTCGAGGACGTGTCGTTCCACTGCGAGCCGGGCACAGTCACCGGTTTCCTGGGCCCCAACGGGGCCGGCAAGTCCACCACGATGCGAATGATCTGCGGGCTCACCCCGCCGACGTCCGGTACCGCGACCGTCGACGGACGCCCCTACCGGCAACTGCCCAACCCGGGCCGCACGGTCGGGGTGCTGCTGGACGCCTCCGCCCAGCATGTCGGGCGGACCGGCCGGGAGGCGCTGGCCGTGGCCGCGGCGACGATGGGGGTCGGCCGTCACCGGGTCGACGAGGTGCTCGACCGGGTCGGGCTGGGCCCGGCCGCAGCCCGGCGACGGGTCCGGGCGTACTCGCTGGGCATGCGCCAGCGGCTCGGCCTGGCACACGCGCTGCTGGGCAACCCCCGGGTGCTGGTGCTCGATGAACCGGCCAACGGCCTGGACCCGGAAGGGATCTTCTGGATGCGCGGCCTGCTCCGGGACTTCGCCGACCGGGGCGGCACCGTGCTGCTCTCCAGCCACCTGCTGCGCGAGGTGGAGGCGGTGGCGGACCGGCTGGTGGTCATCGGGGGCGGCCGGATCGTGGCCCAGGGCGGCAAGGACGAGCTGCTGGCCGGCGTCGGCACCGTGGTGCGCGCCCGCGACACCGAAGCGCTGCGGGCCGCGCTGCGCCGGGCCCGGCTGGCGGTCAGTGACGGCTCCGAAGGGCTGCTGGTCAACGCCGACACCGACACCGTCGGCGAGATCGCTCTGACCGCCGGGGTGGCCCTCACCGAACTGCGCCCGGCCGGTGGAGGCGGTCTGGAACAGCTCTTCCTCGCCCTGACCGCCAGCGCGCCGAGCGCCGCCGTGCCCGCCACCGGCAACACCGAACCGACCCGGGAGGTCGTCCGATGACCACCGTCCACACCGCGCCGGAGGTCACCCCGGTGCACCGCCCGTCGCTGGCCCGGCTGACCGCCGTGGAACTGCGCAAACTCGTCGACACCCGGGCCGGTCGCTGGTTGCTGGTCACCATCGGCCTGATCAGCGCCGTCATCGTCGCGCTGCTGCTGGTGTACGCCGAAGCGCCGGAACAGACCTTCACCGTCTTCTTCAGCATCGCCCTGCTGCCCGCCGGGGTGCTCCTTCCGGTGCTGGGCATCCTGTCGATCACGAGTGAGTGGTCGCAGCGCACCGCATTGACCACGTTCGCCCTGGTGCCCCGGCGAGAACGGGTGATCGCCGCCAAGCTCGTCGCGGTGGTGCTGGCGGCGCTCGGGTCGGTGGTGACCAGTCTGGCGTTCGCCGCCGCCGGTACCGCGATCGCGGGTGCCACGGGTGGCGCGGGCAGCTGGCGGGTCGAGGGGGCCCTGCTGGCTCACGCGGTGGTGTTCCAGGTGGCGAGTGTCCTGATGGGAGCCGCGTTCGGGCTGCTGCTGCTGAACACCCCGTTGGCCATCGTGGCCTACCTGGTGCTGCCGATCGTCTGGTCGATCGTGGGGGAGGTGGTCCGGCCGCTGCACCGCGCCGCCGAGTGGCTGGACACCGGGCGCACCATGGAGCCGCTGCTCACCGCCGAGGTGACCGCCGGGCAGTGGCAGCGGCTCGCGGTGTCGCTGCTGGTCTGGATGGTCGTGCCACTGGTCGCCGGTATGGTCCGCACCATGCGGCAGGAGGTGGCGTGAGGGCGTACGGGAAACCAACCGTGGTCAGCGGCGGCGTCTCCGAGCTGGTCCTGCTCTGGGCCGGGATCCCGCTGGTCGGCGGTTTACTGGGCGGGTTGCTGGTGGCTGGGGCCGGCTGGGTGGCGGGCCTGCCGTGGGCCCCGGCGCAGGGCCTGTTCCGAGCGGTCGACGGGCTGCCCGACCGGTACGCGCTGCCCGGCGGGGTCGGCGTCGGCATCCTCGCCGGGCTGGTGATCGCCGCCATCGGCACCAGTGAGCGGGTGATCGTGACGGTCTCCGACGCGGAGGCTCTGGTGCGCCGGGGCGATTCCGAGCAGGTGGTCAGTCGGCGGGACACCCGGGTGGCGTTCCAGGACGGCAAGGACCTGGTGCTGCTCGACGCGGACGACGCCGAGCTGGTCCGGCAGCCCCACGACCTGCCGGCCGAACGGTTGGCCGAAGCCTTCCGGCAACACGGCTGGCCCTGGGCGGAGGCGGATCCGCACCGCGAGGCGTACCGGCTCTGGGTGCCCGATCTGCCCGGCCTGCCGGACGGCGCGAACGCGCTGCTGCGGGCGCGGCGGGAGGCGCGGGAGCATGACCGCCAGGACGAGGCTCGGGAACTGCGGGCGGAGCTGGCCCGCTACGGGGTGGTGGTCCGCGACGACGGCAAACGGCAGCACGTCCGGCTGACCCGCCGCGCCGTGCTGCCCGACTGACCCGGGTGGGTCGGGCCCGCAAGGCCCGACCCACCCGGCGATGTTCCGTTACCGCCAGTGGTGGCCGTGGCCGTGCTTGTGGCCGTGGCCGTGACCGTGCTTGTGGCCGTGGCCGTGACCGTGCTTGTGGCCGTGCTTGGGGCCCTTCTTGCCCTTGCCCTTACCGGGCCCGGTGACACCGTTCACCTTCGAGGTGTCGAACGCGAACGTGATCACAGAGGTGGCGATGGCGTCGGCGTTGACGTCGAGCGCGAAGAGGTTCACGTTGCCGTGGAGCTTGTACTTCTTGCCCAACGCCTGGTAGATGGCGGCGTCGCCGCCGTCGGCGGCCGGCGTACGGCTGTCGCACGCCTGGTGGTAGCAGGGGTCGTAGGCGACCCCGGCCAGCCCGCCGAACAGCGCCGCCTCAGCCTCCGTCTTGACGCCCTCGGCCCCGGTGAACAGACCACCGGCGGGGATGTCGACACCGGCGGCGATGAACGGCCCGTAGTCCGAGCGGCCGGTGAAGTCGGACGCCACGGTGGGCAGGTTGCGGGAGGCGAAGAAGTCCTCGAACACCTTCTCGATCTCCGCCGATCCCTCCGGGCCCGGTCCGGAGCCCTGCTCGGCGGAGTCGTCGCCGTCGTACACCCCGAAGACGTAGTTCGGCGAACCGACCATGTCGAAGTTGAGGTAGAGGGCGATGTCCTCGATCTGCTGCTCGGTCAGGCTGGCGACGTAGTGCTCCGAGCCGATCAGGCCCGCCTCCTCCGCGCCCCACCAGGCGAAGCGGACCGCGTTCTTCGGCTTCACCTTCGACATCTGCAACGCCACCTCAAGCAGCGCCGCGCTGCCGGTGCCGTTGTCGTTGTAGCCCGGCCCGGCCGGGTCGGAGTCGAGGTGCGCGCCGGCCATGACCACGTTGTCGGTACGGCCGTGCTTGGTCTGCGCGAGGATGTTCTCGGTGCTCCGGATCTCCGACGTGGTGTCGGCCTCGATCCGCACCGTCAGGCCGGCGGTGGCCGCGAACTGCTCGCCGGTGTAGTAGGACACGGAGACGGCCGGGATGCCGACCGGGGTGCCGAGGGTGCCCGCGTACAGGTCGTAGCGATCCGCGTTGGCCTCCGGCGTACCGTTGCCCTGGTTCATGACGATCGCACCGATGGCTCCGGCGGCCTCGGCGTTGACGACCTTGTCGCCGAACGCGCAGGTGCCCCGCTGCATCAGCGCGATCTTGCCGGCCACGTCGACGGCGTCGAAGTCGCTCGCCTCGCAGCCGGAGGACGAGTCACGCGGCGGGTCCAGCGCGAGGTCGACCGGGACGACCAGTCCCTCCGCCGCGCCCGATCCGGAGTAGGACATCAGGCTGTAGTCGACATCCTCGGTGTACGTGGTCGCGTTCGGTGCCACCTGGGCGAACGACGAGCTGAACGCCTCGTAGAACGCGAAGTCGAACTGCTGCCGGGTCACCTGATAACCGGCTTTCTTCAACAGCTTGGCCACATAGTCGGCACTGGCGTCGTAGCCCGGGGTACCGGAGGCGCGGGTGCCGGCGTTGGCGTCGGCGATGGCCTGGAATGCGTCGAGGTGCTTGAGCACCCCCTTGACCGTCACCGCCTTGGTCAGCTTCTTGGCCGAGTTGTTGTTCGGGCTGGCCAGCGCCGGGCTTACCAGCGCGGTCGTACCCAAGAGCGTGCCGGCTGCGATGGCGGCGAGCACTTTCCTGCCGGAGAAAGGCACCACGATGTGCCACGTCCTTCCTCTGTGGTTGGTCCGGCTCCCCTACCCCCGTGCCGGACTCCGCCATCCTGATACATCTAGATCCCTGAGCAAAGATCTGATCAGCCGGGACGGCCCGACGTTCGGCCGTTGTGCCCACCGGGCCCGTCCGGATCAGATCCGGCCCACCCGCTCAGGACAGCAGCGCGACGGTGAGCGCGGCGGCGAGGGTCAGCGAACCGACCACCGAGACCACCCGCAACCATGGCCGGGCGGCACCGTTGACCGGCAGTTCCCGCCAGCGGCGTACGGCTGCGGCCAACCCGGCACCGGAGGTCGCGAGCCCGAGCGGCCAGAGCCAGCCGGGAATCGCCGACCAGTCGCCGAGCTGGTGACCCAGGGCCGGGTAGACCAGCGCCCAGACCGCACCGGACAGCACGGTCAGTCGGTCCGCCCCGGCGCGCAGCGCGGTGCCGAGCAGCGACAGGCCACCGATGAAGGTGAACAGCAACGCGATCCCGATGCCGACCCAGGTGGGCAGCCCCGGCGAGGCGCTGCCGGCCTGCTCGCGGGGCACCCCGAGCAGCCGCAACCCGATGGGCTCGACACCCCGGTCGGTGTTGCCGAGCACCACCACGCCCCGACCGGTGGCCCGGTCGAATCCGACGTACGAGTGGAAGCCGCTGGTGGCGCCGTTGTGCCAGGTGATCTCACGGTCGCCGTAGCGGGTGGTGAACCAGCCGTACCCGATGCGGGCGCGCTCGGTGTCGTCGAAGCGCGGGTCGCGGGCGTCGGCGCCGGGGGCGGTACCGTCGGCGGTGGCCGCCACGAGCCGGGCGAGATCCGCAGCGGTGGACCAGTAGCCGATGCCGGCGGGGGCGTATCCGGCGCCGATCCACGCGTCGGGGCTGCGCCCGCTGGCACCGGCGCCCTCGGCGCGTTCGGCGGGCAGCGCGTCCGCACTGGTGGCCTGGACGGTCGAGGTCATGCCCAGCGGGGTGAGCAGTTCCCGGTCGAGCAGTTCGGGATAGTCGGCGCCGGCGTCGGCCGCGAGGGCCTGGCCGAGCAGGGCCATGCCGAGGTTCGAGTAGTTGACCTCACCCCGCCCGTCACCGGGGGCGTGGCCGTCGGCGGCGGCGCGGACCCGGTCGACGTCCTGCCCGGCGTACGGGTTGCCGGCCGCCACGTTGGCCCAGAACAGGCGCAGCCAGTCGGTGACCGAGTCGAGCCCGACCCGGGGCAGCCCGGAGCGGTGGCTGGCCAGTTCGGCCAGGGTCACCTCACGTGCGGCACCGGTGACCGTCGGCCAGGTCGCGCCCAGGGTGTCGTCGGGGCGTACCGCCCCGGTGCCGACCCGCTGGGCGAGCAGCATGCCGGTCAGCACCTTCGGCACCGAACCGACCTCGAACGCGGTGTCCGGCTCGACCGGGTTGCCGCGCCGGTCGCGGTCGCCGAGGCCGGCGGTGCGGATCTGACCCCCGTCGATCAGGGCGACGGCCAGGCCGCGGTAGCCGCCGGGGTCGTCGACGGCGTCCCGCGTGGCGGCGGCGAGGTCGGCGTCACCGGTGACCTGCGCGGTCAGCCGAGGTTCCCGGGGCATGACGCCGATCCCGGCCAGCCCGGCGACCAGCCCGGCGACGAGGACGACGAGTGGTGTCTTACGCATGGGTGCTCCTTCCGTTCCGGGTGGGCCGCCACGCGACCCTCGTGCCGCCCACGCGACCCTCGTGCCGGCCACGGTCGGGCGCGCCCGGCGGGTGCGGTCAACGAGCGGCGGCGGTGAGGATGGCCAGCAACGGCACCACCCGCTCGGCGGGAATGGCGTAGCGGCCCCGACCGGCGCTGCGCAGCCAGCCGGCGGCGGTGAGCTGGCGCAGGTGGTGGTGCAGTTGGCCGGTGGTGCCGAGGTCCTCGATTCCGGCCAGCTCGGCGGTGCCCTGCCGGCCGCCGAGGATCTCGCGCAGCAGCCGCAGACGCACCGGATGGGCCAGGGCGCTCAGCACGGCCGGCAGGTCGGCCCAGTCGTCGGCCAGCAGATCCTCGACGCCGCGCCCGTACTGCCAGTCGTAGTGCTGCCCGGCGAGCCGGACCGCACCGGTGTAGAGCACGGCACCGGCACTGTCGGCGGGTAGCCGCTGCTTGAGCCCGTCCAGCGCCCAGAGGACCCCCTCGGCGGGCATCGACGGCTGGTCCGCGCCGCCGAGTCGTTCGACCAGCTCGGCGACCTGGTTCTCCAGCGCCGCCAACCGCTCCTCCACGTTCGCCATACTCCGAGAGTACGAACTTACGTAGTTACGTGCAATCCCGGGATGATCGACTTTTCGCCGGACGGACCGCTACCGTCAGTGGTCTTGGGGAGGTACGTCGATGTACGTCGTGTCCGTGATCAACTACAAGGGTGGGGTCGGCAAGACCACGGTGACCGCCAACCTCGGTGCCGAACTGGCCAACCGAGGGATGAAAGTGCTGCTCATCGACCTTGACCCGCAGGCAAGTCTGACCTTCGGCTTCTACGACCCGGACGACTGGCGGGAGCGACTGCGTGACACCCGCACGGTGAAACGCTGGTATGACAGCCTGCATGAGGGCAGCCCGCCAGTCACTCTGAGTGACCTTGTGGTGTCGCCCGGCCCGGCGAACGCCCGGCTCACCGGCACCGGACGCCTCGACCTGATCGCGTCGCACCTGCAACTGGTGGACATCGACCTGGCCCTGGCGCGCAGCGTCGCCGGTGGCGAGGAGTACGACGCCGAACTGTTCCGGGTACGCGGTTCCCTCGCCGAAGGACTGCTCGCCGACGGGCTCGACCCGTACGACATGGTGTTGATCGACTGCCCACCGAACTTCAACGTGGTCACCCAGTCGGCCATCATCGCCAGCGACCACCTCGTCATCCCGGCCCGAGCCGACTACCTGTCCACGCTGGGCATCGACTACCTGCACGGCAACGTGCGGGAACTGGTCGAGCAGTACAACGCCGACGCCCGCCGGTTCGCCACCGTACGCCGACACCAGAAGGTCGCCCCCGACGTCGCCGGGGTGGTCTTCACGATGATCCAGTTGCTGTCGCGGCAGCCCATCGCCACCCACCAGAGCTACATGGACCAGGTCCGCAACCTGGGGCTACCGGTCTTCCCCACCGCGTTGCGGGAGAACGTCACCCTCTACGCGACCAACACCCCGCGCGGCGTGCCGGTGGTGCTGCGCGACCGCGTCACGGTGCCCGCCGTCCGCGACGAGCTGCGCAATCTCGCCACCGAGTTCCTCGACCACCTCCAGCCGGCCCGTCAGCCGGCATGAACGGCCGGGACGCCACGGCCGACGCCGTCGACCGGCTGGCGACGATGGCCAGCCGCGCCGAAGGCACCGCGTACCTCTCCCCCTGGCCGCTGCGCGACCTGCGGGAGTTGGCCGCGGAGCTGGGCCTGCGCGGCGTCGGCGCGCTACGCAAGGCGGAGCTGGTCGAGCGGCTGGTCGAGCACACCATCGGCTACCGCCTCACCTCCACCGCGCTGCGCCGACGCTGACCGACCCGGTCAACCGCCGGTCCTGGTCGGCTGCCGTGCGGGACCGCTGCCACCGGTGCCCTGCCGACCGATCACGGTCTGTGCGGCACCCCGGGCGGTCGGCACCCGGTCCAGCAGCGCTCGGTACGGGTTACGCAGCGCCCGTTCCCGGCTGCTGGTCCACCGCGTGAGTACGACGATCGCGCTCACCAACGCGACCGACGACACGGCTGTGACTTCCACGCCCAGCCAACCGGCCACGGTGGCGAACGCCACCGGCGCACCCGCGACGAGCAGCCCGATCGCGCTGAAGAGCAGGACGACGACGGGAATCCACAGCCGATCGTCGTCAGCCGACATGATCACCGCGACGATGAGGGCCGCCACCCCGGCCACCACGCACAACAAGACGAGCCCGGCCAGCGGCCTCGGCCCCCAGGCCCACCAGCCGATCCAGGTGCCGACCGAGCGGGTGATGGCGATGCCGACCAGGACCACGCCGACCAGCGCACCGACTGTGGCCGTGGCATTGCGCAGGAAGGTCAGCACCGTGGGCTCCTCCGGCCGATCGGTGAGCGTCCGCCAGTCCCGCAGGTCCGCGTCGAGCATGGGAAATGCCCACAGCCGGCTGCTCAACTCGGCCAACACCGGCGTCGGGAGGCTGGCCAGCAGTGCGGTTCGCCAGCCGTCCACCCGATGCTGAAGTGCCCGCACCGCGATGTCGCGGGCCGTGTCGGGCTCCCGCCGGGTCACCAGTTCGAGCATGGCGCGGATCTCGTACTCGCCGAAGGCACCGGAGAGCCGCCGCTTGTGGCCGAGACGGTGCGCCGTGCGGTCGAGTTCCTCGGTCAGTTCCTTGGGTATCTCGCCGCCGTTGAACCTGCCCGGCCGCACGAGGAGACCGACCGCGAGGCGTACGTCGACCTCACCCAGATCACCCGGCGCGTCGTCCGTCGACTTCAGGATCAGCCAGCCGAGGCGACCCATCGTCCGGGCGATCGGGGTGCCCGGCTCGAACGGAGCCCACAGCCAGTCGTGCCACTCCGCGCCGGGTAGGTTTCCCGACCGTCGGTCGGCCGACCGGCCCCTCTTGGCGGCCACGGCCGCGGCCTCCACGGCGGTGGGGTCGAAGGTGCGCAGTTCGTTCTCCACGTCCGGCGCACCGACCAGGACGGCCAGCCGCCACGCCGCGCGCACGGCGACCTGCCGGTCTGGTGCCCACAACTGTTCCGCCAAGGCGACGGCGGCGGCCGGTGTGCCGACCGCGGCCAGGTCGTCGACGGCTGCCACCGAGCCGTCGCGGGCCCGCGCGGCGAGGGTCGGAATGGCCAGTTCGCCGGTTGCCCGCAACGCCGCACGAGCCTCCGGCTTCCATTCCGCCAACTCGCTGAGCAGTCCGATCGCCTCACGGCGGCGGGACTCCGCGAGCACCACGAGAGCGTCCGCGGCCAGCTGGCCACCGACCGGCACCTGCCGCAACAGGCTGTCGAACAGCCGCTGCCCGATCGGCCCGGGGTTGCCGACCACCGCGCCCAGCGCCGCCAGGACCAGATGCTTGTCGGCGACCGGCGTGCCGAGCAGCCGCACGTGACTGTCCACGACGGCCGAGACGAGGCTCTCGTCGATCTGCCGGGCCTCGGCGACGCATTCCAGCGCGAGCAGCTTGTCCCGGTCGTCTCCGGCGAAGATCTGCCGGACCACGGCCGAGGAGTCCCGGTTTGCCCCGGCACACCAGAGTTTCACCGTCTCCCGCCACCGGTTCGGGTTCTCCCGGTAGAGCCGGAGCAGCCGGTCGGGGTCGTCCGCGAGTTCCACCGCCGCCAGATACTCCTGCAGAGTCAGGTGGGCGAACTCGTAGAGCAGGTTGTTGTCGTCGATGCGGATCAACAGCCCACTGCGCTCCACGATCTCGTCGAGCATGCGGGGCAGGTGCTCCTCGTCCAGGCGGAACCGGGGCAGGATGCGCGCGAGTTCGTCGTACACCTCCGCCTCGCCGATCACCCGACGATCGGTTCCCTGGGATCGGCCGCCCTGCGCGGCCAGCGCGATCGCGCGCAGCGCCATGATCTTGTGGCCGGCCTGGTAGCGGGCCAGATTGCGGTGCCGACCCAGATCCCGGTCCCGGCGCAGCAGGTGCTCGACGGCCTGCTGGTAGAACTCCGCCCGCGAGTTGGTCAACATCGGGCCGATGCCGGCGTCCGCCTCGTACAGTGTGGTGATCATGGTGAGCATGAGCGGGCTGCGCGCCAGCCGCATCACCCTCGGGCTCGACCGCAGCTCCGCCAGGAGTTGCTCCACGACGTGCCCGGTGTCGGCGGACTCCTCGTCGCGCTCCCACTCCGACGCGTGGTGCTCGGCCTCGCTGCCCGGCCAGCGGGTGAACCAGAGCCGCAGGAAGTGGCGGATTCCGGCGTCGTCGAAGCCGGCCACCTGGATATCCCGGTCGAAGACCGGCCGCAGGTCCCCGTCGTAGACCGCGTCGCGGCAGGTGACCACGATCTGTGTCCTCGGATGGCGCTCGGCGAACTCCTTGATCTCCTCGGCCACCGTGCCGCGTCGTTCGGTGACCACCTCGTCGAGCCCGTCGAGGAACACACAGAGCCGGCCGCTGGCCAGCGTCACGTCGACGACGTGCTCCGCGTCGGCGACGAGTGGACGGGCGCGGCGGTGTCGGCGACGGCGGCCCGGTTCGTCGTCGAGCCGCCCGAGGACGTCCACGATCAGTTGCCGGACGGTGCGTCCGTCGCGGTTGGACCGGGCCAGTTCCACCAGCACCGGTACCCGCTCGAACCGCTCGGGCTCCGCCGCCCAACGCACCATCGAGTGCCGCAGCAGCATCGACTTCCCCGCCCCCGCCGCGCCGAGGATCACCGTCCGCCGGCGGTTCTGGACGTCGCGGTAGATGTCGATTCGCCGGCCGTCCTGCTCGTACTCCAGCGGCACGTAGACCTCGTCGAGCGTGACCGAGACGTCTCGGAGGAAACCGAGCTCCATCCGGTTGTAGGTGCGGGCGACCCAGTCGCGGTAACGACGCCACTCGTCCGCCCGGATCCGGCGTCGACCCGCGACGAGCCCCCACACCCGGGCCAGCAGCCCTTTGATCCAGTCGGCGAAGAACTGCTGCACCACCCCGACCAGCACGGTCAGCAGGAAGAGACCGAGTGCCGCGTACTCCAGACCGAAGGGCAGATCCGGCAGCTGTGGCACGGGCGACTCCTCCACTGACAGACATCGGGCAGGAACTCACCGTAAGGGTGACGCCTGCCGGTCCACACCGGACCTCGGGATCGCAGGCGATGGACCTTCGGACGAGCGGGACGGGTCGAGGGGTTGACCTCGAGTGCGCTCTAAGACGCAGGCTGGTGCCGCGTCCACTCGGGCGCACGAAAGGAGTTTCCATGCGGTACCGCACGATCGGCAGCGACCCGCGTACCCGGCGCGAGGTCAGCGTACTCAGCCTCGGCGCGATGCTGTTCGGCACGAAGACCGACGAGGCCACCTCGTACGCGATTCTGGACCGGTTCGTCGAGGCCGGCGGCACCTTCATCGACACGTCCGACAACTACGCGTTCTGGATGAACGGCGGACAGGGCGGCGAGAGCGAGGAATTGCTGGGTCGGTGGCGGCGTAGCCGGGGCATCGGCGACGAGATCGTCATCGCCACCAAGCTCGGTGCCCGTCCGCTGGCCCCCGGCACCAGCTACCTGGACAACGCCGAGGGGTTGTCGGCCAAGGTGATCCGGGAGTCCGCCGAGCGCAGCCGGGAACGCCTCGGCGTGGACCGGCTGGATCTGCTCTACGCCCACATCGAGGATCACCGGGTGCCACTCCAGGAGACCGTGGAGGGCTTCGCCGAGTTGGTCGCCGAGGGCACCGTGGGGCTGCTCGGCGCGAGCAACCACCGCACCTGGCGGGTGGAGCGGGCTCGGGCGTTGACCGCCGCGGCCGGGCTGCCCGGGTACGAGGTGCTCCAGTACCACCGCAGTTACCTGCCGGCCCGGCTGGACGGGCCGACCGACCTCGACGCGGACGGCAACGTGGGCGCCGCCGGTCCCGAGCTGATCAGTTACCTGCGGGCCGAACCCGAGCTGACCCTGGTGTCGTACGGGTCACTGCTGTGGGGTGCCTACGTGAACCCGAACAAGCCGCTGGGGCCGGAGTACGACCTGCCGAGCGCGCCGGTGCGGCTGGCCGCGCTGCGGGAGGTGGCGCAGCAGACCGGTGCGACGGCCAACCAGGTGGTGCTGGCCTGGCTGATGGGCGGCGAGATCTCCACCATTCCGCTGGTGGGAGCCTCCTCGGTGGCGCAGTTGGACGAGAGCCTCGCCGCCGTGGACCTGGAGTTGACACCCGAGCAACGGCACCGGCTCGACACCGCCTGGTGAACGGGGGCCGGCAGCACGACGGGGCCTGCCACGCCGCGAGACGGCGGATCGGCCGGGCCCCCGACAACTGCCGACAGGTGGTGCCCGGTGCCACGGGTGTCAGGACAGCCGTCGCTAGATCTGATCTAGCGGCGGCTGTTCGCCGTCTCGCGCCTGTGCGGTGAGTCGACCACTGCCGCCGACCACCGTCGTTGTAGGTGACGGGTGGCCACGGGAGGAGGAGCATCTTGTCGTACCCGTGGGGTGTGGTGGGGCGCCGGGTCACGGCCCGGCCCATCGGCGTGACGAACGGAAGGAAACCTCACAATCATGAGTAGACGCACCACCGGCCTCGCCATCGAGGCCGAGGGTCTGACCCGGTCGTTCGGCGAGACCCGCGCGCTCGCCGGGATCGACCTCCAGGTTCCGGCCGGTGCCGTGTACGGGCTTCTCGGCCCGAACGGGGCCGGCAAGACCACCGCCGTACGCGTGCTGGCCACGCTGCTGCGCCCGGACGGCGGGCACGCCCGGGTGTTCGGCCACGACGTGGTCTCCGAGGCCGACGCGGTACGCGCCCGGGTCAGCCTGACCGGCCAGTACGCCTCGGTGGACGAGGACCTGACCGGCACGGAGAACCTCATCCTGCTGGGTCGGTTGCTCGGGCTGCCCAAGGCCGCCGCCCGGCAACGGGCCGAGCAGCTGTTGACCGCGTTCGGGCTGACCGAGGCGGCCGGACGGCAGGTGAAGAAGTACTCGGGCGGTATGCGGCGACGCATCGACATCGCGGCGAGCATCCTGAACACCCCCGACCTGCTGTTCCTCGACGAGCCGACGACCGGGCTGGACCCGCGCAGCCGCAACCAGGTGTGGGAGATCGTCCGGGCGGTGGTCGCGCACGGTACGACCGTGCTGCTGACCACGCAGTACCTGGACGAGGCCGACAAGCTGGCCAGCCGAATCGCGGTGGTCGACCACGGCCGGGTGATCGCGGAGGGCACCCCGGGCGAGTTGAAGTCGTCGGTCGGCTCCGGCACGGTCCACCTGCGGCTACGCGACGCCGACCAGCGGCCCGAGGCCGAGCGGGTGTTGCAGGCCACGCTGAGCGTGCCGGTCCAGTTGGAGGCCGACCCGGTGGCGATCACCGCCCGGGTCGGTGGCGACGGCAGCGAGCTGGATGCCGGCGCCCAGGCCGCCTTGGCGCTGGGCGAGCTGTCCCGCGCCGGGATCGTGGTCGACGACTTCTCCCTCGGCCAGCCGAGCCTGGACGAGGTCTTCCTGGCCCTGACCGACCACCCCGCCGTACCGGCCACCGACGAGCGGGACGACGAGCTGGAGGCAGCCCGATGAGCAGCGACACCGCCACCTCGACCGGTCGGGCACCGACGGTCTTCGTACCCTCCTCCGAGGCGTTGGCGACGGTTCTCGCGCCCGGCGCACGGCCACCTCGACCGAGCCCGCTGTCGGCGTCGTTGACCTTCAGCTGGCGCGCCCTGCTGAAGATCAAGCACGTGCCGGAACAGCTGTTCGACGTGACCGCGTTCCCGATCATCATGGTGCTGATGTTCACGTACCTGTTCGGCGGCGCGCTCGCCGACAGCCCTCGTGACTACCTGCAGTTCTTCCTGCCCGGCATCATGGTGACCAGCGTCGTGATGATCACCATGTACACCGGCGTCGGCTTGAACACCGACATCGAGAAGGGCGTTTTCGACCGGTTCCGGACGCTGCCGGTGTGGCGGCCCGCCGCACTGGTCGGCATGATCGTCGGGGACGTGCTGCGTTACGTCCTCGCCGCAGTGGTGATCCTGACCGTCGGGCTGGTGCTCGGCTTCCGCCCCGACGGCGGTGTGTTCGGCATACTCGCCGGGATCGGCCTGCTGGTGGTCTTCTCCTTCGCGTTCTCCTGGGTCTGGACGTTCTTCGGGCTGATCCTGCGCAGCGAGAAGTCGGTGATGGGGGTCAGCATGATGGTGCTGTTCCCGCTGACCTTCCTGAGCAACGTCTTCGTCGACCCGTCCACGATGCCCGGTTGGCTCCAGGCGTTCGTCAAGGCCAACCCGATCACGCACCTGGTGTCGTCCGTACGCGCGGCGATGGCGGGCACCACGGACGCCTCGGCCATGATGTGGATCGCGGTCTGGAGCGCCGCGTTCATCGCCGTCTTCGGCACCCTAACCATGCACCGCTACAACCGCCGCTAACCCCACTCCCCCCCACCCCCACCCCCACCCCTGCCCCTGTCTGCATGCGTTGATCAAGAAGTTTTCGTCATAGTCGATCTCCCTGGTGACCAAAACTTCTTGATCAACCCGGGCTTGTCGGAGGGGGTCAGAGGTGCCAGGGGTGGGGGGTGGGTGGGAGGTAGCGGCAGGCAGCGCCGGTGGAGACCGTTTGGCGCAGGTGAGCGGCGAGCGGCGGGTGCCGCTGGTCGAGACGTCGCAACGTGTCACGGATGCGGGCGGTGACCGTCTTGCGGGCCCGTTCCGCCTCATCACCGAGCCGACGGCTACGTCCGGCCAAGCCCGCAGCAGCCCGCAACTGGTCGATCAACGCCTGCCGCTCGGCGTCCAGCGCCGCCACCCGTGCCTCGTCGCCACGCCCGGCCGCGAGATCGATCTCGTCGTCAAGTCGTTCCAGGTGACGCCGGTAGCGACTTCTCGCCTCGTCGTCGAGCACCTCGTCACCGCCCATCCGACGGGCGGCGACCAGGTCCGGCCCGGCGGCTGGATCGAGCAGCTCGACCGCCGGCACGTCGACACCCGGGCGACTGAGTAGCAGGCGCAGGTCGTGCAGCCCTTTGGCGTCAGGCAGGTGGACGGTGTCACCGTCGTAGGTGAGCCGCCAGACCGCACCGTCCCGCCGGAACTCGAACGCCGGGCCCACATCAGCCCCGCTGCCGCCGTACACCGACCCTGCGGCCCGCCCCACCGGCCCCACCGTCGTCCCGCCGCCGGCGCCCGCCGAACCGGCCGAGGTCGGAGTGGCCTCGGCGGATGTCCCGGCTGTGTCAGTGGTCGGGGCGGCAGCGGCGAGTCGGGCGAGGATGTGCGGCATATCGAGATCGCGCGCCTCCCGCTCGACCTCGGCGTACAGCATTGCGGCGCTGGTGACGTCACCCGGGCGGCCACGCGCGGTCAGCGCGTCGACGAGTGCGGCCCCGGCGATCACCGACCACGGGCGGGCACCCATCCGGTCGGCGGCGGCACGGGCTGCGGTGAAACCGGTGACGGCGTCGTCCCACCGCTGCTCGGCGACGTCGGCCACGGCGAGCCAGTGATCCACTGGGCCGCTGAGGTCGCATCCGAACAGCGAGACGAGCCAGTGCCCCCGGTACGGCGACAGTGCCTGACGGACCTCGGCGCAGTCGCTCGGGTCGGCGAGCGTGGCCTGCGCCCGCAACCGCCACCACAGCGGCGAGATCGACCCGACGAACCGGGTGTCCGTGGTGTCGAGTTCTGCGGCGAGGCGGGCCGCCGTGCGGTGATCGCCGCGTTCGGCGGCGGTGATCCCCCGCAGCAGACCGAGGTGCGGGTGGTCGACGGCGGTGAACGCGTCGAGCATGGCCTGGGCGTCGTCGAGCCGCCCACGCAACAACAGCAACCCCCAACGCAGGTGGTGACCGAGGAAGGCGTGGTCGGCCTGATCCCAGTCGTCGACCTCATCGAACTCGCGGTAACAGGTCTCGGCAGCCGCGAAATCACCCCGGAACGCATTTATGAGGCCACCGTCGATGGCTGTCGCCATCTGGTGCCGAGGCTTGCCGGTCTGTCGCCCCCCGGTGACGAAGGCGGTCAACTCATCGAAGTAGCGCGGGTCACCGAGTTCGAGCAGGGCGACCCAGCGCAGGGAGGTCGACCACAGCTCCGTCTCCCGATCGCCGGTGCGACGCGCGACGTCGCGGATCTCGCCGGTGAGGGCGGCCCGTTCGGGCGCGGTACCCAGTCCCCAGGTGGAGTCGTGCCGCACCCACAGGCTGAAGGTGAGCGCCTCGTCATCCCGTTTCGATCGGGCGAGTGTCTCGGTGGCGGTGATCAGATCCGTTTCGAGGGCAGCCGGTCCGGCGCTCTCGTCGGGCTCGCCGATCAGCCGTCGGTACGCCTCGCGCAGCAACTCCGTACTGTCGACGCCCGGCACGGGTTCGAGCTGCCAGTGGCGACGCACGTTGAGCGCGAACCTGGCCAACACCGCCGGGTCGTCGCCCGCCAGGGCCAGCGTGGCGGCCTCGCCGAGCATTCGGCGCGCCTCGTCGCGGGCACCGGTGTGGAAGAGTTGATCGGTCAACGCGGTCAGGATCTTGATCTGCTGGATGTCGTCCCGCACCACTTCCAGCGCCCGTCGCAGGTGGACGGTGGACTCCTCCAGCGCCAGCCGACACCGGGCGTCCCGAGCGGCGTCGAGCAGCAGATCGGTAACGTGGGCGGCGTCCAGGTGCCCGCCGGCCAGCCACGCGTGGCGGGCCACGTCGGCGGGGATCAGCAACTGGTTCAGCGCGTCGTGCCCCTCGACGGCCCGCACCACGGCGGCGTGCCGAGCGCGCCGCTCATCGTCGGTGAGCGCGTCGTAGAGCGTCTCGCGGACCAGGTCGTGCACGAAGGCGTACCGGCCGCCTTGGCTGGTCAGCAGGCGCGCGGCGACCGCGACGTCCAGCAACTCGCCGACCCGGGCCGACGGCAGCCCGGCACCGGCCGCGAGAACCGCACCGTGGAACTCCCGGCCCAGCACAGCGGCGACGGTGAGCGCGTCGGCGACCATGGCGGGCAGGTGGTCCAGTCGTCGCCGCACCACCTCCCGGACGCTGGGCGGGATGGTGGCGAGCGCGCCGTCGGCGTGCCACAGCCGGGCGGTCTGCTCCACGAAGAAGGGGTTGCCGCCGGTACGCCGGTGCACGTCGTCGACGCAGTACGGATCGGGCACCCTGCCGGCGGTACGGGCCATCAATGCGCCGACCTCGTCCCGGCTCAGGCCGGCGAGGCTGATCGTGGTTGCCTTGGCGACCAACGACATCAGCAGGGGTCGCAGCGGGTGGTCGACGGCCTCCATCTCGGCGTCGCGGTAGGTGCCGACGAGCAGCAGCCGTTCGAACCAGGTGTGCTGGGCGGCGAACCGCAACAGTCGCATCGACGCCGCGTCGGCCCAGTGCAGGTCGTCCAGGATCACCATGACCGGGCGACGCTGCGAGACCGCGACCAGCGCGGTGGTGACCGCGTCGTAGAGGGCGAACTCCTCCTGCTCGGCGGCCTCACCACGGACAGCGGCCTCACCACGGACAGCGTCTGACGCCAGTGGACTGGCCTCGCCGAGCAGCAGTGCCAACGCCGGTTCGGCGGACTCCCGGGCCAACGCCCAGTCCTCCGGCGAACGACGCAGCCGGCGTAGCACCTGCGTCCAGGGCCAGTAGCCGGGGGCACTCGCCGAATCCCAGCAGGCCCCGCTGAGCACCAACGCCCCCTGACGGCGGGCCTCGTCGGCGGCGGCGGTCACCAGCGTCGTCTTGCCGATGCCGGGCTCTCCCGCGACCAGCACCAGGCCCCCGTGGCTGGTGCCGGCCCGGTCCACCTCGGCCCGCAACAGACCGGCCGGATGATCTCGCCCGATCATGAATCCGCCCGCCTGCCCCGTCATGACCACCGACGGTAGCCGACCAGACCGACACGCCGTGCCGCACGCGGCCCCGCCAGCGCCCCCTCCCCAGGACCAGGCCCGCCCCCACTTCAGTTGATCAAGAAGTTTTGGTCGTCAAGGAGATCAACTATGACGAAAACTTCTTGATCAACCCGGGTCTAGGGGGTGGGGGTGGGGGGTGGGGGGCTGTTAGGTGGGTGAGGATCGCTTGGTTGGCTTCCCAGCCGTCGGGGAAGCGGACCGGCACGTCCAGTTGTGGCGCCTCGGTCGAGGGGTGCGCGTCCAGCAGCTCACCGATGCCGGCACGGGCCACCACGAGACATGCCTGCCGGTGCCGGGAGGTCAGCACGCAGAGTCGCCCCGACTCCAGGTGGAAGGCGGTGGCGTCGCGCCGACCGGAGAGCGGGTGCAGCACGATCGTCACGTCGTACTCCCGGCCCTGGAGCCGGTTGGCGGTGTCGACGGTGACGTCCGCACCGACCTCGCCGAGCTGCGCGCGGATGGCCGCGACCTGGTCCCGGTGGGCGGCACCGACGGCGATCCGGTCCGCGGTGACCGGCGCGCCACCGGGCGCCTGCTCGCAGACCGCGACCGCACCGCGCCGCAGCACCCGCAGCGCGAGCGCGGCGCACGCGGCGGCGGCCTCCCCGTCGGTACGCAGGGTGTGCCGGGCGGGCAACTCGTACAGCGCCCAACCGGTGGTGGCGGCCGACTCGACCGCCCGGTCGACGGCGTCGTCCGACCCGGGCTCGGTGAGGTGCAGTGCCCGGTCGGCCGGGCCGGTGCCGGCGCGGAAGCCGGTGAACGGATAGAACGCGCGGGACACGACCGGGGCGGCCGAGTCGGGCAGCCGCCAGGAGACCGGTAGCCGGTGCACCGGCAGGTGCGGGTTGTGCCGCAGCAGCACCGCCACCGCCGACTGCATCGGATCCCAGGTCAGCCCCGCCCACCGCTCGACGTCGACGGTGGAGAACGGGTCGAGCTGCCCCGGATCACCCACGAACAGCGCCCGTTCGAACCTGCCGGCCACGCGCAACAGGGCGTCCGAGCGCATCTGGTACGCCTCGTCCACGATCGCCCAGGGCCAGCAGCCCTCGGTGACCGTGGCCCATTTGGCGGCCGTACCGATGACCACGGCCGAGGCGGCCAGGTCGCCGGCTTTCGCGGCGACCCGGACCTGCGGGTGCGCCCGCACCCGGGGCGACGCCCGGTAGTCACCGGCCGAGAGCCGCCCCAGGCGCAGCTGCGGAGCCTTCGTGGCGAGCCGGTCGATCAGGTCGTCGACCTGCTCGTTGGTCTGGGCCACCACCATCAGCGGCTCGTCGGCACCCGCCAGTTCGATGGCGGCCCGCACCACCAGGGTCGACTTGCCGGCCCCCGGCGGTGAGTCGACCACCACGCCCCGGTGCTCGCCCGACCGCAGGTCGGCCAGCACGGCAGTGATCACGCGTTCGGCCTCGACAGCTGGCGGTACGGCCAGCTGCGGCGTCAACCTCGTCTGCCCCACCGGCCGCACCTTACCGCCAGCCACTCGCCGTCACCGCCGACGGCCAGCAGCCACGTCGACCGCAACGCGGGGTCAGTGGACGATCACCGGGGTCTTCGGCTGGTCACCCGGCTGGTCGTCGAGCAGATGTGACTCCTCGCGCCGCCTGGGCAGGAACGCCGCCGGAATGAAGGTCGCCGCCACCAGGGCGAACGCCACCCAGAAGGTGGTGGCGAAGGAGCTGGCGGCGAAGTCCAGGCCGCGCTCGATCAGTGACGGGTCGGGCAACTGCTGCGCCAACTCCGGCCGCTGCTGGGCGGCGATCGCCAGGCCCGCCTCGGTGACCGGTTTGCCGCTGTCGTCGGCGAGGCCGGGGATCTGCCGGGAATCGTTCAGCTCGTTGGTGAGGATCACCGACATCACCGCGGCGCCGACGGAACCGCCGATCTGCTGGAGGATGTTCACCAGCGTGGACCCTCGGGCCACCTCGTGCCCGGTCAGCGTCTTCAGCGCCGAGGTCATGATCGGCATCATCGTGCCGCCCATGCCCAGACCCATCACGAACAGCGAGCCGCAGAGCAGCACGTACGAGGTGTCCGCGTCGAGCTGGGTGAAGGTGAAGAACCCGGCGAGGATGAGCACCAGCGCGAAGGGCACCGTCCGACCGACCGGCACCTTGTCGGCGAGCATCCCGGCGATCGGCATGGTGACCATGGCACCGATGCCCTGCGGGGCCATGAGCAGGCCGGCGTGCAGCGTCGACTCACCACGCACCTGGAGGAAGTAGCTCGGGAACAGCAGCCCGGCACCCATGAAGGCGATGATGAAGACGAACAGGGTCAGCGCCGCGATGGTCAGCCGACGGTTGCGGAACAGCCGCAGGTCGAGCAGCGGGTGCTTCGGCTTGAACGAGTAGAGGACGAACGACACCACCAGCACGGCGCCGATCAGCATCGGCCCCCACACCTCGGAGTCGGCGAAGGTGCCGGCCTCGGGCAGCGTGGAGACGCCGTACAGGAACAGGGCGAGACCCGGCGAGAGCATCAACATGCCGAGGAAGTCGAAGGACTCGGACGGCTGCGGATTGTCCTTCGGCAGGGCCAGCTGGGCGTAGACCAGCGCGATCACACCGATCGGCAGGTTGATCAGGAAGATCCAGTGCCAGCTCGCCACGTCGATCAGCCAGCCGCCCAGGATCGGGCCGCCGATGGGACCGAGCAGCATCGGAATGCCGAGCACGGCCATCAACCGGCCGATCCGGTTCGGCCCGGCCGCCCGGGTCATGATCGCCATGCCGATCGGCATGAGCATGCCGCCGCCCAGCCCCTGCACCACCCGGTACGTGATCAGCTCACCGATCGTGTCGGCGGTGGCGCACAGGCCCGAACCGATGGTGAACAGCGCCAGCGCCATCATGTAGAGGCGTTTGGTGCCGAACCGGTCGGCGGCCCATCCGCTGAGCGGGATGACCGTGGCCAGGGCGAGCGTGTAACCGGTCATCGTCCAGGCGACGCGGGCGTACGAGGCGTCGAACTCACTCTGGAACGTCGGCAGGGCGACGCTGACCACCGTCACGTCGAGGATCGACATGAGCGCACCGAGCACGACGACGCCGGCCACCTTGAGCACCGCGGCGTCGAGCTTGTCCGAAGTCGGGACAGGCTGCGGTGCCGCGACGGATTGCTGTGTCACGAGGTCTCCTGTTGTCGGATCTGTCCATGGGGACGAGCGGTGGTGGCCGACGTGGCGCCTGCTGACCGGCGCGACTCGGCGGTGAAGCCCGCACGGCACAGTAGCCCTCGGCAACGACACTTCGCCGCCCGTTTTGCCATCAGCAGAGCCTTCTGTGAGCACGGCCACGGTGACTCCACGTCGCGAGGCGTGCCGGAGCGTGAAACGGGTACGCGCGGCACGCGCGGTCGCTGTCCGGCAGCTGGGGAAGGTGGTGTCAGCGTGGCGAAGTTCCTGGTCATGGCGTCCTACACGGTCCCGGGAATGGCCGGGTTGGCCAAGGAGGGCGGGACGGCGCGGTCCGAGGTGATCGAGGCCATCGTCACGAACGCGGGCGGGCAGGTGGAGGCCGTGTACTTCGCGTTCGGCCAGGTCGACCTGTACGTGATCTGCGAGGTGCCGGACAACGTGACAGCTGCCGCGCTCGGCATCGCGGTACGGGCGGCGGGCGGCGTCGACGCTCATACCGTGCCGCTGCTGACCGCAGCGGAGGTCGACGCCGCCGCCCGGTTGCCGGTCGCCTACCAGCCGCCGGCTCCCTGACCCGCGTTCAGGCCACTCCCTGTCACCCGAGGGTCGCCTCGGGGTTCGCCCACAGGGGACTCCCGTCAGGGCGGCGGTCAGTCGGGTATCGCGCGCAGGCCCCTGACCAGGACGGCGGCGAGGTGACGGGGGTTGTAGCGGGAGTCGGCCGAGGCGCCGATGCAGAGGTTGCCGACCCCCTGCAACAGGTTCAACGGGTCGATCGGGTTGATCTGTCCGGCGTCGACGGCGGCGTCCAGCAGCAGCGTGACCGCCGGGAGCAGGTGGTCGAGGAAGTAGGCGTGCAGCGGCTCGAAGGCGGCGGCGTCGGAGTGCATCGCCTCGGCCAGGCCGTGCTTGGTGATCAGGAAGTCGACGAACAGGTCGATCCACGTGGTGAGCGCGTGGTGCGGGCTCGGGCTGCTCGCCAGCAGCGCCGGTGCGGCCTGAGCGCATGCCTGCACCTGGTGCCGGTACACCGCCACGATCAGGTCGGCCCGGCTGGGGAAGTGGCGATAGATCGTCCCCACGCCGACGCCGGCCCGGACGGCGATGTCACGGACCGGGGCATCGACACCGAAGTCGACGAAGGCCGCGGCGGCGGCCTCAAGCAGGGCTTGCTTGTTGCGCTCGGCATCGGCTCGCTTCCGGGGAGCCGGTGGGTCGGTGTCGCGGGCCGGCACGGTCGTATGGCCTCCGTCACAATCACTGCTAAACGGAACCAGGTTCCGTATCGTTTAAACGGAACCCGGTTCCGCTTCGATCGTCCCTCTCCCCGTCTCGAGGAGCAACAGTAATGAGCATCGCAGAACGCCACCCCAGCCCGATCGTGTCGGTACGACCGGTGGTGCTGCCCGCGCCGACCCGGGGCACCGACCTCCAGGTGCGGGTCACCGCCCCGGTCCACGGGACCGGACTGCCGGTCATCGTCTTCGCGCACGGCTTCGGCGGCAACATGGACATGTACGCGCCACTGGTCGAGCACTGGGCAGCACACGGCTTCGCGGTGTTCCAGCCCACCCACCTCGACTCTCGGACCCTGGCCGTCGGGCCGGACGACCCGCGCCACCCCGAGATTTGGCGCATCCGGGCCGCCGACCTGACGCAGGTCCTCGACTCGATGGAGATGATCGCGGCAGCCGTCCCCGGACTCGCCGGGCGGATCGATCACCACAGGATCGCGGCAGCCGGCCATTCGTGGGGCGGCCAGACGGCGAGCCTGCTGCTCGGCGCCCGGGTGCTCGACTCCGACGGCTCCCCGGGCGAGGATCTGTCCGACCCCAGGGTCACCGCGGGCGTCCTGCTCGCCACCACCGGCACCGGCGGCACCGACCTGACCCCGTTCGCCGCCGAGCACTTCCCGTTCATGAGCCCGAGCTTCACGGAGATGACCACCCCCGCCCTGGTCGTCGCCGGTGACCAGGACACCTCACCACTGTCGGTACGGGGGCCGGACTGGTTCACCGACCCGTACTTCCTGAGCCCCGGGCCGAAGAGCCTGCTCACCGTGTTCGGCGGCGAACACTCGCTGGGCGGCATCCCCGGCTACGGCGTCACCGAGACCACCGACGAGAGCCCGGAGCGCGTCGCCCTGATCCAGCGCGCCACCACGGCGTACCTGCGCAGCGTGTTCAACCCGGGCGACCCGACCTGGTCACAGGTGGATCCGGGCCCACTGGGGCGCGTCGAGTCCCGCCGAGAAGGCCGACCATCGCCCGAATCGGTCGGACGGTCAGCTCAGTAATCCCTGGCTGGGAGCGGGGCCACCCGCCGGGCGTCCTGAAGAACGCGGGTCAGGGCGGCCATGGCGACCTGGAAGTCGTGCCGGTCCGCCGCATGGAAGCGTCGGAAGAACCAGTCGGGTACGCGGGACTGCCGTTGCCGACTACGGAGGATCAGATCCTGGACCTGTCGGGCCAGGGCGAGCAGATCAGCCGAGACGTCGACCCCGCGCTGCCCGACTGCGGCGGCGATCCGCTCCTGCATCAAGGCCAGGGCGCGCTCCCGCTCGGCCGCCACGTCCCGCTGGCTGCGGTAGATCTCCAAGCCGAGCAGCAGCGCGCCGAGCGACGGGACGTACCACTGGAGCAGCAACTGCGAGACGGTCAGCTCGGTGATCACACCGAACACCACACCGAGCAGGCCCCACGCCGCCGTGCCGCCGAGCACGACATGGGCGTAGCGGCGGCGTACCCGGGCTCCCCAACCGAGATTCTGCTGCTGGCAGGCGAGCACGTCGTACGGGGTGGGCAGGGGTGGCACCTCGTAGTAGTCGCGCAGGTACCTCTCGTCGCCCCGATAGAGCCGCTCCAGGCGACTTACCTCGGCCGCACCCACCTCTCCGCCGGCGACCACGGCGTTCCACGGCAGGCCGAAGAGTCGGACGTCGAACATCTCCTGAAGTACCGCGCCGCGACCGAGTTGGCCGCGCGACCAGGTGCCGAGCCCCATCGCGTTGGCCAGCGCCCAGAGCGCCCCGATCGCGGTGACCATCGTGGACGACACGCCGGTGAGGGCTACCACCGCGCCCGCCACGCCGAGCAGGATGGACAGGACCATCCGCAGGTTGTCGAGTCGTTGCGCCCGCGAGTGGCAGACGGACATGGCCCGCAGCAGGGCCATCATCTCGGGCTCGGTCTGTCGGCTGAGCAGGGACTTGGCGGGGTCGGTCACGACGGCCTCCCGGGTCCGATAAGCCGATTCTAAATCAAGATCACCGATTATCACCCTCGGTCCTGTCGCGATCACGAGGTGGAGTTGGCGCTTAGTTACCTTTTGGTAGCCCTTTTACCGACATGGGAAAGACTCACTGATTGCCCCAACAGTCAGTTAGATTGAGCCGGCGCACAGGCACGTGTGCCGCCTCTCCGGACGGGCAACCTGCGAGTCGCCCCGTCCGCTTGCACCCTTGGAAGGTCCAACGAAGGACATGGGCTACAGAGTCGCCAATGGGCACCCGGCACCGGACACCGTCGTCCTCTCGGCCGTACGCGAGTGGGCCGGTGCGACCGACGTCCAGATCGTGCCGGAGTTCACCCCCGATCCACACAAGACAGACGCCCGGCTCTACTGCGTGTCAGTCATCTGGCGCGAGGGCGCGGGGTCGACCAAGCAGAAGTACATCGTCAAGGTGGTCTCGGCGGAGTCCGCCGACGACCTCATCGCCGGACATGACCGGGCCCAACGTTCCCGCTCCGGTTTCGCCGAACGGCACATCGTCGAGCAGCTCGACTGGTACCGGGTGGACAGCCGCCGCCGGCTGCTGATCCAACAGGTCGCCAACGGCGGTGACGCGGTCGTGAGCCTGGCGGCGTTGAACGACGACGAACGACAGGACGCCCTCCCACAGATCGTCGACGCGCTCGTCAACGACTGGAACGCGCCCGACACCGGTCGACACGGCGTCCGCCTGCCGACCCGCGAGACCACAGTCGGCGAGTTCGTCCGGCAGGAGGTCGCGCAGCTGGCCTCCGCGCGCTCGGTGCTGGCCGCCGCCGCCCGACTCGGCGTCATCGACAACGCCGGTACGGTGCTGGACCTCGACGGCGCACCGAACCCCCTCGCCCTCCTCACCCGCACCAACTCGCCGCTGGCCCGGCGCACCATGGACTGCCTCGTCGGTCACACCCACGGCGACCTCAACGGCGGCAACGTCCTCATCCCGTACGAGCGGGGTGAACCCCGATACGGCGCCTTCCTGCTGGTCGACCTCGGCGGCTACCGGCCCGACGGTCCGCTCACCCGGGACCTGGTCTTCGCGCTGCTGAGCACGCTGCTCGGGACGGTCGCACCGCGCCCTTGCGGCCCGGCCCCGGCCGAGGTGCTCCCCCGCGACCAGGCCGACGCCATCAGCCACTTCCTCATCGATCCGGACAGCTCGCCGTCGAGCCGGCTGCTGCCCGGTCTCGCGACACTCATTGAAAAGGTGTACGGAACCGGGTCGCGCCACGCCCGACGGGCCAACTACGGGCCGGAGTGGCACCAGCAGTGGTGCCTCACAATTGTCGCCCAGGCACTGGTCCACCTCACCTTCGACGACATCGGCGAGGCCGGACACCGCTGGTGTCTACGGTTGGCGACGAAGGCGTTGGCGGCGTACCTGAAACTGATCCGGGCGGACCCGACGACGCTGGCCCCCGAGCCGTTGCCGACGCCGACGAGCGCGACAACGGTGCCGGCTCCGCGATCACCGCTGTCATGGGCGGGCGACACGGTGAAGCTGGCTCCGCTACCACCGCTGACCGTGCCCGCCGTGCCCTCGACCGGTCAGCGGCACACCAACGGTCCGGGCACCCGGCTCGACCAGCGGTGGTTGACCCACTGGTCACTCCGTCACCTGCGGGATGTCCCCCTCGGGGCAGCCAGTGACCCGGTGGCCCGCCCCCATGACGCCGCGTTCGCGGGCCGGGGTGACGTGCCCGCCCGCTGGCCCGCCAACGGGGCTCCGGTCGCCGACCGGGCGGAGCAGCGCGGCCGGGCAGCCCATCGCCGCAAGCCACCGCACGACGACTCGGCAAACCTGGGCCGGGCACGCCGGAACCGGCTGCGCCTGCCGTCGGTCCGCCTACGCACCGTGATGGCCACCCTGGCCGGGGTGGGATTGGCCGGGAGTGTGTACCACTTCGCGCCACCCGAGCGACGCGAGGATCACCTCGCGGCTCCGACCCGGACCATCACCGCGATCCCCACCCGAAACGTCCCGTCGGCCCCCGGACGCAGCGACGATCGCGGCCCGACCCTGCCCGACGATCTGGGCGAGTTCGCCGAGTACGTCGCCGACCTGGTCGAGGAGACACCGGTGGGCAAGTACGCGTGCACCCGCTACGAGGTGCGGTCCTGGGAGCATGGCGAAGGCCGGTCGACGCCCAGCCACCACCGGTACGAGCTGTGGTTCACGGCGGAGCAGGGCGGCAAGAAGGTGGCGATCGAGTTCGGCCCCACCGGGTCGAGACGTGCCCGCACGACAACGTTCACCGCCGGAGAGATGACCGAGGTCGACCCGGTCCCGAAGAAAGACCCGGAGGCACTGCGGGTCCAACTGTGGCGGACCTGGGGCAAACTGCCACCCGAACTGCGGAACACCAGCGGCATGCTGCAACTGGTCGCCCGGATCCTCCTACACCACCCACTCGCCCCCGCGCAGCGTGCCGTGTTGTTGGAGGAACTCTCCACGATGTCGGGGATCGAGTTCGCCGGCAGCTACCCGGACGACGAGGGCGAGCCCGGGGTGGCCTTCCAGGCGGAGGACCAGGATGGTCGGCGGGACACGCTGTTGTTCGACAGCAACGGCCGCCTACTCAGGCACGACCTCACGCAGGGCGACCTGCTGCTCAGTCAGCACCATCTGATCCGCACCACGCGGACGGACACGATGGACACGCCCTGCGGATAGGTGCCGTCAGGGACAGGACCGGTAGACGCGATTGGCCCAGTTGCGCCACTGGCCGGCGTCAGCGAGCACCCGCTTGCTCGGATTGACCCGGAACAGCTCCTGGTCGTGGTAGTAGAAGCCGACATGACCGCTGCCGAGGTTGTAGTGCGCCGACTCGACCCGGAACTGCCAACTCCAGGTGGAGAGGTTCTGCCAGCCGCAGGAGGAGAGCTTGCCGCGCGGATAGCCGTAGTTCGGCCACTCGTAGAAGCAGAACCAGCCCGAGGGGCAGTCGGCCATGCCGTAGGTGCCGACCGGGGCGTCGAGGGTGACGACCACTTCGCCACCCTGGTAACTGATCTCGTTGTGGTTGAGCACCGTGCCGCCCGGGTGGGCGGCGAGATACTGCCGCACCTTCAGGCTCGTCGGTGGCCCGGCCAGGGCTGGCGCGGGCAGCATCACCCCGAGGAGGAACAGGGCCACAATCGACGATGTCAATGTACGGAAAGGAAAGGTGATCGTCATCTGAAACCCCCGCAGCACAGCCGTGTATGCCGGACAGCAGCCCGAACAATCGCGCCGACCCTCGCCTATCGACGGTGCCAGCCGCCCCAACCCAGGGTAGAAAACGCCCAGCTCAGATCACCAGGAGTGGCCCCAAGAACAGCTCCTCACCATTCTCGAATTGCCCCAATTACCAGCGCGACGGCAATTGCCAGATGCAAATCCCTTGACCTTCTCCGACGGTGCGGGCGAACAGACTTGGTCGGCGGACATCCCGGCGGCGGGAAGTCGCGACCGAGCGATGACGAAAACCGCCGAAGGGCGTACGCGACAGCGCAGTCATTGATGTCGATGCATCCGCCCTCTAGCATGCGACCATGAGTGCTCGTCGCGTCACGCTCGTCGTGGCCCTCGCCGCCATGCTCGGGCTCGCCGGCACCGCTGTCGCCCACGCGGCCGACGATCCGGTCCTGACCACCCCGGGCGCGCCTGTGGTGGTGACGAACGAGCCACACCAGCTCACCCTGACCTGGGCACCGTCGGACTGGATCGGCGAGCCGGGCCAGACGCCGATCCGGCACGAGGTGCGGGCCTGGGTCGGCCCCAACGTCTACCGGATCCTCGGCACCACCACCGACGCCGACCTGACGCTCACCAACCTCGCGCCGGGCACCGAATACCGACTCACCGTCTGGGCGTACGCCGATCGTGGGTACTCTCTCGACTCGCCCGTCACGCCGGTGCGCACCGCGTACGGAAAGGCGAGGGTGAGCTACCTCAACCTGAACTGGTCACCGACCGACAACCAGATCCACCACGCACTCGACATCGTCAACACCGGCACCACGCCGCTGGACCTGGCCGACGTGCGGGTCCGCTACCACCTGACCTTCGAGGGTGGGAACACCTCACTGGTCACCAACTGCGACTGGGCCGCGATCGGCTGCGCCAACGTGCAACGCCACCTCCAGTTCTTCCCGCCGCCCCTACCGCCCGGCCCACCCGCTCCGCAGGTCTCGCCGTCACCGAGCACGTCGACCCCGACGCTCGCGCCGCCGACACCTACGCCCACGGTCTTCCCGCCACCCGGCACGCCGGTCCCCGGCTGGATCGAGCTGACCTTCGCGAGCAGGGAACTGGCCCCGGGCCAGTCGACCGGGCCCATCTACCTCCGCCACCATCGCCCGGACTGGTCGACGCTCGACGAGCGCGACGACCGCAGTTGGCAGCAGGCCACCGGCGGCTGGGCCGACAACAGCCGGATCACCCTGGACGTCGACGGCATCCGCGAGTACGGCGACACGGACGCGTAACCGGCCTCAAGCTCCACCGGGGTGTTGATCGAGCAGCCGGCCTTTCGGCTCCGTTCACCTCTCGGCGAGTCAGTTGGTCCCGGCCGACGACTCCGGAACGGGTTCGAGGACGAAGACCGGGA
The DNA here is from genome assembly GCF_009712475.1 of Micromonospora sp. CP22. Taxonomy (GTDB): domain Bacteria; phylum Actinomycetota; class Actinomycetes; order Mycobacteriales; family Micromonosporaceae; genus Micromonospora. The sequence continues at coordinate 51,553 of NZ_VCJO01000002.1, forward strand.
TCTGGCGGTCGGTCTTGCGCTGATAGTCGGCATAGTCCGGGAACGCCTCGACCGCCCGGCCCCACCAGAGTGCCTTCTCGTCACCGAACACCTCACGGGCCCGGTACTGCGCGGTCACCTTGCCGTCCTGAAGCTCGATGATCGGGTCGGCGACCAGCGCGGCGTACCACTGTGGGTTCTTGGGCGCGCCTCCCATCGACGCGACAGCGGCGTAACGGCCCTCATGCTCGACGCGCATCACCGGGGTCTTGCGGAGCTTGCCGGTCTTGGCACCCCGGTAGGTCATCAGCACGATCGGCCGACCGGCGATCGTGACGCCCTCGGTCGTTCCGGTACGCACGATCTGCTCGACCTGCTCGCGGACCCACTCCAACGCGCTCGGCTCGTAGTCACCCGTCAATCCCATACCCCTCAAACTACGCGACCACCAGCCGAGTCACCGCCAAGCCGGGCTCGTCGATCTTCGAGGAGTGCCACCAGTCGAAAGGGACACATCACGGCAGCACAACTGCCTGATCGCGGGAATGGTGCGGCGTCACTCCCGGACTAGATGATCTTGGGCAGGTGGATCTGATTGGTGGGTATCCCGGCGGCGGGGAGTCGGTGTCGGGCGGTGTCGAGCATGGCGGGTGGGCCGCAGACGTAGAGGTGCCGACTGGGGCGAAACTGGTAGAGGGCGAGGGTCAGTGCGTTGCCCTGTTCGGCGGGGGCCGCGCAGGGGTCGTGGGAGAAGGCCGGGATCACGGTCAGCCAGGGGTGGGCCTGGTCGAGTTTGTCCAGGGTGATCGCGTCGTAGAGGTCGTCCACGGTGCGTACGCCGACGATCAGGGTGACCCTGCGACCGTCCGGCGCGGCGGCGACCTGCTCGACCAGGGCGCGTAGTGGGGCCAGCCCCGTCCCTCCGGCGACCAGCAGCAGGTCCCCGACGGGTACGGCGGAGTCGGGCGGCGGGTCACCGGCCGCCTCGGAACCGGTCGGCAGGTTGAGGCCGATGTCGACGGGTGGGCCGAGATGGAGCAGATCGTTGGGGCGTACCTCGTGGACGAGGGTGTGGGAGACGGTGCCGGCGGCCACCGCGCGGACATGCAGCTCGACGGTGCCGTCGGGGCGTGGGGCGTTGGCCGGGCAGTACCAGCGCCACCGGCCGGGATGCTGCAGCAGGCAGAGCGGCACCGCCTGGCCGGGACGGAACGGCAGCCGCTGCCAGGGGCGTACCGTCAGGATGACGATGCCCTCGGCGGCCAGGTCGCGGCCGACCACCTCGGCCGGCCAGAACGCCGGCCCGTCGCCGACGAGCCCGGCGGCCCGCTCGATCAGCGCCCAGGCCCGTCGCCACCGTCGCTCCCAGTCGACCTGTGGCGGGCACAGTCGCGGCGCGACAGCTGCCAGCGCGGCGCCGATCAGCAGACCATGCTCGGGGCGCAGCCGGTACCGGCGATACACCCGGCCGAGCACCGTCAGCAGCGCCAACCGCCCGGCCCGGTCACCACCACCGGCGACCAGCCGGGCCAGCGCGGCCACGACCAGCGCCGCCACCGGTGCCGGCAGCGGCCAGCGGCCCGCCAAGCCCGCCCGGAACTCGGCGACGGCCCCGTCGATCACCCCCTGGCGGTCCGTGGCGAGGACTCCGGCCAGGTAGTCCGCGGCCCGCCGTCGCTGCGCCTCCGGCAGCCCCGGCCAACCGTCCAGCACCGGTCCACCGGCGGCGAGCTGCCGGGTCAGGTGCGCGGTGAGCCGATCCCGATCAACCCCGATGAGGTACGCGGACAGCTCCGCGTCCGCCTCCAGCAGCCGCAACCACCGGGCCACCGCCTCGCGACTCACCGCCGCTCCCCACTTGGGCGGTGATGGGTTGCCGGCCGGCAGTCGGCCTGCCGGGGTGCGGCCTGCCGGCGGTCGGCGTGCCGGGACTGCCACTGCCGCAACGCCTGCCGGATCCGCTCCGCCTCGGTGTTCGCGGTCGTCAACTCGCGGTGCAGTCTGTCGATCTCGTCGGCGGCTCGGTCCAGGTAGGCGTACACCTGAACCGGGTCCAGACCCCGCCAGCGCCGCTCGAACTCGACGGCGCGCACGTGATGTGGGTGCAGACGCTCCCCGGACAGGTAGATCATCGCCGGGGTGCCTCCTGCTCCGCGATCAACGCCCGCACCTGCCGCTCGCTGAGGCCACGCCGGTCCAACACCCGCCGTCCCCAGCGATGCAACCGGCACGGATGCGGCGCGCGATCGTTGCGGCAGCGTGGTCCGTCCGGCCACTGCTCCGCCGCGTGTACGGTCACCGCCTTCACGGCGAAACCCACGTCCTCGGCGGTCACGTACGGCGGCATCGGCAGCTCGCCGAGCACCAGGTCTATCGAATCCATGTCCCTCCCTGGCTGTGGTTACGGCACCGGGACGGGCGGGGACGGCGCAGCCACAACGGGGGACGCGGCACCGCCGGAGCCCAGCACCCGCCCCGGGCCTCGAAATCCACCCTGATCTGAAGACTGCGCCGCCAACATGACTACGCACTGCACCTTGCCGGTAACCGCACTGCACCCTCTGGCGATAGGCTGCACTTCAACCGATGCCGACGCGACGGAAAGCGGCACGATGACCACGGTGCACCGGTGGACCGGCCTGGAGACAAGAGCGCTACGTCAAGCGCTGCGAATGAGCATCCGCGACTTCTCAGCTCATCTTGGGGTGGCTGAGCGGACTGTGTCCAAGTGGGAAGCCGGCCAGGAGGCAGTCCATCCACGGCCAGAGATACAAGCCGCGCTCGACACTGTGCTCGACAAGTCCGCCGAGGATGTACGTGACCGTTTCGACGCTGCTATCGCCCTCACCCGAGGCCAAAGTCCGGCAGTACCTTCCGCTGCCGACCCGTTGGGGGGCCTGACTGCGGTCTACCAGAGTCGATGTGACCTCACTGCGGCCATGCCGGCAGACCAACTGTTCGATGGCGCACGAGTCGTGCGGGCCGCCGGCCTGTCACTCAACCTGCTCTGTCAGGACTACGCCGACCGACGTTGGCAGGAACTTCTGGAGCGGGAGGCCCGAGTCCGCTGCCTGTTCCTCGACCCGCACGGCACGTCGATCCAGTCGCGGGAGCGGGAGGAAGGCTTCCCGATCGGCCAACTCTCGGCGTTGACCAAGCTGAATATCGAGACCATGCTCCGGGTCCGCGACCGCCTTCCCGTCGCACTGCGGGAGAGGCTGGAACTGGCGACGTACGACGAGACACTCCGCTTCAACATCATCCTGGTGGATGACCTGTGCGTGGCCCAGCCCTATCTGGGAGACAACCGCGGCGTCGACTCTCCTGCCTTCGTAATGCGCCGGGGACAGCCAGGGGCAGGGCTGTACCCCGTGTTCGAACAGGTCTTCGAATCGCAGTGGCAGGGTCGGCGGGCACTGTGAACGACTACCAGGCATACCTGCCGATCGCGGTGGAGGCTACCCGGCGAGCGGGGGACGCGATACGGCGGCAATCACCCGGCACGCTCTCCGCAAAGGGCGACCGGGACGTCGTCTCCGAGCTGGACTATGCGATCGAACGAGACCTACGAACCTTCCTGCACGCCGAGACTCCCGACATCGGCTTCCTCGGCGAAGAGGAAGGACCGAGCGGATCGTCAAGCAGGCGATGGGTTCTCGACCCGATCGACGGCACGTCGAACTACGTGCGGGGTCTGCCGCTGTGCGCGGTATCGCTCGCGCTCGTGGATGGCAACGAAGCGGTAGCCGGTGTCATCCAACTGCCATTCCTCTCAGCGACCTACACCGCTGCGAGTGGCGGGGGTGCACACGTCAACGGGGAACCGATCACGATCAGTGGAACCACCTGCATGAGTCAGGCACTCGTGGCCATCGGCGATTATGCGGTGGGTCCTGGGGCGGAGACGCGGAACCGCCTGCGGTTCGCCCTGACCAGCCAACTGGCAGCCGAGGTTCAGCGGATACGGATGACCGGCAGCGCAGCGCTCGATCTGGCATGGCTCGCCGAGGGGCGGCTAGACGCCGCCCTGACCCTGTCCAACCACCCGTGGGACATGGCCGCCGGGGTGATCATCGCGCGGGAGGCGGGAGCCGTCGTCACCGACGGCAACGGTGCTCGGCACGACATCACATCCACCATGACTCTCGCCGTCACACCCGAGCTCACGGGCCCAATCCTGGCGGCGTATCAGAAGGCCGCCGCCCTTGTTCGGTGAGTTCCCCCCGCTTTGATGGAGCGGTGGTTACCGGCCCGCGAAGGAGATCAAGGAGCGCTACGCGAACCTCGTCGCTCAAGCAACGCTGCGTACCGTGCACGAGCTGTTCGAAGCCGATCGTTCAGGACTCGTGGACACGATCGTCTTCAACGGCATTGTCGACACCACAGATCCGCGCACCGGAGCTTCCGTACAACCCTGTCTGGTGACGCTACGGACCACCCGCGAGGTTTTTGTCGGACTGAACCTCAACATGGTCGATCCCAGTGCATGCCTGCAGCATCTCAACGCCTCGGTGTCGAAGCGTCCGGCCGAGCTCGCGCCGGTTCGCCCGGTGCTGGAGTTCGACATGGTCGACAAGCGCTTTGTCGACCATGTCGACGTGCTGGCTGACCTCGACCAGCGGCCGAACCTGCTCAAGTTGAGCCCCACCGAGTTCGAGAGCCTTATCCAGAATCTGTTCGCCAAGATGGGGCTGGACACCAAGCAGACCCGGCCCTCGCGGGATGGTGGAGTGGATTGTGTGGCCTTCGACCCTCGTCCCATCTTCGGTGGCAAGGTCGTCATCCAGGCCAAGCGCTACCGCAATACCGTCGACGTCTCGTCCGTACGAGACCTCTTCGGCACGGTGCAGAACGAGGGTGCTTCCAAGGGCATCCTGGTGACCACCAGCGGGTACGGTCCCGCCTCGTATGAGTTCGCCTCGGGCAAGCCGCTGGAGCTGATCGACGGCTCCAACCTGCTTTTTCTGCTCGCCGAGCACGCGGAGGTGAAGGCCCGCATCGACCCAAGTGAGCTGGACTGATCGATGGCGAGCGACGTCGGCCGACCGAAGCCAACCCTGATCATGCATTTCACGCACGTCGACAACCTGCCGCGCATCCTGAAGGCTGGCCGGCTCTTCTCGGACAGCAGCGTGGGTCCGCAGTTGGCGATCAATGTCGGCGCCGTAGAAATCAAGGCTCTTCGGCGGCGTCGGCCCGTCCCCTGCCCACCGGGCGGCTTCGTCGCCGACTATGTCCCGTTTTACCTCGCCCCACGCTCCCCGATGATGTACCGGATCGCGCGCGACCACCGAGATGGCAAGCTGGGCTGTTACCCGGGAGGGGATGACCCGCTCGTCTACCTGGTAAGCACGGTGGAGCGGGTTCATGCTGCCGGCCTCAGCTGGGTGGCGAGCGACGGCAACTGTGCCGTCGGGCTCACCACCTTTTCGACCAATCTCGATGAGCTGACCACGCTCGTCGACTGGCCCCTGCTACGGGCGGAAGTCTGGCGGAACATCCCTGAAGACATGGACCGGATGCGCCGACGAGCGGCCGAGTTCCTCGTGCACCGTGAGTTCCCTATCCACCTACTCGTCGGTTACGCCGTACGGACAGCGCAACGGCGGGAACAGGTGAGGCAGGTCCTCCGTGACGCTGGCATGATCGAGCCGTACGTTGATGTCAGACCGAACTGGTACTACGGATACACGCGGAGGGAGGTGCGCTGATGATCACCGTGAGTCATGGAAACCTGCTGACCGCCGATGCCGACGCGTTAGTCAACACCGTCAACACGGTCGGAGTGATGGGCAAGGGCATCGCTCTCCAGTTCAAGCGCGCCTACCCGGCCAACTACGCGGCCTACCGCGCGGCCTGCGCGAAGAACGAGGTCCGGCTGGGCCGGATGTTCGTGTTCGACTCGACCCGCCTCGGCCCCCGCAGATACGTAATCAACTTCCCCACCAAGGGCCACTGGCGGGCCAACTCCAAGCTATCCGACATCCAAGCCGGCCTCACTGATCTCGTCCGCGTCGTACGCGAACGGCAGATAATGTCGATAGCGGTGCCCGCCCTGGGCTGCGGTAACGGCGGGCTGGACTGGGACGAGGTTCGGCCAGTTATCGAGCAGGCGTTCGCCGAGCTTCCTGACGTGCGGGTGCTGCTCTTCCCGCCGGAGGGAGCACCGGATCCGGCCGACATGCCGGTGGCCACCGAGAAGCCCTCGCTGACCCCCGGGCGAGCCACCCTGCTGCGGGCCATCGACGACTACCTGCAACGAGCACGGGCCCTCGAACCACGCGACGGCGTCACCCTCCTGGAAATCCAGAAGATCGCCTACTTCCTCCAGGTCCTGGGACAGCCGCTACGTCTGAAGTTCACTCGCGGCCGGTACGGCCCGTACGCCGAGAACCTCAACCACGTCCTCGACCGGCTGGAAGGGCATTACCTCACCGGCTTCGGCGACCGGTCGGCACGGGTCGAGGAGCTCCAGCCGATCCGGCTCACCGCCGACGCCACCGAAGCTGTCGCAAGCTGGTGGACAGCCCAGTGCTCGGCACCGCCCGACGCCCTGGAGCAGCTTTCCCGGCTGGTCGACGGCTTCGAAGCGCCCTACAGCCTTGAGCTGCTGGCCACCGTGCACTACGCGGCTACGCTGACTCCGCCAACCAGCGACCTCGCCGAGTTGACCGAAAGAGTTCGCAGTTGGAGTGGCCGCAAGGCACGCCTTTTCACACGTCCGCACATCAAGCTGGCCTATGACCGGCTCCAGTCAGCCGGCCTCCTACCCGTGCTGAATCCTGCCTGATCGTCTGCGGAGTCAAGCTACTCGCTAGCCAGACGGTGAAGACCAGCAGGAATGGGAGGTTCCCGAGTGACGGATCTTGAGCGGGGCATCTACGAGCACGTCGTCACGCGCGACCTGGCCGACCGGCTTCAGCACATCGACCCTGCGCTGATCCAGCACGCGAAGCTCGACCCGGCTGACGCCCCGGACGCTCTCGCCCGGCACATCGCTGCTCTGGCCCACCGCGCCCTGCACGCGGTCGCTGGCGGCGACGACAAGCTCCACCGCCAAGTCGAGTTGGCCAATCACATCGCCGAGGCGATCGCCGCCCTCAGCCCGCAGGCCGCCGCCGTCCAGGACCAGGTCACCGACGCGAAGCGCCTTCTGCACGCCATCGCCGCCCCACCGATCCCGCCCGCACAGCCCACCTTTCCGGCACGCCCCACCACCCCGCTCTCCAGCGGCGCGCTACTGGTCAACGGCCGGCACCAGCCACGCATCGGTCACGAGGTCACCCACGAGATGGCCTCGGCCGACCAGGTCGACCTGCTCTGCGCGTTCATCAAGTGGCACGGCCTGCGTCTCATCGAACCCGCCATCCGCGACCTGATCGAGCGAGGGGGTCGCCTCCGGGTCATCACCACCACCTACCTCGGTGCCACCGACCAGCGTGCCCTGGACCGGCTCGCCGAGTTGGGTGCCGAGATCAAGGTTTCCTACGAGACCCGGACCACCCGCCTGCACGCCAAAGCGTGGCTGTTCCGCCGCAACAACGGCATGACCACCGCGTACGTCGGTTCGTCGAACCTGTCGAAGGCCGCGCTGGTCGACGGCGTGGAGTGGAACGTCCGGATCTCCAACGTCGAGCAGCCGTACGTCATCGACACGTTCACCGCGACGTTCGAGGATTACTGGCACGATCCGGCGTTCGAGGATTACCACCCCGGCAGGGACGCCGACCGGCTCCGCATAGCGCTGCGCGGGGAGCGGCGCGACGAGGCACCGACCGAGATCGCCAACCTGGATGTGCGGCCGTACCCGTACCAGGCCGAGATTCTGGCTGACCTCGACGCCGAGCGTAAGGTCCACGGCCGCTGGCGCAACCTTGTGGTCATGGCGACCGGCACGGGCAAGACGATCGTGGCGGCGCTCGACTACCGGAGGCTGCACCGGGAGAAGGCCGTCGACTCGCTGCTCTTCGTCGCCCATCAGGAGCAGATCCTGCGGCAGAGTTTGGCGACGTTCCGGCAGGTCATGGGGGACGGCAGCTTCGGCGAGACGCTCGTCGGGGGCCGGGCGCCGCAGCGCTGGCGGCACGTCTTCGCCTCCATCCAGTCGCTGCACCGGCGGGAGATCGACCCCGAGGCGTACGACATGGTGATCGTCGACGAGTTCCATCATGCGGAAGCGCCGACGTACGCCCGACTGCTGAACCGGCTGAAGCCGCGCGTACTCCTGGGATTGACCGCGACCCCCGACCGCAGCGACGGCGGCGACGTGCGGCGGTGGTTCGATGGCCGCGCCGCCGTTGAGCTGCACCTGTGGGAGGCCCTCGAACGACAGTTGCTGGCGCCGTTCCAGTATTTCGGGCTGCACGACGACGTGGACCTGTCGCAGTTGCGCTGGAAGCGCGGGCAGGGGTACGACCCGACGGAGCTGGACGGCGTCTACACCGGCAACGACGCGCGGGCACGGATGGTGCTGCGGGCGGTACGTGACACCGTCGATGTCGACCGGATGCGGGCGCTCGGGTTCTGCGTGAGCATCGGGCACGCCGAGTTCATGGCGGACTGGTTCAGCCGGCACGGCGTGCCGTCGGCGGCGGTGACGTCGCGGACCACAGATCGGCAGGCCCTGCTCAAGCAGTTCAAGGACGGCACGCTCCGGGTGCTGTTCACCGTTGACCTGTTCAACGAGGGCGTCGACCTGCCGATGGTCGACACGATCCTGATGCTGCGGCCCACCGAGAGCGCCACCATTTTCCTCCAGCAGCTTGGCCGTGGGCTGCGCCTGGACGACGACAAGCCCTGCCTGACCGTGCTCGACTTCATCGGCGGGCAGCATGCCAACTTCCGCTTCGACCTCCGCTGGCGCGCTTTGACCGGGGTCAGCCGCCGCGCGATAACCGATGCGGTACGCGACGACTTCCCGTCCCTGCCGAGCGGCTGCCACATTCAGCTCGACCGGGTGGCCAAGGAGATCGTGCTGGCCAACCTGCGCTCGGCGGTGCCGACCTCGAAGACAGGCCTGACGAAGGAGTTGCGGCTGCTCGGGGACGTCAGCCTGGCCGATTTCCTGCACGAGGCCGGCGTGGAGATCGAGGACGTCTACCGGTCGGCGAGCGTCGGCGGGTGGACCGGGTTGCGGCGGCTCGCCGGGCTGGAAACCTCGCCGGGCGGGCGCGACGACCGCGAGTTGGGGCGGGCCATCGGGCGGATGCTGCACCTGGACGACCCGGACCGGCTCGACCTGCTGGCCCGGGTGGCAGCCGGCGAGCGGCCGGCGGCCGGGCGGCTGTGGGACATGCTGCACTTCGACCTGTGGGGGCCGAACGCGCCGCTCACCGAGCGCGAGGCCCGGCTGGCGCGGCTGCTCGCCGAGTCGGCGCGTTGCGCGGAGCTGCGGCAGGTCGCCGAGGTGTTGCGCGACCGCATCCACCGGGTCACGGTGCCGGCCGAGGGGTTGCCGCTCAACGTGCACGCCCGGTACAGCCGCAATGAGGCGTGCGCCGCCTTCGGCATGCCGAACCCCGGGTCGCTGCGGGAAGGGGTGAAGTGGCTGCCGGACGCTCAGGCTGACATCTTCTTCGTCACCCTGGTCAAGTCCGAGCAGCACTACTCCCCCACCACGATGTACGCCGACCGGGCCATCACCGACACGCTGTTCCAGTGGGAGTCGCAGAGCACCACCTCGTCGGCGTCGCCGACCGGGCAGCGCTACATCAACCATGAGAAGCAAGGCTCGACGGTGCATCTCTTCGTCCGGGAGACGAGGATTCCGGACCGTGACCTGGGCGCGCCAGCCTACCTGTACGCCGGCCCGATGACCTACCAGGAGCACAGCGGCGACCGGCCGATGCGGATCATCTGGCGGCTGCACCACCCACTGCCCGCCGACATGTACGCCGCCGCCCGCGCCATCGCCGCCTGATCCACCAGCACGGCGCGGCGGGGCAGCGAGTCATGACTTGCGGTGACAGAATCGCGGACCTGCGGACCGACCAACGGCAGGGGCGACGCCGTGAATTTCGACTTCCTCATGACAGATCACCCGGCCTGGCACACGAACGGCTCGCATTGCCTCCGTGCCGCGCTGCTCGACTCGGGGACGTAGGGTTGATCGAGGTTCGGGGTTGCGAGGTCGCCGCTGCGCACTCGGTCGATGTCTTCGCGCTACCGTCGGATCCGCCTCGCCCAGCCGGGGCGCTTCACGGGTCGCTGCTGCCCGGTGGAGCGGTGGCCCGAATGCGCACACCCACCCTGTGGGAGGCACTCGCCACGGCGATCATCCGCCAGGTGATCAGGGCGGCTCAGGCACGGAAGTTGTACCGGGAGTTCTGCCGCCGCTTCGGCGATCGGATCGCACTATCCGAAGAGATCGAGCTCTTCGCTTTTCCGTCTCCGGAGCGCGTGCTAGCCATTAGTGATGACGGCTTTACGGAGAGTGGCATGGCGTTCAAGCGTCGTGCCCTCCGCCACACCGCTGCTGCCTTCCTCGCTCAGCAGTCGTCCTGGTCGGAACTCGCACCGTCCGTCCTGGTCAAGGAACTCCAGGCTGTACCCGGGATCGGCCCATGGAGCGCGGGCGCCGCAGTCGCTGATTGGAGTCACGACTGGTCGCTCTACCCGCATGGCGACCTGGCCGTACGCACCTGGGCGCGTCACGCAAGCCCGGACCATCCATGGCCGAACGAGGAGTCGGCGTTCGTCCGCGAGTGGCGGCGAGTGACTGGTGAGCACCTCGCCGTCTACACACTGCTCACCCTCGCTCACGGAACTCGACACGCCGCTGCCGTCTGACTGGCCGATTCTCGGCGCCGGGCCGGACGCACCGATCGATCTCCTGCTGGTCAACGCACCGCTTCGCGACTACTCGCTCCGGCCTCGCGTCAACGACTTCACCCTCCCGGTGCTGGGGATGGGTTACCTCGCGACCTACGCCGCCTCCCAGGGATTCACGGTCGGAGTCCTCGACGGTGAGGCGCTCGGCCTTGGAATCGACCGCATCCAGAGGATCGTCAACGAGGCCGCACCTCGCTGGGCGGGATTCAACCTCCTCGCCCCCACCTACGAGTTGAGCGCCACCATCGCGGCCGGCCTCGACCCAGCGATCCACATCATGGTCGGTGGGCACCAAGCCAAGGCCATGCCGGAAACCGTCATCGAGGACCCGAGATTTCAGCGGCTGGAGGCGCTCGTTGTCGGCGAGGGCGAAACCCGAGTAGCGGAGTTGCTCGACGATCGCCGCCGGCGAGCCGAACTGCCGGGGGTGCTGTGGCGGGATCCGGTGCTCGGAAAGCCGGTGACCGGGGGTATGCCGGGCAAGGCATGGCACCTGGCACCGGACATCAACGCCCTGCCCTTCCTCGACCGCCGTTTCTTCGCTGCAGACCCGTACCGCCCGAACCATGGTCCGTTGGAGGCAGCGATGGTGGGCGCTCGGGGATGCCCCTACGACTGCACCTTCTGCGGGGCGGCCGTCAGCGCCAACCCTGATGTGACGATCCGGACCCGCGAACCTTCCAACATCGTCGCCGAAACGGACGACCTGCACCGCCGCTACGGCGTGACGGCCTTCCGGTTCGTCGATGATCTGTTCCTGGGCTATGAGCGTTTCATCCGCAGCTGTATGGCGACGTTCGCCGAGGAGAACGTCGGCGGCCGGTACATCTGGGATGCCACCGGTCGCATCAATATCCTCGCCCGCGCCGACGATGTTCTGCTGGAGACGCTCGCCGCTAACGGTTGCCGAGAGGTGGCGCTCGGTATCGAGTCCGGCAGCGAACGCGTGCTGCGTTACATCGGCAAGCGCATCAGACCGGAGCTCACCAGGGAGGTTGTTCGACGGCTCACACGTCTCGGCATCAACGTCAAGGGATACTTCATCCTCGGCCTGCCGACCGAGACACCTGCCGAGCTGGAAATGACGGTTCGGCACGTACATGAGCTGTGGGACATCAGCGAGAACCAAGCTGGCGGTTTCCGCGCGAGTGTCTTCGAGTTCCGGCCCTACCCGGGCACGCCGGAGTGGCACCGGCTGCTAGCGACCGGCCGGTATGAGGCAGCCCAACTCCTCGCCTACACGGCGGTCGACCTGACCAATGACGGACTCGACGAAGCCATGCGGGCCCGCGACGAGTTCAACTTCTCGGTGAATCTTCAGTTCGGGGAGGTCGAGTTGTCTCACGTACGTCGGCGGCTCATCGAGTTGGCCCGTGCTCAGCACGAACGGTTGATCAGCCCGTGAGCGGGCGCTTCGTCGTCCTCGACGGGCCCAGCGGCGTCGGCAAGACGACGGTCACCGAACTGCTCGCGGAGTTGCTGCGGGCCGACGGCTGGGACGTGCACCGAACCAAGGAGCCCACGCGTAGCCGATTGGGCGAGGCGGCGCGCTACGGCACGGACGAGTACCGCGGTCTCACCCTCGCCTGTCTCGTAACCGCTGACCGCTATCACCACCTGGAGACCGAGGTCCGGCCCGCGCTCGCCGACGGCAAGGTCGTGCTCTGTGACCGCCATCTACCCACCAGTCTGGTGCTGCAACAGATTGACGGCGTGGATGTCGACTTCATCTGGGCCCTGAATCGGTACGTCGACAAGCCTGATCTGACGATCATTCTCACCGGTGACCCGGTCCGCTCGCGTGCCAGAGCCGCGGCTCGCGGCATCCACAGCCGCTTCCACCGAGGCGGCCACGAAGCCGGACGACAGGAGCGGGAGCGCTACGAGCAGGTGGCTGTGGAGCTCGCAGCGGCGGGGTTTCCGGTGCACCTCCAGGAGGTTGCCGAGCGGACAGCGGAACGGGTGACGCACGAGCTGCACGTCCGGCTCCGGGTGATGCTGAGCAGCACCAACGGTCAGCGGTTGGCGGACAATGCGGCCCGCAGCAGCGAGTCGTAGGTTTCGGTGCTGCGCACCAGGTCGACGCCGAGGGAGCGCGCGAAGGCGTCCAACTCGTGCTGCACCTCGCCCGCCGGCCGGTCGCCGCTCACCATCGCCTCTATCTCGAAGAAAGTGCCCAATCCATCGACCTCGTCGAGGCAGAGCAGCATCCGTCCGAGGCGGGCGGTCCGGCGGGTCTTGACGATCCGAATGGTCGGGTAGAAACCCATGGCCAGGATCGCCTCGTGCATCTCTTTCCGGGCGAGCACCTCGGTCTCGTGCTCGGCGCAGGCAAGCTCGTTGTCGAGTGGCTTCTTGACGCAGAACCTGTGCCGGCCATTCTCGGTGCGCAGCCGGGCAAAGACGGCACCGGTCTTGCTCTGCCCGTAGCTCCAACCGTTGACCGCGTACGCCTGGTCGTCCTGCCGGATCGGCTCGGAGAACACGCAGCCGCGATCGTTGAGCACGCGGACGAGCGCGGCCGGCTCGATCACCCGGTATTTGACCTCGATCTCCCGAACAGCGTTGGCCATCGCATCCCCATGCACCGAAAGGTCACGTACCGGGCCACTCAACCACAGCGGCGATGTGAATCCGGGCAGACCCACGCCGCTAACGCCTCGGCGATCCACGGTGCGGGTCGGCTGATCAGGTGGCGTCGGCCCTCAAGGTGAACCTCACGTCCAACCTCCGGTCAAGTGCACGAGCGAGCCGTTCGAGGACGGTCAAGGTCGGAACGGTGCCGCCGGCCTCGAGACGGGCTACCGCCGACTGAATCATGCCTGCGGCCCGGGCCAGCTCGAACACCGGGGTCTCCGCCGAACTCCGGGTGCAGGGCAGTTCCTGGGTCTACGACTCCGGGAGCTACAAGTACTACGCCGCCATTCAGCGCTCCGCCCGCGACCGGTGCGCGATGTACAGCGGCGAGGTCCTGTACGGCACCAGTTGGCAGAGCGGCGGCCAATCCAGTTGGGGCAACTGCGGCTGATCCGCGACTGCGTACTCTCGGTGGGCGGGTGGCGAGCGCCGCCTGCAGGCCCTCGTCGGTGCAGGTGGGCGGCAGGCGTACGTCGAGGAAGTCCTCAGCCCCGAGGGTCGCCGCCGGCGCGCAGTGCTCGCAGCAGCTGCACCGCCGAGCGGGTCCGCTCGTACCGCACCTCATGTCCTTCCCGCCGGGACACCACGAGCCCGGCGCGGCGCAGCCGCCCCAGGTGGTACGACGCGGTGGCCGGGCTGATCCGGTGTCGCGCCGCCAGTTCGGTGGTGGTCAGCGGCATGCTCAGGTCGGTCAGGAGCGCGGCTCGGCGGGCACCGAGCACGCCGGTTTCCTCGCCGGCCGGCGCGGGCTGCGACCATACCTGGCCGCGCCCTCGCGCCGGGTAACCGATCATGACCAGGCCGGGCGGGCCGAGATACACCGCTGGGCGGGGCAGGAACGCCGACGGGGACAGGATGAGCCCTTGCGTCGCGTCGAGGGACAGTTCGGCGGGCGAGTCGAGGGTGAGCCGGCGGCCGTCCCAGGTGAGCCTCGGGTCGAGGGTACGGACGATGTCGGCGAGCCCGGTCCGGGTGGCCACTGTGGCGCGGTGCCGGATGTCCTCGTCGAGCACCCGGTGCAGGGTGGGCCACAGGTCGGCCTGGGTGTGCCGCCAGAAGCAGGCGAGCTGATCGACGACGCGGGTGAGCAGCTTCGCTTCACCACGTCGGGCGAGGACCTCGGCGACCGTGGCCGGCAGCGGTGGCCGGGGGTCGCATCCGGTCGGGCTCCGCTCCAGCAGGGTCGGCGGGGGCGAGCCGATCCGGAAGGCCAGCCGCAGCTGCCGGTGGACGTCGGCCTCGGTGGTGGCCGCCACCGCCGCGAGTTCCTCATCGAGGGTGGGCTCGTAGCTGCCGGGCAGCGGGGACAGGAAGTCGGGGATGTATCCGGTGGCGGCGTTGACCAGCGGGAACAGGACGTCGACCGAGTCGGGGGCGACGGCCCGCCGGGTGTGGGTCACCCAGTTGCGGGCGTACGGAGCCCGTTCGGGGTGGGCGAGCACCTCCAGGGCGTTGGTGACCTCCGCCAGCCGCGACAGCGCGAACCGTGACCGGACGAGCCGGTCCGCGTCGACGTGCAGGGTCAGCACAGCCCCAACATTAGAAGCCTCTCGAATGCTTGGCACCCACCCTCGACCCGCTGGTCTGCTGACCACGTCGGGGAAAGAGACGGCCTCCCGCCGCGACGACGGGGACGTCTTCCCTGATGTGGCACCCGCCGGTCCGGGCACGTCGACCGGCGTACCCCGTGGAGGAGGAGGTTTCCATGTCGTACCCCCAGGGATCGGTGAACCGGCGGACGCTGCTGCTGGCAGCGGCGGCGGGCGGCGGTGTCCTCACCGCCGGACCGGCGTCGGCACACGCCCGGCCCGCACCGCACCGACCGGCGCACGCCCGGCCCGGACCGGACCGACCGGCGCACGCTGGACCGATCCGGCCGGAGCGCCCGGCTGTCCGCTCGGTGGGCTGTTTCGAGGTGCTCGCGCTGCGCGACGCCGCCGGGCCGTTCTTCCTCCCATACGACGAGGCGTTCTCCGGGGCGTCGAGCAACGACTGGGCGGCGGCCCGGCGCATCGATCCGGCCGCGTTCGGGCCGGACCGGACCTGGCAGCTGGACTTCCGCTGCTACGCGATCCGCCGTCCCGGCGACCGGTACACGCTGGTGGACACGGGTGTCGGGCCGCAGGGCAGCCCGGCCTCGGCGTGGGCGCCGGTGCCGGGGGTGCTGCCGCAGCTGTTGGCGGGCAACGGAATCGACGTGCGGCGGGTGGACACGGTGGTGCTGACGCACCTGCACGAGGATCACGCCGGCTGGGCGGTCACGGCCCAGGGTGTGCCGATGTTCCCCAACGCGCGGTACGTGATGCAGCAGCGTGAACTCGACGCGCTGGAAGCCGACGGCAGCGAGATGATCGGGTACGTGGTGCGGCCGTTGCGGGAGGCGGGGCGACTGCATCCGGTGGATGGCACGGTGGTGCTCAGCGGCGACACCGTGGGCGCTGGGCCTCGCACCCCGGCGGGCCGGCACGGTGACCGTATCCGGGTGGTGCCCACCCCCGGCCACACGCCAGGTCACCAGTCGGTGCTGGTGGAGGGCGGTCGCCACGACCAGGTGGTGGTCACCGGCGACGTGCTCGTCCACGCCGTCCAGATCGCCGACCCGGATGTCGGCTACCGATACGAGGCTGACCAGCACCTGGCGCGGCTGACCCGCCGCAACCTGCTCGACTCGGCCCGCCGCGAACGCGCGGTGCTCGCCACCGCGCACCTCAACCGCCCCTTCGTCGAACTCCGCTGACCATCCAACTTATCGGTGGTTGTGGAAGTCTTCCCACGGGTGGGATGCTCCGCGGCGTGCGGAGCATCACCAAGCGCGATCTGTCCCGGGACGAGATCGCCGGTCTGCTGCGGCAGGCCCTGGGTGCCCAGGTCGAGCTGAGCGACGTCGTCGAGTTCACCGACGGCTATTTCAACGCCACCTACGGGGTGAGTCTGGCCGACGGTCGCGAACTGGTGATGAAGGTCGCGCCGCCACCGGAGCTACCCCTGCTGCGGTACGAGTTCGAGTTGATGCGTACCGAGGTCGAGTTCTACCGGCGCGCGGCCGAGGTGGGGCTGCCGCTGCCGGTGCTGCGCGCCGCGGACCCCGACGTCGGGTATCTGATCGTGGACCGGTTACGTGGCGAGTCGTTCGAGACCGCGAAGGCGGCGATGAGCCCGGCGCAGGAGACGGCGCTGCGCCACCGCATCGGCGCGCTCGCGGCCCGGCTGAACACGGTGACCGGGGATCTGTTCGGCTATCCGCGTCGGGACGGTCGTACCCGTTCGACGAGTTGGCGGACCTCGTTCCTGACCATCATCGACGACGTCCTCGCCGACGCCGTGACCTACGACCGTGAGTTGCCGGCACCGGCGGAGACCATCGGTCGGCTCATCCACCGGCATGCCGATCTGCTCGACGAGGTGACCCGCCCGGCCCTGGTCCACTTCGACCTGTGGGACGGCAACATCTTCGTCCGGCCGGACGGCGACGGTTTCGCCGTCGAGGGGATCATCGACGGCGAGCGGGCCTTCTACGGCGACCCGATCGCCGAGTTGGTGTCGCTGGCGGTCTTCGCCGACCCGGCCGGGGTGCCCGGCCTGCTGCTCGGCTACCTGGGTCGGGATCACCTGACCGACTCCGAACGCGACCGGCTGCGGCTCTACCAGATGTATCTGGATCTGATCCTGGTCACCGAGGACGCCACCCGCTGCTACCCGGTCGAGGAGTACGCGCCGATCCGGCAGCAGGCACTGGCGCATCTGGACGCGGCGCTGTCCTGCCTCGACACGTCGAGGCGGTGACGCGCCGCTCGCGGCTGAGTCAACGGCCGGGGTGCGGTGCGCTGGCCGATGGCAGGTCGGACG
Organism: Micromonospora sp. CP22; assembly: GCF_009712475.1. Taxonomy (GTDB): domain Bacteria; phylum Actinomycetota; class Actinomycetes; order Mycobacteriales; family Micromonosporaceae; genus Micromonospora. The sequence continues at coordinate 68,845 of NZ_VCJO01000002.1, forward strand.
TGCAGCTGCGTAGTCGCGCCGCCGCGATCCGTCCGCCCACGGCCAACCCGTGCTGTTGGACGGCCGCGAGACCGTAGGCGCTACAGGTGGGGACGAACCGGCACTGCCCCGGCCAGCGCGGGGACAGCCACCGCCGGTAACCGAGGATGGCCGCACGGCCGGCGCCGTCGGCAAGGCGCGCCGGCACCACCAGGGCGGCCATCGCACCCATGATCAGCAAGGTGGAGAACAGGGAGCAGTCACAGGCGGTCAGGCCGTCGCACCCGGGATCGCTACAGGAGCGCCGCTTCCTCTTCCGGCGGCCCGCCAACATCATCATGGCGACATGATGAGACAGCCGCGCCACCCGTCCGGCCGCCGGGTCGCTCCGACCGCAGTACGCGTACGCGTGAGCCGTACGAGCCCGGACGTGCCGATCCGCGGAGATCAGGATCGCCGGATATCCAATTGTGATCTTCGCAAATTGTTACCGATCAGTTCGTACAGGCCGATCGATTGTGACGAAGGGTTGCCTGATCGATGGCGACGTGCACAGGATACGAAGGCGCTCGATCAGCGTGCGTAGATCACCGTCGCCTGGACGATCCCGGGGCGGTGGTCTTCCACCTATGAGGAGGTTTCGTGGCACGACGCCGCTTCGCGGGGATAGCAGCCAGCGCAATCGTCCTACCGTTACTCGTCATCGCAGCGCCGACTTCAGCCTCGGCCACCGAGGCCGCGACAGTGAAGCCGGTGCCGGCGCCGGCCACGGGGATCGCCAGCGATGTCCGTGAGCTGACCCGCAAGGACTTCACCTTCAACGGGCAGCGCCTGGAGGCGCCGACCAGGTATCAGCCCCGTACCCAGGCCCGGTCGAAGGCCGCCACGGCCGAGACGCCGCCGGTCGGTACGGTGCGGCAGTGGCTCGCCCTGGACGACTACCAGGGCGTGATCTACCTGAAGGACTACACGCTGCGCGGCGTTGGCGACAACATCGAGGTCTGGGTCGCCAACGACACCGAGTTCCCCGAGGGCGACTGCCGCCGGCAGATCCCCAACTCGACGGTGGTGACCGACGAGCAGGTCGCGCACCTGGTCCACGAGTTCGACACGAACATGTACCCGAAGTCGATCGCCGCGTTCAGCACCCCGCCGGAGCGGGACGGCAGCAACGCGCAGATCGCGGGCGACTTCACCGGCGCCGGCAACCGGACGGTCACGCTCGTCGACAACGTACGCGACGACAACTTCTACGACTTCCCGGCCGCCCCCAGCTACATCGCCGGGTTCCACTTCTCGCTCTTCAACGAGCTGCTCGACCGCAACATCATGACGGTCGACGCGTTCGACTGGGCGCACCGCACCGGCGTGAACCCGCCGAACGAGCCGACCGACGACCTGTGCACCAGCCGGCCGGCCCGCCCGCAGCTGTACGAGGGCACGTTCATCCACGAGTGGCAGCACCTGGCGCACTACTACGCCGACCCGTTCGAGACGGTGTGGCTGAACGAGGGTCTCGCCGACTTCGCGCAGACGCTCGCCGGGTACGTCGACGCCACGGCCCGGGTCGACCAGCCCGGCACGGACAGCCACATCCACTGCTTCCAGGGCTTCGGCATCGTCCAGACGGACTACAACACGAATCCACGGGACTGCGGCGGCCCAGAGAACTCGATCAACCTGTGGAACGAGGGCAGTACCTCCAGCGGGGTGCTCGCCGACTACGGCAACGCGTACTCGCTCATCCTCTTCCTGTACGACCGGTACGGCCTGGACTTCATCTCCCGACTGCACCGTGACGGCGAGCGTCAGGGTCTCGACAGCCTTGCGGCGGCGCTGAAGGCCGAAGGCGTCAAGGACATGTACAAGGTGATCCACGACTACCAGACGATGAATCTGGTGGACCGGATCGTCGGGAACTCCAAGCTCGGCATCACGCTCGGGGTGGACAAGCGTCGAGTCACCTCGCCCAGCCTGAACGCCACGGTGAACCTGGCCAACCCCGCTTCGCACGCGACTGCCGGCGCGGCACCCAACGGTGCCGACTACGTCCTGTTGCAGAAGGCCAACGGCAAGCCGCTGAGCCGGGGTGACCTGCGCTCGATCAAGTTCCAGGGGGCGAAGACGCTGCCCGCTGTCCCGTTGGCCTGGCAGGTCGTCAGCAACGACCCGGACCGCAACGGCAACCCGGTGCTGTGGTCCGGCAACGGCAACAGCCTGGACGTCGCGGCGGTCACCGAGGTGTCCGTGCCGGCGGCCGACCCGACGCTGACCTTCCTGGCGAAGTACGGCGCCGAGGCCGGCTACGACTACGGCTACGTCAGCGTCTCCACCGACGGCGGCAAGACCTACACCATCATCCCTGGTGAGGAGACCGTCGCCGGTCCGCTCGGTCCGGCGCTGAACGGCACCACCGACGGCTTCGAGCCGCACTCGTTCGACCTGTCCGCGTACGCCGGGCAGGACGTGCTGGTCAGCTTCCGGTACGTCAGCGACGGCGGGGTCAACGAGGGCGGTCTGCTGATCGACGACATCGCGGTCGGCGGCACGCTGGTCAGCGACGGTTCGAGCCTGGAGCCGTTCGACTCGCCGTCGGAGATCAACCCGACGCCGGTGGCGAACTGGAACGTCCGGTTCGTCGGCATCGACGAGCAACTCAAGCTGGCCTACCAGGTCGAGGTCGACGGCAAGTCGGGCTTCACCCTCGGTCTGATCCAGACGGCGCTGCTGACCGCCTTCCCGAAGGTGGTCGCCATCGTCGCCTACGACGAGCCGACCGAGCAGGTCACGCAGTACGCGCCGTACACCCTGACGGTGAACAACGTGGTCCAGCCCGGCGGCGCACCGCTGAGCTGACCTGACCAAGAACTCCCGGTGCCGCCCGCTACCCCCTTTGCGGCACCGGGAGTTCCCTATCCCACTCCCACCCAAGCGCCGTCCAGTTGATCAAGAAGTTTTCGTCTCCAGGGAGATCAACTATGACGAAAACTTCTTGATCAACCCCGAAGTCGGGCGGGGGGGTCGCCCGCCTCGCGCGAGGCCGCCCCGACTGCGACAAGCCGGAACAAGACGAGTCAGCGCGCCCGGGCGAGGGTGAGCAGCATCAGCAGGGAGGCAGCCGTAGCGCCGCTGAGCACCACGGCCATCGGAAGCGCGCTGCCCTCCCCGCCGAGCCCGACCAGTGGCGCGGCGCTGGCCGCTACCACGGCCTGGATGCCGCCGAGCATGGCGGCGGCGGTGCCGGCGTGGGAGGCGTGCCGGTCCAGGGCGAGGGCGGTGCCGTTGGGCATCACCAGGCCGAGCGAGCCGAGGAAGACGAAGAGCGCGACGACCACGGTCGGCAGACTGTTCAGCAGTGCCCCGGCGAGCACACCGCAGGCGGCGAGCAGGCCGAGACTGAGGCCGCTGACCAGCAGTGGCCGGGGATCGTAACGGTCGAGCAGGCGGGCGTTGAGCTGGCCGACGGCGACGAACGAGAGGGCGTTGAGTCCGAAGAGGACGCTGAACGTACCGGCGGAGAGGCCGAAGACGTCCTGGAGGACGAACGACGAGCCGGAGAGGTAGGCGAAGAGTCCAGCGAACGCGAGGCCCTGGGTCAGCGCGTACCCGAGGTAGACGCGGTCGGTGAGCAGGGTGCGGCCGGCGGCGGCGGTCGCGGCCAGGCCACCGGTGTTGCGGTGGGCAACAGGCAGGGTCTCCGGCAGCCGTGCCGCGACGGCGGCGGCGAGCACGGCGCCGACCAGCGCGAGGGCGATGAAGATGGTGCGCCAGTCGCCGACGGTGAGCACCACGCTGCCGAGGGCGGGTGCGACCATCGGCGCGATGCCGAAGATCAGCACCAGCCGGGAGAAGTACTTCGCGGCGGCTCGGCCGGAGTACAGGTCACGCACGACGGCGCGGGCGACGACCGTACCCATGCCACCGGCGAAGCCCTGCGCGAAGCGGGCCGCCGCGAGCGTCTCCGCTGACGGCGCGAGCGCGCAGACCAGTGACAACAGGGCGTACGCGGCGACGCCGACCAGCACCGGGCGTCGCCGCCCCCAGCGGTCGCTGAGCGGGCCGGTGACGAGTTGGCCCAGGGCCATGCCGATCAGGCAGGTGGTCAGGGAGAGCTGGATCTGCGCCTGGCTGGCGGCCAGGTCGCGGGTCATCCCCGGGAACGCCGGCAGGTAGGTGTCCAGCGACAGCGGGCCGATCGCGGTGAGGCAGCCGAGCAGCAGCAGCAAGGCGAGTGCGGCCCGGCCGGTGGGTGGGGTGATGCGTTCCGGCGGGCGTACGGGCGCGTCGGTCTGCGGCATCGGTGGTCCCCTCGGCGTTCGGCGCCACCACGGCGTGGTGGGCTGCCGGGGGCGTCCGGCTACGATAGCTCTGCCTACAGAGCTATTGCAGCGTGGAAGGGCGGCACTGTGACCGACGAAACGCTCGACCAGCTCGGTGCCGCCCTCAGCGACCTACACCGGGTACTCCGCCGTCGAGCCGTCCAGCGGACCGGACGCGCCGCCCTGCCCGACGCGCAGGTCGAGGTGCTGCGGCTGGTGCAGCGTCAGCCCGGGATCAGCGTCCGGGAGGCCGCCGAGCGGCTGGGCACCGCCGCGAACACGGTCAGCACCCTCGTCGGCGAGTTGACCAATGCCGGCCTGCTGCACCGGAACCGGGATCCGGCCGACCGGCGTACCGCCCGACTGGAGTTGACCGAGCTGGCGCGCGAGCGCATCGCCGCCTACGGCCAGCACCGGCGCGAGCTGCTCGCCGCCGCCCTGGCCAATCTGGACGCCGCCGACCGGGAGCGGCTGTGCGCCGCCGTGCCTGCCCTGTCCCGCCTGGCCGACCACGCCGCCGAACTGCCCTGACCGGCCCGGCTCACCTCGTACGGGGCCGTCCAGCCCCCTGGTCACCGTGGCCGACCACGACCGGCCGGACCCGCTCAGCGGGCACTCCTCAGTTCCTCGAAGATGCGGGCGGTGCCGTGCTCGCCGAAACCGGCGGCGATCTGCCGACGGACGAGATCGTGCACCGGCTGAAGAACCTCGTCGGGGACGCCCTGCCCGGTGCTGGCCTGCATGATCGTGGTGAGGGCCGTCTCGGTGAACCGCAGGCTCTGCTGGCCCGGCCCGAGATAGTCCTGCTCGTCGATCGTCGCGGCGAAGCCGGCCAACTGCTCGGTCATCGCGGCGAGGAAAGGGGCCTGCCGCCGGACGAACTCGTCGGCCGACACCCCTGCTGAACCGACCATCGCCGCGCCGTGCAGGAAGCCGGCGAACATCGCGTACATGCCGGAGAGCATCGCCGTGTCGTAGAGCGCCGCCATGCCCGGGTCCGGCCCGACGTAGCTGCTCTCTGCCCAGAGGTCGAGCAGGGGCCGGTGGCTCGTGAAGGCACTTGCCGAGCCGCTGTAGAAGATCGTCGAACCGGGGCCGCCGATCATCTCCGGGACGGCCATGATCGCGCCGTCGAGGAGGTCGATGCCGCGCTCCTCGGCCCAGCGGGCGAGGTCGCGGGACTCGTCCGGCGTCGTGGTGGTCAGGTTGATCACGGTACGACCGGACAGCCCGGTCGCCACGGGCTCGAGCACCTCGCGTACGGAGGCGGCGTCGAAGAGGCAGACGACGACCGTACGTGCACCGGAGATCGCCTCCTCGGCACTGTCGGCGATGGTGGCACCACTCGCGCCGAGGCTCTGCGCCCGGTGACCGGTGCGGTTCCACGCGACGACCCGGTGGCCCGCGTCCAACGCCGCTGCTGCGAGCGCGCTACCCATCGCGCCCAGTCCCAGGAAGGTGGTGCTGACAGTCATTCCGGTGGTCCCCTGCCTTGTTCGGTGATCTGACGGGCGCGCCGATCACCATGGTTGGGGACCACGATCGAGGAGGCTAGTACCCACTATTTAGTTCGATACTGACCTGAAGGTAAGTATTGAGATCAGCTACCAAGGAGGCGGATCCATGGCATCGGGTGACCGGCGCGGCCCGTACATCTGCGGGATCGACGCCGCGATGGACGTGGTGTCCGGCAAGTGGAAGTCGTTGATCCTGTGGGAGTTGGACAACTACGGCACCCGCCGGTTCGGTGAGCTGAAACGGGGCCTGCCCGGGGTCAGCGAGAAGATGCTCGTCCAGCACCTGCGGGAAATGGAGCAGGACGGCCTGGTCCACCGCGAGGTCTACCGCGAGGTCCCGCCGAAAGTGGAGTACTCCCTGACCGAGCACGGCCGGTCACTCAACGAGGCGCTGGGTCCGCTGGGCGAGTGGGGACAGCGCCGCGCCGAGCGGTTGGCCGCCGAGGCACCCACCGGCTCCCCCTGACCGACCTGGTCAGTCCCAGACGGTGCGGCGGACGCCGCCGTGCAGGCCGCACGCCCGGGGGCTGCCCCCGGCCAGGCTGACCTTGCCGTTCTCACACTGCACCAGGTATCCGCGCCCCTCCCAGAATCCGGGTACGCAGTCGAAGTGGTCGCACACCTCGCGGGCGGGCTCACGGATCCGTTTCCCGCCGCAGAAGTCGTACCCCATCGGGTTCTCCGGGGCACCGCAGCGCCGCTCGGGCTTCGGGCTGGCCTTGCGCGGCTTCGCGGAGCCGGTGGCGCGGGGTGTCGCGGAGCCGGTGGCCCGGGGTGTCGCCGGGGCACTCGCCGCGGCGGCCACGGCCGGCTCGGTGCCGGTCGGATCGGATGACCCAGAGTTGGCCAGGGCCACCGGCACCATCACGGCGAGCGCGGCGGCGACCACCGCGGTGCGGCGACCGCCGGGGATGAGTGCCGACAGCCGGGCTTGCCCGGGGGTGGCGATGCCGGGACGGGACGGGCGCAGCCGGGCGTGCTCACTGATCAACTCGTCGAGCTGGTCGACAACCGCCTGACGCTGCTCGATGGCGTCGGCGAAGGCCAGGGTGAGCACGAACCGGAACTCGACCGCGACGTCCGGGCGCAACAACACTCCGGAGGTCCGCCGCCGGTCCAGCACCTGGATCAGGGTTACCGAGGCGTGCGGGTCGTGCGCCAGACCGGTCATCTTGCCGTACGCCCAGTCGCGCCGACCCCGGCCGCCGAGCAGCACCAGCCGACGGTTGGTGATCACCGCCATGCCGGCGTCGGTGACCCGTACCCCGTCGGGCAGGCGTCGCCGCAGCCGACCGGTCGACACGCCGACGGTCAGGTCGGGTGCCGGAAGCACGGCGTCGTGCCGCATCTCCACCAGTTGCGCGGCCGGTGCCACCCGGAGGACGACCTCGTCGGGGGCCAGTTCCAAGGGCAGGCCGTCACCGGCTGCGGCTGATCCCTGGCACTGCTCGGCGAGCGTACGCAGACGGCGCAGTTCGTCGTCGCGTCGCCGCCAGGTCCCCTCGGCGCTGCGGAACAACCGCAGCCGGCGCTCGTTCTGCCGGCGCGCCCACCGGTACCGCCATGTCGAACCCGTCGAATCAGTCCTTGCCACGCCGACTCCTTCGCCGCGCATGCCACCAACCGCAGGCCACCTAATGGGGTGTCACAGTGTTAACGGGTGCGGGCACCGGCATGGACACGGCCAGAAGTGCTCGAATTACCCGATCGATGGAGCAATACGGACGATACGGTGGTTCCGCGACGCCGGAGCGTACGCCCGATCAGGCACGGGTGATCGCGTTCGCGTGGATCGCCTCGGCCACGAACTCCGTCAGGCCGGGAGCCATCGCCTCGTAGTGCGCGGTGAACCGCTCGTCGGCCAGGTACATGTCGGCCAGCCCGGTGTGAATCTCGTACGAGCACTCGTAGAACCACCGGCTGATCTGCTGCCGGTGCTCCTCGGCCAATTCCATGGCCTCCGGCCCGTCGGCCGGCGCGCCCGAGGCCAGCAACGCGACGATCCGCCGCCCCCAGTCCTCGGTCTCCGCCTTGAACCGCTGCCAGTCTTCCTTGCGGTAGCCCGACGTCCGCCGGTTCGACTCCTGGTACGCCTCGCTGCCACCCCAGCGCTGTTCCGCCTCCTCGGCGTACGCGTCCGGGTCGAAGCCACCGAAGACCTCGAACCGCTCCTGCGGGGTCAGTCGGATGTCCATCCTGCTCGCCTCCATCGCGAGTTCGATCGCCGCGACCATCTCCTGAAGGCGCTTGATCCGTGTGGTCAACAGCTCGTGCTGGCGGCGCAGGTGCGTTCCTGGGCCACTCACCGGGTCGTCGAGGATCACGGCGATCTCGTCCAACGGGAACCCCAGCTCGCGGTAGTACCGGATCAGCTGCAACCGCTCCAGGTCCGCCTCGGAGTAGCGGCGATATCCCGAGCCGCTCCGCCCGCTGGGCGTCAGCAGACCGATCTCGTCGTAGTGGTGCAGCGTCCGGACCGTCACGCCGGCGAGCTTCGCCACCTGGCCAACCGTGTGAGCCATGGTTCCCCCCCCCTTCCGGAACCACGGTCCCGCCTGCCGTTACGTGAGGGTCAAGCCCGATTCTGCGACGCCGGTCACCTCCGGCGGGTCGGTTCCTGCCAGGACGGTGCGCAGCTCGGCCAACGCCGTCGGGCGACCGTAGCGGTAGCCCTGCCCCTGCACGCAGCCGATCGCCGCCACCGCGTCGTGCTGCCGCTGCGTCTCCACCCCCTCGGCCACCACGGCCAGGTCGAACGCGTCGGCCAACCGGGCCACCATCTCCACCGTGGCGTACGCCCGCGCGTCCTCGGGAATCCGGGCCACGAACGAGCGGTCGATCTTCAACTCGGTCGCCGGGATCCGGTGCAGGTAACTCAGCGAGGAGTACCCGGTGCCGAAGTCGTCGATGGCGATCCGGATGCCCAGCTCCCGCAGCTGCCGCAGCCGGTCCAGCACCGCGTCGCTGCCCTCGATCAGCGCCGACTCGGTCAGTTCCAGGGTCAGTGCCCGTGGTGCCAGCCCGGCACCCGCCGTGGCCTCGGTGACGGTGGCGATCAGGTCGGGTCGGCGCAGATGCGACGCGGCGATGTTCACCGCCACCGTCGCCGCCGGCACCTGGTCCTGCCAGGTGGCCGCCGCCCGGCACGCCTCGTGGATGACCCACCGGTCGATCGCGATGATCAGTCCGGTCTCCTCGGCCAGCGGCAGGAACCGGGCCGGGCTGAGCATGCCCAGCCGGGGATGACGCCATCGCACCAGCGCCTCCGCGCTGCGTACCTCCCCGGTGGCCAGGTCCACGATCGGCTGGAACTCCAGGTGCAGTTGCTCCTCGTCCACGGCCCGCCGCAGGTCGGCGATCAGCTCGGCCCGGCTCACCGCCGACTCCCGCAGCCCCTGGGTGCACCGCCGGTACGCGGACTTGCCGGCCGCCTTCGCCGCGTACATGGCGATGTCGGCGTCGCGCAGCAGATCGGTGTGGGAGATGTGCTGCGGGCCGTACTCGGCGATGCCGATGCTGGCCGAGGGGTGCACCCCGACCAGTTCCTCTCCGGGAGAGGGTTGCAGCGCCGCCAGCAACCGCTCGGCCAGTCGTTCCGGCGTCAACGGCCGCCCGTCGGTGACCAGCACGGCGAACTCGTCACCACCGACGCGAGCGATCATGCCGTCGTCGCCGACCGCCCGGCGCATCCGCCGGGACAGGCCGGACAGCAGTGTGTCGCCTGTGGTGTGCCCGAACCGATCGTTGACCTGCTTGAACCCGTCCAGGTCCAGCAGCAGCACCGCGACCCGGTCGGTGCCGCGCAACGCGCCCCGCAGCCGGCGGATGAAGGCCAGCCGGTTCGGCAGCCCGGTGAGCTGGTCGACGTAGGCCAGCCGGCGCAGTTGCACCACGAGACGCCGGTTCTCGTTGGCCGCCAGCCCCTGCCGCAGAGCCAGCGCCGCCAACAACGCCATCATCGCCAGGAAGATCGGCAGCGGGGTGTGGCCGTCGGCGTCGCGGGCGAACATCGTCGCCACGATCGCGCCACCCACCGGCAGGTAGGGCAGCACCACCCGCCGCCACGGCGGCAACGGCAACTCCCCGGCCTCCTCGTCGGGGACGTGGTCCCGTGGTGGGGCCATCCGGGCCGCCACCACGATCAGCAGGTAGCTCAGTGGCCAGAACACGTCGATCGGGGTGCCGGTCTGGTAGGTGCCGGCGGCCACCAGCGACACGTAGAACGCGTCCGCCACCGCCCGTACCGTCAAGCTCACGCCGAGCACGGTCATCGGCTGCCAGACCGGCCGACGGGGGCCGACCACCGCGATCAGGATGGTCAGCTGCATCAGGTCGAACATCGGGTAGAGCAGGCCGGCGGTGCGCAACGGCTCGTCGAGGTCGGCCAGGTTGACGTTGCGGAAGACCAGCAGCCAACCGATCGGGACCAGCGCCAGCCCGACGATCAACCCGTCGAGCAGGGCCCGGACCCGACCCACCGTGGTGTGCGGCGCGGTGGTCGAGCAGAACAGCGCAGCGGTGCCGGTCAGCAGGCTGGCTGCGAAGATCAACCCGACGGGCAGGGTGTGCGGCAGACTCTCCCCGAGCAGTCGCTGCGACGTCCACAGTGCCCGGCCGGCGAACGAGAATGCCATGGTGGCGGCCAGCAGGAGCCAGAATCGACGCAACGTCGCCGGATGCCGACGGGCCGCACCGACACAGGCCACTGCGGCCACGCCCGCCACCGTGAGCGCACCGAGATCACTGACCAACGCGCCGTTGGGCAGGCCCGACACCAGCCAGATCGCCTCGGCCGTGACGACGGCGCCGGCGACGATCAGCCCCGCACGGCCGACCCGGCCCTGTCCGGGCAAGCGCGCGGCTACCTGCTCGACGTCCCTCCGCGACACAGCGATCGCTCCGGCCTCTTCTCGTGCGTACCCTCGACGGTGAGGAGCTGGCACTGGCAAACCCCGAAAGCCTAGCCACGCCCGCAGCCGCGCCGCCAGATCCACCGCCATCCGAGTCCACCGTTCCAACCGTCTACTGTGTAGACAGCGGCGCTCCCGGTGTCTCCGTTACCTCCGCCCGGTGCCGCCTCACCCCCGAGCCGAGCCCGCCGTGACCGTTAGTGATGGCCCGGTTTCGTAACTCAGAGCGACGTTCCTGGCCCCGCCATCTCCGCCGACTCCACGCTTTGCTCTGCTTCACTCCACGCAACCCCGCTGCCAGCTGGGGCGACGTCGATGATCTCGTAACCAGCGGGATCACGCAGAGCAACCAGTGCGTATAGGTAAGCAGAGCAAAGGGGTGACAGGTGCAGGTTGGGTGGCGGACGGCTGGTGACGCTGGGTCACGGAATCACGGTGCCGCCCGCAGCGCGGCCGACGGTCACGCCCATTGTTCGTCGGGCGACGCCAGTCCGGTCGCGGGTGGACCACCGTGGGTCCACGGGGTCTCCTCGACTGCCGGAAACGCCGCGCCCGGCACGTACGCGTCGCTGAGCACGGTGTAGCAGATCCGCTCCCCCACCTCCGGCACGCTGCCCGGACTGGCCGTCAGGCCGCGTCCCATCCCACCGGACAGTTCCAGCACCACCTCGGTCTTGCCGTCGGCCGCCGGGGTGACGGACACCAGGCGTGCCTTCTGCCCGGGACGGGTCGGGCTGGACAGGGTCGCGCCGACCGGCAGCAGCACCGACTCGGTGGTCATCAACTGGATGCGCGGGCGCAGCACCGGCCGCCGACCGCTGTCGTCGATCCGGGTCGGGTCGGCCAGCAGCACCTCGCCGACGAACGCCTCCCCGGTCAGCCGATACTCCGCCATCACCAGCGGGTCGTCGTAGGCGCGCTGCACCGCGTAGGCCGCCGCCGCCCGCTCCAGGCGGTGCAGCCGGGCCGCCGCGGCCACCGCGCCGTCGCGGCGCGGCTGCGGAGGCCCGTCCTCGTCCAGGTGCTCCACGTGGGCGGTGAAAGCGTCCCGGTCACCGTCCCACCGCGTCGCGACCCGGGCACCGGGCGGCAGGGCACGCAGCAACCCCACGCCGCGCCACATCAGCTCCCAGGTGGGCGTCAGCTGGCTCCGCAGCAGCCTCTCCAGCTCCGCGTACGCCTCGACGCGCGCCGCCTCGTCGCCCTCGGCCTCGGCGTACGCCGCGATGGCCGGCGCCAGCAACCGGTTGTCGAACTCGGGATCGGTGGCCGGACCGGCCGGCGGGCAGATCGACGGGTCCTCGGCCAGGGCCGCTGCCTCGGGGCCGGACAGCCCGGCCAGTGGGGCGATCCATCCCAGCAACGCCGGCAGGTGCAGATCCTCCACCGCGCTCTGCCCGGTCGCCCAGTGCAGCGTCAACGCCTGCGTCATCGCCACCAGCGCCGACGAGCCGGGATGCTCGGCTCGTTCGGCGAAGAAGGTCAGCCAACGGCCCAGCAGCGGCACCTGCGGCGGCACCGGGTACTCACCGTCGACCCGACGGAACCGGGTGGACCGACCGAGCAGCCGCAGGAAGGTCACCCCCGCCGGATTCGGCACCAGCAACTGCGGGGCGTCGAGATACCGGTACCGCACGTCCCGGCCCCGGTTCACGCTGATCGCCTCGTTCGCGGTGCGGTGCCCGTCGACGTACGGCAGGACGATCTCGGCCAGCTCGGCGGCGAACGCGAACCGTTGGTCCCGGTTACGCGGCTGCGGCACGATCAACAGCCGTGCCTCGCCGGGTGTCGAGCCGACCAGCACGGCGAGCGGGGCGTTGGCCTCCCCGGCCATCGTCAGCGGCACCAGCACCAACGGCCGCCGCGACAGGTGCAGATGCCGGACGGTGGCCACCGGCTGGGCCACGCCCGAAGCCACTGCCTGTGCCGCCGCCAATGCCCGCAAGGTGCTCATGCCGCCCCACTGTGCCTGATGAACTGCGTTGTCATGCGGTGGCGAGGGCTTCGGCGCGTAGCCGAGCCGCCGTCCGCAGCAGGGTGGCGGCCTCCGCCAACTCCGGATCGGTGACGGGCTCCCCAGCCGCGATCGCCAGCACCTCGTCGATGTCGGCGATCCCGCCGAGCGCCTCGCGGACCGGGCGGCCGAGTGCCTCGGACTGTCCCCGCGCCTCGTCCCGGCAGAAGTACGCCAACTCGCAGTTGGCCAGGCAGTCGGGGGCGTACCGGGCTGGCACCCGGGTCAGCGAACCGGCCAGCTCCGCCGGGTCGGCGGCGGGATCGGCGGTGAAGTCGGCCGGTACGGCGGCCAGCAGGTCGTCGAGCCGGTCCATCCGCTCCAGTTGTCGGCGCACCACCAGCAGTTGCCGGCGTACGTCGAGCAGATGCGCGACCGGCTCGTTGCTGAAGTCCCGGGGGCAGACCAGCACCACCTCGTGTGACACCAGCTCCGGATCGTGTCCCCGGGCGGTGAGCAGCTCCCGCAGGGCCAGTACGTAGACGGCGGACTGCACCGCCGCGGCGGCCAACTTCGCCGGGTCGGCCTGGCCGTCGATCACCGGAAACGACTTGATCTCGACGACGTGGAACCGGCCGCCGAGCCGGGCGGCCACCAGGTCCGGTTCCAGGTGCACCCGCTGCCCGGCGACCGCCAGCGCGAGCATCGGGTGGTCGAACAACGCCGCCGGCTCGGCGGTGTCGTCGGCGGACAGCTCGTCGGTGAGCAGTGTCGCCGAGCGTCGGGCCCGCTCGGCCGGGTCGTCGCCGTCGCCGAGGTCGGTCCAACTGGCCGTCGACGGCACCGGTACGCCCAGCCGCTCGGCGACCAGTCGCAGCAGCTCGACGCCGCCGTCGGCCTTCACCTGCGCCTCGAAGGCGTTGCCCCGGGTGATGGCGAAGCGGGACTGCCCGAACCGGGCGGGAAAGCCGACCCGCGCGGCCAGCGCCGACTTGTCCACCCCGGCGCCGTCGAGGACCGCTCGACGGGTGCAGCCCGGGTTGCCGGTCAACGCCGCGATGGTGCGGGCGTTGTGTCGTTTCGGAGGCGTGTCACCCCGGATCGCGGTCAGTCGCTGCTCGATGTCCGTCACGACAGGCCACGATAGCCGCGCCGGCCGACCCGGCGCGGTATCGCGCGAACCCGGCGACGCCCGGTCAGGGCAGCCAGTCCGGGCGCAGCGGGTAACCGTTCACCCCGTCCGGGCCGTTGCGCGTCGCCACCACCTGGTGCAACTGGATGCCGTTGCGCTCGAAGGCCAGCCGCGAACCGGCCATGTAGAGCCCCCACACCCGGGCCGTGCCCACGCCCACCTCGGCGACGCAGGCGTCCCAGTGCCGCACGAGGTTGCGGCACCACGCGGCCAGCGTCAACGCGTAGTGCTGACGCAGGTTCTCCTCGTGGTGCACCTCCAGCCCGACGTCGTGGATCTCGCTGATCACCCGACCCGGGCCGGCCAGTTCGCCGTCCGGGAAGACGTACCGGTCGATGAAGGCCCCGGAGCGGTGCGGCGCCCGGTTGTCCGCCCTGGTGATGCAGTGGTTGACCAGCCGCCCTCCCGGGCGCAGCCGGTCGCGCAGGAAGCCGAAGTAGGCCGGATAGTTGCGGACCCCGATGTGCTCGGTCAGGCCGATCGAGGAGACCGCGTCGAACTGCTCGCGCGGCGCGTCGCGGTAGTCCAGGTGCCGTACCTCGGCGAGTTCGGACAGCCCCTCCCGCTCGATCGCCGCCTGGGCCCACTGCGCCTGCGCCCGGGACAGCGTGACGCCGAGCGCCTTGACGCCGTACTCCCGCGCCGCGTGCCGGACCATGCCGCCCCAGCCGCAGCCCACGTCCAACAGCCGCATCCCCGGCCGCAGCGCGAGCTTGCCGGCGACCAGTTCGTACTTGTTCGCCTGCGCCTGCTCCAGCGTGTCGTCCGGGCTGCGGTATACCGCGCAGGTGTACGTCATCGACGGGCCGAGCACCTTCTCGTAGAAGGCGTTCGACACGTCGTAGTGGTGCGAGATGGCGCTGCTGTCGCGGGTCCGCGAGTGCCGCACCCCGTCCAGGAGGCGCTTCCAGCGGGGCCGCGCCTCCTGCGGCGGGGCCGGGGGCGGCAGCAGCCGTTCCCAGCCCAGCTCACGCACCAGGGCCAGCCCCTCGGCCAGCGCCGGTGGCCGTACCCGCAGCCCAGTGAGCACCCGCAACGCCTCGTACGGGTCACCCGGGTGCACACCCTCCAGGGCCAGGTCACCGCTGACGTAGGCACGCGCCATGCCCAGGTCGCCGGGCGCGGTGAGCAGGTAGGACAGCCCTCGCTCGGAGCGGATCGACAGGGTGATCCCGGCGTCGGCCGGGCCGATGGAACTGCCGTCGTACGCGGTGACGCGTACCGGCAGGGGCGCAGAGGTCACCGCCCGGACGATGTCCGCCACGGTCGCCCCACGCCGCCGACCCCCGGAGGGCGGCGTGGCGGGAGCACCTGCCGCTCCCTGGTTTCGGTCAGTGAGGCTCATCCCGTACTCCGCTCCGCTCGGTCATGCTCGTGCTACCGCCTTCTCGTACAGTCCGGTCAGCCGGTGCTCCGGGTCGTACCGGTCCCGCACGGCACGCCACGTCTCGCCGCCGTAGAGCCGGTCGAACGAATCCCGGTCGTAGTACGCGTCGGAGTAGAGCGACTTGTGCCCGCCCGCCTCCGACACCGCGCCCTCGATCTTCCGGTTGACGTCGCCGTCGGCGGCGCCCTCGGCGATCGGCACGCTCCCCCAGAACCCGATGTTGACGTAGTCCTGACCCGGCCGCAGCGGATATAGCGGCCAGGACCGGGCCGATCCCGCGCCCGCCGGCTCACGCAGCCGCAGCGGGCACAGCCACACCGGCGTCATCCCGACCTCCCGGGCGAACCAGTGCAGGAACTCGGCGGTGCGCTCCAGCGGAATCTCCACGTCCTGCACGACCCGCTCCCGGGCCGGCTGGCCCCGCCACCGGTCGATCCGGGCGGCCACCTGGTGCCGGTGTTCCAGCCGCACGATGCGGTGGTAGACGTCGCTGCGTCGCCACCGGGCCGGCCACAGCCGCCGTACCACCGGATGCTGCGCGCCGAAGGCCGCCGAGCACCAGAACCAGTCGGTGTCCCAGCGCCACAGGTAGTCGTGGGTGGTCAACGCGTCGTCCGGGCGCTGCCGCAGCGAGCGGTAGTAGATCTGCTGGCCGGTGTAGTCGGAGACCGCCGGCACATCGTCGGTGAAGCTGCCCAGCACGAGGTACGCCTCATCGGGGGAGAACATCACCCCGTCCATCGCGTCGACGTTCTCCCCGGCCCACCGGCGGGTCGCGCTGATCTCGCCGATCGCCTCGGTCAGCGCGGTCAGGTCGGTGAACCGCAGGTTGCGCAGTGCCACGTAGCGGCGGACCGGTTGCAGCTCGATCCGCAGCCGGGTGGCGTACCCGAGGCTGCCCAGCGAGTTGGGGAAGGCCGCGTAAAGGTCGGCGTGTGGACCGTCGGGGCGGGCGGCGACCACCTCACCGGCACCGGTCAGCACGTCCATCTCGATCACCGACTCGTGTGGCAGACCGTTGCGGAACGAGGTCGACTCGATACCCAGCCCGGTGACCGCCCCGCCGAGGGTGATGGTGCGCAGTTGCGGCACCACCAGCGGCATCAGGTCGTGCCGCAGGGTCGCCTCGACCAGCCGCTCGTAGGTGCACATGCCCTGCACATCGGCGGTGCGGGCGACCGGGTCGACGCTCAGCACTCCGTCGAGGCCGCTGACGTCCAGGCCGGAGGTGGGGGCGCTGCGCGGACGGAACAGGTTGGAGGTGCGCTTGGCCAACCGCACCGGCTGGCCGGGTGGCACCGCCGCGTACGACCGTCGCAGCGCGGCCACCGCCTGGTCATGATCACGCAAGGCGTGCATGGGATCACTTTACGCGCGATGAGTGGCCTCGACGGGATGTCCATCGGAGGCGTTTCGCATGCAAGCCGGGGGGCGGCTGGCCGGCGCCACCACTCGTGGGACAGGATGCCGGCATGTCGGAAACCGATGGTCCGGGCACCGTCTACGGCACCCGTAGCCCCGCCGGACTGCTCCGCGACCCGCTCCTGGTCACCGCGCTGGCGATCGGGCTGGTGGGCGTACTGCTGGGGGTGCTCTTCGCCACCGGCGTGCTCGGTGGTCGGAATCCGGAGCCCGCGCCCCCGGTCGCCGCGCCCAGCCCGAGCGGGGCGGCGCCGCCCAGCCCGACGGAGAGCGAGCCGGAGGCCACGCCGACCGAGCCCTCCCCCACGCCGAGCCCCAGTCAGACTCCGGACCCGACGCTCGGGCCGAAGGTGTTCCGTGGGGTCGGCTCCGGCCTCTGTCTCGGCCTCGACGGTGACGGCGAACGGGCCGCCGCCAAGCTGGCCGAGTGCAGCGGCGGGCCGGAGCAGCAGTGGGTGGTGGCCGCGTTCGGCGCGGAGGCGGTGACGCTCACCAACGCCGCCCACAACCAGTGTCTCGACGTCGAGGGCGGCAGCGGCGACGACGGGGCCCGGATGCTCCAGTACCGCTGCCACGGCGAGGCCAACCAGCAGTGGCGGCTGCAACCGGTCGACGGCGGCGCGGCCGTGGTGGTGGCCGTGCACAGCGGCAAGTGCGCCCAGGCCCGCGACGGCGCCGCCACGGCCGGCACCGACATCGTCCAGGCACCCTGCGACGGCAACCCGGCCCAGCGCTGGACGCTTCAGTAGCCTCTCAGTCACGGTAGCTCCACGCCTTCGGGGCGGCGGCGACCACGACCGGCTCGGTGAAGGTGGTGCCCCGGCGGCGCAGCAACATCGCCGACAGCACGGCCGCGCTGACCGACAGCGCCCCGGCGAGATACCAGGCCAGCGTGTACTCGCCGAGCTGGTCACGGACCAGGCCCGCGGCGGTGGCGGCGACCGCCGCGCCGAACTGGTGCGACGCGAACACCCAGCCGAAGACGACTGCGCCGGACGCGCCGAAGTACTCCCGACACAACGCGACCGTGGGCGGCACCGTGGCGACCCAGTCCAGGCCGTAGAAGATGATGAAGACCAGCATGCTCGGCTCGGCGGTCGCCGCGAAGAGACCCGGCAGCACCAGCAGCGACCCGCCACGCAACGCGTAGTACGCCACCAGCAGCAGGCGAGGGTCGAAGCGGTCGGTGAGCCAACCCGAGGCGACGGTACCGACCATGTCGAAGATCCCGATCAGGGCCAACAGCCCGGCGGCGGTGGTCTGCGGCATCCCGTGGTCGTGCGCGGCCGGGATGAAGTGCGTACCGACCAGGCCGGTGGTGGTCGCACCGCAGATCGCCATCCCGGCGGCGAGCAGCCAGAACGGCCGGGTACGCGCGGCCTGGAACAGTACGCGCACCGCGCGGGTCGCGGCCCCACCCGCCGGTTTGACCACCGGCTCGATCTCCGTCGCACCGTAGGGCGGCATCCCGAGTTCCGCCGGGTGTTCCCGCAGCAGCCAGAGCACCAGCGGTACGACCAGCAGCGCCGCACCGGCGACGACCAGTGACGCCGCCCGCCAGCCGGAGGCGTCCACCAGCACCGCCAGCAGCGGCAGGAAGATCAGCTGGCCGGCCGCCCCACCGGCGGTGAGCACGCCGGTGACCAGACCCCGACGACGCACGAACCAGCGCCCGGTGATGGTGGCCACGAAGGCCAGCGCCATCGACCCGGTGCCCAGCCCGACCAGCACTCCCCAGCAGAGGATGAGTTGCCAGCTCGCGGTCATGAAGACGGTCAGGCCGCTACCGGCGGCGACCAGGGCCAGCGCGGCGGCGACCACCCGACGGATGCCGAAGCGGTCCATCAGCGCCGCGGCGAACGGCGCGGTCAGCCCGTAGAGGAGCAGGTTCACCGAGACGGCGGCCGAGATGGTGGCCAGCGGCCAGCGGAACTCGGCGTGCAGCGGGTGCAGCAGCACCGACGGCGTGGCCCGGAAACCGGCGGCACCGACCAACGCCACGAAGGCGACGGCCGCGACGATCCAGGCCGGATGGAGGCGGATGGGTCGATTCACCAGGCGAGTTTGCGGCAACCCGGAGCGACCGGACGAGTGGCCGGCGAGCCACCTTGCGCAATAATCGGGCCATGGCTGCCCACCGGATCGCCGTCCTCGCCGTCGACCAGGTGGTCGGGCTGGACCTCGGCATCCCCGCCCAGGTGTTCGGTGCCGCCCGCGACGCCGACGGCGTCCACCACTACACCGTCGACACGTGCACCCCCGGCGGCCGACCGGTGCGCAGCACCGCCGGGTTCACGGTGCTGCCCGACCACGGGTTGGAACTACTGGAGTGGGCCGAAACGGTGATCGTGCCGGGGGTGCACGGCGACGCCACGATCCACCCCGACGTCATCCCCACCGAGGTGACCGAGGCGCTGCGGGCCGCGTACCACCGGGGTGCCCGGGTCATGTCGATCTGCACCGGCGCGTTCCTGCTGGCCGCCGCCGGGCTGCTCGACGGGCGGCGGGCCACCACCCACTGGGCGTACGCCGACCGCTTCCGACGCCTGTACCCACGGGTGGATCTCGATCCCGAGGTGCTCTTCGTGGCGGAGGACCGGATGTTCACCTCGGCCGGGGTCGCCGCCGGCATCGACCTGTGCCTGCACGTGATCCGCATCGACCACGGCAGCGAGGTGGCCAACCGGGCCGCCCGCAGCTGCGTCGTGCCACCGTGGCGCGACGGCGGTCAGGCGCAGTACATCGAACGCCCCGTACCGCAGGCCCCGGGCACCAGCACCGCTGTCGCCCGCGAGTGGGCCCGCCAGCGACTGCACGAGCCGGTGAGCCTGCGCGACCTGGCCGAGCAGGCGCGGATGAGCGTACGCACCTTCACCCGCCGGTTCCGGGCCGAGACCGGGCTCAGCCCGGCGCAGTGGCTGCTGCACGAGCGCACCGACCATGCCCGGCTGCTGCTGGAGAGCACCGACCTGACCATCGAGCAGATCGCCCGGCGTACCGGGTTCGGCACCACCGCCGCGTTGCGCCAGCAACTGCACCTGCGCATCGGCGTCGCCCCGTCGGTGTACCGCCGGACCTTCCGTCGTACTCCCGACGTGGCCGGGTCGCGCTGACCCCCGCCGGCTCGCCGTCTGCTCGACTCGCGGTCAGGCGGCTCCGCGCAGGGCGCACAGTTCCGCCAGGTGGCGGGGCAGGTGCACCCGGGTGTGCAGGTCGATCGTGCGGCCCCACGGCAACGGCTCGTCGACGACGAGCTCGAACCCCTCACGCAGGTGCGTCTCCACCGGAGTGTCCGCCGCCGCGCCGAGCCGGGCCACCAGGGCGATCAGCCGGTCGCTGGTGGCACGCAGCCGGGCGGCGAGCCCGTCGAGACCGCCGCACTCGGCGGTCAGCTCGTCCAACTCCGGCCGGTGGACCTCGTCCAGGTCATAGAAGGCGTACGGCGACCCGGCGAGCACCGCCTCGGTAGCCGCACACATCAGCTCGTCGTTGGCTACCAGGTGTGCCACGATCTGCTCGGCGCTGTACCGGCCGGGCGGTGGCGGTCCGAACCCGCCCGCATCGACCTCGGCCAGCACCGCGTCGTACGCCTCACGCAGCCCGTCGACCTCCACCCACCCGAGCCTAGCGACGGCCCCGGCGGGCGCGCAGGTAGTCGCTGACCACGTACTCGCCGAGGTCGTCGGCGTCCGGGGTGAACACCCGACCACCGCTGCGCCGGGCCACCGCGTCGACGAACCGGCGCAGGCCGGGGTCGTCACCGAGCATGAAGAGGTTCAGGGTGGCCCCGTAACGGACGAGCCGGTCCACCTCCCGGACCGTCGCCTCGATCGTCTCCGCCAACGGCGGCCAGGCGAACAACGCCTCCCCGTCGTCCGGGTCCAGGTGGGCGGTGGGTTCCCCGTCGGTCACCACCAGCACCACCGGCTCCGCGTCCGGGTGCCGCCGCAGGTGCCGACCGGCCAGCCGCAGCGCGTGTTGAAGATTGGTCCCCTGCGTCAGGTCCGGCTCGACGGCGGCCAGTTCCTGCTGGGTCAGCGTCTCGGCGCGCCGACCGAACCCGATGATCTGCAACGCGTCCTGCGGAAACCGGGTCGCCATCAGGTGGGCCAACGCCAGCCCGGTCTGCTTCATCGGGCCCCACCGCCCCTGCGAGATCATCGAGTAGGACAGGTCGACGCAGAGCGCCACCGCCGCCGACGCCCGCCGTTCGGTCTCGACGACCTCGAAGTCCTCGACGGCCAGGTGCACCGGCACCCCCGGACCGGCGCGACGGATCGCCCGGGTCAGCGTCCGCACCACGTCCAGCGGCTGCTCGTCGCCGTACTCCCAGGGCCGGGACGCACCGGTCACCTCGCCGGCCGCCCCGGCCGAACGCAGGTCGTGCTGGCCGCGCGGCCCGGCGGTCAGCTCGGCGAAGACCTGCCGCAGCGCGGTACCACCGAGGCGGCGCAGCGCCTTCGGGCTCAGGGTCAGACCCTCGGCGTCGCGGGTCACCCAACCCTGGCGGCGCAGCTCCCGCTCCAACTCCCGCAGCCGGCGTACGTCGTCGGCCGCGTCCCGGCCCAGGGTCCGGGTCACCGAGTCGACGTCGATGTCGTCCAGGGTCGCGCCGGGGTGTGTCTGGCCCAGCTGGTCGATCAGGTCGTCCAGTTCGGCGATCTCGTCGAGGGCACCGGTCGCCTCGCCGTAACCCAGCGGTCCGGCACCCTGCATCCGCTCGCCGCGACCCCAGCGCAGGTCCGGCCGCAGTGCGCGCAGGTTCTCCTCCAACTCGGCCATCTCGCCGACGAGCCGGTCACCGAGGGACTCGCGCATCAGCCCGGCCAGTTCCTCCCGCTGCCGCTGCGACAGCGAGTTCATCAGCCGCTGCCCGGCCGCCGCGCGTCGGGCCAGCAGATCGACCAGCTCGTCCACGTCGCGGGGGCGTTCCGGGAAGAACTCGCCGTGCCGGCGCATGAACTCGGCGAACGCGTCGGTGGTGTCCTCGGCGCGGGCATGCCGGGCCAGCAGGGCGTTGAGGTCCCGCATCATCTCGGCGATCCGCTCCTGCACGGCCGGGTCACCGGCCAGCCGCGCCGAGTCGCGCAGCCCGGCGAACCGCTGGCCGAGCACGTCGTCACGCAGTCCGTCGAGGATCCGCTGGTAGGTCTGCCGGGCCTCGTCGCTGGCCCACCGGTAGTCGGCGAGATCCCGCACCGCCTGCGCGGTCGAGCGGGGCAGATCGTTCAGGACCGTCTCGGCGAACCGGGCCGCCTCGTCGTCCCGGCGGGCCAGCTCGTCCCGCTCGGCGGCCAGCGCCTGATCCAGCAGCGCCCGCGCCCGGGTCACCGCGCCGTCGAGTTCACCCCGGCGCAGCACCTCCCGGCGCAGCCGACGGGCACGGGCGGCCAGCTCGGCCAACCCGCCACGCCCCTGCGGGCCCCGGCGCAGCAGGTCCCGCAGCGCCTCCCGAAGGTTGCCGCCGGCCAGCACGTCCGCGCCGACCTGATCCACCGCCGCCTGCACGTCGTACGGCGGTGCGAGCGGATCAGGGCCGCCGCGCCACTGGCCGTAGCGGAACCGGTTGCCGGCCATCTCAGTCCCGGCCGCCGTAGCGGGTCCGCCCGGCGTCGGTGACGTCCTTGCCCAGCCGACGGCTCAGGTGCAGCCCTTCGAGCACGAACTCGACGGCCGCGGCGGCCTGCCCGGGGCTCGGCGCGTCGCCGACCCCGAGCCGGTCGAGCACCTTGGCCAGCCCCGGCACCGTGCCCACCTGGCGCAGCAGGTCAGTAGCCGACACCAGCTCGCCGGTCTCCACCGTCCGCCCCTCCTCGACCAGCGCCGTGAAACCGGACAGGTCCAGCCCGGCCAGCCGGGCCCGGAACGTCTCCGCGGTGGCGGTCCGCAGCAGGTGACCGAGGACCTCGATCTCCCGGCCCTCCTCGCCGCTCTCGAACTCCACCTTGCCGCGCAGCGTCGACGTCACCGACACCGCGTCGCCCACCCGCGCCACCGCCTCCGCCGACGGCAGGTCCGCGTCCGCGCCCAGCAGGCACGCCCGGCGCAGCGCGGCGGCGGCGACGGTCTCCGCAGCGGCGATGGCGAACCGCGCGGAGATACCGGACCGTGGGTCCACCGACGGCGACTCGCGCACCGCCCGGGCGAACCGGGCCAGCACCTCCAGCACGTGCTCCGGCACCTCGGCGACCAGGTCGGCCTCCTGCCGGATCAGGGCCAGTTCCAGTTCCAGGTCGGTCGGGTAGTGGGTACGGATCTCCGCGCCGAAGCGGTCCTTGAGCGGGGTGATGATCCGACCCCGGTTGGTGTAGTCCTCCGGGTTGGCGCTGGCCACCAGGAGCAGGTCCAGCGGCAGGCGCAGTTGGTAGCCGCGCACCTGGATGTCCCGCTCCTCCAGCACGTTGAGCAGCGCCACCTGGATCCGTTCGGCCAGGTCGGGCAGCTCGTTGACCGCGAAGATGCCCCGGTTGGTACGCGGCACCAACCCGAAGTGGATGGTCTCCGGGTCGCCGAGCGTGCGCCCCTGGGCCAGCCGGACCGGGTCCACGTCGCCGATCAGGTCACCGACGCTGGTGTCCGGGGTGGCCAGCTTCTCCCCGTAGCGCATCGAACGGTGCAGCCACCCGACCGGCAGGTCGTCGCCGGCCTCGGCGACCAGCGACCGCGACGCCGGAGTGACCGGGTGCAGTGGGTGCTCGTTGAGCACCGAACCGACGATCACCGGGGTCCACTCGTCGAGCAGCGCCACCAGCGACCGGATCAGCCTGGTCTTGCCCTGGCCACGCTCACCGAGCAGCACCATGTCGTGCCCGGCGAGCAGCGCCCGCTCCACCTCCGGCAGCACGGTGTCGTCGTACCCGACGATGCCGTCGAAGCGCGGCGCGCCGGACCGCATCCGGTCCCGAAGGTTGTCGCTCAGCTCCTGCTTGACGGTCCGGTACCGGTACCCGGCCGCGCGCAGCGCACCGAGCGTGGCGGGCAGGTCGGCCGGTGGGAGCGGCGAAACAGACGAAGACTCACTCACTCGGCCCACGCTAGCGCGCACCCGGCTTCGTCGACCCCCACCAACCTGGCAGGATCATGAACTCTGCCGGTGAGAAGGAGGGGCCATTTCGCTCTCCATCGATCGCGAACCCTGGGACTCGACCGACGCCCGCCCCGGTCAGCCGCGCCTGCGGGAGCGGACGAACTCCGGCACCGCCGCCAGGCCGGTGACCGGGCGGAACGCGCGGGCCGCGTTGACCAGTGCGGCGTACTCGTCGTCGGTCAGGTCGATCTCCGCGGCGGCGGCGTTGCGTTCCATCTGCTCCACGCTGGACGCACCGGGGATGGCCACCACGTTCGGGTGACGCAGCACGTACGCCAGAGCGATCTGACTCGGTGTCGCGTCGTGCGCGGCGGCCACCTGACGCAGCGTCTCGATCAGCGCGCCGCCGCGTTCCAGGTTCTCCGGCAGGAAGTACGGGTTGGCCCGACGGATCGCGCCGGACGGCGGGTGGTTCGCGTCGTACCGCCCGGAGAGGAACCCCTGCGCCAGCGGGCTGTACGCGATGACCAGGCGGCCCGCCTGCTCCGCGTACGGAAGAAGATCCTCCTCCGGCTTGCGGTCGACCATGCTGTAGCGGACCTGGTTGCTGAGCACCCGGCTGCCCAGCGCGGCCTCCGCCATCTGCCAGCGGCGCAGGCTGTAGTTGCTCACCCCGACCTCGGCGACCAGGCCGACGTCCTGCAGCGCGCGCATCCCGCGCATGGTCCGCTGGTCGCCGACCAGCGGGTTGGGTTGGTGCACCTGGTAGAGGTCGATGTTGGTGACCCCGAGCCGCGCCGCCGAGGCGACCGCCCGCTGCTGCACCACCGACGCGACCGGCAGCACCGGCATGAACTTGGTGGCGACGACCACCTTGTCCCGGTCGGCGGCCAGTGCGCCGCCGAGGAGCCGTTCGCTGCGGCCGAAGCCGTAGATCTCGGCGGTGTCGAAGAGGGTCACGCCCAGCTCGACGGCGCGGCGGACGATGTCCGCCGCCAACCTTTCGTAGTCGGGGCCGTAGCCCCACTCCCGCGAACCGAACTGCCACGTACCGAGGCCGATCCTGGACAGGGGCTTCGGCGTGTCGAGCCGCACGTAACGCATGGGTCGACGCTACCCGTCGTCGGGCCCGTCGACCGCCGCAACCTCCGGCGTCGGTCCGGCGAGCCGCCTCCGGCGCTATCCCGACGCCACCCGCCCGGCCCCGGGCTATGGTCATGATCGTGACCTACCTCGCGGCCGACACGCGCTACGACCAGATGACCTATCGGCGCAGCGGAGCCAGCGGGCTCCGGCTGCCCGCGATCTCACTCGGCCTGTGGCACAACTTCGGGCCGGACCGTCCCTTCGAGCGTCAGCGGGACATCGTCCGGCGGGCCTTCGATCTCGGCGTCACCCATTTCGACCTGGCCAACAACTACGGCCCGCCGCCCGGCTCGGCGGAGGAGAACTTCGGCCGGATGCTCGCCACGGACCTCAAGCCGTACCGCGATGAGTTGATCATCTCCAGCAAGGCCGGCTATCTGATGTGGCCCGGCCCGTACGGCGAGTGGGGCTCCCGCAAGTACCTCGTCGCCTCGCTCGACCAGTCGCTGCGCCGACTCGGGCTGGACTACGTCGACATCTTCTACAGCCACCGGTACGACCCGGACACTCCGCTGGAGGAGACGATGGGCGCCCTGGACGCCGTCGTCCGCGCCGGCAAGGCCCTCTACGTCGGCATCTCCAACTACACCTCCGAGCAGACCCAGCGGGCCGCCGCGATCCTGCGCGACCTGGGCACCCCGCTGCTGATCAACCAGCCCGCGTACTCGATGTTCAATCGCTGGACCGAACAGGACGGCCTGCTCGACACGCTGGAGCGGGTCGGTGCCGGCTGCATCGCCTACAGCCCGCTGGCCCAGGGCCTGCTCACCGACCGCTACCTTGCCGGCATCCCGGTCGACTCCCGGGTCCGCACCAGCGTCTTCCTCAACGAGAGCGACCTGACCGAGCAGCGCCTGACCACGATCCGGGCGCTGGCCGCCGTCGCCGGGCGCCGGGGCCGGTCCCTGGCGCAGCTCGCGCTCGCCTGGGCGCTGCGCGACCCGAGGATGACCAGTCTGATCATCGGTGCCAGCAGCGTGCCGCAGTTGGAGGCGAACATCGCCGCGGTCGACAACCTCGACCTGACGGCCGAGGAATTGGCCGAGATCGACGCCCTGTTGGGCTGACGGTCCCGTGTCAAGGTGCCATAGAACCCTGCCTGCGCACGGATGCCCGGCCGTAGCGTGGAAGGTGGAGGTGGCCCCATGCGAGTGGCGGTTTTCAGCACCAAGCCCTACGACCGGACGTTCCTCACCGAGGCGAACGCCACGGCCGGTCATGAACTGACCTTTCTGGAGCCTCGTCTCACCACCCAGACCGCCCGGCTCGCCGAGGGGGCCGACGCGGTCTGCGCCTTCGTCAACGACGACCTCTGCGCCGAGGTGCTCGACCAACTCGCCGACGTCGGCGTCCGGGTGGTCGCGCTGCGGTCGGCCGGTTTCAACAACGTCGACGTGGCCGCCGCCCGCAAGCTGGGCCTGACCGTGGTACGGGTGCCGGAGTACTCGCCGCACGCGGTGGCCGAGCACACCGTCGGCCTGATCCTCGCCCTCAACCGCAAGATCCACCGCGCCTACAACCGGGTACGCGAGCACAACTTCGCGCTGACCGGACTGCTCGGTTTCGACCTGCACGGTCGTACGGTCGGCATCGTCGGCACCGGACGGATCGGTGTCTGTGTCGCCCAGATCATGGCGGGCTTCGGCTGCCGGGTGCTGGCCAGCGATCCGGAGCCGAACGACGCGGCCGTCGCCGCCGGGGTCGAGTACGTCCCGCTGGGGCAGCTGTTCGCCGAGTCGCACATCATCACCCTGCACTGCCCGTTGACCCCGGACACCCGGCACCTGATCGACGCCGAACGGATCGCCCAGTTCCGCGAGGGCATGATGCTCGTCAACACCGGTCGAGGCGCGCTGGTGGACACCCGCGCGGTCATCAACGGCCTCAAGAGCGGCCGGATCGGTTACCTCGGCCTCGACGTGTACGAGGAGGAGAGCGACCTGTTCTTCGAGGACCGTTCGGAGGCGGTCCTCGGTGACGACGACTTCGCCCGGCTGACCACCTTCCCCAACGTGCTGATCACCGGGCACCAGGCGTTCTTCACCGAGGACGGCCTGCACAACATCGCCGCCACCACGGTCGCCAACCTGACCACCGTCGAGCACGACGGTCCCGCAGCCGTCCCCGCTTGCGCCCTCGTCTGCTGACCTCATCCGTCCCGGTCCGGGACGGTGTGCGATCGAGCCGATCGGTGGCCGGGGGTGGCGCACATATCGACCGGGGTGGACGCTCGGTAATGTTGTGAATTTCGCACATAAGACCACGTCGGAGTGCACATTGGGGTGCGCGACTCACATTTTTCGACGCCGACCGTTCAAGGCTCCTGACCCAGCGTGAAGACGGTCGACGCGACACGACAGATCCATGTTGGATCACCTACACTGTCGATGTACCGCGAACCGCCACCGCTGTCAGAGGGTATGCCGAAAGACATCCCAGGAGCTTGAATGCCATGCAGCACTCTTGAGGGCTCAATACTGCCCGGCGGTCACCTCGCGGTGGGGCGAGTTCGACGACTCCGCTGCTCAGTCGGTTGCCTGGGGACAATCGGCATCCCGGCCGTAGCAACCGCTGCGAATGCTCGCTCTTCGGCACCACGATTCAGCTTGGAGTCTGCCGAATGGCGCACTCCCAGATCCGGTTAGGACGTACGCGTGCAGCACGACACCTCAGGCAAGGCGAGGAGTGAGTCACCCCTCGCCATCGAGGCCACCGACCTTCGAAAGTCCTTTGGCGCGACGCGCGCGCTCGACGGATTCTCACTGCGAGTAGCCCCCGGCGAAGTACACGGATTCCTCGGTCCGAACGGTGCGGGTAAGTCGACCACAATCAGGGCGCTGCTCGGTCAACTGAAGTTGAGCAGCGGCGAATGCCGGATCTTCGGTCACGATTGTTGGCAGGAGTCCGTCGCCGTGCATCGGCGGGTCGCCTATGTCCCCGGCGACGTCGCATTGTGGGACGGGCTCTCCGGCGGCGAGTGCATCGACGTCCTCATGCGCCTACAGGGCGGCGGGGATCGCCGTCGTCGGGACGAGCTCATCGACCGCTTCGACCTGGATGTGCGGAAGCGCACCCGGTCGTACTCGAAGGGCAACCGACAGAAGGTCGCGCTGATCGCCGCGTTCTCGAAGGACGCCGACCTTTACCTGCTCGACGAGCCAACCTCCGGCCTCGACCCGCTGATGGAGGAGGCCTTCCAGCAGACGGTGCGCGAGATCAAGATGACTGGCAAGGCGATCCTGCTGTCCAGCCACATCCTCTCCCAGGTGGAGGCCCTCTGCGACCGGCTGACCATCATCCGGCGCGGGCAGACGGTGGCCTCTGACACGTTGGAGCGGCTTCGCGGCCGTACGACGCTGCAGGTCCTCGCCACCACCGAGCGCTCCCCCGAGGCGATGTTGCGCGCCGAGAACGTGCTCCAACTGGTCACGGAGCACGTCGACGGGCGGACCAAGTCGACCTTCCAGGTGCCGCCGGCCGCGCTCAACGACGTCATGCCGATCCTCGTCAGCGCCGGGTTGACCGGTCTGACCGTCGCACCGCCCAGCCTCGACGAGGTCTTCCTGTCCAACTACCGCGAGGGCGTCAAGCCCGAGCCCGAGCCGGCGGCGAGCGCGCGGTGAAGGGTCTCGCGCGCACCACGTGGGTGCTGCTTCGCACGATGTGGCTGTGGTTGGTCGTACCGGCGGTCGTCATCGCCGGTCTCGTCTGGTCGGCTGCGGCCTCCATCCAGGACATGTACCCGGACGAGGCGCACCGCCTGGCGTACGCCGAGACGGTGACCGACTCGGTCGCCGTCCGGGTGTTCCAGGGGCGCGGCTACGACCTCACCACCATCGGGGGCATCTTCGCCCAGGAGACAGCGGTCGTGGTGCTGTTCCTGGTCCCCCTGCTCGGGGTCTACGTGGGGGTCCGCTTCACCCGCTGGCTGGAGGACAAGAACTACCTCGACATCATCACCGCCGGCACGATCAGCCGGCTGGCGCCCACCGTCGCCGGTCTCTGCTGCGGGGCCATCACCTGCCTGCTCGCCTCGGTTCTCTCGTTCGCCGCGCTGGCGGCCACCGGGTACGACACGCTGGGTGCCGCGCTGTGGGCGTTGGCGCTGCTGCTGTTCTTCCTGTGGGCGGTCTCCCTCGGCGCGCTCTCCGGTCAACTCTTCCGCAACAGCGCCGAGGCCACCTTCGCCGCCGTCGCCGTGGTGATCGGCTTCTACCTGCTCCGCAGCGCCGTCGACGTCAGGTCCTGGGACGCGGTCTGGTCGTCGCCGTTGTCCTGGCTCGCGGAGACCAAACCGTTCGCCGAGACTCCCCCGGCCTGGCCCTACCTCCTCTTCGGGGTGGCCATCGTGGCGCAGGCGCTCCTGGGCATCTTCTTCGCCACCAAACGTGACCTCGGGGGCGGGATGTTCGCCGCCTCCGCCGGCCCCCGCGAGGCCGGTGCCACGCTCGTCGGCTCTCGGACGCTGCTCCTGCGCCTGGTCCGGGGCACCACGCTGGCCGTGCTCCTCGCGGGCGGCGCGGTGGCCTTCACCTTCGGCTACTTCGCCAAGGACATGGCCACCGAAGGGCTGACCGCTCGGATCGTGCTGCTGGTGCAGCTCAACGCCATCGTCGCGGCTGCCGCCGGGGTGCTGGTCAGCATGGCCTTCGCGCGGGAGGAACTGTCCGGACGGACCGGGCGGGTGCTCGCCGGGCTGCCGACCCGCACGCGGTGGCAGGCCAACGGCATCGTCATCGCCTTCGCGGCCGTGGTCATCACGCAGCTGGCTCTCGCCTCCCTGTCCGGCCTCGGCCTGAGTCTGAGCCTCGACGACTGGGGCAGGTTCGGTGAGGCGCTCCGGAGCAACGCCCAGCAGCTACCTGCGGCGCTGCTCATCGTGGCGCTCGCGCTCGCCCTCGGCTCTCTGGACGCGCGGCTCCCCGCGCTGGCCTGGACCCTGGTCGCATGGGCCGCGGTGGTGGCGCTGCGGGCGGACATGCTGCAACTCAGCGAAGGGGTCCGGCACATCTCGCCGGTGGAGTGGACCGGCAAGGTCCCGGTCGAGTCCTGGTCGGCCACGTCGTCGGCCGGGATGGCGGCCGTGATCGTGGTGCTCATGGGCATCGCGCTCGTCGTGTTCCAGCGCCGAGACCTCGCCAAGGGCTGAGCGTGGACACCCGATCAGACACCACCCGACCCACGTCGCCGTGGTTGGTCACCATGACGCCCGTACCCGAGGATCCCCGGGCGACCCTCGTCGTCTGCCCGCACGCGGGCGGCTCGGCCGCCGCCTACCTGAAGCTCGTACGGGCCTGCCCGCCCTGGCTGGCGACGATGGTCGTCCAGTACCCGGGGCGGGCACACCGGATCCAGGAGCCCTTCTCCCGGTCCATCGGCGAGCTGGCGGCGAAGACCGCCGAGGCGATCCTGACCTGTGTCGACGGGCCGGTCGCGTTGCTCGGTCACAGCATGGGCTCGCTCGTCGCCCTGGAGACGGCCCGCATCCTGGCCTCGGAGGAGCGAGAACCGGTGGCGCTCTACGTGTCGGGCCGGGGTGATCCGGCGACGCGGGCCAAGGGCGACAAGCACCTGCTGAACGACACCCAGCTGATCGAGCACATCTGCGACCTCGGTGGCACCGACCGCCGGATCTTCGACGACGCGGCGTTGCGCGCGCTCGCGCTACAGGTGATCCGGGCGGACTACCGCGCCCTGTCCACCTACCAGTACCACCGGGGCCGGCTGCTGCACTGCCCGGTGACCGCGCTCAACGGCCTGTCGGACACGTCGGTGTCGGTGACCTCGTCCACCTCGTGGGCCGAGGTCACCCACGGCGCGTTCGCACAACGCGTGTTCCCGGGTGACCACTTCTTCATCCTGGAACACGTCGAGGCGATCGCGGAGCTGGTGTCGTCCGGTCTGCTGGCCCAGCTCCAGCAGACCGCGACCACCGACCGTGCCGCCCCGGTCACCGGAACGGCACGGTGACCTCACGATCGAAGCCGTGCGTCGGAACACCGACGACATGTCCGACGCCCCGCAGCGCCGTACGCCAGTCGACCGACGCACCCAGCTCGTAACACCAGCCCAACGTCCGCCACCACCATTCGCCGGGGCCTCCGGCCGCCTCCCCCACCGTCCACAGGGCGCGACCGCGCTCCTGACACGTCCTGCGGAAGGGGTCGTCGGCGGCCGGATCGGCTCCGATCGCGAGCCACCCGGTGGTGTCCAGGTCGTCAGCCGCGTCGAAGCAGCCCGGCCACCGTGCGGGCTCGCGGGTGGCGCTCTGCCACTGCGCGCTACCGGGGACCTCCTGCCACGGCCACAGCCGCCCGAGCGAGGCGGGCGCCCAAGGGATCTCGGGGGTCCGCGCCGCGACGCCTGCGGGCGGCACAGCGCCGGAAACCAACTGGACCACACCGGCCAGGTCGATGGCACCCGCGACGTACGCCGCCACGATCTCACCGACCCCGACGCCGGTGACCACGGTCGGCAC
Organism: Micromonospora sp. CP22; assembly: GCF_009712475.1. Classification (GTDB taxonomy): domain Bacteria; phylum Actinomycetota; class Actinomycetes; order Mycobacteriales; family Micromonosporaceae; genus Micromonospora. The sequence goes on from NZ_VCJO01000002.1 coordinate 100,176, forward strand.
GACACCCACCGCGAGCAGGGCCCGGGCGACCACGCACTGCCGGATCACCGGCTCGCTCGCGCCATCGGCGGCGGCGCGGCACTGCTCGTCGAGCGCTGCGAGAAGCGGCACGCTCCGCAGCGTCTCCGCCCACCCGGTGTCGGGTATCAGGGACTCGCCCAGGTGCAACGCGATCCCTGCGGACGGCACCGGCGGGTGGGCCGGTGCCGTCCGCAGGGCTTCGGCAGCCGCCAACGGATCAGACGCGACGACTGCCGTTCGCCAACCCCAGTGGGTACGGCCGCAGTTCCACGACCGTGCCACGTCAGGCCACGACCTGGTCGGATCCTCGACCAGGAACGTGCGCATGGCTGCGATGGCCCGTTGGAGATCCCGCTCGTCGCGACCGGAGAGCGCGAGCACACAGCTCCCGCTCGGCCCGGCCTCGGCGCGAGGTGGGATCGGATCCGCCGCAGCGACGACGATGTGACAGTTGGTACCGGTGAAGCCGAACGCGCTGGCTCCCGCGATCCGGCGTTCCGTTCCGGAGGGCCAGTCCCGGGCGGCCGTCACCAGTTCGACTCCGGCCTGAGCCGGTGGCAACCCGGGGTTCGGCCGTTCCAGCCCGAGGGTGGCGGGGATCCGCCCGTGCTCCATCGAAAGGAGCAGCTTGAGCAGGGCCGCCATGCCGCCGGCCGCCTGGAGGTGCCCCACGTGCCCCTTGCAGCTGCCGAGAAACAGCGGCCTGTCCCGGTCGGCGGTGAGGCCCGCCAGCGCCTCCACCTCCATGATGTCCCCGTACGGGGTGCCGGAGGCGTGCGCTTCGACGTAGTCGAGGTCGGCGGCGGAGACGTCGGCAGCCTCCAACGCCGCCGCCACCGTCTGACGCTGGGCGTCCACCGACGGCGTCGTGAGCGATGCGGTGCGGCCGTTGTGGTTGACCGCCGAGCCGAGGATCAAGCCCCGGACGCGCCGCTCGTCACGCTCGGCGTCCGCGCTGCGCTGCAACACGACGAAACCGCAGCCCTCCCCGATGACCGGGCCGTCCGCCCGCTCGTCGAAGGGCCTGGACTCGCTGCTGCGGGAGACCATCCCCGGCTGGGAGAAGGCGATGCTGGTGGACGGGGAGACCAACGCGTTCACTCCGCCCACCAACGCCAGGTCGCACTCCCCGTCCCGCAGGCTGCGGCAGGCGAGGTGCAGTGCCACCAGCGACGAGGAGCAGGCCGTGTCGACCGAGAGCGACGGCCCGGCCAGCCCCAACGTGTAGCTGATCCGCCCCGCCACGGCACCGTGGGCGGTGCCGATACTCGAATGGGCGGTAATCCCGGCCACGTCCCGGAACCGCGACAGGGCGAAGTCGTACGTGCAGACCGCGGTGAACACGCCGGTCCTGGTGCCGGCCAGGCTGGTCGGGTCGATGCCCGCGTCCTCCAGCGCCAACCAGGCCTGCTCCAGCGCGAGCCGCTGTTGCGGGTCCATGTCGGACGCCTCGTCCGCGCCGATGCCGAAGAAGCCGTGGTCGAACCGCTCCAGGTCGGTCACGAGACCGAGCCGGCGGGCCATGGTCCGGCCCGGTTTGCCCGGCTGATCGGCGTAGTACCGATCGACGGACCACCGCTCCTCCGGGATGTCGACGATCCCGCTGTCCGAGGAGGACAGCAGCCGCCAGTACGCCTCCGGCCCGTCAGCGCCGGGGAACCGACACGCCAGTCCCGTCACGGCGATCGGCGCCCGCGCCGCCTGTTGGGCCTGCTGCGCCTGTGCCAGGCGCTGCTTCAGGTCCGTGATCGTCCGTAGGGCACGCCGCAGGGTGTCGGCGGTGCCGGATCCCGCTGCCGTTTCAGCCATCCGAGTTCTCCAGGTCGTGCAGGGTGGACCGCAGGAGGTTCTCCAGCTCGTCTTCCGACAGGTCGGCGAGGTCGTCGTCCGGCCCGGTCTGCGGTTCTGGTTCCGTCTCCACCCGCGCCGGCTGCTGGCTCCCCAGGTCGACGCCCATGGAGGCGGCCAACTGCTCGGCGAGCGCGTCGACGTTCGGGTATCGCCACACCACCGTGCTGGGCAGCGACACACCGGTCAGGCGTTGCAGTCGCTTGCGCAGTTCCAGGGACATCAGCGAGTCGAATCCCATCTCGGAGAACGGTCGGCTCGACGCCACCGCCTCCGGTGAACTGCGCAACACGGCGGCGACCTCGTTGCGGCAGGCTTCGACGACGGCGGCCCGACGGGCACGCCCCGGGGGCAGGCTCAGCAGTTCGTCGGCGAGGCCCGAGACGGCCGAGTCCAAATCCGCGCCGCCGAATCCGGCTCCCGCGTGCCCGGACAACAGCCCCGGCAGGTCGTCGGCCGACATCTGGGCGATGGCGGCGGCGTCGATCGGAAGCACGACGACCTCGGCCGGTACGTCCGTCACGGTGTCGAACACCGCGCGCCCCAGATCGGCGTCGATGGGCTTGAGCCCCAGCCTGGCCAGCGCCACGTCGCTGCCCTGGCGCGAGGCGAGGCCGATCTCACCCCACGGTCCCCACACCAGGTTGACCACCGGGACTCCCCGGCGGCGCGCACCGCGACCCCAGGCGTCGACGAACGCGTTGGCGGCGGCGTAGTTGAGCTGGCCGGGTGAACCGAGGACGCCCGCCGCCGACGAGTAGGTGACGAAGAAGTCCAGGTCGGCGTCTTCGCACGCACGGGCCAGGTTGACCACGCCCCGGGCCTTCGCCGTCCAGACGCGACGTAGCGAGGCGGCGTCCTGCTCGTCCAGCGCGGCGTCGGCCAGCACGCCTGCGGCGTGGACGACGCCCCGGACGGGCAGCCCACCCGCACCGGCCCGGGCCACGACGGCAGCCAACGCGTCCGCGTCACCGACGTCGGCGCTGGCCACCACGATGTCTGCGCCGGTGGTGCGGGTGATCTCGTCCAGACGCGTACGGGCCGCCTCGGCGGGCTCGCTGCGGGACAGGAGTACGAGCCGACCCGCGCCCCGCTCGGCCAGCGAACGGGCCGCCTCCAACCCCAGGTCTCCGAGTCCACCGGTGATCACATAGCTGGCGTCGCGCCGCACCGGCGCGGCCCCGGGGGCGACGATCACGTCCTCGACGCCGTCCGGCACCAGGACGATCTTGCCGATGTGCTTGGCCCTGGCCATGGTGGTGAACGCCTCTGTCGCCTGCGCCATCGGGAAGACGTTCGTCCGCACCGGCGTCAGCTCACCGGCGCCCAACGCCCGGGCGACGGCATCCAACACCGGCGTGATCGCCGACGGCCGCCGGTTGAACAACGCCTCCAGGTCCACCGCCATGAAGCTGCGGTTGCGGGCGAGCACCGACAGACCCATCGAGGAGTCGTCGTAGATGTCGCGCTTGCCGATCTCGACGAACCGCCCGTTCTCCGCCAGCAGGGCCAGGCTGGCCCGCAGCGCCTCTCCGGCCAACGAGTTGAGCACCACGTCGACGCCCTTGCCCTGGGTGTCCGCACGCACCTGGTCGGCGAAGTCGAGACTCCGCGAGTCGTAGACGTGGGCGGCTCCCAGCGAGGCCAGCAGTTCCCGCTTCTCGGCGGTGCCGGCCGTGGCCAGGATCGTCGCCCCACAGCGACGAGCGATCTGCATCGCCGCGAGGCCGACCCCACCGGCAGCGGAGTGGATCAGCACCGTCTCGCCCGGCGCGAGCCGGGCCATGTGCTCCAGGGCATAGGCGGCGGTGAGGAAGGCGATCGGCACCCCGGCCGCCTCGGTGAGGTCGACCTGTGCGTCGAGCCGCGCGACCAGTGCCTCCGGTGCCACCACCCGGCCGGAGAAGCTGGAGGCGGCCACCGCCATCACCGGATCGCCCACCCGGACCCGGGTCACTCCCTCGCCGACGGCCGCGACGACACCCGAGCATTCGGCGCCCAACGGCACCCGACCGGGTTCCACGCCGGGGCAGGACCCCAGCGCCTTGAGCACGTCGTTGAAGTTCAGCCCTGCGGCCCGTACGTCGATCAGAACCTCCCCGGCTGCCGGAGCCGCGACGCCGAAGGCGAACGGCGCCAGGCTGGCGAGGTCACCAGGCTCCTTCGCCAGCAGCCGGAAATCGCGTTCCCGGCCAGTCTGGAGCGTGCGCAGCGGCCACCCGGCCGGGTCCTCCGGGTCGAATCGGCGCAGGCGGGGCACCCACCACCGGTCCTTGCGCCACGCCGCCTCGGTGCCCGAGGGGAAGGTGTCCAGGTTCGGCCCGGCCGCCCCGTCCGGTCCGTCGGGCAGGTCGACCAGTCGTACGCCCAGTTCCGGCGCCTCCACCACGAGCGTCCGGGCGGCTCCCCACAGGGCTGCCGGCCCGCTGTCCGGCCGCGCCTGCCCGCGTACCTCCTGGGCGCCCGCCGTGAGCACGACCAGGCTCGCCGCCGCCGACGGCCCCGTCGACCGCATGGCCTGCGCCACCGTCACCAGCGATCCCACCAGGTCGAGGCCGTGCCGCGCGTCGTCGTCGGCCGGGTCGGCCAAGGCGAGGGCATGCACGACGCCGATCGCCGCCCCGTGCTGCTGCGACTCGGCGCGGAGGAACTCCGCCAGGCGCGCCCGGTCCAGATCCTGCGGTACGACGGTCGTGGACCGGTCCGCGAGGAGGGACGCCACCCGGGCGTCGACCGTCTCGCCCGCCGACACGACCACCCAGTGACCAGGGGCGCTCGGCTGCCCGGCCGCCTGGTCGGTGGCCTCCTCCCAGGTCACCTGGTGCAGCGGCAGGCCCTCGTCGTGGCGGCCGGGCGAGGAGAGTTCGAGACCCTCCAGCCGGGCCACCAGCCGACCGGTCTGGTCGCGTACCTCGATCCGGTAACCGTCGGTCGGGGAACCGACGCACACCACGTCGAGATCGCCCTCGCTCACGGGTACGCAGGAGAAACCGCCCACCCGGACGGGCACTCGCGGTCCGGTCTGGACGGTGTCGACCAGTCCGGCGGCGGCGAGTTGGAGACAGGCGTCCAGTTCGGCCGGGTGCGGTCCGGAGCGCCAGCCCTCCTCGTGCGCCACGGTCCCACCGCTCGCACCGTCGGCGGCCCAGGCGGACCGGATGCCACGGAAGGCGTCCCCGTAGTCGATGCCCACGGCGGCGAAGGTCGCGTACAGCCTTGGCGGGGCGACCGTGCGTCGGTCTTGCGCCACCTCGACGGGCGGCGTCTCCAGGCTGACCGCATCCGCGACCCGGGACCGCGCCGCCGGTGTCCAGACCGCCGCGTCCGGCCGCCGCCAGAGCAGTTCCGCCTCGGCCGGTTTGCCGGACCGGTCGCGCAGCACGATCCGCACCTGCGTGGCGGGCTCGTCGGCCTGGCCGATCGGGACCATCGAGGCCAGTTCGACCTCTTCGAGCTGGATGTCGTCCCGGCTCAGGGCCGTCCGGGCCGTCGCGAGCAGGGCGTCGAGGATCGCGGTCGCCGGCAGCACCGCCGCCCCCGCCACCTGGTGATCGGCCAGCCAGGGCAGCCGGTCCACGGCCACCTCGCCGACGCCCAGCCACAGACCTGGTTCAGCGCCGGCCTCCACCACCGTGTGCACGATCGGGTGCCCGCCGGACGGCACGTGGGCCGCCCGCGACGCCACCACGCCGAGGTGACGATCGTGGTTCCACGGATAGACCGGGAGGTCGACCATGCGTCGGCCGGTGTACACGGCGTCCCAGTCGATGTCGGCGCCGCTGCAGAACGCCTCACCGACGGCCCGCCACAACGCGGGCAGGGCGGGCGAGTCCCGCCGGACCGTCTCGATGACCGCCGCGTCCACCTGGTCGTCGTCGATGCGGTCCTGGATCGCCCGGGTGAGCGCCGGGTGCATGGCGATCTCGGTGAACCGCTGCCACCCCTGCTCCAGCGCGGCGCGGATCGCCGAGTCGAACAGCACCGGCTGGCGGAGGTTGTCGAGCCAGTAGTCGGTGCCCAGCCGGTCGCCGTCCACCACGCGACCGAGAACGGTCGAGAGCATCGGGATGCGGGTCGGGCCGCTGGACACCTCCCCCATGCCGGTACGGAAGGCGGGCAGGACGGTGTCCATCATCGGGCAGTGGGAGGCGAAGGTGACCTGCGCCAGGGAGCGGGAGAACACCCCGTCCTCCTCGGCTGCGGCGAGCCAGACCGCCACGGCCTCCTCGCTGCCGGACAGGATGGTGGAGCCGGGCCCGTTCTCGGCCGAGATCCAGAGGTCGGATCTCCGCATGCCCTCCAGACGCTTCCTGGTCTCCTCGGCGTCGAGCGCGACCATCGCCATGGCACCCGGGACGGCGGACGACTCGATCGCCTCCCCACGGGCCGCGGCGATCCGCAGACCCACTTCGAGATCCAGGGCACCGGCGACGCAGGCGGCGGAGATCTCGCCCACGCTGTGCCCGACCACCAATCCGATCTGCACACCGTGCTCGACCAGCCAGGAGGCGAGCGCCACCTGGGTGGCTACCAGGGCGGGTTGGGCGAGACGGGGGCTACGCGCCAGCTGCCCGCCGTCCGGCATGGAGATGTCCTCCAGGAGGGACCAGTCGAGGTGCTTCCGGCACCAGGCGTCGGCCCGGTGAAGCGTCTCTTCGAAAGCGCCGCCGCTGTCGAGCAGGTCCGCCGCGAGCGGCCACCACCGGCTGCCCTGCCCGGGGAAGACGGCGACGGTGGACGTCGGGCCTCCGGTGCTGGCCCGACGCGTCGACACACCCTCCGCGTCCTGCCCCCGGGACCACGTCCTGAGCATCGCCGCCAGCGTGGGGACCGATCCGGCCGAGCCCACCGCCCGGTACGGGTGGGCGGTACGCCTGCGTGCCGCAGCCCCGCAGATCGCCCGCGCCTGCGCGGCCGTGCTCGACGCCAGGATCGACGCGTACCGGCCCGCGAGGCGGCGCAGCGATTCGTCGTCCCTGGCGGACAGTGGCAGCAGCAGCGGGCCGCCCGCCTGGGTCAGATCCTGGTCCGCCTGCACCGGCGGCGTCGCCAGGACCGCGTGCGCGTTCGTCCCACCGAAGCCGAACGAGCTGACCCCCGCCACGTGCCGGGGGCCGGATCCGGGCCACTTCCGCGCCTCCGTGACGACGTCGACGCGCAGGCCCTCGAAGTCGATGTGCTGGTTCGGCTCGTCGAAGTGCAGGCTCGCCGGGATGCTGCCCCGGTGCAGGGCCAGGGCGGCCTTGATGAACCCGGCCACTCCCGCAGCCGCCTCCAGGTGCCCGATGTTGCTCTTGACCGACCCGACGAGCAGCGGGTTGTCCGCAGACCGCCCGGTCGTCAGGACCTCGGCCAGAGCAGACACCTCGATCGGGTCGCCGAGCAAGGTGCCCGTGCCGTGCGCCTCGACGAGTTCGACCGTGTCCGGGGCGACACCTGCGGCGGCGTACGCGTCACGCAGCACCGCCTTCTGGGAGGCGCTGCTGGGGGCCATCAGCCCGTTGGTGCGGCCGTCCTGGTTCACCGCCGACCCGAGCACCGTGGCGTAGATCCGGTCCCCGTCGGCGATCGCCCGGGACAGTGGCTTGAGCACGACCACGCCGCACCCCTCGCTGCGGACGTAGCCGTCGGCAGCGGCCGAGAAGGTCTTGCACCGTCCGTCGGCGGCCATGGCCCCGGCGCGGCTGAAGTTGACCGCCAGTTCCGGCCCGAGGATGACGTTGACCCCGCCGGCCACCGCCATCGACGACGTACCGGAGGCCAGGCTCTCGCACGCCTGGTGCAGCGCCACCAGCGACGACGAGCAGGCGGTGTCCAACGTCATGCTCGGCCCGCGCAGGTCGAGCAGGTAGGAGAGCCGGTTGGCGATGATGCTGGCGGCGTTCCCCGTTCCGGTGAAGGCGGTGATCGACGCCAGGTCGCGGGTGGCGAGCTTGGCGTGGTCGCTGGTCGCCGCTCCGACGAACACACCGGTACGCGAACCGGCCAGGTCGTCCGTCCGGATCCCCGCGTCCTCCAGCGCCTCCCAGGCGACCTCGAGGAACATCCGCTGTTGCGGGTCCATCTCGGCCGCCTCTCGCGGCGAGATCCCGAAGAAGTCGGCGTCGAAGTCGGCGACCCCGTCGACGAAACCACCCCATCGGGTACGCATGGAGCCGGGCGTCGCCCCGGTCGGGTCGTAGAGTTCGTCGACGTCCCACCGGTCGGCCGGCACCTCGGTGATCGCGTCACGGGCGGCGGTCAGCAGGTCCCAGAACCCGTCGAGGTCGGGCGCGCCCGGGAAACGGCAGGCCATGCCGACGACGGCGATGGGTTCGCCCGCGCTGCCCGACGGCCGGTTGACCTGTTCGGCGCTCGACGCGGACGACGTGCCGCAGTAGTGGCCGACGACCGCCTCGATGGTCGGGTACTCCCACAGCAGGGTGGCCGGCACCTCGGTGCCGACCCGGGTCTCCAGGCTCCCGGCCAACCCGACCAGGTCACTCGAACCCAGCCCGAGTTCGGCCAGCGGCGCACCGACGTCGACCTGACCGACCGACACCTTGGCGGCGGCGGCCACCTGCTCGCGCAGCCAGGTGGTCAGCTCGCGCGGATCCGGCCGCCGGTCCGCGACCGCCGACGCCGGGGTGCCGGTGGCAGCCGTCGCCGGGGCTCCGGCGGGCGTACGGTCGGCGGTCGCCGTCGCCGGGGTGTCGGTGGAGGTCTGCGCACCGCCCCTCGACCAGGTGTGGACCGCCGCGAGTTCACCGCGCAGGTAGGCGCTGGCGATCGCCCGGCGTCGGGTCTTCCCACTCGACGTCTTGAGGATGCCGCCGCGACGCACCAGCGCGATCTCGTCGACCGCCAGATCGTGCTCCCGCGACACGACCCGGCGGATCGCAGCGACGATCTCCGCCGCCTGCTCCGGCTCGGGTGCCTTCAGTACCTCGTTGACCACGAGCAGGCGACCGCTGTCGTCCTCGACGATCTGGCAGACAGCCACCCCGGGCCGAAGCGCCGGGTGGGCACCGGCCAGCGAGCTCTCGATGTCGTGGGCGTGGACGTTACGCCCGTTGACGATGACGAGGTCCTTGATGCGTCCGGTGACGTACAACTCGCCGTCGAGGACGAACCCGAGGTCACCGGTGCGGAACCAGGCACGCTCGTCGCCGTCGATCCGGCTGACGAAATCCTCCTCGGGGCGACCCCAGTAGCCTCGGGCCACGCACGGCCCGTGCAGCCAGATCTCTCCGACCTGCCCGTCCGGGCACCGGTGGGCGGTGTCGGGGTCGACGATGGCGAGATCGCCGCCCGCACCGACCAGACCGGAGCTGACGAAATCGCGGCCCTCCTCGCTCGGCCTGACCTGTCCCTCCTCGACGCTGGACGGGTCGAAGCGGTTGACCACCGGGTCCTCAAGGCGCCGCGAGGCGGTGGCCATCAGGGTGTTCTCCGCCAGCCCGTAGCAGGGGAAGAACGTCGAGGAGCGGAAGCCGGTCGGGGCGAAGTAGGAGGTGAAGCGCTCCATCGTGGCGGCCTTCACCGGCTCGGCACCGTTGAACGCCACGTCCCAGCTCGACAGGTCGAGCTGCTCCAGGTCTGCCGGTGTGACCTTCGACAGGCACAGCTCGTAGGCGAAGTTGGGTCCGCCGCTGATGGACGCCCGCATGTCACTGACCGCCCTGAGCCAGCGTACGGGCCGCTTGAGGAAGGACATCGGGTCCATCACGGTCACCGGGAACCTGCCGAAGGCCGGCTCCAACAGTCCACCGATGAGCCCCATGTCGTGGAACGGCGGCAGCCACGTCACCATGTGCCGGCCTTCCACCTCGGGCGGGAAGAAGGTGCGATCGATGCAGGCCAGGTTGGCCAGCAGGTTCCCGTGCGTCACCATGACGCCCTTGGGCTGCCCGGTCGAGCCGGAGGTGTACTGGAGGAACGCGATGTCGTCCCCGTCCAGGTCGGGTTCCCGCCAGTCGTCGGGGTCGGCCGTCACCTCTTGGAGGCCGATCCGGGGCAGGGTGGCGAGCACCGAATCGAGCGCCGTGTACATGGCGTCCTGCTCCGGGCTGGTCTGGGGTACGAGCAGCGCCGCCGCCTGGCAGTCGGCGGCGATGCCGTGCAGCTTCGACAGGGACCGCGCGGAGTTACCACCCTCGATCGGGTACGCCGGGACCGCCACCACCCCGGCGTAGAGGCAGCCGATGAAGGCGGTCAGGTAGTCGGGGCCCGACGGGCAGGCGAGGATGACCCGGTCCCCGGGTCGGAACCTGGCGAGCAGGGCGACAGCCAGCGCGCGAGCGCGCCGATCCAGCTCCCGATCGAGCAGGGCGTTCGGCTGGCCTTCGCCGTCGTCGAGGAAACGGTACGTCGACGAATCCTCCCGGGCGGTGAGGCTGTCGCGGAACATGTGCGCCATGCTGCGGGGCATCGGGGGACTCCTGTCAGTCGAGGGGTGGGCGGCGAGCGAGGCCGCGGTTACGAGATCCGGGCGGGTACCGGTTCGCCCGCCGGCCGGTCGGACGCCGGGTCGGCGCCGAGCGTGTCCGCCGCCAGCCGGTTGGCTCGCCCGGCGGCGGACTCGTCGCTCATCAGTCGTTCACGCGGTATAGCGCGAAGTAGGACGCCACCCGGTCCTGGTTGTATGCCTGCGCGAGGGACGGGACGTCGTCGAAGTCCCATACCTCGATCGCCTGCTGCGGGGGGAGGAACTCGGTCGTCTCCATGACGTCCCGGATGGTCGAAACGTCATGGCTACGCCACACATGCGTGTTGACATGCAGGTGCCGAGCCATGCACTCGGCTCCCCGCAGCACCGGGATACGCATCCCGGCCTTCCATCCGCACGTCGAGATCACGCCCTGACGGGCCAGCACGGCGGAGCTTAGCTTCCACAGTGGCGTGCCGATGTTGTCGATGAGGATCGAGGCACCCGCCCCGTCGCTGAGTTCCCGCACCGTGGCGACGAACGCGGCCACCGACTCCTCGTGCCGGGCGACCTCGTCCGGCGTAGCACCCCGGGCCGGCACCTGGAGCCCCGGCCAGTTCCGCCGGTCGAGAGCGGTGATGCCGGACTTCTCGACCAGTTCGCGGCGCTCGTCGCTACCGACGGTCATGGCGGTCCGGAAGCCCGCGCGGGCGGCCAGCGTCAGCTCGGCCAGTGCCACGCCGCCGCCCCAGCCGAGCACCAGGTGCTCCGCCGGATCGGCGTCGGGCAGCTGGGTCCGCCAGCAGCCCAGGGCTGCGCGCCAGTTGTCCCAGGCCGTGAAGTACCGACCGTAGGTGGCCCACTGCTCGATGCTGTAGGGCGTCGACTCGGGTATCGGAAGCAGGTTCGCCAGCGGCAGGACGCTGCGCTTGGCGAGCAGTCCCATGGTGCCGGGGCAGTCGTACGCGTGCACGAGTTCGACGTAGCCGTGGCGGTCCAGCCGCCCGAACGGCATCAACAGGCACACCGTGCCGGGCTCCACCGAGGGCCCACCGGGAACGGGGTTGCTGGTCAGCACCCGGACGACGCCGAGATTACCCAGGATGACCGACTCCTCGCCCCGGGCGCTGCACACGTCGATCGGCGTACGGGTCAGGGCGTGGTCGATGTTCGCCTCCCACGCGCCGAGCAGCGGTTCGACGAGCGCCTCACCCGGCCCGGGTGCGCCGATCTCGACAACCCTGCGTTGCAGGGCGCCACCTGCGGTGCCGTCCCAGTCCGGGGCCATGGCCGCGGCGGGCAGAACCCACGCCTCGGTCGCCACCATCACGCCTCACCTTCCGCGATCGGATGCGGTCCGACGGGTAGTTCATGGTCGATGTCGTAGTCGACGGAGACCCCACCCCAGGCTTCTCCGGCGCCGTAGGCGACGGCGGCGAGCCGGGCCCGGCGGGCGACCGCGCCGTCGGTCAGCTCGGCGGCGAAGGCGAGGGGGATGGACGCCGACGAGGTGTTCCCCAGGTCGGCGATGCGGTTGACGAAGATCGGCGCGGGGGCGGGAAGCCTGCGGCGTACCTCCTCCAGGATCCGGCCGTTGGCCTGGTGGGCGACGACGACGTCCGGCTTGAAGTCCGTCGAGACGTCGGCGAGTACCCGCACCATCCGGGAAACGGCGCGTTCGTAGACCTCGGTGCCCCGGATCTGGACGCCGTTCGGCCCCATCTTCATCAGTTCGCCGAAGGCGGCGTCGCATCCGGCGACCGAGCTGGCGGGGGCGAACTGCTCGCGGTCCGCCACCCGCAGCACGCCGATGCCGTCACCGAACAGGAAGGCGGTCTGGCGGTCCTGCTGGTCGGTGATGCGCGACATCGCCTCCACCGAGCAGACCAGCGCCTCCGACACCGTCCCGGAGGTCACCATGCCCAGCGCCATCGTCAACGCGTACACCGTGCCGCAGCAGGCGGCGTTCAGGTCCACGCTGAGCACGGACGGCGGGAGACCCGCTCGGGTCGCCACCGCCTGCGCCAGCCCCGGCACCCGCGCGTCGCTCGACGTGCTCACCAGCAGCAGCGCCCCGATCCGCGTACGGTCCGGACCACGCTCGACGACGGTGCGTACGACGTCGGCCGCGGCCTCGGCGAGATCGGCGTCCTCGGCGAACCAGGCCCTGCTGTGGATCCCGGTGCGTCGGGTGATCCAGGCGTCGGTGAGCGAGATGCCGGTGAAGTGCTCGTTGGAGATCCGGTCCGGCGGAACCCAGGCCTGAACGTCGGTCAGCCCTGCTGCCACGACGACTCCACCAGCGACTGCAGGTACGGGACGTAATCGCGGTACGTCTCGAACGCGGCGACGGTCGCCGCGTCGGTCTGGACGTGGAGCCGGCGCTCCAACTCGTGGGTGACCTCCAGCGAGTCGAGGCTGTCGAAGGGGAGCTGGGCGATCTTCTCGTCCAGGACCGTCTCGTCGGCCTGCTCGTCGTACGCGGACAGTTTCTCCGTCACGACGTCGAGCACGACCTGGGGGATCTGTTCGAGGGTGACCGCGCTGTTCATGACTTCTCGCTCTCGTTGATGGTTTCGGTTACCTGAAGCCGGTAGAGCGGATCGCCGACGTTCAACATGGCGCCGGGCTCCGCCAGTAGTGATTCGATGACTCCCGCACGTTCGGCGATGACCTCCTGGGTGGCCTTGGCCGTCTCGACCTCGACCACCGCGTCACCCCGGCTGATCTCCTGGCCGGGCTTGACCGCCCACTCGATCAGCAGCACCTCTTCGAGGCCCTGTCCGAACGGGGGAACACAGATCTCGACCGATCCATGGCTCATGACGCGACCTCCAGTAGGGCCTGGACGATGTCCTTCTGCTGCACGACGTAGTGGTATTCGTCGTTGGCCGGCGGCATCGGCTCGTGCGGTGCGCCCATCCGCCGTACCGGGGCTTTCAGTGCGGTGAACGCGTGCTCGGCCACGGTCGCGGCCACCTCGGCGCCGACGCCGTGGGTGAGGCAGGACTCCTGGACGACGAGCAGCCGACCGGTCCGACGCACGGACTCCAGCACCCCTTCGTGGTCGATCGGGGAGATCCAGCGCAGGTCCAGCACCTCGACGTCGACCTCACCGGCGACCTCCTCGGCGGCGGCCAGCGCCGTCAGGGTCATCGCGCCGTAGGTGACCAGCGTGACGTCGGCTCCGGGCCGCAGGGTGCGTACCGCCATGGGGTTGCGGGGCGGCACGGCGGCCGGGGCGGGCGGCACCCGCTTCCAGTAGAGCCGGATGGGCTCGTAGAGCAGGACCGGGCCGGGCGTGGCCAGTGCCTCGTCGATGACCGCGCGATGGTCCTCGCCGGTGCTCGGGTAGGCCACCCGGAGCCCGGGGACGGCGGCGAAGATGCTCTCGTTGGACTCCGAGTGGTGCTCCACTCCCCGGGTGCCACCCCCGGACGGAATCCGCACCACCAGGTGCAGGTCGTCGGTGCCGCCCCACCTGCCGCGCAGCCGGGCCGCCTGGGTGATGAGCTGGTTCGCGGCCGGGAAGCAGAAGCCGTCGAACTGGATCTCGCAGATGGGCAGCAGTCCACTGAGGGACATGCCGATGGCCTGCCCGACGATGCTGGACTCGGCCAGGGTGGTGTCCCGCACCCGGTCCGCGCCGAACCTGGCCTGGAGGCCACGGGTCACCCGGAACACTCCCCCGAGGCGGCCGATGTCCTCGCCGAGCAGGACGATACGGTCGTCGACCTCCATGAGCCCCGCCAGCGAGGAGTTGATGCTTGCCGCCAGGGTCTGGCTTCTCGGTTGCGTCATCGGGTGTACTCCTTCAGCAGGTCTGCGCGCAGGTCGCTGGTCCGCCGTTCCATGTCGGCGAGCCAGTCCGGGTCGACGGTCCCGTCCTCGAGCAGGCGCCGACGGTAGGCGACCACCGGATCCCGGCTGACCGCCGCCGCGATGTCCGCCTCGTCGCGGTAGATCTCCTGGGTGTCCGAGCTGGTGTGGCTGAGGATCCGGTCGACGGAGAACTCGATCAGGCGAGGGCCGGGCTCGGTGGCCAGCAGCCGCAGCTCGGCGGTGACGGCCTCGTAGACGATCTCGGGATCGCGGCCGTCCACCTGACGGGAGGCGATGCCGAAGCCGGCCGCCCGCTCGGCGATGCTCGTCCGCATCTGCTCGGACGTGGGCTTGGAGATCGCCCACCCGTTGTTCACGTTCAGGAACAGGACGCTGGCCCGCTCGACCGCCGCGAGGTTGAACGCCTCGGCGGCATCGCCCTCACTGCTCGCGCCGTCGCCGAAGAAGACCGCGACGGGTTCCTCCCGCCCCTGGATGCGGGTGCCGAGCGCATAACCCACCGCAGGGAGCATCTGGCTGGCGAGCACGAGGGTGAACGGGAACATCCGGAGCGGTCGCGGCTGCCAGCCACAGAACGACCGACCCGACCAACCGGCGACGACCTGCTCCGGCGTCGCCCCGCGGACCAGGGCCACCGCCGCCTCCCGGTAGGACGGCACGATGACCAGCCCGTCGAGGGCGTACGCCGCGCCCACTTGGAGGGCCTCCTGGCCGGTACACGGCGCCCAGAGGTCGATGAGCCCCTGCTTACGCAGCAGGATCGCCTCCTCGTCGACCGCCCGGGCGACGAGCATCTGCTCGAGAAACTGCCGCCGCATGACCGACGTTAGTTCGGTCGTCGCCTGCGTCATCAGGGTTCCTCCCTGCTAGTACGGGATGTCGGGTGCGCGGCCATGGCGAGGTCACCGGAGTCCGGCGACCGGTTCGGCGGGGCGGGACCCGATGGCTCGGTGGGTCGGATGAACAGCACGGCCACCACCGCCGCCAGGACCAGGAGCCCGATGGTGAGCCCCAGGGCGTCGACCAGGCCGGCGATGGTGTTCTCGAACGGCGCGGCGTCGGGGTGCGCCGCTGCCCAGGAGGCCGCGCCGGCGGCCGCCATTCCGTTGAGGACGATGGTGCCGATCGCGGCACTCACCTGCTGGACCGCCGCGTAGATCGCCGACGCCGCGGCCGCGTTGCCCGGGACGACTCCGTAGGTCGAGATGTTCGTGCACGGGACGAGGACCGTCCCCAGCCCGAAGCCGAGGAGGATCTCGGCCGGCAGCAGCACTGTCACGTAGGAACTGGTGGGGTTCAGCTGCCGCATGATCATGACTGCGGTCACCGCGAGGCCGAGTCCGGCCAGGATGAGCAGTCGGGGATGGGTGTTGGCGAACCGACCGGAGAGCACCGTCGCCCCCAACGCCATGCTCACGACCAGGGGGATGAACGCCAGCCCCGTCGCCACCGGGGAGTACCCCTTGACGTCCTGTAGGTAGAAGGTCGCCAGGATGAAGAGGCCGAACAGGCCCATCAGCACGCACGTCGTGACGAGGTAGGCCCCGGCCCGGGCCGGCTGCGCCACGACCGCCGGTGGTAGCAGCGGAGCGCTCGCCCGGCGCTCCACCAGGATCAGCGCCACGATCGACAGCACACCGGCCGCCAACAGGGCGACCACCGTCGGGTCGACGCCGTCGGACTGCGAGCGGGCCACCCCGAGGGCGAGCGCGGCCAGGCCCGCCAGCAGCAGCCCTCCACCCACGAGGTCGTTGCGGGGTACCCGCACCGCGTGGGCCTCCCGGGGCAGCAGCGTCGCCCCGCCCACCGCCGCGACCGCGACGAAGGGCAGGACGAACCAGAACGCCCAGCGCCAGGTGAGGATCTGGGTGAGCAGACCGCCGACGACGAGGCCCAGGGCCAGGCCGCTGGCGGCCACCGAGCTGTAGATGCCCATCGCCCTGGCCCGGTCGCGTCCCCGAGGGAACGTCGCGGAGACGATGGCGAGCGCCGAGGGCGCGAGTACCGCTCCCGACAGTCCCTGCCAGACCCGGCCGACCAGCAGGAGCACCGGCTCCTGGGCGCAACCGGCGACGATCGACGCGAGACCGAACGAGGCCAGCCCGGCGACGAACGTCCGCCGATGCCCGACGGTGTCGGCCAGCCGTCCGCCCGACAGGAGAGCCCCCGCGAACGCCAGCGAGTAGGCGGCGACCACCCACTGACGGGTGGAGTCCGACAGCCCGACGGCGGCCTGGATCGAGGGCAGTGCGACGTTGGCCACGGTCACGTCGATCGCCACGACGAACTGTCCGAGCGTGGCGAAGGCGAGAACGGCCCAACGGCGCCGGTCGGGCTTTGTCACCAGAGGCCGCCGTCGACGGTCAGGACCTGCCCGGTGATGTACGACGCCCGTGGCGAGGCCAGGAAGGAGACGGCGTCCGCCACCTCCTCGGGGCGACCGAAGCGCCGCAGCGCGGCCCGGCGCTTCGCCTCGGCGCGCAACGCCTCGGGCAGCTCGGAGACCTGCTCCGTCTCCACGAAACCGGGCGCCACCACGTTGGCGCGGATGCCGAACCGGCCGACCTCCTGCGCCAGTGCCAGGGTGAATCCGACGATCCCCGCCTTGGCCGCGGAGTAGTTGCTCTGGCCCGGGTTGCCCCGGATACCGGAGACCGACGACAGGGTGATCACGACGCCACGGCGGCGGGTGACCATCTCCTCGACGACGCCACGGCAGACGTGGTAGACGCCGTCGAGGTCGACTCGCATCACCCGCTGCCAGTCCTCGTCCCGCATCGTCAGCAGCGGGGTGTCACGGACGACCGCGGCCGATGCGACCAGGCAGGTCACCGGACCCAGGGCGTCCCGCGCACCGTCGAGGAAGGTGTCCACCTGGGCCCGGTCGGAGACGTCGGCCCGCCGCGAGTAGACCTCCCGCCCGAGGGCCCGGACCTCGTCCTCCACCTCCTGGGCCGCCTCGGACCGCGACGCGAAGCAGAAGCCCACGTCGTAGCCCTGGCGAGCCAGTTCGAGGACGACCGAACGTCCGATGCCCCTACTGCCACCGGTCACGATGGCCACGCCCGGCTTAGTCACGCCAGTACCTTTCGTCTTGTCGGCGTTCGTCGATGACTGCGGCTGCGGTGCGGGCGGGGCGTGCCCCGACCGCGACAGCCGCTGGCGGGCGGAGCAGGTCCTGTCGGAGCTGACGGGCCACGGTGTCCAGCACCGCCCGCCGGTGCTGGACGACGAAGAAGTGCCCGCCGGGGAAGATCGTCTGGCTGACCGGGCCGACCGTGGTCTCACCCCAGCGCGACAGCGCCGAAGCGGGGACGACGTGGTCGTCCAGCCCGCCGAGCACCGTCACCGGTACGTCGAGGAGCACGGCCGGCTTCAGCGGCATCTGGTGGAGGATCTCCACGCCGGCCCGGAACGCCTCCAGCACCTCGCCGAGGATCTCCGGCTCGCGCAGCAGCGCCTCGGGAGTGCCGCCGATGCGGCGCATCTCGGCGAGCACCGCCGCGTCGTCGGCCTGTGCCAACGATCGCGGCCGTTGCCCCGTGCCGGGTGGTCCGGCCGCCGAGACGATCAGCCGGACCGGCTGCGGTTCCCCGCGTCGGGCCAGCTCCCGGACCACCTCCAGGGCGAGGGCCCCGCCCAGGCTGTGACCGAACAGCGCGTACGGCCCCGAGGCCCGCCGGCAGCTGCGGATGACGTCGTCGACCAGCGCGCGGAGGTCCCACAGCATCGGCTCGTGCCGGCGCGCGCCCCGCCCGGGGTACTCCACGGCGGTGACGGCGATGCCGGGCGGAGCGTCGTTGGTCCACGGCCTGAACAACGCGGCGCTGCCACCCGCGTGCGGCAGGCAGAACAGCTCGACGGCGGTCATCGGTCCTCCTCGGACATCCGGGCGAGGACCGCGTCACGCAGGGCGGTGAGGGTCATCTCGGGATCGGCCACCGCCATCGACACCAGTCGGGGGAACGCCTCGGTCATCGCACCCATCACGTCCCGGTCGACCACCTCGGGCGAGAAGAGCCAGATGCCGTTGAGGACACCGTCGCGCTCGTGCATGGCGAGGTAGAAGTCGAGGTTGAACGGCTGCATCGCCGTGATCACCTCGGGGATGATCGCCTCGTCGTTGTCCGAGCCGACGTCGGAGAGCGGGCTGGACACCAGCGGACCCAGGTCGAGCGCGAAGGGCTCGTAGTTGACCAGGTTGAACATGGTCCGCATCGGGTCGAGCTGCTGCTGGCCGCCGAAGAGCAGCCGCAGCGGCGCCTCCTGGTTCGCCTGGCCCTGGAGGAACGAGTCCCGGACCAGCCGCGCGACGTCGGCGAAGGAGTTCCGCCAGTCGAGGCGTACCCGGACCACGATCTCGTTGATGAAGTACCCGACCATCGACTGCGTCTCCGGCTGGTCCCGACCGGCGAGCGGCACGGTGACGCTGAGGTCGTCCGACCCGGAGTAGCAGGCGTGCAGGGTGTCGAACGCCGCCAGGAGGAACATGAACGGCGTGACGCCGAGCCGCCGGGACACCTCGTGCACGTCCCGGGTGACCGACTCGGAGAGGACGAACCCCTGGGTGTACCCGTCGACCGGGCGTCCGAGCTGGTGCTCCGGCGCGCTGAAGGTCGGCGGTGCGGGCAGGTCACGCAGCGTCTCGCGCCAGTAGTTCACCTGCTCGTCGAGTTCGCCCGTGGCCAGGCGGTCCTGTTGCCACACCGCGAAGTCCAGGTAGGACACCGGCAGGGCCGCCAGGCGCGGGTCCTCCCCCGCGATCGCCTTCTGGTACGCCGTGGCCAGGTCACGTTGCAGCTGGCTGTACCCCCACGGGTCGATCACGATGTGGTGCAGCACCATGACCAGGACGTGACGCCCGTCGCCCACGTGCACGAGCGCGGAACGCACCGGGCGGCCGTCGGCCATGGTGAAGCCCACCCGCTGCTCGTCCGCGATGACCTCGGTGACGACGGACCACGCGTTCTCGGCCCCGGAGGCGTCGACGACGCGCAGCGGCCAGGCCGGCTCCTCGACCACCAACTGCCGCCACTCGCCGTCGATCTCCATGACCCGGGTACGCAGCACCTCGTGTCGGCGTACCACCTCCACCAGCGCGCGGCGCAGCGCCTCGACGTCGACGGTGGCCCCGGGGGCGTCCGGTGCGGCTTGCAGGACCGTGGCCACGACGACGTTGTGGTGCGGGTTGTCCAGACCGGCGGGCTGGAGCACGTTGTTGAGCTGGGGGAAGGAGAGCGGCATCGGCCGGCGCCGGGGCACCCGCGTGATGCGTCCACCCGAGTGCCGAGGGGTGAGCCGGATGTCGCCCGTGCCGCTTTCCGCGACGTCGGCGAGGCGGGCGAGCGTCTCCTGCCACGCCCGGGTCACGGCGGCGACCGTCTCGTCCGACACCGCCCCCTCGGGCCAGGTCCACTCGGCCACCAGCCGGGGAGCGGAGGCATCGCCCTCGACGCGGGTGTTGAGGTTGAGCGCACGCGTCAGCCGAGGCGCGAGGCCGTGCGCGGGATCGCGCAGGGCCGCCGCCCGGCCGGTGTCGACCTCCCAGTCGCCGTCGCCGGAACGCTGCCCCACCCACCCGAGGTGGTTGTAGACGATCTGCGGGTCCGGCGCGCCGAGCAGCTCCTGCCCGGCCGGGTCGAGATAGCGCAGCACGCCGTAGGTCCAGCCGACCTCCGACACGGCGCGGACGGCACCCACCGTGGTGCGGACCGTGTCGGCCAGGGTGACCGCCGACTGGGTGGCTCCGGCGCGTACCGGCACCCGGACCGGGTGGATCTCGGTCAGCCAGCCGACCGTCCGGACGGTGTCCGCTCCGGCCACGTCGCGACCGTGCCCCTCGACCTCGACGAGGACGTCCGCCTCGGCGACGCCGGGTTCGAACGTCTCGGCCAGCGCGATCCCCATCGCGGTCAGGCACAGCTCGTCGACACCGACGCCGAACTCCACCGCGGTGGTGTCGAGCAGCCGGGCGCTGAGTCGCGAGTCGACGTGCTGGACGATTTCACGGGTCGGGGCACTCACGTCGGCCACCGGGAGAACGGCCGTCGTGCCGGCGCCGACCTCCCGCCAGAACCCGGCCCGGTCGCGGACCTCGTCGCTGTCGGTGAGGTCCACGACGGCCTGCGCCCAGGTGTGCATCGACACGGGCACCGCCGGCAACTCGCCGGGGCCACCTGCGGCGATCCGCTGCCACGCGCGACGCAGGTCACCGAGGACGATCCCCCACGACACCGCGTCGACGACGAGGTGGTGGACGACCACGGCCAGCAGCGGGCGCTCGCCGGATCCCCGGTTCAGCAGAACCGCCGCGACGTTACGTCCCTCGCGGGGGTCCAGGATGCTGTTGACGGCTCCGACGTGCGCCGTGACCAGCCGGTCGACAGCGTCGTCGGGCAGGCCCTCGGCGTCGACGACGACCAGCTTGGCGGCGGCCGGTTCGTCGGGTACGACCAGCCGCCAGTCCTCGCGGTCGGTCTCCAGTCGCGCCGCCAGGATGCGGTGGTGCGCGACCACGGCGTCCAGCGCCCGTTGCAGGTCGGCGGGCCGGGTCGCCACCGGCAGCCGGAGCAGTACCCGGTGCGTGTACCCGGTCAACAGGGTCCCCGCCGAGCGCATGCGCGCCAGCACGGGCCAGGTGGGGACGACTCCCGTACCCGGATCGTGGACGGCCACCCGCACCTCGGATCGCGGGCTGGCGGCGGCGAGCGCGGCGACGCTCTGGTGCAGGAAGACATCGCGGGTGGTCAGCTCGAAGCCCGCTTCGCGGGCTGCGGACACCAGGTGGATCGCCTTGATCGAATCGCCACCGAGGTCGAAGAAGGTGGCGTGCGCGTCACGCACCGGCCGACCGAGGACGGCCTCGAACGCCTCGGCCATGGCCAGTTCGTCCGGCGCGTCCGGTGCGACCACCGACGCGGTGTCGTCGACCGTCGCGACCGGCCAGGGCAGGGCAGCCCGGTCGATCTTTCCGGTGCTCTGCAACGGCATCGCGTCGAGTACGACGACATCGGTGGGCACCATGTGCTCGGGCAGCCGTTGGGCCACCGCGTCCAGCACCTCCCGCCGCGTGAGGGGCTCCGCCCCCGGCTCGCCGGTGACGTACGCGACCAGGCGGGCGGAGCTCTCGTCCGACCGGGCGCACACGCAGCAGGCGGTCACCCGGGGCGCGGCGAGGATCGCCATCTCCACCTCGGCCGGCTCGATCCGGTAGCCCCGGATCTTCACCTGGTGGTCGACCCGGCCGAGGAACCGGATCCGGCCGTCCATGTCCCACCAGACGCGGTCGCCCGTCCGGTACATCACCGTGCCCGCCGGACCGAACGGGTCCGGCACGAAACGCTCGGCGGTCAGCTCCTCCCGATTGACGTAGCCCTCGGCCACCTGGGTGCCGGCCAGGTGAAGCTCGCCGATCACCCCGGGCGGCACCAGCCGACCCGCCGCGTCCAGCACGAACGCGCGCATGCCCGGCACGGGCCGTCCGAGGGCGAGGGTGCCGCGTGCGACGTCGGCGTCGTCCACCGGGCCGGTGAGCGCTCCGATCGTCGTCTCCGTCGGCCCGTAGTGGTTGACGAGCTGCCGCCCGTGCCGCTCGGTGCAGAGCCGCACGAGGTCGTCGACGGCGATGCCCTCGCCGCCGAGAACGAGGCTGCGACGCGGCCAGACCGCCTCCGGACCGGCCGTCGCGACGATCGCCATCAGGTGCGACGGGACCAGCTTCGCGTGGTCGACCGCGTTGAGCGCGGCGGCCACGACAGCCGGATCCGTCGCCTCCGTACGCCCCAGGACGCGCAGCGTGCCGCCGGTGGTCAGCGAGGTGACGAGCGTGGTCAGCGCGAAGTCGGTGTAGGCCTGCTGGAGCAGCGCGTAGCTCTCCCCCGGACGCCCCCAGCCGAGCCTCGGCGGCACGTTACGGGCGTAGTGCAGGAGGGCCCGCTGTGCGATGGCGACCCCCTTGGGACGCCCGGTGGTGCCGGAAGTGAAGATCACGTACGCGGTCCGGCCGGGGTCGGTGTCGACCGCCGGCGGCTGCGCCGGGTCCTCCCCCGCCTTGTCGGCGGCCAGAAGGACGAACCCGCCGGGCTCGCGTTCCCCGACGACGACCGACGCGCCGCAGTCCTGGAGCATGAAGGCGATCCGCTCGTCCGGCCACCCGGGATCGAGGGGAAGGTAGGCCGCCCCCAGTCGCCAGCAGGCGAGCATCGTCGTGAGGAAGCGTTCATCGGTCTCGTACGTCAGACCGACGACGTCCCCGGCGCTCACCCCGGCGGCGGCGAGCCGCGCCGCCAGTCGGTCGGCGTTGCCGAGCAGTTCGGCGTAGGTCGTGTCGCCGGAGTGGGTCGCGACGGCGACGGCATCGGGCTGCCGCTGCGCCGCCCGCGCGACCAGCTCGTAGACGTTGCCGACGTCCGGCGTCTGCGGTTCACCGCCGTCGCCCCAGGCGAGGATGCGTCGCCGCCACGCCAGGTCGAGCACGTCGATCTCACTCACCCGCTGGCCGGGATTGGCGACGGCGATCCTGAGCACCCGGTTGAGCTGTTCCGCGAGCAGTGCGCCGCGCGCCTCGTCGAACAGGTCGGCGCTGTAGACGAGTCGGCCCCAGAGCGCGTCGCCGTCCTCGATGAGGTCCAGCTGGATGTCGAACTTCGCCGTCAACGCCTCGACGCCGAGCGGGTGGATGCGCAGGTCACCGTAGTCCCACTGCGGCAGCGGGGCGTTCTGGAACGAGAACATCGCCTGGAACAGGGGATTACGCGAGAGACTCCGGCCCGGTGCGAGACTCTGCACGATCTTCTCGAACGGCGTCCGGTCGTGCGCGAACGCCTCCAGCGCGGTGCTCGCGGTCCGCTTCACCAACTCGCCGAAGGTCGGGTCGTCAGCGGCGTCCAGGCGCAGGGCCACGGTGTTGACGAAGCAGCCGATCAACCCTTCCAGCTCGGGCAGTGGGCGACCCGCGACCGGGGTGCCGACCACGACCTCGTCGTTCTGACCGACCCGGACGAGGAACGTCGCGAACGCGGCGGCCAGCACCATGAACCGGGTGCAGCCCAGTTCCTTGGCCAGCGCGGTGACACCGGCGGCTACCGGGGCCGGGATGGTGATCGGTACGGACTGCCCCCGGTACGACTTCTCCGCCGGGCGGGGACGGTCGCCCACCAGCCCGGTCTCTGGGTCCGCACCGGCGAGCTTCTCCGTCCAGTACGCGATGTCGGCGGCCTCGTCCTCGCCCTCCCGGGCCGCCTGCCAGAGCGCGAAGTCGGGGTAGTCGATGGTCAGCGGGGTGAGCGGGGCCGATCCCCGGACCAGCCCGCCGTAGATCTGCATCACCTCGCGCATCAGCACGCCGATCGACCACATGTCCGAGACGATGTGGTGCATCCCGAAGATCACGCCGTGGTCGCCGGGGCCGAAGCGCAGCACGTCGACGCGGAGCAGTGAGCCGTTCGCCAGGTCGAACGGCTCCAACGCCATGTCGTCCTGGCGGCGCCGGATCGCCTCGACTGGGTCGCCCGCGACCTCCGACACCGTCACGCGGGGTTCCAGGTTGTCCAGCACCACCTGGCGGGGACCGTCCCCGAAGTCCCGGAAGACCGTCCGCAGTGACTCGTGGCGTTGCGCCATGGCACGGCACGCCCGGGTGAACAGCTCCACGTCGAGCGGCCCGTCGATGCGCAGTCCGCCCAGGATCACGTAGGGCGAGACCTCACCCACGATCTGGTCGAGGATCCACATCTGCCGCTGTTGTGGGGTGAGCAGCACCGGACGCGCCGGATCGCTGCGCCGTTCGACGGTCAGCCGTGGCCCCCGTTGGACGCCCTCGGCCCGCAGCCGACTGTCGAGCAGCGCGAGCCGCTCCGGGCTGAGGTTCAGGCGGAGACTCATCGGTCGCCCTCGCCACGCAACTCGGCGGCGACCTCGTCGTCGCCGAGGTCCGACATCTCGAGGATCAGCTCCGCCATCCGCTCGACCGTCTCCGGGCTGTCGGCGAGTTCGCCCACCGCGACCGCGAGACCCGCGACCGTCGGATCCCGGAAGATCCGCTGGAGCGGAACGTTCACCCCGAAGGCGGTACGGACCCGGACCAGCACCCGGGTGCTCAGCAGCGAGTGCCCGCCGAGGGCGAAGAAGTCGTCCCGGACCCCGATCCGGTCCACGCCCAGGACCTCTTCCCAGATCGCCGCGACGACCTTCTCGGTGGCGCTGCGCGGCGCGACGTACTCGCGCTCGACCATGCCCGGCCGGGGCAGCGCCGACCGGTTGATCTTCCCGTTGGCGGTGAGCGGGAAGCTCTCCTGCTCCACGATCACCGGCGGGACCATGTACTCCGGCAGCCGGTCGGCCAGCCGCCGCTGGAGGGCGGCGCGGTCGAGTGGTCCGGCGCCGTCGGCGAGCCGGACGTAGCCGACCAGGCGCTGGTCGCCGGGGGTGTCCTCACGGACGATCGCCACCGCCTCGACGATCGTGTCGTCGGCCAGGAGGGCCGCTTCGACCTCGCCGAGTTCGACCCGGTAGCCCCGGAGCTTGACCTGGTGGTCGAGCCGCCCGAGGAATTCGAGTTCGCCGTTGCTGTCCCGGCGCACCAGGTCGCCGGTGCGGTACCAGAGCCCTTCCCCGTCGGCACGGGAGACGAACCGGTCGGCGGTCAGCTCGGGGCGTTGCCAGTAGCCGAGGCTCACGCCGCTGCCACCGATCCACAGCTCACCCGGTACACCGATCGGCGCGGGCAGGCCGCTCGGTTCCACCACCAGCAGGTCGGTGTTGGCGATCGGCTCACCCAGGCGGACCGGACCGTCACCCACCCGGTCGACCGAGGACCAGATGGTGGTCTCCGTCGGGCCGTACATGTTCCACGTCTCGTCGACGACGGCCGTCAGGTCCGTGGCCAGCGCGGGCGGTAGGGCCTCCCCACCGACGAGCGCGCGGAACGAGCCCGCCGGACGCCACCCCTGGTCGAGCAGCATCCGCCAGGTGGTGGGCGTGGCCTGCATGAGGTCGGCGCCGCTCTCGTCGATCAGCGCCGCCAGGCGGACGGCGTCGACGACCACGTCGCGCTCGGCCAGCACCACCGTGCCGCCGATGCTCAGCGGCAGCAGCAGTTCGAGCATGGAGATGTCGAACGAGAAGGTGGTCACGGCGACCAGGACCTCACCGGCCGACATGCCGGGCCGCTCGGCCATCGAGCGCAGGAAGTTGTCGAGTGCCCGGTGCGGTACGACGACACCCTTGGGCACGCCGGTGGAGCCCGACGTGTAGATGACGTACGCGGTGTCCCCACCGTTTCGCCCGTCGACCGGGCGCGGCACCGAGCCACCGTCGGTGGCCGGGGCGCTGCCCGGCAGGTCCAGCAGCTCGATCGCCACCCCGCCCAGCGGCCCGCTGGTCTCCTCGACGGCGATGGCGAGGCTCAGCCCGGAGTCCTCGACCGTGTGCCGGATCCGCGCCTCGGGGAAGGCGGGGTCGATCGGCACGTACGCGGCACCGCAGCTGAGCACGGCGAGCAGCGAGATGATGATCCGCTCGTCCCGGGGCAGGCAGATGCCCACGAGGCTGCCTCGGCCCACCCCGCGCGCCTGGAGCCGGACCGCCAGCGCGTCCACCTCGCTGATCAACTCGCGGTACGTCAACTTCCCACGGCCGATCACGGCCACGTCGTCGGGACGCAGCGCCGCGCTCTGCCGGACGAGGTCGTCGGCCAGGCCGCTGCCGCCCCAGTCCTTGCGCGGTCCCCGCCCGAGGGCTTCGATCTGCCGCAGGTCAGCCGGGTCGAGGAGGTTGACGGCGGACACCGGCTTGTCGGGCTCGTCGAGCAGCCCGGCGATCAGGGCGGTGAGTTCCCGCCCGAGCCGCTCGATGGTCGGCGGGTCGAACAGGTCGGTGCTGTACTCGAACCAGCCGGTCAGCCCGGCGCTCTCGAAGACCTGGAGTTCCAGGTCGAAACGAGCCGTACGGCTCGGGATGTCGAGCGGTTCGAGCGACAGTCCACCGGCCGAGAACGTCGGGATGTCGATGTTCTGGTAGATGAAGGACACCTGGAACAGCGGGCTGCGCGCCGCGTCCCGTTCGGGCTGGACCGCGTCGACGATCTGCTCGAAGGAGAGCTCCTGGTGGGCGAAGGCACCCAGCGCCGTGGACCGCACCTGCTGGACGAGGGTCCGGAAGTCGGCGTCGGGGTCGATCCGGACCCGCATCGGCAGCATGTTGACGAAGTAGCCGATCAGATGCTTGATCTCGTCGCGGTCCCGGTTGGCGGTGGGCACCCCGACGACCACGTCGTCGGTGCGGCTGACCCGCGCCAGCAGGACGGAGAAGGCGGCCAGGGTGGCCATGAACGGGGTGACCCCCGCGTCCTTGCAGAACGCGCGCAGCCGGTCGAACATGGCCGGTTCGAGTTCGAACAGGACGGTGGAGCCCCGGATGCCCTGGACCGGCGGGCGGGGACGGTCGGCCGGCAGGTCGATGCCGCCCGGCACACCCTCCAGCGTCTGCCGCCAGTAGTCGAGGTCGGGGGCGGCGGCCCCCTCCTGCATCCGGCGGTGTTGCCACTGGGAGTAGTCCGAGTACTGGATCGGCAGTTCGGGCAGTTCCGCCCGGGGCCCGCCGGTGATCTCCCCGTACAGTGCCGCGAGTTCGGTGAGGAACTGCGTGGTCGACCAGAGGTCGGCGGCGATGTGGTGGATGGTGACCAGCAGGATGTGGTCGTCGGCGCTCAGCCGGAGGAACCTCAGGCGCAGCAGGGGGCCGGTCTCGATGTCGAAGGCGCGGTTGAACTCCCGCTGGGCCCGCTCCTGGATCGCGTCCCACGCGTCCGGGGCGGCCAGTTCCGGGTGGTCCTCGACCACGAGTTCCGGTTCCAGCCAGGGGTGGACGACCTGCACCGGGCTGCCGTCCTCGTCCCGGAAGGTCGTGCGCAGCGCCTCGTGACGTTCGACGATCCGGTTGACCGCCTTCGACCACGCCTCGATGTCCAGCGGTCCGGTGATCCGGATGGCCCGGGGAAGGTTGTTGGAGGTGTTCCCGGGCATGAGTTGATCGAGGAACCACATCCGCTGCTGCGGGAACGATGCGGGAAACTCGCGCTGCCGGCGGCGGCGGAGTCCTTCGATCAGCAGTGCCCGCTTCTCCTCGACGGTGAGCTGATCCGGGTCTATCGCGGCCATGTCAGTGCCCTTCCGCGAGCATCGCTCGCAGCTGTCGGTCGATCTCCTCAGGGGTCATGTCGGTGACCATGTCGTCGATCTCGTCGGCGACCCGGACCAGCGGCACAGCCTCCGGCGCGGCGTCCCCGGCTCCCGCGATGAGCTCCGCGAGGTGCGCCACCGTGGGCGTGCCGTAGAAGTCCTTGAGGTCGAAGGACACGCCAAGGCGGCTGCGCACCCGGGTGCCGATCTGCACGGCGGCGATGGAGTGGCCGCCCAATGCGAAGAAGTCGTCGAGCACACCCACCTGGTCGATGCCGAGCGTCTCCTCCCAGATCGCCGCGATGTCCGCCTCGATCGGGGTACGCGGCTCGACCAGGGGCGTGTCGAGGGCCGGCCGAGGATGGCGGCTGCCCGCCTGTTCCGACTGGTCGGACACCCCGAACAGCACCTCGGTGGCCCGTTCCGCCAACGCCACCATCGCCGCCACCGGACGTGGCGTGACGAGCACGTGGCGGGGCAGGTCCCGGCAGGCCAGCACGGTGTCGAACGCGGCTCGGGCGGTCGCCAGGTCCAGACCGCGCGAGAGTTCGTCCAGGACGTCCGGCTCAGCCGGACGGTCGACGAGCGCGCGGGCCGCCTCGACGCTGCCGGTGATCTGCTCCATGAGGGAGTCGACGTCGTGTACGCGCTTGACCGAGTAGTCGGTGATCTCGACGAGCACCTTCCCCTCGGCGTCGAGGATCTCCATGTCGCACGAGAGCGTCTCGACGGAGTCCCGGTTCCGCTCGGCCGCCCACGCGTGGCACCAGATCACCGGCGTCAGGGGGTGGTGCTGCCGGACGGCGCCGTAGCTCAACGGCAGGTAGTTCGGGTCGTCGGCGTCGATCCGGAAGACGCCCACCGCCATGTCGAGGAGGGCGGGGTGCAGGTGGTGCGTGTCGACGTCGTCCCAGAACCGCTCGTTGAGGGCCAGCCGGGCCAGCACGTGTCCCTCGCCCAGCTCCAACGTGTCCAGGACCTCCCACCGGGGGCCGACCTGGAACCGGAGCGGACCGTCGGTCCACCGCTCCGCGCGGGCCCGTTCGAGGATCTCCTGACGCGATCCCAGGGTCTCCCGGACGCGGCATTGGGCACGCACCTCGGCCAGGTCGCGGTAGGTGTCCTCGACGGCGTCGGCGATCCGCGCCCATCCGGTGGCGTGTGCCTGCCAGACCCCACCGCTCGTGTCGCGGCTGCGGATGGTGAATTCGACGTTGCCCTCACCCACCTCCCGCACGGTGGTGTGGATGGTGCGTTCGGCACCGTCGGGCACGACGACCGGCTGGACGAACATGATGTCGTGCAGTTCGACCGTGCCCCCGCCCGCGCGGTCGGCGAGAGCGGCTCGCACGATCTCCAGGTAGGCGGTGCCCGGGACGAGCCCGTGGCCCATGAGGCGGTGGTCGTCGACCACCCAGTCCTTGTCGGTACGCAGGGTCGTCGTGAGGACCTCCTCCGACTCGGACACCACGTTCCGGGAGCCGATCAGGGGGTGGTCCGACCCCGACGAGTCGGAACGGCCCGGCGCCCCGACCGGCATCGCCGATGCCATCCCGACGCCCTCCCAGCGCCCCCACTGCACCGACACGACCGGATGCCCGGCCAGCCCCTGGGTGGCGAGCGCGTCGAGCGCGGCGTTGGCCGCGGCGTAGTCGCCCTGCCCGAAGCCACCGGTGGTGACCGTCAGGGACGAGCACAGCATGAGGAAGTCGAGCTGGTGGTCGGCGAACGCGGACGCCACGGCACGGGCTCCGTCGAGCTTGGGACGCACCACGTCGTCGACGCTGTCGACGGTCGACCGGGCCACCATGGCGCCACCGCTGACCCCGGCGGCGTGGATCACGCCGTCGAGCCGGTGACCACGGTCGGCGAGGTCGTCCACCAGGCGGGCCACCGCCGCCGGGTCGGACACGTCGCAGGCCAGGGTGACGACCTCCGCCAGCTCGGCGACCGACTTCAACTGCTCCGCCAGTTCACCGGCGACCTCGCCGCGCCGGCCGACCAGGACCAGGGTGGGCCGGGTCACCCGGGAGGCGATGTGCTGCGCCAGCGCCAGACCGACGCCACCCAATCCTCCGGTGATCAGGTACGTCCCACCGTCGCGGAGCAGCGAGTGCCCGGGAGAGGTGACAGCCGGGGCGTACTCCCGGATCCAGCAGTGCCGCCCGCGCACCGCGACGACGCCGCTGTGCGCGGTGAGCGCCGCCACCACCGCCGGAATCCACGGGTCGTCCCCGGGGATGTCCACGACCAGTTGGCGGGAGCGGGGGCGCTCGTGCGCCAGCCCGGCGACGAGGCCCTGACCGATGGCGTCGGTGACCACCGTCCGCTCGTCGCCGAGTACGTCGAAGACCCCTCGGGTGAGCGTGGCGACCGTCAGCGGCGTCTCGGGGTCGAGCCCCTCCACCGCCTGGGACAGGTCGATCAGCCGTTGCGCGGTGCGCCGACGTCCGTCGGCCTCGTCAGCCGCCTCACCCGGTACGACCACGGCCACCAGTTCGGTTCCGCCGTCGGCGAGGGCCTCTGAGATGTGTCGCGTCAGTGCCGGTCCGTCCAGTTCCGACGGTCCGATCCGGCGGACCGCGCGGCCGGACGCGTCGAGGGCCCGTGCGAGCGCGTCGCCGAGTCCGGTGGAGTCGTCGAGCACCACCCAACGCTGTTCGGGGCGGCCCTCGCCGACCGGCTTGGCGGCGGCTCGACGCCAGGTCGGCACGACGACCGGGCCGGTCGCCGAGGCATCGGCCGAAGCCGTACCCACCGCCCGGGTCTCGGGGTGGATCCAGTAGCGCTCGCGGGTCAGCGCGCGGGCCGGCACCTGCCGGGCCCGTCGCGCGGACGTCGGCGCGAGGCGGTGGTGGTCGAACTCGACACCGGCCGCCCACAACGTCCCCGCAGCGGCCAGCATGGTCTCCCGGTCGCTGACCCGGTCGTTCGGGTGGCGCAGCGAGGAGACCACGACGTGGTCGGGAGCCCGGTCGGGACGCAGGCGTACGAGGTCGCCCAGCGTACGGCCCGGTCCCACCTCCAGCAGCACCGTACGGTCGTCGGTCAGCAGCTCGGCGATCGCGTCGGCGAAGAGCACCGGCTCCCGCACGTGCCGTCCCCAGTACCCGGGGTCCTGGGCCTGCTCCGGGGTGATCAGCGATCCGCTGGTGTTCGAGTAGAACGGGATGTTCGGCGCGCGCAGCGTCGCCGTGGCCACGACCGCGCTGAGCGGCTCGACCGCCCCCTCCATCGCCGGGCTGTGGAATCCGTGCGAGGTGTGCAGCCTGCGGTTACCGACACCGGCCGAGTCCAGGTGCTTCTCCAGCCGGGTGATGGAGTCCACCGGCCCGGAGACCGCCACCAGTTCCGGCGCGTTGACCGCCGCGACGACACAGTCCGGGGCCTCTTCGGCGAGCAGCTTCGTCACGTCGGACGCGGGGAGCGTCACCCCGAGCATGCCGCCGGTCGGCATCGTCTGGACCAGGCGTCCCCGGGCCGCGACCAGGCGGACCGCGTCGGGCAGGTCCATGACCCCCGCCAGGCAGGCCGCGACGTACTCGCCGATGCTGTGCCCGACCATCGCCGCCGGCTCGACACCCACCGACATCCAGGCGCGGGCCAGCGCGTACTCGACGGTGAACAACGCCGGCTGGGTGAACTCGGTCCGGGCCAACCGCTCGTCGGCCTGCGGGGTGCGCTCGCCGAGGACCAGGTCGGCCAGGTCCAGACCGGCCTGCTCCTTGAAGGCCGCCGCGCACTCGTCGAAGGCGCGCGCGAAGGTCTCGTCGGCGGCGTACAGCCCGGCGGCCATGCCGGGGTACTGGGCACCCTGTCCGGGGAACATGAAGATCACGCGGCGACGCGGGCGGCTCCGTACCACCTGACCGGGGTCCAGATCGCGCAGCCGGCGGACCGCTTCGTCGTGGCCGGTGGCCACGACGGCCGCCCGCCAGTCGAGGTCGCGGCGGCGCGACAGGGCAGCCGTGACCTCCGCGAGGGCGGGGCGCTGTTCCTCCAGGTGCGTGGCGAGGCGGTGGCCGGTCTCCACCACGGCCTGCGCGCTGCTGGAGGACAGCTCGAAGAGCAGCGGTTCGTCGTCGCTCGTGGCCGGGGACGCCGATGCCAGCTGCGGCGCCTCCTCCAGGATGACGTGGACGTTGGTCCCGCCGATCCCGAACGAGCTGACCCCGGCGATGCGTGGCCGGCTGCCGCGCGGCCAGGGCCGGGCTTCACTCAGCACCTCGAACCCGCTGGTGTCCAGCGCGAGCCGGGGGTTCGGCGAGGTGAAGTGGGCGGTGGGAGCGTGGCACTCGTTGACCAGCGACAGGACGGTCTTGATGAAGCCGCAGATCCCGGCGGCGGCGTCCAGGTGGCCGACGTTGCCCTTGACGGCCCCGAGCACCCGCGGGGTGGCCGACGTCTCGCCGAACACCTGACGCAGGGCCGCGACCTCGATCATGTCGCCCAGATCGGTAGCGGTGCCGTGCGCCTCCAGGTAATCGATCTCCTCCGGACCGACCCCGGCGACGGCGAGGGCCTCCCGGATCACCGACGCCTGACCGTCGACACTCGGCGCGGTGTAGCCGGCCTTGTGTCCACCGTCGTTGTTGACCGCCGTCCCTCGGATCACGGCGAGGATGGTGTCGCCGTCCTCGATCGCGTCTTCCAGGCGGCGCAGCACCACGACGCCGACACCGTTGCCGGGCACGGTCCCGTTGGCCTCGGCGTCGAACGGCCGACACGTCCCGTCCGGGCTGGCGATGCCGCCCTCCTGGTACGGGTAGCCCTGCTCCAGCGGCGCACCGATGCTCACGCCTCCGGCCAGCGCCGCGTCGCACTCACCGGCCAGCAGGCTCTGGCAGGCCAGGTGGACCGCGGTCAGCGACGTCGAGCAGGCGGTCTGGACCGTCATGGCCGGTCCGGTGAGCCCGAGCTTGTAGGCGACGCGGGTGCAGAGGAAGTCCTTGTCGCTGGCCTGCATCACCTGGTACGGGCCCAGCGAGGACATCGCCGTGGTGTCCGGCAGCACGTTGTTCATGAGGTACGTGTTCAGCGAGGAGCCGCCGAACACACCGACCCGGCCGTCGAAGGAGGCGGGGACGATGCCGGCGTCGTCGAGCGCCGCGAACGAGCACTCCAGGAAGATCCGCTGCTGCGGGTCGAGGACCTCAGCCTCTCTCGGGCTGAAACCGAACAGTCCCGCGTCGAACAGATCCGCCCCTTCCAGCACACCCTTGACCGGGACCTGCCCCGGCTCGGCGGCCGACTCGTGGTCGAACCTCGTCAGGCAGTCCCGGCCGGTGACGACACCGCGCCAGAAGTCGTCGATGTCGTTCGCACCCGGAAACCGACCGGCCAAGCCGATGACTGCTACGCGTGGGAGATCTGTGTCCTGGGACATATTTCATGAACCTTCTCGTGTGCTGGAGGCGGCGGACCGTCGCGCCGCGGACGCGCGACGAGAGGCGAGGGAACCGCGGCGCTTCGCGGCGCGGTCGACCGCGCGGTCCGCGACCGCGACGGGCGCGTCGTCCCCGCCACCCGCCAGGAGGCGGGCGAGGGAGGCGACGGTCGGGTTCTGGAACAGGTCCACGAGGCTCACCTCGTGACCGAGGTCGGCGGCCAGCCGATCGCGCAATTTGGTGAGAAGCAGCGAATGACCGCCGAGGTCGAAGAAGTTGTCGTCGCGTCCCACCTGGTCGACGCCGAGGACGTCGACCCACAGCGCCGCGATCCGCTCCTCCAGGTCGTCGGCCGGCGGCACGTAGTCGCGGCCCGGTTCCCGGGTCAGGACCGGGTCGGGCAACGCCTTCCGGTCGGCCTTACCGCTGCGGTTGAGCGGTATCGCGTCCAACCAGACGGTGTGCGCCGGGACCATGTAGTCGGGCAGGTGCGTACGCAGGTGGTCGCGGACCGCTTCGGTGTCGGCGTCGGCTCCGGCGGCGGCGACCAGGTACGCGATGAGCCGCTCGTCCCCGGGCCGGACCTCGCGCATGACCACGACTGCCGCGGACACGGCCGGGTGCCGCAGCGCGACGGACTCGATCTCGCCCAGTTCGATGCGCTGACCGCGTAGCTTGACCTGGTCGTCGAGGCGACCCAGGTATTCGATGACACCGTCGGCACGTCGGCGACCGAGGTCCCCGGTCCGGTAGAGCCGGGGGCTGCGAGCCGGGTCGACGGTGTTCTCGACGAAGCGTTCGGCGGTCAGGTCGGGGCGGCCGAGGTATCCGCGCGCCAGGTTGTCGCCGCCGAGGCAGATCTCCCCGCGCGCCCCCAACGGCACCAGCCGTCCCTGCTCGTCGAGCAGGTGCACCTGGGTGTTCGCGATCGGCCTGCCGATCGGGACCACCGGAGTACGCGGTTCCCGTCGGCAGTCCCACCAGGTGACGTCGATGGCCGCCTCGGTCGGCCCGTACAGGTTGTAGAGGTCGGCGTCGGACGAGTCGAGTACCCGGTCGCGCAGGCTGGCGCTCAGCGCCTCCCCACTACAGACCACCCGGCGGACCGACGCGGGC
This sequence comes from Micromonospora sp. CP22, assembly GCF_009712475.1. GTDB lineage: Bacteria > Actinomycetota > Actinomycetes > Mycobacteriales > Micromonosporaceae > Micromonospora. Next base: position 133,976 of record NZ_VCJO01000002.1, read on the forward strand.
ACCTCGCCCACCGAGTCGAGGAAGGCCCGGAGCATCGACGGTACGAAGTGGAGCGTGGTGACCCCGGTCCGCCGGATCTCGGACGCGAGGTACTCCGGGTCGCGGTGCCCGTCGGGTGCCGCCACGACGATCGCGGCACCCGTCATGAGCGGCCACAGGAATTCCCAGACCGACACGTCGAAGGTGTACGGGGTCTTCTGCATGACCCGGTCCGAGGTGCCGATCGGCATCGCCTGCTGCATCCACCAGAGGCGGTTGCTCAACCCGCGATGCGTATTGATCACGCCCTTGGGCTGGCCCGTCGATCCGGAGGTGTAGATGACGTAGGCGGCGTCGTCCGGGGTGTGGGTCACCTCCGGGCGGGCCGTCGGCATGGCCGCGAGCCGGTCGACCTCGGTGTCCAGGGCCCAGACCGGGACGTCGAGATCGGTCAGTCGGGACGCCTGCGCCGACTGCGTGAGCAGGACGACCGGACGTGCCCCGTCCACGATCCCCGCGATGCGGGCCGACGGATAGTCCAGGTCGAGCGGGAGGTAGGCGCCCCCCGCCTTGATCACAGCCAGCACCGCCACGACGAGGTCGATGCTGCGCGGCAGGGCGAGGGCGACGATCCGGTCCCGGCCCACCCCGGCGGCGATCAACGCGTGGGCGAGCCGGTTGGACCGCTCGTCGAGCTGTGCGTAGGTGAGCTGCTCCGTCCCGAACACCACCGCCGGCTGACCCGGCTGGTCGACGACGCGGTCGGCGAAGCACTCGTCCACCCAGCGGGGACGCTCCGGCCACGCGGTGTCGGTGGAGTTGAACTCCGCCACCAACTGGTGGCGCTCCTGCGCGTCGATCAGGTCGATCTCGCCGACCGGCCGGTCGATGTCGGCCACGATCTCCGCGCAGACGTTGCGGAAGTGGCGGACGAGCCGCTCCATCGTCGCCCGGTCGAAGAGGTCCCGGTCGTACTCGAGCCAGCCCTCGAGCTCGGCGTCATGGTGGAACGCCTGGATCTCGAGGTCGAACCGGGATCCCTCGCTGGGCGTCTCCAGGCGACGCAGCTGTCCCCCGAAGCCGTTGCCCGGCACGGGTTCGCGGCCGTAGGTGAAGCTCGCCTGGAACACCGGCGGCCGGCTCAGGTCACGCGCGATGTTGAGGTCCGCCACCACCAGGTCGAACGGCACGTCGTGGTACTCGTAGGCACCCAGGCAGGCCCGACGGACGTCGCCGATGACGGTACGGACGCTGTCGTCGTGACGGATCCCGGCGCGGATCGGCAGCACGTTGATGAAGTAGCCCAGCAGGTCGCCGAGTTCGGGCCGGTCGCGGCTCGACGCCGGTGAGCCGACGACGAGGTCCTCCTGCCCGCTCCAACCACGAAGGACGATCATGAAGGCGGTCAGCAGCACCATGTACGGGGTGGCGCCGGTCTCCCGGGCCCGCGTGGCGATCCCCTCCATGAGCTGCGCGCTCAGGGTGACCGGGACCTGCTCACCCCGCATCCCCTGCACCAGCGGACGGGGCCGGTCGACCGGCAGGTCGAGCGACGCGGGTGCGCCCTGGAGTTCCCGACGCCAGTAGGCGAGTTCCTTGGCCCACGCGCCACCGGCCCGCTGTTGCTGCTGCCAGGCGGCGAAGTCGCCGTACTGGATGCGCGGCGCGGCGACCTCGGCGGGCTTGCCGTCGAGCAGGGCCAGGTAGGCGTCGGACAGGATCCCGAGCAGAATCCCGAACGCCTGCCGGTCGAAGATCAGGTGGTGCGCGGCGGCAGCGAGCACGGACCGCTGTGGGCTGGTGTGGATGACCGCGAAGCGCAGCGGCGGCGACACCTGGATGTCGAAGCCCTCCGCCGCCACGGCCTGCCACGCCCGCTCGGCGACCGCCCGGTCGTCGGCACCCGGCATGTCGATCTCGGGTATCGACACCTTCGCCGGTGCCGACACCACCTGGACCGGACGGCCGTCCTGGACGGTGAACGTCGTCCGGGTCACCTCGTGGACCCGCGCCACCTGTTCGAAGGCCCGCTCCAGGACACCCACGTCCAGGCGGTGTCCCGCGATCTCCACCGCCGAGACCCCGATGTACGCGGGGTTGCCCGGCTGGAGCTGCTCAAGGAACCACATGCCCTCCTGCAGGACGGAGAGCGGGAAACTGACGCTCTGGTCCTGCTCGGCCAACAACTGCTCGAAGCGCGCACGCTGCTCCGGCGTCAACCGGGCCAGGCGCTCGTCGAAGTCCTGCGTCATGCGCTCGTCCCGTTTTCCTCAGTGCTCAACCGGCTGAGCAGCTGCTCTGCCATGAGCTGACGGCGGTCGATGACGGCGATCGGACTCTGGGCCGGCTCGTCCGTCCGTGACTGTTCGATCCTGGCGAGGATGGTCGACGCCAGGCCGCTGACCGTGGCGTCCCGGAGGAAGTCGGTCATGGTGAGGTCGACTGCCAGCGCACCCTGGACGGCGTTGTGCAGCTCGATCGCCATCAGCGAGTCGACGCCCTGCTCGGTGAGCGTGACGTCGGGGTCGATCTCCGTGTTGGAGAAGCCCATGGCGGTGGTCAGCGCTGCGGTGAGCTGCTGCACCAGCAGGTCCTTCGCCTCCCTCGGCGACCGGCTGGCCAGTTCCTCGCGGGTGACCGCGAAGACCGCCGCTGCCGTCTCGCCACTCGGGACGTCGACCGGGCCGTCGTCCACGCGGGGGCTGTCGACCTGGTCGGCGACGCTGTCCGTCCGCGTGCGCCGGGCCGCCGAGTCGATGCCGTGCCAGCACCTCACCGGCTCGAACGGGTAGGTCGGCGCGGTGACACCGTGGTGGTCGACGCCGCGGTAGAACGCGGACCAGTCGATGTTCACGCCACGGACGTACAGCCGGGTCAGCGCGGTACTGATCGCCCCCAGGTCGTCCTGGCGGCGGCGAAGGCTCGGCACCATGAGGACGTCGTCGCCGGCGGCGAAGTTGCCCAGCGCCATACCGAGCAGCTCGGCACCGGGGCCCACCTCGATGAACGTGGAGATCCCCAACTCGGCCAGGTAGGACACACCGTCGGCGAACCGCACCGGGGAACGGGTGTGGCGACACCAGTAGTCCGGGTCCGGCGCCTGGTCCCACGGCATGGGTCGGCCGGTGACGTTGGAGACCAGCGGAATCGCCGGGGGTGCCATCTCCAGCCCTCGGCAGTAGTCGCGCAGCGGGGCGAGGATCGGCTCGACCAGTGGGCTGTGACCCGACCGGTTCGCGTCGACCGGACGGACCTCGAAGCCGGCCTCGCGCAACATGCGTGTGGCCTGCTCGACGCCCTCCGGATCGCCGGAGAGCGTCACCTGGGTAGCGGCGTTGACCGCGGAGATGACGACGTCGGCGGTCTTCGGGTGCGAGCGGAGGATCGACGTCACCTCCGCCTCGGCGGCGAACACGCCGGCCATCACGCCCGGTGCGTCGAGGCCGTCGAGCAGGCGCGAGCGTTCCAGGACCAGCCCGATCCCCTGCTCCAGATCCAGCACACCGGCGAACGTCGCGGCGACGTACTCGCCCAGGGAGTGCCCGATCAGCGCCGCCGGTTCCACACCCCAGGACCGCCAGGTGGTGGCCAGGGCGTACTCGATGGCGAACAGGCGCAGCGTCTGGTGCTCCGTCCGCGCGTTCGGGTCGTCCACCGTCGCGGGCCGTTCGAGCGCTTCGAGCACGGACCAGCCGGCCAGCTTCCTCGTCACGGCGTCGACCTCGGCGACCGCGGCACGGAACGCCTCCACCTGCTGCAACAGCCCGGCGGCGGCACCGTCGTAGTAGGTGCCGGCACCGCTGAAGAGGAAGGCCACCTCCGGGTCCTTCGCCGCCTGGCCGACAAGCAGCCGGCCGGGCGAGTCACCCCGCACGTACTCGGCCAGCGCTCGGCGTACCTCTTGGACGTCTCGACCGGACACGGCCAGGCGGTGCCGGAAGTGCGTGCGCCCGACGGTGGCGGCGGCGCACTGCGTGTCGAGCGGGAGGTCGTCGCGGAGCCAGACCTGGTGACGTCGGGCGGTCTTGGTCAGCGCCCGTGGCGTCTTCGCCGACAGCACCAGCGTGGCGACCGGACGCTGCTCGGCGGGCGCACGGCGCACGCGCGGCGGTGCCTCCCGGACGATGACGTGGGCGTTGGTGCCGTTGAGGCCGAAGCTGTTCACCCCGGCGACCCGCCCGGCGGGCCGGTCCGGCCACTGCTCGACCTGGGTGACGACCCGCAGCGGGCTGCCGGAGAAGTCGATGCGCGGGTTCAGCTCGGAGAAGTTGCAGGTCGGCGGGACCAACCCCTTCTCGACGGCGAGGATGACCTTGATCAGGCCGGCCATACCGGCGGCGGTCTCCAGGTGCCCGAAGTTGGACTTGACCGATCCCAGGAGGAGATCCGGCCCGCCGTCGCCCGCGAACACCTCGGTAAGGGCCTGGGCCTCGATGGGGTCACCCAGCTTGGTGCCGGTCCCGTGGGCCTCGATCAGGCCGATGTCGCTCGGTGCCAACCCGGCGTCGTCGAGCGCGCGGCGGATCAGGTCGCGGTGCGCGGCGCCGTTGGGAGCGGTGAGCCCGGCGCCCCTGCCGTCCTGGTTGACGGCCGAGCCCGCGATCACCGCCCGGATCGGGTCACCGTCGCGGACCGCATCCTCCAGGCGCTTGAGCACCAGGACGCCACAGCCCTCACCCCGGACGAAGCCGTCGGCGTCCTTGTCGAACGCCTTGATCCGCCCGTCACCCACGAAGGACTCGTTGAGCTGCGACAGGGCGATGCTCGCCTCGGGGCCGAGCAGCAGGTTGACGGCCCCGCAGACCATCATGTCCGCGTCGTGGGTCTGGAGGTCGCGGCAGGCCCGGTGGACGGCCACCAGCCCCGAGGCGCACGCGGCGTCCAGGACCGTGGCGGGGCCGTGCAGGTCGAGCATGTAGGCCAGCCGGCCGACGGCCATGCTGGGCAGCGTTCCCAGAGCCGAGTACGCGGAGATCCGGTTCAGGTCGCTGAAGACCTCGGTGGCGTACTCGATGCCGGTCATCGCGAGCACGATGCCGGTCCGGGAGCCGGCCAGGGTCGTCGGATCGACCGACGCGTCCTGGAACGCCTCCCACGCCGACTCCAGGAAGATCCGGTGCTGCGGATCCATCATCTGGGCTTCGCGCTCAGCGATGGAGAAGAACTCGTGGTCGAAGACGTCGACCCGGTCCAGGTACCCACCCCAGCGGCTGCTGATCCGGCCGGGGACCTGGGATTCCGGCGAGTAGAACTCGTCGATGTCCCAGCGGTCCGGTGGAACCTCAGTGATGCCGTCCCCCGCCGTCCGGAGGAACTCCCAGAACTGTTCCGGGCCCCGGACGTTGCCCGGGAACCGGCAGCTCACACCGACTACCGCGATGTCCGTTCGCTGGGGCGCGCTCATTTCTGCCCGACGCTCTCTGTCGCGCGATCCAGCTGGACGCCCATCAGCTCCGCCACGTGGTCACCCAGAGCGGCGATGGACGGGTAGCGCCAGCCGGCCGTCGCCGACAGCTCCGCCCCGGTCGCCACCCGCAGGCGTTCCGCCAGCTCGGCGATGGACTGGGAGGTGAGGCCGAGTTCCGCGAACGGCCGCGTCTCGTCGATATCGGTAGGGGCGAGGCCGGCGATCTCAGCCACCTGGCCCACCAGGAACGAGGTCATGAGCTTCCGCCGCTGCCGACCTGGTTGCGTGCTGACGAGCCGGCGGTACAGCTCGTCGGCGGCACGGGCCGGATCAGCAGCGCCTGATAGCACCGGGGGTGGCGTTCCGTTCGAAACCTGTGTCGGGACATCGGAGGCGGGTGCGTGCGAGGCGTGTGCAGAGGCGTCGTGCATACGCTTAACCTTTTCGTTAAGTGACCGAAGGGGTGACTACAGGGCCGGTTCCACCAATTTGGCTACCGGATCCATGCATTTTTCACGACCGCCGCACCCATGCGTTTCTCATGAGCTACGCAGCCGCCGCGATACAGGTCAATACGGACAGACCAATGGACCACCCCCGTGTGTCCCGATAGTGCGCCAAACAGCCCCCGACCAGCACTTTCATCCAAAACGGCAGCTAGTGCGGGGGCCTCCCGTTACGACAGGAGGAGCGTACAAGCTCATTGCGAGCGGATACAGGGCTGAAAGGCTACTACATCATCCTGTTACCATTGCTCACCCCCAGATCGTTTCGGGTATATACGCGCACACCAGACCGACGCCCATGAAAGCTTCGGTCGCAGTGACATGCGCCACTTCGTCGTCCTTACAGAACGACATGTTCACCCTCCGGACACGCTTAAGAGGGATTACCTTCTGCCGCCGCATGGACCAATACCCCGGCGAGGATTCCGACGACCCACAAGGGCACGGGCAATGCAACCCCACTGCCCGAAACCGCTCTTGAGCAGGCAGTTTTCGCACTCGCCGACAACGCCGATCTGCTTTACTCACATGCCACTCGTGAAAAACACATGTGCAATGTGTGTCTTACATATGACGACAATGTTTCAGCCATGGCTGGACGCGAATGTCCAGGCCAGACGGCCTACACCCGGGTAGGTCCATTCGAGACCAGCAATGTTTCGGAGAGTAGCCACCTCGTCACGACAGGACCGAGTGTGGCCTCCACCTGCGATACAGCACGGTTTCCGACCAATCGGGCATTCGGTGCCGCGCGCGAAGACTACCCGCCCCCACTAAGCGAAAAATCGGCGATAGTGGCATTTGACAGTGATTAATCGGGATACTCAGACACCCCGTGGTCACACCCCGACAACGCAGCAATTCACTCAGTGAGCGCTACGACGAAAGCCCCCGCAGCCCTACTTTGAGAAGTTCCGTTGGATGCTCAGTGATATTGCCCGAATGCCGGAGATACCTGTACGTGATTTCCGCGATACCGACAGCAAGGTTTCGGGTCGACTACCGCCCCGCACCGAGAAGGGTGTCACTTCCGCCCTGTCACATATATCGGGGACAACACAAAGACGAAAGACTACTCGGCGCAATGCGCTAATCGCTTTCCGTGATAAACCGGTGGACAATGTCCAATAAAATCGCGATAACGAGCGGCCTTTGGTCACCCATCGCTTTGGTCGGCCGGCACCGCATCAGCGGCGCGACCACCACCGCCGCGCCACCGTCGACCAGGAGACCCCGTGCCAACAGATGCGCGACAGGCAGCACCCACCAACGGGTGGAAGGTGCGCCTCGGTGACCCGAGGGGACACCGGGCACCCGCACACCGTCCCGTCCGGATCGCCAGTCTCATGGGCTACGTCGATCCGCTGGGCGTACGCCCGGGCGAGACGCTTCGGGTGCATCTCTCTGCTCCGGCGGCGCACGAGATCGCCGTGGGCCGCCTGGGACGCGACGCGTTGCTGCTACCCGAGCCGGACGACGCGGCCGACCGGGTCGAGGTGACCTGGCTGGGACGTGCCGCGTCGACCTCGGCCAACCGGCACGACGTGTACCCCGGCTCGTACGGTGTCGCCGCAAACAGCCCCACCGAGCGTCCCTCGACGGTCTCCGCCTGGGTCCGTGTGTGGCACCTGCCCGCCACGGTGGAGACGTCCAGTTGGGCGGCGGTCGTCAGCGACCTGGACTACCCCGACCGGTGCGGCTGGGCGATCGGCGTCGACGCCGACGGGCATCCGGGCTGCTACATCGGCGACGGCGGGCACCACGACCGGGTGAACTGGACGTTCGCCGGCTCGTCCCTGCTGGGCCGGCTCGGAGAGTGGGTCCACCTCGCTTTCACCGTCGACGGCGAACGGGTGCAGCTGTGGGTCGACGGCACCGTCGCGGCCGAGGGTTCGGCGGCGGTGGGCGCCTCGACGGGCGGCACGCTGCGCGTCGCCGCTGCGGCACAGAGCGGCCTCGTCGACCATCTGCTGGACGGCGACGTGAGCAGCGTGGCTCTCTTCTCCCGCACGCTGACCCGGCACGAGGTGGTCACGCTCACCGAGGACCGGGCGATGTCGCCGACCGTGCCGGTGGCCACGGACGCGCTGCTGGCCCACTGGCCGCTACGGGAACGGTCGGGCACGACCGCGGTGGACGTCAGCGGCAACGACCGGCACCTGACCCTGGTCAACACCCCCACGCTGAACATCCCGGGTCCGCCCGCCTCCCGAGCCATCGGCCGACCGGGCTACGACCCGGACACCGACCCGACCCGGGGCGGCTGTGTCCGCTTCTCCTCCGACGACCTCGTCGACTGCGGATGGCCCGCGGCGGCCGAGATCGTGGTGCCGCAGGACGCGGACAGCGGGACCTACCACGTACGGGTGACCCTGGTCGGTGCCGACGACGATCCGCTGGAGTTGCCTTTCGTCGTGGTGCGCCCGCAACCCCGTCGGCCGCGCTCCGTCGCGCTGTTGTACGCCACCTTCACCTGGGCCGCTTACGCGCGGCGCTCCGTCGACGGGATCAACCTCCCGGGCCTCATGTCCTCCGCCTATACCCGTAACATCAGCGGCCGGCTGTTCTTCAACCTGGGATTGAGGATGCCACTGCCACGGGTGCAGCCCTTCGTGCACCGCAGCCACCTGCGCGACGCCACCGTCCACCAGCACCTGGTCCGACCGGAGCGGCACGCGGAGTCCTGGTTGGCGCGCGAGGGCTACGCCTACGAGTGCGTCACCGACGCGGAACTCGACGCCGACCCCGGCCTGCTGGAGCGCTTCGCCGCCCTGATGATCGTGGGCCACAACGAGTACTGGACGCAGGACATGCGGGACAAGGTCGAGGCGTACCTGCGCGGCGGCGGCAACGTGGTGTGCCTCAGCGGCAACACCGCCTTCTGGCGCGTCAGTTACGACCGGCAGACGAAGGTCATCGAAACCCGCAAGACGACGCACCCCGGCGAGGGAACCGGGGTGGCCTGGCTGCCGCCGGACGAGTGGGGTGAGCGCTGGCACACCGACGGCCGTCCCGGCGGCAAGTGGTCCCACCTCGGGCAGCCGCCGAGCGAGCTGCTGGGTCTGGAGACGCTGGGCTGGATCGACAGCGGGGACCGGACCGCGTTCGCACCGTTCACGGTCACCGCACCCGATCACTTCCTGTTCCACGAACCGCAGCTGGTGCCAACCGAGCCCGGAAACCTGATCGGGACCAGGTCACACGACGGCCCGGCCGTGAGCGGCTACGAGGTCGACGGCCTACCCGAGGTGCAGGGCATGCCGACACCGGGCCCCGACGGACTGACCGTCCTCGCGCACGCCGACCACGGCCCCCGCTTCGTCGCGCACTGGGGAGCCGACCCCGGTCACGGCGCCGACCTCATCTACTGGGAACGCCGGACGGGCGGTCGGGTGTTCAACGCCGGCTCCACGAACTACCCGGGCGCCCTCGCGATCGACGCGGGCCTACAGGCACTGACCCGCAACGTCCTGCACCACATGGGCGTCAGTCGTCAGTGACGGCGAGCTGGGGAAGCTCCGTACCTGCGCGAGCCGTGCTCGGCGAGCTGGATCGCCGAGTCCTCGACAAAGCCGTCGAACGACGACTGCGCGGACAACAGCGTCCCCTTCCCCAGCGGCCACGCGTTGCAACCGCGGCTTCGAGGGCGGAAGCGCCCGCCTCGGACGCTCCGAACGGCAGTGGACGATCCCATACCCCCAGGGGTATGTTCGGAGACGGAGGTGGACAGGTGAAGTTGCGACCCGAGATGACGGCTGACGCGCTGACCCGGCTCAAGCGGGCCCGCGGCCAGTTGAACGCCGTGATCGAGATGATCGAGACCGGGCAGGACTGCCGCGAGACGCTGACCCAGCTGGCCGCCGTGTCGAAGGCGGTGGACCGCGCCGGCTACAAGCTGATCGCCTCGGGCATGCGCCACTGCAACCTCGCCCGAGAGCGGGGCGAGCAGCCCGAAATGACCGAGGAGGAGCTGGAGAAGCTGTTCCTCGCCCTGTCCTGACCCCGCAGCGCATCGTCGTCGAGCCGAGACGAGAAGGCGCCGCCCCACCAGGAGCCGACCGCTCCCGGCGTGACCGCGCCGGGAGCGGGTAGTCCGCACGTGCCCGTCAGCCGGGCGGACGTCTGCCCTCCACATACCCCCCGGGGTATACACACAGACAAGGAGAATGACCATGACCGTCCAGGTGTCCGTCATCGCGACCTCGTCGCTCGGCGACCGCAGCTATCTCGCGGACGACGGCGAGGTGGCCGTCGTGGTCGACCCGCAGCGGGACATCGACCGGATCCTGTACCTCGCTGGCGAGAAGGGCGTCCGGATCACCCACGTGGCCGAGACGCACATCCACAACGACTACGTCTCCGGCGGGCTGGAACTGGCCCGACTCACCGGTGCCGAATACCTGGTGGCGGCCGCCGACGAGGTCGACTTCGACCGGGTGGCGGTCACCGACGGAGACACAGTTCCCGTCTCCGACTCCCTTCGCCTGCGGGTCGTCGCGACGCCAGGGCACACCTTCCACCACCTGTCGTACATCCTCGACGAGGCCACCGACGGCGGCTGGTACCCGGCCGGCGTCTTCACCGGCGGCTCACTGCTGTTCGGCACCACCGGTCGGACCGACCTGCTCGGCAAGCAGCACGCCCACGACCTCGCCCACCACCAGCACGCCTCGGCCAAGCGGCTGGCGGACCTGCTGCCCGACGGCGCCGAGGTGTGGCCCACCCACGGGTTCGGCAGCTTCTGCTCGGCCAGCCAGTCCGACGCGCCCGAGTCGACCATCGGACGGGAGAAGCAAATCAACCCGGTGCTGCGGCTGGCCACCGACGACTTCGTGACCGAGACGCTGGCCGGCCTCGACGCCTACCCGGCGTACTACGCCCACATGGGCGTGGCAAACGCCGCCGGACCCGCGCCGGTCGACCTCACCCCGGTGAGCCGCGCCGACGCCGCCGAACTGCGGCAGCGCATCGCCGCTGGGCAGTGGGTCGTCGACCTGCGACACCGCAAGGCGTACGCGGCCTCGCACCTGGCCGGCACCGTCAGCCTCGGCCTCGACGGACCGATGTCCACCTGGCTCGGCTGGCTCGTCGACTGGGGGGTGCCGATCACCCTGCTGGCCGAGACGCCCGCGCAGGTCGCCGACGCCCAGCGCGAGCTGGTACGCATCGGCATCGACCGACCCGCCGCCCAAGCCACCGGCGAGGCCGGGCAGTGGGCGACCGACCGCGGGCAACTGCGCGAGCTGCGGATGGCCGACTTCTCCGCGCTGGCCGCCGCCCGAGCCGGGGCCACCCCCGCCGGGCTGCCCGCCCCGGACGTCGTCCTCGACGTGCGGATGACCAACGAGTGGACCGCCGGCCACCTCGACGGCGCGGTACACATCCCGCTACCCGACCTGCCGAAGCGCCTCGCCGACGTGCCCGCCGGCACGGTCTGGGTGCACTGTGGCTCCGGCTACCGGGCCACCGCCGCCGCCTCGCTGCTGGCGAACGCCGGCCGCGACGTCGTCGCAATCGACGACCGGTTCGACAAGGCCGAAGCAGCCGGCGTCGCCATGGCCGAACCGGCTCCCGACCGTCCCTGAGCGCCCACCGGTCGCCGACCGGACCGCGCCTCACCGGAGAGCGGCCGGTCCCCGAACCCGTCCCCACCGGTAATCCTGAACGAGGAGAACATGACCACCTCCGAGACCTCCCGCCCCGCCACCCTCGACGCCGCCACCCTGCGGGAGCTGATCGACTCCGGTCGCGCCCCGCGCCTGCTGGACGTACGCACCCCGGCGGAGTTCGAGACCTCGCACATTCCCGGTGCCTACAACGTGCCGCTCGACCTGCTCAGGGAGCACCGCGAGGAACTGCGCAACCACCTCGACGAGGACGTGGTGCTGATCTGCCGCTCTGGCGCCCGCGCTACGCAGGCCGAGCAGGCGCTCGCCGGAGCCGGGCTACCCAACCTCAAGATCCTCAACGGTGGCATGCTGGCCTGGCAGGGTGCCAACGCCCCGATCAAGCAGGGCACCCCACGCTGGGACCTGGAGCGGCAGGTCCGCCTGGTCGCCGGCTCGATCGTGCTGGTCAGCATCCTGGCCTCGGTGTTCGTACCCGGGCTGAAGTGGGTAGCCGCGTTCATCGGCACCGGCCTCACCTTCGCCGCGTTCACCAACACCTGCGCGATGGGGATGCTGCTCAGCAGGCTCCCGTACAACCGGGGCGCCGGCTGCGACCTGGACACCATCGTCGGCCAACTGCGCGACGGCTCGCCCACCGGACGGCCGGCGTGACCGGCAGCCTCGCGCTGACCCTCGGGCTGGCCGTCCTCATCGGGATCAGCCTCGGCCTGCTCGGCGGCGGCGGCTCGATCCTCGCCGTACCACTGCTGGTCTACGTCGCCGACCTACCGGCGAAGGAAGCGATCGCCACCTCGCTGCTGGTCGTCGGCGTGACCAGCGCCGTCGGTGCGCTGCCCTACGCTCGGGCCGGCCGGATCCGCTGGCGCACCGGCCTGATCTTCGGCGTCGCCGGTATGACCGGCGCGTACGTCGGCGGCCGACTCGCCGCGTTCGTCCCGGCAGCGGTCCTGCTCACCGGCTTCGCGCTGATGATGCTCGCCACGGCGGCCGCGATGATCCGGGGCCGCCGCGACGTTCCCGACGCACCCACGTCCCCCGAACTCCCGCTGCTGCGCGTCGTGCTGGACGGCACCGTTGTCGGCCTGGTCACCGGGCTCGTCGGAGCCGGTGGCGGCTTCCTGGTGGTGCCCGCACTCGCCCTGCTCGGCGGCCTGCCCATGCCCGTGGCTGTCGGCACCTCGCTGGTGGTCATCGCGATGAAGTCCATCGCCGGCCTGGCCGGCTACCTGCCCAGCGTCAGCATCGACTGGAGCCTCGCGGCCGCGGTGACCACCGCTGCCGTCGTCGGCAGCCTCGTCGGCGGCCGGTTCGCCGGGCGCGTCGCCGAGGCCGTACTCCGCACTGCGTTCGGCTGGTTCGTCGTCGTCATGGGCGTATTCGTGCTGGTCCAGCAACTAGCCGGGGGCCGGGCCGCCGGAATCGCGGTGGCTGGCCTAGCCGGCACGATCGTGGCGGTGGGTGCGCTCGCGGCGGGCTGCCGGGGCGGGCGCCGCTGGACACCCCCGCCGGTCTGCCGCGCGCTGCACGCGGCCGCCGCAGCGAGAGGCTGACGCCGGGAGGAGCAGGGGACGGCGCGTAGATCAGGCAGCCCGGCGAGCGCTTCGGGTCAACGCGGGCCTACAGGTACTGACCCGCACACCACATGGACGTCAGTCGGAAGTGAAACCGGGCAGTCAAGCTGAGCAAGCTCGGCCGGTGGCATAGCTCCACACCATGCGGACCGGCACCGAGTCATGGGTACGGGCCGGTCTGTCCACGAACAACAGACGTTCCAACTCGTCGATGCAACCCTCCCCAGCCAGTATCCAGGCGCGGGTCAGCCAGGTGCCCGGACCGAGAATGTCCGGGGTCTGGTTCAGCACGACGTCCCGGTCGAGCAGCGACAGAAGCTGCGGCATCAGGTCGCCCAATTGTTGTCGTACCCGCGCGGAAACCTGGGCTGCGGATTCCTCGTCGGCGATACGCCACTGGTCGTCGCCCGACAGCCCGGAGGAACGAAGCCGCCGACGCCACCCGCCGTCGTAATGGCGGGGCAGCTCCGAAGCTGGCCGCCCGGTTCGCTGCCGATTCCATTCCCACTCCGGCGCCAGCACCAGGCCGATGTTGATGTAAAAGGCCTTCTCCCGCCGGCTGGAGTGGTCGGACAACTGAACCTCGACGATGAGCACGTCCCCTCGTGGCGAAGACCGACGGAAGACACGCCCATCCTCTCCGCGCTCGAAGCCGTGCCCGGCGAGTTGGGTCGCCAAGTCCTCGACAAAGCTGTTCAACGACGACTGCGCGGACAACAGTGGCCCCAGGGTGTAGTTGGCAGCAGAACCTTGATCGGTGATGATGCCATGCGCGGGTGCGGCCCTTCCCGGGATCCAGGGCCCCGGCACCCGACTCGACACCTTTGCCCGTGTCGCACCAATCAACCTCTATGCGTCGCTGAGATCACCTCAGTGAGCCCAACCGCAGAGGACTCTGGCTTTGCCGGAATGCGTCCAGCGGCGAGGCGACCAAGACGCAAGGCTACCCGGCAGCTCGACCTCAGGCATGCACAAACGTGGTCGAGGGGCTACGAAACTCCCTCGCCCCGTGGTCACAGAGAACCTTCGTCTGTGCCTCCCGTGGTCACACGCGACGACTGCGAGGACCACGGTAACGGATCTCTGTGATCACGGCGGTGACCACAGAGATCATCGCCGCACTTCTATATCACCAGTTCAATCCTGGTGGAGCCGAGGGGACTCGAACCCCTGACCCCCACACTGCCAGTGAACTAGCGGGGCTGCCGGGGGCGCCGGACAGTGCCAGCCCGTGCCAGGGATGCAGGTCAGGGGCCAGGCAATCGGCCGGGCCATGCCAACCGATACCGGGTCTTCCCGGACCGTCCGTGAGACGGTTGTGAGATATCACGGCGCTCCACCTGGGAGAGGCGTTGGAGTTCAAGACCAGCGCCTCTCCCTCCACCGGTGATGCAGATCACGGACTGCCCTCTAGATCATCGACCCCGTGGGGCTTCTTCCTTGGTCACTGTCGCTGCTGGTAGCACTCATGAGCCAAGCCCCGGCGTAAATCATGCCAAGTCGCGAGTCAGTAGTTGTTCGCTCACCCAGTCCTGCGGTGCGGTGAGTTCGTCGCGGGCCAGCAGGTCGAGAAACTGCTCCTGTCCGGTTCTCTCCGCCTCCTCGTCCTGCGGCGACCACGCGAACGGGTTGTCGTTCAGCATGAATATCGCGTGCTTCGCGTGGAGTTGGTCGTCGGTGAGGAGCAGCCGGGGGCGGTCCGGAAGCTCACGTGCGAACTGTTGGAGTTCGGGGCAGTCGCGGGCCGGCTGGGTGACTGCGACGATGTCGTACGGTGCCCGAAGTGCTTCCGACAAGACGTCCAGCGACTCAGCCATACGCTGGTCCGCTCCCGCGATACGGCGCTTCACCTCGACGGGTACGAGGCTCCCGTCGGCGAACAGTAGGACGACATCGGCTTCCCCGATGTTCCTGTCGCCGTCGAAGAAGTTGACCCCAGGATGCGCTCCGACGAGGCCGTGTCGCTCGAAGAGCTGATCTAGCCACCGCAAGGCGAGGAGGTGTCCCAGGCTGTCCGTTTCTAGGACGCGCCGCAGGGCTTCTCCGATACGGTAGGTGAACCTGAGGAGTTCCGGCTCGTAGGGCTGCACAATCGAGCGTCCACAGCCTGGGCAGACCACCGGTGGTGGGACCGAGGCCATCGGCAGCCAGGACTTGGCCTTGCACTCAGGGCACACCACCGTTGCCCCACGGACGAGCAAATGTTGCCGCTCTGCCCACGCAACCCAGTTGACGGTCGCTTGCCTCCTGCGGAACACCTTGAGGAAATCGCTGAACGGCAGGGCGCGTCCCTCACCCGGAGGAGCGACCGCCGGGTCATCGCGTCCCAGGCGTACGGCGGCTGCATCGATCTCCTCCTCGGCAATCCCAGTGCTCGAAGTTCTCGATGCGCGCGCGTCCAGCGATCCTTCCACCAGGCCATGCCGCTGCCAGAGCTTCGTCTTGGATCAGTGTGTCATTCCCGCTGCCGGTGTGGTGGCGGTGTCGGTGGGGGATGTGCCGGTCGCGGAGGTATGTCGCGACCTGCTGGAACTGTTGGTCGAGGTGTCGGACGGCCGCTCGTCGCAGGGCCGGGATCATCCGGCGGCGGTGGTCCTCGCGGCTGCGGCGGCGACCGTGGCGGGGATGACCGGTTACACGGCGATGTCGGGTTGGGTGGCCGACGTGCCGGAGGTGGTCGTGGCGGATCCGTACCGACGCGTCGGGGCTCTGCCCGCGGGTCGGCCGTCGCGGTCGACGATCTGGCGGGTCTGCACCGACGCCGACGCGCAGGCCTTGGACTCGGGGACGTCTGGCCGGCTGGGCCGCGGCATGGCCGCAGGCACTGGTGCGGATGACCGGCAGGGCAGCGCGCCGCCGCCGCTGATGCAGGTACGGCTGGATGGGAAAACGGTGCGCGGGGCGAAGGGCAACGATGGTGATCAGTTGCATCTGCTGGCGGCGCTGTCCGGCACGGCCGAGTCCGGCGCACCCAGGGGCGTGCTTGCCCAGGCCGAGGTCACCGGAGCCAAGACGAACGAGCCGGCCACGGCCCGTGACCTGCTCGACGTGCTCGACCTGACCGGTGTGACGGTCACCGCGGACGCGTTACACACGGTCAAGGCCACCGCCGAACTCATCTGCCAGCGCGGCGGGCAATTCGTGTTCGCGGTCAAGGAGAACAGACGTGCACTGTTCGACACCCTGAACGCGCTGTCCTGGGCGGACACGCCGATCGCCTACAGCAGTGTCGACACCGGACACGGACGGATCACCCGCCGCACCATCCAGGTTCTGCCCGCCCCACCCGATCTGCCGTTCCCGCACGTCAACCAGGTCTGGCTGATCGAACGCTACGTCACCGACACCACCGGCCGGCACCTGTCCGCCGTCGCTCAACTCGGCGTGGCCAGCCACACCCCTCACCAGGCCGGACCCGCCGACCTCGCCGGCTACGTCCAAGGCCACTGGGCCATCGAAGCCCTGCACTGGATCCGAGACACCTGCTACCGCGAAGACCACTCCACCGTGCGCACCCGATCCGGACCCCGCATCCTCGCCTCGCTGCGTAACCTCGCCATCAACGCGCTACGCCTGGCCGGCCGCCCTGACATCACCGAAGCCACCCGCTGGGCCAGCCGTCACATGACCAGGCCATTCGCCATCCTCGAACTCACAAAGTGATCTTGAAACGGTCGTGCTGATTGAGGCCGTGACCAGCAGTTACACCAACACGCAATGGCCCTGGGGGTCCAAGTGGCCGACCTGCGGCTCTTGTCGTCACTCGGGCTCCTACTTCATCTGGCTGTTTCAAATGGGTCAATCTCCCCCAAATGACTGTCGGAGTATCTCCTTTCGGAAAAAATTACAGACATTGACGTAGTCAACCACTCGCCGTAAATTGCAGGTTGCACTCGGTCACCGAAGTTCAATCGACGGGGAAGGGTCCTATCTTGTCAAAACCTGCATTTCGGCTGGTCAGGGTTCTGGCGGCAGCCTCAGTGACTGCTTGCGTGACTTTACTCATGACCCCCGCGTCGAGTATCGCCGCACCGGCCTCGAGTGACAGTTACGACTGGGAGTCGGCAACCGTGGCGCCCACCGAGAGGCAATTGGCGGCGGGCATCGCCGACGTCCTGAAGCGCACGCCGGGCTCCCGTCAGATTGGTCCGGCGGAAATCGAACTAGCCCCCGGGCTGATAATGCAGCTGCCGCCAGCTAACGGCGGGGCGCGGGTGGCAGAAGCAGACCCGCCGTGCCCCAGCCTTTACATGTGCGCCTACGCGCACCGACAGTACACTAACCCCAGTCTCAACTTCACGGTGTGCGGCCGGGAATGGAACTTGGGCAACTACGCCTATCCGGGCGGCGGTGTGTGGAACGACAAGATTTCGTCCATCAACAACAACCAGAGTAGTGGGACCTGGTCGTACTTCTACGACCACGTGGGCAACAATAATTGGGACAGAATCTTGTCAGTTGCTGCTGGCACTCGGCGAGCCAATCTGGCGCTAGACGCCGCTGAGTCGGGCGGAGGGAACGCTAACGACAGGATCGACGGCGTGCATGTCTGCGGCCCCGTTCCTTCTCCCTGGAAGCCGAACTGGCCGTAACGTAGCGGCACATCAGGCGTGTCCGGAGAGTTTCTCCGGGCACGCCTGATCTGTCCGCTAACTTGCACGAGTGCTCTCAAGAGCCGGAGTAGGCGGGACAGGGTAAGAGGAGCCTGTCTCGGGAGCTTGCGGCGACGAAGTGCTCGGGCGTACGGGAGCCACCTGAAGACCGACAGACCCGCAGGTCTCGGGAGCGTTATTAAACTTATCGCCATCTATGATATAGATTAGCTTTCCGGCCGGCGGCTGAATTGGCTCCTGTGTCGAAGGGGTCGGCCCGCCGATCACGCACGAGAATAAGCTTTGCGGCGCTTCTTCATCGAAGACTCGGCGCCAGATCCTGCGACACGCATCAACTGGTTCTTCTCCTTCCTCAAGGCCGGTTTCCGCCTGACTCTGAAGGCCTTCTGTCGAACACACAAAGGCCGAATCGGAGGCCGGCAGGTACTCGGGCGAGGCAATTGGCGCATCGTAACGGGCGATTGCCGCCGTAGCCCCACCAACAAACACTACCCCCAACGCCGTGGCTGCAAGCGTGGCGCGGAGCGAGGGCCGACGCCGCTTGGCGGATCTTTGTCCTGTCGTCAGCACGTCTTTCAATACTGCTTTTCCGTCCGTCCCGCGGGCATATCCGTTTGATAGATCCGGCCTTGACCCGCGGAGGAGCCTTTCCACCTGATCGTTCGAGAGTTTCAACGCGCTGCTCCTGTTTGAGATTGACCTGCATTCGAATGAGTAGTCGATCCACTTTCGGTGATCTTCAATCGAATTATTTCCGCAAAACGACGTTTCGCTCGGTGCAAGCGAACCGCAAGAGCCGCTTGACTGCAGCCCGCCGCGATCGCCGCATCGCGTCCCGCCAAGTCATACCAGTAGCGAAGCAGCAGGACTTCGCGATCCGCCTCGCTGAGTCTGCCCAGGGCAGCTACCACCTCGCGCTGCTCGACGATACCGTCCGCATGGTCAGCGAGGCCCTCGCCGGGGAATTCCTGTAGGCGCTGGTGCAGCGCGACCCAATCAGCGACTTGCCGTTTTTCGGTGGCAATAACGCGCCGTGCGACACCAAATAGCCATGGGCGCTCCTCTCCGGGACGTATAGAGTCGAGCCGACGCCACGCCACTGCAAAAACCTCACTCACTACATCCTTAGCAGCTTCAGCGGTCACCCGATGACTGGCATATGCATAGATCGCGTCCCCGTGGCGAAGGAACAGGTCGGTCAGTCGCTGTCGATCCGCTGCTACGGCAGCGCGTGTATGTTCGGCGGGCACCATGCCTCCAGAGATGCGTCTACCCGTACTTGTTCGAAACCCCGGAGTTTCTTACACCCAGCGACGTGTCCCAGGACTATGGTGGTAGTTGCCCCGCCACAGGGCCGGCCCATCCGGCATCCCGGTCGACGGAAGCCGCCTGCGAGCTACCAAGCCGGGACTACAGAGGTTGAAAGGCTGGCGGCTCAGCCCGCTTCTTCCGTCCGGTCACATCGTTCAGTGTCGCCGTCATCACGGCACCTCCTCACCTTGGGCTTCCCCCTGAGACGTGGACACCCTGAGACTGGACGTTGGTCCAGAGGAAGGGGTGTCCCCGTTGGGGCGTCCATCGAAGTACACGGAAGAGTTTCAGCGTGACGCGGTCGACCTGGTGCACTCGTCGGGGCGGCCGATCAACCAGGTCGCTCGTGAGCTGGGGATGAGTCACGAGACGCTGCGGAACTGGGTTCGTAAGCGGGATCGGCAGACCGGTACGGGTACGGCTGCCTCCGGTGACGGGGTGTCGGTGGCGGACAAGGACGCCGAAATCGCCCGTCTGCGGCGTGAGATGGCTGAGCTGCGGCAGGAGAAGGAGATGCTGCGCAAGGCAGCCGCCTATTTCGCGAAGGAGATGGATCGGTGACCAGCCGCTTCCGGTTCATCTCCGCCCACCGCGCCACCTTCGGCGTCAAGCGGCTGTGCCGAGTCCTGGCGGTGTCCCGCTCCGGGTTCTACCGCTGGACCGGCAGCGAACCCGCCCGTCAGGCCCGCGCCGCCGCCGAGGACGCCCTCGCCGCACAGATCACCCAGGTTCACGCCGACTCCGGCGGCACCTACGGATCCCCTCGGGTGACCGTCGAGCTACGCGCCCAAGGTGTGCGTGTCAACCGCAAGCGGGTCGAGCGAATCACGCGGCAACGCGACGTCGTCGGCCGGCACCTTCGCCGCCGCAAACGCACCACCATCCCGGACCCGGCCACCCCGCCGGCGCCGGACCTGCTCGGCCGCGACTTCACCGCCACCACACCCGACCAGCGCTGGTGCGGCGACATCACCTACCTGCGCGTCGGCGCCGGCTGGCTGTATCTGGCCACCGTCATCGACATCGCCACCCGCCGACTGATCGGCTGGTCGATCAACACCCACATGCGCACCAGCCTGGTCATCGACGCCCTCGACACGGCCGTCGCCGCCCGCGGCGGCCGCGTTGACGGCGTGATCTTCCACAGCGACCGCGGCAGCCAGTACAGCAGTGCCGACTTCACCGACGCCTGCCAACGGCACGGCATCCGCCGCTCGATGGGACGCATCGGCTCGTCGTACGACAACGCCCTGGCCGAAGCCTTCTTCGCCACCTGCAAGCGTGAACTCGACGTCGACCACCGACGCTGGACATCCGAGGCCGACGCCCGCCGCGACGTGTTCCGATGGATCGCCTTCTACAACCACCGACGCCGCCACTCCGCACTCGGCTACCTCAGCCCCGCCGACTACGAACAAACCCTCACACCAACTACACTCCACCAAGTCGCGGCGTAACCCGGTGTCCACATCCCAAGGGGAACCTCACTCCGTGAGAACAAGATCCGTTGGGCCGGACTGGTTTCGACGGACGTGGCCGATCAGAGTACGCAAGGGGGACCGAGAACCTACAACCCGGATCGTCACTGTGGGCGTTAGAGGCCGATCGGGGGTAGCCCGTGGATGCCGGTCGCCGTCACGGTGGCGTCGTCGATAGCACTCGGGTCGATGCTCCAGCGACCGGCCATCGCCATCACATCGGGCTCAGACGGCGTCGTTTCGTACCAGGCTGTCCACTCATCGTCCGACCAGTGTTCCCACCCCGGCTCCATGCCCCGAATGCCGATGCCCAACTCGGCCTCGTGCCTCCGTACCCCGGCTAGCCGGTGGATCTGGTAGCTGCCGCTCGCCGACACCTCCGACCCCCAGCTCAGACCGCGACACCGAACGGCAGTGATCACGGCCCGCAGCCCGGCAGGACGGCATCGGACACGGTACTCACGGCTACCCAGGCGTTGCCACACCAGCACAGATTCGATGTGGTGCTGTGCCTTGCTGACGGTCTCGGACCCGGCAAACTTCGACGAGCCGGGCGGGCCAACGGGCCGACGCAGCCACTACCACCAGGCACATCGCTCCGGAAGAAGGACGGTTCGCGGCTGCCCCGACGGCTGGGGCAGGCCATCCCAGGAGGCCCAACAGCCTCCACCTCGTGAGACGAGGTGATACGCGAAGCCAGCGACATTCACAAGCATCGCTTGAAAATGCCGCTGACCTGCGGTTTTGGGTGGAGCCGAGGGGACTCGAACCCCTGACCCCCACACTGCCAGTGTGGTGCGCTACCAGCTGCGCCACGGCCCCTTGCCTTCGCACCCGGTCGCCCGGGCACTGGAAGAACTATACACACGCCGCCCCGCATGGTCATCTCGCGGGGTGCCCGTCGGCCGGTGCTCAGTTCAGCGCGACGTCCGGCGGGAAATGCGCGACGGCGGCCATCATGCCGCCCTGTCGACGCAGCACCATCGGCCACAGGTCGTCGGGTCGGTCGACGAAGGCGTCACCGGGCAGCGCGTCGAGCACGAACCAGGAGCCGTCCTCGATCTCCTGCTCCAGCTGCCCGGTGCCCCAGCCCGCGTACCCGGCGAAGACCCGGATGCCCTGCACGTTCTCTCTTAGCCGCTCGGGATCCACCGACAGGTCGAGTGTGCCCACCGCGCCGGAAACCTGGTGGAAGCCTTTGAGGCGACGCACCGGCGGACGCATCCGGGCCAGACAGATCGCGGAGTCCGGCTGCACGGGACCGCCTTCGAACAGCACCGCCGGATGGCGAGCCAGGTCACCCCAGTCGCGTAGGACGTCCGCCACCGGCACCTCGGTGGCCCGGTTGAGCACCACGCCGAGCGCACCGCCGGGCTCGTGTGCGACCAGGAGCACGACCGTACGATCGAAGTTCGGATCCTTGAGCGCCGGTGTCGCCACCAGCAGCTTCCCGGTCATCGACTCCGTCGCCCGCCCGCCGATCGCCTGCCCCTCTCCTTGCATCACGCGCACCCGTCAGTCGTGCACGGAACGGCGGAACCGGTCACACTTTCCGGCGGTGTGCCCAACCGGTGACATCCGTACTGTCATCGCCATGTCTGGCACCATAGCTTGCGTTCCCGACCCAGGCGAAGGTCTGCGGGTCGGGTGATCGGCGCTCGGAATGGTCGGACTGGCGACGGTGGCGGTCGAGTCGGTTGAGCCCGCAGGTAAGCCGCTGCGAATCGACACCGGGGCAGTGCCGAAACGCCCCTGTACACCCGAGTCGCCCCGATACATTCAGAGGCGATGGCAACGGTCCGCGACACCACCTACGACCTGCTCCGGGCCTTGGGCATGACCACCGTCTTCGGTAACCCCGGCTCCACCGAGGAGCCGTTCCTGCATGCCTTCCCCGACGACTTCCGCTACGTGCTCGCCTTGCACGAGGCGTCGGCGGTGGCCATGGCCGACGGGTACGCACAGGTCACCGGCTCCCCGGCGCACGTCAACCTGCACACCGCACCGGGCACCGGCAACGCCATGGGCACCATCGTCACCGCCTGGCACAACCGGACCCCGCTGATCGTCACCGCCGGTCAGCAGACCCGGGAGATGCTGCTGCTCGAACCCCGGCTCGCCGCCCGTCATCCGACCGAACTGCCCCAGCCGTACGTCAAGTGGGCCCACGAGCCGGCCCGCGCCCAGGACGTCCCGGCGGCGCTCATGCGGGCGTACGCCACCGCGATCCAGCCGCCGACCGGACCGGTCTTCCTGTCGCTTCCGCTGGACGACTGGGCGCAGCCCGCCGATCCGCCGCCGCAGGTCCGCACGGTGGCCACCCGGTTCGCTCCCGATCCCGAGCGACTGCGTCAGTTCGCCTCGGCACTGGCGACGAGCCGGTCACCGGCGCTGGTGTTCGGTGCCGCCGTGGACCGCGCGCACGCCTGGGCGGCCGGGGTCGCCCTCGCGGAGCGACTGGTCGCCCCGGTCTGGTCGGCACCCGCGTCGGAACGGACCCCCTTCCCGGAGAACCACCCGCACTTCCAGGGCGTGCTGCCCTTCGCGATCGGCCCGCTTGCCGAGCAACTCCAGGGGCACGACACCGTGCTGGTGGTCGGCGCACCGGTGTTCCGGTACTACCCGCACGTGCCCGGCGAAACGCTGCCGGACGGTGCCCGGCTGTTGCACGTCACCGACGATCCGGAGGAGGCGGCTCGGGCACCGGTCGGCGACAGCCTCCTCGGCGACGCCGGCCTCACCCTCACCGCGCTGGCCGAGTTGATGCCACCGGCGGACCGGCCGCCACCGCCCGCCCGTCCCGTTCCGTCTCCGGTGGAGGATTCGGTCCCGCTCAGCGCCGACGCCCTCTTCGCCGCGCTGGCCCGGCACTGGCCCGCAGACGGGGTGCTGGTGCAGGAATCCCCGTCCAACCTGTCGGCGCTACGCCGTCGCCTGCGGTTCGACACTCCGGGGTCGTACTTCACGATGGCCAGTGGCGGTCTCGGCTACGGCCTGCCGGCGGCGGTGGGCATCGCGTTGGCGCAGCGGGACACCGGCCGACACCGGCCGGTGGTCGCGGTGATCGGCGACGGCTCGTTCCACTACTCGGTTCAGGCGCTCTGGACCGCCGCCCAGTTGCGGTTGCCGCTGGTCGTCGTCGTGCCGGTGAACCAGCAGTACGCGATCCTCAAGGCGTTCGCCGAGTTCAAGCAGACCTCGGGGGTACCCGGGCTGGACCTGCCCGGCATCGACATCACGGCGATCGCCCGCGGCTACGGGTGCGCCACCATCGTCGTCGACAGCCCCGACCAGCTCGGCGAGGCGCTCGCCTCGGCGCTTGGGGCCGACGGGCCGACGGTGCTGCCGGTGCCGATCCGCACCGATGTGCCGCCGATCCTCTGAGCGGCGCGGCGGTACCGGCCCCGGCATGCCGGGGCGGTGCGGATCGACGGTCAGTTCCCGGCGAGGCGCAGCGGTGCGGCGCTGACCACGTCCAGGACCGGACGGGCTCCCAGCGGTGCCCGCAGCGCCACCGTGACCGGTTCCAGTTTGAGCATGTCGTCGCAGATGCCGGTGGACCGCACGGCGGTGCCGCCGACCACGACCAGATGGTCGTGTTCCTGCACCAGTGGTGTGATCTCGGTGTCGCAGCTGCCGACACCGAGCCGGAAGTTCAGCGTCGTGCCGTCCACGGATTCGATGTCCTGCGCACTGATCAGCTCCGGCGGCACGGGCGCGGTGGGCGGGACCGGTTCAGGCAGGGCACCGATGGCGTCGGCGGCCACCGCGACCCGGGCCACCACGGCGTTGATCTCCTCGACGGTGAACAGCCACGCCGGCACCTGCGCCTCGCCTCGGGTGGTGCGCACCGTCGCGGAGCCCAGTTCGACGTCGGTGACGGTGAGCGGAACGCAGGAGACCTGGGCCTCGCTGCTGACCGGCGCGTCCGGCCCGTCGGCCGGTGGCGGGATGCTCGGGCCCTTCGGTCGGCCCGGGCAGGGTGGCGGGTCACCCTGGTCGAGCTGGCGGTACGCCTCGGTCGCGCTGATCAACGGCACGCGGAGTTCTTTGTCGGCGAAGCCGATGGTGCCGTCGCCCGGCTTCCCGGATGGCAGTGGCACCTGCTGCCGGTACCAGCCGGCTTGGAAGGCGAGCTTGGTCTCCTCGGTGAACTCGGGGTCGCCGACGAGCACCGTGGGTTCCTGGAGCGGCACATAGCCGGTGGTCCACACCGCACCTGGACGCCACTGCTGCGCCACCGCCTCCGCCCGGTCCTCGAACGCCTGGTGACGGTCGGTCGGTTGACCCGGTCCGGCGGGTCCGCTGCCGGCCTGGGCGCAACCGGCGGACACCATCAGCAACGGCAGGCCCAACAGGGCGAGAATGCGGCGCATGACCGGTTTGACGGCACGGCGGCCCGACCGGTTCCCGGCGACCCGGCGGACCCGGGGGTTGGCGACCGATCGGCGGCGACGGCCGGTCGGGGAGCCGGTGGGTGGGCGCAGCGCGACATGCCCGGGGCAGGTCGGGAGACGACTGCGCGCCCCGGTCGATGACCGGGGCGCGCATGTGGTGGTGGAGGTGCCGGGAATCGAACCCGGGTCCTTCGCCGCCTTGTCAGGGCTTCTCCGAGCGCAGCTCGCTGTGCCTCTACTCGGCCCCTCCGATCACGCGAGCGAGTCGGTGTGACGGGCCCAGTCGCTGATTGATCTCGCCGCACGGACCCCGCGACCGGGTCCGGTTGGCCAGCCTTCTAGCTGATGCCGGCTAACTGGGTCGAAGGCGCTCCCAGGCCGACAGACTTGCTACTCGCCTCAGGCGGCGAGAGCGAAGTCAGCGCGATTGTTCTTGGCGCTTATTGGTTTCCGACGAACGATTCACGAGACGACGTCGGCTTCCTCGGCTCGCTTCCCCTGCCGCAACGTACGAAGTCGAAACCAGTCACCCCCTCGACAGGCCGCCGACCTTCCGGCGGCTCCGACAAGCGTAACGCCTGCCGCAAACGGATTCATCCCGAGCCCGGAACGACGCTCCGCGCGGGACAATCCGGACAAATTAGTCACGAATTCCCTTACCCCGCCGACCCATCGCCCGCTGGATCTCCCGGTCGGCGTCCCGCTTGGCGAGGTCCTGGCGCTTGTCGTACGCCTTCTTACCCTTGGCGAGGCCGATCTCCACCTTGGCCCAGCCGTCGGAGAAGTAGACCTGGAGCGGCACCAGGGTCAGCCCGCTCTCCCGGAGCTTGCCGATCAGCCGGTCGATCTCCAGCCGCTTGAGCAGCAGTTTCCGGGTGCGCCGGGGCTCATGGTTGGTCCAGGTGCCCTGCACGTACTCGGGGATGTGCATGCTGTGCAGGTAGATCTCGCCGTCCCGCTCCTGCGCGAACGCGTCGACCAGCGAGGCACGCCCGGCCCGCAGCGACTTCACCTCGGTGCCGGTGAGTGCCATGCCTGCCTCGTACGTGTCGAGGATGGCGTAGTCGTGACGCGCCTTCTTGTTGGAGGCGACGACCTTACGCCCCTTCTCCCGTGGCATCGCCGCGCCACCTCCCTTTCGTCGTCGCCCCTGGCCGGCTCGGCCGGCCCAAGGCGGAGATCATGCTACCCGAACGACAAGGGCCCTCCCGCGCCGTTTATTCCGGCGTGGAAGGGCCCCGCGCAGCGTGAGCAAGCGGTACGGGTAACTAGACCCGCAGGTAGAAGCGGAGCGTGACCCAGGCGGTGATCGCGCTGATCAGACCACCGACGCCGGCCATCACCGGGAAGGTCAGGAACACCTCGGCCCAACTCACCGGCGCGAAGAGCCCTTGCAGGGCGCTGAGCGCACCGTCGAAGAGGAATATCTTGAGCGCGATCAGGGCACCGAGGCCCAGGATCGAGCCGATCAGACCGGCGACCACCGCCTCCAGCACGAACGGCGCCTGGATGAACCAGTTGGACGCACCGACCAGCTTCATGACCGCGACCTCACGGCGCTTGCTGTACGCGGCCACCTGGATGGTGTTGGCGACCAGCAGCAGGGCGGCGATGGCCATCGCGATCGCGGCGACCAGCGCGATGTTCTGCCCGGCGGTGAAGAGGTTGAAGATCTTGTCGAGCACCTGGCTCTGGTCGACCACCTGGTCGACTCCCGCGACCGCGGTGTACTGGTCGGAGACGGCCTTGTACTCCTCCGGGTCGACCAGCTTGAGCCGGTACGACTCCGGGAGCTGATCCGCCTTGACCGCGCTGAGCAGGTCCGGCGAGTCCCGGAACATCTCCTGGAAGCGCTGGAACGCCTCGTCCTTGTTGACGTACGTGGCCTGCGAGATCAGCGGGTCGGACTCCAACTGGGTAGCGAGCGCGGTGCGCTGCTCGTCCGTCACGTCGGCGTCCAGGAAGATCGAGACCTCGATGTTCTCGAAGTACAGCTGCTTCATGTCGGCGACCTTGGTGTAGATCAGGCCGCTGGCACCGAGCATGGTCAGCGAGACCGCCATCGTGATGATCATCGCGATGGTCATGGTCACGTTGCGCCACAGTCCGACCAGTACCTCGGACATGACGTATTTCATCCGCATCGGGATTTCCTCCGGCTCTCCGGCGTGAGGTGTTCGTCGTCAGATCGGGGTGCGGTGGGTAGGGCCGTCACCCGTAGACGCCGCGGGCCTGGTCGCGAACGATACGGCCACTCTCGATCTCGATGACGCGGCGGCGC
Source organism: Micromonospora sp. CP22 (assembly GCF_009712475.1). Lineage (GTDB taxonomy): Bacteria > Actinomycetota > Actinomycetes > Mycobacteriales > Micromonosporaceae > Micromonospora. The sequence goes on from NZ_VCJO01000002.1 coordinate 161,149, forward strand.
ATCTGGTTCACGATGTTGGAGTCGTGCGTGACCATCACGACGGTGGTGCCGGTGCGGTTGATCCGGTCCAGCAGGCGCATGATCTCGATGGAGGTGTCCGGGTCCAGGTTTCCGGTCGGCTCGTCCGCCAACAGGATCAGCGGACGGTTCACGAACGCCCGAGCCACCGCCACGCGCTGCTGCTCACCACCGGACAGCTCGTGCGGGTAGCGGTGCTCCTTGCCACCGAGGCCGACCAGTTCCAGCACCTCCGGCACGACCCGGCGGGCCACCGCCTTGGTCTTGCCGATCACCTCCAGCGCGAAGGCGACGTTCTCGTACGCGGTGCGGTTCGGCAGCAGCCGGAAGTCCTGGAAGACGCAGCCGATCGAGCGGCGGAAATGCGGGCGCTTCCAGGACCGCATCGACGTGACGTCCTTGCCGTTGACGACGACACGCCCCTTGTTGGGGGTGACCTCGTGCAGCAGCATCTTGATGATCGTCGACTTGCCGGAGCCGGATGGGCCGATGAAGAAGACGAACTCGCCCTTGTCGATCGACACGGACACGTTGTCGAGCGAAGGCCGCGACGCCTTCGGGTACGTCTTCGTCACTTGCTCAAGCTGAATCACGGGTGGTGAGTCTACGCCGTGTAACTGTCGTGCCAAGTCCCACGCCCCGCCGTTGCGGAGGAAGTCGTCAAATCAGCACGTCACGGGAAGATCAGCGGCGCGCTCCGCCCACGATCGATCACGCACGGTCGCCGGCTAGTTGCTGCTGCTTGCGCCACCGGATGCCCGCCTCGATAAAGGAGTCGAGGTCACCGTCGAAGACCGAACTCGGGTTGCCGGTCTCCTGCTCGGTCCGCAGATCCTTCACCATCTGGTAGGGGTGCAGCACGTACGACCGCATCTGGTCACCCCAGGAGCCGGCGGCGTCGGTCTTGAGCCCTTGCAGCTTGGCCTGCTCCTCCTGGCGCTTGCGCTCCAGCAGCCGGGCCTGGAGCACCCGCAGCGCGGAGGCCTTGTTCTGCAACTGCGACTTCTCGTTCTGGCAGGTCACCACGATGCCGGTGGGAATGTGAGTGATCCGCACCGCAGAGTCGGTGGTGTTGACGCTCTGCCCACCCGGGCCCGAGGAGCGGTAGACGTCGATCCGCATCTCGTTCTCGGGGATGTCGATGTGGTCGGTCTGCTCGACCACCGGCAGCACCTCGACCCCGGCGAAGCTGGTCTGCCGCCGCCCCTGGTTGTCGAAGGGGCTGATCCGCACCAACCGGTGGGTGCCGGACTCCACGCTGAGCGTGCCGTACGCGTACGGGACCTTGACCGCGAAGGTGGCCGACTTCAGACCGGCTTCCTCGGCGTACGAGGTCTCGTAGACCTCGGTCGGGTAGCCGTGCCGTTCGGCCCAGCGGAGGTACATCCGCAGCAGCATCTCGGCGAAGTCCGCCGCGTCCACGCCACCGGCGCCGGCCCGGATGGCAACCAGCGCCTCCCGGGAGTCGTACTCACCGGAGAGGAGCGTGCGGACCTCCATCTCCTGGATGGCCTTGGTCAGCCCGGCGATCTCCGACTCGACCTCGGTGAGCACCCCCGAGTCGGACTCCGCCTCGGCCAGTTCCAGCAGCACGTGCGCGTCGTCCAGCCGGGAGCGCAGGCTGCCCAGCTTGTCGATCTCGCCATTGACGTACGACAGCTGCGAGGTCACCTGCTGGGCACGGGCCTGGTCGTCCCAGAGGTCCGGGGCGGACGCCTCCTGCTCCAGGCGGGCCTTGTCCTCGCGGAGACGATCGAGGTCCAGCACCGCCTCGATGTTGCGCAGCGTGGCGTCGAGTTCCTTGAGCTGTTCGGCGAAGTCGGCAGCGGTCACGACAGACAAGGGTACTGCTCGGACGAGGAGTGAGCTTGCGAGCCCCGCAGTCCGAGCCAAAACAACCCAGCTCGGACGACCAGTGAGCTTGCGAGCCCCGCAGTCCGAGCCAACACAACCCAGCTCGGACGACCAGTGAGCTTGCGAGCTCGGGCCGGTTTTCCTCGGATCAGCTGATGGCGGCGGCGCTCTTGAGCCAGGACAGGGCGGCACGGTGGTAGGCGACCGCGAACTCCAGCGCGGTCGCGTCGTACGTGTCGCCTTCCTTCTTGGCGTTCTTGACCTGCTCGCGGACCCGGGCCAGCGCGTCGGTGTGGTACTCGTTGGCCGCGGCCTGGAGGTTCTTCAGCTGGCTCGGTGAGTGCAGTTCCCCGAAGGCGATGCGCAGGGCGATCGGGTTGCGGATGGTGTCCCGCCCCGGATCTTCGGCCAACCAGCGGGAGAATGTCCGTTTCCCGGCTGCCGTGATCGCGTACGGCTGACTCATCCGCGGCCCCGGTTTGCCCAACCGGACGAGACCTCGCTCGGCCAGCACGGGCAATTCCCGGTAGACCTGGCTTCGGGTCATCGACCAGTACGGCGCCAACCGACGCTCGGCGGCGGCCATCAGTTGGCCACCTGTCATGGGCCCCTCGTGGAGCAGCCCGAGCAGGGCCGCCGCTGTGGGGTTCACTCCGGATTCCGCCATGCCCCTCACGCTGCCACTTTGCGCGGCCGGCGTCCAGGATTTCCCCTTTTCGCCACCCGATGGGGTTTCCTATGTGCACTGTCGGCGCGCGACGGTCCTCCGGCAGCTCTGGCCTCGGCACCACTGGACAACCGGGCGTCCGTCCCAGAGGTTGACGTTAGGAAGGGCCCCTTCCTATGCACTAGGCGTTAGCAAGGGGCCCTTCCTTACACCTCAGCCCATGTGGGGGTAGGTGTGGTCGATTGGGGGGACGAAGGTCTCCTTGATCGTCCGGGGGGACATCCACCGGACCAGGTTGTGCCAGGAACCCGCCTTGTCGTTGGTGCCGCTGGCCCGCGCGCCACCGAACGGCTGCTGCCCGACCACGGCACCGGTCGGCTTGTCGTTGATGTAGAAGTTGCCGGCCGCGTACCGCATCTTCTCGGCCACCGCGTCGATCACCCGGCGGTCGGTGGCGAAGATCGACCCGGTCAGGGCGTACGGGGCGATGGCCTCGGCCTGCGCCACCACCTCGTCGAACCGGGCGTCGTCGAAGACGTGCACACCGAGGATGGGGCCGAAGTACTCGGTGGTGAACGTCTCGTGTGCCAGGTCGTCGCACTCGAATACGGTCGGCCGGACGAACCAGCCGACCGAGTCGTCGGCGGTGCCACCGGCGATGATCCGGCAACTGTCGTCGGAGGAGATCAGCTCCAGCGCGGCGGTGTGCCGGGCGTACGCCTTGTCGTCGATGACCGCGCCGCCGAAGTTGCGGAAGTCGGTGACGTCGCCGTAGGCCAGCCCGTCGGCGGTCGCGGCCAACCGGTCGCGCAGACCGCCGCCCTCCCAGAGCGAGCGCGGGATGTACGCCCGGGAGGCCGCCGAGCACTTCTGCCCCTGGTATTCGAAGGCACCCCGGATCAGCGCCGTGTGCAGCGCGTCGACGTCGGCGCTGGAGTGGGCGACCACGAAGTCCTTGCCTCCGGTCTCGCCGACCAGCCTGGGGTAGCCCCGGTAACCGGCGATGTTCTCCCCGACCGTGCGCCACAGCTGCTGGAAGACCTTGGTGGACCCGGTGAAGTGGATACCGGCCAGGTCGGGGTCGGCCAGCACCACGTCGGACACCTCCACACCCCGACCGGTCACCATGTTGATCACACCGGGGGGCAGCCCGGCCGCCTCGAACAGACGCATGGTGAAGTGCGCGGCGAACTGCTGGGTCGGGCCCGGCTTCCACACCACCGTGTTGCCGAGCAGGGCCGGGGCCGAGGGCAGGTTGCCGGCGATGGCGGTGAAGTTGAACGGGGTGACCGCGTAGACGAAGCCTTCCAGCGGCCGGTGGTCGAAGCGGTTCCACACCCCGGGCGACGACATCGGCTGCTCGGCCAGCAGGGTGCGGGCGAAGTGCACATTGAACCGCAGGAAGTCGATGAACTCGCAGGCCGCGTCGATCTCGGCCTGCACGGCGGTCTTCGACTGGCCGAGCATGGTGGCCGCGTTCAGGGTGTCCCGCCACGGCCCGGAAAGCAGTTCGGCGGCGCGCAGGAAGATCGCGGCCCGCTCCTCGAAGGGCAGGGCGCGCCAGCCCGGCGCGGCGTCCTTGGCGGCCTTGACGGCCATGCGCGCGTCGTCGTGGGTGGCGTGCCCGGTCACCCCGAGCACGTGCGCATGCCGGTGCGGTTGCACCACCTGGATCGGCTCGCCGCCGGCCATCCGCTGTTCGCCCGCGATCGTCATCGGCAGGTCGATTCGCTCGGCGGCCAGCTCGGTGAGCCGCCGCTGAAGGCGTTCGCGGTCGGTGCTACCCGGCTCGTAGGTGCGCACCGGCTCGTTACGTGGCTCGGGTACGGAGAACACGGCGTCCATCAGGGCTCCTGGCGATCTCGACAGCGATGGCGAAACCGGACCCGCGGTGGCGGGACCTGCGCCAATCCTCCCACGCCCGGCGGCGGTCGATGACACCCCAACCGCTCGTGAAGCTTTGATCGCCAGGCAGGACCGCTACTCGGGAGCTGATTCGTATCCGAAGGACCCGTACGACCGAAGAAAAGCAGGCACCGCAGGCTTCGGACTCACCCCGGTCCCCGCCGCGTACGCTGGATTGCCGGTGACGATCCGGCCCGGTCGGGCCCGGTGGCGAAGGGGAGACCATGAGCAACGAGCCCGGTGGGCCGACCGCCGCTGCGCCCGACCAGTCCGAGGCCACCGACACCGGAGTCGACGACCACCCGACCACCGGCCGTGCGGCGCCCGCACCGGGTGCGACCGTGCTGGCCCTGCTGGCGGCCGGTTGGCTGGCCGCGATGCTCTGGTCGACCCGGGAGGCGATCAGCTCGGCGACGGCCGGTGTCACCGCGGTCAGCCTCTCCGCCTTCGCGCTGCCCGGCGTGATCTCGGCCGCGCTGGTGGCCGGGGCCGCCGTCGGACTGGCCGTCGGCGAACCGGTTGCCCGCCGGACCGAACGGGTGACCCTGCGCTTCGCGGTGGCGGTCGGGGCCGGTCTGCTGGTCGGGCTACTCGCCGCGCTCGCGATCGACCTCACCTACGCGGGTGACGTCACCACCCGCACGATCGCCGGCACCACCGCTGCCGCCGCCGTCATCGGCGGCGCGCTCGCCGGTGCCCGCAACGGTGCCGTGGTCGGGGCGGTGGCCGCCGCCGCGCTGGGCACCCTGCTCTTCGTGGTGGCGTTCAGCCTGGCCCGTGACCCCCTGTTCGACCTCTACAGCGCTGGCGACACCCAGCAGGCGCTGGTCAACGCCGCCAGCTGGGTCTCCCGGACCGAGTCCCTGCTGGCCGGGCTCATCGCGGGCGGGTTGGCCTTCGGTTACCTCACCTGGGCCAGGCGACGGGCTGAGCGTGACGGCGACGACGCCCCGCGCTGGCCGGCGTACCTGGTGGCGGGCGCGGGGCCGGGACTTCTGCTCCTGCTCACCGAAGTGATCATCCGAGTCGGCGGACGGTCGCTGATCGACCTGGCCGCCGCGCTCAGCGACGCCGACGCGGTCGCGCAGACCTCACTCGGCACCTCGCGGGTGGACAACGCCATCTGGGTGTTGTTCGTCGGCGCGCTGGCCGCCGTGATCAGCTTCGGCCGGACGCTCGGCTCGCCCACCGCCGACGAGGAGTAGGCCGACGGCGCAGCTCGGCTGGCGGCCCGTTCACCGGTCGGCCGGGTCAGCTCTCCCCGGTGATGCTCTCCAGCAGGGACTTCAGTTCGCTGGGGTCGTACCACTCCAGCTCGTGGTCCTCGGTGCCGTCGACGGTGAACTGCGCGTCGGCGTCTCCGGCCAACGCCTCCAACACCACCTTGACGGCGGCATCGACGTCCGCTGCGGCGTCCGCCCCGTCCACGTGCACGGCGGCGACCGCCGCGAACGGCACCGGAGTGGGCAGTTCCACCACGCTGGAACCCAGTTCCCCGTCGCCGCGACCGACCGCCGTCGCGGGCAGGTCCGCCGAGACGACCACCCGCCGCCGGGGCGCGGCCGGGTCGTGGCGGATCAGTTGCAGCGAGTCCTGTGCGGCGCGGGTGAAGGCGGCGTACTCCAACTCCTCCTCGTCGCCCTCCGCGTACCACTCCCGCAACGTCGGGGTCACCGCGTGCGCCTGGGTCGCGGCGAGTCCGTGCTCCGGCAGCCTGGCCAGCATCGGTACGGTCGCCGGCACGTAAACCCGGACAAGCTTGTCGGTCACCGTGGTCTCCCCCGTTCTGCTCCGTCCGGCGGCGACACCGCCGGGTTGGGCGTACGGGCCCTGCCCGCCGCCCTGACCGTCATACACCGCGTATCGCTTTCGTGGAAGTTCCGGCCGCGAGCCGGTGTGTCCGACAGGGGGACGCATTGGTCGGGACCAGGCAGCCGGTGGCAAACTGAACCGAACGACGCCAACCCGGGGAGTTTCGGTGGAACCGAGGTTCCTGCTCCTGTCCGACGTGGCCACCGAGCTGAACGTGTCGGATTCGCAGGTCTACCACATGGTGCGCAGCGGCGAGTTGCCCGCGATCAAGATCGGTGGTCGGGGGCAGTGGCGGGTGGAGCGGGCCCGGCTGGAGGAGTACATCCAGCGCAAGTACGCCGAGACAGCCGACTGGGTACGCGACAACCCGCTAGCGGAACGCGATCCCGAGGAGCGGTAGGACCGCAGCCGAGACATTGACCGCCCGCTCTGCCATGCCCGAGAATCGACGCTGTCGAAGGCAAACGAAGGTAAACGCAACGAAAAGCGGTTTGACGGCAGGGGGCAGCGTGATGACCGACCTCCGGCGGCCCGGGCCGGCCCGCCCACCCGTGCGGCTGCGACCAGCACCCGCCTTCGAGCCACCGCCCGTCGAGGAGGACATCACCGGCTGGCCGCGCCCGGCCGACGGCCAACTCGCCCTCGACCTCTTCGCCGCCGCCCGCCAGTGGCCCGGTGGGTCGGACCAGCCACCGCTGCCGTGGCGGGCCGCGCGCTCCGGCACCCGGCCGATCCCGCCGGGCGCATCAAGGCCCGGCACGGCCAGCCGCCCCGGAGCGGGATCGGCGGGCCAGGCCTCCGCCCGGCACCTGCCACCCGGTGCGCTGGCCACGGCCACCCCGGCGGCCACCCGGGTCGCCCACCGCTTCGTCGCCACCTGCCTGGAGGTGGTCAACGGATTCCGACCACCGGCGCAGCTCCGGCGTCAACTCGACCCGGCCCGGCTCACGGTGCTGCTGCCCGAGCTGGTCCGCGCCACCGCCCGTGGGGCACCGCCCCGGCGCCGCTCGGCGCGCCCCGGGGTACGCCTGCGGCGGCTGCGCGTCTGCGAACCCCGCCCCGCCGCCATCGAGGCCGCCGCCGTGCTCACCGGAGCCGGTGGCCGCAGCTGGGCGATGGCCCTACGCCTGGAGCACCGGCGCGGCAACTGGATCTGCACCGACCTACGGGTGCTGTGATCCCACCGCGCACGCGGACACCCGGCAGCGAGCCGGCACGACGGCGTCGGGCCTGGACACCCAGTGGTGTCCAGGCCCGACGTCAAGCGCTTCTGGGTCTGGTCAGCGCCTCGGTCGAGCCGAGGCGGAGCCCAGGCGGCGGCCCCTAGCTGGCCGAGGGGCCGCCGGGGGCACCGTGGCACCGCTTGTACTTACGGCCCGAGCCACACGGGCACGGCGCGTTGCGGGACGGGCCGTTGCTGGCCGTCGCCTGCCCCGGTGCCGGCTGACGGGCCGCGCCCACCGGGACCGCCGGTCCACGAGCCGGACGCGGTGGGGCGTTCGGCGCCGTCCGGCCCGGCGACGCCGGGGTGGCCGGATCCGGGCTGCCGATGCCGAGCGCGGGTGCCCGCTGCTCCTCACGCTGCACGGCGACGGAACCGGCACCGGCCTCACCGTCGATGGTCGGCGCGGAGTACTGGAGCCCCTGCTGCTGCGGCGCACGGCCCAGGCCCTTGGCCCGGATCTCCACCGGCTTGTCCAGCAGCTGGACTTCCTCAGCCTCGGGCTCCGGCTCGTTGACCTGCACTTCGAGGTTGTAGAGGAAGCCGACGGTCTCCTCCTTGATGCCGTCCATCATGGTGGCGAACATGTCGAAGCCCTCGCGCTGGTACTCCACCACCGGGTCACGCTGGGCGTACGCCCGCAGCGAGATGCCCTCCTGGAGGTAGTCCATCTCGTAGAGGTGCTCCCGCCACTTGCGGTCGATCACCTGGAGCAACACCATCCGCTCCAGCTGCCGGGTGCCCTCGGCACCGAGCTGCTCCTCACGCCGGTCGTACGCGGCGTGCGCGTCCTCCTTGAGCCGGGCGAGCAGGAAGTCGGCGTCGATGCTGGCCCGTGACCCCGCCTCCTCCTCCATCTCCTCGATGGTGATGCCCACCGGGTAGAGCTGCTTGAGGCTGGACCACAGCTGATCGAGATCCCAGTCCTCGGCGTAGCCGTCCGCGGTGGCTCCCCGCACGTACGCCTCGATGGTGTCGTCGATCATGTTGCGTACCTGCTCGGAGAGATCCTCACCGTTGAGTACGCGCAGCCGCTCGGCGTAGATCACCTGGCGCTGCTTGTTCATGACCTCGTCGTACTTGAGGACGTTCTTACGGATCTCGGCGTTCTGACCCTCGATCTGGGCCTGTGCGCTCTTGATCTGACGGGTGACCATCTTCGACTCGATGGGCACGTCCTCGGGGATGTTGAAGCGGTCCATGACCGCTTCCACCGCACCGGAGCGGAACCGCTTCATCAGCTCGTCCTGCAAGGACAGGTAGAACCGCGACTCACCCGGGTCGCCCTGACGACCGGACCGACCACGGAGCTGGTTGTCGATCCGGCGGGACTCGTGCCGCTCGGTGCCCAGCACGTAGAGCCCACCGGCGGCGGCGACCTCCTCGGCCTCCGCGTCACAGGCCTGCTTCCATTTCGGCAGGACCTCTTCCAGGGCCTTCTCGTACTCCTCGGGGTTCTCCATCGGGTCGAGCCCGCGCTGACGCAGCTCGTTGGCCGCGAGGAACTCGGGGTTGCCGCCGAGCAGGATGTCGGTGCCTCGGCCGGCCATGTTGGTGGCCACCGTGACCGCGCCCTTGCGACCCGCCTGGGCGACGATCTCCGCCTCCCGGGCGTGGAACTTCGCGTTCAGCACCGAGTGCGGGATGCCCCGGCGGCGCAGCAGCTGGGACAGGACCTCGGAGTTCTCCACCGAGACCGTGCCGACCAGCACCGGCTGACCTGCCTGGTGCCGCTCGGCGATGTCCTCGACGACGGCGTTGAACTTGGCCTTCTCGGTCTTGTAGATGACGTCGGCCCGGTCCTGCCGGACCATCGGCCGGTGGGTCGGGATCGTCACCACACCGACCTTGTAGACCTTGTTGAACTCGCCCGCCTCGGTCTGCGCCGTACCGGTCATGCCGGCGAGCTTGTCGTAGAGGCGGAAGTAGTTCTGGAGGGTGATGGTGGCCAGGGTCTGGTTCTCCTGCTTGATCTCCACCCCCTCCTTGGCCTCGATCGCCTGGTGCATGCCCTCGTTGTAGCGACGGCCGTGCAAGATGCGGCCGGTGAACTCGTCGACGATCAGGACCTCGCCGTCGCTGACGATGTAGTCCTTGTCCCGCTTGTACAGCTCCTTGGCCTTGATGGCGTTGTTCAGGTAGCCGACCAGCGGAGTGTTCACCGACTCGTAGAGGTTGTCGATGCCGAGGCGGTCCTCGACCTTCGCCACGCCCCGCTCGGTGACCGCGATGGTGCGCTTGGAGTAGTCGACCTCGTAGTCGCCCTCCCCGTCCTTGCCCGGCTGGAGACGGGCCACCACGGCGGCGAACTCGCCGTACCAGCGGGCGGAGTGCTCGGCCGGGCCGGAGATGATCAGCGGGGTACGGGCCTCGTCGATCAGGATGGAGTCGACCTCGTCGACCACGGCGAAGTTGTGGCCGCGCTGGACCAGATCGTCCTTCGACCAGGCCATGTTGTCGCGCAGGTAGTCGAAGCCGAACTCGTTGTTGGTGCCGTAGGTGATGTCGCACTCGTACGCCGCGCGGTGCTCGGCGGCCGGCCGGTTGGGCAGCACCACGCCGACGGTCAGGCCGAGGAACTCGTGCACCCGCCCCATCCAGGCGGCGTCCCGCTGGGCCAGGTAGTCGTTGACCGTCACCACGTGCACGCCCTTGCCGGACAGCGCGTTGAGATAGACCGGCATCACCGAGGTCAGGGTCTTACCCTCACCGGTCTTCATCTCGGCGATGTTGCCGAAGTGCAACGCCGCGCCACCCATCACCTGCACGTCGTACGGCCGCTGGCCGAGCACCCGGGCCGCCGCCTCCCGGCAGACCGCAAACGCCTCGGGCAACAGGTCGTCCAGGGTCTCACCGTCGGCGAGACGTTCCTTGAACTGCTCGGTCATGCCGCGCAGCTCATCGTCGGTGAGGTTGACGTAGTCGTCCTCGATCGAGTTGACGGCGGCGGCGATCGCCTTGAGGCGGCGCAGCATGCGCCCCTCGCCCGCACGGAGGACCTTTTCCAGAATCGACACGGATCAACGCTCCCCTAGACAGTCTCGAACCATCGTAGGCGTTCCATCGGGTCGATGGTCACTGGTGGCGGCGGTCGGCCATCGCGAAACAGACATAACACTCCCCACTCCGGCCCGTGTCCCGGTTATCCGGTTACGCCGTGGGCGAACGATCCGGCACGATGGCTGGAATGGAGCCCGTGGAGATCGTCGAGGAAGGTCTGGTGCTGCGGCCGTGGCGGTCGGCAGACATCGACGCCGTGTTCCGCGCCTGCCAGGATACGGACATCCAGCGCTGGACGGGCGTACCCTACCCATACCGGTACGAAGACGCGGAGGGTTTCGTCGCGAGCCGGGACCGACAGTGGCAACTCGGCACCGGCGCGTCCTTCGCGGTCTGCGACGCCGACACCAGCGAGGTGCTCGGGCTCTGCGGGCTCAACTTCATCGATCGCAACCACGAACTCAGCGAGATCGGTTACTGGACCGCGCCGTGGGCGCGTGGGCGGGGCGTGGCCGTGCGGGCTGTCCGGGCCGTCGCCCGGTGGGCCTTCGACGAGCTGAAGCTGCGCCGGCTGCTCTGGAGCGCCGAGGTGGGCAACTATGCCTCCCGGCTGGTCGCCCTCCGCTCCGGCGTCCGGATCGAGGGGAAGCTGCGGGCCGCCGACCCGGCGGGCAGCGGGTACGAGTGGTTCGGTTCGCTGCTGCCCGGTGACGTACCGGCTCCCGGCGAGGTCGGCCCGGCCGGACCCGACACGTTGGAGGCCCGGCGCGCGGCGGTCTTCGGCCGGCCGCAACCGACCCTGTTCGCGACGGCCGGCGCGCAGGAGCTGAGCCTGCGCCCCCTGGCCGAGCGTGATCTCGACGCGCTCGTCGCGGTCTGCCGGGACCCGGACACGCTGCGCTGGACGACCGTGCCGGAGAACTACACCAGGGCGGACGCCGAGGACTTCCTGCGGTTCGTACGGAACTCCTGGGCCGCGGGCACCTCCGCGCCCTTCGTCCTCGCCGACGCCACGGACCGCTACGCCGGCTCGATCGACCTGCGCCTGTCACCGGCCGATCCGCTGCTGGCTGACATCGGCTTCATGACCGCACCACACGTCCGTGGTCGGGGTTACCAACCTGCTGCGCTCGCGGCGCTGTGCGCCTGGGGGTTCACCACTTTGGGACTGGCGCGCATCGAATGGCGGGCCAACGTCGGCAACGTCGCCTCCCGCCGAGCCGCCGAGAAGGCCGGCTTCACGATGGAGGGCACTGCCCGTGGGCTGCTCAACCACCGTGGTACCCGCGTCGACGCCTGGGTCGGCTCGCTACTGGCAGAGGACCTGCGGTGACCGAGGAGCGTCTCGCGCAGCGCATCGACGCGCACGGGGTCCGACTGCGGCCGTTCCACCTCGCTGACCTGGCCGACGTCGCCGAGAGTTGCGACGACCCGGTCACCCAGCGGTTCCTCAACCACCTGCCCTCCCCGTACACCGAGGCCGACGCGCGCTGGTGGATCACCGAGGGCGCTCCGGCCGCCTTCGCCGCCGGCGGGGCCGCGTACGCCATCGCCGACCCGGTGACCGACCGGCTGCTCGGCGCGGTGGGTCTGAGCTATCCGGTGCCGCAACGCGGGCAGGCGGAGATCGGCTACTGGGTGGCGCCGTGGGCGCGCGGCGCCGGGGTGGCGACCGCCGCCACCCGGGCCCTGTCGGAGCACGCGTTCACCAACGGCATCTACCGGTTGGAGTTGCTCACCGAGTTGGAGAACGCGGCCAGCCAGCGGGTCGCGCTGGCCGCCGGCTTCCGACCCGAGGGGGTACGCCGCCGCGTGACGTCCGTGCGGGGCGGCGGTCGGGGTGACCTGGTTGCGTGGGTACGCCTCGCCGACGACCCGCCGGGACCGACGACACGTGGCCTGCCGGACCTGCCCGACGGGCGACTCACCGACGGGGTGGTCGTGCTGCGCCGACTCGGTCCGGAGCACATCGAGCAGACGTATCGCCTGCACACCGACCCCGACGTGGTGGTCACCCGGGTTCCCCCGGAGGCGGCGACCCTCGACGAGGTGACGCGCCGCTGCCACGTCGCAGAGAGCCAGTGGTTGGTCGGCACGGCCGCGGCGATGGCCATCGTCGACGCTGCCAGCGGGGACTTCGTCGGCAACTGCACGCTGCTCCGTGACCAGCCCGCCAGCGACCAGGCGATGATCGGCTACAGCCTGCTGCCGCGTTGGCGCGGGCGGGGCTACGCCACCCGGGTCGTACGGCTGGTCAGTCGGTGGGGGTTCGGGCACGCCGGTCTGTCCCGGTTGTGGGCCGGCACCCTGCCGGAGAACGTCGCCTCCATGCGCGTGCTGGAGAAGGCGGGGTTCCGCCGGGAGGGGCTGTTGCGCGGCCGGCTCGTCGGGGCGGCCGGCCGCCGGGCCGACTCGACGATCTACGGCCTGCTGGTCACGGATCCGATCGACTGACGACGTGATGCCGACGGCCCGGGTCGGCGTGCGCCGACCCGGGCCGTCGCCTCGGTCAGATGTCCAGCGAGATGATGCCGTAGTCGTAGGCGTGCCGCCGGTAGACCACGCTCGGACGACCGGACTCCTTGTCTTGGAACAGATAGAAGTCGTGGCCCACCAGTTCCATCTGGAACAGGGCGTCATCGACGGTCATCGGCTCGGCGGGGTGCACCTTCTCCCGTGCGATGTGCCATGGCTGGCCGTCGGCGTACTCCTCCTCCGGCCGCTCGGCCACCACGGTGGCCGTGCCGGTCTCGGTGGCGGCCGGGCTGGTCTCCGTAGGAAGCGGCGGGAGGTCGGCCACCGGCAGGCCGGCGGTCGCGGCGGCGACCGACAGCGGCGCGTGCCGGCCCCGGTGTACCCGCCGCCGGTCGGCCGCGCGACGCAGCCGGGAGTCGAGCTTGGCGATAGCCGCGTCCAGAGCGCTGTAGAAGTCGCTGGTGCAGGCCTCGGCCCGAATCACCGGACCACGGGAAAAACAGGTGATCTCCACCCGCTGACAATGATCGGCCTGGCGCGGATTGCGCTCATGGAACAGTTCAACATCGACACGGATGAGTTTGTGGTCGTAGCGTTCGATCTTCGCGAGCTTTTCTGCGACGTGCACCCGGTAGTGATCCGGAACTTCGACGTTACGGCCCTTGACCACGATGTCCACGTGACCTCCCTTAATCGGACGGTCTTCGATCCAGAACTCCGGTCGCGCCCGAGGGACGGCCCCATTCGGCGTCGACCGGTCAATACGGCTACGCCTCCTCTCGCCGCCGGGGGTGGGTGGGGTGGCCTTCCTACCCCCGACAGCCAAACGCTAACTCCTGCCAGCCCGACAGTCACCCCCGGTTGCCAACACCATTCGGAGAATTTCCACACCTCATACACGAAGGTATGAAACGGAAACACAATCGGTTACCGTTGGTGCCTTTTCCGTGTCGCGGCCAGCACCGCCGCCCCGGATGGCGACAGTCCGCGCACGGTCAGTACGCGACTGACCGCCGCGAGGGTCGCTCCGGTGGTGACGATGTCGTCCAGCAGGACCACCCGTGCCCCCGCGACGGCCGGTACCCGCCCCGGCCGGGCCAGGAAGGCGGCGGTGGCCGCCGCCGTCCGACCCGCGCTGTCCAGCGTCACCGAGTCCGGTCGAGGCGTGGCGCGTACCGCCCGGTGCACCCGCACCGGCCAGCCCGCCGAGCGCAGTCGACCGGCGCAGTGCCGGGCCAGCCGCCCGAGGTGATCGCCGTAGCGGGCCCGAGCCGCCGCCGGGGTGTCCGGCACCGGCACCAACAGCACCGGTCCCACCGCGCCGACCGCCGTGGCGACGACCTCGGCCAGCAGCGCGCCGAGCGGGCGGGCCAGGCCGTGCCGGCCGTGCTCCTTGTACGCCAGCAACATCTCCCGCAGCGGCCCGCCGTACTCGCCGAGGGCGTGACAGGGCGGCAGGCCCGGTGGGGCGGGAACGGGCCGTACCGGGCCCGGCCGCATCGCCCGTAGCGCGTCGACGCACTGCGGGCAGACGCCGTGCCGCAGCCCCGCGCGGCGATCCCGGCAGCCGGCGCAGTCGGTGGGCAGGACCAGGTCGACCAGGTCCGCCCAGAGCCCGCCAGCCACGGCGACTCAGTAGAGGAAGACGGGCGCGGTGGGGTTGCCCGGACGTACGCCGGCGGGTGGCGGCGTCACCTCCTGGACCTGGTCCCGGTTGATCCGCTCGAACGGGTTGCTGCGGTACGCCACCCCGTTCGCCTCGTACATGAACGACCCGGCCAGCGGGGAGCGCTCCGGGGTGGCGGGGTACGCGGCGAGGTGGTCGACCTGGCTGCCGGTGTCCTCCCGCAGCGGGGTCTCCACGGCGCCGTCCACGCTCACCTCGTAGATCGCCGGGCGGCTCGCCGAGCCGGCCACCAGCAGGCGGTTCGCCGCCGACCAGTCCACCGCGGTGACGTCGGTCAGCGAACTGACCAGCCGCCGGGCCGGGCCCACGGTGGGTACGCCACCCTCCCAGTTGATCGTCGTGACGTGCAACGCGCCGTCCACGACGAGGGCCAGCCGATGCCCGTCCAGTGCCGCCGCCACGGCGGTGACCCGGCCCGGCAGGCCGAGCTGGACCTGCCGCGTCGCCGCCTGGTCGTCGAAGCGGTAGAGCCGACCGTCGGCGACCACCAGGCCCGCCGGTCGGGTGCCCTCGGTACGGACCCACACCGGACGACTCATCGCGGTGAACTTGGTGGGACCGGTGGTGAGGGCCCCCACCACGGCACCGCCACGACCGACGGCCAGCCGCTGCCGCCCGTCCTCGCCGGTTACCACGACGGCGGCCAGGACGCCCCCGTTGGCGCGCCGCAACTCGGCGGAGACGATGTCCTGGTTCACCTCGGGCGCCACCGGCACCGAGCCGGCAGCCTCACCGGCCACCGTCAGCGAATGGATCGCCCCCTCGTAGACGCAGTATCGCCGCGCGTTGCCGTCGATCAGGTCCAACGGATTCAGCCGGCGCTGCTCCTCCAGGTCGATCACCTTGCGGGACTGGTTGAGGATCTTCACCTCGACGGTGCCGTGCAGTTCCTGAAGCGACCACGCCAACTGGGTGCCGAACTGCACCAGACGACGCTCGTCAGCACCCGGCATGTCGAGGTTGACCTCCCACCGGCCGTCCGAACCGGTGGCATTGTTGATCATCTCGGTGCGGTCGGGCAGACCGGAGACGCCGATCCGCAGCCACTCCGAGGGGCCGGCGGTCAACCACCGGATCACCTCGCTCACCCGACGCTCCGCCGGCACGGCCGAGGAGAGGTACCGCTGGTCGGGCACGAGTCGGGTGCGGTCGGAGTTCCAGAAGTAGATCGTCTCCGCCTGGTAGAACCGGCGCAGCGCGTCGTCGCTGAGCAGCAGCACGTTCGGCGGGTCGCTGACGTAGTAGCCGGCATCGTCCTCGCCTACCGGGCCCGCGCTGACCAGCCGGAACTCGTACGTGGAATCGGTGGCCACCGGCGGCACCAGCATCCCGTTGGCCCGCAGCAGGCCGACCTGCTGCACGCTGATGGTGACCTTCATGCTGTCGATGTCCGGTTCGATCACCGGATCGTCGGTGAGCCGTACCACCGACAGCGCCACCTCGCTGCCCTGCCGCTCCGGCAACCCACTGCGTTCGGAGGTGGCGATGTACCGCTTGACCCGCTCGTACGCCCGATCCGGCTCGCCCGCTGCCGCAGCCAGGAAGTTGCGCACGAACGCCTCGGCGTCGCTGCCGCTGGCCTCCCGGGGCGGCGGTTCGGTGCCGCGCCCCAGCGACCAGTTCGTCTCCGCCGCCGGGCCGCGCTGCTCGATCTGCACCTCGGTGCTGTCGGGGATTCCGCAACCGGCCGCGACGGCCAGCACCAGCGTGCCGCCGAGCAGCCCGGTCACCAGCCGGCGCCTCACGAGCCCACCTCCGCGCGCCGCTGCCCCGCCTGCGACGCCGGACCGATGGCGAGCGTGCCGGCCGGGCCGGGCTCGATGTCCAGCAGCTCCCCGGTCGGTGGGCCGCCGAGCGGCAACGCGACATCGGCCGGTACCAGCCGCAGCGGTGAGGTGGTCAGCCGGTCACCGGCGCGCGCCGGCAGGGTGAGCCGGAACTGCGCGCCCTGCCCCGGGGCGCCCCACGCCTCCAGCCAGCCGCCGTGCAGTCGAGCGTCCTCCAGGCTGATCGACAGCCCCAGACCGGTACCGCCGGTCTGCCGCGCCCGCGACGGGTCGGCCCGCCAGAACCGGTTGAACACCAGCTTCTCCTCGCCGGGCTTGAGCCCGACGCCGTGGTCACGGACGGTCAGCGCGACGGCGGTGTCGTCCATCCCCAACGTGATCCGCACCGGTCGTCCCTCGCCGTGCTCGACCGCGTTGCCGACCAGGTTGCGCAGCACCCGCTCGACCCGGCGCGGGTCGATCTCGGCGATCACCGGCGCGTTCGGGACGTCCAGCTCGATGCTCACCCCGACCCGCTCGGCCAGCCCGGCCAGCCGGTCGACCACCCGGTGAACCACCGGCACCAGGTCGGTCGGCTCGGCGTCGAGCACCGCGAACCCCGCGTCGAACCGGCTGATCTCCAGTAGGTCGGTCAGTAGCTCCTCGAAGCGGTCCAGCTCGGCCTGGAGCAGCTCGGCGCTGCGGGCCACCGCCGGGTCGAACTCGTCCCGCTCGGCGAAGATCAGGTCAGCGGCCATCCGTACCGTGGTCAGCGGGGTCCGCAGTTCGTGCGAGACGTCCGAGGTGAACCGGCGTTGCAGCCGGGACATCTCCTCCAGCCGCAGGATCTGCCGTTGCAGGTTGGTGGCCATCTGGTTGAACGAGGCCGCGAGCAGCGCCAGGTCGTCCTCGCCGTTGACGGCCATCCGCTGGTCGAGCAGACCGGCGGAGAGTCGCTGGGCGGTCCGGGCGGCGACCCGTACCGGGATCACCACCAGCCGGGTCACCAACGCGGCGAGCAGGCCGAGCAGCAGCACCAGGGCGACCCCGGTGGCCACCACGGTGGCCCGCGCCTGCGCCGCGGTGGTGTCCTGGAGGGTCAGCGGCACGAGGTAGTACAGCTCCACCTGACCGAACCCGGTCGGCACCGGGGAGCCGTAGACGAGGTACTTCGTCTCGGCGTCCCCGGTGAGCCGACCGGTACGGATCTGGTTGGCCACGTTGCCGTCGGCCACGGCGGCCCGCAGCTCGGGGCTGATCAGGGGCCGGACGTTCACCGACGGCGAGGTGCGCGGCTCGATCACCCCGGGCCAGTTCTCCGCGGTGAGGGCCACCACCACGCCGCTGTTCTGCTGGGGGTCACCGCCCGCGAGGTAGTTGACCGTGCCGTCGATCGTCTCCTGGAGCTGGGCCTCCTGCGGCTGGCTGTAGAGGCTGAACTGCTTCGCCGCGTACTCCGCGCCGTTGAGCAGCCGCAACTGGACGTCGGTCTTCGCGTTGTCCAGCAGGATGTTGGTGATCTTGTCGGCGATCAGGTAGGCGAAACCGCCGACCAGCAGGCTGGACGTCACCAACGTGATGGTCACCACGCGCACCTGCAACGAGCGGCGCCAAGTCTGGTGCAGCCTCGCCAGAGATCGGGACAGCCGGCCACTCACCCCACGCCACAACTCCCACACGGCACCACGCCGGCGGGACGTCGGGTCGAGATCGGGGATCGGGGAGGTGGCCACAGTGCGACCCAGGCTATCCGGTACCAGCCTTGTAGCCCACGCCGCGAACGGTCAGGATGATTTCCGGTCGCTCCGGATCCGGTTCGATCTTGGCACGTAGCCGCTGCACGTGCACGTTGACCAGCCGGGTGTCCGCCGCGTGCCGGTATCCCCAGACCTGCTCCAGCAGCACCTCGCGGGTGAAGACCTGACGCGGTTTACGGGCGAGCGCGACCAGCAGGTCGAACTCCAGCGGCGTCAGCTTCACCTCCTCGCCGTTGCGGCTGACGGTGTGCGCCGGCACGTCGATGGCGATCTGGTTGCCGGGCGGACCGATGGTGAGCAGTTCCGGCGCGGCGTCCTCGCCACGGCGCAGCCGCGCCCGCATCCGGGCCACCAGTTCCTTGGGCTTGAACGGCTTGACCACGTAGTCGTCGGCACCCGACTCCAGGCCGAGCACGACGTCGACCGTGTCGCTCTTGGCGGTCAGCATCACGATCGGCACCCCGGACTCACCCCGGATCGCCCGTGCCACGTCGATACCACTCATTCCGGGCAGCATCAGGTCGAGCAGGACGATATCGGGTCGATTCTCACGGAACGCGGCCAATGCCCGTTCCCCGTCCGCCACGAACGAGGGCATGAAGCCTTCGCTGCGCAGCACGATGCCGAGCATCTCGGCGAGCGCGGGGTCGTCGTCGACCACCAGTACCCGGGCTCTCATGGGGTTAATGGTTCCATCCCGTCAGTTCGGTGGGCTCGGCGTCACCCGCACGCTACTGCCGTCAGGTGTGCTGTGCCCAGCACCGCTCGGTTTGTCCCAGTCGCACGTGCCGACCCGGGGGGCGGGACTGCACCCCGGACGACCGCGCATGTCAACATGATCCCCGGGTGCGCCGTAGCGCGCCACCGCCCCCGCCTCCCAGGAGTACGCGTGCCCGCAACAGGCCCGACAGTCGTACTCCCCGGGCGCCCACTCACCGTCGGGGAACTGCTCGACTCCGCGGTGCTGCTACTGCGCGCCCAGGCGCCGGTCCTGTTGCCCTTCGCCGCCGTGCTGGCCGCCGGCGAACAGCTCCTGCTGCGACCGCTACGGCTCGCGGTGGATGCCACCGGGCCCCTGTGGTGGCCGTCCGGTCTGAACGAGTTCGGTCTCTTCTGGCTGCTCCTCGCCTTCGGTGCGGCAACCGAAGCGATGATCATCACGCTGCTCGGCAACCCGGCCGCCCGCGCCGCCGCCGGCACGCTGGTCGGCCGCCGACCGACCGTCGCGGAGTTGGTCGACCCCCGTGCCGCCCGGTGGGGCGCCACCGTCCTGCTCTGCCTCGTGGTCGGCGCGGTCATGCTGTCCACGTCCCTGCTCGGCCCCACCTGGTTCCTCGGATTCGCCCTGCTCGGCGCGGTGGCCCCGGCCCTGGTCGTGGACCGGGTCCGGCCGGTACGGGCGATCACCCGCTCCGCCACGCTGGCGTTACGTCTGGGCGTACGGGCCGCCGCTTTGCGGGTACTGGGATACCTCCTCTGGTGGCTCATCCGGGTCGGGCTCAGCTGCGGGACGTTCGTCGGGCTGAGCACACTCGGGCTGATCGACGAGGGCTGGACCAACGCGGTGGCGATGCTGCTCTGGGCAGCCGTGAACACGATCGCCTACGCCGCGCTGGCCAGCCTGGACGCGGTCGTCCACCTGGAGACCCGGATCCGCAGCGAGGGCCTGGACATCCGCATCTCCCGTGCGCCCGCGAGCGCGGATCTGCTGGCGGTGGGCGGATGAGCTTCAGCCGGTGGTGGACCGAGACCACGGCCGCCCTCGGAGACCACCTGCCGCTACCGCTGGCCGCGCTGCTGCTGGTGCTGGCCACGGCGCTGACCGCGACCGCCTGGTACACCTTCCCCGCCTGGCTTCCCCGGCGGTTTCCCCGGCTCCGCCGACGCCGCCCCGCCCGGTCCACCGGGCGACAGCCCACGACCGCACCACCGGTGGCCGCCGCCCCGGAGCCGCCCGCCGACCCCGCCGGGACGGTCGTGGCGGCCGATCGGCTGGCGGCCGAGGGCCGCTACGACGAGGCGGTCCGCGAGCGGCTGCGCGTCATGCTCCACCAGCTCACCGACCGGCAGGTGGTGCGGGTCCGGCCCGGCATGACCGTCGCCGAGGTGGTCACCGAGGCCACCGCCAACCATCCACCGGTCGGACCGCCACTGGCCGCCGCAGCCGCCATCTTCTCCGAGCTGTGGTACGCCCAACGCCCGGCCACCGCCGACCACGATCACCGGATGCGCGACCATGCCGGGCGGTTGGGGGACCTGCTCGTCACCGCCGCCCCGAAGGACGACGACCGGTGAGCGCGCGGGGACGCCGCCACCGGATCGTGATACCCGTGCTGGTGGGGGTGCTGCTGACGGCCGTCACCCTGGTCACCCGCGAGATCGACCAGCCGGACCAGACCGACCGGGGCTTCCTCTCCCCGACCGTGACCGACGACCACGGCGGCAGCCGGCTCGCCGCGAGCCTGGCCCGGCAGGGGGTGACGGTGCAGCGGGAGACGGACACGTTCCGGGCGTTGCGAGCCACCCGACCCGGTCCGGCCACCCTGTTCGTCCCCGCGCCCGAGTTGCTGCACCCGCGCACCGTCAGCCTCTTCGGTCTGCTGCCCGGCGGCACCCGGTTGGTGCTGGTCGACCCACCCCGGCGGGTGCTGGCCGCCGCCGGGCTACCGCTGCGCCCGACCGGCCGACGCTGGGCGACCCGCGCCGTGCCGCCGCAGGCGCACGGCCGGTCCTGCCCGCTGGCCGAGGCCGCCTCCGTCACCACGGCCGCCGTCGCCCGCCAGCGGTACGCGCCCACCGGCGTGGGCAACGTCGACCTCTGCTATGCCGGTGGCCTGGCCCGGCTGCCCGGTGCCGCCGAGAGCGTGGTGGTGGGTGCCAGCGACCCGTTCCGCAACGGGCGGATCGACGAATGGGACAACCTGGCCTTCGCCACCGGGCTGCTCGCCACCGCCGGCCGGGTGATCTGGCTCGACCTGGACGGCCCGGCACCGCCACCACCCGAACCCCATCGGACACCCACCCGGCCGCTACCGGAACGCGTCGACGAAGTCGACGAGCCCGCCGAGCCGGAGGACCGGCGCGGCGAGGGGAACAGCGAGACGGCATCGGACGGGCGGCCGGGCGGTGAGACCTCCGGTCCCCGCGCCCGCGACTCCGCCGGGCAGCCCAACCCCCTCTGGTCGGCGTTCCCACCGTGGTTCTGGGCACTGCTGCTGCAACTCGCCCTGGCGGCACTGCTGATAGCCATCGGTCGGGCCCGCCGCCTCGGCCCGCCCACCCCGGAACCACTGCCGGTCTCCGTGCCCGCCGCCGAGACGGTCCTCGGCCGGGGGCGGCTCTACCAGCAGGCGCGAGCCCGGGAGAACACCGCGCGGCTGCTCCGAACCGCGACGCTCGCCCGGCTGGCGCGACGCCTGCACCTGCCCGCCGACGCGCCACCCGGCACGGTCGCCGCCACCGTGGCCGCCGACACCGGCGACCAGCCCGACACCATCCGGGAACTGCTCTACGGCGACGCGCCGCGCACCGACCGGGACCTACTGGAACTCGCCGGTGAGCTGGACCGTGTCACGCGTACCGGCGAGTCGACGTCCACCCCCGACCCGCCGGCTGCGGCCCGGCTACCGAAGCCCCGATCCGAAGGAGATCCCCGGTGACCCGACCCGCGATGACCGTGGACCCGCTCGCCACCGACCCCGCCCGCGCCGCGCTGCACCGGCTGCGCACCGAGGTGGCCAAGGCGGTCGTGGGTCAGGAGGGCGTGGTCACCGGACTGATCGTCGCCCTGCTCTGCCGTGGTCACGTGCTGCTGGAGGGCGTACCGGGAGTCGCCAAGACGCTGCTGGTGCGTACCGTGGCCGCCGCCCTGGACCTCACCTCGCGGCGGGTCCAGTTCACCCCCGACCTGATGCCGGGCGACGTCACCGGCTCGATGGTCTTCGACGCGCGAACCGCGGCGTTCACCTTCCGCGAAGGGCCGGTCTTCACCAACCTGCTGCTCGCCGACGAGATCAACCGCACTCCGCCGAAGACCCAGTCCGCGCTGCTGGAGGTGATGGAGGAGCGGCAGGTCACCGTCGAGGGCGAGCAGCGCACGCTCCCTGATCCGTTCATCGTCGCCGCCACCCAGAACCCGGTGGAGTACGAGGGCACCTACCCGCTACCGGAAGCCCAGTTGGACCGTTTCCTGCTCAAGCTCACCGTGCCGCTACCCAACCGGGACGAGGAACTCGGAGTGCTCCGCGCCCACCATGCCGGTTTCGACCCCCGGGACCTGAGCGCCGCCGGCGTACGCCCGGTGGCGGACGCGACCGAACTCGCCGTCGCCCGCGCGGCGGTGGGCCGCGTGCACGTCGCGGATCCGCTGCTCGGCTACGTCGTCGACCTGTGCCGGGCGACCCGCACCACCCCGTCGCTGGAGTTGGGTGCATCACCGCGCGGCGCGACGGCCCTGCTGGGCACCGCCAAGGCGTGGGCGTGGCTGCACGGACGCGACCACGTGGTGCCGGACGACGTGAAGGCGATGGCGCGGCCCACCCTGCGGCACCGGCTACGCCTGCGTCCGGAGGCCGAACTCGAAGGTGTCGGGGTGGACCGGATCCTGGACACGGTGCTGGCCACCGTGCCGGCCCCACGATGACCTGGCGGGCGGCGGCGCTGCTGGCGGTGGGCGCGCTGACCATGCCCGCATGGCCGGTTCCGTTCGTCGGCGTGGCGGTGATGGTCGGCCTGGTGCTGCTGCTGGTCGGCCTCGATCTCGCGCTCGCCGCGCCGTTGGCGGCGCTGACCGTCGAGCGGGCCGGTGAGCGGGCGGTACCGCTCGGCGGCACCGCCACGGTCACCCTGTACCTGCGCAACACCTCCGACCGGCCGCTGCGCGCCCGGGTCCGCGACGCCTGGGTGCCCTCCGCCGGGGCCCGGCCGGAGCTGCCGCCGACCCGGCTGGTGCGCGCCGCCCCCGGTGAGGTGCTCGCCCTGCCCACCCGCCTCACCCCCACCCGGCGGGGAGACCGGCCCGCCGTGGCCCTGACGGTCCGCTCGTTCGGGCCGCTCGGGCTGGCGTACCGGCAGTGGGGTGGTCGGCCCGGCACCCCGCCCTGGACCGTACGGGTGCTGCCCCGTTTCGACGCCCGACGGCACCTGCCGGAGCGGCTGTCGCGGCTGCGCGTCATCGACGGCACACTCCTCGGCCGGGGACGCGGACCGGGCACCGAGTTCGACACGCTGCGCGAGTACGTCTCCGGCGACGACGTACGCTCCATCGACTGGCGGGCCAGCGCCCGACACTCGGAGGTGCTGGTACGCACCTGGCGTCCGGAACGGGACCGGCGGCTGATCTGCGTGCTGGACACCGGGCGCACCTCGGCCGTACGGCTCGGCGACGAGCCGCGCCTGGATGCCTCGATCGAGGCGGCGCTGCTGCTCAGCGCGTTGGCGGCGCGGGCCGGTGACCGGGTGGACGTGCTCGCGGCGGACGCCGTGCCCCGGGCCTCGGTGGGTGGCGTCGAACGAGCGGGGCAGTGGAACCGGCTGGCGCACGCGTTGGCCCCGTTGCAACCGGCGCTGGTCGAGACGGATTTCCGGCTGATCGCGGGCGAGTTGCTGCGGCGACACCGCCCCCGCAGCCTGGTGGTGCTGCTCACCGCCCTGGAGCCCGGTGCGCTGGGTGAGGGACTGCTGCCGGTGCTGCCCCGGCTGGCCGCCCGGCACCGGGTGCTGGTGGCTGCGGCACAGGACCCGGTGCTGACCCGACTCACCGCCGGGCCGCCGCGACGCCCCGAGGACGCGTACGCCGCAGCCGCCGCCTGGCGGACACTCGCCGAACGCGACCGCCTCACCGCAGCGCTGACCCGACACGACGTCACCGTGGTCGACGCCCCGGCTGATCGACTGGCCCCCGCCCTCGCCGACGCCTACCTGCACCTGAAGGCCACCGCGCAGCTCTGACCCTGACGGGGCTGCCCGTTACCGAAGGTCGCCGGTAGCGACCTCCTGGTCGGGTGGTGCGGCGGAGCCGAGGACGAGGACGTAGGCCAGGAAGGCCAACCAGGCGGTCGCGCCGATGGTGACGCGCACGGCCACCGGTAGCGGCGCCGGCGTCACGAACGCCTCGATCACCGCCGAGACGGCGAAGAGTCCGACCAGGCCGACGGTGACCAGGACGCCGTCGCGCCCTGCCCGGGCCACCGCCTGCCCCCGGGTCAACTGCTCCGGCGGTGCGATCCACGCCCACCCGATACGCAGACCCACCCCGGCGGCGACGAACACACCGGTCAGCTCCAGCAAACCGTGCGGGGTGATCAGGCCGAAGAAGACGTCCTCCCGGCCGTAGGAGACCATCACCCCACCGACCACGCCGATGTTCACCGCGTTCTGCCAGAGCAGGTAGCCGACCGGCACGATCAGCACGCCCGCCGCCAGACACTTCGCGGCCAGCCAGGCATTGTGCGTCCACAGGTGGAAGGCGAACGTCGGCGCGGAGAACTCCGTGTAGTAGCCGGCGAAGCCGGATTCGACCAGCCGGGCGGCCTCCTCGTCGCCGATGAACGCCGCCGCCGTCTCCGGGTTGTCCGCCACGAACCACATCAGGGTGAAGGTGAGCAGGGTGAACGCGGTCGCCACCGCGCACCACCACGGCGCCGCCCGCCAGATGGCACCGGGCAGGTCGGCCGCCAGGAATCGCCGCACCGCCGACCAGGACGGCCGGGGTCGGCTGGTCAACCGCGCCCGTGCCCGGAGCACCACCTGGGACAGCTCACTGACCAGCACCGGGTCCGGCGAGCGGCTACGCAGCACCGACAGTTGGGTGGTGGCCCGTTGGTAGAGCGCGACCAGCTCGTCGACCTCGGCCGGGTCGAGACGGCGCTGCGCACAGAGCTGATTCAGCCGACGCCACTGACCGCCGTGCTCCGCGACGTACGCGTCGACATCCACCAGCCACCTCCGACCGCGCGATCATAGTGTTCACTGTCGGGGTGAGCACAGCGGCACGAGCGTGGACCGCCCCCGGCTGGGGTGATGCCCGGCTGGTCAGCGGCGAGGCGGTCGAGCTGGACGTGCGGGCCGCACGGATCGGTTCCCGGACCCTCGCGCTGCTGCTCGACGTGCTGATCCAACTGCTGTGCGGCCTGCTGCTCCTCGCGCTGGCCGGGCTGCTGTTGGCCGCACTGCCGTACGGGCTGCTCGACGCGGCGATGGAACGGGCGCTGCTCACCGTCGGGCTGGTGCTGCTACTGGTCGGCTATCCGGTGCTCTGGGAACGCCTCAACGACGGCCGGACACCGGGCAAGGCGGCGGTCGGGCTGCGGGTGGTCAGCGTCGACGGCGCCCCGGTCGGCTTCCGGCAGTCGTTGACCCGGGCGTTGGTCGGGGTCTCCGTGGAGTGGCCGGGGCTGGTGCTGCCGCTGCTGTCCTGGGCGGTCGGGCTGACCGTGATGCTCAGCGACGACCGTGGTCGGCGACTGGGTGACCTGGCCGCGGGCACGCTGGTGGTGCACACCCGGCCCGCGACGAGGTGGCGTGCGGTCCCGGCGACCATGCCGCAGCTGATCGGGTGGGCGTACACGCTGGATCTGAGCCGGTTGGACGCGGACCTGGCGCTGGCCGTCCGGCAGTACCTGGCTCGGGCCCACGGGCTCAGCGAGCCGGCGCGCGGCGAGTTGGCCCGGTTGCTGTGGCGGCAGGTCGCCGCGGTGACCGGCCCGCCGCCCCCGGTCGCGCTGCCGGAGGTCCATTACCTGGCCGCCGTCATCGCCGAGCGGCACCGGCGGGCGCGTCACCTGCTCGCCGGTGAACGGGTGCTCACCGAGGCGGCGTGGTCGGGATTGCCGGTGGCGTCGGCCGACGAACCCTCACGGAGGTCGGGATGAGGGGCTTCGGGCCGTGGCTGGCGGTGCTCGCGGTGGTGCTGCTGCTCAGCGCGCTGCGGTTGCGCACCCTGGCGGCGCTGGTCTCCGTGGCCTGGCTGCTGTGGTGTGTCTGGACCTGGATCCGCCCCACCCGCCGCCGTACCCGCTGACCACCAGCCCCGCCGGGCGGGCGACCGCACAGAACACCCCCGGGCCGACCTCGGTGGCCGGGCCCGGGGGTGTTCTCGACGCTCAGTAGCGGTAGTGGTCCGGCTTGAAGGGGCCTTCCACGGCGACGCCGAGGTAGGCGGCCTGCTCCTTGGTGAGCGTGGTCAGCTTCGCGCCGAGCGCGTCCAGGTGCAGCCGGGCGACCTTCTCGTCGAGGTGCTTGGGCAGCACGTACACGCCGACCGGGTACTCGTCGGTCTTGGTGTACAGCTCGATCTGGGCGATCGTCTGGTTGGCGAACGAGTTCGACATCACGAAGCTCGGGTGACCGGTGGCGTTGCCCAGGTTCAGCAGGCGGCCCTCGGAGAGCACGATGATGGCGTGACCGTCGTCGAAGCGCCACAGGTCCACCTGCGGCTTGATGTTCTCCCGGGTGACGTCCGAGCGCTTCGCCAGACCGGCCATGTCGATCTCGTTGTCGAAGTGGCCGATATTGCCCACGATGGCCTGGTGCTTCATCCGGGCCATGTGCTCGTTGGTGATGACGTCGTAGCAGCCGGTGGCGGTGATGAAGATGTCGGCCTGCTCGACCACGTCGTCCAGGGTGGCGACCTGGTAGCCGTCCATGGCCGCCTGGAGCGCGCAGATCGGGTCGACCTCGGTCACCACGACCCGGGCACCCTGGCCACGCAGCGACTCGGCGCAGCCCTTGCCCACGTCGCCGTAGCCGAGCACGACGGCCATCTTGCCGCCGATCAGCGTGTCGGTGGCGCGGTTGATGCCGTCGATCAGCGAGTGGCGGCAGCCGTACTTGTTGTCGAACTTGCTCTTGGTCACCGAGTCGTTGACGTTGATGGCCGGGAAGAGCAACGTGCCGGCGCGGTGCATCTCGTAGAGCCGGTGCACGCCGGTGGTGGTCTCCTCGGTGACGCCCTTGATGCCGGCGGCGATCCGCGTCCACCGCTGTCCACTCGTGGCCAGCGAGCGGTGCAGCAGTTCGAGGATGACCGCGTACTCCTCGGAGTCGGCGGACTCGACCGGCGGCACCGCCCCGGCCTTCTCGAACTCGACACCCTTGTGGACGAGCAGGGTGGCGTCGCCACCGTCGTCCAGGATCATGTTCGGACCGTCCCCGTCGGGCCAGTCGAGCACCTGCTCGGTGCACCACCAGTACTCCTGGAGGCTCTCGCCCTTCCACGCGTACACCGGGACACCGGCGGGCGCGTCGACGGTGCCCTCGGGGCCGACGACGATCGCGGCGGCGGCGTGGTCCTGGGTGGAGAAGATGTTGCACGACGCCCAGCGGACCTGCGCGCCGAGCGCGACCAGGGTCTCGATGAGCACGGCGGTCTGAATCGTCATGTGCAGCGACCCGGTGATCCGCGCGCCCGCGAGGGGCTGCGCGTCGGCGAACTCGCGGCGGATCGCCATCAGGCCGGGCATCTCGTGTTCGGCGAGGCGGATCTCTTTGCGCCCGAACTCGGCGAGCGAAAGGTCCGCCACCTTGTAGTCGCCCTCGGCGACAGTACGCGGCCGGGCCTCGGACGACGTGCCACTGGCGGACGCCGGGAGGGTGCTGGTCATGAAAGCTCCTGTCGGACGATGGTGCTGCGCAACCTCCCACCTTACGCGCGCCTACGGCGGTCGGCCGGGGTGGTTACGGACAGCGCACGGGGCGGCCGGTGTGGACGTGTGCCGTCCATCTCCGTCCGCCCCGTGCATCCCCCCGGTTTGGTTCCCCCGCGCGCTCTCGGACCATCGTCGCGATAACGCTGCGCACTCATAGAGTCACAGTAAGCAAGCGCCAAGTCAAGCTATTCCGGAAAAGTCGGACTTGGCGTGTTGGGGATGGGCCGGTAGCTGGACATGCGAAAAGGTCAGACCAGGCCGGTCGACGCGATGTACGTCTCACCCTCACCGGTGACGGTGAGTACACCGCCAGCGGCCCGTCCGACTGCGGCCCGCCCCGGTTCCAGCGCCACCGACGCCACCCCGTCGGTCACGGTGATCCGACCGGCGGTGCACAGCACCACCCGGGGGCCGGGCACGGCCAACGTCACCTCGCGCCGCCGATCGCCCACGGTCACCCGGTGCAACGCGAAGTCGTCCACCGGCACCGGCCAGGTCACCACGCCGTCGGCGACCTCGCGGGGCGGGACCACCGGCCGGTCGAGCACCTCGAAGCGGAGCACCCGCAGCAGCTCGGCCACGTCCACGTGCTTCGGGGTCAGCCCGCCCCGCAGCACGTTGTCGCTGGCGGCCATCACCTCGACGCCGGTGCCTTCCAGGTACGCGTGCAGGTTCCCGGCCGGCATCCAGATCGCCTCACCGGGGGCCAGTCGCACCCGGTTGAGCAGCAACGCCACCAGCACTCCCGGATCGGCCGGGTAGGCGTCGGCCAACCGGGACACCAGGTCCGCGTCCGGGCCGCCCGCCGCGCGGGCCGCCGCCACCAGACCCGCCCGCTCCGCCATCGGCCACTCCAGCAACCGGCGCACCGCCTCGGCCAACCCCGTCGGCCCGGCGGCCAACGCGGCGAGCACCGGCCGCAGCTGCGGTACGCCCAACGCGGCGAGCGCCCGCGCCGAGGCGTCCGGATCACGGAACCCGCACAACGCCTCCATCGGCCCGAGCGCCACCAGCAGCTCCGGCTTGTGGAAGGGGTCGACATAGTTGCGGTGCCCACCGATCCGAGCCTGTTCGACGGCGTAACCGGCCCGGGCCTGCTCGGCGTCCGGGTGTGCCTGAAGGCTCAGCGGAGCCGCTGCGGCCAGCACCTTGAGCAGGAACGGCAGGCGGGTTCCGAACCGCTCCAGCACCGGCTGGCCGAGCCAGTCGACCGGCTCGGCGGCGAGCACCTCGGTGAGCGCGACCCGCCGCCCGGCACGCTCGACGGCGGCCGGCGCGCACGGGTGCGCCCCGAGCCACAGCTCCGCCTCGGGCGTCGCACTCGGCACCGGCCGCCCCTGGAGTTCGGCGAGCGCCGAGCGGGAACCCCAGGCGTAGTCCTTGATCGGGCCGTGCAGCGGTTCCACCGGTCAGCTCTCCGTGCGCCCGGACGCGGTGGAGGACGCCTCCGGAGCCCGATAGATGTCCGGTTCGAGGTAGATGACCCGCGCCACCGGTACCGCCGCGCGGATCCGCTGCTCCACAACGTCGATCCCCCGGGCCACCTCCTCGGCGCTCTCGCACCGCGACACCGCCACCTTCGCGGCCACCATCAGTTCCTCCGGGCCGAGGTAGAGGGTCTTCATGTGGATGATCCGCTCCACCTCGGGACCAGCCGTGACCGCCTGCTCGATGGCCGCGACGTCCGCCGGCTCGGCTCCCTCGCCCAGCAGCAGGCTCTTGGTCTCCACGGCCAGCACGATCGCGATGGTCACCAGCAACAGACCGATCATCGCGGTACCGGCCGCGTCCCACCGACCGTCACCGGTGGCCAGGGTCAGCCCCACCCCGAACAGGGCGAAGACCAGACCGACCAGCGCGCCGAAGTCCTCCAGCAGCACCACCGGCAGCTCCGGCGCCTTCGACCGGCGGATGAACCGCGTCCAGCTCTCCTTGCCCCGGACCTGGTTGGACTCCCTGATGGCGGTACGGAAGGAGAACGACTCCATCACGATCGCCACCACCAGGACGGCCACCGGCACCCACTGCCAACTGGTGATGCCGTGCGGGTCGGACCACTTGTGCCACGCCTCGTAGAGCGCGAACAGACCGCCCAGGCTGAACAGCACGATCGAGACGATGAACGCGTAGACGTAGCGTTCCCGGCCGTAGCCGAAGGGGTGCTGGGGGGTGGCAGCCCGCCGCGCCCGCTTGCCGCCGAGCAGCAGCAGAGCCTGGTTACCCGTGTCGGCGACCGAGTGGATGGACTCGGCGAGCATCGACGACGAGCTCGTGAGCAGATAGGCCACGAACTTCGTCACGGCGATGCCGGCGTTGGCAAGCAACGCGGCGAGGATCGCCTTGCTGCCACCCTGGGCACTCACTGGTTGGCTAGTTCCTTCATCTCGGTGATCGCCGGCACCGCCATCGGGTCCAGGCCGTGCGCCAACGCCAGGTAGATGGACGCGAAGTCGGGCACCGCCACCAGGGAGGCGAGCCGCTCCAACGCCGAACCACCCTCGGCGGTGACCACGTCACACCGTACGCCCCGCCGCTCGGCGAGGGTCTGCACCGCATCCGCACGGCGTTCCTCGACCGCCAGTGGCTCGTCGGCGTCGTCCTCCGCGTTCAGGCCACCGTCGCGCAACAGCACCACCCGCAGGCGGGTGCTGTCCCCGTTCGACTCGTCGGGATCGGCGAAGATGTCCCGCTCCCCCTCGGCCAGCCCGCCGAACACACCGTCGAGCAGACCGACCCGGCCCCGACCCGCCTCGCCCAGCGCGCCGGTGACCACCGGATAACGGGCGTTGGCCGACAGGGTGTCGCCGAAGCGACGAGCGGCGACCGCCGCCAGCGGCGACGAGCCCCACACGATCGGGATCGACCCGGCCAGCCCGAGGGCGAGGGACTTCGCCGGATTGACGAAGGACTCCGCGCTCGGGCGGCTGCGGTCCGCGTCGGCGTCCAGCCGGGCCGCCGTCTCCGCCAGATCCGCCTCGTTCACCTTGACCAGCCCGAGGGCCCGGGCGGCGAGCAGGACCGGCACGGTAAGCCCCCAGAGGCTGGCCCGAGCCGGTGCCCGCCGGGGCACCGGGATGAACGGGGCGCGGGCCCGATCGGCGACCGAGTGCAGTTGCGAGTCCGCCGGACCCACCGCGACCAACCGGGCTCCCCGGCGGTGGGCGGCCTCGGCGGCACCCAGCGCCTCGGGGCTGCGACCGGAGGCGCTGACCGCGATGACCACGTCGGCCGCGCCGACCCAGCCGGGCACCCCGGCGCTGCGGTGCGCGATGACCGGCACCGGGCAGCGTGGCCCGGCGACCGTGGCCAGCACGTCACCGGTACGCCCGGCGGTGCCGATGCCGGCGATCACGACCGCCCGGGGGCGTCCGTCGTCGGCGAGTACGGCGAGATTCGCCTCGGCGGCCAGGGCGGCCGACTCGCGGACCTGCGCGCCCGCCGAGGCGGTGTGCCGCAGCATGCCACCCGGATCCCGCTCGGCGAGCGCCTCCGGGTCGTCGAGAAGCCGTTCGTCGGCGTGGCGGTGCCCGCTGACACCGGCCGTTCCGTCGATCACGATCCCTCCGCGGGGCCGCGCGCCTCGTCCAGCAGCAGCACCGGTACGTCGTCGCGGACCTCGAAGATCCGGCCGCACTCGGTGCAGGTCAACGTCTGGGCCTGCGAGTCGTAGGTCAGCGGGGCATGGTGTGTGTCCGGGCAGGCGAGGATTTCCAGCAATTGCGGGTCGAGGGCCACTGCGCGGCTCCTTCCACGTATGCGGCTACACCGGTCGGCGGTGCCGACCGGCCCGAGCGATCTTATCGGCGTACCCGGTCGAGCACCTCGTCGCGCAGCGCGGCCATCCGCTCGGCGGTCGGTGCCTCGACGTTGAGCCGCAGCAGCGGCTCGGTGTTCGAGGCGCGCAGGTTGAACCACGCCCCGTCGGGAAAACGCAGGGTGAGTCCGTCCATCTCGTCGGCCTCGGCTTCCGGGTACGCGGCACGCACCTCGGCCACCTTGGCGGCCTGGTCCGCCACGGTGGAGTTGATCTCACCCGAGGCGACGTACCGCTCGTACTCGGCGGCCAGCGTGGACAACGGCAGCGGCTGCTCGCCGAGGGCCGCCAGGGTGTGCATCGCCGCCAACATGCCGGTGTCGGCGAACCAGAAGTCCCGGAAGTAGTAGTGCGCCGAGTGCTCACCACCGAAGACCGCGTTGGTACGCGCCATCTCGGCCTTGATGAACGAGTGACCGACCCGGGCCACCACCGGTTCACCCCCGTGCTCGCGGATGATCTCCGGCACCGCGCTGGAGGTGATCAGGTTGTGGATGACCGTCGCGCCCGGATGCTTGGCCAACTCCCGGGCCGCCACCAGGGCGGTGATCGCCGACGGGGAGACCGGCTCACCCCGCTCGTCCACCACGAAGCACCGGTCCGCGTCGCCGTCGAACGCCAGGCCGATGTCCGCACCGTGTGCCACCACCGCGCGTTGCAGGTCGACCAGGTTGGCCGGATCCAGCGGGTTGGCCTCGTGGTTGGGGAACGTGCCGTCCAACTCGAAGTACAACGGCACGATCCGCAGCGGCAGGGCCTCCAGGACGGCGTCGCCGAGCACACTCGGCACGGTGTGCCCGCCCATTCCGTTGCCCGCGTCCACCACCACCGTCAACGGCCGGATATTGGCGAGGTCCACCAGCGTGCGCAGGTGTGCCGCGTAGTCGGGCAGCAGGTCACGCCGCTGCGTCGGGGCGGTCGGCTCACCCAGCGGCTCGTCCTTGTCGAGCAACGCCTGGGCCCGGTCGCGGACCTCGGCCAGCCCGCTGTCCTGCCCGACGGGGCGAGCGCCGGCGTGGCACAGCTTGATGCCGTTGTACTGCGCCGGGTTGTGGCTGGCGGTGAACATCGCCCCGGGCAACCCGAGCGCACCGGAGGCGTAGTAGACCATGTCGGTCGAGGCGAGCCCGATCTCGATGACCGGGCGTCCCTCGGCGCGTACGCCGGTGGCGAAGGCGGCGGCCAGTCCGGGGCCGGAGGCCCGCATGTCGTGCCCGATCAGCACGGCCTGCCCCGGCTCACCGGCCGTGTCGAGCATCTGCGCGAAGGCGACACCGAGCGCACCTGCGACACGCTCGTCCCACTGCTCCGGCACCGTCCCACGGACGTCGTACGCCTTCACGATCCGGGACAGATCAGCCACCGGTTCCACTCCTCGCCTGCGGGTCGTCAACGAACCTGAGCGTATCGGAGTGGGGGCAGCCACCCCGGCTCAGCCGCCGAGCCCGTGCCCGTACTCCGACTCGTCGCCCTTCTCGGCACCCGGTGACCCGTCCGGATATCCGGGCCGCTGGCCGGGCGCGGTCGGCGGAACGGCGGCGAATCCGGCCGGTGCGCCCGAGACCGGCGCGGCCGGGCCGGACGGCGGCGCGGCCCGACCGACCCCGGGGCGCCCCGGGTCGGACAGCGGCGCGGCCGGGGCGGAGGCCGGTGGCGCGGAGGTGGGCGGAACGGTCCGCGCCGGTGGCACAGCCGCACGGGCGGACGTGCCGGATGGGATCGGTCGAGTCTGACCAGCCGGATCACCCGGCAGGGGCGCCTCGCTCGGGTCGGCCGGTCGGGCACCGTACAGACCGCCGGTCGGGCGGGGTGCCGGGGTGCCGCCGTAGACCCGTGGTGTGCCGGGCCGGCTCGTCCCGTACGTCTGACCGGGCGCTGCGCCGCCCGCCGGCTTTGGCGGCGACGCCGGCGCGGTGCCCGGCGGGATCGGCGCGGCACCGAGTGGGGGTACGACCGGCGCGGCACCCTGCCCACCGGACCGGTAGGTGGTGCCGCCCGGGTTGCGCGGCTGCGGAATCTCGAATCCCGCAGCCGAACCGCGACGAGCCTTGCGTTCCTTGCGGGAGCGGTGGATCAACAGCCCGATGAGCAGCGCACCGGCGGCGACCATCGCGATGCCGAAGTACATCACCGGTGATCCGCCGGAGGACTCCGGAGCGGTCTGGGCGAGACCGTCGGTCTTCTCGGCGGCGAGCGCCACGGTCGGCGACGCCTCTACGGTCGGCTCCTCAAGCACCTCCTCGCTGGGCGAGGGGGTGGGCGACGGCGACGGCGAGGCCGTGACCCGCCCGCCCACCACCCGCGACGACGTGGCCGCCCGGCCCAGCACGACGCCCCGTGCCGTGGTCGCCTCGCCGGTCACCACCAGTCGCCCACCGGGGGCGTCGGCGGCGAAGGCGATGCGGTACCGCATGTTCGCCCGCTTGCCCTTGCACAGCTCGTCCTTGTCGGGGGCGACCGGTGCGGTGGTGACCAGTCCCGTGCCGCCGGAGACGCCCACCGGCACCCAGCTACCGCCCACGTTCGCCTGCACCGCCACCTGGTCGACCCGTACGTCGGGCAGGCTCAGACCCAGCGCGGTGCGTACCCGCACGCACCCGTCGGTGCGCCTGCGCACCTCCACCGTCACGTTCCCGGCGGAACGGCCCGCGGTGAGGCTGCTCGCCGAACGCACCCGCACCCGGTCCTCGTCGGCGTGCGCGGGCGCACCACCGAGCGCCACCAGGGCACCCAGGAACACGCAGATCGCTGCGAGCCGCGCCGTGTGCCGACGTACCGACATGATCAACCACCGTTCCTCCCCCGACGGGGGAACGCCGGTCAGGCTACTACCGGGGCCAGACGTCGGCCTTTCATCGAGCACCCCGCATGTGCGCCGCACCACGTCGACGGCCACCCACCGATCACGCTTGGCGGCCCGGCCCCTGCTCCGATCCAGACCCGTCGGAGCCATGGCCGCCGGGGTCAGACCTGTCGGAGCGGTGCCCGTCGGTCCCGGACCTGTCGGGATCGGGCCTGTCCGAGCCGAGCCTGTCGGGGTCGGGCTTGTCGCCTCCGCGACCCGTCGCATCGAACGCCAGGGCGAACGCGATGCCCATGCCTATCCCGATGCCGATTCCGGCGGCACCGTCGAGCGCCGCCATGCCGATCACCAAGCCGAGCAGGATTCCCACCGGCCAGGCCCAGAACCGTCGGTCACCGCCCTTCTTCTCCGGTGCTGCCATCCCACGAGCCTATTGCGCTCTCGCCGGGCCCGCAGCGCCACGCGTCGACACCACCGCCGCCCGGTGTGCGCTCAGCGCAGGATCTCGACGGTGTTCTTGCGCACCAGGTTCTTGCCCGGCTCCCGGATCTGCTCCATCGCCGCCGAGTTCAGCAGCACGCAACTGCCCGACGGACCGGTGATGGTGACCGTGGTCGACTTGTTGTTGTCCAGGTTGGTCACCCGCAGCCGGGTACCGACCGGGAAGCGGTCGCTCGTCGCAGCCGGTCCGGCGGCCTCGTCGAAGAAGGTGATCGCCCCCTGGCAGGCCGATCCGGTGACCGGGCGGGCCGCCGGCGGTGAGGCCGAACCCGGACGGTCGCCGACCTTCCCCGGCTGTGGCGCGTCCGGCTGCACGGCGACCTCACCGATCCGCTCGACCACGTTGCGCCGGATCACGTTCTTGCCGGGCTCGCGGACGAGGTCCATGGCAGCGGCGTTGAGCAGCACGCAGCTGCCCGAGGGCCCGACCACTGTCAGCTCCGCCGACCTGTCGTTGTCGAGGTTCGTCACCCGCAGCCGGGTACCGACCGGGAACTGGTTGCTGGTGGCGGCCGGTGCGCCACTCTCGGCCGAGAATGTGATCGATCCCGAGCAGACGCTCGACCGGGTCGGTGCGCTGTCAGCGAATCCGAGTCCGGTGCCTACCGCCAGCGTCGCCGCGGCGACCACCGCCACCCCCGCCGCCAGCATGTGCTTCCGCTCCAGCTTCACCTGTTCCTCCAGTCCTCACACCATGTGTTCGAGGGCTGGTACGGCCGGGAGGCGGCTTCCAGTTCAGCGACGTGACACTTATCGAAACACGTTTCGACAGCACCGGTCATACCGGTCCGTAACGGGTGCTCGGCGCACCCGTCAACAACGCCCAGTAGCGGTCGCCGTACGACCAGTGCCACCACTCGGTCGGGTAGTTCACCAGGCCGGCTCCGCGCAGCGCACCCGCCATGATCTGCCGGTGCCGACGGGCGTCAGCCCCGATCGACGACGCCGCGGTGAAACAAGCGCCGCCACTCGCCTCCGGGGTGGCATCCACCTCGGTGCCCATGTCCAGTTCGACGCCGTCGGCGGTGCACAGGGTCAGGTCCACCGCGCCACCGGTGCTGTGCGGTGCGACCTCCACCGGCGAGACGAACTTGGTGGTCTCCCGGTGCAGCCGCTCCGGCGACCAGTCCGGGTGGAGTCGCCGCAGCTCCTCCTGGTAGCCGGTGAAGATGGCCAGCTGCGCCTGGTAGGGCCGATAACCCTCGATGATCAGTAGACGCAACCCGTCGGGCAACGCGCGCTGCGCGGTGAGGAGACGGTCCACCACCGGTCGGCGCAGCCGGGCGTACGCGCCGATCGGGTCGGCGGCCCGCTCGTCCAGCCGCAACTCGGGGACCTCACGCAGGTCGACCAGCGGCTCACCGTCGTCGGCACCGGGCACCGCCGCGACCCGGGGATCGCAGAGGAGGATCACCGTCGGCCTCCCCGGCTCGGCCGCTCCGCGTGCCGGGCGAAGGCCAGCGCGACCAGGCGGTCCAGGATCTTCCGGTAGTCGAGACCGGACGCCGCCCACACCTTCGGGTACATCGAGTGCGCGGTGAACCCCGGCATGGTGTTCAACTCGTTGACGTACAGCTCGGCGGCGTCCTCGTCGTAGAGGAAGTCGACCCGGGCCAGGCCCCAGCCGCCGATCGCGGCGAACGCCCGTACCGACAGCTCCCGGATCCGCTCGGTCACCTCGGGCGACAGGGCAGCCGGGACCACCATCGGGTCGGTCTCGCCAAAGTACTTCTGGCGGTAGTCGAACCAGCCGCCGCTGACCCGCACCTCGCCGACCGCCGACGCCTCCGGACGGGTACCGCCGAGCACCCCGCACTCCAGTTCGCGGCCGTCGACCCCCTGCTCCACCACGACCACCGTGTCGTGTCGCAGCGCCTCCTCGATCGCCGCCGCCAGGTCGTCCCCCTCGGCCACCCGGGAGATGCCGATCGAGGAACCCATCCGGGCCGGCTTGACGAACAGCGGCCTGCGCAGCCCCAACACCAGCTTCTCCGGCTCCGACGTGGTCCGGTAGGTGGTCGCGTCGAAGGAGACGTGCGGCGTGATCGGCACCCCCTCGGCCCGCAGGGCACGCTTCATCGCCACCTTGTCCATCCCGACGGCGGAGGCGAGGATGCCGCACCCGACGTACGGCACGCCCAGGGATTCGAGCAGCCCCTGCACCACCCCGTCCTCACCGAACGGGCCGTGCAACGCCGGGAAGACCACGTCCAGTTCGGCGTGCACCAGGCCCGAATCGTCCATCGCGGTCACCACCGCCGTACCGGCACGTGGCCCGGCCCGCAGTTCCACCGCTGGACCGATCACCGTCAGCCGGTCGTCTATGGCCCGCTCGCCGACCGAACCGCCGAGGAACCCGGACAGCGCCGCGTCCGGCACGAGCCGCAGCCCACCGTCGTGAGTGACCCCGATGGCGACGACGCGGTACTCGCCGCCGGCCAGCGCTCGGGCCACGCCGAGCGCCGACGCGCAGGAGACGTCGTGCTCCGCCGACGGGCCGCCGAACAGGATTCCGATCCGTACTGGTGCACTCATGCCCTCGCCTCGCTCTACTCGCCCACGGCCCAGACCCGACGTCTTGCTGATCAACTCGTTCACGCCACTGCCACCTCTGCCGCACGTCGGGCGGTAGCCGCCAACCGGGCGACCAGTTCCGCCTCCACGTTTCCGCCGGTCAGCACCACGCCGACCGTGCGCCGCCGACGCCGACCGGCAGCCAGCGCCGGTGCCCCTTCATCCACGCCGACCGGCCGCTTCCCCCCGGCTGGGCCGCTCGGCCGCAGCGGCTCATCCGGGCCGTTTGGCCGCAGCCCCCCATCCGGGCCGCTCGGCCACAGCGCCCCGGCGGCGGCGAGCCGTAGGGCTCCGGCCAATCCCGCCGCCCCGGACGGTTCGGCCAGCACCTTCAGTTCCAGCAGGAGCAACCGGAACGCCTCGGCGATCTCGTCGTCGTCCACCCGCACCACGCCACGCAGCCGGTTGCGCAGGACGGCGAAGGGCAGCTCGCCCACACAGGACGGACGCAGTCCGTCGGCGATCGTCTGCCCCGGGATGACCGGGACCGGTCGGCCGGCGGCCAGGCTGCGAGCCAGCGAGTCGCAGCCGTGCGGCTCCACGCCGTACACCTCGATCTGCCGACCTGTCGCGGCCAGGCAGGCACCCGCCGCGCCACCGCCGCCACCGACCGGCAGCACGAGGGCGTCCAACGGGGTACCGGCCCGCTCGGCCTCCTCGATGAGTTCGAGGCTGGCGCTGCCCTGTCCCGCGATGACGTCCGGATGGTCGTACGCGTCGACGATCGGGTGACCGGTCTCGTCGCTCACCCGGCGCGCCACGGCCAACCGCTCCTCGACCGTCGTACCGGCGAGGACCACCCGGGCGCCCGCCGCGCGTGCCCTGGCCACCTTCGTCGATGCCGCGTCGACCGGAAGTACCACCGTGGCGGCCAGCTCGAACCGCCGCGCCGCAAGCGCCACCGCCACCGCGTGGTTGCCGGTGCTCTGGGCGACCACCCCGGCGTGCCCGGCCGCTGCCAGCCGGCCCACCGCGAACAGCCCGCCACGCATCTTGTAGGAACCACCGGCCTGGAGGTTCTCCGCCTTCAGCAACACCCGGGCGCCGGCCAGCCGGTCGATGGCGGGTGCGCGCAACACCGGGGTACGCAGTACCCGCCCGGCCAGCCACCGGGCCGCCTCCGGCACGTCCGGAGCGGCTCCGGACGGATCGGTGTGGGACATCTGCTCTCCTTGAAAGTCGATCGTCGAAGGCCCGTCGGCGCTGCGGCGTCGGGCAGGCTCGACGGGAGTGGTCGGGATGGTTGGTCGCGGGCGGAAGCGCGCCGGCCGGGCAGGTCGAGCCGGGCAGTACCGTCCAGCCCGGCGATCAGTCGATCTGCTGGTGGTCCTTGACGATCACGTGCCAGAGCAGGACCAGCAGGATGCAGCCGCCCTTGGACGTGCGGCCCCGTGGGCGGTGGTGCGCTGTGTTACCGGCCGGGCGGCCGGGTCAGGTCGTGGTGGGTAGTTCGACATCCACCCGCAGCCCGCCGTACTCGGCCGGACGGGCGGAGATCAGGCCGTCGTGCGCCTGGGTGATCGAGCGGGCGATGGCCAGGCCGAGGCCGGCACCGCCGCTGTGGTTCGTACGGTCCCGGGCCAGGCGGCGGAACGGCTCGAAGAGCCCGGACACCGCCTCAGCGGGCACCACCTGGCCAGTGTTGACCACGGTGAGGGCCGGACTGCGGCCGACCGTGACGGTGATGGTGCCGCCCGGCCGGTTGTACTTGATCGCGTTTTCGACGAGGTTCGTCACCAGGCGTTCCAGCAGTACCCGCTCGCCCAGCACCGTGCGGGGTTCCAGATGGCTCTGCACCGTCACCCCGGCCTCGGTGATCCGGTCCTGGTAGGCGGCCAGCACCCCGGCAACGACCTGGTCGAGCCGCTGCGCGGTACGTGAGCGCAGCCCCTGGTCGCTCTCGCTGAGCGCGAGCAGCCCCTCGATGAGCCGCTCGTTGCGTTCGTTGGTCTCCAGCAGTTGCCCGGTCAGCAGCTCCAACTGTTCCCCGGTGAGCGCCCGGGACATACCGACCTCGATCAGCGTCCGCTGCACCGCCAACGGCGTACGCAGCTCGTGGGAGGCGTTCGCGGCGAACCGCCGTTGCCCCTCGTAGCCTGCCGCGATGCGCTCCATCATCTCGTCGATGGCGCGCGCCAGCCGGGCCAGCTCGTCGTCGCCACGCGGGCAGAGCCGGTGACCAAGGTTCTGCGGCCCGACCTGGGCGATCGGCCCGGCCAGGTCCCGCACCGGACGCAGACACCACCGTGCCGTGGCCCAGATCGCGGCGACCAACACCACGAGGACGGCCAACCTGGTGAGCGGAAAGGCCAGCGTGCTGAGTTCCCGTGCCGGTTGGCACACCAGACTCATCCCGGGCAGCCCGGAGCGACAGAACCCCTCGGCCCCCATCCACACCCCACCGAGCACCGACTTCGTCAGGCCGGGCAGGGCGTACCCGACGAGCAGGGCGACCACGCCGACCAGCACGACGCGCCAGCGCGGACTCACTCGGCACCGCCGATGCGGTACCCGGCCCGGGGAACGGTGTGGATGATCTGGGGCGAGCCCAGCTTCTTACGCAGCGTCATCACGGTCACCCGAACCACGTTGGTGAACGGGTCGGCGAACTCGTCCCACGCCTGTTCGAGGAGATCCTCGGCGCTGACCACCCGGCCCTCAGCGCGGAGCAGCACGTGCAGCACCGCGAACTCCTTCGGGCTCAGGCTGACCGGGCGGTCACCCCGGGTGACCGTGTGCCGGGCCACGTCCAACCGGACGCCGTACGCCTCCAGCACCGGCGGAAGGGCCGGCGCGGAGCGGCGGCCCAACGCCTGTACCCGGGCCACCAGTTCGGCGAAGGCGAACGGCTTGGTCAGGTAGTCGTCGGCACCGAGTCCCAGGCCCTCCACCCGGTCCCGGATCCCGGCGGCGGCGGTGAGCAACAGCACTCGGGTGCCGGAACCGGACGCGGTCAGGGTGCGACACACCTCGTCGCCGGTATGTCCCGGCATGTCCCGGTCCAGCACCGCGACGTCGTACCGGTTGACCCCGACCCGGTCCAACGCTCCGTAACCGTCGTAGCAGACGTCCACCGCCATCGAGAGGCGACGCAGCCCCTCGGCGACGGTGTCCGCCAACAACCGCTCGTCGTCCGCCACCAGCACCCGCACGCTTCCGCTCCCCGTGGTCATCGCTGTCGGGCATACGTTCCCAGGCGGGAGTTAAGGATTCCGTAAGTGCCCGCCGCAGCAATACTCCACGTAACCACCCCAGCCGCCCACCACGGCCCGACGAGGCGGGCGAGATGGGCGGCTGAGGTGGTGGAGGTCAGGTGGGAGATCGACCCGCCAGGGCCCGCCGACCGGCGGGGGCGGGGTCAGTCGTCGCAGCCCCAGCCGTCGTTGTCGCGGTCGA
The DNA here is from genome assembly GCF_009712475.1 of Micromonospora sp. CP22. Taxonomy (GTDB): domain Bacteria; phylum Actinomycetota; class Actinomycetes; order Mycobacteriales; family Micromonosporaceae; genus Micromonospora. The sequence continues at coordinate 202,047 of NZ_VCJO01000002.1, forward strand.
GGTCGTAGATGTCCTCCCCGATGACCTTGACCGGACCGGTCACGTACGCGGGGCCGTTACCGCTGCCACCGGCACAGTCGACGTCACTGGCGATCGGCACACAGGGGCTGTAGTTCGGATCGCACTGGGCGGCCGCCTTGGTGCCCTCGGCCACGACCTCGGTCACCGCCTTCTTCGCCACGACCGAGCTGACCAGCTTCTTGCTGGTCTGCACCCCGTCCACCACCGTCACCCGGTAGGTCAGGGTGCGTACGCCGTCCACGCCCCGGGTGCGGACGACCCGCTTCCCCTTCGCCAACGACGGGTCCTGCACCGTGCGGGTGCCGTGCCGGATCACCTTCTTCTCCACCACGTCACGGGTCTGCACGACGGGGGTAGGGGCGACGGTCGGGCTCGTGGTGACGCCGCCCGGCACGGCCGACTCGGCCACCGCGTCGTCCGCCGACGGCACCGGCGTGGACGCGCCGCCCGCCGCCGGTTCACCGGAGGTGGCAGGCGGGGTGGCGGGCAACGGCTCAGCATCGTCCGACGCGGGTGCCGCTGGCGCGGGTACGGCGGTGGCGACGATGACCGGGGCCGCCTCCTCGTCGGCGACGGTGCCGGTACGCACCGGTTCCGGATCACCCACCAACGCGCCCACGACGGTGCTGCCGCCACAGCAGAGCAGCACGAACGACATGAGAACTCCGCCCAGGATCACCGTGACCCGGTGGCCGGGGCTGAGCCGGCTGAACCAGTTCGACGGCGGAACAGGCTGCGGCGGACCGGGAAAGGTCATCGGAGTAGTCACATCAGTGAGTCTCGTCAGCGATACTCCCGGCGCTATCCCCTGCTGCGGCGACTACCTACACCGAACGCGTTCGTCAGGTGACCGTCAGGGCCGCAACACGACTCCGATCGTCACACCGATGACACGACCGGGCTGCTGACCGTCATCGACCCCGCCACCGCCGCTTGGGCGAAAGGACGATGTGGACGACTCAGGGACGCGGGCCGGGCTCCGCTGCCCGGCGGCTTCGCCGTCCACCCACCGACGTGGCGAACACCAGCAACAACGCGGTCAGGAACATGGCCGTGCCGACCACGTTGACCTGCGGGGGGATGCCCCGCTGGGCGGCACCCCAGACGTACATCGGGAACGTGACGGTGGTACCCGAGTTGAAGTTCGTGATGATGAAGTCGTCGAAGCTGAGCGAGAACGCCAGCAGGGCGGCGGCAACGATGCCGGGTGACACCAGCGGCAGCGTGATCCGCCGGAACGTCTGCCACTCGCTGGCGTACAGATCCATCGCGGCCTCCTCCAGCCGCCTGTCCATGCCGGTCAGCCGCGCCTTGACGGTCACCACCACGAACGACAGACAGAACATGACGTGGGCGACGACGATCGTCCAGAAGCCGAGCGGCACCCCACCGGCGACGAAGAGGGCGAGCAGCGAGGTACCCATCGCCAGTTCCGGCGTCGCCATCGGCAGGAAGACCAGCACATTGAGCCCGGACCTGCCACGGAACCGGTGCCGGGCCAGGGCGAACGCCACCAGCGTGCCGAGCGCGGTCGCCGCCACGGTGGCGAGGAACCCGATCTGCACGCTGCGCAGCACCGCGTCGCACATGTCGGAGGTCGCGCACGGGTTACGCCAGTTGTCCAGGGTGAACTCGTTGAAGTCGTACGACAGCCGGCTGGACGGGCGGTTGAACGACAACGCGGCGACCACGACGATCGGCAGGAGCAGGTAGCCGAGCACCAGCAGGGCCACCCCCATCACCCAGTGTTCGGTGCACCAGCGAAAGACCCGACTCACCGGGTCTGCCTTCCGTTCGCGACTGCGGGGCCCCGCTCCGCCGCACTCCCCGCGCTCACAGCAAATCCTCGGGGCTGGCGCGGCGCAGGTAGCCGAAGACCAGCGCGAGGATCGCCGACATCAGCAGGAAGGACAGCGCCGCGCCCTGCGGGTAGTCGAGCCGGATCAGGAACGCCGAGTCGATGACGTTGCCGATCATGTACTCGTTCGGGGTGCCGAGCAGTTCGGCGTTGATGTAGTCACCGGTCGCCGGGATGAGGAACAGCAGGGTGCCGGCGACCAGGCCGGGCATCGACAGCGGCAGGGTGACCCGGCGAAACGTCGCCAGCGGGCTCGCGTACAGGTCGCTGGCGGCCTCCAGCAGCCGGGGATCCAGCCGCTCCAGGCTCGCGTACAGCGGCAGCACCAGGAACGGCAGGAAGTTGTACGTCAGGCCGAGCACCACCGCGATCGGGGTGGCCAGCAGCCGACCGTCGGGGCCGAGCAGGTGCACGTCGCGCAGCAGCCCGACCAGCGCGCCGTTGTCCGACAGGATCGTCTTCCAGGCCAGCGTACGCACCAGGAAGCTGGTGAACATCGGCGCGATCACGCAGACCAGCAGCAGGTTCTTCCACCGGCCGGCCTTGCGCGCGATCGCGTACGCCAGCGGATAGCCCATCACCAGCGCCACCGCCAGCGCCATGCCGGCGTACCGGAAGGACCGCCCGAACTGCGGCCAGTACACCCGCAACGCCGCCGGATAGTTGCCGAACGCCCAAGCCGGTGCGTACCCGGTGGAAATCGAGCCGGTGGGGTCGTAGAGGCTGGCGGCGGCGAGTTGCCCCACCGGCATGGCGAAGAACAGCACCAGCCAGGCCGCGCCCGGCAGCACCAGCAGGTACGGCAGCAGCCGACGACGCCCCCACCGGGCCCTCGGCGACGAGCGCTCGGTGCCGGAGGGCAGTTGGGTCAACGCGGTCACGCGGTGAACCCGCCTGGTCGACTCACGACACACCGACCGGCTCACCCAGCTCCGGGGTGGTCCGGGCCTGGCCGTCGGCGCGGCCGAGCAGGAAGGCGTGCCGTGGGTGCCAGTACGCCACCGCCTGCTCGCCGACCGCGAAGCGCTGCCGGTCGCCACTGTTGGCGACGAAGACACTCAACTCGGCGCCCGCGCCGGTCCGCAGCGCGTACTGCGTGCTGACCCCGAGGTACGAGGCGTCGGTGACGGTGCCTTCGAGGTGCTGGTTTCCGGCGGGCACCTGCGCCACCGCCCCGGCCAGGCGCAGCTTCTCGGGGCGTACGCCCAAAAGGACCGGGCCCTGGTCGGTGCGGGACCGGCCGACGGGCACCGAGAAGCGCGTGCCGTGCGCGGTGACCAGCAGGTCGTCCCCGCTGCTGCCGGAGACGACACCGGCGATCAGGTTCGACTGGCCGAGGAAGGTGGCCACGAATGCGGTCGCCGGGAACTCGTAGATGTCGGCCGGCGCACCGAGCTGCTCGATCCGTCCGGCGTTCATCACCGCGACCGTGTCCGCCATCGTCATGGCCTCCTCCTGGTCGTGGGTGACGTGCACGAAGCTGATGCCGACCTCGGTCTGGATCCGTTTGAGTTCGATCTGCATCTGGCGACGCAGTGTGAGGTCGAGCGCACCGAGCGGCTCGTCGAGCAGCAGCACCTGGGGATGGTTGATCAGGGCCCGTGCCAGCGCGACGCGCTGCTGCTGGCCGCCGGAGAGCTGGCCGGGTCGCCGCCGTTCGAAGCCGTCGAGCCGCACCAGAGACAACACCTGCCGCACCTGCCCGTCGACCGACCGGATGCCGCGCCGCCGCAGTCCGAAGGCGACGTTCTCGAAGACGTCCAGGTGCGGGAAGAGCGCGTAGCTCTGGAACACCGTGTTGACCGGCCGCTTGTACGGTCGCAGCCGGGTGATGTCGCGGTCGCCGAGCAGCACCTGCCCGCTGGTCGGCGGCTCCAGACCGGCGATCATCCGCAGGGTGGTGGTCTTGCCGCAGCCCGACGCGCCGAGCAGGGCGAAGAACGAGCCCTGCGGGACCGTCAGGCTCAGGTCGTCGACGGCGGTGAAGGCGCCGAACGTCTTGGTGAGGTTGGCCAGCCGCAGGTCCCCGGCCGGAGTCTCCCGCGCCACCTCAGGCTCCGATGACCTGCTGGAACCTGGTCTCGTAATCGCGTTCCCGCTGCTCATCGAGGGCCATGAAGACCCGGGCCTTGGCGAGCATGGCCTCGTCCGGGAAGATCAGCGGGTTCGCGGCCAGCTCCGGGTCGATCTTCTCCATCTCCGCCTGCGCCCCTTGGACCGGGCAGATGTAGTTGACGTAGGCGGCGAGCTGGGCGGCGACGGCCGGCTCGTAGTAGTAGTTGATCAGCGCTTCGGCGTTGGCCTTGTGGCTGGCCCGGTTCGGCACCACCATGTTGTCCGACCAGAGCAGCACACCGGATTCGGGCACCACGAACTTGATCCGTTCGTCGTCGAAGCCGAGTTGGATGATGTCGCCGGACCAGCCGATGCACGCGGCGATGTCACCCTTGGCCAGATCCGGCGCGTAGTCGTTGCCGGTGAAGCGGCGGATCTGCCCGGAGTCCACCGCCCGCTTGAGCTTGCTCAGCGCGTCGTCGAACTGGGCTGCGGTGAAGTCCGCCGGGTCGTGGCCGTTGGACAACAACAGCAGACCCATGGTGTCGCGCATCTCGCTGAGCGCGGTCACCTTGCCCTTGAGGTCGGGGCGGGTGAGCAGTTCGTCGACGGTACGGATCTCCCCGGTGACCCGGCCGTTGTAGGCCAGCCCGGCGAGGCCGGACTGCCATGGGATGGCGAGTTGGTTGTCGGCGTCGAAGGAGCGGTCGCGCAGCGACGGCAGGATGTTGGCCTCGACGTTCGGCAGCTTGGCCGGGTCGAGTCGTTGGATCCAGCCGAGCCGGATCATCCGGGCGGCCATCCAGTCGGACAGCACCATGATGTCGCGCCCGGTGCTCTGGCAGCCGGCGAGCTGGTGCTGCACCTTGCCGAAGAACTCGTTGTTGTCGTTGATGTCCTCGGTGTAGGTCACCTGGATGCCGCTGCGGCTGACGAACCCGTCCAGGCTGGGGCGCTTCGACTCGTCGTCGGGGTCCACGTCCATGTACTGCGGCCAGTTGGAGAACGCCAACGTCTGCTCCGAGCCGGACAGGTCCTCGCTGACGCAGCCCGCCTCGGTCTGCTGTGCGGCGGGGGTGCCGCAGCCGGCCACCGCGCCGCCAGTCGCGAGCAGCGCGGCCGACCCGAGAGCGCCGGTGAGCATCCCGCGCCGGGTGAGGGGCCGGAGGGCACTACGCATGTGACGACTCCTATCGGTGCTCGTCGGCGGCGGGACCGGCTGGGCGCACCGGCTAGCGGCTGAAGCTCAGCGACGACGGTCCGATCGCTCCCGCCGTGACGGCCAAGATCGGCCGATGACAAACCGGCAGCAGGATACGACAACACCACCCCCACCCACCCCACCCTCACACCCCACCCCGCGCCGGGTGATCAAGAAGTTTTGGTCTCTTTTCGGGCCTCTGGGTGACCAAAACTTCTTGATCAACGCAGAAGGAGGGGCCCGGAGGGCCGGGGGTGGGGGGTTAGTGGGTGGGGGGGATTACGCGGAGGTGGCCGCGGCGGGAGGTGGGGGACGACGCGGGGGGCGTGGTGGAGGAGTTCTGGTCCTCCTGGGGAGGGCGGGGAGCGGGGCGGGCGGCCTCGCGGACCGCCTCGGCGAGAGCCACCAAGTCGTCGGTGGTGGGCGGCGGCGGCTCGAACTCGCCCTCGTGCCGCACCACCTCCCAGCCGCGCGGAGCGGTCAGGCTGCGCGCATGCGGCTCACAGAGGTCGTACGTGTGCGGCTCGGCGAAAGCGGCCAGCGGGCCCACCACCGCTGTCGACTCGTTGTAGACATAGGTCAGCGTGGCGACCGCTTGCCGGGGGCAGCCGTTGCGGGAGCAGCGCCGTGGAGACCTCACCGGCGCAGGGTATCTCCATTACCGGCTTCGGCGCATCGGTTCGCGTTACGACACGCCCGACTTGGTGATCACATTTCTCGTGCGGTGGCGCAACGCGCCACACAGCCGGCGCTGACGCGGACCGGAGCCAGCCGGGGGCTACGCTTTGGCTCATGACGAGCCCGGAGAACCGCCGCCCCGGCATCGGCCGGCGGGCGCACCGCGACCGGCATGGACGCGGTCTGCGTGGGCGGTTGGTGCCGGCCACCGTGCCGCTGGCCCGGACCAAGGCGGAGATCTTCGACGATCTGGTGCTGGACACCGTCGAGACGCTGGAACGGCGGTTCGCCAAGGAACTCGCCGGGGTGGAGTTCGCCGTCGAGGACGTCCCGCCCGACCTGAACGTCTACGACTCCGATGTGCTGGAGGACGGCGAGGTGCCGTTGGCCCGGTTGTTGCCCGGTCGCCCCGGCCGTCAGGAGATGCCGCCACGGATCGTGCTGTACCGGCGACCATTGGAGTTCCGGGCCATGGACCGGGAGGACCTGGCCGACCTGGTCCACGATGTGATCATCGAACAGGTGGCGAACCTGCTCGGCGTCGACCCGGACGAGTTGGCCTGATCGCGGCCACCCCCTGGCCGACACGGGTGGGACGGCCCCCAACCGTCCCATCCCCACCTCTGGTCAGGCCGCCCGGCGCTTGAGCTTGCGCCGCTCCCGTTCGGAGAGCCCACCCCAGATCCCGAACCGCTCGTCGTGGCCGAGAGCGTATTCGAGGCATTCCGTCTTGACCTCGCACCGCGAGCAGATGCGCTTCGCCTCGCGGGTCGAGCCGCCCTTCTCGGGGAAGAACGCCTCCGGGTCGGTCTGCGAGCACAGGGCCCGCTCCTGCCACTCCGGCGCGTTTCCGAGCAGGTCGGCCGCCTCAAGCTGGCCGTCCATTCAGTTGCCTCCTTGTCGCGCACCGGCATCGTCGCCGCTGCAACCCCCCACGCGAAAGGCGTGCTTTGTCCGTCCGGTCCCGTTATCGTGCGTTCCGTGCGAACAACCCCATTCAAATTACACGCGTGTAATGCGTGCGCCGTCAAGCCAAACTTGATAATGGAGTCGCCCTCCCGACATGTGTCCCGGACGGCCGTTCGCACCACCCGGTCCCGCCCTGCCCTATCGATTCAGACCCCGGCCGAGTAACGCCCTCCCCGGCGAGTTGCCCGAGTTTTCTCCCGTGGCGCGCCGGGCACCACAGCTGCGCTCGGGCTTCGCGCCGACACCGGGGAAGCCACCCACCACGACCGGTTGATCTTGGTTCGCAAGGTTATCCCGACTCGGCCAACCCTGCCCGCCGAGCAGGCGAACGACGACCGCCTTCCGCCCACAATGTGGACGGACCACGGCGACCGAAGACCCGAACCGGTCACGTATTCACGCTGGCCAGACCGGTCGACACAGCGAGAACGGGGACCGTCATGCCACCGCCGACAATCCATCCTGGAGGCGTCGTACCGTCTCACCAAACGGTATCCGCCGCCCTGGACGGATAAGCAGCACTGTGGAAGACACGCCGGGAGGAGCGCCGCACTGGATTCGGTTCCGTTACCGCTGTTCGGTGACTCAACCCAGCGGTGTGAGAACTATTCGTTAAGTGACGCGGCCGGTCGTCGTCTGAGGCCGGCGCTGCATGGCATGGCCTTCTCGAACACGCTAAGCAGCGATTTGCCCGTACGCGGTCGTACGCCTCCGCGCCGGTCGGCCCGCCGCCGCGGCGATCGCCCGCAACTGCTCCTCGGTACGCGCCGAGCCGTTGCCGGAGCCGGCCATCCGCGAAATCGTCTCCTCCATCAACGTGCCACCCAGATCGTTGCAGCCACTGCGCAACAACTCCGCGGTCCCGGCGTCACCCAGCTTCACCCAGGAGCACTGGATATTGTCGATCCGACCGTGCAGCAGCACCCGCGCCATCGCGTGCACCACCCGGTTCTCCCGCCACGTCGGCCCGGGTCGCGCGATGCCGGCGAGGTAGATCGGGGCGTTGGTGTGCACGAACGGCAGCGCCACGAACTCGGTGAACCCGCCGGTACGGTCCTGCACCCCGGCCAGCACCCGGAAATGCGCCAACCAGTGCGCGGGGTGATCGACGTGGCCGTACATCATCGTCGAGCTGGACCGGATGCCCAGCTCGTGGGCCGTGCTGACCACCTCGACCCAGGCGGCGGTCGGCAACTTGCCCTTGGTGAGCACCCAGCGCACCTCGTCGTCGAGGATCTCCGCCGCGGTGCCGGGAATGGTGTCCAGGCCCGCCTCGCGCAGCCCCGTCAGCCACTCCCGCACCGACACGCCGGCCTTGGCGGCGGCGGTGACGATCTCCATCGGCGAGAAGGCGTGCACGTGCATCTCGGGCACCCGGGCCTTGATCGCCCGGACCAGGTCGGCATAGATCGTCACCGGCAGCTGCGGGTCGATGCCGCCCTGGAGACAGACCTCTCCCGCACCGGCCTCCCATGCCTCCTGCGCCCGGTCGGCCACCTGCGCCACCGACAGCCGGTACGCGTCGGCGTCCCGTTCCCGCTGCGCGAAGGCGCAGAAACGGCAGCCCACGTAACAGACGTTGGAGAAGTTGATGTTGCGATTGACCACATAGGTCACGTCGTCACCGACAGCCGAGCGGCGCAGCTCGTCGGCGATGCGGCACAGCTCGTCCAGGGCCGGTCCGTCCGCGCCGAACAGCGCCAGCGCGGCATCGGTGTGTCGGGGCTCCAGCAGCGCCGCCGGGTCCTCGGCGGCCAACCGCAGCCCGGCCCGCACGTCAGCGTCGCCAAAGCCGGCGGTGGCCTGCCGGCCGACCCGGGCCCCACCCGCCGCCTCCGCCGCCGGGGCACCCTCGGCGACCACCCGGGCCGGTGGCACAGCCGCCTTCGCGGCGACCTCCGCCCAGTCGCCGTAGACGTGGTCGAAGTCGCCCCGCCGGTCCTCCGTACGGCCCGTGGTGTCGATGGTGGCGTGCAGGTCGGTACGCCCGCCGAAGGTCTCGTCGGGCTCCTGCCACGCCCGGCCCACCGGACGGGCCGCCTCGACCGCCAACCCGGTCGCCGGATCGGCCAGCGCGGTCACGTGCGGTAGTAGTCGTGCGTCCAGCCACGGCGAACCGGCCCGGACATACTCCGGGTAGACGGTCAGCCGCTCCCGGAGCGTGAACCCGGCCGCTGCCGTGCGGGCCGCCAGCTCGTCGAGCTGGGGCCAGGGACGTTCCGGGTTGACGTGGTCCGGGGTCACCGGTGAGACGCCGCCCCAGTCGTCGATCCCGGCCCGCAGCAGCAGGTCGTACTCACCGGCGATCAGGTTCGGTGGTGCCTGGATGCGCGCCTTGGGGCCCAGCAGGATCCGGGCCACCGCCACGGTGGCCGCGAGGTCGTGCAGTTCCGCGTCGGGCATGCCGCGCATCGCCGTGTCCGGCTTGGCCCGGAAGTTCTGCACGATCACCTCCTGGAGGTGGCCGTACTCGCGCTGCGTACGCCGGATGGCGAAGATCGCGTCGACCCGTTCGGCGAGGGTCTCGCCGATACCGATCAGGATGCCCGTGGTGAACGGGACACCTACCCGGCCCGCGTCGTCGAGCACCCGCAACCGCACCGCCGGTTCCTTGTCCGGGGAGCCGTAGTGCGGGCCGCCCGGCTCGGACCACAGCCTGGTGGCCGTGGTCTCCAACATCATCCCCATGCTCGGCGCCACCGGCTTGAGCCGTTGCAGTTCCGCCCAGGAGAGCACGCCGGGGTTCAGGTGCGGCAGCAGGCCGGTCTCCTCCAGCACCGCCACGGCGCAGGCCCGCAGGTAATCCAGGGTCGACCCGTAGCCGCGTTCGTCCAGCCACTGCCGGGCCGCCGGCCAGCGCTCCTCGGGCCGGTCACCGAGGGTGAACAGGGCCTCCTTGCAGCCCTGTGCCGCACCGGCGCGGGCGATCGCCAGCACCTCGTCGCGGTCGAGGAAGGCGGCCGGCAGCCGGTGCGGCACCGTGGCGAACGTGCAGTAGTGGCAGCGGTCCCGGCAGAGCCGGGTCAGCGGAATGAAGACCTTCTTCGAGTACGTGACCACGCCGGGACGGCCGGCGTCGCGCAGACCCGCGTCGCGGATCGCCCCGGCGATGTCGAGCAGTTCCGCAAGGGCCTCGCCCCGGGCGCTCAGCAGGGTCGACGCCTCGTCGACGTCGAGCGCCCGCCCGGTGGCGGCGCGACGCAGGGCGCGCCGTACGCCTCCGTCACCCGAACCGCGCTCGCTCTGATCAACCATTCGCTCAGCCTATGTGCTGTGCTGCGGCTCGACGCCTGCCGCGTGGGCAACCGCACGTGCCTGACGACCGCCGCTCAGCTCGACTGGTCGCCCGGATCGATCCGCTGGGTGCGGTCGACGTCACCGTCCGGGCGGGGACGCGACGGGTCCGCGTCGCCGTCACCCGGTCGCGGGACGGCCTGGGTCGGCTCCACCCCCTGGTGCGGGATCGCCTGCGTGGGCTCGGCAGCCTGACGCGGGATGCTCTGCGTCGGGTCGGCCGAGGCCGGCTGCCCGAACGGCGGTGCCGCCGGCGAGGACGGTGCCGCCGACTGGGGTGGCACGGCCGGCTGGCCGTGCGGCGGCCAGGTGTGCGGCGACTCGGGCGGTCCACCGGCCGACGGTGCCTGGCCCGCGCTGGGCCAGCCGGGCTGGCCAGGCGTCGGGTAGCCGCCAGGCTGACCGGAGACGGGCTGGTTCGGCTGGCCCCCACCCGGCTGACCGGTGCCGGGGTAACCGGCCGGGTAGCCGGGACGGTCAGCGCCCGGCCAGCTCGTCTGGCCGGGCGGCACCCACCCGCCGCCCTGCTGACCCGGCTGGCCACCGAACTGGCCCGGAGCACCCGGCTGGCCACCGAACTGGCCCGGAGCACCCGACTGCGGCCAGCCCGGCTGCGGCGTGCCGTACAGACCGGGCTCGGACTTGGGACGCGGCACGTAGTAGAGCCGCCGCCACACACTCCACACCACGTACGCGGCCACCAGGAACAGCGCCACCCAGGCGGCCCGGATCAGCAGGCCGGTCAACGCGTCGAAGAGCTGCGCCTCGGCCAGTCGGCCGACCAGCCAGATCAGCAGGGTCAGACCGCCGAGCACGGCGCTGACCGCGTACTCGATCAGAGCCACCTGCGCGATCAGTTTCGCCCGCCCGACGGTCGGGGCCAGATGCGTGGCCAGCAGGACCGCCAGCACCGGCAGGACGACCGCCTCGACGCCGACGAAGGCGAAGAACGAGTTGCCGGCGCGCCCGGTCACCGTGCTGTAGGCGCCCTGCGGGGTCAGCAGCCGGATCACCCCCACGAAGAGGAGGACGGCGTTCGCGCCGAGTAGCACGAGGGCGACGAGTTCACGCAGCGGGCCGGTCACCTGTCGGGCCGGCGTCGGGTCGGTGGGCGGGGGCTCGGCGGGGCTGGTCACGAACTCTCCCTGAGGCGAAAGCGGACGGATGCCGACGTGAGCCTAGTCTCCCGGGGCACTTGGCTGCCGGAGGCGTCACGTAGGCGAGGATGGACGAATGCGCATCGTGGTTCTGACCGGCGGAATCGGCGGTGCCCGGTTCCTGCTGGGGGTGCGGGCGTACGCCCGCGAGGTGGGTGCCGAGGTGACCGCGGTGGTCAACGTCGGCGATGACCTACGGCTGCACGGGCTCCGGATCTGCCCGGACCTGGACAGCGTGCTGTACACCCTCGGCGGCGGCGCCGACCCGGAACGAGGCTGGGGGCGCGTCGACGAGAGCTGGACGGTCAAGGAGGAGCTGGCCGCGTACGGTGCCGAGCCGAGCTGGTTCGGGTTGGGCGACCGCGACATCGCCACCCACCTGGTACGCACCACCATGCTCGACGCCGGATATCCGCTGCACCAGGTCACCGAGGCGCTGGCGACCCGCTGGCAGCCCGGCGTACGCCTGCTGCCGGCGACCGACGACCGCCTGGAGACGCACGCGGTCGTCAGTGGCGCGCCGGGCGCGACCAGCGCCACCGGCGGGCCTTCCGACGGTGGCCAGCGGGCGATCCACTTCCAGGAGTGGTGGGTGCGGTACCGGGCGGAGATCCCGACCCACCGGTTCGTCTTCGTCGGCGCGGAGACGGCGAAGCCGGCACCTGGCGTGACGGAGGCGATCGCCGGGGCCGACGTGGTGCTCGTGGCACCGAGCAACCCGGTGGTCAGCATCGCGCCGATCCTGGCCGTGCCGGGCCTGCGCGAGGCGGTGACGGACGGTCCGGCCCCGGTGGTCGGCGTCTCACCGATCATCGGCGGTGCGCCGGTGCGTGGCATGGCCGACCGCTGCCTGGCGGTCGTCGGTGTCGACTGCACCGCCGCCGGAGTCGGCGGGCTGTACGGGAGCCGAGCCACAGGTGGTCTGCTCGACGGCTGGTTGGTGGCCGAGGAGGACGCGGGAACACTGGTGCCGGACGTGACGGTCCGTGCGGTGCCGTTGCGGATGACCGACGAGGCGGCGACGGCGGCGATGGTCCGCGCCGCGGTGGAGTTGACGTGAGACTGGAGATCCTGCCGGTGCCCGGCATCGGGCATGTGACCGAGGGCGACGACCTGGCGGTCCTGATCGGGAGCGCGGCGCCGTGGCTGCGCGACGGGGATGTGCTGGTGGTGACCAGCAAAATCATCTCCAAGGCCGAGGGACGGCTGGTGGACGTACCCGCCGACGGCCCGGACCGGCAGGCCGCCCGGGACAGGGTGCTGGCGGCGGAGACGGCACGCGTGGTGGCGTCGCGCGGCGCGACCCGGATCGTGCAGACCCACCACGGCTTCGTGATGGCCTCGGCCGGGATCGACGCCTCCAACGTCGACAAGACCCGGCTGGTGCTGCTGCCGGAGGACCCGGACGCCTCGGCCCGCGCGCTCCGCGCCGGGCTACGCGAACGGTACGGCGTGAACGTGGCGATCATCGTCAGCGACACCATGGGTCGCCCCTGGCGCAACGGCCTGACCGACGTGGCCCTCGGCGTCGCCGGGATGGACGCCATCCGCGACCACCGGGGCGAGGTCGACCCGTACGGCAACGAGCTGGTGCTGACCCAGATGGCGGTGGTCGACGAGTTGGCCGGAGCCGGCGAACTGATCAAGGGGAAGTGCGACCAGATGCCGGTCGCGGTGATCCGCGGCTACCTGACGCCCCCGCTGACCGAGGACGGCGAGGGTGCCCGGGTCCTGGTCCGGGACGCCTCGATGGATCTGTTCTCGCTCGGTACCGCCGAGGCGAGGGCCGCCGGGATGGCGGCCGCCGCCACCCTGCCGGACCGCCCGGGTGACACCGCACCCGACCCGGCCGTGGTCGACCAGGCGATCGCCTCGGTCGCCGACGCGATCGCGCCCGGCACGGTCTTCACCCAGGTCACCGACGACGAGGCACGCCGGGCGCTGACCGCCATCGTGCCGGGATGGCCGACCGACGCCACCGCTCTGGTGCTCTGCTCCCCACCCACCCCCGTCGGCCCGGTCCAGTTGGTCCGGTTCGGCACGGACGTGCAGCGCCTGCGCACCGCCCTCGCGGCGGTGGATGTCCCCGCCCAACTCCTCCCACCGCCCAACGGCACCACCGCCGCCGCCACCCTCGCTCTCTGAACGAAGCTCGGACGAAAGGAGCAGCCGTTGTCGACGCCCCAGGTGGTGGACGGATCCCCGCGCGGCGACGCGGACGGCTGGGCGGCGTTGCACGCCGACGCGGTGGCGGTGCTCACCCGCTGGACGCCGACCAGCCCGGACGCGGCCGAGGCCCGCGACCGCACCCTCGACCTACTCAACGCCGGGCCGATCGCGATGAGCCGGGAACACCGGGCCGGCCACGTCACCGCCAGCGCGTTGGTGTTCGACGCGACCGGCACCCAGGTGCTGCTCTGCCTGCACGGGAAGTTCCACCGATGGGTGCAGTTGGGCGGGCACTGCGAGTCCGGCGACCGGACGTTGGCCGCCGCCGCGTTGCGGGAGGCCACCGAGGAGTCCGGCATCAGCGGTCTGTCGATCGATCCGACGCCCATCGATGTGGACGTGCACCCGGTGGCCTGCCAGGGCGGATCTCTGCACCACGACGTGCGCTTCGCGGTGTTCGCCCCGGCCGGAGCGACGGAACGGGTCAGCGCCGAGTCCGAGGCACTCGGCTGGTTCCCCCCGCAGCAGCTCCCCCACCCGCTGGCCGGCGGCACGGCCCGGCTGGTCACGCCGGGCCTGGCGGCCTTCAGACGAGCTCGTCCTCGCCCCGTCTCTTGAGCTCGTCCACGATCGACTTCACGTCCTGGGCGCGGTCGCGCGGGCAGACCAGCAGCGCGTCCACGGTGTCGACCACGATCAGGTCGCGTACGCCCACGGCGGCGACCAGCCGACCGGCCTGTGGTGCCACCACCATGCCGCTGCTGTCGTGCAGCAGGACCTCCGGCTTGGCCTCGCCCGCGAGCACCACGTTTCCGTCGGCATCCGCCGGCAGCACCTCACCGAGGGTGTGGAAGTCACCCACGTCGTTCCACCGGAAGTCACCGGGTACGGTCGCCACCCGGCCGGCCGCAGCCGCCCCCTCCATCACCGCGTAGTCCACCGAGATCTTCGTCAGCGTTGGCCAGACCGTACCGAGCACGTCGTCCTGCTCGTCGGAGCCCCACGCCGCCGCGATCGCGGTGACCCCGGCGTGCATGTCGGGCTGCTGCCGGGCCAACTCGGCGAGGAACGCCGACACCCGCCAGACGAACATGCCGGCGTTCCAGAGGTAGTGGCCGGACCGCACGTACGTCTCGGCCACCTCAGCGCTCGGCTTCTCCTTGAACTCGACGACCGGGCGCATCGGGCCGCCGTCGACCGGCTCGCCGGTCCGCAGGTATCCGTAGCCGGTCTCCGGCCGGGTCGGCGTGATCCCCACCGTCATGAGCAGCCCCTGCTCCGCGCCCCAGACCGCCTCCCGGACCGTGCTCACCCACTGCTGCGGGTCGCCGATCAGATGGTCGGCCGCGAACGAACCCATCACCGCGTCCGGGTCGCGTACGGCGATCACCGCAGCGGCCAGCGCGATGGCGGCGCAGGAGTCCCGGGGCGACGGCTCGACCAGGATGTTCTCCTCCGGCAGGCCGGTCAGTTGCCGGGCCACGGCCGCAGCGTGCGCGACCCCGGTGACCACCATGGTGCGTTCCGGGGTGGTCAGCGGCCCCAGCCGCTCGACCGTCGCCTGGAGCAGCGACGCGGAGGTACCGGTGAACGGGTGGAGGAACTTGGGATGGCCGGCGCGGGACAGCGGCCACAGCCTTGTGCCGCTGCCACCGGCCGGAATGACGACATAGATCACCAGGCCATCATGCCCGAACCACCCGGACCGGGCGCCTCGGTTGCCCGCCTCACGCCCGTGCCCTGGTCCACGCCGCGATGTGCACCTCGGCGCTGGATCCCCAGGTGAACTCCTTCGCCCGGTCGAATCCGGCCTTGGCCAGCGACAACCGACGCGGCTCGTCGTCGAGCAACGCGGCCAGGTCGGTGGCGATCTGGTCGGGGTCCTCGCTGGTGTACGCCACCGCGTCGCCCCCGACCTCGGGCAGCGACAACCGGGGGGTGGTGAGCACCGGGGCGGCACACGCCATCGCCTCCAGGATGGGCAGGCCGAACCCCTCGCCGTAGGAGGGGTACGCGGCCACCAGGGCCCCGCCGAGGAAGCCGGGCAGATCGCCGTAGCGGAGGTAACCGGGACGCAGCAGGCGCAGGTGCGAGGGGACCTCGGCCACCGCGCGGTCGATGTCGTCGTCGTGCCCCTGCCCGCCGGCCACCACCAGCGCGGGCGGATCCTGTCGGTCGGTGACCGCTCGGGCCCAGCCCCGGATCAGGTTCGGCACGTTCTTGCGGGGCTCCTTGGCCCCGAGGAACGCGACGTAGCTGCCGCCGCCGAGCCCGAGGCGGGCCCGGACCCGGGCCTTCTCCTCGTCGCTGGGCGCGTGGAAGGCGTCGTGGTCCACGCCGTGGTAGGCCACGTCAATCTTGGTCGGGTCGGCGTCCAGCAGCCGGATCAGCTCGTCCCGGGTGGCCTTGCTGGGCACGATCACCCGGTCCGCGCGCCGCAGCGAGGTCTTGATGGCACTGCGGAAGAAGGTACGGCGGGACTTGTCGTAGTGCTCCGGCTCGGTGAAGAACGTCGCATCGTGCACCGTCACGGTCACCGGGCAGCCGGCCCGCAGCGGGCAGGTGTAGAAGGGCGAGTGCAGCACCTCGGCGCCGACCTGCTGGGCGAGCAGGGGCAGGCCGGTCTGCTCCCAGGCGAGCCGGGCGGGCCGGTGCGCGACCGCGGACGGCGCCGGGATGATCTCCGCGTCGGGCAGCATCCGGCGGTAACGCTCAAGATCGGTGCGGAGGCTGACGACCACCAGGTCCACGGCCGATCCGCACACCTTGCCGAGGGCACCGAGCAGGCCATCGACGTATCTACCGACGCCGCCGCGATCGGCGGGAACACTCGTGGCGTCGATGAGCACGCGGGGCGGACGGCCGGCGGTCACGGGGCTACTCCTTGTGGTGGCGGGACTGTGGGGAACAACACTCCGGCAAGCCTACGCCGGAGCCGGGCACGGACGCTGACTGCGACCCGACGGTACGCAGACTTGTCGCTGCCATCGAGTACGGCCGGCGAGCGCGTATCGTTCGCGCCGATGGCCGACAACATTGCCCGGGTCTTCGCCGACGCGATAGCGACCGACCCGAACCGCCCGCTGCTGACCTGGTACGACGACGCGACCGGCGAACGCACCGAGCTGTCCGGTGCCACGCTGGCGAACTGGGTGGCCAAGACGGCGAACCTGCTCGTCGACGAACTTGTCCTCGGCCCGGGGAGCACCGCAGCGGTGTTGCTGCCGCCGCACTGGCAGACCGCCGCCGTGTTGCTCGGCTGCTGGTCGGCCGGGCTGACGGTGCGGCCTGCCGGGTTGGCGGTGCCTTCCGCCGGGTTGGCGGCTGCTGACCGACCGGGCGAGGTGGACGTACTCTTCACCACCGCCGACGGCGTCGCCGAGGCCGCCGCCTGGTCGGCCGACGACCGGTACGCGCTGGCGCTGCACCCGTTCGCGCTACCGCTGCGGGAAGTGCCGGAAGGCTTCGCCGACTACGTCACCGAGGTCCGCGCCCACGGCGACCACTTCACGGCGTACCCCCCGGGCGGCCCCGACCACACGGCGCTGCGCGCCCTGGCCACCGCCCGCGCCGCCGAGCTCGGCATCGTTGCGGGAGACCGGCTCCTCGTGGACGTCGACCGGCACCCGGATCCGCTCGACTGGCTGCTGGCCCCGCTGAGCGCAGGGGCGACCCTGGTGCTCTGCGCCCACCCCGATCCAGCCCGCCTGGCCGAGCGCAGCACCATGGAGCGGGTCACCCGCACCCTGAGCTGATCGCTCCGTGCCCTGAGCTGATCGCTTGCGTCCTCACGGCCAGGCTGGCTCGGGGCGACCCGGGTCGGTGGACACACCCCGAGCCCCACATCACCCTCAGTAACGGTTGCTCACCGTCACCACGCCGTCGGGACCCGACCAACCCATCTCGACGCTTTGCTCTGCTTCAACCGACGCACAACCGGCTGAGCTGGTCCGACGCGGCGACAGTGCGGGCCCGTTGAGTGCCGGATGGCTACCGAGGGTGACTGTTGCGTGGGTTGAAGCAGAGCAAAGGGCGCGGTGAGGTGGAGGTCACCTGGGCGGGTTACGGCGGGACAGTGGACAGAACGTGACGACAGCGAGCCAGCGGACGGCAACCACACGGCGGGCGGCAGACCGCAGGTGGCGGACGGCACGCCTGACCGGGGACGTGGCGCGAGTTCAGGTGGTGGGGTGGGCCGGAGCTGGGGCGCGGTGCTGGGCCAGGGTGGCGAAAGCGGCCAGCGATTCGGGGTTGGCCAGAGCGCCCTTGGCGGCGGCCTGGTCGACCGGCGTCCCGGTGAGGATCTTCTTTACCGGGACCTCGAGCTTCTTCGCCGACAGGGTGCGTGGCACCGCCCGGACCTGGTGGATCTCGTCGGGGACGTGCCGGGGGGACAACGCGGTACGCAGCTCGCGGCAGATTCTCTTCCGCAGCTCGTCGTCGAGGGAGAGCCCCTCCGCGAGCACCACGAACAGCAGCAGCTCACCGGCGCCGCCCTCGTCGTCCTCCAGGTGCACCACCACCGAGTCGACGATCTCGTCGAGCCCTTCCACGACCGAGTAGAACTCGGCGGTGCCGAGGCGTACCCCGCCCCGGTTCAGGGTGGCGTCGGAGCGGCCGGTGATGACGCACCCGCCCCGCGAGTTGATGGTGATCCAGTCCCCGTGCCGCCACACCCCGGGGTAGACGTCGAAGTACGCCTCCCGGTAGCGGACCCCGTCCGGGTCGTTCCAGAAGCCGACCGGCATGCTCGGCATCGGCTCGGTGATCACCAGTTCGCCCAGCTCGCCGACCACCGGGGTGCCGTCCGGCGAGCGGGCCTCCACCTTGGCGCCCAGCGCGCGGCAGGTGATCTCACCGGCGTGTACCGGCAACAGCGGGACACCACCGACGAACCCGGTGCAGACGTCGGTGCCGCCGGACAGCGACTGGAGCTGAAGGTGACGGCCGACCGTGTCGTACACCCAGGTGAAACCCTCGGCGGGCAGCGGCGCACCGGTGGAGCCGAGCCCGCGCAGCGCCGAGAGGTCGGCGATCTCACGCGGCACCAGACCGGCCTTACGGCAGGCCAGCAGGAACGGTGCGGAGGTGCCGAAGTACGTGGTGCCGGTCTGCTCGGCCAGCCGCCACATCGCGCCCAGGTCGGGATGCCCGGGGTTGCCGTCGAACAACACGATCGCCGCACCCACGGCCGGCCCGGAGACCAGGAAGTTCCACATCATCCAGCCGGTGGTGGTGAACCAGAAGAAGCGGTCGGTCGGGCCCAGATCGTGGTGCAGGGCGAGCATCTTCAGGTGCTCCAGCAGGATGCCCCCGTGCCCGTGCACGATGGGTTTGGGCAGCCCGGTGGTGCCGGAGGAGTACAGCACGTACAGCGGATGGTCGAACGGCACCGGGGTGAAGCCCAGCGGTTCGTCGGTCTCCGCCGCCAGGTCATCCCAGCTCAGAGCCCCGTCCGGCGCCGAACCCCCAGGGTCGAGGTAGGGGATCGCCACGGTGTGCCGCAACGTCGGCAACGCGGCCCGGATCGCGTCCACCTCGGCACGCCGGTCCACCGGCTTGTCGCCGTAGCGGTAGCCGTCGACGGCGACCAGCACCGTCGGCTCGATCTGCTGCCACCGGTCGGTGACGCTGCGGGTGCCGAACTCGGGCGCGCAGGAGGAGAAGACGGCGCCGAGGCTGGCGGTGGCCAGCATCAGCACGTACGTCTCGGGGATGTTCGGCGCGTACGCCGCCACCCGGTCACCGGTGGTGACCCCGAGCCGACGCAGTCCGGCGGCGACCCGGCGGACCTGTTCGCGCAGTTGCCCGGCGGTGAGGGTGACCGGCCCCCGGGTCTGGCTGTGCGCCACGACCACCGGGTCGTCGTCGGCCCGGCCCGGCATCCGCAGCACGTTCTCGGCGTAGTTCAGGGTGGCCCCGGGAAACCACCGGGTGCCCGGCATGCCCCGGTCGACCAGGGTGGCGGTGGGCGGGGTGTGCGCGACGACATCGAAGTGGTCCCAGATCGACCGCCAGAAGGCGTCCAGGTCGGTGACCGACCAGCGCCACAGGGCGTCATAGTCGTCGAACGTCAGGCCCCGGTGCTCGGCGAGCCATCGCAGGTAAGCCCCGATCCGTGACCGCTGGAGCACATCCGCCGGTGGCGTCCACAGCACGTCCGTCACTGGTCCACTCCTCCCCTGGCCCGGCACGACATTGTGCGGTGGGCCGTGGCGCCATCTTGCCCTACCTCGCAGCGCCATTGTCCGCACCCGGGCCCGCCGGGCGCATGTGGCAGACCCACATCCCCGGTAGCCGACCGGTGTGGGCCGGGCCGCAGCTCGGCGGCGTCTCAGGGTTCGCGGCGGGCCGCCTGGATAGCGCGACGGCGGGCCAGTCGGTGGGCACGGCGGATCTCCGCCTCGCGCCAGCGCCGCTCGTCCTCCGGCGTCTCCGGCAACACCGGACGCACCGGCCGGGGCGCGCCGCCCACCTCGACCCCGACGAAGACGAGGTACGCGGTGGCCACCCGCACCGGCAACGCGTCGGCCGAGTCCCAGCGTTCGGC
Source organism: Micromonospora sp. CP22 (assembly GCF_009712475.1). Taxonomy (GTDB): domain Bacteria; phylum Actinomycetota; class Actinomycetes; order Mycobacteriales; family Micromonosporaceae; genus Micromonospora. The sequence goes on from NZ_VCJO01000002.1 coordinate 221,999, forward strand.
CATCACCCGCACACCGACCTCCATCGAGGTCTGCCCAGTCCAGTTCACCTGGGCGTACGCGTGCACCAAATCACCCACCCGGACCGCCTCGGAGAAGACGATCTCGTCGATGGCGGCGGTCACCGCCGTGCCGCCGCTGTGCCGCGCCGCCGCCGCTCCGGCCACGTCGTCGACGAACTTCATCAGCACCCCGCCGTGCACCGTTCCGTACAGGTTCACGTCGACTGCGGTCATGATCCGACTCAGAGTCACCCGGGAGTACGAGGTCGGTTTTCCCGGCGGAGCGGTGGTGGGGTGCTCGGTCATGTCGGAAACGGTACGGTGCGCGGATGCGACATCTGTGGAGCTTCCTCGCAGGGCTGGTGGTGGTGCCGGTCACCTGGGTGCTCGTCACCCTCGGTCAGGACGGGTCGGCGGGCACCGTCAACCGGTGGGTGGAGATCGGCACTTCCAACACCGCCAACCTCATCGAACCCGCCGTATACCTCGCTGTCGGTGGCATCGTGTTGGGCCTGCTCGGCACGCTGCGCATCTCGCCGCTCGGCCCGCTGGTGGCCGGGCTGCTGCTGATCACCCCGTATGTCGGACTGTTCATCACGCCCTTCCGGGTGCGCGAGCGCATCCCCTCGGGCTGGGAGTTCCTCGGCGACCCGCTGCCGCTGAGGTTGCCGGTGGAGAACGGGACGCTCTTCCTGATCGGTATGATGCTGCTGATCGCGACGTTCAGCGGGCAGCGCTGGCGGCGCTGGCCGGTCACGGTGCCGCAGCCGGTGCCGGCGACGCCCGACACCCCGGCACCGGATCCGACCCTGACCGACTGGCCGCCGGTCCCATCGTCGGCGGAACGGGACACCGCGCCGCTGAGCCTGGGCTACCCGGACCCGGATCCGACTCCCACCGAGCCGCTGCCCCGGCGCACCGGAGGGGGGTCGCCCTGGTCAGCGCCGCCGGGCAACCTGCCTCGACGCGACGACGCCACCAACTGAGCCGGCAGCTGGTCGTCACCTCCGCCCGCGTCCGGCGGGCGCGGGCGGAGGTGACGACCGTCAGTCCTTGAGCAGCTGGCGGGCCATCACGATGCGCTGCACCTGGTTCGTGCCCTCGTAGATCTGGGTGATCTTGGCGTCACGCATCATCCGCTCGACCGGGTAGTCACGGGTGTAGCCGTACCCGCCGAGCAGCTGCACCGCGTCGGTGGTGATCTCCATCGCGGCGTCCGAGGCGAAGCACTTGGCCGCCGCCCCGAAGTAGGTCAGGTCGGCGTCGCCGCGCTCGGACCGACCGGCCGCCGCGTACGTCAACTGCCGGGCCGCCTCCAGCTTCATCCCCATGTCGGCGAGCATGAACTGCACGCCCTGGAACTCGGCGACGGCCTTGCCGAACTGCTTACGCTCGGCGACGTACCCCTTGGCGTAGTCGAGCGCGCCCTGCGCGATGCCCACCGCCTGTGCGGCGATGGTGACCCGGGTGTGGTCCAGCGTCTTCATCGCGGTGGCGAAACCGGTGCCCTCGTCGCCGATCATCCGGTCCGCCGGGATCCGGACGTTGTCCAGGTAGACCTCACGGGTCGGGGAACCCTTGATGCCCAGTTTCTTCTCGGGGGCACCGAAGCTGACCCCCGGGTCGGACTTCTCGACCACGAAGGCGGAGATGCCCCGGGAGCGGGCGGTCGGGTCGGTCGAGGCGAAGACGGTGTAGAACTCCGACACCCCGGCGTTGGTGATCCAGCGCTTCACCCCGTTGAGCAACCAGTGGTCGCCGTCACGAACCGCCCGGGTGGTCATCGCGGCGGCGTCGCTGCCCGCCTCGGGCTCGGAGAGGCAGTACGAGAACATCGCCTCACCGCTGGCGACCGGCGTCAGGTAGCGGCGCTTGAGTTCGTCGGAGCCGGCCAGCAGCAGCGGCATCGTGCCCAGCTTGTTCACCGCCGGGATCAGCGAGGACGAGGCGCACGCCCGGGCGACCTCCTCGATCACGATCGCCGTGGCCAGCGCGTCCGCACCGGCCCCGCCGTACTCGACCGGAATGTGCGGGGCGTGGAAGTCGGCCGCGCGTAGCGCGTCGTACGACGCCTTCGGAAACTCACCCGTCTCATCGGCCTCGGCGGCATGCGGAGCCACCTTCGCCGCACAGACCTCACGAACCGCTTCCCGAATCGCATCGTGCTCCTCGGACAGGCGGTACGCGTCGAACGACTGCTCTGCGGCCATGTCGGCCCCTCCCCTTCACGGCTATCATGCGCAGTCTGTAGCGTCACCGGGACGTCCACTACGCGGACTGAAGGATAACGACCACAGCTCAGCCGATGTTACCGGCGCGTAGGCTGGGCCGTGGCGGAGCCCGACGCCGCTCGGCGATGATGGACCCAGTAGACGAGACCTCTCCGGCGCCCCCGTACTGGCGCCGCAGCGAAACGCGACGCAGCAACGCGGCGCCAGTGCGAGCGGAGAAGACAGGCGTGACCATCCCGTACCCGAACACTCAGCCGGTGCCCGCCATCGCGGCGGTCACACCCCCCTCGGGTGCCGCCCGGCCGCGGGTGACCTTCCTGGGCACCGGTTACCTCGGCGCGACCTACGCCATCTGCTACGCCGAACTCGGCTACGAGGTGCTCGGATTCGATGTCGACACGGACAAGATCGCCAAGCTGAACGCGGGCGAGGTGCCGATCCACGAGCCCGGCCTCGACGAGTTGCTGCGCCGCAACCTGGCCGCCGGGCGGCTCCGGTTCAGCACCGACATCGCCGAGACGGCCGACTTCGGTGACGTGCACTTCATCTGCGTCGGTACCCCGCAGCGGGCCGACGGCATGGGCGCCGACCTGTCGTACGTCGAGGCGTCCGTCACCGGCCTGGCCCAACACCTGACCCGCAAGGCGCTCATCGTCGGCAAGTCCACCGTCCCGGTCGGCACCGCCGACTGGGTGGAGCAGCTCGTCGGCAAGCACACCCCGGCCGACCTCGGCGTCGAGGTGGCGTGGAGCCCGGAGTTCCTCCAGGAGGGCTTCGCCGTCGACGACGTGCTCCGGCCCAATCGCATCGTGGTCGGCGTCAAAAGCGAGTGGGCCAACGGCATGCTCTACGCCGCGCACAAAGGCGTGTTCGACCTCGCCGCCACCGAGGACCGCGAGGTGCCCCTGGTCGTCACCGACTTCGCCACCGCCGAACTGGTCAAGGTCGCGGCGAACGCCTTCCTCGCCACCAAGATCTCCTTCATCAACGCGATGGCCGAGGTCTGCGAGGCCGCCGGCGGTGACGTCACCCAGCTCGCCCGCGCCATCGGCTACGACCCCCGCATCGGCAACCGCTTCCTCCAGGCCGGACTCGGCTTCGGCGGCGCCTGCCTGCCCAAGGACATCCGCGCCTTCCAGGCCCGCGCCCAGGAACTCGGCGCCGGTGAGGCGCTGCGCTTCCTGCACGAAGTCGACCTGATCAACCTGCGTCGCCGTACCCGCGTGCTGCAACTCGCCGCCGACCTGCTCGGTCGCCGCTCCGGCCCCGCCGGCCCCGACCTGTCCGGCACCCGCATCGCCGTGCTCGGTGCCACCTTCAAACCCAACACCGACGACGTACGCGACGCCCCCGCCCTGGCCGTCGCCGCGCTACTGCACAAGGCCGGTGCCGACGTCCACGTCTACGACCCCCAGGGCATGGACAACGCCCGCCGGGCGGTACCCGAGTTGACCTACGAACCCGACATCACCGCAGCGGTCACCGGCGCGGACCTCGTCTGCGTCCTCACCGAATGGGCCGACTTCCGCAACGCCGACCCCGGCCTGCTCGGCGACCTCGTCGCCGGCCGCCGCGTGGTCGACGCCCGCAACTGCCTCGACCCGGCACTGTGGACCCAGGCCGGGTGGGACTACCGGGGCATGGGACGTCCATGATCATGTCGGTTGGCGATACTGAGGGTTGACCCGCCGACAACTGTCGAATTCCCCGCCCACTTTGGGCATGCTGCGACAGTGGATATCCACAGTGCGGGTGGAGGGGTGTCGTGGCGAGCTTTCAGTGCCCTTCGTGCGACCGGGAGATCAAACCGGCGGTTCGCTGCCCGAACTGCGGCGCGCACCAGCCACAGTGGTCAGCGCACCTAGCAGAGATCGACAGGTCGATCGCGGAGATCAAGGCCCGCGAGGCCGCCATCGCCCGCGAGCAACGGCAACTCGCCGCGAAGATGCAGGCCGCACTCTTCCAGCGGGACATCCTCTCGCACGCCGGGAACGAGGGCGACGAACGGCTCCGGCAGGCCGCCCGGCCACGCCGCGTACTGCGTCGTCGGCCGCTACGCCGCCCCACCTCGGTGGGTGCCTCGTCGCCCGACGACGGTGCCGCCCCGCCGCCCCGGGTGCCTCGGCAGGGCGCCACCGCCCAGCAGCCACCGTCACCGGCCGAGCCGGTCTGGCTGACCGCCGACGACCCTGAACACCCGCCGGAGGCCTCCTCACGGGAGGTCCAGAACATCCCGCTCGGTCTCGGCGCGCTGCTGCTCGGCGTCGCCGCGGTGGTGTTCGCCGTGGTCGCCACCAGCTCGATGGACGCGTTGGTACGCCTCGGCATCCTGCTGCTCGCCACGGTGCTCATGCTGCTCGCCCCGCCGGTGCTGATCCGCCGTGGACTGACCTCCACGGCCGAGACCATCGCCGCCGTGGGTCTGCTCCTGGTGCCGCTCGCCGGATACGCCCTGTGGGCGGTGGACCGGATCGGCGACAGTGCCGCCTCCGGTGCCGTCTTCGCCGGAGTGATCTTCGCGGTCACCGCCGCGGTCTCGGTCGGCTACGCCGGGTGGACCCGGCTGCGCGCGCCCCGGTTCGCCACCGTGCTGGCCGCCCAACCGGTGCTGCCGCTGCTGGCGTACGACCGGATCACCGGCCCGGCCGGTTGGGCGCTGGTGTTGACCCTGGTGGCGCTGCTCGACCTGTGGCTCGCCCGCTCCCCGGTCACCGTGGAGCAGCCGCTCACCGACACGACGGTCGATCCCGGCCGGTCGAGCGCGCCCCGACAGCGGTCGACTGAGGAGTCGTCCGACGGTAGGCCGGAGGCGGCCCCGGAGGAGGCCGGTGAACTGCTGGACCTGACCGTCGGGGGTGGTGCGGCGAGGCCGACCCGGCCGGTGCCGGGGTTACGGGAACTGACCTGGGTGTTGCACGGCGTGGCCGTCGCCGTCGCCCTGGCGTACGCGGTGACCGCCCTGTTGCGGACCACCACCGTGCCGGGCGCGACCGGCGCTGGGCTGGTGCTCCTCCTGGCCGCCGCCGTCTGCCTGGCCGGGACGCTGGTGCTGCGCCACCCGCCCCTGCCCGACCTGGGCGCGGGCGTGTTCACCCTCGCCGTCATCGGTGCGCTGGGGCGGATCGCCTCGGTGGCGTTGCCCGGCCGCGCCCTGCTGCTGATCGCGGCGGTCATCACGGTGACCGGTCTCGCGGTCCGGGCGGTACCCGAGTCCGCCCGTCGGGGTCCGCAGCTGGCCTCCGCGGTGGCGCTGACGGTCAGCGGGGTGGTGGTCGCGGGCAGCACGCTCCGCGCCGGAATGGCCCCGATCCAGGCCGCGTTGCCCGCCTGGGCGGCGGATCTCGACCGGTACCCGGCCGAACTGGCCGCCGCCGTGGGCCCGGCCGCCTGGCAGCTCGCCGCCAGCGCCTTCCTGCTGACCGTGGCCGCCGTGCTGGCCCTACCGCCGGAGATCCGACGCGAGTTCGCGGTGACCGGTGCGGCGCTCACCGCCCTGGCCGTGCCGGCTTCCTTCGGGCTGTCCTGGGCGTGGGCGCCGTGGCCGATGGTGCTGACCGCGATCGGCATCGGGGCGGTCGGCCTCTCCGCCCGTACCTCCCGTGCCGCGCTGGCGCACGCGGTGGCCGCCGCCGTGGTCGGGCTCGCCGGGGCCGGCGCCTCCCTCGCTCGACCGGGGTTGACCGCCGCCGTGCTGCTCACCTTCGTCTTCGCCGGTGCACTGATCGCCGCCGCGCCGCGCATCCGGCTGGCCCCGGCGGCGGCGGACACCGTCTCGGCCTGGGCCGCCGGAGGTGCCGCCTTCGCCCTGCCCGGGGCGGTCGCCGCCTTCGTCGCAGCCACCCTGCCCGGCGACGCCACGCCGACCCCGGCGAGCCTGCGCGAGGCGACCGTGCCGATCCTCGCGGCCAGCTTCCTCGCCGTCTGCGTCACGCTCGGCTACGCCGCCATCGTCCAGGTGTCGCAACGGCACATCCCGGCACCTCTGTCGGTGGGCACCGGCCTGGGCGCGTTGGTGGTCGCCGCAGCCGGGTTCGGTGCGCCGGGCGCCACCGTGGCCGACGCCTGGGTCAGTGCGCTGCTGCTGGTGTCGGCGGTGCTGCTCTTCCTGGCCCCCTCCATCGACACCGGCCGCCGCTCCGATCTCACCCTCGACGGCTCCGACCTGTCCGCCGCCGCGGTGACCGTCGCGCTGGTCGCCACGCTGTTGCGGATCGGCACGGTGCTGGCACCGACCGGGCAGCTCGCCGTCGCCGCCGCGCTGGTCCTGGTGGTCGCCGTGGCGGCACGGGCGATGCCCGAGGAGTGGCGTCGCGGGCCGGTGCTCGGCCTCACCATCGGCGGGCTGCTGATCGGGCTGCTGGCGGGCTGGATGGCGCTGCGCGGTGGCGTCGGCGTGCTGGCCACACCGGGTCCGATCTGGAACGGCGACCTCAGCGGCTGGCCCGCCGCGCCGACCGGCGGTACGACCTGGCAGGGCCCGATCGCCCTGGTCCTGCTCGCGATCGCCGCCGGCATCCTGTTGCCACCGCCGTGGCGTTACGACGTGGCCGGTGTGGCGGTCGTGCTCGCCACCATCGGCGCGCCTGCGGCGTTCGACCTCAGCTGGTGGTCGCCGGTGCTGATCGGTGGCATGGTCGCCACCGTCTTCGGGATGGCCGCGGTCGCCACCGTCGATCCCCGGGCGGCGCTGTCCCGGATCACGGTGGCCGGGGTGGTCGCACTGCACGCCGCCGGTGCCGGTCTGGTGCGGCCGTGGACGACCGCGCTGGCCCTGGGCAGCATCGTGCTGATCGGCGCGGTGGTGGCGGCGCTGGCCCGCACCATGGCGGTTCCGCTCGTCGACGACATCGAGGCGGAGGGGATGCCGCCGCACCTGGCGCAGATCGGTGGCGCGGGCGTGGGTGCGGCGCTGCTGGCGTTGCCGGGTGCCACCGCCGCCCTCGCCGTCGAGTACGGCCACACCGCTCAGGTGGTCCTCACCGCCGGGCTCGCCGCGTCCAGCCTCGGTCTGGCGGCGGTGGCCACGGCCCGCCGGCAGGTTCCGCAGTATCTGCCCTGGGCCAGCGCCGGAGTGGTCGGCGGGGCGAGCGTGACGGCACTCGCCGCCGTACCGATCTCGTTGCCCGTCGGGGTCTACGCCGCGGCGGCGGCGCTGCTCGGGGTGCTCGCCGAGTTGGTGCGAGGGGCGACGGAGCCGCCGGTCGACGCGGCCCAACCGGTACGCCGGTGGACCGTACTGCTCGACGGGGCGCTGCGTCGGCTGCCCGACGACGAGAGACGCCGCTGGCGGGTCAGTCCGGCCGCCGGTGCGCTGGCCGCCGCCGCCCTGCCCACCGCCCTGGCCCTGTTCTCCATCGCCCCGGCGCTGGTGGCGGCCCTCGTCGATCCGCACCGCACGGTCGGCCGGATCTGGCAGGGTCCACCGGCGCTCCTGCTCGAACCGGCGTCGGCGGCGGCCAACCCGACCCATGTGCTCACCGCGCTGCTGCTCACCGTGACGGCGGCGCTGGCCGCGACCGGGTTCAGCGGCGGTCGCCGCTCCCGGGCGGTGCCGGTGGTGCTGCCCGGTGCCGCCGTCACCCTGCTGATCGCCCCGATCGCGCTGGGCGGCGGCTGGCCGGCGAGCACGTTGTCGGCCCTGGCCGTGTTCACCATCTCGATGCTCGGATTGGCGCTGACGCCGCCACCGGCCCTGGTGGAGCGGGCCCGCTCGTTGCGGCTGGCTCGCGTCCTGGTCTTCGTGATCGGCCTCGCGGCGGGTGGGGCCGGTCTCGCCGGCAGCCTCGCCACCCGGGAGCTGACCCTGTTCACCCTCGGCGGTGCGGTCGGTGTCGGGCTGGTCGCCGCCCTCTACGGCCTCACCTCCCGAGCCCGGCTCCTCGGCTGGCTGTTCGCCTCGCTGATGGCGCAACTGTTCGTCCTCACCGCCGGCCTGGTGGCCGGGCTCGCCCCGGTCTGGTCGGCGTTCGGGGTGCTGGCGGTCGGCGCGGCGTTGCAGGTCTTCTCCGCCACCCTGCCCCGGCTCCGCCGCCCAGAGGCACGCCGTGAGGCGGCGACCGTGGAGTGGAGCGGTTACGCCGCCGCACTGATCGCGCTGGCGATGGCCTTCGACTCGCCCCGGCACATCGCCGCGCTGCTCGCCGCCTGGGGTGCGGTCCTCGGTGTCGCGGCGACCCGGCCCGGCCGGCGGCCGGCGGAGCGACGGATCCTCTTCTGGGCGGTGGTGCTCTGCGAGATCACCGCCTGGTGGATCCTGATGCGGGTCGCCGACGTGGCGCTGCCCGAGGCGTACACCCTGCCGTTCGCCGCGCTGGCCCTGCTGGTCGGGGTGTTGGAGCTGCGTCAACGCACCGACCTGAGCAGTTGGGTGGCGTACGGGCCGGCGCTGCTCGCCGCGTTCGTACCGACCCTGGCGATCGTGCTGGCCACCGATTCGAGCACGTTACGGCAGGTGTTGTTGCTGCTCGGCGCGGTCGCCGTGCTGGTCTTCGGCTCGATGACCCAGCAGCAGGCACCGGTGATCGTCGGTGCGGTGGTCACCGCCATCACGGCCGTGCACGCGCTGTTCAGCCTCGGGCCGTGGCTGGCGTTGATCCCGCTCGGTTTCCTCCTGCTGATCCTCGGGGCCAGCAACGAGCGCCGTCGCCGCGCCCAGGAACGCCTCCAGACGGCGCTGCGCGGCATGCGCTGAAGCGCTGCGGCGCTGTTGCTGTTAGGAAGGGCCCCTTCCTATACACCAGGCGTTAACAAGGTGCCCTTCCTTACAGCGAGGCGCGGAGGGCGGCGTCCTTCTCGGCGACCAACTGCTCCAGGTCGGCCTGGTACGCGGACATCCGGTCGAGCAGGGCGCGGTCAGCAGTGGCGAGGATGCGTACGGCGAGCAGCCCGGCGTTGCGGGCGTTGCCGATCGACACCGTCGCCACCGGCACACCGGCCGGCATCTGCACGATGGACAGCAGCGAGTCGATGCCGTCGAGGTGCTTCAGCGGCACCGGTACGCCGATCACCGGCAGCGGGGTCACCGAGGCGACCATGCCGGGCAGCGCTGCGGCACCGCCCGCACCGGCGATGATCACCTTGAGCCCACGGTCGGCGGCGGCCCGCCCGTAGTCGATCATCTTGACCGGGGTGCGGTGCGCCGAGACCACCTCGACCTCGTACGGCACGTCGAACTCGGTGAGCACCTCGGCGGCGGCCTTCATCGTCGGCCAGTCCGAGTCGCTTCCCATGATCACACCGACCGTGCTCACGCCGCTCCCATCTCCGCTGTTCCGTCCCGCAGCCAGCTGGCCGCCCGGGCAGCCCGGGCGCGTACCTCGTCCAGATCGTCGCCGAGCACCGTGACGTGGCCGATCTTGCGGCCGGGGCGTACCTGTTTGCCGTAGAGGTGGACCCGGGCGGTCGGCTCCGCGGCGAAGAGGTGGTGCAGCCGCTCGTCGATCGACATGCCACCGGGCTGCCCACCGAGCACGTTCGCCATCACCACCACCGGAGCGGTCAACGAGGTGTCGCCCATCGGGTAGTCCAACACCGCCCGCAGATGCTGCTCGAACTGCGACGTCCGGGCACCCTCGATCGTCCAGTGCCCCGAGTTGTGCGGGCGCATCGCCAACTCGTTGACCACGAACCGGCCGCCGCCCGGTGCCGCCGGATCGGCCACCTCGAACAGCTCCACGGCCAGCAGGCCCACCACGCCGAGCGAGGTGGCCAGGTCGATGGCGAGCTGCTGCGCGGCGAGGGCCAGGTCCTCCGCCAGGTCGGGAGCCGGGGCCAGCACCTCGACGCAGATCCCGTCGCGTTGCACCGTCTCGACCACCGGGTAGACCGCCACCTGCCCGAACGGTGAGCGCGCCACCTGCACGGCCAGTTCCCGGCGCAGCGCCACCCGTTCCTCGACGATCAGCTTCGTGCCACCGGCGAGCAACGTCTGCGCCAGCTCGGTCGCCGAGGCGGGGTCGGTGGCCGACCAGACGCCACGCCCGTCGTACCCGCCCCGGGCGGCCTTGAGCACGACCGGCCAACCCACCTCGTCACCGAAGGCGACCAGGTCGGCCGGGGAGGTGACCGGTCGCCAGCGCGGGTTCGGCGCGCTCAGGGTGCCCAGCCGCTCCCGCATCACCTGCTTGTCCTGGGCGTGCACCAGGGCGTCGGCGGGCGGGAACAGTTTCACCCCTTCGTCGGCCATGGCCCGGATGTGCTCGGTCGGGACATGCTCGTGGTCGAAGGTGACCACGTCGCACCCCTTGGCGAAGGTGCGCAGCGCGGCGAGGTCGGTGTGGTCGCCGTACTGGACGTCGGCGGCGACCAGGGCCGCGCCGTCGTCCGGCGTGAGCGCGAGCACACGCAGCGACTGGCCGAGGGAGATGGCAGCCTGGTGGGTCATCCGGGCCAGCTGGCCGCCGCCCACCATGCCGACAACGGGCAGACCGGTACGGGAATCCATAACGGGCGTCAGCCTATCCGGGCCGGTCGCGGCGCAGACCGGCGGACCGGCTCACCGCAGCTGCCCCACCAGCTCCCCGACGTTGGTGACCGGCCGCTGGCAGACGAACCCCCGGCAGACGTACGCGGTGGCCCGTCCGTCGACCAGTGGACGGTCAGCCAGCAGCGGCACCCCCGGCTGGTCCGGCCGGCCCGCCACCACCACCGCACCGGGTGGGGCGTGCCGGTAGGCCGCCGCCACCAGCGGGTCACCCGCCGGGTCGTCGGTCACCACCGCGATCTCGTACGGCCCGGAGAGCAGCGCCTCACCCACGGTCGCCGCGTACCCCGTGAAGCGGGCGTGCCGCCCGACGATCGGCGCGACGGTGGACAGCGCCGCCTCGGCCGCCTCGCGGTATCGGTTCTCCCCGGTCAGCGCCGCGTACGCGACCAGGGCCGCGACGATCGCGGACCGGCCGGAGGGGGTGGCGTTGTCCGTCGGGTCGGCGGGCCGGGCGACCAACTGCTCCGCGTCGTCGGCGGTGTCGTGGAACGCCCCACCGGGCGCGGCGAAGTGGGTGAGCGCGGCATCGACCAGCTGACCGGCCAGGTCCAGCCACCGCCCTTCGCCGGTGACCTGGTGCATGGCGCAGAACGCCTCGGCCACGCAGCCGTAGTCCTCCAGCACCCCGACCGGTTCGCCGACCTGGCCGTCGCGGGAGGCCCGGCGCAGCCGTCCGTCGACGACATGCACCCGGGCGAGGTACTCGGCGGCGTCCCGCATCGCCCCGTCGGCGACGATGGCGACCCCCTCCAGCAGGTTCGCCTCGCCCTCGGTACCGATCCGCCCGCTGGTCTCGACCAGTCGGACGAACTCGGCGAGCGCGGTGATGGCCAGCCCGTTCCAGGCAGCCACCACCTTGTCGTCGCGCGCCGGCTGGGGGCGGGTGTCCCGGGCGGCGAGCAACCGCCCGACCACCGCCTGCCAGCGCTGCCGTACCGCCGGATCGGCGTCGTCGACGTCGCGGGCCAGCCGCAGCACGGACGTGCCGTGTTCGAAGTTGCCGGCGTCGGTCACCGCGAAGAGGTCGGCGGCCCAGCGGCCGTCCTCCTCGCCCAGCACCTCGACCAGTTGAGCCGGGGTCCAGATGTAGGTGAGGCCCTCGACGCCCTCGGTGTCCGCGTCCAGCGCGGAGGCGAGGCCCTGCCCGGGGCGGTGCAGTTCGTCGGCGAGGAAGCGGGCGGTGTCGCGGGCCACCCGCAGCGCCAGCGCGTCGCCGGTGAGCCGCCACAGCTGGGTGTAGACCCGCAGCAGCAGGGCGTTGTCGTAGAGCATCTTCTCGAAGTGCGGCACCGTCCAGTGACCGTCCACGGAATACCTGGCGAAGCCACCGGCGAGTTGGTCGTGGATGCCGCCCCGGGCCATCGCCTCGCAGGTGTGCCGGACGATCTCCAGGCTCCGCGCCGATCCGGTGCGTTCGTGGTGACGCAGCAGGAACAGCAGGTTCATGTGCGGTGGGAACTTCGGCGCCCCGCCGAAACCGCCGTTGACCTCGTCGTACTCGCTGGCCAGTTGGTCTGCCGCGGCGTCGAGCAGCTCGGCGGTGAGCGGGGCGGTGGGGCCGCCGACGGCCTGGGCGCCGCCGATCGCCTCCACCACCGCGGCGCCCTGGCGCAGCACGGCCTCGCGCTGCTCCCGCCACGCGGTGGCGACCGACTCCAGCAGCCGGACGAAGTTTTCCCGAGGGAAGTAGGTGCCGCAGAAGAACGGGGTGCCGTCCGGTGTGGCGAAGACCGTCATCGGCCAGCCGCCCTGGCCGGTCATCGCCTGGGTCGCGGTCATGTAGACCGCGTCCACGTCGGGCCGCTCCTCGCGGTCCACCTTGATCGAGACGAACCCCTCGTTGAGCAGCTGGCCGACGGCCTCGTCCTCGAACGACTCATGCGCCATGACGTGGCACCAGTGGCAGGCCGAGTAACCGACGGAGATCAGCACCGGCACGTCGCGTTTTCTCGCCTCGGCGAACGCCTCCTCGCACCAGGGCCACCAGTCCACCGGATTGTCGGCGTGCTGAAGGAGGTACGGGCTGGTCGCCTCGGCAAGTCGATTCACCCAACGACCATAACCATCCCACCCACCCGCACTGTGTTGATCAAGAAGTTTTCGGCCTGCGGGAGCGGTCGCGCCGACGAAAACCTCTTGATCGATACGGGGTCGGGCGGTCAGGAGGCCCCGTCGGCGCGTAGGGGGAGGACGTTGGTGGGGGGTTGGGCGGCGAGGGAGTTGAGCACGGCCCCGATCTTGTCGGCGGGCATCGGTTTGAAGAAGTGGTAGCCCTGGGCGGCGGTGCAGCCCAGCTCGGCCAGCGCGGAACGCTGCGCGGCCGTCTCCACCCCCTCGGCCACCACCCGCAGGCCAAGCTGGTGGGCCAACCCGACGGTGCTGCGTACGATGGCCGCCGCCTCTGGCGAGTCCGCCATCTGGAGTACGAAGGAACGGTCCACCTTCAGCTCGTCCACGGTGATCCGGGTGAGGAACGCCAGTGACGAGAACCCGGTGCCGAAGTCGTCGACCGCCAACTGCACGCCCATCGAGCGCAACGTGGTGAGCACCTGGTCGATGACCTCCAGTTCGCTCATCACCACCGTCTCGGTGATCTCCAGGACCAGCCGGTCCGCCGGCACCTGGTGCCGGCGGAGCGCGTCGGCGATCTCCGTCGGCAGCCTCGGGTCCAGCAGGCTACGTGCGGAGAGGTTGACCGAGATGGGCACGTCGAGGCCCTCCCGGGCCCAGTCGGCGGCCACCGCGAGCGCCTTGTCCAGCACGTAGCGGGTGAAGGCACTGAGCTGCTCGCTGTTCTCCACTGCGCGGATGAAGTCGGCGGGCCCCAGCCAGCCCCGCCGGGGGTGTCGCCAACGGATCAACGCCTCCACACCCGTCGGCGCACCGGTGACCAGATCAACGGCCGGCTGCAACACGAGCACCAGTTGGTCGTCGGTCTGCAACGCCTCCCGCAGCTCGGCGAGCAGGGCCAACTGGTCGGTGCTGGCCGCGTCACGAGAGCTGTCGTACGCGGCCACGCTGACGCCACCGGACTTGGCCTGGTACATCGCGATGTCGGCGCGGCGCAGCAGCTCGGTCAGATCGGCGGTACCGGCCTGGGCCACCACGACCCCGACGGAGACCTCGACGGACATCCGCACCCCGGCAACCTCGGTGGGCGCGGCCAGCCGCTCGGCGATCTCCCGGGCCTGACGCAGCGCGTACGTCATCGGGGCGGCACGGTCGCCGACCACCGGGACCGAACTCAGCAGCAGGGCGAACTCGTCGCCGCCGAGGCGGGCCAGCAGGTCACCGGAGCGGGCCAGGGAACCCAGCCGGTTCGCGGCCAACCGCAGCAGCTGGTCACCGGCCGCGTGGCCCAGGGTGTCGTTGACCTCCCTGAACTGGTCGATGTCCAGCAGCAGCAGGGCGACCGGATGGTCGTGAGCCAGTTGCCGCAACGCCTGGTCACCCCTGCTGAGCAACGCCGACCGGTTGACCAGCCCGGTCAGCGGGTCGTGCACCGCCTCGTACGAGGAACGAGCCGTGACCAGCCGCAGCTCCCGATGCGTGGCGGCGTCGTGCAGAGCTGCGGCGAGGGCGTCGGCGAAGGCCGCGTGGGCGTCGCGTTCCCGCCCGACGGGTGGCGCCGTACGGGGCAACCGCACCCGCAGGCGGCCGACCCGGGTGTCACCGACCACCAGGTCGCGGAGCAGTTCCGCCGGTTCGGGTTCGTCATCACCGGGCGGGGCGATCTCCCGGTCGACCACCTGGCCGCCGGGGTCGCCCCGGTAGCGACGCCAGCGTCCGTCGCCCCGGATCACCTCCACGTCGACCAGTTCCGCCTCGAACAGCGTCAACGCCCCGGTGACACCGGCCGTGGCCACACCCCGCTCGTCGAGTTGGTTGAGCGCGTTCGTGGCGTCGGCGAGTGACCGCCACATGCGTCGGTCGCGGTCTTCCCGCAGTCGCTGCCGGTAGGTCTGCTGCAACAGCCACAGCGGAGCGGGCAGCAACAGCAGCCAGTGTGGATCGATCTCGATCAGCACCACCACCAGCAGGCCGACCACCACGTTGCCGACGAACATCAGTGCCTTGCCGCGCAGCGCGGCGAGCAACGGACGCCCGATCGGCATGCCGTGCCGCAGCGCCAGCATCATCCCGCCCAGCCAGACACTGGCCAGCAGGTAGGCGACGGCACCGGCGGCCACCGCGAGCGCGAGTGCCGGGGTGGGAGCGGCCAGCATCGGCTGCCCCAGGGCGGTGGTGACCGCCACCGCCAGCGCGGTGGCGGCGGTCTGCGCGCCCGCGACGCGGACCACGTCCCAGGTGGTGCGACCGTCGTCGACCACCGAGAGCGCCGTCCAGGCGAGCGTGACGCCGAGCAGCGCGGCGGCCGGCAGCCAGCCGGGTGGCACCAGGTAGAGGCAGACGATCAGGGCGGCTTCGACCCAGGTGACGCTGAGCACCCCGGCGGCGGCGCGGAAGCGGAGCCGGACCAGGTGGGACAGGGCGAACAGCGCGACCGCGAGACCGAAGCGGGCCAGCCCACCGAGCGGGTCGTCGGGCGGCAGCCGGGCCGGCAGGCTCAACCCCACCGCCGCGGCGACCAACGCGGTGGCCATGAGTGCGGCGGTGAGCAGGCGCAGCCCGATCGGCGTACCACGGCCCGTGGACCGGTCCAGCGGTTGACCGGCCCTGCCGGAGGTCACCGGCCTCCTCCCGCCAACCGGCAAGAGGCCGCGCGGCGGGCGGACATGACTGCGGTGGTCATCGGCGCCCCCTCCCGCGCAGCTTGAGGACTTCTGGTCCCCCCGGCGGAAGGCTAAGCCAAACCGGATGGTCGCAACAGGGGTCGACCATCCGGTTCGACGTGAATCATGCTCAGATCAACCGTTGAGGCGCTGCTGGTGCCCGCTAGGGGCGTCCGTGGATGAATCCTCCGTCACGATCCCACCTGTCGGATCATCGGACCCGCGATCCATCGCCTCCGGGCCCGTCGAAGACGGCCCCTGGCCAGGGAAACGATCCGGGAGTCGCCGCAGCCGGGCGTTCATGTTGCGGATCAGCAGCACGGTGGCGGCACCGAGGACGAGGATGAGGAACAGGCCCATCGGCCCGGCGAGACCACCCGTGCGGGTGTCACCGAAGTTGTTCTGGGCGAGCACCTCGACAGTGGTCAACATGGGATTCCTCCGGTAAGCGGTGTGCGACCAGGGTAGCCCGCAGCCCGCTCAGCGGGCATGCGCCGTCCCCCGGACACCGGCGAACAGGTCGGACTCGGGGGTCGGGCTGTCGACCGTCGATCGAACCAGCTCGAAATCCTCCGTCGGCCAGGCGCGCTGCTGCAACTCCATCGGCACCTGGAACCAGAAGCCGTCCGGGTCCACCTGGGTGGCGTGCGCGCGCAGCGCGTCGTCACGCACCGGGAAGTACTCGGCGCACGGCACCCGGGTGGTGATCCGGGGCCCCTTGTCGGGCCGGTCCTCCCAGCGGGCCAGCCATTCGGCGTACGGCGACTCCGCCCCGGTCGCGATGACGGCCTCGTGCAGCGCCAGGATCTTGCCCTTGGAGAAGCCGATGTCGTAGTAGAGCTTGAGCGGCTGCCACGGCGCACCCAACTCCGGATAGCGCTCGGCGTCACCGGCGGCGTCGAAGGCCGCCACGCTGATCTTGTGGCACATGATGTGGTCCGGGTGCGGGTAGCCACCCTCCTCGTCGTACGTGGTGACCACGTGCGGCCGGAACTCGCGCATCAGCCGGACCAGCGGACCGGCGGCCACGTCCACGTCCTGGAGGGCGAAACAGCCCTCGGGCAGTGGCGGCAACGGGTCACCCTCCGGCAGGCCGGAGTCGACGAAGCCCAGCCACGCCTGCTCGATGCCGAGGATCGCCCGCGCCGCGTCCATCTCGCCGCGCCGGATCTCGGCGATGTTCGCCCAGACGTCAGGCCGGTCGAGCTTGGGGTTGAGCACGCTGCCCCGCTCACCGCCCGTACACGTCACGACCAGTACGTCCACCCCTTCGGCGACGTACTTCGCCATCGTCGCGGCGCCCTTGCTCGACTCGTCGTCAGGGTGCGCGTGAACGGCCATGAGTCGAAGTTGCTCTGCCAAGTCGGCGCTCCTCGTCTCTGCCCACCGGCGACCCACCCCGGGCCCCCGTTGACCTGACCTGCCGATTTCCTCCCCGTGGCGCGGCCGTCGACCGCGCCGGCCTGTCATATTTGACCCCAGCCTCATGCGGCGCTGAGCCAGATCTGGCGACCGAGTCGAACAGGAACGGCGGACTCTGCCATTCTTGCCGATACCGCAGACAACAACGCCAGGGAGATACCCGCCGGTGTCCGAGACGCACGCCACACTTGAACCGAACGCGCCGGTCTTTCCGCCCGGTCGCTACGGCCGCCGTCGCGCGCCCCAGCGCCGCCGGCCGGTGCTGGTCGCGCTGCTCGCGCTCGTCCTGGTCGCGGGCCTCACCGCCGTCTCGTTCCGGCTCTACCGGCAGTACGGAGACCCGGCGTACGACGTCCAGGTGATCAGTTATGGGGACATCACGGACAACCAGGTAGTGGTCGACTTCCGGGTGAACCTGCCGGACGGCGGCTCCGCGGTGTGCCTGCTGCGTGCCCGGGACCATGCCGGTGCCGAGGTGGCCCGGGAGGAGGTGCCGGTCACCGCCGCCGCCGGGGAACGGCACGTCACCGTGCGGCACCGCCTGGCCACCGAGGCTCGGCCGTTCATCGGTGAGGTCGTCCGCTGTCGGCCGCCCGCCTGAGTTCCGCCGACCCGCGCACCTGAGTTCTCCACCGCTCCGCCCGCCCGAGTTTCCGCCGGTCAGCGCGGGGCAAGGAGGTGATGGCACCGAGCGCTGGCGCCCCCGTCCGGCGTGATCGCCGACACTCGTTGTCGTGGGGCACTGGTAACTTGGAGGTTCACCTGTCAGCCAGCACGCACAACCGAGGAGGACCGCCTGTGTCCAATGGCAACGAGGCGCCCGCCACCTGGCTGTCCCAGGACGCATACGACCGCCTGAAGGCCGAACTCGACGAGTTGATCGCCAACCGGCCGGTCATCGCCGCCGAGATCAACGCCCGGCGCGAGGAAGGCGACCTGCGCGAGAACGGCGGCTACCACGCCGCACGTGAGGAGCAGGGCAAGGCCGAGGGACGCATCCTCTACCTGAAGGAGTTGCTGCGCACCGCCCAGGTCGGTGAGGCGCCGACCGTCGACGCCGTGGCACCCGGGATGGTCGTGACGATCTACTTCGACGACGATGCCGACGACACCGAGACGTTCCTGCTCGGTTCGCGGGAGATCGCCTCCACCACCGACCTGACGGTCTACAGCCCCGAGTCAGCCCTCGGCCAGGCGATCCTGGGCGCCAAGGCTGGCCAGGCCTGCACCTACACCGCTCCGAGCGGTGCCGACATCAAGGTGACAGTGGTCAGTTTCGAGCCCTTCTCCGGCTGATCGTGCTCCGCCGGCCCAGCCGGCGATCCGTTCCCGACCAGAGGCGTGACGCCGCCGCGTCACGCCTCTGGTGCGATCGTCACCTGGTAGCCGCTGGCCCGCAGCGCGGCGATCAGCGTCTCGGAGTGTTCGACGCCACGGGTCTCCACCGACAGCGCCACCTCGACCTCACCGAGGTGCAGGTGCGGGTTGGCCCGCTGGTGCACCACGTCCACCACGTTCGCCCGGTGCTCGGCGATCTCGCTCAGCAGCGAGGCCAACTGCCCCGGTCGGTCCGAGCAACGCACCGTCACCCGCAGGTAGCGGCCCGCCGCCGCCAGTCCGTGCTCGATCACGCGCAGCATCAACAGCGGGTCGATGTTGCCGCCGGAGAGCACCACCACCACGGGTGCGGTCACCTCGACCACACCGGCCAGCAGGGCGGCCACGCCGACCGCCCCGGCCGGCTCCACCACCTGCTTACCGCGTTCGAGCACCATCAGCAGCGCCCGGGAGATGTCCTCCTCGGAGACGGTGACCACTTCGTCGACGAGCTCGCGGACGTGGGTGAAGGTGACGTCACCCGGCCGACCGACCGCGATGCCGTCCGCGATGGTGCTGAAGGCCGGCAGCCGGACCGGCTCGCCCGCCACCAGCGACGGCGGGAAAGCCGCCGCGCCGGCCGCCTGCACCCCGATCAGCCGTACGTCCGGCCGGAGCGCCTTGGCCGCCACCGCCATCCCGGAGATCAGCCCTCCCCCGCCGACGCCGGTGACGATCGTGGTCACCTGCGGGCACTGCTCCAGGATCTCCAGCGCCACGGTGCCCTGCCCGGCGATCACGTCCCGGTGGTCGAAGGGGTGGATCAGCACCGCCCCGGTACGTTCCGCGAACCTCTGCGCCGCCACCAGCGACTCGTCGACCGTGGAGCCGACCAGCTCGATCTGGGCGCCGTACCCCTTCGTCGCCGCCACCTTCGGCAGCGGCGCGTTCACCGGCATGAAGACGGTGGCGTGGGTGCCGACCAGACCGGCGGCGAGCGCCACCCCCTGGGCATGGTTGCCGGCGCTGGCCGCGACCACCCCCCGGGCCCGCTCCTCCGCCGACAGCCGCGAGATCCGCACGTACGCGCCACGTACCTTGTACGACCCCGCCCGCTGGAGGTTCTCGCACTTGAACCAGACCGGCCCGCCGAGCGCCGCGGTGAGTGGGCGGGACGGCTCCAGCGGGGTGGTACGGACCACCCCGTCGAGCAGTTTCCGTGCCGCCCGCACGTCGTCCAGGCTGACCAGCTCCGTCATGCCTAGATCGTGCCACCCGCACCGGGCGGCACCGGCGACGGCCAACCCGGCACCGCCGACACCGGACGTGGACGCCGGTGCGGGCCGGTGCTCACGTGATGGCGGGTGACTCCGTTCCGACGCGCGGATAACCGGGAGCGTGCCGGGGCCACGGGCTCGCCATCTCGAACTGACCGGCGACGCCGAGCAGCAGCAGTTCCGAGCCGGGCGGTCCGACCAGTTGGACGGCGAGCGGCAGCCCGTCCGGGCGACGGCCCACCGGCACCACCAACGCGGGCAGTCCGGCGATGTTCCACGGCGCGTTGTACGGCGCGTACCGGATGCTGGCCAGCATGTTGGCCTGCCAGGAACGCGTCGACCAGCTGACGGCCGGCGGCGGCACGCTCGCCAAGGCCGGGGTGAGCAGCAGGTCCACCGAGTGGTCGGCGAAGAAGTTGATCGACTGTTCGCGCCAGGCCAGCCGGTCGGCCTCCCGGACGTACCCGCGTCGCAGGGCCCATTCGCCGAGGGCGACGTGCCGTCGGCTGCGACGTTGCAGGGTGCGCCGGTCGATCCCGGCGGCGCGCACGTCCGCCGCCGCGACGGCGAGCCAGGTGGCGATGCCCTTGAGGCCCAACGAGGTCGGATAGACCGGATCGGCGGGCACGGTGTCGTGTCCGGCACCGGCGAGCAGCCGGCCCGCGGCGGCGACGGCGTCCCGGTTCGGCGCGTCGGGCGAGACGCCCCGCACCGGAGACCGCAGCGACACACCCACCCGCAGCCGCTGCGGCGGGACGAGCTTGCTCTGTGCCCGCCCGGCCAGCACCTGGAAGCCGACCGCCGCGTCGGCGACGGTGGTGCTGAGCATGCCGTGCTCGGCCAGGCCGAACCAGTCCTCCGCGCCGAGTTGGCACGGCACCACGCCACGACCGGGCTTCAGGCCGACGAGCCCGCAGCAGGCGGCGGGGATGCGGATCGAGCCGAGGCCGTCGTTGGCGTGGGCGATCGGCACCATGCCGGCCGCCACCGCTGCGGCCGCACCGCCGGACGAGCCACCAGGCGTACGGGAGAGGTCCCACGGGTTGCGGGTGACGGCTGTCTCGTCGTCGGTGACGCCCCACAGGCCCAGCTCGGGCATCCGGGTGACCCCGAGGATCACCGCGCCGGCCCCACGCAACCGGCGGACCACCTCGTGGTCGGCCTCCGCCACGGCGGTACGCACGGCAGCCGAGCCGCTCCAGGTGGGTACCCCGGCGACCGGAGTGTTCTCCTTCACCGCGACCGGCACCCCGGCCAGCGGCAGGTTCGCCAGGTCCTCCTGCTCGTCGACCTTCTCCGCCTCGGTGACCGCTCCCCCGCCGCGTACCACGCGGAACGCGGCGAGGTCGACGTCGGCCTTGGCGACGTGGTCGAGGTGGTCGGCAAGCACCTGGGTGGCGGAGACGTCACCTCGGCGTACGCCCCGGGCGATCTGTTTGGCGGTCGCTCCGACCCAGGTCGGCATGATGTCCTGCACGGCCACCCTCCCAAGCCAGCGGTCAGCCCAGCGCCTGCTCCAGATCGGCGAGCAGGTCTTCGACCGTCTCGATGCCGACAGACAGTCGCACGAGATCGGAGGGAACTTCAAGCGGCGAGCCGGCAGCACTCGCGTGTGTCATCCGCCCCGGGTGCTCGATCAGGGATTCCACCCCGCCGAGAGACTCGGCGAGGACGAAGAGTCGGGCCCGGTTGCAGATCTCGACGGCGTGTTCCTCGCCCCCGGCCGCCCGGAAGGAGATCATCCCGCCGAAGCGGCGCATCTGCTTGGCCGCGACCTCGTGCCCGGGGTGCGTCGGCAGACCCGGGTAGAGCACCTGAGCGACCTTGGCGTGCCCGTCCAGGTAGGCGACGATCCGCTCGGCGTTGTCGCAGTGCCGGTCCATCCGCACCCCGAGGGTCTTGATGCCGCGCAGGGTCAGCCAGGCGTCGAACGGACCGTTGATCGCGCCCATCGCGTTCTGGTGGTAGCGCAACTGCTCGCCGAGTTCGGTGTCGGCCGTCACCAGCGCACCGCCGACCACGTCCGAGTGCCCACCCACGTACTTGGTGGTCGAGTGCACGACCACGTCCGCGCCGAGGGCGATCGGCTGTTGCAGGTACGGCGAGGCGAAGGTGTTGTCGACCACCAGCAGCGCCCCGGCGTCGTGCGCCACGGCGGCGAGGGTGGCGATGTCGGCGATGCCGAGCAGCGGGTTGGTCGGGGTCTCCACCCAGACCACCTTCGTGACGCCCGGCCGGATCGCGGCCCGCACGGCGTCCGCGTCGGAGACCTTGGCCGGGGTGTACGAAAGCCCCCACCGCTCGGTGACCTTGGCGAAGAGCCGGTACGTGCCGCCGTACGCGTCGTCGGGGATCACCACGTGGTCGCCCGGTCCGCACACGGTACGCAGCAGGGTGTCCTCGGCGGCGAGGCCGCTGGCGAAGGCGAGGCCGACCCGACCGGCCTCCAAGGCGGCCAGGCACTCCTGGAGGGTGTCCCGGGTGGGGTTGCCGGAGCGGCTGTACTCGTAGCCGAGCCGTGGCGCGCCGACGGCGTCCTGGGCGTACGTGCTGGTCTGGTAAATCGGAGGAATCACCGCGCCGGTGCGGGCCTCGGGGTCCTGGCCGGCGTGGATGGCGAGCGTCTCGAAGCCGTGGTTCATTCCGCAGACGTTAGTCCCCCCTGCCCCGTCCCACCGGAGGAAACCCACCCCGCTGGCGGGCTGGGTCATACTGGGCCGATGAGTCCGCCGGAAACGCTGCCGTCTCGCCTGGCCGGCGTGGCCGATCGCATTCCGACGTCACTGGACCAGCTCACCGGGCCGGAGCACGGCCGGGTCGCCCTGCCCCTGCGGTTGGCCTGGTCAGGGCTGAGCGAGTTCGAGGTTTCCGACCCACGCCAGCGGCTGACTCTGTACCGGACACTGCTGGACTGCGGCCAACGCGACGACATCATCCGTTACGTCAACGCGACGCTGCTCCGCCACGACTGGCCCCGCATCAGGCGGCTCACGTCCAGGCGTCTGATCGCGATCTGGGAACGTCGGCTTCCCGAGCTCGTTTCCTGAGCGTGGATGAACTACACCTCCGGTTACTCCGTGTCGGCTTCGCTGCCGGCGACGATCTCGGGCTCGTCCTAGCTGGCGGCTACGCCCTCGGTGCTACGAGCTGGTCCAACGTCCGTCCCGGGACATCGACTTCGCGACGTCGACCCCGCTGCCGTTACCGATTGTCGCCGACCGCCTCGTCGATGCGTACGTCACGGCAGGATTCGGCGCACACATCGTCGAGGCGACCCCTCGTATGGCGCGGTTGCTGGTCACCGCGACAGAAGAGGCATGCGAGGTGGACCTGTTGAAAGAGGCGATCGGTCCACCCACCATGCTCAGCCTTGGACCGGTTCTCGCCTTCGACGATGCGGTCGGCCTCAAGATGCGAGCGCTTCACGAGCGCGCGGCCCACCGCGACTACATCGACATCCACGCCGCCAACGGCTGCCTGGCCTGGCGGGACCTGGAGCGGCTGGGTGCTCGACACACAGCCGGTTTCTCCCTGGAGGAGTTGGCCGACAGGCTCGGTGCCATCGGGGAGCTGGACGACGAGACATTCGCCGCGTACGGACTGACCGACCCGAGGATTGTTGAGCTGCGTGGGTGGGCTCTCGACTGGGAGGCGGACATCCGGTCTCGGCTGGCGAACGGAGACAACGGTCCGGCCCCGTCGGTCGACGACGAGTGGGACGCGTACCTCGATCGGCTGTGACCGCAACGGCGGCGACAGCGTTCCGGTCTTAGTCTGGCCGGGTGGCGGGGTGTGTGTTCTGCGGGATCGTGGCCGGTGAGGTGCCGGCGTTCCGGGTGACCGACGAGCCGGACGGGGTGGCGTTCCTGGACACCCGGCCGGTGTTCAAGGGGCATGTGCTGGTGGTGCCCCGCGCCCACGTGGTCACCCTCGCCGACCTGCCGCCGGAGTCCCTCGCCGGTTACTTCGGCCTGGTACGGCGGATGACGGTGGCGGTCGAGTCCGGTATGGGCGCGGGTGGCACGTTCGTGGCGATGAACAACAAGGTGTCCCAGTCGGTGCCGCACCTGCACACGCACGTGGTACCCCGGACCAAGGGCGACGGGCTACGGGGCTTCTTCTGGCCGCGTACCCGTTACGCCGACGACGCGGAGGCGACGGCCCACGCCGACCGGATCAGCGCCGCCCTGGGAGCGTGAACCGGCCGAGCGACCCGCCGGTCAGCCTGACCGACGGTGCGGCGGGTAAGGAAGCATGGCCCACCTGTGTTGCACGCGGGGAAGGGTACGAAAGGAGTCCCACCGTGTTCCTCCGCCGTATGAAGGCCGAGATGATCTCACCCGACCGGGCCCTGCCCGGCCGTCCCATCGCGATGCCGGTGGCCGACCGGCACGAGGTGCTCGGGACCCCGCTGAAGGGCCCGTTCCCCGAGGGCCACCAGGTGGCCGTGTTCGGCATGGGATGTTTCTGGGGGGCCGAGCGCCTGTTCTGGACCCTGCCCGGTGTCTTCACCACCTCTGCGGGCTATGCGGGTGGTTACACCCCGAACCCGACCTACGACGAGGTCTGCTCCGGGATGACGGGGCACGCCGAGGTGGTCCAGGTGGTGTTCGACCCCACGAAGATCAGCTACGAGGATCTGCTGAAGGTCTTCTGGGAGAACCACGACCCGACCCAGGGCATGCGCCAGGGCAACGATGTGGGCACCCAGTACCGGTCCGCGATCTACGCCACCACGGACGAGCAGCTCGCGACCGCCGAGGCGGCGCGAGAGGCGTTCGCGCCGATCGTGGCCCGCGCCGGCAAGGGCGAGATCACCACGGAGATCGCCCGACTCGGCGACTACTACCTGGCCGAGGACTACCACCAGCAGTATCTCGCGCCGACCAAGAACCCCAACGGCTACTGCAACCACGGCCCGAACGGGCTGAGCTGCCCGGTCGGTGTGGCCCGTACTGCGGGCTGAGACCACACAGGTTGTGACGTGACCGGCCGGTCTGCCGACTTTCGGCGGGCCGGCCGTCGACGTGGGTACGCGAGGACCCGCCCCCCGGTGTTGCGGCGTTTGTCACACCCGCGCGGGTACTCCAAAAGCCGCAGACGCCACGCGGAGACCGAAATCGCACAGCGGCTGCCGACGTGTCAGCCACTTGATCGCGGGGCGCGGATTCTAGCAATGCTGTTACACGACCGTCATGGTCTCAACAGGCAAATCGCAACATCCTCTGGCAGCATGGGCTCACATGTGCGGACTGGCTGGGGAGTTCCGACGGGACGCGTCACGCGCCGACGTCGCGGCGGTGGAGCGGATGGCCGCCACCATGTGCGATCGAGGGCCTGACGGCAGCGGAGTGTGGTCACAGGGGGCGGTCGCCCTCGGCCACCGGCGGCTGAAAATCATCGACCTGTCGGCGGCCAGCAGCCAGCCGATCGTCGACTCGGCCGCCGGCCTGACCGGCGTCTTCAACGGCTGCATCTACAACTACCGCGAGTTGCGGGCCGAACTCGCCGCCAAGGGGCACCACTTCTTCTCCAGCGGCGACAGCGAGGTCGTCATCAAGGCGTACGCCGAGTGGGGGCTCGACTTCGTCGACCACCTTGTCGGCATGTTCGCGGTGGCGATCAGCGAGCGCGACACCGGCCGCCTGATCCTGGCCCGGGACCGGCTCGGCATCAAGCCGCTCTACCTCGCCGAGTCCGCCGGGGTGGTGCGCTTCGCCAGCACCCTGCCGGCGCTGTTGGCCGGCGGCGGGGTGGACACCACCATCGACCCGGTCGCGCTGGCCCACTACCTCAGCTTCCACAGCATCGTGCCGCCGCCGCGCACCATCCTGCGTGGGGTCGCCAAGCTGCCCCCGGCCACCGTCCGGGTATACGAGGCCGACGGCCGCAGCCACGAGCGGGTCTACTGGGATCCGCCGTTCCTGCGCCGCGACGAGCACGCCGGATGGTCCGAGCGGGACTGGCAGGACGCGCTGCACGAGTCGCTCACCACCGCCGTACGCCGTCGGATGGTCGCCGACGTGCCGGTGGGCGTGCTGCTCTCCGGCGGCCTGGACTCCAGCCTGGTGGTCGCCCTGCTGGCCGGGGAGGGGCAGCGTGGGCTCTCGACGTTCTCCATCGGCTTCGACGCGGTCGGCGGCCGGGAGGGTGACGAGTTCCGCTACTCCGACGTGGTCGCCAAGACCTTCGACACCGACCACCACCAGATCCGGGTCGCCGCACAGGATCTGGTCCCGCCGCTGGAAGCGGCCGTCGCGGCCATGAGCGAGCCCATGGTCAGCCATGACTGTGTCGCCTTCTACCTGCTCAGCCAGGAGGTGTCGCGGCACGTCAAGGTGGTGCAGTCCGGTCAGGGTGCCGACGAGATCCTGGGCGGCTACCACTGGTATCCACCGCTGGCGCAGGTCGGCCGGGAGCAGGCCCTCGACACGTACGCTCGGGCCTTCTTCGACCGTGACGGCGCCGGTCTGGCCCGGGTGCTCAACCCCGACTGGTTGACCGACGGCGACCCGGCCCGGGAGTTCGTCGCCGCCCACCTGGCGCGGCCCGGCGCGCAGACCGCGGTCGACGCCGGTCTGCGCATCGACACGCAGATCATGCTCACCGACGACCCGGTGAAGCGGGTCGACAACATGACCATGGCGCACGGGCTGGAGGCCCGGGTGCCGTTCCTGGATCACGAGTTCGTGGAGCTGGCCGCCGCCTGCCCGCCGGAACTGAAGCTGGCGCAGGGTGGCAAGGGTGTGCTGAAGGAGATCGGCCGCCGCCTGCTGCCGCACGAGGTCATCGACCGGCCCAAGGGGTACTTCCCGGTGCCCGGCCTGACGCACCTGGAGGGCAAGCTCCTCGACCGGGTACGCGACGCGCTGTACGCCCCCGAGGCCCGCCGCCGCGACCTGTTCCGCGCCGATTACGTCAACGCCCTGCTCGACGCCCCCAACGCCGAACTGACCCCGTTGAACGGAAACAAGCTGTGGCAACTCGGACTCCTGGAAATGTGGCTCCAGAGCCACGGAATCGACTGACTGTGACCGACACCCTGGCCACCGGAGTCGCCCGGACAGATCGGGGCCGCGGCACCGGCAGACGGTACGAGCGGGTCGGACCGGGCGGCGACCCGGTCGCCACGGGCGGCACCGCCGGTCCGACCGCCGACGAACGCCCGAACACCGGTACGGATGTCATCCTCGACTGCGGGTGGGGACGGCTGGTCTTCGGCCAGACCTTCGCCGACCAGGCCGCGGTCGCCGACGTGCTGCGCTCCGAGGCGGCCGGTGCCCGGGACATCTGCATCTATCTGCGGGATCCACACGTGCTGGTCTCCCGGCTGCCCGACGAGCTGTTCATCGACCCGTCCCTGACCTACCGACTGCCACTCGGCGGGGAGCGTCGCGGACCGCAGGTCGGGTCGGGCACCAGCGAGGAGGCCGGCACCGCCGAGATCCCGGCACCGCTCGACGGCCGCAACGAGCTGCCCGGGGTACGCATCCGCCGGTTGCGCGACGCCGCCGACGCCGACGCGGTCAACCGGATCTACGCGGCCAACGGCATGGTCACCGCCCCGGTCGACGTGCTGGTCGACAACGCCGCGACCGACCGCTTCCTGCACCTGGTGGCCGAGGCGGCCAGTGGCGAGATCGTCGGCACGATCACCGGCATCGACCACGTGGCGGTCTTCGACGATCCGGACAACGGCGCCAGCCTGTGGTGCCTGACCGTCGACTTCAACCAGGCCCCGCCGGGGACCGGGCAGGCGCTCATCACCGAGCTGGCCGCCCGGCTGGTCGCCCGGGGCCGCGCGTACGTCGACCTGTCCGTGCTGGCCGAGAACGCCGGGGCGGTCCGGCTCTACGAGCGGCTCGGCTTCTACCGCACCGCCACGCTCTGCGTGAAGCGGAAGAACCCGATCAACGAGCGACTGTTCCTGCCGGCCATGCCGGTCGGCTACGACGGGCTCAACCCGTACGCGCGCATCGTCGCCGACGAGGCGATGCGGCGGGGCATCCGGGTGGAGGTGACCGACCCGGAGTGGGGGGAGCTGCGGTTGACCAGCGGCGGCCGGACCATCCTCACCCGGGAGTCGCTGTCCGAGCTGACCTCGGCGGTGGCGATGAGCCGCTGCGACGACAAGCGGGTCACCCGCCGGATCCTCGCCGAGGCCGGCCTGTCGGTGCCGCGCGGGCGCACCGCCACCGGTGACGCCGCCGACGCGGAGTTCCTGGCCGAGGTGGGCCAGCTGGTGGTCAAGCCGGCCCGGGGCGAGCAGGGCCAGGGCATCACCGTCGGGGTACGCACCCCGGAGGCGCTGGCCGCCGCCGTGGCGCTGGCCGCCCGGTTCTGCCCCGAGGTGCTGCTGGAGGAGCTGTGCGCCGGTGAGGACCTGCGGGTCATCATGATCGATCACGAGGTGGTGGCCGCCGCCGTACGCCGGCCCGCCTCGATCACCGGTGACGGCGTGCACGACATCGCCGAGCTGATCGAGCGGCAGAGTCGCCGCCGGGCCGCCGCCACCGGTGGCGAGTCCCGCATCCCGCTCGACGACATGACCCGGGACGTGGTTGCCGAGGCCGGTTACCGACTGCACGACGTCCTGCCCGAGGGGCAGTTGCTGGCCGTGCGACGCACCGCGAACCTGCACACCGGCGGCACCATCCACGACGTGACCGGGGAGCTGCATCCGGTGATCGCCGAGGCGTGCGTGGCCGCCAGCCGTGCCATCGACATCCCGGTCACCGGGCTCGACCTGCTGGTCCCGGCACCGGACCAACCCGAGCACGTCTTCATCGAGGCCAACGAGCGGCCGGGGCTGGCCAACCACGAGCCGCAGCCGACCGCCGAACGCTTCGTGGATCTACTCTTTCCCGGGACTCGGGCACCGCAGCGGCTGTGGACCCCGGCCGGTGCGGCACCATCTGGGGCATGACCGTACGCAAGACCACTCCGCTCCCCATCGACCTGGACTATCTCCGCCAGGTGCTGGTCGAGCTGCTCGATATCCCGAGTCCGTCGGGACGCACCGACCACGTGCAGCAGTACGTCGGTGAGCGCTTGTCGGCGCTCGGCATTCCGTCGACCCTGACCCGCCGGGGCGCGCTGAGCGCCTGCCTGCCCGGCCCCCGTGAAACCGGGGCGGACCGGGCCATCGTGGTGCACACCGACACCATCGGCGGGATGGTCAAGCGGCTGAAGGAGAACGGTCGGCTGGAGCTGAAGCCGATCGGCACGCACAGCGCCCGGTTCGCCGAAGGCGCCCACGTGCGGATCTTCACCGACGACCTGGATCGGGTGATCACCGGTCAGGTGCTGCCGCTCAAGGCAAGCGGTCACCGCTACAACGAGGCGGTCGACCTCCAGGGCATCGGCTGGGAGCAGGTGGAGGTACGCGTCGACGAGCCGGTGGAGGACATCGCCGGGCTGCGAGCACTCGGCATCGACGCGGGCGACTTCGTGGCGTTCCTGCCCAACCCGACGGTCACCCCCAGCGGCTACGTGAAGTCCCGCCACCTGGACGACAAGGCCGGCGTGGCGGCGGTGCTCACCGCCATGAAGGCGATGGTCGACGCCGGGGTGAAACCGGCGGTGACCGCGCATCTGCTGATCACCGTGACCGAGGAGATCGGCCACGGCGCGTCCCACGGCCTCGACCCCGACGTGGCCGAGATCGTCTCGGTCGACGCGGCGGTGGTCGCCCCCGGGCAGCAGTCCCGGGAGCACTCCGCCACCCTGGCGATGGGCGACGGCGTGGGGCCGTTCGACTACCACCTCAGCCGCAACCTGGCGGCGATCGCCCGGGAACACGGTGTCGATCTCGTCCGGGACGTCTTCGACTACTACCGCTCGGACGTGGCGGCGGCGGTGGAGGCGGGGGCGCACGCCCGGGTGGCGCTGCTCGGCTTCGGTGTCGACGCGACCCACGGTCACGAGCGCACCCACCTGGAAGGGCTGCGCCACCTGGCCCAGCTGCTCTGTCTGTACCTCCAGAGCGACCTGGTGTTCCCCGAATGGGACGCGGAGCCGGAGGGCGACCTCGCCGACTTCCCGTCGCTGGCGGTGCAGCCGGCCAGCGCCGACGGCCCCCGCGAGGGCCCGATCGGCATCGTCCCGGAGGGCTGACGACGGCCCGACCGGCGGTGTGATCGAAATCCGTTGCTGGTGAACCGGCAGCTCGATAGCGTGGCGGTACACGGGAAAGGAGGTGGTCCAGACTTGTATAGCAATCGGACTCGTGAGGTGGCTGTCCGCTAGCCGCTGTCCTCGACAGTGACGCTCACCCCCAGGGGTGGGCCACGGTAAGAGTCGTCGAGGCCGTGTGGCAGCGGTGCGGCGAAACCACGACAGCCACCCGACCCCCGGGGTGCCGGCCCAGTCCAGCCGGCCCGCGCGTCAGCGCGGAAGCCCCGGGGGTCGCTTTTCATCCGCACCGGAGGTGGCCGTGTCCATGCGCGAACTGGTGGTGCTCGGCACCGCGAGCCAGGTGCCCACCCGAACCCGCAACCACAACGGCTACGTGCTGCGCTGGGACGACGAGGTGATCCTCTTCGACCCCGGCGAGGGCAGCCAGCGGCAACTGCAACACAGCGGCGTCACCGCCACGGACCTGACCCGGATCTGCGTCACCCACTTCCACGGCGACCACTGCCTCGGCCTGCCCGGCATCATCCAGCGGCTGTCCCTGGACCGGGTGCCCCGCCCGGTGGCGGTGCACTTCCCCGCCGGAGGTGTCGACTACTTCGACCGGCTGCGGCACGCCAGTGCCTTCCACGAGACCGCCGAACTGGCCGTGGAACCCATCGAGACGGACGGGCAGCGGATCGCGCTGCGCCACGTGACGTTGGAGGCACGGCGGCTGCGGCACCGCGTCGAGACGTACGGCTATCGGCTGCTGGAGCCGGACGGGCGTCGGATGCTGCCGGAGCGGCTGGCCGCGTACGGCATCGCCGGGCCTGCCGTCGGCGAGCTGCACCGCACCGGCCACCTCGACCTCGACGGACGCCGGGTCACCCGGGAGGAGGTGAGCGTGCGTCGGCCGGGGCAGCGGTTCGCCTTCGTGATGGACACCGCGCTCTGCGACGGGGTGTACGCCCTCGCCGAGCACGCCGACCTGCTGGTCATCGAGTCGACATTCCTGGAGTCGGAGGCGGCGCTGGCCGCCGAGTTCGGGCACCTCACCGCCGGTCAGGCCGCGCGGGTGGCGGCCGAGTCGGGGGTACGCACACTCGTGCTCACCCACTTCTCCCAGCGGTACACCGATCCGGCCCGCTTCGTCGACGAGGCACGTCGGCATTTCGACGGTGACCTGGTGGTCGCCGAGGATCTGACCACGGTTCAGGTGCCACCCCGACGGGTACCCTCGGCTGGGTGACCGTCACGCTGCGTGCCGCGACTCCCGATGACCTGATGGCGGTCGGTGCCCTGCACCAACGTTCCCGGGTCGCCACGTACTCGTCCTTCCTGCCGCCCGAGGCGCTGGCCGACCCGACGCCGCAGGCCATGGGCGAGTACTGGGCCGAGCGATGGAAATGGGAACGCGACAGCCACTGGATGACCCTGGCGGTACGCGACGACACTCTGGTCGGGTTCAGTTATTCCGGCCCGGACGACGAGGAGGGGCCGGACACCGGGCTACTCTGCGCGATCCACCTTGCCCCCGCCGAGCGCGGTCGAGGCGTCGGCCGGGAGCTGATGATCGAGGCGCTGGCCGGGATGCGGGAGCGCGGCTGGCGGCGCGCGGTGCTCTGGGTGCTCCGCGAGAACGTCGCCGCCCGCCGCTTCTACGAACGTGGCGGCTGGCAGCCAACCGGTACCGAACAGAACGAATTCATCGGCACCATCCCCGTCCCCCAACTCCGCTACACCCTGCTTCTGTAAGGAAGGGCACCTTCTTAACGCCTGCGGTATAGGAAGGGCACCTTCTTAACACTCGATCTTGCGAATTCGAGGGCGGCGTTAAGAGGGGGCCCTTGCTATACACCACGCGTTAAGAAGGTGCCCTTCCTTGCACCTTCAGCGGGCGCCGAGGTGGGCTAGGAGGTCCTGGCGGGTGAGGACACCCTTGGGCTTGCCGTCGATGAGCACCAGCGCGGCGTCGGACTTCTCCAACAGGTTCACCGCCTCGCTCACCGGCTGGCCACCGCCGATCATGGGCAGCGGCGGTGCCATGTGCCGCTCGATCGTGTCGTGCAGCTGCGCCTGGCCGGTGAACAGCGCGTCGAGCAGATCCTTCTCCGCGATCGAGCCGGCCACCTCGCCGGTCACCACCGGCGGTTCGGCCTTCAGCACCGGCAACTGCGAGACGCCGTACTCACGCATGTAGTCGACGGCGTCGCGGACCGTCTCGGTCGGGTGCACGTGCACCAGCTCGGGCAGGCCGCCCGGCTTGCCCGCCAGGGCCTCGGCCACGGTGGGCTCGGAACCGGAGGCGTCGAGGAAGCCGTACCGGGCCATCCATTCGTCATTGAAGATCTTGGAGAGGTAGCCGCGACCGCCGTCCGGCAACAGCACCACGATCACGTCGTCCGGTCCGGCGGCGCGGGCCACCTCCAATGCCGCGACGGCCGCCATACCGCAGGAGCCACCGACCAGCAGTCCCTCCTCGCGGGCCAACCGCCGGGTCATCTCGAACGACTGCTTGTCCGACACCTCGATGATCTCGTCGGCGATGTCCCGGTCGTACGTCTCGGGCCAGAAGTCCTCACCGACCCCCTCGACCAGGTACGGCCGACCCGTGCCGCCGGAATAGACCGAACCCTCCGGGTCCGCGCCGATGACCTTGACGGTGCCGCCGGAGGCTTCCTTCAGGTAGCGCCCGATGCCGGAGATCGTGCCGCCGGTACCCACCCCCGCCACGAAGTGGGTGATCCGCCCCTCGGTCTGCTTCCACAGCTCCGGGCCGGTGGTCTCGTAGTGCGAGCGCGGGTTCGCCGGGTTGGCGTACTGGTCGGGCTTCCACGCGCCGGGGATCTCCCGGGCCAACCGGTCGGAGACGTTGTAGTAGGAGCGGGGGTCCTCCGGCGCGACCGCCGTCGGGCAGACCACCACCTCGGCGCCGTACGCCCGCAGCACGTCCTGCTTGTCCTGGCTGACCTTGTCCGGGCAGACGAAGACGCACTTGTAGCCCTTGAGCTGGGCGACCAAAGCCAACCCGACGCCCGTGTTGCCGCTGGTCGGTTCGACGATGGTGCCGCCCGGGCGGAGCAGCCCCGCCGCCTCGGCGTCCTCCACCATGCGCAACGCGATCCGGTCCTTCACCGACCCGCCGGGGTTGACGTACTCCACCTTCGCCAGCACCGTCGCCTGGATGCCCTCGGCGACGTTGCGTAGCCGTACCAGCGGCGTGTTGCCGATCATTTCGACGACGTTGTCGTAGTACTGCACCTCTTCGTGCCCTTCTGCTCCGGCACCGGCACGCCAGGCCGGGCGGGTGAGTCAGGTGGAATTCCCGCCCAGAGTACGTCGGTCAGGGGACCACGTGGCCGGGGACCACGGTGCTGCGTCGCGCTTCCCACTCCAGGAAGCGCTCGGTCTCGGCCAGCACCGCGCCGGCCAGCCAGGTGACCATCACCGCGTCGTCGATCAGCCCGAAGACCGTGAGGAACATCTCCGGCACCACGTCGATCGGCGAGACGATGTACGCCGTGGCCGCGGTCATCATGGCCAGCCGCAGACCACCGTCGTACTGGCCACGGGCGGTGGCCGCGATCATCCTGGGCAGCGCCCCGAGCCGGGCGCCGAGGGACGGCCCGCCCCGGGCACCGGCGGTCATCGCCCGGGCCAGGGCCACGAACGCGGCACCTCGCTTCAACGTCTTAGCCATCGTCGTGCTCCTCTCCACGTGCAGCGTGACGCCCCGCCGCAACACTGTCCACCCAGGTACCCAGCACAGTCGTTTTCCAGGCACCGGAGCGCCGCGACGATGACAGCGGGACGTCGGAGGGCCGCGCTAGTGTCACGGTATGGGGCTCGCTGGTTCCGTCGTACCGGATCGTCCGCGCTGGCAGCGCGCCCTGCGGGTGGCCCGGTTGGCGGCCATCGGCACGGGTGCCACGGTGGCGGCTGCGGCAGCGACGACCGGGGTGCTCTTCGGGCAGGCCCGACAGGCCCGGCGCACCATTCCGATGGCCGAGGCACCGCCACCGCGCTGCGACGGCGTCTACGGCGCGAAGTTCCCCGGGCCCGCCATCACCATGGTCATCCTCGGCGACTCGTCGGCCGCCGGTTACGGGGTACACCGACGGCGGGAGACGCCGGGCGCGCTGTTGGCCACCGGTCTGTCCCGACGCCTCCAACGACCCGTCCGGTTGCACCGCTTCGCGGTGGTGGGTGCCATCTCGGCCGGGCTGAAGTTCCAGGTCGAGGCGGCCCTGGAATGCGACCCCGATGTGGCGGTCATCCTCATCGGCGGCAACGACGTCACCAACCGTACGCCGCCGGCCCTGGCCGTGCGTTACCTCGTCGAGGGGGTCCGCGCGCTGCGCGCGGCCGGTGCCGAGGTGGTCGTCGGCACCTGCCCCGACCTGGGCGCCATCCGCCCCATCCAGCCGCCGCTGCGCTGGCTGGCCCGCCGGTGGAGCCGGCAACTCGCCGCAGCGCAGACGGTCGCGGTGGTCTCCGCCGGAGGCTGGACGGTCTCCCTCGGCGACCTGCTCGGTCCCCGGTTCGACGCCGAGCCGGGGCGGATGTTCGCCTGGGACCGGTTTCATCCCTCCGCGGACGGATACGCGGCGGCTGCCGCCGCGCTGTTGCCGACCGTGATCTCCGCTCTGGGGCACGGTGCCGAACGCAGACCTACGCCAACCCGCCGCGAAGGCGTACGGTCTTTGCCGAAGGCCGCGCAGGAGGCGGCGCGGCACCCTGGGACGGAGGTCAGCGGCACGCAGGTCCGTGGCAGCGAGAGCGGTCCGGCCGGTCGTTGGGCGCAGTTGCGTCGGCGGCGGCGCTTCGGGATCGCGCCGATGCCACAGCCGGCACCCACCGTCGACTCACCGGCAGCGGAAGGATTCTCATGACCGAGCGGATCAGGGGGCGATGCGGTTTCGACGCAGACCCGAGGGTGACGCCATGACCGCCCTCCCTCACGGCAGCCGGGTCGCCGCGCGGGTCGCCCGCACCGCCGCGCTCTCTCTGCTCGCCGGCGCGCTCGGCGGGGCTGCGGTGCTCGCCGGCGAGGCCGTGGTGGCGCGCAACCGTCGATACGCCCAACCCGAACTCGGACTGGCGCTGCGGGCGACTGTCGGGCGGGCCGGCACCCCACCGCTGCGCCTGGTGCTGCTCGGTGACTCCTCCGCTCTCGGCGTCGGTGTCGACCGTCTCGGCGACACCATCGGCGGGCAACTGGCGGAGCTGCTCGCCGAAGGGCCGGGCGGGCGTCAGGTGCACCTGTCCAGCGTCGGTGTCTCCGGTTCCCGCTCCACCGACTTGGCCACCCAGGTGGCTCGGGCGCTGCTCGGTGAACGGCCGGACGTGGCGGTCATCCTGGTCGGTGCCAACGACGTCACCAGCATGCGGCGTCCGACCGAGGCCGCCGCCTACCTCGGTGCGGCCGTGCACCGGCTGCGCCAGGCCGGTGTCGAGGTCGTGGTGGGCACCTGCCCGGATCTCGGCGCCGTACGCGCGATCGCGTCGCCCCTGCGGCAGGTCGTCGGATGGATGGGACGTCGCGTCGCCCAGGCGCAGACCGCTGCGGTGCTCGACGCCGGCGGGTCGGTGGTCGACCTGGCCACCGAGACGGGCCCGGTGTTCCGGGCCGATGCCGGCACCTTCTGCCACGACGGTTACCACCCCTCCGCCGACGGTTACCGGGTCTGGGCCCACGCTCTGCTGCCGGCGGTGGTCGCCGCCGCGGCCATCGCCTCCCGCCACTGAGCGACTCGGCGGTCGTTCCGGGTGGCGCGGGGTGACATTTCCGGCTGCCAGAAAACTTCCGCTGCAAGTTACCGGCGAGTTAACGTGGCGGTATGCCGATTGAGTCGTCCCGCGACGCCGTCATCGTCGCCACCGCCCGCTCCCCCATCGGCCGAGCCCACAAGGGGTCCCTCCGCGAACTCCGCCCGGACGATCTGGCCGCCACCATCGTTCAGGCGGCCCTCGACAAGGTGCCGCAGCTCGACCCGCGACACATCGACGACCTTTACCTCGGGTGCGGCCTGCCCGGCGGCGAACAGGGCTTCAACATGGCCCGCGTGGTCGCCGTGCTGATGGGTCTCGACGGTCTGCCCGGCGCCACCCTCACCCGCTACTGCGCCTCCTCGTTGCAGACCACGCGGATGGCCATGCACGCGATCCGCGCCGGTGAGGGAGACGTCTTCATCTCCGCCGGTGTCGAGATGGTCTCCCGGTACGCCCGCGGCAGCTCCGACGGCCTGCCCCCGGAGGCTCAGGCCCTGGTCGGGGGCGGTTGGGAGAATCCCCGCTTCGCGCAGGCACGCGAGTTGTCCAAGGCCCGCGCCGAGGCCGACGCGCCGGTCTGGACCGACCCGCGCGAACGCGACGCGCTGCCCGACGTCTACCTGTCCATGGGGCAGACCGCCGAGAACCTCGCCCAGGTGTACGACGTGAGCCGCGAGGACATGGACGCCTTCGGCGTACGCAGCCAGAACCTGACCGAGAAGGCGATCGCCGACGGCTTCTGGGCCCGCGAGATCACCCCGGTCACCACGCCCGACGGCACCGTGGTCAGCGCCGACGACGGCCCCCGCGCCGGGGTGACCCTGGAGGCGGTCTCCGCGCTCAAGCCGGTCTTCCGCCCCGATGGCCGGATCACCGCCGGCAACTGCTGCCCGCTCAACGACGGGGCCGCCGCCGTGGTGGTGATGAGCGCCCAGCGGGCCGAGGAACTGGGCGTGACCCCGCTGGCGCGGATCGTGTCGACGGGAGTCACCGCGCTGTCCCCGGAGATCATGGGCCTCGGTCCGGTGGAGGCGAGCCGCCAGGCGCTCGCACGCGCCGGCATGACCATCGACGACGTCGATCTGGTCGAGATCAACGAGGCGTTCGCCGCCCAGGTGATCCCGTCGTACCGCCAGCTCGGCATTCCGGAGGAGAAGCTGAACGTGATGGGCGGCGCGATCGCCGTCGGTCACCCCTTCGGGATGAGCGGCGCCCGGATCACCGGCACGCTGCTCAACGCCCTCCAGTGGCACGACGCGACCATCGGTCTGGAGACCATGTGCGTCGGCGGCGGGCAGGGCATGGCGATGGTCATCGAGCGCCTCAGCTGACGACAGGCCCGCCGGTCGCGGCCGGTGCGCGTCCCTGGTGGCTAGAGCGCGGCCCGGGTCGCCGCCACCTCGGTGGCGGCCCGAGCCAGCGCCTCCTCGCCCGCGTCGGCGGCAAGCAGGTCGGCGGTCACCACCCGGAGCTGGTCGGGCAGGGCGAGGTCGTTGTCGAGCCGGGGTACGGCTCGACGTGGCTGCCCTTCTGCGTCCGCCGCCAGGTTGGCGATCTCCTGCACCAGCCGGTGCACCAGATCCGCCCGGGACACGTTGCCGGTCGACGCGGGTGCCGACCACCGTGGCTGCTGCCAGTGGCCGACCTGCCGGACCAACAGCTCGACCCCCCGCGCCACCTCAGCCCCAGCGTCCGTCTCCACCCCCCGAACTCTACGCACCCGCCCCACCGTCCCGGCGGGTGCCGAACGGTGTGATCGGCGCCCAGGATTCAACGGGCGGGATGACGACGGCGCCCGCCCCGGGGTGGGGCGGGCACCAGTCGGTCAGTCGGCGACGACCAGGTCAGTCTTCGCCCTGGAAGTAGCTCAGCAGACGCAGCATCTCGATGTAGAGCCAGATCAGGCTGACCAGGATGCCGAACGCGGCCACCCAGGAGTAGCGCTGCGGCAGGCCCATCCGGACGCCGTCCTCGACCTCCTTGAAGCTGAGCACGAAGCTCAACGAGGCCACCACGATGCAGACGATGCTGAACCCGATAGCCAGCGGGCTGCCGTCACGCAGGCCGGTGTTGACGCCGAACATGGCCAGCACCAGGTTGATCAGCATGACGGCGAAGAGACCCGCCATCACCGCGATCATGCCCTTGACGAACTTCGGCGTCGCCCGGATGACCCGCGCCTTGTAGAGCATGGTCATCACGAAGAAGACACCGAAGGTGGCGGTGACCGCCTGGAGCACGATGCCGTCGTACATCGACTCGAAGAACTTGCTCACCGCTCCGACGAGGACACCCTCGACGGCCGCGTACGCGACCACGAGCGCCGGGTTCGCCATCCGGGAGAACGAGATGATCAGGCCGAGCACCAGGCCGACGACGGCCGCGCCGATCCAGGCGACGCCGAGCAGCGCGTCGGGCACCAACGCCCACGCCGCCGCGGCGGCGACGCCGACGATGGCCAGGAGGGTGACCGTCTTGACGACCACGTCGTCGATCGACATGGGGGTGACCGCCGGCGGGGCCGACGGGAAGCCGGGCGCGCCGGGGTAACCGGCCTGCGGCGGGTACTGCTGGGGGTAGCCGGGCTGTCCGTACGGCCCGGACGGGGCGTACCCGGCGGCCCGCTCCCGCTCGGCCGCCTGACCGAGCCGAGCGAGCACCGGGTTCGAAGTCTTCACTTTACTGGCCTCCCTAAGGGGGTCGTGGCACG
Source organism: Micromonospora sp. CP22 (assembly GCF_009712475.1). GTDB lineage: Bacteria > Actinomycetota > Actinomycetes > Mycobacteriales > Micromonosporaceae > Micromonospora. Next base: position 260,062 of record NZ_VCJO01000002.1, read on the forward strand.
TCAACGCGCCATACAAGAGTAAACGCCCGGCACGACCCGATGGCGACGGGAAGGCTGAGCGATCGCTGAGAGTGCCCGGGGCGGGGGTCGAACCCGCACGCCTTGCGGCAGCCGCTTTTAAGGCGGCCGTGTCTGCCGTTCCACCACCCGGGCGGGTGACACCGACGCGCCGACACGCACGGTGCAGTGCACACGGTAGCGGGTTCGTCGCCGCTGCGGCGTCCCCCGTCGATCACCGCAGCTAGGGTCGAGGCCGTGAGCAGCGGCCCACCCACCGCCCCCACCGAGGACGTGGCGACATCGGTTGGTCACCCCCTCACCCGGGTACGCCCGCAGCCGCTGCGGCGCTGGGTCCGGGCCGTCGCTCAGCACCGCGCCGACCTGCTGGCAGGGCTGTTCTTCGCGGCGCTCGCCGGCATCCTCACCCACCGGCTCTGGGCCGACCCGAGCGGGCTGGTGCTCGCCCTCAACCCCGAGGACCAGGTGCTCTACGAGTGGTTCCTGGCCGTCGACGCGCGGGCGCTGCTGGGCGACGTCGGTCTGGCCACCGACCGGCTCAACGCCCCGGACGGGGTCAACCTGATGGCCAACACGTCGGTGATCGCCCTCGGTGTGCTGTTCGCCCCGGTCACCCTGCTGTTCGGCGCTCCGGTCACCTTCGTCCTGCTGGTGTCGGTCAACCTCGCCGGTACCGCCACCGCCTGGTACCTACTGTTCAGCCGCATGCTGCGGGCCCACCGGGCCGCCGCCGCGCTGGGCGGCGCGTTGTGCGGCTTCGCTCCCGGGATGGTGTCGCAGAGCAACAGTCACCTGCACATGACGGCGCAGTGGCTGCTGCCGGTCATCGTCTGGCTGGTGGTACGCCTGCTGCGGGCCGCCGACCCCGCCGTCCGGCCCGGGGCGGCTGCCGTTCGGCCCACCGCCGCTGCGGACCGGCGTCGGCTCGCCACCTCCTCAGCAGGGCTCGCCGCCGCCGTCACCGCCCAGGTGCTCATCGGTGAGGAGGTGCTGTTCCTCACCGCGCTCACCCTGCTGGTGATGGCGCTGACGATCATCGTCGTGGACCGTGACCTGGCTCGTCGCGCACTACCCGCCTTCGCCGGTGCGATGGCCCTCGCCACCGGGCTGGCCCTGCTGGTGCTCCTGTACCCGTTGTGGTTCCAGTTCGCCGGTCCCCTCGGCGTCGCCGACGGCATGTTCAGCCCGCACTACTTCTCGGCCGACCTGGCCAGCTGGTGGGCGATCTCACCGCTGTCCCTGCTCGGGGACGAGCGTTCCGCCGACCTGAGCACCGGTCCGGCCGAGTACAACACCTTCCTGGGCTGGCCGCTGCTGGTGGTCACCATCGGGTGCGCCATCTGGCTGGGACGTCGACCGCTGGTGCTGGCCTGCACCGTCGGCCTTGTGGTGATGGGCGCGCTGTCACTCGGCCCCGAGGTGGTCCTCGACGGCGAGGGCACCGGCGTGTCCGGGCCGTACGCGCTGCTCGCCGGCCTTCCGGTGGTCGACGGTGCGCTGCCGATGCGGTTCGCCCTGGCCGCCCCGCCGCTGATCGCGACGCTCCTGGTGTCGGCGGTCGACCGGGCGCTACGTGCCCGGGGCCGCACCCGTCGGCTGACCCTGGTCGCGGTCGCCGTGGCGGTGGTGCCGCTGCTCCCGGCACCGCTGCCCACCGCGCACCGGCCGCCGGTTCCACAGTTCATCACCGATGGCCACTGGCGGGCCTGTGTCGAACCGGGTGGGGTCCTGGTGCCGGTGCCACTGGCCACACCGAAGCAACCCTGGCCGATGCGGTGGGCGACCGCCGCGAACGCCGAGTTCGGCATGCCGGAGGGATTCTTCATCGGCCCGCACGGTCGGGGCGGCAGCGCCGCGATGGGTGTCGCCCCACGACCCACCTCCGCGCTGCTGGCCGAGGTGGCCCGCAGCGGCCTCCGGCCGGTCGTCGGCGACGAGCAGCGCCGACAGGCTGCGGCGGACGTCGAGCACTGGGGCGCCTCGTGCGTGGTCCTGGCGGCCGACACCGCGCACGCCGACAGCCTGCGCCTGACGCTGGAGGCGCTGTACGGCCCGTCGGCCCGGATCAGCGACGCCTGGTTCTGGCGGGTCTGAAGCCGCCCGAACGAATGGCCGGCTGTTAAAAGGGGGCCCCTGCTCTACCGGAGACGATAAGAAGGGGCCCTTCCTTACACCTTGGCCGGTGGCTGGGACGCTTCGGCGAACTCCTCGCGCGGGTCGTGCAGCTGGCCGAGGGCGACCACCTCGCGCTTGAGGACGAACGCCAACGTCCAGTCGACCACCACCCGGACCTTCCGGTTCAGCGACGGGATGCGGCTCATGTGGTACGTCCGGTGCATGAACCACGCCGGCCACCCGGTCATCTTGATGCCGTAGACCTGGGCGACACCCTTGTGCAGACCGAGGCTGGCCACGCTGCCCGCGTGCTTGTGCTTGTAGGCGACCGGCTCCCGGCCCCGGATCACGGCGACGATGTTGTCGGCCATCCGCTGCGCCTGGCGTACGGCGTGCTGCGCGCTCGGCGAGCAGTAGTTGCCCGGCGGCTTGGTCAGGTCCGGTACGGCAGCACAGTCACCGGCACTCCACGCGCCCTCGACCACGCGGTCACCGTCGACCACCTGCAACGTCGGCAGGCAGGTGACCCGGCGGCGCTCCTCGCGGGGGAAGTCGGTCGCGTCCAGCATCGGTGACGGCTTCACGCCGGCGGTCCAGACGATGGTGTCCGCGGCGAAACTGTCCCCGTCGGAGAGCTTGACCACCCCGTCGACGCAGGACTCCAACCGGGTGTCGAGGCGGAGGTCCATGTCCCGCTTCAACAGCTGCTGCACCGTGTAGGCGCCCATGTCCCGGTCGACCTCCGGCAGCACCCGCTGGGTGGCCTCGACCAGCACCCATCGCATGTCCTTGACGTTCAGCTCCGGGTAGTACTTCAGCGCGTGGCGGGCCATGTCCTCCATCTCGGCCAACGCCTCGATGCCCGCGTACCCACCACCGACGAAGACGAAGGTCAACGCACGACGGCGCACGTCCGGGTCGGTCGTGGCGGCGGCCACGTCGAGCTGTTCGAGCACGTGGTTACGCAGATAGATGGCCTCACCGATGGTCTTGAAGCCGATGCCGTGCTCGTGCAGCCCGGGGATCGGCAGGGTCCGGGAGACCGAGCCCGGGGCGACCACCACGTGGTCGTAGGTGATCTCGCGGGGCGGGCCGACGATCGGCTGCACCGTGGCGGTCTTGTTCGCATGGTCGATTCGGGTGACCGCACCGGCCACCACCGTGCACCGGCGCAACTCCCGGCGCAGCGGCACCACGGCGTGCCGTGGGGAGATGTTTCCCGCCGATGCCTCGGGCAGGAACGGCTGGTACGTCATGTGCGGCTGGGGGTCGACGACCACGACCTCAGCCTCACGGGAACTCAGCTTCTTCGACAGGCGCAGCGCCGCGTAGAGACCGACGTGCCCGGCGCCCACCACAAGGATCCGCTTCGGATTCACACCTCCATCTTTCCCCCACCGGCAGCAGTAATCCCGGCGCGGCCGGCTTCTGTGACCGAGCACAAGCCCGCTGTGACGCCGCTAACGCGGCTGGTGGGAGCAACCCTGAGGCGGTGGCAGCGCTCACGCTCGGAGGCACTCCAGGCCCCCGCGTCACCTGCGTCGCAGCAGCCCAGCCAGCAACGCGGTCACCCCGACGGCGAGCAGCAGACCGGCGATGGTGACCACCTGCCAGCCTCCGTCACCGGCCCGGACGTCGGCCAGTTCGAGCAGCAGCACGCCGAGCACCGACGTGGCGAGCAACACGCCGGCGGCACGGGTGAGCCAACGCACTATCACGTCCGGGTCCAGCACGGCGTCGTACGGCAACACGGCCACCAGCGCGCAGAGCGTATGGGTCAGGTAGAGCGCCGACGCCACCGCCAGCAGCCGCCACAGCGCGATCGGCCGGTCGTACCCCTCGGTGGCGAGCAGCCACCCGCCGACCGTGACCAACGCGGCGAAGGTCGGCCAGAGCCGGCGCGGCATCAGGGCCGGCAGCACCGCGACCGCCACCAGCGGGCCCAGCGCCTCCCCGACCACGACCTCCACGGGGTACGCCAGCAGCAACCCGGTAAGTGCGCTGAGAAAGATCCCCACCCGGATCAGCAGGGGAGCCAGGGAGATCCGCGTCGCGGCCGTCCGCAGCGCGCGGACCCGCCCGACGATCGACCCCACCATCTCGCTCACCGAGCTGGCCTTCCGTTCGCGACTGCGGGACTCCGCTGCGCTACATTCCTCGCGCTCACCGAGCTGGCCTCTCGTTCGCGACTGCGGGACTCCGCTGCGCTACATTCCTCGCGCTCACCGGCCACCGACCCGGGGGGCGGTGGCCAGCCTCGCCACGTCGCGCAACACCTGGTCGAGGCTGCCGGCACCGGCCCACGGCACCACCGGCACCCCGTGCTCCCGTAGCTGCGCGATCATCGTGTCCCGGTCCAGCCGCCACAGCCGGTACGCCACCTCGACCCAGCCCCGGTCCTTCGGTGGGGGCAGGTCCGCCGGGAGCGTGTCGACGGCCACCACGAACCGTCCCGAACGGGCCAACCGGGCCAACATCTGCGCCGACCGCTCCTCCAGCAACGGGGTGAGCACCACCACCAGCGCGTCCGCCGAGAGCAGTTGCGGCCCGAAGACCTGGTCGTACGGCTCGTGCGGGGAGGACTGCGCCTTCACGTCCAACAGCCACTCCAGCACGGTCAGGTACTGCCGGCGTCCGGTCGCCGGGCGCAACCGCCGGGCGCTCGGGCCGTACTCCAGCAACGCCACCCGGTCGCCCCGGTGCAGGTAGTGCTCGGCGATGGCAGCCGCCGCCCGGACCGTGGTGTCCAACACCGACGCCGTACCGGTGACCCCGCCGGAGCGTCCCGCCTCGGCCAGCACGTCGAGCAGCACCACCACCTCGGCGTCCCGGTCGGAGAGGGTGGCCGCCACGTGCAGTTGCCGGGCCCGCAGCGACACCCGCCAGTCGATCCGGCGCAACCGGTCACCGGGGGCGAAGACCCGTACGCCGGCCAGTTCGCCCCCCTCGCCGGGGCGACGTGAGTGGTGGGCACCGACCAGACCGGCGGCCCGGGGCATCGCCTCGACCGCCTCGAACGGCTCGGTCTTCGGGTACACCTTGGACCGGACCGGTTCGACGATCACCGCCCGCGAGACCAGCAGGCCCTGCGCGGCGGCGACCCGGGCACCCGCCGGGCCCAGCGGATGCCGACCCCACCGCAGCGCGGTGCCGGTCAGTTCCAGGTCGACGGCGGTGTCCGGGGCGACCGACGTGACGAACGGACGATCCGCCACCGTCGCTTGACCGGCACCGGACCGCCCGGACCCGACGACGGCGCTACCGGCCAGGCCCACGCGGTCGACCCGCAGCCACAGTGAGATCCGGGTACGCAGCACCGCCACGTCGTAGTGGACCGCACCCGGGTTGCCGACGCTGACCGTCCCGGCCATCCGACCACCCTCCACCAGCGGGTCCTCGTCGGCGCTGAGCCACACCCGGGGCAGGTCGACGGGTCGACGCCGCAACGCGTACGCGGTGCCGAGCGCGAACGGGACGGCCAGCACGATCAGATCCACCCGCCCCAGCAGCACCGCGGCGACCAGGAGCAGGCCGGTGAGCAGCACCGCCCGGCCGAACGCCCAGGTGGGCGTCCAGTTGGGCGGTGCCGGGCGGTCCGGTGCAGTCACGCCGGGTCAGTCTCCCTGCCGACCGGCGGCGTAGCTGGGCAGCGCGCCGCTGGCCGGAGCCGGGGTGCCGTCGAGCACCTCACCGACGACGAAGGACGGATCGACCCGGCGCAGCCACATCTCCGGCCGCAGCGTGATCCGGTGCGCCAGCGCCGGAGCCGCGACGTCCTTGACGTCCTCGGGAATCACGAAGTCCCGCCCGGAGAGCACCGCCCGTACCCGGGACAGCAGCAGCAGCGCCAACGAACCGCGCGGCGACGCGCCCACCAGCACCGACGGATGCTCGCGGGTGGCCGCGGTCAGCGCCACGATGTACCGGCCGACCGAGTCCTCCACCATGACGTCCTCCAGCGCCGCCTGCATGGCGCGCAGGGTGCCGGCGTCGACGACCGGCTTGATGTCGGCCTCCTCCCGGCGGCGCGCCATCCGTCGACGCAGCACCTCCCACTCCTCGTCCTGCGCCGGGTAGCCGAACGACACCCGCAGCAGGAACCGGTCCAACTGCGCCTCCGGCAGCGGGTAGGTGCCTTCGTACTCGATGGGGTTGGCGGTGGCCAGCACGTGGAACGGCTCGTCCAGCCGGTACGTCACGCCCTCCACCGAGACCTGCTTCTCCTGCATCGCCTCCAGCAGGGCCGACTGGGTCTTCGGCGGGGTCCGGTTGATCTCGTCGGCGAGCAGCAGGTTGGTGAAGACCGGCCCGGCCCGGAAGGTGAAGTCACCGCTGCGCTGGTCGTAGAGGAACGAACCGGTGACGTCGGCGGGCAGCAGGTCGGGGGTGAACTGAAGGCGGCGGAAGTCCAGCCCCAGCGCTTGGGCGAAGGACCGCGCGGTGAGCGTCTTGCCCAACCCCGGCAGGTCCTCCAACAGCACGTGCCCACCGGCGAGGATGCCGGCCAACACCAGCTCCAGGGCGTCCCGCTTGCCGACCACGACCTGGCCCACCGCGTCCAGCACCGCCCGAGCGAGGCGACCTACCTCGATGGGGGGCATCGTCCGGCCGACGTCGTTCATCAGATCTTCTCCAGTTCGGCGACGATCGCCGCGAGGTCGCGCGGCGAAGGGGTGCGGCGGGGTGGGGTTTCCAGGAATGTCGACAGGCGCTCACCCAGCAGGATCCGGGCTCGGGCCGGATCCTGCTCGCGGGTGACGCCGTGTTTCAGGCGCAGTCGCTCGTCCGCCAACTCGACCAACCGGGGCAGGATCACGGTGGTGAAGCGTTCCGGGCGAGTCTTGGACCACTCCAGCGGAGTCGCCCACCCGTTGATCGCGACGCGCAGCGCATCCCGGGCGTTCCAGTTGTAGACGCCGGGTTCCTCGCCACCCCGCGACGACGCTCCACCCTGGGCGGACTTCGGAGGTGGGGCCAGGTGGCCGACGATCCGGCGTACCACCAGCAACGCGACCACGGCGGCGACCAACACCAGCAGCGACACCCGCAGCCCGATCGCACGCAGTACGGCGACGGCGACGACGGTGACCGCCGCGGTGACACCGAGCGCCCCGGCGATGGTACGCAGCCGGCCACCCTGCCGTGGCTCGTGCTGGACCGGCCGCTCCTCGGAGAAGCTGAGCAGGTCGTCGATGCTGGTGCTGCTCACACCGTCTCCCGCTCGGCCGGTTCGGTGAGTTCACCGCGCAGCCGCCGCAGCGCCGCCCGGGCCTGGTCCCGGGTCCGCTCGTCGACCGGCCGGGTGGCGTAGCGGGCCTCGCGGTAGACGTTCGCGAACTCGGCCAGCACGTCGGCGCTCACGATCGCCGGCACGCCATTGGACGGGTCTCCGCGGAGCAGCCGGGTGACCAGGTCGGTGGGGGTGTCCCCGGTGAGCCGGGGCACCCCGGCGGCGGCTGCCGCCTCCTCGAGGCGTACCCAGCAGGCGATCACCGCGGTCCGTGGGTCGGTGTCGCGGTCGTCCAGGTCGACCAGACCGGCGTCGACGGCCGCCACCACCTCGGCGGCGGTGCCCTCGGCGCTGCGCCGGACCGGCTGCGCGGGCAACGCCCGGCTGACCCGGCGCGCCACCCCCCGCGCCACGGTCCAGAGCAGATAACTGAGGGCGATCAGCAGTGCCAGCCCGAGTATCGCCACCGCCACCGTGCCGAGCCAGGATGGAATGTGCGTACGGGTCTCCTCGGCGGCCTCGCGGGGTTCGACCGGGATCGAGGGACGCGGCTCCCCGCTCGGGTACTCCAGTACGAAGGGCGCGTCCTTGACTGCGGGCGGTATCCGGCTCGCACCGATCGACGAGTGCGTGGTCGCCAGGGTGACGGCGGCCAGCAGGGCGACCACCACCGTCACCGGCCACCACCTGCGAAGCACGTCCATCGGTTACCTCCGGACCACCGGGGCGTACGGCGGAAGGTCACCAGTGTCGTCCGCCATCGTCACCGCCCCGCAGCCTCAGTCCACCCCGGCCAGCTGTTTCGCCCGAGCGAACACATCGTCCAGCATCTCTGGTGTCAGCCGGCCGGTGAAGGTGTTCTGCTGGCTGACGTGGTAACAACCGAGCAGTTCCGGTACGGCTGTGCCGGACCAGTGTGCCCCATGCCCGAACGACGGTCGCGGGCTGGGCGGACGGACACCGTACGCGGCGCGCAGTGCCGGCCACCATGCCGCCCAGGCGAAGGCGCCCAACGCCACCACCACCCGCAACGTCGGCCGGATCAGCTCGACCTCACGATGCAGCCAGGGCGCGCAGGTGTCCCGCTCGCCCGGAGTGGGCTTGTTGTCGGGTGGGGCGCAGCGTACGGCGGCGAAGATCCTCGTCTCCCGCAGCGTCAGACCGTCGGTGACTGACACACTGGTCGGTTGATTGGCCAGACCGGCCCGGTGCAGGGCGGCGAAAAGCACGTCACCGGAGCGGTCGCCGGTGAAGATCCGACCGGTGCGGTTGCCGCCGTGTGCGGCCGGGGCCAGACCGAGGATGGCGATCCGGGCCGCCGGGTCACCCATGCCGGGCACCGGCCGTCCCCAGTACTCCTGGTCGCGGAAGGCCGCTCGCTTCGTGCGGGCGACCTCCTCCCGCCAGTCGACCAGGCGCGGGCAGGCGAAGCAGTCGGCGACGCCCGCGTCCAGGTCGGCCAGGTCCGCCGCCCGTGCGGCACGGGCGACGACCTCGGCGGGGGTACGCGACTCAGCCAAGCTTGGCCCGGAAGAGTTCCAGAGTGCGCGCCCAGGCGCTGATGGCGGCCCGTTGGTCGAACTTCTCCGGCCGGTCCTCGTTGAAGAAGGCGTGCGCGGTGCCCGGATAGTCGTGCAGTTGGCAGTTGCCACCGGCGTTCTCGATGGCCTGGCGGACCGCCTGTACGCCCGGGTCGGCGGAGGTGCCGTCCGCCTCGGAGCAGTGCACCAACGCGTCCTTGCCCGCGTAGTCGACCCAGTCGGTACGCATGCCCTCCCAGGGCAGGCGGGGGTAGAAGGCTGCGGTGGCGACGATCCGCTCGGAGTAGTTCGCCGCCCACAGGGCCAGGCTCGCTCCGGCGCAGAAGCCGGCGCAGCCGATCTTGCCGGTGACCTCGGTGCGGCCGGCGAGATAGTCGGCGGCGGCGGCGATCTCGCGCGCCGTCTCGTCCATCTGTGCTCCGTTGAGCAGCCGCCGGGGTTCGCTCGGCTTCCCGGCCGGCTCGCCGTGCCGGAAGTCGGGGGCCAGGGCGACGAATCCCGCCTCGGCGAAACGGTCCACCACCGACCTGATGTGCGGCACGAGGCCCCACCAGTCCTGAATCACGATCACCGCCGGGCTTGCCGCGCCGGTGGCGGGTATCGCGAGATATCCCTCACCGGTGCGGCCATCACCACGGTAGGTCACCATCTCGCCCATCGGCCCGTCCTCCTAGCGGTCAGTCATCGTTGGCTGGTCGCCCAGTGGTCCTACGTGCCGGTAGCCTGCCACGCGGTGACCATTGCCGGGAAGATGCCGGAAGAGTGGCATTCACCTCCTGTTCGCGTTTGCCATGCTCCAGGCGATGCCGTCGAGGATGTCGTGCTCGGAGGCGATCACGGCAGCCATGCCCGCCCGCTCCATGGCCACGCGGAGCACCAACGCACCGGCACCGATCACATCGGCACGGCCGGGGTGCATGACCGGGATGGCCAGTCGCTGCTCACGCGTCATGGCCAGCAGGTCGGCGGTGACCTCCGCCACCCGCTCGTACGACACCCGGGCATGGTGGATGCGGGCCGGGTCGTACCCGGTGAGGCCCTCGGCGATCGCGACCACCGTGGTGACCGAGCCGGCGAGCCCGACCAGCGTGGCCGCCTGCCGTCCCGGCACTGCCGTCAACGCCCGGTCCACCGCGGCAGCGATGTCGGCCTCGGCCGCGGCGATCTCCTCCGGGCTCGGCGGGTCACCGCGCAGGTGCCGCTCGGTCATCCGCACACAGCCGATGTCCACTGAGATCGCCGCCTCGACACCACCGTCCCGGGTGCCCACGACGAACTCGGTCGAGCCGCCACCGATGTCGAGCACCAGGTACGGCGACGGCGCGTCGGCGGGCAGGCCGCGCACCGCGCCGGTGAACGACAGCCGCGCCTCCTCGTCACCAGTGACCACCTCGGGCGGGACGCCGAGGATCCGCTCCACCATGGTGCGGAACTCGGCGGCGTTCTCCGCGTCCCGGCTGGCCGAGGTGGCGCACATCCGCACCCGCTCGGCCCCCAACCGCTCGATCTCGGCGGCGTAGTCGGCGAGCGCGACCCGGGTGCGCTCGATGGCCTCCGGGGCGAGCCGACCGGTCGCGTCCACTCCCTGGCCGAGTCGGACTATCTCCATCCGTCGGCTCCGGTCGATCAGGGGTGCGGCCGGTCCGGCCGACGGATCGGGCAGGTCTGCCACCAGCAGACGGATCGAGTTGGTGCCACAGTCGATGGCCGCCACGCGCGTCGTCACAACGGAACCCTACCGCCACCCGCAGCCCGCGACTCCGACCACCACGGTCACGCACGGTAGCGCCATCTCGCTTACTCTCCGGGAGGTGGCCACAGTGGGTGACGGGCGGAGCGTCGCGTCCGCGTGATCGGTGCCCGGGTCAGAGGCGCAGCAGCATGCGGGTGTTGCCCAACGTGTTCGGCTTGACCCGTTCCAGGTCGAGGAACTCGGCGACACCTTCGTCGTAGGAGCGCAGCAGTTGTTCGTAGACCGGGTGCGGCACCGGGGCACCGTCGATCTCGGTGAAGCCGAACGACGCGAAGAACCGGGTCTCGAAGGTCAGCACGAAGATTCGGGCCACCCCCAGGTCCCGGGCCACGTCGATCAGCTCGGTGACGATCCGGTGCCCGATCCGCTGGCCCCGGCAGCTGGGATCGACCGCGACCGTACGGATCTCGGCCAGGTCCTCCCACATCACGTGCAGCGCGCCGCAGCCCACCACCGTGCCGTCGGAGACCCGGCTGGCGACCCGGAACTCCTGCACATCCTCGTACAGGGTCACGGTGGCCTTGCTGAGCAGCCGGCGGTCGTCGGTGTAGGTGTCGACCAGCCGACGGATCGCCCGCACGTCGGCGGTCCGGGCCCGCCGGACCACGACACCGCTGTCGCTCACCCGGCCTCCGGCGCGTCGACGCAGCGTCCGGCCGTCCACCAGGGCTCGATCAGGTCGAGCGTCTCGTCGCCGAACGGGTTCACCCCCGGCCCGGCGGCGAGCGCGTGACCGAGATGGACGTGCAGGCACTTCACCCGACCGGGCATCCCGCCGGCCGAGATCCCCGCGATCTCGGGCACCTCGGCGATGGCCTCGCGGCGGGTCAGGTAGTCCTCGTGCGCCGCGCGGTACCGGGCCGCCAACTCCGGGTCGGTCGCCAGCCGCTCGGCCATCTCCTTCATCAGACCGGCCGACTCCAGCCGGCTGCACGCCGCGGTCGCGCGGGGGCAGGTCAGGTAGAACAGCGTCGGGAAGGGAGTGCCGTCGGCCAGCCGGGGGGTCGTCTCCACCACGTCCGGTAGGCCGCACGGGCAGCGGTGCGCCACCGCCCGGGTGCCCCGGGGCGGGCGTCCGAGCTGCGCGGCCACCGCCGCCAGGTCGGCCTCCGTGGCCGGTTCCCGCTGCGGCGGAGGTACGGAAGCCGCCGCCGGCTCCTGCGGTGGTACGACAGTCACGATGCCATCTCTCGTCGGGTGCTGAACCGTCGGTGTCTCACGCTGTGCTGCTCAGTCCTCGGTCCGGTGGGCGTCGGCGGCCCGCACGCTGGACCAGAGGGTGTCGTACCAGGCATCGGAGACGTCCGTGGGCGTCGGGCTCTCGCCGGTGCCCGCCTCCCGAGCCGCGCCGGCCGGGTCGTCGAGCAGGATCAGCATCTTCTCGCCGGGGCGCCGCATGAAGAACCGCTCCCGGGCCTGGGTCTCGATGTACGCCTCGTCCTGCCACTTCTCCGCCTGCGTGGTCAGCTCCGCGATCAGCTTTCGCTGGGCCGCCTGCGACGCCTCCATCCGCTCGATGTCGGCCTGCTGGTCGAGGTAGACCCGGACCGGATAGGTGTAGGCGAGAGCCAGGGCGATCAACACCGCGAACAGCACGGTCGCCCGGCCGGTGAGACCTCGGGAACGGGGTGCGGACAGCCGCGTCACCGCGCTGCCGGCCGCCGTGCGCCGGGCGGCGGCGGGGCGCTTGGCGGAGCGTACGCTCTCGGCGCCCCGGGCCGCCGACGGCGCCCGACCGGCGGCGGACCGCGAATCGGCGCGGACGCCGCCGTCGCGGGTCACGCCGGGCCGACCGGCGCGGGCCGGCCGGCGGACCGGACGCTGGCCGCCCGGCGTGCGGCGCTGCTGCATCACACCCCTCCCCCGAGGTCCGGCATCCGTCAGGCGGAACGGTAGCGCGGGAAGGCGCCAGCGCCCGCGTACCGCGCCGCGTCGGCCAGCTCCTCCTCGATACGCAGCAGCTGGTTGTACTTCGCCACCCGGTCCGACCGGGCCGGTGCGCCGGTCTTGATCTGACCGCAACCGGTGGCCACCGCCAGGTCGGCGATGGTGGTGTCCTCGGTCTCGCCGGAACGGTGGCTCATCATGCACTTGAAACCGGCCCGGTGGGCCAGGTCCACCGCGTCCAGCGTCTCGGTGAGCGAGCCGATCTGGTTTACCTTGACCAGCACCGCGTTGGCCGCCTGCTCGGCGATGCCCCGGGCGATGCGCTGCGGGTTGGTGACGAACAGGTCGTCACCGACGATCTGGATCCGGTCGCCGATCGCGGCGGTCAGCGTCTGCCAGCCGGTCCAGTCGTCCTCGGCCAGCGGGTCCTCGATCGAGACGATCGGGTACGCGTCGGCCAGCTTGGTGTAGTACTCGCTCATCTCCGCGGCACTCTTGGCCGTGCCCTCGAAGGTGTAGTTGCCGTCGGCGAAGAACTCGGTGGCGGCCACGTCGAGGGCGAAGACGATGTCGGTGCCGAGCCGGTAACCGGCCTTCTCCACCGCCTCCGCGATCAGGTCCAGGGCGGCGGCGTTGGTCGGCAGGTTCGGTGCGAAGCCACCCTCGTCGCCGAGCCCGGTGGAGAGGTCCTTCTTCTTCAGCACCGACTTGAGCGCGTGGTAGACCTCGGCGCCGGAACGCAGCGCCTCGCGGAAGCTGGGCGCGCCGATCGGGGCGATCATGAATTCCTGGATGTCGACGTTGCTGTCCGCGTGCGCCCCGCCGTTGAGGATGTTCATCATCGGCACCGGCAGCAGGTGCGCGTTCGGCCCGCCCAGGTAGCGGAAGAGGCTCAGGTCGGCACTGCCGGCGGCGGCCTTGGCCACGGCCAGGGAAACCCCGAGGATCGCGTTGGCGCCCAGCTCGGCCTTGTTGTCGGTGCCGTCGATGTCGAGCATCTTCTGGTCGATCGCCCGCTGCTCGCTGGCCTCGTAGCCGATGAGCTGGTCGACGATCCGGTCCTCGATGTTGGCGACCGCCTTCTCCACTCCCTTGCCCAGGTAGCGGCCCTTGTCACCGTCGCGCAGCTCGATCGCCTCGAAGGCGCCGGTGGAGGCGCCGGAGGGCACCGCCGCCCGCGAGATCGTGCCGTCGTCGAGCCCGACCTCGACCTCGACCGTCGGGTTGCCCCGCGAGTCCAGGATTTCCCGGGCCTCGATTACCTCGATGGTTGCCACTGAGTTTGCTCCTCGTTCGTGCGGTCTCGTCCGGTATCGGCCGCGACGGTGCGGCAGAGGCAGGTGTTGAACGCAGCGTATCGGTCCCCGCCCGTCGGCACCGCGACCGGTCGGGTCAACGGTCACTCTCCGGTTCCGACGGGTCGGACATTCCCGGATTCTCGTACCTCAACCGGCAACCGGTTTGCACGACCGGGACCCGATCGACAAGGCTGGTCGCCATGCCCGCCACCTCGACCACTCTCCGTACGCTCGCTGTGTCGGTCATCGCGTTGCTCACCGTAACCGGCTGTCAGGCTCTGGACGACGCCGGACGGGCCATGGGCCGAGCCGACATCGTCAACGACCTCGCCGCCCGGATGGACCGGGCGCTGGAGCTGACCTACTCGGCGGAGTACCAGTTGGCCGGCGGGCAGCGCGCCTCGTTCGTCCAGTCGCAGGACCCGGCCCGGTCCAGCTACACCTGGCCCGGCGGGAAGGTGACCGTCACCGACGAGGCGACCACCCGGTGCGACGTCGACGGCGACCGGACGGTGTGCACGCTGGAAGCGCCCCCCGCCCCCAACAGCAAGCCCTCGGTCGTGGTCTTCGCCGAGGCCGAGCTACAGGGGCTGGTCACGCCGCCGATGGTGATGAGCCGGCTGACCTCGGCGGCGCTGGACCCGGAGGCGCTGATCACCGAACGCAGCAGCACCGTCGTCGGTCACCACGCCACCTGCGTCGACGTACGCCAGGACGCGGAGAGCTTCACCGCCTGCGTGACCGGGGAGGGGGCGCTGGGCAGCTTCACCGGGCAACTCGACGGGAAACCGGTCGAACTGGCGCTGAGCCACTATCGCGGCCAGGTCGACGGCGGCGCCTTCGACCTGCCGGCCGGTGCCGACGTGGTGGACCGGCGCACCGCCGGCCCCTGACCGCCTCGTTCCTACCCCTCCAGCAGGGTGCGCAGGTGGCGCGGCGGCGGACTGCCGTGGGCGAGCATCTCGTCGTGCCAGTCGCGCAGCGGCACGTCGGGCGGGCGGGTGGCGGCGATCTCGGCCATCTCGCTGTAGCCGACGAAGTACGTCGACAACTGCGCCGAGGTCAACAGCGCCCGACGCCACTTGCCCGCCGCCTCGCCCTCCTCCTGGAAGCCTCGACCGGTCAGCAACGCCATCGCCTCGGCCTCGGGCAGCTCCTCGGCGTGGGTGAGCTGGTCGAGCAGGGCGTTGAGGGTCATCCGCAGCTGCATCTTCAACTGCTGCAACCGCACCGGGAGGCCGCCGAAGCCGCGACCGACCATCAGTTCCTCGGCGTAGACCGCCCACCCCTCCACGAAGGGACCCGACCGGACCAACGACCGCACCCGGGTGGAGCCGACGAAGCGTCGAGCGTGGGCGAGCTGGAGGAAGTGACCGGGCATCGCCTCGTGCACGGTGAGATTGCGCAGCATGTGGTCGTTGTATTCGCGGTAGAACGAATCCACCCGGCTCGCCGGCCAGTCCTCGGGTGCCGGCGCGATGCAGTAGAACGTCGGCACGTCCGCCGTCTCCAGCCCACCGGGCGCGTCGCAGTAGGCCACCGCGACGCCCCGGGCGAACGGCGGCATCACCTGGATGAGGCACGGGTCCCCCGGCACGCTCACCAGGTCGTGCGCCCGTACGAAGTCGCTCGCCTCGTCCAGCGTGATCGAGGCCAGGTCAACGATGGTGTGGTCGTCGGGGTGCTCGGCGGCGAGCAGGTCGAGTGCCCGACGTACGGTCTCGTCGTCGGCCGGACCACCGACCAGCTCGACCGCCGCCGCGCGGATCTCCTCGGTGACCCGGTCGAGGTTCGCCCAGGCCCGGCGCTGGATCTCGGCGGCGCTCAGTTCGGTGTCGAGGGTGTGCCACAGTCGCGCCTCCCAACGCCGCCGCCCCAGCCGGGGATCACGGCCGGGCCCGCTGTCGGCCGCCAGACCGGTCCGCAGCCAGGCGACGAACTCGTCGAGCGCGGCCAGCGCCGCCGTCGCGGACGGCTCGATCCGGTCGACGGCGGCGGGAGTCTGCGCGAGCAGCGTGGGCACCTCGTCGCGGATCAGGGCCGCCACACCGGTGAACTGCCCGACCGCCGTCTCGGCGTGCACCCGGGGCATGTCGCGCAGCGTCGCGCGCGCGGTGGCCAGCGC
This sequence comes from Micromonospora sp. CP22, assembly GCF_009712475.1. Taxonomy (GTDB): domain Bacteria; phylum Actinomycetota; class Actinomycetes; order Mycobacteriales; family Micromonosporaceae; genus Micromonospora. Next base: position 276,029 of record NZ_VCJO01000002.1, read on the forward strand.
GTCCGGCATGGCGGCGAGACGACCGGCGAGGGCGGTCAACCGCACGTCCACGGGGGCGTACGGGCGGGACAGCAGCGCGTACAGCAGCGGACCGGGGTTGTGCGCGAGCGGATCCCACTCGTGCGCCCGGATCTCGGTCAGCTCGAACAGTTCCTGGTCGACCAGGGCGGAGAGCAGGGCGTGGTCGACGCGTTCCTCGGCGTCGAGGACATCGGAGTCGATCTCGCACAGCGCGCTCGCCGCGTCGACCAGCATCGCCCGGTCTGCCGCGACCGCATCGGCCGAGTAATCCGGCAGCCGGTCGTCGACCCGATGGTCCCCCGCTGTCGCGGCGAGGTGAGGTCGGCTCCCCAGCAGCGCCTCGACAACCCGCTCCCCCACCACCCCGAACCGTTCCACCCCCCGACCCTACCCACCGACACCACCACTTGTTGATCAGAAAGTTCCCGCCTGGCGGAGTACCCGACCCAAGCCGAACCTCTCGGTCAACCAGGTGGGTTCTCGGCGGTGCGCAGGGTGTCCGCGTGCGCCAGGGTGACGCGGCGCAGAGCGGCCTCGGGATCCAGGTCGGCCGCGCGGGCCTGGGCGACCGCCGCCAGCAGCCGGGCGCCGAGGGCGGTCTCGGCGTCGGGTTGTGCCTGCGGTGACGGCAACGGCACGGTGAGCCCGGCACGCGCGGCGCGATCCAGGATCTTCGCCGCGAGGGCGAGCGCCGGTTGGCTCAGCGCGACCCCGTCGAGCACCGAATCGCGGGCCTTCTCGGCCTGCTTGATCCGCTCCCAGTTCGCGGTGATCTCCTCCAGGGTGCCCGCCTCGGCACCGGCGAAGACGTGCGGGTTACGCCGGATCATCTTGTCCACCAGCGCACCGGCCACGTCGTCGATGGTCCAGCGTTCGTCCTCCGGCAGCTCCTCGGCGAGCCGGGCGTGCAGCACCACCTGGAGCAGCACGTCACCCAGCTCCTCGCGCAGCGCGTCGGTGTCCCCGGCGCTGATCGCGTCGTACGCCTCGTAGCTCTCCTCCAACAGGTACCCGGCCAGGCTGCGGTGGGTCTGCGCCCGCTTCCACGGATCCCCGCCGGGCGACAGCAGCCGGTCGAGCACCGCCACCGCGTCGAGCAGGCGGGCCCCCGGCGGATCCCACGAGCCGTACATCAGCTCCAGCTCCGCCAGCCCCGGCTCCCGGGCCAGCCGCAGGCCCAACTCCCGGGCCAACGACTCGTCACCGGTCGGACCGGCCAACCAGACCACCGTGCCCCGCGCCGCAACCGTCTCCAGCAGCACCGGCACCGCGGGCCCGTCGAGCACCCGCACCTCGGCGCCCACCGTCCGCAGCGCCGTGGTCAGCTCGCTCTCCTCGGCGGCCAGCACCGGAGCCGCGCGTACGACATCCCAGGCGGCTGCCGTCAGCAGCCCGGCAGGCAACCGGGGTGAGGTCACCAGCAGGACGATCCGGGGCATGTCAGCCGTCGGTCGGTGGGGCCGGTTCGAGCCGGGGCTTCGGGGTGGAGACGTCGGTGACCGCGTCGGAGGCCGGCTCGCCCAGCGGCACCCCCACCGCGATGGTGTTGCCGGTGAAGCTCAACACCGGGAACACCAACGGCCGGTACCGGGGGTTGACCGTCACGTCGTACGTCTCGGCGGCCTCCCGCAGCGCGTTGCGGTTGGCCAGGGCCTGGCGCAGCTGCTCGCCGTCGAGCTGCCCGGCGGCCTGCTCCACGGTCACCTCGGGCGGCACCGCGCCGGCCCGCTTGCCGGCCGCGACCAGGTCGATCAGCTCCTGCTCGGTGGGGGCCACCGGAGTGCCGATCGGGATCGCCGACAGGCAGGTGTACAGCTCGGCGAGCTGCCGCACGTACCCGGTCTCGGGGTTCAGCCCGATGCTCCGCCCGACCTGCGCGGGATCGACCTGCCCCTGCGGCCGGTAACCCTTGTCGGCCGAGACCCGATCGCAGATCTCGGTGAGGACCAGGGTGCTCACCACCTGGCTGCGTCCGGGCAGCTGCGGCCCCTGACCGGGCGGCAGTTCGTCCTCCCCGGTCGGCATCGGGTTCTTCGCCGACGCGTCGTCGATGATGTCGGTGACCGCGTCCTCGGTGATGCGGTGGTCACCGACGTACGCGGCGACCCCGGGCTCGGAACGGCAACCGGTCAGGGCGACGAGGCCGATCGCCACACTGGCGACGGCGGCAAGACGGCGTGCACGCATGCCCGTCACTCTCTCATGCCCCGCCGCACCGAACCCTGACAGGTCCCCCGCACCCGCCGACCAGCGGCTCGACCATGCGGTCGCCGCCGCCTCCCGGCGGGTCAGCGGGGCGGCCTCGCCCGCCTCAACGAGGCGAGCCGGCGAGGGCGGGAGCACCGAGGACGTCGGAGAGCAACTGGGCGCACCACTCCAGCAGGGCCTGGTCACGCAGCGGCTCGCCACCGACCCTACGGGTGGTCGGGCGGGGCACGCTGACCTGGTCGAGGGCGGCCTTGTAGACCGAGTCGGGGTGGTAGCGCTTGAGTCGCAGCTGCTTGGAGTCCGGCAGCGGCAGCGGGCCGAAGCGGATGTGCCGCCCCTGCATGCTGACGTCGGTCAGCCCGTAGCTGCGGGCCAGCAGCCGGAACTTCGCCACCGCGATGAGGTTCTGCACCGGCGCGGGCGGCTCGCCGTAGCGGTCGGTCATCTCGGCGGCCACCTCACGCAGCCGCTCCTCGTCGCGGGCCTCGGCGAGCTTGCGGTACATCTCCAGGCGCAGCCGTTCCACACCGACGTAGTCGTGCGGCAGGTGCGCGTCCACCGGCAGGTCGATCTTGACGTCGGTCTCTTCCTCGGGCCGCTCGCCCTTGAACGCCTGCACCGCCTCGCCGACCATCCGCACGTACAGGTCGAACCCGACGCCCTCGATGTGCCCGGACTGCTCGCCGCCGAGCAGGTTGCCGGCACCCCGGATCTCCAGGTCCTTCATCGCCACGTACATGCCGGCACCCAGCTCGGTGTGCTGGGCGATGGTGGCCAGCCGCTCGTGGGCGTGCTCGGTGAGCGGCTTGTCCGGTGGATAGAGGAAGTACGCGTACGCCCGCTCCCGGCCCCGGCCCACCCGGCCCCGGATCTGGTGCAGCTGGGCCAGGCCGAGCAGGTCGGCCCGCTCCACGATCAGGGTGTTGGCGTTCGGGATGTCGATGCCGGACTCCACGATCGTGGTGCAGACCAGGACGTCGTACTCCTTCTCCCAGAAGCCGACCATGACCTTCTCCAGGGCGTCCTCGCCCAGCTGACCGTGTGCCACCGCCACCCGGGCCTCCGGCACCAGCTCCCGCAGTTTCCGCGCGGTCCGCTCGATCGACTCGACCCGGTTGTGCAGGTAGAACACCTGGCCGTCGCGGAGCAACTCGCGGTGGATGGCGGCGGCCACCTGACGCTCGTCGTACGCCCCGACGGCGGTGAGCACCGGATGCCGCTCCTCCGGCGGCGTGGCGATGGTGGACATCTCCCGGATGCCGGTGATCGCCATCTCCAGGGTGCGCGGGATCGGGGTCGCCGACATGCTCAGCACGTCGACCGCCGCCCGCATCGACTTGAGGTGCTCCTTGTGCTCGACGCCGAAGCGCTGCTCCTCGTCGACGATGACCAACCCGAGCGACTTGAACCGGGTGGCGGCCTGGAGCAGCCGGTGGGTGCCGATGACGATGTCGGCGGTGCCGTCGGCCACCATCGCCAGCGTCTGCTCGGCCTCCTTCGGCGTCTGGAACCGCGACAGCTGCCGGATGGTCACCGGGAACTGGCTCATCCGCTCGGCGAAGGTGTTGTAGTGCTGCTGCACCAGCAGGGTGGTCGGCACCAGCACCGCGACCTGCTTGCCGTCCTGCACCGCCTTGAACGCCGCGCGTACCGCGATCTCAGTCTTGCCGTAGCCGACGTCGCCGCAGATCAGCCGGTCCATCGGGATGCTCTGCTCCATGTCCCGCTTGACCTCTTCGATGGCGGCGAGCTGGTCGGGCGTCTCCTGCCAGGGGAAGGCGTCCTCCAGCTCCCGCTGCCACGGGGTGTCCGGGCCGAAGGTGTGCCCCTTGGACGCCTTGCGGGCGGCGTAGAGCTGGATCAGCTGGGCGGCGATCTCCTTGACCGCCTTACGGGCCCGGGCCTTGGACTTCTGCCAGTCCGAGCCGCCCATCTTGTGCAGCGTGGGCTGTTCCCCGCCGACGTAGCGACTGAGCTGGTCGAGCTGGTCGGTGGGGACGAAGAGCCGGTCACCGGGCTGGCCGCGCTTGCTCGGGGCGTACTCGATGACCAGATATTCCCGCGACGCCCCGTTGACGGTGCGCTGCACCAGCTCGACGTACCGGCCGATGCCGTGCTGCTCGTGCACGACGTGGTCACCGGCGCGCAGCTCAAGCGGGTCGATGGTGTTGCGCCGCCGACTCGGCATCTTGCGCATGTCCCGGGTGGTCACGCCCCGGCCACCGGTGACGTCGTTGCCGGTGAGCAGCACGAACCGGGCCGCCTCGTCGACGAAACCGCCGGTCAGGCTGCCGCAGGTGACCAGCAGTTCGCCGGGCGTGGGTGCGGTTGGCACCTGCTCGGTCAACCTGGCCCCGAGGCCACCGTCGCGCAGCACCTCGACGGCTCGCTGGGCAGGGCCGTGGCCCTCGAAGACCAGCGCGATGGACCAGCCCTCACCGGCCCAGCGCTTGAGGTCGTCGACCACCCGGGCGGTCTCGCCGTGGTAGAGCGGGGCGGGCTGGGCGGTCAGGGCCACCGCGATGGCGTCGTCGGGAGTGACGTCGACCGGCTCCGGCTCGTCCTCCCACGGCTGCCGTTGCGGCACCGCCCCCGCTTCGGCCAGCCCGAACGGAGACAGGGTCCACCAGGGCTGCCGCAGGGTCGCGGCGTGTGCGCGTACGTCGGCGAGGGTGTGGAAGGCGGCGGCGCCCAGGTCGATCGGGGCCTGGCCACCGACGGCGGCCGCCGCCCAGCTGGCCTGGAGGAACTCCTCCGAGGTACGCACCAGGTCGTGCGCCCGGGTGCGGATCCGCTCCGGGTCACAGAGCAGTACGTGGGTGCCGGCCGGCATGCAGTCCAGCAGCAGCTCCATGGAGTCCGCGCCGATCAGCGCCGGGGCCAGCGACTCCATCCCCTCCACCGGCACCCCGCCGGCCAGCTTGTCCAGGATCTCGGCCAGTTCCGGGTGCCGCTCGGCCAGTGCGGCGGCCCGTTCGCGTACCGCCGGGGTGAGCAGCAGCTCCCGACACGGCGGCGCCCAGAGCTGGGGAACCTGCTCGATGGTGCGCTGGTCGGCGACAGCGAAGGTGCGGATCTCCTCCACCTCGTCGCCCCAGAACTCGACCCTGCAGGGGTGTTCGTCGGTGGGCGGGAAGACGTCGAGGATGCCGCCGCGTACGGCGAACTCGCCCCGCTTGGTGACCAGGTCGACCCGGGCGTACGCCATGTCGGTCAGCCGCCGGGCCACCTGCTCCAGGTCGGCCTCGTCCCCGGCGGACAGCCGCACCGGCTCCAGGTCACCGAGCCCCTTGAGCTGTGGTTGCAGCACCGAGCGAACCGGGGCCACCACCACCCGCAGCGGGCCGGTGTGCCCGTGCGCGTCCGCCGAGTCCGGATGCGCGAGCCGACGCAGCACGGCCAGCCGCCGACCGACCGTGTCCGAACGCGGGGAGAGCCGCTCGTGCGGCAACGTCTCCCAGTTCGGAAAGAGCGCCACCTGTTCGGGTGGTAGCAGGCTGCCCAGGGCGGCGACCAGGTCCTCGGCCTCTCGACTGGTCGCCGTCACCGCCAGCACCGGCCGCCCCGCTCCACCCTGCTTGTCGGCGCCCTGCTTGTCGGCGTCGGTGGTGGGGTCGGCCGCGACGGCGGCGACCGCGAACGGGCGCAGCGCCGCCGGGGCGGTCAGGTCGAGCCCGTCGACCTGGGCCGCACCGGAGCGCGCCAGGTCACGGACGCGGGCCAGGCCCGGGTCGGCCAGGGCGGCGGCGAAGAGTCCGGTGAGCGCAGTCATGGTCACTTCCGAGGTGGGGACACGACGATCACCCCGCGTCCGGGCGAACGGGGGGTTATACCGGTCGACACTATCTCTCCTGCCCGACATCCATCCCTGCACCGGGCGACCCGACGCCGCGATGGTCCGCGTGCCGGAGGTGGTGCCGGCCCTGTCGACCTGAGAGCGCGGACGGTTCGGCGCGACAGCGCCGAGCAGGCACCCGGAGGCAGGCGGGCGCCGACGTGTTGACGCCGGTCCGCTGGCGTGATCGGCTACCGAACCATGAGCGGGGAACTTCGTCGAACCGATCAACATCGACGACACGAGCCCGGCGGCTGATGGTAAGCCCCCGCACCCTGCTGCCCACCGGGATTGGCACCATCTTCCCGGTCCACGCCTCTGCCACCATCTTCCCGGTCCGCGCCTCTGCCACCATCTTCCCGGTCCGCGCCTCTGCCACCATCGACCGAAAGCGAGACAGGTGAGCACGACCCCGCCACCCGAATTCCCGCCGCAGCCGCCGCAGAGCGGCCCGCCGGCCGGCAACCCCCTCGGCCCGTACCCACCCAACTTCCTACCGCCGGGCAACCAACCGCCGGCGGGCGGTCAGCCACCGCCGGTCGTGCGGCGCATCCCCGAGGACCAACCCTTCGTCGTACGCCCCAACGTCACCAAACGGGGCCTGGTCTTCCTGGGTTTCGCGCTGCTGCTCATCGTGCCGATCACCTGCTGCTTCGGGGTTGGCGTCACGAGTTCGACCACGTCCGGCAGGGGATCGGTCCTCGCCGTGGTGGGCATGCTCGGTTGCCTGCTGGCCGCCGTCTGCCTGCCGCTGGGCCTCCAGCTGTGGCTGATCGGCACCGGCGGCCCGGTGCTGGCCCTGGGCCCGGCCGGTCTGTGGATCCGCACCCGGCCGACTCGGGGTCAGGCGATCTGGCTGCCCTGGGAGGGGGTCGCGCAAATCTCGCGCCGCCGGTGGAGCCTGGAGAAGATGCTGGTCGTCCGGCCGCACGATCCGAACGCCCTGGCGAACCTCGGCACGTACACCGCACTGGACTCCGGGATGTTGAGCGCCTTCTACGGCTCCGGGCTCGTCGCCACGTTGAACTTCGCCGACAAGTCCGAGGCCGAGATCCTGGCGGCCGTCGCCCATTTCAGTGCCGGTCGCTGCCCCCTCACCTGACACCCCTGCAGCTGTGCAATCTGACTTGGCCAGTTTCCTTTGATGCGCAATGTCCAAGATCGCGTAGGCCGACGTCGAAGACCAGGACCGCGGCCGGGGCGTACTCGGCGAAGGCTCGGCTGATCGCGGCGCGCTGCTTCCGGGCGTACGACAGCCCGTAGGCTGACGGTGTGGAACTCCTCGGACGCCCAGACGTTAGGAAGGGCCCCTTGTACAACGCCAGGCGTTAGTAAGGGGCCCTTCCTTGCACGGGGGGCGGCGCGGATACGATCGGAGGAAGTCGGACAGCGCTGTCCTTCGTACTGACGTGAGGAGCGCATGGTGACCGACCAGCACGATCACGACGGCCCCGACGCCGCCCTGCGCGCCGACATCCGCAGGTTGGGCACGCTACTCGGGCAGACCCTGGCTCGCCAGGAGGGCCGCCCGCTGCTCGACCTGGTCGAGGAGATCCGCGCCCAGGTCCGCACCGACGCCCCGGCCGCCGCCCGCCGGCTCGCCGGGCTCGACGTGAGCACGGGCACCAAGCTGGCGCGCGCCTTCTCCACCTACTTCCACCTGGCCAACATCACCGAGCAGGTGCACCGGGCCCGGGACCTGCGCCGCCGCCGGGCCGTCCAGGGCGGCTGGCTGGACCAGGCGGCCAAGATGATCGCCGAGCGCGGCGTGCCGGCCGAGGAGATCGCGTCGGTGGCCCGCCGGCTGGCGGTACGCCCGGTCTTCACCGCCCACCCGACCGAGGCCGCCCGCCGGTCGATCCTGTCCAAGCTGCGCGCGATCGCTGACGAGTTGGACGCCGAGACGGCCAACGCGATCCTCTACGGGGCCAGCGACGAGGGTCCGGCGAACCGGCGACTGGCCGAGCTGCTCGACCTGATGTGGCAGACCGACGAGCTGCGGTTGGATCGGCCCGATCCGACCGACGAGGCGCGTAACGCCATCTACTACCTGCGTGACCTCTACGCCGAGGCCGCTCCGCAGGTGCTCGACGACCTGGCCGAGACGCTGCGCACCCTCGGTGTGGAGACCTCCCCCACGGCCCGGCCGCTGACCTTCGGCACCTGGATCGGCGGCGACCGGGACGGCAACCCGTTCGTCACCCCGACGGTGACCCGCGAGGTGCTGGCCATCCAGCACGAGCACGGGCTGACCGCCACCGAGGCGGCGATGGAGGAGCTGATCAACGAGGTGTCGGTCTCCCGCCGACTGCGCGGGGTGTCGCTCGACCTCTCCGCCAGCCTCGCCGCCGACCTCGACGCGCTGCCCGAGGTGGCACCCCGGTTCCGCCGGGTCAACGCCGAGGAGCCGTACCGGCTCAAGGCCCGCTGCATCCGCGCCAAGCTCGCCAACACCCGGGCCCGGCTGCGTCAGGGCACGCCGCATGTGCCGGGACGGGACTACCGGGGCTCGGCCGAACTGATCGCCGACCTGGACCTGCTGCGCGCCTCGCTGGCCCGCAACTCCGGCCAGCTCACCGCCGTCGGTCGGCTCGCCTCGACCATCCGTACCGTCTCCGCGTTCGGCCTGCACCTGGCGACCATGGACGTCCGCGAACACGCCGAGAAGCACCACGAGGTGCTCAGCCAGCTGTACGCGGCGGTGGGCGAGGTCGACGACTACCCGGCGCTGAGCCGGCTGGAGCGCACCAAGCTGCTCGCCGACGAGTTGACCGGCCGACGACCGTTGTCGACGGCGGACACCCCGCTGAGCGAGTCGGCCCGCAAGACGTTCGACGTGTTCGCCACCATCCGTGAGGCGCAGGACCGGTTCGGCTCCGAGGTCATCGAGTCGTACATCATCTCGATGACCCTCGGTGTCGACGACGTGCTCGCCGCGGTGGTGCTCGCCCGGGAGGCCGGTCTGGTCGACGTGCACAGCGGCCGGGCCCGGATCGGTTTCGTGCCGCTGCTGGAGACCCCGGCCGAGCTGAACGCCGGTGGCGACCTGCTCGACGAGCTGCTGTCACTGCCCGCGTACCGGGCGTTGGTGGCCGCGCGGGGAGACGTGCAGGAGGTGATGCTCGGCTACTCCGACTCCAACAAGGAGGCCGGCATCACCACCAGTCAGTGGTCCATCCACCGGGCGCAGCGGGCACTGCGCGACGTGGCCGCCCGGCACGGGGTGCATTTGCGGCTCTTCCACGGCCGGGGTGGCACCGTCGGGCGCGGCGGCGGCCCCACGCACGACGCGATCCTGGCCCAGCCCTACGGCACCCTGGACGGCGCGATCAAGGTGACCGAGCAGGGTGAGGTGATCTCCGACAAGTACACCCTGCCCGCGCTGGCTCGGGAGAACCTGGAGCTGAGCGTGGCCGCCGTGCTCCAGGCGACGCTGCTGCACACCGCGCCCCGGCAACCCGCCGAGATGCTGGAACGCTGGGACGCGGCGATGGACGTGGTGTCCGAGTCGGCCTTCCGGTCGTACCGGTCGCTGGTGGAGGATCCGGACCTGCCCGCGTACTTCTGGGCCTCCACCCCGACGGAGTTGCTCGGTGCGCTGAACATCGGCTCCCGGCCCGCCAAGCGGCCGAACACCGGGGCCGGGTTGTCCGGGCTGCGAGCCATCCCGTGGGTGTTCGGTTGGACCCAGACCCGGCAGATCGTCCCCGGCTGGTTCGGCGTCGGCTCCGGCCTGGCCGCCGCCCGGGAGGCCGGTCTGGCCGACGTGCTGGCCGAGATGCACCGCAACTGGCACTTCTTCCGCACGTTCCTGTCCAACGTGGAGATGATGCTGACCAAGACCGACCTCAGCATCGCCCGCCGGTATGTGGAGACCCTCGTCCCGAAGAAGCTGCACCCGATCTTCGACAAGATCGAGCAGGAGTACGAGCTGACCCGGCGCGAGGTGCTGGCGGTCACCGACTCACCGGACCTGCTGGAGAACTCCCCGGTGCTGCAACGCACCCTTGCCGTCCGCGACACCTACCTGGAACCGTTGCACCACCTCCAGGTGGCGCTGCTGCGGCAGTACCGCGAGTCGGGGGCGGCCGGGCGTGCGGTGGCCACCGCGCCGGGTGGCCGACGGGCCCCCAACGACGGCACGGCCCTGGAGCGCGCCCTGCTCACCACGGTCAACGGCATCGCCGCCGGCATGCGCAACACCGGCTGAGCCACGCGCGGAAGCCACCCGGCACCCGTACGGGCGGGAAGGGCCTGTCTTTGGCAAGCTCATGAGGATGGAGCTCTCGACCCTCGCGGTTGTCGTCGTCTGTCTCGGTACCGGCGGCGCGGTCGGCTGGTTCGCCGCCCGAGCCCGCTCGGCGAGCGAGATCGCCCGGTTGGATGCCACGCTGCGCGCCACCCGCGAGGGCGAGGGGCGGCTGGAGCAGTCGATGCGCGCGCTGAGCTACGAGGCGACGGCCCAGTCGCAGGAGGCGGTCGCCCGGGCGGTGGCCCCGCTGCACGAGACGCTGCGGCGCTACGAGCAGCGGGTCGCCGACCTCGAACGGGAGCGGGTCGACGCGTACGCCGAACTGCGGGAGCAGGTGCGCTCGATGAGCGTGGTCTCCGGTGAGTTGCGTACGGAGACCAAACAGTTGGTGGCGGCGCTGCGCGCACCACAGGTACGCGGCCGGTGGGGCGAGCACCAGTTGCGCCGGATCGTCGAGGCCGCCGGCATGGTGGAGCACTGCGACTTCGCCGAGCAGGTCACCGCCACCACCGACCAGCAGACGGTACGCCCCGACCTGGTGGTCCGCCTGCACGGCGGCCGGAGCGTGGTGGTGGACGCCAAGGCGCCGTTCGACGCGTACCTCACCGCGATGGAGGCGCGCGACGAGCGGGGCCGGGACACCCACCTCGACCTGCACGCGAAGCACCTCCGGGCGCACGTCGACGCGTTGGCCGCCAAGTCGTACTGGGCCGCCTTCGAGTCCACACCGGAGTTCGTGGTGCTGTTCGTGCCGGCCGACCCGTTCCTGGACGTCGCCCTGCAACGCGATCCGACGCTGTTGGAGCACGCGTTCGCCCGCAACGTGGTGCTGGCCACCCCGGCGACCCTGGTCGCGCTGCTGCGTACGGTCGCCTGGTCGTGGCGGCAGGAGCAGTTGACCCGTAACGCGATGGCCGTGCACACACTGGCACGGGAACTGTACGGACGGCTGTCGACGCTCGGTGAGCACGTCGGCAAGCTCGGTGCCTCACTCGGTGGCGCGGTCACCGCGTACAACCGGGCGGTGGGCTCGTTGGAGGCCCGCGTCTTGGTGAGTGCCCGCAAGCTGGCCGAGCTGGGCGTGTCAGATCAGGAACTGCCCACGCCGGGGCAGGTGGAGTTGGCACCCCGGCAGCCGCAAGCGCCAGAACTGCTTGCGGAATCCACTCCAGATGATCGAAGTCGGTCCACCTGATGCCGACCTTTACCATCTTCGATATGACAATGTGCGTCTCGCGTATCACGAGATGGTCACAACGTACCTGCCGGTAGTGACATCGACGGGCGGCACCACGAAGGATTTCGCTCACGCGTGCCCTGCATCTGAGGGCGCCTGAGTTCTCTGGAGGAAAGAGAACGTGAGTAAACCCCGAAACCTGAGCCGGCGTACCTCTGCCGCGCTCTTCGCCTCGGTGATGGCGGCCAGCGCCGTGACCGTGGCGGGCGGTGCCGCCACCGCGAGCGCCGCTCCTGCCGGACCGGACGCCGCGCAGGCCACCCCCGCCGAGGCGTTGGGCCAGCACGACGCCAAGCTGCTCGCCGAGGCGGAGGCGAAGAACGCCCCCACCGTCACGATGATCGTCGCCACCGACAAGGGCAAGGCGAAGGACGTCGCCGACGACCTGAAGGACCTCGGCGCCGCCGTTACCGAGCGCTACGACACCATCGGATATGTGCTCGCGAAGGTGCCGACCAGCAAGGCGGTCAAGGCGGCCAAGCTGCCCGGTGTCGCCGCGATCGACCTGGACGAGGAGATCCAGCTCCCGGACCCGACGCCGGACGTCGCCCCGAACGGCAAGAAGGCCGACAAGCAGGGCAGCACGCTGCCCGGCCCGGGTGCCAAGACGAAGGCCGACAACCCGTACATGCCGACGAACGAGACCGGCGCGGTCAAGTTCGTCAAGCAGAACCCGAAGTGGGACGGCCGCGGCGTCACCATCGGCATCATGGACTCCGGTGTGGACCTGGAGCACCCCGCGCTGCAGAAGACCACCACCGGCGAGCGCAAGATCGTCGACTGGGTGACCGCCACCGACCCGTTCGAGGACCCCACCTGGCGGCCGATGATCAACCAGGTGACCGGGCCGACGTTCACCCTGGCCGGTCGCACGTGGACCGCGCCGGCGGGCAACTACCGGTTCAACCTGTTCAGCGAGAACATCACGAACAACAGCGACCCGGCCGGTGACGTCAACCGCGACGGCGACAACACCGACCAGTTCGGCATTCTGTTCGACCCGGCCACCAACAACATCTGGGTCGACACCGACCAGGACGGCGACTTCACCGACGAGGCCGTCATGCGGCCGTACAAGGAGAAGTTCGACGTCGGCTACTTCGGCACCGACAACCCCGACACTCCGGTCAAGGAGCGGATGTCGTTCGTCGTCGAGTACCGCAAGAACGTGGACACCACTCCGCTGGGCGGTCCCGGTCTGGTCGACTACGTCAACATCGGCATCATCGAGAGCGCGCACGGCACGCACGTCGCCGGCATCACCGCCGCCAACGACATGCTCGGCAACGGCGCGTTCGACGGTGCGGCACCCGGCGCCAAGATCGTTTCCTCCCGTGCCTGCTCCTGGGGCGGTGGCTGCACGGCCGCCGCACTCACCACCGGCATGGCCGATCTGGTGATCAACCGCGGCGTCGACGTGATCAACATGTCGATCGGTGGTCTGCCGGCGCTCAACGACGGCAACAACGCCCGCGCCACCCTCTACAACAACCTGATCACCACGTACGGGGTGCAGATGTTCATCTCGGCCGGCAACTCCGGCCCGGGCGTGAACACAATCGGCGACCCGTCGGCGTCGACCAATGTGGTCAGCGTCGCCGCCAGCGTCAGCAAGGACACCTGGCTGGCCAACTACGGCTCGGTGGTCAAGAAGAAGAACGCGCTGTTCAACTTCTCCTCGCGCGGCCCGCGTGAGGACGGTGGCGCCAAGCCGAACATCGCCGCGCCGGGCTCGGCCATCTCCACCACCCCGGTCTGGCAGGCCGGCAGCCCGGTCCCCGAGGCCGGCTACTCGCTGCCGCCGGGTTACGGCATGTTCAACGGCACCTCGATGGCCTCCCCGCAGGCAGCCGGCGCCGCCGCGCTGCTGCTGTCGGCGGCCAAGGCGACCGACCGGGGCGTCACCCCGGAGATGCTGCGCCGGGCGATCTTCACCTCGGCCAAGCCGATCGCCGACACCCCGACCTACGGGCAGGGCTACGGCATGTTCGACGTGCCGGGTGCGTGGAAGCTGATCAAGAAGGGTGTGCAGACCCGCTCGTACACCGCTGACGCTCCGGTCTGCACGCCGCTCTCCGGCATGCTGGCCACCCCGCACCGGGGCACCGGCATCTACAACCGCTGCGGTTCCGCAGACGGTGGCCAGAAGATCAACCAGTCGAAGTCGTACCAGGTCAAGCTGACCCGGACCAGCGGCCCGACCGGCAACGTGAAGCACAAGGTCGGCCTGCGCGGCAACAACGGCACCTTCTCGGCGCCGAAGGACGTCAAGCTGCCGCTCAACCAGACCGTCACCATCACGATCACCGCCAAGCCCAAGACCGCGGGCGCGCACAGCACGATCGTGACCGTCGACGACCCGGCCACCAACACGATCGACTTCGAGTTCTCCGCCGTCGTGGTGGCCTCGAACGACGTCAGCAAGCCCAACTTCGCCTACTCGGCGCAGGGCTCGGTGGACCGGAACAACACCACGTCGTACTTCGTGACGGTGCCGCCGGGTGCCGGTGCGCTGCAGGTGAACCTCTCCGGCATCGCCACCGGCTCCCAGACCCGCTTCATCGCGTTCAACCCGTGGGGCGTTCCGGTGGAGAGCACCTCCAGCCTGACCTGCTTCACCAACTTCGCCAGCGCCTGCAACGCCTTCGAGCGTGACTACCAGAACCCGATGCCGGGCGTCTGGGAGATCGAGGTCGAGTCCCGGCGGACCTCGCCGGCGCTGAACAACCCGTACCAGCTCAAGGCACGGGTGCAGGGCGTCGCCGTCGAGCCGGCCGTGGTCGAACTGCCGGCGGTGGCCGCCGGTACCCCGACCCCGGTCACCTGGTCGCTGGAGAACACCTTCGGCCCGGTCACGGTGACCGGCCAGGGTGGTCCGCTGGCCAGCTCGCACAGCGAGCGGCCGACCATCGCGGAGCACGCGGAGCAGGAGTTCACCGTCGAGGTACCGGCGGGAGCCACCAGCTTCACCGCCCGCATCGGCAACACCTCGAACGCCGGTGCCGACCTCGACCTGTTCGTCTACCGGGGCGGCGCCCTGGTGGCCTACAACGCCGACGGTGACTCCGAGGAGTTCGTGACCATCGCCAACCCGCCGGCGGGCACCTACACCGTCGTCGTCGAGGCGTACTCGGTCGACGGTGCCGGTGGCAGCACCGAGTACGACTACCGGGACTCGTTCGCCTCCCCGGCGCTCGGCACCCTCACGGCGTCGGGCGGCAGCCTCGCCCTCGCCAACGGTGCCACCGGCACCATCTCGGGCTCGGTGACCGCCCAGTCCGCTCCGGCTGCGGGTCGCTCGCTCTTCGGTGAGCTGTCCGTGGTGACCGACGAAGGCGCGGTCGTCGGCCGCGGCGCGGTCTCGGTCGGCGCGGTGAACTGACACCATCGCAACACGGAAGCCCGTCTCCGGTTCGCCGAAGACGGGCTTCCGTCTGTCTACCGAGGGTTGCCCGGCGCGGTCTCAGCCGCCCGGCATCCGTCAGGCCGGCTCGGCCCGTTGCGGGTAGCGGCCGACCAGACCCACCACGAGCAGCAGGTAAGCCACCAACTCGGCACCGGCGAGGACGGCCGGTCCGACGGCGGGCAGACTCGCGGCGGCATGCGACGCGGCGGTGACGAGGACACCACGTCCGGCGTACGGCGGCAGCGTCAACGATTCCAGCGCGATGTCCAGATAGGTCAGCGCGACCGGCACCAGCAGGACGGCAGCACCGGCAGCGAGCCGGTGCCGGTGTTCGGCCAGCAGGGCAGTCAGCACGAGTGAGCCGAAGGCGAGTGCGAGCGGCACGAGCATGGCGGCGGCAACCTCCACGCCGGCCGGACCGGTAGCCGGGCGGTCAACGCGTACGCCAACAGCAGCAGCAGCGCGGCCACCTCGGCCTGCCGCAGCAGGGGAACGCCGGTGAGGATGCCGAGGACGTGAACGGCGGCGAGTGCCCCGGCCGCCGCAGGAAGGATCGGTCGGTATCGCACCCGGGCATACTGCCATCAATCGATCACACCGTTGGCCGGTGCTGCCGCCGAGGATGCCCGGAGCCGCGCGTCAGCTGCGCTTGGCGGAGCTGACGACGAACGGGGTGCCCTGCTGGCAGGTGGACATCATGGTCGGGTCGGGACGCCCGGTCACGGTCACCGAGGCACCCGAGGTGAGCACGTCGCGGGGGCCGCCGAGCAGCAGGTAGCCGTCGAGTAGGAGGCAGCCGGGCTCGACACCGGACTCGACCCGACCGGTCAGGGTGATCTCACCGGTCGTCGGCGGCTTCGACGGGGCGCTCGGCCGCACCGTCGGTCGGGTGCGCGGTGCCGTCGGGTCCACCGGGTCGGAGGGCGAGGGTGCGGACAGGCTCGGGTCCGGGGTCGGCAACTCGGTCACCGGCGATGCTCCCGTCGGGGTGGGGGTGATGGTGTCATCCCCCGCGTCCTGACCGCCGCAGGCGGCGAGCGCCGTGCAGACGATCAGCGCGGTGGCGGCGATCCGAAGGCTCCTCATGCCAGCTCTGACGCACCGGCGCGGTGAACAGTTCCCATCGGCCTTCCCGGCCCTGCTCAGTCGCGGGCCGCCGCAGCGGCCTTCATGTCGCGCTTGAGCTCCTGCGGCAGCGAGAAGGTGAGCCGCTCGTTCGCGGTCACCACTTCCTCCACGTCGGTGAAGCCGCGCTCGGCGAGGTGCGCCAGCACCTCCTGCACCAATTCGTCCGGCACGCTCGCGCCGGAGGTCAGGCCCACCGTCCGCGCGTCGGCGAGCCAGGAGTCCTCGATCTCGTGGGCGAAGTCGACCAGGTGTCCTGCCCGAGCACCGCCGTCGAGGGCGACCTCGACCAGGCGTACGGAGTTGGACGAGTTGCGTGAGCCGACGACGATGACCACGTCGCACTGCGGCGCGATCTCCTTGATCACGTGCTGCCGGTTGCTGGTGGCGTAGCAGATGTCGTCGCTGGGCGGCGACTGGAGCATCGGCAGGCGCTTCTTGAGCCGGGCCACGGTCTCCATGGTCTCGTCCACCGACAGCGTGGTCTGCGACAGCCAGACGACCTTGTTCGGGTCCCGCACGGTGATCCGGTCGGCGTCCTCCGGGCCGTCCACCAGCTGGATGTGCTCCGGTGCCTCGCCGGAGGTGCCGATGACCTCCTCGTGCCCCTCGTGGCCGATGAGCAGGATGTCGTAGTCCTCGGCGGCGAACCGCTTCGCCTCGTGGTGCACCTTGGTCACCAGCGGGCAGGTGGCGTCGATCGCCTTGAGCGAGCGCTGCCTGGCCTGCTCGTAGACCTCCGGCGCCACGCCGTGCGCGGAGAAGATCACCGTGGCGCCCTCGGGCACCTCCTCGTTCTCCTCCACGAAGATGGCACCCTTGGCCTCCAGTGTCTGCACCACGTGCTTGTTGTGCACGATCTGCTTGCGGACGTAGATGGGGGCACCGTAGAGCTTGAGCGCCTCCTCGACGGTCTGCACCGCCCGGTCCACGCCCGCGCAGTAGCCGCGGGGCTTGGCCAGGAGCACGCGCTTGCCGGTCCGGGACGTCGCATCAACCTCAGTCACCCGCCCATCGTACGTGCCGGTGAAACACCCGGCAGTGGTCGCGCCCCCGCCCACCCCACGTCGAGCACCCCGTCGACACCCCGCGACACGCCGCACCGCAGGCGACAGCTTCATGATCAACGCTGCTGGTACGGGTGAGCCGTAGGGTGGTGGGGTGGTGGCTGGTGAGGGCGGGAAGAGCAGCTCGGAGGAGCCGTGGCCGGTACGCGTGGTCAGCCAGAAGATCGGTGCCTGGGTGGCCCGGCTCGGGTGGGTGTGGGTCGACGGGCAGGTGGCGCAGATCAGCCGACGGCCCGGCGCCAGCACCGTGTTCCTGACCCTGCGTGACCCGTCCGCCGACCTGAGCCTGACGGTCACCACCAACCGCGACGTCCTCGACTCCGGTGCGCCGGAGCTGCGCGAGGGCGCCCGCGTGGTGCTGCACGCCAAACCCGAGTTCTACGCCGCCCGGGGCACGCTCAGCCTGCGCGCGGACGAGATCCGCCAGGTCGGTCTCGGTGAGCTGCTCGCCCGGCTGGAGAAGCTCAAGAAGCTGCTCGCCGCCGAGGGGCTGTTCGACCGGGCCCGCAAGCGCCGACCGCCGTTCCTGCCGCAGCGCATCGGGCTGATCACCGGTCGGGCCAGCGCCGCCGAACGGGACGTGCTGACCAACGCCCGTCGCCGCTGGCCGGCAGTGGAGTTCCGCACGGTGAACGTGGCGGTGCAGGGACCGAGCGCCGTTCCCCAGATCGTGGACGCGCTCAGGGTGCTCGACGCGGACCCGAGCATCGACGTCATCATCCTGGCCCGTGGCGGAGGTGGCATCGAGGATCTGCTGCCCTTCTCCGACGAGGCATTGTGCCGGGCCGTCTTCGCGTGCCGTACGCCGGTGGTCAGTGCGATCGGCCACGAGACGGACGCACCGCTGGTCGACTATGTGGCCGACGTCCGGGCGTCGACCCCCACCGACGCGGCCAAGCGGGTGGTGCCCGACCTGACCGAGGAGGTACGCCTGATCAAGCAGGCGCGGCACCGGCTGCACCGGGCCGTACACAACCTCGTCGACCGGGAGTCCCACCGCATCGACGCGCTGCGCTCCCGGCCGGTGCTGGCCCGGCCACAGGTGATGGTCGAGCAACGGGCCGCCGACGTGGCCGCCCTGCGCCAGCGCGCCGGTCGCTGCCTGGATCATCGCCTCGCCATCGCCAGCGACGATCTCCGGCACAGTCTGGCCCGGCTGCGCGCCCTCTCGCCGGCCGCCACCCTCGACCGTGGCTACGCCATCGTGCAACGCGCCGACGATCAGGTCGTCCGCGCGGCCGCCGAGGTGGCCGCCGGTGATCCGCTGCGGGTACGCCTCGCCGACGGTGAACTGTCCGCCACGGTCGACACCTGACCCGGACGGTGGTGCGGTCGTCCGGGG
This sequence comes from Micromonospora sp. CP22, assembly GCF_009712475.1. Taxonomy (GTDB): domain Bacteria; phylum Actinomycetota; class Actinomycetes; order Mycobacteriales; family Micromonosporaceae; genus Micromonospora. The sequence continues at coordinate 294,522 of NZ_VCJO01000002.1, forward strand.
TGTCGGGTGGTTGTGCTGAGATGGGTGCGATGACTGACGAGAAGACCAGCGGGTCGGACGAGCGGCTCAGCTACGAGCAGGCCCGCGCCGAACTAGCGTCGGTGGTGGAGCGGCTGGAGGCTGGCGGCACCTCGCTGGAGGAGTCGCTGGCGTTGTGGGAGCGCGGCGAGGCGCTGGCGGTCGTCTGCCAGCGCTGGCTCGACGGTGCCCGGGCCCGCATCGACGCCGCCCGGCCCGACCCGGCGACCTGACCCGGCCGAGCGCCGCCCGGCCCGACCCGGCGAGCTGACCGGGCCGAGCGGGCGTCGCCACGGCGTCCACCACGCCCCGGGCTCAGTCGAACAGCTGGTACAGCTCCGGCGGAGCCTCGACGACCTGGTCGGGCGTGGGCTTGGTCGCCTCGGTCGCGTTGCCGTAGTCGGAGTACGTCACCTTGATCTCCTGCCCGGCGGCCCGGCCGGCCTCCGGCAGCCGGATGACCAGCTCGGTGAGTCGCCCCTGAGCGTCGGTCGTCGCGGTGAACGGCACGGAGTTCGCCTCCGCGCCGAGCGTCGTGATCAAAGTCGGGTCGAGCGACCCGGCCTCGGCCGCCTTCGACAGGTCGAGGGTGCCGCTGTACGCGCCCTCACCGGTCCGGCTGACGTCGGTGACCGCCTGGGTCAGTGCCTCGCTGCCGGCCGGGTCGATCTTGTCGAAGTCGAAGCCGAGGCTGCGGTTGCCCCGGATGCGGTTCTGGTCGAGGTGCTGGTACTTGCCGAGGTTGAGTCGGTCCACCCCGGGCACGCTGGTGGCCGCCTGGCCCTTGAGGTCCAGCTTCACCCAGCTGTCCGGCTTGGCGTGGACGAGATCGAGGCCGATCGCCAGGTCGTCGGTCGGCTCGCCGAGGCGTAGCCGGATCTCCGCGCTCTGGCTCGGCTGGTGCACCTGCCCCTCGGCGGTCGAGCCGGCACCGGACATGCTGAACCGGAAGTTGCCGTTGCGGATCTCCCGGGTCGAGTCCAGCAGCGCCTGCTTCGCGTCGGCGTCCGCCTCGGGGGCGGCACCGCTGGCGGTGACGGACGGCGTGGCGGTCGGCCCAGCGTCACCGGTGGTGGTGCAGGCGGCGACTCCGGGCGTGAAGATGGCGACGGCCACGAGGCCGGCGCTCAGTCGTCGAACGGTCATCGGTGTCTCCCAGCAGGGTCATCCGGCGCGTTCTCGCCCCGGAGGCTGCTCTCCTCTGTTCCCTGCCACCCGCCCGCGCAATCACCCGGCCCCGGACGCGTCCCCGACCCCGGTCGCCGGAACGCGAAGCGGGGGTGGGCTTGCGCCCACCCCCGCAGCACTGCCGTTGGACCTACTTGAACATCTCGTAGGTCTGCTCGTTCGCCTCGATGACCTGGTCCGCCGGGGGCTTCTGCGCCTCCGTCGCCGAACCGTAGTCGCCGTAGGTGATCTTGACGTCCTGCGCCTTCGCCTCGCCAGCCGCCGGGATGGACAGGACCAGCTCGTTGATCCGGCCCTCGGCGTCCAGCTTCGCGGTGAACGGGACCGACTTGGCCTGGTCGCCCAGTTCCTTGAGCAGGTCCTGGTCGGCCGCGACCGAATCCTCAACCTTGGTCAGGTCGAAGGTGCCGCGGTAGGTGCCCTCGCCGGTCTTCTCCACGTCGACGAGGCCGTCGAACATGCCCTTGGCGTCGGTCGGGTCGGTGCCGTCCTTGAAGATGTCGAGGTTCTTGGCGCCCTTCGCCTTGGCGGCGTCGAGGTGCTGGTACTTGTCCTTGAAGGCGTCCATCCCGGGGATGCCGGCGAAGAGGTCGCCCAGGTCGACCTTCACCCAGGTGTCCGGCTGGATCTGGATGAGGTCGAAGTCCATGGTGAAGTCGTCGCCACCCACGGTCATCGTCATCTGAGCGCTCTTGCTGGGCTTGTGCACCGTGCCCTTGCCCGACATCGAGTCAGCCTCGATGGAGAACGTGAAGTTGCCCTCCTCCAGCCCCTTGGTGGAGGCGACCAGCGCCGCCTTCGGGTCGGACGGAACGCCCGCGTCGGACGCCGTGGAGGACGAGTCGCCGCTGGAGTTGTTGCAGGCGACGAGGGCGGGAACGAGCAGCGTGGCGGCGATGAGGCCGACGCTCCACCGTCGAATGTTCACAGATTGTCTCTCTTCAAGCCGGGAATCCTGGCCGGTCGAAACCGGCAAGGCATCGAACCCGGGGAGCGTAGCGGACCCGACCGACAGAAAGGGGGCACCACCGCCGATCGGAGCGCCCCCGGGGCCGTCCCGGGCGCGGCCGGATCAGTCCACGGCAATGGCGAGGGCCCGCAGCTCGTTGTCCCGGGCGTCGCCGACGACGATCACCGTACGCTCCGGCTGGAGCAGCACCAACGCCTGCTCGTTGCCCCGGGCCGTGTAGCGCTGCCAGGTGCTGGACCCGAGGTCGGTCTGCCCCTGCGGCCGCCCCTCTTCGGTCAACTCGATCGGCAACAGCCGCTCCGGCGGCACGTCGCTCTGCACGAGTTGCAGGCCCCGCCCCTCGGGGGTGACATATCCCACCCGCAGGACCGCCCCGCCCTCTGCCGTGCGGTAGCTCGCGCGTACGGTGCGCCACCCGTCGCCCAGTGCGGCCGGTTCGCTCACCGGGAACGCACCCGCCGCCCTCGCCTGCTCGAAGGCGGGCGTGGGATCGACAGTGGTCGGCTGGTCCCCACCGAGGAAACCCCGGTAGAAGGCGAGCAGCAGGACGATCGGGATCAGCAGCACCAGCAGCGAGATCGCCATGTCCCGGGGGGACCGGTCGGATTTCACGGCGGCGGGCGGCGGCACGGGTTGGTCGGCTGCCCCCGGCGTCGCCCCGGACTCCGCAGCGGGTGCGGGCCCAGGCTGATCAGCGGGTACGCGGTCGGCAGGCTGTGCAGGTTCCACCCCGCCATTCTGGCAGCCGCCCGACCGGCGGTATCCCTCCCATCACCGCCCCGGCCCGGCCGCGCGTCCGCCATCGTGTGAGGATCAGGACCGAAGCCGGCAGCGCCGGCCCGCCCCGCACCGCCGCGAGGAGGAGCCGTTCACATGACCACTACCAGGACGCGAATTCCCCAGAACCTCGACCGCAACCTCGCCCTCGATCTGGTCAGGGTCACCGAGGCGGCAGCGATGGCCGCCGGCCGGTGGGTCGGCCGGGGTGACAAGGAGGGCGGCGACGGCGCCGCCGTCGACGCCATGCGCAAGCTGATCAACTCGATCCCGATGAAGGGCGTCGTGGTGATCGGCGAGGGCGAGAAGGACAACGCCCCGATGCTCTTCAACGGTGAGGAGGTCGGCGACGGCGACGGCCCCGAGGTGGACGTCGCGGTCGACCCGATCGACGGCACCACCCTGATGAGCAAGGGGATGCCGAACGCCCTCGCGGTGCTGGCGGTGGCCGAACGGGGTGCGATGTTCGACCCGAGCGCGGTCTTCTACATGGAGAAGCTCGCCGTCGGCCCGGCGTACGCGGACGTGGTGGACATCGAGGCCGGCACCGTGGAGAACCTGCGCCGCATCGCCAAGGCCAAGGGCACCAGCGTCTCCGAGGTCACCGTCTGTGTGCTCGACCGGTCCCGGCACGACGGCCTGGTCGACGAGATCCGCCGCACCGGCGCCGGCATCCGCTTCATCTCCGACGGCGACATCGCCGGTGCGATCGCCGCCGCACGGGGAGAGTCGGACGTCGACGTGCTGATGGGCATCGGCGGCACCCCGGAGGGGATCACCGCCGCCTGCGCGCTCAAGTGCATGGGCGGCATGATGCAGGCCAAGCTCTGGCCACGGGACGACGCCGAACGCGAGAAGGCGATCGCCGCCGGCCACGACCTGGACCGGGTACTCACCACCGACGACCTGGTCACCGGCGACAACTGCTTCTTCGTGGCCACCGGCATCACCTCCGGTGACCTGCTGCGCGGGGTGCGGTACCGGGCTGGCGGGGCGTACACCCAGTCGATCGTGATGCGCTCCAAGAGCGGCACGATCCGGGTGATCGACTCGTACCACCGGTTGGAGAAGCTGGCGCTCTACTCGGCGGTGGATTTCGACGGCCGACCGCTGGACGAACAGGCTTGAGCACCCTGACGGCGACCCGGCCGACGGTGTCGGCGGGTCGCCGGCTCGGCGCGGTGGCGCTGGCGACCGTGGCCGGGGTCGGGGTGGCGACGCAGTCGCGGATCAACGGCGAGTTGGGCGTACGCCTCGGCGACGGGCTCGCCGCCGCCGTCATCTCGTTCGGATCGGGCCTGGTGCTGTTGCTGGTGCTGGTCCCGGCCACCGCTGCCGGGCGGCGCGGGCTGGCGACGCTGCGGACCGCCCTCTCCCGGGGGACACTTCGCCCCTGGCAGTGTCTCGGCGGCGCCTGTGGCGCGTTCCTGGTGTTCAGCCAGGGGGTCACGGTCGGCACCCTGGGAGTCGCGGTGTTCACCGTGGCGATCGTGGCCGGCCAGTCCGCCAGCAGCCTGCTCGTCGACCGGGCGGGGATCGGCCCGGGTGGCCGCCGCCCGGTGACCGTCGCCCGGTTGGCCGGCGCGGTGCTGACCGTGGTCGCGGTGCTGGTGGCGGTCGGCGACCGGATCGGTCAGCCGGCGATCCTCGGTCTGGCGGTCCTGCCGCTGCTGGCCGGGGTGGCGGTGGCCTGGCAGCAGGCGGTGAACGGCTGGGTGCGGGTGGCCAGCGACAGCACGTTGACCGCCACGCTGGTGAACTTCGCCGTCGGTACGGCGGTGCTCCTGGCCGCGTTCGTGGTCAGCCTCGCGTTCCGGGGCCTGCCGCCCGGCGGGCTCCCCTCCGATGTCTGGCTCTACCTCGGCGGACCGGTCGGCGTCACCTTCATCGCGGTGGCCGCCGCAGTGGTCCGCCTCACCGGCGTGCTGCTACTCGGCCTGGCCACCGTCTCCGGACAGGTGGTCGGTGCGGCGCTGCTGGACCTGCTGCTGCCCGCTGCGGCGCGGCCCGACGGGACCACCCTGCTCGGCGTCGTGCTGACCCTGGCCGCCGTGGCGATCGCGACGCTCGGCGGACGGGTCAGGGCATGGTCATCGAGGACTCGGAGCGGTACGGCCCGTCGAGGTCGGACCGGCGTCGACGGAAGATGATCGCCGCCACGATGCCGCCGAGCAGCCCGAACAGGTGCCCCTGCCAGGAGATCCGTTCGTCGGTGGGCAGCACCCCGGCCAACTGGCCGCCGTAGAGGAGCCCGACCAGCAGGAACACGGCGAAGTTCCACCAGCTCCGCTCGAAGATGCCCCGGGTGAGCAGGATCCCGAGGTAGCCGAAGATCACCCCGCTGGCTCCGACCACGATCGTGTTGGGCGAGCCGGTGAACCACACGCCGAGCCCGCTGACCAGGACGATCACCAGGGTGGACCAGAGGAAGCGCCGAGCGCCCGCCGCCAGCACGAAGGTGCCGAGGAGGATCAGCGGGATGCTGTTGCTGTAGAGGTGGTCGAACCCGTGGTGCAGGAACGGTGAGAAGAAGACGCCGTCCAGCCCGTCGAGGCGCTGCGGGATGATCCCGGCTGCGGAGTCGAACCCGGCGCCGAGCCAGACATCGAGACCCTCGATCAGGAAGAGCACCGGCACCACCGCGCACATGGCGACGAACGCCCGACCGATGGACGCGTAGAAGGCTACGGTGCCGAACCGGTAGGGGTCGCCACTTCCGGGGAGCAGGGTCACCCGTCAACAGCTATCAGCAAACGCGGGCAGCCGCCACTCTTCCCGAGACGCGACACAGCGGCGGGGTGCGTTCGTCCGCGCCCCGCCGCTGTGATTCGGCTCAGTAGTAGCCCTTGTTCTGCGAGTGTGTCCACGCCCCGCAGGGGGTGCTGTATCGACCCTTGATGTAGCCGAGCCCCCACTTGATCTGGGTGACCGGGTTGGTCTCCCAGTCCGAGCCGACCGAGGCCATCTTGCTCCCCGGGTACGCCTGCGGAATGCCGTACGCCCCGGAGGAGCGGTTACGGGCCTTGTGGTTCCAGCCGCTCTCCTTCTGCCAGAGCTTGTCCAGGCAGGGGAACTGGTCGATCTTGAAGCCCGCGTCGATCATGAGTGCGCAGCCGACCTTCCGGTTGCCGCTGTACTCCTCGCAGGACTCGGGGATCGGCCCGTCGTACGGCTTCGCGGCTCGGGCGGCGGCCTCCTTGGCAGCCTTCTCGGCGGCCTTCCGGCGGGCTGCCTCCTCGGCCTTACGGGCCTTCTCGGCGGCGGCCTTGGCCTGCTTCCGGACCTCGGACGCCTGCTGACGGGCGGTGCGGACCTGGCGGGAGACCGTCTCCTCCTGCCGGTACTCGACGTTGACGTCGATCTCGCTGACGCTGCCGGCCACCTGCTGCTGGCCTGGATTCGAGCGTTGCGACTGGCGGTCCTCGCTCAGGTAGAAACCGCCGGCTACACCCACCGAGAGCAGCGCGACGGCTGCGGTGCGGGCGGCGAACCGGCTCCACGGCCGACTCACGAAGTGATCCCTTCGTCGGGTTCAGGGACGCGGCGCGCAGCGACCGCACTGGGTCGTGACGCGCCACGGGCGCCCGTGGCCGGCTTGCCGGCCACCGTGGACGCACCTGTCGTATCCCGGCGTCCTCCGTCGTCCTGGTGGCGACGAACGATCACCGACGATGCGGGAGGTGCGTGGGCGCCCGTGGGACACAATCGCGCACAGTGAGGCGGTTGGGAAACCACGGACCCCAATTGTGACGTGGGTCACGCCATATTTCCCTGCGAAACGCCCAAACCGCCCGTCAGGTCGGGATGTCCTCCAACAGGTCCGTCACCATCGCGGCGATAGGCGAGCGCTCCGAACGGCTGAGCGTCACGTGCGCGAAGAGCTGATGACCCTTCAGCGCCTCGATCACGGCGGTTACCCCGTCATGGCGCCCGACGCGCAGATTGTCCCGCTGCGCGACATCGTGGGTCAGCACCACCCGGGAGCCCTGACCGATCCGGGAGAGCACGGTCAGCAGCACACCGCGCTCCAGCGACTGCGCCTCGTCGACGATGACGAACGCGTCATGCAAACTGCGGCCCCGGATGTGGGTCAGCGGCAGCACCTCCAGCAGACCGCGTGAGGTGACCTCCTCCAACACGTTCTCGTGCACCACCGCGCCGAGGGTGTCGAAGACCGCCTGCGCCCAGGGCGACATCTTCTCCGCCTCCGAGCCGGGCAGGTAACCCAGTTCCTGCCCGCCGACGGCGTACAGCGGGCGGAAGACGATCACCTTCTTGTGCCGGCGACGTTCCATCACCGCCTCCAACCCCGCGCACAGCGCCAGGGCGGATTTGCCGGTGCCGGCCCGACCACCGAGCGAGACGATGCCGATCGACTCGTCGAGCAGCAGGTCGAGCGCGACCCGCTGCTCGGCCGAGCGCCCGTGCACGCCGAACGCCTCCCGGTCACCACGCACCAGCCGTACGGTCTTGTCCGGCAGCACCCGGCCGAGCGCCGAGCCTCGCGACGAGTGCAGCACCAGCCCGGTGTGGCAGGGCAGACCCGCCGCCGCGTCCACGTCGATGGCCTCTCCCGCGTAGAGCCGGGCGATGTCGTCCTCGACGAGTTCCAACTCGGCCATTCCCGTCCAGGTCGGGTCGCTGGCCTGGCCGTGCCGGTACTCGTCCGCGCGCAGCCCCACGGAGGCGGCCTTGACCCGCAGCGGCATGTCCTTGCTGACCAGGGTCACCTCCCGCCCCTCAGCGGCGAGGTTCAACGCGACGGAGAGGATCCGGGCGTCGTTGGACTCGTTGCGGAAACCCGGCGGCAGGACGCCGTCGTCGGTGTGGTTCAGCTCCACCCGCAGCGTGCCGCCGACGTCGTTGGCCGGCACGGGCCGGTCCAGCCGGCCGTGTCGCACCCGCAGTTCGTCCAGCATGCGCAGCGACTGTCGGGCGAACCACCCCAGCTCCGGGTGATGCCGCTTGCCCTCCAGTTCGGAGATCACCACCAGCGGAAGCACCACCTCGTGCTCGTCGAAGCGGTGGAACGCCGCCGGGTCGCTGAGCAGAACGGAGGTGTCCAGCACGAAGGACTGGCCCGCTGGGCGGGGCTCCCGGGGATCGGCCGAACCGGCGGCCGCCGCACGGCGGCTCCGGGTGCTGCGGCGGGTCGTGGTAGTCGCGGCCGGGCCCTGGTCGGCACCGGCGGTCGTACGGCGAGTCGTCACAGGCCTGCTCCGGCGGATGGGCACCCGGCCACCCGCGGTCCGCCTCCTCCGGATGCCCGGCTGACACGGGGTCGGATGCGGGCCCCGTGCGCGAGGTCGCAGGCCGGGCGGGCCGGCTGGCTCGGGACAACCCCGCGCCATGCCTAGACGCTAGCTCCCCGCACCCGTCCCGGCTAGTGCGTCTCCTGGACACCGCACCGGGCCACGCCTCCCGGCCGCGCCGGATCCCTGGTGACGATCTGCGGCCGGACGGCGTCGGCAACCGGCGGCGTACGGCGTAGCACTGGCCGCCAGCAGGGGTGAACCGGCCGGGATGCATGCCCCCTGCGCGCATCCCGGCCGGTGGGACCACCGCCACCGGTCTGACGTGGCCCCGCGGCACCACCTGCGAAGAGGCGTACGCGCCGCGCGTGTGGACGGGCCGGAGCCCGTCGACCGGTTCAGCCGGTCCGTCGGACGAGGGTGCCGGTCGGGTGCCGCCCGGTGATCGAGGCGGCCGGCTCCGCGAAGGACGAACCGGTGTACGTGGTGCCTGGACGGGCCCCGGAACCCTGCTCGATCTCCCCAGACGGTCCGTCGGACCGCAGGGCCGCCGGTGGCGGGCAGGTGCCCCGGGGCGGCAGGGGGTTCGCAGTGGCCGAGACTCGGGCGGCAGGTGACGGACGTGCCGTGACGGCGAGGGCGGAGGCGATGGCCGCCTGGGCGTCCCGGCGACGCCGGTTCCACGCGCCGCGATCCCCGTCGAAGTAGCCCTGCCGGTAGCCGAACCGATAGCCGATCCGGTAGCTGAGCTGCCCGTGCAGCCGCCCTGCCGCGTAGCTCGTCGCGGCGAGTACGAGTACCAGGAAGATCGCCAGGAATGGACTCATCCGGCGGCTCCGGTTCCCCGCGCGACCGTCATCGCTCCTCCGGTTCGATGGTGGTGGGGTCGGCCATCAGGAGTCGGTCGAGGTCGTCGGTGCCGATCTCCTCCACCAGCTCGACGCTGATCCGGCAGCCGTCCATCACCACCTCGGCCATGGAGGAACGGCGGATCTCGCCGCCGGCGTCGTAGACCCGCACGCTCAGTTCCGGGCAGCCGAGGTGGGTCCGCCAGGCGTTCCATTCGGCTCGATCCCCGACGCTGAGCGAGAGGTAGCGGCAGCCGCGGGCGAGGTAGAGGCGCCATGGCGCACTCAGCCCGGCGGCAACCCCCTCGGCCACCAGGCCGAACGCCTGGGCACGGGTTGCGAGTTCGGTCACCGCGTCCCCCTCGCACCGGGCGCGTGACGCAGGTGAGCACTGATCGTCTCATGCACGTGACACACCGTAGGTTGTCCCATGAACGTGACAGTATCAGCTTTTCGTTCGTTTGCCCCTACACCTACGTACATCTATCCTGCCCAGGTGGCACCCCTCAGGAAGAGTGCCGGACCCCCCTCCGGCCACACTGCAATGACGTCACGCAAGCGTGACAAAGGCGTGGCAGGCACCGTTACCCGGGCGCAGCGGCCGTACGGTCACGAGGTGACCGAGACGACCAGCGCGCGGAAGATCGCCTTCGCCACCTTCGTCCGGCGCGCCCTCGACGAGGCCCGCGCGACCCGGGCCTGGAGCGGCACCGAGGTCTCCCGACGCACCGGCGTCTCCCGACAGACCATCAACCGGTGGGTACGCGGTGACTGGGCCAGCGACCCGGAAGCCGAACGGGTGGTGGCGTTCTGCGAGGGCCTCGGGCTCGACCCGGCCGTGGCCTTCACGGCGCTGGGCTGGGACCGGACAGCCTCCCGCCGGAGCGCGCCGTCACCACCACCGATGGACCCCGACGTCGAGGCGCTGCTCCGCCGGCTGGTCGACCCGGCCGTCTCGGACGCGGAGAAGTTCCACATCCGAGAAACCATTCGTTACCTCGCATACCGCCCGACGCTGCCGCTCGGTGTCCGGAACCGAGGAGAAGCCGCCAGCTAGTTCCTCAGATGGCGAAAGAACGGCAGGTCAACCTCATTCGTTTCGCTTCGGGGCGGGATCGGGCGCGCTAGCGTCCGTGTTTGTACTGCTTGGGCTCGTCGTCGGCGGGGGGACGGGACAAGGCCGAACCCAGCCCTGCGGGACAGAAAGGGGTCGCTCCATGACCCTGAAATGGTTGGCTGTCGTGGTCGCGACGGTCTCCGTGACGCTGTGCGTCACCGGGAACGCGGTGACCCTGACCCTGAACGGCGGGCAGCTTCCGCTGCTCGTCAACCTCTTCGCGCTCGCCACTGCGGGCACCGCGATCGTGCTGGCCGTCGTCGCCGAACTACACGAGCGGCTCAACGATCGGCTCACCGCGCTCACCGAGTTCCTGGTGGAGCGGTTGCGGGAGATCGAGGCACACACCGGCGACCGGAACTCCGGCTTCGTGGAGGGCTACCTGCTCAGTCACGGGCAGGACGCGGCGGTGGTGCCGTTCGGACGCCGGGGACGTGGAGCCGCCGAACGCTGAATCCATTCACTTTCACGCCGCATTCACGTCAGGATTGACCGGCCGAACCCGGGGTACGCTGTCGCGCGTGCCGCCGTTAAATCTGGGCAACCAGCAGCCGAAGACTCCGCTGAACGCCGACCATGCCTGGCGGGCGACCGCCGACCGGGTCGCCGAGACCGTCCTCTTCTTCGACTTCGACGGAACCCTCGCGCCGGTCGCCGACGACCCGACCCAGGTGCAGCCCGCACCGAAGGTGCTGGCCGCCATCGAGGCGCTCGCCCCGGTCGTACAGCGCGTCGCGATCGTCTCGGCCCGGCCGGTCGACTTCCTGCGCGAGCACTTCGACGGGCTCAGCGGCGTCGACCTGTACGGGCTCTACGGCCTGGAACACAGCCATTCCGGCGGCGACACGGTCACCGAGCCGGCCGCCCTGCCGTGGGTGCCCACAATGGCCGAACTCGCCGACGTGGCCCGCGCCGAACTACCGCCCGGCACCCTCGTGGAGTACAAGCGTCTCTCCGTCGCCCTGCACTGGCGGACCACGCCGCACCTCGCCGCCACCGTCGAGCAGTGGGGACGCGACCAGGCCGAACGCCTCGGTCTACGGGTGCAGGTCGGCCGGATGGTCCTGGAGATCAAGCCGCCGGTCGACCGGGACAAGGGCATGGTGATCGACGAACTCGTGCAGGGAGTACGCGCGGCCTGGTACTTCGGTGACGATGTCTCCGACATCAAGGCGTTCGCGGCGCTACGCGCCCGCGCTGCGGCCGACCCGGACTTCATCGGTGTCTGCGTCGCCGTCGCCAACCCGGAGACCGGCGACGAGGTCGCCGAAGCCGCCGACCTCACCATCGACTCCCCGGCCGACCTGGGTGACTTCCTCACCGAGGCCACCCACCGGCTCAGCTGAGCGAGCGAGCCGCGCCGGGTCTCAGACCCCGTAGCGGCGCTGGCGGGTGGCGTAGGAGCGCAGCGCGCGAAGGAAGTCGACCCGCCGGAACTCGGGCCAGTTCAACTCGCAGAAGTAGAACTCCGAGTGCGCCGACTGCCAGAGCATGAAGCCGGAGAGCCGCTGTTCCCCGCTGGTCCGGATGATCAGATCCGGATCCGGCAGTCCCCGGGTGTACAGGTGCTCGGAGATGTCGTCGACGTCGAGCGATCCGGCCAGTTCCTCCAGCGTGCCACCGTTCGCCGCGTGCTCCAGCAGCAACGAGCGCACCGCGTCGGCGATCTCCCGCCGGCCGCCGTAGCCCACGGCGATGTTGACCTGAGCGCCGCCGGTGCGCTGCCGGGTCCGCTCCTCGGCGGCCTTGAGCGCGTTCGCATGGTGCGCCGGCAACACGTCCAGCGCACCCACCATCCGCAGCCGCCAGGGGTTGCCCTCCTCGGCCAGTTCGGTGGTGAGGTCCTCGATGATCTGGAGCAGCGGGTCCAACTCCGTCGCCGGGCGCGAGAGGTTGTCCGTGGAGAGCAGCCACAGCGTGATGTGCCCGACACCCGCAGCGTCACACCAGCGCAGCAGCTCCTTGATCCGCTCGGCGCCCCGCCGGTGCCCGTCGTTCGGATCGACGAACCCCATGTCCCGCGCCCACCTGCGGTTTCCGTCACACATCACACCCACGTGGCGGGGCACCGGTCGGCCCGCGAGCTTGGCCGTGAGCCGCCGCTCGTAGACGGAGTAGAGAAGTTTCCGCAGAGTCATCACCTAGCAGGGTAGCGAGCCGCCGCGTGGATCCGTGTGCCGGTGGCCGATGCGCGCCTGCCGGCACTTCAAGATCCGAACAACTTCAGGGAAGTTGCTGGCTCCGCCTCGGGCTGAGGCAGCAACACCAGGGAAGTTGTCCGGATCTTGAGGCCGGGTTAGGGGTGGGTGCGGGCGGCGCGGCGGATGGCGTAGACGGTGAGGACGGCGGCGACTACCAGCGGCGCACCGTCGCGTACCAGGCCGTCGACGCCGAGCAGCCACCAGCACAATGGCAGGTCGACGGCGAGCACGACGACGGTGACGACGACGAGCAGCGTGCCCGCCCACCGCCGCCCACGCATCAGGAACGCGGTGCAGAACAGCACCAGGTAGCTGGTCGCGATGCCGGCGCCCAGCCAGAACAGCACGGCGGGCACGGCGATCAACCGCCCGTCCAGGATCGCGGCGGTGGCGACCAGGGCCGGAACCAGCATCAGCGGGCTGTACGTGAACGCCGCGACCCGGCTGGTCAACAGCCAGGCGCTCGCCTCCGGCCGACGCGGAGGTGTTTCCCGCCAGGAGATGCCGGAGCGGTCGATCACCAGTCGGGCTCGGTGTCGTACCAGGTGTTCGGCGAGCGTCGGCGACCGGTACAGCAGCCAGACCACGGTGGCGCAGAGCGCGGTGAGCAGGGCGAAACCGAGCAGACCGGGCAACGGCGGTACGCCCTGACGGGGCACGATCAGCCGCCCGACCGCGAAGACCGTGGTGACGGAGAGGATCAGGCCGAACGGACGGGCCACCGTCCGACCGCGCCGCACATGCCCGATGAGCAGCAGGAATCCGAACGAGCGAAGCATCGCCCACCCGGTGCGCACGGCGAGTCCGAAACCCTGCTCCGGCGCGTACCACCAGTTGAGCACCTCGACCACGACGGTGGCCGCGGCGGTCACCGCCAACAGTGCGGTCAGGGCCCGGACGGCGGACGGCCGCCGGACCTCGGTCTCGGCGGCCGTCCTCATGGGATCCGATGATGCCCGGATCCGGCGTCGATCACACCTGCTGCTGCGGCTGCTCCGCGTCGAGTCGGGCCCGCAGGGCGTCCAGCTCGGCCCAGAGGACCCCGGGCAGCTTGTCGCCGAACTTCTCGAACCACTCGGTGATCAGCGGCAACTCGTCACGCCACTCCTGCGGGTCCACCTTCAGCGCGATGCGGACGTCCTCCGGCGTCATGTCCAGACCCTCGACGTCCAGCGAGTCCAGCGTCGGGACCATGCCGATCGGGGTCTCCACGGCGTCCGCCTGGCCCTCGATCCGCTCGATGATCCACTTGAGGACCCGCGAGTTCTCGCCGAAGCCCGGCCAGAGGAAACCACCCTCCGGGTCCTTACGGAACCAGTTGACGTAGTACACCTTCGGCAGCTTCGACTCGTCGCCGTCGACGCCCTTGCCCATCTCGATCCAGTGCCGGAAGTAGTCACCGGCGTGGTAGCCGATGAACGGCAGCATCGCCATCGGGTCGCGGCGGACCACACCGACCGCGCCGGACGCGGCGGCCGTGGTCTCCGAGGAGAGCGTGGCACCCATGTAGACGCCGTGCACCCAGTCGCGGGCCTCGGTCACCAGCGGCACGGTGTCGCGACGCCGGCCACCGAACAGGATCGCGTCGATCGGTACGCCGTTCGGGTTGTAGTAGTCCTCCGCCAGGATCGGGCACTGGGTGATCGGGGTGCAGAACCGGCTGTTCGCGTGCGAGGAGAGGCTGTCGCTCTCCGGCGTCCAGTCGTTGCCCTTCCAGTCGATCAGGTGGGCGGGCGGCTCGCCCATGCCCTCCCACCAGACGTCACCGTCGTCGGTGAGGGCGACGTTGGTGAAGATGGAATTGCCCCGCTCCAGCGTCCGCATGGCGTTGGCGTTGGTCTTCCAGTCGGTGCCCGGGGCGACGCCGAACAGGCCGTACTCCGGGTTGATCGCGTAGAGCCGTCCGTCCGGGCCAAACCGCATCCAGGCGATGTCGTCGCCGATCGTCTCGACCTTCCAACCCGGGATGGTCGGCTCCAGCATCGCCAGGTTGGTCTTGCCGCAGGCCGACGGGAAGGCACCGGCGATGTGGTATACCCGCCCCTCCGGCGACGTGATCTTCAGGATCAGCATGTGCTCGGCGAGCCAGCCCTCGTCCCGCCCCATCACGCTGGCGATCCGCAGGGCGTAGCACTTCTTGCCGAGCAGCGAGTTACCGCCGTACCCGGAACCGAAGGACCAGATCTCGCGGGTCTCCGGGAAGTGGGAGATGTACTTGGTCTCGTTGCACGGCCAGGCCACGTCCTGCTGGCCGGGTGCCAGCGGCGCGCCGATCGAGTGCAGGGCGCGCACGAAGTCCGCGTCCTCGCCCATCGCCTCCAGGATCTTGGCACCCATCCGGGTCATGATCCGCATGGACGCGACCACGTACGGGCTGTCCGTGATCTCCACCCCGAACATGGGCTTCTCAGCCTCGACCGGACCCATCACGAACGGGATGACGTACATGGTCCGCCCGCGCATCGCGCCGCGGTACAGCTCCGTCATGGTCCGCTTCATCTCGGCCGGCGCCATCCAGTTGTTGGTGGGCCCGGCGTCCGCTTCGTCCACGGAGCAGATGAAGGTGCGCTCCTCGACCCGGGCGACGTCCGTCGGATCGGTACGCGTGTAGAACGAGTTGGGTTTCTTCTCGGGGTTCAGCCGGACGAGTGTTCCGGCTTCGACCAGTTCGTCGGTGAGGCGACGCCATTCCTCGTCGGACCCGTCCACCCACACGACCTGGTCAGGGGTGGTCAGTTCAGCGACCTCACGGACCCAGGCGAGAAGTTTCGGGTGGGACGTAGGGGCCTGATCGATACCCCGAACGGTGGCCGGAGCAACCATGACACATCTCCTTGTGGTCGACGCTGACCGGTCTATGGAGTGCACGAATCTCGGCGTCGCGATGCGCGTCGCCTTCGTGGAAACCTGGGATTGGCCTCAGCGTAAACCGAGCAACCTCCCCAGTCAGTGGGACTGGTTGTGAACAACTGCACAAGGTGTGGTCACGCTGCGGCATCACGAGCCTTTACCCGCTTTCACGCGCAGTTTCACGCAAATTCTCCGGCGGACCTCCTGCTGGCGGCGCCTCACCGATGGCCGTGGCAGCGTTTTGTGACCTGGCGCGCCGAAGCGTCAACAACACCCGATCACACGGATGCCGTTACGCTCCGTCCATGTCGGTCCGGGCCGCCACACCGCCGACCGGCCACGTGACGGTGCTCCTCGACGCCCGTTGCTACCCGCTCCCGAGCCCGCCAACCGGTACGCTCGCACAGTGGCCGCGACGATGACCGGGGAGCCAGGCTCCCGGCAGACCCGCCCGGGTCTGGTTCACTCCCTGATCGACCGCTTCGGTCACCTCATCCGGGAAATGAGCAAGTTCGCCACCGTCGGCGGGATCGCCTTCGTCATCGACTTCGTCCTGTTCAACTACCTGATCGGGCCGCAGGGCGTCGAGCAGGTCACGGCCAAGACGATCGCGACGGTCATCGCCGCGACCGTCGCCTTCCTGGGCAACCGGTTCTGGACGTGGCGCCACCGCAAGCGCTCCCACCCGGCGCGCGAGTACGCGCTCTTCTTCTTCTTCAACGCGGTGGGCCTGGGCATCGCGGTGGCCTGCCTCGCCATCAGCCACTACGGGCTCGGCAGCATCTGGCCGGCGGTCTTCCAGACCCGGCTGGCCGACAACATCGCCAGCTTCGTCGTGGGCACCGGGTTCGGCACGCTGTTCCGATTCTGGTCCTACCGACGGTTCGTCTTCGTCGAAGAGGGAACACCACCCGTCGCGGAAACGAACCAGGACCGTCGGGCGTGACCTGCCGCCCACTCGTTCGGTCGGAGCCAGCCGACCCCGACCCGCTGCCCTAAGGTGTTGCCCATGCCTCTCGTCCGTCTGCTGCCGGAGCGCTGGCAGAAGTTCATCCACGAGGCACTCAAGTTCGGCCTGGTCGGAGGCATCAACACGGTCATCAATTACGCCGTGTTCAACGCGCTCGCACTCACCGTTTTCGTCGATGGCCAACTGAAGGCCACCGTCGTCGCCACCATCGTTGCGACTATCACGTCGTATCTGATGAATCGGCACTGGACGTACCGCGATCGCCCAAAATCTGCAATGCAGCGCGAATACGCCCTGTTTTTCCTTTTTAACGGGGCGGGGCTGCTCATTGAACTCGGCGTGCTCGCCGCCGCCAAGTACGGGCTGGGCGTGACCGGGCTGCTGGCGCTGAACGTGGCGAAGACGGGCGGCGTGGTGCTGGCGACCCTGTTCCGGTTCTGGTCGTACCGGACCTTCGTCTTCCAGCCCGCCGCACCCGCCGAGTCGACGCAGCACTGGCACGGCCTACCCCGCGACGAGTGGGACACGATGGCCGGCATGGACCCGGTGGCCGAGTTGGCCGAGTCCGTGACGGAGCTGGAGGAGGAGCAACCACCCGCCCGGCCCGGCGTGGCTGCCCAACCGCTCCAGCCCAGGTCCGCGTCAGTGCCCGACGAAGCCGAGTTGACGGCGGCCCTGGACGCCGAGCTGGAGGCCGAGTTGGCTGCCCAGTTGCAGCCCGCCCCGGCCCCCCGCCGCCTCCGCCGCCGCTGACCGACCCAGCCAGCCGAGCCAGGCCAACACCGCCGGACCAACCAGCCAGGCCAGCCCCGCTGGACCGGCTCCGGGGTTTACGCCCCGGCGCTCTTGTCGCGTTCGCTGAGAATCTCGCGAAGCTCACCGTCACCGAGCGAGTGCCGGTCGTGGAACGCCTCCACGAGTTCGTAGAGCTTGGTCTGGACCCGGTCGACCTTCGGCACATCGTGCAGGACCGACTGCCCACGCTCCCCGGCCGACTCGATGGTGAGGGTGCCGTAGCCGAGTAGCCGCCCGGCGAGCTGCTGACTCATCGAGTGGTCGTTGACCCGGCTCAGCGGGATGTCCCGGCGCTCCCGGGAGAGCACCCCGTGCTGGAGCAGGACTCGTTCGTTGGTGAAGAGGTAGTGCGTGGTGCGCCAGGAGATGTACGGCCACACCGTCAGCACCAGCACGGCGAGCAGGGCCAACCCGCCGATCACCGCGAGCGTCAGGGAACCGCCGCCGCCGGAGGGCAGGAACACGAAGCCGACCACCACCGCCGCGATGGACAGCACCAGCACCACCACCGGCCAGACCAATGCCTTCCAGTGCGGATGCAGGTGCAACACGACGTGCTCGTCCTCGGTGAGCACGTCTTCGGGGAACGCCACGGAAACCTCCTCGCAGGAACGGACGGGCAGACCGTAACCCCCCAGCGCCACCGCCCTACATCCGCCACGCGGCTCGTTACGCACCGCCACCGGCGCACACCCGCGCCGGTGCGGCGTCAGCGGAGGTGACGGATGTCCGCGGCGGCCAGGGATCGCCGCCCGGTCGCCGTGGTGACGAGGAGCTGACCGTCCGGGTCGATGCCGGTGGCCGTCCCGGTGACGGCAGTGCCGTCGGGGAGCTGGGCCCGGACCTCGCGGCCGATGGTGCCGCAGGCGGTCAGATACGCCTCGCGTAGCCCGCTGGCCGTCGCGTCCCCACCGGCGTCACGCCACCGCGCGTACCAGTCGGCGACCGACCGGAGCAGTGCCCGCAGGAGCGGATCCCGGTCGGTGGCCGCCGCGCCCGCCAGTTGCAGCGAGGTGGCCGGCAGGCCGGTGGGCTGCTCCGGTAGTTCGTCGGCGCGCAGCGTCACGTTCAGCCCGATGCCGAGCACGACCGCGGGCGGGTCGCTCGGCTGCGGTCCGGGCACCCCCTCGGCGAGGATCCCGGCGCACTTGGCACCCCCGATGAGCAGGTCGTTCGGCCACTTCAGGGAGGCGTCCAGCTCGGCCAGCAGGGTCACCGCCTCGACCAGCGCCACACCGGCCAGCAACGGCAGCCAGCCGTACCCCGAGGGGGGTGCGGGCGACCAGCCACGGGTCGGCACCGCCTCGCCGGGCCGCAACAGCACGCTGGTGGCGATGCCGGCACGCGGCGGTGACTGCCAGACCCGCCCGCGCCGTCCCCGGCCGGCGGTCTGCCGCTCGGCCACCACGACCAGGCCCTCCGGCTCGCCGCTCCGGGCGGCCTCGGCCACGTCGGCGTTGGTGGACCCGGTCTCCGTCCGCACCTCCAGCCGGGACCACGGACCGTACGGCGCGGCCAACGCGCGACGCAGCCGGGCCTCCGACAGCGGTGGGCGATCAAGATCGGTGTACGGCGAACCCGGCACCTGACCAGCCTACGGGTAGGCCGGTGAGGCGAAATGCACAGCTGCGGCGACCTGAACCATCGTTATATTCCCAGGGTGACTACCGAGACCGGGACCAACATCCACAGCACCGCGGGCAAGCTGGCGGACCTGGCACGACGGGTCGACGAGGCGGTGCACGCCGGGTCGGCCCGCGCCGTGGAGAAGCAGCACGCGCGAGGCAAGAAGACCGCTCGGGAACGCATCGAGATGCTGCTCGACGAGGGATCGTTCGTCGAGCTGGACGAGTTCGCCCGGCACCGGTCCACCAACTTCGGGCTGGACCGGAGCCGCCCCTACGGCGACGGCGTGATCACCGGCTACGGCACCATCGACGGCCGGCAGGTCTGTGTGTTCGCCCAGGACTTCACCGTCTTCGGCGGCTCCCTCGGCGAGGTCTTCGGCGAGAAGATCGTCAAGGTGATGGACCTCGCCATGAAGATCGGATGCCCGGTCATCGGCATCAACGACTCCGGCGGCGCGCGGATCCAGGAGGGCGTGGCCTCGCTCGGCCTGTACGGCGAGATCTTCTTCCGCAACGTCCGGGCCAGCGGCGTCATCCCGCAGATCTCGCTCATCATGGGCCCGTGCGCCGGGGGCGCGGTCTACTCCCCCGCGGTCACCGACTTCACCGTGATGGTCGACCAGACCTCGCACATGTTCATCACCGGGCCGGACGTCATCAAGACCGTCACCGGCGAGGACGTCGGCATGGAGGAGTTGGGCGGCGCGCACACCCACAACAGCCGTAGCGGCAACGCGCACTACCTGGCCACCGACGAGGCCGACGCGATCGACTACGTCAAGGCGCTGCTGTCCCACCTGCCCTCGAACAACCTGGACGAGCCGCCGGTCTTCGAGGCACCGGCCGACCTGGAGATCAGCGACGAGGATCGGGAACTGGACACGCTGATCCCCGACTCGGCCAACCAGCCGTACGACATGCACCGGGTGATCGAGCACGTGCTCGACGACGGGGAGTTCCTGGAGGTCCAGCCGCTCTACGCGCAGAACATGGTGGTCGGCTTCGGTCGGGTCGAGGGTCGCCCGGTCGGTGTGGTGGCCAACCAGCCGATGCACTTCGCCGGCACCCTGGACATCGCGGCCAGCGAGAAGGCGGCCCGCTTCGTCCGCACCTGCGACGCCTTCAACATCCCGGTACTGACCTTCGTGGACGTTCCCGGGTTCCTGCCCGGCACCGGCCAGGAGTGGGACGGCATCATCCGTCGGGGCGCGAAGCTCATCTACGCGTACGCCGAGGCCACCGTGCCGAAGGTCACCGTGATCACCCGCAAGGCGTACGGCGGGGCGTACGACGTGATGGGCTCCAAGCACCTGGGGGCCGACCTCAACTTCGCCTGGCCTACCGCCCAGATCGCGGTGATGGGTGCGCAGGGCGCGGTGAACATCCTCTACCGGCAGGAGTTGGCCGCTGCCGAGGACCCCGCCGCCGTACGCGCCGAGAAGATCGCCGAGTACGAGGACACCCTCGCCAATCCGTACGTGGCCGCCGAGCGCGGGTACGTCGACGCGGTGATCCCGCCGCACGAGACCCGTACCCAGATCGTGCGAGGGCTGCGGGTGCTGCGTACCAAGCGCGAGTCCCTCCCTCCCAAGAAGCACGGCAACATCCCGCTCTAGCTTGCAAGGAAGGGCCCCTTTCTAACGCCTGGTGTATAGGAAGGGGCCCTTCCTTGCACTCGCGCGGGGTCAGCAGGGTGGGTTGGCGGCGGTGCAGAGCCGCTTCGCGGCCACGGCGGCGAGGCGGCGCAGTTCCCTCGCCGTACCGTCTGGCCCCAGACCCATCACCGTGACCAGGTCGCCGACACGCACCACAGCGATCCGGTCGAGATGATCCTGCCGTCGGCTCTCGCCGGTCTCCAGGTTGCGCACCTCCGTGACGCGGTGCTCGATCATCATGGCCTGGTCTCCGACGAAGTCGCGGTCGGTCACCTCCCACCGGTGCTCGGCCTCCACGGCAGCGACATCGTCCCCCCAGATTGCCTCGCCCCTGGACAGCCAGCTCGCGCACGGGGTGAGCAGCGCGTCGATCCGGACCACGATCCGGTCAGCCACCTGCGGGGTGAGTCGGTAGACGTCCTGGCTGAACAACAGCTCCGCCAGGCCAGGCGCGCTGCGGCCGCCCTGCGACCGCAGCAGCGTCTGGGAGCGCGAGTAGCGGGAAAGCTCCCAGTCGGCGGCCCGGCCCTGCTCCTGGTGGCAGGCGAGCAACATCGGGTCGACCTGTACGGGTTCTCCCAGCCCGGTCCGACCCAGCGGTGGTTCCGTCCGCGCGGAGAGGTCATCCGGCTGCACCAGGGCTTCCCGGGGGATCTCCGCAGCGGGCGCCGCCGCGACGGTCGGCGCGGCCAGCGGAGCAGCCACCGGTAGTGACGGTGGAGGTGGGGGTGCGGACAGTCGCTTCGTGACGACGGCGGAGAAGGCCGCCACCATCACCACGGCGATCGCCGCGCCCACCACCGCATGTCGACGGCGGCGGGCAGCCCGCTGGCGCAGCTCTTCGGGCGTCGCCCAGCGAACCTCCCGTAGCTCGTGCTGCACCCGCTCAAGGAACCTCATCTCGTCACGCACCGGGCGCCTCCTCCAGGTCAGTGACGGCGAGCAGCCCGGCGAGCGCGGCACGCCCCCGGGAGAGCCGGGCCTTGACCGTGCCGACCGGGGCCGCGGTCTGCCGGGCCACCTCGGCGACCGGTAGGCCCGCGAGGTAGTAGAGCGCGATCGCGACGCGCTGTTCCTCGGGGAGCCGACGCAGTGCGGCGACCACCTCGACCGTGTCGGTGGTGGGTGCCGGGACGCTCTCGGCCGCGCCGTGCCGCAGGTACGCCCGAGCCCGGCTGCGCAGGCTGCGCCAGCGGCTCACCGCGATCCGGGCCGCCACCACGCGTACCCACGCCTCCGGGTCGTCGTAGGCGCCCACCGTGGACCAGCGCTGCCAGGCCCGGATGAACGCCTCCTGCACGGCGTCCTGGGCCTCGGTGAGGTCGCCGGTCAACACGTAGACGTAGCCGAGCAGCCGCTGCCGGCTGCCCCGGTAGAACTCGTCGAACCCCTCGACGTCCGCCACCCGCACCTCCCCTACCTGACAGAACACACGCACCGGGGCGGGGCAGGTTGCCGATCTGCCGACGAATCAGGTGAGACCGGCCTCGGCCAGCAGCGGGCCGGCCAGCAGCAGGCCACCGGCCACCAGCACGGCGAGGTTGACCAGGCCGAAGAAAACCACCCAGAAGAACGCCGGCAGCGGGGTGATACCGGCGAGCTGGTCGGCGTCGGAGGCGGGCATCCCGCGCCGGGCCCGCAGCCGCTGCAACTCCACCACCGGGCGTACGCCGCCGAGCAGCAGGAACCACACACCGGTCCAGGCGAACGCGGCCTGCACCTGTGGACTGGCGTACCAGGAGACGGCGAGCACCGCGCCACCGGTGACCACCAACGTCAACGCACCGTAAAGGTTGCGGATCATGACCAGCATGGCCAGCAGCAGGATCACCGCTATCCACAGCAACAGGGTGATCCGGTTACCGGCGAGCAGCCACGCCCCGCCCAGACCCACCAGAGGCGGGGCGAGATAACCGGCGAGCAGGGTGAAGACCATGCCCGGTCCGGTAGGGCGGCCGGCGGAGAGCGTCAGGCCGGAGGTGTCCGAGTGCAGCCGGATGCCCTGCAACTTGCGGCCGGTGAGCACGGCGACCAGCGCGTGGCCGCCCTCGTGAGCAATCGTGATCATGTTGCGGGCGATCCGCCACGGCAGCCCGGTGACGACCACCAGCAACGCGACCAGGCCGGTGAGCACCACCAGCAGCGGCGGCGGGTCGGGCTGCGCGCCGAACAGGCGGTCCCAGAACTCGGTCATGCCCTCGATCGACACCATGAGGCGCGAGCCTACCGCTCCGGCCATGCGGTGATCACAAGGTGGACCGCCCACACATCATGGCGTTGAAAGTTTCTTTAACCCCCTCTTGCACTGACGAGTAGCGATCTCCAAAGATGTCTGTCTATCGATCAACGTCTCAGGAGGACGCCATGGGTCGGACCAGATCATCGTTGCGTCGGCTGACCGCCGCCGCCATCACCGTGCTCGCCACCGCCGCCGCCGGGCTCGTCGCCACCGCGACCCCGGCCGCCGCCGCCACCGTGCCGGGCATCGACGTCTCGCACTATCAGGGCACCATCAACTGGACCAGCGTCCGCAACGCCGGCATCCAGTTCGCCTTCATCAAGGCCACCGAGGGTACGAGTTACAAGGACCCGAAGTTCAACACCAACTACGTCAACGCGTACCACGCCGGGGTGATCCGCGGCGCGTACCACTTCGCCCGACCCAACATCTCCTCCGGCGCGGTCCAGGCGAACTTCCTGGCCTCCAACGGCGGGGCCTGGTCGGCGGACAGCCGCACCCTGCCGGCGGCACTGGACCTGGAGGCGAACCCGTACAGCGGCGGATACTGCTACGGCCTGAGCACCACCGCCATGCGCAACTGGGTGCAGGACTTCCTCAACACCTACCGCTCCCGCACCGGCCGCTACGCGGTCATCTACACCACCACGAGCTTCTGGAACCAGTGCACCGGTTCCTGGAGCGGGCCGTGGAACAACCACCCGTTGTGGATCGCCCGCTGGTCGTCCTCGGTCGGCACGCTGCCGCCCGGCGCACCGTTCTGGAGCTTCTGGCAGTACACCGACTCCGGCCGGGTCTCCGGCATCAGCGGCAACGTCGACCGCAACTACTGGAACGGCGACCGTAGCCGGCTGATCGCGCTCGCCAACAACACCTGACGTACCGCGCGTGGCAGGCTGACGCCCCCGCTCGGACGGCGTCGGCCTGCCACCGCGTCACCACGATCCCAGCGCGTCACCCGGCTCATCGCACCTCCGAATGGCGGAGGCCCTACCCGGCGATCAGTCCTGACGGTCCGGCACGAACTCCCGGAAGATCATCTCGAAGTTCGCCAGTTGCGCGTCCCACTCCCGGTCCGCGACCTCCCAGCGCAGCGCGAAGCCCCGGTTGCTGGCGGTCACGAAGCCCCGGTTGCGGGTCCGGATGCGAGTGTTGTCCCGGCTCTCCCGCCAGTCCCAGTCCGCGCAGGTCCGCCACTTGCAGTCGATTTCTTGAATGCTGATGAACTCGTAGTTGCGGACGAGGTTCTTCCGCCCCGGCTCGATGGCGCGCCACGCGGCGGCCGCGTCGCGCTGCGGCCGGTCGGTGCGGTCGATGAGCAGCTCACGGACACCGTTCGGTTCCTTGTACAGCACCCAGGTGCCACGGGCGCTGCGCCGCCAACCGTCCGGCACGGGCACCTTGAAACCGACCGGGTCGGTGCGCAGCGTCCACCCCTCCGGCAGCCCGCCAGCCGACTGCGTCGCGCTGGGCGAAGCCGACGGGCTGGGCGAGACGGACGGGCTGGGCGACGCGGCGCTCGGCGGGGCGGCCGGAGCCGAGGTGGCCGGTGGGGATGCACTGCTGGTGCCGTCGGTGACCGGCGGTGAGCCGCCGTCCTCGTCGCCGCCGGTGAGCAGCGGCACGACCACCGCCAGACCAAGCAGCAGCACCGCGACCAAGGCACCGACGAGCACTGCGCGCCGGGCCCGTTCCGAGCGGAACTGCCCGGCCTTGAAGACGGAGCCGCGGGCCGGTGCCGGGCTCACCGATGCCGCCGGCATCACCGAGGTCGGCTGCGGAGTTCGTCGCGGGTCGCCCGCTGTGGGCAGGCCCACCCGTGTGCCGCCGTCCGATTCGGCCGCCGCCCTCACGGCCCCGCCGGACGCACCGGTCGCCGTCGCGGCCGACGTCCCCGAGACCGCGCTGTCCACAGTGGTGGTGGCGCGCTGGGTGCCGTCGGTGTCCGTCCCGGCCGGGGCCGCCGACTCTGCGTCCTCGACGTGTGCCTGGTTTGCCGTCGCGCCGGTCTGCGTCGCGTCGGCACCCGTCGACCCCGAATCGCTCCGCTCGCCGCCGCTGCCGTCGGTTCCGGCCTGCTCGTCGCCGGGGGTGGCCGGCTCGGTGGTGTCTCCTGCCGCAGCGGCGGTCGAGGCGGTACCCGCAGCGGCGGCCAGCGCGGTGTCCCGCTCACCCGTCGAGGTCGGCGATGCGGCACCGGAGCGCTCGCTCTCCGCGTCGACCGCAGCCGCCTCCGACGGATTGGTCATCGAGACTTTCGCCGTCGGCGCGGCGTCGACACGATCGACCGGCCCGGCGATCTTCGCCGTCGGGTCGACGTCGCTGCCGGGCTGTACACCGGTCGACCGGTCCGGGGAGGAGCCTGCCGCCGCAACACCGCCCGCCAGCAGCCCGGAGGTGGGTGGTGTGCGGGGCGCGGGCGGCGTGACGGGGCTCGCCGGGCGTTCACCGGACGGGCGTGGAGCCGGCACCAGGGGTGGGCGCGGCTCGCGCGGGCCGTTCGGCCCCGGCCTGCGTACGCCGTCGAGCAGCGAGATCCGAGAGCGCCGGCCGCCGGCCTTGCGCAACATGCGCTCGGCCGCCTCCGCAGTGATCCGCTCCTGCGGATCCTTGCGGAGCAGCCCGGCGAGCACCTGCTTGAGCGGCCCGGCGTTACGGGCCGGTGGCACCGGCTCGGTGGCCAGCGCGGCCAGCGTGCTGATGGCGGAGGGACGCGCGTAGGGGGACTTGCCCTCCACAGCGGCGTACAGGGTGGCACCGAGCGACCACAGGTCCGCTTCCGGGCCGAAGGTGCCGTCGCGGGCCCGCTCCGGCGCGATGTACGCGGGCGAGCCGAGCACCATGCCGGTACGGGTGACGTTCGGGTCACCGGGGATCGTGGCCAGGCCGAAGTCGGTCAGCACCACCCGACCGTCGGTGCCGAGCAGCACGTTGCCGGGCTTGACGTCGCGGTGCATGATGCCGGCCTTGTGCGCCGCCTTCAGTGCGTTCAGCACGCCCAGGCCGATCTCGACCACTCGCGCCGGTGGCAGCGGACCGTCCTCGGCGATGGTGTCCTGCAACGACCTGGACGCCACGTACTCCATGACGATCCACGGATCACCGTCGGTGCGGAGCACGTCGAAGATGCGTACCACGTTGATGTTGTTGAGCCGCGCGATGGCGCGTGCCTCGCGCAGCGAGCGCTCGCGCATCTCGCGGCGCTCGTCATTGGTCAGGCCCGGCGGCGGAACCAATTCCTTGATCGCGACATCGCGGTGCAGCACCTCGTCGCGCGCCTTCCATACCCGACCCATGCCGCCCTGACCGAGCGGCGAGATGAGCCGGTACCGGTCGGCGACGAGTTGGGGGGAAGCTTCTGACATCGCTGAGACGGTACCCGGCAGCGCGGATCGTCACACCGTCGGCACGCCACTGTGCGACGAAGATCAAGCTCACGCCGCGTACCCTGAGGTCATGTCTGCCGAAGAGCCGCTGTTCCGGATCGTGCGTGGCGTTCCGACCGCCGAGGAACTGGCCGCGTTGGTGGGCGTCATCACCGCGCGCTCCCGCCCGGCGGTCCGGCCCGCACCGGCCCCGGCGTCGGTCTGGGCGCGCAGTGGCCGCCCGGTGGGCGCGGCGCTGACGCCCGGTGCCGGTGCCTGGCGCACCTCCGGCCTCCCACGCTGACCAATCGGGTACGCGATCGTCGTCCTGCGCAGCGTGAGTGAGGAGTTGTCAGGGCTGCGGCGGGCGGCGGGGACGGTCTAACCTCACTCAGGGGAGCGAGCCCGTGACAGATTGGGAGGGCCGATGATCCCTGAGGAGGATCGACCAGCATCCTGGCTACGAGGTTCCGGGGGCGTCGAGGCCGACATCCGCCAGCTACGCGACTTCGCCGAGCAGCTCCGCGCCGAAGTGGAGAGCGGCTACGCGCCACACCTTCGGCACATCGCCGACGACATGCTCACCAGGGTGCCCAACCCGGCCGACGCGTTCATCGAGCTGGTGCAGTTCATGCGTACCCATTGGGAGACCCAACAGGCGACGACCAACGCCGTCTGGGGTGTCGGTGACGCCACCGGCCACCTCGCCGAGGCCGCCAAACTCGTGGCCGAGCAGTACGCCGACACCGACGCCTTCGCCGCCGCCCGGGTGGCCGACATCCACCAGGCGCTCGGACACCCCGACACACCGCCACCGTCGACCGTGACCTCGCTGGCCACGGCGTCGCCCTCGCTCACCGACCCGACCGGCACCAGCGCGGTGGTGATGCCGTGAGAGAACCAGGCGTCGGCCGCAACGGTGGCCTCACCGAGTGGCACCTGATGAACGTCGCCGACATGTGGGCCTGCCTTCAAGGCCACCACCCCGACAGCCACTGGCGGCACGTCGCTGGCTGGCGCAAGGTCGCCGAGCTGGCCGGTCAGCACCTTGCAACATTGAAGAGCTACCGGGCACGCCTCGCCCAGGTCTGGCCACCTGAGACGAACGCGGCCTCACACGCCTACCTCGCCAAACTGGACGAGCTGATCGAGCAGGTGTTGCGTACGCAGGCCGCCGCCAGCACCAACCAGACCGCGCTCTCCGCCGCGACCCAGGCGCTCAGCAGCAGCCGAACCGAAATCCAGAAGCTCTACGACGAGTACGCCGCCAAACTGCGACAGCGGCGCGCCTGGGAAGAAACGGCCGCCGACCCGAAAGCAGCCGCCGCCAGCAGGAGCATCCAGTCACCGGTCACGGACTCCGACCTGGAACGGCTGAACATCCAGGCCCGCAACATCATGTACGGCCTCAGCGCCGAACTCCAACAAGCCCAAACCCTCCTCCGCCACCCACCCCCCACCCCTCGCCCTAAGGCAGTGAACGACCAAACCGTTGTCGAGAATTACCCCGCCGCTCCAGTAATCCCACCAGTAATGCCGCTACAAGTACCCTCGACTGCAACTCCGTCACATGTAAGGGCACCAAGTTCGAAGCTAGCGATTCAGCAAAATCCGCATGTCGGCCCAGTACTCGGTGGGATTCCCGCCACGACGCCCCCTTCCCCGAAAACTCCCCAAGGGCTTCCGCAGACGCCCTCTACATCGCCCGAACCCCTGTCGCCGAATACCGGACAGCCAATCACTAGCGGACCACGCATAAACCAGACTGCACAGCCTGCACCACGCGACATCGAGGGTTTAGACAAAGGCGCACAAAGCGGCAAACACGGTGCGACTCCAAGGCCGGTAGAAGGAGTTATCGGCGGCAATAAGTCCGGGACAGGTCAGCCACATCACAATTCCGAGCCCCGTCGAGTTAATCCAATAGGAGGGATTATCGGCGGCGGGGCAGCCGGCACAGCCCCTGCTGGCTCGGCCGGCTCCAGACCTGGCATCGGGAAAGCGGCCGGGGTCATGCATGGATCAATGCCTATTGGCGGATCACCGCAACAACACCGCTTTAACGAGGGTAGAAAGCCACAAGGACCACGTAACGATAACGAACGCCAGTGGGACCCAGATATGCCTTGGACAACCACAGAAGGCGTGAACCCTATTCTACGACCACCAGACGAAGAGGGCCCGATCGACCCAGGTCCAGCCATTGGCCTTACGCGGTAATGGACTACACCAACTACCTGGCCGCAGCACTCCTTGCCACCACATTGACCCTATCCCCACCACTGCATAGTTCAGCAACAACAACTCGACAGCCCGCCAGCATCAGCGCAGGGCAGCAGTGGCACCTTCAATACCTTTCCGTTGGCAAAGTTCATGACATCAGTCAGGGCGACGGCGTTGTAGTCGCCATAATCGATACCGGAGTGCATCCTCACGCCGACCTACAAGACAACCTCCACTCCGGCACAGATCTGATTCGAAACGGCGGAAATGGCCAGCAGGACAACGACGGGCACGGCACCGCCATGGCCGGACTGATCGCAGCCCACGGCAAGGGTCCCGAGGGGGCAGTAGGAGTTGCACCCCAAGCAAGCATCCTCCCCATCAAATTCAAGGATCGAAGCTCAGGCGGAACGACCGAGAACCTCGCCCAGGCGATTATGTACGCGATCAACAACGGCGCCGACATCATCAGCATTTCATCTGGAGGGGAACAAAGTCTCACAGAACAAAAAGCCATCCAGGCGGCAATTGATGCAGACATTGTGGTGATCGCCGCCGCCGGAAATTTGCCTACCGACAAAAGAGTCCAATACCCCGCAGCTTACCCCGGAGTAGTCGCAGTAGGCGGCGTGGACCGAACAGGACATCGGGCCAGCGTTTCCGTCACAGGCGATGAGATTGACATTGTTGCGCCGGCTGTTGAGTTGGTCAGCACCAGCTTTGATGGCGGGTATCGGGTCGGCACGGGGACGTCTGGGGCGGCGGCGATTGTGGCGGGGGCAGCGGCCCTGGTTCGGGCTAAGTATCCGTATCTGCCGGCTGACGAGGTGGTTCATCGGCTGACTGCGACTGCGATCGACAAGGGGCCGCCGGGGCGGGACGACCAGTACGGCTACGGGGTCATCGATCTGGTGGCGGCGCTGACGGCAGACGTACCGCCGAGGGGTTTTGAGTCGGTGCCGACGGTCGGGCCGGACGGGGCTGGCCCCACCACGGCGGCGGCTGACCGGCCGCGTGCCGACGGACAGCGCGTGGCGACGATTCGCGGCCTGGTCACGCTGGGGGTGCTGGTGGCGGCGGGAGCCGGTTGGGCGCTGGTCGTCCGCCGTCGACGTCGCTCTGATGATCCGCCGCCGCCAATCTCACGCTGAGTCCAGCCGTACGAGCGCACCCGGACGCGCACCGACGGGCAAGCGGATGGTGTGTGGCGTGGCGTACGCGGTCAGACGGTAACGTCGGCGGGGTGCCTGACGCTCTGCCGCTTCGCCTCGTGCTCGCCTCGGCGAGCCCTGCCCGCCGCAAGTCTCTCCAGTCTGCCGGCATCGAGCCGGACGTGCTGGTCAGTGGGGTCGACGAATCGCTCGTGGTGACTGAGCGGGCGGAGGACCTCTGCCTGGAGTTGGCCCGGCTCAAGGCACAGGCGGTGCTCACCCGGCTGCGGCCGACCGACGACGAGCGCACCCTGGTGCTCGGCTGCGATTCGGTGCTCGCCTTCGAAGGACAGATTCTCGGTAAGCCCGACGACGAGGCGGATGCCAAGCAGCGGTGGGAGCGGATGCGCGGGCGGAGCGGCATCCTGCACAGCGGTCACTGTCTCGTGGACATTGTGGCCGGACGGCGGGCCGAGGCGGTGGCCTCCACGGTGGTGCATTTCGCCGACCTCAGCGACCACGAAATTGCCACCTACATCGCCACCGGTGAGCCGCTTGCGGTGGCTGGCGCGTTCACGATCGACGGGTTGGGCGGACCGTTCGTGGAACGGATCGAAGGTGACCCGGGAACCGTCATCGGGCTCTCCCTGCCGTTGCTGCGGAAGCTGCTCGCCGAGTTGGATCTGCGGATCACCGACCTGTGGACGAAGGTTGCGCCTGGTAACCAGGTTGTCGAACCACTCGGTTAGGTTCCGAGTATGACCTTGAAGTCGATTCCACTCACCGACGACCTGCACCGCTATCTCGTGGCGCACGGTTCACCACCGGACGAGATCGTCAGTGACCTGGCGCGGGAAACGCTGACGCTGCTCCCCGAGGAGGCGTCGATGCAGGTCGCGCCGGAGCAGGCCGCCTTCCTGACGTTCCTGACCCGGCTACTCGGTGCCCGGCAGGCCGTCGAGGTGGGTACCTTCACCGGCTTGTCGTCGCTGGCGATCGCTCGCGGGCTGGCCGACGGCGGGCGGTTGACCTGCTTCGACATCTCGACGGAGTACACCGCGATCGCCCGCCGCTACTGGGCGCGGGCCGGCATCGACGACCGCATCGACCTGCGTATCGGCCCGGCCGGCGAGACGCTGCGCGAGCTGTCGCACGACCGCTACCTGGACTTCGCCTTCATCGACGCCGACAAGACCGGCTACCCGATCTACTGGGCCGAGTTGGTGCCCAGGATGCGGCCCGGTGGCGTGATCGCCGTCGACAACGTGCTGCGCGACGGCCGGGTGTTGGCCCCGCAGAGCGAAGCCGACCGGGCGATCGCGGCGTTCAACGATGACGTGCTGGCCGACGTGCGGGTCGACGCGGTGATGCTGCCGATCGCCGACGGCCTGACCCTCGCCTACGTGCGCTGACACCGGCGCGGGTGTGACCCGCGCAGGGGTTGCGGCATGTCGGGGGTGTTCCGGGAACCTCGACATGCCGCAACCGGGACCGGCCGGCCGCGATCGGCGCAGGTCAGCGGACGCTGCGGGCGAACTGGCGGGCGGCCCAGTAGACACCGGCGGCGGCGAGCACCGTGATGATGCTCAACCCCTGCCAGACCCGGTCGTTGCCGATGTCGCCGTTGAACAGCGCCCGGGTGCCGTCGACCGCCCAGGAGAACGGGTTCCATTTGGCGACGCCCTGCAACCAGCCCGGCGCGAAGGCGAGCGGCAGCAGGATGCCGGAGAGCAGCAGCACCGGCTGCGCCACCGTGTTCATCAACGGTGCGAGGGCGTCCTCACTCTTCACCTTCAACGCGACGCCGTAGGAGACCGCCGAGGTCATCAGCGCGATCAGGGCGAGCATGAGGTACGCCAACAGCAGGTCACCGATGAACACCCGCAGGTCGAACAGGAGCGCCAGCAGGGTGATGATGACGGCCTGGACCATCAGCGACACCACGTCCCGCAGGGACCGGCCGAGCAACAGGGCGAACCGGCTGATCGGGGTGACCCGGGACCGTTCGATGACCCCGGCCCGAAGCTCGGCGATGAGGCCGAAGCCCTGGAACAGGCCACCGAAGATGGCCAGCAGGACCAGCAGGCCAGGCACGAAGATCTTGTACGCCTCGGCCTGGGTGGGCGCGTTCAGCGCGGGCTTGAGCAGCGGAGCGAAGAGCAGCAGGTACATCACCGGCTGGAAGACACCGACGAAGACCCACACAGGGTTGCGCAGCAGCAGTTTCAGTTGCCGCTGAAAGATCAGCCAAGTGTCACGGGCGAGCTTCATGAGTTCTCCGGGTCGGGTCAGGACTCGCGCAGCGAGCGGCCGGTCTTGGTGAGGAAGACGTCGTCGAGGCTCGGGCGGTGCAGCTCGATCGACTTGAGGTCGAGCCCTGCCGCGTCGACCCGGCGCAGGATCCTCGGGATGGCGGTGGCGCCCTCGTCGACGAAGAGGCGTAGCCCGCCCTCGTCGAGTAGTTCCAGCCGGTTGACGTACTCCTCGCCGTCGAGCAGCTTCTCGGCCTCGCCGGTGGCGCTGACGTCCAGCCCGACCTGCACCACGTCGCCGGAGATCTCCCGCTTGAGTTCGGTCGGCGTACCCTCGGCGACCACCTCGCCGTGATCCATGATCGCGATGCGGTCGCAGAGCGCGTCGGCTTCGTCGAGGTAGTGCGTGGTGATGAAGACGGTCATCCCGTCGGTGCGCAACCGGCGGATCTCGTCCCACATGTGTGCGCGACTCTGCGGGTCGAGCCCGGTGGTGGGCTCGTCCAGGAAGACGATCTTCGGCTCGTGGATGATGCCGAGCGCGATCTCGACGCGACGCCGCTGGCCACCGGAGTACGTCTTGCACTTGCGGTCGGCGAACTCGGTGAGCTGGAACGCCTCCAGTGCCCGGATGGCCCGCCGCTGCGCCTCGGCCTTGCCGATGCCGTACATCCGGGCCTGGAGCACCAGTTCCTCGCGGCCGGTGGATTCGTCCCAGGTGCTCCCGCCCTGGGCGACGTAGCCGATCCTGCGCCGCACCTCGCCCGGGTTCTTGAGCAGGTCGGCACCGGCGATGGTGGCCTGGCCGCCGTCCGGCTCGATCAACGTCGCGAGCATCCGCAGTGTGGTGGTCTTGCCGGCTCCGTTCGGGCCCAGAAATCCGAAGATCTCACCGGCCGGGACGTCGAGGTCGACGCCGCGTACCGCATCGACGGTCTTCACCTCACGACCGGCTCGACTGCGGAACGATTTCCGCAGTCCTCTGGTCTGGATCATGTCTAGCTCCCCGCTCGTGGCCTGTGTCGGCCATCATCGTCACTGGCACTCGACCACATCGGTACGACACCACGCCGCTCAATTACCTGGCCCTGACAGTGCGGCATCCCACACTTAGTCACCGTTAGGGCCGCCGGGGTGGCCGATAAACTCCCGGTCAGTAACCTGCCGGGAGGAGCTACCAGGTGCGCAAGGTACTCATCGCCAACCGGGGCGAGATCGCCGTCCGGGTCATCCGGGCGTGCCGGGACGCGGGCCTCGGCAGCGTCGCGGTGTACGCCGACTCCGACCGGGACGCCCTGCACGCCACGCTCGCCGACGAGGCGTACGCCCTGGGCGGTGACACCGCCTCCGAATCCTACCTGCGCATCGACAAGCTGATCGATATCGCGAACCGTTCCGGCGCGGATGCGGTGCATCCCGGGTACGGCTTCCTCTCCGAGAACGCCGACTTCGCCCAGGCGGTGATGGACGCCGGCCTGACCTGGATCGGTCCCACCCCGCAGGCGATCCGCGACCTGGGTGACAAGGTGACCGCCCGGCACATCGCCCAGCGGGCCGGGGCTCCGCTGGTCGCGGGCACCGCTGACCCGGTCGGCAGCCCCGACGAGGTGATGGCCTTCGCGGTCGACCACGGTCTGCCGGTGGCGATCAAGGCAGCCTTCGGCGGCGGCGGACGCGGGCTGAAGGTGGCCCGCACCATGGAGGAGATCCCGCAGCTGTTCGAGTCGGCGACCCGGGAGGCGGTCGCCGCCTTCGGGCGGGGCGAGTGCTTCGTCGAGCGTTACCTCGACCGCCCCCGCCACGTGGAGGCGCAGGTCCTCGCCGACCAGCACGGCAACGTGATCGTGGTGGGCACCCGGGACTGCTCGTTGCAGCGCCGCCACCAGAAGCTGGTCGAGGAGGCACCGGCCCCGTTCCTCACCGCCGCGCAGCGGGCCCAGATCCACGACAGCGCGAAGGCGATCTGCCGGGAGGCCGGCTACCACGGTGCGGGCACCGTCGAGTACCTGGTCGGCAACGACGGCACCATCTCCTTCCTGGAGGTCAACACCCGGCTCCAGGTGGAGCACCCGGTCACCGAGGAGACCGCCGGCATCGACCTGGTACGCGAGCAGTTCCGCATCGCCGACGGTGAGAAGCTGCGGTTCACCGAGGACCCGACCCCGCGCGGGCACTCCATCGAGTTCCGGATCAACGGCGAGGACCCGGGCCGTAACTTCCTGCCCGCCCCCGGCACGGTCACCGCGTTGCGGCTGCCCACCGGCCCCGGGGTGCGGGTGGACACCGGCATCTCGGCGGGCGACGTGATCGGCGGCAACTTCGACTCCCTCCTGGCCAAGGTCATCATCACCGGTGAGACCCGGACCGAGGCGCTGGAGCGGGCCCGCCGCGCGCTGGACGAGATGGTGGTCGACGGGATGGCCACCGCGCTGCCGTTCCACCGTCTGGTGGTTCGTGATCCGGCGTTCACCGCCGAGCCGTTCAGCGTGCACACCCGCTGGATCGAGACGGAGTTCGACAACACCGTGCCGCCGTTCGCCGCCGCTGCCGGGCCGCTTGCCAGCCCGGCCGAGCGCGAGACCGTCGTGGTCGAGGTGGGCGGCAAGCGGTTGGAGGTCAGCCTCCCCGCCGGTCTCGGCGCCGGTACGGCCGGTTCCGCGCCAGCCGCCCGCAAGCCCACCCGCCGGGGTGGCGGGACCACGGTGGGCGCGGCGGCCAGCGGTGACTCGCTCACCTCGCCCATGCAGGGCACGATCGTGAAGATCGCGGTCGCCGACGGCGACACCGTCGCCGAGGGCGATCTGGTCGTGGTGCTGGAGGCGATGAAGATGGAGCAGCCTCTGCACGCGCACAAGGCCGGCACGGTCAGCGGCCTGTCGGCCGAGGTCGGCGCGGTGATCACCGCCGGTGCGCCGATCTGCACCATCGCCTGAGCGTCCGGCGCGGACCGCGGTGGTCGGCGTAGCGGCGCGCTTCTAAGGTCGGGCGCATGCTCACCTCGGCCGTCGCCGGCTTCTCCCTGTCCATCGCCCTCATCGTCGCCATCGGCGCGCAGAACGCCTTCGTGCTGCGCCAGGGGCTGCGCCGGGAACACGTGGTGCCGGTGGTCCTGACCTGTGCCCTCTCCGACGCGCTGCTGATCGGGGTGGGCATCGCCGGGTTGGGTTCGGTGGTGGCCGGACGTCCGGTCCTGCTCACCGCGATCCGCTGGGGTGGGGCGGCCTTCCTGCTCGGGTACGCGGCACTCGCCGCCCGCCGCGCGTTGCGTCCCAGCGCGCTCACACCGGCCGACCGGCCGCCGGCCCGGCTCGGTCCGACGCTGCTGACCTGCCTCGCCTTCACCTACCTCAACCCGCACGTCTACCTCGACACGGTGCTGCTGCTCGGCGGCATCGCTCAGCAGCATCCGCACCGGTGGCTGTTCGGTGTCGGGGCGATGGCGGCCAGCGTGTGCTGGTTCACCGCGCTCGGTGCCGGGGCGTACCGGCTCGCTCCGCTGCTCGCGCGTGGACGGGTCTGGCAGGTGCTCGACGGCGTGATCGCGGTGGTGATGGTGGCCGTGGCCGTGGCACTGCTGTTGGGCTGAGTCATGATTGCCGGGTGCGGTTCCTCAATGACGTGACGCCCGGATACGACCTGACCTACAACGACGTCTTCATGGCGCCGGTGCGCTCGGAGGTGGGTTCACGGCTCGACGTGGATCTGGCCACCGGTGACGGCACCGGCACCACCATCCCCCTGGTGGTGGCGAACATGACCGCGGTCGCCGGGCGACGGATGGCTGAGACGGTGGCCCGACGCGGCGGCATCGTGGTGATCCCGCAGGACATCCCGATCGACGTGGTGGCCGAGGTGATCGCCTGGGTCAAGCAGCGGCACCTGGTGCACGACACGGCGATCGCGTTGGGCCCCAACGACACCGTCGGTGACGCCATCCACCTGTTGCCCAAGCGGGCGTACGGTGCGGTGATCGTGGTCGACGACGACGGCCGGCCGATGGGAGTGGTCACCGAGGCGGACACCGTCGGCGTGGACCGTTTCACCCAGTTGCGGCACGTGATGTCGACCGAGTTGCACACCGTGCCGGTCGACGCGGATCCGCGTACCGGCTTCGACCGGCTGTCGGCGGGGCGGCGGCGACTCGCGCCGGTGGTCGACGACGCGGGTCGGCTGGTCGGCGTCCTCACCCGGGCCGGGGCGCTGCGGGCGACGCTCTACAAGCCGGCGGTGGACGCCCAGGGTCGCCTGCGGGTCGCGGCGGCGGTGGGCATCAACGGCGATGTGGCGGGCAAGGCGAAGGCACTGTTGGAGGCCGGGGTGGACACCCTGGTCGTGGACACGGCGCACGGCCACCAGGAGCGGATGCTCTCCGCGCTGCGGACGGTACGCGGCCTCGACCCGGCGGTCCCGGTGGCCGCCGGCAACGTGGTCACCGCCGACGGGGTACGCGATCTGGTCGAGGCGGGTGCCGACATCGTCAAGGTCGGGGTCGGTCCGGGCGCGATGTGCACCACCCGGATGATGACCGGCGTCGGCCGACCGCAGTTCTCGGCGGTACTGGACTGCGCGACGGCCGCCCGGAAGCTGGGCCGTCACGTCTGGGCGGACGGTGGGGTGCGGCATCCACGGGATGTGGCCCTGGCGCTGGCCGCCGGGGCGTCCAACGTGATGATCGGCTCCTGGTTCGCCGGGACCTACGAGTCCCCCGGTGACCTCTACACCGACGAGGACGGCCGGCGCTACAAGGAGAGCTTCGGCATGGCCTCGGCGCGGGCGGTCAGTGCGCGTACCGGTGACGACAGCCCTTACGACCGTGCCCGCAAGGCCATCTTCGAGGAGGGCATCTCCACGGCCCGGATGTATCTGGACCCGGCCCGACCCGGCGTGGAGGACCTGATCGACGAGATCATCTCGGGGGTGCGCAGCGCCTTCACCTACGCTGGCGCACGCACCCTCGCCGAGTTCCACGAGCGGGCACTGGTCGGCGTGCAGAGCACCGCCGGATACACCGAGGGGATGCCCCTGCCGACCAGTTGGTGAGGCCGACTCGCCGCGCCCCGGGCCGGTCGGCGTGACCGGGGCCGGTCGGCGTGACCGGGGCCGGTCGGCGTGACCGGGGCCGGACGGCGTGTCCCAAGACCGGCCGGGCCGCTCAGCCGGTCTCCCCGGTCGGGGTGAAGAGGTGCCGGATCACCGACCGGGCAGCCACGTCGCCGCCGTCGCGGTCGGGCCATGACCGATCCCGGATCGTGGCCCGACCGCACCTCGGCACCGGCTCAGCCGGTGGGCAGCAGATCCGCCGAGCGGGCGGCCACCGCCGCGCTCACCAGCCCGATCGCCTCGGCGACCGGCTGCGGCTCCAGCGATCTCCCGTCCCGCAACCGCAACGCCACCCGACCGTCGGCCACCTCCCGGGCACCCAGCACGGCGACGTACGGGATCCGGCGGCGTGCCGCGTCGCGGACCCGGGCACCGAGCGAACCGCCGTGGTCGACCTCGGCCCGCAGGCCCGCCTCGGTGGCCCGTCGGGCCAGGTCGAGCGCGGCCTCGGCCTGGTCCTCGCCGACCGGCAGGACGACCAACTGCACGGGGGCGTACCAGGGCGGGAAAGCGCCCCCGTGCACCTCGATCAGGTACGCGAAGAGCCGTTCCATGCTGCCGGCGAGGCTGCGGTGCACCATCACCGGGCGGCGTCGCCCGCCGTCGGCATCGGTGTACGACAGGTCGAACCGCTCGGGCTTGTCGAAGTCGATCTGGACGGTGGAGAGGGTGTACTCGCGTTCGGCCGCGTCCCGCACCTGAACATCGATCTTCGGACCGTAGAAGGCGGCCTCACCCGGTGCCTCGGTGTACGGCACCCCGTCGAGGGCGGCGCGGAGCAGGTCCTCGGCCCGCGCCCACTGCGCGTCGTCGCCGACGTACTTCTCCCCCGGCCCACGCAGCGACAGCCGTACGCCCGCCGGCCGCACGCCCAGCGCCGCGTGCGCGGCCCGGATCAGCCGCAGGATCTCCGCCACCTCCTCGCCGACCTGCTCCAGGGTGCAGAAGTTGTGCGCGTCGTTGAGGGTGATGGCGCGTACCCGGGACAGGCCACCGACCACCCCGGACCGTTCCGCCCGGTACATGCCCCCGATCTCCGAGATCCGCAGCGGCAGCTCCCGGTAGGAGCGCCCCCGTGACCGGTAGACCAGGGCGTGGTGCGGGCAGAGCGCCGGACGGAGCATCAGCTCGTCGTCGCCGTCTGCCAGCCGCATCGGAGGGAACATCTCGGCCGCGAAGTAGCCGAGGTGCCCGGAGACCTCGAACAGCTCACGTCGCCCCATCGGCGGGGTGTACACCTGCTGGTATCCGGCCCGGCGTTCCAGGTCACGCAGGTACTCCTCGACCGCGTGTCGGGCGGCGGCGCCGGCCGGCAGCCAGAGCGGCAGACCGGCCCCGGAGAGCGGATCGGTGGCGAACAGGTCCAGGTCCCGGCCCAGCCGGCGGTGGTCGATCATGTCTGGCTCCTTGGCGGTACGCCCCGACGACCGAACCCACGACGCACGAGTGCCCCGGGCGGATCGCCCGGGGCACTCGACAGTCGAATACGTCAGTGCGGCGCGCCAGGCTTCCCCGGCGTCGTCGTCAGCACCGCACTGCACATGCGCCGAGCGTACGCCCGCCGCGCAGATTGCGACACAGGATTGGGACCGGGCCGCTGGCACGGGACCTGCCAGCGGCCCGGAGGCGGCCCGGGCATCAGGAACGGGGGACCCGACGCTCGCCGGACCGCGTGTCAACGGTACGCCGCCGAACGAGTTTTCGGCGACCGTGCCCTACCGTCAATCTCCATCGATATTATGCGGTGAACGGCGCTCGGGGGGCCCAGCTGGGGCGCAGCGAGGCGTGGGTGTCACTGGTCACGCCAGGCCAGGGCCGTCGCGGGTGATGTCGCACACCACGTCAGGCTCGGTAGGTTCCGTCGGACAGCACGCGAGGTGGCCCGGTGCCTGAACTACTCATCCAGGTGGCATCCCCCGATGTGGCGTACCTCGCGTTGTTCATCCTGCTGGCCGTGGACGCCTTCGTGCCGGTGGTGCCCACCCAACTGCTGATGCTCACCGGCGGGGCACTCACCGTGTACGGCGGGCTGAGTTTGCCGAAGACCGTCGCCGTCGGCGCGCTCGGCGTCCTCGCCGGTGATCTGGCCTGTTACCTGCTCGGCCGTTACACGCTGGGACGTCGGCCACCGCAGCCGCCGGGTACGGGTCGCGCCCGACGGATAGCCGGCCGCCTCACCCGGGGCCTGCGTCGCCCTGGGCCGATGATGATCCTGCTGTGCCGTTTCGTGCCCGGCGGACGGATGGCCGCCTGCTTCGCCGCCGGCCGCAGCCGGTACCCGGTCCGGCTGTTCCTGCCGTGTGCCGGCATCGCGGCTGCGGGCTGGGCGGCGTACGGCGGGCTGGTGGGGCATCTGGGCGGCGCCGCGCTGACCGGGTCCGCCTGGCGGATGGTGGTCGTCGCGGCGGCGGCTGCCGCTGGCTTCGCGCTGACCGGTTGGGCGCTGGCCTCCGTCACCGCACGGCTTTACCCGGCCCCGGCCGAGGTCCCCGCCGACTGATCGCCCTGGTCGTTCACCCGGGGGAAATGCCGGAGTGCCTGTCGGGGTGGTCCCCGGGTCAGATTTCGGTGCTCGTCCCGGATCCGTCTGAGGTGCCCGCGACGACAGGCTGAAGGCATGCCTGGAATCCGGAACAACGGTGCACTGGCCCTCGGTGGGATCGTCCTCGCGGCGCTGCTCACCGTCATCGGTCACGCCGGTGTCAGCGACCTCGACCCGGTAAGCCTGACCGTCAGCGACTACGCGGTCTCCGACTCCGGCGAGGTCATCCACGTGGCGATGTTGCTGCTCGCCGCCGCCTCCGCCGTGCTCGTCCCGACCCTGGGTCGGCTGGACCGTCTCCGGTCGGATCGGCCCGCAGGTGCGCCCGCCCCGCTCGGGCGCGGTGGCCGGGCAGCCCAGTGGCTGTTGGGGGTCTGGGCGGGCGGACTACTGGTGTCGGGCCTGGTGCCGACGAACCCACCCGGCACCGACATGGGCACCGCCGCCTACGTGCACCGGTACGCCTCGGTGATCGCCTTCGTGGCGTTGCCGATCGCCGGCTGGTTGGTCGCCGCCCGGCTTCCCGCCGGGGACCGGGCCGGGCGCTGGCTGCGCGCCCTGACCGTGGCCAGCCTGCTGCTGGCCGTCGCCATGGCCTGGTCCGCCTACCCCGGCGACCGCGCCTACTACGGCCTGATCGAACGAGCCCTCACCCTCGCCGAGGTGGGCCTGCTCACCGTCGTCGCCGCCTACTCCAGCTCGTGGAGCATCAGCTGGCGGGCCGCCTCGGTGACCGAGCCGGAGAGGCTGGGGTAGATGGTGATGGTCTGGGCCAGTTCGTTGACGGTGAGGTTGTTCTCCACCGCCATCGTGATCGGCAGGATCAGTTCGCTGGCCTTCGGCGCCACCACCACGCCACCGATCACCTGGCCGCTGGCCGGTCGGCAGAACAGCTTCACGAAACCGTCCGCGATCTCGCCCATCTTCGCCCGGGCGTTGCCGTCCAGCGGCAGCATCACCTGACGCGCCGGCACCTTGCCGGAGTCCACCTCGTCCTGCGACACCCCGACCGTGGCCAGCTCCGGGTCGGTGAAGACGTTCGCGGAGACGGTACGCAGCCGCAGCGGCCGAACCGCCTCGCCGAGCGCGTGCCACATGGCGATCCGCCCCTGCATCGCGGCGACGCTGGCCAGCGGCAGCACTCCGGTGCAGTCACCGGCCGCGTAGATGCCCGGCACGTTGGTCCGGGAGACCCGGTCCACCGTCACGTAGCCGCCCCGGGCCAACTCGACGCCGTACTCGGCCAGGCCCAGCTCGGCGGTGTTGGGGATCGAGCCGACGGCGATCAACGCGTGGGAGCCGGTCACCGTACGCCCGTCGGAGAGCTCGACCTCGACGCCGTCACCGACGCGGCGGACGCTCTCGGCGCGGGAGTTGTTCAGGATGCTCATGCCCCGGGCCCGGAAGACCTGCTCGATCGCCTGTGCGGCGTCGGCGTCCTCGTGCGGCATCACCCGGTCCCGGCTGGAGACCAGGGTCACCTCGACGCCCATCGCGAGGTACGCGCTGGCGAACTCGGCACCGGTCACCCCGGAGCCGACCACGATCAGGTGCTCCGGCAGCTCGGGCAGGTCGTAGACCTGTCGCCAGGTCAG
This sequence comes from Micromonospora sp. CP22, assembly GCF_009712475.1. Lineage (GTDB taxonomy): Bacteria > Actinomycetota > Actinomycetes > Mycobacteriales > Micromonosporaceae > Micromonospora. The sequence goes on from NZ_VCJO01000002.1 coordinate 335,258, forward strand.
GATGCGTTCGCCGTCGGGCAGTGCGGTGGGCAACTGGCGCGGCGTGGCACCGGTGGCGATCAGCACCGTCGAGGCGTCGATCGCGTACGCGGCCTCCTCGCCGTGCGGCGTGACGATCACCCGGTGGGTGTGGCCGAGCGTGTCCTCGCCGAGTCGGGCGCGCCCGGAGACGAAGGTGACCCCGGCCTTGACCAGCTTCGAGTGGATGTCGCCGGACTGCGCCAGGGCGAGCCGCTTGACCCGCTCGTTGACCGCCTGCGCGTCGACGGTGACCGCCTCCAGCCCGTCGGAGTGCACCCCGAACACCTCGGTGTCCCGGTAGCCGGTCACCACCTCGGAGCTGGCGATGAACGTCTTCGACGGCACGCAGTCGGACAGCACGCAGGCGCCGCCCGCGCCCTCCGCCTCCACGACGGTGACGTCGGCGTCCAGTTGCGCCGCTACCAGGGCCGCCTCGTAGCCCGCCGGACCCCCGCCGATGATCACGATCCGGCTCACCACGACCGCCCCTTCTCCGTACTCACAGTGACTTTCTTCTCCCCGACGCGTCCGACACGCACCGTCGTATTCTCCCCCACGCGCCAGCCGGGCTATCGTCATCGCCGTGCGTCATTACGCCGCCTACGGCTCGAACCTGGACCCTGCTCGGATGCGCGCCTACTGCCCGCATTCGCCGATGGTGGGCATCGGCTGGCTGGAGGGATGGCGCCTGACCTTCGCCGGTGAGGACGTCATCGGCTGGGAGGGCGCGGTCAGCACCGTGGTCGAGTCGCCCGGCGACCGGGTCTTCGTGGCGCTCTACGACATCCACCCCTACGACGCGGCCCAGCTGGACGAGATCGAGGGCGTCACCTCCGGCACGTACCGGAAGCTGACCGTGCGCGTCTCGACGCTGGACGGCGACGTGACGGCCTGGGTCTACGTCTTCGACGGCTACGAGGGCGGGCTGCCCACCTCGTGGTACCTCTCGGAGATCGCGAACGCCGCCGAGAAGGCCGGCGCGCCGGACGACTACGTCATCGAGCTGCGGTCCCGGCCCACCGGCACCGCGTCGGCGTAGCGCGTCTTCCACCTCTCCAGTCTGCTACCGGGCGTCATGGCACCGGGCGTCGACCCCGGTGCTCCGGGTGGATCATCCCAGAATGGGCGGATTCTCAGCCCTCCGCGTGGCTACGTGCCGTGGTCAGCAACTCGACCAGCTCCGCGCCCTCGGCGGGGCCCAGCGCGGTGAAGGCGGGCGCGACGAGCCGGTCGGTCATCGCCTCGGCCCACAGCCGCCGTCGCACCAACGGCCCGACCGGCGGGTAGGGCGGCGGCCACCCACAGGCCAACGCGCCGCTGGCTCCCTCGGGGCCCGCCAGCACCGCCTCCAGCGGCGTCATCCCGCTGGCGCGTACGGCCACCAGGTGCGCGCCGGTGAAGTGCTCCCGCAGCAGGCGTAGGCCGGCGGCGACCCGGGCGCCGGGGGTCGGCACGTCCAACGGCATCGCCCGCCACGCCGCGAACAGCGGCATCCCACTGGCGTCGGCCGCCGCCACGGCCCGCTCCACCAGCACGGTGAGTCGGTCGAGGCGGGGCAGATCACCGAGCACCTCCTCACCCCACCGACAACACTCGGCGAGGCTGACAGCGGCCACCTCGGACGGCCGGACCACGCGAACGGCGGCGTCCCAGCCGTCGGCCACGGCGTCGGGGGCGATGAAGCCGAGCGCCGCGGCCACGGTCTCGGCCCGTACGTCACCGAGCGCGCCGGCTCGACCGGCGACGTAGAAGGCCCACCCGGAGATGCCGAGCAGCCGCGCCCGGCGCAACGTGGTGGGGCATCGGGTGTACGCCTCGCCGAGGGCGAGCACCGCCGGCTTGCTCGCCGTCGCGACCTGCTCCGGCGTCATCCCGCCCCGCCCACACCCGCGCACATGAAGGATCCGCCCGAAGGTCCGTCCATGAGGGACAAGTCTGCCGGTCAACCGTCGGGGTCGGCATCCCCCTCCTCGGCGGCCAACGCCTCCATTGCGGCCTCAACTTCGCCGGTACGTCGCCGCGCGCTGGTCAGCGCCCGTTCGGCAGCCCGGCGGGCCAGCCGGGACCGGCTGAGTTCCTGCTCGGCGACGGCCCGGCGGCGTTCCAGCTCGGCCAGCTCCGCCTCGACGGCATCCAGCGCGGCGGCGCCGTCGCGTTCGGCCGCCGCCGCGCCGGCCAGGTCCGCCTCGGCCCGTTCCTGGTCGGTACGCGCCCGGTCCAGTTCCTTCTCCAGCGCCTGGCGGCGCCGGGCCCGTTCGGCGCGTGCGGCTCGCTGCGCCTGTTCGGTACGCAGCGCACCACGGTCCGCTGGGCGCTGCCGGACCGGCGCGGCGGGCGGCGGTTCCTCGCCGCCGGTCACCAGACGCAACTGCGGCCGGGGCACCTCGCCGAACCCCGCGTAGTGCGCCGACCGCAGCAGCCGTCCGGAACGCACCTGCTCGGCCACCTCGACGTCGGAGAGCGCGGCGTTGAGCGTCGCCTCGACCTCGGCCAGCGGCAACTTCCCGCCCGACGGGGCACCCTCGACGTCGGCGGCGAGCCGACGGACCTCGGCGACCAGGGCACCGACCACCGCCCGCCGCTGTGCGGACAGTTCCCGCAGTCGCGGGCCGCGCAGCTCGCGCTGGGCCTCCCGGAGCGCCTCGGCCAGTTGCACCAGCTCGGACACCAGCTCGGGCCGCTCCAGCGCGAGCAGGTTGACCAGCCAGGCGGCCACGGTGGGCCGACGCAGCCGGGCGATCTCCCGGGCGGTACGCGGATCACCGGCACGACGCGCCTGCGCGACGGCGGCGTCGCGGGCGGCGACGAACCGGTCGGGCGGCGTGCGGTACAGCTGCTCGACGAGGTCCGGTGGGGGGTCGGGCATCGGCTCAGCCGTCGATCCGGGTGCCCGGCTCCAACCGCTGGTACTCGCTGCCGGACAGCGCCGTGTACTGCCGGTCGAGCACCATGTAGCCGTTGTCGTTGAGCAGGGCGTCGTGCAGCGCGAAGACCCGACGTGGTGCCACCGCCCGGATGAAGTCGACCACCTCGGAGAACTTCGACCACGGCGCGTGGATCGGCGCGAAGAGGGTGTCGACCTCGACGTCCTCCGGGACGAACAGGGCGTCGCCGGGGTGGTAGACGACCTCGTTGACCAGGTAGCCAAGGTTGTCGATCACCGGGATGTCGGGGTGGATGACCGCGTGCCGGCCACCGTGGGCGCGTACCGGGATCCCGGCGGCGGTGAACGACTCCCCGGGGGCCACCGGGCGCAGCACGTCAGCCGCGTCACCGAGGGCACCGGCCAGCGACGCCGGGCCGTGGATGGCGAACGGGCGTCGCGCCAGCTGCTGGTTCACCGCGGCCAGGTCGAGGTGATCCGGATGTTCGTGGGTGATCAGCACGGCGTCGACCCCGTCCAGCGCCTCCGCCGGATCACTGAACACCCCCGGGTCGATGACCAGCACTCCCCCGTCGTGCTCGATCCGCAGGCACGAGTGGGCGTACTTGGTGAGCCGCATCGTGATGCCTCCCATATCGATTCGTGACGTCCTGAGCGCAGTCTGCCGGAACCCGGGCGGTGGTGTGCGACGTCCGAGCCATTGCCCACTCGGGCAGTCGAAAGGGGAACGGGGATGAGAATGGGCAGAACCCACCGCCGTGGGACCACGGCGGTGGCGATACTTGCCGCGCTGCTGATGCTCGCCGGTTGCGGCAGCGGCGGCGGCAGCGACTCCGGGTCCGACCACGCGGCGGCCGAGGCGCCCGCGGTGGCGCGGGAGGGTGCCGCCGCGCAGGAGGGCGGCGGCGCCCTGGCCGACGCGCAAGGCGGTGCCGGTGCGGCGACGGACACCCGGGTCGACCAGCGGGCCATCATCTACACCGGATCCATCCGGGTGCAGGTGGACGATGTGGATGCCGCCGCACGGGATGCCGCCGCCGCGGCCACCCGGGCCGGCGGTTTCGTCGGCGGGGACCAACGCCGCAGCTCCGACGACGACGCGGTCGCCGATCTCGAACTGCGGGTACCGGCGCCGCGGTTCCACGCGGTGGTGGAGGAGCTGGCCGGTCTCGGCCGTCAGGAACGCCGGGAGATCAGCACGCAGGACGTCACCGAGGAGACCGTCGACCTCGACGCCCGGATCACCACCCAGCGGGCCCGGGTGGAGAGCGCGCGACGGCTGCTCGCCCAGGCCGACTCGATCAGTGACCTGGTCGCCATCGAGAACGAACTGGGCCGGCGGGAGGCCGACCTCGCCTCGCTGGAGGCGAAGAAGCGGCGGCTCGCCGACCTGACCGCGTTGTCCACCATCACCGTGACCCTGGTGGGTCCGGGTGTCACCATCAGCGACGAGGAGGACAACCAGACCGGTTTCCTGGTCGGGCTCAAGGGCGGCTGGAAGGTCTTCCTGGCCTCGATGAACGTCCTGCTCACCGTGCTCGGGGCGATCCTGCCGTGGCTGCTGGTCCTCGGCGTGCCGGTGGCTGCGCTGTGGTGGCTGGTCCGTCGCCGCCGCCGGAACCGACCGACGGCACCGGTCGGCGCGCCACCACCGCCGAGTGTCAGCGTGCCGCCGTCAGTGCCTGGAGCGCGGTCTGCACCATGACTCGTACGCCCACCGGGATGGCTCGTTCGTCCACATCGAACGACGCCCGGTGCAGGTCGACGTTCGGCCCGGAGCGGCCGACCCCGAGTCGGGCGAGAGCGCCGGGGACGTACTCCAGGTACCAGGAGAAGTCCTCACCGCCCATGCTCTGCGGGGTCTCCGCGACGCCCTCCGGGCCGAGCGCGGCGGCGGTGGCCGCGTTCAGTACCCCGATCGCCCGCGCGTCGTTGCAGACCGGCGGACGACCACGCAGGTACTCCAGGTCGACGGTGGCACCGGTCGGTGCGATCACGTCCCGGACCACCTGCGACACGATCTTGGGAGCCTGTTCCCAGGCGTCGCGGTCCATCACCCGCAGCGTGCCGGAGGCGGACGCCTCGGACGGGATGACGTTGTACCGGGTGCCGGCTGAGGCGTGACCGAAGACCAGCAACAGACCGCTATTCGCCGGCACCCGACGGCTGACCAGGGCCGGAACCTCGGTGATCAGCCGGCCGAGCGCGTCGACCAGGTCCACCGTCAGGTGCGGGCGGGCGGTGTGGCCGCCCGGCCCGGTGAGCCGCACGGTGACGTTGTCGGCGGCGGCGGTGATCGGGCCGACCCGCAGGCCCACCCGACCGACCGGCAGGTTCGGGTCGCAGTGCAGCGCGAAGATCTGCACCACGTCGTCGAGGCCGCCGGCCTCGATCACCTCCAGCGAGCCGCAGGGCAGGATCTCCTCGGCGGGCTGGAAGATCAGCCGGACCCGGCCGGGCAGCTCGCCCAGGTCGGCCAGCTGCGCGAGCAACATGCCGACGCCCAACATGATCGTGGTGTGCACGTCGTGCCCGCAGGCGTGGCAGACCCCGTCGACGGTGGAGCGGTACGGCACGTCCTTGACGTCGGTCAGCGGCAGCGCGTCGATGTCGGCGCGCAGCGCGATCACGGGACCGTCCGGTCGGCCGTCGATGTCGCAGATCACCCCGTTGCCCTTGGGCAGCAGTCGCGGCTGCAACCCGGCCAGGGAGAGTTCCCGCGCGATCAGGGCGGCGGTCTCGAACTCCGTGCCGGACAGCTCCGGGTGCGAGTGAATGTGACGGCGTGTGGCGATCAGTCCCGGTACCCGGAGGGCGAGCAGGTGATCCAACTCGAAGGGCAGGGGCTGGGTACCGGTCGGCGCATCCGGCCAGGACGGCGCCAGATGGTGACCGGACGGCATCGTCAACGCACTCGTCACGTCGAATTCTCTTCGATCACTAGAAATGGATGGATCATCGGGAACAGCAGACAGCGTAGACCCCCGACGGTGACTCTGCGCAACCTCGTTCCGGTGATGATCAGACCGCGCAGCGTCACGTATGCCCTGCTGAGAGCGTCCGCAGGTGAGCGGTACAGCAGGTAGATCGCGGTCGAACGCCGTCATCCACCCCTCACCTCCTACAACGCGTAATCGCGCCTACGGTGCCGAGAATCTCTTCGGAACTATCGTCCTCGTTCCGAATTGTCGCATTAGTCGCGCCAGTGAACTGACGTTACGACAATTACCCGACCACTCCCGGCAACGGGCACCCGCGAACGTTCACATGCGCACAGGCCCTTCGACCGCACACCATGTGCGTCCGTCTGATCATCGGAGGAGGAGTACCCGGGACCGGGCCATCCGACACGCTGAGCGACGAACCACCCAACCACCGACGCTTCGCGGGGGCGAAACGATCGGTGGTCGAGGTCAGAATCGGTCGGTGGGCTGGTAGCGGCCCCACACCTCGCGCAACGCCCCACACACCTCGCCGACGGTGGCCCGCTCGCGCAGTGCCGTCTTCATCGGGTGCAGCACGTTCCCGGTGCCCGAGGCGGTCTCCCGCAGCTCGGCCAGGGCCCGTTCCACCGCCGCCGAGTCACGCTCGGCCCGCAGCTTCGCCAGCCGCTCCGCCTGCGCCGCCTCGATCGCCGGGTCGACCCGCAGCGGCTCGTACGGCTCCTCGGCGTCGATGGTGAACCGGTTGAGCCCGACCACCACCCGCTCACCCGAGTCGATCTCCTGTGCGATCCGGTACGCGGACTGCTCGATCTCGCGCTTCTGGAAGCCCGCCTCGATCGCGTCCACCGCCGACCCGTGCTCGAAGACCCGGGCCATCAGCGCGTCGGCCGCCGCCTCGATCTCGGCGGTCATCGCCTCCACCACGTACGAGCCGGCGAACGGGTCGACCGTGGCGGTGAGATCCGTCTCGTACGCCAGCACCTGCTGGGTACGCAGCGCCAGCCGGGCCGCCTTCTCGGTGGGCAGCGCGATCGCCTCGTCGAAGCTGTTGGTGTGCAGCGACTGGGTGCCGCCGAGCACCGCGCCGAGCCCCTGCACGGCGACCCGGACCAGGTTCACCTCGGGCTGCTGGGCGGTCAACTGCACACCCGCGGTCTGGGTGTGGAAGCGCAACATCATCGACTTCGGGTTCTTCGCCCCGAACTCGTCGCGCATGAGGCGGGCCCAGATCCGCCGGGCCGCCCGGAACTTCGCCACCTCTTCGAGCAGGGTGGTGCGGGCGACGAAGAAGAACGACAGGCGGGGGGCGAAGTCGTCCACGGCCAGCCCGGCGTCGATCGCCGCCCGGACGTACTCCACGCCGTTGGCCAGCGTGAACGCGATCTCCTGCACGGGCGAGGCGCCGGCCTCGGCCATGTGGTAGCCGGAGATGGAGATGGTGTTCCACTTCGGCACCTCGGTACGGCAGTAGCCGAAGGTGTCGGCGACCAGCCGCAGCGAGGGCTTCGGCGGGAAGATGTACGTCCCCCGGGCGATGTACTCCTTGAGGATGTCGTTCTGGATGGTGCCGTTGAGCGCCGAACCCGGCACCCCGTTCTCCTCGGCGACGAGTTGGTAGAGCAGCAGCAGCACCGAGCCGGGCGCGTTGATCGTCATCGAGGTGGAGACCTTGTCCAGCGGGATGCCGTCGAACAGCAGCCGCATGTCCTCGATGGAGTCGATGGCCACCCCGACCTTGCCCACCTCGCCGTGCGCGATCGGGTCGTCGGAGTCGTACCCCATCTGGGTGGGCAGGTCGAAGGCGACCGACAGGCCCATGGTGCCGGCCCGCAACAACTGGTGGTAGCGCGCGTTGGACTCGGTGGCGGTACCGAAGCCCGCGTACTGGCGCATGGTCCACGGACGGGAGGTGTACATGGTGGGGTAGACCCCACGGGTGTACGGGAACTCGCCCGGCGCGCCGAGCCGGGAGTCCAGGTCGTCAGGTAGATCGGCGGGCGTGTAGACGCCCTTGATCGGGAAACCGGACTCGCTTGACCGCCGTTCGCTCATCACCGGATGGTAGGACGCGCGGGCCAGGCGTCGGGTGAGGGATAGCGCACACCATCACACCTGCCGCGACAACAGGTGAGTGTCCGCTCACGTACCGTCGAGTAACTGAAACGTCCGCCGCGCCGGCTTTCGCATCGGGCGTCTGAACCAGCAAGATAGGGGGGTTGTGTCCCAGCCCTCTCGACTTCCCCCGGTGGCTTTTCTGTGACTCAGATCCCGACGTGGAGCGGCGGACCAGTCAGCACTCCCACCAACGGACGCGCGACACCCGGCACCGTCATCGGTGAGCGGTACTCGCTGCGCTCCGCGGTGGGCAACGGCGGCATGGGTACGGTCTGGCGGGCCACAGACACACTTCTGCGCCGCGACGTCGCGGTCAAGGAGGTCGTCCTTCCTCCCGGCCTGGCACCGAGCGACCGCGACGCGATGTACGAACGCACCCTGCGTGAGGCCCGGGCCGCCGCCGCCATCGCCCACCCTGCCGTGGTCCAGGTGTACGACGTGGTCACCGAGGCCGGTCGGCCGTGGATCGTGATGGAGCTGCTGGACGCCCGCAGCCTCGCCGACATGGTCATCGAGGACGGGCCGATCGCCCAGCGCGTGGTTGCCAAGATCGGCATTGCGCTGCTCGGCGCGCTTGAGGTGGCGCACGCGATCGGGGTGCTTCACCGCGACGTCAAGCCGGCCAACGTGCTGATCTGCTCGGACGGTCGCTGCGTGCTGACCGACTTCGGGGTCGCCCGGATGCCCACCGACGTGCAGCTCACCACCCCCGGGATGGTGCTGGGCTCACCGCACTTCATCTCGCCCGAGCGGGCCATGGGGCAGGAGTTCGGCCCGCCCAGCGACCTGTTCTCCCTCGGCGTGACGCTGTACACCGCCGTGGAGGGCCGGCCGCCGTTCGACCGGGGCGACCCGATCGAGACCATGCACGCCGTGGTCGAGGATCCGCCCGCCCCACCACAACGCAGCGGCCCGCTCACCCGCGTGCTGATGGGTCTGCTGGAGAAGGATCCGGCCCGTCGACTCGACGTGCACACCGCCCGCGCCATGCTGCGCGAGCTGCTGGCCGGCCCGCTGAGCAGCAGCTCTGCCGGGGTCAACTCGATGACCGACCAGTACTCCGTGATGCCGGTGCCACAGCCCACACCGATCAGCGCGCCGGCTGCCCCGGCGGCGCCGACCCCGTCCGGCCAGATCGGCGGCCGGGCCATGCTCGGCCCCGGCGAGTCGCTGACCGACCGGCTGGCCGCGCTACGCCGAGGCGAGCGCCCCAGCCAGACCGCTGTCGCCGGTGCCACCGCGATGGAGGACACCAGCGCCGACGCCCTGGCCCGACCGGCACCGCGTGGCGCTGCGGCGTCCCCGCCCGCAGGGCGCACCTACGGCGGCGCCGAGGCGACGCAGCGCATCGACGCGGACAGCACCCAACGGGTCGGACCGGAGGTGTTCGGCTACGGCTCCCAGCCCGACGCCACCCAGCGGGTCGGCGGCTACGGTGCCAGCCCTGACGCCACTCAGCAGCTCGGTGGCTACGGCTCCCAGCCCGAGGCGACGCAGCGGATCGGCGGCGGTTACGGCGGAGCCCAGTGGCCGGCCGCACCCCACCAGCCGTACGGCACCCCGACCCCCGCCGCCAACGGCGGCAGCCCGGTCGACCGGGCGAAGGCCGCCGGGGTCCGGGCGATCGACACCGTGAAGGGCTGGCCGCGCAAGGCCCAGCTCGCGGCGGCCGGTGGCCTCGCGGTGCTCCTGCTGCTCGGCATCGTGGCCTTCGCCAGCGGTGGCGACGAGACACCCACCCCACCGATCGCCGAGCCGTCCAACTCGGCCGAGGAGGGGCCGAGCCTTGAGATGCAGGAGCACTCGGCGCGCGGGGTGCGGATGATGGTGCCCAAGGGCTGGAAGCGGGCCGCGCCCGCCGGTGCCGTCTACATCGACTACACCGACCCGGAGGACAGCGGCCGTCGGGTGCGGATCCTCAACGAGCCGTTCAGCGGCACGTCGAGCCGCTGGGCGGAGATCGCGGAGAACGGGCTCAGGACCAAGTCGAAGTCGTGCGCCAAGCCGTACACCCAACTCGCCATGGCCGAGAAGGAGCTGGTCGGCAAGCCGTCGGCCGAGTTCGAGTACACCTGTGGCGAGGGTGACACCATGCGGCACGGCATCTGGCACGGCGTAGCCCACGACGGCCGGATCTACTCGTTCTACCTGACCTCGACCGACGCCCGCTTCGAGGAGAGCAAGCCGATCTACGCGGAGATGCTCAAGTCGTTCCAGCTCACGGCGGCCGGCTGAGTCGGGGCGCACGCCCGTGGTGATCCGCCGCCGTGCTATCAAGAGGCATGGCGGCGGAGCACACTGACCTTGACACCATCCGCGAGCGGGCCGAACGCTGGCTCGCCGACGACCCTGACCCGGCCAGCCGGGCGGAGCTGCGGGCGGTGCTCGACCGGCTGCCGGAGAGCGCGGCGGAGCTGGCGGACCGGTTCGCCGGGCCGCTGACCTTCGGCACCGCCGGGCTGCGCGGGCCGCTGCGTGCCGGCCCCAACGGCATGAACCTCGCGGTGGTCACCCAGGCCGCCGCCGGGCTGATCGCGTGGCTCGCCGCCCAGGGTGGCACCGGCCCGCTGGTGATCGGGTACGACGCCCGGCGCGGCTCCCGCGAGTTCGCCGAACGCACCGCCCAGGTGGCCACCGGGGCGGGACGCCCTGCCCTGCTGCTGCCCCGCCCGCTGCCCACCCCGGTGTTGGCCTACGCGGTGCGACACCTGTCGGCCGTGGCCGGGGTGATGGTGACCGCCAGTCACAACCCGCCGCAGGACAACGGCTACAAGGTCTACCTCGGTGCCGAGCTGGGCGGAGAGCTGGGCGCCGGGGCGCAGATCGTGCCGCCGGCCGACGCCGGTATCGAGGCCGCCATCCGCGCGGTCGGCCCGCTGGCGCAGGTCCCGCTCGGCCCCGCCGGCCAGGTGCTCGGTGACGATCTGGTCGCCGCGTACGTGACCCGGGCGAAGGAAGTGGTGGCACCGGGTGGCCCCCGGGACCTGACCGTGGCGTACACCCCGCTGCACGGCGTCGGGGCGACGGTGCTGACCGCCGCCTTCGCCGCCGCCGGTTTTCCGGTGCCCGGCGTGGTACCCGACCAGGCCGAACCGGATCCGGACTTCCCGACGGTCAGCTTCCCCAACCCGGAGGAGCCGGGCGCGGTGGACCGGCTGGTCGCGCTCGCCGAACGCACCGGAGCGGGCCTGGCCATCGCCAACGACCCCGACGCCGACCGCTGTGCCGTCGCGGTGCAGGACGGTCCGGGTTGGCGGATGCTGCGCGGGGACGAGGTGGGTGTGCTGCTCGCCGACCACCTGATGCGGCGCGGCGTGCGTGGCCTCTACGCCACCACCATCGTCTCCTCGTCACTGCTGCGGGCGATGTGCGCCGCGCGTGGCCTGCCGTACGGGGAGACGCTCACCGGGTTCAAGTGGATCGTGCGGGCCGGGGACGGATCCACGCCGCTGGTGTTCGGCTACGAGGAGGCGCTCGGCTACTGCGTCGCCCCGGACCACGTACGCGACAAGGACGGCATCACCGCCGCGCTGACCGTGGCCGAGCTGGCCGCCGGCCTCAGGGCAGCGGGCCGCACGCTCACCGACCGGCTGGACGAGCTGGCCGCCGAGTTCGGCGTGCACCACACCGACCAGCTCTCGGTACGCGTCGACGACCTGCGCCTGATCGCCGACGCGATGGCCCGGATCCGCGCGGCCACCCCGGGCAGCCTGCTCGGTCAGCCGGTCACCGAGGCACAGGACCTGCTGCCCGAGGCGGACGTGGTGATCCTGCGTACCGAGACGGCACGGGTGGTGATCCGGCCGTCCGGCACTGAACCGAAGCTCAAGGCGTACCTCGAAGTGGTGGAGCCGGTCGCCGACGGTGACATCGTCGCGGCCCGCACCCGCGCGGCGGCGGCGGTTTCGGCGCTCCGCACCGAAACCGCCGCCGCCCTCGGCATGTAAGGAAGGGCACCTTGTTAACGCCTGCGGTATAGGAAGGGCCCCCTACTAACACCGCCCAGCCGATCAACGGGGCGGGAGCAGAGGTGCGGGTGGATCAGGGGCGGGGGCCCAGGGCGTGTTCGACGGCGCGGCCCAGCGCGGCCACCACCAGGGCGACCGAGGGACGGACCACCGAGTCGTCCAGGCTGACCTGGCCGGAGAAGCCGGCCCCGCTGGCGATCTCCTCCAGCCGGTCGCGGGCGGCGTCGGCGTCCTCGCCGGTGACGCCGAGCGCCGACTCCATCCGGAGCACGGCGACCAGGGTCGCGAGAGCGGCGGTGCGCTCGTCCGGAGGGGCACCGGTGAGCGCCACGGCGAGCCGCTGCCGGGTCTCCTCCTCCACCGACGGGTCCACCACCGGGTACCGGTGCACGTGGATGAAGCCCAACTCCGTCTCGTCGACGTCACGGACGACACCCTGCTCGCAGAGGTCGCCGAGGATCCTGTCGCGGAGGCCGTGGCGTAGTCGCTGCACCCAGGACGAGGGGCTGTGTGGCGGGTCCGCCGCGATCTTCGCCAGCACCGCGTCGACGACCGGCTCCCCGGTCGGCGTCGGATCCACCGCCCGCAGGGCCCCGTCGACGTACGCGATCCGACCCGCCAGGGCCAACTCGATCAGGACGGCGGCGGCCATCCCCAGGTCGAGACTGATCCGCGGCAGGGTCGCCTTACCGGTCTCGTCGTCGTACGCGAGCAGGAGTAGTTCCTCGGCGAGCGGAACACCAGTCATGGCCCGAGACGCTAGCCGCTGGACACCACCGCCCGCAGCACAAACCGCGCTCAGAAGCGGGGCATGCCGCCGAACTGCCGGTCACCGGCGTCACCGAGGCCCGGCACGATGAACATGCTGTCGTTGAGGCCGTCGTCGATGGCGGCGGTGACCAGGCGCAGCGGCAGCCCGGAACGCTCCAGCCGCTCGATGCCGGCCGGTGCGGCGAGCACGCAGAGCACGGTGATGTCGGTGCAGCCGCGCTCGGCGAGCAGCCGACAGCAGTGCTCCAGCGAGCCACCGGTAGCCAGCATCGGGTCGAGGACCAGCACCGGCAGGCCGGAGAGGTCCCGGGGCAGCGACTCCATGTAGGCGCGCGGCTCGAATGTCTCCTCGTCGCGGGCGAGCCCGACGAAGCCCATCGAGGACTCGGGCAGCAGCCCCAGCGCGGCGTCGGCCATGCCGAGGCCCGCCCGCAGCACCGGCACCAGCAGCGGCGGGTTGGCCAGCCGGGTGCCGTCGGTGGCGGTCACCGGCGTCTGCACCGGGTACGTCTCCACTGGGAAGGAGCGCGCCGCCTCGTACACCAGCATGGTGGTGAGTTCGTGCAGCGCGGCCCGGAACGAGGAGGAATCGGTGCGTTCGTCCCGCATGGCGGTCAGCCTGGACTGGGCGAGCGGGTGGTCAATGACGAGTACGTCCACGATCGGTCAACCTACCTGCCTCCGGGTGGCAGCTTGCCGACCCCGGCGCGACCAGCGATGTCGTTCACCCCTGAGCACCCGAGCCTGCGGTGACCAAGATCACGCGGCGTGAACCTGCGTAGACTTCCAGGCATGACGGCGACAGCGACGTCGGCCCGCTCGGACCTCTCCGAGCTGGGACGATCCGAAACCGCTCTGCGGACCTTCCTGCACGGCCTACCGGGCGTGGACCAGGTCGGCGCGGAGCAGCGGGCAGCCCAACTCGGCACCCGATCCATCAAGACCACCGCCAAGGCCCAGGCGATCGACCTCGCCATCAGCATGGTCGACCTGACGACGTTGGAAGGCGCGGACACGCCGGGCAAGGTGCGGGCGCTCGCCGCCAAGGCACTGCGGCCCGACCCGGCCGACCCGTCCTGCCCGCACGTCGGCGCGGTCTGCGTCTACCCCTCGATGGTCCCCCACGTGGCCGACGTGTTGCGTGGCAGCGCCGTGCACCTGGCCAGCGTGGCCACGTCGTTCCCGTCGGGCCAGGCGCCGCTGGAGATCAAACTCGCCGACACCCGCGCCGCCGTCGAGGCGGGAGCCGACGAGATCGACATGGTCATCAACCGGGGCGCCTTCCTGGCCGGCCGCTACTCGGAGGTGTACGACGAGATCGTCGCCACCAAGCAGGCCTGCGGGGACGCGCACCTCAAGGTGATCCTGGAGACCGGCGAGCTGGCCACCTACGACAACGTCCGCCGTGCCTCCTGGTTGGCGATGCTCGCGGGCGGCGACTTCATCAAGACCTCCACCGGCAAGGTCCCGGTCGCCGCCACGTTGCCGGTGACCCTGGTGATGTTGGAGGCGGTACGCGACTTCCGGGCCGCCACCGGGCGGCAGGTCGGCGTGAAGCCGGCCGGCGGCATCCGGACCACCAAGGACGCGATCAAGTACCTGGTCATGGTCAACGAGGTCGTCGGCCCGGACTGGCTGCACCCGGACTGGTTCCGCTTCGGCGCGTCCAGCCTGCTGAACGACCTGCTCATGCAGCGCACCAAGCTGACGACCGGCGTGTACGCCGGCCCCGACTACTTCACCCTGGACTGACCGCGATGTTCGAATACGCACCCGCCCCCGAGTCGCGCTCGGTGGTAGACCTCAAGCCCTCGTACGGGCTCTTCATCGACGGGAAGTTCGTCGACCCGGCCGACGGGTCCGGTTTCAAGTCGATCAACCCGGCCTCCGAGGAGGTGCTGGCCGAGGTCGCCGAGGGTGGCGCGCAGGACGTGGACCGCGCCGTCCGGGCGGCCCGCCGGGCGTACGAGAAGGTCTGGGGTCCGATGCCCGGCCGGGACCGGGCCAAGTACCTGTTCCGCATCGCCCGGATCATCCAGGAGCGCTCGCGCGAACTCGCCGTGCTGGAGTCCCTCGACAACGGCAAGCCGATCAAGGAGTCCCGCGACGTCGACCTGCCGCTGGTCGCCGCGCACTTCTTCTACTACGCCGGTTGGGCCGACAAGCTGCCGCACGCGGGGTTCGGCCCCGACCCGAAGCCGATCGGCGTCGCCGGTCAGGTCATCCCGTGGAACTTCCCGCTGCTGATGCTGGCCTGGAAGATCGCCCCGGCGCTGGCCGCCGGCAACACGGTGGTGTTGAAGCCGGCCGAGACCACGCCGCTGACCGCGCTGCTCTTCGCCGAGATCTGCCAGCAGGCCGACCTGCCGGCCGGTGTGGTCAACATCGTCACCGGGGCCGGTGAGACCGGCCGGGCGCTGGTCGAGCACGACGGCGTGGACAAGGTCGCCTTCACCGGCTCGACCGACGTCGGCCGGGCCATCGCCCGAGCGGTCGCCGGCAGCCGCAAGAAGCTCACCCTGGAACTCGGCGGCAAGGCCGCCAACATCGTGTTCGACGACGCCCCGGTCGACCAGGCGGTCGAGGGCATCGTCAACGGCATCTTCTTCAACCAGGGGCACGTCTGCTGCGCCGGTTCCCGACTGCTGATCCAGGAGTCCGTCGCCGACCGGGTGCTGGAGTCCCTCAAGCGGCGGATGGCCCAGCTGCGGGTCGGTGACCCGCTGGACAAGAACACCGACATCGGTGCGATCAACTCGGCGGCCCAGCTGGCCCGGATCAAGGAGCTGTCCGACGCCGGGTCGGCCGAGGGCGCCGAGCGCTGGTCGCCGCCGTGCGAACTGCCCGACCGTGGCTTCTGGTTCGCGCCGACCATCTTCACCGGGGTCACCCAGGCGCACCGGATCGCCCGCGAGGAGATCTTCGGCCCGGTGCTGTCCGTGCTGACCTTCCGCACCCCGGCCGAGGCGGTGGAGAAGGCCAACAACACGCCGTACGGGCTGTCCGCCGGGATCTGGACCGAGAAGGGTTCCCGGATCCTGTGGATGGCCGACCGGCTGCGCGCCGGTGTGGTCTGGGCCAACACGTTCAACAAGTTCGACCCGACCTCGCCGTTCGGCGGCTACAAGGAGTCGGGCTACGGTCGCGAGGGCGGCCGGCACGGGCTGGAGGCGTACCTCAATGTCTGAGCGCGTCGCGGTACGCAAGACGTACAAACTCTTCATCGGCGGGAAGTTCCCGCGCAGCGAGTCGGGACGGTCGTATCTCGTGCAGGACTCCAACGTGTCGCTGGCCTCGCGCAAGGACGCGCGGGACGCCGTGGTGGCCGCCCGGGCGGCCGTGAAGGGCTGGGCCGGGGCCACCGCGTACAACCGTGGGCAGATCCTCTACCGGGTCGCGGAGATGTTGGAAGGCCGACGCGAGCAGTTCGTCGGGCTCGGCGTACCGGCCGACGAGGTGGACGCGGCGACCGACCGCTGGGTCTGGTACGCGGGCTGGTCGGACAAGCTCCCCCAGGTGTACGGCGGCGCGAACCCGGTCGCCGGGCCGTACTTCAACCTGTCGTCGCCCGAGCCGACGGGCGTGGTGGCGGTGGTGGCCCCCGAGACACCGGCGCTGCTCGGGCTGGTCAGCGTGATCGCGCCGGCGATCGTCACCGGCAACACGGTGGTGGTGGCCGCCTCTCCGTCGGCACCCTTGGCCGCGGTGACCCTGGCCGAGGTGCTGGCCACCTCGGACCTGCCGGGCGGGGTGGTCAACATCCTCACCGGTCGCCTGTCGGAGACCGTGCCGACGCTGGCCGCCCACATGGACGTCAATGCCATCGACCTGACCGGGGTGACCGACCCGGAGGTCGCCGCCGACCTCGAGGTCAAGGCGGCGGAGAACCTCAAGCGGGTGCTCCGCCCGGTGCCGACGGATCACGACTGGTCGGCCGACCCCGGCCTGACCCGCATGACCGCCCTGCTGGAGACGAAGACCGTCTGGCACCCCAAGGGCGCCTGACCCCCCGCAAGATCCGGACAACTTCTCGGAAGTTGCTGGGTCGAGTGGGTGTCGAGGCAGCAACATCGCCGATGTTGCTGCCTCAGCCGGGTTGGGGGTGGTTCTACTACGGGGGGTAGGATTCAGGGGTGACTCGGCTGGGGGATCTTGAGCGTGCGGTGATGGACGTGCTGTGGGACTCCGTTCCCGCCACGTCGGATGGGATCACCGTGCGCGAGGTGGCCGACGCCCTGGACGGGCGGGAGTTGGCGTACACGACGGTGATGACCGTGCTGGACCGGCTGGCCGGTAAGGACATGGTGCAGCGCCGACGGGAGGGCCGAGCGTGGCGTTACCGCGCCTCGGCCAGCCGCGAGGCGTACATCGCCCAACTCATGCTCGACGCGCTCGACCTGGGCGGCAGTCGGGACGCGGCGCTGGTCCGGTTCGCCCGCTCGGTCACCGGCACCGAGGCCGACGTGCTGCGTGCCGCACTCTCGGCGGAGGCCGGGATGGCACCGTCCGGGCCGACGGAGGGCCCCGGTGGTGGGCTCACCGACCGGGTCGAGTCCCCGCCGACCGACCGGGCATCGCGTGCCGGCCGGGCCGACGAGGCCGTGGAGCGGTAGGGACGGCATCGTGGCGTACTCCCTGCACTTCGCCGGCTCGATGGTGGCGTGCTGGCTGATCGCCCAGGTGCTGGCCCGTTCCACCTGGACATGGCGCAGCCCTCGGGTGGCGATCGTCTGCTGGCAGGCGATCGGCCTGGGGGCCGGTCTCTCCGCGATCGGCATCCCGATCGCGTTGGGTCTCGGCCCGTACCAGCAGGGCACCGGCCGGGCCCTGCTCGCGCTGGCGGACGATCTCCGGCACGGCGTCCTGCCCGCCGACCTCGGCCCCGTGCACCTCGGGCTGGTCGGCGTCGGTTTCGGCATCGGGGCGGTGCTGCTGACCACGACGGTACGCAGCGTCCACGGCGCGGTACGCGCCCAGCGCCGACACCGGGACCTGCTCACCCTGGTCGCCCGACGGGATCCGACCGTGCCCGGCGCGCTGGTGCTCGACCACCCGGGCACGGCCGCGTACTGCCTGCCGGGGGTGAAGCCCCGGGTGGTGGTCACTGCCGGCACCCTCAGCCTGCTGGACCGGGCGGAACTGGAGGCGGTGCTGACCCACGAGCGGGCGCACGCGCAGGAGCGGCACGACCTGGTGCTGCTGCCGTTCACCGCGCTCCGCCGAGCGCTGCCGTGGTTCCGTTGGGTCCGCGAGGCACACGAGCGGGTGTCTCTGCTGGTCGAGATGCGCGCCGACGACAAGGCCCGGCAGGTGCACGCGGAAGCTCCGCTGGCCGGTGCGTTGCGCCGGTTCGCCGCCGCCGGGCACCAGATCACCCCGGCCGGCACGCTCGGCATCGGCGACCGGGACCTGGACGTACGGGTGCAGCGGTTGCTGGTCGCCGAGCGCCCACCGCGCCTGCTCGGTGCCGTCGCCCTGACCGTGACCGTGCACGTCGCCGCGCTGCCGATCCTGCTGTTCCTCAGCTGACAACCCTGAACTGACCCTGATCCTGCCGCTCCAGCCACTTCCCGGACCTATATGTAGCGTCTCTACGTGTAGTCTCCCTATCTGAATTGATCACCGTCTCGGGAGAGGCCGCCATGGACACCCTGCTCCTCGCTCGCCTGCAGTTCGCCACGACCGCCTCGGTCCACTTCCTCTTCGTGGCCGTCACGCTCGGCCTGGTCACGCTGCTCGTCGGGATGCAGACCGCCTGGGTGGTCACCGGAAACCACCGCTGGGAGCGGATGACCCGCTTCTGGGGCCAGCTCTACGTGATCAACTACGTGCTCGGCATCGCGACGGGCATCGTGATGGAGTTCCAGTTCGGGCTCAACTGGAGCGGGTTGTCGCGCTACGTCGGGAACGTCTTCGGCGCCCCGCTGGCGATCGAGACGCTGGTCGCCTTCTTCCTGGAGTCGACCTTCCTCGGCATGTGGATCTTCGGTTGGCACCGGCTGCGTCGCGGCGTTCACCTCGCCCTGCTCTACGGGGTCGCGATCACCGCGTACGCCTCGGCGTTCTGGATCATGGTGGCCAACTCCTGGTTGCAGAACCCGGTCGGCTACGAGGTACGCGACGGCGTCGCCCACCTGACCGACTTCTCCGCGCTGCTGACCAATCCGACCCTGTGGACGGCGCTCGGGCACGTGGTGTCGGCCGCCCTGCTCACCGGTGGCCTGCTGGTGGCGGCGATCAGCGCCTGGCACCTGCACCGCCGTACCCCCGATTTCGCGCTGTTCCGCAGCTCGCTGCGGATCGGTGTGGTCACCGCCGCACTGGCGATCACCCTTGTGCAGGGGTTCGGCTTCGCCCAGTTCGCCCCGGTGGGCGGCGCGCAGCCGACCAAGTTCGGCGCCACCAGCCCGCATGCCGAGGAGTTGGTCGCCGAATGGACCGCCCGCTTCGGTCCGGGCGACTACCTGCCTCCCGTGCTGTCCAGCTTCGGGCTCGGCTTCATGATCCTCATCGGGTTCGCCCTCGGCCTGCTCTGGCTGTTCGTCCCACTGCTCTGGAGGGACTGGATCATCCGCCTCCGGTTCCCGCTCTGGCTGCTGATGCTCGCCCTGCCCCTGCCGTTCGTGGCGCTGATCCTCGGCTGGATCGCCCGCGAGGTCGGCCGCCAGCCCTGGGTGGCGTACGGGTTGCTGCCGGTGGACCAGGCGGTCTCGCCGATCAGCCCCTGGTTGATGGGCACCTCGCTGATCGGCTTCACCCTGCTGCTCGGCACGCTCGCCGTCACCAACTGGGTGCTGCTCGCCCGGCACGCCGCCCGGGGTGCCGCCGACCCCGCTCTCGGCCGACCACCGGCCCAGCCGCCCGCCGACGACGCCCGCCCCGAACCCGCTTTCGCCTGAGGAGCCGGAGATGGAACTCGCCTGGCATGCCCTGCTCGGTCTCTTCTTCGCCGGCTACCTGGTGCTCGGCGGCTACGACTACGGCGTCGGCCTGCTGCTCGCCCGGGGCGCCGACGCGTCGCGCCGACGTGCCGCCCTCAACGCGGTCGGGCCGTTCTTCCTCGGCAACGAGGTGTGGCTGGTGGCGTCCGCCGGCATCCTGTTCGGCGCGTTCCCCGTGCTCGAGGGGGAACTGCTCGCCGGCAGCTACCCGGCGGTGCTCACCGCGCTCGCCGGGGTGATCCTGGTGACCGCCGGGGTGCAGTTGCGCAGCCGTCCGGAGAGCATGCGGGCCCGCACCACATGGGACCGGGTGATCGTCGTCGGCAGCCTGCTCGCCGCGCTCGGCTGGGGGGTGGTGCTCGCCGGGTTGCTTCAGGGCGTGCCGCTGCACGCCGACGGACACGTCGCCGGAGTGACGCACCTGTTCACTCCGTTCGCCGCCGCCGCCGGGCTGGCCGTCCTGGCGCTGACCGTGGCGCACGGTGCGACTTTCCTCACGCTCCGGCTGCCCGCCGTCGAGGGCGATCGGCTCCGGCCACTGGCCCGCCGCCTGCTCCGCACCGCGCTGGTCGCGGTCGGCGCGGCCGTGCTCGTCGGTGTCTTCTCCGACCGGGTACGCGCTGCCGCGCAGCGCCCGATGGTCGGCGTACTGCTGGCGGTGTTGCTGGTGGTGGCCCTGCTCACGGCGTGGGTGGCGCTCGGGCGACGCCGGCCCGGTGTGGCTTTCGCGGCCACCTCGGCGGCCCTGGCCCTGCCGGTGCTGCTGGTCGGGGCGACCCTCTGGCCGTACGTGCTGGTGTCGACGGTGGAACCGCACGCGTCACTGACCGTGACCGACGCGGCTGCCAGCGCGCCGACGCTACGCCTGCTGGGTTGGCTGGCGGTGCCGCTGCTGCCGGCCCTACTAGGCTTCCAGGCAATGTGCTGGTGGATTTTTCGGGGACGGATCGACGGCAGGGCACCGGTGTACTGGTGAACCGCCGCCCCTTCGACCCGCGGCTGCTGCGTCGGGTTCCCGCTGCCCGCCGTGACCTCGTCCTGCTCACGCTGCTCGGCGTGCTCGCCGCCGGCCTGGTCGTGGCGCAGGCCACCGCGCTGGCCGCGCTGCTGGCCACGGCCTTCACCGGGCGGCTGGACCGAGCCGCGCTGGCCGGTCTGCTGATCGCCGTCGCGGCCCGCGCGCTGGTGGTCTGGGCCCAGGGCGCGGTGTCCGCGCGGGCGGCCGCCACGGTCAAGGCGGCCCTGCGGAGCGAGCTGCTGGGCGCGGTCGCCCGGCACGGGCCCGGCTGGGTCGCCGGTCAGCGGGCCGGGCAGCTGGCCACCCTCGCGGGTCGGGGCCTGGACGCGCTCGACGCCTACTTCACCGGATACCTGCCGCAGCTCGTGCTCAGCGTCACCGTGCCGGTGGCGGTGCTCGGCCGGATCTTCCTCGCCGACTGGAGCTCGGCGGTGATCATCGCGTTGACGCTGCCCCTCATCCCGATCTTCGGGGCGCTGCTCGGTTGGCAGGCCCAGGCAGCCACCGACCGTCAGTGGCGGCGGCTGTCCCTCCTCGGCGGGCACTTCCTGGACATGGTCGCCGGTCTGCCCACGCTGCGGGCGTTCGGCCGGGCGCGGGCGCAGACCGACGCGGTACGACGGATGGCCGACGGCCACCGGACCGCCACCATGAAGACGCTGCGGATCGCCTTCCTCTCCGCGCTGGTGCTGGAACTCGTCGCCACCCTCTCGGTGGCCCTGGTCGCCGTCCCGGTCGGCATCCGGTTGCTCGACGGCGGGTTGGCGTTGCAGACCGCGCTGCTGGTGCTGCTGCTGACCCCGGAGGCGTACCTGCCGTTGCGGGCGGCCGGCAGCCGCTTCCACGCCAGCATGGAAGGGCTCACCGCGTTGGACGAGGCGCTCACCCTCTCCGGTTCGGCGCCCCCGCCGTCGACGGGCGCGGCGGCGGACCTCGCCTCGCAGGGCGTCGCGGGCGAGGCGGGCCCGCGACCGGACGGACGCGCCGAGATCCGTTTCGAGTCGGTGACCGTCGCCTACGAGCGCACCGTCGCGCTGCGCGACGTGTCACTGACCATCCGCCCCGGCGAGCGCATCGCGATCATCGGACCGAGCGGCACCGGTAAGAGCACGCTGCTCAACGTGCTTCTCGGCTTCGTCAGCCCGACCGAGGGTCGGGTCACCGTCGGCGGGGTCGACCTGGCCGACGCCGACCTGGACGCCTGGCGGCGGGAGGTGGCCTGGGTGCCGCAGCGGGCCCACCTGTTCGCCGCGTCGCTGGCCGACAACATCCGGCTCGGCGCTCCCGATGCCACCCCTGCCGCCCTCGCCGCCGCGATCCGTGCCGCCGCGCTGGACGAGGTGGTCGCCGCCCTGCCCGACGGTCTGGAGACCACGCTCGGCGAGCGGGGGCACGGCCTGTCCAGCGGGCAACGGCAACGGGTGGCGCTGGCGCGGGCATTCCTGCGGGACGCGCCGGTGGTCCTGCTCGACGAGCCGACCGCGCGGCTCGACACCGCCGCCGAGGCAGCGGTGCTGTCCGCCACCCGGCAGCTGGTCGCCGGCCGTACCGCACTCCTGGTGGCCCACCGACCCGCACTGCTCACCGACGTCGACCGCATCCTGCGGGTCGAGGACGGGCAGGTCACCGAACTGACTCCGGCACCCGTCGGGAGCGCCAATGAGTGAGCGAGGTGCGGTGGTGCCTCGTCGTGACCCCGAGCGGCGCGAGGTGCGGCGATGAGCGGCGTACGCCCACCCGAGCTGACCGTGTTGCGGCTGGCCCGGCCGTACCTGACGCGCCTGATCGGCGCCGGGCTGCTCGCCTCGGCCACCGAGTTCGCCGGGCTGGCCCTGATGGCGACCGCGACCTGGCTGCTGATGACCGCCGCCGGGCAACCCCCGCTGGATCGGCTCACCGTCGCGATCGTGGCGGTACGGGCGTTGGCGGTGGGCCGGGGCGTCCTGCGCTACACCGAACGCCTGGCCGGGCACGACGCGGTGCTGCGCCTGGTCACCGATGTCCGAGCCCGGGTCTTCGGCACCCTGGCGGCCCGACGCGGTGACCCGCCGCGCAGCGGGGACGCGCTGAGCCGGTTGGTCTCGGACGTGGACGCGGTGCAGGACCTGCTGCTGCGGGTGGTCGTGCCCGCGACCGCCGCCGGGCTGGTGAGCGTACTGGCCGTCGGGCTGACCGCGCTGGTCTCGCTGCCGGCCGCCCTCGCCCTCGCCGCCGGGCTGCTGGTCGCCGCCGTGGCCCTGCCGGCGCTGGCGACCGCGCTGACCCGACGGGCCGGCGCCGAGGTGGCCCCACTGCGCGGTGCGCTCGCCACCGACGCGATCGACCTGACCCACGGTGCGGCCGACCTGGCCGCCTTCGGCGCGACCGCACAGGCGCTGGCGGCGGCCGACCGACGGACCCGCCGGTTGGCCCGGCTGGAGCGACGGCTCGCGGCGCTCGGCTTCGCCGTCGACGCGGTCGGGGTGCTGGTCGCCGGGCTCACCGCCGGCACGGTGGTCTTCGTGGCCCTCAACGCCGGAGTCGACGGGGTGCTGGTGGGTGTCCTGGCAGTCGGCACCCTGGCCGCCGTGGAGATCGCCCTCGCGCTGGTCGGCGCCGCCCGCCAGTGGACCGGGCTGCGGTCCGGCCTGGCGCGCGTCGCCCAACTCCTGACCGCCGAAGACACCGGCCCCCGGACCGGGCTACCGGCGGCCGAGGCCGTCCCACCCACGACCGCCGAGACGTCCGTCGGCCCGCAGCACACCGCTCCGGCTCCGACGGTCCGGTTCGAGGCGGTGACCGTCCGGTACCGCAACGGTGCTCCCGCGGCGCTCGACGGATTCGACCTCGACCTGCCACCCGGATGCCGGGTCGCCGTCGTCGGCCCGAGCGGCGCGGGCAAGAGCACCCTGGCCGCCGTGCTGACCGGCGCGATGACGCCCACCGCCGGTCGGGTCACCCTGGACGGGCGGGACGTGTCGGCGTACCCGCCCGAGGAACTGCCCCACCTCGTCGGCGGGCTGCTCGCCGAGGCGTACGTCTTCCACGCCACCGTTCGGGAGAACATGCTGCTCGGCCGACCGGAGGCGGACGAGGACGCGCTGTTCGCCGCCGCCACCGCCGCCGGGTTGGCGGACTGGGTCCGGGCCCAGCCGGACGGCTGGGACACGGTGGTCGGCGAGGAGGGCGGGCAGCTCTCCGGTGGCCAACGGCAGCGACTCGCCCTGGCCCGTGCCCTGCTCGCCGCGCCCGGCGTGCTGGTGCTCGACGAGCCCACCGAGGGCCTCGATCCGCTCGCCGCCGATCAGGTGCTGGCCAGCGCGTTGACGGCGACTCCCACGCAGCACTCGGTGTTGGTGATCACCCACCGGCTCAGCGGGCTCGCCACGCTCGACGAGATCGTGGTGCTGGACGCCGGCCGGGTCGTGCAGCGGGGTCGGCACGCGGACCTCGTGGCGACACCCGGCTGGTACCGCGATCAGTGGGTGTTGCAGCAGGCCGCCGAGCACGGTTACCTGGCCGTGTCGAGCTGACCTGTCGGGGCCGTCTCCGGGATATCCCCGAAGCCGGGCTCTCCGCCGGCATGGCAGGGTTGGGGACATGCCGGTCAGGGACGACGTGTTGGTCGAGGAGCACCTGCGGCAGCTCGCCGTCCGGCTTCGTGGACCGCGTCGGCTCCGGGCCGACCTGGTGACCGAGGCTCGACACGGGCTGCTCGATGCCGTCGAGGCGTACCGGGACAGCGGCCTGCCGGCGGGTGAGGCGTCGCGGCAGGCGGTGGTCGATTTCGGTACGCCGGATCAGCTGGCCCCCGCCTACCAGGCCGAACTCGCGGTGGCCGCGCTGCGCGGGCTGTCCCTGCGGGTGGTCGCGTTCGCCGCGACCGCCTCGATCGCCGGTGACCTGACCTGGCACGGGGCGAGTTGGAGCAGCGGCCCGCCCCCACCCTCCGGTTACCTGCTGCTGGCGCAGTCGTTGGAGTGGATCTGGGCCGGGGCGTTCCTGCTCGGGCTGGCCGGGTTGGCGCTGGTCACGGCGACGGCCCGCTCGGCGCGTCCGGCCCTGACCGCCCTGGCGCGCGGCACCGGTGTCACGCTCACCGGGACCGCCGTGCTGGGCGCGGTCGCCGGGGCCGGGCTGTTCGCCTGGTCGCTTCTGCTGTGGGACGCGGCCCTGACCTGGCCACCGATGCTTCTCGGACTGGCCGTCGCCACCGCCGCCCACATCTGGTTGGGCAGCGCCGCCCGCACCTGGCTGCTGGCCACCCGCTGACGCTCAGAGCGGGGCGGGTGTGGTGCCCGGGTCCAGGAAGCGGCCGACGGTCGAACTGAACTCGCGCCACCCCGACCGCTGGTCGGCCAGCGCCCGCCGACCGACGTCGGTCAACTCGTAGGTCCTCCGCTCCCGCCCGTTGACGGTGCTCCACGCGCTGACCACGTGACCCGCTCGCTCCAGACGTCGCAGCGCCGGGTACACGGTGCCGGTGGGCAGATCGAGACGACCGTCACTGCGTGCCCGCAGCGCCTCGATGATGGCGTAGCCGTGCAGGGCTCCCCGCTCCAGCACCGCCAGGAGCAGGGCGTCGAGGTGTCCGTGCAGCGCCTGGGCGTTCATGCGTAGACACGCTACTTGTTATCCGCGTGACGGGCCACCGGGGTGCGGCCAGCGGTTACCCAGCGCAGCCAACTAGGGTATGTGCCCAGAGTCACTCACCGGCACCAGCGCCGGGGGGTGGTAGCCCGACGCACACGGAGGTCACCGTGGCCCGCCAGTCGCCCCAACGGCCGGATGCCGACGAGCCCGAGCTCGATGACACGACCGGCACCAGCGAGCCGGACGTCACCGAGCCGGCCGACGCCGCCGACGACGCGGCGCAGACCGCGAACCGCGCGCTCTGGGACGAGCTGCGGATCGACCCGGTGGAGATCGCCCTGCCCTCCGGCACCGGCTTCACCCTGCGGGCGTACCGGCCGGCCCGGGAACTGACTCCGACCGACGTGGCCGAACGCGACGCCGACGACCCCTTCCTCGCCCGGCGGCAGGTCGACCCGGTCGAGGACGACGACGAGGGTGACGTCGTCATCCTCGACGAGGACGTCGCCCGGGAGTTCGCCGAGAGCGAGGACGAGGAAAAGCGGGCGCAGCGCGGCGACGACGCCACCGAGGACGACGAGACCGCCAAGGACGACGCCGACGCGGCCGCCGACGACGAGGCGGGCGACGAGGAAGTGCCGATCTTCCTGACCCACCGGGGTCGGCTGCTGCTGTTCAAGACGCCCGAGTCGCTGGTGACCTTCATCCGTTCCGGCGCCCCCAACGACCTGTCTCAGCTGGACAGCTGGAATGAACTGTCCGAACGGGTGGAACCAGCCGACATCGTGCCGCTGGACGATGACGTCTACGAGCTGGACCTCGTCGTGGAGAACCTCCGCGGCGGGCACGACACCTGGGATCCGAAGCTGCTCATCGAGGCCGGCGAGGTGGCCCGCGACCTGTCGTACGCCCTGCGGTTGCCTGCGGTGTTGCACATGCTCTCCGCCGGCTCCAGCCTCGACGACCTGGACGAGGCGCTGCGCGCGTCGATCGGTGGCGGCATCGGCGGCTTCATGGGACGGCGTAGGCTGAAGAAAATCGGGGCACAAACCGCAAGTCTGGGTTGGCGGACCATTGTCGGGAAGATCTCTGCGGTCGTGGACTGGCGCGACTGACCCGCACCAGGGAGCATCAGTCTCTGGCAGAGAAAGCCCTGTGTCCCGGGAGGAGGACGACGCCGTGGCGCTCGTGCGCGTGTACTGCGGTCTGACCTCGGCGGACCCGGCCGACCGACCGGTCTCGACCGGATCGGCGCTGACGTCCGCTGTGGTCGACGACGCAGGCCGTCTGCTGCATGTCTGCGAGATCGGCGACGACCCGACGGGCTACGCCCGGCTGGTCACGCTGCTCGTGGAACGCTCAGGCGGGCCGAGCGGTGCGGCGATCGCCGCCGACAGTGACGATCACACCATCGCGTCTCTGCTCAGCGCCGCCGGCCGTCCACTGGCGATCGCCGACGACGACTCCGTCGACGACTTCGCCGAGCGGTTCGCCGACGACGACTCGCTGGAGGAGATGCAGTCGCCACCGGCTGTGCGGCGGGCCATCGGTCTCGCCCGCGCACTCCAGGCCGGGGCACTGTCCGCGGTGACCCTGCCGGCCCCCCGTGACCTCGCCGGGTACAAGCAGATCCTCGCCGCGCACGCCGCGATGGCCAACGGTCGGCACTCCGCCGCCGTCGCGCTGCGCGAGGTGCTCCGGGAGCTCTACCCGGCCGCGTTGCGCGCCTACCCCGACCCCGCCGACACGATTCCGCTGGCCGTGCTGGACGCGCTTCCCGAGCCGGGCATGCTCACCGACGCGGCCGGTCGTAACCGCGACATCGCGGTCACCGCCGATGCCGTCACCGCGCAGCTCACCGCCGAAGGCGCCGGGGACGCCGAGGCGATCGACGAGGCGGTCACCGCGCTGCGGGTGGCCATCTCCGAGACCCCCCGCCGGGCCACGGTCAACCGGGCCCTCACCTCCGCCGCCGCGGAGACCATCCGGCAGGCGGTCGCCTCGGTGCGGGCCTGCGACGCGGGCTGCGAGGCGCTCGTCGGCGCGTTGCGTGCCCGCACCGCCGGGCCGACGGCGGCATCCGGTCGCCGGGCCGCGATGCGACGCGGCGAGCAGGTCGGCGAGCTGTCCACCAACACCCCCGGCAACCCCTCCGGGCTACGGTCGGTGCGCCCCAACAGGCCCGAGCCGACCGGCGGCCGCCGGAGCCGACCGGAGCCGGTGCCGGGCAGTGGCCAACCGCCCTCCCCGCGTCCCCTCGGGCCGCCGCCGGTGGCACCCGCACCTGTCGCTCCGCCACCGGTCGCGCCCGCACCGGTGACCCCGGCCGCCGTTGCCGGCCCACCCGCGCTGCCGTCCCGCGCCGAGTCACCCTCCCGTGGGGACGGTCCGGCCAACCGGCCGATCTCCTCGCCGCCCCCGCCGCCGCCCGGCATCACCCCGATCGCACCGGCGCAGCGCGGGACCATCCCGCCCGCCGAGGCCGGCGAACCGTTCCGGCCCACCCTGACCACCGCTGCGATCAACAGCGCGCGGGCCGAGCGTCAACGGACCGTCATCCCGCCCCGGCCTAAGACCAACGGCGAACCGCCGGCACCGACCGGCGGCTTCAGCGCCACCGATCTCAGCGTTCCGGTTCCGACGCCCCGCCCGGAGCAGGAGAAGACCGCTCCCCCCGGGTCCCGCTCGAACTGGCCGCTGGTCAACAACCCGGAGGACCCGGCCGACACCTCCCCCCGTAACCCCGTCGTCGGCTCGTACGACGACCGGGATCGGCGCAACACCCCCGAGAAGCCAGCCGACCACACTGCCGAACGCCGGGTCACGCCGCCGTGGCTCGCCGACGATCTCCCGCCGGAGCCGCCCGTGCTGCGGCTGGTCGAGCCGCCCCCGCTGGCCGACCGGGCGCTGCGCAACGGCACCGAACCACAGCCGGAGACGCCGCCGCTGCGGCTCGTCGACCGCGGCAGCTCGGAACGCGACGACCGGGCACCCGAACGTCTGGACCTCCCACCCGCCCGCCGTACGCCCGCGCCGCCGGTCGAGCACCGGCAGCCACCGGTCTCCGACGAGGGCGACGGTGACCTGCTGATCTTCGCGCAGGCCCGTTCCGCCTGGTTCGTGGGGCACGGCGAAGAGGCCGACCTGGACTGGTCGACCACGGCCGACAGCGGATGGCAGGCCGCCGAGCAGGCGGCCCGTCCGGCGGTCGGTGCCGAGACGCACGCCGGGCTGCCCAAGCGCGTACCGCAGGCCAACCTGGTGCCCGGCTCGCCGCTGCGCGAGGAGCGTCCGCTGCGCATCGTGCGGGACGCGGCGAGCCTGGCCGAGAACACCACCGGCTACTTCCGCGGCTGGCGCCGGGGGCAGGAGATCGGCGGGTTCGCGGTCGGTGGGCGTCCCGGCCGGGAATCCGCCGGCGGCTGGGACTTCACCCGCGACACCGGTGACCGCGACGACGATCGGGAGTACGAGTACCGCTCCGCCGGGTACCGCTCCTGAGGCTGGCACGACGCCGGGCCGGGGGTGCGGGCAGCGCGCCCACCACCCCCGCCATCATGCCCTTCACCTGCGTGTTTCTTTCCACACCCGGATAATTTGACGCCGGGTCGGCAGGGCCGGGAGCATACCCGCGGAACATCCGGCGGCAGGTCGCCGGGCGGGAAGGCGACTCATGGCGACACCGGCAACCGGCCCATCCGTGATCACCCGGCGCGGCGTACTGGCCGCTGCGGCGGGCTCGCTCCTCCTGAGCGCCTGCGGGCGCGACGGAGACCGGGAGAACGCCGTCACCCGGCCGACCCCCGGCCACGAGCTGGTCATCGGTGCCACTCTGGAACTGACCGGCCCCGGCGCGGCACTGGGCGTGCTTCAGGAACGGGCGCTGGCCATCACCGTGGCGTCCCTCAACGAGAAGGGCGTGGCGGTCGGCAACCTCCGCCGGACGGTACGCGTGGAGGTGCTGGACAACCGCAGCGATCCCCGGCTGGCCGCCCAGCAGGCGACCGAACTGGGCCAGCGAGACGACGTGCACGCCCTGCTCGGTGCCACCCTGGCGGAGACCTCGATGCCGGTCATCGGGGTGGCGCAGAAGCTCCGGCTGCCGTTCGTGTCACTGGCGTTCGGTGACTCCATCGCCGTGCCCCTGGCCCAGCGGGCCTTCATCTACAAGGTCACCCCGGACGCCGGAGACGTGGCCCGGCGGCTCGCCCAACTGATCAGCGCCGAGGGGCTGCGCCGGGTGACGGTGCTGGCCGAGGAGGGACTGCACGGCGACTCGGGCGTACGGGCGATGAGGGGCGCGTTGCGCACCGCAGAGGTCGGGCTGGCTCGCACCGTACGACTGCCCGCCGGCAATGCCGGCCTCGCCCGCGCCGCTGAACAGGCCGTCGCGGCCCGCTCGGACGGTGTGGTGGTCTGGGCCACCGCGCCCACCTCCGGTGCCGCCGCACGGGCGCTGCGGGCCGCCGGACACGACGGTGAACTGTTCTTCGACGCCGGGGCGGTGGCCGACGAGACGCTGGACAGCCGCAACCTCTCCGCAGTCGAGGGTGCCTACGCGGTCCACCCCTCGTCGCTGGGCGGCTCCACCATCGCCAACAGCAGCGCCGCCGGCCGTGCCTACCGCGATCTGGTCGCGTCGTACATCCGCGCCCACGGGGCCTACCGTGGCTTCGCTCCGTACGCCTCGGACGCGCTCCTGCTGATCAGCACGGCGGCCCGGTTGGCCGACAGTGTGGACCGTGGACGGCTCCGGGCCTACCTGCAGAATCAGGTCACCGACGGGCTGGCCGGGTTGTACTCCTTCACGCCCATCCGGCACAGCGGCATGGACCGCCACTCTCTCGGGGTGTACCGGGTCGACGCCGGCGCCTGGAACCGCCTCAGCTGACCACGGTGGGCACCCGAGGGTGCCCACCGTCGACACATCACATCAGGTCGCCCACCAGCGCCCGGTGACGGCGGTGACCGTCGCCGGGCGTTGGTGCGCGATCGTCAGGCGGGAGCGACGGCCCGGGAGCGGCGCATCGTGAGCACGTACTCGACCAGCGAGATCAGCACGTGCTTCGTCGACTCCCGGTTCCGGGCGTCGCAGGCCACCACCGGCACGTCGCTGGAGATGGCGAGCGCCTCCCGAACGTCCTGCGGGTCGTGGTACTGCATCCCGTCGAAGCAGTTGATGGCGACCAGGTACGGCAGCCGCCGGTGCTCGAAGAAGTCGATCGCCGCGAAGCAGTCGGCCAGCCGGCGGGTGTCCACCAGCACGACCGCGCCGATCGCGCCCCGCACCAGCTCATCCCACATGAACCAGAAGCGGGTCTGACCCGGCGTACCGAACAGGTACAGGATCAGGTCACGATCGATCGAGATACGACCGAAGTCCATGGCCACCGTGGTCGTCGTCTTGCCCGGCACCTGCCGGGTGTCGTCGACGCCGACTCCGGCGGAGGTCATGATGGCCTCGGTGGTCAGCGGCGTGATCTCCGAGACCGAGCCGACCAGCGTCGTCTTGCCGACGCCGAATCCACCGGCGATAACGATCTTCGCCGACGTCACGCGCCCGCTAGGGGCCGGCGGCCGGTGCGACATGTCAGAGCCTGCGAAGTCCACTCAGCACCCTCTCCAGCAATTCAGTGCCCACCGCGTCGTCCGAGTCGTCCAGGATGGTCGGCTCGTGGACCGCGACCAGGCCGTCCGTCGCCATGTCGGCGATGAGCACCCGGGCCACGCCGAGCGGAAGCTGCATCCGCGCCGCGATCTCCGCGAGCGACTGCACGCGTCCGTCACACAGCGCGGCGATGTACTGGTGCTCACGGCCTTGGCCACCATTGCCAGTGGCAGCGGCCCGACCGCGCACCGTCGTCTCGACCAACGCCTCAATGGCGATGTCGAGGCGAGGACGGGTACGACCGCGGGTCACGGCGTATGGACGGACCAGCGCACCGGTCGGCTCGTCACGATCAGCCATGTTGCCGCTCACCTCCTTCGTACCCGGCACCGGCTCGCACCGGCGCTATCCGTCGTATGCAATGTTGCCGCCCCGCCTGCCCCCACCGGCTGGCGCGACGATCAACCCATCATCCCCACAGCCGTACGCGGCTGTGGGGTCAGGGCGTCGCCCACCCGGTCAACGAGCAGGGCCATTTCGTAACCGACCTGTCCCACGTCGCAGCTACGCGCGGCGAGCACCGCGAACGACGATCCGTCGGAAATCGACATCAGGAACAGGAAGCCATTGTCCATCTCGACCACGGTCTGCAGCACAGCGCCTCCCTCGAAGCAACGGGCCGCACCCTGGGTCAGGCTGACCAGACCGGAGGCGATCGCCGCCAGCTGGTCCGCCCGATCCCGGGGGAGGTCTCGTGACGACGCCAGGAGCAGGCCGTCCGCGGAGACGGCGACCGCATGTGCGACACCGGGTACCCGATCGGCGAAGTTGGCCAGCAGCCAACCGAGATCCTGCGTACTAGTCATCCTTCTTGCTCCTTCTGCCCGCTCCCGGCCACCGGGCCAGAGCCAGACTGCGAGGATTGCTGCCCGCCCGAAGTTCCCTCCGGGCCGGTCGGGTTGCTGTCCGAGGGGTGACTACGTCCCCGCTGGACACCCCGGTGGTAGGCGGAGAGTAGACCGCGTACCGATTCCGGGTTCCGGCGCTGCACCGAGGTGGTGGGCTTCTCCACCGCCCCGGGCACGAGCTGCGCCATCGGCGTACGTTTCGGCAGCCCGGTCTGGGTGGTGCCAGCCGCCGGTGCCTGGCTGGCGGCGCTGGCCGCCCGCCAGCCGTCGTCGGCCGCAGTCCGCCAGATGCTCTCCTGTTGGGTCGGACGGTGCGAGGGCGCGCTGTCGGCAGCGCCGGGACGGGATCCGCCGCTCGCTGCCGCGCCGTTCCCGCCGGGCGCGCCCGCCCCCGTCGGAGTCTGTGCCATCGGTGCGTTACCTGTCGTCCCGGTCTGGGTCTGCTGGGCCGGCCGGTTACCGACATCGACCGTGGAGAGCTGCTGAGTCGTCGCACCGGCCGTAGCCGCCTGACGCGCACCGGCCGACTCCTCCGGGCCCGGACGACGGGTACGGAACCACGCCGACTCCAGCTCCCGGAAAATCGGCAGCTCCATCGTCTCATCGGCGTACCGCTGCCGGTTCTGGGCCTGCGGCGTCGTGGGCGCCGCCGGTGGTGCCTGCGCCGGCCGTGCGGCCGGGGCCTGCTGCGGCACCCGAGGCAGTTCGGTGGTCATGTCCAGGGCGGCGGCCAACCGCTCCGGCACGGGCGGTGCGGCGGGTTCCCCGGCCACCGGCGGCCAGGCCGGTGGTGCCGGGGCAGCGGCGCTGGGCGCCGCCGAGACCGGCCGCTGCGGCAGCGGTCCACCGGGCGGCGTCGAGACCGGCGAGCCGGAGACGGGCGAGGCCGACACCGGGTGACCGGAGACCGGGGCCGCCGAGACCGGCGGGGCCGAGTACGGCGTACCGGACACCGGGGGCGACGACACCGGGGGTACCGGCGGAGCCGACACCGTAGGCGGGGCGTACGGCCCGGACTCGGGACTGCTGGGCAGCTGGCGCGGAATGTGCGGCGGCTGACCGCCCGGCTCGTCACCGGAGCGGCGCTGCGGCAGCGGGTCGACCGGGTGACCGTTCGAGGTGAGCGGCGCGAAGCCGTTGCCGTTGCCACCGGTGGTGCCGCTGGCTCCGGTCAGGTCGGACCAGGCGGGCAGGTTGCCTCCGCTGCCCACCGAGGTCGGGGTGCCGGAACCGTTACGGTTCGCCGGATCGAAGGGCCGGCCGCCGAGGGTCACCTGGTTACCGGAGCCACCCGGGTTGCGCGGGGTGGGCGGCGCCGGCGGGTGTGCGCTGTTGCCGAGCGCGGCCAGCGCACCGAACGCCGGGTTCGGCCCGGACGCGGGGCCGGCCGGGGCCGGCAAGGCGGCGGGCTGCTGCCCCCGACCGGACAGCGCCCGAGGCACCAGCACGGTGGGCGGCAGGGTGACCTCGGCGACGGTGCCCCGGTCGCTGCCGGGTCGCAGCTCGACCTTGACGCCGTGCCGGGAGGCCAGGCGGGCGACCACGACCAGGCCCATCATCCGGGAGACGGCGACGTCCACCTGCGGCGGCGTGGCAAGACGCTCGTTCAGCTCGGCCAGTTGCTCGCCGCTGATGCCGATGCCGCGGTCCTCCACGTACAGCGAGGCACGGTCGCCGACCCGACGCGCCTCGACCAGCACCTGCGAGTCCGGCGGGGAGAAGGCGGTCGCGTTGTCGAACAGCTCGGCGACGAGGTGGACGAGGTCGTTGACCGCGTGCGCGGCGACCTCGATGTCCCGGTCGATCACCCCGAACTCGATCCGGGTGTAGTGCTCGACCTCGGACTGGGCGGCCCGCATCACGTCGATCAGTGCGGCCGGTTCACGTTGCACACGGGTCGAGTCGGCACCGGCGAGAACCAGCAGGTTCTCGTCGTTACGACGCATTCGGGTGGCGAGGTGGTCCAGCTGGAACAGCTCGGCCAGCCGGTCCGGGTCCTCCTCGCCGCGCTCCAGCCGGTCGAGGTGACCGATCAGCCGGTCGACCAGGATCTGGGACCGACGGGCGAGGTTGACGAACATCGTCGCGACCGACGACCGCAGGGCGGCCTGTTCGGCAGCGGTGCGGACCGCCTCCAGGTGGACCGCGTTGAACGCCTCGGTCACCTGACCGAACTCGTCCTTGCTGCGTACCGGCAGTGGTTCGGCGATCTGGTTGGCCAGCTGCACCGGCGAGAGCTGCCCGGTGACCTGCGGGTCGCGCAGCTTGGCCACTGCCTGCGGCAGCCCGTACTGGGCGATGGAGAGCGCGCCCTGCCGCAGCTCACGCAGCGACCGGGCCATCGAACGGGCCACCAGGAACGCCAGGAAGATGGCGAGCAGCAGCATGGTGAGCAGCAGGCCGGTCTCCAGGAACACGGTGCGCTGCACCTCGGAGCGGAGCTTGCCGGCCTGTTCCGCCACGTCGGAGTCGAACTTCGTCTCCACCGACCGGATCAGCTTGCCGTTGGCGACCAGCGCGTCGTCCCACTGCTGCGGGGTGAACGAGATGCCGGCGAGGTTCTGCGAGTTGTCGGCGTTGACCTGGCTGATGTAGATCGTCGCCTGCCGACGGTCGCCACCGCCGATGGTCTGGGCGTGGAACTCCGCCTCCGCCTCGGTGGCCACCGCGTCGAAGCTCTGCTGCGCCTGTTGCTGACCCGTCTCGCTGGAGATGTAGTCGGTCCGCAGGGTCGAACTCATGCCGCCCGAGATGAGTGCCCGGTGCACGACCACCCGGCGGACGGAGAGCCACTCCTTCTCCCGGGCCACCGCGGCGGCGGCCCGCATGCGGTCGCTCAGGTCGTTGTCACCGGCCAGCTGGCTGGCCGAGTCCCGGACCGCGAGGAGCTGGTTGATCAGCTCGTCGTAGGACTGGAGCGCGTCGGTGATTCGGAACTTCCCGTTGAGCACCTGGCTGCGGGTGCCCGGCAGGTCGCCGAGGCGTTCGTCGATCTGGGCGAGCAGGGTCTGCAGGCTGACCGGCAGGTCGGTGAGGTCGGAGCGCTGCCGGGAGTAGGGGGCCTTGGCCGAGTCCACTCCTGCCGAGACCTCGTTGTAGCGGGTGGAGGCGGTGTCCTTCTGCGTGGCGGTGCTCCGTTGCGGATCCAGGCCGAGCAACAGCACGGCGGCGGTCCGCTCGTCCTGAAGACCATCCACCAGCGCACCGGAGTGGCCGATGAGTTCGGCGAGGTCGCCGGCCCGGTTGGCGTCGTTGAGCGCGTCCAGGTGGTCGACCAGACCGCTGGTACCCACGACGACCGTGGCGATGGTCGGCACGATCATGATGAGACCGAGCTTGGACCAGATCGGCATGTCGCGGAGCCGACCTGCCGGCCGGCGCAGACGCGACAGGAAGGAACCTGCCGTCTTCGGCCGTTTGCTCACGTCACCGCCCTCGTGATTGCAGCGTCCGCGTTGCCCTCGGACAACGCCCAGCAGCCGACCCGGCGGGTCGGACCATCCGAGATTCCATCACGCCGCCACGGAAAGAGAAAGCCCAGGTTGGCCCCAGCCGGAGGTGTGATGAGATGTTGATGCAATTTGATCGCGGTCCGTCTGTTCGGAGTTACTCGAAGTAATGAGCCCCCCGCACCGAGTCGTCCTCCTCGCTGGCCCCTCCGGCTCCGGAAAGTCGTACATAGCGCAACAAACCGGTCTCCCGGTGCTCTGTTTGGACGATTTCTACAAGGACGGTGATGACCCAACGTTACCGAGGCGGAACGGTCAGATCGACTGGGAGTCGCCCGATTCGTGGGACGCCCGGGCGGCGGTCGACGTTATTGACCAATTGGTCAGACACGGCCGCGCGGAGGTGCCGGTGTACGCCATCAATAAGGATCGACGGGTAGCCACTCGGCGCTTCGAGCTGGCCGGTTCGCCACTTTTCGTAGCTGAAGGTATTTTTGCCGCCGAGATCGTCGGGGAGTGTCGGCAACGCGGCCTGCTCGCCGGGGCGTACGCGCTGCGTCGGCCCCGGGGCGCGACCTTCCTCAGGCGACTGGCCCGGGACCTCGCCGAACAGCGCAAGGGCCCCCGGGTGCTGGTGCGCCGGGGAGTGGCGCTGCTGCGCGCCGAGCCGGCCGTGTTGCGTCGGCAGACCGGTCTCGGCGCGGAGGCCGCCCGTGGTCGCGAGGTGCTGCGCCGGGTCGCCGGTTTGCTCGCCGCCGACCATCCGCCGAGGGTCGGCTGACCATCGGCGCGGAAGTCGCTCAGCCCAGCAGCTTCGCGTACGCCGGTTTGATCACTTCATCGATGATCTTCAGCCGCTCGTCGAACGGGATGAAGGCGGACTTCATCGCGTTGATCGTGAACCACTGGAGTTCCCGCCAGCCGTAGTCGAAGGCGTCGACCAGCAGGGCCATCTCCCGGGACATCGAGGTACCGCTCATCAACCGGTTGTCGGTGTTGACGGTCACCCGGAAACGCAGGTCTCTCAGCAGCCCGATCGGATGCTCCGCGATGGACGGGGCGGCGCCGGTCTGCACGTTCGACGACGGGCACAGCTCCAGCGGGATCCGCTTGTCCCGCACGTACGCGGCCAGCCGACCGAGCTTCGGCTGCGGGCCGGGAGTGATGTCGTCGACGATGCGGACGCCGTGGCCGAGACGGTCGGCGCCGCACCACTGGATCGCCTGCCAGATGGAGGGCAGCCCGAACGCCTCGCCGGCGTGGATGGTGAAGTGGAAGTTCTCCCGCTGGAGGTACTCGAAGGCGTCCAGGTGGCGGGTGGGCGGGAAACCCGCCTCCGCACCGGCGATGTCGAAGCCCACCACACCGTGGTCACGGTGTCGTACCGCCAACTCGGCGATCTCCTGCGACCGAGCCGCGTGCCGCATCGCGGTGAGCAGGGTGCCGACCCGGATCGGCGTACCCGCCTCGGCGGCGAGGGTGCTGCCCTCCACGAAACCGGCCAGCACCGCCTCGACCACCTCGTCGAGGGTGAGGTCCCGCTCCAGGTGCTGCTCCGGAGCGAACCGCACCTCGGCGTAGACCACACCGTCGGCGGCCAGGTCGAGGGCGCACTCCCGGGCCACCCGGCGCAGTGCCGGACCGGTCTGCATGACGGCGACGGTGTGCGCGAAGGTCTCCAGGTAGCGCTCCAGCGAACCCGAGTCCGCCGCCGCCACGAACCAGCGCCCCAGTTCCGCCGCGTCGGTGGTGGGTAGTTCGTGACCGACCTCCGCCGCCAGATCGACGATCGTCGCAGGGCGCAGGCCGCCGTCCAGGTGATCGTGCAGCAGCGCTTTCGGCGCCCTGACGATGTCCTCGTACCGCAGACTCGTGGTCATGGCTCGACCCTAGTCCCCGCCGCTGTGCCGGTGCCGGACCGGTAGGGACAATGGCCAGGTGAACCCAGCAGGACCGGACCCACGGGTGGTCGACCGGCTGCGCTGCCCGGTCTGCGGTGCAGGGCTCGCGGTCGCTCCGGTCGGCACCAGCCACGCATTGCGCTGCCCGCGCCGACACAGCTTCGACGTCGCCCGACAGGGCTATGTCAACCTGCTCACCGGCCGCGCCCCGCACAGTGGCGACACCGCCGAGATGGTCGCCGCCCGGTCGGATTTCCTCGCCGCCGGTCACTACGACGTCATCTCCGCAGCCCTCGCCGAGGCCGCCGTCACCGCGCTCGCGGACTCCCCCACCGACGCGTACCCCTTGGTGGTGGATGCGGGGGCGGGCACCGGCCGGCACCTCGCCGGGGTGCTGGCGGCGGTGCCCGAGGCGGTCGGGCTCGCGCTGGACATCGCCAAACCCGCGCTCCGCCGAGCCGCTCGCGCCCACCCTCGGATCACCGCCGCGTTGGCCGACACCTGGCAGCGAATTCCCCTGGCGGACGCCTCGGCAACGCTGGTGCTGAACGTCTTCGCCCCCCGCAACGGCGCCGAGTTCCGCCGGGTCCTCACCCCGACCGGACGGCTGCTGGTGGTGACCCCGGACACCGACCATCTCACCGAGTTGGTCGCCGCCCTCGGCCTGCTCCGGGTCGACCCGGCCAAGGCGGACCGGGTGGCCGCCAGCCTGGCCGGTCACTTCACCGAGGAGTCGACGACCGTGCACCGGCGGCAGCTGACATTGTCCGGCGCGGAGGTGGCCACCCTGGTCGGGATGGGTCCGAGCGCCTGGCACACCGACCCGACGGGGCTGGCCGCCCGGATCGACGCCCTCGGCGAGCCGGTCCGGGTGACCGTGGCGGTCCGGCTCGGCACCTACCGTCGGAGCTAGGTGGAGAGGTCGACCTCTTCCCAGCCGGGGGGTTCGTCATGGTAGGGCCCGCGCAGGATCACCGCCCACTCCAACGCCCACCGCCGCTGCCCGATCGCGTTGGCGTCCACCAGGCCCGGCAGCGTCCGCCCGGCGCGACTGACCTCCAGGTACGACCAGTCCAGGCAGTAGTGCAGGTCGAGCAGGGCGGCCGCGTCCGCCGGATGCTGTGGCGCGGCCAGGATGCGGGAGCGCCATTGCCGGAAGGTCTCCCCCTCGGCGATGTGCGGCAGCCGCTCCACCAGCCGGTCGTCGGTCGGCATGGTGGGGTCCAGTTGCTTGGTCAGACCGAGCACCCAGGCCAGCGAGAACAGCGCGTCGTGGTGCAGCACGAAGGAGCGGTGGTCGCCCTTGGCTCCGGTGACGAACTGGAACTCCGGCGGGGTGACCATCTCCACCAAGTGCGAGGCGAGCAGCCAACTCATCGCAGCCTGCGGCGGCATGCCGAAGCACCGGGCCAGGATCAGGTGCAGCACGGCAATCCGTGCCTCGATCTCCGCCGTCGGCCGCAGCTCGATGTTGTCGCCCGGCTCCCAGACCAGCGGAAACTGCGGCGGCGGCAGGGGCAGCCGCAGCCGAGCCAGTTCCTCCAGGCTCGCCTCACGCACCGCGCGGGGGTCAGGGGCAGGCACGATCACGGCAACATCCTGTCTGATCACGATGTCTCGGCGCCGACAGTCCCCCCTGGCCTGCGAGAATAGCGGCCCTCACGCTCCGGCACCATGGCCCGGACCAGGGTTTCGTCACTCGATGCGTTCGATCACCAGCGGCGTCACGGCCGGTGGCCGGGCGGCGACCGTCACCGCACGGGCCGCCTCGGCCAGCGCCGCCGGGATCAGCTCCGCCCGCTCGGCCCGCAGCTCGTAGAGGGGCTCCCCGGCACGCACCGGATCACCGGGACGCTTGTGCAGCAGTACGCCAGCTGGCACGCTGACCGGGTCCTCCTTGCGCGCCCGTCCCGCGCCGAGCCGCCACGCCGCCACCCCCATGGCGTACGCGTCGACCGCCGCGACGTGACCGTCCGTGTCAGCGCGGACCACCTCGATCTCGGCGGCCTCGGGCATCGGCGCGTCCGGGTCGCCACCCTGGGCCCGGATCATCGACCGCCAGGAGTCCATCGCCTTCCCGTCGCGGAGAGCGGCGGCGGGGTCGGCATCGGGCAGCCCGGCCGCGTCGAGCATCTCCCGGGCCAGCGCCAGGGTCAGTTCCACCACGTCGGCCGGTCCGCCACCGGCGAGCACCTCCACCGACTCGGTCACCTCGATGCCGTTGCCGATGGCCCGCCCGAGCGGGGTGGACATGTCGGTGAGCAGGGCGACGGTCTTCACACCGTGCGCGCCGCCGAGTTCCACCATGGTCCGGGCCAGTTCCCGGGCGTCGTCGACCGACTTCATGAACGCGCCGGAGCCCACCTTCACGTCCAGCACCAGCGCGCCGGTCCCCTCGGCGATCTTCTTGCTCATGATCGAGCTGGCGATCAGCGGGATGGCCTCGACGGTGGCGGTGACGTCGCGCAGCGCGTACAGCTTGCGGTCGGCCGGGGCGAGGCCCGAGCCGGCGGCGCAGATCACCGCGCCGACGTCCCGCAGTTGGGCGATGAACTCCGCGTTGGTCAGCGCCGCCCGCCAGCCCGGGATCGACTCCAGCTTGTCCAGCGTGCCGCCGGTGTGCCCGAGCCCGCGCCCGGACAACTGCGGCACCGCGGCACCGCAGGCCGCGACCAACGGGGTGAGCGGCAGAGTGATCTTGTCACCGACCCCGCCGGTGGAGTGCTTGTCGACGGTCGGCCGGGTCACCGCGGACAGGTCGAGCCGCTCACCGCTGGCGATCATCGCGGCCGTCCAGCGGGCGATCTCCGGCCCGGTCATGCCGTTCAGCAGGATCGCCATGGCCAGCGCCGACATCTGCTCGTCGGCCACCACCCCCCGGGTGTACGCGTCCACCACCCAGTCGATCTGC
Source organism: Micromonospora sp. CP22 (assembly GCF_009712475.1). Classification (GTDB taxonomy): domain Bacteria; phylum Actinomycetota; class Actinomycetes; order Mycobacteriales; family Micromonosporaceae; genus Micromonospora. Next base: position 375,270 of record NZ_VCJO01000002.1, read on the forward strand.
GCGTCGGAGAGCACCCCCCCATCCCGCTTCACCCGAATAACATCAACAGCCGCAAACCCACTCATCAGAAGATCTTCCCTAGTCGTCCGGCATACCGGATATGTGCATCGATCGCCGAGGGACCACCATGTGGTCACCGTCGCACGGCTGGTGACCCACGACGGGCCGGGGCCGACCGTGCCCGGCGGAGGGATCAAGCCTGACCGCCCGGAGCCGGGAACGGTCGGCCCCGGGCTCCAAGCCCAACCAACGACAAGCTCAACCCCAGCGAACCGGAATCTCCGCCGGCGGCTCGCCCTCACCGGCCCAGAAGATGGTGCCGGACGCGTCGACCACCACCACCCGGGGCGTACGCGCCAACCCCCAGCCGATCGCCTCCGTCGGGTCGTCCCAGCTCGGGCCCTCCTCCAGCACCCCGGTCTCGGCACCCGCGTCGTCACCGGCGGATCGTTCCCAGTAGGCCGTCCAGACCTGCTGCCCGGCGGAGAGGTCAGGGTGCACGAAGACGGTGCCCCGCCCCCGCCAGGCGGCGAGCCGGTCGGGGACCACCGGCACCGGCCGCTCCCCGGTGACCGCCTCGATGTCGGCCACGTCGAAGGCGTGCGGCAGCAGTTCGGCCATCCGCAGCGGCCCGCCCTTGGCCTCGACGAGGCACTCCGGCCCGCCCTGCTCCCACAGCAGTTGCCGGCAGCGCCCGCACGGCATCAGCGGTTCGCCGGTGGCGTCGACGCAGGACAGCGCCACGATCCGACCGCCGCCGGTGGCGTGCAACGAGGAGACCACCCCGCACTCGGCGCAGAGCACCACACCGTACGCGGCGTTCTCCACGTTGCAGCCGACCACGACCCGGCCGTCGTCGACCAGCGCCGCCGCCCCGACCGGAAAGTTCGAGTACGGCACGTACGCGTGTCGCATCACCTCGGTGGCCGCGGCCCGCAGCCGCTCCCAGTCGATCTCCATGGTCTGCCTCCTGGGTCAGCCCTTGATGTACGGCTTGCCGTCGGCGGCCGGAGCCCGTACCCGACCGACCAGCCCGGCCACGGCCAGGATCGTCGCCAGGTAGGGCAGCATGGCCAGGAACTGACCGGGGATGATGCTGTTGATCGCACCCAGGTAGGTGGCCAACTGGTCGGCGAAGCCGAAGAAGAGCGCGGCGAGCAGCGCGCCGGTCGGGCTCCACCGGCCGAAGATCAGCGCGGCCAGGGCAATGAAGCCCTTACCGCCGATCATGTTCTTGGTGAACGAGAAGAGCGCCAGCGTGTAGGAGGCGCCACCGATACCGGCCACCGCGCCGGCCATGATCACGTTGCGGTAGCGCAGGCCGAGCACCTTCACACCCAGGGTGTCCGCCGCCGTCGGGTGCTCACCGACCGACCGGGTCCGCAGCCCCCACCGGGTACGGAACAGCGCGATGTGGATCACGAGCACCAGCAGCAGGGCCAGGTAGAGGAAGATGTTGCCCCGGAACAGCGCCGGACCGAGCACCGGGATGTCCGACAACAGCGGGATCTCCCAGTTGCTGAAGCGCGGCGCGCTGTTGTACTTGGCGGCGTCGGTCTGCATCAGCCGCTCGTAGAGGAAGCCGGTGATGCCGACCGCCAGCAGGTTCAGCACGATGCCCATGACCACCTGGTCGACCAGGTACCGGATGCTGAACACGGCCAGCAGCAGCGAGATGAACGACCCGCCGACGGCGGCGGCGAGCAGGCCGACCCAGACGCTGCCGGAGATGCTGCCGAACAACGCGCCGCTGAACGCGCCCATCAGCAGCTGCCCCTCGATCGCCACGTTCACCACGCCGGAGCGCTCGCAGAGCACCCCGGCGAGGGAACCGAAGATCAGCGGCAGGGCGAGCAGGAAGGTGCCCCGCACGATGTTGACCAGCGGCATGAAGTTCTGCCCGGTCGGCGCGGCGGAGACCTGCCAGCACAGGAAGGAGAACACGAAGGCGATCAGACCGACGGCGAGCACCGGGACGAACCAGCGCTTCGGCAGACCGACGAGCATCGCCCCACCGGCGGCCAGCGCGATCAGGCCGAAGAGGACCGCACCGACCGTACCGTTGATCTCCAGCGCGGCACCGGCGGCGTCCTCACTGAGCGTGAAGCGGGCCTGCTCGCCGGTGGCGAGCACACCGAACAGCACGGTGGCCAGCAGCCCGAGCGCCAGCAGCACCAGGCCGACCTTGCGGGTACGGGTCCAGAAGCCCTCGTCGACCGGCGCGACCGCGACGTCGGGAACAGCCGTGGTGGACATGCCTCACCAGCCCTTCGCGAGGCTCGTCTGCAACCGGGCGGCCCGTGCGGCCCGGAGCTGGAAGATCGCCTTCACCAGGGCCGGCGCGGCGATGAAGATGACGATCAGGGCCTGGAGCACGGTGACCAGCTCCAGCGAGATCCCCGAGTACGACTGCATCCGGTTGCCGCCCGCCTGCAACGCGCCGAACAGCAGCGCGGCCAGCGCCACCCCCCACGGTTTCACCCGGCCGAGCAGGGCGACCAGGATGCCGTCGAAGCCGATCTGGGCGACCACCAGGGGGGTCAGCGCGGCGGCGGTGGTGCCGAGCACCATCTGCGAGCCACCGAGACCGGCCAGCGCCCCGGCGAAAACCATGATCAGCACGTACGTGCGGGTGACGCTCATGCCCGCGGTGCGGGCGGCGTCCGGGTTGGCGCCCACCGCCCGCAGCTCGAAGCCGAGCGTCGAGCGGTTGAGCAGCCAGGCGACCGCCCAGGTGGCCAGGACGGCCAGCACGATGCCGGTGTGCGCCCGCAGCGGCTCGCCGAAGATCCGGGGAAGTTGGGCGGAGCTGTCCACGGCCCGGCTGATCGCGTCGGTGCGGTTCGGGTCCTGCACCCCGTTCTGCACGATCAGCCAGGTGAGGAAGTAGACCGCGATGTAGTTGAGCATGATCGTGTTGATCACCTCGTGGGCGCCGGTCCGCGCCTTGAGGATGCCCGGGATGAAGCCCCAGATGGCGCCGCCGAGCGCACCGGCCAAGACCGCGACCAGCAGGTGCAGTCCGGGCGGCAGCGGCAGCAGGAAGCCGGCCAGCGCGGCCAGGATGACGCCCATCGTCGCCTGTCCCTGCGCGCCGATGTTGAACAGGCCGCCACGGAAGGCCAGCGCCACCGACAGGCCGGTGAAGACCAGCGGAGCGGTGTAGGTGAGGGTCTCCGAGATCGGGCTGAGCGCCGCGTCGGCGTTGGTCGCGGCCGGATCGAAGATCGAGCCCTTGAACAGGTTCGCGTACGCCTCGCTGACCAGCGTCCAACTGGCGTTGATCGCGTCCGACGGGCGGGCGGTGATGTAGCTGTAGGTGGCCAGCACGTCCGGATCAGAAATGATCATCAGTACGGCGCCCACGAGCATCGCCAGCACCAGCGAAAGCAGGGTCACCGTGAAGGTGTTGGCGGCCCAGAGGTTCTCCAGGAACAGCCGCCCCAGCGTGGGGTGCGGTTCCGGTTCACCGGGTGTGTTGGCCGGCTCGGCGCGTTCGGTGTTGCCGAGCGCGCTCCGGGCGGCCTGGTCCTCACTCGCCGGTTCCTTGTCCGGGGAACTCGGCTGGGAATTGCGCTCGCTCATGCCTTCTTGTCCTCGCTACCCTCAGGGGCAGGTGCCACGCCATCGGTGGTGGCCGTGACGTCCCGGTCGGTGATCGCCTGGGTGCCGGCGTCGGATGACACGTCCGCGTCGGCGGTGGCCGCCACGTCCGGGTCGGTGGTCGCCGTCGGCACGGTCCCGTCGTCCGGGGAGCCGCCCGTGGCGTCCGGGGTGATGCCGGCCATCAGCAGGCCGATCTCCTCACGGGGGGTGTCCGGGCCGACCACGCCGATGATCCGCCCGCGGTACATCACCGCGACCCGGTCGGCCAGCCCGATGACCTCGTCCAACTCGCTGGAGACCACCAGCACGGCGGTGCCGATGTCCCGCTCGTGGATGACCCGGCTGTGGATGAACTCGATCGAGCCGACATCCACCCCCCGGGTCGGTTGGGCGGCGATGAAGAGCTTCAGCGGCCGGGACAGCTCCCGGGCCACGATCACCTTCTGCTGGTTGCCGCCGGAGAGGGTGCCGACCGGCGCGTCGGCCGACGAGGTCCGTACGTCGAACTGCTCGATCCGTTCCGCCGCCGACCTGCCGATCTCGTCCGGTCGCAGCGACAGGCCGCGACCGAAGGGCGGCCGGTCGTACATGTCCAGCACCAGGTTCTCGGCGACGCTGAACTCCTTGACCAGCCCGTCGACGCTGCGGTCCTCCGGCACGTAGCCGACGCCCGCCCGGAGCACCTTCTTGGTCGACCAGCCGTCGATCCGCTGCCCGTCCAGGGTGACCGTGCCGGCGAGCACCGGCCGCAACCCCATGATCGCTTCGATCAGTTCGGTCTGGCCGTTGCCCTGCACGCCCGCGACGCCGAGCACCTCGCCCGCGCGTACCGTCAGGTCGACGCCGTCCACCGCGCGAACCTGACGGTCGTCGTCGACGACCAGGCCGGCGATCTCCAGGACCGGCTCGCCCGGGGTCGCCGGGGCCTTGTCCACGGTGAGCCGGACGGTGCGGCCGACCATCAACGCGGCCAGTTCGTCCCGGCTGGCCTCCGGCGAGGCCGTGCCCACGGTCTTTCCGCGCCTGATCACGGTGATCCGGTCAGCGATCGCCTTGACCTCGCCGAGCTTGTGGGTGATGAAGACGATCGACTTGCCGGCGGCCTTGAGCGACCGCATCACCGCGAGCAGTTCCTCGGTCTCCTGCGGGGTGAGCACCGCCGTCGGCTCGTCCAGGATGAGCAGGTCCACGTCGCGGGTGAGCGCCTTGACGATCTCCACCCGCTGCTGGACGCCGACCGGCAGGTCCTCGATCACCGCGTCCGGGTCGACCCGCAGGTTGTACCGCTCGGAGACCTCGGCGACCTCGCGCCGGGCGCGACGCCGGTCCAGGAAGCCGGCGATGCCGCCGCGCACCTGCTCGGCACCGAGCATGATGTTCTCGGTGACGGTGAAAACGGGCACGAGCATGAAGTGTTGGTGCACCATGCCGATGCCGGCGGCGATCGCGTCCGAGGGGCCGCGCAGCTTCAACGGCTCGCCGTCGACCAGGATCTCACCCTCGTCGGGCTGGTAGAGCCCGTAGAGCACGTTCATCAGGGTCGACTTGCCGGCGCCGTTCTCGCCGAGCAGGGCATGGATCTCTCCAGGCTCCACCGTGAGGTCGATGTGGTCGTTGGCGACCAGATCACCGAACCGCTTGGTGATGCCGCGCAGTTCGAGTCTCAGCGCAACCTCCTGGAGTGCGAAGCGATGGTGCAGCGTAGCTGCTGACGAGCGGCACGGCGTCGGCCGAACCGGTGGCGCGGATCGGCCGCTGCGGCACTGCGGGTGAACCCCGCGCCCCAGCGGCCGGAACGTTGTGTGGCTCTGCTCGTCGGCCGCCCCCGGTGATCGTCTCACCGGGGACGGCCGACCCGGGTCACTTCGGCTGGGCGGCCGAGGTGACCGTGACGGTGCCGGCGGCGATGTCCGCCTTCAGCTTGTCGACCTCGGCCTTCAGCTCGGCCGGAACCTTGCTGTCGAAGTCGTGGTACGGGGCCAGCGAGACGCCCTCGTTGGCCAGCGTGCCGACGAAGCCCTCCTCGGCGTTGAGCTTCTCGCCGCCAGCGGCCTTGAGGACGGCGTCCTTGACCGCACCCGGGATGTTCTTCACCACGGTGGTGATGATCGCCGGGCAGTCCGGGGTGCTCTCGCAGCCGTCGACGTCCACCCAGATGGTGTTGTACTTGCCACCCGAGGCCTTGGCCGCACCGGTGGTGCCGAGGCCGGCGCCGCCGGCGACCGGCATGATGATGTCCGCACCCTGGGCGACCAGCGCGTCGCTGACCTTCTTGCCCTCGTCCTGCTTGACGAAGTCGTTGGTGAAGGAGCCGTTCTGGGTCTCCTTGTTCCAACCGAGGGCCTGGACGCTCGCGCTCTTGGCCTCGTTGTAGTAGGCCACGCCGTCGACGAAGCCGTCCATGAAGATGGTCACCGGCGGGATCTTCATGCCGCCGTAGGTCGCCACCTTGCCGCTCTCGCTCATCCCGGCGGCGACGTACCCGGCCAGGAAGCCGGCCTGGGCGGTGTCGAACTCCATCGGGTAGACGTTGGCCACGCCCGGGTTGGCGTCGACGATGCCGAACTGCTGGTCCGGGTTCGCCTCGGCGATCTTCTTGGTGGCGTCCTGCATCAGCCCACCGACGGCCAGGATGAAGTCGCAGTCCTGGTTGACGTACTGGGTGAGGTTCGGCTCGTAGTCCGCCTCAGCCTTGGACGCGACGTACTTGATGTCGATGTTGCTGTTCTCCGCCTTGGCCTCTTCCAGGCCCTTCCAGGCGGAGGCGTTGAACGACTTGTCGTCGATGCCGCCGACGTCAGTGACCATGCAGGCGGTGTACTTCTCGCCTGAACCGGCGTTGTTGTCCTCATCCGGAGCCTCGCCACAGGCGGCGGCGCTCAGTACGAGCCCACCCGCCGCGATGATCGAGGCGATCCGCATCCCACGCACCGAGCGCAAGACGTCTCCTTCCCATTGCACACCGCGGGTTACGCGGTGGCAGCCCTTGAACCGGCCTGCGCCTTGCCGCCGGCGTCCCACGTTACGGGAGGAGAGCGTACGCCCACGCCCACCTGCCGACCGACAATCGTGCAGGACTGTTGGAGGCCTGTTACCCCTACGTAATGCTTGGGTGGGCCCCGTCACTCAGGGTGCCGGTAGACAGGTGGGCGTGTGCCGTAAAAGCGAGTTTTCTCCGTCGGCGCAGTGGGCCGCCCCGCTACCGCCAGAAGACCGCCACAGCCGCGTTGACCAGGGTGAGTCCCACGATGGCGAGGAAGTGCCCCCGGTTGACCTCAGTGCGCTTACGGGAGAAGAAGACCATGACGAAGATCAGCAGAGCGATCACCAGCTTCGTCACAAGCTTCCCCGGCGCCGGCTCGTCGCCGTCGCGCAGCGGCGCGCTCAGCCCGATGCCGCTCAGCACCTGGATCACGGCCCCCCAGAGCATGGCGGCGTTGACCCGGAGCTTGCCGGTGAGGTATTGGGCGATCGCACCACCGAGCAGCAGCGCGAACCCGATCAGATGGACGTAGAGGAGGATGAGTCGAAGTGCTTCCACCCGACCCATCCTGCCCTATCAACGACGTTTTGTAGTAGAGGCGCCCCCGGAAATCCGGGCTGCTCCCGGCACCGGCGACCGGCCGATCACGCCCGGTCAGCCCTTGGTGCCTCCGGCGGTCAGCCCGGAGACCAGGTGCCGCTGAGCGATCATGAACACCACACCGGCCGGCACGGTCACCAGGACCGCCGCCGCCGTCAGGTACTCCCACTGCGGGTTGAACTGCGGCACGAACTGCTGGAGCCCGTACGCCAGGGTGAACGTGTCGTCGGTCTGGATGAACGCCGACGCGTACATCACCTCGCCCCAGGCGGTGAGGAAGGTGTAGAAGGCGGTGACCGCGATGGCCGGTCGGGCCAGTGGCAACACCACCCGCCAGAAGATCGCGAACGGACCGCAGCCGTCCAGCGCCGCCGCCTCGTCCAGCGAGGTGGGGATGGAGTCGAAGTAGCCCTTGAGCATCCAGGCGCAGAACGGCACCGCGATGGTCAGGTACGCGATGACCAGAGCCGGCAACGTGTTGATCAGACCGAGCCGGGCCATGATCGTGTAGATCGGCACGATCAGGATGGCCGCCGGGAACATCTGGGTGATCAGGAAGGTCATCATCAACGGCCGACGCCCGGGGAAGTTGAACCGGGACACCGCGTATCCGGTGGTGGCCGAGAAGAAGATGCCGATCAGCATCGTGAACGCCGCCACGATCACCGAGTTCAGCAGCCACCTCGGGAAGTTCGTGTCGAACAGCACGTAGCTGTAGTTGGCCAGGGTCGGGTCCTTGACCAGGGTCAGCTCGCTGCTCTGCACCGCGTACCCGGGTTTGAACGAGGCCAGCAGCACCCAGACGATCGGGCCGAGCGCGATCAGCGAGGCGATGACCAGCGTGCCGTGCAGCAGCAGGGATTTCACCGGGCTGCGCCGGCTGCGGCCGGGCCGGTTGCCGACCTTCGCCGGGGCGGCCGGAACCGCCGCTGCGGGAGTGGTCAGTTGGCTCATGTCACCACACCTCGCCTTGCTTGCGCAGCGCCCGCCGGTAGAACAGCGAGAACACCAGCAGGATCGACAGGATCAGCACGCCGTACGTGGACGCGAGCGAGTAGTTGCGGATGCCCTCGAACGCCGCCCGGAAGGCACCGGTCACCAGGATCTCGGTCTCGCCCGCCGGCTGCCCCTCGGTCACCAGGAAGATGATCGGGAACATGTTGAACGTCCAGATCGTGCCGAGCAGGATCACCGTCATGCTGACCGGGCGCAGTCCCGGCAGGGTGATGTTGCGGAACCGCTGCCACGCGGAGGCACCGTCGATCTCGGCGGCCTCGTACAACTCGCCGGGAATCGTCTGCATCCCGCCCAGCAGGGCGACCATCATGAACGGCACGCCGAGCCAGATGTTGGTGATGATCGCGGTGAGCAGCGACGTCCACTGGTTGGCGAACCAGTCGACCGAGTCGATGCCGAGCGAGGTGAGCAGCGAGTTCGCCAGGCCGAAGCGCTCGTTGAAGATGAACTTCCAGGCGAAGGCGCTGACGAAGGCCGGTACCGCCCAGGGCAGGACCAGCAGCACCCGGTAGAGACCGCGACCCCGCATCGGACGGTTGAGCATCACGGCCAGGCCGAGGCCCAGACCGTAGTGGAACACGACGCACCCGAGAGTCCAGATCAGCGTGATGCCGGTCCACTGCCAGAAGTCGCCGACATTGCCGCTGAGCACGTTGATGTAGTTGTCGAGACCGACGAACTCCCACCGGTTGGGGTTCTCGGCACAGACCTCGCCACCGGTGATCGACCTGGTGCAGATCTCTGCGGCCTGGTTGGCCTCGGTGAGGTTGGTGAGGGAGATCCAGATCCCCCGGACCAGCGGGTAGAAGATCAGGACTGCCAGGACGATGACGACGGGCAGCACCATCGCCCAGGCGTACCAGTGTTGCTCCCAGCTGCGGCGCAGCCGGGAGGGACGAGCGGATCGGCCGGGCGGCGGCGAGGGGGGCGCCGGTTCGGCTGTCACGGTGGTCATCAGCTGCGCTCCATGAGGGGAGGTCCGGCAGGGCCGGTGACCGGTGCCGGTCACGCGACCCTGCCGGGTGCCGAGAGATCCGGCTGAGGTCAGTTCTCGTAGGAGGGAACGACCTCGGCCTTGTACTTCTTCGCGACGGTGTCCAGCGCGGCCTTCGGGTCCTTGTTCTGGATCAGGACCTCGGTGGCCATCTGGTCGAGCGGGCCGAAGAACTGACCGGCCTCGGGGATCCACGGACGACCGACGCCGGCCTCGACCACCGGCTGGAAGGCGGCGACGGTGGGGTTGTTCTTCACCGCGTCGAGGTCGTACGCCGAGCTGCGGGTCGGCAGCAGGCCGAGCTTCTCGGACAGGAACGCCTGCGACTCGGCGGAGCTCATGAACTTGACGAACGCGACGGCGGCGTCGACCTTCTCCTGCGGCATGCCGGACCAGATCACGTAGTTGTGGCCGCCGACCGGACCACCGGCGCGGGTCGAGCCGCCCGGCACCGGCGCGATGCCCAGGTTCTCCAGGCCGCCGAAGTCCGGTGCCTGCTGGACGTTGTTGACCTCCCACGGCCCGTTGATGATCATGGCGACCTTCTTCTCCTTGAAGAGGGTCATCATGGTGCCGTAGGCGTCGTTGGCGGACGGCTTGGCAGCCGCCCCGCTGTCGATCAGGTCCTTGGCGATCGCCAGCCCGGCCGCGTTCTGCTCCGAGTTGATGATGATCTTCTTGTTCGCGGCGTCGACCAGGTCGCCGCCCTCGCCGTACATGAAGGGCAGCAGGAAGTAGCCGGCCGGGTTGAGGTAGAGCCCCTCGGCGTCGGTCTTGTCCTTGATGGTCTTCGCCGCCGTCTTCAGCTCGGCCCAGGTCTTCGGCGGCTCGCTGATGCCGGCCCGGTTCAGCAGTTCCTTGTTGTACATCAGCGCGAGGCTGTCGGTGACCTGAGGAACGCCGTAGGTCTTGCCGTCGAACTTGTTGGAGGCGAGCGGGGTCTCCAGGAAGTCGGACTCGTCGGCGAGCAGCTCGGAGCCGTCCAGCGCGTACAGGTGACCCAGCGAGGCGAACTCGGGCACCCAGGCGACCTCGGCCCGCAGGATGTCCGGGGCACCGGTCTTGGCCTGCGCGGCGGTCTTGAACTTGTTCTGCGCCTCACCGAACGGGACCGACTGGTAGTTGATCTTGACGTTCGGGTAGGTCTGGTTGAACTTGGCGATCAGCTCCTGGAACGCCGGGCCCTCGTTCTTCGGGTCCGAGGTGTCCCACCAGGTCAGTTCTGCGGTGAGGGAGGCGGGGTCGACCGCCGGCTGCCCCTCGGCCGCCTTCTCCTCGCCGCCGCACGCGGCGACGGAAAGGGCGAGAGTGGCAGAGGCGAGTACGGCGATCCCCCTGGCTGTGCGGCGCATGTTCGCTCCTAGGTTGCCTGCCGGGTAACGGCGGGACAGTAGCAAGAACTTTCGAAACTAGAAACCCCTTGCGAACACCGCTGCAACAACCGTGCCCCATCCGCAACTCCGGTTACCGACAAGTGGCCGCCGTCGGGGCATTTCGCCCACAGAATCCGGTGACCGAACTCGCCGTATCGGTCACCATCAGCGCAGCATGTGCGGACCGAACGTGCCCTAACGGCACGGCTGCCGCGCACTGGCGAGGCGTGCCCTCGACACACCCTGCCGGGTCCTGCAACTTCTTGCTGGCCACTGCGCAAGAAGATGGTGGTGAGCTACAGTGCCGCCATGCGCGCTCGCCTGTCCGACATCGCCCAGCAGGCCGACGTCAGTGAGGCCACGGTGTCGCGGGTGCTCAACGACCGCCCCGGCGTGGCCCCCGAGACCCGGCAGGCCGTCCTGACCGCCCTCGACGTGCTCGGCTACGAGCGCCCCGCCCGACTGCGCAAGCGCAGCGCCGGGTTGGTCGGTCTGGTGGTTCCGGAGCTGGACAACCCGATCTTCCCGGCGTTCGCCCAGATCATCGAGTCGGCGCTGGCCCCCACCGGCTACACCCCGGTGCTGTGCACCCAGACCCCCGGCGGCGTACGCGAGGACGAGTACGTCGAGATGCTGTTGGACCGACAGGTGTCCGGCATCGTCTTCGTCTCCGGCCTGCACGCCGACACCGCCGCCGACCACGACCGGTACCGCACCCTGCTCGCCCGCCCGCTGCCGATCGTGATGATCAACGGGTACGCGCCGGGCCTGCCCGCGCCCTTCGTCTCCTGCGACGACCGGGAGGCCGCCGAACTGGCGGTGGCCCACCTGGTGGCTCTGGGCCACCGCCGGATCGGTCTGATCACCGGACCGGACCGCTTCGTGCCGGTGCAGCGCAAGGTCAGCGGATACAAGTCGGCGATGGAACGTCTCGCGGGTGTGGACGAACCCGAGTTGGCCGAGCTGACCGAGCTGTCGCTGTTCGGCGTCGAAGGCGGGGAGGCGGCGGCGGCCCGGTTGATCGAGCGCGGCGCCACCGGCATCGTCTGCGGCTCCGACCTGATGGCCCTCGGTGCCATCCGGGCCGCCCGACAGCGGGGCATGTCGGTGCCGGAGGACCTCTCGGTGGTCGGCTACGACGACTCACCGCTGATGGCCTTCACCGACCCGCCCCTGACCACCATGCGCCAGCCGGTGGCCGCCATGGCGATCGCCGCGGTGCGGGCCCTGGTCGACGAGATCAACGGCCATGGCGCCCCACACTCGGAGTACCTGTTCCGGCCGGAACTGGTGGTGCGGGGGTCGACGGCGGTGGCCCGGCAGGACGGTACGCCGAGCGGTCCCAGCCGGCAGCGGCCGGCCCCGCCGGCGATCGCGGTCCCGGCGTAGCCCGCCCGAAGCAGCACCGGCCCGACTGGGCCAGAGGACGGCTCCTGTGGCGCATCTTGCGCAAGAAATGCTTGACTCTTGCAGAGTTGGCCCGGCATCCTTCTCAGACACCCGTGCGTCCCCACCTCACCAGCGCCGGGTTGCCGCCGTCCCGCGACAGCAGAAACGGGGAACACCCGATGACCGTCAGCACCCCCTCGCCGCTGACCTCCGACGCCGACTGGTGGCGGTCCGCCGTCGTCTACCAGGTCTACGTCCGCAGCTTCGCCGACTCCGACGGCGACGGCATCGGCGACCTCCAGGGCATCCGGGCACGCCTGCCGTACCTGCGTGACCTCGGTGTCGACGCGCTCTGGCTGACCCCCTTCTACACCTCGCCCATGGTCGACGGCGGTTACGACGTCGCCGACTACCGCGACGTGGACCCGATGTTCGGCAACCTCGCCGACTTCGAGGCGATGATCACCGACGCCCACGCGCTCGGCCTGCGGATCATCGTCGACATCGTGCCGAACCACACCTCCGACAAGCACCCGTGGTTCACTGCGGCACTGGCCGCCGCCCCCGGCTCACCGGAGCGGGCGCGCTACCTCTTCGCCGACGGCAAGGGCGACGACGGCGAACTGCCCCCCAACGACTGGGAGAGCATCTTCGGCGGCCCGGCCTGGACCCGGGTTGCCGACGGTCAGTGGTACCTGCACCTGTTCGACCCGGCCCAGCCCGACCTGAACTGGCGACACCCCGAGGTACGCGCCGAGTTCGAGGACATCCTGCGCTTCTGGTTGGACCGTGGCGTCGACGGATTCCGGATCGACGTGGCCCACGGCATGATCAAGGCCGAAGGGTTGCCGGACGTCGGATTCAGCTCGATGACCACCGGCCGACGCCAGTCCGAACTGCTCGGCAAGGGTCGGCTGCCCTACTTCGACCAGGACGAGGTGCACGAGATCTACCGCGCCTGGCGACCCATCCTGGACAGCTACCCGGGTGGTCGGATGGCCGTCGCCGAGGCGTGGGCCGAGACCCCGCAGCGACTGGCCCGCTACATCGGCCCGGACGAGCTGCACCAGGCTTTCAGCTTCGACTTCCTCGACGCCACCTGGTCGGCGGACTCGTTCCGCAAAGTGATCGACACGGCGCTCGCCGAGTCGACGATCGTCGGCGCACCGACCACCTGGGTGCTGTCCAACCACGACCGGCAACGGCACGTCACCCGCTACGGCGACGGGGAGATCGGGCTGCGCCGGGCCCGGGCCGCCGCGCTGCTGATGCTCGCCCTGCCCGGCTGCGCCTACCTCTACCAGGGTGAGGAACTGGGCCTGCCCGAGGTGCTGGACCTGCCCGACGAGCTGCGCCAGGACCCGGCCTTCCTGCGTACCGGTGAGAGCCGGGACGGCTGCCGGGTGCCGATCCCGTGGAGCGGCGAACTGGCGCCGTACGGCTTCGGCCCGGCCGGTAGCGAGCTGAGCTGGCTGCCCGCTCCGGCGACCTGGCGTGACCTGTCGGTGGCCGCGCAGACCGGCACACCCGGCTCCACCCTGGAGCTGTACCGCGCGGCGCTGCGGATCCGCGGCCAGCACCCGGCGTTGGCCGGTGTCGGCGGCATCACCTGGTTGGAGACCGGTCCGGGAGTGCTCGCCTTCGAGCGCCGGGCCGACGAGACCGTGTTGACCTGCGTGGTGAACATCAGCGACGCGCCGGTGGCGATCGACGGGTACGGCACTCCCCTCGTCGCCAGCGCGACGCTGACCGAACGCGACGGTGGGCACCTGCTGCCGGTGGACGCGGCGGTGTGGTTCGAGCGGTCCTGAACGGGTACAAACCCATCGACTCGGCCGTCCGGCGTGCTACGCGCCGCCGGGCGGCTGAGCAAGACCCCTGTGGTGGGGGGTGCGACGGTGGCCGGTGCCCGGGGCGATCCCCCGGGCACCGGCCACTCTGTGTCGTCGAGTCACGGCGGCGACCGGTGGTCAGCTCGGTTCGTGCTGGGCGAGCACCCGGCTGAGCAAATTGGTCAGTGTCTGCCGCTCGGTCGCCGACAGCGTCTTGAGCAGTTCGTCCTGCACCTGGTCGAGCACCCCGTCGATGCGGTGCAGTTGCCGCAGACCGGCTTCGGTGAGGGTCACCCGGTTGCGCCGTCCGTGTTCCGGGTCCGGTATCCGGTCGACGAAGCCCAGCTCGACCAGTTCGTTGACGGCCGCGACGACGTCGCTGCGGTCGATGCGGCAGCGGCGGCCGAGCAACGCCTGGCTTGACGGCCCGAACTCGTGCAAGGCGGCCAGGATGCGGTAGTGGTAGCCGCGCGCTCCCGCTGCCGCGAAGCCGTCGGACACCAGCCGGCGGGTGTGCACGGCAAGCTGGGTGATCAGCCAACTCGGCTTCACCGTCAAGCGCTGGGGAACGTCATCCATGACACCCACCCTAATGTGTTGGCCTCTCCAACATTTGCCGCTATGTTGGTTTCACCAATGTTGGAGTCACCATCAAGGAGGGCTCTGGTGTCCACCGCCACCCTGACCACTGACCGCATCGAGATCGCCGAGCTGTTCGCCCGGCTGGCCAACCTGCTGGACGACGGCCGCTACGACGACGTCCACACCGTTTACCACCCCGACGTCGTGGTGCACTCCCCGCTAGGCGGCCAGCTGCACGGTCTCGACGAGGTGGCCTCCTACCTGAAGCGCAGCCAGGTTGCCGGCGAGCAAACCCTGCATGTGCACGGCGACGTCCTCGTGCACGTCAACGGCGAGCAGGCCGAGGCGAGCGCCAACCAGCTCGTCCACCGCTACCGGGATGGCGCGCCACCGCACCAGACCAGTGGCGTACGCGTGGCCTGCACCGCCGTGCGTACCTCGGCGGGCTGGCGAATCAGCCAGCTGCGCATCACCCTCGCCTGGACGCACGAACAGTGACCTGATCGGGCGCGCGCCGGGTGGTCCTCACTCGGTCGCGCCGGGCAGGCGGGCGGCCACGCGGCGGAAGCCCGCGCGTAGCTCGGCCTCGCTCGGCGCAAGTAGCGGCTCCGCCGGGTGGTCGGGTTCGGTCAGTTCCTCGTCGACGACGTCCTCGACGTCGCCGTACAGGTCGGCCTGGTCGATCCGGGCTGCCTCGGCGGCGGCGGACTGCGCGGCGGTGATCTCGCTGCGGATCTGCTCCACCGAAACCGCCGGCACCAGCGGCTCCACCACCGCCATGAACTGTTCCTCGGCCACCACCGCCTCGGCCAACGCCAACGCGTGTGGTCGCTCGTACGGGCCGCAGACCACCGCCTCCCACTCGTCGATGTCGTCGAGCGGACCGAACGTGATGATCCACGGTAGGTCCAGCATCGGCGAGTCGTCCGGCAGGTCCAGCGTCACAAGTGCCCCCACGGGCCCATCATGGTGGTTTCCCGCCCGACCCGGGTGCGACTTCCCCGCGCATCCCACCGTCGAGGTGCCCTGCCGACGGCCCAGAAGCGCGGGCCTGCTCTCAGCTCGGCCGTGCCGCGTCGAGGGCCGCCCGGACCAGGGACAGCGCCCGGTCCGTCGGAACACCCAACCGAGTCGCCTCGGTCGCGTACCCGGCGGCCAGCCGCTGCAACCGGTCCACCGCGTCATCGCGGCCGGGCGCGACGAAGGTGCCGTGCCGACCACGGGTCTCCAGCAGACCCGCCGCCTCCAACTCGCGGTACGCGCGAGCCACCGTGTTCACCGCCAAGCCCAGGTCGGCGGCGAACTGCCGGACGGTGGGCAGTTTCGCGCCCACCGGCAGTCGACCATCCCCGATTAGCTCCGCGAGCTGCCCGCGCACCTGCTCGTACGGCGGCACCGACGAACCCGGGTCGATCGAGATCTGCACGCCTGTCCCTCCCACCGCGTCAACCCGCCCCACCCGGCGCACCCGGATCGGCGTCCACGTCGACCTCGGTCGGCCGGGGACGGACCGCCAAGTCCACCGTCCGGCCGTGCCGGCTCGTCGCCGCCAGCGCGGCACCGAACAGCACCAGTTGGTTGAGCAGGTAAAGGTAGACCAGCAGCCCGACGGCGGTCGCCACCACCGTGTACGCCGGGTTGTGCTCGACCCGACCCACCCAGAAACGACCGACGGTGTTGAGCAGGGTAATGCCGACCGCGACGATCAGCACCACCGGCCGCAGCCGGGACCGGCTCATCCGCACCCGGGGCACCGCGACCAGCAACAGCGTGGCCAACACCGCGTTGACCAGCACGCTGAGCACCGCGCTGACCGTGGTGAGCGCGAACGAACCGGTGCTGCGCAGCAGGAACCGCAGCAACGACTCCAGGGCGTCCACGGCCGCCACCGAGAGACCGAGCAGCACGAAGACGACCACCAGCACACCCAGGTCGACCAGGCGGCGCACCACCAGGTTGCCCGGATGCTGGTTGAGCCCGTGGATCAGCCGCTGCGAGGACCGGATCGCCTCCACCCACCCGATCCCGGTCAACACCAGGATCAACAGGCCGACCAGCCCGACGGTGCCGCTGCTGTCGGCGACCTGGGCCGGATCGAGGAACGGCAGATTCTCGCCGAGGAACTCCTCCGCCGCCGCGCTCACCTCGTCGTTGTCCTCCAGGATCGCGCCGAAGATCGCGTACGCGACCAGGGCCAGCGCGAAGACCGCGAAGAAGCCGTAGTAGGCGATGGCGGCAGCCAGTCGACCGCCCTGCAGATCGGTGTAGAGCACCCCGGCACGCCACAGGTGGCTGAAGGCCGGGGAGCGGCGACGCACGGCGGTCAGCCGACGGTCGACGGCCGCCTCGACCCGACCCAGAACGTTCACGTCGTCATCCTCGCCGATCCGTCGTCGCGTGTCAGAGGTACCCGACACCGCCGACGGCGACGCTCAGCCGCCCAGTCGGAAGTCGCGGCGCGGTTGCCAGCGGGTCTGTCCGCTGTGCGAGAAGAGCGTGAAGTGATCCACTTCGAACATCGCGGAGAAGTCCGCCAGGTCCTCGTACACCTGGTCCAGCGCCTCCGGCGCGACATCCTGGGCGACCGTGACGTGTGGATGGTAGGGGAACCGAAGCTCCCGGCGTAGCTGCGGAGCGGCGTTGATGGCGGCGGCGAGCAGCTCGCACTCGCTGATGCCGGCGGCGACCGTGACGAAGACCACCTGGGTCACCGGCCGGAACGTGCCGGTACCCCGCAGGTGCAGGGTGAACGGCAGGTGCTCGGCGGCGACCCGGACGAGGTGCCGTTCCACGGCCGGCAACGCGCTCACCGGAATCTCGGTCGGCCCGAGCAGGGTGACGTGAGCCGGCACCGTGTTCTGGTCACCGGCCTCCAGCCGACGCCGGGTCAGCAGGCTGCCCCACGGCTCCGGGATGTCGACCGCGATGCCGATCTGGACGCTGTCGCCGGCCACCGGTGCTCCGGGCCCCTGATCCACGCTCCGCGCCACCCCTTCGGCCATCGACGCCTGCCCACACCGCCGCCCTCGACCGAGCGGTCACTCACCACGTACCGGGGGGAAGAAGCCCACCCGCTCGTACGCGGTACGCAGCGTCGGCGCCGCCACCGCGCGGGCCTTCTCCGCACCGGCCGCGAGGAGCTTGTCCAACTGGGCGGGATCGTCGAGGTACGAGCGGGTGCGCTGCTGGATCGGGCTGACGAACTCCCGGACCACCTCGGCGAGGTCCTTCTTCAGGTCGCCGTAACCCTTGCCGACGTACGCCACGACCAGGTCGTCGATGCCCCGCCCGCTCAACGCCGAGTAGATGGTGAGCAGGTTGGAGATCCCCGGCTTGGTCGCCTCGTCGAAGACGATCTCCCGACCGGTGTCGGTCACCGCCGACCGGATCTTCTTCGCCGAACGCGCCGGATCCTCCAGCAGGTCGACGATGCCGGCCGGCGACGAGGACGACTTCGACATCTTCGCGGTCGGATCCTGCAAGTCGGTGATCTTCGCGGTGGCCTTCACGATGTGCGGCTCCGGCACGGTGAAGGTCCGACCGAACAGCGAGTTGAACCGCTGCGCCAGGTCCCGGGAAAGCTCCAGGTGCTGCCGCTGGTCCTCACCGACCGGTACCGCGTTGGCCTGGTAGAGCAGGATGTCGGCGGCCTGCAGGATCGGGTAGGTGAACAGGCCGACGCTGGACCGCTCGTTGCCCTGCTTCTGCGACTTGTCCTTGAACTGGGTCATCCGGCTGGCCTCGCCGAACCCGGTCAGGCAGCCGAGCACCCACGCCAACTGGGTGTGCTCCGGCACCTGGGACTGCACGAACAGGGTGCAACGCTCCGGGTCCAGCCCGACCGCGAGCAACTGCGCGGCGGCCACCCGGGAACGCTGGACCAGCACCTTCGGATCGTGCCCGGCGGTGATGGCGTGCAGGTCCACCACGCAGTAGAAGGCGTCGTGCGACTCCTGCAACGCCACCCAGTGCCGCACCGCGCCGAGATAGTTGCCGAGATGGAACGAGTCGGCTGTCGGCTGGATACCGGAGAAGACGCGGGGGCGGGCCGGAACGTCGGACATGCCGACAATTCTGTCAGCTACGCCCGGCGTACGTCATGACGGGCCGGCGGGTCGGCTCCGGTCCGCCGCCGCCACCGGCTCACGGCGCTGTTCGGGCAGCCGCGCGACGGTGACCGCGAGGCGGGCCACCCGCCGGCCTTCCAGGGTCAACACCCGCAGCAGCCAGCCACCGGCCGGTGCCCCCACCGGCTCCGGACCGACCGGGATCTCGTCGCCCGGCGCCGGCAGCCGCCCCAGCGCGGCCATCACGAACCCGCCCACCGTCTCGTACGGCCCGGTCGGCAGAGAGACACCGGTGCGGTCGGCGAAGTCGGCCAGGTTGAGCCGACCGTCCACCACCGCCGGCAACCCGGTGTACGCGGGCTCGGGCGCCTCCGCGTACTCGTCGTGGATCTCGCCGACCAACTCCTCGATGAGGTCCTCGCAGGTGACGATGCCGGCGGTGCCGCCGTACTCGTCGACCACCACCGCCAGGTGATGCCCCTCCCGGCGCATCTCGGTCAACGCGGCCAGCACCCGCTTGCTCGCCGGCAGGCGCTTGACCTCGCGGGCCAACTGCCCGACCGTGGTGCCCGGCTCCCGGTCCGGATTGAGCACCAGGTCACGCAGATGCACGACGCCGACCACGTCGTCGTGGGTGCCGTCGACCACCGGATAGCGGGTGTGCGGTCCCGCCCGCACCAACGGTTCCGCCTCGGCGATGGTCAGCGCCGCGGAGAGGAAGACCACCTCGGTACGGGGCATCATCACCTCGCGTACCAGGCTCGCACCGGCGGCCAACACGTCGTCGATGATGCGTTGCCCCACCGGATCGAGGACGGTGTTGGCGGCGACCAGGTCGCGCAGTTCCGCCTCACTGATCCGCTCCCGACCGGCGGCCGGTCCCGCGCCGAGCAGATGGGTGACGAGCCGCACGGCACCGTCGGCGACCCGGACCACGACCCGGGCCACCGCTCGGGCCACCGGTCCCGGCTGACGGCGGTGCAGGTCGTGGCCACGCCGCCGGGGTGTGCGCCGACGCGAGGCCCGCATGCAGTGATGGTAGCCAGCCACGCCCCGTAGGGTGACCACCACGAGGCCGCGTCCGCACCGGCCAGGTAGGAGGAAGCGACGTGAAACTGCTCGTCACCGGCGGGGCCGGTTTCATCGGCAGCGTGGTGACCCGGATGCTGCTCGACGCCGGGCACGAGGTGGTCGTGCTGGACGACCTGCGCACCGGTCACCGGGTCGCGCTGGCTCCCGAGGCCACCCACGTCGAGGTCGGCATCCACGACGCGGCCAAGGTGCTCACCCCACAGGCCGGCTTCGACGGGGTGCTGCACTTCGCCGCCCTGATCGCCGCCGGCGAGTCGATGGTCGCCCCCGAACGGTACTGGCACAACAACACCGTCGGGACCCTGGCGCTGATCGACGCGGTGCGTGCCGCGGGCGTGCCCCGGCTGGTCTTCTCCTCCACCGCCGCCGTCTACGGCAACCCCACCGAGCTGCCCATCCCGGAGACCGCCGTCAAGGCACCCACCAACACGTACGGAGCGACCAAGCTCGCCGCCGACATGGCGCTCACCTCGGAGTCGATCGGTCACGGTCTGGCCGCCGTCTCGCTGCGCTACTTCAACGTCGCCGGTGCCCACCTCGACGGTGACGTCGCCCTCGGTGAACGGCACGACCCGGAAACCCACCTCATCCCGATCGCGTTGGAGGTGGCCGCCGGTCGGCGGGACAAGCTGCAACTCTTCGGCGACGACTACCCCACCGTCGACGGCACCTGCGTCCGGGACTACATCCACGTCTCCGACCTCGCCCAGGCCCACCTGCTGGCCCTCGACGCGGCGACCGCCGGACAGCACCGCATCTACAACCTCGGCAACGGCAACGGTTTCACCAACCGGCAGGTGGTCGAGGTCGTCCGCGAGGTCACCGGGCAGCCGGTACCGGTCGAGATGGCCCCCCGCCGCGACGGCGATCCGGCCGAACTGGTCGCCTCCTCCGACCTGGCCCGTGCCGAGCTGGGATGGCAGCCGCGCAAGCCCACCCTGCACGACATGGTCACCGACGCCTGGGCGTTCTACCGGGCCGAGATCCTGGACCGTCGATGACCGCGCGCCGCGACGAGGTGGCCGAGCGCGCCACCGCCTGCTTCCAGCACGCGTACGGTGAGGCACCCGCCGGCCGCTGGGCGGCTCCCGGCCGGGTCAACCTGATCGGCGAGCACACCGACTACAACGACGGGTTCGTGCTGCCCTTCGCGCTACCGCTGCGGACCGTCGTGGCGGCCACCGTGCAGCAGCCCGGACGCTGGAGGGTCTACTCCGAGCTGACCGGCGAGACGGTCAGCTTCGGCGTCGACGAGGTGACCAACCCCGGCCGGGTGGCCGGCTGGGCGGCGTACGTCGCCGGGGTGGTGTGGGCGTTGCGGGAGGCGGGTCACCCGGTGCCCGGCGTCTCGCTGGCCGTCGCCTCCGACGTGCCGCTCGGTGCCGGGCTCTCCTCCTCCGCCGCGCTGGAGGCCGCGGTGCTCGCCGCGCTGGTCGACCTGGGCGGGCTGACGCTGCCCGCCGAGGGGCAGCCTCGGCTGGCCCAGCGCGCCGAGAACCACTACGTCGGCGCGCCCACCGGCATCATGGACCAGTCGGCGGTGATCCGCTGCCGCGGCGGGCACGCGCTCTTCCTCGACTGCCGCACCGAACAGGTCGAACACATCCCCTTCGACCTCGACAGCGCCGGCCTCGCCATGTTGGTGATCGACAGTCGTGCCCCGCACCGGCACGCCGACGGTGAGTACGCGGCCCGCCGCGCCAGCTGCGAGAAGGCAGCCGCCCTGCTCGGCGTGCCCGCCCTGCGGGACGTGCCGGCCGCCGGTCTCGACGACGCGTTGGCCCGGCTGCCCGACGACGAAATCCGCCGCCGGGTCCGCCACGTGGTCACCGAGAACCAGCGGGTACTCGACACCGTCGCGCTGCTGCGCGGCGGGCAGGTCCGGCAGATCGGGCCGCTGCTCACCGCCTCGCACGCCTGCATGCGCGACGACTTCGCCATCACCGTCCCCGAGGTGGACACCGCCGTCGAGGCGGCGCTGGCCGCCGGGGCACTGGGTGCCCGGATGACCGGCGGCGGCTTCGGCGGCTGTGTGCTGGCCCTGGTCGAGGCAGACCAGTCCGACCGGGTGAGCGAGGCCGTCACCGCCGCCTACGCCACCCGCGCCTTCACCCCACCCACCGTCACCACCGTCACCCCCGCCCCCGGCGCCACCCGGCTGGCCTGACCCTCGACCCGTCGATCAAGAAGTTTTGGTCGGGATCGCGCGCGATCCCGACCAAAAGCTCTTGATCAACCAGGGTTTTCGGGGGGCTCCGGGCGAGTGGGTCAGGGGGTTTCGACGATCATGCCGGCACCGACGGTGCGGTTGGTGGTCTCGTCGATGACGATGAAGCCACCGGTGGTGCGGTTGCGGCGGTACTCGTCGGCCAGCAACGGAACGGTGGTCCGCAGCCGGACCCGGCCGATCTCGTTGAGCCGCAACTCGTTCGCCGACTCGTCACGGTGCAGCGAGTTGATGTCGAGGCGGTAGTGCAAACCCCGAACGATCGCCCGCGCGGCACGGGTCGTGTGCTTGATCGCGTACTTGCCGCCGATCTGGAGCGGACGGGTCTCGTCCATCCAGCAGACCATCGCCTCGATGTCCTGAGCCACGGCCGGCGCGTTGTTCGGTCGACAGATCATGTCACCGCGCGAGATGTCGATCTCGTCCGCCAGGCGTACCGTCACCGACATCGGTGGGAACGCCTCCGCGACCGGCCCGTCGGCGGTCTCCACCGCGGCGATCCGGCTGGTGAAGCCCGACGGCAGCACCATCACCTCGTCGCCCGGCTTGAGCACCCCGGAGGCCACCTGACCGGCGTAGCCCCGGTAGTCGGTGACCGTTGTCGACTGGGGACGGATCACGTACTGCACCGGGAAACGGACGTCGACCAGGTTGCGGTCGCTGGCGATGTGCACCCGCTCCAGGTGGTGCAGCAACGCCGGGCCTTCGTACCAGGGCATGTTCTCCGAACGGCTGACGATGTTGTCGCCCCGCAGCGCGGAGATCGGCACGACCGTCAGATCCGGCACGTCCAGCTTCGCGGCGAAGGCGGTGAACTCGTCGGCGATCCGCTCGAAGACCTCCTGCGAGAAGTCGACCAGATCCATCTTGTTGACGCAGAGCACCAGGTGCGGCACCCGCAGCAGCGAGCAGAGGAAGGCGTGCCGGCGGGACTGCTCGACCAGGCCCTTGCGGGCGTCCACCAGGATCAGCGCCAGGTCGGCGGTGGAAGCACCGGTGACCATGTTGCGGGTGTACTGGATGTGCCCGGGGGTGTCGGCGATGATGAACTTTCGCCGGGGGGTGGCGAAATAGCGGTACGCCACGTCGATCGTGATGCCCTGTTCCCGCTCCGCCCGCAGCCCGTCGGTGAGCAGGGAGAGGTCCGTGTACTCGTCGCCCCGGGCCGCGCTGACCGCCTCAACCGCCGCCAACTGGTCGGAGAACAGCGACTTCGTGTCGTAGAGCAGCCGACCGATCAGGGTCGACTTGCCGTCGTCCACACTCCCGGCGGTGGCGAAGCGCAACAGGTCCATCGGCCGTCCGGCCGTCTCGGAACCGGTCGGCGCGAGCGTCTCGGTGGTCATCAGAAGTAGCCCTCCCGCTTGCGGTCCTCCATCGCGGCCTCGCTGACCCGGTCGTCGCCCCGGGTCGCCCCGCGCTCGGTGATCCGAGTCGCGGCGACCTCCTCGATGACCTTCTCGACCGTGTCCGCGTCGGACCGTACCGCCGCCGTGCAGGAGGCGTCACCCACCGTGCGGTAGCGCACCCGGGCCTTGAACCGCTCCTCACCGGCCCGTGCCGGCAGGAACTCGTTCACCGCGTAGAGCATCCCGTCGCGCTCGACCACCTCACGCTCGTGCGCGTAGTAGATCGACGGCAGCTCAATCTGCTCCCGGGCGATGTAGTGCCACACGTCCAACTCGGTCCAGTTGGACAGCGGGAAGACCCGGATCGACTCGCCCGGATGATGCCGGCCGTTGTAGAGCGCCCACAGTTCGGGCCGCTGGTTCTTCGGATCCCACTGGCCGAACTCGTCCCGGAAGCTGAACATCCGCTCCTTGGCCCGGGCCTTCTCCTCGTCCCGCCGGGCACCGCCGAAGAGGGCGTTGAAGCGGTGCTTCTCCACCGCCTCCAGCAGCACCGGGGTCTGGATCCGGTTACGCGTCCCGTCGGCGGACTCGCGGACCAGGCCGCTGGCCAGCGCCTCCGGCACACTGGCCACGACCAGTTGCAGGCCCAACTCGGCCACCCGCCGGTCCCGGTAGTCCAGCACCTCGGGGAAGTTGTGCCCGGTGTCGACATGCATGACCGGAAATGGAATGTGGCTCGGCGCGAACGCCTTCTGCGCCAACCGGAGCATGACGATCGAGTCCTTGCCACCGGAGAAGAGCAGCACCGGTCGCTCCAGCTCGGCGACCACCTCGCGCATCACGAAGATGCTCTCCGCCTCCAGCGCGTCGAGATGGGTGACCTGGTACGCAGCGCTGGTCATGACACCGGCTCGATTCGCTCAGTCATCCGCTTTCCAGACCTTTCCGGTCGGAGATGTCAGGAACTGACGACAGGCTACCCGCAATGCCGCTGCAACGCCGCAAGTAACCGGCTGGCGAGATCCTTGCGGCACACCAACAGGTCCGGCAGACGCGGGTCCGCCTCGTTGTATTTCAGCGCAGAACCATCAATCCGGGAAGCATGCAGCCCGGTGGCCGTCGCCACAGCCACCGGCGCCGCCGAATCCCACTCGTACTGCCCGCCGGCATGGATGTACGCATCCACCTCACCGGTGACCACAGCGGCGATCTTCGCCCCGGCCGAACCCATCGGCACCAACTGCGCCCCGACATCCGCAGCGAGATCGGTCAGGAAAACCGGCGGTCGGCTACGACTCGCCGCCAACCGCACCGGCCCCGCACCACCAGCCACCGGCTCCGGCGTCACCGGCGGAAGGTCCGTCCCCAGCACCCGGCGCTGTGCCGGCAACCCGACCGCACCTGCGACCAGCCCATGCGACGCGGTCGCGTCCCGGGCCCAGAGCGCCACGTGCACCGCCCAGTCCGCGCGCCCCTCCTCGCTGAACTCCCGGGTGCCGTCCAACGGGTCGATGATCCACACCCGGTCGGCGGTCAACCGCGACACCGCACCGGCATCCACCTCGGCCGCCCACGCCAGCCGGGAACCCTCGTCCTCCTCGGAGAGCACCGCGTCACCCGGACGCCACCTCGCCAACTCGGTACGGATCAGCTCATGCGAGACCTTGTCCCCCGCCGACTTCAACGCACCGGCATCGGCGAAACCCAACTCCGCCCGCAGGCCCAACAACGCCCGCCCGGCACGATCCGCCAGCCACCGCGCGAACGCCCCGTCGCTCATCGGTGGACCGCTCATGCTTCCGCTCCCGTCGCCACCAGCCGCGTACGCCGAGCAGCCGGCCCCGCCCGACCGCCGAACCCGCACCCTACCGGGCAATCGGCGAACCCGGCCTCCGTAGTCCGCCCCTTGACACAACGCGACGCCCAGGCCGAGCCCAGGCAGCCGACATCGACGGTCGGATCAGGCCCCGTGGTACAGGTTCTGCGTGGGCTCCACACCCCGGATGACCACGGATTCCACGACATCTGCGGCCCGGTCCACCAGAAAGTCCAACTCCTTGCGCTCCACGGTGCCGAAATCCGACAGCACGTAGTTCGCCGGATCCTGCCGCCCCGGCGGACGGCCGATCCCGAACCGCACCCGCACGTAATCCTTCGTGCCCAACGACTTCGACATCGACCGAAGGCCGTTGTGCCCGCCCTCGCCACCACCACACTTGACCCGAACCTGGCCGAAACCGATGTCGAGTTCGTCGTGCACCGCGATCACCCGCCCCGGCGGCACCTTGTAGAACTGCGCCAGGCCAGCCACCGGCCCACCCGACAGATTCATATAGGTCAGCGGCTTGACCAGCACCAGCTTCGGCCCGCCCAACCCCAGCCGCCCCTCGGCGACATCCGCCATCACCCGGCGATGGCGGCCAAACCGGCCACCCAGCCGGTCCGCCAGAAGGTCGGCCACCATGAACCCGACATTGTGCCGATTGCCCGCGTACTCCCGACCCGGGTTACCCAGGCCGACCACCAACCACGGCCCGGTCTCGTCCGTCATCGCCCGACCTTCCCGCTCCCGACGGCGGTCAACCACCCACCACCGTGTCGATCACCCGATACGCCGACAGGCGCCCCCGAAATCCGGGGACGCCTGCCGCAAACTGAACCGCGAGACGATCAGGCCTCGGTACGGGCCTCGGTGCCCGCCTCGCCCTCGGCAGCCGGTGCCTCGGCAGCACCCTCGGTGACCTCGCCAACCTCGGCCTCGGCCTCCTCGGTGGCCTCCTCGGTCTCGGGCAGCGTCGCCTCCAGCTGCTCGGCCGTCGGCGCGGCGGTGACCGTCGCGATCGCCAACTCCGGGTCGGCGGCCAGCTCCACACCCGCCGGCAGCGCCACATCGGCGGCGGTGACCTGGGAACCCGCCTCGGCACCCTCGACCGAAGCCTCCAGGGAATCCGGCACCTTGGTGGCGTCGGCGGTCACCGAGAGGGTGTCGTGGTCGTGCACGATCAGCGTGTCCCGGGCCGCCTCACCCGTGAGCTGCACCGGCACATCCACGGTGACCTTCTCACCGCGACGCACCAGCAGCAGGTCGACGTGCTCGAACGTGTCCTTGATCGGGTCACGCTGGATCGCCTTCGGCAGGGCCAGCGCCTGGGTGCCGTCGCTGACGTCGATGGCGAAGAGCTGGTTGGCGCCACCCTTACGGATCGCGGCCGCGAACTCGCGGGCCGGCAGCGCGATGTGCTTGGGCTTCTCGCCATGGCCGTACAGCACGGCGGGCACCTTGCCGGCCCGGCGGGTACGGCGGGCACCACCCTTGCCGAACTCGGTACGGGGCTCGGCGCTGATCTTTACCTCGGACACGGGGAAACTCCTGATGCTTCGCTGCGGCAGCTTGTCGTCTGGCGGTGCTGGGCGGGGGGCTCGCAGGGGCTCATGCGTCAGAAGACTGCCCGGAGCACCGCGTCGATCACGGTGCCTCCGTGCGGCGCTTCGCAGCGGCCCGCAGGGCACCCTCGCCGTGGCAACCGCACCAGTCTACCCGAGCGCTTTCCAAGCCTTCCGGCAGTCCCCGTAACCCCCGCCCGGCACCAGCCCGACGGATCAACCGCGCGACGTGCTCAGCTCAGCCCACCGAAGAGGGTGGTAACCGAACCGTCGTCGAAAACCTCGCGGATCGCCCTGGCCAGCAGCGGCGCGATCGACAACACGGTGAGCTTGTCGAGCTGCTTCTCCGGCGGCAACGGCAGCGTGTTGGTCACCACGACCTCGCTGATCGGGCTGTTCTTCAACCGCTCGGTCGCCGGATCGGAGAGCAACGCGTGGGTGGACGCCACGATCACGTCCGCCGCACCCGCCTCCCGCAGGATGTCCGCCGCCTTGCAGATCGTGCCGCCCGTGTCGATCATGTCGTCGACGATCAGGCAGACCCGATCCTCGACCTCACCGACCACCCGGTTCGCCACCACCTGGTTCGGCTTCATCGGATCCCGGGTCTTGTGGATGAACGCCAGCGGGCAACCGCCCAACCGGTCCGTCCACCGCTCGGCCACCCGCACCCGACCCGAGTCCGGCGCGACAACGGTCATCGGCCGACCCGCGTACTTGCGCTCCACGTACTCGGCCAGGATGTCCATCGCGAAGAGGTGGTCCACCGGGCCGTCGAAGAAACCCTGGATCTGCGCGGTGTGCAGGTCCACGGTGAGGATCCGGTTCGCCCCGGCGGTCTTCAGCAGGTCCGCGACCAGCCGCGCCGAGATCGGCTCCCGACCGCGGTGCTTCTTGTCCTGCCGGGAGTACGGATAGAACGGCAGGACGACCGTAATCCGCTTCGCCGAACCACGCTTCAACGCGTCGATCATGATCAGGGTCTCCATGACCCACGTGTTCACCCCGTGCGTGACGGACTGCACCACGAAGGCGTCCGAACCACGCACCGAGTCCTTGAACCGTACAAAGATCTCGCCGTTGGCGAACTCGTACGCGTCGGCAGGCGTCGGCGCGACGCCGAGCACCTCACCGATCTCCTTGGCCAGCTCCGGAAAGCCACGTCCGGAAAAGAGCATCAGGCTCTTGCGGTTTTCGGCGACGATGCTGCCCATGGGCCCGTCTGCTCCCGTATTCGGTAGGCGGTACCCGGCCTGCGCGGTGGTGGTGCGGCCGGGGCTATTCGGTTGCAGTATCTCCCGCCTCGGGCGTCCCGCCTACTGACTCGGCGGTGCCGTGGATTGCCTCACCTTGACTTGCGGACGACGGCGTCGCAGGAGCACCCTGCGCACCCCGCAGGGCGCGCTCGGCCGCAGCCGCGGAAGGCGTGCCCGGACGCTTGCGCGCCACCCACCCCTCCAGACTGCGCTGCGTCGCCCGGCTGACCCCCAGCGCCCCCGGCGGCACGTCCTTGCTGATCGCGCTACCCGCCGCCACGTACGCCCCGGCACCCACCTCGACCGGCGCGATCAGGTTCGTGTCGCACCCCACGAAGGCCGCCTCGCCGACCACGGTGCGGTGCTTGTTCACCCCGTCGTAATTCACGAAGATCGTCGCCGCGCCGATGTTCGCCCGAGCCCCGATCGTCGCGTCACCCACGTAGGACAGGTGCGGCACCTTGGCGCCGGCACCCACCTCGGAGTTCTTCACCTCGACGAACGTGCCGACCTTCGACCGCTCCGCCAACCGCGCGTCCGGCCGCAGGTACGCGTACGGCCCGACGCTGGCCCCCGGGCCCACCTCGGCGCCGACCGCGTGACTGCGCAGCACCGTCGCGCCGGGCCCCACCACCGTGTCGATCAACGTCACGTCCGGCCCGACCACCGCACCGGTGCCGACCACCGAACCACCCCGCAGCTGGGTGTTCTGATCCACCACCGCATCGCGGTCCAGCGCCACCGTCACGTCGATCCAGGTGGTCTCCGGGTCGAGCAGGCTGACCCCGGCACGCATCCAGCGCTCGTTGACCCGGTCGCGCAGCAGTCGACGCAGCGCTGCCAGCTCCACCCGGTCGTTGCAACCGAGCGTCTCGGTGTGGTCGGCCGCCACATGCACGCCCACCGGCTCGCCAGCGGAGACCAGCAGCTTGAAGACGTCGGTGAGGTACTCCTCGCCCTGGTCGTTGTCGGTCGACAACTTGCCGAGCACATCCCGCAGCCGGGCCGCGTCGAACGCGTAGATGCCGGCGTTGATCTCACGTACCGCCAACTGGCGCGGCGTGGCGTCCCGCTGCTCCACGATCTGTTCCAGGCGACCGGACGCGTCCCGCACGATGCGGCCGAGCCCGGTCGGGTCCGGCACCTCCGCGGCGAGCACCGTCGCGGCGGCACCCTCGCTCTCGTGGGCGGTGACCAGCTCGACGACCGTCTCGGGCCGCAGCAGCGGCACATCGCCGTTGAGCACCACCACAGTGCCGGTGACCTCGGGAGCCGCCTCCAGCGCGATCCGCACAGCGTGTCCGGTGCCGAGCTGCTCCGCCTGGTGGACCGCGGTGGCCTCCGGGGCGATCTCGGCCAGGTGGGCGCGGACCTGGTCGGCACCGTGCCCGACCACCACCAGGGTGCGCGCCGCCTCCAGCGGGTCGGCCGCGTGGAGGACGTGACCCACCAGGGTCCGCCCGAGCATCGGGTGCAACACCTTGGGCAGCGAAGACTTCATCCGCTTGCCCTCACCCGCGGCAAGCACGACGACGGTACGGGGGTGGGGCTCGGACACGACGTGGCTCCCGTCGGAACGCGGACAGTCTCGCGGCCATGCTAACCGGACAAACCGGCCTGGTCGGCAGGGGCACGAGGATCGGCAGTTGCGGGTATCTGCTGGGGTGCCTGGATTCGAACCAGGAGCTCAAGGCTCCAAAGGCCTGCGGGTTGCCGTTACCCCACACCCCATTGACATGTCAAGCCAACAGCCCGCATCAACTGACGAACGTACGCCCAGCCGCGGACCGGAACAGCTCGGCGATCATACCCTCTATTCGCCAGTAGAGCTCGCGGCTACGCGGCACGTTGATCACGAGGCAGCCTCGGTACCCGTCGCCGACATTCCGGCGGACGGTCGTGGGGTTGTGCTTCTTCAGGCTCGCCCGGCGAAAGCGCTCGCGCGGCACCGCCAGCTCGGCCGCCCACCACTCGGCGGCCGCGTCCGGGTCGGCCGTCTCGTGGATGCTCACCCGGTAGGTCGGTGCAGCGCGGTCGACTCCGCAGGCTTCGAGGAAGCGAAGAAAGAGCGAAAGCAGCCCCGGATCGCTGTTGACGAACTGGACGTGGTCATCCCGACGCCACGGCTTCGACTTAGTGCCCTCGCACCAGTAGATCGCCGCTCCGAGGAGGAGCAGGTCCCGCTCGTCGAGCTCGCCGACCACCCGCGCGGCGAGCCCGTGCGCCTCCGCCTGCGCCTCGTCCCGCGCCGCACGGTCAGCCGACCACCACGACTCGGCCATCGCCCTCCCCCGCTGACGCCGACGCTCCCGCTCACTCTGCGAGTCCCGTTCGGACGCAAGTTGCCGGGTCCACAGGTAGGCGGTAGACCGGCTCACCCCGAGTCGTCTCGCGATCTCCGGAACCGAATGCCCCGTCGACCGAAGCGTCGCCGCCTCGGCACGCAGGTCGTCCTTCGCCCTGGGGCGTCGTACCCGTTGCGGAGCCGGGACGCCCCGCAGCAGGTCGTAGATCCGGTTGCGGCCAAGCCCCGTACGCGCGCGGATCTCACGCACCGACAGTTGCTCCTCGGTGCGCAGTCGGCGCACCTCGGTGGCGTCGAAACCAGTCATGTGGTGCAGGTTAGGACGAGCGTGCGACAGATCCGGCATCCATTCTTGTCGCTGCCTGATGTGATCTACCGGGGGCGTAAGTTACGGTGACGTAGGCGTAGATTCGCGATCCGACGTTCCTGTGAGGTGCCATGTCCAACGCCCTTCTCGACCCTCACCCGGCCGGCCCCAAACCCCTTACTCAGGGCACCCAGTCACGCGGCATCCTGATCGCGCTGTGGTCGTTCGTGGTGATCCCGTTCGCGGCGCTGATCGCCGCCGTTCCCGTGGCCTGGGGTGGCTGGCTCAGCTGGGTCGACGTGGGCATCGCGGCCTTCTGGTACGTGGTGTCGGGCCTGGGCATCACGGTCGGATACCACCGCTACTTCACCCACGGCTCGTTCAAGGCGAAGCGGTGGCTGCGCATCGCGATGGCCGCCTCGGGCTCGCTCGCCGTGCAGGGCGAGATCATCCAGTGGGTGGCCGACCACCGGCGGCACCACGCCTTCTCCGACCTGGACGGGGATCCGCACTCACCGTGGCGGTTCGGTGAGAGTGTGCGGGGCCTGATCAAGGGGCTGTTCCATGCGCACATGGGCTGGCTGTTCGGTCGCGAGCTGTCCAACCGGGAGCGTTTCGCCCCGGACCTGCTGGCCGACCGGGACATCCGGCGGATGGACAAGTTCTTCCCGGTGCTGGTGATCGTCTCGGTGCTCGGGCCGGCGGCGATGGGTTGGCTGTTGACCTGGTCCTGGCAGGGGGCGTTGACCGCGTTGTTCTGGGCCGGTCTGGTCCGCATCTCGCTGCTGCACCACGTCACCTGGTCGATCAACTCGGTGTGCCACGTGTACGGGGAGCGGCCGTTCATGATGCGCCACGGTGACCGGGCGGCGAACTTCTGGCCGCTGGCACTGGTGTCCTTCGGGGAGAGCTGGCACAACCTGCACCACGCCGATCCGACGAGCGCCCGGCACGGCGTGCTACGGGGGCAGATCGACATCTCGGCCCGGGTGATCTGGTTGTTCGAGAAGGTGGGCGCGGCATGGGACGTGCGTTGGCCGAAGCCGGAACGGATCGCGGCGAAGCTGGCGAAGCCGGCGGCATAGGCGCGCCCGGGATCACCGGGCAGCCACCCCGCAAGTTACCTGGCAGTATGTCCGGGTGGACGGGCGGAAAGCAGGCAGCATCCCACGACAGGGCGTCACCGAGCGCCAGCGAGGTGACGAGATGGTCGAGGCTCCCAAGGCAGCGAGCGGCAAGCGGCGGCGGGCGGTGCCCGCGTCGGCCAAGCCGGCGTCCCGGGTACGCATGTCCGCCGCTCAGCGTCGCGAGCAGCTGATCTCGATCGGTCGGCAGATCTTCGCCGAGCGCGGCTTCGACGCCACCTCCATCGAGGAGGTGGCGTCGCGGGCGAAGGTGTCCAAGCCGGTGGTCTACGAGCACTTCGGCGGCAAGGAAGGGCTCTACGCGGTGGTGGTGGACCGGGAGGTCCGGTCCCTGCTGGACCGGATCACCACGGCGCTGACCGCAGGTCATCCCCGGGAGTTGCTGGAGCAGGCCGCGCTGGCCCTGCTCGGCTACATCGAGGAGGAGACCAGCGGTTTCCGGGTGTTGGTGCGGGAGTCGCCGGTCCTCTCGGCGACCGGCAACTTCAGCAGCGTGATGAACGACGTCGCGCACCAGGTGGAGCACATCCTCGGCGCCGAGTTCTCCAGTCGTGGGTACGACCCGAAGCTGGCCGAGTTGTACGCGCAGGCGCTGGTGGGCATGGTCGCCTTGACCGGCCGCTGGTGGCTGGAGGTGCGGAAGCCGCGTAAGGAGACGGTTGCCGCGCACCTGGTGAATCTCTCCTGGAACGGGTTGTCGAACCTGGAGGCCAAGCCGGGACTGATCACCGCGGGCGGCCACTGACGGTCAGCGGCGGCGGTGCATCTCGGCGACGGGGTGGTACCGGCGGTTCCGCTCGGCCTCGGCGTCCTCGTGTGGGCCGACCTTGTCGTAGAGGCCGGTGCCGAGCAGCACCAGCCCGAAGATCATCGAGACGACCACCGTCGACATGGAGAAGTTCAGGAAGTTCGCGTCGGTCTGTAGCACCGACATCATCAGGATGCTGGTGACCAGGAAGACGACTCCGGCGGTGAGGTTCATGTAGTGGCCGAGGTTGCCACGCCGGGACGCGCCGATGATGAGCACGGCTCCGAAGACGATGGAGACCAGTGAGAAGGCCAGGTTGGTGCGGAGACCGAGGGCCCAGTCGCCGTTGCGCCCGAAGAGCGGTTGGCCCCAGGTGAGGGCGGTGCCCCAGACGCCGAAGACCAGGATGTAGAGCCCGATCAGACCGGACAGCGCCCGGTAGAACGGCCGCGCCGGATGGTTGACCGGAAAGTGCGGCATCGGCTCTCCTCACCCCATAGGGAACAACAAGGACATTGTTCCCCAGTCGGGCAGCCGATGCGGGCGGATGCGCAACCCGACGGGTTTTCGCCGGAGCCCGGCCCGCGCAGGGATCAAGCCTGACCGCCCGGAGCGGGCCGGGCTCCGGCGGAAACCCAACCAGAACAGGAACAGCTCAGAGCACGAGCCGAGCCTGCTGCCACGCCTCGTGCTCCTCGTCGGTGCCGACCTTGCTGTACATGCCGGCCATCAGCAGCACCAGGCTGAGCACCATGTTGACGATCACCGTGGCGACGCTCAGGTTGAAGATGTTGGCCTCGGTGCGGATGAAGGCGAGCCCGGCCAGGCTGACCACCATGATCAGGTACGCCGACCACTGGTTGACCAGCACGTCGAGGTTGCGCCCGATGGCGGTGCCGGCCAGCACGAGCGCGCCGATCGCGAGGCTGAACACGGAGAAGCCGAGGTTCGTGCCCTGCCCCAGGGCCCGCATGTCGCCCTGGCCGAAGAAGGGCTCACCGGTGCTGGTCAGGAGGCCGATCACACCGAAGGCCACCAGGTACAGGCCGATCAGGCCGCCGATCGCCCGGTAGATCGGCCGCGCGGGGTGGTTGACGGGGGTGTGGGCCATGTCTGTGTCTCCAACGCCGTTGGGTGAGGGTCGACGAGGATTCTCCCGCATCCGGCCATGTGACGCCGCACACGGGGTCCTGGCAGCGGCGTCGACCGCTGGTGGACCGGGTGCCGCAACCTCGGCCGTAGGAACAGCCGAGTCGGGTGGCTCAGGTGGCGGGGATCTCGTCGGCCAGGGTGAGCCACGCCTGCTCGGCCGCCTCCCGTTCGCCGCGTACCTGGGTGAGCTGGGCGTCCAACTCGGCGACCTTGGTGTAGTCGGTGGCGTTCGCGGCGAGTTGGTCGAGCAGCGCGGCCTCCTTCTGTTCCAGCTTGCCGATCTGCCGTTCGAGGCGGGTTAGTTCCTTGCGGGCCTGCCGGGCCTCGGCGGCGCTCATCCCACCGCCGCCGGCCGGCGGGGTGGTCGGGGCCACGGGTGCCGGGGTACGCCCGGGTCCTGGCCGGTCGGTGCTGCGGGCGAGGTACTCCTCGACCCCGCCGGGCAGGTGCACCAGCCGGCCGTCACCGAACATGCCGTACACCGAGTCGGCCACCCGCTCGATGAGGTACCGGTCGTGGCTGGCCACCACGATCGTGCCGGGCCAGGAGTCGAGCAGGTCCTCCAGGGCGGCCAGGGTGTCGGTGTCGAGGTCGTTGGTGGGCTCGTCGAACAGCAGCACGTTCGGTTCGCCGGCGAGCAGTCGCAGCATCTGTAGCCGACGTCGCTCACCACCGGAGAGGTCACTGACCGGGGTCCAGAGCCGCCGGTCGTCGAAGCCGAACACCTCGGCGAGTTGGGCGGCGGAGATCTCCCGGTCACCGAGCCGAACCCGTCGGGCGACCTCCTCGACCGCTTCGAGTACGCGCAGTTCGCCGGGGAGTTCGGCGAGTTCCTGGGAGAGGAACGCAGGACGTACGGTGCTGCCGGTGATCAGTCGACCGCCGTCGGGGCGGGTGACACCGGCGAGCATCCGCAGCAGGGTGGTCTTGCCCGCGCCGTTGGCACCGAGGATGGCGACCCGGTCGCCGGGGCCGACCTGCCAGGTGACGCCGTCGAGGATGGTCTTGGGACCGGCGTGCAGCCGGACGTCTTCCAGGTCGTACACCTGTTTGCCGAGCCGGGCGGTGGCCAGCCGTTGCAACGACATGGTGTCGCGCGGCGGCGGCACGTCGGCGATGAGGGCGTTGGCGGCGTCGATGCGGAACTTCGGCTTGGAGGTGCGGGCCGGTGGGCCACGCCGCAGCCAGGCGATCTCCTTGCGGAGCAGGTTCTGTCGGCGGGCCTCGGTGGCGGCGGCGACGCGTTCCCGTTCGGCCCGAGCGAGGATCCAGGCCGCGTAGCCGCCTTCGTAGGCGCGTACGGTCTGGTCGGCGACCTCCCAGGTGGTGGTGCAGACGGCGTCGAGGAACCAGCGGTCGTGGGTGACCACGACCAGGGCACCCTTGCGGCTGAGCAGGTGCCGGGCCAGCCAGTCGACACCGCTGACGTCGAGGTGGTTGGTGGGCTCGTCGAGGATGAGCAGGTCGGCGTCGCGGACCAGCAGGGCGGCCAGGGCCACCCGGCGGCGCTCACCGCCGGACATCGGCCCGACCGGGGCGTCGAGGCCCAGGTGGGGCATGCCGAGCCCGGCGAGGATGCCGCGTACCCCGGCGTCGCCGGCCCACTCGTGCTCCGCGCCCATGCTCTCGGTGAGCCATTCGGTGCCGAGGACGACGTCGCGGACGGTGGCCTCGGGGCTGAGGGTGAGGTTCTGCGGCAGCCAGGCGACCCGCAGGTCGCGGCGGTGGGTGACGCGGCCGTCGTCGGGTTCCTCGGTGCGGGTCAGCAGGCGCAGCAGAGTGGACTTGCCGGCCCCGTTGAGGCCGACGACGCCGATCCGGTCGGCGTCGTCCAGGCCGAGCGAGACATCGGTCAGCAGTGGCCCGGCCGCGCCGTAGCCCTTGGATACCCGGTCCAGGTTGACGATGTTGGCCACATACCCACCTTTCATGATCAAGGCGTCCCGGTGCCGGGGGGCACCTGGGGACGCCTGTCGTTCAAGGGTACGCGGACGGGTCGGCGGCGGCCGGGGGGCGTCAGGTGATCCGGGCGCCGGGTACCGGTCCGTGGGCGGTGCGGGCCTGGCGGCACACCCCGGCGGACTCCAACTCGGCGGCGACGCGTTCGGCGTGGGCGGCGTCGGTGGCGAGGAACACACAGGTGGGCCCGGAACCGGAGACGATGCCGGCCAGCGCACCGGCCGCCTCGCCGGCCTTCAGCGTGGTGGCCAGCGACGGCCGCATGGCCAGGGCGGCGTCCTGGAGGTCGTTGCCGAGGGTCGGGGCGAGCACCCGGGGGTCACGCTGCCGTAGCGCGGCGAGCAGACCGTCGGTGCTGCCCAGGGGTGGCCCGGCGGCACCGGCCTCGCGGAGCCGGTCGAGTTCCCGGTACGCCTGTGGGGTGGACAGCCCGCCGTCGGCGATGGCGACCACCCAGTGCCAGGAGGTGGGGCGGGCCAGCACCGGGCTGACCGCCTCGCCCCGGCCGGTGCCGAGCGCGGTACCGCCGTGGATCAGGAAGGGCACGTCCGAGCCGAGGTCGGCGGCGATGCTCGCCAGTTCGTCACGGGACAGCCCGGTGCCCCAGAGCGCGTCGCAGGCGACCAGGGTGGCTGCGGCGTCGGCGCTGCCGCCGGCCAGCCCACCGGCCAACGGGATCTGCTTGCGCAGGTGCAGTCGGGCGTGTGGCATCACACCGGCGTATCCGGCGAGGGCGTGCGCCGCCCGGATGATCAGGTTGGAGTCGTCGAGGGCGAGTTCCCCGGTGCCCTCGCCCTCCATGGTGAGGGTCAGCGTGTCACCACGTCGGGCGGTCAACTCGTCGTAGATCGAGATCGCGTGGTAGACGGTGTTCAGTTCGTGGTAGCCGTCCCGACGCAGCGGGCCGACCCCCAGGTGCAGGTTGACCTTGGCGGGCACCCGTACCCGGACGGGACCGCTCGCCCCGCGCGGCTCATCGTCATCCGGACGCCAGGCCTCGGTCACGGGGTGCTGCCCCGAACAGGCAACCGCAGGTCGAACGGCTTGGTCACGATCAGCTCCTCGGGCACGGCCTCAGCCTACTGTGCTGCCGTCGCGCGGCTCGGAGCCGACGCGGCCACGGCGGCGAACTGCTCGACGGTGAGTGACTCGCCACGGGCGCCCGGATCGACGCCGGCGGCGGTGAGCGCGGCGGCGGCCCGGTCGGCACCGCCGGCCCAGCCGGCCAGGGCCGCTCGCAGGGTTTTGCGGCGCTGGGCGAAGGCGGCGTCCACCACCGCGAAGACCTCGTTGCGGGGGACGTCGGCGCGGGGCGGTTCGCGGCGGGTGAAGGCGACCAGACCCGAGTCGACGTTGGGCACCGGCCAGAACACGTTCGGCGGGACCTTCCCGGCGGGGCGGGCGTGGGCGTACCAGGCGAGCTTCACCGACGGGATGCCGTAGACCTTGGAGCCGGGACCGGCCACCAGCCGATCGGCGACCTCTTTCTGCACCATCACCAGGCCGTGCCGGAGGCTGGGTAGCTCGGCGAGCAGGTGCAGCACCACGGGCACGGCGACGTTGTACGGCAGGTTCGCCACCAACGCGGTGGGTGCCGGGTCGGCCAGGTCGGCGGCGGTGATCCGCAGTGCGTCCCCGTGATGCACGCTGAGCCGCTCGGCGGCCGGGCCGGCGTGGCGGGCCGCGGTGTCGGCGAGCGCGTCGGCCAGCGTGGCGTCGATCTCGACGGCGTGCACGTGGGCGGCGGCGGGCAGCAGGGCGAGGGTGAGCGAGCCCAACCCGGGGCCGACCTCCAACGCCACGTCGTCGGGGGTGAGGGCGGCGGTGGCGACGATCCGGCGCACCGTGTTGGGGTCGTGTACGAAGTTCTGGCCGAGCTTCTTGGTGGGCGCGACGCCGAGCCGGGCGGCGAGGTCCCGGATCTCCGCCGGGCCGAGCAGGTCTGCGGCCATAACCCGACAGCGTACGGGTCAGCCGGTGACGTCGGCCGAGCGCCAGCCACCGAAGGCCCGTTCGCCGGTGGCCGAGATGGCTTCGCAGAGTTCGTCGAGGTCGGCGCCGGTGACGGCGGCCAACGCCCGGACGGTCAGCGGGATGAGGTACGAGGCGTTGGGGCGGCCTCGGTGCGGGACGGGGGTGAGGTACGGCGCGTCGGTCTCCACCAGGATCTGGTCGAGTGGGGTCAGCGCGGCTGCTTCGCGCAGCGCCCCGGCGCTGGCGAAGGTGACCGTGCCGGCGAAGCTGAGTAGGTAGCCCCGGCGGACGCATTCGGCGGCGAACTCGGCGTCACCGGAGAAGCAGTGCAACACCACCGTGTCGGGAGCGCCCTCGTCGTCGAGGATGCGCAGCACGTCGGCGTGCGCGTCCCGGTCGTGGATCACCAGCGTCCGGCCGTACCGCTTGGCGATGGCGATGTGCGCCCGGAAGCTCTCCTCCTGTGCGGCGCGGCCGTCGTCACCGGTGCGGAAGTGGTCCATGCCGGTCTCGCCGATGCCGCGTACCCGGTCCTGACCCGCCAGTGCCTCGATCTCGCGCAGGGCTTCGTCGAGGTCGGCCAGCCGGGGCGCCTCGTTGGGGTGCAGCGCGACAGTGGCCAGCACCGCCGGGTAGCGGCTGGCCACCTCGGCACCCCAGCGGGAGGAGGCGACGTCGACGCCGACCTGCACCAGCCGGTCCACCCCGACGGCGGCGGCGACGTCGATGGCCGCCGCGACCGGGTCGTCGGCGCTGCCGCCACCGGGCACCCCGGCCTCGCTGACGGTGATGTCGAGGTGGGTGTGGCTGTCCAGTACCGGCCGGGGCAGCGGCTCGGGCGCGGGTGGGAACTCTCCGGCGCGGCGGGCGGCGCGCTGGCTACGGGATTCGGTTGGCTCGCTCATCTCCTCGACAGCATCACACACGGGACGAGTGCACCGGCCGCCACCCGGAGTGCCCCGAACGGGGCGGGGCGGGGCACCGGCCCCGGCGGTGCGGATCGGGTGGTGGGTCGGCCAGCCGGACCCGGGCCGGGCAGGAATATCACCCGCCCGGCCGGGAAGGCTCGGTCTTTCCGCTGACAGGAGGACCGAGATGCCCTTCATCACCGTGGGGACGGAGAACTCCGCGCCCATCGACCTGTACTACGAGGACCACGGGTCGGGTCAGCCGATCGTGCTGATCCACGGGTTCCCCTTCAACGGGGCGACCTGGGAGAAGGTCTCCGGACCGCTGCTCGACGCCGGCTACCGGGTGATCACGTACGACCGACGCGGCTTCGGCAACTCGGCGCAGCCGGCGTTCGGGTACGACTACGACACCTTCGCCGCCGACCTCGACGTGCTGATGACGGAGTTGGACCTGCGCGACGCGATCCTGGTCGGCCACTCGATGGGTACCGGGGAGGTGACCCGTTTCCTGGGCGCGTACGGCTCGGAGCGGGTGGACCGGGCGGTGTTGTTGGCACCGCTGGCGCCGTATCTGCGGCAGGCGCCGGACAACCCCGAGGGGGTCGAGGCGAGCCTCTTCGAGGGGTTCAAGCAGGCGATCCAGCAGGACCGGTTCGCCTACCTCACCCAGTTCTGCGAAGCCTTCTTCAACTACAGCGAGAACAAGGGCAAGCTGGTCAGCGAGGAGGCGCACCGGGCGCACTGGCAGATCGGCGCGCAGGCGTCGGCGTTCGCCACGTACCACTGCGTGGACGCCTGGGGTACCGACTTCCGGGCCGACGTGTCGCGGATCGACGTGCCGGTGCTGATCGTGCAGGGCGACCAGGACAACGTGCTGCCGTACCCGAAGACCGGCCAGCGGTTGCAGCCGATGCTCGCCGACAGCCGGCTGGTCACCCTCAAGGGCGCGCCGCACGGC
The DNA here is from genome assembly GCF_009712475.1 of Micromonospora sp. CP22. Lineage (GTDB taxonomy): Bacteria > Actinomycetota > Actinomycetes > Mycobacteriales > Micromonosporaceae > Micromonospora. The sequence continues at coordinate 414,483 of NZ_VCJO01000002.1, forward strand.
ATTCCGTGGACGAACGCCACCGAGGTGAACCAGGCGATCATGGAGTTCATCGGCTCGCCGACCATGGCCCGCGCCTGATCCGGTCAGGGGCGGGTGCGGGCGTGGACCGGGTCACGCCGGGCCGCGGGGCCACGCGATGGGCGCGACCCGGTCGGGGTCACGCCCATCGCGGCGTCGGTCAGCTTTCCAGCCGGGCCAGTTCCTCGTCCACGATCGAGGGGTCGAGCTTGCGGAAGACGGGCTTGGGCGCCGCGAGGGGGCGACCCACCACGAGCGGTACGGACTCCCAGCGCGCGCCCTGGGTGTAGTCGCCGGTCAGCACCGGGTACCCGGGCCCGCCGTCGAGGTCGTCGACCTCTTCGATCACCGGCATCGGGGCGTGCACCCCGGTGCCGCCGAGCAGCTCGTGGATCTTCTGCGCGGAGTGCGGCAGGAACGGGGTGAGCAGCGTGTTGGCGTCGCTGACCACCTGAAGGGCGACGTGCAGGATGGTGCCCATCCGGGGCTTGTCCGCCGCGTCCTTGAGCTTCCACGGCGCCTGCTCGGAGAGATACTTGTTGGCCTCGGCGACCACCTTCATCGCCTCGCCGATGGCCTGCTTCTGCCGGTGCCGGGCGATCAGGTCGCCGACCGTGCCGAAGCCGGCGCGCGCCACGGCCAGCAGCGTCTCGTCGGCCTCGGTGAGCCCGTCCGGCCCGATCGGCGGGATCTCGCCGAAGTTCTTCGCCGCCATGGAGATGGACCGGTTGACCAGGTTGCCCCAGCCCGCGACCAGTTCGTCGTTGTTGCGGCGCAGGAACTCGGCCCAGGTGAAGTCGGTGTCGTTGTTCTCCGGCCCGGCCACCGCGATGAAGTAGCGCAACGCGTCGGCGTCGTACCGCTGGAGGAAGTCCCGGACGTAGATGACCACCCGGCGGGACGAGGAGAACTTGCGGCCCTCCATGGTCAGGAACTCGCTGGAGACCACCTCGGTGGGCAGGTTGAGCTGCCCGAGTCGGCCCGGTTCGCCGCCCCGGCTGCCCTCACCGGAGTAGCCGGCGAGCAACGCGGGCCAGATGACCGAGTGGAAGACGATGTTGTCCTTGCCCATGAAGTAGTAGGCCTGGGCGTCACCGGACGCGGCGAGGTCCGGCCCGTCCAGGTGGTTCCAGTACTTCCGCCACGCCTGCGGGTCTCCGGTGCGGCGGGCCCACTCGATGGACGCGGAGAGGTAGCCGATGACGGCGTCGAACCACACGTAGATGCGCTTGTCGGTGCGCTCGCGCCAGCCTTCGAGCGGGATCGGGACGCCCCACTCCAGGTCCCGGGTGATGGCGCGGGGGTGCAGGTCGTCCAGGAGGTTCTTGGAGAAGCGCAGCACGTTCGGCCGCCAGCCCTCCCGGGTGTCCAGCCACTTGCGCAGCACGTCGGCCAGGGCGGGCAGGTCGAGGAAGAAGTGTTCGGTCTCGACGAACTCCGGCGTCTCCCCGTTGATCTTCGATCGCGGGTTGACCAGGTCGATCGGGTCGAGTTGGTTGCCACAGTTGTCGCACTGGTCGCCCCGGGCGCTGTCGTAGCCGCAGATCGGGCAGGTGCCCTCGATGTACCGGTCGGGCAGGGTCCGGCCGGTGGACGGCGAGATGGCGCCCATGGTGGTCTTCGGCACGATGTACCCGTTGCGGTACATCCCCTCGAACAGCTCCTGCACCACGGCGTAGTGGTTGCCGGTGGTGGTGCGGGTGAACAGGTCGTAGGAGAGGCCGAGGCCGTGCAGGTCCTCGACGATCACCCGGTTGTACCGGTCGGCCAGTTCCCGTGGCTTCAGCCCTTCGGCGTCGGCCTGCACCTGGATCGGCGTGCCGTGCTCGTCGGTGCCGGACACCATGAGTACGTCGTGGCCGGCCATCCGCATGTATCGGGCGAAGACGTCGGAGGGTACGCCGAAACCGGAGACGTGGCCGATGTGGCGTGGGCCGTTGGCGTACGGCCAGGCCACCGCCGCGAGAACGTGACTCATGGACAGAAAGCCTAGTGACCCTCGCGCAGGGCCCGCGAACCAATAGGGCCCGTCGGTCGGTGTGGTGCCCCAGACCGGGTCAGCAATTCGTCCGAAATGTCGCCGACACGCTGCCTGAGCTGCCCGATCATCCCCCCGTACCGGTGTCCAATGAACGCGTGACTGGCAGCCGAGCCGCCCGAGAGCACTCCGACGGCCCTCCCTCCGACGCCGGGCCGGACACCACCGCGCCGCCGCGTACCCCGGCGGTGGCGCCGCAACCCCGCACGGTGCCGTCGCCCGATGGCGAGACCGGGCCGGACCGGGCCGAGCCCGCCACCGTCGAGTTGCGGCACGTGGTCGAGGTGGAGCCGACGACCGGCGCGCCGGTGGACACGCTGCCGCGTCGGGTTCCGGTCCGGGCGAGCGGACGCCCGCGTCGCCGACAGGTGTCGTTCGACGATGATCCGCCGGAGGAGGACTCCTTCTGGGCACCGATCGAGGAGGTGCACTGGGACGGCACACCGGTCCGACCGGAGACGCCCGGCAGGGGTGAGCCGTGGTGGCGGCGGTTGCGGCCGGTCCGCCGCCGGGAACGGAGCAACCATCCACCGGACCCCTGGGCGGGGCTGTCCGCCATGATCGGGTTGAGCCTCGCGGCGGCCTTCTTCGCCTGGGTCAGCGCCGGACCGCTCTGGGTCGCCGTCGGGCACGCCACCTCCGGCACGGTGATCGTCACCGGGTGCACCGGCGACGGCCTGACCCAGCGCTGCCGGGGCATCTTCACGGCGGCCGACGAGGAGTTCCGGACCCACGGCGTACGAGTCAGCGGGGTACCCCGGGACCGCACCGCGCCCGGTTCCGCCCTACCCGCCCGGGTGACCGGCCCGGACGGGCACGTCGCGTACGCCGACCGTGGGGTGGGCGCGCAGTTGCGCTGGCTGCTCGGGATGCTCGGTGTGCTCGGCTGCGCGGTGGGCATCGCCCGCTGGACCGGCGCGACCCGGCTGCCCGACCCCACCGAACGGCGCTGGGCGATCGCCGCCTCGGTGGCCGGTCCGCTGCTGACCACGTTCGGGTTCCTGATCGCGGCCTGGTGATCGCCGACGGTCGCGGGATACCCGAGCGCGGTTCACTGGTGCACGAGCGTGTAGACGTCGCGGCGACGCAGCCCGTACGCGGTCGCGACGTCCGTGATCGCGTCCCGACGGCTGAGTCCGGCCGCCTCCCGCTCGGCCACCGCCGCGCGCAGGGCGTCATCGTCGGGACGGGCGGCGGGGGTGGCCGGAGCGCCGGCCACGACCAGGGTGATCTCGCCGCGCGGCTCGCCGTCGGTGGCCCACCGGGCGAGTTCACCGAGCGGGCGACGCAGCACCTCCTCGTACGTCTTGGTCAGCTCGCGGCACACTGCGGCGGGGCGATCGGCGCCGAACGCGTCGGCCAGGTCGGTCAGCGTGGCGGCGATCCGGTGCGGCGCCTCGAAGAAGACCAGCGTGCGCTCCTCGGCGGCGAGCGCCCGCAGCCGGGCCCGCCGGGCACCGGCGGAGCGGGGCAGGAACCCCTCGAAGCAGAACCGGTCGCAGGGCAGCCCGGAGAGGGCGAGGGCGGTGGTGACGGCGCTGGGACCGGGCGCGGCGGTGACCGGCACCCCGGCGTCCAGGGCGGCCCGGACCAGGCGGTAGCCGGGGTCGGAGACGCTGGGCATGCCACCGTCGGTGACCAGCGCGACGACGTATCCCTCGGTGAGCACGTCGACCAGTTCCGGGGTACGCCGCTCCTCGTTGCCCTCGAAGTAGGAGACGACGCGACCGGCGATGGTCACGTCGAGGTCGCGGGCGAGCCGGTGCAGCCGACGGGTGTCCTCGGCGGCGACCACGTCGGCGGCGGCGAGCACCTCCCGGAGTCGGGTGGAGGCGTCGGCGGGGTTGCCGAGCGGCGCGCCGAGGAGGACCAGGCGGCCAATTTCGGACATTTCACCCAATGTGCCGCGCTCCTTCATCGAAGGTCGTACCGGATATGGGGACGACAGGCACCACCGACCCCTTCCGCAGCCTACGATCGCCGGGTGACGAGTGCGTCGACAGCACAGAGCGCGAGCCCCGACCAGCCCTCGGAGCCGACAGCGACCACAGCCGCCGGCACCGATCCGCCGACGGGCGGGATACCGGCGGCGATCCGTCGCCGGCTGGCCACCGTCGAGGCCGGGTTGAACGACCGGTCGTGGTTGGCCACGGCGGTCGTGGTGGCCATCGCGGCGGTCCTCCGGTTCGCGAACCTCAGTCATCCACCGGGCAAGATCTTCGATGAGGTCTACTACGCCCGGGACGCCTGGGGGCTGGTCGACAAGGGCGTCGAGTGGAACTACCAGAACAACGCCCCGTCGTACGTCGTCCACCCGCCGCTGGGCAAGTGGTTGATCGGCCTCGGCGAGTGGGCCTTCGGCTACAGCGACGCCGAGCACGGCATCCTGGTGCCCGGAAACCTGTTCACCACCGCGCCGGAGTTCGGCTGGCGCTTCTCGGCGGCGCTGGTGGGCACCCTGTCGGTGCTGCTGCTGGTCCGCATCGGCCGCCGGATGTTCCGCTCCACGGTGCTCGGCTGCGCCGCCGGTCTGCTGCTCGCGGTGGACGGGTTCCACCTGGTGCTCTCCCGTACCGCGCTGCTCGACATCTTCCTGCTCTTCTTCGTCCTGGCCGCCTTCGGCGCGCTGGTGCTCGACCGGGACGCCACCCGCCGCCGCTGGGCGCGGGCCCTGGAGTCCGGGCTGGATCCGACCGCTCCGGGGCGCGCCGGTCGACCGCCCGGCGGCTGGCGGAACTGGCCCTGGTGGCGGCTGGCCACCGGCGTGCTGCTCGGCTGCGCCTTCGCGGTGAAGTGGAGCGCGCTGTTCTTCGTACCGGTCTTCGCGCTGCTGATGTTCCTCTGGGACGTCGGTGCCCGAAAGTCGGCCGGGGTACGCCGGCCGTGGCGGGACACGCTGCTCGACGGCGTGCCGTGGATGGTGCTCGCCGGCCTGGCGATGGCGGTCACCTACGTCGCGACCTGGTCCGGTTGGCTGTTCAGCCAGGAGGGCTACTACCGGCTCGCCGAGCGGTACCCGGACGCCAACCTCAGCGATAAGCCGATCATCGGCCCGCTGTGGAACCTGGTGCAGTACCACCAGGCCGCACTCGGCTTCCACAACCAGCTCGACGACCCGCACAAGTACCAGTCGTGGCCATGGCAGTGGCTGCTGCTGGGCCGCCCGGTGGCGTTCCACTGGACCGGCGACGGCCCCTGCGGCGCGGCGAGCTGCGCCGAGGAGGTGCTGCTGCTGGGCACCCCGCTGCTGTGGTGGTCGTTCCTGCCCGCGCTGGTGGCGCTGATCTGGCTCGGGCTGGCCCGGCGGGACTGGCGGGCCGGGGCGATCCTGCTCGCCGTGGCGGCCGGGCTGCTGCCCTGGTACTGGTTCGCCCTCGAGGGCCGGACGATGTTCTCCTTCTACGCCGCGCCCGTGGTGCCGTTCCTGGTGCTCGCCGTGGTCTACGTGCTGGGTGCCATCGCCTCGCCAGCGGGGATGAGCGGCACCCGAGCGGTGACCGGCCCAGACGAGGAGGCGAGTCGGGACCGCCGACTGGTCGGCAGTGTGGTCGCCGGGGCGTACGTGGTGTTGGTCGTCCTCTGCTTCGCGTACTTCTACCCGATCTTCGTGGGCCTGACGATTCCGTACGAGGACTGGTCGGCGCGGATGTGGCTGGACGGTCGCTGGATCTGACAACGCGATGGGCCCGTACGCCTCGGCGTACGGGCCCATCGTCGACACATAGGACGCGCCCCGATCGCCTGCCACGGGGGAAGCGGGCGATTGGGGCGCGCACCAGCAGCTTAACCACCCGCGACCGGGGGCACAACGGGGCAGCCCCGGTCAGATTTCCGACGAATGCCGAATGCGACAAGAAGTCAGGGTGACCGCCGCCGCTGGGTTACTCCGTGCCGACTATGCGCCGTCGAAGAGTGACCGGACGACATCGGGCTGAACCGTTCCGTCCAGCCACGCAGCTGTCCAACGAATCGCCGGACAGCGATTTCCCGCCCCGCTTGAACGATCATCCGGGATGGGAACTCAGTGCCCTTTGGGGCGACGCGGCAACCAGCCGAAGAACCGGTCCTGCAATGACGTCGAACCGGCGGCGTGCAGATCCTCGACCGCAGAGGCGAGACAGGCACCCAGGTAGACGCTGAGCATCGCGCGGTCCATGCCGTACTCGGCCAGCAACTGCTCTCGTTTGGGCTCACACGGCCATTGGGCGTCACAGGTGCCACACATCCATCCGGGGGTCACCGGGGCGTGTTCGTCCGCCCGACCGGGTGGGGTGCTGCCGTCCGCCTCCGCCACCGTGACACCCGGTCGATCCGCAACACCCGTCATCGCGTTCCCTTCCGCCTCCACCGGCGACGGCGGGCCGCCGCCCGCCGTCGGGTCGACCGTCCCCGTGCACACAGTCAGCGAACGGGGACGCTCCGGTGTTACAGGATTGCGGTACGTTGACCAACCATGGCCGCCGCGAACCGCCCCAACCGGATGCCGTCACCGCCGGGCACCCGCACCGGCTCCACCGACCGCACGTACCAGCCGGGAGTCACCGGTGCGTGATCTTCTCCCGTCCACCGTCGCGGTGGCCGTGGCAGCTGAGGACGACTGGACCGGACAGTTGCACGAGGCCGAGGCCGCCTGTCTGGGAGATCGTGCGGTGGAAAGCCGCCGCCGCGACTTCACAGCCGGCCGGGTGTGCGCCCGGCGCGCCATGGCCGCGTTGGGGCTCCCGCCGGTCGCCGTACCGGCCGCCGCCGACCGCTCCCCCGTCTGGCCGACGGGAACGGTCGGCACCATCACCCACACCCACGGCTACTGTGCCGCAGCCGTCGCCCGCCGCGAGGAGATCCGGGCCGTCGGCATGGACGCCGAGCAGCATCGGGAACTCAGCGCTGGCGTACGCCGCCTGATCTGCCTGCCCGAGGAGGACGAGCAGATCGCGCGACTGCCGACCGACGTCTTCTGGCCGGCAGTGGTCTTCAGCGCGAAGGAGACCGTGTACAAGGTGTGGCATCCGGTCGTCGGCACCTGGCTCGACTTCCACGACGCGCTGGTGCGCCTCGACCCCGAGGCCGGGACGTTCACCGCGCGGATCGCCCCCGCGCGGGTCGCCGAAGCGCCGGTCGACCATCCGCCCGCGCTGGTCACCGGCCGCTTCGCGGTCGAGGCGGGCCTGGTACGCACCGCCGCCACGCTCGCCGTCCGCTAGGGGTCCGAGGCTGAATCCGGGTCACCGAACGGCCGCATGGTGGCCGGATGATCTGTCCTGAGTGGACTTGTCTACACTCCGCCCGGTGATCAACAAGAAATGGTCGTCAGCCGCCCTGCTCGGGCTGCTGGCGGCGACCACGCTGGCCGGCCCGGTGCCGGCGTTTGCCGACGAACGGACGGAACCAACCGCCGAGCCGCCAAGGGTCCAGCTCGTCCTGGACGTCAGCGGCTCGATGCGGGCCACCGACATCGACGGACGTAGCCGGATCTCGGTTGCTCAGCAGGCGTTCGGCGAGGTGGTGGACGCCCTGCCGGACGAGACACAGTTGGGTATCCGGGTGCTGGGCGCCACCTACCAGGGCAAGAACAAGCAGCAGGGCTGCCTGGACACCCAGCAGATCGTGCCGGTCGGCCCGGTCGACCGGGAGCAGGCCAAGGCCGCCGTGGCGACGCTGCGGCCGACCGGCTTCACTCCGGTCGGACTCGCCCTGCGCGAAGCCGCCAAGGACCTCGGCACCGGCACCACCGCCCGACGAATCGTGCTGATCACCGACGGCGAGGACACCTGCGCCCCACCCGACCCCTGCCAGGTGGCCCGCGAGTTGGCCGCGCAGGGCACCACGCTGGTGGTGGACACCCTCGGCCTCGCACCCGACGAGAAGGTACGCCGGCAGTTGCTCTGCATCGCCGCCGCCACCGGTGGCACCTACACCGCCGCGCAGAGCGCCGAGGGTCTGACCGACCGACTGAAGCAACTGGTGGACCGGGCCCGCGACACGTACGCCACCACCCCGGCGAAGGTCGACGGGACGGACGCCTGCCAGGGTGCGCCGCTGCTCTCCCCCGGCGTCTACACCGACCGGGAGAGCTTCTCCGAACACCGTTGGTACCGGGTGCCGGTGCGACCGGGGCAGGAGTTGCGCGCCTCGGTCAGCGTGGCGCTCGACCGGCCGGTCAACCCCGACTACGGCGTGCTGCTGCGGGCCACCGCGACGGACGGCCGGGAACTCGTCCGGGGCGTGGACGCCGGTAGTGGACGTACCGACGTGGTCTCGACCGGTCTGCGCTGGTCCGCTGGGGACGACGCCGAGGACAGCGAGGACACCGAGGCGGCAACGACGCCCCCGGCCTACACCACCGTCTGCCTGGTGGTCAGCAACATGTTCTCGCCTCGGGCGGGCACCGCTGCGGACCCGGGTATGCCGGTCGAGCTGACCGTCGACGTGGTCGCCGCCTCGTCCGCCCCGGACGGCCCGGACCTGGGCCGTGGCTGGGTCCTGCTGCTTCTGCTGACCCTGGCCGGCCTGCTCACCGGGCTCATCACCGGCCTGCTGACCCGCTGGTGGGTAGCCACCTGGAGGAACTGAGAGATGCTCACCCGATCGGCAACCGTCGCCGCCCTGCTCGCCGTCGGTGTCGCCCTGGCTCCGGGTGCGGCACTCGCGGCCCCCACCCCCACCCCTTCCCCCGGTGCCGTCACCGTCACCAAGGCGGGCACCTCGTACCTGAGCGCCACCCCGGTGGCCGCCGGGCAGCCCGTCCGGGTCGCCGCCTCGACCGGTGAGTACCTCTACTGGTCGTTCCCGGCCGAGGCGGGCGAGATCCACGAGATCACCGCGACGGTCACCCTCGCGCAGAACCGCACCGGCCGGTCCACCTGGACGGTGGAGGTCTTCGACGGGCTGCGACGCCGACAGGCGTGCACGGCCGGTGCGCAGACCCCGACCGCCGACGCTTCGGCGCGTACCGTCGGGCTCGGCTGCACGTTGCGGCGGGTGCGCCCGTGGGCGGAGCCGTGGTCCGGCGACCCGTTGCCCGGCACCTACTACGTGCGGCTGGCCGTGGTCGACGTCCCCGAGGCCGACCTCGGCCTACCGGTCGACGTGGACCTGCTGATCTCGACCGTCGACGACGTCGGCACCTCCGCCGACGACGGCAGGTTGGAGAAGGCGCTGGTGCCGCCGACCAACGCCGGTGCCGTCCTGGACGCCGAACCGGCGGTCGCACCGGAGGACGACGAGGAGGACGGCTGGAACCTCAACCTCACCGGTTGGCTGCCCGAGGCCGGCTCCCGCTGGATCTGGACCACCGCCGGCGGAATGCTGGCCGCGATCGCGGGCGTGGTCGGCTTCGCTCTCACCCGCCGCCCCGCCACCAGGTGAGCCCCGCCGGCAGGTCGTGCTGAGGTGCCCACACGACCTGCCGGCGGCCCCGGGTCGAGCCGCGACGGCCTACTCCAGGGCGAAGGTGGCCGACGCCCGTCCGGCCGCGTCCGGCACCGCTTCCAGGTAGAGCAGCCCGTCGCGGTGACGGACGTACTGGCCGGGGAAGTTCACCGACTCCAGCGACACCTTCGCCGCGTCGGCGAGCCCGCTCCGGCGGGTGAAGGTGGCGTCCTGCCGGAAGAGGTTCGAGCCGTCGTTGCGTTCCACCCAGATCTGGTGGTTGCGGTGCCGCAGGTAGTAGCCGGGATAGTTGGTCGACTCCAGGGAGATGCCCGAGGAGTTCGCCAGGCCGGTGACGATCCGGAACTGCGAGTCGGCCAGGTTGGTCACGTTCGGCTCCAACCGGACCCGGAACTCCCAGTGCCGCAGGTAGCGGTCGGGCAGGTCGTGGGCGCGCAGGCGGACCGGCGTCAGGCCGTCCGGCACCGGTACGCCGAAGTTCGGGGTGCCGTCGGCGTTCCAGTAGACCCGCTGGATCCGGGTCCGCCGATTCGGATCGCTCAGCGGGTCGTAGCCGTTGCCGAGATACCGCTCGTAGTTGCGTGAGTGGTAGACGATCACGTCGCTGCCGTCCTCGGCGACGGTGAACGAGTTGTGCCCCGGCCCGTACTGCCCGCTCCGGCTGTCACTGGCCAGCACCGGCGTGGCGCGCTTGGTCCACGAGGCCGGGTCGAGCAGGTTGCTGCCGGCTGCGGCGGTGAGCAGGCCGACGGCGTAGCTGGCGTCGGTGGCGCTCGCCGAGTAGGTCATGAAGACCCGGCCGTTGCGGATCAGCACCGCAGGTCCCTCGTTCACCCGGTAACCCCGGGTCTCCCAGGCGTGGGTCGGGGTGGCGATCAGGGTCGGGGTGCCCGCGTACGTCCAGGGGTTGACGGCTCGGGCGAGGTAGATGTTCGAGTTGTTGCCCGCGTACTCGGCCCAGGCCAGGTAGCGCTGACCGTTGTGCACGAAGGTGGTCGCGTCGAGGGAGAAGCTGTTGCGCGCGGGTTGGAGTTGGCCGCGTTCCACCCACGGCCCGTCGAGTGGGTTCGCGGCGCTGCTTTCCAGCACGTACGGCCGGATGGCCCAGATGTCGTCGGTGCGCCCGGCGGCGAAGTAGATGTACCACCGGCCGTCGATGAAGTGGATCTCCGGGGCCCAGATGTGCGCGCCCATCTCGCCGCTGCCGTGGCGACGCCAGATCACCCGCTCGCTGGCGGTGGCGAGGCCCTGGAGGGTGGTGGCGCGTCGCAGCACGATGCGGTCGTACTCCGGGACCGTCGCGGTGAAGTAGTAGTAGCCGTCGGTGTGCCGGTAGATGTGCGGGTCGGCGCGCTGCTCGGCCAGCGGGTTGGTGAAGGTGACAGCCGCCGCCCGCGCCGGTGCGTCCGCCACCACCACTGCGCCGGTCACCGCCGTGGCCAGGGCCGCGACCAGTGCCAACACCCGTCTGACACCGCTTCGGATAGCTGTCATCGTCGTCGTCCTTCCGTCGTCGGACCGGAGCGGACACCGTCGCGGCGTCGACCGGAGCGCCCACCGGCCATTGTTAACGTTCACAACAATCGCCGTCAAGAGACTGTCATCGATAGGACGACCGGCGGTCAGGTCGAGATTCGCACCCGGAGAGGCGGCGGGCCGGGCAGCCGCGTCAGGCCGTCGCGCCGCCGTCGACGGCGATCGACGCGCCGGTGATGTGTCGGCCACCCTCACCCACCAGGTGACTGACCGTCGCCGCCACGTCGGCGGGCGCCGCGTACCGGCCGAGGGCGATCTGGGTCCGCTGGGCGTCAGCCCCGGCGCTGTCGGCCGGGTTCATGTCGGTGTCGGTCGACCCGGGGAGGATCAGGTTGACGGTGATCCCGCGCGGGCCGAGCTCCCGGGCCAGCGCGCGGGTCAGCCCGTTGACCGCACTCTTGGTCATCGCGTACGCGCTCACTCCCGGGGCCGGGACCCGACTGGCGAAGCTACTGCCGATGTTGACGATCCGGCCGCCCTCGCCCATGTGCCGCACCGCCGCCTGGGTGGTCAGGTAGACCCCGCGCACGTTGACCGCGATCGCCCGGTCGAGATCGGCGATGCCGACCGACTCGATCCGCCCGCCCGCGAACACCCCCGCGTTGTTGACCAGGATGTCCAGTCGCCCCCACTCGGCGACAGTGCGCTCCACCGCACCGACCACCGCCGTGGGGTCCGCGCTGTCCGCACAGATCGACAGGCCGCTGCGTCCGTACGCCTCGATGTCGGCCAGGACGGACTTCGCGCTGTCCTCGGCGCTGCGGTAGGTGAACGCGACGTCTGCGCCGTCCGCGGCGAGCCGGCGCGCGACGGCCGCTCCGATGCCTCTGCTGCCACCCGTGACCAGTGCGACCCTGCCGGCGAGTTGAACCGTCATGCCACAATCCTGACAGTCGACTCAGGACAGCCGTGCTCCGGGTCACTGATCGACCGAACGGGAACACCCATCCGGTCGGCAACGGCTACGCTGGGGCACCACCCGCGCCGGATCCACAGCAGCGTCCACACCGCACGGACGTTCGCGGGGTGAGAACCTCGCACCGGAACAGCCGCAGGTCGGAAAGTGTCGGCGGACTCTGGCATGGTCGACACCATGTGCGGTCGCCCGCTTGCTGAGAGTCACTCATCGATCGGCTCGGAGATGCCAGTCCTTGACCTCGCCGGGTGTGCCGCGACCCTCGGGGTGAGCAGACTTCAGGTGCAACGGTGGGACTCCACCGGGCAGTTCGCCCCACCTCGCACCGGTCAGGGCACCCACCGTCGATGGTGTCGCACCGACCTCTACGAATGGGCGGCGACCTCTCCGCTGCACCTGGCCGACCGGGTGCCGCTGCGCCATTGGCCGACAGCCACCGGCCCCCGTCCCTACCTGGGCGCCCGTCTGGTCGCCGGCAACGTCGCGCTGTTGTGGGCCACCCAGGTGGGCACGATGGCCGTCGTGTGGCCGGTCTCCGGGCGGCGCCCCACACCACGCGCCCACCTGCCTCCCTTGCTGCGTGCCTGGGGTGTGGTGGGTGCGGCGGCGGTGGCCCCCGGGCTCGGCGACGGTGGGCCGGACGTCGATCCGCTGCCGATGACTCCAGCGCAGGACGAGGCCGCATTGAGCTGGACGGACCTGTCGGCGCTGGTCGGCCAACCACTGCCGTACTGGCCCCTGCCACTGCGGCGGGAAGTGCTGATCACTCGCTGGCGGCCCGGCCAGCCGACGGTCCAGGCGCTCGCCGGGGATTCGGAGCTGGACACCGACGCGCTACTTGAGCTGGCCATCCTGTACCCGACGGACCATCCGGCCGCCCGCCTCCTGGTCACACTCGCCCGCACCATCCTCCGCCGGAAAGCCGAGTCCGCGGGCCGGGAGATCGACACCGTGGCGCCGACGGTGGCTGCCGGCACCACCGTCGTCGCCGCCCGGCCGCTGCCCGTACCGCTGGTCGATCGGGACCAGCTGGACGAGGCCACCCGCCGTGCGGGCTGGCGGGAGATCCTGTGTCGGCAGGACGCCCTCGCCGAACACTGCCTGTCGCAGATGTTGAAGTGGGACAACGGCGCGGACTGCCCCTTCGGCCATCGGTTCACGGTCAGGCGCGCGAGCCCGACCGCCGACGAGTGGACCGCACGGCTGGAGCCGACGGTGCGTACCGCCGCGTTCCGGCTGCTGGGCGACGTCGGCACCGACCACGAGACCCTGCGTGACCCGGCCACCGAAGCTCCCGTGGTCCGCCGCCGCGACGGCGACGGGACCGAGTTGCGCGCCGCCGCACCGCAACGGTTACCCACGACCTCGCCGTTGGCCGAGATCATCCTCGACCACCCGATCTGGGTCCGCACCGCCGACGGCACGCTCTACCCCGCTCCGCAGGGCTCCTTCTGGGGAATCGGCTGGGGGTATCCGGGCTTCGGGCCGAGCTGTCTCGCCCTGCTGATCGACCGGCTGCTCGACGACATCAACGCCCAGGCGGCGGACAGCGCTACCGGAGCCCCGGACGGCCTGCGCCGGCTCACCCGGATCACGATGCCGCGCGGCACTGTACTGACCCGCAGGCAGCTTGAGTCCGCGCGGGCAGGCACCTGGCGACCCACCCGGGACGACTTCCCCGTGCACGAAGGGCGGCACGATGCGCCTCCCCGATTTATGTGACACCACCGGGCACGGACCGGCCCGTACCGTCGAGACATGGCACCTGGTCCATCCGGGACGACAGCCCTGCCACCGTGGTCCCTGCCCGGCGCACAGCCGGGCCGCGTCCGCCTGACCCGCGAGCTGCCGGTGGCGCTGCGCGACGCACTCACCGGGGTACGCGACGACACCGCCGCCCGCGAGCGGATGCTGCTCACCGGTTGGCTCGCGGTGTTGTCGCGGTCGGTCGGCGAGCCCACGGTGAGCACAGCGGTGATCGGTGCGACCGGGGGTCTCGACCAGGTCAGCAGCCAGGTCGGTGACCTCACCTGGGCCGACCTGGCAGCAGCGCTGCGCCGGGTTCCGTTGGACGGTCGACCACACAGCGCCGTCGACGCCCGGGGCACGCTTGCCGACGACACCGCCGACCTGGTGGTACGGCTCGGACCCGGCTGCGCCGGGTTGGAGCTGGCCTACGACCTTGAGCACGTCGGACACGACGCCGCCCAGCGGGTGCTCGGCTACCTGCTCCACGCCCTGCGACGGCTTTCGGAGACGCCGGACGCGGCAGTGGATCTCGGCGACATGTTGAGCCCCGAGGAGCGACGGCGTCAGCTCGTCGACCTGTGCGGTGCCCGGGTGCACAACGGTCCCGACGGATTCGTCGCGGCTTTCCAGTCGCGGGCGGCGGCCGTACCCGACCGTCCGGCGGTCCGCCACCGCGAGGGCACGTTGACCTACGGCGAACTCGATCGTGCCTCCCGTCGGTTGGCCCATCGCCTGCGCGGGCTCGGCGTCCGCGACGGCGACACGGTGGCCGTCGTCAGCGACCGGCACCTCGACTGGGTGGTGGCGATGCTGGGCGTCCTACGCGCGGGCGCGGTGTACCTACCGGTGCGGCCGGACTTCCCGCCGGCACGGGTGCAGGGCCAACTCGACCGGGCCTGCTGTCGGTTGGCGCTGGTCGACGAACCCGGCTCGATCCTCATGTCCGACGTCGTCGGCACCGACGGCTGGTCCGGCGCGGTGGCGCCGATCGCCGACTCCGGCGCCGACCCGGTCCCGGTCGACCTGCCGCCGCCGACCGGTGAGCGTCCCGCGTACGTGTACTTCACCTCGGGCTCGACCGGGCAGCCGAAGGGTGCCGTCTGCGCCCACGCCGGGATGATCAACCACTTGTGGGCGAAGGTCGACGACCACGACCTCGGGCCCGACGACGTGGTGACTCAGACCGCCTCGCAGTGCTTCGACATCTCGCTGTGGCAGGTCTGTGCGCCCCTGCTGGTCGGTGGCACCTGCGTGGTGGTCGACGTCGACCGGCAACTCGACGTGGCCGCCTTCACCGCGCTGCTGCTGCGGCACCAGGTGACCACCATCCAGGTCGTACCCTCCTATCTGGAGGTGCTGCTCACCCACCTGGAGACCGGTACGGTACGGCTGCCCCGGCTCCGGTCGGTGTCGGTGACCGGTGAAGCGCTCCGCTCGGACCTGGTCCGTCGCTGGTTCGCGGTGCTGCCGGAAGTGCGGCTGCTCAACGCGTACGGAGCGACGGAGACCTCCGACGACGCCATGCACGAGGTGCTCGACGGGCCCGGGGAGCGGGACCTGCCCGTGGTCAGCGTCGGCCGGGCCCTGCGCAACATGCGGGTCTACGTCGTCGACGACCGGTTGCGCCTGATGCCGGAGGGTGCCCGGGGTGAGATCGTGTTCGCCGGGGTGTGCGTGGGGCACGGCTACCTCAACGACCCGCAACGCACCGCCGAGGTGTTCACCACCGACCCGTACCATCCGGGCGAGCGGCTCTACCGATCCGGTGACCTGGGCCGCTGGCTGCCGGAAGGGCGGCTGGAGTTCCTGGGCCGCCGCGACCACCAGGTCAAGATCCGAGGTCTGCGGGTGGAGGTCGAGGAGGTCCGGGCCGCGCTGGCGGCGGTACCGGGGGTGCTCGACGCCGCTGTCGTCGCCGTCGGGGAGGGCAACCGGGCCCGGCTGGTGGGCTTCCACGTCGCCACTGACGAGATCTCGTCGGACGACCTCGACAAGCAGCTCGCCACGCGGCTACCGGACTACATGATCCCGGCACACCACGTCCGGCTCGACGCGCTGCCGCTCAACGACAACGGGAAGGTCGACCTGGCCCGACTGCGGCGGCAGGCCCGGGAGGCGACCGCCGGTACCGCCGTTGCCGAGCCGCCACACACGGCGGTCGAGCGCCGCCTGGCACTGGAGTGGTCCGAGGTGCTGGGGCTGCCGGTCGAGCGGGTGGGCCGGGACGACGACTTCTTCGAGTCCGGCGGCACCTCGCTGGCGGCGATCCACCTGCTGACCCGGCTGGGACACCGGCTGTCGCTGTCCGACATGTTGGCCGGTCCGACACTGCGTGAGATCGCGCTTCGTCTTGAGGACACCGACGTCTCCGGATAGCGTGCGGGTCGGAACCGGTCCGGCGGGGTGGTGTCAGCCGATCGCCACCGGCAGCGCCGCGACCGCCCGGTCGGCTCGCGCGCCGGCCTCCGCCGCTGATCGCCCCTGGGCGATCACGTAGCCGAGCCGTTCCAGGAACGAGCCGAGCCGGACGATCCGTCGGCCCGGCCGCGCGGTGACCACCGCGTCGACCACACCGGGCAGCGCCAACGCTGACGCCGGGTCGGGCACCGTCTCGACGACACCGTCCGCCGTCGGCACGAGGAAGCGGACACTGGCGTACCCGTTGCGCACCGTCTGCGGTGGTGGGACACGACCCGCGCTGCGCGCCACCAGCTCCGCGATCAGGTCCTGTCCGGTGGCGACCCGGATCGCCTGCGGGATCATGCCGCCGGCCAGCCTGGGATTCACCTCCACCACGACCGCCCGGCCGCCGGTCACCCGTAGCTCGACGTGGGCCGCGCCCCACCGCAGCCCGAGCGCGGCGAGCGCGGCGCGGGCGCTCTCCGCGAGCAGCTCGGCGGTGCCGGACTCGACGGGGGCGGGAACATCGTGCCCGATCTCAAGGAACCCCCGGGTCTCGTCGACATGCTTGGCTACCACCATCCGCACCTCGCCGTCGAGCAACTCGACGGAGAACTCCGGGCCGGGCAGGTAACGCTCGACCAGCACGGCGGACGGCAACGGCAGGCCCCGCTCGTCGGTCCTGGTGGCGAGCAGGTCGGCAGCGTGGGCGGCCACCCCGCGCAGGTCGTCGCAACGGCGTACCCCGATCGAGCCCGAACGACTGACCGGTTTCACCACCACCGGCAGGCCCAGTCGCTGCGCCGCGTCGACCGCGTCGGCGGCCGACGTCACCACCTGGAACCCGGGTGAGGCGACGCCGGTGGCCGCGAACCGCGCACGCTGGACGCTCTTGCTCCGGGCAGCGGCCAACCGGTCCGGGTCCTCCCCCGGCAGGTCGAGGGCGCGAGCCACGGCGGCGGCGGTGGCGATGAAGTACTCGGAGCTGGAGGTCACTCCGACGACCTGCTGCGACCGGGCCAGGTCACGGCAGTGCGCCAGCACCGTGGGCAGCGCCGCCGTGTCGCACCGGTGCACCGGCAGGTCCAGCTCCGCGGCGTACGGGTAACGGGCCGGATCGGCGCACAGCAGCGCCGGGACGAGACCCAGGTCGCGGGCTCGTTCCGCGAAGAGGCGACCGCTGCCGGTCGTGTTGCTCTCCACCAGGATCAGCAGCTCAGCCACGACAGATCGCCTCGCTGGCCGCAGCGAGCGCATCGGACGCCCGGTTCCATCCCCGGCGCAGGTCCCGCAGCTCCGCGCGCAGCCGGTGCCGCAGCGTCCAGGCGGCGGCCAGTGCCTCCGCCCGGCTGCCGGGGCCACCGCCGAAGCGGGCACGGTCGGCGGCGGTACGCGGGTCGATCCGCGCGAACCCCTCCGGTGGCCAGTCCGCGCCCTCGTCCACTGCCCGTAGCACCGCAGCACCGACCCGGTGGTGGGCCTCGCGGAACGGCACCCCCTGGCGGACCAGGTCGTTGGCGACCGCCGTGGCCTCGACGAAGCTGCGGGCGGCGACGGACTCCATGGTGTCCGGACGTGGCCGAGCCCCCGCGACCACGAGGGCGGCCAGGGCCAGCACGTCCCGCGTGGTCCGCAGTGCCGGCCCGACCGACGCCATCGCCTCGGTGCCGACCTCGATCGAGTTGGTGAACGGCGCCGAGCGGATCGCGCTCGTCGCACTCACCCAGGCACCCAGCACCCGGGTGGGCCGCGCCTTGAGGTGTTCCAGGACGAAGGCGTTGCGCTTCTGCGGAAGCGCCGAGGAGCCGCCCACCAGCCAGTCGGGAAAGTGCACGTAACCCAGGTCGGCCGCACTCCACAGTTGCAGGTCGGCGGCGAGCCGCGACACCGTGACACCCAGGTTGGCGGCGACGCCGAGCGCATCGAGGGAGGCGTCGCGGGAGGCGATCGCGTCCACGGCGTGCAGGGGACCGGAGGCGAAGCCCAGCAACGCCGCCGTTCGCTCGGTGTCGAGGTCGATGTCGGTGCCGGCCACCGCGTGTGCGCCGAGCGGGCATCGACGGATCGAGCGGAGACAGGCCACCATCCGGTCGAGTTCTCGAAGCAGGGCGAGCGCCACCCCGGTGAGGTAGTAGCCGTAGGTGATCGGCATGGCCGGTTGGTAGTGGGTGTGGATCGCCATCACGTCGTCGAGGTGGCGGCCGGCGGCGGCGAGCAACGCGGTGACCAACCTGCCGCCCTCGGCGACCACGTCGGAGCAACGCTCCCGCAACGCCAGGAGCGTGGTGGTGGCGTTCAGGTCGTTGCGGGACCGGCCGGTGTGCAGCAGGCCACCCACGTCAGGGCCGCAGCGACGGGTGACGGCCTCCTCGTAGGCGAGGTAGATGCCACGCGGCCGGGGAAGCGACAGCACCGGGGCGAAGCCTTCGGCCTCGATCTGACGTACGGTGCGCAGCAGACGGGCCGCCTTCTCGCCGACGATGACCCCGCGCTCGGCCAGCATCACCAGGTGCGCCCGGTCGACCTGGGCGATCAGGCGCAGCTGCGCCCGGTCGACCACCGGGTCGGGGGCCTCGTAGCAGAGCCGCTGTGCCTTGCCGGCGAGGGGGCGGGCGATTCGGCCGGTGTCCGACGACGCGAGCGGTCCGCTCATCCGGCGAGGGCCTGTTCGCCGCAGACCTCGGCCAGCGTGCGACGTCCCCACCGCATCCAGGTCCAGTCGGGATCGCCGGACGGTGTCGGCACCTCCCGGGGGCGGACATCGGCGGGCACCCGACGACGGGGGTCGGCATCGAGCCAAGCCTCGTCGTAGACGGTGTCGATGTAGCGGTCGCCCTGGTCGGGCAGCATCACCACGGTGACCTTGCCGGGGTGGGACGCCGCCCACCAGCGGGCCACCGCCAGAGCCGCCCCCGAGGTCGGGCCGTGGAACAGCGCATGCCGGCGGTGCAGCCGGCGGGTCTCCCGATAGGCGACCCCGGGCGGGCACCAGTGCACCTCGTCGAAGACCGTGTGGTCGAGGTTGCGCGGCAGCACGCTGTTACCGAGCCCACGCAGCTCCCGTACCTGGTCGGGCTGGCCGAACAGCACGCTGCCGGGGGTGTCCACCCCGACGGCGACCAGGTGTGGAAAGCAGGCCCGCAGCGCGGTCGCGGTGCCGCACATCGAGCCGCCCGAGCCGACCGGCCCGATCAGGGCGTCGACCCGGCCGAGCTGGCCGGCGAAGTGGTCGAGGAGCACCGCGTAGGAGGCGGGGTTGCGCGGATTGTCGTACTGCCTCGGCCAGAAGTGGTCGGGATAGCGCTCGCGGATCTCGGCGAGGCGGGTCAAGCGCATCGTCTGGAACTCCCCGCGCGGCGACGGCGTCGCGCACATCTCGATGCTGGCACCCAGGTCAGCCAGGCGGCGGCAGAGCCGCCGGTCCATCACCGGGTCGGTGACCAGGGTCAGCGGGCGGCGGATCAGGGCGGCCTTCACGGCGAGCGCCACGCCGAAGGTGCCGCTGGTCGACTCCACGATCATCGTGTTGGGGCCGATCTCGCCGGAGGCGAGGGCCGCGTCGACGATGTGATGCGCGGGCAGCATCTTCATCAGCTTGAACGAGGCGCCCCAGAGCGAGCCGCCGAGCGGCACCACGGCCGGCATCAGATCCATGGCGACCGCGTCGACGCCCGCTTCCGGAGGGACACATGTCACGGTGATCCCGCACCTCCTCGGTACTCGCGGCGCGTCGGGTCTGTCGTGACCAGCACCATGACACACACCTGATGCGCGGTCTAACGTCTGGCTCAGCCAGCGCCGAGCGGAGGATTGCCGACATGGAACTCCCACGACATCGGGTCGATCTGCGTGCGATGGTCCGGCTCACCGAGTTGGCCGACTACGTCGTGCCGTTCTGTCTGCGGGTGGCCTGCGACCTACGACTGGCGGACCACCTCGCCGACGGTCCCCGGAGTGTGGAGGAACTAGCCGACCTCACCGGCACTCGACCGGGCCCGTTGCTGCGCCTGCTCCGTACGCTGGCCAGCCGCGAGGTGTTCGCCGAGACCACGCCGACGGTCTTCGCCCTGACCGATCTCGCCCAGCCGTTGCGCAGTGACCACCCGCTCTCCCTCGCCGACGCCTACCCGCTGCTGAGCTGCGACGTGGCCGCCTGGGGGCGGTTGGACCACAGCGTGCGTACCGGCCAGGCCGCGTTCGACCTGGTGCACGGCACCGACTACTGGCAGTACATGGCGACGCATCCGGACGAGAGCCGCCGGTTCGACGCCTCGCAGCGGGCCGCGACACGACTGGAACTGCGCAGCGTGCTGGGCGCGTACCCGTGGTCCGAGCTGAACACGGTGGTGGACCTGGGTGGTGGGGACGGCGGGTTCCTGGCCGGCATCCTGGCTCGGTTCCGGCATCTCCGGGGCACCCTCTTCGACCTGCCGCACGTCGCGTCCGGCGCGGCGAAGGTGTTCGCCGACGCCGGAGTCTCCGACCGGGCCGAGGCGGTGGGCGGCAGCTTCCTCGAACCGGACGGCCAACCGGTGCCCGCCGGGGCCGACGCCTACCTGTTCAAGCGGGTGCTCTACCACTGGGACGACGAGAGCGCCACGGTCCTGCTGCGCAAGGCCCGCGCCGCGATGCGCCCGGACAGTCGGCTGCTCATCATCGAACCGGTGGTCGATCCCGTCGTGCAGGGCGAGGCGTACGTCACCGGGCTGCGGTACGACATGTTGCTGCTGACCATGGCCGGTGGTGGCGCACGTGAGGTCTCCGCGATCGAGAACCTGGCGCGCGACGCGGATCTGCGACTGGTACGCACCATCGGCACCCTCACCCTGCCGATCCTGGAGATCTGCCCCGCGTGACGGGGCGACTCGAACATCGAAGGCGGGTACGTCCATGGTCGACGGTCAAGGTTGCTGTTAGGTATCTGTCGTTCGGTTCCTGTCCCACCGCCGGTTCAGAAGTTACGGTTCGTCCACCCCTATCTCGGTTAATTGGATCGTCAGTCCAGCCGACCGAACCGGCTGGTCGTGAGCGGGATGGATAGCAGGTCGATGGCTCAGGTCGAGGACGTGCACGACACCGCCGACGGTGCTGCCGGACCGGGGGCAGCGGTGGAGTTCCGCATCCTCGGGCCGCTGGAGGTGCGGGCCCGCGACGAAGGCATCGACCTGGGCGCGCCGCGTCAACGCACGGTGCTGGCCAGCCTGGTCCTACAGGCCAACCGGGTCGTGTCGTTCGGGCACCTCGTCGAGGCGATCTACGGCGACAACGCCCCGCCCACCTCACGCGTCCAGATCCAGATCTGCGTCTCCGCGCTACGCCGCCTGCTGGCCGGGCACGGCCACGCCGACGCCATCCAGACCTACCCGACCGGCTACCGGCTCCACGTCGAGGCGGGCGCCCTCGACCTGCACCAGTACGAGGCCCTGATCGCCGAGGCCCGTCAGGCCCGCGACGCCCGGCGGTTCGCCGAGGCGGAGCGCGGTTACCGCACCGCGTTGGGGAAATGGCGAGGGCCGGCCCTGCGGGACGTCGAGAGCGCCGCCATCCGGGCCATCGCGCACGGCCTGGACGAGCGCCGCCTGACGGCCATCGAGGAGTGCATCGAGGTGGACCTGAGCCTTGGTCGGCATCGGGAGGTGATTCCCGAGCTGACCGAGTTGGTCATCGCGCACCCGCTACGGGAACGCCTGCGGGGGCTGCTGATGATCGCCCTGCACCGATCGGAGCGGCAGGCTGACGCGTTGGACGCCTACCGGGACGCCCGCCGCACCCTGATCGACGAGTTGGGGCTGGAGCCCGGCGACTGGCTGCGTCGGCTGGAGCACGGCATCCTGACCGGCGATCCGGCGCTGACCCTACCGTCCACACCCGTCTCGGTCGTGGCGAGCCAACCGGCGGAAGCAGAACCGGTGCCCCGCCAGCTGCCGACCGACATCAGCGACTTCACCGGCCGCGACGACGAGGTGCGGTTCATCGAGGAACACCTGACCGGCGGTGACCCGGACCGGGTGGCGGTGCCGGTGGTGGTGCTCACCGGCGGTCCCGGCACGGGCAAGAGCACCCTCGCGGTGCACGTCGCGCACCGGCTCCGCGACCGGTTCCCCGACGGCCAGCTCTTCGTGAACCTGCACGGACGCCGACCGGAGCGGGTGTCGGCGGGTGAGGCCCTGCAACGGTTCCTGCGCGCCCTCGGGGTGCCGCCCGACGCCATCCCGGACGGCGTGGACGAGCGGGCCGAGGTGTTCCGCGACCGGCTCGCCCATCGACGGCTGCTCATCGTGCTCGACGACGCGGCCGGGGAGTCCCAGGTGCTGTCGCTCCTGCCCGGTGACTGCCGCTCGGCGGTGATCGTCACCAGCCGGTCTCCCCTCGCCGCTATTCCCGGGGCGACCACCGCCCCGGTGGGCCCGCTACCGCCCCGGGACGCGATCACCCTGCTGCGGCACATCGTGGGCTCGGATCGCGTCGACCGGGAGCCCGGCTACGTGCTCGACCTGGCCAGGCTCTGCGGTCACCTGCCACTCGCCCTGCGCGTCGCGGGTGCCCGCCTCGCGTCACGCCCCCACTGGTACGTCGCGGACCTGGTGGACCGGCTGGCCGACGAACGACGCCGGCTCGACGAGTTGGCCCACGCGGGCATCTGTGTCCGAAGCAGCCTGACCTTCGCGTACGACGCACTCTGCGACAACGCCCGCCGGCTCCTGCGGCTGCTGGTGCTGGTCGGCCGGTCGTGGGTGTCGCCCTGGGTCGGTGCCGCGGTCCTCGACGTGTCGCTGGAGCGCGCCCAGGACGTGCTGGACGAGCTGTCCGACGCGCAGTTGCTCGAAACGACGCAGGGGCCCGGCGGGTATCCCCGCTATCGCCTGCACGAACTGGTGCGGGTGTTCGCCCGCGAACGGCTCGCCGCGGAGGAGCGCCCGGCTGACCGGCATGCCGCGCTGGAGCGCTATCTGGACGCCGTGTTGACCTTGCTGGCGGCGGTGGAGCGGTGCAACGAACGGACCGCGCGGCGACCCCGCTGCGGCCCACCCGTACGCCTGTTCTCCGACCAGACGGCCGACCGGATCGTGACCCCGATCGAGCAGTGGTACGAGTTGGAGCACAGCATGGTCCTCGCGGCCGTACGCCAGGCCGCGCAGGCCGGTCTCGTCGGTACGAGCATCCAGTTGGCCGCCGCCGTGGTCCGCGCGACCGAGTCGCTGCCCTACGCGGGCCACGCCCGGGAGGCGCAACGGATCGCCCTCTCCGCCGCCCGACGGGTCGGTGACCAGTGCGGTGAGGCCGCCGCCCTGTACACCTCGGCCGCCCTGTCGACGGCGCAGCGGCGCACCGCCGACGCGGTCCGCGAACTGCTGCGCGCGATGGCGTTGTCCGGCGAAACCGATGACGCGCACGAACGCGCCGACGAGGTGAGCGAGCTGCGCCGGCTGCTCGCCCATCGCGAGGCCCTCGATCCGCCTGAGCCACCGTCTCCGGGGCGCAGGGCCGGCTCGGTGTGACGCCATGGCCGTATCGGCACGGGCACTCGACGGCGTCCTCGGTCGGCCCGCCGCGGGACTACGGATCCGCTTCGAACGCGACGACGACGGCTGGCGACCGATCGCCTGGGATGAGACCGACAGCGACGGATTCGTCCGGCTCTGGCCGGCTGCCGGACCCCGGGCCGGCGCCTACCGGCTGGTGCTCGACTGCGACCACTACTTCGTCGGGCTGGGGATGGTCGCCAGCTTTCCGGCCGTGATCGCCGTCTTCCGGGTGGCCGACGAGGTGGAGAGCTACCACCTGGAGGTCGTGCTGGCTCCGGCCGCGTACTCCGTACGCATCGCTGCTTATTGATGTGGCAGTTATCGATAGCACGACGATAAGTGACCAATGTTGGACGGTCGCAGGCTCGGCTGAGGGTGCACAAAGGCCAGAGCGAAAGCGAGCCAGACGTGATCACTTCTGTTGACGCATCGAGCCGACCGACCGACCGCCCGACCATGGTTCCCATCTCCGCACTGGTTCTGGGCGACTCCCCCCGGCTCGCCGGGGAGGACCCAGGCCACATCCAGACGCTTGCCGAGGCGGGCACCGAGTTGCCGCCGATCCTCGTCCATCGGGAGACCATGCGGGTCGTCGACGGCCAGCACCGCGTACAGGTGGCACGGCTCAACGGGCAACAGCACATCGCCGTCGTCTTCTTCACCGGCGAGGCCCGCGAAGCGTTCGTACGGGCGGTCGAGG
Source organism: Micromonospora sp. CP22 (assembly GCF_009712475.1). GTDB lineage: Bacteria > Actinomycetota > Actinomycetes > Mycobacteriales > Micromonosporaceae > Micromonospora. The sequence continues at coordinate 438,755 of NZ_VCJO01000002.1, forward strand.
CCAACACCTCCCACGGCCTGCCGCTCACCCTCGAAGACCGGCGCGAGGCGGCCCGGCGGATCATCGCCCTGTTCCCGGAGTGGTCGGACCGGGCGGTCGCCGAGGTGACCCGGCTGGGACCACGGACGGTCGCCACGATCCGCAGTTCGACTGACTCGATTGCGCAGTCGAACATGCGGATCGGGCGCGACGGCCGGACCCGACCGCTGGAGCCGGCGCAGGGGCGACTGCGGGCCGCCGAGGTGATCGCCCGCCGACCGGAGGCGTCGTTGCGCGACATCGCCAGCGCAGCCGGGGTGTCGGTGAGCACCGCCCGGGACGTACGGCTCCGCATCAGCTCCGGGGAGAACCCGCTGCCGGCGAGCATGCGACCCGCGGACGACGACTCGGCGACGGACCGGGCCGGCCAGTCGACACGGCGGCGAGGCAACCGACCACGGGCGACGGCCTTCGCCCACCCCCGACCCACCTCGATCGTGATGGACGTGCTGCGCAAGGACCCGTCGCTGCGCTACACCGACGCCGGCCGGTTCATCCTGCGCTGGCTCGACTCGCACGTGGTGGACACACCGGACTGGAATCGGATCGTCACGCACATCCCGCCACACTGCGGGTACACGATCGCCGAACTGGCGGTCGGCTGCGCCCAGGCGTGGCAGCAGCTGGCCGAGGAGTTGCAGGCCATCATCGACGACACCGAGCCGGCGTCACACGACGTGGCCAGCTGACCGACCGGCGAGATCGACGACCCGCCGCGAGGGATCGACGGCCCCGTCGCCGACGATCCGCACGTATCCCGCGAGGAACTCGGCGGCGGTGTCGTCGGTCATCCGGTCGTCGGCCCGGAACAGCACGGCGCGTGGCTCGGCACCGATCGGCACCACGGTCTGCTCCAGCGGGAACCGGCTGCCCAACTGCACCGGAAGCTCAAGCTCGAACGTCACATCGCGGACGGTCGCGGCACGGGCGAGATCGGCCATCACGTTGAAGACCACGTCGTCCGGACGTCCCGGCCCGGTCGGGGCGGCACCGGCCGGCAGCATCTGCACCGGCAGGTCCTGGTTGACCAGCGCGCCGACGGCGGTGCGGTGGGCGGCACGCACCAGGTCCAGGAAGCTCGCCGCCGGGTCCACCAACGTCCGCAGCAGCACCATGTTGGCGATCAGCCCCACCGTCTCGCGGACCTCCGGCCGCGACCGGTTGGCGTACATCGAGGCCACGCAGACGTCGGTCTGACCGGTGTGCCGGTGGAGGTTGGTGTAGAACGCGGCCAGCAGGACCACGAAGGGCGTGGTGCCGATCCGGGCGGCCAACTCCCGCACCGCCGGCAGGACCCCGGCCGGGAAGCCGGCCTCGGCCACCGCCGGCCCACCGGGACGCGCTCCGGTGGGCCGACCCAGTGACGGCAACTGCCCGCCGGCCAACCGGTCACGCCAGTAGCTCCGCTGACGGTCCAACTCGGGTCCGCGCAGCCGGTCGTGCTGCCACTGGGCGAAGTGCGCGTAGGACCAGCTGTCGCCGGTCGGGGCGCCCGGATCGCCGTAGCAGGTGGCCAGGTCGGCCAGCAGCACCCCGGTCGAGTACGCGTCGGTCACCAGATGGTGCAGGTTGAGGCAGAGCGCGTGGTGGTCGGTGGCCAGCCGCCACACCGTCGCCCTGGTCGGCCACTGGTCGACCGGGACCGGCCGGGCCAGTTCCTCGACCGTCTCCTGAGCCAGCGTCCGACTCGGGTCGGCGGTCGCCGACAGGTCCCGAACCTCGAACGGCATCGGCCGGGGTGGGTGGATCACCTGGGACAGCCGGGCACCCCGGCCCTGGAAGGTGGTCCGCAGCGAGGCGTGCCGACGCGCCACCTCGTCGAGCGCGGCCCGTAGCCGGTCGAGATCGACCGGACCACTGATGCGACACAGCAGCGGGCAACTCAGTGCCCCGAAGTCGGAACGGTAGTGCTGGATCATCCACAGCAGACGTTGGGACACCGATGCCGGTGCCGTCACGCTGTCGGGGCCGGGAGCGAGGATGGGTGTCATCCCACACCCGTACCCTGCCGGCCCCGCCTCCGCTAGCGTCGCCAGGGTGTCCAGGCATTCTGTCTCGTCATCCATCGACACACATCTTGACTGGAACTACGCCGACCACCTCGGGTCGACCTTCCGCACGCTGTACGAACGGGGCATCCGGGCGCAGTGGAGCGCCGACGACGTCGACTGGAGCCTGACCGTGCCGTACGGGTCGCCGCTGCCCGACGACTCGGCCTTCGCGATGTCGGCGTTCCGCGCCTCACCGCTGGCCGATCGGGGCCGACCGATGTGGGACGCCTTCCGGTGGGAGCTGCAGGTGTGGATGGTCAGCCAGTTCCTGCACGGCGAGCAGGCGGCGATGGTGGTCGCCGGGCGGCTGGTCGGCAGCCTCCCCGACCTCGACAGCAAACTGTGCGCCGCGAGTCAGGCGATCGACGAGGCTCGGCACCTCGACGTCTTCTCCCGCTACCTGCGGGAGAAGGTGGACAACTCCTACCCGGTCTCACCGCCGCTGCGGGACCTGCTCGACGACGTACTCACCGAGTCGCGCTGGGATGTCACCGCACTCGGCATGCAGATCATGGTCGAGGCGGTCGCGATGGCCGCGTTCCGGCTGGCCGAGTCGACGTTCCACGACGAACTCATCAAGGATCTGACCCGTCGAGTCGGCCGTGACGAGGCCCGCCACGTCTCCTTCGGCGTGCTCTCGTTGGAAGGGCTCTATCAGCAACTCACCAGCGCCGAGCGGGCCGAACGGGAGGAACTGGTGCTGGACGCCGCCGAACTCATCCGGCGTCGGTTCCTGCTCGTCGACGTCTGGGAGCGGCTGGAGGTCGACCCTCGGGACGGTGCCGAGTTCGCCGCCACCGACCCGTTGATGGTCCGCTATCGACAGGCCATCTTCTCCCGGGTGTGCCGGGCGCTGCGGCAGGTCGACCTGCTCACCGACCGGGTCGTCCGAGGTCTGGAAGGGCTCGACCTGCTGCCGCCGCCCGGGGCGGTGACCCGGTGAGCGCCGACCGGATCCCCCTGGACCTGCCCGCCGTGGCGAAGCTCGCCGACCTGGCCGACTACGTGACTCCCCTGGCGCTGCGGGCGGTCGCCGAACTCGGCGTCGCCGACCACTTGGCTGACGGACCGCTGCCGGTCGACCAGCTCGCCGAGCGGCTCGGCGTGCACGCGCCGACGCTGCTGCGGACCCTGCGGGCACTGGCCGCGCGGGGCGTCTTCACCGAGGTCGAGCCGGAGACGTTCGGGCTCACCCCGTTGGCCCGCCCGCTGCGCGCCGAGCACCCGCTGTCGCTGCGCGACGCCTATCCGCTGCTGCCGGCGGACCTGCGGGCGTGGGCCTTCTTCGCGGAGACGCTGCGCACCGGTGAGCCCGGCTTTCCGCTCGCCCACGGCGTCGACTACTGGAGCTACCTCGCGGCCGAGCCGGAGCAGAGCGCGCGGACCGACCGCTGGATGCAGAGCGTCAACCGGCTGCACCTGCGCACCGTCCTGCCGGCCTACCCGTTCGCCCGGTTCGGCACCGTCGTCGACGTCGGTGGTGGCACCGGCGCGTTCCTCGCCGGACTGCTGGCCCGGAACCCGGCGATGCGCGGTGTCCTGGTCGACCTGCCACACGTCGTCGAGGCCGCCCCGGACGTGCTGGCCGCAGCCGACGTGGCCGACCGCTGCCGGATCGTTCCCGGCAGCTTCTTCGACCCGCTCCCGGTCGGGGCCGACGGCTACCTGCTCAAGACCGTGCTGCCCGGCTTCGACGACGAGGACACCGTGTCGATCCTGCGCCGGGTCCGCACCGCGATGCGCGACGACTCACTGCTGATCCTGATCGAGGCGGTGCTGCCCCCCGGCGACGTGTTCGACGTCGCCAAACTCTTCGACGTGCACACCCTGGTGCTGACGGGCGGATCCCACCGGTCGCCCGAGCACATGGAGCGGTTACTCGTCGAGGCCGGACTACGTCTGCTGCGGGTGATACCGACCGCGACCCTGTCCGTCCTGGAGGTGTCGCCGGCCGACCCCGGGGTCAGCCGGTCCTGACCCGCAACGGCAGCCGCGCGTAGCCCCGGAACGGGCTGCCCGGCTCACGTGCCGCCGCACCGGACGGCCGCAACAACTCGCCTCGGCGCGCCAGCCAGCCGAGGACCGCGGTGGCTTCCTCCCGCGCGAGGTACGCGCCGAGACACAGGTGGGCGCCACCGCCGAAGGCCACGTGCGGGTTCGGTCGGCGGGCGATGTCGAGCCGTCCCGGGTCGGCGAAGACCGCCTCGTCGTGGTTGGCGCTGCCGAGCATCAGCACCAGCACCCGCCCCGGACGGATGATCCGTCCGCCGAGTTCGATCGGCTCCCGGACGAACCGGGCGACGCCCTGGATCGGGCTGTCGTAGCGGAGGAACTCCTCGACCGCGGTCGGGACCAGCGTCGGATCCTGGTGCAGCTGCCGCTGCCGGGAATCGTCGCCCGCCAACGCGGCCAGCCCCGTCGCGATCAGGTGGACCGTCGTCTCGAAGCCGGCGAAGAACGAGAACACCGCGTTGTCGACTACTTCTTCGTGGGTCAACGCGTCGCCCTGGTCCTCGGCCGCCAACAGCTGGGACAGCAGATCGCCGTCGGGGTCGGCACGGCGGCCCGCCAGTCGGTCGGCCACGTAGCCCCGCAGCCAGGTGGCGGCGCTGTCGGCCCGGGGCCCGGCCTCCTGCGGCACGATCTGGTTGAAGGCGCGGCCCAGGTCGGTGGCGCGCTGCCGCAGCTCGTCGCCGGCCGCGACGGGCAGGTCCAGCAGGCGGCAGATGACCCGCACCGGCAGCGGGTAGGCCACCTCGGCCACCCCGTCGAACTCGCCCCGCGCCCAGGCCGCGCTGAGCAGTTCGTCGGCCAGCGCGGCGATGTCGGCCCGCATCCTGCGGACCACGGCCGGGGTCAGCGCCTTGCCGACCAGCCGGCGCAGCCGGGTGTGCGCGGGAGGGTCGCGGTAGAGCAGGATCCGCCGCAGCAGTTGGGTGGCCGCGCCACCGCCACCGGAGATCCGGTGGTAGTCGGCGGGGAACTCGCTGCCCAGCCGGGGATCGCGAAGCAGCGCGGTCACGTCGGCGTGGCGGGTCACCCCCCAGACACCCGGTCCGAAGCGGCACAGCGGCCCGGCCGCGCGCAGTTCGGCGTACGTCGGATAGGGGTCGTCGAGGATCTCCAGGGGATCGACCTTGGGTGGCAGGTTGGTCGGCATCGGCCCAGTCTCAGCGGACAGTCCATCCCGGCCAAGTGATGCTCTCCGTGGACCGCCGCCGTGTGGTCGATCCGCTCGACGGCACCCACCCCCTTTGATTAGCTAGCGCCCGTTCCGGTCATGCTGGGAGGCGCGGTGCAGAATCCCACCGACGCGAGCGCAATGACCCTCGCGGACGTCCGGCGCGATGTCGCCGACTTGCTCGGCTGCTCGCCGACACAGCTCGACGACGACAGCGATCTGCTGCATCTGGGGCTGGACTCGATCAGCGTGATGCGGCTGGCGGCAGGTTGGCAGGCTGCCGGGGTGCCGATCACCTACGGCGACCTGTTCCAGTGGCGCACTGTCCGGCAGTGGTGGGACCTGATGTCCGCGCTGCCCGGAACCGCCCCGCAGACCGCGCCACCACCGGTCGAGCCGGTCGACGCCACCGCCGCGTTCCCGCTCGCCACCATGCAACACGCCTACTGGGTCGGCCGCTCCGACGGCGTACCGCTGGGCGGGGTCGGTGCCCACTTCTGCAACGAGTTCGACGGCGCGGGCGTCGACCCCGACCGGCTGGAGGAGGCGGTCCGCGCGCTGATCCGTCGCCATCCGATGCTGCGGGCCACCTTCGCGGACGCCCAGCAGCGGGTGCTGCCCGACTCCGACTGGAAGCTGACCGTCCACGACCTGCGCGACCTGCCGCCGCAGCAGCGCGACGAGACGCTGCTGCGGGTACGCGACCACATGTCCCACCGCCGGATGCGGGTGGAGGTGGGCGAGGTGTTCGACGTGCAGCTCTCGCTGCTGCCCGACGGCCGCACCCGGGTCCACGTGCAGATCGAGATGCTGGTCGCCGACGCCCACAGCTTCCGGGTGCTCCTGGCCGACCTGGCCGCTCTCTACCTGGGCCGCGACGACCTGGCCCCGATCGGTCTGTCGTACGCCGAGTACCTGGCCTCGACCAGCGCCGAACAACCCCCGGCTGAGGACGTGGCCTACTGGCGTGGGCGGCAGGACACCCTGCCCGGCCCGCCGCAGCTACCACTGGCGGCCCCACCCGCCGCCGTCCACGGCCACCGCGTCGGCCGCCGGCACCGCAGTCTCGACCCGGCCACGGCGACGGCGGTACGCGAGACCGCGCACCGACACGGACTCACCCCGGCGGTCGCCTTCCTCAACGCCTTCGCCGACGTGCTCGCCGCGTTCAGCGCGGACGACCGGTTCGTGCTCGGCCTGCCGCGCTACGACCGCCGCCCGGTGCACCCGGACATCGGCGCGGTCGTCGGTGACTTCACCAACCTCGTCCTCCTCGAGGTGGACGTGGCCGTGGCGGAGACGTTCGCCGGTCGGGCCACCGCCCTCCAGGACCAACTGCGCCGCGACCTGTCCCACGGCGGCGTCAGCGGTGTCGAGGTGCTCCGCCAGCTGGCCCGGACCCGTGGCACCGAGGCGGTCGGTGCGCCCGTGGTGTTCACCAGCGCGCTCAGCCTCGGCGACCTCTTCGCGCCCGAGGTCCGCCACTGTTTCGGCACGCCGGGCTGGACGACATCGCAGACACCCCAGGTCTGGCTCGACTTCCAGGTCACCGAGCGCGAGGGTGGCCTGCTGCTGAACTGGGACGTGGTCGAGGAGCTGTTCCCATCCGGCCTGGTCGACGCGATGTTCGACGCCTACGAACGACTGGTCGACCGGCTCGTCACCGAGCAGGACTGGGACCGACCGCTGCCGGTGACGCTCGACCCGGCGGTGGTCGCCCGCCGGGCGGCGGTCAACGACACCGACGCCCCGGTGCGGCGACGGCGGCTGCCCGACGACTTCTTCACGTACGCCGAACGGCAACCCGACCGGGTGGCGCTCTGCGGCAGCGGCGGCCGATGGCACTACGGCGAATTGGCCCGGCGGGCCGACGCCCTGGCCGCGACGCTCACCGGTCGCGGCCTACGCGACGGCGACCGGGTGGCCGTCACCCTGCCGAAGGGCTTCTGGCAGGTGGCGGCGGTGCTCGCCGTGCTGCGGGCCGGCGGGGTGTACGTGCCGGTCGGACCGGACCAGCCGGCTCCGCGCCGGGCCGCCATCCTGGCTCGGGCGGGCGTACGGCTGACGATCACCGCCGACACCGACACCGAACCGGTGGTCGAGACGATCGCCCCGGCCGAGCCGAGCGCCGATGCCCCGGTGCCGCCATCCACCGACCCGGTGGCGTACGTGTTGTTCACCTCCGGATCGACCGGCGAACCCAAGGGCGTCGAGGTCGGTCACGCCGCCGCCCTCAACACCATCGACGACCTGACCCGCCGGTTCGCCATCGGGCCGGACGACCGGCTGATCTCCGTGTCGGCCCTCGACTTCGACCTGTCCGTGTTCGACATCTTCGGGGCGCTCGGCACCGGGGCGTCCCTCGCCGTCGTCGACGAGCAGGAGCGGCGCGACGTCACGGCCTGGTGGCGGCTCGTCACCACCTGGCAGGTCACCGTCTGGCAGTCCGTGCCGCTGCTGCTCGACACGTTCCTGACCACCGCCGCCGAACAGGGCGAACCGGTGCCGCTGCGGCTGGCCCTGGTCGGTGGGGACTGGGTGAGCCCCGCCCTGTCGACACGGCTCGCCCGGGTCGCGGCGGCGGCACGCCTCGTCGCGCTGGGCGGCACCACCGAGACCGCGATCCACTCCACGATCCAGGAGGTCCCACCCGTACCGCCGGCGCACTGGTCGGCGGTGCCCTACGGGCGACCGCTGGCCAACCAACGGCTACGGGTGGTCGACCGACGGGGTGCCGACCGCCCCGACTGGGTTCCGGGAGAGCTGTGGATCGGCGGCGCGTCGGTGGCGCACGGATACCGTGCCGACCCCGCCCTGACCGCCGATCGTTTCGTCGACCGGGACGGTCTGCGCTGGTACCGCACCGGTGACCTGGCCCGCTGGTGGCCGGACGGCACGGTGGAGTTCCTCGGCCGCGCCGACCACCAGATCAAACTTCGTGGCCACCGCATCGAGCCCGGCGAGATCGAAGCCGTGCTGCGGGCCTGCCCGGCCGTTGCCGACGCCGTCGTGGTGGCTGTCAGCACGGCGGCGCAGAAACGGTTGGCGGCGGCGGTGGTGCCGGCCGCCGACGATCCACGGACGGTGGACCCGCAGGCGCTGCAGGAATGGGTCCGGGACCGGCTGCCGAGCGTCATGACGCCCCAGTCGTTCACCGTGCTCGCCGAGTTGCCCTCGTCCGCCAACGGCAAGCTCGACCGTCGCCGGATCACCGACCTGCTCGCCTCCGCCCCGGTACGCCCGGCTCACCGCGACCCGGTGGGCGCGCGGGAGGAGCGGCTGGCGCAACTGTGGGCCGAGTTGATCGGGCTCGACGTCGTCGGCCGCGATGACAGCTTCTTCGCGATCGGCGGTGACAGCCTGGTCGCCACCCGGATGCTGGCCCGGTTGGCCGCCGACGGCTTCGGCGGTGCCGAACTGAGCCGCCTGTACGCCACACCGGTGCTCGCGGAATTCGCCGCCGGCCTCTCCGACCTACCGGCCGGTCACTGCGAGGTGGCCCCGGTGGTGCCCGATCCGGCGCACCGCCACGACCCGTTCCCCGCCACCGACGTGCAACGGGCCTACTGGTTGGGCCGCCGTGACGACTTCGCGCTCGGCGGGGTCGGCTCGCACTGGTACTGGGAGTTCGACGGCAAGGGTGTCGACATCGGACGGTTGGAGGCGGCCATCGGTCGGCTCGTCGAACGGCACGACATGTTGCGGGCGATCTTCGACGAGGACGGGCGGCAACGCGTACTGGCCCGGGTGCCGGCCTTCCGGATCGGCGTCACCTGGGCCGACGCCGACGCCGTCACCCGGATGCGGGGCACGCTCTCCGAGCGGGTTCCCGACCCGCACCGGTGGCCGCTGCTTGAGGTCCGCGCAGTGTGTTACGGCGGCGATCGCACGGCCATCGGGTTCAGCTTCGACTACATCGTGCTGGACGCGCTGAGCATCGTGCGGTTCTTCGCCGAACTGTCGGCGCTCTACCGCGACCCGACCGCCGAACTCCCACCGGTCGACATCACCTTCCGCGACTACGTCACCCAGGCCGCCCCGGCCCCGCAGGTACGCGCCGCCGCCGAAGCCTGGTGGCACGAGCGGATGGCCGAGCTACCCCCGCCACCGGCGCTGCCGCTGGCCCGCGATCCGGACACCGTGCGACGACCCCGGTTCCGTCGGCGGGAGGCGCGGCTGACCCCCGGGCAGTGGCAGGCCCTGCGGGACCGGGCCCGGCAGGCCGGGGTCACCCCCGCCGGGGTGTTGCTGGCCGCGTACGCAGAGGTGCTCGGACGCTGGTCGGGCAGTACCGAACTCACCCTCAACGTCACCATGTTCAACCGGCGGGACGTGCACCCACACGTCGACCGGGTCCTCGGCGACTTCACGTCGCTGGCCCTCGTACCGGCTCGGCTCGCACCCGGCACGGCGTGGACGGCGACGGTCCGCCAGGTGCAGCAGGCGATGTGGGAGAGCGTCGAGCACGGCGCGGTGTCGGCTCTGTGGGTGCTGCGCGAGCGGCAACGCCGGGACCGCGACGCCGGTTCGACCATGCCGGTGGTGTTCACCAGCGCCCTCGGCGTGGCGGACGAGCTGACCGAGCTGCGGTTCCCGTTCGGCGAGTTGGTGCACGGTCTGTCCCAGACCCCGCAGGTGTGGCTCGACAACCAGGTGATGGAGCGCGACGGCGGGCTCGTGTTGACCTGGGACGGGGTGGACGAGCTGTTCCCCGAGGGGCTGCTCGATGATGCCTTCGACGCCTATCGCCAACTGCTGGAGTGGCTCGCCGACGCGTCGTGGGAGCAGCCCGCACCCGACCTCCTACCGGCGGCGCAGCGACGGGTCCGCGACGCGATCAACGACACCGTCGGCCCGCTACCCGAGGGCAGCCTGCTCGACGGGTTCCTCGCCCAGGCGGCCCGTCGGCCGCACGCGCCGGCCCTGGCCTGGGGCACCGACGACGGCGGTCTGAGCTACGGCGACCTGGCCGACTCGGTGTTGCGGGTCGCCCGCCTACTGCGCGACGCCGCAGTGGTGACCGGTGACCGGGTGGCGGTGAGCCTGCCCCGTGGACCTGCTCAGGTGGTGGCCGTTTTGGGGGTACTGGCCGCCGGTGCGAGCTACCTTCCGCTCGGCGTCGACCAGCCCGCCGACCGCCGGGACCGGATCCTGCGCGCCGCAGGCGTTCGGCTGGTCATCGGGTTGCCCGGCGCGACCGAGGTCGTCCCGGTGGTCACCCTCGACCTGGCGGCCGACCCGCTGCCCGCCGCCGTGCCGGTCGCACCGGACGCGCTGGCGTACACCATCTTCACCTCGGGCTCGACCGGCACGCCGAAGGGCGTGGACATCACCCACCGGGCCGCGTTGAACACCATCGCCGACATCAACCGCCGGTTCGCGGTCGGTCCCGACGACCGGGTGCTCGCGGTGTCCGCCCTCGACTTCGACCTGTCGGTCTACGACCTGTTCGGCGTCCTCGGCGCGGGCGGCACGGTGGTGCTGGTGGCCGAGGAGGAGCGGCAGGAACCCCGACGGTGGGCGGCGCTGGTCGCGGCCAGAGGAGTGACCGTCTGGAACTCCGCGCCAGCCCTGCTGGACATGCTGTTGACCGCAGCCGACCCCGGTGAGTTGCGGACCCTGCGGCTGGGCCTGGCGTCCGGTGACTGGATCTCCCTGGACCTGCCGGGCCGGTTCGTCGCCGCAGCCGCGTCCGGGGCTCGGTTCGTCTCGCTCGGCGGTGCCACCGAGGCGGCGATCTGGTCGAACCTCCACGAGGTCAGCACCGTCGAGGACGGCTGGCGTTCGATCCCGTACGGCAGGCCGCTGCGCAACCAACGGTTCCGGGTGGTGGATCCGCGTGGCCTCGACTGCCCCGACTGGGTGGCCGGCGAGCTGCACATCGGTGGGGTCGGCCTGGCGCTCGGCTATCGCGGTGCACCGGAGCTGACCGCGGCGTCCTTCGTCGACGGTCCGGGCGGTCGCTGGTATCGCACCGGCGACCTGGGCCGCTACTGGCCGGACGGCACGCTCGAACTACTCGGCCGGACCGATCTCCAGGTGAAGATCGGCGGCTACCGGGTGGAGTTGGGCGAGGTCGAGGCGATGACGGTACGGCAGCCGTCAGTCACCGGCGCGGTGGCGCTCGCGGTGCCGGCCGCGCGGGGCCGTCGGCTCGTCCTGGCCGTGCAGGTGGAGCCGGGTCACCACGCACAGCCCGACGAGATCCGTCGTCAGCTCGCCGCGCGACTGCCCGCGTACATGGTTCCGGAGCTGATCGTGACGGTGGACCGCTTCCCGGTCACCGCGAACGGCAAGGTCGATCGGGGCCGCGTGGCCCGGCTCTTCGACGCGCCGTCGACCGACGGTGACGAGCCACCCGACGGTCCGGCGGAGAACCTGCTGGCTGCGGCGTGGACCCGGCTGCTGGACATCCCGTGCGTCGGCCGCCGACACAACTTCCTCGAACTCGGTGGTGACAGCCTGCTGGCCACCCGGCTGGTCGATCTGCTGCGCCGCGAACACGGCGTCGAGCTGACGCTACGCGATGTGCTGGCCGCGCCGACGCTGGCGGAGATGGCGGCCGTCGTGGACCAGCAGTCGAGGCTGACCAGCGGACCGGTGGACGAGGGGGTGCTGTGAACACTACGGCGGCGCGGCTGGTGCGATCCTTGGCCGAGCAGGGCGTACGGCTCTGGGTCGACGACGGGCAGCTACGGTTCCGGGCACCACAGGGTGTACTCGACGACAACGCGCGTGACGCGGTCCGGGCCGTACGCGAGGAGATCATCGCGTACCTGGAGCAGGGCACCCCCGAGGTCGTGGCCGACCCGGACGCCCGACACGAGCCGTTCCCGGTCACCGACGTCCAGTCGGCCTACCTGCTCGGCCGGACCGGCACGTTCGCCTACGGCGGGGTGGCCTGCCACGGCTACGGCGAGCTGACCTACCCGGGTGTCGACGAGGCACGCATGGTCCGCGCCTGGCAGGAGGTCGTACGCCGGCACGACATGCTCCGCGCCGTCGTCGACCTGGCCGGCACCCAGCGGGTGCTGCCCGATCCGCCACCGCTACCGGTCACCGTCTGCGATCTGCGCGGCAAGCCGGTCGAGGAGTACCAGGCCGCCGTGCGGCGCAACCGCGCCGAACTGGACCACCGGGTAGCCGATCCGACCCGGTGGCCGCTGGTGGAGGTACGCCTCACCCTGCACGACGAGACCGCGGTCGTGCATGCCTCGATCGACTTCCTGGTCGCCGACTTCGTCAGTGTGCAGGTGATCCTCGACGAGGTACACCGGCTCTACCTGGAGCCCGACGCGGAGCTGCCCCGGCTGGAGCTGACCTTCCGCGACTATCTGGCGGCCGAACGTCGCTGGCGGGAGGCGCACCACGAGGCGGCCCGCCGCTACTGGCTCGACCGGCTGCCCGACCTGCCTCCGGCACCGGCGTTGCCCGTGCTCCCGTCGCCTCCCGAGCCCCGGTTCCGGCGGCGGGCCGCCGTCGTGTCGCCGGAGAACTGGGACCGGCTGCGTGACCAGGCACGCCGCCACGGGGTGAGCGCGTCCACCGCGGTGCTCACCGCGTACCAGGAGGTCATCGCGGCGTGGAGCGGTAATCCCGCCTTCACCATCAACGTCACCCTGCTCAACCGGCTGCCCCTGCATCCGCAGGTGTCGCAACTCGTCGGCGACTTCACCTCGGTCTCACTGCTGGCCCGCGACGGCACCGGGGCCACCTTCGCCGACCGTGCCCGCGAGACGCAGCTACGGCTGTGGCAGGACATCGACCACCGCGCGTTCAGCGGCGTCGAGGTGATGCGTGAGATCACCCGACGCAGCGGTGCCGGGGCCGCCATCTTCCCGATCGTGTTCACCAGCGCGATCGGGCTGGACACGCCCACCCCGGTGGACGCGCCGACCCTCGGCCACGGCATCAGTCAGACCCCGCAGGTCTGGATCGACTGCCAGAACATCGAGCGCGACGGCGGGCTCTCCACCACCTGGGACGCCCGCGAGGGAGTGCTTCCCGACGCCCTGCTCGACGACGCCTTCGCCGCCTACGAGGACCTGTTGGCCCGGCTCGCCGACGGTTCGGCCTGGTCGGCCGCGTACCCGGTCGGGCTGCCGGAAGCCCAGGCCCGGCGCCGGGCCACGGTCAACGACACGGCCGGGCCGGTGCCCGCCGGTCTGTTGCACGACGGCGTCGTCGCGCAGGCCACCCGGCACCCCGACCGACCGGCCGTGATCGACGCCGACCGCACCATGAGCTACGGCGAGTTGCTGGTGCACGCCAACGGTGTCGCCGACGCGCTGCTCAAGACCGGCTGCCGCCCGGGTGAGCTGGTCGGCATCACCCTCGACCGCAGCTGTCACCAGCTCGTCGCCGTGCTGGGAACGCTGCTGGCCGGCGCGGTGTACGTGCCCGTCGACCCGGCCCATCCGCCCCGTCGCCGGGCCGAGATCATCGAACGCGCCGGCATCCGGCTCGTTCTCACCGACCCCGGGTACGCGACCGGCCCGGGGACGACCTCGATCGTCGTGGCCACCTGTCCGCCCGCCGCCCGGCCGCCGGAGATCCCGCCCGTGGACCCCGACGGGCTCGCCTACGTCATCCACACCTCCGGCTCGACCGGCGTGCCCAAGGGCGTCATGATCAGCCATCGGGCCGCCCTCAACACCGTCGCCGACGTCAACGTCCGCTTCGATGTCGGACCCGACGACCGGATCCTCGGCCTCTCCCAGCTCGGTTTCGACCTGTCGGTCTACGACATGTTCGGCCCGCTCAGCCATGGTGGCTGCCTGGTCGTGCCGGCCACCGACCGGCGCAACGATCCGTCGCACCTCGCCGCGCTGGTCGTGGCCCACGGCGTGACGATCTGGAACTCCGTCCCGGCCCAGATGCAGCTGCTCGTCGACTACCTGACCGCGACGCCCACCCCCGGTCTCGACGCCCTCCGGCTGGTGCTGCTCTCCGGCGACTGGATCCCGGTGCCGCTGCCGGACGCGGTCCGTCGGCACCTACCGGCGGCCCGCGTGGTGAGCCTCGGCGGCGCCACCGAGGCGGCGATCTGGTCGATCTTCCACCCGATCGACCAGGTGGACCCGGACTGGCCGAGCATCCCCTACGGGCGGCCGTTGACCAACCAGTCGTTCCACGTCCTCGACCAGGCCATGCGCCCCCGTCCCGATCTCGTGGTGGGCGAACTCTTCATCGGCGGCGTCGGCCTGGCCGACGGGTATCTCGGCGACGCCGACCGCACCGCCGAACGTTTCCCGATCCACCCGGAGACCGGGCAGCGGCTCTACCGCACCGGCGACCTGGGCAGGTACCTACCGAACGGCGACATCGAGTTCCTCGGCCGCGAGGACCACCAGGTCAAGATCCGTGGGTACCGGATCGAACCGGCCGAGGTGGACGCCGCGCTGGTCACCCATCCAGCCGTCGGCCGCGCCGTGACGATCGCCGTCGGCGAACCACCCCTCGGGCGTCGGCTGGTGTCCTTCGTCGAACCGGCCCACCAACCGGGCCGCCCGCCGACCGACCGTGCCGCCGCCGAGGCACCGGTCGCCGCCAGCGCCCGCGACGCCGGTGCCGAGGCGCTGCCCGGGGTGGACCTCGGGGCGTACCGCCGGTTCACCTCGGCGCTCGACCGGGCGGCGCTGCCCGGGATGGTGCTGGCACTGCGGCGGCTCGGGCTGTTCGGGGCCCCGGACGCGGTGCACACACCCGACGAGATCGCCGCGGTGGCCGGCCCCCGACGCCGTCTGGTCCGTCGCTGGCTACGGGCGCTCACCGCCGAGGGCTACCTCGCGTCCACCGGCACCGGCCTACGGCTCGACCGGCCGGTCGAGCAGTCCGATGTGGACGCCGCCTGGCAGGAGGTCGATCGGCTCACCGCCCCGGAGGACGCCAGCCTGGTCGGCTACTTCCGGGCCAGCCTGGACCGGCTGCCGGACCTGCTCCTCGACCACGCCGGAGCACGTGACCTGCTCTTCCCGGAGGGGTCGATCGACATCTCCCGCAGGCTCTACGAGGACGCGCCGTTCAACAGGTGGGCCAATGCCGCCGCAGCCGGTGCGGTACGCCGTATCGCGGCGGACCGGCCGACCGGCTCGCCGCTGCGGGTGCTGGAGGTTGGTGCCGGTGCCGGCGGCACCACGGCGGCGATCCTCGCCGCCCTCGACGGGATCGAGGTCGACTACCTGTGCACCGACCTGTCCCCGTTCTTCCTCGCGCACAGCCGGGAACGGTTCGCCGAACAAGCCGGGATGCGCTGGGCCACCCTCGACCTCAACCTCCCGGCCCGCGACCAGGGGCTGTCGCCCAACACCTTCGACCTCGTCATCGCCGGTGACGTCCTGCACGCGTGCACCGACGTGGACCGCACCCTGCGCAGCCTGGCCGAGCTGGTCGTACCCGGCGGCTGGCTGGTGGCGCTGGAGATGACCCGCGACCACTACCAGATCATGACCTCGCTCGAACTCCTGCTCTCCCCCGACAGGGCGGCCGGCGAGTTCACCGACGTACGCGCCGACACCGGCGACACCTTCCTCGATCCGGCGACGTGGCTCGGCGTACTGGCGGGAGCCGGTGGCACGAGCACGGTCAGTCTGCCCGACGGCGACGAACCCGCCGGCACCCTCGGCATGGGACTGTTCGCCACGCGGTTCAAGGAGAACCGGGCCGCCGTCACCCCCGACGAGTTGACCGCGCACCTGGCCGAGCGGCTTCCGGCCTACCTGCTGCCGTCCGCGTTCCAGGTGCTCGACACGCTGCCGCTGACCGACAACGCAAAGATCGACCGGGCGGCGCTGCGAGACCTGGCACCGAGACCCGCCATTGAGGGCGCGCAGACCGACACCACCGGGATCTCCGCCGCCGCACCCGGCAGCGACCTGGAACGCCGGCTCGCCGCCATCTGGGCCACCGCGCTCGGGCTCTCCACCGTCGAGCCGACCGCGAACCTGTTCGCGCTCGGCGGTGACTCCCTCATCTCGGCCCGGATCGCCAGTCAGGTGCAGGCCGAGATTCCGGAAGCCGAAGGTCTCTACTTCGACGAGTTGCTGCGCGAACTGCTGGAGCATCCGACCGTACGGGAACTGGCCCGGTGGATCGGCGCCGACCGGACCGTCTCGACCGCCCCGGCGGCCGGTGACGAACCGGTGACCGGTGAGGGCTCCCCGGTGGTGCCGTTGCGGAGCCGGACGGACGACGGTCCGACGCTGACCGTGGTGCACGACTGTGCCGGCTCCCTGGCCCTGTGGCAGACCTTCGCGGCAGCCGCCGACGGGGCGTTCGTGCAGGGTGTGGACGCCTCGACGGTGCGTGCCCTCGGCACCGGCCTCGACCTGGACCGCCTCGCCGCCGAGCTGGCCCGAGCGGTCAGCGCCGCCGACCCGGGACCGGTACGGCTGGTCGGTTACGGGTACACGGCGCTGCTGGCCATGGAGATCGGCCGGGCGCTGGCCGACAGCGGCGTCGTGGTCGACCAGCTGGTGATCGTCGGCGGCCGCCCCGCCCACGGGTCGCTGGATCCGGAGGCGATGCGGGCCGAGTTCGTCGAGGAGACCGGCCGGGAACCGTCGCCCGACGAGCTGTCCACCTTCACCGCGCTGCACACCGTCCTCGCCGCCCACCGACCCACCCTCTACGCCGGGGACGTCACGCTCGTCCGCCCGGTCGACGACGAGGACACCGACGAGTTCTGGGCGGACCTGTGTCTCGACCCCGCGCAGGTCGTCACGGTGGCGTCGCCCCGCCATCGCCTCCCGGCCGCGCCGGAGACCCTCGCGGCGGCCCTGTCCGACGGCGGGACGCGAACGTGATCGGCGGCCGGCGCACCACCCCGGACGGCGGTGTCATCGCCGTCGTCGGCGCCTCGGGGGCGGTCGGCCGTGCCACCGCTCGTCACCTGGCCGCCAGCGGCGGCGGACCACTGCGCCTGGGTGCACGTCGACCGGCGGAGAACGGCACCCCGGTGACCCGGCTCGACGTCGACGACACGGCAGCCCTGCACGACTTCTGCTCCGGTGCCGCCGTGGTCGCCAACTGCGCCGGGCCGTCGACGGTGGTCGGCGACCGGGTCGCCCGGGTCGCGCTCGCGGTCGGCGCGCACTACGTCGACCCGGCCGGCGACGACCGGCTGGCCGACCTGATCACGCCCCTGACCGCCGGCACTGACCGGTGCGCCGTGCTCTCCGCCGGCATGATGCCCGGACTCAGTGGTGTCCTGCCGCGCTACCTGATCGCCACCACGCCGACGCCGGTACACCGGCTGACCGGCCACGTGGGCGGCCGGGACCACTTCAGCCCGGCCGGTGCCGCCGACTACCTGCGGGCCGAGGAGTTCGGCACCGCGCACGTCGAGTGGCACGCCGGTCGCCTGGTGCCGTCGGCACCCACCGGCCGGGCGGTCACCGTGCCGTTCTTCCCCGAACCCGTGCTGTCGATGCCCTTCCTCAGCACCGAGGCCGCCCGCATCGCCGCCGCCGCCGGACTGACCGAGGTGCGCTGGCACTCGGCCTTCGTCGACGGTCAGGTGGCGGCACTGCTGCGCGGAGCCGCGTCACCCGAGCGCCCCACCGGCGAGGCGCTGCGTCGGGCCGCCCGGCTCGACCTGTTCGGCCGCACTCCGTACCAGGTGATCGTGGTCGAGGTCGGCGGGGCGGACGGGTCGGCACGGTCGGTGGCGCTGTGGGGGCGGGGGGCGAGCGAGCTGACCGGAGCGATGGTCGCCCACTGCGCCATCCTGCTGCGTGACGAGGGCGGGCCGCCCGGCACCCACCACGCCGCCGATCTGCTCGATCCGGTCACCACCGTCACCGCGCTCCGACAGGCCGACGCGGTCACCCGGATCGTCGAGGTCGACAGCACCGACGGTCTCCACTGGCGGGAGGGAACATTGTGACCGGTGACAGTCGTACCCCCGTGGTCGTGGCCGGCACCCGGTTCGGGCAGGTCTACCTGGAGGCGTTCCGGGCCACCGACGCGCCGATCAGGCTGGCCGGCGTGCTGGCCCGGGGCAGTGAGCGGTCCCAGGCGTGCGCCGCGCGCTACGGTGTCCCGCTCTACCGCGACCCCGACGAGCTGCCCGACGACGTCCGCATCGCCTGCGTGGTGATCCGGGGCGGGCTGCTGGGCGGCCCCGGCACCGAACTCGCCAACCGGCTCATGGCGCGCGGAGTGCACGTCCTACAGGAACACCCGCTGCACCATGACGAGTTGGCCGACTGCCTGCGGACCGCCCGGCGACACGGGGTCATCTACCGGCTCAACCCGTTCTACCGGCACATGCCCCCGGTCCGGCGGTTCGTCGGCGCGGTCCGCGAACTGCTCCGGCGGCAGCGCCCCCGCTACGTCGACGCGGCCTGCGGTTTCCAACTCGCCTACTCGCTGTTCGACATCCTCGGGCTGGCCCTGTCCGGCCTACGCCCCTGGTCCTTCGACCCACCAGCGGTGCCCGGGGCGTCGGTCCGGCCCGATCGGACGCCACCGTTCCGCACGCTGGAGGGGGTGCTCGCCGGCGTACCCACGACGATCCGCATTCAGAACGAGCTGGATCCCGCCGATCCGGACAACTACGCCCACCTGCTGCACCGGGTCACCATCGGCACCGACGCGGGCAACCTCACGCTCGTCGGCACCCACGGCCCGGTCGTCTGGTCAGCCCGGCCGGTCTTCCCCCGTACCGTGGCCGACCCGGGCGCGTCCGCCCACTTCGACCAGGCGGTCGACGTCCGGGCCGCACCCAGCACGGTCGTGCTCGGACCGGACACCTCGGCCTCCTACGAGGAACTGTTCGCCACCATGTGGCCGGCCGGTGTCGCCGCCGCCGTCGACCAGCTGCGACGCGACATCCCCGGTGGTCCGGCCCGGGCCGACGGTCAGTACCAACTCACCCTGTGCCAGCTCTGGCAGGACGTCAGCGCGCTGCTCGGGCCGCCGGAACTGATCACCGGTGGTGAGCTGGACCCGCTGGGCGCGGCCGACGTCGCCGCGCTGGCGCAGGCCGGGAAGGCCGCAGCCGGTGAGTAACCTCGTCGACCAGTGGTTGCGGTGCTTCCACCCCCGCCCCACCGCCCGGGTACGCCTGGTCTGCCTGCCACACGCCAGCGGGAACGCGCTGTTCTACCGCGACTGGGGTGCCCTGCTGCCCGACGGTGTCGAGACCTGGGCAGTGCAATACCCGGGCCGGTTGGATCGCCTGTCGGAGCCCTGCGTCACCGACATGGACGAGTTGGCCGACCGGGTGACCGAGGCCCTGATGCCGCTGACCCGGAACACGGGCGTGGCGCTGTTCGGGCACAGCATGGGTGCCGCGGTCGCCTACGAGGTGACCCGCCGCCTGGAGCACCGGCGTGGCCTCGCCGTACGGCACCTGTTCGTCTCCGCTCACCCGTCGCCCGCCCGGCACCATGGCGGCGATCTGCACCTGGGCTCCGACGACGCGCTCTGGGACGAGCTGCGCCGACAGGACGCCACCAGCGCGGAAACCCTGGACCATCCCCAGCTGCGGTCCCTGATCATGCCGGCGCTGCGCGGCGACTACCAGTTGATCGAAGCCTGGCGGCCGGCGCCCGCTCCCCCGCTGTCCTGCCCGGTCACCGCCCTCGGCGGGCACGACGACCCGGATGTCGATCCGGCCGATCTGGCGGACTGGGCGCGCTTCACCACCGGCCGGTACCGGCAGCTGGTGCGGCCGGGCGGCCACTTCTATCTCGTCGACGAACTCGACGCCGTGGTCTCGGCGCTCGAACTCGGGCTCGGCGTCAGCGGCTGAACCGGGCCCAACCGGTCGTCGAGGAACGCCTCCCACATCGCCCTTCGACGCGGCTTCCCGCTGGTGGTGCGGGCGATGCCTCCGGCGGTGGCGGTCACCCCCACCAGGTCTGCGCCGACGAACCGGCCGGTCAGCGCCGCGGCGGACCGCTGCCACCAGCCGGGCTGCGGACGTTCCAGCACGACGACCACGGTCGGTCGGCCGCCCCGGCTACCGGCCAGCACGGCCACCCGCCCCAGCGGAATGTCACCGTCGGCGGCGATCGCGGTCTCCACGTCGGCGGCGAAGACGAAACGGCCGTGGACCTTCACCCCGTCGCCGAGCCGACCGACCAGGAACAGCTCCCCGTCGAGGAGGAAACCGGCGTCGCCGGTGTGGACCGGGTTCGACCCGACGCCGGTACCACCGACCACGATCTCGCCGACCCGTCCCGGTGCCACCGGCTGCCCGGCAGCGTCGCGTACCGACACGGTGACCCCGGCCAGCGGCGTGCCGCACCCCACCACCTCACCATCGGAGGGCGAGGTCACCGCGCGCCAGGGCGCGCCCGACGGCACCCCGGTGACCGCCAGGGTCGCCTCCGCCAGGCCGTACGCCGGTCGCAGCGCGGTCGGGCGCAGACCGAACGGTCCGAGCAACTCCGCGAACCGGCGCAGGGTGGCCGGCGGGATCCGTTCCGCGCCCACGATGACCGAGCGCCAGGCGCCGAAGTCGAGGCCGACGAGGCTCTCCGGGCCTACCCGTCGGGTCACGTAGTCGAGGCCGAACGCCGGCATCGCGGTCAGCCGGGCCCCGTGCCGCCCGAAACACTCCAGGTAGCGCAGTGGATGGCGGAGGAACTCGACGGTCGGCATCGACCACAGGTCACCACCGACCGTCACCGGCAGCAGCAGGCATCCGACCAGCCCCATGTCGTGGTGCACGGGCAGCCATGACGCGGTCGGATCGGCCGGTGTCATGCCCAGCCAGCGGGCGATCGCGCCGAGGTTGGCGGTCAACGAGCCGGTGGCGACCCGTACGCCAAGGGCGGGACCGGTGGTGCCCGAGGTGAACTGGACGATCGCCACGTCCGGCAGCGGCCGACCCGGCTCGCGATCGGCGTCGGGGGCCGCGCCGAGGAGCGCGTCCACCGGGGCGGCGTCGACGCCCCGCACGGCCGCCAGTTCACCCGCGCGGACGGCGGCCTCGTCGTGCACCACCAGGATCGGCGTCGACCAGCCGAGCATCCGGTCGACGTGCGCGTCGTAGCGGTCGGCGCTGGCGAAGGCCGCAGGCGGCGGTAGCGGGGCCGGTGTCGCCCCGGCGAGCAGCGCGCCGAAGAACATGGCGACGAACCGTGGGCCGCCCGCCAGCCCGAGCGCCACCACGTCACCGGGACGCACTCCGGCGGCGACCAGTGCACCGGCCGACCGGCGGGTCAGCGCGGCGAGGGCGTCGTAGGGCCACTCGTCCCACCCCTCGGCGGTCGCGAACCGCACCCACCCGCCGGGGCGGGGGCGTCGCGTCCAGGCCAGCAAGTCGATGTCCACAGCCCGCCCCACCTCGGTGTACGCCTCCACTGTCGAGCACACTAGGCGGCCCCGGAGGGCGCGGGTAGCGTGCGGAGAATGCGGGTTCGGGTAGACACCGATCAGTGCGACAGCACCGGTCTGTGCGCGCAGATCGCACCGGAGATCTTCGCCCTCGACGCCGACGACGTCCTCGTCGTACGGACACCGACGCTTGACCCACCGCAGCTACCGGCAGCGGAGGAGGCCGTGCGGGCGTGCCCGAAGCTGGCGATCGAACTGGTGGAGCGGTGACGTCGGTCAGCGGCCGTGAGCCGGTGATCGTCGCCGCCGCCCGCACCCCGATCGGTCGTCGGGACGGCTGGCTGTCCGGCCTCAAGGCGGTCGAGCTGCTGCGGATCGTGCAGCGCGAGGTCCTCGACCGGGCCGGTGTCCAGCCGGACGAGGTCGACCAGGTCGTCGGTGGCTGTGTGACACAGATCGGCGAGCAGAGCCTCAACGTCACCCGCAACGCCTGGCTGAGCACCGGTTTCAGCCCGGCGGTCGGGTGCACCACTGTGGACGTGTCGTGCGGTTCCGCGCAGCAGGCCAACCATCTCGTCGCGGCTCTGATCGCGGCGGGTGCGATCGACGTCGGCATCGCCTGCGGGGTGGAGTCGATGAGCCGGGTGCCGATCGGCAGCAACCTGCACCTCGGGCCCGGCCACTACAAGACCCGCGACTATCCCTGGGACGACCCACCGCACGCGCAGTTCGGCGGGGCCGAACGTATCGCGCGGCGGCAGGGGCTGAGCCGGGCCGAACTCGACGCGTACGGAGTGCGGTCGCAGGAACGAGCCGCCGCCGCGTGGGACGCCGGTCGGTTCGACGCCGAGCTGGTCGCCGTCGACGCTCCGACCGCCGACGGCACCCGCCGCGTCGACCGTGACGAGGGGCTGCGGGCCACCACCCCGGCCGGGCTGGCAGCGCTGCGCCCGGTCGTCGACGACGGGCTGCACACCGCCGGCACCATCTCCCAGCTCTCCGACGGCGCGGCGGCGATCCTGTGGATGTCGGCGGAGCGGGCCCGCGCGTACGGCCTGACCCCTCGGGCGCGGTTGGCGCAGCAGGTGGTGACCGGCGCCGACCCCTACTTCCTCCTCGACGGACCGGTGGCCGCCACCACCAGGCTGCTCGACCGGGCCGGTGCCCGGCCGGACGACATCGACCTGTTCGAGGTGAACGAGGCGTTCTCCGCCGTGGTGCTCAACTGGCTGTCCGCCTTCCCCGTCGATCCGGGGCGGGTCAACGTCAACGGCGGTGCCATCGCGCTCGGTCATCCCCTCGGGGCCAGCGGCACCCGCCTGCTGGTCACCGCGCTGCACGAGCTGGAACGCCGGGACGCCGCCACGGCCCTGGTGACGATGTGCTGCGGTGGCTCCCTCGGCACCGCGAGCCTGCTCGAACGGGTCTGACGATGGACCGCGAGCAGTTCTTCCGTGACGCCCGCGACGACCTCGACGGGCCGCTGCACGGCGTCCGGGTCCTCGACGTGACGAAGGTCTGGTCCGGGCCGCTGGCCACCTGTGTGCTGGCCGATCTCGGTGCCGACGTCGTACGGGTCGAGCTGCCCGGTGGCCGCGACGGTGAGGTGCCACCCGCGATCCCGGGCACCGGCCTGTCCTGGTTCCGCGAGAGCGTCAACCGCAACAAGCGCAGCGTCGGCGCGGACCTGCGGACCGACGAGGGCCGACGCACCCTGCTCTCCCTGGTACGCGTGGCCGACGTGCTGGTCGAGAACTACCGTCCCGGCGTGCTGGAGGGGTGGGGCGTCGGCTATGCGCAGTGCCGGGCTGTCCGACCGGAGCTGGTCTACGTCTCGGTGTCCGGCTGGGGTCAGTACGGTCCCGGCATCGACCGGTCGGCCTACGACCCGGTGGTGCAGGCCGACGGCGGGTGGATGGCGCTCAACGGACCGCCTGACGGGCAGCCGGTACGCGCCCCGACGTTCCTCGCCGACGAGTTGGCCGGGCTGCACGCCGCCATCGCGGCGCTCGGTGCGCTGGCACACCGGTGGCGTACCGGCGAGGGTCAGCACGTCGACGTCGCCATGCTCGACTCGCTGCTGTTCAGCAGCAGCGGCCTGCTGTCGCTGGCGGCGGCCGGTGCCCCACCGCAGCGGATGGGCAACCAGACCGACTTCGTGGTGCCGGCCAACGTCTACCACTGCCGCGACGGCGACATCTACCTCGCCGTATCGCTCAACCGTCACTGGCGGCGGCTGGCCGAGCTGATGGGCCGCCCGGAGCTGGCCCGCGATCCGGCGTTCGCCACCAACCGGGACCGCCTGGCCAACCGGAGCCTGGTCAACGCGATCGTGGCGGGCTGGTGCGCGACGGTGACCGTGTCGGCGGCGGTGGCCGCGCTCACCGAGGCCGGCCTGGCCGTGTCGCAGGTGCGAAAGCTGCGCCAGGTCGCCGACGACCCGCAGGTACGGGCCCGGCAGATGTTGCAGCGGACCCGGCTGCACAACGGCACCGAGGCCGAGCTGACCGGCCCGGCCGCCAAGTTCTCCCGCACTCCCACCCGGATCCGCCGGGCCGCCCCGGCGGCCGGCGCGGACACGGCCGAGGTGCTCGAGGAGTGGGCCGCCGACGCCTGAGTGGCGTGTGGTCTCCGCTGCTCGAACGCGTTGCCACCGGCGGATTTCCTGGGCGATGGTGCACCCAGCCCGAGCTGTCGGGCAGCACCCCCAGCACCCTGCCCCGTCGGGAGGCGAGATGACTCGGCGCGTCGCGCTCGTGACCGGTGCCTCACGAGGAATCGGCCGGGCCGTCGCGCTCGACCTGGCCCGGCGCGGCTACGCGGTCGCCGGTTGTCACGCCCGGGAGAGCGACGAGGCGGACCGGACCGCGATCGACCTCAAGGCGCTCGGCGTGCCGGCGATGATGCGGGTCTGCGACGTGGCTGACCCCGACGCGGTCGACGACCTGATCACCGCGGTGGAGAAGGAACTCGGCGGCCTCGACGCGGTCGTCAACAACGCCGGGATCACCCGCGACGCCCCGCTGGTGCTCTCCTCCTCGGCGGACTGGGACGCGACGATCGCGACCAACCTCACCGGCACCCGCAACGTGTGTCGGGGGGCCGCGTTCCGGTTCATGAAGCGGCGGGCCGGTGCGATCGTGAACATGTCGTCCGTCGCCGGTGTCACCGGCAACAACGGCCAGACCGCGTACGCCGCCACCAAGGCCGGCGTCATCGGGCTCAGTCGGTCGCTGGCCAAGGAGGTCGGCGCCTACGGGGTACGGGTGAACGTGGTCGCCCCCGGCTTCATCGAGACCGACATGACCGCAGGGCTGAGCGGCCGGCTGCGCGACGACGCCCTGCGCCGGGTGCCGCTGCGCCGATTCGGTGCCGCCGAGGACGTCGCTCCGCTGGTCTCGTTCCTGCTCTCCGAGGACGCCGGCTACATCACCGGCCAGGTCTTCCGGGTGGACGGAGGTATCGCGCTGTGACGATCCAGATTCCGACGGCCGCGCCACTGGCGGCGTACGACAGGTGGTGGCCGAGTGCCACGACCGGACCGCTGGTCCTGCACGCCCGCAAGGTGGTCGAGGCCACCGAGCCGTCGCTGCGCGGCCACTTTCCCCGCTTCCCGATCTACCCGGGCGTCTTCGTGCTGGAGACGCTCAGCCAGCTGATCCGTGCCGGGCTGCCGGGTGGGACGGCACGGGTGTGCCGGGTTTCGTCCCTGCGGCTGATCGCGCCGCTGCTGGTCGGTGACGAACTGTCGATCGAGGCGACCGCCCGACCGCAGGAGGGGTCCACCTGGGAGGTGTCGGCGACCGGCACCCGACGGGACGGAAGTGTCTGCGCGACGATGCGGGTCACCTGCACCACCGCCGGCGGGTCGGCACCGGCTGGCGACGGCGTGCTGGAGCACTCCCAGATCCGCGCCCTGCTGCCGCAACGCTTTCCGATGCTGCTGGTCGACCGGGTGCTGGAGTTGCGGGCGGGTGAGTCCATCACCACCACCAAGGCGATCACCGCGAACGAGCCCTGCTACGCCGATCTGCCGGACGACGCCGCGCCGTCGTGCTTCGCGTACCCGGTGTCGCTGCTGGTTGAGTCGCTCGGGCAGAGCGCCGCGCTGCTGTGGCAGCACAGCGAGTCGTCGGCCGAGAAGCGCGGACCACGCCGCCACCTGCTGTTCCTGACCGCCCGGGGCTACGAGGTGTCGGGCGAGGCATACCCCGGCGACGTGGTCCGCCACGTGGTGCGGCTGGACCAGGTGGTCGCCGACACCGGGTTCTGCCACGGCGAGAGCTGGGTTGGCGACCGCCGGATCGCCCGGGTCGAAACCCTGATGGCGGCGCAGCGGCCGGACGAGCAGCTGCGCTGAGCAACCCCCTGCACCCAACGAGCAGAGAGGTACGCCCATGAGCAACACCGACGAGGCCGGCGACCCGCGCGAGCGGCTGGAGGAGCTGCGCGGCATCATCGCCGAGGTCCTGGAGATCGAGCCCGAGGAGCTGACTGACGACAGCGACTTCATGGAGGACCACGACGCCGACTCGCTGCGCGCCATCGAGATCCTCGCCCGGCTGGACAAGCGGTACCACGTCGAGATCCCCCAGTCGGAGCTTCCCGAGCTGACCAATCTCAAGGCCGTCTACGAGAGCCTCAGCCGGCACGCGGGCTGGCGGGACTGACTTCCGTGCGCGTCGCGGTCACCGGGCTCGGCCCGGTCTCCAGCATCGGGATCGGCCCGGCCGAGTTCGCCGCCGGGCTGCGTGCCGGCCGGTCCGGCATCTCGGAGATCACCAGCTTCGACGCCAGCGGATTCCCGCGCCGTCGGGCCGGTGAGGTTCGCGGGTTCGACCCGCACCGCTCGTTGCGGCGGCTGAAGCCGGAGCACTGGGGGCGGTCGAGCCAGTTCGCGGCGGCCGCCGCCCGGCTCGCGGCCCAGGACGCCGGGCTCGACCTGGACCGGCTGCCCGGCGGTCCGGAACGGGCGCACGCCGTGATCGGTACGACCAGCGGCGAGTCGGTGGCGGTGGAGGCGTTCACCGCCGCTCGTGTCGCCGATGGTGACGGCTTCGCGGGCATCGACCCGGACCTGGTGGCCCAGCTTCCGGCCGGGCGGCTGGCGCACGGGGTCAGCGAGGAGCTGGGGCTGGCCGGGGAGTCGGTGACGCTCGCCACCGCCTGCTCGGCCAGCAACTACGCCCTCGGGTACGGCTTCGACCTGCTCGTCAGCGGCGAGGCGGACGTGGTCTTCGCCGGTGGCGCGGACTCGGTCTGCCGTTGGGCGCACGCCGGTTTCTTCCGGCTCGGTGCGCTGGCGGCGCAGGACTGCGCACCGTTCGACCGCGATCGCGACGGCATCCTCACCGCCGAGGGCGGGGCTGTGCTGGTGTTGGAGACCTTCGAGCACGCGCGGGCCCGGGGCGCGCGGATCTACGCCGAGCTGCTCGGACACGGGCTCAACTGCGACGCCAAGCATCCGGTGGCTCCGGAGTGGACCAGCATCGCCCGCTGCATCCGCATCGCCCACCAGAACGCCGGTGTCGGCCCGGCCGACGTCGACTACGTCTGCGCCCACGGCACCGGCACCCCGGCCAACGACGCGGTCGAGGCGAAAGCCCTGGTCGAGGTCTTCGGCGCGGCCCTGCCACCGGTCAGCTCGATCAAATCCCTGATCGGGCACACGATGGGTGCCGCGTCCGGCTTCGGGGCGATCGCCAGTGTGCTCGCCATCGACCAGGGGTTCCTGCCACCGACGGTGAACTGGTCGAATCCCGATCCGGAACTCGCCGGAGTCGACCCGGTGCCCAACGTGGCCCGACCGGCGACGGTCCGGGTGGCGCAGAACAACGGCTTCGCCTTCGGCGGCAACAACTCGATCGTCATCTTCGGAGCGGTCCGGTGACCGCGCTGCGGGTACGCGGACTCGGCGTACTGCTGCCGTCGGTGACCGCCCCCGACGACCCGTCGTTCCCGGACCGGCCGGTGCACGCGGTGGACGGCTTCGACGTGCGGGAACGCCTCGGCCGTCGCGGCACCAGCTTCTTCGACCGGACCACCGCCCTCGCCGTCGCCGCCTGCGCCGACGCCCTGCGCGACGCTGGCGTCGACGCCGGTGCGCAGCAACCGCAGGACCGGATCGGGGTGGTACTCGCGACCACGCTGGGCAGCTTCCGTTCGACCAGTGACTTCACCCGGGAGACCCTGGTGCAGGAACGGCCGTACCTGGTCAACCCGATGCTCTTCCCCAACACGGTGATGAACTGTGCGGCCGGGCAGTCCGCGATCCGGCTCGGTCTGCGCGGGGTGAACGCCACCGTGGCCGGCGGACCGGTGGCGTTCCTGCACGCGCTGCGCTACGCCGCCGATGTCCTCGCCCGGGGCTACGCCGACCTGATGGTGGTCGGCGCGGCCGAGGAGCTGTCGCCGCACCGGGTGTGGTCGCAGGTGCTGACCCGGGGCGGCGGTGGCGCGGCCTGCGGCGAGTCGGCCGCCGCGTTCGTGGTCGGCCGCGACGACGACGGCTCGACCGGCGGGACCGGGACGCGGATCCTGGCCGCCGCGGCCGGGTACGGCCCGGACGGTCGCCGGGCCGAGGCGTTGTCCGGTTGTGTGCGTCGGGCCCTCGACCGGGCCGGTGTCGCCGCGACCGAGGTCGACCTGGTCGTCACCGCCGAGACCGGCCCGGACGATCACGGTCAGTTCGAGGCGGCCACCCGGGCGCTCGGACACCGCCCCCGGCACCGGCAGGTCACCGCCGCGTTCGGCGACTGCGACGCCGCGACGCCTGCGGTCGGTCTGGCTCAGCTGATCCTCAACCGGCGGGCCCGTCCCGAAAAGCCCGGCACCACCGCCCTGCTCGTCGCCGAGGGCCTCGACGGTGCTGCGGCGGCGGCGCTGGTGAGGAGCCCGCAGTGCCGGTGATCGCGGCGACCACCCAGCTGACCTGCTTCGGCGACGGCTCACGGACCTGGGCCGCGTTGACCGACGGCCGCTGCGGTGCCCGCCCTTTCGACGCCGCCACGGCGGCCCGGCTCAACGTCGGGGCCACCTATCCGATCGCCGGCCGGGCAGACCGGGGACGGGCGGCCGACTGGCTCGCCACGGTGCTGCGGGCAGCCGCCGCCGAGGCGGGTGTCGACGCCCGTCGGGAACGGGTCGTGGTGGTGGTCGGCACCGGCCTGCGGCAGTTGGCCGACGTCGAACGCTGGGCGCTGGACGACACCCCGTGCCCGGTCGACCAGCTCCACTTCGGGTCGGCGGTCCGGGCCGCGCTGCCCGGCGTGAGGGAGGTGGTGACCCTCGCCAACGCGTGCAGCGCGGGTGGGCACGCGCTGGCCCTGGCCCAGGACCTGGTCGAGGCCGGTGAGGCCGACGTGGCGGTCGCCGCCGCCGCGGACACCGCCACGCTGTCGATGCAGGCGATGATCGGCAAGGTGGCCGACCGGCCCACCGCACGGGTACGTCCCTTCGACCGCGACCGCACCGGGGTGCTGCTCGGTGACGGCGCCGCCGCCGTGGTGGTGACCCCCGTCGAACGCCCGGGTCCGCGCCTGGCCCACCTGCTGGCCACCGGGTTGTCCTGCGACGCGGTGCACGAGACCGCGCCCGACGTCGGCGGGATGACCCGGGCGATGCGCGACGCGTTGCTGCGGGCCGACCGGGAAGCCCGCGACGTCCGGGTCGTGGTGGCGCACGGCACCGGCACCGCGCTCAACGACCCGACCGAGTGCCAGGCGATCCGCGAGGTGATCCACGCGGACCAGGGTGATCCGTGGGTGACCGCGCTCAAGGGCGCGATCGGCCACACCTCCGGGGCCGCCGCGCTGTGCGGGGTCGACATCGCCGTACGCGGGCTGCGGCTCGGTGCGGTGCCGCCGGTGGTCGGGCTGGGCAACCCGCTGGCCGAGGCGGACGGCGTACGGCTGGTCCGGGACCACCCGGTCGCGGTGCCCGGCTCGCTCACCCAGATCAACTCGTTCGGCTTCGGCGGGGTCAACGCCGTGACGCTGCTGGAGCCGGCATGCTGACCGCGACGTTGGCGCTGCGCGGGTGGGGCATACACCTGCCGGAGAGCGACCCGTCCGCCTGCCGGCCCGACGCCGCCGCCGAGCTGCTGGGCCGCAAGGGCCTGCTCGGCCGGGACGACGCGACCCGGCTGGCGCTCTGCGCGGTGCACCGCGCGCTCGGGCTGGAGGCCGGCGTACGGCCCGGTGGCGACGCACGGACCGATGTCGCGGTGGTGGCGTGCGGCAACCTCGGCAACGTCGACACCGTCGCCGACCTGGCCCGGACCGCGACGACCGACGGCGTCCGGGCGGTCAGCCCGCTCGCCGCCCCGAACGCGTCGAGCAACGTGATCGCCAGTGTGGTCGCGATCTGGTTCCGGTTCGCCGGCCCCAACCTCATGGTCTGCTCGGGTGCCGCCGCGAGCTATGACGCGTTGGCGACCGCCGCGCTGCTGCTGCGCGCCGGGCGCGCCCGCCGGGTGGTCGTGGTGGGTGCCGAGGCGGCGACCGGCACGGCGACGGCCCTGTACGGGCAGTCCCTCACCAGCGGTGCGGCGTGCGTGATCGTCGAGTCCGCCCCGGACGGGGTGCGGGTGCGGCTCAACGGCAGCGTTCCCGCGCCGGTCACGGTGGCGTCGTGGGGCGACTGCTACGGCGCCCAGGGGTTGGTCGGCGTCGCACTCGCGGCCGACCGCGTCCGCGCCACCGGGGGCCCGGTCGAGGTGTCCTGCGGTGGCGGGACCGACGGCTACCGGTCGCTGACCGTGTCCTCCGGATCGGTGGGTGCCCGGTGAGCGCGGCGGCGAACGGCCCTCGGTGGCTGGCGGACGGCCCGCCCGATGCGCCCCTCGCGGTGCTCGCGCACGGGCTGGAGGACTCCTGGCGTACCTGGCTGCCGCTGGCCGACGTCCTCGGGCAGCGGTGGCGGGTGGCCGCACTCGACCTGCCGTGGCGGCCGGGCACCGACTACCGGTGGCGGCACCGGCCGGCTGCCGACGCGCTCGCCGACGCGGTCGACGGGCTCGGCGCGGAGATCGATCTGCTGGTCGCCCACTCCTACGGTGCGAACGCCACGTTGCACCTGTTGTGCCGGGACGCGCTGCCGGCCCGACAGGTGGCGCTGATCTGCCCGCTCTACCGCCCTCCCGGCCGTCCGGTGACGTGGGCGCTGTTCGACCGCGCACGGGCCGCATTCGAACGGCACATCCACGAGTCGCTGCGCAGCCGCCAGGGCGAGCGTCTGGCCCGTACGCCGGACGACGTGCTGGCGACGATGACCCGCAAGGCGATCGACCGGGCCGGACCGGCCGGCTTCCTCGCGGTCTTCGAGCAGTACGTCACCAGTGCCGCGCTGCCGCTGGACCGGGTCCGCCCGCCGGTGCTGGTGCTCGGCGGCGGTGACGACCCGACCCTCAGCCCGGCGGCGGCCGGTGCCCTCGCCCGGGCGCTGCCCGACGCCCGACTCGTCGTCGACGACCGCTACGACCACTTCTGCCACCTGCGGCACCCGGCCGAGGTCGCGGCCCGGCTGTGCCGTTTCGCCGCACGCCCGGAATTCGAGGAGGTCCCGTGACCCCGACCGTCGTGGCGGGCCGCCCCCGCTTCGAAGGGGCCAACATCCGCACCTGGATCGGCTTCAAACACTTCATGTACCTGGTCGAGGAGGCCGTGTTGCAGTGGCTGCGCGACCACGGCCACCCACCCGGGCAGCTGTTCCACCGGCACGGGCTGGGCGTGGAGATCGTCGACTGCTCGGTGCAGCTACCCGCCGTACTCGACATCGACGACGAGGTGGACGCACAGGTGGATCGGGGGCGCGGCGACCGGCTCGACGTCACGCTCCGGGTCCGCCGCGACGGTCGGGACGTGACGGTGGCCCGCGCCTCGGTGCGACTGGCCCTGGTACGCGAGCGCACGGCCGAGGAGTCGACACCGGTAGCCCCCGACCTCGCCCCGTGGGTGGTCGACGACCTGGGCGGTGCGGCCGACGCACCCGGGTCACGCCCCTACGACCCTCGGCGGCCGGTGCGTGACCAACTCGTCGACCCCGACTCACCGGCCCTGTACTGGCCCTGGCGGGCCCGCTACTTCTACTGCCACTACTCCGACCGGGTGCAGCACTCGGCCTACGTACGCTGCGTCGAGGCGGCCGTGGACCGGCTGTTGGAGGCGCGCGGCATCTCGGTGGGCCGGCTGCTGGCCGAACGTGCCTGGATTCCGGTGGTGTCGCGGGCCCGGGTGCGGATCCACCAGGCCGCGCACATGGAGGAGACGGTGCACACCGTCGTCGACGTCGACTCGGTGCTGCGCGAGCAGTTGTTCGAGGTCCGGCTCACCTGCCACGTGGTGCGCGACGATCGGCTGTTGACGGTGGCCGAGGGCCGGGTGCTGCACGGTTACGCGATCAGCCGGGGCGACCGGGCCGGCGAGGTCGCCCGGCTGGGACCGGACATCGTCGCCACGCTCACCGGGAGTGCGCGATGACCCGACGGGCCCGGTTGTACTTCTCCTTCCGCAGCCCCTACAGCTGGCTGACCGTGCGACGGCTGCGGGCCGCCGTGCCGGACGCGTTCGACGCGCTCGACTGGCTGCCCTACTGGGACCCTGACGGTACGACCGCCGGGCTGCTCGCCGAACGCGGCGTCGACCTGCACTACGGCCAGATGAGCCGGTCCAAGCACCGGTACATCCTGCTGGACACCAAGCGGCTGGCCACCGCCGACGGCGCTGCCATGGCCTGGCCGGTCGACGTCGATCCGTGGTGGGAGCCGGCGCACCTGGCCTGGCTGTGGGCCCGCCGGTCCGGCCGCGCCGAACCGTTCTACGACGCCGTCACGGCCGCCCGCTGGGAGCGCGGGGAGAACATCTCCGACCCGGCGGTGGTGGCCGCCTGCGCCGCTCAGGCCGGACTCGACCCGGACGTCGCGGCGGCCTGCGCCGACGACCCAGAGCTGCGCGCGGAGGGCGTGGAGTGCCTGTCGCACGCCTACCACGACGACGTGTTCGGGGTGCCCTACCTGAAGCTGGGACACCACCGGTTCTGGGGCTACGACCGGCTCGACGCGTTCCTCGCGACCTGGCCGCGACCGACCGAGCCCCCGAGCCCACCGCCGGTGACCACGGCGTACGACGCGGACACGGCGGGTGGCTGTGGCTAGCGGCGGCCGGCGGCGGCGCACCGTCGAGGAGGAACGGCGACACCGGCGCGAGCGCCTCGCGGCGGCGCTGCGGCTGTTCGCCCGGCTCGGGTTCGACGAGGGCGCGGGCGGACACATGACGGCCCGTGACCCGGAGCACCCCGACCACTTCTGGATCAACCCGTTCGGCGTCCACTTCGGTCATGTCCGGGCCAGTGACCTGCTCCTGGTCGACCAGACCGGCTCGGTGATCTCCGGGGAGGGCCGGGTCAACCCGGCCGGTCTCGTCATCCACACCGCCGTGCACCATCGGCGGCCGGACGCGGTGGCCGCGGTGCATCTGCACTCCACCTACGGTCGGGCCTGGTCGACGCTGGGTCGCCTACTCGATCCGATCACCCAGGACGCCTGCGCCTTCTTCGAGGATCACTCCGTCTACGGCCGGTACGGGGGCGTCGTGCTCGCCACAGAGGAGGCCTGGCAGATCGCCGACTCCCTGGGCACGGGCAAGGCCGTCATCATGCGCAACCACGGACTGCTCACGGTCGGCGGTTCGGTGGAGGAAGCGGCCTGGTGGTTCATCTCGATGGACCGTTCGTGCCAGGTGCAGTTGCTGGCCGAGGCGGCCGGCACCCCGATACCTCTCGACCCGGAGACCGCGCGGTCCACCCGCGACACGATCGGTAGCCCCGGGATCGCCCGACTCAACTTCCGGCCGTTGTACGCCGACATCGTGCGTACGCAACCCGATCTTCTTGAGTGATGGGGGTGACATGGCGGAGCTGTTGATCGACCTCGCGTCACGTTCGCCAGCCGAGACGGCGCTGGTCGACGAGCGCGGCTCGACCACCTGGCGGGAGCTCAACGACCGGGTCAACGGGTGGATCACCGAGTTGCGCGGGCACCGGGTGGCAGCCGGTGACGCGGTGGCCGTGATGGCCGGCAACCGCCGGGAGACCTTCGAGGTGGTGCTGGCCGGGCTGCACCTCGGGGCGACCGTGGTGCCGGTCAACTGGCACCTCACCGCCGCCGAGGTGGCCCACATCCTGACCGACGCCGCGTGTCGTCTGCTGGTCGTCGACGCACCCCGCGCCGCCGTGGCCGCCGACGCGGTGGCCCGTTGCGACGGCCCGCGCCCGCTCGTGATCGACGACCGGACGCCCACCCCGGACACCACCGAGCCGGACGGCCAGCGGTGCGGCGCCCTGCTGCTCTACACCTCCGGCAGCACCGGCCGACCCCGGGGGGTGGCCAATCGACTCTTCGTCGCCGACGCCCCGTTCTCCCGCGTGGGCCGCCTGGGTGACTACGCCGCGCGGACGCTGCGGCTCCCGGCGGGGGGACGGACGCTCGTCGTCGCCCCCTGGTATCACTCCGCGCAACTCTTCTTCGCGCTGCTGCCCCTGCTGCGCGGCAGCACCCTGGTGATCGAGGAGCGGTTCGACCCGGTCCGCACGCTGTCCACCATGACCCGACACCGGGTCACCACGGCACATCTGGTGCCCACCCACTTCGTCCGGATGCTGGCGCTCGACCCGGCGGTACGCGACGAACTCACCCCCCGGGACCTGCGGCTGGTCTGGCACGGCGGCGGCCCCTGCCCGGTCGAGGTGAAGGACCGGATGATCAGGTGGTGGGGTCCGGTGCTGCTGGAGTACTACGGCGCCACCGAGTCGGGGGCGCTCACCGTCATCGACTCGGTCGAGGCCGGCCAGCGGCCGGGCAGCGTCGGCCGGGCGCTGCCCCCGCACGAGATCGTCATCCTGGACCCGGCCGGACGCCCACTACCGGCCGGGCAGACCGGCACCGTCTACGCGCGACGGATCGGCGGGAGCGGGTTCCACTACCACAACGCCCCGGCCGAGACCGCCGCCGCGCATCGCGCCCCCGACCTGTTCACCGTCGGGGAGATCGGTCACCTCGACGGCGACGGATACCTCTACCTGACCGGACGTGCCCGCGACGTGGTGGTCACCGGCGGGGTCAACGTGCACGCCGCCGAGGTCGAGGCGGTGCTGCTGCGTCATCCGGAGGTCCGGGACGCGGCCGTCGTCGGGGTGCCCGACGACGAGTACGGCGAGCGGGTGGTCGCGGTGGTGGTGGCCGCCGAGCCGGACCACGCCGACGAGTTGCCGAAACGCCTCGACCGGCACACCCGGAAGACGTTGGCCGGATTCAAGGTGCCGCGGGCGTACCGGCTGGTCGACGCGCTGCCCCGCGACGACACCGGCAAGCTCCGCAAACAACTCGTCCGGCGGATGCTGGCCGACCTGCCGGGCGGTGGCTCATGAACGTCAGCCTGCCCACAGCCGACATCGCGCACCCCGCCACCTACGCGCGGGGGGTTCCGCACGACGAGTTCGCCCGACGCCGACGCGAGGAGCCGGTCGGTTGGGTCACCGAACCGACTCTCGTCCGCCGCTCGACCGCCGGGTCGACGGTGCAGCGGGGCACTGGCTTCTGGGCCGTCACGACCCACGCGGAGATCGTCGACGTCTGTCGGCGGCGGGACGAGTTCTCGTCCAGTCGCCGGGGCGCGTTCCTGGTCGACCCGCGTACCAAGGCCGACCTGGAACGGGCCCGGCAACTCCTGGTCAACATGGACGCCCCGCAGCACACCTGGATCCGCCGGGCGATCTCCCCCGCGTTCACCCCACGATCGGTCCAGCGGTTGGCGGCGGACGTGGGCGGGCACGCCCGGTCGACCGTGGCACGGGCGATGGCAGGCGACGACATCGACCTGGTCCGCGACCTCGCCGCCGAACTGCCGCTGCTGGTGCTCGCCGACCTGCTGGGCCTGCCACCGGCCGACCGGGGGCTGCTGCTGCGCTGGAGCAACCACCTGGTGGGTTTCGACGACCCCGAGTTCGGCGGTGGCGACATCGAGGCGTACCGGCAGGCGCTGGGCGAGGCACTGGCCTATGCCGCAGCACTGGTCCGCGACCGTCGGCGGCGGCCCCGGGAGGACCTCGTCTCGGCGTTGGTGGCGGCCGAGGTCGAGGGACGCCGACTCACCGACGCCCAGCTCTGCCAGATCTGGCTGTTGCTGATCGTCGCCGGTAACGAGACGACCCGGCACCTGATCTCCGGTTCGCTGGCCCTGCTGATCGACGAGCGCGTCGACGCGTCCGGACCGGGTGCCGTCGAGGAGTTGCTGCGCCTGGTCAGCCCGATCACCCAGTTCCGCCGGACGGCGACCCGCGACACCACACTGGCCGGTACCCGGATCGCCGAGGGCGACAAGGTGGTCCTCTACTTCACCTCGGCGAACCGGGACGAGCGGGTGTTCGCCGACCCGCACCGGTTCCGGCCGGACCGCCCCGACAACCCGCACCTGGCCTTCGGCATCGGCCCACACTTCTGCCTCGGCGCCCATCTGGCCCGACTGGAACTCGCCGAGTTGCTGACCGCCATCCGTCCCTACCTGCCCCGGCTGCGACTCGCCGGCCCGGTGGTCCGGTTGCAGTCGAACTTCGTCAACGGGATCAAGACGATGCCGGCCGCGCTGGAGCCCGCGCCCAGGTCGACCGGCAGATGAAAGGAGCGCCCATCATGGAGGAGAGCGAGCGGTACCGGTTCGCCGTCGTGCACAACGACGAGGACCAGTACTCGATCTGGCCCGACGACCAGGAGCTGCCCCCTGGCTGGCAGCGGGAGGGCACGGCCGGTTCACGGCAGCAGTGCCTCGACCACATCGCCGGGATCTGGACGGACATGACGCCGCGCAGCCTCCGTGCGGCGCTCGCCCGCGACGCCGCGGACCGCTGAGATGGTGTACGGCCTTCTCAGCGGTGCGTATCCGACCGACGCCGACCTACGCTCCGGCCATGCGTGAATCGCCGGCCTCGGTGGGCCAACGACTGCTCTGGTTGATGGACCACTACCAGGGCGGCCGGCGGAGCCTCACGCAGCAGGTGTTGCTGCGGCGCGACACGGTGGACGTCGGTCGGCTCCGCGAGGCGTTGACCCTGCTCGGCGACCGCCACGAAGCACTGCGGACGAGACTGGTCGAGCGTCGCCGCCAGTTGATGCAGCAGGTCTGCCCGAACCGTGAGCCGGACCTCGACGTCGTCGACCTGACCGGCGTACGCGACCCGGTCGACGCCCTGCGCGACGCGCTCGCCACCGACCTGCGTCAGCGAGTGCCCGTCGAGCAGTGGCCGACCCGCACCACGCTCTACCGCCTGCCCGACCGGGCCGTCGTCTGCCTGAGCATGCACCACCTGATCACCGATCACTCGTCGAACGGCCTGGTGTTGCGCGACCTGCGCACGATCTACGAAGCCCTCGCGGAGGCCACACCGCCCGATCTACCCGAGGTCACCTGGCAGTACGCCACCTGGGCGCAGTGGCAGCGGGAACGGCTGGCCGGGGAGAGCCGCCGTCGGCTCGACACGTTCTGGCGGGACACCCTCGACGGAGCCAGCCTGCCGATGCTGCCGGTCCGGAACCCGGAGCCGGTCGACTCCGGTTCGGCCCGCGTACGTTTGGCCGAGCCGGTGGTCCGGTCCCTGCGCGCCCTCGCGCGGACCCACCGGACCAGCATGTTCGCCGTCCTGCTGGCGGTCTTCTACACCCTGCTGCACCAGCGCACCGGCCAGGCGGACCTGACCGTGACCTCGCTCTTCGCGAACCGGGCCCGCTCCGAGGTGGCCAACACCCTGGGTTTCTTCGTCAACCAGGTGGCACTGCGCAGCCAGGTCGACAGCGGCGAGCCGTTCACCGCGCTGGTGCGGCGGGTCCGGGGCGCCACCATCCGCGCCCTGCCGCACCAGGACCTGCCGTTCCACATGCTGCCGCCGGGCATCGTGCAGTCCCCCAGCGGCCGGGCCGACCAGGTGGTCTTCCAGATGCTCGACCCCGGCACGACCCGTGGTGACATGCGCGGTGACCACCTGGCCGACCTGGAGCCGCAGACCCGCAACACCCGCTTCGACCTCGAACTGCTCGTGGTGCCGATCGGCGACTCGCTGGTCGTCCAGCTCCGGTACACCGACCGGCTCTTCGACGACACGACCGCGCGGGCCTTCGTCCGCGACTTCGGGTACCTCGCGGATCGGTTCGGACGGCAGCCCGACGACCCGGTCGGCGACGCGGTCAGCCAACTCGCCCGCACCGAGGCAGCACGACCATCCCCCACCCTGACCGAGGAGCAGTGATGAGCCAACCGACCGTGACGGCCGACCAGATCACGGCGATCGTGCGTGATCTCGCCCCCGCGCCCAACGACGACCTCGGACCCGATACCCGGCTCGTCGAGGATCTCGGATACCACTCGCTGGCATTGCTCGAACTGGCCTTCGCCCTGGAGGACGAGTTCGACCTGGAGCCGATCGACGAGCAGACCGCCCGGCGGATCACCACCGTCGGCCTGGTCGTCGAGACCGTGCTGGAGCGGATCGCGGAGCGGGACGGCGCACCCTCGGCTCCGGTGACGGACCGGGCCTGATCCACCGTGCGGACCGATGCCCTCGACCGCGTCGACGCGGTGGTCGGCGCGCTCACCGCCGGTGCCGACGAGGCCGAACGTAGCGCCCAGCTGCCGGCCGACACGGTGACCGCCCTGCGCACGGCGGGGCTGTTCCGGATGGTCGTGCCGGCCCGGTACGGGGGCGACGAGTTGCCCGTCAGCGAGGTGCTGCCGGTGCTCGCCGCCCTTTCCCGTACCGACCCGTCGGTCGGCTGGGTGGTCGGCCAGGTGGCGCTGTCGCAGCTCATCATCGGTTGTGGCGGTCCGGAGACAGCCGCCGAGGTCTACGCCGACGGACCCGACGTGGTGGCGGCCGGCGCGGTGGCGATCAAGGGACGGGCCGCGTCGACTGCGGACGGATGGCAGGTTAGCGGTCGCTGGCCCTTCGTCTCCGGATGTCGGCACGCGTCCTGGTTCTATCTCAACTGCGCCGTGCAGGACGGCAGGAGCCTGGCCCGTGGGCCGGACGGCGAGGTGTCGAGCCGGATGGTCGTGCTGCCCGCGTCCGCTGTCACGATCGAGCCCTCCTGGCAGGCGCTCGGCCTGCGCGGCACCGGCAGCCACGACGTCACGGTCACCCGGGCGCTCTGCCCGGACCACCGCGGCTTCACCGGGTCGCGGACCGACCCGGGGGCGGAGGTGGTCGCGGACCGGGTCGCCACGTCCAGTCTGATCATCGCCGCCGTCGCCCTGGGTATCGCCGAGGGTGCCACCACAGAGCTGATCGAGCTGGTCATGTCCGGGAAGCGACCGGCGTTGAGCCGGGTGCCGCTGTCCCGGTCGCCGCAGCTCCAGGACCAGCTCGGCGAGGCGGACGTGCGCTGTCGGGCGGCCCGG
Source organism: Micromonospora sp. CP22 (assembly GCF_009712475.1). Classification (GTDB taxonomy): domain Bacteria; phylum Actinomycetota; class Actinomycetes; order Mycobacteriales; family Micromonosporaceae; genus Micromonospora. The sequence goes on from NZ_VCJO01000002.1 coordinate 477,754, forward strand.
ACGGTCCTGCTCGACGCCGCACGGGCGGCCGAGCAACAGATCGAGGCGTCACCCGCACGTCGCCGGGCACGCACCCGGGCCACCGCCGCACATCTCATCGCCGAGGCGACCGCGGTCGTCGACACGGCCTACCGGCTCGCCGGTGGCACCGCCGTCTACGACTCGTGCCCGCTACAGCGCCGCTTCCGCGACATGCGGACCGCCGCTCAACACTTCGTGGCCGGCCGCCAGTCCTTCGCCGCGCTCGGGGCGTCGCTGGTCGGTGAGACACCGGACGACGGCGGCCGATGAGGCGGCCTGATCCTCCGGCGCGGGTCGGCCGCGATCAGGGAACTCAACTGGAGGTCACGGTGCCCGTCACCGCAGCCAGATTCGACGCGCTGGATCCGGCGCTGCTCGTCGATCCGTACCCGACCTATGCCCGCCTGCGCGAACAGGCCGCCGTGTGCCGGGGCGGCCCGGCCACCTGGGTGGTGCCCCGATGGGCGGAGGTGGCCGAGCTGCTGCGCGATCCCCGGCTCGGGCACGGTTTCGCCGCCACCGGTGAGTCGAACCTGCTGCGGCTGGCCTACTCGGTCGCCGGTGGCCGGGCGGACACCGCGCTCACCCGGATCGTGCCCCGGCTGCCCGGCAAGGACCACGTGCGAGTTCGCCGGTTGATGGCCCAGGCCCTCAACCCGGCCGCCGTACGCGCCATCGCCGCGGACGTCGGCACGTGGATGGACCGGTTCCTCGACGACGCCGTACAGCGCGGCGGATTCGACGCGATGACCGACCTGGCCCTACCGCTGCAAACCGCCGTCGCGTGTGAGCTGCTCAGCGCACCGGCTGCCGACCGGCCCGACATCGTCCGCCGGGCCATCGACGTCGGCCGGGCGTTCATCCTCATCCCGTACGTCGCCGAAGGTGGGATCGCCGCGCAGCACGAGGCGATCGGCTGGTTGCGCGACTACGTGGCCGAGCTGGTCGCCGCCCGACGCCGCGTGCCCGGTGACGACCTGATCTCCCGTCTCACCCGGGTACGCCACCAGGGCACCGTGCTCTCCGACGACGAGATCGTCGACAACGCGGTGTTCCTGCTCTTCGCCGGTTTCGAGACCACGATCCACCTGGTTGCCGGAGGCTGCGCCGCTCTGGCCGGGCATCCCGACGCCTGGAGGCAGCTCAGTGGTCGGCCGCAGCTGGCGGCCAACGCGGTCGAGGAACTGCTGCGCTACGACGCGCCGATCCAGTGGGTCGCCCGTCTCACGTCGGCGCCGGTGCAGATCGCCGACCGGACGATCCGTAAGGACCGTGCGGTGTTGCTGCTGCTCGCCTCGGCCAACCGCGATCCACGGCGCTTCGCCGACCCCGACCGGCTCGACCTGACCCGCCACCCCAACCCGCACGTCAGCTTCGGCGGGGGCCCGCACACCTGCCTCGGTACGGTGCTGGCGCGGGCTCTGGGCACGGTGGTGTTCGAGCGGCTGGCCTCCCGCGTCGACTCGCTCGAACCCGCCGGCGAGGCGGTACTCCGCCCCCACTTCAACCTGCGTGGACACCACCAGGTCCCGCTGGCGGTGACGTCTCGGTAGGAGCGTGTGTGCCCTGCTCTACACGCGCTCAGCGGCCGAACCAGACGGCCTTCGGACGCCGGAACTCCTCGACACCGGCCCGGCCGCCGAGTCGGCCGTACCCGCTGTGCCCGGTCCCCCCGAACGGCGTCGCGGGGGACAGCCCGGAGAAGCCGTTGACCCACACCGCCCCCGCGTCCAACGCCCGGACCAGGCGGTGCGCCCGACGCAGGTCGGTGGTGTGCAGGTAGGCCGCCAACCCGTAGCGGGTGCCGTTGGCCACGGCCACCGCGTCGTCCTCGGTGGAGAATCGGGAGAAGGCCAGCACCGGCCCCAGGACCTCCTCCTGCACCAGCTCGGCGGCCGGTTCGACGCCGGAGAAGACGGTGGGAGCCACGAAGTACCCGTCAGCCAGGTCGCCGCCGAGCCGCTCGCCCCCGATGACCAACTTGCCCACGGCGGCGTCCCGGCGGGCCCGGTCGATGACCTCGGTGCAGTGGTCGACGGCCGCCTGGGACACCAGCGGGCCGAGCACCGTGCCCGGCCGCTGCGGGTCGCCGACCACCAGCTTCGACAGCCGGCTCAGGACCAGGTCGAGCACCCGGTCGTAGACGGAGTCCTCGACCAGGATCCGGCTGGCCCGCGCACAGGCCTGCCCGTTGAGGATCACCGCACCGGACAGGGCCTGCCGGGCCGCCGCCCGAAGGTCGGCGTCGGCGAAGATCAGGTGGGCGGAGCTGCCACCGAGTTCGAGACTGGCCGGGGTGAGCCGCTCGGCGGCGGCGGTCAGGATCCGGCGGGCGGTCGGGACACCGCCGGTCAGGTGGATCTTGTCGACCCCGGCGGTACGCACCAGCGCCTCGCCCCCGACGGCGTCGGAGGTGACCACGTTGACCAGGCCGGTCGGTAGGCCCGCCCGCCGGCAGTGCTCACCGATCCGCACCGCGGTGAACGGTGCCAACTCGGACGGCTTCACCACCACCGCGTTACCGGCCGCCAGCACCGGCCCGAGCACCTGCCCGAGCATGGCCACCGCGCCGTTGTAGGGCAGCAGGGCGGCCACCACACCGTACGGCTCGTCGAGGGTGTGGCTCCAGCCGTGACCGACCGCCCCGGCCACCACCTCGCCGCCGGACTTGTCGATCCAGCCCGCGTTGTAGCGCAGGAAGTCGGCGGCCACCTGGGGCGTGGCGGCGGCGAACTGACGGGGCAGGCCGATCTCCAGGACCTGCAACTCGGTGAGCGTCTCGGCGTCTTCGATGATCAGGTCGGCCAGTCGCAGCAGCGCGTCGCGTCGACCGGCGGGCGGCATCGCCCACCAACGGGGCAGGGCGGAACGGGCGGCGGCGACCGCCGCCGACATCTCGGCCGCCCCGCCGCCGACCACCTCGACGGTGGGTCGACCGGTCGCGGCGTAGTGATGACGGTAGATGCCGCCGGTCGCCGACGGGACGTGGTCCCCGCCGATCAGGACGGCGCTCGTGGGGATGCGGTCGAGCGGTGGATCGAGAACGGCCACAGCCCGGATGCTAATCGTCGTCCCTGCCCAGTGCGGTTGCGCGCAGCTCGCACACCGGTGTCCTAGACGGGCGTCGACCGTAGACTTCGCTCGATCTTCGGCCCGACGAGGGGACAACACGCATGCATCTCGCCGTGTTCACCCAGTGCTCGCCCGCACCGCAGTTCAAGGGCATGTGGCGGGATCCGCAGGACCGCACCGCAGAGGGTTACAAGAGCCTGTCCCACTGGACCGCGCTCGCCCGACGGCTTGAGGACGCCCGCGTCGACACGCTGTTCTTCGCCGACGTCTTCGGCCTCTACGACGTCTACCAGGGGTCGTGGGCGGCGGCCGTCCGGCACGGTGTGCAGGTCCCGATGATCGATCCGACGCTGTTGCTGCCCGCGATGGCCGCGGTCACCCGGCACCTGGGCTTCGCGGTCACCTACTCCACCACCTATCACCAGCCCTACCAGGCAGCCCGACTGTTCTCCTCGCTCGACCACCTGACCGACGGCCGGGTCGGCTGGAACATGGTCACCTCCTATCTGCGGTCGGCGGCCGAGAACGGGATGGGCGAGTTCCTCGACCACGACGTCCGTTACGACCGCGCTGACGAGTACGTGGAGGTCGTGCGGGCGCTGTGGGAGGAAAGCTGGGAGGACGACGCGGTCGTCCGCGACGCGGCCAACGACACCTTCACCGACCCGGACCGGGTGCACGAGATCGGCCACGCCGGGAAGTGGTTCTCCGTCCGGGGCCCACACCAGTGCGAGCCGTCACCACAGCGGACACCACTGCTGTTCCAGGCGGGCGCGTCACCCCGGGGCATCGAGTTCGCGGCCCGCCACGCGGAGGTCGTCTTCCTCACCCTGGCCGATCCGGAGACCGGGGCGAAGAAGGTCGCCGAGCTGCGGCAGGCGGCGAGCCGGGCGGGCCGCGATCCCCGGTCGATCAAAGCGTTGCAGGGCTCGATGACGATGGTCGGCGCCGATCGGGAGCAGGCCCGCGCCCGGGCCAAGCTCTACTCCCAGTTGTGGAGCGGCGAGGGACAGCTGGCCAAGTGGTGCGGCTGGATGGACTTCGACATCGCCGCGTATCCCGACGACGCCCCGGTCAGCGACATCCGTGGTCAGGCCAGCCACTCCTTCCTCGACTTCCTGCGTCGGCTGAGCCCCGACCGGGAGTGGACCGTCGGCGACATCCGCTACATCGCCTCCCGGCCCCGCCGGGCCCGCCGTGACGCGCCGATGATGCTGTTCGGCACGGCCGAGGAGGTGGCCGACCGGATGGAGCAGTGGCTCGAAATCGCCGACGTCGACGGATTCAACCTGGTGCCCTGCCCACCCTCGGTCGCGATCGACGACATCTGCGACCTGCTGGTGCCGGAGTTGCAGCGCCGAGGGCTGTTCCGTACCGCCTACGACCCGGCCGAGAGCACCCAGCGGGAACGCTACTTCGGTGCCGGGGTCCGCCACTATCCGAAGGGTGTGCGATGACGCGGAAACCGCCGCTGCTACCGGCCGACCCGGCGCCGGAGAGCGCCCCGCTGGCGTACTCGCAGGAAGGGCTCTGGTTCCTCCAGCAGCTCGACGCGGCCAACACCGCCTACACCGTCCCGCTGTCGTTGCGGCTGGCCCCCGAGGTCACCAGGACGAGCTTCGAGGCGGCTCTCACCGCACTGGTGGACCGGCACGACGCGCTGCGGCTACGGTTCCAGGCCGACGGCAGCGACGCGCCGACCCTCCGCGTCGGCCCCGGCTACCTGCCGGAGGTGCGCTGGCACGAGACGGTCGACGACGACCGGTGGCACGAGCTGGTCGCCGAGGTCATGCGGGAACCCTTCGACCTGACCAGCGGTCGCCTCGTACGCGGAGTCGGCGCACCCGCACCCGGCGGTGGACACCGGGTGTGCCTGGCCATCCCGCACATCGTCGCCGACGGCTGGTCGGTACGGCTCATCTCACGTGACCTCGCCGCGCTGCACTCCGGGACGGAACTGCCCCGGCTACCGGTGACCTTCGCCGACTTCGCCACCTGGCAGCGCGGTTGGCTGCGGGGCGAGGCGCTCGACGCCGAGGTGGCCTACTGGCGGGACGAACTCGCCACCTCGACCCCGCTGGTGCTGCCTACCGACTTCACGCCGGGGCCGATGACCACCGCGACCGCGGCCGTGGCCACCATGATGTTGCCCGCCGAGGTCACCGCCGACCTGCTCGCCGTGGCCCGATCGGCCCGCGCGACCGGGTTCGTCGCCACCACCGCGTTGGTCGCCGCGCTGCTGGCCCGTTGGACGTCCGAGCGTGACCTGCTGCTGGGCACCGCGACCGCCGGGCGCACCATGGCCGCCCTCACCGACGTGGTGGGCAACTTCGTCAACACCGTCGCGCTGCGGGTCGACCTGACCGACGACCCGTCGTTCCGGGAACTGCTGGGGCGGGTCCGCACCAAGGTCCTCCAGGCGATGCGACACGCGGACGCCCCGTTCCACCATGTCGTCGCCGACCTCGCGCCCCGACGCGACCTGCACCGACAGCCCGTGTTCAACGTGGTGATCGCGCATCAGGAGTTCACCGGCGCGGCGGCCGACGACGACGGGGCGATCCGGCTCGAACCTCAGGAGACGGCCGCCGTCGTGGCCAGTCACTTCGACCTCGACGCGGAGACCGCCGTGGTCGACGGTCAGCTCTCCTGCCTGCTCATCTATCGGGCCGACCTGTTCGCCGCGCCGACCATCGAACGGCTCCGCGACCACCTGGTGGCGTTGGCCCGGCAGGTGGCCCGGGAGCCGGACACGCCCCTGTTCGACCTGCCGCTGACCGGTGACCTGGCCGCCGGACTGCCCGCCGAGCCGCCACCCGCCCCGGAGGTCACGCTGCTCGCGGCCATCGCCGAGCACGCGCGGCACCGCCCCGACACCGAGGCGGTGGCCACCGACTCCGGCGCGTTGACCTACGCCGAACTCGTGCACGCGGCGGAGGGGAAGGCCGCCGGGCTGCGGCAGGCGGGCGTCGGTCGAGGCGACGTCGTGGCGGTGTCCGGACCGCTCCGTCCCGAGGCGATCGTCGACGCGCTCGCCGTCCTACGCTGCGGCGCGGCCTACACGCTCGTCGACCCGGGCGATCCGCCGGTCCCCGGCGTCACGCACCACGCCGACACGGTGGCGGCTCTCGACGCCGACCCCGGCGAGGACTGGCCGACGCCGCTGGACGTGGCGGTCCTCCAGGTCACCCCGGACGGCCCGGTGCTGGTCGACCACGGCAATCTCGCGGCCGTGTCGGCCGGCGTCGAGTTGGGACCGGACGAGCCGGTGCTGCTCCTCGACGGGTTCCCGCTCGCCTTCTGGGCCGTCCTGCGGGCCGGTGGGACCTGTTTGCTGGCCGACAGCGGCGACGTGGTGGGCGAGGTGTCCCGGCACGCGCCGTCGACCCTGCTGCTGACCGCCGAGCAACTGGCCGACGTCATCGACGCCGACCCCGACGCGTTGGATCCGGTCGACACCGTCGTCGTCGCCGGTGACCCGGTGGCGCTCGCCGAGCTGCCGGTGCCCCAGCCGGTACGGCGTACCCACAGCCGCGCCGAGACGACCGGGATCGCGACCGCGTGCACCGCCCCGGCGGGTGAGCCTCGGATCATCGGTACGCCGGTCGACGGCGCGACCGCCCACGTGCTGGACGAGCGGATGCGCCCGGTGCCGCCGGGCATGGTGGGACGCCTCTACCTCGGAGGGTCGGGCGTCACCGTCGGGTACCACGGGCAGCCCGCCCGCACGGCCGAGCGGTACCGACCCGACCCGTTCGGACCGCCGGGTGGGCGCCTGTTCGACACCGGCGATCGGGCGTTCGTCGACACCGACGGCAACCTGCGCTGGTTCGACCGCCGCGACCGCCGAGTGACCGTCGGCGGTGTCCCGGTCGACCTCGCCGAGGTGGAACGGGTACTGACCGACGACCCACGGGTGCGCCGGGCGGCGGTGGTCAGCCACCGCTCCGGTGGGCGCACCCGGCTCGCCGCGTTCGTCGACACCGCGCCCGAACAGCTCACCGGCGTGTTGGCCGGTGCCGCCCGCGCGGTCGGTGGCGCGGCACTGCCCGAGCACGCCGAGGTCGCACCGGACCTGCCCGCCGAGCCGGATCACGCCGCGCTGCTGGCCCGCCTGCGTCGGGCCGAGGCCGCGCCCGACCCGGAGCGGGTCGCCGGCTACGAACGCCTGGTCGGCGAGGTGTGGCGGAAGGTGCTCGGCATCGACGACTTCACCGTCACCGACAGCTTCTTCGACGTCGGTGGTCACTCCCTGCTGGCGCTGCCGGTGCTGCGCGGGGTCCAGGACGCCACCGGCATCACCCTGCCGCTGGCGTCGCTCTTCGACTTCCCCACCGTGCGTGACCTGGCCCGCCATCTGGCCGACCGGGACGACGGGCCGTCGCCGCTGCGTCGACCGGACGCGGACCGGCACGCGCCAGCACCGCTGACCCACGGGCAGGAGGCGCTCTGGATCCTCGACCAGCTGGGCGAGGCACAGCACGCGTTCAACGTGCCGATCAGCGTCCGGCTGGCCGCCGACGCCGACCGTGACCGGGTGGAGCAGGCCGTGGCGACGCTGATCCGCCGCCACGAGGCCCTGCGTACCCGTTACGAGGCGGGCCCGGACGGCACTCCACACCAGGTGGTGATCGCCCCGTACCCACCCGCTCTGGCCTGGCACGACCTGCGTGACCTGACCGACGACGCGGCGCGGCGGCGTACCTCCGAGCTGTTCTCCGCCGTCTACACCGAGCCCTTCGACCTGGCCGGCGGGAGGGTGCTGCGCGGCATCGTGGTCCGCGACCGGACCGCCTGCACGGTGTTGCTGGCCTGCCACCACATCGCGGTCGACGCCTGGTCCCGGGCGGTGCTGACCCGCGAGCTGCGGGCGGCGTACCGGGACGAGACCCTGCCCGAACCGGCGGCGCAGATGGCCGACGTCGCGCACTGGCAGCGTCGCCAACTGACCGGCGAGGTGCTCGACCAGAAGCTGCGGTACTGGCAGGAGCGGTTGGCCGGTGCCCCACCACTGGAACTGCCGACCAGCCCCCGCAGGACCTCCGGAAGCCCCTCGACCGACGCGGGAATGGTGACGGCCCGGTGGGATCCGGAGGTCACCGCCGGTCTGCTCCGGCTGGCCGCCAGCGAACAGGTCACCCCGTACGCGGCCGTCGCCAGCCTCCTCGCGGCCTGCCTGGCCCCCTACACCACCAGCGGTGACGTGGTCTTCGGGTCGAGCCTGACCGGCCGGCTGCTGGCCGAGATGGCCGACCTGGTCGGTCTGCTCACCAACACCGTGATGCTGCGGGCCGACGCGACCGACGACCCGTCGTTCCGCACGCTGCTGCGCCGGATGCGCACCGAGACGATGACCGCCCAGCAGCATCAGGACACCCCCTACGAGCTGGTCGTCCCGACGATGGGTGGGCAGTCCGACGGCGGACGCAACCCGCTGTCCGACGTGCTGCTGGTGCACACCGCTCACTCCGGCGACGAGTTGGCGGCGGCCCTCGACCGACCTGGCGACGAGCCACCGATGGCGGTGGGGCCGCGCTTCGGCGTGGAGGTGCACACCACACTGCTCGACGACACGCTCGCGCTCGTCGTCATCTTCCGGTCGGCCAGCTACGACACCGCCGACATGCGGGCCCTGCTCGACCGGATGAACGCCCTCGCCGTCGCGGTCGTCGAGCAGCCCGACCGGGCCCTGTCCGACGTCCGCCCGGTGGAGCGGCCCGAACCACGGCTGGCCGCCGGGCCGGTCGAACCGGTCCCGTTCCACTCGCCCGTCGCCATGATCGATGACCAGGCGGCCCGGCATCCCGACGCGGTGGCGGTGGTCGACGAGACCGGTTGCCTCTCGTACGCCGAGTTGGTCACGCGGGCCAACCGCTACGCCCGACATCTACGTGAGACGGGGATCCGTCGGGGCGACGTGGTCGCCGTGTGCCGACGACGCGACGTCCACCGGGTCGTCGTACTGCTGGGCATCCTCAAGGCCGGTGCCGCCTACCTTCCGTTGGACCCCACCCACCCGCCGCGCCGCATCCACCATGCGCTCCAGCAGGCCCGCCCGGCGCTCCTGGTCGCCGACGACCTGGGTTCGCTGCTGGCCACCGACGAGGTGCCGGTGCGCGACTACCAACCCGACGACCCGGCCGTCGCCGGTCAACCGCCGACGCCACCCGAGGTCGAGCTGGGCCCGGACGACCTGGCCAACGTCCTGTTCACCTCCGGTTCGACGGGTACGCCGAAGGGGGTGGCCGTACCGCACGGCGCTCTCGCCAACTTCTTCCACGGTGCCCGGCACTGGCTCGCCCTGGCACCGGGTGACCGGATGCTCCAGCTCGCCCCGCACACCTTCGACGTGGCCACTCTCGAACTGCTGGCGCCGTTGTGCGCGGGCGCGGCCACCATCAGCGCGCCGGTCGACGTGCTCGCCGATGATCTCGCCACGCTGGTGCACCGTTACCAGGTGACCGTCGTCTTCCTCGTCCCGCCGCTGCTGGACCTGGCCATCGACCGGGGCGTGGCCAGGTTGGCCCCGCTGCGCCGGATCGTCTCCGGCGGCGACGTGATCGCCACGTCGAGCTTCAACACCCTGCACTGCGGTGAGCCACCACGGCGTCTCATGCCCGTCTACGGTCCGACCGAGACCGCGGTGATCGCCTCCGTCCTCACCGGGGACGACCTCGACGACGGGGAGATGACCGGGCCGGTGCCGATCGGTCGACCGGTCGCCAACGTGCACTGGTACGTCATGGACTCCCGGATGCGGCCGGTCCCCCGGGGCACACGCGGCGAGATCTACATCGGCGGCGCGGGGGTCACGCGTGGCTACCTGGGCCGACCGGACCTGACCGCCGACCGGTTCCTGCCCGACCCGTTCGGTCCCCCCGGCTCCCGGATGTACCGCACCGGCGACCTCGGGCGGCAACGTCCGGACGGGGTGATGGAGTTCGGCGGCCGGGCGGACACCCAGGTGAAGATCCGGGGGTACCGGATCGAGTTGGAGGAGATCGAGCACGCGATGCGGTCGCACCCGCAGGTGCGGTTCGCCGCCGCGAAGGTGCACCGCGCGGAGACCGGCCCGGTCCTCGTCGGCTACTTCGTGCCGGAGGACGACAGCACCACCACCGATCCGGAGGAGATCCGCCGCCACCTCGCCGACCTGCTGCCGCCGTACGCGGTGCCGGCGGTCGTGGAGACGGTGCCGACCCTCCCGCTGTCGATCCACGGCAAGCTCGACCGGGACGCCCTGCCGGAGCCCCGGATCGAGGCGGCCCCGGACTCCGGCTCACCCCGTACCTCGTTGGAGGGTGAGGTCACGAAGGTCTGGTCGGCGGTGCTGGGCCGGCAGGTCGGGGTGCACGACGACTTCTTCGCCGCTGGCGGACACTCGCTGCTCGTGGTGCACGCCACCGATCGGCTCCGCGCCGACCTGGGCTGGGACGTGCCGCTGCGGCTGCTCTTCGACCACCCGTCGGTGGCCCGGTACGCCGCCGCGCTGGAGCGGCTGCGGCAGGACGGCGAGCGGCCGACCGGTGTCGTCCATCGGCGACAGTGGCGCAGCCAACTGCTGGGCACCCTCCGGCGGGTCGACCTGTACGTGCCGCCGGGCTATTCGCCAGCTGCCGGAGACACCCTGCTGGTCGCCCCGGACGGGTCGGATTTCGTCGACGTGATGCGGGCGCCGGGCGTCCTCGACGACCTCGCCCACGCCGGGCGGATACCACCGACTCCGGCGCTGTTCGTCTCCCACCCCGACTGGTCGACACGCCAGGCCGAACTGTCGGAGGGGGTCGCCTTCGTCGACGCGCTGATGGCCGAGGCGGTGCCGCTGGCCTGTGAGTGGCTCGGGCTCGACCCAGATCGGGTACGGGTCGTCGCAGCCGGTGCCAGCCTCGGTGCCGTCGCCGCCGTCACCGCGGCCGTGCGGCACCCACGGATGGTCGACGGCGTGCTGGCCCTGTCCGGTCCGCTGTGGTGGTCGCCAGCCGGTGAGGAGCCCGGCTGGCTGCTGCGTCGAAGCGACGCCGCCCCGGGCACCCGGTTCCACGTGTACGCGGCCGAGGGTGACGATCCGCGTATCCGCGCCTGGAGCGTACAGCTGGCCGACGCGCTGACCGCCGCCGGCAATCCGGTCCGTCATGTGGCCGGTCCAGGCGGGCACACGTTCGCCACCTGGCAGGACCACCTACCGGAGGCGCTGGGCTGGGTCCTGTCGGCATCGGCCCGGCAACCGATCGAGGAGGTGCGCGGTGCTGGACGGCTGTGAGCCGTGGCCACCGGAGGCGGTCGAACGCTACCGCCGGTCGGGTTACTGGCGTGACGCGACGCTCGCCGATCTGCTCCGGGAGGTGGCCACCACCGACGGGGACCGGGTGGCGCTGGTCTGCGGATCTCGGACGGTCAGCTACGCCCACCTGGATGCCTGGGCCGACCGCCTGGCGGGTGGTCTGCACCGTCTCGGCATCCGGCGCGGCGACCGGATCGTGGTGCAGCTGCCCAACGTCCCGGAGTTCGCGGCGGTCTCCGTCGCCGCGTTCCGGCTCGGTGCCCTTCCGGTGTTCGCGCTGCCGGCCCACCGCCGCAGTGAGATCGCGTACCTCTGCGCACACACCGACGCCGTCGCCTACCTGACCTCGGGCACGGTGGCCGGCTTCGACCATCGGCGGCTCGCCGCCGAGGTGCGCAAGGAGGTGCCGTCGCTGCGTCACATCCTCATCGCCGACGACGACGCCGGGGAGTTCACCCCGCTGTCCGCCGTGGACGGCCCGCCGGTGCGGGTCGACGTCGACCCGGCCGAGGTGGCCTTCTTCCTGCTCTCCGGGGGCACCACGGGCACGCCGAAGCTGATCCCGCGTACCCATCGGGACTACGACTTCCAGATCCGGGCGACGGCGGCCGAGATGGGTTTCGACGCCGACGGCGTCTACCTGGCCGCCCTGCCGGTGAGTCACAATGCCGCGCTCGGCTGTCCTGGCCTGCTCGGCGCGCTCCGGGTGGGCGGACGGGCCGTGCTGGCGTCGAGTCCCAGCCCGGACGAGGTGTTCCCGCTGGTCGCCCGGGAGCAGGTCACCCTGACCACCCTCATGCCCGCGTACCTGCCGCTCTGGTCCGACCTGGCCGGTGTCTTCGGCGCCGACCTGTCGGCGGTGACCATCGAGGTCGGCGGTGCGCCACTGGCACCGGCCGTCGCCCAGCGGGCCGAGGCGGCGCTCGGCTGCACGATCACCCGGTGGTTCGGCATGGCCGAGGGGCTGCTGGTCTTCACCCGGCGCGAGGACCCGCTGGAGGTCCGTACGAGCACCGAGGGCCTTCCCCTGTCCGCTGCCGACGAGATCCTCGTGGTCGACGACGAGGACCGCCCGGTGTCACCGGGCGCGAGCGGCGAGTTGCTCGCCCGGGGGCCGACCGTGCTGCGCGGCTATTACCGGGCCGCCGACTACAACGCCCGCGCCTTCACCGCCGACGGGTACCTGCGCACCGGTGACCGGGTACGCCTCGACGCCGACGGCCGGCTGGTGGTGCTCGGCCGCATCAAGGACGTCGTCAATCGGGGCGGTGAGAAGGTGCCACCCGAGGAGGTCGAGGAACACCTGCTCACCCACGATCAGGTGCGGGAGGTGGCGGTCATCGGGATCGCCGACGCGGTGTTGGGCGAGAAGACCTGCGCGGCCGTGGTGGCCGCCGGTGAACCGCCGACGCTCGCGGCGCTACGCGACTGGCTCACCGGACGCGGAGTCGCCGACTACAAGCTGCCCGACCGCCTGGTCGTCGTCGGAGGGTTGCCACGTACCGGAGTTGGCAAGATCGACAAGGCCGCCCTGGTCGCCATGGTCACCGAGGCGAGGGCCTGACCAGTCGGACCGGGCGGGGCGTCGCCGCACAGATCGCGCCGGGGCTCACCGCCCCCGTCAACGGGCCCCGGCGAGCAGGGCGGACAACGTCGGCAGGTTCTCCGACAGCCACCGGTCCAGGTGGCTGTCGAACCGCTCGAAGTCACGCTCCAGCACGGACAGACCCCGGGTCGGCACCCGCGCCCCCAGTTCGACGAGCAGGGCCCGCAGGTGCAGGTCGACGGCGAAACGGTGCTCGGCGCTGGCGGCCGTCATCATCCCGACCGCTACCGTGCCGGTCAGCCCGGCCCTCGGCAGCAGGTCGAGGAAGTGCTTGAGGACACCGGAGTAGCTGCCCTTGAGCGTGGGACTGGCGACGACCAGCAGCTGCGCGGCCTGGGTACGGGCGAGCGCCCGGGTGACCGGGTCGGCGGCGACCGGATCGACCCCGGGCACGTGGAGGCCGAGCGCGGGCAGCAGGTCGGACAGGTCGATCACGTCGCACTGGGCCATTGGGTCGCCGTTCGACGGCTCCAGCCCGGCACGGATCGCGGCGGCGAACGCCAGCGCGATGCCACGGGTCCGGGACCCGGGCCGGGCGCTGCCCACCACCACCCCCACCCGGGGCGGGGACGCCACCACGGTGGACGCCGCCGGGCTCACCGTGGCGCGGACCGCCGTCATCGCGCCGGCTCCATCTCGGTCACCAGGCCACGCGCCCGCAGACGGGGCAGGACTCCCTCGCCGAACCGGTAGACCTCTTCGAGGTGCGGCTGACCGGACAGGATCAGATGGTCGACGCCCAACGCGTGCAGCTCGGCGATGCGGTCGGCCACCTCGTCGTGGCTGCCGACCAGCGCCGCTCCCGCCCCCGGCCGGACCAGGCCGTAACCCGCCCAGATGTTGGGGTGCGAGGTCAGCCCCACCGCGCTCTGCGCCAACGCGGTCATCCGGCGCTGCCCCACCGACTCGGAGCGCCGGAACCGGGCCTGCGCCTCGGCGATCCGGCTCGGCTCCATGCCGTCGAGCAACTCCTGTGCGACCTGCCATGCCTCGTCGGCGGTGTCCCGGGCGATGACGTGGTAGCGGGTGCCGAAGGCCAGCGTCCGGCCGTGCTCCTCGGCGAGCCGCCGGGCCGCGCCGATCAGCTCGGCCAGGCCGGTGGGTGACTCCCCCCAGGCCAGGTAGACGTCGGCGTGGCGGGCGGCCACCGCCTGCGCGGCCGGCGACGAACCGCCCACGAAGATGGGGGTACGCAGCGGGTACGGACGCGTCAACCGGCCACGCTCGACCTGGTAGTGCTCGCCCCGGAAGTCGAACTCACGCCCGGCCCACGCCTGGTCGAGGACCTGGAGCAGCTCGGCCGTACGCGCGTAGCGCTCGTCGTGCGGCAACGCGTCACCGTAGCGGCGCTGCTCGTCGTGGTCCCCGCCGGTCACCACGTTGAACAGCAGCCGCCCGCCGCTGATCCGTTGCAGGGTGGCGGCCATCTGCGCGACCAGCGGCGGCGCGATCAGCCCGGTGCGCAGCGCCAGCATGAACCGCAACCGGGTCGTCTGCGTGGCCAACGCGGCGCTGACCAGCCAGGGGTCCTCGCAGAACATGCCGAACGGCACCAGCGCCCCGGTGAAGCCCAACCCGTCGGCGGCCAGCGCCACCTGGGTCAGGTAGGCCAGGTCCGGGTCGCGTCGCGGCGGGCGGGCCAGCGGCTCACCGGAGGCCGACTTGGCCACGTCACGACCATCGCCGTGGGCCGGGATGAACCAGTACAGCGCGAGACTCATCACGGCGTCCCGGCAGCCGCTCCGAGCTCTTCCCGGATCAGCCGGCACAGGCCGCGGGCGGTCGGCTCGTCGAACAGCTCGGGCAGCGGCAGTTCCACGCCGTAGCGCTGGTACGCGTCGGCAGCCATCCGCACCAGGTGCAGGCTGGTGGCGTCGTGGTCGAAGAAGTCCTCGTCGGGCGCGACGCTCGGCACGCCCAACACGGGGGACACGATCTCGGCGGCGACCTGGTCGACGGTCACCGCTTCCGGCTGGGACGACGATTCGCTCACGTCAACTCCGATGCGATAGCGGCGTACACCGCCGCGGCGGATTCGGTCAGGAAGAAATGGCCTCCGGGGAAAAACCGCACCTGCGACGGCGCGCTCGTGTAGTCCGCCCAACCGGCGAGGTCGGCCGGGTCGACGTGCGGATCCGACTCGCCACCGAACACGGTGACCGGCCACGGCAGCAGCGCCCCGGCTCGGAACCGGTACGACTCCGTCATCGCCGCGTCGGCCCGCAACGCGGGCACCACCAGACTGAGCAGTTGCGGGTTGTCGATGACCTCCATGGCGGTGCCGTTGAGCGCGGCGATCTCCGCCACCAGCTCGTCCTCGGGCAGATCCGCCACCGGACGGCCGAGGGAGCGACGTCGCGGGTGTGGACAGCCCGACACGACCAGCCGCAGATCAGGCCCGTCGGCCGCGACCCGACCGGCCAGCACCCGCATCACCTCGTACGCGAGCAACCCGCCGCTGCTGTGCCCGAAGAACACCGCCGGCAGGTCGAGGTAGGGTCGCACGACCTGGGCGACCGCCCGGGCCAGCGGCTCGATCCGGGTGAACGGCCGATCCCGGAGCCGGTCCTCACGTCCCGGCAGTTGGAGCGCCACGACCTCGACGTGGTCGGGCAGGGCGGCCGGCCAGTCCCGGTAGGCGGAGGCACCGGCACCGGCGTACGGCAGGCAGAACAGCCGGTGGGTGGGTGCGGCCCGCCGGGCCCGACGCAGGTAGGGCGACTCGGCGGTGAACTGGACGACCGACATGCCGACCCCCCGTCACCTGGACTGCGGGCCGTCGACGCGCCGGGCCAGGCTCTTCGGTGCGACCAGGGTGTAGGAGATCCGGATCCACTCGGACATCTCCTGCCAGCGCTTCTCGTCGTCCTCGTCGGCGCGGACGCTGACCTGGACCCAGCCGTGCCGACCGAGGCCGTAGCGCATCGGCACCACGGACTCGTCGCTCGCGACCACCGCCTCCGCCTCGTCGCGGGGCAGCTTCACACAGATCGTGGTGCCCGGCGGTGACACGAAGACGAAGACCTTGCCGCGTACCCGGAAGGTGGGCTCGCCGCCCCAGCCCTCGACGACCACGCACTCGGACTCCGGCAGCTCGGCCGCGATCTCGGCGAACCGCCGCAGGTTCTGGGAGGGATTGGGCACGGGGAGGGTCACGTCGGCACCTCAAGTCGTCTCGCCGCCCTGGTCACTCGGTATCGAAGCAGATCACCGGTGATGACACCACTGTCGTCGGTCGGCAATCGGCGACGTCCAGCGGTTCGCCCCAGGCACACAGCACGTCCCGCCGACCTCGGTAGGCACGCCGACCATGCGCGGTCAGGATGTTGTCGAGCACGAGCACGTCACCGGCGGCCAGCGACACCTCGACGGCGACCTCGGCGTAGGCGGCCTCGATGCCGGTGACCTCGGTGGCGGTCAGTGGCGACCCGTCACCGGCCTGCGTGTTGAACGCCAGGTCGTCCCCGAACGCCTGGCGCATCACCTGCCGCTCGACCGGGTCGAGTCCCCACTCGTTGAGGAACCCCGCGTGGTTGAACCAGCACGGCTCTCCGGTCTCCGGGTGATGTACCACGGCGGCCCGTCGCCGTACGGTCCGCAGGGTCGTCCCGTCGAGCCAGCGATGGTCGACGAGTTCGCGGCGCAGCGCCTCGGCCAGGTCCGCCCGGGTGTCGACGCCGAACGCCTCCCGCCAGCCGACCCCGATCCGTTCCCGGAACGTACGCGCCAACAGCCAGCCCTGCGTACGCAGGCGGTCCCGGACCTCGGCCGGGACCCGGTCGAGCACCCGGCGGGCGTCGGCGAGCACGACCTGCCCGCCGGAGTCGGCCGGACGACGGCAGGCCACCAGCGCCACCCGGGGGATCCTGAGCCGGTAGCTCTGCTCGTGCTGCGGGCACAGTTCCCGGTCGGCGGGCCACTGGAAGTCGCCGTGCACGTCGTGTCCGTGGGCGGGGCGGGGCGCGAACGGCTCGTGCGATCCCACGGCGACGTCGACCAGCGCCGCCCGGATCCCGGCCACGTCGGCGGCGTCCCGCACCGACAGTCCGCGCAGCAACACCGCCCCGGTGGTGTGCAGCAGCGTCCGCAGTTCACCGCGTCGGTGCCGTACCCACTCCACGTCGCCCGCGCCCGGCGGGACATCGACGGTGACGGGTCGGTTGGTCATCGTCCACCTCGCTACCCTGGTCGTATCGACGGCGCTGGTGCACGGTGGACACCCTAGTCCGGGAATCCGTGAGGCCGTGATGACGCAACCCGATCCCCGCACCCTGGCGTTCTCGCTACGACTGTTCCGCACGATGCTCGCCACCCAGGAGATGTTCACCGTCTACCTCGGTGTCCGGCTGGGGCTCTACGACGCCCTGCGCGACGGTGATCCCCGCACTCCGGCAGAGCTGGCCGAGGCCGCCGAGGTCGACCCCCGCTACGCCCGGGAATGGCTGGAGCAGCAGGCCACGGCGGGCATCCTGGTCGCCGTCACGGCTCCCGGTGACGCCGACCCCGACCGGCGGCGCTACGCGCTACCGGCCACCCACGCCACGGTGCTGACCGAATCCGACGATCCGGCGTCCATGGCGGCGCTGGCCGTGCTCCCCGTCGGCGGTATCGCCATGGCGCTCCCGCACCTGCTGGACGCCTACCGCACCGGTGGCCGGGTCGCCGACGAGGTCTTCGGCGACGACTGGCTGCACGGCCACTCCGGCGCCAACCGCGCGCTCTACCGGCATCAGCTCGCCGGCTGGATCGAGACCTACCTGCCCGACCTGCACGCGCGGCTCTGCGAGCCGGGCCGGCGGGTGGCGGACGTGGCCTGCGGGGTCGGCTGGTCGAGCATCGCCCTCGCCCGCGCCTATCCGGGGCTGAGCGTGACGGGGATCGACATCAGCGCCAGCGCGATCGCCCTGGCCACCGGAAACGCCGCCCGAGCGGGGCTGGCCGACCGGGTCGGCTTCACCGTCGGGGACGCCGCAGCCCAGCACGGCACGAAGGGGTACGACCTGGTCTGCCTCTTCGACGCGCTGCACGAGTTGACCGACCCGGTCGGCGTGCTGGCCGCCTGTCGTGAGTTGTGTGCCGCCGACGGCACGATGCTGGTGATGGACGCGAAGGTGGCACCGGCCTTCACCGCGCCCGGCGACGACGTGGAGCAGTTCCAGTACGCGACGAGTGTGCTGCACTGCCTGCCGGCGGCGCGGTCGGTCGAGGGCGGTGGTCACGGCACGGTGCTGCGCCCGGACGACGTACGCGCGATGGCCGCCCGGGCCGGCTACGCCGCCACCGTGGTCGTGCCGGTCCCGGACCGCTTCCACCGCCTCTACCGGTTGATGGCCTGAGCCGTCAGACCTTCCACGGGTCGTAGGAGCCGAACCCCCACACGTATCCCTCGATGTCGGCGCACGAGTAGGCCCGACCGCCGTGCGGCTGGTCGGTCGGCTCGTCGACGATGCGGGCACCGGCGGCGACGGCCCGCGCCGCGTGCGCGTCGACGTCGTCGACGATCACGTAGACGCCGCCCGGCCGGTTCTGGTCGGCGTCCAGGGGTGCCGCGTCGTCACCGACAGAGTCGATCATCAGCATGCCGGGGCCGTAGGTCAGTTCGGCGTGCGCCACCTTCCTCGGCCCCGCGTCGATCACCAGGCGGCGTTCGAATCCGAACGCCTCCACCAGCCAGTCGATCGCCTTCGGCGCGTCGTGGTAGGCCAGGACGTGGATGACTGTCGAGGACATTCTCTTCTCCTTTGGTTTCGCCGCGCCGTTGGTTTCGCCGCGACTCAGCGGCGGAGCAACCGCGCCGTCCGGCGACCGGCCACGCCGACCGCCACCAGCGCGAGCACGAGCAGGTAGCCGATGCTGATTACGGTGTTCCACCCCGGCGTGCCGACGGTGACGCCACGCAGAAGTTCGATGCCGTGATAGAGCGGGGTGCAGGCCACCAGGGCCTCCAGCACCGCCGGGTAGGTGCTCACCGGCACGTACGCGCCGGAGAAGAGCAACAGCGCGATCTGGGCCAGCGTCACGTAGTCGAAGTGCTGCCAACTCTTCATGTAGGTGGCCAGGGCGAGCCCGACCGCGCCGAAGGTCACTCCCACCAGCACCGCGGCCGGCAGCGCCACCAGGGCCCGCAGCGGTGTGGTCACCCCGAGGGCGGTCATCACCACCAGGAACGCCGTGCTGTAGAGGGTGCCCCGGATGGTCGCCCAGCCCAGCTCACCCCAGGCGACCTCCACCGGCCGCAGCGGGGTGTTGAGTGCCGCCTCGTAGAGCCGGGCGTACTTGGCCTTGGTGAAGAAGTTCGTGGTGGCCTCGGCGACGGCGCCGTTCATCGCCGAGGCGGCAAGCATCGCCGGGGCGATGAACGTCAGGTAGGAGACCGAACGGTCACCGAGCGGCACGGTCGACACGAGGGAGCCGACACCCCACCCGAGTGCGACGAAGTAGAGCAGCGGCTCGACGAACGCCGAGGCGACCAGGAGCCAGTAGCCCTTCTTGGTGTGCAGCACCCGGACGTTGCGTCCGGTCACCGCGGCGGATCGAGCCAGGATCGCGGTCGACAGCATCACGCCCCCAGACGTTCGGCGAACTGACGCCGGGCCAGCAGCAGGCCGCCGACCGCCCAGATCAGCAGGTAGCCCACGTGCGCCGGCACCGGCCAGGCGGTCTCGGTGGCCGCGGTCGCGGCCCGTGCCAGCTCGACTCCGTGCCACAACGGCGTTGCGAAGATCAACGGCTGCAACACCCCGGGTATCTCGGAGACCGGGAAGAAGATCCCCGCGAACAGCATCATGGGCAGCAACACGAACCGGTTGACCATGGCCATCACCCCGGGGTCCTCGGCGGTGGCGGAGAACGCGCACATCGGGGCCGCCGTCGCCAGACCGACCAGGAGGCCGACCAGCGGGGCCAGCAACGCGCCCCACGACGAGACCGTGCCGAACACGACCATCACCACGAGGAAGGACACCGTCGCCACGAGCACCCGCAGCGCGGCGTACGCCAGATGACCCACCACCAGGTCGGACGGTCCGGGCGGGGCCGCCGCGATGACGTGGTACATCCGCTGCCACCGGAAGTTGTTCATCACCGGGGTGGCCGAGTCCATCATGGCCACCTGCATCGCCGTGTGGGCCAGCAGACCGGGCGCGACGAACTCGGCGTACGGCACTCCGAGCACCGGAGTACGGTCGACGTACTCGCCGAGGACCACGCCGAGACCCAGCAGGAAGAGCACCGGGGTGAGGAACGAGCTGGCCAACGTGCCGCGCCAGGTCTGCCGGTAGCACGCCACGTGGTACTCGAAGACCGCCCGGCCACGGGTCAGGGCGCTGGTCGCCATCTACGCCTCCACCAGGGTGCGACCGGTCAGTTTGAGGAAGACGTCCTCAAGGCTGGCCCGCCGGACCAACACCCCGGTCGGGGCGACACCACGGGCGTAGACGGCCGGCACGGTGGCGTCACCGTCGTCGACGTAGAGCAGGATGCGGTCGGGCAGCACCTCGACCCGCTGGCCGACGTCGGTCAGCTTGTCGGCGTGGGCGTCGAGGTCGTCGCTGCCGAAACGAAGCTCGACCACCTCCCGTGGGGCGTGCTCCGTCACCAACGCCGCCGGTGCCCCCTCGGCCACGATCCGGCCCTCGTCGATGACGATCACCCGGTCGCACAGCTGCTCGGCCTCGTCGAGGTAGTGGGTCGTCAGCAGCAGCGTCACGCCGCGTCGCTTCAGCCGGAACAGCCGTTCCCACAGCAGGTGCCGGGCCTGCGGGTCCAGACCGCTGGTCGGCTCGTCCAGCATCAGCAGCTCGGGGTCGTTGACCAACGCACGCGCGATCGCCAGTCGGCGGCGCATGCCGCCGGAGAGCTGGTCCATCCGGCTGTCGGCCCGGTCGGCGAGCTGCATGAATTCGAGCTGCGCGTCCGCCCGCTGGCGTGCCTCCGAGCGCGAGTAGCCGAAGTAGCGCGCGTAGGTGACCAGGTTGTCCCGAACCGACAGGTCCATGTCGAGGCTGTCCTCCTGGGGACAAACCCCCAGGCGTTCCCGGATGGCCGGTCCGTCACGACGTGGATCGAGCCCGAGGACGGTCAACTCGCCATCGGTGATGTCGGTGACGCAGCCGATCATCCGCATGGTGGACGACTTGCCGGCACCGTTGGGCCCGAGGATGCCCACGGCCTCGCCGCGGGCGACATCGAGATCGATACCGGCCACGGCAACCCGGTCGCCGTAACGTTTCACGAGTCCACGGGATCTGACCAGAGATGACTCGATGCTCATGCGTCCATGCTCAACCGGGACCGGTACCGGCGGTCAAGGTGAACGTTCGACTGCGCAGCCGAGGCAGTCGAACGGCCCGGCGGCGTCGGCCCGCGTTCGGCAGCGACGCTTGCGGCCTTCCCGGTGGCCGGCCGTACGGTGACGGCCTGCTACTGCCCCGACTGGGAAGGACCGACCATGCCGGACACGATCGTACGCGGCCGGATCATGTTGATGATGTACGACGACATCGCGGCCGCCCATGACTACCTGGTCGAGGTCTTCGGACTGGAGGCCGGTGTGGTGATCCGGGACGACCAGGGCCGCGTCGATCACGGTGAGGTGACCGCCGGCGACGGTGTCATCTGGCTGCACCCGGTGCAGGAGGACATGAAGCTCGCCCCGCCCAGCTCCGTCGGCGCGGCCACCGCGAGCATGGCCATCCTCGTCGACGACGTCGACGCCCACTTCCGGCACGCCCGCGAGAAGGGTGCCGCGATCGAACACGAGCCGGTCGACCAGGAGTACGGCTACCGCGAGTACAGCGCGCGGGACCCGGAGGGCCACCTCTGGTCGTTCATGAAAGCTCTCTCCTGACGTAGGAGAACCAACGGACCGGGCCGCCGGTGACGAGGTGTTCGAAGAACCTCGCCCACCGGTCGGCCCGTACCGCTTGAGCGCCGAGGTCCCGACGCTCCCCCGCTGTCGCTCAGCGCGCCTCACCCGCGAACACGACATCGGCGATCGCGGCCAGCGACTCCTTCGACCCGCCGGTCGACAGGGCCCGGCGATACCACCAGTGCACCGGGAACTCCCAGGTGACTCCCATCGCACCGAACACCCCAACGGCCGCCTCGCAGGTCAGCACCGCTGCCCGGCGGGCGGCCACGACCGCGCTGGCGGTGGCGTCCGCCGGTCCCCCCGCCGGTCCGTCGTGGGCCGCAGCGGCCCGCCAGACCAGTGACCGCGCCAGTTCGACATCGGCGTAGCACTCCGCCAACCGGTGACTCACCGCCTGGTAGGAGCCGATCGGCCGACCGAACTGGGTACGGACCTTGGCGTGCTCCACGGCGAACTCCAGCGCCCGCTCAGCCACCCCGACCGCCTCGGCGGCGAGCAGCACGGCCGCCCGATCCCGGATCCGCGCCAGCAAACCGGCGGCGTCGGGCGGACCGGCCAGCAGCCGCGCCCGCGTACCGTCGAAGGTGAGATCGCTGACCACCCGCAACGGATCGATGCCCTCGGCCGGGGCACAGACCGGGCCGGTCGGGCCAGCCGGCACGGCGAACAGCGCCACCTCGCCGTCGGCGACGGCGACGACGACGAACTCGGTCGCCGGGGCGGCGTCGACAGCCGACGCCACGCCGTCGATCCGCCAGCCACCGGAGTCCCGGCTCGCGGCCGGCACCGTCGCACCGCCGCCCTGACCGTCCACCATGGTCGCCGGTCCGGGCGGTGACTCACCCGCCGCGTGATACGCCGGCAGCGCCAGCCCGACCGTCGTCCACCAGGGCACCGGCAGCAGCGCGTACCCGAGTTCCCCGGCCAGCAGGGTCAGCTCCACCGCCGACAGCTCGGGATCCACCCACCCCTGCCGGATCAACTCGGGCCAGGTGCCGCTGGCCCACCCGCCGTTGTCGGCCAGTACGGCGACGGTCGCGGGCGAACAGGCCGCACGTAGGAACCGGCGCGCCGCCTCCCGCAGGTCGAGCTGATCGCGGGTGAGAGTCAGATCCACCAGTCCACCTCCGGCTCCTCGTTGCCTGTCGGGCTTAGCTCCTGTGTCGAAGCCGGCCAGGGACTTCCACCAGGCCCTACCGCGACCGGGGCAGGCCGAGCACCCGCTCGGCCACGATGCCGCGCAGGATCTCGGAGGTGCCTCCCTCGATCGTCGACGTCCGGCTGCACAGCAGTTCCCGCTCCCAGTGGGCCCGCCAGGGCGACCGTGGTGCGGCCACCTCGAAGCCGAGGGCGCACACCCGCTGGTCCACCTCGGACCAACGGAGTTTCAGCACCGTCGCCTCGGGAGCCGGATCGCCGCCCTGCGCGGAGGCCACCGCCCGGTGCGCGGTGCACCGCAGCGCCTCCACCTCCACGTACAGGGCCGCCACCTGCTCGCGGACCGAACGGTCCCGGTCGACACCGGCCGCCACCACGGTCCGCCGCAGCCGGTCGAACTGCACGGCCAGCCGGGCGACGAGGGTCACGGCGAGGGTGCCGCGCTCGTGGGCGAGGGTGGTCATGGCCACCCGCCAGCCGCCGTCCACCGGGCCGACCGCCGCCGACTCGGGCACCGCCACGTCGGTGAGGGTGATCCGGCTGAAGGCGGCGTCACCGGAGATCCGACGCAACGGCTGGACCGTCACGCCCGGCGTCGACATGTCGACGAGGAAACAGGTCAGGCCGTCGTGTCGACCCGCCGACCCGCTGGTACGGGCCAGCAACATGCAGGCATCGGCGCTGTCGGCGTACGAGGACCAGACCTTCTCCCCGGTGATGCGGTAGCCGCCGTCCGGAGCCGGGATCGCCCGGGTGCGGATGGCGGCGAGGTCCGAGCCGGCCTCCGGTTCCGAGAAGCCCTGGCAGAACAGGGTGTCGCCACGGAGGATCCCCGGCAGGTAGGTGTCGCGCTGGGCGGCCGTGCCGTGGCGGATCACCGTCGGCCCCACCATGTTGAGTCCGACGAGATTGGCGTGGTCGGGTGCACCGGCTCGGGCCGACTCCGCGACGAAGATCTCCTGGATGGCCGGTGGTGCGCCACGACCGCCGTACGCGACCGGCCAGGCCAGCCCGGCGTACCCGCCTGCCCAGAGCGTCCGGTTCCACGCGCGTAGTTGCTCCGGGGTCCATCGGCGGGTGCCCACCTCCGGCGCGGGCGGCAGGTGTTCACGCAGCCAGACCAGCAGGTTCTTCCGGAACTCCGCCTCCTGCTCGTCATCGTGCAGCCGCATGGCGGCCGATGCTAGGCGACACTGTGCGTGTGCGGGAATCCGTGCGTACGAACGGTTCCGGCCACCTCGTCGGGGTCAGCCGCTGCGGTAGCCGGCCGCCTGGATCGCGTACAGCTCGGCGTACCGGCCGCCAGCGGCCATCAACTCCTCGTGGCTGCCCACCTCCGCCACCCGGGCCCCGTTGAGCACCACGATCACGTCGGCC
This sequence comes from Micromonospora sp. CP22, assembly GCF_009712475.1. GTDB lineage: Bacteria > Actinomycetota > Actinomycetes > Mycobacteriales > Micromonosporaceae > Micromonospora. The sequence continues at coordinate 502,141 of NZ_VCJO01000002.1, forward strand.
ATCCGGGCGGTGGAGAACCGGTGCGAGACGAGGACGGTGACCCGTCCGGTTCCGGTGTCGCTGCGCGCGCCGGCCGCGTACCGTTCGAACAGGGCGTGCTCGGTCTCCGCGTCCAGCGCCGCAGTCGGCTCGTCGAGCACCAGCAGCAACGGTTGGTCCCGCATGAACCCACGCGCCAGCGCGACCTTCTGCCACTGTCCGAAGGAGACTTCGACGCCGTCCGGCCATTCCTTACCCAACTGGGTGTCCAGGCCCCGGGGCAGCGCGGCGACCACCTCGTCGGCACCGGCCCGCGCCACCGCGCCGACGATCGCGGGCTCCTGCTCGACCCGGGGCAGGTCACCCACGCCGATCGCCTGCCCGGCGCGCAGCTCGAAACGGTAGAAGTCCTGGTACGCACCGGCCAGCCGGGTACGCCAGGACTCCGCCGAGATGGTGTCGAGGTCACGGCCGTCGACCAGGATGCGGCCGCTGGTCGGCGAGTAGAACTTCGACAACAGCTTGATCAGGGTGCTCTTGCCGGCACCGTTCTCGCCGACCAACGCCACCACGGACCCGGCCGGCAGCGTCAACGTCACGTCTTCGAGCGCCAGCCGGTCGCTGTTGGGGTAGGCGAACGAGACGTTCTCCAGTCGGATCCCGTCGACGAGGCGATCGGGAGCGGGAGCCTCGGCATCCCGGTCGAAGGACGCCACGTAGTCCTCCAGCCAGCTGAGCCGACGGGCACCGTCGATCCACATGCCGCGCAGGAAGCCGATCTCCCCCACCGTCGCGCTGACGTACGCGGACAGCCGGGCACCGGCAGCCAGCACCAACAGCACATCGCCCGCCGGTGCCCGCAGCACCTCCGCGACGTAGGCGATGGCGCCCACGTAGCCCAGCCCGAACACGATCCAGGCGAACGAGTGCCACACCGCCGACCTGTTCCGGGGGCGGGCGACAATCGCGTACCACCTGTCCCAGGCCGCGCGGCGCTCCCGGCTCAGCCGTGGGCCGACGCCGCTGACCCGTACCTCCTTGGCCGGCCCGGCGGTGGTCGCGGTGACGTAGAGGTGCCGGGCCAGCCGCCCGGCGGCGGCGGCCTGCTCGTGGGCGGCCTGCTCGACAGCCGGACGCCAGCCGGCCATGGCCAGGGTCGGAACGGCGAACACCGCCAGCAGGATCAACACCGGGCTGATCGAGGCGAGCAGCGCGAGGGTGATGACCAGCCGCAGGATCCAGCCCAGCGTGGTGAACACCGACAGGTACATGTGGTCGAGCACGAAGACCTGGTCCCGCAGCACGGCCAGCCGGTCGAGGTAGTCCGGCCGTTCGTGGTGGGCGATGGTGGACACCCGGGCCTGTAGCCGGGCGACGTGCGACTCCAGCTCGATCGTCACCCGATCGCGGAACCGGCGCTGTACCCGAGCCGAGATCACCGACAGGAACCAGGTCAGCGCCGCGGACGCACCCAGACCGATCAGCGCCGCGTAGATCCATCGCCGGTCACCCGTCTGCACACCGTCGCTGAGCAGCTTCAGCCAGAGCGCGAACAGCGCATCCGGTACCGCCGCCAGCAGCGCGATCCCCAGCGCGGCGAGCATCAACCGGGGCTCGTGGCGTAGACCGAACCGGCACACCCGCCACATCGACCGCAACGGCGGCGGCAGTGGGACCTCCCGCTCAGGCGAGGACATCGTCACCGGCCTCCTGCGGGTCGTCGAAACGCTGGGCCTGTAGGTCGAACATGGTGCGGTACCGCCCGTTCGCCCGCATCAACTCGTCGTGGCTGCCCGCCTCGACCACCGCGCCGTCCTCGACCACGCAGATCAGGTCGGCCATCCGGACGGTGGAGAACCGATGGGAGATCAGCACGGTGGTACAGCCCCGGGTCTCGGCCAGCACCCGCGAGAAGATCTCCAACTCGCCGCGGGCGTCGAGCTGCGCGGTCGGCTCGTCGAGCAGCACCACCCCGGCACCACCACGGACCGCGACCAACGTACGGGCCAACGCGACGCGCTGCCACTGGCCACCGGAGAGGTCGATGCCACCCGGATAGCCCTTGGCCAACACGGTGTCGAGGTCGGCCAGGCCATGTGCCCCGGCTGCGGCCAACGCCGCCGACACGGCACTGTCCGGCGCACCGGTCGGCGCGACGTTGTCGCGGAGCGGCCACTCGAACCGGATGTAGTCCTGGAACACCGCCGAGATGTGCTCGCGCCACTGCCTGACGTCGAACTGTCGGATGTCGACGCCGTCGTACTCGATGCTGCCCTCGTCAGGGTCGTAGAGGCGGCAGATCAGCTTCGCCAGTGTCGTCTTGCCGGCGCCGTTACGGCCGACGATCGCCACCGACGAGCCGGCCGGCACCGTCAGGTCCAGCGAGCGCAGCACCGGCGTGTCGGTGCCCGGATAGCTGAAGGTCACGCCGCGCAGCCGCAACTCTCCGCTGCCCGAAACGGGCTGCGGGGTCAGCGAACCAGGCGGGCCCGGTAGCGCACCGGCGGCCATCATCGGCGCGTGTAGCCGCAGCACGGCGGCGACCGGGGCGGCAGCCGAGTCGAGCGACCAGTTGAGCCCACCGAACGCGATCGCGACCGCCCCGATCGCCGCCTGGGCGAACGTCACCGCCGCGCCGAGCGCGAGCCCGCCCCCGACCAGGTCCCGGCCGATCGCGCCGAACACGATCAGGTTGCCTGCCAACACGACGGCCAGGCTCGCCAACACCGACCGCTCGCGCAGCCGGGTGGCCTCGAACTGAAGTTCGTGCAATCTGCGACGACGCAGTACGAACCGATTCAGCACCCAGTCGGCCAGCCCGAAGAGGCGGATCTCCTTGGCCGGGGCGGGATCAACGGCCAACCGGTAGTGGTATTCCGCCTCCTGCTGCGCTCGCCGCACCACATCGGTGTTGCGGTCCCGCCAGACCCCACTCTCCCGCAGCAGCCAGTGCGTGGCCAACCAGCAACCGGCCAGGATCGGTGGCGCCCACCAGGCGTAGCCGAAGAGCACCAACGCACAGGCGACACCGCTGACGAAGGAGACGATGCCGTCGGCGATGAACCCCATCGCCAGCCGCAGCGGCGGCGCGCTCTGGCCGAGATCGAAGTCCCGGGCTGCCGCCTGGTCGGCGGCCAACTCCGGGCTCTCCAGGTGCCCGAGGCCAGGCGGCTCAAGGCAGTAGTCGGTCAGCCGGTCGTAGAGCCAGGCGGCGGTCTGGTCACCGAGGTTACGGCTCAGCGCCATGTGGATCGGGCCGAGCACCTGCATGCCCAGGAAGATCACGCCGGTGACGACCAGCGGAGCGGTGAGCGGCGCGCCGTCGTCGATCGCCCCGATCAGCCACCCCATCACCACCGCGAAGCCCGCCGGGAGCGCGCCACGCAGCAGCACGATCGCCCACCACAGCCCGGCGAGCCCCGGCCGCGCCCGGAACGTCGTGGCGAAGAACTGCCACTCCTGCCGCTGGCGCAGCCGGCCCACGTTCTGCTGTGCGGGGAGGGTCACGATGGCGATGATGCCACCGATCACCCCCGCCGTCAGGCAGCGCCGGGCGTATGAACGGCGACCGCGACGACTCGTACGGCTTGCCGCCGCCCCTGCGACACCTGTACCCAGATAAGCCGGAGCAGGCATCGAGGCAGGTGATACGTGATCCGAACCGATCTGCTCGTCCGCTCTCCCATCTACACCATCGGTCTCGTCCACACGCTCGCCGCCGCCGGAGTCGAGGTCGTGGGCGTACGTCGCTCACCCGCCGAGGAACCGGCCGGTTCAGCCGAGGCCGCCATCGTCGACCTCGACGGGCTTCCGGTCTCCGACGGCGTCGGCGCGATCGCCGACGCCGCCCGGCGGCTACGCGTACTCGTGCTCGACGGCGGCCCGGCCGACGACCGCACGGCCTACCTACGCGCCGGTGCCCTCGGGGTGGTCGACCGGCACGCGCCGGCCGACCAGATCGTCGACGCGGTACGCACCCTCGGTGGGACGGACCACGTCGACGACTCCCCGCCCGGCCGCGCACTGTCCGAACGGGAGAGTCAGGTGCTGACGCAGATCTCGCACGGCCTGACCCACTGGCAGATCGCGACCCGGCTCGGCCTCAGCCCGAACACCGTCGACACGTACGTCAAACGCATCCGCGCCAAGCTCGGCGTGAGCAACAAGGCCGAACTCACCCGGGCCGCGCTGCTCGGCCGGTTCCACCCGTCGGTGACCTGGGCTGGCTCGGCGGCACGTGATGTCGCCGCCGAGCCGCCACAGTTCGCCTAGCCGGCCAGCACCGCCCGCTCGGGGCTCCGCGCGACGAGTCGCAGCAGCGGTAGGGCGATGAGCAGCGCGACTGCGACCAAAGTGGAGCTGACCCACACCGGGCCGAGGTCGCCGGAATCGGCGCCGAGAGCCGCTGCGGCCAGGACAGGCCCGCCGGCAGCACCGATGTTGAGCGCCGCAGTCGCATACGAACCACCCATGGTGGGTGCGCCGGCCGCCTCGTACAGCACCCTGGCGATCAGGGTGCTGCCCAGCGCGAACGACAGCGCACCCTGCACGAACACCAGCGGCAGAAGCGCCATCGGCCGAGCGGCCAGGCTCGCCATCGCGACCCAGCCGAGCAACAGCGCCGGGCCACCGACTGCGATCACGATCCCGGGACGCCGATCGGAGAACCGCCCCGCGACGGTGACACCGACGAAGGAACCGACCCCGAAGAGCACCAGGGCGACCGACACCCACAGTTCGCCCAGCCCGGCGGTGTCGGTCACAATCGGCGCCAGGAAGGTGAACGTGGCGAAGGTCGCGGCGTTGACCAGGGCACCGAGCAGCATGACCAGGGCCAGCCTCGGCCTGGTGAGTTGGGCGACCTCCTCCCACAGTGACGAGGTGGGCACACCGTCCAGATCGGTCCCACCGACGCGGGCGGGGATGCCCTTCACGACGCCGAGGGCAGCGGGCAGACAGAGCAGTGCGATCGCCCAGAAGGTCGCCCGCCAGCCGAGCATCGCGCCGAGCAGCGCGCCGCCGGGTACTCCGGCGATGGTGGCCACCGTCGTACCCGAGAGCAACACCGCCAGGGCGCGCCCTTTCTGATCAGCCGCGACGAGCGTCGCGGCCGTGGTCAGGGCCACCGCCAGGAAGCCCGCGTTGGCCAGTGCCGCGATCACGCGGCTGACCAGCAGCACCGCGAAACTCGTCGTGAGAGCGCCCGCGACATGGGCCACGGCGAAGACCAGCACGAAGGTCAACAGGCTGGCCCGGGCAGGCCAGCGACGCGCCAGCAACGCCATCAACGGCGCGCCGACAACCATGCCGACGGCGAACGCCGAGGTCAGAAGCCCAGCAGCCCCGACCGACACGTCGAGGCTCGCGGCGATGTCCGGCACCAGGCCGGCGAGCATGAACTCCGAGGTACCCATGGCGAAGACCGCCACGGCAAGCAGGTAGAGCGGAAGAGGCATCGACAACTCCGAGGTGAGCGAGAGGAAGGGAAGGCGTCTCGTCACCGCGGCCAGCGCCCCAACAGGCGTACGCGCGCATGCGCATGCCCCAGCAGCGCAGACTGCTGGGCAGCGACCTAGGAACTCAGTGGTTCAGGGGGCTGACGGCGTGACCGAAAGCCCCCACCTTGGATGCCTCAGGGCTCGACATGACGCAAACACTACTCAAACCCGTCGCCCCTCAGGCAACCTGATTTTCCGACCTCAGCCATCCCACAGCCCAGCGCGACGCTGGGGCGACAGAGCCTGAACCGACCGACCGCCACAGCCGACCCGATGTCCGGGAGTGAGTCTTCCGACAGGACTCTCAAATTCGGCGGCTCGCCGTCGGCGTGTAGAGCGTGCGGAATCGCTTCCCGGTTGGGCTTGCGCGGTCAGGGCGTCCACGAACGCCGCGAAGACGTCCGGGTCGATGGTGTACTCGTCCCGTCGGATGCCGGGTCCGACGCCTGACGGGCGCCCAGCGATCAGCACCATCGCTGCGGTCATGCGGGCGAACAGTTGCGCGACTGTGCTGGACGGATTCCACAACACAAGATCGCCGACCTGGAAATACTGACTCACCGCGTCATGACCCAAGGCCGAACATCTGAAGCACGCTCGAGGCCGCGTTTTTGGGTTGAGTTGTGCCGGATCTGTGCCAAATGATCAATGGCCAGCGTTTCCGCTGGCCATTGATGGTGTGGGTGGAGCTGAGGGGATTTGAACCCCTGACCCCCTCGATGCGAACGAGGTGCGCTACCGGTCTGCGCCACAGCCCCTCCGCCGGTCGACCGGCGTCGGTCCCACCCGGCTGTCACCGGGCGGGCCGGCGACAAGGCTAACAGGTCGAGCGCTCCCGCCGCGAACCACCCCGCCACCCCGGCTCCACAAGATCCGCGCAGTTTCCCGGAAACTGCTGCCTCAAGCTCGGCCTGAGGCAGCAGTTTCCCCGAAGTTGTCGCCTCCCCACGCCTCCCCACGCCTCCCCACGCCTCCCCACGCCTCGGCGCGCGGCGCGCGCCGAGGGGGCGGGGATTAGGCGGAGTGGGAGCCGGGGCCGGTTTCGTAGGGGCGACCGCGTAGGCCACCGGCCCGGCGGTAGGACACCGAGCCGCCGTTGGCGGCCTGCGGCAGGTCGGCCGGGCGGTCCAGGCCCATCGCGTTGCGCCGGACGGATTCTCGCTGGGCGGCCAGGCGGCGCTGCGCCTCCCGGCGGGCGGCGGCCCGGCGGGCCTGTTCCCGGCGTACCTCGGCCTGACGAGCCGCCAGCCAGGCGGCCTCGCGGGCCCGGGCCCGGCGTCGGCGGCGGTCGGCGACCGCACGGGCACGCAGGTGTACGACGTACACGATCAGCAGGGTGGCGGTGACCGCGAAACTGATCCAGAATCCTGGGCCGACGACCAGCACACCGACCAGCTCGACGGCGTTGAGCAGCACCAGCGCGGCGAGCACCCGGCGGCGGCGGTAGATGGCGGGGGTGTGGTGGTGCCGCCGGTCGGGCCGACGTCGGGGTCGACCCCCTCCTGCCGGTACGGCACGTAACCGGCTCGGCCGACCGGAGCGGCGCGGAACAGCGCGATCACCGGCCGCGCCCCGAGTGGTTCCGTCAGCGGGACGCGTGGATGATTGGCCGTCGTCAGCTGAGCGACGGGGCTGAGGAGGAACCGCGCGGCGCAGGGCGGGCGGTCCGGAGACCGGAGCGGCGAGGCCACCGGAGCTAGGGCTCTCACTGAGGGTGATCACCAGGGCACGGGAGGGGTTGATCGGTCGCCGACCGGGGACAGTGCGACGGCGTCGGCGGCGCTGGAGCACCCGCGCCGTCGACTGCGCCCGCTCCGCCACCAGCCGCTCGGCGGCGTCGTACCGGCGAACCAGCGCCGGAGCGAGGGCGAGCAGCCCGGCGGCGGCGAGGACGGCGAGGAGCACCGAGGTCGGCACCCTCACCCCTCCCGTCACCAGAGATTCGGAGCAGACGCCGACCGCCGCAGGATCTTCCACCGATCGGCGTCGGCGACGTGAATCATGCGGGGCGGGCAGCGCCTGCCGCAGCTTGCAGTTACCTGAGGTTACGGGTCACCATCGCCGGAACCGCCGCGCCGCGCCGATCCCGCACGTGGGACGACTCACGGGGTACGGGCGCGCAGCCGGTGCCAGCGGGCCAGCAGGCCGCCCTCGGCCGCGATCTCCTCGCTGGTCATCGCGTAGCCGATGTGGTCGCGCCAGGCACCGTCGATGTGCATGTAGCGCGCGTGGTACGCCTCCTCGCGGAAGCCCAGCTTCTCCACCACCCGGCGGGACGGCACGTTCTCGGGGCGGATGTTCACCTCGATCCGGTGCAGCCCGCCCGGGCCGAAGGCGTGGTCGACCACCAGGGCCAACGCGGTCGGGATGACACCCCGGCCGGCGACCCGCCGGTCCACCCAGTAGCCGACGTAGCCGGAGCAGAAGGCCCGCCGCACGATGTTGCCCACGTTGATGTGGCCGACCAGCCGTTCTTCCCCGTCCTCGTACAGGCAGACCGCGAACGGCATCCCCTCACCGGTACGCCCGGAGCGTCGCTGGTCGCGATAGACCCACCGGAAGGTGGCCGGGGAGTTCAGGTCGTCCCAGTCACCGGGTGCCGACGATTCCCAGGGGGCCAGCCACTCCCGGTTGGCTCGGCGCACCTGCGACCAGGCCGTCGCGTCCGACCGCCGGTACGGACGCAGCAGCACCGGGCCGTCGGAGAGCATCGCCGGCCAGCCAGGCGCTCGTCGGAACACCGAACCTCCACTCCCGAGCGTCGCCGGTTACCGGCGGCGGTCCAGCAGCAACACGTCGACGGTGGAGCCGGCGGCGGCAGCGGTCACCCGCTCGCCGAGGACGAGAAGACCGTTCGCCTCTGCCAGGCCGGAAAGCGTGAACGGACCGCCGTTGAGCGGTTGGACAGTGTAACCCCCGCCCCGCCGCTCGGCGACGTGCGCGGGCCGGAACTCGCGCAGTCCGGCCGGCGAGGAGACGGTTTCCAGCAGGTGCGCCCGTACGCTGGGACGGAACACCGGCTCCGCGCCGGCCAGCAGGTTGATCGCCGGCCGGGCCAGCACCTCGAAGCCGATCATCGCGGCCCCCGGGTCGCCGGGCAGGCAGACCACCGGCACCTCCTCGGCGCCGACGGTGCCGAAGCCGAGGGCGGTACCCGGATAGAGCGCCACGTCGGTGAAGGTGACCGGGCCGGCGCGGTTGCCCTCCCGACGCGACAGGATCCGGCGGACCATGTCGCCCGGCCCGGTGCCGGTGCCGCCGGTAGTGATGATCAGGTCGGCGCGCAGGGTCTGGTCCTCCAGCAGCCCGCGCAGCCCCTCAGGGTCGTCGTCACAGATACCCACCCGGTACGCCAACGCTCCCGCCTCCGCCGCCGCGGCCGTCAGGGCGTGCGAGTTGGCGTCCACGACCTGGCCCGGTTGGCTGCCCCGACCCACGTCGACCAGTTCGTCTCCGGTGGCCACGATCACCACCCGGGGGCTCGGGCGCACCACCACGTGCCCGATGCCGGTGGCGGCGAGCACCGCCACCAGCGCGGGCGAGACGTAGGTGCCGGAGCGGGCGAGCAGCGCACCGGCCGCCACCTCCTCCCCCGTCCGGCGGACCCCGTACCCCCGCTTCGGGACCCGGAAGATCTCCACTGCCGCCATGCCCTGATCGGTCCACTCGACCGGGACGACCACGTCCGCGCCGATCGGCAGTGGCGCGCCGGCCGCCACCGAGAAACACGAGCCCGGGGTGAGGCGGACCGGCCGCCAGCTCGCCGCACCGAGGTCACCGACGACGTTGAGTCGTACGGTGCGTCCGCCTGGCCGACTGGACTGGGCCGGGACGTACCCCGCGCCCCGGCCCCCACCCGCGATGTCCTCCCAGCGCGCCGCGTACCCGTCCACGGCCGCCTGGTCGAAGGCCGGGAACGAGTGCGGGGCGACCACGTCCTCGGCGAGGACGTTGCCGTACGCCTGGGTGAGGTCGAGGTCGAGCGGAGGCAGCGCGCGCAACCTGCGCAGCACGCTGCCCAGGTAGTCGGCGAGCGGCGTCAACCCGTTTTCGGCCGCCTCGGCGTCGGCCGTCGTGGTCATGTATTCGGACCGCCCGACGCGTCGGAGTTGACGAACTCGACCAGCCACTTGCGGAACTCGCTGCCCAGATCCTCACGGTCGGCGGCGATCTGGACCACGGTCTGGAGGTAGCCCAGCGGCATCCCGGTGTCGTAGCGGGTGCCTCGGTAGACGATCGCGTGCACCGGTGTGCCCTCGGTACGCAGGATCTCCATCGCGTCGGTCAACTGGATCTCGCCGCCGCTGCCGGGCTTCGTCCGGCGGATGGCGTCGAAGATCTTGCCGGGCAGGACGTACCGGCCGAGCACGGCGAGGTTGCTCGGCGCCTCCTCCGGTTGCGGCTTCTCCACCATGCCTGTCACCTTCACGACCTCGCCGATGTCGGCCAGCTCGGACTCGGCCGGCTCGACGGAGGCGATCCCGTACCGCTTCGTCTCCGCCGGGTCGACCTCGAAGAAGGCGAGCACCACCCCACCCGTACGCGCCTGGAGTTCCAGCATGGCCGGCAGCAGCGGCTCGCTGGGTTTGACGAACTCGTCGCCGAGCAGCACCGCGAAGGGCTCGTCGCCCACGTGGGACTCGGCGTACCCGACGGCGTGCCCGAGACCCAGTTGCTCCGGCTGGCGGCAGGTGTAGATGGACGCCAGTTCCTCGGTCCGCTTGACGGCGGCGAGCAGGTCGGGCTTCTCCGCGAGTCGTTCCTCCAGGTCGGGGCGACGGTCGAAGTGGTCCACCATCGATGTCTTGCCCCGGCCGGTGATCAGCAGCACGTCGTTGATGCCGGCCTGTGCGGCTTCCTCGACGATGTACTGCAACACCGGCCGATCGACGACCGGCAGCAGTTCCTTGGGGACGGCCTTGGTGGCAGGCAGGAACCTGGTGGCCAGGCCGGCTGCCGGGATGACGGCTTTGACGGCACGGGGACGGCCGGTGACTGCGGCCGCTGAGGGGTTCGCTGAGTGCTCCGACATGTCGCGAGACTATCGGCCATCGGCATGTCTCGGCGGGTGAGGACCAGAAGACGCGCCGCCCGTCGGACCGGTTCTGCCGGTGCCGGTGGTACCCGCCACGGCAGTCGGGTCGCCGCTGTGCTGGACGGCGTCGGAGCCGGCCGGCAGGTCGCCGGTGTCCGGCGTGTCGGGACCGGCCGGTACGTCGAGGCCGGCCCGAGGCAGCCCGTCGGCGGGGCTATGGGCCACCACCGACACCGGCACCTCCCGGGTCGGTGACGACTCCCGAGGCATCGCCAACCGCCAGGTGTCCCGGGTCGCGGCTTTCGCGGCGTAGAGCGCCTCGTCGGCCGCCGCCAACACCTGCGGTCCGGTGTCGGCGTGGTCGGGAAAGACGGCGATGCCGATGGAGACGGTCACCTGGATCGGCTCCCGGGCACCGGCGTGCCCCACCACCGTCACCGGGGTGTCCCGCACGGCCGAGCCGAGCCGCTCGGCGACGGTGGCCGCGCCTCGGGCGTCGGTTTCCGGCAGCAGCACCACGAACTCCTCCCCGCCGCGACGGAAGGCCAGATCCACCTCCCGGATCTCGCCGCGTATCCGCCGGGCGAACTCGGCCAGCACGGTGTCCCCGGCCGCGTGCCCGTACGTGTCGTTGACCGTCTTGAAGCGGTCCAGGTCGAGGGCGAGGACGCTGACCATCCGGCCGAACCGGCTGGCCCGTTCCACCTCCCGGCGCAGCGACTCGCGGAGGTACCGGTAGTTCCACAGCCCGGTCAGCGGGTCGGTCAGCGACAGCCGCTGCGCTTCCTCGTGCACCCGCACGTTGTGCACGGCGACCGCCGCGTGCCGGGCGAAGGTGCGCAGGGTGGCCAGGTCGTCGTCGTCGAACTCCTCCCCGCCGAGGCGGTCGTAGAGGGCCAGCACGCCGAGCACCACCTCCGCCGGGCGGCCGGCCGCCGGGGTCGCGCCCGGCGCGTCGGCTCCGGCGACGTCGGGGGCGGCGAAGGGCACCGCGATGTACGTCCGGCAGGGTGGCTCGTCCGAGGAGGAGCCCGTCGGTTCCGCCCGGCCCCGGCGCGGCTGGCCGGTCGCCGCGACCGCGCCGACCACCCCACAGCCCAGCGGCACCCGCAGTGGCGCGGTGCCGGGCCACCGGTCGTCAAGCCCTTCGCTGCACCGGGCGACGAGCTGCTCACCCTGCTCGGTGAGGAGCACGGCCCCCGCCCGCGCCCCGGTCGCGGCGAGCGCGCTGTGCAGGATCAGCCGCAGGATCCGGGGCAGGTCGTGGGTGCTGGCCAGCGTGTCGCCGAGCACCGCGAGGTGGCCGCGCAACTGGTCCCGGCTGCTGGTCAACGCCGCCAGGTAGCCGCCGGTCTCGCGGGTCATCCGGTTGAAGGCGACAGCCAACCGACCGATCTCGTCGCCGCTGCGTACCGGTACCCGGACGGTGAGGTCGCCGGTGGCGACGCGATCGGCCGCGACGGCCAGTTCCACCAGTGGCCGGGTGGTCACCCGGGCCAGTCGCCAGGCCACGGCCACGCCCAACAGGGCGGCCAGCAGCACCACGCCGACCAGCACCGCGTGCAGGCCGGGTGGCTGGTCGCTGGGTACGGAGAGCACCAGCGGCAGCGGCTGCCCGGCAGCGGGGCCGGCTCGGCGCACGTACCGCCCGTCGATGGTGCCGGTGACGCGCTCGTCGCGCAGTGACGCGGCGGCAGCCAGCACCGCGTCCCGACCGTTGCCGGATTCGGTGGTGTGGGCCACCTGGACGGGCATCGCCCCGTCGAGCAGGGTCACCGCGACCCCGGTCACCGCGGCGAGTCGCGCGACGAAGGCGGGGTCGACCGGCTGAGCGGCGGCGACGGTACCCAGCGCCGAGCCGGCCGCGTCGCGCAACTGCACCCGCACCACCAGGGCGCTGACCGACGCGCCGGGTGGCTCCGGCGTCGCGCAGTCCCGCCAGGGCGGCGGGGGTGGGTTCGGGGTGGTGTAACTGACCCGACCGGTCGCGTCGGTGACGAGCACCGCGGTGGCCAGGCCCCGGCTGACCACCTGCGCGGCGGTTCCGGCGTGGTCGGCGGTGACGGCGACCGCGTCGGCGGCGGCCCGCAGTTGCTGGCAGAGCGCGTCGACCGAGGTACGCACGGCGGTGGCGGCCACCGCCAACCGCTCGGTGGCGCGGCTGCGGTCGACCGCCGCTACGGTGGAGGCGACGAAGACGGCACCGAGCAGGACCGGGCCGAACGCCACCGCCAGGAAGGCTGCGGTCAACCGCCCGCGTAGCGTCAACGCTTCCCCTTCCCCCCGGAAGTTGCGCGACCGTCGCTTGCGATGCTGACACAGAGCGACGGCTAGACAAACGTTGCGTGAGGAGTGTTGCGTGCCGGAATTTGCGGAAGGAGCGGAAGTGACGCATGACGCGAAGCAGACCGCTCGGATCAGGCTGCTCGCGAACCGCCGCGCCCGCACCGAGGCCGAGCGCGCCACCGCCGCAGCGCGGGTCCAGGCCGAGCTGTCCTCCCTGGTCCGCCGGCTGCGGCCGGGGCGGCTGGCCGCGTACGTCCCGGTCGGCGGGGAACCGGGTGGCCCGGACCTGCCGGCGGTGCTCGCCGCCGCGCTGCCCCCCGGTGCGGACCTACTGCTGCCGGTGCTCCGCGATGATCTCGACCTGGACTGGGCCGCGTGGGACGGGCCGCAGGCGATGGTCGCCGCCGGACGCGGCATCCGCGAGCCGGTCGGGCCCCGGCTGGGGGTGACCGCAGTGGCCACCGCCGAGCTGGTGGTGGTGCCGGCGCTGGCGGTGGACCGCCGGGGCATCCGCCTGGGACGCGGCGGCGGTTCGTACGATCGGGCCCTGGCACGGGTGACGGCGACCGCGCTCACGGTGGTGCCGCTGCACGACGGCGAGCTGCTGGAGGAGTTGCCCGCCGAGCCGCACGACCGGCCGGTGCGTGCGGTGGTCACCCCGGAGCACGGGCTGACGGCCATCTCGGGTGTCGTGCCACACACTTCCGCTGGACGAACCGGGGGGCGATGACGCACCATTGGCACTCGAATACGTCGAGTGCCAATCGGCCGTGTCAGATCCGGAGGAGAACGTGCCCACGTACCAGTACGCCTGCACCGCGTGCGGTCATCAGCTCGAGGCGGTGCAGTCCTTCTCTGACGAGCCGCTGACCGACTGCCCGGCGTGCGAGGGACGACTGCGCAAGCTGTTCAACTCGGTCGGCATCGTCTTCAAGGGCTCGGGCTTCTACCGCACCGACTCCCGCTCCTCCGGCTCGGACACCGTGGCCAGCGGTTCGAACGGCAAGTCGGAATCCTCGACCTCAAGCTCGACCGGGTCGAACTCGTCGTCGACCAGCTCCACCTCGTCCGCCTCCGCCTCGTCCGGTTCCGGCAGCGGGTCGTCCGGGGGCTCGTCGGGAGGGTCCTCCGGCGGCACGAGCAAGGCGTCGGCCACGGCCAGCTCCTCCTGACCTGATCGTCGCAGCGAGGTCGCTCTCCGACCGGCTCAGGATCGCTCGGCGGGTGCTCACTCCCAATGTGGCGGGCGCTCGCCGAGCAACCAGTCGTCGTTGCCGCCGGCCCGCTCACCCCAGCCGTGGTCGGTGTCGTCGGCGGTCTGCTCCGGCAGCACCACGAAGTCGTCGGTCAGCTCGACCGTGCGATCGTCATCCCTCGGGCCATGCGGTTCGCTCACGAGCGGCAAGACTAACGCAGCCGTCAGCCCTCGGAGTCCGAGCGACGTCCCGGGGCCGCACCTGACCATGACCGGTTCGGGCGCGGCCTGACAGCGTGGCGACGGGGTGGTTGGTAGCGTCGGACGGCGTGACGACCCCCCGACCCGGCCTGGACCCAGACGATCCGTGGCGGCGGCCCGAGTCCGCCAGCGGGTCGCCCGCCGACCCGTCGGTGCAGGGCACCCCGGCCGACGTCAGTCAGCCCACGTCCCCGGGTCGGTCCGCACCCGACGGCGGGTATACCGGCCCGCCACCCACCACCGCACCGCCACCGGGCTGGCGGCCCCCGGTGCACCTGCGACCGGCACCACCGCGCCAGTTACCGGCCCAGGACATGATCGACCTGGACGCGCAGGAACAACGGGCGCAGCGGGTCACCTGGACCGTCGGTGCGATCGCCGGTGCCGTCCTGGTGGTGCTGACCTGTCTGCTCTGCACCCGGCTGCTGTTCTGAACGGTCGACCCGGCGGTCGGTCTATTCGAAGGTGTTGCCCCACACCATCTCGGCACCGGAGTGCCCGGTGAGCCAGACGTAGACGAGGGCAGCCACGCCCAACCCCACCGCCGCGACGGAGAGCACCACGGGCACCCAGCCGGGCAGCTTCGGCACCCGGGAGTGACCGCTGTTGGCGACCAGCAACAGGATGACCACCAGGCCGAGCGCCAGCGTGATGCGGAACAGCATCTCGCCGTGCGCCGCATGATCGGTGATCTTGTCGAGAATCTCGCCGGAGAAGCCCCGCTCGATCTGCCGGGCCTCCAGCGCCTCACCGGACCTCGCCGCGACCCACGCGGTGATCGGGGTGACCACCGCCAGCGCCGCCACCGCCCAGTCCAGCCGGGCCCGGAACCGGGGCAGCACGATGTACGCGACAGCGAGCAGCACCAGCAGCGGCACGAGGACGACGACCGCGTGGACGACCAGCACGTGTAGGGGCAGGCCCAGCGCCTTCTCGAACATCGGCACCTCCGAAGGTGATCGTGAATGTCAGCGTACGGGCCAAAGTTTGATCGCCCAACGCCCTGCTGCTCCACACGCAGACCGCAGCGGGCCGGTTCACTGAGCCGGCGTGGCACCCTTGACGGGTGGATACCGTCGACGTCGGCCTGTTCGGTCCCGGTTCGGTCACCTGGAAGCTGCACCAGGAACCGATCCTGTTCGTCGCCGGGCTGCGGTCGCTCTACCTGCAGGCGTTGCACCCCCGGGCCATGGCCGGTGTGGCGCAGAACAGCAACTACCGTCAGGACGCCTGGGGGCGCCTGATCCGCACCGCCGAGTACGTGGGGACCACCGTCTACGGCACCACCGCCGAGGCGGAGCGGGCCGGAGAGCGGCTACGCCGATTGCACGCCCGGATGACCGCTGTCGATCCGGAGACCGGCACCCGATTCCGGATCGACGAGCCGGCCCTGCTTCGCTGGGTCCACGTCACCGAGGTGGAGTCGTTCCTCGACACGGCGCGGCGGGCCGGTGTACCGCTGGACGCCGACGAGATCGATCGCTACTACACCGAACAGCGGCGGACCGCCGCCCTCGTCGGGCTGGACCCGGAGACCGTTCCCGGCACCGCCGCCGAGGTCGCCGACTACTACCGGCGGATCCGACCCGAGTTGCGGATGACCCGGGAGGCCGCCGAGACCGCCCTGTTCCTGACCGCCCCGCCCCTGCCGTGGAAGCTCAGCCTGCCGGCGCGGATCGGGCTGAACCTCGGCCCGCCCCGGTGGGCGTACCTGGGCATCGCCGGCACCGCGCTCGCCCTGCTGCCGTCCTGGGCGCGGCGGCTCTACGGCGGGCTGGGTCTGCCCACCACCGCGCTGTCGGCCGACGTGACGGTACGTGCGTTGCGGCTCGCCCTCACCGCCCTGCCGCGCGACTGGCGGGAAGGCCCCATGCAGCGCGCTGCCAAGGAACGCGCGGCCCGGCTGACCTCGACCGCCGCCACCACCGGCTGACGGTCGGTCAGTCCCGCTCCGCGGACGGCTCGGCGAATCGTTCCACCGCGGCCCACGGATCCTTGCCCGGCAGCGCGGAACCGGCCGGGCAGTCGCGCCGATAGTCGCACCAGGAGCAGAGCGCGCCGGGGTTGGTCGGAAAGGCGTCGTCCGGATCGGCACCGTCGGCGACCGAACGTTCGGCGGCCATGATGTCGCGGGCGGTCTCCTCGGCGCGGGTCACCTGCCGCGCCAGCGACTCGGCGGTGTGCTCGTGCGCCGCCACGGTGCCGCTCGGCAGGTGGTGCAACTCGACCCGGCGGCACGGCCGCCGGAACACCCGCTCGGCCGCGTACGCGTACAGCGCCAGCGCCTGCGACCCGCGCGCGTCGTCGCTGTCGAGCCCGCTGCGGCCGGTCTTGTAGTCGACGATGATTAGCTCGGGCCCTTGCTGACCGGGCCGGGAGTCGATCCGGTCGGCGCGGCCGTTGAAGGCCAACACTCCGGTCTTCACCGCGACCACCCGTTCCACCCCGATCGGCTCGTCGGCCGGATCCAACCCGCCCACGTACGCCTCCAGCCAGCCGAGGGCCCGCCGGTAGGCCGCGCGCTCCTGCTCGTCGTCGCGGTAGCCCTCCCGCACCCAGGTGCCCTTGAGCAGGGCGGCCAGCGCCTCCGGGCGACGCCGGTCGGCGGGCAGCGCGAACCAGTTCTTCAACGCGGTGTGCACGCTGGCGCCGAGCGAGTTGTGCGCCCAGGGCGGGCCCTTCGGCGGTGCCGGACGGTCGACGTAGGAGTAGCGGTAGCGCCGGGGACAGTCGGCGTACGCACCGAGGCGACTCGGGGTGCAGACGAACAGGCGCTCCGGCATTCCTTCGAAGCCGAGCTGCTCGGGCTGCGCGTCGCGGGGCCGGGGCGGGCGGCCACCGGCGGCGGGTCGTCCGGCTGGGGAGGCTCGTCGCACGACCTGATCCTGCCATCCACCCCCGACAGACCAGACGAGCCGGTCAGCCGCCGCCGTTGTACTGCGTCACGAACGCCGCGATCGCGTCCGCGATGAGCTGTACGGCGATCGCCGCCAGCAGCAGACCGGCGATCCGGGTGAGCACCTCGATCCCACCCGGACGCAGGACCTTCACGATGCCTCCGGAGAACCGCAGCACGATCCAGACGGTGAGCATCACCGCGACGATCGCGGCGGCGATGGCGGAGAAGTCGGTCGGCCCGTCGGCCCGCTGGACGAAGAGCATCGTCGCCACGATCGCGCCGGGCCCGGCCAGCAACGGGGTACCCAGCGGCACCAGGGCGATGTTGGCGGTGGCCTGTTTGGTCGGGTCGTCGGTCTTGCCGGTGAGCAGTTCCAGCGCCACCAGGATCAGCAGCAGCCCACCGGCCGCCTGCAACGCCGGCAGGTCGACGTGCAGGTAGGCGAGCAGCGTCTGACCCGCCACCGCGAAGATCACGATGACCCCGAGCGCCAGCGCGACGGCCTGCCAGGCGGCTCGGTGCCGCTCCCGCGCCGACAACGGGCCGGTCAACGCCAGGAAGATCGGCATCATGCCGGGCGGGTCGACGATCACCAACAGGGTCACGAAGACCTCGCCGAACAGCTTGAGATCCACCCGGTCACCGTAGCCGCGGCCGTCGGCGTCGAGCGCCAGGTCAGCCCGAAGCGACCTCGGTCACCCCGGAGGAGGCGGCCACGATCCGCTCGTACGCCTCGACGCTGGTGGTGAAGGCACCCAGCCGTACCGTCTTGTGACTGCCGTGGAAGTCCGACGAGCCGGTCACCAGCAGGCCCAGCTCGGCGGCGAGGCCACGCACGTGGGCGCGTTCGGCGGGCGAATGGTCCTCGTGATCGGCCTCCAGGCCGACCAGGCCCGCTGCGGCCAGCTCGGCGATCAGCTCGTCCGGCACGGTCCGACCGCGACGGCTGGCCCGGGGGTGAGCGAACACCGCCACACCTCCGGCCGCCCGGATCAGCCGTACGGCCCGGAACACGTCGATGTCGTCCTTGGGTAGCCGGTACCGCTTCCCCAGCCAGTCCGGCCCGAACGCCTCGGTGGTGGTGGCGACCAGACCGGCCCGGATGAGCGCCTGGGCGATGTGCGGTCGGCCCACCGTCGCGTCGCCGGCCAGCGCCAGGATCTGGGTCCAGTCCACATCGATGCCGTCGGCACGCAGCAGGTCCACGATCCGTTCTCCCCGGGCCAGCCGCGAGGCCCGCAACCGGGTCAGCTCGGCGACCAGTTCCGGATGCTCCGGATCGAAGAGGTACGCCAGCATGTGCAGCGACACCGGAGGCTGCTCACCGTCCCAACGGCAGGAGAGTTCCGCGCCACGGACCAGCCGCAGCCCGGACGGCAGCGCACGCAGCGCGGGCTCCCAGCCGTCGGTGGTGTCGTGGTCGGTGATCGCGACGACGTCCAGCCCCGCTGCGGCGGCGGCGCGGACCAGCTCGGCCGGGTCGAGAGTGCCGTCGCTGGCCGTGGAGTGCGTGTGCAGGTCGATGCGGGTACTCATCGTCCGCTGCCACCCGGTGCCCGGTCAGCCACCGCTCACCACCACCGGCGACGCGCCGTCCGGGAGGCCGGGCAGGGCGGTCGGTGCGGCACGACGGCCCTCGGTCACCTGGTCGACGGCGACCCGCACCAGCCGACCGTCGGCGTCGGCGTAGTGGGCCGTGTCGGGCGTACTCCAGACCACGGTGCCGGTCATCGCCGGCCCGGCCGGTCGCACCCCGGAGGCGTCGAGCTTCGCCAGGTCCACCAGCAGCGCCGACTCCTCACCCGCCGACGGCCCGTTGACCAGCAACCAGCGCCCGTCCGGTGACACCGCGCCGGGGCCGTCGCCGGGCAGCTGCGGCCCGCATTCCGGCGTGGCGGGTGCGAGATCCCGGGCCGGGTCGAGCAGCGTCAGGCAAGTGCCGGTGCCGGTACCGGTGCCTGGGATGACCGTAGCGACCAACCGGCCGTCGGGCAGCGCACCGAAGATGTGGGTGCTGGCCCGGTCACCGCCCGGACCCAGGGTCCCGGGTCGCGGTGGCCACAGCACGTGCCCGGGACGGTCGGGCGCGAGCCTGACCAGCACGGCATCGCCGACGAACCGCACCGGCACCGCCTCGGCCGGTGCCTCGGCCCGCACGACGGTGTCCAGTTCGCCGTTGACGATCTTCGCTGCGGCCAGCACCGTGCCCTGTTTCCAGGCGACCTGTCGCCCCTGCGGGTCCAGCACGATCTCGTCGGCACCGGCCAGGAGCGCCTGCGCGGCACCGTCCCCGGCGACCGCCCACAGTGAGCGTCCGGCCAGGGTCGGCACGCCGACGGCCAGCCAACCACGGCCGTCGGTGAGTCGATGCGCCCGTTCCACCTCGCCGGTGCCGAGCAGCGGCACCCGGCGGCCCTGTGCGGTGGCGATCAACCCGTCGATCAGCAGGTCCACCTCGGCGATCGGAGTCGTGGTGGCCGGCTCGGGCGGCGGGATGGGCCGCTCGACGAGCAGTGGTTGGTCCGGGTCGCTGATCACCACCGTGCCGCCCGTCGGCGGTCGATCGTCGCGCAGTTGCAGGCCGACCGCGCTGACCGCCATGACCGTCGCCACGGCGAGACCCATGCCGGTCAACGTACGGCGACGTTGGATGCGGTTGGCACGTCGGATCGCCACCCCCGCCGGGTCAGCGGTCACCGGACGCGGCAGGTCCGCCCGCTGGGACAGCAGCTCCCTGAGGGCGTCCTCCAACTCCTTGGATGGCACGTCCATTGAACGATCCGGGGACCAGCTCTGGTTGTCATGAGCTGGGGGTTTCCGGTTCACCGCCGCTCTCCGACCAGCGCGCTGTCCGGCTGCGCCACCGATCCCGTCGCGTCGTCCCGCCCGCCGCTCTGGGCCGGGGTCGGCTCGCCGAGCCCGGAGGGCATGGCCGGGGTCGGCTCGCCGAGCCCAGAGGGCATGTCGCGGGCGGCCGTCACCTGGCCGGAGCCGGTCTCCCTGGGCGGGACGACCCCGCCGCTGGGCGTCCGGTCCGCCCGTTGCCGAGTCACCTTCCCGCGCCGAGCGCCTCCCTCCGGCTGCGGACGCCCGCCGCTGGACCGCTCCGGCCTTCCGGCAGGCGGCTGCTCGGGTGACTGCGCGCCGTCGGCGCGCAGGCCGAGGGCACCCTCCGAGCCGATGCGTCGACGCAGCGTGGCCAGCGCCCGGGAGGTCTGACTCTTCACGGTGCCGGGTGAGATCTCCAGCAGGGCGGCGGTCTGCGCCTCCGACATGTCCTCGTAGAAACGCAGCACCAGCACCGCACGCTGCCGGGCGGGCAGCGCCCGCAGGTGCCGCCAGAGCACGTCCCGGTCCAGCTGCTGGTCGATCTCGTCGACGGCGGCGTGTTCGGGCAGCACCTCGGTCGGACGTTCGCCGTGCCAGCGACGCCGCCACCAACTGGTCGAGGTGTTGACCATGACACGTCGGGCGTACGGCTCGATCGCCTCGATCCCGCCCAACCGCTTCCACGCCAGGTACGTCTTGGTCAGCGCGGTCTGGACAAGATCCTCCGCGGTGCCCCAGTCTCCGGTGAGCAGGTAAGCGGTGCGCAGCAGGGCGCCAGAGCGGGCCGCGACGAAGTCGCGGAACTCCTCCTCCAGCGGATCACTGCTGGCCACACACCACCTCCGTGCCTGTTCCCGCCGCAGCCTGCCACAGCGTGACCAGCGGGTCGAGGACGAAAGGTGCGCAATACCTCCGATGTTCGGTCAAAAACCGTCAGGCCCCGTCGTCGGCCTTGGCCTCGTCCTGTTCCTTGCCCAACCGGGCCTCGACCGCCTGCGGCTCGTACATCTCCTCGACGACGCGTAGATAGAGCTCGTTGGGGTTGGGCAGGTTCTTGACCTCGCGGAGCGCCTGCTCCTGGCCAGCGGACTCCAGCACGAAGGTGCCGTAGTTGAGCGCCCGCCCCGCCGGGGTCTGCTCGTACTTCATGTCGGTCACCCGGACCAGCGGCATCATGGCCACCCGGCGGGTGATGATGCCGTTGACCACCATGACCCGTTTGTTGGTCAGGATGAACCGGTCGTACCACCAGTCGGCGACCCGCCACGCCACCCAGCCCATCACCGCGAACCAGAGCAGCACCGCGATGGTGGTGAGTGCACCGACGTCCTGCCCGGCGAGGAAGCCGGAGAGGTAGCCGAGCACGAAGGTGGCGGCGACGCCGACGATGATCGGCGTGGCGAGGTGGATCCAGTGCCGCTTCCACTCGCCCCGATACCGCTCGGTCGGGAAGAGATATCTGGCGACCAGCGAGCTGGGTTCGTCCTCCAGCGGCAGCACCCGGCGAGGGGTGGCACCACTGGCGTCGGCACGCAGACCGGCCAGCTCCTCCTCGGAGATCTCCGGCGGCTGATAACCGGCCTCCGGATCGCGCACCCACGCCCGGCCCTCGCCGGCATACCCCGGGCCGTCGCCGTAGCCGGCGTCGTCGGAGAAGGCCGGACCGTCGGAGAGGCGGGCACCGGAGCCGTAGCCCGGTCCGTCGTCGGGGTCGATCCGGGGAATCGGCTCCGTGTCGTGTTCCCGGCGGGCCCAGTCAGGGTCGTCGGGATCGAAGGGTGGGCCGGAGGGGCTTCCCATCGGCGGCTAAGCGACCAGTGAGGTGAAGAAGTCGCCGAAGCCCTGGGCGATGTCCATGATGCCGCCACCCAGCGACTTGAACACATCCGCCGCGGAATTGGGCCGATAGGCGACGAAAAAGATCAAGAATGCGATTCCGGCCCAGGTGAGGACCTTCTTGACCATGGCGGGCCATCCTCTCGCGCGGCGCCGGGTCCCATAACCGCAGCGGCACCCAGAGTATCAGCGTGGTGTCTTACCGTGAATATCTGCGTCCGTTCTCCGACATTCCGGGAGACTTGTCAAGCCTTCCCGTGCAGGTACGGAGATGGGGCGCCGTACACGAGTTCGGGTGGCGTCCACTCGACCAGGTCGTGCAGTAGCACGTCCTCCGCGAGCAGATGCCCCGCACTCGCCGGCCAGGCTATCGCATAGAGCCACATTCCCAGAGCCTCGCCGGCGTACGCGCTTCGATCCGACAGTGAGTTCACCAACCACAGTGGAGTAGGGTGACCGGCCACTCTGATCCCGGCTCGTCCGACATGGCCGGGATGTCCCGGACCCGGATCGGCCAACGCCTCGGCCAGCTCCGGTCCAGCGTCCGGGCCGGACACTCCGGCGTATCGCGCGCCCAGGCCGACTCCGGGTTCCTCGGCCACGAAGATGAGATCCGCCGGTCCACCACCCAGCGGCGCGGGCCCGGCGCAGGCGACCGCCGTGGCCCGCACGCCGAGTCGATCGTCGCCCGCCCACGCCACGCCGGTCGCGGTCCAACCCGGAGGCAGCGGCCACGGGCACCACAGCGGAACCGTCGGCTGCGCCGGACGGGCGGCGGTCTGGATGAGATCGACCACGCTGGCCACGATCTCCGCCCCGATGCGCTCCGGCACGTGCAGCGGAGCGACCGGCCCGCAGTCGGGGCAGCGAGATTCGGCGTGCATCAGGTCCGGGGATCGGACCGACCCACCACATCTCGGACAACTCACCGCAACCGTCACCACTCCACCGTCACCCCGTGGCCGCCCCGCGTCAAGCCGAGCCGCCCCATTCACCCGCCCGGCCCCACCACCGGCAGGGTGGGTCAGGTGGGAGGCGGTCCGGCGTGGGCCCGGATCCAGGCGTGCATGGCGATTCCGCTCGCCACCCCCGCGTTGATCGAGCAGGTCGAGCCGTACTGGGCGATGGAGAAGATCTGGTCGCACGCGGCGTGGGCGGCCTCGGACAGCCCTGGCCCCTCCTGCCCGAACAGCAGGACGCACCGTCGTGGCAACGTCGCGGTCTCCAGGGGCCGACAGCCGGGCAGGTTGTCGATGCCGACCAGCGGCAGGTTGTCCTCCGCCGCCCAGGCGACCAACTGGTCGATCGTCTCGTGGTGGCGTACGTGCTGGTAGCGGTCGGTGACCATGGCACCGCGCCGGTTCCAGCGCCGCCGACCCACGATGTGCACCTCGGCCGCGAGGAACGCGTTGGCGTTGCGGACCACCGTGCCGATGTTGAGGTCGTGCTGCCAGTTCTCGATCGCCACGTGGAAGTCGTGCCGCCGCCGGTCCAGGTCGGCGACGATCGCCTCGCGCCGCCAATAGCGGTAGCGGTCGACCACGTTGCGCCGGTCCCCGGTGGCGAGCAGCTCCGGGTCGTAGCGGGGATCCGTCGGCGGTTCCCCGGGCCACGGCCCCACGCCGACTTCGAGCTGCTCACCGGTCACGGTCACGCAGGTTACGCCCCGCCGCCCGTACCGCCTCCGTGGCCCGCCACCGGTCCGGCCACGCCCGCTCGACCCCACGGGCGGCGTCCCGGCCGGGCCGACGAGCGGTCAGCGCAGCGCGAGCGCGCCGCCGAGCCGGTCGAGCAGGCGGCGGTCGGCGGGAGCCAGCGCACCGCCGGGCATGGTCGAGGAGGCGGTACGACAGACCCGGGCGGCCACCGACTGCACCCACTGCCGATAGGCCGCCGAGTCGGCGGGATCGGCGTGGCGATCGAGCACCCGGACGACGGCCCGGCAGGCGGCGAGCACGTCCACCAGGTCGGTGAGTTGGATCACGGTCGGGGCCGCGCCGTCGTGCCGGGCGTAGATCGCGGCCACCACCGCCCGGACCAGATCGCTGTCGAAGGCCCGCCCGGCCGCCACCGCGTCCAACCCGGCCAGGCCGGCCGCCACGCTCCGGTGCGGGCGTCCGGGGTCGGGCTGGGCAGCCGCCACGATCACCCGCCCGGGCAGGCTCGTGAGCAGGTCCCACTCCGTGGCGGAATAGGCGGTGGCGGTGGTGATTCGCTCGCTCATGGCGGGACCTCCGGCGCCAGCATATGCGCCCGGAACCGGGACCGAACCCCTCCGGTGGGAACCCGCCCCGGCGCGCCTCGCGCGACCGTACGGGCGGCGTTCGATCAGGCGAACCGGGCGCCGCCGGTACGGGTCAGCGGGGCTCGGGGAAGCTGGGCCGCTCGGGGTCGACGCCGTCCGGGACGGCTGCCGCCGCGTACTCCCGTTTGGGGACCATCACCTTGCGCCGGAAGACACACACCAGGGTGCCGTCCTGGTTGTAGCCGCGCGTCTCCACGGCGACCACGCCCCGATCCGGCTTGGAGGCGGACTCCCGCTTGTCCAGCACGGTCGTCTCGCCGTAGATCGTGTCGCCGTGGAAGGTGGGTGCGACGTGCCGCAGAGACTCGATCTCCAGGTTCGCGATGGCCTTGCCGCTGACGTCCGGCACCGACATCCCGAGCAGGAGCGAGTAGATGTAGTTGCCGACCACGACGTTGCGCTTGAACTGGCTCGCCGTCTCGGCGTAGTGCGCATCCATGTGCAGCGGATGGTGATTCATGGTCAGCAGGCAGAAGAGGTGGTCGTCGTACTCGGTGACCGTCTTGCCCGGCCAGTGCCGGTAGACCGCGCCGACCTCGAACTCCTCGTAGTAGCGGCCGAACTGCATCCTGGTCCCCTTCGACGGGAGGCGACGGAGTTCGGCACAGCATGCCTTATCGAAGGTTAAGGCGTGTCGCGGGGCGGGGCGGCGGCCGAAAAGTCACACCGCCGCAGGGCCGGCGGGTCGGCTGTTCAGCAGGTGGGCGAGCGATCGGGTGCGCTCCCGGCGTGGGTGAAACCGAGGCCGGACGCAATGAGCGGCGGGGC
The DNA here is from genome assembly GCF_009712475.1 of Micromonospora sp. CP22. GTDB lineage: Bacteria > Actinomycetota > Actinomycetes > Mycobacteriales > Micromonosporaceae > Micromonospora. The sequence continues at coordinate 527,032 of NZ_VCJO01000002.1, forward strand.
CCTCCCCGGCACCCGCCGCCCACGCTCTGATGCCTCAAGATTCTGCCGTACGCCCGTCCGGCAGCACAGAGACCGAGGTCACATTTACCTTTTTGTTACATCACTCTGGGTAAGCGATCATCGGCCCCTAAGCGATCTCCGCAGGTCGAATCCTCGCTAGTCAGTGCCGAAATTCTTGCGTAGTACCGGGTCAAGCCGTTGATCTCATTGGAAACGCTCCCATTACGGGCGGTTACGCAAATGCGACATGCATGTGCGACATGCGAACGCCTTGGGAGACCGACGACGGTCGATGCGGACAAACGCCCCACGGGGCACCGCGACCAGGGTTACGGTGGCAGCACGCCGGGAATGCGATGAGGTACGCCCGAGTTCCACCAGACATAGCTGTTCCGCGTGATCGGAGAGACTCACATGGCAACCGTCGAGCTGACCACGGCTAACTTCGACCAGGTGACCGAGGCCAACGGCATCGTGCTGGTGGACTTCTGGGCAGACTGGTGCGGCCCCTGCAAGCGGTTCGCTCCGGTCTACGAGCGATCGTCCGACAAGCACGCGGACATCACCTTCGGCAAGGTCGACACCGAGGCGCAGCAGGAACTCGCCGCCAAGTTCGACATCCGGTCCATCCCGACGATCATGGCCATCCGCGACGGGGTGATCGTCTTCGCTCAGCCCGGCGCGCTGCCGGAGTCGGCGCTGGAGAACCTCATCGAGCAGGTCCGGGCGCTCGACATGGACGACGTACGCAAGAAGCTCGCCGAGCACAAGCACTGACCCACATACGACGGCCGGCCCGATCGGGGCCCGGCCGTCGTGGTGTCGGGGCCGTCACAGCTAGGACACGGCCCGCCAGTCGGCACGTTCCGGCGAACTGCCGTGCCGTATCTTCAGCACGCGATGGATGCGTTGACGAGCCGTGGCCGCACGGTCCGGGTGGCGGTGACGGCCCTCGGCCTCGCAGTCCTGCTGGCCGGCACGGTCTGGGGCGCGGACGACCACTTCCCGTTCGGCCCGTTCCGGATGTACTCCACCTCCGATCCGGCCGACGCCGACGCCCCGGACACCCGGGTGGAAGGGGTCGACCGCAACGGCAACCTCGTCGACCTCGGCGAGCGGGCGACCGGCATCCGCCGGGCCGAGATCGAAGGCCAGCAGAGCCGGTACGTCGCCGACCCGAGCCGGTTACGCGAGGTCGCCGAGGCGTACGGCCGGCGGCATCCCGACGCACCGGAACTGACCGAGGTCCGGATCGTGATCCGGTGGCATGACATCACCGACCGTCGACCCACCGGCCGCTGGGTCGACGAAACCGTCGTCAGCTGGCAGGTCACCCGATGACCCGCTGGCTCACCGAGGCGGTGCCACGCGGTCGGGTCGCCGCGTTCCGCACGCTGGTCTACCTCTTCGTCGCCGCCGACCTGGTCGTCTTCACCCCCTGGGTACGCGACCGCGTCGACGTGCCCGGCAACCTCTACCAACCACTCTTCATCGGACGCGTCCTGCCGCTGCCCACCCCCACCTCGGCGTGGGTGAGCGTGATCTTCTGGGCCCTGCTGTCGCTGGCCCTGCTCGCCGCCACCGGACGGGCCCACCGACTGCTCGGCTGGACGGTCTTCGCGCTCTACTTCGAGTGGATGATCATCGCGATGAGCTACGGCAAGGTCGACCACGACCGGTTCGCCCTGCTCGTCGCGCTGGCCGTGCTACCCACCGCCGGCCGGGCAAGACACGGTGACCAGACCAGGACCGAAGCGGGCGGCTGGGCCCTGCGGGTCACCCAGATCTCGGTGATCTGCACCTACTTCCTCGCCGCCTGGGCGAAGTTCCGCTTCGGCGGCCTGGATTGGGCGACCGGCTCGGTACTCGCCAAGGCGATCATCCGGCGGGGCACCGACCTGGCCGACCTGATCGCGCAGGTCCCTCACCTGCTGCTCGTCGCCCAGTTCGGCATCCTCGCCTTCGAACTGCTCAGCCCAGTGGTCTTCGTACTGCCCGAGCGCTGGCGGCTCGCCACGGTCGCGTTCTTCTACTCGTTCCACCTGGTGACGATCGCGACCATCACCATCTCGTTCGCACCACACCTGGTCGCCATGACCAGCTTCCTGCCGCTGGAGAAGGTCCGCCCGGTGGTCGCCCTGCGACGCCTACTGGCCCGCAGGTCGGCGCGGAGCGACCTCGCCCCGGAGCCACCGGCGGGCGCCCGCACCCCGGCGGACACCCGGGACGGTGACGACACCCCGGCGCCGGACCCGGCACCGTCCTGACCGGAGGGGGCAGGCCGCCCGGTCGGCGGGCCGGTTCGCCCCGTACCGGGTGTCGCGGCGGATGGCGGTGGTCAGCCGCCGGAGGAGCCGTAGAGGCGGTTCCGGGTCTCCTGGGGCAGTGAGCAGGCGGCCGTGCCGCCGGGCATCCGGTGCCGGTTGCGGGCCACCAGGCGGTAGACCGGCCAGGCGGCGGCGCGTACCGGCGGGAACCGTAGCCCGGCTCCGGCGATCCGCCACCCCCGGCCACTGCTGGCGAGCAGCGCGGCGATGGCGTCCGGACCGGCGGCCCGGCTGCCGTCGGCGCCGACCCACTGCACCGCCTCCTCGCACTGCGCCTCGGTCAGCCCGAGCTGGTCGAGGTCGGCGAACTGCCAGGGCACCACCCGGGCGGCGGTCGGGATACGACGCTCGATGAACTCCGCGCAGCGGGTGCAGAAGGCGCAGTCCCCGTCGTAGACGAAGGTCGACATGCCTCCATCCTCCCCCCGCAGCAGGCGATCCACACTCGGGTGTCCGGCGAGTCACTTGCACCCGACTAGAACGTGTGTTCGGATACTGGTCATGCGCTGGGAGAACCTCGCCGCTCCCCCGGTCGAGGGAGTTCCCACCCGGGCAGCGCCAGCGACGCCACCCCTGCCGCTGGCGCTGCCCGAGGCGATCGTCCGCACCTTCGACACCCCCGACTTCGCCGGCATGACCTTCTACGAGGTGCACGCCAAGTCGATCCTCAACAAGGTCCCCGGCACCTCCCGCGTCCCGTTCGAGTGGACCGTCAACCCGTACCGGGGATGCAGTCACGCATGTTCGTACTGCCTGTCCGGGGACACTCCGATCCTGATGGCCGACGGAGGCATCAGAGCGATACGCGATCTGGAGGTGGGCGACCGCATCTATGGGACCGAACGGCGGGGTGCCTACCGCCGCTACGTGGTGACCACCGTTCTGGCCAAGTGGTCGACGATGAAGCCGGCCTACCGGCTCACGCTCGAGGACGGCACGACATTTGTCGCGAGTGGCGATCACCGCTTCCTGACCGAACGGGGCTGGAAGCACGTCACGGGCGCCATGCACGGCGATGGCCAGCGCCCCTACCTGACCACGAACAACCGCCTGATCGGCACAGGGCGATTCGCAGCCGGGCCGAAGGAGAACGACGCCTACCGAAAGGGCTATCTCAGCGGCATGATCCGCGGGGACGGCAACCTCGGCACCTACGTCGACCCGTACGGCGTCGTGCACAGGTTCCGGCTCACGCTGGCCGACGAGGAAGCGCTGCATCGCACCCAGCGCTATCTGCGCGCGTTCGGAGTTGAGACGACACGGTCCTGCTTCACACCGGCCAGTTCACATCGCCGGGCGATGAAAACCATCCGTTCCTCCAGTGAGGCGGACCTGAACGCCATCCGGAGGCTCATCGCGTGGCCCGCGCAGCCCGACGACGACTGGTACCGAGGTTTCCTCGCCGGCATCTTCGACGCCGAAGGAAGTTGTAGCCGGGGGATCCTCCGGATCTCCAATGCCGACGACGCCATCCTGACCCAGACAGCGGACGCGTTACGTCACTTCGACCTCTCCGCCATACTCGAGGGTTCCGGGCGGGCCAACCGGGTCCGCACCCTGAGGGTGACGGGTGGCCTCGCGGTACGTCTGCGGTTTTTCCACCTGACCGATCCCGCCATCACCCGCAAACGTTCGATCGAGGGGGCTGCGGTGAAGTGCCGGGCCAGGCTGCGGGTCACCGAGATCGAATCTCTCGGCCTGGACCTTCCGCTGTGGGACATCACCACGGGCACCGGTGACTTCATCGCCGACGGGGTGGTGAGCCACAACTGCTTTGCCCGAAATACTCACACCTACCTCGACTTCGACGCGGGGGCGGACTTCGACAGCCGGGTGGTCGTCAAGGTCAACGCGGGTGAGCTGCTGCGCCGTGAGCTGGCCGCACCGCGCTGGCGCGGCGCGCACGTGGCGATGGGCACGAACGTCGACTGCTACCAGCGGGCCGAAGGGCGCTACCGGCTCATGCCGCCGATCATCGAGGCGCTGCGCGACTTCGCGAATCCGTTCTCCATCCTGACCAAGGGCACCCTGATCCTGCGTGACCTGCCGCTGCTGCGGCAGGCGGCCGAGGCCGCTCGGGTGGGCGTCTCCTTCTCGGTCGGGTTCGTCGACGAGCGACTGTGGCGCTCGGTCGAGCCCGGCACGCCGAGCCCACGCCGCCGGCTCGACGCGGTACGCCGGTTCGCCGACGCCGGCTTCGAGGTGGGCGTACTGATGGCGCCGATCCTGCCCGGCCTCTCCGACTCGGACGAGTCGATCGAGGCCACCGTGGCGGCGATCGCCGCGGCGGGCGCGGCCAGCGTGACGCCGCTTGCGCTACACCTGCGTCCCGGCGCTCGCGAGTGGTACGCGCGATGGCTCGGGCGGGAGCACCCCCATCTGGTTCCGCGCTACCGGGAGCTGTTCCGGGCGGGCGCGTACGCGCCGCAGTCCTACCAACGGGAGCTGACCGCCCGGGTCCGCATCGCCGCCCGCCGTCACGGGCTGATCCGGGCCGAGGCCGGCGAACACCGTGCCGCGCCGCAGCCAGCACCAGCACCGGAGCAGCTGAGCCTGCTCTGAACAGGGCGGGGCGGGGGAGGCTGAGCGTTGTCGAAAGGGTCGATCGGGGGCAGCCTGGACAGCGACGCGGCTACAGTCGTCGGATGCGTGCCGCCAAGCAGATCCTCGCCGACGCCGCCGTGATCGCCGTCGTCGGTGCGTCCCGCGATCCGTTCAAGGCTGCTCACCGCGTACCGCTGGAGATGCAGCGGCATGGCTGGCGCATCATTCCGGTCAACCCGACCGCCGACAAACTCTTCGGCGAGCCGGTCTACCGGTCCCTGGCCGACATCCCGCACCCGGTCGACCTGGTCGACGTGTTCCGGCCGGCCCACGACGCCGTGGAAGTGGTGCGGCAGGCGGTGGCGATCGGTGCCCCGGCGGTGTGGTTGCAGCTCGGCATCGTCTCGGCGCAGGCTCGGCAGATCGCCGAGGAGGCCGGGATCGACTACGTCGAGGACCGCTGCCTGATCGTGGAGCGGGCCAGGGCCGGGCTGACCCGGCGGAGCTGAATACCAGTCGACCCGGGCGGCGATCAGCGGCATCCTGTGCGGATGCCCACGTCGTGCCAGACCCTCCTCCGGTGGCAGTTCGACCTGACCTGGTCGCTGTTCGAGTACCACCTCGAACAGCTCGAACCGGCGGACTTCGGCTGGGCACCGGCCGGGCACCACTGGACCATGCACCGGGATGCCGCGGGTCGGTGGACGCCGGACTGGGCGGACAGCGAACCCGACCCGGTCCCGGTACCCACGATCGCGTGGCTCACCTGGCACCTCGGGTGGTGGTGGACTGCGGCGATCGACCACCTGCGTGGCCGCCCGATCCCGCAGCGGGCGGATGTCGGCTGGCCCGGGCCGGGTGACGAGACCGTGGCGTGGCTGCGCGACCTGCGTACGCGATGGCTGGCCGTGCTCGACAACCTGACCGACGGCGATCTCGACGCCGCGGCCACGTTCCCGTGGCCGGCGGAGAGCGGGCACACCGTCCGACACCTGCTGGGCTGGGTCAACGCCGAGCTGATGAAGAACGTGGCCGAGATCGGTCAGCTCCGGCTGATGCGTACGGCGCAGGCCGTCGGCTCCGGCCCCGAGCGTTAATAGGGGGCCCCTGCTCTACCGGAGGCGTTAATAAGGTGCCCTTCCTTACCGCTCAGAGCTTGTAGTGGCGGAGCAGGCCGCGGGAGATGATCGTCTTCTGGATCTCCGAGGTGCCCTCGCCGATGAGCAGGAACGGGGCCTCCCGCATCAGCCGCTCGATCTCGTACTCCTTGGAGTAGCCGTAGCCGCCGTGGATGCGGAACGCCTCCTGGACGACCTCGGCGCAGTACTCCGAGGCGAGCAGTTTCGCCATCCCGGCCTCGACGTCGTTGCGCTGCCCGGCATCCTTGAGCCGGGCAGCGTTGACCATCAGGGCGTGCGCGGCCTCGATCTTCGTACCCATCTCGGCCAGCTTGAAGGCGATGGCCTGGTGCTTCGCGAGCGGCTGGCCGAAGGTCCGGCGCTGCTGGGCGTAGCCGACGGCCAGTTCGAAGGCCCGGATGGAGATGCCGCAGGCGCGGGCGGCGACGTTGACCCGGCCGACCTCGATGCCGTCCATCATCTGGTAGAAGCCCCGGCCCACCTGGTCGGCCCCGCCGAGGACGGCGCTGTCGTCGACGGTGACGCCGTCGAGCACCATCTCGGTGGTCTCGACGCCCTTGTAGCCCATCTTGTCGATCTTGCCGGGGATGGTCAGGCCCGGAGCGGTCTCGCCGAAGCCGGGTTCCTTCTCCAGCAGGAAGGTGCTCATGTTGCCGTAGACCGAGTCGGCGCCGGTCTCGGTCCGCACCAGGGTGGCCACCACCGACGAGTACGCGCCGTTGGTCAGCCACATCTTCTGCCCGTTGATGACGAAGCGGTCGCCGTCGCGGACGGCCTTCGACTTGATCGCCGAGACGTCGGAGCCGCATTCCGGTTCGGACATCGAGAAGGCGCCGCGCACCTCGCCGGTGGCCATCTTCGGCAGCAGCCGCGCCCGCTGTTCGGCGGAGCCGTGCTGGGAGATCAGGTACGCCACGATGAAGTGCGTGTTGACGATGCCGGAGATCGACATCCAGCCTCGGGAGAGTTCCTCCACCACCAGCGCGTAGGTCAGCAGGGACTCGCCGAGACCGCCGTGTTCCTCGGCGATGGTGAGGCCGAACAGGCCCATCTCCTTCATCCCGTCGAGGATGTCGGCCGGGTACTCGTCGGCGTGCTCCAGGCGCTGCGCGTGCGGGATGATCTCCTTGTTGACGAACTCCCGGACGGTTTCCAGGATCGACCGCTGCTCGTCGGTCAGGCCGGGCGTCTGGGCGAGTCGAGCCATCTCAGCCTCCGGGGAATCGGCACCTTACTCATTGGTAACTAAACGCTCGATCAGTATCGGTCGCCCGGCCGGAGCGGCCAAGGTGACCAGTACCCACAACCGCTGTGAAAAGGTTCACCGCGACGGGTAGCGTCCCGCAATGAGGGCCCGCCCAACCCGAGCCGGGCGGGCCAGGGAACCGGACGGCGGGACGGAGGAGAGAGCGTGGGCCAACCACCGGAACCAGAACAGCCACCGTCGCCCTACGAGCCACCCCCGGGCGGAGGGCAGCCGCAGTACGGCCAACCGTACGGACAGCAGCCGGGCGAGCCCGAACAGCCGGCGTACGGGCAGCCGTCGTACGAACACCCGGGCCAACCGCCGCACGGCCAGCAGTGGGGCCAACAACCGCCGTACGCCCCACAGACCCCCTACGGGCAGTACGGACCGCCCACCGGACAGGGCGGCGGACGCGGCACCAACGTCCTGGCCGTCCTGTCGCTGGTCTTCGCCTTCGTCTTCGCCCCCGCCGGCATCGCCCTCGGGCACCTGGCCAAGCGGCAGCTGCGCACCAGCGGCGAGGACGGCGAGCAACTCGCCACCTGGGGCCTGATCCTCAGCTACGTCTTCACCGGCCTCATCCTGCTGGCCTGCTGCGGCTGGCTGGCCCTGGTGATCTGGGCCGGCTCCGACAGCGCCAACACCTAGCCGGCCGCTCAGCGGAACTGCGCCTCCCGGACACTGTTGCCGCCGTCCACCACCAGCATCTGCCCGGTGATGTACGACGCGGCCGGTGAGCAGAGGAACGTGATCGCGGCGGCGACCTCGTCCGGAGTGCCGGGGCGACCCACCGGCGTACCAAGACCCTGCTTGATCTCGGCCACGGTCGACGCCGCGGTGTAGATGGTGCCCGGGGCCACCGCGTTGACCGTCACCCCGTCGGCGATCATCTCCATGGCCAGCGCCCGGGTCAGGCCCACCACACCGGCCTTGGCCGCCGCGTACGCCGCCTCGGTGGGCAGCGCGTTGACCGGTCCGGCGGTGGCCGCCAGGTTGACGATCCGGCCCCAACCACGCTCGGCCATCCCGCCGATGAAGGCCCGGCTGCACAGGAAGGCGGTGGTCAGGTTCCGGTCGATCTCGCCCTGCCACTCGTCGTAGCTGAGCTGAGCGACCGGGCGCAGCACCTCCGGGCTGGCCCGGCTGGCCAGGCCGGCGTTGTTGACCAGCACCTCGACATCGCCGAGCTGCTCGGTGACGGCATCGGCCAGGGCGCCCACCTCGGACTCGTCGGTGAGGTCGGCGACGAAACCGGTCACCCCGAGTTCACCGGCCCGTTCGTGGATGCGCCGGGTCGTCGACACGATCGCCACCCGGGCACCCAGGTCGGACAGTCGGCGTGCGGTGGCGTACCCGATGCCGTCCGGGCTGCCCGCCCCCGTCACCAGGGCCACCTTGCCGTCCAGCCGCATCGTCACCGGTTCCGGCAGTGCCGCCGGCGCGTCCTGCTCTCCGGGCTCCGGTGTCGCGACGGAGCGTGTCCGCCGGACCATGCCGGGCCGGCTGACGTCCCGTCGTGGTCTGCTGCCGGAACGGTCCGCCGCCCGCGCGTCAATCCCCATGCCGAGATCCTGCCCTCACCGTCGCCGTCGGGCAACGCGCACCCGGTGCCGGGCGCGTCGCGAAGTGCGGGGCGTGACTACCCTGACGGCGCCACAACCTCACGACGGAGGAGAAGCCCGATGACGCAACCCCCGCCGGCGGGCTGGCCCGACCCCGCATCGACAGGCCAGCCGTCCGGCCCGCCCGCCGACCCGACACTGCCGGCCACTCCGCAACCACAGGTCCCATCGCAGCCGTCCGGATACGACCCGTACCAGCCCAGCGCCGACCCGTACCAGCCCGGTGCCGACCCGTACGCCGGTCTGAAGTCCGATCAGGCTGCCGCCGCGCCGTACCCGCCCGTCGGTTACCCGCCCGCCCAGCCGCACGGCTACCCGCCGGTCCCACCCGGATACGGCTACCCGCAGCCGAAGACGAACGCCATGGCGATCGCCGCCCTGGTGCTCGCGCTGCTCGGGGTCAGCTCGTGCATCACCGCGCCGATCGGCGCCATCATGGGTCATGCGGCCATGCGCCAGATCCGGGAGACCGGTGAGGGCGGCGAGGGCATGGCCAAGGCCGCCATCATCGTCGGTTGGATCCTCACCGGCCTGGTCACGCTGGCGATCATTGCCTACGCCATCGCCATCGCCATCGCCATCGGGGCCAACAACTGACCCGCGCCGCCCGCCCCGATCGAGGTCGGGGCGGGCGCGGGAACAGCGGTGGGGCTACTCGGCCGGTGGGGTGAACGTCGAGGTACGCGTCATGCCGGCCGCTCGCCCCTTGGCGGCGATCACGAGCGCCATCTTGCGGGACGCCTCGTCGATCATCTCGTCGCCGAGCATGACCGCACCCAGCCGGCCGCCCGCCTCGGAGGTGTAGTGCTGGTACGCGTCGAGGATCAGCTCGGCGTGGTCGTAGTCGGCCTGGGCGGGCGAGTACACCTCGTTCGCGGCGTCGATCTGGCCCGGGTGCAGCACCCACTTGCCGTCGAAGCCGAGCGCCGCGGACCGCTTCGCCACCTCACGGAACCCGTCGGTGTCCCGGATCTGTAGGAACGGGCCGTCGATGGCCTGCTTGTCGTGCATCCGGGCGGCCATCAGGATGCGCATCAGGATGTAGTGGTACGGGTCGCCCGGGTAGTCGGGGATGAGGGCACCGACCGCCAACGACTTCATGTTGATCGAGGCCATGAAGTCGGCCGGGCCGAAGATGATCGTCTCGACACGTGGCGACGCGGCGGCGATGGCGTCGACGTTGACCAGCCCGGCGGCGTTCTCGATCTGCGCCTCGATGCCGATCCGGCCGACCTCCAGACCGAGGGTCATCTCCAACTGGGTGAGGGTCATGTCCAGCCACTGCACCTGCGCCGCGTTCTGCACCTTCGGCAGCATCACGCAGTCGAGGTTGGCGCCCGCGCCCTCCACCACGTCGATGACGTCCCGGTAGGTCCATGCGGTGGTGAGGTCGTTGACCCGGACGACCCGGGTCTTGCCCGCCCAGTCACCCTCGTTGAGCGCCGCCACGATGTTCTTGCGGGCGTCCGGCTTGGCCAGCGGGGCGACCGCGTCCTCCAGATCGAGGAAGACCTGGTCGGCCGGAAGTCCCTGAGCCTTACCGAGCATCTTGACGCTCGACCCGGGCACGGCCAGACAGGACCGGCGGGGACGCCCAACAACGGCCATCGACGGTGCTCCTTCCGGGTACGGCCGCTGCGCCGCCCCTGACTTAACGATCCCAAAGGTGATTGTGACGTCACGGTAACCTCGTCGCGTGACCCCGGTGAATGGACCTGTGGAAGATGTCACTGGCCGCCGTCTGATCGTGATCACCGGAGCGAGTTCCGGCATCGGGTTGGCCGCCGCCTGCCACCTCTCCCGCCGGGGTGACCAGGTCGTCCTGGTCGGGCGCGACCCGGCCAGACTACGGGCCGCCGCCGACGAGGTACGCGAGACCTCCGGAGAGCGACCCGAGGTGTTCCGCGCCGACTTCGCCGTCCTCGACGACGTCCGGCGGTTGGCCGAGCGGCTGCGCGCCGCGTACGACCAGATCGACGTGCTGGCCAACAACGCGGGCGCCATCGCGCTCCAGCCGGTCACCACCGTCGACGGTTTCGAACTGTCCATCCAGGCCAACCACCTGGCGCCCTTCCTGCTCACCAACCTGCTCGTCGACCGGGTACGGCGGACGGTGGTGACCGCCTCCGGCGCGCACCGCAGCGGCGCCCTCGACCCGGACGACCTCAACGCGCCGTTGCGCCGTTACCGGGCACTGACCGCGTACGGCACCAGCAAGCAGGCGAACATCCTGTTCACCGCCGAGGCGGCCCGGAGGTGGCCGCAGCTCGACTCGTACTGTTTCCATCCCGGGGTGGTGCGGACCCGTTTCGGCAACGACAGTCGGCTGGTCGCCCTGGGCATGCGCCTGCTGCCGTTCCGCACCCCGGTCAAGGGGGCGCAGACGTTGGTGTGGCTGACCAACCAGGAGCGAACCCGGCTGAACAGCGGCGGTTACTACTTCGACTGCCGACCACGTCGCCCGTGGCCGAAAGCGGCCGATCCGCAACTCGCGGCACGGCTCTGGGCAGCCAGCGCCGCTGCCGTCGGTGTCCCGGCCTGACGGGTCGTCCCGCGCCTGCGAGGCCGGTGAGAAGGTCAGTGAGGAGAAACCGGATCGCCACGGTCGGTCGGCGTTGCGATACTGCGCGCCATGACCGGCAGCGAAGACGCCGTCCTGCGGGTACTCGGCAAGGACGAGGAACTGACCAACCGGCTGGACGCGGAGTTGACCGCCTTCAACCAGCAGGCCACCGGCGCCGCCGACGAGGCGGAGCTGTCCGTCCGGGTGACCGACGCCGACGGTGAACTCGTCGCCGGGTTGACCGGATGGAGCTGGGGCACCTGCGCCGGGATCAACATGGTCTGGGTCCGGGCGGACCGTCGCGGCCGAGGCTGGGGTGGCCGGTTGCTGGCGGCGGCCGAGCGGGAGGCCCGCCGTCGTGGCTGCACCGAGATCTCGGTCGCCTCCTTCTCGTTCCAGGCCCCGGGCTTCTACCGTCGGCACGGCTACCTCGACACCGGCCGTCGGGAGGGCATCCCGGGCGGCCACGTCGACCACCAGTTCTGGAAGTCGTTGGTCACCGACACCGCCTCGGCGGTGCGCCTGGTCGCGTTGGTGGAGCTGCCCGACGTGGCGGCCGGGCGGCACTACGAGGACTCGGTGCTCGCCCTGCTGCCCCGCCACGGTGGTCGGCTGGAACGGCGACTGCGAACCGGCGACGGGCGTACCGAGGTGCACGTGATCCGGTTCGACACCCGGGCCGGCTACGCGGGCTACCTGGCCGATCCGGAGCGGATCGCGCTGCGGGCGGGCCTGGGCGAGGCCGCGCCGCAGACCCGGGTGCTGGAGGTGCACGAGGTGTGACGCTCGCGGGGGTGTCAGTCGCGGACCGGCGCGGCGTCCGCCGGCACTGCGGTGGTGACCCGTGCCGTACGCCGAGCCGTGCGGGCGCTGGACAACACCACCACGGCGACGCCGACCAGCAGCAGCGCCAGGCCGGGCAGGGTCACCGGGTCGGGCAACTGGCCCAGCCACGCCCAGCCGATCAACGCCGCGCCGGGCGCCTCCAGCAGGATCAGCACGCTGACCGTGGTGGCGGAGACCCGCCGCAGGGCGTAGCTGAACATCGAGTGGCCGAGCAACTGCGCCCCGCCGACCAGGGCGAGCACCGCCAGCCAGGTGCCGGTGTCGAAGCCACGCAACGGCACCCCGCCGACCAGGCAGACCACCAACAGGATCAGCCCGCACACCCCGTAGCAGATGGTGGTGTAGGTGGCGTTGCTGACGGTGACCCGGGCGCGTTCCCCCAGCGCGGTGTACACCGCCGCGAACAGGCCACCGGCCAGCGCCAGTAGGTCCCCGGTGAAGGCCTGGCCGGAAACCGTGAAGTCGGCCCCGGTCGCCAGCACCGCCCCGACCACCGCCACCCCGATACCGGCCCAGACACCCGTCGGTAGCCGACGGCCCTGGGCACGGGCGATCAGGCCCTGCCAGACCGGTTGGGTGGCCACCAGCGCCGTCGCCGCCGCCACCGAGGTGAGCTTCGTGCTCGGCATCCAGGCGGCGAAGTGGGCCGCCAACGCCGCCCCCGCCAGGACGCAGAACATGCCCTCGCGACGGCCGACGCGGCTGGTCAGGGAGCGGAACTCGGACCGGCGACGGGTCAGCGCGAACGGGCTGAGCACGGCCACCGCCAGCACGTTGCGCCAGAACGCGACCGCCAGGGCCGGTGCGGCGGCGAAGGCGATCAGCGGCGCGGATGACGACACGGCGAAGACGGCCACGGCCAGGGCCGCGCCGGTCATCAGGTCGAACGGCGGACGATGGGGTTCGGGGACCACGAGGTGCAATCTTCACATGTCGCCGGGGCGGCACTGACCGTCAACGTTCGGTTACGATCAGGCGCGTCCTCCCCCGGGACTCCCCCCCTCATCCGCCGGAAGGCAGTTTCCCCATGCCCAGGTTCCGCGCGGTGCTGTTCGACTTCTTCGGCACGTTGACCGGTCCGGTCCAGCGTGGCGCGGGCCACCTCAGCATCGCCGAGCTACTCGGCTGTCCACCGGACATCTTTCTCAAGGTGCTGGACAGCAGCTTCTACGACCGCGCCAGTGGGCGCTTCGGCAGCGTCGAGGCGTCCCTGCGCTGGGTGTGCGCGCAGGTCGGCGTACACCCTCCGGCGACGGCGTTGCGAGCCGCCGCCGCTGCCCGTCACCAGGCCATCCGCGCGGAGACCCGGCTACGGGACGAGGCCGTGCCGACCCTGCGGGCGCTGCGGCGTCGAGGGGTGCGGACCGGCGTGATCAGTGACTGTACGCACGAGTTGCCGCTCCTCCTGCCGGAGTTGGCGGTCGCCCGGCTGCTCGACGTCCAGGTGTTCTCCGTCCAGGTGGGGCGGTGCAAGCCGGACACCGCCCTCTACCTGGACGCCTGCGCGCGGCTCGGCCTGTCACCGCAGGACTGCCTCTACGTGGGTGACGGCGGCAGCCAGGAGCTGACCGGCGCGCAGCGGACCGGCATGAGCGCTGCCCGGCTGGCCGCACCCGACCTCGTCGACCACCTGGTGTTCAACCTCGACGTCGAGTGGGTCGGCCGGACGCTGGCGTCCCTGAGCGAGGTGGTCGACCTGGTCGACGGGGTACCCAGCCCGGTGGGTGCGCTGCGGTAGCCGCGCCCGACGGCCACGGCGGGTCAGCGACGGCGGACGCGGTGCAGCCGGAACGGCCGACGGGTGGCCCGCGCGGCCGGCGTCGGCCGGGGTGGCTCGGCCAGCGAGTCGGCCGGCAGGTCGGCACCGCGCACCGACTCACCGGCCGGTGCGAGCCGCACCAGGGCACAGCCGTCGGCCGCCCAACGGGCGACGAGTTCAGCGGTCGGTCCGGGCGCGTTCAGTCGCTTGGCCCCCACCAGCGGGGCGAGCGTCTCCCACTGCTCCGTGCCCGGGGCCACCCGGCTGACCCGTGCCGGCCAGGTGATGATCCGGCCACCGTGGTCGCCGCGGAGTGTCACCTGGGCCTCGTCGGCCTCGGCCAACCCCGGCGCGGACTGCTCGCCGGGGCCGCTGACCACGAACAGCGCCGCTTCCAGGGGTACGCACCACAGGGCCAGCGGCGGACGGTCGCCCACCGCGACCCAGGCCACTGAAGCCTTCTTCATCGCCTCGTCGACCAGCGGGTGGTTCTCGCGTTCGTCGGTCACCGCGGCATCCTCTCGTATCCGGGCTGGTCCACGTCGGTGCTCAGCCGACGAACGGCGGGACGAGGATCTCTCCCCGCGCCACCGGCATCACCTGACCTGCGACGCTCGTGCCCACCGCCATCCCACCGGCTGCGGTCACCGTGCAGGCCAGCGAGGACGGCCGGCCCATCTCGACGCCCTGCCGGACGGTGTACGACGATCGTCCCTCGCCCGGCAACAGGCCGCTGGCGACCAGCCACACGCCGAGGCCGAGCGCGGCCGACCCGGTCGCCGGATCCTCGGGCACGCCGAGACCGGGGACGAAGACCCGGGCGTACGCGGTTTGGGTGGCGGCGTTCCAGGAGAAGACGCTGACATGCTCGATGCCGTACCGTCCTGCCGCGACCGGGTTCACCTGTGCCCGGGCGAGGGCGTCGGGGCGTACCGGCAGGAACGGGAACTCCAGACCGCAGCCGGCGACCCGGGGTGCCGGGCCGAGATGGTCCTCGGCGCCGAGCCCGGCCATCTCCAGCAGCGGCTCCGGCTCCAGTTCCGGCCCGAGGGTGGGGCTGCCGCCGGTCAGCGTGGCGGAACCGTCGCCGACCTCGATCGGCAGCACCCCGGCACCGCACTCCTGAGTGACCTGCCCCACCGGGAACAGGCCCCGGCGAGCGGCGGTGACCGCGGCGCCGACGCTGGGGTGCCCGGCGAACGGCAGCTCGTCGACCGGCGTGAAGATCCGGGCCCGGTAGGTGGCCCCGGCCTGGGTGGCGGGCAGTACGAAGACCGTCTCCGAGAGGTTGAACTCGCGCGCCAGAGCCTGCATCTGGTCGGTGGCCAGTCCTTCGGCGCCGAAGACCACCGCGAGCGGGTTCCCGGCGTACGGACGGTCGGTGAAGACGTCCACGATCTCGTAAGCCAAGGTCGACATGTTGATAGACACTAGGCCCTCGAAGCGTCCATCGGGGCCACTGGCCGGCAGTGCCGATCCTGTGCCGTGGCGGGCCGGGTCACCGGCCGACGCCATCACGCTCCCCCGCCGGCCCAGCCCTGGCCGGAGGCTCGCCACGACTCGGGCCGGTGCGCCGACCTACCCCCTAGGCTGGTGCTCGTGAGCACGCCGTCCCGGGTCTACATCGCCCGCCTCGCCGGAGTCGCCGTCTTCGACCCCAACGGTGACCAGGTCGGCCGGGTACGCGACGCGGTGGCCCGGCTGCGCGCGAGCCAACGACCGCCCGAGGTGGTGGGGCTGGTCGCGGAGATGCCGATGCGCCGCCGGATCTTCCTCTCCATCAACCGGATCACCTCGATCGACGCTGACGCGATCGTGCTGGGCAGCGGCACGTTGAACCTGCGCCGGTTCGAGAAACGCCCGAACGAGTTGCTCGTCCTCCAGGAGCTGCTGGACCGGCGGGTGCAGATCGCCCCGGAGGGCCGTACCGCGTCAGTGGTCGACGTGGCGATGGAGTGCAGTCGCACCGGCGAGTGGTCGCTGACCCGGGTGGCGGTACGCGAACAGACCGGCCGACTGGCGCGCCGGGGTCACCTGCGCCAGGTCGAGTGGAACCAGGTAGGCGGGCTCAGCGGGGTGGCGGAGACCCGGGGCACCGCCAACCTGCTGGCCGTGCTGGAGGAACTGCGTCCGGCCGACCTGGCCAACGCGCTCCAGGACCTGCCCGACGCCCGGCGCAACGAGGTCGCGGCGGCCTTGGACGACCAGCGGCTCGCCGACGTGCTCAGCGAGCTGCCCGAGCACGACCAGGTGGAGATCCTCGCCGCGCTGGACCGCGAGCGGGCCGCCGACATCCTGGAGGAGATGGAGCCGGACGACGCCGCCGACCTGCTCGGTGAGCTGTCGCCGCCGGAGCAGGACGTGCTGCTCGACCTGATGGAGCCGGACGAGGCCGATTCGGTGCGGCAGCTGCTGAAGTACACGCCGGGTACGGCGGGCAGCGTGATGACTTCCGAACCGGTCATCCTGCCCCCGGACGCGACGGTGGCCGAGGCGTTGGCCCGGATCCGGGAGCCGCAACTCTCCCCGGCGGTGGCCGCGCAGGTGTTCGTGGCCCGGGCACCGATGGCCACCCCCACCGGCCGCTATCTGGGCATGGTGCACTTCCAGCGGCTGCTTCGCGAGCCACCGGCCGATCTGCTCGGTGGTGTGGTGGTCAACGACATCGACCCGCTGAGCCCGACCACCCCGCTGCCGGAGATCACCCGTCGGATGGCCACCTACGATCTGGTGGCCATGCCGGTGATCGACCGGAACAACCGGCTGGTGGGCGCGGTCACCGTCGACGACGTGCTGGATCATTCGCTGCCACGGGACTGGCGGGACCGCAACGCGGTGATGAGTGGCCACCACAACGGGGCGACGACGTCGACCGCTCCGGACCCGGCGATGGACGGTGACCATGACTGAGCAACGGCGCGCGGAACGGTTGGACCTGCCACGGGAGCCGCGAGGTCTGAAGCTGCCCCGGGTGGATCAGGAGACGTTCGGACGCTGGGCCGAGGGCATCGCCCGTGGCATGGGTACGGCGAACTTCATCGTCTACATGACGCTGGTGATCACCGCCTGGTTCCTCTGGAACACCCTCGCTCCGGCGGGCCTGCGCTTCGACCCGTACACCTTCACCTTCCTCACCCTGGTGCTCTCCATCCAGGCGTCCTACGCCGCGCCGCTGATCCTGCTGGCGCAGAACCGCCAGGCCGACCGCGACCGGGTGGCGTTGGACGAGGATCGCCGCCGGGCCACCATGCAGAAGGCGGACACCGAGTACCTGGCCCGGGAGATCGCCGCGTTGCGGATCGCGCTGGGCGAGGTGGCCACCCGGGACTTCGTCCGCTCCGAGTTGTCCCGGCTGGCCGAGGAGTTGGACGAGGCGGCGCAGCGGCGACAGCGGCTGGAGCGTCGGCACCGGGACGATCCGGTCCGCACCGGCGGTGACGGGTTGGACGAGCCCCGCGACGAGCTGGACGGCGACTCCCCGGGTGACGGTCGTCACGACACCGCCTCGACCCGTCGGCCGGAGAGCTGATCGACTCGCTCACACCGCTGTGACCGGCACCGGTGGCGGTTCACCGCCGACGTAGCATTGCGGGCATGTCAGCTCCCGTCAGCACCGTCAACGACGCCGTCATGGCCGCCCTGGCCACCGTCAACGACCCGGAGATCCGCCGGCCGATCACCGAACTCGGCATGGTGCGCTCCGCCGAGGTCGGTGAGGACGGTGTGGTCCGGGTCGAGTTGCTGCTGACCGTCGCCGGCTGCCCGCTGAAGGACAAGCTCCGCTCGGACATCACCGCCGCCGTTGGCGCGGTGCCCGGGGTCAGCGGCGTGGAGATCGAGTTCGGGGTGATGAGCACCGAGCAGCGCCAGCAACTCCAGGCGAAGCTGCGCGGTGGGGGTGCGACCGCGGAGCCGGTGATCCCGTTCGCCCAGCCCGGCTCCCGCACCCGGGTGTACGCGGTGGCCAGCGGCAAGGGCGGGGTCGGCAAGTCCAGCGTGACGGTCAACCTGGCGGCGGCGCTGGCTGCGCGGGGCCTGTCGGTCGGCGTGGTGGACGCGGACATCTACGGACACTCCGTGCCCCGGATGCTCGGTGCGGACGGCCGCCCCACCCGGGTCGAGGACATGATCATGCCGCCGCAGTCGCACGGCGTGAAGGTCATCTCGATCGGGATGTTCACCGACGGCAACGCCGCCGTGGTGTGGCGCGGCCCGATGCTGCACCGCGCGTTGCAGCAGTTCCTCGCCGACGTCTACTGGGGCGACCTGGACGTCCTCCTGCTCGACCTGCCCCCGGGCACCGGTGACGTGGCGATCTCCCTGGCCCAGTTGCTGCCGAACGCCGAGATCCTGGTGGTCACCACCCCCCAGGCAGCCGCCGCCGAGGTGGCCGAGCGGGCCGGCGCGATCGCCCTGCAAACCCACCAGCGGGTGGTCGGCGTGATCGAGAACATGTCGTGGCTGGAGCTGCCGGACGGCTCCCGGATGGAGATCTTCGGCGCCGGTGGTGGTCAGACCGTGGCGGACTCGCTGACGCAGGCGATCGGCGCACAGGTGCCGATGCTGGGCCAGGTGCCGCTGGACACCCGGGTCCGGGAGGCGGGCGACGAGGGCAACCCGATCGTGCTCGCCGCGCCGGACTCCCCGGCGGCGAAGGCGCTGGGTCAGGTGGCCGACCGGCTCGCGCTGCGCCGCGAGTCGCTGCTCGGCAAGCCGCTGGGCCTCAAGCCCGCCGGGCGCTGAGCCGGGCGGTCACCGCGACAACCTGGCCACCTCGGCCGTTGATGCGGCCGGGTGTCAGGTGACGTCGTCGTAGTTGGGCGTACGGGGGGCCGGGGCTGAGGTGCTCGCCGGGGCCGGAGCGGGTCGGCGGGGGTCCGCCGCCGTGGCGACGTCCTTGAGTTCCTGGTGCACGCCGGTGACGTCGGCCTTCAGACCGTCGTAGACGCCCTGAAGCGGCTTCCGGATCGCCTGCTCGTCCTCCTCGCTGAGCAGGTGCTTGCGGATGAACGCCTTGGGGTGCAGGTCCTCCAACTGGATGTCGGTGCCCAGTTCCTTGCTCAGGTCGGTGGTGGCACTGCGGGCCATGTTGCGCAGGTTGCGCACCATCCGGAGCCCGTCACTGATCACCACCGGCAGCCGGTCGCCGAAGATCAGCAGCGCCAGCATCAGCAGCGCGCCGACCTCCCACACGTTCAGGTTCTCGAACACCTCGGTCCCCTTCCCCCGGCTACCGCAGCCAGAGTACGCAGGTAGGTGCCGTTGTCAGAAGAGGGTGGGAAGTCACTTCGCATCCGCCGCGAGGGTGACCGAGGCGTTCTGCCGGCTCGAACCCCGGCGGTACTCGACGGTGACCACCGATCCGGGGGCGTACTTGCGGACCAGGGCGATCAGGTCGGTCGGCTCGGTCATCGGGCGGCCGTTGAGCTTCAGGATCACGTCACCGGCGCGTAGGCCCGCACCGGCTGCCGGCCCGGACGGCTCGACCGCCGCGAGGCGCACCCCACTGCCGTTGGTACCCGAGCCGGGCCCGCCGACCTGGGCGCCGATCACCGTGCGGCGGGCCTTCCCGGTGCCGATGATGTCCTGGGTGATCCGTTTCGCCTGGTTGATCGGGATGGCGAAGGCGAGGCCGATGTTGCCGGCCTCCTGGCCGTCGGCGACCAGCGACTTGATCGTGGAGTTGACACCGATGACCCGACCGGCCGCGTCGACCAACGGGCCGCCGGAGTTGCCGTGGTTGACCGCCGCGTCGGTCTGGATGGCGGCGTAGTAGCGCGTCGGGCCGCCGGGCTCGCCCGCGTGCATCGTCCGGTCCAGCGCGCTGACGATGCCCGCGGTCACCGTGTTCGCCAGCGACAGCGGCGAGCCCATCGCCAGCACCGGATCGCCCACGGCCAGGGCGTCGGAGTCGCCGAACTCGACCGGACGCAGCCCGGTGCGGGAGACCTTGATCACCGCGATGTCGGACTCGGCGTCCTGACCGACCACGGTCGCGGAGGCCGAGCTGCCGTCGTTGAAGATCACCGACGCCTTTCCGGTGCCGCCGGCCACCACGTGATCGTTCGTGATCACGTGCCCGTCGGCGCTGGCGATGAAGCCCGAGCCCTCACTGGTGCCGCCCAGGCCCGCCACCCGGACGGTGACCACGCTGGGCAGTACCCGTTCGGCGACACCGGCCAGCGACTCCGGCGGGCGCTGGGCGAGCGTCGGCGCGGTTCCGGGGGCTGCCCCGAGCACCGCCCCACCGGCACCACCGCGAAGCGCGAACGCGTAGCCGAGCGCACCGCCGAGTGCGCCCGCGAGCAGGGCGGTCACCAGCGGAATGACCAGAAGCTGCTGGAGCCTGGGCCGGCCGACCGCGTCGGGGTCGGTGACCGGTTCCGGCTCGCTGCCGGCCACCGGGGCGGCGGGCAGCACCACCGCCGCCGGTGCGTGCGGATCCCGCCACGGATCGGCGAGCGCGTCGGACCACCACGGCGACGGCGGTTGGCCACCGTCGCGTGGTGTCGCCGGCACACCGGCTGGCGGATGCCCCGCCATCGGCTGCCCGGCCGGTGCTCCGCCCACGCCGGGCTGGCGCCAGTCCCAGCCGTCGGTCACTCGGTGCCTCCCACTCCCGTCCCCGGTATCCACGCGATCCACGTCCGGCACGCCGGGTACGGGCGACGGATACCGCTTCCAGGATTGCACGGATGCGCCCAACGGGGTCAGCGGTTGTCACTCCGGGTGGATGCCCCGCTGCGTTGCAAGCGCGCCGCCTTTAGAGTCACAGTGCCCATCCGCCCTGCGCATCATGCTCGTCGCCCGGAGGTGTCCCATCGCCACGGTCGCCGGTTCCGGCAGTTCGACGAACCCGGCCCTACAGTTCGCCGAGTCGTACGTCACCGAGGACCTCGTCCTGCGGACCGCGCGCAGCCTCGCCCACGAGGTCGGCCTGACTGCCGTCACGCCGGGCGCGGGCGCTGCCCTGCGCCTGCTCGCCGCCGCCGGTCACGCCCGCGCGGTGGTCGAGATCGGCACCGGCACCGGCGTCAGCGGGGTGTGGCTGCTGCGCGGCATGCGGGCCGACGGGGTGCTCACCACCATCGACGTCGAGGTGGAGCATCAGCGCATCGCCCGGCGCATCTTCACCGAGGCCGGCTTCGTGTCCGGCCGCACCCGGATCATCACCGGCCGGGCGCTGGACGTGCTGCCCCGGCTCGCCGACGGCGCGTACGACCTGGTCTTCGTCGACGCCGAGGTGACCGGCTTCACCGCCTACGTGGACGCGGCGCTGCGGCTGCTGCGGCCGGGAGGGGTGCTGGTGCTCAACGGAGCGCTGGCCGCCGGTCGGATCGGCGATCCGGCCGCCCGGGACGCGGAGACGGTGACGGTACGCGAGACGGTGAAGGCCATCCGCGAGTCGGAGCACTGGATTCCGGCCCTGCTGCCGGTCGGTCACGGGCTGCTGGCCGCGGTGCGCTGCTGAGCAGCGGCCCGCCACGCCGACCCCACGCCTGCACAGCGGCCGGGGTCGGCGTGGCGGTCGAGGGTCAGTCCAGCGTCGCCAGCCACCGCAGCAGGCCGCGTACGCCCCAACCGGTCGCGCCCTTGGTCAGCTCCGCGTCGTCGCGTTCGCACCAGGAGGGCGCGGACATGTCGATGTGCAGCCAACGCTCACCCAGCTCGCCGGTGAACTCGCGCAGGTAGAGCGCGGCCAGCACGGAGCCGCCGCCCTGCGTCGGCGCGCTGTGCAGGTCGGCCAGATCGCTGCCGAGGTGCTCGACGTAGTCGTTGGGCAGCGGCATCCGCCAGGCCGACTCACCGGCCGCCCTGATCGCCGTCAGCAGGTCTTCGGCAAGCTGGTCGTTGTCGCTGTAGAGGGCACCGGTGCGGGTGCCCAGGGCCACCGCGTTGGCACCGGTCAGGGTGGCCAGGTCGATCAGGAGGTCGGGCTTGATCTCCCGCACCGCGTACGCCAGCGCGTCGGCGAGGACTAGTCGACCCTCGGCGTCGGAGTTGGTCGTCTCGCTGGTCATCCCGCCGTAGTGTCGGACGATGTCGCCGGGCCGGAACGCGGCCCCGCTGACCATGTTCTCGGCCAGCGGCGCGAGCGTGGTCACCCGGACCGGCAGCCGCAGCGACGCCGCGCCGAGGGTGGCCGCCACGACGGCGGCGGCACCGGCCATGTCCTTGCGCATCAGCTTCATCGCCGGCACGGGCTTGATCGAGATGCCGCCGGTGTCGAAGGTGATGCCCTTGCCCACCAGGGCCACGTGGGTGTCCGCCTGCGGGGGGTTCCAGTCCAGCTCGATCAGGCGCGGACCGCTGGCCGATCCGCCACCGACGGCGAGGATGCCACCGAAGCCCTCGGCGGCCAGCTGCTCCGGCTCGCGGACCCGCAACGTCAGCCCGGGCAGGTCGGCCACGGCCTCGGCGACCTGCTCCACGAACCACTGCGGGTTCTTCACCGAGGAGGGCATGTTGGTGAGGTCACGGGCCAGCCGGGTCATCCGGGCGGTGGTCTGGGCCACCGTGACGGCCTGCTCGTACGCCTCCGGGTCGGCGACGGCCAGGTCGACGTCGGTCAGCGCGGGGGCGTCGGGATCCGCGCCCAGCCGAAACCGGTACGACCCCAGCAGCAGCCCCTCGACCAGACCTCGAACCGCGTCCGACGCGATCCCCTCCGGCAGGGAAAGTGTGACATGAGTCTCATCTTTGACCGCGCGCACCAGTGCCGCGCCGCCCCGGCGCCAGGCCGCCTCGTCCGCGTCGCCGATCCCGAGCAGCAGCAGCCGGCGTGGAGTACCTCCGGGCCGCCACTGCGTGTGTAGGTCACCGGCCCGACCCGCGAACCGGGTCACCGGGATCAGCGCGGCCACCTCGTCGACGATCCCGTCGGGTGGGGTCACCCCGGTCGGTACGGGCTCGGCCGACGCGTCGTCGGCGACGCCGGGCCGTACGGGCAGGACCAGGGTGTCGAGCCGTTCCGGCTCGGCGGTCAGACGGATGGCGAGCACGCGGAGCCGTACCTCCAGAAGACGGACGCGCGGTCGATCAGCCGCGCGAGGGTGTGACGGCTCTGAGCCACCGGTGAAACCGGTGGCTCAGAGCCAGGGACCAGACGAACCGTCCGCGGCGGCGAGCGTCGCCGACGAACCCGGCCGCACGTGGACCGACCGGCAGTAGGACTGGCGGGGTTGCGGCGGGCTACCTCGCTCCCACCGCCCTATTGCCGGTCGGTCTCAGCCAGCAGCCGCCTTCAGCGCCTCACCGAGAGCGGTCGCCTCGTCGGGAGTCATCTCGACGACGAGCCGGCCACCGCCCTCCAGCGGGACCCGCATGACGATGCCCCGGCCCTCCTTGGTGACTTCCAGCGGACCGTCGCCCGTCCGCGGCTTCATCGCCGCCATGTTGTCTCCCCTCAGACCTACACCAGGGTCGGTGGGTTGCCCCACAGCCACTTCGCCATGACCACCCGCCGCAACTTGCACGTGGGTGTCGACCGACGATTTTCCCTGATGAACACCGCCGGACCCAAACCGAAGCAGCATTGATGTAACAGCATCTAGCTTATCCTTAGATGGCCTGTCACAATGTGCGGTCATGCAGGCACGGTCGGCACTCTTCGACCTGTACGGCGACCACCTCCGACCACGGGGTGGCCGCGCACCCGTTGCCGCGCTGGTCAAGCTGCTGGCACCGCTCGGGATCGCACCACCGGCCGTACGCACGGCGGTGTCCCGGATGGTCCGCCAGGGCTGGCTCGAACCGGTCAGGCTGACCTCCGGTCCGGGATATTCGATCACGCCGAAGGCGGCCCGCCGGCTGGACGAGGCCGCCTCGCGGATCTACCGCACCGGCCGGGTCACCTGGGACGGGCGCTTCGACCTGCTGGTGCTGGACGGGCCGGGGGCCCGGCGGGACCGCCAGCGACTCGCCGCCAACCTGCGCTACCTCGGCTACGGCACGCTGGACGAGCAGACCTGGGTGGCCACCCGCCCGGCCGAGGACGTCGACCTGCTGCTCAGCGAGGCGGGCGTACGCTTCGAGCGGTTCAGTGCCGCGCACGCCGCCGGGACGCCGGGCGCGATGGGTCTGGTCCGCCGGGCCTGGGACCTGGCCGAGATCGGCCGAGCGTACGAGGAGTTCGTCGCGGAGCAGCGCACGCTGCTGACCGGCGTCACGGCCCGCAGCGGCGACGAGGAGGCGTACGCGGCCCGGTTCCGGCTGGTGCACGCATGGCGTACGTTCCTCTTCCGGGATCCGCAGCTGCCACCGGCACTGCTGCCCGAACGCTGGCCCGGTATCGCCGCGGCCAGCTTCTTCGACCGCCACGCGGCCCGGCTCCGACCGGCCGCCGACCGGTACGTCGAGCAGTGCCTCGACGGTGGACACCGGATAGCCCGACAGAAGGGTCGCCAGACGTGACCGAGCCGCTGCTCGTCGACCGCACCGACGCGGTCGTCACCCTCACCATGAACCGCCCGAAGGCGATGAACTCGCTCGACGTGGCGCTCAAGGAGGCGCTGCGGGACACCCTCGCCGAGCTGGAGTCCGACCGCAGCTGCCGGGCGGTGGTGCTGGCCGGGGCGGGTGGGTCGTTCTGCGCCGGTCAGGATCTGCGGGAGCACGTCAACACCCTCCAGGCCAGCGACAGCAACCCGCTGGACACGGTCCGGGCGCACTACAACCCGATCGCCGCCCGGCTGGCCAGCCTGCCCAAGCCGGTGGTGGCGGCGGTCCGGGGCATGGCCGCCGGGGCGGGCGCCTCCCTGGCCTTCCTGGCCGACATCCGCATCGGCGGGCCCTCCACCAGCTTCCTGATGGCCTTCGCCAAGGTGGGGCTGGCCGCTGACACCGGCGCCTCGTGGACCCTGCCCCGGCTCGTCGGCCACGCCAAGGCCGTCGAGCTGCTGATGCTGGCCGAGCCGGTACGCGCCGAGGAGGCGTGCCGGTTGGGGCTGCTGAACCGGATGCTGGACGACGACGAGCAGGTGCTGCCCGCCGCGCAGGAACTGGCCGCCCGGCTCGCCGCCGGTCCGACCGTCGCCTACGGGGCGATCAAGCGTCAGCTCTCCGTCGCCGACGCCGGCACCCTGGCCGACGCGCTGGCCGCCGAGGCGCAGGCGCAGGCCATCTGCGGCGCTACCGCGGACCACCGCGCGGCCACCATGGCCTTCGTCGACAAGCAGAAGCCGGTCTTCGAAGGCCGGTGAACCGTCGGCCGGTCAGTCGTCCTCTTCCGGGTCCTGGTTCGCCTCCGCGCCGAGCACGAACGCCTGCATGGCCAACTCGTCGCCGGAGGGTGAGACGAAGGCGGGCAGTTCCCGAGGACCGAGTTCCTGCACGTACGCCCAGAACAGCCGGACCGCCTCGCCCGGCGAGTCGGCCTCGATCGGCAGGTCCAGGCTGACCAGCCAGGTCCGGCGCTGCGGCGGCGGGCCGAGCCGGTCGACCAGCTCACGGAAGGTGGCCGCGTCGAGGGCGGTGACCGGCCCGCTGAGGACCAGCGCATCGGCCGGGACCGGCTCGTCGAAG
The DNA here is from genome assembly GCF_009712475.1 of Micromonospora sp. CP22. GTDB lineage: Bacteria > Actinomycetota > Actinomycetes > Mycobacteriales > Micromonosporaceae > Micromonospora. The sequence continues at coordinate 552,601 of NZ_VCJO01000002.1, forward strand.
GCCCGCCGGGTGTACGCGACGACCAGTTCGCCGGGCGCCAGGTCGGACTGCGGATCGTCCGGGTCCTCCGGGCGCCGGTCGGACGGGCCGGCGACCCGACCCACCGCCACCAGCCGGGGCGGCTCGTCGGCCAGCACCGCGACCTGGTCACCGAGGCGGGGCCGGATGGCCTCGTCCAGCCCGGTCAGTTCGAGTGTGTCGTGATGGACGAGCCGTTCGGCGTCGTACCGTCCGGCGGGCAGGAGCACGGCCCAGGTGCCCGTGCTGTCGGCCTGGCTCGCCCCGTTCACCCGGTGTGCGGTGTCGGTCGTCATGCCCTCATCACATCACGCCCGTCGTGGACGTCACGACGTGGCAGCCCGCTAGATGGTCGTCGACCATCCCGGTGGCCTGCATCAGCGCGTACGCCGTGGTCGGGCCGACGAACCGGAAGCCGCGCTTCTTGAGCGCCTTGGCCATGGCCGTGGAGGCGTCGGTCAACGCCGGCACGTCGGCCCCGGAGTTCGGCCGGGCCCGGCCGGGCGGCGGCGCGAAGGACCAGAGCAGCGCCGACAACCCCTCGGGCAGTACCCGCGCCGCGCGGGCGTTCGCGATCGCAGCTTCGATCTTGGCCCGGTTCCGGACGATGCCGGCGTCGGCGAGCAACCTGGTCACGTCGGCCTCGCCGTAGCCGGCCACCGTGTCGATGTGGAAGTCGTCGAAGGCCGCCCGGAAGGCCGGTCGCTTGCGCAGGATCGTCAGCCAGGACAACCCGGACTGGAACGCCTCCAGCGTCATCCGTTCGTAGAGGGCGTCGTCGCCGTGCACCGGGCGCCCCCACTCGGTGTCGTGGTAGACCGCGTAGTCGGCGGTGCTGGCTCCCCACCCACACCGGGCCAGACCGTCGGCACCGATCACCAGTTCAGTCACGCGACCAGGCTAGTGCCGGGGCGGGACAGTCAGGGCAGGTGTCCCTGCTCGACCTGGCGGGCGAAACGACGCAGCGCCCGGGTGAGGCTCATCTTGGAGCCGGGCCAGAGCACCGGCCAGGCCACCCGCCCGGCCGGGCCACCCGGCAGGTGGAACCACTCGTGCCAGACCACCTGGGTGCGCCCGCTCTCCAGCGGGGTGCACCGCAGCGCACCGGGCCCGCGCAGCAGCGTGCCGCAGTGCACCACGCCGATCTCGTACGGCGCGTCCACCCGGACCACCCGCATGGTGTCCCGCAGCACCGCCGGGCCGAGCGAGGTGACCGCCTCGACCAGGCTCCCCTCGCCGCCGTCGCCCTCCACCACCCGGACGGTGGTGAACGGAATCCACTCGGACTGCCGTTCCCAGGCCAGCAGGGCGGCGAAGACCTTCTCGGCCGGCGCGTCGACGATCACGGTGGCGGTGACCTCACCGGCACCCGGTCGGGCCGCCTCGCGAAGATCGTCTGCGCCGTCCGGGTTGCTCACGTCGACTCCGACCGGACCACCGATTCGCGGTCGTTGTTCGCCGGTGCGTCGCTGGTGGTCGGCTGCCCGTCGGTGGTCGGGTCAGCGGCAGCGTCGGCCGACTGCCCGTTCGACACCGGCTTCCCGTCCGCCGCCGACTGCTCGGCGGCCGGCCGGACGTAGCGGTCGGTCGGCTCGGTCGCCGTGGCCTCCGCCTCCGTCGCCGACGCGGCACCCGAACCCGGGTTGGAGACCCCGTCGGGGTCGACCGTCACCGAAAGGTCGATCACCGGCGCGTCCTGCGACGCCGCCTCCGCCTCGGTCGGGTTGGCCGCCTGCTCACGGGCTCGGCGAAGCGCGTCCGCGTCGGCGGTCCGCCCGTCTCGCAACGCCGTCACCTCCGCCTCCAGCACCCCGATCAGCTCGGCCTTGTAGCCGATGTCGTACGCCGCCCGGCGCATCGCCTGATCCACCTGGGCCATCCGGTACCCACGCAGGGCGATGTCGAAGCGCACCTCGCCCACGTCCGACTCGCGCAACGGACGGTCGCCGGGCAACGGCACCGCCCGCCCGTCCGCCTCGGCCGGGGTCAGGCCGGGATCCCGACCGGTCACCAACACCGTCACGCCGAACACGACCGCCGCGACGGTGACCGCCACGACCAGCAGGAGCAGAAGCTGATCCATGCACTGATCGTGGCACGCCGAAGGGAACGGGGCGACCCCACCCGGCGCGCCGTACCGGACAAGGCACCAGGGCGACGACCGGATAGCGTCATCGTGACGCCGACGTGATCGGCCGACGGCGTACGGCGATGTGGGAGGTGGCGTGGCCGGGGTGCTGCGGCTCGGGGCTCGGCGGTTCGGCCCCGGCGACCTGGTGGTGATGGCGATCGTCAATCGCACCCCGGACTCGTTCTTCGACCGGGGCGCGACCTTCGCGGCCGACAGCGCGCTGCGGGCGGTGGAACGGGCGGTGCAGGAGGGCGCGGACATCGTCGACATCGGCGGGGTGAAGGCCGGGCCGGGCGCCGAGGTCGACGTCGCCGAGGAGATCCGTCGCACGGTGGGCACCATCGCCGCCGTACGCGAGGCGTTCCCCGAGGTCGTCATCTCGATCGACACCTGGCGCGCCGAGGTGGCGGTGGAGGCCGTGGCGGCCGGCGCGGACCTGCTCAACGACACCTGGTCGGGGGCGGATCCGGCGCTGGCCCAGGTGGCGGCGCGGACCGGGGTCGGGCTGGTCTGCTCACACGCGGGCGGACTCGCCCCGCGCACCAGGCCGCACCGGGCGGCCTTCGACGACGTGGTGGCGGACGTGGTCACGACGGTGACCGGGCTCGCCGAACGCGCGGTGTCCCTGGGTGTACGCCCCGACGGGATCCTCATCGACCCGGCACACGACTTCGGCAAGAACACCCGGCACTCGCTGGAGATCACCCGACGGTTGGGCGAGCTGGTCGGGACCGGCTGGCCGGTGCTGGTGGCCCTGTCGAACAAGGACTTCGTCGGCGAGACGCTGGACCTGCCGGTCACCGAGCGGCTGGAGGGGACGCTCGCCGCGACGGCGGTGTCCGCGTGGTTGGGCGCCCGGGTCTTCCGCGCCCATCAGGTCCGCCCGACCCGCCGGCTGCTGGACATGGTCGCGGCCATCCGGGGTGACCGCCCACCGACGCTCAGCCGACGCGGCCTCGCCTGATGCGGGCCGCTGCGGCCCCGCCTGAGCTGTGGGGTCGGCGCGGCCCAGGCTTAGCTGCGGGTTCAGGTCCAGCGAAGGATGTTGCGCCGCCAGGCGTAGGCCAGGCCGAGCGCGAGCACACCCACGAAGATCGCCATCTCCACCACGGTGACCAGCCCGAACCCGGGCCGGTCGAAGACCACCGCCCAGGGGAAGAGGAACACCGCCTCGACCGCGAACAGCACGTAGAGGTAGGCGTAGACGTAGTAACGAATCTGCATCTGCGCCCAGTCGCCACCCACCGGGTCGAGCCCGCACTCGTAGCTGGCGCGCTTGCCGGGCGGATCGGCCGGGCGGGCGGGGCGCAGCACCCGGTTGGCCGTGAACGCCACGACGAGGAAGAGCACGCCGGCGAGGAGCAGGAGCCCGAGCGTCGCGTACGAGCCCAGGTAACCGGTCACGGTAGATCAGCCTACCGTCCCGTGTCGGACTGTTCCGTACCAGACGACCGGTCCCGGACCGATGACCGACCGGGTTGATACGTACGGTGATATGGATTACGGCGGCCCCGGCGAAACACCGCAAGTGACCACATAAACCCTCACTTTTCGATCCCAGTCGGCGGACCTCCGGGCCGGGCGGGACCGTGATTAGACGTAGGCTCTCGGTGAGGAAAGGACAACGGGCCGGACGTTAGCGGACGGCCGGTACAACGGCGCGTCAAGGAGGTCTCGTGGCCGGGCAAGGCGAGGTCACCATCCAGTTCAGCCGGCCGCGCCACGGCGCGCGACGAAGCGAGGTGCGGCCGTGAGCAAGCAGATCCGCCAGTTGGAACGGGTGGTCATCCGGTTCGCCGGCGATTCCGGCGACGGCATGCAGTTGACCGGAGACCGATTCACCTCCGAGACCGCGCAACTGGGCAATGACATTTCCACGCTGCCCAACTTCCCCGCCGAGATCCGCGCGCCCGCCGGCACCCTGCCGGGCGTGTCGAGCTTCCAGGTGCATTTCGCCGACTACGACATCCTCACCCCCGGCGACGCGCCGAACGTGTTGGTCGCGATGAACCCGGCGGCGCTCAAGGCGAATCTCGTGGACCTGCCCCGGGGCGCCGACATCATCGTCAACACCGACGAGTTCACCAAGCGCAACCTGGCCAAGGTCGGCTACGCGAGCAACCCGCTCGACGACGACACGCTCGCCGGGTACGCGGTGCACCCGGTCGCGCTGACCTCCATGACGATCGGTGCGCTGGCCGACCTGGACGTGTCCAAGAAAGACGCCGAGCGCGCCAAGAACATGTTCGCCCTCGGCCTGCTGAGCTGGATGTACTCCCGGCCGTACGAGTCGACGCTGCGGTTCCTGGAGCGCAAGTTCGCCAAGCGGCCCGAGCTGGTCGCGGCGAACGTCGCCGCGTTCAAGGCCGGTTGGAACTTCGGCGAGACCACCGAGGACTTCGCCGTCCGCTACGAGGTGAAACCGGCCAAGATGCCGCCGGGGACCTACCGCAACATCACCGGCAACGCCGCGCTGTCGCTCGGCATCGTCGCCGCCGGTGTCCGCTCCGGCCTCCCGGTCTTCCTCGGCGCGTACCCGATCACGCCGGCCTCGGACATCCTGCACGAGCTGAGCAAGCACAAGCGGTTCGGTGTCACCACCATGCAGGCCGAGGACGAGATCGCCGCGATCGGCGCGGCGCTGGGTGCCTCGTACGGTGGCGCGCTCGGCGTGACCACCACCAGCGGCCCGGGCGTGGCGCTCAAGGGTGAGACCATCTCCCTCGCGGTGGCGTTGGAGCTGCCGCTGGTGATCGTGGACGTGCAGCGGGCCGGGCCGTCGACCGGCATGCCGACCAAGACCGAACAGGCCGACCTGAACATGGCGCTGTTCGGCCGGCACGGCGAGGCGCCGGTGGCGGTGATCGCGCCGAAGTCACCGTCCGACTGCTTCTACGCGGCGCTGGAGGCGGCGCGGATCGCGCTGACCTACCGCACCCCGGTCATCCTGCTGTCGGACAACTACGTCGCCAACGGCTCCGAGCCGTGGCTGCTGCCCGAGGTGGATTCCCTGCCGGATCTGCGGGTCGAGTTCGCCACCGCGCCCAACAGCGAGGACGGCACCACCTTCCTGCCGTACCTGCGCGATCCGCAGACCCTGGCCCGGCCGTGGGCCGTGCCCGGCACCCCGGGCCTGGAACACCGCATCGGTGGGCTGGAGAAGGCCGACAAGACCGGTGACATCTCCTACGACCCGGCGAACCACGACTACATGGTGCGTACCCGGGCGGCCCGGATCGAGACCATCCCGGTGCCGGACGTGGAGGTGGAGGACCCGGACGGCGACGCCCGGGTGCTGGTGCTCGGCTGGGGCTCGACGTACGGCCCGATCGGTGCCGCCTGCCGCGCCCTGCGCCAGCGCGGCCTGTCGATCGCGCAGGCACACCTGCGGCACCTGGCCCCGATGCCGGCCAACCTCGGCACGGTGCTGCGCTCCTACGACCGGGTGGTCATCCCCGAGATGAACCTCGGCCAGCTCGCACACGTGATCCGGGCCCGCTACCTGGTCGACGCCATCGGCTACAACCAGGTCCGTGGCCTGCCGTTCACCGCCACCGAGCTGGAGACGACGCTGGAAGAGGTCCTGAAGAATGTCTGAGCCCGTCGCCCTCAAGCTCACCGCCAAGGACTTCAAGTCCGACCAGGAGGTGCGCTGGTGCCCCGGCTGCGGCGACTACGCGATCCTCGCCGCCGTCCAGCAGTTCATGCCGGAGCTGAACATCCCCCGGGAGAACATCGTCTTCGTCTCCGGGATCGGCTGCTCGTCGCGCTTCCCGTACTACATGAACACCTACGGGATGCACTCCATCCACGGGCGGGCACCGGCGATCGCCACCGGTCTGTCGGTCTCCCGGCCGGACCTGTCGGTGTGGGTGGTGACCGGTGACGGCGACGCCCTCTCCATCGGCGGCAACCACCTGATCCACGCGCTGCGCCGCAACGTCAACCTCAAGATCCTGCTGTTCAACAACCGGATCTACGGGCTGACCAAGGGGCAGTACTCCCCCACCTCGGAAGTCGGCAAGATCACCAAGTCGACGCCGGTCGGTTCGGCCGACGCGCCGTTCAACCCGCTGTCGTTGGCGCTCGGCGCGGAGGCGACCTTCGTCGGCCGGACCATCGACTCCGACCGTAAGCACCTGCAATCGGTGCTGCGCGCCGCAGCCGAGCACTCGGGGTCCGCGTTCGTGGAGATCTACCAGAACTGCAACATCTTCAACGACGGGGCGTTCGAGCAGCTCAAGGAGCCAGGCACCCGCGACGATCACCTGATCCGGCTGGAACACGGCCAGCCGATCACGTTCGGCAAGGACGGGCAGTTCTGCGTCGTACACCCGCCCGGCGGCTTCGGTCTGGAGGTACGCGACACCGCGTCGACCCCGGCTGAGGAGATCGTCGTGCACGACGCCACGGTCGACGACCCGGCGTACGCGTTCGCCTTGTCCCGGCTGCCCGGCTTCGACCTGCGCAACACCCCGATCGGTGTGTTCCGCTCGGTGCACCGGCCGTCCTACGACAGCGTGGTGCAGGGTCAGGTGGCCGAGGCACAGGCGAGCGTCACCGACACCCCGGAGCAGCAGCTGGCCGGGCTGTTGGGCAGCGGCGACACCTGGACGATCGTCGGCTGACCGGGCCTGACCCCACCGACCGGGTCGTTCCCGCTGGGGGCGGCCCGGTCGGCGTCCGGAAGCCTCGCCGACCGCCGATCAGGGCAGGGTGTTCGCGGTGGGTCGGTCGTCGCGGACGTGCACCAGCATGTCCCCGGTCTCGATGACCGCTCCGGCCCGGTCCGCCAGGGTGACCACCTTGCCCCGCCGGACCAGCGCGATCACCAGCGTGTCCAGTTCGCGGGGCGACCTGCCGACCTCGCTGCGTTCCGCGGACCGCATGGCCAGCGCCATGCCCTGACCCGGGGTGAGCAGGTCCTCCACCACGTCGATCAGCGGTGGCGCCGACGTCGACAGGCCCAGCAGTCGGCCTGCGGTCGCCGACGAGACGATCACGTGGTGCGCGCCGCTCTGCTTGAGCAGCGGAGCGTTCTCCGCCTCCCGGGCCGCCGCGATGATCCGCACCTGACCGGCGGTGAGCTGGCGTACGGTCAATGCCACCAGCACCGCCGCGTCGTCGCTGTCGGTCGCGATGATCACCGCCTTGGCGGTGCGTACGTGGGCCTGGTTGAGCACGGAGGATCGGGTCGCCGACCCCTCGATGGCGACCAGCCCGTTCGACGTGGCCTGACGCAACGCCGGGCCCGCACGTTCCACCACCACGATCCGGGACTTGTCCAGCCCGTTCTCCATCAGCGCCGAGATCGCGCTCCGGCCCTTGGTGCCGTAGCCGCAGATGATGACGTGGTCCTTCACTTTTCTCTCCCACCGGTGCAGGCGACGGCCGGTCCGGTACTGCTCGGTCAGGACCTCAAGGGTGGTGCCGACCAGGATGATCAGGAACAGCACCCGGGCGGGGGTGATGAACAGGACGTTGACCAGCCGGGCCTCCTGGGTCACCGGCACGATGTCGCCGTAGCCGGTGGTCGACAGGGAAACCACCGCGTAGTAGAAGCAGTCCAGCAGGGTCAGGCCGTCGCCGTTGTTGTCGTGGTACTGCTCCCGTTCGAGGTAGACCACCGCCACCACGGCGAGCACCAGCCCGACGGCGGCGGCCAACCGGATGCTCAGCGCGCTGAGCGGCCCACGCCGCTGCGCGGGAAAGTGGATCACCGGAGGACACGCCCTACCTCGGTCGTCTGCACGCCCACAACATAGCCGCTGATCCGGCAACCGCACGGCGGGGTGGCGTTGCGGGCACACGGTACGGCGAACGGAGCGGCGGCCAGGCATGATGGGACGATCAGCAAAGAAGCGGCGAGAGTGAGGCCCCTATGTCGTTGCTGAGACGGGTGATCGGTGCGGTACTACGCCGCAGGCGACAGCTTCAGGGCCGTACGCTGCGGGAGGTCGCCCTGGCCGCCGGGGTCTCCGTGCCGTACCTGTCCGAGGTGGAACGGGGGCGCAAGGAGGCCTCCTCCGAGGTGCTCGCGGCGATCTGCCGGGCGCTCGGCCTGCACCTGTCGGACCTGCTGGAGGAGGTCCGAGACGAGTTGCGGCGAGTCGAACGGCGACTGCCCGTCACCGAGCCGACCGGCCGGGTGCCGGTCAGCCGTCCCGGCGACCCAGTGGCCGCGTCGGCCGGTCGGGGCACGGACGGGCCCGTCGCCCGTCTCGGCTTCGGTTCCCACCTAACCGCAGGGCCGGGTGGCAGCGACGCGGTCGACGGCGGCCGGCTCCGCTCGGTCGGTGGCATCGGCGGGGCGCAGAGCACCGTCTCCGCCGGGATCAGGATCATCGCCCTGGCCGACCGGACCGGCCCGGTCCACGTCGTCACCCGGGGACCACTGCTGCGTCGCGCGTCGGCCGGACGGCCGTCGGTCGGCGCGGCGCGGCGCGCCAGGACCGGACGCCCGGCCCGGCGGATCCCCACCGTCCGCGTCGCCGCCGGACGTCACCCGAGGTAGCGCGCCCAGCCCTTCGCTGCCACCGGTTCCGGCCGTGTGGCCGTTCTGCCGTGGGCGAATCTGCCCGGGGCAGAACGGCTGGCCAGCGAACGTCGGCATCCCGCAGGCTCAAGGGGCCGGTCTCCGAGCGTTCGACGTCGCCGCCGGCAGTGGAGGTTAACCATGATCACGATGCTCGACGATGGCCGACAGACCTTCGGCGACCAGGTGTTCGAGCGGCTGCTGCGGGAACGCATCGTCTTCCTCGGCAGCGAGGTGAACGACGACATCGCCAACCGGATCTGCGCCCAGATCCTGCTGCTCGCCGCCGAAGACCCGGAACGGGACATCACCCTCTACATCAACTCACCGGGCGGCTCGGTGAGCGCGGGGATGGCGGTCTACGACACGATGCGCTTCGTCCGCAACGACGTGGCGACCCTGGCCCTGGGGCTCGCCGGCTCGATGGGTCAGTTCCTCCTCTGCGCGGGCACGCCCGGCAAGCGGTACGCGCTGCCGCACACCCGCATCCTCATGCACCAGCCTTCCGGTGGCATGGGCGGCACCGCCTCCGACATCACCATCCAGGCCCAGAACATGCTGCACGTGAAGCAGACGATGCAGGAGTTGATCGCTCAGCACAGCGGGCGGACCCTGGGCGAGATCCAGCGTGACTGGGACCGGGACCGCTGGTTCACCGCCGAGGAGGCCCGCGACTACGGCCTGATCGACCAGGTGATCACCGCCGCCACCCAACTGCCCGCGAGCTGACCCGACGGCGTACCCGGAGAATCTGGTGACCGGTGCGGTAGGGCCGACCGACCGGTCAGCCGGCCTCGCCGGACGCCGCTGGCCGGGCCGGGCCGACGATCGAGTAGACGACCGACCCGCCGAGAGCGAGAACCACCGCCGCCAGCACCGCGGCACCGCTGTCGGACGGCTGGCCCGGCCAGGTGGCGATCGCGCCCCAGACACCGTCCTGGGGATACAGCACCGCGACGGTGGTCCAGCCCAGTGGCAGGAACCATGACCGGGCCGCGCCCACCACCGTCGCGCACAGGGCGGTCAGTCCGATCAGGCCGGCGGCGTCGCGGACCACCAGAGCAGTCGGCCCGAACCGGGCTCCGGTCTGCCGGGTGGCGAGCAGGACCACGACGACCAGCACCAGGGCGGCGAGCAGGTGCACCGCACGTCGCCAGGGCCAGGGCCGCGAGGCGGTCCGCTCCAGGTTCTCGTCGGGACCGGCAAGGGTGGCCGACAGCACCGCGACCATCAGCAGCACCGTCATGACGACCAGCAGCGAAGCGACGTCCCGCTCGTTGGCGAACGCCAGGCACAGCGCCCAGATCAGCGCCGCGCCGCCGACGGCCGCCGCCAGGGTCAGCGGTACGCGCCGCGAGCGCAGATACAGCGCGACGCCGGTCATCGGGCCCCGCCCCCGGACAGGATGCCGGTGAGGTCCGCGCAGGCCAGCAGGGCATCGCGGAGTGCCGTCACCCGGGCCAACGCCTCGTCGTCGGGCAGCTCGCGCAGGCTGTGCCACAGTCTGACCGCCTCGACCGTGACCTCGGGATCCTCGTAGAAGACCTCGGGAATCACCTCCACCTCGGACTGCGGCTCGCGGTCCAACAGCCAGTAGGTCGCCGCGCGTTCGGCCGCTTCGTCGCGGTTGTGGCACTTCTCGTCGTAGTCGACCCCGAGCCCCCTGACGGTCTCGTACACCACCGCTGCCGGATGGCCGAGCCCGCCCCGCCGATCGGACCGGATCATGATCCGGACGACGCCGTCGTTGAGTGATCTGACCTCGTCGGATCCGAACCTGCTGGTCTCCTCGTGCACGGCGGCCGGGGCACCCGGCAGCTTCGCCAGCGCGCTCAGACCCTCCCGGGCCAGCGGGGTCAGCGCGTCGAGGACGTTGGCGTGGACCCGGCTGACGCACACCGTCGGCGCGTCATCGGTACACACCAGTTCCCGGGCGACGGGATCGACCGGCCAATTGAGCACCTCCTCGTCCCGGGGGACGACCACCGCCGCCATGGTGAGCCCGAGCAGCACCGGCACCAGCGCCGCCGTCCGGGCCCGCCAGCCGTCCGCGGCGAACAGCAGCAAACCGGTCACGGCGAGCGCGATCATCGAGATCGCGAGCGCGCCGCTGACCCGATTGTCGATCGTCTGGAAGGCGTGGAACGAGACCGCACCGTGGACCGGGGAGACCGCTGCGGCCAGCCAGTCCGGGAGCCGGATGGCACTGAGGAAGACCAGCAGGACCCCGGCCACCCCCACCGCCGGTGCGGTCACCAGGGCGGGGAGCATCCGCCCGATGGCCAGTCCGAGCCACGCCGCCGCGACCAGGGACAGCGCACCGACAGCGGTGACGACGGTGAAGTTCAGCACCGGCACGTACGCTGCGGTGGTCACGATCCAGGCGATGCCCGCCGCCGTCATCAGCAGGTAGGCGACCGCGAGGGTGACAGCCATCGCACCGACGACCGGCAGGATCCGTCGTAGCCGGGACCGGGGGGTGGTGGCGAACAGTTCACCGACCTTCGCCCGGTGCTCCCGACGCCCCTGCCAGGCACCTGCGGCCAGGGCCAACGGCCACAGCAGCAGCAGGTACTCCCGACTGGTCATGGCCAGCGTCATCCAGCCGGCCGCCCACCGGCCCGGGGCCGCGTACAGTGCGCCGACCCCGACCGCCACGGTGAGCAGTGCCGCACCGAGCGCGGCGGAACGGCGTAGTTCGATGCCGTAGACGCTCATGCGGGTACCGGCCTTCCGCCGCGTGCCGGCAACGCCACGCCCGCTCATCGGGTGGCCTCCGCGCGGTGCCGACGGAGGACCGCGGAGTAGCCCCGCTCGGCCGGGCTGTCCCCGGCATCGCCCTGGCCGCCCTGGTCGCTGAGGCTCTCCGGACTGCCCTGCCACACCAGGCGTCCCTCGTTGACCACGATCACGTCGGAACAGGCCGCCACCACGTCCTCCACCAGGTGGGTGGAGACCAGCACGCAACTGTCCGTGCCGAGATCACGCAGCAGCTCGCGGAAGTCGAGCCGCTGTTCCGGGTCGAGGCCGACGGTCGGCTCGTCGAGCAGCAGGAGTTGCGGATCGTTGACGATGGCCTGCGCGATCCCGGCCCGGCGCAACATGCCACCGGAGAGCGCCTTCAGTCGGGCGTCGGCCTTGGCGGACAATCCAACCCGGTCGATGGCCCGTTGGACCGCCGCCGGCACACCGGCCTTGGGCATCTCCTTCAGCCAGGCCATGTAGCCGACGAACTCGCGGACGGTGAACCGGGGGTAGAAGCCGAAATGCTGCGGCAGGTAGCCCAGGGCGCGGCGCACCGAACGCAGCTCGGAGCGGCCGTCGACCGGGTGCCCGAGCAGTGCCAACCGCCCGCCGGACGGTGCCAGCACGGTCGCCAGTGACCGCATCAGGGTCGTCTTGCCGGCACCGTTCGGGCCCAGCAGTCCGTGCACACCGATGGTCAGGGTCAGGTCGAGGCCGTTCACGGCCAGGTGCCGTCCCGCCCGGACCTGCAACCCCTCGGCGTGGATCGCCCAGGGATGGGTGGTGGCGGCCGTCTCGGCCGCGCTCACGGTACGCATCATCAACTCCTTCAGCTGGCATGGTCAGCGGCAGGCATCGCCGGGTTCGCAGTGGGCGCTGCCTGCTAGGGGTGGCCGGTTGATTCCGGGTGGCTGGCTGTTTCGGGGTGGCCGGTTGTTTCGGGGTGGTGGCCGTCTAGGCGTGGTTGGCGAGTCGGCGGAATCCGTCCATCCGCAGCAGCGCGACGACGGACAGCACCACCGTGGCCAGTGCCCAGCCACCGGCCCCGTCCGCCTCCAGCAGCATCGGCACCCGGGCGACGGCGATACTGGGTGCGACGACGACGAGCATCCAGACCGCGATCAGGACCGCTGCGGCCCGGCGTACACCGATCAGGGTTCCCAACACGAGCGTGCCGACCGTGAACGCCAGACAGGGCAGCAGCACCAGCGCCAGGGACACACCGGTACCGGCTCCGACGATGGCGAGCACCGGGATGACGAAGGCCAGCACCGCTGCCGTACGCCGAAGCAACGTCGTCATGCCGGCGGCCGGAGTGGCGGCGATCAGTTCCCAGGCCGGGTCGGCCCGGCGGTGCCAGGCGACCGCCACGCCGGGCAGCGGAGCCAGCGGGGCGATCAGGAGCACCAGTGACGGCAGCCCGGTCCACAGGTTGGTCAGCACCGCCGCGCAGGCGAGCACCGCCGCCGTCATGGCCAGCCACGGTGCCAGCGTCCCGACGAACCAGCGGTGCCGCAGCCGCGACCAGGAACGACTACGGCCGCCGGGTACCGGCCGGGCGGCGATCTCCCGATCCAGGCTCACCGCGACCCGCTCGACCAGGGCCCGGCTGTCGCCGGTGGTACTGCCGGCCAACCGGGCACGACAGTCGGCACAGTCCTCAAGGTGCACCTCGATCGCCCAAACCGTGGGCTCGTCGAGGCCGGGGCCTGCGGCGGCGTACCGTTCGAGCTGGGACAACGTGGGATGGTCGGTCGTCATGACAGTGCCTCCCGCAAGGCGATCCGGGCACGGCGTACCCGAGACTTGACGGTGTTCTCCGGCACGCCCAACAGCACCGACGCCTCCCGCATGGAGAGCCCGTCGAGGACCGTGGCCCGCAGGGCCGCCCGGACCTCCGGTGGCAGGACGAGCAACGCCTGTTCCAACTCCTGACCGACCCGGACGGCCATCACCTCGTCCTCGGCCGCCGGGACCGTGCTCGCCATGAGCTGCACCTGCGGCACCCGCGCCCGGCGCGCCCGACGACGGAACGCGTCGACCAGGCGAGTGGCGGCGATGGTCCACAACCAGCCCACCGCACTTCCCCGCGCCCCGCCGTCACCCCCGGACCGGGTGCCGACGAAACTGCCCGACGCGCGCCACACCGTCAGGTACGTGTCCTGGAGAACCTCGGCGACAACGTCCGGGTCGGCGCACCGGCGGCGCAGCCGCACCTCCAGCCACGGCGCCGTACGCCGGTACAACTCGTCGAACGCCCGCCGATCCCCACAGGCCACGCGCCGCACGAGTTCGCCCTCGTCAGCCACGTCCATGCCATCACTCACATCCGGTAAGACGACACCCCCACCCGCAACGGGTCACAAAATCCTGTGATCGCCGTCACTCACTCACCCGCTGGCGGAACTCTGCCAGCCAGGCACCCGCAGAGCAGGCTGCCACCCGATCTCGCCCTGCGGGAACTTCCGGCACCCGCCTCACCCCCTCCAAGTACCGTCGGCGCGTGCTGGTGGAAGCGAGCAACACATGACTGAACAGCAGGAACTTCGTGGCGGAGTGAACGTCGTGCGCCGCTACGGCGATGTCGTCCACCGGCCGGCTGCACCGGCGACACCGGCGATCCACCGGCTCCTGCGGCACCTCCACGACCACGGGTTCCACGGCGCGCCGCAGCCGCGTGGCTTCGACAGTGAGGGCAACGAGATACTCACGTTCCTCGACGGCGAAGTACCCAATGCGCTCACGCCTGAGCTGCGTACGCCCGAAGTCCTCGCCACCGCGGCCGTACTGCTGCGCGGCCTGCACGACGCGAGCGTCACGTTCCGGCCGCGCCCCGACGACCGCTGGCTCCTCCCCATCCGGCAGCCGGCCGAGGTCATCTGCCACGGTGACGCCGCCCAGTACAACTGTGTCGTCAAGGACGGCCGGGCAGTCGGTTTCATCGACTTCGACGCGGCCCACCCCGGGCCGCGCGTCTGGGACATCGCCTACGCCGTCTACCGGTTCGCGCCATTGCAGGGGCCGGACAACCCGGAAAGCTTCGGCACACCGCAGGAGCAGGGGCGTCGGACCGCCGAGTTCTGCCGCGCGTACGGGCCGGAAGCGGGCGCCGAGGTCATCGACGTCGTCCCGGACCGACTGCAGGCGCTCGTCGACTTCATGCACGATCAGGCCAGCCAGGGCAACGAGGCGTTCCAGCAGCACATCGCGGAGGGGCACGCCGATCTGTACGAGGCGGACATCCGCTACGTACAGTCGCACCGCGACGAGCTACGCACCGCCTTCGCGGAAGCATAGGCCGCGCCCCACGCGGTGCTGCTGGCCGACGGTTCCCGCCGCGCCTCGGCGGCCTGCCCGTTAGCCGCTGATTCGCTGCAACAACGCCACGAGGGTGTAGACCACTCCGACCCACGCGACCACCTGCCCTGCGCGGAAGAAGGCAGTGCCAGCGAGGAGGAACCTCATTCTCGCCGCCTTTTCAGCTTCGTCGGGGTTCATGGCGATGCCTCCACGTCTCGGCGTCCGAGGGCTGATCCTTCACGATCCGGCTCGCGAGAGGAACCGAAAGGTGCTGATGGGTCGCCCGACTCCACCCGGCCTCCTGGTCCTGCTGCCACCACGGTGAACATGAGGCACGGCACGCCACCCGCACCTACTGCTCGCCATCCGGCTTGACGACGAACGGGCAATAACCCTGCGGTCGCTCGCTGACCTGCAAGTCCGAGAACACCAGAGTCAGCTCGTGTGCGTTGGTCTCGATCCGTACCTCGTGGAACTCAAGCCCGATCGACTGGGTCCAACTCCGCGCCGTGGGCGACTCCTGCAGCGCGCCCGGGTAAAGGTTGTGCCAATTCACGCCCCAGACGTAGCCGTCCAACTCGACGCCGGTCTCGTCGATCAGGCGGTCATCCAACGACTGCCGTCAAGTGGAAGGCGTGACCGTTGTCCGGCAGTGCGCCTCGACCAGTAGTGGAACAGATAACGCAGGTAGGCCGGTGCTATGCCGCTGCGAGGATCCGCGGTGGCGTAGACGATGACCTCGTAGTCGCGCATGTAGTCGGTGAACCCGTGGTACACCAGCACCTGGTCAAACACGTCATCAAGCGCCTGCTTGAGCGTGGCTGCATCCACCACATAGTTGTGCACGGCAACGAACGACGGAGGACCGCGCCAGCCGATGCATGCCGGAGGCGCCCCCAGACCGAGCGCGGATGGCGCCAAACGGCACCCCGGGGCTTCTGCTGATCTTTGAGGTGCCCCCGGCAGGATTCGAACCTGCGACACACGGTTTAGGAAACCGATGCTCTATCCCCTGAGCTACGAGGGCGCGAGGGCCCAGTCTAACGGCCTGCGGGTTGACCCGGGGTGGCAGGGAGTGGCCTGCGTTGACCTGGGTTGTCCTGGCTGGTCGGGGCGGCGGATGACCACACGTCGATCACACGGGCCGCGCCTGCGGTCGTGATCGTTGGCCTGCTTTGACCTGGTGTGGCACCGGTTGACCCAGGGTGGTGTCGGCTGGAGAGCACACGCCGCACCCATCAACCAAGATCTCGATTGGCTGTCCGGGACAGGGTCGGAGGGATGCTGGTGGACGGGTGTTGGCCGTGGCGGCGGCTGTCGGCGTGGGTCGTGGGGTGGATTCAGGTGATGACGCGGATGTCGGGCCAGCGTTCGGTGGGGCGGTGGCGGGCGAGTCGTTGCCGGGAGGTCTCGGGGTTGACTCTGGTGGGGTTGGGTCGCCATATGCCGTCGAGGAGGTCGTCGAGGCCGTGTGGTGCGCAGACGGCGATGTGGTCGTGTGGGTCGAGGCGGATGGCCACGGCGGTGGCGTATTCGGGCTAGGTGGCGACTGCTTGGGCGATGCTACGCAACGGTGGCACCGGGCCGCTGCCGAACTTCGCCGGATACCAGGCGTGTACGGCGGCTTGGTTCGTCGCTTCCCATGGTGGCTCCGGCCAGGCCGCTACCAGCCGTCTGGTGGCGCGGTTTGTCGCCGCTGACCCGTCGGGTCGAGGCAGGCGACGTCGACATTTGCATATCGGGGACACACGCCCACCAGCATGTCCGAAACCCAGCACATTAAGAGCGTGTCTCAGGTGGTGAGTTTGAGGTAGCGCTTGTGGCAGGTCAGGGCGGCGGCGAGGGTGACGAATGCGCAG
>NZ_VCJO01000030.1 GCF_009712475.1 Micromonospora sp. CP22
GAACCCGGAAGCTAAGCCCTCCAGCGCCGATGGTACTGCACCCGGGAGGGTGTGGGAGAGTAGGACACCGCCGGACACACGTCACAGTCGAGGGCCGCCCGGAATCGGGTCGGCCCTCGACTGCGTTGCGTCGTTGAATACGACGTACTTAGGAAGGATGTACCTGTGAGTTCAGCACCTCAGGGCGGAGACCGCCCCCGGGGCTACGAAGGCCGGCCTGCGGATCGCGACGGCGGATCCCGCCACGACGACCGCCCGTCGCGCCAGGTCCGGGGAGAGGAGCGGGGCTCTCGCGACGGCGGACGCGACGCCGGATACGGCGGCGACCGTGGTCGGTCCGGGGGCTTCCGCCGCGACGGTGACCGTCGTGAGGGCGGCTTCCGCTCAGGCGGTGGACCCCGCGACGACCGTGGGTACGGCGGGCGCGACAACTCCGGTGACCGGCAGCGCACCAGTGGCGGCTTCCGTGGCGTGGAGCGCCGCGACGGCGACCGGCGTGACAGCGGGTTCCGACGCGACGGCGGCGAGCGCTCGGGTGGCTTCCGGGGCGATGAGCGTCGTGAGGGCGGTTTCCGAGGCGGTGACCGAGCCTCCGGCGGCTTCGCCGACCGTGAGCGCCGTGACGGCTACCGGGGCGGCGACCGCCGCGACGGAGGCTTCCGCGGCAACGATCGACGCGACAGCGGCGGCGACCGCCGCGACGGTGGGTTCCGGGGTGGTGACCGCCGTGAGGGCGGCTACCGCCGCGACGCGGACGAGCGGCGCGGTGGCGAGCGCTCGGGTGGCTTCCGGGGTGGTGACCGTCGTGACGGTGGGTTCCGTCGGGACGACCGTCGTGAGGGCTTCGGCGGTGACCGCCGTGAAGGTGGCTTCCGTGGTGGTGACCGCCGTGAGGGCGGCTTCCGTGGTGGTGACCGCCGTGACGGTGGGTTCCGTCGGGACGACCGTCGTGAGGGCTTCGGCGGTGAGCGCCGTGAGGGCGGCTTCCGTGGTGGCGACCGCCGCGATGGTGGCTTCCGTGGCGGCGACCGCCGTGAGGGCGGCTTCCGCGACGGTGAGCGCCGTGAAGGTGGCTTCCGGGGCGGCGACCGTCGGGACGGTGACCGTCGCGAGGGCGGCTTCCGGGGGAACGATCGCCGTGAGGGCGGCTTCCGCGACGGTGAGCGCCGCGATGGTGGCTTCCGTGGTGCTGACCGTCGGGACGGTGGGTTCCGGGGCGGTGAGCGTCGCGAGGGCTTCAGTGGTGAGCGTCGTGAGGGTGGCTTCCGCGACGGTGGCCGTCGTGATGGTGGCATCCGTGACGGTGGCCGTCGTGAGGGCGGTTTCCGGGACGGTGACCGCCGTGAGGGCTTCCGGGGCAACGATCGGCGTGACGACGGCGGTGAGCGTCGTGAGGGCGGTTTCCGTGGTGGAGACCGCCGGGACGGCGGCTTCCGGGACCGTCGCGACGGTGACCGCTTCGGCGGCGAGCGCCGACAAGGCTTCCGTGACGGTGAGCGTCGTGAGGGCGGCTACCGGGGTGGCGAGCGCCGTGAGGGCGGCTACCGCGATGGTGACCGCGCTCGGGGTGCGGGCGGCTTCGACGGTCGCCGGGGCGGTGGGTTCCGCGACGACCGGGGCGGTGAGCGCCGCTTCGGGCGGGGTGACGACCGGGACGGACGTGCTCCGGCGGAGGAAGGGCGTACCGAGGCACCGGCGCTCCCCGACGAGATCGTCGCGACCGACCTGGACAAGGACGTCCGCGCCGAACTGCTGTCGCTGGCGAAGCCGGTCGCGGACAGCGTCGCCCGGCACCTCGTGGCGACCGGGCAGCTGATCGACGAGGACCCGGCCGGGGCGCTCGCTCACGCGCTGGCGGCTCGTCGGCTCGCGTCGCGGATCTCCTCGGTTCGGGAAGCCGTCGGTCTGGCCGCGTACCACGCGGGGGAGTGGCAGTCGGCCATCGCGGAGCTGCGGACGTACCACCGGATGAGCGGTTCGCAGAACCACCTCGCGGTGATCGCGGACAGCGAGCGGGCACTCGGCCGTCCCGAGCGGGCCATCGACCTGTTCCGGGGCGCGGACCAGGAGAAGCTCGACCCGGCCGTGGCGATCGAACTGCTGATCGTGGCCGCCGGCGCGCGCGGCGATCTCGGCCAGCGGGACGCCGCCGTGGCGATGCTCCAGGTCCCCGACCTGACCAGCGAGACGATTCAGCCGTGGACGGCACGGCTGCGGTACGCGTACGCCGACGCCCTGCTGGCCGTCGGGCGGCGGACCGAGGCGCGGGAGTGGTTCTCCCGTGCGGCGGAGGTGGACACCGAGGCGGAGACCGACGCGGCGGAGCGGCTGCTCGACCTCGACGGTGTGGTCATCGAGGGCGACGACGCAGACGAGGCGGCCGAGGCGCTGGCCGACGGTTCGTCGACCAGCGACGACGGTGACGACGCGCCCGGCGACGAGTCGGCCAGCGACGACGCGACTGGTGACGACGCGGCAGAAGAGGTGGAGCCGGGCGGCGACGAGCCGGCGGCGGTCGAGGAGCGGACGGACGACCGGCCGAACGACGATCAGCCCGCCGACTCGGGCGCGACGGCTGTGGCGCAGAGCCCGGAGCCCGCAGACGGCGAGCAGGACCCGGTCGCCGACCTCGACGCGGATCGCCGCGCGGCGAACGGGATCGAGAACCCGGAGGCACGGTAGCGATGAGCGGGGACCGGCTGGTGGACGGATACGCCCTGGTCGTGTTCGACCTGGACGGAGTGATCTACCTGATCGACCAGCCGATCCCCGGCGCGGTCGACACGGTGGCCCGGCTGCACGGTGAGGGCCGTGCGGTCGCGTACGCGACGAACAACGCCTCGCGTCGCGCGGCCGACGTGGCCGACCTGCTCACCGGGATGGGCGTCCCGGCGCGACCGGACGAGGTGCTCACCAGCGCCGCCGCCGCGGCTCAGCTGCTGGGTGAGCGCCTTCCCGCCGGTGCCCCGGTGCTCGTGGTGGGCGCTGAGGCGCTCCGAACCGAGATCAGCGACGTCGGGCTCACCCCGGTCGCCACGGCCGACGAGGCTCCGGTCGCGGTGATCCAGGGGTACGGCCCGCAGGTGGGCTGGGCCGATCTGGCCGAGGCGGCGGTGGCGGTCCGGGCGGGTGCGACCTGGGTGGCCACGAACACCGACCGGACCCTGCCCAGTGGGCGTGGACCCCTGCCGGGCAATGGCGCGTTGGTGGCCGCGCTGGCCACCGCGCTCGGCCGAGACCCGGACGAGATCGTCGGTAAGCCCGCACCGGAACTGTTCGCCACCGCCGCTCGGCGCGCCGACGGTGGTCGTACCGTGGTCGTCGGCGACCGGTTGGACACCGACATCGAGGGCGCCAACCGGGCCGGCCTGGACAGTCTGCTGGTCCTCACCGGTGTCAGTGACGCCGCCGAGCTGCTGGCCGCGCCCGTTGAGCGACGGCCCACCTACGTCTCGTGGGACCTGACCGGCCTCTTCGACCCCGACTTCGTGGTGCGGGTCCCGGCAGCCGACGCCGACCACGGCGGTTGGCAGGTGACGATTGGCACCGACGAGTGGCGGTTGTCCGGCTCGGGCCGGGCGTTGGACGCGCTTGCCGCGCTCTGCGCGGTGGCCTGGCACAGCCACCCGGTCGGCCCGATTCGTCCGGCCTCCCCGGAGGCGGCGCAGGCGCTGGAGAAGCTCGGCCTGGCCGCCTGAGGCGGTTTCTCCGCTCAGAGCAGCTTGCGCAGTTTCATCAGGTCGAACGGGTTCGCCTTGATCGACACGCGGCGGTTGGCGACCGCGCGGGTGACGTCGAGTTCGCCGCGTACCAGGGCCAACAGGTCGTCACTGGTGGTGCTCAGGGCGATCTTCGCCTTCGGGTTGTCACCGTCGGCGAGTTCCACCAGCCGTCCACCGGTGAGCCGGCCGTGGAAGGCGGTCTCCAGGTCGGTGATCCGGCAGGCCAGGGTGCGGTCCAGGTCCACGCGGTCACGGACGGTCTCCGCGTTGCGTTCGAGCCGGGCGGCCAGATCCTGCAACGCCTGCCGGCACTCGTCCACGGTGGCCACCGATCGCCTCCTCGCCACACCACGTCGTCTCCCGGCACCGTACCGCACAGGGCGCATTCGGCGGCCCGGTAGCGTGACACCTGCACAGCCCTCGGGCGAAAGGACTCAGGCATGCAGGACGCGTGGCGCGCCTACCTCGAACTGGCCATGGGCCTGACGGAGGCGCCCCGGAAGAAGGCGCAGGAGGCGGTACGCCGGGCGATGGGGTCGACCGGGGCGACCGCGGCCCAACTCCAGACGCTCGCCGAGGAGTTGCGGTCCACCGGTGCGGCCAACCGTGAGGCCCTGACGAAGTTGGTGCGGTTCGAGGTGGAGCGGGCGCTCGGTGCGGTGGGGTTGGCCACCGCCGAGGAGGTCGCCGAACTGGACCGTCGGGTGCGTGAGTTGGAACGCCAGCTCCGGGCGTCCGCCGCACCGCCGGTCAGCGGCGCGGCGACCGGCCCCGTGACGACCGCCGAAGCCTCCGAGACCGGCTCCGTCGGCACCCCACCGACCGCCGCCGCGACCCCACCCACCAAGGCGGTCGCGAAGAAGGCGGTGGCCAAGAAGGCGGTGGCGAAGAAAGCGGTCGCGAAGAAGGCCGTGGCGAAGAAGGCGTCCGGCGCTGTCGCGCGTACCGCTGACGGTGGACCGACGCCGCGCCCGGCGAAGGCCGCACCTGCGCCGGTGGACGGCGACGCGTGATCGGGCGACGGGACGTGACAGCATGACCGCACCGCGACCTGGACCGCCGCCGGGCCCGCGTCCCGGTCCTCCGCCGCCGCGCGGGGCCGACCAGGGCGGGTACGACGATGGCCACCCGGCCGTGGACGCCGCGGTACAGGCGATCGCCAACGCCGCAGACCTCAGCCCCGCCGACCAGATCGCCCAGTACGAGGCCGCGTACCAGACGCTGCGGGAGACGTTGGCCACCATCGACCAGTCCTGAGGAGGCGCGTCCGTCCATGGCACGGCGTAACCGGTTGGACGCCGAACTCGTCCGTCGCGGGTTGGCCCGTTCCCGCGAACAGGCGGTCGCGCTGGTGGAGGCCGGCCGCGTGCACCTGCGGGGGGTGCCGGCCCGCAAGGCCGCCGCGATGGTCGATCCCGCCGATCCGCTGCTGGTCAGTGGCGCCGACCCCGCCTTGGAGTACGTCTCCCGGGGCGGGCACAAGCTGGCCGGCGCGCTCGCCGCGTTCACCCCCGGCGGCCTGACGGTGCGCGGTCGGCGCTGCCTCGACGCCGGTGCCTCCACCGGTGGCTTCACCGACGTGTTGCTGCGCGCCGACGCCGCCGAGGTGGTCGCGGTGGATGTCGGCTACGGCCAGCTGGCCTGGTCGTTGCGCAACGATCCCCGGGTACGGGTCCTCGAACGCACCAACGTCCGGACGTTGACCCCGGAGGCGATCGACGGTCCGGTGGACCTGACCGTCGCCGACCTGTCGTTCATCTCGCTGCGACTGGTCCTGCCGGCTCTGGCGGCCTGCACCCGCGCCGAGGGTGACCTGGCGCTGATGGTCAAGCCGCAGTTCGAGGTGGGCCGGGAGCGGGTCGGTGCCGGTGGAGTGGTGCGTGACCCGGAACTGCGTGCCCAGGCGGTGCTGGACGTCGCCGCGACGGCCGGGACGCTGGGGCTGGGGCTGGCGGATCTCGCGGCCAGCCCGCTGCCCGGGCCGAGCGGCAACGTCGAGTTCTTCGTATGGTTACGCCGGGACGCGCCACCGGCCGACCCGCACCGGGTGCGGGCCGTGGTGGCGGCCGGGCCGACCGGCCCGGTGACGTCCGGCGACGGGCCGGGCGAGGGGACGGAGGAGGTGGCCACGTGAGCGAGCGGAGCGCGCGAACCGTCTGGCACGGCAGCGTGGCGGCTCGCGCCGCCGGTGCGCGAACCGTGTGGCACAGCGGCGGGAGCGGTTCTCGGCCGGTTTACCACCCGCACGGTGATGCGGGACGGTCGTCGCGGTGACCCGTACCGCTCTGCTGGTGACACACACCGGCCGCCGACGCAGCACCGAACACGCGCGTACCGTCGCGGCGGACCTGATCGCCGCCGGGTTCGAGGTGCGGGTGGTGGCCGAGGAGGCCGAGGACCTGGACCTACCGGGCGTGGTGCCGGTGACCGGGCTGGAGGCGGCCGAGGGCGCCGAGATCGTCTTCGCGCTCGGCGGGGACGGCACGTTCCTGCGCGCCGCCGAACTGGCCCGCCCGGCGAAGGTGCCGCTACTCGGTATCAACCTCGGGAAGGTCGGCTTCCTCGCCGAGGCGGAGATCGGCGACCTCGACGTGGCGGTACGCGACGTGGTGAGCCGCAACTACAGCGTCGACGAGCGACTCACCCTCGACGTGACCGCCGAGTTCGACGGCGGGCCGACCATCGAGTCGTGGGCACTCAACGAGATCAGCGTCGAGAAGGGTGAGCGGGCCCAGATGCTGGAGCTGCTCGTCGACGTCGACGGGCGACCGCTGTCCCGGTACGGCTGTGACGGCGTGGTCTGCGCCACCCCCACCGGTTCGACCGCGTACGCCTTCTCCGGCGGAGGGCCGGTGGTCTGGCCCGAGGTGGAGGCGTTGCTGCTGGTGCCGATCAGCGCGCACGCGTTGTTCAGTCGGCCGTTGGTGACGGCGCCCACCTCGACCATCTCGATAACCGTCGACCCGTTCACCACGCTCGCGGTGCTCTGCTGCGACGGGCGGCGGGTCTACGACCTGCCGCCGGGTGCCCGGGTCACCGTGCGCCGGGGCGCCCTGCCGGTGCGGATCGTCCGGCTGCGGGACCGGTCGTTCACCGGGCGTCTGGTGGCCAAGTTCGACCTTCCGGTGCACGGCTGGCGGGGCAACCGCCGCTGACGTCGGCGGTGTCGTCGGCTGGTCAAGTGTCGGGCCACGCGTCTACTGTCGGTTGCTGTGCTGGAGGAGCTACGCATCACCGGGCTGGGCGTCATCGAGGACACGACGCTGCCGCTGACCCGCGGCATGAACGTCATCACCGGTGAGACCGGTGCCGGTAAGACGATGGTGGTGACCGGGCTCGGCCTGCTCTTCGGTGGCCGGGCCGACGCGGGTCGGGTGCGAGCCGAACCGGGCCGTGCCGTGGTCGAGGGTCGGCTGCGCCTCGACGGGCGGGTGGCCGAGACGGTGCACGCCCGGATCACCGACGCCGGAGGCGAGCCCGACGAGGACGGCTGCGTGCTGCTGAGCCGTACGGTCACGGTGGAGGGTCGGTCCCGAGCGCACCTCGGTGGCCGTGGCATGCCGGTGTCGATGCTCGGTGAGGTCGGTGAGCAGGTGGTGGCCGTACACGGCCAGTCCGACCAGCTGCGCCTGCTGCGGCCGGCGGAACAGCGGGCCGCGTTGGACCGGTTCGCCGGCCCGGAGCACGAGAAGCTGCTCGACGCGACGCGGGACGCGTTCACCCGCTGGCGTCGGGTGGTCGACGACCTGGCCGACCGGCGACGCAACGCGCGGGAACGCCACCAGGAGACCGACCTGCTGCGGTTGGGTCTCGACGAGATCACCCGGGTGGATCCGCAACCGGGTGAGGACGACGAGTTGAAGGCGGAGACGCAGCGGCTGGAGCACGCGGAGGGTCTGCGTACCGCGGCCCAACTGGCCCATCAGTGCGTGGCCGGCGGGTTGGAGGCCACCGACGACACCCCCGACGCCTCGACACTGCTGGGCACCGCCCGGCGCACGCTGGAGGCGCAGGCCGCCACCGACCCGGTGCTCGGTGAGTTGGCCGCCCGGCTGGAGGAGGCGGCCACGCTGGTCGCCGACGTCTCGGTGGAACTGTCCACCTACCTCGCCGGACTGGACGCCGATCCGGCCCGGTTGCAGGCGCTGTACGAGCGGCGGGCCGCGCTGCGGGCGCTGACCCGCAAATACGCCGACGACGTCGACGGGGTGATCGCCTGGGCGGAGCGGGCTCGGACCCGACTGTCCGAGCTGGACACCTCCGACGAGTTGCTCGACGAGCTGGACCGGGAGGCGTCCCGGCTGGCCGGCGAGGTGGCCGAGTTGGTCGGCCGACTGTCGGTGTCCCGGCAGGAGGCGGCGGCACGCTTCGCCGAGCAGGTCACCGTCGAGCTGGCCGGGCTGGCGATGCCGCACGCCCGGATCGAGGTGGCGGTGCTGCCCCGACCCGCCGGTCGGACCGAACCGACGTTGTCGGTCAACGGGGTCGACGTGGGTGTCGGGCCGGACGGCGGCGACGAGGTCGAGTTGCGGCTGTTGGCGCACCCCGGCGCGCCGTCGCTGCCGCTGCAACGGGGTGCCTCCGGCGGTGAGCTGTCCCGGGTGATGCTCGCCATCGAGGTGGTCTTCGCCGGCACCTCGGGCCCGCCGACGCTGGTCTTCGACGAGGTCGACGCGGGTGTGGGCGGACAGGCGGCGGTGGAGATCGGCCGGCGGCTGGCCCGGTTGGCCCGCAGCCACCAGGTCCTGGTGGTGACCCACCTGCCCCAGGTCGCCGCCTTCGCCGACCGGCACCTGGTGGTGGCCAAGGACACCGGCGGCGCGGTCACCACCAGTGGGGTCCGGGTGGTGGAGGACACCGAACGGGCCCGGGAACTCGCCCGGATGCTCGCAGGTTTGCCGGACTCGGACCTGGGTATCGCTCACGCGGAGGAACTCCTGGCCGTGGCGGCCAGGGAACGGCGGTCCTGAGGGCCACGATGTGAGCGGAGGCACACCGGCCTTCGCCCATGTGTGCTTCCCTGGGTAGGCGGCCCTGCTCAGGCATGTCGCGACAGATTCGCCTGCCTCACATGCCAGGATGGTCACGATGCGTCTACCCACGTTGCGCCGGGCCCGGAACGCGGAACCGGGACAAATCCTCGGCACCGCCCGCCTCGACCGCCGCACCAAGCGGCTGGTCGGCCGCCTCCGCCCCGGCGACATCGCGATCATCGACCACGTCGACCTGGACCGGGTCGCCGCCGACTCGCTGGTCGCGGTCGGTGTCGGCGCGGTGCTCAACGCCAAGCCGTCGGTGTCGGGCCGTTACCCGAACCTCGGGCCGGAGGTGCTGATCGCGGCGGGCATTCCGCTGCTGGACGACCTCGGCGAAGGTGTCTTCGAGCGGATCCGTGAGGGCGACACGGTGCGCATCGAGGGCAACACCGTCTACCTCGACGACGATCCGGTGGCACACGGCAGCCTCCAGGACGCCGAGAGCGTGGCCAAGGCGATGACCGACGCCCGGGAGGGCCTGTCGGTGCAGTTGGAGGCTTTCGCCGCCAACACGATGGACTACCTCAAGCAGGAGCGTGACCTGCTGCTCGACGGCGTCGGCGTGCCCGACATCGCCACCGAGGTGCAGGGCCGGCACTGCCTGATCGTGGTCCGGGGCTACGACTACAAGGCCGACCTGGATGTGCTGCGCCCGTACATCCGCGAGTTCAAGCCGGTGCTGATCGGTGTCGACGGGGGCGCCGACGCGCTGGTCGAGGCGGGCTACACCCCCGATATGATCATCGGCGACATGGATTCGGTCACCGACGACGTGCTGCGCTGCGGTGCCGAGGTGATCGTCCATGCGTACCCGGACGGGCGGGCGCCCGGGCTTCCCCGGGTCAACGGCCTGGGGGTGCCGGCGGTGACCTTCCCGGCAGCCGCCACCAGCGAAGACCTCGCCATGCTGCTGGCCGACGAGAAGGGCGCCTCGCTGATCGTCGCGGTGGGCACCCACGCCACCCTCGTCGAGTTCCTCGACAAGGGGCGCGGCGGCATGGCCTCGACGTTCCTCACCCGGCTCAAGGTCGGCGGGAAACTGGTGGACGCCAAGGGCGTCAGCCGGTTGTACCGGCAGAGCATCTCGGGGTCGTCGCTGCTGCTGCTGGTGCTCTCGGCGCTCGCCGCCATGGCCTCGGCGGTGGCCGTCTCCACCGTCGGTAAGGCGTACCTGGGTGTGGTCTCCGAGTGGTGGGACAATTTCGTGTTCCAGCTCGGCCAGCTCTTCTAGCTCCCGACCGATCAAGAGGCTTCAAGCGTGATCAACTTCCGGTACCACGTGGTGTCCCTGACCGCGGTCTTCCTCGCCCTGGCGATCGGCCTGGTGGTCGGCACAGCCGCACTCAACGGTCCGGTCGCGGACTCGCTCCGGGAGACCGTCAACGAGCTGCGCAAGGACAACCAGCAGATGCGCCAGGCGGTCCAGAGCATGCAACGGGAACTGGAGCTGGAGGAGGATTTCGCCGCCGAGATCGCCCAGGTGATCCTGCCGGGCACGCTCAGTGGCAAGCGGGTGTTGGTGCTCAGCCTGCCCACCGGCCGTGACCACACCGAGGGCGTGCTCAAGATGCTCGAACTGGCCGGCGCCGACATCACCGGACGCGTCGACCTGCAGGACAAGTTCATCAACCCGGAGAACAACAACGACCTGCTGGAACTGGCGGTCACCGCGGCCCGGCCCACCAACGCGCCGACCGGGGGGCTGCCCGGCAACGGTCACGGCGTCGAGACCTCCAGCGCTCTGCTGGCCACCGTGCTGCTGGACCAGCCCGCCGGTGCCGAGCCGGTCACCGAGGCGGACCGGCGGGCGGTGCTGGCCGCGTACGGCAACGCCAACTACCTGACCACCTCCGACCGGGTCACCAAGGCGGCGGAGGCCGTCGTGGTGGTCAGCGGGCAGCCGTACGTGGACAAGGACTCCGCCAAGAAGGACGAGTCCGTGGTCAAGATCGCCGAGCAGTTCGACCGGACCGGGGGAGTCGTGGTGGCCGGCAACGGCTCGGCCGGTGGCAACCTGGTGGCCTTCGTGCGGGGCGACGCGGTGCTGACCCAGACCATCTCGACCATCGACAACGCCAACACGGTGCAGGGTCAACTGGTCACCACCCTGGCTCTGGTGCAGCAGCTCACCGAGCGCAAGGCCGGTCAGTACGGCGTCAACGACAGCGCCGCCTCGCTGGTGCCTAAACTGCCCCAGTGAACCCGTGCCCGGCGGCCCACCGTGGTGGTGGAAGCGGCCCCGCGCCGCGCGGTCGAGCCGGGTCAGTGATCCGACGAGGCATTCGGTGCCCGATTCCGACGATCTCCGCCGGTTGGCGGGAGGGGATGGCGTGAGTGAGCGGGACGGCGACGTGACGGCCCTCGGTCGACTCCTGGCGGCCGGGATCGGGGCGGTCACCACCCGGTACGCGTTGCGCCAGATCCGTACCTCACCGGCCGCGCCGGAACTGGAACGCACCAACTTCCGTGGACGCACCGTGACCCTGGCCGCCGGCCCGGCGCTCGCGCTGGGCGCCTCGGGCGCCGCCGCCTGCGGGGCGGCGAGCGGGGCGGCCGGGGCGGCCAGCCTGGTGGCCGGGCTCGGTGCCGGTGCCGTGGGGCTCTACGACGACGTCGTCGGCGCCCGGCCGGAGCAGCGGGCCGCCAAGGGCTTCGCCGGGCACCTGGCCGCACTGCGGCAGGGCCGGGTCACCGCCGGCCTCGTCAAGATCGTGGGAGTGGGTGCGGCCGGTCTGGGCGCGGCGGTCCTGCTCGCCGCCGACCCGGGCGTGGCCGGGCACCGCCGCCGACACCGGCAGACGCGGGTGGGGCGGGGCGTCGACGTGCTGCTCGGTGCGGGCGTGGTGGCCGGCACGGCGAACCTGGTCAACCTGCTCGACCTGCGTCCCGGCCGGGCGCTGAAGTCGGGTCTGCTGCTCGGCGCGCCGTTGAGCACCGGCCGGCACGGTGGGATCGCCTCGGGCGCTGTCGGTGCCGCGAGTGGTCTGCTCCCCGCCGACCTCGCCGAGGACGTGATGCTCGGCGACAGCGGTGCCAACGCCCTCGGCGCGGTGCTCGGGGTGGCGATGGCCGCCCGTACCGGCCCGGTCGGTCGGGCCGCGCTGCTCGCCGTACTCGCCGGGCTCACCGCCGCCAGCGAGAAGGTGAGCTTCACGAAGGTCATCGCGAGCACGCCGGGGCTGCGTGAACTCGACGCGCTGGGCCGACGCGCCGACTGACGTGACCAGACCGGCCCCCCTCGCCGGCGCCGGCCGGGTGGCCGGAGCGGCAGCCCTCATCGCCGTCCTCACCGTGCTCAGCAGGCTGGCCGGGTTCGGGCGTACCGCCGTGTTCACCTGGGTGGTGCAGGACAGCGACCTGGGCGCGATGTACCTGCTGGCGAACACCATCCCGAACATCATCTTCGAGATCGTCGCGGGTGGGGCGCTGGCCAGTCTGGTCGTACCGCTGCTCGCCGGTGCGGTCGCGGCGGGTGACCGGCGGACGGTCGGGGCGACCACCGGTGCCCTGCTCACCTGGACCGTGACGCTGCTCGTGCCGTTGGCGTTGCTGGTGGCGTTGGCCGCCGATCCGATCATCGCGGTGCTCGGTGACAGCCGGTCGCCGGAGGAGCTGGCCTCCGCCGCCCGGATGCTGCGGGTCTTCGCACCGCAACTGCCGCTGTACGGCATCGGCATCGTCCTCACCGGGGTGCTCCAGGCGCACCGCCGGTTCGCCTGGCCGGTCATCGCCCCGCTGCTGTCGAGTCTCACCGTGGTCGTCGTCTACCTGGTCTTCGCCGGGGTCGCCGGTACCGGAGCGAGCGTGGCGCAGGCCGGACGCGGCGGTGAGCTGATCCTGTCGGTCGGTACCACCCTCGGCGTGGTGGTGCTCTCCCTGTCGCTGCTGATCCCACTGCGTCGACTGCGGCTGTCGCTGCGCCTCGGGTACGCGTTCCCGGCCGACGCGCGGGCCCGGGTGCGTGGGCTGGCGGTGGCCGGGGTGGTGACGGTCACCGCACAGCAGGTGGCGCTGGCGGCGATCCTCTACCGGCTGGCCAGCGGTCGCACCGAGGCGTACCAGGTGTTCACCCTGGCCCAGACGTTCTACCTGCTGCCCTGGGCGGTGCTGGCGGTGCCGCTGGCCACCGCCGCGTATCCCACCCTGGCCGCGACGGCGGACGCGGACGAGCCGACCTTCCGCGACGTGTTGTCGTCCACGGTGCGCGGGGTGCTGCTGTGCAGTTGCCTCGGTGCCGCGGTCCTGATCGGTGCGGCCGGTCCGATCGGCCGGTTCTTCCCGCTCGACAGCGCCGCGACCGCCGCCGCGATCGCCGGTTACGCACCCGGTCTGCTCGGGTACGGGCTGTTCGCGGTGCTGTCCCGGGCCCTGTACGCCCGGGGCGCGACGCGGGCGGCCACCGCCACCATCACGGTCGGCTGGCTCGCCGTGCCGCTGGTGCTGTTCCCGCTGTCCGCGCTGCTCCCGGTGGCCGATCGGGTGCTGGCGGTGGCGCTGGCAAACTCGGCGGGGATGCTGCTGCTCGGTGTGCTGCTGCTGGTCGCCGTCGCCCGCTCCGCCGGGCGGGAGGCGCTGGCCGGTGCCGGCCGGGCCGGGGGCGCCGGTCTGCTGGCCGGTGGCACCGCCGCCGTCGCGGCGGTGCTGACGCTGCGGCTGCTCGACGCGCAGGGCGACCCCCCGGGTCGGTGGACGGCACTGATGCAGGGCATGCTGTCCGGAGTCCTGGTCGCTGTCGTGTTCCTCGCCGTGCTGTGGCTGGTCGACCGGCAGGACCTGCGGCCACTGCTGGCCGGGCTGGGTCGCCGCCTGCGCCGGTCCCGGCCAGATGACCGGAAGAAGGAGGCGTCCCGGTGAGCGCGAGGAGTGAGCCCGCGAGCCCCGCCGTCGCGAACGGAGAGTCGATCCGGTGAGCGCGACGAACGGGCCGACGGCCGTCGGGGGTCGACCGGGTACGGTCCTGCTGCTCCTGGCCTCCAGCACCGGCGGGGTGGGCCAACATGTCCGGTCGGTGGCGCGTGGGCTGGCCGCCGCCGGTCAGCCGGTGCTGGTCTGCGGACCGGCGGCTACCCAGGAACAGTTCGACTTCGAGGACGCCGGTGCCCGGTTCGCCCCGGTGGAGATCCCGGCGAGTCCCACCCCGGCCGACGCCCGTGCCGTCGGCGTGCTGCGACGCCTGCTCGCCGCCGAGCAGGTCAGCGTGGTGCACGCACACGGGCTGCGCGCCGGTCTGGTGGCGGCGCTGGCCCGGCCGTCTGCCCCGCTCGTGGTCACCTGGCACAACGCGGTGCTCGCCACCGGGATACGCGGCACGCTGTCCCGGCTGGTGGAGCGGGTCGTGGCGCGGGGTGCCCGGGTGACTCTCGGCGCCTCCGCCGACCTGGTGGCGCGGGCCGTCGCGCTGGGCGCGGCGGATGCCCGGCTCGGCCCGGTCGCCGCTCCCGAACTACCCGCGCCGCGTCGCCGTCGGGCGGCCGTGCGCGCCGAGTTCGGGGTCGCCGCCGACCAGCCGTTGATCCTGTCGGTGGGCCGGCTGCACCCGCAGAAGCGCTACGACGTGCTGGTGGACGCCGCCGCCCGGTGGCGGGCCCGCACTCCGCCGCCGGTCGTCGTGATCGCCGGTAGTGGTCCGGCCTACCTGCCACTGGCGGCCCGGATCAGCGCTGCCCGGGCGCCGGTCACCCTGCTGGGACACCGCACCGACGTGGCCGATCTGCTCGCCGGCGCCGACCTCGCCGTGGTCACCAGCGACTGGGAAGCCCGCCAGCTGTTCGCGCAGGAGGCGCTGCGGGCGGGCGTACCGCTGGTGGCGACCGCGGTGGGTGGGCTGCCGGAACTGGTCGGCGACGCGGCGGTGCTGGTGCCACCGGGTGACGTCGACGCGGTCGACGCGGCGGTACGTGGCCTGCTCGACGACGAGGCCGGCCGCGCCGAGCTGGCGCGGCGCGGCGCGGCCCGGGCGGGAACCTGGCCGACCGAGGCGCAGACCCTCGACCAGCTGCTCGCCCTCTACGCCGAGCTGGTCTCCGGCCCGGCCGGTCCGGCCACGCCGGACGCCGACGCACCGTCGACGGGACGTCGGTGATGCTGCGTCGTATCGCTCCGATCGTGCTCACCCTGGTGGTGGTGGCGCTCGGCATCACCGTGCTGGCCGCCCGCCCGCAGAGTCCGCCGGCCCGGCAGAGCGCCGACTACGTGGTGCTGGTCGGCGTGGCCGGGCTGCGGTGGGACGACGTGGACGCGGAGCGGACGCCGACGCTGTGGCGGTTGGCCCGCGAAGGCTCGATCGGGTCGCTGTCGGTGCGGTCCGCGCACCGACCCACCTGCCCGGTCGACGGCTGGTTGACCCTCGGCGCGGGCAGCTTCGCCGCCTGGCCCGGCAGCCGTGGCGCGGACGGGCAGTGCCCGCCCGTCGACGTGACGGTGGAGCAGCCGGACGGCATCGGCGCGAACCTGCCCGACCAGGAGAGCGTCGTCGTGTACAACCAGGACCGGCTGCCGTGGGGGACGGTGCCCGGTGCGCTGTCGGAGTCGGTGCGGTGCTCGGTGGCGGTCGGGCCGGGCGCGGCGGTGGCCGCCGCCCGGCCGTTCGGCCGGGTCGACCGGTACGCGTCGACCCTGCCTGCGGATCCGGCCGGGCTGCTCGGCTCCTGTGTGCTCAGCATCGTCGACCTCGGCACCGTGGAAGGCAGCGATCCGGCGGGGCGGGCAGCGGCGGCCGAAGCCGCGGACGCCCAACTGGCCCGGGTCCTCGACGCGCGCCCGCCGCACTCGCTGGTGATCGTCGCCGGAGTCTCCGACACCGAGCGGCCGTCCCGGCTGCACGTGGCCGTCGCACACGGGCCAGGCTGGGAGGAGGGCTTGCTGACCTCGCCCAGCACCGGCCGGCGCGGCTACCTGCAACTGATCGACCTGGCCCCGACCGCACTGGCCGCCCTGGGCCGTCCGATGCCGGACCGGGCGTTCCTGGGCCGCTCCGCCGAGTCCGTCGGAGGACGGCCGACCGACCTGTCCGCCGCGATCGCCGAACCCGCCGACGCGGACCGGGAGGCCGCCGCCCAGCGGGAGGTGGCCGGCGGGTTCTTCACCCTGCTCGCCGTCGTCCAGGTGGCGCTCGCCGTGGCGGTGCTGCCGCTGCTGCGGCGGGCCCGGCGGGCCCGGCGGCACGCCGGTCCGTACGGGCCGAAACCGGTGCCGCGTGCGGTGGTGGCGACGGTGGAGGTGCTGCTGATCGCCGCCGCGCTCGCGATACCGGTGGCGTTGGTCGTCGAGGTCGCGCCGTGGTGGCGCTTCGCACATCCGGCGGCCTCGTTCGCCGGGCTGACCGCCGTGCTGCTGGCCGCCACGACGCTGCTGGTACGCCTCGCCCCCGGCTACCGCACCACCCTCGGCCCGCTCGGCGCGGTGGCCGGGTTGGCCACGTCGGCCGTCGGCCTGGACGTCGTCACCGGCGCCCGGTTGCAGCTCAACGGGGTGGTGGGCTACTCCGCCCTGGAAGGTGGCCGCTACACCGGCCTCGGCACCGTCGGGCTCGGCGTGTTCGCCGCCGCCGCCCTGCTCAGCGCCGGTTGGCTCGCCCAACGGGTGAACCGCCGCTGGCGACCGACCGTCATGGTGATCGTGGGCGGGGCCGCCGTGGTGATCGTCGGCAGCCCGTACCTGGGTGCCGACTCGATCGGCGCGATCGCCCTGACCGCCGGTGTCAGCGTGGCGGCGGCGATCAGCGCGGGTGGCTGGCTGACCCTGACCCGGCTCGCCTGGGCGACGATGGCCGGACTGGCCGTGACGGTCGGGTTCGCCGTGGTGGACCTGGGCCGGGATCCGGCGGAGCGGGACAGCCTCGGCCGGTTCCTGGCCGCGCTCGGCGACGGTACCGGCGGGCTGACCGTGCAGCGGTCCAGCGCCGCCAGCTTCGAGACGCTGGTCAACAGCCCGCTGACGGTGCTGGCGTTGGCCGGTGCGCTGCTGGTCTGGTTCGCGTTGCTGCAACCCTGGGGCGGGCTGATGCGGCTGTTCGGCATCTACCCGGCGATCCGGGCGGCGATGGCGGGCACCGCGGTGGCGGCGGTGATCGGTGGCCTGCTGGGTGCCGCGGCACTGGACGTGGCCGGGGCGGCCGCCGCCGTGGTGGTGCCGATGGCGGCGCTGTCCGCGCTGCGGGTGCTCGACCATGCCGCGGACCGGACCCGACCGGGAACGGACCGCCCCGCCGACGGCGGACCGACGGGCGACGGCGGGGCATCGGGCGACGGTGGACCGACCGGCGGTGGACCGACCGGTGGTGGGTCGACTGAGGGCGGACCGACCGGCGGTGGACCGGCCGGTGGTGGGTCGACCGGGGGCGGTGGGTCGGGTGCGCGGTCGTCGCCCGAGGTCGCGACCGGGTGACCCGGCGTCGGTACCCCGGGTGCGGCACCGGCGGGCCGCCGGGGAGGTGTTACCGTGGAATCCCGTGGATCGCGTGATCACTTCGCTGATCGGCTCGGCGGTCTGCACGACCGCGACGGACGACACGGGAGCAGGCCTTGGCCCCTTCAGCACGGACGACCAGGCACATATTCGTCACCGGGGGCGTCGCCTCCTCGCTGGGTAAGGGGCTGACCGCCTCCAGCCTCGGCAACCTGCTCACCGCGCGGGGACTTCGTGTGGTGATGCAGAAGCTCGACCCGTACCTCAACGTCGACCCGGGCACGATGAACCCGTTCCAGCACGGTGAGGTCTTCGTGACCGAGGACGGCGCCGAGACGGACCTCGACGTGGGCCACTACGAGCGTTTCCTGGACCGGGCGCTGTCCGGCAAGGCCAACGTCACCACCGGCCAGATCTACTCCGACGTGATCGCCAAGGAGCGGCGCGGCGAGTACCTGGGCGACACCGTCCAGGTGATCCCGCACATCACCAACGAGATCAAGTCCCGGATCCTGGCCATGGCCGACCCGGACGACGACGGTCGTACCCCGGACGTCGTGATCACCGAGGTCGGCGGCACGGTCGGCGACATCGAGTCACTGCCGTTCCTGGAGGCGATCCGCCAGGTGCGGCACGACCTGGGCCGGGACAACTGCTTCTACCTGCACGTCTCGCTGGTGCCCTACCTCGCCCCCTCCGGCGAGCTGAAGACCAAGCCCACCCAGCACTCGGTGGCCCAACTGCGCAGCATCGGCATCCAGCCCGACGCCATCGTCTGCCGTTCCGACCGTGACATCCCGGACAAGCTCAAGCACAAGCTGTCCCTCTACTGCGACGTTGACGCCGAGGCGGTGATCGCCGCACCGGACGCGCCCAGCATCTACGACATCCCCAAGGTGCTGCACCGGGAAGGGCTCGACGCGTACGTGGTGCGCCGACTCGGCCTCTCCTTCCGGGACGTGGACTGGGACGGCTGGGACGACCTGCTGGAGCGGGTGCACCAGCCCCGGCACACCATCACCGTCGCCCTGGTCGGCAAGTACGTCGACCTGCCCGACGCGTACCTGTCGGTCAGCGAGGCGATCCGGGCGGCCGGTTTCTGGCACCGGGCCCGGGTCAATCTGCGGTGGGTGCCCAGCGACGACTGCGTCACGCCGACCGGCGCGGCGGCGGCGCTGGCCGGGGTGGACGGCATCGTCATCCCCGGCGGGTTCGGCGTCCGGGGCATCGAAGGCAAGATCGGCACCGCCCGGTACGCCCGGGAGAACGGCATTCCGCTGCTCGGGCTCTGCCTGGGCCTGCAGTGCATGACCATCGAGGTGGCCCGCCACCTGGCCGGACTGGACGGCGCCAACTCCCTGGAGTTCGACGCCGAGGCGGTGCACCCGGTGATCGCCACCATGGCCGACCAGCAGGACATCGTCGCCGGCAAGGGCGACCTGGGCGGCACGATGCGGCTGGGGGCGTACCCGGCGGTCCTCACCGAGGGGTCGATCGTGGCCGAGGCGTACGGCAGCACCGAGGTCAGTGAGCGGCACCGGCACCGGTACGAGGTGAACAACGCCTATCGCGACCAGCTCGTCAAGGCGGGGCTGCACATCTCGGGCACCTCGCCGGACGGTCGGCTGGTCGAGTTCGTCGAGCTGGACCGCGACCTGCACCCGTTCTTCGTGGCCACCCAGGCGCATCCGGAACTCAAGAGCCGCCCGACCCGGCCGCATCCGCTGTTCGCCGCCTTCGTCCACGCCGCGGTGACGTACTCACAGTCGGACCAGCTCCCGGTGGACCTGGACGACGCCGCCGAGCGGGCCAACCGCAACGGCGCCGCCGCGACGGCGACGTCGGCCTCGTGAGCGAGGTCGAGCACCACTACGAGGTGCGCTCCCGGCAGTCGCGCTACCGCGGACGGATCTTCGAGGTGGTCTCGGAGGAGGTCACCATGCCGGGCGGTGGCACCGCCACCCGGGACCTGGTCCGGCACGTCGGCGCGGTGGCGGTGATGGCGCTCGACGACGCCGGTCGGGTGGTGTTGATCCGGCAGTACCGCCAACCGGTCGGGCGACGGCTGTGGGAACTGCCGGCCGGTCTGACCGATGTGGCCGGAGAGGACCCGGCGGTCACGGCGGCGCGGGAGTTGGCCGAGGAGGTCGACCTGGTCGCCGGTCGCTTCGACGTCTTGGTCGACCTGCACAGCTCGCCCGGGTTCACCGACGAACTGGTCCGGGTCTTCCTGGCCCGTGACCTCGCCGACGTACCGGCGGGGCAACGCCACGACCGGCACGACGAGGAGGCCGACCTGCAGATCGTCCGGATCGACCTGGACGAGGCGGTCGGGATGGTGCTGGCCGGTGAGATCACCAACGCGTCCTGTGTGGCCGGGCTGCTCGCCGCCGCTCGGGCCCGCGACACCGGCTGGTCGGCGCTACGCCGGGCGGACGTCCCGCTGCCGGGCTGACGGCAGTACCTGACACGCAGGGGCCGGGCGAAGATCGCCCGGCCCCTGCGTGATGTCGCGGATCAGTCGCGCAACGGTCGCCCGTGTGCGTCGACACCACCGTTGACCAGGATCAGGATCCCGTCGATGAGGCCCCAGAGGCTGCCGATTCCGCAGGTCACCAAGGTGACGATGAGCTGGATGACACCGGTCTTGGTGTCACCCATGTAGAACCGGCCGACGCCGAAACCGCCCAGCAGGATCTGCAGGACACCCGCGACGACCTTGCTCTTGTCAGAAACGCCCTGGGGGTGATACCCGGGCTGAGGGGGATAGGTCATGAGGCGACACAATAGTGATCCACCCGCTGGTCTGCGGCACCGGCCTGCCAAAGTGGGACGATGACATCGAACCCTGTCCTGACGGCTGAGGTGACACTCCACCGAGGGGCGCGTTCACACCTGACACACCGTCAACGTCCGCGACCACCAGGTGTCACAGTGCTGGCACCGGCGTCGGGTCGGCCCGCTTAAACTGCCGCCCACGGGACGGTTGTCTGTGGCGGCAAAGGGGCCACCACACTCCGCGTTTGTCGGGGCAGCGGTCCGGCGGAGAGAGGGTCTGCAACGTGAAGGTCGGCATCCCACGCGAGGTCAAGAACCACGAGTACCGGGTGGCGATCACGCCCGCGGGCGTCAACGAGTTCACCCGAGCCGGTCACCAGATCTTCGTCGAGGCCGGCGCCGGGCTCGGGTCGAGCATCACCGACGAGGAGTTCGCCGCCGCCGGAGCCAAGATCCTGGAGAGCGCCGACGAGGTCTGGGACGCCGGGGACCTGGTGCTCAAGGTCAAGGAGCCGGTCGCCGAGGAGTACCACCGGATGCGCGAGGGGCAGGTGCTCTTCACCTACCTGCACCTGGCGGCCTCCCGGGAGTGCACCGAGGCGTTGCTCGACCAGAAGGTCACCGGCATCGCGTACGAGACGGTGGAGCTGCCGGACCGGTCGCTGCCGCTGCTCGCCCCGATGTCCGAGGTGGCCGGACGGCTCGCTCCGCAGGTCGGGGCCTTCCACCTGATGCGTACCGGCGGTGGCCGGGGGGTGCTGCCCGGCGGTGTCTCCGGTGTCTACGCGGCCAAGACCGTGGTCATCGGTGCCGGTGTCTCCGGCATGAACGCCGCCGCGATCGCGCTGGGCCTCCAGTCCGAGGTGCTGCTGCTGGACAAGAACGTCGGCCGGTTGCGGCAGGCCGACGCCATCTACCGGGGCCACCTACAGACCGTCGTCTCCAACGCGTACGAGATCGAGCGGGCGGTGCTGGACGCGGACCTGGTCATCGGGGCGGTGCTGGTGCCCGGGGCGAAGGCGCCGAAGCTGATCACCAACGAGCTGGTCTCCCGGATGAAGCCGGGCAGCGTGCTGGTCGACATCGCCATCGACCAGGGCGGCTGCTTCGAGGACTCGCGGCCCACCACCCACGACGATCCGGTCTACCGGGTGCACGACTCGATCTTCTACTGCGTGGCGAACATGCCCGGCGCGGTGCCCAACACCAGCACCTACGCGCTGACCAACGTCACCCTCCCGTACGCCCTCGAACTGGCCAACCACGGGTGGCGTGAGGCATCCCGCCGCGACCCGGCGTTGGCGCTGGGCCTGAACACCCACGATGGTCAGGTCGTCTACGGCCCGGTCGCCGAGGCGCACGGCCTGTCCACCCTGCCGTTGGCCGAGGTGCTGGCCTGACGGACCAGTGGTCGAGCCCGGACGAGGCCGGCGGGGACGACCAGCCCTCGCCGGCCCTGCGCCGTGCCGTGCGCGGTTACCTCGACCACCTCACCGTCGAACGTGGACTCGCCGCGAACACGCTCGCCTCGTACCGTCGGGATCTCGACCGTTACCTCGGATCGCTGACCGCCGCCGGGGTGACCGACCTGTCGGCGGTCTCCGCCGGCGAGATCGAACGCCACCTGGCCCGGCTGCGCGCCGGTGCCGACGGGCACCCGCCCCTCGCCGCCTCCTCGGCCGCCCGCGCCGCCAGCGCGGTACGCGGACTGCACCGGTTCGCCCTGCGCGAGGGCCTGGCCGCCGCCGACCCGAGCCGCGACGTGCGACCCCCCGCCACACCTCGTCGGCTGCCCCGGGCGTTGCCGGTCGACCAGGTCGTCGCCCTCCTGGAGGCCGCCGGACCGGTCGACGCGGCGGGGGACGCCGCCCCGCTGGCGCTGCGTGACCGGGCGCTGCTGGAGTTCCTGTACGGCACCGGGGCACGGATCTCCGAGGCGGTCGGCACCGTGGTCGACGACGTGGACCTCGACGACGGGGTGACGGTGCTGCGCGGCAAGGGCGGCCGGACCCGGCTGGTGCCGATCGGCGGGTACGCGCTGCGGGCACTCGGCGCGTACCTGGTGCGCGCCCGGCCGGGGTTGGTCGCCGCCGGGCGGGGCAGCCCGACGGTCTTCCTCAACGCCCGGGGCGGCCCGCTGACCCGGCAGGGCGCCTGGACCATCCTGCGCCGGGCGGCCGAGCGGGCCGGGCTGACCGTCGACGGTCCACAGGCCGTGTCGCCACACACGCTGCGTCACTCGTACGCCACCCACCTGCTCGACGGCGGCGCCGACGTCCGGGTGGTGCAGGAACTGCTCGGCCACGCCTCGGTGACCACCACCCAGGTCTATACCCTGGTCACCGTCGAGCGGCTGCGCGAGGTCTATGCCACCGCGCATCCGCGCGCCCGCGACTGAACCTCGACGGTGACCGGCCGTGACCGGGCCCGTCGGGGGACCGGTCGGTGGGCCGGGCACGGCCGGTGCCGGTGCCTGACCTGCCGGTGACCGTTGCCGGCGGCCGACACGCCGAGCGGGTCCGAACGGCCTGCTGGTCGGTGGCGTACAGTCGGCATCGGCGCGGCCTCGCGGAGGAATCGCCGGGGTGCGCAGCGGCGCCGCAAGGACGTCGAGCGGCTCCGACGCCGGAATGGTCGTCGGAAGGGGGCAACGAAGGACATGGCTGGCAACGGTGACCGTGCCGAGACCTGGACGTCGGAGCTCCGCGAGCAGCAGAACGCCCTCGGCTCGGATCTGGGCCCAGCCGATCCGGCCGCCTACACCATGCGTAAGCCGATCCCGGAGCCGATGCCGACCGACCGGCACGGACCGGCCCGGATCATCGCGATGGCCAACCAGAAGGGCGGGGTCGGCAAGACCACCACGACCATCAACCTCGGTGCGGCCC
The DNA here is from genome assembly GCF_009712475.1 of Micromonospora sp. CP22. Taxonomy (GTDB): domain Bacteria; phylum Actinomycetota; class Actinomycetes; order Mycobacteriales; family Micromonosporaceae; genus Micromonospora. The sequence goes on from NZ_VCJO01000030.1 coordinate 22,831, forward strand.
TCGCCGAGTACGGTCGCAAGGTGCTGCTGGTCGACTTCGACCCGCAGGGTGCCCTCTCCGTCGGGCTGGGAGTCAACCCGCACAACCTCGATCTGTCGGTCTACAACCTGCTGATGCAGGACGACGTCACCGCCGAGGACGTGCTCATCAAGACCGACGTGGCCGGGCTGCACCTGCTGCCCGCCAACATCGACCTCTCCGCCGCGGAGATCCAGCTGGTCAACGAGGTCGCCCGCGAGATGGCGCTGGCCCGGGTGCTCAAGAGCGTCCGCAAGGAGTACGACTTCATCCTGATCGACTGCCAGCCGTCGCTCGGCCTGCTGGCGATCAACGCGTTGACCGTCGCCCACGGCGTGCTGATCCCGCTGGAGTGCGAGTTCTTCAGTCTGCGCGGCGTGGCACTGCTGCTGGACACCATCGACAAGGTGCGCGAGCGGCTGAACTTCGACCTGGAACTCGAAGGCATCCTCGCCACCATGTACGACAGCCGCACCACACACTGCCGTCAGGTGCTCCAACGCGTGGTGGAGGCGTTCGGCGACAAGGTCTACCAGACGGTGATCACCAAGACCGTCAAGTTCCCCGAGTCCACCGTCGCCGGCTCGCCGATCACCACGCTCGACCCGGCCTCCTCGGGTGCCCGCAACTACCGTCAGCTGGCCCGCGAGGTGATCGCCGCGCAGGCCGAGCGGTAGGAGGCGCTGAACCGAGGTGTCCCGACCGTGGACTACCGTCGTCGGCGTGAGCGCCCCGTCCCTCGACCCGACCGCTACGGCGGACCCGCCTGTGGCGGCTGACGCACCCGTGCCGGGTGCGCAGGACACCGCGGCGTCGACCGGCGTCGAGCCGACGACCGGCACGGACCCGGAGACGGACGCCAACGGTTTCACCGTCCGGCTGGCCAACTTCACCGGCCCGTTCGACCTGCTGCTGCAACTGATCGGCAAGCACAAGCTCGACGTCACCGAGGTCGCCCTGCACCAGGTGACCGACGAGTTCATCGCGTACATCCGGGCCATGGGCGACGACTGGGACCTGGACGAGGCGAGCGAGTTCCTGCTGATCGCCGCGACCCTGCTCGACCTGAAGGCCGCGCGACTGCTGCCGGCCGCCGAGGTCGAGGATCCGGAGGACCTGGCCCTGCTGGAGGCGCGGGACCTGCTCTTCGCCCGGCTGTTGCAGTACAAGGCGTACAAGGAGGCGGCGGCGCACATCGCCGCGCTGGAGGAGGTCGGCGGTCGACGCTACCCGCGTGCCGTCACCCTCGAACCCCGCTACGCGGAGGCGCTACCCGACCTGGTGCTCGGCATCGGTCCGCAGCGGCTGCTCAAGCTGGCGGTGCGGGCGATGACCCCGAAGCCGATACCCGAGGTGTCCGTCGCCCACGTGCACATGGTCCGGGTCAGTGTCCGGGAACACGCCGGCATCATCGCCGAACGGCTACGTCGGGCCGGTACCGCCACCTTCTCGCTGCTCTGCGCCGACTGTGCGGCCACCCTGGAGGTGGTCGCCCGGTTCCTCGCCCTGCTGGAGCTGTATCGGCAGGGCGTGGTGGCCTTCGTCCAGGAACAGGCGTTGGAGGAGTTGACCGTACGCTGGACCGGCCCCGCCGACGGCGGCCCGGCCCTGGCCATCGACGAGTACGCCGGCACCCCGGCTGAGCCGACAGCCGGCACCCCGGTTGAGCCGACAGCCGGTACCCCGGGGACGGACAGCGTCGCCGACGCGGCACCCACCGGCGGTCCCGACACCGGCGCGGCCGGTGCGACGGAGTGATCGAGGAGCGAGCTGGATGAGCAACGACGAGCGAGCGGACTCCCTGGCCGAGCAGGCCGCCGCCTGGATCCCACCCTGGCAGCGCGCCGCCCCCACCGCTCCGCCCGAGGACCCCACCCAAGCCGAGAACCCCACCCCTCCCGAGCCACCCACCCCCACCTCTCCCGGCGTCGCGACCGACAACGCGGATCCTGGAGCGCAGGTGCCCCTCCAGGGCCCGATCCCCTCCATCGAGAAGGAACCGGTTCCTCTCATGGACAAGGAACCGGTTCCCCCCATTGAGACGGAGCCGGTTCCCTCCATCGAGAAGGTGGAGCCGGGAGCGGGGCGGGGGCGGCCGGGGGCACGCAAGCGTGCGGTGCCGGAGCCGCCGCCGGAACTCGACGACGCGGAGCTGCGCGGCGCGCTGGAGGCGATCCTGCTGGTGGTCGACGAACCGGTGAGCGAACTGGTCCTCGCCCAGGTGCTGGAGCAGCCCGCCGAGCGGATCGGCCCGATGCTGGACGACATCGCCGCCGGATACACCTCGGCCGGTCACGGGTTCGAGCTGCGTCGGGCGGCGGGCGGATGGCGGCTGTACACCCGCCCGGAATACGCCACCTATGTCGAACGGTTCGTTCTCGATGGGCAGTCGGTCCGGCTGACCCAGGCCGCGCTGGAGACCCTGGCGGTGGTGGCGTACAAGCAGCCGGTGACCCGGTCGCGCATCTCCGCCATCCGTGGTGTCAACTGTGACGGGGTGATCCGTACCCTGGTCTCCCGCGGCCTGATCGAGGAGTGCGGCACCGAGTCCGACAGCGGCGCCTACCTCTACCGGACGAGCACCATGTTCCTGGAGAAGCTGGGCCTGAACAGCCTCGACGACCTGCCGCCTCTCGCCCCGTTCCTCCCCGACGACGTAGAAGAGCTTGCCGATGCCGCGCGATAACCGCACCCCCCGCCCCGACGCCCCCGTCTACACCGGCCCGGAACGCCTCCAGAAGGTGCTCGCCGCCGCCGGTGTCGGCTCCCGGCGGGCGTGTGAAGATCTGATCTTCCGTCGCCGGGTGACGGTCAACGGACGGGTGGCCCAGCTCGGTGACAAGGTCGACCCGACCACGGCCGTCATCCATGTTGACGGCGAGCGGCTGGTGGCCGACACCCGGCTGGTGTACCTGGCGATGAACAAGCCGCGCGGGGTGGTTTCCACCATGGCGGACGAGAAGGGGCGTACCGCGCTGACCGACTTCCTCGGCAACCGGGTCGAGCAGCGGGTCTACCACGTCGGGCGGCTCGACGCGGACAGCGAGGGACTGCTGCTGCTCACCAACGACGGCAACCTCGCGCACCGGCTGACGCATCCCTCCTTCGGGGTGCCGAAGACCTATCTGTGCGAGGTGTCCGGCCCGATCCCACGCAACCTCGGCAAGCGGTTGGCGGCCGGCGTGGAGTTGGAGGACGGCCCGGTGACCGTCGACGCCTTCCGGGTGGTGGACAGTCTGGGGCGTACCGCCCAAGTCGAGCTGACCCTGCACGAAGGCCGCAAACACATCGTACGGCGACTGCTCGCGGAGGTCGGGCACCCGGTGAGCCGGCTGGTGCGTACCTCCATCGGGCCGATCCGGCTCGGCGACCTGCGCGCCGGGCGGACCCGGAGGCTGACCAACGCGGAGGTCGCCGCCCTGTTCAAGGCCGTGGGTGACTGAGGCGGCAGCCGCGGGTACGGCTGAGGGTAGGCTGCCTGACGGCCCGAGCGGCAGCACTCCACGACGCCGGGCATCATTGAACACGTGTGGTCAACCGCTCGCGGTCTTTCCTGATGGATCGTGAGGTACGGGCTGAGGAGGACGACGGTGGAGGAAAACGTGCCGGCCGGGCGCTGCGTGGTCGCTGTGGACGGGCCGTCCGGTTCGGGTAAGTCCACCGTCTCCCGGCGGCTCGCCACGAGCCTCGGCGGACGTTACCTCGACACCGGCGCCATGTACCGGGCGATCACCTGGGCGGTGCTGCGCTCGGGCGTCGACCTGACCGACGCGCAGGCGGTGGCGAAGGTCGCCGGTGAGGTGGACCTGCGCATCGGCACCGACCCCGCCGGATACGCCGTGACGGTCGACGGGGTGAACGTCGAGACCGACATCCGTGGCCCCGAGGTGACCGCAGCCGTTTCGGCCGTGGCTGCCGTGCCGGCGGTGCGCGCACTGCTGGTCTCCCGCCAGCGCGACATGATCGCCAAGGCGGAGCGGATCGTGGTCGAGGGACGTGACATCGGCTCCGTGGTGGCCCCCGACGCGGACCTGAAGGTGTACCTGACCGCGTCTGCGGCGGCGCGTGCCGCGCGACGCAGCGCCGAGAACGCCTCCGACGTGGCCGCCACCGCCGCCGACCTGGCCCGGCGTGACCAACTGGACTCCACCCGCAAGACCGACCCGCTGGCCCAGGCACCGGACGCGGTGGTGCTCGACACCACCGAACTCGGCATCGACGAGGTCGTGGCGCGGCTGCGGGCACTACTGGCCGAACGGTCAGTGGCGTGAACGTTCGTGCGCGCGGTGCCGCCCGCCGACCAGTGAAGCGAGGCATGGCATGAGCGACAACGGCTGGGTAGAACTGCGGGAGCCGGACTCCGACATTGAGGAGCCGACCGGTCCGCAGCCGGTGGTGGCTGTGGTCGGACGCCCCAACGTGGGCAAGTCCACGCTGGTGAACCGCATCATCGGTCGTCGTCAGGCGGTCGTGGAGGACGTGCCGGGCGTGACCCGCGACCGGGTGCCCTACGACGCGCAGTGGTCCGGCCGGGCGTTCACCGTGGTGGACACCGGTGGCTGGGAACCGGACGCGAAGGACCGCGCCGCGGCGATCGCGGCCCAGGCCGAGACCGCGGTGGCGACCGCGGACGTGGTGGTCTTCGTGGTCGACGCGACGGTGGGCTCCACCGACGTCGACGAGGCCGCGGTGAAGATGCTGCGCCGCAGCGCCAAGCCGGTGATCCTGGTGGCCAACAAGGCCGACAACACCAGCGTCGAGCTGGAGGCCACCTCGCTGTGGTCACTCGGACTCGGTGAACCACACCCGGTCTCGGCACTGCACGGGCGGGGCTCCGGTGACCTGCTCGACGCCATCCTGGCCGCGCTGCCGGAGGCGCCGAAGGTGGCGGAGTACCGCCCCCGGGGCCCGCGACGGGTGGCCCTGGTCGGACGGCCCAACGTCGGCAAGTCCAGCCTGCTGAACCGCTTCTCCGGCGAGGAACGGGCGGTGGTCGACTCGGTCGCCGGTACCACCGTCGACCCGGTGGACAGTCTGGTCACCATCGGTGGCGACACCTGGCACCTGGTGGACACCGCCGGGCTGCGTAAGCGGGTCGGCCGGGCCAGCGGCACCGAGTACTACGCCAGCCTGCGTACCGCCTCGGCGATCGAGGCGGCCGAGGTGGCGGTGGTGCTGCTCGACGCCAGCGAACCCATCAGCGAGCAGGACCAGCGGATCCTGTCCATGGTCACCGAGTCCGGCCGGGCACTGGTCATCGCCTTCAACAAGTGGGACCTGGTCGACGCCGACCGTCGGTACTACCTGGACAAGGAGATCGAGCGGGAGCTGCGCCGCATCCCGTGGGCGATCCGTTTGAACCTGTCGGCGAAGACCGGCCGGGCCGTCGACAAGCTCGCCGCCGCCCTGCATCGGGCGCTGGACAGCTGGGAGACGCGGATCCCCACCGCACAGCTCAACGCGTGGCTGACCGCGCTGGTCCAGGCCACCCCGCACCCGGTGCGGGGCGGACGGGCGCCTCGGATCCTGTTCGCCACCCAGGCGGGGGTGGCCCCACCGCGCTTCGTGCTCTTCACCACCGGTCCGCTAGACGCCGGCTACCAGCGCTTCGTCGAGCGCAAGCTGCGCGAGGAGTTCGGCTTCGAGGGCAGCCCGATCGAGATTTCGGTACGCCCACGGAAGAAGCTCGGCCCCGGCGGACGCGGCAAAGCCCACGGCTGACCCCCCAACCCGCACCCAACGCACCACCCACCCTCCTAGGATGCTTTAGGGGTGGTGGGTGGTGGTGTCACCCACTTCGGTCCATGATCGCCGCTTGTCACGGGGGCCTACCTCGACGGTCGTGCCCGGGTGGTGGGGGGAGCTTGAGGAATGCTCTGCTGCTCACCTTGCTGGGCCGATCCATCGAGCCAGACCACACATGCCGGGAGGGGCCGGTGCGAGCGGTCGAGGCTCCTGCGCTAAGCTGTACCGGCTGTCGCGGGGAGATCCTGTGGTGGCATCGGGACGTGGCGCAGCTTGGTAGCGCACTTGACTGGGGGTCAAGGGGTCGTCGGTTCGAATCCGGCCGTCCCGACAGAGTTTCAGCAGGTCAGAGCCTTGATTCACTCTGGTGAGTCAGGGCTTTTTGCTGTCCCGTCTCACAATTCATCACGTACGCGCGTACTGCTGAAATCCGGGGTGTGAGAGCTACCCGAACAGGCCGGATTCGAGGTGCTCGGCGGCCACCTTCAGGTGGCTGCTGTCGGGGTGGACGTAGACCCGTTTGGCGAGGGTGCCGCCGTCCGCGTGGCCGGCCCAAGCCGCGAGCACCACGTCGGGTACTCCGGCGGCGGCGAGATAGGTCAGGCAGGCGTGTCGGGCGTCGTAGGGCCGGACCTTCCGTACCCCGACCTTGGCCATCAGGTCGTACACCCGGCGGCGGAGCCAGTCGGTGCGCTGCCCCTCGCCGATCTCGTTGACTAGGACGTAGCCGCTGTCAACATACGCGTCGCCTGCCTTCAGGCGTTCCTTCTTCTGCTGGGTCTGGAACGCCTTCAGTGCCTTCGCCACGGTTGCCGGCATCGGTAGGCCGCGTTGGCCAGCCGCCGACTTGGCCTTCTTCTCCTCGACCTCGCCGTCGACGAGCGTTCGTGTGTTGTCCCCGGCGGCGATGGTGCCTGCGTCGAAGTCGACATCGGACCAGCGCAGCCCGCACACCTCGGCCGGTCGCAGACCCATCAGCGACAGCAGGCAGACGGCGTACAGGCGTTCGTCGGTAATGCCGGTGAGGAACGTCTTCACCTCTTCCTGGGTCCAGGGCTTACGCTTCGCCCGTTCCTCGATAGCGGCCTTCGCTGCTGCGCGGGGGATGGTGACGTACGCGGCGACGTTGCGCACCACGAGCTGACGACGGACCGCCATGTTCAGCGCGGTCCGGAGGCGGCCCAGCGTCAGGCGCACCGAGCGGACGCCAAGTCCCGATCCGGGCTTGCCGCCACGCCGCCGGCCCTCCGTCAGCATCCAGTCGATCAAGGCTTCGATGTCTGCCTCGTTGACGTCCTGGAGCGGCTTTCCACCGAGTCGAGCCCGGACCGGTAGGAGCGCGTCCCGGTAGTTCGAAGCCGTGGCCTTCTCCACGTCGCGGGTGGCGGACAGCAACCACTCGTCTCGGAACTCATCCACCGTGACCTTGCCGGGCCGGACGTACGTGCCGCGGTCGGTCTCGTGCTTGATCCGGGCGTACTCCGCCCGGGCTTCCTTCTTGGTGTCGAAGGTGTACGTCCGCTGGTCTCGACGTCCGTCTGCCTTCCGTCCGACGTCAATGACGAACCGGTAACGGGTTCTTCCGTTCTTGAGCGTGATCTTTTTGATCGGGTCCGACTGGCTCACGTTGATCTCTGCTCCTTTACAGATGAGATGCCCGGAGTTGAGGTTGCCTAGGTTCCAATTCTAGGTACCAATAATAGGTACCTAGAATTGGTCTGGCGGCATCGGGATGGCACCAGTGGTTGGCGATGGGGAGTGTGGGACCCTCGACCCGTGATGCGCGACCGCTCGATCTGCTGGGTGAGGAGTTGAGGTATGCCGCGACAGCGACCTGTCGCAGATGACCTGCCGCCGTTGCCAACTCGGGAGAGGAGGGATCAACAGCTCAAGATCAGGCTGACGCCGTCCGAGATGGAGAGGTTAAGCCGGTTGCGTCCCGACCTCACACCGTCCGGAATCGTCGCCTTGCTTGTTGACGACGTTGTTACCGGGCGCCATCGGCCGGCATGGGCTGCCGCCGCATCCGACGCGACTGCTGGCGGCCAGCCTAAGCAGTCGCCCTAACTTGATCTTTAACCTGTGCGGCGTGGCCGGGGATTGGTCGATTTCTTCTTGGAAGAGGTTGTCTTCCCGGTCGCGCTGCTGGTGACGATATGGACGTCGTGGCGGCGGGTGGGGTGGCGGTTGGGTC
>NZ_VCJO01000031.1 GCF_009712475.1 Micromonospora sp. CP22
CCGCTGGTTCCACCAACGCGCACGGCTAAGCAGGGACTACACCCTGGTCAGCTAGCAATTGGCGGCTGCCGTACTAGACGATGCGAAGGCGTACACCCTCTTCGCAGAGTGCGTTGAAAGACTGCGCGACGAGCAGAACAAGCGGCAGCAGCAGCTTGATCAGCCCGCCGAGGTCAAACGCGAAGAGTGACGAGGCGCTCGCCTACAGCGCCTCCGGCGCGACCGCTGAGACCGAAACCGAGACCACAAGCGGAACGCCCGGTGCGATCCTCGCGGATCGACCGGGCGTTCTCGCTGTTCACGAGCGGTGGCGGAGGGATTTGAACCCTCGGAGGGCGTAAACCCTCACACGCTTTCGAGGCGTGCTCCTTAGGCCGCTCGGACACGCCACCGCCGACGAGGGTACAGGACCATGGGTTCCGACGCCGAACCGGTCCCTGGCAGGCCGACCTGGCAGGATCAACGCCATGAGTACGCACATCGGCGCGAAGCCGGGCGAGATCGCCGAGCGGGTCCTGATGCCGGGTGACCCCCTGCGGGCCAAGTGGATCGCGGAGACCTACCTCGAAGACGCGAACTGCTACTCGACGGTCCGGGGCATGTTGGGCTTCACCGGCCGCTGGAACGACGTCGAGGTTTCCGTGCAGGGCTCCGGGATGGGTATGCCCTCGGCTTCGATCTACGCCCACGAGCTGGTCAACGAGTACGGCGTGAAGTCGCTGATCCGGGTCGGCTCGTGTGGCGCGCTCACCGAGGATCTCCAACTGCGGGACGTGATCGCGGCGAGCGGGTCCTCCACCGACTCGAACATGAACCGGATGCGCTTCGACGGGTTGATCGACTACGCCCCGGTGGCCGACTTCGGGCTGCTGCGTACCTCGGTGGAGGTGGCCGAGCAACGCGGCATCGCCATGCGGGTCGGGCCGATCCTGGCAGCCGACGCCTTCTACACCGACCGGCCGGACCTCTACGACCGCCTCGCGGATTACGGCGTGCTGGCGGTGGAGATGGAGTCCGCCGCGCTGTACACGATCGCGGCCCGGTTCAAGGCCCGCGCACTGACCCTGCTGACGGTGAGCGACCACATCAAGACCGGCGAGAAGACCACCTCGCAGGAGCGGGAGCAGACCTTCAGCCAGATGGTCGAGATCGCCCTGGACACGATCGTCGCCTGATTCGACCAGGCAGACGTCCCGCCGCCCTTGTGGGGTGGCGGGACGTCTTGTTTCGGCGTCGGTGTGACGGCCCCCACGCGATAAATATATACGACCGGTCGGTCTTATTGGTTAGGCTCCTCGCATGAACATCGACGGTCGGCTCGCCCGGGGCCAGCGCACCCGCACCGCCGTGCTGGACGCCGCCGTCAGTCTCGCCTCCGCCAACGGCCTCGACGGGCTCTCCCTCGGGCATCTGGCCGAGTCGCTCGGCGTCAGCAAGTCCGGCCTCTTCGCGCACTGGCGATCCAAGGAGGAGTTGCAGCTCGCCACCATCGACCGGGCCGTCGCCCAGTGGCGAGAGAAGATCATCGGCCCCGCGCTGCGCGCCCCCCGGGGCGTACGCCGGATCCACGCCCTGCACGAGGCCCGGGTCGACTTCTACGCCGACCGGGTGCTGCCCGGCGGCTGCTTCTTCGCCACCACCGAGTTCGAGTTCAACGCCCGGCCCGGCGCGGTCCGCGACCGCCTCGCCGAGGTCTTCGCCGCCTGGACGGGCTTCCTGGAACGGCTCGTCGCCGAGGCGGTCGACCTCGGCGAACTACCCGCCGACACGGACGTCGCGGTGCTGGCATACGAGATCGACGCGTACGGCATCGCCGCCGCCATGCGCTCCCGACTGCTCGACCCGGAGGCCACCTACCGGCACGCCCGTCTCGGCGTGCTGAGTCGCCTGCGGGCGCTCTGCCCCGATCCCGCACTGCTACCGGAAGGCACGTCATGAGTCACGCAGTCGTCGAACCGCCCGCCGTGGAGTACGGCCACGTCGAGCCGGTCATGGTTCACTTTGACGACCTCGACGCCCTCGGCATCCTGCACAACGCCCGCTACGCGGTGCTGCTGGAGCGGGCGCTCACCGCGTACTGGTCCGACCGTGGCGTCGCCTACCAGGCGGGCCGGGCCAGCTCGCCCGACGTGTTCCACGCGGTACGCGAGTTCTCCATCAGCTACCTCGCTCCGGTCACCGGCACCGGCCCGATCGCCGTGCACTTCTGGCTGGAGCATCTCGGCACCAGCAGCGCCCGGTACGCCTTCCGCTTCCACTCGCTCGACGGCACCACGGCGTACGCGCAGGGACATCGCGCCGTCGTCCGGCTCGACCCGGCGACCCTGCGACCGGCGCCCTGGACCGACACCGCCCGGTCGGTCGCCGCCACGCTGCTGCGCTCCTGAGGCCGCGCTCCGCCGACGGATCAGCGGAAGAACGCGCGCAGCACCGCGGCGTTCTCGGCTTCCAGGACGCCGCCGTACACCTCGGGACGATGGTTGAGCCGACGGTCGCGCAGCACGTCCCAGAGCGAACCGGCGGCACCGGTCTTGGGTTCCCAGGCACCGAAGACCACTGTCGAGACCCGGGCCAGCACCAGCGCACCGGCGCACATGGTGCAGGGTTCGAGGGTCACCACCAGGGTGCAGCCGTCCAGCCGCCAGCGACCCAACCGCTGGGCTGCCCGGCGTAGCGCGAGCACCTCGGCGTGTGCGGTGGGGTCACCGGTCAACTCGCGCTCGTTGCGGCCGATCGCCAGCTCACGGCCGTCCGGACCGTAGAGCACCGCCCCCACCGGCACGTCGTCGGCCGAAGCCGCATCCCCACCTGTTCCGGCCGGGCCGGTCACGGCGACTTCGAGGGCGCGGCGCATCCAGAGTTCGTGCCGCTGTCGCCGACCGGTACCGGTCGGGACGCCGTCACCGGTCAGCCCGTCCGTGCCAGTGGGCTCAGACCTCACGCAGTTCCTCGACCTCGTCGACGCAGCCCAGCACCTGACAGATCTCGGCGGTGACGTCGCCCGGCAGCATGCCCTCGTGGGCGCAGAGATCGAGCAGTCGCTGCGCGGGGATGCCCAGGTCGGCCAGGAGGTCCGCCTCGCCCACCGGGTCCGCCTCCGGATCGACGGCCGGCTGCTCGTCGTCGTCGCCGGTGCCGGTGGCGCGCGGCTGCTCGCTGTCGTCGAACCCGGTCACCGACGTCTTCAGGTCGCCGACCAGCAACGCGCCCAGCTGGGACTCCTCCGCGTACGCCGAGTCGGAGCCGAAGACCCGCAGGTCCTCACCCTCGTCGAGGCGCAGGATGACCAGGTAGGTGTCGTCCGCCTCGACGAACAACAGCGACAGGTCCGCGTCCGGGGCGACGTCGCGGAGCCGCTCGGCGACCTCGTCGATGTCGACGGCTCCTCGTAGGTTCAGATCGGCGGCCGTCCAACCGCCCTTTTCGCGCACGACGGCCGCAGCGAAGTACGACACGGTTCCCCCAAGTTGCCTCGGCACAGCACTCGCCGATCCGTTACGCGTGCACGTTAGCCGGTCGGGTCGGCAGGCGACCGGTCAACGCCCCGAAGGGCCGGTCATTCCTGAGGTGGGGACTTCGAGCCGTTCAGCTGGCGAGGCGACGGCGAGTGGCGATCAGCTGGCGGAGCCGCTCGGTGCGGGCACGCTGTGGCCGTTCGCGTTCGCGTACCGAGCGCGCGTCCGCCAACTGCGCCAGAAGCTGAAGGCGGCGACGGCTGCGATCGGGATCCAGCCGCGGAGTGGTCCAGGCCATACCGGGAGGGTGCCGAGTTGTGGCCGTTCAGTCAAGACGGGTTTCGGTGTCCGTGCGACGACGCAGCGCAGTCCCCGCTGCACGGGTCACCACAACGGCCAGTCACCACTGGCCACCCAGCGGGCGATGACCGCGGCGGCGGCGATGCTCCAGCCTCCGGCGGTGACGATCGCGACGCCGGCGGCCGCTCCCCGGTCGCCGAACCTCACCAGCACCAGGGCCGCGCCCCAGGCCAGGCCACCGGCGAGGAGCGTCCACCAGACGTATCCGACGAGGCTGCCGCCGAGCAGGCCGAAGAGGACCAGCCAGACGAAGGTTCCGAGGGCACCCGCCGCGACCCCGGCACCACCGATCGGGTGCGGCTCCCGGTAGGTGGGGCGCGGTGGCCGCCCGGAGGGAAAGAGTCCGGACGGGTTGTACGGCAACACCGGTACCCACTCCTCCACAGACACGGGACGCTGCGCTACCACCGTATCGAGTCTGTCAGGATGGCCGGATGGTTCCGCTGACGATCGGACGGTGGCGCGGGTACGCCGTGTTGCTGCTCGTGCCGGTGCTCGCGGCGAGCGGCTGCGGTGCGCCCGACGCGCCGACGGGCGCCGGGCCGACGGCCGCGACCAGCCCGACGGTCGTGACCACCGACGGACCCAGCGCGTCGCCCGACCTGGCGGACCAGTCGACGGCGTCGGCGTCGCCACGAAAGGACCTGCCCCACGTCTTTCCGGTACGCGCGAAGAAGGTGTCGTATCACCCGACCCACTCGGCGTACCCGGGGACGGACATCTTCGCCGACTGCGGTGAACCGGTCGTCGCGGTCACCGACGGCACGGTCGGTGAGGTGAGTCGGCGGGACCGGTACGACAAGCGCGGTCCGCAGGGGCCGTACAACGGCGGCCTGTCCGTGTCGGTCATCGGTGACGACGGGGTGCGCTACTACGGCTCGCACCTGACCGAGGTCGCCGAGGGGATCGACGCGGGGGTGCGGGTGCGGGCCGGTCAGCGGCTCGGCACGGTGGGTCGGACGGGTAACGCCAACAACGTCTGCCACCTGCACTTCGGCATCTCTCCACCGTGTCCTGGCGAGGACGGTTGGTGGATCCGTCGGGGCGTGGTCTGGCCCGCGCCGTATCTCGACTCGTGGCGCAAGGGCGGCAATCGGAAGCCGGCCGCCGAGGTGGCCGCGTGGCATCGCAAGCACGGCTGCCCGGGGAAGCCACCCGCCCGCTGATCCGCGTCATCCGCGTTTCATCACTGCGAAACATTGACGCAGGTCTCGCTGGTGAACTACCGTCCGCCGTAACAAGAGAGCGCTCTCTCAGATAACTAAACTCACAATACCGACGAAGCGTGCGCCGACCGGCGGGGCCGGGCCGGCACGCGTTGGAGGAAAGATGAGACCTCCCGTCCCACGCCGCCCACACCATCGGATCCTGGCCGCCACCGCCGCCGCGACCCTCGTCCTCGGCGGGTTGGCCGTCATCGCCAGTCCCGCCGCGCAGGCGGCAACGGTCGGTGCCGGCAGCTACACCACGACCCCCGTCGGCCCACTGCCCAGCGGCTGCGGAGACCTGACCACCAACCCCCGGCAGTACGCCACCAACGCCGCCCCGCCCGGGCCGGTGCCCACCAACGACTGGTGGTCATCGCTGCTGTGGAAGCGCCTCAACTGCGCCTTCAGCGAGCCGTTGCACGCGCACCCGGTCTCCTACCAACCTGTCACCGACGGGCTCGGCTTCTCGGCCACCTCGACGCCCACCATCACCGGCACCGCCACCGGCGTCGGTGAGTTCAAGTACCCGTACGTCGAGGACATCCGGGTCGGCATCGCCGGGCTGGGTGCACCCAACGTGCTGGTCGACGACTGGACGGACTGGACGGTCACCCCGTACTGGAGCGACGGGGCACGCACCATGCGCGCCACCATCGGTCACGGATTGCCACTGGCGTACTTCCGCGTCAGCGGCGGCGACGCCGTGATCAACGTGACCGGCGGCAACCCCACGGTCTGGTCCAACAACGCCAGCAGCATCGGCTTCACCGTCCGTGGGCACGACTACGTGGCGTACGCGCCGACCGGTGCCACCTGGACCGTCAGCGGCAGCCGGATCAGCTCCAACCTCGCCGGACGCGGCTACTTCAGCGTCGCGCTGCTGCCGGCCACCAGCGACGGCACCGCCCGCGCCCAGCTCGCCACCAACTACGGCCGGTACGCGCACGCCCACGTCACCGGCACCCGGGTCAGCTACACCTACAACGCGGCGACCAGTCAGGTGGAGACCCGGTACGCCTTCACCACCACACCTCGCGAGGGCACCGAGACCCGGACCGTGGCCAGTCTCTACCCGCACCAGTGGCGGGCATTGTCCGGTGCCACCCCGATCGCCCAGACCTACCCGTCCGCCCGGGGGCGGATGAAGGTGGTCGTCGGCGTCGGCGAGTTCCGCACCTCGATGCGGTTCAACGGCGTACTGCCCGAGCTGCCCGCCGTGGCGACCGGAGCCGGCACCGACCTGACCACGCTGCGGCAACACCTGGCGGCGGTGCGGAGCAACCCGATGGACCAGCGCGGTGGCGACACCTACTGGACCGGCAAGGGGCTCGGCCGGGCGGCTCGCATCGCCGAGATCGCCGACCTGGTCGGCGACACCGAAACCCGTACGGCGGCGCTGAACGCCATCCGCACCACCCTGAACGACTGGCTCACCGCCTCGCCCGGCGAGACCGAGCGCCTCTTCTACTACAACCAGCAGTGGGGCACGCTGATCGGCTACCCCGCGTCGTACGGCTCCGACCAGGAACTCAACGACCACCACTTCCACTACGGCTACTACATCACCGCCGCCGCGACGCTGGCCAAGTTCGACCCGACCTGGGCCCGGCAGGATCAGTACGGCGGCATGATCGACCTGCTCATCCGGGACGCGAACAACTACGACCGGTCGGACACCCGCTTCCCGTACCTGCGCGACTTCGACATCTACGCCGGGCACGACTGGGCCTCCGGGCACGGCGCGTTCGCCAGCGGCAACAACCAGGAGTCGTCCTCGGAGGGGATGAACTTCGCCAACGCCCTCATCCAGTGGGGGCAGGCCACCGGCAACACGGCGGTACGCGACGCGGGCATCTACCTCTACACCACCCAGGCGGCGACGATCCACGAGTACTGGTTCGACGTCACCGGGGAGAACTTCCCCGACGCGTTCGGGCACTCCAACGTGGGGATGGTGTGGGGTGACGGCGGCGCGTACGCCACCTGGTTCAGCGCCGAACCCGAGATGATCCAGGGCATCAACCTGCTGCCGATCACCGGTGGGCACCTCTACCTGGGCCAGCACCCGAACTACAACTCGGTCAAGTACGCCGAACTGGTCCGCAACAACGGCGGTGAACCGACCGTGTGGCAGGACATCCACTGGCAGTTCCTCGCCCTCGGTGACGCCGACGCGGCACTGGCCAAGCTGCGGGCCAACCCCGGCTACACCCCGGAGGAGGGCGAGAGCCGGGCCCACACCTTCCACTGGATCCGCAACCTGGCCGCCCTCGGTCGGGTCGACACCGGGGTCACCGCCGACCACCCGTTGGCCGCGGTGTTCACCCGCAACGGTGCCCGGACGTACGTGGCCAGCAACATCTCCGGCACGCCGCTGACCGTGCGGTTCTCCGACGGTACGCAGTTGAACGTGGCGGCCGGGCGCACCACCACCAGCGGGGCGCACACCTGGAGTGGCGGCAGCGCCAGTGGGGGCGGTTCCCCGAGCCCGACGCCGACGCCGACCACCTCTCCGACGCCCACGCCGACCCCGACGCCCACGCCCACGCCGACCGACCCGCCGTCCAGCGCACCCGTGCGGTACCTGCTGTCGGGCGGCGGCCTGGGCGCCTCCGGCACCGCCGGCACGACCAGCGTGAGCAGTGCCGCAGGCGCGAACTACGACGGCACGCCGCGTAACCCGGTGGTGTTCACCGCGACCGGGCTCAACCTCAACCACAACGGTGGGCAGACCGCGTTCGACCTCTTCCTGGACGCCGACACAGCGGTCGGCAACGGGGTGCAGGTCCGGGTCTCCTACGACCTGACCGGTGACGGCAGTTGGGAGCGGGTCGAGACGTACCGCTACTTCGCCACCGACCCGGTGCCGGGCTGGGAGCACTACACCCAGGCGGCCGGACTGCACTCCAGCAGCGGAGCCCTCGGCAATCTGCGCGGCGGTACCGTCCGGGTGGAGGTGTGGTCCGCCATCGGCAACAACCCCACCACCCTCGGAGTCGGTGACCGTTCCCTGATACGGCTGCCGTACGCCTGATTCCGCCCCGCGCCGCCGGTCGTGCCCCGACCGGCGGCGCGGACGCGTACGTTTGCCACCATGCGGGACCCCATCGCTGATCTACGTCGGATCGCCTTCCTGCTGGAGCGGGCGAACGAGGCCACCTATCGGGTACGCGCCTTCCGCTCGGCGGCCAAGGCACTGGCCGCGCTGCCGGTCGAGGAGGTGGTCGAGCGCAGCCGCACCGGCAAGCTCACCGAGCTGCCCGGGGTCGGTGACGTCACCGCCCGCTGCGTGGCCGAGTCGCTGGCCGGGGAGGAACCGGTCTACCTGCGCCGGTTGCTCGCCACCGAGGGCACCGACCTGGACGCCGAGGCCACCGCCCTGCGTACCGCCCTGCGCGGCGACTGCCACACGCACTCGGACTGGTCCGACGGCGGATCACCGATCGAGGAGATGGCGCTGGCCGCCGTCGAACTGGGCCACGAGTACCTGGTGCTGACCGACCACTCGCCCCGGCTGAAGGTGGCCCGGGGCCTGACCGCGGACCGGTTGCGCCGCCAGCTCGACCAGGTGGCGCAGCTCAACGAGGCGCTGCCGGAGGGGTTCCGCATCCTCACCGGCATCGAGGTCGACATCCTCGCCGACGGGTCACTCGACCAGGACGAGGAGTTGCTCGCCCGGCTGGACGTGGTGGTCGGCTCGGTACACAGCGGCCTGAACGACGACCGGGCGAAGATGACCCGCCGGATGCTGGCCGCCGTCGCCAATCCGCACCTGGACATCCTTGGCCACTGCACCGGCCGGATGGTCACCTCCCGACCCGCCGGAGTGACCGGGCCCGGTGACAAGGGGCATCGGGCCCGGAGCCGACCCGAGAGCGACTTCGACGCCGACGCGGTCTTCGCCGCCTGCGCGGCGCACGACACCGCCGTGGAGATCAACTCACGCCCGGAACGGCAGGACCCGCCGAAGCGGTTGATCCGGCGGGCGCTGGAGGCGGGTTGCCGGTTCGCCATCAACACCGACGCGCACGCCCCGGGCCAGTTGGACTGGCAGCGCTTCGGCTGCGAGCGGGCCGCCCGCTGCGGGGTGCCCGCCGACCGTGTGGTGAACACGTGGTCGGCCGACGAGCTGATCGCCTGGACACACTCCTGACACAGTTGCCTGGTCAGCGGGTGACCGGTCGTCGGGTACGACATTGTCCTGCGGTTTTCGGCCGTCGTGTCCGCGCCACAGAAGCCACCTACGCTGGTGAAACGTTGACCGGCCGAGGAGGTGTAACACCATGGCGATGCCGATGCGCTTCGACCCACTCGTCGACCTCGACGGCATGTGGACGACCCAGCTCGCCGACCGCTACCTCCCGTTGCCTGAGTTGCCCGATGCGCGATACGAGTGCATCGACGGGAGGTTGGTCATGACGCCCGCCGAGGTCGGCACGAACAGCTACGGCGAGATCGAGCTGGCGCACCTGTTGAAGTCCGCCGCCAAAGCCCACGGTTTCTGCGTCTTCGGCCAGGTGAATCTCACCTTCTCCCCGCAGCGGTGGATCCAACCGGATCTCACCGTGCTGCACACGCTGCCGAAAACGGACGAGGAGGATCGCTGGATTCCGGCCCACCTCTGCACCATGGCGGTCGAGTTCGTCTCCCCCGGCAGCCGCCGGCAGCCGCCGGCAGGATTTCGTCGACAAGCCGATGCGGTGCGCCGAGGGCCGGGTGCCGTACTTCATGCGGGTGGAGATCTCGCGCCGACTGCGGCATGCCGCGGTGGAGCTGTTCACCCTCAGCACGTACGGCGGCTACGACACCATCGCCAAAGCGGTCAGCGGCGACCGGGTACGCGCCGACGAGCCGTTCCCGATCGACTTCGATCCTGCCGACCTGCTGCCGTGACCGGGTCGACGACACCACGTCGACACCGGCCTCGCGTAGGGTGCGCAGGGTGGGAAGAATCGACGATCTCGCGAACCGCTTCGTCGCCGACTGGGCCGCACTGAGCCCGACCGGCGCCACCTACGTCGGCATCGCCGGCTACGACGACAAGCTCGATGATCTGTCCCCGGACGGATACGCCGCGCGTGCCGACCTGACCCGCCGCACCCTCGCCGAACTCGACACCATCGAGCCGGAGACGGAGACCGAGCGCACCGCCCGGGAGGCGATGCAGGAACGCCTGGGCCTCGAACTCGACAGGTACACCGCCGGGCAGACAACCAGCGAGGTCAGCGTCATCACCAGTGGGCTGCACGAGATCCGGATGGTCTTCGACCTGATGCCCACCGACGGCGAGCAGGCTCGGGCCAACCTGGCCGCCCGGTTGAACCTCTTCCCGAGCGCGTTGGAGGACTACAAGACGACGCTACGCGAGGCGGCAGCGGCCGGGCGGGTCAGCTCGCGTACCCAGTTGATCGAGGTGGCCAAGCAGTGCGACGCCTGGGTCGATCCGGACGGTGACAACGTCTTCCACGGGCTGGTCGAGCGGCTGGGCGAGGAGAGCGCCCTCGGCGCCGAGCTGCGGCGTGGCGCGGCGGCGGCCACTGCGGCGACCGCCGAGTTCGGGCAGTTCCTGCGGACCGAACTCGCCCCCCTCGGGCGGGAGAAGCAGGCCGCCGGTCGGGAGACCTACGAGCTGGCGTCCCAGTACTTCCTCGGTGCCCGCATCGACCTCGACGAGACGTACGCCTGGGGGTTCTCGGAGCTGGCCCGGCTGGAGGCCGACATGCGGACGGTGTCCGCCGAGATCGCCGGCCCGAGCGCCACCATCGACGAGGCGGTGGCGGTGCTGGATGCCGACCCGGCCCGGATCATCCGGGGGCGGGACGCCTTCCGCGACTGGATGCAGGAGCTGGCCGACCAGGCGATCAGTGAACTCAACGGCACCCACTTCGACATCCCCGAGCAGGTCCGGCGGATCGAGTGCATGATCGCGCCCACCAGCGACGGGGCCATCTACTACACCGGCCCCAGCGAGGACTTCGCCCGACCTGGCCGGATGTGGTGGGCGGTGCCGCAGGGCCTGACGGAGTTCTCCACCTGGCGGGAGGTGACCACCGTCTACCACGAGGGAGTGCCGGGGCATCACCTTCAGATCGGCCAGACGGCCGTCCGGGCCGAGGTGCTCAACCGCTGGCAGCGGCTGCTCTGCTGGGTCTCCGGGCACGGTGAGGGCTGGGCGTTGTACGCCGAGCGGTTGATGGAGGAGCTGGGCTACCTGGACGACCCCGGTAACCGGCTCGGCATGCTCGACGGCCAGGCGTTGCGGGCAGCCCGCGTGATCGTGGACATCGGCATGCATCTGGAGCTGCGGATCCCCGAGGACAACCCGTTCGACTTCCATCCCGGCGAGCGCTGGACGCCCGAACTGGGTTGGGAGTTCCTGCGGGAGCACTGCCGGGTGCCGGACGAGATGCTGCGCTTCGAACTCAACCGCTACCTGGGCTGGCCGGGGCAGGCACCGTCGTACAAGGTGGGCGAGCGGATCTGGCTCCAGGCGCGGGAGGAGGCGAAGGCCCGCAAGGGTGCCGACTTCGACCTGCGGGAGTTCCACCGGCAGGCACTCGACCTGGGTGCGCTCGGTCTCGATCCGCTGCGCCGGGCCCTGACCCGACTCTGACGATTGCGGGGGCGGGCCGACGGCCCGCCCCCGCACCATCGACCTGGTGCTACTGCTTCTCCGACTCGCTCTGCGCTGCCCGCTGGCTCGGCACCGTGGACTCCTCGGACTTCCAGTTCGTCGACGCGGGCGGGATCTCGTCGGACAACGGTCCACCCTCCCGCGCGTCGTCCCGCACCGGTGCCTGGTCGACCCGGGTCGGTGCCGGGTCCGCACCGACGGCGTGCCTGCCGACCGTGCTCGGGGTGCGGTTGCGGGAGACCAACAGCCCGATGACGATCAGCACCAGGCCCAGCACGACGAGCCCGAGCGGCGCGTACACACCGAGGATGGTGAGCTGGCTGCGGCTCTTCTTGGCCCGGTCCACCGACGACGTCACGGTTTCCTCGTTGTAGGAGAAGTCGGCGTCCAGCAACGTCGTCGGGGTGCCGGTGTTCGGCACGAGCACCTTCTTCTGCTGCTCCCGGACCTTCAGGTAGGAGCCGGTGACCGGGTCGATCCAGACCGTACGGGTGTTGCTGTACACGACGTCACCGGAGGTCGATCCCGGGGCGAGCGCACCGAGCAGCAGCGTCACCCGGTCGGCGGCCAGCGGCAGCTTCTCGTCGGTGATGACCTGCTCGTAGCGGTACGCCTCCAGGCCGTTGATCTCCTCGGTGCCCTTGAACTGGGCCACTCGGGTCTGCCGCAGATCCCGGTCGAAGATCTCGTAGTTCTTCTGCTCCGAGTTGAACGGGAACTTGTACATCTGGCCGGCGAACGAGACGTTCTCCGGCGTTCCGCTCTCGTCGAGGTACTGCTCGTTCCACTCGACGGCCGCCGCGGAGACCCGGTCCAGGGCCAGCTCCGCGCCGTACGCGCTGACCAGCTCCTTGGTGTCGATGCGCTCGACGGTCTGGCCGACCCGCCAGACCACCGTGTCACCGGCGAGGTCGCCGCTGAGCGCCGCGGTCTTGGCGCGCTCCGGGGTGACCTGGATGGTCGACTTCAGGTCGCCCTGGTTGATGGCGACCGCACCGTTGGTGATCTGCAGGAACGTCGCGCCCTTGGCCTCGGCCACCGAGGTCGTCGGGTCCAGGTCGTAGGGCAGTTTGGACATCGCGGGCTTGACGACGAACACCAGTCCGGCGGCCAGCGCCAGGAGCAGTACGCCGCCTCCAAACAGCACGGCACCCACGGCGCGCTGCTTCATGTTTCCTCCCTGAGGAGCTCAATTGCGTCGAAGTCAATCAGTGAGATGGCCGCGAGGTTACTACCTAGTCACATAGCCACGCGACCCCCGGTCAGCTCGGATTTCTCCACCACACCGGGCTGCCGCTGGGCAGTGCGACGCAGTACGAGCACGAAGTTCCACGCCGCGACCTCACGCACGCCGGGCACCCGGATCACCCAGCGGGCCCACCACGGGTGGTAGCGCGGCAACGTGTCCAGCACCTCGATGTCGTCGTTACTCCGCGCCCAGCGCAGCGTGTCGGAGATCGAGACCGGGAAGAGTGTCTCCTGGAAGCGGTTCTTGGGCGGCCGTCCCATCCGTCGTTCGTACCGACGGCGGGCCCGGTCACCGCCGAGGTAGTGCCAGGGCGCGGTCTCGTGACCGCCCCAGGGCGACAGCCAGGGCGTGTACGACACGAAGATCAGCCCGCCGGGCCGGGTCACCCGCACCATCTCGTCGAGCATCCGGGACGGTTCGGCGACGTGTTCGACGACGTTGGAGGAGAACGCCACGTCCACGCTGCCGCTGCGCACCGGCAGCGCCGTGCCACTGCCCCGCAGCATCCCCGCCACCGAGTCACCGGCTGCCGAGAAGTCGCCGACATCCGGGTCCAGCCCGACGTAGTGGGCACCGGCCGAGCGGAAGGCAGTCGCGAAGTATCCCGGGCCACCACCCACGTCGAGCACGGTCCGACCGGCCAGCTCGGTGTAACCCGACACCTGACGCACCGAGTCGTCGGCCAGCAGGCCGTAGAAGTGGTCCGGGTCGGTCTGTTCCACCAGGAACGCCCGGAACAGGGCCACCGATCGGCTCAGCGATGCGAAGCGACGTCGCTGAGCCCGTCGCGTCCGGTCGTCCGCTGCCCTCACCGCGCCACCGTCCCGTCCTCGTCCTCGCCCCTGCCCGCAGCCACGTCCGGCGGCTCACCGGGCGTGTCCGGCGTCACATCATGCGGGATGATCGGTTCCGGGCGTACACCGGGGACCGGCAGGACCGCGGCGACCACCGCACCGATCGCGACCAGCATCGCTGCCTGCACCCACACCCCGTACGCCCACGCCTGTCCGTGCCCCTGCAACCGACCGGCCACAGCGATCGCGGTCGCCACGGTCAGGCTGCCCAGCACCACCACCGGCAGGGCGCGCACCGCCAACTGCCGCAGCAGCATCGCGGCCAACACGATGGCCACCGGAAGCACCCCGCCCAACGCGGCGAGCAGCACCACCAGCAGCACGCCGACCAGCCAGGCGGGAGCCTCGGCCGCGATGGCGTCGTCGTCCCCGCCGATGGTCGTCCGGCGACGTACCGGCCAGATGGCCAGGACCAGGACGCCGACCGCCAGCACCGCCCCGGCGGCCAGACCACCCCGATACGTACGGTCGGGGGCGAAGACGAGTTGGACCTCACCACCGGGGCCCGGCGGCAGCACCCACGCCTGTTGCCACCCGTCCACCCGGGAACTGAGCAGCGGTTGCCCGTCGAGGGTGGCGGTCCAGCCGGGGTTGGCGTTCTCCGGCACCACCAGCAGCGCCTGCTCACCGGCGGCAACCCGCACGGTCCGGTCGGTGGCCGCCCAGTCGAGCACGGTTACCTCCCGATGGCGGGGGGCGGCGATCGCGTCGTCGTCCGGCCGCAGGGTCGCCTGGTGTACGACGAAGCCCTCCGACGGCGACGTGGCCAGCCGGTGCCCGCCTGCCGGCAGATCCAGCACCGCGCCGGATTCGCCGCAGACGCGGACCGGCACCGGCCGTCCGGCCAGCACGTCCGCCAGGCTGGCGGAGACCGACGTGTCGTAACGGAGACCGGCCAACTCGACGGTCGGGCCGTCACCGCAGCGCTCCACCACCTTGGTGTCGGTGCCGATCAGGTTCAGCAGACTCGCCAGTGCCGGGATCTCCACCTCCGCGATGCCCGCCGTGGCGGGCCACCCGTTGCCCCGCAGGTCGGCCAGCCGGTGCTCGGTCTCCCGCACCACGATCTCCAGCCGGTCGGTACGCACCGACGGGAAGCGGACGGTCCCGTCGGCTTCGACCGACGCCTGCACCTCGCGTCCCGGTGTGTGGATCTCCACCTGCTGCGGCAGCGAGCCGATCGGCGACGAACCACCCCGCAGCCGCAACCGGTCGATCCGACGCTCGCCGGACCAGCTGAGCTTGAGGGTGGGGCGCAGGTCTCCGGTGGCGGCCAACCAGGCCGTGTTCGGGTCACCGTCGACAGCCGCGTACGCGCCGACCGCCGGGTCACCGCTCAGATTGGACGACGCGATGGCGGTCACCTTCGTGCCGGAGAGCGCCAGCGCCCCACCAGGACGGGGCACCACCGACAGTTCCATCCGATAGGTGCCGGCCGCCGGGTTGCGGAACAACCGATCCAGACCCAGCGGTTCCTCACCGACCCGGGCCAGGAAGCGATCGCAGCGGATCACCGTGCCGACCGCCCCACCGGAGCCGCCGTCGGAAACCTGGGCGGGATAGCACGCCGGCCGGTCCGTCGGCCCGCGACTGAACACCCAACTGACCGGCGTCGACAGCTCGTCCGGCAGGTCCGTCGGGGCGCGTAGCGCGCGACGCGGTTCGCTGCCCGGGATGGACAGTTCCCGGATGCCGACGCCACCGTCGAGGTGACCATCGGCCACCGCCAGCACCGTCACCCGGATCCGGCTGGTGGGGCCCGGCAACGTGTAGTACGAGTGACCGCCCAGGGTGGTGGCCACGTCGTGGTCCACCGAACCCCGGTCGGTGGTGAGCCGAAACCGGGTCACCGGCCAGCCCACCGCCAGGTCGGTGACGAACGAGAGCCGCACACTGTCGACCTGACGCGGGGTGTCCAGATCCACCTGGAGCCATTGCCCGACCGGTCCGGCCAGCGGCGCGGAGTGCCAGGCCGTGTCGTACTCCCCGTCGACGGCGGCGAACGGCAGGTGGGACGGGTTGGCCGGGCCGAGGCTGTCGACGAAACTCGCCGCCGACGACGCCGTCACCTCACGGATGCCCTGGTAGGTCGCGGTGGTCTGGTGCCGCTCGTCGGAGAAGGGCAACACGTCGAGGGCGACCCGCCCCTGTCGCCCCGCCTCGTTCGCGGTCAACGTCTGGGAGAGGTTGTCCCGGACCCGGCCGATGTCGCGCTCCCGGCGACGCAGACCGTCAGTGACGATCCACCGGTCGCCGACGGCGTCGTCGACGGATTCGTCCCGGTCACCGGTCAGCACCACCGGACGGTCCCGTTCCACCACCCCCTGTTCGAGCAGGGGAAGCAGCGACTCCGGACCACCGCTGACCGTCGGCACATCGGCGGTCAGCACCGCCGACGCGGCCGGGACCGGCCGCTGCACCTCGTACACCTCGATGGCCGGTGGAGAGCCGACACCGTCGTCCACCGGACTACCGAGTGTCCGGGACAGCGCGTCGGTGGTGCCGAAGGTGGCCACCAGGGCGATGCCGGGTGAGTCGGTCAACGCGCGACGCAGCACCGTCACCGGTGGCGCGTCCACCTGGGTGCGGTCGATGTCGTTGCGCAGCAGCAGGTGTCGGAAACCGGAGCGGGCGAGCAGGTCGGCCAGACCGGCTGACCCCCGACCGGCGGCCAGCACCTCCTCGACGGTGTCCATCATCCGGGTGTTGCCCGCCGACCCCAGCGGAACCTGGTGGCGGACCGCCCACGGTGCCTCGGCCAGTGCCTGCATCGGCTCGTCGACGGTGCGTCCCCAGTCGTACTGACCGAAGCCGGAGCCGGGCACCACCAGCGTGCGGGCCAACGCGTCCCGGTCGGCCAGCCAGGTCGCCGCCGATCGCCAGTGCGGCGGCAGATCCGACCAGCCGGGGCCGGGACGCAACTGGCCCAGCCAGGCCGGAGCGGCGGCACCCAGCACGAGCAGCAGCACCGGCGCGAAGACCAGCGGACGCAGCCGGATCCCAGGTCGGCGGCGGGTCACCGCGTTGTGCATCCGGGTGGCCACCGCGTCGACGCCGTGGGCGAAGCCGAGCATCAGCGGCAACCGCAGCACCGGGTCGAGCTTGTGCACGTTGCGGAACGGCGCCAACGGACCGTCCAGCAGATCGCGGACCAGTTCGGAGATCGGGCTGTCCACCGATCCGACGTAGCCGATGGTGAGCAGGGTCAGCCCGGTGAGGAACCCGGCCACCAGGAAACGCCGTTGGGGCAGCAGGTTGCCGGCCAACCCGGCCAGCCCGATCAGCGCGACGATCGCGGTGAGCGTCATCAGCAACGGGTGGTCGATCAGCAGCCAGCCCGCCGGCCACCACGGCTCGCCCTGCACGATGTACGCGACCCACTGGTTGGTGCCGCGTACCGCCTGGAACAGGGAGGCCACCGCGGTGGTCGTGGTGGACGACTCGATGTAGTCGAGGAAGGGGAGGCTGTACTGGCCGAGGAGCAGCAGCGGCACGATCCACCACAGGCAGACCCCGATGACGCAGACGCACCACCAGGCGACCAGGCGCACGTGCTGCGCGTCCCAGCGGCGGGTGAGCAGCCAGACGCCGGGCAGGAGCAGCGCCAGCAGCACCACCGCCGCGTTGATCCCGCCCATGCCGAGCACGGCCAGCGCGGAGAGCGCGGCGGCCCGGCGCGGAGAACCGATCCGGCGTACGGTCACCAGCGGCAACAGCACCCAGGGCAGCATCGAGGCGGCCAGCGTCTCCGAGGAGAGCGCACCGACCTCGGTGAGGATTCGCGGGGCCAACGCGTAGCCGAGGGCCGCCGCGTACCGGGCCGGTTCGGTGCCGATCTGCAACGCCCTGGCCAGCCGCAGCAGACCGTAGAAGGCGGCGGCCAGCAACAGCGCCGTCCACAACCGCTGCGTGATCCACGGCGGCACCGACAGCCACTGCCCGACGGCGAAGAACGGCCCCATCGGGAACAGGTAGCCGTACGCCTGGTTCTGCAACTCACCCGAAGTGGCTTCCGGGTTCCACAGGTGCAACGCCCGAGCCATGAAGTGGATCGGGTTCGCGGCCAGGTCGAGTTTGGTGTCGAAGGTGACCTGACCGGGCCGCTGCCCGAAGGCGATCGTGGTGAGCAGCAGCAGCGAAAGCGCGGTACCCGGCGAGCGACGCAGCCGCGCCACCAGCGCGCCGCGCGACCGGCGCGGTCGCTCCGACCCGGTGTCCGGTCGCTCCGACCCGGTGTCCGGCGACCGGAGCGGTCGCTCCGGCTCGCCACTCATCGGCGGCACTCCGGCGGCAGACAGCTCAGGTCAGCCAGCGCCGAGAAGAAGATGCGGCGGATTCCGCTCGGTTGCTCGGTGACGAACACCTGCCCGCCGGTGACCTTCGTGATGGCCTTCAGCTCCTCGGGGTCGATGTCCGCACCGAGACCGATGAAGATGATCGGCAGGGGGCGGCGCGGCTCCTGCAACCGCTTGAGTTCGGCCAGGAAGTCGGCCCGCCCGATGGTGTCGGCGTCCTCGTTGCGCCCATCGGTCATCACCAGCACCAGGTTGATCCGCCCCGGGATCCAGTTGCGGCGAGCGTCGCGGTACGCGGCCAGCGTGCTGTCGTACAGCCCGGTGCCGCCCTGCGGCTTGACCCGGACCTCGGCCAACGCCTCAGTCAACTTCTTGCGTTGGCCGCCCAGCGGGCGTACCGGCAGGATCTCCCGGTAGTCCCGGTCACCGTCGACCTTGGTGGAGAAGACCCAGATGCCGAGTTCGCTGTTGTCCAGCAACAACTCGGCACCCTCCCGGGCGGCGCGCACCGTGGCGTCGAGTCGGGTGCCACCGGCCGGCACCGGCGCGGCCATCGACCCGGAGATGTCGAGCAGGGTGAGAATCCGGGCGCTGCGCTGCACGCCACTCCAGCCGGTCAACACGTCGTTGACCATCTCCTCGGCGGGCAGCGGCACCGGTTGACGTTCCTCGGGCCGTAACCGACCGTCCTCCGGCATCGCCGGGGGGAACCCGGCCGAGGTCCGGAAGCCGTGCCCGGCGAACACCTCCCGGGCCTCGCCGGTCAGCAGCCGGTCGAGGAACGCACCACCAGCGTCGCGGGTCCGGCCCTGCGCGGCGGGCAGCACCACGTACGGCAGGTCGAGCCACGGCACGTCGACTTCGGGGTACGCCGCGACCAGCTTTCCGGTCGCCGCCAGCGCGTTGTGTTCCAGCACCGCCTGTTCGCTGGCGGCCACCGCGTTCGCCCGACCGGGCAGGTCCCGGTTCGGGGTCAACGAGCTGGCCTCCTCGGCCGGGCTGAAGGTCCGCTCGGCGAGACCACGCAACGTCGCCGCCACGGTGGCGGGCGAGCCCTCGCTCTCCTCGGCCAGGGCACGGGCACCGAGCAGGGCACCGACCCCGGCCGGGTCGGCCGCCGGATCGGGGAGCCCGACCTGGACCTTGCCCGCCCGCGTACCGAGCAGCGACGCCCAGGTCAGCGGCTTGTCCGGCCACCCGGAGCGACGCGCGACGCGCTCGTTGACGGCCAGCACCACCGGGGTGCTCGCCACCGACGTGCCCTCTCCGGGCACCTCGAACGCTCCGGCGGCACGGGCCCGACGCAGCCAGAACGTCGACTCGGGCAGCCACACGTCCCCGACATCGCCGTCGTCGGCGAGTTCCCGGACGACCGTCGCCGACGGTCGGGCCTGCACCTCGACGGAGACACACGGTTGACTGCCGACGTTGGCTCTGGCCACCCGGTCGAGTGCCGGCGCGATCACCGGAGCGGCCACCACGCGGAGTCGCACCTGTTCGGCGCAGGTCGGGATGCCCCGGTCGGTTCGGATGTACGCCACTGCCGCCCAGCCGGCCAGCAGCAGCACCAGTGCGGCGCTGAGCAGCACCACCGGTGAGCGGCGGGACAGGACGCGCGTCGGCGCGGGACGGTCGGCAACCACCGCCGCCTCACCTCCTCGTCACGCCCGCGGACGATGTCCCACCGCAGGTCATCACACCTGCCACGACGAGCACGGCCATCAGGCACCGGGCATCGTACGGGATCGCGCTGCACACCCTGCCAAGGTTTCCGCCCGTCGGCAAACCCCCCATCCACAAGCCGTTACCGGATCGTCGCCGCCAGAACTGCCCCATTGCGCAGCCGGGCTGGACCGCCCTAGGGTGGCGCGATCGTGCTCACTTACTCACCGGTAGGAGCAGCGTGGACAACTCCGGTACCCCCTCCCGCCACGTCTTGTTCCTCAACTGGCGCGACACCACCAACCCCGAGGGCGGCGGCTCGGAGGTGTACATCGAGCGGATCGCCGCCGAGCTGGTCACCGCCGGTCACCAGGTGACTCTGTTCTGTGCCGCGCACGGCAACGCCGGGCCGTCCGGCACCACCGAGTCCGGCGTACGGGTGCTGCGTCGTGGCTCCCGGATGACCGTCTACCTGCGGGCGGCGCTGCTCTGCCTCACCGGCCGGTTCGGGTTCGGCCCGCTGAGCCGCCGTGGCCTCGGTCGGCCCGACCTGATCGTCGACGTCTGCAACGGTGTGCCGTTCTTCGCCCCGCTCTATGCCGGCCGACCGGTCATCGCGTTGGTCCACCACGTGCACCGGGAGCAGTGGCCGGTGGTGTTCGGGCCGTTGATGTGCCGACTGGGCTGGTGGATCGAGTCCTGGCTGGCCGTCCGGCTCTACCGGCGGTGCCGCTACGTCACGGTCTCCGAGGCCAGTCGCGCCGAGCTGGTGGCACTCGGAGTCGACGCCGAACGCATCGACGTGGTGCCCAACGGAACCCCACCGGTGACCGGTCCGTCGCTGCCCCGCACCCCCAACCCGTCGCTGGTGGTGCTGGGCCGACTGGTGCCACACAAACGGGTCGAGATCGCCCTGCAGACCGTCGCCGAGCTGGCCGAGGAACTGCCCGACCTGGAGCTGGTGGTGGCCGGGCAGGGCTGGTGGGAGGAGCCGCTGCGCGCACGGTGCGCCGCCCTGGGGATCACCGACCGGGTGCGGTTCTCCGGCTTCGTCAGCGAGGACGAGAAGCACGCCCTGCTCAGCTCCGCCTGGCTCGCCCTCACCCCGTCACTGAAGGAGGGCTGGGGCCTGACCATCGTGGAAGCCGCCGCGCGCAGCACCCCGACGGTGGCCTTCCGGTACGCGGGCGGAGTGGCCGAGGCGATGGTCGACATGGAGACCGGCCTGCTGGTCGACGACGAGGCGGAGTTCACCGCGGTCGTACGTGACCTGCTCGCCGACGACGTTCGGCGCAAGGCGATGGGCGAGGCGGCGCTGGCCCACGCGGCGCGCTACACCTGGACGGCCACCGGTGCCCGGTTCGCGCAACTGGTCGCGGACGCGACCAACCGCTGACCAGCTGGCGGTGCCGCCCGGCTCCGGACACGACAAAGGCGCCCGCCGGATGCGGGCGCCTTTGCGCTGGTCGAGGTCAGCGCGTGCCGTACAGCGGGGCCTCGGTCTGCTCACTCACCTTGGAGTTAGCGGCCTCCTGGGCGGACGGGCTGAGCACGTTCGCCAGACCGACGCTGCCGAGCATGCCGAGCACGACCCCGAGTACCCCGACGGCGACGAACGCGGGCAGGTTCCTCATCCACCTTCTCCTTCCGCGGGACTCGCGTGCCGGGACGCTACCACGCGGTAGCACCGTCGTGCAGTGCCTGAAGAAACGAGAACCAGCACCACCGTTCCGGCTAACAGGTGCGCCCAACCCACCGGGCCGGGACGGCTCGGCCCCGGCTCCGGACGCCATGCCGGGTTCTCGTACAACGTCAGCTCGTCACCGGCGTACACCTGCCGCAGCCCGGCCAGCGTCGCCGGTTCGGGGGTGGGACCGGCGGCGCGCTGCACCAGCACCCACCGTGGACCAGCCGCCGCCACCGGTTCGCCGGCCGCGAGCAGCGCACGCAGCCGAGCCGCCCGAGGATCCTCCCCGGCGACGGCGGTGCCGTCCACCCGCAACGTGTCGTCGATCAGGACTGGTACGCCGAGGTAGCGCGGTGCCGGGTCGATCACCACCTGACCGCCGTTCCACGCATAGCTCTGGTACTCCTGGAACGGCAGCGAGACGACCTCACCTGGCCGTTCGTCGACCAGCCGCGCCACCGTCGCCCAGTCCGCCGGCCAGGCCACCGGTCGCAGCCGTCCCGCCCCACCGAAGGCGAGATCAGGCATGACGGCCAACGGCAGCAGCGCCGCACCGGCCAGCACCACGCGCCCGGTGGCCAGGTCGAACCGGGCCGCTAGGTGTCCGGCCAGTCGCTCCACGCCGACCGCCCCGGCGACCGCCACCAGCAGCACGTACGGCACCAGCAGCTTCTGCCCGTCGCGGAGCAGCCCGGCACCGGGCACCGAGGTGACCAGCCAGCCCAGCAGACTCGCCCCGCCGGGTAGCACCCCGAGTGCGGCACCCAGCCACGAGGCGACCGCGAGCAGGCCGAGCCGACCGGCGACCGGGCTCCTCCAGCGACGCCAGAGCACCGGCAGCCCGTACCCGGCGACCGCCAGCACCAGCAGCGTCGCCAGCGGAATCAGCCATCCGCTCCGGGAGGCCGGGGTGGCCTGCCCGTTCCAGATACCGCCGGTGCCGGCGAGCGCCCACAACGCCCCCGCCCAGTTCTCCGACCGGGCGGCGAAGACCGCCACCCCGGCCGGGTCGGATCGGCCGCTTCCCGCGCTGACGAACCCGGCCACCAGCCACGGGGCGTTCAACAGCACCGTCGTGACGACTCCGGTCGCTGCCGCCCGCGCCGCGCCGGGATACCGCCCGACCAGCAGCACCGTGACCACGACCAGGGCGAGCAGCCCGCCGGTCGGCGTGATCGCGGACGCCGCCACCGCCAACAACAGCCGACGCAGGGCACCCCGCTCGGCACCGCGTACCCCGATCGCCGCCCGCACCAGCCAGGGCAACATGGCGTACGCGACCAGCAGCCCCCACTGCCCGATCAACAACCGCTCGGCCAGGTACGGCGTCCACGCGTACCCGAGCGCGGCCACCACCCGCACCCCGGTCCGCTCGGTCGGCACCAGCCGCGCCGCACCCAACGCAGCCAGGTAGAGGATCGCCACCAGCACCAACCGTTGCAGCACCCACCCGGGGAACAGCTGGTTCGCCAGCGCCACCACGGCGTCCTGCGGGACGGCCCGGGGCAGGGCCGTGGCCGGGGCGATCAGCTCCCAGCTCAACGCCGACCTCGGCACGAAGACCATGTCGTAACGCAGCACGTATCCGGGAAGGGCCAGCGGCGCGAGCACCACCGCCGTCACGGCGGCGGCCACCGCGTGCGGCACCAGCCGTTCCCGCATCCGTCGACCTCACCACTGCCGGTGCGCGGCGACCGGCCGCGCTGGTGGCGGCCACTGTACGCGCCCTTCGGCGTCCCGCCCCCGCTCCCTGCCGAACCATCCGTTGACCTGATGGGAGGCGCAACCGTTGCTGTGGCAGTCTTCCCGCCATGGCATCGAACCCCTCCCACCCTTCCCTGAAGGTCAGCCAGACCACGGGGTTCCGCCCGACGCGCTCGGGCCAGGCGGATGAGGGTTCGTCGACAGGTATGGACGACCCGGACGACGCGAGCGGGCCGGGCCGCGTCGGCTGGCTGGGCCGGGACCAGATCCGTACGGCGGCGTTGGCTCTCATCGCGCTCAGCGTGCTGTGGCGTGCCCAGGTGGCCTCCCGTGGCTTCCTGGCCGCCGACGACTACGTGATGATCACCCAGGCGGCGGAGTCCGAGCTGACCGTCGAGCATCTGCTCAGCCTCTACAACAACCACCTCATGCCCGGCGGTCGGCTGCTCATCTGGCTGATCACCGAGTACGTCGGGATGGCCTACTGGCCGTACGTCCTGCTGATGGCGACCGGCCAGGCGATCCTCGGCCTCACCTTCTTCCGGCTGCTGCGCCGACTGCTACGACCGTCCTGGCTGCTGCTCCTGCCCCTCGGCGCGTTGATGTTCAGCCCGCTGACCCTGGAGGCCACCTCCTGGTGGGCCGTCGGGGTCAACATGCTGCCGATGCAGATCGCCATGGTGCTCGCGGTGGGCGCACAGGTCGGCTACGTGCAGACCCGGCGCAAACGGCACCTGGTGACCCTCGCCCTCTCGGTCCTGCTCGGTCTGGCCTTCTTCGAGAAGGCGATCCTGGTCGTGCCGCTGGTCTTCCTACTCACCGCCGCCCTCTACGCCAACGGCGGTTTCTTCCGCACCATCTGGACGACGATCCGCCGCTGGTGGCCGTCCTGGTTGCTGCTGACCGCGCTGTCCCTCGGCTTCCTCGCCGCCTATCTGACCAGGTCGGAGTCGTCCCTGCGCCGGCCGGCGTCGGCCGGTGAGGTGTTCACGTTCATCACCCAGATGCTCGGGTCCACCGTGGTGCCGGGCCTGCTGGGCGGGCCATGGCAGTGGCTGGGAGCAGGGGACGGCGCCCCGGTCGCGGCACCGCCGGAACTCGGCACCTGGATCGCCTGGACGATCTTCGTGGCGCTGGTCTGGGCGACCGTACGCCGTAGCCGCCGCGCCGGACGCGCCTGGCTGCTCCTCGGGGCGTACCTGGTGCTGGTGGCGGCGATGCTGGCCGCGACCCGACTCGGGTCGACCTTCAGTGGGGTCGCCGGAGGGGTTCCCCGTTACGTCAGCGACGTCGTCGTGGTGGCCGCCATCTGCCTCGGCGTCTCCGTGGTCGGGTTGGCCCGGCCGCCCCGGGTCCGCGACGACGCCGCAGCACCCGCCGAAGCGGCCACCCCACCAGCGAAAACGGAGCTGACCGAGCCGGTGCTGGCCGAGCCGGTCCGGACCGGACAGCCGACGGTGGCGGCCAGACTCGGCGTCATCCACGCCGAAGCTCCCGTCGACCCCGCGCCGGTACCAGCGCCGCAGGGCAGCAACCCGCCACCGGCTGACGACCCGAACAGCGACACCACCGACGGCAACGCCCCGGAGGCCGGTGACCCGTCGCCCGCCACGCCACACCGCCGCGCCGCCGACGACCAACCGGCCGACGCGGCACCACCCCCACCGGAGACGACCCCGTCCCTTCCCGGGGTGGCCGAGCGCTACCGGGAGGCGGTGCACGTGGCACTCGCCCTGGTGCTCGTCGCCGTCTGCCTCGGCGCGGTGTGGACCACGTCCCGGTACAGCGACGAGTGGGCGGTCAAGTCGAGCCGGTCGTACATCGACACCGTTCGGATCGAGATGGCCAGCGCGCCGCCCGACACGGTGTTCTTCGACGGTCCCGTCCCGAACGAGGTCGTACCGGACCTGTCCTGGCCCTACAACCTCCAATCCCGGTTCTTCCGCGCCCTCGGCACCCGCCCCACGTACGTCGACGAGGCCGATCACCTATCGGTGTTGGACTCCCTCGGCCGGATCCAGGTGGCCACGGTCATCGGCAGCACCATCCAGCCGGGCCCCCAGGAGGGCTGCGGCTACCTGATCGCCAGCGGGAAGACGGTACGGATGCCACTCAACGAACCCCGCGACGACTGGCACTGGGTGGTGCGCATCGGCTACCTCAGCTCGGCGGACGGCACGGCGACCCTGCGGTTCGGCACCGGCACCGCCACCTTCCCGGTCAAGAAGGGCCTCAACCAGCGCTTCTTCCGCATCGTCGGCGGAGGCGACGCGGTCGAGCTCACCGTGACCGGTAGCGACGTGTCGCTGTGCACCAACGAGATCGCGATCGGCAACCCGGCCCCGCGGCCCGAGTAGCCGCAACCCGTTCGGCGGCGGGGCCGGACCGCCCCGCCGACACTCGCATCGTCCCGCCGTCACTCGGGGCGGAACAGCACCGAGTTGACGTACCGGGGCCGGGGCCACACCACCCGGCGGGCGAAGCCCTGACCCACCCGGGCGATCGCCGCACGCTGATGCCCGCCGAGGTCGAAGTCGGCCAGCGGCACCCACGTACGAGACGGCAGCACGTAACCGCGATAGCCCCAGCTGGTGAGCAGGTCCAGCAGCGGCTCCACCGGCTGGATCCGCTCCTCCACCTCGATCAGCAACACCGGACGGTCCCGCCGGACGGTCTGCTCCGCGCCACGCAGCGCCGGCAACTCGTGACCCTCGATGTCGAGCTTGATGAAGCGCACGTCGGTCAGGTCGAGCGAGTCCAGCGTGATCCGTCGGACGGAGACCGCCGGGCCCTGCGCCGCATCCTCCAGAGACGAGGTACCGACGATCGCCCCGCCCTCCGGCAGGTAGAGCGTGGCCGTGCCCTCGTGGTCGGAGACGGCCGCCTCGATCACCTCGACGTCCGGGAAGGCCACCCGGAGTTGCCCGGCCAGCGCCGTGGTCGGCTCCACCGCGACCACCCGGTCGGCTCGCCGGAGCAGTCGGGCCGTCCACGGCCCGTACCAGGCCCCCACGTCCACCGCAGTGCCACCGACCGGAACGAAATCGGCGAGCCGCGCCAGTTCCGGCTCCACCCGGGGGTACGCCCGGCGGATCGCTCCGGCCAACAGTCGCGCGGGGAGCAGAGCCGCCAGTCCGGAGGTCGCTGCGGGGGCCAGCTTCGTCGACGCCATGGGGCAGCACACTAGACGTTTCCCGGTCCGCTGGGCAGGGGGTGCCGGTCCAGGGCTGTCCAGACGGTCGACCTGCCGGTACCGTCGTCCGGTCGGGTCGCCGTCCCGACCGGATCGCGGCCCGGCATGACCGGGTCGTCCGCGCGGACGACCGACACGACGCGGAGTGGCATGGCCCAGACCACGAGCAGGGACGCCGCCCGGACGCGCCTCGGCGTGGCCGGTGCCGCGGTCACCGTCGCCACGGTGGTCACCAACGCGCTGGCGTACGTCGTCCCGATGCTCGGTGCGCGCCGACTCAGCGCCGCCGACCTGGGCGCACTGGCGACGGTGCTCGCGCTCGCCGCGATCGCGGCGGTTCCCGGCTTCGGTCTACAGATCGCGGTGGCTGCCCATCGGGCGCGCGAAGGTGCTGGTGACACCGGCCGCCTCGGGTTACGCACCGCGGCCCTGACGGCCGGGGTCACCCTCGCGGCGGCACCGGTCCTGACGGTCGCCCTGCGCCTGCCGCTGACACTCACGCTGCTGCTCGCGGCCACCACGTTCGCCACCGTGCTCAGCGGCCGGTGGCTCGGCGAACTTCAGGGGGATCAGCGTTTCCTGCGACTCGCCATGGCGATGGTCGTGGTGGCCGTCGGTCGTTACGGCGGACTGGTCGTCGGGTTGTCGCTCGGCCGAGGTCCGGAAACCTCCCTGCTCCTGACCACTCTGACCGGCCTGCTCGCGCTGCCGTTGCTGGCCCGTCTCGCCAACTCACCCGGACACCCACGAACAGGTGACCAGGCCGCGCCTGGCCCAGGCGCTGTCGACCGGGCCGAGACGCCTGCCGCCGGGTCGCCGCTCGGGGCCAGGCAGGTGATGACGGCGTGCGGGGCGACGTTGGCGATGCTCACCATCTCGTACGCGGACCTGATCCTCGCCCGCCAACTCCTACCGGCCGCCGCCTCCGGGGCGTACGCCGTCGGCGCGGTCCTCACCAAGGGCGCGCTCTGGGCCCCGCAGGTCGTCACGCTGCTGGTGTTGCCCCGCCTGGCCCAGGGCGATCGACGCGCCCGGCTGGTGGCGCTGGCGCTGATCCTGGCCTGCGGAACGGTCCTCGTCGTCAGCTCGGCGGTCGGCGGTGAGCTGGCCTTCCGGCTCGTTGGCGGCGCCGACTACCTGCACCTGGCCGGAACAGCGCCGATGTTCGCCGCTGTCGGAGCCCTCTACGCGGTGGTGTTCATGCTGGTGAACGACCGGGTGGCGACCGCCGCCCGGTGGCCGGCCGCGCCGCTGTGGCTGGCCACGGCCGGCCTGGCGGCGGGTGCCGTGATGATCGCGCCACGTACGGTGGCCGGAGTGCTGACCTGCTCGGTGCTCGCCGCCGCCCTGGCTGCGGTGGTGATGGGCGGGCTGGTGTTCGGGCGCGGAGCTGACCCACGGAACAAACCGCCGTCACCGTGAGTCAGATTTTCCGGGCACAGCCCTCGATGAACGGGCAGAACTGGCAATCCGGCCCGACTCGGCCTCCCCGGTGCTGGCCTGGTTGGCTACCGTAGTTCTCCCGGAGAGGGCACCCCCGGCTCCGCATGCGGTATGTCGCTAAGAGGTAACTGTGACGCTGTACGGCGAAGAACGTCCACCCCCGGCCGACGACCGGCCCACGGTGCAGGTGACTGCGGTCAGCTGGCCGATCGAGGAGCCGGTACGACCAGCACCTACCCCGCCGGACGGCGCCCGAACCCGGTCCCGCCGGTTCCGGCTGCTGATCGCCTCCGGCGTGGCCACCGCCGTGCTCGGCTCGGTGGGTGCGGTGGCCGTCTGGGCGTACGCGGGCGACGTGCCCCGTGGCACCAGCGTGCTGGGCACCGAACTTGGTGGACGCAGCCGGACGGACGCGGCGCGGGAGCTGCGGGAGCAGCTGGACCGTCGGGCAGCCGAACTCGAAGCCCCCATCCAGGTACGCGTCGGCGAACGGACCGCTGAGATCGTCCCCGCCGAGGTAGGGCTCACCGTCGACGTCGACGCCACCGTGGCAGCCGCAGCGGCGACCAGTGCCCACGCCGTGGACCGCCTGGTCGGCTCGCGGGAGATCGAGCCGGTGGTCTCGGTCGACGTGCCGAAGCTCGAAACCGCCCTGAAGAAGCTCGTCGGCGACCAGGGCCGGAAGATGACGATGCCGGCCATCACCTTTTCCGGCACCAAGCCGAAGGTGCGCTACCCGAAGCCGAGCCTCACCATCGCCCCGGAGCATTCCGCCGACGCCGTCAAGCAGGGCTGGTTGAGCGGGCAGCCGGTCACCGTCCCGCTGGTGGAGAACCACCCGGCCACCACCGCCGAGGAAGTGGACCGGCTCGTCGCCGAGCTGGCGGAGCCGGCCGTGGCGGCACCGGTCAAGCTGACCACCGAACGCGGTTCGGTCACCATCCCACCGCAGGCCATCGCGAAGAGTCTCCGTTTCAAGGCCGACAAGACCGGCAAGCTCACGCCCAGCGTGGACGTCAAGAAGCTGCGTTCCGCGCTCGGCAGCACCCTCGACAAGGTCGAGGTGGCTCCGAAGGACGCCACGATGACCATCTCCGGCGGAAAGCCGAAGGTGGTGGACGGACGGGCCGGCAAGCAGGTCGACACCAGCAGCCTCGGCACTGACCTGCTCGCGGTCCTGCCTCGCGGCGACGATCGGACGATCTCCGCCGCGCTCAAGCCGGTCCAGCCGAAGCTCACCGCGGAGAAGCTTCAAAGCCTAGGGATCAAGGAGAAGGTCTCCTCCTTCACCACCAACTTCACCGGAGGGCTCTCCTCGCCGCGCAGCCAGAACATCGTGACGATCGCCAACGACGTGAAGGGGACCGTGGTCCTGCCCGGCGAGACGTTCTCGCTCAACGGTCACACCGGTGAACGCGGCTACTCCCAGGGCTACCGCGACGCGCCGGTCATCCTCAACGGAAAACTGGTGCCGGGGGTCGGCGGTGGCACCTCACAGTTCACGACGACTCTCTTCAACGCCACGTACTACGCGGGCCTGGAGGATGTCGAGCACAAGCCACACTCGTACTACTTCAGCCGCTACCCGGCGGTCATCGAGTCGACCATCTTCTGGCCGGACCTCGACTTCAAGTTCCGCAACAACACCGAATACGGCCTCCTGATCGACACCTCCTACACCGGCAATTCGGTGACGGTGTCGATCTGGAGCACGAAGATCTGGGACAGCGTGAAGACCGAGTACGGCCCTCGGCGGAACATCACCTCGCCGAAGACCGTCTACCTCGAACCTGGACCGAGCTGCATTCCCGCGAACGGCAGTCAGGGCTTCACCCAGGACGCGTTCCGGGTCATCAAGAAGGACGGCAAGGTCGTCAAGCGGGAGAAGTTCACCTGGACCTACAGCGCGGAACCCCGCTTCATCTGCGCGAAGAAGCCCGACTGACGTCCGCTGGGCAACAGCTTCCACGGCCCCGCCGGCTTCGCGCCGGTGGGGCCTTCTCTTTGCGTACGCCCCGACCCCGTCGGCGTTCCAGCGATGCCCTCTGCCCTCTGCCCTCCCAAGACAGCGAGCCTGGGCTTCGGCTTCGAGACATCGAGGTCGGTTGGCTTGTCGACCCCGGGGAGAAGGGTCGCCCTGGCTTTGCAGTCGGCCGCTGCCTTCGGCGGTTGGGCCACTGTTGGGCCGGTCCCAACCTCATGGCGGGGACACGGGTGTCTGGAAATGCGTTGAGGGCCACCCCATTTGGGGTGGCCCTCAACGGAAGAATGTCCGGCGGTGTCCTACTCTCCCACACCCTCCCGGGTGCAGTACCATCGGCGC
>NZ_VCJO01000032.1 GCF_009712475.1 Micromonospora sp. CP22
ACCCGGACCACTACGCCCAGTGGGAACAGCAGGCCGCCGACCTGGTCGCCGAGCACTGGAACGCCTGATCCCTGCTCGAACAAACGCCTGATCCCTGCTCGAACAATCGAAGACTTTCCTCTACAGGGGGAACAAACCGCTGGCCGGCACCCGACCCAGGGTGCCGGCCAGCGGAATGTCCGGTTCCTGCGTCGCGCTGACCTGCCCCTGCCCGGGTGAGCAGCGACGACATGTGACAGCGTGATCGGATGGACAGCCCGCCCGTTGACGTCGACCTCGCCCTGGTGGGCGGGGGTGGCGCGGCATCGCTGGTGTTGGCCGCGTTGGATCGGCATCGCGTACGCGATCTGCGGGTCGCCGTCGTCGACCCGGTGCACCGACGCGGGCAGGACCGCACCTGGGCGTTCTGGGACGAGCCCGGCAACGACCTGGACGACCTGCTCAGCGCCAGCTGGTCACGCGTCGAGGTGGTCGGGCCGGACGCCCGCCACGCGCTGGACCTGGCACCCCTGCGGTACGCGATGCTGCGCTCCGGCCCGATCTACCAGCGGGCCGCCGAGGCGGAGCGTCGCCTGGACGCGCTCCGGATCCCCGCCGCCGCCGGGCGCGTCGACGACGACGGGGACCGGGTGCTGGTGCACGCCGTCGACGGCCGGTTGCTGTTGCGGGCCCGCTGGCTGCTGGACTCCCGGCCGACCGCACCACGTCGGCCGGGGCGTACCAACTGGTTGCAGCATTTTCGGGGGTGGTGGTTGACGGCCGACCGGCCGGTCTTCGACCCGGACCGCGCGGTGCTGATGGATTTCCGCACCCCGCAGCCGACGCGGGGGGTCTCCTTCGGCTACGTGCTGCCCGTCGACAGCCGGTACGCGCTCGTCGAGTACACCGAGTTCTCGCCCGGCCTGCTGACCGGCGCGGCGTACGACGCGGCGTTGACCGGATACCGGGACCTGCTCGGTCTCGATCCGGCACGCCTGACGGTGTCCGAGGTCGAGAACGGCGTCATC
Organism: Micromonospora sp. CP22; assembly: GCF_009712475.1. Lineage (GTDB taxonomy): Bacteria > Actinomycetota > Actinomycetes > Mycobacteriales > Micromonosporaceae > Micromonospora. The sequence goes on from NZ_VCJO01000032.1 coordinate 1,008, forward strand.
CCGATGACCGACGGCCCGTTCGTGGCCCGACCGTCCCCCCGGGTGGTGCGGCTCGGCACGGCCGGCGGCGCCACCCGTCCCTCGACCGGCTTCACCTTCTCGGCGATGTACCGGCAGGCCGACCAGGTCGCCCGGGCCGTTGCCTCCGGTCGGCCACCGGTGCCCGCACCCGCATACCCCCGCCGCCACCGGTGGATGGACGCGGTCGCCCTGCGGGCGTTGGACGCCAACCTGGTCGACGGGCCGGACTTCTTCGGTCGTCTCTTCGCCCGTAACCCGGCCCCCCGGGTGCTGCGTTTCCTCGACGGGCACACCAGCGTCGTCGAGGACCTGGCGGTGATGCGTTCCACCCGGCTCCGACCGATGGTCACCGCCACCGTCGCCGACGCGGCGGCGCGGATCCGTGACCGGATCACGCCGGCCCGCCGCCCGGCGTGGGTGGTGCCGCCGGCGGTCGTCGACTCCGAGTCATCGGGCACCGACGGCTCAGGTCAGTGATCCGACCGGTCGGCGGCGAGCGCCCGCAGGTGTGCCCTTCCAACCGGAGCACGTCGATCTCGTCGACGGTGCGTGCGTGCAGCCGCCGGTAGAAGCGCAGCGCCGGATCGTTGGTACGCAGCACCCACCACTCCAGGCGGGCGCAGCCGCGCTCCACGGCCAGGCTCGCCAGGTGGGCCAGCAATGCCCGGCTCCGCCGCGCGGAGCACCATCTGGCGACCGGTCACGACTCCACTCACTCCGCCGACCCTAGTGCGGCGTCCGGTCGGCCGGGGGGCAGCGGACGGTAGGGTTTGCCGCCATGGTGGACGAGACGGCCGGCCGGCTGGTGCGGATCTGGACCGACGGGGCGTGTAGCGGCAACCCGGGCCCGGGTGGCTGGGGCGCGGTGTTGCGTTACGGCTCCCACGAGCGCGAGCTGTGTGGTGGGGAGGCCGGTGCGACCACCAACAACCGGATGGAGCTGACCGCCGCCATCGAGGCGCTGGAGGCCCTGACCCGTCCGGTCACCGTCGAGCTGCACACCGACAGCACGTACGTGCGCAACGGCATCACCAGCTGGCTGGCGTCCTGGAAACGCAACGGTTGGCTGACCGCCGCGAAGCAGCCGGTCAAGAACGCCGACCTGTGGCAGCGCCTGGAGCGGGCCTGCGCCCGGCACCAGGTCACCTGGCTGTGGGTCAAGGGCCACAACGGGCACCCGGAGAACGAGCGAGCTGACGCGTTGGCCAACCAGGGCATGAACGAGGCGCGGGCCGCCGCCGTGCCCGGTGGTCGCTGACCCGAGGTCCGTCGGGCGGCGTCCGCCGGTGCTCGGCCGCCGTAGGCGATCTCGCCCCGGTCAGCGACGTCGGCCGCGCCGTACCGGCCTGGCCGGGGTGAGCGGCAGGTGCGACCAGTGGGCCGGGCTCGTGATCCGCCGTGGCAGCCGGGTCCGTGAATCGCCTCGGGCGGCGTCGACCTGTGACTGGTGCAGGAGGAGGGCGTCGGACAGGTCGGCGCCACGCACGTCCGCCCCGCGTAGATCCGCGCCGGTGAGGTCGGCCCGGGTGAGATCCACTCCGCGGAGGTCGGCCCCGATCAGCGTGGCGCCCCGGAGGTTGGCTCCGCGCAGGATGGTGCGCCGCAGGTCGCGGCCGACCAGTGCGGCCCCGCGCAGGTCGGCGCCGGCTCCGCCGCGAGCGCGGGCCAGATCGGCGGTACGCGACAGCAGCGCGTTGACCGTGGCCCGGTGCGCGTCGACGTCGAGGGCGAGCAACGTCTCCGGGCTTTCACCGGCGAGCCGTTCGGTCTCGACCAGTGCGGCTGTCAACTCCGCCCGCAGGTCGGCCGGTGGACGTAGCCGGAGAGACTCGGTCAGATACCAGAGCAGCTCGTGCAGGGGTCGCATCACCGCGAAGACGTCGAACATCGCTTGGGCGTGCCGTGGCTCCTCGCGCCAGTCCCGCCCACCGAAGGTGACCTGGGTGACCCGCTGACCGGCACCGAAGCAGTCGAAGACGGTGCAGCCGGGAAAGCCCCGTTCGCGTAGCTCGGCGTGGATGGCGCAGCCGAAGTCCGCCCGCAGGTTGCGGCAGGGCTGCCCGGCCGGCTTGTCGAGGGCGAAGTCGGCTGACGCGGCGAACGCGGGAGCGACGCAGCACAGGCCGACGCAGCGGGCACAGTCGGCCCGCAGCCCGTCGGCGCCCGCCAGTCGGGGCTCCTGCGGCATCCGGTCTTCCCTCCTCGCCGGTTCGACCGGTGTGGCAGCCGGTCACCGCGTCACGGTACGCCCCGACGGGCACGGCACCGGGCCACCTGCCCCGGTGCCGTGCCGTTCCGGCTCAACGACCGCGTGTCGCGTCGCGGCGAGCCCAACGCAGCAGTGCCGTGAAGGCCAGCGCGGCGGTCACCGCGCCACCGACGAGCCGCACCCGGTGCCCGGCGACGAACTCCTCGGCCACCTGGCGCAGGTACTGCGGTGAGTGGGTGCCGACCGGGTCGACGAACATGATCTCGTTGCGGGGCCAGAAGAAGACGACCGAGAACAGGAACTCGCACGCGACGAAGACCCCGGTCGCGGCGACGACCCACCACCGCAGCCGGCGCTCTCGCCAGGTGAGCACCGTGGCGGCGATGCCGAGCAGCACCACCGAGGCACCCAGTGGTGGAAAGTAGTCGCTCGGGCCGCTGATGGTCAGGAACTCGCGGGCGCGTTCCAGCGAGGCCGGAGCGTTGTGGAAGATGTTCGGGTAGAGCATCACGGTCTCGGCCGCCACGCCCCCGAACGACATCATTGCCGCCCAGGTCAGCGCGACCAGGCCGATCCAGACCAGTCTGCTGCGAGACACCGGTCCTCCTACCGGTTCGGCGCCCGGCCGGGCGCGGTCGGTCCGTTGCGCTACGAACGCTAGGTCGGCGACGGTGGGGCAGCTGCCGTCTGGCGACGCGAATGCGGGTCGCCTCTCGACGTACGCGATGGAGGTTTCGGCACGTCCGTGAGCGACGGAACGGCTAGTGAGCGCCGAGGCGGGCGATGGGCTCGACGAGTTCCCGTTCCTCGTACGACAGATGCGACAGCAGGGTGTCGCTGAGCAGGTCCACTGCGGCCCGCAGCTCGGCCATGCCGTCCGGGGTGGCCACGAAGGCGACCAGCGCGCGGTCGACGCCCTCCAGCACGTCGTGGATGGCGTGGTGTTCCTCCTCGAGGCGGTCGATGACCGGCTTGAGCCGTGGGTCGGCCCGCCGCAGGTGGGGAAAGAGCGACCGGTCCTCGATGGTGTGGTGGGTGGTCACGATCCGGCAGTACGACTCGCAGTAGGTGCCCAGCGTCCACTTGTTCTGCCGCATGGTCATCGTGTTGATGTGCGACCGGGCCGTACCCACGTCGATCAGACCGGCCGCGACCTGCTCGATCAGGTCGTGGATCTGGGCCAGTTCGGCGCGCAGGCCGTCGTGCACGTCGATCAGGTGCTGCGCACCGGCCTGCTCGTGGGCGGTGTAGGTGCGCTGGGGGTCGGGGGCCGGTCCGGTCGGGCGGGCCGCCTCGTCCCACACCCGCACGTCGCTGCGGCGTACGCCGTCGTCCGGCGTGGGAACCACGGCCAACGCGGAAGCGGCGACCCGGGTCGGCGTGGCGGCGGGCGTACCCCCGGCGTCGCTGGCCCGAGGGGGCGCGCCGCTGGCCTGGGCGGTCGCGGTGCCGGACGGCGGGGTGGCGCGCTCGGCGGCGACCAGTTCCCGGGTGGCCGGTGCCACCTCGGCGGCGAAGCGCCGCAGGTCGTCCGGGTCGTCGCTACCGAGGATGAACGTGCTGATCCCCTCGGTCAGGGCCAGGTCGGCCAGTTCCTCGGCCCACTGCTCGGTCGGGCCGTGCAACGGGCCCCGCCCGGTGGCCGCGAACCGTCCGTTGATGTTGAGCAGCCGGCGTACGTCGGCGGGGGACCGGCCCGCCTCGGCGGCGGCCTCGTCGATGATGGCGTTGCCCCGGGCCAGGTCGCCGGGTTGCAGGTAGGCCAGCGAGGGCAGCCAGCCGTCGGCGCGGCGTCCGGTCAACGCGAGCATGCGCGGCTTGTACGCGCCGAGCCAGATGCCCACGTCGTGGGCCGGGGCGGGCCCGCGCTTCGCGCCGACCGCGCGGTGGAACTCACCCTCGACCCGGACACCGCCCCGGGCGTCGACGTCCCAGATCTGGCGGATGATCTCGATCGCCTCCTCCAGGGCGCGTACCCCCTGACCGGGGGAGAGGCGACGGCCTCCCATCGCCTCGATCGCGTCCCAGAACGCGCCCGCCCCGAGGCCGAGTTCCATCCGGCCGCCGCTGAGCAGGTCGAGGCTGGCCACGCTGCGGGCGAGCACGGCGGGCGGGCGCAACGGCAGGTTGGTGACGTTGGCGGAGAGGCGGACCCGTTCGGTGCGCGCGGCGACGAAGCTCAGCAGTGTCCAGGTGTCCAGGAACGCGGGCTGGTACGGATGGTCCTGGAACGTCACCAGGTCGAGCCCGACCTGCTCGGAGAGCATGGCCAACTCGACCGGCCGGGTCGGGTCGGCGTTGCCGGGGGTGAGAAACGACCCGAAGGTCAGCGGGTGCCCGTAGTCGCTCATCGGCGTCCTCTCGGTCCTGCGGCGGGGTTGCCACAGGAAAATGTTATGTCGTACAGAACATCATTGCCCAAGAAAATCTGTGACGTACGCTATCGTGGGGTGATGAGCGGTGCCCAGGCCAGCGATCCGATCAACGACGATCTCGGTTGGATGCTCGGTGTCGTCTTCCGCGCCTACATCCGCGCCGCCGACCACGCCGTCGGTGACCTGCCCGGCGGACCCCGCGGATACCAGGTGCTCACCTCGGCCGACCGGGAACCCGCGCGCAACCAGGGCGCGATCGCCGAGGAGTTGGGCATCGACCGCACCGTGCTGACGTATCTGATCGACGACCTGGAACGGGACGGACTGGTGGTCCGCCGACCCGATCCGGCGGACCGGCGCAGCCGCCTGGTCACCCTCACCGAGGCCGGGCGCGAGGCCGCGCGGCAGCGCCGGACGGCGCTCGAGGCGGTCGAGTCGCGCCTGCTGCGGGAGCTGTCGCCGGAGCAGGCCGGCACCCTGCGGACCCTGCTGCGGCAGGTGGCCTGCGCGGCGCAGGCCGTCGACCCGCTCACCGACCTGTGCCAGGTGGCCGAGGCGGCGGTGGAACGGCCGCCGACCCGGGCACGCCGGAGGGCGAAGCCCGGCGCGGACCTGACGTAGCGCGTCCCCGGGATGCCGTGACCGGGACGGCCGCCCAGGCGGTACACCTGGACACGAGGCGTACCGCCTGGGCGGCCCGGGTCATCCTCGGCGCGGCTCGGTAGACCGTTCACCGCACAGGCGGGCGTCGGCGGCCTGCTGGCCGTCCTCGTCGCCGGCCACCTCGCAGATCGCCGCCGCGTCCGCCCAGTGCCGCCGGGCCTCCTCGGGACGGCCCAGCGCCGCGACCGCGTCGCCCAGATGCAGCAGCGTCCGGCCCAGCCCGGCGTCCGGACGGCCGCCCTCGCGCAGCCGCCGGCTCTCCGTCAGCAGGTCGTATGCCTGCTGGGCCTGTCCCGGAGCCACGCCCAGCAGCGCCACCCCGGCATTGAGCAGCGCCACCGCCCGATTGGTCGGGTCACCCAGCGACTCGTACTCGCGCAGCGCGGCCCGCCACGCCTGCGCCGCGTCGAGGTGCTCGCCCATCGCCGTGTGGACCAGCACCAGGTTGGTCAACGCCGCCGCGTAGCCGCGGGCGTCGCCGAGCGAACGGAACGAGTTCGCCGCGCGTACCAGCAGGTCGTGTGCGCTCTCCAGGTCGTGGCGGGCCAACCTCGCCGCCCCCAGCCCGAGATCGCTGAGCGCCTGCCCGGCCCGGTCGGAACCGGCCCGGTGCCGCCGGGACAGCTCCAGATGTTCCACCGCCTCGTCGATGCGACCGAGGTCGATCAGGGCCAGCCCGAGATTCATCCGCGCCTGGGCGGTGCCCCGACGGCCCTGCCCGGCGACCGCCAGGCTGAGCGCGGCCACCGCGCCGTACGGGTCGTGTCGGCGGCGTCGCAGCACCCCCAGTTCGTTGTGGGCCCAGCCGGCGATCTCCGGCCGGTCCTGGGCGGTCGGGTTCGCCAGCACCGTCCGGCAGACGTCCTCCCACTCGTCGAGCCGCTCGGTGTGGGCGAGCCATCCGCACAACGCCACGGCCAGCCGGAACCACCAGTCCCGCACCCGGCGAGGCAACGACTCCACCGCTCCGGCCGGCACCTTCACCACCGCCAGCAGCAACTCCTGATGCAGGTCGAACCAGCCGTACGGGTCGTCGTCGGGGAGTCGGTGATCGCGGTCGAGCGCGCCGGTGGCCAGGGCCGCCACCTGTTGCTCGGCCCGGCGGGCCAGGTGCCGGGTCAACCGCGCCTGCACGGTGACCCGACGGTGCACCGGCTCTGCCTCCCGCAGGTGCATCCGGGCGAATCCGGCGAGCAGCGGACGGACCTCGTACCGGTCGCCGGGCGCGCCGACGACGAAGGCGCCGTCGGCCAACTCGTCCAGCAGGGCGGCGACCCGGTGCGGTCGGCGATTGGCGAGCGCGGCGATGGTGGACCGGTCCAGCGGCACCCGGCTCAGCGACAGCAGCCGCCACAGTCGCCGAGCCTCCCCGCTGAGCGCGTGGTACGCGGTGTCCCGGGCGGTGACCAGGCCCGTCACCGGGGAGACGGCCACCCGTTGATGCGGCGGCGTGTCGGCGGCACGACGCAGCGCGCGCAGCACGTCGTCGTGCCGCCAGCCGTGTTGTGCGCTGCGTCGTCCCAACTCGGTGACCACCCGTGGCTGCCGCCCACACAGCTCGACGATGTCGCGTACCGCCGGGTCGGAACGCGGGTCCGGGCGGTGCGGGCGGGGTACGGCGGTGGCCGCGCCGGCGGCGGCGAACATCTCCACCGCGTCGTCGACGTCCGGCTCGGCCAGCCAGTACGCCATCACCCCGTCGAGCGCGGCGAGTCGGCCGGTGCCGGCCAACAACAGCCGGCAGGTCCGGGCGGTGGGTGGCAGCAGCGGCCGGACCTGCGCCGGATAGTCCACGTTGTCGACTACCAGCAGCACCTTGCGGCCGTCCAACTGCCCGATCAGCTCGTCGGCGGCGTCGGCCAGGTCGTCCGGTCTGCCGGACCGGGGAGCGCCGGTGCCGACGATGCGGGCCAGCGCGGCCAGCACCTCCCGGGGCGACCGGGCCCGCCCACCCCGGCGCACGTCGAGGTAGTACTGCCCGTCGGGGAAGTCCGCGCGGCTCAGGTTCGCCGCCTGGACGGCACACCAGGACGTGCCCACGGCCCGCCGGCCCACCACCGCCACCGCGTGCTCCGGGGCGAGCAGCGCCACCACCGTCTCCGCCTGGCCGCGCCGTCCGGTGTACCCGGCCGGCCACGGCAGGGTCGGCGCGTTGCTGCTCGCCTGGGTGTCGGCCTCCTCGCCCGCCGGTAGCTGCTCGCGACGCCGCCGCCACTCCACCACGAAGGAGGCGACCACCCCGATCGCCGCCAGCCCCACGCTGGCCGAGCCGAGGACGGTCAGCGACAACTCGGAGAGCAGATTGCCGGTGATGTTGCCGAGCACGGCGCTGGCCCCGGCACCGACCACCCCGCCGACGGCCAGCAACGCGCTCAGCAGCCGGGGCCGGCGCGACGGCGACCCGGTCACCGCACACCCCCGGCGACCAGACCGGCGACCACGCGCTTGCGGGCCAGCACGAACACCAGCACCGGCAGGATCGAGGCGAGCACGCACCCGGCGGCGAGCGTGCCGCTACCGGCCACGAAGCCACGGGTCTGCCCGGCGAGGAACAACCCGAGCGGCGTCGTACCCGGCCCGCTGAACAGCAGACCCACCACCAGGTCGTTCCACACCTGCACGAACTCCAGCACCGCCACCGCCACCAGCGCGGTCCGGTTGTGCCGGGCCAGCCGGCGCAGCGTGCCCCACCAGTGCCGCTCACCGATCCGGGCGGCACGGACCTGCTCGGCGGGCAGGTCGGCGAAGGAGTTGCGCAGCACCAGCACCGCGAACGGCACACCGAGGGCGATGTGCACCAGGGCGACCCCTCGGGCTGTGCCGGAGGAGAGCACCAGCCCGAGCACCTCGTTGACCGGGCCGGCGATCACCTGCACCGGTACCACCACCGCGACGGTGAGCACCAGCCCGGTGGCCTGCGCGGCCGGTCCGGTCAGCCAGGCCAGCGGGTACGCGGCGAGCAGCGCGATGCCCAGCACCGCGACGGTGACGACGGTGGCCAGCGCCAACGTGAAACCGAGGCTGCGCCACAGCTCCGGGCCGGTGAGCACGGCCCGGTAGGAGTCCAGGCCCGGCGGGCTGGCCCACCAACCCTCGGTGGCCGCCCGCACCGGGCTCTGCAACGAGGTGGCCGCCAACACCCCCAGCGGCAGCAGCCAGGCGAGCGCCGCGCCGGCGGCGAGCAACCGGACCAGCCGTCGCGGTGGCGGTGCGGTGCCGGTGCCACCGGCCGGTCGCTGCGGCGGCGGCCACGCCTGCCGGACGAACAGGGCCACCACCAGCATGCCGGCGGCCACCGCGATCAGCCACACGACGCCCAGGGCGGCACCCTCACCGGTGGTCGTCGCACCGGAGGTCTGCCAGATCCGCAACGAGAGCACCGCCGCCTCGTCCCGCACCGAGCCGGGTGTCATCACCAGGATCAGGTCGAAGGTGCGGCTGGTGCCCACGGCGACCAGGGCGAAGACCACCGCGACGGTACGCAGCAGCAGCGGTCGCCACTGCGCGTCCCACAGCACGTCGCGGCGACTGCCACCGAAGGCCCGCACCGCGTCGGCCAGGTCGGTCGGCACCGCGTCGAGGGCGGCCCGGAACACCAGCATCGCCAGCCCGGCCCACGCCCACACGAACGCCGACATCACCGCCACGGTGACCAGGTCCGGCCCGAGCACCTGCGGCAACTGCTCCGGGTCGCGCCCGTTCACCCAGGTCAGCAGCAGGGTGACCGGTCCGCGCCTCGGGTCGGGGTCGTAGAGCAGCCGGAAGGTCACCCCGGTGACCACCAGCGGCAACGCGGTCGGCACCATCAGGATGAGCCGGACCAGCCAGCCCTCCTGGGAGCGCCGGGAGGCGGCGGCGAGCAGGTAGCCCAGGACCGTGACCACCATCGGCACCAGCAGCGCCCACAGCAGGGTGCGCCCGATCACCGCGGCGGTGCCGGGCGCGGCGAGCGCGGCCCGGTAGTGCTCGGCGCCGACCCAGCGGCCGTCGGTGGTGACGCTGGCGTGCAGCGTACGCAGCACCGGCCAGGCCAGCAGACCGCCGAGCAGCAGCACCGCCGGTGCCAACAACGCCCAGCCGACACCGGCCGCCGGGTAGGCCCGGCCGCGCCGGGGCGGACCGACGTCGTCGAGCACCGCCAGCTCGCCCAGCAGCGGACCCCGACTCACCGGCCACCTCCCGCCGTCCGGGCCGCCTCGGCGAGCTGGCCGGTCGCCTGGCGGATCGCCTCCCGGGCGGGCATCCCGCCGGTCACGTTCATGAAGAAGTCCTGCATGATCCGCCAGATCCCCACCCCGTCGGTGCCGGTGAAGGTGCCGGGCAGCTGGTCGGAGAGGTCGAACCGCACGGTGTCGGCGGTGCGCAGTTCGTCGGCGAGCCGCCGGCGCAGCGGGTCACGGTAGCTGTCCACCGGCACGGCGAGGTTGGGGGACAGGTAGCCGCCGGCGTCCAGCCAGGGCCGGAACGTCGTCGCCTGGCTGAGCCAGTGCACCAGGTCCGCGCCGCCGGGAGATCCGGTGAACGCCACCGCCGCGTCGCCACCGACGATCAGCGGCTGCTCGGTCACCCGGGCGCCGGGGAAGCGGAAGGTGACCAGCGGCTCGGAGCCCTGGCGGAACCGGTCGACCACCGCGTCGACGAAGTCGGCCTCGAACACCATGACGGCCTCGCGGTGGTGCACCACCTGGATGATCGACTCCTCGAACTGGGTGAGCAGGGCCCGCCGCCCGCCGCCCGGGAAGGCACCGTCCACACTCCACAACTCGGCCAGGCGGTCCAGCGCGTACGCCACGGACGGGCCCCGCCAGTCGGCCTCGCCACGGGCCAACGCCGCGTACAGGTCTGCCCCGGCGACGTCGGCGAGCACGTTCTCGAACCAGTCGGTGAGCACCCAACCGTCGGCGGCGCCGATGGCCAACGGGGCCGGGCCGGCACCCGCCCGGTGCCGTGCGCCGAGTCGGCGGGTCAACCACACCAGCGCGTCCCAGGATCTCGGCGGTTCGTCCAACATCGACGGGAAGTGCCAGAACAGCGACTTGTGGGCGGCCTTGACCCAGACGCCGTAACGGCGTCGGTCGACGTCGAGCAGGTCGGCCATGCCGCCCGGGGCGGTGTAACTCGCCGCCGGGGACACCTCGCTGAGCCAGCCCCGCCGGGCGTACTCGACGACCAGGCCGGGGCGGGGCAGGATCGCCACGTCGGGGCTGGTACCGGCGGCACGGCGGGCGGTCAGGAACGCGTCGATGTCGTTGCCCACCCCGATGACCTGCACGCTCGTCGGGTAGTCGGCGACCACCTGACGGAACCGGGCCAGCTCGCCACCGGCCCAGACGACCGCCACCTGCACCGACCGACGCCCCTGACCGCAGCCGCCGACCGTGGCGGTGGCGGCGGTCGTCGCCGCCGCGCGCAGCAGCGTGCGACGGCTGACCGTGGTCACGACCGCACCGCCGACCGGACCGGGTCGGGCGGCGTGTCGTCGGCGGGCGTCACCCGGCGGTCGACACCGGCGAGGGCCTCCTCGTCGGCCGAGCAGAGCAGCACCGTCACGCCGGGGCCGTCCGGAGGGGACGTACGGTCGAGCAGCTCCGGCAGCTGCACCCCGTCGACCGGGGCGGGCAGGTCGACCACGAGCACCTCGGGCAGGCAGGCCATGGCCCGGGCGAGCGCCACCCGGAACCGTTGTGCCTCGGACAGCTGGTGCGGACGCAGCCCCAGCGTCGGGGTGAGTTCGAGCCGTTCGACCAGGGTTGCCGCCCAGCCTTCGGCGACCTCGCGTACCCCTCGCCGACGGCGCTGACCGTAGGAGATGTTGCGCCCGACGGTGAGGTGGGGCAGCAGGGCGCTGCCGGCCGGGACGTACCCGATGCGGCGGCGCAACGGCGGCAGGTCGGTGACGTCGCGGCCGCCGACCAGGATCCGCCCGCTGACCGGCGCGGCCAGCCCGGCCACCACCCGGGCCACGGCGGTGGCCGTCGGCGGCGGAACCACCAGGGCGACCGCCGCGCCGACAGCCACGTCGATGTCGAGCGGCGACATCTCCGGCACGGCAACGAGGTCGAGCGTGCGTAACGTGACCATCACCTCCGATGACCCCCGTCGTCCTCCCAGATTGTCACAGCGGCACCACGCTCGGTGCCCCACCCGCCGTCCACCGTGGCCGTCGCAGCGCCCGGTTACGGTGCTGTCCATGACAGCGTCGACACCCTTCGCATCCGGCCGCGACGCCGACGTCTACGCCCTCGACGGCGGCCGGGTGCTGCGCCGCTACCGGGACGGCACCGACGTCACCGAGGAAGCCCGGTTCATGTCCCATCTGCACGCCGCCGGTTTTCCGGTGCCCCGGGTGCACCGGGCCGACGGCGCGGACCTGGTCATGCAGCGGGTACCCGGCCCGACGATGCTCCAGGCGCTGGTGTCGGGCACGATCGAGGTGGTGCCGGCCGCCGACATCCTCGCCGGGCTGCACCGTCGGCTGCACGCCGTCGCGCCGCTGCCCGGCGCCCACGGCGGCGAGCGCATCCTGCACATGGACGTGCATCCGGACAATGTCCTGCTCGACCCGGACGGGGCGGTGCTGGTCGACTGGCGCAACGTCCGGCACGGTCCGCCCGGACTGGACGTGGCGATGACCGCCCTGATCCTCGCCCAGGTCGCGGTCGATCCGGACCAACCGATGGCGGCGGCCGCCGACGAGATGCAGCGCGCCTACCGGTACGCGCTGTGCGACCACGCCGCCCCGCTCGTCGCCGACGCCGTGGCCATCCGCCGCGCCAACCCCACCCAGACCCCGACCGAGTTGGCCCTGCTGGACCAGGCGGCGGCCCTGCTCACCTCGTGACGAGGAGCCCGGGACGGCAGCGGGATAGGCTGCCGACATCGGTACGCGGGCAGGAGACGAGATGACCTCAGACCATGTCGACGTGCTCATCGTCGGCGCGGGCCTGTCCGGCATCGGCGCCGCCTGTCACCTGCGGCGTCGCCACCCGGGCAAGAGCTACGCGGTGGTCGAGGCGCGCGACGCGATCGGGGGCACCTGGGACCTGTTCCGCTACCCGGGCGTCCGGTCGGATTCGGACATGTTCACCCTCGGCTATTCGTTCGCGCCGTGGACCGCCCCGAAGAGCCTCGCCGATGGCGCGACCATCCGCGACTACCTGCGGCGGACCGCCGACGAGTACGACGTCACCCGGCACATCCGGTTGCGGCACCGGGTCCAGCGGGCCGAGTGGGACAGCCGGCTGGCCCGGTGGACGGTGCACGTCCAGCGCGCGGACAGCGCCGACACCGTCGTGCTGACCTGCTCCTTCCTGTACGCCTGCACCGGCTACTACCGGTACGACGCCGGCCACACGCCGCACTTCACCGGCCAGGAACAGTTCACCGGCCGGATCGTGCACCCGCAGCACTGGCCCGCCGACCTCGACCTGACCGGCCGTCGGGTGGTGGTGATCGGCAGCGGTGCCACCGCCGTGACGCTGGTGCCGGCATTGGCCCGGCAGGCCGCCCGGGTGACCATGCTGCAACGGTCACCCGCGTACCTGCTGACGCTGGCCTCCCGCGACCGCCTCGCCGACGCCCTGCGGCGGCTGCTGCCGGCGCGCCTGGCGCACCGGAGCGTGCGTTGGAAGAACGTCCTGCTCGCCACGGCCACCTACCAGCTCAGTCGGCGTGCCCCCCGGCTGGTACGCGGGCTGCTGCGCCGGGACGCGGCGCGGCGGCTCCCCGCCGGTTACGACGTCGACCGCCACTTCACGCCCCGCTACGACCCGTGGGACCAGCGGCTGTGTGTGGTCCCCGACGGCGACCTGTTCGCGGTGTTGTCCGACGGGCGGGCCGAGGTGGTCACCGACACCGTGGACACCTTCACCGCCGGAGGCATCCGGCTCGCCTCGGGTCGGGAGTTGCCCGCCGACGTGGTGGTCACCGCCACCGGGCTGGACCTGCTCGCCCTCGGCGGCATCACCCTGCGGGTGGACGGGGTCGACGTCGAGCTGCCGGAGTGCGTCGCCTATCGGGGGATGATGCTCTCCGGGGTGCCCAACTTCGCCATGACCATCGGCTACACCAACGCCTCGTGGACCCTCAAGGCCGACCTGGTGGCCGGTTACGTGTGTCGGCTGCTGCGCCATCTGGACCGCACCGGAACCCGGATCGTCACCCCGGTCGCCCCGCCGCCGGGCCCGCGTCCGCCGCTGATCGGCCTCACCTCCGGGTACGTGCGGCGCGGCGTCGGACGACTGCCCCGGATGGGCACCCGGGGCCCCTGGCGGGTGCACCAGAACTACCTACGTGACCTGCTGTCCCTGCGGTACGGGCGGCTACCCGACGCCGACCTCCGGTTCGACCGGGCCGGCTCAGCGCGAAGGAGTCCTGTCGATGCGTAGGTTCACCGTCACCGGCGGGGTGGCGGTGGTCACCGGTGCCGCCGGCGGTATCGGCGCCGCGTTGGCCCACGCCCTGGCCCGCCGGGGTGCCGAGCTGGTGCTCCTGGACCGGGACGCCGACGGGCTGGCGACGGTGGCCGCCGCGATCCGGGCCGAGCATCCCGACCGGCAGGTGTGGACCCACCAGGTCGACCTGGCCGACGCGGCGGCCACCGGGGCGCTCGCCGACCGGATCGTCGCGCGGCACCCCCGGATCCGGCTGCTGGTCAACAACGCCGGGGTGGCGTTGGGCGGCCGGTTCGACGAGGTGACCCTGGCCGAGTTCGGCTGGGTCGTCGACGTCAACTTCCGGGCCGTGGCGCAGCTGACCCACGCGTTGTTGCCGGCGCTGCGGGCCGAACCCGGCGCACACCTGGTCACCATCTCCAGCCTGTTCGGTTTGATCGCCCCGCCCGGCCAGGTCGCCTACGCGGCCAGCAAGTTCGCGGTACGCGGCTTCACCGAGGCGTTGCGGCACGAACTCGCCGTCGACGGCATCGGCGTCACCTGCGTGCATCCCGGTGGCGTCCGGACCGGCATCGCCCGCGACGCGCGGGTGGGCAGCGGTGTCGACCGGGCCGAGTACGAGGCGGGCCGGCAGCGGTTCGAGCGGCTGCTCACCATCGACCCGGCGGTCGCCGCCGAGACCATCCTGCGCGGTGTGACCCGGCGGCGGGGGCGCGTGCTGGTCGGCTGGTCGGCACGGCTGCTGGACCTGCTGGCCCGGATCGCGCCGACCGGCCACGGCCGCCTCCTGGCCGCCGCCGTCAACCGCGCCGACGCCCGGCGGGCCCGCACCCCGGTGTGAGTGTGAGCGCCGCAGCCGGCATGCCACCCGGGCGACCCGATGGGAGTGTCGTCGCGTGGCCCGCCGGTGGAAGCGGTGCCGATCCGCCGTCGCGGCGGTAGGTTCGCCTGCGGAGGCGAACGTGGCAGCCGACGACAGGGCGCGCCGGCGCGGAGTAGGAGGACAACGTGAGCCAGCAGGTACGGGGAGTCATCTCCCGCAGCAAGGGCGCGCCCGTCGAGGTGACCGAGATCGTGGTGCCCGACCCCGGTCCGGGTGAGGCGGTGGTCCGGGTGCAGTCGTGCGGGGTCTGCCACACCGACCTGCACTACCGCGAGGGCGGCATCAACGACGACTATCCGTTCCTGCTCGGCCACGAGGCCGCCGGCGTCGTCGAACAGGTCGGCGAGGGGGTGGACGACGTCGCGCCCGGTGACTTCGTGGTGCTCAACTGGCGCGCCGTCTGCGGGACGTGCCGGGCCTGCCGACGGGGTCGCCCGTGGTACTGCTTCGCCACCCACAACGCCGCCCGGAAGATGACCCTGACCGACGGCACCGAACTGTCCCCGGCGCTGGGCATCGGCGCGTTCGCCGAGAAGACCCTGGTCCACGCGGGCCAGTGCACGAAGGTGGACCCGGCGGCCCGACCGGCCGCTGTCGGGCTGCTCGGCTGCGGGGTGATGGCGGGCCTCGGTGCGGCGATGAACACCGGCGGGGCGACCCGGGGCGACTCGGTGGCGGTGATCGGCTGCGGCGGTGTCGGCGACGCGGCGATCGCCGGCGCGGCCCTGGCCGGAGCGACGACGATCGTCGCGGTGGACACCGACTCCCGCAAGCTCGACTGGGCCCGCAGGTTCGGCGCCACCCACACCGTCAACGCCTCCGAGGCGGACCCGGTGGCGGAGATCCAGGCCGCCACCGGTGGCTTCGGCGCCGACGTGGTGATCGACGCGGTCGGCCGTCCGGAGACCTGGAAGCAGGCCTTCTACGCCCGCGACCTCGCCGGCACCGTGGTGCTGGTCGGCGTACCCACCCCCGAGATGCGCGTCGAGTTGCCGCTGCTGGACGTCTTCGGCCGGGGCGGGGCGCTCAAGTCCAGCTGGTACGGCGACTGCCTGCCCAGCCGCGACTTCCCGATGCTCACCGAGCTGTACCTGCAGGGCCGGCTCGACCTGGACGCCTTCGTCACCGAGGAGATCAGCCTGGACGGGGTGGAGGAGGCGTTCGCCCGGATGCACCACGGCGACGTGCTCCGGTCGGTGGTGGTCTTCTGATGGTCGCCCACATCGACCACACGGTCACGTCCGGCACCTTCTCCCTCGACGGTCAGACCTTCGACGTCGACAACAACGTCTGGGTCGTCGGCGACGACACCGAGTGCGTCGTCATCGACGCCCCGCACGACGTCAACGCCATCCTCCAGGTGGTCGGCGGGCGGCGGGTCACCGCGATCGTCGCCACGCACGCCCACGACGACCACGTCCGGGTCGCCCCGCGACTGTCCCGGGCCACCGGTGCCCCGGTGCTGTTGCACCCCGCCGACCGGGTGCTGTGGGACCTGGTCCATCCCGACGAACCGCCGGGCGGCACGCTGGACGACAGCCAGCTCATCGAGGTGGGTGGAACCACGCTGACCGTGCTGCACACGCCCGGTCACAGCCCCGGCGCGTGTTGCCTGTACGCCCCCGAGTTGGGGGTGGTCTTCACCGGTGACACCCTGTTCGCCGGTGGCCCGGGTGCCACCGGTCGCTCGTACAGCGATTTCGACACCATCGTCGACTCGATCCGGGACCGGCTGCTCACCCTGCCGCCGGAGACCGTGGTGCACACCGGACACGGCGACAGCACCACCATCGGGGCGGAGGCACCCCAACTGCCGCAGTGGCTCGCCCGGGGCCACTGAGAGCGGGTCGGCCGTCCGCCGAAACCGGGATGCGCGGGCGGGACGGTCCCCACGACACTGCCGGCATGTCCGACCCGACGCTGACCGCCGCGCAACGTGCGACACTGCGCCACGTGCGCACGGTGGCACTGCGCGACCGTGCCGCCGCGCTGGCCGTCGTCGGGCGGGCGCTGGCCGGCACCGGCGTACGCCTCGAACCGGAGCGGCTCGTCGGGGCGATCGGTCGGCAGGGGCGGGTCACCCTCAACTTCCATCCGGACCGGCTGCGCGCCGACGGCCGCACGGTCGCCGAGGCGCTCGCCACCGAGGGGGTCTACCGCAGCCAGTTCGAGACGCGGATCTCCAACGGTGGCCTCACCGCGTACCCGGGCGGGGACCGTGACCGCTGGGAGGAACGCCTGTTCGGCGGCGCCTACCAGCGCCCGGGTGTCGGCCCGGCACAGCGGCCGAAGTACGGCGGCCTGAACCTGCTCGACCATCCCGACGGGGCCTGTCCCCGGTTCGGCTCCTGCCACCTGCGGCTGCGTCCCGAGGTGCTGACCCGGACCACGTTCTGCTTCGGCGAGTTCGCGCGGTCGGGGGAGCCGTTGCACGCCGCGCTGATCGGGCGGGCCGCGGCGTCCGTGGTGACCGAGCCGGGGCGATGGGCCGATCGGGGTCCGGCAGCGGACACGTTGCAGCAGCTCAAGCAGCTCTGGCACGTCCTGGTGCGCTTCGGCGTTCCGTACGAGGTTTAGCACCCGTTGCCCGTTTCGTGCCCGACCGGAGTCACCTCGGCGGTCTGCACGGTGACCTGGGTCGCAGCCGACCGCCACCGCCGCATTTCCGGAATGGCGGACATGCCAGCCGGGTTGTGTTCCCCAGAGCGCCGGCTGGCAAACCTCGACCGGCCGCGCCTGTGTCCCCCGAGAGCGGCTCAGCCCCGAGCGGCTCGTACCCGATCGAAAGGGCAACCATCGTGAAGCTGGACTTCACTCGATGGCTCCCGGCCATCGCGACGATCCCGAACCGGAAGACCGCGCTCAGCGTGGTGGGCGTGACCGCCCTCGCCGGACTCGCCGTCGGCCCCACCGCCGTGGCGGCACCGATCACCACCGGGCCGCACTCCGGCGCGGTCGCGGCGATCGACCGGGCGACCGGCCGTACCAGCGCCGACGTCCCGGCGGAGTCCGGGCTGACCACCGCCGGTCGTACCGACAAGCCGGACGCCGGCAAGCCGACCCGCGGCGAGCTCATCCCGCACGGCGTGCAGGGTGCCCAGTCGCGCATCCCGCTGGACAAGGCCCAGCGGGACAACGCCAAGACCATCATCGAGGTGGCCAAGCGCACCGGTGTGGGCGAGCGGGGCGCGGTGATCGGCATCGCCACCGCGTTGCAGGAGTCGAAGCTCTACAACCTCGGCCACCTGGGCGCGTGGAACGACCACGACTCGCAGGGCCTGTTCCAGCAGCGTCCGTCCACCGGATGGGGCAGCGTGGAGCAGATCACCGACCCCGAGTACTCCTCGACCGTCTTCTTCGAGGCCCTGAAGAACGTCGGCGGCTGGCGGGATATGCCGCTGACCACCGCCGCGCAGACGGTGCAGGTGTCGGCCTACCCGTTCCACTACGCGCAGTGGGAGGAGCAGGCGGCGGACATCGTCTCGCAGCTCTGGTGACACCGACGTCAGTGATCCACCGGCCGGTCCCGTCCGCGGGGCCGGCCGCGGTGGTTTCCGACGATGTCGACGCCGGCCACCACCAGGGCCAGCGTGATGATCGCCGCCGAGGTGAGCAGCGACCGTTCGAACGCCCGTGACCAGGCGTCCGTGCCGTCGCCCAGCGCCGCGAAGAAGGCCGCACCCACCACCGCGATCCCGGCGGCCGAACCGATCCGCTGCCCGGTCTGCAACATCCCGGCACCGCTGCCGGCCTGCGGGACCGGTACGGCGGACAGGGTCAACGTCTGGTTGGGCGCGATCACCAGACCGCTGCCGAGCCCGGCGAGCAGCAGCGGCAACGCGGTCACCCAGGGCACCGGAGCCTGCGGCACCAGCTCGATGGCCAGCGCGGCGAGGCCGAGACCGGTCACCACCGCGACCAGGCCGGTGGCGACCAGCGGGCGGCCGTACCGGTTGACCAGCCGTCCGCCGACGGCGGACGCGACGGCCGAGCCCAGCGCGAACGGGGTGATCGCCGCACCGGCGACCAGGGCGCTGTAGCCACGCCCGTTCTGCAGGTAGAGGGTGAAGATGAAGAATATCGCGGTGAACCCGCCGAAGTAGAGCAGCGCGATCGCCGAGCCGAGACGGTACGACCGGATGCGGAACAGGCCCACGTCGAACAGTGGTGGGCCGGTCCGGGCGTACCGTCGCTCCCAGCCGACGAAACCGGCGAGGACCGCCAGGCCGACGGGCAGCAGCAGCCACTTCGTCGCGCCGTGCCACTGTTCGTGCTGCACCAGCGGCAGCAGCACGAGGGTGACCCCGACGCCGAGCACCAGTACGCCGACCGGGTCGAACCGGCGTCGCCGGTCACGTGGGGTGACCCGACCGGGCAGCAACCGCCAGCCGAGCAGCACCGCGACGATCCCCACCGGCACGTTGACGAAGAAGACCCACCGCCAGCCGTGTTCCGCGCCGCCTGCGGCGATCAGCAGGCCGCCGAGCAGCGGACCGACCGCGGTGGAGATGCCGATGGTGGCGCCGAGCCACCCGAAGGGCCGGGCCCGCTCGGGCCCGGCGAACAGTTGCTGGATGAGGCCGGTCACCTGCGGGTTCACCACACCGGCGGCGGCGCCCTGGAGCAGTCGGGCGGCGATCAGCCAGCCGGGGGACTGGGCGACTCCGGCCATCGCGCTGGTCAGCGTGAACAGGGCGATGCCGAAGACGAACGCGTTGCGTCGCCCTCGGACGTCGCCGAAGCGTCCCGCCGGCACCAGGACCAGCCCGAAGGTGAGGGCGTAGCCGGACAGCACCCATTGCAGGTCGCTGGAATCGGCCCGCAGGGCGCGCTCCAGGGAGGGCAGCGCGACGTTGACGATGCTGATGTCGAGCAGCGTCATGAACGCCGCGACCAAGCCGACCCCGAGGGCCTGCCAGCGACGCCTGTCGTTCAGCGCCCCGGGCTCCGCCGAACCTGCGGTCAACCGACGATCCCGCGTCGGGCCGCCGGGCGCACCATCACGCCAACTGCTGCGCGCAGAAGCGGGGGCCGAAGTCGAGCCCGGCCATCGGCGAGTCCTCCCGGTGCAGCAGGTTCTTCTCGGTCAGCAGGTGCAGCGGAGTCTGCAGTTGCTCCTCGGTCAGGCCGCACTCCTGGGCGATCATATCCGGGTAGGGGACCTGGCCGCGGGCCTCCAGGGCCGCCACCGCGTCGTACACCCGTGCCTCGATGTCCGACAGCCGCACCTGTTGCATGGTGTCCTCCTCGCGCCTCGTCCGCCTGCGGCAGGCGGTCTGCGGCAGGCGGTCTGCGGCGGGCGCTTACCCGGCGCGGCGGGAAAAATGCCTGCCCGGCAGCGGTGCGGCGGCCGACGGAGCCGGTGGCCATCCGGTCGCGGACGACTGACGTGACCCGCCGCTGGCGCCCGGAGTCGGTGGGCCTCGCGCCCGAATGGGCTGCTCTACCCTGCATCCGTGAACGTCTGGGAACTCGTGGTGATCGGCGGGGGCCCCGCCGGGCTCTCCGCCGCCTACGTCGCCGCCCGGCGCGGGGTCCGCACGCTGGTCGTCGAGCGTGCCGCGCATCCGAGGTACAAGACCTGTGGTGGCGGCCTGATCGGCACCTCACTGGCGGCGCTCGCCGGACGGATCGAGGTACCCGCCCACGACCTGGTGGACCGGATCACCTTCACCCTCGACGGGCGCGGCGGATTCACCCGACGGCATGCTGGTGGTCCGTTGGTGAGCATGGTGCGCCGGGAGGAGTTCGACGACCGGTTGCGCGCCGCCGCGGTGTCCGCCGGTGCCGAGCTGCGTCAGCGGGCGACGGTCCGCTCGGTGGAGCAGGACCCCGACGTCGTACGGGTGCGGCTGGCCGACGGTGAGGTGCTCCTGGCCCGTACCGTCATCGGTGCCGACGGCTCCTCCGGGGTGAGCGCCCGGCACGTCGGAGTGCGTCACCGCCAGGTGGATCTGGGGCTGGAGCTGGAACTGCCGGTGTCCCCGGCCGAGCAGGCTCGGTGGCGGCGGCGCGCGCTGCTCGACTGGGGTCCGCTGCCCGGCTCGTACGCCTGGGTCTTCCCGAAGGGCGATCGGCTCACCGTCGGGGTGATCGCCGGCCGGGGTGAGGGGGAGCGGACCCGGCGGTACCTGGCCCGGTTCGTCGACCGCCTCGGGCTGGCCCACGTGTCGCCGACGCACGACTCGGGTCACCTGACCCGCTGCCGGGCCGACGACTCACCGCTGCGCCGGGGGCGGATGCTGGTCGCCGGTGACGCGGCCGGTCTGCTGGAGCCCTGGACCCGGGAGGGGATCAGTTACGCGCTGCGCTCCGGTGAGCTGGCCGGTGCGGCGGTGGCCGCCGCCGATCTCGGCGGCTACGAACGGTCGGTGAGCGAGCGTCTGGTCCCGGCCATGCGCGCCGGGCATCGGCTGCTCGACGTCTTCTCCCGGCGGCCCGGGGTCTGCCACACGCTGCTGGCCACCGCGCCGGGCTGGCGCGCGTTCACCCGGTTCTGCCTCGGGCGGGCCGACTTCGACGAGTTGGTCGGGCGGCCCTCCGTCCGGGCCGCGCTGGCCCTGGCCGAGCGGCTGCCGGGCCCACGGAGGGCGGTCCCGGCCCGAGCCGCCCGCTGACACCGGATCCTGGATCACCGGGTGATCCAGGATCCTAGGATGCCTTACGCGAGGTGAGCCGCACCGCCGAGCCGCAGCCGCCCGGCGTTTCGCCCCGGGCGGCCCGGGTAGGGCCTAGCGGGACCGCATTCCACCCGCCCGGCGAGGAGACCCCGTGAGCGAGACGCAGCACACCCAGCAGGACCCGACCGAGCAGTTCGGCCAGCGGTCCGGGCAGCCGAGCCAGCAGCAGAGCCCGCCGGGGCGGACCGGTGCGATGTCGCCGAAGCCCGACCACGGAGAGGACTCCTACCGGGGGACCGGCAAGCTCGACGGCAAGAAGGCGGTGATCACCGGTGGTGACTCGGGTATCGGCCGGGCGGTCGCCATCGCGTACGCCCGGGAGGGGGCCGACGTCCTGATCTCCTACCTCGGTGACGGAGAGGAGGCGGACGCCCGGGAGACGGTACGACTCATCGAGGCCGCAGGCCGCAAGGGTGTCGCGGTCCAGGGTGACATCGCCGACGAGCACCACTGCACGACGCTGATCGAGCGAGCGGTCAGTGACCTGGGCGGCATCGACATCCTGGTGAACAACGCCGCGTACCAGATGGCGCAGGACAAGGGCATCGCCGGCATCAGCACCGAGCAGTTCGACCGGGTGTTCAAGACCAACCTGTACGCGATGTTCTGGCTGTGCAAGGCGGCGTTGCCACACCTGGGCGACGGGTCCACGATCATCAACACGTCCTCGATCCAGGCTTTCGACCCGTCGCCGCAGCTGCTCGACTACGCCACCACCAAGGCGGGCATCGCGAACTTCACCAAGGCGCTCGCCGCCGACCTGGTCGACCGGGGCATCCGGGTCAACGCGGTGGCTCCGGGGCCGATCTGGACTCCGCTGATCCCGGCGACCATGCCGCCGGAGAAGGTCGAGCAGTTCGGCACCGACACCCCGATCGGTCGGCCCGGTCAGCCGGCGGAGCTGGCGCCCGCGTACGTCTTCTTCGCCTCGCAGGAGTCCAGCTACATCACCGGCGAGATCCTGGGCGTCACCGGCGGGCGTTTCACCAAGTGATGGGAGCGCAGGCGCGGCCCCGCCGACCCGACGCGGGTCAGCGGGGCCAGTCCGCCAGGCGTCGCCGGACCTGGCCGATGTCGGCGGGGTCGAGGCCATAGCGGGTGAACCGGTGGTCCGGGATCCGGTCGAGATAGCGGCCCGCCGCCCGGACGTCCTCGTCGTCGACGGCAGGATCGAGCTGCCGGGCGAGATCCAGCAGCTCGGCCACCGACCGGTGGGCCAGGGCGGAGGCCACGTCGATGTAGTCGCGCACCTCGCGGCGGTTGACCAGGGCGGCGGTCTTGTTCGCGATGAGGTCTCGGACGTCCATCACCGGCCCGAGGTCCATCACCACCGGGCTGCGGTGCCGGTCGAGACGGGCCAGACTGAGGCGGATCTGCCGGTCGTCCCGGGTGACGACGAAGTCCCGTAGATCCCGGTCGAAACCGTCGAAGAGGTCACCGAGGTCGCTGTCCGGGTCGGCGTCGGCCACCTCGAACCCGGCGCGTTCCAGTGCGGTCCGAACGTCGGCCGCCGCCGCCGCGGCGGCGCCCTCCACGTCGGCGAAGAGGTCGACGTCCTCGGTGGGGCGGGTGACCAGGCCGTGCGCCGCCCAGGCCACGCCACCACCGAGCACGAAGCGGTACGGTCCGGCGACGGTCAACGCGATCCGGGCAACCTCGCGGTAGAACTCGTGTGGATGCGCGTGCGGGGATGCCCCGGTCACGCCGACCGGAGACTCTGGTGTCGGCTCTCCCACGCCAGTCGCACGCCCCGGGGCAGGTTGAGCCGTTTCCACACCCGGCGCAGTGTCCGCCCGTTCACCAGCTGCCGCAGGTCGTCGAGGCGCGCGGTCTCGCGCAGCACGTTCTCGTACAGCCAGAGCAACTGGTCGGGGTCGGCGAGGTCGAAGGCGCGGTCGGCGCACCACATCAGCCGCACCGGCAACTCGACCACCCCTCGGGTGGGGCCACGCAGTTCGGTGAGTGTCCGGGCTACCACGGCGGGACGACCGGGTCGGGCCAGGTGCGCCACGCCGGTCGAGGTGGGGGAGACCGCCTGCATGCTGTCAGGGTAACCCCAGATCGGCTCGGCTCGTGCCGATGACCTGCCTCGGGCGTGATTCGTGGGGCGTGGCCGTGGGGGTGTGGCCTGCCGTGCCCGGCTCCGGGCGGTCAGGCCTGATCCCTGCGCCGGGTTCGGCAGGCCACACCCTGGCCTCGTGGGTGGTTGATCACCTTGTGTGTCGGGTGTCCGGTTTCGGGGTGGCGGTGGGTGGAATCTGCGGGGGGTGGCGGGCGTTGTAATGGGTGGCTGACCAAGGAGGGCCCGGCCGGCCGCCGCCACGGGCGGTGAGATCCGGGAATGACCGGCCACGGTCAGTCGTTGTACATGGTCCCGGCGCGTGATGTGGCCGCGCCCCACGCGCCCTACCGGCCCACCCCCTCCGGCCGGTGTACGCACCACGTTCTTTCCGCCGCCTGACGGCGTCTGCGTCGCCCGCCCCCCACGGAGGCGACGCTCACCCCCGAACGCGAAGGAGATCCCCCATGAACACCATGCTGCGCAAGAGCATCCTCGGAATCGCCGGCCTCACCGCCGCCGCCGGACTCGCTGCCGGCCCGCTCAACCACGCCGCCACCGAGGCGTTCTCCTCGGCGAACCCCATCGCCGCCGTCCAGGCTGAGAAGCCGGACACCGGCAAGCTGTTGCCGCATGGTGCTCCGGCGGGTCAGTCGCATGTCGACCTGAACGATGAGCAGGTGGGG
>NZ_VCJO01000033.1 GCF_009712475.1 Micromonospora sp. CP22
GGGCGGCTGCGTCCACTTCGCACGCCCCACCACCGCATCCTGCCAGGTCAGACCGCCAATGGCGGCTGCCGTACTAGGATGGCTTCCGTGACCAGTGCACCGTCTCAGCGATGTTGAGACTGATCGTGTCGACACCGATGCACCGGTAGTCGGTGTTGGCCGGCACGACCAGCAGTGCCGGCTTCGGCGCCCGTTACACGCCACAGGACGTGGCCGTACTCACGATGATGGCCCAACTGACCGCGCGTGGCCTGTCCGCAGCAGAAGCCGCCCTGCAGCTCGTCGACAGGCGACAATGCCGCCCGTCGACCATCCTGGCGGCGACCACCACACCCCAGTCCGCGGCCCGCGGGATCGCCCGCGCCGCTCGCCGCATGGACGTGCGCACCCTCCGGGAAACGCTGACAGCGGCGGTCACCGCACACGGCGTGGTACACACCTGGCACACCCTGGTCGAGCCCGCCTTTATCCTGATCAGCCGAGCCCGATACAGCGAGGCACGTCGAGCGCTCACCCGCCGTGTGCTTGCCCGCTGTCTGAGTGAGGTCTTCGCCACGGTGCCGTGACCATGCTCCGGATCACCGGTGCGCGTCCTCCTGGTAGCCATCGACGAGCGCCGCGACCGCGTGGCGCTGGACGCCCTGGCCGCCGCACTCGCCGAAGACGGGATCGCCTCGCTACACCTCGGTGCCGGGCTGCAGCCCGCCACGCTCGTCGACGCGGTCGGTCGTAGCCGACCCACCGTCGTCGCGGTGTGGAGTCACAGCCGGCATGGCCGCGGGCCGCAGATCCTCGGGACACTCGCCCACGTCTCGGGTTGTCGGCCCACCGTCGTGATTGCCGGGAAGGGGTGGCCTCCACAGACCACCCCGACGGCCGGGATGTTGGGTCCATGCCTCGGCCTCGCCGACACGGTCGCCACCGTCGCCAATCTGATCTGAACCGACGTGGGCCGGCTGTCGGAAGAAGGTTGACGGTCCGGGTGGCACGCACGCGAGGTGACGCCACCCGGACCAATCCGCTCAGGCGAGGTCGACGCCGCGATAGAGCGGGAATGCCGCGAGCAGGTCGGTGGCCTGCTCGCTCACCCGGTCAGCCAAGGCCGGGCCGATCTGGTACTTCGCCTTGGAGCCCTCGGTCGGTGTGGTGCTGCTGAGCACAGCGTGGACCAGTCGGCGATCTGGTCCGGCTCACGACGCCGAGGCCACGACTGATCAGGGCCGGGGTACCGATATCGGATGCCCGAGGTGTACCAGGCACCGTGCTCGTACCTACTGGCCGTCGCTTGCCAGACCTGGCGGGTCCGGTGCGTGATGACGGCGGCCGTTCCCACTCACCGCTGCGGTGTGGTCCCGAACTTCCGCTGGGTGCCCTCTTGCCTCGACCACGATGGATTGGTAGGCGAACCAGCTACGACTGGCCCCACGTGAGGGGACTGCAGAAAGGGTGTAACACCAATTGGTGTGTCGAGCGTGTCGCAGCGCAGTGTTACTCGAGCTCGCGTCAGGTGAGCGGTGAACATGGCACCCTGTCCGGTTACCCGTTCGCGAGTGCGTCGCTATGGGAAGGGCGTCTGTGGCGGAAGGTGAGGGTCGACCGCCGGAACCTGCTGTCCGCTGCCCTGCGGGAGCACACCGCAACCACCATCCTTCGCGGGCGTGATCGGCACAGGCCCATGTGCCGATGGTGTGGCGAAGGTGACCGGGGCGTCGAACGCGGCCCGGCGGGCGGCTCGGCGCAGCGCGGCCAGGACAGCCGGTCCGACCAGGACGATGGCGACGGCGGTGGTGACCGCCCGGCCGGTGTCCCAGCCGAAGGTGGAGGTGACGGCGGTGAAGACCGCGAAGCGGTGCAGGTTCTCCAGCACCGGTGCACCGGCGACGTAGGAGAGTTGAGTGTCCGCGCCGACGCTGAACGGCCAGAACCAGAGGTTCATCAGCAGCCCGTACGCGTAGGCGGCGACCGCGCCGTACCCGGCCAGCAGGGCGATCTCGGCCCGCCCCCGCAGCCGGGACGGCAGCAACCCCGCGCCGAGCCCCAGCCAGGCCGCGGCCAGCATCTGGAACGGCAGCCAGGGTCCGACCCCGGCGGTGAGCAGCGCGGAGGCGAACAGCGAGATGGCGCCCAGCAGGAAACCGAACCCGGGTCCGAAGACCCGGCCGGCGAGCACGAGCAGGAAGAACACCGTTTCGATGCCGGCGGTGCCGGCGCCGAGCGGGCGTAGGGCGGCGTTGACGGCGGCGAGTACGCCGAGCATCGCCAGGGCTTTGCTGTCGATGCCGCCGGAGCTGAGTTCGGCCAGAACGAGCGCGAGCAGGATCGGTAGGACGACAATGAAGACCAGCGGCGCCTCGGTGGTGCGGGCCATGCTCTCAGGTTGGGCGGGGACGAAGAACGGCCAGGTGAAGGTGGCGAGCGCGGCGACGGAGGCCAGGGTCAGGATGACGGCGGTGCGCGGGGCGACCCGCAGCACGCTCATCGCGGCACCTCGGTTCGGGTCAGCGCCGTGGTGACCTGGTCCACCGTCAGCCAGGACTGCGGGGCCAGGACCTTGGCGACCTGGGGCGCGAACGCCGGTGAGGCGAGCATGACCTCGGCGGCAGTACCGTCGGCGACGATCTCGCCCTGAGCCATCACCACGACCCGGTCGGCGAGGATGGCGACGAGTTCGACGTCATGGGTGGCGACCACGACCGCCCGACCCTGCGCGGCCAACCGGCGGACCACGGTGGCGAACTGCCGCTTGGCCCGGTAGTCCAGCCCCCGAGTCGGCTCGTCGAGCAGGACCACCGGCGGGGCGGCGGTGAGCTGGACCGCGAGCGCGAGGGCCAGCCGCTGCCCCTCCGACAGGTCCCGTGGGTGCCGGTCGGCCGGCAGCCCGGGGGTGAGGTGGTCCAGCAACTCCCGGCAGGTCCCGTCGGGCACCTCGGACTCCCGGTCGGCCTGGGCGCACTCGGCCGCCACCGTCTCCAGATAGAGCAGGTCGCCGGGGGTCTGCGGGACCAGTCCGACCCGGCGTCGGGCCTGCGCGGCGGGCAGCGCCTTCGGATCGGTGTCGCCGTCCGGGCCGGGCACGGTCACCGTGCCGCTCTGGCGTGGGCCGCTGCCCTGCACTGCCCAGAGCAGGCTCGACTTCCCGGAGCCGTTGCGGCCCATCAGCGCGACGACCTGGCCCGGGTGTAGGTCGAGGTCGACGCCGCGCACCGCCACCGTGCCCGGGTACCGCACCACGACGCCCCGCGCGGTCAGCGCCGGTACGCCGTCCGGCACCGGCGCGGCCGGTGGGGGCGACGCGTCGGCGAGCCGCTGCCGGAGGTCGCCCGCACGACGCCGGGCGTCGCGGACGGAGAGCGGCAGGGGTGTCCAGCCGGCGACGCGGCCCAACTCGATCAACGGCGGGGCCAGCTCGATGCCGGCGAGCACGGCGTCCGGTGGCCCGTCGACGACAGTGCCGTCGCCGGGCAGGTAGAGCAGCCGGTCGGCGTACTGCACGACGCGTTCGAGTCGGTGCTCGGCCACCACCACGGTGACACCGAGGTCGTGGACCAGGCGGGTGACGGCGGCCAGCACGTCCTCGGCGGCGGTCGGGTCCAGCGCCGAGGTCGGTTCGTCGAGCACCAGCACCTGCGGATGGCTGGTGAGGACCGCGCCGATGGCGACCCGCTGCTGCTGCCCGCCGGAGAGCGTCCGCAGCGGACGGTCCCGCAGCTCGGCGATGCCGAGCAGGTCGAGGGTCTCCTCGACGCGCTTGCGCATGACCGGCGCGGGCAGCGCGAGTTGTTCCATGCCGTAGGCGAGTTCCTCCTCGACGGTGTCGGTGACGAAGCCGGCGAGCGGGTCCTGACCGACCACGCCGACGACGTCGGCCAGGTCACGCGGCGGATGTGCCCGGGTGTCGCGGCCGTGCACGGTGACGGTGCCGTACAGGGTGCCGCCGGTGAAGTGCGGCACCAGGCCGTTGATGGCCCGCAGCAGCGTCGACTTGCCGGCTCCGGTGCGCCCGGCGACCAGGCACAGCTCGCCCTCCGGGATGTGCAGGCGCACGTCGCGCAGCATCGGCTCGCGGCTCTCGGCGTACCGGACGGTGACCCGGTCGAAGTCAATCATCGGTGCGCCTCCGGCTGGGCGGTGTCGCGAGGCGACGTGTGGTCGGTACGGCCGCTCGCCGCCGGTGGCACGGGCAGCGGTCGCGGAGCGGGGTTCGCCGTCGGCGCCGGTGGGGCCAGCCAGGCCGGTGCCACCGCCACCAGCACCGCGAGCACCACCAGGGGCGTCAACTCCGGCCAGGTGAGCGGGCTGACCGGCGGGTAGAGCCGCTCCGGATCCACCGTGCCGGCCATCGTCATCACCGCAGCAGTGGCCAGGCCGCACCCGGCGACGGCCAGCTCGGCCAGCCGCCACCGGTCGGGGCGGTAGCGGCTACGCCGCACCTGACGCCCGGCCAGCAGCATTCCGGCCACTGCCGTGGCCAGCCCGGCGACCAGCATCGGCAGACCGAGGTAGCCCGGCACGGTCGCGTCGAGCAGGCCGTACGTGCCGACGCAGACACCGACCAGCCCGGCGAGCACCAGGGCACCGGTGAGTGCACGCTGACCGGCCGGTACGGCGGCGGTGCGTCCGTAACCCCGCGAGTCCATCGCCGCCGCCAGGGCGAGGGACCGGTCCAGGGCGTCGGCCAGCACCGGCACGGCGATGCCCCGCAGGGCGCGCAGGCCGTGCCCGGCAGCACCGCGCAGTCGGCGGGCGCGGCGTACCCGCAGCACGCTCTCGACCAGTTGCGGGGCGACCGACAGGGCGACCACCACCGCCGTGCTGACCGCGTACAGGGCGCCGGGTACGGCCTTGAGTAGCCGCTTCGGGTTGGCCAGGGCGTTGGCGGCACCGAGGCAGATCAGCATCGTGGCCAGCCGCAGCCCGTCGTAGAAGCCGCCGAGAAGTTGTTCGGCGGCGACGGGACCGAACAGCCGGATACCGGCCGCCCAGGCGGGCAGCGGGATCTCCGGCAGGTGGAGCAGGACGTGGTCGCCCTGACCACCGCCGAAGACGAGGCGGAACAGCACCCGCATCGCCACGATCACCGCACCGAGCACCAGGTACATCCGGAACGCCAGCGCCCAGGGGGCGTCGCCGCGACGACGGACCACCACCAGCGCGGCCGCGGCGACGATCATCGCCAGCGGCAGCGGGTTCGTGGTGTGGCTGGCGGCGGTGGCCAGCCCCAGCGCCCAGCACCACCACGCGCCCGGGTGCAGGCTGCGCGGTAGCCGGCCGGCCCGGACGGACCGGGCCCCGGACCACGCCGACACCCGGGCGGGCGGTCCGCTGTCGACGACGGCCCGGTCAGTCATCCGGGGTACGCCGACGACGGGCCGCGAGGCCACCGCCGCCGACCAGTGCCACCAGCAGGAACAGCCCGGCCAGGGTGCCCAGCGGCAGACCGTCGCCGTCCCGGGCCCCGGTCACCTCGACCGGCGGGAGCGAGCCCGTCGGGTCGGTCGACGGCACGGGGGCGGCGCCCAGGGGCGGAACGACGCTCGCCGTCGGCGGCACCTGCGGCGCAGGGCCCGACGGGTCGCCGGTCGGCGCGACCGGGACCGAGGCGGCGGGCGTACCACCTGCACCGGTCGGGGTGCCGACGCCGGGTGCCACGGGTGCGTCCGCGGTCGGTGGCGGGAGGGCGGGTGGCGGGTTGCCCGGTGCTGGTGGGGTAGGTGCGGGTGGTGGCGGGGCCGGTGCCGAGGTGCGGGGCGGCGGCGGTGCCGGTGGTGTGGTGCGCGGCAGGGCCGGCCGGTTCGGTGCCACCGCGGGTCGCGGCGCATTGTCGGCGCTGCGGTTCAGCGAGAACGACCAGCCTTCGAAGCTGCCCGCCGGGGGCTTGCGGTTGAGGACCCCCTTGTCGCTGTACGTCCAGACACCGCCGTCCGGCGCGTGCCAGTACGACCAGTAGGCGCTGGCCGGCGGGGTGTCCACGCACTTCTCCGTCGCGGCCGAGGGTTTACCCTCGATCCGGCAGATAAAGCCCTCGCCCCAGCGCAGGGTGCCGGTGATCTGGAAGCCGGCGCTCTTCAGCGCGGCAAGGCCGGTGGCCTGGTCGCCCGGGGCGCAGCGGACCACCACCCCACCGCCGAGCTCCTTGAAGTCGACCACCACGGTCACCCCGTCGGCGTCCGGACAATGACCGGCGCGGCCGGCGGCCTGGGCCGGAGCCGCCCCGACGGCCGTGCTCGCGGCGGTCACCGCGAGCACCACTGCCGCACGGACCGCCCGCCTGC
Organism: Micromonospora sp. CP22; assembly: GCF_009712475.1. Taxonomy (GTDB): domain Bacteria; phylum Actinomycetota; class Actinomycetes; order Mycobacteriales; family Micromonosporaceae; genus Micromonospora. The sequence continues at coordinate 6,273 of NZ_VCJO01000033.1, forward strand.
TCATGTGGCCCGCCGGCGGCCCAGCACCAGCAGCACCGCTCCCCCGCCGACGAGCAGCAGCGCGGTGAGCACGTACCCGCCGATGGCCACGCCGGTGGTCGGCAGGCGTCCCGGTCCGCCCGCGACCGGGCTGGTGCTCACGGTCGGCGTGGCGACAGGCGTGGACGGCGTGTCACTCGGCGTCGGGCCGGCGGTGGGCGTGTCACTCGGCGACGCGCTCGGCGTCGGTGACGCGGACGGTGCGGGCGAGCCGGTGGGCGTGGGCGACGCGCTGGTCGACGGGGTAGGGCCGCCGGTGGGCGGCGGATCGAGACCGATCCGGCCGAGCGGCACCTGGGCCAGGCCGAGCAGCGCCTGGGCGGTAGCGCGACGCCACTGGTCCCGAAGGTTGTCGGTGATGCCCTCGTCGACCGCCTCGGTCAGCGCGCCGGTGTCGTAGGCGATGGCTCCTGCGTCAGCCGTAGCGGCACCACCGTTGGCTCCGGTGAGCTGCAGCGCTGCCAGGGCCTGGGCGGCCCGGGTGGCCTCGGTGTCGCGGCCGGCCGCGGCGAGTGCCTGGCCGGCGAGGCCGGTGCTGTTGGAGTTCGCGCCGCTGGTCGGCCCGGACCCACCGAAGGACCCGTCGGCGCGTTGCTGTGCCACCAGCCAGTCCACGCCGCGTCCCGCCGCGTCGTCGGCACCCGCGGCCAGCAGCGCCTGGACGGCCATCGCGGTCGAGTCGACATCGAGCGTGGCGTTGCTCTCGGCGTCGCAGGACGGCGACGGTGCGCCCGCAGCATCCGGGTACAGCCGAAAACCACCGGCCGCGCACTGCTGCCGGACCAGGAAGTCGACCGTCTCCTGCGGTGCGCCGCCGCTGCGGGCCAGACCGAGGACCGCGAAGCTCTGATCGAAGGTGTTGGACGGGTCCTGGCCGGACTCGTCGGTGGTGCGGCTGGTGATCCGACCGTGCTGGTGACCGGTGTGCGCCCCGGAGACCAGCGCCAGAGTTTCCGCCCGTAGGTCCCAGCCACCGAAGTCGGTCGGATCGGCGCCGGCGGCGGAGGCCGCATAGAGCAACTTCGCGGTGGCGCCACCGTCGGTGAAGCCCTCGATGCCCCAGTCGTCGTAGCTGTTGTAGGAGCGCACGTTCGCGGCGATCTGCGCGGTCGCCGCCTGCCGGGTCGACGGGTCGACGCCGGTGGCGGCCAGGGCGAGCATGCCGTCGATGGTGAGGCCCCAGTCGGCACCACCGAACGGCCCGGGCAGGACACCGTCGGCGTACTCGCCGGCGAGCCAGGCTGCGGCGTCACGCGCGGCAGCGCTGTGGGCCGCAGAGGAGGCGGCCACCCCAGAAGGGGGTGTGGCGACGACGATGGCGAGCGCCGTGACGACGGCGACGCCGAGACCGGCGCCGACGCGCCGGAGCGGGGATGTGGGCATCAGGGGTGCCTTTCGCAGAGCGGTCGGTGAAAGCTCCGGAAGGCACCGGCAACGCCGTCGCGACGACGTGCCGAAAGTCGGCTGCCCGGACTTCACCCTGTAGACCTCGACAGTGGAAGCCGCTCGTCCGATTCGGGGCATTCCGGCTCGCGAGACAGGGCTCGCTCACGGTTGCGGGTCAGCGCCGGCTCTTACCGGCTTCCCCCCGAACGGGACGCATTCAGTTGTGTGCCCGGCACACCGGGTGTCGACACCGTACCGTGCGGTCACCCTACGGTGCCAGACGGCGTCGACACCCGGCAGGCGTCAGCGGCTCATCAGCCCGATCTGCAGGTCAGGGGGCGGTGATGCTGGGTGCCACACCGGCACCGAAGGACCATCCCTCGACCGTGCCCGGCGCCGGGTTGTAACTCGTCGCCCCCAGCGTGCTGTACGTCCAGGCGGCGCCGCTGCCCGAGGCGTGCCAGTACGACCAATACGCGCTGGCCGGCGGGGTGTTGACGCAGGGCTCAGTCGCGGCGGTCGGTTGACCGTTGATCCGACAGACGAACCCCAGGCCCCACCGCTGCGTTCCGGTCACCGTGAAGCCGGCGCCCTGCAGCGCGGCAAGCCCGGTGGCCGGGTCACCGAGAGCACACGCCACCTGGACGCCGCCACCGAGCGGACCGTAGTCGACCACCACGGTGACACCGGACGTCCCGGTGCACGCGGCGGCCTGCGCAGCCCGCGGGGACGGTTCGACAGCGATCAGTCCGAGAGCGACTACGGCGGTGGCCAGCACACCGGCGAGCCACCTACGGACGGGAATCTGGACAAAGGACATGGACACTCCTTCGAGGGGACGGGCGCTGTCTGGACCGTCAGCGGCAGCGCAGGATGGGGGCACCGGGAGACGCGGTGGCCGTGGTGAGCCGGGCATATCCGGTGCCGGTCAGGCCGAGCACGGCCTGGGCGGTGGCGCGGGTGGCGGTCGCCGGGTCGAAGACCCCACCGTCGAAATCAACCGCTCCCCGGTCGGCCACCGGCGCGGCGCAGCCGACCTGTAGTCCGGCCAGGAAGAGCCGGGCCCGCAGCCAGGCCACCGGCCGACCCCCGTCGCGCAGCGCCTGCGCCGCCAACCCGGTGCTGTTCGCATTCGCGACCCCGCCCGCGCTGGCGAAACCGCCGTCGACGCGCTGCACGGAAACCAGCCAGCGCAGCCCCGCAGCGGCGTCGGCCGACCGGCCGGCGGCACGCAACGCCTGCACCACGACGGCGGTGGCATCCACATCGGAGACACAGACCGGCTGCGCCGCCAGCAGCGGATAGCCGCCGTCGGGGCACCGCGTGCCGGCCAGCCACCCGGCGGCGGCCGCCGGCACGCCCTGCGTGGTCCGGTCCAACGCGAGGATGGCGAACGACTGGCTGAACGCGTTGCTGAAATCACCCCACGCCGACAGGTCGGTGAAACGGCCACTGGGCGACTGGAGCGAGCGCAGCCGGGCGATGAGATCCACACCGCCGACGTCAGTCGGGTCACCGCCGCGCACCGCGACCGCGAGGGCAAGCTTGGCGGTCGCACCCGCGTACGCCTCGGTGACTCCGTCGCCGATGTACCCGTCGCGAACGCCCGGTCGGGTGACCCAGGCCAGGGCCTGGGCGCCGAAGTCGTCGGCGGCACCGGCGGCAGCGAACGCGAAGACCGCGTCGAGGGTCAGCCCCTGGTCCGGGTACGCGACGCCGTCGAAGACGGTCTCGAAACGTTCCCCGTCAACGAGTTGGCGGGCCAGCCAACCAGCGGCCGCATCCGGCCGGACGGCACCCACCTGAGTGGGCGCGGCGACCGCCGGGGTGGCCAGGGTGAGAGCGGCGAGTACGCCGCAGAACAGGGCGAGCAGGCGGTGCCGGCTCAGGCGGACGACCATCGGAAGCGCCTTTCCGGCCCGGCGGTCATCAGAACCCGGCCCGCCCGGCGAGGGCGCGACTGGCCGGCCTCCGACCCGTGGGCCACGACGGGTGAGGAGCAGGACTCGCGGGCACGGCAGGTATTCGGGCTCGCCACCAGGGATACCCCTGGCGGCCCACCGTTGCGGGCCAGCGCCGGACTTCGACCGGACTTCCCCCGCACGCACACGCGGCTGTTCAATTGTCGCGCCAGTCTCGTCCACCCCACAGCCGCTGTCAATCCGCGACCAGACACGCACCGTATGTCACCGTGACGGGGGGTGTCCCTATGGGTTTGTCAATGGGGCGTCGAGGGTCTTGGCCCAGGCGATGACGTGGTCGATGGCGTCGCGGGTGAGGCCGATCGTCGGGTCGGTGGTGATCAACAGGGTGGGGCTGGTGCGTGTGGCGGCCCAGCTGTGAGCTTCGGGTGTGTGGAGGTCATCGATCCATGCCGCGGGCCGTTGCAGGGCGTAGGCGGCAATGAGTGGGATCTTGTCGCTGGGGTGGAAGGGTGGGGCTGGCATGGTGATCACGGGTAGGGCCGTGATGTGCAGAAGCGGAGCGAGAAGCTGGTTGGCTTCGTCGTTCCAGCTTGTGGCCCATGCGATGTCCAGGACGGTGCTCGCTTCGGTGATCCAGGCGCCGTGTGTGGGGTTGACACGAACGGGTTCCTCGTCCTCAGGGAACAGGTGGTGCTCGGTGTAGCCGGCCGGCGGCTGAGTGGTTCCGTAGGGGTTAAGGACACCGTCGACGTCGAGCAGCAGCAGGGGTCGGCTCATTCGGAGGATTGTGCCTGGTGTGGTCAGCCGGTTGTGACCGCGACGATTGGCCTCGGCTGGTAAGGGACCTTGTCGCGGAGCATGGCGAACAGGACGTCGATGCGGCGGCGGGCCAGGCAGATCAGGGCGGCGTTGTGGCGTTTGCCTTGGGCTCTCTTGCGGTCGTAGTAGGCACGGCTGGCTGGGTCGGCCAGGGCAGCGAACGCGGCGAGGAAGACCGACACTCGGACTGGGCCATCTGCAGTTCGAGGCCCTTGTCACCGCCGCCCGGCTGTCTGCCAACCCGAATGACTTCGCTCTGGTCGCCCTCTTGGGCCTGCTCGGCTTACGAATCTTCGAAGCCTGCGGGTCGAACATCGCCGACCTGGGAGAGGCACACGGCCACCGGGTCCTACGGGTGCGCGGCAAGGGCGGCAAGGTCGTCCTCGTCCCACTGCCAACCGCAGTCGCCCGAGCCATCGAACGGGCCGTCGATGAGCGCACCGCCGGGCCGCTCTTGCGCAACATCCATGGTGGGCGGATGGACCGACACGCCGCCACTCGTCGGCTCAAGCACCTGGCCCACATCGCGGGGATCCGGATGCCGAGGATGCACCCCCACATGCTGCGCCACACCTTCGTCACCACCATGCTCGACGCCGGCGTCAGCCTCCGCGACGTGCAGATCGCCGCCCGCCACGCTGACCCCCGAACCACCATGCGTTACGACCGAGCCCGCAAGAACCTCGACCGGCACCCCAACTACATCCTCGCCGCCTACATGGCCTCCGGAACATGACCAGCCGCTCACGGCTTTGCCGATGTGCGGATGTGGCGGCGGCAAGCGGCGGAGGGGGCGTGGCGGTCTTTGTCGTTCAGGTGGCCAGCTTCTCGAAGAGTTCGTTCGGCGCGTCGTAGTACCTCGTTGTCCGGCCGAGGTGCGTCATGCCGAGCCGCCGGCAGACTGCCTGAGAGGCACGGTTGTCCGGGTCCGTGACCGCGATGACCCTCGTCAGACCCAGGCTGAACGCGTCGGCCAGGACCGCCGCCGCTGCTTCGGTGGCGTAGCCCTGTCCCCAGGCCTCCGGATGCAGGTGCCAGCCGACCTCGATATCGGTCGGCCCGCAGGCCGGTTCCCCGGCCGACAGGGGAATCGGCTTGAGTAGGAGGTTTCCCACCAGCCGGCCGTCCGCTGCCGTGGTGATGGCCCATATCCCGTGAATCGGATCATCGATGGCGCGCCGGCGTGCGATCGAGGCGAGGGCATCCTCGCGGCTGTTCATGATCCTGGGCCGCGCGCCCAAGAATCGCACGACCTCCCAGCGGGACTCGAGATCCAGCAGGAAGTCGGCGTCCTCATCGCGCCAGGGGCGCAGCAGGAGGCGGTCGCTCGCGATGCTGCGCATGCGGCCTAATCTAGGCAGCGCGAGCAACGCGCCTCAACCCGATTCCACTCGCACGCCTCTGGCCGCGATCCGCGCGTCGACCGACGTCGAGTACGACGTACGTGAGCTGATCAAGGAAGTCGACTCCGGCGATCGCGATAGCGTGCCGGCGTATGCAAAACCCTCGAGCAGGAGCCTCTCCTTGTCCAACAGCCCTCCCTCCCCTGAGGATGATGTTCCGAGTAAGTTCGACAACCTCGTGTTTCTCAGCCCCGAGCAGTACGAGGCACTGCTGAAGGCACGCGAGGAGCAGCAGCACGATCTGAGCTGCGAGCAGTGGGAGGCCGCGCTGAAGGCGCTCGAAGAACCGCTTTGACACGTGGCTCCCCTCCGTCAAGCATGAGTGCTGGGATCTTCGTCCGGTGACGGCGCCGCCGGGGTGGGCGGTACCCGAGACAGATCCTTGCGGGTGATCCCGGCCGCCTGTTCGTGCGCCTGGTTGAGGATCGCCTCCGCCTCCCGTCGGGCGGCGGTCACGATCCTCTCGGCTTCGAGCCGTGCCTCCGAGCGGTGGTCGTCGGCCTGCTCCTCGGCGAGTTTGAGGATCTGTTCTACCCGGGTGCCCAGGCCGCTGAGGGTTGGCCGCTGCCGGTTGCGCCGTCGTCGTTCCGCGACGACCCCGGTTTCTATGGTCGTCCCGTCGACTGCCACCCGGGCGTCCCCGTCGCGGTCGACCAGGCCATCTCCGACGAGATCGGATTCCGTCCTACCGACCAGCGAGAGTACGACGCCGAGCACGGCGATCACGACGCCGGGTCGTCGACGACAGAAAGCCGACGTGCGTCAGAGCGTTCTGGGCGGTTGCACGTTCGTGCGTGCGGCACCGTCGACCGGTGGTCCATGCCCGGATGGCATGTTATGCGGCCTTGGCACGCCTGTTCTTGATCTTGTTGGCGACGGCGTCGGCGGCGTCGCGGTGGAGTTGCTTGCTGACGCTTTGGTAGGTGTCGCGGGTGAGGGTGGTGGTGGAGTGGCCGAGTTGTTCGGAGACGATTTTGATGTCGATGCCGGCGTCGAGTGCCAGGGTGGCGGCGCTGTGTCGTAGGTCGTGTAGTCGGATTGGTGGGAGTCCGGCTTTGCGGACGAGGCGCCGGAAGCGTTGGGTGACGGCGTTGGGATGCCAAGGATGGCCGTCGGGACGGACAAAGAACAGTCCTGTGTTGGGCCATGCGTCGCCGGCCGCGAGTTGCCACTTGGCGCGGAGGGCTTTGTAGGCGGTGAGGATTTTTACGGTGTCGGCGTCGAGGGCGACGTCGCGGTTGCCGGCGTGGCTTTTGGGGGCTTTGTGGACGGGGGTGTAGCCGTGGGTGGCGATCTGGTTGTTGATGGTGGTTTCTCGGCGGTGCAGTCGGACTTCGCTGTCGCGTAGGCCGCAGGCTTCGCCTCGGCGGGGTCCGCGGTAGGCCATGTAGTGCCACATGGGGAACAGGTCGGGTGCGTGAATGGCGGCGTAGTCGAGGAATTCCACGACGTGGTCGTCGGTCCAGACCATCACCGGTCCGGGGACCTTGCCGGTTTCCTTCCACTGTTGGACGCGTTCGTCTTCCCACATGATCGGCCGGGCGGGTTCGCCGGGGACCTTGACCAGCGCGGCGGGGTTGGCGCCGACGATGAGTTCGTCGGCGAGAGCGTCGTTGATGGCTTTGCGCAGGCAGGCGCGGATGCGTTGGCGGGTGTTGGGGCCGGTGGGCCGTACCCCGGCGACGGTCTTGCGGACGGCGGGGTCGGGACTGGCCTTCGCGGCGATGATGTCATCGTTTCGGCGTTCTATCGCGGTGAACATGGCGCGGATGTGGCTGGTGCGTAGCTTGTCGAGCGGGATGTCGCCGAGGTGTGGTGTGAGGTGCACACGGACGATTGACTCATAGCCGCGCAGGGTGTTCGCGTCGACGTCGATGTGGGCTAGCCAGGTAGTGAGGTAGTCGGCAACGGTGGGCATCTCCGCGAGGACCCCGTCGCCGCGCAGTCGTTGGCGGATGCGGTCGACGTCGGGCAAGGGTCGTTTGGCGCGTACGGCGCTCTGGAGTAGGTCGGCGATCTCGGTTCGGCGGCGCGTATCGCCCTTGGGGGCGAGGGCGAGGAGTGCACGCGCGTGGTCGAGTTCCTCGGCCGCAGCGCGTCGGGTGGGTAGGCCGGCCCGTCGCAGGGGTCGTCGGCGGCCGTCGGTGTTGGGCGGGAGTTCGAGTTGGTAGGCCCAGCTTCCGTGCTCAGAACTCCAGGCGCCGTTCGCTCGGCGTAGTTTTGGACAGTCGTTTCCGTAGGGCTTGCCGTTGTCGGGGTGGCGGCAGCCGCAGCGTTTGAAGATGCTTCCGGCAGGCATGGCTGGTGGTGCTCCTTGATCAGCTAGGGGTGGTGCATCGGTTTCGGTTGATCCACATCAACGCGTGACATGCGGGCACGATCAAGTCGGCCGGACCCGTCCAATGGACGGGTCCGGCCGACTTGGGTGCGCGATGCGGATCCACCTTTATGGGCGCGGCGCGCAGCCGGAGTAGCTGCTAGGCCCTGTGGGTCAGGCGGTTACGGAGGGGTGTCCGTAGTGGTGATGGGTATCTCTCGTGGCGCGGGGGAATCGAGCAGGTGTAGAGCGGCCAGCAACGACGCGGTGGGGATCCGGTAGTGGGCGCCGACGCGGAAGTGCGGCACGGGAAATGCGTTGCGCCGGATCAGCTTGTATGCCGTGGAGCGGGACATGCCGAGCACCGAGGCCGCAGTAGCCAAGTCGGTGCTGACACCCAATGCACGGATGCTCTCGGCTGTCCACACGTTCTGCGAGTCGGTCGGCGTGGAGTTGGGGAATTGCTGTGGTGATACCGAGTGATTGTCTCCTGACGGTCGCATGGCTATCTCCTCATTGGTGGGTTCGTGCGAGGCGCGGGGCGTAGTCGTGCCTTTCTGTTCGGGTGCGGTCGATCGGCATCCGGGAGTGGGTCATAAGCAACGACCGCAGGCAGCGAGCGCGGTCGGCATTCATGCAGAGGCTTCAGCCGGCAGCGACGTGAGGACGGGTGCCTGACTCGGGGCCCCGCACGGACGTGCGGCCCACAACATGCGCGGCCGACCGACAGGGTCCGGGGCGGGCCGATGCCGGGTCGGCCCGCCAACACGGCACCCCCGCCCTCGCAGAGCGCGGCGTCGGTGTCCGGCCGCTCGCCGATCCGCTGTCGATCATCACCGCCGACGAGGGCAGGCCGGATCGCGCCCTGTTCGCCGAGATGGAACGCACCTTCACCGCCGAGCGTGCCGCGAACGCCCGCGCGGTCGCAGAGGCCGAGGGCCGGCACGTCGGCCGCCCTGTCGCACACGCGAACGACAAGATCGAGTACGTCCGGCTGCTCAAAGGCGCAGGGCGCCAGCCTCGGCGCGATCGCCGCGAAGACGGAAAGCCCCAAGACGTGGTCGGACCGCTACCTCGCCGACCCTGGCGTGGTCAACGGGCGAGCGTCGGCGCCACGACTGACCGGCTCGAGAAATGTCTCCGCCGTGGAGGAACGGATACGCGCCGCGCCGTCGTGAGAAGGACATGACTGCAAGCATCAGCACCATGGACGAGGCGATGGCCGACGACAGTGAGGCCGGCGAGGACGAGTTCTCGATGGTCCTCAAGCCGGGGCATGAACACGCAGCCCCGGACATGTACCCGCGCCTCGGGAACATCTCGGCCGGTCTCATGAACACCGCGGTCCTGCGGGCCGAGGAGCCGACGCGGCCGGAGTACGTCACCGTTCCGCTTCGCCGGTTCCGCGGCACGGTCGACGAAACCGACCTCAAGACGTCGGTCGCGGTGTCCCGGTGGAATCAGCTGTGGGAGGCCGCGCAGTTCCGTCGGCGCATCTTCGGCGAGGAGGACCTGCCGGGCCCTCTCTACCGGGTGGCCGACCGGGGAGACGTCAACGTCGTGTTCGTCCCGCGCACCGCGAGTCGCTACTACGAGTACGCGCCGCTTTTCCACCTTTTGCCGCGGGCCGCGCTCGAGCGGCACGGGCTTCCGCTGCTGCGCTACGGGGAATGGCCGTTCCTGACCCAGCTGGGTGACATCGAGGACGCCGTGCCGGCCGACTTCCACTCCCGGCTGTCGCGCGCCTGGGCGGGCACCGTCTGGCGCCCCAGCCGACCCGTCCGCCCGGCCCGCCACCGGCCCTAGCACCGTCGTCCAGGCCCGTGGACACGGCGCCCCCGCCGGCGACGTCCATAGGCGGCGACCAGCCGCTGAGTCAACAACCAGTGACGCACACCGCCCCAGCGCTGTGACGAGTGACGATGTCGTCGGGATCGAGCGCTGCGGGCGGCGTGCCCAACAGGGCGATGCATGGGCTCGGCTGGACCATGTGCTCCGTCGTACCGGTCTGCGGACGGTGTGACGGCCACAGGGGGCGTCGGGGGCCGGGTCAGTCTTGCCTGACGTGCTCGCGCCAGGAGCCGGGTGAGGGTGCGCGCAGGAGGCGGTCGATCATGTCCTGGGCGTCGGCTTGGCTGTCGAACTCCCAGCGCAGGGTCTTGCCGGTGTCGCTGTCCCCGGCGCGGGCGACGACCGTCCATCGGGTGTGGCGGACGAGCCACACGTCGCGGCGCGCAAGCCGCCCCCATGCGCCGTTCCACCACCTCCTGACCACCTGATCCATGACCCGAATCGTACGCATGTTCGATCGCGGTGTGGGTGGCTGGTGGGATGGAGTTCACTCGCAGCGGTCCTCGGCGCCCCTGCCGTACTGCTCGCAGCAGTCGGGGCGGTGCCGGTAGACCCGTAGGTCGTTTCCCTGCCGGTGAGCGAACTCAGTGGTGATCTCGTACAGGCAGGCTCGCCAGACGACGGTTTCCCCGCCGCCGGTGACGACCTGCCCGTCGCCGGGCCCGCCGCGCAGCAGCAGCTTCATTCCTCCGACGGTAGACATCCCGCCCCGTCGAGGGCGGCAGATCGTGGGCGAACCAACTCCGGTCCACTCATCGAAGCGCGCTCAGGCTGGGTGCTGGTCAACGACGAGCAAATGCTCAGGATGGCGTGCCGGATGCGGCTTCAGGTGGTGGGTGGGGATCGTGCTCGGAGGGACATGGCCGGCCATCGGCCGTCGACCGCGCCGGTTCCGTGGCCTGAGCGGGTTCCGGAGGGCGTCAGTCCGCACGATGTGTCAACAGGCCGTTGCGGTGGCGGTAGCGGTCTGGTCGGATTTGCGGGCACAGTGCGGGCATCGTCGTGGGCAGGGTGTCTGCGGGTCGACGGTGGTGAGGCCGCTGGCGTGCAGGATGGTGGTGACTGTCTGCTCGAAGGTGTTGGTCTCGCCGATGACGGTCTCCCCGGGGATGTCGAGCAGGTCGCGGTGGGTGTACCAGCTGCGCATGTGTTCGGGGGTGAAGGACACGGGCTCGTCGCGACGGAGGTGGCGTCGGACGGTCTCGTCGAAGTGGAGTCGGACCAGGGCGCGGTGGCAGCGTTGCCGCTGCTCCGTTTCCCTGGCCCGCTCCCCGCACCCGGCGTGCCTGTCTCCAGGCACCGGGCGCTCCACAAGCCCGCCGAGCGGTGTTCCCCGCCTCATGCCATGGCCTGCCAGGGAGAGGGGATGACTGTTCCCCGGTATCGGTAGCGCGTGGTGCGCACTCCCGCCGGGTTGAACAGTGTCCGCTCTCCGTCTGCCGGCCACCAGCCGCCCGAGCAGTACAGCCGACGCAGTTCCCGCCAGTTGCGCTGGCGGTGCTTGCGTCGTATCCACCCGAAGACCCGCTCCCACACGTACTTGCGTAGGAACCCGAACGTGCTGGACGAGACGCCCGACCGGAAGTGGGCGCACCACCCTTGCAACGCCGGGTTGAGCAGGCCAAGCAGGACTGTCAGGGGCTGGTTCGTTCCTGTACGGCGGCATAACGCCTTCACCTTCCCCATCACCGTCTTCACGGCTTTCCGGGCCGGGTAGGTGTAGACGTAATGCTGGTTTGTCCCTCGCTTCCGGTGACGCTGGATGCGCCACCCGAGGAAGTCGAGTCCCTCATCGATATGGGTGATCAAGGTCTTCTCTGGTGACAGGCGAAGGCCCATCGTCAGCAGGACCTCAGCGATCTCGTCCCGTAACGCCACCGCGTCGTCTCTGGTGCCCTTCACCATCAGACACCAGTCATCGGCGTACCGAATGAGCCTGTAGTTCGGTAGGCCATGACGACGCCGTGTGGCGCGCCTTGCGTTGCTGACGTTCGGCCCGCCGGGTGCACGGGCGACATGCTCGTCCAGCACCGAGAGGGCGACGTTCGACAGCAGCGGGGACAGGATCGACCCTTGCGGGGTGCCGGTGTTGGTCTCCCGAAGCTGGCGATCTTCGGTGAAGATGCCCGCCTTCAGGAACGCCTTCACCAGGGCCAAGACGTGCTTGTCCCCGATTCGAGCCCGCACCCTTTCCATCAGGGCGGGGTGTGAAATCTCATCGAAGCACGCCTTGATGTCTCCCTCCACGATCCACTCATACTTGCGCGGTGGGGACGCGAGGAAGCGCACCTCGGCTACCGCATCATGCGTGCGGCGGTTGGGACGGAACCCGTAGCTGCACGGGAGGAAATCCGCCTCAAAGATCGGCTCCAGCACCAGCTTCAAGGACGCCTGGACCACCCGGTCAGTGATCGTCGCAATACCCAATCGGCGGCGTTTACCGCCCGGCTTGGGGATCATCCGTTCCCGGACCGGCAGCGGCTGGAAGCTGCGCTCCTTCAACGAGGACCGCAGCCGACCGAGGTAGTTCTCGACCCCCAGCTGCTGTTCGATGGACGGCACTGTCAATCGGTCCACCCCAGCGGTTCTGGCGCCCTTGTTTCCCCGAACCCGATACCACGCCACCAGAAGGAAAGCGGGATCGGCGACGAGGTTGTACAGGTCATCGAATCTGCGAGTTGGGCTCTCACCCGCCCATCCGTGCAGCTTCGTCTGGATCTTCAGTACCCGGTGCTCGGCGCGCATCAGCGTCAGCTCCAGTTCGTCGGTATTCACCGGCGACAGCCCTCCTGACATTCCAGATCTTCCACTGCTGGCTTGCTGGCCCCCTTCGCCCTGCGGCCGGCTTTCCCGGCCCCCATGACGGGTCGTCACTCCCGCGACTACTACGGGGCCTCCGTCCCACCCGCGACCGTCAGTCGGCAGCGGACCTGCCCTTCACCAGACCGGATGCCTGGCACGAGGGCGACCGCGGATGGTTCCCACGTTCACTGCACTCCGATTCGCGGATGAGGTGCCCGACTTTGCTCCGGCAGCTTCGCCAGCGGTACGCCGCAGACCTTCCCACTGGCCTCCTCACCGGCGTATCTATCCGGCTACGGAGTTGACCGCCACGGTGGACCGAGACGGTCACGCACTGCTCAACGGCCCAGATCCACCAGGTTCGAGCCGCCACCTCGCTTACGGAACTTCGGACATCGGTTCCTCGCGTACACCTTTCCGCGTCGCTTGCCGGACCCGACCCGTCTGGCAGTACCAGGCCGTCCCGGCGTTGTCAGGACTGCTCCCACCCTCCTCGGCGCTCCCCGAGTCGGGCTGTCCTCAGCTTCACCACCCTGCTGCGACTGGGCGGCGGTGGAGTTCTCTCACCTCCACTCGGTAATGCAGCGCCTCGTGGCGCACGGACACGTCCAGGTAGAACACGGCAACTGGTCCGGGATGGTCGCCGATGAGCTGGTGCAGGACGGTGGCGTAGCGTTCGGTGTGCAGGATGCCTTCGAGGATGACGTGGTAGCCCAGGTCGAGGGCAGTGCGCGCCGTAGCGGCGATAAACGCCGGGGCGACCGGGTCGATTCGGGCGCTGTCGTGTTCCCGGAGCACGGTTCTGCGCAGGTAGTCCTGTTCGAGCTTACCGACCGGTCCCAGCGTTGATACGTCTCTGAGCTGGGCTTAGGCGGCGTGAACATGTTCGTGACGTCATGTAAAGCAGCGTGGCAGACCCGAGCCAGCAGGTTCGGGACGTCAGAGATCTTCCGACGCTCGCACCAGCTTCGGCCCGCAGCAGCCGCGACCACACTCGGGGTCGAGTCCTGTAGGCAATGGCGATGCCGAGATCGGGCATGGCGCGCGTCTGGCCGATGGGTGCGGGGGGCAGCGGTTCGGCTGAGCAGTTGATCTGCTGCCGGCATCGATTGGTGCCAGGTTGATCTGCATGAGGACGGAGGGGCGTCAGGCGGGGGCGATTTCGCCTTGGGTCAGCTCGATGTTCGGGAACTCGTATCGTTCCCGCATGGCAGCGGCCAGGTCCGCGGTCGCTTGGTCGACCATGACCATGACGCCGGATCCGTCGGCGCGGGGTGCCACTGCCGCGACGGCCATTCCTTCGGTTTGCCAGTAGGGGATGTCCTTCATGATGTTGTCCGACACCTCGTTGAGCACGGTGCGTGGATGTTGCGCGTCGGCGAAGGCCAACTGGACTTCCGGGTGTCGAAGGCGCAGACCGGTGTCGAGTTCGTCCACTCGTGGCACTGGCACGCGGTGGATCACCAGTGCTGCTCCATCGGTGCTCATGCCTGAGTACGAGTTGGTGGGGTAGGTGCGTTCGGCGTCGCGGATCAGCAGTTCTCGCGGTGTGTCACCGAGAGTCGTGGAGGGCGTCGTCAGGAGTTCCCGGGTTTGGGCTGGTGTCGGCCCCGCCGGTTGTCCGAGATCATTGGCTTCGGATCCGGCGCACCCTGCTGTCGCCGCCAGGAAACTGGCTGCGACCAAGCCGATTCGTTGCATACGCATGGCAAGATTCAGCATAGCGGCGGCCCTGCCGTCGGGCCACATCGATGTATGGCCCGACGGCGAGGTCATCGGTTCAGCTGGTGGCGATGGTCAGGTTGAAGTGCGACAGGATGCTGCCGATATTGATGTGCAACGCGACCCGCGAGCACAGGCGCCCGGTGTAGTCATACCCCTGGCAGGTGCCCTCGAACTGCTGCCCGGTCCTGACAGCGCTGATGATGCCCAACGCCCTGAAACCGCCGGTGTCGTAGCCGATCGTCGGCCCACCGCTGTCACCCTGACCGACGGATGCAACCCCTGCCAAGTGTTCAGTCATAAACGCCGGGCCAGTGACGTTTCCGTTCAGGTTGAAGTACATGTTGGTTTCCGTGATTCTCGTGTTGCAGTCGTTGCCGCTGAAGCCACCGGAGGTGCAGGCCACATCGTTGAGAACGGCACTGGCCCAGCCTACGATCGGTACGCCGGAGTTGGAGTTGAAGGGGCCGGTGAAGACAGCACCCTGGTAGGTTTGCTCGCTGATGGTCATGGCGTCGAGAGCCACCGAGCCGCTGTTGGAGCGTCCGACGTAGAGTTGGTAGAGCGGGGTGTACCAGTTGGTGTTCGCTCCGCAGTGCCGTGCGGTGATCATCACCTGGGCGTTAGTACGGCAGCCGCCATTGGCGGTCTGACCTGGCAGGATGCGGTGGTGGGGCGTGCGAAGTGGACGCAGCCGCCCT
>NZ_VCJO01000034.1 GCF_009712475.1 Micromonospora sp. CP22
CGGAGTCGTGAAGCGTCGCAACTCCATGATCACCGATGCGGCCTCACCCGCTCCTTGCGCCTCCACAGAGGCCAAACTCGTCTCGAAATCCCTGGTCAGCAGCCCGTCAGCCGACTACGCAATCGCCCTGGCCTCGGAGGCCCTGTATTCCTACGAGGGCGCCCGCGAAATAAAAACGATGATCGTAGGGTGGGCAGTGGCCGGGCTGAGCGCCTTCGTCTAGCGCTCAGCCCGTTCCGGCCGTGCGGCGTACTCGTCAGTTGACATACTCGATCGGTACCCGGGTGTAGCCGTCAACCTGTTCCGGAATGCGCAGCTCCTGGGAGCTGGCCGAGGTGACCAACGTGTTCAGGAGGCTGGTGAGCATGCTGACGATGGCTTCCTTCTCGTTGTCGACCTCGGTCGCCAGGTAGGCCGCTTTGGTCGCAATCTTGCCGAGAACCGCGGCGTTCGCGGTGCCGAAGCCGTACGAGATGATGTGCGGACGGCGTCGGAAACCCTTGTCGGTGAGGGCGTCGAAGTCGCCGGCCCAGTTCTTGTCCATCGGCGCGCCGTCGGTGAGGATGAAGACCGCCGGGCGCAGCACCGCGCGACCGAGTTTGCCCAGGTCGTCGATGTCGGCATCAATGCGCTGCTTGACGACCTGGAACATGCGGCCGTAATTGGTGCTCCCACCGCAGCTGATCATCGGTAGTTGAGAGACCTGATCGATGTCGGCCATCGCGAGCACCACGTGGGCGTCGGTGTTGAAGGTGACGATCGAGATGTGGGCGAATTCGGATACGCGAGGGCTGTTGCCCAGAACCTCGAAGACGTGGTCGATGGTGTCGTTCAGGAGTTGCTCCTGCGGCTTCATCGAGCTCGATGTGTCAACGACGAGGTATGTGGGTAGCACCTTCGACTTGACCATGGGTTCGGTCACGGACAATGTCCTTTCAAGTGTCAGAAAATGAGATAGCCGCAGAGAAAAAGCAGGCCGACGACGAATGCGATGACGAACATGCCACCGATCTTGGCGGGCCAATCCGGGCTGGGCGTGGACGAGGTGGTCGGGGGAGTGCGCATTGATGTCGTCGTCGGTGGCGGTGGCGGTGGCAGCCGGAAGGCCGGTAGTACGGGTGTCGGTTCCGATCGATCGCTGGGCTGGGGTGGCGCCACCGCGCGGCCGCCGAAAAGCCCGCCGTTCGCCGGGGGTGGATGCGTCGGCCGTCCGCCCTTGAAGTCGCGTCGGGGCCGCCATCCCGGTGCCGCCGGCGGCGAGGTGACAGTCGCGGTGGTGTTCGGGCGGCTGGGGGCGAAATGACCGCTTTGGCCCTTCGTCGGGCGCCAGCCGCCCACGCCGGTCTTGTCGATGGGTTTGGTCTGCAGCGCCAGCACTCCGAGGACCTTGGCCAGTTGGGTGAGCGTGGGCCGGGCCGTCCGGTCGCCGGAGCCGGAGAGCATGGCCAACAGCGTTTGCGGGACGGGCCCGGCCATCTGAGCCAGCGCCGCCTTCACATCCGGCTGGCTGCGCCGGACGGTGATGATGCGCCCGACGAGCAGCGCAAGGCGATAGCGGTCGGTGTAGTTGTCGACCGGCTGTGGGTCGGGCGTGAGCGGATCCTCGAACTCGGAGGTGAATACGTGGGGCCGAGGCCCGTAGGAGGATCCGTCGATGTCGAAGATGTAGACCGTGTGCTCATACGGCTGCCAGAAGGCGTTCGCATAGGACCAGTCGGCGTAAACCAGCCCGCACTGCTCGAAGAAGCAGGCTACGCGGACCAGGCTCCGGCAGAGCGCGTCCCGGTCGGCCGCTGATTGGCGGGGGATCTGGCGTTGTTCCAGCCAGTCGTCGTTCTTGGCCAGATAGTCGATCGGGATAGGGCCGTGCCGCACAGTGGGGTTGGTGTACGACCTTGGCAGCCAGTTCACGGACATACGCGGCGGCGCCTCCGGCATTATCACGCCGACGGTCCGCTGCTGTTCGATGATCCGACTGGCCGGCCAGGAAGTGCTGGCGGCGAGGAAAGCCGCTTCGGACGGATCCGACAGGACGTGCGGCTGCTGAATGAGGCGGTCCAGAACGGCGGGGTCGACCTTCCTGCACACCTCGGCGTTGTACTTCTTGAAGAGGTAGCCGGGGAAGTTGGGCGTACGCCAGACGCCGAGACTCTCCCCAGCGGGCTTGAAATCCGGGGTGTCGGACAGGACGCCGAGTTGGCTCACCTCCATGACGGGCGGCATCGTCATGTAGCTCATCGCAGTGCGGCCCTACCTGGGCTCTGCCGCCCGGCCCACACCACCACGGCGGTCCGGTCGTCCAGCTGCTGCCGCGCGTCGAAGTCCACGTCCAGCATGAAGGACGCGAGCGGCGGCGGCCGGCGCCAGCGCTCGGCGAACCAACCGGCCGCACCAGGCACCTCGGAGAAAGCGTCGGCGACACCGTCCGACAGCACCGCGACGGTGTCGCCGTCGCCGAGGGCGAACGTCAACCCGGCGGCGGCGTCCGGGGTGTGCGGCAAGAAGGCGGATAGAGTGCTGCCGTTGTAGCTGTCCTTGGCCCTGCCGGTCAGGCACTTCCAGCCACTGTCATGACGTTGCCAGAGGTGGGTGTCCGCGATCTGGCCGACCCAGCCCCTCGGCCGCTGGCCACCCTGCCGGTACGCCGGCAGCACGGCGACGGCGAGCGTCGTGCGTACGTCGTTCGGTTCCAGGCCTCGGTCCTTGGCCTGCTGGATCAGCGCGACGGAGACGGCGTGGAACAGCACGGCCGCATTGAGGCTCTCCAGCGGCCGCCGCTCGTCGAGATGGCGTCGTACCAGCGCGACGGCTGTGCCGACCGCAGTGGCGGCACCGAGCTCGGAACGGGCGCTGTCGGACATACCGTCGGCCACCGCCACGACAAGGAAGTCGCCGTTGCGGTCGCGGGCCACACGGTAGGCGTCTTGGCGCGGCTTGACCGGTTCCTCGCATCGGTGACCGGAGCCGATCACCGAGGCGGCGCGCACCTCGAGGTTGCCCAGGACCGCCTGATCAGCGGCGACGCCGGATGGAGAGGCGCTCTCGGCGGGCAGCAGCCACGGCATCCCGGCGGCCTTGGAGCCCGGCAGAAAGCGCGGCGACATCGCGGTTTCCGGCGCTAGGACGTGCTCCACGGGCACCGCCGGAGCGGCGCGCGGTGGTGGGGTGGCCACCGGGGAGCCGGTCCGGATCGGCTTCGCTGGATCGGCGGACGGCCCCGGCTGGCCAGACGGTCCGGGCGGCGCTTCGAAGATGCGGCCATTGTCAGGATCCGAGCTGCTCCGCGTTGCCTGAGACGCGGATTTCTCCGATCGGTGCGGCTGATCGACGCTCTCTTCCCGCTGGCGACGGGGCGGACCTGGCGGGTGGTCGTGCTGCCGCTCACTCCCTCCGGACCGGTCCTTGCGGCCGGGTAGGTGAGGTCGTAACCACTGGTGGTGGTGCGCCCGATCCTCGTTGTGGCGCGTCGATCGGTAGGACATCAACGTAACCGAGAAGAACAGGATGACGACGGCGACCGCGAGTAGCCCCATCATGAACAGCGTGTAGGAAGGCCCCACGTCAGTTCGTACCCGTCCCGCTCTGCGCCGACTTGCGAGGTCGCCAGCCGCCTACTCCGTCCGGATCAGGAGCTGGGGTGGCCGGTGGCAGCGTCGGCGTGGTGGACGCACCGCCCGCAGGCTTGCGCGGCCGCGTCGCCTGGGCAGGCGCAGGGGACGCGCCGGCCGGCGGGGCCGCCGGCTGCGCAGCCAAGACGTTTGGTGGCGGCTCGGGGGCGCCGCCGACCATGTGCAGGGCGTTCTGCAGGACCTGACGGCGGATTTCCTCTACGTCGGCCGCCTGGACGAGCCCGGCGTCCAGCATCTTGGTGAAGATCTCGTCCGAGCTCGAATATCGCGCCTGCCGCTGCTGCTCCAGCTCCAGCTGCCGGTTGTGCATCATTTGCATCACCTGCAGGGCGTCGTCGGGATGGTGGCGGAGGTGAAGTGCAATTAGCTGCAGCTCGCCCTGAACGCCCTCGGCCACCGCCTCCATTCGCTGCCGCTCCAGCTCCTGCTCGTTGCGCAGCGAGTCGACGCTCAGCACGTGGCCACGGCGTGTCAGATCCTTCTGCCGTTCGATCTGTTCCTGCTGCTGCAGGTATTGACGGGCGGCCTCGTCGAGGGTGACGAACGCGGTGACGCCATGGATGGTGATGCCGTACTCGGAGATCACCACAGGACCGCCGAGGTGGAGGTCGTTGATCTCACGTTCGACCCGCTCGCAATCGGTGATCAGATATCGCCGGCTGATGCCGCGCAGCAGAGCCAGGACCCGGCGGGAGACGACCGACACGCCGTCCCGCACACCCTCCCGGACCACAACATCCGGGCTGGTCGCCTGCCAGTTGACGGTCACGTCGGCAACGAAGTAGAACCGGTCGTCGCGGGTGGGCAGGTCACGCCCGTTGATTGTGATGCGGGTGTCGTGGCGGGTGCTGTCCACCTCGTACACGTTTCGGTAGACGCCACTCAGCGCCTCGGTGAAGGTCAGCCGGTGATCCAGCTTCTCGACCGTCCCGTCGGCACGGGAGTACACAACCGTCACGCCGGCCCGTACCGGCGGAGCGGAGAACTGCATCCGGTTGACCGGTTGCTGGGTCAGAATTAGGGACTGAACGGGGTTCGGATCCATCGGTGCCTACTCCAGAGTCAGATGAGGGCGGCAAGCACGGCCTGGGCGGTCTGCGGCGCCTGAGCGCTGCCCGGTTTCGACATCCAGCCGCGGACCATGTGCCGGACGAGCTTCTCGGTGCGCTCGCTGCCGGCGCAGACGCTCGCCAGCATCAGCGCCAACGCCTGGCGCGCCTGCTCATCCGGCTCGACGCGTTCGGCCCAGGAGCCCGCGATGTCCTGCGCGAAGCGGTGGAACATTGCGCCGTTCAGGGTGAAGTTCCACGCTGCTGCCACGGCGTGCGAGAGCCCGCGGTCGGTACGGGCGAGTTGCAATAACAGCGGCCAGCGAACGTGCCCGGCATCCGCCGCCCCGACCAGGTCGGCCGCCAGGGTGAGAAAGGCGATCTCGCCGGTGGCGCTCTGCCCCTGATGCTGGCTGCGCATCCATTGCACCGACAGGTCGGTGGCGGGAAACGCATGGCGATGGTCGGCCTCGGTCAGCTCGGCGAGGCTGTAGCTGATCGCGAAGGCGACATCCGCGTACTCGGTGCGCGACAGCCGGTCGAGCTCCCGGAACGCCCGGTCCGGCATGGCGGATCCGAGCGCCGACCCGTATACGCGCGCAGCGGTCGCGTTCAGCTGCCACGAATCGCTCGTGATCCACTCGCCGACCAGGGTCAAAGCCTGCTGCTGCAGCTTCCGGGAGCGACCGGCGGCGCGCAGCGCGAAGGCGGCCATCTCCCGTTTGTTGTCCTTGGAGTCGTTCGCCCACGGGCGCAGCACGATCTTGCTGATGTAGTCGAACGCGGTGGTGGAGATCAGCCCGATCGCGGCGGCCGCCCGCACCCGCACCGCGCCGACCGGATGGTTGGCCAGGTCGCCCAGCCAGCCGAGCAGATCTCTGCGCAGGCCGTCGTACTCACGCCACACCAGCTCGATGACGGCCCGCGGGTACGCCGGATCGAGGTACCGGATTATCTCGGCGGGTACCCGTCCGAATCTGGTGGTGATCTCGGAGCGCACCACCTCGGCCCGGATCTGACGGACCCGATGGGTACGCCCGGTGGCGAACGGGTCGACCGCGGCTGCCGCCGGCGCAGGTGTCGAAGCAGTCGGGCGGGTGAGGCGCCGTTCCAATGACTCGGCCGGTTCCACCACGCTCTGGTAAGGCAGCCCGTCGAGCAGCGCGACCGCGATCGCCAGGTACTTCAGCGACGGTGTGGCCAGCCCGTTGAACCAGCTCTCCACCTCACCGGTCACTGACGACTTCATCCGGGACCGGAGCAGACCCAGCTCCAGATGTCCGCGGGCCATCAACTCCTCGACGTACACCGCGAATTGAGCGGCCCGGTCGCGGGCGGAGTCGGAGGTGACGGCGTCGTCGAAAACGGCGCAGAAATCGGGCCGGCTCAGCAGATTGTCCGCGCGGGTGTCGCCGAGCCGATACCTCAGGTGGCTTTCCATGATCGAGCGGTGGCTCGGCGGTTGTTCAATCCTGATCACGAAGCTCTGCAGGCCGGGATCGGAGAGAGTCAGGTCGGCGGCCATTGTGATAATCAGCTTCGCGCCGAGCGCTCCGAGCTTGGCGTCGAGATCGTTCAGGACCAGGGTAGTGAGTGCGCGCGCCCTAGTGTCGTCGATCTCCTCGATCAGGTAGCCGCCGGCCTTGGTGATCGTCGTAGCCACATCGCCGATCGGCACGTCCGGCGCGAAGCCGAAGATCTCAGTCTGGTGATTGTCGAGCAGGAGCCGCTGGGCGGTGGCGCTGCGGCCGGCGCCACGCGCCGCCTGCAGGATCACCACGTTGCGGGTCCGGCTGCGACCGAGCAATGCCGCGTACGCGGCATCGGCCACAAAGGCCTCGCGTAACAGCCGAGCCTGCGCGGGGTCAACGCGGTAGAGAACGGTGGATCGGCCGTCCGGCGACGTGACGTGGTAGACGTACTGGTTGCCGGACACACTATTCACCGATGCAGCGCTGCCGAAGAACGTCCCGCCGGAGGCGAACACAACCTCGGCCTCGCGGCGCAAGCTGTTGGTCTCAGCGGCCTGACCGGGCTGTTGCGCGTTGGCCGCGACGTCGGTGCCAGCCTGCCTGACCCCGCGCGGCTTCGCGGCCGGAGCAGGTGACGACGGACCTTGGGTGGGGACGGTGGATGGAACGGGCGGTGCGCCGACCGGGTCGGTGCTCACGGCATACCGCCGTAGACGTTCTTGTCCCCGCTCACGACGTCGGCATTTCCGTGCAGGTCCTTGATGTAGGTGCCGCCGCGCTCGAAATGGACGCCGTCCGACCTGAAGTCGCCCCGCGCCGCCGACGGTGCAGCCTGGTCATGCGCCCCTACCGTCGTGCCCTTGATCGGGCGAACCCATTTCGACAGCTCGTTGACGATCGCGGGCAGGTCGATCTCGGACTCGCGCTGCCGCAGGTGCATGGCTTGCCGGTTGGTCAGGCCGCGCACCGTCACCGGCAGGTCGTCCACCCGGGGAAGCTTCGCACCGTCGAGCAGCACCGGGATGACCCGGATCCCGGCGAGCAGCGCGGCTTCGATCTCCCGGCGCACGTAGTCGTCAGGGTGGTCGATCCGCCGTCGCGAGCTCGCGTCCGTCAGTGCCAACCAGCGCTTGCCGATCAACACAAGCAGCACCCTGCTGCCCATGAGCGCCGACCAGAGTCGTGGCGGGAAGTCGGTGCCCGCTTCGATCGACCGGCTGTCCTTGAATACGTTCTCGTCGCCGAAGACGGTACGCAGATGGTTGTCGAGAAGAGGAGCCGCATAACTGTCGTCGTCCGACCGGTAATTGATGAAAATTTCGGACAAGGAAAGCCGCCTCCGATACTATGGAACAGAGCACAACCATGTCACCGGATCAGACAGTGGGCAATCCGTTGCCTGGTGCCAGTAGTTGCCGCTTCGGGCAAGGCGGCAACCCGACCCGTGCCGAAGTCGTGATCCTCGGATGATCGGGGTGCGAAGAATGGCCGGACGGCCACCGGCTGTCATCGCGCGGATCAGGCGTACGGGGCTGGACCGGCGTGGTAAGGAGGCTCCGGTTACTTGTACAGCAGATAAAGGCCCACGCCGAAAGCCACCAGAAGGGACATGCCATAGAGGATCACCAGGACCGGGCTGCGCAACCCCCGGATAATCTGGCCCGGCGTGGGACGACACACGGTCAGGCTCCAGCCGTCCTGATCGTCACCGGCCGAACGTAGGTAGAGGTCCCTGTATTTGCGCTCGAGGACCAGGTAGTAGGCATCGAGGATCGCAAACGCGACAATGACGTAGAGCGCCAGACCGATGATGATGGGGGTGGCTGCGGTTGCGCCGTAGCCGAGCAGAGCGGCGGTCAGGGTCACGCACCACCCCTTGATGGTGGTGGACTGAGCGGCCAGCCGGGACACTACCGCTTGGATCATCTGCAGGTGAGCCTCACGTGCCATGATTGCATGGTGTCAGGAGCGCACGACAGTGGATAGACAGTAAGGTATGCCATGAACGCCACCGGGGAGTTCGGTCCTGAGCTGCGGCGACGCAGGTCGGAGCAGGGCATTTCGCTACGTGATCTGGCAGTTCAGGTGCATTGCAACGCGGGCTACCTGAGCCGGGTGGAGCGTGGTTTGCGGCAGCCGTCGGCAATCATCGCGCGCATGTGCGATCGAGCGGTCTCGGCCGACGGCGCCCTGTTGGCCCTGATGACGCAGCCCGTGCCGGTGGGTGCGGCGCATGCTCGTCCCGAATTGCCAGCGCCACGACCGGCGACGTTCCTGGTGCGATCGTTCGAACGCGCCGCTTCGGGCGCCACAGTGCTCACTGATGATCATAAGAACACTGTGGACGAAGCGCGGTCACTCTTTCAGGTACTCCGGGCTCAGGGCCACGTCAGTGCGCCCAGGGCACTGTTGCCGGCGCTGGCAATTCAGTTCGGCATGCTCCGCGCCGCCGCGGCGCAGGCCGGCGGCGCGGAGTGGGACCGTCTGGTGTTGCTGGCCGCGCACTATGCCGAGTACGCCGGTTGGATGATCCAGGAGTGCGGTGACGACGCCGGCGCGCTCGCCATGACCGAACTCGCCGCCGCCCTGGCGAAACAGGCCGGCGATGTGTCGTTTGTGTCATACACGCTGCTGAGACGCGCGGACGTGGCGCTGTACAACGATGACGGCGCGGCCGTGGTCGCCCTGGCCGAGGATGCCTCGGCCGGATCCGCGTCGCTCCGCGTCCAGGCTTTGGCGGCGCAGCGGGCGGCGCAGGGATGGGCTCTGCTCGGGCGTGCACCGCAGTGCCGGTCGGCCTTGGCCCGGGCGGCCGACGCGACTGCGGCAGCGGACGCCGAGGCGGTGAAGACAGGCATCGATAGCGCCCTCGGGCCAGGCGGCGGCGGGCAGTTGATGGACGTCGTTCGTGGTTGGTGCTATCTGGACCTAGGCGTACCGGAGCAGGCGGTCGAGTCCCTGCACACCGGGCTGCGCCGCGCGCCCCGATCGGCCCGCCGGGCACGAGCCTTGTACGGCATACGTCTCGCGCTGGCCCACGCCGTCAGCGGTGATCTGCGACGGACCTGCGAGGCCGGGACGGTCGCGCTGGACGAGGCGAGCAGGGTCGACTCGGCATCCGTCCGCCACCAGTTGCACACGCTGGCCACCGTGGTGCGGCGCTGGCCGGAAGTTGCGGACATCCGGGACTTCCGAATCCGTATCGACCACGAGTTGCGGCCTTCGCCAGTAAGTTCGCGAAGCAGTGCTGACCGCACGGTCTCGAGTCGAGGATGATCGGCCAGCATCACCCGTCGGCCGATCGGCGAGGGCGAGTTCGCTTCGTCTATCAGATAGGCCACGCGCCGTCATTCTGCCCTTCGTCCATCGTCGTACAGTGCGACTGCCCAGGGGCAGACCAGTCCCGATACAGCGGGGATTGCTGGGATACGGCGGTATTCGCCGGATCTCGATGTGTTGGCGGCCAGTTGGCGCGGTTCTCGCTGGTGCAAGGCGGCTGTGGGGATGTGTTGGCAGGTCGTGGTGGCGGTGTGGCAGAGTGATCGTCATGAGTCAGCCCCGAAAGGTCTATGGCGCGTAGGTCGCCTGGTGCGCTTCGCGCGCGATCGAAGTCGGCCGGCCGAGATGTCGGCAAGATCCGTCCCATCGATGGTCTGTCGAGCCGCGCGAACGCGGCGATCGTCAGACCTCAGCTCCGGCATCCGGAGATTGGCTCGGTAGCGACCGCGCTGATCGGCTATCGTCGTACGATTCGGCAGTCCGGTCGGTGGCTAAACCTTCGTCTGGACGACTGTCCCTGTCCGACCTGCGATCCCGTAGACCAGTGAGACGTCCCTGAAGACGCGATGCGCTGGTTGCCGTCGTCAGCCCGCCGTGAGTTGCGGCGTGGCGTTGATACGTTGGACGAGGAGTTTCTCCGCAAGACGCTGCCCGATCCCCGAGCTGCCAAGCTGAGTGCCTGGCATGCCCAGGGATGGTGGCGGCAGCGGCTGCGGGATCGGTGATGCATCACCGCCCGGTTTGCTGGCAGTCGGTGAAGCCTGTCCGTGCCGGTAGCCCGTCGGTAGCCTGGACCGATGGTGGAGCACGACGGGGTGTCGTTGGGTGTTGCTGCGGCGCGGCGCCTCGCCGAGTTGGGTCGGACGGTGATTCGGCCTGGTCTGACGAACCATGAGTTCGATGACGTGGAGCAGCGGTTTGGGTTTCAGTTCGCGGACGACCATCGCGCGTTTTTCGCCCAAGGGCTTCCGGTCTGGACTGAGGGCGACGATCACCCTGACAAGACGACCGATCTTGGTTGGCCTGACTGGCGGGACGGGGATCCCGGGCGCCTGCGCGAGCACTTGGACTTTGCCTTGGACGGCGCGCTGGGTGCGATCGAACGTGGGTACTGGCACCCGTGGTGGAGCGATGCGCGGCCTGTCGAAGAGGCGGACGCGATGCGAATTTGCGCGTGAGCGTCTCGTCGCCGATGGTCCTCTGGTGCCAGTGTATGTGCACCGGTTCACGCCCTGCGGGTCGGGCAGTTGGGGCAATCCGGTGATGTCGATCTGGGGCGTTGACGTCATCTACTACGGCATGAACGTGGCCGACTACGTCGACCACGAGTTCGCGGCCGACGACCCTGCGCCACGGCCGAGGCGCGAAGGCCCTGCGTAGAGACGTTCTGGGCCCAGTTGTGAGCGCGGCTGTCCGTATCCGCCCGTGTGACGGCTCGTGATGCATCACCGCTCAGTTCACCCAGTGGCGCACCAACGGCGATCATGAACGGGACGGGATCTTGGGCGCCTGCGCTGCTGGAGTCGCCGTTGGTGTGAATCTCGTAGTGCAGGTGTGGGCCTGAGCTGTGTCCGGTGGAGCCGACGAGACCGATGGGCTGGCCGACGGTGACGGGCTGGCCTGGTTGGACCAGGGGCGGCTTGTCCATGTGGCAGTAGCGGGTCATGATTCCTTGATCGTGTTGGATGTCGACATACCAGCCGCATCCGATGGTGTGGTTGGGGTTTCCGTCGCGGTGGCAGCCCCAGTTGCTGCCGTCGCGGCGGTCGATGGCGTTGCAGCGGACGCGGGTGACGGTTCCGGTGGAGGCGGCGCGGATGATGGTGCCGCGTGGGGCGGCGAGGTCGACGCCGTCGTGTCCGGGGCGTGCGGCGGTCCGGAATCCGGATCCTACGGGGGCGTGGATCGGTTGGGTCCACGGTCCGGTGACGTCGCAGTTCTCGGCGGCTGGTGATCCGTCCGACGGGAGGTTGCCGCCGGTGATGGTGGTGACCAGCAGGGTGGCGTCGGGTTCCCATTTCGCGTACGCGTCGGGGTGGGCCGAGATTTGGACGCGTTGGGCGGCTTCGGTCAGCGGCATGGTCTGCCAGTGGGGGATGGTCAGGAGTGTGGCGTAGAACGTGGCGGCGGCGTAGGCGGGGTCGAGGAGTTGCTGTGGGGTGCCCCATCCTTGGCTTGGGCGTTGTTGGAACAGGCCGATGCTGTCGCGGTCGCCGCCGGGGAGGTTGCGCAGGCTGGATTCCTGCATGGCGGTGGCGACGGCGATGACCCAGCCGCGGGCGGGTACGCCGTCGCGGGCGCCGACGGCGGTGATGGTGGCGGCGTTGCTGACCTGGTCGCGGTCCCAGCGGCCGATGCTGGGCCACCCTCCGGCGGGGGCTGGCGGTAGGGAGATGGTGGGGCTGGGCGCGCAGTTGATGGCGGGGGTGCCGACCAGGATGCTGGTGCCGGCGACACAGGTGAAGATCACCGCGAGGCTGACGGCGAACAGGATAGTGGCGAGTCGGCGGCTCATCGTCGTGCCCCGGGCGTGCGGTCGCGGGTAGAGGCGGTTGCTGGCGCAGTCACAAGGTCCTCCAGATCTGGGGGCGGCAATCGCAGGATTTCGCCGCCCTGTTCGGTGCGGTTTCCGTGGTTTGTGGTGCTTGTGGCTGCTGGTTGTGGGCACAAAAAATGGCCGCATCTGCGGCACGGTCGAGTGCGGGGCTTACAGCGGCTGTGAGGTCAGTAGCGGTTCGAGCAGGGAATGGACGCTGGCGTCGGGAAGACGGTTCGTGATGTCACGTGCCCGCCGTTCTCGACGCCAGTGCTCTGAGGGTTGGTCAGCAGACGAGATCCGCTCGGCGTGTGCACGGCTGGCGGCGGATGTCAGCAGTGAACCCGGCTCCCCGACGAACGTGGGGGCGGTTTACCGAGGCGGCGGGGTCGGTCACGGTGAGGCCGGTTGGGTATCGGTGGCCGGCGGGGGTGGTGGTTCGTGGTGTCCGGTGGCGGTGGGGAGTGCGGCGAGGCGTCGTGCGGGCGGGTCGGGGTGGTCGAGGATGCCGAGTTGTCCGGCGCGGCGGATGGCTTGGACGGAGCGCACGTCGAAGTGGTGTCGTCGGGCGAGATCTTTGAGGTCGGTGTGGCCGGCTTTCAGGTCAGCCCAGACTGCCTGCCAGCGTTGGTAGGGCTCGGGGTTGACGGGAATGCGGCGCATGAGGGTGACCGGCCAGTCGTCGGCGGCTGGCGTGTCGCCGTCGGTGTCGTCGGGTCGCGACACGGCCGGGTCATCGAGTGTGGCGGGCGGTTCGTGTCGCGGCACGTTCTCGGTCGGTGCGTCGTCGAGCGCATCGGCCGGTTCCGCGATCCTGTTAAGGGAGGGGGCGGGAGCGTGTCGGTCGGGTGGGGTGTCGTGTCGTGGGGCGTGTTCGAGGATGCTGGAGAGCATTTTGATCGCGGCGATGAGTGCGATGGCTGGCCAGCCGGCGATGATCCGGGCGATCAGGTCGTCTTGGGCGACGAGGATGTTCGCGCCGAGGCTGGCGATGCCGCCGGCGACGAGTGCGGTCCAGGTGACCCAGGTGGAGGGGCGGCTGGCGCGTCGGTCGGCCAGGATGGTCAGGGTCGCCACGATTTCGACGCCGTCCACGGTCAGTGGGAAGGCGTGGGCTCGCCAGCCGGTTTCGCCTCGGGACTCGGCGAGTTCCCGGAGATGGTCGTAGCTGACGGCGCCGGCGATGCCGGCCAGTCCGAGGGTGGTGAGGGTGGCGGCGGCGGTGATCGCGAGGTCGCCTGGTGACCGTCGTGGTGTGTCGTGGCGGGCGCGCAGCCGCAGGACGATGTCGGTGAGGGCGAGTGCGACCGCGACGGCGATGCCGGCGGCGAGGAAACGACCGTCCATCAGCGGCACCCCCGTCGGTGGTGCGGCCCGTCAACGGGGTCGCGGCCCTTTCCGGATGTCGCGACACCGGCAGGACCGGTGTTGTGGTGTCGGGTGGGACCGGCGGCCGGGCTGTGGGTGGTGCGGGTCGAGGGCATCAGAGGTTGCGCCTTCCACTCAAGACGTGCGGTGCCGGCGCTGGGGCGCCGGCACCGCATGGGGTGTGATTCCGGCGCCCAGGGGGAGCACCTGTCGGTGTGTCACCCGGGGTCAGGAACAGACCGCGGGGGGTGTCAGTCGGTGGTGGGGTCGTAGTCGCTGTGGTGGACCGGTGCGATGTCCACGGCGCGGATGTCGGCGGTGTGCGCCCGGGCGACGTCGAGGCGGTCGAGGTCGGCGGTGACCATGTCGACGGCGATGGGGATGGCCTCGCGGTGGTCGAGGGCCTTGACCGTGACGACCAGCGGCACCACCCACACCACCCGGTACCGATACTGCTGCTCGTCGGGGTGAGTTGCGGGCTGGTCGAGGACGCGTAGCCGAAGCTGCCACGGTTCGGTGGGGTGCACGACCGCATCGAGGCTGCGCAGGTCGACGCGCAGGAGTTGCTGTGACGAGGCGACGGCGTCGTCGGTGGTGGCGGCGTCGACGTCGACGGCCAAAGGGGTGTGGACGGTCGCCTCGAAGTGGGTGCGCAGGGGCGGCGGCATGGTCAGGTAGTGCAGGGCGTTGTTGGCGTCGGCGACGGACAGGGCGCCGGTGTTGACCGCCCAGATGATCCAGCGTCGGACGAGGTCGACGAACTGCTGGTAGCGGTATTCCAGTGCGCCGTTGTTGTCGCGCAGGGTGTGGTCGGCCTGGGTGAGCGCGCCGCGCAGCGCGGTGATCAGGTCGGTGTCGGCGCGGCGCAGGAGCGCCACCTGCTGCGCGATGAGGTCTGCGGTGGCGCGTAGGGCGGTGCCGGTCGGCATAACACCGGGGCTCTGCTGAAGCCCGGCGTGCAGCAGGTCGGTGATCTGCTCGACGGTCCACGCTGTCTGCTCGGGCAGTGTGCCGCTGGTGTCGGCGAGGCTGTGGTGATCGGTCATGACGGGTCCTTCCTGGTTCGGCTGCCCGGTGGGGTGTCGATGTCGGCGGGCCAGTCGCTGAGAGCGGCTGGTGGGATGCCTGCGCGTAGCGCCTGGCGGATCCACAGCGCCATCCGGTAGTGCGGGTCGGCCGTGAGGGCGCGGTCGAGGGCGAGTTGGCACGTGCGCCGTCACCGGCCAGCCAGACGGTGAAGGCGAGCAGCGCGGCCGGGTCGTCGACCAGATCGGGTTTCGGCTCGCTGGGTGAGATCTCGCCACAGCGCCAGGTGCCAGCGCTGGCGGGTCGCGGTGGCCCAGGCGTGGTCGCGCACGGGCAAGACGGTGAGCAGGACGCTCAGCCATGCGGCTTCGTCGTTGCTGCAGCGTTGCCCAGCCTGGTAACGCATGGCGGCGTGGGCCAGCACGGCGCGTCCTTCGGCTACGACGACAGTTCGGTCGGTGAGAAGGTCGGTGAACCGATGACGGGCCGCTGCGGTGGCCGCGGCCATGGCCGCGCGCTGAGGGCCGTCGACACCGTCGATAGAGGCGGCGACGCTGGCCCGGTCGGGGAACGGACTGGATCCGCCGACGATGGCTTCAAGTGCGAGCGGGTTCGAGGTCGGTCGAACGGTGTTCCCTGCGGCGGGCAACAGTCGGCATTTGTGCACAGGTAGGACCAGTAGTGGCCTTCGTAGACCCGCAGCGCGTCGTGCACCTCGAGCCCGGCGATGGTGAACACGTGCCGGCCGGTGGTGACTTCAGGTGCGACGACCTCGTCGGGGCCGTAGCCGATGAGGACCAGGTGGGTGGTGTCGACCTTCTGCAGCGCCGGCAGGAGTTGCGCGAGGTGAGGGATCCGCCCGCCCGTCCCGGCGTGGTGACACGACCCAGTGACGGAATCAGAGATGCCTCATCGAGCAGACAGCGGAGCGGCGGTGTGGTGCTCACAAAAATGGTGGTGCGCCGGAATCCTCTCCCTGGGCTGTGGGCAGGTTTGCCCGCTCAGCGGGCCCGGCGTGAGGCCAGATCGTGGATCTCGCCGCAAAGCAGCCTGATCCCGTCGGTGGCGGCGGCCTCGACGGTGTCGAACGATGCCGCGCGGGCACCGCCGTCGGTGTAGGAGGGGAAGCCGACTCCGGTGACCCGGTTGTGCACGGTCACGTGCCAGCCGGAGGTGTCGGTGGGTGGGTGCAGGTAGGTTGTCGCGTCAATGACTCCGTCGGGTGCGTCGATGGCGATCGCGTACGGAGCATCGTCAATACCCTGATGGGGTCTGGCCGTCCAGCCCTTGGGGAGCATCCGGTGGACTCGGGGTAGGTGCTCGGTGACCTGCCGGGCGGTGGCGGTGATGAGCCGGGCCGTCTCGGCGGCTCGGTCCCGTGACGTATGTTCGGCATAGCTGACCCACTGGCCGGTCGGCCCGTGCAGGACGAGCCAGATCCGGCAGGTGCCGCACCAGGGCCGGCCGTCCCGAACGCTGCCAGGGGTGGCGCAGGTGCCACATACGGGTCGGGTCACGGTCTTGTCCCTTCCTGACTGCTTGTTTGGTCGGTGATGGTGGGCGGGGCGGCCCGCAGGGCGGGCACCCGGGCGTGCAGCCAGTCCGCGATGAGGTCGCCGACGTCGCGGACGAGTTCGCGACCGGGGTCCGGCACGGCGGGGCCGAGTTCCGGGTACCGTGCGGCGACCACCCTGACCACGGCGCCGGCGGCGGCCGACGCGGTGGCGGCCAGCCGGGCACGCCGCGCCTCAACCTCGTCGATGGTGGCGATGACCAGCGCGGTGACCTGCGCGGTGGTGGTGTGCTCGGGCACGAGGACACTCCAGCTGTCCTCGTCGTGGGGACCGATCGTGAACTCGCTGGTGTCCGCGAGGGGCCGACGGCGGCCGGGTGCGGCGAACCAGCCCGGCCCGGCGGACACCGACCAGCGGGTGTCGCCGGGGCGGTCGGTGTAGCGGCTGCCGGTGCGCACGGTGGCGGTGTTGCCGCCGCTGTGCTCGACCAGGGCCGGACGGCCCTGCTGGGCCAGGTTGGCGACGAGGACGTCCAGGTCGATCAGATGGGGCAGCCGGCCAGCGTTGAAGGCGTCCCGCAGGTCGTCAACGATGAGGTCGTCGACCTGCGCGGGCAGCCGGAGGGTGCGGTGACGGCGGGCATGTGCCCACAGTTCGTCGTCGGTGGGCAGCGCCGTGTCGTTGCGGCGGCTGGCCTCGCCCCACGCAGTGATGAGGTCGAGGATTTCCCGCCAGTCCTCAGATGTGTCCACCTTGCTCCTTCCAGGTTGACTGTGGGGGTGTGGCTCGGGCTTGAGGCGCTGGTTCCGGTGCAGCACCTGCCGTTCCCGGGACGGGCCGCAGCCGCTCCCCGGGCACGGCAGACAGATGGCGGCTCAGGCGGACTGCTCACGCCAGGGGCGGGTCGGTGACCTGCCAGCTCCAGCCGTCAAGGAGGTAGTAGCCGTCGGCGTCGGCCGCGATGGTGCTCGTCGACTCCGTGGACGTGCCGGCCCGCTCACTCACGTGGACGGTGCCGTCGACCAGGCGGATGCGGGTGGTGCCGGCCGACTCACCGACCCGCGCGGCGAGCGCGTCGCAGTCGGCCGCGATCCGAACAATCGCGTCGGTGCCGAACCGGGCGATCGGCCAGCCCTGCGGGCTGAGCAGGTCGGCCACGAGCGCCGGGTACGGGCCGCCGACCCCAGGTAGCGCCACCCACCCCGGCTCCCACGTCGTGGCAAGATCCCGGCGCTGCCCGGCTCGGCTGGTGCGGTTGGTGAGGTGCGCGACGACGTCAGTGGCGTCGCACACCAGACGGATGCGGGGCTCCTCGCGCAGCGCCTGGTGGCAGCCGGCGGACAGCCGGGAGGTGACCGGACCCGGCACGGCCATGGCCGGTCTGCCCAGAGCCAGCGCCCGCGCGAGGATGCCACGGCCCCTGCCGGGGGCCGCCTCGACGAGGACCGCGCCGCAGGTGAGGGCGGCCAGCCAGGTCTGGTTGAGCAGGGTTCGGATGCGGCTGGGGTCGCTGCTCGGCGACCAGACGCTGATCAGGTCGAGCCGGTCGAACAGCGGCCGGTTGCCGGCGGGGTGCAGCCGGTCGAGCCCGCAGGCGGGCATCGCGACGGCGGCGTCGGGTCGGCTCGTGAGGGCGCCGCGCAGCGCGGCGGCGTCGATGCCGTAGCCGCCGACGTTGAGAACAATCCAGCCCTGCTCGGCGAGCCCGTGGCCGAGTTCTGTCGCGACGTGCTGGCCGTAGGAGGTGCAGGCGCGGGAGCCGACGACGGCGACCGCACGGTGCAGCAGGTCGGGCAGGGGCCGGTCGGCTCGCACCCACAGGCACAGCGGCGGCGCGGGCAGATCGACGCCGTCGGCGGTGTGACGGGCGGGAACAAGGTCGCGCAACACCGTGGGCCATTCCGCGTCGTTCGGCGTCACGATCCGCGCGCCGAGGCGTGCGGTGTCGGCGACAATCACCTCGGCGAGCTGCCCCTCGTCGACGGTGCGCAAATGCCCGACGGGAGCCGGCATCGCGGCGGCGGGCAGGTCGCGGGTGAGGAGGCGGCACAGGACAGTCGGCGGGCCCTCGTTCTGCACCAGGGCGTGGATGTGACGGTTGCCGGGCGTGGTCAGGTGGGCCAGCACGGCGCGGGCGATCGTGGGGTCAGTGATAGCGGGCATGGTTGTCTCCTTGGTGCAGGTTGAGGGCTTCGGTGATGTGGCCCGCGTCGGGTAGGGGCCGGCCGTCGAGGTCGGCGAGGGTGAAGGCCAGGCGCAGCACCTGCACCCCGCCCCGGTCAGTGAGGCCGCCGGTGTCGAGGGCGGCGTCTAGCGGGGCCAGCACCCGCCCGACGGCCCGGCCGAGCGGCCCGACCAGTTCCGCTCGGGGCACACGGGCGTTGGTCGGGTGCCGGCCCGGCCCGTTCGGACGGATGTGGTGCGCGCCGTCGTGGGCGGCAGAGCCCATGGCCACCCGCTTTGTCATGGGTCAGGTAAGGCGGCCTTCGGGCTGGCCGGCTACGACGTGTGTCGCGGCGTCACCGGCCGGTGCGCGGGTCGGCGATCCTCAGATATGAGCAGTTCCTGGCGGACATGCGAAACGCCACCCGAGACGGGTGGCGCTGGACGAGACGGGAGACCGGCCTTTGATGGGCGTGGCCAGTCACAGGTGGTGGGTTGCGGTGACCAGTCGGCTCAGCACGTCGGGGATCGCGCCGGCCAGGAGTTGTGGCGTGAGCCCGTCGTGGACCGTGATCGGCTGGGGACCTTCGCCCCGGACACGTCTGGTCTCGTAGCAGCGGCCGTCGGTGTCGATGGCGACGACGATGCGTACCTCGGCGTCGGCCATCGCCGGCACCATGTTGATGTCGCCGTACGCGTAGTCGGCATACGGCGTGTACTGGAAGCCTTCACACACCAACGCGTACCCGACGAACGTGCGATGCGTGGCGTCGAGCCATTCCGTCAGCCCGGGGGCGTTTTCGGGGATGGAGATGAAGCCGACGAGCAGGTTCAACACGCCAGCAAGACTGGAGTCCGAGCCGGGCTTCAGATCGAGGGCGAACGGCGAGGCCTCCACCTCGATCAGGTGCAGCGGGGAGCCCTTGACCAGTTGGCGGTGGAACAGGGCGAAAAGGACCGGTGGGACGTCCCAGCCGAGATCCTCGGCTTTCTCCTCGATCCGGGTGACGACTTCGGGTAGCGCGACGGTGATCTGCGGGGACAGCATGTCATTGCTCCTAACGCGTGCGGGGAGTGCAGGATCTGCCGGACAGACGGACGGGCGGGTGTGCTTCCGCTGCCGGCCGGCCAGGCGTGGGATGGGATGTCGACGAACGGTGCAAGAGGACGCGGTCGGCGGCGGTGGCCGGTCACACGGGCTGCACCTCGGCTGCGAGCCCAGGTTCGGCGGCGGCCTCGGTGAGGTCAGCGTCGTCGTCTGGGGTGAGGTCGCGCAGGATCGTCTTGGCCACCCGCAGCACGGTCTGCGCGCAGTCACGGATCAGGGCGAGGTCGCCGTCGGCCCAGCCAAGCACGTACGCGTCGGAGTACGCCTGGGTGTCGAGGCCGAGCGCGCGGCACACCAGGTGGGCGATGCTCTCGGCTTCGGTCTCGCGTCGGCCGCGGTGCAGCAGTTCCTGCCGGTCGAGGTCGTCAAGGTGCCCGCACCGGATGTGGGCCAACTCGTGCAGGCTGGTCTTGATGCGCTGCGCGTCGCTGACGTCGTCGCGCACCCGCACCACCTGCATACCGGTCCCCTTGACGGTGACCCCGTTCGCGCGGCCCAGGTACGCACTGCCCGCAGGCACGAGTGCGAAGGCGTAGCCGGCCTGTCTGATCAGCCCGACGACGTCATCGTAGGCGCCGGTGGGGTCATCGCCGGTGAGCAGCTGCGCGGTCCTCCCGCCGGCGGCCTTCACCTGGCGGCAGCACCGCACGGTGGGTACCTCAAAGGGTTCACCGTCGGTCTGGCTGATGTCGAAGGTGCTGGTGGGCCGGAAGCCGACGACCTGGATCGCGGGGCGGCCGTCCGGGTCGCGTCGAACTGTGCGGCCGGCGGCCTCCCACTCGCGGGCCTGCTCCTCGCTGGGGCGGCGGGTGACCGGCGCCCAGATGAAAAACCCGGTCTCGCCCTCGCGGACGTGCCGCTTGAGGGCCTTCCAGCCCGACGTGCCCTGCTTGTTTCCGTAAGGCAGGAAGTAGCGGGGCTCGATGCCCCGTTCTGCGGCCTGGAGCATGAGCAGGAACTGGTTGTTCAGGCTGTAGCGGGCGCCGAAGACGGCCGCTTCTTCGATGAAGGTGACCCACTCGGCGGGGTCGGCGGCGAGGCGCGCCAGCCGGGCGTCGAACTCGGCTTTGGTCCGTTCGAGGAACGCGTCGCGTTGCTCGGCTGTCATGGCCATGGTGGCCCTCCTGTCTCCGCCACGTGGCGGCGGACAGGCTGGGGCCGCAGCCCCAGCCGGCCCGTAGGCACGAGGTGGGACTGCGGTCCGGGACCGAGAACGGCCTCGAACCGACGGGAACGGTTCACCGGCGGGTCGGCTCACGCCGACCGGCTCAGGAAGGTGGGGCTGCTACGACGCGTCCGGCGCGGGAGTGCCAGGTGATGCCGGCGGAGTGCGGCCCGCTGCTGTGGCCAGCGCCGGGCTGCTGCGGCGCGGTCGCCTGCGGGGGCGAGGGTCGGCCCCGGCCGGTGCGTTGGCGTAGCGGCAGGCGACGGGCCGGCCATGCTGCCTACCGGAGCAGTCGACGCCGTTCAGCCGCCGGTGCGGATCCGTGAACCTGCGGCGCAGGACCTGTTCGAGTTCGTACTCCGACAGCGCTTCAACGCTTCTC
The DNA here is from genome assembly GCF_009712475.1 of Micromonospora sp. CP22. GTDB lineage: Bacteria > Actinomycetota > Actinomycetes > Mycobacteriales > Micromonosporaceae > Micromonospora. The sequence continues at coordinate 20,692 of NZ_VCJO01000034.1, forward strand.
TGCGAAATCGATCAGCACGAGGCGTAGAAGTGCCGCAAGGCGTGCATCCCGGTGGCCCGGAAAGGCTGGATGCCGGCAGTCCACAGGGCGCCAGTAGTCCCGGATGAACGTGTGGCGGTCCATGGCGACGTTCGTCCGCCCGTGGACGACCAGGTTGACCGTCACCACAGACCCGCCGGGCACCTCCCACGGCAGCGACACCGGTACGGGAGGAAAGTTCTCCAGGTGGCGAGCGAGGGCCGCACCCACCGACGAGGGCAGCGGAATGCCCGTGTTTTTGCGTGCCTTGGGCAGCGCGTAGACGAGCCGGCAACCCACGATCTTCAACTGGCGGACGACTTGCCAGGCAGGGCCGTTGCGTTCTCGCTCGGCAAGCCAGTGAGCTGGGATGATGCTGGGTGATTGGCCTATGTGGAGGCGGTTG
>NZ_VCJO01000035.1 GCF_009712475.1 Micromonospora sp. CP22
GGGTGTGCCCCCGGACCTTCCAGCCCCGGGAGAGAGCGTGGTTGACGATCCGGTCCGCGTTGCCGAACGTGAAGTTGCCCTGCTGCGGTTCGGTCGCGTCGATCTTCATTTCGTTCTCGGGCGTGACGCTGTTGAACTCGCGGTTCAGGATCGTCGTGTACGTGCCGTCGTTCAGCTTGTTCGCCGCAACCGCGGCGCCGAAGTACCGCCCGGACTGGTTCGCGGCCGCAGCGAGGGTCGACTCGGCGGCCTGGGCGAGAGTGGGCAGCATGGACACGGTGAGAACGGCAACTATCGCGCCGGTTCCGGAGGCGAAGAGCGCTCGGAGGCGACGTCTTGGGGGACGGGTTCGGGAGATCATGTGACCCTCCACATGGGGACGAGAATCTCGGTGGTTGTTTCGGAAAAGGGCTGACCGCCCGGAGGGCGGCAACCCACGAGGGTTGGCTCTGCCGACCCAGCCGGAAGCCCTGTCGGACCCGACGAGTCGGTTAGACCAGCTTGACCAGTAGGTGGAGGTGCGGTGTGTGAGCCGGTCGTCCGCCGGAAGACGGTTGCGGGCGGTGGGCTCCCAGGTGGTGAAGACGGTCAGCTGGCACGTGGGGGTAGGCTGATGGTCGAGTCAGGCGCCTCCAGGAGCTGAAAGAGCATGTTAGCGATCACATCGATCGATGCCTTTCAGGCTTGCAGAAGACTCCCGGGTTTTCAACGGTAGTTTCGGGCATCGACCGATAGTTTTTCGGTCGATGCTCGGTGTCATGGAACCCGCCACGCCCGGTGACGCGGGTCGCCGCGCCCACCTCGCTGGTCGGCGGCGCTGCCGACTAGCCTGCCTGCTCATGGATGCCGACGACCGCCTCGAACTGGCCGTCGACCCTGCCCGACCGAACGGGCGAACGCTGCTGGCCGGGGGCGTCGAGCAGTCGTACGTGGACATCGTCGATCCCACCTACCTGCACTTCGAGTACGTCCGGCGGATGGCCGCCGTCGTCGACCTCGCCGCGCCGGCCGGCGAGCCGCTGGACGTCCTGCATCTCGGCGGCGGCGCGCTGACGCTGCCGCGCTATGTCGCCGCGACCAGGCCCGGATCGGCGCAGCTCGTGGTGGAACGGGACCCGGCCGTGGTGGAGCTGGTGGAGCAGGCCCTCCCGCCACGACCGGACGGTGTCGAGATCGACGTCGCCGACGCCCGGGAGGCGGTCCGCGCCGCCCCCGCCGAGGCGTACGACCTGGTGCTCGCCGACATCTACCGGGCGGCCCGGATGCCGCCCCACGTGGCTGCCCTCGGCTTCGTGACCGAGGTCGCCCGGGTGCTGCGACCCGGCGGTCTCTACCTGGTCAACGTCGCCGACCTGCCGCCGCTGGTCACCACCCGGGTGCAGGCGGCCACCCTGCGGACGGTCTTCGCCGATGTGTGCGTCGTCGCCGACCGGAGGATGCTGCGTGGCCGGCGGTACGGCAACGTCGTGCTGGCCGCAGCACCCCGTCCGCAGCGACTACCGGTGGCACGACTGGTGGTGCGGGCACTACGTGATCCGGTGCCGGGTGGCGTGCTGCACGGGCCGGCGCTGGACACGTTCATCGCCGGTGCCCGGCCGGCCACCGACGCCGAGCACTGAACCCTAGTCCCGGCAGGACCGCCAGCAGCGGTGACTAGGGCGCGCGACTGCGGGTATCCGGTGGGCATGGCGCGGTACACGAAGCCTGAGCTGCGGGAACAGCTCAAGGAAGAGATCAAGGCGTCCGATCGGGGCGGCCGTCCGGGGCAGTGGTCCGCGCGTAAGTCGCAACTGCTCACCAAGGAGTACCAGAAGCGCGGTGGCGGCTATCAGGGGCCGAAGGACGAGCGCCAGAAGTCCCTACAGCAGTGGGGCGACCAGAAGTGGCGGACCCGCAAGGGTGGTACCCGGGCGCGACACGACGGAGAGACCGACCGCTACCTGCCTGACCAGGCATGGCGGCAGCTCTCCCCGGAACAGCGGCAGGCGACCGACGTCAAGAAGCGGAAGGCGTCGAAGTCCGGCAAGCAGTACGTCGCAAACACCGGCCCGGCCAAGCGTGCGCGCCGCAACGCCGTGGCGTCCGTGTCGCTGACGGACCTGCCGGTCGCCGAGGCGGTCCGCAGAGTCCGGGACCTCGACACCCGTCAGCTCCGGGCGGCACTACGCGCGGAGAGCGCGGGCAAGGACCGCAAGACCCTCATCCGCCGCCTGCGGTCGGCACTCGACCGCCGGGCGTAGGGATCACCAGCGCGGGTAGCCGTGGGCGTGGCTGCGATCTCCGACTATGCGCTGCTCGGTGACTGTCAGGGTGCGGCACTGGTCTCCTCGGACGGGTCCGTGGACTGGTGGTGTCCGCCCAGATTCGACGCGCCGAGCGTCTTCGCCCGGCTGCTCGGCACGGCCGGTGGCTACTGGACGATCCGGCCCTCCGGGCCGTACACGACCACCCGTCAGTACGTCGACGGGACGATGGTGCTGCGTACCGACTTCCACTCGCAGGACGGGGTGCTGCGGCTGACCGACGCCCTCAGCCTCGGTTTCGGAGAACGCGGCCATGGCATCGGCTTCACCTCCCCGCATGTACTGCTACGGCAGGTCGAGGTGGTCGCCGGCACGGTGGACGTGGTGGTCGAAATCGCGGCCCGCCCGGAATACGGGCTGATCACACCCACGGTCGCCGAAACGCCGGTGGGGATCGAGATATCCGGAGGTGCCGACCGGTTGGTGCTGACCAGCGATCGTGAGCTCACCCTCGACGGTCCGACGGTGACTGGACGGTTCGCTCTCGATCAGGGCGAGAGCGCGGTGTTCGCGCTGCACCACCGACGGTCCGCCGACCCGCAGATCGTTCCGTTGGACGGCCGCGCCGCACTACGCGAGACCATCGCCGGCTGGCAGTCCTGGGAACAGCTCCACCAGAGCTATCACGGGCCCTACCGGGCGCAGGTCCGCCGCAGTGCCCTGGTTCTGCAGGCCCTGACCTACCAACCGACCGGCGCGGTGATCGCGGCAGCCACCACCTCGCTGCCGGAGAAGGTCGGCGGTGTGGCGAACTGGGACTACCGGTTCGCCTGGCTCCGCGACGGCAGCTTCACCCTCAAGGCGCTGTGGGTCGCCGCCTGTCCAGACGAGGCACGCCGGTTCTTCGACTGGCTAGCCGCGTCAGTGGGGTCGGTGCACCCGGAGGAGCATCTGCCGATCATGTTCGGCGCCGGCGGTGAGCGTGACCTGACCGAGCACACCATGCCGCACCTGGAGGGCTATCGCGCCAGCCAACCGGTGCGGGTCGGCAACGACGCCTGGCGACAGAAGCAGCTCGACGTTCCCGGGGAGGTGCTTGAGTGCGCCTGGGTCCTGCGGGACCAGGTGACGGACCTGTCGCCCGCCGTCGCGGGTCTCCTGCGGTCCCTGGCGGACCGGGCCGCTGATACCTGGCGGCAGCCCGACGCCGGCGTCTGGGAAGGGCGCGATGGCGAACGGCACTACCTCACCTCGAAGATGATGTGCTGGGTGGCGCTGGACCGGGCAGTCAAGCTGGCGTCGGCGCTCGACGCCGCCGAGCAGGTCCCGCGATGGTCGAAGGCCCGCGACGAGCTCCGTGCGGCCATCCTCAACGAGGGTTGGCACGCGTCGAGCGAGGCTTTCACCGGCGCGTTCGGGTCCGACCATCTCGACGCCGGCGTGCTCGGAATGCCGCTCCTCGGGTTCCTGCCCGGTGACGACGACCGGGTCCTCGCCACCGTACGGGCCATCGAGCGTGACCTGAGCCGGGACGGTCTCGTGCAACGTTGGACGGGGTCGGGTGACGAGGGAGCCTTCGTTGCCTGCTCGTACTGGCTGGCCGAGGCGCTGGCCTTGGGTGGACAGCTCGATGCGGCCAAACAGATCTTCGACAGCGTCACTTCCCGGATGAACGACGTCGGCCTGTTGTCCGAGGAGATCGACCGTCGCGACGGCAGCCAGATCGGCAACTTCCCGCAGGCGCTGTCCCACATCGGCCTCATCAACGCGGCATGGGTCATCGATCAGGTTGAGACTGAGCGCCGCCCGTCGAGCAGGACGGCTTAGCGTCCGAGGCGGACCTGCGCCCGGTGGTGAGGCAGTCTGGTGAGGTGAACGCGCAGGAGCCCGCCGACGACGTCCGCATCCCCCGGGCCCAGGTCGGTTCCAGCCCGCAACATCTGCTGACGACCCTGCTCGGTGAGTATCTCGACTCCTCGGCGGCCGATCTGCCGTCGGCGGCGGTCATCGCGATCCTGCGCGAGTTCGGGATCAGTGAGTCCAGTGCTCGTGCGGCGTTGTCCCGGCTGGTCAAGCGGGGACTCATCGCGACGCGGGGTAACGAGCGCCCGCCGGTCTATCACCTCACCGCCCAGGCGATCGCCAAGCACCGCTCCCGGATGCAGCACTTCCTGAACTTCGGTGCCCGTTCGCCGCAGTGGACCGGCGACTGGGTGATGGCGTCCTTCTCCATTCCGAGTTCCGGGCAGGCGGCCCGGCATGCCGTACGCCGGTCGTTGAGCGCGTTGAGGTTCGTCGGTCTGTACGACAGCGTGTGGATCCGGCCGGGATCCGATACCTCGGTGGTCAAGAAGACCCTTGACGAGTTGCTGCATCGGGTCGAGAGCGCGCGGTGGTCGATCATGCGTGTCCGCTTCGATGAGGAGTCCGGACCCCACGGCCCGGCCGCCGCGTACGACCTGGACGCGCTCGCCGCCGACTACTCGGCCTTCATCGAGCGGTACGCCGGGCTGCGGGTGGCCGCCCGCAACGGCGAGGTGGACGCGGCCAGGGCGTTGGTTGCCCGGACCTCCGCCATGGACTCCTGGCGCAAGTTTCCGGACACGGATCCGGACCTGCCGCACCACCTGCTGCCGCAGCCGTGGCCCCGGCAGCAGGCCAGGGAGACATTCCTTGAGATCCACTCCACGCTCGGGGCGCTCGCGCAGTCGCGGCTGATCGAGGTGGCGACTCCGTACTGGCCGGACGCGGCCTCGTGGATCACGTACTTCCAGGCGTCGAACGATCCCTCCCGGCCCGAGCCGACCGGCGGAAAGCGTGGACGCTCGTCGATCACCGACTGACCACCGTGGATGGTCGAGTCGTCGGCCGAATCATTGACACTTTTCGTTGCGGGAGTGATAGTAACTGCACATAGCTCCCGCCGGACGTTTGTGGGGACCGTGGCCGGGCGGTCCACGCGCCCGCATCGGATCGACCTGTCGGCCAGCGCTGGCCACGTCGGTCAGGGCGCGGTTGAACAGACACCACCACCACCACCGCAGGGAGTGCCGTCCCGACATCCGCTGGAGGGTGAATGAGTAGGAGAGCGAAGGTCTGCGCGGGACTGGTGGCCGCGATCGTCCCGGCCACCGCCGTGATCGTGGCGCTCGGCGCGACCCCCGCCGGTGCCGCGATCGGCGGATCCGGTCCCTACCCCGCCGACTACGAGACCTCGGCCAGCCTGGCCAACCACACCATCTTCCGACCAGAGACCCTTCCGGCCGAGCGCCTACCCATCCTCGTCTGGGGTAACGGCGGTTGCTCGGCCAACGGCCTGTCGCAGGGCAACTTCCTCCGGGAGATCGCCTCGCACGGCTTCCTCGCCATCGCCAACGGGGCCCCGAACGGCTCCGGCTCCACCAACGCCCAGATGCTCACCCAGTCCATCGACTGGGCTGTCGCGGAGAACTCCCGGCAGGGCAGTAAGTACTACGGCAAACTCGACACGTCCAAGATCGCCGTCGCCGGCTTCTCCTGCGGCGGGTTGGAGGCGTACGCGGTCTCCAACGATCCACGCGTCACCACGACCGGCATCTTCAGCAGCGGTCTGTTGAACGACGCCGACGACTACCAGCTCCACCGGCTGACCAAGCCGATCGCCTACTTCATCGGCGGGCCCAGCGACATCGCCTACCCGAACGCCATGGACGACTGGGGCAAGCTGCCGGCCGGGCTGCCAGCTTTCATGGGCAACCTCAACGTCGGGCACGGCGGCACCTACGACCAGCCCAACGGCGGCGAGTTCGGTCGCGTGGCGGTGCTCTACCTCAAGTGGCGGCTCAAGGGCGACATCGCCGCCGGGACCACCTTCGTCGGCCCTGACTGTGGCCTGTGCCGCACCCAGTGGAGCGTCCAGCAGAAGAACCTGACGCTCGACGGCGACCCGCCGCCCACTACTCCACCGCCCACCACGCCGCCACCCACCACTCCGCCGCCGACGACGCCGCCGCCCGGCAACGGAGGCTGTACCGCGACCTACACGGTGCAGGACCAGTGGAACGAGGGCTTCGTCGCCAACGTCAATGTCACCGCCGGAAGCAACTCGCTCACCGGCTGGCGGGTGACCCTCAACCTGCCGAGCGGAGCGTCGGTCAGCTCGATGTGGAACGGCGTCGCCAGCGGCACCAGCGGCACCATCACCGTCGTCAACCAGAGCTACAACGGGCAACTGGGGGCCGGGCAGACCACCAACTTCGGATTCCAGGGCGCCGGAAACGGCAGCGGAGCCACCGTTTCCTGCACCGGAAGCTGAACCTGATCGGAGCCGGGCACCTCGGCGGGTCGGCGCGCCACGCGCCGGCCCGCCGACGGCGCGCGCCGTGCCCGCCGCCCGCCGGGTGACGGACCGCCGGCTCCGCTCGTCGGTCGCGTCCGATTTCAGGGCAGCCAGCCGGGGCGGACCAGGCCGGCCTCGTACGCGAACACCACCAACTGGGCGCGATCGCGGGCACCGAGCTTGATCATCGCCCGGGACACGTGCGTTTTGGCCGTGGCCGGACTGACCACCAGCCGCGCGGCGATCTCGTCGTTGGACAGCCCGGTGCCGACCAGGGCGACCACCTCGCGTTCCCGCTCGGTCAACTCGGCCAGCCGTGCGGGTGCGGCAGGTCTGGCGGTGTTGGCGGCGAACTGCTCTATCACCCGCCGGGTGACACTCGGCGACAGCAGCCCGTCTCCGGCGGCCACCACCCGTACGCCCTGGAGCAACTCGGCCGGTTGGGTGTTCTTCACCAGGAACCCGGCGGCACCGGCGCGCAGCGCCTCGCCGACGTACTCGTCCAGCTCGAAGGTGGTGAGCACGACGATCCGTACCCCGGCCAGCTCCGGATCGGCGGCGATCTGCCGGGTGGCGGCCAGCCCGTCGACGCCGGGCATCCGGATGTCCATCAGGACCACGTCCGGAACGGTCTGCCGGGCCAGCCGGACGGCCTGCGCGCCGTCACCGGCCTCGCCGACGACGGTGATGTCCGGCTCGGCATCCAGTAACGCGCGAAATCCGGCCCGGACCAACACCTGATCGTCGACGAGCAGTACCCGGATCACGATGTCGCCTCCCGCGTCTGGTCGCCGCCCAACGGCAGGACGGCCCGCACCCGCCAGCCGCCGCTGCCGTCCGGTGCCGGGCCGGTGGTCAGCTCACCACCCAGTGCCGCAGCGCGCTCCCGCATCCCGGTGATGCCGTTGCCGGCGCGAGTCGGCCGCGGATGCCGTACGCCGCCACCATCGTCGTCGATCTCGACCACCAGTGCCTCCGGCTGGTACCGGATGGTGACGCTGGCGGCGGCACCCGGTCCGGCGTGTCGGCGGATGTTGGTCAGCGCCTCCTGCACGATCCGGTACGCGGCCCGGTCCACGGCGGCGGGCAGCGGCCGGGCCGGGCCGTCGACCACGGTCCGGGTCGGCAGCGCGGCGGCCTCGGTCAGTTCGGCGAGTCGTTTCAGCCCGGGGGTGGGTGCTCGCGGCGCGGCCTCGCCGGTCGGGTAGAGAGTGTTGAGCACCGTCTGGACCTCCCGCAGCGCCTCCGCACTGGACTGCGCGATCGCGTCGAGTGCCGCCCGCGCCTGCTCCGGGTCGCGGTCCATCAGGTGCAGCCCGACGCCGGCCCGCACGTTGATCAACGATAGGTGGTGACCGAGCACGTCATGCAGCTCGGCGGCGATCAGCAGCCGTTGCTCGCTGGCTCGACGGCGCTGCCGCTCCTCGGACAGTCGGCGTCGCTCCGCCGCGGCGTCGTGGATCCTACCGGCGATCAAGGCACCGACCTCGGTGACCAGGACGGCACCGACCACGAGCGCCAGCGCCACCAGCGCCTGGCGCGCCGTCGCGTCGCTGACCACCACCCAACCGGCGTACGCCCCGGCGGCCGTCGTCACCACCAGCCACCGGTGACCGGCGGCGATGACCGCCGCAGCGGCGATCATCGGTGCCGGCAACGTCACCCCGACCGGCCGGTCCAGCAGGTGGTACGCCAGGGTCGCGGCGACCACGATCAGGAAGTTCCGTCGCGGAGAACGGTGCCGGTCGGCCAGTGCCAACCCGCTGAACACGAGCAGCGCGTACCCGATGAAGCCGACGCCGGTGTGCTGCCAGCCGGCGATGACGGCCGTGCCGACCGGCTGACCGAGCGCGGTGAGCACCGCCAGGCCGGGGCCGGGCTGCGATGTCGCCCGTTCGCTGGTCGATGCCGGTCCGGCATCGGGGCTCGACCCGCTCATGCCGGCACTGTAGGCCGGTCGACGTCGATCGTGGCACCCCGGACGGAGGCGATTCGGCGTACGCCTGGTGGCGTAGCCGGGCCGTCGCGCTGCCGCCTGGGGAGTAGTGGCGGTGCCGCCGCCGTGCCGACGCCTCCACCGGGTCCCGGCCGACATGCTCGGTCGCAGCGCATCGACATCCGACGGCGAGGAGAATCCGATGAAGGCGATCGTGCAGCACCGGTACGGGCCCCCTGACGTGCTGCGGCTGCGTGAGGTCGACACCCCGACACCCGGCGACGACGAGGTGCTGGTCCGGGTGAGGGCGAGTTCGGTCAACGCGTACGACTGGCACGCCGTGCGCGGTGACCCGTACCTGGCCCGGCTGTCGTTCGGGCTCCGTCGGCCCGCTGCGATGGTCCGGGGCCAGGACTTCGCCGGCCAGGTCGAAGCGGTCGGCCGCGCGGTGACCCGGTTCAGCCCCGGTGACGAGGTGTACGGCGAGGCCGGTCCGGCTGGTGGCGCGTTCGCCGAGTACCTCTGCGTGGCCGAGAACCTGGTCGAGATGAAACCGGCGAACCTGAGCTTCGAGCAGGCCGCCGCCGTCCCGCTGGCCGGTACCACCGCCCTGGTCTGCCTGCGCGACGCCGCCGGACTCCGGGCCGGGCAGCACGTCCTGATCAACGGGGCGTCCGGCGGGGTCGGCACCTTCGCCGTCCAGTTGGCCAAGGCGTACGGCGCGCAGGTGACCGCGGTGTGCCGGACCCGCAACGTCGACCTGGTCCGTTCCCTCGGCGCCGATCATGTCGTCGACTACACCAGGGAGGACTTCACCCGCACCGGCTGCCGCTATGAGGTGCTGCTCGATCTGGTCGGCAACCGGTCGTTGAGCGATCTTCGACGGGTCCTCACCCCGGACGGGTCGCTCCTGTTGTCCGGGGGAGGCGTGTTCAGCGGCGGCAGCGTCTTCGGGCCGATGGGCCTGTTGCTCCGCGGACCGATCGTGGCGCGTTTCGTCAGGCACCGCATCGTCGCGCCGTCCGCGAGGGCGGGCCGGGGGCACCTCGTCACGCTGCGGGAGATGGCTGAGTCCGGCAGGCTCACGCCGGTCATCGACCGGACCTACCGACTGGGCGAGGTGCCGGAGGCGATCCGGTACGTCGAGACCGAGCACGCCCGCGCCAAGGTCGTGGTCACCGTGTGAGCGCATCCATCGCCACCGGCGCGGACGGTCGCACAATTCACGGTGATACAGGACTCGTTTCACCGCCGAACGGCGATGATGCTGCAACGATGCAAGATGTGGGAACCGTGAAGACTACGACGCCGGCCATTTCGCCCCTCTCCGGCGAGCCGATCAAGCCCGCGGATGCGGAGCGGCTCGCGGGGGTGCTGAAGGCATTCGCCGACCCGGCTCGGTTGCGACTGCTCAGTCTGATCCAGTCGTCTCCCGACGGGGAGGCTTCGGTGAGTGACCTCACCGCTCCGCTCGGGCTCTCGCAGCCGACCGTGAGCCATCACCTGCGCATCCTCACCGAGGCTGGCCTGCTCGAGCGGGACAAGCGCGGTGTGTGGGCGTACTACCGGCTGGTGCCGTCCGCCATTGCCGCGATTGCCGACTTGTTGACGCCGCCGCGTAAGAGGGCCGCGAAGAGGAGTCGCTGAGCGATATCGGCGAGAGCCGCGATTCCCGTCGATCATCGATTGTCCCGGTGGCATCGGTACGACAGGAGTTTCGGTCGCATGCCGTTTCATAGCTGATCACGTCACCCGATCCGGCGAGTAGCCGTTCGGATAGCGAACCCGACTTCATCGAGCGATGGCTGCCTACTCGGCCATCGCTCGACGTGTTTGCGCTCGTCATCGGGAGGGCGTTGCCACAATGTGGACGATTCTCCCAAGCCCCATTGACCTTCATCTATAGTCGCCGATGTGTTCAGGCGCGCGTTCCGTCCATCGCGCGCGTTCCGTCCAACCCACCGGAGTCAGGACAGAGCCATGAAACGCATCCCGCTGAGAGCCATTCTCCCCACCGGGCTCGCGGTCGCACTGATCGTCGGTCCGCTGGGGGCACCAGCCACCGCAGAGGCGACGGTACCCATCACACTGACCGGCGCAAGTGCGACCAGTCCCAGCGCCGACGTCAACATCGCCGGGCGCGCCGTGACGATCACCGCGCCAGGCACGTACGAGATCAGCGGCACCCTCAACGACGGTTACGTCAACGTCGACACCGCTGCCTCAGGCGAGGTGAACCTGATCCTCAATGGTGCCACCATCTCCAACTCGACCAATGCGCCCTTGCAGGTCAGCGACGCCGACGAGGTGGTGATCACGCTCGCCGCCGGCACCACCAGCCGACTCTCCGACGCGACGAACTACGTCTACCCGGACCCGAGCACCGACGAGCCGGACGCCGCCCTGTTCAGCAAGTCGGACCTGCGGATCAACGGATCCGGCGCGTTGGTCGTGCGAGGCAACGCGTACGACGGCATCGTCAGCAAGGACGGCCTGGTCATCGAGTCGGGCACGATCACGGTGAATGCCGTGGACGACGGCATCCGGGGCAAGGACTTTCTCGACATCAACGGCGGCACCATCGACGTGACCGCTGGCGGCGACGGCATCAAGTCCACCGACAGCGATGTCGACCGGGGACGGCTCACCATCACCAACGGCTCCGTCCGGGTGAACGCGGGTGACGACGCGATCAAGGGTGAGAACACCGTCACCATCTCCGGCGGCACCGTCACTGTCACCAACTCCTACGAGGGGATCGAGAGCCGGCAGATCACCATCAGCGGCGGCACCGTCGACGTCACCGCCAGCGACGACGCGATCAACGCCGTCGAGGACGGGTACGGCGACTTCGACGTGGCGCCGAACGCGTTCATCCGGTTCACCGGCGGGACCACCCTGGTCAACTCCAGCATCGACGGCATCGACTCCAACGGCACGGTGACCTTCGCCGGCGGAACGGTCGTGGTCAGTGGGCCGAGCACCGGCAGCCCCGGTGAGGGCGCGATCGACTCGAACGGCCCGGTGTACTTCAACGGCGGCACGGTCCTCGGAGCGGGATCGACCTCGATGGCGGTGCTGAGCCTGCCGCCGACCACCGGTCAGGGTTGGGTCGCTCCGCAACTGTCCAGTGGCCAACCGGCCGGCACCCTGCTCCACCTGGTCTCCGGCGGTCAGGTGCTGGTCTCCTACCGAGCCCCCAAGAACTTCCGGGAGGTGGTCTTCTCCTCGAACCGGATCCAGCACGGGCAGACCTACGAGGTCTACCTGGGAGGCAGCCTCACCGGCACGACCATCGGCGGCATGGCCACCACCGGCGGCAGCATCGCGGGTGCCACCCGGCTGATGACCGTCGTCGCTGGGGAGTACCGTGGCGGTCTGGTCGGCTGGCCGCCCGGCGGTCCGGGTTGGCCGCCCGGCGGCCCTGGATGGCCGCCGAGCCCCACCACCCCGCCGCCGAACCCCACCACGCCCCCGCCGAACCCGACGACTCCGCCGCCCGGAGCGGGTGGCTGCACGGCGACCTACAGCGTCGTCAACGAGTGGCAGGGCGGGTTCCAGGGTGAGGTACGGGTCAGCGCTGGCTCGTCCCCGATCAGCGGTTGGCGGGTGACCTGGACCTTCGCCAACGGCCAGACGATCAGCCAGTCGTGGAACGCGACCATCACCGCCAGCGGTTCGACGGTGACGGCGACGAACGTCTCCTTCAACGGTTCCCTCGGTGCCGGAGCCAGCACCACCTTCGGATTCCTCGGCAACTGGAACGGCAGCAACGCCGTCCCGACGCTGACCTGCACCGCGACCTGATCGGATTTTCGTCAACCGAGCGGGAGCCCGACACCGGTCGGTGTCGGGCTCCCGGCGGTCGGCTGCTTAGCGGACCCGTAGCTGCTGGTGGACGGCGGCGGTGGGCGCGTAGTCCCGGTCACCGGAGTAGGCGACGTGGACCGGATACCCTCCGGTCGCCAGCCCGGCGGTCGGCAGGCTGACGACCGCCTCGCCGCCGGCCAGCGGAACCACTCGCGTGGTGCCGCCGAAGGTGACGGCGATCTCGCCGGTCACCGTCGGTGCCTTCTTGTGCTGGGTCTGCGCCCGCAGATCGACGTGCAACTCGAAGGTGCCACCCTGGACGATCGACGCCGGTGTGGCCTTGGCCTTGACCACGGTCCTGGCCGTGCCCGGGGGTGCCAGGGTGACCTGGGCCGAGCTCGCCTTGGTCGGGTCGACCACGGACGTGGCCACGACGGTGAGCGACGACGCGGTCTCGTCGGCGGCCACCGAGAGCAGGCCGTCCGCAGAGATGGTGGTGTCCGCCGAGGACGCGCCCTGGACCGACCACGTCACCGCGGGGCTCACCCCCTCGTTGGTGGTCACCGTGGCGTTGAACTGCCTGACCCAGTTCCAGCCCTGCGTCAGGTTGTCGGTGGCGGGCGTCACCGTCACGGTGTCGACTCCCGACCACAGGTGGTCCCGGGCGAAGATCGTGAACAGCTGGCTCGCCGTCATCCCGTCGTGCGCGCCGGGAACCTGGGTGGTCGCGGCGTCGTACCCCCGAGCCCTGAAGTTGTCCGCGATGGCGTTCTGGGCGTTGAGGTTGCCCTCGAACACACCGTTGCCGAGGAACACGAAGAGGTTGTTCTCCCCGACCGCCGCCGCGACGTTGTCGTAGTCCTGGGCAGTCAGCGACGGGTTACCGGAGAAGTGTCCGTAGAACGCGAAGGTGGTGGGGTAGCCCCTGATGACGTGGGCACCGGTCATTCCGCCGTAGGAGAACCCGGCGTAGGCGCGACCATCCCGCTCGGTCGAGACGTTGTACCTCTCCTCGATGAGCGGAAGGATCGTCTGGACCAGGTTGTTGGCGGCGTTGGTCTGGTTGTACGAGCCGAAGCCGAGGCTGGTGCCGGTGAAGTGGTTCCCCATGGTGACCACCACGGTCGGCTCGATCTCACCCTTGGCGATCATGTTGTCCAGGATGTTGGGGACGTTCGCCGGGACCATGAAGTCGGTCTCGTCGCCGAAGATGCCGTGGGCGAGGTACGCCACCTTGTACGGCTGTTCGCGCTCGGCGTCATAGCCGGCCGGCAGATAGACCCCGAGGTAGTGGCCACTGTCGCCGAGGATCGTGGTGTACGGGATGTAGGTGACGGTGCCCCGCTTCTCGGGATCCGCGATCGGGAGTTCGTACTCCGCACGTTCCTTGAGCACCGGATCGTTCTGCTTCTCGTCGTACGGCACGTACACGGCATCGAGCACGTCGTTGTTCCTGACCCGGAACGACGACTCGCCGGGCGGCCGGGGGTTCGTCGAGGCGGGATCCCAGATCCGCTTGTTCTCCCAGCCCTGGGTGGGGTCCCACACCCGGTACCAGTAGCTGATGCTCCCGGCGTGCAGCGGGAGTGAGACCGACCAGTACCCCTCCGAGTCCTTCGTCATGTCCCTGGTGAACTCGGTACCTCCCGCGTGGTACCGGCCCGGCTGCCACTCTTCTGGCTGGTACCGGGTGTTGCCGGTGGCGAGGTCGAGCAGGGTCAGGTCACCGGCGAGGCGGACCTGTGTCGCGTTGGGGTTGTGGTAGACGAACGTGACGGTGTAACCGGTCGGTGAGCCACGATCCGCCTTGACGGTCGCACCCGCCACGATCCCGTGCGCGTCGGCGACTGCGGCTGGCGGGGCGATGGTGGCGCTGGCACCCGCGCCGAGGGACATGATCGTGAGTAACGAGATCGCGCGGCTGAGCCTGCGCTTCCCGATCGTTCTTCTCATCTGGGGTACTCCTCTGTGGTCTCGCGGGGCGCACGGGGGATCCGGTCCGACCCGGACGCGACGAACCTCCTTCCGTCCACGCTTCGCGGTGTCCGTCGTGGACGGCTGGCCGGTGAAGTGGAAGCTAAATCGAATTAGCAGGCGTAGTGTGTCCTGGCTCACCCTTGGTGTCAAGGGTGTCGTGGATCGGCGACGGGTCCGCCTGGTCGCGGAGTCCGGAGTCGGCCGACTGTCGATCGAGGGCGCGTGTTCGGGTTCGCGGGGTGGTCCGGGCGGTGGCGGCATGCCGATCAAGAAACGACGATCGAAGTAAAGTTCGACAACTGATATCAATAGACGATCATTGATACATAATCCGATTGGTGTGATACTGCTGGAAGCGCTCCCAAACTCGTCCCGGTGAGCGTTTTCAGAAATGGAGGATGCACCGTGCGATCACACCATCCCCACCGATCCGGCCGGCGATCCCGGCCAGCCCTCCGGGCGCTGATCCTGGCGCTGACCATGGTGGTTGGCATGCTGCCCTGGGCGGGCGCTGCCCAGGCCCACGGCACCGTCATCAACCCTGCCACCCGCGCTTACCAGTGCTGGCAGAACTGGGGCCACCGGCACATGGACCCGGCGATGCAAACGCAGGATCCGATGTGCTATCGGGCCTTCCAGGCCAACCCCGACACCATGTGGAACTGGATGAGCCAACTGCGGGACGGCCTTGGCGGGCAGTACCAGGCCCGCACGCCGGACGGGCAGCTCTGCAGCAACGCCCTTTCCAGGAACGACGCCCTGAACCAGCCGGGGGCCTGGAAGGCGACCACCGTGAGCCGCAACTTCACGCTCCAGTTCTACGACCAGGCCAGCCACGGCGCTGACTTCTTCCGGGTCTACCTGACCCGGCAAGGGTTCAACGTCAACAACCAGCGCGTCGGCTGGGGCAACATCGACCTGATCACGCAGACCGGCCGGTACGCCCCGACGCAGAACATCTCGTTCAACGTCTCGACCTCCGGGCGCTCCGGACACCACGTCCTCTTCGTGATCTGGAAGGCGTCGCACATGGACCAGACCTACATGTGGTGCAGCGACATCAACATCGTCTGATCCAGCGGCCGGCTGCGGTTCGGCTCCGGCCCGGGCTGGTCTGCCGGGTCGGAGTCGACGCGTCCGAGGACGGGCCTGGCTTGAGCCCGACCTCCTCGTCGCCGCGAGGTAGCCTCTGGTGGGTGCGGATCATCGCGTTCCTGGTCATCCTCGTCGTCGTGCTGGCCGCCGTCCTGCTGGTGTCCGTGGCGGTGACGGGCGGGGCTCGGCGTCGACGTCATGCGGCGCAGATGTCCGCCCGCTGGGTGGTGCGCCACTACTCCATACCCGGCCGTGGACACACCGTCGTCGGTGTCACCCTGATCGACGCGGACGGGCGGATGCACGGTGAACACGTGGTCGCCCGCATCCCGGACGATGCTCCGGACTGGCAGCGCGATTTCCTGGCGGCCCGTCAGGAGGCCGAGGAGCGAGCCTTCCACCTCAACAGTGACCGGCCGTCGATCGAGGGCTGACGGTTCCCGTCGTCGAGATCCCGGCTCCGGTGGTGCGCGGACCCGGTTGACCGCCGCTGCCGCCGCAGCTGCGCCGTCGAGGGCCGACGGTCACCGGCCTGGCCACGGCGGGCGTACCTCTCGCATGGGGCGGCATCGATGTTAACGCCATCATTGGGCGGTCCGTGGCTGCTCGTCCGGAAAGCCCGGCCTGCGGGGTGAGCGGGTTTGACGGGGTGGTCGCATCGCCCGGGTGACCGGGACATCTGTCGGATAAATCCGGCACGTCCCAGTCTCGTGATTCCGAGACATTACGTCTTGACGAACGGCATGTTATCGCCCACAGTCGATGGTCAAGGACGACGATGCCTACGGCTTACCGGGCGAGCCTGCTTCGTCGAGCCGGTGGACCAGGCGTGCGCGGGGACATGCGGACATCCATGTTAACGCTAACAGAAGCGAGCGGGTAACTCGACGACTCCGCTGTCCTCGGGGTAGGCCGGTCGAGTCTCGGTCATTGAAGGAGGAACATGTCTGCCTTTGGTAGGTCGCCATCTCTCATGCCGCCCGCGCGGCCACGTAGATGGCTGCTGCGAGTCGCCGCCGCCGGTGTGACGGCGGTGGTGGCCGGTAGCGCAGCCGCCGTGGCGGTGTCGACACCCGCAGCGGCGGCCACGGTCGACACGAACGCGTGGTACGTGCTGGTCAACCGCAACAGCGGCAAGGTCCTGGACGTTTACAACCTGGCCACGAACGACGGTGCGCGGATCACCCAGTGGTCACGCAACAACGGCAACCAGCAGCAGTGGCAGTTCGTGGACTCCGGTGGTGGCTATTACCGGCTGAAGTCGCGCCTGTCCAACAAGGTGCTGGACGTCTACAACTGGTCGACCGCCAACGGTGCCAGCATCGTGCAGTGGTCCGACCACAACGGGGCGAACCAGCAGTTCCGGCTGGCCGACTCCGCCGGCGGCTACGTCCGGTTCATCAACCGGAACAGCAACAAGGTGCTGGAGGTGCAGGGCGCTTCGACCGCCGACGGCGGCAACATCGTGCAGTACGACGACTGGAACGGCGCGAACCAGCAGTGGCAGCTCGTCCGGGTCGACGGCCAGAACCCGCCCCCCACTACTCCGCCGCCTGGTGGTACGTGTGATCTGCCGTCGTCGTATCGGTGGTCGTCGTCGGGTGCGTTGGCGCAGCCTCGGTC
>NZ_VCJO01000036.1 GCF_009712475.1 Micromonospora sp. CP22
AACCCAACCCCAAACCGAGAAGATCAACTGCCCAGATCACGGCCTTGATCAACAGCTAGCGAAAGACCGAGGTTAGCCGGGCCGGGCATCCATCGGTTCGCAAGGTGGCCAGACAGACCGAGAAACGCCAGCAGGCCAGCGAGCCCACCGATAACACTCATCACCTTGTCAGCCTTGTCCAGTCCTTGACCGACAAGAAAGATCACTAGACCAACGAGGCTTGCGGCTAGCGTAAAGTTGCAGGTCAACCGCATCAGTCGGAACCTGCTGAGGGCCTGCACCGCTGCATTCTCTCAGACCGGCTTGGTCGGTAACAGGCTGCTGCGGAATATGAGGACTGTCGGCATGATCGGCCGGATCGGACTGTCTGAGGTCACCGTCGCCGAACTCGACCAGGCGCGGCAGATCGCCGATGTGGCGAGGGTACATCTGCCGGGGCGACCCGTCGCGGCCGGCACATCAGGGGAACTGGCGGGGACCACCGCCGTGGCGTCCGGAGGTGGATGGCACTCTCCCACTCAGGTCGTCCTCGCCTAGCCCTCAGCCACTTGCCGGCATGCTGCCGATTCCAGGCACCGCCGGATGGATCATTTGGAAGAGCATCTCGTTGCCGAGGAGTTCTACCTCACATCCGCTCAATACGCCGCCTTGGATCGGCTGCACCAGCCCACGTAGTGCTGCCGCGCCTGCAAGCCACGCACTCACCTCGGCTATGAGCGGAAGAAGATGCGTAGCCGATCCCGGATCAAGTCGTCGGGTCACATTTGGGCGAACTCCAGTCGCGGCACGTTGTGTAGGTCGGTGTTCGGGTGTCGGCACATCGTGGGTGAGGCGATCTCGATGATGAGCATCTCGGTGAGGAACTGGACGGTGGCGTCGAGGAGGTGGCTGGTGTGGGGCGGTGGCGCTGGGTTCCTTCAGGCCAACGGTGATGTGGATGTGGGGAATGATCGTTTGGGTGGTGTCGTCCCAGGCGATGGTGCCGCTGCCGAGGGGCTTCGATGTTGGTGAGGTCGACGTGTGACCAGCCGGAGGCGTCGGGGTTGTCGAGTTGTTGGCAGGTGCCGACGATCTTTGCGGTGGACAGGCCGGCGATGAACACGGGGATGTAGCCCTGTCGGATGCCGTGGGTGTGGCAGGCGTCGGTGAGGGCGGTGAAGAAGTCGTCGCCGTGGTCGAAGACGACGCCGATCATGCGGCCGGGGGTGAGGTCGTGGCTATGCAGCCGTCGTGCAAGTTCCCGTGGGCTGGTTGTCGGTGGTGGGCCAGGGCCAGGCGGTGGGATCGGTGAGTCCACCGGCGGTGGTGATCGCGGTGGCGATGTCTTCGGGTTTCGCGGCGGCCGCGAGGAGGGTGTGTAGCAGGATGCGGGCTTTGTAGGGGTGTAGCCAGCCGGCGGGGATGAGGCCGCGTGCGATGAGGTCCTGTTCGGAGCCGGGGAAGCCGTAGGTGTGGGTGAGGGTTGGCCCGGCGGGGGTGCGGGAGGCGAGGACGACGGGGATGCGTGCGGCGAGGGTGGTGAGGGTGTCGACGAGGGTTTCGGGGACGTGGCCGACACCGAAGCCGGCGACGACGAGCCCGTCGACGCGGCCGCCGATGGCGTCCAGGACGGTCGGGTCGTCGTCGAGGGTGACCGTGTGCAGAGCGACGCTCGCCTGGGTGGTGGGGTTCGGCGGGGGGACGGTCAGCCGGTACGGCAGTCGGGTCAGCATCCGTACGGTGCCTTCCAGGACGTAGCCGAGGGGGCCGGTGTCGGGTGAGCGGAAGGTGGCGCCGCTGGTGGAGTGGGTTTTGGTGACCCAGCGGGCGGCGTGGATCTCGTCGGCGAAGACGACCACACAGCCGTGGCCTCGGGTGTGGGGTGAGGCGGCGGTGTGGATGGCGGCGAGGATGTTGGCGGGTCCGTCGGCACCGGCGAGGGTGGGGTTGCGCATCGCGCCGGTGACCACGAGGGGTTCAGGCCGGTGGTGGAGCAGGTCGAGCAGGTAGGCGGTTTCCTCGATCGTGTCGGTGCCCTGGGTGACCACCACCCCGTCCGCGCCGCCGGCCAGGGTCTTGGCTGCTGCTGCGGCGAGTTCGGTGAGGTCGGCGATGGTCAGGGACGCGCCGGGGCGGCGCCGGAAGTCGACCACCTCGATGTCGATGCCCGCGTCGGCGAGCCCCGGCACGGCGTCGACGAGCTGCTGGGCGGACAGGCTGGGACTCACTGCGCCGCCGGTGTTGCTGGTCATGGCGACGGTGCCGCCGAGGCCGAACACGAGCACCTTGGGAGCGGACGTTGTCGAGGTCGAGGGCACGGAACTCCTCCAAGACGTACGGCGATCGTGATGATGTGGCGAGCCTGTTGGGGACGGGTTGTCGACGGGCGGCACGTCCCGTGACCAGCGCATCTGGGCCGATCCGGCCGTCCTAGCCGGCGATGGTCTACAGGTCGGCGAACGGGGTCCAGCGTGCGGTGTCGTCGCCTTGTTGAATGGACCGTAGTCGGACCGCGAACTCGCGTGCGACGTGTGGTCCTGAGGCGAGGAGCGGGACGGCGGCGGCGACCATCTTCAGTTCCCGCGCGTCCCTGAGGATCGGCCACGCTGGGTCGGTGGTGACGTCGTATCCGTAGGCGGCGGCGAGGCGCTGGTGGGCGCCGGGGCGGCGGAAGCGGACCTCACCGACAGGGACGGCAACGAGGTCCGCCTGCCAGGGGCCAAGGCAGGTGGCGTCGAAGTCGCACAGCACCGGTCGACCGTCATGTCGGCGGAGCAGGTTCCCCGCGTGCGCGTCGCCGTGGACCAGCCGGGCTGGTGTCTGCTGGTGGAGGTCGGCGACGCGGGGTTCGAGTCGGTCGCACCAGTCGAGGAGGAACTGTCGGTCGGAGTCGGACAGAGCCTCGGCGTCGGTAAGGCGGGCGCGGGCGTCACCGACCGGGTTCCACATCGGTAGTGGCAGGTCGGGAGGGTTGAGGTGGTGGAAGAGGCGGAGCACTGCGCCGAGGTCGGCCACGTCTGGTGCGGGCGGTTGGGGCGGCAGGTACGTCCAGATGGTGGCGTGAAGCCCGTTGACCGCGATCGGTTGCTCGTGGCCGGGGGCGAGTCGGATGGTGGGTGCGTCGATCTGGGCGAACCATCGGCCGAGGGCGGCGACCTTGACGACCCGGTCATGGAGGCGGTGGGAGCGGGTGATCCGGATGACGATGCCAGCGTCGGGGATGGCGAACACGGCGTTGTTGGTCAGCCGCAGCAGCCGCAGATTGTCGCTGTCGACGCCGAGACGCGCCGCTATCTGCTGTGCAGCCTGCCGCATCGTGGCTTCGCCGTATCGGCCGCCGGACTCGGGGCTGTTCGTGCCGTCGGTCATGCGGCCGCCGAAGGAATGCGGGTGATGGCGTGTCGGAAGTCGGCAAGACCGCTGTGGCGGGTGTCCGCAGGGATATCTCGGCTGAGGTTGCGGACGCGGTCTCGGACGCGCCGCGAGGTCAAGTGCCGTTCGTGGTGGATCACGTCGGTGCCGACGGCGACGGCCTGGTCCGGTTCGCCGGCCAGAGCGAGCGCGCTGCACAGACCGATCTTGTTAAGCACCGTGCTGCGCACATTCTGCGGGCCGAACGTGCTGATCGCAGCTTGGGTCCATTCCACGGCGGTATCGGCGTGGCGGTGGTCGTGGCGGGCGAGGTCGCGGTGCACCCGGCCGTACTGGGCGAGCAGTTCACCGCGCTCGTAGAAGCGCATCCAGGCCGGCTCCTGGTCGGGATCGATGTCCTCGAAGTGGCCGCTGGCGTGCTGCAGGGCGGTGGTCGCGGCGGAGTGCTCGCCGAGTGCGGCCAGGGAGGCGGCCTCGGTGCCGCGCAGCATGGCCAGCAGGGCGGGTGTGGCCTCGGAGCCGAGGGCGTCGTGGGCGAGACGGATGGTGGCGAGGGCGTCGTGGTTGTGGCGCAGGTGCTGGAACTGGCGGGCCTGGCAGTAGCGGATCCGCGCGGCGAGTTGTCGGTCGCCCACGGCGACGGCGGTGCGTTCGGCGGCGAGCCAGTGGCGACCGGCGTCGCTGTGCCGCCCGGCGTCGAACGCGGTCCAGCCGGCCAGCTGTCGGGCGCCGGCAACCGCTGTGGCGAGGCTTGTGGCCCATCGGCCCGCGTCGGCTCGGTTGAGCAGGACGGAGGTGGCTTCGGCGAAGCGACCGACTTCGGTACACAACGCGCCGCCGCCGATCTCGTAGTCGACCGATCGGTACAACGTGGTGACGGCTTCGATGCGGGCGACGTCACTGGCACCGACGCGTCGGCCCACCGTGTTCATTGTCAGGCCCAGCAGCCCGGAACCGGCGACGACACCGGCGATCGACGCCAACAGACTGCGCCGCTGCGTGTCGACGCCGGTTGCGTCGACACGATGATCATCGCGTGCCGGCTCGCCCTCAGGTAGGAGGTCAGCGTCCGGTTCGTCGGCCATAGTTCCCCCGTCCATCGCCGTTCCCCAGCGTGCTCGGCGTGCGGCCTCGGCCTTCTCGACGCGGTGTCTGGTCTCGAGCTGGCGGTAGGCGTCATAGGCGGCGATGAGTTCGCCTTGGGCGTCGAGGAGTGACTCACATTGCCGCCAGAAGACCCGGTCCACCACCTGATGGCCGCGTTCGACCATGGCAACGGTGCTGCGGCTGCTGCGGACCTGCCGTGCGAGATCACCCTGAATGAGTTGGCGCGTTTTCCGCCAGGTGGCGAGCTTGCGGCCGAGCTCCTGCCTCGCTTCCTGGAGCTGCTGGCGGTCGATCATGAGCTGCCTACCCATCTGGAGACTGTCGCCTAGGGCGCGGCGGCAGTGTTCGACGCACGGCAAGCCGACACTAACGAATCGCAGTGGACATCGGCTGGCTCGCCTGACAACACCGCGCGTTGGCCGGGGCAGACACGTCGCCACCAGACGTCTCGGAATCTGCTGGCGGCGTCGCGGGAGGCAGCGGCCCCTTGACCTGGCCCGGCCAGCGCTCACCCGGGGGCACCGGAGGGCCGCCGAAGATGGCGTCGGTGGCGGCGCGGGCGAGCGTGGCCTGGGTGGTGGCGGGTATCCCGATCCGGTTCCAGTGGAAGATCACGTGTTCGGCGATGACCGCGCGCACGCCGCGGGTGAGCTGTCCCGTTTCGCGTAGGCGGTGCAGGGCTGTGCCGGTGGTCTCGAAGGCGGCCTGCCAGTCGCCGGGTGTGCGGGCGGTGCCGAGGATCAGGTGACGGACCTTGCCCGTGAAGGCCTGCCAGGTGTCGGCGTCGGGTGCAGCACGCTGGTGGCGTTCTGCGGTGCGCCGGTGGGCGAGGCGCGCCCAGACATCGCCTTGTTCGTTGAGGTCGAGCCCGGCGGCGCGCATGAGGGCGGTGCACAGGATCAGGGAGCGTTCCCGCCCGTCGGTGGGCTGGTCGTGGAGGTAGGTGAGCAGGTGACGGCTGTCGTGGTGGAACAGCATGTGGGAGGTGTCCATCGCCTGGGGGCCGCCGAAGGTGTGGATTTCGGGTTCGTAGATGTCGCCGCTCCACGCGCGTCCCTCGGTGAGCAGTTCGATCAGGGAAGCGGGGCTGGTGTGCGCGGTGGGCAGGTAGCGGATGCGCCAGGGTCCTTTGCGGATGAACCACCAAGCGGTGATCAGGCCGGCGGTCTCGGCGGCGGGTAGCACGCGGCTGAGGTGTGCCACCGCCTGCTGTTCGCGGTCGTGGCGGCTGCGGCCGGGGTAGCTGATGGTCACGTGCTGCCAGGCGGTGCGACTCACGGCGATCCCTTTCAGATGAGGAGAAGGCAGGCGTCCCATGCGGTGGTGGTCGTCGTGGCGATGGCGAGGCGGTAGCCGGTGGTGCCGTCGAGAAACCCGGCGGGTTCGTCGGCGGTGGGGGCGGCGTTCTGGTGCAGACGGGCCAGGTCCGTGAGGGGTGTGGGTGCGACGGCGTCGGCGGCGATGCGTCGGCCGGTGGCCAGCAGGCCGGCGGTGCCGTGGCAGAGGCTGCGATCGGTGAGCCGCAGCAGTTGTGCGGGGTCGGTGACGCAGGTGGTGAACGCGGTCTCGGCGAGGCGTTGGCGGGTGGTGTCGTGCAGGGCGAGGGCGGCCAGTTGGTGGGCGCGGGCGATGCCGGGGGTGCCGTAGCACCAGGACGGGCGCCCCGGCTGGTGTGGGGCCGGTGCGCCGCGGTGCAGGTCGTCGACGGTGAGGGTCTGCGGCCACCAGACGCCGCCGGTCTCGGTGTGCTGTTGCCAGGTGTCCAGCCACCGGCAGATGCGGGTGATCGCCGTGGTGTGTCCGTCGACGGTGATGCCGTCGCGGTGGGTGAGGGCGAGCAGCGCGAGGGGGCCGGTGATGCCGTGGGCGATGCCGTGGTTGGCGTGCCCTCCTGGTGGGGGTGGCTGGTGGCGGTGGGGTCCGTTGGCGCACCACCAGCCGGGCAGGTCACCGACGGGTTCGGTGAGCCGGACCAGATAGTCCAGGACGTGGCGGAGCAGGACGTGGTCGCCGAGGCGGCGCAGGACGACGCCGAGGCCGGTCAGGCCGCGGATGAGGTCGTACTCGGCGTAGTGGGGTCGCTGGCGGGCGTCGATGCGGCGGTGCGCCGCCTGCAGCCGCCGGCGGGTGACAGTGGCGGTGCCCGTGGCGGCGATTGTTCGTGCGCGGGTGAGGCCGGGTTCGTTGCAGGCGGCGAGGACGAAGGCGAGTGCGGGGGCGCCGTAGAAGAGGCTGGCGCCGGCGGCGATGCTGACGCCGTGGGCGGTGGCCTTGCGTAGGGCGGCGTACGCGGCGGCCTGGTTGCCGGTTTCCAGGTGCAGCAGGGCGACGCCGGCCGCGCCGTCGGCGAGGGACTGTCCGGTGGTCATGACGGTGCCGGTCGGGTGCGGGCGATGGTGCGGGCCAGGCGCAGGCAGTGCCGTTCGGAGGCGAGGTCGACGCCGATCATGCGGGCGTGGTGCAGGTGCAGCAGGTCGGCCAGCACCTGGTCGAGGTCGAAACCGTCGGCCGCGGCCAGGTCCCGGTAGCCGGTTACCTTCGCCGCCAGGTGGTCGTCGCGGTGCGGGGTGCGGGCGAGGTCGAGCTGGGCGGGGTCGAGGCGTGAGCCGCGGTGGTGGGGGACGTGGTCGGCGAGCCAGCGCCGGCCGTCGCCGGTGAACGCGTCGGCGATGGCGATCATGCCGGCGGCGGTGCGGGCCTGACGGTCACCGGTCAGCCGCCGCAGGACAGTGCGGGAGTCGGCGGCGAACACCGCCTCCGCAGCCGTAAGGGTGTGTCCGGTGCCGTGGCGGGTTTCGGGCCGGTAGGTGTGCAGGCTGTAGTCGTGCACCACACCGTCGCCCTCCAGCCGCTGTACCCATTGGGCGAGGGTCCTGGCGGTGACAGCGAACTGATCCGCGTCGCGCAGGGGGATGCGCAGTCGCAGGTGAGGTTCCGGGTCGGGGTAGCGCAGGAACCACCAGCCCGCCGGCAGCAGCGGCGCTGTCTGGCGGGTGAGGTCGGTGAGGATGTCCTCGACCCGCCCGGACAGGCGGCTTTCCAGCCACGACGACTGCCCGGGCCGATGCCGCACCGAGGCCACCTCCCGGGCAGGTCGAGGCGGCGGGGTGGGCGGTGGGGCGTGGGTGAGGGTGAGCAGGAGTTCGGCAGGCCGGTTGTCGATCCAGCCGGCGGGTCCCGGGGCCTCGGTGACGACCGTGGGAGCCTGCCGCTCCAGCTGGCGGCGCAGCACCGCCAGGTGGGCGTTGTCGTTCAGGTCCAGGCGCAGCTGCACGTCGTCGGCGCCGACCAGGATCTCCTGCGGCAGCCGGTGGCGTTCGCGCCACCGCTGCCAGGCATCACGCCACCGCGGCCACGCCACACTCCGAGGGAGAGCCGATCGGTCGATGATCCAGCGGGCGGCATGCAGGATGCTGCGTCCGCGTCGGACGCGGGGCAGGAACGGCAGATCGGCGGCGTGGCCCCAGTCGAATCTGCCGCACGGTGCCGCCCACGCGGTCCCGATCTCGGTCAGGAACCGCACCAGCGGCTGCTGCAGACCCGGGAGCAGCACACTGTTGAGCAGCAGCGGCTCGACCGGCCGCCCGCTGCGGCGCGACACCAGCCACAGCCGCTGTCCATCGCCGGTCACCGCCAGGTCCGCCACTGTGAACGGCGGGTCAGGGTGGAAGTCACCCAGGGGCAGGACCGGCAACACCTCGGCAGTGCGGGCGACCGCGGCCAGGTGGGCGTCCAACGGCGGGCCGGACACCTGCACCGCGACCGCGCCGGGCAGGACCGTCGGCAGGTTCCGGTAGACGTCCTGGAAGCAGGCCCGTTCGGCGGGGGTGAGCAGGTGCAGGAAACGGCCGGCGGACACCCCGGCGTGACGGGATCCGCTGAGCACCGTCACCGCGAACCTGCCTCGGTCCAGGTCGTGCCCGGTGGCGGCGGCGAGGGTGAACCGCAGCTCGGTGTGCGGGACCGGCGGCCGATCATCGCCGTCGCCAAGGCGGCCGATCAGGTCGTCGTCGAGGATCACCTCGGCGCCGCCGTCCAGCGCCGACTGCTGGGCCAGGTGCCCGAGCAGCCGGTCCCTGCCGGTGAACAGAGCCGGTGCGCGCCGGGTGGAGCCGCGGTAGCCGGCGGGAAAGCCCAGCACGGTCAGGACCTCGCGCACCGGCACGGCCGCACCCGGACCCCACCGCTGGAGGAACGCCCGGTGGTACTCCACCCACCCCCACATCGGCGGCGCGACCGCCGTCAGCGTCGCCGCGGCCCGGCCGGCCTCCCGCAGCACCGCCGGCGGCAGCGTCACCGACACGTCGACACGCAGGTCCACCGCGACCTCACCGCCACCGGGGTCGGGTAGCGGGGCGTGGCGGGCCAGGTGGGCGGCGGGGTCGGTGACGGTCATCGCCGGCCGCACCGCCGACAGCAACACCCCAGCACCAACCAGCGAACCCAGCATGCGCTCGGCAGCGCCGATCGTGCTGGACGTGGGCCCGGCGACCTTGGTGGCGAGGTCACCGAACATGATCGGGGAAGCCGCCGCGTGCAGTGCCGCCCGCACCGGCCCGGTCAGGTGGACCTCGACGTCCCACCGGCGGTCGCCGTCGGCACGGGCGCACGGCAGCACCCACACCTCGCCACGCTGGTAACCCAACGCGTTCGTCACCACCGCCACACCGCGCAGCACCCTCAGGTCCTGCTCCACCCGGCCGGTGTGCGCGGCGATGAACCGCCCGTCCGGCCGAACAACCCTCCAGTGCGCCTCGCCCCAACGAACCGACGTGCGGGCACCGAAGGCGACCGGGGCAACGCCGGCGAAGGTGCCGAACGGTGTCGCCCGGCCGATCCACCGCAGCACATACCGCACCACCGACTCGACCAGCCGCCGCAACCGATCCGGATCACAAGGCTCGCCGGTCACCGCCCAGGTGACCTGCTCGCACAGGTGCGGCGAGGCGCAGGCGACGGCCGCCGCGAACCCCGGCAGCGCCCACACACTGGTCAGCCACTGCCGCCACTGCTCCGGCCGCTGCACAGTCAGGTCGGGCCACGCGGGCAGGGTCAGACCGCTCGGGTAGGCGGCGACTCGGATCAATGCCGCACCAGCCGCAGCAAACACGCTGCACCACCGCAAACAAGGGGAAGGGGCCCGGTGTCGGCGGACACCGGGCCCCGACAGAGGGTGCGGACAGGGGTTACTTGCTGCCGCCGGAGCAGGCGTTGGAGCCCGTGTTACCGGAGCCGCAGTTGTCGTCGGTGCTGGTGGCGTACCCACCGGCGGCGGGGCCGGCGTCCACCAGCGTGATGTCCAGGTCGAACTCGTCGAGGTCCGTGGTCTCCACTCGCTGTGCCTTCCTATGCGGGGGTGAAGGTGAGGACGAGGCGGCTGTGCCGCTTGTCCAGCACCGTCCCGGCCGGCAGGTCGCCGTCGGGAGTCCGTGCGGGCAGAACCTGCAGCACCGGAGCCGGTTCGCCGCCGTCCACCCACGCCCGCATGTGCGCCACCATCCGCCCGGCCGCGCCGGCGGCGTCCGGTCCGTGGGCACACGCGCCAAGGTCGAACATGTCATCGGTCCAGCGCAGCGCCGACCGGTAGACGAACGTGCCCCCATGCAAGCCTGCGGGCGTACCGAACCGCCACGCCGGCGCGACGACGCCGGCGTCGACGGCCTCCTGCTGCGCCGCAAGCACCACGAACTGATCCACCTCGGCGGCGAGACGCGCCGCCAGCCACAAGTCCAGATCAGCCAGGACAGTCCGAGGCGGCAGGGCAACCTCCGCCCACGCCTGCTCCCGCGGCCGCGACAACAGCCCACCCACCAGGTTCGGGCTGACCTGCTGACCCTCATCCAGCCGCAGGTGCACACCGTCGGCCACGTCGACGTACCGCACATCGTGGGCTCCGGCGCCTTGCATCGCCACGAACCCGCACAGGCGCTGACTGCGGCTGACCAGCCGGTCACCGTCACGACGCAGCGCCCACGACCGAGTCATCCCGAACGTCCGCAACGGCACCACCAACACACCACCCTCGACCAGCTGGCCGATCCACGCCGCAGGGATGTCCCACGCGCCGGCCGTCACGATGATCAGGTCGAAGCAGGGACCCGGAACCAGCGGCTGCTCGGCGTCGGCGCACACCACGGTGACGTCGCCATACCCCGCCGCCGTCAAACACGCCACCGCCCGCTCGGTCACCTCCGGGTCGATGTCCACGCTCGTCACCGACCCCGACTCACCGACCAACTCGCGTAGCAGAGACGCGTTGTAGCCACCCGAGCCGATCTCCAACACATGCCGGCCCGCCAACCCGCCATCGAGAGCGTCGACCGCCTGACCCAGCATCTCCGCGATCAACCACGGCGCCGACACCGAACTGACGGTCTCCTCACCGCGCCGCTTCGTGACCACAGCGCTGTCGCCGCGGTACGCCTCCTCGACTGCAACGCCCGGCGTGAACACCTCGCGAGGCACCGTCCGCAGCGCCGCCTCCACCTCGGGCGGCATCACCAGCCCTTTCGCCTCCTGGTCGGCGACCAGGTGGTCGACCATCGCGTCCCGGAGGCCTTCGCTGCTCACCGTATCGACACCCATGTGCTCTCACTTCTCCTATTCGCGGGCTATCCGTACGACCCGCTTTTTCTCTGCATCCGAGGCTGGCAGGACGGCCTCGGGGGGTACGGATCCTTATGCCGCAGGGGCGCCGGCGTTCGTGGAACCGGGCGCGTCGGCCGGTGCTTCGCCTGGACCGTCGCGGTGAAGCCGCTACGTCAGGCCGAACCTCGCCCCGGCTGGTGCGTGCCCGGGGTCGGTTGGCCGCCGATCGGGGGAAGCGACGACCAACCGACCAGCACCACCGGGACGACAGGTGCATAGCCGCGGGTTACGGCCGCTCAGATCTGCTGCCGCCCCAAGGGCCGCACGATCCGATCGCTGGCGGTCCACCGGTTGGCGCAGATGCCTCTGGGCTGATCACGGCCCCGGCGCCATGGACATCATCAAGGGCCCGAGGTGCAAGATCCATGACGTAGGCCTCCCTTTCGTGGACGATGCTGACGATCGGCCGTCCGGGGCCGCGCTCGTCGCATCACCACTCAACGCCTGCCTGCCGATGTCGAACACCCTCGACACCAATTCTCGACACCGGACAGTGCCGGCCGACGGCGTACCCGCTGAAGGCGCTGAGCCACTCGACGGGACCAGTTGCATGGGATCTACTTGCCGGCTGTCGGTGACCGTCGGCCGGCGCCAGGGTGGCAACGGTGCTGATGATCTGCCCTTGCCCTGTAGATCAAGGTAGTTGAGCAGTTCGAGCGGGCCCCCGTCGCGTGACTCATGTTCGGCCCGAGAGGCTCCATCAGCACCGGTGGGTAGGTCCTCGATACTCTCGGTTTGATCGACGAGGGTAGATGCTCTCCGGACTTGCCGCATCGACCGCGACAACGGTCAACGTTCAGTGCCAGGGAGGTGTGACGATCTGGCTGGGCGGTTCGCGAGCTGCGGTCCGCATCTACTCGGGTCAGGCACAAGATGTGCCAGTATTCGGGTGTGCGTTCAGCCAAGGTCTTGGTGCCGCTGTTCGGTCTGGTCGGAGCAGCCTGCGTGATTGTGGCTCCGTTCGACGATCGGGAATCGTCGCGGTTGGGGAGCATCGCATTGGTGATCCTGTCGTACTGCGTGGCTGTGGCGGGCGGGGCAGGCACCACACGCGCACGGGGACTGATCAGCATTGGCTTAGGGCTGTTGGCTGTGGCTTGGGCGGCGGACTTCTGGTGGGGCACCGAGGCTGCTGGAGGGCTGGGACAGCGTGTGGTTATTGCCGGGCCGGGCATCGAGAGTGCGGGCGGTTCGCCCTTGGCGGTGAGCGGTAGGGAGTGGGTGATGGCGCTGGTGCAGCTGGTCGGCCTGCTAGCCCTTGCCGTCGGCCTAGCGCTGCTACCGGGGGGAACGAGGCGCAGATCGCGGGCGGCCCAGACGACATTGGCAGTTGCGGTCGCCGTTCTGCTGTTTGGTGTGGTGGCGGTGCCTGTCGCCGTCGGCAGCGGCCAGGTCGCCGAAATGTGGCGCACGGCCTGGCCCATGGTCCTTGTGGCCTTGGCTGCCTTCGGCGCCGCCGTGGTTTCGATGCGGTACGCCGACCGTTGTTGGCTGGTGCCGGCAGGGGCGGTCCTGCTCGAGGTATGGGCGGCGCTGTCTCTACACGCATCCATCAACGATTGGGTCACCTGGTCGTCCTTCTGGCCCTCGACAAGCGCCGGGGCTGGGATCGTCAGCACGTCTGCCGCCGGGGGAAGCCTGAGTGGTGTCGATGTCGCGGCTGGGGTGGCCGCAGCCTGCGCCCTGGGAGGAGCGGCGCTGTTGGCTGGCGGAGCCGTCCGGCCGGGTTGGGGACGCCGGGCTGCCTGACCCCTGCCAGTGGACCACAGCAGATGGCAACACCAGGACACAGTGATATCTATCGCTATATAAGCTCTTGATCCTCTCCGTGGTCGCCCCATAGCTTTGGGTGATCAGTCGACCATCCACGGGGGACAGGGCGACACGGGACGGTGTCCCAACGGCGAAAATCGCTCAGCGGGTCACACGCATCCACCTCTCCCCCACGCGACGGTTGCGCGTACAGCTATCCCTGGGGAGGCGGTAGATGACCAGAAACACGCATCGTGGTGGAAGCCTACGGAGACGGCTCGCGGCGGGCCTGGTCCTGCTTGTCGCGGCGAGTGGTTTGTCGGTGGTGTCGACCCAGACACCTGCCCTCGCTGCGAGGGGTACCGGGTCGATCGCGATCGGCATCTACGACTACGACGAGTCGGACAAACGGGTTCTCCAAGTCACCGGCACGGCCAACGGCGCAAGCGTCGCTGCCGTCACGTACCGAGTGGGCGCCAGCGGGGCGAACATTGACAACCAGCGCTGGACGATGGAGCTGGAAGTCATCGTCGACATGGACGTCACTCCCGTCTACACGATCCGCAACGTGCAGACAGGAAAGTGTCTGACGAAGGCCAGCTCAAACGTCAACAACGCCGCTGTCACCATCCAACCTTGCGCCGACACGATCCACCAGATGTGGACCGTTCCGTTGTACGGAGCGTGGCAGGGGGTGGAGATCATGAGCATGGCCGACTACCGCTGTCTGGACCGCGCGGGGGGCTCCGCCACTAGTACGGCAGCCGCCATTGGCGGTCTGACCTGGCAGGATGCGGTGGTGGGGCGTGCGAAGTGGACGCAGCCGCCC
>NZ_VCJO01000037.1 GCF_009712475.1 Micromonospora sp. CP22
CCCGTGGTCAACCGGCACACCGACAAGCCCGCCGCACCTTCAACCGGACCTGACCAACCTCATCTCAAACACGCACTTAGTACCGCCAATGCTTGGGTGTAACGGCTGCCTCTCAGGGAAAATAGCACCACGATGCCGGTGAAGACGAAGCCGGCGAGGACCCCGGCGAATTGAGAGTTGGTAGAGGCGGAGGTGATGATGCTCCAGCCGTGGCTTGCGCATGCGTCGGCAGGATCCATGGAAACAGGATCGGGAGTTAGGCTCCCCGTCCATAGCTCCTGACCACAACCTGACAGATGTCGACGTAGGTTCCTTAGCTGATCGCCTTTTACGCATCGGCGAGGGCCGGCTGAGGCTGCCCGCAATTTGCGCATATGCCACGGCTCGCGAGCTGCACGCGCCCGGCTCGCCCTCGCGAGCAGCCGCCGCATCGTGTGCCTTGGCTTTCATGGCGCGGCGGCGTTCCGCGTTGGCCGGAACCGCGTCTGTCATCGCCTCGCGTTCGTTGTCGATCATGCGGGCCGTGTCTGCACTGCGGGGGCGGTCTGCGCAGTACTGAACGGCCCGGTCTTCTAGAGACGATGTCTGACTAATGAGGTGCTGGCCAACGCCGACCCGTCGGTAGAGATGCAAAGCGCCGAGTTCCGGAGGAATCGGGCCAGGAGGGGTGAAGCGGCCACCCGGAAGGCGACTACTGTTACGCGATGTATGGGGTCGGACGTGTTCTGTGACTTGCGTAGTCGACGTCGACCGGTCGGACACCGAAAAGCGGAAGATGTTCTAGCCCTGCGCCGGGCCGTTCGCATCAGGATGGTTGTTTAAGATGCATCGGTGACTCCAGATCTCCGCCCGGACGTGCTCGAACGCAAGACCCTCGCTCCGGATCCCGGACTCGTCAAGAGCCTCGGCATGCACCATTCACTCGAGTCCGCCGTCGCCGACCTCGTCGATAACAGTGTCGACGCGAAAGCGACCCGAGTGGTCATTACATTCGAGACGACCGGCGGATCACCGGTCGGACTCACCGTCGCGGATGACGGTCACGGCATGGACGGCGAGCAGATCGACGAGGCGATGCGGCTGGGACGCCAGCGGGTCTACGAGAGTCATGATCAAGGTCATTTCGGGGTCGGCTTGAAGGCGGCCTCGTTCAGCCACGCCGACACGTTGACGGTTTGGACCACCCGTGACGGCGCGCACCTGCACGGTCGGCGGCTGTTTCGAGGCGACGTCCAGCAGGACTACGGCTGTGACGTCCTTGCGCCCGACAGCTTCCGGACCAACCTGGTGGACCATCTTGCTCGGCTCGGCACCGAGACGGGCACCGTCGTGCGCTGGTCCGATACACACTTCCCACGCACAACCGTGTCGGGTGGCGCCGACTGGCTCGACGAATCGAAGACCCGGCTGCGCATGCATCTCGGCCTCGTCTACCACCGTCTGCTCGCCGACCACCGCATCCGAGTGGACCTCGAGGTCTTCGACCGCGATCTGAACGAGCGCGGCGCACCGGAGAGGGTCAGCCCGATCGATCCTCTCGGATTCGCCGCGTCTGCCGTCGCGGACTATCCACGTGATCTCGTCGCCACGACCGGAGACGACGCCGTACGAGTGCGCTGTCATATCATCCCGCCTCGGTCGAGCGGGCCCTCCTACCGGCTCTACGGTCGTGACGGCGCCGAATTCCAGGGCTTTTACATCTATCGCAACGACCGCCTTCTGCAGGTCGGTGGCTGGAACCATGTGACCACGGGTCATCGCAACAGGGCGCTGGCTCGCGCGGTCATCGACGACTTCACGGCGATTGCCGGGCTCGTACGGATGCATCCGGAGAAGAGCGGCATCATCTTCTCTCACAAGTTGCAGCAGGCGATCGTCGATGCCACCACCGGATCGGGGGAGCCTGCGGAGTCGTTCAAGGGCTACCTGGAACGGGCCGAGGCGGTCCTCGTCGAATCGCGCCGCCGCCAGCGGGTCCGCCACCCGATCGCCGAACCCTCGAAGGGTCTGCACGACGCGATCCGTCGAACCATCCGAGCCGAGATACCGATCCGCGAGGACGAGGGCCCTCTCGAGATCCGGTGGCGGCGTATGCCGCGGGAGAAGTTCTTCGAACTCGACCGCGAGGAGCGCACCGTGTACCTCAATCAGCACTATCGGCAGATGCTGACGGGCGGCAAGACCGGCCTGAGCGACGCACCACTGCTGAAGACACTGGTGTTCCTGCTGGTGGAAGGGCTGTTCAAAGGACAGCACTGGGGGCCGAGGGACAAAGACTTCATCGACATGTGGGACGCCGTGCTGAGCGCCGCAGTGCAGGTCGAGGAAACGTATCGCAACGGAGGCAAGGCGTGACGGATGACGCGGGTGGCCGCCACCTCTCTCGCGATGCTCTGGAGAAGTACCTCGCCGGAAATGCGCCGGCCGCTCTAATGCTGCCAGGCGCTCCCTACTGCCGCGTCATCATCGAGCCCGGCCCACGGCGGATCGTGCTCCGCACACCCCGGCAGGTCGATGACACCGTGGACGTGACCGGTTTCGAGTACGTCACCACCCGGACAGTGGCCGCGGAAGGTGCGACCTGGTCGGAACTTGTCGTCGACCACGGTGGCCAGGGCGTGGAAGCCTACCTGCTCATCAGCGACGTGGCCGACCTCATGCAGCTGCGCGGTCTGAGCTTCGGCAAGGCGGTCCGGACGGCCACGGCGACGTTCCAAGACCTCCTCAGCAACGCCCGCGGCCTGCCACCGGAGAAGCAGACCGGACTGTACGGAGAGCTGCTGTTCGTCGAGTCGTGCCTGGACAAGATGTCGCCCGCGCAAGTTCTCGACGCGTGGCACGGCTACACCCGGCACGAACACGACTTCGTGTTCCCCGGAGCCTGCTTCGAGGTCAAGAGCACGCGGAGCGAACGGCGCCGTCATCGGATCTCCGGCCTGGAGCAACTGCAACCCGTCCCCAATACGACGCTCTGGCTTCTCTCGATCCAACTGACCTCGTCGACTCCGGAGGCGGGACGGAGCCTGGCCGAACTCGTCGACGACGTCCGTGATCGTCTAGGCGCGGACGGCGACCGATTCGAGACCATGCTGGCCGAGCTCGGCTGGCGCGAACGCGACCGGTCCCTCTACCGCAATCCGTTGACCCTACGAGCGCCCGCCACCGCATATCCCATCGACGACGGATTCCCCGTCCTCGACCGCAGCGTCGTCGACTCCGGATGCGCGAGACCGGAACTGATCATCGACGTCGACTACACGATCGACCTCACCTCGCTGCAGCCCGGCACGCCGCCGGCTCCGGCGGATCGCTTCGTCGAAGGGAACGATTGAAGTGGCCATCACACCGAGCGACTGGGAATTGGACCTCAAGGAGGCGATCGCGGGCCTCGTCGCACGAGGGCCAGCCAAACTGCTCAAGAGGGTCAACGTCGACCGCGACGACGACGCCGTGACCATGGCCGACCTTCAGGCCTTCCTCGAAGCACACAACCAGCAGAGCAACAGCACCGTCCTGCAACTGGCGTACGCGCTGGCGCAATGGGACTTCGACGATGACGAGAACCGCGGTTGGGACGCGGCGGGAACCCTTCCCCGCACAGCCGAACGGCGACAGCGCGCCTACGAACTCCTGGGTCTATCGCCCGAAGTCGCTGCCCGCCTGGACACGATCGCACCTGTCGCCACCATGCGCACGACGGTGATCAGCACCGACTGGGACCCCTGGTACGACGAGGCCCGCCGTACGGCACGCAACTTCTACTGGGCGCACTACGAGCGGTACCTGATCGAGCAGCGCAAATGGCATGCTGAATCGATCGCCGCCCTCAACAAGGCGACCACCGACGTGGTCCGTCGGCTGGCCGATCCCACCGCAGAGGACACCTACCAGACCAAGGGCCTCGTCGTCGGCTACGTTCAGAGCGGCAAGACCGCCAACTTCACCGGCGTCATCGCCAAGGCCATCGACGCAGGCTACCGACTCGTCATCGTCATGACCGGAACCATCGAGCTGCTGCGCTCGCAGACCCAACGACGACTCGACCGGGAACTCGTCGGCGTCGAGAACCTCACACGGACCCGGGTGGAGGGCGCAGCCGACGAGTTCGACTACGAGTACGACGACGACTGGTTGGCTGGCAAGTTCATCAGCCACGGCAAGGACTTCCAGGCACTCGGTCACCCCGGCATCGAGCGTCTGACCCTGCTTCACGAGGACTACGACCGGCTCAAGCAGGGCCTGACCAGCATGAAGTTCGAGCAGCGCTATCCGTCCAAGCCGTTCTACGACCCCGACAACCTGATGCCGGCCAATGTGCGCCTCGTTGTCGTCAAGAAGATCAAGAGCAGCCTGCAGAAGCTGGCCAAGGACCTCGCACCTCTCAAGGGCAAACTCGCCGAGATTCCGGCCCTCATCATCGACGACGAATCCGACCTGGCCTCGGTCAACACCAAGAACCCGGCCAAGACCAAGGACCGCACAGCTATCAACCGGGCGATCACCGACCTCCTAGGGCTGCTTCCCCGAGGCCAGCTGGTGATGTACACAGCGACGCCCTTCGCCAACTTCTTCGTAGACCCGGACGACGCCAACGACATCTATCCCAAGAACTTCATCATCCCCCTCGACCGGCCGCCGCACTACATGGGTGTGCGGGACTTCCACGACGTGAACTGGAACAGCGAGGACGACAAGAACGACCCGGCCCTGTCCAACGAACGAGCCTTCATCCGGCCCGTCGGGCCGCCACCGGACCCGGACGACCCGGCACAGATGCAGCAGCGCGAACTCGAGATGCTCTCCGCTCTCGACTCCTTCGTTCTGGCCGGAGCGATCAAGGTCTACCGCGAGAACGCAGGCGAGCCGGCCTACCGACACCACACCATGCTGGTCCACGAGGCCACGAACACCCTCAAACACCGTGAGCAGGCCGATCTCGTCCGAAGGTCCTGGACTGCAGGACAATACGGCACACCACAAGCCCTTGCCCGGCTGCGCGAACTGTGGAACTCCGACTTCGCACCCGTCTGCGCTGCGAGAGCCAGCGGCCTGCCCGTACCGGCAGACTTCGAGGATCTCCGCGAACCGATCGGCGAGGCCTGCCGACGAATCAAGGAGGTCGGTGACCCGGTCCTCGTGGTCAACAGCGATCAAGAGGTCCAGGCCAATCAGCAGGCACTCGACTTCGATCGCAACGATGTGTGGCGGATCCTGGTCGGGGGCACGAAGCTCAGTCGCGGATTCACCGTCGAGGGACTGACCGTCTCCTTCTACACCCGCAAGGCGCTCCAGGCCGACACTCTCATGCAGGCCGGTCGATGGTTCGGTTTCCGTCAGGGCTACGAGGACCTGGTTCGCCTGTTCATCCGACGGGACCAGACCGGAAGTCCTCGTGACGTCGACCTATACGAGGCCTTCGAGGGACTGCTCCACGACGAGGAGACCGTCCGCGACTGGCTCCGCCAGTACGAGGGATGGACCGACGACGGCAGACCTGTCCTGGAGCCGTGGCAAGTACCGGCCCTCGTCAGTCAGCATCTTCCCTACCTACGTCCGACCGGCCGCAGCAAGATGTTCAACGCTGAGATCGACAGCCGCGGCGATGCCGGTCGCCTCAGAGACTTCTACGGCCTGCCGCGCAGGGGTGACACACGAGCGAAGGAGGCCAACTACAACCTGCTGATGCCGCTTCTCGCGGCCACGGCCGAGACGAGAACGTTCCGTTCGGCGCCGACCCGGCCGGAGCTGCCGGCAGGGACGTTCGAGGCCCGAATCGGTACGATCGACGCCGCATCCTTCGTGGACATCCTAGGCAAGCTGCAGTGGCATCCCGACGAAAAGCTGTTCGGCCCCACCCTGACCTTCTACGAAACGCTCATCGAGGACGGACGCCTCGACGATGTCCTGATCGTCTGGCCAAAATTGAGCAGGGCCACGAAACCCCTCCAGCTGCCCGGCATCGGCCCGGCCCAAGTCGTCACGCGTAAGCGACGCACCCCTCCCCGAATCGACTTCGTCGGTAGCGACTCCAAGCACCGCAACGCGTTGGAACGCATCGCCGGTTCCGGCACCGCACTCGATGACACCGAGGCGGACGGACTACGCACCGCCACGGGACGACGCGGATCAGTCTTGCTCTACGTCGCCGCGGACCTGGCAAGCCTGCCGGACGATGCGCGATGCACCGCCGCTGATCTACCGGACGAGCCTGGCCCGGCCGACGTCTCCATCCTGCTGTCCATGGTCGCGCCCGCCACCGCCACCGCCCACGGCCGGTCGGTGATCAGATGGAAACCGAAACGGACCGCGGACTGGGGAAAGCCCGTGGTCGACAAGAGCGCCTGAACGACCACAACGCACCACGCGATCTGCTGAACGAACACCGATGCACCGACAGCGGCCATCGACATCGTCGGTGGCCGCTTGGGCACGAGTGCGACCAAGGGGAACTGCCACCTAGAGAACAGCCGGCCAACCGTCACGGATCTTGTAGGACCGGCCGGCAAACGGGCGAAACATTAGACGCGGGCCAGCTTCGGCCACGCCCAGGTTCTCGCTTGTGCTTCCGGGCAATGTCTTCACGTGTCAGCTGTCGGGCGGCAGCCGAACAGGATCCGACGTAGGAGCGCTGCGTCACTCTTGTCCTTGTTTAGGCAGGGTCGGCGCCTGCACCACGGGATCAGCGTCCCGTGCTCGACGCCAGCGCGCGCCCTCGATCTCGGTGAACGGCTCAGGGTCACCGGGACTCCACGGATGAAGCCGAACGCTGACGAACCGGCCCAACGTGGGTACGGGGAGTTCGAGATCCGCCGCCATCTGCGGGTGAGGGGCGTAGTGGCCGAAGATCACAATGCCTTCCGGCTGGAGCTGCTTACGGGCATCGCGTACCCGCTTCGCGCTGTCGACCTGCTGGGCGGCGGTGAGCACAGTGGCCCTGTTGACCAGTTCGCCGGTCAACTCCCTGAAGAGGTGCGTGACCGCTGTCTGCCCCTTCAGGGCGTACGCGATGAGATCGAGTTTCCTCGGGTCCTTGATGTGCAGCAGAGTGTTCTTGACCAGGTCGGCTCCGGGGAAAATCCATAGGATGCGATCACGTCCGCGATCGTTGAGCCGCCGCTTTCCGTCGCGCTGCTGGCCTCGAGGCCGCAGTACCGCCTCGTTGATGCGGATGAGCCCGGAGGCCCACCGGGCGGTGTACTCGTTGGCCCACATCACGAGGGCGATCTTGTCCCCGCGACTGTACATCTCCTGTGGGATCTCCCACTGGTACAGGTTTCGAGACCACTTGCAGTCGACCTCGACATCGGCGATCCGATAGTCGAGCTCGTCACCGTCGTGGAATCCGAACTCCCGCTGAAGCCAGATCTCGACGAGCGTACCGACGTGTGTCTTCTCCGTCTTGTGGAGCTGGGTGTAGTCCCAACGCCCGGTGCGCTGACCGTCGTAGATCTGGTCGAACGCCTCCCGGATCGCATAGCCCATACGCGCGCCGGAAGGATCGAGGGCGAGGATCTCGGACCGGACGGCCCAGATCTCCGGATCCTCGTCCTCCCTGGGCGGCTGTGCGTCGGTGCCACTGCGGACAGGGCCTCTCTGGGGAGGTGGCCTGTCCTCCGGCGACGGGCGTTCCGGCAGGACCCGGGTCCGATGGGCGCGTAGCGTCACGGGGACTGTGACGTCGGCCGCGTCGTCTCCGAACAACTCACCCTGAAAGATCGACACCCCGGCAGAGTGTCAGAGCAGACGACAGGCGGTCAAACACCGACGTGCGTCACGTCGATGTCGGAGCGGACTCAGCTCAGGCGGCCCTTGAGGTGCTTGGCGATGGCCGCGGCCAGCCCGGAGGGCACAGCGTTACCTATCTGCTTGGCGATCTCGGTCTTGGACCCGCACCACTGGTAGTCCTTCGGGAAGTCCTGCAGGAGCGACGCCTCGTAGTGGGTGATGACGCGGTTGACCCGCCGGTCCGGGCGGTCCGGCTCCCACTGCGGATGAAGGTACTGGCCCTTCTCCGGTTTGAAGAACTCGGTTCGGATGGTCAGCGAAGGCGCATCCCAGCGCATTCGACCCATGACATCGGTCGTGCCCGTCTTCTTCTCTCGCCAGCACCTCGACAGCAGGTGGTCCGGGAGATTGAATCGCCCACCGCCGGGCGGGACGTGGTCGTAACGCTCCAATGACATCGGCGTCGGCTGACGACCGAAGTGGATCTCAGTACCGCGGAACTCGCCGCGGATGCTCCGCTCGAAGTATGTGGCGTGCTTCTCTGGCAGCTCGGTGGTGGTCGGGTACCAGTCCACCCAGCCGATCGCGTCCCGAACAGTCCTCCACGGCTTCCGGTCGGCGGTCGGCACCTTGGCGTGCGTCGGTTCCGGCAGAGGGATCTCGCCGACGCGTGAACCGATGACGATGGTCCGCGGCCGGCGTTGTGGTACGCCGTAGTCGGCCGCCAGGAGAACCCCGTGGGTGAGGTCGTAGTCTTTGAGGATGCCGTGCTCGGCCTCATCGAGTAGCAGCTGGAACTCGTTCGTACGGGAGAACCGTTCCACGTTCTCGATCACGAACACCTGCGGACGCGCGATCGTGACGAAGCGCAGATACTCCTTCCACAGCTTGTTGCGTGGATCGTCTACGGACTTGCTTCCGAGGTTGGAGAAGCCCTGGCATGGAGGTCCGCCGATGATGACGTCCGCAGGCGGGATCTCGTCGTCCTCGAAAGTCTCGATGTCCCTACACTGCGTGTGCTCTTTGCCGAAGTTGGCAGCATAGGTCGAGGCCGCAGCACGATCCCACTCGACCGCAAGAATCGGACGAAAGCCTTCATTATGGAACCCGACGGTCATGCCGCCGCATCCCGCGAAGAGGTCGATCATGCTCGGGCGGTCGCTCACCTGCGACATCATAGTTCGCCCCCCCGGCGCGACAAGGCCGCCCCGCCGGTGAGGTAGAACGCATGTCCGAAGAATCCTGGGCGTCGACTATCGGTGTCCGTAAATCGATGCAGGCCAACACCGGCCGCGACACCAAGCCCGAACTGGCCCTGCGCCGCGCGGTCCATGCCCTGGGCCTGCGCTACTACGTGAACCGCCGCCCCATCAAAACGGTACGGCGCACGGCCGACCTGGTGTTTCCGAAGCTCAAGCTGGCCGTGTTCCTCGACGGCTGCTTCTGGCACGGCTGCCCTGAACACCACACCGTCGCCAGGACCAACGCGGAGTTCTGGGCCCAGAAGGTCGCCACGAATCGCCGCCGCGACGCC
This sequence comes from Micromonospora sp. CP22, assembly GCF_009712475.1. GTDB lineage: Bacteria > Actinomycetota > Actinomycetes > Mycobacteriales > Micromonosporaceae > Micromonospora. The sequence goes on from NZ_VCJO01000037.1 coordinate 9,260, forward strand.
GACACCAACGAGCGACTGAAAGCCGACGGTTGGACCGTGGTCCGAATCTGGGAGCACGAGGCGACCGCCGTTGCTGCCGCCCGGGTGGCGGCGGCGGTGACCGCGATACGTAGCGCTCCGAGAACATGATCCCAACTGCTCCTCCATCTCACGCCGAGGATAGGCGAGGGCCGATCGACCCGGTGGCGCCTCTCGAGCGCCAGGAGGATTCACGCTCCCGGTGCCCGCCGGGTCAAGTGGGACCCCGATCTCACCGATAGAGCACCCGAAACCATCGTCGCGGCCACGCTTCTCCGTATGCGTGTGTGCAAGGGGCCGTCCGCCCCGATCAAGGTGAACGGAGCGCAGGCCCGATCGACTCTGACGCTTCGGCCGGGAAAGGCTCCCGTGCGCTGTCCTCGGCCGTCGCGCCCATCACCGCCGACGAGTCGCTACCCGTTACCGGGCTGTCGGACTCGCCAGATTCTTCTCCAGGTCTGACCGCTGCCGGTAACGGCGCGGCACCGTCGGGAGCGGTCCTGTCGGCTCCGCCTGAAAACTGACCCCGTGGTTCCGACGGATGAAGCGACGCTCGAAGCGGTCAGTACCCTGGCACGGTGACAGCTCTCAACTTCGTCGATGAGTTGCTGGGGTGGCGGACACTCGAGCAGAGGACTGTGCAGCGCCTCGGCAGGCCCTACGCGCCGAACTGCGCAGACGCCGACAATTGTGATATAGCCGACTATATCTACGCCAGTCATCGTGTGGGGCGCATCCTAAGGCCTGGTCAGACCATGGGCGCGTCCTTTGAAGCCCTGCTGCTCGATCATCTGTTCGGGGAGATCTCCCGCCTGGACCCGAACCGGAAATGGCTGGCTCGACCTGGCCGAGTCATCTCGGACTTCGCTCAGTACGCTCATCTGGGCGTCTTGGAGGAGCAGATCAAGGCCAACGTCGTCCTGCGGACCGAGTTTGGAAGAGAGTATGCGATCAAGCCGGACATAGCGATCGGCGTAGAGGTCGCGGCCGCGCAGCCTCTGCTTCACGCTGTCGTCTCCGTAAAGTGGAGCATGCGTAGCGATCGAGTTCAGAACGTCCGTCCGGAGGGCGCTCTTCTGCTCCGGCATCGGCGAGGGCGAGCGCCGCACTTCGTGGTGGTAACGGCCGAGCCATTGCCGTCGCGTATCGCTGCAATCGCCATGACGACCGGTGAAGTGGACGCCGTCTACCACGTGATGTTCGACGAGATGGCAGAGGCGGTCCGGCAGGTCGGGACGCGGGAGCAGAAGGAACGATGGTTCGAACTGGTCACGCAGGGAAGAGTGCGCGACTATGCAGCGCTACCAGTAACTCTGACCTCGACCTGACTCGACCCAGACCTGGGGTGTGTCACCTGGCGACAGCCCCGACAGACTCCGCTCCGAAGCCGCCCTGGCCCACCTCTGCGGCGCCGCCCCCATCCCCGCCAGCTCAGGACGCACCGACCGCCACCGCCTTAGAGCGTGTCTCAGGTGGTGAGTTTGAGGTAGCGCTTGTGGCAGGTCAGGGCGGCGGCGAGGGTGACGAATGCGCAG
>NZ_VCJO01000038.1 GCF_009712475.1 Micromonospora sp. CP22
GGGCCGGACATCTCATACCGCCGAGGTTGAGGCGCGAATCGGCCATTACCGGCCCGAAGACGAAACAAACGTCCAGTGAAGTCACCCGGCCAGAACAGCGCCGCGCCCAAAGCTCACACGGCCTCTCACCAGACACCCGCCCTGGCCAGAATTGATCCGGGCCGAGTCCGGACCATGATGATCTTCCTGATGTGTGCGGCGTGTGCTCTCCAGCCGGTACCACCCTGGGTCAACCCGTACCAATCTGGGTCACCGCAGCCCACCGCCGGTCGCAAACCGGGGTTGATGTGATCGGGCGGTGGTCATGGGCTGCGGGAACAGGGTTTCCGACGACGTGGGTGAACGTGGGCCACTCCCTGCCACCCCAGGTGAACCCCCAGGTCGCTAGACTAGGCCCTCGCGCCCTCGTAGCTCAGGGGATAGAGCATCGGTTTCCTAACCCGACGCTCCGTGTGTAGCCGCAGGCCGACGGCCTGCGGCTTCTCCCGTTCCAGGCGTCCTGCGCCGGTCGCACCCGCGCGCCGCTGTGATCGCCTGCGGAAGCCCAGCGAAGTGCGTAAGTGCTGCTCAGCTTCACTATTCCATCGACCGCCGTGTAGGTCTCCTGCGACAGGCTGCGCCTGGCCCGGCGTCGGGCTGCGCCCCACCCTGGCGTACTTACGGGAGCGACCTACGGAAGGGGCGAGGTCAGGCCGGTGGCGGTGCGGACGTCTGCCACAGTGCGCTGACCGGCAGGGCGCGGAGTTTGTCGCCGAACGGCAGCGTGGAGGTGCCGGTGTAGAGGACGATGCCGGCGATGAAGTCGTCGCCCAGGCGGTCGGCGAGTCGGCGTAGCCCGCGGAAGTCGTCGGGTCCGACGGTGGTGGCTGCTTTGACCTCGATCCCCACGACCTGGCCCGCTCGGTTCTCGAGCACCGCGTCGACTTCGTACCTGCTCTGGTCGCGGTAGTGGGACAGGTCGACGGGCTGCTCGGACCAGGTGAGCTGGCGAGAGAGTTCGGACAGGACGAATGATTCGAGTAATGGGCCGAATGGTGCACCCGGCCGGAGCAGCGCCCGGGCGTCGGTCGCGGTCTCGTTGGCGGCGATACCCGAGTCGACGAAGATCATTTTCGGTGCGGCGGTGGCGCGGGTGCCCAGGTTGCGGGACCAGCCGGGGATCCGCTTGATCAGGAAGATCTCCTCCAGAGCTTGGAGGTAACGGGCGATCGTCGGCCGGCTCAGTCCGAGTGCGGATTCGAGGGAGTTGGCGGCGATGATGGTCGCGGATCTGGCCGCGAGTAGGCGTACCAGCTTGCGGAGTTCGCCCTTGTGCTGGATGTCGGACAGTTGCCGGACATCGCGGTCGATGAGCGCTTGGACGTAGGCGTCGAGGAAACGTTGGCGGCGGCGCGGGTCGGTGCGGGTGGTGGCCTCGGGTAGGCCGCCGCGCACGATTCTGGCCGCGTAGTCGGCGCGGGTCACGTCCGACTCGTGTCGCAGGTCAGGGCCGAGCGCGAAGATGGCATCGACGAATCCGTCCGGCGCTTGGTCGAGTTCGCCTTGAGACAGCGGCCAGAGTTCGACGGTTTCCATCCGGCCGGGCAGGGCGTCCGGGGCGGCCACCATGCCGAAGAGGCGGGACGAGCCGGTGAGCAGGTACCGGCCTGGGCGCGGGTCCTCGTCGACGGCTGCCTTGATGGCCAGTAGGAGCTCCGGGGCGCGCTGGATCTCGTCGACGACCAGGAGCTCGGAGGAGTCCACGAAGCCGACCGGGTCGGCGATCGCCGCCGCCCGGTCCTGTGCCCGGTCAAGGTCGCGGCGCTCGGCGAGACGATCGCCGGCGACGATGCGGACCAGCGTGCTCTTGCCTGTCTGGCGTGCTCCGCTGATCAGCACGACACGGGTGTCGGCCAGCGCGGCGTCGACCTGCGCGGCGGCCCGGCGTGGAATCAGCTGCGGTGTCGGCACGATGTCATGATAGGCAACACGGTTTCGATCTGCGAGTACCTTCGCATTCGATTTGCGGCGAAACCGCGTTCGAGATGCGGCGACTCGGTGTTCGATTTGCGGAATCTCTGGGGCGTTCTTGCATGGTTCTACCGCTATGTCATGTTGTTGCGGTTGATGGCGAGTTCGGGGAAGGTGTCCTCCCAGCGCTGGCGGAGCTGGGATGGCAGCCAGAGGGTGGGCCAGAGCCGTCGGAGGAGGTCGGCGTCGAGCCATTTGTTCAGTTCCTCGACGGTGCTGGCTTCGGTGAGTACCACCTTGTACATGCTGGCCAGCCGTGCGGGCCGGTCAAGGTTGTACTCGGCGTGCCCGGACCAGTCGAGATGACGCGGAAGCGTCACCGTGCCTCCGGTCGGGCCGTGCAGTTCGGCAAGGGTTTCGGCCACCACGTAGAGCCGCCGCTCGCCGTAGGGTCGGTAGTCCGCCGGCGGCTGGGGTGACGTCCTGCGCCGGCTGAGGTTGGTTGCTCGTCTGGTCACACCCCATAGCCGGCGGGACCAGTCGTGGTGATCGCGATGGGAAGCACTCATGTTCTGGTGAAGCCGAGTGTCCGGTATCCGGGCATGCGGCGTGGGAGTGAGGCGGCGAGGATGGGAGTGGCCGGGTCGTGATAGTCGTGGACCTCGGCGAGGTCCTTTCCGGGCGCGGCGCGGATGACGCGTCCGGCGCATTGGACGAGTAGGCCGTCGTAGGAGATCGGGCCCGCGAGGAAGAGGGTGTCGAGGGCGGGGGCGTCGAAGCCTTCACCGATGAACGGTGTGGTGCCGATGACGAGGAGGCCGTCGCCGGTCTTGGCGCCGTCGAGCCGGTCAACGATGCTCCGCCGTTCGCGGGTGCTCATCGCGCCTTGCAGCACCAGCGGCTGATGTCCGCGTGCGGCGAGCAGAGTGGTGAGTGCCTCGACGTGGGCGACTCGTCGGGTCAGGACGAGACAGTTGCGGCCGCGGGTCAGGGCTGCGACGACATCGTCGGCGATCTGGGTGTTGCGGGGCTCGTCGAGGGCCAGTCTTCGGTGCACCTCGGCGAGCGCGCCGGGCGCGTCCAGGTCGACGTCGCCGGGTTGGAATGTGGTTTCGTGGATGAACAGCGCTCGTCGGGGTCCGGCGTCGGCGTGCATCGCTGCCGCGAGGGTGTCTTGTTCCTCGTCGGTCAGGGTGCGGCGGACGGGGCCGAGTTGCCAGGTGACGAGTTGGCCGAGGCCGTCGCGTCGGGTGGGGGTGGCGGTGAGGCCGAGCCAGAACCGCGCGGCGATTCGTTTGACCGAGTGCTCGTAGGCTGCGGCGCCGAGGTGGTGGCATTCGTCGACGATGACGTGCCCGTACCCCTGGGTCAGGGTGACGACGTCGTCGCGTCGGGCGAGGGAGGGCAGCAGTGCGATGTCCACCGTGCCGGTGAGTTTGCGTCGGCCGCCGCCGAGTTGACCGGGCTTGATGCCAAGGAACCGCTCGATGCGGGTGCGCCACTGGTCGGCGAGGGCTTTGCGGTCGACGAGGACGAGGGTGGAGGTGTTGCGTTCGGCGATCACGGCGCAGGCCATGACGGTCTTGCCGGAGCCCGGTGGGGCGACCAGGATTCCGTCGTCGTGGGCGAGAAGCGCGCCGACCGCGTCGGCCTGCTTGCCGGTGAGTTCGGCGGTGAACGCGGTGTCGATCTCGGTGCCGGGGTTTCGTGCGTCCGTGACGGCCAGTCGCGACCCGGCGCGTTCGACGATGGCGGCGATGGTGTGCCGCAGGCCTCGCGGGAGGACCAGGCAGTCGTCGAGGGTGAGGTCGTAGCCCTGGATGAAGCGTGGGGTGTCCCAGGTGGACTTACGTAGCCGCTGCAGCTCGTAGAACTTCGGGTTGGCCATGGCGGCGGCATGTTTGAACGTCGCCAGCGCGGCAGGGGTGAGCTGGCCGGCGTCGAGGCTCAGCCCGGCACCGGCTTCCGCGTGGACCACCGGAGGCAGCGGAGGATGGACCTGCGTCGCGGCGGACCGGCCCATCGTGGCGACATTGGCACCGGTGACGGCCTGCTTGGCCTGCCGGGCGACGTGTTCGGCATCGCCGGGGCTGAGCCGGTCCAGCGTCGACAGGAACGCCCACTGATCGGCATACGGCTCGAGGGTGCCGAGGTCGAGAAAGGTGGTCAGTCCGTCCTTGCGGCGGCGGCCCTGCAGCGGTGCGGCGATGAGGTTGCCGAAGCCACCTTCGGGCAGGACGTCCTGGTTGGGGAACAGCCGGTCGTACGAGCGCAGGTCCATCGACCCGCGTAGCACCATCGCCTCACGCAGCAGAACCGTGCCGACGGCGCGCGCGGTGGCCGCGGGAACAGCGCCGGTAAAGAAGACCCACACGTGGGCGCCGCGACCTGACTGGGAGATCTCCAACGCGGCGGGCACCGCGCTGGCTCGCGCCGCCTTCACGTACGCGAGGGCGTCGAGCATCGCCGTCGGCCCGTCGAAGTCGGCCACGACGAAATGGCAGGTGTTGCCGGGCATCAGCGGATACAGGCCCATGAACACATCGCCGACCAGATGCGCCGCGACGACCTCCGTCGTACGGGGCAGGTAGGTGGCACCCCGCCGATCCATACCCTTACGCCAACCGCCGGCGACCGCGGGCATCCACCCGGCAGCACCGGTACGGGCGTTCTCCCACCGCACGGCGTACACGTCGGCCCGGGCCCGGAACCGGTCGGCGAACAACGCCAGCTTGTCCCGCGTCGGGGAAGCCATGGTGACCAGCCCCGGCGGCTCCACCGGCGCGGACAACTGCTCCGGTGCCGCAGTCGTGTCCGCACCGCGCAGCTGCAGCAGACGTCCCAGCCGGGCGTTCTCCGCCCGTAACCGCTCCACCTCCCGCCGAAGATCGACGAACTCGGCCACCGAACCCATGCCGACCATCCTCGCGCATCAGGCTCCGAACACCCCGACACCGGTCCGCTATCCTCCGCCGATGGCATCGAGAGGCAACGCCACGCTGGAGGCGAAGATCGAGGAAGCCACCGTCGACACGGACGGTCACGAGGACGAGCGTGCCGGACTGTTCGCCAGGATCGAGGAGCATCTGGCGGTGCCGTTCACCACCACCGTCCTCGGCGTCGAGGTCACCGTGCGGACGATCGACCTGACCGCGGACACCATCGTCGCGGTCTGCGCCCGAGGCCACCACCGGCAGCGGATCGGCCTGCTCGACCTGCCGCTACCCACCCCGCCACCGGACGGCGCCGGGTGGATCGACGCTTACCGGCACTGGGCCGGAAGGTAGGCCACGGTGAGCGAGTACCAGTACTACGAGTTCACCGCCGTCGACCGGCCCCTCACCGGCCGGGAGCGGGCCGAGTTGCGGTCGCTGTCGACCCGGGCCGACATCACCGCCACCAGCTTCGTCAACACCTACGAGTGGGGCGACTTCAAGGGCGACCCGCGAAAGCTGATGGAACGGTACTTCGACGCGCACCTGTACCTGGCGAACTGGGGGACCCGCCGGCTCATGCTGCGGCTACCGAAACACGTGCTGGACCCCGCCACGGTGGCCCAGTACTGCCAGGGTGACAGCGCGGCCATGTGGACCGCTGGCACGCACATCATCATCGACCTGCATGACGAGGACGAGGACGGCGTCGACGAGTGGGAGCTCGACGGCCACGGTCTGCTCACCTCCATCATCCCGGTCCGGGCCAGCCTCGCCGCGGGCGACCTGCGCCTGCTCTACCTGGCCTGGCTGCGCTGCGTACAGTCCGCCGAGATCGCCGACGACGAGCCCGAACCACCCGTCCCGGCCGGACTGGGCGCCCTCAACGCGCCCCTCACCACCGCCGCCGAATTCCTGCGCATCGACCCCGACCTGATCGCGGCCGCGGCGGCCGGGTCGACGCCGGCCGCCTCCGGCGAACCGACCGCCGCGCACCTACGCACCTGGGTCGTCGGACTGCCCGCAAGGGACAAGGACGCCATCCTGACCGACCTGATCACCAGCGGCGACAGCCACCTACGCAACCGACTGCTGCGCCGTTACCGCGACGCGCATTCCGCCGAGGCGTCTACCCCGACGGCCACCCGTACTGCCGGTCAACTGCTCGCCACCGCCGCGCAGTTGCGCGCCGTGCGGAAGCGACGGGATGCCGAGCAGCGGGAACGCGACCGGATTCGCCGCGAACGGTCCGCCGCAGCCGCCCGACAACGACACCTCGACACCCTCGCAGTCGACCAACCCGCCGCCTGGCAGCGGGTCGACGAACTCATCGCCACCAAGAAACCCCGCGAGTACGACACCGCCGTACAACTCCTCGTCGACCTGCGCGAACTCGGCGAACGCGACGGGGACACCTCATCGTTCCGACACCGGCTGGCCGAGCTACGGGCGGCGCACGCCCGCAAGCCCAGCCTGCTCGAACGCCTCAACCTCGCAGGCCTCGACACCTGACGCATGGTTCGCCGCCGGTGGCCATCACCGAGGCGCGCAAGATCGTGGACTGCTCGGCGTCCCCGGCGCGACGTCTCTGACAGCGGCGGCTTGGGCTCCGGGTGTCCGTCGGGACCCGCAACCGGACATAGAACCGTGTCGTTTGGCGGGGTGGACCCGGAGGGTCGGGTGACTGTCTGGGTGTGTGCTGCCGATGTCATGGCCAGCTAGGAGTAGGACGCCCCGACCCTCGCTGACGACCGCTGTATCAGCACTGGATGGAGACTTGCGACCGATCGCCCTTTCCGAAGTTGTGGCTACTGAACCGCGGCGGGTCCACGCCCCTTGACCAGACAACCGAAGAGGGTGATGCCCGATGGGCAGCCTGTGGGCCGGCGTCGACGTCGGCAAGACCCACCACCACGTGTGCGTCATTGACGACGACGGCACCGTGGTGGTGTCCGAGAAGATTCCGAACGACCAGCAGGCCATCTCCGGCATCGCCGGGCGGCTCGGCAAACGCCGCAAGCCGATCCGCTGGGCCGTCGACCTACGCGGCGGACCAGCGGCGCTGCTGTTGGCGGTCCTGTTCGACCGGAATGCGGACGTGCGCTACGTCAGCGGCACGGTCACCTCACGGATGGCGGAGGCGTTCCACGGCGAACGCAAGACCGACGCCCACGACGCCTACGTCATCGCCCAGACCCTGCGCATGCGCGGCGACCTACCGACCCTCACCCTCGCCGACGGGGTGCAGCAGCAGTTGAAGCTGCTCGTCTCCCGCCGCCTCGACCTGGTCGCCGACCGGGTCCGCACCACCGCCCGCATCCAGGACCTGCTGGCCATGATCAGCCCAGCGCTCGAGAAGACGCTGAACCTGCGCAGCAAGGGCGCGCTGCGGCTCCTCGCGCAGTGGCAGACACCCGCCGGACTGCGCCGCGCCGGTGAAGCCCGCATCCTGGACTACCTGGGCCAGCACGGCGTCCGGGCCGCCAGGGCACTCACCGCCAAAGTCCTCACCGCCGCCCGGACGCAGACCATCGCCGTCGCCGGAGAGGCCACCGTGGCCGGGATCGTGGCGCAGATGGCCACCGACCTGGAAGCGGTCAACGACCGCATCACCGCCATCGAAGAAAGCATCGCCGTGATTATCGCCGAGCACGAGCTGGGAGAGATCGTCACCAGCCTGCCCGGCATCGGCAACACCCTCGCCGCCGAGTTCCTCGCCCACGCCGGCACCCTCACCACCTACCCCAGCGCCGCCGCACTCGCCGCCCACGCCGGGCTCGCGCCGATCTCCCGCGACTCCGGCCGCAGACAGGGTCACCAGATCCGGCCGCACCGCTACCACCGGGGCCTACGCCGGGTGTTCAGCATGTCCAGCTTCACCGCCCTGACCCACTGCCCACAATCACGCGCCTACTACGACAAGAAGAGAGCTGAGGGTAAGACCCACCGCCAAGCCACCGCCGCCCTGTCCAGACAACGCCTCAACGTCCTCTGGGCCTGCATCCGCGACAAGACCCCCTACCAGCCCAAACAAGCAAGATCAGCAAAGGTTGTGCTGTGCGAACTTGCGTAGAGACTCCATGCCGTACCGGTGGATGTGGATGTGCCCTGTCCGCGCCGCTCGCACGAGAGCTAGGCAGATGCCTGCACCCGAAGGGACCCACGGATCTCTTCGAGCAGGCGCTGGGCGTCGTCGCCCTTCGCCGCCTGGCGGTACAGGTCCTCGAAGGAGGCCTTGTAGCCGGCGACCGCCGCCTCGTCCTCGACGAGAGCGACATCGTCCGGCAGGGCGTCGAGATAGACCACGTCCGGGTCCACGTCCCACTCGAACTCGTGCAGGGAGAAGGGGCCGACAAGAGCGGAATTGGCCGCGGTGTCCCGCCCGAGCACCACGACGTGCAGATGATCCGGAAGCCGGAACAGAATGTGTTCGACCTGCTCCAGCATGAGTTGGGTGTTCTCCACGGACTTGAGGGCGCGTTCGTCCAGAACGATGCGCACCTCGCGTTGCGGTTGCGCGAAGACACGAGCCTGGCGGGCCAGGCGCAACTGCACACGCGCGTCCGCGGCGGCTTCGTCGCCGCGATACCGCGGTCCTATGGTCACCACCAACTGGGCGTACCGCTTGGTCTGCAGCAGCCCAGGTATGAGGAAGGGGTGGTACTGGCTGATGCGCCACGAATCGTCCTCGTAGCCGAGGAAGTCCATGTACGACGCCGAGACGTACTCGCGGTACTCCGCCGCCCAGTGCCGCCGCCGCGCCAACCTCGCCAAGCCGAGCAGGTCACGTACCTGGCCGGCGTCACGCACCTGATAGAAGTCCAGCAGCGCGCGGAGGTCGTTGACGGAGATGCTGACCGACCCGTTCTCGATCCGCGTCACCTTCGACAGCGACCAGTCCATCTCCTGGCGCACGTCCTCCAGGGAAAGCCCCCGGTCGAGTCGCAACTGGCGCAGCACGAGACGTAGCCGCCTGCGATTCGTGGTCGGTCCCTGCCCGCCCGTCGTCACGTCCACGCCCCCCACCCAGCAACTGCAAAAGGCAAATTGAACAAGGAATCCGGCCTAGTACGGCAGCCGCCAATTGCTAGCTGACCAGGGTGTAGTCCCTGCTTAGCCGTGCGCGTTGGTGGAACCAGC
>NZ_VCJO01000039.1 GCF_009712475.1 Micromonospora sp. CP22
TCACCCAGGCACTGGACACCATCCGGCAGGAACTCCAGATGGCGATGCCGCCATCGGTACACCGCCGACCGCCATCGCCTAGAGGTGCCCGACGTCGCAAGCCAAGAGCACATCGATCAGCCCAAGCATCCGCGGCGCCGGACATAGCCCGATAGCCTCTGATTGACCGCCTGGGCGTTGGACTCTACTGTGCAACGCATGAACACCTGTTTCCGGCAGGTGTGCTGGGTGTCTGTGGCCGAATCCCCCCTCGGACACGAACCAAATCCCAACGGTGTTCGCCAAGATCAATTCTGGCGAACACCGTTCGTGTTTCTGCGGAGTACGTCAGCCTCAGCCGTAGGCTTCGGTACAGGTCGAGCTCGTCTTCGGGTTCTGCCTCCTCCAGCGCCGCAGCGATGTTGCCCAGCTCGGCGATCAGCGAGGCGATGTCCTCGGCGGTCATCGAGTCGATGGCGTCGGACTCGCGTGCAGCGGGGCGGCTTGCCAGCGCCTTGTCGCGCTGCTGTTCAGCTTCGGCGATCCAGCCCGCCACGACCGCCGGGCTGGCTCCGTCGTCGAGAGCCTGTCTGTAGCGAGCGATCTTTTTGTCGAACTCGGCGGTGATGGGGATTGTGTGGCTTGCGGCGGTAAGGGGTGCCGACTGGACCGTGTTTGGTTACCCGGACCGATACGGTGCGTGATCGTCATCAACTGACGGTCTGCAGGGTGTGGGTTTCGTTCTTGTGTGGACCGTCGAGGGTGTCTAGCGTGGCGAGCACTTCGAGATCGACGGGAGTGGTTGCGATGCTTGCTGGCCGCCGTGGGGGCGCTGCGTGCGATCGGTCAGGTGCGCGGGGAAGGACCGGGGCGGGCCTTCTGGCGGTGGCGGTGCTGGTGGGTTTGTTGCCGGTGTTGCAACTCGAGCAGCCAGCGGAAGCGGCACCGGTATCGAAGCCGGCTGACTCTCCGTCGGTGGCGAGTGTTGCAGTCCGGCAGACAGAGCAGGATCCAGATCCGGATGGCGAGATTGCGGTGACGGAGCCGCTCCCTGCGGGGGAGTTCCCGGCAGGTGGTGAGGCGGTCATCGACCTTCAGGGTGACGCCGGGGATCGGACGGCGTTCGGGTTGACGGTCGAGCCTGCCGGTGAGGCTGAGGGTGCAGCGGCGCGAGGCCTGGAGGCTGGCGAGGTTGGGTCGGTGCGGGTTCGGTCGTTCGACCGGTCCGCGTCGGTGGCGTTGGGTAATGCGGGCCCGTTGTACTCACTCGCTCGGGCGGACGGTTCCGCGGCGGCCGGTGCGGTGCAGGTGGTGGTCGACTATTCGGATTTCGCGCAGGCGTATGGGGGCTCGTTTGCTGATCGGTTGACGTTGGTGCGGTTGCCGGGGTGTGCGGCGACGACGCCGGAGGTGCCGGAGTGTTCGGCTGATCCGGTGTGGGTGTCGGCGGTGAATGATCCGCACGCGAAGAGGTTGACGGCGGTGGTGGACGTTGCCGGTGACTCGACCGCTGCCGGCAGTCGCACGGGTGCGTTCGAGGGCTTTACCGCGCAGGCATCTGTCGAGTCGGTAGGCGTGTACGCCCTGGCGTCGTCGGCGTCGGGTGGGTCGACCGGCTCGTACACGGCGACGGATTTGAAGCCGTCGGGGTCGTGGCAGGTGGGGGAGAGCGCGGGGTCGTTCACCTATTCGTATCCGTTGCCGGAGCCGCCGTTGCCGTATGGGCAGACGTTGGGGTTGGGGTTGTCGTACAGCTCGTCGTCGGTGGATGGGATGACGCACGGGACGAACAACCAGTCGGGGCCGGTGGGGTTGGGTTGGTCGTTCTCGCCGGGTTACGTGGAGCGGATGTACAAGCCGTGTCGGACGCACAAGACGGAGATGTGTTGGGAGTCCCCGGACGGTGAGGACGGCGAAGCGGCCACGAATGATGTGGCGGCGTCGCATATCACGATCTCGTTGCAGGGGCAGTCGACGCAGATCGTGAAGACCACGGCGGGGGTGTGGAAGCCGGTTGACGATCTCGGGTGGCGGGTGGAGTTCCTCTCCGGTGGTGCTGAGGACGATGGCTACTGGAAGGTGTGGACGCAGGACGGCACGGAGTACCGGTTCGGGTATGTGCGGGACGCGGTGTGGAAGATGTCGTTCCTGGGGGATGAGGCGGGGGAGCCGTGCCACAGCGTGTATCCGGCGTCGTGTCGGGATCCGTGGCGGTGGAACCTGGACCGGGTTCGTGACGCCAACGAGAACGAGACGTATCTGCACTGGACGCGGGAGACGAACCACTACAAGCGGGCGTTGACCGGTTCGGTGCTGGAGTACGACCGCGGCGGCTATCTGTCGTCGATCGAGTACGCGAAGAACGTGACCGAGGCCGGGGCGGTTCCGGTTGGTCGGGTGTTGTTCAGTTGGGCGAACCGGTGTGTGGAGCGCACCGCCGAGGACGACCCGTTGAACAACACTCCGGCGTCGTGTCCGTCGCTGTCGTCGAACCCGACCTCCTACCCCGACGTGCCCGGGGATCTGTCGTGCGGGTCGTCGTCGTGTGGGAACTACACCCAGTCGTTCTTCAGCAGCAAGATCCTGGACCGGGTGACGTCGTACCAGTGGAACGCCGGTACCGCGGCGTGGAACAACATCAATCGCGTCCAGCTGCGCTACAAGGTGGTCAACCCGCCGGGCCTGACCGAGCGGGTGTTCATCCTGGACTACATCCGTCCGATTGGGCTGATCGGCGCGGACGCTAACAAGATCGACCTGCCGCCGGTGGACTTCGACTACGTCGACGGGACGCAGCCGAACTACCGGGACGGCCGGGTCGACTACGACGAGACCGGCGTCGGTGTGTCCGCGATGCGGATGCCCCGGTTGTTGGTGGTCCGCAACGGTCTCGGTGGTCGCACCGAAGTCACCTACGGCACGCAGAAACCGTGCCCGCAGGGCGGGTCGAGTCAGTCGGGCTTCAACAGCTGGCACAACGGCAAGCAGGGCAACTGGGACGTCAACACCGAGGACTGCTACCCGATCTTCCACTCACCGCCCGGCGCCGACCCAGGGTTCGGGATCTTCCACAAGTACCTCGTCAAAAAGGTGGTGGAGAAGGATCAGGTGGGTGGGTCGCCGGACCAGGTCACCCAGTACGACTACTCCGTCGGCACGCCAGCGTGGAAGAACGCCAACAACCCGCTCGTGCCGGACGCCGAGGAGTCGTGGAGCGTCTTCGCCGGCTACAACCGTGTCCGCGTCGTGCAGGGCTCGGGCACGGATCCGTCGAAGTACACGGTGTGGATGTCGACGTTCTTCCGCGGCCTGTACCACGACATCTACGACCCCGGCAGCGGCGGCGGCATCAAGGAAACCACCGTCTCCGACTACGCCGGCAACACCTACGACGACCACTCTGCCCGCGCCGGTCGGACCCTGCAGACCCGCCAGTACCGGATGACCACCTACAACGCGAATCCGGCCAACGCCTCCTATACCGAGGTCGCCAGCACCCGCTACGACCACATCATCCAGGGCAGCTTCAACGGTCCCGGCTACGCCAACCCCCGCCAGGTCCGCGTCGGCTTGGAAAGCAACCGGGTCAAGCTCGACGACGGCAGCTGGCGGACCAGCGAAGAGAGGACCATCTACGAGTCGACGTACGGGCTGCCGATCCGGTTCCACCAGTACAACGAGGTCGGGGTCGCGGACAACACCTGCACCTCCTACACCTACGCCCAACGCAACGAACCCAACTCCTTCTACATGATTAACTTCCCGGAGCGGGTGGAGACCTGGTCCGGCGATACCTGCGGCTCGGGAACGTTGCTGTCGCGCGCAGTCACCTTCTACGACACCTACACGGTCGAAGGATCACAGACCCCGTTCGACGGCAACGTCGCCGAGGTGCGCACGTACCGCAGTCCGACCAGTTACGTGTCCAGTGGCCGTAGCACCTACGACAACACCGGTCGGATCCTGAGCACGACCGACTCGGCCGGATTGACCATTACCACCAGCTACAGCCCGGGTGTCAACTGGCCCGACAACGGCATCACCAGCACCGTCGGCGGTGGCTTCAACCACTCCAGCACCACTCTGATCGACCGGCACACGGGTGAACCGTCGCGGATCACCGACCCGAACGGCAAGGTCACCGACCTGGTCTACGACCCGCTCGGCCGACTGGTCGAGGTGTACGCGCCGGGGCAGGCGAAGTCGTCCGGGGTGCCGTCGCTGCGGTTCGGCTACCAGCTCACCTCCAGCGGGATCGGCCAACCCACCTCCGCCGCGCGGACCAGGACCGAAACGCTGCAATCCCACGATGGCAGCCCGGTCTACCTGAACTCCTACCAGTACGTTGATGGTCTCGGCCGAGTACGGGAAGTCCAGCAGCCGGGTCCGAACGGTGGACGGGTTGTCACCGCCACCACCTACGATGCCCGTGGCAACGTCGCCGCCACCACCGACCCCTTCCACAACAGCTCCGCGGCTGGTTCCGGGTTGGTCAACCCGAGCCTGGCCACCGTTCCTGCCGTTCGCGAGACGACCTACGACCATCTGAATCGGGCCACCGCAGTGGTGGACAAGAAGCTCGGTACGGCGTGGCGGCAGACCGCTACCACCTATTACGGCGACCGCACCATGGTCGTGCCCCCGGCGGGCGGGACCAGGACGGTCAGTCACATCGACACGCGGGGCAACACGACGCGGCTGGACCAGTACACCTCGGCCACCAACCCGAGCACGTACCAGAGCACCACATACACCTTCGACCTCCTGGACCAACTCACCACGGTCGTTGACCCCGCCGGCAACACCTGGACCAACACCTATGACCTCGCCGGCCGTCTCACGCAGAAGGTCGATCCGGACTCCGGCACCGCCACCACCCACTACGACTCTGCCGGCCGAGTCGCCTACACCGTTGACGGGCGCGGGCAGAAGATCTCGACCGAGTACGACGCGCAGTCGCGAACCAAGGGTCGGTGGGCCGGCGACGTCGGCACCGGCACGCGACTGGTCAGCTACGTGTATGACAGCATCGCCAAGGGGCGCCTTACCTCGTCCACGAGGTGGCGCGACGGCAACGCCTACACCACCGCGGTGACCGGCTACACCGACCGCTACGAACCGACCGGCACCATCGTCACGATTCCCGCCGTCGAAGGCGCCCTTGCCGGCACCTACACCACCGGTGTCGCCTACAACCTCGCCGGCAAGATCACCCGGCAGACCTTGCCCGGCATCGGTGGTCTCCCCGCCGAGACCATCACCTCGACCTACGACACCAACGGATACGCGCGCTCCACGACCGGCCAGATCGCCGGAGCACCCGACACCAAATACCTCGCGGACGCGACCTACTACAACCACGGACCCGCACACCAGAGCCTGCACGGCGCCCCCGGCAACCAGGTCCGGCAGACCACCACCATCGACACCGGCACCGGACGGCTCGACGCCCACGACGTCGCCACCGAAAGCCCCACCACCCCCGGAACCTTCACCAGCAAGTTCACCAGCGGCTACACCTACGACCAGACCGGCAACATCACCTCCATCGCCGGAAAAACCAACGGCACCACCGACCAGGTCGAATGCTTCACCTACGACCACCTACGTCGGCTGACCCAAGCCTGGACCCAAGCAGCCACCACCTGCGCCACCCCCCAACGCGCCGGCGCTGACCCCTACCACCGCTCCTGGACCTTCGACGCCCTCGGTAACCGGCTCACCCAAACCGACCACAACACCACCACCGGCAACACGGTGTGGACCTACAACACCGGCGCCCTCCACGGAGTCACCGCCCACCAGATCGCCTCGGTCACCGCCACCGGCCCCCTCGCCGGCACCGGAACCCGCGGGTTCGCCTACGACGACGCCGGCAACATGACCCAACGCACCACCCCCACCGGCGCCACCCAGGCGCTGACCTGGGACCCCGAAGGCCGACTCGATACCCTCACCGAAGACACGACCTCCACCGAGTACGTCTACGACGCCGACGGCAACCGACTCATCTCCCGCGCAGACGACAAGACCACCCTCTACCTCGGCAGCACCGAACTCGTCGTCACTCCCACCAGCGGCGGACCCCTCGGCACCCGCTACTACGCCGGCATCGCCGTCCGTGACGCATCCGGGCTGAAGTGGACCATCAGCAACCACCAAGGCACCGGCCAGGTCCAGATCGACGCCACCACCCTGGCCAGCCAACGCCGCCGCACCATGCCCTACGGCGAACAACGCGGCACGACCCCATCGGTCTGGCTGGGTAGCAAAGCCTTCGTCGGCGGCACCCAAGACGACACCGGACTGACCCACCTCGGCGCCCGTGAATACGACCCCACCCTCGGCAGATTCATCTCCGTAGACCCGGTCATGGACCTCGCCGACCCCGAGCAATGGCACGGCTACGCCTACGGCCGCAACAGTCCGACCACCTTCAGCGACCCCTCAGGACTCTACGCCCTCGGCGACGGCGACGGCCATGTCAGGGCCTACAAGAGCCACACCGGCACCAAGATCGTCAACTACACCCCGAAGTACAGCAGCAAAAGCACCACCACCCCCAACACCAACCCCACTCCGCCGAAGAAGAAGTCCACCACGAAGCAGGTCGTCAGTGGCCTTTGGACGGGTGCAAAGAACGCGATCGTCAGCCCCATCGTCGACACCTTCAACACCATCAAGAACAGCTGGGTAACGACCTACAACAACGCGAACGCCGTCTACAACGGCGACATGTCCCTCACCGACGCCCTGTGGGACACAGGCAAAACGTTCGCCGAAAACTACATCTCAGCCCTCATCAGCCCGGCCGTTGCGGTCAAGGACATCTACCTCGGCTGGTGGAACGCATGGTCGAACCTAGCCGAGGGAAACATCGAGGCAGCCGTAGCTTCCGGCACGGAAGCAGGAATCGGCGCAGGAGGCATCGCCGCCGGCGCTCGCTTCGGAATCAAGGGCAAAGGCGCGTGCACCCACAGCTTCGCACCAACCACCGGCGTCCTCCTCGCTAACGGCACCACCAAAGCCATCGCCGACGTCAAAGTCGGAGACCTCGTCCTCGCCACCGACCCCGAAACCGGAAACGACGAAGCCAAACCCGTAACCCAAACCCACACCAACCAAGACACCGACCTCACCGACCTCGACGTACGCCTAAGCGACGACTCCAGCACCACCCTCGAAACCACCCAACACCACCCCTTCTGGAGCCAGACCCGGGCGGAATGGATCAACGCGGCCGAACTCCGCTCCGGCGAACAACTCGCGACCGCCGACGGGACCGAAGTCACGGTCGAAGCCGTCCGCAACCATCGCGGCGACGAACAAATGCACGACCTTACCGTCGCCGACATCCACACGTACTATGTGATCGCTGGCAATACTCCTGTCTTGGTGCACAACTGTGGCGGTAGTGTTCCGAGCCATAAGACCTTGCCAAGTAGGAATGCTGCCTTCCGTGAAGCCAAGCGAGACCTTGGTATACCAATGAGCCAACAGCCCACGGATATCCGCTCTGTGCCGATGACTGACCGTAGTGGCGCGCAGATAATGAACGAACGCGGTCGGCCGGTCATGACTCGGGAGTACATTTTCGAGCGAGGAGGCGGGGACCGAGTCGTCATCCAGGACCATTCCTTCGGGCATCAATTCGGAGAGGGGGGCGTCGGTGACCAAGGCCGACACCTCAACGTGCGGCCGTGGGCCAACACTCGGACTGGTAAGGTGCCTGGCACTGCTCAGCACTACGAGTATTAGTAGGTGAACATGGGTTGGCTCGACCTCGTAACGAATCCTCAAGGACTTAGGGAGATTTTTGGAGCGGAGACTCCGCCCTTGGTGGGGGTCGGTTTGCATGGGGTCGAAATTGACCGTGAGGGGCCAACGCTTCGACTCAGGCTGGACCTTCCGACTTATCCCTCCAATCCTCCCGTTAAGTGGCGTCGCAATGGTTATAACGTTGTTCAAGTCGAGCTACTCCTAGGTGGGGTAAGTGACATATCGATACGCGGTGTTTCTGTCAATATGTTGGTCGATGTCGACATAAAATCCGATGGTAGGTTGGCTCTCAAAATCAGCTCGCCGACATTGAATATGATTGCCATGGCGACCTCGGTCACCGTCTCAAAAATAGACGCATACCTGGATGGTGGGCGCGACTTGTGGCCCGTCAAAGATTCTGGCAGTGGGAATTAATTGCTCGTGATGGCGCGCGTCGTGTAATGCTTAAAGCTGCTGCATTCCGGCAAGCGTGACGGCGTAACCTACGCCCTATGTTACTCCGGGAGATTTGGGCGGAGTGGCTTGAAAAGTGGAAGGTTAACGTCTTCGTGGAGGAGGCTTCGGTCTGTCGAGGAGTGTGTGTTCGTGATTCAGGCGTGGAAGCTTCCTGCGCCTTACCGATGTCTTCCTTTGATTCGGTAAATGGCAATCGTTTTGGTCATGTGGTCGTCGCACAACTCATTAAGGGACGTCTCGTGATTCGGTGGTTAATCCATGGTGGATCATGTTGGGGTGCAGGTCAGGGCTATTGCGTTGTCGGGTAGCTGCTGGTCACGGCGGTGATTAGGTCGTGTGATCGGCGGGTGGCTTGGCGGGTGGCTCGGG
>NZ_VCJO01000003.1:0-372905 GCF_009712475.1 Micromonospora sp. CP22
AGGCGCCGCGTTCACCGTCACCAGGCCACCGGCCACCAGGACCACGGCAGCAGCCGCAGCCAACCCCGACCGCCAACCGCGTCGGGGTGGGGAGGTGGGACGAACCTCACCGAGGGACTTCATGGTCCGCTCCTTCGATTAGGGCCACACGTGCAGTCCGTGGATGCCGTGCGGATGTGCCGGCGTCGGGTGGTGGCGTCAGCACGTGGTGTCATGCGATCGGGTCGCCTGAATGGCCGACCAGCGTGACGACGTGCCCAGGTCGAGGCTGGCCGGCGTGCGACCACGGTGGGGAATCCGGCTCCCGGCAGCCACGAAACCCCATCCGTGACAGCGAAGTTAGCGTTAACGTCGTCATACGTCAAACGACAGAGGTCTATGCCTTGATCGGCTTCGCCGGGCCCGGTCCGACGGTCACGGAGTCCAGGACAGGTTCGGGTTGACCCGCCCGAACCAGTCGAAGACGGCCATGTTGTCCCAGCCGTTACCGGTTCCGTTGATGTCCGCCGGGTCCCATCCGTTGCCCCGGATCGCGTACCAGGTCGGCTCCCAGTAGAAGACGCCGACCGCGCCGGCGTTGCGCGCGGTGTTCTGCACCCAACTGAACTGCTGCGCCTGCCCCGACCAGGTGGCCGGGATGTCGTCACAGCGCGCGGTGCCGGAGATGACGTTCGGCTGTTGGTCGGCGTCGGCCGTGGTGAACGGGTACGCCGTCTCGGCGATCACCACCGGCTTGCCGTAGCGGGACCGCACGTCGGCGATCACGTTGTACAGATTGGCCAACGTGCCGTGCCAGTGGCAGTAGTAGGACAGGGCGGTGACGTCCCAGGTGACCCCCTGCGCCCTGATCCCGTCGTAGAACCAGCGGGCGTTGGCGTTGCTGTCCGCGTTCGCCGTGTGGATCCACACCTGGGTGCCGCCGTGGCACGCCTTGGTGGCCCGGTAACCCTGCTTGAGCAGACTCGCCAGTGGGGCGAAGTCGTTGTTGACCACCCGCCCGGCGGGCCACAGCATGCCGACGTTGATCTCATTGCCGATCTGCACCGCGTCCGGCGTGGTGCCCTGCGCCCTCAGCGCGGTGCAGACGTCGTAGGTGTAGGCGTAGACGTCCTCCTGCAACCGACTCAGCGAGTGGTCGGCCCAGGCCGCCGGCGGGTACTGCTTGCCCGGGTCGGCCCAGGTGTCCGAGTAGTGAAAGTCGATCAGCAGCTTGAAGCCCTTGGCCTTGATCGCCCTGGCCTGCTGGAGCACCCGGGCCTTGTTGTTGTAGCCGCTGGCCGGATTGTTCCAGACGCGCAGCCGCAGATAGTTGACGCCCTTCGAGGCGAGGATGTCGTAGGGATCGGCCTGCGCGCCGGAGGCGTCGTAGTAGCGCGCGCCGAGGTCGAGGCTGCGTTGCAGCGAGGAGACGTCGGCGCCGCGCATGGTGAGCGTGTTGGCCGCCTGCGCGGGGGCGGTCAGGGCCAGCGGGGCCGCGAGGACGACCACCGCCGCCAAGGCCCGGAGGGACGGTTTCATGGCGCTCCTTCACATCCAGGGATGCGGATGCCCGAGAGGTTCGGGCGTGTCCGGTGTGCCGCCGGACGGCTCGACACCAGGCAAGGTGGTGACATGTGTCGATGGCTTGGGTCGACAGTCAGCGTGACCCATGCCGGCCCTCGACGCCAGCCCCCAGTCTCGTAAGGGCCGCGCGGTGCGCCGCATAGCATCCGGTACATGACGGAGGAGCGCATACCCACGCGGTGGGACATCCTGGACGAGCGGTTCGCGGCGGTGGGCGGTGACCGCGTGGTGCGGCGGCTGTTCGACGGCGGGCGGTGGTTGGAAGGGCCCGCGTACTCGGCGGCCTGGCGTTGCCTGCTGTTCAGTGACATCCCGAACGACCGGGTGTTGCGGTGGGACGAGATCACCGGCCGCTGCGACGTCTTCCAGGCGTCCGCGGGCTACCCCAACGGCCGGACCATCGACCGTCTCGGCCGCGTGGTGACCTGCGAGCACGGCAACCGGCGGGTCACCCGGACCGAGCCCGACGGATCGCTGACCGTGGTGGCGGACCGGTGGCAGGGCAAGCGGTTCAACAGCCCGAACGACATCGTCGAGACCTCGGACGGCGCGTTGTGGTTCACCGACCCGAGCTACGGCATCGACAGCGACTACGAGGGGCACCGGGCCGAGCCGGAACTCGACGGCTGCCACGTCTACCGCTGCTCGCCGGACGGCCGGGTGGAGCGGGTCGCCGACGACTTCCTACGCCCCAACGGCCTCGCGTTCTCCGCCGACGAGCGCCGCCTGTTCATCGTCGACACCAGGCGTCGCCACCTGCGTCACTTCGACGTGGACCCGGACGGGAGACTGCGCGACCGGGGCGTACTCGCCGAGTGCGACGCCGGATCGTTCGACGGGATCCGGCTCGACCGGGAGGGCAGGTTGTGGGTCGCCGCCCACGACGGTCTGCACTGCTTCGACCAGCAGGGCACGCTGCTCGGCAAGCTCCGGCTGCCGGAGATCTGCTCGAACCTCACCTTCGGCGGTCGCAAGCGCAACCAGCTGTTCGTGACCGCCACGACCTCGGTCTACTCGCTCGCGCTCAACGTCACCGGCGCGGGCCCGACCGGTCGTTAGGCCGGGCCGCGACAGCGGCGTCCCGCTCACCCCGCCGGTGAGCCGCCGGGCAGGGAGACCACCAGCTCCTGGGGACGGTGGTCGGACACCGGGTGCCCGGTACCGAACCGGTAGGAGTGCACCCGCACGTCGGCCGACACGAACGCCCAGTCCAACCGCCACCACTGCGGCCAGCCGGGGCTGTCCGCCCAGCTCGCCGGGTACAGCGACGGCATCGCGTAGGCGGCGTCGCGCAGGCCGTCGGGCAGCTTGCGCAGGTCACCCATGGCAGGGCTGGTGTTCAGGTCACCGGCGAGCAGCTTCGGATGCGGGTTGGCGGCCACGTCCGCGGCCAGGACCCGCCACTGCGGTTCGCGCTGCGCGTACTGCTCGCGCAGCACCCGGTAGAAGGCCCGGTCGAACAGACTGTGGTCGGGTGACAGCTGCACGGGCAGGTGCAGGTTGTACATCGACAATACCCGACCGCCACCGACGTCCAGGTCGGTACGCAGGGTCTTGTAGCGCCACCCGTCACCCGCCCCGGCGACCTCCGGCGGCAGATCGTCGGCCAGCAGCGGCTCCTGCCGCAGCACCGGCAGGCGCGAGACGGTCACCAGTTCACCGACGGCCACCACGTGGAAACCGGGGAACTCGGCGCGCAGCCGCTCCAGGTCCGTCTCCGTCGGCCCGGCGGTCCGCGCGTACCAGTACTCCTGCAACAGGTAGACGTCGGCGTCGGCCTCCCGCAGCATCCGGTACATCGTCTCGGTCTGGTCGCCCTCGTCCCAGTAGTCGGTGTTCCACACGAAGACCCGTACCGCGTCGGGCGGCGCGACACCGTCACCGCCCTGCCACCGACGGATGTTGACGCCGGACTGGCCCGCGCCGAGCAGCAGCGCGACGGCGGCGAGCAGCGCCACCGTGCGCCGCCGTCGGCGCAGCACCGCCGCGCCGACGCCCAGGGTGAGGGGAATGAGGACGAAGGTCAGCGGCGGCACGGCGTCCACCGCGAGCCACAACCACCACCGCCCGCTGATCACCAGGTGCGTGACGGTGAACGCGAGCCACAGCGCGGCGGCGACGACCAGGAACGCCGCGGGCAGGCGACGTGGTGCCGCGCGGGTGGACGCGTCCGGTTCGGTGCCGGCCACGGCCACCGGCGCGGCCGTCGTCACGCCGACTCCCACCGGGGGGTGCTGTCGATCGGGAAGGAGGCGTCGTACAGCTGCCGGAAGGGCCGGGACAACACCCACTGCACGGCACCGGTCGCCACCCCGGCGCTGATGGTCACGTTGACCACGAAGTGCAGCGCGGCGAAGCCGAGCAGGGCCAGCAGTCCGTGCCGGCGCAGCACGAACCGGTACATCCCCGCGTCGCAGGCCAGCGACGTGGCGAGCAGGGCGACCGGGACGACGGCACCGACGGGGCCCAGCACCAGCGGTACGGCCAGCGCCGGCAGCGCGGCGAAGGCGGCGAGGCTGCCTCCGGCACGGGAGGCCGTCTCGAAGCCCTTGCTGAATCGCCGGGCCCGCGCGTACAGCGGGATCCGCAGCCGTCCCCGGTGGAACAGCTTGCGGAGCAACCCGACCAGTTCGTGATCGTGGTCGTGCCGGCCGCGTACCTCGGAGGTGAGCACCATCCGGTGCCGACGGGTCAGCCGGTAGCCGTAGTCGACCTCCTCGGTCTGCCGCAGGGCCGGGTTGAACGGCCCGACCTCGTCGTAGACGCTGCGGCGGATGACGCACATCGCCGGGAAGAGGAACGATATGTCGCCCTCGGAGCTGATCGACCAGTAGTGGTACTGCAGGCCCCGGTAGCGCGAGACGAGGGTGTCGTGGAGCAGCGGCTCGGCGTCCTGGATGCCGCAGACCGCCCCGATGGTCGGGTCCTCGGTGAGGATCCGCACCGCGGTGGCCACCGCGTCCGGTGCCAGGGCCAGGTCGGAGTCCACATAGCAGATCAGCTCGCCTCGGGTGTGTGCGGCGCCCACGTTGCGGGCGGTACCGCAGCCACCGTTGACGCCGGTGCTGACCACGTTCACACCGAGGGCGGCGGCCACCGCGACGGACTGGTCGGTGCTGCAGTCGTCGACCATCAGCAACTCGATGTTCGGGTACGTCTGGTCGAGAATGGACCGCAGGCACAGATCCAGTGACTCGGCGTAGTTGTAGTTCGGCACGATTATCGAGACCAGCGGCAGCTCGTTCATCGGGTCGCGACCTCCGGACGGTCGTAGAGCCGGCGGAACCGGGCCGAGGCCAGCCAGGCGGCCACACCGCACGCCGCGGCGACGGCGATGACTAGGTTGAGGAAGAAGTGCATCGCGATGAAGTAGATCAGAAACAGGGCGCCGCGTTCAGCCCACACGAACCGGTACATGGGCGCGTCGCCGGCGATGAACGCGATCAGCGCGGCGATCGGCACCAGGAGGAACAGCGGGCCGAACAGCAGCGGCAGCACGGTGGTCAGCAGCGCCAGCGGGGCGGCGATGCTCACCCAGGCCCGGGGGCCGCTGCGCAGGCCGCCGGGGAACTCCGGCTTTCGGGCGTAGAGCGGAATGTGCAGGGCGGTACGGGTGAACACCTTGCGCACCAGCACACCGAGTTCGTGGTCGTGGTCGTGCACACCGCGTACCCGGGGGGAGAGCAGGATCCGGTAGCGCTGCGCGAGCCGCATCCCGTAGTCGGCGTTCTCGGTCTCCCGCAGCTCCGGGTTGAACGGTCCCACCTCGTTGAAGACCCGCGCCGGGATGGCCAGCAACGCGGTGTACAGCGTCATGATCTGGCCCTCGTCGGCGATCAACCAGTAGGACTGTTGCAGGCAGCGGTACTCCTCCAACAGGCTGTCCCGGATCAGCGGCACCGGGTCGTAGTTGCCGCAGACCGCCCCGATCGTCGGGTCGGCGGTGAGCAGTTCGACCGCGTTGGCCACCGCGTCGGGCCGGGCGGCCACGTCCGAGTCGATGAAGAACAGGATCTCCCCCGCCGCAGCCGCCGCGCCCAGGTTGCGCGCCGCCGCCGGCCCTCCGTTTCGCGGGGTACGCAGCACCTGCGCCCCGTGTGCCTCGGCGACCGCGACCGAGTCGTCGGTACTGCAGTCGTCCACCACGATGATCTCCAGGTGGGGATATGTCTGCGCGCGCAGCGAGTCCAGGCAGAGGTGCAGCGCACGGGCGTAGTTGTAGTTCGGCACGATGACCGACACCAGGGGTTGCTTCATCAACTGTCCGTCCAGGTCAGCAGGTTGGGGTAACGGGCGATGATCTGGGCCAGCGCCAACGTGACACCGGCCAGCGCGGCGCACACGACGATGGTCCGGTCCCTCAGCAGGATCCGGATCGGGTCGCCGCCACCGCGCAGCACCAGGACGGCCTGGAGATAGCGGAAGGCGGCGAGCAGACCCAGCGGTACGACGATGGCCAGTGCGAGCGGCGGGTACGCGTCGACCGGCGCGTCGATGTGCAGGTACAGCAGGAAGGTGGTGCCGGCCAGCGAGGCGGTGAGCCCGAGCAGGTGGTCGGTGAGCAGCAGGTTGTAGCCGTCCAACGCCGGTCGGTGGGGTGTCCCCAGGGCAGCCAGCTCGTGGCGGCGCTTGCCGAGGATGAGCACCAGGCACCCGCTGAACACGGCGGTGAGCAGCAGGCTGGAGACCTCCGCGCCGGTGGCCGCGTACCCCTGCAACACCCGCAGCACGAAGCCGGCGGAGACCACACAGACGTCCAGCAGTGGCACGTGTTTGAGCCACCTGCTGTAGGCGGTGGTCAGCACCAGGTAGGTCAGCAGCGGCCACCAGTTCACGGCCGGTCCGGCGACGATCACCGCGACCAGCGCGACACCGAGCACGCCCGCGTACACCCAGGCCACCGCGACCGAGACGCGGCCCGCGGCGATCGGGCGGTTGCGTTTGCCCGGGTGTTCCCGGTCGCGGTCACGGTCGGCGATGTCGTTGACCACGTAGATCACCGAGGAGGCCAGCGTGAACGCGATGACCGCCCAGAGGCATCGCCACAGGGTCGCGCCGGTCCACACCGGGGTGTCGGCCAGCGCGAGCGGCACGGCGAGCAGGTTCTTCACGGCGTGGCCGGGGCGGGCCAGCGCCACCAGGGGTCGCAGCGGCGTGGGTAGGCGGGTGCTGCGCCGGGTGACCACCGGGGCGGGCGGCTCCACCGCGGTTTCGACGGACGTCATCGCGGCACCCCTGTCAGAAGAAGATCTTCGCGGCGGCCAGGGCACCCTGCTTCCAGGGGTCGCGACTCGTCCGTCCCTGCCGGGCGGGGCGGGCCCGCTGCTGTTCGGCGCGCCACCACTCGTAGGTGCGCAGAATGGCGTCCTGGTTGGACAGCTTGGGTTGGAAGCCCAGGCGTTGGCGGGCCTTCTCGGTGCTGACGTACGAGTCGGCCATCAGTTTGTGCAGCAGGCGGCCGTAGACCGGGGACAGCTTGCTGCGTTCGAGCAGGCTGAGGGCGGCCAGTGCGGGCCGGGCGGGCAGCGAGACCACCCGGCGGCCGTGGCCGGCGGCGTCCAGGACCGCCTGGAAGTCCTCGCGGAGGGTGCCGAAGCGGTCGGCGCCGAGGTTGTAGGTGTCGTTGAAGACGTCGTCCGGGGCGTTGTGGACGGTGACCACCGCGTCGACCAGGTCGTCGACGGCGAACATCTGGATCCGCACGTCGCCGCGGCCCAGCACGGGGAAGTTGCGCCCCTCCTCGGCCCATTCGAAGAGCATCGCGAACAGACCCATGCGGCCGGGGCCGAGGAAGGTCTTGGGGCGCAGCACCGCCACCGGCAGTCCCCGGGCGCGGTGCTCCTCGGCGATCTCCTCCGCTGCCGCCTTGGCCGCGCTGTAGGTGTCGACCGGGGTACGCGGGTGCTCCTCGGGGGTGGGCACCTGCTTGGGCAGTCCGTACACGGCCGTCGACGACACGTGCACCACCCGGGTGACCTGGGCCCGCTGCGCGGCGGCGAACACGCTGCGCGTGCCGTCGACGATGACCGACTTGATCTGGTCGTCGGGGTAGCTGGGCAGGGCCGCCGCGCAGTGGATGACCAGGCTGCTGCCGGCGAAGGCGCGATCCAGTAACCGTGCGTCACGAATGTCGCCGACGTCGGTGACGGTGCTCTCGTCGCGTAGGTCGACGCCGCGTACCTGATGGTTGTCGGCGGTGAGCCGTTCCACCAGACGGGAGCCGAGCATGCCGGCGGCGCCGGTGACCGTGATCACCACAGCGATCCCACCTTCTGCGCGACGAAGCGGGTGACCAACCGGGTCAGCCCCTGGTCGAGCACCTCGCCGAGGGCGTCGATGCCGCGTTGCACGTCGGCGGGCTCGGTGACCAGGGACGGTGCGATGATCAGCGGGTTGCGTCCGTTGAGGGCGTAGTAGGTGAAGATGTCGTGGTCGCGGTACAGGGCGTTGACCACGGCGGAGGTCACCAGCTTGGCCTTGAACCGAGGATCCTTGGCCACGCCGCTCGGGGCGAGTCGGGCCACCAGGTCGAGGACCTTCGGGCCGCCCTCGATCTGGACACCCCAGAGCGCCCCGGCACCGGCCACCCGGCCGACGGCGTCCGGGTACTCCTTGGCCAGCCGGTTCAGTCCCGGTTCGAGGACACGTTCCAGTTCGCGGGCCCGCGCCGGGTAGTCGTCCTCCACCACCACGTTGATCGCTTCGAGGGCGGTGACACACTCCTCCCCCATCCCGTAGTACGTGGTGCTGGTGCTCTGCAGCAGCGCGTCGGTCAGATTGTCGTACGCCCTGCGGAACACCGGTTTACGGGCCACGAAGGCCGAAATCGACGACTTGCCGCCACCGAAGGATTTGCTCGTGGTTAGCACATCCGGTATCAACCCTGGGTAGCGCATGAAGTAGAAGAGGCTACCCGTCTTACCCCAGCCGGTATAGATCTCATCGAAGATCAACACAATGTCATGCTGGTCACACAGTTCTCGCACCCCACGGAGGAACGATTCGTCACACCACTGAATGGTAGAGGCGCTGAACGGCTCGATGATGAGGGCGTAGACATCGTCCGGATGGGCGTCGATGGCCGACCGTACAGAATCTAGATCCCCGTAGGCGAAAGGGACGATTCCCGGAATTGTCGGAAAGTTGAAGTGCGGCTGCCCGGTGAGACCGCCGGAGGCCAGCAGCTTTCCGTGGAAAGCGCAGTCCGCGCGCAGGATGGTCCCACGCCGGCCACCGTGGTACTTGTAGGCCAGCTTCACCGCCCCCTCCACCGCCTCCGCCCCCGAGTTGGGCAGGAAGGACATCGAGAGGTCGCCGGGAAGCAGCTCCGCGAGATTATGACCTAGCGCCGCAAGGTAGGGCGAAAAGTACGTCTTGTGGACCTCCATCCGCTGGCGCTCGGCAAAGCGGCGGCGAGCCTCGATGATCCGTGGGTGGTTGTGCCCGTGGTTGAGCACCCCCACCCCGCCGGTCAGATCGAGGATCCGGCGGCCGTCACGTAATGTCAGGTAGGCGCCCTCAGCCCGCTCGACCAATTCTCGGCCGAACCCGAACGAGGTCATCAGATTGACCTGGCTTGCGTTCACGTACCGCCGATAGAGGTCGTGCACCTCCCGAATGGTGAGACGTTCGCATTCCTCGACGCTGACCAGATTGGGCATGGCCGGGACGCTATCCATTGCCCCGAGATCTTTCCTGGACCGTTGCTGGATGCAACCTTGACTACGCAAGGCAACCCTTGCGGCAGCGCTGGCCGATCGTTAACTTGGTCGCAGTACAGAGAATTTTCTTCGTCAATTTCCTTAGCGCATTGCCCTACGTCCCGAAGGTGTTGAACATGCCGCCGACGGTCTCGGTCATCATCCCCACCCACAACAGCTCGAAGACCCTGGGTGCCTGTCTCGAGGCGGTTCGTCGGCAAGACCACCCGGTGACCGAGGTCATCGTCGTCGACGATGCCAGCACCGACGACACCCGGGACATCGCCCGACGTTTCCCGTGCCGACTGTTGGTCACCGACCGCAACGCCGGCCCGGCCGCCGCCCGCAACCGTGGCATCCAGGCCAGCACCGGCGATCTGCTGTTCTTCCTGGACTCCGACTGCGCACCCGAGCCGGACGCGCTGAGCAACGCCCTGGCGATCCTGCGCGAGCAACCCGACGTCGCCTGCGTCCACGGCATCTACGCGCTCACACCGCTGTTCGACGACGGGCCCGTCGAGGCGTACCGCCTGCTGCACGGGCACTACTGGCGGCTGCGCAACGTCGGTCGGGTACGCACCACCCTCTTCGCGATCTGCCTCATCCGGCGGGAGGTCTTCGACGCCGTCGGCCTGTTCGACGAGAACCTGCGGGCCTCCGAGGACGTCGAGATCGGCGACCGGATGGGCGACCGCCACGGCATCGTCCTCACCGACACGGTCGTCTGCCGTCACGACGACGACAGCCAGCTCGGCGCGCTGCTGCGCAAGCAGTTCCGTCGCTCGCAGCTGCTGATCCCGGTGGCCCTCGCCGAACGCGGCCCGGCCGGCATCCGGGCAAACACCCCGGCGGGCCTGCTCACCGCCGCCCTGGTGCCGACCTCCCTGCTGCTGGCGCCGTTCACCGCTGGCTGGCCGCTGGCGACCCTGCTGGGTTTCGTGCTGTTCACCGTCGCCGAGCCCGCCCTGCTGCGCTTCGTCCTGCGTCAGCGGGGCCCCGCCTTCGCCGCCTTCTTCTTCGCCGTACACCTGACAGTCCAACTGGCCGTCGTCGCCGGTGCCGTGGTGGGCGGGCTGCGTCACCTCACCGACCGCAGCTTCGGGCCGACCCGGGTGCCCGCCGCGAAAACGTCCCGATGAACACCGGCCACGGGACGCTCGCCCGGATCCCCGCTCAGCTCTGCGCGCAGGCACTGCACTACCTGATGTTCGCCTACCGTGGCCGACAACTCCTGCGTCGCCGTCCGACCCTCGGCGGTCCACAGTGGCCCACGTTCGGCGTACCGGGTGACGACGTCGCGCTCACCATCGACGACGGGCCGCACCCGACGTGGACCCCGCCGATGCTCGACCTGCTCGACGCCCACGGCGTACGCGCCACCTTCTTCCTCATCGGCGACCGGGTACGCGAGCATCCCGAACTCGCCCGCCGGGTGCTGGCCGCCGGTCACGTGATCGGCAACCACTCCATGACGCACCCACAACCGTTCGCCGCACTGTCCCGCCCGATGGTGCGGGCGGAGATCGACCGGACCCAGCGGGAGATCGAGGACGCCACCGGGGTCAGCCCCCGGTTGTTCCGCGCACCCGGCGGCAACTGGTCGCCCACTGTTCTCCGGACCACTGTCGACCTCGGCCTCACCCCGGTCGACTGGACGGTCAACCCCAGCGACTGGCGCAGTCCGGGCGTCGACCGGATCACCCGGTCGCTGTCCCGTACCCGTCCCGGGCAGATCATGCTCTGCCACGACGGTGGCGGTGACCGGTCGCAAACCATCGCCGCCCTGACCGAGGTCATCCCGAGACTCATCGGCCAGGGGCTCCGCTTCGTCACGGTCGCGGACGACCGGTAGGTGGGGAATGCGCGAACCCCGTTCCGCAGCGGATGACCACCAGTCCACGTCAACCCGTCGACGCACCTGCCGGTGCCCATCCGCCCCGCGAAGCAGCGGGTGCCCCGCAACCGGCCGGAACCGTCGACACCGCACAAGCGCCGGAGCCGGGTCGTGACACCCGGCTCGAATGGGTGGGGGAGAAACTCTGATGTCGCACGATGACCTGTCCATACTGCTGCTCGGCCCGATCCAGGCCCGGCGAGCGGACACCCGCCTGTACCTGGGCACACCACGACAACGCGAAGTCCTCGCGGTGCTGGCGATGCGCAGCGGCATGGTGCTGTCCGTGGCCCAGATCGTCGACGCCATCTGGGTGGGTCGCCGACCCGATTCGGTGGAGAACATGGTGCACACCTACATCGGTCGGCTGCGCCGGGTGCTGGAGCCGCCGGGCCGACGTCCGGCCCTCGCCCGGGTGCTGCGCTCCACCCGTCCCGGGTACACCCTGGACGTGCCGCCGGACGCGGTGGACATCGTACGTTTCGAACGGGACGTCCGGGCGGCCCGCGCCGCCCGCTCCCGGGCCGACCTGCCGCACGCGCTCTACCTCTTCCAGCGCGGCCTGGCGCACTGGTCCGGCCAGGCGCTGCACGAGGCGACCGGCCCACTGGCCGAGGCCGAACGGATCCGGCTGACCGAGCTGCGTCAGGACGTACTGGAGGAGGTGACCGGATTGCGCCTGCTCCTGGGGGACGTGGAGGACGTGGTGGCCGAGTTGCGCTGGATGCTGGTCGAGCATCCGATGCGGGAACGGCTCTGGGAGTTGCTGCTGGTCGCCCTCGGGCAGACCTCCCGGCGCGCGGAGGCGCTCACCGCCTTCCAGGACGCCCGCGCCACCCTCGCCGACCGGCTCGGCGTGGAGCCGGGGCATCGACTTCAGGACCTGCACCGCCGCCTGCTGCGCAGCGAACCCGTGACGGTACGCCCGTGGTGGGAGCGGCGGGTTCCGGTCTGACCCGGCGCCCGGCGGCCCCAGGGCTCAGGTGCGGCGGGCCAGGCCCCCGGACCGACCCGGGGCCCCGGGCGGCCGCTCAGGAACTCGGCGCGGGCAGACGGTCAGGAACTCGGCGCGGGCAGACGGTCAGGAGCTCGGCGCGGCGGCCGGCGTCAGCACGAAGAAGGCTCCTGCGCCGCCGCCGTCGGAGTCCGTGGGCAGTTCGGTGGCCACGTCGAGCGCACACTCGCGGAACACCTCCACGAACTCCCGCGACCGCTGCACGTCGTAGATCTGCACGAGGATCCGCCCGCGCTCGGTGAGCAGGCTGGGCAGCCGGCGCAACAGCTGGGTCGCCTCCGGCACGGACAGGTAGTAGATGACCTCGCGCAGCAGGATCGCGTCGAACCGCTGCGTGGTGTCGTACGTCCGGATGTCGGCCACCTCGAACGACGCGTTCGGACGGTCGAGTGACCGGGCCACCTCGATCGCCCGTCGGCTGATGTCCACCCCGTGGTAGTGCCGGTGCCGACCCTCGGCCAGTGGCAGATTGGCGCTGGTGCCGCAGCCCAGGTCGAGGATCGTCGGGCGGGGTGCCCAGGTCTCGATCAGCGTCAGCGGCACCTCCCCACCGCCGGTGTCGTCCAGGTAGCCCCAGAACCCCAACGCGTACTGGGTGTCCCAGAGCATGGCCGTCAGCCGAGGGCTGCGCCGCACCAACGCCCGAACCGGCGCGCCGACCAGTCGGGCCATCGTCCGAAGTGGCGTGTTACCCATGATCTCCTCCGACAGGTAGGGATGGCCGTCAGCCGACGGGCGCGACCTGCTGGACCGGGTCTCGGCGACGCCGGTGCATGTACTGGGCCAGCAGCAGACCGCCGCCGCCGACCGCCACCTCGCTGAGGGCGCAGACCAGCCGACTGACCAGCACCACCGGGGTCGCCACGGCGACCGGCAGCACGGTGGCCAGGCCGATCATCAGCACCGCCTCGCGTACCCCGAGGCCGTCCGGGGCGATCATCACCGACAGGCCGGCCACCGTCGCGGCGGCGAAGCCGGCCACGCAGATCAGGTACGACCGGGCCGGCGGTGCTCCGGCGACCACCGCGAGCAGCCACAGGTGATGCCCGGAGACCAGCCAGGACAGCGACTGCGCGGTGACCGCCCGACGCACACCGCCGGGAGAGGCGGCGACCTGCGGTGGCGGTCGCCGAAACAGCCGGGCCGCCGCTGCCAGCCCCCGGTTCAGCAGGTCCGGGCGGGCCACCAGCACCACCAGCGGCACCGTGGCGACCAGCAGCCACCCGGCCGCCCCCGACAGCAACGCCGGCCCCGCCGCGAGGGCGACCGTCATCCCGGTCATCGCCACCACCGCCCAGCTGAGCAGGAAGACCCCGGCCAGCCGGACCGGGCCCACCTCGATCTCCTTGCCCATCCGCAACAGCACCGGCAGGGCGACGAAGCGACCGGGGACGAACTTGGCCAGGAAACCCACGAAGAACAGCCGGTACGCGGTCCACCGGTCGACCGGCGCGCCGAGGTCGATGAAGAGCGCCCGCCACGACGCCATGCCCAACAGCAGTCCGGCGGCGTTGATCAGCAGGGCCGCGATCAGTGCCGCCGTCACCCGCAACGGATCCAGTTGGCTGGCCAGCGTCGCCACCGGCGCCCAGTCCTGGGACCGCACGAACAGCACCAGACCGACGGTCAGGGCCACCACGAACACGGCGGTGAACACATGATTGGCCAGCCGCCACCACCGGCCGTTCACCGGCGGGACACCAGGCTCACCGGTCGGGACCGGTCGGCGCGGACCCGCCGCACCAGCGCGGCGCACACTCCCAGTCCCATCCCGACGAACTCGGTCAGGTGGGTCATCAACCGCAACCACGTCGCGTAGACCAGGAACCAGGGGCCCCGGTGCCGCAGGGCGAACGCCAGCAGGTCACGGTCGGCCACCACGGCGGCGGTGAGCAGGGCCACCGGCAGCAACCCCAGCCAGGGGGTGACGAAGACCAGCGGCATGGCCGCCACCGCCAGTCCGGTGGCGCCCATCCCGACCACGGAGCCCAGGTCGACCGGATGCGGCTGCCGCTCCTCGGCTTCGGTCTCGACGGGCGATCTCCGCCAGCGGGCCGCCACCACCGCGTCGGCGTAGGTCACCGCGCGGCGGAACAGCTCCGACAGGTACGGCCACAGCCGGTCCACGTCGTCGTGTCGGCCGACGATCTCGTCGCTGACCCGGATCTCGTACCGCCGGGGCAGCCGAGTGCCGAACTCCACGTCCTCGGCGTCCCGCAGCCGCTCGTCGAAGCCGCCCACCAGCTCGAACACGGCTTTCGGCACGGCCGTGAGCGCGAACATGGTGCTCGTCGTCACCCCGGTCGCCCGACGCCGCCAGTAGTGCTCGAACAACGTCTTGTACGCCTCGACCGGGCCGTCGTCGTAGAGCGGACGCAGGTCGTAGATGCCCTGCACCACGCCACAGTCAGGGTGCGCCTCCAGCACGCGTACCGCAGCGGCCAGCGCGTCGGGGGCCAGCGCGATGTCGGAGTCGACGAAGAACAACACGTCACCGGTGGCCCGCGCGGCACCGGCGTTACGGGCCGCCGACACGCCCCGGTTGGTGGGGAAGGCCACCAGCGTGCACCCGAAACCGGCCGCGATCTGCCGCGACCGGTCGGTGCTCGCGTCGTCGACGACGATCACCTCGGCGGGCGGCAGGGTCTGCGCGTACACCGCCGACAGGCAGTCGCGCAGGGTCCGTTCCTTGTTGAAGTTGGGTACGACCACCGAGACCCTCACCGGATCCCGCCCTCGATGGTGTCGGCGCGGTTCACCGTGGTTTCGTCCCTTCCCTCCGGTTGCGCGGCGGGAGTGGCCGCCGGTTCCGGCTGGGTGGCCGCCGCGTCGACGGACGAGCCGCCCGGACGCAGCGCCAGCCAGCCCAGTGCGGCCGTCCCGACGAGCACGTACGTGTTGGTGTGCAGCAGTTCCCAGCCCTGGAAGTGCAGGTCCGTCCCGCGTAGGCCGATGACCGTCCACCCGGCGCTGAGCACGAGCACGGCCCAGAGCGCCACGCCGAGCAGCACCGCGATCCGGTGCCCGGCCCGTCGTCCGCGTACCACCAGCAGCGTCAGGGCGGGCGCACACCACACCCAGTGGTGGTGCCAGGAGACCGGCGACACGAGTAGCCCGGTGACGGCGCAGGCGAGCACACCGAGCAGCGGCTCACCGGCGCGGGCGCACCGGGCCGCGATCACCAGCCCGGCCACCGCTACCGCCGCCGCCAGCGGCAGCCAGACGGCCCGTACGTCGGCGGTGTCGCCCAGCCGGGCCAGCGCGCCGTGCAGCGACTGGTTCAGCACCGTGCGGGGATCTCCGGTGACCCGGTCGGTGTCGAGCAGGCCACCGCCCCAGAATCGGGCCGAGTCCTGCGGTCGCCAGGCGAACCCGATCCCGATGGTGGCGGCGAAGCCGGCCAGCGCCACGCCCGCGGCCCGCCAGCGACCGGTGAACACCAGGTACGCCACGAAGATCAGCGGGGTCAGCTTCACCCCGGCGGCGATGCCGACACCGAGACCGTGCCAGCGTCGGCCGGGACCGCGCAGCAGGTCCACCAACACGATCAGCATCAGGAACAGACCCACCTGGCCGACCTGGAGATGACCGGCCACGGGGAATACCGGCAGCAGCGCGACCGTGCCGGTCAGCACCGCGCCGGCGGAGGCGGCCACCCCGAGGGCGCGCAGTGTCACGCCGACCACGGCCGACAACGCGACGACCGAGACCAGCAGCCAGATTCCGACGCCCACCGAGGGGTCGACGTACGCGATCGGTTGCAACAGGAAGGCGGCGAACGGCGGGTAGGTGAAGCCCAGCACGATGCCGTCGGTGCCCTGGTGGGTGACCTCGTAGAGGTGACCGTCGCCGCGTGTGGCCGCGGCGGCGCCCGCCTGGTAGACGGCGAAGTCACCCCAGAACAGGCCGGTCGTCCGGTGCACGGCGGCAGCCGCAACGGCCAGCAGTATCGGTAGCAGCACCAGGGCTGTCCGGTGTGCTGCCAGCCACCGTCTCACGCCCGGCCGGAGGGCTGGTGCCGGAGAAAGGGCCATCACCGTCTCCCCCTTCAGGCGTCGGCGCAGGAACGGTAGCAATCGATCCATCAACGGATCCTGTAACCGATCTGGATTACCGAGGGTCCCGAAGGGAGGTGGTGTCGAGATCACCTGAGGCCCTGGCCCGCGAGGCGGGCTGATCTCTGCGTGGGCTGATCTCTGCGGCCACTTCCAGCATATCTATCGGTCAAGTCGTGCGAATCGTCCTGGATGTCGATTTTCTGGGTCTGGCCGGTACATATTCTCGTCCGGTCCCGTGTGGCGGCATCCGGCAGACCAGGGAGCGGCGTGTCCGAAACAGAGCGGCAGCTCGCCATCGAGCAGCAGGTGGTCGACAGGGTCTACGCGCGCCTGGAGGTCATGCGCGCCCAGGCGCGAGAGCTGGAGTCGAAAGGTCGCGGCCGCGCCTCGGCCGGGCCGTCGACCGGTTTGGTCGAGCGCGACGCGATGGTGCTGCGCGCCGCGACCAGACTGTCCGACCTCGACGGCCAGGAGGAGGGGCTGGTCTTCGGCCGGTTGGATTTCGACGACGGCGACACCTACCGCGTCGGCCGGTTGGGCGTACGCGACGAGAACCGGGAACCACTGGTGGTGGACTGGCGTGCGCCCGCCGCCGCGCCGTTCTACCGGGCCACCCCCGGTGAGCCACTGGGCGTGCTCCGCCGCCGGATCATCACCTGTGCGGGCCCCCGGGTCGTCGGTGTCGACGACGAGGTGCTGTCGAGCGGTGACGTCGACGGGGTGGTGGGCGAAGGCGCCCTGCTCGCGTCGCTCACCCGGGCACGCGGCCCGCACATGCGCGACATCGTCAGCACCATCCAGCGCGAGCAGGACGAGGCGATCCGGGCACCGGCGACCGGTGTCACCGTGATCACCGGTGGTCCGGGGACCGGCAAGACCCAGGTGGCCCTGCACCGTGCCGCCTACCTGCTCTACACCGACCGGGGGAAGTTCGCCGACGGCCGGGTGCTGGTGGTCGGTCCGTCGACGGTGTTCACCGAGTACATCGGCAAGGTGTTACCCGGTCTCGGCGAGGACAGCGTCCACCTGCGGGCGATCGGCGAGTTGTACGACGGTGTCGTGGCGACCCGCCGGGACCGCGCCGAGGTCGCCAGGTCGAAGGGCGACCTGAAGATGGTGCGGGTGCTCACCGAACTGGCCTGGGACACCCCACCGAACGCGCCGCGACGCCTGGGCAGGCTCGACGCCGACGACCTGGCCAAGGCCCGCCTCGACATCCGACGGCGGTGTGAGGCCCGGGGCATCAAGCCCAACGGTGCCCGCGCCGAGGCGGCGAAGGTGCTCTCGGAACTGCTCAACGGCCGGGAGATCCCGGCGTCCTTCCTGCACGCGTGGTGGCCCACGCTCACCCCGCAGGACGTGCTGCCCGCACAGGACGGGCAGTGGTCGGTCGACGACGTCCCGCTGCTCGACGAACTCGCCGAGATCCTGGGCGAGCCGGTAACGCCGACGCCGACCAGGAGCCGGTGGCAGGTACGGGAGTTGAGCAGCGGTCCGCGTCTGGCGGAGGAGTTCGTGCTCAGCCTGAGCCTCAACGACGGCTGGCAACTCTTCGCACCCGGACTGTCCACGCCGATCGCCGTCTCCGGTCAGTCACTCGACAGCTCCGACACCTGGTCGGCGCAGCGCTGGGCGGCGGCGATCATCCTGCGGGAGGGCCACACGGTGGTGGGCTGGGCAGACGGCTTCGACCCGTACGGCGAGGAGGGGTACGTACCGGAGCTGGCCGAGCCGCTGCCGGTCGCCGCGGTCCCCGAGCCGGTCGAGGACGCGTACCTGCACGTCATCCTGGACGAGGCCCAGGACCTGTCGCCGATGGAGTGCCGCATGATCGCCCGCCGAGCCGCCCACGCCTCGATGACGATCGTGGGTGACCTCGGTCAGGCCACCCATCCGCTGGCCGCCGGCAGCTGGCCGGAGTTGGTGCGGCAGCTGGGCAAACGCGGGGCCAGGATGCTCGACCTGCCCACCGGTTACCGGGTACCGCAGGTCATCGCCGACTTCGCCGCTCGGGCGTTGGCGCCCGGGATCGCGCCGACCCGCTCGTTCCGGCCCGGTGGGAGCCTCACGATCCGCCAGGTGGACGACCTGCGCGCCGCCCTCGCGGCGGAAACCGGTGCGATCATCGCGCCGGACGCGATCGCCGACTCGCTGGGGGCGATCCCGGTCACCCAGGTCAAAGGACTGGAGTACGACCGGGTGGTGCTGGTGGAGCCGGCCGACATCGTCGCCGCCGAGCCCCGGGGCATGAACCGGCTCTACGTCGCGTTGACCCGGGCCGTCGCCGAACTGGTCATCCTGCACACCAAGCCGCTGCCGGAGGCGCTCAGTTCATGATCGTCGGTCGCGACCGCGCATGATCGTCGGTCACGACCGCGCAGGTCGGAGGTTGACGGCGGCCACCGCACCGACTCGGCGACCCGCGCCACATCCGGGCGGGGCGGGAGTCGATCTCGGTACTGTTGGGTAGGAACGAGCTGTACCCAACCAGCGTCCTGCGAGGTAGCCATGCCCGATGAAGCACCCGGCCCCGTCGACCTCGCCCGCCTTCAGGACCTGCTCGACGGCCCGTGGGCCGAGGTCCGTAACGCCCACCGCAGGCACCTCGACGAGCGTTTCCTCCCGGTGTACGGCGAGACCGGCGACCAGGCGCGTGAGCGGGTCACCCGGCTGCTCGGCGAGCTTCCCGTCAAGCTGGGTATCGCCTCGGCCTTTCCCACCCAGTACGGCGGTGGGTCCGACGTCGGTGCCTCGATCATCGCCACGGAGATGCTGGCGCAGGTCGACCTGTCGCTGATGGTGAAGGCCGGCGTGCAGTGGGGGCTGTTCGGCGGCGCGGTGGCCGCCCTGGGCACCCGACGTCACCACGACGCCTACCTCCGGGACATCATCTCCGGCCGGCTCCTGGGCTGCTTCGCGATGACCGAGACCGGGCACGGCTCCGACGTCCAACAGCTGCGCACCACCTGCGAGTACGACCCCCGGACGCAGACCTTCGACCTGCACACGCCGTACGAGGCGGCCCGCAAGGACTACATCGGCAACGCGGCCCGGGACGGGCGGATGGCGGTGGTCTTCGCGCAGTTGATCAGTAATGGGCAGCGGCACGGCGTCCACGCGTGGCTGGTGCCCATCCGCGACGAGCAGGGCAGTCCCCTGCCCGGGGTGACCATCGGCGACGCCGGTCCCAAGGCCGGTCTGCACGGGGTGGACAACGGGCGACTGAGCTTCGACCACGTGACGGTGCCCCGGGACATGCTGCTGGACCGGTACGGCCAGGTCGCGCCGGACGGTACGTACTCCAGCCCGATCGAGAACGACTCGCGGCGCTTCTTCACCATGCTCGGCACGCTGGTCCGGGGCCGGGTCAGTGTGGGCGGTGCGGCGTCGGCCGCCGCCAAGGTGGCGTTGACCATCGCGGTCCGCTACGGCGACACCCGCCGTCAGTTCAGCGCCCCCGACGCCGATCGCGAGGTGCTGCTCAACGACTACCTGGCTCACCAGCGGAAGCTGCTGCCCGCGCTGGCCACCACGTACGCGCTCCACTTCGCCCAGGCCGAGCTGATCGCCGCGGTGCACGAGGTGCAGGGCGGCGACGGCCCGGTGGACGAGCACCGGCAGCGGGAACTGGAGTCGCGCGCCGCCGGGCTCAAGGCCGCCCAGACCTGGCACGCCAGCCGCACCATCCAGCTGTGCCGCGAGGCGTGCGGCGGCGCCGGCTACCTGGCTGAGAACCGGTTGCCGGGGCTGCGGGCCGACACCGACGTCTTCACCACCTTCGAGGGCGACAACACGGTCCTGCTGCAACTGGTCGCCAAGGGGCTGCTCACCGGCTACCGGGACGAGTTCGGCTCGCTGGACGGCTGGGGGCGCGCCTCCTTCGTCGCCGAGCAGGTGCGAGAGATGGTGCTCGAACGCACCGCCGCCCGGTCGGTGATCCAGCGACTGATCAGCGCCGTGCCCGGCCGCGACGAGGAGGTCGCCGTCACCGACCGGGGGTGGCAGCTCAAGATCTTCGAGGACCGCGAGAAGCACCTGCTCGAAGGTGCGATCCGCCGCCTGCGCAACGGCGCGTCCAGCAAGCAGGACCGCCCCTTCGACATCTTCAACGACGTCCAGGACCACGTCCTCGCCGTCGCCGCCGCGCACATCGACCGGGTCACCCTGGAGGCGTTCGTCGCCGGCATCGAGGAGGCTTCCGACCCGGCGGTCCGGGCGCTGCTCTCCCGGGTCTGCGACCTGTACGCCCTGAGCGTCATCGAGTCGCACAAGGGCTGGCTGCTGGAGCACGGTCGGCTCACGCCGGGCCGCTCGAAGGCGATCACCGCCGTGGTGAACGGCCTGCTCAAGGAGTTGCGTCCGCAGATGCGGACGCTGGTGGACGGCTTCGCCATCCCGGACACCTGGTTGCACGCCGCCATCCTGCGGGAGGAACCGGGCCGTCAGGAGGTCATGACCGACCACGACACCGCCGACGCGTGAGGGCGGTTGACACAGCGGTCGCCGAAATGTGCAAAATGTTGCATGCCGATCCCTGCAGGCGTGGGTGCCGTCTCCCGGTCCCTGCTGCGCGACGACGCCTTCCGGGCGATCCGCGACGCGATCGTGAACGGCACGCTGGCCCCTGGTGAGCGGCTCAACGACGCCGAACTCGCCCAGTGGCTCGGCGTCAGCCGCACCCCGGTGCGCGAGGCGCTGACCCGGCTTGAGGAGGCCGGCCTGGTCCGCACCAAGCCCGGCCGCTACACGATGGTCAGCCCACTCGACCTGCGGGCGCTGCGCGGCGCCCAGTCGGTGACGACCGCCCTGCACGAGCTGGCGGTACGCGAGGCGCTACCCAACCTGTCCACCGCCGAACTCGACGCGATGCGCGCCGCCAACACCCGTTTCGCCCAGGCGCTACGCGCCGACGACGTCGACGCGGCCATCGCGGCCGACGACGAGTTCCACGGCGTCCTGGTGGCCGCCTCGGCGAACGCGGCACTACGGTCGGTGCTCGACCAGTTCACGCCCGCGTTGCGGCGGCTGGAACGGCTCCGCTTCGCCTCGCTCAGCGGCCGTGGTTCGGTCGCCCAGCACGAGCGGATCATCGAGTTGTGTGAAGCCGGCGACGTCGACGGCGCGGTCGCCGCCACCCGCGTCAACTGGCAGACCCTGACGCCCCTGCTGCAGACCGCGGTCGACGAGGACGAGACCTAGCAGCCGCGCCGGGAGTCCTCCGCTGCCTCGTTGACCTGCTGCGTCACCCGACAGGCGACCTCACGCAGAGCGGTGATCTGCTCCGGGGTGAGCCCGTCGATGACGAATCTGCGCACCGCGGCCACGTGCCCGGGTGCCGCGGCCACCACGAGGTCCCATCCCGCCTCGGTCAGCACCGCCCGGTTGTAGCGGGGGTTGTCCGGGTCCGGCTCGCGGCGCAGCAGCCCACGCTGTTCGAGGCGCTTGAGCACGTTCGACAACCGGGACAGCGAGCTGCTCACCTGGCTGGCCAGGGCGCTGAGCCGCAGCGTACGCCCGGGTGCCATGGACAGCCCACTGAGCACGAAGTAGTCGAACAGCGTGAGGTCGTTGTCACGTAGCAGCTGCGCGTCGAGCGCGCCGGGCAGCTTGAACATGAGGCTGGCCAAGGCGAGCCACGCCTCGCGCTCACACTCGTCCAACCACCGGGGTTCCTCCGGCATGTCGCCCAGCCTAGTCGTCGACCTGACTGCGGAGGTGAGGCATCTCGCATTCGGTTCAAGCTTGAACCTCGGAAGGCTATCGTCACTTCAAGATTGAACCTCACAGCATGGGAGTTGTCGTGACCCTGTTCCGGCTGGATGCCAGCATCCGTACCCACGGCTCGGCGAGCCGCGAGATCGCGGACATCGTCGAGGAGGAGTGGCTCGCCACGCACAGCGGCGACACGGTCCAGCGGCGCCACATCGGCGTCGACGTCCTGCCCGCGACCGCCTGGGCGGCGGCGGTCACCGCCGGGACGACCCCTCCCCAGGAGCAGACCGCCGAGCAGCGTGCGGCCGTCGCCCTCGCCACGACACTGGTCGACGAGCTGCTCGCCGCCGAGGCCATCCTGTTCGCCGTGCCGCTGTACAACTTCGGCGTGTCGCAGCACTTCAAGACGTACATCGACCTGGTCAACACGGACCAGCGGGCATTCGCCAAGCCGTTCCTGAAGGGCAAGCGGGTAGCGCTGGTCACGGTTCGGGGCGGAGCCTACGGCGACGGCACCCCCCGGGCGGGTTGGGACCACTCGACGCCGTACCTGCGTCGCATCATCGCCGACTGGTGGGGCGCCGACCTCACCGTCATCGAGCGCGAGTTCACCCTCGTCGGCGTCGACCCCACCCTCGACCCGTTCACCGACCAGGCCGCGGCGATGCACGCCAGCGCCCTACAGGCCGCCCGGGAGGCCGGGCGCGCGCTCGGCGGCGTACCGATCCCGGCCTGAGACGGCGGCGCTCGCCGCCGGAAGCGGACCCGCGAGCGGGCCGGGCAGCACCCTCGGGGTACGGCCCGCTCGCGGTCGCCACGGCTGCGCAGGCCGATCGCGGGGATCGCAGGATGGTCAGAGGGTCGGAGAGCCCGCCGAACTGGAACGCCTCGACGATGTCGCCGAGACCGACGAGCGCACCCAACGCTCTAGCCAGAGTGACCGTGTGGTCGAGCGCCGCGCCCTCTCGCGGAGGGCGTTCAGGAGTGTGTGCGTACCTGCTCGAAGTGGAACTCGCGGATGAAGCAGTCTCGGGGTTGACCCACCGCGAACACCACGCAGTCGACCACCGACTGCGCGGCGAGGTCGGCATCGGCCCGCCGTGGCCCGTCCTGGACGAAGTCCGGGGGAAAGAGGGAGATCACCCGGATTCCTTCAGGTCGGAGCCGGTGCGACAGGATCTCCGCGAACCCGGCGTGGGCGTGCTTGGCCGCGTAGAACGCGGGATGCGCGCCGGACCGGCGGTGCCCCACCTCGCCGCAGGCGGAGATCATGTT
The DNA here is from genome assembly GCF_009712475.1 of Micromonospora sp. CP22. Classification (GTDB taxonomy): domain Bacteria; phylum Actinomycetota; class Actinomycetes; order Mycobacteriales; family Micromonosporaceae; genus Micromonospora. The sequence goes on from NZ_VCJO01000003.1 coordinate 23,218, forward strand.
GACCACGTCGGGCCGCGACGACGCGCGCAGCAGCGACAACAGGTGTTTGGTCAGCAGTACGGTGCCGGTCCCACCCGCAGCCATCACGTTCTCGATCACGTCGTCCGAGACGTCCGCCAGGTCGTCACCTTCGACGTATGCGGCACCGTTGTTGACCAGCACGTCGAGGTGGCTCGTCCGGTCGGCCAAGGTCGCGGCGAACCCACGCACCGAATCAGGTACGGCGAGGTCACAGGAGTACGCCTCAGCCCTACCCGCCCCCCGCCGGTTGATCGCCTCCGCAACCCGCCGAGCCGCCGCCAGGTCGCGGGCGGAGAGGAATACCTGCGCGCCACGTTCGGCGAACGCCTCGGCCAGACGTCGACCCGTGCCCCGTGCCGCGCCGGTGATGGCGACCCGCAAACCGTCATGATCCATGACCGACACTGAAGCACCTCAACTGCGGTCGAGGTCAAACGACTCGCCCTGACCTCCCCCATCAGCCCCGGGCCACTCTCGGTCCGGGCCCCGGCAACGCGTGTCGTTGGTTGCGGGCAAGGCATAACGTATTGCTCATGACGCAAGACGACGGCGACCTGGACGGTCTCGTACGCAAACGGATCCGCGCCCTGCGCGTCGCACAGGGCTGGTCACTGGACGAACTGGCCAGCCGTGCCCGGCTCAGCCCGTCCTCGCTCAGCCGCATCGAGAACGGCCAGCGTCGCCTCGCCCTGGACCAACTCGTCACCCTGGCCCGAGCCCTGGACACCGCCCTGGACCAACTCGTGGAAACCGCCCCCGACGACGTCGTCACCAGCCCGATGATCGACGGCGCGCACGGGCTGATGCGCTGGCCCGTCAAGGCCGAACCGGGCATGTCCGTCGTCCGTCAGCGCCTGACCGAGCCACCGCCGGACGATCCCGCGCGCATGCGCGCCCACCCCGGGCGGGAATGGCTCGTGGTCCTGTCCGGCACGGCGGTGTTGCTGCTGGGCCAGCGCCGCTTCCGCCTGGAGACCAACCAGGCGGCCGAGTTCCCCACCATGCTGCCCCACGCCATCGGCACCGACGGCCGCCCCTGCGAGATCCTGGGCATCTTCGACCGCGACGCCCGCCGGGGACACCAGCAACGCGATAGCAAGAGTTCGAAACCGTGACTGCGGCGGCTCGTACGAACGGCACCGCCGACGCCCACAAGATCCTCTTGCCCGGCGGGCATCCTGGTCGCCCATCGTCTTGCGTAGTCGGCAAGTGATCGTGCCGCAGCCGCATGACCGCCGTAACGTCGCGGCATGACCCACGCAACCCACCACGCCGACCACCACGACGCCGGGCAGGCGGAGATCCTCGACCTCGACGCTGACGTCCTCGCGGCGCAGCTTGCCGAGATCACGGCATGGCTCCCCCTCGCCGTACCCCCGCGACAGATCGTGGACCTCGGCAGTGGCACCGGAGCGGGAACCTTCGCCCTGCTGGACCGCTTCCCCGACGCTCACGTCACCGCGGTCGACTCCTCGGCCGGACACCTTCACCGTCTGCGGGAGAAGGCGTACGCCCGGGGAGCGGCAGCCCGGGTCCGCACCGTACGGACCGACCTCGACGAGCCCGACTGGCCCGACCTCGGCACCCCGGACCTGGCGTGGGCGTCTGCCTCGATGCACCACATGGCCCACCCCGAACAGGCCCTGCGGGCGGTCCACGACCTGCTGCCCACAGGCGGGCTGTTCGCCGTCGTGGAACTGGCCGACTTCCCGCGGTTCCTCCCCGAGAACGCCCCGGAAGACCGGCCGGGCCTTGAGGAGCGCTGCCACGCCGCCAGCGACCACGTCCACGCCGGGCACCTGACCCATCGGGGCACCGGCTGGGGACCGCTGCTCACCGCCGCTGGATTCACCGTCGAAGCCCAGCGCCGAATCACCGTGAACATCGAGGCGGCGACCAAACCGGCCGTCGGTGCCTACGCCCTCCGCAGCCTCCAGCGCATCCGGCACAGCGTCGCCGACGCCCTCGCCCCGGAGGACCTCGCCGCGCTCGACCGACTACTCGACCCCGACAGCCCGCACAACGTTCTGCGCCGCAGCGACCTGAGCGTCCGGACCGAACGCACCGTCTGGGCCGCCCGCCGCACCGCCTGAACGCACGGCCACTCGCCGCGCCCAGGGAACACTCGCCCGGCGCAGTGAGCGGGCCGACACCTGTCGGGGTGTAGGCGGGCGGCATGTCGGGTACCTCGCGCCCAACCCCCGTACCCCCTGCCCTGGAGGAAACCATGACCGTCGTACTCGCCGTTGTCTGCAGCGACGGGGTGGTGATCGGCGCGGACTCCCAGATCACCGACAGCGCCCGTGGTCTGAGCTTCCCCGCCCGGAAGCTGCACCCGCTGGGCTCCCACGCCGCCTGGGGCGGCAGCGGCGCCCGGGGCGTACTCAACGATCTGCGCCCCCTCCTCGAGGACTCAGCAACCGCCATCCTCGAAGCACCCGACATCGGCGACGAGTTGCAGGACCGCGTCCTGCCCGTCTTCAAGAAGCACTACGAGAAGTACATCCCCAACGTGCCCGGCGAGGACGACGGCGGCGGGGTGTCGGCGTACCTGCTCGCAGCCGGCTACAGCCAGGACAAGCCGTGGATCGTGGAGATCAACCCCAACGGGCTCATCGGCCGCTACGAGGACGTGGGCTTCCACGCCATCGGCTCCGGCGCACCCATGGCCCAGCAGGCCGGTGCGCTGCTGTCCCACTTCCGGATGATCAAACGGTCTGTCGAGTACGGCGTGGTGAGCATCGTACGAGTGCTGGAGGCGCTGGATCGGACGTCACCGTCGGTCGGCGGGCCGTTCAGCGTCGCGGCCATCCGCGAGGAGGGCGCCCACCACCTCGACGAGAAGGAGATCGCCAAGGCGCTGAAGGACGCCCAGCGCCTACGCGAACTCGAACAGGAAGCGCTCGACCGGCTGTTCGACTGACGCCGGATGGCGTCGGGGTCGCGCTGATCGCTCTGGTGGCACGGCTGCTCACGCAGGAGGGCGGGTCGCCCAGGCGAGCACGTCTTCGGGTGACGCATCGGAGCCGAGGTCACCTTGCCGCACTGCGGTGACCTGGTAGATCTTCCACTCGCCGCCAGCGGCCCTGAGGACCTTTCCAGTGAAGGGGCACTCGCGGGAGACAAGCATGGCTACCCCCGGGGCCACCGATGCGGGGGTGAGTTCCTGCGGCTGCACGGTTCGGCGGAAGATGCGGGTGGCCGCAACTGGGCAGATGGCGTTCACCAGAATCCCGTATGACCGGCCTTCCCCGGCGAGAGCGTTCATGAGGCCGAACTGGGCTCCCTTGCTGACGCTGTACGCGGCGACGTCGGCACCGTCGATGGCACGTAGTCCGAAGTCCGATGTGGTCAGGACGATCCTGTCGTAGCGCTGGGTCCGCATCAGCGGCCACACCGCCGAGCAAAGCCACCATGCCGCGTCGGCGTTGATGGCCATGGTCGCGTTGTACTCGTCGGCAGTCGCTTCGCTGATGCCGTGGTAGCGGACGATGCCCGCGTTGTGGACCAGCGCGTCGATGCGCCCGTGCTCGGTGAGCACCTCAGCGATCAGTTCCTCGCAACCATGGCGCGTCGCCAGATTCTGCACATGCACGCTGGCCCGTCCCCCGGCGTCGGCTATCGCGCCAGCCACGGCCTGGGCGGGGCCCGCATCACTACCGCTGCCGTCGCGGTCAACTCCCCCATCGTGTACGGCGACGTGCGCGCCCCTGGCCGCCAGCAGCCGAGCGTAAGCCTCGCCCAGGCCGCGCCCGGCACCAGTCACGACGACCACTTGTCCGGCGAGGTCAATCACGCACCCAGCCTGCCAGACCACCAGACGTGATGCCCCGAAGACCGACCATCTACGCGGCGTCCCCGGACTCTGCCCGGCTCGCGCGACCCGCGGGATCGCGGGCGCGTTCATCCGCCGCCAGTTGCACGACCAGTACGTCGTGGTCTGCCTGGCGGCGGACGAGGCGCGGGGCGTGGCTGACGCAGGTCAGTTCGCTCGCTCCATGAGGCGTACGGCTGCGCGGTTGTTGGAGAGGGTCAGACGCCGGCCTCCTCCGCGACCCTCCTGGTCGGCGCGGCCAGAGTCGCTTTCGGTGCCCGGCGTCCCGGCATCCACCAGTTGGCCTTGCCGCACATCTCCATCACCGCAGGGACGAGGACCAGCCGGACGATGGTGGCGTCGATGAGCACGGCAACGGCCATGCCGAGTCCGCCCTGCTTGACCGCGACGTCGGGGCCGAGCAGGGAGGTGGTGAAGACGGCGATCATGATGGCGGCCGCAGCCGTGATGACCTTGGCAGTCCGCGCCAACCCCTGAGCAACGGCCGTGCGGGTGTCTCCGGTGCGCTCGTACTCCTCGCGGATCCGTGAGGTCAGGAAGACCTGGTAGTCCATGGACAGGCCGAACAGCACCGGAAACATCATCATCGGGACCCAGGTCGTGACCGGCATGGCGGTGGGGAATCCGAGGGCCGGACCGAACCATCCCCACTGGACGACCGCGACTATCACCCCGTAGGCGGCGCCGATCGACAGCAGGTTCATCACAGCGGCCTGTAGCGCGATGACGACGGACCGGACCATCGCGATCAGCAGCAGCATGGAGATCGCGATGACGACCGCGATCATCAGAGGCAGGCGCGAGCCGGACTCCTCGGCGAGATCGATGGTGCCGGCGTTCGGTCCGCCGAGGTGGACCTGTAGGCCGCCGGGCGCGTTGGGCAGCACGTTGTCGCGCAGCTCGTGCACCAGGTCCGCCGTCTTCTCGTCCTGGTACCCGGTCGTGGGGAAGGCGGCGAAGCTGACGGCCTGCCCGTCCGTACTGACCCGGGGTGGCGTGACGTAGGCGACGCCCTCAGTGTTGCTGATCGCTTCGACGACGGGACGCAGTTCGGCGTCCCTGGAGTCGGTCTCGGTGACGAAGATCAGGGGTGCTCCGTAGCCGGGACCGAAACCATCGGCGAGGATCTCGTACGAGATGTAGCTGCTCCTGTCACGGGGTTGGACGCTGGCGTCGGGCTGGCTCAGCCGCATCGACAGCGTGGGCGCGGCCAGCACCAGCAAGATCACGCTGGCCAGGATCGCGGCGACCACCGGTTTGCGCTGCACCACCCCGGCCCAACGCTCGGCGAGCGTAGGGCGCCGCTGGGACGGGGCAGTCGCGGACCGGCTCCGGCGAGACGTGCGACGGGGCAGGCGCAGTGAGTTGATCTTGTGACCGATGAAGCCCAGGAACGCGGGCAACAGCGTCACTGCGGCGACCATCGTCACCAGCACGATCACCGACGTGGCGACGGCCACCCCGGTCATCAGCCGCTGCTCCATGACGACCAGGCCCAGCAAGGCGATCACGACGGTCGTACCGGCGAACAGCACCGCGCGACCGGCGGTGGTGATGGCGTTGACCGTGGCACTCTCGGGGTCATCGCCATCCTGCAGGCCGTCCTTGTAGCGGGTCACGATGAACAACGCGTAGTCGATACCGACGCCGAGCCCGATCATCGCGGCGAAGATCGAAGAGAAATCCGGCGCGGGAACAACGTGCCCGACCAGTTTCATCAGCGCGAGGCCGCCGACAATCGCCAGGAGGGCGGTCACGATCGGCAGGCCCATCGCCACCAGCGATCCGAACGCGATGAACAAGATCACTGCTGCTGCCAGGAGGCCCACGCTCTCGGCCGCACCTTGCAGGGGCGTCTCGGCCTTCTCCGCCATGTACCCGCCCAGCCCCAGCTCGACTTCGTCATCGGAGGCGGCCTTGACGGCGTCCACCAGAGGCTTGACCTCTGTTCTGGTCACATCCGTGTCGTTCAGCGGGATGGTCGTACGGGCGACACGACGATCGCCCGTCACCAGGTTCTGGTCCTGATATGGCGAGATCACCGGCCCGGTGACAGGCGAGCTGGCGAGTTCGGCGATGACCTTCTCGATCTTCTGCCGGGCGGCGGGCTCGTCGATTCCCCCTGCTGCCCTGATCGCGAGGGTCAGCGTGTCCCCTCGCTGCTCGGGGAAATGTTTCTCGATCAGCTGCTGCGCCCTGGCGGATGGCGAGTCTCCGCCGGAGAAGTCGTTGTCGGCGGCGGCTCCGAAGCTGAAGCCGATGAACCCCACGGCGATCACGCCGACGATCCAGACCAACAGGACCAGGCGGCGGCGCCGGTAACAGAATCGGGCCAGGCCCGCCAGCGCCCCGTCCGTGCGGGGAGCCTGGGTTCTCATCATCTTCTCCTCGATGGTTGGCTGCCGCCGATCATGTCGCCGGACGCGCCGCTGGTCGTCCCGCAGATGGATGCACTTCGCGGTGCAGCCCATGGCGTAGCCGACTGCCGCAGACGCGGCAGCCGCCGCGCGAATACCGCGCACGCGGTACACGGCCACACATCCGCCGGGCAGGAGTCACCCCGGGCCGGTCGTGGTCACCATCGCTCGACGCCGCCGGGGCCGAGAGAGAAGTTGCTGCTTTCCGCCGTACCGTGACCACATGCCGAAGCAGTGGAGGTCGGCACCACCCACACCGGGGCGATCGTGTGCGCCACAACGATCGCGGCTCGGCTGTGCAGCGCCTGCCACCACCTGGTTGACGGGTGTCTGCCGAAGGCACGATTGGCAAGCTGGGTCCGTGACCGTGCGTGTGATCATGACGGAATGATCGTCGTGGAGTTCGACGCACCCGTTGATGATGCGCCACTGCAGGTCACCGGGTTCGAGTTGGGACACGTCAGCCTAGGCTGGAACGGTGGAGCCTACAGTTCCCGCCAGCTCGGGTCCCGCGGGTTGCTGATGGTGTACCTCGCCGCCGCGGACATGCTCAACGGCGTGACGACCCTGCTGGCGCATCCCGACGCCAGTTACCTGTTCACCGGCACCTCCAGCGCGTGGAGTTTCGCCCTACGCCGTACCCGCCGTCATGGATTGCAGCTGCGCACACCCGCCGGCAGGCTGCTCTGCAGCACCTCCGAGGCTGACTACGCGATAGCGGTCTGGCGCGGCACCGAGCGGTTGCTGACAGCCCGCACACCGATCGACGGCGGCCCCATGACCGACCTGCAGGCCGCCATCGCCGCCTTCCCGGATGCGTACCGGCGCGCGTCAATCGCGGGTGGGCTGTACGACGACTGACACCGCTAACTCAGGGAGCCCAGACCGAATCCCGACAGGGGTACAAGCGGCATAAACCCGGCGCCATCAGCCCTATGTCGCACCTGCGCCTGGGCGGTCGCGGTCGACCGGCCATCCTTCCGGAAACCTTCCGGAAGTAATTGACGTGTTTGAAATGCCGTTGCAATACTCCGATCGCGATGGCATCAACTCCTGTCGAATCAAGGCCATGAGTCGTCAGGTGCCATCCGTCCCAAGGAGGACCTGCACATGTACGCCAGTATCGGTGGCTCCCGCCGCCCGTCCGCCCCCCGAAAATCGCGTCTCACCGCCCGGTTGGCCGTGCTCGCCTCCACCGCGGCGCTGACGGCCACCGGTCTCGCGGTCGCCGCCACTCCATCCAGCGCCGCCGTCTGCAACGGGTACGTCGGCATCACCTTCGATGACGGGCCGACCGGCAGTACCAACGCACTGCTGTCCGTGCTTCGCGCGAACGGCGTACGGGCGACCATGTTCAACGTCGGGCAGAACGTGCAGAGCAACCCGTCCGCCGCGCGGGCCCAGGTCGACGCGGGCATGTGGGTGGCCAACCACAGTTGGAACCACTCGTACATGACCTCGATGAACCAGAGCCAGATGCAGTCGGACCTCAACCAGACCAACAACGCGATCCAGTCAGCCACCGGCGTCCGGCCGCAGCTGTTCCGCCCGCCCTACGGGCAGACCAACTCGACCCTCCAGTCCGTCGCCGCGTCGCTTGGCCTGCGCCAGGTGATCTGGGACGTCGACTCCCAGGACTGGAACGGCGCCAGCGTGAGCCAGATCGTCTCCAACGCCAGCCGTCTCCAGGACGGCCAGGTGATCCTGATGCACGACGGCATTCAGAACACCCGCGACGCGATTCCGCAGATCATGGCAAACCTGAGCAGCCGCAACCTCTGCCCGGGCATGATTTCACCGAGCACCGGGCGAGCGGTGGCCCCGGACGGCACTCCGCCGCCTACCACTCCTCCGCCCACCACCCCGCCGCCGCCGACCACCCCGCCGCCGACCACGCCTCCGCCCGGCTCCGCCAGCCAGATCGTCGCTAGCCAGTCGGGTCGATGCATCGACGTACCCAACGCCTCACAGAACAACGGCACCCGGGTTCAGCTCTACGACTGCCACGGACAGTCCAACCAGGCCTGGACCTACACGGCAGACAAACAACTACGGGTCTACGGCAACATGTGCCTCGACGCAGCAGGCTCCGGAAACGGCGCCGCCGTCCAGATCTACGCCTGCCACGGCCAACCAAACCAGCAATGGAACGTCAACTCCAACGGCACCATCAGCGGCGTCCAGTCCGGACGCTGCCTGGACGCCTGGAGCACCGCCAACGGAGCACAGATCCAGCTCTACGACTGCCACGGCGGCACCAACCAGCGATTCAGCCTCGTCGCACGATGACCATCGCTGATCCACTGTTCTCCGGCAGCCAGCCCGACAGCCTGACCGGCTAGGCCAACACCGGAGAACCGGACCGAAACCGGGCGGGCTCGACCTCACGTCGAGCCCGCCCGGTCGGCGCCGAAGGTCGTACGACCTTCGACAAGCAGCCAAAGGGTGCCGGCCGCCAGTGCGACCGGCTCTGCTCCGGTTGCCGGCCTCTGGCGGAAGTACCGCTGACGTCGGACGGGGGGCGAGAGCAGACGTCCTGGGTCTCGTCCGGACTCGGGTCCGTCGTCAAGAAGACAAGAGCAGTGACCTCTTCGGTGTGAACTCACGGCAGACCGGCCGGAACGGGCTTGATACGAGGTCATCGGGCCTGTTGACGCTCGTTCCGGTCGGGTGCGGGTGGCACGGTTGCTGTACTTCGCTGCTGTACTTCACCGGGCGCTCGGCCGGAATCCGCCGCTGGCGCTCCACACACGGGGCACCGGCGTTCCTGCCGCCTTTGGTCGCGCAGGTTTCGCCGGGCGGTGAGGATCAGGCGGTTGCGGATCTGAGCCAGGGACAGGAATGGCGCGGTCACGCTCAGACCAGCCCCAGACCGATGGCGAGCTGAACGATCGTCGCGGGAGCGTGCTGGTCGCGGGCGACCTGGGCGACCACCTCCCGTACCGCTGGCCGGTGCCGGACCTCGGCCGACGCGATGCTGTCGGCCTGCATCAGCATCCGGGCCGCGTTCGCGGCGTCGTCTACGTGAAGGTACGCACGAGCGGTGTCGACGAGGTGCGCGGCGCGGTGCTCGGCCGGCAGCCACCGCCATCCGTCACGCCGGATCGCCTTCTCGTGCCGGGCTATTGCCTCCGACCCGTCACCCAGTTCGACGGCGGCGGCGACCCGGGCCAGCTCGACAGCCGTGGGCCCGAACGCGGTCCGGAAATAGTCGTGTCCATCGCCGATCCTGGGAGCCATTTCGGCGGCCTCGTCCAGCAAGTCACCGGCCGCGCGATCGTTGCCTTCTCCGGCCGCTGTCAGGGCCGCTTGCACGAGCAGCGATCCGCACAGCGACAACTCCTGCGGTGCGCCTGCACCGAGGTCAGGTGGAGCGATCTGGTAGGCGGCGGCCAGCATCACCGACCTCGCCCGCCCCAACGCCCGGAGGACCTGGCCGAGTTGCACCGCCGCGCACGCCAGCATCACCCGGTCACCGGTCGCGGCCGACATCGCCCGATCAGCAGCCAGCCACGCAAGGCTTGTCTCGTCCAGCTTGACCAGCAGCGCCGCCGTGACGCGGTACGCCTCCACCAGCGCCAGACGGCTAGCCTCCGGGTCTTGGGCGTGGGCGCGGTGGACCTCGGTCAACAGCTTCGGCAGCAACTCAGCCAGGTGCGGGTACCGGGCGTGCTGGTAGGTGATCCACGCGTGCTCGACCTCCCGGGCCAGCCGATCCGGCACCATCACCGGGCGGTGGCCGGACGGGCGACCGAGTGCCATCTCGTACGTCGACAGGGCCCCCCGGATCCGCGCCACACCCTCGCTGCGCTCGGCTACCTCGACCGGCTGAGCATCACCTCCGAGCAGGGTCGCGGCATCGACTCGCAGTACAGTCGCGATGTCGCGGATGGTCGATACCCGCTCCAAGCGCCGGGCACCGCGCTCGACCTTGTCTACCCAGCTCTTCGACTTACCCAACCGATCCGCGAACGACTGCTGCGACAGCTTTCGCCGGGCCCGCAGGTACGCGACCCGCCGACCGATCGGCAGAGAATCACCGTTCACGACGCCACCGCCGATCCGGCATCGCCCGAGTCGTTTCCTCGACGGGTATCCGCTCTGCTTCGGCCTACGCCAGAATCCGCTGTTTCGCGGCCTCCTGCTCCGCCGCCTGGGTTCGGTCACCCGTGCTACCAGCGTCGTCGCTCATCCCTACCTCCGCAGTGCTTCCGCTCCTGCTCGATGTGGGATCTACTCTGGTGACCGCGCGACTACGCTCGGAAGCACCTCGATGCTTTCAGGACCTTTCCCAGGGGATCTGATGGATGACCTCGGTGCACAGTTGAGGCAAGCTCGGATTGAGGCTGGCGTGACGCTGGCCTCCATCGCGGCACGTACCTGCTACTCGGCCTCGCACCTGAGCAACGTCGAAGCGGGACGACGGACCGCGACGCCGGACATCGTGCTCGCCTACGCGCGAGCGTTGGGAGACGCGGACGTGAGACGCAGAAACCTCCTCGCCGCCGCCACCATCGGCCCGATCGCCGCAAACGAACTCATCCGTAACGGCTTCACCGCCGCGCTGGCTGGCCACCGTGACAGCGCCGACCGCTGGCGTGACCGCGTCGGCCAGTACGGCCGCGACTACATGGAGGTCGGCGCGGAATCCCTGCAAACCAGGCTCGCCAGCGACCTCGTGATCATGCAGCAACAGCTCGACAGCCCCACCATGTGGGCCACCGCCGCCCGCGCGTTGACCACCTACGGCAAGACCACCAAAGACCCCACCGAAGCTATCGGCTGGTACGATACCGCCCGCATCGCCGCCGACCGCTCCGACGACCTGGCCGTCCGAGTCTGGGTGCGGGGCCGAGCCGCCATCGCCCTGGCCTACGAAGGCGCTGCCCTACCCGTCGCCCAGCGATACGCCGACGAGGCAATCGCCCTGTCCGACCGCCCCTCGCTGGGCCGACTGCAAGCCCTGATGGCCCGCGCACACGTCGCCGCAGGCCGCGGCGACACCGCCGCAGCCATCGCCGCCGACCAGGACGCACAACGCGTCTTCGACCAGACCGCCTCACCCGACAACGAGATCTCCGACGCCGCCGTACCCGCCTGGCGCATGGCCACCTTTCGCTCCATGCTCTACGCCCGACTCGGCATCGTCCGCCCCGGCGAACAGGCCCAGGCAGATGCCGACCGACTCCGACCGCCGTCACTGACCCGCTTCGCGACCCACATCGAACTGCACCGCGCCCTCATGATGGCCAAGGCCGGCGACCGGACCGCAGGACTGGCCTACGCCCGACAAGCCTGGACAGCCCTACCAGCAGACCGCCGCTCACAAACTCTCGGACTCGTTCTACGCGAGGTCGAAAGGGCCGCCCGCCAGCGGCGCTGAAACCTACGGCACGCCCATCGAGCCGCGCAACTTCCAACGCTCCTGGCAGACCCGCTGCGACAAGGCCGAAACGAAGCCGATCACCGTCCACGACGCGCGGCGCACCTGCGCCACCCTCCTGGCCGACCTCGACGTCCACACAGGGGTCGCCATGCAGATCCTCCGGCACGCCCGCTGCTCCGTAACGATGGAGATCTACACGCAGGCTTCGTCGCAGGCGACGAGAGACGCCCTCAAACGCCTCGGCGAATCCCTGACGCAATGACGAACTGCTGTACAAAGCTGCTGTACGGGCAGCAGAAAGGCCACCTCCCGGAGCCGGGAAGTGGCCTGAGCTGCGTGGGCGATACTGGGATCGAACCAGTGACCTCTTCGGTGTGAACGAAGCGCTCTCCCGCTGAGCTAATCGCCCTCAGCGCGCATGACTCTACCCGATCAGGCGCGCGGACTGCGAACCCGGGGTCAGTGCGTCGCGAGGTAGTGCAACACCTGGGCGATCACGTCGATGCCGAGGCTGTACTTGATCGACATCAGGGCGACGGTGCCGACGAAGACCAGGCCGACCGAGCCGATCACGATGCGTACGAAGAGTGACTGTCGCTTCACCCAGGCTGTCCAGCCGTGGACGTGGCGGCGGGTGAAGGCGAGCAGGCGCTTGGCCCAGTGGAACTCCACAGCCCAGATGCCGAGGCCGGCGATCACCAGCAGCCAGCCGGGGCCGGGCAGTGGGATGAGCACGATGCCGATGGCGACCACGAGGGCGCCGAGCACTCCGAAGATAATCTTGAGTGCGATTCGGCCGGTGGGATTGCTCCGGACCAGTGCGAGGGTGGTGGATATGCGCTGCCGCCACGGAGGCGGCGAGCGCCGCTCGACCACGGCGACACCACCCCCCTTTTGCTTCACACCCCCGGCCATCTCCCCACGATGCCCCTTCCCGATTGATCTATCCCGGCTTCCGGCCTGAGAGACCCGGCCGTTTCGTACCCGGACCGCCGCTCCGCCACGCCGACCTGTCCGACCGTGATCGATCACTGACCGACCGTGCCGGCTCCTCCGCTTCTTCGACACCCGCACCCCCGCTGTTCGGCTGTGTGGACTGCGACGTTCGACGGGCGTCCGGTGGTCGCGACATCCACTGAGGATGTCGTCCGCGACCATTTCACGCCCCAGTGTCGCGCGGGCCCGTCACTGCAACCGCCGACTGGACGTTACCGGAGTAAGTCGACGACTCAACAAACCCGATGCCGGGCAGGATGATCCCACTGGGCAGAATCGGAAATCCTACATGAATTTTCACATTCACGAGGCCCTTCCGGACCCCTTCCCACCACTGGGTGAAGTCAGCGCATGGCGGAGCGTAGCCAGGAGTAGCGGCTGAGTATGGGAAAAGCGGGACACGCGCGTTCCGCAGCGGTGCCGGGGGGAGAACGTTCATGAGTGTCATCCGACCGACGACCGTAGAGGTCGAGACGTCGCTAAGGCTCGTCGCACCTGACGCCACCGCCTTGCCGGTGCGCGCCAGTCTGCGCTACGACCCTGCTGACCCGTATGCGGTCCACGTCCTGTTCCATGCCGAATCGGCTGGTGGCGAGGCGGTGAGCTGGTCCTTCGCCCGCGAACTGCTGGTCACGGGACTGGACGAGCCGGCGGGCATCGGGGACGTACGGGTCTGGCCCTGGGCCACCCCGCGCGGCGATTTCGTCGCGCTGGCGCTGTCGTCGCCGGACGGCAACGCCCTGTTCGAGGTGCCGCGCAGCGTGCTGGTGCGCTTCCTGCGGCGGACCTACGTCGTCGTCCCGCGCGGCCGTGAGGCCGAGCACCTGGACGTCGACACCGCAGTGAACCGGCTGCTCGCCGGTCGCTGACAGACGCAAGTCGGGCCGCGCGAATCTGCCGAGTTCGCGCGGCCCTCGTCTATCCCCACCCGACGCCCCCGGGCGCAGGACGCCAGCAGCGGAGCTGGAGGCGTCAGCCGTGGGTGGTGATGCCGCCGTCGACGGGGATGACCGCGCCGGTCAGGTAGGCACCGGCCCGTGACGCGAGGTAGATCGCGGCACCGGCCATGTCCTCGGGTCGGCCGATGCGGCCCAGCGGCACGTGGGACTCGATGGCGGCCCGGGATTCGGGGTCTTCGAGCGCGAACGCCATCATCTTGCTCTCGAAGGGCCCGGGGGCGATCGCGTTGACGGTGATCTGCTCACCGGCCAGTTGGTGGGCCAGGCTGCGGGTCAGCATGTGCACCGCCGCCTTGGTCGCCGAGTACGCGTACACCTCCATGAGCGGCACCCGGATGCCGTCGATCGAGCCGATGTTGATCACGCGTGCCGGGTCGTCGGGGGCGGCCGCCGCGCGCAGGGTCGGCAGCAGTGCGGTGGTCAGCCGGAAGACGGCCTTGACGTTCACCGCCCACAGCTTGTCGAACGCGCTCTCCGGGTAGCTCTCCAACGGCGCGCCCCAGGTGGCCCCGGCGTTGTTGACCAGGACGTCGAGTTTGTCGACCCGGTCCTGGACGGCGGCGGCCAGCTGCTGCGCCCCCTCGTCCCGGCCCAGGTCGGCGGGGATCGCCTCGCAGCGTCCGTGCGCGGCCAACTCCTTGGCCACGGCCTCGCAGACCTCGGCCTTGCGGGACGAGATGATGACGTGCGCCCCGGCGGCGACGAACCCCCGGGCGATCATCAGGCCGATGCCCCGCGAGCCACCGGTGACCAGGACGGTCTTGCCGTCGACGGAGAACAGATCCTTCATGCCATCCCCTTGCGGTGTCCGGCTGGGGGCAGCCGGTGTCGGGGGCCGCCGCCACGGACCGCTCGGGGCGCCACGACGACCAGATCACTACCGATCAGTAACCTAATCGTCCCGCCGCATCCGGAACAACCCCGCCGGAACAACCCGCCCGAGAACCCGCCCGGGAACCCTGCCGGAGCAAACCGACATCCGTCCTGGAGCGATGCCCGCCAGCCCACGATCGGGGGGTGGCGAGAGATGCACTCCGGCCGGGCTCGGGCTAACGTCGCAGGTAATGGTCCCTTCCGGTCACCGCACCACGGCACCAACCAATGCTGCCGTCAGCCCGATCGATATCGATACAACCACCCTCGGTGATCTGGCACTCGACCCAGGGTGGCGGCGACCGGTCCTGGTGGACCGTGAGTTGATCGTCCTGACCACCAGTGGTCACGGGCTCGCCGAGGTTGACTTTCGTGCCCTGCCGTGTCGTCCCGGCACGCTGCTGCGCATTCGTCCCGGTCAGGTGCTGCGTTGTGCGCTGCCCCAGTTGGACGCGACCGTGGTCCGCTGGCACCCGGATGCCCTGCACGGGCTCGACCTCGACGCCGACCACATGCCCGGTTGGGTGCAGTTGGCCGGCGAGGACGAGGACGCGATCATCAACGAGGTCAGCCAGCTGACCGTGGACGCCAGCCGACACCGGGACACCCAGGCCGCCCGCAGCCTGTTGCGCCATCAACTGAGCGTGCTGCTGCTGCGGTTGAGCATGCTGCCGTCCGGCACCACGCGGTCGGCTCGCCCGGAGGAGGAGACCTTCCGGCGGCTGTGCCGCGAGGTGGAGCGCGGCTACCAGGCCACCCGCCGGGTCGAGGACTACGCCGATCGGCTGGGCTGTTCGGTGCGTACCCTCACCCGGGCCTGCCTGGCGGTCACCGGGCACAGCGCCAAGCAGGTGGTGGACGAGCGGGTCGCGCTCCAGGCCAGCCGGTTGCTGGCGGCCACCGACGAGCCGATCGCCCGGATCGGCCGGCAGCTCGGCTTCACCGAGCCGACCAACTTCGGCCGGTTCTTCACCCGCGAGGTCGGCATGAGCCCGGGCGCGTTCCGGGCCGCCCGCGAGCGGCCAGCGCCGGCACCGATGGTGCGCCCGCGTCTGCCGGTGGACGCGCGCTTCGACGTCCGTCGGGCGTGACAGCGCCACGGCGAGCAGTCCGCCAGGGCGGTTAGGCCCAACGCGTGCGGCCGGGCCGCCGGGCATTGGGCATGATGGCGGGGTGCAGATCTCCGCGCGTGGCGACTACGCGGTACGGGCGGCACTGAGCCTCGCCGCCGCGTACCCGTCGCTGCTGTCCACTCAGACCATCTCCGCGGAGCAGGACATGCCCCGCAAGTTCCTCGAGGCCGTCCTCGCCGACCTGCGCCGGGCCGGCATCATCCGGGCTCAGCGGGGCGCGGAGGGCGGTTACGCCCTGGCCCGACCGCCCCGGGAGGTGACCGTCGGCGCGGTGCTGCGTGCGGCAGAGGGCCCGCTGGCCGGCGTCCGTGGCATGCGACCGGAGGAGACACAGTACGAAGGGGCCGCCGCGAACCTGCCGCAGTTCTGGGTCGCGGTCCGTGCCGCCCTGCGCCGGGTGGTCGACGAGGTGAGCCTGGCCGACCTGGTGGACGGCCGGCTCCCCGCCCATGTGCGGCGCCTGACCACGCTGCCGGACGCCTGGGAGCCCCGCTGAGCCGGTGCCCATTCCGGCCGGTCAGAGCACCTGGACCACCTCGTCGGTCGACAGGCGCGGCAACCGCTGCGGCGGTTCCTCGGGGCCGGGTCGGCCGAGGTTCATCAACAGGAGCACCTCGTGCCGACCGTCGGGGAAGAACTCACGCCGCACACCGTCGGTGTCGAACCCGGCCATCGGGCCTGCGGCCAACCCGGCGGCGCGGACCCCGACCAGCAGGTAGCCGATCTGGAGGGTGGCGTTCAACCGCGCCTGCGCGGCACGGTCCACCGGATCCGCGAGCCACTCCCGGGCCTGCGGGCGGTGCGGGAACAGCTCCGGCAGCCGCTGGTGGAAATCCACGTCGGCGGCGAGCACCGCGGTCAGTGGCGCGGCGACGGTCTTGGCCCGGTTGCCCTCCGACAGGTACGGCACCAGGCGCGCCCGGGCCGCCGCCGAGCGCAGCAGCAGCATCCGCAGGGGTTGGCCGTTGAACGCGGTCGGGCCGTACCGCACCAGATCGTGGATCGCCGCGATCTGGGCGTCGGTGACCGGTTCGTCGGCGAAGGTGTTGGCTGTCCGGGCCGCCCGGAACAGCAGGTCCTGACCGGCCCGGTCCAGCGTGAACAGGTCGACTGCGGTGGTCACGCGGTCACCGTACCCAGCGTGGTGGTGAAGCCGCCACGGTGGTGGATCAGCGGCGCACCGTCCACTCCTTCACCGAGGGCGAGCGGCTCGGCGATCACCACACTGTGGTCGCCGGCCGGCACCCGGTGCGTCACCCGGCAGAGCAGCCGGGCCAGCACCCCGCTCAGCAGCGGCACGCCGAACGGGCCGGAGGTCCACCCCGGGTACGCGGCGAACCGGTCGATGCCGCTGGTGGCGAAGACCCGGGCGGCCTCGGTCTGGTTGGCCGCGAGCAGGTGCACCGCTACGTGCTCGGCGCGGGCCAGCACCGGCCAGCTCGACGAGGAGACGTCGAGGCAGAACGACACCAGCGGCGGGTCGAGCGACACCGACGTGAACGACGTGGCGGTGAATCCGGCCCGCAGCGGCTCACCGAGGTCGCCGAGGCAGGCCGGGCGGGTGCCCCGGGCCACGGCGGTCACCACGGTGACGGTGCTGGCCTGCTGGCGCAGCAGCGTACGGAACAGGTCCGGGTCCACCGGCCGCAACTGCTCGGCGTGGGGCTGGGCCACGGTGGTCATGCCGTCACCAACTCACGTTCGGCGTACCGGCTGGCCGGCCGGGGCAGGCCGTAGTGCTCGCGCAGTGTCCGGCCGGTGTACTCGTGCCGGAACAGGCCACGGGCGCGCAGCAGTGGCACCACGTGGTCGACGAACGCCTCCAGCCCGCTGGGCAGCAGCGGTGGCATCACGTTGAAGCCGTCGGCCGCCCCCTCGGTGAACCACAGCTCGATCTCGTCGGCGATCTGTTCCGGGGTGCCCGCCACCACCCGGTGTCCTCGGCCGCCGCCGAGCCGACCGATCAGTTGACGCACGGTCAGTTTCTCCCTTCTGGCCAGGTCGACCACGAGCTGGTAGCGACTCTGGTGGGCCTGGACTGCGGACGCGTCGGGCAGGTCGGGCAGCGGCCCGTCCAGCGGCAGGCCGCTGAGGTCGACGCCGGTCATCGCGGAGAGCTGGGCGATGGCGTGCTCGGGCACGATCAACGCCTCCAGTTCGTCGGCCAGCGCCCGCGCCTCCGCCTCCGTGCCGCCGATGACCGGTGCGATCCCGGGCAGCACCTTGACCAGGTCGGCGTCCCGACCGGCGGCGGTCGTGGCCTGCTTGAGTCGGGCGTAGAACGCCTGCCCGTCGGCGAGGGTCTGCTGCGCGGTGAAGACGGCCTCGGCGTACCGGGCGGCGAAGGCGATCCCGTCGGCGGAGGAGCCGGCCTGGACCAGCAGGGGCCGGCCCTGCGGCGGTCGTGGGGTGTTCAACGGCCCGCGTACGGCGAACGTCTCCCCGGTGTGGGCGATCTCGTGCACCCGGTCGGTGTCGGCGAAGACGCCCGCCGCGGCGTCCAGCACGAGAGCGTCGTCCTCCCAGCTGTCCCAGAGCTTGATCGCCACGTCGACGAACTCGGCGGCCCGCCGGTACCGGTCGGCGTGTGCCGGGTGCTCGGCGAGGCTGAAGTTCCACGCCTCCCGGGGCTGGGCCGAGGTGACGATGTTCCAACCGGCCCGTCCCCCGCTGAGGTGGTCCAGCGAGGCGAACTTGCGGGCGACGTTGAACGGCTCGTTGTAGGTGGTGGACACGGTGGCGATCAGACCGATGTGGTCGGTCGCGGTCGCCAGCGCGGCGAGCAGGGTCAGCGGCTCGAAGACGGCTTGGATGTTGTGCCGCACGTTCGGCCCGACGGCGAGACCGTCGGCGAGGAAGACGGAGTCGAGGGTGCCACGCTCGGCGGTCCGGGCCAGCTCGACGAAGTGGCGTACGTCGGCCACCCGCTGCGGTTCGGTGCGGGGGTGCCGCCAGGCGGCCTCGTGGTGGCCGACTCCCATCAGGAAGGCGTTGAGGTGCAGGGTTCGGGGCATGAGAGGTCCTTTCCGACGTGAGGTCGGCTCAGGCCGTGACGTCGACTCGCCAGGTGGAGAAGCGACGTTCCCCGGCGACGAGGAGCTGGTTGACCAGTAGGCCGATGGCGGAGATCGTGATGATCCCGGAGTACATGTCGGTGATGGCGAAGTTGTACTGCGCGTAGTTGATGAGGTAGCCGAGGCCGGCTTTGGCGCCGACCATCTCGGCGGCGACGAGCACCAGGATCGAGTAGGCGCCGGCCAGCCGGACACCGGTGAAGATGGTCGGCACCGCCGCCGGCAGGATCACCTTCTGGAACAGTCGCAGGTGGTTCAGGCCCATCGAACGGGCCGAACGCACCAGCAGCGGGTCCACGCCCTTCACCCCGGCGATGGTGTTCAGCAGGATTGGCCACGAGCAGGCGTAGAGCACCAGGGCGATCTTCGACGTCTCCCCCAGGCCGAGGATGAGCACGAAGACCGGCAACAGTGCCAGGGCCGCCGTGTTGCGGAACACCTCGAGCAACGGGCTGAGCAGGTCCGCCAGCGGCCGGTACCAGCCGATGAGCAGGCCGAGCGGGATGGCCAGGACGACGGCCAGCGCGAGCCCGGCCACCGACCGGGTCAGGCTGGCCGCGACGTGTTCGGCGAGTTGACCGTTGCGCAGCAGCTCGAACCAGGTCACCAGCACCTCCGACAGCGGTGGCAGGAACACCCGGTCCACGAGCCCGGCCCGGGGCGCGAGTTCCCAGACGGCGGCCAGGGCCAGCACCGCGACGCTGCGGTGGGCGAGTCGGCCCGCGTACCCCAGCAGCCGGCCCGGCCAGCCGGGGTTCGCGGGCGCGGCGGTGACCGGAGCCGCCAGTCGGGTGGGTCGTTCGGCGAGGTCAACCAACGGGGGCCTCCTGTCGTCGGAGCGTCGGGCGCTCGGCGGCCTGCGCCGCGCGTACCTCGTCGCGCAGCAGGGTCCAGATCTGGTGGCGGTGGTGCCGAAAGGCGTCGGAGGAGCGGACGTCCTCGGCCGCGTCCCGGTCGCCCAGTTCCACGTCGATGACCTCCTTGATCCGACCGGGGCGGGAGGTCATCACGGCGACCCGTTGGCCCAGGTACACCGCCTCGTCGATGGCGTGGGTGATGAAGATGACGGTCTTGCCGGTGCGCTCCCAGATCCGGACGAGTTCGTCCTGAAGCGAGTCGCGGGTCTGCGCGTCGAGGGCGGCGAAGGGCTCGTCCATCAGCAGGATGTCCGGGTCGTAGGCGAGGCTGCGGGCGATGGCCACCCGCTGTTTCATGCCACCGGAGAGCTGGTGCGGGTAGTGGCCGGCGAAGGCGCCGAGCCCGACCAGGTCCAGGTGCCGTGCGACGAGGTCGGCCCGGTCGGCGGCGGGCACCCCCTTGGCCTCCAGCCCGAACGCGACGTTGCCCGCAGCGGTGCGCCACGGCAGGAGGGCGTACTGCTGGAAGACGATGCCCCGGTCGAGGCCGGGGCCGGTCACCGGTCGGCCGTCGACCAGCACCTGCCCGGCGGTCGGTTTGGAGAGCCCGCCGACCAGGTCGAGCAGGGTGGACTTGCCGCATCCGCTGGGGCCCACGACGACCAGGAACTCCCCGGGGCGTACGCCGAGGGTGAGCCGGTCCAGCGCGGTGACCGCGGTGGTACGCCGGCCGGTGCGGGTCTCGAAGGTCTTGCTCACCCGGTCGAAGCGGACCTTGTCCCCGCTCACGGCGCACCGCCGGCGGACGCGTAGGGGTTGAACTCGTTGGTGTAGATGTCTCCCGGGCTGGGTTTCGCGCCGTCGAGTTCACCCTCGTCGGCCAGCCAGTCGATCCAGGTGGCGAACTCCTGCTCGGCGATGACCCCGCCGGTGCCGGCGACTCCGGTGCTCTTCCAGTACGCCACCAGCGAGGTGTCCTCGTTTCGGCCGCGCCGGTCGATGATGGACGTCAGCCGGGCCAGCACCGTTTCCCGGGGTTCGGTGCGGGCCCACTCGATGGCCTTGCCGACGCCGGTCACGAAGGTCCGTACCGTCTGCGGGTTACGTCGGATGAAGTCGTCCCGGAAGACGTACGCTCCGGCGCTGAACGCCCCGAGCAGTTCGTAGTCGGTGAAGACCGTCCGGATCCCACCGGCCGCGACGGCCTTGTCGCGGATCACGCCACCGAGGACGGCCACGTCGATCTGCTTCTGGCGCAGCGACTGTTCGGTGTTGACCGGAGGTAGGGCGACGAGCTCGACCTGTGCGATCTCCCGGTCGTCGAGTCCACCCCGGGCGAGCCAGGTCTTCAGCACCGCCTCGGCGTGGGCACCGAGGGTGTTCATGCCGACCCGTTTGCCGATCAGGTCCCGGGGGCCGTGGATCGGGCTGTCGTCGAGCACGTAGTAGCCCTGGAAGGTTTCCGCGTCGGAGCCGTAGTAGCTGACGACGGCGGTGATCGGGGCGTTCGCGGCGGCGAGTTTGACGATCGCGCCGTTGAACGCGCCACCGAAGTCGCTCTGCCCGGTGGCGGTGGCCTGGATGTCCTGCGGGCCGCCGGTGACGTTGCCGATCCAGGTGAGTTTGACGTCACCGAGGTAGCCGAGGTCGGCGGCGAGTTCGGGCAGGGTCACCTGCCCGACGGAGCCCTGGTAGCGCAGTTCCTTGGTCTGCTCGGTGCCACCGTCGGCGCCGCAGGCGACGGTGGTGGCCAGGAGGGCCAACGCGGTGACGGCGGCGAGGGTGCGACGGGGTGGGGACATGAGGGTCTCCTGATCTGTCCACGTTGCGGTGGTGCGAGTCCCGGGCGGGGGTCGGCGACGCCACGGCGCTGGGCGGTGGCCCGGGGGATGACTGCTGTGTCGGGTGAGGGAGAAAGCGGTGCGACTCGGCGTCAGCTCAACAGAGCGCGCTCGCGTGCCGGACGAGGTCGACGTGCACACGAGCGGTGAGGAGAAGCTCGGCCCGCTGTGACATGAGGCCATGCTGCCCGCCGCCGATCAGCCTGGTCAATGGCCTTCCACTTGATGGGATCCACTCGCGTTACGCCTTGAGAGGCGATCTACAGCAGGGATGTTGCTAGAACAAGACCCACCTGTTAGATGGGATATGCATCCCGTCACTCGGGCCGGGCTTCCACTGTGCAGCGATCGGGTTTCACGAATCGACGTTCCGGGCACATTCCTGCCCGCACGGGAAGTCTCGAAGGGAGCCCACAATGGGTGTGATGTTGCGCAAGCGCAAGAAGTTCGGGCCGCTGATCCTGCACTTCACGCAGAACGGCTTCTCGTCCTGGAGCATCAAGCTCGGTCGCTGGTCCTGGAACTCGCGGGCCAGGTCGCACCGCGTCGACCTGCCGGGGCCGCTGCACTGGAAGCAGGACAAGTCCTGATCCCCACCCACCGCACAGATCAGCGGGGCGTCGGCACTCCCGGCGCCCCGGCACCATGTCCGGGGTGTTCACCTCGCAGTGGTCCCCGATCACGCCGACGACCAGGCGACCCACGCCCGATGGTCAGGGCCCCGGCCGCACCGCGCTGACCACCACGTCCCCGCCGAGCCGACCGTCCTGCGGGCTACGGGTCACCTGGCCGGCGGCGAGCAGGTCGGACAACGCCCGGGTCGCGTCCACCGCCCGGTAGGCGGTCCGCGTCACCGCGTACCGGCGCAGTTCGGTGACCGTACGCGGACCCTGCCGGGTCAGTTCCTCCAGCAGCGCCCGGCCCAGCGGCGCCGACTCCCCCGGCGCGGCGGGTGACAGCGGATCACCGTACGGGTCGCGGAACCGCGCCCCACTCTCCCAGAGGTTCTCCTTCATCTCCTCCAGGCTGCGGTCCGATCCGGTGCCGAAGCCGATCCGTCGGTCGGCGTCGATCAGCTCGACCTCGGTGGCCAGCGCGAATCCGGCGTCGACCAGCGCCTCCCGCAGGGGTGTCGCCGACCCGGCGACCACCAGGGCCTCGGCGGTCCGGCCGACCGCAGCGGCGGTCAGCGCCACCGGATCATCCGTCTCCAGGTAGGACAGCACCGGCCCGCCCAGGGCACCTGCCGCGCGCAGAGCCACCGGCAGTCGGGCCGGCGGGCCGGGCATCAGGTGTACGGCGACCTCGGCCGGCAGTTCGGCCTCGGCGGCACCGAGTCGGGCGGGCAGTTCCTCCGTCCCGTCGGCGAGCACCAGGACGGTGAGTCGGCAGCCGGGCATCCGCGCCGCGTACCCGCCGGCCACCCGTACGGTCTGCTCGGCCAGCTGCGGGTCGCTGCCGTCGTACCCCAGGGCGACGGTGGCCCGGCGGGCGCGGCGCAGCGCGGCCGGCACCCACCGGTCCAGGTGTCGGAGGAACGAGGCGGGCCCTACGGCGTCAGTCGGCATCCTGTCGTTCTACCGCAACCGGTCACGCCGACCGGCCCGGACGGTACTTCAGCGCGTGGTCGAGGCAGCGCGGCCTCCTCGAGAACGCGCTCAGACCGGGATCGACACGCCGACACCGCCTCGGGTGTCCCCGCCGTAGCGCTCGATCTCGGCAGCCAGGTCGAGCCGCCCGATCCTGGTCCGGGCGGCGAGGGCGTTGTCGTCGAGCCGGTCGGCGGGGACCAGCCAGACCACCTCGAACTCCAGCCCGTCCGGGTCCTGGCCGTAGAGGCTTTTCGTGGTGCCGTGGTCGGAGGTGCCGACCAGCGCCCCCGCCCCGGTCAGCCGGCGGGCGGTGGCGGCCAGCTCGTCGAGGGTGTCCACCTCCCAGGCCAGGTGGTAGAGGCCGACGGTCTGCCGACCGGCGGTCGACCGACCGGCGGAGGCACCGATCTCGAAGAGGCCGAGGTCGTGGTCGTTGGTGGAGCCGGGCGCCTGGAGGAAGGCGGCTCGGAAGCCTTCCGGGGTCATCGACACCCGGCGGAAGCCGAGCACGTCGCGGTAGAACGCGACGCTGCGGTCGAGGTCACTGACGTACAGGACGGCGTGGTTGAGACGGTGGATTCCCATGGGCCAAGCGTAGCCCGGTTTAGTTGAGCGTTCAACTAAACCGCTATGATGCTGGTCATGACCCGCTGGCTGACCACGGACGAACAGCGCACCTGGCGGGCGTTCCTGACCGCCTCCCGAGCGCTGATGGACACCCTCGACCGCGAGCTGCAACGTGACGCCGGCATCCCGCACGCCTACTACGAGATCCTGGTACGCCTCTCCGAGGCACCCGACCGTCGCCTGCGGATGAGCGAGTTGGCCGAGGCCAGCGGCTCCTCACGCAGCCGCCTCTCGCACGCGGTGGCCCGGTTGGAGGCGGCCGGCTGGGTGCGTCGCGAGGACTGCCCCACCGACCGGCGCGGCCAGATCGCCCAGCTCACCGAAGAGGGTTTCGCGAAGCTGGCCGCCGCCGCGCCCGGCCATGTCGAGGGCGTACGCCGGCACCTGTTCGACGCGCTCAGCCCGGCTCAGGTGGAGCAGTTACGCCAGATCAGCGAGGTGCTGGCCGAACGACTGAACCGAGCCTGACCAGATCCTGACCGAACCACTCCGGCGCGGGTCTTGTACTAAACGTCGTCGAATGAGCACGATGGGGCGTGCCTTCCGGCTTCGGTGAACTGACTGATCAGGCGCACGACCTGGTCTCCGCCGGCGATCTCGCCGGTGCCCAACGGCTACTCGCCGACGCGCTGACCGGCGCCGACCCGCGCCCGGCCAACGCCACGTCCGAGTTGGCCGAGGCGGCCAGCCTGCACGCCCGGGTGCTGTTCGCACTCGGCGAGCCGCACTCGGCGCGGGGCTGGGCCGCCTACGCGTACGCCGCCAGCTCCCGGCTCTACGGCCGCTCCGATCCGCGTACGGTGGCCGCCGCGGCCACCTTGGCGGCGGTGCTGCACCGGGTGGGCAGTTGGTCGCGGGCGGCACGGCTGTACCAGGAAGTGATCATCGAGCTGACCGCGTCCGACGGACCGGAGTCGCAGCGGGTACTCGCCGTGCACGCCGATCTGGCCACCGTGGAGTACGCCCGAGGCCAGTGTCAGGTCGCCCGCGACCGGCTCCAGGACACCTGGGAGCTGCACCGCGAGGTCTACGGTGACGGGCACCCCAGCGGAATCAAGATGCTGGCCCGACTCGGCTCGATGCAGCGTGACTGCGGTCAGTTCGCCGAGGCGCAGGACAACCTGGCCCTGGCCCGTGAACTGGCCCGCCAGCACCTGTCTCCGGACGATCCGCTGGCCGCCCAGGTGACGGCGCTGGCTCGGGCGGCGGCCAACCCCGATCACGTCTGCGCCGACAACCCACCGGTCAGCACGCAGGACCCGGTCGTACCGTCCGCCCGTACCCCGTCGACCGGCACCACCCCACCCGCGCCGTCCTGGCCGCACCCGCGCGTGCCCGACGACGACCCGACGGCCACGCCCCCGCCCGCTGTGACGGACCTGCCCGACGCATCGGCCGGGACACCCGATCCCGCGACCGGGGCGGATCCGACCCCCTGGCCCGACACCGGCGCGAGCGCCACCCCCGCCTGGCCCGAGACCGCCGCCACCGGCCCTTCGGCCGGCTGGCCGGAGGCGGCCACGGCCGGTACGCAAGCGGCAGCGTCGGAGTGGACGACCCCCGAGACGGGAGCGGCCACGCCACCGCCGGACGGTTGGCCCCCGGCGTGGGCCACGGCAGCGGAGGAACCGCCACGCGGCGAGCCGTCCTGGGCGGCGGAGCCGCAGCAGGACGATCAGCCGTGGTCCTCGTCCCACCCGACCGACCCGCAGGAGCATCCGGCCGAGGGCTACCACCCGAGCCACGGGTATCCCGCCGACTCGTCGGCGGCCGGGGGCACGTCGCCGGTACCCACGCCTCGACAGCCGGTCGACGGCCCGGCCGGACCGCCCGAGGACTGGTGGGCCGCGCCGGACCCGCAGCCCGAGGTGCCACCGGCAGCCGGTGCCGCCGTACCGCCGACCGTGATCGGCCTGACCGGCACGCCACAGGCACCCGGGGTGTACCGGCTGCGCCGGGTCGAGCCGGAACGGCCCGGTCCGCCGTCGCCCCTGCTGCCGGTGCCGGTACGCCGTACCGCCGCACCACCGACCGCCCAGCCGAACCGGCTGGTGCTGATCGTCGCGGCCGGTGTCGCCGTGGTGCTGCTCGGCGCGGCGGCCGTCATCGCCGGGGTGTCCCGGGTGGGCGGCGGCGATCCGACGCCCCCGACGGCGAGCGGCGGCCCGAGCGCACCAGCGGCCTCCGCCACCACCGGCGATGCTCCTCCCCCGTCGCCCGGCGCGGCGCCGACCGGGCTGTCGCTGCGCGACAACCGGGACAGCGTGACGTTGCGGTGGACGTACCCGGCCGGGGCGGAGGGACCGGTGATCGTCTCGGGTGGTCGGGACGGCCAGCCGCAGAACCCCTTCGCGGATCTGCCGGCCGGCAGCGACAGCTTCGTGGTGTACGGCCTCAACCGCAGCCTCGACTACTGCTTCACGGTCGCGGTCGCGTGGTCCGCCGACACCATCGCCCGCTCCGACGAGGTCTGCACCAAGCGGCGCTGACCGTCGAACACGCGCTATCTTTGGCAGTTCAGGCATGAAAAAAGAACGGCTCGAAAGCCGTCCTGAATGCGAATTCCAGCTAAATGGGAGACGGATTGTCAAGGCACTCCGGCGGTTCGCCGTCCGACGACGAGATCGGCCGCGAGCAGGAGTACGTCTCGATGCTCTACCAGCGCCTCGACGACCTGCGTGACCAGGCACAGATTCGGTTGACCGAGCAGCTGCGGGCGACCGGTGGCACGTTGCAGGCCCGGTCACAGCGCGACAGCTCGGTACGCATGTACGCCGAGCAGGTCGAGCAGTTCTCGGCGGTGGAGAATGGTCTCTGCTTCGGCCGCCTGGACACCGACAGTGGCGAACGCCATTACATCGGTCGGATCGGCATCTTCGACAGTGACGGTGATTACGAGCCGTTGCTGATGGACTGGCGTGCCCCGGCCGCCCGCGCCTTCTACCTCGCCACCGCCGCCAACCCGCAGGGCATCCGGCGGCGTCGGCACCTGCGTACCCGGCAGCGGAAGGTGGTCGGCCTCAACGACGAGGTGCTCGACCTGGCCACCGCCTCCCCCACCGCCCACGAGGAGCTGACCGGGGAGGCGTCCCTGCTGGCCGCGCTCAACGCCGGACGGACCGGCCGGATGCGCGACATCGTGGAGACCATCCAGGCCGAGCAGGACCGGATCATCCGGGCCGACCTGCCGGGCGTGCTGGTGGTGCAGGGCGGGCCGGGCACCGGCAAGACCGCGGTGGCGCTGCACCGCGCCGCGTACCTGCTCTACACCCACCGACGGGAGCTGTCGACCCGTGGTGTGCTGCTGGTCGGCCCGAACGTGACGTTCCTGCGCTACATCTCGCAGGTGTTGCCCGCGCTGGCCGAGACGGGCGTGCTGCTGCGGACCCAGGGCGACCTCTTCCCGGGGGTGAGCGCCCGCCGGACCGAGCCCGCCACCACCGCCGCCCTGAAGGGCCGCCTGGCGATGGTGGAGGTGCTGACCAACGCCGTACGCGACCGGCAGCGGGTCCCCGACGTGCCGGTGGAGATCGAACTGCCGCAGCAGGAGGTCCTCACCCTCGACCCGGCGACCGTGCACGCGGCACGCGACCGGGCCCGGCGCAGCGGTCGGCCGCACAATCTGGCCCGCGCCGTCTTCGACATCGAGGTCGTCCACGCGCTGGCCGACCAGGTGGCCGACCGGATCGGCACCGACCCGCTGGGCGGGGAGAACCTGCTCGACGAGGCCGACCGCGCCGAGATCCGCCGCGAACTGCGCGAGGAACCGCAGGTCCGGGCGGTACTGGACGAGTTGTGGCCGGTGCTCACGCCCCAGCGCCTGCTCGCCGACCTGTACGCCGCACCCGAGCGCATCGCCACCGCCGCGCCGATGCTCAGCGACGACGAGCGGGCCGCGCTGCACCGCGAGCCGGGCGGCTGGACTGCGGCCGACGTGCCCCTGCTGGACGAGGCGGCGGAGCTACTCGGTGAGGACGACCGGGCCGCCGCCGCCCGCCGGGAGCGGATCCGCGCCATGCAACGCGAGTACGCGGAGGGCGTGCTGGAGATCGCCCGGGGTTCGCGGTCGATCGACGTGGAGGACGAGGCCGAGGGCGGCGAGATCCTCGGCGTGACCGACCTGCTCGACGCCGACCGGCTGCTGGAACGGCAGGAGGAGGCGGACCGGCTCACCACCGCGCAACGCGCGGCGGCCGACCGTGGTTGGGCCTTCGGGCATGTGATCGTCGACGAGGCGCAGGAGTTGTCGCCGATGGCCTGGCGGCTGCTGATGCGCCGCTGCCCGAGCCGGTCGATGACCATCGTGGGTGACGTGGCGCAGACCGGAGCGCTGGCCGGCACACCGTCCTGGGCGGAGGCGCTGGCACCGTACGTGGCGGATCGGTGGCGGCTGACCGAGCTGACCGTCAGTTACCGCACCCCGGCCGAGATCATGGAGGTCGCCGCCGACGTGCTGGCCGAGATCGATCCGGCGCTACGGCCGCCCCGCGCCGTACGCTCCAGCGGTTTCCCGCCGCAGCAGCGCACGGTGCCGGCCGAGTCCCTCGCCCCGGAGCTGGTGGCGGTGACCACGGCCGAGGCGGCGCGGCTGACCGACGGGCGGCTCGGGGTGATCGTCCCGGCCGGTCGGGTCGACGATCTCGGTGCCGCGCTGACCGGGGCCCTGCCCGAGGCGGCCGTCGGTGAGCAGCCGGAGCTGGAGAGCCGGGTGGTGGTGCTGACCGTCGCGGAGGCCAAGGGCCTGGAGTTCGACTCCGTCGTGGTGGTCGACCCCGACCGCATCATCGCGGAGTCCCCCCGAGGCCGCAGCGACCTCTACGTGGCCCTCACCCGAGCCACCCAACGCCTAACCACCCTCACCCCCACCCCCTGATCCACGTTGATCAAGAAGTTTTGGACACTTTGATCTCTCGATTCTGACCAAAACTTCTTGATCAACTGGGTGGGGCGGGTGGGGGCTGGGCCACCTTGCCGGGGTGGCGTTCGGGGTCGCGCGGCACCCGGCGGGAACTCGCCGGACCGGCGGTGCCGCCGGTCGTGGTGATCGCGCCCTGACCGCGGGTCGGGCCGCCGTCGCGCAGCACGGTCGGGTCGATCGGCACGTCGGCCGGGTCGTCCGGATCCTCCCGCTGCAACTCACTCTCCACATCGGTCGGCGGTACGGTCACCTCGTCGAGCGCGCCTTCGCCGTACACGCCGCCGGCGATCCGCTCCTCGGCTCGACGGGCGGCGTCGCGTCGCATCTCGTCCTCACGCACGATCCATCACCTCGCAAGAAGGTCGGTCTCGCTGCGTGCCCGGTGACCAGCACGGCAAACCCGCGCATCGGGCCGCCCGGCACCGTCCGTACCCCCGCCGGGGCCGATCGGGACATCCGGGCCAGCAGGCCCGGTGCGGCACGTACCTGGCCGGTCGGGACATCGACACCCAGACGGGCCTGGTTCGCGACGCACATGACCCGGGTCCCGCCCGCTGGGTGTCGATGTCGCCTCCCGCGTTACCGCCGGAGGTCTCGGCACTGCGGGCCACGCCGACTCGCGGCCCTGGGCTGCGCCCAGTCCCGGGCGGTTTGAAAATCGCGGCATGGGCTGGCGTTACTGCCCTGACGGCAGGGGGTAGACCCAGGGTGCCCCCGCCAAGTACGCGAACCGTGCCGTGGCCGACACGCGGTAGCGGGGCGAGGGTCGCAGGTTACGACTCATCAATCCTGAGGAGGACAGATGAGCACGCAGGCTGCATCTACCAGGCCGACGAACCGCCCGGCGCAGGACGTGCAGAACCGCTCGATGCAGGACACGGCCACCCGTCAGATGCCGATGATGCACGACGGGCACCGGGAGCAGATGCCGGCACCGGGTACCGAGACGAAGCAGTCGTTCCTGACGACGGAGTTCTGGATCTACGCTGCCGCCGTCACCGCCGTGGTCATCGCCGCCTTCTGGCGAGGCACCACCGCGTACGGACTGAATCTGAACAACCCGGGCCAGGCATGGATGTTCATCACCCTGCTGACCCTCGGTTACCTGGGTAGCCGTGGTCTGGCCAAGGCCGGTAGCCCGAAGCGTTCCGGTGAGGAGCGTCGGCGAGGACGGTGACGCCGGCTAGGCGGAGCCGCAACCGGCCCGTGTACGCACGGTGGCCCTTCGGGACTCACTCCCGAAGGGCCACCGTTGTGTCGTACCCGGACGGTGCCTCACCGTGCCCGGCTGCGCCGGTGATGGGCAGGGTGGGCTCTAGAATTCCTCGAAGCCGCCGAAGTCATCGCCGCCGAAGTCGCCACCGAAGTCACCGGCGGCCTCGGCCACCTCCTCCTCGGCCCCCTCGAAGGCGTTACCGATCATGTGCCCGGCGAGCATGCCACCGGCGGCGCCCAGCGCGGCACCGGCCACCACCCCGCCCATGCCGACCCCACCCCGGCGCTGGTGCGGGTGGCCGAACCCATGCGGGGCACCGTAGCCCTGCGGGGCGCCGTAGCCCTGCGGTCCGAACGCCTGGGCGCGCAGGGCCCCGAAGCGGCCGATCGTCTCCTGCAACCAGCCGTCGACCACCTGCACCCAGTCGGAGCGCTCCGCGTCGGTGTGTGGGACCTGGTAACGCCCGAAGACGTCGTGGCCGGGCGTCAGGAAGCCGCCGCGCTTGTCGCACTCCAGCACCACGTCGACGCCGTGCGGGTTGGCCACGAAGGTCACTTCGAGTTCGTTGATGGTCTGCGCGTACTGCGGTGCGGCGAAGAACTCGATCTCCTGGTAGAACGGCAGCGTCTGCTGGACGCCGTAGATCATGCCGCGTTCCAGGTCGGCCTTCTTGAACCGGAACCCGAGCTGGAGGAACGCCTCCAGAATGCGTTCCTGCACCGGCAGCGGATGCACGCTGACCTCGTCCAGATCGCCCTTGTCGACCGCGCGGGCGATCGCCAGCTCGGTACGCAGCCCGAGCGACATGCCGTGCAGACGCTGGCCGTACACCGCGGTGATCGGGGTCTCCCACGGCATCGGCAGCTGGAACGGGATCGACAACGCCTGCTTCGGCGCGAGCTGGAGGGGCCCACTGACCACCTGCCGGTGGAACTCCATCACACCGGCCTGCTCACCGACCTCGACCCGGGCGACCAGACCGATGGCGATGTGTTCGATGTCCGCCTGGGCGTCCCCGCCGAGCAGGTTTACCTGACCGTCGAGTGCCAGTCCGGGTCTGGTGTTCGGGTTGGCCAGGACAGTGTCCACACTGGGACCGCCCACGCCCAACGCGCTCAACATCTTCTTGAAGACCATTCGGTACTCCTGCGGGGTCTGGTGCCCGAACTCCATTGTGGGAGCGGACGGGGACCGATGCACCTTATCGAGCGGGGCTGTGAGGTGGCTGAAAACGCACCGTTGCGGCGTCGTGTCGCTGTGGATGCGCGCGGCTGCCGTCTTGGTTGTCCGGCACGCCTACCGAGCCGGAGCCGGCCGGTCGACGACCTCCGGAGCCGGCTCGACGACGGCCCGCCGGAGGCCGAAAGAGATCACCGGAGGCCGACGGAGGCTCACGGCGGCGCCGGCCGTGTGTGGCCGGGCCCGTGCGGGCCCGGCCACCGGCGGCGCGGTTCAGCTCGCGGTGCAGGACACCGTGGGAGCCGGGTTGGTGCCGTTCCAGCTGCCGAGGAAACCGAAGGTGGTGCTGGCCCCGGCGCCGAGACGGCCGTTGTAGTCGACGTTGCGGGCGGTCACGGTGGATCCGCTGCTGGTGACGGTGGCGTTCCAGGACTGGGTCACCGTCTGGCCGTTGGCGTACGTCCAGCGCACCGTCCAACCGTCGATGGCGCTGGTGCCCGCGGTCACCTGGACCTCGCCCTGGAAACCGCCCTGCCACTCGTTGCTGATCGAGTAGGTCGCCGTGCACCCAGCGCTCGGCGGCGGGCTCGACGGCGGCGGGGAGGAGGGCGGTGGGCTTGACGGGGGTGGGCTTGACGGGGGCGGGCTTGACGGGGGCGGCGAGGTCGGCGGGGTCGAGTCGTAGACGCTGGCCTGCCGCGAGGTCTGCCGGATGCCGTTGGTGCCGTTGAACAACCGCTCGCCCCAACTGGTCAGCTGGTTCGGGTTGAAGTTGGTGGCCATGTCGAGGTACTCCACCCCCCCGCTGTTGCCACTCCACGACCAGCCCAACCAGCCGATCCCGTTGGCCTGGGTGTAGGAGAGGATGGCGTCCTCGTCGGGGTCGCCGTCGGAGTGGTAGTGCCCGAACTCGCCGACCACGATGGGCAGGTTCCGGCTGCGGAAGCGACCCAGGTAGTCACTGATCTCCGCGGCGGTGTCGAAGACGCCGTACATGTGGACCGAGAAGACCGTGTTGCGGGCCGGGTCGGCGTCGAACACCGTCGGCGCGTTGTCGCGCATGGTGAAGGACCAGTCCTGGCCCCAGTTCGGAGCGTCCACCATGATGGTGTGCGCGATGCCGCCGTCGCGCAGCCGACGGATCGCGTTCGAGGTGTCGGTGGCCCACGACGAGTAGTTCTGGTTGCCGTACGGCTCGTTGCCGATGTTGACGATCACGTACGCTTCCTGGCCGTCGAGCGCGCTGGCGATGCTGAGCCAGTAGTCCACCGCGCGGTCCAACGTGATAGCCCCGCTCTGCTCGCCGTACCCGGTGGTGTCGTGCACCTCCAGCACGCAGATCAGCCGTTGGGCCTTGCAGAGCCCGATCACGTTGGACACGTCGGCGGCGCTGTTGCGGGTCCACCGGTCGCCGCTGGAGAGCACGACCCGTACGGAGTTGGCGCCGAGGGCTTTGACGTCGGCGAAGGAACTGGTCTGGTTCACGTACCAGGTGTGCGCGTGGTTGACCCCGCGCATGATGAACTCGTTGCCGTTGGCGTCGTAGAGCCGGCCGTTGCTGACCGTGAAACCGGCGGCGGCGTGAGCCGAGGGCCCGAAGGCGAAGACTGCGGCGACGGTCGCCAACAGGATGGCGCCAACGGCCGCGAACAGTTTTCTCATGCATTCCTCGCAGGAGATGTCTCCCCCGTGCCCAGGGGGTGCGGTGAGTGACAGGTGAGCGGCTCCAGCCCGACAGCCGCGTCCAGGCCCGACGAGGCATCAGCGTATGCCGATGGAATATCGAAAGCAACCGGTTCAGTGAGCGGGCCACCAGCAACGACCGAGTCCCTACGGGAGCGGACATTCCCGCCAGAGAATGCCAACCGCGCAGACACCTGAACCGGTTCAGACAGCGGTCGGCGCGGGCCGGACAGACCGTCAAGCCGGTCAGCAGGGTTGACCGGTGCGGCCCGGGGTATCCGGAAATGATCCGCCCAGGCCCGGTGAGGAGAGGTCAATGGTCAACATCGGCTACACCCTGCTGTGCGAGCAGGCAGGCCCGAAGGAACTCGTCGACTACGCCGTACGGGCCGAGGCGGCCGGCTTCGACCATCTCGTCACGTCTGACCACTACTACCCCTGGCTGGAGTCACAGGGCCACTCACCGTACGCCTGGTCGGTGTTGGGCGCGGTCGCGCACGCCACCTCCCGCGCGGCGCTGATGTCCTTCGTGACCTGCCCGATCCGCCGCTACCACCCGGCGGTGGTGGCGCAGAAGGCGGCCACGATCGGGGTGCTCTCCGACGGTCGGTTCACCCTCGGCCTCGGTGCCGGTGAGAACCTCAACGAGCACGTCGTGGGCGGCTGGCCACACGTGCAGCAGCGCCACGAGATGTTCGAGGAGGCGTTGCAGATCATCCGTCCGCTGCTGAACGGGGAGACGTTGACCTTCTCCGGCAACCACTTCGACGTGCCGGACGCCTACGTCTGGGACCGGCCGGACACGCCGGTGCCGATGGCGGTGGCCGCCTCCGGCCGGCAGTCGGTGACGCTGGCCGCCGAGTACGCCGACGGCCTGATCGCCACCGAGCCGGTGCCCCACCTGGTCGAGATGTACGAGCAGGCCGCCGGCACCGGCCGCCCCCGGTACGGTCAGGTGGCCGTCTGCTACGGCCCGGACGAGGCCGAGTGTCGCCGGATCGCCCACGACCAGTTCCGCTGGTTCGGGATGGGCTGGAAGGTCAACACCGACCTGCCCGACACCGACTCCTTCGAGGCGGCCACCCAGGGCGTACGCGAGGAGGACGTGGCGGCCGGGATCGCCTGCGGTCCGGACGTGGAGAAGCACGTCGCGGCGGTCAAGAAGTTCGTCGACGCAGGCTTCACCCACGTGGCACTGATCCAGGTGGGCGGCGACCGCCAGCCGATGTTCCTGGACTGGGCCAGGGAGGAACTGCTGCCCCGACTGCGCGAGCTGTGACCCGCCCGACCCCGACAGGAAGACGAACCCCATGCGCATCGGTAACACGGAGATCCGACCCGCCGGCGGCGGCCTCGGCTGCCTCCTGATGATCCTCTTCTCCATCGTCGCCTCGATCGTCCTAACCCTCCTACTAAACCTCCTCCTCTAACACACCCCCCACCCGACCACCCGTGTTGATCAAGAAGTTTTGGTCACGCCACGCCGTTGCCGATGACCAAAACTTCTTGATCAACGCGAAGGGGTGAGGGGGGTGAGGGGGAAGTCGGCTTGGAGGGGGTGGTGGTCGGAGGCGTGGGCGGTGTCGGGGGTACGGATAACTGATACGTGCGGGTGGAGGGTGGCCAGCTTCGGGGTGGCTAGCAGGTAGTCCAGGCGCATGTCGGCGAACTCGGCGCCACCGTGGGCGGTCGGCACCGTGGGCCCGGCACTCACCCCGAGATCCACCAGCCCGGCCGCGAGCAGCCGGGCCACCGCCCGGGTCTCCACCGTCCGCCCGTCACGGCGCAGATGCCGACGCCGGTACGCGGGCGGAAGCCGACCCACCCGGTCGGCGTGCCCGGCGTACGGGTCGAGGGTGTTCAGGTCACCGGCGAGCAGCGCCAGGTCGTCCCGGCTGCGGCGCAGGGCGGCGGCCGCCCACCGCGCCTCGACCAGCCGACGGGTGCCCGAGTACGGGTAGAGGTGGGTGCCGAGCACCGTCAACGGACCGGCGTCGGTGCCCACCACCACCCGTTGGGCCGCGTGGTGGAACGGCCGGCGTACCGGCGCGGCGGCCAGCACCGGCCATGCCGGAGCGACCAGCAGCGCGACCGGCTGCCCCAGCCAGGAACGGGCCAGGTACGGCCGGAGTCCGACACTGGCGGCGAACCCCGCGACGTCGAGACCACCCAACTCCTGCAACGCGAGCAGGTCCGGCCGCTGGCGCGCGATGACCCGGGCCACCAGCGCGCGCCGATCCGGACCGCCCCGGTCCCGGCCGCCGGTGCGGATGTTCCAGGTCATCACCCTCAGCACGGCAGGCTCAGCCCGGCTGACCGGCCCGGGCCAACTCGTCGTCGAGGGTGTCCACGTCCTCGGACTCGATGGCCGGTTGGTTGCCCTGCCGCACGTCCTCGTTGGGGCGCACCACCCAGTACAACAGCCCGATCCACAGCGCGGTGAGCAGGATCGCGCCCATGAAGTCGGTCGGGTGGTGCATGCCCCGGTACATCCGGGAGATCGCCACCCCGACCGGCATCACCACGGCGAGCGCCACGAAGACCCACCGCCACCACCGGTCGGTGCGGACGAAGACGATGACGGCGATCGCCACCCACAGGCAGAGGGTGGCCGCGATGTGCCCGGACGGGAACGACGACGTCGGCATCGGACCGTCCAGGTTCTCCACCGGCGGGCGCGGCCGGTCCACCGCCGCCGCGCTGGCGAGGAAGAGGGTCAGCTCGCCGAACATGGTCAACGTCACGAAGAGCACCGGGCGCCACCGTCGCCAGATCGCCAGCACCAGCGGGCAGAAGACCATCGAGATGAGCAGGATGGCGTGGGTGTCCCCGACCTTGCTCCACCACCAGCTCAGCTCGTCGAGCGAGGCGGTGCGATGGTCGGCGAACCAGGCGGGCACGGTCTCGTCGAGGCGGGCGAAGAAGGTGCTGTCGGCGTGGTAACTGACGAACATCCCGAACCCGTAGAGGGCCCCGAACACCAGCACCCAGCCGACGATGATCTCGGCGATTCCGGCGCGGGCGTGCGGCAGCAGCTTCTCCTCGTCCGGGGCGGGCGCCACCTCGTGCCCGACCTCCGGCTCCAGCCCGTCGGTCAGCGGCGCCGCGGGCCGCCCCCGCTCCAGCCGCCACAACCGGAAGGCGTACGCGGTGACGCCCAGCCAGGCCGCGCCGAGCAGCCAGGCACCGAGCACATCGGAGAGGAAGTGCACGCCGAGCGCGACCCGGGTGAACCCGATCAACAGGACGACGGTGGCGGTCAGGGCCACCGCCGGGCGACGCCAGCGGGCAGCCATCGCCGGCAGGAACACCAGCAGCAGCGCGCCGTAGGCCACCATCGATCCGAGGGCGTGACCGCTGGGGAAGCTCTGTCCCGCGTACTCGCCGATCGGCACGTCCACCTCGGGACGCAACCGGTCGACGAGCGTCTTGAGCGCGAGGTCGAGGATCACCGCGCCCGCGCCGGTGACGAGCAGGAACACCGCGAGGCGACCCTGCCGACGGATCAGCAACCCGACCACGGCGACGGTCACCAGCCAGATGATGACCGGACGTCCACCGAGATCGGTGATGGCGTTGAGCACCGTCACCAGCGGGCTGATCGGCGCCACCTGGTCGTTGAGCCACCGCGCCACACCGTGGTCCACGTCGTACAACGGCGACCATCGCACCCGGACCAGCACCAGCAGCAACCCGAAGCCGACCCCGGCACCGAGCACGAGCGCCAGACCGGCGAGCGTACGTTCGGTGAAGTGCCCGACGGGTCGTCGCAGTACGTCCCTGACCGCGCCCACGGCAGCCTCCTTCGCTTCTGGCGTGGCGCAGTACCCGGTACGCCGCTGCCGTACACCCGGCGCGGATCAGAGCGAGGTCATCTCGCCGGTGTCGTGCAGCGCGGACCGCTGAGCGCTCGGCTCCCACAGGTCCGGCTTGGCCGGCTCCTGCACACCGATGCGTACCGCCTCCAGTTGCGCCGCGAAGGAGAGCCCGCCGAACAGCGCGACGCCGGTGAGGTTGGCCCACAGCAGCAGCGCCATGATCCCGGCCAACGCGCCGTAGGTCTGTCCGAAGTCCTCGCTGAAGCGTACGTAGCCGGCGAGCAGCAGGCTGGCCAGCCACCACAGGGCCGTGGCGATGCCGGCGCCGAACAGCAGCCAGGACAGGCCGGGCTGGTGGCGGCGCGGCGCATGGCGGAACAGCACCGCGACAGCGAGCACCGTCAGACCCAGACTGAGCGGCCAACGCACCAGGTCCCACAGCAGGCTGGCGACGTCGCCCCAGGCGTAGTGGCGTTCCACCGAGTCGCCCATCGGTCCACCCCCGACCAGGATGAGGAACCCGGCGAGTGCCGGAAGACCGGCGGTCACCGCGAGCACCGCCGCCCGCAGGTACTTCCGACCGGCCGGGCGGTCCCGTTCGACGCCGTAGATGCGATTGGCGCCCCGCTCGATCTGGGCCATGGTGCTGGTCAACGCCACCAGGCCGGTGATGAGGCCGAGGGTGAGCGCCACCTCGCCGGCCCGCTCGACCCGTTCGGCGCCCGCGTCGTCGCCGTCCCGGAGCAGGTCGGCGACGACCTGTTCACTCGTCCCGGGGGTCAACGCCAGCACGGTGTCCGCGACCACCTCGCCGCCCTCGGCCACACCCAGTTCGGAGATGAGCCCGGTGAGGGCGATCAGGAAGGGCACCACGGCGAGGCAGAGCTGGAACGCGAAGGCGCGGGAGTGACTGAACCCGTCGCCGTACCGGAAGCGGGTGAAGGCGTCGCGCAGCAGGTGCCAGCCGCCCTCCCGGCGCAGCGTCTGCCACGCGTGGTCGGCGCAGAGTTGCTCGTCGGACATCAGCCGGGTCTCCGGCACCATCCGGGTGCTGCTCATGGTGCGGCCCCTTCACCGGCGGCCGGCGGGCCCACCGGCCCGTGGCGCGCTCACCTCGTTCCCGCGGCGGGCTCGGGGCTCACCCCTCGCCTCCGCCCTGCTCGGCCAGGCGTTCACCCCGCTCGGCGGCGGCCGTGGCGTCCTCGGCCAGGTCGGGTGCCTGCGCCGGTCGCGGAACGCACAGCCACAACGCCCGGCGGCGGATCTGCACCCGTAGTTCGCGGCCCGGCGCGATGAGGTCGCCGTCCAGTTCCCGGGGCTGGTTCCGGTTACTGGTTATCTCCACCCGGCGGGCGCGGTACACCTCCATCCGGGGCACCCGGTCACGGCGGCGCAGCACCGCCCAGCCGAGGGAGACCCAGTGCCGCAGCGTGCGCGGGGTCAGCACGGCGACGTCGAGGTAGCCGTCGTCGGGCTCCGCCTCGGTCAGCAGGGTCAACCCGCCCTGCAGCCGACCGACGTTGGCGACCAGCACCGAGCGGACGCGACGGCGCAACGGCGGTTGGTCGTCCAGTCGGATCGACACCCGCATCGGGCGATCCCGCAGGTGTCGCGTCGCTCCCACCACGTACGCCGGCCAGCCGATCCGCCGCTTGGTCGTCTCACTGGTGGCGTCGAGCATCTGGGCGTCGAAGCCCATGCCGGCCATTACCGCGAAGTGTTGCCCGTCCACCTCACCGACGTCGAGCAGGCGTCGGCCACGCTCGACGGCCACCGCCAGCCCGGCGGTCAGGTCGTCGGAGAGGCCCAGGTTGGCCGCGAGCAGGTTGCCGGTGCCCTGGGGCAGCACGGCAAGCGCCGCCTCGGTGCCGACCAGGGCGTCGACGCAGGCCATCACCGTGCCGTCGCCACCGCAGGCGAAGACGACGTCCACCCCGGCGGCGAGCGCCTTCGCGGTCTGGCCCCGACCGGGATCGTCGACGGTTGTCTCGAACCACAGCGGCTCCGGCCAGCCGGCCGCGCCGAGCACGTCACCGACGGTGCGGCGCAACTCGTCGATATCGGCGACCTTGGCCGGGTTGACCACCACCGCGCTCCGCAGCGGATCTTCGTGCCGTCCAGCATCCACGGCGTCAGTGTGCAGCACCGTGCCGTGTCGGGCGACTCGAAGCCGGTGTGCCTCGATTCACCGCACCGACTCCGGCGTCGACGTTTCGGCGGTCGGCCACCCGGGGACGCGTGACGGCACCCCTAACCGCTCAACGGGGGGCGCGCACGCCCGATCGGCCCACTGAGCTGCGGCGATCCGGCCCCCAGGCGGCATCACCCCGACTAGCCTCAGACCCAGGCCGGGTGCCACAGCTGCGGGGGTGATGTCGGATGGCCGCAGCCGACCAGAAGCCGGTGCTCGCCGGTATCGCGCCGCAGGACGCGCTCCCGGTGGCCCGCCTCGCCGCCCGGGCGGCCGCGGCGCACGGACGTCGGCTGCACCTGCTGCACGCGTTCAACTGGGCCGCCTTCGACGAACCGGACATCTCCCACTCCCGCGTCGAGGCCGAACAACTGATCGCCGAGGCGACCGCAGCGATCAACAAGAACGAGCCGAGCGTGCCGGTGACCGCCGAAGTCGTCGAGGGCTCGGCGGTGGAGAACATCCTCCGCAGGTCGTCGTCCGCCTTCCTGGTGACGGTCGGGGACGGCGGCATCGTCCGCTGCGACCGGTGCATCCCGTCCGACAGTCGGGCCGTGCAGGTGGCCGCCCGCGCCGACTGCCCGGTGCTGGTCGCCCGGCGAGAACCACCACCGCCCGGCCCGATCCTGGTCGGGATCGACGGTTCGGCCTCCGCCGAGGTCGCCCTGCAATGGGCGCTCGCCTGTGCCGACCGGCACCAGGCGCGGCTTCTGACGCTCTGGGTGGTCGACTCCGACGGCAGTGTCGAGGACGCCACCGAGCGACTCGACGCGACGGTGACCCGTTACCGGGTCGACCATCCCGACACCGCCGTCGAGTGCCACGTCATCGAGGGTGAGCCGGACGAGGTGTTGGTCGACCAGTCGCGCTCGGCACAGCTGGTGGTGGTTGCCGCCCGAGGCGAGGAGCCGTTGCGCGGGATGCTCGGCGCGGTCAGTCAGACGCTGCTCTACCACGCCCCGTCCCCGGTGATGGTGATCCGCGGCGTGTGCGGCGGT
This sequence comes from Micromonospora sp. CP22, assembly GCF_009712475.1. Taxonomy (GTDB): domain Bacteria; phylum Actinomycetota; class Actinomycetes; order Mycobacteriales; family Micromonosporaceae; genus Micromonospora. The sequence goes on from NZ_VCJO01000003.1 coordinate 62,832, forward strand.
CCGGAGGTGACGGGCCGTGGCACCCGGGTTGACGGGACCAACGGCCCTGATTGAGGTTCGCCGATTCGGCGAAGCTGACAGTGGAAACCGCGCGTTGCGGATGCAGGATTCACCGACCCGCGAGAGGCTCAGGCAGTATGGACACCGCCGTAGACCTGCGAAGCCCCCTGACCGATGACGAACTGCGCCAACTGGACGCCTACTGGCGGGCAGCGAACTACCTCACCGTCGGGCAGATCTACCTGCTGGACAACCCGCTGTTGCGCGAACCGCTGGCCCCGGAGCACGTCAAGCCGCGCCTGCTCGGGCACTGGGGCACCTCCCCCGGGCTGAACCTGATCTACGCCCATCTGAACCGGGTCATCGTGGCGCGGGACCTCAGCGCCATCTACGTCACCGGGCCCGGACACGGTGGACCGGCGCTGGTGGCGAACACCTGGCTGGAGGGCACCTACAGCGAACTCAACCACGACATCGGCCGGGACGAGGCCGGGATGGCCCGATTGTTCCGCCAGTTCTCCTTCCCCGGCGGCATCCCGAGCCATGTCGCGGCGGAGGTGCCGGGTTCCATCCACGAGGGCGGCGAGCTGGGGTACGCCCTCAGCCACGCCTACGGCGCCGCCTTCGACAACCCTGACCTGCTGGTCGCCTGCGTGATCGGAGACGGCGAGGCGGAGACCGGCCCACTGGCCGGCAGCTGGTTGTCCAACGTGTTCCTCAACCCGGCCCGCGACGGAGCGGTGCTGCCCATCCTGCACCTCAACGGATACAAGATCGCCAACCCGACGGTGCTGGACCGCATCCCCGAGTCCGACCTGCTCGACCTGATGCGGGGCCAGGGCTACCAGCCGTACGTGGTGGCCGGTGACGACCCGACGGTGGTGCACCAGCGGCTGGCCGCCACCCTGGACCGGGCGCTCGACGAGATCGCCGGGATCCAGCGCCGCGCCCGCTCCGGCGCGACCGTCGAACGCCCGCGTTGGCCGATGATCGTCCTGCGTACTCCGAAGGGCTGGACCGGGCCCCGCGACGTCGACGGCAAGCCGGTCGAGGGCACCTACCGGGCACACCAGGTGCCGTTGTCCCAGGTCCGCAGCAACCCGGACCACCTGGCCGAGCTGGAACGGTGGATGCGCAGCTACCGTCCGCAGGAGCTGTTCGACGCCACCGGCGCGCCCGTGGCCGAGCTGGCCGACCTGCCGCCCAAGGGAACCCGGCGGATGAGCGCCAACCCGGTCGCCAACGGCGGCGTCCTGCTGCGCGACCTGACCCTGCCCGACTTCCGTGACTACGCCGTGGAGGTGCCCCGCCCCGGTGCGACGGTCACCAGCGCCACCGGCGAACTCGGCAAGTGGGTCCGGGACGTGATCAGCGCCAACCCGCAGACGTTCCGACTGTTCGGGCCGGACGAGGTCGCCTCCAACCGGCTCCAGGCCGCCTTCGAGGTCACCGACCGGGCCTGGGTGGCCGGCACGGTCGACGGCGACGACCACCTCTCCCCCGACGGGCGGGTCATGGAGGTCCTCTCCGAGCACCTGTGCCAGGGTTGGTTGGAGGGCTACCTGCTGACCGGTCGGCACGGCATCTTCACCAGCTACGAGGCGTTCATCCACATCGTGGACTCGATGGTCAACCAGCACGCCAAGTGGTTGAAGGTCACCCGGGGCATTCCCTGGCGGCAGCCGGTCGCGTCGCTGAACTACCTGCTCTCCAGCCACGTCTGGCGGCAGGACCACAACGGGTTCTCACACCAGGACCCGGGCTTCATCGACCACGTGATGAACAAGAAGGCCGAGGTGGTGCGGGTCTACCTGCCGCCGGACGCCAACACGCTGCTGTCCACCATGGACCACTGCCTGCGCAGCCGGCACTACATCAACGTGGTGGTGGCCGGCAAGCAGCCCGCGCCCAGCTGGCTGGACATGGACGAGGCCATCGCGCACTGCCGTCGCGGGGTGGGCATCTGGGACTGGGCCAGCACCGACCGGGGCAGCGAGCCGGACGTGGTGCTCGCCTGCGCGGGCGACGTGCCGACGCTGGAGACCCTCGCCGCGGCGGACCTGCTGCACCAGCACCTTCCCGACCTCAAGGTACGGGTGATCAACATCGTCGACCTGATGCGGCTTCAGCCGGACTCCGAGCACCCGCACGGCCTGCCGGACTCGGAGTTCGACACCCTGTTCACCCGTGACAAGCCGATCATCTTCGCCTACCACGGCTACCCGTGGCTGATCCACCGGCTCACCTACCGGCGGACCAACCACCACAACCTCCACGTCCGTGGCTACAAGGAGGAGGGCACCACCACCACGCCGTTCGACATGGTGATGCTCAACGACCTGGACCGGTTCCACCTCGTGATCGACGTGATCGACCGGGTGCCGGGGCTGGCCGCCCGTGCCGCGCACCTGCGGCAGGAGATGACCGACGCCCGCCAGGCCGCCCGCGACTACACCCGCCGGTTCGGTGAGGACGACCCCCGGGTGGCCGAGTGGCGCTGGGTCCGCGAGACCGATCCGACCGACCGGTGAGGAGGTGCCCGTGATGGGTGAACACAGCACCGTACCGTCGAACCACGCGGAGATCCTGGTGGGCTACGACGGCTCGCCCGACGCCACGGCGGCGCTGGACTGGGCGCTAGCTCAGTCCCGCCGCGACGGTCGGCCGATCCGGCTGGCGTACGTCTTCGAATGGCTGACCGTGGCCGGCTGGGTCGGCCCGGGCGTGACGCCGGGGATCTGGCCCGACGCGCAGGCCCGCCGGCAGGTCGAGGAGTTGGTCGGCAAGGCCGCGGCGGACGCCGCCGCCGCGCACCCGGGCCTGGACGTACGCGGTGAGGTGCTGGACGGCCCACCCGCCCTGATGCTGGAGGAGGCGTCGAGGCAGGCCGGCCTGCTGGTGCTGGGCAGCCGGGGGCACGGCGGCTTCGCCGGCCTGCTCGCCGGTTCGACCGCCGTCGCCGTCACCGCACACGCGCACTGCCCGGTGGTGGTGGTCCGTGGCCGCCCAACCGAGGGCGACCGGGCCGGGCACGTCGCGGTCGGCGTGGACGGCTCGGAGCATTCCCTGCTGGCCCTCGGCTTCGCCTTCGAACAGGCGGCCCTGCACCGGGTGCCGCTGCACGTGGTCCGGGCCTGGCAGCCCCGACGTGACCAGTGGAACCTCGGCGGCGAGCAGGCCCGGGACGCGGCGCTGGCCGAGCACCGCGCCGAGCTGGACGAGGCGCTGCGTCGCTGGCAGGACACCTTCCCCGACGTCGAGGTGACGGTCGAGACGGCGGCTGCGGCACCGGCCGGTCTGCTCGTCGACGCCAGCCGCAACGCCCGCCTGATCGTGGTCGGCACCCGAGGGCGCGGTGGGCTGCGCGGCATGTTGCTCGGCTCGGTCAGCCAACAACTCATCCAGCACGCCCACTGTCCGGTGGCGGTGGTCCGGGAACGCTGACACCACGCGGACCACGCGGGTCAGGTCGACCCGCGTGGTCCGGCACCGAGTGCGCGTAACGCGTTGAGGATCACCAGCACGTCGATGCCCTCCTGGACGAACGCGCCCACCACGGGCGGTAGCTGCCCGGCCGCCGCGAAGCCCATCGCCAGCAACGCCAGACCCATGCCCACGGTGGCGCTCTGCACCGCGATCCGGCGGGCATACCGGGCCACCTCGACCGCGTCGGCCAGCGGGTCGAGGCGGTCCACGCTCAACACGGCGTCGGCGACATCGGCCGAGGCGGTAGCTCCCGTCGTGCCCATCGCCACACCGACGCTCGCCTCCGCCAGTGCCGGGGCGTCGTTCACCCCGTCGCCGACCATCACCGTCACCGCGTGGTCCGCCTCGGCACGGACCCGGCCCGCCTTCTCCTGCGGGGTGCACCGGGCCAGCACGTCGTCGACGCCCACCGCAGCGGCGACCCGGCGGGCGTCCTCGGGCCGGTCCCCGGTGACCATCACGATCCTGGTGAGCCCGGCGGCACGCAGCCGGTCCACGGTCCGGCGGGCGTCGGGGCGTACCGGATCCTCCAGTAGGACCACGCCGAGCAGCCCGTGCTCGTCGGCCACCCAGGCCGACGACTGTCCCGCCGATTCGGCCCGGCGGCGGGCCCGCTCGGCCCAGCCGGGCAGCTCGCCGTGGAACTGCCCGACCCGGACCTGTCGGCCGTCCACCCGCCCGCTGACCCCCCGGCCCGGCTCCTCGGTCATCTCCGTCGGGGTGACCAGGCGCAAACCACGGTCGGCGGCGGAGCGCACCAACGCCGCCGCGAGCACGTGCGGGGACAACTGTTCCACCGAGGCGGCCAGCCGCAGCACCTCCTCGGGGTCGTCGCCGGGCGCCACGACGGTGTCGACGACCCGGGGACGCCCGGCGGTGAGCGTGCCGGTCTTGTCCACCAGCAAGGTCCGTGCCCGCCCCAGGACCTCCAGCGAGCCGCCGTCGCGCACCAGCACCCCGCGCCGGGCCACCCGGGACAGCCCGGAGACGATGGCGATCGGGGTGGCCAGCAGCAACGGGCACGGGGTCGCCACCACCAGCACCGCCACCGCCCGCAGGAACTCGCCGGAGGCCAGCCAGCCCACCCCGGCCAGCACCAGCGTGAACGGCACGAAGGCGGCGGCGTAGCGATCGGCCAGCCGCACCATCGGCGCCTTGCGGGCCGTCGCCTCCTCGGCCAACCGCACGATCCCGGCGTACGTGCTGTGCTCGGCGTTCGCGACCGCCCGCAGCCCGAAGGCGGCCCCGGCGTTGACCACACCGCTGCTCAGCCGTTCCCCGGCTGCCCGCTCGACGAGCCGGGACTCCCCGGTGACCACCGACTCGTCGAGCGTCGCGGCGGTTTCGGTGACACCGTCGACGGCGACCACGTCACCCGGGCCGACCAGCAGCCGGTCCCCGACCGTCACCTGGTCCACCGGCACCACCTCGACGCCGCCGTCGGGGCTGCGCCGTCGTGCGGTACGCGGTGCCCGCTCCAGCAGCGCCCGCAGGTCACGGGTCGCCCGACGCTGTGCGTACGCCTCCAGGCTCCGACCGGTGGCCAGCATCACGGCGACCACCGCGCCCGCCAGGTACTCGCCGACCACCAGCGCGCCGCCCAGCGCCAGCACGGCGATCACGTCCACGCCGAACTGCCGTCGCAGCAGCTCGCGCAGCACCGACCCGGCGGCGGGCAGCAACGCGGCGAGGGTCGCCACCGCCCACCCGGCGTCGGCGACGCCCGGGTATCCGGCCAGTCGTGCCACCGCACCCGTCGCCACCAGCAGCGTGAGTGCGGTCAGCGGAGTCCACAGCCACCAGCTCCGACGCCGCGAACCGTCGGTCCCGGGCCGGGCCGGTTGCGCCGGCAGGCACTCGTTGGCGTCTCGCTTTCCCACCTACGGATCGTCCCAACACGTGGGGTGTCCCGTCGGGTGGTCCGGCTCAGAAGTCGCCGGCGCAGGTCCCGCCCGTTCGGGGCAGGCGGGTCGTGCGGGCCGGCGACCGATGCAGCAGGATGAACCAGACCGTACCCACGGCCGTACCGAAGTGCGGCACCATGGCAGAGACGGAAAGGTCGTGAGGATGATCCACCAGACGCCGGCTACCCACCGCCCGCTGACCACCGCCCTCGCGGAGGCCGCCGCGATGGCCGGTCACGCGCCGTCGGTACACAACAGTCAGCCGTGGCGCTGGCGCGTGCTGCCCGACGCGTTGGAGTTGCGGGTGGCGCCGGACGACCGGCTGGCCGCCACCGACCCGCATGGGGAGCTGGTCACCCTCAGCTGCGGTGCGGCACTGCACCACGCCCGGCTGGCGCTGGCCGCCGAGGGTTGGACGACCAGTGTGCAGCGGATGCCCGACCCGGGCGACCCGGACCTGCTCGCCCGGCTCACCGAGCCACGGGCCACCGGGGCCGACCCGGACGCGATGCGGTCGGTGCAGTGCATGCAGGTACGCCACACCGACCGGCGGCCGGTCAGTGACGAGCAGGTCCCCGCCGAGGCGTTGAACAGCATCGTGTCGGCTGCCGGCCGGGAGGGTGCCCGGCTGGAGATCCTCGACCGCGATCAGGTGCTGCACCTGGCGGCATCCGCGTCCCGCGCCGCCACGATCGAGGCGGACGACTCCGGGCTGCGGGAGGAGTTGGAGTACTGGACGAGCCGCTCGGGCGGCACCGGGCTCACCCCGGAGGTGCTGCCGGAACAGCCCGCACAGACCACCGTGCCGGGTCGGGACTTCGGCCGTCCCGGCACCCTGCCGGTCGGGCCGGGGCACGACCAGGCGGCGTCCTACGGGGTGCTCTACGGCGACGAGGACGAGCCGGTCGCCTGGCTCCGCGCCGGTGAGGCGCTGTCGGCCGCCTGGCTGACCGCCACCCGGCTGGGGGTCTCGGTGGTGCCGCTCAGTGGCGTGGTGGAGGTGAGCACCACCCGGCAGACCCTACGCGGGGTGCTCTCCGGGCTCGGCTACCCGTACCTCGTCCTGCGCCTCGGGATCGCCGACCCGGACCACGCCGGTCCGCCGCACACCCCGCGACTGCCTCGCGAGCAGGTGGTGGACACCTCCGCCGTCACCGGCGACGCCGGATAAACCACACCGGGACGTTTCCGTATCACCGGGCCCCGGCTAGCATCGCCGGGTGACCGTCGGCGCGCCCAACCCCCGGAACGAGCCTCCGTCGCTCGGCCTCAGCCCGCTGTCCCGGGTCCGCCTGGACGAGCTACTCCAGGAGATGCTGGACCGGGTCGGCGAGGTGGTGACCAGCCGGGAACGGTTACGGGCGCTGCTCGACGCGGTCGTCGGCATCGGCACCGATCTGGATCTGCGCAGCACCCTTACGCGCATCGTGCAGGCGGCCTGTGACCTGGCCGGCGCCCGCTACGGCGCGCTCGGGGTGATCGGCTCCGACCGGATGCTGCACGACTTCATCACCCACGGCATCTCCCCCGAGCTGCACGCCAAGATCGGTGACCTGCCGCACGGCCGGGGCGTGCTCGGCCTACTCATCGACGATCCGAAGCCGTTGCGGATGCCGGACATCACCCAGCATCCGAACTCCTACGGCTTCCCGCCGCACCATCCGCCGATGCACACCTTCCTCGGCGTGCCGGTCCGCATCCGCGACCAGGTCTTCGGCAACCTCTACCTCGCCGAGAAACAGGGCGGGACCGAGTTCACCGACGACGACGAGGAGATCGTCGTGGCGCTCGCCGGGGCGGCCGGGGTGGCGATCGAGAACGCCCGGCTGTACGCGCTGGCCCACCGCCGGGAACGCTGGCTCTCCGCCACCGCGGAGATCACCTCGCTGCTGCTCGGTGAGGTACGCCGCACCGACGCGCTGACCTTGGTGGCGCGCCGTGCCCGGGAGGTCGCCGAGGCCGAGTTGGCCCTCGTGCTGATCTACGACGAGGAGGCGGACCATTTCACCGTGGAGGTCGTCGACGGTGTCGGCGCCCAGCCCCGCGCGTTGGTCGGCACGGTGCTGCCAGCGGCCGACACCAGCTTCGCCGCTCCGGTGGCCCAGGGGCGACACGACCTGGTGGAGGACCTGGCCCATGCCGCGCCGTGGCCGGCGGTGCTGCGCACCGGGCCGGCGGTGATCTCGCCGCTGGCCACCGCCGACACCCTGCACGGTGCGCTGGTGATCGCGCACCGCGTCGACCACAGCGGTGTCTCCGACGACGACATGACCCTGCTGGGCAGCTTCGCCAACCAGGCCGCGCTGGCCATGGAACGTGCCCGGGGCCAGGAGGAACGCGAGCAGTTGGTGGTCCTTGAGGACCGCGAGCGGATTGCCCGGGACCTGCACGACGTGGTGATCCAGCGGCTGTTCGCCACCGGCCTGCAACTACAGAGCGCGGTGCCGCTGGCGGCGCGCTCGGAGGTGGCCAAGCGGATCAACGCCGCGGTCGACGACCTGGACACCACGATCAAGGACATCCGCCGCACCATCTTCGAGCTGCGTACCCCGATGAGCGCGGCGTTGCGCACCGAGATCCGCGAGGCGGTGGAGGCCGCCGCCGAGTTGCTGGGCTTCCGGCCCAGGCTGGAGTTGACCGGGCCGATCGACAGCGCGGTGCCGGACGAGGTCCACCCCGAACTCAGCGCCGTGCTCCGCGAGGCGCTGTCCAACGCGGTACGCCACGCCCAGGCCACCACGGTGTCGGTGGCGGTACGCGTCGACGCCGCCCAGGTCACCGTCACCGTCACCGACGACGGGGTGGGATGCGACCCGGCCGCCGCCCGGGGCGGGTTGGTGAACCTGCGTGAGCGCGCCGAACGACACGGGGGCACCTTCGAGGTACGCGCTGCCGAACCGCACGGCACCGAACTGCTCTGGTCGATCCCACTGCCCGCCTGAGCGCGCTGCGGGCCGGGGCCGTCCTTGCCCGGTGGACGGGTCAGCGGGTCTTGCCGAGCAGTCGGGTGGCCAGCACCGCAGCCTGGGTACGCCGCTCCAGGCCGAGCTTGGCCAACACACTGGAGACGTAGTTCTTCACCGTCTTCTCGGCCAGGAACATCTGGCCGGCGATCTCCCGGTTGGTCAGCCCTTCGGCGACGTACTCCAGGATCCGCCGTTCCTGCTCGGTGAGGGACTGCAACTCGCGGGGCTGTTCCACCCCGCTGCGGATGCGGTCGAGCACGCGGGTGGTGATCGCCGGGTCGAGCAGCGACTGACCGGCCGCCACCCGGCGTACCGCGTCGACCAGGTCGGTGCCGCGGATCTGCTTGAGCACGTACCCGGAGGCACCGGCCATGATCGCCGCGAACAGCGCCTCGTCGTCCTCGTACGAGGTGAGGATCAGTCCCTTGATCGTGGAGTCCACGGCCCGGACGTCCCGGCACACGTCGATGCCGTTGCCGTCGGGCAGCCGGGCGTCGAGGATCGCCACGTCGGGACGCAACGCCGGGATCCGGCGGGCCGCCTCCTGGGCCGAGCCGGACTCGCCGATGACCTCTATGTCACCGCTGGCGTGCAGCAGGTCGGCGAGACCACGACGTACGACCTCGTGGTCGTCAAGCAGGAACACCCGGATCATCCTCCCTTTCTACCCGCCTCCGCCCACCCACCGCACGGGCCAAAGGTCCCAACCCACCCGGCTTCGGGGCTGCGCCGGGCCCCCGATCCGGCCGCATTTCCTTGATCAACGCGCCCGGTGTGGGCGGGGTGGCCTGCGGTTTCGGGACGTGTGGCCCTGCTGGTCAAGGGGACTCGGGGCGCACCGTGGGGGTACCAGGGCGAAGGGAGGGGGCCGACCATGGAAACCGGCTACACCGTCGATCAGCTACGGGCCGCCGCGACCGACGCGATCCGCGCACCGTCCATGCACAACGTCCAACCGTGGCGGTTCCGGCTGCGCGACGGTGGGATCGAGGTCCTGCTGGACCCGACCCGGCGGCTGCCCGCCACCGACCCGAGCGGCTGGGGTGCCCGCATCGCCGGTGGGGCGGCGTTGTTCAATCTGCGCCTCGCCCTGGCGGTGGCCGGCATCCCGGCGAAGGTACGGCTGCGTCCGTACCCGGCGGAGCCGGACGTGCTGGCCCGGCTGGTACCGGACCTGCCGCAGCGTCCCAGCCCCGCCGAGCAGAACCTCTACGCGGCCATTCCGCGCCGGTTCAGCAACCGCGCCCCGTTCTGGCCCGAACCGGTCCCGGCCGACTCCCGCTGGCGGCTGGGCGAGGCGGCCCGTGCCGAGCACTGCTGGCTGGAACTGTTGATCGGGGTGAGTGCGGTCAACGCGTTCGCCGAGATCGCCCGCAGCGCGCACCGGGTCCTCGAACGCGATCCCGCCTACCGGGCGGAGCGCGAGGCATGGGTACGCGCCAGACCCGAGCCGGACGGCGTCCCGGTCACCGCCAGCGGCCCCCGGGCCGAGTCGCAGGACCTGCTGCCGTCGCGTGACTTCGGCGGTACCCAGCGGTTGCCCGGCCGCGACTTCGAGCCGGAGCCACTCGTGGCGGTGCTCGGTTCGGCCGGTAACACCGCCGTCGACCAGGTGGTGGCGGGTCAGGCGTTGCAGCGGGTGCTGTTGACCGCCACCGAGGCCGGGCTGTCCGTGTCGCTGCTGTCCCAACCGATCGAGGTGCCTTCTGCCCGGGAACAGATCCGGGTGTCGCTGGGGCGGTTCGGCACGCCGCAGATGGTGATGCGGATCGGGTACGGCCAGCCGGGTCGGCCCACCCCGCGCCGCCCGGTGTCGGAGGTGCTGGACCTGCCGGTGTACCCGACCGACGGCAGCCGCGACGGTCGACGACTCACGGGCGAGCAGGTAAGACGGTAGGTGCCGTGCCCGGCGGACGGCGTGGGCGTCCGCCGGACACGGCAGGGCGGTGCCGCGGGCACGGCGGGCACCACCAGCCAATTCCTTGGTGAAAGGACGGCAAGTCCCATCGTCGTGCCCGCCCGGATGCCACGTCAATAACTTCCGGAAAAATATCGGTACCCGGTCAGACAGCGGCGGCGCTGTCCCGGATGACGAGCTCGGTCGCCAACTCCACCCGAGGGCTCTCCACCTTCTCCCCACGAGCCAGACGCAACACCGTCCGAGCAGCCAACATCCCCATCTCGGCCAGCGGCTGCCGCACCGTGGTCAACGGCGGAGAACACCACCGCACCTCCGGCAGGTCGTCGAAACCCACCACGCTGATGTCGTCCGGCACCCGCAAACCCCGCTGCCGAACCGCCTCGTACACACCCAACGCCATCTGGTCACTCGACGCGAAAATCGCCGTCGGCGGCTCGCTCAACCCGAGCAACCGCAGCCCACCGTTGAACCCGGCCTCGTGGTAGAAGTCGCCCGGGCAGATCAGGTCCTCGTCGAAGGGCAGGCCGGCGGCGTCCAGGGCGGCCCGGTAGCCGTCCATCCGGGCCCGGCTGCACATCAACTGCGATGGCCCGGCGATGAACCCGATCCGCCGATGCCCCAACCCGATCAGATACTCCGTCGCCCGCAGGCCACCGGCCCAGTTGGTGGCACCGATCGTCGTCGCCTCCCGGGCCGGGAGGCCGTCCGCGTCGACGATCACCACCGGGATGTTCAGCCGGCGCAGCTCGTCCTGTAGGGGCGGCTCCACCATCGAGGTCACGAAGATCACGCCTTCGGTGCCCCGGCGGCGCATGCCGTCGAGCCACTGCTCCGCCGAGGAGGTCCGACGGTGGATGGCCGACACCACGGTGCCCACCCCGGCAGCGTGGGCCACATCCTCCACACCCCGAATGATCTCCACCGCCCACGGGCTGTCCAGATCATTGAAGACCAGGTCCACCAACCCCGAACTAGCCCGCATACTCGGCGGCCGACGCCGGTAACCATGCCGCGTCAGCAACTCCTCCACCCGCTCACGGGTCTGCGGAGCCACATCCGAACGACCATTGATCACCCGGGAAACCGTCGGCACCGACACCCCCGCCAGGTCCGCTATCGCGGAGATTGTGATCTTCCGGGTGTCTCTGGCAACCACGGCACTCCCCTACCAACCGGTACGGCGACAGCCCGCACCGTTCCCGGTACGGCTAGGGCGGGCAACTAGCCGCCCGCCCACACCCTAGTGCCGGAAATTTCACTCGACTATCGGTAGTTGGCGCAGTTCACTCCGAAGACCCCTGATCAACACGTGGCGCGGCGGCGCTGTCCCGGATGACGAGCTCGGTCGCCAACTCCACCCGAGGACTCTCCACCTTCTCCCCACGAGCCAGACGCAACACCGTCCGAGCAGCCAACATCCCCATCTCGGCCAGCGGCTGCCGCACCGTGGTCAACGGCGGAGAACACCACCGCACCTCCGGCAGGTCGTCGAAACCCACCACGCTGATGTCGTCCGGCACCCGCAAACCCCGCTGCCGAACCGCCTCGTACACACCCAACGCCATCTGGTCACTCGACGCGAAAATCGCCGTCGGCGGCTCGCTCAACCCGAGCAACCGCACCCCGCCGGAGAACCCGGCCTCGTGGTAGAAGTTGCCCGCCTGGATGAGCCGGTCGTCGATCGAGATCCCGGCGGCCTCCAGGGCCGCCCGGTAGCCGTCTATCCGGGCCCGGCTGCACATCAACTGCGGCGGCCCGGCGATGAACCCGATCCGCCGATGCCCCAACCCGATCAGATACTCCGTCGCCCGCAGGCTTCCCGCCCAGTTGGTGGCACCGATGGTCGGCGCGTCCTGAGCGGGAACACCAGCGGGATCGACGATCACGGCGGGGATGTTCAGCCGACGCAACTCCGCCTGCTGCGGCGGTTCGAGCGTGGAGGTCACGAAGATGACCCCCTCGGTGGAGCGGGTCCGGATGTTGTCCAGCCACTGCTTGGCCGAGGAGGAACGCCGGTGGATGGCCGACACCACGGTGCCCACCCCGGCAGCGTGGGCCACATCCTCCACACCCCGAATGATCTCCACCGCCCACGGGCTGTCCAGATCATTGAAGACCAGGTCCACCAACCCCGAACTAGCCCGCATACTCGGCGGCCGACGCCGGTAACCATGCCGCGTCAGCAACTCCTCCACCCGCTCACGGGTCTGCGGAGCCACATCCGAACGACCATTGATCACCCGGGAAACCGTCGGCACCGACACCCCCGCCAGGCGGGCGATGGCCGCGATGGTCACCGTCCGGTTGTCGTTGGCAGCCATGCGCCTCCCTCTCTCGCTCATCCACTGACGCTGCCGGCGAGGTGCCGGCGCTGACAATCGGCGGCATGGCGTCCGTGCCCCGGCACACCCGCTACTTCTGCTTCTTCGCGACCCTGGTGATGTCCTTGACGATCTGGTCCGGCCGCTTCTTGCCGGCGATCAGCTCGGCCACGCTCTCGTTGACCTGCTGACCCACCGCCGGCGGGTACGCCTGGTCGAGGTAGAGCTGGAAGCCGGTCGCGATGCCGAGGTTAGCCGCCACGACCTGGTTGTTCAGGTCCTTGATGCCACCGGCCGCGGCCTGGTTGGTGGGCAGCACCGCACCGGTCTGGGCGGCCCGCCGCTGGTTCCTCGCCTGCAGCAGCGTCCGCAGGAAGTCAACCGTGGAGGCCGGCGCGTCGCGGCCGACCACGAAGCCGTTTCCGCCGCCGAACGCGTCGGTGGCCGAGCCCTTGCCGTTCTCCACCGCCGGGAAGGGGAAGAAGGCGAGCCGGTCGCCGAGGCCACGCTTGCTGCTCGACGAGGAGGCCTGCACCGACGGGGCCCACTGGCCCATCAGCTCCATGGCGGCGTCCTCGTTGCCCATCGTCGCGGCCTGCCCGGTTTCGGACCCGTACTCCGCGCGCAGGAAGCCCTTCTGGAACGGCTCCATCTCGACCAGTTCCCGCAGGCGCTCGCCGGCGGCGATGAAGACCGGGGTGTTGAAGTTGCTGTCCTCTGCCGCGGCCTGCAGCGCCTCCAGCCCGCCGATCCGCATCGCCAGGTACGCCCAGTAGTAGTGACCCGGCCACTTGTCCTTGCCACCGAGCGCGATCGGGGCGATGTTGACGGCCTTGAGCTTCGTGACCGCCTCCAGCAGCTCGCCCCAGGTCTTCGGTGGCGTCTCGATACCGGCCTTGGCGAAGTGGTCCCGGTTGTACCAGAAGCCGACCATGCCGATGTCGAACGGGATGCCGTAGATCTTGTCGTCGACCGTGTACGGCTGCAACGAGGCGGGCAGCAGCTGCCCGATCCATCCCTGGACCTCGCCGGTGATGTCCTTGACCAGACCGGCCTCGACCTGCTGTCGCAGTGCGCCGCCACCCCATGACTGGAACAGGTCCGGCGGCATGGCCGCCTCGACCGCGCCGTTCAGTTTGGTCTTGAACGCCTCGACCTCCAGCGGATGCACATCGATCGTGACGTTGGAGTGTGCGTTCTCGTACTGCCGTGCCATATCAGCCCAGACGCTGAGCATCGGCTCGGCGTCCTGGACGTGCCACCACCTGATCTTCTGCGGGCTTGCGGAAGCGCCGCTGTCCCCATCCCCGCAGGCGCCGAGCAGGAGCGCGCCGGCGCCTGCGCCGGCCAGCCCCAGCAGCGACCGGCGGGAGAGGTGCGATGTCATGGTTCATCCCTTCGGGAGGCGTGATGCGCGGAGGGAACACCGCCGCGATCGGCGGCGGCCATGAAAACGGGATCGCAAGTTTCGCTTCGATACCGATATTTTCGAGATGATTGCGGGCACGTTACGACGGCCCTACGTCGCCGGTCAAGGGGGTGTCGCGAGCGGACGCCAGCCGATACCGTGAGCCCAATCTTGGCACTTCCGGAGTATTTCCGGGAAGAAACCGGGATCGTGACCTGAAGGAGTCGAACATGTCGACCGAGATCGCAGACGTGGCTATCGGCCGGTCGATCCGCAACCCCGTCCTGTCCGGCTTCCATCCGGACCCGTCCATTCTGCGGGTCGACGACGACTACTACCTGGCAACCTCGACCTTCGAGTGGTACCCCGGCGTCCGGGTGCACCACTCGAAGGACCTCGTCCACTGGCGGGAACTGGGCGGAATCATCACCGAACGACGGCTGCTCGACCTGCGCGGCTGCGGCGACTCCAACGGGATCTGGGCGCCGGACCTGACGTACCACGACGGGTTGTTCCACCTCGTCTACAGCGATGTCGCCAGCTTCGCCAGCGGGTACTGGGACGCGCAGAACTTCCTCACCACCGCGCCGACCATCACGGGACCGTGGTCGGACCCGGTACGGCTGCACTCGCACGGCTTCGACGCCGCGCTGTTCCACGACGACGACGGCACCTCCTGGCTGTTGGCGATGAGCGCTGACTGGCGGCCGGGCCGCGACCGCTTCGGTGGTATCGAGATTCAGCAGTATGACCGGGTCAAGCGGCAACTGGTCGGACGACCCCGGATCATCTTCACCGGCACCGAGGCGGGGCTGACCGAGGGACCTCACATCTACCGCCACGACGGCTGGTACTGGCTGGTCACCGCCGAGGGCGGCACCAGTTGGGAACACCAGGTCACCGTCGCCCGGTCACGGGACCTGTTCGGACCGTACGAGGTGGACCCGGCCGGACCACTGATCACCTCGGTGGGTCGGCCCGACCTGACGTTGCAGAAGGCCGGCCACGGCAGCCTGGTCCGCACCCAGCGCGGCGAGTGGTACCTGGCCCACCTGGTGGCCCGCCCCTACAGTCCGCTCGGCAACTGCGTCCTCGGCCGGGAGACCGCGATCCAGAAGGTGGACTGGTCGCCGGGCGGCTGGCCGTGCGTTCCCGGCCGGGTTCCGGCCGACGAGATCCCGGCCCCGGACCTGCCGGCCCATCCGTGGCCCGACGAGCCGACCACCGATCACTTCGACGCCCCCCAACTGGGCCCCGGCTGGTCGACGCTGCGCCGGCCGGCCACGGACGACTGGATCGACCTGCGTTCCCGCCCGTCGCACCTGCGCGTGTACGGCGGCCAGTCCCCGGTCGGCAAGCAGACCCCGAGCCTGGTGGCGCGGCCGGTGGGAGCGGTCCGCTGCTCGCTGGAGACCCTCGTCGAGTTCGACCCGGGCGACCACCGGCACCTGGCGGGGATCACCGGCTACTACAACACCGAGAACTGGCACCATCTCTACCTGACCCGCGCCGACGACGGACGGGCCGTGCTGGAGCTGCTCACCTGCGACGGGGGGCACCGCACCGCGTACCCGCAGCTGACCGTCGACACCGGAGGCCGACTGCGGGTGGGCCTGCGGGTCACCTTCGACGGCCCGGCGCTACGCTTCGCGTACGACCTGGGTGACGGCTGGCAGGACCTGCCGGTGGAGTTGGACACCACCATCCTCTCCGACGAACACGCGGCCCGGATCGTCGACGGCGAACCGGCGGCCTGGGGCTTCACCGGCGCCCTGCTCGGCATCTGGGTGCAGGACATCGGCGGCGACGGCCGCTACGCCGACTTCGACTACGCCACCTATCTCGAACACTGATCCGGTCGGCCCGGCGGCGCACGACCGTCGGGGCGACCCACCCGCTGTCGCGGGCCCTTGACCCGGGCCGGCTCGAACCCGTCACGGAACCCTCGGGAGCGAGCCGGCCCGGCCTCGTTCACAAGGTGTGTCGGGAGGTTGACCGACCGCCACAAACGCGGGGATGGATCCGGAAGTTTCCGGTTCGAATCCGGACGTTCCCGCAGTGCACACGGGCAACTTCCGGAATTTTTCGAGGTTGACGGGGGGCATCGATGGCCCTAACGTTTCGGCCAAGTTACCGATCGACATCCGGAAAAATATCGGTGGCTTCCGCGACCGCTCGCGACCGGCCACCGCCCCTCGTACCGCCTCCGACCTGCTCAGCACCGGCCCGGAACCTGCACTTCATGATCGACATCTGTCGATCGGAGATCGAGAGGACTGCAGATGAAGTTGAGACGGTGGATGACCGTCGGCACGGTCGCCGTGGTGACCGCGGCGACGTTGAACATGGTGCCGGCCACCGCCGGTCGGCCGTACGACCCGACCGCGCAGACCCTCGGCGCTCTCGGCCTGCGCCACGGCCTCCAGATCGGCACCGCGGTCAGCATGGACGCCCTCAACGACAAGGCCGACCCGGAGTACCGCAAGATCACCGCATCCGAGTTCGTCTCCGTCACCGCCGAGAACGCGATGAAGTGGGAGAGCCTCGAACCCACCCGTGGCACCTACAACTGGGGTCCGGCCGACCAGCTCGTCGAGTTCGCCAAGCGCAACCGGCAGAGCGTACGCGGACACGTGCTCGTCTGGCACAACCAGCTCCCGCAGTGGCTGACCGACGGGGTCGCCGACGGCTCCATCAGCAAGCAGGAGCTGCGCGAGCTGCTGCGCAAGCACATCACCACCGTGGTCAAGCGCTACAAGGGCAAGGTCTGGCAGTGGGACGTCGTCAACGAGGCGGTCAGCGACCCGTGGGACAACCCACCCACCCTGCACTACAAGGGTTTCTGGGCAGAGCACCTCGGCCCCGGCTACCTCGCTGACGCCTTCCGGTGGGCCCGCGCCGCCGACCCCAAGGCGCTGCTGTTCTACAACGACTACAACATCGAGGCGTTCGGCTCCGGCAACCCCGCCGACGACAAGACCCAGTTCGTCTACGACATGGTCAAGCGGCTGCGCGCCCAGGGCGTACCGATCGACGGCGTCGGCGCGCAGGGCCACCTCGGCACCCAGTACGGCAACTTCAGCACCTTCCAGGTGACCGAGGCGTTGAAGAAGTTCACCGCGCTCGGGGTGGCGACCGCGTTCACCGAGGTCGACGTCCGCAGCCAGATGACCGAAGCCGTCCAGGACGGCAACTCCGAGGAGATCAACCCCAGGTTGCAGGCCTCGGCCGCCAACCACAGCGTGCTGATGAAGGCGTGCCTGGCCGTCCGCAGCTGCCTCTCGTACACCGTCTGGGGCTTCAGCGACAAGCACTCCTGGGTGCCGGGTTGGTTCAGCGACCCGCCCGAGGGCCTGGCCACCATCATGGATGAGAACTACCAGCCCAAGCTGGCCTACCACGAGATCAAGTCCGACCTGATCCTCGCCGGCCCGCCGTACGTCCTGCCCCGCATCGCACCCAAGCCCCGCCGCTGACCCTCGTCACGGCGGGCGGACCAGCCATCCACCACCACCAGCGGGCCGTGTGGGGCGGTCAACCGCCCCACACGGCCCACCTAAAGCGGGAGGTCCGACCGATGACGTCCACAACCCATCCCCTACGCCCACCGCGTGCCGCGTCCGGGTTGGGCGCCGGACCGCCACCGGTACGACCGACCGAGGTCATCGGCGCCGACCACACCGTCTGTCTCACCTTCGACGATGGCCCACACCCGGAACACACCCCACACCTCCTCGACGTCCTGGCCGCACACCGCGTCCAGGCGATCTTTTTTGTGCAGGGTGACCGTGTCATCGAGCACCCCGAGCTGGTGCGCCGGATCGTCGCGGCCGGACACACGCTGGGCAACCACAGCATGCACCACGACGACATGAGCACCTGGGCCGCCGGCCGGATCGCCTCGGACCTGCTGGAGACCAACGCGGTCATCCGGCACGCCGTACCGCACGTCCGGGTCCGCTACTTCCGCGCACCGTACGGCGCCTGGGGTCAGACCCCCGGCGTGGCGACGGCGCTCGGGATGCGGCCGATGGGTTGGCGGCTGGCCGTGATGGACTGGGAGACACCCGGCACGGACGAACTGCTGCGGCGGCTCGTCGAGGGTGTCGCACCCGGTGCGGTGGTACTGCTGCACGACGGCGGCGGTGACCGCAGCCAGACCGTCGACGCCGTCGACCGGGCCATCCCCGAACTGCGCGCGGAGGGTTGGCGTTTCGCGCTGCCCGCAGGCGCGGACGCGCGCTGAGGGCACCCGACCCGCTGCCGCCCGTCGAGACCACCGGCTCAGCTGTGCGGCCGAGACCGCCGCACAGCTACCGTCGACTGTCGCGTGCCTGAGCGACATTCCCGAGCCGCGCGCCCAGGCACGGAATCGAGTGTCTGTGTGGCCGCGTGCGGCCCGTCGAACCCGGCGCGATCGCGCCCGGCGGGGCCAGCCTCGCGAAACATGGTGGGCGATACTGGGTTTGAACCAGTGACCTCTTCCGTGTCAAGGAAGCGCGCTCCCACTGCGCCAATCGCCCGTGGTGATCGGCGGCACCCACAGGTGCGGCCGGATTGCGAGCGGACGACGGGACTCGAACCCGCGACCCTCACCTTGGCAAGGTGATGCGCTACCAACTGCGCTACGTCCGCATGCCCCCGGGCAGTGCCGGCGACGCAGGCAACTCTACCCGATGACAAGATCGCGGGGAGTGCCGCCCCCGGCAGGTACGTGATTGCGCCGCTCATCCCCCGGGTACAGACCTCTCTCGACAGCACACCGCACCCCCGGACAAAGGAGGCTGTCGTGGGTATCGGCACCAGCATCTTTCTGTTGGCGCTCGGCGCCATCCTCACCTTCGCGGTCAACGCCAGCATCGGTGGCCTCGACCTGGACGTCGTCGGCTGGATCCTGATGGCCGCCGGCGTACTCGGTCTGATCATGACGACGCTGGTCTGGGGCCGCCGTCGCCAGACGGTCGCCACCACCGACGAGCCGGTGGAGTACCGCCGGGTCGAGGAGCGCCGGGACGTCGCACCGCCGCTGTGACCGGTGGGCGGTCGACGGTCACCGGAGGGTGGCCGTCGACCGCCGCACGCCGGATCAGGGGCGCCCGGCGGTCAGTTCCGTGGCGACCGGCGCGTCCCAGTCGATCCGGTATCGCTGCTCCGGGCCGAGCGTGCGTTCCGGATCGAGGAACGTCCGCAACGCCAACGGCATCATCAGCCGCATCATCCGCTTCGCGATCGGGCCGACCGTCTTGGTGGAGGTGGTCTGCCGACCTCGCCGGATCACCCGCTCGACGCGCCTGCGGCGCAGCCGCTCGTACGCCTCGAACGCGGCCGACACCTCGCAGTGGTCCCGCAGGCAGCGGGCCAGCTGCACGGCGCTCTCCACGGCCAACGACGCCCCCTGACCGGAGCTGGGTGAGGGGGCGTGCACCGCATCGCCCACCAGCACCATCCGGCCGCCGTGCCAACGCGGCACCGACGGCATGCTCTCGATCGACCCGATGGCCACCAGGTCGTCCGGCTCGGTGTGCGCGAGCACCTGCCCGGCCGGCACGTCGTCGGCGAACACCTCCCGCAGCCGGTGCAACCACTGCTGCCGTGGGATCCGGCTCGCCTCGGCGTAGCTGGTCGGCCGACGGTCCGGCACGTTGGCGAACCAGGCGGTGCGGCCGTCCGGCTGCACCCAGTAGCCGAAGAAGGCCCGGGAGCCGAAGACGAAGTACATCGCGTCCGGTTCGGCGTCGGGCACCGCGTACCGGGCCGCGCCGCCGAGGTTCAGCAGGGGCAGCACCTGCGGCCCGGGGGCCTGCGGGTCGATGAGCGTACGCACCCGGGACCGGATGCCGTCCGCACCGACCAGCACGTCGGCGCTGGCGGTGGAGCCGTCGGCGAACCGGGCGAGCACCCCGTCCCCGTGCTGCTCGGCATCGACCAGCCGCTTGTCGTACCCGATGCGTACGCCCTGCGCCTCGGCCCGCTCCCGGAGCACCCGGGCGAGGTCGTCCCGCCACAGTCCGAGGGTGACCGGTTCCACCGCCACGTGCGGGAAGGCGCCGATGCGGCGCCCGCCGCCGTCGGTGACCACGGTGTGTCGCATCGGTAGGCCGACGCCCTCGACGGACTGCTCGGCGTCGACGCAGCGCAGCGCGGCCAGCCCGTTGGGGGCGAGGGTCAGGGTCACCCCGCTCCCCTCGGCCGACGCCAGGTACGCCTCGCACACCGTGGCCTCGATCCCGGCGCGACGCAGCGCCATCGCGGTCACCGGGCCGGCGATCCCGCCGCCGATCACCAGCGCGGTTCGGACGGCAGTCATGTGCGGCCCCCCATGGTCTCCTGCCAGGACTTCGCATAGTCCGGCTGCTTCAGTGACTCGATCAACTCGATGACGAACCGGCGCTCCGCCTCCAGCAGCGCCAGCGAGTACTGCTCCTCGACCAGGAAGATCCACGCGACGCCGTCGGCCCGGGCCTCGTCCACGGTGGTGCGGGTCTCCTCGATCCGGCCGGCCAGCGCCGCCGACCGGCGGCGCAGCACCTCGACCGCCTCGTCGGGCGGGAGCAGGCTGAGCAACGACAGTGCGACGGCGAAGTGCGGGTACTCCTCGCGGGGCTGGGCGAGCAGGGAGCGCAGCCAGTCGTGCACCTCGTGCCGGCCCGCTTCGGTGATCGCGTACACCGTGCGCTCGGGTCGGGCGCTGTCCCGGACCGTCTCCTGGGCGGTGACGAAACCGGCCCGCGCGAGCTGCTCTATGACCATGTAGAGCGAGCTGCGGGTGTACCGGATGTGCCGGTCCTTGCCGGTCTGCTTGAGGCGTCGACCCAACTCGTAGGGATGCATCGGCTCCCACAGCAACCAGGCCAGCACGGCCAGGGCCAGCGGGTTGGGCACTCTCCGGCGTCGCTCCACCACAACTCCTTTAGTCAGCACTGACTATCCAGGACTGACTATGGAGCCGTCAACCCGGTCCGAGACGACATGGAGACACGAGAAAGGCCCGCCACCGGATCTCCGGTAACGGGCCTTGTCTGTTGGATCTTGATGGTGGGCGATACTGGGTTTGAACCAGTGACCTCTTCCGTGTCAAGGAAGCGCGCTCCCACTGCGCCAATCGCCCTTGCTGTTCCGAGGTGGGGACGGGATTTGAACCCGCGTACACGGCTTTGCAGGCCGTTGCCTCGCCTCTCGGCCACCCCACCGAGGTTGCCCCCGTCACGCGTGGCGGCAGCTCCGAGCGGACGACGGGACTCGAACCCGCGACCCTCACCTTGGCAAGGTGATGCGCTACCAACTGCGCTACGTCCGCACGCCCCGGGCATTCCCGGTGACGGATGAGAACTCTAGCCGAGCGGTCGAACGGATGCCAAATCGGGCTCCCACCCCGGCGAGCCGGAAACTGTCCGGCTTCCGACTCTGGAGAGCCAGATCAACAGGGGTTTGGTGACGGGCCGTATCCGGCTCGATCGGATACGGTGACGAGCGTGACGAGACGTGCGGCGGAAATCCGCCTGGATGCCCTGCTGCGCACCGCATGTGACGTGATCGGGCAACGCGGGTTGGCGAACACCCGCACGGCGGATGTGGCGCAGGCCGCCGGGGTGAGCCAGGCGCTGGTCTTCTACCACTTTGCCACGAAGGAGCGGTTGCTCGCCCAGGCCTTCGCGTACGCGGTCGAACAGGATCTGGCCCGGCTCGACGCGGTGACCCGGTCCAACGCCCCGCCGCTGACCAAGCTCCGGCGGATCCTGCGCCTCTACACCCCCACCGGGCGCGCCACCTCCTGGTCCATGTGGATCGACGGTTGGGCGGAGTCCCTGCGTACCCCCGAATTGGAGAAGGTCTCCCGCAAGCTGGACCTCCGCTGGCGGCAGGACCTCGCCTCGGTGATCACCGATGGGGTCCGTGAGGGCGTCTTCGTCTGCACCGACCCGGCCGGCGCGGCCTGGCGGATCAGCGCCGTGATGGACGGCCTCGCGGTGCAGCTCGCGGTACACGACCGGGTGATCTCCCGTCGGCAGTTCGCCGAGTGGGTACGCCTGGTGACCGCCCGCGAGCTGGGGCTGGACCCGGCCCAGCTGGAGTAGCCGGGGCCTTGCGCCGACCGGGGCACGTTCGCCGGAAGTTGCCCACGCCACCGGATCCCGGCGGTTACCCACGCCAGCGACGGGAACAAGGGCCGCATGGAGCTGCTGAAGACATACCGGCGCAGCCTGGCCGATTTCACCGAGCGGGTGGAGCAGGTGCACCCCGGGCAATGGTCGGCCGTCACCCCCTGCCCCGGCTGGGACGTCCGCGCACTGGTCAACCACGTGGTCAGCGAGGAACGCTGGAGCGTGCCGCTGCTGGCCGGGCGCACCCTCGACGAGGTCGGTGACCGCTACGACGGCGACCAACTCGGCGCCGACCCGATCGCGGCCGCCCGCGAGGCGGCGTCGCAGGCCGAGGTCGCCGCCACCAGCCCGGGTGCCCTGGACCGCACCGTGCACACCTCGGCCGGTGCCATCCCCGTCGAGGAGTACCTGCGCCAACTGCTGGCCGAACACCTCGTGCACGGTTGGGACCTCGCGGTGGCGATCGGTGCGGACCCCTCGACGGACGCCGACGCGGTCGCCGAGGTGGCCCGTTGGTACTCCCACCGCATGGCGGACTACCGACGTAACGGGCTCGTCGAACCCGAGGTCGAACTGCCCGCCGGGGTCAGCGAGCAGGATCGGCTCCTGGCCGCGTTCGGCCGCGACCCCGACTGGGCACCGTGACCCGCCACGGGTGGGGCCGCACCGCCCCGGCCGGGACCGACCCACCGCCACGGTGGGGCCGGCCTGACCGCCCCCACCGTGGCCCGGGTCAACTCAGGTAACCGCCGTCGCGGGGTACCGTCCGCCACCGACTGCGCGGGCCGCCCGGCCGGTCCCACCGTCCGGGCGCCGGGCCGACCGCGTCGGTCGCGGCCTCCGGCTCACGGGTGAGCTGCCGCAGTCGCAGCAGCAGACCCACACCGAGGAAGAGCAGCAGACCACCGAGCAGGAACGCCACCTCGGTCAGCCCGAGCCCGGTGCCGGTCTGCGACAACCGGTTGCCCGCCGCGTCGGCGGCCGGTGGATCGGCCGCCCCACCGGCGTACCCCGCGTCATCGGCGGGATCGTCCTCCTCCTCGGTCGGATCCACCGTTGGCACCTCGACGGGTTCCTCCGTCGGATCCACCGTCGGCACCTGGGACGGGGTGGGCGACGCGGTCGTGGGGCGAGCCTCGACGCCCCGGCCCACCACCTCACGGGTCGCCGTCTGACGCGACAGCAACCGCAGGTTCCGGTCGTACGCCTCGGCGGCGATACTCACCCGGCCCCGGTCGACGTCCCGGGCGAACGCGATCCGGTACTGGGCGGTGACGGTACGCCCCGGGCAGAGCGTGCCCGGGTCGAGCTGACGGTCGGTCAACCTGGCCGCGTCACCGTCGATCCGCACCTCCACCGGGAACGAACCGGTCTCCTCGATCCGGTCCACCCGCACCTGGTCCAGGCGCAGCCCCTGCACAGCCAGCACCATCGACCAACGCACCTTGATGCAGTCACCCCGGTCCGTCCGCGACACCACCGCGGAGACCGTCACCGCCCGCCCACCGGCGGTGAACCGGTCCGGCAGACCGCCGAGTTCGGTGGCGAACGCCGCGTGCGCCGGCGCGGCCATGGTCACGTCCACCCCGGTGAGACATACCAGTGCCACCCCGATCCGTAGCGTGTAACGCCACAGCCTCTTCACGATCCGTCCTCCCGTCGGTTGCCTCCAGTCGCAACGCTAGGAGCGCGGCAGGCCACCCGGTAGACGGGCGTGTTCGCATGGACCGTGAAGCGAGATGCCCGATTTCACGTACGGTATTGAACCGGTAACGGATCACCCGCGACACGCCGTGCACCGGGGCGGGGGACAATCAACCGATGTCCGCGCTCTCCGCCGCCTTCGTCCGGCTACACGCCCGGCTCACGCCCGTCGCCTTCGTACCCGAGGTGCGGCTGCACCAGGCGGACGAGCCGATCGGGTTGTGGGAGCTGACCGAGGGCGAGTTCCGCAGCGACCGGCCGCCACCGTTCTGGGCCTTCGCCTGGGCCGGTGGCCAGGCCCTGGCGCGCTACGTCACCGACCATCCGGAGACGGTCGCCGGTCGCCGGGTGCTCGACCTGGCCTCCGGCTCCGGCCTGGTGGCCATCGCCGCCGCTCGGGCCGGCGCGGCCAGCGTCCGCGCGGTGGAGGTCGACGACCTGGCCGTCGCGGCCGTGGCACTCAACGCCGAGGCCAACGGGGTACGCGTCGACGCCGAACTCGGCGACATCCTCGACGGCGACGCGGGCGACGCCGAGGTCGTCCTCGCCGGTGACGTCTTCTACAGCGGGGCGATGGCCAACCGGGTCCTGCGGTTCCTGCTGCGCGCCGCCCGGGGCGGGGCGTCGGTGCTGGTCGGTGACCCGGGGCGGGCCTTCCTACCTCGGGAACGCTTCGACGAACTCGCCGCCTACGACGTGCCGGTCAGCGTGGCCCTGGAGAGCGTACGGGTGAAGCGCACCACGGTGTGGCGGTTGCGCGCCGGTCGTGCGGAGGCCGCCGACTAGCGTGACGCCGTGCTGTTCCGCAGCTGGGAGCAGGTCCCGACGACGAGCGCAGGCACCGGGGCCGGTGGCGCTCTCCCCCACTGGCCCGACGTGGCCCGGGTCGCCGACCACGTGGGCGTCGAGCACCTGCTGGTGACCCGGCACGCCCTGGTCCGGCGGGTGCTCACCGACCCCGGCACGTTCCGGCCCGACAACGCCCTGGACGCGGTGACCCCGATGCCGGTGTCCGCGCTGCGGATCCTCGCCGCGCACCGGTTCCGGCTGCCGCCGACGCTGGCCAACAACGGTGGGGCGAGCCACCCGGAGATTCGTGCCCTGGTCGCCGACGCGCTGCACCCGAAGCGGGTGGCCGACCAGCGGGACTGGCTGACCGCGCTGGTCCGCCAGCGGGTGGCCGGGCTGACCGCCGACCTGGACGCGGGCCGACCGGTCGACCTGTACGCCGGGCTCGCCGCCGACCTGCCGTTGCTGGTCCTGGCCCGCCTTGTCGAGTTGCCCGACGCCCCGGTCACGGCGGTCAAGACCTTCGCCCGCGCGGCCCTGGAACTGTTCTGGGCCCCGCTGGACGTCGACCGGCAGCAGCAGCTCGCCGTCGAGGTGGGTCGCTTCCATCGGGTGCTGCGCGAGTTCGCGGCCACCGGCGGCGGGCTGGCCGGGGCGCTGCGGGCCGCCGGGCACCCACCCGACGTGGTGGTCGGGGCGCTGTTCTTCCTGCTGGTCGCCGGTCAGGAGACCACGTCCCAGTTCCTCACCCTGCTGATGCACCGCCTCGTCGGCGAACCGGCCGTGCTCGCCGGGCTGCGGGACGGCTCGGTCGCGGTCGCCGACGTGGTCGAGGAGGGGCTACGCCTGGAACCACCGATCGTCACCTGGCGGCGGGTCGCCGCCGTGGACACCACGCTGGGCGGTACGGCGGTGTCGGCGGGTAGCAGTGTGGTGCTCTGGCTGGCCCGCGCCGGACGGGACCCGGCAGTGGTGGACGCACCCGACGAGTTCCGACCCGGCCAACGCGGGTCGCGCCGGCATCTGGCCTTCGGGGCGGGAGCACACCGCTGCGTCGGCGACCAACTGGCGCGGATGGAGGCCGCGACGGTGGTGACCGAGGTGGCCCCGCTGCTGGCCGGGGTCCGTGTGCTCCGCGCACCCTGGTACCCGGACAACCTCACCTTCCGGATGCCTGACACCTTCGTGGTGCGGCGCTGAGCCACCCCGTCGGGACCTGCCTCAGCCGGTCTCGTCGGCCCAGGCCCGCCAGTCGTCGAGGACCCCGTACAGCGCCGGGGTGAGCCAGCCCGGCGCGGAACGCCGGAACACTCCCGGGTCCATCGACCCGGCCCCGGCGGGCAGCGCGCCGAGCAGGTTCGGCAACAGATCAGCGAGGTTGGCCCAGTGCACCAACTCGGGGTCGTTCGGCCAGGCGCCGATCACCACGCCGGACGGTACGGCCCGCCGCTCCAGGGCCTCCAGGGTGAGCGCGGTGTGGTTGAGGGTGCCCAGCCCGGCGCGGGCCACCACCACCGCCGAGGCGCCCAGCGACACGGCCAGGTCGGCCACCGTCCACGGCTCCCCCGAGGGCCGCAGCCCCATCGGCACGAGCAGCCCACCGGCCCCCTCGACAAGCACCAGGTCGTGCTTGTCCGTCTCCTCCCGCACCGCGTCGACCACGTTGTACAGCTCCAACGGTGGCAGTTCGGCCACCCGGGCGGCGGCCAGCGGCGCGAGCGGGTCCGGGAAGCTGGCCAGCGTACGCCCGGTCATCGGCGCGGCCAGCCGGGTGACGGTCTCGACATCGGCGGGGTCACCGGTGGCCGTGCCGGTCTGGCCCGGTTTGACCACCGCGACCCGCAGTCCCGCCGCCTGGGCCGCAGCCGTGATCGCCGCGGTCACCACCGTCTTACCGACCTCGGTGTCGGTGCCGGTGACCAGCACCGGTCCACGCCACTGATCCGTCATGGCGCACACTCCACGATGACCTCCAGGGCGTGTTCGAAGTCCACCCGCGGCACTCCGGCGCTGACGGTCAGGCGCAGCCTCGACCGGCTGTCGGGGGTCGACGGCGGGCGGAAACAGCCGACGGCCACCCCCCTGTCCCGGCAGGCGGCGGCCCACGCCGTCGCCGCATCCGGCCCCGGTGCGGTGACCGAGACGACGGCCGCGTCGGCACCGGAGACCTCCAGGCCGGCCGCGCGTAGCCGATCCACCGCGAGGACGGTCCGTTCGGCCAGTTCGGCGCGGAGCCCGGCACCGGTGCGGGCGAGCCCGACGGCGGCCTGCACCCCGGCCGCCACCACGGGTGGCAGGGCGGTGTCGTAGATGAAGGTACGCGCGGTCTCCACCAGGTGCCGGACGAACTCTGCGGGACCGGCCACCACCCCACCGGCGCCGCCGAGCGCCTTGGACAGGGTTGCGGTGATCACCACGTCGGGGGCCCCGGCCAGCCCCGCCCCGGCCACCGCGCCGGCACCGGCCGGGCCGGTCACGCCCAGCGCGTGCGCGTCGTCGACCAGCAGCAACGCGCCGTGCTCGCGGGCGACGGCGTGCAGCCGCGCCAACGGGGCAAGGTCACCGTCGACGGAGAAGACCGACTCGGTGACCACCACCGCCGGTCGGCCCGGGGCGGCGGCGAGGGCGGCGGCGACCGCCGCCACGTCGGCGTGCGGGGTCACCACCGTCTCCGCACCGGAGATCCGACAGCCGTCGATCAGCGACGCGTGGTTGTGCGCGTCGGAGACCAGCAACGTCCGGGGACGCACCAGCGCGCGGATCGCGCCGAGGTTGGCCAGGTAGCCGGAGGAGAAGACCAGGGACCGGTCGGTGCCGAGCCACTCGGCGAGGGTCTCCTCCAGGCTGTGGTGGACCTCGGTGGAGCCACGGACCAGTCGTGAGCCGGTCGCACCCAGACCGTACGCGGCGAGGGCTCCGCTGGCGGCGGCGATCACCTCCGGATGCGCGGCCAGGCCCAGGTAGTCGTTGCCGGCCAGGTCGATCACGACATCGGTGGCGGCGCGCGGATGCAACCGACGGGTCAGTCCCGCCTTCGCCCGCAGCGCGGCACGGCGGTCCAGTGCCGCCAGCCAGTCCGCCACCCCAGGTCCCTTCCCCCACCGGTTCCCGCCGTCAGGCGCTTCCGCCGGGCGAAGTTACCACCCGCCGTGCCTCTCCCGGCGTGGCGTGGCGAGGCTCGCCGCGCCACCCGGGCGCAGGTACGAGCCGCCCGTCCGCGCTCGTTTACCGCCCGCGAAGTGGCCTTGTAGGGTACGAGCCATGCCAGAGATCCTCGACCAGGCCCGGGACCAGGTGCTGAACAACGGCGTCGGTCTCGACGAGGCCGGTGTCCTCGCCGTGCTGAACCTGCCCGACGAGCACCTGTCCGCCACGCTCCAGCTCGCCCACGAGGTGCGGATGCGCTGGTGCGGCCCGGAGGTCGAGGTCGAGGGCATCGTGTCGCTGAAGACCGGCGGCTGCCCCGAGGACTGCCACTTCTGCTCCCAGTCGGGCCTGTTCACCTCACCGGTGCGCTCCGTCTGGCTGGACATCCCGTCGCTGGTGAAGGCGGCGAAGGAGACCGCCGCGACCGGGGCGACGGAGTTCTGCATCGTCGCCGCCGTCCGTGGTCCGGACGCCCGGTTGATGAAGCAGATGCGGGAGGGCGTCGCCGCGATCAAGGCTGAGGTCGACATCCAGGTCGCCGCCTCGCTCGGCATGCTCACCCAGGAGCAGGTCGACGAGTTGGTCGACATGGGTGTGCACCGCTACAACCACAACCTGGAGACTTGCCGGTCGTACTTCCCGAACGTGGTCACCACCCACTCCTGGGAGGAGCGCTGGGAGACCCTGCGGATGGTCCGCGAATCCGGCATGGAGGTCTGCTGCGGCGGCATCCTCGGCCTCGGCGAGACGGTCGAGCAGCGGGCCGAGTTCGCCGCGCAGCTCGCCGAACTCGACCCGCACGAGGTGCCGCTGAACTTCCTCAACCCTCGGCCCGGCACGCCGCTGGGTGACCGTCCGGTGGTGGAGGGCAAGGACGCGTTGCGGGCCATCGCGGCCTTCCGGCTGGCCATGCCGCGCACCATCCTGCGGTACGCGGGCGGCCGGGAGATCACCCTGGGCGACCTCGGCACCCGTGATGGACTGCTCGGCGGCATCAACGCCGTGATCGTCGGCAACTACCTGACCACCCTCGGTCGCCCGGCCACCGAGGACCTCACACTGCTCGACGAGCTGAAGATGCCGGTCAAGGCGCTGTCGGCGACCCTGTGACGCCGATGGGCGACCGCAGGCCGCCGGGCACGTGGTGTGACCGGTGCGGCGAAGCCGCCACGGCCGGCGAGCACGACAGCTGTGCGGCGGCCCGGTCCTGGGAGCCACCGCGCTACTGCACCCACTGTCGACGCCGGATGAAGGTGCAGGTGTTGCCGGGCGGCTGGACGGCGACCTGCGTCGAGCACGGCGAATCACGAGGTTGAGCATGAAGCTGCGCGGACAGCGGGTGACGCTGCGACCGGCGACCGCCGAGGACGTGCCCACGTTGGCGGCGATCCGCGCCACGCCCGAGGTCCGCCGCTGGTGGCGCGGCGGCGACGACCTGGTCGCCGCCGTCGAGGCGGACCTCGCCGACGAGGGCGTCTCGGTGTACGCCATCGAGCACGGCGACCGGGTGATCGGCGCGATCCACTGGCACGCCGAGGACGACCCGGACTACCGGCACGCCGGCATCGACATCTTCCTCGATCCTGCGGTACGCGGCGCCGGCCTCGCCGGGGACGCCATCCGCGTCCTCGTCCGGCACCTGATCGACGTCCACGGCCACCACCGCTTCACCATCGACCCGGCGGCGTCGAACACCGCCGCCATCCGGGCGTACGCGAAGGTGGGGTTCCGCACGGTCGGGGTGATGCGCCGCTACGAGCGGGGCGAGGACGGCCGCTGGCACGACGGCCTGCTGATGGATCTCCTCGCCGACGACCTGCGCGACTGACCGCTGCCGACGCCTCACCTGCTGACCAGCCGGGGACCAGCGGCCGTCGGGCCATACCCGACGCCCCGCTCGCCGGGCCGGGGCAGCCCCGGCCCGGCGAGCGGCTCAGCCGTGGAGATCTCAGGCGATGGTGCAGGTCGAGCCGTTGAGCGTGAAACTCGTCGGCGGCGGGTTGCTGCCGGTGTGCGTACCGTTGAAGCCGATGCTGGTCGACGCCCCCGGTGCCAGGTTGCCGTTGTAGGACAGGTTCGTCGCGGTCACCGACGTGCCGTTCTGCTGGAAGTCGGCCGACCAGCTCTGGCCCACCCGCTGTCCGGCGTGCGGGAAGGTGAACGCCAGCGTCCAGCCGTTGATCGCCGAGGTACCGGTATTGGTGATCGTGATGCTGGCGGTGAATCCGCTGCCCCAGTCGTTGACGCCGTACGCGATCCGGCAGGGCGAGGTCGGCAGCGGCGCCGAGGTCGTCACCGTCACCGACTCCGACGGCGGCGAGGCGTTGCCGGCCGCGTCGATCGCCACCACGTAGAAGTTGTATCGCGTCTCCGGCTCCAGCCCGGTCACCGTGTACGTGGTCCCGGTGACCGTGGCGACCAGCACATCAACCAGCAGGGTGTGGTAGATCCGGTAACCGGTCACGCCCACGTTGTCCGTCGACGGGGACCAGCTCAGGGTCGCGCCCGAGGTGGTGATGCCCGAGACCGTCAGGTTGCTCGGTGCGGTCGGCGGTGTGGTGTCGCCGTCGTCGACGGCGGGGGTGGTCACCGTCACCGTCGGCGACATGGCCGAGAGGTTACCGGCCTTGTCCAGGGCGTACACGCCGAACACGTACGTCCGGGCGGGCGTCAGGTCGTCGATCGTCAACGAGTTCGTGGCGGTGTCGCGCAGCATGATCGCGTCGCTGCCGATCGTTTGAATGCTGACGGTGTACTTGTCGATGCCGCTGCCGGTGTCGGTGGACGGCGCCCAGGTCAGGTTCACCGAGCGGGAGGTGAGCCCGGAGGCGACCGGCGTACCGGGGGTGGTGGGCGGGGTGGTGTCCGCGCTGGACGTCGGCTCTTCACCCCACACCCGCACCCCGCCGGCGTAGAGCGGCACGTTGCGGTTCGGCCCGGCGGTGGCCTGGAACGACGGGTCGTTGGCGGTGTTCCAGGTGCCGCCCTCGGGCACCCCTACCTTGAACTGCACCTCCATCCGGTGCTGTGACTGGCCGGCCGGTGCGATGGTGTGCCCGGTGCAGTCGACCTCCACGTACCAGAGGTCACCGCTGGCCTGCTGGGCGGTGGACGGCGCTGGGCAGCCCTGGGTGTAGCCGGGGGTGACGGTGACCGGGCCGGTGCCGTCGGGGCGGAAGTAGTAGCGGAACTTGGCGTCGGTCAGTGCCCGTGCCGGGAATGCCGACTTGTTGTAGATCATGACCTTGAGCCCGGTGGCCCGGGTCTCGTTCTGCATCACCGTGGTCTCCACGGTCAGCTCGTCGATGTCGGGCTGCTCCGGCACCGGGAAGTTGGCCAACGGGGTGCCGCCGTACTCCTGGGTGAGCCGGGCCAGCGCGGAGGTGAAGCCGGCGTTGTAGTCGGTGGCGACCTCGTTCATCACGTAGTCCGACCGGTTGTCGGTGTACGCGTCGTTCGGCGAGGACGGCCCACCGACCAGTGCGCCGTAGAGGACGTGCCGGGTCTCGGTGGGCACGGTCATGCTGTCCCACCAGGAGCCGTGCGCGGTGCGGTGGTGCGGGTTCTTCGGGGAGTTGGCGCCGAAGCCGATCATGTAGCTGGAGTTACGCGGGTTGTCGCCGAGCGCGTAGTTGATCTGCCGGACGGCGAAGTCCTTGTAGCGCGCCTTACGGGTCGCGTCGGTGGTCTGGTCGCTGTAGACCAGCGCGGCGAACGCGGTGTTGGCCGCGTAGCGCAGCGCGCCCCACGAGTCGAGCACCGCCATCCCGCCGGGCGAGTACCGCACCCGCTCGCCGTTGACGCCGACGGTCCAGAAGTCCAGCCACCGGTTGGCGTCGTCGATGTACTTCTGCTTGCCGGTCAGGTTCGCCAGCAGCACGTACGCCCCGAACTGCTTGTTGTCCCAGGCGACGGTCCACTTGTACGAGCGGGTGTCGGTCTGCGGCTCGGTGCCGAGCTTGTCGTACTCGCTCTCCGCCTTGGCCAGGTACGCGGCGTCACCGGTGGCCCGGTACAACCAGATCGCGCCCCAGACCAGTTCGTCCTGGTAGCCGCTCCAGGAGCGGTAGAAGCTGGTGGCGTCGGTGATGCACTCGTGGTAGCTCTTGCGCACGTTGTCGGCGAAGGTGTAGAGCTGCCGCGCGTGGGTGAGCAGCTTGTCGGCGTAGGTCGCGTCGGTCGGTCGGAACACCATCGACGAGGCGGCCATCGCGGCGGCGGTCTCCCCCGCCAGGTCCGCGCCGCCACAGCTCGCATCGATCTTGTACGCGGGCCGCGCCATCTGCATCACCTCGGCCGGACCCCACCACTTGTGGTCGTCGTCGCCCTTGCCCACCTGTCCGTAGAGGACGTTCGGCGACGGGTGCGCCTTGACGAAGTAGTCGTTGACGAACCGGAGGTTGTTCAGCAGGTGGGTCAGTTGGCCGGAGGCGGCGTAGCCGGCCCGGTACTCGACCGCGCCCCAGGCGAGCATGGTGGTGGTGAAGGCCATCGGGAAGCCGAACTTGACGTGGTCACCGGCGTCGTACCAGCCGCCGGTGAGGTCGAGCCCGACATCCGAACCGTCACGGAGCGCCGAGTCGCCGCGCCACGAGACGCGGTTCCAGTCCGGCAGCTTCCCGGACTGTTGCGCCTCGTAGAACAGCAGTGATTTCTGCAGCGCCTCGGCGTAGTTGAAGTCCGGTGCTGCGGCGGCGGCCTCGGCGCCGGACGTCGGCGCGGCGGCGGCCCCGGTCGCGGGTACCCCGACGGCAAGCGCCAGACCGGCGGCGAGGGCGGTGGCGGCGGCCAACATCCGGCGGGGCCAGGGCTGGTCGGAACGGCGGTGCGGCCAAGGCTGGTCCGGCCGGTCTCGATGACCGCCGGAGCGGCCCGGCCGGGTCGGTTCGTGCATGGACGACTCCTGTCGATGCGTGGCCGGCAGCGTCGACAAAGGCAAGGCCAGGTCGGGTGGAACGGGCTGCCGACGGTGGTGGCGAGGTGGCTCCAAACAGGACCGGGAGCGCTCCCATGGATAGTCAGCAATGTAATGCTCCGGTCACCGCTTTGTGAAGACCAGCCTCGCCGTACCCGCCGACAGGTTTCACCGCCACGACATCGCCGCAGCGTGGACGTCCACTCCCGGCCAGGGAGCACCGCAGGAGTCAGCCGGCGTTCTCCACCCTCGCCGTCACCTCGACGGTCAGCGGCACGGTGACGGTCAGCAGGCTGCCGTCCCGCTCGACGGTGGTGGGCCGGGACAACCGGTCCAGCGTCCGCAGCATCGGCGCGTTGTCCGCCTGGATGTGCAGCACCATCGCCGCGTAGCCGGCCGACTCGGCCTGTCGGGTCAGCCGACGCAGCAGGACCGAGCCGAGCCCACGGCGCTGCCAGTCGTCGCGTACCAGAAACGCCAATTCGGCCTCGTCGCCCTCGGCGAGCAGGTTCGCCATCGCGACGACCGACTCCGCCGCCCCGTCGGAGCCGGTCGTCGCGGCGACCAGGGTCAGCCCACGAGCGGGCTCCAGGAGCCGACCCAGTCGGGCCGGGGAGGGCAGACCCGCACTCCCCAGGTAGCGGCGCTGCCGGCTACGCGCCGAGCAGGCCTGGTGCAACTCGACCACCGCCGGCACGTCGTCCGCGACGGCGGGGCGTACGGTCAGCTCCGCACCGTCCGGCAGCACCACGGTGACCTGCTCGGCACTGCGGCGGGCCGCCGTGGCCCCCAGTTCGAGCAGCGCCTGGGCTCGGGCGTACTCGGCCGGGGTGAAGCTCGGCGCGACCCGGCGCAGCGCGTACGACCCGCCGTTCGGGTCGGCCAGCAGCATGGTCATCCCGTCGATCCCCGGACGGGGCAGCGCCGGGGCCGCCCGCCAGGTCACCTCGTCGGCCCCGAGCAGGGCCCGCAGCACCTCACCGGTCGCGTCCAGGTCGTGCACCAGCCGGGTCGCCAACCCGAGGACGCGGGTCGGCTGGTCGGCCAGGCCGCGCGCCTCGCTGCGCGACACCCAGCAGTCACGCCCCCGTCCGCGTTCGACGGCGGCGAGCAGATCCGCCTCGTCCAGGGTGTCCGGCGCGTCGACAAGGAAGTCGTCGACCGCGCCACACTCGGTGGTGTGCACCTGCACGGTGAGGATGTTGACTCCACGCAACGCGAGGCTCGCCGTGAGCACCGACAGGTAGCCCGGCCGGTCGTCCACGGTGGCTCGGATCCGCCACAGCGTCATCGTCGCCTCCTTTCCCGTGCCACCCTCGTGCGCGGCTGTTGCCGGACGGTTGCCTCACCATGTCCAGCCGCGACCGGCCCTGCGGTCTACGTCACAGACCCCGGTCAGGGGTTGGCGCTGACCGGGGGCGCGCCGACCAGGTCGAGCCGGTCCCCCAGGATCACCGCGCTGGCACGGACCAGTTGAGCGAGTCGGTCCACCTCGGTGGAGTGGAAGGCGGCCGGGGTGAGGGTTTCGCTGTACTCACGGCAGACCACCAACACCAACCCGGCCCGGCCGAACGGCGCGACCGCGAAGTGGCCACCGTCGGGCGCGGTCATCGACCGGGCGCGCAACGGGGTGACCTCCGGCAGCTTCGGTGGCACCGGGGTACGCCAACTGGCCTGCCCCACCGTCGCGCCGCCACCTCCGGTGCGGGACGCCCAGTCGACCGGCACCACTGCGGCGACCGCCCAGTCGGCGGCGAGCAGCCCGGGTACCGCGTCGACCAGGGTGGCCAGCCCGTCGGCCGGGTTGGCGGCGACCTGGGCCAGCAACTCGGCGTCCTGACCGGTGGTGGTGGGCGCGCCGATCGCCCGCCAGACCCCGTCGACGCGTACGCCGGGAATCGCCGCCAGACCGGCCAGCAGCCGCTCCACCCGCGCGACGCCCGGCCACACCACCGTGAAGTCGTCGACCGCCCGCCCGCCGAGACGCTCCAGCACCACCACCTGGACGATGTCCGCCCCGGACACGCCGAGGGTGCGCGCCACCTGACCGAGTGTGCCGGGACGATCCGGCAGGGTGACCCGAACACGCAGCAACATCTCAAACCCCTCCGCTCGGCGGGCCGACAACATGGCCGGCAGGCCGTCCCAGCCTGACAGTTGACCATTTCGTCCCTGTTGCGGAGGCATGTCCCGAGCGTCAAACCTGACCTTGACAACCCGCCCGAGCTGCCATTGAACTGTCCGGATGATCGAACCGACCGCCGGCTCACCCGCCGGTCTGGACACCGACCGGCTCGGCGGTTACCTGGCGGCGCACCGCCCCGACCTGGCCACCGGTCCGTTGCGCGCCGAGCTGATCGCCGGGGGCCGGTCGAATCTGACCTACCTGGTGCACGCGGGCGGACGGGAGGTGGTGCTGCGCCGCCCGCCGCTCGGGCACGTGCTGGCCACCGCGCACGACATGGCCCGGGAGTTCCGGGTCATCTCGGCGCTCGCCACGACCGACGTCCCGGTTCCCGAGGCCCTGCTGCTCTGCTCCGATCCGGAGGTGCTGGGTGCGCCGTTCTACCTGATGGAACGGGTGCCGGGCGAGGTCTTCCGGAGCCGTTCGCGGACCGACCGGCTCACCGCTGAGCAGCGGCACGGGCTGGCCATGGCGATGATGGACACCCTGGCGGCGCTGCACACGGTCGAGCCGGCAGCGGTCGACCTGGCCGACTTCGGCCGCCCGGAGGGCTTCCTGGCCCGGCAGGTGCGACGCTGGTCGGGGCAGCTCGAACGCTCCCGCAGCCGGCCGTTGCCCGGCATCGACGACCTGCGCGACCGGCTCGCCGCCACCGCGCCCGAGGGGGCCAACGCCGGTCGGATCGTGCACGGGGACTTCCGGTTGGACAACCTCCTCGCCGTGGTGGCGCCGGTGACGGTGACGGCGGTGCTGGACTGGGAGATGGCCACTCTCGGCGACCCGCTGGCCGACCTCGGGCTGCTGCTGACGTACTGGGACGTGCTCGGGGGCAGCGAGGTGTCCGAGGGCAACCCGGTCGCCGACGGCCTCGGTCCACGGGCCGGGTTCCCGAGCGGTGCCGAGCTGATCGACCGGTACGCCGGCCGCAGCGACGTCGACGTCGGTCCCCTGCACTGGCACATCGCGCTCGGCTGCTTCAAGCTCGCCGTCATCTGCGAGGGCATCCACTATCGGCACACCCTCGGCCAGACCGTCGGCGAGGGTTTCGACACCATCGGCGGCCTCGTTGCCCCGCTGGTCACACACGGACTGACCGCGGTGAAGGAGGCCTGATGGATTTCGCGTACGACGATCGGACCGAGCAGCTGCGCACGGAGCTGACCGATTTCCTGGAGCAGCACGTGTACCCGGCCGAGGAGGTGCACGCCGCCCAGGTGGCCGCCGCCGGTGACCCGTGGGCCCGGCCCCCCGTGCTCGCCGAGCTGAAGGCCGAGGCCCGCCGACGCGGCCTGTGGAACCTCTTCCTGCCCGATCCGCGCCACGGTGCCGGGCTGACCAACCTCCAGTACGCCCCGCTGGCGGAGCTGACCGGCCGCAGCCCGCACCTGGCTCCGGAGGCGCTCAACTGCGCCGCTCCGGACACCGGCAACATGGAACTGCTCGCCGAGTTCGGCTCACCGGCCCAGCAGGAACGCTGGCTCGCCCCGCTGCTGGCCGGCGAGATCCGCTCCGCGTTCTGCATGACCGAGCCCGAGGTGGCCTCCTCCGACGCGACGAACATCGCCACGTCGATCCGCCGCGACGGCGACCACTACGTCATCGACGGGCGCAAGTGGTGGTCCTCCGGCGCGATGGATCCGGCCTGCCAGATCCTCATCGTGATGGGCAAGACGGACCCGGACGCCGACCGGCACCGCCAGCAGAGCATGATCCTGGTCCCCCGGGACACCCCGGGCGTCACCATCCGCCGGGGCATGCGGGTCTTCGGCTACAGCGACGCCTCGCACGGCGGTCACGCCGAGATCGACTTCAAGAGCGTACGGGTACCGGCGGAGAACCTGATCGGCGCGGAGGGCGCCGGTTTCGCCATCGCCCAGGCTCGGCTCGGTCCCGGCCGGATCCACCACTGCATGCGGCTGATCGGGATGGCCGAGCGAGCCTTGGAGTTGCTCTGCCGCCGCACCGTCGAGCGGGTCGCCTTCGGTCGTCCCCTCGCCGAGCAGGGCGTGGTACGCGAGTGGATCGCCGAAGCCCGGGTCCGCATCGAACAGGCCCGACTGCTGGTGCTCAAGACCGCCTGGTTGATGGACACCG
Source organism: Micromonospora sp. CP22 (assembly GCF_009712475.1). Lineage (GTDB taxonomy): Bacteria > Actinomycetota > Actinomycetes > Mycobacteriales > Micromonosporaceae > Micromonospora. Next base: position 99,774 of record NZ_VCJO01000003.1, read on the forward strand.
TCGGCAACAAGGGCGCGCACACCGAGATCCAGGCCATCAAGATCGCCACACCGGCGATGGCCGAGTGGGTCATCGACAAGGCCATCCAGGCGTACGGTGCCGCCGGGGTCAGCCAGGACACCCCGCTCGCCGCACTCTGGTCCCAGGCCCGCTCGCTGCGCCTCGCCGACGGCCCCGACGAGGTGCACCGGAACAGCCTCGCCAAGCGCGAACTACGCCGCTGGACCACCCCCTGACGCCGGTACGGCGTCCCACCGTGGCGACGAGACCGTCACCGCACCGCCCATCTACCCGTTGCGCCGCCCACCTACCCGCCACAGCGCCCACCTACCCGTTGCGGCGACCGAGCCCGCCGAATCGACCACGCCCAGCCACCCAACTATCCGCACCACCACCCACCGTGACCGTCGCCCCCTCCCCCTAATGCAGTAGTACGCCCTTTGCTCTGCTTCAACGTACGCAACAGTCACGCTCAGTGTCGGCTGCGCGGTGGGTGGACAAATTCGGCCCCGCATCGTCCCTGGTCACGGGCTTGTGCGTTGGTTGAAGCAGAGCAAAGGGCCCAGGGCGACCGCAGGGAACCCGAGCGGGCGATCGCAGAGCGTGAGACTCACGGAGCGTAAGGCGGCATTCTCACGGGCGGCGGCCGGCGGCTGCTCCGCCAGAGACCTCCGGCCCGCGAGGACGAGGTGAGGCCGTAGCCGGGTCTGCGGAACCGCAGGGAGGCAAGGGTCGACGCACGGAGCGGGGGCAGGAGGGGTCACGGGCCTTCGCGGCCCCGCCACGAAGTTCAGGCGGAGGCGCGCTCGACGAACTGGGTGTCCAGGACCACGTGTGGCGCGGGGACCTCGTCGCCCCGGATGCGGGCGACCAGGAGCCGCGCCATCTGCCGGCCCATCTCCTCCACTGGCTGGAACACCGACGTCAGCGGCGGCACCGCCTGCCGGGCGATCGGCTCGTCGCCGAAGCCGACCACGGCCACGTCCTCCGGCACCCGGCAGCCGGACTCACGTAGCGTCCGCAGGGCACCGAACGCCATCAGGTCGGCGGCCACGAACACGGCGTCCAGGTCGGGGCAGCGCTCCAGCAGCTGCCGCATGGCCGTCGCGCCGCTCTCCTCGCTGAAGTCCCCGTACGCGATCAGGTCGGGGTCGACGCCGAACCCGGCGGTGCGGACCGCTTCCCGGTAGCCGGACAACCGGGCCAGACCGGCGCCCATGTCCTGCGGACCGGCGATGGTGGCGATGCGCCGCCGTCCCCGGCCGGCAAGATACTCGACGGCCTGCCGGGCCCCACCGGCGTTGTCGACGTCGACGAACGAGACGGGCTGCGCATCGGGGTGCAGCATCCGTGCGGGCCGCCCACCGAGCACGGTGGGCAACTCCCGCTCCTCCAGCAGCGTGGGCAGCGGATCGTCGTCGTGCAGCGACAGCAGCAGCACCCCGTCGACGTGCTGGTTGGTCAGGTGGTGCTCGACCCGTTCCCGCTCCAGCGGCGACTGTGCCATGGCCAGCCACAGCTGCAACGGTGTCTCCAGCAGGGCGGAACTGATCCCTCGGACGATGCCGGCGAAGAACGGCTCGGCGAAGATCCGCTCACCGGACTCGCTGACCACCAGGGCCACCGAGTCGGTCCGCTGGGTGACCAGCGCCCGAGCGGCACGGTTCGGTACGTACCCCAGTTCGGCGATGGCCTGTTGCACGGCGGCCCGGGCCTCCGGACTCACCTGGGGAGAGCCGTTGACCACGCGGGAGACTGTGCCACGGCCGACTCCGGCGCGGGCGGCGACCGCGTCGAGCGTCGGCCGCCCGAGCGACCGGGTGCGCTGCGTTGTCATCGTGTGCTCCTCCGACATCAGGCGGCCCCGGCACCTTCACCAGCGTCGGTGCCGGGCCGCCCGTTACTGGCTGGCCATCGCCCTATTCTGCGGCCAGACCGTTGCGTCGGATCACCTCCGCGTACCACCTGGCACTGGACTTGGGGATACGCGTCTGCTTGTCATAGTCGACGTAGATCATGCCGAATCGCTTCGTGTAGCCCCAGGCCCACTCGAAATTATCCATCAGCGACCAGGCGAAGTATCCACGCAGGGGGACGCCCGCGCTGATCGCCTCGTGCGAGGCGCGCAGGTGAGCGTCGAAGTACGCCAGCCGGTCGACGTCGTCGACCGCACCGTCGACCACCTCGTCGACGAAAGCCGACCCGTTTTCGGTCACGTAGAGCGGAAGATCGGTGTACTCCTCGTGCACCCGACGCAGCGTCTCCACCAGGCCGGGGGCGTCGATCTCCCACCCCATGTCGGTAACCGGCACCCCTCGGGTGACGAACCGGACATCCTCGCTGCCCGGCCAGCACGCCTGGTCCCGCCAGTAGGCCTCCGGCTGCTCGCCGGGGACCGGCGCGGCCACCACGTGCCGGCTGTAGTAGTTGATCCCGACGACGTCCAGCGGCGAGGAGATGACCGCCAGGTCACCCTCGTGAACGTGATCGAAATCGGTCACCTTGGCCAGGTCGGCGACCAGGTCGTCCGGGTACGCACCGCGCAGGATCGGGTCGAGGAAGAACCGGTTGGCCAGCCCGTCGATCCGCCGGGCCGCGTCGGCGTCGCCGGGCGAGTCGCTGATCGGGGTGACCGGGTACAGGTTGAGGGTCACCCCGAGCTGCGCCTGCGGCACCGCGGTACGCAGCGCCTGCACGGCGAGACCGTGCCCGAGCATCAGGTGGTGTCCGGCGCGGACCGCGTCGGCGCCGTCGGTGCGACCCGGGGCGTGCACCCCGGAGCCGTAGCCGAGGAAGGCCGAGCACCAGGGCTCGTTGAGGGTCGTCCAGTACTTCACCCGGTCACCGAGGGCGTCGGCCATCAGCAGGGCGTAGTCGGCGAACCGGGCGGCGGTGTCCCGGGCCGGCCAGCCGCCGGCGTCCTCCAACTCCTGCGGCAGATCCCAGTGGTAGAGGGTCAGCCAGGGCTCGATCCCGTTGGCCAGCAGTTCGTCGACCAGCCGCTGGTAGAAGTCGAGCCCTTCGGCGTTCGCCGGACCGGATCCGCCCGGCTGCACCCGGGGCCAGGAAACCGAGAAACGGTACGACTTCAACCCCAGCTCGGCCATCAGCCGGACGTCGTCGCTGAGCCGGTGGTAGTGGTCGCAGGCGACGTCGCCGGTGTGCCCGGCAACCGTCCGTCCCTCGGTGTGGCTGAAGGTGTCCCAGATCGACGCGGTCCGACCGCCCTCGTTCGCCGCGCCCTCGATCTGGTACGCGGCAGTGGCCGCGCCCCAGAGGAAGCCGGGCGGAAAGGTCAACGGCGGACGCTCGTCGAGGACGCCGACAGCGGGCGGAGTGGCGGGGTTGCTCACGACTTGACTGCACCTTCCATGATCCCGCCGATGATCTGGCGGCCGAAGATAATGAACACGAGCACCAGCGGGATGGTGCCGACCGCCGTGGCGGCGAAGACCTGCGAGTAGTCCGTGTAGTAGGCGTACGAGAGGAAGGAGAGCGAGACCTGCAGGGTCGGGTTCTCCGGGGTGAGGATCGCGTACGGCCAGAGGAAGGAGTTCCAGGTCTCCATGAAGGTCAGCAGACCCAACACACCGGCGGCCGGACGCAGCGCGGGCAGCACGACGTTCCAGTAGATCCGGAACGTGCTGGCGCCGTCGACGCGGCCGGCCTCGATCAGCTCGTCGGAGATCGCCTGGCTGGCGTACTGCCGCATCATGAACACGCCGAAGGCGCTGACCAGGAACGGCACGGTCACCGCGTAGAGCGTGTCGTACCACCCGAGCGACTGCATCATGCTCCAGAGCGGGATGAGCCCCATCTGGGTCGGGATCATCATCGTGACGATGATCGACAGCAGCAGCACGTTGCGACCACGGAAGCGCAGCTTCGCGAAGGCGAAGCCGGCGAGCGAGCCGGTGAGTACCACCGACACGGTGACCACCGAGGAGACGATGATCGAGTTCATCATGCCCTTGAGGAAGTTGGCCGCGTCGTTGTCGAGCACCCGGCCGAAGTTGTCACCGAACGCGCCACCCGGGGTCATCGGCGGCGGCACGTCGTTGATGGACTCCAGGCTGCGGGTGCCGATGACCACCATGTAGTAGAAGGGGTAGATCGACATCAGCGCCGCCACGACGAGCGCGATGTAGGTCAGAGGACTGGTGCGCCACAGGCGCTTGGAAGCCGAGATCATCGATCTCTCCTCACTTGGCCGCGCGGCGGACGAGTACGAAGTTGATCAGCGACACCAAGACGATGATCATGAAGATCGCCCAGGCGACCGCGGCTCCGTAACCTGCGGTACTCAGGTTGTAGATGCCCTTCTCGTACATGTACATGGCCAGCGTCTGGTACTCCCGCTGATTGCCACCGATGATGCTGCCGTTGGCGAACAGCAGCGGCTCGGTGAACAGCTGCATGCCGCCGATCGTGGAGAGGATGACCACGAAGATGAAGGTGGGCTTGAGCATCGGCAGGGTGATCTGCCAGAACTGCCGCCACTGGCTGGCTCCGTCGATCGCCGCCGCCTCGTAGAGGTCCTTCGGGATGGCCTGCATGCCGGCGAGCAGGATCAGGGTGTTGTAACCGGTCCATCGCCAGTTGACCATCGTGGCGATCGCGGTCCAGGAGCTCCACTCCTGGGCGCGCCAGTCGATCTGATCCACCCCGACGAGGCTGAGCAGCCAGTTGAACAGGCCGAAGTCGCGCTGGAACAGCATGCCGAAGACGATCGCGACCGCCGCCACCGAGACCACGTTCGGCACGAAGATGGCCATCCGGAAGAAGGTCTTGGCGCGCAGCAGAGTCTGGTTGAGCAGGTTCGCCAGGAACAGCGCCATCAGCAGCTGGGGGATGGTCGACAGGGCGAAGATGCCGAACGTGTTGATCAGGGCGTTCCAGAAGTACTCATCGGTGACCAGCTCGCGGTAGTTCTCGAGCCCGATGAAGGTGTGGTCGCCGATCATGTCCCAGTCGTGCAGGGACATCCAGGCGGTGCGCAGCATCGGGTACAACCCGAAGGTCCCGAAGATCAGGAAGAACGGCGCGATGTAGAGGTAGGGCGAGTACTTGAGGTCCAGGCGGTTGAAGAGGTATCCCCGGCGGCGTCGAGAAGAGGTGTCGGGGGGTGGTGCGGCTGGCGACGGCGGCGCCGTTGTGGCCGACAGGCTCATGCGAATTTCCTTTTCCAGCGAGGCCCGGTGGGCCCTCGCGCAGAAACTGCGCGGTGGGGACCGACCGGTGGCGTTCGGGGGTAGCCCCGAACGCCACCGGAGGGGAATCACTCAGAAGGCACCCTGAGTCTGTGCATCCTTCGTGAACTGCTCCCAGGCCTTGTCCTTGCTGGCCTGCCCGTTCTCGAACGCCCGCATCGCCGGCTCGAACGCGTTCTCCTTCACCGCCTGGTGCTTCGGGCCCAGGTGCACCGGCTCGATCTTGGCGACGCTCTCACCGAAGATCTTGCCGGTCGGCGCGTTGCTGAAGTACTCGTTGGTGTAGCTGAGGAAGGCCTCGTCCTTCAGCGCCTCCAGGTTGGTGGGCAGCGGGCCCTTGGCCTTGAAGGCCTCCACCTGGCTGGTGGCGTTGGTCAGGAACTCGGCGAGCTTCGCCGCCTCCTCCGGGTACTTGCTCTGCTCCGGCACGGCCAGCCACGAGCCGCCCCAGTTACCGCCGCCGCCCGGCACGGCCGCGACGTCCCACTTGCCCTTGTTGGCCTCGCCGGAGTTGTCCGCGACGATGCCGAGCATCCAGGACGGGCAGAAGGTGGCCGCGAAGGTGCCCTGCTTGAAGCCACCGGACCACTCCGGCGACCAGGTGGACGCCTTGGCGGAGATGTCGACCATCGAGGTCGCGGTCTCCCAGGCGGCCTTCACCGCGGGGCTGGAGTCCGCGATGATGTTGTTCTCCTTGTCGTAGAACAGATCGGTGCCCTGCTGGAAGAGCACGCCGTTGGAGACGGCGGTGATCGAGTCGACGAACGCCTTGCCAGTGGCCTGCTTGTACTTCTGGCCGGTCTGGTGGAAGCCGTTCCAGTCGGGCCAGAGCGCCGCGACGGCGTCCCGCTCGGTGGGCAGGCCGGCGGCCTCGAACAGGTCCTTGCGGTAGCAGACCGCGAGGCTGCCGACGTCGGTCGGCAGGCCGATCAGACGGCCGTCCGGCGCCTTGCCGAGCTCCCACTTCCAGGGCAGGTAGTCGTCGGCGATCTCGGACGACACCAGCGGAGTAAGGTCGGCCCAGTTGCGCGGGTTGGCCTTGAACTCGTTGAGGATGCCCTCCTCCAGCGCGGTCACGTCGGCCGCGCCCTTACCGGTGGCGAGGTAACGGACCAGCTTGGGCCGGTACTCGCCGAGCTGAGCGGTCTTGCGCAGCTCGATCTTGATGCCGGTCTCCTTCTCGTACTGCTTGACGAGTTCGTCGTAACCCATCTCGCCGAAGGTGTCGACGACCAGCTTCGCGGGCTTCTCGCCCTCGGCCGGCGTGTCGTCGTCATTGCCGCAGGCCGCGAGACCGCCGACAGCGGTGATCGCGGCCAGGGTGGCTGCCGCCATGCGGGAACGCCGCGTGGTGAGGCTCATCCTGACCCCTCTTTCAGTGGTGAGGCTGCTGGATTATTTGTGGTGGGGGTGCCGCAGCGCCTGCCGGCACCGACTCGGTGTGTCGGCGTCGACGTCCATGGGCGGGCATGTGATCCACGCCTCTTGGGAACGCTCCCATGAGATTGCCGGGAGGTGTCGGGAGTGTCAATAGGCCAGTGGGAGCGATCCCAGATCGTTACCACGCAGCCCGTTTAACCATGGCTGTGCACGGAAAATGCTGACAGATTGTGGCCTCCGCCACACTGTCAGCCCTCGATCGCCGGCTCGGCGAGCATCGGGCGGCGGGGTTTCAGCAGAGCCGACGCAGCAGGGTGTCCGCCCGGCCGGGATCGAATGCCTCCGGGTCGAACGCGGCTCCCACCCAGTCCCGCATCGTCTGATGCTCCGGGTGGCTCGGCTCGGCCAGCGCGGCGAGCAGCACGAGGTAGCCCTGCGGCCCACCAACGTCCTCCGGCGGGCAGGCCCGCTCCCCGTCGAGGCAACCCGGATAGCGCTCGTCCGCTTCGGCGGTGAAGACGTCCTCCACCACCAGATCGTGCTCCCACCAGTCACCGAAGTCGTAGGTGTAGTGGAACCGGCTCCCCTTACCGACCACCGAGTCCAAGCGAACGTCCAACTCGTCGTGCAGGGCGAGTTCGCCGTCCGGGTCGGGTTCGCCGTACTGCACGCCGTCGATCTCGAACGAGTGCAGGTGACAGTCACGCCACCCCATCGCGTGCTGCACCACCCGGTGCACCCGATCCAGGGTGTAGCCGCCGGGTACCAGCACCCGGCGCCAGATCGCCGGACGGACCCCGGCCAGGGACATCCTCAGCTGGAAGATCTGACGCGGCATGGGTGTCCCATCCTCCCTCGGCATAGGCTGCGAGCATGATCTGCCGAGCGTGCCGGGCGCGGCGGCACGACGACTGCCCGGGCCGGAACTGGTGTGACTGCCAGCACCGTACCCCCCGACCCACCCCTCCTGTCACCGGTCCGGCCGGCGAATGAGCAACGGAGCAGCCATTTCCGTCCTCTGGCCGGAACCATCCTCCGGGCCGGTGGACGACGACACGCTCATCGCCCGCTACGGCCGCGCCGACCAGCCGCGCCTGCGAATGAACTTCGTGACCAGTGTCGACGGTGCGGTCAGCCTCGACGGCTACTCGGCCGGGCTGTCCGGCGCGCCGGACAAGCGGGTCTTCGGGCTGCTCCGGATGCTCTGCGACGCGCTGCTGGTGGCCGCCGGCACGCTGCGCCACGAGGGCTACCGGGCGATCCGGCTGGACGAGCGACGCCGGGCGTGGCGACGCGCGCACGGGCTGACCGAGTACCCGACGCTGGTCGTGGTCTCCGGCACGCTCGACCTCGATCCGGCTCAGGCCGCCTTCGCCGACGCTCCCGTGCGTCCCGTGGTGCTCACCCGCCGGGACGCGGTGGCACCTGCCGGCCTGTCCGCCGTGGCCGACCTGGTGCGCTGCGGCGACGACCAGGTCGACCTGGTGGCCGGGCTGGCCGAACTGCGTCGCCGTGGGCTCGCTGAACTGCTCTGTGAGGGCGGGCCACAGCTCTTCGGCGCCCTCACCGCCGCCGACCTGGTCGACGAGGTGTGCCTCTCGGTCGCCCCGCTGCTCGCCGGAGCCGGCCCGGGGCGGATCACCTCCGGCGAATCGAGTCCCGCCGCCCGGTCCCTGCCGTTGCGTCACGTACTGCTCGCCGACGACGGCACCCTGCTGCTGCGCCACGCCCGCACCTGACCGCCCCGCCCGACCGGGTGCCGGTCACCGAAGTTGGCGGAGTCTGCGTGCGAGCGGGGTCGGCTCACTAGCGTGAAGCGCGGATGGGTGACAGCCGGAGGGCGGGGGCGTTGACGCAGGAGGTGGTCGAGCTACGGGTGCACGGGCTCTCCGGCACCTCCGCCGAGAAGCTGCTGGACCACCCGGTCGTGATCCGGGTCGCGGGTGACCGACACGCCGGCTTCTACCGACCCCGGCCCGGCTTCGGCATCAGCGACCGGCCCTCGTACCTGCGGGTGGAGGTCTACCGCTGGGGTGCGCTGACCGCCGGTCGGGCGGTACGAACCCTGTCGCTGCTGTTCCTGCTGCCGTTCATGCTGATCAACGTCGCCACCTGGGCGCGACCGGCGACCGGCGGCGCGGGCGGGGTGATCGGTTCGCTGTGCCGACTGCTCGCCGTCACCCTGACCGCCGCGTTCACGCTCTCCCTGATCGGCGTGACGATCGACATCATCGGCTGGCAGTGCGTCCCCTACCAGCCCTGCCGCGCCGGGCGCAGCTACCTGTCCTGGCTGGTCGAGCTACCACTCGGCCCCCGCCTGGCGCTGCTCGCCCTGGTGCCGATCGGCGCGCTGCGGCTGCTCTGGTGGCTGGGCACCCTGTCCGCCCGGGCCCTCGAAGGGTTCCGGGCCTCTCCCGGGCAGGACCGCGCCACCGGTGGAGAGGACCGGGTCGACGCTCCGGGTTTCTGGAACGACTCGCTCGTGGTGCAGCGACTGCGCGCCATCCACATGGCGGTCGGGCTCGGCGTACTGGACGCGAGCCTGCTCGGCGCGCTGCTGCACGTCCAGGCCACGCCGGTGGGGTACGCGCTCATCGGCGCGGTGTTCCTGCTGCTGGCGGCGGGCATCGTCCTGCTCAGCATCCCGGCCCGGTTGGTGCAGGACACTCCCGGTCGCGGCCCGGTCAACCTGCGCGGTATCCGGCCGTTGCGGATCGCCGCCATCGTGCTCACCGTGCTGACCCTCGGCTACAGCGCGATGTCGTCGGGGCCGGAGCAGCCAGAGGGAAAACTGCCCGGGTACGAGGGTGGGGTGGCCGGATTGATCACGGTCCAGGCGATCCTGCTGGTCGGCCTCTTCGTCGCCACCCTGCACCAGCGACGTCGCAGCCTGGCCGATTCCCCGTCCTGGCTGGCTGGACTGGGCACCCCGACGCTCGCCGTCGGAGCGTTCGCCGCCGCGTACGGGTTCGCCGCCGCTCTGGTCTACCGGGTCGCCGACATCCTCGACCGGGCGGACGTACCCAATCCGGCCTGGCCGGGACGGCCCGACGCGCCGCCGCTGGAGCCGCCGGTCTCCTACCGCTGGGCGGCGGTAGCCGGTCTGGTCGCCATCCTGGCCGTCGCCGCGACCACGCTGTGGCGGCTCGTGGCCACCCGCCGGTACCGTCAGCGGCTCGCCGACCAGGTCGTCGAGTCGGACTTCCCCGGCGACCAGACGCCAGAGGCCCTGTCCCGACGAACGGCAGTCCAGAAGGCCGTCGCCCGAGCCGCGGTCATCGAGCAGCTCAGCCCGGTCGTCGCCGTGTTCCTGCTGCTGTCGTTGCTCGGTGCGGCCATCGTCGCGTTGGACATCTTCGGCATCGGCCCGTCGGAGTTGGCCCGACGGTTGGGTGACCACGGCGACAGCGCGGCCCTGCGGGTGGCGATCGCGACCGACATCGGCGTGTTCTTCATCGAGCTGACCGGGCTCGGGATCCTGCTGCTGGGGTTGTTGTCCTACCGGTCGGAGGAGACCCGGCGTTCGGTCGCCGCAGTCTGGGATCTGGGCACCTTCTGGCCGCGAACCGTGCACCCGTTCGCGCCACCCTGTTACGCCGAACGCGCGGTGCCGGAACTCGCCAAGCGGGTCACCACGCTGACCGGCAACGGTGCGGTGATCCTATCCGGGCACAGTCACGGCTCGGTGCTCGCCGCCGCCGCCCTGCTCCAGTTGCCACCCCAGGTGCTGGACCGGGTGGCGTTGCTGACCCACGGCAGCCCGCTGCACCGGCTGTACTCCCGGATCTTCCCGGCCTTCTTCGGCGACCCGGTCCTGCACGAGCTGGGCGAGCGGATCGGCTGGCGGTGGGTGAACCTGTGGCGTAACACCGACGCGGTCGGCGGGCCGATCTTCTCGGCGCACCGCCCCGGCCAGCCGCCGCAGGTCACCGGCCCGGCCGGCGAGGTCGACCGACGACTGCGCGACCCCCGCAGTCTCACCGTGCCGCCCGACGACACGGTCCCACCGCCGATCAACAGACACTGGCCCTACCACACCGACGAGGCGTACGAGGCGGCGGTGCGGGAGCTGGCCGAGCGGCTCCGAACGGGCAGTGGAAGCGGAGCAGCCACGGCGGGACACGACGGCTGAACACCCGCACACCCGGTCAGCGGATCGTCGCCGTACGCGGTCACCGGAAGGTGCCGGGGTGTCCTGCGCCGCGTCGCGTGGCGGCCTGTCGTACTCCTCCGGCAGGATGCAGGGCGGATATGCCGACCGCGACGACCAGCCGAGCGGAGTTGCCCGATGACCGACCAGGGGTTCGACGGCCCGGACGAGGGGGTGGGCCGGGTGCTGGGCACCGCCGACGCCACTCCCCTACAGTTCTGGACGGCGGTCTCCCCGGGCAGCTACCTCCAGCTTGACGACGTGGTGGTGACCCGGCGGGAGCTGCCCGACCGGGAGCCGGTGACGATCGCCGGGGTCGTCACCCAGGTCCGGGCGCGGCACGAGGGTGCGCAGTTCGACTCCGACGTGTTCGCCATCGCCGACGGCACCCTCCCGGCGCAGGTGCAGGAAGCCGCCGAGATCACCACCACCCGGGTCGACCCCGAGTTCTACGTGCCGCCGCAGCCGGGTGCCGTGGTGCACCGGGCGGAGGGCGACGCCCGGGCCCGCGCGTTGCACTTCGACCGAATGGAACGGCGCATCCCGATGGGCACCGGCCGGGACGGCGTTCCGGTCTACCTGAACGCCGACTTCCTCGACGGCAGCCGGGGCGCGCACGTGTCGATCTCCGGCATCTCCGGGGTCGCCACCAAGACCAGTTTCGCCACCTTCCTGCTCTACTCGGTGTTCCGTTCCGGGCAGCTCGGCGGCGACGCGGTCAACGCCAAGGCGCTGATCTTCAACGTCAAGGGTGAGGACCTACTCTTCCTCGACCATCCGAACGCCCGGCTCGACGACGCGACCCGGGCCGCGTACGCCCGGCTGGGCCTGGTCGCCGACGCCTTCCCCGACGTACGGGTCTACGCGCCGCCACGGGTCAACGACTCGTCCGGCACGCCGGACGTGAGCAGCCGGCTCACCGGGGTGGACAGCTTCTACTGGACGCTCACCGAGTTCTGCGCCGACCGTCTCCTGCCGTACGTCTTCGCCGACGCCGACGACGAACGGCAGCAGTACACGATGGTGGTCCACTCCGTCGCCGCTCACCTGGCCCGGTACGCCCAACCCGCCGACGGCGGCGTCAGCATCGACGGCGTCCGCCTGGGCAGCTACGGCGACCTGGTCGACCACATCGTCGAGCAGCTCAGCGACGACGAGACCCGGGGCGACTGGGCGGGCAGCGCGGTCGGTCTGGGCACGGTCAACGCCTTCGCCCGCCGGCTGATCGGCAGCAAGAAGGACCTGTCCCGGCTCATTCGCGGCGACCTGGCCACCCGCCGCCCGCACAGCATCAACACCTCGGAGAGCGCCCAGCTCACCGTCGTCGACCTGCACAACCTGCCGGATCGGGCGCAGCGTTTCGTGGTCGGTGTGACGCTCAAGAGCGAGTTCGAGCGCAAGGAGAAGTCCGGCACGGCCCGGCCGCTGCTCTTCGTCGTGCTCGACGAGTTGAACAAGTACGCCCCGCGCGAGGGTTCCTCCCCGATCAAGGAGGTGCTGCTCGACATCGCCGAGCGGGGCCGCTCGCTCGGGGTGATCCTGATCGGTGCCCAGCAGACCGCCAGCGAGGTGGAGCGCCGCATCGTCACCAACTCGGCCATCCGGGTGGTGGGCCGGCTGGATCCGGCCGAGGCGTCCCGCCCGGAGTACGGCTTCCTCCCGCCCGCCCAGCGACAACGCGCGCTGCTGGCCAAGCCGGGCACGATGTTCGTCAACCAGCCGGACATCCCGGTGCCGCTCTGCCTGGAGTTCCCGTTCCCTGCCTGGGCGACGCGGGTCTCCGAGGCGGGGGCCGCGCCGTCGCAGACCCTGCGTTCGATCACCCAGTCCGCCGACCCGTTCGCGGTGGTCGGGTCCGGCGGCGGCACCGACGACGACATTCCGTTCTAGCCCCGGGGTGGGATGACAGCATGAAGATCCTGCACACCTCCGACTGGCACGTGGGCAAGGTCCTCAAGGGGCAGTCGCGGGCCGAGGAGCACAAGCAGGTGCTGGCCGAGGTCATCGACATCGCCCGGCGGGAACAGCCCGACCTGGTCGTCATCGCCGGTGACCTCTACGACACTGCGGCACCGACCCCGGAGGCGACCCGCCTGGTCACCCGGGCGTTGACCGCGCTGCGCCGCACCGGCGCAGACGTGGTGGCGATCGGCGGCAACCACGACAACGGCCCGGCCCTGGACGCGCTACGGCCGTGGGCCGAGGCGGCCGGCATCACCCTGCGCGGCGGCGTACGGGAGGATCCGGCCGAACACGTCATCGACGGCACCACCGCCGGTGGGGAGCGTTGGCGGCTGGTCGCGTTGCCGTTCCTGTCTCAGCGGTACGCGATACGCGCGGTGGAGATGTACGAGCTGACCGCCGCCGAGACCACCCAGACGTACGCCGACCATCTGGGCCGCATCCTCGCCCGGCTGGCCGAGGGTTTCGACGAGCCGGACCGGGTGCACCTGGTCACCGCCCACCTCACGGTGGTCGGCGCGGCCACCGGCGGCGGCGAGCGGGACGCGCACACCATCATGGGGTACGCGGTGCCCGCCTCGGTCTTTCCCGGCACCGCCCACTACGTGGCGCTCGGGCACCTGCACCGCTCCCAACGGGTGCAGGGGCCGTGCCCGATCCGCTACAGCGGCGCTCCTCTCGCGGTGGACTTCGGCGAGCAGGAGAACGTCCCGGCGGTGACCCTGGTCGAGGTCACCGCGACGACGGCGGCGCGCATCCGCGAGGAACCGGTGACCTCGGCGACCGCCCTGCGCACCGTACGCGGCACCCTCGCCCAGCTCGCCGAGATCACCCCGCCCGAGGGTTGGCTGCGGGTGTACGTGCGCGAGCAGCCCCGCGCCGGCCTGCGGGAGGAGGTGCAGCAGTTGCTTCCCCGCGCCCTGGAGATCCGGATCGATCCGGAGCTGGTGCCGGCTCCCGGCACCGGCACCCGGGTGGCCCAACGCTCCGGCCGCTCACCCCGCCAGTTGTTCGCCGACTACCTGGACAGCCGGGGGCACGCCGACGAGGACGTCCGGCAACTCTTCGACGAGCTGCTCGAGGAGGTCGATCACTGATGCGACCGATGCGGCTGGACCTGGCCGGTTTCACCGTCTTCCGCGACGCCGCCACGATCGACTTCACCGACGCGGATTTCTTCGCCCTGGTCGGGCCGACCGGTTCCGGCAAGTCGACTGTGCTCGACGCGATCTGCTTCGCGCTCTACGGCACGGTGCCCCGCTGGGGCGGCACGCGCGGGCTGGGCAACGCGCTCGCCCCGTCGGCCACCGAGGCACGGGTTCGGCTGGTCTTCGAGTCCGCCGGGGCCCGGTACGTCGCCACCAGGGTGGTGCGTCGGGACGGCCGGGGCAATGTCAAGACCGCCGGTGCCGGGTTGCAGCTGATGCCGGAGGGGTTCGACGTCACCAAGTTGGACACCGGGCTCAGTCCGGAGGATCTCGGCGAGGTGGTCGCCGGCACACCGGCGGAGATGGACGCCGCCGTGCTGGCGGCGGTCGGTCTGCCGTACGAGCAGTTCACCAGCTGTGTGGTGCTGCCGCAGGGCCAGTTCGCCGACTTCCTGCACGCCCGCCCGGCCACCCGGCAACAGATCCTGGTCAACCTGCTCGGGCTCGGCGTGTACGAGCAGGTGCAGCAGCGGGCCACGACCCGGGCCGGGCAGGCGGAGGCGAAGCTGGAGACGGTCGACCAGTTGCTCGCCGGGTTGACCGACATCGACGACGCCGCGCTGGAACAGGCCGCCGGTCAGGTGGACCGGATGCGGAAGCTGGCCGAGGCGGTGACCGCCGCCGTACCGGAGCTGGCGGCGGCGCGTGCGACGGTCACGGAGGCCACCGCGGCGCTGGCCACGCTCGACGCCGAACTGGCCCGGTTGGACGAGGTGCGCGCACCGGACGGGGTCGCCGAGGTGGCCTTGGCGGTGGTTGAGGCGCGCGCCGCGGCCGACGCGGCGGCGGCCGCGGTGTCGCTGGCCGAGGAACGTGAGGAGAAGCTACGCGGCGAGCTGACCGCCGCCGGTGACGAGAGCGCCCTGCGGATGCTGCTGCGGGCGTACGCCGACCGGGAGCAGCTCGGTGACCACGCGGAGCGGGTCCGCGCCGGGGTGGACGCGGCCGAGGTCGAGCACGACACGGCGGTGCGGGCGTTGGCCGAGGCGCAGGCGGCGGCCGAACGCGCCGAGGCGGAGCTGGCGGCGGCGTTCCAGGCACACGAGGAGGCGAAGACCGCCGACCAGGCGACGGCGTTGCGGGCCCATCTCACCGCCGGGGAGGTCTGCCCGGTCTGTGAGCAGACGGTGGCCGAGGTGCCGCCGATTCCGGCCGGTTCGGCGGTGACCCGGGCGGTGGCGGCCGGCAAGGCGGCCCGCGCGGCGAGCGAGGCGGCCCGGAAGGTCGTCGCCGAGCGGGACGCCGCCGCGCGGGACCTGGAGCGGGTGCTGCTGCGGGCCCGTACCGAACACGACGGGCTCCGGGCCCGCCTGGCGACGCTGGACGAGCAGCTCGCGGGCGCGGCCACCGTCGAGGCGCTGCGGTCGCGGCTGGCGGAGTTGGCCCGGCTGCGGCAGGAACTGGACGAGGCGACCACCGCGGTCCGGGCCGGGCGGGACGCGGCCCGGCGGGCCCGGGGGGCGGTGGAGGCGGCGCAGGAACGGCTTCGGGCGGCGTGGCGACGGTTCGACGACACCCGCGACGCGGTGGCCCGGTTCGGGCCGCCCGCCACCGACCGCGAGGACGTCGCCGCCGCCTGGACCACGTTGGCCGAATGGGCGCAGGATCAGGCGCACCGCCGCCGGTCGGAGCGGGCCGGGTTGGCCACCGCCGTGACCGAGGCCGAGTCGGCGGCCGACGCGGTGGCGGACCGGATCGCCGGCATCTTCGCCGACGCCGGGTTGCCCGCCCCCGACGATCCGGTCCGCGCCGCCACCGTCGCCGTGGAGCGGGCCGAGGCGGAGCTGCGTCGGCTGACCGAGCGGCGCGAGCAGGCCGGGGCGTTGCGGGAGCAGCGGGCCGAGCACGAACGCGAGGCGCGGGTGGCGCGGGCGTTGGCGGGGCACCTGCGCGCCAACAACTTCGAGCGGTGGCTGCTGGCCGAGGCGCTGGATCTGCTGGTCGACGGGGCGTCGGGGATTCTGCGGGAACTCTCCGGCGGCCAGTACGACCTGGTCCACGACAAGGGCGAGTTCTTCGTGGTCGACCACCACGACGCCGGGCTGCGTCGCGGGGTGCGGACGCTCTCCGGCGGGGAGACCTTCCAGGCGTCGCTGGCGTTGGCGTTGGCGCTGTCGGAACAGTTGGCGGGGATGTCCACCACCGCCGCCAGCCTGGAGTCGATCGTGTTGGACGAGGGTTTCGGCACTCTCGACGCGGCCACCCTCGACACCGTCGCCGCCACCCTGGAGAACCTCGCCGCCCGGGGTGACCGCATGGTCGGCGTGGTCACCCACGTGCCGGCGTTGGCCGAACGCATCCCGGTCCGCTTCGAGGTGCACAAGGACGCCCGCTCGGCCCGGGTGGAACGGGTCGGCCGGTGATGCGGTCGTGAGCCGGTTCTTCGTCGACGCCTGGGATCCGGGCTTCGGTACCTCGTTCGAGGCGTCACCGGCCGGACCGGCCGCTCCGAGCAGCGCGCAGGTCGAGGCGGAGCACGAGTTTCCGGTGGTGGACTGGCGGGCGATCGGCCCCCGGGCGGGGGTTCGGGCGCCGGACGTGGTGCTGCTGGTCGACGGGGTACGCCGGATCGACGCCAGCATCTGGACGGCCGAGGAGGACGGCGGCTCGTTTCCCGGGCTGGCCGCCTCCTACGCCGCCGGGGTGGTGCGGTGCGACCTGGACCGGGGTGCCGCCCAACTGGCCGGTGCCACGGTGGCACGCGGTCTGTTCACCGCCAGCCCGTCGGCGACCGACGTGGTCGCCGGCAACGTCCGCTACCCGGTGCACCGGGTCAGTGGCAGCGGCGAGCTGGCCAAACTCCCGGCGGCGGTGCAGGGGCCGTTGACCGCCCTGGAGGTGCAGGTGTCGGCCGCCGCGCGTACCGACGACGACCTGCTGGTGGTGGACGGGCCGTTGCGGAACCGGCGGCAGTTGCCCCGCACGCTCGGTTACATCAAGACCCAGCACAGCCAGTACCTCGACGCCCGACTCACCGCCGTGGTCACCGGTCTTCCGCCGGGGCACCGTTCGCCGGTGTTCCGGCTCGGTACCGCCTGGGGTGGCTGGTCGTGGTATCTGCGGCTGCCGGTGGCGGCGGGTGCGCCGTGGGCGGGCATCGTACGGCTGGAGTGCTCCGCCGACCTGGAGATCGCCGAGGCGGTGCGGTTGGCGGACCTGTCGCTGGTCACCCTGCCCCGGTTCGCCTCCAGCCCGTACAAGGACCCCCGGGCCCCGCAGAACCTGATCCCGATCGCCGGGCTGGAACGGTTGCTGCGTTCCCGGTTGGGCGACGCGCGACTGCTGCATCGAGCGCTGACCGCCGCCGCCCGCGCCGCCGCCGCTCGGGCGGGCCGCTGAATGGGCCGCCGACGCGACGCCGACCGGATCACCGAGCAGGTCGACACGGGGCTCGCCGAGTTGCTACCGGATCCGGACCGGTCCGGTTCGTGGACGCTGCTGCTCGACGGCGCACCTCAGTCGCATGTGGACCTGACCGACCCGACGCACCTGGAGTTCGAGTACGTCCGCCGGTTGGCCGCCGTGATCGACCTGGTGGCCGCTCCGGGGGCGCCCCTGCGGGTGTTGCATCTGGGCGGCGGCGCGCTGACCCTGCCCCGCTATGTCGCCGCCACCCGCCCGGGCTCGACGCAGCGGGTGGTCGAGGTGGACAAGGCCCTGGTCGACCTGGTGCGACGGGCGTTGCCGTGGCGGGCCGACCCGCGCCTGAAGGTCCGCGTGGGCGACGCCCGAGCGGTGCTCGCCTCGTGCCGGGAGGCCAGCTACGACGTGGTGGTCGCCGACGTCTTCGCCGGTGCCCGGACCCCGGCCCGGCTGACCTCGGTGGAGTACGCCGCCGAGGTGGCACGGGTGCTGCGTCCGGCGGGCTGGTACCTGGCCAACGTCGCCGACGGTCCACCGCTGCGCCACGCCCGGAGCCAGGTGGCCACCGTGCGGACGGTGCTGCCCAAGGCGTGTCTGGTCGCCGATGCCGGGGTGCTGCGGGGCCGGCGCTACGGCAATCTGGTGCTCGTCGCCGGTCGCCAGGACCCGCCGGTCGCCGCGCTGGCTCGCCGGGCCGCCGGTGACTGGTTCCCTGGTCGGGTGCTGTCCGACGCGGAACTCGACCGCTTCACCGGGGGTGCCTCCGTGGTACACGACGACGACGCGGTCGACTCGACGCCACCGCCGCCGGGGATTTTCTCCGTCCGACGTTGATCCGTTCGGTGCCGCCCTCCGTACCAGTGAGCAGCCATGCCCGTGGGGGGACGGCTTTCTGTCCATGGACGTCGGAGGTCTGCATGCACGCACTGGCGGTCGGTTGGCAGGACGACCGGGTGCGGGTGGACTGGATGTCCGCCCGATCCCAGTCGCGGTCGACCACGTCCCCTCGTGGGGTCGACTCCCGGGCGGCGGCTCGCCAGAATAGCCCGGTGACGCCGCGACCCACCCCTGGCCGCCACCAGGCTTCCACTACCGAAGCCGCACACTCGGACCAGTTGATCCGCACGCTCTACGCCGAACACGCCGGACCGCTGCTGATGTTCGTGATGCGGCTGACCGGCGGTGATCGGCAACGGGCCGAGGACATCGTCCAGGAGACGCTGCTGCGGGCTTGGCGCAACGCGCATCGGCTGGGCACGCAGGGACAGGGGTCGCTACGGCCCTGGCTGGTGACGGTGGCGCGACGCATCGCCATCGACGAGCACCGCAGCGAGCAGGCCCGTCCGGCCGAGACGTACGACCGGGACCTGACCGCGTTCGCCGAGGCCGACAGCACCGACCGGGTGCTGCGGTCGATGACGGTGGCGGACGCGCTGCGAACGTTGAGTCAGTCGCACCGGGAGATCCTGGTGGCGACGTACTTCCGGGGCCGGACGGTGCCGGAGGCGGCCGAGGAACTCGGTCTGCCACTGGGCACCGCGAAGTCGCGGGTCTACTACGCGCTGCGCGCGCTGCGCACAGCTCTGCAGGAGAGGGGGGTGACGGAATGAGCCGGGTTGACCACATGGACGTCGCCGCGTACGCGCTCGGCGTGCTTGACGAACAGGACATGGAGCGGTTCGAGGAACACCTCGCGACCTGCTGGGCCTGTGCCGCCGAGCTGGAGACGATGGTGCCGGTGGTCGGGCTGCTCTCCGACATCGACGAGGGGTCGATCACGGCGCTGGAGCAGACCCACACGGATCCGGTCCTGCTGGATCGAACGCTTGTGGCGTTGCGTACGCACCGTCGACGGGCCCGGTTCCGGCAGGTCCTCGCGACCGCGGCGGCCGTCGTGGTGTTCGGTGGGTTGACCGGTGTCGTGTTCAGCAACCTCACCGACAGCAGCTCGGCACCGCCGATCGCCGGGCCGACCACGGCTCCGGTGGACCCACCGACCGACCGCCCCGGAAACCCCAGCGGTCCCAACCTCGGTGGCAACGAGCAGGAAGGCGCCCAGATCGACGTCACCGACGCGACGACCGGCGTACGGGCGACCTTCTTCCTCATCTCGAAGGACTTCGGCACCAAGATGGACTTCAGCCTGAGCAGGTTGCCCGGGCCGCGCACCTGCCGACTGGTGGTGGTGCGTGACGACGGTTCCACCGAGGTCGTCTCCACCTGGTTGGTGCCGGACGGCGGGTACGGCACCAACAGCAACGGGCAGTTGCTCGCCCTGTCGGCCGCCACGTCGACGAAGCTGGACAAGATCAAGCACTTCGAGGTGCAGGAGGTCGACTCGCGGGGAGCCACGGACACTCTGGTGACCATCCCCACGGCCTGATCCGCGTCCACGATGGCCCGCCTCGGTACCGAGGCGGGCCATCGTCGTCTCGACGGTGACCGCCCCGACCCGGGATAGCTTGGCTGTCACCGCCCGGACCTGGGGATACGGACTCATACGGACAGAGGGGCCAGGCGGTTCAATAGATTCCTGTGAACTTGCCCACCGTTTCCGATTCAACCTTGACAGCGCTCGCCCCGTATTTCCCGGTGAACTTGTCAAGTATGAGGAGGGCACGTGGCACAGATGAAGCGGACCGTCATCGCCGTGGGCGCCATGTTCGCGCTTACGGCCTGCGCTCCCGCAGGTTACAGCGGGGCGGACGCAGGCGCGGCCGAGCCGGTCGCCGTCGCCGCGGCCGAGCCCAGCACGAGCGCCGACCCCGAGAGCAGCGCGGAGCCGGGCGCCTCGGCGTCACCGGGCGCGGAAACCGAGAGCGACGCTCCCCTGCCCGACGGGGTCGAAGCCACCGAGAGCCTGACCGCCAAGAAGTTCCCCCGGATGGGCAGCGCGGTGGTCAACCAGGACGGATTCATCCTGTACCGCTTCGACCGCGACAGCAACGACCCGCCGTCGTCCAACTGCGACGGCCAGTGCGCCGAGGTGTGGCCGCCGGCTCTGACCGACGGCACCCCGAAGCTCAAGGGTGTCTCCGACGACGCCGTCGGCACCATCACCCGCGAGGACGGCACCCGGCAGATCACCCTCGACGGCTGGCCGCTCTACACCTACATCGGTGACAAGAAGGCCGGCCAGTGGAAGGGCCAGGGCGTCGGCGGCACCTGGTTCGTGGTCAACCCGGACGGCAGCAAGAACCTGGAGTGCCTGCCGAAGGGCACCCCGAAGGCGGTCGCCCCGCCGTCGAAGAGCAAGTCGGAGGACTCCGGCTCCGACTACGACTACTGACCCGTCAGCACGGCGAGTGGCCGGCCGCAGCCAGCGATGGCGCGGCCGGCCACCGTCGTCTGTCAGGCGCGCTCCCAGGGGCTGGGCACCGGGAAGTAGGTGTCGAGGAACGGCGTGACCACCTTGAGTTGCGCGGCCAGGTCCTCCTCGGTGGAGAACGCGTCGTTCAGGCAGAACACGTGCCGGTCGCGCTTGGCCAGCAGGTGCGCGAGACGGGCCGGTGTGTCGGGGTGGGACAGTTCCGCGATGGTGTACGTCAGCTCCCCTGGTACCGCCCTCCCGGTGTGGAACGCGTAGTAGTGGTGCAGTGACGAGGCGATCGAGATATCGGTCAGGCTCCGGAACCGACTCGCGGCGGTCTGCTTGTGCTGGGCGGCGAAGGTTTCCTCGATTTCGTAGAGCACGCTGCGCCGCAGGGCGTGGGGCATGTGCTTCATCTTCTGCGCGAGCACCGTGCCGAACCGCTCGGCGATCAACCCTCGGTTGTTCTTCCCCGCCGCAGAGGAGGGAATGTCCTCCGTGGACGGTGCACCGGGCGGTACCAGGGCGGGCGACGGGAAGAACCGGGAGATCCCGTTGGCGAAGAAGAAGTCGCTGGGCAGCACCTCGCAGCCGAGAAAGACATCGTCGTTGAAGTAGAGGAAGTGCTCGGAGAGCCCGTCGATGTGGTGCAGTTGGCTCTCAATGGCGTGTGAGTTGTAGGTGGGCAACACCGACCGGTCGGTGAAGATCTCCCGATGGCTGACCACCTGGATTCCGGGTGCCGATTGATCCAGCCAGCTCGGTATCTGGTCGTCGGTGACCAGGTACACATTGCGCACCCAGGGTGCGAACAGGTGTAAGGACCGCAGCGAGTAGCGCAACTCGTCCCGGCTGAGGAACCTGGCCGCACTGGCTGCCTCGCTGTGGTACGGGCTACCGGTCGCCGCGGCACGACGCCGCAGCCACTCGGGATCCGTACCGTCGACCCAGGTGTACACGACATCGATCGGGAACGCGACGTCTTCCGGACGTCGGCCGGCGAACTCCGGCCTTGTCCGAGCCGTCGCGGGAGCCGACGCGGGCAGCAACGCGGTGAACAGCGATTCGGACACGGCGACCGGCGACGTGTCCGCCACGACCTCCTCGGCCACCGGGTTACGACGGGGAGCAACCAACGCCGTTCCCTGCCGATTCCAGAACTCGATCTCACAGCCGTACGCCTGGCCGAGGACCAGCCGCTGCCGAAGGTCTGTCCAGTACCAGGTCACCCGGATCACCGATGCCTCGGTGATCCGCTTCCACGACTTCGACTCGAAGCCCGGCAGCGGCGTCTGTTCACTGCCCTGGCGCACCGCTGCCACGTAGCCCGGTACCCGGGTGCAGGCAACGCTGAGGGCAGCGTACGCCCGCTCCCGGTCAGCGGCATCCACCGCGACCACCGACGACAGATGCGATCGACCACAAACGCGGAAGTACTCCACGCCGGCCTCGTCGAACGCGGCGGTCACCGCCGCCAGGTTCTCCGTCCGGGCGCGCACCGGCGTGCTGTCGGCCACGACCTGGGCCACCCGAAGCGCCTGGTCCGCGACGACGACCGCCCGGTCACCGCCAGCGAACAGTTCCGGTTGACGACGAGCCAGCCACTCACCCCGGCGGTCAGCGAGTGGGGTGCTCCGGGACGCCCGCGCCACCCACTGCTTCAACTGGTGCCGGGCCCGCGGGCTCACCTTCCGCGCGATCGCCCGACGGGTCTGCGGGCTCAGCACCCGCCGGTAGACATCGACCAACCCGGCCGGTTCCGCCAAGGCTCGCGGCGTATCCGAGTCGCTGCCACTCCCGTCCGCCATCTGTGTCACCGTCCCACCCCGGCTGCCGGCCGCACAATGAGGTGGTGCCCGCCGCTGTTCACCGCTGGGGCCCCGGCAGCGCGGCGATGGCGGCGGTTACCCGCTGGCAGTTCTGCTGATCCTGCACCTCGAAGAACTCAGCCGCACGCCTCGAATACATCTCCTCGCGGACGCAACCGTTCTCCAGGTAGGCAACGATGGCCTTGACCGTTTCAGCAGCCGACTCGCAGACCGGGCCGAACCCATGGTCCCGGTGCTCGAAGTAGCCGCGACGGTAGCCGCCGATGGCGAAGTACTCGTCGCTGTCGAAGTGGGCGTAGATCAGCGGGGTGCCCAGATAGGCCACGTCGAAGGCGGTGGAGGAGTAGTCGGTGATGAACAGGTCGCACTGCCGAAGGGCATCCTGCACACTGCGTTGCGTTTGGTCCACGACAGCGAAGCAGGACTCCGCAGGGACCATGCTCGTCGACATGGTTCGCATCTCGTAGTGCGGGAGGAACTCGAGCACGTACCCATGGCGTTGAAGGCTCTGCTTCAACTCGTCGCTGCCGAAGAGCTCCTCGAGGAACTTCGCATATCGGGATGACTCAAACGGAAACCGGGGCCGCAGCGACGGGTTGTAGGACGGGCTCACCAGGTAACTACGCCAGGTGGGCATCAGCAGGATCCGTCGGTGCCCGCGATCCGGAAGCAACGCGTCGAAGCGTGGGAAACCGAGCCGTTGCGCGGCGCTGCCGTAGTCGAACTGGTTCGCCACATACTCGGCCTCCTTCCCGGCGGCAGCCACGAACAGGTCGACCCCGGTCTTGGCGCGGTGCAGCCCACCGCTGACGTCCTTGTCCGTGACCCCGTGCTGAAGGAAGACGCGAGCCGGACCGATGCGCCAGTTCAGGTGCTTCAGGAAGGCGGTGCGATCCCATCTGGACGGAAGCATGTACGAGTCGATGTCATAAGAGTTGATCAGCTTCGTGGCGTGCAGCAACAAGAACTTGTGTCGGAACGAGTCGTACGTGACGACATTGCCGAGCCCGCGCAGCCGCTCCCGGTCGGGGCTGTTCTTCTCGATGACGTAATAGGCGTTCCGCCTGCGCTCGTTCTTCCGCAGATAGCGGAACAGGTGCCAGGAGTTGTCCTGTGCGGTGTCCTTGCGCTCCCCGATCAGCCAGATGTCCCGTCGCCGCATGAACGGTTCGGTGAGTGCCCGCAGCAGGCGTTGCTTCCAGAACGGTTGTCGCGAGACAGCGTGTCGCAGATCCTTGCGGAGCAGCATGCGCTGCCATCGACGCCGGCCTGCAGCGCCGCCTGCCTTGAGGACCTGCAGCGTAGCGTCCTCCCGCCCGCTGAAGCCGGGAAGAATACGGGTGTCGCCAGCGACCTTCAACAGCGCGTCACGCATGAAGGCGGCGGAGATCAGACACTGCCGGGATGCCTGGCCGGTTTCCGTCATGAAAACCAGCCGCAAGCTGTGGTGGCCGCCGCGCAGCTCGGCGACTGGAATCTCGGCCGTGAAGCCGGCCCACTCACGGTTGTTGTCCGGCGACTTCAGATCGGCACGACGCTCCAGTGTCGCCGGGGTCGTCAGGCTGCTACCCCGCACCCGCAACCCGAGCGGGGTCTTGATCGGACGGTTCATCGGGAGCCCGCTGATCTGCACGTGCCCCGACACCTTGAGCTTTTCGCCCGAGTCGCTCAGGCGCACCTGCTCAAGCCGCGCGGATACGCTGCTCACCTTAGTGAGCGGCAGGAACGCCGGTGGAATCGGATAGTCCAGGAACAGCTCTCCCCCGCACGCCACCACTCCCTGCACCCGTTCCCAGGGGCGGGCGAACAAGTCGAAATCGTACGACTTGAAGGCCAGGTATGGGACTCGGTGCCGGGTGTCGGCGGTCCATCGGGCAATGAAGGACGGCTCGATGTCCTGGTAGATCTTGCTGCACTTCTCGAAGATCCGCCACAGGTCCTTATCCTCGAACAGCAGGTGTGCCCGCATGGCGAAACCCTGGTAACTGCGGACGAGGAAGCGCTCAAGCACCTCCCGACGAAAAACGTCGAGTTCGGGTCGCAACTCCGCGAGGGTCTCACAAAGTTCGAGGTGATCCCAGTAGTTCTGCTCCCGCGTAAACAGATTGTCCATGATGGAGTTACCGCTGACCCGACGACGGTACTGGTAGACCACCTCGTCGACGAGGGCGATCCGCTCCGCCTTCAGCAGCATCGGTATGGCGAGGAAGGCGTCCTCGAAGTGCACCCCTTCCCGGAAGCGGAAGCCTTGCTGCCGCAGTTGGTTCAGGTCGTAGAGCTTGTGACACGGTCCGGCGTCGAAGATCAGCTCCGGTGCGTCGACGACGGATTGCAGCAGGCGGTCTCCCTTTCCGAACGGCTTCTTCCACAGGAAGGCCGTGGGCTTCGGGAAGGTGTCCATGTCACCGATCGCGATGCTCGCCTGATGCGTCACGATCGCCTTGAGTAGGACCTCGATGGCGCGTGGCGGCAGGATATCGTCCGAGTCGACGAACGCGACGTACGGCGTGTCCGCCATGTCCAGGGCCAGGTTCCGCGCGGCGCCCGGCCCGCTATTGTTCTGCCGCACCGCTGTGACGTTGGGATGTTCCGCAGCAAACTGCTTGGCCAACAGATCGGACCCGTCGGTGCTGCCGTCATCGACCAGAATCACGCGGCACTGTGCGAATACGGTCTGCGCCGCGATCGAGTCAAGGGTCTCGGGGAGGTAGTCCTCCACGTTGTAGACCGGGACGATGATCGTGACCTGGGGGACAGAGCCTACCACTCGGAGCTCCAGTGAGGATGGTGTGCGGGGAGTACGCGTTGACAGCTGCATCTACGTGCGCCGGGGTCAGCCGTCCGGCCTGGTGAGGATGTTGTGGCCGCCGGCTGACCTGAACCGGGAGTTGGGCAGGGTCGGTGCGTCGACCTGGTTGGGGTGTCGCCTGACCGGAACGCTCTGCCCGGCTTGACGCCACAGGGCGCTGGCCCCCTGCTTGCGCCGCTCGGCCACCGTCTCCTCGGGCAACTCGAACGGTGCCGGGAAGGGCAGGTAGCGGGGCAGGAAGTCGGCGAGCATCCGCTCCTGCTCCTCCAGCGCGCGAGGATCGGAGTCGGTGTCGTTGAGGCAGAACACGTCACGGTGCCGCTTCGCGAGCAACTCGGCGAGGCGGGCCGGTGTCGAGGGGTGACCGAGGTCCGCGTACTCGTATTCGATGTCGGCCGGAACCGCCTGCGCGGTCAGGTACGCCCAGTACTGGTGCAACGACGAGGGGATCGACAGGTCCTCGTGGTGGCGGAACCGGTGCTGCGCGGTGGCCGTCACGTCGGCCTGCAACACCGCCTCGATCTGACGCATGATGCTGCGGCGCAGGGCGAACGGCGTGTGCTTCATCTTCTGTGTGATGGTTACGCCGAACTGCCGCTGGATGTGCCGACGGTTGTTCTTACCAGCGGCGTTCACCGGCGGGTCGGTGGGCTTCGCCTCGCCGAGCCCGAACTGGGCGGGTGAGGGGAAGAACTTCGCGATGCCGTTGGCGTGGAAGAAGTGGGTCGGCAGCAGCGGGCGGCCGAGGAAGACATCGTCGTTCAAGTAGAGGAAGTGCTCCGCCAGCCCTTCGATGCGGTGCAGCCGGGACTCGATGGCGTGCGAGTTGAACGACGACAGGCCGCCGAGGTCGGCGAAGAGTTCGGCGTGCGACACGACGGTGATCATCGGATGGCTGGGATCGAGCCAGCTGGGCAACTGACCGTCGGTGACCAGGAAGATCTTGCGCAGCCAGGGGGCGAAGCTGTGCAGCGAACGCATCGAGTAACGCAGCTCGTCCCGATTCTGGTAGCGCGACGAGTTGGCCGCGATAGCGTGCAGCTCGCCGCCCGGCGCGCCCATCGCGGCGCGCTTGCGTTCCAGCCACTCCGGGTCCGAACCGTCCACCCAGGTGTAGACCGCGTCGATCGGGAACCCGACCCGGTCCGGGGCCCGGACCGTGAGGTCGCGCCGAGTGCCGTAGGTGTGGTCGTCCGCCTCCGGCACGAAGTGGCTGAGCAACGCTGCGGCGACCCGCACCGGCTCGGCTCGGGCCGGCGCCTCGTCGATCACCGCGTTGTGTCGGGGTGCCCGGACGACGTCGCCCACCCGGCTCCAGAATTCGATCTCGCACGCGAACTGGGCACCGAGCACCACTCCGGCTCGCACGTCGGTCACCGGGAACCACACCTGGATCACCTCGGTCGGTGCCAGGTCCGGCTGGTTGCGCCCGGGGCGCACCTCGACGGTGCGTACGTGGGCACCCGACAGCGTCCGCGCGGACTCGACCAGCCGACGGACCGCGTCCCGCTGGTCCACCAGCACCGCCACAGAGCTACGCAGGTAGTCGTCGTTACGCAGGCAGTGGTACTCGATGCCGGCGGCCTCCAGCGCCCCGGTGACCGCCGTCAGATTACGGTGCCACATCTCCAGCGGCGTCGCCGCGGCCACCACTTCTGCCTCGGTGCGGGAGCCGTCGTCGGTCACCGTCACCCGGCTGCCGACCGGGTGCAGGACGTCACCACCGCGCGGCCGGGTGAAGGTACGCACCAGAGCGAGCCGGCGGTGTTCGGGAAGCAGGTTGAGCAGTCGCTGCCGGAGACCGGGCGGCAGGAGACGGTAGGCGCGCAGCGCGATCATCAGACAGACCGTTCACTATGGACGATCACGGCACGCTCAGCGGATACGGGCGCCGAGGCGGTCATCCGCCAGGCACCTCGTGTGAACAACCGCTCCGGCAGCCATCCCCGTTACCCTTCCCCACAGCTCCCCGTGACACGCGGACGGTCTCCGACCGACGTGGCAAACCTCGCCGTTCCGGACGGATCTGACCCCGCGCAGGTCGGACCATAGCAGTGCGTTCATCTGTGGGACAGTTGCGTTTCTATGGGCCGCTGCCGGGTCGACGGACAACAGGTCGGATAGGTCCGCTCCTGTGGTTTTTGCCCGAAGAATCCTGACCGATCAGGTGGTCCGGAAACTGAACGGATGGTTACCAGAATCGGCCGAGCACCATCTATCCCTCGGATCCCGGGCCACTGCGCGACGAGGAGTCCGCACACAGCACCGCTCCGGT
Organism: Micromonospora sp. CP22; assembly: GCF_009712475.1. GTDB lineage: Bacteria > Actinomycetota > Actinomycetes > Mycobacteriales > Micromonosporaceae > Micromonospora. The sequence continues at coordinate 127,270 of NZ_VCJO01000003.1, forward strand.
CGCCCCGTGACCGGGATCGTGCGGGCTGCGGTCGAGGTGGCACAGTGACGTGGTGACCGGGATGGAGCCGAACCTGCGTCGGGTGCTGCGTACGCCACCCGGCTACCGCTTCGTCGCCTCGGTGCGCCCGCTCACCTTCAGCCCGTACGACCCGTGCGCCCGGATCGTCGCGGGCGTCCTCTGGTGGGCGGCGCGCACGCCCGACGGACCGGCCACCCTCGCCCTGCGACCCGAGGGCGACGGCCTGGTCGCCGAGGGGCACGGCCCGGGTGCCGCCTGGATGGTCGAGCACGCCGACTCGGTGGCCGGGCTCCGCGACGACCTGACCGGCTTCCCGGAACTCGCCGCGAGCCACCCGGTGGTGGCTCGGCTGGCCAGTCAGCAGGCGGGGCTGCGAATGCCGGCCACCGGGCTGATCTTCCCCCGGGTGCTGCGGGCCGTGCTGGAGCAGAAGGTCACCGGCAAGGAGGCCTACCGGGGGTACGCGGCGACGGTGCGCCACTTCGCCGAACCGGCACCCGGACCGGTGCGGCTGCTGCTGCCACCCGACCCGGCGGCCGTCGCGGCCACGCCGTACTGGGTCTTCCATCCGTTCGGGGTGGAACAACGCCGGGCCGAGACGTTGACGCGGGCCGCCCGGGTCGCCGACCGGCTGCAACGGTGCGCCGACTCGGCCCAGGCCACCCGGTTGTTGCGGTCGATCCCGGGCGTCGGGCCGTGGACCGCCGCCGAGGTGGTCCGGGTCGCGTACGGCGACGCGGACGCGGTGAGCGTCGGCGACTACCACGTACCCAACACGGTCGCCTGGGCCCTGGCCGGGGAACCGCGCGGCGACGACGCCCGGATGCTGGAGCTGCTGGAGCCGTTCCGGGGCCACCGGGGCCGGGTGTGCCGGCTGCTGGAGGCCGCCGCCGTGCAGGCCCCGAAGTTCGGCCCCCGCGCGCCGATCCGCTCCTTCGCCCATTTCTGAACGCCGGTCTCAGGCGGCCTCGCGCAGATCGGCCAGGCTGACCGGGGTACGCCGGTGCAGCAGTTCCGCCACCTCGTCGACCGAGCCGACCTCGCCGAGCACGTTCTTGCCGCCGCCGAAGCGGCGGGGATAGCGGTGCACCACCCGGTACACGTACCGGCCGTGGATCAGTTCGACGCTGACCCGCCACCGCCCGCAGCACCCGCACGCCCACTCCGCCACCTCGCGAAAGTAGCTCTGACCTGCGGTTTACCGATTCGCCCGAGCGGGACGGGACGGGCGTGAGACGGACACGCCGCCCAGCGGACGACGGTGATCCGGCTCACCACTGTCGGTGCCGTCTGGTTGACTGATCGCCGTGGACCTGCCGATCAACCCACCGGTGGAGCCGATGCTCGCCCGCAGCGTCAGCTCGATCCCCACCGGCCCGGGCATGACCTACGAGCCCAAGTGGGACGGCTTCCGCTGCATCGTCTTCCGCGACGGTGACGAGGTGGAGCTGGCCAGTCGGGGCGGCAAGATGATGACCCGCTACTTCCCCGAGGTGGTCGAGCAGGCCCGCCGGCAACTGCCGCCGCGCTGCGCGGTCGACGGCGAGCTGATCGTGATCCGCCGCGACGGCCCGGACGGGCAGCCTCGGCTCGACTTCGAGCTGCTGGCCCAGCGCATCCACCCGGCGGCCTCCCGGGTGAAGCTGCTCGCCGAGACGACGCCCGCCGACTTCGTCGCCTTCGACCTGCTCGCGCTCGACGACGAGAGCCTGCTCGACGCCCCCTACCCGATCCGCCGGGCCCGGCTGGAGCAGGCGCTGGCCGGGGTACAGCCCCCGGTGCACGTCACCCAGATCACCACCGACGTCGAGGTCGCGCGGCGCTGGTTCGACGTCTTCGAGGGTGCCGGTCTGGACGGGCTGATCGCCAAACCCGCCGACCTGCCGTACGAGCCGGGCAAGCGGCTCATGTCGAAGGTCAAGCACGCCCGCACCGCCGACGCGGTGGTCGCCGGGTTCCGCTGGCACAAGTCCGGTCCGGTGGTGGGTTCGCTGCTGCTCGGCCTCTACGACGACTCCGGAGTGCTACACCACGTCGGGGTCAGCGCCTCGTTCACCATGGCCCGCCGCGCCGAGCTGCTGCAAGAGCTGGCTCCCTACCGCGACGCCGGGCCCGAGCACCCGTGGGTGCACGGCGACCACGAACGCGGGCAACGCATCCCGGGCGGAGTCAGCCGGTGGACCGGCACGAAGAACCTGGAGTGGGAGCCGCTGCGCCCGCAGCTGGTGGTCGAGGTGGCGTACGACGCGATGGAGGGTGACCGGTTCCGGCACACCGCGCGCTTCGTCCGCTGGCGACCCGACCGCGACCCGCTCTCCTGCCGATACGATCAACTCGACCGGCCGGTCCGGTTCGACGTGGACCAGGTGTTGCGGGGCGACCCGACGGTGTCGGCCGGGTCCGCATAGCTTGGCCGTAGACCCGATCACGGAGGCTCGTTCGTGACCCGTACGCCCGACCGGATCCGCCGCTTCCGGCTCACCGTGGCCGGTCTGACCGCTGCTGCTGTGGTCACCGCCGGCTGCACGCTGCCGGCGTTCGCGCCGCGTGCCGACACCGACGGCGAGGCCGCGGCGACGGGAATTGCCAACTGGCGCTCCTGCCCCGAGGTGGCCGACGAGGTGGTGGGGCGACGCGCCCCGGGCATCCGGTACGAATGCGCCCGCATCCAGGTGCCCCGGGACTGGGCTGGTGGCAGCGCCGCCACGACCGGTCCCGCTGCCGGCAAGACCTTCGAGATCTCGCTCATCCGGGCCCGCTCCGACAACCAACGCGACCGGATCGGCTCCCTGCTGATCAACCCGGGTGGTCCCGGCGGCTCGGGCGTCGACACCGCCGTCTACCTCTCCTTCGGCGAGCAGTACGGCGGCCTGCCCGACAGCATCATGGAACGCTTCGACATCGTCGGCTTCGACCCGCGTGGCGTGGCCCGGTCCAGCCCGGTGAAGTGCATCCCAAATGCCGACCTCGACGCCGCCTTCGGCTACGACCCCGACCCGCAGAGCCAGGAGAAGTTCGACGTATTCGTCATGCTCAGCAAGCGGATCGGCCAGGGCTGCGGCGACAAGTACGGCAACCAGTTGCCGCTCTACGCCACCGAGCAGGCCGCCCGGGACATGGACGCCATCCGCGCGGCGGTCGGCGACGACAAGTTGACCTACCTGGGCTACTCCTACGGCACCCTGCTCGGTGCCACCTACGCCCAGTTGTTCCCGCAGCGGGTGCGGGCGCTGGTGCTCGACGGCGCGGTCGACCCCCGGCAGGGCCTGATCGAAGGCTCGGAGAGCCAGGCCAAGGGCTTCGAACGGGCCTTCGACAACTTCACCCGGTGGTGCGCCGGCAACCCAGCCCGCTGCCCGATAGCCCCCGACGCCCGTGCGGCGGTCACCAAGGCCATCGACAAGGCGCGATCACCTTCTCCGCTCGGCTCCGAAGACGGGCGGGAGGTCACCCCCGGCTGGATCTTCTACGCCGTCGTCTCCTCGCTGTACACGGAGTCCGGCTGGCAACAACTCGCCCGCGCCATCGACCGCCTGGAGGACGGCGACCCGGGCGAGGTGTTTCGCCTCGCCGACGCCTACACCGGCCGCGACGAGGACGGCCACTACAGCAACCTCTTCGACGCCAACATGGCCATCAACTGCGCCGACGAGGAGGAGCGGCCGAGCCTCGACCGGATCCGCCAGTTGCAGTCGCAGTGGCGCCAGAAATACCCGCTCTTCGGGCCGGCGTTGGCGGTCGGGCTGGTCTCCTGCACCGAATGGCCCGGCGGCAGCGACCCCTACCCCACCGGCAACGCCGACGGCGCCCCACCGATCCTGGTCGTCGGCACCACCGGCGACCCCGCCACCCCGTACGAGCAGACCCCGGCCCTGGCCGAGATGCTTGGCGTCGGTCAGGTGCTGACCTGGGAGGGCGAGGGTCACACCGCCTACCCGAACACCCCCTGCATCACCGAGGCCGTCAACGCCTACCTGATCGAGCTGACCATGCCGCCCGAGGGGAAACGCTGCCCGGCCCGGTAGGGCCACTATCGGCGTCCCCAGCAAACTGCTGGAGCCGTGGTTCGCGTCAGGCCGGGTAGTCCGCAGCGCACTCCGATGCACGGCGGATCTCCTGCGGATTGAGCAGGCGCTCGTCGCTCCCCGGTTGTTGGTACGCGTACTCGATGTTCTGCGGATCCGAACCGGCCGGGTAGCCCGGAACCTCCGACAGAAAGAAGACATCCGCCACCCGGTGATCCCTGTCCCTGCCCACGTCGACATGGAGAGTGACGCCAGCGACCTCCGGCAGCTGAATGAGCCTTTTCCAGGCTGATCTTGCAGCTCAGGGCGGGTGTGGCAGACCCGGTGATCGATGGGTGCGAGGCTCCAGGTAGGACAGCTGTCGACCAAGACTCGAAGCCCCGACCGGGAGCCTCGCCATGCTGTCCTACCCCGCCACGATTCCGTTGTCCAGCCGCACCCTGAACCACCTCGCCGACCGCATCCGCCACCACCGCATGCAGCGCCGATCCCGGTGGCGACGCCTCGACCCCGGCCGGCAGGCGCTGCTCGCCCTGGCCCACCTGCGCAACGGCGACACCTACACCCGACTCGCGGCCGGCTTCAACATCGGCGTCGCCACCGCCTGGCGCTACGTCCAAGAGGCGATATCCCTGCTCAGCGCGACAGCCGACGACCTGGACACCGCGATGCGACGCATCCGGCTGCTGGCATACGCGATCCTGGACGGCACGCTGATCCCGATCGACCGGGTCGCCAACCAGAGGCCCTACTACAGCGGCAAGCACAAACGCCACGGCGTGAACGTGCAGGTCATCGCGGACGCCGCCGGCCGGCTCGTGTGGGCATCACCGGCACTGCCCGGTTCGGCACACGACCTGACCGCCGCCCGCAGTCACGGCATCATCGACGCCCTGACCAGCGCGGACGTGATGACCTTCGCCGACAAGGGCTACCAGGGCGCCCACGGCAGCGTGCGTACCCCATTCAAGCGGCGCCGCTTCCGGCCGAAGCTGTCACGCAGGCAGAAGACCGTGAACCGGGCCCACGCGAAGATCCGCGCCCGCGGAGAACGAGCGATCGCCACACTCAAAACCTGGAAGATCCTGATCAAACTGCGCTGCTGCCCACGCCAAGCCACCGCGATCGTCCAAGCCATCCTCGTCCTAAACCACGTCGAAGCGAACCGCTACGCAGGATGAAAATGGCTCAATGTTCGAGTCAGCCGCCACACTCGTGACCCGGTACGCACCGCTGTCACCCAACACGATCCAACCCTCCGCAGCCAACTCCTCGACCGGATCCTCGACCTTCCAGTAGGTGTACCTCGTCGAGGTCCGGTCGAAGTTCGTCTCCTTCCCCATGGCATCGTTGTCGTACACCTCGACGCCGACGATCCGTTCGCCCTCACACAGTGGCGCGAAAGTGTGTATCTGGTCGCCGACCCGAGCCACACCGAACGCGTAGTAATCGTGACTCGGCAGAACGAACTGACAACCAGACACCAGCAGCGACACCGCCGCGAGCAGAAACCACCGACAGTAGAGCCTCAACAATCAGACCTCCGTCGATTCATCAACCGACTACCTGGCAATATTTCGGCATATAGAAGGTCGCGAACGCGACTACATTGCCAGCTTACTCCGGGCCCAGTCCCGTACAACCTCCGGTCCCTCTACTGAGGCATCGACCAAAGCAGCCATTGCCTCAGGAGTACCGACTGCGGCAAGTGCCCATATACACTTGACCGCTATAGCTTTAAATTCATCCCACTCTGGCTCCCATCTTAGCGCCCTCACAAGGCTGCCCACGGAGCGCTCGTCTGCGATCGCCGTCAATACCTCAAGCAAATCCTCATTGGGAACTCGCCGATCATGGCGGTCAAGAACAGTACACAACAGAGGCGTCATTACGCGAGACGGATACAGATACGCAGCCCCGAGGTAGGCTTCAAACGCATCCCAGTCTTCGGACTCAAGCGCCACACGAAGGCCACTGTGTACACAATTCTCAATATTATTGATCTCTGCCAGCCTGGCCATCAACGTTTCCCGGTCAATTGCGTCGCTGAGGACGACGTCTCGCAGTGCGTCACATGGGTCCAACATTGGACTACACCTACATTTCCAAAGCGCCATAGCTTTTAATGCGGGTATTGAAGATCCGAACCGAACCTTTCCTCAGCCCATAATTGAGAGAACCAAGCTCTCCCTTAACATGCACTTTACCCTTATCGCCCTTCTTGAGGATCGGCAGTCGCCCTAGACCCAGTTTACGCAGCGTCCGCGAAACAGGCTCATCCCGCGCCCCCGCCCTAAGGAGCGCATTCCGGGTGCCGACCTCCATCTCAAACTTAACAATTTTGGTGTACTTATCAGGATGACGCTTCGCGAGTTGCCTGACGTACCACTCGTCCTGCGTTACGAAGGTCTCGCCATACTTTGGATACAAACCCCTATTTGTCTTCAGGAACTCATACTCCTCATCGGACATTGCTCGGTAGAACGTCTCGCTGCAGTCACTTGATCCACCGATGTTGTGAACGAGGATATCCGTGCTGCTGACACGGACGTAGTAGGTGTGTATGTCGTCGACGGTCAGGTTGTGGACGGTGGCAGTCGCGCCGTAGGCGATGACGCCGATGACATTGACGCGGGCACCGTCGGGCGTCAGCAGTTGGTCGCCGGGGTTCAGGTGCTCGGCGCGTAGCCATGCTCGCCTGCTATCAACCCAGAAGGGGTGACCATCGGTAGCGGTGACCTTGCCATCGCTTACGCCGTCGGAGTCGGAGTCGACTTCGATGTCGACGAGTGCCTTGTCACCGTCACCGGTGATCACCGCCGTGACCGGGCGGGAGCCTTCCTTGCCTGTCTCTGGGTCGGCGGCCCAGACCACATCGTCGAGTTGAATCTCCTCGATGGCCTTGTAACTACCGTCCGCCATCAGTACCGGAGTACCGGGGAGGAAGCTGTTACATCCTCGCGGTTTACCCTTCACCGCACTCTTGACTGCCCCCGCACCGCGGGCGGCGGTCTTGGCCTGTCGGACGCCGGGCACCATCCCGGCCACGCCCATAGCGCAGTCAACCCCGCTACCGCCCGCACAGGTCTTGATCGTGTCGATGGCACCGGCCACGGCGGCGACAGCACCGGCAGCCGCTGCTACCACCTGCGCCGGGGGCGGTAGTACGGCGGACACCATCGCTACGGTGCCGGCGACGGCCGAGATGGTGCCGGCGTTGTTGACCACAGCCTTGGCGACCGACGTAGCGGCATTGGCGATCCCGCCACCGAGTTTCTTGGCCGCACCCCAGAAGAGGCCGTCCGGGTCGGCGAAGGTGATCGGGTTGTTGTTCGCGTACGCGAACGGGTGCATGCGCTGTGGGTCGTATTCGTCGGTCTGAGGGTCGACGGAGATGAACGCACCCAGCGCCGCGTCGTAGAACCGGGCACCCAGCAGCGACAGGCCGGTCGGGTCCTCGATGCCGCCGACGAAGCCGCGCTGTCCGGAGGGCCAGGTGCCACCGTTGCCGCCGGAGCGCTTGTTGCCGTACGGATCGGAGTAGCGGACGGTGTCGACCCGGGTCACCGAGTTGACCGCCCAGTGGGCCGAGTCGTGCTGGTCCGAGGCGAGCCAGACCAGGTCCTTCGCGCCGCCGGCGGTGGACGCCGTGCGGGAGGCGATGACATCGCCGGCGTGCTCGTAGTAGCGGGTCGCCGTCTTGTTCTGGCCGGAGACGGTCAGCTCGTGCCCGGCAACGAAGACTGTTGCGTCGCCGTTGGGGTCTATCCGGGCGATCCGGTTGCCGTCTACGTCGTAGTGCATCCGGGTGGTGCCGTCGGGACCGGTGATCTCGCTGAGCTTGCCCTGGGCGTTCCAGTCGAGGGTCTCGGTGACCCCGCCGACCCGCCGGTAGGTCAGGTTGCCGACGGCGTCCCAGTCGTAGTGGTCGACCTGTTCGCCGGTGGTGACCGTCCGCACCGCGTGCGGCTGGCCGCCGGTCGTGGCGTACCCGTAGGTGGAGGTCACACCGGTGCGCTTGTCGGTCACCGACTCGCGGGAGCCAGCCTTGTCATAGGCGTACGACTTCCAGTACGGCGAGATGCCACCCACGGTGCTCGACTGCGGGTTGCTGGCGCACGTGCTCGTGCTCTGCGTCCACGCCTGGGTCAGCCGACGCAGCTGGTCGTACTGGAAGCACTGGACGTCGCTGTCACCGGGCCTGGCGTTGCCGTCGTTGTCCTGCGGCCGGTTGGCCATCGACAGCACGTTGCCCGCCGGGTCGTACTGGTAGTTCAGTGCGGCGACGTTGGTGATGCTGGCGTCGCGGTCGAAGTAGAACTCGGTCAGCCGCCGGGTCACATCGTCGTAGACGTAGGTTTGGTACGCCTGCGGCTTGTTGTTCACCCCGAGCTTGCGTTGCAGCAGCTCTCCGTAGGGCGAGTAGGTGGCGTCGTCGACGTAGACGTTGACCGTTCCGGAAGGCGAAGCCGTGCCGACGAGCCCTTTGACGTTGCCCAGGTCGTCGTAGGTTTGGTTGAGCGTTTCCCGCTCAAGAGCACCGACCCTGGGCATGGTGACCCGTTCGGGCGAGCCGTCGACTTTGAACGTGAAGGTGGAGACGTAGGTGCCGGCGGCACCGGCCAGGCCAGGCATGGCCGGCACGACCGACTCCTCGTCCATGACCTGGTAGGCGTTGCTGTACGCGAAGATCTCGCGCGTGAAGTGGTAACCGTCGACGATCGACAACTGCTTGGTCAGGTGGCCCTTGGCGACGGTGTCGTAGGTCCACTGGGCAGCGAGTTGGCCGTTGACCAGGCGCTTGTGCTGCCGCCCGAGCAGGTCGTACTCCGTGGAGACCGTCTCGCCCCGCGCGTCGGTCGAGGAGGTCACGTCGTCGCTGTTGTTGTACGTCAGGGTGGTGACACCCTTGTCCGGGTCGGTGGTTCGTTTCTCCCGCCCCCGCAGGTCGTACTCGTACTGCCACACCTTGCCGGTCGGGCCGGTCACGGTCTTCAGGTCGTCGCGCGGGGTGTAGGTGTACGTCGTGGCGTCGAACCCGCCGGTCGGGGTGCGTCCGTGGAACTGGCGCAACTCGATCGTCCGGCCGTGGACATCGCTGATGGTGGCAGTCGCGGTGCCCCCGAGCGGCGGGGTGACTGCCACCTGCCAACCGTCCGGGTTACCGCCGTAACTGGTGACCGTGGCCCAGAGTTGGCTGTTCCCCGACCACAGCCCTTCGTTGATCACCCGACCGACGGCGTCGTGGCTGAACACCGTCCGAACCCGGTCCGCGCCCGGGTTCAGCGCCAATAGCCCCGTGCTGGGCTGACCGGTGACGTACGCCGGCCCTGCCTGATATGCCTCCAGACCCCGGTCGTTGTAGCCGGTCGACGACACCAGACGCCGGCCGTCGACGGCGTCCTCCTGGGTCTGTACGGGCCGGTAGAGCGAGTCGAAGAGCCCGATCTCGGTGATGTAGTTGCCGTTGGGGCCAAGCCGCTTCGTGGTGACGGCCAACGGCCCGTCGGCGCGGACCAGGTAACTGAAATCCAGGTTCGGCGTCTGGGTCGCCTTCGCCCGGCCAGGCAGCCATACCTTGGTGAGCCGGCCGAGCGGATCGTGCGCCAGGTCGGTGCGCTTGTTGTTCGCGTCGACCACCGCGGTGGGCTCGGCCCAGGCCGGCTGCTGATGGGTGGTGACCTTGTGCTGAAGGGGGTTGAGGGTGACCGTCTGGGTCACCGGCCCCGGTCCCGCCGGGGTGTATTCGGTGGTGGTGACGCCGCCACGGGCGTCCGTCAGGCTCTTGACCCGACCCAGGTCGTCGTAGCTGGTGCGGGAGGTGGTGGCGTAGACCGGCCCACCGTTCCAGGTGTCGAGGGTTTCCTCGCGGGTGACCAGCCCCTTCGTCGGGGTCGCACCGTGGGTGTCCGAGCCGTCGTGGTAGGTCCGGACGTCGGAGACGACGTCGTCCGGGCGGGAGATCGTCGCACCACATGCCTTGGCGACGGTCTCCACCCGGGAGACGGCCGCCCGGATCCATGCGGTGTCGTTGCTGACGTACGTGGTGCGGGTGCAGGTCTCGTCGCCGGTGCTCGCGGTATCCCCCAGATCGGACACCGTCTCCGGCAGCCCCTCCGAGGTGTAAGTCGTCCGGGACTCGGTGCGTGCCCACTTACTCGGCGCGAGAAGCTTCCGGCTGCGCTGAACGGAGGGACCACTCAGGTACGCGCGGGAGGTGCCTCCGTCGTGGGTCCGTGCGGCTGTCTGCCGGGTCCAGTACTGCGTGGTGGACGCCTCGACCACTGTCGAGTTGTCGAGGGTCGCCTCCTCCAGCGGCATACCGGCCAGCGCCGGGTGGTCGGCGAAGGTGTTGCCTTCGGAATCGGAAACCTGCACGTCCCGTCGCCCTCCGCCGGGCAATGGCTGGTCGTGCAGCCCGCGGTAGAAGCGCTTACGGGTGGTCAATGGAATGCCTTGACCAGGCTCACCAACCTTGGTGACCACCTGGGAGTAGCCGCGCCACTGTCCGTACGTGCGGTGCTTCTTCTTGGTGAACTCGCTGTCGTCGTAACCCCACAGGGTCGACGTGCCACCGCCGCTGGTGGAGTACTCGTAGCGGGTGGTGATAGCGGGCTGGTCGGCGGTGCGATCGATCTCGGAGATCTCGGTGACCACGTACTTGCGGAACCAGTCCAGCTTCGGCGAGGTGTAACCGTCCGGCGTCCAGTACACCGGGTAGCAGAGCCGAGAGTTGTTCTCCGGCGAGGCCGGTAGATCGTTGTAGTCGCAGTCCGCCTCGGAGTAGGTGACGTGGATGTCGGCACCAGACTCGGTGCGGATGGTCTGGATCCGCCACCTGGAGAACAGCGGTGCGCCGGCGAGCACGTTGGCCCGGTTGGACAACTCCACTCCGGTGAACCGCACCGCCGGCTCGGTGACGGTGCCGCCGACGTGCCCGGCGTGCACGATCTCCTTCAGCCACAACGACGCCGAGCCGGCAACCTTCGGCGCCTTGAACTCGTGGGTCAGCGCCCACGACTCGACGTCCGAGAAGCCGCTGCCGCTGCGCACCTGAGTGGTGATCTTCGTGAGCCGTTTGGTGGTGAAGAAGACCGGAGCCAGCTTGTCCGTGCAGGGTGCCGCGTCGCAGTACTTGTCCCACGGCACGTCCGGCCAGTTCGCCTTGACCGGCTTGCCGTCCTTGTGACACTCGGTGGCCAGGCACCGGTCGGCGACGTCGAACACCACTCGGCCGGTGGCGGCGACGGTCGGGTGATCGGCGTGCAGGCCGTACTCGATCCGCTTCAGATGGCCGCCGCGGTGGAACGACTGCCGGTTGTCCTTGTCGTCGGCCGCACCGTAGTAGCCGGTCTCGGTCTCGTAGTAGTAGCGGACCGTGTTTCCGTGCACGTCCACGGCTTTGTCCAGCAGCCACCGCCACGCCTGCTTGCACGACGAGTCCTTGAAGGCCGTGGCATGGCACTTCTCGCCCGCGTGGTTGCCGAAGACAGGAATCGTCCATCGGGAGTTCGCCGAGGCGACCTCGCTGGCGAAGAAGTAGCGGGTGCCATCCGGAGTGGTGATCGTCCACCGCTCGGTCGTGGCGTTGCCCGACGTCGCCGCAGCACCCTCAAGCCGGATCCGCCAGTTGCTGTCGTTCTGGACCCGCCAGGTGCCGGTGGTGTCGTCCCTGACCAGCGAGGCATTGGTGCCGTTGAGCGAGACGGTGACATTGTGGGAGTCACCCTTCCAGCACTGGTCGTAGGTCTTCTTGTCCTTGTTGTTCGGGTCGTTCCCGTCCACCGCGTCGCGGTCGTCGGTGCAGGTGGTGTAGGAACGCTCGATGAAGCCCGGCGCGTACTCCCAGCCGTCCCCGACCCACGACGCCTGGTTGTTGGCACCGGCCATCCGGCCGTCCACCACCTGCGACGAGTAGTCCAACGACACCTCTGGCAGCGGACCTTCCGCTGGCGGCAGCCGCAGCGGGTTCGAGTACGAGAAAGCGCCGGAGCTGTCTCCCGCCGTCCACGAGCCCGACGCCTTCAGGTCGGTGGCCTTGTAGTCACCCTCGTCCGAGGACTCGTCGGCCGTGATGGCGAACACCATCGGCGTCGCTCCGGAGAGCGTGACCTCAGCCGACACCGTGTTGGTGACCGGGTTGTTCGTCGACTCGACTGCCTCGATCTCCTGGCACTCCGACCGCTGCGGATTTGTCGCCGCGCAGGCCGGCAGCCGTTTGAGGGTCAGTCGCTCGCCCCACCCCGCGCCGTAGAGTTCGCGAATTCCGGCGTAGTCGAAGGACGCCCCGATCGCGCCGGCACTGCCGTCGACGACGACAACGGGCCCACTGACACCGAGCCGACGCGAGTGATGCTCCGCCAGGACCTGCACCCGTGCCTGGTCGGGAGCCCGTTTACCAGCGACGGCTGAAACCGTGACAGGTAGCCCGCCTGCGGCTCCCCGTACCGTCCGTCCGGACTGCCGGTCGCCGTCCAAGCGTCGGTCCGGCCGGGCACCCGCGACCACGAAGCTGGTCTCACCCGCCGCCGGCCACGTCGCCCGCGACGGTCCCGTCCATCGACCGCCGTCGTCGGGCAGCGGCGTCCGGTCGACCGGTGCTCGCCGGAGCGATTCGGCCGGGATCGTCTTGACCTTACGGTCACCCGAGGGCACCTCGGCCGCCTGTGCCGGTTGAGTCGCGGCCAGGGTCGATGCCACCAGCACCGCGACGGTGCCGAGCGTGACGAGTCGTCGAGAACGGGAGGGAGCGGTGCGGGACTGCGGCATGGCACCTTCCTGACGCAGAGGGGTGGGGTAAGTCAGGTGGACGGTGGAGGGCGGTCGCGGACCGCCCTCGACCGGATCAGGAAGCAGCGAGGTCGGCGATCCGGTCCGGATCGACGGTGGAGGTCCAGATGCGTACGTCGTCCACGACGCCACCCAGCTGGGAGTCACGAGTCCCGCTGGTGGTGCCGTTGCAGCCGATCAGCGTCGGTCCGCTGGCCATCCAGGGGTTTGCCGGACCGGCCACCTCGCCGTGCAGGACGCCGTCGACGTAGAGGCGCACCTTGCCTGCGGCGAGGTCGTACACACCGGCCAGGTGAGTCCATCGGCCAAGCTCGGGGGCTTGCAGCGACTCTGCGGTGTGCCAGGTAGGCGTTCCGCCGGTAGTTGCCGGCATCCCGAACTGCCACCGGTTCCTGCCGGGGTGATAGCCGAGGTTGAACCCGGGACTGCCGCTGGCCGCCTGAGACACCACTGTATGGTGTCCGGTGGTCTGCTCCAGCAGGACCCAGGCGGCCACGGTGAATGAGGCATCCGTGCGGACCACCGGGCCGGTGGTTTCGGCGCAGGACCCTTCCGCGAGTTCGAGGCCCAGTGCGCCGTCCCGGCCAAACCCTCGGTCACGCACCCACGCGTACGGGCCGGTGATGGTCAGGTCACGACCGTTGCCTGACAGGTCGGTCAGGTAGGTGGGAGTGTCACTGGCCGGACCGTCCAGCGGCCACATCCCCTCCAGCTTCACCTCAGGGTTGCCCCCATGCACCCCGGCGACCTCGGCTGCGCCCAGCACCCCCCGCCAAGCCCGAACTTCCGAGATCGCTGCGCCTGCGGTGTAGTCGGTATGAACGCCAGTGTGCAACGCACAGCCGACCGTCATCGCCCCATCAGCCTTCCAGGGCGTGACAGGACGGGTGATCGAGTGCACCAGCGATCCGTTGATGTACAAGCTCATCCGTTGTGCGGATGCGTCATAGCTGCCCGCCAAGTGCGTCCACTTACCGACGTCCGCAGTCATAGGGGTCGGCGAGGCCGTCCACCGCGACGTCGAGTGTTCGTCATCGGAATCTTTCATCATCAGCGTCCAGTACGGGACACCGTTGACATGTCGGGTACCCAAATACCAGCCACTGACGCGGTTGCCGTCCTGCCCTATCACGGTTTGGCTGGCAGTGCCGACAGTGGCCAACTTGGCCCATGCCGCGACCGTGAACGATTCGTCAGTGCGCAGCACCGATTGCTCGGTCTTAGCGCACTGGGTGTCACCCAGCTCGACCGCCGACTCGATCCGCCCGAACTGGTCATCCACCCAGGATTCGATCTCGGGCAGCAGTAGGGCCGAGGATCGGCCTGTGGCCTCGATTCCGCTACCGCGGAGTTGCCAGGTGCCGACCTCGCCAGCGGGCAATTCAGTAGCGGCGAGAGCAATTTCGGCCTCGGAAAGTAGACCTTGCCAGACCCCGAGATGGTCGATCGAACCACGCATCTGATGCCACTGATCAGTGGTGCCCGCCGCACAACCAACCGTGAACTTGCTCTGCGCGTTCCAGGGAACGAACGGAATATGTCCTTCAGCGGCGAGTTGGCCTCCGACGTACAACCGCATCACCCGCGCAACGGGGTCCACCGTAGCGGCGATGTGCTGCCAGGCGTTCTGCGGCGGAGAAGCCCCGGCCTGGATGTAGGCCCAGCTCGGTGCATCGACATCTCCACTGGTCATCGCCAGTTCCCAACGATCGCTGGCGGCGTGGTACTGCAGGTAGAAGGAGGGCCGGACAGAGCCAGCCTGGGTGACCAGGGCACGGTTGGTCGACTTGTCGTTTAGATTCACCCAGCCAGCCACGGTGTACTCGGCGTCGGTGCGGATCACCGGTGTCGTCTCCGCGCAGCCCGCGCCATCGAAAGTCATGGCGGCGCTGGAATTCCCCTTTCGGTCCGGGCCATAGCCCACTCCACCTGCGGCCGTCAGGTCGTGACCCTCGCCGGAGTCGTCGCGGGCGTCACCGTCGAACCGCCATGCGCCGTGCGGTTGCGCTTCGGTGATGCGACCGGTGAAGAAGTTGTACGCCGTGCGTGCCGAGTAGTTGCCGGCGTTGTCCTGGGCCCACACGTACACGACCGTGCGTCCGGTTTCCGGCGTGAAGGTGATCGTCGTCGTACCCGACGATGCCTTGAAGTTCTGCTGGGCGTCGACCCCGATGCCGTACGCGAACTGTTTCATGCCCGATCGTGCGTCCGACGACGTGAAGGAGAGTGTGACCGGCTGACCTTCGACCGGGGTGCCGGAGGTGCGGGTGACCGCCGGCGAGGTGGGCGGGGTGTGGTCCAACCGGAAGTAGCACCTGCCGGTCCAGTCCGTGTCGTCCACGCCGTCGGTGCCCCGGACCCGCCAGTTGTAGTTGCCCTCGGCCAACGTGGGCGCAGGCCAGGAGCGCTCCTTGCCGGAGTTGGTCCAGCCCGACGTGTGATCGGCGGGAGTGGTTGGGCCGTTAAGGTCAAACCGAATCTTTACGGTGCCGTCGCCGTCACTGGCCTTGCCGAACAGCGTGGGCGTGCGGTTGGTGATCCAAGGCCCGGGCGACGAGGTGACGCAGTTGCCGCCGGGCGTGCTGCGCATCGCCACCGGCGAGTGCGGCTTGTGCTGGTAGTCGGTCTTCAGCTTGACGTTGGCCGGGTCGAACTTGGCCCACCGCCCTCCGCTCTCGGTCTCCATCCGTAGCCCGAACGTGATCGAGGTATGACCCTCGTCGGCGTGGCGTTGGACGTGGTGGCCGACCTGCGCTCCGTTGAAGTTCATCCAGTTCGGGGACTGTGACGGGCTGCACCCACCGTTCGCCTTGCCCACCTTGGTTTGCAATGCCGCACCGTGCAGCCATTTGTCCTTCATGCCGTTCCAGGTAGGCGTGTTGGCGGCTAGTGAGTTCGTCTGCCAGACGGAGATCGACTCGCCGTTACAGTCGCCGGTGTGCACGACATAGGCATCCAAGCTGACGGTGCCGGTCAACCGCTTGCCGGCCAGTGCTGACGTGTCGAAGTAGAAGTGCGATCGCCAGATGTCGCCGTGGTCCTCGTAGTTCGAGCCCACCCGGGCGACCTCTCGTGGCCATGAGGTGCCGGAGGTCCACTGGGTGCTCGGCCTGGAGTCGTTCACCGGAGCCCAGCTGGCCCACTTCTTGTCGTAGGTCGGGTCGATGAAGATCGGGAAGTTGCCGGTGTCCAACAACTCGGGGGCGACGGAGACGCTCAGCAGTCCATCGCTGATCCGTACGTCGACCGGCGCGGTCTTCGCCGAGTCCCCCGGGCCGCGAACGGTCGACCGATTCGGGCTCCGATGAGCCGACGTGCCCTCGGCCAGGAAGCCGGCCCGCCTGCCACCGATCTCGGTGTGTTCAAGCGTGGAGTCCCATGCCTCGGCCGGCGGGGCCGCAGCCAGCAAGCCTTCCGGGCCAGACACGGTGACTCCCCCGCCCACCGCGGACACCTTCGCTGAGCCACCCACGACGTAACGGGTCTCGCGGACCAACGGATTGGCCGCCGCCGCCGCGGTCTTGACCACGAGCAGGTGGGAGAAGCCGCTGCGCTCGGCGCGCACCACCAGGTCGACGTCCGGGTACACGTTCGGGTACGTGATGGTGTCTCCGGCGATCACACCCTGCGGGAGCGGGTCCGCCCAGCCGAGCGAGAAGCTGGCACCGCTGCCGGTCATAGTGGCGAAGGCCCCCTTACCACCGGGGGAGAAGACCACGTCGGCGGTCGAGGCGACCGGTCGCACCAGACCGTCCTGCCCCACCGTCAGGGTGGTGTCGATCTTCGTCCAGTTGCCGTTCCGCCTGGCCCACTGAGGCTCGGCCCACGACTCGAAGCTGAAGTCACCGGACGGCTGCGCGAAAACCTTCGTAGTCTCCGAGGCCGCGTCGAGCACTTCCACAGTGGCGTCACACTTTTCGGCGAGCGCCCGTGCGGCGTGTTCCGAAGCCGCCCCGGATCGCACACCGTCCCGACAAGGGTCGGTGAACTCGGCGTTGGCGCGAGTAGCCGGAGATGTGATGACGAAGGCGCCGGCCAGCACCACGAAGGCCACAGTGGAGCGAATCCAGGCAGGACGAGGCGACAAGCCCACACACCCCCGTGAAGCAACAGTGATCAAGCTTGCGCCACACCGTACAGATAGATGAAGCCCGACACCAGAGAGAATCCGGATCGATACTCTCCGCGCACGTTCTTCCCAGGCCCGAGGATCGCGGTCGATGTCCTTGCTGATCAGCATGTCGTCGGGGACGAATGAGGGCATAGCAGATCTAATGGACTCATGCTGCGGATCGTTGTCCTCGCTACCGGGCTGCTGCTGGTGCTGACTGGCTGCGCCGGTGCCCCTCGCACGCCTACCAGCGTCGAACAGGCCACCGGGACCTCGTCAGGGCGTTCTCCGCAGACGCCGGCTCCGCAGACGTTTGAACCGCAGACGTCGGAACCGCAGACGCCCGCCCCGACGGTCGAGAGGGGCCGGGTGCTGACAGGTGACGGTTACCGGACCCTGGTCGCCGGTGCCACGTACGCCTTCCTCGCGATGGTGCACGGTCAGGTGGCCTTGGGTGACGGCGGCTGTCTCGTGCTGCGGAGCGACGCAGGGACCGCCACAGTGGTGGTCTGGCCGCCGGGCACCACGGTGCTACCGAGCGGCCGGGTGGGCGTACGCGTGCCTGGGGTCGGGGAGATCGTCGTGGGCGACCGGGTCAACGGCGGCGGCGGATTGTTCGAGACTCCACTCACCGAGGACGACCCGCCCAGGCACCTGCCACCCATCCCCGCCGAGTGCGGACCCGCTGGCACCTCCGTATCCGTGATCGAAAGCGTCACCCGTCACAGCGACAGTTGACGGTGCTCTGCCGCGCATCGGGGCACGCCGTTGTGGGACGCTCGCGGGATGGGCGACGTGATCTTCCGTGACGCGGTTCGGGCCGACCTGCCGGCCATCCTCGACCTGCTCGCCGACGACATGCTGGGGCGTACCCGTGACGTCGGCGAGGTCGACGCCAGGTACGAGAAGGCGTTCGCGGAGATCACCGCCGACCCGCGTAACCAGCTCGTGGTCGCCGAGGCGGGGGGTGAGCTGCTCGGCTGCATGCAGCTCACCTACATTCCGGGGCTCGGCCGGCACGGCACCGAGCGGCAGTTGATCGAATCGGTCCGGGTCCGCTCGGACCAGCGCGGACGGGGTCTGGGCCGGCAGATGATGACGTGGGCGATCGACCAGGCGCGGCAGCACGGCTGCGGTCTGGTGCAGCTCACCACCGACAAGGCCCGCCACGACGCGCACCGCTTCTATCTCGGGCTCGGCTTCGTCGCCAGCCACGAGGGCATGAAGCTCAGTCTCTGACACCGGCGGACGGACGCCCTGCCAGCCTGGGTCGCCCCACGTCGCAGTTGATGACGCAGGCCCAGAAGGTCGTCAGCGTCGCCAGACTCGACCCGTGGGTCAAGGACCGGGCGGACCCGGATCAGCCAGAAGTCACCCTCGGGCAGGACGATCGCCCAGCCGATCGGGATGTCGTTCTCCGCCACGAGCACCAGCAGTTCCGGCTTGCTGTCGACCTCGATCTCGGGCAGGTCCGCCACCTCGACGGACCCGATCCCCTGCCCCCCGCTCACTGGTAGCTCCGCTGGTTACACCGCCGCACCGCGTGGCTAAAGAGCTGCTGCCCGACCCTCGTCAACGGCCGCTGTCGTGGCTGGACCCCCGTCGGGGCGTTCGCACGCAGGTCGACCGGCGCGGTAGGTACCGGGCTAGTCGGCTCTACGGTGCCTCGTCGAGAACTGGGACGTCTGCTCCGCCAAGCCCGCGAACAGGCCGGCATCGGCTTGGAAGCCGCCGCCTCAGATCTTGAATGGTCACGGGCGAAGATGTACCGGATCGAGTCCGGCCAGACCCCGATCCGCGCACTGGACGTCGAACAGATGTGCCGGCTGTACGGTGCCTCGCCGGAGACGTCGGAGGTCCTGATCAGCCTCGCGAAGGAGTCCAAGGGCAAGGGCTGGTACCACGCCTACGGCGAGGTGATCCCTCGGTGGTTTCAGCTGTACGTCGGGCTCGAATCGGCCGCGAGCCACATCCGCACCTACGAGCACGGCCTGGTTCCTGGACTCCTACAGACTCCCGAGTACACGGCGGCAGTCGCGCGATCTCGGCCGGGCATCACGGACGAGGAGGTCGCGAAGATCGTTGAGCTGCGGTTGGAACGCCAACGCGTTCTCGCCAGGCAACGTCCGGCCGCGCCCACCCTTGATGCAATCCTGGACGAGGGCGTTCTGCACAGGAGCGTGCCCGGCATGGCTGAGCAGATTGACCGACTGCTTGCGGCCAGCGAGAGACCCAACGTGTCGATCAGGATCTCCCCGCTTGAAAGCAAGCTGACTCGTGCTGCCGTGGCCGGAAGCTTCGTCATCCTGGACTTTCCCACCCAGGGTGCTCGGTCAGCCGAGCCGACCACCGTGTACTGCGAGGGACTCACCGGCGCGCTATACCTTGACCGGCTGGAAGAGGTCCGCGCGTATGCCGAACTCTGGAAGCACATCAGTGCCGAGGCGTTGAGCGTCGAGGCGTCCCAGACGCTGATGCGGCAAGTCAAGGAGAGGCAGCATGACTGATCTGACCGGTGCGATCTGGCGGAAGGCCAGCCGCAGCAGCGACCAAGGCAACTGCGTGGAGGTGGCGGACAACCTTGCCCGGGTCGTGGGGGTGCGGGACAGCAAGGACGCCGACGGGCCGGTGCTGCGGTTCGACACCTCCCAGTGGCGCTGCTTCGTGAACGGTGTGAAGGGTGGCACCCCGAGCTGACGCTCGATCGGCGCGTTGCCCGCCGTAGCGCGGGGCTGGTTCGATCATCGGCATGGACATCCTTCTGGCCACACTCCTCGCCCTGGTCATCGGCCTGCTGCTCGCGCAGGCGCCGAGCCGCCGCGAGGTGGCCCGCACCGCGTACCGGCTGACCGAGCTGGAGCGGCGGCTGACCCTGGTGATGGATCACCTCGGCGTCGCCGACACCGACCCGCTACCCCCGGCCGTCCGGGAGGAGCTTGCCCGCGGTAACAAGATCAAGGCGATCGCGGAGTACCGGAAGATCACCGGCGCGGACCTGCTGACTGCCAAGACCGTGGTGGAGGCGGGCGAGACGCGCCGGTGATGGTCAGCGGGGGCGGTCGCGGTCCTTGGAGGGTTGGACCCGCTTCGGTTCGCCCGGCATCTTCGGATGGTCGGGTGGGTAGGGCAGGTCGCCCTCGCCGGCTGCGGCGTCCCGCTCGGCCCACTCCAGCAGCGGTGTGATGTCCCACGCGGCGTCGTCGATGCCGGCGTGCGGATCGCCGCGCTGGGCCAGCCGTTCCGGCACGGTACACAGGTCGAAGTCGTCCGGGTCGACGTCGGGAAGCTCGTCCCAGGTGACCGGGGTGGAGACGGTCGCCCGGGCGTTGGCGCGCAGCGAGTACGCGCAGGCGATGGTGCGGTCGCGGGCCATCTGGTTGTAGTCCACGAAGACCCGTTCGCCGCGTTCCTCCTTCCACCAGGCGGTGGTAACCAGGTCGGGTCGGCGGCGGGCCAGTTCACGGGCCAGCGCGATGGTGGCCCGGCGTACCTCGACGAACGTCCAGCGCGGTTGGATGCGCAGGTAGACGTGCACACCTCGACCGCCGGAGGTCTTCGGCCAGCCCGGCACGCCCAGCTCGTCGAGGATCGCGCGCAGCTCGGCGGCGGCCGTCGCGGCGTGGGCGAAGTCGGTGCCGGGCTGCGGGTCGAGGTCGACCCGCAGCTCGTCGGGCTGGTCGACGTCGGTGGCGCGCACGGGCCACGGGTGGAACACCACCGTGCCCATCTGTGCTGCCCAGGCCACGTGGGCCAGGTCCGCCGGGCAGAGCTCCGCGGCCTTGCGCCCGCTGGGGAAACTGATCTCGACGGTACGCACCCAGGGCGGCACGCCCCGGGTCGGCACCCGCTTCTGGAAGAACATCTCCCCCTCGATGCCGTCGGGGAAGCGTTGCAGGGTCGTCGGCCGGTCACCCAGCGCCCGCATGATGCCGTCGCCCACGCTGAGGTAGTAGTGGAAGACGTCGGCCTTGGTGAAGCCACGCTCCGGGAAGATCACCCGATCGGGGCTGGACAGTCGTACGGTGCGCCCGGCCACCTCGATCTGCTCGGCCGCAGCCTTCGTGCCACCCATTGCGCGACCATATGCGACGGGTACGACCTTCGGCGTACCGTTGAGCGGTGACTCTTCCCGACAGCGAACTGCCCCGCACCGAGGACGAGTGGCGGGTCCGGCTCAGCCCCGACGAGTTCCGGGTGCTGCGCGAGCACGGCACCGAACCCGCGTGGACCGGTGAGTACGTCGACACCAAGACGCCGGGTATGTACCGGTGTCGGGCCTGCGGTGTCGAGTTGTACCCGAGTGACACCAAGTTCGACTCGCACTGTGGCTGGCCCAGCTTCGACGACGCGATCCCCGGCGCGATCAAGGAGATCGAGGACAACTCGCTCGGCATGCGTCGCACCGAGATCCGTTGCGCTCGCTGCGACAGCCACCTCGGGCACGTCTTCCGTGGTGAGGGCTTCACCCCGAAGAACACCCGGCACTGCGTGAACTCGCTCTCCATCCGCCTGGACCCGAGCGGGGCCTGAACCGAGCGAGGCTTAACCTGAGCGAGGCCTGACCCGCCCGTTGCCGACCGCGCGTCACCCGACTACCGACACCGACCGCGCGTCCGCCCGACTATCGACGTCGGGCGGTCGCGGCGTCGGCTGGTCAACCGGCTGCGGGCCGCTCGCCCATCAGCGCGACCTGGGCGGTACGCGACTGCTCGACGCGCCGGGCCAGGTCGAGCACCCGTGCGTCGCTACCCGCCGCCAGGTGTGCGCGGGCCAGGTCGGCCGCTGCCTGCTGGTGGCTGCTGAGCACGTCGATCAACACTCGGTCGACCTCGGCGGTCGGGGCGTCGCGCAGTCGCGCCACCTGTTCAGGGTCGGTGCCGTGCCCGGCGTGGTCGTCGGCGCGGGCACTGCGCCCGGCCTGAGCCAGCCAGCCGCGTACGGTGGCCAGTTCGTCGGCCTCGGTCACCTCGACGGCGGCGACCAGGGTCCGCAGCTCGGGGTCGGTCAGCCGGTCCCGCACGAGCCGGACGATCTGGAGGGTCTGCTCGGTGTGCCCGGCCATCATCGACAGAAACAGCAGGTCGATGCCGGTCAGCTCGCCCGGCGTCGCGGCTCGGGTCACGGCCGCCGAGCCGGGCGCCTCGGTGGGTGCGGGCGCGCCGCACCCGGTGACGGCGAGCAGCACCGCGAGCAGGTGGGGTGGCAACACCCGCAGCGCGGCACGTCGAGCACGTCGCACGGCGGGCCCGGCGGGCGGTACGGCGGGCGGGAGATGCGACCGGAGTCGGCCGCATCTCCCGTCGGTCAGATCTGGCTCCACAGTGCCGGTACGTTCGGCGGTTCCCATCCGGCGAGGGCGGTGTGCGCCTGCCGGCAGACGTAGGTGCGACCGCCGTAGGTGACCTGGTCGCCGACGGCGTACGCGCGACCGGCTGTCCAGGTGCCGCCGGTGGGCGGGTTGGTCGTCGGCGCGACCGTCGGGGTCGGCGACGGCGGGTTGGTGGTCGGGCTCGGGCTCGGACTCGGCGTCGGGTTGCCGCCGCCACCACCGACCTGGAGGTCGACGCAGGAGTAGAAGGCGTTGGCGGTGTCGGCGATGTTCCACACCGCCAGCAGCTTCTGCCGACCTGGGTAGCCGGAGAGGTTGACGGTGTGCGAGACGGTCGGGCCGGGCTGGCGTCCGCCGCCGGAGAAGACCGCGACGCGGGTGTTGCCGATGAAGTACTCCCAGTCGCGGGTGGCGTGCATGGCCGTGTTGACCCAGGTGAACGTCACGGTGGTGCCGACCGAGGTGGCCGGCCAGCCCCGGTTGTCGTCGTTGAGGACGGCGAAGTGCGAGATGTTGGCGTGGCAGTTGCGCAACCCCTTGGGGCCTTCGACGCTCTGCGGTTCCCACCTGATCTGCCCGCAGTCGGGCACCCGGTTCTGGGCGCAGAGCGCCTGGCGGCTCGGGGGTGCTGAGACGTAGCCGTGGGCCTGGGCGGGGGTGGCGACGGCCAGGGTGGAGACCATGGCGCCCGTCGCGACGAGCGGAAGGGTGAGTCTTCGGCGCATGGCGGCAACTCCTTGTCGGCGTGATGCCTGGTGAGGTGCCACCAACATAATTTAAACCTTGTTAACAGTAAAGACCACTATCAATAAAACAAGGACCGCCCGGCGCAGTGCCGCAAGATGGGACAAAAGGTCTACCGATGGAGGTACGGGGCGTGGCTACCTGCGAGGTCTGCGGCAACGACTACTGGCTGGCGTTCGAGGTACGGACGGTCAGCGGCGACGTGCACACCTTCGACAGCTTCGAGTGCGCGATCCACAAGCTGGCACCGATCTGCGAGCACTGCGGCATCAAGATCTCGGGCCACGGGGTCGAGGTCTCCGGTCGGTTCTTCTGCTGCGGCCACTGCGCCCGCTCGGTGGAAGCCGAGCACGGTGCCGAGATCCGCGACGCCGTCGGCGCACGCCCCGCCTGACCGCCCCGCCACCACTACCACGCACCACCCGCACACCCGCGCAGCACCGGTAGGCAGCGGCAAGATCCCCGAGCCACCGCACTAGCCTGTCGGCATGCCCGCCACGCCCCTGCTCCGGATCGCCAGCTTCGACGAGTTGGACACCCGAACCTTCCACGACCTGGTACGCCTGCGGGTCGACGTCTTCGTGGTCGAGCAGGAGTGTGCGTACCCGGAGATCGACGGGCGCGACGTCGAACCCGGCACCCGGCATCTGTGGCTGGCGCAGCACGGCGCCCCGGTGGCGTACCTGCGAATTCTGGCCGACCCCGGCGGGGTCGCCAGGATCGGGCGGGTGGTGGTGGCACCGGACGCCCGGGGGGCCGGGCATGCGGGACGGCTGATGACGGCGGCCCTGGCGGAGATCGGCGACCAGCCGTGCGTACTGGACGCGCAGTCGCACCTGGTGGAGTTCTACGCCCGGCACGGCTTCACGGTCAGCGGGCCGGAGTACGTCGAAGACGGCATCCCGCACACCCCGATGCGCCGGACCGTCCGAGCGGCCTGAAACCAATGGTGGAAGCGTTTCGACGACTCCTCGCATCCGCGCTGGAAATCGCTTTCCTCATTGACGTACGCCGATCTGACGTGCCATCCTTCCGGTCTGGTCAGCACGGGCACGCTGACGGCACGGGAGAGGGCAACTCCCCAAGCGTCCGGGCGATGTCGAGAACCGACGACTTCCCCTGGAGTCCCCATGTCCAACTCGCTCAGATCATCGCGGGCACTGTGGCTGCTGGCCGTCGCGGCCGTCGCCGCACTACTACTCAGCACGGCACTGGTACGACCCGCCTCCGCGCACGGCTCGGTGGCCAACCCCATCTCCCGCAACTACGGCTGCTGGCAACGCTGGGGAAACGACTTCCAGAACCCTCGGATGGCCACCGAGGACCCGATGTGCTGGCAGGCGTGGCAGACCGACACCAACGCCATGTGGAACTGGAACGGCCTCTACCGCGAGGGGGTGGCCGGCAACCACCAGGCCGCCATCCCCGACGGTCAGCTCTGCTCCGGCGGGCGCACCGAGAACGGGCGCTACCGGGCGATGGACACCCCGGGCGCGTGGCGGACCACCTCGGTCGCCAACAGCTTCCGGCTGAAGTTCTACGACCAGGCCAGTCACGGTGCCGACTACATCCGGGTGTACGCCACCCGGCAGGGCTACGACGCGCTGACCACGCCCCTGGCCTGGTCGCACCTGGAACTGGTCGGGCAGATCGGCAACACGCCGGCCTCCCAGTGGCAGCAGGAGCCCGGCGGAGTGTCCATCGAGATCCCGGTCAACGCTCCCGGGCGCACCGGACGGCACGTCATCTACACGATCTGGCAGGCCAGCCACTCCGACCAGTCGTACTACATCTGTAGCGACGTGCAGTTCGGCGGATCCAACCCGCCCCCCACCACCACGCCGCCGCCGAGCACGCCCTCGCCCACCACGCCGCCGCCCAGCACGCCGCCGCCCTCCGACCCGCCGGTGACGGGCGCCTGCTCGGCGACGTACCGGGTCACCAACAGCTGGTCCGGCGGATTCCAGGGTGAGGTCCAGGTGACGGCCGGCAGCGCCCCCATCCGAGGCTGGACGGTGCGGTGGACGTACGCCAACGGGCAGCAGATCAACCAGTCCTGGAACGCCACCGTCACCACCAGCGGCTCGACGGTGACCGCTCAGAACGTCGGGCACAACGGCAGTCTCGGTGCCGCCGCCAGCACCACCTTCGGTTTCCTGGCCTCGACCAGCGGCACCAACAGCACACCGACGCTGACCTGCACGGCGACCACCTGACCCCGGCCGGGGCCGCGCCACACTTCCTCGGGCGCGGCCCCGCCCGGCACGGTGAGCGGCAGCCGAAAGGCCGGGCATCGGCACCCGGCAGCCCGGCGGGGTGGCCAGCACCGGTCTGGCGGTGCCGAACCCCGCTGCGGAGAACGCTTCCCGCGTTGACGTACGCCGATACTTCGTGGCACGCTCCCCTCGGAGCCACACCACAAGGGCAACGCAGATCGGCCACGGGAGAGGCAACTCCCGAGCGTCCGGGCGCAGTCGCGAACTGACAATTCCCTTGGGGAGCTCCATGCCGAACGTACTCAGATCACCACGTGCTGCCTGGCCGCTGGCCATCGTGGCCGTCGCCCTCTTGCTGCTCACCACCGCGCTGGCCAACCCCGCCTCCGCGCACGGCTCCGTGGTCAACCCCGCGTCGCGCGCCTACGGCTGCTGGGAGCGCTGGGGTGGCGACCACATGAACCCGCGGATGGCCACCGAGGACCCGATGTGTTGGCAGGCCTGGCAGGCCGACCCGAGCGCCATGTGGAACTGGAACGGCCAACTCCGCGAGGGTGTGGGCGGCAATCACCAGGCCGCCGTGCCGGACGGCCAGCTCTGCTCGGGCGGGCGGGCCGAGGGCGGTCGCTACAACGCCCTCGACGCGGTAGGTGCCTGGCGGACCACCCCGGTCGCCAACAGCTTCCAGTTGAAGTTCTTCGACCAGGCCAGCCACGGTGCCGACTACATCCGGGTGTACGCCACCCGGCAGGGCGTGGACACGCTCACCAAGCCACTGGCCTGGTCCGACCTGGAACTTGTCGGCCAGATCGGCAACACCCCGGCGTCGCAGTGGCAACGTGAGGTCGACGGGGTGTCGATCCAGATTCCGGTGAACGCGCCCGGCCGCACCGGTCGGCACGTCATCTTCACGGTCTGGCAGGCCAGCCACTTCGACCAGTCGTACTACATCTGCAGCGACGTGCAGTTCGGCGGATCCAACCCGCCGCCCACCACGCCGCCGCCCACGACGCCGCCGCCGAGCACTCCCCCGCCGAGCACTCCCCCGCCCAGCACGCCGCCGCCCTCCAACCCGCCGGTGACGGGTGCCTGCTCGGCGACGTACCAGGTCACCAACAGCTGGTCCGGCGGATTCCAGGGTGAGGTCCAGGTGACCGCCGGCAACGCGGCCATCAGCGGTTGGCGGGTGACCTTGACGTACGCCGACGGCCAACAGGTCAGCCAAGCCTGGAACGCCACAGTCAGCTCCAGCGGCTCCACGGTGACCGCGACCAACGTCAGCTACAACGGCAACCTCGGTGCCGGCGGCAGCACCAGCTTCGGCTTCCTCGCCTCCGGCAACAGCACCAGCACGCCGACGGTGACCTGCACCGCGACCACCTGACCCCGGCCGGGGCCGCGCTCTTCTCCCTCAGGCGCGGCCCCGCCCGGTCCAGCCACAGGCGCCCCGCGTGTTAGGAAGGGCCCCCTTTACCACGCCAGGCGTTAACAAGGTGCCCTTCCTTGCACACAGCTCAGGGGAGGGCGGAGACGATGTCGGCGATCGCGCGCCGACGGCCGGTGTAGAAGGGGACCTCTTCGCGTACGTGCAGCCGGGCCCGGGAGGCACGCAGGTCACGCATCAGGTCGACGATGCGGTGCAGCTCGTCGGCCTCGAAGGCGAGCATCCACTCGTAGTCGCCGAGTGCGAAGGAGGCGACCGTGTTGGCCCGCACGTCCGGGTAGCTGCGCGCCATCTGGCCGTGCTCGGCCAGCAGTTCCCGCCGCTCGGCGTCGGGCAGCAGGTACCAGTCGTAGGAGCGGACGAACGGGTAGACGCAGAGGTAGGCGCGGGCCTCCTCACCGGCCAGGAACGCCGGGATGTGGCTCTTGTTGAACTCGGCCGGTCGGTGCAGTGCCATCTGCGACCAGACCGGGGACATCGCCCGACCCAGGGCGGTTCGCCGCAACCGCAGGTACGCGTCCTGAAGGGCGTCGCTGGACGAGGAGTGCCACCAGATCATCAGGTCCGCGTCAGCGCGTAGTCCGGACACGTCGTAGGTGCCGCGCACCACCACGTCCTTGCCGGCCAGTTCCTCGATCAGCGACTCCACCTCGCCGCTGACGTTGTCGCGCAGCGACGGCAGCGGCGCGCTGGCCCGGAACACCGACCACATGGTGTAGCGGATGGTGGAGTTCAGCTCGCGCAGCCGGGCCGCGTTGCTCTGGTCGGTCATGTCGCGGATCCTTCCAATGCGGTGATGATCTCCTCGGCCGCCGTCTCGCCGGAGCGGACGCAGATCGGGATGCCGATCCCGTCGTAGCCGGCACCGGCCAGCCGCAGCGTCGGATGTGCCGCCCGCAGCGCCGACCGGGCGGCGGCGACCCGGTCGAGGTGACCGGGGGCGTACTGCGGCAACGCCCCGCCCCAGCGCTGCACGTGCCCGGCGACCGGTGTCGGCAACGGTGTGCCCAGCACCGCCGACAGTTCCCGGTGCACGATGGCGGCGAGATCCTCGTCGGAGCGCTGGAGTTGCTCCTCGTCGCCGTAGCGACCCACCGAGGCGCGCACCAGCGCCAGCCCGTCCGGCCGGCGCAGGTGCCCCCACTTGGTGGTGAAGAAGGTGGACGCCTTGACCAGCAGGCCCTCGGTGGAGGGCACCAGGAGACCGGAGAGTTCCGGCAGGGCCGGTTCGGGCAGCGCGAGGGTGACCAGGGCGACGCTGGCGTAGTCCAGCTCGCCGATCAGCGTCGCCGCGTCGGCGGCCACGTCGGCGAGCAGACGCGCGGCCGGTCGGGCCGGTACCGCCAACACCACCGCGTCCACGTCGACGTGTTCGGGGTCGCGGGTCGGACCGACGGTCAACCGCCATCCGGGGCCGGTCGGGGTGAGTTCGCGTACCGCCGCGTGGCGGCGGATCGTCGCGCCGCTGGCGGCCACCGCCGCGTCGACCAGGGTGCTCAGTCCGCCGTCGAGGGTGCCGAAGACCGGCTCGCCGGGGGCGCGCGGCGTGGCGGCCAGCGCCCGGCGCACGGCGGCGAGCAGCGTGTGCTCCACCCGGGCGGCGCGGGCCAGCGCGGGCATGGTGGCCACCAGCGACAGGTCGTCGGCGCGGCCCGCGTACACCCCGCCGAGCATCGGGTCGACCAGCCGTTCGACCACGTCGTCGCCGAACCTCGCGCGGACCAGTGCGCCCACCGAGACGTCCTGGTCGGGACCGAGCAGGGGCCCGCCGCCGTCGCGGTCGGCGTCCGGGGTCGGCCGGGCCACCGCCGCCACCTTCTCCAGATCACCGGGTACGCCGACCAGCGTGCCGCCGGGGATCGGGCGCAGCCCACCGGCCAGGGCCAGCGCCGCCTGCCCGACGCTCGGGTGCACGATCCGCCCCGCCAGGCCGAGCCGACGGACCAGGGCCAGCGCGGCGGACTCCCCACCGGCCGGGTCACGCATCAGGAACGCCTCGGCCCCGAACTCGACCGGTCCCCCGGCCAGCTCGCCGGTACGCAGCTTGCCGCCGAGCGTCCCGGACTGCTCGTAGACGGTGATGTCGAGGTCGGGGCCGTGGTCGCGTAGTCGGACCGCAGCGGCCAGCCCGGCGATGCCGCCGCCGACCACCGCCACCCGCCGCCGCGTCGCCATCGTGGTCAGTCCCGCCCGACCGGCCCGGCGGACAGCTCGTGCACCAGGGCGACGACCCGGGTCAGCACCTCCGGGTCGGTCTCCGGCAGCACACCGTGGCCGAGGTTGAACACGTGCCCCGGCGCGGCGCGGCCCTGCTCCAGGATCCGGTGCACCTCCGCCTCCACCACGTGCCAGGGGGCCAGCAGCAGAGCCGGGTCGAGGTTGCCCTGCACGGCCCGGTCCGGCCCGATCCGGCGGGTCGCGACGTCCAGCGGCGTACGCCAGTCGACGCCGACCACGTCGGCGCCGGCCTCGCCCATCGCGCCGAGCAGTTCGGCGGTGCCCACCCCGAAGTGGATGCGCGGCACACCGGCGTCGGCGAGCCCGGCGAGCACCACTGTCGAGTGGGGCAGCACGAACCGGCGGTAGTCGGCCTCGGACAGCGCACCGGCCCACGAGTCGAACAACTGCACCGCCGAGACACCGGCCTCGATCTGCACCCGCAGGAACGCCAGGGTCATCTCGGCCAGTCGGCCGGCGAGCGCGTGCCACAGCTCGGGCTCGCCGTACATCAACGCCTTGGTCTTGGCGTGGGTGCGCGACGGGCCGCCCTCCACCAGGTAGCTGGCAAGCGTGAACGGGGCTCCGGCGAAACCGATCAGCGGGGTGTCGCCCAGCTCCTTGACCAGCATCCGAACCGCCTCGTCGACATAGTCGACGTCGTCGCGGCCGATCGGCCGGATCCGGTCGATGTCGGCGGCGGTACGCACCGGCTCGGCCACCACCGGGCCGGTGCCGGGCACGATGTCCAGGTCGATCCCGGCGGCGGCCACCGGCACCACGATGTCGCTGAAGAGGATCGCGGCGTCCACCCCGTGCCGGCGTACCGGCTGAAGGGTGATCTCGGTGACCAGGTCGGGTCGGCGGCACGACTCCAGCATCGCCACGTTGGCCCGGATCTCCCGGTACTCCGGCAGCGACCGGCCCGCCTGGCGCATGAACCAGACCGGCGTGTGCGGTACGGGCCGACGGCGACACGCCCGCACGAAGGGCGAATCGGCGGGCCCGCCAGGGCGGGGTTCGTCGTCTCGGGCGGCGGTGCCCGTGGTGTCGGTGGTCATCGCGGCAATCGTGCCACGCGCCCGACCTCTGGAAAGGAAGGGCCCCTTGTTAACGCCTCCGGTAGAGCAGGGGCCCCTTATTAACACCATGGCAAGATAACGCCGAGGCCCGGTCGAACCCGTACGGTCGGGTGGACGACCCGTGGCGATCATCGGCGAGTCGATCGTCGGCGCGCCTCGCGGTCGCGACCCGGGCGGCGGCATAGGCTGCGGACATGGCCCCCCCGATCGCGCTGCCTGACACGTTCGCTCGCGCGGTCGCGGGTCTCCGGTCGGCGACGCCTCGGCCGGAGATCGTTCTGGAGGAGGTTGGGGCCCCGCAGCGGCTCGCCCCCTACGCGTTCGCGCTCTCGGCGACGGTGCTGCGCGACGGCGACGAGGTGGCCACCGGGCGGCTGATCCTGCTGCACGATCCGGCCGGACACGAGGCGTGGCAGGGCACCCTGCGGCTGGTCACCTACGTGACCGCCGAGTTGGAGGTCGACCTCGCCGCCGACCCACTGCTGCCCGGGGTGGGGTGGACCTGGCTCACCGACGCCCTCGACGCCCAGGACGCGGGATACCGGGCCATCGGCGGGACGATCACACAGACGATGTCGACCCGATTCGGTGAGCTGGCCGGGCCACCCGCGGCCGGCGACGTGGAGATCCGCGCCTCGTGGACGCCGACCTGTGTCGACCTGGCCCCACATCTGAACGCCTGGTGCACCCTGCTCGCCTCCACCGCCGGCCTGCCGCCGCCGGGGGTCACCGCGCTGCCGGAGCGCCGCTCCGCCGCCACCGGCTGAGCCCGTCCGACGTATGCCGACACGCGGCGGGGCGGGTGCGCGGCACTCGATCCACTCGCGCACTAGGGTTGTCAGGTGACCGACGAACCACCCCTGCGCCGTCGGGCCGCCGCAAGCCGTACGGGAAACGACACGCAGCACCCGCCATCGGCGCGGTCGGAGCCCTCGGACGCGGGGACCGAGCCTGTTGGCAGCCAGTCCGTGCCGCTGACCGAGCCCCGTGAGGGCACCCCCGAGCCAGTCGCCGACCCGGAGCAGTTCGCCGAGGTCGTGGCACGGTTCGCGGGCGGAACCGGCCCGGTGGCCCTGGACGCCGAACGTGCCTCCGGCTACCGCTACAGCCAGCGGGCCTACCTCGTACAGTTGCGCCGTGCCGGTGCCGGCACAGCGTTGATCGACCCCCTGCCGCTACCTGACCTGAGCGCCCTGGACGCCGTGATCGCCGACGCGGAGTGGGTGCTGCACGCGGCGAACCAGGATCTGCCCTGCCTTGCGGAGCTGGGGCTGCGTCCACGCCGGTTGTTCGACACCGAGCTGGCGGCGCGGCTGGCCGGTTTCGAGCGGGTGGGGCTCGCGGCGCTCACCGAGCAGCTGCTCGGGTTCAGCCTGGAGAAGCACCACTCCGCGGCGGACTGGTCGAGCCGGCCGCTGCCCGAGTCCTGGCTGACCTACGCCGCGCTGGACGTCGAGTTGCTGACGGACCTGCGCGACGCCCTCGACGCTGAGCTGGCCCGGCAGGGCAAGTCCGAGTGGGCGGCGCAGGAGTTCGCCGCGCTCGTGCTGAACGGGGCCCGACCGCCCCGGGTACGCGCCGAACCGTGGCGGCGGACGTCCGGAATCCACCGCGTCCGTGGCGCGCGGGCGCAGGCCCGGGTCCGTGCCCTGTGGTACGCGCGGGACCAGATCGCCGCCCGGCGGGACACCGCGCCGGGGCGGGTGCTGCCCGACTCGGCCATCGTCGCGGCGGCCGAGCTGGACCCGAAGGACGAGAAGACACTGCTCACGTTGCCCGGCTTCGGCGGTCGTTCGGTGCGGCGGTTGGCCCGTACCTGGTTGGCGGCGCTCGACGAAGCCCGGCAGTTGCCGGACGACGCGCTGCCGGCGGCCCCGACCGTGGACGGCCCGCCTCCGCCGCACCGCTGGGCGGAGCGGGATCCGGCCGCCGCCGCCCGCCTGGCCCGCTGCCGCGAGGTGGTGTTGCGGGTGGCCAGCGAGCACAACCTGCCGCCGGAAAATCTCATCTCCCCCGACATCATCCGCCGGATCGCCTGGCAGCCCCCCGAGGAGATCACCGAAGCCACCGTCGCCGACGCCCTGCGCGACCACCACGCCCGCGAATGGCAGATCGCCCTCCTCCTCCCCCACCTCCCCACCGCCCTCTCCCCCACCACCTGACCCGGCTTGACCCGTTGATCAAGAAGTTTTGGTCGCCGACACGGCGTGTCGGCGACCAAAACTTCTTGATCAACACGGCGGTGCGCCGGGCGGGGTGTGGGGTGGGTTACAGGGGGAGGTGCGGCACGGGTTATTACTGACGAGTAGCATCGGGTAAACGCCAGTGCTGGCGACCTTCGTCCGGTCCCGCCTGCCGCCTGGGCGGCGCGACGACCGGATCGCGGTCGAATAGGAGGCTCAATCGTGCCCCGTGAAGTCCGGGATGTCGTCTTCGTCGACGGTGTCCGCACCCCCTTCGGCAAGGCGGGTGGCATGTACGCCAACACCCGCGCCGACGACCTGGTGATCCGCTGCATCCGCGAACTACTGCGCCGTAACCCTCAACTGCCGCCGGAGCGGGTCGAGGAGGTCGCCATCGCGGCCACCACCCAGATCGGCGACCAGGGTCTGACGATCGGTCGCACCGCCGCGCTGCTGGCCGGGCTGCCCAAGACGGTGCCCGGTTTCGCCATCGACCGGATGTGCGCCGGAGCCATGACCGCCGTGACCACCGTGGCCGGCGGCATCGCCATGGGCGCGTACGACATCGCGATCGCCGGTGGCGTCGAGCACATGGGCCGACACCCGATGGGCGAGGGCGTCGACCCGAACCCGCGCATCGTCGCGGAGAAGCTGGTCGACCCGTCCGCGCTGGTCATGGGAGCCACTGCGGAGAACCTGCACGACCGGGTCCCGCACATCACCAAGCAGCGCACCGACGCGTTCGCCCTCGCCTCCCAGCAGAAGACCGCGAAGGCGTACGCCAACGGCAAGTTCCAGGAGGACCTGGTCCCGGTCGCCATCCGCGACGAGGAGAACGGCTGGGGCCTGGCCACGGTGGACGAGGCCCCTCGGGACACCTCGATGGAGAAGCTCGCCACCCTGAAGACCCCGTTCCGCCCGCACGGCAAGGTCACCGCGGGCAACGCGGCCGGTCTCAACGATGGCGCCACCGCCAGCCTGCTCGCCGACGAGGCCACCGCCCGCGAGCTGGGCCTGCCGGTCGCGATGCGGCTGGTGTCGTACGGCTTCGTCGGGGTCGAGCCCGAGGTGATGGGCGTCGGCCCGATCCCGTCGACGGAGAAGGCGCTGCGCATCGCCGGCCTGACCATCGACGACATCGGCCTGTTCGAGCTGAACGAGGCGTTCGCCGTGCAGGTGCTGGCCTTCCTCGACCACTTCGGCATCGCCGACGACGACCCTCGGGTCAACCCGTGGGGCGGCGCGATCGCCATCGGTCACCCGCTCGCCTCCTCCGGCGTACGGCTGATGACCCAGCTCGCCCGGCAGTTCGCCGAGCGGCCGGAGGTCCGCTACGGCATCACCGCCATGTGCATCGGCATCGGTATGGGCGGCACGGTCATCTGGGAGAACCCCCACTGGGAGGGAGACAAGTGAGCGCGCTCGCCGCACCGAACGAGGTCGTCACCAAGGCACTGCTGCGGCAGGTGAACGTGCCGGGGCTGGACCGCCCGGCCGCGTTGATCACCCTGGACAACGGCTTCGACCACACCAAGCCGAACACCTTCGGCCCGGCGGGCCTGACCAGCCTGGACGAGGCGATCAGCGCAGCGCTCGCGGCCAACCCGGCGTTCATCGCGGTCACCGGAAAGCCGTACATCTTCTGTGTCGGCGCGGACATCACCGGCCTGCCGCTGCTGGCCGACCGGGAGCAGGCCCTGGAGATCGGCCGGCTGGGCCACCGGGTCTTCGCCCGGCTCAAGGACAGCGAGATTCCGACCTTCGCCTTCGTCAACGGCGCGGCGATGGGCGGCGGCCTGGAGCTGGCCCTGCACTGCCACTACCGGACGCTCTCCGGCGGCGCGGCAGCCCTGGCACTGCCGGAGGTCTCCCTCGGTCTGATCCCGGGCTGGGGCGGCACCCAGCTGCTGCCGAACCTGATCGGCATCCCGGCCGCCACCCAGGTGATCATCCAGAACCCGCTGATGCAGAACAAGATGCTCAAGCCGAAGCAGGCCGCCGAGCTGGGCATCGCGGATGTGCTGCTGGAACCGGCCGACTTCCTGGAACGCTCCCTGGAGTGGGCCGCCGGTGTGGTCCGGGGCGAGGTCACGGTGACCCGGCCCGAGGTCGACAAGGACATGTGGGCGGGCGTGCTCTACTTCGCCCGGCAGACGCTCGACCAGCGGCTGCACGGTGCGGTGCCGGCCGCGTACAAGGCGCTGGACCTGCTGGAGACGGCGAAGGACGCCGACTTCGCCACCGGCACCGCCGCGGAGGACGAGGCCCTGGCCGACCTGGTCTTCTCCGAGGAGCTGCGTAGCGGCCTGTACGCCTTCGACCTGGTGCAGCGGCGGGCCAAGCGGCCGGCCGGCGCGCCGGACAAGGGCCTGGCCCGGCCGGTGACCAAGGTCGGCATCGTGGGCGCCGGTCTGATGGCCAGCCAGTTGGCGCTGCTGTTCGCCCGCCGCCTTCAGGTGCCGGTCGTCCTGACCGACCTGGACCAGGCGCGGGTCGACAAGGGCGTGGGCTACGTGCACGCCCAGATCGAGAAGTCGGTCAGCAAGGGCCGGATGGACAAGGGCACCGCCGCGAAGCTGTACGGCCTGGTGTCCGGCTCGGTCGACAAGTCCGCCTTCGCCGACGCCGACTTCGTCATCGAGGCGGTCTTCGAGGACCTGAACGTCAAGAAGCAGGTCTGGGCCGAGCTGGAGAAGATCGTCAAGCCGGAGGCGATCCTCGCCACCAACACGTCCTCGCTGTCGATCACGGCGATGGCGGCGGAGCTGGAGCACCCGGAGCGGGTGGTCGGCTTCCACTTCTTCAACCCGGTCGCGGTGCTGCCGCTACTGGAGATCGTCCGGGGCGAGCGGACCGACGACGCCACCCTGGCCACCGCGTTCGCGGTCGGCAAGCAGCTCAAGAAGTCGAGTGTGCTGGTGAAGGACGCCCCGGCGTTCGTGGTGAACCGGCTACTCACCCGCTTCCTGGGCGCGGTCTTCGCGGCCGTCGACGCCGGCACCGAACTGGAGGTGGCGAACCGCGCGCTGGATCCGCTGGGTCTGCCGATGCGCCCCCTCGCCCTGCTCCAGTTGGTCGGGCCGGCCGTGGCGTACCACGTGGGCGGCACCCTGCACGCCGCGTTCCCGGACCGGTTCGGCGTCAGCGAGAACCTGAAGCGGATCGCCGACTCCGGCCAGCCGATCGTCGTCGACGACGAGATCAACGCCGAGGTGGCGAAGCTGCTGGTGGTCGGCGACCAGCCGCTCACCGAGGAGCAGGTACGGCAGAACGCGCTGGACGCGCTGGCGCAGGAGATCCGGCTGATGCTGGACGAGGGCGTCGTCGCCGAGGCGCAGGACATCGACCTGTGCATGATCCTCGGCGCGGGTTGGCCGTTCCACCTGGGTGGCGTCACGCCGTACCTGGACCGGACCGGCACCAGCGAGCGGGTCACCGGCCAGCGGTTCCTGCCGCGCGGCGCGGCCAGCCTGCCCGGCTGAGCAGGTCGACGAACAGGATCGCGGTGGTCATCCGGCGAGGGTGACCACCGCGATGTCGTTTCCACGTCAGCGGGCGAGCTCCACCGTCGGCGCGACGTCCGCAGCCGGCAGGCTGACCGTCACCTCCAGGCCGCCGCCGGTCTGCGCGACGGCGGTCACTGTGCCGCCGTGGGCGTCGCAGACCGCGCGGACGATCGACAGGCCGAGGCCCGAGCCTCGTGCGCCGGTACGCTCCCGGCCGCCCCGCCGGAAGGGCTCGAACAGCCCCGGCACGTCAGCCGGGTCCACGTCGAAGCCGGTGTTGCCGACCACCAGCCAGGACCGCTGCCCGTCCGACCCGGTCCGCACCCAGAGCCGCCCGTGCAGGTGGTTGTAGCGGACCGCGTTCTCGATGAGGTTGCCGGCGAGCCGGTCCAGCAGCCCGGGATCACCGACCACCGGTGCCGGTTCCAAGGATGTCTGGACCGTCAGTTTGATCCGCTCCACCTCCCGGCGTACGGCGGAGAGCGCGTTGACGGTGCCCGCGGCCAGGTCACACTCGCTGCGCCGGCCGAGCCGCCGACCGGTCTGCGCCTCACTGCGCGCCAGCACCAGCAACGCGTCGACCAGCCCGTTGGCACGCTCGGAGGCGTCGCGGACCACGGTCGCCATCCGGCGGTACTCGGCCGTGTCGGCCTCGTCGTCGCTGAGCGTCACGTCGATCTCGGTACGCATCACCGCCAGCGGCGTACGCAGTTCGTGCGAGGCGTTGGCCACGAACCGCTTCTGCGCCTCGAACGCGGCGGCGATCCGGTCCAGCATCGCGTCGAACGTGTCGGCCAACTCGGCCACCTCGTCGTCCGCCCCGGAGTAGCCGATCCGCTGGTCCAGCGTGGTCTCGCCGAGGCGACGCGCGGTGGCGGTGACCTGGTGCAGCGGGCGCAGCGCGCGCCCGGCGACCGCGTACGCCCCGACCACCCCGACCACACCGATGGCCAGCAGCGCGGCCAGCCCCTTGGCCAGCAGTTCCGTGGAGGCCGTGTCGACGAGCCGCTGTTGCCAGGCGACGGCTTCCATTGTGCTGCCGTCGGCGAGTACCACGGTGGTGCCGGGCAGCAGCTCGTCGACGGGGCGCAGCGCGTCACGCACCAGCAGCCAGGCCAGCAGGACCAGGATCGCACCGGCACCGACCAGCAACACGCCGTTGAGCAGGGTCAGCCGCAGCCGCAGCGTGGGGCGCAACCGTAGCCTGGGCAGCCGTCGACGCGGCGGGACGCTCACGCCCCCACCTCGGCCGTCCGGTAGCCGGCACCGACCACGGTCTCGATCAACGGCGGGTCGCCGAGCTTACGTCGCAGCGTCATCACCGTGACCCGGACGATGGTGGTGAAGGGGTCGGTGTTGGCGTCCCAGACCCGTTCCAGGAGTTCCTCGCTGGAGACCACCGCGCCCCGCGCCTTGAGCAGCTCGCAGAGCACCCCGAACTCCTTGTTGGTCAGCTCCACCGGCACTCCGCCCCGGGTGGCCGTACGGCGTGCCGGGTCGACCACCAGGTCGGCGACCTCCAGCACCGGTGGGGCCGCCGGGGTGGCGCGTCGACCCAGCGCCTGCACCCGGGCGACCAGTTCGTCGAAGGCGAACGGCTTGGGCAGGTAGTCGTCGGCACCGAGCTGCAAACCCTCGACCCGGTCGGCGACGGTGCCGCTGGCGGTCAGCATCAGCACCCGGGTCAGCTCGCCGGAGGCGGCCAGTTCCGCGCAGATCTGGTCGCCGTGCATGCCGGGCAGGTCACGGTCGAGCACCACCACGTCGTAACGGGTCACGAAAGCCATCTCGTGACCGCTGTCGCCGTCGTACGCGACATCCACCGCCATGCCGCGTTTGCGCAGGCCACGCGCTATCGCGTCGGCGAGGTTGCGCTCGTCCTCGACCACCAGTACCCGCATGCCCGCCCCTTTCCACGCACCGACCACCGACAACGTAACGTCGCCGGCCAAGCCGACCGTGACGGGCCGGGTCAGTGGGGCAGTCGCCAGATGCCGAAGTTGCCGTCGAACAGGCGGCAGGCGACGAGGCCGGACCGGCTCTGGCAGTCACCGCTGGCCCCCGGCAGGACATCGATCCGCCGCGCCGGTGCGCCGGTCGGGTCGATCTGGGCCAGCACCGCGCCCACCTCGGGCACCGTCCGCACCGCGAGCACATCCGGGGCGTACTCGTAGCGGGCGACCATCCGCCACGGGCCGTGCCGGATCAGCACCGCGCCGGAGGACAGGGTGACGGTGGCCATCTCGTTGGTGTCGCGGAACATCGCGAGAGCATTCCGGTCGTCGACCAGCACGAGGTCGAGGAGTTCCTCGTTGCGCCACCGCATCGCCCCGGTGGCGGGATCGACGACCTGCAGCCCACCGCCGGCCAGTCCGGCGCAAAGCATCGGCCCGCAGCCGGTGACGTAGGCCGCCGTCGGCACGGTCGCCCGCCA
The DNA here is from genome assembly GCF_009712475.1 of Micromonospora sp. CP22. Taxonomy (GTDB): domain Bacteria; phylum Actinomycetota; class Actinomycetes; order Mycobacteriales; family Micromonosporaceae; genus Micromonospora. Next base: position 165,372 of record NZ_VCJO01000003.1, read on the forward strand.
GCGCTCGACCAGACCGTCGACGGTGAGCGCCACGAGGGTGCGGGAGTTTCGTACCAGGGTCACCAGGTCGCCGCTCAACCACGCCTGCTGGTAGCCGCTGCGCTGGTCGTCCGGTGCGGGGAGCCGGTGCCGTACCGCCCCGGTGTCCGGGTCGATCACCTGGACCTCACCGTCGATGGTGGCCACCACGATGACGTCGAGCCCTCCGTCGTCCCGCTGCCGGTAGTCGACGCTGGCCGCGGACAACGGCATCGACCACAGTTCACGGGCGGTGTCCAGGTCGATCATCCGGAGGACGTTCGGAGTGCTGTCGCTGAACGTGCGCAGCAGCGCCCGGTCGGTCAGGTCCAGCATCGCCATACCGGGCACCCGCCAGCGCTCCTGACCGGTACGCGCGTCGAGGCGCAGGGTCGCGCTGACGCGGGATTCCTGCTGCGCCATGGCGATCACGATTCCGTCGCCGGGGACGGCATCCGCCCAGTAGACCCGGTGCTGCGGTGGTATCGGCATCCGCCACAGCGGCGTCAGGCGCTGCGGCACGGCGGTGGCCCGGACGGGACGCGGATAGGCGAGCAGATCCTGGCTGCCGTCGGTGAACCCCGGACGCGGCGAGAGAGTCAGAATCTGATCACCGACGATGAACAGGTCACTGCCCAGGCCGACCGGCACGATCGCGTGGATCCGCCCGGACGGCGCGGCCCCCGCCACCGCGATCAGCGTGATCAGTGCCACCACCACGGCCGCCATCCGGCGGCCACCCGGCCGGGAACGTCGCTGTCGTGCTGGCGGATCGGTCAGCTCGGTCAGCTCACCGAGGTCGATCACGGTCACCGTCATCCTCCCCTGACACACACCAGACGCGCGGCGGGCGGGCGAGGTTCCGCCTGTACGATGGCCCGTCGTGGCTGTGCCGGTGGTGAACCCCTCGCTGAACTCCGTCTCCGAGACCGTCGAGACGCGATCAACGACAACACGACCTCGGCGACGGCCGACGCGCGCCGACGCGCTGGCCATCGGAGCCTACGTGTTGCTCGGCGTCATCGTCTGCCTCAACTACTGGGCGGACGTGAACAACCGGGTCTCCTCCCACCTGCCCACCGACCACAGCTGGTTCGAGTGGCTCTTCGCGCACGGCGCGTACTCGGTGCAGCACCTGGATAACCCGCTTTTCACCACCCGGCAGAACGCCCCTGACGGGGTGAACATGATGGCCAACACCTCGCTACTCGGGGTGACCCTGCCGCTGGCGCCGCTGACCATGCTGCTCGGCCCTCAGGTGGTCTACGCGCTCTATCTGGGTGGGGCGTTGGCCGCCACCGCCGGCACCTCCTACTGGATGCTGTCGCGGCACCTGGTGCGCTCCCGGGCGGCGGCCTTCGTCGGCGGCGGGTTCCTCGGTTTCGCCCCCGGCATCGTGCACCATGCCAACGGCCAGCCCAACTTCGTCTCCAACTTCCTGCTGCCACTGATCGTGGTGCGGGTGTTCCGGCTGGCCGAGCCGGGTCGGTGGCGGCGCAACGGGCTGATACTCGGGCTGCTGGTGGCGTACCAGATCTTCATCAACGAGGAGATGCTGCTGCTCACCGCGATGGCCTGCCTGGTCGTCGTGATCGCGTACGCGGCGATGCGTCCCCGCCTCGCCCGAGCGCGGGCCGGGACGTTCGCGGCGGGCCTCGGCGTCGGCGGAGCGCTGGCGCTGCTGCTGACCGCGTACCCGATCTGGTTCCAGTTCAACGGCCCGCAGTCCTACCGGGGGCTCCAGGGCGGCGTGTTCCACAGTTGGGGCGAGGACATCGCCGCCTTCGTCACCTTCCCCCGCGACACCATCGCCGGTGACGAGGCGGTGGAGGCGACCATCGGCATGACCGAGCAGAACACCTGGTTCGGCTGGCCGCTGGTGCTGCTGTCGGTGGTGGCCCTGGTCCTGCTGGTACGCCGCTCGCTGGTGGCCCGGATCCTGGCCGTGCTGGTGGTGCTCTTCTCGGTCGCCGCGCTCGGTCCGGAGATCCGGTTCAACGGCGAACTGACCGGCATCGCCGGTCCGTGGTCGTACATCCCGGAGGACCTGCCGCTGGTCGAGATGATGATGCCGACCCGGCTGACCCTGGTGACCACCGCCGCGATCGGTGTGCTGCTGGCGTTGGCCTGGGACGCGGTGGGCGGTGGCCGCCGCGCGCCGGTGCCGGCTCCCCGCGCCCCGGAGGGCACGGCCCCCGCCGCCCGCCGCCCCCGCTGGCAGCACCTCGTCGGGTACGCCGCGATCACCCTCGCGGTGCTGCCGCTGCTGCCCCGCCCGCTGCCGGCCGAGCCGGTCGACCCGCCGCCGACCTTCATCACCTCCGGTGGCTGGCGACCGTACGTGCCCCACGGCCGCACGCTGGTACCGGTGCCCATCCCCAGCAACGTGCACGGCCTGTCCACGCTGCGGTGGAGCGCGCTGACCGGGCACGAGTTCCCGATCCCGGCCGGCTACTTCATCGGCCCCAACGCGGACGGCGAAGGCGTGTTCGGCGCTCCGAACCGCCCCACCAGCACCCTCATCTACCGGACGATGGACGCGGGCGAGCTGCCCGAGCTGAGCGACGAGAACCGCCGGCAGGCTGTCGAGGACCTGCGCTTCTGGCGGGCGTCGGTGGTGGTGCTCGGCGCGCATCCCCGCGAGCAGGTGCTGCGGGAACTGCTGACCGCGCTGCTCGGGGCACCGCAACGCGTCGACGACGTGTGGCTCTGGGACGTGCGCGACCGCGTCTGACGACGGTCGTCGACCCGGTCGGACGATGGTCACCGGCCGGGGCGGACACACCGTCGTCGACGGGTCGGACGCATCGTCATCCGGCGTCGGAAGAAAGCGGTTCGGAGACGTGGGCGGTGACGATGCGCCAGCCTTCCGGTAGGCGTACCCAGGTCTGGGTCTGCCGACCGGTGGCCACGCCGTCGGCGTACCCGAACCGGGTCGTGACGACCGCGAGGTCCGTGCCGAAGGCGGTGACCACCGTGTCGACCAGCCGGCGACCGGACGGCAGGGGCGGCTGGGCGGCCCGCCACGCGCGCTGCTCGTCGAGCCCGTACTGGTGGTCGGCGAGGCCGAAGCGCACGGTGGCCTTGGAGTCCCAGAAGTATCCGCAGATCCGGTCGACATCACCGGCGACGAGCGCCTGCTCGTAGCCGACGAAGGCCGCCGTGACCTCGGCGACCACGTCCGTCCGGTCGATCTCCATGCGGCGGGTCCTCTCTCGACGGGCGGGACGGCGGGTGGCACCCGGCCGGGCGGCGGCGTCGGTGGTGCCTACCGCACACCGCCGCCCGGCCGGACGAATCCGGCTCAGCTGTTCACCACTGGCTCGCGCTTGTCGTCGGCGGCCGACTCACCGTCGGCCGAGGCCGGGAAGTGCGTGGTGGCCGAGGCCGGGGGCGTGGCGGCCGGAGGGGTCGGGGCGTCGCCACCGTGCAGGCGGTCCAGTTCGGCCTCCTCCGGGTCGGGCACCCGGGGTGGGTGCCCACCGAACACGAAGATCGCGCAGATCACCGCCACGAAGAGGTAACCGAGCGCCACCTGACCGTTGGCGTTCCACCGCACCTCCTCGCCGTGGATCAGGCCGATGAAGGCGAGCACCGCGCCCGAGGCGGCGAAGACGGCGGCGTGGACGAAGCGTTTGTCGATGATGAACGCGACGATCGCGCCGAGCACCAGACCGGCGAGGATCGCCCCCTCACCGAGAATCCGCAGGCCGTCGTAGACCACCCCGGCACCGGCCAGAGCCTCCTCGCCCACCTCGGCGGCGCTGGTGCCGGCGGCGGCCAGGGCGTTGTTCATCTGCCCGGTAGCCCACGCCGCGATGTTGGGTATCAGGGCCGCCACCACCGCCGCGGCGTGCGCCCGGGGCGTCGCCTGGAACGCCTGGGCGCCGATCAGCAGTCCGATGTAGAGCAGGATCGGCACGATCGCGGCGGTCGGGAAGATCGCACCCAGCAGGGAGAACATTCCGAGGAAGCAGAGCAGCGCGATGACGATCCCGGTCGCCATCGAGTACCCGGTACGCCCACCGGCGGCCTTCCAGCCCGGGTGGCCGACGTAGACCGCAGGCGGGAACGGTGAACCGAGGGCGGAGCCGATGACCGCCCCGGCCCCGTCGGCGAGCAGCACGCTGCGCAGGTTGTAGTTGTCTCCGGCGGTGGCCGCGCTCTCCACGTTGGTCATCGCCTCGGTGAAGTTGTAGACGCCCAGCGGGATCGCGGTCGCCAGCAGCGGGGCCATGTCGGAGAGGCCGCGCGCCAGCAGGTCGAGTTGGAAGGTGGGGAAGGCGAACGCGATGTCCCGGGCCGCCGCGGTGACGTCCGGCACCGACATCGCGCCGCCGAGCCAACCGATCGCCGTGCCGAGCAGCAGTGCGGCCAGCCCGATCGGGAAGTTGAACGGCAGTTTCACGTCGGTCAGCAGGCCGATCAGCAGCAACGCCAGCACCGGCAGGGCGATCCAGGCCAGCCGCCACATCTGACCGGCCGGGTTCATCGAGATGAAGGTGATGGAGATGCCGGCGAGGGTGCCGAGCAGCGCGGCGCGCGGCGTGTGGCGGCGGATGTACGGGCCGACGAACGCGCCGATCAGCACGATCACACCGATGATGAATGCCCAGGCCAGACCCGCTTCCCAGGCGCGTACCGCGTCACCGGTGCTGAGGTAGATGGGCAGCATGATGACGAAGATGACGATGAACATGTGCGGCACGCTCGGCCCGTACGGCAGGGCGGTCACGTCGGCGCGGTTCTCCCGCCGGGCCAGCCGACGGGCCAGGTGGGTGTAGTAGATGTTCCCCGCGACCAGGGCGATGCCGAGGGCCGGCAGGATCGTGCCGAACACCTCCCGCTCGGGCAGGTTCACCACGAAGAGACAGAGCCCGGTCAGGGTGAGCACGTTGACCAGGACGTTGACGCCGAAACCGAAGAACGCGTTGGTGTCGCCGCGTACCCAGTGCGGCAGCGGCACGACGGAGGGTCTGGTGGGGACCATGGCTGCTCCCGGTCAGGAGGAGGGTTGCAACACGGGGGTGGTGGGCAGCACGGCGAGCACGTCCGTCGAGTCGGCGACCCACCCGAAGATGCCGCCCTGGGCGGCGATCATGTCGAGCCCGACCCGGTGGAACTCGGGGAAGTAGGACCCGACACAGTCGGCGAGCACGAGGCACTCGTACCCACGGTCGTTGGCCTCCCGGACCGTGGTGTGCACGCACACCTCGGTGGTGACCCCGGTGACCAGGAGGCGCTGGATGTTCCGCTCGGCGAGCAGGGCGTCCAGCCCGGTGGCGTGGAAGGCGCCCTTGCCCGGCTTGTCGACTACCGGTTCGCCGGGCAGCGGCGACAGCTCGTCGACGATGTCGTGGCCGTACTCGCCCCGGATGAGGATCCGGCCCTTGGGCCCGGGGTCGCCGATCCGCTTGCTCGGCCGGCCCCGGCTGAGCTTGGCCGGTGGACAGTCGGAGAGGTCCGGCAGGTGCCCCTCTCGGGTGTGCACCACGGTCATTCCGGCGGCACGGACGGCGGCCAGCAGCGTGGTCAACGGCGCGATGGTCCGCCGCAGTCGGCCGACGTCGTTGCCCAGGCTCTCACCGAAGCCGCCGGGCTCCAGGAAGTCGCGCTGCATGTCGATCACGAGCAGCGCGGTGGTGGCCGGTTCGAAGGTGTACGGGAAGGGCCGCGCCTCGGCGACTGTCAACATGGCTCACCTCACCTGGTCGTGGCGGCGATGACGGCGTCGGAGGTGGCGACGCAGCCGAACACGCCGCCCTGCATGGTCACCATGTGCAGCGCGGCGTCGTGGTTGTCCTTGTCGGTGGCACCGGTGCAGTCGGCGAGGATCAGGCACTCGTAGCCCCGGTCGTTCGCCTCGCGCATCGTGGTGTGTACGCAGACATCGGTGGTGATGCCGGTGAGGATCAGGTGGGTGATGCCCCAGGTACGCAGCACCAGGTCGAGATTGGTGGCGTAGAAGGCGCCCTTGCCGGGTTTGTCGACGATCACCTCGCCGGATACCGGGGCGACCTCGGGCACGATCTCCCAGCCGGGCTCGCCCTTGACCAGGATCCGCCCGCACGGGCCCGCCGCACCGATCTCGGCGCCGATCTGTGCCGACCGCCAGCGTTTGTTGGCCGGCAGGTCGGACAGGTCGGGATCGTGGCCCTCCCGGGTGTGCACGACCAGCATCCCGAGTGACCGGGCGTGTTCCAGTAGTCGGGCGGTGGCCGGCAGCCCGGCCCGGGTGAGGCTGATGTCGTAGCCCATCGCGTCGACGTAGCCACCCGGGCCACAGAAGTCGGTCTGCCAGTCGATGCAGAGCAGTGCGGTACGCGCGGTGTCGGCCGTGCCGTCGTACGGCCACGGGTAGGGGTTCGCCGCTACCGGCCCGATCCGGCCCATCCTCTCCTCCTCCGTGTGGTCAACTCGGGCGCGCCGTGGCTCGGCGGTAGGCCCGCCACCCACCGACGGCGCTGATGTCCTCCGCCTGCGAATCGACGGCGTACGCCTCGCAGAGAAAGCCGAGCACGTCCCGCCCGTCGTGCAGCCGAACCCAGCCCAGCGACAGCGGGGCCGGCACCCCGGCCAGCAGGTCACCGACGGCGGCCACCGGCAGTCGCCACAGCTCGACCTCGATCGGGTGTCCGCCCGGGTCGTGGGGTGCGACCCGGACCAGGCCGGGCAGCCCGTCGCCGTCTGCGCTGGGCAGCCGGTAGAGCCGGTAGCAGGGCGCGGTACGCGCGGCACCGGCGAGGATGCCGCCGCGCTCGGTCAGCTCCCCGTTGCGGGATTCACCGGCCAGGTGCCGACCGACGACGGCGATCAGCAGCTGCGCGGACCCGGCCGGCACGCCCCCGTCGGCGGCCTCGGGAGCGACGCGTTGGGCAGTCTCGGGAGCGACGTGCTGGGCAGTCTCAGGGGCGGCGCGCGGGGCGGTCTCGGGAGCGGCGCGCGCGGCGGTCTCGGGAGCGGCGCGCGCGGCGGTCTCGGGGGCGGCGCGCGGGGCGACGTCCGCTCGGGTGGCGGCGGTGAATGCGGCGGCGAGGCGGGCCAGGGTGGTGTCGGTGAACGCGGGGCCGAGCAGGGTCAGGCTCGCCGGTCGCCCCGCTGCCGTGAAGCCGTTGGGCACCGTCACCGCCGCCAGGTCGAGCAGGTTGGCGAACTGGGTGTAGCGGCCGAGGATCATGTTGCGACCGATCGGATCCTCGGCGATCTCGTCGAGGGTGAACGTCGTACCGACGGTGGGCACCACCAGCAGGTCGACCTCGTTCCACAGGCGATCGACCCGGGCCCGCAACTCGCGCAGCCGGTGTTGGCCCCGGAAGGCGTCGATCGCGTCGTAGCGGCGACCGGTCTCCAGCACCCTGCGGGTGACCGTCAGGACGGCCTCGGGGTGTTCCCGCAGGAAACCGTCCAGCCCGGCGAGCCGCTCGGCCACCCACGGCCCCTGGTAGAGCAGTTCTCCCGCCTCGAAGAAGGTCTGCAGCGGCACCGAGGCGACCTCGCCGACCAGGCCACGCAACGCCTGCACGCCCACGGCGAACCGGACCGCCTGCCCGGCGTCGCCGAAGAACTCCAGGTCTTCTGCGCGGGGCGCCCCGAGGCGTAGCGTGCCCGGTATGCGGGCCGCGACCCGCTCCGCCGGCAGCGGACGCCCCCAGGGGTCGGCCGCGGACACGCCGCGTGCGGCGTGCAGCACCTCCACCGCGTCGGCCACCTCGGTGGCGAAGACCGAGACGCAGTCGAGCGACCGGCAGGCCGGCACCACGCCGCCGGTGCTCAGCAGGCCCCGGGTGGGCTTGAGCCCGACGATCCCGTTCAGCGCCGCCGGGACCCGGCCCGAGCCGGCGGTGTCCGTACCCAGGGCGAAGCTGACCTGTCCGGCGGCGACGGCCACGGCCGAGCCGGAGCTGGAGCCGCCGGAGATCACCCCTGCGCCGAAGACGCTCTCGCAGCTGCCGTACGGGGACCGCGCTCCGGTCAGGCCGGTGGCGAACTGGTCGAGGTTGGTCTTGCCGACGAGCAGCGCTCCGGCGTCGAGCAGCCGACGCACCACGGGCGCGTCCTCGGTGGCGCGGTACCCGAAGTCCGGGCAACCCGCCGTCGTGATCATGCCAGCGACGTCGATGTTGTCCTTGACCGCGAACGGAATGCCGTACAGCGGCAGGGGTTCGGGGTCGGCGGTGGCGGTCAGCTGCGCGGCGCGGGCGAGCAGCTGCCCGGCCGACACGGTGCTGATCCAGACCGGCCCGCCGTCCGCTCCGACCAGGCCGGACGCGATCCGTTCCGCCAGGTCGGTGGGGGTCAGGCCGCCGTGGCGGTACGCCGACCGCAGCTCCGAGATCGATCCGATCCGCTCTGGCATACAGTCGATTGTCGACAGTTCTGTTACGGCGAACCGCGCGCCAGGTAACGACGCCATGACGGCCGCCCGGTAGAGCTACCCCAGATACGACCGCGCACCGTGCTCGGACAACACGTCGAGCACCACCTCCGGATCACCGGCGGCGACCGCCTCGAACAGCCGCTCGTGCCGGTGCACACCGTCGTGCGGCTGCGCCGCCTCCGCCTCGCGGCGCAGATTGATCGCCATGTAGAGCTGCAACTTCACCAGGATCGAGTCGTACACCGTGGAGAGCTGCCGGTTACCGGCCAGGGCCACCAACGCGACGTGGAACGCCCGGTGCGACTCGGCGACCGCCAGGCGATCGCCGTCCCGGGTCGCCTGCCGCATCTGGTCCAACGCCGCCCGCAGCCCGGCCAGGTCGCTCTCCCTCGGCACCGGGATGGCCGACCGCACCGCGAACCGTTCCAGCACGTCGCGCAGTTCGTACAGCTCCCGCACGTCGCGATCGGACAGGGTGGCCACCCGGACCCCCCGGCGCGGCACGTGCTCGACCAGTCCCCGCTGGGCCAGCAGCCGCAGCGCCTCGCGCAGCGGGGCGCGGCTGATGCCGAGACGGCGGGTCAGCTGTTCCTCCACCAGCCGTTCACCGGGATCGCTCCGGCCGCTGAGGATCTCCCGGGTCAGCCGGGAGACGGCAAGCTCCACCAGACTGACACTCTCCAGCTCGCCCTCCGTCGGCGATGCGGCCACGTCGCTCATCCGGACGAGTTTGCCACCTGCCGTCGGGGTCCTGGTCGGACGTCAGCCCGCGAGCGGCCGGACGTCCCAGACGAGTGCGCCACCGATCTCGGCTTCCCGCTCGACCGCACCGACCGGCATCAGGCCCGGGGGTCGGTCAGTGACCGCACGTCCCACACCCAGACGTCCAGTTCGAGCCGCGCCGGGCCGACCAACTGCTCGACGGTCTGCCGCAGCGGCTCGGAGTGCGACTGCCGGACCGGTAGCACCAGGATCGCCGCCCGCCAGTGCCGCAGCTCGTCCAGGGAGCGCCGCCGCTGACGGTCGTCGAGTTCCGGCGTACGGCCGGTGGTGGCGACCTCTTCCAGGATCTTCCCGATGCCGCTCGGCCGACCGCCGAAGCGGCCCGGGTCACCGGTGTTGCCGTTGCGCGGGGCGAGGAAGTACCCGCCCGGGATCTTGAAGTCGAGGTTGGTGGCGGCGGCCCACCGCATCCCGTGGGTGTTGCCCATGCTCGGCACCGGGATCGGCACCAGGGTCTGGTCCGGCCCGACGTAGGCGCGCCACCGGTCGGAGGTGATGAACTCCGGCACCGGGGGGCGGGAGGTCATCGGCAGCGGCATAGGGGTGATCGGCAGCAGCGCGAGCACCAGACCGGCGACGGTCAGCGTACGCACGGTCCCCCGGTCCATGGACAGCGTGCTGGTCCGCTCGATGGCCAGGGCCAGCAGGATCGCCACGACCACTGTGGTGATCATGCCGAACCGGGTCGGCACCACCGCGTCGAGCAGCGGCAGCCGGACCAGCCACTCCCACGGGCCGACCACCAGTTCCCGGTCCCACCAGGTGATCCGCTCACCGAGGGAGAGGATGGTGTAGAAGGCGGCGGTCGCGGCGAGCGCCCGGACCAGCACCTCCCGCCGGAGCCAGAGCACGATCCCCACCGCGATCAGGGCCAGGCTCCACCCGAAGAAGGCGTTCTCCTCGGAGTAGTTCGGCGCGAGGTTGACGTTCGCCCGCTGGCTACCCCCGATGGTCGGCGAGCCGGGGGCGAAGTACGCGGCGACGTCGTTGCCGTAGTCACGGACGGCGTCGCTGAGCCCGTGGTAGGCCATCGGGCCGGCGAACTGGATGTACAGCGGGTACGCCAGCAGCGCCCCGGCGATCACCGTGCAGGTGGCCAGCGCCTTGGCCAACGGTCGCCAGGCCGTCGACCACAACTCCGGGCGCTGGGCCACCACCGCGATCAGGAAGATCCCGCAGCCCATCGCGGTGAAGAGCAGGATCTCCTCGTTGATGAACGCCTGGGCGGTGACCAGCAGGGCCAGGACCGCGCCGTCCCGGTACGGCCGGGTCGACCGGGTGATCACCATGACCCGCCAGACGATGAACGGCAGCAGGAACTGACTGATGATGTTCGGATGCCAGCTGGCATGCGACAGCATCGCCGGGGAGAACCCGCAGAACCAGCCGCCCACCACGGCGGCGAGCCGGTTGTTCACCACGTGCCGGGACAGCACGAAATACCAGGCCGAGGCGGTTCCGGCGAGGCCCAGCGTCACCAGCAGCACGAAGGTCACGGCCGGCCCGAAGAGCAGGGTCACCGGCACCATCGGGATGCCGAGGGCGAGGATGGCCGTGTTGGCCATCAGGTTGACCCCGTCGGGGTAGTTGAACTGCTCGGTGAAGAACGGGAACTCCCCGTGCAGCACCACCCGCACCGAGTGGGCGAGGAAGAACTGCACCTGGGCCGGGTCGCTGCTGTAGAGCGAGGCCACCCGACCGGCCGGGTCCACCCAGATCTGGCTGGTCACCCAGATCGCGGTCAGCAGGAACCCGCCGAAGATCGCGAGGTCCAGACGACGGGGCGTCCAACGGAACCGACGTCGGCGGGCCGGAGCGGCCACACCGGTGCCGGTGCCCCGCGTACCGTCGGGCTCCGCCGGTGTGATCTCGGTCAGCTGCCGGGTCGATTCGGCAGCACGCTCCTCGTCACCCACGGTGACGATGTCGGACGGAGAGTCGGCGACGTCAGCGGATCTCAGCAGCGCGGCGGCGCGGGTCTCGGCAGGCGTCACAGTCGGCGGAGTCTACCGGAGTGGGGAAAATGCCCCAACTCGACGCGGTGTCCCCTGTGGCCGGTGTGGCGACATTGCGACGCAGCGTATGGCGACAGTAAGTGCCGAGGGGACATCTCGTACCATTGCCCTCCGACACGACGACGCGATCTGATCGGGGGCGTGACAGGTGGCTTCAGCCCGTTGGCAAGGCTTGACCGCCACCGGCCTGTCCACCCTGCTGATCGCCCTCACCGCCTGCGGGCCGGTCGCCGAGCGTCAGCCACGGGACCTGCGGGTCGGCTACGACAGCATGGACGGCTCGCTGACGGTGTGGCCGCCACGCGGCTCGCTGGCCGAGGACGCCACGGCGACCGCCGCCGTCACCCGGGCGGTACGCGAATGGCGGTCACCCGTGGACGACCGGGTGCACCTCCCCTCGTCCGGGATTCTCTTCTCCGGTGAGGTGGACGGCGCGCCCCTGGCCCTGGTCGCCGCGTCAGTACCCGGCGAGGCCGCGTCCTGGTTGCTCCAACTCACCCGCGACGACGACCGCTACACGGTCAGTCACGCCACCGAGTACACCGATCCCGGCTACCTGGTCTACTCCGACGTGTTGCCGGTCCAGTCCCCGCAGGGGCGGCGTTACCTGACCTCCGAACGGGTCCGGCGACTGGTCGGGCCGGACGGCAAGACCCTGTCCAGCACCGACGGCCTGACCGACCCGGTGCAGGTGCCCGAGTGCCGGGCGGTCACCGTCACCGCCACCCTGCGGGCCACCGAGTCACTGCCCCGGGGGCGCTCCGCCGAGCGGCTGCTCGACCTGGGCACCGGCACCACCGCACCCCGCTACCCGCTGGTCCGTGACCAGAGCGGCTCCGGTCGGCGTGCCCTGACCGGTCTCGACACCTGCCAACTGGCGGGCGAGGACGGCCCGTTCGGCAGCATCCTCCGGCGGGTCGGCGACCGGGACGTACCGCAGTCGGTGCCGGCGTCATGGCCGATGGCGAAACTCGCCGTGCGTACCCTCGGCGAGATCACGCTCGACGGCGGCGAGCCGGCCGAGTTGGAGCAACTGACCTGGGAGAGCGCCGAGGGTTCGATGAGCGCGGTGGTCTACCGGCCCGCCGACGACGGCCCGGTGGTGCTCTCCCCCGCCGACCGTACGCACGCGTTGCAGGTCTACGAGGTGCCGGTACCGGATCAGCCGCTGGTCGTGCTGAGCTGGCGTGCCGCCAAGGACACCACGCTGTCGGTGCCGCCGAACACGACCCGCCTGGTCGACCGCCCCGGGCTGGTGGTGGCTCCCCTCCCCGAGCGCCGCGAGACCTTCAGCCTCGCCGCCGACGAGAAGACCCACTACCGCACCGCCGGCTCCGCCCGCCGCTGACCCACCCCCGCCACCGTCGACGCGGTGGTTCGGGGGTGGGTCCGGACGGTCAGTTGGCGGTGGGGTTGGAGGTCAGGCGAGGCGGGTCCACCGGCTCGGTGTCGAGGCGGGAGATCCAGCCGGTGATGTCGCGGGCCACGTCCTGGGCGGTCAGGCCGAGGTCGGCCAGGATCTGGCCACGCGAGCCGTGCGGGTGCCAGTCGGCCGGCACCCCCAGGTCGCGCAGCGGCACCTGGACGTCGGCGTCGCGCATCGCCTGGGCGAGGCCGTCACCGACGCCGCCGACCCGCACGCCGTCCTCGACGGTGACCACCAGCCGGTGTCCCTTGGCCAACTCGACGAGTTCGGGCGGAATCGGGCGAACCCAGCGCGGGTCGACCACGGTGACCCCGTAGCCCTGCTCGGCGACCCGGGCGGCCACCTGCATGCCGAGCTGGCCGAAGGCGCCCACCGCGACGAGCAGCACGTCGGTACGCGCCGACTCGGCCAACACGTCGACCGGCCCGACCCGCCGTACGGCGGGCAGGTCGGCGGCGACCGCACCGGTCGGGTAGCGCAGCACGGTCGGGCCGTCGTCGACAGCGACCGCCTCGCGCAGCTCCTCGCGGAGGGTGGCGGCGTCGCGGGGCGCCGCGATCCGCAGACCGGGCACCACGCCGAAGACCGACATGTCCCAGATGCCGTAGTGGCTCGGCCCGTCCGGGCCGGTGATGCCGGCGCGGTCCAGCACGAAGGTGACCGGCAGCTTGTGCATCGCCACGTCCAGCAGGACCTGGTCGAAGGCCCGGTTGAGGAAGGTCGCGTAGACCGCCACCACCGGGTGCAACCCACCGAGCGCCAGGCCCGCCGCCGAGGTGGCGGCGTGCTGCTCGGCGATGCCCACGTCGTACGTGCGCTCCGGGTACTTGCGGGCCAGCTTCGCGATGCCGGTCGGCTCGGCCATCGCGGCGGTGATGCCCACCACGTCAGGCCGCTCGTCGGCGATCTTGACCAGCTCGTCGGCGAAGACGTTGGTCCACTTCACCGACGGCGCGGCGGTGGCCTTACCGGTGGCGATGTCGAAGGCGCCGGGGCCGTGGAAGCAGTCCGCCTCGTCCTCCTCGGCGGGGCGGTAGCCGTAGCCCTTGCGGGTGACCGCGTGCACGATCACCGGGCCACCGAAGTTCTTCGCCGCCCGCAGCGCCGCCTCGACGGCGGTGAGGTCGTGCCCGTCGACCGGGCCGACGTACTTGATGCCGAGGTCCTCGAACATCGCCTGCGGCGCGACCGCGTCCTTGATGCCGCGCTTGACCGCGTGCAGCACCTCGTACATCGGCTTGCCGACCAGCGGGGTCGAGCCGAGCGCGTCCTTGACGGCGTCCAGGACCTTCTCGTAGCCGGGGTTGAGCCGCAGCGTGGAGAGGTGGTGGGCGAGGCCGCCGATCGTCGGCGCGTACGAGCGGCCGTTGTCATTGACCACGATGACCAGCGGGTTCTCGGTGGCGGCGATGTTGTTCAGCGCCTCCCAGCACATGCCGCCGGTCAGCGCGCCGTCGCCCACCACGGCGACCACGGTCCGCGACTCGCCGCGCAACGCGTACGCCTTGGCCAGCCCGTCGGCGTACGACAGGGCGGTCGAGGCGTGCGAGTTCTCGATGATGTCGTGCTCACTCTCGGCCTGGCTGGGGTAGCCGGAGAGGCCGCCGCGCTGGCGCAGCTGGTCGAAGCCGCCCTGCCGACCGGTGAGGATCTTGTGCACGTACGCCTGGTGGCCGGTGTCGAAGAGCATCCGGTCCCGGGGAGAGTCGAAGACCCGGTGCAGGGCCAGGGTGAGTTCCACCACGCCCAGGTTCGGCCCGATATGCCCGCCGGTACGCGACACCTTGGCGATCAGGAAGTCACGGATCTCGGCGGCGAGGATCTCCAGCTCGGTGGCTGACATCCGCTTGACGTCCTGGGGACCGTGCACCGTGGCCAGCAGCCGGCCGTGGTTGGCCGTGTCCTCTTCAACACTCATGAGCGCAGAGTCTATCGGCCCTGGCACACCGCGCAGCCCGGGCGCGACCCCCACCCACCTCCCGCTGGTAAGGAAGGGCCCCTTACTAACGCCTGCGGTATAGGAAGGGTCCCTTCCTTACACCTCAGCGAGTGGGTGAGAGCAGCCCGACCAGTTCCACGTGCTGGGTCATCGGAAACAGGTCGTACCCGCGCAGCGCCGTCAGCCGCCACCCCAGGTCGGCGAAGACCCGCACATCCCGGGCGAACGCGGCCGGGTCACAGGCCACGTACGCCACCGTCCGGGGTCCGGCGGCCACCACGTCACGCACCACCCGCGCTCCGGCCCCGGTCCGGGGCGGGTCGAGCACCACCACGTCGACCGGGCCGGTGACCCGGCGACGGGCCAGGGCGGTCTCCACCCGGGCCGCCACCACCTCCACGACCGGCAGGTCGCGCAGGTTCTCCCGGGCCGCCGTGACGCCGTCACCGGCCGCCTCGACCAGGGTGACCCGCCCGGTCTCGCCCACCCGAGCGGCCAGCGCCGCCGCGAACAGGCCGGCGCCACCGTAGAGATCCCAGGCCCGCTCCCCCGGCCGAGGGTCGGTCAGCTCCAACACCGCGTCGACCAGGGTGTCCGCAGCGGCGGGATGCACCTGCCAGAAGGACGAGGTGGGCACCGTCCATTCCCGACCGGCGGCCCGCTCCCGGACCCGGTCCGGGCCACTGACCCGACGGGCGGTCCCGGCCGCGACGGCGGTCACCGCCACATCCCCGCCGGTGGAGGCGACCGCCTCCACCGCCTCGGCATCCGGCCAGCTCACCCCGGCGGCGGTGAGCACCGGCAGCTCCTGGATGGCCGGGTGGGCGATCAGGCAGCGATCGATCGGCACCACCTCGTGTGAGCGGTGCTTGAGCAGCCCGGCGCGCCCGGCCGCGTCGACCGCGTACCGCACCCGGGATCGCCAGCCCAACGGACCACCGGGCAACGCGGTCACCCGCAGGCCGAGCGCGTCACAGGCGGCCTCGTCCAGGCCGCCGAGGCGGATGAGCTGCTCACGGACCACCGCCTCCTTCCAGCGCAACTGGGCGTCCGGGGCGACGTGTTGCAGGTCGCAGCCGCCGCAGCGGCCCGGGCGCGCGTACGGGCAGGGTGGGGTGACCCGCTCCGGGGCCGCCTCCAGCACGGTGACCGCGTCGGCCCGGACGAAGCCCCGGTGCACCTCGGTCACCTCGGCCAGCACCCGCTCACCCGGTAGGGCGTGCCGGACGAAGACCACCTGGCCGTCCACCCGGGCCACGCAGTGCCCACCGGGCGCCACCGCCGCGACGGTCAACTCGACCCGCTCGGCCTCCTCCAGCCCGCTGATCACGCCTCCCTCACCAGGTTCGGCGCGTCGCCGACGTTCACTCATCGCGGTTCACCGTCCATCGGGTCGCGCTCCGGATCCAACGGCGGAACGACGGGTGGCAGGGTGCCGCGCGGGGTGACCCGGGGGCCGCGGGCCGGTCCACGGCCCAGCGTGGCGTCCAGTCGGTCCAGGTCCTTGCCGGCGGTCGAGGCGAGCTGCCACGGCACGCTGGTCACCATCACCCCCGGCTCGAACAGCAGTCGCCCCTTGAGCCGCAACGCACTCTGGTTGTGCAGCAGGTTCTCCCACCAGCGTCCCACCACGTACTCGGGGATGAAGACCGTCACCACGTCGCGCGGTGACGCACGGCGCACCCCGGCCACGTAGTTCAGGATCGGGCGGGTGATCTCCCGGTACGGCGAGTCGATCACCGTCAACGGGATCGGCACGTCCCGTCGTTCCCAGTCGCCCTGCAACTGCCGGGTGTCGTGGTCGTCGACGTTCACGGTCACCGCGGTGAGTGTGTCCGGCCGGGTGGCCTGCGCGTACGCCACCGCCCGCAGGGTCGGTTGGTGCAGTTTGCTGACCAGCACGATGGCGTGGTTGCGGGCCGGCAGCACCGGACGCCCCTCGTCCGGGGCCAGTTCGACGGCCACCCGGTCGTAGTGCCGCCGGATGGCCAGCATCAACACGTAGATCAGACCCATCGCGACGATGGCGATCCACGCACCGAGCAGGAACTTGGTGATCAGCACGATCACCAGCACCGCGGCGGTCATCGCCATGCCGAAGGCGTTGATCGCCCGGGAGCGGACCATCCGACGGCGCGCCTGCGGATCCCGCTCCCGGCCCAGCAGCCGGTTCCAGTGCCGGATCATCCCGGCCTGGGAGAGGGTGAACGAGACGAAGACGCCGACGATGTAGAGCTGGATGAGCTTGGTCACCTCGGCCTGGAAAACGACGATCAGCAGGATCGCGAAACCGGCCAGGAAGAGGATCCCGTTGGAGAAGGCCAGCCGGTCACCCCGGGTGTGCAGCTGTCGGGGCAGGTAACGGTCCTGGGCGAGGATCGAACCGAGCACCGGGAAGCCGCTGAAGGCCGTGTTGGCGGCCACGAACAGGATCGTGGCGGTCACCCCGACGACCAGGAACAGCAGCACCGACCCCGACCCGAAGACCGTCTCGCCGAGCTGGGCGGTGACGGTCTTCTGCACGTAGCCGTCCGGGCCGGCGACGATCTGCACGGCCGGGTTCTCGACGAACTGGAGCCCGGTGAGCCGCGCCAACCAGACGATGCCGACCAGCATCGTCACCGAGACCAGGCCGAGCATCAGCAGCGTGGTCGCGGCGTTGCGACTCTTCGGCGCCTTGAACGCCGGCACCCCGTTGGAGATCGCCTCCACGCCGGTCAGCGCGGCGCAGCCGGAGGAGAAGCTCCGCAACAGCAGGAACGCCATCGCCCAGCCGGTGGTGTCGTGCCACTCGGCGGCGACGACCAGGTCGGCGCTGGGCGCGCGCAGTTCCTCGCCGAGCACCACGATCCGGACCAGCCCGGTGAGGATCATCCCGATGATCACGATCATGAAGCCGTACGTCGGGATGGCGAAGGCGCTGCCCGCCTCCTTGAGCCCCCGCAGGTTGACCGCGCTCAGCAACACCACGGCGGAGACCGCGATGAGCACCTTGTGGGTCCCCACGAACGGGATCACCGAGCCGAGGTTGGCCACCCCGGAGGAGACCGACACGGCGACGGTGAGGACGTAGTCGACCAGCAGCGCGCTGGCCACCCCCACCCCGGCTCGCGGGCCGAGGTTGACCGTCGCCACCTCGTAGTCGCCGCCGCCCGAGGGGTACGCGTGCACGTTCTGCCGGTAGCTGGCCACCACGGTCAGCATGACCACCACCACGCCGAGGGCGACCCACGGCGAGAACACGAACGCCGAGGCTCCCGCGATGGAGAGCATCAGCAGGATCTCGTCCGGCGCGTACGCCACGCTCGACAACGCGTCCGAGGCGAAGACGGGCAGGGCGATGCGCTTCGGCAGCACGGTGTGCTTGAGCCGGTCGGACCGGAACGGCCGGCCGACGAGCAGCCGCTTCAGCAGCGAGGTGGATCGGGCCACAACGGCACAGCGTACGACCACCACCGGTGGGAGCGTGGGGTGCCCGGCCACGGCCATCACCAGCACAGGAGTACCGTCGGTCCCCGCCTGCGGCCCGGACGTGGCAGGCTCGCAGACGACGAGGCGCGGCGGCACCACCGTGGGAGGCAGCGTGCACATCGTGATCATGGGTTGTGGTCGGGTCGGCTCGACCCTGGCCCACAGCCTGGAGTCCCGGGGGCACTCGGTCGCGATCATCGACCAGGACGCGGACGCCTTCCGTCGGCTGCGCCCGGACTTCACGGGCGTCACGGTCACCGGGGTGGGCTTCGACGGCGACGTGCTGCGCCAGGCCGGCATCGAACGGGCCGACGCCTTCGCCGCCGTCTCCAGCGGCGACAACTCCAACATCATCTCGGCCCGGTTGGCCCGGGAGAACTTCGGCGTGGTCCGGGTCGCGGCCCGCATCTACGACCAGCGCCGAGCGCAGGTCTACGAACGGCTGGGCATCCCCACCGTGGCCACCGTCCGGTGGACGGCCGACCGGATGCTGCGCCACCTGCTGCCCGAGGGCAACGTGGAGATCTTCCGCGACCCCACCAGCACCGTCTCGATCGTGGAGGTGCCGGTGCACAAGGACTGGATCGGCCGTCCGGTGCGGGATCTGGAGGAGGCGACCGGTGCCCGGGTGGCGTACCTGACCCGTTTCGGCATCGGCACGCTACCCACCGCCTCCAGCGTGGTGCAGGAGGGCGACCAGGTTTTCATGCTGGTCACCGACGACATGGTGGCGGCGGTCACGTCCGTGGCGGCGACACCCGAAGGGGGTCAGTGACCATGCGGATCGCGATCGCCGGTGCCGGCAACGTGGGCCGTTCCATCGCCCAGGAGCTGATCGAGAACGGCCACCAGGTGATGCTCATCGAGCGGCAGCCCCGGATGCTCCGCCCCGCCCGGGTGCCGGAGGCGCAGTGGGTACTGGCCGACGCCTGCGAGCTGGCCAGCCTGGAGGAGGCCGAGCTGGCCGACTGCGACGTGGTGGTCGCGGCCACCGGCGACGACAAGGTCAACCTCGTGGTCTCGCTGCTGGCCAAGACCGAGTTCGCGGTGCCTAGGGTGGTCGCCCGGGTCAACCGGGCCGAGAACGAGTGGCTGTTCACCGAGCAGTGGGGCGTGGACGTGGCGGTCAGCAAGCCACGGGTGATGGCCGCGCTGGTCGAGGAGGCGGTGACCGTCGGTGACCTGGTCCGTCTGATGACGTTCCGGCAGTCCGAGGCGAACCTGGTCGAGATCACGTTGCCGCCGACCGCGCCCTACGTCGGACGCCCGCTGCGCGAGGTTCCACTGCCCCGGGATTCCGCGCTGGTGGCGATCCTGCGCGGCAAGCGGGTCCTGGTGCCCAGCCCGGACGACCCGATCGAGGCCGGCGACGAACTGGTCTTCGTCTGCACCGCCGAGATGGAGGACGCCGTCCGGGCGGTGGTGCTCGGCCCGGACAGCGTGGAGCGTACCCGCGAGTCACACTGAGCGGCCGTCCCGGCCTGGGTCACCACCGCTGCGGCTCAGCCGGCCAGCGGCTCCGTCCGGCGGGTGACCCGCCGCACCGTCCAGACCGTGATCAGCAACAGCAGCACGTACGGCGGGTAGCCCAGGGCCAGTCGCGCCACCCCGAGGGCGGTCTCCATGTCGGCGGCCGCGGCCTCGTCGCCGAGCTGGTCGAACCGGCGGGCCGCCAGGTAGATGGCGGCCTGCACGCCGACCTTGGCCAGCCACACCACGCCCCACAGCACGGTCAGTCTGGTGAAGGTGCGGACCAGCACCGGATCCTCGCGCCACTGCGAGCTGCCCTTGGCCACCAGCACCGACCAGATCCAGCCGACCAGCGGCTGCCGGATCACCGCCGAGAGCAGCAGGGCCAGACCGTAGCCGATGCCGTAGAGGATGCCGGGCAGGTAGAAGTCGCGTGCGTCACCGGTGCGCCAGGCGATGGCGGCACCGATCCCGATGCCGAACAGGCCGTTGACCGCGTGCCGCACCGGCCGGCGCTGAGCCAGCCGCAGCCCGCCGATCAGCACCGCCACCGCCACCGACGCGATCACGGCGGGCCGCAGCTCGCCGACGATGTTGGCGATCACGAAGATCACCACCGGGATGCTGGACTCGGCCAGTCCTCGCCAGCCGCCGAGCTGGTCGGCCATCTGCTCGGCGACGGTGGGCAGCCGCTCCTCGTCCGCCGGCCCGGCCTCCGGCTGGGTCGCCGGGTGCTGTCCGGTCGTCATCGTCCGCTGTCCATCCGCAACGCCCGCAGGTTCACTTCGACGGCTCCAGCTCGTAGTACGGGTTGTAGATCACCTTGCGGTCGTCGCGCACCGCGACCCGGCCCCGGGCCGTCAGGTGCCGCCCCGGCTCGATGCCGACGATGTGCCGCCGCCCGAGCCAGACCAGGGTCACGACGTCACTGCCGTCGTAGAGATCCGCCTCCAGCGCGGGCAGGTTCGTCCTAGGGGTGTAGACGACGGTACGCAGCCGACCGCTGACCGACGCCACCTGCCCCCGCGTGCAGTGCCGCACCGGCACCGCGCCACAGCGGGCGCTCTCCCGCTGCAACTGCTGCGCCTCGATCTCGGCCTCGCTCGCGGTCAGCCGTCGCAACATCCGCCGCAGCGAACCCTGACCCTCGTCGGTGGTCATGAGCTGCGCGTCACCCTCTCCACGCCGGCCGGCAGGCACCGGAAGCAACCGCCCGCGGACGGCAGCCGCGAGGATACCCGCCAGCGTACGCCGGAACGGGCGCTTCCGGCGGACCGGAAGCGCCGTGCGGCCGGGCTGACACCGGGTTTCCGAGGAACGCTCAGCGGCCGGGCGTCGACGCCGCGTCGGACCGTTCACCGGTCGTCGCGGCCTGCTCCGCCGCCTCGCGCGGCAACCGCAGCGGCAGCGGCTCGCGTACCGGCTTGGCCTCCATCCCCCGGTCGACGACCAGCCCGTCCAGGCAGCGGGCCAACGGACCGGCGGCGGCCGGATCGGTGGCCGCGGCCCCCTGGTAGACCGCCCGGACCATCCAGCGCGGGCCGTCGATGCCGACGAACCGCAGGTCGGTCAGGCCGTCGTCGGTGCGTACCCGGGCGTGCAGCTCCGTGCCGTACTCACCCTCGACCTCCTGCGCGGCGGCGCCGTCGGCGAACAGCGACTGGCGGATCTCCTCGCGTACCTCGTCCCAGATCCCCTCGGAACGTGGGGCGGCGAAGGCACCGAGTTGCAGGGCGCTCTGGCCGTGCACCAGCACCACCTGCTGGACCACTCCCTGCGGGTCGGCCTGCACCCGCACCTCGACGTCGGGCACCGCCGGGATCTGCAGGCTGCCCAGGTCGAGCCGCTGCACCCCCTCCGGGGCCTCGGTGATGTCGTACGGCCCACGCGCCGGCCGCTCCGGTTCCGACGGGGCGGCCTCGGGCACGGTCGCCCGCTCGTCAAGGGCGTGCCGTCCCGCAGCCCGCTTTCGGGAGAAGATCACTGCGTCCAACCTCCGCTGTTCGCACTCACGGTGCCATCGTGTCCGTTCGCGCCGTCCATGGCCGGCGGTGGTACCAGCCCGGCGTGGCCGCCGGTGGAGCCGTGCCCACCGGTCCCACGCCCCGACGCGGGCAGCTCGGCCACCGGCTGGAAGATCGCCCGTTCCACCCGTTGCACAACCAGCTGTGCGATCCGGTCGCCCCGGGCGATCTTCACCGACGCGGCCCGATCATGGTTGATCAGGTTGACCAGGATCTCACCCCGGTAGCCGGCGTCGACCGTACCGGGCGCGTTGAGCACCGTCACGCCGAGTCTGGCGGCAAGCCCCGATCGGGGATGCACCAGGCCCACGTACCCCTCGGGCAGCGCGATCGCCACCCCGGTCGGCACCAGCGCCCGGCCGCCGGGGGGCAGCTCCACGTCCACGGCCGCCACCAGGTCGGCACCGGCGTCACCGGGATGGGCGTACGCCGGCAGCGGCAGCTCGGGGTCGAGCCGCCGGACCGGCACGGGCACCACGTCGGTCACGATGTCCCTCTTTCGTCGGTTCCGCTGGGGGTGACCCTGCCATCCTGCCCGGTACCCGGGGGTCGGCGCGCCGTACCCTGGCACGAGTGAGCCAGTCACCGCCACCTTCGTCCGTCACGGCACCCCCGACGTACGCCGAGCGAATGCGTCTGCCCTGGTGGATGTGGCTCGCCGGGCTGGCCGCCGCCGCGCTGCTCGCGGTGGAGGTGTGGATGGGCGGGTCCGGCGTACGCGCCTGGCTGCCGTTCGCGGTGCTGCTTCCGGCCGCCGTCGCCGGGCTGGCATGGCTGAGCCGGATTCGGATCGCGGTGGCCGACGGGGAGTTGCGGGTCGACGACGCCCGGCTGCCCGTCCGGTTCGTCGCCGACGCCATCGCCCTGGACGCCGAGGGGCGGCGCGAGGTGCTCGGTGTCGGCGCTGACCCGCTGGCGTTCGTCGTGCAGCGGCCGTGGATCCCCGGGGCCGTCCAGGTGATCCTCAACGATCCGGCCGACCCCACGCCGTTCTGGGTGGTCAGCTCCCGACATCCGGTCGAGCTGGCCGAGGCCCTGCTGGCGGCGCGGGACGCGGCGCGCTGACCGGAGCGAGACGGCCCTGCGGCTGCGGCACGCCGCCCCGGCGCTCAGGAGCCCGGCAGGGCAGGTGGGGTGGGTGGCGCACCGGGCAGACTCCGTCGCTGCCGGCGCAGGTCGGTGCGGAGCTGGTCGGCCAGGGACCGGGTGGCCCGCCGGTTGAGGTAGCTCGCCACGGCCGCGCCGGTCAGGAACGGGCCCAGCGTGGTGAGGTTGCGACCGAAGCGCTTGAGCAGCGTCTCCCGCAGCTCGTTGCGGGCGGCCGTACCCAGCACCGCGCCCACGCCGACCCCGGGCATCATCGGGTTGACTCCCCGCTGACTCGCCCAGGCGTGCACCAACGCGATCGCCCGTTCGGTGCCGCCGGCCGGCAGCGGTACGCCGTACACCTCGTGCAGCTCGCCGGTCAGCTTCAGCTCCACCGCCACCACGGCGACCGTCTCGGCCGCGAGCAGCACCGGAGCGGACAGCAGGCTCGGGGCGACCGTCCACTGCACCGCCGAGGCCCCACCGCCGGCGGCACCGACCCCCGCCGTGGCCCGGGATGCGTTGCGGACCAGTCGGTCGGCCAGGTCCTCGCCTTCCAGGCCGGGAAAGTGCCGACGCAGGGTGGCCAGGTCACGGACCGGTACGTGTGGAGCGATCTCCGCGACGGTCTCCACCATCCAGCGCAGCGCGGCCCGTGGCTTGAACAGGTCGCCGATCCCTCGGGACCGGGCCTGCCCGACCAGCCGGCCGAGCAACTGACGCCGCTTCGCCGGCTCGATCTCGTCGGCGGTCAGCGCGGCGACCGTCTTCCCCAGCTCGTCGGTGCCGTCCTCGGCACGCGCGTGGTGCTCGCTCATGGCCGCATCACGACGCCGAGCCCGCCGATTCGCTCGCTCATGACTAACGAGTCAACCAGGTTGCGCGGCGCGGCGCTCGCTGAGCCGGGCGGCGGCGACTCCCCAGTGGAGTCGCCGCCGTGGTCGTGGTCGTCGCCCTGCTTCTCAGACGCACTCTCGGCAGATCAGCTCGCCGTTGCGCTCCACCGCCAACTGGCTGCGGTGGTGCACGAGGAAGCAACGGGCGCAGCGGAACTCGTCCTGCTGCATCGGTAGCACCTTGACCGTCAGTTCCTCGTCGGCAAGGTCGGCGCCGGGCAACTCGAAGCTCTCAGCCACTTCGGCCTCGTCGACGTCCACGGCGCCCGACTGTGAGTCGACGCGCCGGGCCTTGAGCTCTTCCAGGCTGTCCTCGCCGAGGTCGACCTCGTCGCGGCGCGGGGCGTCGTAGTCGGTGGCCATCGGTTCACTCTCCCATTTCGATGTTGTCGCTTCCGGTTGTAACGCCGGACGACGCTGTTTCGGTTCCGCTGGCCGGCCACCGCAAGTGTCGGCCACCTGACCCGACGACCGCTCGGACCAGACCGCCAGAGGATCTCCCCGGCGAGCGCGGAACCCTACCCCCCCTTTGGGCGAGGCATGTATACCGCCCTCGTGGCTGAGATGTACGCCCCTGCACGGGAAGTTGTTCCCAATGTGACTCAGGCGACACGAAGATAGGGGTAGTACTACCCCGTTCTCCGATGGCGCGCCGGTATGTCGGACTGTTTCCACGCGACCGTCGGACACCCGTTAACCTCAGCGGCGTATCCGACGGTCAGCGGACGGTCCGACCGCCGGCCGCCGCCACCCACCATCGCCCGGGAGCGCCCTGATGAGCTTTGCGCGAGTGCGAGCACTCGTAATCGTCGGCATGCTGGCGGTGGTCGCCCTGGTCTTCGTGGTCATTGCCCTGGTCAAGGACACTCAGGGTAACGCCGGTGTCGGCGAGGGCTGCCCGGAAGACTGGCCGCGTGCCGACGTCACCTTGCGGGACCACAAGGACGTCAAGATCAATGTGCTCAACGGCACGGATCGCCCCGGGCTGGCCGCCAACGTCGGTGACGACTTCCGCAACCGTGACTTCCAGGTCCAGAAGGAAGCCAACCAGAAGAAGAAGATCGACGACGTGGCGGTCCTGCGCTACGGCCCGAAGGGGGTCGGCTCGGCGCACCTGCTGCGGGCGTACTTCCTCGGCAACGCCGAGCTGGAGTACAACCCCAAGCGCGAGGACGACATCGTCGACGTGGTGCTGGGCAGCAGCTTCCAGCAGTTGGCCACCACCACCGAGGTCAACCAGTCCCTCGGCGACCTCGGCGCCCCGGTCGCCCCGCCGGGCTCCTGCCCGATGGTGGTCGACGACTGACCGACCCGGCCCGTCGGGCCGCCCCGCACCGAGCCCGACCCGGCGTTGTCCCGCACCAACCCCGACCCGGCCACAGGGCCCGTCGGACGCCCACCCCTCGGTCAGGGGCCGCCGGAGGCGTCCAACGCGGCGAGGTGGTCGTGCAGCGCGTCGAACAGGGCCGGCGCGGCGGCGATGACCATCTCGGGGCCCGGATCCAGCCCCTTGAGCCCGCCTACCCGTACGCCCGCCTCGGTGGCCACCAGCACCCCGGCGGCCTGGTCCCAGGCGGCCAGGCCCTTCTCGTAGTAGGCGTCCGCCCGTCCCTCGGCGACCAGGCAGAGGTCGACGGAGGCGGCACCGAGGCGACGGATGTCGCGTACGTGCGGGATCAGTTCGGCGACCACCCGGGCCTGGTGGACCCGGCGGGCGGCGGCGTACCCGAAACCGGTGATCACCAACGCCTGACCGAGATCGGTCTCGGTGGAGCAGCGCAACCGCCGGCCGTCGCGCCAGGCGCCCCCGCCGACGGTCGCGGTCCACTCCTCGCCGGTGTGGATGTTGCGTACGACACCCGCCACCACCTCGCCGTCCACCTCCGCGGCGATCGACACGCCGCAGTGCGTCAGCCCGTACAGGTAGTTGACGGTGCCGTCGATCGGGTCGACGATCCACCGCACCCGGGGCCGGGGGCCGTCCCCGCCCGCCGCGCCGTACTCCTCGCCGAGCACGGCGTCCTCCGGCCGTAGCCGGCGCAGTTCGGCGATGATCTGGCGCTCCACGGCCCGGTCGGCCGCGGTCACCACGTCGGTGACGGTGCTCTTGGTCGCCTCGACCGCGACGCCCTCGGTGCGCATCCGGTACGCGGTGGCCGCCGCATCCCGGGCAACCTCGATCGCGACCTCCAGCAGTTCCGGTGGCGATGGCACCGAACGGTCTGTCATCCGTCCCCTTCCCACACGGCCAGGTATCCGGCTTTCGCGCGGGTATCATCCTTACAAAGTCCAAATGTGCACCGAATCGGCGGTCCCGACCGTCGATCAGCCGTGCGGCGCAGGATGATGGCCGCAGACGGCGTTACAATTCACCCCTGCCCACGCGCCACGGGCCGCCCGACACCCGGCCGGCCCGGGACACGGGGGTTCCTCAACCACATCGCTCGGCGCGGTGCCCTACGCTGCGTCGGACGAACCCGGCCGTGCTCGCTCTTCGCCTCCGGAAGGTCATTCGTGACAGAACCCCGCCAGACCGGCGCCGACGTTCGCTCGCTCACCGACACCCTGATCGCCCACGCGCAGAGCGCCGGCGGCCAGCTCACGTCGGCCCAGCTCGCGCGCACCGTCGAGTCCGCCGAGGTGACTCCGGCCCAGGCCAAGAAGATCCTGCGGGCGCTCTCCGAGGCCGGGGTAACCGTCGTGGTCGACGGCTCGGCCAGCACCCGCCGACGGGTCGCCGCCGCCCGGTCCGCCACCCCAGCGTCCCGAGCCACCACCGCCAAGACCACCAAGAAGGCAGCCGCTTCCGCCCCGAAGCAGGCGCCAGCCGCCGAGGAGGCACCGGCGCCGGCGCCGCGCAAGGCGACCTCGCGTAAGGCGGCCGGCACCACCGCGGAGGTGGCCGCCAAGGCCGCCGCGCCGGCGAAGAAGTCCACCCGGGCCACCAAGGCCACCGTGGCCGCTGCGGCGGGCGCGGCGAAGTCCGGCAAGGCCGCCGCGGGCGGTGCCGCCGCCGCGGGCGGTGCCGCCGCCGAGGGCGAGGTCAACCCCGAGGAACTCGCCGCCGAGATCGAGGACGTGGTGGTCGAGGAGCCGGCGGAGCTGGCCCAGGCCGCCGCCGCCGACGCGGCGAACTCCGCCACCGACAACGACTTCGAGTGGGACGACGAAGAGTCCGAGGCGCTGAAGCAGGCGCGCCGGGACGCCGAGTTGACCGCCTCGGCGGACTCTGTCCGGGCGTACCTCAAGCAGATCGGCAAGGTCCCGCTGCTCAACGCCGAGCAGGAGGTGGAGCTGGCCAAGCGGATCGAGGCCGGGCTCTACGCCGCGGAGCGTCTGCGGGCCGCCGACGAGGGTGAGGAGAAGCTCGCCCGGGACATGCAGCGCGACCTGCTGTGGATCTCCCGGGACGGCGAGCGGGCCAAGAACCACCTGCTGGAGGCGAACCTCCGCCTGGTCGTCTCGTTGGCCAAGCGGTACACCGGCCGTGGCATGGCCTTCCTCGACCTCATCCAGGAAGGCAACCTCGGCCTCATCCGCGCCGTCGAGAAATTCGACTACACCAAGGGCTACAAGTTCTCCACCTACGCCACCTGGTGGATCCGCCAGGCCATCACCCGCGCCATGGCAGACCAGGCCCGCACCATCCGCATCCCGGTCCACATGGTCGAAGTGATCAACAAGCTGGGCCGGATTCAGCGCGAGTTGCTCCAGGATCTGGGCCGGGAGCCCACGCCGGAGGAACTGGCCAAGGAGATGGACATCACACCGGAGAAGGTGCTGGAGATCCAGCAGTACGCCCGGGAGCCCATCTCGCTCGACCAGACCATCGGTGACGAGGGTGACAGCCAGCTCGGTGACTTCATCGAGGACTCGGAGGCGGTGGTCGCCGTCGACGCGGTCTCGTTCTCCCTGCTCCAGGATCAGCTTCAGCAGGTGTTGCAGACGTTGTCCGAGCGTGAGGCGGGCGTGGTACGCCTGCGGTTCGGGCTGACCGACGGCCAGCCCCGTACGCTGGACGAGATCGGGCAGGTCTACGGCGTGACCCGTGAGCGGATCCGGCAGATCGAGTCGAAGACGATGTCCAAGCTCCGGCATCCGTCCCGTTCCCAGGTGCTCCGCGATTACCTCGACTGATCCGCGTCCGTCAACTGATCGTGCCTGTTTGACCACCAGATGTACAACGTCGGATGGTGATCAGGCGGTTGCACGAATGTGATCGTTGACGTGGCACCCTTGTTGCACGGCACACTGTCCGTGCCATGTGTGACCTCGGTCCCCCGCGGGCACACAGGGAAGGCGAGGCCCGGCAAGGATGTTGCACGATAGGTGACCAAGACCGAAGAGAGTGTTCATCGGTGACGACCAGAGGAGGAAGGCGATGACCCCGACCCTCACGCCGCCGCCCGAGACGGTGAGCCCCCCGGCCGCCGATGAACGGTGCGACCGCTGTAATGCCGCTGGCAAGCTTCGAGTCACCCTCGCGGGTGGCAGTGAGCTGGTGTTCTGTGGACACCACGCCAACAAGTACGCCGAGGATCTCGTCAAGATCACGGTACGGTACGCGACGGATCCGGAGTTCACCTGGCGCGGCGCCGACCTGATGGCCAACTGAGGGGCTCAGTAACCCGACCTAAAGGCGGCCGGAGGCATCCCCATGATGCCTCCGGCCGCCTCCCCACACCCACCCCCCGCCCCCGCCCCCACGTGTTGATCAAGAAGTTTTGGTCGCGGAAGCGCTTCCGCGACCAAAACTTCTTGATCAACAGGGAAAGTTAGAGGGTTTGGACGGTGGCGATGCGTTCTTCGAGCTGCTCGATGGTGGCCTGGGCGCTGGGCGGGCCGCCGCAGATGCGGCGCAGCTCGGCATGGATCTTGCCGTGGGGCTGACCGGTGCGGTGGTGCTGGGCCGCGACCAGGGCGTTCAGCTGCCGACGCAGGGCCACCCGGCGCTGGGCGGCGCTCATCGGGGCCGCCGGAGCGGAGGCGGGCGGCGCTGACTCCGTCCGCCGCTCGGCAGCCCGGCGGCGCTGGGCGGCGAGCTGGTCGGCCTGCCGCTTGGCGAGCAACGACGCCACCTGCTCCGAGGTGAGCAGGCCGGGCAGGCCCAGGTACTCCTCTTCCTCGGGAGTGCCGGCCTGGGCCGCCGTACCGAACGAGGCGCCGTCGAAGATCACCTGGTCCAGTTCGGCGGTGGCCGACAGCGCGGCGAACCGCTTCTCCAGTTCGCCGCTGGCCTGCTCGTCACGTTGGGCCCGCTCCAGCAGGTCGTCGTCGAAGCCCTCGCGGTCCTTGGGCTTGCCGAGCACGTGGTCCCGCTCGGCCTCCATCTCGCTGGCCAGCCCGAGCAGGTGCGGCACGCTGGGCAGGAAGACCGACGCGGTCTCCCCGGGCCGCCGGGCCCGGACGAAACGCCCGATCGCCTGTGCGAAGTACAGCGGGGTGCTGGCGCTGGTCGCGTATACGCCGACGGCCAGCCGGGGGATGTCGACGCCTTCGGACACCATCCGCACCGCCACCAGCCACCGTTGCTGAGACGCCGCGAACGTCGCGATCCGGGCGGAAGCGCCCACGTCGTCGGAGAGTACGACCGCCGCCTTCTCCCCCGTCACCTGCTCGATGAGCTTGGCGTACGAGCGGGCCGCCTGCTGGTCGCTGGCGATGACAAGGCCGCCCGCGTCCGGCATGCCCGCCTCCCGCAGCACGGTCAGCCGGGCGTCGGCCGCCCGCAGCACCTGGGGCATCCAGTCGCCGGCCGGGTCCAGGGCGGTGCGCCAGGCCTGGGCGATGAGATCCTGGGTCATCGGCTCGCCCAGCCGGGCCGCCAGCTCCTCCCCGGCGTTGGTACGCCACCGGGTCTCCCCCGAGTACGCCAGGAACAGCACCGGCCGCACCACGCCGTCGCGTAACGCGTCGCTGTAGCCGTACACCGAGTCGGCGCGGGAGCGCAGCAGGCCGTCGTCGCCCCGCTCGTAGCTGACGAACGGGATGGGGTTGTCGTCGGAGCGGAAGGGCGTGCCGGTCAGCATCAGGCGGCGTACCGCAGGCTCGAAGGCCGCTTTCACCCCGTCACCCCAGGTACGCGAGTCACCGGCGTGGTGGATCTCGTCGAGGATGACCAGGGTGCGTCGGGTCATGGTGCGCCGCCGGTGCACCTGTGGGGCCATCCCGACCTGCGCGTAGGTGACGACCGCACCGTGGAAGTCCGCCGAGGAGTGCAGGTCGGCGTTGCGGAACGCGGCGTCGAGTTGGATGCCCACCCGGGCGGCGGACTCCGCCCACTGCGTCTTCAGGTGCTCGGTCGGCGCGACCACCGTGACCGCCTCGACGCTGCCGTCGGCGAGCAGTTCGGCGGCGATCCGCAGGGCGAAGGTGGTCTTGCCGGCCCCGGGGGTGGCGACCGCCGTGAAGTCCTCGCTGCGCCGACGCAGGTACTCCACCAGGGCCTTGCGCTGCCAGGCGCGCAGGGGCGGAAACGTTTCGAGTGCCGGCGTCCGGACTGCCACGTGTTCGCTCCTCTCCGGCCGAACGGGATGTCCCGGCCGCAGGCCCGCGGACCCGGGCCGGGCGATGGCGGTCGCCCCACGAAAATGCCTCCGCGCAGCCGAGCCGCGAAGGCCGACTCAGCATAACCAGGGCCCGCTGGGGTGCCGACGCGACGCCACACCCGTCACGGGTGCCCTTCGCCACTGAGGGTTCACTCCGGCGACGGCCCGGACAGTCCGGTGTGCGGCGGACGCGTCGTCGCCACCGGCGCCGACCAGCGCCGCCGCAGGGCCACCAGGCGTACGCCGAAGACCAGCACGGCTGCGGCGGTGAGCGGGATCGGCCCGGTGTGGCCGAGGGCGTTGAGCAGCACCACCATGATCGAACCGACCAGCGACGCGACGGCGTAGATCTCCCGCCGCAGGACCACCGGGATCTCGCCGGTGAGCAGGTCGCGGACGAGTCCGCCACCGATCGCCGTGATCATGCCGATCAGGCAGGCGCCGACCGGCGGCACGTGGGCGTCGAGGGCCTTGAGGGTGCCGACGACGGTGAACAGGCCGAGCCCGGCCGCGTCCAGCACCAGAACGGTGGTGCGCAGCCGGGCGAACTGCGGATGCAGCCAGAAGATCGCCGCAGCGGTCGCCGCAGCGGTCCCCGCGTAGCGCCAGTCGCCGAAGGCCAGCGGTGGGACCTCGTCGATGACCAGGTCCCGGACGATTCCGCCACCGAGGGCCGCGACGAAGCCGACGAAGACCACGCCGAACAGGTCGAGTCGTTTGGCCACTGCCGCGGAGGCGCCCGAGGCGGCGAAGACCGCGACTCCGGCCAGGTCAGCCAGGAGCAGGGCGGTGGAGGTGGTCACCGCCGCAGGTTACGCGGGCCGTCGCGCGGGCCGAGGATCTCACTCGCGGTACGAGTCGTAGATCTCCTTGCACTTCGGGCAGACCGGCGAACCGGGTTTGGGCGTCTTCGTCACCGGGAACGTCTCCCCGCACAGCGCCACGACGAAGGTGCCCATGACGGCACTCTCGGCGATCTTTTCCTTCCGGACGTAATGGAACATCTCCGGACCGGTGTCGGCGTCCTTGAGCTCGGGACGTTCGAGGACCTGTGTAGTCACGTCTGCACCTCCGGCTGACAAGTCTGGCAGGTCACCCTTACCCGGTCCACCTGAGGTGACCCGTGTGGCGGGCGTACGGTGAGCGGTTGTGACCGACTTTCATCTTCGCTACGGCACCGAGGTGGCCCGAGCGCTGCGCGAGCAGGGCCCTGTGGTCGCTCTGGAGAGCACGATCGTCTCGCACGGCCTCCCCCGGCCGGACAATCTTCGGGTCGCCCGGGAGATCGAACAGGCCGTCCGGGACGCGGGCGCGGTCCCGGCCACCATCGGCATGGTCGCCGGGGAACTCGTGGTGGGGCTCGATGACGACGAGCTGACCCGACTGGCCACCGCCGACGGTGTGACCAAACTCTCCGTACGCGATCTCGCGGTGGCTGCCGCGACCGGTGCGGACGGTGCCACCACCGTGGCCGCGACCAGTGCCGTGGCCGCCGCGGCGGGCATCGGCGTGTTCGCCACCGGCGGGCTGGGCGGGGTGCACCGTGAGGCGGCGCAGACCTTCGACGAGTCGGCCGACCTGGTCACCCTGGCCCGTACCCCGATCGCGGTGGTCTGCGCCGGGGTCAAGTCGATCCTCGACGTGGGTGCCACGCTGGAACGGCTGGAGACCCTCGGAGTGGCCGTGGTCGGCTACCGGACCCGCCGGTTCCCGGGCTTCTTCATCACCGACGGCGGCTTCGACCTCGACTGGTCGGTCGACTCCCCGGAGCAGATCGCCGACGTGCTGGCCGCCCGCGAGCAGCACCGCGCGCACCACGGCGGGCTGATCGTCGCCAACCCGCTCCCTCCGGACGAGCAGCTCGACCCGGATCTGCACGACCTCACCCTCGCCGAGGGCCTGGCCCTGCTGGAGCGCGACGGGGTGACCGGCAAGGCCGTCACGCCGTACCTGCTGGCGCATTTCCACTCCGCCACGGCGGGTGCCAGCCTGGCGGTCAACGTCCGGATCATTCTGCGCAACGCCGATCTTGCCGCCCGGATCGCGGTCGCCGCCGCCCAGCGCCGGGCCGACCCGTCGGCGTGAACGCACGCCACGGCGGCACCGGCCGGGTGCTGGTCGTCGGCGACGTGGTCACCGACGTGGTGGCGGTGCTCGCCGGACCGTTGGCGCCCGGTTCCGACACCTCGGCGGCGATCAGGTCCACCGGTGGCGGGCAGGCGGCCAACACCGCGTCCTGGCTGGCTGCCCAGGGCGTACCGGTGACCCTGGTGGGGGCGGTCGGCGATGATGTCGCCGGGAATGACCGGGTGGCGGAGCTGGCTGCCGCCGGCGTCGACTGCGCGGTGGAGCGGGTCGCCGGAGCCGCCACCGGCACGGTGATCGTGCTGGCCGCCGGTGACGAACGGACGATGGTCACCGAGCGTGGGGCCAACGTACGGCTGAGTCCCGGGCACGTGGAAGCGGCGCTGGCCGGTACACCGGACGCGACGCACCTGCACCTGTCCGGGTACACCCTGTTGGACGCGCAGTCGCGACCAGCCGGTCTGCGGGCGCTGGCCGGCGCTCGCGAGCGCGGGCTCACCACCAGCGTCGACGCGGCCTCGGCGGCACCGCTGCGGGCGGCCGGGACGGCGGCGTTCCTGGAGTGGGTACGCGAGGTCGACCTGCTGCTGGTCAACGTCGACGAGGCCACGGTGCTGGCCGGGGGGCTCGAACCGGCGGCGCAGGGGCGGGCGCTGGTCGCCACGGCTCGTCGCGTGGTGGTCAAGCGCGGCTCTGCCGGTGCGATCTGGGTCGACCGGGACGCCGCGATCATCACCTCACCGGCCCACCGGGTGACGGTGCGAGACGTGACCGGAGCCGGTGACGCCTTCGCGGCGGGCCTGCTGGCCGCCTGGCTATCCGGGGCGACGCCGGCGGCGGCCCTGGCCCGGGCGGCGGATCTCGGTGCCGCGGCGGTGACGCAGGTCGGTGCCCGACCGGCTCGCTGAGCTGCCGACGGTCAGGGCTCGGCGTCGATGATCTTGTGTGGCCGCTCCTCGGCGCTGAGGCTCATCGGGGGCGGCGCCGCCTCGGTGGCCGATCGTGCCGAGAAGCGGTTCGCCAGGCGGTGCTGCTCCTTGGGTGGCCGGTCGTTGGCCAGCAGCACCGCGAGCCACGGGATGAGCACGCTGCCCAGCGCGACCAGGGGCAGCCAGAGCCAGAGCATGGGTGCTCCCACGCCGACCAGGACGGCACCGGCGATCACGCAGGCGACGCGGACACCCATCATCACGACGTAACGCCGCTGCCGACTGGTCAACTGATCGTCCTGGCTGCGCGAGGCGTCGGTGATGAGGATCGGCTGGTACGCCTGACGCTTCACCGTGTTACCTCCTCCGGAGGGGTCACCCCCATCCTGTCACCCACACCGGGTGAGCGACGAAATTCGTCGACGGGGGATTCGTGTTACGTGCGTGGTACGCTCGCCGCGTGGGCAGCAGGTTCAGCTTCACCGACGAGGCGTTGGCCAATCTGCGGGTCTACGACGTCACGCCGGGGGAAGTCTGGGAGGCGCTGCACAGCGACCGGCGGGTGATGCGCCATCTCGGTGACGACGTGATGGTGGTCTACGCCCCCACCGCCCGTGGCCGCCGGGTGGCCGTGCTGCTCGCCGAGGCCGACGGCGTCGACAACGACTGGGACGTGCTCGCCGCCCGCGAGTTGAGCGACGTCGAGGCCAAACGCTACGACGAGGCCGTGCGGAAATCTCCGGAGACGAGGAGGCGGTGACGATGAACCGTCACGACGCGACCAAGCAGTTCCACGGCGGCGGCGACCGGATCGCCGATCTGATCGACGAGAGTCAGGCGGTGGAGTTGCCGGTCCCCGACACCGAGACTCCGATGGTCAGCCGGTCGGTCCGGCTGCCCCTGGAGACGTACGAACGGGTCCGGGCCGCCGCCGACGCCCGAGGCATCGGCGTGACGACGTTGATGCGGCAGTGGATCGAGGCGGGCTTGGCCGACCTGGACGACTCGGCGACCGTCTCGCTGGCCGACGTCCGGCGGGCGATCGCCTCCCTCGCCCACCCGAGCGCCGCCTGACCTGACGCCGGTCCCGCACACCGACCTGCGTGGATCGCCAGCTGGCATGCTCGGACCTGATGCGGTGGCGGGTCAGCCCGCGCTCGCCTTCGCCGCCTTCATCTGCTGTTTGTACTCCCGAACCAGGCGCAGTGACTCGGCATCGGTGACATCGGCGACGGACCGGTGGGCATCCGGATCGCCGTAGTCGCCGGCCGCCTCCCGCCAGCCCGGCGGTCGCACGTCGAAGCGCTTGCCGAGCAGCGCGACGAAGATCTGTGCCTTCTGCCGACCGAATCCGGGCAGGGCGGTGACCCGCTTGAGCAGGTCACGGCCGTCCTCCAGGTCCGCCCACAGGTGGGCGGCGTCGCCGTCGTAGCGCTCGACCAACACCCGACAGACCTGCTGTACGCGGGCCGCCATCGCCTTGGGGAACCGGTGCAACGCGGGCGGTCGGGCGAAGATCGCCACCAGGGCTTCCGGGTCGAACTCGGCCAATTCCCGGGCGTCCAGGTCGTGGCCGAGCCGCTCGGCCAGCACGTAAGGCGAGGAGAACGCCTTCTCCATCGAGACCTGCTGGTCGAGCACCATGCCGATCAGCAGGGCCAACGGGTCGCGGGTCAGTAGTCGGTTCGCCTCCGGGTCGATGGGCAGTACGAGTGTCATGCCCACATCCTGCCTGGTCGCGGGGGGTGGGGCGTGATCCGCCACTCACACGATGACAAGTTAGGTAAGCCTGTGCTAACTTCCCGTCGGTCGTCTTGACCGGAAGAGGGGTTCACCGTGCCAGTCACCCATCGCGCCACAGGCGCTTTGCTCACCGCCAGCCTGCTCGTTCTCGGCTTGGCCGCCTGTGGTTCGGGCGGGGACGAGAATGCCGGATCCGACGACAAGGGCGACAAGCAGATCACCGTCTACAGCGGACGCAGTGAGAAGCTGGTCGCGCCACTGCTGGAGAAGTTCACCGCGCAGACCGGCATCACCGTGCAGCCGCGGTACGCCAGCACCGCGCAGCTCGCCGCCCAACTCGTCGAAGAGGGCGACAAGTCCCCGGCCGACGTGTTCTTCGCGCAGGACGCAGGCGCCCTCGGCACCGTCGCCAAGCGGGGGATGTTCAGCACGCTGCCCGAGGCGACCACGTCCCAGGTGCCGCAGACCTACCGGGCGGGCTCCGGCGAGTGGGTCGGCGTGAGCGCCCGAGCGCGGGTCCTGATCTACAACCCCGATCTGGTCCCGGCCGACCAGTTGCCCAGGTCCGTCTTCGACCTGGTCGATCCGGCCTGGAAGGGCAAGGTCGCGGTGGCCCCGACCAACGCCTCGTTCCAGGCGTTCGTCACCGCGATCCGGGTGCAGCACGGTGACGCCCGGGCGGAGGAGTTCCTGGCCGGGCTCCGGGCCAACGATCCGCAGATCCGCGACGGCAACGGCAAGATCGTCGAAGACGTGAACAACGGCGTCGTGGCGGTCGGCCTGGTCAACCACTACTACCTCGGTGAGCTCGCCAAGGAGCAGGGCACCACCCCGGAGCAGCTCAAGGCCAAGCTGCACTTCTTCCCCGGCGGCGACACCGGCGCCCTGGTCAACGTGGCGGGCGTGGGCGTGCTCAAGGGTGCCGCCACCGACCCGGACGTGCAGCAGTTCGTGGACTTCCTGCTCAGCACGGAGTCGCAGACCTACTTCGCCGAGCAGACGTTCGAGTACCCGGTGATCTCCGGTGTGCCGGGTCCGGCGTACGTGCCGCCGCTGGCCGACCTGTCCGTGCCCGAGGTCGACCTGAACGACCTCGACACGCTGGACGCCACCGTGACCATGATCAAGAATTCGGGGCTGGTCCCCTGACCACTCCGCCGACCACCGCAGGGCCGCCCGGTATCCGGTCGGCCCTGTCGGTCGTCTCCGGCCGGCTACCACGGCTGGCCCCCCGCCCCGCGCTGTTGGCCGCCTCCACCGCCGCCGTGGCGGTGGCCCTGATCCCGCTCGCCTACCTCGGGGTACGCACCGCCGAGGCCGGCGGGGACCGCATCGTCGCCGAACTCTGGACCGAGCGGGTCGGTCTACTCGCCCTACGCAGTCTCGGGTTGGCCGGCGTGGTCACGATCGCCTGCGTACTGCTCGGCGTCGGCACCGCCTTCCTGGTCACCCGTACCGACCTTCCCGCACGGCGGCTGTTCGCCGTGCTGGCAGCGCTACCGCTGGCGGTCCCCACCTACATCGCCGCGTTCGCCTGGGTCTCGGCCGCTCCCCGGCTGGAGGGCTTCTGGCCGGCGGCCCTGGTCCTCACCCTCTGTTCCTATCCATACGTGCTGCTGCCGGTGGCCGCCGCGCTACGCGGGGCGGATCCCGCGCAGGAGGAGGTGTCCCGGTCCCTGGGACGCGGTGGATGGCGCACCTTCACCGCCGTCACGCTGCGACAGATCCGGCCCGCCACCGCCGCCGGGGCGTTGCTGGTCGCGCTGTACGTGCTCTCCGACTTCGGCGCGGTTTCCATCCTGCGCGCGGAGACCTTCACCCGAGCCATCTTCGTCGCCCTCGAACTGGGCTTCGACCGCACCGGGGCGTTGGTGCTCTCCAGCGTGCTGGTCGCGCTGACCGTGCTGCTGCTGGCCGGCGAGACCGCCACCCGCCGTCGCGGAGCCCAGTACGCACGACTTTCCGGCGCGCGTCGCCCGGTGCCCCGGTTGTCGCTCGGTCCGGCGCGCTGGCCGGCCATCGCCGCTCTGCTCGCTGTCGCCGTACTGGCGCTGGGTGTGCCGGCGGTCAGTCTGGGGCGGCGGCTCGTCGCCGGCACGTCCCGCCCGGGGGCGCTGCCCGAGGTGCTCACCGCCGCCGGGAACTCGCTGACCGTGTCGCTGGCCGGTGCCGCGTTGACCATGCTGCTGGCGCTGCCCCTCGGCCTGCTCGCGGCCCGTGCGCCGGGCCCGCTGACGACCGCGCTGGACCGGTTGGCGTACCTCGGTTACGCGCTGCCCGGTGTGGTCGTCGGGCTCTCCCTGATCTTCTTCGGGATCAACGTGGCGTATCCGCTCTACCAGACCCGGTGGCTGCTGGCCCTGGCGTACGCCACGCTGTTCCTGCCGCTGGCGGTCGGCGCGGTGGCCAGCGCCGCCGCCCAGTCCCCCGCCCGGCTGGAGGAGGTGGCGCGCTCACTCGGTCGCGGGCCGTGGACGGTCCTGCGGACGGTGACCCTGCCGCTGATCCTGCCGGGCATCGGCGCCGGTGCGGCGCTGGTGTTCCTCACCGGCATGAAGGAGCTTCCCGCCACCCTGCTGCTGCGTCCCACCGGCACGGACACCCTGGCCACCGAGTTGTGGACCAGCACGGCGGTCGGCGCCTACGCGGCGGCGGCACCCTATGCCGTGCTGTTGGTGGTGGTCTCGGCCCTGCCCACCTGGTGGCTGGTCGCCCGCAGCGGGCTGCTCGACCGGGAGGAGCGGCCATGACCGCACACCAGCCAGCGAACCGTCGGCACAGCGTGCCGCCGTCCCGGGTCGGAACGTAGCGAAGTGGAGGCCGACATGAGTGAGGTCGTGGTCAGTGGCGTGATCAAGCGGTACGGCCGAGTGTCCGCCCTCGCCGGGGTGGACCTGACCGTACCGTCGGGCCAACTGACCGCCGTCCTCGGCCCGTCCGGTTGCGGAAAGACCACCCTGCTGCGCTGCCTGGCCGGTTTCGAGCGGCTGGACGCCGGGGAGATTCGCATCGACGGCGCGCTGGTGGCGGGCGGCGGACGACACCTACCGGCGCACCGACGCAACATCGCGGTGGTGCCGCAGGAGGGTGCCCTCTTCCCGCACCTGAGCGTGGCGGACAACGTCGGCTACGGCCTCGACCGGGCGGCCCGACGGTCGGACCGGGTCGAGGAGGTGCTGACCCTCGTCGGGCTGGCCGGGCTCGGCGACCGGATGCCGCATCAGCTCTCCGGCGGGCAGCAGCAGCGGGTGGCGGTCGCCCGCGCCCTGGCGCCCCGGCCGGCGGTGGTGCTGTTGGACGAGCCGTTCAGCGCCCTCGACGCGGGCCTGCGCGCGGGGCTGCGCCACGACGTCCGCGACGCGCTGCGCGCCGACGGCGCGACCGGTGTGCTCGTCACCCACGACCAGGGTGAGGCGCTGTCGGTCGCCGACCAGGTGGTGGTGCTCCGCGAGGGGAGAGTGGTCCAGGCCGCCGCACCGGCCTCGGTGTACCGCGAGCCGGTCAACCTCTGGGTGGCCGAGTTCGTCGGCGACGCGGTGCTGCTGCCGGCGGTCGTCGAGCAGGGCGTCGCGCGGACCGCGCTGGGTGAGGTGCCGCTCGCCGGTGCGGTGCCCGACGGTCCGGTCACCGCACTGGTACGTCCCGAGCAGGTCCGCCTGACGACGGGCACCGGCGGTGTCGCCGCGACCGTCCTTCGCCACGACTTCCACGGTCACGACGCGCTGGTCGGTCTCGGGCTGCCCGACGGTACCCGGATCACCGCGCGAATCCTCGACGGCGATGCCGCCGTGGCCCTGGGAAGCCAGGTGACGGTACGCGTGGAGGGTGCGGCTCGGGCCTTCCCGACCGACCCGGCCCCCGGCCGTCCATCTCCCGCCCCGGTGCGCCTGGCCGGGTGAGGACCCGGGCGAGGCCGGGGTCACCGCAGCGGCGCCCCCGCGCGGCGACGACGCGAAGCGGCCCGGCGGATCGGTGTGGATCGTCCGCCGGGCCGGTTCACGTCAGGTCAGGTCAGGTCAGGTCAGTTGACCACGAACAGCAGGCGGTTCGGGGAGCCGCTGCCCGGGTTGGACACCACACCGGTGGTGGCGTTGTTGACCAGGTAGCTCTTGACCTGGGCGGGCGAGTAGGAGGGGTTGGCGCCGAGCACGAGGGCGGCGGCACCGGCCACGTGCGGCGAGGCCATCGAGGTACCGCTGATCGTGTTGGTCGCGGTGTTGCTGGTGTGCCAGGCCGACGCGATGCTCGAACCCGGCGCGAAGATGTGCACGCACGAGCCGTAGTTGGAGAACGAGGAGCGGGCGTCGGTGTTGGTGGTCGAGCCGACGGTGATCGCGGTCGAGGTCCGGGCCGGCGAGTAGTTGCAGGCGTTGGCGCTGGAGTTGCCCGCCGCGACGGCGTAGGTGACGCCCGAGGCGATCGAGTTGCGCACGGCGTTGTCGATGGAGGTGCTGGCGCCGCCGCCGAGGCTCATGTTCGCCACGGCCGGCTTCACCGCGTTGGCGGTCACCCAGTTCACGCCGTTGACCACGCTGGTGGTGGTACCGCCGCCGGAGCAGTTGAGCACCTTCACCGCGATCAGACGGACACCCTTGGCCACGCCGTACGTCGAGCCACCGACGGTGCCGGCGACGTGGGTGCCGTGACCGTTGCAGTCGGTGTTGTTGCGGTCCACCGTGTTGGTGCCCCAGGTGGCCCGGCCGCCGAACTGGTTGTGGCTGGTCCGGATGCCCGTGTCGATGATGTACGCCCGCACGTTCGAGGCGGTGTTCGGGTAGGTGAAGGTGCCGTTCAGCGGCCGGTTCCGCTGGTCGATCCGGTCCAGGCCCCAGGGGGCGTTGGTCTGGGTCGCCTGGATGCTGACCACCTGGTCCTGCTCCACGTAGGCCACCGCCGGGTTGGCCGCGAGCCGCGCCGCCTGGGTGGCGGTCATCTTGGCCGCGAAGCCGGTCAGCGCGGCGCTGTAGGTGTCGGAGACGGTGCCCCCGTACCGCTTGACCAGGGTCTTCGCCCGGTCCGGAACGGCGGAGCGGGCCTTCGACGACCCGGCGGCACCGACGGCGTCGGTGTTCAGGACGACGAGGTAGCTCCCGCTGACCGCGTTCGACGCGCCGGCCCCGAGGATTTCCCCGGTGGGTGCGGCGACGGCCGCGGTGGTGCCGGCCGCCGAGACGGCCGCCGCGGTGGCGACGACGGCGAGCGCCCGGATGAACTGCCGTCGCGCGGTAGACCCTGAGGACATGGTGCCTCCCTTACCTGGGCGGCCGACCGGGCTTCTGGCCGGGCGGTCCGCACCCTGGACTGAGTTGGAGAGATGCTAGCGCTAGATCGATGAATATGACAGGGATGTTCGTCGATTGGTTTTCAATGTCACGGCCGATGCCCGTCACCCCGTCGCCACCAGGCAGGATGACGGTGTGGACGGACACGACATGCTGCTCTCCCCCGCCGGAGTCGACGCGTTACGGACCGCGTTGACGCGAGCCGACTTCACCGCCAACGGCATCGCCGCGCGGCTCGGCGCGCAGGCGACCGGCGGGGTCGCCCGCAACGACTTCCGGGCCGCGCTGCGGGCCACCGCCGACCGGGATCCCCTCGCCACCCTGATCCGGGTGTTCATCTGTGAGCAGACCGAGCCGGAGGAGGCGGTCGCCGCCGCACTGGCTCCGCTGCCACTGTCCGACGCGCTCGCCGCCGGACTCGTCGAACGGCACGACGACGGGCTGCGGATGGGACTCGACCTGGAGCCGTACGGCGACGACTGGTGGGTCCTCGCGGACGTGCCGGCCAGCGCCCGCCCCGGCCGTCCACTGCACGCCGAACACGTGCTCGGCATCGGCGGGGCGACGCAGACGATGATCGGCGCCGCGCTACGACGGCCGGTCGACACCGCGCTGGACCTGGGCACCGGATCCGGTGTGCAGGCGCTGCACCTGGGCACTCACGCCCGGCAGGTCACCGCCACCGACGTGTCCCGACGCGCGCTGCGCTTCGCCGCCACCACCGCCGCCCTCAACGGCCAGGACTGGGAACTGCTGCACGGTGACATGGTGGCTCCGGTCGCCGGCCGCCGGTTCGACCTCGTGGTGAGCAACCCGCCCTTCGTGGTCGGGCCCGGCACCACCACGCACGTCTACCGCGACTCCGGCCGGGTCGGCGACGCGATCGGCGCCGAGCTGGCCGCCGCCGCACCGGGGCTGCTCACCGAGGGCGGCACCATGCAGTACCTCGCCAACTGGGTGCACGTGACCGGCGAGGACTGGGGCGAGCGGGTCGCCGGCTGGTTCGACGGCACCGGCCTGGACGCCTGGGTCATCCAGCGCGAGGTCGCCGACCCGATGGCGTACGTCCACCTGTGGCTGACCGACGTCGGTGAGGCCGCCGACCCGCAACGGATGGCCGAGTGGCTCGACTGGTTCGACGCGCACAAGGTGGAGGCGATCGGCTTCGGCATCGTCTCGCTGCGCCGTAGCGACCACGACGACCCGGTGCTGCGGGTGGAGGACCTGCGCCAACGCGTACAGCCGCCGATGGGTGATCGGATCGCCGAGTGGTTCGACCGGCAGGACTGGCTGCGCGGGCGGGACACCGACGGTCTGTTGGCCGCGCGTTACCAGGCCGCCGACGGGCTCCAACTACGTCAGGAGGCGACGATGGGATCCGACGGTTGGGCGGTGGAACGGCAGGTCCTCGCCATGCCCGACGGGCTGCGTTGGAGCGAGGAGATCGACCCGCTGGTGCTGGCCCTGGTGGGCGGGGCCGACGGCCGGTTGCCGCTGCGGGACCAGCTGGCGCTGCTCGCCGCCGCCCACGACGTGACCACGGAGGAACTGGCCGAGGCGGCCGGGCCGATCGTGGCGCACCTGGTGGAGCGGGGTTTCGTCACGCCGGTGGTGACCTGATGCGGGCGGTGGTGCAGACCGTCGGTCGGGCCAGCGTGACCGTCGACGGCGAGGTGGTCGGCGCGGTCGACGACGGGTTGCTGGTGTTGCTCGG
The DNA here is from genome assembly GCF_009712475.1 of Micromonospora sp. CP22. Lineage (GTDB taxonomy): Bacteria > Actinomycetota > Actinomycetes > Mycobacteriales > Micromonosporaceae > Micromonospora. Next base: position 207,178 of record NZ_VCJO01000003.1, read on the forward strand.
AGTGACCCACACCGACACCCCGGAGATCGCCCGGACGATGGCCCGCAAGGTGCACGAGTTACGCATCCTCGACGGCGAGCGATCGGCGGCGGACGTCGCCGCGCCGATCCTGGTGGTCAGTCAGTTCACCCTCTACGGCGATGCCCGCAAGGGTCGTCGGCCGACCTGGACCGCGGCCGCGCCGGCGGAGGTGGCGGAGCCGCTGATCGAGGAGGTGGTCCGGGAGCTGCGCCGGCGCGGCGCGACGGTCGCCACCGGCCGGTTCCGCGCGCACATGCTGGTGGAGAGCGTGAACATCGGCCCCCGAACCATCCTCCTCGACCTGTGAGGCCACCGGACACAGGTCAGTGACCGGCACCGACCACTGTGTGCCGGGCGCGGGGTTCAGCCGAAGAGGCCCCGGCGTTGCAGCGACTGCCGCAGCCAGCTGTCGAGCTGGGCGGCCCAGTCGGTGTTCGCCGCCGAGGCGTGCTCCACGGCGAAGCGACCGAAGACGTCGCGGCCCTCGGTGAACAACCCGCCGCGCTTGTCCAGTTCCAGCACCACCTGCACCTGCCGGGGGTCGGTGACGAAGGTGACCTCCAGTTGGTTCATCGCGCCCGCGTACTGCGGCGGCGGGTAGAACTCGATTTCCTGGTAGAACGGCAACTTCTGGTGGACACCGTAGATGTGGCCACGCTCCACGTCGGCTCGCGAGAACCGGAAACCGAGCCGCAGCAGCGCCTCCAACAGCTGCTCCTGGGCAGGCAGCGGATGCACCGCCACCGCGTCCAGGTCACCCTTGTCGACCGCGCGGGCCACCTCCAACTCGGTACGCAGACCCATCGTCATCCCGTGCAGATGTTGCCCGTACATCTCGGTGAGCGGCGTCTCCCACGGCACCTCGAACCGGAACGGGATGTCGTAGCGCTGCCCCGCCTCCAGCCGGAACGCGCCGGTGACCTGCTGGCGCTGGAACTCCTGGTTGGTGACGTACTCGTTGTCGCCGCTCTCCACCTCCACCCGGGTGAGCAGCCCCAGGGCGACGTAGGTCACGTCGACCCCGTGGTCGCCGCCGGTGACCGCGATGGTGCCCTCCAGATGGCCCCCCGGCCGGCAGTTCGGATTCGACAGCACCGTCTCCACTGACGGGCCGCCAACTCCCATCGCCTGCATGAGCCGTTTGAAGACCACTTCTGCCTCCGTCGTTCGTCGCCCGCATCGGGCGGTTACGCCGGCCCCACGGCCGACCGGTGGCACGGTAATCGGCGTCGACAAGCCGACATCGACGAACCGCCAAACCAACCACGTCACCGAATGCTGACGCAAAGACCACCGCCAGTGTCCGATCGTCTCGCAAAGACTGTCGGTTCCCCGATCGCCTCACTCCCGTTTTACGCCCCGAACGCCAAGCTGTTTGTCACCGGCGCAACTGGCCGGGCGGACACGGCATGGACGTGGACACGGGGAGAGACTGAGATGGCTCAGCAGATGACGGAGTACCGGACGAACGCCGGCACCAACGCGGAGTACGGCGTCGACACCCTGACCGATCTGGACGCCACCGACGAACGCGGTGTCTCCACCGATCTGGTCCGGGCATATTTGAACGGCATCGGTCGGACGAAGCTGCTCACCGCGGTGCAGGAGGTGGACCTGGCCAAGCGCATCGAGGCCGGCCTGTTCGCCGAGGAGAAACTGAACACCTGCGTCCCGGTTTCCGCAGAGTTGCGCGCCGACCTGGAACTGATCGCACGACAGGGCCGGGCCGCGAAAGACCACCTGCTGGAGGCGAATCTGCGCCTGGTGGTCAGCATTGCCAAGCGCTACACCGGCCGTGGCATGGCCTTCCTCGACCTCATCCAGGAAGGCAACCTCGGCCTCATCCGCGCCGTCGAGAAATTCGACTACACCAAGGGCTACAAGTTCTCCACCTACGCCACCTGGTGGATCCGCCAGGCCATCACCCGCGCCATGGCAGACCAGGCCCGCACCATCCGCATCCCGGTCCACATGGTCGAGCAGGTGAACCGGATGGTCCGCGCCCGGCGCGAGCTGGCGGTGTCGCTGGGTCGGGAGCCCACCGTCGCCGAGGTGGCCAAGGTGCTCGACGTGCCCGAGATCCAGGTGATCGAGCTGATCTCGTACGACCGGGAGCCGGTGAGTCTGGACCAGGCTGTCGGCGAGGACGGTGAGAGCGCCCTCGGTGACTTCGTCGCCGCCGTCGACCCGGCCGCCGGGCCCGGCGACGCGGCAGCCCAGGGCGAGCTGCGTAACGAGGTGAGCATCGTGTTGGCCACGCTCTCGCAGCGCGAGCAGGCCGTCATCCGGCTGCGGTTCGGCCTCGACGACGGCCGCCAGCGCACCCTGGACGAGGTCGGTCGGGAGTTCGGCCTCTCCCGTGAGCGGATCCGGCAGATCGAGAAGGTGACGCTGCTGAAGCTGCGGGCGCCCGAGCGCGCCCAGCGGTTGGAGGCGTACGCCTGCTGAGCTGAGCGTTCGATCATCGGCCCCGGCGGTACCCGCCGGGGCCGATGCGTGCCTGGTGCTTGACGACGCCCGCACCACCCGGTAGAAACCAATCGGTTATTGAACCGAGAGGTTATCTACCGTGCCCACTGACTTGGACGCCACCTTCGCCGCCCTCGCCGACCCCACCCGGCGGGCCATCCTCGCCCGGCTGGCGGCGGGCGAGGCCACCGTGACCGAACTCGCCGCGCCCTTCGCGATGAGCCAACCGGCCGTCTCCAAGCACCTGCGGGTGCTGGAACGCGCCGGGCTGGTCAGCCGGGGGCGGGACGCCCAACGACGCCCCTGCCGTCTCGAGGCCGCGCCACTGCGGGAGGCCACCGCCTGGCTCGCCGCGTACCGCGACCACTGGGCCGAGCGCTACCAGCGACTGGACGCCCTGCTCGACGAGTTGCGCTCGACCGAGGACGGGCAGGGCATCCCGGGCACCGCCGACGGCAGGGCGAACCCGTGATCGACGACCACCTGGTGGTCGACACGCCAGGCGATCGGGACATCGTGCTGAGCCGCGTCTTCGACGCACCGGCACACCTCGTGTTCGCCGCCTTCACCCGCCCTGACCTGCTCGTGCGTTGGTACGGCGCACGCGGCTGGCAACTGGTCGAGTGCGCGGTGGACCTGCGGGTGGGTGGTCACTGGCGGTTCGAGTCGCAGGGCCCCGACGGGCAACGGATGGTCCAGCGTGGCGTCTACCGGACGATCGTCGCGCCGCACGAACTCGTCTGCACCGAACGCTTCGACGATCAGTCCTACCCCGGCGAGACGCTGATCCGGCACACGTTCACCGAACTCGCCGGAAAGACCACCGTCACCACCACCCTGCGCTACGCCACCCCCGAGGGACGCGCCACCGCCCTGCGGTACCCGATGACCCGAGGAATCACCGAGAGCTACACCCGACTCGCCGCGCTGCTGGCGACACGGACAGGAGGACAGGAATGAACTGGACGTTGGAAGTGGTGGTCGTACCGGTCTCCGATGTGGACCGGGCCAAGGCGTTCTACACCGACCAGCTCGGCTTCGTCGTCGACCACGACACAGTGGTCGGCGACGGCGCGCGCATCGTGCAGTTGACCCCACCCGGATCGGGTTGCTCGGTCGTCATCGGCACGGGTGTGGTGCCGCACATGCCGCCCGGGTCGTTGAAGGGCCTGCAACTCGTCGTACCGGACCTTGCCAAGGCTCGCGCCGAGCTGCTCGAACGAGGCGTCGAGGTGAGCGAGATCCAGGTGCTCGGTGAGAACCGGAGCCCGGTGCCGGATCCGCTGGACAACGTCGGCTTCGTCTTCTTCGACGACCCCGACGGCAACGCCTGGGCGGTGCAGCAGATCTCTTCCCGCCGGTAGAGGGTGAAAGGAAGGGCCCCTTCCTATACACGAGGCGTTAGGAAGGGGCCCTTCCTTTCACAAGCGGCGGGGGCCGGTGTCGGGGCGGGGCACGGCGGCCGAGCCGACCCGGACGTTCGCGTGCAACACGGACAGGCCGTCCGGCCGGGCGAGCACCGGATTCAGCGTCAACGCCCGTACCCGGGGCTGGTCATCGGCGAGGCGGCCGACCCGCAGCAGCAGGTCGGCCAGGGCCGCGCGGTCCACCGGGGCGGCCCCGCGATGACCGCGGAGCAACGGTGCGGCCCGAGGCGCGTCGACCAACTCGGCGGCGTCCCGGTCGGTCAACGGCACCGACCGCCACGCCCGGTCGCCGAGCAACTCCGTGGCCACCCCACCGAGCCCGAACCCGACCACCGGACCGAACGCCGGATCCTCGACCAGTTCCACGACACAGGCCACCCCGGGCGGCACCATCGGCTGCACCAGGACCTCCGCACCGAAGGCCACCGCCAACTCCGTGGCGGCGCGGCGCACGGCGGCGGCGTCCGACAGGTCGAGACGTACCGCACCGAGGTCGAGTCGGTGCCGCAGCCCCGGGGCGGCGGCCTTGAGCGCCACCGGGAACCCGAGCCGTTCGGCCGCCTCGACGGCCTCGTCGACCGAGGTCACCGGCACCGACTCGACCACGTCGATGCCGTACGCGGCCAGCAACGCCGCCACGTCGGTGTCATCGGCCCGCAGCGCCGCCTGCGCCGCCGCCGGGTCCACGTCGGACAGTTCCGGCACGACTCCGGTCGGCCGACGCAGCCATTGCGCGTACGCGGTGACCCGGGACAGCGCCCGGACCGCCTCCTCCACGCTCGGATACGACGGCACCCCGGCCGGGGCGCAACCGACCAGGAAAGTGGCCACCGCCGGTTTGCCGCCGGACAGCGCGGCGGGCAGGGCGGCGCTGAAATCGGCCTCGGTACCGGTGAACTGGCCGGGCAGCGGCGGCGCGAAGAGCACCACCAACGCGTCGACCGACTCGTCGGTGGCGGCTGCGGCCAACGCGTCGGCGAACTCGGCGGCGCTCGCCCTCGGCCCGACATCGCGCGGGTAGCCGGCGGCGACGGTCAGGCCCTGGGCCGCGCAGGCGGTGGCCGCGAGCCCGGTCAGCGCCGAGGAGTTGCCGACCACGCCGACCCGGTTGCCGGCCGGCAGCGGCTGGTTGGCCAGCAGCACACCGACGTCGAGCAACTCACCGACGGTGTCCACCCGGATCACCCCGGACTGGGCGAACAACGCGCTGACAGCTGTGGCATCCGGGCCGGTGGCCCCACCCAGCCCCGCAGGCCGAGCCGGTGAGGCCAACGCCACCACCGGCTTGTCCCGACCGATGCGCCGGGCCAGCCGGGCGAACTTGCGCGGGTTACCGAAGGTCTCCAGGTACAGCATGATCACGTCGGTGCCGGGGTCGTCCTGCCAGTACTGCAACAGGTCGTTACCGGAGACGTCGGCCCGGTTGCCGGCCGAGACGAAGCTGGACAGGCCGAGCCCGCGTCGATCCGCCTCCGCCAGCAGCGCCACGCCGAACGCCCCGGACTGGCTGAAGATGCCCACCCGGCCCGGCACCGGCAGGCGCGGGGCGAGGGTGGCGTTGAGGCGTACCGCCGGATCGGTGTTGGCCACCCCCAGGCAGTTCGGGCCGATCACCCGCATGCCCGCGGCGTGGGCCGCGCGGACCAGGGCCCGCTGCGCGGCGGCACCCTCGACGCCCGCCTCGGCGAAGCCCGCGGAGATCACCACCAGACCGTGCACACCGGCCGCCGCGGCGTCGGCGACCACCGCCGGGGCGGCCTCCGGGGGTACCGCCACCACCGCCAGGTCGACCGGCAGCCCGGCGTCGGCCGCCGACGGGTACGCGGGCAGCCCGGCCACCCGCACGGCGCTCGGGTGCACCGGCACCACCGACCCGGTGAATCCGCCGTCGCGCAGGTGCCCGAGCACCGCCGCGCCGACGCCCTGCCCGGTGGCGCTGGCGCCGTAGACGGCGACGCCACGCGGGGCGAGCAGCCGGGCGATGGACCGTGCCTCGGTGCGGTGCTCCCGACCGCGCTGCACCTCCAACGTCGCCTCGGTCGGCGCGATCGGGAAACTCAGGTGCACCACCCCGTCGGCGAACTGACGCTGGATCTGGTAGCCGAAGTCGGCGAAGACCCGCAGCATCTGACCGTTGGCCGGCAGCACCTCGGCCACGAAGTTGACGATCCCGGCGCGGCGGGCGGCATCCGCGAGATGCTCCATCAGCACCGAGCCGATACCCCGACCCTGGTACGCGTCCTCGACGACGAAGGCCACCTCGGCGTCGGGCGACTGCGGCCCGAGCCGCTCGTACCGGCCGACGGCGACGATCCGGTCGCCGGCCAGTACCACGAACGCCTCCCGGTCGTGGTGGTCGACGTTGACGAAGCGGTGCAGGTCCCGCTCCGGAATGCGGGGGTACGGCGAGAAGTAGCGCAGGTAGCGGGTGCGCTCGGAGAAACGGGAGTGCATCGCCACGATCCCGGGCGCGTCCGACGGGTCGATCGGTCGCAACTGGACCGTGCTGCCGTCGCTGAGCAGCACGTCCACGGCTTGTTCGGGAGCGTCCACCTTGGTCGGCTCAGTCAGTCGCGCGGATCGTGCGGGTCGAGGCCGAGCAGCGGGAAGACCGCCTTCCGGGTCGCCGCGATCGCCCGGTCCACCGCGTTCGGCTCTCCCGTGGGCTGCCACGGCTCGTAGCCCGGGTCGACGTCGTCGGTCATCCGCAGCGGCACGTCGAAGCGGGGCCGGCGGGCCCTGGCCAGTTCCCGCCAGGCCGGTGGGGTCAGCGTCGCCGGGTCCAACGGCGCGCCGGTGGCCACCGCCAGCAGATGCGTCCAGGCCCGGGGCACCACCTCGACCAGGGCGTACCCGCCACCGCCGGTGGCCACCCACCGCCCGTCGCACAGCTCGTCGGCGAGCGCCCGCAACGCCAGGTAGGTGGCACGCTGCCCGTCGACGGACAGGTGCAGGTCGGCCAGCGGGTCGACGCGGTGGGCGTCCGCTCCGCACTGGGTGAACAGCAGTTGTGGGCGGAACGCCCGCAGCACCGACGGCACGATCGCGTGGAAGGCACGCTGCCATCCGGCATCCTCGACGCCGGGCGGCAACGGGATGTTGACCGCGGTGCCCGCGGCGTTCGGGCCGCCGGTCTCGTCCGGGAAGCCGGTGCCGGGAAAGAGGGCGAGCGGACTCTCGTGCAGGCTGACGGTGAGCACCCGGGGGTCGTCCCAGAAGATCTGCTGCACCCCGTCGCCGTGGTGCACGTCCACGTCGACGTAGGCGATGCGCTCGGCACCCAGGTCGAGCAGCCGGGCGATGGCCACCGCCGGATCGTTGTAGACGCAGAACCCGGCGGCGCGGGCGGGCATCGCGTGGTGCAGGCCACCCGCGACGTTGACCGCCCGACGGGCCGTTCCCCGCCACACCGCCTCGGCCGCGATCACGCTCGCTCCGGCGACCAGCGCGCTGGACTCGTGCATCCCGTCGAACACCGGATTATCCGACGTACCCAGACCGAACCCGGCGAAGAGCGGGTCGCGCGGCGCGATCCGCACCGCGTCCAGGTAGCGCGGGTCGTGCACCCGGGTGAGCAGGGCGTCGTCGGCGGGCGCTGGCGGCACCAGCCGCACCCCGGGCCGTTCCAGGATGCCGAGTTCCCGGGCGAGCGCGATGGTCAACTCCACCCGTACCGGATCCAGCGGGTGGTCACCGAGGTCGTAGGCGAGCAGCGACTCGTCCCAGACCACCACCGTGTCGTCGGACATCTGCCCATGGTCGCACGAGGCCCGGCCGGCGGCCCGGCCACCAGGCCGGACCCCGGTCGGGCGGCGGAGGGCTCAGCCGTTGCCGGGCGCAGGTGTCGGGCCGGTGGCCACCGGTCGGGCCGGGTCGGCGACCCAGTGGCTCCACGAGCCGACGTAGAGCGCGGCGTCCTCCCGCCCGGCCAGGTGCAACGCCAACACGGCCTGGGCGGCGGTGACCCCGGAACCGCAGTACGCGCCGACCGGCGTCCCGGCAGCCACCCCGACGGCGGCGAACCGGCCCCGCAGTTCCTCGACGGCCGGGAAGCGGCCCTCGGTGACGTACTCGGGCGCGGGCAGGTTCACCGCGCCGGGGATGTGGCCGGCGACCGGATCGATCGGCTCGTGCTCGCCCCGGTACCGAGGGGCGGCCCGCACGTCGATCAGGACGCCGTCACCGGCGGCCAGTCGGGCGGCGGACGCGGCGTCCAGCACCGGGAGTGCCCCCGGTCGGACGGTCACATCGCCCGGCGTCACATCTGGTTGTTCGGTGCTGACCGGCAGGCCGGCCGCCGTCCAGGCCGGGTAGCCGCCGTGCAGCAGCCGGACCGGTCGGTGCCCCGCCCAGCGCAGCGTCCACCAGGCCCGGGACGCCGACATCCCGTCACCGCCGTCGTACACCACCACCGGATGACCGGCCCGTACCCCCGCCGCCCGCAGGGCCGCCTCCAGCTTCGCCGGGTCAGGAAGCGGGTGTCGTCCGGCCGGGCCGGGAGCGCCGCACAGCGCGGTGTCCAGGTCGACGAAGACAGCGCCCGGCAGGTGTCCCGCCAGATAGTCGTCCCGGCCGGGAGCCCCGACCAGGCGCCAGCGGACATCGAGCAGGGTCGGCGGGTTGGTGCCGTCCAGTTCGGCGGCGAGCCGCTCGGCCTCGACCAGAAGATCATCAGTAGCGGACATAGCCTTCAGTCAACACCATGAGTGACATGCCCAACGGTTCAGCGACAGACGTTGGGGGTGCGGCAGGGTACCATCGAGCTCTGGAGGGCCGCTGACACCATGAAGTCACACGACCTGGTCGACACGACCGAAATGTACCTGCGTACGATCCTCGAACTTGAGGAAGAGGGTGTGCCTCCGTTGCGCGCCCGGATCGCTGAACGGTTGCGCCAGAGCGGCCCGACAGTCAGTCAGACCGTCGCCCGGATGGAACGCGACGGTCTGCTCACCGTCGAAGGTGACCGGCACCTGAGCCTCACCGAGCGGGGGCGCAGCACCGCCATCTCGGTGATGCGCAAGCACCGCCTCGCCGAGCTGTTGCTGGTCAACGTCATCGGGATGCCCTATGAGGAGGCCCACGAAGAGGCCTGCCGCTGGGAGCACGTGATGAGCGACGCGGTCGAGAAGCGGGTCTACGACCTGCTCAACCGGCCTACTCGGTCGCCGTACGGCAACCCGATCCCGGGCCTGGAGGAACTGGGCTCGCCCAGTCAGGCCGAGCCCGAGCCGGTCGACGGCGAGCGCAACCTGGCCTTCCCCGGCCTCAGCGGCACGGTCGTCGTACGGCGGATCTGCGAGAGCGTGCAGACCGACTCCGAGGTGCTGCGGCAGCTCCACGCGGCCGGCGTCGACCCGGGCGCGACGGTGACCGTGGCGCAGGAGCGCGACGCCGTGTCGATCGACCGTTCCGGCGAGAGCATCCGGCTGCCCCGCGAGATCGCCTCCCGGGTCTTCGTCGCCGCCGCCTGACCGTCGAGCGACCGTCCCGGCGCCGGTCGCTCACCTCAGGTACGGGCAATGTCGGCAACCCCGGCCGCAGCAGGTGCCCCGGCGCGCCAGGAAACCGGCGGTGAGGACGAACAGTCCCGTGGCCGGGTCACGGTAGCCGGCCTCACCCGCAGCCAGAGCGGCGGTGTGCGCGCTGAGAATGCGCTGCCGGTCGGGATGGTCGAGCGGTAACCGCGACGGGTGCGGCTCGGTCAGGGGCCGCGCCGCCAGGGGGCGTCGTTCTCCGCTCATCCCGGGCAGTCTAGGTTTCCCTCACTGGCCTTCATCCGCACCGGCCACGCCCTGGCCGGGTCAGCGGGACGACGTCGACGAAGGAGAGCGCATGGCCCAGTACGCAGTCCTCATCTTCTCGCCGGCACCGGCCGACCCGATGGACCTCACCCCCGACTACGTCGCCCTGCTGGATCGGTACCCGGGCCAGGTGGAGGAGTTGGGCGGCAAGATCGTGACGGGCTTCGCCCTGCAACCGAGCACCACCGCCACCGCGGTACGCGGCGACCTGGTGACCGACGGCCCGTTCATCGAGGCCAAGGAGGTCGTCGCCGGGTTCTTCATCCTAGAAGCGCCGGACCTGGACACTGCGGTGCAGATCGCCAAACTGAACCCGGCCACCATTGACGGCGGGGTGGAGGTCCGACCGTTGTTCACGCCACCCGTCGAGTGAACGGCGGTGGGCGCGGCGTCGCGCCGCCCTCGACCGCCGAGGTGGAACAGGCCGTGGCGGACGCGCACCGCCGTGAGTGGGCCTTCGTGCTCGCCGCCACGGCCCGCGTCGCCGGTGACTTCGACCTCGCCGAGGAGAGCGTCCAGGAGGCGTACCTCGCCGCGCTCAGCGCGTGGGCCCGGGACGGTGTACCGGACCGACCCGGCGCGTGGCTCACCGCGACGGCCCGACGCAAGGCCCTCGACGTGCTGCGCCGTCGGCAGGTGTTACGCGCGAAACTGCCCCTGCTGGTGGAGCCGGACGCCACCGAATTGGATCTCCCGGACGAGGTCGCCGTCCCCGACGACCGGTTGCGCCTGGTCTTCACCTGCTGCCATCCGGTGCTCGGCCGCGAGGCTCAGGCCGCGCTCACCCTGCGTCTGGTCTGCGGGGTGAGCACCGCCGACATCGCCCGCGTCTTCCTGGTCCCCGAACCGACCATGGCGGCCCGGATCACCCGGGCCAAGAAGAGGATCGCCGCCGCCCGGGTGCCCTACCGCGTGCCCGAGGCCGCCGAACTGCCCGAGCGGCTGGACGCGGTACTCACCGTCGTACACCTGCTCTACACCACCGGACACACCGCGCCGACCGGCGGTGACCTGGTCCGCGCGGACCTGGTGGACCGGGCGCTCCACCTGGCCCGGATGCTGGCCGCGTTGATGCCCGACGAACCGGAGGTACGCGGGCTGCTCGCGCTGCTGCTGCTCACCGATGCCCGCCGGGCCACCCGCACCGACGCCGAGGGTCGGCTGCTGCGCCTGGCGGACCAGGACCGCGCCGGATGGGACCGGGAGGCCATCGACGAGGGTCGCCGTCTGGTGCTCGACGCGTTCCACGCCGGACGCCCGGGCCGGTACGCCCTGCAGGCCGCCATCGCCTCGCTGCACGCGCTCGCGCCCAGCTACGAGGCGACCGACTGGCCGCAGATCGTCCGGCTCTACGACGCGTTGCTGGACCGCTGGCCCTCACCGGTGGTCGCGCTGAACCGGGCGGTGGCGGTGTCGATGGTGCACGGCCCGACCGTGGCCCTGGCCGACGTCGACGCCCTCGCCGAGGACCCACGCCTGGCCGGCTATCACTACCTGCCGGCGATCCGGGCCGACCTGCTGCACCGGCTCGGCCGCAACACCGAGGCGGCCGAGGCGTACCGGGCCGCGATCGACCTCGTCGACAACGATGCCGAACGCATTTTCCTCACCACCCGCCTGGGCCGCGTACAACCTGGCTCCGCCGGACCAGCCGAGCCCCCGACAGTGCGCTGACGAGGCGGAGCCCCGGGCAGTCACCGCCCGGGGCTCCGTCGTGTCGGTGGATCGTCGGTCAGCTGCAACCGCTGGTGGAGCCGCAGCCCTCGCAGACGTAGCAGCTACCGGCCGGGCGCATCTTCGTACCGCAGGTGAAGCAGAGCGGTGCGTCGGCGGCCTTGCCGATCACGGCCTCCAGCAGCTCGGTGCTGGAACCGACCGACGGTGCCGGCTTGACCGCGGCGGCGTCGGCGAGTTCCTGGGCCGGTTGGGCGACCGCGTCGACCTTGGACTCCTCCGGCTTGTTCTCCACCGGGGCGGAGGCCGCCATCGCGGTCAGGTCCGTGCCGTTCGCCTCGGCCTCGGCCTCGGCGGCGAGCTGGGCGGCCCGCTCCTTCGCGGTGAAGATGCCCAGTTCGGCGCGGCGCTCGTAGGGCAGGAAATCCAACGCCAGGCGACGGAAGATGTAGTCCATCACCGAGGCGGCCATCCGCACGTCCGGGTCGTCGGTCATACCCGCCGGCTCGAAGCGCATGTTGGTGAACTTGCTGACGAACGTCTCCAGCGGCACGCCGTACTGCAAGCCGATGGAGATGGCCACCGAGAAGGCGTCCATCACGCCGGCCAGGGTGGAACCCTGCTTCGACATCTTGAGGAAGACCTCGCCGAGACCGTCGTCCGGGTACGACGAGGCGGTGAGGTAGCCCTCGGCTCCGCCCACGGAGAAGGAGATCGTCTCCGACGGGCGCTTCTTCGGCAGCCGCTTGCGCACCGGACGGTACTCGACGACCTTCTCCACCACCGGCTCGACGGCGGCGGACGCCTCCGGCTCGGCCGTCTTCTTCTTCGCCGCCGACAGCGGCTGGCCGACCTTGCAGTTGTCCCGGTAGATGGCCAGCGCCTTGAGGCCCAGCTTCCAGCCCTCGAAGTAAATCTTCTCGACGTCCTCGACGGTGGCCTGCTCCGGCATGTTGACCGTCTTGGAGATGGCGCCGGAGATGAACGGCTGGACCGCCGCCATCATCCGCACGTGGCCCATCGGCGCGATGGACCGCTCGCCCATGGCGCAGTCGAAGACCGGGTAGTGCTCCGGCTTCAGGCCGGGGGCATCCACCACGTGCCCCTGGTCGGCGATGTGCTCGACGATCGCCTCGACCTGCTCCTCCGGGTAGCCGAGGGAGCGCAGGGCGCGCGGCACGGTCTGGTTGACGATCTGCATCGAGCCGCCGCCGACCAGCTTCTTGAACTTGACCAACGCCAGGTCCGGCTCGACGCCGGTGGTGTCGCAGTCCATCATCAGGCCGATGGTGCCGGTCGGCGCGAGCACGCTGGCCTGGGAGTTCCGCCAGCCGTTCTTCTCACCGATCTTGTTGCCGAGCGTCCACTGCTTGGTGGCCTCGCGGACCACGGCGGTGGCCACCGTGCCGGACGGCTTGATCTCGTCGTTGGCGGCGGCGTGCTTGCGCATCACCCGCTTGTGCGGCTCCGCGTTACGGGCGTAGCCGTCGTACGCGCCGACGATGCCGGCCAGCTCGGCCGAGCGGCGGTACGCGGTGCCGGTCATCAGGGAGGTGATCGCGGCGGCCAGCGAGCGGCCCTGGTCCGAGTCGTACGGCAGGCCGGAGGCCATCAGCAGGGCACCCAGATTCGCGTACCCGATGCCGAGCTGCCGGTATGCCCGGGTGGTCTCGCCGATCTTCTCGGTCGGGAAGTCTGCGAAGCAGATCGAGATGTCCATCGCGGTGATGACGAACTCGACGCTCTTGACGAACTTCTCCACCTCGAAGCCACCGTCGGCGCGGAGGAACTTCATCAGGTTCAGCGAGGCGAGGTTGCACGAGGAGTTGTCCAGGTGCAGGTACTCCGAGCACGGGTTCGACGCGGTGATCCGGCCGGTCTCCGGGCAGGTGTGCCAGTCGTTGATGGTGTCGTCGTACTGGAGACCGGGGTCGGCGCACTCCCAGGCGGCCTGGGAGATGGTGCGGAACAGCTTCTTGGCGTCCACGGTGTCGATCACCGCGCCGTCGAGCCGGCCACGCAGGTCGAACGTGCCGGCCTTCTCCACCGCCGACATGAACTCGTCGGAGACCCGGACCGAGTTGTTGGCGTTCTGGTACTGCACGCTGACGATGTCGGCACCACCGAGGTCCATGTCGAACCCGGCGTCGCGCAGCGCGCGGATCTTGTCCTCCTCGCGCGCCTTGGTGACCACGAACTCCTCGATGTCGGGGTGGTCGACGTCGAGGATGACCATCTTGGCCGCGCGCCGCGTGGCGCCGCCGGACTTGATGGTGCCGGCGCTGGCGTCGGCACCGCGCATGAAGCTGACCGGGCCGGAGGCGGTGCCGCCGGAGGAGAGCAGCTCCTTGGAGGACCGGATCCGGGAGAGGTTCACGCCGGAGCCGGAGCCGCCCTTGAAGATCAGCCCCTCCTCCTTGTACCAGTCCAGGATGGAGTCCATCGAGTCGTCGACGGACAGGATGAAACAGTTGTGCACCCGGAGGTTGCCGGCCAGGAACTCGCCGCTCTCGGTCTGGATGTCGTAGACCTCCATCGACCCGATCGGCTCGATGCGGTCGATCTCCAGCCGCTTGACATCCGCTGCGGGCCGGCCCGGCTCGGCGAAGCCCGCTTCGAGCTCGGCCATCTTCACCGCGCCGACGAACCCGATGTGGGTGGCGAAGAGATCCCGGTCGCCGTCGTTCTGGATGCGGACCGTCCACACGCCCTTGCGATCCGGACGCGGATCCGCCTTGAACGACACCCGGGAGAAGATCCCGAAGCGCAGCAACAGGCTCTGCACGCCCCGGATCAGTTCCTCCGAGATCATGTCCACCGCGACGAGCGTGGACCGCTCGCGCGCCGAGACGTAACCCTCGGCTTGGAAGATGCTGCGCAGATACGCGGCGACGACCGGCAGCGGTGCCGTGAACAGCCGCTGCGGCACCCGCATTTCGGTACCCCGGGGCAGCAGGTCCCACTTCTCCACAAACGGGCGAAGGTGCTCGCCGTAGAGGCAGGTATGCCGGACGTCGAGGTTCTGATCCTGAGTGGTCACCGGGCGCTCCTTGCGGTGCGCGTCCGGGAACACCTCGTCGAGGGCGGTGGTGACCCAGTCCAGTTCATCGTCGTCGACGGTCATCGCCTCGATCGTCAACGACCGGTTCGTGCCCTCGGCGTACTGGCCGACGAAGCCGTCCGACTGCAACCAGCCAGCCAACGCGGCCTCGCGGATCTCCCGCAGGTCCAGTTCGCTCTCGCCGTAGGCGTAGGTGCGGTGCCATTCGAGCTTGTCGCCCGGGTTCAGGGTGCCGGCCTCGACCCACTCACCGGTGCCGCTGCCCGTGCTCTTCCAGACCACGTGATCCGGGGTGACATCGAGCGTATAGCCCGCCTTGGTGTGCAGTCGGAGGACTTCGCGCACCCCGTTGGCCTTGACGGCGACAATGCTGGTGAGGCCGGTGCCGTCGTAGACCTTGGCACCGACGGCGCCGTCTTCGACAAGCTTGCCGATCGGCACCAGACCGCCGGGGGTGCTGACCAGGGAGTCGTACGGCAGGCACGCGCTGACCTGCTGGGGCGACGGGGTGCCGACGTTGAACCAGACCGGGGAGTTGAAGCTGAACACCTGGTTCAGCAGCATCCAGGTCAGCTCGTGCGCGAAGACCTCGGCGTCGGCCGGGGAGGCGAAGTAGCCGTACTCCTCACCGGCGGTGCGGTAGGTGGTGACCACCCGGTCGATCAACTGCTTGAGCGACCACTCCCGTTCCGGGGTCCCCACCGCGCCCCGGAAGTACTTGGTGGTCACGATGTTGGCCGCGTTGACGCTCCAACCCTCCGGGAACTCCACGCCCCGCTGCTCGAAGTTGATCGAGCCGTCCCGCCAGTTGGTCATCACGACGTCACGGCGTTCCCAGGTGACCTCGTCGTACGGGTGCACGCCCTCGGTCGTCCAGACCCGCTCGACCTTGAGCCCCGCGCCCGCCTTGCTTCGTGACCTGCTTGTCGTCACACCGTCCCCCGGCATCTCATCCGCCCCCTCGTCCGCGCGGGCCCGCCGCGCGATCCGACTGTCACTGGTACTGCTGAAAAGAACTACTGCGCGTGACCGGCGGCGCTGGCCGCCTCGGCACCGTCTTCCTCCCGGGCGCGTGCCGCTGCCCGTAGCGTCTCGATCTCCCGCTCGAAGTCGGCGAGCGAGTCGAACGACCGGTAGACGCTGGCGAAGCGCAGGTAGGCGACCTCGTCCAGGTCCCGCAGCGGGCCCAGGATGGCCAGCCCCACCTCGTGGCTGGGAATCTCGGCCGCTCCCTTGGCCCGGACGGTCTCTTCGACCCGCTGCGCCAGCAGCGCGATCGAGTCCTCGTCGACGGGCCGGCCCTGGCACGCCTTGCGCACCCCACCGATGATCTTCGTCCGGCTGAACGGCTCGGTGACACCGCTGCGCTTGACCACGGCGAGCACCGCCTCCTCGACGGTGGTGAACCGCTTGCCGCACTCGGGGCAGGCCCGCCGCCGCCGGATCAGTTGACCGTCGTCGGCCTCTCGCGAGTCGACCACGCGGGAGTCGGCGTGCCGGCAGTACGGACACCGCATCGCCCGACCTCCTTTGATCGACCACAGGTCCGCCCGCCCGCGCTCCGGGCACGCCTCAGTGAGCCGGAGCCATCTCCGCAGGATTGGCCCGGCTTGGCGGTGCGGGGAGTGCGGTCGGTAGTCGAACCCAACCTGTAGGCAACTTACGCCCATGTGACTACTACATCTAGGGGTTGACCGTATGCCGCCGACGATCCGGGGTCAAGTTGGCCGGCGTGTTCGGCGCGTCACCGACAAACCCCAACAGCACCACCCGTCACCCGCAACCGGAGAGCCCAACGCGATCCGGCGACGCGGGTTACCACCCTCCGGCCAACGCGCCGACAATTCCTTCACCTCGAACAGACGTACTATTACGGCGGTCGTGATGGATTTCCACGTCAACACGCCGCGGCAGGTCGTACAGATGTTTGAAAAAGACCGATCTCACCTATACGGTCATGAACAACCGGAGGCGACCATGGTCGACCCACCGGCCGACAGATCACCGCGCGCACCACGAGCCGCCGAGGCACTTCAGCGCCGACCAGGGAGGACGGACGTGACCGAGGACCGGGCCAACCGGCCCCAGAGCCCGCAACAGAGCATCCCGGCGGGCACCCAGGCCGCCCGACGCCGCACCGTCACCCGCGCCCGTTCCGGCCAGCCGGCCGTGCGCCCGGTGGCCCCGGTGGTCAGCGGCTTCCCCGACCCGGCCACGGTGGATCTGACCGCCCGACAGCGACGCATCCTGGAGTTCATCCGCACCTGGGTGGAGCGCCACGGTTACCCGCCGAGCGTGCGGGAGATCGGTGAGGCGGTCGGGCTGGTCTCCCCGTCCAGCGTCGCCTACCAGCTGAAGGAGCTGGAGAAGAAGGGCTTCCTGCGGCGCGACCCGAACCGGCCCCGGGCGGTCGACGTGCGCTCCCCGAGCGATGTCGACGACGAGCTGAGCCGCTCCCAGCGGCCCACCCCGGCCTACGTGCCGATGCTCGGCCGGATCGCCGCCGGTGGGCCGATCCTCGCCGAGCAGTCGATGGAAGACGTCTTCCCCCTCCCCCGCGAGCTGGTCGGCGAGGGCGAGGTCTTCATGCTCCAGGTCAAGGGTGACTCGATGCTCGACGCGGCGATCTGCGACGGCGACTGGGTGGTCGTCCGGCAGCAGCCGACCGCGGACTCAGGTGAGATCGTCGCCGCCATGCTCGACGGCGAGGCGACCGTGAAGACCTACCGGCTACGTGACGGTCACGTCTGGCTGATGCCGCAGAATCCGGCCTTCGACCCGATCCCTGGTGACGACGCCACCATCATGGGCCGGGTGGTGGCGGTGCTGCGCCGCATCTGACCTGCGGCAGACGACGGTGCTGGCCCGAGGTCAGCACCGTCACCAGGGGTCAGTACCGGTCGCCCCGGTAGCCGTAGTTGCCGCCACGCACCTGGCCGTACGACCCGCCGTCGTCCTCGCGGTAGCGGGCGGAACGTCGCCCCCGGTACTCGGGCTCGGTCGGGCCGCCCCGTCGAGGCGGCTCAGCACGCCCGCTTCCGCCGGGCTGTCCGCCACCGCCGTAGACACCGCCACCGGGGCGTCCACCGCCACCGGCAGGTCGCCCGCCGCCGGGCCGCCCGTAGACGGGGGCGCTCTCGCCCGGTCGGCCACCACCGCCGTACACGCCACCGCCGCCCTGACCCGGGCCGGCGGCCGGTCGGCCACCGCCGCCGTAGACACCGCCGGAGCGTGCCCCACCGCTGGGCCGCCCGCCGGCCGGCGAGCCACCGTAGACACCGCCCCCGGCCGGAGCCCCGCCGTAGACCCCACCCCGGCTCTGGTCCCGCGCCGGGCCGAATCCGTCGTCCCGGCGGCCCGGGGCGTCGGCGACATCGTCGCCGTCGCGCTTGCGGGCGGTGGGCACCGGGCGCTTACGGGCCCGCAGGATGCCGAAGATGCCCGCGCCGACGAGCAGGGCACCGATCACGCCGACCCCGGCGATCAGGTACATGATGTCGGTCGGGTTCAGATCGTCGAGGAACGACTGCCCGGCCTTCCCCTCGCCGGGATCACTGGCCAGGTTCTTCGGGCCCTCCGTGGAGGGGGTGTAGCTGAGGATGTTGACCGGGTCGTCATCCTCCAGGTGCCCGGCGTCGGAGACGGTCAGGAACGTCTTGCCGTCGGTCGAGTAGGCGATCGCCTCGCCGAACGGGTCGGCCAGGGCGGTGACCCGGGGCGTGCCGGTGGTGATGGCGGCGACGATGTCGCCGTTCTCGACGTCGTACTCGAAGGCGTCGGCATAGGTACGCAAAACCACCCGCGAGCCGTCCGGAGACCGTGCCGCGCCGGTGATCGCGACTCGACCGAAGGTGCTCAGCGGGTTCTCGGTGTCCGTCCTCGGCAACTCGACGTCGCCGACCTTCTTCATCGGCACCGGCTCGGTGTCGCCGGTCTTCAACGGCCCGTCCGGGGTGAAGATCTCGGCCTTGCCGGCGGTGACCTTCGTGATGATCAGCGGCATCTTGTCGGCGCCGATCAGCAGCGCCTCGGCGTCGCGCGGCTTGTTGTCCGGGTAGGACAGCCGGTGCAGCTTGGGTTGGCTGCGACCGCTGATCGGCATACTCCAGACCGCCACCTGCTTGCGACGCTCACGGCTGGTCACGTTGTCGCCGGTGTCGGCGATCCACAAGGTCTTGCCGTCCGGCGAGACGGCGAGGTCCTCGGTGTCGTACGGCCCACCACCCGAGTAGGGGACCTCGCGGACGACGTCGCAGTCCTTGTTGAGGTAGAAGACCCGCTTGCGGTTCTCCTGCTCGCTGCTGTCGTTGACGACGATGTAGCCGTTCTTGGTCACCACCAGGCCGGACAGCTCACGCAACCGCGGGTCGGTGATCGAGCACTGCTTCTTTCCCGCCGCCGTGATCGGCGGCCCCACCACGGCGTGCGGTGGCGCCGCCACCACGGAAGACGCTGCCTTGGCGGGTGAGCCGGGCGCTACCAGCGCGGCACCGGCGACCGCCACGGTGGCCCCGACCAGGCCGAGGGCAGCCGTGACGGAGGAGACAGTGCGGAGCATGAAAGAAGTGTCGCATGCCGCAGGTTTCCGCTGGGTGACGCGGCGGCCCCACCGCCGCCGACAATCACCGCGCGCTACCGACCACCTGCGTTGCGTCGTGATACGGGAGCAGTTCGGCCGCGAGTGCCTCGTTGACCCGTACGTGCACCATCGTCCCTTCCGCCAGGTGGGCGGTGCTGAGCACCTCGCCCTGCCGGTGCAGCCGGGCCACCAGGTCACCCCGGTCGTACGGCAGCACCACGCGTACCTCGACGGCCGGGCGGGGCAACCGCCGCTCGATCGTCTCGCGCAGGTCGTCGATGCCCAGGCCGCTGTGCGCGGAGACGAAGACCGCCTCCGGCCAGAGCCGCTTGAGCCGCAGCAGCGTCTCCTCGTCGGCCGCGTCGACCTTGTTGACCACCAGCAGCTCCGGCAGCCGGTCGGCACCGACCTCGCCCAGCACCTCCCGGACGGCCCGGACCTGCTCCTCCGGATCGGGGTGGGCACCGTCGACGACGTGCACGACCAGGTCCGCCTCGGCGACCTCCTCCAGCGTCGAGCGGAACGCCTCGACGATCTGGTGCGGCAGGTGCCGGACGAAGCCCACCGTGTCGCTGAGGGTGTAGACCCGCCCGTCGGAGGTGGTGGCGCGGCGGGTGGTCGGATCGAGCGTGGCGAACAGCGCGTCCTCCACCAGCACGCCGGCCCCGGTCAGGCGGTTCAGCAGGCTGGACTTTCCGGCGTTGGTGTAACCGGCGATCGCCACCGCGGGCACCGCGTTACGGGTACGGCGGGCGCGCTTGGTCTCGCGTACCGTCCGCATGGCCTTGATCTCGCGGCGGAGCCGCGCGATGCGGTGCCGGATGCGCCGCCTGTCGGTTTCCAGCTTGGTCTCACCGGGACCACGGACACCGACGCCACCACCGGCACCACCGCCCCGGCCGGACCCACCGGTCTGCCGGGACAACGTCTCACCCCAGCCGCGCAGCCGAGGGAGGAGGTATTCCAGCTGGGCCAACTCGACCTGCGCCCGACCCTCCTTGCTCTTGGCGTGCTGGGCGAAGATGTCGAGGATCAGCGCGGTGCGGTCAACCACCTTGACCTTGGTGCGCTGTTCCAGGTTGCGCAGCTGGGACGGGGACAACTCACCGTCGCAGATCACCGTGTCGGCACCGGAGGAGAGCACCACCGAGCCGAGGTCGTCGACCTTGCCGCGACCGATGTAGGTCGCCGGGTCGGGACGGTTGCGCCGTTGGATGAGCCCTTCGAGCACCTGCGAACCGGCGGTCTCCGCCAGCGCGGCCAGCTCGGTGAGGGAGTTCTCCGCGTCGGCCTGAGTGCCCTCGGTCCAGACGCCGACGAGGACCACCCGCTCCAGTCGGAGCTGCCGGTATTCGACCTCGGTGACGTCGGTCAGCTCGGTGGAGAGGCCAGGGACCCTTCGCAGCGCCTGCCGCTCGGAGAGCTCGTACTCGCCGGTGGTGGTGTCGAGCTCGTCGTCGGAGATGTGAACGTAGGTCTCCTGGTCTCGCAAGCGATCTCTCCTGTCCGTTCTGTGCAGGTACCGAGCAATCCTGACATGTGTCAACGCCCGACGCACCTGGTATATGCCCGCCTGATGGCGGTGGAAGCGGGGGCGGCTACCGGCTGCCCAGGTCGGGCGAGTAGAAATGCGGACGAGCCGTTCAGCGCCGACGGAGGGACCTGCGTGGCCACGACCCGACTACCCAGTGCCGGATTCTCGATCACGATCCGCATCGCCGTGCCCGCCGATGCCTCCTCGATCGGGCGACTCACCACCTCGGTGGGCGAGTCCGGGGCGATCGTCACCGCGCTGGACGTGGTCGACTCCGATCCGACGAACGTGATCGTCGACCTGACCTGCGACACGGCCGATGCCGGTCACGCCGACCAGGTGGTCGCCGCGCTCCGTACGCTCGACGGCGTCGACGTGCGCAAGGTGTCCGACCGGACGTTCCTGCTACACCTCGGCGGCAAGATCGAGGTGAGTCCGAAGGTCGCCCTGCGGAACCGGGACGAGCTGTCCCGCGCGTACACCCCGGGGGTGGCCCGGGTCTGCCAGGCGATCGCCGAGAACCCCGCCGACGCCCGGCGGCTGACCATAAAGCGCAACACGGTCGCGGTGGTCAGTGACGGGTCGGCCGTGCTGGGGCTGGGCAACCTCGGTCCCGCCGCGTCGCTGCCGGTGATGGAGGGCAAGGCGGCACTGTTCAAGCGCTTCGGCGGGGTGGACGCCTGGCCGGTGGTGCTCGACACGCAGGACGCCGACGAGATCGTCGCCATCGTCAAGGCCATCGCGCCCGCGTACGGCGGGATCAACCTGGAGGACATCGCCGCACCGCGTTGCTTCGAGATCGAGGCCCGGTTGCGGGAGGCGCTGGACATCCCGGTCTTCCACGACGATCAGCACGGCACCGCCATCTGCGTGCTGGCCGCGTTGACCAACGCGCTGCGCGTGGTGGGCAAGCAACTCGCGGACGTGCGGGTCGTGGTCTCCGGAGCCGGCGCGGCGGGCACGGCGATCATGAAGCTGCTGCTGCGTCAGGGCGTCGGTGACATCATCGCGTACGACCGGCAGGGCGCCCTGCACCGTGGCCAGGCCGACCTCAACCCGGCATGGCAGTGGCTGGCCGAGAACACCAACCGGGACGGCTACTCGGGTGACCTGCCCGGTGCGCTGGCCGACGCCGACGTCTTCATCGGGGTGAGCGCCCCGAACCTGCTCACCGGCGACGACATCGCCACCATGGCGAAGGACGCGATCGTGTTCGCGCTGGCGAACCCGGATCCGGAGGTCGATCCGAGGGAGGCCCGCCGGCACGCCGCAGTCGTCGCCACCGGCCGCTCCGACCAGCCGAACCAGATCAACAACGTGCTCGCCTTCCCCGGCGTCTTCCGCGGCATGCTCGACGCGCACGCCGAGGAGTTCACCGAGGAGATGGCGATCGCCGCCGCCCAGGCCATCGCGGACGTGGTGGGCGAGGAAAAGATCAACCCGACGGTCATCGTGCCGAGCGTCTTCGACTCCCGGGTGGCTCCGGCGGTCGCCGCCGCCGTACGCGCCGCCGCCCAGAACCCGGCCGCCACCCCGCCGCCCGCCGCCGACCCGGGGCCGGCCGACCTGCCGGAGATCGCCGCCTCCGCCTCCGCCACTCCCTGACCGGCTGACCCCGGGGCGCACCCGCGCCCGGGGTCGATCAGGGACGCCGGGTCGGAAGGATGAGCTGGCCGGTCGCCACCAGCAGGGCCGGGCCGGAGAGCCAGCAGGAGTCGTTGGTGACGGTCACGGTGAGGCGACCTCCGGGAACGTCGACGGCCACCGTGCCGGTCTCCCGGTCGGCGTCACGCAGCGCCACCGCTGCGACGGCGCAGGCTCCGGTGCCGCAGGACAGCGTTTCGGCGGAGCCCCGCTCGTAGACCCGCATCAGCACGTGCGCGTCGACCCCGGCCGTCGGCGCGCCCCCGGCGGTGAACTCGACGTTCGCCCCGCTGGGGAAGACCGCCGGGTCGACCTCGGGGGCCCGGGTCAGGTCCAGCCCGGCCAGGTCCAGCCCGGCGGGTACCGGGCAGACCAGGTGGGGGTTGCCGACGTCCACCGCCGTGCCCGGCAGGGTCAGCCCGCCCAGGGCGGCGGCGGAGGCCGCGTACAGCCGGGGGCGGCGCATCTCGACGGCGATGTCGTCGCCCTCGATCCTGGCCCGCACCAGCCCCGCCCGGGTGGCCACCGGCAGGGCGTCGCCGACAGCCGGTGCGACCAGCCCGGTCTCCACCAGGTAGCGGACGAAGACCCGGGCGCCGTTGCCGCACATCTCGGCGAAGGAGCCGTCGGAGTTCCAGTAGTCCATGAACCACTCGGCCTCGCCGGCCAGGTCGGCGCCGTCGGGGTGCTTCGCGGCGCGGACCACCCGCAGCACGCCGTCTCCGCCGAGGCCCCGTCGCCGGTCACAGATCGCCGCCACCAACTCGGGTGTCAGATCGAGCACGCCGTCCGGGTCCGGCAGGATCACGAAGTCGTTGCCGGTGCCGTGCCCCTTGGTGAACTCCACGCCCCCATCATCGCGCAGTCTCGTCGAGGATCCGCACGGCCTCCCGGACCAGCCGTGGGTCGGCCGAGTCGAGCCAGTGCACCCGCGCGTCCCGCCGGAACCAGGAGCGCTGGCGGCGGACGAAGCGCCGGGTGGCGCGGATCGTCTCGTCGTGTGCCTCGGTCTCGGTCAGCTCGCCGCGCAGGAAACGCAGCACCTGCTGGTAGCCGAGCGCCCGACTCGCGGTACGCCCCCGCGCCAGGCCGCGCTCGACCAGTTCCCGGGTCTCCTCGACCAGCCCGTCGGCCCACATCCGGTCCACCCGGACCGCGATCCGCTCGTCGAGCAGGGCGGTGTCCAGGTCCACCCCGATCTGCACCGCCGGGTAGTAGGGCGTGGGCTCCGGCAGCGCCGCGGTGAACGGCTTACCGGTCAGCTCGATCACTTCCAGCGCGCGGACGATGCGACGACCGTTGCCCGGCAGGATGCCGGCCGCCGCAGCCGGATCGGCCGCGCGCAGTCGCGCGTACAGCGGTGCCGGCCCGAGCGCGGCCAGCTCATCTTCCAGGCGTTGGCGCAGCGCGGGGTCGGTGCCGGGGAACTCGAACTGTTCCAGCACCGCCCGCACGTAGAGCCCGGACCCACCGACCAGCAGCGGTACCCGGCCCCGGGCGAAGATGTCGTCGACCGCCTCCCGGGCCAGTCGCTGGTACTCCGCGACGCTGGCCGGCTCGGTGACCTCCCAGATGTCGAGCAGGTGATGCGGCACGCCGTCGCGTTCGGCCACGGTGAGCTTCGCCGTACCGATGTCCATGCCCCGGTAGAGCTGCATCGAGTCGGCGTTGACCACCTCGCCGTCGAGCGCGTGGGCGAGCGCGATGCTCAGGGCGGACTTGCCCGCCGCCGTCGGCCCGACCACCGCGACCACGACGCCCGGGGCGATCACGCCCGCTCCCAGTTCGCCACGAGGTAGCCAACCCCGTAGGGCGCGGCGTGGTAACGCAGCTCACCGCGCCAGCCGCCGCCCGCCGCCCGCGCCGCGCCGGCTAGCACCTGCCACGGGGCCCGACCCGCGACCCTGAGCTGCGCCGACAGACCGGGGTCCAGGCTGAGCAGGGCGTCGAGGTCCGCGTCGGCCAGGGCCCGAGCGACCCCCTCGTCGTACGCGTCGGCACGCGGGTCGGCGTAGCCGGGCGCCTTCTCGCCCCGGCAGGCCGAGCCGTCCCCCATCACCAGCAGCGCCCACGGCTGGTGCGAATCGAGCCGGGCACCGAGGTCGGCGCAGGTCTCGACCGGCTCGTCCGCTGCGACCGTGGTCATCCGCCAGTGCACTCCGCCGGTCCTGGCCGTCGGTTGCCGGGCGAGCAGCCAGGCGCCGACCAACAGGCTGAGCGGGAGGTGGTCGGTACCCACGGACGGGTCGGGGTGCTCACCGAGGCGCACCTCCAGCGGTACCCCCCACGGGGCGAGGCTGCCCCGGAACGGGTAGTCGAGGTCGGCGCTGTGGTCGTCGGCACCGATCACCAGCACGCTCGTCGCCGCCGAGTCGAGCAGCCGGGCGACCGCGACGTCACAGGCGGCACGCAGGTCGTCCAGCTCGGACGCGGCGGCACCGGCGACCTCGGGGACGAGCAGCGGCGGGTGGGGGCAGACAGCGGCGGCGACCAGTGGCACCAGGCAACCGTAGCGGCCCCGTGTCACCCGCGTGCCGTCCGCCACCGGTGGCGGACGGCACGCGTACGTTGGTCGTTCGGACGAAAGCGGCACGCCGGTTGGATGGCGCAGACCGGCCCTAGGACACCGTATGGTCACGGTCGGCGATAGGCGCTCGACGCGGACCGGGGCGCACCTGTGACAATGCCCGGAGAAACTTGGCTGCGCCGTGGCGGCACCCGGGAGACTGCTCCCCGGTGCCGGGAGAACGAGGATGGGCACATGAGCGACTGGACTGCCTTCGGACGGGTGGACGCGGACGGCACCGTTTACGTCAAGACCGCCGAGGGCGAGCGGGTGGTCGGATCCTGGCAGGCGGGAGCACCGGAGGAGGGGCTGGCACACTTCGCACGCCGCTTCGCCGACGTGGTGACCGAGGTAGACCTGACCGAGGCACGGCTCAACTCCGGCGCGGCGGACGCCAACCATTCGCTCGCCACCATCCGACGGATCCGTGCCTCCCTCGCCGACGCCCACGTCGTCGGCGACATCGACGCGCTGGCGGCCCGGCTGGACAAGCTCGCCACCGTCGCCGAGGAGAAGGCCGGCGAGGCCCGCGCGGCCAAGGAGGCCGCCCGGGTCGAGGCACTCGCCCGCAAGACCGCGCTGGTCGAGGAGGCCGAGAAACTGGCGGCGGAGTCGACCGGCTGGAAGACCGCCGGGGATCGACTCAAGGAGATCCTCGAAGAGTGGAAGACCATTCGGGGCGTCGACAAGAAGACCGACGGCGAGCTGTGGAAGCGGTTCGCCGCCGCGCGGGACGGCTTCACCCGCCGCCGGGGTGCCCACTTCGCCTCCCTGGACGCGCAGCGCAAGCAGGCGCAGACGATCAAGGAGGAGTTGGTCGCCGAGGCCGAGAAGGTCGCCGAGTCGACCGACTGGGCGACGACGGCGAACCAGCTCAAGAACCTGATGACCCAGTGGAAGGCCGCGCCGCGCGCGTCGAAGGAGGCCGAGCAGCGGCTCTGGGAACGGTTCCGCGCCGCCCAGGACAGCTTCTTCAGCCGGCGCAGCGAGGTCTTCTCCGCTCGCGACAACGAGCAGCGCGCCAACCTGGAGCGCAAGCAGGCGCTGCTCGCCGAGGCCGAGGCGCTCGACGTCGACGGTGACCCGAAGGGCGCCCAGGCGAAGCTGCGGGAGATCCAGGCGCAGTGGCACGAGGCCGGTCGGGTGCCACGCGAGGCCGCCGCCGGGCTGGAGCGCCGGTTGCGGGCGGTCGACGAGAAGGTCCGCGAGGTGATGGATTCGGCCTGGCGGCGCACCAGCCGGGAGGACAACCCGCTGCTGGCCCAGATGCGGGCGCAGGTCGCGGAGGCCGAGGAGCGGCTGGCCCGGGCGCAGGCCGCCGGGGACGCCCGGCGGATCAAGGAGGCCGAGCAGGCGCTCGCCACGAAGCGCCAGTTCCTCCAGTTGGCCGAGCAGGCCGGCTGAGCTGTCTGATCGATGCCCCCGGACTCCCGTGAGGGAGTTCGGGGGCATCACCCTTTTCGCAGGTCGTGGCGATGTTAACGTATGACATTTACATCGACGTCGATCTGTGATTAATTGGGAAAGCGCTTGCCCTCACCAGGCGAGGCACGGGAGCCATTCCGACCAGTCACCCAACGGCAGGGCGCATCCTGCGACCGCCACGGCATCGCTGCCGCCGGGCACGGCAGCTTCACCGCCGCGGCGCACCCCCTGCTGACCACACCAGATGACGCATCCGGGGTCCGCCACGACCGCGCCACCCGGCGGTCGCCGTGGCCGCCCACGTCACGGACCGGTCCGGGCCGGCCCCACGATGCGTCGCTCCGCCACCGATCCGTCCCATTACCGACGATGAGGAGAACGACCGTGCTTGCAGACGTCAAGCCGCGCCTGACCCGACGGTTGGCGGTGTTGGCCGCGACCGCCGTCGCGCTGCCCGCCGCCGCAGTCGCGGTGACCGTCGCCCCGGCCGCTGCGGCGACCGTCGACACCGGCGCCTACTACGTGTTCGTCAACCGTCACAGTGGCAAGGCCATGGACCTCTGGAACTGGTCCACCAACGACGGCGGCGAGATCCGGCAGTTCAACCGGACCGACGCCAACAACCAGCAGTTCCAGTTCGTCGACGTGGGCAGCGGCTACTACCAGCTGCGCAACCGGCACTCCGGCAAGGTCGTGACGGTGCCCAACTCGAACGACGGGGTGCAGGTCACCCAGGTCACCGCGAGCAGCGACACCAAGCAGCACTGGCGGCTCGCCGACTCCGCCAACGGCGACGTCCGGTTCGTCAACCGGCACAGCAACAAGGCGCTCGACCTGTGGGAGTGGTCCACCGCCGACGGAGCGATGATCTCACAGTACGCCGACCTGGACGGCGCCAACCAGCGGTGGCAGTTGATCCGGCTGGGTGGCGGCAGCACTCCCCCGCCGAATCCGGGCCCGCAGACCGGTCTGGTCGGCTGGGCCACCCAGAACGGCGGCACCACCGGCGGCGGTAACGCCGGCACCACCACGGTCACCAACGCCTCGGCCCTGACCAGCGCGCTCAACTCCTCCAGCGCGGCGGTGATCCGGGTCTCCGGGACCATCAACTGCTCGGGAATGCTGCGGGTGCGCTCCAACAAGACGATCCTCGGCAACTCCGGTGCCACGATCGTCGGCTGCGGCTTCACCATCAACGGTGACCGCAACGTCATCATCCGGAACCTGACCTTCCGGAACTGGAGCGACGACGCGATCAACGTGGAGCAGTCGGCCACCAACATCTGGATCGACCACAACACCTTCACCGCCGGCTACGACGGCGCGGTCGACATCAAGCGCGGTTCGGACTTCATCACCGTGTCGTGGAACCGGGTCTACGGCCACGACAAGTCGATGCTGCTCGGACACAGCGACAGCAACGCCAGCCAGGACGTCGGCCGGCTGCGGGTGTCGTACCACCACAACTGGTTCGACGGCAGCAACCAGCGCCACCCCCGGGTCCGCTTCGGCAACCCGGTGCACGTCTACAACAACTACTACAGCAACGTGCGCGGCTACGGCGTGGCGTCCACGATGAACGCCGGGGTGCTGGTCGAGGGCAACTACTTCGAGAACACGCCCGACCCGTACCACCTGGGCGAGGGCAGCTCCGGCCCGGGTTCACTGGTGGCCCGCAACAACCACTTCGTCAACTCCGGCAGCGGGCAGACCGGCGGCAGCGTCGCCGGCATCCCCTACTCGTACACCCTGGACACCCCGAGCAACGTCAAATCGATCGTGACGGGCGGCGCGGGCGCCGGTCGGATCTCGGTCTGACCCCTACCGGTCGGGGCCCGGCGACGGGCCCCGACCGGGCAGACCCGGGGCGCGCCACCGACGCTCAGTGGGTGGCCGCGCAGCCCGTCGTGGGCGCGGGCGCGGCAGCCGGCGCGCCGATCGTCGGCAGCCCCAACAACACCCCGGGGGTACGCGGTGAACGACCCGCCTCGGCCGCGTCACCGGCCCGGGTCCGACGGTGTGACAACGGCGCGCCGTCGGCGTTGAGGTGGTGCGGCGCGGCATAGGTGATCGTGGTGTGCACGATGTCGCCGGGACGGATCGTCCCGGCGGCCCCCGGCTCGCCGGCACCACCGGTGGCGAAGTGCACCAGACGGCCGTCCCGGGCCCGACCCGACATCCGGCCGGTCCGTTCGTCCTTGCGGCCCTCGCCGACGGCGACCAACACCTCGACGGTCTCCCCGACCAGCTTCTTGTTCTCCGCCCAGCTGATCTCCTCGACGCAGGCGACCAGCCGCTCGTAGCGCTCCTGCACGACCTGCTTGGGCAGCTGGCCGTCCATGGTCGCGGCGGGTGTGCCGGGGCGCTTGGAGTACTGGAAGGTGAACGCGGAGGAGAACCGTGCCTCGCGGACCACATCCAGGGTGCGCTCGAAGTCCGCCTCGGTCTCGCCGGGGAAGCCGACGATGATGTCGGTGGTGATCGCCGCGTCCGGCATGGCGGCCCGGACCTTCTCGATGATCCCCAGATACCGGTCCGAGCGGTACGACCGGCGCATCGCGCGCAGCACGTCGTCGGAGCCGGACTGCAACGGCATGTGCAGCGAGGGGCAGACGTTCGGCGTCTCGGCCATCGCCGCGATCACGTCGTCGGTGAAGTCCTTCGGGTGCGGGCTGGTGAACCGGACGCGCTCCAGCCCGTCGATCTCACCACAGGCGCGCAGCAGCTTGCCGAAGGCGTAACGGTCACCGAACTCGACGCCGTAGGAGTTGACGTTCTGCCCGAGCAGGGTCACCTCCAGCACGCCCTCGTCGACGAGCGCGCGGACCTCGCTGAGGATGTCGCCGGGCCGGCGGTCCTTCTCCTTGCCGCGCAGCGACGGCACGATGCAGAAGGTGCAGGTGTTGTTGCAGCCCACCGAGATCGACACCCAGCCCGCGTACGTCGACTCCCGCCGGGTGGGCAGGGTCGACGGGAAGACGTCGAGGGATTCGAGGATCTCCACCTCGGCCGCGGCGTTGTGCCGGGCACGCTCCAGCAGCACCGGCAGCGAGCCGATGTTGTGCGTGCCGAAGACCACGTCCACCCAGGGCGCACGGCGCACGATGTCACCGCGGTCCTTCTGGGCGAGGCAACCGCCGACGGCGATCTGCATCCCCGGGTGCCGGTTCTTGACCGGACGCAGGTGACCGAGATTGCCGTAGAGTCGGTTGTCCGCGTTCTCGCGGACCGCGCAGGTGTTGAACACCACCACGTCGGGGGTGTCGTCGGCCTCACCGGCGCGGACGTACCCCGCCTGCTCCAACAGGCCGGAAATGCGCTCGGAGTCGTGCACGTTCATCTGGCAGCCGTAGGTGCGCACCTGGTAGGTGCGCGGGCTGCCCGCCGCTGCGGTAGTCATGACGTGCACAGCGTAGCCGGGTCCGAGGAATCCGACGGAACGAGGAGAAGCCATGTGCCGCAGCATCAAGACCCTGCGCGAGCCGTACACCCCTGAGGTCACCGACGCGGACGTGCGGGCCGCCGCGTTGCAGTACGTCCGCAAGATCTCCGGGTTCCGGGCACCGGCGGCGCACAACGCCGAGGCGTTCGACGCCGCGGTGAACGCGGTGGCCGCCGCCACCCGCACCCTGCTCGACGATCTGGTCGTGCGCAGCGCACGCCAGGCGTGAAGGAAGGGCACCTTGTTAACGCCTGCGGTAGAGGAAGGGTCCCCTGTTAACGTCCGGTCCCTTGCGCGCGTTAATAAGGTGCCCTTTCTATGCGCCAGGCGTTAATAAGGTGCCCTTCCTTACACCTCAGGCGGCGGCTAGGGCGGGGTTGACCGAGTCGGGGGCCCAGCGGGAGCGGTGACACCGCGACCAGCCCCGGCAGCGCGGGTCGGCCTCGGTGCACAGCCGCCGGTCGCTGAGCACCTCGCCGTCGTCGGTCTCCCGCACGTCGAAGTGGACCGGGCGGATGCTGCCGTCGGGCGCGACCAGCAGGTGCCGGGTGTCGTCGAGCGTGTCGTCACGCAGTAGGCAGTTTCGACCGAGCAGTCGGGCCAGCGCCGCGATGCTGGGCAGTTCGGGCAGCTCGTCCGGTACGCCGTAGCAGTCCACGATCGTGGCGAACTCCCCCGGCGCCTGCCAGACGTCGCAGACCACCGCGTACGTCGGTAGCCGGAGTGGATCCGCCACCGCCAGCGGCATCACCACCCGACCGAGCGCGTCGGCCAACGCCGGGTAGACCTCCACGGGTCGTACCTGGTCGATTCTCCAGTTCCACAGCTCGGTCATGCCGTCTCCTCGCTGTGCTCGTCCCCACCGGCCTCCGGATCGGGCCTTACCGACGATGGTGCGGGGCATTTGCCCCCAGGCGTGGGCAAGTTACCGGTCTGTGACCATTCTGGCCCAAATTTCCCCGAGCATCATCGCTCCGGGTAGCGGGAAGATGACAGTTTATCGGGTATGGTGCGCGTTCCCACACAACGGCACGCGGCCTCACGTCTCGGGCTCACATCCGGAAGGACGCCGAGCTAGCGCAGAACGATCCGGTGCTCGCCACCCGGCCGCAGCTCACCGATCACCGGGGCACCCGGGATCTCACCCGCCACCAGCAGCCCGCCGGAGGTCTGCGCGTCGGCCAGCAGCAGCCGCTCCTCCTCGGTGGTTGTGCCGGCATCGACCCACGGGGTCACCCACTCCAGATTGCGGCGGGAACCACCGCTGACGAACCCGTCACGGACCGCCTCGCGGGCACCGGCCAGGTACGGCACCCGGGCGGTGTCGATCACCACGGTCACCCGGCTCGCCCGGGCCAGCTTCGCGGCATGGCCGAGTAGACCGAAGCCGGTCACATCGGTGCCGCAGCGCACACCGGCCGCCACCGCCGCGCGCGCGGCGTCCCGGTTCAGGGTGGTCATCGTCGCCACCGCCTCCGGAAAGCTCTCCCCGGTGCTCTTGTGGCGGGTGTTGAGCACGCCGACGCCGAGCGGCTTGGTCAGCGACAGCGGCAGCCCGGCCCGCCCGGCGTCCAGGGTGATCAACTCCTCCGGCCGGACCAACCCGGTCACCGCCAGGCCGTACTTCGGGCCGTCGTCGTCGACGCTGTGCCCGCCGGCCAGGTGGCAACCGGCCGCGCGGGCCACGTCCAGGCCGCCACGCAGCACCTCCCGGGCCAGTTCCAGCGGGAGCACGTCCCGTGGCCAGCAGAGCAGGTTGAGCGCGACCAGCGGGTCGCCGCCCATCGCGTACACGTCGGACAGGGCGTTGGTGGCGGCGATCCGGCCCCAGTCGTACGCGTCGTCGACCACCGGTGTGAAGAAGTCGGCGGTGGTGACCACGCCGCTGCGCTCGTCCAGCCGGACCACCGCGGCGTCGTCGCCGTGGTCGAGCCCGACCAACAGTTCGGCGGTGCCGGCGGCGGGTCCGAGACCGGCGACCATCGCCTCCAGCTCACCTGGCGGGATCTTGCAGGCGCAGCCGCCGCCACGGGCGTACCGGGTCAGCCGAACGGGCTCCGTCATCCCACCATGATCTATGTCACGGGGGCCGGAGTGCCAGCCGCACGGGTCAAAATCGGACGTCCGAGTCGGATCGTCGATGGTGTTACCGCTCCGTGACCATCTAGGTT
Organism: Micromonospora sp. CP22; assembly: GCF_009712475.1. GTDB lineage: Bacteria > Actinomycetota > Actinomycetes > Mycobacteriales > Micromonosporaceae > Micromonospora. The sequence continues at coordinate 238,995 of NZ_VCJO01000003.1, forward strand.
GTGTTCCGCCACGTCACCCCGCCTACAGTGGCCGCTACCGGGGGTCGACCGACTCCCGACAGCGACGAGGAGGACAGACGACGTGGCGACGGGCGAACCGCTCATCGTGCTGGACTCGGTCAACAAATGGTTCGGGCCGTTGCACGTTCTCGACGACGTCTCGCTGTCGGTGGGACGGGGCGAGGTGGTCGTGGTGATCGGCCCGTCCGGCTCCGGCAAGTCGACGCTGTGCCGCACCATCAACCGGCTGGAGCCGATCAATTCCGGCACCATCACCTTCGACGGTCAGGCGCTGCCGGCCGAGGGCAAGGCCCTGGCCAAGCTGCGCAGCGAGGTCGGCATGGTGTTCCAGTCGTTCAACCTCTTCGCGCACAAGACGATCCTGGAGAACGTCACCCTCGGCCCGGTCAAGGTCCGCAAGGAGAAGCCGGCGGTGGCCCGTGAGCGGGGCCTGGCCCTGCTCGACCGGGTCGGCATCGCCAACCAGGCCGACAAGTACCCAGCCCAGCTCTCCGGCGGCCAGCAGCAGCGCGCCGCGATCGCCCGAGCGCTGGCCATGCAGCCCAAGGCGATGCTCTTCGACGAGCCGACCAGCGCGCTGGACCCGGAGATGGTCGGCGAGGTGCTGGACGTGATGACCTCCCTCGCCCGCGACGGCATGACCATGGTCGTGGTCACCCACGAGATGGGGTTCGCGCGGCACGCGGCCAACCGGGTCATCTTCATGGCCGACGGACAACTGGTCGAGGACGCACCTCCGACCGAGTTCTTCGCCAATCCACGCAGCGAGCGGGCCCGGGACTTCCTCTCCAAAATCCTCACCCACTAGCGATTGACGAGGGAGCACGCCGTACCGTGGCGCGCTCCGACGAAGAAGGAGATGAGTATGCGTATTTCGCGCATTGCGGCGCTCGCGGCAGCCGCAACCCTCGCGCTCGGCGTGACCGCCTGTGGCGGGGACGACGCTGGGGACGACACCGGCTCGGGCGACAAGTCCTTCCCCGCCGGCAGCACCATGGAGCGGCTGAACAAGGCGCAGGCCATCAAGGTCGGCACGAAGTTCGACCAGCCCGGTTTCGGCCAGAAGGGCCTCTCCGACAGCCCTGAGGGCTTTGACGTCGAGGTCGCGAAGATCATCGTCAAGGAACTCGGCATCCCCGAGAGCAAGATCGAGTGGGTGGAGACCCCCTCGAAGGTCCGCGAGGACGTGATCGTCAACGGCACCGTCGACATGGTCGTGGCCACCTACACGATCAACGACGCGCGCAAGGAGCGCATCGCCTTCGCCGGCCCGTACTACGAGGCCGGGCAGAACATCATGGTGAAGAAGGGCGACACCAGCATCACCGGACCGGAGTCGTTCCAGGACGGTGCCAAGAAGGTCTGCTCCGTCACCGGCTCCACCCCGGCCGAGGAGATCAAGAAGTACGTCAAGGACGTCGGCTCCCAGCTGGTGCTCTTCGACACCTACGACAAGTGCCGCGACGCCCTCAAGGGCGGCCAGGTCGACGCCGTCACCACGGACAACGTGATCCTGCTCGGCTACATCGCCAAGGACGAGGAGTCGTTCCAGCTCGCCGGTGACAACTTCACCAAGGAGCCGTACGGCATCGGCGTCAAGAAGGACGACACCGCCTTCCGCGACTTCATCAACGACACGCTGGAGAAGGCGTACGCCGACGGCAGCTGGAAGAAGGCCTGGGACGACACCGCCGGTAAGTTCGGTGCCGAACTGGGCGAGGCACCGGCCGTCAACCGCTACTGATTTACGGATCTGGAGGGTGGGGAGGAAGTCCGACCCGTGAATGTGCTCATCGACAAGTTCGACGTTTTCGCGGGCGGGTTCTGGCTCACCCTCCAGATCTGCCTCCTCGCCGCGATCGGCGCCCTGATCCTGGGTGCCGTCGTGGCGGTACTGAGGATCTCGCCGGTACCGCCGCTGCGCGCCGTCGGCACCGGCTACGTCAACATCTTCCGGAACCTGCCACTGACCGTGGTGATGTTCTTCGCCGCGTTCGGCCTGCCGGCGCTCGGCTCCAACGCGGACTTCCTCCGCATCCCCGGCCTTGACCTGATCTTCAGCCGGCTCGGCACCGATCTGCCGTACTTCCGGTTCGCGCTGATCGCCCTGGTCCTCTACACCGCCGCCTTCGTCTGTGAGGCGCTGCGTTCGGGAGTGAACGCCGTCCCCGCCGGACAGGCGGAGGCCGCCCGTTCACTCGGGCTCACGTTCGGCCAGAACCTGCGCTACGTGGTGTTGCCACAATCCTGGAAGGCATCCGTGGTGCCGCTGGGTTCCGTGATCATCGCGATGATCAAGAACTCCGCGCTGGTCGGCTTCTTCGGCGTGGTGGGTGACCTCTCCCAGACCGCCGACCAGCTCACCTCGGCCGAGGGTCATGCCTTCGTACCCGTCGCCATCGGCATCTCGATCGGATATCTGATCATGACAGTGCCGCTCGGCGCCCTGCTGGACCACATCGAGAAGCGACAGGCGGTGGCCCGATGAACCAGCAGAGCAGCGTTCTCTACGACGTACCCGGGCCCCGCCAACGCCGGATCACGCTGATCAGCAGCATCGCGGCCACGTTCGTCCTGATCGCCGGCGCGTACTTCCTGGTCTACCGCCCGCTCGAGGAAAAGGGCCAGTTCTCGATGGACCTGTGGGGTCCGCTGGTCGACCCCTCGAACGAGTACTTCTCCCAGGTGTGGGACCGCATCGGTTACGGGTTCAAAAACACCCTGATCGCAGCGGCACTGGCCATTCTCTCCTCGCTCGTGGTCGGCACCCTGCTGGCCGTGCTGAGGATCCAGCTCAAGCACCTCGGCCGCCGCCGGTTCACCGGTCTGGCCGCCCCGATGTCGTACCTGGCACGTGGGCTCACCACCGTGCTCTCCGCGATCACCCGGATCTGCGTCGAGGTGTTCCGAGGGCTGCCGGTCGTCATCACGATCTTCTTCGTGGCTCGCGGCTTCCCCGAGTTCGGCATCTCCTTCGAAACGCTGTGGTACCTGGTCATCGGCCTCACCATCTACAACTCCGTGGTGATCGCCGAGATCCTCCGCTCCGGCATGGAGGGCCTGCCCAACGGGCAGGCCGAGGCCGCCGCCGCGATCGGTCTCTCGCCGTTGCAGACCACCCGCCTGATCCTGCTGCCCCAGGCGTTCCGGATCATGCTGCCGGCCCTGATCAGCCAACTCGTGGTGGTCCTCAAGGACACCTCGCTGGGCTTCATCATCAGCTACGAGGAGACCCTGAACATCGGTAAGCAGATCATCGGTGTGCTGGACAACCCGATCCAGGTCTACATCGTCATCGGTCTGATGTTCATCCTGGTCAACTACTCGCTGTCGAAGCTGGCCCAGTACGTCCAGCACCGGCTCTCCCGCGGCCGCAAGACCGCCGGGACGCCCGCCCAGAACCCACCGCCGGCCACGCTCACGGCGCAGGCCGAGGGCACCGGCGGTATCTGAGCCACCAGAGGTGACAAGAAGGCCGGCCCGGTGACTTCCGGGCCGGCCTTCTGTTTGCCTCAGCGGGCGATCTCGGTGACCCGGGACTCGCGGACCACGGTCACCCGGATCTGACCGGGGTAGGTCAGCTCCTCCTCGATCTGCTTGGCCACGTCCCGGGCCAGCACCGCCGCGCCGATGTCGTCGACGTCGTCGGGCTTGACCATCACTCGGATCTCCCGGCCCGCCTGCATCGCGAAGACCTTCTCCACCCCGAGCTTCCCGGCGGCGATCTCCTCGATCCGCTCCAGCCGCTTGACGTACGCCTCCAGGCTCTCCCGCCGGGCACCGGGCCGCCCGCCCGAGCAGGCGTCGGACGCCTGGGTCAGCACCGCCTCCACGGTCTGCGGCGGCACCTCGTTGTGGTGCGCCTCGATGGCGTGGACCACGTCCTCGCTCTCGCCGTACTTGCGGGCCACGTCCGCGCCGATGATGGCGTGACTGCCCTCCACCTCGTGGGTGAGCGCCTTGCCGATGTCGTGCAGGAACGCCGACCGCTTGATCAACGGCACGTCCAGCCGCAGCTCGGCGGCCATCACCCCGGCGATGTGCGCGGTCTCCACCAGGTGCTTGAGCACGTTCTGCCCGTACGACGTGCGGTAGCGCAACCGGCCCAGCAGGGTCACCAGCTCCGGATGGATCTCGGTGATGCCGACCTCCACCAGGGCGTCCTCGGCGGCCCGGTGGCAGAGCTGGTCCACCTCCTGGCGGGCCAGTTCGTGCACCTCCTCGATGCGGTGCGGATGGATCCGGCCGTCCAGCACCAGCTTCTCCAGCGTCAACCGGCCCACCTCCCGGCGTACCGGGTCGAAGCAGGACAGCAGCACCGCCTCGGGAGTGTCGTCGATGATCAGGTTGACCCCGGTGACCGACTCGAAGGCCCGGATGTTCCGGCCCTCCCGGCCGATGATCCGCCCCTTCATCTCGTCGCCCGGCAGGTGCAGCACACTGACCACGCTCTCGGCGGTCTGCTCGCTGGCCACCCGCTGGATGGCGTCGACCACGATGTGCCGGGCCCGCTGCTCGGCGGTGGCCCTCGCGTCGGTTTCGATGTCCCGGACCAACAGCGCGGCCTCGCGCTTCGCCTGCCCCTCGATCGCCTCGATCAACTCGGCCCGCGCGGCATCGGCGGTCAGCTCGGCGATCCGTTCCAACTCGCGTCGCCGCTGGTTCTCCGCCTCGGCGAGTTCGGCTTCCCGCTCGGCGAGCGCCGCCTCACGAGCGGCCAGGGCGGCAGTGGCCGCCGTCAGCTGGCGTTCCCGTTCCGCCAGCCGCTCCACCTCCTCGGTGTGCAGCCGCTCCCGCTCGTCCATCCGGGTCGCCCGCCGCTCGACCTCGGCGGCCTGTTCCCGGGTGGTCGCGGCGAGCACCGCCACCTCCCGCTCGCCGCTGCGCCGGGCTGCGGTGCGCAACTGCTCGGCATCCGCCTCCGCCTGCTTGTGCGCCCGTTCGAGTACCGTGTCCGCCTCGGCGCGGGCGGCGTCGAGCACCCGTCGGGCCTCCGCCCGAGCCGCCTTCGCCTCCGCCTTGGCCGCCGCTGCCTCGGCACGGGCCGCCGCTGCGGCGGACTTCGCCACGTCGATGGTGCTGTTGGCCTCGTCGGCGGCGGTACGCAGCGCGGCCAGCGACTGCTCCTGCCGATCCTTCTCCGCGACGTACGCGGGATCCTCCGGTGCCGGGCGCGCCATCAACCCGCGCACCATCCGCATCCCGACCAGGACCGCGCCGAGCACCACGAGGGTCAGCACCAGCACGGCGACGAGGAGCACGACGTCGAAGGTGCTCATCGGCCCGCTCCGCCCGACCCGACACCGACCACGGTGGCCTCGCCCCGCCCCGGACCGATTCCGGTGGCGGCCGGCGACACCGGACCGACCCCCGTGGTGGCCGGTGACATCGGAGCGTGTCCCGGCGGCCCCGAACTCTGCTCGCCGTCGTCGGTGGCCCCGGACCCCACCGGGCCGGGGGTGCCGCTCATGCCGGCACTCCGTTCCGCGCGCCGCTACCGGGCAGCACCGAACGGAGCCTCAAGGTCGGCTCGCTCCGCTCGCTCATGCCGGAACTCCGGTGAACCTGTGCCGCCTCGCCATGGCGCGCCTCCCCTGAACCGTCGCGCCGCAACAGCCTGCCGGGGTGGGCATGCTCCTGCGACTCTGGACGCCCGACCGGAGCGCATGGCCGTGAGGTGGCTTCCTCCGCCGACGTCCATGACGGTCGTCGGCGGGCCGGGTGCAGTGTCACGCGAGCCCGGACCGGCCTGTCCGGGCTGACGTACGTGGCCGTTGGTACCGGCCAAAGTGATGCTGTTCTGTTACGGGATCTATGTTGTGCGCTTAGCCTGCGCTGGGTCGGGCAATGTGAGCCTTTATGGCGAGGCTAGGTCCCAACCGGCCTCCGGTCAAGAACGGATGATCAAACCACCCGGACGGAGGGAAGTTGAATCGTCACCCTCCGCCAATGAACACTCGGACGCCTGAGGGCAAAAAAGACGAATCTTCAGTGCCGATGTCATTCATCCGGGCTGGTCATGTCGACGCGGAGCGCACCAGGAGCGTACGCGGTCAGCGGTCGATTTCACCTTCGGCATCGGCGAGGGCGTCGGCGTCGATCTGCTCGGCGAACTCGGCCGCCTCGGCGCTCTGCGCAGCGATCGCGTCCTTCACTGCCCGGATGGCCACACCGGCGGGGTAGCCCTTTCGGGCCAGCATCCCGACCAGCCGCCGGAACACCGCGTCCGGCTCACCTCGGGCGGTACGCAGCTTTCGCTCCACCAGGGCACGGGCGGTCTCCGCCTCGGTGGCCTCGTCCAACTCGCTTAGGGCCGCACTGGCCGTCTCGCCGTCCACGCCGCGCTGGCGCAGCTCGTTGGCCAGCGCCCGACGGGCCAGCCCACGGCCGGTGTGCCGGCTACTCACCCAGGCTCGGGCGAACGCGGCGTCGTCGATGATGCCGACCTCGTCGTAACGGTCGAGGACCTGGTTGGCGGTCTCCTCGGAGATGCCCCGCTGAGCCAACGCGGCGGTCAGCTCGGCACGCGTACGCGGGCGCACCGCGAGCTGTCGCAGGCAGATCTCCCGAGCGACCTCGGCCTCGTCGCGGGGCGCGGCTGCCCCCTCGTCGCGCGCCGGACCGCGAGCCCTTCGAGTGGCACCGGCTCCGCCTCGGGAGACGCCAGGTGCCGGAACGCCCGAAGCCGACGCCTCCTGCGGATCGGTCGACGCCGGGTCACCTGGATCGGTGGCGCTCCCGACCGCGCCGCGGCCCCGCCGGGGACGCGGTGTGGCATCGCCCGCACGGGGCGGGCTGGCATCCCAGCCTCGCCCCGTGCGGGCACGTCGTCCTGCCACAGGTCAGGATCAGAAGTCGACCGGCGGCAGCTCCGGGCCGCCGGCGGCATCGCCCGCGCCGACCCCGACGCCGAGCTTCTCCAAGATCTTCTTCTCGATTTCGGCGGCCACGTCCGGGTTCTCCCGGAGGAACTCGCGGGCCTTCTCCTTGCCCTGACCCAGCTGGTCACCCTCGTAGGTGTACCAGGCACCGGACTTGCGAATGATCGACTGCTCGACGCCGACGTCGATCAGCGAGCCCTCGCGGGAGATGCCCTTGCCGTACATGATGTCGAACTCGGCCTGCTTGAACGGGGCCGCGACCTTGTTCTTCACGACCTTGACCCGGGTCCGGTTACCGACCACGTCGGTGCCGTCCTTGAGGCTCTCGATGCGGCGCACGTCGAGCCGGACCGAGGCGTAGAACTTCAACGCCCGGCCACCGGTGGTGGTCTCGGGGCTGTTGTGCACCATGACGCCGTCGACGAAGTAGTTGTGGTTGCCCTCAACCTCGATGTCGAACCGGTTCATCGAGCGGGTCTTCGGCTTGACCCGGACATCGATGATCCGCGCAGGCACCGGCATCAGCTCCGCCGGGACGAACTGCGGCTCGACGGCACACTGGCCTCGGAAGCGCGGCAGCAACTTGGCCTCCATCGCCGCCGGCACGTAGGGAGCGACCAGCTCCTGGAACCTCGCCGACGACTCCGTGGTGAAGACGATCGACGCCGTCTGCCGGGCGCCTCGGGAGACCAGCTGCACGTCCATGCCGTACGCGTCACGCAGATGCTCCACCAAACGGTCGCGGCTGCCCTCCGCCATCGCCTCGACGCAGATCTCGATCCGGCCGGAGCTGCCGGCCGTACGCTCCTGCGGGCCCTCGGAGCGGGCGGTGAAGCAGCCATCGTCCATGTACCACACGGCGAGAGCGAACGGGGTCAACGCCTTGAGGTAATCCCAGCTGAGGTGCTTCTTGCCGTCGCCGAGGTAGACCGCGCGGCGCAACTCGTCGAGCTCCGGCAGCGGGGTGAAGTCGACGAACGCCGCGCCTCGTGCGTCGACCCGTCGGGTGTGGTCGATGTTGCCGAGCAGCGAGATCTTCCAGTCGAGGTAGTCGACCTGCTCTGCACCGTGGCCGAGACGGAAGATGACACCGGAGCGATCCTGACGGTTCGGCGACAGGGCACCGTCGCCCATCAGCGAGCCGAGCACGACCTGCCACTGCTGCTCGCTGAGGCGGCGAGCCTCGGCGAGCATCACCCGGTCACCGGCGATCAACTCGCCCGCTTCCCGCCAGCCGCCCGGAGTGCGCACCAGGTGGTTGGGGGTGGCGGCGAACTGCGCCCGCCCGTTGCCGCCCGACTTGGCGACGGTGAACTGGAGGAACTGCTCTGCCGGACCGTTGTTGAACCAGTTGGTGATCCGCTTCGGCTCCACCCGGTCGGTGACCGGGTTGTAGGAGAGGACCTCGACGTCCATCCGCTGGTTGACGATCTTGCCGATCTTCTCCTGCGTGCCGTCGGCCAGGGTGACCCTGGTCGAGTACGACATGCATCCGAACATCACGCCGATCTTCTCGCGGAGCTGGTTGATGAAGATCGCCGTGGTGCCGGTGTTGTTGAGCACACCGGTGATCTTCCGCAGCGCCTGGCTCATCAGCCGGGCCTGGAGGCCGACGTGGCTGTCGCCCATCTCACCCTCGATCTCGGCGCGCGGCACCAGCGCGGCGACCGAGTCGATCACGATGATGTCGATCGCGCCGGAGCGGACCAACATGTCCGCGATCTCCAACGCCTGCTCGCCGGTGTCCGGCTGGGAGACCAACAACGCGTCGGTGTCGACGCCGAGGGCCCTGGCGTACTCCGGATCGAGCGCGTGCTCGGCGTCGATGAAGGCGGCGATGCCACCGGCCCGCTGGGCGTTGGCCACCGCGTGCAGGGCGACCGTGGTCTTACCGCTGCTCTCCGGGCCGTACACCTCGACGACCCGACCACGAGGCAGACCGCCCACGCCGAGCGCCACGTCGAGCGCGATGGAGCCGGTCGGGATGACCGAGGTCTGGATGACCGGCCTCTCCCCCAGCCGCATCACCGAGCCCTTGCCGAACTGTTTGTCGATCTGAGCGAGAGCAAGGTCGAGCGCCTTCTCCCGGTCAGGTCCTGCCGCCATGGTTGCCACCCCTGCCTTCGCCGGCGTCTTTCCTGAGCTTCGCGTCACGCGGGACACGCTAGGCGCTAGGTCCGACAGAAAACCAGCCGACCGGCCGTGGCCTGTGGACGAGCACCCCGCTGTGGACAATAGCCGAACAGGTGTACGACTCGGCAAGAGACACGCGGAAGTAACGAATCGGCTGCTCAGCGTAGCCGGGCAGGCACGCGGTCGGGGTAGGCGGCGACCACGGCACGCCACACCACATGCGTCTCCACACCCGCCGCGAGGGCCTGCTCGATGGTCCGCCCACCGAGTTCCGACAACACCTGGTCACTGGCGATGCTGGTCGCGTACGCCGGCCCGAACGCCTCGGCCAGGCGCGCCCAGAAGTCGGTCAGCCGCACGTGATCAGTCCTCCCTGTCCGGTGCGCTCACCGGCACCGGACGCAACGCTAGCGCCAGCAGGGGCACCACCGCGACCGCGGCGAGCAGGGTCAGCACCGGATAGCCCGCCAGTTGCATGACAAACCCGCTCAGCGCCCCCGCCAGCGCCCCGGCCAACCCCATGAGCAGGTCGGACAGCCCTTGCGCGCTGGGGCGCACCTCGTCCGGCACCGACTCCGACAGCAGGGTGGAACCGGCCACCATGGTCGCCGACCAGCCGAGCCCGAGCAGGATGAGCCCGACGGTGAGCCGGGCAGTGTGGTGCCCGGCGGTGCCGGCGACCGCGCAGGCGGCCAGCAGTGTCCCGATCCCACCGAGGATGACCGGGCGGCGGCCGAACCGGTCGGCGAGCCAACCCACCACCGGCGCCAACGCGTACATGCCGGCGATGTGCAGGCTCAGCACCAGCCCGACCACCGGCAGCACCTCGTCGACGGAGTGGTATTCCCGCAGGTGCACCGGCGTCATCGCCATCACCGCCACCATCACCAGGTGGCCCACGGCCACGGCGGCGACGCCGAGCCGGGCGGGCGGTCTGGCGCGTACCACCGACCAGGCGGCACGCATGCCCCGGCCGCGCCGGGCCGTCGGAGTCGGCGTCGCGACCGGCTCGGCCGCCGCCGTGCCGGCCGGGGCGAGCGCCGACGCGGCCGGTGCCGGATCGGGCGTGACCGGTCCCGGCGCGGACTCACCGGCGCGGGCCGCCGCGAGTCGGCGCGCGGTGAGCAGCGGGTCCGGCCGCAACAACAGCAGCAGTACGCCGGCGGCGAGCACGAACGCGACGGCGCTGAACGCGAACGGGCCGGACAGCGCCGGCAGGCCCCAGCCCCGGGCGGTGCGGTCGGCGAGGGCGGCGAAGTTCGGGGCGGCCACCGCACCGAGCGTGGTGGCCCAGACGATCAGCGACAGCTGCCGCGCGCGGCGGTCCGGTTCGGCGAGGTCGACAGCGGTGTAACGGGCCTGGAGGTTGGCCGCCGAGCCGCCACCGAAGAGGAACATGCCGAGAAAGAGCAGCGGGACCGAGCGGGTCTGGGTGGCGAGCACGACCAACACGCCACCCAGCGCACCGACCGCGTACGCGACCGCCAGACCCGGCCGACGGCCGTTACCGTTGATGATCCGGGTCACCGGCACGGCGAGCAGGGCGGCACCGACCACGGCGGCGCTCTGCGCCAGACCGGCCACGGCGGTGCCGGCGATCTCGGCGGCGAGCAGGGCACCGACGGCGATGCCGATGGTCGACCCGATGCCACCGACGATCTGGGTGCTGAACAGCAACCGCAGGACACGCCGCTGGATCGGCGCGACATCCGCCGTCGGTGTGGTCAGGTCGGTGGTCACCAGGAGGCTCCTCGGTAAGGGGTGACCATCCTTTCGCACCCGACCGGCCATCGGCAGCCGGGTTTCGTCACAGCCCCAGTCCGCGACCGATGATCTCCTTCATGATCTCCGTGGTGCCGCCGTAGATGGTCTGCACCCGGCTGTCCAGCCAGGCCCGCGCCACCGGGTACTCCAGCATGAAGCCGTAACCGCCGTGCAACTGCACGCACCGGTCGGCGACCCGGTTCTGCAACTCGGTGGTCCACCACTTGGCCTTGGCCGCGTCGGTCACCGACAGCCGTCCCGCGTTGAACTCGGCGACGCAGTGGTTGACGAAGGTCCGCGCGATGGTGACCTCGGTGTCCAGCTCGGCGAGGAGGAAGCGGTTGTGCTGGAACTTCCCGATCGGACGGCCGAACGCCTCCCGGGTACGCGCGTAGTCGAGGGTGAGCGCGAGCAGCCGTTCCGCGGCGGCGACCGCGGCGACCGCGATGCTGAGCCGTTCCCGGGGCAGGTTGGCCATCAGGTGGTAGAAGCCGTGGTTCTCGGTGCCGATGAGGTTGGTGGCCGGCACCCGGCAGTCGTCGAAGAAGAGTTCGGCGGTGTCGTTGGCCTTCAACCCGACCTTGGCCAACCGGCGGCCCCGGGTGAAGCCGTCGATGCCGGTCTCCACCGCGATCAGGCTCACCCCGTGCGCACCCTCGTCGGCGGTACGGGCCACCACGATGACCAGGTCGGCCAGCTCACCGTTGGTGATGAACGTCTTCTGCCCGTTGAGCACGAAGCTGTCCCCGTCGCGCACGGCGGTGGTGCGTACGCCGGCCAGGTCGGAGCCGGCGCCGGGCTCACTCATCGCGATGGCGGTGACCAGGTCTCCGGAGCAGAACCCGGGCAGCCAGCGCTTGCGCTGCTCCTCGGTGGTCAACTCGGTGAGGTACGGCGCGACGACGTCGTTGTGCAGACCGAAGCCGAGCCCGGAGCAGCCCGCGTTGACGATCTCCTCGACGAGGACGGCGTTGAACCGGAAGTCCCGTTGCCCGCCACCGCCGTACTCCGGGTCGACGTCCATACCGAGCAGTCCGGCCGCACCGGCGGTACGCCACACCTCACGGTCGACGATGCCGTCGGCCTCCCAGCGGTCGTGGTGCGGCACGGCCTCTTGGGCGAGGAACCGTCGGCACAGGTCGCGGAACTCGTCGTGGTCGGACTCGTAGAGGTGCTGCTGCATGGCGGTAAGTGTGGCACCGCCGGGCGGAGGAGTCAGCGGGCGAGGGCGCGGGCCGCGACGGTGAGGTCGGCGACCAGTCCGTCGTACGCGATGTCCTGGTTGTCGGCGCGGAGCACGGCGGACGGGTGGATGGTGGCCAGCAGTCGGGCCGGTGGTGCGTCGGTGGTCTCCCCGGCGCTGTCCACCGGCACCCGCCGGAAGTCCTCCGGGTGTTGCGCGGCGGCGGGCCAGGGCAGCAGTTCGCCGCGCTGGCGGGTGACCCGGAACGTCGGGCCGAGCAGCGCCTTCGCGGCGGTCGCCCCGAGCACCACGATCACCTCCGGGTTCAGCTGGGCGAACTCGGCGACCAGCCAGGGTCGGCAGGCGGTGATGTGCACCTGGTCCGGCGTCTGGTGGATGCGCCGCCTGCCGCGCAGAAAATGACGGAAGTGCTTCACCGCGTTCGTGAGATAAATGTGTCCCGGGTCCAGTCCGGCGTCGTCGACCGCCTTGCGCAGCAGCCGACCGGCGGGACCGACGAAGGGCAACCCCTTCTGGTCCTCCATGTCGCCGGGCTGTTCCCCGACGAAGACCACCCGGGCACTGGCGTCACCCCTGCCGAAGACGGTCTGCGTGGCGTCCCGGTACAGCTCGCAACCCTGGCAACCGGTGGCGGCGGCGCGCAGTTCGTCAAGGGTGTCGGTCTGCGGCGGGATGAACTGCTGGGCACCCGGTGCGGGCTCGGTCTCGGCCATGGCGACTGTTATATACCCGTTGGAAGCACGATGCCCGAGTAGGGCGCTGCCGCACGAGGTAGTCACCCGGCAGGAACAGCACCCTCAGCGTGGAAATACCCTCACGCTTCGTTTCGAGCAGGTTCGGACGGTTCTCGGCGAGCCACCGCGCCACGTCCTGCTTGTCCCACACCTTCCCCATCACAAGGGTCTGGTACGGGTCCGGGAAGCCCTTCGAATTGATCACGACGTTCACACGCTGGCGGGATACGTTCCCCAGCATCACGCGGATCTCCGCCGCACCCACGAGCTCTACCCGCTTCACATCTCCGAACATAGGCCGCGTCGCATCATTGCATCACTTCAACTTATTCCGACGTTGACGCGAGTAGACCGACGGGGCAGGTTTGGCCTCGTCAACACCACCAGCGGGAGGCACGGATGAAGTGGTTCCAGAGACAACACGACCCGGTGGACGTTGTGCGGCAGTCAGCGACCGGGTACGGCCGGCAGGATGGGCAGCCCGAAGCGCCGCCGCCCCGCGAGGGGCCGACCCGGGGCGGTCGGAACCGACGACGGATGACGACGGCGGTGCGCTTTGTCCTCTGTCGCCGCGAGCAGAGGAGGCACGCTGGCGCTGCCTCGAATCCGGCCTGAGGTTCCCTTCCGTGTCCAGCTCGCCTGGTCGGTCATCGACGCCCACCACGTCACGGTCTGCTCACGGTGTCGGCCGGACTCGGCCTGCCCCAGCTCACCGACGCGGCAGCGGTCATCAACGCCTGGCGTACCTCGGTCGGGAGATCTGCTGTGGCTGACCCGAGCGGCAAGTCCGCAGTTCTACCGGCCCATCCGGTTCCGGTTGATCAAGAAGCTTGATCTGACCACCTACGACGGCTGGATCTGGTTGGAGGGATACCAGGTCGACGACCGGGGCGACGCGATCGCTCGTCGTGCGGTGTTCGTCCGTGAGCAGGGCCTCCGCAAGCTCTAGTCAGAGGTACGCCCACAGCCCCGCAGCTCGCGCTCCCCGTCTCAGCTGAGCGCACGCTGCTCCGTCAGCCCCGCCGATCTTGGACAGTTTCCGTTAGCGACTAACAGGAATTGTCCAAGATTCGCGTTCCAGATCTCGCTCCGACGCCCCGCACGGCCGCGCCGGAGCCGCGCACGGCCGCACCAGCGCCGCGCACGCGCCATGCCAGCGCCGTGCGGGTCAGGGCACAGCGGTGTCGGTCAGGGCACGGTCCGTGTCGGTCAGGGCACGGTCCGTGTCGGTCAGGGCACGGTCCGTGTCGGTCAGGCGGTGAAGCCGGGCGCTGGGGTGGGGCGGGCCGCCCGCGCGACCGCCTCGGCAAGTGCCGGGATCTCCTCCTCGCGCAGGTCGCTGACGGTGATGCGCAGCCCCGGCGGACCGGCGATCCGGTAGAGCATGCCGGGCGCGACGGCCCAACCGGCGTCGCGTAGGGCGGTCAGCGTGCTGGTCTCGTCCTCGACCGGCACCCAGACGTTGATGCCGGTGCGTCCGTGTGCGGGCACCCCCCGGTCGGCCAGGGCGGCGACCAGGCCGCCGCGTCGCCGTTCGTAGCTTTCCGCGGCCCGGGTGACCAGGGCGGTCGTCTCCGGGTCGCGCCAGAGGGACAGTACGAGCCGTTGCAGCACGGTGGAGACCCAACCGGCACCGACCCGGGCCCGGCCGGCCACCCGGGCGAGCGTGGTCTCGTCTCCGGCCAGTGCGGCCAGGCGCAGGTCGGGACCGAAGGGCTTGCTCACCGAGCGGAGGAAGGCCCAGTGGGTGGCCGCTCCGGCGAGCGGGTGCAACGGTATGCGGGCCAGCTCGGCGGCGTGATCGTCCTCGATCAGCAACAGGTCCGCTCGTTCGGCGAGCAGGGCGCGCAGGGCCTCGGCCCGGTCGGCGGAGACCGCCGCGCCGGTGGGGTTCTGGGCCCGGCTGGTGACGATGAGCGCCCGCGCTCCGGCGGCCAGTGCGGCGGCGACTCCCGCGACGATCGGCCCCTCGTCGTCGATCGGCACCCCGATCGGCCGCAGCCCGAGAGCGGCGAGCAGGTCGAGCAGCTCGGCCCAGCCCGGGTCCTCCACGGCGACGGCGTCGCCGTGCCGCAGATGCGCCCCGAGCAGGCGCTCGATGCCGTCGAGCGCGCCGCCGGTGAGGGTCAGCCCGGCGACCGGCACCCCGTCGGCGGCGAGTCGCGCGCTGGCCGCCTCGACCATGTCGGGGAGTACGCCGAGGTCGGGATAGCCCACCGGGTCGCCGAAGGCGTCGGCGAGAGCGGCCAGGTGTCGACGCAGCGGCGGCAGCAGTCGCCGGTCCGGTCCACCCCGGGACAGGTCGCGCAGCCCGGGTGCCGATGGTGGGCGCAGCGCGGCCCGGCGGGCGGCGACCGGTGGGCGGGAGCGTACCCGGGTGCCGTGCCGACCGGCGGTGACGACGAGCCCGCGCCGACGCAGCTCGGCGTAGGCGCTGGCGACGGTGGCCGGGCTGACGGCCAGCTCGGCGGCGAGTGCGCGCACCGACGGTAGTGGGTCGCCGGGGGCGAGGGCGGCTTCGCGGATGCCGGCTTCGATGCTGGCCGAAATCTCGACGGCCGTCGCGCCGTCCACCTGATAGCGTGCTGACACAAACAAGAGATTGTACTAGAACAAAGGTGGACACGCATGTACCCGCAGACCACCCGCACCACCGCCAGTCGGTCCCGGGACCGGATGAGCTACGACCGGGCCGCCACCCACGCCGTGCTCGACGAGGCGTACCACTGCACGCTGGGGTTCACCGTGGACGGTGAGCCCCGCGTACTGCCCACGCTGCACGTACGCATCGGCGACACGCTCTACCTGCACGGCTCCACCGGCAGCCGACCACTGCTCGACGCCCGCGCCGACGGCCTGCCGGTCTGCGTCACGGTCACCCTGCTCGACGGGCTGGTCTACGGCCGCTCCCAGTTCCACCACAGCGCCAACTACCGGTCGGTAATCGCGCACGGCACCGCGCACCTGGTCACCGACCCGGGCGAGAAGACCGACGTGCTGACCGCCCTGGTGGAGAAGGTCGGTGTCGGCCGGGCGGCGGACAGCCGTCCCCCGAGCCGCCGGGAGCTGGCCGAGACCGCCGTACTGGCGCTGCCGCTGGTGGAGGTGTCCCTGCGCAGCCGCACCGGCGGGGTACGCGACGAGCCCGCCGACCTCGACCTGCCGCACTGGGCCGGGGTGGTGCCCCTGCGACTGACCGCCGGCCTGCCGGAGCCCGACGTCGGCGTCACCGCGCCGCTGCCCGCGTACCTGCGCCCGGCCCGCTCGCCCTGGCACGAGCCGGTGGCGCTGCGCGGCGAACACGTGCTGCTGGAACCGCTCGACCTGTCCCACACCGACGAGCTGTACGCCGCCACCGCCGAGGCCGAGGTCTGGCAGTACCTGAGCCGGTCCCTGCCGACCGGTCCGGAGCAGCTGCGTGAGGTGATCCTCGCCGCGCTGAACCAGCAGCACCGGGGGGAACGGGTGGCCTGGGTGCTGCGGTGCGCCGGCACCGGCGCGGTGGTCGGCACCACCTCCTACTACGCGATCGCCCCGCAACGGCGGTCGCTGGCGATCGGGCACACCATACTCGGCCGACCGTGGTGGCGTACCGGGATCAACACCGAGGCGAAGCTGTTGCTGCTCGGTCGGGCCTTCGACGAGCTGGAGGCGGTGCGGATGGTCTGGCACACCGACATCCGCAACGAGCGTTCCCAGCGTTCCCTGGAGCGGCTCGGTGCACACCGGGAGGGCGTGCTGCGGATGGACCGGCAACGTCCGGACGGCTCGTGGCGGGACACCGTGCAGTATTCGATGACCGTCGACGAGTGGCCGAAAGCACAGGTCAGCCTGCGGGAAATGCTTCGCGCGCAACCCTCCTCGACCCGATGATGTCGGGCGTGCTGGGGATCACCGACATCTGGACGTACGTGCTGGGCACCGTGGCCATCGTGCTGCTGCCCGGCCCCAACTCGCTGTTCGTCCTCTCCACCGCCGCACGCCGTGGGGTCGGCGTCGGCTACCAGGCGGCCAGCGGCGTCTGGGTCGGTGACGCGATCCTCATGTTCCTCTCCGCCGCCGGAGTGGCCTCGCTGCTCAAGGCGTACCCACCGGTCTTCCTCGTGATCAAGTACGCGGGTGCCGCGTACCTGGGCTATGTCGGGTTGACCATGCTGCGCGGAGCCTGGCGGCGCTGGCGCGACCGCAACGACCCGAGCAGCCCGCGCCTGATCGACGCCGCGGAGCCGGCGGCGACACGCAGCCCGTTCCGTAAGGCGCTGGTGATCAGCCTGCTCAACCCGAAGGCGATCCTCTTCTTCGTCTCGTTCTTCATCCAGTTCGTCGACCCGACCTACCCCTGGCCCGCGCTGTCGTTCCTGCTGCTCGGCCTGATCGCCCAGCTGTCCAGCGCGCTCTACCTGACCGCGTTAATCTTCGCGGGCACGTTCCTGGCCGCTCAGTTCAGCCGGCGGCGTCGGCTGGCGGCCGGTGCGACGAGTGCCGTGGGTGCCCTCTTCCTCGGTTTCGGTCTCAAGCTCGCCCAGGGGTAAGGAAGGGCACCCTGTTAACGCCTCCGGTAGTACAAGGGTCCCTTCCTAACATCGCACCGGGCGGGTCAGGTGCCGTCGGAGCCGCCGCCACCGCTGCCTCCGGCCGCGCCACCACCGCTGCTGCCGGTCCCGCCGGACGTGTCGAGGTCGGAGCCCGGCGGGACCGGGCGGTCGGGTGGGCGGCTCACATGGGCCGACTCGGAGATGGGGGCGGACCAGTCGGCGTGCGCCGCCGCGGCGGCGTGCCGGTCGATGGCCTCCCGCAGCCACCCGTCCACGGTGCTCACCCAGTCCCGCTGGTCGGCACCGACGTGCCAGATCCGGAACCGGCTGATGCTGGTGTGGGTGATCCCGGCCAGCGCCAGCCGCCGGTCACACCAGAGGATCACCTCCAGACCGGCGGAGTTGGCCACGAAGATCACCTCCAGTTCGGTGATCGGCCCGGCGTAGAGCGGCCCGACCCAGAAGCCCCACCGCTGGTGCAGGGGTAGCGCCTGCTCCACGCCGGGCAGTCGACCGGCGACCAGCCCGGACTGGCGAACGCTGAAGCCGAGCGTGTCCAGGGCGGCCAGCACATGCTGCTGGGTCGGCAGCGGGTGTACGAAGATCGGCACCAGGGCACCCTGGTCCAGGGTGGCGTCGATCGCCACCTCGGTACGCAGCCCCATCCGCAGACTGAGCAGCGGCACCCCGCCCATGGTGGTCACCGGCGTCTCCCACGGCACCGGGAACTCGAACGGGATCGAGCGGGCCCGTCCCGCCCGCAGCACCGACGCGCCGGCCACCTGCGCCTGGTGGAACTGCATCAGCCGACGGGGCGCCTCCGGGTCGTCCGGCTCGACCGTGCTGACCAGGCCGAGCCGGACGTGCAGGACCGGCACGTCGACGGAGCCCGCGATCAGGTTCACCCGGCCCGGCAGGCGCAGCCCCGGGCGGGTGCTCGGGTTGGCCAGCGCGGTCTGCACCGTCAGGCCCGTTCCGCCCGATCCCGGTGACACCCCCGTCAGCCGCACCCGCGTGCCCCTATCTGAGCCGGCGCACCGCGCGCGGAATCGAGTCGGTCTCGTCGTCGAACTCCCCGATGACCTCCTCCAGCAGGTCCTCAAGGGCGACGAAGCCGACCGGCCGGGTCGGGCCGCCACCGTTGCGGACCAGGGCGAGCTGCGACTGGCGGGCCCGCATCACGGCCACCGCCTCGGTCACCGTGGCGGTGTCGGGGATGGTGATGGCGTCGTTCATCAGGTCGGCCGCGGTGGCATCAGGCCGCCCGGCCATCGCCCGCACCGCCTCCCGTACGTGCACCAGGCCGCAGACGTCACCGGCGGCGTCCAGCACCGCCAGTCGTGACCGGCCACTGTCCCGGCTGACCTGCTCGATGCGGCCCGCCGGATCGTCTCGACGGACGGTCACGATCCGATCGAACGGTTCCATCACCTGGGCGACTGTCGTGCCCTGCAACTCCAGCATGCTGGTGAGCAGTTCGTGCTGGGCGGCCCCGAGCAGCCCGTGTTCCCGGGACTGCTCCAGCAGCATCCGCAACTCGTCCGGGCCGTGCACCTGGGCCAGCTGGTCCTGCGGGTTGACCTTCACCAGCCGCAGCAGCGCGTTGGCCACCGCGTTCAGCAGGGACAGCACCGGACGGGCGACCCGGGCGAAGGCCCGGAACGGCAGCGCCAGCAGCAGCGCGGACCGCTCCGGGTGGGTGATCGCCCAGGACTTCGGTGCCATCTCGCCGACCACCAGGTGCAGGAAGGTGACCAGGCTCAGGGCGAAGATCAACGCGATCACGTGGCTGGCGCCGTACGGCAGGCCGACCGCGTGCAGCAGCGGACCGACCAGCCGTTCGATCGCCGGCTCGGCCAGGGCGCCGAGACCCAGCGTGCACAGGGTGATGCCGAGCTGCGCACCGGCCAGCATCAGCGACAGCTCGCGTACGCCGTCGAGGGCCGCGCGGGCGGCCCGGCCGCCGCTGGCCGCCGCCTGTTCCAGGCGGTATCGCTTGCTCGCCACCAGGGCGAACTCGGCGGCGACGAAGAAGCCGTTGAGTGCCAGCAGGACTCCCGACGTGAGCAACGCGAACCCGGTGCTCATGCCGTCACCTCCGCGGACCCCTCGGCGAGCTGGAGGCGGACCGAGTCGGCCACGTGCCGGTCCACCGCGAGCACCTCGACCAGCGCACGCGGCGGGACCGCGCCGTTGTCCCCGTCGGCCAGCAGGCTGATCTCCAGCCGGTCACCGACCTCGGGCACCCGGCCCAACTCCCGCATGACCAGACCGGAGATGGTGTCGTACTCGGGCCTCTCGGGCAGGGCGATACCGGTGCTGTCGGCCACCTCGTCGATGCGCCAGCGGGCCGGCACCACCCACGAGCCGTCCTCCTGCCGCGCTGGGGCCCGCTCCGGCGGGTCGTCCTCGTCACGGATCGGGCCGACCAACTCCTCGGCGATGTCCTCCAGCGTGATGACCCCGGCGAAACCGCCGTACTCGTCGACCACGCAGGCGAGCTGCCGGTGCCCCGAGCGGAGCCGGTCCAGCACCGTGGGCAGCGGCAGCGTCTCGGGCACCAGCAGCGGGGGTACGGCCACCGCGCTGACCGGGGTGGTGGCCCGCTCGGCCGGTGGCACCTGGAGCACGTCGGCGATGCCGATCACGCCGACCAGGTCGTCGACGCCCTCGGTGCCCCGGACCGGGAAGCGGGAGCGCCCGGTGTCGAGCAGTTCGACCACCCGGCTGACCGGCTCGTGCGCCCGCACGGTGTGCACGTCGACCCGGGGCACCATGACCTCGCCTGCGGTCAGTTGCCGGAAGTCGAGCCCCCGGTCCAGCAGTGTCGACATGTCCGCGTCGAGGTGCCCCTCCAACCGGGACTCGGCGATGATCTGTTCCAGATCCTCCGGGGTGGCGCCGCTGGGCAGCTCCTCGATCGGCTCGATGCCGACCCGTCGCAGCAGTCGCACCGCCGCCTTGTCGAAGAGTTTGATCAGCGGACCGGCGATGGCCAGGTAGACCAGGGTGGACCGGGCCAACGCCCGAGCCACCGGTTCGGCACGGGCGATGGCCAGGTTCTTCGGGGCCAACTCTCCCACGACCATCTGCACCACCGTGGCGATGACCAGCGCCAACGCCACCGACAGCGGCAGGCTGACACCGGTGGAGACACCTACCACGCCGAGCAGCTCGGCCAGGCCGGCGCCGAGGTACGGCTCGGCCGCGTAACCGACCAGCAGGGCGGTCACGGTGATGCCGAGCTGCGCGCCGGAGAGCATGAACGACAGCCGTCCGGTGACCTCCAGCGCCCGGGCGGACGCCTGGTCACCCTCGTCGGCGCGCTGCTTCAGCTTGCCGCGGTCGACCGCGACGTAGCCGAACTCCTGCGCGACGAAGTACCCCGTCGCCACGGTCAAGACGATGATCAGAAGAAGACCGACGATGATCAACACGGGAGGTTCAGGGCTCCCGGGGTCGTCGATCTGTGGGGATGCCGGGGCTTACCCGGCTGGCTACTGCTGCCCTCCTGGGCAGAGGAGTCGATCATGCGGCCATTCTACCGGCGTCCAGGTCGCCACCGGGGCGTGAGCTCGTACTCTTGGTGTCCCGCCGCTCAGCGGTCCGCGAGTTCGTCGGCGTCGAGCAGCCTGCGGTCGACCTGCCCGGCGCGGTACGCAGCCCGACCGATCATCTGAGCGGCGACCGGCGCGGTGGCCAGCTGGAAGACGCCGACGAGGGCCACCATCCCGAGGTCGACGGGGCTGCGCAGCCGGAGGGCCACGCCCAGCAACAGCAGCAGCGCCCCGAGGACCTGCGGTTTGGTGGCCGCGTGCATCCGGCTCAACGTGTCGGGAAAGCGCAGCACCCCGACGGCGGCGGCCAGGCTCAGCAACGCGCCGGTGAGCAGGCTGACCGCGCCCAGCCAGTCGGCGACGGTACCCGGTGTCACAGCTGGTCCCGGACGGCGAAACGGGCCAGCGACACGGACCCGACGAAGCCGAGCAGGGACAGCACCACCAACACCGGCAGGGTGGTGACATGCCGGTTGACCGCTGCCTCCGCGCCGACGGCACTGACCATGGTGGCCAGCAGCATGTCGGCGGCGACGACCCGGTCCAGCAGCGACGGGCCCCGGTAGAGGCGGACCAGGGCCAGCAGAGCGGTCAGCGACAGCAGGCTGGTCAGGGTGATGGCGAGGAAGACGGTCACGGTGACTCCTTGTCCGCTGTTCCGGTGTGCACCCGGTCCAGCTCGTCGTTCGAGCCGACCGCCGCGACGATTCGCCGCTCCAGGGTGCGGATGTGGTCACGGCTGGCGGCGAGGGCCTGGGGGCCGTGTACGTCGAGCACGTGCACGTAGAGGATTCCGGCGTCGCGGTCCACCTCCACGATCAACGTGCCGGGCACCAGGGAGAGCGCCTCGGCGGTCAGGGCCAGGTTGAGATCGGTGGGTACGCGCAGCCGCACCGCGATGATGGCCGAGCGGGGGGTGTAGCCGGGCTGCACCGCGATCCGGGCGATGTGGGCGCTGGCCCGGATCAGCTCGACGACGAATCGGCCGGCGAACACCAGCACGCCCCACGGCCGCAGCCGCCCGTTGAACGTCACCGGCGGCAGCGGGAAGAACACCAGCACCACGGTGGCGATCAGCAGCCCACCCAGCAGGTTGCCCCAGGTGAACTCCCCCCAGAACAGGTTCCAGGCCACCACCAACCAGCCGTAGGCGATCATCTGGTCCCGCCATCGGCCAAGGCGGCTCTGTCGGCCCGGCGGCTCGACGCCCGGTGCGGTCATGACGCCCCGCCAGGCAGGACGGCACGTACGTACGGGGTGCGCTCGATCAGGTCCGTCGCCGCCTGCCCGGTGTAGTCGAACAGCGGACCCGCCACCACGGTCAGCCCCACCCCGACCGCCACCAGGGCGACCGTGGCACCGACCATCAGCGCCGGCAGCGGCGCCGTCGCCGGGTGCGACTCACAGGGGGAACGCCAGAAGGCGATGTTCCACATCCGGCTCGCGACGTAGAGGGTGAGCAGACTGGTCGCGGTGCCGACGACCACCAGTGTCCAGGCCAGGGGACCGCCCACGGCCACCCCGGCCTGCAACAGTCCGAGCTTGCCCAGGAAGCCGGAGAAGGGCGGGATGCCCGCCAGGTTCATCGCCGAGACGAAGAAGAGCACGCCCACCATGGGTGCCATCCGGGCGAGCCCGCCGAGGCGACGCAGGTCGGTGCTGCCGGCCCGCTGCTCGACCAGTCCGGCGATCAGGAACAGGGTGGTCTGGATGGTGATGTGGTGGACCACGTAGAAGATCGCGCCGACCAGACCGGCGACCGTGCTCAGGGCCACTCCGAAGATCATGTAGCCGATGTGGCTGACCAGCGTGAAGGACAGCAACCGCTTGATGTCCGACTGGGCCACCGCGCCGAGGATGCCGACCAGCATGGTCAGGCCGGCCGCCACCATCAACAGCAGTTCACCGGCCTGCTGCCCCGGGAAGAGGAGGGTCTGGGTTCGGATGATCGCGTACACGCCGACCTTGGTGAGCAGGCCGGCGAAGACCGCGGTGACCGGGGCGGGGGCCGTCGGATAGCTGTCCGGCAGCCAGGCCGACAGCGGGAAGACCGCCGCCTTGATGCCGAAGGCCACCAGCAGCATCAGCTGGAGACTCAGGCGTACGCCGTCCGGCAACGCGTCCAGCCGTGCCGCGAGTTGGGCCAGGTTGAGCGTGCCGGTGGCCGCGTAGACCAGGCCCACCGAGATCAGGAAGACCGTCGACGCCAGCACGTTCACCACGACGTAGGTGGAACCGGTGCGGATGCGCAGCGGGGTGCCGTTGAGTGTGATCAGTACGAAGCTCGCGGCGAGCAGCATCTCGAAGCCGACGAAGAGGTTGAACAGGTCACCGGCGAGGAACGCGTTGCAGACACCGGCGGTCAGCACCAGGTAGGTGGGGTGGAAGATCGCCACCGGGGAGGACTCCCCGGTCTCCGCCTGGCCCTGCCCGATCGAGTAGAGCAGCACGCAGAGGGTCACCGCCGAGGAGACCACCAACATCAGCGCGGCGAGTTGGTCGGCGACCAGCACGATGCCCACCGGTGCCGGCCAGCCACCGATCTGCATCACCAGCGGTCCCTCCCGGTGCGCCTGGACCAGCAGCACCACCGCCACCGCCAGGTTCGCGCCCAGGCAGCCCACGCTGACCGTCCGCTGGATCGACGACCGGCTGCCCAGCAGCAGGGTCACCGCGGCGCCCAACAGCGGTAGCACCACCGGCAACGGCACGAGCGTGCTCATCGCCACCACCGGGCCGGTGCGCTGCGCGGACTCATTCCCGGCCCTCCTGACGGGGCGGGGCTGGCGCGTCGACCTGCTCCGGGTCGACGGCAGCCGGTTCGGTGGCCAGGTCCGCGGCGGACACCTCGCGACGGGCAGCCCTTCGGACGATCTCCTGGTCCTCGATGTCGTCGGGGACCTCGTCGTCGCCGCTGAGGTACCAGCTGCGGTAGCTGATGGCCAGCAGGAAGGCGGTGAAGCCGAAGGTGATCACGATGGCGGTGAGGATCATGGCCTGGGGCAACGCGTCACTCATGGCGGCCTCGTCAGCGATCCCGACCACCGGCGGCTCGCCGGCCCGGCCGCCGAAGATGATCAGCAGGTTGACGCCGTTGCCGATCAGGATCACGCCGAGCAGGACCCGGCTCAGGCTGCGTTCCAGCAGCAGGGTCACGCCGCAGCCGACGATCACACCGATCGTGATGAAGGAGAAGAGGTTCGCTCCCGAGTTCACCGCTGCGCCCCCCATCGCCCACCGGCCAGCCCGCCCTCGGCCCCACTGCCGTTCTCGATGTGCCGGTCCACCTCGGCGCCGAGGCTGCGTAGCACGTCCAGCGCCAGACCGATCACCACGAGGTACACGCCGATGTCGAAGAAGAGCGAGGTGACCAGATAGAAGTGGCCGATCAACGGCAACCACAGGTCGATGGTGGTGCTCGCCAGCAGGGTGCCGCCGATGATCAGGGAGACCACCCCGCTGCCGACCACGAGCAACAGACCGGCACCGAGCACCGTGCCGGCACCGACCGGCGCGGCCTCGATCAGTTCGTAGCGGCCACCGGCGAGGTACCGCATGGTCAGCGCCAGGCTGGCCACCAGGCCACCGGCGAAGCCGCCGCCGGGCGCGTTGTGCCCGGAGAAGAGCAGGTAGAGGGAGAACAGGACCGCGGTGTGGGAGATCAGCCGGGTGACCACCTCCAGCACGATCGACCGTTGCCGCTCGTGCAACGTGACCCCGCCGCGCAGCCAGACCGCCCGGCCGGCCGCTGGCTCGTCCTCAGCGATCTCGCGTCGACGGGGACGGGGCCCGGTACGGGACTGATGGAAGATCAGGCTCGCCACTCCGGTCGCGGCGGCCACCAGCACCGCCGTCTCCCCCAGGGTGTCCCAGGCGCGGATGTCCACCAGGGTCACGTTGACCACGTTGCGGCCGTGCCCCCCTTCCACCGCGAGCCGGGGGAACTCGTCGGAGATGGACCGCGCCTGCCGGGCCGCCGCGGCTCCGACGGCCAACGCGGCCACGGTCGTCCCGACGATCGCCCCGATGAACCGCCGGAGCCAGCGACTACGCCGCAGCGGTCGCTGCGAGAAGCGCTCGGGTAGCCGACGCAGCACCAACACGAAGATCGCGATGGTCATGGTCTCCACGAGGACCTGGGTCAGCGCCAGGTCGGGCGCGCCGTAGAGGACGAACATCATGGCGGTGCCGTAACCGGTGACGCCGACCAGCAGCATCGCGGTCAGTCGCCGGGTGGCGTTGACGGCGAGCAGCGCGGCGACGCAGACCACCAGCAGCACCACCGGCTGCGCGGGGGTGGCCCACAGGTTCAGCGACTGTTCCCAGGGCCGGACGAGGAACAGCGACCCGCCCGGCACGGCGGCCAGGACGATCAGGATGAGGCCGAGGTACTGCGGCAGCGATCCCCGCTGGGTGAGGCTGGTGACGTCCACGGCCAGCCGGTCGAAGCGGTGGCTGACCCACTCGTATCCCTGTTGTCCGGTGACCGGCGACCGCAGACTGGCCAGCACCGGGGCCAGCGGACCGCGCACCGCGAACAGCGCCGCACCGCCCGCCAGGGCCAACGCGGACAGACCGAGCGCCGGGGTGGGGCCGTGCCACAGGGCCAGGTGTTCCCCGACGGTGCCGAAGAGTTCCGGGTACGGGCGCAGCAGGTGATCCAACGCCCCCGCGGCCGGGCCCGCGGCGAGCCCGACGAGCGCCAGCAGGGCCGGCGGGAGCAGCATCGACGGCGCGATCCGGCCCAGGTCGGTGTCGGCGATGCCGGGACGCGTCGCGAACGCGCCCCAGACGAACCTGATGCTGTACGCGACGGTGAGCACGGTGCCGGCGACGAGCACCGCCAGCACCAGAGGCTGGTCGGTGAAGGCGGCGAACACGGCCTCCTTGGCGACGAAGCCGAACAGGGGTGGCAGTCCGGCCATCGAGGCGGCGGCGAGCACGGCCACCCCGGTCAGCACCGGTGCGGTACGCCGCAGCCCGGACAGCTGGCGCAGGTCCCGCGTTCCGGCGCCGTGGTCGATCACGCCCACCACGAGGAACAGCGCCGCCTTGAACAGCGCGTGGGCCAGCAGCATCGCCACACCGGCGAGCGCGGCGTCCGCGGTGCCCATCCCGACGACCACCGTCAGCAGGCCGAGTTGACTGACCGTGCCGTAGGCCAGCAGCAGCTTCAGGTCGTTCTGCCGCAGCGCCGCCCACCCACCGACCAGCATGGTGGCCAGGCCGGCGACCAACACCACCGGCCGCCACGGGCCGACCACGGCGAGCGCCGGGGCGAGCAGACCGAGCAGGTAGATGCCGGCCTTCACCATCGCCGCCGCGTGCAGGTACGCGCTGACCGGTGTCGGTGCGGCCATCGCCACCGGCAGCCACGAGGCGAACGGCAGCACCGCCGACTTGGACAGCGCGCCGAGCAGGATCAACAGCACCGCGACGACCAGGTACGCCCCGCCGGGCAACGGCTGCTGTGTCACCTCCGACCAGCGGTAGGTGCCGGCGTGGTGGCCGAGCATGATGAACCCGATCAGCATGGCCAGGCCGCCGAAGGTGGTCACGATCAGCGCCTGGGCCGCCGCCCAGCGGCTCGACCGCCGCTCGGTGCTGTGGCCGATCAGCAGGTACGAGAAGACCGTGGTAAGTTCCCAGCAGACGTAGAGCAGCAGCAGGTCGTCGGCGAGGACCAGCCCGAGCATCGCCCCGGCGAAGCCGACCATCACGCCCGCGAACCGGGAGTTGCCGAGCGCCTCGGGTGGGAAGTACCGGCCGCTGTAGCAGATCACCAGCGCCCCCACGCCGCCGACCAGCAGGGTCATCAGCCAGGACAGGGTGGTCATCCGCAGGGCCAGGTCCAACCCCAGGTCCGGGATCCACGAGTACGTCTCGACCACCGCGCCGCCGTGGGCCACGTCGGGTGTGCGGGCCAGGGCCCAGCCGAACGCGGTCGCCGGCACCAGCGCCAGCAGGTAGCAGGCGCGCGGACCCCACCGCCGGACCAGCAGCGGCGCCACGACGGCCGCGACGAGGTGCAGGATCAGCAGTACCAGCACGCGCGCTCCCGGTCGAGGTGGCCCGAGACGCCCCACGGGGGTTGAGGCGCCTAGAGCGATCAGACGACAGGGCAACGCGCTATGGGTGCGTTTTGCGAGATCAGTACACTTTTG
Source organism: Micromonospora sp. CP22 (assembly GCF_009712475.1). Taxonomy (GTDB): domain Bacteria; phylum Actinomycetota; class Actinomycetes; order Mycobacteriales; family Micromonosporaceae; genus Micromonospora. The sequence continues at coordinate 265,988 of NZ_VCJO01000003.1, forward strand.
CCGTCAATGCAGCGAAAGGCGGGTAACAGCCGAATCAGCTGTGCGCAGCGAGATCGGTAGCGGTGTTCCCACCGCCGCGTCCCGACCGTACCGGCCGCCCCTCGACGACCAGGTCCGGCCGACCCAGCTGGGCGGCGGTCCGGTTGACCAGCCGCTGGGCCGCGGCGAGGGAGCGCACGGACAACAGTCGGCCACGGCTCTCCCGACGCAGCACGAAGTAGTGGACGGCGGCCCGCACCTGGGCTCGATCGGCCGCGCTGGCCTGCGCGGTGGTGACGACGAGTTCACGTAGGCAACTGGCGAGCCGCTCGGCCAGTTCGAGGTCGGGGCCGTGCAACCCGGCCCGCAGGGCGGTGAGGTGGCTGTCGACCTTGCGGATGAGGACGTCAGTGCCGGACACCGGACTCCGCTCCTCGACGGCCATCCGACTCCCTCCAACGCTCGCCACAACCGCGGGTGAAGTTACTTTATGTTGCACCCCACAAGCAAGCAGTTAAGTAAGACTTAACGGATTCTAGGAGCAAGCCGCACTAAACACCTTAACCGGACATACATCCCCCTACTCGCGGCCTACGGATGTCGGTGTCCAGAGGCAGGATGGGGTCGTGGCGAAATCCAGCACGACCTCCGGCGAGCAGATGCTCGCCCGGTTCGGCCCGGCGACCCGGGAGTGGTTCGGTGCGGCGTTCGCCGCGCCGACGGCGGCACAGGCCGGTGCCTGGGACGCGATCGCCGCAGGTCGGCATGCCCTGGTCGTCGCGCCCACCGGCTCCGGTAAGACCCTCGCCGCGTTCCTGTGGTCGCTCGACCGGCTGGCCCGCGATCCCGTACCGACCGACCCGCGCCGACGCTGCCGGGTGCTCTACGTCAGCCCGCTCAAGGCACTCGCGGTCGACGTCGAACGCAACCTCCGCGCCCCCCTCACCGGCATCCGGCAGGCCGCCACCCGACTCGACCTCCCCCCACCGGAGATCACCGTCGGGATGCGTACCGGCGACACCCCCGCCGACGAACGGCGGGCCTTCGCCCGAACGCCGCCGGACATCCTGATCACCACACCGGAATCGCTGTTCCTGCTACTCACCTCGGCCGCACGGGATTCCCTGCGCGGCGTGGAGACGGTGATCGTCGACGAGGTGCACGCCGTCGCCGGCACCAAACGCGGCGCCCACCTGGCGCTCTCGCTGGAACGACTCGACGAGTTGCTGCCCGCCCCGGCACAGCGCATCGGGCTCTCCGCCACCGTCCGCCCGCTGGACGAGTGCGCCCGCTTCCTCGGCGGCATCCGTCCGGTCGAGGTGGTGGCCCCGGCGACCGCCAAGACCATCGAGGTCAGCGTGCAGGTGCCGGTGGAGGACATGACCCGCCTCGACGAGCAGACGGCACCGGAGGACGACCTCTCCGGTGGCCGCACGGCTTCCATCTGGCCTGCCGTGGAGGAACGGGTCCTCGCCCTGATCAGGGCACATCGCTCCACGATCGTCTTCACCAACTCCCGCCGCAGCGCCGAGCGCCTCTGCGCCCGGCTCAACGAACTCGCCGCCGACGAGACCGCTCCGACGACAGCGACCGGTCCGGCCGCCCGGCTGCCAGCGGAGGTGATGGCGCAGGCCGGTTCGGTGTCCGGCGCGCCACCGGTGATCGCCCGGGCACACCACGGCAGCGTCTCGCGGGAGGAACGCCGACACATCGAGGAGGCGCTCAAGGCCGGTCGGCTGCCAGCCGTGGTGGCCACCTCCAGTCTCGAACTCGGCATCGACATGGGCGCGGTCGACCTGGTCGTGCAGATCGAGGCGCCGCCCAGCGTGGCCGCCGGTCTCCAGCGGGTCGGTCGGGCCGGGCACCAGGTCGGCGCGGTGTCACGGGGAGTGGTGCTGCCCAAGCACCGGGGCGACCTGCTCTCCTGCGCGGTGGTCGCCGAACGGATGAGCGAGGCCGCCATCGAGGAGTTGCACCATCCCCGCAACCCGCTGGACGTACTCGCCCAGCAGATCGTCGCGATGGTCGCGCTGGACGAGTGGCGGGTCGGCGACCTGGCGACCGTCGTCCGCCGGGCCGCCCCCTTCGCCGAGCTGCCCGACTCCGCGCTGCACGCCGTACTGGACATGCTCTCCGGCCGTTACCCGTCGACCGCCTTCGCCGAGCTTCGCCCCCGGCTCGTGTGGGATCGCGCCACCGACGTGCTGACCGGCCGTCCCGGCGCGCAACGACTCGCGGTGACCAGTGGCGGCACCATCCCCGACCGGGGCCTGTTCGGTGTCTTCCTGGCCGGCGCGGAACGGGCCGCCCGGGTCGGCGAGCTGGACGAGGAGATGGTCTACGAGTCCCGCGTCGGTGACGTCTTCCTGCTCGGTTCCTCGTCCTGGCGGATCGAGGAGATCACGCCTGACCGGGTGCTGGTCTCCCCGGCTCCCGGTCAGGCGGCGAAGATGCCGTTCTGGAAGGGCGACCAGCCGGGGCGGCCGGTGGAACTGGGCCGGGCGATCGGGGCCCGGTTGCGGGCCCTGCTCCGCCAGGACACCGAGCGGGCCACGGCGGCACTGCGAGCCACCGGGCTGGACGACTGGGCCGCCGGCAACCTGCTGACCTACCTGCACGAGCAACGGGCGGCGACCCGGGCCCTGCCGGACGACCGGACGGTGGTCGTCGAACGCTTCCGCGACGAGCTGGGTGACTGGCGACTGGCCGTGCACAGCGTCCTCGGTGCCCGGGTCAACGCGCCCTGGGCGCTGGCCATCGGCCGTCGACTCACCGAACGCTACGGGGTCGACGCGCAGGTGATGCCCGCCGACGACGGGATCGTGGTCCGGCTGCCGGACACCGCCGACACCCCACCCGGGGCCGACGTGGTGACCTTCGACCCGGAGGAGATCGGCCAGCTGGTCGAGGAGTCGGTCGGCACCTCGGCGCTGTTCGCCGCACGTTTCCGGGAGTGCGCCGCCCGGTCGTTGCTGCTGCCCCGCCGGGATCCGCGCCGCCGCCAGCCGCTCTGGCAACAACGCCAACGCGCCGCCCAACTCCTCGACGTCGCCCGCGAGTACGCCGACTTCCCGGTCACCCTGGAGGCGGCCCGGGAGTGCCTACAGGACGTCTTCGATCTGCCCGCCCTGACCGAGGTGATGCGTGACCTGGCCAGTCGGCGGGTGCGACTGGTCGAGGTGGAGAGCACCCGACCGTCCCCGTTCGCCCGCTCGTTGCTCTTCGGCTACGTCGGCGCCTTCCTCTACGAGGGCGACGCCCCGTTGGCGGAACGCCGGGCTGCGGCCCTCACGCTGGATTCGGGCCTGCTCGGCGAGCTGCTCGGCCGGGTCGACCTGCGTGAGTTGCTCGACCCGGCGGTGCTCGCCGAGACCGAGCGGCAACTGCGCTGGCGCACGCCGCAACGGCGTGCCCGCGACGCCGAGGACGTGATCGAGCTGCTGCGGCAGCTCGGTGACCTGAGCACGGCGGAACTGGCCGAACGTGGGGCACCCGAGGCATGGCTGACCGACCTGGCCGCCGCCCGGCGGGTGCTGTCGGTACGCATCGCCGGGCAGGAACGCTGGGTCGGCGTCGAGGATGCCGGTCGGCTCCGGGACGCCCTCGGCGTGGCCCTACCGGTCGGCGTCGCCGAGGCGTACCTCGAACCGGTCGCCGACCCACTCGGCGACCTGGTGGCCCGGTACGCCCGCACCCACGCCCCGTTCACCGCCGCCGGTTGCGCGGCCCGGTTCGGGCTCGGGGTCTTCGTGGTCGAGCAGACGCTACGCCGACTGGCCGCCACCGGCCGGGTGGTCTCCGGCGAGTTCACCCCGGCCACCGCCGGTACCCAGTGGTGCGACGCCGAGGTGCTGCGTCTGTTGCGCCGCCGTTCCCTCGCCGCGCTGCGGCGGGAGATCGAGCCGGTGTCGCCGCGCGCCCTGGCCACCTTCCTGCCCCGCTGGCAGCAGGTGGGCTCGTCGGCTCGTGGGGTCGAGGCGGTGGCGGCGACGATCGAGCAGTTGCAGGGCGCGTCGGTGCCGGCGTCGGCGCTGGAACGGCTGGTGCTGCCCGCCCGGGTCGCCGACTACTCCCCCGCACAGCTCGACGAGCTGTGCGCCGGCGGTGAGGTGCTGTGGGCCGGTGCGGGCTCGATCTCCGGCGGGGACGGGTGGATCAGCCTGGCGTACGCCGACTCCGCCGCACTGCTGCTTCCCCCGCCGGACGAGGCTCTCGCGCGTACGCCCTTGCACGACGCGGTGTTGGACGCGCTCGACGACGGGCAGGCGATGTTCTTCCGGCCCCTGGCCGACCGGGTCGGCGCCACCGACGACGCCGAGTTGATCGCCGTCGTCTGGGATCTGGTCTGGGCCGGGCACCTCACCAACGACACCCTGGCTCCGTTGCGGGCACTGCTCGGTGCCGGCGGCGCGCATCGTACCCGCCCGACCGCCGCCCGGAGCCGCTACCGACGCCCGGGACGGGTGGCGCTGCCGAGTCGCGGCGGGCCACCGACGGTGGCCGGCCGCTGGTCGCGGCTGCCGACACGGGACACCGACCCGACCCGGCGCGCCGCCGCGCTCGCCGACGTGCTGCTGGAGCGGCACGGCGTGCTGACCCGGGGCGCGGTCGTGGCCGAGCAGGTGGCGGGGGGCTTCGCCGCCGTCTACCCGGTGCTGTCCGCACTGGAGGAACGCGGCGCGGCCCGGCGGGGATACTTCGTCGACGGGCTGGGCGCGGCGCAGTTCGCGGTGCCCGGCGCGGTGGACCGGATCCGCGCCGGTGCCGAGCCGCTCGACGGTGGTCGGCGAGCCGGTACGGCCTCGATGGTGCTTGCCGCCACCGATCCGGCCAACCCGTACGGCGCGGCGTTGCCCTGGCCGGAGCGCGTCGTCGACTCCGGCGACGCGGCACCGACTCCGGGCAGCGGGCACCGGGCGGGGCGCAAGGCCGGGGCGCTGGTCGTGCTGGTCGAAGGTGAGCTGGCGCTCTACGTGGAGCGGGGTGGGCGGACGCTGCTCTCCTTCACCGACGACGCCGATGCCCTGGGCGCGGCCGGCAAGGCGCTGGCGGACGCCGTCCACTCCGGTGCGCTGGGCCCGATCTCGGTGGAACGCGCCGACGGCGAGTCCGTACGCTCGTCGCCCCTGCGGGACGCGCTGACCGCCGCCGGTTTCCGCACCACCCCGCGCGGTCTCCGGCTTCGCGCCTGACGCCTCGCCACACGAGGGCGGACGGTCAGCGGAGGGTGTCGAGGACCTTCTCGTAGCGGGGACGCTCAGCGGGCGGGGTCTTCGCCTCCAGGTAGTTCAGCACCACGGTGCCGCTGCGGTAGGCGGCACCGCTCCACCGCTCGGCCAGGTCGTCGGCGCTGCTCTCGTCGGGGAAGACGTAGACGGTCACCTGGTCGGTCGTGACGATCTCGGAGCAGCCCAGTCCCAATCCGTCCGGTCCACAGTCGATGGACCGGTCCCGGGCGTTGGCCGCCTTGAGACCGGCCGCCCGGAAGGCCGCCACGACCTCCCGACCGGTCGGTGCGCCGGCCTGACGCGGTGGCAGCACCACGGGCGGCGGGCTCGGCGGTCGCCGCTCGGTCGTACCGCCCGCCTCCGGACCGGCGGTCGTCGGTCGTGCGGTGGCGTTGCCCGGTGCGGCCGGGCTCGACGTGGCGGGTGCGGCCGGGCTCGCGTCGCCGGTGGGCACGGCGTCCGGGTCACTCGTCGGGGACGGCTCCACCGGCGGTACGACCACCGACGGGGTCGGTGCGGCGGCCTGCGGGTCGTCCCGGTCCGCCCCGCAGGCGGTCAGGGCGACGGTGACCACGAGTAGGGCGACGGCTGGCAGAATCCGGTGGCTCACCTGGGCAGTGTGCCAACCGGGGCGCGCCGCAGGCAGTGGCCGGTCGGCCAGCCATGCTGTCGACTATCCGGCATCGGGCACCGCCCCGGCGTCGACGGCATCGGCCGAGTGGCTCCATTGTGCTGGGCGGCCCCATCACCCGTCCGTGGTGGCCGCTGCGGGCGTACGATCCGGTGCCGTGACCAGCAGCATCGACCGTGAGTTCCCGGCACCGGCCGGGGTCGTCTCGCTGACCACCGACTACGGTCTCGCCGACGGTTTCGTGGCGGCCTGCCACGGGGTGATCGCCCGCCTCGCGCCACAGCTGCGGATCATCGATGTGACCCACCTGGTCCCGCCGGGTGACATCCGGCGTGGCGCTACGGTGCTGGCACAGACGGTGCCGCACCTGCCGCCGGGGGTGCACGTGGCGGTGGTCGACCCGGGGGTCGGCACGAACCGCCGGGCCATCGCGCTGGCCACCTGCGCGGGAATGCTGGTGGGCCCCGACAACGGCCTGCTGCTCGACGCCGCCGAGGCGCTCGGCGGGGTGACCGGGGCGGTGGAGCTGACCAACCCACGCTGGCTGGCGCCCCGGGTGTCGGCGACCTTCCACGGGCGGGACGTCTTCGCACCGGTCGCGGCCCGCCTGGCCCTCGGTGCCCCGCTGGCCGAGGCAGGCCCGGCGGTCGACCCGGATTCGCTGGTACGGCTGCCCGCACCGCTGGTCCGCCGACTGCCGGACGGTTTCGTCGCCGAGGTGCTGACGGTGGACCATTTCGGCAACGTCCAGTTGGCCGCTCCGGCCGACCTGCTGGAGCCGTTGCCGGCGCGGGTCCGGGTACGGCCCGAGACCGGTGGGAGTGGCCCGACGGGTGTCGACGGGCGGGAACGGGAGGCGGTGCACGGGCGTACGTTCGGCGACGCCCCGGTGGGTGCCCTGGTGGCGCACGCCGACTCGGCCGACCGGGTGGCCCTGTCGGTCAACGGTGGACACGCCGCCGCGCTTCTCGCGGTGGTCCCGGGTACGCTGCTGCGGGTCCGGGCTTGCGGCGTCGTGGGGGCGCTGCCGGACAACACGGATGAAGTGTCTACTGTGGAAAGCTGACAAGGTGGATGATCGCTGGGTTCCCGCCGCTTGTCCCTGCTGCACCTACCGGACCGGTGGGGGCACCTGCCCGGTCTGCTTCTGGACAGATGACGGCCAGTCCGATGCCGACGCGGACGTCGTACGCGGCAGGGCGAACGGTGACCTGAGCCTGTCCCACGCACGCCTCAACTTCGCCGTCTACGGCGCCTGTCACCCCCGGTACCAGGAACTGGTGCGGGCACCGCGGGCGGACGAGATGCCCTGAGCCGACGCGGGCACCGGCATGCCGGTCGAGCCGGGCCGGCGTGGGAGGACACCGACCCGGCTCACGGTGCCGGTCTCAGCAGGGCGGCACCGCCGGACCCCAGACCGTCGAGATGTACGCGTGGCTGACGAACTGCCCGCTGGTCAGACGGTTCCACCGGTTGGTGGTGCGGTACGGCCCGACGATCGTCTGCCCGGTGACGTAACACTGGATCGGCACGCTGGCGTACTGGGCCGCCAGACCCCGGGACTGGTAACTGGTGCCGGGGCCGGTCCGCACGGTCAGCGGCCCGTCGCCGACCACGCCACGGGAACCGGTGCCGGTCCACAGGTACGCCACGTCGACCCAGGCGTTCGTGGTCAGCTGCAAACCGTCCCAGAACGTCCCGTCGCCCAGGTCGATGCCGGCCGGGTTGAGCACCACCCGACCGAACTGGTCCCGCCCGCCGTTGTAGCCGTCCTGGTAGGCGGCCTGCGCCTGCGGCCTGCCCTGCGGTAGGGCCTTCCAGTTCTCCCGCACTCCGCTGATGTTCCAGTAGTCGTCACGGGTGTTCCACGGGCCTACGTCCCAGACCGGGGCGTACTCGCAGCGACTTCCGGTGGTGGTGCAGACCCGCACGGTGTAGTCGCCGGTGTTGCGTGGGGACAGCCCTCGGCGGGAGGGCAGCGCCACGAAGTGGTCCCGGGCGCGGACCGTGTGCCCGTTGGCGGTCACCTCGCCGACCAGTCCGATCCGGGTCGCGAACACCCGGTAGGTCAGGCCCGGGGTGGCGGCGGTGGTAACGGCTGCGGTGTCGGCGGTGAGCCGGACGGCGCGAACCTCGGCGCTGGCACCGGCGCGGCTGCCGGTGAGCACCACCCGGGCCTGCACCCGGCGGACCGGCTGGTCGAAGACGGCTGCGGGCGTGGCGTCACGCCACTCGGTCCAGCCGGTCGTCCGCCAGCCCCGGACCTGGACGGTCGCGGTGGCACCGGGCCGGGCGGCGGCGGTGATCTCGGCCCGGATCCGGTTGGCCGGGCGGCTGAGGGTTCGCGGTGCGACCACCAGCATGCCCTCGGCGACAGCACTGCGTCGGGCTGGTGCGCCCGGTGGCCGGGCATCGGCCAGGCGCAGGCCCGCGCGGGTGTGTCGCACGTTGACGTCGTCAGCGTCGACGGCCGACAGGCTGACACTCCATCGGTCGGCCGGAGCGGCCGAGGAGGCGGAGCTCGGGTGCAGGGCGACGACGAGGACGGCGGCCACGATGACGGCCAGGACGGAAACACGGGGATGATTCATCAGCATTCTCCTCAGAACTCCCCGATAGTGCCTATATCAGTAGATCGAATAAAAGCGTCATACAAGTAGCGATACACATGAATTGCACTCGGGTGGGGAACAATGGGGCCGTGCCCGAAGGCGACACCGTCTGGAACACCGCCCGCGTCCTGGAACGCGCGCTGGTCGGCGCGCGGCTGACCGGCAGCGACTTCCGGGTGCCCGCGCTGGCCACCACCGACCTCTCCGGCTGGGCGGTACGCGAGAGCGCGAGCCGGGGCAAGCACCTGCTGCTGCGGCTGGAGGCTCCCGCCGACGTCGGCGAGCCGCGCTGGACGCTGCACTCGCACCTGCGGATGGACGGCACCTGGCGGGCGTACGCCCCCGGGGAGCGTTGGACGGCCCGGCCGGCACACCTGATCCGGGTGGTGCTGCGCGCCCCGACCGCGACCGCCGTCGGATACCACCTGCACGAGGTGGCGCTGGTGCCCACCGTCGACGAGCCGCACCTCGTCGGCCGTCTCGGTCCCGACCTGCTCGGCACCGACTGGGATCCGGCCGAGGCCGTCGCCCGACTCGCCGCCGGGCCGGACACCCCGATCGGTGTGGCCCTGCTCGACCAGCGCAACCTGGCCGGCATCGGCAACCTCTACAAGTGCGAGGTGCTGTTCCTGCGCGGCATCCACCCCCGCACCCCGGTGCGGGAGGTGCCCGACCTCGTCGCCCTGGTGACCCTGGCGCAGAAGCTGCTGGCCGCCAACCGGGGACGCTGGACGCAGAGCACCACCGGTTCGCTCATACGCGGCCGGACCAGCTACGTCTACGGGCGACGGGCGCAGCAGTGCCGACGCTGCGGCACCCCGGTACGCAAGGAGGACCTGGGGGAACGGGTCACCTACTGGTGCCCCACCTGCCAACCCGGGGACCGGACCTGAGGGGGCATCTTCCACGCGGCGGTCTGGGCCGGTGACAGCCGATGGCACGGGTGGTGACGCGAGGAACGCGGCGTGGCGACGGTGACACACCGTCAGCTCGGCAGAATGGCACGAAAGGGGACTTCCTAACCGGCCACCTCACGTCGCATGCTGCGGTTGAGGGCTCACGGAACGTCAGTACGCGCGTCCGCGCCGCCACGTCGGGGTGGTGGCCGTCGCGCCCCGATCACCGGGAGAGCCATGGCCGTGTTCCGCAGACTCCGGTCGACCTGGCTGGACCGCGCCGCCCGTACCGACAAGTCGGGACCGCCGAGCGCCGTCCCCACCGCCCGAACCGGTCAGGACACGGAACACGCCACCCCCGCCCAGCCTGGCACCAATCCCACCACCGAGCCGGACGCCCCGGCCAGGCCCAAGGCCACCGCCGGGCGCAAGGCCACCGCCGGACCGGACGAGTCGACCGGATCGGGCTCCACCGCCGTGACCTCCCCGGTACGGCGACCGCCCGCGTCACCGCAGGCGGCAGCCCTCACACTGGCCAGTCTCGATCCGGCGGCGGTGCCCCGCTGCTTCGGTCCGGTGCCGAACCACGCCTACAGCCCGCTGCCCGTCCACGACGAGAACGGCCAGGTGAAGACCGGTACCGGGCTACGCAAGTTCGTCGACCCGCTGCCCGGCCTCGGTCCACTGGGACGTACCCCACTCGGCGCCCACCTGCCGGTTGCCGTGCCCGACACCATCACCTACCCCGGCTGCGACTACTACGAGATCGGGCTCCAGGAGTACACCCAGCGGCTGCACCGGGACCTACCGCCGACCCGGCTGCGCGGTTACCGTCAGCTCAACCTGGGCACCGACGCGGACGGGCACAACACGATCGTCCCGCCCCGGCGGCCCTGGCACCTCGGTCCGGTGGTGCTGGCCCGCCGCGACCGGCCGGTACGCGTCAAGTTCATCAACCAGCTACCCGCCGGACCGGCCGGTGACCTCTTCCTGCCGGTCGACCCGACGGTGCCCGGCGCGGGTCCGGGCCCCGTCGACGGACCGGCGCCCTACCCGCAGAACCGGGCGGTGCTGCACCTCTGCGGTGCGCGGACCGGCTGGATCAGTGCCGGCAACCCGTGGCAGTGGATCACTCCGACCGGGGAGATCACCCCTTACCCCACCGGTGCCGGTCTGGCCCACGTGCCGGACATGCCGCACCCGGGCCGGGGCGCCACCACCCTCTACTACCCCAACGACCAGAGCGGTCGGCTGCTCTGGTTCCACGACCACACCGTGGGGTTGTCACGGCTGACCGTCTACTCCGGCCAGGTCGCGTTGTACCTGCTCACCGACGACGTGCAGGAGCGCTTGATCGCCGAAGGGACGCTGCCGGCCGAGCAGCTGCCGCTGGTCTTCGAGGACAAGACGTTCGTGCCGGACGACGCCCAGCTCGCCGCGCAGGACCCGACCTGGGACCGGGACCGTTGGGGTGCCCGAGGATCCCTCTGGCATCCGCACGTCTACCAGTCGCGCCAGAACCCGTACCGCCGCGACGGGCGCAACCCGACCGGCCGGTGGGACTACGGGCCCTGGTCGCGTACCGCCGTCACGGTCGACCCCGACGCACCCGCCGCCGCCGTACCCAACCCGCACCACGACCCGGTCACCGATCCGGACGAGCCCCCGGAAGCCCCCGGCGTGCCGCACCCGAGCGCGGTGCCCGCCGCGTACGGCGACACGATCCTGGTCAACGGCGCCGCGTACCCGTACCTGGAGGTGCAGCCGAAGCTCTACCGGTGGCGCGTCCTCAACGCCTGCCCCGACCGCTGGCTCAACCTCCAGCTGTACCGGGCCGCCTCGGACGCGCCGATGTGGACGCCGGACGGCCGACTGGCCGACGCCGCCGCCGGTGAGGTGCCGATGGTCGAGGCGGTACGCGCCCCGGGCCGACCCGCGGAGTGGCCCACCGACGGGCGACCCGGCGGGGTGCCGGACCCGGCGGCGACCGGCCCCCAGATGATCAGGATCGGCAACGAGTGCGGCCTGCTACCGGCGCCCGTGGTCGTGCCGAACCGGCCGATCGGCTTCCGCTACGACCGACGCGACCCGACCGTGCTCAACGTCGACGGTCACGCGCTGCTGCTCGCCCCCGGCGAACGGGCCGACGTGCTGGTGGATTTCGCCACCGTCGACCCCGGCACCACCCTGATCCTCTACAACGACTGCCCCGCCCCGCTGCCCTGCTTCGACCCCCGCTACGACCACCACACCGACGGGCCGGACCGCCGGGACGAGGGCGGCGCGCCGCCCACCCTGCCCGGGTACGGCCCGAACACGCGCACCGTGCTGCAGATCCGGGTGACCGGCACCCCTGCCGCACCGTACGACCTCGACCGGCTGCGGGAGCGGTTGCCCGGCGCGTACGCGGCCAGCCAGCGCCCCCCGGTCGTCCCGCAACCGGCCTACGACCCCTGCTTCGGCACCACCAGCGCCCCCACCCGGATCCCGGTGCACGCCACCGCCGTCGAGTTCACCCCACCCGGTGGCACGCCGGTGCGTCTGCCACTGGTCGTCACGTCCGTACGGCAGGTCTTCGAGCCCGAGTACGGCAGGCTGACCGGTCGACTCGCCGTGGCCCACCCGCACGGCGGTACCCGCGGCGAGACCACCCTGCCGCTCGGTCCCGCCGAACCGGCGACCGAGGTGGTACACGCCAGCGATCCGGCCCTGGCGGTCGGCACGCCGGGCGACGGCAGCCAGCTCTGGCGGGTACGCGGCACCGGACGGCAGAGCCATCCGGTGCGGTTCGACGGGCTGGACGTCCAGGTGGTCGGCCGGGTCGGCCGGGACGGCACGATCCGGCCGCCACACCCCGCCGAACTCGGCTGGAAACAGGTGGTGCGGGTGGATCCGGGAGAGGACGTGCTGCTCGCGCTGCGCCCTGAGGCACCGGCCCTGCCATTCAAGATCGGCGACAGCGTACGGCTGCTCGACCCGGCCCGGCCAGCCGGCGTCAGTCTCGACTCCGCCCCGATCAGCCCGATCGACGGGCGACCCGCGTCGGTGGTCAACCAGCTGGTCAACCTGGGCTGGGAGTACCGCTGGGGCAGTGCCGCGCTGGGCCTACGGGACCAGGGCCTGACCCGACCACTGGTGGTCCGGGTCTCGCCCCGGGCACCCACCGGCCTCACCGCCGAACCGGCACCGGGCTCGGCGACCGCGCTACCGGCGATCGCCCTCGCCTGGACCGGAAACGGCAGCCGCCCACCGGCCACCAGCCACCTGCTGCAACGCGCCACCGACGCGACCTTCACGAACGGGCTGACCAGCATCACCGTGGCGGCCACCGCGACCCGCTACACCGACGCCACCGTCACGCCCGGGGTCACCTACCACTACCGCATCCGCGCCGAAAACGCGGCCGGCTGCTCCACCTGGTCGAACAGTGTTCCCGCCTCGGTACAGCTCACCGCGCCGGCCAAGCTGACCGCGACGGTGCCACCCGCCGCACCGCTGCGGGTGGCGCTGCGCTGGACCAACAACTCCTTCGCCACCGGCATCGACGTGCAACGGGCGACCAACCCGACCTTCACCAGCGGACCGGGCACCACCGCGATCAGCGTCGGCGACAGCCACCTGGACTCGGCGGTCGCGCCCGACACCACCTACTACTACCGGGTACGCACCACCTACCTGGGTGCCGCCTCCCCCTGGTCCCCGCTGGCGACGGTGACCACCCCGCCCACACCCGGCACACCGATCTCGGTCACCGTGGCTGTCACCGCTCCGGGGCCGGACACCGCGACGGTGGTGCTGAGCTGGTCGGCGAGCACACCCGCCGGGCCGGGCGCCGGGTTCACCGTGGAACGGGCGCTGGATCCGGCGTTCACCCGGGAGGTGGCCACGTTCACCGTCAGCGGGCGCGGTTTCACCAACACCGGCCTGGCCCGGGGCGTCACCTACCACTACCGGGTGCGCTCGTTCAACGTGGTCGGCACCTCCGCGTACACCGGCACCGTCCCCGTCACCACCCCACCCTGACCGTCCGGTCGCCCGCCACCGGGTGTTGGGTCAGCGCGACGGTGCGGGGCGGGAGACGGTACGCAACTCCGACAGGGCGGAGGCGAAACCGTGGAGGAGATCCGTGGCCTCGGTGAGCCGGGTGGCGGCCGGGTGTTCGGTGTCGGGGCGGTACTCCTCGGCGAGGTAGCCGGCGGCGGCGACCACCAGTCGCTCGTACGCCGCCACTCCCGTCTCCAGTTGCCCGGCCAACGCCCGGTGCGCCTCGACCAGCGGAGGCTTCGCGTCAGCCGGAGCCAGCCGTAGCGCGCGCTCCACGCTGGCCACCCGGTCGGCCAACTCGCGCAGCGACTGTTCGGCGGCGGCGGCCTCGGCGACGGCCGGCTCGGCGAGACCGGTCAGCCGCCCCGTCATCGAGTTCATGGCGGCGGCGGCCCGGTCCAGCCGCTGCCACGGCTGGGCCGCCACGGTGCCGCGCAGCGCGGAGCGGGAGCGGACCCGACGCACCTCGGCGAGCACACCCGCCCCGGCCGGGAGTCGTTCCACGGCGGCTACCAGGCGGGCCCGGTTGCGGGCGGCGACCTGGGCCGGGTCGAGCGGCGGCGGGGCGGGTTGGGCGGCGAGGGCACGCAGATCCACCCAACGCCAGGCGGCCAGCGCGGTGGCCGCGCCCGCAGCGGCGGCCCAGGCCGCGTCGGCAAGACCGATCCCGGCGTACGGGGTCAGCACCGCCGTCGCACCGCCGAGCCCACCGGCCAGCACACTCCACCGGCGGGCGGAACCGCGCAGCCGGCTCAGCCGGCGGAAGTACCGGGTGCGCTCGTCCGCTGCCACCGTCGCCTCCTCGATCTCGCCACTCAGCCGGCGGCCGTGCTGCCGCCCGTGCCGCGCTCACGGCTCATGCTGGCGCGGATCTCGTCGAGCCGGGCCACCGCCGGGTCGGCCGAGGTCGGCTGTTCGGCGACGGCCTCCCGGTCGGCACCCGCGCCCAGTTGGTCGCCGGCCATGCTGGCGCGGATCTGGTCCAGCCGGGCGGAGCCGGCGGAGTCCAGGGTCGCCTTCTGGATCTCCAGCATCCGGCCCTCGGCCGAGTTGCCGGCCAGTTCGGCGCGGCCCATGGCGTTCGCGTAGCGGCGCTCGATGCGCTCGCGCACCTCGTCGAGGGTGGGCGTGCTGCCGGGAGCGGTGAGCGCCGACATCGACTCCAGCGAGGCGGCGACGCTCTCCTGCATCTTGGCCTGCTCCAGCTGGCTGAGCAGTTTGGCGCGCTCGGCAAGCTTCTGCTGGAGGATCATGGAATTGTTCTCCACCGCCCGACGGGCCTGCCCGGCGGCGGCCAGTGCCTGGTCGTGCAGGGTCTTCAGGTCCTCGGCGGACTGTTCGGCGGAGACGAGCTGGGTGGCCAGGGTCTGTGCGGACTGCTCGTACCGCCCGGCCTCGGCCTCGTCGCCCTTGGCCCGAGCCTGGTCGGCCAGCACGAGCGCCTGACGCGCGTTGGCCTGCAACCGCTCGACGTCGGACATCTGCCGGGACAGCTTCATCTCCAGCTGACGCTGGTTGCCGATCACCGCGGCGGCCTGCTGGACGAGCGCCTGGTGCTGCCGGTGGGCCTCGTCGATGGCCTGCTGGAGCTGCACCTTCGGGTCGGCGTGCTCGTCGATACGGGCGCCGAAGAGCGCCATCAGGTACTTCCACCCCTTGACGAACGGGTTCGCCATCTCCGCGGTATCCCCTCAATCACGTCGCTGTGCCTGCCCCACCCGGTGACCGCCTCGCTTACCGGCGATGGTGAAACCATCGTCCCAGCCGGATGCCAACGCGGCGTCCGTACCGGCGAGAGGGGACGTCTGCGATCAACCCTACGCGGCGGGAGCTACCTCGACCATCGACCGCAGGGCTCAGGCGGCGCAGACCACGTCCCGGTCGGGGCGCTCGGAGGTCGTCCGCACCCGGGTGCTGCGCAGCGTGGCCTTGAGCGGGGACTCCTGCCGCACGGAGACGGCGACGTTGCCATCCGAGGTGACCTGGCGTACGCCTCGACCGGTGGCCTTGTGCACGGCCGGGGCGGCGACCGGCGTCGACTCGGCCGACTCGTCCTGCACCGGCACCAGCACACCCGGCAGCTGCTCGGCGATCGCGACCGTGTCGCTGACCTCGCGCAACAGCTCGGAGAGGCGGGCGCCCAGCGCGTCGCAGATCGCCGCGAGCAGTTCGCTGGAGGCTTCCTTCTGGCCGCGTTCGATCTCCGACAGGTAGCCCAGACTGACGTTGGCTGCGGACGAGACCTCGCGCAGCGTGCGGTGCTGCCCCTGCCGGCGCGCCCGTAGTGCGTCACCGATCACCCGGCGTAGCAGGACCATCGCACCTCCCCTGAGGGACACAGTTCGCCCGGCCGACCGGTCTGCGCAAGCACCGGCTGTCGGAGCCTTCCCGCAACGGTACCCGCTGCGCGCCGCCGCGACATCCCGCCCCGCCCGGTCTTCCCACAGCCGCCGCCGCCCGCTCGGCCCGACGGCTCACCGTCTGGCCCTGCGACAGGCCGCGACGGCGGCGGCCACCGGCCCACCGACCAGCGGCGACGTGGATCAGCGACAGCGAGGTCAGGGGGCGTCGGAAACCTGGATGTGGTCGGCCAGCAGACGCAGCGCCTCGGTCACGGCGGCACCCCGGATCTGGTCACGACCGCCGTGGAGATCGAGTTGCCGTACCTCGGTGGTGTTCGGGCCGGCGACCGCGACGAAGACCAGCCCGACCGGCTTGCCGTCCTGTGGCTCCGGCCCGGCCACCCCGGTGGTGGCCACGCCCCAGTCGGCGCCGCAGCGACGCCGCCCGCCCTCGGCGAGCGCCTTAGCCACATCGGCGTCGACCGGGCCACGCTCGGCCAGCAGGTCTGCGGGCACGTCGGCCAGCCGTTCCTTCAGCTCGGTGGCGTAGACCACCAGCCCACCCCGGTAGGCTGCGCTCGCTCCGGCGATCTCCACCACCGTCGCCGCCAACAGCCCCCCGGTCAGCGACTCGACGCTGGCGAACGTCTCCCCCCGCTCGGCGAGGCGGTGCACCACGCCAGCCGCCGCGGCACCCATCGAACCTTCGGCCTCTCGCACACCCATGATCTGCATCCTTCCCGGCCCGGGCACGGTCTACGCGTCACACGCCGGGGGCCCCGACCGTTTCCTACCCCTGGGTGCGGCGCAGTCGGGTGGCCTGGGCGATGTAGTCCAGCCCCGTGACGAGGGTGACCACCACCGCCGCGCCCATGATCCAGGGACCGATCGGGGACAGGACGGCCGGCATCGGCCACAGGTACCAGGTGATGGCCAGTATCTGGAGGGCAGTCTTGATCTTTCCGCCCCGGCTCGCGGCGATCACGCCCCGGCGGATCACCCAGAACCTCAGCGCCGTGATGCCCAGCTCCCGGGCCAGGATGACCACCGTCACCCACCACGGCAACCGGTCGTACCACGACAACAGCAGCAGCGCGGCACCGGTGAGCGCCTTGTCGGCGATCGGGTCGGCCACCTTGCCCACGGCGGTGACCAGCCCGAACCTGCGGGCGATCCACCCGTCGACCAGATCCGTGACCGAGGCCACGGCGAAGACGACGCAGGCGATGATCTGCCATCCGGCGTGCGTCATCCCGGACATCACCACCGAGGCGGCGAAGACCGGCACGAGCACCAGCCGCAGCGCGGTCAGGGCGTTGGCGGCGTTGACCACGGGCACCCGGGCCACCACCGGCGCCGGCGGCGACTCCGTCGCCCCCGTCATCGAATCGCCCCGCTCGCCTGGCGCACCCGGCACCGCACCTCGTGCCTCCTCCGCCTCGTCCCGACCCACCGTCACCGCGCCGCGCCGGGCGCGGCGGAAATCATCTCGTCCGGCACAGCGAGCAGGTCCACTCCCTCGGTGCCGGTCACCGTGGCCCGGACCAGGTCGCCGGGGCGCAGGGCGGCCAGGTCGACGCCGCCGCCGTCCGGAGCGACGAGCGTGGTCGAGCCGTCCACCTCCGGTGCCTGGTGCGCGGCCCGCCCCTCGACGATCCCGCCGTCGACCGAGTCGACGAGCACCTCCACCGTCGAGCCGAGCCGATCCTCGGCCCGCTGCGAACACAGCTCGTCAGCCAGCGCGCTGAGTTTGTCGTACCGGCGTTTGATGGTGGCGGCGGAGACCTTGCCCGGCAGACCGGCCGCCTCGGTGCCGTCCTCGTCGCTGTAGTCGAAGACGCCGATCGCGTCGAGGCGGGCCTCGGTGAGGAAGCGCACCAGCTCGTCGACGTCGTGCCGGGTCTCACCGGGGAACCCGACGATGAAGTTGCTGCGTGCCCCGGCCTCCGGTGCCAGTTGCCGGGCGGTGGCGAGCAGGTGGAGGAAACGGTCGGTGGAGCCGAAACGACGCATCCGGCGCAGCACCGGCTCACTGGAATGCTGGAACGACAGGTCGAAGTACGGTGCCACGCCCGGCGTACCGGCGATCGCCTCGATCAGTCCGGGCCGGGTCTCGGCCGGTTGGAGGTAGCTGGCCCGGACCCGGACGATGCCGTCGACGGCGGCGAGCTGCGGCAGCAGCTTCTCCAGCGCCCGGGGGTCACCCAGATCCTTGCCGTAGGAGGTGGAGTTCTCGCTGACCAGCACGAGTTCCCGGACGCCGCTCTTGGCCAGCCACTCGGCCTCGGCGAGTAGTTCGTCGGGGGTGCGGGAGACGAAAGCACCCCGGAAGGCGGGGATCGCACAGAACGCGCACCGGCGGTCGCAGCCGCTGGCCAACTTCAACGAGGCCACCGGGCCGGTGTCCAGTCGGCGACGCAGCACCGGACGCAGGTGCGCCGGGGTGTGCTCGTCGACGTCGGCGCGGCCGTGCCCCGGCACCGACACCGCGCTGTCCCGCCGGGCGACCGGCGTCAGCGGCAGCAACTCCCGACGATCGCGTGGGGTGTGTGCGGCGATCTCCCGGCCGGAGACCACCGCGTCCAGCCGGGCGGCGATGTCGGGGTAGTCGTCGAAGCTGAGCACCGCCTGCGCCTCGGGGAGGCTGTCGGCCAGTTCCCGGCCGTACCGCTCGGCCATGCAACCGGCGGCGACCACCTTGGCCCCGGTGTCGGCGGCGGCCAGCAGCGTCTGGATGGAGTCCTGCTTGGCCTTCTCCACGAACCCGCAGGTGTTGACGACCACCACGTCGGCACCCTCGCCGTCGGTGGTCACCTGCCAGCCGTCGGCGTGCAGTCGGGCGGCCAACTCCTCCGAGTCGACCTCGTTGCGGGCGCAGCCCAACGTCAACAGCGCGACCCGGCGACCATCAGGGGAAGGCGAGGAGGTGGCAGACACCATCCGAGGGTACCGGGCGACGATGCCCGCACCGGCGACGGCGGTATGGGCGGGCGGCCTACACCGCCGTGGCGAGGATCCGGACCACGCGATCGAGCAGGAAGACCTCGGTACCGGCCAGACCCACCGAGCAGAAGAGCGAGATCTGGTCCGCGCTGGTCCGGCCGGGTGCCGTGCCGGCCAGCACCGCTGCCAGGTCGCGCAACCGGGAGGCGTACGGCTGCTGCGCGGCGAGCATCGGCGGGGCGTACGACATCGCCTGCGGCACCGAGTCACTGACCAGCACGGCCGCGGCGTCGAGCAGGTCGGTGCCGAACTCCGCGCGGTCCACCTGCTTGAAGCCGACCGCGTTGACGTGCGTGCCGGGACACAGGTCGGCGGCGTCCAGCACCGGTGTCACGCTGGTGGTGGCCAGCACCACCACGTCCCGGTCGCGGACCGCTTCCCGGGCGGTCCCCACGGCTCGGGCCGGGATGCCGAGTTCAGCCCGCACCCGGGCGGCGAACGCCTCCCGCCGCGCGGCCGACCGGCTGTGCACCGTCACCTCGCGCAGGCGTCGCACGGCGGCGGCGGCCCAGACCTGGGTCCACGCCTGTCCACCGGAGCCGATCACGCCGACGGTGGCGGCGTCCGGGCGGGCCAGTGTGGCCACCGCCACCCCGCCCAGCGCGCCGGTACGCCGCGAGCCCAACTCCTCCCCCACGGCCACGGCCCGCACCGCGCCGGACCGGCCGTCGTGCAGCACCACCACCTGCTCGGCCTCCGGATGCCCGAACGTGTCGTACGCCCGGTAGCCGTACCACTGCCCGACCAGGTGCCCGGCGGTGAGCACCATCCGGCCGGTGCCGAGCGACGCGGCGGCCCGGGGCGGTGCGACGAGCCGCCCGTCGTACCCGGCGAGCAGGGCCTGACGCATCGCGTCCACCGAGGTCGCGGCGTCCAGCGCGGCGGCGACCTCCGAATCGGAGATGAGCACGGTCACCGGTCCATGGTGCAGCTTGAAGCGGGCTTGAGGTCTATCCCGGGTGATCGGCCTCACCGCGCGGTTCTCACTGCGCTGCTGTTACGTTCGATCCGGCGGCCCGCGTGGCCGTCCCGGACGAGTCGTGGGCGTACCCGGTGAGGCCAAGACGCCCCGTGTGATGACCGACTCGCCCCGGCCTTGGTGGCCGGGCCACTGTTCGACGAGGTGACCCGATGGCCTGGATCGTGCTGGTGCTCTCCGGACTACTCGAAACGGCGTGGGCGGTAGCCCTGGACCGCTCCGCCGGATTCACCCGACCCGTCGCCTCGGCGGTCTTCGCGATCACCCTGGTGCTGAGCATGATCGGGTTGGCATTCGCGTTGCGGGAGATCCCGGTCGGCACCGGTTACGCGGTGTGGGTCGGAATCGGTGCGGTCGGCACCGCGGTCGTCGGCATGGTGGCGCTCGGCGAACCGGCCAACCTCCCCCGCGTGCTCTGCCTGCTGCTGGTGGTGGCGGGCGTGATCGGCCTCAAGCTCTTCCACTGACGCCCGGACGGGACGGGCGTGGCGAACGTCCCGAGTGGGTAGAGACCGGACGGCAGACATCAGACGCACCCCTTGGAGGGAAAGATGGCCACCAGCACCGTCCGCTCGACCAGCGCCGCCCGCATCTGCACCATCGTGGGTTTCGTGTGCGCGGTACTCGCGCTACTACTCAACCCGATCCTCTTCGGAGTCATCGGTCTGGTCCTCGGCGTCGTCGGCGCGGTTCTCGGTGACAAGCCGCTCGGCTGGTACGCCGCCGCGGCCAACGTGGTCGCCATGCTGCTGAGCATGCTGATCCTCAGCGCGCTCTGAACCTCTCTCCGGTCTCTGACGACACGGCCCGCCGCACCACCCGGCGGGCCGTTTCGCGTCGACGGGGCGGTCAGTCCTCGCCGCCCCGCAAGCCCGCCAGGACCTCTTCCAGCTCGTCCGGCTTGACGAGCACGTCACGTGCCTTGGAACCCTCTGACGGGCCGACCACACCCCGGGTCTCCATCAGGTCCATCAGCCGGCCCGCCTTCGCGAAGCCCACCCGCAGCTTGCGTTGCAGCATCGAGGTGGAACCGAACTGCGAGGTGACCACCAGTTCGACCGCCTGCACCAGCAGATCCAGGTCGTCGCCGATGTCCTCGTCGATCTTCTTCTTGCTGTCCTGCGCGGGGGCCAGCACATCCGGGCGGAACTCCGGCTCACGCTGGTCCTTGCAGAACTTCACCACATCGTTGATCTCGCGCTCGGTCACCCAGGCGCCCTGGATCCGCACCGGCTTCGAGGCGCCCATCGGCAGGAAAAGCCCGTCGCCCCGGCCGAGCAGCTTCTCCGCGCCCGGCTGGTCGAGGATGACCCGCGAGTCGGCCAGCGACGAGGTGGCGAAGGCCAGACGGGACGGCACGTTGGCCTTGATCAGGCCGGTCACCACGTCGACCGAGGGCCGTTGGGTGGCGAGCACCAGGTGGATGCCGGCGGCTCGGGCGAGCTGCGTGATCCGCACGATCGAGTCTTCCACGTCGCGTGGGGCGACCATCATCAGGTCGGCCAGCTCGTCCACGATCACCAGCAGGTACGGGTAGGGACGCAACTCACGCTCACTGCCCGGCGGTGCCTTGATCTCGCCGTTGCGCACCTTCCGGTTGAAGTCGTCGATGTGCCGGACCCCGTTGGCGGCGAGGTCGTCGTAGCGCATGTCCATCTCGCGGACGACCCACTCCAGCGAGTCGGCCGCCTTCTTGGCGTTGGTCACGATCGGGGTGACCAGGTGCGGGATCCCCTCGTAGCCGGTCATCTCGACCCGCTTCGGGTCGATCAGCAGCAGCCTTACCTCGTCCGGTGTCGCCCGGGTCAAGATGGACATGAGCAGACTGTTCAGGCAGCTCGACTTACCCGCGCCGGTGGCCCCCGCGATCAGGATGTGTGGCATCTTCGCCAGGTTGGCCACCACGTAGCCGCCCTCGATGTCCTTGCCGAGGGCGACCACCATCGGATGGTGGTCGCTGGTGGCCGCACGCGAGCGCAGCACGTCACCGAGGGCCACGTTCTCCGGGTCGGTGTTCGGGATCTCCACACCGACCGCGCTCTTGCCCGGAATCGGGCTCAGGATGCGTACGTCCGGCGACTTCACCGCGTACGCGATGTTGCGCGACAACTGGGTGATCCGCTCGACCTTCACCCCGTGCCCCAGCTCGACCTCGTAGCGGGTCACCGTCGGTCCCCGGGTGAAGCCGGTCACCGCCGCGTCCACGTCGAACTGGTCGAAGACCCCGGTGAGAGCGGCGATCACCTCGTCGTTGGCCTTACTGCGGGTCTTCGGGGCCGCCCCGCTACTGAGCATGTTCGACGGAGGCAGCGTGTAGTCGCCGGCCAGGCCGGTCAACGCGAGCTGCTCGGCCCGGGTCGGTGCGGGCGAGTGCTCCGGCGGCTCGGCGGGCTTGCGACTGGCCGGCACCCGCGACGGCGGCTTGCGCGGCAGGACCATGGTCTCCTGGAGATCCGCGCCGTCCAGGTCCTCGAACTCGTCCGGGTCCACCGGTGGTGGCGCCGCCCGCTTGGCGGGGCGGCGCTTGGTCCGTGCCGTCGGCGCCTCGGCCTCTTCCGTGTCGTCCTGCCCGACCACGCTGCCGGCCAACAGCCCCAGCCGCTCGGGGATCTTGTTGATCGGGGTCGCGGTGACCACCAGCAACCCGAACACCAGCAGCAGGACCAGCAGCGGCACCGCCACCCAGGCGGTGACCGCGCGCTCCAGCACGCTGCCCACGCCCGCGCCGATCAGGCCACCGGCGAAATCCCGCTCGCCGGGGTCGCCCGGCTGCTGACCGATGTGCAGCAGCGCGGCGGTGGAGACCAGCATGGACCCCCAGCCGACCAGCCCGCGCCCCCGGTGCTCGGGGTCGCCGGGCTCCCGCATCAGCCGCCATGCGCCGATCCCCAGCAGCACCGGCACCACGATGGAGATGGCACCGAGGAAGAGCCGCACCGTGTCGGCCAGTCGGGCACCGACCGGCCCGGCCGCCGAGAACCAGAGCGCCCCCGCGCCGAGCAGGGCGAGACCGATGAGCAGCAGGCCGGCGCCGTCGCGGCGGTGCTCCGGATCGAGATCACGGGCCGAGGCGGCCTGCCGGCCAGCGGCACGCACCGCCCAACCGACCCCGTGGGCCAGCCCCATCCAGAGGGCCCGAAGCCCTCGACCGACGTACGCGGCGGGGCCAGGCCCTCTCGTCGTGGTGCGGCGGCGCACCGGCGCACGGGTCTTCTTGGCCGGTTGACGGGCACGACTGTTCGTGCCGCCACGCGGCGACGCGCCGCGCCGCCGACTCGCCTGAGGGGTACGGCCCGCCATAGCATCACCGTAACGGCGGGCCGGGTGATTGGCCGGTCAACCTGGTCGCTCCGCGTGTCGCAGCGCGCTACCCGCCACCTGCCGTGATATTCGCCTCGCAAGGGAGTGTCCGATGGGGTCGCCGGAATTCGAGGACCGCACCGGCGACCCGTTGGCGGGTCATCCGGCGACGCTGCGTCCGCTGACCCGTGACCTCATCGCCGCCGTCCTGGCCCACCGGGGTCATGTGGTGGTCGGCGACGCCGACGGGGCGTTGGTGGGCAGGTGGGCGCAGGGGCACATCTGGTTCCTCCGGGCCGGAGACGCCGGGGAGGTGCTCCAGGTGCGTACCGTCGCCGTCCACCCGTTCGCCGTGGACGAGGTGCCTCGGCTGCGCGAGTTCTGCAACACCTGGAACCACGACCGGTTCTGGCCGAAGGCGTTCGTGCACGTCGACGACGCCGGTCGGGCCCGGGTCTGCGGCGAGGTCATCACCGACCTGGAGCGGGGTGTCACACCGCACCAGCTGGACCGGCTGCTCGACCGGGGCATCTCGGCCGGCTGCCGGCTGGCCGACGAGGTGGGTCGGCTCGCGGGGACGGCGCACCGATGATCGGGCCGACGCCGAGCGGTGACGGCAGCCGTGGCCGGGCCCGGGTCAGCGGCCGGGCCGCCGACCGGGTACGCCCCCGACTCGCCGACGCGCTCGCCGACGCCCGCGACCTGCCCGACGGCGAGGCCCGGGTCGGTGAACTGGAACGCATCGCCGCTCTCGCCGAGGTGGACGGCGATCGGCGGATCGCGCTGGACGCCTGGTCCGAGCTGGTCGAGACGCACCTGCGGGGCGGCGAGCGGTGGCGACTGTTCGAACCCGTGCAGCGTTACCTGGCTGCTGCGGGACCGGACGACGACGCCCTGCGCCGCTACCGGCGCTACGCCGTCGAGGCGTCGCTCGGCACCCCCCGCATCGGCCTGGACCAGGCGTACGGCGTCCTGGACGGGCTCACCGGGGAGGTCGGAGCGGCGAACGGGGCGCTGGTGGCGCAACTGCGTTGCCGGATCGCCGACCACGTGGGCGACGAGCCTGCCGCCCGCCGCTGGCTGGCCCAGTGGCGGGTCAGCCAGCCCGAACCGGTCGCCGGTTGCCCCGACTGCCTGCCCGTCCGCCAGGCGGAGCTGCTGGCGGGCTGGGGTGACTGGGCTGCCGCACTCGACGTGCTCGATCCGCTGCTCCACGCGCCGGCCGGGTGCACCGCGCAGCCGGAGGCGGCGCTGACCACGGCGCTGCTGCCCTGGCTCCGGGCGGGCCACGTGCAGCGGGCGGCCCATGCCCACGTCCGGGCGTACCGACGGCACCGGACGGAACCTGACGGGTTCGGGTATCTCGCCACCCATCTGCGCTTCTGTGCGCTGGGTGGACACCTCGACCGGGGTCTGGAGATCCTCGTCGAGCAACTGCCCCGACTGGACGAACCGCACGAGGATCTGTCCGTGATGGAGTTCGCGGCGGCGGGTGCGCTGGTCTGCGCGCTGGCTGGCGAGGCGGTCGCCGGTCGGGCGGTGCGTCGACCGGCGTACCGTGGGCGACCGGCCGCCGAGGTCCCGGTGAGTCGGCTCGGCACCGAACTGCTCGCCGTGGCGACCACCCTGGCCGGTAGCTTCGACGCCCGCAACGGCACCGGGCACCAGTCCGGCCGAATGGCGGCCTGGCTGGCGGAGCGTCCCCTCGCCCCGGCGGTGCCGCTCCCCGCCGACCTTGAACCGGACGACGAGCCCGGGCCGGACGAGGAACTCGGAGCGGACGAGGAACTCGACTCCGAGGCGACGCCGGGTGCGGACGGTGGGACCGCCGGACCGGCCATGGATGAGATCGGCACGCTGACCGTGGCCATGATCACGGAGGCGTTGGACCGGCGGGGTGACGGCTACACCGTCGACGCCGCCGGCACCGTGTTGGGCCGCTGGGGCGACGCGGTCATCCAGTTCCGGCGGGCGGGAAGTCGCCAGGAGATCCTGCACGCCCGGGTGGTGGCCGGGCGGCGGCTGGCGGCGAGCCGACGCACCGAGGCGTACGCCTTCTGCGACGGCTGGAACCGGGAACGGCTGCTGCCCAAGGCGTACGTGCACGACCCGGGCGACGGCGAGTTGGTGCTGGCCGGTGAGGTGAGCACCGACCTGGCGTACGGGGTCGCGCCGGTTCAGGTCACGGTGCTGGTCGACGCGGCGGTACGCACCGGCGCGGCGTACGCGGAAGCGGTTGCCGCCCTGCCCTGACCACCCGTTCCCGGCCGGACGGGCGGTGCCGCCCGACCGGGAAGGCGGATCAGCGCCGGCCGCCCAGCGCGCGGAAGTTCTGCGTGGTGAGCAGGGTCAGGTTGTTGCGCTGAAGGATCTCGTTGACCGGCTGGTAGAACGTGGTGCCACCACGGACGCAGTCCCCGGAACCACCGGAGGTCACGCCCTGCGCCTGGTTACCCGAGATCCACGAGCCGCCGGAGTCACCCGGCTCGGCGCAGACGTTCGTCCGCACCAGCCCACCGACCAGCCCCTGCGGGTAGCGGACGGTGACGTTGCGGGCCTGCACCGTGCCGCACCTGACTCCGGTGGTGGAACCGGAGCGGCAGATCGACGAACCGACCGGCACCTCCTGCGAACCGGCCACCCGGGCCACGCCACCCCGGAAGTCGGTCACCTCCGGCAGCACCCGGGTGTTGTTGTTGACCTGCACGAAGGCCCAGTCGTCACCGGGGAACGACGACGCTCGGAACACGCCCTGCGGTGCCCGGTCGGCACCGGTGGTGCGGTCACCGACCCGACCACAGTGGCCTGCGGTGACGAAGCCACCGACCACCGCGAAGCCGACCGAACACCGGCCGCTGCCGATGAAGTACGGCTCGCCGCCACGGACGTCGGCGAAGAGTCGCGGCCGTTCCTCGGTGGCCATCCGCACCGCCGATCGCGGCACACCGGCGCGGGAGACGAACCGCCAACCGGCTGCCTCCGCACCCGGCTCCGCGAGGACCACGACGGTGTTCGACGCGACGTCGACGTACCAGCCGGACACCTGCTGGGCGCGGGCGGCGGTACGGTCCATCCGGCTCTTGAGGGTGTCCAGCTGGCCGACCCCACGCTCGACCACCTTCGGCACCGCCCCGGCGTCCCGCACCCGCTGCGCCTGAGCCGCGTTCGCCACCGCGACGTTGAGTTCGCTGCCGTCGGCGCTGAGCCAGCTGCCGCCGTAGGCCGCGCCGAGGTCCGCCCGGAGCCGGTCGACCACCCCGGAGGCCCAGCGTTCGGTCTTCAGCCGGGCGGCCACCTGCGAGTCGTCCAGTCGCAGGTCCCGCCGCATCGCCTCGACCACCTCCGGGTCGGCACCCTCCACTGCCCCGCTGGTCGGTGCGCCGACCGGCGTGCCACCGTCACCGGCGAACGACGGCAGGGCAACGGCCGCCGCCGCGCCCAGGGCCGCCACCACGACACCGATGGCTGTCAATCGTCTGCGGTCCATCCGCCATGCTCCTCCCGGCGGGCGTGGGGTACGCCTGCCGGCCCGGAGTACGGGCACCAGGCCCGATCGGTTGAACGCGAAGCCGACTAATCGCTGGAATGCGGCCAATGGGCCACCACCGGCCGATTGTGGTGGCCCATCGGAATCAGTCCGGTACGCCCGGTGTTCAGACCTCGACGACGGTCGGCACGATCATCGGGCGACGACGGTAGGCGTCGTTGACCCAGCGGCCGACGGTGCGCCGGACGATCTGCTGAAGTTGGTGCGGGTCGGTGATCCCGTCCCCGGCAGCCCGGTTGAGTGCCTCGGTGACCAGTGGGATCACCGCGTTGAAGGCACCCGGGTCCTCCGAGAAGCCCTTGGCCGACACGGTCGGGCCGGCGACCACCTTGCCGGTGACCGAGTCGACCACGACGGTCGCGGCGATGAAACCGCCGTCGCCGAGGATGCGCCGCTCGGTGAGCAGCGACTCGCTGACGTCGCCGACGGCCAGACCGTCGACGTAGACGTACCGGCTCTTGACGTGCCCCACCAGGCTGGCCCGACCCTCCACCAGGTCGACCACGTCGCCGTCCTCGCAGAGCACCACCCGGTCCGGCGCGACGCCGGACTCGATGCCCAGCCGGGCGTGGGCACGCAGGTGCCGCCACTCACCGTGCACCGGCATCAGGTTGCTGGGCCGGACCACGTTGAGCAGGTAGAGCAGTTCCCCGGCCGGGGCATGGCCGGAGACGTGCACCTTCGCCACGTCCTTGTGCACGACCACCGCACCGGCCCGGGCCAGCCGGTTGATCACCCGGTAGACGGAGGTCTCGTTCCCCGGCACCAGCGACGAGGCGAGCACCACGGTGTCGCCGGGTGCGATGGTGATGTGCCGGTGGTCGCCGCTGGCCATCCGGCCCAACGCGCTCATCGGCTCGCCCTGCGACCCGGTGGACATCAGCACGATCTGCTCGGGCGGCATCGAGGTCGCCTCGTCCAACCCGACCACCAGGCCGGGAGGGATGTTCAACAGGCCCAGATCCCGGGCGATGCCCATGTTGCGGACCATCGACCGACCGATCAGGGCGACCTTGCGACCGTGTTCCACGGCCGAGTCGAAGACCTGCTGGACCCGGTGCACGTGAGAGGCGAAGGAAGCGACGATGATCCGGCCCCGGGCCTTGGTGAAGATGGCGTCGAGGACCGGGCCGATCTCCCGCTCTGGCGTGACGAAGCCCGGGATCTCCGCGTTGGTGGAGTCCGACAGCAGCAGGTCCACGCCCTCGGCGCCGAGCCGGGCGAAGCCGGCCAGGTCGGTGATGCGGCCGTCCAGCGGCAACTGGTCCATCTTGAAGTCGCCGGTGTGCAGCACCAGCCCGGCCGGGGTCCGGATGGCCACCGCGAGCGCGTCGGGGATCGAGTGGTTCACGGCGAAGAACTCGCACTCGAACGGGCCGAGCCGCTCCCGGCCGCCCTCCCGCACGGTCAGGGTGTACGGCTGGATGCGCCGCTCGGCCAGCTTCGCCTCCACCAGCGCCAGGGTGAACTGCGAGCCGACCAGCGGGATGTCGGGCTTGTGCGCGAGCAGGTAGGGCACCGCACCGATGTGGTCCTCATGGCCGTGGGTCAGCACGATCGCCTGGATGTCGTCGAGCCGGTCGAGGATCGGGGCGAAGTCCGGCAGGATCAGGTCGACACCGGGCTGCTCGACGTCCGGGAAGAGCACCCCGCAGTCGACGACCAGCAGCTTGCCGTCGTACTCGAAGACGGTCATGTTCCGGCCGATGGCGCCGAGCCCGCCGAGCGGTATGATCCGCAGTCCGCCCTCCGGCAGCGGCGGGGGAAGTTGGGCCTCCTCGTTGCGCGCCTCGGTCACGCGTTCACCTCATTCTGTGACGCCGTCACCCGGCGTCCGTCGTGTCGTTTGATCATTCGGGGAGCGGCAGGCCCGCCGCAGCGCAGTCGGCGCGCAGTTGGGCGATCTCCCCGTCGGTGGCGTTCACCAACGGCGGCCGGACCGGCCCGGCCGGCAGGCCCTGCGCCGTCAGGCCGGCCTTGACCAGGATCACGCCCTGGGTACGGAAGATCCCCGTGAACAGCGGCAGCAGGCGGCGGTGCAACGCCAGCGCGGTCGCCGTGTCCCCCGTGTCGTACGCCTCGATCATCCGCTTGGTCTCGGCGCCGGTGAAGTGCGTGGAGGTACCCACCACGCCGACACAGCCGACGGCCAGGGCGGGCAGGGTGAGGGAGTCCTCGCCGCTGTAGTACGCCAGCTCTGCCCGGCTGGTCACCCAACTCGTCGCGGTCAGGTCGCTCTTGGCGTCCTTCACCGCGACGATGCGGCCGTGTTCGGCGAGCTGGACCAGGGTCTCCGTCTCGATCGCCACACCGGTGCGGTGCGGGATGTCGTAGAGCATCACCGGCAGCCCGGTGGCGTCGGCCACCGCGGTGAAGTGGTGAAGCAGACCGGCCTGCGGCGGCTTGTTGTAGTACGGCGTGACCACCAGCAACCCGTGCGCACCGGCCTTCTCCGCCGAGGACGCCAGCTCGATGGTGTGCCGGGTGTCGTTGGTGCCGACCCCGGCCACCACCCGGGCCCGGTCACCGACGGTCTCCACCACGACCCGGATCAGGCTCTCCTTCTCCGCGTCGGTGGTGGTCGGCGACTCGCCGGTGGTGCCGTTGACCACCAGCGCGTCGTTGCCCTGCTCGGTGACCAGATAGTCCGCGAGCCGTGCCGCGCCGTCGAGGTCGAGCGCCCCGTCCGCGGTGAACGGGGTCACCATGGCCGTGAGCACCCGGCCGAACGGACGGGAGACAGTCCGGACCGGAGCGTCAAGGTGGTCGTGCGTCATGGTGACAACCTATCGGACGGCCGGCAGCCGGCCACCGGGGAAGGGCGCACCGTCCCCGGGCGTGCGGCCTGACGCCCGGTCAGGACGTCTGGGCGTGCGGGCTCTGGGCCACCTCCGTGCCGTCGGGCAGCGTCGAGATGGTGAAGTCGGCGAAGACGTTCGGCGCGACCCGCTGCAACTGTCGGAGGCACTCCACCGCCAGCTCGCGGATCTCCACGTCGGCGTGCTCGGTGGCACGCATCCCGATGAAGTGCCGCCAGGCCCGGTAGTTGCCGGTCACCACGATGCGGGTCTCGGTGGCGTTCGGCAGCACCGCACGGGCCGCCTGGCGGGCCTGCTTGCGCCGCAGGGTCGGGTTGGGCACGTCGGCGAAACGACGCTCCAGCCCCTCCAGCAGCTCGTTGTAGGCGCGTACGCTCGCCTCGGCCGCCTCGACGAACCGCTTGTGCAGCTCCGGATCCTCGGCGATCACCGTCGGCTCCACCATCGCGGCGTCCCGCTCCGGCACGTACCGCTGGGAGAGCTGGGAGTACGAGAAGTGCCGGTGCCGGATCAGCTCATGGGTGAACGAGCGGGACACCCCGGTGAAGTAGAAGCTGACCGAGCCGTGCTCCAGCACCGAGAGGTGGCCGACCTCCAGGATGTGCGCCAGGTATCCGGCGTTGGTGGCCGTAGCCGGATTCGGCTTGCGCCAACTCTGGTAGCAGGCCCGCCCGGCGAACTCCGCGAGCGCCTGTCCACCGTCGGCATCGGTCGACCACGGGACATCCTCCGGCGGATCGAAATGTGTCCACGCGATCAGCTTGACCTGGGGCTGCACCATCTCCGGCATGCCGCGACTCTAACGGTCACGTCCGGGCCGACCCAATTCCGGCTCGCCTGTCCCGGCTCTCGCTAGACGTAGAGGGCGGTGAACGGCGGCCAGGGCAGGTTGCGGATCACCGAGAAGGCGAACCAGGCGGCGAGGAACCCGCCGAGCAGTCTCGGGCCGACCCGCAGCTCGGGCAGTCGCCAACCGAAGGCCCGCCCGCCGGCCCAGGCGATGAAGAAGTACGCCAGGAAGGGCAACGCGAAGACGAAGAGGAAGTGGTGCCGGGCCGCAGCCGGGAGATCGGCGTGCAGCACGTACCAGAGGGCGCGGGTGCCGCCGCAACCCGGGCAGTCCAACCCGGTGGTCATCTTGAGCAGGCAGCTCGGCAGGGCGTCGGGCGCCGAGCGGGTGGGGTCACTGAGCAGCGTGTAACCGATGCCGGCGGCGACACAGCCGACTGCGGCCAACGGCACCGCCCAGCGTGGCGTGCGGGCGTGGAGCCGCTGCACGAACCGGGTGAACCGGTCGGACTCGACCGGGTAACCGGCGGGATATCCGCCCGGCCAGTCCTGAGGTGCGCCCGCCGCCGGTCCGCCGGAGGGCTGGCCGGTGTGCGGGTCAGCGGACGGGTGCGGCTGAGCCGCGTCCGATCGGTCAACGCTCGTCACGAACCTCACCGTACACCGGCGACGCCCACCAACGCGGCGGCCAGCGGAGCCGCCAGGTCACCGGCGGCCGGTGGTGCCACCGAGTCCAGGCCGAGCCAGTCGGCGAGGCGGTACAGCTCCTCGGCCAGGGCGACCGCAGTCTCCCCCGGATCCGCGCCGGGCTCGACCCAGGCGGCCGGGACCAGCAGCGCCCCCGCCTTGCGGTCCGCCTTGAGGTCGACCCGTGCGGTGAAGCGTTCGCCCTGACGGAACGGCAGCACGTAGTAGCCGTGCACGCGACGCGCTGCGGGCACGTAGATCTCGATGCGGTAGCTGAAGTCGAACAGCCGCTCGGTACGGGCACGTTCCCAGACCAGTGGGTCGAAGGGGCTCACCAGGCCGTTGCCGCGCACCCAGCGGGGAAGTCGGGCCTCGGCGTGCAACCAGGCCGGCTGCCGCCAGCCCGGCACGGTGACCGGCCGCAACTGCTCCGCCTCGACCAGCTCGGCGATGGCCTGCCGAGCGCCGGCCACCGGCAGCCGGAAATAGTCTCGCAGCTCCGGCTCGGCGGCCACCCCGAGGGACCGGGCCGCGATGCCCACCAGGGTGCGGTACGCCTCCGCGTCGGTCGGTGTCGGCGCGTTCAACACCGCTGGCGGCAGCACCCGCTCCGGCAGGTCGTAGCGACGGGCGAAGGAACCGGTGCGTTCCGCCGCGCACACCTCGCCAGCCCAGAAGAGATACTCCAGGGCCTGCTTCACCGTCGACCAGTTCCACCCCCAGTTGCCGGTCTGGCGGGGCCCGTCGTGCTCGATCTCCGCTGCCGTCAGCGGCCCC
Source organism: Micromonospora sp. CP22 (assembly GCF_009712475.1). Classification (GTDB taxonomy): domain Bacteria; phylum Actinomycetota; class Actinomycetes; order Mycobacteriales; family Micromonosporaceae; genus Micromonospora. The sequence continues at coordinate 297,621 of NZ_VCJO01000003.1, forward strand.
CGGGCGGCCACCTCGTCGCGTACCCACGAGACCAGCGCGGGCTGCTCGGCGACGATGCGCCGCATCCCGCCCCAGGCGTCGGTGCGGGCCCGAGCCATCCGCCACCGCAGCGCCGGATGCAGGGTGACCGGCACCAACGACGCCTCGTGGCCCCAGTATTCGAACAGGTCACGCGGGCGGCGGTAGGCGGCGGAGTCGAGCAGGGCGGTCGGGTATGGCCCGAGCCGGCTGTAGAGCGGCAGGTAGTGCGCCCGTTGCAGCACGTTCACCGAATCCATCTGGATCAACCCGACCCGGTCGAGCACCCGACGCAGGTGCCGACGGGTGGGCACCGCCGTGGGTGCCGGGTCGGTGAAGCCCTGGGCAGCCAACGCGACGCGGCGGGCCTGGGCGAGCGAGAGCGATTCCGGTGCGACCATCGCGGGCAGGCTACGACAGGCGTACGACATCGGTGCGGCCGCTGGACCTGCCACCCCCGGCCGCCTACAACTACTTCCATGCCCAGCATCCGCCGCGAGGAGCCCGACGACGCCGAGGCGGTCGCCCGGGTGCACGTGCGCGGCTGGCAGGCCGGCTACGCCGGAATCATGCCGGACGAGGTGCTCGCCCGGCTCAACCCGGTGGCCTGGGCGCAGCGCCGCCGAGCCCTCGGCACCGCCGACCCGGACCACCCGTTCACCACGCTGCTCGCCGAGGAGGACGGCACCACCGTCGGGTTCACCACCTTCGGTCCGTACCGCAACAACCAGGACCGGGGCGACCTCGACCCGGCCCACGGCGAGGTGGTCAGCCTCTACGTCACGCCCGCCCACTGGGGTGACGGCACCGCTCGGGCCCTGTTCGCGGCGGCTCGGGCGGGCCTGCGGCAACTGGGCTGGACGACGTACCGCCTCTGGGTGCTCGCCGACAACGACCGGGCCCGCCGGTTCTACGAGCGGGCCGGGTTGTCACCGGACGGTGAACGGTCGATCTACCAGGTCCCCCTGTCCGGTGGCCGACCGGCGATCGACCTGGTCGAGCTGCGGTACAGCGGCCGACTCGACGGCGACTGAGTCCACCGGCGACCCGGGTACGACCGGCCGCCCCACCGGCAGGAACGCCAGCAGCGCCAGGCTGATCCAGACGTAGGTGTTGCTGAACAGGAACCCGTCGAGGCCGGTGAAGTCCTTCTCCCACGCCCAGACGATCCGGCTGATCAGGAACGCGTACCCGATGGCGGCGCACGCCAGCAGCACCCGACGTCGGCGACCGCCCGGCGGCGCGGCCATGCCCCGGTCCACCAGCAGCAGCAGGCCCGGCAGCAGCCACACCAGGTGATGCACCCAGGTGACCGGGCTGACCAGGCACATCACCGCGCCGGTCAGGGCCAGTCCGGTGGCCTCGTCGCCGACGGACGCCGCAGCCCGGGACCGCCAGGCCCAGAGCACCAGCGTCCCGGCGACCAGCACCAGCCAGGCCAGCGTGCTGGGGCTCTGCGGGTCGAGCCGGGCCACCACGCCACGCAGCGACTGGTTGGAGACGAAGGCCAGCTCACCGACCCGGCCGGTGTTCCACAACGCGCTGGTCCAGAACTCCCGGGAGGCGTCCGGGAAGAGCGCGGCGGCGAGCACGGTCGCGGCGGTCGCCGCCCCGGACGCGGTCACCGCCGCACGCCAGCGTCGCGTCACCAGCAGGTAGACGATGAAGATGCCCGGAGTGAGCTTGATCGCGGTGGCCAGACCGATGCCGACCCCGGCCCACCTGCTGCCCCTCGGCAGCAACCGGAGCAGGTCCACCGCGACCAGGAAGAGCAGCAGCGTGTTGACCTGGCCGAAGTTGATGGTCTCGCGCATCGGCTCGAAGGCGGCGACCAGGCACATCGCCACGGCGAAGGCGAACCAGCGGGTCCAGCCGACCCGCCGGGACACCGGATCCAGCAGCCACCAGATCAGCACCGCGCTGGTCACCACACCGGCGGCGACGCTCACCACGATCGCCGCGTGCCAGGACAGGTACGCCATCGGCAGCATCACCAACGCGGCGAACGGCGGATACGTGAAGCCGTACTGGGTGCCGGGCTTGAGGTAGTCGTAGATCTCCCCGCCGTCGTGCACCCACCAGACCAGGGCACCCCGGTAGACGTGCAGGTCGAAGAAGCCGTGCCGGACGGCCGCCACGGCCAGGAAACCGGCCACCGCGACGGCGAGGACGATCACCACGGCGGCCTGCCCGACCGTTCGCCTGGCACCCTGCGCCACCGTCGCCTCCCTCGCCCTGCGTAGGCTGTCGTGCCATGAGTCTCGGGTACGTCCGCCCGGCGCGTCCCGAGGACGCCGCCGAGATCGCCCGCATCCAGCTCGCGACCTGGCGGGTCGCCTACCGGCGGCTGCTGCCCCGGGACGTGCTGGACGGCCTCGACGAGGCGTCGCTGGCCGAGCGCTGGGACGCCGCGGTGCGCCAGCCCCCTGGCGACACCCACCGCGTACTGGTCGCCGTCGAACAGGCCGAGCAATCGTATCTGGTGGGCTTCGCCGCCTCCGGTCCGGTCGACGCCGAGGCGCTGGCCCCGAACGAGCCGGCCGACGCACTCGGCCCGGACGTGGTGGCCGTGACCGACCTGCTGGTCGAGCCCCGCTGGGGCCGACGCGGGCACGGGTCCCGGCTGCTCGCCGCCAGCGTCGACCTGTGGCGGGAGGATGGCTTCGCCCGGGCGGTGGCCTGGGTGTTCGAGGGCGACCAGGCGTCCCGGAAGTTCCTCACCACCGCCGGTTGGGAGCCCGACGGGGCGGGACGCGCGCTGGACGTCGACGACATGCTGGTTCCCCAGCTACGCCTGCACGTCGCCGTGCCCGGCGAAGGGCCCCAGGCCGGCTGAGCACGGCCTGGTTGCCCGCCGGGGGTCCGACCTCCCGCCGGGCGACGGTCAGTCGAGCAGGGCGTCCAGGCCGAGGGTCAGACCCGGGCGGTCACCCACCGCGCGTACCGCCAGCAGCACGCCGGGCATGAACGAGACCCGGTCGTACGAGTCGTGCCGGATGGTCAGCGTCTCGCCGGTGGCGCCGAAGAGCACCTCCTGGTGGGCGACCAGTCCGGTGGCCCGCACGGCGTGTACGCGTACCCCGTCGACGTCCGCACCCCGGGCACCGGCGAACTCGTCCTTCGTGGCGTCCGGTACCGGACCGAGGCCGGCCTCGGCGCGGGCCGCCGCGACCAGGCGGGCGGTGTGCATGGCGGTGCCGCTGGGTGCGTCGAGCTTCCGTGGGTGGTGCTGCTCGATGATCTCCACCGACTCGAAGTAGCGGGCGGCACGGGCGGCGAACTGCATCATCAGCACCGCGCCGAGACCGAAGTTGGGGGCGATCACCACACCCACCTCGGGCCGGTCGGCCAGCCAGCCGCGTACCTCCGCGAGCCGCCGCTCGGTGAAGCCGCTGGTGCCGACCACCGCGTGGATGCCCTGGTCGATGCACCAGCGCAGGTTGTCCATCACCACGTCGGGGGTGGTGAAGTCGACGAGCACCTGCGCTGCGGCGGCGTCGCTGAGCGAGTCGTCCTGGTCGACCGTCGCCACCAGTGTCATGTCGGGGGCGGCCTCGACGGCCCGGCACACCTCGGCACCCATCCGGCCACCGGCGCCCAACACACCAACCTTGATCGACTCGGGCGTACCCGTCTCCTGCTCGTCAGTCACGCGGCACAACCTATCCCACCCCGGCGGGGGCGCGTCGCGTGATCCACCCCGTTGCGGGGTACGGGTCAGATGGTGAACTGCCGACCGCCGAACGGCCCGACGACCGCCAGGGACATCGGCCGGCTCAGCAGGTCGGCCGCGAGGGAGTTGACGTCGTCGAGGGTGATCGCGTCGACCCGGTCGAGCAGTTCGTCGACCGGCACCAGATCTCCGTAGAGCAGCTCGCCCTTGGCCAGCCGACTCATCCGGGAGCCGGTGTCCTCCAGACCGAGCACGAACGAGCCCTTGCTCATCCCCTTGCCCCGGGCCAGTTCCGCCTCGGTGATGCCGTGCGCGGCCGTACGCGCCAACTCGGCCCGGGTCAGCTCCAGTACCTCGTCGACCCGGCCCGGCGCGCAGCCCGCGTAGACGCCGAACAGGCCGCTGTCGGCGTACTGGCTGGCGTAGGAGTAGACGGAGTAGGCGAGGCCCCGACGCTCCCGGATCTCCTGGAACAGTCGGCTGGACATGCCGCCGCCGAGCACGTTGTTGAGCACCCCGAGGGCGAACCGGCGCTCGTCGAGCCGGTCGATGCCGGGGCAGCCGAGGACGACGTGCGCCTGCTCGGTCTCCTTCTCCTCCACCACCGCCGAGGCGGCCTGGGTGGGTACGCCCGGGGTGGCGGGCCGGTGCCCGGCGGGCGCCGCCGGATCGGTGTCCAGCGGGGTGCCCCGCAGGGCTTGGCGGACCAGCCGCACCACGGCGGCGTGGTCGAGGTTGCCGGCGGCGGCGATGACGATCTGCGGTGCGACGTAGCGTCGCCGGTAGAAGCTCTGGATCTGCCGACGGGTCATCGGGGTGACCGTGTCGACCGTGCCGGAGATCAACCGACCCAGCGGGTGGTCACCGTAGACGGCCCGGGCGAACAGGTCGTGCACCTCGTCGCCGGGCTCGTCGTCGTGCATGGCGATCTCTTCGAGGATCACGCCCCGCTCGGTCTCCACGTCGGCCGGTTCCAACACCGAGTCGGCGACCAGGTCGCACATGACGTCGATGGCCAGCGGCAGGTCCTCGTCGAGCACCCGGGCGTAGTAGCAGGTGTACTCCTTCGTGGTGAAGGCGTTGGTCTCGCCGCCCACGGCCTCGATCGCCGAGGAGATCTCCATTGCGTTCCGCTTGTTGGTGCCCTTGAACAGCAGGTGCTCCAGGAAGTGGGCGGCACCCGCCTGCGGCCCGGTCTCGTCCCGCGAGCCGACCCCCACCCAGATGCCGAACGAGACGCTGCGCATCGCCGGGATCGCCTCGGTCAGCACCCGCAGCCCGTTCGGCAGCACTGTACGACGTACCGTGCCGCCCAGCGGGTCGTCGCTCAGGGTCCGGGTCACCGCGCGGGGCGAGCCACCGGCGGCGCGAGTGGTCGCGGTGGCCTGTCGACCGGTACGGGGCACCGATCGGGCCCCGGGAGAGGACGAATACCGGGTCCGGCTCACGGCCACCTGCTTCCAGTACGGCGTCAAGGAGTGCTCGGTTACGAACCGGCCGGGCGACGATGTCGCCCGGCCGGTCAGTGGATCAGTTCGGCTGCGCGGGGATCAGCTGTGCCGGGTGCGACGCCGAGGGCGGGACTCGCCGCCACCCTCGCCACCGTCACCGCGCTCCGGTCCCCGGCCACCCCGGTCGCCACCGCGCTCACGGTCGCCCCGGTCACGCGGCCCCCGGTCGCCACCACGGTCACGGCCGGCGGGCCGCTCCTCGCCGGCTGCGGCGGCCGGTGCCTCGGCACCCTCCGGGCGGACCTTGTCCAGGTAGATCTTGCCGCGCTGGTCGATGTCGGCGATCTCGACCTCGACCCGGTCACCGACGTTGAGGAAGTCCTCGACCTTCTCGACCCGCTTGCCGTCGCCCACCTTGGAGATGTGCAGCAGGCCGTCGCGGCCCGGCAGCAGCGAGACGAACGCACCGAACGGTGCGGTCTTCACCACCGTGCCGAGGAACCGGTCGCCGACCTTGGGCAGGGTCGGGTTGGCGATCGCGTTGATCCGCTCGACCGCCGCCTGCGCCGACGGACCGTTCGTCGCACCGACGTAGATCGTGCCGTCGTCCTCGATGGAGATCTCGGCGCCGGTCTCGTCCTGGATCGCGTTGATGGTCTGACCCTTCGGGCCGATCACCATGCCGATCTTGTCGACGGGGATCTTGACCGTGGTGACCCGGGGCGCGTAGTCGGACATCTCGGCCGGAGCCTCGATCGCCCGCTGCATCACGTCCAGGATGGTCTGCCGGGCCTCGTGCGCCTGCTGGAGCGCGGCGGCCAGCACGTCGGACGGGATGCCGTCGAGCTTGGTGTCCAGCTGGAGCGCGGTGACGAAGTCCCGGGTGCCGGCGACCTTGAAGTCCATGTCACCGAAGGCGTCCTCGGCACCGAGGATGTCGGTCAGCGTCACGTACTGGGTCTTGCCGTCGACCTCGTCGGAGATGAGGCCCATGGCGATGCCGGCGACCGGCGCCTTCAGCGGCACACCGGCGCTGAGCAGGCCCAGCGTCGAGGCGCAGACCGAACCCATCGAGGTGGAGCCGTTGGAGCCCAGTGCCTCGGAGACCTGCCGGATGGCGTACGGGAACTCCTCCCGCGAGGGCAGCACCGGGATCAGCGCCCGCTCCGCGAGCGCACCGTGCCCGATCTCGCGGCGCTTCGGCGAGCCAACCCGACCGGTCTCACCGGTGGAGTACGGCGGGAAGTTGTAGTTGTGCATGTAGCGCTTGGACTTCTCCGGGGAGAGGGTGTCCAACGCCTGCTCCATGCGCAGCATGTTGAGCGTGGTGACGCCGAGGATCTGGGTCTCGCCGCGCTCGAACAACGCCGAGCCGTGCACCCGGGGCAGCACGCCCACCTCGGCGGTCAGCGGACGGATGTCGCGCGGACCCCGACCATCGATGCGGACCTGCTCACGCAGCACCCGGCTGCGCACCTCGGACTTGGTCAGCGAGCGGAACGCGGCGGAGAGTTCCTTCTCCCGGCCCTCGAAACGGGCGCCGAGTTCCTCGTGCACCCGCTGCTTGATGGCGTCCAGGGCCTCCTCGCGGTCCGCCTTGCCGGCGATCTGGAGGGCCTCGGCCACGTCGGCACGGGCCAGGTCGGCGACCGCGTCGTACGCGTCGTCGGCGTAGTCCAGGAAGACCGGGAACTCGGCGACCGGCTTGGCGGCGACCTCGGCCAGCTCGCTCTGCGCCCGGCACAGCTCGCGGATGGCGGGCTTGGCGGCCTCCAGGCCGCTGGCCACGACCTCCTCGGTCGGGGCGGGCGCGCCACCGGCGACCAGCTTCACGGTGTGCTCGGTGGCCTCCGCCTCGACCATCATGATCGCGACGTCGCCGTCGGGCAGGGCGCGGCCGGCGACCACCATGTCGAAGGTCGCCCGAGCCAGCTCCTCGTGGGTCGGGAAGGCGATCCACTGGCCGTCCACGTGGGCCATCCGGGTCGCCCCGATCGGGCCGGAGAACGGCAGGCCGGAAAGCTTGGTCGACATCGACGCGGCGTTGATGGCGACGACGTCGTACGGGTGCTGCGGGTCGAGCGCGAGGATCGTCTCGACGACCTGGACCTCGTTGCGCAGGCCCTTGACGAACGACGGGCGCAGCGGCCGGTCGATCAGGCGGCAGGTGAGGATGGCGTCCTCGCTGGGCCGACCCTCGCGACGGAAGAACGAGCCGGGGATGCGGCCCGCGGCGTACATCCGCTCCTCCACGTCGACGGTCAGCGGGAAGAAGTCGAACTGCTCCTTCGGCTGCTTGCCGGCGGTGGTGGCGGAGAGGACGACCGTCTCGCCGAGCTGGGCCGTGACGCTGCCGGCGGCCTGTCGGGCCAGCCGGCCGGTGGAGAAGGTGATCTCACGGGTGCCGAACGACCCGTTGTCGATCACGGCGGTGCGGGTTTCGGTGCCGAGTTTGGTCTCGGTCATGCTGTGTCAATGCTCCTTCGCATCGGGGAGCCACGACGCGGGAGCTGTGCGGACGGCCGGTCTTCGATCGAAGCGTCCGGGACCGCCGGCGGGTTGCCAGGGTGCCCGGAGGCCACTACCGGAGACCGGTACGCCGACACTCCCCGTCTGGGTGGTCGCGGCCCGTTTCTCGGATGGGGACGCCGACGGGGGAGTGACCTGGTGGGTCACTCCCCCGTCACGTCACCGGCGCAGGCCGAGCCGCTCGATGAGCGACCGGTAGCGGTTGATGTCCTTCTTCTGGACGTAGTTGAGCAACCGACGGCGACGACCGACCAGCAACAGCAGCCCACGACGGCTGTGGTGGTCGTGCTTGTGCACCTTCAGGTGCTCGGTGAGATCAGCGATCCGCTTGGTGAGGACCGCGACCTGCACCTCGGGCGACCCGGTGTCACCCTCAGCGGTCGCGTACTCCTCGCGGATCTTGGCCTTGGTCTGCTGGTCGAGCGCCATGTTCTCCCTGTTCTGGTGGGTGTCTCGATGCTGTCCGTCGGACCGGGCTAACGGCACCGGTGACGGATGGTCCTCGCACCCACGGCGTCGAGCAGGCAGGCGAGGCCCCACGTCGGTCAGCCGACGTCTCGATCAGCCTACCAGCATCCACCCGAAGCGGCCGGTCAAGGGCCGTGGACGGGTCGACGACGCTCAGCCCAGCACCTTGCGGGTCCGCTCGACGTCCTGGGCGATCTGGGCGATCAGCGGTTCGATCGAGTCGAAGCGGGCCTGACCGCGCAGATGCGCCACGAAGTCCAGCGCCAGCCGCTCGCCGTAGAGGTCGCCGTCGAAGTCCAACGCGTACGCCTCGACCCGCCGCTCCCGGCCGGAGAAGGTCGGGTTGGTGCCGATCGACACGGCGGCGGCGAGCGGCTCCCGCTGCCCCCGGCGGATCATCCGGGCGGCGTAGACGCCGTCGGCCGGGACCGCCGCGTACCGGTGGCAGAGCAGGTTGGCGGTCGGGAAGCCCAGTTCACGCCCCCGCTGGTCGCCCCGGACGACCACACCCTCCAGCCGGTGCGGGCGGCCCAGCGCGTTGGCCGCTGCGGTCACGTCGCCCGCGTCAACGCAGGAGCGGATGTACGTCGAAGAGAAGACGGTGCCGGACTCGGCCACCAGCGGAGCCCCTTCGACCGCGAAGCCGAACGTCCGGCCGAGCCGCTCCAGCAGCGCCACGTCACCGGCGGCCCGGTGGCCGAACCGGAAGTTCTCGCCCACCACCACGAGCGCGGCGTGCAGGTGCTCGACCAGCACGTCGTGCACGAACGCCTCGGCCGGCAACCGGGACAGCTCGGGCGTGAACGGCATCACACAGAGCACGTCCACCCCGAGGGCCTCGATCAGTTCCGCCTTGCGAGCGGGCTCGGTCAGCACCGCCGGGTGGGAACCGGGCCGCACCACCTCGGCCGGGTGCGGGTCGAAGGTGACCACCACCGACTGCACGCCGAGTTTCCGGGCTCGGGCCACCGCGTGCCCGATCGTCGCCTGGTGCCCCTTGTGCACGCCGTCGAAGACGCCGATGGTGACGACCGACCGTCCCCAGCCACTGGGCGCCGCGTCGTACCCCCGCCACCGCTGCATGCTGCTCCTTCGCTGTCGTTCGCTCGGACCGTCGGCCGTCCGGCACCGGTGTCAGGCCGGGGCGAGCACGATCTCCGCGCGGGCCCGACCGGCCCGCTCGCTGACGATAGCGATCAGCCCGCCGGCCGGATCGAAGACCGCGTACGGGCCGGTGTGGCCGACCGGGTCGAGCGGACCGCCGTGGGAGAGCACCTTGGCCTCCTCGGCGGTGGCGTCCCGACGGGGGAAGAACCGTGCGGCCGCATCCGCCAGTGGCAGGCCCACCACGTCCGGCGCGCGCCGCTCCAACTCGTCGAGGGTGACCGCCTCGGCCAGACCGAACCCGCCCACGGCGGTTCGCCGCAGTGCGGTCAGGTGGCCGCCGACCCGCAGCGCCAGGCCCGCGTCACGGGCGATCGCCCGGATGTACGTCCCGGTCGAGCAGGCCACGTCGACGTCGACGTCGACCACGTCGGGATGGTCCCGCCGGATGGCCAGCACGTCGAGCCGGGAGACGGTGACCCGTCGGGCCGGCAGATCGACGCTCTCCCCCTCACGGACCCGCTTGTACGCCCGCTGTCCATTGATCTTGATAGCGCTCACCGCGCTCGGCACCTGATCGATCTCCCCGGTCAACTCGGCCAGGGCGCTGTGGATCGCCTCGTCGGTTACCGCACCGGCGGGCGTGGTGGCGATCACGTCACCTTCCGCGTCGTCGGTGACGGTGGCCTGACCGAGCCGGATGGTCGCGGTGTAGCTCTTGTCCGCGCCGATCACGTACGTCAGCAACCGGGTGGCCCGGCCCACCCCGACGACCAGGACACCGGTGGCCATCGGGTCGAGCGTGCCGCCGTGCCCGACACGCCTGGTCCGGGCCAGCCTGCGGATCCTGGCCACCACGTCGTGCGAGGTCATTCCGCCGGGCTTGTCCACCACGATCAGGCCGTCTGTGCTCACGACGTGCAAGCCTGCCAGACCCACCGGAGGGCCTGAGCACCGGACAGGCGCCGAAATCGGATATCCAGCAACCGGCCGTCCTTGACACGATGACGACATCGGCGACGGTAGAACCCGCCGTCATGACCACGGGGAGCACGAGATGACCACGGACCGCGAGCACGATCGAACGCACCCGCCCGACGATCCCGCCCGCCTGCGGCCACCCGACCGACCCACCGTGCTGCCGAGCTGGATGCTGGACCCACCACCGGCACGCCGCACGCTCGGCGTCCGGATCACCGAGAATCTGGTCGCCCTGCCCGGTGCCGCGGCGCTCCGGCGCCGCTGGTGGGCCTGGCAGCGACGGCAGCGCCTACGCGAGCGCTATCCGAACACGGTCAAGGTCGTCGCCATGCTGGTCTCCTTCGTGGCGAGCCTGGCCCTGGTCCTGCTCCTTCACGCCCTCTACGGCCAGGCCTGATCAGGCCACGGCGCGTTCCTGGCCACGGACCGCGCCGGTCACTGCCCAGGCACCGCTGCGCAGCCGGAGCAGGAGCCCGACCAGGCGGATCACGGTGAACAGCATCAGCCCCGCCCAGACACCACCGAGGCCCAGGTCGAAGGCGTACGCCAGCCAGATCGCCGGTAGGAAGCCGCCGAACGCGCCGGCCACCGTGAGGTTCCGCAGATAGCGCACGTCACCGGCGCCGATCAGCACGCCGTCGAGGGCGAACACCACCCCGGCCAGCGGCAGCATCGCGGCGAACCACGGCCAGGCCACCAACGCCTGCTGGTGCACTGCCGGATCCGAACTGAACCAGGTGGGCACCACGCCCGCACCGGCCGCCGCGAGCACGGCGAAGGCCGTGCCGCAGAGCGCGCCGAGGCGGCCGATCCGGCGGGCCAACGCCCGGGCGGACGCCTCGTCATTGCCACCGAGCGCCGCCCCGACCAGCGCCTGCGCGGCGATGGCCAGCGCGTCGAGCACCAGTGCCGCGAAGAACCAGAGCTGCACCGCGATCTGGTGGGCACCGACCGTGGCGGCACCGAACCGGGCGGCGACCGCCGTGGCGGACAGGAAGCTCGCCTGGAAGGCCACCCCCCGGATCAACAGGTCCCGGCTGAGCACCAGTTGCTGCCCGATGACCCGGGGACGCGGGCGCAGCGCGACCCGCTCGGCCACCAGGGCGGCGGCGAAGAGGGCACCGGAGAGGGTCTGCGCGATCACGTTCGCCACCGCCGAGCCGATCAGCCCCATGCCGACCGGGTAGACCAGCACCGGACAGAGCACCGCGGAGAGCAGGTTGGGGCCGACGACGAAGAGCAGCGGTCGGCGGGTGTCCTGCACACCCCGTAGCCAGCCGTTCCCGGCGGCGGCGAGCAGTAGCCCGGGGGCACCGAAGGCGGCGACCCGCAGCCAATCGGCAGCGGCGACGCCGACCTCGCCACCGCCGGCCAGGGCACCCGCCAGGGCGCCGCCACCGAACTGCATGCCGATGACGACCGCCAGTCCCACGCCAAGGGCCGTCCAGGACGCCTGGACGCCCTCGGCCACTGCGGCGGCGCGGTCGCCGGCACCGAACCGGCGGGCGGCGCGGCCGGTCGTGCCGTACGCGACCACGGTGCCCAGCCAGGCGGTGAGGGTCATAACGGTCCCGCCGACCGCCACCGCTGCCAGCGGCACCCGGCCCAGATGGCCGACGACCGCGGTGTCGACGAGCACGTAGAGGGGTTCGGCGGCGAGTACCACGAGGGCCGGCAGGGCGAGCGCGGCGATCCGCCGCGGCGACGCGACCCGGTCGGTGGCGAGGGTGGACTGACTCATCACCGCAGATCGTGGCACGGGAGAAGTAAGGGTCGCAATCTTGCCCGCCACTTACTCGGGCGAGCGCTCCCCGGCTACCGTGCGGGCTGGACCGGGCCCGCCCGGCGACATGGGCGGACGGCCGGACCGAAGGTGACGCGGTACGCGTCGACGACGGAACGTCACCACCGGTCGAGAACGGTCACTGACGGGTGTCCATGGAGGTCTGAAGGGCGCGGCGAGCCTGCTCACGGGCCTCGTCGGTGGTGTCGGGCTTGTTGGGCTTGGCGGCCATGATGGGTCCTTCCAGGGCACGCGTCACCGGGCGCGGCGGCGCGTCGTGGGCGGTGCGAGGACTGTCGCCCCGCGAGCCGACTCCGGGGTCGCCGGAGCGGCGAGAGGGCGGCCTGGTGGCCCGGGTCGGTCGACCCTGGAACGAGGCGGCACCGGGTATGGCTCCGCCCCTGACCTGCGCCGAAGCGGCGCCGACCGTTTCCCAAGTTATCGTTCAGGTCCACATGGTGCGCGCTGTTCCCGCGATCTGGACAAGTCGGCTCGCCGTCACCTCGCCAGGAAATGCCAGCCGATCCACCACCAGAAACCGAACAGACCGATCCTGCCCACCGGCACCGGACCCACCTCGTACCGCATGATGTAGGCGCAGATCTCACCGAGCGTCGGAATCTTCGAGCCCTCCCGCCGGGCCAGCCACTCGACCAGCCCGAACAGCGCCAGCCCGACCAGGAACCCGCCGATCGCCAGAGCCCGCATCATCGCCGCACCAGTCCCCAGAACGCCGACAGCCACACCAGCCAGGCCGCCGAGCGGACCAGGCGGTCCTCCAGCAGCGGATCGGCCAGCCGGGAGAAGGTGGGGAAGTCGTCACCGGCCGCCGCGAAGAAGGTGGCGCCCTCGAAGATCCCGAAGACCACCACCGGCAGCGCCCACCAGATCGCGCCGGATCTCAACTGCTCGGGTGCCGGGCGAGCCTGCACCCGCTTGGTCAGACCGAGCCAGATCAGCACCCCGCCGGCACCGAACACGTAGACGTTGGCCTCGGTCGAGAAGGACGGGAACCGACCACCGACCAGTGAGAGGGCGACCAGCACCGGTACGCAGACAACCGGTCGCTCCCACGTGCGAGGGGCGTCAACGGTGAGATCGTGGGGCTGCTCCATCATCCGATTCTCCCCATCCTGTCCAGGTGCCGAAGCGGCGACGCCCCGGAGTTGACCCTGAAATCACCCCTGCTGGTCGGCGCCACCGTCCCGGCTGCCCACCCGCAACTGCGCCCGGATCCGCTCGACCACCTCGTCAACCGTGCCACGGCCGGTGAAACCGGCGGCCAGTCGATGGCCACCGCCGCCCAGCGCGACCGCCACCCGACTCACGTCCGTCGCGCCCTTGCTGCGCAGGGACACCGCCCACACGTCCGGCGCGGTCTGCTTGATCACACAGCTCACGTCGGCCTCGGCGGTACAGCGCACCGGATCGATGAGCGCTTCCAGGACGTACGGCCGCTGCTCGTGGCGGGCCAGGTCGTCCAGGGTCGCGTACGTCCAGACGAGGCCCTGCCCACCGGCCTCCTCGGGCTCCAGCCGAGCCCGCCCGAGCACCTCGCCGAAGAGCCGCACCGCGCCGAACGGCCGGCTGTCGAACACCCGCCGCGAGATGTCCCCCGGCCGGATCCCGGTGGCCAGCAGCCGGGCCGCCATCTCGTGCACCGCCGGGGTGGTCGCGTCGAACCGGAACGAGCCGGTGTCGGTGCTCAACGCCACGTACAGGCACTCGGCGATGCCCGCGTCCAACGGTACACCGAGCCGGTCCAACAGCTGCTCGGCGACCACGGCGGTCGCCGCAGCAGCCGGGTCGACCAGGTTCACGTCACCGAAGCCGCTGTTCGAGGCGTGATGGTCGAGCACCAACGCGATGCCCTTCCCCGCCAACCGGCCAGCCAGCGCGCCGAGCCGCGACTCACTCGCCGCGTCGAAGCAGATGACCAGATCCGGCTCGGGGTCGGCCTCCGTCTCCGGCACCAGCAACTCCAGACCGGGCAGGCCGCGCAGCGGCTCGGGCACCTCCGGCGGGCCGGGGAAGGTGGCCTGCAAACGGCCCACACCGAGCCGCCGCAGCCCGAGCGCGAAGCCGAGCATGCTGCCCAGCGCGTCCCCGTCCGGGTTGACGTGGCAGATCAGCAGCACCCGACCGTCGGCGGGCAGCCCGCGTACCGCTGCCACTGCGGCAGACCAGTCGGCCTCGGTGGGGCCGGCGGAGGCCAACGCGCCGTCGGCCGGGGCGGCGGAGGCCGCCGGAGCAGACCGATCGGAGCCGGGCTGCCGCAGCACGGCAGCCTCGGAGCCGGCACGGGCCCCACTGGAGGGAGCGGTCACCGCCGTTCCCCGCCACGGGAGTCGTCGGCGGTCTCGTCCTCGTCGGCCTCGTCGTCTTCGTCCTCGTCGAGGCGGTACGGCTGTGCCTCCCCGGCGTACTCGGCGCGGGCGGCCAGGCGCTGCACCTCAGCGTCGGCGTTGCGGGCCGCGGCGAGCAGATCGTCGATGTGCTTGACCTGGTCCTGGACGTCGTCCAGCACGAAGGTCAACGTCGGCGAGTGCCGCAGCCCGAGAGCCTTGCCGACCGTGCTGCGCAGCATCCCCTTGGCGCTGTCCAGTGCGGCTGCGGTGGCCGCCTGGGCCGCCGCGTCACCGAGCACGGTGTAGAAGACCGTGGCGTCACGCAGGTCGGCCGTGATCCGGGCGTCGGTAATGGTGATCATGCCGAGTCGAGGGTCCTTGATCTGACTCCGCACCACCGACGCGACCAGTTCGCGCACCCGCTCCGCGTGCCGGCGTACCTTGGCCGCATCCGTCATCTCCGCCACCTCCACGGCGTCGCCGCTACCGACCGGAACCGGTGACGCCAGCGTCACCGGAGCCCCGACCGACCCCAATACCCGAACCCTACCCGCGCCGTCCGCTCGGGCGTGCGGGGCGGCTGCCAACCAGCTCAGTCGTCGTCGCCGTACAGCCTGCGACGCACCGACAGCAGGTCGATCTCCGGACGACCCGCGACGAGCCGCTCACACGAGTCGAGCACCTCGCGGGCGTGTGCCGCCTCGGCGGCCACCACGGCCACCCCGATCTCCGCTCGCCCGTGCAGGTCCAGCGCCCCCACCTCGGCGACCGACACCTCGAATCGGCGAAGTGCCGCGACGATCGGGCGCACGTACGATCTCTTGGCCTTCAGCGACCGGGAGTCCCCCGGAAGCAGCAGGTCGAATACTGCGGTTGCGGTGTACATCGTCTGCGGACACTACCCGCATCCCACCCCACATGATCAAGGGGTTTACGCCGACCGGCGTAAACCCCTTGATCAGTGCGTTACCGCAGGATCAGGCGCGAGCCTTCTCCCGCATCTCGAAGGTCTCGATCACGTCGCCGACCTGGACGTTGTTGTAACCACCCAGGGTCAGACCGCACTCGAAGCCCTCCCGGACCTCCGTCGCGTCGTCCTTGAACCGCTTCAGCGAGCTGATCGTGAGGTTGTCCGCCACGACCGCGCCGTCGCGCAGCAGGCGCGCCTTCGCGTTCCGTCGGATGACGCCCGACCGGACGATGCAACCGGAGATGTTGCCGATCTTGGACGAGCGGAACACGTCGCGGATCTCCGCGGTGCCGAGCTCGACCTCCTCGTACTCCGGCTTGAGCAGGCCCTTGAGCGCCGCCTCGATCTCCTCGATGGCCTGGTAGATGACGGTGTAGTACCGAATCTCCACGCCCTCGCGGTCGGCCATCTCGCGGACCTTGTTGGAGGCCCGCACGTTGAAGCCGATGATCGTGACCGGCTCGGACGACGCGCTCGCCAGCATGACGTTGCTCTCGGTGATCGCGCCGACACCCCGGTCGAGGACCTTGAGCTGGACCTCCTCGGGGATGTCGAGGTTGAACAGCGCGTCCTCCAGGGCCTCCACCGAACCGGAGACATCGCCCTTGAGGATGAGGTTGAGCGACGTCTTCTCGCCCTCCTTGAGCTGCTCCATGAGCGTCTCGAGGGTGGCCCGACCACGGGAGTTGGCGAACGCCGCCGCCCGTCGACGTGCCTGCCGCTGCTCGGCGATCTGCCGCACCGTGCGGTCGTCCGCCGCCGCGAGGAAGGTGTCGCCCGCCCCCGGCACCGCGGTCAGACCGAGAACCATGACCGGACGTGCCGGACCAGCCTCGGTGACCTGGTTGCCGTTCTCGTCGAGCATCGCCCGGACCCGGCCGTGCGCCCCACCGGCGACGATCGAGTCGCCCGCCCGCAGGGTGCCCTTCTGCACCAGCACGGTCGCCACCGCACCACGGCCCTTGTCCAGGTGCGCCTCGATGGCCACACCCTGCGCCGGCCCGTCGATCGGAGCGGTCAGCTCCAGCGACGCGTCGGCGGTGAGCAGTACCGCTTCGAGCAGGTCCTCGATGCCGATACCGGGCTTCGCGGCCACGTTGACGAACATGGTGTCGCCGCCGTACTCCTCGGCGACCAGGCCGTACTCGGTCAGCTGCTGGCGGACCTTGTCCGGGTTCGCCTCGGGCTTGTCGACCTTGTTGACCGCGACCACGATCGGCACCTCGGCCGCCTTGGCGTGGTTCAACGCCTCGATGGTCTGCGGCATGACACCGTCGTCGGCCGCGACCACCAGGATCACGATGTCCGTCACCTGGGCACCACGGGCACGCATGGCGGTGAACGCCTCGTGACCCGGGGTGTCGATGAAGGTCACCGCGCGGTCCTCGCCCTCGTGCGGCACGTGGACCTGGTAGGCACCGATGTGCTGGGTGATGCCTCCGGCCTCACCCGCGACGACGTTCGCCTTGCGGATCGCGTCGAGCAGCTTGGTCTTACCGTGGTCGACGTGACCCATGACGGTCACCACCGGGGCGCGGCTGACCAGGCGGTCCTCCGCCACCTCGGCGTCGAGGTCGATGTTGAACTGCGCGAGCAGCTCGCGATCCTCGTCCTCCGGGCTGACGATCTGCACGTTGAAGCCCAGGTGCTCACCGAGCAGCAGCAGCGTGTCGTCCGAGCACGACTGCGTCGCGGTGACCATCTCGCCCAGGTTGAACATCTCCTGGACCAGCGAACCCGGGTTGGCGTTGATCTTGTCGGCGAAGTCCGACAGCGAGGCGCCCCGGGAGAGACGCACCGTCTGCCCCTGACCCCGGGGAGCACCCGAGCTCATGGTCGGGGCCGACAGGTTGTCGAACTCCTGTCTGCGCTGCTTCTTGGACTTGCGGCCACGGGTGGGCTTGCCGCCCGGACGCCCGAAGGCACCCGCGGCGCCACCGCCCCGGCCACGGCCGCCGCCACCTGGGCGACCGCCGCCACCGGCCGGCGCACCCGGACGGAATCCACCGCCGCCACCGCCACCGGGGCCGCCACGGTAACCACCGCCGCCACCGCCACCGGGACCGCCACGGTAGCCACCGCCACCGCCGCCACCGGGACCGCCACGGTAGCCACCGCCACCGCCGCCCGGACGACCAGCGCCGCCACCGGCACGTCCGGCACCCGGACCGCCCGGACGACCCGGACGCTGGCTCGGCATCGAGGCCGGGCTCGGCCGCGGCGGCATGGACGCCGGGCTCGGCCGCGGCGGCATCGACGCCGGGCTGGGACGGGCACCACCACCGGCACCGGCGGCCGGTGGCCGCTGCTGCTGGCTGCCCTGAATACCGAAGGGGTTGTTACCGGCGCCCCGCGCCGGCGGGCGACCCTGCCGGCCGCCCGGCCCGGGGGTGGGACCACCGGGACGACCCGCCGCCGGAGAACCCGGACGGGGCGGCATCGTGCCGGGACCGGGTCGCGGACCCGGGCGGGCTGCGCCGTCGGCCGGGGGCTCCCGGCGGACGTTCTCCCGCTGCTGCTGGCGGGCGGCCTGCGCGGCCTTGACCGCAGCCTCCTGCTCAGCCTTCAGCGCGGCCGCACGCGCCTCCGCGGCGGCCACCTCGATGTCGTGAGCACTCGCCGGCTTGGCGACCGGGGTCGCCGCTGGCGGCGGACCGGGCACCGGGGCCTTCGGCTTCGGCCCGGGCACCGCCGGACGCCGTGGCGGCGTCGGCTTGGCGGTGACCCGAGGCTCGCCGGGGGTCGGCGGCGGGGTCGGCGTCGCCGACGGAGCCGATGGTGCCGACGGCGCTGCCGACGGGGCACCGGAGCCACCCGAGGCGACGAAGGCGCTGCGCAGCCGTCGGGCGACTGGCGCCTCGACGGTGCTCGACGCGGACTTGACGAACTCGCCCATCTCCTTGAGCTTGGCGAGTACGGTCTTGCTTTCGACCCCGAGCTCTTTTGCAAGCTCGTGTACGCGGGCCTTACCTGCCACTGCACTCCTCACTCCGAGGTCGTGCGGGCAGCACCCGCAGCGACCTCACTCGTGCACTTGAAGCCTGATCATTTCTGGGACTTCATCGTGTGCTCATGTCGGTCGTCCTACCTTGCTAGCGGCCCTCGTCCGATCGGGTGACCGGACGTGGTGGTTGACGCGTCAGGTACTCCGCGAGGGCCCCGTCATCCGGAACCCCGGCGACCCGCAGCGCGCGCCCGAAGGCACGACGCCGCACTGCCTGCGCGAAGCAGGCCGGATCCGGGTGCATGTTCGCTCCCCGACCCGGCAGCGTGCGGGTCGGATCAGGTCGGAGGCTGAAGCCAGCCTCGTTACCGACCGCGACTATCCGCAGCAATTCACTGGCCGGTGCGCGCCGTCGACAACCCACACAGGTGCGCTCCGGCAGCGCGCGTCGTGCCACTGGTGGAAGTCTACCCCTAGCTGCCCGACACCGCTCCGCCCGGTTCCCGGACTTGATCAGCCCCGGAACGGCCGGCGGTTTCGTTTTGTTCCGCATCGGACCGAATGTCGATTCGCCAACCGGTCAGTCGGGCGGCAAGACGGGCATTCTGCCCTTCTCGCCCGATTGCCAACGAAAGCTGGAAGTCCGGAACGGTCACCCGCGCGGCCCGGTTGGCCAGGTCGACCACCTCGACGCGCAGTGCCTTGGCCGGGGAGAGGGCGTTGCCGACGAAGGTCGCCGGATCGTCCGACCAGTCGATAATGTCGATCTTCTCGCCGTGCAGCTCGCTCATCACCGCGCGGACCCGCTGGCCCATCGGGCCGATGCAGGCGCCCTTGGCGTTGACCCCGGCGGCGGTGGAACGCACCGCGATCTTCGTACGGTGACCAGCCTCACGGGCGATCGCGCCGATCTCGACCGTGCCGTCGGCGATCTCCGGCACCTCCAGGGCGAAGAGCTTCTTCACCAGGTTCGGGTGAGTCCGGGACAATGTGATCTGCGGCCCACGCATGCCCTTGGCCACGTGCACCACCACGCACCGGATCCGCTCACCATGGGTGTACCGCTCGCCGGGCACCTGCTCCGACTGCGGCAGGACCCCCTCCAGCTTGCCCAGGTCGACGGTGACGATGCCCTTCTCGGCCCGCGCCTCGTGCGCCTGCACCACGCCGGTGACCAGGTCACCGTCGCGGCCGACGTACTCACCGAAGTGCACCTCGTCGGTGGCCTCCCGCAACCGCTGGAGGATCACCTGCTTGGCGGTCATGGCGGCGATCCGGCCGAAGTCGTGCGGGGTGTCGTCCCACTCCCGCTCCACGGTGCCCTCGGCGCTCAGCTCCTGGGCGTAGACAAGGGCCGCGCCGGTCTTTCGGTCGATCTCCACCCGAGCGTGCGGCTCCGCGCCCTCGGTGTGCCGGTACGCGGTCAACAGCGCGGTCTCAATCGCCGCGAGGATCGTGTCGAACGGGATCTCCCGCTCGCGCTCCAGTGCGCGCAGCGCCGCGAGGTCGATGTTCACCTCTCCTCGTCCTCCACATCGTCATCGTCATCGTCGTCGACGTCTTCTGATTCGGCCAGTTCGTCGAGGCGGGTGAACTCGACCTGCACCCGACCCGGTCCAAGATCGGCGTAGGCCCACTCCGCGCGGTCCGCGTCGACCTCCAGCACCACCCGCTCGGCGTCGGCCTCCACCACGCGGCCGATGACCTGTCGGTCACCCCCGGGCTGCCCGGCGGCGCCACCGCGTACGGTCACCCGGACCAGTCGCCCCACGTTGCGCCGCCAGTGCCGGGGCAGCGTCAACGGGCGGTCCACGCCCGGCGAGCTGACCTCGAGCTGGTACTCCCCCGCGAGGATGTCGCCGCCGCTCTCCTCCGCCGCGTCGAGTGCGGCCGAGATCGCCCGCGACACGTCCGCCACCGCGTCCAGGTTGATGCCGCCGTCGGCGTCGACGATCACGCGCACCACGTGCCGGCGGCCGGCTCGGGAGACCGCGAGGTCCTCCAGGTCGTAGCCGGCGTCCTGCACCACCGGTGTGATCACCGAGCGCAGCCGTTCGCGGCGGGCGGCGAGGTCACCACGGGAGGTCTGACCCACCCGCGCGGCCTGACCACCCCGGGGTCGCCCCGTCGTCCTGGTGGCACGGCCACGCTGCGTCATCTGAAGACCCTTCCGCTGCTCGCCGACGCCATGCCGGCACGCCACCGGTGCGGACGCGCCGGTGGCTGCGCAGAGCGTAACGCGCCGCCGGGACGACGGCCCGAGCGGCGCACCGACGCCACCGCCGGACACAGGTCACGGCGATGGTGTTGACTTGTCCGGTGGCGATGGGCAGAACGACTCGGCGGGACGAAACGTCCTCGCTTCCCCGACGCACGGTGCTGCGAGCCGGCGCACTGTTGGCGGCCGGCGGGGCCGTCGCGCCGCTGACCGGTTGCGGTCTGTTCGACCGCGACGAACAACCGCCGCCGCCCGATCCGCTCGCTCCGCTGCTGGACGAGTCGCTGCGGCTGGCGGCGGGCCTGCGAGCCGCCGCCGTGATCCACCCCGACCTGGCCACCCGGCTGGTTCCGCTGGCCGAGTCACACGAGACACACGCCGCGGAGCTGGCTCGGCTGACCGGTGTGGCGACCGCCTCGGCCACCCCCACGGCAGCCCCAACCGATCCGCCGTCGGCCGACCGGTCGACCGCGCTCGCCGCCCTGCGCCAGTCCGAGCGCGCCGGCCGGGAGGCGGCGATCGCGGCCTGCGCCGCAGCGCCCACCGAACGCGTCGCGCTGCTCGGCTCGATCGCCGCCGCCCGCGCCACCCACCTGGAGGCGCTGCGATGAGCAGTGACCTGTCCGAGGCGCTCGCCGAGGTCCTCACCGCCGAGTACGCCGCGATCTGGGCCTACGGACCCATCGGGGTGCGACTCGACGACGCCGAACGCAAGGCGGCGGTGGCTGCGGAGGCCGCCCACCGCGCCCGTCGGGACGCCCTGGTGGTGCAGCTGAGCGGTGACAATGGCAGCATTCCGCCGGATCGGGCCGGCTACGCGCTGCCGTTCCCGGTGACCGACCGGGCCAGCGCGCTGCGACTCGCCGTGCAGGTGGAGGAACGCACCGCGGCCTTCTGGCGGGCGGCGCTGCCGGTCAGCACGGGTGCCGACCGGGATCGCGCCCTGGCCGCCCTGGTGGAGTACGCGGTACGGGCGACCCGCTGGCGGCGCAGCGCCGGCATCACCCCGCTGACGGTGCCGTTCCCGGGTCGCCCCGCCTGAGCCGGGCAGGACGCGGGCGGGGCCGCCGTCCAGTTGCGGTCGACATACCAGGTATGCATACTCCGGTCCATGTCCATCCGCCACGGCCTGCTCGCCCTGCTCGAACGCGGGCAGATGTACGGCTACCAGCTCAGGGCCGCCTTCGAGGAGTCGACCGGCTCTACCTGGCCGCTGAACATCGGGCAGGTCTACACCACGCTGTCCCGCCTCGAACGGGACGGCCTGGTGAGATCGCTGCCGGAGAGCGCGGCCGGACAGCGTCCGTACGAGATCACCGACGCCGGGCGGGCGGACCTGGCGCTCTGGTTCGCCACCCCGATCAGCCGGTCCGACCGTCCCCGGGACGAGTTGGCGATCAAGCTGGCGCTCGCGTTGACCACCCCCGGCGTGGACGTCCGCGCGGTGGTGCAGACCCAGCGGACCAGCACCATGCGTACGTTGCAGGAGCTGACCCGGCTGAAGTACTCCAGCGACCGTCCGGAGGACCTGCCGTGGCGACTGGCCCTGGACGCCATGGTGTTCCATGCCGAGGCCGAGGTGCGCTGGCTCGACCACTGCGAGAGCAGCCTGGTACGCCACCGCCCCCCGGCCGCTGGCCCAGCGCCCCTCTCCGAGGCGGTGGGCCACAGCGGTGAGGAGGCACGACGGTGACCACCGGAGGCGGGCGGACGCCGGCCACCCCCGACCCGAGGGCCACCTCCGACTCCGTCGCCGCCTCCGGCACCGTGGCCGCCGACCCGACCGGCGACACCGTGCTGGACCTGCGTGACGTACATCGCACCCACGGCAGCGGCCCGGCTGCGGTGCACGCCCTGCGCGGGGTGAGCCTGGCCGTACGCCCCGGCGAGCTGGTCGCCGTGATGGGCCCCTCCGGTTCCGGCAAGTCGACCCTGCTCACCCTGGCCGGTGGGCTGGACAGCCCGACCGCCGGTGAGGTGCACGTCGAGGGGCAGCCACTGCACGCCCTGGACCGGCGTGGGCTGGCGCGGCTGCGCCGTCGTCGCATCGGGTACATCTTCCAGAACCTCAACCTCATCGGCAGCCTGACCGCGGTGGAGAACGTCGCACTTCCGCTCGAACTGGACGGCTCCCGGGTACGAGCGGCCCGCCGACTGGCGCTCGACGCGCTGACCGAGGTGGGTCTGTTGGAGCTGGCTGACCGCTTCCCGGACCAGCTCTCCGGTGGTCAGCAGCAGCGCGTCGCCATCGCGCGGGCGCTGGTCGGGCAGCGGCGTCTGGTGCTGGCCGACGAGCCGACCGGGGCACTGGACTCGCAGACCGGAGAGGCGGTGCTGCGGCTGCTGCGCCGCCGGGTCGACGCCGGAGCCGCCGGCGTGCTGGTGACCCACGAGGCCCGCCACGCCGCCTGGGCGGACCGGGTGGTCTTCCTGCGCGACGGCGTGGCGGTCGACTCGACCGCCCCACTGGCCGGCGTGGAGGCCCTGCTCAGCGGAAGCGGCCGGTGAGCGGATCACCCCGGTTGCTCAGCCGCGCCCGGCTGGCCGAGGCGATCGGATCGTGGCGGGCGGCGCTGCGCATCGCCCGACGCGAGGCACGACGCGCCCGGGGGCGTACCGCCCTGGTGCTGGCGATGATCATCCTGCCGGTGTTGGCGTTGAGCTTCGTCTCGGTCAGCGTGGAGATGTCCCGGCTGACCCCGAGCGAGGAACTGGATCGCCGACTCGGCAGCGCCGACGCGGAACTGCGGGTGGTCAGCCGCAGTTCGATCCAGCAGAGCGCCGACGGCACCGCCTGGATCTCCCCTGGTGACGAGGACAAGATCCCCGCAGCGGTCACCGGGGAGTACGTCGCCGCGCTGCTGCCCGAGGGCAGCCACGTGCTGCCGGTGCGCCGTTGGGTGCCGTTCAGCGCCTGGCAGGGCGACCGGATCCGCGACGACATCGACGCCACCGTGATCGACCTGACCGATCCGCTCGGGCGCGACCTCGCCCGGATCCACCGGGGCCGGGCACCGGCCGCCGCTGACGAGATCGCGGTGAACCTGGCCGCCCGCCGCAGCCTCGGTGTCGACCTCGGGGACCGCGTCGTCGCCGGGGACAGCCCGCGCAGCTGGACGGTGGTCGGCGTGGCCGAGCTACCCGAGCGGCTCTCCCCGATGGTCATCCTGCATCCCGCCGGGGCACCCACGCCGAACGGCAGCGACGAGGTGTTCCTGGCTGACCTGCCGGGCCCGGTCACCGACGACGTCTATCAGCGGCTCAACCAGCACGGCATCGTGGTCACGGCCCGGATGCCCGCGCCACCACCAGGGGCACCGCTCGACCAGTACGACCCGATGGTCGGCGGGACGTCGCTGGAGAACGTCAGCACCGGGGTGCTGGTGGGCGGGCTCGGCCTGCTTGAGGTGGTGCTGCTGGTCGGGCCGGCGTTCGCCGTCGGAGTACGCCGTCGGCGGCGGGAACTGGCGCTGGTGGCTGTCGCCGGGGGCGACGCCGCCCACCTGCGCCGAGTGGTACTCGCCGACGGCGTGGTGCTGGGCGGAGCCGGTGCCGTCATCGGAATCGCACTCGGCGTGGCGGCAGCCTGCGCCGGACGGCCGCTGGTCGAACAGTTCATCTTCCACGAACGGCTCGGCGGATACCGTGTCTGGCCCCCAGGGCTGATCGCGATCGCGCTGGTCGCACTGCTCGCCGGGGTCCTGGCCGCACTGGCACCGGCGTGGACGGCCGCCCGGCAGGACGTGGTGGCCGGACTCGCCGGACGGCGGACCCCGCCGACGCACCGGCGTCGGTGGCTCACCATCGGCATCGCGTTGGCCGCCGGTGGGACGGTCGTGGCCGCGATCGGCGCGGTCGTCACCTCGCAGTCGGTCATCCTCGCCGGGCTGGTTCTGGGCGAGTTGGGGCTGGTGTTCGCCACCCCGACACTGGTGGGCCTGCTGGCCCGGCTCGGCCGGTTCCTCCCGCTGGTCCCCCGGATCGCGGTACGCGACGCCAGCCGCAACCGGGCGTCGGCCGCACCGGCCATCTCCGCCGTGATGGCCGCGGTCGCCGGCAGTGTCGCCCTCGGTCTCTTCCTGGCCAGCGACGAGGTCCGCACCGAGCAGCGGAACCGGGCGTTCCTGCCGGAACACACCGTGCTGGTCACCTACAGCGGCGAAATCGCGTCGGACAATGCCCGCGAGCAGATCAGCGGCTTGGCGCGGGAACTGCTCGGCACCGACACCATCGCCCCGCTGGTGTCAGCGGGCTGTGCGCCGGATTTCGACAGCTGCATGATCACCGCGACCATGCCGCCGGAGCGACTCTGCCCCTGGCGGCCGTACCAACCGCTCAGTGAGGGCGACCAACAGCGGGCCCGCGCCGACCCCCGCTGCCAGTACCGCGACGACACCCTCGACGGTCCGTACCTGCGGGTCGCGGTGGACGACGGCACAGCGCTGGGGCTGCTCACCGGGGTCGCGCCGGACGATGTCGCCGCTGGCACCGCCACGCTGCGTTCCGGTGGCGCGGTGATCACCGACGACCGTTTCCTGCGGGACGGGCGACTGGATCTCCGCGTCGAGCACGGCGACGAGACTCGGTCGACGGATACCGCCACGGTGCCCGGACACGCGTTGCACACCGGCCTCGGTGAGCAGTGGCTGGTGCTCTCCCCCGCCGCCGCCGACCGACTCGGGCTGGTGGCCCGGCAGATCGGCTGGGCGCTGAACGCCGAGAAACCGCCGGGCCAGCGACAGCATGATGATCTTGCAGCCGCCCTGCGCCCGCTCGCCCCTGCCGGAGTCAGCGTGGAGTGGAACCGGAGCCACAACAACACCCGGCCGCTGCTGCTGTTGCTGGCCGGGGTCGCGGCCGTCGTCACCATCGGCGCCGCCGCCATCGCCACCGGCCTGGCCGCCGCTGAGGCCCGCACCGACCTGTCCACCCTGGGCGCGGTCGGCGCCAGCCCACGCGTACGTCGACTGCTCTCGCTCTGCCAGGCGGGCTTGATCACGGTGCTCGGCTCGGCGCTGGGCATCGTCGCCGGACTCGCCTCGGCCCTGGTCGTGATGGCCTTCACCAACCAGCGGTACGCCGACCAGTGGCCGATCGAACCGCCATACCCGCTGGTCATGCCCTGGCCCACCCTCGGGGTGCTGGCCGCCGTGCCACTGGTGGCGATGCTCGGCGCGGCGCTGTTCACCCGCTCCCGGCTACCCGTGGAACGCCGCCTGGACTGAACGGCTGATCAGACCGGGCCGGCCGCGTTCGCGGCTGATCAGACCGGGCCGGCCGCGTTCGCGGCTGATCAGACAGTGTCGGAGCGCGGGTCGCGACGGCAGACTGGGCGAATGTCCGTGCTGGGAAGCGTCACTCGCCGGGTCGGTAGGTATCGCTGGTTCGCCGCCACCGTCCGGCTGCTGGTACCCGTCGACCGGGCCGTCGGGCGACTCACCCGAGGCCGGGTGGTGGCCCTGGGGCTCGTACCGTCCCTGGTGATCACCACCACCGGCCGCAAGTCCGGCCGACCACGCAGCAACCCGCTGCTCTACGTGCCCGACGGGGACGGCTACGTGGTGGTCGGATCGAACTGGGGCCAGGCCCACCAACCCGCGTGGTCGCTGAACCTGCTCGCCGATCCACGGGCCGAAGTGGACGTCAAGGGGCACCGGATCCCGGTACGCGCCGAGGTCGCCACCGGGGCCGAACGCGACCGACTGTGGCGGCTGCTGGTCGACGAGTGGCCGGCCTACGAGGCGTACGTGGCGCGGGCCGGTGGCCGGGAGATCC
Source organism: Micromonospora sp. CP22 (assembly GCF_009712475.1). Classification (GTDB taxonomy): domain Bacteria; phylum Actinomycetota; class Actinomycetes; order Mycobacteriales; family Micromonosporaceae; genus Micromonospora. The sequence continues at coordinate 323,883 of NZ_VCJO01000003.1, forward strand.
GCATCTTCCGGCTGGTCCCCGACGAGGGCCGCGGCACCGACGACCCGAACGGCTCCGACCAGCCGCGCTGAGGGGAGGCGCCCGGGACCGGGGCCGTTTCGCGGCGCGGACGGCCTGCCCACCCTCGCCATGCCCCGGCCTCGGCTCGACCGAGATGCCGGAGCCACACGTTAGGGTGTGCGGTGACCGGGCCGTCGCTGTCGGCGACGGTGTGGGTGGCGCGATCGCGGGGTGGTCGGCGTGGACGGTCTCCAGGAGCACCGGGACGATCCCCGGTGGGACATGGCCGAACGGGTCTCGGCAGCCGTCTGTCGGCGGTTCCCGGCCGACGTACTCGCGGTCGCGGTCCACGGTCCGTTGGCGCACGGCGACGACGACGGCGGTGGCGTCGGCGAGGTCGGGCTGCTGGTCGTGACGTACCGTCCCGGCACCGGGCCACCGGCGACGACCCGCCGGGTCGACGGGGTGCTGGTCGACCTGACCGTCGTCGCCGCCGAGGAGCGCCTGCGCCAGGCCCGGCGACTGACCAGTCGATGGCCGCTGACCGCCGACCGCTACGTCACCACGCGCGCCCTGCACGACCCCACCGGCTGGTTGCCCACCCTGCGCGACGAGCACCTCGGCCGGTTGGCCCGCGCCCGACCGACCGAGTTCACCTCGGCCGCCCGACGGGCCTGGTATCGGGGCAGTGCCGCACACGCCAGGGCCGCCCGGCTCGCCGAGTGGTACGAGACCGACCAGGCCCTGCTGATGCTCGGCGAGGCCCGCCTCGGCGCGGCCACGGTCAGCGGACTGCTCAGCCGCACCTACTTCCGGGATCCCGGCGACGCGGTGCGGCGCACCGGGCTGGCCGGGGCGGACATGACCGAGGTGGGTGCCGTGCTGGCCCGCCAGTCGGCGGAACTGACCGCCCGGGGCTGCCCCGTCGACGGCACCGTCGACGACCTGCTCAACGGCTGACCCAGCCGGCGGGAACGAGGGCCCGACAGCTCAGCCGAGGCCGCCCTGCACCCCGATCAGCGTGCCGATCAGGTATGTCGCCACCGCGGCGGCACCACCGAGCAGCAGTTGGCGCAGCCCGCCGGACCACCACCGGCGGCTGGTGAACCGGGAGACGACCGCACCGGCGACGAAGAGGCCGAGCCCGCCGACCGCCAGGGCGAGCACCAGGCTGGTCGCGCCGAACAGGTACGGCAGCAGCGGCACCAGCGCCCCGACCGAGAAGCAGAGGAACGACGAGAGCGCCGCCTTCCACGGATCGGGTTGTTCGTCCGGGTTGACGCCCAACTCCTCCTGCACGTGCATGCGCAGGGCCTGCTCCGGGTTGTCGCGTACCGCCTCGGCGACCTGGACGGCGAGATCCTCCGGCAGGCCCCTCGCGACCCACATCGCGGCGAGCTCCTGGGCCTCGGCCTCCGGGTGGCGCTCCAGTTCCTGCCGTTCCTTGGCCACCTCGGCGGCGATCTGCTCGTTGGCGGACCGCACGCTCGTGTACTCACCGAGCGCCATCGAGATGGCACCGGCGACCAGCCCGGCGGTGCCGGTGAGCACGATGGTGTGCGGCGAGACGCCACCGCCGCCCACACCGGCGATCAGGGCGATGTTGGTCACCAGGCCGTCCATCGCACCGAACACCGCCGGGCGCAGCCAGCCGCCGGACACGTCGGCGTGGTGGTGCTCGTGCAACGCCGCCGGGGTCTCGGTCACGGCAGCGTCAGGATCTCGTGGCCGTCCTCGGTCACCAGGACGGTGTGTTCGAACTGGGCGGTCCACTTCCGGTCCTTGGTGACCACCGTCCAGCCGTCGTCCCACAGGTCGTACTGGTGGGTGCCGAGCGTGATCATCGGCTCGATGGTGAAGGTCATCCCCGGCTCCATCACGTCGGTGGGGCGCGGGCTGTCGTAGTGCGGCACGTAGAGCCCGCTGTGGAACGCCTCGCCGATCCCGTGCCCGGTGAAGTCGCGGACCACGCCGTAGCCGAAACGCTTCGCGTACGACTCGATGACCCGGCCGATGACGTTGATCTGCCGGCCCGGGGCGACCGCCCGGATCCCCCGCATCATCGCCTCGTGGGTCCGCTCGACCAGGAGCCGGTTCTCCTCGCTGACCGCACCGACGCAGAAGGTGGCGTCCGTGTCGCCGTGCACCCCACCGATGTACGCGGTGACGTCGACGTTGATGATGTCGCCGTCGACCAGCGTGGTCGAGTCGGGGATGCCGTGGCAGATCACCTCGTTCAGGCTGGTGCAACAGGACTTCGGGAAGCCCCGGTAACCGAGGGTCGACGGATAGGCCCCGTTGTCGATGAGGAAGTCGTGCACCACCCGGTCGATCTCGTCGGTGGTCACGCCGGGCTTGCAGTGCTCTCCCGCCAGTTGCACCGCCTGGGCGGCGATCCGCCCGGCCAGACGCATCTTCTCGATGGTCTCCGGTGTCTGCACGTGCGACCCCTGCCAGGGTCGGGGAGCCTTCTTCCCGACGTACTCCGGTCGGACGATGTGGGCGGGCACCGGCCGCCACGGGGAAAGCGTGCCGGGGGTCAGCGGCGCACGGACGGTCATGACGCAAGCCTATCGCCGCCCGGCCAAGGTCCCCCAACACCGTCCGTCACGGGTGGTTGTTGCCCCACCAGAGGCACTGTGTCAAGGTGTCTGCGTGGATCAAGGGGGCGCACCTCCCATCTTCTCCGCCAGAGCGGAAACCGATGGTGACCACCTCAGCGTGGTGGTGACCGGCGAGGTCGACATGGCGACCGCCGACACCATGCTCCAGACCGTACTGCGCGAGCCGGCCGGCCAGGTGACACTCGACCTGCGTGAGGTCACCTTCTTCGATTCGGCGGCCATCCACGCGCTGGTCCGGCTGGCCGGCCGCTATCCGGAAGGGCTGACGGTGCTGCCGTCCCGGCAGGTCAGTCGAGTCCTGGAGATCGCCGGTCTGGCGAGCCAGCCGTGGCTGCATCCGGCTTGATCCGCACCCAGTGGGCTCGCCTCGCCGCGGGTTCGCCACCACGACGGCGGCCGGCGAGCGCTCGCTACGCGCTCAGTTCCCGGCGCAGGGTGACCTCGGTCCCCTGCGGGGAGTGCTCGACCGTGAGATCTCCCAGTGCCCGGATCAGCGACAGTCCGCGACCCCGGAAGCCGGACCCGGTCGACTGACGCCACCGCCCGCTGTCGCGCACCGTCGCCACCACCGTACGGCCCTCCACCCGCACCTCGATGTCGATCACCGGCTCCACCGGGTCCACGGGGTGTTCGATGGCGTTGGCCGCCGCCTCGGAGACCGCCACGGTCAGGTCGAACAGGTCTGTCTCGCCCACCCGGTGCGCGACGAGGAAGTCCTCCAGCCGCTTGCGCAGCACGCTGAGTCGGGTCGGGTCGGCGGGCAGCCGCAGTTCGAACCGGTTGAGTTCGACCGCCTCCAGCGCCAGCACCGCGACGTCGTCGCGTCGTGGCCGACCGGCGACCCGCCCCACCACCGCGTCGATGAGGTCGGCCACGTGTTCACTCGAGCGGGCCGCGTCGGCGCGCAGCAGGGCCAACGACTCGTCGATGCCGATCTGCCGGTCCTCGATCAGCCCGTCGGTGTAGAGCAGCAGCCGGTCACCGGCCCGCAGCTCGCCGGAGACGGTCTCGTACTCGGTGCCCGCGATGGCGCCGACCGGCGGCCCGAGCGCCCGGTCGTGCAGGAAGGCCACGTCGTCGTCACGGATCAGCAGCGGCGACGGATGCCCGGCGCTGGCGTAGCGCAGCCGACCCGTGCGGGGGCTGAACCACAGGCAGAAGACCGTCGCGAAGGAACGTGACTCGCTGGACCCCACCAACCGGTTCAACCGGGTCAACGACTCACCAGGATCGAAACCCTCCAGCACGTACGCGCGTAGCGCGTTACGCAACTGGCCCATGGCTGCCGCCGCCGGCACGCCCTTGCCGACCACGTCGCCGATGACCAGCACGAGTTCGTCGTCGTCCCGGGCCACCACGTCGTACCAGTCGCCGCCGACCTCGACGTCCGCGCTGCCCGGTAGGTAGCGGCTGGCCACCACCGCGCCGGGCAACTGGGGCAGGGTGCGGGGCAGCAGGCTGTGTTGGAGGGTGGTGGCGATGCGGTGCTCGGCCTCGTAGAGCTGCGCGTTCTCCAGCCGCGCCCCGACCAGGCGGGCGAGTTGGGTCAACGCCGCCTCGTCGGCATCGGCGCTCTCGGCGGCCGGGTGCCACACCCGTAGCTCACCGAGCGGCTGGTCGGCCACCCCGGTCAACGGCAGCACGAAGGTCGGCTCGGCACCGCTGGCCCCACCGGCGTCGGCCTCGTACCGCACCCCACCGGCGGAGACCACCACCCGGACGGCCTCGACGAGGCTCAACGCGTGACGGGCAGCGACCTGGAGCACGTCGGCGGTGGAGCGGGCGGTGTTGACCGCGACGGCGGCGTCGGCGAGCGCCCGCAGCCGCCGGATGATCTGGTTACGCAGGTGACCGAGGGCCATGTTGGCCCGTACTCGGGCGATCAACTCCTGCCCGGAGAAGGGTTTGGTGAGGTAGTCGTCGGCACCCACCGACAGCCCGGCCACCTCCTCGGCCGAACCGGCGCGGGCGGAGAGCAGCACGATCGGCACGTACCGGGTGCGTGGGTCCGCGCGCAGCGCGGCGACCAGACCGAAGCCGTCCAGGCGCGGCATCATCACGTCGGTCAAGACCAGGTCGAACGTCTCCGTGGTGGCGAGTCGCATCGCCGCCACCCCGTCGGCGGCGGTACGCACCTCCCAGGTGGGCACGAGCAGACCGGCGACGTGCTCACGCAGATCGGGATTGTCGTCGACGACCAGCACCCGGCCGGCGGGCGCGGTGGTGAGGAGTTCCTGTGGCACCACAGTGCCGGCACCCAACCCGGTGGGGCCGGACGCCGCCGCGACCGGACCGGTGGTCCACTGCGCGGTCTCGGCGACGAAGAGCGGGGCCTGTCGTGGTTCACGCCCGGTGTGGTCGGTGTCGGCCACCCGCTCGCCCGGCAGGTGCCCGACACCGAACGGGATGGTGACCGTGAAGCTGCTACCGACGTCAGGCCGGCTGGTGGCGCTGATCCGTCCGCCGTGCATCTCGACGAGTTCCCGCACCAGGGCCAGGCCGATCCCGGTCCCCTCGTGGCTGCGGGAACGCGCCCCCGGCACCCGGTGGAACCGCTCGAACACGTGCGGCAACTCGTGTGCCTCGATGCCCACACCGGTGTCGGAGACCTCCAGTCGGGCGGCCCCGTCGACCTCACGGACCCGGATGCTGATCTCGCCCTCGAAGGTGAACTTCAGGGCGTTGGAGACCAGGTTGAGGACGATTTTCTCCCACATGTCCGGGTCGACGTAGACCGGCTCCGCCAGCGGCGGACAGTCCACCACCAGCCGCACCCCGGCGCGTTCGCTGGCCGAACGGAACGTACTGGCCACCCGGGAGGTGTAGCCGGCCAGATCGGTGGGCTCGTAGTGGGCCACCAGCCGCCCGGACTCCAGCCGGGAGAAGTCGAGCACCGTGTTGACCAGCTTCAACAGCCGCAAGGCGTTGCGGTGCATCACGGCCAGCCGCTGCGTGTGCTCCTCGCCGAGCGTCGAGTCGACGAGCAACTCCTCCAACGGGCCCAGCACCAGCGTCAACGGGGTGCGGAACTCGTGGCTGACGTTGGCGAAGAAGTTGGTCTTGGCCAGGTCCAGGGCGGCCAGCTCGGCGGCCCGGGCCCGTTCCTGTTCGTACGCCCGCTGCTTGCCGACCGCCCGGGAGATCTGGGCGGCGACCAGCTCGCAGAAGGTGCGGTAGTCCTCGGTGAACGGCAGCCGCCGGGCCACGCCCAACACCAGCACCCCGGCCAGGTCGTTGGTCGCGTTGATCGGCAACACCACCGCCTCGTCGGCGGCGTCGGCCGGCAGCCGGCCGAGTAGGTCGGCGGTGCCCACCATCCCGGTGACGCCGGTCCCGGCCAGCTCCACCAGCCTGGGGGACGCGTCGACCGGGCCGGTAGCGGCACCGCTGACCCCGGCCAGGCGCAGCCGGCCGTCGCCGTCTCGCAGGTAGAGCAGCCCGAACGGCGCATCGGCCCGATACCGGTCCAGCACCGCCGCCGCGCTCGGGCCCAACTCCTCGCCGCCGACCGGATCGGCCAACTCCGAGCCGAGTTCGGCCAGCGCACGCAGGCGGCGTTCGCTGAGCACCCTGCCGGTGGTCTCGCTGCAGAGGCAGAACACCCCGCTGATCGCTCCGTCGGCGTCGCGAATCGGGTCGTACGAGACGTCGAAGTAGACGTCCTCGACGAAGCCGTGCCGGTCGAGCAGGAAGTGATGGTCCCGGCCGTGGTACGACTCGCCTGAGCGCAGCACGCCGGTCAGCAACGGCCCCAGCACGTCCCAGGTCTCCGCCCAGTGCTCCCGGGCGGGTTCGCCCAGCACAGCGGGATGCTTGTCACCGATGGTCGGCCGGTAGGCGTCGTTGTAGAAGGTGCGCAGGTCCTCCCCCCAGAACATGGCGATCTGCGCCTTGGAGGCGAGCATGGTGCTCATCGCGTTGCCCAGCGCGGTAGGCCACCGCTGCGGAGGGCCGAGCGGACTGGCCGACCAGTCACGGTCCCGGATCAACGCCCCCATCTCGCCGCCGCCCGCGAACGCCGCCGCGAGCAGCTGGGACATTCCACCTCCCGCCGTGGACAGCTGGCCGTTATCCACGCCCCCCTGGGCCGAGTTCATGCAGCCTCCCCGGCCGTCGCCCCACCACACCGATCATCAAATGCCCTGACCAGCCTTCTACCCAGACGGATCAGCGACGTAACGCGTACGCCCCTTCGGGCGCTGTTGCGGGCTCCCAGCCCGGTGGCCGACCCGGATGGCCGACGACAGGTGTCGGCGACATCACAGGGGGGTGACGTACGCGCCCGTGATGCCGCCGTCGACCACGAACTGCGCGGCGGTCATGAACGAAGCGTCGTCGCTGGCCAGGAAGGCCACCGCGGCGGCGATCTCGGTCGGCTCGCCGAACCGCCCCATCGGCACGTGCACCAACCGACGGGCGGCGCGATCCGGATCGGCGGCGAACAGTTCACGCAGCAGCGGCGTCGCCACCGGCCCAGGGCAGAGGGCGTTGACCCGGATGCCCTCCCGGGCGAACTGCACGCCCAGTTCCCGGGTGAGCGCCAGCACCCCGCCCTTGCTCGCGGTGTACGCGATCTGGGACGTCGCCGCGCCCATCAACGCCACGAAGGAGGCGGTGTTGATGATCGAGCCTCGGCCCTGCCGCCGCATGTGCGGGATGACGTGCTTGCAGCAGAGGTAGACGCTGGTGGTGTTGACCCGCAGCACCCGTTCCCAGGCGTCCAGCCCGGTCTCCAGGATGGAATCGTCGTCCGGTGGGGAGATGCCGGCGTTGTTGAACGCCACGTCCACCCGTCCGTACCGTTCGACCACGCCGTCGAAGAGGTCGCGTACCGCCGTCTCGTCGGCGACGTCGGCCGCGACGAAGCTCCCGCCCACCTCGTCGGCCGCCCGCTGGCCGGCCTCGGCGTCGATGTCGACACAGACCACCCGGGCGCCCTCGGCGGCGAATCGCCGCACGGTGGCCAGGCCGATGCCGCTGGCCGCCCCGGTCACCACAGCCACCCGATCCTGCAACCGTCCCGACATGATCACTCCTCGGTGCTGACGAAGACGTTCTTGACGTCGGTGAACGCGTGCAGGGCGTCCGGCCCCAGTTCCCGGCCCAGGCCGGAGCGCTTCATCCCGCCGAACGGGGTCCAGTACCGCACCGAGGAGTGGGAGTTGACGCTCAGGTTGCCCGCCTCCACCACTCGGGCCATCCGCAGTGCCCGGCCCACGTCCCGGGTCCAGATCGAGCCGGAGAGACCGTACTCGGTGTCGTTGGCCAGCCGGACGGCGTCCGCCTCGTCGTCGAACGGCAGCACCGAGACGACCGGGCCGAAGATCTCCTCCCGCCAGTGGCGGTCGCCGGGTGAGTCGGCGAGCAGCACCGTCGGTGGGTACCAGTAGCCGGTGCCGGTGGGCCGCGAGCCGGTGAACGCCACCCGCGAACCGTCGACGTACCCGGCGACCCGATCCCGTTGCCCGGCGGAGATCAACGGCCCCATCTCGGTGCTCTCGTCGGCCGGGTCACCGACCCGGAAGGCGCGCACCGCCGGTTCGAGCAGTTCGAGGAAGCGGTCGTAGACCGTGCGCTGCACCAGCAGCCGGGAGCGGGCGCAGCAGTCCTGGCCGGCGTTGTCGAAGACCGCGTACGGCGCGCTGGCGGCGGCCCGCTCCAGGTCGGCGTCGGCGAAGACCAGGTTCGCCGACTTGCCGCCCAGTTCCAGGGTCAACCGCTTCACCTGGCTCGCGCAGCCGGCCATGATCCGGGTGCCGACCGCCGTGGAACCGGTGAAGCAGATCTTGCGTACGGCCGGGTGGCTGACGAACCGGTCGCCCACCACCTCACCCCGGCCGGGCAGCACGGTGAACACCCCCTCGGGCAGACCCGCGTGCGCCGCCAGCTCGGCCAGGCGCATCGCGGTCAGTGGAGTCAGCTCGGCGGGTTTGAGCACCACCGTGTTGCCGGCGGCCAGCGCGGGAGCGAAGCCCCAGGCGGCGATCGGCATGGGGAAGTTCCACGGCACGATCACCCCGACCACGCCGAGCGGTTCGTGGAAGGTGACGTCCAGCCCGCCCGGCACCGGGATCTGCCGCCCGGTGAGTCGTTCCGGCGCACCGGCGTAGTAGTCGAGGACGTCCCGGACGTTGCCCGCCTCCCAACGAGCGTTGCCGATGGTGTGGCCGGCGTTGGCGACCTCCAGCCGCGCCAGTTCCTCCAGGTGCTCGTCCACCACCGCCGCGAAGCGCCGCAGCAGTCGCCCCCGCTCGGCCGGGCTGACCGTCCGCCACCGCCGGTACGCCCGCTGCGCGCGTTCGATCGCCGCGTCGACGTCCTCGACGGAGCTGTCCGGCACCACCCGCAGCACCGTGCCGGTAGCCGGATTCCGTACCTCACCCATCCGAGGTCACCTGACCCGCCGATCCCGCGTGGCTGGGGTCAGAGGCGTTCGAAGCCACGGGCCAGCTCCCAGTCGGTGACGGCGGCGTCGAAGGCGGCCAGTTCCACGCGGGCCATGTTGGCGTAGTGGGCGACCACCTCCGCACCGAAGGCGGCCCGGGCCACGGAGGACGACTCCCACAGGGCGAGGGCGTCGCGGAGGGTGCCGGGGACGCGTTCGGCGGTCGCGTCGTCGTACGCGTTGCCGGTGCACTCCTCACCCAACTCCAGCCCGTTCTCGATGCCGTGCACCGCGCCCGCCACCAGGGCCGCGATCGCCAGGTACGGGTTGACGTCGGCACCCGGCACCCGGTTCTCCACCCGCATCCCCTGACCGTGCCCCACCAGCCGCAGCGCGCAGGTGCGGTTGTCGGTGCCCCACCTCAGTGCGGTCGGGGCGAACGAGCCCGGCTGGTAACGCTTGTAGGAGTTGATGTTCGGCGCGAAGAACAGACTCAGCTCCCGCATCGTGGCGAGCAGCCCGGCGAGCACTCGCTGCCCGGTGACGCTCAACCGCGCCGGGCCGTCACCCAGCATCGCCGAGCCGCCCGAGCCGTCGCGCAGCGAGAAGTGGATGTGGCAGGAGTTGCCCTCCCGCTCGTTGGGCTTGGCCATGAACGTGATCGACATGCCCTCCTGGGCGGCGATCTCCTTCGCCCCGTTCTTGTAGATCACATGGTGGTCGGCGCAGGCCACCGCCTCGTCGTAGCGGAAGGCGATCTCGTGCTGGCCGAGGTTGCACTCCCCCTTGGCGCTCTCCGGAACCAGTCCCGCGCCGGCCATCTCGTTGCGGATGCGGCGCAGCAACGGCTCCACCCGGGCGGTGCCGAGCAGGGAGTAGTCCACGTTGTACTGGTTGGCCGCGGCGAGATCCCGGTAGCCGCGCTGCCACGCCTGCTCGTACGAGTCGCGGAACAGCACGAACTCCAACTCCGTGCCGGCGTACGCGGTCAGCCCGTGCGCGGCCAGGCGATCCAGCTGCCCGCGCAGGATCTGCCGGGGCGAGGCCACCACCGGGCCGGTGCCGTCGGGCCACTCCAGGTCGGCCAGGAGCATGGCCGTTCCGGGCTGCCACGGCACCCGGCGCAGCGTGGCGAAGTCGGGCTTCATGACGAAGTCGCCGTAGCCACGGTCCCAGCTCGCCATCGCGTACCCGTCGACGGTGTTCATGTCGACGTCGACGGCCAGCAGGTAGTTGCATCCCTCACTGCCGTGGGCGACCACCTGGTCGAGGAAGTACGGGGCGTGGAACCGTTTGCCCTGCAACCGGCCCTGCATGTCGACCAGCGCCAACGCCACCGTGTCGATCTCGCCCTCGGCGACGGCGACCCGCAGCTGTTCCAGCGTGAGCGGGGGCTTTCTCATCCACGCGTCTCCATCACCAAGGTCTACCGGCCACAACCGATCACCGTCAATCGGCTGCTTCGCCCATACCCCCTCGGTCGCTGCCCGCTCGGACCTTCCAGGCAGCAGTCGGCCCGGTAGGCTGACCACGAGCCCCACCCCCGATGTTGTTTCAGGGAGCCGGTACGCGCCCGGTTGGAGGGAAATCATGAGCGACTGGAACGACAAGGTCATCGCCGAGTTCCGCGCCAATGGCGGGCAGGTGGGCGGTCATTTCGCGGGTGAGCCGCTGCTGCTGTTGCACACGATCGGGGCCAAGAGCGGCCAGCCTCGCGTGAACCCGGTGATGTACCAGAAGGTGGACGGTGGCTACGCCGTGTTCGCCTCCAAGGCCGGGGCACCCACCAATCCCGACTGGTACCACAACCTGCTGGCGAATCCGCAGGCGCGGGTTGAGGTCGGCACCGACACGGTCGAGGTGGTCGCCCGGGTGGTCACCGGGGACGAGCGGGAACGGATCTGGAGCGCGCAGAAGGCCGCGTATCCGATCTTCGCCGACTACGAGCGGAAGACCAGCCGCCAGATCCCAGTCGTCGTCCTGGAGCCGGTGCGTTAGGCGGGGTCCTCGTCTTCCGGCTGGGCAGTGGCACTCGTGCCGGACGTGGTCAGTACGACCTGACCGCGGTATCCGGGCCCCAAAACGATCGCCGGCCGGTTGGCGGGCGGAGCGCCGAAGGCACTGCTCTCCACCGCGGGTATCGCGGGAGCGAAGTCCGGCCCGCCGAAGTCCCCGGCGTCCGCGTCACCGTCACCCATGGTCACTCCTCTGCCGTCGCTCCGGCGTACGCCCGCTTGGTGATCTCCACCGAGGCGATGCCGCCTCTGCGCGTACCGGATATCTTGCCTTCCACTATATTGGTTGCATGAGTGCTCGGGCGATGACCGAACCGGCTTTCTTCATCCTCACCGCGCTGATCGACAACCCGCGCCACGGCTACGGGATCGTCGCGGAGGTGGCAGAGCTGTCGCAGGGGCGGGTGCAACTGAAGATCGGCTCCCTGTACGGCGCCCTGGACCGGCTCGTCGGTGACGGCCTGGTCGAGCTGGACCGTGAAGAAGCCTGGCAAGGGCGGTTACGCCGGTACTACCGGGTGACCGAGCAGGGCCGCGACGCCCTCGCCGCCGAGGCGCACCGGCTGGCCGCCAACGCGCGCCTCGCCGCCGCCCGACTCGGTGACCAACGGAGCCCGATCACCGGGACGTCGTCATGAGCCGGTTGGAGGAGCGCTACCGCACCCTCCTCCGGCTACTGCCCGCCGGCTACCGGCAGGAATGGGAAGACGACATGGTCGCCGCCTTCCTGGAGAGCATGGACACCGGCGACCCCGAGACCACGGCGTACCTGGCGGACTACGGCCGACCGAGCCTGTCGGAGGCCGCCAGCATCGTGTCCCTCGCGGTTCGGCTGCGCCTCGGAGCTGACGCCTCACCCCGTTCGCGCCGGTGGGGGCAAGCCGTACGCCTGGCGACCCTGATGGCGATGCTGACCCACGCCGTCCTGGCCACCGGCGGTGTCGCCGTCGCACTGTGGTACTCCGGAAAGCTTGCCTGGCTGCCGGCCCCGGCGCCCGAACTGATGCTCACCGGACCGGCGAGCATCTGGAGCACGACGTGGGATCTCGCCGGGTACGCCTGGCTGCCGGCCTATGTCGCGCTCGTCCTCGGATACCGACGTGTGGCCCAGGCGGTCGCCCTGCTCGCCATCGCGCCCCCCGCCATCACCACCGCCGTGGCACAAGCCGTCGGCGACGTACCGCTGACCGTGTCGCCCTGGGCGCTGCTGCTCGTCGACGTCGTCCTGCTCCTCGCCATGGCGGCCTTCCAGCACGGTGTCCCACCCGTGCCGCGCCGGCCCTGGCTGCTCGCGCTGCCGATCGGCGTCGTCCTCGTCGCCCTGCCGCTGTTCATCCTTCAGGCCGTCGAACCGGCGCTGAGGTTGCTGGACTGGCCGGGCCTGGCAGGTGCGGCGGTCACCGTCGCCATGGCGGTCCATCTGGCCGTTCGCGCAACCCGTCGATCGACGCGCACCCTGCCGTGGTCACTGGCGTTCACCCTGCTCGCCGCGACCGCGTTCGCCCTACGAGCGGCCACCCTGCCCGACTATCACGATCAGGCACAACGCGCGGCACTCACCACGATCGCATCCGTACAGATCGTCGCCATCCTCGCGGTAGGCGTACCGCTGGCGGTGTCGGCCGTTCGCGCGCTGCGCGACACACCCGCCGCCACCTCACCACCCACCCCGGCGCCGTAGCCGCCGAACGGCGTCAGCTGCGGGGGTGGGAGCGCAATTGCGTTGCCGGACGCGTCGGCGTACCCCATCCTTGGGCTTGTGACCAGGCCCGATCGCGACGGGCCGACCCGGGCCCTCGGAACGGCCCGGCGCCGCGGCGGCGCGGGGACACGTCACCTCTCTCTCGGGCACGGCGTCGAGCTGTACCCTCGCTTCGCCCCGCGCCGCTCGGTGTCACGTCAGGTCAGCACCAGACCGGCCACCCAGAGCCCGCCGATCACCACCCCGGAGAGGAACTCGATCAGCATCGACAGCCCGGCCGCACCGACGGCGCGTTTCGTCGCGGGCCAGGCCAGCCGGGTGTCACCCAGCCGCAGCCGCTCCGCCGCGAAGACGCCACCGATGAAGCCGATGACCAGGCCGACGACCGGGATGACGAAGAAGCCGACCAGACCGAGCATCGCACCGGCCAGCAGCGAGCTGGTCGGCACCCCGGCCCGTTTGAGGTTGCGGCCGGGCCAGGCGTACTTGACGACGGTGCCACCCACGGCGACGAGCGTCGCGGCGGCGAGCACCAGCCACCGACCGGCTCCGGCCTCACCGAACAGGGCCCAGACCAGCACGCCACCCCAACACAGCGGCAGCGCCGGCAGGCCGGGCACCACCACTCCGGCCAGCCCGGCCAGGATAGCCAGCGCGGCGATGATCGACACCACCGCTCCGGTCTCGCTCAGCCCCACGTCGACTCCTCATCGGCTCGCCCCGACCGGACACGGTCACCGCATCCGGCACGGTCTGATCATCACAGGTCGGCGCCACGCAGCCGGGCCGTCACGTCCTCGGCCGGGCCGGGCGGGCCGAACAGCCGCCCCTGGGCGCTGTCACACCGCAACGCCCGCAGCCGCTCCGCCTGCGCCTCGGTCTCCACCGCCTCCGCAGTGACCCACAGCTCCAACGCGTGGGCCAGCCGCACCAGCGCGTCGACGATCCGTTCGTCGCGGTGGTCGGCGTCGACCGGCTCGGTGCCCCGGATCCCCTCGACGAACGGGCCCGCCAACTTCAGGCAGGTGATCGGCAGCCGACGCAGGTACGCCAGGTTGGAGTAACCGGTGCCGAAGTCGTCCACGGCCAGCCGGACACCGAGTGCGGAGAGCCGATGCAACGTTCGGAGCGGCTCCCCCGCGGAGCCCATCACCGCGCTCTCGGTCAGTTCGAGTTGCAGCAGCGACGCCGGCAGCCCCGAGCTGGCCAACGCGTCGGCCACAGTGTCCACGATCACCGGTCGGTCGGCCTGACGGGCGGCCAGGTTGACGCTCACCACCAGCCCGGCGTCGGGGAACTCGGTGTGCCACCGCTGGGCGTCAGCACACGCCTGCCGCAGCACCCACTCACCGAGCCGGACGATCAGGCCGGTCTCCTCGGCGAGCCCGATGAACCGGTCCGGGCCGATCAGCCCCAGGTGTGGATGCTGCCAGCGGACGAGCGCCTCGACGGCCAACATGCGGCCGTCGAGCAGGGACACGATCGGCTGGTAGTGCAGCACGAACTCGCCCCGGTCCAGGGCCACCGGCAACCCGGCGGCCAACGCCGACCGGGCGATGTCCCGGGCGCTGCGCTCCGGGTCGTAGACCGCCCACCGGTCGCGGCCCTCCGCCTTCGCCCAGTACAGGGTGGCGTCGGCGGCCTTCATCAGGTCCGCGACGCTGGTGCCGGCGACGGCCGAGTCGACGATGCCGATGCTCGCCGAGACCACCAACTGCTGGTCGCCGACGCACACCGGCGTGGAGACGGCGGCCAGCGCCGAGTCGGCGACGGCGATCACGTCCTCGACGGCGGTGACCCGGTCGACCAGGATGACGAACTCGTCGCCACCCATCCGGGCGACCAGGAAGCCCTGCTCGGACACGCAGTCGGCCAGCCGCTGGGCGATCATCACGAGCAGCCGGTCACCGAGGGCGTGCCCGAGGCTGTCGTTGATCGCCTTGAACCCGTCCAGGTCGAGGAAGCAGACACCGACCCGGGCGGGTCGGTGAGCTCCACCAGGCTGGACAGCGTGTCGAAGAACAGCGTCCGGTTCGGCAGGCCGGTCAGCGGGTCGTGCAGCGCCTGGAATCGCAGCCGTTGCTGGAGTTCGTACCGTTCGGTGATGTCCTCGACCACGGCCACGGTGAACCGGGGCCGACCGTCGTCGTGGCGGATCAGGGACACCGCCAGGTCCGTCCAGACGGCACTGCCGTCCTTGCGGTAGTAGCGCTTCTCGACCCGGACCGCGTCGTGTTTGCCCTCGATCAGTTCCTGGTAGAGCTCCCACAGACCGGCCGCGTCGTCGGCGTGGAACAGCGACGCCACGTTGATCTGTCGCAGCTCGTCGACCGAGTAGCCGAGCATGTCGGCGAAGGCCTGGTTGACGTCGATGATCGTCCCGTCGACCCCGGCGATACCGATGCCCATCGCGGCACCGTCGAAGACGGCCCGGAACCGGGCCTCGCTGTCGCGCAACGCCTGCTCGGCGTCATCGCGCGCCTGCCACATGGCGCGGGCGATCCCCTCCTGCTGGCGGAAGGTCCGCTCCCGCAGCGCACGGGCGAAACCGGCCGCCAGCGCGCCCTGCATCGCCGCGATCCGGGCGTCGAGTCCCGGCCGCCCGGCCGCGTCGGCGAGCACCTCGGTGCGGAATCGGTCGCTGAGCGTACGCACCGACCACTCGACCACGCCCGGTTCGGTGAGGTGCGCGTCGACCAGGGACCGGCCGACCGCCTCGACCGCCGGTGCCGGTGCCTCGGTGTCGAGCAGCACCGCCGCCAACCGGAGGGTGTGCGCGTACAGCAGTTCCTCGGTCTCGGCCACGCTCAACGGCACGAACCCGAGCCGGTGCACCGCCTGCGCCCAGTCGGCGGCGTACCGCCGGGCACCCGCCAGGTCGACGGACTTCCCGCCGGAGTCACCCACGGCGGCCATCCCGGTCAGCCGACGGTCTGGTCGTTCCGGGCGACACCGCCGAAGGCACCGAAGCGCGGACCGTCGGCGGTCGTCTCGGAGGGCGAATCGGGTCGCCACAGCTCCATGTGCACGACCCCGGGCTCCACAATGGTCCAGTCGCCGAAGAACCCGGTGATCTCAACCCGCGAGCGCAGCGTTATCTCGGTGGCGGTTCGCGCCGACAGCCGCTGCGCGTCCAGCATCTCCTGCGGCTGGTCCTCGAAGGTCGAGTGCGAGATCACCAGGTAGCTGCCGGGCGCGGCGGCGGCGCGCAGGGTGGCCAGGATGTCACCGGGCCGGTCGACGTCCGGCACGAAGTGCACCACCCCGGCGAGCAGGATGCCCAGCGGTCGGTCGAAGTCGAGCAGCTCCAACGCGCGGGCCTCGGACAGGATCCGCTCCGGATCCCGCAGGTCGGCGTGGATCACACCGGTCAACGCGTTGTCGGCGAGCAGTTCCCGGCTGTGCGCCACCGCCACCGGGTCGATGTCGACGTAGACGACCCGGGCCTTCGGGTTGGCGGCCTGGGCGACCTCGTGCACGTTGCCGACCGTGGGGATGCCGGAACCGATGTCCAGGAACTGGTCGATACCGTCGTCGAGCAGGGTACGCATGGCCCGGCGGAGAAACTCCCGCCCGGCCCGCATGGTCGCCGGCAGGTTCGGCGTCATGGCCGCGATCTGCTCGGCCAGTTGCCGATCTATCTCGAAGTTGTGGGCACCGCCGAGGAAGTAGTCGTAGACCCGTGCCGCGCTGGGCCGGGAGAGGTCGATCTCGGCGGGAAGTCCGTCCGGCTTCTGCACTTGCTGCACCTCACGTCATCGCCGTGGATCGTGTGATGGTGCCCACTCTAGGCCGGTCGGTGACGCGGGGGCAGATCCACAACGTTCTTTCCTGATCTTTCCCCGAGGCCGGCGGTGTCAGACGGACTCCAGCAGCAGCGCGATACCCTGCCCCACCCCGATGCACATGGTGGCCAGCGCCCGCCGCCCACCGCGTCGGCGCAGTTCGAGCGCGGCGGTCAGCGCGAGCCGGGCGCCGCTGGCCCCGAGCGGGTGGCCCAGCGCGATGGCCCCGCCGTTCGGGTTGACGTGCTCGGCGTCCTCGGGCAGGCCGAGTTCGCGCAGCACCGCGACGGACTGGGCGGCGAAAGCCTCGTTCAACTCGACCACGTCGATGTCGGCCAGGGTCAACCCGCGCCGGTCGAGCAACCGCCGGGTCGCCGGGACCGGACCGATGCCCATCACCCGGGGGGCCACCCCGGCCGCCGCCGTGCCGCTGACCCGGGCCAGCGGAGTGAGGCCGTACGCGGCGACCGCCGCCTCCGAGGCGACCAGCAGAGCCACCGCACCGTCGTTGACGCCCGAGGAGTTACCGGCGGTCACCGTGCCGCCGTCCCGGAACGGGGTGGGCAGCGCGGCCAACTTCTCCAGCGAGGTCTGTCGGGGATGCTCGTCGACCTCGACCAGCCGGGTCTCCCGCCGCCCAGCGGGCACGGTCACCGGCACGATCTCCTCGGCCAGCAGACCGTCGGCCTGGGCCTTGGCGGCCCGCAACTGCGAGCGGTACGCGAACTCGTCCTGCGCGAGGCGGTCCACGCCGTACTCGGCGGCCACGTTCTCCGCCGTCTCGGGCATCGAGTCGACGCCCCAGCCGCGCTCCATCAACGGGTTCACCAGCCGCCATCCGATCGTGGTGTCGTACACCTCGGCGGATCGGGAGAACGCGGTGGTGGCCTTCGGCATGACGAACGGCGCCCGGCTCATGCTCTCCACCCCGCCCGCGACGACGAGGTCGGCCTCACCGGCGACGATCGAGCGGGCAGCGGTGGCCAGGGCGTCCAGGCCGGAGCCGCAGAGCCGGTTGACCGTGCTGCCGGGCACCTGCTCGGGCAGCCCGCCGAGCAGCGCCGCCATCCGGGCCACGTTACGGTTGTCCTCACCGGCCTGGTTGGCACAGCCCAGCACCACATCGTCGGTACGCGCCCAGTCCACCGACGGGTGCCGCGCGACCAGTTCGCGGATCACGTGGGCGGCCAGATCGTCGGGGCGTACGCCGGCGAGCGCGCCTGCGTACCGGCCGAACGGGGTGCGGACACCAGCCACCAGGTATGCCACGGTCATCGCGAATCCTTCGGGGGGTCGGAAGGGGCGTAAGCGGTGCGTCCTCGGGTCCCACGGGGTCCGCGCCGACGGCCAGGATATCCCCGGCGGGTGCGGATAGGTTGTGGGCATGGCACGAGCCCAGTTCAGCGCGGAAACCAGCGGCGGCGGAGCGTTCGTCCGCCAACCCAACCGGTTCACCGGTCGGGTCACCCCGCGCTCGACCTCGCCGCTCGGCGGTGGGCCGGACGATCAGGACCGCTGGCCGTTGGAGTCGGGCCGCTACCGGCTGATCTGGTGCCGGGCCTGCCCGTGGGCGCACCGGGCGCTGATCGTGCGTAACCTGCTCGGGCTGGCCGACGCCATCTCGTTGGGCACCGTCGACCCGATCCGGGACGAGCGCGGCTGGCGTTTCACCCTCGACCAGGACGGATTCGATCCGGTGCTCGACATCGGCTTCCTCTCCGAGGCGTACCTGGCCACGGATCCGGACTACACCGGTCGGGTCACCGTGCCGGCGCTGATCGACACGCGTACCGGCCGGGTGGTCACCAACGACTACCCACAGCTGACCCTGGACCTGTCCACCGAGTGGCGGCGGCTGCACGCGCCCGACGCGCCGGACCTCTACCCGGTCGAGCTGCGCCCGGAGATGGACGTCTTGATGGCCGAGATCCACCGGGACGTCAACAACGGCGTCTACCGCTGCGGTTTCGCCACCTCGCAGCAGGCGTACGACGAGGCGTACGAGGCGTTGTTCGCGCGGTTGGACGCGTTGTCGGCGCGGCTGGCCGACCAGCGTTACCTGATGGGTGACTCGATCACCGAGGCGGACGTGCGCCTGTTCACCACGCTGGTCCGCTTCGACGTGGCGTACCACGGACACTTCAAGTGCAACCGGCAGAAACTCACCGAGATGCCGGTGCTGTGGGCGTACGCCCGGGACCTGTTCCAGACCCCCGGTTTCGGGGAGACGGTGGACTTCGACCACATCAAGCGGCACTACTACGCCACCCACCACGAGATCAACCCGACCGGCATCGTCCCGCTCGGGCCGGATCTGGGCGGCTGGACGACACCGCACGGGCGTGGCTGAGCCGCCGGTGGCCGCCCGATGGCCCGTGCGGCGGCTCGCCGCGCTGGTCGCCGCGCTCTGCGCCGTGGCCGGCACGGTCGCGGTGACACTCGCCGTGGTCGCCGGGCCGGGCCCGGGTCTGGCCGGGTACGTGAGTGAGGCCGGTGTCGTCGACAGCGACTACGCCTGGACGTACCGGAGCGGGGTGTTCGCCCTGGCCGGTGCGCTGCTGCTGCTCGCCGTCGCGTTGCGCGGCGCGGTGGCGGGCCGCGCCGACCCGGCGCTGCGGGTCGCGGTGACGCTACTCGCGGCGGCGAGTCTGTACACGGTGCTGTCCGCAACGGTGACGTGCAGCGCGGGCTGCCCGCTGCCGCCGTTCGAGAAGGCCACCGTGGCGGATCTGGTGCACGGTGCGGCGAGCATTGTCGCGGTCGCGGCGGTGGTCCTCACGATGCTGGCGGTCGCCTTCTCGCCGGTGGCGCGACGTCCCCTGCGGCGTACCGGTGTCGTCGCGGCGGCGGTGGCGTTGCCACTCGCGGGCGCGATCGCGTTGGCGATGCTGCTGGTCGGCCGCAGTTCGCTGGTCGGGGTGCTGGAACGGCTGCTGCTGCTGGTCGTCGTCGGCTGGGCCCTGGCCACGGCGGTGCAGTTGGCGGTACGCGACCCCACGGTGGCGCGCGACGACGGAGCGTCGGCAGTGCCCGAGCCCACAGTCCACCGTCGGCGCTGAGGTCCCGTCATCGGGAGAGGATGGCCTGATGAGTGCGTTGTTCACGCCGCTGACGCTGCGGACTGTCACCCTGCCCAACCGGATCGCGCTGGCACCGATGTGCCAGTACAGTGCCGGGCCCGACGGCCTGCCCACCGACTGGCACCTGGTGCATCTCGGCACCCGGGCGATCGGTGGCGCGGCGCTGGTGATGACCGAGGCGACCGCCGTGGTGCCGGAGGGGCGGATCAGTCCGCAGGACACCGGGCTGTGGTCCGACCGGCACGTCGACGCCTGGCGGCCGGTCACCGGTTTCGTGGCCGCGCACGGCGCGGTGCCCGCGGTGCAGCTGGCGCACGCCGGGTTCAAGGCGTCGACGTACCGGCCGTGGGAGTCACGCCGGGGTGGGGTGCCGGACGCCGCGGGCGGCTGGACGCCGGTCGGCCCCACCGCTGAGCCGTTCGTGCCGGAGTACCGGGTGCCGACAGCCCTGGACGACGCCGGGATCGCCGAGGTCGTCACGGCGTTCGCCGAGTCCGCCGTACGGGCGGTGGCGGCCGGCTTCGCCGTCGTGGAGATCCACGCCGCACACGGCTACCTGCTGCACGAGTTCCTCTCCCCGCTGACTAACCACCGCACCGACGGCTGGGGCGGGGACCGGGCCGGGCGGATGCGGCTGACGCTGGAGGTGGCCCGGGCGGTGCGCGCCGCCGTCGGCGAGGACGTGCCGTTGCTGGCCCGGATCTCGGCCACCGACTGGGTGCCGGGCGGCTGGACGGTCGAGGACAGCGTGGCCCTCGCCACCGAACTCGCCGCCGCCGGGGTGGACCTGATCGACTGCTCCTCCGGTGGGGCGTCGCCTTCGGCCAGCGTGCCGGTCGGGCGCGGCTACCAGGTGCCGCTGGCCGCCCAGATCCGCCGCGAGGCGCGGGTGCCCACCGGCGCGGTCGGCCTGATCGTGGAACCGGAGCAGGCCGAGGCGATCGTCGCCGACGACGAGGCCGACCTGGTACTGCTCGGCCGGGAACTGCTGCGCAACCCGTACTGGCCGCAGCAGGCCGCCGCCAAGCTGGGCGCCACCCCCAGCTGGCCGAACCCGTACCTGCGGGCGGCCTGACCGACGGGTCCGGCTGCCCCGGTGACGACCGAGGCAGCCGGACCGTGCGGATCTAGTGCGGTGACCGGTGCAGCAGGGCACGGCCGCCGCTCAGCCTGCGAGGTGTCCCCAGCGCTGTTCCAGGTCACGCCACGGACCCTGGGCGGCCACCGTGCCGCCGACCAGCACCACCACATGGTCGGCGCGCACCAGCGCGGCCCGTTTCGAGGTGGAACCGACCACCGTGACACCCCGGTCACGCAACGCCTGCCACAGCGCCAGCTCGGTGGTGACGTCCAGCGCGGAGGAGACGTCGTCGGCCACCAGCAGCTCGGTACGCGGAGCCAACGCCCGGGCCAACGCCAACCGTTGCAGCTGCCCGCCGGACAACCGGGTGCCCTTGTGCCCGATGAGCAGGCCGAGTCCACTGCCGGTGGCGGCCAGGTCGGGTTCGAGCTGGGCGGTGCTGACCGCGTGCGCGGCGTCCACCTGATGGCCGAGGGTGATGTTGTCGGCGACCGTGCCGGAGAGCACCCGGGGCAACTGGCCGACGTAGCCGACCTGGTTGGGCCGGAGGAACAGCTCCGGTTCCGTCACCGGCTCCCCGTTCCAGGTGAGCACACCGGTGTGCGGGGCGATTCCCGCCAGTGCCCGCAGCAGCGACGACTTGCCCGAACCGACCGGCCCGACCACGAGGACCAGCTGGCCACGCTGCACGGTCAGGTCCACGTCGCGTACGGCAGTGAAGCCGTCGGTGTGCCGGACGCCGAAACCGACCAGCTCCAGCCGACGCAACGGGGTACGCGGTGGCGTCGTCGGGGCCGGGGCGGTACCGGCGGCCAGGTCGACCCCGGGCACCCGCGCCGAGTATGCCTCGATCCCGGTCATCTCCGCCGTCCGTCGGGTCCACACCCGCGCCGACGGCACCTGCGAGATCAACGAGGCGGTGGTCCAGGCGAACCAGCGCGCCGCGCCCAGCGTGGCGACCGCGACCAGGGTCGCCCCGGTGGAGAGTCCACCGGCCAGGAACAACGCCCACACGCCGATCGGCAGCAGCCCGCTGGCCAGCGCCGGGGTGGAACGCGCCCACACCTGTACGGCGATCTCGTGGCGTTGCCGTTCGCTGCGTACCGTGTCGAGGTTCGCGAGGTGGGTCAGCACCGGGCGGGTGGCACCGGCCAACTTCACCGTACGGGCCGCCGACAGCGTGGAGACCAGCGCGGTGGCGAAGGCCGCCCGCGCCGTGACGGTCTCCCGCGCCGCCCGCTCCAGCCTCGGCCCGAACGCCGTGGCCGCCACTCCGGAGAGCACCATCGTGCCGAGGAAGAACAGTCCCGGCACCACGCTGTCGGTGATCAGGGTCATGGCGACCAGCAGGACCAGACCGACGGTCTGGTCGAGCACGTTGTCGGCGAGCTGGACCACCCGCTCGGTGTCCCCGCCCTGGGCCACCACCTCGGCAGGGGTGTGCCGGCTGACCCGGCGCGGCCCGGTCTGCCCGTACACGAGGCGGGCGCTGATGCGCAGCATCTGCCGTACCCACCAGGCCGGGAACCACAGGTGGGTCCAGTAGTACGACGGGATGCCGACGACGAGTCCGACGGCGATGCCCAGGGCGGGTAGCCAGGGGTCGCCGGTGCCGTCGACCACGTCGGCCCAGAGCCAGGCGAGCACCGGCCCGTCCAGCCCGAGGATCGCCAGCACGGCGAAGATGCCCACCGCCGCCGCGCCGTACCGGGGGTCGTTCAGGCAGAGCCGGAAGATCTCCCGCAGCGTCCGGGCCCGGGACGCGGGCAGCTGATCGCCCCGCCCGTCGGCCGTGGCCGCAGCGGGCTGGCGTCCGCCCACCTCGTGTCCGCCGGTCTCCCGGCCCGCCGCCGGCTCGACCGGCTCGGGTCCGACCACCGGTACGGGAGCACCGGCGACGGCCCCGGTCGGTGGGTTCGTCCGGGCGGCGGCCAGCGGATCGGTGCCGCCCGACGGGCCGGGTGCCGCGAAGCTCTCCACGACCCGGCCCGCCGGAGTACCGGCATCGGCTGCCACCGTCGCCTCCGCCGCACGGGCCCCGACCAGTACCGGTTCCCCCCGCGTCCAGTCCGCCCCGGCCAGCAGCTCAAGGCCGGCGTCGCCGGAGGCACCCGCTTCGTCGGCGTCGCCGACGACACCGCCCGCGTGCCCGGCGGCGACGAGTTCGGCGAAGCGCCGCGACTCGGCCAGCGGGCCGGCCTCGACCACCGCGCCGTCGGCCAGCACCACCACCTCGTCGCAGCGACTCACCGACGACAGCCGGTGAGCGATGACGATGCCGATGCGGTCCCGCAGCAGGCGTTCGGTGGCCTGTTGCACCCGCGTCTCGGTGACCGGGTCGAGTCGGGCGGTGGCCTCGTCGAGGATCACCACGTGCGGGTCACGGACCAGGATCCGGGCGAAGGCGACCAGCTGTTCCTGACCGGCCGAGAGCACGTGACCGCCCTCACCGAGGCGGGTGTCCAACCCGGCGGGCAGCTCGGCGACCCAGGTGCCCAGCCCCAACTCGTCGAGGGCTCGGGCGGCGGCGTCGAGCAGCTCCGGGTCGAACAGCGCCACGTTCTCGGCGAGTGTGCCGGCGAGGATCTCGGTACGCTGCGGCACCACGGCGATCCACTGGCGCAGCTGCTCGACGTCGAGGTCGAGCACGTCGCGCCCGCCGAGCAGGACCGTTCCGGGTGGCACGTCGACCGCCCGGGTGAGCACCTTGGCCAGCGTGGACTTGCCCGACCCGGTCCGGCCGACCAGGGCGTACGAGCGGCCTCGCACGAAGGTCAGGTCGATGTCGCGCAACGCCGGAGGGCGCTCGGCGTCCGCACCGCCGCTCGGGTAGCGGTAGGTCAGGCCCTGGATGACCAGGTCGCCGTCGCTGGGGGTGGCACCGCCGTCGGGTTCCTGCGCGGCGGCCGAGAGCAGTTGGACCCGCCCCCACGCGCCGAGCGCGTACTGCACCTCCGGCACCATCCGGCTGACGTGTTCGACGGTCATGCCGAGGGAGAGCGCGAGCAGCCAGATCGCGGTCATCCGGGCGGCGTCGACCCGGCCGGTGGTCAGCGCCCACACCCCGCCGAGCACCACCAGGACCACCCCGATCCGGGTCACCCCGGCCGCGACGGTGTTGACCCGCGCCGACATCTGCCACACCCGGAGCCCACGGCGCAGCACCTCGGCCGCCCGGCTGGCGTACAGCCGCAGCACGTACGGCCGGGCCAGGCTGGTGCGTACGTCGTCCTGGCCGTGGATCGACTCCTCCATCACCGCCGCGAGGTCCGACCAGGCCGCCTCCTCCTGCATCCGGGCGGGGGCGATCTGGGCGGCCGGGCGCCGCAGCGCCACCGCGAGCGAGACGCAGAGCAGCAGCATGCCGACTCCCGCCGGCCACCAGACGGTGAGCGCCACCAGCGTGGACAGCAGGCCGACGGCCACCGCCTGGGCCAACCGCACGCCCGGACCGCGCACCCCCGACGCGACGTCGTACACGTCGCCGTCGATCCGGTCGAGCATCTCCCCCACCGGGGTCGTCTCCAGGGCGGGCACCGGTTGGCCCAGGGCCACCCGGCAGAGTCGGCGACGCAGGTCGGCGGACCAGTCCGCGGTGACCCCGGCCATCACCAGACTGATCACCAAGTCGCTGCCCACCGACGCGACCAGCGCCACCGACAGCAGCACGAAGAAGCCGACGGAGCGATGCAGCAGCACCGGTCCGGCGAGCGCGGCGCTGGCCGCCTGACCGATGCCGCCGAGCAGGATCAGGACGACCACCAGGGTCATCCGACGTGAGGAGGTGCCCCACAGGTCACGGAGCAGGCGCATGGGTCGGTTCCTCCGGTCGGGTGGGGCGGTACCTCCAGCCTGCTTCGCCCGGCCGCCCGGCTCAACGCATTTACGCCGGGGCGGAACCCACCCCCGGTAGCTGTTCGAGGAGCCTCGCCGTGGCGCAGCGCGTGTTCGAGGAGGCTCGCCGGTGGCTCAGAACAGGACGGTGGCCAGGGTGCCGACGGAGCGGAAGCCGCAGCGCTCGTAGACGCGCCGGGCGGGCAGGTTGAAGTCGTTGACGTAGAGGCTGACCGTCGGGGCGACCCGGGCCAGCGCGTCGCTGACCACCGCCGCCATCGCGGCGGTGGCGATCCCCCGCCCCCGCCAGTCGGGCGCCACCCACACACCCTGCACCTGGGCGGTGCGCCGGGTGACGACCGCTAGTTCGGCCTTGAAGACCACCCGGTCGTCGACGAAGCGGGCGTACGCCCGGCCGGAGCGGATCATCTCGGTGACCCGCCGCCGGTACCCGCGCCCTCCGTCGTCGGCCAGTGGTGAGACGCCGACCTCCTCGGTGTACATCGCCACCGCGGCTGGGAAGAGGCGGTCGAGTTCACCGCTGCGCACCCGGCGCACCTCCGGGTCGGCGGGGACCGGCGGCAGCTCGCCGGTGACCAGCAACGGCTGGTTGGGGCGTACGTCGCGGGCCGGTCCCCAACTGTCGGAGAGGCGATCCCAGAGTTGCAGCACGGCGTCGGCCCGCCCGACGATCGAGGAGCAGAGCCGTTCCTCGCCCGAGAGCAGGTCAGCGAAGGCGGCGATGGCCTGCGGCCCGGCCAGCACCGGGGTGAGGTTTCCGCCGAGCCAGCAGACCGATTCGAGGTGCCGGCGGGAGCCGTACCCCAGGACCCGCCCCTCGGCCCGCCACCAGGCCAGCCCGCGCGCGGCGACCCGCTCCGCGACCTGTGCGCTCGCGTACGGGTCGAGATCGAGCAGTCGCTCGACCGCGCGCCGTTCCGATTCCCCGAGTTGCCGCACCGGCGCCGTCAGCACGGTTACCAGCCTGCCAGATCTCCCCCACCACGCGCCGCCAGACGCCCACCCACCCCTCAACCCACGTTGATCAAGAAGTTTTGGTCGGCTTCGGGGGCGAATCCCGACGCAAACTTCTTGGTCAACACGGCGGGGTGGGCAGGCGCGCGGGGAAGTGGGTTGTCGGCGTTGTGTTGGCGATATATCGTTGATGCATCAGTGATAGTCCAGAGAAGGAGACAGCCTTGAATTTCCATCGACGTGGGCACGCCCTACACGAGGGCCGGATGCGCGGATTCGGTTTCCCGCCCTTCGCGGCAGGGCCGCCGTTCGGGCACGGGCGGGGCGGTCGCGGACGAGGTCGGGGACGCCGACCCAACGTCCGCAACGCGGTGCTGGCCCTCCTCACCGAGCGGCCGATGCACGGCTACGAGATGATCCAGGAGATCGACTCCCGCACCGGCGGAAGCTGGCGGCCCAGCCCCGGCTCGATCTACCCGACCCTCCAGTTGCTGGAGGACGAGGGTGTCGTCGCCGCCACCGAGGACACCGGCGGTGGCCGTAAGCGGTTCACCCTCACCGATCAGGGTCGAGCCGAGGCTGACGAGGCGGCCCAGACGCCGCCCTGGGCCGAGGTCGCCGAAGACACCATCAACAGCTGGCACGACATCCGCAACGCCTCCATGCAGGCCATGCACGCGCTACGCCAGGTGATGATGACCGGCACCGACGACCAGCGGGAACGCGCCGCCCAGGTGCTCGACGAGACCCGCCGCAAGCTGTACGCGATCCTCGCCGAATCCGAGTGAGGTCGGTACGCGTCGAGGGCGGCCACCCGGTGGGGTGACCGCCCTCGTGTTCGTCGCGTCGTCAGTGCACGGTGACGGTGGCGCCGGGAACCAGGTCGCGCAGCTCCTCGGGCAGCTCCGCGCCCATCTCGTCGGCCAACCGCAGCGCTTCCTCGATCAGGGTCTCCACGATCTGCCCCTCGGGCACGGTCTTGATGACCTGGCCCTTGACGAAGATCTGCCCCTTGCCGTTGCCGGAGGCCACCCCGAGGTCGGCCTCCCGGGCCTCGCCCGGTCCGTTGACCACGCAGCCCATCACGGCGACCCGCAGCGGCACCGGCAGCCCTTCCAGACCGGCGGTGACCTCCTCGGCCAGCTTGTAGACGTCCACCTGGGCCCGCCCACAGGACGGGCAGGAGACGATCTCCAGGCCGCGCTCGCGCAGCCCGAGCGACTCCAGGATCTGGCTGCCGACCTTGATCTCCTCGACCGGCGGCGCGGAGAGCGACACCCGGATGGTGTCCCCGATGCCCTCGGCCAGCAGCGCACCGAAGGCGACCGCCGACTTGATGGTGCCCTGGAACGCCGGGCCCGCCTCGGTGACGCCCAGGTGCAGCGGGTAGTCGCACTGCTCGGCGAGCTGCCGGTACGCCCGGATCATCACCACCGGGTCGTTGTGCTTGACCGAGATCTTGATGTCCCGGAAGCCGTGCTCCTCGAACAGCGAGCACTCCCACAGCGCCGACTCGACCAGCGCTTCGGCGGTCGCCTTGCCGTACTTGGCGAGCAGGCGCTTGTCCAGTGAACCGGCGTTGACGCCGATCCGGATCGGCGTACCGGCTGCGGAGGCCGCCGCCGCGATCTCGGCGACCTTGTCGTCGAACTGGCGGATGTTGCCCGGGTTGACCCGCACCGCCGCGCAACCGGCGTCGATCGCGGCGAAGACGTACTTCGGCTGGAAGTGGATGTCCGCGATCACCGGGATCTGCGACTTCTTCGCAAGCGCCGGCAGCGCCTCCACGTCGTCCTGGCTGGGCACGGCGACCCGGACGATCTGACATCCGGAGGCCGTCAACTCCGCGATCTGCTGAAGGGTGGCGTTGACGTCAGCGGTCAACGTGGTGGTCATCGACTGCACCGACACCGGCGCGCCGCCGCCGACCGGCACGGACCCGACCATGATCTGGCGGCTGGCCCGGCGGGGCGCGAGCGGCGGCGGCGGTACGGGCGGCATACCGAGACTGACAGCGGTCACTTCAGGCACTCACTTTGGGAAGAGGGTGATCGGATTGACCACGTCCGCGGTGATGGTGAGCAGGGTGAACACACCACCGATCAGGATCACCACGTACGTGAAGGGCATCAGCTTGAAGTAGTCGACGCGGCCCGGATCGGGCCGACGCAGCCGCGCGTAGAGCCAGGAGCGGGCCCGTTCGAACCAGGCGATGGCGATGTGGCCACCGTCCAGCGGCAGCAGCGGCAGCAGGTTGAACACCCCGATGAAGAAGTTCAGCGAGATGAACAGCATGATGAAGATTTCCCAGGCGTTGTTGGCCACCGCCTCGCCACCGAGGACACTCGCGCCGACCACGCTGATCGGGGTGTCGATGTCCCGCTCGCCGCCGACGATGGCCTTCCACAGCGCGGGGATCTTCTCCGGCAGCCGCTGCAACGCCTGCGCGGTGGCCACCGCCATGTCGCCGATGAAGGTGCCGGTCGCGCCGACGGCCTCCACCGGACCGTAGGAGACCAGGCCCGGGGTGCTCAGGACCAGACCGACACCGAGCGCGGAGACCTCGGTGACCGGGCCGTCCGGGTTGTCGATCGGCGGGCGCTTGGTGGTGGCCAGCGTGGCCGTGGTGGTGCCGGGCTGACCGTCGCGCTCGTACCCGATGTCGGCGGTGCTGCCCGGGGTGGTCGCCCGCAGCGTGGTCAGCAGCTCGCCGTAGTTGTTGATCGGGGTGCCGTTGATCGAGGTGATCCGGTCACCGTTCTGGAGCCCGGCCGCCCCGGCCGGGCTGGGCGCGTCACTCTCGGTGCACTCCCGGTAGGTGGTGTCCGGCAGGACGCAGTCCTGGATGGCGACCACCGCGGGCTCGGCGCGGATCTGCTGCTCGTCGCGCGGGAAGTCGGGGTTGGGCAGGCCGAAGGTCATCGCCGCCAGCCAGGCCGCGAAGATCGCCAACCCGAAGTGGGTCACCGACCCGGCGGACATCACGATGGTGCGCTTCCACACCGGGTAACGCCACATGGCCCGCTTCTCGTCGCCCGGCTCGACGTCGTCGTCCTGCGGCGTCATGCCGACGATCTTGCAGAAGCCGCCGAGGGGGATGCCCTTGAGGCCGTACTCGGTCTCGCCCCGCTTGAACGAGAAGACGGTGGGGCCGAAGCCGACGAAGTAGCGGGTGACCTTCATGCCGAAGGCCTTGGCGGTGAGCATGTGCCCGGCCTCGTGCAGGCTGACCGAGATGAGAATGCCGAGGGCGAACAGCACCACCCCGAACGCGAACGACATCAAGCTCCTTCCACCGCAGCAGCGATGATCTCCTGCGCGTGTGCGCGCGCCCACGACTCGGCTTCGAGTACGTCCTCGACGGTACCCGGTTCACCGAAATCGGGAGCCTCGTCCAGCACGCGCCGTAACGTGTCGACGATGCCCAAGAACGGCAGTCGCCCGGCGACGAACGCCGCCACGCACTCCTCGTTGGCCGCGTTGTAGATCGCCGGTCGGCACCGGCCCTCCTCACCGGCCGCCTTGGCCAGCGCCACCGCCGGGAACGCCTCGTCGTCCAGCGGCGCGAACTCCCAGGTGTGCGCCTTCGTCCAGTCGACGGCGGCGGCAGCCTCGGGCACCCTGTCCGGCCAGCCGAGGCCCAGCGCGATCGGCAGCCGCATGTCCGGCGGGCTGGCCTGCGCCAGCGTCGACCCGTCGACGAACTCCACCATCGAGTGGATCACCGACTGGGGGTGCACCATCACGGTGATGTCGGCGTACGGCACGTCGAACAGCTCGTGCGCCTCGATCACCTCCAGCGCCTTGTTGACCATCGTCGCCGAGTTGATCGTGACGACCGGCCCCATGTTCCAGGTCGGGTGGGCGAGGGCCTGCTCAGGCGTGACGGCCGTCAGCTCGTCGCGCCGTTTGCCCCGGAACGGCCCACCACTGGCGGTGACGATCAGCCGACGTACCTCCCCCCGGGTACCGCCGCGCAGGCACTGGGCCAGCGCCGAATGCTCCGAATCCACCGGGACGATCTGCTCCGGCCGCGTCACCGCGGCCTTGACCAGCGAGCCGCCGGCCACCAGCGACTCCTTGTTGGCCAACGCGAGCGTACGCCCGGCCCGCAGCGCCGCCAGGGTCGGCGCGAGCCCGAGCGACCCCACCACCCCGTTGAGTACGACGTCACACGGCCACTGCGCCAGCTCGGTCATCGCCTCCGGCCCGGCCACGATCTTGGGCAGCTTGAACTCCCCGGAGGCCCAGCCCCGCCGACTCGCCTCCGCGTAGAACGCCAGCTGAAGATCCTGCGCGGCGGACGCCTTGGCCACCCCGACCGCCTCGACACCGAGTTCGAGCGCCTGGGCGGCGAGCAGGCCGACGTTGCCGCCACCGGCACCCAGCGCCACCACCCGGAACCGGTCCGGGTTGCGCCGCACGATGTCGATGGCCTGCGTACCGATCGACCCGGTACAACCCAGCAGCACAAAATCACGGGGGGACGTCACACCGCCATTCTCCCCCACGCCCGCTGGGCGAGAAGGAAGGGCACCTTATTAACGCCTGCGGTAGAGGAAGGGCCCCTTGTTAACAACGAGCTACCGTCAGCTCTCCTCGCTCGGAGGGTTCTCCTCTTCCAACGGAGCTTCCTCGCCGAGCAGGTCAGCCGGATCGATCGAGAACTCGAACGGCTCCCGCATCACGAAGGTGCTTCCGGCCGCAGCGGCGGCCACCGGCCGATACTCGCCGTCGATCAGCTCGAACAGTGCGATGGTGGGGACTCGGTTACGCAGGTCGACCCGGAGGAAGAAGGGCACGCCAGCCGTGCCGTACTCGCGCGGACGATCGATGATGTCCTTCCGCCGGTTGCCGGGCGACACGACCTCGCCGAGCAGAACGGCATGCCTGATGTCCATGGTCGTGCGGCCCCCTCCGGGAACGCGCAGCACGACGAGGTCGGGGATGAACAGATCCTGCCCGGAGACGACGTTCGCCTCCGCGTAGAGCCACAGCTTGGCCTTCCGGGCAGCCTGCTTCAACAGGTACGCGAGATCAAGCTCGGCATCCTGGTGGTCATATCCGGCGTGGGGTGTCACGATCACGCTTCCGCTCAGGACCTCAACCTTGGGGCCGTTGGTCTCCGGCAACAGGTCGAGGGCGAGCTGCGCAGTCCACGGCTCGTCGTGCCACCGCAGCACGTCGAACGACGGCCCGGCGGGCCGGTCGTCCGCGCCAGCGTCCGGCGCAGGCTCGGGCGCGTACGCAGCCTGGGCCATCCGGGCTCACCCCCTCAGCGGGACATTCTGCTCAGCTCAGCCTAGCCAGCACAGCCCGCGCCGCACGCCATCACACAGCCTGTCCGACGCAGCCGGGGCGAGCGATGTCGATCAAGCCCTACCGTCTCCGTGGCCGGTCGGCTGTGACGATCTGGCTCAGCTGCTGGATACAACGGCCCGGAATCTCGCCGCCAGGCGGACGTGCCTACGGTCCCTTCACCGGGCGAGACGGCGGGACGTCACTCAACAGCTCGGCCATCCGGTCGCCTCGCCAGACGCAGAGGGCTGGGCTGGGCCGGTCGGCAGGTCAGCCGCCCGACTGTGGGTGCGTTTCTTGTCGTTGGGGGAGCAAGAAACGCACCCACAGCTTGCGGTCACGTCGGGTTCAGGGGCGGGGTGTCGAACTGGCCCGCGCGGGCGGCGGCGACGAACCGAGTCCAGCTCTCGAGACCGAAGCTCAGCTCCGCGCCCTGCCGGTCCTTGCTGTCGCGTACGCCGACCGCGTCGGCAAACCCCGCCACCTCGACGCACTCGCCGCTACCGCCGGACCGGGACGACGTGCGCCACACCCCGTCACGTCTCATGGGTCATCTCCTTCGCGATCGCCGTGATCAGCTCACGGGAGTCGTCGCCATCGAGCGCCCGTTCGCCGAGCGAGCGCCAGATCCTCGTAGGTCTGAATCTCGTGCGGCTTGTCGAGGTAGACCGCGCCGCACGGACCGTCCATGTAGATGGTGGTCGGCTCCGGCTCCCGCACCTCGGTCGGGAAGTCGAGCATGGTGAAGGTGCCCGTAAAGGCCGACCGAAACAGCCCGGCAGCCAACGGAAGCACCCGGATCTTGATGTTGTGCTGCCTGCTCGCCACCACCAGCGCGTCGAGTTGCCGGGCCATCGCCGACCGGTCACGCAGCGGCCGACGAAGCACCGCCTCGCTGAGGATCACGTCGTAGTACGGCGCTCGGGGGAACCACTCGAGCCAACAGCCGTTGCCTAACGGAGCCGGACGTCCACCTTGGCCTGCCGCTCCGCTGCGCTCATCTGCGGGTGGTCAGTGGGCCCGCACCTGACGGCAACACAGAGGGTCCACAGCGCCCTGCGATGCACATCGAGGTTCGATCACTACGTTCCGTGACGAGTTCGACTGAAAGCCTTCCGTCACAACTGCCCCTCAATCCCGAGCCAAGCGTGGACTTCCCGACGGATTTCTGGATTCGTCAAGTGATCGGCAATCCATGGCAGCGCGGACAAAATCCTCTCAACCCCCCTTAGCGCCGACGCTTGAGCATCAGGCTCCTGGCTTCCGGAGTCGTAAGAAGCACCGATAGGAGCGAAGAAGGATTCGTCGGCGGCTAAGTACTGCCTTCTCCTAGCCTGAGCCGCTACCACTGCCTCGTCTCGAGGCAACGGAACATGCTCCAGCGCCCAGGCCGCAGAACCGTCAGGCGTTAGCACGACCGGCAACTCACTAACCGGCAAGTTGAGACGGACCGCTGCCGCCGCAAGCCTGAGCAACCAGTACGCCCCCAACGACGCATCAATATCGTGGCGTTCGACAGCCAGAATTGCAGCCACAGCACCGAGCTTCAGGTCGGATATACGTTGATCTTGATCAAGGTTCCTTAGCGGGCTCACGGCCGATTCGACCGACTCGAACAGCGCCTGCCACCACTGGGGCGACACCCGTTGGGGGAACCGAGCACGCAGCCACTCACCGAGCGAGTCGAGCGGGATCACCCGAAGTTCCTGCAACTCTGATTGCGCTTCCACTACGGAGCCCTTCCGCCGTAATCTCTAATAGCTCTTAGCGGAATTTGCACACCTGCCGCACCAAAGGCGTCCACGCCCCGCTGAATGAACGCGCCGGCACAGCTAGAACACGGGGTATAGTGGCCCGTCATGTTGTCGAACGATGTCATTGCACCATTGCGGAACGAGATTTGCCCTGCCGCCATAACAGGAGCACCACCCGAGGCTACCGTGTGATGGATGCCGCGCCCCGCAGC
Organism: Micromonospora sp. CP22; assembly: GCF_009712475.1. Classification (GTDB taxonomy): domain Bacteria; phylum Actinomycetota; class Actinomycetes; order Mycobacteriales; family Micromonosporaceae; genus Micromonospora. Next base: position 356,628 of record NZ_VCJO01000003.1, read on the forward strand.
AACCATATTCAGATCTCCTCCCTCCCTCACTGTCCAGAGAAAGTCCCCACTTCCCGAGGCCGCGCGCGAGAAGCCAGAAGTGCCCGCTGCAACAGGTGAAATGCCCGCAAGATCTGCTTCCATCAGCTCCAGCGACAGATCTCCGGGTCGATTGTTTGGAACTGGCCCGCAGTTGTGTACGAGCACTGGCGTGTTGCCGGCGAGCACATAGTACGTGTGGGTGTTGGCGACGGTGAGGTTGTGGACGGTGGCGCGGGGGACGCTCCAGCGGTCGATCGCGGTGATCTGGACGTAGGTGCCAGCGCTGGTTTGGAGCCACTGGCCTGGCTGGAGGTCGGTAGCGTCGATCCACTCGCCCAGCTCGGGTACCCAGAACGGGTGGCCGTCGGTGGCGGTGACCTCGGCGGTCTCCGAGCCTTGGTCGCCGTCGGTGTCGATGACGACCTTCACCAGGTCCTTGACGCCGTCGCCGGTGATCGCGGCGCTGACCGTGTCCACCTCGGTGCGACCGGTCTCCGGATCGGCGACCACTACCTTGTCGCCGGGCTTGACGTCCTCGATCGCCTTGGTTGAGCCGTCGGCCATGAGCACCCGCGTGCCCGGCACGAAGCTGTTGCTGATAGGGCAGGATTCGCCACCCGACGACCCGCCATCGTTGCCGCTGGAGCCGCCGTTGCTGCGGTTGGAGGCGCCGGAGGAACCGCCCGGCTTCGAGTCGCCCTTGCCGCCACCGCCGCCGCCCTTGCCACCGCCGCCGTCCTTGCCGCCGGCACCGCCGGAGGCTGCCGACGAGCCCTTCGGGTTGGACTTGGCCTGGGCTTCCTTCTGCGGGGCGTTACCCGTCTTCTTCGCCGACTGGGTCGCCTTGTTGCTGGTCGAGTTGACCTTGTCGGCGGCCTTCTTCTTCGCCGCCTGGGCGGCCTTCTTGGCCCGTTCGATGGCGAGCTTCTTGGCCTGCAACGCGGCGGCCTCGGCAGCTCGCGCCGTTGCCAGCACTGCCTCGGCGGCCCGCTTCGCCGCCTGCCATGCCTGGATCGCGTTGATCGTCCGGTTGACCGCCCGGATCACCGCTGGGATCTTGGCGACCTTTGTCCAGGGGATGGCGTTGAGGATGAGGCTGCCGCACGCCCACATGTCACCGCCGCCGAAGCAGTTCAGGGCGTCGTTGATGCCGATGAACTCCTTGAGGATGTACCACGCGGAGTCGAGGATGACCGAGATCAGCGACCGGCCCATGTTGGCCTGCGCTTGAGCGATCATCGCCGACGACAATCCTGCACCGGCCAGTGCCGCCGCCGTCTCCGACGCGGTCAACGCCACCGACAGACCCGACGGGTCGGAGTGGGTGACCGGGTTGTTGTGGGCGTACGTGTAGCCGTTGTTCTGCACCGGGTCGGTCCGGTCCAGCACCGGGTCCGCGGACAGGAACCGACCCACCTCCGGGGCGGGACAGTTCGTCGTACCCGTTCCACACCGTGATGCCACGGGCGTTGGTGGTGGTCAGTGGCCGGTCCCGGTGGTCGTACGTCATCGTGGTGGCGCCGGTGTCCGGGTCGGTGGTCCGGATCAGCCGGCCGCGCTGGTCGTACGTCGGGACCGTACCGGTCAACTGGCTACGGCGGTGCCATGGCCCGGATGGTTGACGCGGGTGTCGAGCCGGACGTTCGGCGTCAGGGGGAGGTCCGGAGGAAGGTCTCCACCTCGGTGCCGCCGTACCAGTCGGTGCGCCGGCCCAGGTGGGTCATGCCGAGCCTCCGACACACCGCCATCGAGCGTTCGTTCCCGGGTGCCACCACGGCGTACACCTGGCGGGTGTCGGTGGCGAACTCGGCCGCCAGCACGGCGCGGGCCGCCTCGGTGGCGTAGCCGTGGCCCCAGGAGTCGGGGTGCAGGTGCCAGCCAACCTCGATGTCCTCGGTCGGGGTGTGGCCGTCTCGCCCCGGTAGCGGCTTGAGTAGGACGCTGCCCGCCACCTGATCGGTGTCCCGGACCTGGATCGCCCAGATGCCGTACCGGCCGGCGTACGGGGCGTACCGTTGCCGCCAGGCCGCCAACCGCTCGGCGGCTTGTCCGGGCTCGGTGAGCCGGCCTGCTCCCCCGCCCAGCCAGCGCATCACCTCGTCGCGGGAGTAGATGTCGTAGATGCGGGCCAGGTCGGCCGGTGTGTCGGTCCACTCACGCAGGATCAGCCGGTCGGTCGTCGTGACGGTCATGGGCGGCGATGGTAGTCCGTTCCGGTGGTCGCCACGGTCGGCCGAGCAGGCACCGACGACAGGACCGGCGCAGCGCCGGTAACAGAGGCGGCGCGGCACCGGTGAACAAACCGACGACAGGACCGGTGCGGCGTCGGTGACAGGGGCGGTTGTCGGGGCAGCGGACGGGGAACTGAGGCGCGATGGGCGGTGCGTGGAATCGGACGAGGCGAATCACCCGGGCGGCGTTCCGCCCGGTACGTGGTCGGGATCTGTCGCTGCACGCCGCCGCGATCACGTTCTACGGGGCGATCGCCGTGGTGCCGGTGGCGCTGCTGGCGATCTGGCTCACCTCGCTGCTGGTGGGAGCGTCCCAGGTGCGGCGACTCACCGGGTACGCCGTGGAGACGCTGCCGGACGCGATCGGTGTGCCGCACGCGATGGCTGCGCTGGTCGAGGCCGGGGTCGGGCTGACGCCGTGGCTGGCGCTGGCCGCGCTGCTGCCGGCCTCGCTCTACGGCGAGGGGCTGCGGCGGGCGTTCGTCTCGGTCGCCGCGCCGCGCTCCGACGAACACCTGGTGGGCTGGCGGGGCCGAATACTGCTGCTGCCGCTGCTGGCGCCCGCCCCGGCGCTGCTGCTGTCGATCCTGCTGGCGCTGCCGACGACCACCGGGCTGGTCCGGCGCGGTGGTTGGGCCGGTGCGCTCGGGGTGGTGCTGTCGTTCCTGGCGGTGTGGTTGGTGCTCACGCCGGTGTTGGTGTGGGTGTTCCGGGTGGTGGGGCCGGCCTCGCCGGACTGGCTCTCCACGCTGGGGATGGGGTCGTTCACCGCGGCGAACCTCTCCGGTTTCCTGCACGGTTTCGTGCTCTTCGCCTCGTTGCCGCTTGATCTGGGCCTGCCCTTCGGCGGGCTGGACGAGGTGGGTGCCGCGGTGGCGATCCTGCTCTGGCTCTACCTGTTCCATGTGATTGTGCTGGCCGGCTACTCCGCGACCCTGGCCCTGTCCGGCTGGCGTGCCCGCCGCCGCGATGGTCGTTCCTGAGGTTCCCGCCCGAGCGGGTACGAACCGAGGGCCAACTTCATGAGGCATGGGGGCCGCGGACGGTTAGGGTGCGGGAATGGTGGCTGGTGAGGTGCCGGGGCGGGCGGACGTCGTCGTGGTCGGGTCGGGGCACAACGGGCTGGTGTCGGCGGTTCTGCTGGCCCGGACCGGGCTGGACGTGCTGGTGTTGGAGGCAGCCGACGTGATCGGCGGCGCGACCCGGACCGAGAAGCCGTTCCCGAAGGTGCCCGAACTGCGCCACTCCACCGGGTCGTACCTGCTCGGGCTGATGCCACCGGAACTGCTGGCCGCGCTCGACGTCCGGATCCCGGTGCTGCGCCGCGACCCGCACTATTTCCTGCCGACTCCCGGCGGGGTCGGCTCGCCGTACCTCCTCTTCGGCGCCGACGCGGCGGCCACCCGGGCACAGCTCGCCGAGGTCTTCTCCCCCGCCGACGCGGCCGCCGACGAGGCGTTGCAGGCCGAACTGGCCGCGTTGCGCGACGACGTCGCCCCGGCCTGGCTGTCCGAGCCGCTCAGCGTCGAGGAGACCGCCGACCGGTACGTCCGCCCCACGCTGCGACAGGTCTTCATCGACCTGGTACGCGGCTCCGTCGCCGACTACCTGGCCCGCTTCGACTTCCGTTCCGAGCTCCTGGTCAGCATGTACGCGGTCACCGACGGCCTGTCCGGGCTCAACGCCGGCCCCGACGACCCGGGCACCGGGCACAACTTCCTGGTCCACAACATGTGCCGGCTACCCGGCTCGGGCGGCACCTGGATGATCGCCGAAGGTGGCATGGGCACCGTGTCGCGGATCTTCGCCGAGGCGGCCCGCGCCTCCGGGGCCCGGATCGTCACCGGTGCCCCGGTCACCGCGATCACCCTCGACGGAGGTGCCGCCAGCGGCGTGGTGCTCGGCGACGGCCGACAGATCTCCGCCGAGGTGGTGCTCGGCGCCTGCGACCCGTACCGGCTGATGGAGCTGTTGCCCGACGACGCGCTGCCGACCACGCTCAGCAGCCGGATGACGGCGGTCCGGCGCACCGGCAGCACCCTCAAGCTGAACCTGGCCCTGCGTGGCCTGCCCCGCTTCTCCTGCCTGCCCGAGGACGCGGCGAGCCCCTTCGGCTCGACGATCCACCTGCTGCCCGGTTCGGCGTCGCTGACCGGCGGCGCGGGCGAGTCGCCGATGGCGGCGCTGCGCGCCATGTGGGCCGACGTGCGGGCCGGGCGGCTGCCGGAGGAACCGACCATCGAGTGGTACCTGCACACGACCGTCGATCCGTCGCTGGCCGACCCGGGCGGGCACCACTCGTCGGCGCTGTTCGTCCAGTCCGTGCCGTACGAACTGGACGGCACCACCTGGGAGGCGGCGCTGCCCGGTTACGTCGACAAGCTGGTCTCGATCTGCGAACGCTACGCCCCCGGCACCGGCGACCTGATCGCCGACGCGGTCCCGCTGCCGCCGCCCGGCATCGAGGCACACTTCGGCATCACCGGCGGGCACATCCACCACGTCGACAACACCGTCTCGTTCGCCGACCGGATGCCCTACGCCACCGGCATCGACGGGGTGTACGCGGGCAGCGCCGGCTGTCACCCGGCCGGCAGCGTGATCGGGGCCGCCGGCCACAACGCCGCCCAGCGCATCCTCGCCGACCTCGGCCGCTGAGGCGTAAGGAAGGGCACCTTGTTAACGCCTGGCGTATTAAAAGGGGCCCTTCCTAACAGGCGGGAAGGCGGCACGCGTCAATTGGTGGGTTGAGGGGCCTCTTCACCGACACGGTGGGCGCGGACCTTGTGACCGACGCTGGTCAGGCAGCGCCCGCTGGGCAGGTCGAAGCGCCAGCCGTGCAACTGGCAGGTGAGCTGGTCGCCGTCGACGATGCCGAACCGGCTCAGGTCCGCCTTCAGGTGCGGGCAGCGTCGCTGCACCACCCAGTCGCCGATGGTGATGTCCTCGGCGTCAACCGCGCGCTCGTGCTCGTCGTACCAGCCTTCGGCGTACTGCAGCCGCTCGGTGGACAGGCACTTGAAGAAGGCGTAGACGAACTCGTTGTACTGCCCGATCCGCGCTGCGGAGAACCGGCACGAGAGGAAGAGCGAGTTGACCCAGTCCACCTCGCCGATGTGCAGCAGGTGTTCCACCAGCGCCCGCTCGGTACGGAACCGGTAGCGCACCTTCTCGTCGGCGTACGGCCGCACCTGCTTGCCGGGGAAGTCCACCACGATCGACTCGACGCTCTCGCCGTTGTAGCCGACCAGGTCGAAGCGGACCGGACCGCCGACCCCCTTGGCCAGGTAGATCGACTCGTCGAGCAACGGTTCGATGCGCTGCTTGAGCTCCTTGAGCACGTCGATCTCCGGGTGCCGCCAGGACGCCTTCTCCGCCTCGATGATCGGGCGCTTGCGCTCGCGCATCTCCTCCAGGTGGGCGACCTTGTTCGCGAAGAACTCCTCCACCGGCACCGGATGCGTGGTGGTGGCGCCGGTCGTGGTGATCTCACTGACGCTGCCGGGCAGCAGCACGATGCCGTTGGTGCCGCCGACCTTGGCGTACTCGGCCAAGAAGACCGACTGGTCGGGGAAGATGTTGCCCTCGTCGCCGAAGATGTCGTTGAACTGCCACAGCTCGTCGTCGAGGAAGCACGGCGGGCCGGCGATCGGGAAGACGTGGTCGGCCTTGAGGTCGTCGATGTAGCGCCAGGTGCGGTCGAACTGCCGCTCCCGCTTCTGCTTGCCGAACGCGGTCTTCGCCGACTGCGGCAGCTCGTAGACCATCGGGTACCAGATCGCGCCGGAGAACTGCAGCAGGTGCGCGTGCACGTGGCCCAGTTCGGCGAAGGTGCTCAGGTCGGTCGGGCGGGCGTCGTTCTGGTTGAGCAGCCGTACGCCGTCGTACTCCACCCAGAGCGAGGAGTCGCCGATCGGGCCGTCGGTCGGACTGGTCAGCGCCTGAATCATGATCTTCAGGCCGCCGTCCAGCTCGACGACCTCCTCGTTACGGGTCTTCAGGAACTTCGTGAAGCCGAGCTCGCGGAACTCGTCCTCCATCTCGGAGGTGGGGAACTCCGGCAGCAACACGGTGGCCTTCTTCGACACGTACCGCTTGAGGTGGGCCGCGTCGAAGTGGTCCCGGTGCAGGTGGGAGACGTACAGGTAGTCGACGTCACCGAGGGTCTCCCAGTCGAGCTGGGAGTTGTCGGGGAACGGGAACCAAGAGGCGAAGTAGGCCGGATTGACCCACGGGTCGCACAGGATGCTGCCCGCGGCAGTGTCGATCCGCATGCTCGCGTGCCCCGTACCGGTCACTCGCACCGCAGTTCCCCCTCAAAGAGACAATCAAGGTGTACGCCCCAGAACGCTACCGGAGGCAGTCTGGTCCTTGCCCCGCGACGCCGGTAGTGCCCCACCGCCCACCTGAGCGGGGCCTATCGGCCCTGGCCGGAAACCTTCGCAGGGGACGTGCCAGACTAGCCGGAGATCCGTTCGCGAGGAAGGACCGACAGTGGCAGGAAGCGAGCCGGTAACGTCGCCAGACCAGCACAAGCCCGGGCATCGTAAGGCCGGGCGGATCGGCGCGGTACTCACCGCGTTCGCGCTGCTGGCGATGCTCTGCGGCAACCACGAGGGCAGGGTCGAGAATCTCTGGCTGATCGGTCTGGCCGCGCTCCTGCTGCTCATCGTGATCGGTGACGCGGTGCTGCGCCGCAACGGCCTGCGTTCCTGACGCGGTCGACCTGCGCTCCTGACGGACCAGGTGCCAGCGACGGCCGGTCGGTCCACCGCCGTACCCACCTACGCGACGAAGCGCGAGGGCCCGCCCCCGGTTTTCCGGTGGCGGGCCCTCGCGCGTCGACGGTCGTCAGCGACCGAAGAGGATGTCCTGCACGTTCTTCAGCGCGGCGTCGACCTCGGCCTCGAAGTAGCCGCCCTGCACCAGGCCGAAGCGCAGCGTGTCCAGGTCTTTCGGGTTGACCGGCATCTGGTTACGCCCGGCCATCCCGCCGAGCAGCGTCTCGAAGAACCGGTCCACCTGGTCCGGGTCGTACCCGCTGCCGAAGCGGCGCACCTGGAAGCTCCGCCGGATCTGGTCCACCCGGTAGAGGTCGCTGCCGGGCGGGCCGGCCATCGGCGGCCCGGCCATCGCCGGAGGGCCGCCCATCGGGGGACCGCCGTGCGCCTGCTGTGGCAGGCCGGGGGGCCCGGCCGGGCCACGACGCGGGTCCCGGTCCGACAGTCGGATCTCGGCGGTCATGTCGGTGCGTCCGTGTCGGCCCGCCTCGAACCCGTCGAAGCGCTGCTCGTCCGGCGGCGGGCCGTAGCCGCCCGGACCGTCCGGCGGACCGTAACCGCCCGGACCGTCCGGCGGACCGTAACCGCCCGGACCGTCCGGCGGACCGTAGCCGCCGGGGCCGGCGGGCAGGCCACGCGGCGGGGGGCCACCGTGGCCCATGCCGCCGGGAGGCCCCATCGGCGCACCCGGACCCATCGGGCCGGCGGCACCACGCGGGCTGTCGTAACCGCCCCGGGGAGCGTTGTCGTACCCACCGGCGAAGGCACCGGTCGGCTCGTCGTAGCGGCCGTAGGGCGGTCCGGCCTGTGCCGGCATTCCGCGCGGAGGCATCGGCGGCTGCGGCACCGGGGACATGCCACGGTCGTCACGCATGCCGGGGCCCATCCGGTCCGGCGGACCCATCCGGACGTCGCCGCGACCGGCCACGCCGCCGCGCTCCTCCAGCTCCGCCAGCTGCCGCTCGACCCGGTCGAGGTGCAGGTCGACCTGCCACTCGTCGTAGCCGTTGAAGCGAACCCGGAAGACGACGTCGTGGACCTCCTGCGAGGCCACCGGCGCTCCGACCGGCTGACCGGCGAGCGTCGCCTCGACCCGGTCCAGGAAGGCGTCCACCTCGTCAACCTTGTAGCCCCGGCGGAGCGCCTTACGCCGGAAACGCTGACCCTGACTCGCCACTATGTCTCCTGGTCTCGTTCGCCACGCCCGGTCACGCCGTCATCTCCCCGGCCGGGTCGGTGCCCCTGTCCTCCGTGGCGGCCAGCTGCCCACACGCTCCGTCGATTTCGCGACCTCGGGTGTCCCGCACCGTGGTGGACACCCCGGCGTCGCGCAACCGCCGGACGAACTCCCGCTCGACCGGCTTCGGGCTCGCGTCCCAGCGGCTACCCGGAGTCGGGTTGAGCGGGATCAGGTTCACGTGGGCCAGCTTGCCGGCCAGCAGCCGGCCGAGCAGGTCAGCTCGCCACGGCTGGTCGTTCACGTCCTTGATCATCGCGTATTCGATCGACACACGACGGCCTGTGCGGGCCGCGTAGGCCCAGGCTGCGTCCAGCACCTCGCACACCTTCCAGCGCTGGTTGACCGGCACGAGTTCGTCGCGCAGCTCATCATCGGGGGCATGCAGCGACAACGCAAGAGTCACGGAGAGGTCTTCGCTGGCCAGTCGGTGGATGGCCGGCACCAGCCCGACCGTGGAAACGGTGATGTGCCGCTGCGACAGGCCGAGCCCCTCCGGTGCCGGCGCGACCAGGCGACGGATCGCCGCGATCACCCGGTTGTAGTTCGCCAGCGGCTCGCCCATGCCCATGAAGACCACGTGCGACAGCCTCGGCGGTGACCCCGCGACCGCGCCGGAGGCGGCCACACCCGCGAGGTAGACCGCCTGGTCGACGATCTCGGCGGTGGAGAGGTTCCGGGTCAGCCCGGCCTGGCCGGTCGCGCAGAACGGGCAGGCCATGCCGCAGCCGGCCTGGCTGGAGATGCAGACGGTGACCCGATCCGGGTAGCCCATCAGCACGCTCTCCACCAGCGACCCGTCGTGCAGCCGCCACAACGCCTTGCGGGTGGCCCCGTCGTCGCAGGCCAGCTCGCGTACCGGAGTGAGCAGCTGGGGCAGCAGCTGGTCGGCGAGGCGCTCGCGGGACGACGCCGGCAGGTCGGTCATCAGCGCGGGGTCACGCACCAGCCGCCCGAAGTAGTGGGTGGAGATCTGCCGGGCGCGGAACGGGGCCTCGCCCAGCTTCGTGACCAGGTCCTTGCGACCGGCCAGGTCTAGATCGGCGAGGTGCTGCGGTGGCATTGCCGCCCGACGCGCACCGGGCGCGTCCGGGTCGACCGGGATCAGGGGAAGACTCGTCATGGCACGTCCAGTCTGGCACGCTCGGCCCGAAACGAACCCGCGCGGAGGTGCCGGGTCCGCTTCCACCCCGTTCGCGTCCCGATCCCGTCGGCGTGGGCCATGCCTCAACTCACCGCCGGAACGAACACCACGAGCAACAGGTACGCCGTCGGCACCGCGAACAGGATGGAGTCGAGCCGGTCCATCAGGCCGCCGTGGCCGGGCAGCAGGTTGCTCATGTCCTTCACACCGAGGTCCCGCTTGATCATCGATTCGGCGAGGTCGCCGAGGACGGCGGCACCCGAGACCGCCACCCCGAACACGGCACCCCACCAGGGCGCCACGTCGAACAGCGCCCACAGCAGTACGGCGCTGCCGAGCGCGGCGGCGCCGACCGAGCCGGCGAAGCCCTCCCAGGACTTCTTCGGGCTGATCGTCGGGGCCATCGGATGCTTGCCGAAGTTCGCGCCGGCCGCGTACCCGCCGGTGTCGGAGAGCACCACCGCGACCAGTGTCACCAGCACCCGCAGCGCCCCGTCGTCAGGGGACGACGCAAGCAGGGCGGCGAAGCCGCCGAGGAACGGCACGTACACCGCGATCATGGTGGCGGCGGTCATGTCCCGCCGAAGGTTGGCCGTACCGTCACCGAGCCGCCAGACGAACGTGCCGGCGAGGGTGACCAGGAGGCCGAGCATGAGCGCGTCCAGCCCGGCGAACCAGGCCAGGGTGACGGTGAGTACCCCACCGGCGATCAGCGGCACCAGCGGCACCTCGGCACCGCTGCGGCGCACCGCCCGGGACATCTCCCAGATGCCGACGCCGAACGCGGCAGCGATCACCAGCAGGAACGCCGGGGTGTAGAGGAACAGGGGCAGCAGGACCACCGCGCCCAGGCAGACCCCGACGGCGATGGCCGCCGGTAGGTTCCGCCCGGCCCGGCTTCCGCTCTGCTGGGTGGCCGGTCGACCCGCGCCGGCCCGACGCCGGCCACGGTGGCGTCGACCCGGCCCGTCGGGCCGGGTCGCCTCGGCCGCCGCCTCGCCGTCCGGCACCGCCGCGAGCTGGGTGGTGGGGGCGTCGCCGACTCGCACCGGTGCCATCTGGGCGGTGGGAGTGTCGTCGTGGTCCCGGTCGTCGCCGACTCGCACCGGCGCGATCTGCGCGGTGGGCGCGTCAGCGTGGTCCAGGTCGCGCCCGTTCGGTGGCTGGTCCCAACCAGCGGGTCCGTGCCCGTTCCGGCTGTCCTGCGCGGGGCGTTCACCGCCGAACCGGCCGGGTCGGTCCGGGGTCGGGTCCGGCCAGGGCAGGGCGGTGGGCCGGTCCGGCCGATCCCAGTCACGGGCCTCGGGGCGGCTGTAGGGGTCGAGGTGGGACATCACGCACCAGGAGGGGGCACGAAATCCACCACTTGACGCACAACCACTACCATCCCCTACCCGCGCGAGGCGCTCCGTCTGATGTGCCGGCCTGTCGGCCCGGCTGATCCCGTCGGGCACCGTCGGGCCGCCGGAATCGTGCCGAGCCTACTGCACCCGGCCGTCCGGCAGGACCTACCGGTATCCGCTCGGCATCACCCCGCAGACGCCCCGACCACCTTGATCATGAAGTTGTCACCCGCACGTCTGCGGCACCGGCGACAACTTCATGATCAAGAAGGCGTGCCGGCGTCAGACCTCCAGGAGTTCGGACTCCTTGTGCTTGACCAACTCGTCGACGTGCGCGACGTAGCGCTGGGTCAGGTCGTCCAGTTCCTTCTCCGCGCGCCGGCCGTCATCCTCGCCGACCTCGCCGTCCTTGACGAGCCGGTCCAGCTCCTCCTTGCCCTTGCGGCGGATGTTGCGGATGGCGACCTTCGCCTCCTCACCCTTGTGCCGGGCCACCTTGATCATGTCGCGGCGACGCTCCTCGGTCATCTGCGGGAGCAGGATGCGCAGCTGGTTGCCCTCGTTGTTCGGGTTGACCCCGAGGTCCGAGTCGCGGATCGCCTTCTCCATGGCGTTGATCTGCGAGTTGTCGTACGGCTTGATGATGGCCATCCGCGGCTCGGGCACGGCCACCGAGGCCATCTGGGTCAGCGGAGTCGGGCTGCCGTAGTAGTCAATGATGATCTTGGAGAACATGGCCGGAGTCGCGCGACCGGTGCGGATGGCGCCGAACTCCTCCTTGGCGTGCTCGACCGCACGCTCCATCTTCTCCTCGGCCTCGAGGAGGGTGTCGTCGATCACCGGTCTCCTCGCCTCCTTCTTGTGCTCGTCGTGGGCTTGTCGGGTCACCGGGACCGCCGGGATCACCGTCGGCGGTGGGCTCAGGTGGTGATCAGCGTGCCGATCTTGTCGCCGCCCACGGCCCGGACGATGGTGTCGTCGCCCTGCGCGCCGAAGACCAGCATCGGCAGGCCGTTCTCCATGCAGAGGCTGAACGCCGCCGCGTCGGCGACCCGCAGGTTGCGACGCAGCACCTCGGAGAAGGTGATCGAGTCGAACTTGCTGGCGGTCGGATCGATCCGGGGGTCGGCCGTGTAGACGCCGTCCACCCCGTTCTTGCTCATCAGCACGACGTCCGCGTGGATCTCCAGCGCACGCTGGGCGGCCACCGTGTCGGTGGAGAAGTACGGCATACCCGCGCCGGCTCCGAAGATGACGACCCGGCCCTTCTCCAGATGCCGGATCGCCCGCAACGGGATGTACGGCTCGGCCACCTGGGCCATGGTGATGGCACTCTGCACGCGGGTCTCGATGCCCTCCTTCTCCAGGAAGTCCTGGAGGGCCAGGCAGTTCATCACCGTGCCGAGCATGCCCATGTAGTCCGCCCGCGCGCGATCCATACCCCGCTTCTGCAACTCCGCGCCACGGAAGAAGTTGCCGCCGCCGACCACCACGGAAACCTGCACACCCCGGCGTACCACGGTGGCGATCTGCCGTGCGATGGCCTGCACGACGTCCGGGTCGACACCGATGGCACCCCCGCCGAAGACCTCGCCGGAAAGCTTCAACACCACCCGCCGGGCCCGGCCGAGCGGTGGTGCCGTCGGATCGTCCGCCGCCAACGTCCGGTCACTCACAACCTGCGTCATCCGCCCGTCCTTCCCCCACTGGCGCGCTCAGGTGCGCATACCTGCCGCTGCCGACCTTATGGGACGAGGGGGCCGCGGTGTGTATCGCGTACACCGGCGGCCCCCTCGTCTCGTCGTTGCTCCCAGCCCACGGGCGTTGGACCGCCCGAGCCGGCTCAGGCCTGGCCGACCTCGAACCGCACGAAGCCGGTGACCTCGATGCCCGCCTCGGCCAGCACCTGCTTCACCGTCTTCTTGTTGTCGGTGACCGAGGACTGCTCCAGCAGGACGAAGTCCTTGAAGAACGAGTTGACCCGGCCTTCGACGATCTTCGGCAGCGCGGCCTCGGGCTTGTTCTCCTCGCGGGCGGTCTGCTCGGCGATCCGCCGCTCGGACTCGACGACCTCGGCCGGCACCTCGTCGCGGGTGAGGTACTGCGGCCGCATCGCGGCGATCTGCATCGCCGCACCGCGTGCGTCGGCCTCGCCCGCCTCGTCGGTCTTGCCGGTGTACTGCACCAGCACGCCGACCGCCGGGGGCAGGTCCTGCGCCTTGCGGTGCAGGTAGACCGCGACGTTGCCGTCGAGCTTGGCGAACCGGTTGAGCACCAGCTTCTCGCCGATCTTGGCGGAACGCTCCTGGACCAGGTCGGCGACGGTACGGCCGTCGATCTCGGTGGCCAGCAGTTCCTCGGCGTTGCTGACGCCGGAACGCTCGCCGTGCTCGACGAGCTGCTGCGCCAACTCGATGAAGCTCTCGTTCTTGGCGACGAAGTCGGTCTCGCAGTTGAGTTCGAGCAGCGCCTTGCCGGAGTGGGCGATCAGACCGTTCGCGGCGGTCCGGCCAGCCCGCTTGCCGACGTCCTTGGCGCCCTTGACGCGCAGGATCTCGACGGCCTTGTCGAAGTCGCCCTCGGCCTCGGTCAGCGCCTTCTTGCTGTCCATCATGCCGGCGCCGGTCAGGTCGCGGAGCTTCTTGACGTCCGCGGCGGTGATCTGGGACATGGCTCTCTCTTCGATGTTGAGACTGCGTGGATGGTCTGAGGTGACGGTTACCGTTCCGAGGGGTTCGTGCCCGACTATCCGCCGCCGGTCACCGTCAGCGGAACGGACGGCGACCGGGCGGCGGCACGGTCACTGACCGGAGACGGCGGCCGGCTGCTCGGCTGCGGGCTGCTCGGTCGGCTGCTCGTCGGCCTTCTTCGGCTCCTCGAGCAGCTCGCGCTCCCACTCGGCCAGCGGCTCGTCGGTGGCGACCCCCGCCTCCGGCTTCTCGTCCCCACCCCGGCGACGACCGGAGCGGGCGATCAGGCCGTCGGCGACGGCCGCAGCGACGACCTTGGTCAGCAGCTCGGCCGAGCGGATCGCGTCGTCGTTACCCGGGATCGGGAAGTCGACCTCGTCCGGGTCGCAGTTGGTGTCGAGCACGGCGATCACCGGGATGCCCAGCTTGCGGGCCTCATCGACGGCGATGTGCTCCTTCTTGGTGTCGACCACCCAGACCGCGGCCGGAAGCTTCTGCATGTCCCGCAGGCCACCCAGGGTGCGGGTCAGCTTGATCTTCTCGCGGGAGAGCTGCAGGGTCTCCTTCTTGGTGTACCCGGCGGCGGTACCGCTGAGGTCACCGAGGGCCTCCAGCTCCTTCATCCGCTGCAGCCGCTTGTACACCGTCTGGAAGTTGGTCAGCATGCCACCCAGCCAGCGGTGGTTGACGTACGGCTGACCGACGCGGGTCGCCTGCTCGGCGATCGCCTCCTGCGCCTGCTTCTTCGTGCCGACGAAGAGGATGCTGCCGCCCTCGGCCACCGTGGTGCGCACGAAGTCGTACGCCTTCTCGATGTAGTCGAGGGTCTGCCGCAGGTCGATGATGTAGATGCCGTTGCGCTCGGTGAAGATGAAGCGCTTCATCTTCGGGTTCCAGCGCCGGGTCTGGTGCCCGAAGTGAACACCACTCTCCAGCAGCTGACGCATGGTCACGACGGCCATGATTCGTACTCCTTGCGGTCCCTGGTTGTCCCGCCCGGCCGGCGGCCGGGCGTCCTGGTGCCCGGTCGTCGGCCATGATGGGCCCGAAAGGTCGGGACCAGGGAGGCCGCCGCCACACGACGACTCGTGAGGAGGGCACGCGAGGTCGACCGCACGAGGCGGTCGCCGGTTGACCAGTGTACGCGCCCTCCCGGCCGATCCACGCCCGGGTGCGTCGCGGCCCCACTCAGCCGATCCACGCCCGGTAGCGGCGCGACCCCGCTCAGCCGACCGCGATCGCGGCCGTCAGGAAGAGCGCCAGGCCGACCGTCAGGTACGCGGTGGGCGGGCGCAGCCATCCCCGCGCGCCGTCGACCAACGAGAATCCGGTGGTCCGCAGCCCGTAGAGACCGGCCGCGAAGATCGGCAACCCGCAGACCAGGAAGGTGCCGGCGAGTACGTCCCCGGCAGCGACCGGATCCGAGGTCACGCCGTGCAGCAGCACCCACAGCGCGGGTACCTCGAAGATCACGACGAGCACGGCGGCGAGCACCGCCAGCACCGGCCGTCGCGTCCGGTAGATGCCGTCCCCGGCCGGCACGTTCGCCGGTACGCCGTTCTCCTGGCCGCCACCCGTCTGGCCGACACTCGCCGGGATGCCGTTCGGCGGGTAGCCGGAGCCCGGGTGCGCCGCCGTCGGGTGCACGGTCACGGCGTCGGCGTGCGCGGACGGCGCCTCGCGTCCGGGCACTTCCACCCGGGGTGCCACCGACGGCACCGGTCCGGTCGGCTGCTCCAGCGGGTTGACTGCCTCGGGGCCGCGCTTCGCCTCGACGATCGGGTACCCGGCCAGCACCGCGCGGGTCGGATCCGTCGACAACGGTGCCCCGCCGCTGGTCGGGCCGACCTCGCGAGCGGCTCGTCGACCCGGCCGGTCGACCGGCAACTCGCCGGAGATGTCCGGCTCCGCCGGTTCCGCCCGGCGGGACCGCGACGCCCGGTAGCGCTCGGTCTCCTCCGCGACATCACCGAGCGGATCCGTCAGGGCGGCGCGACGCGGCGAGCCGTACCGGTCGTCGTCGTCACCACGCTGCTCGGGTACCGCCCGCAACTCGTCCGCCGGGTAGTGCCCGTCTCCCGTCGAGTGCCACTGCGGGTCGGCGTAGCCACGGTCATGATCGCCCGAGTACCACCGCGGCTCCTGGTCATCGGCGAAACTGCGTCGTCCGTCCACGCCGGGCACCGTATGCGACCAGCGGTTCGTACGCCATCCGGGCCCGGCGCCACCCCTGGGAACAACCGCCGCTAATAACACATCCAGGGCATGATCGTCCGGTTTTCCACAGCACCTCGGTTGTCCACAGATCGCCACGGCGGGGTCGCCGCGAGTCCCGGCACGGGAGCAGGGTGCCAGGCATGACCAAGCGGAACCAGGCGGTCGGCGGGTACGGCGAACGCCTCGCGGTACGACACCTGATCAAGGCAGGGCTGCGGCCGGTGGCCTGCAACTGGCGCTGTCCCAGCGGCGAGATCGACATCATCGCCTGGGACGGGCCGGTGCTCGCCTTCTGCGAGGTGAAGACCCGGCGCACGGTGGCCCTCGGCAGCCCCGCCGAGGCGGTGGTGCCCCGCAAGGCGCGTCGCCTGCGGGGTCTCGCCGCCGCCTGGCTGGCCGCCACCGGCACCACCGCCGACGAGGTTCGTTTCGACGTCATATCGGTGCTGCTCCCCCGCGCCGGCCGAGCGCACGTCGAGCACCTCAAGGACGCGTTCCAATGAGCGAGCGAATCATCAGATGCAGCGCCATGAGCGAGCACCGCGAGCGAATCATCAGGTGCAGCGCGGTGGTGCCTCATCGCGACGCCGAGCGCAGCGAGGTGGGGCGATGAG
>NZ_VCJO01000003.1:372915-568842 GCF_009712475.1 Micromonospora sp. CP22
GCACCGCGAGCGAATCATCAGGTGCAGCGCGGTGGTGCCTCATCGCGACGCCGAGCGCAGCGAGGTGGGGCGATGAGCGAGCACCGCGAGCGAATCATCAGGTGCAGCGCGGTGGTGCCTCATCGCGACGCCGAGCGCAGCGAGGTGGGGCGATGAGTTACGCCCGGGTGCTCTGTGTCGGGCTGGTCGGGGTGACCGGGCATCTGGTGGAGGTGGAGGTGGATCTCGCCGCCGGCCTACCCGGGGTGGTGATCTCCGGGTTGCCCGACACCGCCCTGCACGAGGCACGCGATCGGGTCCGGGCCGCGGTGGTCAACTCCGGCCAACGGTGGCCGAACCGCCGGATCACCCTGAATCTGCTGCCGGCCACCCTGCCCAAGTTCGGTTCGGCGTTCGATCTGGCGATCGCGGTGGCTCTGCTCGGCGGCTCCGGTGAGCTTCCGCTGCTGCCGCTGGAGGGCGTGGCGGTCCTCGGCGAGTTGGGTCTGGACGGCACCGTACGACCGGTCCGGGGCGTGTTGCCGATGGTCGTCGCGGCGGCGAAGGCCGGTGTCCAGCGGGTGATCGTGCCGGCGGACAACACGGCCGAGGCGGCGGTCGTCCCCGGGCTGCTGGTACGCGGCGTGGACACCCTGCACCGGTTGGTCGGCTTCGTCCGCGACGGCACCCCGCTGATCGAGCCGTCGGATGACGCTCCGCCTCCGGCCGCGCCCGGCCCCGACCTGGCCGAGGTGGCCGGGCAGGGCCTGGGGCGGCGTGCCCTGGAGGTGGCCGCCGCCGGTGGGCACCATCTGGCGCTGATCGGGCCGCCGGGTGCGGGCAAGACGATGCTCGCCGAGCGCCTGCCGTCGATCCTGCCGGAACTGGACGACGAGGCCGCGCTGGAGGTCACCGCGCTGCACTCGATCGCCGGGCTGCTGCCGCCGGGTGGCCGGTTGATCCGCCGGCCTCCGTTCCAGGCACCGCACCACACCGCGACGGTGCCCTCGATCGTCGGCGGCGGTTCGGGGCTCGCCCGTCCCGGTGCGATCTCACTGGCGCACCGTGGGGTGTTGCTGATGGATGAGGCACCCGAGTTCAGCAAGGCCGCGTTGGAGGCGCTGCGTCAGCCGTTGGAGCACGGCCGGGTGCTGCTCACCCGGAGCCGGGGCAGCGCCGAGTACCCGGCCCGCGCCCAACTGGTGCTCGCGGCCAATCCGTGCCCGTGCGCGAACCCGGCCGGCGACGACCGCTGTGAGTGTCCCCCGCTGGTCCGCCGTCGCTACCTCGGCCGACTCTCCGGGCCACTGCTCGACCGGATCGACCTCCAGGTGCGGCTGGCGCCGATGCGCGCGGCCGAGCTGATGGAGACGGGCAGTCACGAGTCGTCCGCCGTAGTCGCGGGCAGGGTGGCGGCGGCCCGGGCGGCGGCGGCCGGGCGGTGGGCACCGCTGGGTCGACGCCTCAACGCCGAGATACCCGGTCCGGACCTGCGACGAGCACCGTGGCGACTGCCCGGCCGGGTCACCGCCGAGTTGCGGTCTCGGCTCGACTCCGGGTCGCTCTCCGCCCGTGGCTTCGACCGGATCATCCGACTCGCCTGGACGATCGCCGACCTGGACGGGCGGGCCACCCCGAACGCGGAGGACGTCGGCGAGGCCATCGCACTCAGGACGGGAGAGGGCATGTGAGCACCCACGAGGAGTTGACCCTGGCGCGGGTGGCGTTGACCTGGCTGGCCGAACCGGGCACCCGGTCGGTGCACGGGTTGGTCGACGAGTTGGGTCCGATGGGCGCGCTGGACCTGCTACTGGACGGCGGTGCACCACAGCAGGGGCTACGCGAGTCAGTGGCGGCGCGTACCCGGGCCGGTGACGCCAGGGCGATCGCCGCCGAGGCGTTGCACCGCGCCGACCGGCTCGGTGTCCGGGTCGTCATCCCCGGCGACGACGAGTGGCCCGGCACGGTGGAACACCTGCGCACCCTCCGCCTGCCCGACGCACGCCGCCGGGTGGACGTCGAGACCGCGCCGCCGCTCTGTTTCTGGGTACGCGGGTCGTGGCCGCTGGCGGAGGCGCTGGACCGGTCGGTGGCGGTGGTGGGGGCACGGGCGGCCACGGCGTACGGCGTCCACATCGCCACCGACCTCGGCTACGGGCTGGCTGACCGGGACTGGACGGTCGTCTCGGGCGGCGCGTTCGGCATCGACGCCGCCGCGCATCGTGGGGCGTTGAACGCCGGTGGGCTCACGGTCGCGGTGCTCGCGTGTGGGGTGGACCGCGCCTACCCGATGGGCAACGCGGCCCTGTTCGACCGGATCGCCGACACGGGTCTGTTGGTCAGCGAGTGGCCGCCGGGGGCGGAGCCGCTGCGTCCCCGGTTCCTCATCCGCAACCGGGTGATCGCGGCGGGCACCCGGGGCACCGTGCTGGTCGAGGCGGCGGCCCGCAGCGGCGCGACACAGACGACCCGGCGGGCCATCGCCCTGGGCCGCCCGGCGATGGTGGTTCCGGGCCCGGTCACCTCGGCCATGTCGGTCGGGGCCCACGAGGTCCTTCGGGAAGAGCCAAAGGCGCGGCTGGTCACCGGCCTGGCGCAGGTGCTGGAGGAGGTGGGTCGGATCGGTGAATTGGCCCCGGTGCCGCGTGGGCCCGAACGGCCCACCGACCTGCTCGACGACGACGCCCGGTCGATCGTGGAGGCGATGCCCCGGCGGGGGCGGGTGGGCGTCGACGCCCTCGCCACGCGGGCCGGCCTCGCCGTCCGCACGGTGTTGCGCAAACTGCCCCTGCTGGAGGAACTGGCTTTGGTGGTACGCCGTGACGACGGCTACGCCCTGGCCAGCCCGACCGGCAAGGGCACGGGCACCCATGCCCGAACAGCAGGACCGGCCCGTCCGCCAGGAACTCCGTATGGCTGAGCACGCCACGTGTTCGCCGACCGGGCGCCAGCGCTCGTAGGGTGGTTCCCGTGGGCAGGATGGGCGCGCGAGGATCGGCCGCCACCAGCACCCGGGCGATGCACGGCGCGCTGCCGGCACCGCTGCGGGAGGCGGTGGACGAGTTCGCCGAGCACCTCGCCTCGGTCCGTAACCGCTCGGCGCACACGGTCCGGGCGTACGTCGCCGATCTGGTCTCGCTGTTGAACCACGCGCAGCGGATGGGCTGCACCGAGGTCGCCGAGCTGAGCCTCGACACGGTGCGCAGCTGGCTGGCCCGGCAACGCACGACCGGTGCCGCCCGCACCTCGCTGGCGCGTCGGGCGGCCACCGCCCGGACCTTCAGTACCTGGGCCCACCGGGCGGGACTGCTGCCCGCCGACGTCGCCGCCACGCTGGCCAGCCCTCGGCCACGCCGGACGCTGCCGACGGTGCTTCGTCCCGAACAGGCGGCGCTGCTCGTCGAACAGCCGGCCAGCCGGCCGGCCCCGCCGGCATTCCCCACGACCACACCACCGCCCCCCGACGGCCAACCTGCCGAGGACCACGACCCGACCGGCGTCGCCGCCCCATCTGTCGCCGCCCCATCTGTCGCCGAGGCGGCCGAGCCGGTCACCGACGAGCAGGACGGTGCGGCGGTGCGGCTACGCGACCGCGTGCTGCTCGAACTGCTCTACGGCACCGGGGTGCGGGTCAGCGAGGCGTGCGGTCTCGACACGGCCGACGTCGACCAGGGCCGGCGGGTGGTCCGGGTACGCGGCAAGGGCGGACGGGAACGGACGGTGCCGTACGGGCTGCCGGCGCAGCGTGCCCTCGACGACTGGCTGCGACGGGGGCGACAGTTGCTGGCGACCCCGGAGTCCCGCGACGCGCTGCTGCTCGGTGCCCGGGGCGGTCGGCTGCATCCGACGACGGCCCGCCGGATCGTCAACGGCTACGCCAAGGCGGCCGGGCTGCCCCGGACCAGTCCGCACGCGTTACGTCACTCGGCCGCCACCCACCTGCTCGAAGGCGGAGCGGATCTCCGGGCAGTGCAGGAGCTGTTGGGCCACTCCTCGCTGGCCAGCACCCAGATCTACACGCATGTCTCGGTGGAACGTCTCCGGGCCGCCTACCGTCAGGCCCACCCCCGCGCCTGACGGCGGGTGAGGCAGCCGGAGCGAAGGCGAGCCGGTCGCCCCGGCCCGACGGTTACGATCATCAGGTGAGCGTCCCGCCGCCACCCGAGCCGATCACCGGTGCCCGCCTGCTCTTCTCCCTCGACCCGGCGGTCAGCCATCTGAACCACGGCTCGTTCGGGGCGGTGCCGATCGTGGCGCAACGGGCGCAGCAACGGCTACGCGACGAGATGGAAGCCGACCCGCTGCGGTTCTTCACGCAGGGCCTGGCCGACCGGATCGCCCACACCCGTCGACACCTGGCGGGTTTTCTCGGTGCCGACCCCGATCACACCGCTCTGACCACCAACGCGACGACTGGTGCCGCAGTGGTGCTCCAGTCCCTGGGGCTCCGCCCCGGCGACGAGGTGCTCACCACCGACCACGGCTACGGCGCGGTCGACTACTCCATCGACCGGGAGTGCCACCGCACCGGTGCGACGCACCGGGTTCTGCGGGTGCCGTTGACCGCCACCGCCGAGCAGGTGGTGCAGATCGTGCGGGACGGCCTGCGTCCGGGGCGTACCCGTCTGCTGGTGGTGGACCAGCTCACCTCGGCGACGGCCCGGCTGTTCCCGGTCGCCGCGATCGTCGGGGTGGCCGGCGAGCACGGCGTACCGGTGCTGGTCGACGCCGCGCATGCTCCGGGCATGCTGCCCGCGCCGGTACGCGGCATCGGTGCCGACTTCTGGGTGGGCAACCTGCACAAGTGGGGGTACGCCCCACGCGGCACCGCAGTGTTGGCGGTGGCTCCACGGTGGCGGGACCGGATCGAGCCGCTGGTGGTCTCCTGGGAACAGGATTCGGGCTTCCCGGCTCGGCTGGAGTGGCAGGGCACCTCGGACTACACGGCCTGGCTGAGCGCCCCGGCGGGTCTCTACACACTGCGCAGCCTCGGCGTCGACCGGGTACGCGCGCACAACGCCGCCCTGGCCGCGTACGGGCAACGGGTGGTGGGGGACGCGCTCGGCGTGCCACCGGCCGACCTGCCCGACCCCGGCGGACCGACGGTCGCCATGCGGCTCATCCCGTTGCCGGCGGGTCTCGCCACGACCCGGGACGGTGCTCGGGCGTTGCAGACCCGCATCGCCGAGCGGCTCGCCACCCAGGTCGCGGTGATGACCTGGGACGGACGCGGCTGGCTGCGGCTGTGCGGGCAGGTCTACAACTCGCCGGAGGAGTACCAACGACTCGCCGTCGGGCTGCCCGGCCTGCTCGCCCAACGGTGAGCGCCGACGACCGGTCGACGGTGACGTGGCCGAGCGGCAGCAGTCGGGCCCGTCCGAGGCCGAGCAGCGCGAGCGGGTCGAGATAGTCATCTCCTCGGCGCAGCCCCCAGTGCAGGCAGGCGGCCGTGGGACAACCGGCGTGGCCGGGCAACAGGGCGCCCAGGGACGTACCGGCGGCAACCACCGTGCCTGCGGTGACGACAGGGCGGACGGGTTCGTAGGTGGTCCGTAGGCCATCGGCGTGCCCGACGGTGACCACCGGCCGGTCGGCGACCATGCCGGCGAACAGGATCGTGCCGGCCCCGGCCGCCCGGATCGTGGCGGCGGCGGGGACACTCAGGTCCACCCCTCGATGACCGGCAAGCCACGGCCGGGGCGGCGGGTCGAACCGGCGTACCGGCTGCGGCACGCCGTCGACAGGCCACCGAAACGACCCAGCCGGGTCGGCCCGCGACGTACCGGAGACCGGCCACCGAAACGACCCGGCCGGATCGGCCCGCGACGTGCCGTCGACCGGCCTGCCCGGCGCCGTCGCTGGCCCGACTGGTGCGGCCGTTGGCGGCGACGATCCATTCGCCGGGGGCGCGCCGCCCGCCGGTGCCACCAGCAGGAGCGTGAGGACGCCGGGTATCGCTATCCGTGGTCGCATGAGGTCGAGCGTGGTCGGGCCCACCGGCCTTCGCCGCCCCGGACCGCCGACCTGTGGATAGCCGGACGTCCTGTGGACAGTCCACCGGGAACTGGATGATCTGCTATAGACGGCCGCGCCTGACCAGGGCCAGGCCGCATCCCAAGGCCAGGCCGCATCCCAGGGCCAGGCCGCATCCCAGGGCCAGGCCGCATCCCAGGGCCAGGCCGCATCCCAAGGCCAGGCCGCATCCCAGGGCCAGGCCGCATCCCAAGGCCAGGCCGCATCCCAGGGCCAGGCCGCATCCCAGGGCCAGGCCGCATCCACGGCGGGAGACCGGCGGGGACGGCGGGCGGTGCACTGTGGACGTGACGACGGGCGGCGCGGACGATCGCGGCGGGTGGGGGATCCGCCGTCGTCAGCCCGTGGGCGACGCTGGGCTCAGCCGCCGAAGCCGGAGTCGGCGGGCAGGGAGATGTCCGGCTTCTCCAACTCCTCGACGTTCACGTCCTTGAACGTCATGACCCGGACATTCTTCACAAACCGGGCGGGGCGGTACATGTCCCAGACCCAGGCATCGTGCATCTCGACCTCGAAGTAGACCTCGCCGTCCGAGTTGCGGACGTGCAGGTCGACCTGGTTGGCCAGATAGAACCGGCGCTCGGTCTCCACCACGTAGGAGAACTGACGGACGATGTCGCGGTACTCCCGGTAGAGCTGGAGCTCCATCTCGGTCTCGTACTTTTCGAGATCTTCCGCGCTCATCGCACTCCGCCTTCCATGACCACATCTTCCCCCACCGGCGCCGGAGGCCGAGGCTGCTCGCTCAACGCCACGCCGACGGTACCCCCTGCGGCGCCGGAGCGCCCCATCGGCTCTTCCCGGCTTGCGCCCAGCGGTCGTCGCGAGCGGGGTGGCCGGTTGTCGAGCCCGGAGACAGCGGCCACGTTCACGTACGAGAAACGGTGCTCCCGACACGGCCCACGCTCGCGCAGGGCGGCCGTGTGCTCGGCGGTTATGTAGCCCTTGTGCTCGGCGAACCCGTAGCCCGGATACGCGGCGTCCAGATCCACCATGATCCGGTCCCGGGTGACCTTGGCCAGTACGCTAGCCGCCGCCACACAGGCAGCGACCCGGTCACCCTTCCACACCGCAAGCCCCGGCACACCCATGCCGTCGACGCCGAACCCGTCGGTCAACACGTACTCCGGCCGGACCGTCAGCGAGGCCAGCGCCCGCCGCATCGCGGCCAGATTGCACACATGCAGCCCCCGGGCGTCGACCTCGTCCGCCGGGATGACCACCACCGCGTACGCCAGGGCACGCTCGACGACCTCGTCGTGAACCCGTTCCCGGCTGGCCGGGGTGAGCAGCTTGGAGTCGGCCAGCCCGTCGATCTCGCCCCGCCGCCCCTCCGGCAGCACCACGGCAGCGGCGACCAGCGGCCCGGCGCAGGCACCGCGACCCGCCTCGTCGGCACCGGCGACATAGCGGAACCCACGCCGTTGCAGGGCCCGCTCCAGGGCGTAGAGCCCGGCCTCGCGGCGGACCACGGTGCGTGGTGGAGTCAGCATGCCTGTCCCTCGGTGACAGCCGTCGTACCAGCCAACGCCCGGGCCAGCACCTCTGCAAGGTCAAGTGGGTAGCAGCGTTCCGTGGTGCCGGTCAGCTCGTCGATCGACCACCACCGGTACCGGTCGACGCTGCCTCGCTCCACCTCGCTGAAACCGGCCGTGTCGACCTGGTGTGCCGACACCCGGACGAGGAAGAACCGCTGCTCCTGCCGATACCACACCCCGTCGAAGGAGAATTCCACGACATCCGCGTGCACCGGCTCGCCGACCTCGGCCACCGACAGCCGCAGTCCGGTCTCCTCGGCCAGTTCGCGGACGGCGCCCTCGGCGTACGTCTCCCCCGGATCAAGCCCCCCGCCCGGGGTGAACCACCACCGCCCGTCGTCCGGACGAGCGGGGTCGGAGCCTCGGAACAGCAGCAACCGGTCGGCCGCGTCGACCAGGAGGACGCGGGCGGCGCACCTCGGGGTGTAGTCGGTCACCGCACCAGACTGCCAGAAGCCTGCGACCTCGCCCACGCCCCGGCACCCCCGTCGAGGCCCGGCCTGGGCGGGTGCTCGCCGACCGGCGGGTCGGCCCAGCTCAGGGCTTCGGAATCGCGTCGAACTCATCCGGCACGGACAGGAGGGTTGCCCGGTCGAACGGCCAGAAGATCGTGAAGGCCCGCCCCACCACGTCCTTCTCGGGGATGGTGGCCGACTCGATGTTCTGCCCGGACTGCTGGTAGTGCTCCAGTGAGTCGCCGGAGGCGGACCGGTGGTCGCCCATCACCCAGAGCCGACCCTTCGGCACCTGCACGTCGAACTCCTGGTCCGCCGGCTTGTCCCGCTGGCCGTCCACCGAGAAGATGTACGGCTCGTCCAGCGGCGTACCGTTGATCACCAGGCGGTCCTGCTCGTCGCAGCAGACCACCCGGTCGCCGCCGACACCGATCACCCGCTTGATGAAGTCCTCGCCCGCGGGGTTGCCGCTCCACTCCAACGGCGCCTTGAAGACGATCACTTCGCCCCGCTGCGGCGACCGGGTGTGGTAGACGAGCTTGTTGACCAACACCCGATCGTCGATCTTGAGTGTGTTCTCCATGGACGGCGAAGGAATGAAGAAGGTCTGCAGTACGAAGGCGCGTACCAGTACCGCGACCAGGATCGCCACCCCGAGGAGGATGGGCAGTTCCTTCCAGAAGGAGTGGCGGGGCTTGTCGGTCTGCTCGTCAATCACGGGAGGAGCCTACGTTGCCCGACCGAGCGCGACCGTCCGGAACGCGCGAGAACGGATAGTGTGGCCGCAATCGGGATGAGCAGGACGACACCTCCATCGGGTGTGGGCCGCACCGGGGCCACGCCGCCACTCGCGGTGGGCGGCGGCGCGACGGTGGCGAACGTATCGGGGATCGGCAGCGAGTGCCATCGGCTGGAGGGCCAGACCACCGCGAACGCCCGCCCCACGACGTTGTCGATCGGCACCGTGCCCTGGCAGCGCGCGTCCTGTGAGACCTGACGGTGGTCGCCGAGGACGAATATGTGGCCAGGCGGCACGACGATCTCCTCGAACCGTCGGGAGCGGCACTCGTCCGGGTTCGGTGGGAGGTCCAACGGCGAGTCGCGCAACACGTACGCCGACTCGTCCAGCGGGGTGCCGTTGACCAGCACCCGTCCCTGGTCGTCGCAGCAGCTCACCCGGTCCCCGGGTAGTGCGATGACGCGCTTGATGAAGTCCTTCTCCCCCGGACGCCCGACACCGACCAGGTCACCCACGGTGCGACTGAGCTTGTCGGCGAAGCCGGCGGGCGGCTCCACATCCACCTGGGGGACCCACCGGTCGGTGCCCCGGAAGACCACCACCTCGCCGCGCTGTGGGTTCCGGACGTTGTAGACGACCTTGTTGACCACCACCCGGTCGCCGACGAGCAGGGTGTCCTCCATCGAACCGGAGGGGATGAAGAACGCCTGGAGCAGGAAGGTGCGGATCAGCACCGCCAGGCAGAAGGCGACGATGAGCAGCAACGGCAGCTCCTGCCAGAGCGGCATCTGCCGCTTGCCCCGCCGGGTCCGCCGACGCCAGGGATCGGCCGCACCGCTGTCGTCAAGCGCCTGTACCACACCCACTCCCCGGTCCGCAGAAACGACTACCGCCCGGGAACCTCGTCGAGGCTCCCCGGGCGGTAGTCGGAGGTCACCCGCCACGATGGCGGGCCACCGCCGCGCTGCGCCCGTACGACCAGGGTAGTGCGGACTGGCCGGTACGACATACGCGCAGCTCGGGCGGCGTGGCGCAGAGCGAGGTCAGCTCGGCTGCTTCTCGCGCAGCTCCTTGATCTTGGCCTTCTTGCCACGCAGCTCACGCAGGTAGTAGAGCTTGGCACGGCGGACGTCACCGCGCACCACGACCTCGACACGGTCGATCGCCGGGCTGTTGATCGGGTAGGTCCGCTCGACGCCGACGCCGAAGCTCAGCTTGCGGACGGTGAAGGTCTCGCGCAGCCCAGCACCCTGGCGACGGATGACGACGCCCTGGAAGATCTGGACCCGGGACCGGGCTCCCTCGACCACCCGGGCGTGCACCTTGACGGTGTCACCGGCGCGGAAGTCGGGCAGGTCGGTGCGCTTCGACTGGGCGTCAAGGGCGTCCAGGATGTTCATCGCTGTGTCCTCGTGAGGCTCACGGCGCACCGTCACTCGGCGCGCGGATGGGTGATACTGATCCCCGGGTGGTGGCCGGTGGAACCGACCCCGGTCGAGGATCCTCGCAGCCGCCTACGGGCGCAGACGACTGCGGCAACCCCCCTACTTTGCCACATCCGCTCCGGGCACCTGAAATCCGGCCCGCTGCAACGTCGCCACGTCCCGTTTGTCCAGGCTCTCCGGGTCCAGTCCGGCGAGCATGTCCGGCCGACGGTGACCCGTCCGGATCAGCGACTCGTCGCGCCGCCAGCGGGCGATCCGGCCGTGGTCGCCGGAGCGGAGCACCTCCGGTACCGACAGCCCCCGCCAGGTCGCCGGCTTGGTGTACATCGGCGCTTCCAGCAGCCCGTGCGCGTGCGACTCCTCGGTCAACGAACCGGCGTTACCGAGCACCCCCGGCAGCAGCCGGGTCACCGCCTCCAGGATCACCAGCACCGCCACCTCGCCGCCGAAGAGGACATAGTCGCCGAGGCTGACCTCGGTGACCGGCATCCGCGTCGCCGCGTGGTCGAGGACCCGCTGGTCGATGCCCTCGTACCGACCGCAGGCGAACAGCAGGTGCGGCTCGGCCGCCAGTTCGTGGGCCAACGCCTGGGTGAAGGGCACCCCGACCGGCGACGGCACCAGCAGCCGGGGCGGAGCGGACTCGGCCGGGGCCAGGGCGTCCAACGCCTCACCCCACGGCTCGGGCCGCATCACCATGCCCGGCCCGCCACCGTACGGGGTGTCGTCGACCGTCCGGTGCACGTCGTGGGTCCAGTCGCGCAGGTCGTGCACGGCCAGCCGCAGCGTCCCGTTGGCTCGGGCCTTGCCGATCAGCGACAGGTCCAGCGGGGCGAAGTACTCCGGGAAGATCGACACGATGTCGACGCGCATCAGGGGTGCCGCCAGTCAGAGATCGAGCAGGCCGCCGGGCGGGTCCACGACGACCCGACCACCGGCGAGATCGACCTCGGGGACGATCTCCTTGACGAACGGGATCAGCGCCGTACGCCCCTCGGGACGTCGCAGCACCAGCAGGTCGGAGGCGGGAGCGTGGTCGATCCGGGCCACCTCGCCCAACTGCTCACCGGTCGGGGTGACCACGGCCAGCCCGACGAGCTGGTGGTCGTTGAACTCCTCCGGATCCTCCGGCGGAGCGACGTCGGCGCTGTCCACCACGAGCAGGGTGCCACGCAGCGCCTCGGCGACGTTGCGGTCCAGCACCCCGTCGAAGACGACCAACAGCCGCCCCTGGTGCCAACGGGCGGACTCGACGGTCAACTCGTCGGGCACCTGGAACGGCACACCGGGACCGCTCGGCACGGGCTGGGCGGCGTTCGCCCCCGGCATGGTGGCCAGCACCGTGCCGGGGGCGAACCGCGTCTCGGGCTCGTCGGTACGTACCTCCACGGTGACCTCACCGCGGATGCCGTGCGGCTTACCGATCCTGCCGACGATGAGCTGCATCAGTACGAGTCGACGATGTCGACGCGCACGCCGCGCCCACCGATGGAGCCGATCACCTGGCGCAGCGCCTTGGCGGTCCGGCCGGACCGCCCGATCACGGTGCCGAGGTCCTCGGGATGCACCCGGACCTCCAGCCGCTTGCCGCGACGGGAGTCGACCATCCGGACGCGCACGTCGTCAGGATGGTCGACGATGCCCTTGACCAGGTGCTCCAACGCCGGCCGCAGCGCCATGTCAGGCCTGCTCGCCGGAGTTCGCGGCGGGCTGCTCCTCGGCCGGCGCCTGGTCGGCCTTCGGCGCCTCGGCCTTGGCTGCCTTCTTCGCCGGCTTGGCCGGGGTGTCGGCCACGCCCGCGGCGGCCTTCGCCTCGGCCTCGTAGGCCGCCTTGCGGTCGGCCCGCTCGGCGGCGACCTTCAGCGGCGGCGGGGCCGGCAGGCCCTTGAACTTCTGCCAGTCACCGGTCAGCTCCAGCAGCCGCTGCACCGCCTCGCTGGGCTGAGCGCCGACGGACAGCCAGTACTGGACCCGCTCCGACTTGACCTCGATGACCGAAGGGTCTTCCTTCGGCTGGTAGATCCCGACGAACTCGATCGCCCGGCCGTCGCGCTTGGTGCGCGAGTCGGCGATGACGATGCGGTACTGCGGGTTGCGGATCTTGCCCATCCGCAGGAGCCGGATCTTTACGGCCACGGTTGTTTCGCTCCTGTTGCGATCTCACCGACCCGGTACGGGCGGTGCACGGGTGAGCGCCAACCGGCACAGTGGGGTTGGGCCGGAGACCACTCGGGTGGACTGGCGACGCGCCGGGTTAGAGGGCGCCGGACGCGCGCCGGATACCAGCCAGCCATTCTGCCAGATCGCTTCCGGAACGTTCACACCGCACCGCCCCGGGTCACCCGAGACGGGCCGTACGTGACGAAGAACACACCCCGTGGTCAGCGGACCGGAGGGCGATCCCAGCCGTCGGGCAGGCGGTCGGGGACGGTCCAGTCCGGCGGCGGGGTGAAGTCGCACCAGGTGCCGTCGAACGGGAAAACCCCCGCCTCGGCCAGTGCGATCATCCGCTTACCCTCGGTCCGCACCGCCGCCTCGTCGGTCACCCAGTAGTGCTCCGGGAAGGCCAACCGCTCGACGAACTCGTCCTCGTCCTTCCACTCCCAACTGCGGTCCGGACGGACCCACACGTCGAGGTCCTGGTCGACGATGTCGACACCGGCCAGTCCGCCGTCGTCCCAGCGGACACCGGGTTCCTCCAGGTTGACGTACCAGCCGGTGAAGCGACCCTGGGCGTCGCGGAACCACCAGACGGAGTGTGCCGCGCCGGTCGGCAGGAACTTCAGCAGCGGCGGTCCAGTCCAGCGGCCCGGCGCCAACCGGTAGGTCGGGGTCAGCCACTCGCGGAAGGGCACCGCCCGCATACCCAGCCCGGCCTCGTTGACCTCAGCGGCCACCGGCGTGCCCTCGGCCACCCAGAGCAGTAGCCCTCGTTCGTCGTCGCTGACCACCCGGGCCGGTCGGACCCAGCCGACCCGCCCCCGCCGCACGTTGCGGTGCACGACCAACCGACCAGGTTCGAACCTCACAGCCTCGACCCTATCCATCCCGAGCGGCAGCACCCCACCCCGGTGAGATGTTAGGAAGGGCCCCTTCCTCTACCGGAGGCGTTAACAGGGTGCCCTTCCTTACAACTCAGTAGGCGCGGGCGAGGATGGCGACGAGGTCCGGCTCGTCCTCGCTGTCGGGGACGGTGCCGTCGGCGCGTACCAGGCAGCGCACCGTGACACCCTGCCCGTTCGCCTTCGCCTCACCGTCGACGCCGACGGCGGACCACGGCACCCGGGCCCAGCCGGTCGCCGCCGCCTCCAGCGCCTCGTCGAGCGTGGCCACGTCGACCGTGCGCGACTCGCGGAAGGCGAGCGCCTGGTCGTGCAGCGCCCGCTGGTCGGCGTCGAGCGCGGCGAGCACCGCACCGACCACGTCCGCCACCGGCGTGGGGGACTTCGAGCCGTCCGTACGCCGGACCACCACCGCGTTGCCGGCGCCCAGGTCGCGGGGGCCGACCTCGACGCGTACCGGATAGCCGCGCAGCTCGGCATCGACGGCCCGGCGGCCGAACGGGGTGTCGGTGCGGTCGTCGAGCGCCACCCGGACACCGGCGTCGCGCAGCGCGTCGCGCAGCTTGGCCGCCGCCTCGGTGACGCCGTCACCGTCCTTGACCACCATGACGTACGCCTGGGTCGGTGCCAGCCTCGGCGGCACCCGCAGCCCGTTGTCGTCGCCGTGGCACATGATCAGACCGCCGAGCATCCGGGTCGAGGTGCCCCACGAGGTCGTCCAGGCGTGCTCCCGACCGCCCTCCGCCGAGGAGTAGCTGATATCGAACGCCTTGGCGAAGTTCTGGCCCAGCTCGTGGCTGGTGCCGAGCTGGAGCGCCTTGCCGTCGCCCATCATGCCTTCGCAGGTGTAGGTGGCGGTCGCCCCGGCGAAGCGCTCACGGGCGGTCTTGAGCCCGACCACCACCGGGATGCCGAGCACGCTCACCATCAGGTCCTCGTACGCCTCGTGCAGGATCTTGCGGGCGTAGGCGCGGGCGTCGGCGCGGGTGGCGTGCGCGGTGTGCCCCTCCTGCCAGAGGAACTCGCTGGTCCGCAGGAAGACCCGGGGGCGCAGTTCCCAGCGGACCACGTTGGCCCACTGGTTGAGCAGCAGCGGCAGGTCCCGGTACGAGTCGATCCACTTGGCCATGAACTCGCCGATGACCGTCTCGCTGGTGGGCCGCACCACCACCGGCTCGGCGAGTTGCTTGCCACCACCGTGGGTGACCACGGCCAGTTCGGGCGAGAAGCCCTCGACGTGCTCGGCCTCGCGCTTGAGGTAGCTCTCCGGGATGAACAGCGGAAAGTACGCGTTCTCCGCCCCGGCGGCCTTGATCCGGTCGTCCATCTCGGCCTGCATGCGCTCCCAGATGGCGTAGCCGGCCGGTCGGATCACCATGGTCCCCCGCACCGGCCCGTTGTCGGCCAGCTTCGCCTTGGCGATCAGATCCTGGTACCAGCGAGGAAAGTCCTCAGCCCGGGGAGTAAGCACACGCGCCATGACCGCACATCCTATGCCCCCGCACAGACCCCCCTCCGCTCCCACCCCGCGCGCCCCGCGCGGCCTGCTGGTGATCAAGAAGTTTTGGTCACCAGCAGGCCGAATCCTGACGAAAACTTCTTGATCAACGCGGGTGGGGGTGGCCGCGGAGGATGAGGTGCGTGGGGGTACGCAGGGCGTTGAGGTCCCGGCGGGGGTCTTCGGGGTAGATGGTGAGGTCGGCGAGGGCGCCTTCGACCAGTCCGGGCAGGCCCAGCCATTCCCGGGCCCGCCAGGAGGCGGCGGCGAGGACGTCCAGGGTGGACATGCCGGCCTGCTCGTGCAGCAGGAGCATCTCCTCGACGGCAAGGCCGTGGTCGATGCCGCCACCGGCGTCGGTACCCACGAAGATCGGCACCCCGGCCTCGTACGCGGAGCGCACCACCTCGGGGAAGCGGTCGCGCAGGGCGAGCATGTGATCGGCGTACCCGGGGAACTTCCCCCGCGCCTGGTCGGCGATGTTGCCGAAGGTACGAATGTTGATCATCGTGGGGATCAGTGCGGTGCCCTGTCGGGCCATCAGGTCGATCACGTCGAGACTCAACCCGGTGCCGTGCTCGACCGAGTCGACCCCGGCCCGCACCATGATCTCCACCGCCGACTCGCTGAAGGTGTGCACGGCGGCGCGTACCCCGGCCGCGTGGGCGGCGGCCACGGCGGCGGTCATCGTGTCGGCGTCCCAGGCCGGTGCCAGGTCACCGACGCCCCGGTCGATCCAGTCGCCGACCAGCTTCACCCAACCGTTCCCGGCGGCGGCCTGCTCCGCCACGGTCGCGGCCACCTCGGCGGCACCGACCTCCACCCCGATGTCGCGCAGGTACCGCCTGGGCGGTGCCACGTGCCGCCCGGCTCGGATCAGGCGGGGCAGGTCGGGCTCGTCGTCGAGTTCCGGGTACGGGAAGGGTGAGCCGGCGTCCCGGATCGCCAGCACGCCCGCGTCCCGATCGATGCGGGCCAGGGCGCAGGCCTGGTCCAACGAGGTGATCGGCGCGCCGCCTCGGGCGATGCCGATGTGGCAGTGCGCGTCCACCAGCCCCGGCAGGATGAAGCCACGGTCGGCGATCGTCTCCGCGCCGGGCACCGGGTCGAAGGTGATCCGGTCGCCGACCAGCCACAGATCCCGGACCTCGTCGTCCGGTAGGAGCACACCGCGCACATGCAGAGCCATGCGCACAGTCCTACCCGATCACTCCTCGTCGCGCGCGAGGAGCCCCGCTCGCCGCGCGGTCAACGCCGGCAGGTCGACCGACACCTTCCACGGTCGCTTTGTGACGAAGAGATCCTCAGTGTGGGCGGCGACCTCGTAGTCGCCGGACGAACTGAGGGTGTACTCCGTCAGCGTCATCTTCTCGTGCAGCGGGTCGACCACACAGTAGGTGCGCACGCCGGCGTGGGCGTAGACCTTGGCCTGTCGTACTGGCAGCGTGGGGGCCACGGTCATGACTCCTCTTTCCAGGCCAGCATCACCCTAAGCAGCGGTCACGCCACCCGCCGTCACCGACACGCTCAGCGGGGCGGCTTGCCGTCCTTGCCGAACTTGTTGAAGTCGATCTTCGGCAGCTTGAAGCCGGGCGGCAGGCCCTGACCGGCGGCCAGGTCCTCCGGGCTCATCCCCGGCGGGAGCTGCGGCATCCCGCCGGGGAAGCCACCCTGCACTCCCCGGGTGCCGGCACCGCTGCGCGGCCGGTTTCCACCCTTGGTGCCCTTGCGCTTGTTCTTCGGCGACTTGGTCGCCTTGCGCCGGCCTGCGCCGGGCAGGCCCATCATGCCGCCCATCTGCTTCATCATCTTCTGCGCGTCGGTGAAGCGGTTGAGCAGCTGGTTGACGTCCATCACGGTGACGCCGGAACCGTTGGCGATCCGGGCCCGCCGCGACCCGTTGATGATCTTCGGGTTGGTGCGCTCGGCCGGGGTCATCGACCGGATGATCGCGGTGATCCGGTCGAAGTGCTTGTCGTCCAGCTCGGCGAGCTGGTCCTTGACCTGCCCCATGCCCGGCATCATGGCCAGCACGTTGGCGATCGGCCCCATCCGGCGTACCGCGATGAGCTGGTCGAGGAAGTCCTCCAGGGTGAACTGCTCGCCGCCCATCAGCTTGGCGGTCATCTTCTCCTTCTGATCGGTGTCGAAGGCCGCCTCGGCCTGCTCGATCAGAGTGAGGACGTCGCCCATGCCGAGGATCCGGCTGGCCATCCGGTCGGGGTGGAAGACGTCGAAGTCCTCCAGCTTCTCGCCGGTGGAGGCGAACAGAATCGGCTGCCCGGTGACCTCACGCACCGACAGCGCAGCACCACCTCGGGCGTCGCCGTCGAGCTTGGAGAGGACCACGCCGGTGATGCCGACGCCGTCCCGGAACGCCTCCGCCGTGCGCACCGCGTCCTGGCCGACCATCGCGTCGATGACGAAGATGACCTCGTCGGGGTTGACCGCGTCGCGGATGTCGGCGGCCTGCTGCATCATCTCCGCGTCGACACCGAGCCGGCCGGCGGTGTCCACGATGACGACGTCCCGGGCAGCCCGCCGGGCGTGCTCGATGGAGGACTTCGCCACCTGCACCGGGTCGCCGACCCCGGTGCCGGGCTCCGGGGCGTACACCTCGACACCGGCGCGGCCACCGAGCACCTGGAGCTGCCCGACGGCGTTGGGGCGTTGCAGGTCGGCGGCGACCAGCAACGGCTGGTGGCCCTGGGCCTTGAGCCAGCGGGCCAGCTTGCCGGCGAGGGTGGTCTTACCGGAACCCTGGAGACCGGCGAGCATGATCACCGTCGGCGGCTGCTTGGCGAACTGGAGCCGCCGCCCCTCGCCGCCCAGCACGGCGACCAGTTCCTCGTTGACGATCTTGATGATCTGCTGGGCCGGGTTGAGCGCCTGGGAGACCTCCGCGCCGCGCGCCCGCTCCTTGACGTTCGCGATGAAGCCCTTGACCACCGGCAGCGCGACGTCCGCCTCCAGCAGCGCGAGGCGGATCTCGCGCGCGGTGGCGTCGATGTCGGCGTCGGTGAGGCGTCCCTTGCCACGGAGCTTGGTGAAGATCCCGGAGAGGCGGTCACTCAAGGTGTCAAACACGCGAACATCCCGATTGTCAGTGTTCCGGCGAGCACGAACGAGGCCGGGAGAGCTGTCCGACCACCGCTAGGGTAGCCCGCCGCCCACACCCGCGCTTCCGGCCCGGCAGCCCGCGCCAGCCGGTCGCCACCGTCACCGTCGCAGCCGTCGGGCCGAGGCCGACCACGACCGGTCAGGTGCTCACACGGCGGCGAGGACGGCCGCCTCCAGGCGGGCCCGTTCGTCCTCCGGTGGCCAGCCACCGACCAGGTAGAAGGCGTCCACCACGTCACCGCCGAGCGTGGCGATCCGGGCCGCCCGGACCTGGGCGCCGGCCGCGTCCAGCGCACTGGTCACCCGGTAGAGCAGTCCGGCGGCGTCGGCGGCGCGCAGCTCCAACAGCACCGCGTCGGTGGCGGCGTCCCGGTGCCAGACCACCCGAGGTCGGGCCCCGGCCCCCCGTGCGGCCAGGGCCCGACCGCGCAGTCGCTGGTTCACCGAGACGTCGCCGCGCACCGCCCGGCGCAGGTCCGCGCTCAGCGCCACCGGATCCGGGGCCAGGCCGTAGCGCGGCTGCACCAGACACTCCACCAGCGCCCGCCCGTCCACCGTCGAGGCGTCGGCGGAGAGCACCTCCAGCCGGTGCAGGGCCAGGCAGCCGGCCACCGTCGCGAGCAGGCCACGCCGGTCCGCCGCGGCCACCGCCACCCGGTCGGCGGTCAGGTGTACGACCGGCAGCGGCCCGGCCACCAGCGTCGGGTCGGGTGCCGGCGGGGCGGGTACGTCGCCCGTGTCGAGCGTGGTGCGGACCCGGGCGACCAGTTCGGCGACCAGCCGACCCTTCCAGTCCGTCCAGGCGGCCGGGCCGGTCGCGGCGGCATCGGCCCGCACCAGCGCGTACAGCAGGTCGAGGGTGGTCACGTCGCCCACCGACTCGGCCACCCGGGCGATGGTGACCGGGTCGGACAGATCCCGCCGGGTGGCCACCTCGGGCAGCACCAGGTGCAGCCGGACCAGCTTGCCGATCAGCGCCGCCTCGGCCGCCGGCAGGCCGATCCGGGTCGCGATCCCCTCGGCGATCGGTGCGCCCACCACACTGTGGTCGCCGGGGAGGCCCTTGCCGACGTCGTGCAGCAGCGCGGCCAACAGCAGCAGGTCGGGGCGATCCACGTCGCGGGCGTGCCGGCTGGCCTCGGCCGCCGTCTGCACCAGGTGACGGTCCAGGGTGAACCGGTGCACCGGGTTGTGCTGGGGCAGGCTGCGCAGCCGGGTCCACTCCGGCAACCAACCGTCGACCAGGCCGTACCGGTCACAGGTCTCCCAGGCCGGGATGATGTCGGCCCCCGCCCCCAGCAGTGTGGTCAGGGCGGCGCGCGCCTCCGTCGGCCACGGCGTCGGCAACGGCGGGCAGTACGAGGCCAGCCACTCGCAGGTCGCTCGGGCGATCGGCAGCCCGGTGGTCGCCGCGGCGGCGGCCATCCGCAGCGAGAGGCTGGCGTCGGGGCGGGCCCCGATGGCGGTACGGGCCAGCACCAGCTCGCCGTCGTGTTCCACCACGTCCCGGGCGACCGGTCGGCGCAGCGGCCTTCCGTCGGCACCCCGGCGGCGACCGGAGCGCAGCCGGTCGGCGGCGCGGAAGGCGTCGTCCAGAGCGTGGCTGATGGTCCTGGCGTCGCTGGCGACCCGACGCAGCAGGGTGTCGCCGTCGCCGTCCTCCGGCCGCGACGCCATCGCGGATCGCTGCTCCGCCGACATCTCCTCAGGCTGCGGCGGCACCACGCCCGGTGGGACGTCCTCGGCGCCACCGAACGGCGTCCGGCGCAGGCCGAGCAGGGCCGCCACCGGGTCGCGTTCCTGCGCCAGCAGCCGGTCGACCCGCCGGCCGACCTGCTGGTGCAGGGCGTCACGGGTGTCCAGCAGCCGCAGGTGCGCGGCGTGCACGGCGGGTCGTAGCGCGTCGGTGATCCCGGCGGTGGCGATGGCCCGCAGGATGCCCACGTCGCGCAGGCCACCGGCCGCCTCCTTGAGGTCACCCTCCAGCAGGTGGGCCAGTTCACCGTGGGCGTGCCAGCGGGCGGCGCTGCTCTCCCGCAGGGGCCCGAGCTGGCGGACGGCGGTACGCCGCCAGTGGTCGGTCGCCCGGTCCAGCAGCGTGTGGGCGAGTTCCGGGTCACCGGCGACGAGCCGGGCGTCGAGCAGCCCGAGGGCCACCTTCACGTCGTCCTGGGCGACCGACAGCGCCTCGGCGACGGTCCGTACGGAGTGGTCCAGCCGCACCCCGGCGTCCCAGATCGGGTACCAGAGCGCGGCGGCCAGTTCGTCGATGCCGGGCACCCCGGCGTGTACCAGCACCAGGTCGAGGTCACCGTAGGGGGCGCACTGCCGCCTACCCAGTCCGCCGACCGCGAGCAGCGCGACGCCCGGCCGGTCCGGCAGCAACCGGGCCAGCCAGGCGTCGTACGCGTCGGCGCGGGCCCGACGCGCTGCCGCGCCGATCCCGGCCATGATGCCGACAACCTCGTTGACCAGGAGTTCAGTGCTACCGGGGGGTACTGAGCCTGTCCTGCTGGTCAACGAGGTCATCGATGTTCGTCCTACAGTGCGTCCAGGCCGCGCTCGCCAGTACGGACCCGGACGACCTCCTCGACAGCGGTCACCCAGACCTTGCCGTCACCGATCTTGCCCGTCCGGGCGGCTGCCACGACGGCGTCGACGATCTTCTCGACGTCGATCTCGTCGGTGAGCACCTCCACCCGGATCTTGGGCAGGAACTCGACGGTGTACTCAGCGCCTCGGTAGACCTCGGTGTGGCCCTTCTGCCGCCCGTAGCCCTGAACCTCGCTCACCGTCAGCCCGGCCACGCCCAGCGTGTGCAGGGCCTCCTTGACGGCGTCCAACTGGTGCGGCTTGATGACCGCGGTCACCAGCTTCATGTCCAACCCCTCCATCTCAGGAACGTTAGCCGGCGACCTTCTCGCTTACCGGTTCGGTGGGCTCGGTCTTCGGCGCGGCCGAGGTGCCGATGCCCGCGGCGGCGAACGCCCCACCGCCGCCACCCGTGGAGCTGAACTCGTACGCGCTCTCCGCGTGCTCGGCGTTGTCGATGCCCTCGACCTCCGCCTCGGTGCTGGCGCGGAAACCGATGGTCTTCTCGATCGCGAACCCGATGATGTACGCCACCACGAACGAGTAGACCAGCACCGCGATCACACCGACCGCCTGAAGGCCCAGCAGCTTGATGCCGCCACCGTAGAGCAGACCGGCGTTGCCCTCACCGGAGAGCACCTCGATGGCCAGGAAGCCGATGAGCAGCGAGCCGATGATGCCGCCGACCATGTGCACCGCGACCACGTCGAGCGAGTCGTCGTACTTGAGCTTGTACTTCAGGCCGACCGCGAGCGCACAGATCGCACCGGCGATCAAGCCGAGGGCGATGGCACCCAGCGGCTCCAGGAACGCACAGGCCGGGGTGATACCGACCAGACCGGCGATCGCACCGGAGGCCGCACCCAGGGTGGTCGGCTTGCCGTCGCGGAGCCACTCCACCACGATCCAGCCGAGCACCGCGGCGGCGGTGGCGACCTGCGTGTTGATCAGCGAGACGGCGGCGGCACCGTCGGCGGCACCCGCCGAGCCGGCGTTGAAGCCGAACCAGCCGAACCACAGCAGCGCCGCGCCGAGCAGCACCATCGGCAGGTTGTGCGGCTTGAACTTGTCCTTCGGCCAACCGACCCGCCGACCCAGGACGAGCGCCAGGGCGAGCGCCGCGGCACCGGCGTTGATGTGCACCGCCGTACCACCGGCGAAGTCGAGCACGCCCAACTCGCCGATCCAGCCGCCGCCCCACACCCAGTGCGCGACGGGGAAGTAGACCAGGGTGGCCCACAGGCCGGCGAAGAGCAGCCACGGGCCGAACCGGGCCCGGTCGGCGATCGCACCGCTGATCAGAGCAACGGTGATCACCGCGAACATCAGCTGGAATCCGGCGAAGAGCAGGTCCGGGATACCGCCCTCGGTCCCGCTCTCCAGCATGCCGCGCAACCCAGCGGCGGAAAGATCACCGGTGATCCCGCCGATGTCCCCGCTGAACGCGATGCTGTAGCCGTAGAACACCCACAACAGGCTGACCAGACCGATCGCGCCGAAGCTCATCATCATCATGTTGAGCACGGACTTGGACCGCGTCATGCCCCCGTAGAACAGCGCCAGGCCGGGCGTCATGAGCAACACCAGCGCGGCTGAAGTCAAAATCCAGGCGGTGGCACCAGAATCTAGCTCCGGCACGCTGCCTCCTCTCGGGTTGTTTTCCCTCCCTCCCGGCATCGCGCAGCATCGCCCGTACGCCGGTTGCGCGGAAGCCTGGTCGTCGGCTGTTTCACACAGGGACCCCGGCTGGTTTCCGAATAGTGACAGCTTGTTTCGGACGTGTGAAGAAAACCGCACACCTCCGCGCTTTGACGGAAGCGGATCGGCCATTCGGTGCCGACCCATCCCCCGACTGATCAGCGAAGGGCGTATTCGAGGGCGTGTCGCTCGTAGTCGAGCAACCGCAGATCCCGCATCGGTCGGCGCAGGTGCCCCTTGTGCACGATCCGGACGAACGCCGGCTCCCCCGCCGCGGCCATCCGCCGGATGCCCTCCACGTGGTCGACGATCCGCTTGCGGATGGTCCGGATCAGCCGGTGCCGGTCACGGGGAATGAGCCCGTACGCGTCGGCGAACAGCCGCAGCCGACGCGGCCGGTCGGGGTGCTTCCAGCCCAGCGTGATGGAGTCCCGGTCGGAGAAGATCGGCACCCAGGTCCACGCCGCGTACGCCACGTCGTAGATCCGGGCACCCGGCGAGGCCAGGTCGAAGTCGATCAGCCCGAGGGTGCCGTCCGGCCGCCAGATGACGTTGTGCGGTGCCGCGTCGTGATGGCAGATGACCTCGGTGTCCGGCGGCGGTGGGCCGAACGAGCGCCACACCGCCTGCGGCGGCGGCACGAAACCGTACTGGGCGTCGTGGAACATGCGCAGCATGGTCGCGACCGTGACAAGTGCCTCGTCGGTAACCCAGTGCGGGGCCAACGGGTACTCCCCGCACTCCCCCTCCAGGTACGACAGCACCTCCCGGTTGCGCTCGTCCATGCCGAGGGCACGGGGCGCACCGGTGAACCCGACGTACTCCAGGTGACGCAGCAGGGCGTGCACCGACGGGGTCCACGGACCGGCGTTGCGCCGCACCGTGTCACCGACCCGCACCACGGTGCTCACGTTCCCGCCGTGCAGCGGGATCTCCTGCGAAGTCACGTACGGTCTCCCGAGGCGCTGCGACGGGTGACTCGGGTCACGCCAGCCCGCGTACGCGCGATCGTTTCTGGTCACCCGAGGTTACGCGGTCTGACCGGTGGGCTCGGTACCCAGCAACGCGTCGACGAACTGGGCCGGGTCGAACGGCGCCAGGTCGTCCGCGCCCTCGCCGAGGCCGACCAGCTTCACCGGGATGCCGAGCTTGCGCTGCACGGCGATGACGATGCCGCCCTTGGCCGTGCCGTCGAGCTTGGTCAGCACCACGCCGCTGACGTTGACCACCTCGGTGAACACGCGTGCCTGCTCCAGCCCGTTCTGGCCGGTGGTGGCGTCGAGCACCAGCAGGGTCTCGTCGATCGGGCCGTGCTTCTCCACCACCCGCTTGACCTTGCCCAGCTCGTCCATCAGGCCGATCTTGTTCTGCAGGCGGCCGGCGGTGTCGACGAGGACGGTGTCCACCCCTGTCTCGATGCCCCGCTTGACCGCGTCGAAGGCGACGCTGGCCGGGTCGGCGCCCTCGGGGCCACGCACCGTCTCGGCACCGACGCGACCCGCCCAGGTCTGCAACTGGTCGGCGGCAGCGGCGCGGAAGGTGTCGGCCGCGCCGAGCAGCACGCTACGGCCGTCGGCGATGAGCACCCGGGCGATCTTGCCGCAGGTGGTGGTCTTGCCCGCACCGTTGACCCCGACCACGAGCAGCACCGCCGGCACGCCCTCCTTCGGGGCGGTGTGCAGCGACCGGTCCAGCGACGGGTCGAGCGCGTTGACCAGCTCGGCCGCGAGCAGGGTGCGCAGTTCGGCCGTCGAACGGGTACCCAGCACCCGGGTGCGCTCCCGCAGCCGGTCGACGATCTCCCGGGTGGCGTCGATGCCGACGTCGGCGGTGATCAGGCTGTCCTCGATCTCCTCCCAGACATCCTCGTCGAGTCGGTCCCGGCTGAGCAGGCCGAGCAGGCCCTTGCCGAAGACGTTCTGCGACCGCGACAGCCGCGACCGCAGCCGCACCAGCCGTCCGGCGGTCGGCTCGGGCACCTCGACGGTCGGTGCCGGTGCCTCGACGACCGGCGGCTCGACCAGGACACCGGTGGACAGATCGGCCTCCGGTGCCTGCACCGGCGGACCGGCGAGGTCCTCTTCCGCCCGCGTGTCGACCTCCGTACGCGGCAGCGGCGGCTGAGGCCGTCGGCGCAGCCGCGGCACGACCAGCCCGATGCCGCCGAGGATCAGCAGGCCGAGCAGGGCGAGAGCGATGAGGAGGTATTCCGTCATGCCGGAATCCTGTCAGATGCCGGCGACCGCGTCTCAGCCACCGGCCCCGCCGGGCGACGGCGCTCTGCCCCCGGGGTGATCAAAAATCGGCGGTAGTCTCGGCCACAGTTGGCAGTGGTGCGCCACCAGCCGGGTAGTAAAGGATGACATTCTCTCGTCTGGAGGTGTCCGTATGGCTGCCGAGCTGCTCATCGGCCCCCTGCTACGCCGGGTCGTCGGCACTCGGGCCACCGTGTGGGTGGAGACCACAGCGCCGTCGGTGGTCACCGTCCGCACGGCCGACGGTGCCAGCGGCACCGCACCCACCTTCAGCGCGTACGAGCACCACTACGCGTTGGTGGTCGTCGACGGCCTCACCCCGGACAGCACCACCCGCTACGAGGTGCTGGTCGACGACCGGGTGGTCTGGCCGCTGCCGGAGAGCCGTTTTCCGCCCAGTGTCATCCGGACCCGGGCCGCCGACGACCGGGACCAGCCGGTCCGGCTGCTCTTCGGTTCCTGCCGGGAGGCCACCCCGCACGCCACCACCCGTAAGCTGCCGCCGGACGCGCTCGACGCGTACGCCCGGCGGGTGATGGCCGAATCCGACCCGGCGGCCCTGCCCGACCTGCTGGTGCTGCTCGGCGACCAGGTCTACGCCGACGAGACCTCGCGGACCGTGAAGCGTCTGCTGCGTCGACGGCGGCGGCGTCCGGCGGACGCCCCGAGCGACCAGGTGGTCAGCTTCGACGAGTACACGAAGTTGTACCTGGAGTCGTGGAGTGATCCGGAGATTCGCTGGCTCCTCTCCACCATGCCGAGCGTGATGATCTTCGACGACCACGAGATCATCGACGACTGGAACACCTCGGCCTCCTGGCGGGCCGACATGCGCGAACAGCCGTGGTGGGCCGAGCGGATCACCAGCGGCCTGGCCTCCTACTGGGTCTACCAACACCTCGGCAACCTCTCCCCCGACGAGATCGCCGCGGACCCGGTCTTCGCCAAGGTGAGCGCTGCGGAGGACGCCACCGAGGTGCTGCGGGAGTTCGGTGCGCGGGTCGACACCGAGGCGGACCTGGCCCACGACACCGAACGCTGGCAGGCGGTGCAGTACCAGTGGAGCTACTCGCTCGACCTGGGCCGCACCCGACTGGTGATGCTGGACAACCGGTGCAGCCGGGTGCTGCTGCCGGGCCGTCGGGCGATGCTGCCGCCCGGCGAGTGGTCGTGGTTCGTCGACCGCGCACACGGCGGCTACGACCACCTCGTGGTCGGCTCCTCGCTGCCCTGGCTGCTGCCACCGGGCATCCACCACGTCGAGGCGTGGAACGAGAAGCTGGCGGACTCGCCCCGACCGTGGGTCGCCCGGCTGGGCGAACAGCTGCGCCGAGGGTTGGACCTGGAGCACTGGGCCGCGTTCCGCCGTTCGTTCGACGCGCTGGCCGAACTGTTCGCCCGCATCGGCGGCGGCGAACCGGGCACGCCCGACGACCGCAAGGGGGCCGGTCCGGCGTACCCGCCACCGGCGTCGATCAGCGTGCTCTCCGGCGACGTGCACCACTCGTACGTGGCGCGGGTCCGGTTCGCCGACCCCACCGTACGCACCCCGGTGCACCAGCTGACCTGCTCGCCGATCCACAACCAGGTGCCCGCCGGGATGCGCCCGTTGATGCGGCTCGGGTGGGCGCGCGGCCCGGCCGGGGCGACACGTGCCCTGGCCCGCACGGCCGGGGTCCGCCGCCCCCTGGTCAAGTGGCGCCGGCTGGCCGGGCCCTACTTCGGCAACGCGGTGGCGACGCTCACCCACGCCGGTCGCGGGGCCGAGGTGATCATCGAGGGCACCACCAACGACGGTGACCTGCACGAGGTGGCGCGGCAGCGGCTCGCCGAGGGCACCGGCGGCTGAATCCGCCTCGCCACCTGTCAGACGTACGGGCCAGAATCCTCGGATGACATGGACAGCACCACAGATCGACCGGACCCCGGAGCCCTACGTCGGTGCGGACTTCGCCACCTACCACCGGGAGGTGGCGCTGGCCCGTGCCGCCGTCGTCGGTCGGTCGCTCGACGAGACGTTCACCGAGGTCGGTCCGAAACGGCGGACGTTCAACCTGCGCTGGGTCTACGTCCACATGATCGAGGAGTACGCCCGGCACAACGGGCCCGCCGACCTGATCCGCGAACGCATCGACGGTGTCGTCGGCGAGTGAACCGCACGCGGCCCGGTCGTCACCAGCAGACAGCGACCGGGCCGGCGACGGCGCGCCTCAGCCGGCCAGCGCGGCGCGCAGGTAACGCAGGTCAGCCGGCCCGTTCCAGCGGTACGCCGACAGTCCGGCCGCCCGCGCGCCGCTGATCGCCCGATCCTCGTCGTCGACGAAGAGCACCCGCGACGGCGGGGTCTCCAGCGCCGCACAGGCGGCCTGGAAGTACTCGGGTGCCGGCTTGTGCACGCCGATGACCGAGGAGTTCACCACCACGTCCAACTCGTCGGTCAGACCGAGCGCGGTCAGGTCGGCGTCGAGCAGGTCGGTCGCGTTGGTGCCGAGTCCGACCCGGATGCCGGCGGCCCTGACCTCGCGGACGAACGCCAGCACCTCCGCATCGACCTCTCCGCGATAGCGCTGCCACTGCGCCACCGCCGCCCGGGCCCGCTCGGCGTCCCCCACGGACGGGGTGAGCGCGTCGGCCACGCTGGTCATCCAGTCGGCGTGACTGATCTGGCCGGTGAGCACGGGTTGCAGCCGTCCCCACTGCATGGCGATCTCG
The DNA here is from genome assembly GCF_009712475.1 of Micromonospora sp. CP22. Classification (GTDB taxonomy): domain Bacteria; phylum Actinomycetota; class Actinomycetes; order Mycobacteriales; family Micromonosporaceae; genus Micromonospora. The sequence goes on from NZ_VCJO01000003.1 coordinate 400,042, forward strand.
CCGAGCACACCGGCGGAGAGGCCGTACTCCCGCTCGACGCCGGCGGCGACCGCCGGATCCCAGCGCCGCAGCACACCGTCGAAGTCCACCAGGAGCGCCGTCGCGCGTTCCCGAGCCACTACCCGTTCTCCTCGCCGCGGCTCTGCCGCTCGTCTTCCCCGTCGGCCCGGTTGAGCCGTTGACTGATCACCTGGGTCACCCCGCCGCGCATCGTCACACCGTAGAGCGCGTCGGCGATCTCCATGGTCCGCTTCTGGTGCGTGATGACGATCAACTGGCTCTTCTCCCGCAGCTGGGCCAGCAGGGTGATCAGCCGGCCCAGGTTCACGTCGTCGAGAGCCGCCTCGACCTCGTCCATGATGTAGAAGGGGCTGGGCCGGGCACGGAAGATCGCCACCAGCATCGCCACCGCGGTCAGGGATCGTTCTCCGCCGGAGAGCAGCGACAACCGCTTGATCTTCTTGCCCGGCGGGCGGGCCTCGACCTCGACGCCGGTGGTCAGCAGGTCGTCCGGGTCGGTGAGGACCAACCGGCCCTCCCCGCCGGGGAACAGCACGGTGAAGACCTGCTCGAACTCCCGGGCGGTGTCGGCGAAGGCGCTGGCGAAGACCTCCAGGATCCGGTCGTCGACATCCTTGACCACGGTGAGCAGGTCACGCCGGGTGGCCTTGAGATCCTCCAACTGCTCGGAGAGGAACTTGTACCGCTCCTCCAGCGCCGCGAACTCCTCCAGCGCGAGCGGGTTGACCTTGCCGAGGAGGGCCAGTTCCCGTTCGGCCTTGGCGGCCCGCTTCTCCTGCACCGGGCGTTCGTAGCGGACCGGCTCAGGCACCGCGAGGCCGTCCCGCTCGGCGGCGGCCACCTCGGCCTCGGTGGGCGGCACCAACTGACTCGGGCCGTACTCGGCGATCAGCGTCTCGACCGTCAGGCCGAAGTCCTCGGCGGCCTTGGCCTCCAACTGCTCGATACGCAGCCGCTGCTCGGCTCGGGCGACCTCGTCCCGGTGGACCTGACTGGTGAGCCGTTCCAGTTCCGCACCGAACCGCTTCGCGGCCGCTCGCACCTCCTGTAGCTCCGCCTCGCGGGTGGCCCGTTCCCGCGCCACCGTGTCGCGGTGCTCCTCCGCCCGCGCGATGCTGCTGGTCAGCTGGGTCAGCGCTGTCCGCGCACCACCGGCCACGGCGCGGGCGATGGCGGCGCCCCGGGTCCGTGCCGCGCGGCGGGCCGCCGCCCGTTCCCGGGCCGCCCGCTCGGCGCTGGCCTGCCGGCGCAGTGAGTCGGCCCGTCCGGAGATGGAGGCCACCCGCTCCTCGGCGGTACGCACCGCGAGCCGGACCTCCATCTCGTTCTGCCGGGCCTGCGGCACCATCGCGGCGAGCTGGTCGCGTTCCTCGGTGGAGGGTTCCGCGTCGATCGGGGTGGCTTCGGCCAACCGCAGCCGTTCCTCCAGCTCGGCCAGGGTGGCGAGGTCCCGTTCCCGGGCCGCCTCGGCACGCGAGCGGGATTCGCCGAGCCGGTCTGTCTCCGCCTTCGCCGACCGCGCGGCGGCCCCCAGCTCGGCCAGTCGCCGCGCCGCGGCGTTGCGGTGGCTCTCCGCCTCCCGTTTGGCCGCTGCGGCGTGCTGCACCGCCTCCTTGGCGACGGCCACCTCGGCACGCGCCTCGACCAGCTGTTCCCGCAGCTCGGCGCTGGTGCGCTCGGCCGCCAGCCGGTTGGCCCGCGCCTCCTCGACGGCCGCCTGCACCTCGATGTAGCTGGGTGCCTTGGCCGACCCGCCGGCTGCCGCGTACGCGCCGAGGACGTCGCCTTCCCGGGTGACCGCACGCAGTTCGGGGTTGCCGGCGACCACCTCGGCGGCGGCGGCGAGGTCGTCCACCAGGACCACGTCACGCAGCGCCCGGTGCACCGCGGGCCGGATCTGTGCGTCGCACTCGACCAGGTCGGGTGCCCATTGCGCGCGGTCGGGCAGCTTCGGCCGCAACGCGTCGACCGAGCCGGTCATCCCCGGCCCGGCGGGGCTACCGACGACCAGCCCGGCCCGCCCGGCATCGGAGATCTTGAGCAGGCGCATCGCCTCGACCGCCTCGTCCACGCCGGTCACCGCGACCGCGTCGGCCAGACCACCGAGCGCGGCGGCGAGCGCGGCCTCGTGGCCCGGGGCCACCGTGAGCAGGCCGGCGAGGCCACCCAACAGGCCGGGGACCTGGTCGGCGCGGGCCAGCAGGGCCCCGGCGCCGTCCTTGCGGCGCAGGCCGAGGGCGAGCGCCTCCTCCCGGGCCTTCCAGGTCGCGGCGTCCTTCTCCGCCGCCCGTTCCGCGTCCGACAGGGCACGCACCGTGGCCTGCGCCCGTTCCTGGGCGGCGACCGCCTCGGCGTGCCGGGCGTCCAGGTCGGCGTTGTCGCGATCCGCCTCGGTGGACTGCTCCGCGACCGCGTCCAGCTCGGCCTGGGCCCGCTCGGCGCGCGCCAGCGCGTCGGTGTGCGCGGCGGCGAGCCGCTCGATCTCCTCACCGGCGCTGGTGGTCCGCGCCCGGGCGGAGTTGACCTGCCCGGTCAGCCGGGCCAGGCCCTCACGCCGGTCGGCGATCGCCTTCGCGGCGGCGACCAGTTCCCGCTCGGCGGCGGCGAGCTGTCGTTCCAGTTCCTGGCGGTGCTCGACCGCCTCGGCGAGCCGGATCTGGTCGTCGGTGAGCGCCGCGCGCAGTTCCTCCTCCTGCTCGCGTACCCGGTCGGCCTCGGCCTCCAGTTGCTCCGGGTCCCGACCCGGGCGCTCGTCGTCCGGGGTGGCGCTGAGGTGCCGCAGCCGCTCGACCGCGAGCTGTTCGATCGAGCGGAACCGCTCCTGCAACGCGGAGAGCTTGTACCAGGTGTCCTGCGCGGCGGCCAGCAGCGGCGCGTCGGACGCCAGCGCCTCTTCCAGTTCACCGAGGCGGGACTGCACCTCGGCGTGCTCGGCCTCGACCTGCTCGCGTCGCTGCCGGAGCGCGGTCTCGTCCGCGATCTCCTTGTCCAGCGTGGTCCGCAACGTGGCCAGGTCGTCGGCGAGCAGCCGCAGCCGGGCGTCGCGCAGGTTGGCCTGGATCACCGCGGCGCGGCGCGCCACCTCGGCCTGTCGGCCGAGCGGCTTGAGCTGTCGGCGCAGCTCGGCGGTGAGGTCGGTGAGCCGGTTGAGGTTGGTCTGCATCGCGTCGAGCTTGCGCAGCGCCTTTTCCTTGCGCTTGCGGTGCTTGAGGACGCCGGCCGCCTCCTCGATGAACGCCCGCCGGTCCTCCGGCTTGGCGTGCAGCATCCCGTCGAGGCGGCCCTGACCGACGATGATGTGCATCTCCCGGCCGATACCGGAGTCGCTCAGCAGCTCCTGGATGTCGAGCAGCCGGCAGGAGTCGCCGTTGATCTCGTACTCGCTCTCGCCGGAACGGAACATCCGGCGGGTGATGGAGACCTCGGTGTACTCGATCGGTAGGGCACCGTCGGTGTTGTCGATGGTGAGGGTCACCTCGGCGCGGCCCAGCGGCGCCCGTCCGGCGGTGCCGGCGAAGATGACGTCCTCCATCTTGCCGCCGCGCAACGCCTTCGCGCCCTGCTCGCCGAGCACCCAGGCGATGGCGTCGACGACGTTGGACTTGCCGGAGCCGTTGGGGCCCACCACGCAGGTGATCCCCGGCTCCAGCTTGAGCGTTGTCGCGGAGGCGAAGGACTTGAAGCCCTTCACCGTCAGGCTCTTGAGATGCACCTTCTCGATCCTCGTCCGGTGGCCGCCGTACCGTCGCCCGGCTGCGCGGACCCTGGTAAACCCGCAGACTAACCCGGGACCGGGTGGCGCACACGACGCGACCCGCCTGCCGGTCGCCGGCACCGTCCGGGTCGCGTGCCCCCGAACAGCCCATGCCGACCGGGTACGCACAGAGCTGCGCGCCGGCACATGGTGTCGGCGCGCTCAGTGCGGTGGTGCTGTTCAGTTGTCGCGACCAATGGGTGCGGTCGCGGTGTGCGGCCAGGTGGGTCAGGTCAACGCGGGCTCGGCCAGACGGAGCAGATCGTCCGCCTCCGCCGCAGCCGCCGCGAGCCGATCGTTCTCAGCTCGCAGGCGCGTGACCTCGAACTCTAGGGACTGAACCCTGGCACGCAGTCGGGTGACCTCGTCGAGCAGGCGCCGGTCGGGCGCCGCACCTACGTGGCCGTAGAGGGCCTTCGCCATTTTTACTCCTTGATGTGCGCTGCCGGAGAGGCCGGCCAACGCGCGCCCCTGTGAACGCGACTACCATTCCCACAATTTCTGGGCATGGCCGGGCGCGACTGGCGACAACACCATATTGAGCCGACAGCCCCTGCTTCGTCAAGTTCACGCAGGCCGTAGATCATCTCGGTGTCGGCCACACCTGTCGCGGGAGGCTGCCTCAAAGGCGCGGACACGCTCTGTCCGGACATCTCGACTCTACGCTTCGGAATCGCCGAAGACCTCACCCGGACGTACAAGCTCCTCTTAACTCTTCCTTAGCCAGATTGCTGCTGCTCAGAAGCGGCACGTAGCGTCACCCCGGCTCTCAACTGATGTGTGGAGGCAACCGGCGTGCACGGCTGGAATGATCCGATCGACCCGGAACACACCCCCCGGCGAGAGGAATCGTGGACCGACGAACCGGCCTGGTTGACCGACCGGCCGGCACCACGGTCGTCCTATCTGTTCGGCGACGACCCGGAGGAGCCCTCGGCCGGGTGGTACCGCGACCAGCCCACCGAGCAGTGGCGATCCGACCTCACGCACCCCCACCAGCCCACCGAGCAGTGGCGGCCTGCCGATCAGCACCCCTACCAGCCCACCGAGCAGGCGTACCCGACGGCGGGACAGGACTGGCACGACACCTCCGCGTCGTCCTGGCAGGAGGCCGGACGGCACCACCGCGACACCGACGGCTGGTCCACCCCCCACGCGTCGCCGCAGGGCAGCCCGTACGCCTACGATGATCGGCCCGACCGGTACGCCGATCAGTCCGTCGGCTACCCCGACCGGACCGACCCGTACGCCGAACCGGTCCTCCGTTCCCCCTACCAGTCGGCGCAGACCGCGCACCGCGAGCCGGTCGGAGCCGACGAGCCGGGACGCGAACCGAGCGGCAAGGGCCGTCGGTCCGGGCGGCGGTCCCGCCCCCTGGTGATGGGCGGTGCCGCCGCGGCGGCCACCCTCGTGGTGAGCATCGGGGTCGCGGCCCTGGCACTGCCCGGCGACGACACCCCGTCCACCACGGCCGACGAGGCACCTGTCGCCAGCGCGCCGGCACTGACGGAGGACGAGGACCAGGCCCTTCCGTTCGACCTGTCCGAGAGCCCGAGCCCGAGTCCCAGCGCGAGCCCGAGCGCCTCTCCCAGCACCGCCACCGCGTCACCGTCGGCGAGCCGGTCGGCGCGGGCCACACCCTCGCCAGCGCGCACCACTGCCGCGTCCCGGCTCAACGCCGACCGGCAGGGCAGTCCGAGCCGCGGCGCCTCGACCAGCCCGTCGTCCTCCGCCGGTGTCGCCTCCGAGGCGGAGGAGGTGGTCGCGCTGGTCAACGCCGAGCGGGCGAAGGCCGGTTGCGGTGCGCTCAGCATCAACGACAAGCTGATGACCGCGGCCCAGCGGCACAGCCAGGACCAGGCCGACCACCAGAACATGTCGCACACCGGCAGCGACGGCAGCGATCCCGGTGACCGGATCGATCGGGTCGACTACGCCTGGCGCACCTACGGCGAGAACGTCGCCTGGAACCAGCGCACCCCGGCGGCCGTCATGGACGCCTGGATGAACAGCCCCGGACACCGGCAGAACATCCTCAACTGCGCCTTCACCGAGATCGGCGTCGGCGTGGCGAGCAGCAACGGGCCGTACTGGACGCAGGTCTTCGCCGCACCACGCTGAGCGCGAATCCTTGTCGGGTCTGCGCTCGTTTGACCGGGTGGGGTACGCCGAGACCCGGCGTACCGGCTCGGGCGGCCCGATGCCGCCCCGCGACCTGCGGAGCTGGCGATGCGGATCGGCCTGGGCGGGCGACCGGCGCGGTGGGTGCACCGCCGGGCGCTGCCCGCCGGTCTGACGTTCACCCTGCTGGTCACCGTGGCCGCCTGCCGGCCGGAGCTGACGCCACCGGGGGCACCGACCAACTGGCCGAGCACCTCGGCGCGGCACTGGCAATGGCAGTGGCAGCTCACCGGGGTGCTCGATCCGGAGGTCGAGGCGGACGTGTTCGTCCTCGACCCGGTCGGCACCACCACCGCGCAGACCGCCGAGCTACGCTCCCGCAAACGTCGGCTGGTCTGTCAGGTGCACATCGGCTCGATGCACCCGGCCGACCCCGACGCCAGTCGCTATCCGGCACCGGTACGCGGTGCCACGGCGGCCGACACCGGGCGCGTCTGGCTGGACGTCCGCCGGTGGGAGGTCCTGCGACCGGTGCTCGCCGACCGGTTCCGGCTCTGCCGTGGGAAGGGATTCGGCGCGGTGGTGTTCGCCGACGCCGACGGTTACGACAGGCCTTCCGGCTTCGCGTTGGAGTTCGACCACCAGCTGGCGTTCAACCGTCGGGTCGCCGCGCTGGCCCGCTCGCTCGATCTCTCCCCCGGCCTGCTGAACGACCTGCCGCAGGTCGCCGCGCTGGCCCCGGACTTCGACTTCGCCGTCAACGAGGAGTGCGTACGGCTGGGCCAGTGTGACCGGTTGCTGCCCTTCGTCGACGCCGGTAAACCGGTGTTCCACGTCGAGTACTCCGGTGCCGTCACCGATTTCTGCGTGACCAGCGTCGGCTACGGCTTCGCCTCCGTGCGCAAGAACCGCAGCCTGGACGCCTGGCGGCTACCGTGTGCGGCCCCCTGACGGCGGGCTCGGCCTGGTCCGGGGCAGGGGTTGGCACCGGGGGCAGCTGTACGACGAGCGGTTCATGAACGCCTCACGACGGATCGGCGTGCCACAGCGACGGCAGGGCTGCCCTTCCCGCCCGTACGCGTTCAACGACCGGTCGAAGTAGCCACTCTCGCCGTTGACGTTGACGTAGAGGGCGTCGAAGCTGGTGCCACCGGCGGTGATCGCCTCACCGAGGACGTCCCGCACGTGCCCGAGCAGCCGCTGTGCGGCCGGGCCGGTGAGCGCGTCGGTGGGGCGGGTGCCGTGCAGTCCCGCCCGCCACAGCGCCTCGTCGGCGTAGATGTTGCCCACGCCGGAGATCAGGCTCTGGTCGAGCAGCGCCCGCTTGACCTCGGTACGCCGACGGCGCAGCGCGGCCACGAACTCCGGGTCGGAGAACTCCGGGTCGAGCGGGTCGCGGGCGATGTGGGCGATCTCCGCCGGCAGGGTGCCGCCGCCCTCGCTGACCGACAGTCCACCGAACGTGCGCTGGTCGACGAAGCGCAGCTCGGGGCCGTCGTCGTCGAACCGGAACCGGACCCGCAGGTGGGTCTCGTCGGGCGCGTCCGCCGGTTGCAGCAGCAACTGCCCGGACATGCCGAGATGCCCGACGACGGCGTCGCCGCTGTCCAGCGGAAGCCAGAGGTACTTGCCGCGCCGCCGGACGTCGAGCACCTTCCGGCCGGCCAAGACGTCGGCGAAGTGGGCCCCGCCGGGCAGGTGCCGACGGACCGCCCGGGGATGCCGCACCTGCACCGACAGGATCCGGCGACCGGTGACCCAGCGGGACAGTCCCTGCCGGACGGTCTCCACCTCCGGCAACTCAGGCATGGTGTGCCTGGGCCCCGACCTCGTCCACCAGGTCCCGCTTGTCACCGTCGGTGGCGTCCGCCGAGCCGTCGGTGGCGTCCGCCGGGCCGTCGGTCGCGTTCGCCGAGCTGGTGGTGGCGTCCGCCGGGCCGTCGGTGGCGTCTGCCGGCTTCTCCGCCGAGCCGTCGGCGGTCGCCTCCGCCTGCTCGGTGAGGGTCCGCCAGGCCGACTCCGCCGCCCGCTGCTCGGCTTCCTTCTTGCTCCGCCCGTCCGCGCCGCCGTACCGGTTCCCGGCGACCACCACCCAGGCGGTGAAGGTCTTCAGGTGGTCCGGTCCGGTGCCCTCGATCCGGTACTCCGGAACGCCGAGGCCGAGCGCGGCGGTGAGTTCCTGGAGGCTGGTCTTCCAGTCCAGCGCGGCACCCCGGCCGGCGGATTCGGCCATCAGCGGGTCGAACAGCCGGTGGATGACGAGGGCGGCGGTGTCCAGCCCGTACTGGAGGTAGATCGCACCGAGCAACGCCTCCAGGGTGTCGGCGAGGATGCTCGCCTTGTCCCGGCCGCCGGTGGTCTCCTCGCCCTTGCCGAGCAGCAGGTAGGGGCCGAGCCCGTCGGGGCCGAGGTTACGCGCCACGTCGGCGAGCGCGCGCATGTTGACCACGCTGGCCCGCAGCTTGGCCAGCTGCCCCTCCGGCAGGTCGGGGTGGTTCTGGAAGAGCGCCGTCGTGATCACCACGCCCAGCACCGAGTCGCCGAGGAACTCCAGCCGCTCGTTGGTGGGCAGCCCGCCGTTCTCGTATGCGTACGAGCGGTGGGTGAGCGCGCGTTCCAGCAGTTCCGGGTCCAGTGAGACGCCGAAGGCGGCCTCCAGGTGGCCGATTGCGGGCCGCCTGCGCTTGTCGTTGCTCATGTGCGTACCTCGGTGTCGGTCGTGCGATCGGTGCGGTCCCCGGTCAGCAGCGCGGCCACCCGCTCGGTGGCGTCGCGCCGCCAGAGGTGGGCGGCCAGGGCGATGCCGGAGGTGATGTCGTCGGCGCGGGCGGCACCGTGGCAGACGACGACGGTGCCGGCCACGCCGAGCAGCGCGGCCGCCCGGGGCGCGCCACCACCGGGCGGGGGCCCGCCGGCCATGGCGTACGCGCCTTCGACGGCCTTGAGCAGCACGTTACCGGTGAACCCGTCGGTGACCACCACATCGGCGCGCGTGCCGAGGCAGACGTCGTACCCCTCGACCAGCCCGACGTAGCGTGCGTCGCCGGGCAGCGTCGCCGCGCTGAGCATGGGGTCGGTGAGCCGGCGGGTCCGGTCGCCCTTGCCGGTTTCGGTGCCCACGGAGAGCAGCCCCACCCGGGGCGCGGCGACGCCGTGGGCCACCGACGCGTAGGCGGCACCGAGCACGGCGTGCCGGGCGAGCGTGGCCGGGGTCGGCTCCAGCGAGCCGCCGACGTCGAGCAGGACGACGGTGCCGGAGACGCCGGGTAGCGCGGCGGCGAGGGCCGGGTGTCGCACGTCGGGCCAGCGACCGAGCCCGAGGGCAGCGGCGGTGACGGTCGCGCCGGTGGAGCCGGCGGAGACCAGCGCGTCGGCGTACCCGGCCCGGACGGCGGCGACTGCCGCGCGGACGGTGGTCTCGGCACGCGCGGCGCTGGGATCGTCGGCCATGTCGACGACGGATTGGGCGGGCCGGACCGTGATCCGGTCTCGCTGGGCCGGGTCCAGGGCGGCGATCAACGCGCCGGCGGCCCTGGTGGGCCCGACGAGAAGCAGGTGCAGATCGGGGTCGTCGCACACCGCCCGCAGAGCGCCGTCCACCACGACGGCGGGAGCGTCGTCCCCGCCGAGGAGGTCAACGGCGATCCGTGCGATGCCCGGCTCCGTCTCGACGCCGGCCGACGTGGGCCGGCCGGCGTCGGTCGGAGTTGCGGGCGACCGCCGGGGGGTGTGCGTCGCCCGACCTGTGGTCGGAGACGTCACGCGCCGTCCGGGTCAGACCTCGAGGACCTGGCGGCCGTTGTAGGTGCCGCAGACCGAGCAGGCGGCGTGCGGCAGCTTCGCGGACTTGCACTGCGGGCAGGCGACGGTCGCGACCGCCGCGGCCTTCCAGTTCGCCCGGCGGGACCGGGTGTTGCTGCGCGACATCTTGCGCTTGGGGACGGCCACGGTTCTTACTCCTCTGTACGGGTCAGTTGCGACAGGCCCGCCCAACGCGGGTCGATCTGCTGGTGGCTGTGATCGGCCGGCAGATCGTCCCGGTGCACCCCGCAGTCGGGGCACAGCCCTGGGCAGTCCTGGCGGCAGAGCGGGTTGTTCGGCAGCGCGAGCACCACCGCGTCCCGCAACGCCGGTTCCAGGTCGATCAGGTCTCCCTGCATTCGACCCACCTCGTCGGACTCGGTGGTGGCGTCCGTGGTGCTGTTCTCGTACGCGTACAGCTCCTGGATCGTCACCGTCACCGAGTCGTTGATCTCGCGCAGGCAACGGCCGCACTCGCCCTTGATCGGACCGCTGACGGTCCCCGAGACGAGCACGCCCTCGGACACCGACTCCATCCGCAGATCGAGGTCGAGGTCCGCGCCCTCCGGCACGCCGATCAACTCCACGCCGAGGTCAGACGGTGCCGGGACCACCCGTTGGACGGTACGCAGAACACCAGGTCGGCGCGGTAGCTCCCTCGTGTCGAGGACCAGCGGCGACCTGGGGTCGAGTGAAGTGGGTGAGTTCTTGGGCATAGTCAGACTCCGGCCGGTGAGAGGCCGACAAACGAGGTTACCCGGACCGACGCCCCAACGTCGAACCGGGGGTGACCAGCCCGTCCCGGCGCGTCGGAGGCACCGGACGATCCCGACGGCGGTGGACAGTCCGGCCGGCAGCGGACGTTCCGTGACGTCGGGATCGACTGGATCAGAAGGGCAGCGGGCGCTCCGCCTCGTCACCGGCGAAGGTGCCGATCTCCCGCAGTGCGTGCATCTTGTCCCGGCCGCGCTCTATCGAGGCCAGCGCCCGGGTGAGGAACTGCTCGAAGTTGGCCAGCGCGGTGTCGACGTAGTCGTCGACCTCCTCGCGCAGCCGCTGCGCCTCCGCCCGCGCCTCGGCGATGATCCGGGCACCTTCGTGCTCGGCGGAGACGGTGATCTCGTTCACCGAGACCAGGCGGGCGTGTTCCGCCTCACCCTCGCTGATGATGCGGTCGGCCTCCCGCTTGCCGGCCTCCATGATCTTGTCCCGCTCCTCCAGGAGAGCGGCGGCGCGGCGCAGGTCGGCGGGAAGCTCGGCGCGCAGTTCGTCGAGGGCCGCGATCATCTCGCCCCGGTCGACCATGCAGTTGTTGCGCGACATCGGCACGGAGCGCGCCTGCTCCACGATGGCGATCAGTTCGTCGATGCGGTCGAGCGGGTCCACCGGTACCTCACTCCTGTCGTTCGTCGGGCCGACCTACATCATGCGGGCTGCGGCCGGTTTCCCGCTTCACCCAATGATGTCGTCCCGCACCCGTCCATGGCCCGGCCCACTCCTCGGGCGTGTCGGCCCATCACATCCCGCGATCTTGCACATGCCGCGCCGCGAGGGCCACGCCGGAGACGGAAAGGCGACCGCAACTGCCGGACGGCGGTCAGGCCGGCGGCGGAGCCAGCCGGACCTTCAGCGCCTCGCGGACCACGTCCGGCACGTGCGGCGTGACGTCACCGCCCCACTTGGCCACGTCCTTGACCAAACTGGACGAGAGGAAGGAGTAGAGCGGATTGGTCGGCATGAACAGCGTCTCGACCCCGGCCAGACCGATGTTCATCTGGGCCATCTGCAACTCGTAGTCGAAGTCGCTGACCGCTCGCAGGCCCTTGATGAGCACGGTCGCCCGCTGCGCCCGGCAGAAGTCCACCAGCAGGCCACGGAAGGACTCCACCCGGACGTTGCCGTAGGAAGCGGTCACCTCGCGCAGCATCTCGATGCGCTCCTCGACGGTGAACAGGCCACTCTTCGACTGGTTGACCAGTACGCCGACGATCACCTCGTCGAACAGCCGGCTGGCCCGGCCGACGATGTCGAGGTGACCGTTGGTGACCGGGTCGAACGAGCCGGGACACACCGCACGTCTCATGATCGGCGACCGTACCAAAGAGTAGTTTCGCCGTACCTGCGACTACGCTGGCCAGTGACGCCTTCCACCCAATCGACAGGTCCGCCACGGCTGGATCGCTCCACCACCACCAATGCCTCCGGTGCCAGCCACCCCCCGTCCACGAGGGCGGTGAGCATCGCCCGTACGCCGTCGTCGGACAGCGCGTACGGCGGGTCGGCGAAGACGACGTCGTACGGGTCGCCCTCCGGACCGGCGGCCAGGACGGTGCCGACCTTGCCGGTGACCAGTCGCGCCGAGGAGCCGACCCGCAGCGTCGTCAGGTTCTCCCGGATCACCCGGGCGGCACGCGGGTCCGACTCGACCAGCAGCGCGTGCGCGGCTCCCCGTGACAGCGCCTCCAGGCCGACCGCGCCCGAGCCCGCGTAGAGGTCGGCGAAGCGGACACCGTCGAGGTCCAGCTCCGCCTCGATCGCGCTGAACAACGCCTCGCGTACCCGGTCGGAGGTCGGTCGGGTGCCGGCGCCGGCCGGGGCGGTGATCCGCCGGCCGCCGAGGCTGCCGGCGACGATGCGGGTCATCGTTCGCTCCTGCTCATGCCCTCGACGCTACGCGACGCCCGACCGGCGACCGGCACGACGCACGTGATCCTCCGCACCCATCCGAAGACCTTCCGTATATGGGAGATCACGGATTAACAACATCATCCTTAGCTCCGCATGAAAACTATGGCCGACCAAGCCTGATCGCTAATGTCTGCCGGGTGTCGGAACGGATCGGCCTGTCCGTCGCCGACGATGCTTCCGGTTCCCCCACTCAGGAGTAGACGTGAACCGTCTGAACTTCCGGCGCGTCGCGGCAGCCGCCGCTGGTGTGCTGATCGGCCTCGCCGGTGTTGCCGCCGTCGCCGCCCCGGCTAGCGCTCACCACCCCATCATCAAAGGTGTCGGCTGCAAACTGACGGACGGCACCGTCAAGGTCGAGTGGACCGTCACCAACAGCGAGCGGCACTGGGTCGCCACGGTGGCCGCCGTGCAGACGCCCTCCGGCGCCCCGGTCACCAACATCGTCGTCGGCGCCGAGGTGCCGAAGGCGGGCGAGGGCGCGCTGGTCGGCGAGCAGATCGTGCCGGGCGGCCAGCAGGCCCACCTGACCGTCAAGGCGGTCTGGAAGAAGAACCGGAACACGGTCACCAACACCCAGACCGGTAAGGCCCGGATCGTCGGCAAGTGCGCGGAGCCCGAGCCGACGCCGGAGCCCAGCGAGAGCCCGGAGCCGAGCGAGAGCCCCGAGCCCACCGAGAGCCCCGAGCCGAGCGAAAGCCCGGAGCCCACCGAGAGCCCCGAGCCGAGCGAGAGCCCGGAGCCGACCCCGACGCCGACCGGCGAGCCGGTGGTGCCGGAGCCCGGTGAGCCGACCTTCGAGCTCACCGAGACCTGCGACGAGCTGACCTTCCTGATCAACAACCCGGCCGACGGCGTCCCGTTCTCGATCACCCTGACCTCGGAGAAGGGCGCGACCAAGACGCTGGAAGCGGTGCCGGGCGAGACCACCTCGGTCACCTTCGACGCGTACCCCGGTCTGGTCGTCACGCCCAGCTACGAGGACGAGGACGGCACCGTCGAGGGCGAGTCGGTGGCCTGGGAGCAGCCTGAGGGCTGCGGCAACGGCGGAGGCGGCGGCCTGCCGGTCACCGGTGCCGCCACCGGCGGCATCATCGCCGGCGCCGCTGTGCTGCTGGCCGCTGGCGCGGCGCTGTTCGTGGTGACCCGCCGACGTCGGGTGCGCTTCACCGCCTGATCCTGCTGAACCGACCTGATCCGAGGGCGCGTCGACCTGCTGGTCGACGCGCCCTCGGCGGCTTCGATCCGGATCGTCGCCAGTCCGCAGAGCCGGTCCAGTTTCCCGGACAGGTCACCTCTAAAGTGGACATCGATGCGTAAAGCCGCCAGGTGTTCACTCACCGTATATCAATGATCTCGCATTCATAACATCATGCTTAAGGCCTGCTGAGGGCTGTTTCGGTTCTCACGATCTCGCTAGGGTCTGCCCGGTGCGGCGTCTTCGCCGCCGGCCATCGGCACGGGAGGCACCCCCCAGGCGCGGCAACGTGCCGCCAGCGCCGTCCGTCCCGCCCGCGCCGACCCAGACGCTCTTTCACCCCGGGAGTACGCGTGATCCGACCCAAGCTGTCGCTGCGGCGACCGCTGGCTGTCCTGGCAGCCGCCCTCATCGGCATGACCGGCGCAGCAGTGGCGGCAACCCCGGCCGCCGCCCACCACACCACCATCACCGCCACCGCCGTTTGTGACCAGCTCAGCGGCGAGCGGGTGATCACGTGGAAGGTGGTCAACAGCGAGCGGAATACCGCCGCCACCGTCAAGAAGGTGACCGCCGAGCCGTCGACCCCCGTCACGGTGCTCGTCCCGGGTGCCGATTCCGTCGACCTTCAGGGTGTGGCGATCCCCCGAAACGGCTCCGTCCAGGCCGTGCAGCGGGTGCCGGGCGCGACCACGAGCGCCAAGCTCGTCGTCGAGGCCCGCTGGGACAACAAGCGGGAGAAGACGAACGAGGGCAGCATCAACCTCGCCGCCGACGCCGCCTGCAACCCCGCGCCGAAGTGTGTCGACGCCAGCCAGGCGAAGTACAGCCACACCTTCGACGGCCCGAAGGGCACCGCGACGGTCAAGCTGGACGGTGACCTGCCGCTGTGCGGCGACGCGAAGCAGTACTTCACCCTGGTTTCGTACTTCGCTCCGCGCCCGCAGTTCGCCACCCCGCAGTACGTCTTCGGCGAGCCGGACAGCGACTTCCTCGGCGCCGGCCAGACCGAGATCGAGCTGAACGTCGGTGTGCCGGACTGCCACACCCAGGTCGACCTGATCTGGGGCGGCGTCGACGAGGTCATCGACCCGCTGGTCGAGGACGGCCCCCGCTACGGCTCCAAGAAGCTGGGCGAGAAGAGCGCTCCGGGCAACCGCTCGTCGGGTCCGCAGGGTTGGTACAACGGTGGCAGCAAGAACTGCACCACCCCCGCGTCCACCTTCGCCTCCGCCTGCGACGGCACCGTCACCGTCTCACTGAGCAACGACGGCTCGATCTCCAAGTACCCGGTCGAGTTCGAGGTGCGGGGCGAGAACGGCTGGTCCAAGAAGGTCACCGTGGAGCCGGGCAAGGCGGACAACGAGACTGTGGTGCCCGCCGAGCACGCCGGCAAGATCGAGGTCCTGGTCGAGGGCAAGGTCATCGAGAACGGCACGTACTCCTGGGAGCGTCCCGAGGAGTGCCCGCTGCCGACGGTGACCGCCGACGCGGACTGCGAGACCTTCGGGCTGACCGCCTCGAACCCGGAGGGTGGCATGCCGGTGAAGGTGGAGTTCACCTACGGCGACAAGACCGAGACCCGTACCGTCGCCCCGGGCTCGGCCGAGAAGGTCAGCTTCCCGGCCGGTGACGAGGAGACGGCGCTGGTCGTCCTGCCGGAACTGGGCCTGGAGCTTGAGGTCGTCTACGCGCCCGAGGGCTGCGGCGGCGGTGGCGGCGGCGAGGAGCCCCCGGGCCTGCCGGTGACCGGTGCCGCGGCCGGTGGCATCGCCGCCGGTGCGATCGCCCTGCTGGCGCTGGGCGCGGTGCTGTTCGTGATGGCACGGCGGCGGCGGATCCACTTCACCGCCTGACCTGAGCTGAGCCGGTCCGCCCCGGTCGCCCCGTACCACGGGTGACCGGGGCGGTTCGTCTGTCGGCACCGGGCGACCGGAGCGGGCCGAACCGTGGACCAGCGGACGGAGGCAGTCAGCCCTTTTCGAGGTACTCGGCGCGATCGGCGTCGACCAGCGCGGCGACCGAGGCCGCGAGCGCCGGGTGTCGGACCAGCTCCGGATCCTCCTCGATCAGCGCGATCGCCTCCGCCCGCGCGTCCCGGATCAGGTCCGCGTCGCGCAACAACGACAGCAGGCGCAGGTGCGAACGGCGGCCGGACTGTGCCGCGCCCAGCACGTCGCCCTCCCGGCGCTGCTCCAGATCCAGCTCGGCGAGCTTGAAACCGTCGGTGGTGGAGGCCACCGCGTCCAGTCGCTCCCGCGCCCCGGTCCCCTCGGCCGCCTCGGTCACCAGCAGGCAGAGCCCGGGGGCGCTGCCCCGGCCCACCCGACCCCGCAACTGGTGCAGCTGCGAGACGCCGAACCGGTCGGCGTCCAACACCACCATCATCGTCGCGTTGGGCACGTCCACGCCCACCTCGACCACCGTGGTGGCCACCAGTACGTCGAGCTTCCCGGCGGCGAAGGCCCGCATCACCGCGTCCTTCTCGTCGGCGGGCAGCCGGCCGTGCAGCACACCGATCCGCAGACCGTGCAGCGGCCCGTCGGCCAGCAACGGCGCCACCTCGGTCACCGCGAGCGGCGGCCGGCGCCCGTTGTCGTCGACCGCCGGCGGCTCCTCGTCGGTGCCGGACATGTCGTCGCCGATCCGGGGACAGACCACGTACGCCTGGTGGCCCGCGTCGACCTCCTCACGCAGCCGACGCCAGGCGCGATCGAGGAACGCGGGTTTCTCGGCGGCCGGCACCACGTGCGAGGCGATCGGTGAACGACCGCGCGGCAACTGGGACAGGGTGGAGATCTCCAGATCGCCGTAGACGGTCATGGCCACCGTACGAGGGATAGGGGTGGCGGTCATCACGAGCACGTGCGGCGGCTGCTCCGCCTTGGCCCGCAACGCGTCCCGCTGCTCGACCCCGAACCGGTGCTGTTCGTCGACCACGACCAGACCGAGGTCGGCGAAGTCGACCCCCTCGTAGAGCAGGGCATGGGTGCCGAGCACGATGCCGGCCGCCCCGCTGGCGACCTCGGCCAACGCCCGGCGTCGAGCCGCCGCGCCCAGTGAACCGGTGACCAACTCCACCCGGGTGGCGTGTTCGGCGGCACCCAGCTCACCGGCCTGCGCGAGCGGGCCGAGCAGGTCGAGCATGCCCCGGTGGTGTTGGGCGGCAAGCACCTCGGTCGGGGCCAGCAGAGCGGCCTGCCCACCCGCGTCGACCACCTGGAGCATCGCCCGCAGCGCCACCACGGTCTTGCCGGAGCCGACCTCGCCCTGCAACAGGCGGTGCATCGGATGACCGGTGGCCAGGTCGGCGGCGATCTCACCACCGACGTCGCGCTGACCGGCGGTCAGCTCGTACGGCAGCCGGGCGTCGAACGCATCCAGCAGGCCACCCGAGCGCGCGGGACGGGGACGGGCGGGCGAGGCGGCGGCGTCACGCTTGCGGCGGACCAGGGTCACCTGCACCGCGAACGCCTCGTCCCACTTCAGTCGCCGACGGGCCCGGTACAGCTCCTCCCGGCTGGACGGCCGGTGGATCTCCCGTAGGGCGGTGCCGAGGCCGACCAGGTTCCGGCTGGCCCGCACCGTGGCCGGCAGCGGATCCTCCGGCGGCGCCACGGTGTCCAACACCACCCGTACGCAGCGGGCGATCACCCAGGTGGGCACCGCCGCAGCCGCCGGGTAGACCGGAATGAGCGCGCCCGCGAACTCCTCGATCTGCTCGCTGGCCGCCGCCTCGGTGTCGGTCTGCTCGCCCAGCAGGACGTACTCCGGCCCGTTGAGCTGCCGCCGGCCCCGGAACTCGGTGACCTTCCCGGCGAACAGCCCCCACCGGCCGGGCCGCAGTTCCCGCTCGCGCCACGCCTGGTTACCGAAGAAGGTGAGGGTGAGGCTGCCGCCGGAGCCGTCGCCGACGGTCACCTCCAGCAGGTTGCCCCGGCGCTGACGCATCGGGCGTACGGCGGTGCGCTGCACCTGGGCCAGCACGGTGACCTGTTCACCGACGTCCAGCGAGCGGATGTCGGTGTGCTCGCCGCGCTCGTCGTAGCGGCGGGGGAAGTGGTAGAGAAGGTCACCGGCGGTGTGCAGGTCGAGGTGGCTGGCGAGCGCCTTGGCGGTCTTCTCACCGACCAGCTTCTTCAGCGGGGTGTCCAGGTCGGACGGTGCTGCGGTCATTCGACACCGACCAGCAGCGGATGGTGCGGCTGCCCGCCCGGATACACCTGCACCTCGACGAAGGGCCAGTGGGCCGCGAGGTGCGCGCGGACCGCGTCGACCAGCCCGGCCGGCGCGTCGGCACCGACGAGCAGGGTGACCAGTTCACCACCACCGCCGAGCATCCGGTCGACCAGTTCGACAGAGGTCTCCACCAGGTCGGCACCGATCAGGTTCACCTCCCCCTCGACCAGGGCGAGCACGTCGCCGGCACGGCACGGACCGGCGACGGTGAGCGCCTCGCGGCTGGCTCGGCACACCTCGGCGTACCGGCAGGCGCCAGCCGCCTCGGCCATCGCGATCACGTCGTCGGCGAAGCGTCGCCGTGGATCGCGTACGGCCAGCGCCGCCAGCGCCTGCACCGGTGAACGGGTCGGCACCACGGCGACCTCCACCCCCAGCCGGTGTGTCTCCTCGACGACCTGGTTCGCCACCGCCTGGGCGTCCGGGTCGTTGGGCAGCACCACCACCCGAGCCGCGCCGGTGGCGCGTACCGCGTCCAACAGCTCACCGACCGACGGGTTGCCGGGCACCACCACGGCCCCCTCGGCGGCGAGCAGCTCGGCGATCCCGGCACCGGCGGCCACCACCACGGCGGCCCGCCCGTCGGACAACCGGGGCGGTGCGGGCTCCGGCTGGTCGGCGAAGCGGGTCACCGAGATCTGGTGCGGTCGGCCGGCGACCACGCCCGCCTCGATGGCCGCGCCGACGTCGTTGACGTGCACGTGGACCTGCCAGGTGCCCGCGTCGCCGACGATCACCAGGGAATCGCCGAGCGCGGCCAGCGACTCCCGCATCCGCTCCACCGCAGCGGGCTCGGCGTCGAGCAGGAACTGCACCTCGTAGGCGTACTCCTCCGAGCCGGTCTCGCGGGCGACGGCCAGTGGCGGTCGGTCCGGCGCCGGGCTGGGTGCGGGCCGCTCCGGGCTCTCCCCCGTGACCACCTCGACCAGCGCGTCCAGCAGCAGACACAGCCCCTGACCACCGGCGTCGACCACCCCGGCGCGGGCCAGCGCCGGCAACTGCTCGGGGGTGCGGGCCAGTGCGGTGGCCGCGGCGTTCGCCGCGGCCCGGGCCACCACGCGCAGCTCGTCACTGTCCGCCTGCTCGGCCGCGTCGGCCGCCGCGGAGACCACGGAGAGCAGGGTGCCCTCCACCGGGCGGGCGACCGCCGCGTACGCCGCATCGGTCGCCGTGCGCAGCGCCACGGCCAGCGTCCGACCCCGTACCTGCGGCTCGCCGGCCAGGGCGTCGGCGAGACCGCGCAGGATCTGCGCCACGATCACCCCGGAGTTGCCCCGCGCGCCGAGCAGGGCACCGCGGGCCATCAGGCGCAGCGCGTGCCCGTGCGCGGTCGAGGTGCCGTCGGCGCGGGTGTCGAGATCCATCGCGAGCGCCTGCTGCGCGGAGGTGAGGGTGAGCACCAGGTTGGTGCCGGTGTCACCGTCGGGCACCGGGTAGACGTTCAGCTCGTCGATCTCACCCTGGTGCTGCTTGAGCGTGGCCAGACCGCTGGCGCACCAGCGGCGCACAGCGGCGGCGTCAAGGGTGTCCAGCACGGTGGCAGCCTACTGGCGTACGCTGACAGTTGCCCGGCACCGGGCGGTCCCGCTTCGGCCGGTTCGCCCGCGCGCACCCGCTCGTCCCGCCCGGGTCTTGCGTGGTGACGGCGACCGAGCCCGGTTGGGCGGCCGGTTCCCCTATCGGGTACCCTGGCCAGGTTGCCCGGGCTGCGCCTGGCGGCGACTTCATGAACGTTTCAATCCCAGGAGTATCCCGTGGCTAGCGTGTGTGACGTCTGTGGCAAGGGGCCGGGCTTCGGCCACAACGTGTCCCACTCGCACCGGCGGACCAACCGCCGCTGGAACCCGAACATCCAGTCGGTGCGCACCCCGGCCGGTGGCGGCACGACCAAGAAGCTGAAGGTCTGCACCTCCTGCATCAAGGCCGGCAAGGTCGCCCGCGCCTGACGCGGTAGCAGCAGGAATCACGACCGTCTCACCGGCGGGCCCAGCTGGGCCCGCCGGTGTTGTCGTGTCCGCAGCCGGTTCGGCCGCTCAGAGGGTGCGGCCGAACGACAGGCAGCCGGGCTCGTCGGCGTAGAAGCCGAAGTTGGGGATCCGCTCGTAGCCGGCCGCCTTGTACAGCGCGATCGCCTCCGGCTGCCGGTCGCCGCACTCCAGGATGAGCCGTCGGCGGCCGTGCTCACGAGCCGAGCGTTCGATGGCCGCCAACAGCGTCCGCGCCACCCCTCGTCCCCGGGCCTCCGGCGCGGTGTACATCCGCTTCAACTCGGCGTCGTCGCCGTGACTGCGCCAGCCGCCGCACCCCACCGGCTGCCCGTCGAGCCGGGCCACCAGGAAGGCCCCGGCCGGTGGTACGAACTCGCTCGCGTCGATCGGCGTCTCGTCGCCGCTGCCGCCGTACCGGGACGCTAGGTCGGCCAGGGTAGCGGTGATCAACCGCTGGGCCACCGGGGAGTCGAACGGCACCTCGTGGATTTCGATCTCGTGCACCCGTGCAGGGTACGACCCGGTCGACCAGGCACCGCCGGGTGGCCTGCGATCAGCGGAAATGGTCCCATCCGGGCGGGCCGTCGAACGGTCGGCCATCCACCGTCACACCGGAGCCCTCGGCGACCCGGCCGATCTGCCGCCACCCCGGCGGCAGGGCCGTCGCCGGGGGGAACGTCGCGGCCAACGCGTGGTCGTCGCCCCCGGCCAGCAGCCAGGCGTACGGGTCGACGCCGAGCGCCTGCGCGGCGTCACGCATCGGCGACGGCACCTCGAAGGCGTCCCGGGCGATGTCGACGGCCACACCGCTGGCCTTCGCCACGTGCCCGAGGTCGGCGAGCAACCCGTCCGAGACGTCGATCATGGCGGTGGCACCGAGCCGGGCGGCCTGCGGTCCGGCCGAGTACGGCACCTCCGGCCGCCGGTACGCCTCGACCAGCAGCCGGGGCGTACGGAAGCCACGGGAGAGCACGGTGAACCCGGCCGCCGCGTGCCCGGTGCGACCGGCCAGGGCGAGCAGGTCTCCGGGGCGGGCACCGGCCCGGGTCACCGGTGACCGACCGCCCAGGTCACCGAGTGCGGTGACCGCGATGGTCAGCGTGGGACTGGCGGACATGTCCCCGCCCACCACGCTGGCCCCGACACCGGCCGCCTCGGCGCCGATCCCGTCGGCGAGTGCCTCCATCCAGTCGGTGTCCACGTCCGCCGGTACGCAGAGCGCCACCAGCAGGGCAGTCGGTTCGGCACCCATGGCGGCCACGTCCGCGAGATTCGCCGCCGCGGCCCGCCGACCGATGTCGTGTGCACCGGACCAGTCCCGGCGGAAGTGCCGCCCCTCGACCAGCACGTCGGTGGTGGCGACCACCCGGGCGTCCGGCGCGGCGACCAGCGCGGCGTCGTCACCGGGTCCCAGCAGCACCGTTGCGCCGTACGACAGCCGGGCGGTCACCCGGTCGATCAGCCCGAACTCCCCGACACCCGCGACGCTCACGCCGACACCCCGCTGCGCCGCAGGCCGTGAAACGCCCCCGCGCTGAGCCTGATACTGCACTCGCTCACTGCTTCTCCTTGGCCACCGATAGGGATCTGCCCTGGTCCGTAAGGTACTTTCTCCCTTCGGGCCGCCTGGCGGCGGCGACGGGAGGGAGGTCGAGCGTGGTACAGGCGTACATCCTCATCCAGACAGAGGTCGGCAAAGCACGTGACGTGGCCGGGCACATCGCGGATCTCACCGGCGTGGTCCGGGTCGATGCGGTCACCGGGCCGTACGACGTGGTCGTGCTCACCGAGGCGAACACCGTCGACGAACTCGGCAAGCTCATCGTCAGCAACGTGCAGATGGTGCCCGGGATCACCCGCACCCTCACCTGTTCGGTGGTGCACCTGTAAGTGGACGAGCACGTGGGATCCTCTGTCGCCCAGGCCGACCGCCCGGAGACGCCGGCAGCCGACCGTACCAACCGCAGCGCGGCTCTGATCGCCACGGCGGTGGCGGTGCCGGTGGCCCTGCTGGTGGGAGCGCTGGCGCTGGGCAACCTCTCGCCGGACGAACCGGCCGCCGCGCCGCAACCGTCGGCGACCACGCCCGGTCCGGTCTCCACCGCGCCGGTCGAGATGGCCGCGCCGCAGCTTGCCGAACGTCCGGCCGTCGTCTGCCGCGCGCTGTTGTCGCAGCTGCCCGACTCGTACCGCGACCTGCCGCAACGGCCGGTCAGCGCCGGGCCGGAGCAGAACGCCGCGTACGGCGACCCGGCGATCACCATCGCCTGCGGCGGTGACGAGCCCACGTTGGAGCGCGACGACCACCTCTACCTGGTGAACTCGGTCTGCTGGTTCGCGGTGGAAGGGCCCGACGCCACGGAGCTGACCACCGTCGACCGGGAGACCCCGGTGACCCTGCGGGTGCCGCACTTCTACGGCGAGGCGTTGCAGTGGGCCTCCCCGGTCTCCGCCACCATCGTCGAGTCGGTCCCGTCGTCCGACTCGGCGCCGGCCGGCTGCACCTCCTGAGGCACCGGCACGGCACCACCCGGCGGCCCTCCTGCGGCACCGGCCACGCGCCGCCCGGGGCGAGGGTCAGTACTGCCCGGTCCCCCGGGTCAGCGCGGTACGGATGAGCCGATCGACCAGCTTCGGGTACTCCAGCCCGGCCGCCGCCCACATCCTCGGGAACATCGACGTCGGCGTGAAGCCGGGCATCGTGTTGATCTCGTTGAGGTACACGTCGAGGTCGGGCGTGACGAAGAAGTCGACGCGGGCCAGACCGGCACAGTCCAGCGCGGTGAAGGCGCGTACGGCGTAGTCGCGTACCTGCCGGGTGACCGACTCCGGCAGATCGGCCGGGATGTCGTACTCGCAGGCGTCCTCGGCGTCGATGTACTTGGCCTCGAAGTCGTAGAAGTCGTAGTCCCCGACCACCCGGACCTCGGCGAGAACCGACGCCTCCGGCGCGCCACCGGCCTCGCCCTCCAGCACGCCGCACTCGATTTCCCGACCGACGATGGCCCCCTCGACCAGCACCTTGCTGTCGATCTCCCGGGCGGTGGCGACGGCCGCGTCGAGATCCGCCCAGTCGTTGACCTTGGTGATGCCGAAGGAGGACCCGGCCCGGGAGGGCTTGACGAAGACCGGCAGGCCCAGACGTTGCCGGTCCGCCTCGCTCAACGTCATGCCGCTGCGCAGCACCGCGTACGGGCCGACCGGGATCCCCTCGGCGACGCAGAGCTTCTTGGTGAACTCCTTGTCCATCGCGGCGGCCGAGGCGAACACCTTCGCGCCGACGTACGGGATGCCGGCCATCTCCAGCATGCCCTGGATGGTGCCGTCCTCACCGTAGGCGCCGTGCAGCACCGGGAAGACCACGTCCACGTCGGCGAGCGCCCGGGGGCCCTCGGCCGGGTCGAGCACGAGCAGCCCGCCGCCGGTGGGGTCGGCCCGCAGCACGACGTCGGTGCCGGATTCCGCGGTGATCTCCGGCAGCCGTCGGGCGTTGATCGCCAACCGGCCCGGGTCGTCGCTGGTGAGCACCCACTGGCCGGCCCGGGTGATACCCACCGGCACCACCTCGAACTCGTCCGGGTCGAGCGCGCCGAGCACGCTGCCGGCACTGACGCACGAGATGCCGTGTTCCGGGCTGCGGCCGCCGAAGACGATCGCCACGCGGGTCTTGCCTGGGGTGGTCACTGCGGTCACCTTTCCGGGACGCACTGCTGGCGCTCTCCCGGATGACCTTACTGTGCGTGGCGGGTACGGGTAGCCGATACCCTGCGGCAACGCGCGTCAGCCGCAAACGGTCAATCGGTGCTATACGGAACGTAATCGCACAGCGTCGGCTGAGTCAGCCCGCCAGCTCCCGTTCGCCGTACGCGTGCCGTCGACCGATGGCGAGCACCTTGACCCGCTGCCGACCGGCCCGCACCATGCCCAGCGCCATGAAGGCCCCGGCGATCCGCTCGGCTGCCTCGCGGCTGCTCGCACCAACCACCTGACGGCGACGCTCGGGTGCCAGCCGCTCGTTACGACCCTCCACCTCGTACGGGCGGACGTCGGTCAGCACCACCAGAAACCGTGTCATCGCCGGCCGTCCCGGCGCTCGCCGAAAATCCGCTGACCAGTTCGCACGTCGATTCCCTTCCGGTGGCCGACCAACTGGCGCGGCACGCGGCGGTCAGGTACGGGGGAAAACCCGACCGCCGCGCGCCCCATCCCCTCCGGTCGCTCACCACCACCGTCGCCACGACAACCGGCGGTGAGGACGCGTTAACAGATTGACACCTCCACAGGCGTGAATGCAACTCTCACTGGCGTTCTCTCATGTACAGATTCCCAAATACATGCGACCATCTATGCATGGCTCCGAAGACAGCCCGCGCCCGTCGGCTGGGCATCGCCCTGCGCCACCATCGGGAGGCCGCCGGCCTCACCCTGGAGACCGCAGCCGACGAGATCAACAGCACCCGTAGCACCCTCTCCCGCTACGAGAACGCGCAGACCCTGGTCAGTCCGGCCACCGTGCGGGCCCTGCTCACCCTCTACGGTGTCTCGGCGGAAGAGGTCGCCGCCGCTGTCGAGCTCGCCAAGGACGCGCGCAAGCCGGGCTGGTGGGTGTCCTACTCGTACCTGCTCGACCGGCGCACCATCGACTTCATCGCGCTGGAGGCCGAGGCGGTCGCCATCGCCAACTTCGAGCCGTCGGTGGTGCCGGGGCTGTTGCAGACCGCCGACTACATCCGCGGCGTGATGCGCGGCGGGCCACACACCCTCAGCGACAGCGACGTCGAGGAACGGGTGCGCATGCGGCTGGACCGGCAGCAGCGCATCTTCGAGGATGAGCCGCCGATCTTCGACGCGATCCTCGACGAGGCCGCCCTGCTCCGCCCGGTCGGTGACCACTCCGCGCAGCAGGGCCAGCTGAGCCACCTGCTCAAGATGAGCGAGCTGCCGAACATCACGGTCCAGGTGATCCCGCTGGCCGCCGGCTACCACCGGGGCACCCGGGGCTCACTGCACATCCTCGAATTCGCCGACCCGGAGGACCCGATCATCGCCTCCGTGGAGACGGTGGCCGGGCAGATGATCCTCGACCGTCCCGGCGAGCTGCGTACCTGCACCAAGATCATGGAGCACCTGCGCACCGTCGCACTCAGCCCGACGGCCAGCCGCGAGGCAATCTTCCAACTCCTGAAGGGACGGTAATGCGATGACACCGACGACCAACGCGGTGGTGACCGTGACCGGGTGGCGCAAGAGCAGCCACAGCGGCGACGAGGGCGCCTGCGTCGAGGTGGCGGTCGCTCCCGGCACGGTCGCCGTACGCGACTCCAAGGACCCGCACGGCCCGCTGCTGATCTTCCCGCCGTCGGCGTGGACCACCTTCGCCCAGGCTCCACCGACCCGCTGAGCCCCCGGAGCAAACCGCACCCCCAGTGCCGCTGACCGGGCCGGTAAGGGCACCGCCGGCCCGGTCAGCCCCTCCGGCTACCGAAGGCTCAGTCGCCGGCCGACGGCGAAGGTGCCGTCCGGATCGCTTCCAGCGCGGCCAGCGCCACCCCCCGCGCGCCGGCCATGTCGCGGTCGGGCACCACCGCGAAAGTGGCCAGGGCGGCCTGCTCCGCACGGAGCCTGGTGTGTTCCCGCACGGCGGCCAGGAACCAGTCGCGGAACTCCGCGTCCGTCTCCACCACCCCACCGCCGACGAAGTACGCGTGCGGATCGGTGAAGTTCGCCGCGATGGTGAACAGAGCACCGAGCGCCCTCGCCTGCTGGGCGAAGATCTCCCGGGCGAGTTCGTCACCGCGCTCCCCGTAACCGCGTACCAGTTTCGCCGCCCGGCCCGGTTCCTCACCGGCCAACGGATGCCCCGGAAAGTTGGTCAGCCAGTACGGCAGCAGGTTGTGCTCGATCGCGGTGAGCGACACGACACTCTCGACGTCACCGGCGAAACCGCAGGCGCAGGTCGGCACCGGCTGCCCCGCCGCCAGCACGGTGGTCATCGGGATGTGCACGTGCCCCAGCTCACCGGCCATGCCCGCCGCCCCGGCGACGACCCGGCCGTTCTCGACCACGCCACCACCCAGCCCGGTACCGACGATCGCCGACACCGACGAGCGCCGCGCCGCGTCGGGCCCGAAGTGGACGTGGTGGGCGTAGAGCGCGGCCGCGTTGCCGTCGTTGTGGTAGACCACCCGCAAGCCCAACCGACGTTCGAGGGCGCCCCGCACGTCGTAGCCGCGCCAGGCCGGCTGGGAGAAGTTCGTGGACCCCTTCGACGAGATGACGCCGCTGGCGCTGGCCGGGCCGGGAGTGTCCAGACCCACGGCGGCGACCCGAGCGCGCGGCACCCCCGTGAGGGCCAGCACGCCGTCGAAGGCGTCCGCCATCGCCGCCACCGCCGCCTCGGGCCCGTCCTGCACCCGGCTCGGCGTCTCCACCAGGCGGTCGACCAGGAACCGCCCGTCAAGCGTGAGCACCGTGGCGTTGTTGGCCGTGCCACCGTTGTCGATCCCGACGACCACCGTTGCGCTGTCCACCCGAGTTCCGCCTCCCGCCGCCCCAACCTGACGTGAGGCTAGTTCTCGTACGGTCGACCCGCCACGTCGACCGGGCACCGGCCCACCATGGCGGCCGCGCCCGACGCGTCGTCACAGACCACCGACGGCACCAGTCCGGCCTCGGTCAACACCACCCGGAACTGCTCCACCTGACCTCGGCCCACCTCCACCACCAGATGCCCACCGGGTGCGAGCCAGGTCGGCGCGGCAGCGGCCAGTCGGCGCAGCACCGCCAAACCGTCCGGCCCACCGTCGAGCGCCACCGGGGACTCGTACCGGCGTGCCTCCGGCGGTAGCAGGGCCATCGCCGCCGTCGGCACGTACGGGGCGTTCGCCACGACCAGGTCGAGCCGACCCTGCCAGGCAGCCGACAGCGGCTCGAAGAGGTCACCGGCGAGCACCGGTACGCCCAGGGCGGCCAGGTTGCGGCGGGCACAGGCCACCGCCACCGGGTCCGTGTCGACCGCGGCGACCAGCCGGGGCGCGGTGAGCCGCCGCGCCAACACGCGGCTGATCGCACCCGAGCCGCAGCACAGTTCCACCACGGTCGCCCCCGGCCCGGTCACCCGGACGGCGGCGGTGACCAACAGGGCGGTACGCGCCCGGGGCACGAAGACACCCGGGTCGACGTCGATCCGCTCGCCGCAGAACGCCGCCCAGCCCAGCAGGTACTCCAGGGGCTCACCGGCGACCCGCCGATCGACCAGTTCCGCCAGCCGCTGCGGGCCGCCGCCCGCCGCCACGAGCAGGCGGGCCTCCTCCTCGGCCCACACGCAGCCGGCCCGCCGCAGCCGGGTGACCACGACGTCGTACCCGACCGGGGAGACCGGCGATCCCATCAGGCGGCGGCGTCCAGCGCGGCCGTGACATCGGCGACCAGGTCGGCGGTGTCTTCCACCCCGCAGGAGAGTCGGACGAACCCTGGCGCGGTGTCGTCGCCCCACTGCGCCCGCCGGTCGGCGGTGGTGTGCAGGCCGCCGAAGGAGGTCGCCGCGGCGACCAGCCGGGCCGCGTCGAGGAAGCGGGCGACCCGCTCGGCGCTGCCGAGATCGAAGGAGAGCACGCCCGGAATCCGCCGCAGCTGTCGCGCCGCCACCGGATACGACGGATCGTCCGGCAGGCCCGGCCAGCGCAGCCCGGTGACGTCGGCGCGCCCGGCCAGCAGCCGGGCCAGCGCCTCGGCGTTCGCCGTCTGCCGGGCCAGGCGCAGGTCTAGGGTGGCCAACGACCGGTGGGCCAGCCAGGCGTCGAAGGCGCCGGGAACCGCACCCGTGGCGGTACGCCAGGCGGTCAGCGTCGACAACAGGTCCGGCGACCGGGTGGCGAGGTAGCCGAGCAGCAGATCGGAGTGCCCGGTCAGTGCCTTGGTACCGGAGGCCACGACCACGTCCGCCCCGAGGTCGAGCGGACGCTGCCCGAGCGGGGTGGCGGTGGTGTTGTCCACGGCCAGCAGGGCTCCGGCGGCGTGCACCCGCTCGGCCAGCGCCGGCAGGTCGACGACGTCGAGTCCCGGGTTCGCGGGCGTCTCCACCAACACCAGCCGTACCCCGTCGAACGGTGGGTACGGCCCGGCGGTCGGCGCGAACAGCACCCGTACGTCGTTGCCGGCGAGCGTGTCGGTGGCGAACGCACGCACCGGGAAGTACCCGTCGGCGGGCAGCACCACCGTGTTCCCCGCCCGCAGCACCGCCAGCAGCAGCCCGGTTATCGCCGCCTGTCCGCTGGCGAAGACCCGGCAGTCGCCGCCCTCAAGCTCGCCGATCGCGGCCTCCAGCAGCCGACGGGTCGGGTTGTCCGGGCGTCCGTACCCGTTCGGGGACGCCTCCGGCCCCTGCCACGGGTCGAGGTGGTACGGCGCGGCGAGCACCGGCCCGGGCAGGAACGGCGCGCCGGGGGTGGGCTCGGGCAGACCGGCGTGTACGCACCGGGTGCCGTCCCCGTGCCCCGGGAACGCCTGCTCGTGCTGCTCCGGGGAGAGCCATCGGTACTCGTCCGCCATGCTCACTCCGGCTTCGTGGTGCGGCTCATCAGGGCCTGGACCGCCAACCGGGGATCCACCCCCTCGTGGCAGACCAGCTCGACCTGCTCGGTAATCGGCATCTCCACTCCGTGCGCGCGGGCCAGATCCCGGATCGCCAGCGCGCTCTTCACCCCCTCGGCGGTCTGCCGGGTGGCCACCCGTGCCTCTTCGAGGGTCGCGCCCCGGCCGAGGTGCTCGCCGAAGGTGCGGTTACGGGCCGACGGCGACGAGCAGGAGGCCACCAGATCACCCATCCCGGCCAGGCCCGCGAAGGTGAGCGGATCCGCGCCGAGGGCGACCCCGAGCCGGGCGGTCTCGGCCAGCCCTCGGGTGACCAGCATGGCCCGGGTGTTGTGTCCGAAGCCCATCGCCGTGGCGATGCCGTACGCCAGGGCGATCACGTTCTTCACCGCCCCGCCCAGCTCACAACCGATCACGTCGTCGTTGGTGTACGGGCGGAAGTACGGCGTGGTGATCGACCGCTGCACCAGCGTCGCCCGGTCGGAATCGGTACAGGCGACGACGGTGGCCGCGGGTTGCTCCGCGGCGATCTCCGGTGCCAGGTTGGGGCCGGAGACCACCACCACCCGGTCCGCCGCGACCTTGGCGGTCTCGACGATCACCTCGCTCATCCGCTTGGTGGTGCCGAGTTCGATGCCCTTCATCAACGACACCAGGGTCGCCTCGGGATGCAGGTGCTCGACCCACTCGGCGAGGTTGCCGCGCAGGGTCTGCGACGGCACCGCCAGCACCACCATCTCGGCACCCGTGATCGCTTCGACGGGGTCGCCGGTTCCGGTGATCCGCTCCGGCAACACCACCCCGGGCAGGTACTCCGGATTACGTCGCTCGACGCGGATCACGTCGGCGATCGACTGTCGTCGCGCCCAGAGCGTCACGTCCCGGCCCGCGTCGGCGAGGATCTTCGCGAACGCCGTACCCCACGACCCGGCCCCCAGCACCGCCACATGCCCGTTCACGCCGCCGCCTCCCTGCGGTCGGCGTCGTCGTGAGGCCCCACCGCACCGCACCGATGATTCACTCGCTGACGCTCGCTCATACCGTCTTCTCCGGGCGTTGGCGGTCGGTCTGCGAGCGGGTGGGACGCTGCCACAGCGGCGGTGGTGTCCCGCCCCGGATCTCGGCGAGCGTGTCCCGCAGCCGCAGCATGATCACGTCGGTCATCTCCTCCAGCACCTGCCGGGTCGGGGTGGCACCGGCCCAGCGGCTCAGGTCGATCGGCGGCCCGGCCACCACGGTCACCGGGATCCTGGGCCGCAGGTTGATCCGGGTGGTGCGCGGATCGAAGATCCGCTCCGGCCCCCACATCGCCACCGGCACCACCGGGGCACCCGTGGCCAACGCCAGCCGGGCGGCCCCGGTCTTACCCTTCATCGGCCACAGGTCCGGTTCGCGGCTGATGGTCCCCTCCGGGTAGATGATCACAGCTCCACCCTCGTTGAGCGCCGCGACCAGGGCGTCCAGCGACTTCACCGCGTCGACCGTGCCCCGCTCGACCGGAATCTGCCGACACCAGTGCAGGATCCGGCCGAGCACCGGCACCTTGAACACGCTCGCCTTGCCGAGGAACTGTGGCCACCGCCCGGCGTCGTAGACGAAGTGGGCGCAGACCAGCGGATCGGCGTGCGAGATGTGGTTCGGCACGATGATCACCGGACCGTCCTGCCTCAGGTGCTCCATGCCTCGCCAGGTACGCCGTGTCCAAACGGTCAGTACCGGCTTCACCAGCACCACGGCGACCCACTGCCAGAATCCCAGCTTCCGACGCCCCACCGTGCCTCCTCGTGCCCGCCCCGACCCACCCACCGGAGGAAACCGGTGAGGTTCGCAGCCGAAATCATGCCTGCTCGCCCCCGGTACGGGCCAGTGAGGGTACCGCCGCCCGGCTGGCAGGATGGCAGGCGTGACGCAGTCCTGGACGGTGGTGGTGCCGGTCAAGCGCCTGGCAGCCGCGAAGAGCCGGCTGCGTGGCGGGCTGCCGGGCGTACCCCATCAGGACCTCGCCCTGGCCCTGGCCACCGACACCCTGGCGGCGGTGCGGGCCTGCCCGGCGGTGGCCGAGGTGCTGGTGGTCACCGACGACGTCCGGGTCGCCGACATGGCCCGTTCCGGGGGTGCCAGGGTGCTGCCGGACGTCGCGGACGCCGGGCTCAACGCCGCCTTCCGGCACGGCGCGGCCGGTGTCGCCGGGTGGGTGGCCGGGCTCACCGCCGACCTGCCCGCCCTGCGACCGGCCGAGTTGGCGGCGGCGCTGCACAAGACGACGACCGGGCAGCCGGGGCTACGCCGGTTCGTGGCCGACGCCCCGGGCACCGGCACCGTGCTGCTGGCGGCACCGCCGGGCGTGCCACTGGACCCACGCTTCGGGCCGGGTTCGGCCGCCGCGCACTCGGCGAGCGGCGCGCACCCGCTCACCGGCGACTGGCCCAGCCTGCGGCGCGACGTGGACACCGCCGACGACCTGGCCGCCGCGGCGCGGCTCGGGCTCGGGCCGCGCACCACGGCGCTGGTCGCCGGTCGCCTCAGCGAATCCTCGTCCACCTGACCTCGTGGAGCGGGACCGGCCGAGCGCGGTACGGTGCTGGCATGCAGGGCACGGTGGCGACCTTCGACGCGGCTACCCGCAGCGGGCTGCTGCTGCTGGACGACGGCACCGAACTACCCTTCCCGGCCCCGGCGTTCGACGCCTCCGGGCTACGCCTGCTCCGCCTCGGCCAGCGGGTACGCGTGGAAACCGACGCCTCCGGCACCGTCGTACGCGTCACGCTGCCGACGATGTCCTGACTACCCACTCCAAGTTCGTTCGGCGTTAACTCTGTTCGGGTGATTATGAACTGGTGAGCACCCCTCGCGAACGTTCCACCAGCCCGGCCGCCGACACCGTCGGCGGCAGCGACGCGGCGGCCGACTCCGCGGGCCTGGAGGAGGTGCTGGACCCGGTCTCCGGGGCGGGCCTGCCTCCGCCCACCGACGAACCGGAATCCGTCCCGCCGCTGCCCGCGGACCGCTTCCTCAACCGGGAGCTGTCCTGGCTCGACTTCAACGCCCGGGTGCTCGCCCTGGCCGAGGACCATCGCACCCCACTGCTGGAGCGGGCCAAGTTCCTGGCCATCTTCGCCAGCAACCTGGACGAGTTCTACATGGTGCGGGTGGCCGGGCTGAAGCGCCGGCTCTCTGCCGGCCTACCCGTCCGGGGTGGCGACGGGCTGCCGCTGCGGACCCAGCTGGCGCTGATCGCGGAACGGGCCGCCGCCCTGGTGACCCGACAGGCCACCTGTTACGTCGACGACCTGCTGCCGAAGCTCGCCGCCGAGGACATCCAGGTGTTGTGCTGGTCCGACCTCGACGACGCCGAGCGGGAACGGCTGCGCACCTACTTCCGGGAGAAGATCTTCCCGGTGCTCACCCCGCTGGCGGTCGACCCGGCCCACCCGTTCCCGTACATCTCGGGTCGATCGCTCAACCTGGCCGTCGCGGTACGCGACCCGGACGGCGGGCCGGAGCTGTTCGCCCGGGTGAAGGTCCCCAACAACGTGCCCCGCTTCGTCCGGGTCGACCGGGACGGGCCCGGGGTCCGGATGCTGCCGGTGGAGGACCTCATCTCGGTGCACCTCGGTCAGCTCTTCTCCGGCATGCAGGTGGTCGAGTGCCACCTGTTCCGGGTCACCCGCAACGCCGAGGTGGAGGTCGACGAGGACCGGGACGAGGACCTGCTCCAAGCGCTGGAACGGGAACTGGCCCGCCGCCGTTTCGGCCCGCCGGTGCGGCTGGAGGTGGCCGACTCGATCTCCGACCACATGCTGGAGTTGCTCGTCCGGGAACTGGACATGGACGCCCAGGACGTGTTGCGGGTCCGTGGCCTGCTGGATCTCTCCGCGCTGTGGCAGCTGTACGGCGAGGCCGACCGGCCGGATCTGAAGGATCCGCCGTTCGTCCCGGCCACCCACCCCCGGCTCGTCGAGGGCGAGGTGCCGCGCAGCGTCTTCGCCACCCTGCGCGACGGCGACGTGCTGGTACACCACCCGTACCACTCCTTCGCCACCAGCGTGCAACGGTTCATCGAGCAGGCCGCCGCAGACCCGAACGTGCTGGCCATCAAGCAGACGCTCTACCGCACCAGTGGCGACTCACCGATCGTGGACGCGCTGGTCGACGCCGCCGCCGCCGGCAAACAGGTGGTGGTGCTGGTCGAGTTGAAGGCCCGCTTCGACGAGGTGGCCAACATCGGCTGGGCCCGCACCCTGGAACGGGCCGGCTGCCACGTCGTCTACGGCCTGGTCGGTCTCAAGACCCACTGCAAGACGGCCCTGGTGGTACGGCAGGAGGGCAACCAGATCCGCCGCTACTGCCACATCGGCACCGGCAACTACCACCCGAAGACCGCACGGCTCTACGAGGACTTCGGCATGCTCACCGCCGATCCCGAGATCGGTGCCGACCTGACCGACCTGTTCAACGTGCTCACCGGCTACAGCCGGCAGACCGCGTACCGGCGGCTGCTGGTGGCGCCGCAGGGCATCCGTCGTGGCCTGATCGAACGGATCGGGCGAGAGGTCGCCCAGGTCCGGCTGGGCATGCCGGGACTCGTCCAGTTCAAGGTGAACGCGCTGGTCGACGAGGAGATCACCGACGCGCTGTACCGGGCCTCGCAGGCCGGCGTACACGTCGACCTGATCATCCGGGGCATGTGCACGTTGCGGCCGGGGGTACCCGGGCTGTCGGAGAACATCCGGGTGCGTTCGATCCTCGGCCGCTTCCTGGAACACTCCCGGATCTTCCGGTTCGGCAACAACGGCGACGGCGAGTTCTGGATCGGCTCCGCCGACCTGATGCACCGCAACCTGGATCGCCGGGTGGAGGCGCTGGTCCAGGTGACCGACCCGGTGGCCCGAGCCGAGCTGGACCATGTCCTCAGCAGCGCGATGAGCCCGGAGGTGGACGCGTTCGAGTTGGCCGGCGACGGCAGCTGGACCCGCCACCCGGGCCGACCGGGGCACGCCCCGAGTCACCTGCAACACCTGCTGCTGCGTCATGTCGGCAGCACGGCCGGTTGAGCTCGGCGGTAATAGGCTGAGCGGGTGGTCGAGGAGAAACGGGCGTTCACGGTGCGGGTCGCGGGGTGGTCACCCGACCTGTCCCCCGCCGTGCCGGTCTCGCGTGTCCGGCGAGGTCGCTCCCGGTGGCCGGGGTGACCGAGATCCGGGCCGCCGGCGGCGTGGTGTGGCGACCGGCGGACACCGACGACGTCGAGGTGTGTCTGGTGCACCGGCCCCGGTACGGCGACTGGACGCTGCCGAAGGGCAAGCTGGAGCCGGGCGAGCACCCGCTGCTCGCCGCCGTTCGGGAGGTGGCCGAGGAGACTGACGCGCAGGCCGCGCCGCAACTGCGGCTGCCGTCGGTGCGGTACCGCAGCGAAGGCCGGTTCAAGGTGGTCGACTACTGGACGATGCGGGCGGTGGGCACCGGCGGATTCCAGCCCGACACGGAGGTCGACGAGGTCCGGTGGTTGCCCGTCGACGAGGCGATGACCCTGGTCAGCTACCCGCACGACGTGGAGGTGCTCGCCGCGTTCGCGGCGCTGCCGCCGGTCACCACGACCCTGATGCTGGTCCGGCACGGCCACGCCGGTAACCGGCTGGGCTGGCCCGGCCCGGACACCGGCCGACCACTGGACGCCCGTGGCTGGTCCGAGGCACACGCGCTGGCACCGCTGATCGGGCTGATCCGCCCGGCCCGGTTGCTCTCCGCGTCGCCACGCCGGTGCGTGCAGACCCTCGACCCGGCTGCCGCGTTGCTGGACCTGCCGATCGAGGTCTGCGGCGACCTGGACGAGCCGAGCGCCGGCCAGCAGCCCGACGAACGCGTGCTGGCCGCCGCCGCGCGCATGGCCGAGCTGGCCGCCGCAGGCGAAGCGTCGGCGTTGTGCAGCCAGGGCGCGGTGATTCCCGGTGCTTTGGAACGGTTGGCGGGGCGGTGCGGTGACTACGCCACCGGCAAGGGCGGCGGCTGGCTGCTCGCCTTCACCGGTGGCCACCTCGTCGCCGCCGACCGCCTCTGACCCGATCAGCTTGCGGGCAGGGTGAGGGTGACGGCGACCGGCAGGTGGTCGCTGGCGGTGCCCGGCACCGCGACCGCGTCGGAGGCGACCAGGTCGGCCGAGACGAAGACGTGGTCGATCTGCTCACGCGGGTCGTCCGCCGGGCTGGTCGGCAGCGGGCGGGCCGAGGCCAGCGCGTCGACCAACCCGGCACCGGCGAACGCGGTGAACGCCGGATCGCCCGGCTCGGTGTTGAGGTCACCGGCGACCACCAGCGGTGCGCCGTCGGCGTACTCGGTGGCGAAGTCCGCGACGGCGCGGGCCTGCACCACCGGGTCCGTGCCGGGCGGCGGTTGCAGATGGGTGCTCACCACGGCCAGGCGTACGCCGTCACTGAAGTCGACGGTGACGCCGAGCGCCTGCGCTCCGGTGGGCGCACCCACCGCCGGTAGGGCACGGGTACGTGCCCGCTGCACCGGCCAGCGGCTGAGCACCGCGTCCCCCCACAGCGGGTCGGCGGCGGGCGCGAAAACGTACGGCATCCCCAGCCGGGCGGCGAGCAGTTCCAGGGTGTCGTGGCCGCCGTTGAGCAGCCAGCCCCGGTCGACCTCGCTGAGCACCACCACGTCGGCTCGGCCGATCGCCCGGTGCAGTGCCCTGGGATCGAAGCGGCCGTCGAGGCCGAAGCCCATCCGGATGTTGTACGCCACCAACCGGACCTGCTCCGGCGGCCCGTCCCGATTGGTCGCCGTGAGCCACGGTCCGTGCAGCACGGCGGCGGCGAAGGCGACGAGGGCGGCCAGCGCCGCGTACCACCGCACGGAACGCGTGGACGGCAGCTGCGGCGACCGCTCGGCGGCGGGGTTGACCCGCATCGCGACCACCACGATCAGGGCGGCCACCACGGCCGGCAGCCACTGGTTGGGGTAACCGAGGTCGTAGGCGGCGTAGTACAGCACCGAGGCGACGGCGAAGACGAGCATGCCGCCCACGACCGCGTACGCCGCCCCGCTGCGGGCGACCGGCGACGCCGCACCGACCAGGCCGAGGCAACCACCCAGCCCTGCGGCGCTGAGCAGCACGGCGAGGGTGAGCAGCGTCGGTGGGCCGAATCCGTTCAGCAGGACCCCGACCAGCAGCAGTACCGGCGGCACCGTCCGCCACCGGTGCCGCGGCGCGGTCAGCGCGCCGAACAGGAACAGTGGTGCGGCGACACCCAGCGGTGCCAGCGCGAACAGCGGCGGCCCGGCGGTGCCGGCCTCGCCGTACCAGTACGACATCGCGACGCCCGCGACCGCCGGTGACAGCGCGAGCATCCCGCCGAGCAGCAGCGTCGGTCCGACCAGCAACCAGGCCGGTCCGACCGACGGGGTGTCGCCGTCACGGGTGCGACCGAAGGTGACCTCGGCGGCCAGCAACGCCGCCACGAGCGCCACGCTGGCCACCCACGCCGGCCACCACTGCCACCACACCAGGTCGTACGTGCCGAGCAGCGCGTGCCCCAGCGCGCTCGCGGTCAGCCCCAACGCCAACCCGGGAACCGGATGCGCGACCCGGACGGCGGTGGCGGCCAGCCAGATCAGACCGGCGAGCAGACCGGCGCTGGCCAGCCAGAGTTGGGCCCGGCCGCCCGGCGCGGCGGTGAGGGTGAGCCGGGAGACACCGAGGAGCAGCACCGCGGTGGCACCGACGACGTCGGCACCGACCCGCGCCACGAGGAACGGGGCGGCGAACGCCACCACGAACCAGCCGAGCGCGAACGCGCCGAGCAACTCGGCCGGGGTGGACGCGGCCTGCCCGAAGATGGTGATGACCGACGGCAGGAAGACCCGCAGCACGTCGGTCAGGACGACGATTCCCAGGGCCAGGGCGACGGTGCCGAGACGACGCTGACGCAACAGGTTCTCTTTCCGCCGAGGGGTGGTGCGGCGATTCTGCTGGCCCTGCCCGGTGCCGGTCAACGGTTCCGCGACGGGGTTACCCGTCGGGTGGGCACATGGCGAGGGCGCCCGCCGACTGGCGGACGCCCTCGTCGTACGACCGGCTCAGCGCCGGGTCGTCGCCTTCCTGGCCGGCGCCTTCTTCGCCGGGGCCTTCTTGGCGGTCGCGGTCTTGCGGGCCGCTGTCGCCTTGCTCGCCGTGGTGGTCTTCTTCGCCGCGGTGGTCTTCTTCGTCGCGGCCTTCTTCGCCGGAGCGGCCTTGGCAGTCGTCTTGGTCGCCTTGGTCGCGGTGGTCTTCCTGGCCGGCGCGGTCTTGCTCGCCGTGGTCTTCTTGGCTGCGGTGCTTCTCGCCGCGGTCGTCTTCTTCGCCGTGGTCGCCTTGGCACCGGTGGTCTTGGCGGTGGCCCCGACGGTCTTCTTCGCCGCAGCGGTGGCCTTCGGCACCTTGCCGCTGGCCACCATCTCCTTGAACCCGGCGCCGGGGCGGAACGTCGGCACGGAGGTCTTCTTGACCTTCACTGCCTCCCCCGTACGCGGGTTCCGGGCTGTTCGTGCGCCGCGCACCCGCTTCTCGAACGCTCCGAAACCGGTGATCGCCACTTTCTCGCCCTTGGTGACCGCCGCCTGGACCTCAGCGAGGACCGCGTCGAGCGCGGCCGTCGCCGTTTTCCGGTCCCCCAGGCGAACGGCGAGCGCCTCGATGAGCTCGGCCTTGTTCACGACTTCCTCCTGATTGTGCAACTGACTCGACGCGAGCCATTCTGCGCGCACGGTATGCCCTGTGCTGGCGGGACACAAACATTCGGTGGAAAAAAGCCCTTGTGTCGTAACGGATTCGCCCCCGCCGGTGGCACCGGCGGGGGCGAAAACGGCTCTGGATCGGGCGGTCGGGCTACGCGACCCGGGGCAGGAAGGCCGGTCGGCGGGCCTCGTAGGCGCTGATCCGGTCCTCGTGTCGGAGGGTGAGTCCAATGTCGTCCAAGCCCTCCATCAGCCGCCATCGGCTGAAGTCGTCGAGCGGGAACGACCAGTTTGCGGTGCCGATCCGTACCTCGCGGGCGGTCAGGTCGACGACCACCTCGGTGGTCGGTTCCGCCTCGACCAGACGCCAGATCTCTTCGACGGCTTTCAATTCCAGCTCGACCGGGAGCAACCCTTCCTTGAGTGCGTTCCCACGGAAGATGTCACCGAAGCGCGGCGAGATCACCACTCGGAAGCCGTAGTCGCGCAACGCCCAGACGGCGTGCTCCCGCGACGATCCGGTGCCGAACTCGGGACCGGCGACCAAAATCGACGCCCCCGAATAGGCTTGATCATTGAGTACGAATGCCGGGTCCTCACGCCACGCGCTGAACAGTCCGTCGGCGAATCCGGTACGAGTCACCCGCTTGAGGTACACGGCGGGAATGATCTGATCGGTGTCCACGTCGGACCGACGCAGCGGCAGGGCGGTGCCGGTGTGCACGGTGAACTTGTCCATCTGTCGCAAGCCCTTCTACAGGTCGGCGGGAGCGGCCAGCCGGCCGACGACGGCGGTGGCGGCGGCCACCGGCGGGCTGACCAGGTGGGTACGCCCGCCCCGGCCCTGGCGGCCCTCGAAGTTCCGGTTGGAGGTCGAGGCGGCGCGCTGCCCCGGGGAGAGCGTGTCCGGGTTCATGCCGAGACACATGGAGCAACCGGCGAAGCGCCATTCGGCCCCGGCGTCGGTGAAGACCTTGTCCAGCCCCTCCGCCTCGGCGGCCTCGCGCACCGCAGCCGAGCCGGGCACCACCAGCATGCGTACCCCGTCGGCCACCCGGTGGCCGCGCAGCACGTCGGCCGCGGCACGGAGATCCTCCAGCCGTCCGTTGGTGCACGAACCGACGAAGACCACGTCGACGGCGAGGTCGCGCAGCGCGGTACCGGGGGTCAGGTCCATGTAGGCCAGGGCCCGGCGGGCGGCGGCCCGCTCCGGCTCGGTGGCGAACTCCTCCGGGTCCGGCACGGTCGCGGCCAGCGGCGCGCCCTGCCCGGGGTTGGTGCCCCAGGTCACGAACGGGGTGACCTGGGCGGCGTCCAGCGTCACCTCGGCGTCGAAGGTCGCGCCCTCGTCGGTGGGCAGCGTCCGCCAGTACTCCAGCGCCGCATCCCAGTCGGCGCCGCTGGGGGCGTTGGGCCGCCCCTTCAG
The DNA here is from genome assembly GCF_009712475.1 of Micromonospora sp. CP22. Taxonomy (GTDB): domain Bacteria; phylum Actinomycetota; class Actinomycetes; order Mycobacteriales; family Micromonosporaceae; genus Micromonospora. The sequence continues at coordinate 438,585 of NZ_VCJO01000003.1, forward strand.
GTACGCGAAGGTGGTCTCGTCCGGCGCGATCATGCCGGCCTTGGCACCCCACTCGATGGACATGTTGGCGATCGTCATCCGTCCCTCCATGGACAGCGCTCGGATCGCCTCACCCCGGTACTCGACGATGTGCCCGCGCCCGCCACCGGTGCCGACCTTGGCGATCAGGGCGAGCACCAGGTCCTTGGCGGTGACGCCGGGGCCCAGGCGGCCGTTGACGGTGACCGCCATCGTCTTCGGCCGGGCCTGCGGCAGCGTCTGGGTGGCCAGCACGTGCTCGACCTCACTGGTGCCGATGCCGAACGCCAGGGCACCGAAGGCCCCGTGCGTGGCCGTGTGCGAGTCGCCGCAGACGATCGTCATGCCGGGCTGGGTGAGCCCGAGCTGCGGGCCGATGACGTGCACGATCCCCTGGTTCTCGTCGCCCAGCGGGTGCAGCTTCACCCCGAACTCGGCGCAGTTGCGGCGCAGCGTCTCGATCTGCGTACGCGAGGTCGGGTCTGCGATGGTGAGCAGGTCGCCACGGCGCTGCTGGAAGCTGGGATCCGCGTACCCGGTCGGGGTGTTGTGATCCTCGGTCGCGAGCGTGAGGTCGGTACGCCGCACCCGGCGGCCCGCCATGCGCAGGCCGTCGAACGCCTGCGGGCTGGTCACCTCGTGCAGCAGGTGCAGGTCGATGAAGAGCAGATCGGGCTCACCATCGGCGGACCGGACGACGTGTGCGTCCCAGACCTTCTCGGCCAGGGTCCTCGGCTCAGGAGTGACTCCCACCATCTGGACATCCTAAATTCTGGGAGGTAAATTTCGGCTTGTGGGACACAGTATGAGCGGTGTCGGCGTTCTCGACAAGGCGGTGGTCATCCTGGCCGCCTGTGTCGACGGCGCCAGCCTGGCCGAACTCGTTGAACGCACCAAGCTGCCCCGGGCCACCGCGCACCGGCTGGCGCAGGCACTGGAGATTCACCGGATGCTGGTCCGGGACACCCAGGGCCGCTGGCGTCCGGGCCCGCGCCTGGGTGAGCTGGCGAACGCGGCGCCGGACGTGCTGCTGACTGCGGCCGAGCCACTGTTGGCCGCGTTGCGGGACGCGACGGGCGAAAGCGCGCAGCTCTACCTTCGTCGGGCCGACGAGCGGATCTGCGTGGCCGCCGCCGAGCGGGCCAGCGGGCTGCGCGACACGGTGCCGGTCGGCTCGGTGCTGCCGATGACCGCCGGATCGGCGGCGCAGATCCTGCTCGCCTGGGAGCCGCCGGAGGCGGTGATGCCGCTGCTGCCCCGGTCCAAGTTCACCGGCCGCACCCTGGCCGAGGTGCGACGTCGCGGCTGGGCGCAGAGTGTCGCCGAACGCGAGGCGGGTGTGGCCAGCGTCTCAGCGCCGATCCGCGACCGTACCGGCCGGGTCATCGCCGCCATCAGCATCTCGGGCCCGATCGAGCGTCTCGGTCGCCGCCCCGGCGAACGTCACGCCATGGCGGTGGTCCGAGCCGGCCAACGCCTCTCCGGCCTCTGACCCACCCACCCCACCGAGTTGATCAAGAAGTTTTGGTCAGATATCCGTACGGGCGGTGACCAAAACTTCTTGATCAACTCGTGTGTGGTAGCCCCGACCGGATTCGAACCGGCGCTACCGCCTTGAGAGGGCGGCGTCCTGGGCCGCTAGACGACGGGGCCAGGTACTTTCCTGATTCACCGACCCCTGCGGGCGGTGCGGCAGTAGTCTAGCGGCGCGTTGGGGACAGCCCCCACAGGGGTGGGCCGACCCGACGCGCGGACCATCGGGGTGGCGAAACCGCTCGCGCTTCCCCAGGACAGCGGAACGGGCAGCGGAACGGGCGCACAGCAAAACGGCCCGCTCCGCCTCAGCGGAACGAGCCGTCAACAACCTGTAGCCCCGACCGGATTCGAACCGGCGCTACCGCCTTGAGAGGGCGGCGTCCTGGGCCGCTAGACGACGGGGCCAGAACACATCGCGACACCACCTCTGCGGTGGCGTCGCCGAACTCTACCAGACCTCATGGCCGAGCCCCTTGCGGTGCGTCGGCGCTGAACTCCACCAGAATCCAGCGGCCTCGATTCACGTGGAATCGCGGCTGCGCTGGGGTACCAGGACTCGAACCTAGACTAACTGAACCAGAATCAGTCGGGCTGCCAATTACCCCATACCCCATTGGCCCCTTGCGGCGCCGGGAACAAACTCTACCCTCCCGGCACCGACAGGCCAAATCGACTTCCCCATAACGTGCCTGAGCTGCCCAAACGGCGTTCAGGCCGCCGACACGACCGGGTTCGTCAGCTCGCCGATCCCCTCGATCCGGACGCTCACCGTATCCCCGTCCGTGAGCGGACTAACCCCTGCTGGCGTGCCGGTCAGCACGACGTCACCGGGCAGCAGCGTCATCACGTGTGAGACGTACGACACGAGTGCCGGGGCGTCGAAGACCATGTCCCCGGTCCGGCCGAGCTGCCGCACCTCCATCTCCTCCGGATCACGACCGACCTCACAGCGGATCTCCAGATCGGTGACGTCCAACCCGGTGGTGATCCACGGGCCGATCGGGCAGAACGAGTCGAACCCCTTGGCCCGGGTCCACTGGCTGTCCGAACGCTGGAGATCCCGGGCGGTCACATCGTTGGCACAGGTGTAGCCGAAGATGGCCCGCTCCGCCGCGGCACGGTCCGCCCGGCGGGCGCCGGGCGCGCCGATCACCACCGCCAGTTCGGCCTCGTGCTCGACCTGCTTGCTGAACTCCGGCAGCCGGATCGCGTCCCGGGGGCCGATGACCGAGGTCGACGGCTTCAGGAACAACAGCGGTTCCTTCGGCACCTCCGCGCCGTGCTCGGCGGCGTGTTCGGCGTAGTTACGCCCGACACAGACCACCTTGCTGGGCAGGATCGGCGAGAGCAGCCGGACATCGGACAGCGCCCAGCGGACCCCGCTGAACGTGATCTGGCCGAACGGGTGACCGGAGATCTCCGCGATGGTGAGCCCCTGCGGGCCCGCCTCCGGCTCCCCTTCGACGACACCGAACGACATTCCCTTGGCATGAGCGAAACGAGCGATACGCACCAGGCCAATGTAGTGCGAACAGCGGCGATCGCCGCAGCTTACCCGCCTCGCCGCCGGTCGGAGCCGGATTCGCCGCTTCGTACCCGCACGGCGTGCGCCCGCCCCTAGCGTCGGCTGCGGAGGTTCGTTCGTATGCCTGCATCGACACGACACCACAAGGCCCTCGCGGCGATCGTGCACTGCGTCGGGCTGCTGACCGCCCTGCCGGTGCTGCCGGCGGACACCGCTGCCGACTCGTCGGCGGCTCGGCAGCTCCAGCCGGCGGCGGCCACCACGTCCGACCCCAACCTGCCGTCGGCGCCACCGGCGGTCCCGACGCCGACCCGGGTGGTCAAGCCGGCCGCCAGGCCGAAGGTGAGCGTACGGGTCGCACCGGAGCAGAGCCCCGACCCCAGGTACCGCATCGAGGTCCGCAACACCGGCTCCACCTCGGTCGAGACCACGGTCCGCCAGGAGTTGCCGCAGGGGGTCTCGGCGAGCACGGTCAGCGACGGCGGCCGGGTGGTGAGCCCCGACGGGTCGCGGTCGACCGAGGTGACCTGGCGACTGAGGCTGCCGCCGGGCGGCACCACCACGCTGGGTACCACGCTCACCACCGCCTCGCAGCAGCCGGTGACCGCACCGGCGTGCGCCTTCGCCAGCGACGGTCGTCAGCCGTACGACTGCGCGAGCGCCACCTGGACAGCGCCGGGGGACTCGGCCCTCAACGCGCAGGAGCCCACCGGCTGGCGTCGTCAGGCACCCGCGCTCCTGGCCGCCGGGACCGCGCTACTGGTGCTGGGTCTGGTGGCGCTGATCACCTGGCGGCGGCGTCGACGGCCGGTGGCCGCGGCGCTGGCCTCGGACGGCCCGGGGACGATCTATCCCCGCCCGGCCACCCCGCGACCGCCGACCCGGCGACGTAAGCCGCCGGTGTGGTTGGTGGTGCCGGTGGCCGCGACCGTGCTGGCCGGCACGGTGGGCGCCGCCGCCTGGTCGGCCACCCGACGGGTCACCGCGATCGACACGGACAGCCAGCCGACCACCGGAGCGTGGAAGGGCACCGGGGTCCAGGGCGTGCTGGGGATGCCGCTGCGCGAGGACGCGTTCGAGTTCACCGTCTACCAGATGAGCTGCGAGCCGGGCCGGGGCGCACGGCAGTGCCAGGCGACCGTCGGGGTCCGCAACCTCACCCGGGAACACCAGAGCTGGCACGGCAAGCTGCAACGGGCGTACCTGGCCAACGGGAACTGGGTCACCACCGACGAGTCGGCCACCCGACGGGCGAACCAGGGACGCGACGTGTTCGCCGACCCGGTCGCCGCCGGCAGCCGCCTGGTGCTGCCGTTGGTCTTCACCATCAACGGGCGGGAGGTGCCGCAGCGGCTGGAGTTGCGCAGCGGGGTCTTCTCGGCCGGCGTACGGGTCGACGTGCCCTGACCGGCGCTCGGACGGCGGTCGTACCCTTGGGCCGTGACCGCCGTCCCCGCCTCCGCCACACCTGCCGTCGTCGCTGGTGACGGTGGGCCGAGCCGGGTCGAGCGGGCCCCCGTGACCAGCCTTCCCGCAGCCACCTGGCGGTCCCTGTCGGCCGACCACGAACGGCGGGCCGACTCGCTGACCGCGGGGCACCGGGCCCGCCGGGCCACCGGGGAACGACACGCCATCGACGACTTCCTGTACGACTACTACGGCACCCGCCCGTCGACCCTGCGCCGGTGGCATCCGGGCATCGGGGTCCGGCTGGAAGCCGGCCCGGACGGCCCGGCACCGCACCACCGGTGGCGGTGGTACACCACGGACGCCGACAAAGCGGTACGCCTCGACGTCGCGGCGTTCCTGTCCGACCGGGGTGACTCGGTGCGGTACATCCACCGGCTGCTGACCGCCATCGCGTCCCGACCCGCCTTCACCGGCTGTTTCGGCCTGCACGAGTGGGCGATGGTCTACCGCCAGCGGGAGCACCGCCATCCGTTGCCCCTGCGGCTCGGCCAGCAGGGCACCGACGCGGTGGTCTCGTCGCACCAGATCCGGTGCACGCACTTCGACGCGTACCGGTTCTTCACCCCGGACGCGGTCGACCTCAACCTGCACCGTCCGACCCGGGCCAGCCAGGTGGACCTCGACCAGCCGGGCTGCCTGCACGCCTCCATGGACTGCCACAAGTGGGCCACCAAGCTGGGCCCCGCCGTGCCCGGTGCCCTGGCGCTCGACTGCTTCGAGCTGGCCGGTGACATCCGGCTGCTGGACATGCGCGCGTCGCCGTACGACTTCTCGTCGTACGGCGAATCGGCGGTGGCCATCGAGACGCCGGAGGGCAAGGCCGAGTACGTGGCCCAGCAACGCGAGTTCGCCCAGCGGGCCGGTCGGTTGCGGGCCCAGCTGATCGAGATCTGCTCGGCGCTGTTGGCGCAGGCCGAACCGGAGGCGCGCGCCGAGGAGTGACGGCTACTCGCCGTCCACCCGACGGTCGCGCTTGCGCTGCCCGCGACGCTTCTTCTCGGCCAGCCGACGCTCTTTGGCGGCCCGCGACGGGCGGGTCGGTCGGCGTGGCGGTGGTGGCGGTGCGACCGCCTCGCGCAGCACCGACACCAGCCGCTCCCGGGCCGCTTCCCGGTTGGCCAACTGCGCCCGGTGCTCACTGGCCGCGATCGTGAGTACGCCGTCGACCAGCCGCCCGGAGAGCCGCTCCAGGGCCCGGGTGCGCAGCGGCTCGGGGATGCTCGGTGAATTGGCCAGGTCGATGCTCAGCTCGACCCGCGAGTCGGCGGTGTTGACCCCCTGCCCACCCGGCCCGGACGACCGGGAGAACCGCTCCCGCAGTTCGGCGGGGGGAACCACCCACCGGTCGGTCACCCGCAGCCCGTCATCCACGCCCTGAGGCTAGCGCGAGCCGCGCGGCCCGTCCGCGCCAATGTCGCGTGCGCGCCCGTCCCGCCCGGCGATCGGCGGGTCAGCGGGGCCGCTCGTCGGCGCTGCTGCTCGGCGTCGGCTGCGGCGCCGGCTCGTCACTGCCACCGGCGGCGGCGTACGCGACCGCGCCGATCAGGAGCAGGGCGAGGATCCCGACCTTCGTGGTGACCACCTTGATCAGCATCCAGGCGGCCCGGCGCGCTCCGGGCACGGTCTTCTTAGCCGTCTGGTAGTCGTTCCAGCCCCGCCGGGCGCGTGCGTACGACGACCCGACGCCACTTCCGATGATGAGGCCCACCAGCAGGAGGACCGTGATGAGAGGACGCTCCACCCACGCCAGTATCCATACCGAGCGTCATATTTCCATTCCCCGATCATCGAACGCTGGAATCCGACAGTTGCCTCAATCACTGCGTAATCGGACAGTGACTGAGAGTGGTCAGCCGCCCTTCCCGATGATCGTGTCGGCCGTCTGCTGCACCTGCTCGATCGGAATGGCGAAACCGATCCCGATCGAGCCGTTGCCGTCGATGGTGGCGATCGCGGTGTTCACCCCGACCACCTCGCCCCGCGCGTTGACCAGGGGCCCGCCCGAGTTCCCCGGGTTGATCGACGCGTCGGTCTGCACCGCCCGGTGCCGGTTGTCACCGAGGCGCACCTGGCGGTCCAGCGCGCTGATGATGCCGGCGGTCACCGTGCCCGGCAGCCCCAGTGGCGAGCCGACCGCCAGCACCGGTTCACCGACCCGGCTGGCGCCAGGTTGGGCCAGCGGCAGCGAGGTCAGGCCCGCCGACGACGGCACCTTGAGCACCGCGAGATCGCTCGCCGGTTCCCGACCCACCACCTGCGCCGCGTACCGCCGACCGTCGGGCAGTTCGACGGTCACCGGACCGCCCCGGCCCTTGGCGATGATGTGGTCGTTGGTGATGATGTGCTGCTCGGCGTCGATGGCGAAGCCGGAACCACTCGCCGAGCCCCCCGCACGGCCACCCACCAGCACCGACACCACACCGGGCACGGTCTTCTCGGCGGCCGTCACCAACTCGGCCGGCACCGGGGCCGCGGATGCGGCGGCCGGACCCGGCACACCGTCCTGCCCGGCCGCCCAACTCCCGGCCGCCGCACCCGACCCAGCGGAGATCGCCACCATCGCCAGCCCGGCCAGCAGTCGGCGTCGCCAACCGTCCAACGGCCCCTCCCGCGCCTGCGACGCCGCGTCCGATCCGCCCCGCCCGTCCGGGTCGAGATCGGGCGAGACGAACCAGGGCCCACGCGGCTCGCCCAGTCCGGTCTGCACTGCCATACGTACGCTCCTCACGTGCGCGGCCGGGTGTGGCCGCTGTCGCGGATCGGGCCGCCGGGATCAGGGCAGGCGGGAGAACCAGCGCAACGAGCCGGCCGCCGCACCCATGGCGAACACCAACCCGAGCCCGATGAACCGGGCCGAGACGTCCTGCCGCACCTTGCGCCAACCCACCGAACTGCCGATGTCGTCGTAGACGGCCCGCAGTTCGGCGCTCGTACCAGCCTCGTGGAAGCCACCCCCGGTCTCCTCGGCCACGGCCCGCAGCGTCTCCCCGTCCACCGGCACCTGGATCGGTCGGCCGCCCCGGTCGACGAAGCCGCTCGGCGTACCGAAGGAGATGCTGTGCACCGGCACCTCGAGGGCCACGGCCTCGGCGGCGGCCTCCATCGGATCCATGCCCGAGGTGTTCGCCCCGTCGGAGAGCAGGATGATGCGGGCCGGCGGCGGCTCGGTCGCGGCCTTGGTGTCCAGCGCCTTCACGGCGCCCAGCGAGGTGCTGATCGCCTCGCCGATCGCGGTGCCCTGCACCCCGGTCACCCCCTCGGCGAGCCGTTCGATCCCGTCGGCCAACGCCTCCCGGTCGGTGCTGGGTGGCACCAGCACCGCCGCGCTGCCGGCGAACGCGACCAGCCCCACGTTGAACTCGTCGGGCAGTCCGTCGGCGAACCGCCGGGCGGCGCTCTTCGCCGCGCTGAGCCGGTCCGGCTCGACGTCACCGGCGAGCATCGAGGTGGAGACGTCGACCGCCACCATCACGGTGGCCCGCTCCCGGGGCACCCGGACCTCGGCGGTGGGACGGGCGAAACCGACCACCAGGAGAGCCAGCATCGCCAGGAAGAGACCGGCCGGCAGGTGCCGTCTCCAGGTCGGCCGCCGGGGTGCCACCCGGTCGAGCAGGCGCAGGTTGGTGAATCGGACCGCGTACCGGCTCCGACGACGCTGCGCCAGCAGGTACGCCACGGCGAGCGCGGCCACACCGAGCAACAGCCAGAGCCGGACGGGTGACTGCCAGATCACACCGCACCTCCCCGAGGTGGTGGGGAGGCGGCGGCCAGCCGACGCTGGGCGTGCACGTGCCGCACGATGTCCACTGTCCAGTCGCGGTCGGTGCGCAGCCCCAGATGCGTCGCGCCGGCCCGACGCAGAGCGTGCCGGACCTGCTCGCGTTGGGCCGCCGCCGCGGCCGCGTACCGCTCCCGCAGCCGCCGGTCACCGGTCCACACCTCGCGGTGATCGCCGGTCTCCGGGTCGGCCAGGGTGATCAGGCCGACATCCGGCAGCTCCCACTCGCGCGGGTCGGTGACCTCGACCGCGAGCACCTGGTGACGGACGGAGAGTTGCCGCAGCGGGCGCTCCCAGCGGGCCGGGAGCCGTGGATCGTCGGGCAGACCGTCGAGGAAGTCGGAGATCACCACCACCAGACCCCGCCGATGGGCGACCCGACGCACCTCGGCCAGCGCGTCGGCCAGCCCGGCGGCGGGCACCACCGCCGAGGCGGTGTCGTCGCCGGACCGGGGCAAGGCCAGCAACGCGCGCAGCAGCCCGAACAAGTGGGTACGCCCACCTCGGGCGGGCATCCGGCGCAGCCCGTACGGGGTGAGCACCTGCGCGCCGAGCCGATTGCCCGGCCCGGCGGTGAGGAAGCCGACGGCGGCGACCGCCGCCACCGCCAGTTCCCGCTTGTCCACCGCCGCCGTGCCGTACTCCATGCTGGGGCTGGCGTCGACCAACAACCAGGTGGTCAGCTCCCGGTCGGCGTCGACCTCCCGGACGTGCGGCACCGCGGTACGGGCGGTGACCGACCAGTCCATCCGGCGTACCTCGTCCTCACCGGGCCGGTACTCGCGGCTGCCCGCCGGTTCGCTACCCGGGCCGGGCAGCAGCCCGCGCCGCTCGCCGTGCAGCAGGCCGTCGAGACGCCGGGTCACCGTGAGTTCCAGCCGTCGCAGCCGCTCGTCCGGGGTGAGGTCGGTCAGGTTCGGATCCGCCGCCACCGGCGGTACGGAGGTCCGGCGGCCCATCAGGCGACCGCCAGGTCGGTCAGCTGCTCCGCCCTGGTGGCGGCCTCCCGTGGTGGCGGGACCGCCTCGACCAGCCGTCGCACGACCCATTCGGCGCTCACCCCGTCGGCGACCGCGTCGAAGGTGAGCACCAGCCGGTGGGCCAGCACGTCCACGGCGAGTTCCCGGACGTCGTCGGGGAGGACGTAGCCCCGTCCGCGCAGCAGGGCCTGTGCGCGGGCCGCCGAGACCAGGCCGAGCGTGGCGCGCGGGCTGGCACCGTAGGCGAGTGCCCCGGCCAGCTCCGGCAACCCGAACCGGGCCGGATCTCGGGTGGCCAGGATGAGCCGGACCACGTACTCGGCGATGGCGTGGTGGACGAAGACCTGGCTGGCCTGGCGTTGGAACTCGCACAGTCGTTGCGGGTCGAGCACCTGGTGCGCCCGGGGCCGGTCGGCGCTCATCCGGTAGAGGATGGCCAGCTCGTCCGCGCCGTCCGGATAGTCGACGACGATCCGCATGAGGAAGCGGTCCCGCTGCGCCTCCGGCAGCTGGTAGACCCCTTCGGACTCGATCGGGTTCTGGGTCGCCAGCACCAGGAACGGCTCCGGCACCGGATAGCTGCGCCCGCCGATCGACACCTGGCGCTCGGCCATCGCCTCCAACAACGCCGACTGCACCTTCGCCGGTGCACGGTTGATCTCGTCGGCCAGCACCAGGTTCGCCATCACCGGGCCCGGCTCGACGTCGAAGCTCTCCTTCGAGGCGCGGTAGATCCGGGTGCCGACGATGTCGGAGGGAACCAGGTCCGGGGTGAACTGGATGCGGGAGAAGCTGCCGCCGGCCACCGTCGCGAGGGTCTGCGCGGCGAGGGTCTTGGCCACCCCGGGTACGCCCTCCAACAGGCAGTGCCCGTCGGCGAGCAACGCGACCAGAAGGCGTTCGACGAGCCGATCCTGCCCGACGATCACGCGTTTGACCTCGAAGAGCGTCTGATCCAACTGCGCTGCGGTCGCGTCCGGATCGGCCGGGCTGGGCAGGCTGGCCATGGTGTCCGAGATGTCCGTCACGGTGCTTGCTTCCCGAGGCGACCGGCCGACAAACGTCGGAATTTCCGGCCCTGGGCGACCCAGACCACGCGCCGACGGCGTTACCGGACAGGCCACTCAGAGCGCTCGGGGCCCATCCCACACGACACCGGCCCCCACCAGTGGCGGGGGCCGGTGACAGTGGACGGATCAGCGGTGCACGAGCAGGTAGAACGGCAGGTCGGCGGGGGCCCCGGCGGAGTTGCGGGTCTGGATGAAGACCGCGTTCGGGGTCAGCAGTCGACGCGCGACCGAGATCTCACCCGCCGGCGGGATGCAGCACGAGTCCGGTCGACCGATCGTCGCCACGTAGATGCCGTTGGTGACATCGGTGCCGAACTGCACCTCGTACTCGCCGACGCCGTACTTGATGACGATGCCAGCGCCACGGGCCTTGGTGCCGTTGGCGTTGACCGACGTGGCGTAGAAGCCGGCGACCGCCTGCGTGCTCATCTCGTCGCCCTTGGCGAGAGCAGCCTTCGCGCTGTTCAGCGAGGCCGTGGTGACAGCCGGCTGGCCGCTGGTGCGGGCTGCGGGCTGGGCGGACTCGGCGGTCGGCTTCGCCACGGCGATTCCGCCGCCGGCAAGTGCCAACGCCAGCGCCGCGATCACCACCGCAGCCGTCTTACGTCGGAATAATCTGGTCATGACGGGTCTCCCTTGTCCAGGCGTGGAGATACGGCCGGCCCGCAGCACACGGGGCGGTTCTTTCCTTTTCCGAGTCGGGCGGCAATGAGCGGTCACCGCCTACAAACCCCGTCCGGGAGCACACCCCACAGACGTTTCGGTCTCGTCGACTGTCATGTGCTCTGAGCTGGGGATATTTGGCTAGACACAACCTCCCGAGCAGCTGAAACGTAGCACCGAAAAATGCTGCGGGTCAATAGTGATAAAGCCGTCGGCGCGTTGTCGGATCAACGCCAGCAATCGCGAAAGCGAAGCCGATACAAATTCACGAAAAGACAATTAGAGCAGCGGGTGAGAACTATTCCCGCCTACGCGCCGGTCCGTCGGACCGCGCGACCGTCGCGGTGCCCGGGGCACCCGGTACGCGTCGAGTCGGCGCACCCGGCAGTCCCGTACGCGATCGACCAGTTGGGCTTTCTGGCGGACCGACCTGGCCGCCCAGCCGACCGCCACCCCGGACGGGCCGTTGAGCATCCTCGCCGGGACTTCAACGCCACCCTCGATCACGGTCCACTGCGCCCGCTGCTCGACACCGGATACGTCGACGCCGCCGCACCGGTCGGTGCCGGGCTCGTCGGCACCTGGGGGCCGCACGACGGCGACCTCATCCCGCCCGTGGTGATCGACCACGTGCTGGTGGACCGCCGCATCGCCGTGTGGGACGTGACGGTCCACCCATTGCCCGGCAGCGACCACCGCATGGTCCTCGCCGAGTTGCGGCTACCGGCCGCCCAGCGGTGAGCGGCCCGGCTACACCCGGGCTCGGTCGAGGCCGTAGGTGAGCGCGTCGACCAGCGCGTGCCAGCTCGCCTCGACCACGTTGGGGTGCACGCCGACGGTCGTCCAGCCATCGCCCCGGCCATCGGCCGTCTCGACCAGTACCCGGGTCACCGCGCCGGTGCCGTGGCTGCCCTCCAGAATCCGCACCTTGTAGTCGGCCAGCTCGAATTCCCGCAGCTCCGGGTAGTGCCGGGCGAGACCGGTGCGGAGCGCCTCGTCCAGTGCGTTCACTGGGCCGTTTCCCTCGGCCGTGGCGATCACCCGTTCCCCGCGTACCCGGATCTTGACGGTCGCCTCGGAGACGACCGCGCCGTCCTCACGGTGCTCGACCAGCACCCGGTACGACTCCAGGGAGAACGGCCGCACCGGCGCGGCGTCCGGCAGCTCCGAGCGGACCAGCAGCTCGAACGAGGCGTCGGCGGCCTCGAACGACCACCCACCGGCCTCCAACTCCTTGACCCGGTTGGTGACCCGGGCCAGCGTCTCCGGATGGCCGGCCAGGTCCAATCCCAGCTCACGGCTCTTCAGCTCGATGCTGGCCCGGCCGGCCATCTCGGTGACCAGGATCCGCATGTCGTTGCCGACCACCTCGGGCTCCACGTGGTTGTAGAGCAGCGGATCCACCTTGATCGCGCTCGCGTGGAGCCCCGCCTTGTGGGCGAAGGCAGCCGCCCCGGCGTACGCCTGGTGGGTGTCGGGTGCGATGTTGGCGATCTCGGCGATGGCGTGGGAGACCCGCACCATCTGCTCCAGGCAGCCCTCCGGTAGGACCGGCAGCCCGAGCTTGAGCTGGAGGTTCGCGACGACCGCGAAGATGTCGGCGTTGCCGGGCCGCTCGCCGTACCCGTTGGCGGTGCCCTGCACGTGGCGGACACCAGCCTCCACGGCGGCGATGGTGTTGGCCACCGCGCAGGCGGTGTCGTTCTGGGCGTGCATGCCGAGCAGCTCCGGCGCGACGCCGATCCGGTCGGTGAGGTCGGCGATGGCGGCGGTGACCCAGGACGGCAGCATTCCACCGTTGGTATCGCAGAGCACGAACCGCTCGGCACCGGCCTCGAGCGCGGTCTCCACCACCGAGGCGGTGTACGCCGCGTCGTGGCGGTAACCGTCGAAGAAGTGCTCGCCGTCGACAAAGACCCGGCGTCCCTCGGCGACCAGGTGGGTCACCGTGTCGTGGATCATCGCCAGGTTCTCCTTGGCGGTGGTGCGCAACGCCCGTTCGACGTGCCGCAGGTCAGCCTTGGCGACCAGGGCGATCGCCGGGGTCTGCGCATCGAGCAGACCGCGCACCTGCGGGTCGTCGGCGGCCACCGCACCGGCCCGGCGGGTGGACCCGAAGGCGACCAGCACCGCGTGCTTGAGGTCGAGTTCGGTACGCGCCCGGCGGAAGAACTCGGTGTCCTTGGGCACCGCACCCGGCCAACCGCCCTCGATGAATCCGACACCGAACTCGTCGAGCAGCCGAGCCACCGCGAGCTTGTCGACCACCGAGTAGGTGAGCCCCTCGCGCTGCGCACCGTCGCGCAGCGTGGTGTCGTAGACCTGGAACGTCATGGTGATCCCTTCGTCAGGCACCGGCCAGCACAACAAAAAGACCCCCCGCGGATGCGGGAGGTCTGCGCGCTCGGCGAGGGGGGAAGCCGGCGCGCTAGTTGCCAATAATGCGGGCGGTGCTGGTCACGATCGGTACTCTGCCACCTCGCCACGCAATCTGGGAGCCACAATCCACATCCCGGGACGCGCTGGTGCGAGCGGGCCGGATGGTTTTGGTGTGACGCGTGTAGAGCGTCCGCTGGGGGGTAGGAGATTTCGGGACAACGAAACACGTTCCTCCGAGACGGCTGAGCACAGCCGGGGCAGGAGACATCCCATGGACAGGCTCGACCCGAACACCACGAACGCCACCCCGGAGGCGGACCTGCGCGCCGTCGACCAGAGCGTCGTCGGCGGCGGCACCCCCGCTGGCGCCTTCGACCCCTGGAGCTACCGGGACGAGGCCGGGGTTGCCGGCACCAACCTGGCCGGTTACAAGGTGGAGGCCAGCGACGGCTCGATCGGGAAGATCGACAGCGACAGCAGCGAGGTCAACGCCAGCTACCTGGTGGTGGACACCGGCCCGTGGATCTTCGGCAAGAAGGTCATGCTCCCCGCCGGGACGGTGAACCACGTCGACCACGAGGAGCAGAAGGTCTACGTCGACCGCACCAAGGACCAGATCAAGGCCGCACCGGAGTACGACGAGACGGCCACCGACCCGGCCTACCGGGACAAGCTCGGCGGCTACTACAACGACACGTACGCCGCCACTCCGCCCGGCAACGGGCTGCGGTAACCGACGACAGACGGTGTGACGGCCGGTGGGCATCGACCCACCGGCCGTTTACCGTGTCAGGGGTGGACTCCATCGACGTCAACCGCAGGAACCCGTTCACCAGCACCTTCAACTTCCGGGATGTGGGTGGCTATCGCACCCAGGACGGCCGCCAGGTACGCACCGGCCGACTCTTCCGCTCCGACTCGCTGCACCGCATCGACGGCGACGACCGGGACGCGTTCGCGGCGCTCGGCGTACGGACCGTCATCGACCTGCGCCGCCCCCACGAGGTCGAACGCGACGGTCGGGTTCCCGATTTCGACGGGCTGACCTACCGGCACATCCACCCTGAGCACGCGGAGTGGGGCGAGCAGCCCTACCAGCCCGGTGACGACCTGGCCCGCTACCTCGCCGACCGGTACGCCGACCTGGCCCGCACCGGCACCGCCGGGCTGGCCGAGGCGATCGGCCTGATCGCCGACGAGGCCAACGCGCCGGTGGTGGTGCACTGCGTCGCCGGCAAGGACCGCACCGGAATCGTCTGCGGGCTGACGCTCGCCGTGCTCGGGGTCGACGACGGCGAGATCGCGGCGGACTACGCGCTGAGCACCGAGGCGTCGAAGCGGTACAGCGCCTGGGTCGCCGCCACCTTCCCGGACGCGACCGACCTTCCGTCCCCGTTCCTGTCCTCGCCGAGCGAGGCGATGCTGCTCTTCCTCGCCGAGATCCGCGCGGGTCACGGCTCCGTCGACAACTATCTGCGCGGCGCGGGCGTCACCGACGGCCAGCTCACCGCCCTGCGTACCCACCTGCTCGACTAGCTCGCAAGCAGCGTTAGGAAGGGCCCCTTCCTATACACCAGGCGTTAAGAAGGTGCCCTTCCTTACAACTCAGAAGACGCGGTGGACCCAGTCGTACGGGTCGTCCGCGTTGCCCCGCTGGATATCCACCAACTGCTGGCGCAGCGCCATGGTGACCGCGCCCGGCTCACCGCCGGCCACGCTGAACTCGCCGTCCGGGAACCGCACCTGCCCGATCGGGGTGATCACCGCTGCGGTGCCGCAGGCGAAGACCTCGCGCAGCCGGCCGCTGGCGGCGTCCGCCCGCCAGTCGTCGAAGGTCACCGGCCGTTCCTCGACCCGGTGCCCGGCCGCCGCGGCCAGGGTGAGCACCGACTCGCGGGTGATGCCGGGCAGGATCGTGCCGGTCAGCGGCGGAGTGACGATCGACCCGTCGTCGTAGACGAAGAAGACGTTCATGCCGCCCAGCTCGTCCACGAAGCGGCGCTCCACCGCGTCGAGGAAGACCACCTGGTCGCAGCCGTGTTCCAGGGCCTCGGCCTGGGCGGCCAGCGAGGCGGCGTAGTTGCCGCCGCACTTGGCCGCACCGGTGCCGCCGGGCGCGGCCCGGGTGTAGTCGGGTGAGACCCAGACCGTCACCGGCTTGACCCCGCCGGAGAAGTACGCCCCGACGGGCGAGGCGATCACCGAGAAGAGGTACTCGTTGGCCGGGCGGACGCCGAGGAAGACCTCGCTGGCGAACATGAACGGCCGCAGGTAGAGGCTGCCCCCGTCGTCGCCGTCGGGAATCCACTCCCGGTCGATCTCGATCAACCGGTGCAGCGAGTCCACGAAGGTCTGCTCCGGTAGCGCCGGCATGGCCATCCGAGCGGCGGAGATGTTGAACCGGGCCGCGTTGGCGTACGGGCGGAACATCGTCACGCCGCCGTCGGCCGCCCGGTACGCCTTCATGCCCTCGAAGATCTCCTGGGCGTAGTGCAGCACCGCGCTGGCCGGATCCATCGGGATCGGCGCGCGTGCTTCGACCCGTGCGTCGTACCAGCCTTTGCCTTCGGCGTAACGGATGGTGACCATGTGGTCGGTGAACACCCGGCCGAACCCGGGGTTCGCCAGCAGCGCGGCACGGTCGGTGGCCGATACCGGTGCGGGGTTCGGACGGACCTCGAAATCGATCTTGTCACCACCGCTCATCGCGCTGACCTCCCTGGGGGACGACGGCATGCGCCGACCGCACGCCGGAAACATGTTGTTGCCAAAACCTACCCCGAACGGTCGTTCAGCGGATAGGTCCACCGGTGGACAGGTGGCCCGAAACCGGTGTGTAACCGCCGCAACCCGTACCGGCCGACGAAGCATCGCCGGCCGGTGGGACGCGTACGGTTCAGCCGGCGACCTGCGCCGCGATCCGGTCGCCCACCTCGGCGGTGCGTACGGGCGTCTCCGGGCTGCGGGCGGCCAGTTCCGCGCTGACCGCGGCGGTGATCCGGGCGGCGGCGTCGGCGTGCCCGAGCTGGTCGAGCAGCAGGGCCGCCGAGAGCACGGCGGCGACCGGGTCGGCTACCCCACGACCGGCGATGTCCGGCGCGGAGCCGTGCACCGGCTCGAACATCGACGGGTACGTCCCGTCGGGGTTGATGGAGCCGCTGGCGGCGAGCCCGATGCCGCCGGTCACGGCGGCGGCGATGTCGGTGAGGATGTCACCGAAGAGGTTGTCGGTGACCACCACGTCGTACCGCTGCGGCTGGGTGACCAGGAACATCGCCGCGGCGTCGACGTGCTGGTACTCGGTGGCGACGTCGGGGTGCTCGGCGGCGACCGCCTCGAAGGTGCGGGCCCACAGCGAACCGGCGTGGGTGAGCACGTTGGTCTTGTGCACCAGGGTCACCTTGCGCCGCTCACGTCGGGCGGCGCGGGCGAAGGCGTCCCGGATCACCCGCTCCACCCCGTGCCGGGTGTTCAGACTCTCCTCGGTGGCGATCTCGGCCGGGGTGCCCCGGTGCAGCGAGCCGCCGGCACCGGCGTACAGCCCCTCGGTGCCCTCCCGGACGACCACCAGGTCCACCTCGCCCGGCTTGACCGCCGCGAGCGGACTGGTCACGCCCGGCCAGAGCCGCGACGGGCGCAGGTTGACGTACTGGTCGAAGGCGAAGCGCAGCTTCAGCAGCAGGCCCCGCTCCAGCACGCCAGGCGGCACGGTCGGGTCGCCGACCGCGCCGAGCAGGATCGCGTCGTGCCCGGCCAGCTCGGCGAGCACCGAGTCGGGCAGGACCTCGCCGGTGCGGTGATACCGTGCTGCGCCCAGGTCGTACTCGGTCACGTCGACGCCGGGCAGCACCGCGTCAACGACCTTGCGGGCCTCACCGACCACCTCGGGTCCGATCCCGTCCCCGGCCACCACCGCGATCCGTGCCACGTCCGTCAGCTCCTTCGCTCGAATGGCTCGACGGTACGCGGCCGTCCCGCCCCCCGGTACGAATGTTCCACTTTTCGGGAAGAAGGTGACGCACAGCAGCTTCCCAGCCGGCATTCATGGCGCGGTCATCTGCGCCGCCTAGCGTGAAGCGTCACGGGGCCGTGTGGCCGGGCGAGCGTCGCGACGGGGCGACACGCGCCCAGAAGGGGGCGGACACGATGTGGACCGACGAGCAGCCACGAACCCGCTGGGTCGACCCGGCAGCCTTCCGCTTCCGCCGACCCGACCTGCGGCTGGGTCCGGCACGACAGCGGCCGGACCGCGCCGACCTGGTCTCCGGGGACCGGATCGCCGTCCGACACACCGTCCGCACCTCCACGGCGGAGTACACCCTGGTGTTGAACGCCCCCGAATGGCTGGGGCGACGCGGCGTCGGCGAGGCGCTGCGGGACGCCGTGGCCGAGCTACGGGCGATCGACCTGACGTATGGCCCGAACCGTCCGACGAGCCTGGTGTCCCGGCTGCGCCGGGGCGAGATCAGCCCCGAGTCGTTCCCACCGCTGGCCGATCTGGTGGACCGGTGCGCCGCGATGCGCGCGGCCACCGACGGCTGGTTCGACGCCTGGGCGGTGCCGGGCGGCTTCGACCCGAGCGGCTTGCTCGGCGGATGGGCGGTCGAGCGGGCCGCGGCCCGGTTGCGCGACGCCGGCATCCACGACTACGCCGTGCTCTGCGGCGCCGACCTGGTGGTACGCGGCAACGCCGCCCACGGTGGCCCGTGGCGGGTCGCGGTGCACCACCCCACCGATCGGCAACGGGCACCGCTGTTGCTGGAGATGACGGCCGGTGCGGTCGGCACCTCCGGGGTGACCGGACGACAGGGACACGTGGTCGATCCGCGTACCGGTGAGCCGGCCACCCAGTTGGTCGCCGCGACTGTGGTCGGTCCCGACCTCGCGGTCGCCGACGCCTACGCCACCGCCTTGTACGCCGCCGGACCGGTCGGGCTGGCCTGGTTCCACCCCGGGTCGGACTACCGGGTGCTCTTCGCCGCACCCCGCTGACCCACACGGTTGCCAGGTGGATGCACGGCCCAGGGCACAGCGACAGTCGAACCGCCGCGGCGGGATCTCAAGTGGACTTCAGACAGCGATCGGCCTCCACGGTCGCGGCAACGACCGTGGAGGCCGGTCGGCGACGAGTGCGCGTGGCTCGCGCAATCGAGGGGTGCGGGCCGCTCGGCCGGACGTCAACCTCGCCACCCGAAGACGGGTCGGCGCCACGTGCTCGGCAGGTCACCGCATTCGTACGCTATCGAATTGGCGTGTTTCGCGGCAAGGGTTCCAGAGGGGAGCATCTGCGCGATCCTGGAACCTCAGGGGCCTGCCTGCGGCAGGGCGTTTTCGACAAGCCGAACCGCAGATGGCACGCTGTCCGCCGTGAGTTTCGATCTGAGCGTGTGGGCCCTGGCGGACGGGGCGACGCCCGAGGACGTACGAGCGGCGGTGCAGCAGTGCCGCGACGGCCGGCACCACGAGCGTCAACCGGACCCACGGTGTGTCGCCTTCTACCGGGCGCTCACTGCCAGCTACCCCGAACAGCCGGCCGGCCCGAACACTCCATGGGCGGTCACGCCACTGCACAAGGCGGCCGACCACATCGAGCTGAACCTGGATCCGACCTGCCCGGACCAGGTGCTGCTGGACATCGAGCGACTGGCCGGTGAGCACCGGCTGATGCTCTTCGACGCCCAGGACGGCTCGGTCTATCCGCCGCCCGGGGTCCGGCTACCCGGCTGACCTGCAAACCGGGGACGACTCGGCGACACCTGCGGGCACGGTGGTCCCAACCGTCGCGTGCCCGGGGGAACGACGAGGGGCCCGGCCATTGGCCGGGCCCCGTCGTGGCATGCCTGAAACGTCCGCCGTGGACTACTCGTCGCGCAGGTCGGCGGCGCTGGCGGAGGTGGCGCCGATCGAGTCGGCGGCCGAGGTGAGCAGGTCGGCACCGAGCGCCTGGTCCACGGTGAGGGTCATCAGCGTCTCACCGCCGGCCTCCCGGCGAGCCACCTGCATCGCCGCGATGTTGATGCCGGCCTGCCCGAGCAGGGTGCCGACGATGCCGACCACACCCGGGCGGTCGGCATAGCGGAGGAAGAGCAGGATGCCCTCGGCGCTGATCTCCACGTCGAAGCCGTCCACCTCGGTCAGCTTGATGACGTCGCGGCTACCGGCGTGGGTGACGGTGCCGGAAACGCTGACCGTACGACCGTCGGGCAGCGCGCCACGCACGGTGACCAGGACCGGATGATCGGCGGTCTCGGTCTGGGTGCTCAACGACACCTCGACTCCGCGCTGGGCGGCCAGGTGCGGCGCGTTGACGTAGGTCACCTGCTCCTCGACCACCGAGCTGAACAGGCCCTTGGTGGCGGCGAGCTTGAGCACCGAGACGTCGTGCTCGACGATCTCACCGCGTACCTCGACGGTGACGCTGGAGGCGACCCCACCGGCCACGGCGGTGAAGGCGCGGCCGAGCTTCTCGGCCAGCGGCAGCAACGGACGGACGTCCTCGGCGACCACGCCACCGGCCTGCACGTTGACCGCGTCCGGCACGAACTCGCCCTGGAGGGCCAGCTTGACGCTCTTGGCTACGGCGAGCCCGGCCTTGTCCTGCGCCTCGGCGGTGGAGGCGCCCAGGTGCGGGGTGGCCACCACGTTGTCGAAGGCGAACAGCGGCGACGAGGTGCACGGCTCCTTGGCGTAGACGTCCACCCCGGCACCGGCGACCCGGCCCTCGGCGAGCGCGTCGGCCAGGGCCTGCTCGTCGATCAGCCCGCCCCGGGCGGCGTTGATGATCCGTACGCCCGGCTTGACGATGGCCAGTTCCTTCTCACCGATCAGGCCCACGGTCTCCGGGGTCTTCGGCAGGTGGATCGAGATGAAGTCGCTCTCCCGCAGCAACTCCTCCAGACCGACCAGGCGGACGCCGAGCTGCGCGGCCCGGGCCGGCTGGATGTACGGGTCGTAGGCGATGAGCCGGGTGCCGAACGCCGCGATCCGGGAGGCGAAGAGCACGCCGATGCGGCCGAGGCCGACCACACCGACGGTCTTTCCCTGGAGTTCCACGCCGGTGTACTTCGACCGCTTCCACTCCCCCGCCTTGAGGGCCGCGCTGGCGCTGGCGGTGTTACGGGCCACCGCGAGCAGCAACGCGACCGCCTGCTCGGCGGCGGAGACGATGTTGGAGGTGGGTGCGTTGACGACCATGACGCCGCGCGCGGTGGCGGCCGGCACCTCGACGTTGTCCAGACCGACACCGGCCCGGGCGACGACCTTCAGTCTGGGGGCGGCGGCGATCGCCTCGGCGTCGATCTGGGTGGCGCTGCGGACGATGACGGCGTCGGCCTCGGAGAGCGCCGAGAGCAGGGCCGGGCGGTCGGTACCGTCCACGTGCCGGACGTCGAAGTCGTGGGCCAATACCTCGATGGCGGCAGGGGCGAGTTCTTCGGCGATCAGTACGACAGGAGTCATTGGTCCTCGTAGATGTCGTCATAGCGGTCGGCCGGGGGCTGGACGCTGCGCTGCGCCCGGCGCGCTCCGGGCCATGGCCGTCAGGTGCCGCCTGGAGCACCTACCCGCGATCGTAGGGGGCGGGCCGCCCTCTACGCCTCGGAGTGAGAGGTGAGTGCCCTCACAAACCGGTCATGACGTGCGTGTTAACGATCGTTAGCGAAGTGAAGACAACACGGCACCCGGGCCCGGCGTCGGGGAGAACGCCGGGTCCGGGTGCCGCTGGGGAAAGCGCTCAGGCGGTCTCGGTGATCGGCCGGTCCACCCAGCTCATCATCCCGCGCAGTTTGCTCCCGGTCGCCTCGATCGGGTGCGCCGCGCCCTCGTTGCGCCACTTGTTGTAGTTCGGCCGCCCGGCCTCGTCCTCGGCCACCCACTCGCGGGCGAACTCGCCGGACTGGATCTCACCGAGGATCTTGCGCATCTCCTCCTTGACCCGGCTGTCGATGACCCGGGGCCCACGGGAGAGGTCGCCGTACTCGGCGGTGTCGGAGACGCTGTAGCGCATCCGGGCGATGCCGCCCTCGTACATCAGGTCCACGATCAGCTTCAGCTCGTGCAGGCACTCGAAGTAGGCCACCTCGGGCGCGTAGCCGGCCTCGGTGAGCACCTCGAAGCCGGTCTGCACCAGCGCCGCCGCGCCGCCGCACAGCACCGCCTGCTCACCGAAGAGGTCGGTCTCGGTCTCCTCGGTGAAGGTGGTCTTGATCGCACCGGCCCGGGTGCCACCGATCCCCTTGGCGTACGACAGAGCCAGCGCGAACGCGCTACCGCTGCCGTCCTGCTCCACGGCGACCAGGCAGGGCACGCCCTTGCCGTCGACGTACTGCCGGCGGACCAGGTGACCCGGGCCCTTGGGGGCGACCATCGCCACGTCCACGTCGGCCGGCGGCTTGATCAGGCCGTACCGGATGTTGAAGCCATGCCCGAAGAACAGCGCCTTGCCGGCGCTGAGGTTCGGTGCGATCGACTCGGCGTAGATGTGGCGCTGCGCGGTGTCCGGGGCGAGGATCATGATCACGTCGGCCTCGGCCGCCGCCTCAGCCGGGGTGAGTACCCGCAGCCCCTGCTCCTCGGCCTTCGGCCGGCTCTTCGAGCCCTCCGGCAGGCCGATCACCACGTCGACGCCGGAATCACGCAACGACAGTGCGTGCGCGTGCCCCTGGCTGCCGTAACCGATCACGGCGACCTTCTTCGCCTGGATCAGACCCAGGTCGGCGTCGTCGTCGTAGTACACCTCAACGCTCATGACTTCCCTTTCGTACGCGGCCGCAACGGCCCGTCGTGGCTGGTGACCGGCCCGGTCACGCGGACCGGGCCGGGGTGGGGGTCAGGCGGCCCGCAGGGCCGGGCCGGCGGTGATCGCACGCGAGCCGCGCCCGATCGCCACCAGGCCCGACTGGACCATCTCCTTGATGCCGAAGGGCTCAAGGTCGCGCAGCAGCGCGTCGAGCTTGTCGGGGGTGCCGGTCGCCTCGACGGTGAGGGTGTCGGCGGCCACATCGACCACCCGGGCCCGGAACAGGTTGACCGTCTCCAGGACCTGACCTCGGGCGTTGCGGTCCGCGCGCACCTTGACCAGCAACAGTTCACGGGCGACCGAGGTGGCCGGATCCAGTTCGACGATCTTGAGTACGTTCACCAGCTTGTTGAGCTGCTTGGTGACCTGTTCCAGCGGCGAGGACTCCGCGTTGACCACGATGGTGATCCGGGAGACGTCCGGGTTCTCGGTCTCGCCGACCGCGAGGCTGTCGATGTTGAACCCGCGCCGGGAGAACAACCCGGAGACCCGGGCCAGCACGCCGGGCTTGTTCTCCACCAGGACGGAGAGTGTGTGAATGGTCAAAGCGGCACCTTCCTCGTCATGCCCGCACGGCCCTCGCTTCGCTCGGTGCGATCGGCCATGACTAGATGTCATCCTCGTCGAACGCCGGGCGGACGCCGCGGGCGAACATGATCTCGTCGTTGCTGGTTCCGGCGGCGACCATCGGCCAGACCATGGCGTCCTTGCCGACCACGAAGTCGATGACCACCGGCGCGTCGTTGATGGACATGGCCATCTCGATGGTCCGGTCCACCTCCTCGGCGGTCTCGCACCGCAGCCCCACGCAGCCGAGCGCCTCGGCGAGCTTGACGAAATCCGGAATGCGGTGCTTGTGGGTACCGAGGTCGGTGTTGGAGTAGCGCTCACCGTAGAAGAGCGTCTGCCACTGGCGGACCATGCCCAGGTTGCCGTTGTTGATGACCGCGATCTTGACCGGGATGCCTTCCAGCGCGCAGGTCGCCAGCTCCTGGTTGGTCATCTGGAAGCAGCCGTCACCGTCGATGGCCCAGACCACCGTCTCCGGTCGGCCCACCTTGGCGCCCATCGCCGCCGGCACCGCGTAGCCCATGGTGCCGAGACCACCGGAGTTGAGCCAGGTCTGCGGCTTCTCGTACGAGATGAACTGGGAGGCCCACATCTGGTGCTGGCCGACACCGGCGACGTAGATGGTGTCCGGTCCGGCGATCTCTCCCAGCCGCTTGATGACGTACTGCGGCGAGAGGGTGCCGTCGGCGGGCTCCTCGTAGCCCAGCGGGTAACGCTCGCGCAGGTCGTTCAACTGCGCCCACCAGTCGGAGATGTCGGGAGTACGCCCCGCCGCCCGCTCGGTGGTGACCGCCGTCACCAACTCGTCGATGACGTGTCGGGCGTCGCCGACGATCGGCACGTCCGCGTGCCGGTTCTTGCCGATCTCGGCCGGGTCGATGTCGGCGTGCACCACGGTGGCGTCCGGCGCGAAGGAGTCCAGCTTGCCGGTGACCCGGTCGTCGAACCGCGCGCCCAGCGCCACGATCAGATCGGCCTTCTGCAACCCGTAGACCGCGGCGACCGTGCCGTGCATGCCGGGCATGCCCAGGTGCTGCTGGTGTGAGTCGGGGAACGCGCCGAGCGCCATCAGCGTGGTGACCACCGGGATGCCGGTCAGCTCGGCCAGCCGACGCAGGCCCTCGGTGGCACCGGCCTTGAGCACGCCACCCCCGACGTAGAGCACCGGCCGGCGGGCGCTGCTGATCAGCCGCGCCGCCTCCCGGATCTGCTTGCCGTGCGGGTGCAGCGTCGGCCGGTACCCGGGCAGGTCCAGCGTGGGCGGCCAGGCGAAGGTCGTCGACGCCTGTAGGACGTCCTTGGGGATGTCCACCAGGACCGGCCCGGGACGCCCGGTCGAGGCGAGGTGGAACGCCTCGGCCAGCACCCGGGGGATCTCGCTGGCCTCCTGCACCAGGAAGTTGTGCTTGGTGATCGGCAGCGTGATGCCCTGGATGTCCGCCTCCTGGAAGGCGTCCGTGCCGATCGCCGGGCGGGCCACCTGCCCGGTGATCGCCACCAACGGCACCGAGTCCATGTACGCGTCGGCGATCGGGGTGACCAGGTTCGTCGCACCCGGACCGGAGGTGGCGATGCACACCCCGACCCGGCCGGTGGCCTGGGCGTATCCGGTGGCGGCGTGACCGGCGCCCTGCTCGTGCCGGACCAGGATGTGCCGCACGGACGAGTCGTAGAGCGGGTCGTACGCCGGCAGGATCGCACCTCCCGGGATACCGAAGACGACGTCTACGCCGAGTGCCTCCAGGGAGCGCACCAGCGAGCCGGCACCCGACACCTGGGCCGGGGCGGGGTGGGCCGCCGCAGCCGACGAAGCGGCGCGGGCGTGGTCGGCGTCGCCCGGCGCCTCGACGGCGGTGCGGGCACGCCGGGCGGAGTGGGCGAGTGTCTCGGGCGTGGGTCTCGTCATGACGGTTGGCCTTCGGCTGGAGTGGGTGGGGCTGCTCACACTGGGGAACGCGGGCAGTGCCTGCGCTCGATCGGTTAAACGGCAAGAAAAAAGCCCGCGTGCCAGATGCACGGGGCCAGCGCACTCTCAGTCAGGGAGAGTGCGCTCAGGTAAGTACTCGCAGCGACCGGTACGACGACATGGGCTCAAGACTGACGCATCTCACGCGATGAGTCAACTGATCCCACATTTTGGTTCACGGACGTCGGCGCGTCACCGCCCGACGCGCCGAACGCGCCGGGCAAGACCTGCTCAGGGGCACTTTCGGGCCGACGCTGGACGGGTAGACCAGCAGGTCGCGCTGGTGGTTGACCCTCGCTTACCGGGCGAGCCGGGCGGGCACCCGGCGAGGTCGCCGCCTCCAGCATCGCCTCCAGGTGCTCGGCCGGTACGCCCCACCCGAACAACGCGCCCTGGCCGAACCGGCAGCCGGCGGCCACCACCGCGGCCAGCTCGGTGGGGGTGGTGACTCCTTCGGCGATCACCTCCAGGCCGAACTGGTGCCCCAACCGCATCACGATGTCGACCATCGGGGCGAAGGCCGGCCCGTCGCACCCGACCGGACGGACCGGCTCGTGCTCCGCCACCAGGCCGTGGTCGAGTTTCAGGATGTCGATCGGGAGCCGCCGGAGTTGGTTCAGCGAGGAGTAGCCGGCCCCGAAGTCGTCCAGGGCGATCCGCACCCCGGTCAGCCGCAACGCGGTCAACCGCCGGATCAGCTCGTCGAGATCGGTGGCGACCGCGTGCTCGGTGACCTCCAGCACCAGCCGCTGTGGCGGCACGTGGTGGGCGCGCAGCGCCTCGGCGACCTGCACCACGTACTCGGGGGCGTGCAGCTCACGCGGGGAGACGTTCACCGACACCCAGACGTCGTGGCCCTCGGCCAGCCAGCGGGACAGCTGATAGCAGGCCTGGTGCAGCACCCAGGCGCCGAGCTTGGCGATCATCCCGCTCTCCTCGGCGAGCGGGATGAACTCGTCCGGCCGGACGTTGCCCAGCTCCGGGTGATGCCACCGCAGCAGCGCCTCCGCGCCGACCGGGCGCACCGACGGCAGGGAGGCCACCGGCTGGAACACCAGCCGCAGTTCGTCCCGCTCGATCGCGCCGCGCAGCTCGTGCTCCAGCGTCGTGCGACGGCGCAGCAGCCGGTCGTACGCGCCGTCGTAGCGCTCGATCCGGTTCTTGCCGCGTTGCTTGGCGTAGCGCAGCGCCAGATCCGCGTGCCGCAGCAGCAGCTCGACGTCGGGTTCGTCGGCCCAGCCGGCCAAACCGATGCTGACCGAGAGGAAGACGGGTGCCTCGGGCTGCTCGTAGGCGCCCCCGAGCACCTTCAGCAACCGCTCCGCGACCACCTCCGCCTCCGCCGGTCCGGCGTGCATGAGCACCGCGAACTCGTCACCACCGAGTCGGGCCGCGAGGTCGCCGGGCCGCAGGTTGCTCCGCAGTCGTCGACCGACCTCGGCGAGCACCGCGTCGCCGACGTCGTGGCCCCGCATGTCGTTGACGTTCTTGAAGCCGTCCAGGTCCAGCCCGAGCAGCACGCACGGCACCCGCTCCGCGGCGCCGCGGTGCAGGGCCTGGAGCAGGCCACGACGGTTGGCCAGGCCGGTCAGCGCGTCGGTGTGGGCGAGCTGCCGGAAGTGCGCCTCCCGGTCGGCCAGCCGGCGGGCGTACGCCCGCACGTCGTGCAGGGTGAGGTACTGCCGGGCGACCAGGGCGAACCCCTCGATGCTGCCGGCGGTGACGGCCAGCCCGTCGAAACGGCCGTCCTGGAAGAGGTGATAGATCGCCGAGGCGGCCATGGCGACCATCGGCACGAAGGCGTACTCGCTGTCGCGGCGGATCACGTCGATGGCGAGTTCGCCCGGCGGGTCGATGCGATAGGCCGCCAACCCGACGACCAGCAGCCCCAGGGCGAGCACCAGCGCGCCGACCAGCGCCAGGGTCGGCCCGGCCTGGCAGAGCCCGGTGGCGACACCCAGCCCACCCACCGACGCGGTGGTGATCCCGGTGCCCAGCACGATCAGGCACCGTCGAGGTGCGGGTGCCCGGAGCACCATGATCGCGGAGAGCCCGACGCTCAACGCCGCACTGACCGAGGCGAGCAGGATCGACGGGCAGGCCATCGGCGTCGCGTCGCCCAGTAGCCGGGTCGGCTCGGAGAACACCACCCAGCCGACGAACCACAGCGCGGCACCCACGATCACGCTGTCCAGCGCGAGCCGGGCCGCCGAGGGTGTCGAACCGACCACCCCGGGCAGCCGGAGCAGACCGAAGCAGAACAGCAGGCCGCTGGTGGCCGTGCCGAGCGCCACCAGCGTGGCCCAGCTGGTGCGCTGCTGCTGCTCGTGCGCCCAGTGCTCGGTGGTGGTCAGGGTGATGACCAGCCCGGCCAGCATGGTCGCCAGCGCGATCGCGCCACCGACGGCCAGCACCGCGTACACCGGGCGGTGGGGGGCGGCGCGGCGGCGAACGGCGGCGGCCAGCAACACGCCGGCCGTCAGGGCGATCAGCGTGCTCAGCACCGCAGCGCCGATCATGGCCGGGGGTGTGTGCACGCCCTCAACTCTGCCGGATCGACGCCCGCTGTGGGGGTCGGGTGTGCATCTGTTGGGACACGGCCGGACGCCCACACCCGCACCCGGTCGGCGGTGTCATGCTGGTACACATGCCTGAGCTGCGGTCGAAGACCTCCACGCACGGTCGGACGATGGCGGGTGCCCGGGCCCTCTGGCGGGCCACCGGGATGACCGATGACGATTTCGGCAAGCCGATCGTCGCCATCGCGAACAGTTACACCCAGTTCGTGCCGGGCCACGTACACCTCAAGGACATGGGCGGTCTGGTGGCCGATGCGGTGGCCGCCGCCGGCGGGGTGGGCCGGGAGTTCAACACCATCGCGGTCGACGACGGCATCGCCATGGGCCACGGCGGCATGCTCTACTCCCTGCCCAGCCGCGAGTTGATCGCCGACGCGGTGGAGTACATGGTCAACGCGCACTGCGCCGACGCCCTGGTCTGCATCTCCAACTGCGACAAGATCACCCCGGGCATGCTGCTGGCCGCGCTGCGGCTGAACATCCCCACCGTCTTCGTCTCCGGCGGCCCGATGGAGGCCGGCAAGACGGTGGCGATCGAGGGGATCGTGCACAGCAAGATCGACCTGATCGACGCGATGATCGCCTCGTCGAACGAGAACGTCAGCGACGAGCAACTCGGCGAGATCGAGCGCTCCGCCTGCCCCACCTGCGGCTCCTGCTCCGGCATGTTCACCGCGAACTCGATGAACTGCCTCACCGAGGCGATCGGCCTGGCGCTGCCGGGTAACGGCTCGACGCTGGCCACCCACGCGGCCCGCCGGTCGCTCTTCGTCGAGGCCGGCCGCACCGCCGTGGAGATCGCCAAGCGGTGGTACGACGACGACGACGCCTCGGTGCTGCCCCGCGAGGTGGCCTCCCGGGCCGCGTTCGAGAACGCCATCGCCCTGGACGTCGCGATGGGCGGATCGACGAACACGATCCTGCATCTGCTGGCCGCCGCCCGTGAGGCCGAGCTGGACTTCTCCGTGGCCGACATCGACGCCGTCTCCCGTCGGGTGCCGTGCCTGGCCAAGGTCGCCCCGAACTCGCCGCAGTACCACATGGAGGACGTGCATCGCGCCGGTGGCATCCCGGCCATCCTGGGTGAACTCAACCGCGCTGGCCTGCTGCGCCGGGACGTGCACGCGGTGCACTCCCCCACCCTGGAGCGCTGGCTGGCCGACTGGGACGTGCGCGGCGGCAGCGCCAAGCCCGAGGCGATCGAGCTGTTCCACGCCGCGCCGGGTGGGGTGCGTACCACCGAGCCGTTCTCCACCACGAACCGCTGGTCCTCTCTGGACACCGACGCGGCCGGTGGCTGCATCCGCGACCGCGAGCACGCGTACACCGCCGACGGTGGACTGGCCATCCTGTACGGCAACCTCGCGCCGGACGGCTGCGTGGTGAAGACCGCCGGGGTGCCCCAGGAGTGCCTGACCTTCCGTGGCCCGGCGAAGGTCTACGAGTCCCAGGACGACGCGGTGACCGCCATCCTGGCCAAGGAGGTCGTCGCCGGGGACGTGGTGGTGATCCGCTACGAGGGGCCGAAGGGTGGGCCCGGCATGCAGGAGATGCTCTACCCCACCTCGTTCCTGAAGGGCCGAGGGCTGGGCCGGGCCTGCGCGTTGCTGACCGACGGCCGGTTCTCCGGTGGCACCTCGGGGCTGTCCATCGGCCACGCCTCGCCCGAGGCCGCCTCCGGTGGGCTGATCGCGCTGGTCGAGCCCGGTGACGAGATCGTCATCGACATCCCGGCACGCTCGATCGAGCTGAACGTGCCGGCCGAGGTGTTGGACGCCCGCCGGGTCGCCCAGGAGAAGCGGGATCGCCCCTACACCCCGCTCAACCGGCAGCGCCCGGTGTCGGCGGCGCTGCGCGCGTACGCCTCGATGGCCACCTCGGCCAGCGACGGCGCCTACCGCCGCGTCCCGGAGTGACCTTGCTGGCTGGCCCGGCGCTCGGGTGCCGGGCCAGCCACGGGCTGCCACCCGTCGGCATGATCGGGTAGCCTGCTCTCCAGCGTCGCGTGTCGGTGGCAGGCTGTGTCAGGCATGGAGGCGCCGGATCGAAGGACCACGACGGTGACCCAGTCGTTGCCTTCGCCCTCCAGTGACTGAGGGCGAGAAGACCAGGCTTGTCGCCTGGAGTCAGGAAATGCGCCGCGTGCACGACCGGTTGCGCGAGGCGTTGGAGGTGACCCGCGCCGCGCTGGCCGACGGCGAGGCGGCGGCACCAGCCACCCGTGATCTGCTGCTGTTCTGTCACGGCTTCTGCGCCGCGCTGACCGCACACCACGAGGGCGAGGACCGGGAACTGTTCCCCGCGATCGCCGCCGCCCACCCGCAGTTGCGCGACACCCTGCGGTACCTGAAGCAGGACCACTCGATGATCGCGCACCTCATCGGCGGGCTACAGGCCGCCGTGGAGCGGGCCGCCTCCCCGGCCGAACTCGACCGCCACGTCGAGGGGATCGCCGCCATCATGGAGAGCCACTTCCGCTACGAGGAACGTCAACTCCTGGCGGTACTCGACACGCTCGCGCTGGACGCGGACCCGCACGCCGTCCTGGGACCACTGTGAACCGTCACCGATCACTGACCGCGCACCGGGCGGTTGGCGCTACCCGGGGGGTGACCTGTGCCGACGTTCGTACCCGGCCTGTCGCTGGCCGCCGCCACCTACCGCGAGGCGGTGCGGCCGATCCTCGATGCCGCCCTTCCGGATCTGGCGCACTCGGCGGCGTTACTGGGCCCGGGCTCCGAGGTGCTCGGCTTCGACACCGCCCGCTCGACCGACCACGACTGGGGGCCGCGTCTGCTGCTCTTTCTCCACCCCGCCGACGCCCGTCGGCACGCCCGCCAGATCAGCAGGCTGCTCGCCGAGCGGATGCCCGCCTCGGTGGGCGGCTGGAGCACGAACTTCAGCCCACCTGAACCCGGACGATCACGGACTCTGCGACCCGTCGGCGACGCCCCGGTCGACCACCGCGTCGACCTGCACGACCTCGACACCTGGCTGGTCGACCGGATCGGCGTCGACCCGCGCGACGACATGGCCGCTCACGACTGGCTGGCCATCCCGACCCAACTGCTGCTGGAGGTCACCGAGGGAGCCGTCTTCCACGACGGACTCGGCCAGCTCGAGCCCGTCCGGGCCGCTCTGGCGTGGTACCCGGATGACGTCTGGCGGTATCTGCTGGCCTGCCAGTGGCGGCGTATCGCTCAGGAGGAGGCGTTCCCCGGCCGGTGTGCGGAGAGCGGCGACGACCTCGGCTCCCGGCTGGTCACCGCCCGGTTGGTCCGCGATTTGATGCGCCTGGCGATGCTCATCGAGCGTCGCTACCCGCCCTACAGCAAATGGCTGGGTACCGCGTTCGCCCGGCTGCGCTGCGCCCCGGCGCTGCAACCGCTGCTCGCCGACGCCCTGGCCGACGCCGCATGGCCGCACCGCGAAGACGCACTCTGCGCCGCGTACGAACATCTCGCCCGCGCGCACAACGACCTCGGCCTGAGCGAACCGGTCGAGCCGACCGTGCGCCCGTTCCACGACCGGCCGTACCGCGTGTCAGCAGCGGACCGGTTCGCCGATGCCACCCGCCGTGCGATCACGGACCCACAGGTGTTGGCGTTGCCGCCGTACATCGGCGGGGTCGACCAGTTCGTGGACAGCACCGAGGTACTCAGTACGGCCGACCGGGCCCGCGCGGTCACCGCCGCACTACACCGGCGGTGACCTGGCCGAGCGCGCCGGTACTGGCTCGCTCGCCCATCGAGGCGGTGTGCTGGTGAGTCGGCGCTGACGGAGTCGAGGCATTCGGCACCGCGGTGGGGGCAGAGCACGGCTTCGCTCTTCCCGACCAGTACGGCATGGCGGTCTACATGGCGCACACCGCCACGTTTCCGAAGGTCCGCCGTCATGTCACCCAGACAGAATCCTGCCTGGGTGACATGGCGCTCGCCGGCACTCAGTGCTCGGTCCCCTTGGTGAACATCTGGCCGATCCGGATCTTGTTACCGAACGGGTCGCGGATGCCGAAGTCGATGCCGTACGGCCGTTCCATCGGCTCGTCGGTGATGTCGACGCCCTTGGCGACCAGGTCCTCGTACGTCTTGTAGGCGTCGTCGGTGGTCAGGAAGAGGAAGCCGCCGGTGGCGCCCTTGGTGAGCAGTTCCCGGACCTGCTCGGCGGTGGCCGGGTCGAGGTTCGGCGGGCCCGGCTTCTCCAGCAGGATCTCCCGCTGCCGGTCTCCGGGGATGTTGACCGTGAGCCAGCGCATGAAGCCGAGATCCTGGTCGGTGTGCAGTTCCATGCCGAGCTTTCCGATGTAGAAGTCGAGCGCCTCGTCCTGGTCGAGGACGTAGATCTGAGAGCGGCTGATTGCGTTGATCGTCATGCCCGAAACGCTAGTGCAGTGCCCTGACCTGCTGCTTATCCAAAACTGCTCGGTCTGGTCCACGCCTTCGTGAAGCAGCTCGGCACCGGCGCGACCGGTGCCGTCTGCTGCTTGCGATAGTCGGTGGGCGACTCCCCGACGATCTGCCGGAAGGTACGACTGAACGTCCCGAGACTGCCGAACCCGACCGCGGTGCAGATGTCGGTCACCTCCCGGTCGGTGTGCAGCAGCAGGTACATGGCCCGCTCCACCCGCCTCCGTTGCAGATAGCGGTGCGGGGTCTCGCCGAAGGTCGCCCGGAACGTGCGGATGAAGTGCGCCTCGGAGACGTGCGCGATCCTCGCCAGCGTCGGGATGTCGAGCGGTTCGGCGTACGCCCGGTCCATCGCGTCCCGCGCGCGCAGCATCGCCCGGTTCGTCTCCTCGACTGCCCTGCTCACCGCCACCTCCCACGCACACCGTGCCATGTTCGGCCACCGCCCGTTCCGCCGGGTCGGTGGCGGCACGGGTCGACTCGCTCATCGGCAGTCTGAGTATTGCTTGACGGCCGCACACCCAACCTGTCAGCATTATCTGACAGGGGGGTCAGTAATTTCTGACACCCGGTGCGGAGGGGGCTGACGAATGAGTCGTGAGACGCCGAGCGGCGACGAGCTGTTGGCGGTGCTCGCGGCGCTGGCCAGTCCACACCGGCTGCGGATCGTCGCCGCGCTCGCCGAGGGCCGCAGCTACGTCAGCGCGTTGGCACGCCGGCTGCGGATGAACCGTCCCCTGCTCTACATGCACCTACAGAAGTTGGAGGCCGCCGAGTTGGTCGTCGGCACCCTGGAGACGGCTCCGGACGGCAGCTCGGTCAAGTGGTTCGACCTCGCTCCGTTCGCGCTGACGCTGACTCCGCAGACCATCGCGGCGGCCGTACCGACGTTGACCGTTCCCGGTCAGAAGGATGAGGACTCACAATGACGAGCATCGTGGCCGCCGACGACAACATCCCCGAGATCGCGATGATCACGTCGACCGTGGTGCTGGTCGCGTTGATGGCGATCATCGCGTTCGTGGCGGTGGGGATCTACCGGGCCCGGCACTCCGCCGCCCGGGAACAGCACTACCGACAGCTGGCCGAGCGCGCCGGTGACGCACAGACCCGGCTCGTCGAGCACGCCGGGACCACCGCGACCGCCCTCGACGGCATCCGCGAGGAGCTACACGCGACGCGTACCGAACTGACCGAGGTCAAGGAACGCCTGACCAACCTGGAACGGCTGCTCAGCCAGATCGGCTGACGCGGACGGCGAGGATCCGGACGCGCTTCTCGCGGCGGCCGTCGGATCAGGACCCGCCACCTCCGGCTACAGGGCGGGGCGGATCAGGAAGGTGGCGGTCGCGGGTGAGGCGCCGTTACCGATCGGTGAGATCCGCATCTGCCGATGGGAGTCGTGGCTGAGGTACCGGTCGGGGTAGTTGTAGGCGCGCAGTGAGACGTGTCGGCCGCCGATGCCGGTGACCGGGCAGAAGGTGCTGTCGGCACGGAACAGTGCGCTGCCGTCGGAGCGGTGCAGGAACACCCGGAACTCGACGTGTCGCAAGTGGTAGCCGGGGAAGTTGACCGACTCGAACGAGACGCATCCGCTGTCGGCGAGGCCGGTACGGACCACGAAGGCGGCATCGGCTTTCACACCGGGGCCGCTGGCAGGACCCACCCGCTCGGCCCGAGCCTGGAAGTTGACGTGTCGTACCCGGTGACCGGGCAGGTTCGCGAACTCCAGCCCGATACGGGCACCGGGTACCAGCGCCGGTCCGCCCGGGTCGGCGGGTGCGGCCGGAGGCGGTACAGGCGAATTCGGCGCGGCCGGTGGGGCGTGGCTGCCCGGCATCGCCGGTACGGTGTCGGGGACGGTTGTCGGGTCAGGGCTGGCGTCGCCACCGGCGGCGCGCGGATTGAGACCGGGCCGGGCCACCGTGTCGGCGATCGGGCTCGGCGGAGCGGACTCGGCGGCTCGGGTCTCGGGTCTGGTGACGTCGGTAGGCCGGTCGCCGAGGGCAGGATCTGCGGGCGAGGGCATCCCGGCGACGAACTCGCCGCGGATCGGCTCCTGGGGGCTCGCGTCGCGTAGTGCTATCACGCCGATCAGCGCGGTGACGACGACGAGACCGACGCCGCCGAGCAGGTGCGTACGACGTGGGGCGGCCCGGCCGACGAGCTGAGCCCGGCGGTCTGCGGCGGCGCGTGACGCGGTGCCACGAGCACGGCGCTGGCCGACGGCTCCGCCGGTCACCCGGTACCGGCCGACCGCCGCTCCCGGGTCCGCCGCCGCCAGCGGTTCGGCGGTCGGTTTCGGATCGTCGGGGGCCGTTGGGTGTTGAGCGGCAGGCACCGCGCTGTCAGGTAGGGGCTGGCCATGGTCCGGATCAGATTGGCCGGTCTGGGAAAGCCAGCCACCTATCCGCAGGTGTGACTGACCACTGCCATTCTGGGACATGATGCTCTCCTGCTGGCTCAGCACCCACGCCTGCCCGGACATGATCACAGGGCCGTAGCGGACACAATGTCACCTTCGCCACGCGGACGCCAGCCCGCGCGGCGCGGGCCAGGTCCAGAGCCGTCGGCGTACCGCCTTCCTCCGTTGTCGCGCCTGCCGATCCGGTACGCCCGGGTGCCGCGGCACGGACAGGGCGGTCAGTGTCCGTCGACCGTGGCGGACTCGCCCGCGCGTTGGCCGACGCTGACCTGTGCGCCGTGCCGAGGTTGGGGCGGCTTGGACGCACGGCGGCCCTCTCGGTCACCGACCGCAGGCAGGGCGAGCTTCCGGGCGTACGCGATGGCGGCCGGGGTGTCGGGGAAGACGAGGCCGTCCCGACGCAACTGGTCGGCCACGCCGAGTGCATCGAGCACCTGATCGTGGCCGGGCACGATGCCGGAGAGCAGCACGGTGATCCCGCGTCCCTGAAGTCGACGGATCGCGTCGCCGAGGACCTGGGCGCCGGTGGCGTCGATGGTGGAGACCCGGGACATCCGCAGGATGACCACCCGCACGTCGGCGACGTCGGAGAGCCGGAGCAGGAAGTTGTGCGCGGCGGCGAAGAAGAGCGGCCCGTCGAGCCGGTAGGCCACGATGTGTTCGGCGAGCAGGGCCCGCTCCTCGGCGCTGTGCTCGCTGGAGTCCAGCGGCACCTGTTCGAGTTTGGCGCTGCGGGCGATGGCGCGTAGCGCCACCACGACCGCCACCGCGACACCGACGGCCACGGCGGTGACCAGATCCCAGATCACGGTGACGGCGAAGGTCAGCACCAGCACGAGGGCGTCGCCCCGGGTGGACCGGGCCAGCGCCCGCAGTGACGCCGCCTCGACCATCCGCACGGTGGTGGCCAGCAGGACACCGGCCAGCGCGGCGAGCGGAATCCGGCTGACCAGCGGAGCGGCGGCCAGCACGATGACGGCCAGCACCACCGCGTGGGTCAGCGCCGCCAGTTTCGAGGCCGCTCCGGCCCGCACGTTGACGGCGGTACGCGCGATGGCCGCGGTGGCGGGAATGCCACCGAACAGCGGGGAGGCCAGGTTGGCCAGGCCCTGGCCGAAGAGTTCGCGGTCCGGGTCGTGCCGCTGGCCGACGGTCATCCCGTCAGCGACGGTGGCCGAGAGCAGACTCTCCAGCGCGGCCAGCGCGGCCACCGCGAGCGCGGCGGGCAGCAGCACACCCACCGCCCCCAGATCGAGGAAGTCCAGCGACGGCGCGGGCAGCCCCTGCGGCAGCGCGCCGATCCGGACCAGGTCGGCCGGCACGAACTCGGCGAGCAGCGTGGCGGCGGCCACCGCCAGCAGGGAGAAGGGTACGGCGGGACGCCACCGGGCACCGATCAGCATCACCGCCGCGACGCCGAGGGCCACCGCGACGGCCGCCGGACGAGGGTGTACGACGAAGCGGGCGACCGCGTCGGCCGCCACCGCCCACACCTTCTCACCCTGCGCGTCGGTGACGCCGAGCGCGGCGGGCACCTGTTGCAGGGCGATCACCACGGCGATGCCGGCGGTGAAGCCCTCGATCACCGGCACCGGCAGGTAGCGGACGTAGCGGCCCAGGCGGGCGAGGGCCAGGACGATCAGGATCAACCCGGCCAGCGCGCCGACCATGAGCACCCCGGTCGGCCCGAACTGCGCCACGACCGGCACCAGCACCACGGTCATCGCGCCGGTCGGACCGGACACCTGGAGGTTAGAGCCGCCGAAGACGGCCGCCACCGCACCGGCGACCACGGCGGTGACCAGCCCGGCCTCCGCGCCGAGTCCGGAGGTGACGCCGAAGGCGAGCGCCAGCGGCAACGCGACGATGGCCACGGTGAGCCCGGCGACGAGGTCCCGGCGGGGCGAGCGGCGTACCGCCTGCCAGTCGGCGCGACCCGGCAACAGGTCGCGGACGCGACGCCAGGCGGCGGACAGGGTCTCTCCGGCCGGGTTGGTCGGCCGGGTGTCGGGGGCAGTCACCGGTCCGGTCCGCCGGCGCGCAACTCGTCGAGCAGGCCGTCCCGGTCGGTGAGCACCGCGCCGAGGATCCGCCGCCCGGCGGCCAACAGGTCGGCCACGTCGGGGGTGCTGAGCGCGTACATCACCAGGGAACCGTCCCGGTACGAGGTGACCATGCCGGCCCGGCGCAGCACGGCGAGCTGCTGGGAGAGGTTGGACGCCTCGACGTCGATGGCGGCCAGCAGGTCGCGCACCGGCTTGGGGCCGTCCTGAAGCAGCTCCAACGCCCGGATCCGGACCGGATGTCCGAGGGTGCGGAACAGCTCCGCCTTCGCCTGGTACAGCGGCACCGACACGCCCGCGCTCCTTTCGGTGCCACCACCCGGCGACACCGTGAAGACTTTAGCACTTGCGAAATTCTTCAAGTCGGTGGGTGCGGTGGACCGCCCGGTGCGGCGGCCCGGTCACCGGCCGCCGCACCGTCGCCGCCGGGTCACCAGCCGGCGAACAGCGCTCCGAGATCCTTGTACGCCTGGTCGAAACGGGCCAACGAGGCCGCGATGTTGGGCTCCGGATCCGGGTCGCCGAGCGCCTTCTGCATCAGCCCGATCCCGCCGGCGATGTTCACGCCGCTGGCCACCAGCATCGGCTGCGGCTCCGGATCGCCGTAGAACTTCCCGTTCTTCAGGTCCGCCCAACCGACCTGACCCAGTTCCACCTCCGAGTCGTCCAGCTGCTTCGCCGACGACCAGAAGCTCTCCGTCGCCAGGTCACGCAGATAACTCTGCTCCACCGGATCCACCGCCTGGGCCGACTCCCCCAGCAACGACAGCCCTCGGCCCAGCAGTTTCAGATACTCGATGCGCTTCCCCGGATCGATTCGGTCCCACAGGTCGAACACCGGCGGACAGGTCAGGCACTCGACCGGTCCGATCGGCTTCGGCTTGAAGTCGGGCAACGGGATCGTGTGACAGTCGAAGACGGGCCGGCCGTCGAACTCGCCGACCTTGAAGCAGATCGTCACCGGCTGACCGCCAGCGTGGGCCGGAGCAGCCGGTACCAGCAGCGTCGCGGCGACGACCAGCGCCATCGCGAGCAACGCGCGCCGAACAGGACCCATGAGGAACCTCCTTTTAGGAGAGTCGATGTCTGCTCATTCTGAGCCCGCAACCGAACGGAGGCGTAGGAAGAGTTGCCTTCAGGACAATCGAATGGTGGTTATCCCGGCGAACCGTCTTCCTGCCGGTCGTTGACGCAACGGAGCACCGGGCGCGACGCCAGCGCGGCGACGTCCAGCGGGGCGTCGGCCCGCACGGTGAACGTGGCCGACTCCCCGGGAAGCAGGGTGACCAGCGCCGTGTCGACCTCGGCGGACGGGTTGAGCCGATCCGGATACAGGGTCACATCGCGCAGGATGGTGCGGGCGGTGACGCGTACCCGTTGGCCGCCGTCGACCGGCTCCACGGTCGCGTCGAAGGCCGCCGCCGGCCATCGCACGTCACGGTCCTCGGCGAAGAACCACCACGCCCGCTCGGCCTGGTCGCCGGGGTCGGCGACCAGCAGTTCGGCCCGGCCGTCGTCGGGCCGGGTCAGCTCGTCCGGCAGCGCCACGGTCACCGCCGAGTACGCGGGCACGTCCAGTTCCACTGTGGTCTTCGCCTTCGGCTCACCGGCCAGGGTGAGCCGGGCGACGGTGGTCGACCCCCGCCACGGCCGCCCGCCGTCGTTGACCGCGACCACGGCCAGTCCGGCGCCGCGTGGCTGCACGGTGAGCAGCCGGTCGGCGTACGCCCGACGCAGCGCGTACCAGAGTGGTTTGCGGCGGCCGTCGCCGTCGACGGCGGACCACGAGGTGACCGGCCAGCAGTCGTTGAGTTGCCAGACGATGGTGCCCATGCACCGCCCTCGGTGGGAACGGAAGTGTTCCACCCCGAGGGCGACGGCCCGCGCCTGATTGAGCTGCGTCAGCCAGTGCCAGTCGTCGAAGTCGCGCGGCTCGGGCAGGTGCGCCTCCAGCCCCCGGCGCAGTTTCCGGTCACCGTCGGCGGCCTTCTGGTGGTGTGCCATGCCGGGTGAGTCGTGGGCGAGAGGCTCGTCGGAGAGGGCCCGGCGCAGCGTCGCGTACGCGGGCGGGCCCTGGTAGCCGAACTCGGCGACGAACCGGGGCAGATACTCGCGGTACTTGACGTAGTCGTCGGTGTTCCACACGTCCCAGATGTGCGTGGTGC
This sequence comes from Micromonospora sp. CP22, assembly GCF_009712475.1. Lineage (GTDB taxonomy): Bacteria > Actinomycetota > Actinomycetes > Mycobacteriales > Micromonosporaceae > Micromonospora. The sequence continues at coordinate 476,975 of NZ_VCJO01000003.1, forward strand.
CGTAAGCCGGATGGTTGGGGTGGATCGTCTCGCTGCCCGACCAGGGGCTACCCGGCCAGTACGGCCGGGTCGGGTCCAACCTGGCCACGATGCCGGGCAGCAGGTCGAGGTAGTAGCCCCGCCCCCAGCTACGCCCGGCCAGTGGTGCCTGCCAGTCCCAGTCGTGCCAGCCCCAGATGTTCTCGTTGTTGCCGGTCCACAACACCAGCGAGGGGTGCGACGCGAGCCGGATCACCTGTTCGACGGCCTCGGCGGCCACCTCGGTGGCGAACGGCTCCTCCTCCGGGTACGCGGCGCAGGCGAAGAGGAAGTCCTGCTGCACCAGAAGTCCCCGTTCGTCGGCCAGGTCGTAGAAGTCGTCCGACTCGTACCGGCCGCCGCCCCAGACCCGCAGCAGGTTGACGTGCGCGGCCTCGGCCTGGTCGAAGCGTTCGGCCAGACGCCGACGGGTGACCCGGTTCGGGAAGACGTCGTCCGGGATCCAGTTGACTCCCCGCACGAAGACCGGCACCTCGTTGACGTACAGCGTGAACGGAGCACCGTGCTCGTCGGGGGTGGTGTCCAGGCGTACCGACCGGAACCCGATCCGGCGGTGCCACTCGTCGAGAGTGCCACCGTCGTCGTCGTGCAGGGTGACCGTCAGGTCGTGCAGGTTCGGTGCGCCGTAGCCTCGGGGCCACCAGAGTTCCGGCCGGTGGACGGTGAGAGTCAGCACCGCCGAGAACTGCCCCGCCGGGAGGATCACCTCGGCGTGCCGGCCCGCCAGCCGCGCCCGCACGGTGAGCGGCCGGTCGGCGACCCGTTCCACGTCGACGTGCACCTCCGCCCGGCCGGTGTCGCCGTCGACGGTGACGACCGGGCGCACCTTTGCCAGTCGACCCACCGACCAGCAGTGCAGGCCGATCCCCTGCCAGATGCCGGCGGTGACCAGCGTCGGTCCCCAGTCCCAGCCGAAGTTACAGGCCGTCTTGCGGATGAACTGGAACGGCTCCGGGTACGCGTTGGGCCGGTCGCCGAGCCGGTCCCGTTGCGCCTCGGCGTACCGGTAGGCGGAGTCGAAGCGTACCGCCAGGTGGTTGTCCTCGGCGCGGAGCAGCGACGTGACCTCGAAGCGATAGCCCCGGTGCATGTTCTCGGTGCGACCGACCTCGACCCCGTTGAGCGTGATCGTGGCGACCGTGTCCAGGCCGGCGCAGACCAGGTCGAGGCGGGTGTGTTCGCCGGACGGCCGGTCGAAGGTCGTCTCGTACGCCCAGTCGGTGCGGCCGATCCAGGCCAACCCGGTCTCGTTGTCGTCGAGGTACGGGTCGGGGATCAGCCCGGCCGCCAGCAGGTCGGTGTGCACGCAGCCCGGCACGCTCGCCGGCACCATCACCCCGTCGATCTCGGGTGGCACCTGCGGCTGGTCGGGCACCGCCCACATGGTCCACCCGTCGTGCAGCGCCAGCCGGGTCGGGTCGTTCCCCCGCGCATCGCTCAAGATTCCACCGCGCCTTCCATGGTTCCCCGCAGCCATCGATGAGTAACCGTCTCATGACCCGTCCCCCGAAACCTGTCGGCAACGGCCAAGAGATCGAGCAATGTTGACTGAACCGGATAAGCCAGGCGACCGTACGAGGGCGAGCGGGCCCACAGCCACCCGGGCAACAGGGCGGGTAGCGTGTCCACCGCCGCGCACGCCATCGACGCGGTCGGCCGGACGAACTGGTTCAGGAGGACGTACGCCGGTGAAGCGACCCACGATCGCGGACGTCGCCCGGCGGGCAGGGGTTTCCAAGGGCGCGGTCTCGTACGCGCTGAACGGCCAGCCCGGCGTCTCCGAGGCGACCCGGCAACGCATTATCGCCATCGCCGCCGAGATCGGGTTCAGCCCGAGCAGCGCCGCCCGTGCCCTGTCCGGCGCGACCGCCAGCGCCATCGGCCTGATCCTCGCCCGACCGGCCCGCACCCTCGGCATCGAGCCCTTCTTCATGGAGTTGATCAGCGGCGTCGAGGCGGAGTTGTCCGCCCGGTCGTACGCGTTGACCCTCCAGATGGTCGCCGACCAGACCGCCGAGATCGCGGTCTACCGACGCTGGTGGGCCGAGCGGCGGGTCGACGGCGTGCTCATCTGTGACCTGCGGATCGACGACGGCCGGGTGCCGGTGCTGGAGGAACTGGGTCTGCCGGCGGTGGTGATCGGCGGCCCGACCGGCACCGGTGGGTTGCCCAGTGTCTGGTCGGACGACGCGGCGGCGTTGGTGGAGACCGTGGAGTACCTCTACGCCCTCGGCCACCGGCGGATCGCCCGGGTCGGCGGCCTGCCCGAGCTCCAGCACACCGCGATCCGCACCGAGGCGTTCACCGAGGTGTGCCGGCGTCTCGGCCTCGCCGACGCGGTCACCGTCTCCTCCGACTACACCGGCGAGGAGGGCGCGCGGGCGACCCGGCGACTGCTCAGCTCCCGGGTACGACCGACTGCGGTGATCTACGACAACGACGTGATGGCCATCGCCGGGCTCTCGGTCGCCCAGGAGATGGGGCTGACTGTCCCGGCTGATCTGTCCATCGTGGCCTGGGACGACTCCCCGCTGTGTCGGCTGGTGCACCCACCGCTCACCGCGCTGAGTCGGGACATCCCGGAACACGGGGCACACGCGGCGCGGCAACTGCTCCAGCTGATCGAGGGCGCACCGACGGGCGGGCTGGAGGACGAGACACCCCACCTGACCCCGCGTGGCAGCACCGGCCCACCGCCACCGACAGGCGCAACGGTCGCGCAACCACGGTGATCAGCGCGAGGTCGACGGAAACTCCTCGAAGTACGCCTCGACCCGCTCCGCGGTCGCCGGCCTGGCCAGCTCGAATCCCTGGCCGTAGCGGCATCCGGCCCGATGCGCCGCCTCGACCTGATGCGCCGACTCCAGTTCCTCGGCCACCACCTCGAGGCCGAGACGTTCGGCGACGGTGACGACCACGTCCAGCAGTGGACGGTGCGGGTCACCACCCGCCGTGGCCACCTCCGGGCCGACCTTGAGCAGGTCGATCGGCAGCCGCCGGAGCTGGGTGAGCGACGCCTGCTCGGCACGGAAGTCGTCGAGCGCCGTCCGGATGCCCATCGACCGCAGCCCGGCCAGCCGGGCCACCACCGTGGGCAGTTCGGTGGCCACCTTCGGCTCGGCGACCTCGATGACCAACTGGTCCGGCCCGATCCCGTACGCCTCCAGCACCGCCGCCGTGCGGGGTACGAAGTCCGGGGAGGTGAGTTCCCGGGTGGTCACGTTGACCGCCATCCACAGCCGTCGCCCGCCCACGCTCCAGTCGGCCAACTGTCGGCAGGCCCGGTCGAGCACCCAGACGCCCAGCTCACCGACGATGTCGAGGTCCTCGGCCACCGGGAGCAGCTCCGCCGGGAACACGGTGCCGAGCACCGGGTTACGCCAGCGCAGCAGCGCCTCCGTACCGACCGGAGCCTGGTCGGCCAAGCCGAGCACCGGCTGGTAGACCAGGTCCAACTCGCCCCGGGCGACCGCACCGGGCAGCTCCCGCTCCAGGTCCAGCCGACGAACCAGCTGCTCCTCCAGGTAGGCGTCGTACCACTCGACCCGGTCCCGACCGAGCTGGGCCGCGCGCCGACGGGCGAGGTCGGCCTGGCGGAGCAGTTCCTCCGGACGCCCCCGGCCCAACTCGGCCAGCCCGACGCTGGGTCGCGACCGCAGCACCGCCCCGGAGACCTCGTAGGGCCGGCTCAGCGCGGCGAGCAGCCGGGCGCCCAGCGCGTACGCGATCATCGGTCCCGACCCGCTGATCACCGCGAGCCCACTGCCGGCCAGGTCGAACACCTCGTCCTCGTCGGCCACCACGGCTCGGGCCCGGCGGACGGCCTCGGCGGCCACGTCGTCGCGCACCAGGCGGCCGGGCAGCTCGGTGAGATGCAGGTCGACCACGAGCAGTGCGCCGCAGGCCGGTTCCGAGCGGGCCGCCAGCGCCCGCAGCAGGTCGGCACGTCCGGTCGCGCCGCCCGGACCGGCCGCCGCGGAGGGCGCCGGAGCCGGGTCGGTGACCGTCGGCCCGTCCGGCACGGCCGGTGCGGCCCCGAACAGCTCCCGTACCACCAGCGGGGGAACTGCGGCGAGCGCGAGCAGCACCGCCGTAAGGTCCGGCAGGAAGCCGGCCTGTAGCTGGTAGACGACGGCGACCACCGCCGCGACCGGTGGCAGCACCGCCCGGGGCCAACGCAGCGCGGTCTGCCCGGCCGGCGGGACCTGGCCCACCTGCCGACCCCCGGCGGCGACCAGCAACACGCCGACCACGAGGGGAGGTACGGCCAGCAGCGCCGCCCGCCCGGCGGCCGGACCGGCCGGCAGCGCGGCCAGCAGCACCAGGGCGAGGAGGGTCAACGCCGCGCCGCCGCGACAGCGGGCGCTGCCACGGTGCCGGTCCGCCCCGCTCAGCGCGGCCAACGCGTCGACGGCGAGCAGGCCCAGGGCCACCGCCACCATCAGCCGAACCGGGGACGTCACACCGGCGTACGGCAGCAGCAGCCAGGCGGTGAGCACCAAACAGACACCGGGGGCGACCTGGTCGAGCAGGCGGTGCAGGCGGTCCCGGACCGGCGGACGGGATCGGGGCGACAGGCTGAACAGGCCGCCGACGAGCAGGGCCGCAGTGCCGACGAGCCCCGCCACGGCGGCGGCCGGGCGGTAACCGGCGGAGGCCAGCGGCAGCACCGCCGCGGTCAGACCGGCGGTCACCACCGCGGCGTGCAGCAGACCGGCGGCCCGACGGGGCCGCGCCGCGCGTCGACGGGCCAGCCGGCCGACGGACGGGCCTCCGGGGGGCGATTCGGGATTCAGGGTCAGCCGGGACAACCGCACCCCGGCCAGGGTGGACGCGGCTGCGCTGGCGAGCGCCACCACGGCGAGCGCGGGCACCGGACCGGTCGCACCGAGGACGATCAGCACTGCGGCGACCGCGAGGACAGAGATCTCCGGCAGGAGCGGACGGCAGCTCGTGGCACGGAACGGGGCGGCACGGAACACAGGCACGACGTTCGCCTTCGTGAGGGGGCACTGGGGCGGTACGCGGACGGTGGACATGGTCCACCGCCCACCATCGATGAACGACCATCCCGGCGGTAAGTGACGGTCAATCGACAGTGAGTTAGGTCACCGCCACTGAGTGTCCCGATCCGGGCACGAACACGTCCGCCCGGGAGGTGTTCCACCCGACGGTCTCGGCCCACCGTTGGCCGTCGCGACCCGGGTGGGATCATCTGGTCATGCCTCGCACCGACACCGCACGATTCCGGCACAACCAGGCCATCCTGGTCGGGGCGATCGTCGCCACCATCGGCGCTCTCCCACTGGCCAGTGCCCGCCCCTATCTGCTGCCGGTGCTGCTGGTCCCGGTGGCGGTGGCCGTCTGGGCCTGGCGGGCCGGGACCGACGCCGACGCCCGTGGACTGCGCGTCCGGGCGCTCGCCGGCGAGCGCCGGATCTCCTGGGAGCAGGTGGTCGAGCTGACCGCCGACCCACGTGGTCGGGCGGTGGCCCAACTCGACGACGGCCGCTGGTTCATGCTTCCGGCCGTCCGCCGCGAGGACCTGTCCCGGCTGGCGGCCGCGGCTGGGCGCGCCGCGCCCGACTCGAATCAGTAGCCGTCCACCACCACGTTGCGCGGTGGCTCGCCAGCCGCGAACCGTCGGATCTGCTGACCGACCAGGCGGTACGCCCTGGGCAGCAGGCCCCGCACCGAGCCGGCCACATGTGGCGTGAGCAGCACGTTCGGCATCTCCCAGAGCGGGTGGTCGGCGGGGAGCGGCTCGGGGTCGGTCACGTCCAGAGCGGCGGAGATCCGTCCGGTGGCAAGCTCGGCGACCAGGACGTCGGTCCGAGCCACCGGCCCTCGGGCGGCGTTCACCAGCAGCGCGCCGTCGCGCATCGCGGCGAGGAACGTCTCGTCGACCAGCCCGCGGGTCTGCTCGGTCAGCGGCACCAACAGCACCACGACATCGGCCTGCGGCAGAAGGCGCGGCAGTTCGTCGACGCCGTGCACACCCTGCTCGGGCCGGGCGGTCCGGGCTACCAGCGTGAACTCGACCTCGAACGGCGTCAGCCGGTCCCGCAGCGCGGTGCCGATCGAACCCGCCCCGACGATCAGCACCCGCTTGCCGGCCAGCTCGTCGGTGGGAGCCACCTCGTCGTACGCCCACTGTCGCCGGGCCTGGGCCCGAGCCATGGCCGGGAACGCGCGCAGCTGGGACAGGATCGCCGCGACCACCCACTCGGCGGTCGACGGGTCGTGCACCCCACGAGCGTCACAGAGCGTGACACCGGCCGGTACCCGTCCCACCCAGGCGTCCGCACCGGCCGAGAGCAGCTGCACCACCGCCAGGTCAGGCAGCTCGTGCAGCAGCGCCACGGCCTCCCCACCGGCCAGGAAGGGCGGTACCCAGAACCGGACGCCGGCCACCGGTGAGGGCAGCTTCGCCGGATCCTCCATCGTCTCGACGGTGACCTCCGGCGGCAGCTCGCCGAGCAAGGCGTGGCCGGCCTCGTGCGGAATCCATACCTTCACCTCGCCGACGATAGGCGTCCAGACGGGCCGACCAGCCGATGGGGGTCGGCCCGCCTGGCCTTCCACGGGGCGGGGCCGGGCGGGCTACTCTGGGGCGGGTGAGCGCTCCCCCGTACCTCCGCGCCCGTCAGGTCCGAGCCGCCCTCGTGGCGGCCTGCGCGACGTTGCTGCTCGTCGCCAGCGGTTGCAGTCTCGGGGATCCGGAACCCGACCCGGCCGGCGAGCCGCCGAACCTGCCCCGCCCCACCCTCACCCCGGGCAACGGCGACCAGGAGGTCGTCACCACCGTGCTCGCCCAGGGGTTGCGGGTGCCGTGGGGGATCGCCTTCCTGCCGGACGGCGGCGCTCTGGTCACCGAACGTGACAGTGGCCGCATCGTCCAGGTCGGGCCCGAGTCGACCAAGGACGGTCTGAAGGTCACCGAGGTGCAGACCATCGAGGATGTGACCGCCGGCGGCGAGGGTGGTCTGCTGGGCATCGCGGTGTCTCCGGAGTTCGCCCAGAACCGCACCGTCTTCGTCTACTACACCGCCGAGCGGGACAACCGGGTGGCCCGACTGCGGCTCGGTGAGGCGCCGACTCCGATTCTCACCGGCATCCCCAAGGCCGGCATCCACAACGGCGGCGGCCTGGCGTTCGGCCCCGACGGGCACCTCTACGTCAGCACCGGCGACGCCGGGGAGACCGACCAGTCGCAGGACGTCAAGCAGCTCGGGGGCAAGATCCTGCGAATCACGCCGGAGGGGAAGCCGGCCCCCGGGAACCCCTTCCCGAACTCCCCGGTCTGGTCCCTCGGCCACCGCAACGTGCAGGGCATCGCCTGGGCCGGTGAACGGATGTACGCCGTCGAGTTCGGCCAGAACACCTGGGACGAGATCAACCAGATCACCAAGGGCAAGAACTACGGCTGGCCCGAGGTCGAGGGGCGCGAGGGCGACAAGCGGTACGTGGATCCGATCGTGCAGTGGTCGACCGACGAGGCGTCCTGCTCCGGCCTGGCCGCGACGGAACGGATGCTCGCCACCGCCTGCCTGCGCGGTCAGCGACTCTGGCTGGTCGAGCTGACCGAGACCGGCACGGTCCTCGGTCAACCGCAGGAACTGCTGACCGAGCGGTACGGGCGACTGCGGGCGATCGCCGCCGCCCCGGACGGCTCGCTCTGGGTCAGCACCTCCAACCACGACGGGCGTGGTCGGCCGGTACCCGAGGACGACCGGTTGCTGCGCCTCGTCTTCTCCGGTGGCGGTGCCGGACGCAGCTGACGCGGTCACCCGACCCGTCATCACAGGTTTGCCAAGATCCTTCGTCGGGCAGGTCAGAATCTCAGCATGGACGGTCAGCAGAACGAGGAGCCGCGCCGCGATCGGGACGGGGAAACCCCCACCGGTCGGCCGCGCCGCTTCCCCTCGATGCGACGCATCGCCGTACCGCGTCGTGATGGGGGGCGACGTCGATGGCCGCACCGCCTCGGCGTGGCCGGTGCCGTCCTGGCCGTCACGCTGGTCGGTGTGTTCGCCGGTGTCGTAGCGGGCGGAAACGTGGGCACCGACATCGGGCCGTTCCAGGCCCGGCTGTCCGTGTCGCCCTCGACCACCGGCGGCACCACCGTCAACATCCCGCCGCTGGGTTCGCTGATGCTCCGCAGCCACGACGGGCCGACCCACCTGACCGTGCAGTTGGGCGCGCTGGACCAGAGCCGCGTCGAGGCGCTGATCGACGATCCGGCGAGCCTCAACCGGGCCACCCAGTCGGCCGTCGACGAGGTCCGGGAGGGGGTGATGCGGCTCGGGCTACGGACGATCGGCTCCTGCGTACTCACCACCCTGGTGTTGGCGCTGCTGGTGTTCCGCGACACCCGCCGGGCCGCCTGGGCCGGTGGCCTGGCGCTGTTGATCACGGCCGGAAGTCTGGGCACCGCCGCGGCGACCATCCGGCCCCAGTCGATCGAGGAGCCCCGGTACGAGGGACTGCTGGTCAACGCCCCGGCGATCGTCGGCGACGTACGCAAGATCGCCGACGACTACACCCGGTACGCCGAGCAGCTCCAACGTCTCATCGGCAACGTCACCCAGCTGTACACGACGGTGTCGGCGCTGCCGGTGTACGAACCGGAGCCGGGCACCACCCGGGTACTGCACATCTCCGACCTGCACCTCAACCCGAGCGCCTGGCAGCTCATCCGGACCGTCACGGAGCAGTTCGGCATCGACGTGGTGGTCGACACCGGCGACATCACCGACTGGGGCAGCGAGCCGGAGGCGTCCTACGTCGGATCGATCAGCCTGCTCGAAAAGCCGTACGTGTACATCCGGGGCAACCACGACTCGGGCCGTACGGCGGCGGCGGTGGCCCGTCAGCCCAACGCGATCGTGCTGGACAACACCACGACCACGGTCGCCGGGCTCACCATCGCCGGGATCGGCGATCCCCGGTTCACCCCGGACAAGAGCACCTCGCCGGCCAGCGGCGGGTTGAGCCAACCCACCGCCGATCAGCTGATCAGCAACGGTGAGAAGCTCGCCGCGACCATCCGCAGCTCGCCCCGGCCGGTCGACATCGCACTGGTGCACGACCCCGCCTCCGCCGGCCCGCTCTCCGGCACCTGCCCGCTGGTGCTCGCCGGGCACACCCACGACCGGCAGCTCAACACGCTGCCGGAGGTGCCCGGCCAGCAGACCACCACGCTGATGGTGCAGGGTTCCACCGGCGGTGCCGGGCTGCGCGGGCTGGAAAGCGACGAGCCGACCCCGCTGGCGATGACGGTGCTCTACTTCGACCAGGAGAAGCGGCTCCAGGCGTACGACGACATCACCGTCGGCGGCACCGGCCAGGCCCAGGTGAATCTCGAACGTACCGTCATCGCCCCACCCCCCACCTCCCCCCAAACCACCCCCACCCCAACCCCCACCCCCACCCGCTAACCCCCCCACCCCGTTACCTCCCACCCCCCACCCCCCGCGCCCCCGCGCCCCCCTCTAGCCCCGGTGATCAAGAAGTTTTGGTCACGGAGAGCGCTCCACGGTGACCAAAACTTCTTGATCACCGGGGCGGGCACGGCGCGGGGGGCCGGGGGGTGCGGGGCGGGGGGCGGGGGGGGCGGGGGGGGCGGGGGGTGCGGGGGGCTGTTAGCGGAGGGAGAGGGCGGCTAGGGCGGCGTTGACGATGCTGCCGGGGAGCAGGTCGTGCAGGTCGTAGAGGTCGGAGACGGTGCCGGACTGGCCGAACTCGTCGACGCCGAGCGGAACGGCGGGAGCGCCGACCGCCGAGCCGAGCCAGGCCATGGCGTGCGAGGCGGCGTCGTGCACGGTGACCACCGGCACCCGGTCGGCGAAGGCGGACCGCAGCGCGCCGGGCACGCTCGGCACGGTCGCCGTGCGTACGCCCTGACGCAGGGTGCGCTGCCAGGCCCGGTACAGCCGGTCCAGGCTGGTCACGTCGACGACGTGGGCGGCGACCCCCTCGTCGGCCAGTTCCGCCGCGGCGGCCAGCACCTCGGGCAGCACCGCCCCGGAGGCGGCCAGCTGCACCGTCGGCGCGTCGGCCAGGTGCGGGTACGCCTGGTGGGCGTCGACCAGTCGGTACGCCCCGGCCAGCACCTGCCGACGCAGCACCGCGTCGCCGAGGCGGGCCCGCGCCGCCTCGAACGGCGCCTGGTCCACCGGCCGGGTGCTCAGCCGGAAGTAGTACGCCCCGTCCTCGGCCGGCACCGCTGTCGGTGTCGACCGGGTCGCGCCGGCGATGTGCCCGAACGCGTCGCAGAGCAGCCAGTCGAGGCTGGCCGCGTACGCGGGTTCGACGAAGGTCACCCCGGGCAGTTCCAGGCCCACGCTCGCGGTGATGGTCGACTGGTGGGCGCCACCCTCCGGGGCGAGGGTGATCCCGGACGGGGTGCCGGCGACGACGAACCGGGAACCCGAGTAGGTGCCGTAGAGGAAGGCGTCCAGCCCGCGCAGCACGAACGGGTCGTAGACGGTGCCGACCGGCAGCAGCGGCTGCCCGGACAGGTCCCACGCCAGGCCGAGCTGGCCGAGCAGCAGGAACAGATTCATCTCGGAGATGCCCAGCTCGATGTGCTGGCCCTCAGGGCTCTCCGTCCAGCGCAGCATCCGGTCCGACGACCAGGAACGCTGGGCGGTCGGGGCGAACACCCCGGTCTTGTTGATGAATCCGGCCAGGTTGGTGGAGGTGGCCACGTCCGGCGCGGTGGTGACGAGATACCGACCGACCTGCGGGTCGCGAGCCAGGTCGACCAGCACCCGACCGAAGACCTCCTGGGTGGAGATCGGCTTGTTGGCGCGTACGTTCGTGCTCTGCGGGACGGCGACCCCGAGCGCACGCTCGCGGGGCGCGCGGGACAGTGCCTCGCGACGCTGCCCGGCCCGGATCCCGGCCGGCGACGCCGGGTCGAGACGGTCCCACTCGGTGTCCCGGGTCAACCCCTGCGCGGCGCGCAACGCGTCGACCTGTTCGCGGGTCAACAGCGCAGAGTGGTTGCGCGGGTTACCGGCGATCGGCAACCCCCACCCCTTGACGGTGTACGCGAACACCACGCTCGGCCGGTCGGTCACCGCGTCACACTGGGCGTACGCGTCCAGCATCGCCGCCAGGTCGTGCCCGCCCAGGTCGGTGACGAGCGGGCCAAGGTCCTCGTCGGAGACGTCGGTCAGCAACGCCTCGACGCCCTCGGGTGCCCCGTCCAGGAACTGCTTGCGCAGTGCCGGCCCGGTCAGCCCGAACAACGACTGGTACTGCTCGTTCGGCATCGCGTCGATCCAGTCGCGCAGCACCGACCCGCCCGGCCGGTCGTACGCCTCGGCGAGCCGCCGACCGTACTTCACCTCGACCACGTGCCAGCCGGCGGCCTCGAACTGGCCGCGCCACTGGTCGATGCGTACCCCGGGGACGACCCGGTCCAGCGACTGACGGTTGAAGTCGACCACCCACATCACGTTGCCCAGCCCGGTGGTCGCCGGGTCGGCGACGGCCTCCCAGATGTTGCCCTCGTCCAGCTCGGCGTCACCGATCAGGGCGACGAACCGGGAGTGCGGACGCGCCCCGAAGTGGGCGTCGACGTAGCGCCGGGTCACCGCGGCGAACAGCGGCGCGGCGGCACCGAGCCCCACCGAACCGGTGGAGAAGTCCACCTCGTCCGGGTCCTTCGTCCGCGACGGGTACGACTGGAGCCCGCCGCGCGCCCGCAGCCGGGGCAGGTACGACCGGTCCAGGTTGCCCAGCAGGTACTGGATGGCGTGGAAGACCGGAGAGGCGTGCGGTTTCACCGCGACCCGGTCCTCGGCGTCCAGGTGGGCGAACCACAGCGCGGTCATCGCGGTGACCAGCGAGGCGCTCGACGCCTGGTGCCCGCCGACCTTCACCCCGTCGCCGGTACCGCGATCGTGGTTGGCCGCGTCCACGATCCGCGTCGCGAGCCACAGCACCCGCCGCTGGATCTCGTCAAGGACATCGAGGTCGTGCTGGTTCACGGTCAACTCCATCCGGGCGTCGCCGTTGACGCCCTCGCCGGGGTGGTGCCGGTCCCGCCCGCCGGGCGGGACCACGGGCCGCCGCCGGGTCACGACGGCGGCCTCGGAGAACCCGGCCCTGAAGCGCGTCCAGGACCGGGTTGCGGAGCGCTCAGCCCTCGACGCCGAGACGCTCCAGGATCAGGGTGCGGACGGTCTGGGCGTCGGCCTGCCCACGGGTGGCCTTCATGACCGCGCCGACGAGCGCACCGGCCGCCGCCACCTTGCCGCTGCGGACCTTGTCGGCGATGGCCGAGTTGGCCGCGATCGCCTCGTCCACCGCCGCGGTCAGCGCGCCGGTGTCGGAGACGACCTCCAGCTTGCGGTTGGTCATGATCTCGGTCGGCGAACCCTCACCGGCGACCACGCCCTCCAGCACGGTACGGGCCAGCTTGTCGTTGAGCTTCCCGGCGTCGACCAGCCCTTGAAGCTCCGCGACCTGGGCCGGGGTGGCACCGACGTCGGCCAGTTCCACACCCGTCTCGTTGGCCCGCCGGGACAGCTCGCCCAGCCACCACTTGCGGGCCGCCGCCGGTGTCGCACCAGCCGCCACCGTGGCCTCGATCAGCTCGACCGCACCGGCGTTGAGCACCGACTGCATGTCCGCCTCGGACAGGCCCCAATCCTGCTGGAGCCGGCGGCGGTGCAGCCGGGGCAGCTCCGGCAGGGCGGCCTTCAGCTCCGCCACCCAGGCCGGGTCCGGCGCGAGCGGGACCAGGTCCGGCTCCGGGAAGTACCGGTAGTCGGTGGCGGTCTCCTTGGACCGCCCAGGGGTCGTGTCCCCGGTGTCCTCATGGAAGTGCCGGGTCTCCTGGGTGATCCGGCCTCCCGCGTCGAGGACGGCGGCCTGGCGCAGCATCTCGGACCGGACCGCCCGCTCCACCGAGCGCAGCGAGTTGACGTTCTTGGTCTCCGTCCGGGTGCCCCACTCCTGCCCCGGCAGGTTCAGCGAGGTGTTCACGTCGCAGCGCAGGGAGCCTTCCTCCATGCGTACGTCGGAGACGCCCAGGCTGCGGATCACGTCGCGCAGCTCGGTGACGTACGCCCGCGCCACCTCCGGTGCCAACGCCCCGGTGCCCGGGATCGGCTTGGTGACGATCTCCACCAGCGGGATGCCCGCCCGGTTGTAGTCGACCAGCGACTCGGTGGCACCGTGGATCCGGCCGGTGGCACCGCCGACGTGCAGCGTCTTGCCGGTGTCCTCCTCCAGGTGCACCCGCTCGATGCCGATCCGCACCGTCTCGCCGTTGACGTCGACGTCCAGGTAACCGTCGACGCAGAGCGGCTCGTCGTACTGGCTGATCTGGAAGTTCTTCGGCATGTCCGGGTAGAAGTAGTTCTTCCGGGCGAACCGGCACCACGTCGCGATGGAGCAGTTCAACGCCAGACCGATCCGGATGGTGGCCTCGATCGCGGCGGCGTTCGCCACCGGCAGGGAGCCGGGCAGCCCCAGGCAGACCGGGCAGACCCGGGTGTTCGGCTCGCCACCGAAGTCGGTCGGGCAGCCGCAGAACATCTTGGTGTTCGTGCCCAGCTCGACGTGCGTCTCCAGGCCGATCACCGGCTCGTAGCGCGCGACGACCTCGTCGTACGCGGGCAGTGTCGTGGTCATCTGTGCTCCTGCCTCACAGTGCCGGTGGGGTGAACGTGCCGACGGCGCTCTCCAACGCGGCGGCGACCCGGTACATCCGGTCGTCGGCCAGCGTCGGTGCCATCACCTGAAGTCCGACCGGCAGCCCGTCGGAGAGCCCGCACGGCACCGAGATGCCCGGTCCGCCGTACAGGTTGCTCGGAATGGTGAACAGGTCGGCAAGGTACATCTGGTACGGGTCGGAGGTACGCGCGCCGAGGGGGAAGGCGACGAACGGGGTGGTCGGCGAGATCAGCGCGTCGACCCGTTCGAACGCGGCGGTGAAGTCGCGGGTGATCAGCGTACGGACCTTCTGTGCCTGCCCGTAGTAGGCGTCGTAGTAGCCCGAGGAGAGCGCGTACGTGCCGAGCATGATGCGGCGCTTGACCTCGGGGCCGAAGCCGGCCTCCCGGGTCAGCGACATGACCTCCTCCAGCGACCGGTTGCCGTCGTCGCCGGTCCGCAGCCCGAACCGGACGCCGTCGAAGCGGGCCAGGTTCGAGGAGCATTCGCTGGGCGCGATCAGGTAGTACGCCGGCAGCGCGTAGCGGAAGTGCGGGCAGGAGACCTCGACGATCTCCGCGCCGAGTTTGGTCAACGTGGCGACGGCCTCGTTGAAGGCGGCGGTCACCCCGGGCTCCGCTCCCTCGCCGCCGAACTCGGTGACGATGCCGAGGCGTACCCCGCTCAGGTCGCCGGTCGCGCCGAGCTTCGCCGCGGCCACCACGTCCGGCACCGGGGCCGGGATGGAGGTGGAGTCACGCGGATCGTGCCCGCCGATCGCCGCGTGCAGCAGCGCCGCGTCGAGCACGGTACGCGCGCACGGGCCGGGAGTGTCCAGCGAGGAGGAGAAGGCCACCAGGCCGTACCGGGAGGTGCCGCCGTAGGTCGGCTTCGCGCCGACGGTGCCGGTGACCGCGCCGGGCTGGCGGATCGAGCCTCCGGTGTCCGAGCCGATCGCCAGCGGCGCCTCGTACGCGGCGAGCGCCGCGGCGCTTCCCCCACCGGAGCCGCCCGGGATGCGGTCGGTGTCCCAGGGGTTGCGGGTCGGCCCGTACGCCGAGTACTCCGTGGAGGAGCCCATCGCGAACTCGTCCATGTTGGTCTTGCCGAGCATCACCGTGCCGGCGGCGCGCAGCCGCTCCACGATCGTCGAGTCGTACGGCGGACGCCAACCTTCGAGGATCTTCGACCCGACGGTGGTCGGCACGCCCTTGGTGGTGAGCACGTCCTTGACCGCGACCGGCACACCGGCCAGCGGGCCCAGTTCCTCACCGGCTGCCCGACGGGCGTCGATGTCCCGGGCGGCGGCCAACGCGCCTTCGGTGTCGACGTGCAGGAAGGCGTTGATCCGGCCGTCGACGGCGGCGATCCGGTCCAGGTGGGCCTGGGTGACCTCGACGGCGGAGGCCGCACCGGTGGCGACGAGCCCGGCGATCTGCGTCGCGGTCATTGCGGTGACATCGGTCATGAGGCCACATCCTCGTCCAGGATCCGCGGTACGCGGAACCGCTGCTCCTCCGCGTCGGGGGCACCCGACAACGCTTCCTCGGGTGTCAGGCACGGCGTCACGACGTCCGCGCGGAGCACGTTGGTCAGCGGCACCGAGTGGGACGTCGGCGGGATGTCCGCGGCGGCGACCTCGCCCACCTGCGCGACCGACTGAAGGATCACATCGAGCTGACCGGCGAAGGTGTCCAGCTCCTCCTCCGTCACGGCGAGCCGCGACAGTCGCGCCAGGTGCGCGACCTCCTCGCGGGAGATGGCGGCCATCGGTGCCCCCTTCGTGGCTGTACTGCGTCTGCCTGACCTGCGCCCACCGCCGCCGGGTACCCGACGCGCGGTGACGGCAGCGAGTCTATTGTTTCCCGCCCGGCGGGCCGGTGCCGCCTCCCCGAGCGCCCGGCCCGGCTGCTCCCGCCTCGACCGACGCCACCGGTCCCGGGCGGCTCCACCGGGGTCAGCGGGCGTGTCGGCGCGGTGCCTCCGCCTCGTCGTGGCCGCCGAGCGGGCGCAGCGGGCGGTACCGGGCCAACCAGGCGACCAGTTCCTCCGCCGGCATCGGCCGGGCGTAGAACCAGCCCTGGGCGGCGTCGCAACCGGCCGTGTGCAGCATCCGCCAGGTCCGCTCGTCCTCCACACCCTCGGCCACCACCCGCAGTCCCAGCGCCTTGGCCAGCTCGATCGTGGACCGGACGATCGCCGCGTCGTCCGGGTCCTCCGCCATGCCGAGGACGAACGATCGGTCGACCTTCACCTCCGACAGCGGCAGCCGGCGCAGGTGCTGTAGCGAGGAGTAACCGGTGCCGAAGTCGTCCAGCGCGATGCCCACCCCGATCCGGTGCAGCCGGGTGATGGTGGTCAGCACCCGGCGCGGGTCGGCCATCAGCGCACCCTCGGTGATCTCCAGTTGCAGCCGCTCGGGGGCCACGCCGTAGCGGACGAGGCGGTCGGCGATCTGGTCGGCGATCTCCCCGGTGTGCAGGTCCCGCACGCTGACGTTGACCGCCGCCCGCAACCCGATACCGGCGGCCGACCATTTGGCGAGCTGCTCCACCACGTCGTCGACGACGCGGCGGGTGAGCAGCCGCATCACCGCGCTCTGCTCGGCGACCCGGATCAGTTCCTCCGGGTCGACCATGCCCCGGCGTGGGTGTCGCCAGCGCAGCAACGCCTCCACCCCGACCACCTCGCCGGTGGCGATGGCGACCTGCGGCTGGTAATACAACATGATCTCGCCCGCGTCGATGCCCGGCTCGACGCCGGGTCGGTCGTCGGGGGACCGTTCGGCGGCGGGCCGGTCGACGGGGGTCGGCAGCTCCGCACCGCCGTCTACCGCGTCGTCCGCTCGCCCGGTCCGGGTCGCCCGGCGCAGGGTCGGGTCCGCGCCGGTGATGATCCGGGCGATCAGCTCGTCGTCGTGGTCCACCAACCGGGGGCGTCGCCGCCGCCGGCTCCACCATCGGGTACCGGTCGACTCCTCCACCGAGGCGACGGGCAGGACCGCCCCGTCCCCGCCGCGTACGGTGCCCACCTCGTCCGGTACGGACCCGTCCGCCCGCCCCGACGCACCGGCCTCCAGCACCCGGCGCAGGTCGGCCAGCAGGCTCAACCCCTCGGCGGAGTGGTGGTCGGACTCGGCGGTGTAGACGGCCACCGTGTCGTTGCGGTGCTTCGCGTCGTACATCGCCACGTCCGCGTGCCGCATCAGGGTGGCGAAGTCCCGACCGTGTTCCGGGTAGAGGGCGATGCCGATGGAGCCACCGACGTCCAGGGGCAGCCCGTCCAGTGGCACCGGCTCGGCGAGAGCCTGGACGACCTGGTCGGCCAACGCGCGGGCCTCGCCGACGTCGGTCAGCCCGGTCATCACGATCGCGAACTCGTCGCCACCGAGCCGGGCGACCATCTGCGGGGGCGCGACCACGTCGGTCAACCGGGCGCTGACCTCCACCAGGAGGCGGTCGCCTACCGCGTGGCCGAGCGCGTCGTTGACGTTCTTGAAGCGGTCCAGGTCGATCAGCAGCAGGGCGAGGCGGGTGTCGGGCTCGCCTCGGGCGGCACGCTCGGCGTGTCGGTGCACCTGCTCGTTGACCTCCGCGAGCAACGCCTTGCGGTTGGGTAGCCCGGTGAGCGGGTCGAGCGCGGCCAACTGGTGCTGCTCCACGGTGAGCCGGGCCATCCGGTAGACCGCGAACAGCGGCACCAGCACCAGCGGCACCAGGGCGGCACTCGCCCTCGCGGCGGTGACCAGCACCGGCGCGAGCAGCAACAACGACCCGGTGGAGAGCAGCTCGAAGGGCAGGCCGCGCCACGCGTTGGGCCACCACCGCTCGCCGAAGCGCAGTCGCACCGCGGCGGTGACCAAGCCGTAGTTGACCGCGAACCAGGCGACCCCGGCACCGCCGATCGCGGCGATGTCGGTCCAGCCCAACGCCCCGCCGTCGTAGACACCGCCCGGCCCGAGCCGGGTCATCGCGTACGCGGCGGACAGCGAGCAGGCGTACTGCCCGGCGTTGAAGGCGGTCCGCCAGGGCGCGTGCCGCATCCTGACACCCGACACCACCACGGCGATCGTCTGCACCGCGACCGCGGGGCCGAGCCCCCAGCCGAGCAGGATCGCGAAGGTGAAGCAGGTCGAGGGGAAGACGGCCGAGGAGGACTGCCGTCGACCGGGCGGCAGGAAGGGGCGCGCGTCGCAGGCCACGGCGAGCACCCCCATCGTCCAGAACGCCGCCGGCAGGTCAGGCAGGGTCGAGGCGAGGGACACCAGCCCGTTCGCCGAGACGAGCACGGCCACCAGGACGACGGCCGCGACGAACGTCGAGAACTGCGCGGTCCGCCCGGGCGGCACGAGGTTGCGCGGATCGGGCGACTCCATCACACCTCCCGGCACGAGACCGGCCCGTGGTCTCACGCGCCGTGCCCCAATGAAACGCCCTACCACCCACTTAACCGCCGCGACAGCCACGAATCGGTCGTAGTCGTAATTAAGTTGGTATCTGACAGAGTGTCGTAAAGATCGTCACTCCTCGACGTGGGCCACCTTCCGGGCCGCCTCGGGGCCGGCGTCGAGCAGCACGCGGAAGCCCTCCTCGTCGAGCACGGGCACCTTCAGGCTGGCTGCCTTCTCCGCCTTGCTGCCGGGGTTGTCGCCCACCACCACGAACCCGGTCTTCTTCGACACCGAGCCGCTGACCTTGCCGCCCCGGGCCTGGATCGCCTCGGCGGCCTGGTCGCGGGAGAAACCGGCGAGCGTGCCGGTCACCACCACGGTCACCCCTTCCAGCGGGCGTGGCCCCTCCTCCACCGCAGGCTCTGCCATCCGGACACCCGCCTCGGCCCACTTGCGGACCACCTCGCGGTGCCAGTCGACGGAGAACCACTCGCGGATGCTGGCCGCGATGGTCGGGCCGACACCGTCGACTGAGGAGAGTTCCTCCTCGGTCGCCTTGTCGATCGCCGCGATCGAGCGGAAGTGCCGGGCCAACGCCTGAGCTGCGGTGGGCCCGACATGCCGGATGGAGAGCCCCACCAGCACCCGCCACAGGTCGCGGTCCCGGGCCGCGGCGAGATTGTCGAGCAGCTTGATGGCGTTGCCGCCAAGGCTGCCGTCCTTGTTGACGAAGAACGGCGAGCGGGCCAACTGCTCGCCGTCGAGGGAGAACAGATCTCCCTCGTCGGTGATGATCTGCGCGTCGAGCAGCGCGGCGGCGCTCTTGTAGCCGAGCGCCTCGATGTCGAAGGCGCCGCGCCCGGCCAGGTGGAACACCCGCTCCCGCAACTGCGCGGGGCAACTGCGGGAGTTGGGGCACCGGATGTCGACGTCGCCCTCCTTCGCGGGAGCGAGCGGGGTGCCGCAGGCCGGGCAGTTGGTGGGCATGACGAACGGTCGGGCGTCCGGCGGGCGCAGGTCGACCACCGGCCCGAGCACCTCGGGGATCACGTCACCGGCCTTGCGGATCACCACCGTGTCGCCGATCAGGACCCCCTTGCGCTCGACCTCGCGGGCGTTGTGCAGAGTGGCGTACTCGACTGTGGAACCGGCCACCCGGACCGGCTGGAGCACCGCCCGTGGCGTGACCCGACCGGTCCGCCCGACCTCGACCTCGATGTCGAGCAGTTTGGTGTTGACCTCCTCCGGGGGGTACTTGAAGGCGATCGCCCAGCGGGGTGCGCGGCTGGTCGACCCGAGCCGCCCCTGGATGGACACCGGGTCGACCTTCACCACGACACCGTCGATCTCGTGCTCGACGTCGTGCCGGTGCTCCGCGTAGTGCGCGATGTAGTCGCGCACACCGACGAGGTCGGGCACCACCCGCCACCGGTCGCTGGTGGGCAACCCCCACGCCTTCAACGCCGCGTACGACTCGGACTGGGCGCGCGGCTGGAAACCGCGACGGGCACCGATGCCGTGCACCACCAGGCGCAGCGGTCGGGAGGCGGTGACACGCGGATCCTTCTGCCGCAGGCTGCCGGCGGCGGCGTTGCGCGGGTTGGCGAACGGGGCCTTGCCCTGCGCCACCAGGCCCGCGTTGAGGTCGGCGAAGCCGGCCACCGGGAAGTAGATCTCGCCACGCACCTCGATGAACTCGGGCGGCGGCCCGAACTCCGCCGAGTCGGTCAGTCGGCTGGGGACGTCCCGGATGCTGCGCACGTTGGCGGTGACGTCCTCGCCGGTACGACCGTCGCCCCGGGTGGCCGCCCGGACCAACCGGCCGCCTTCGTAGGTGAGGTTGATCGCCAGCCCGTCGACCTTCAACTCACACAGGTAGGGCACCGGACCACCGGCGTCGCGCTCCACCCGCTCCGCCCAGGCGACCAGTTCCTCGTCGGCGAAGGCATTGTCCAGCGACATCATCCGTTCCGCGTGGGCGACCGGGGTGAAGTCGGTGGAGAACGTGCCGCCGACCCGCTGGGTCGGAGAGTCCGGGGTGCGCAACGCGGGATACTCCGCCTCCAGCGCCTCCAACTCACGCAGTTGGCGATCGAAGTCGGCGTCGGAGATGGTCGGCGAGTCGAGCACGTAGTAGCGGTACTGATGCTCGGTCAGCTCCTGGCTGAGCGTGGCGTGCCGCTCCCGCGCCTGCGGCGTCGGCTCGCGGCCGGCGGCCTCCTGCGCCGCATCGCCCTGCTGGGGAACCGCTTCCTCGGACACCCTGCCGCCTTCGGACACCGTCGTCGACCTCCCGTGATCGTGCTACCTCCGCACGGTAGTCCCCGGGTGGGACAACCGTGCCACGCGACCGGCGCTGCGCGCGGCCGGTCACCGGATCCCGGCGTTACCGGCCCCTGGCGGTCCGCCGTGGGGTCAGGCGTACGCCTCGACCAGCGCGGCGAGTTGGTCCGCGTACTCGATCCGCCCCGCCCACTCGGTCGGCCAGCCGGACATGCCGTGGGCCGCGCCGACGAAGGCTCCGGCGAGGGCCGCGATCGAGTCGGAGTCACCGGCGGTCCGGGCACCCCGGACGAGCGCGTCGACCGGGCTGTCGGCGTGCCGGATGGCGCAGTACAGGGCCGTCACGAGGGCTTCCTCGGCAATCCAGCCCTCACCGGTGAGCCGGCACGGGTCACCGCCGTCGTCCGGAGCCGCCAGCGCCGCGTCGAGTCGCGCCAGCGCCCGCCGGCACTCGTGCCAGCCCAGGGCGATGAACTCCTCGGGCGTGGCGGCATCCGTTCGCCGCCACAGCTCGCCGAGCCAGTCGGCCCGGTAGACGCCATGCTGTTGCTGGCACCGTACGGCGAGCAGGCCCGGCAGGTCGGCCGGCGCGGCACCGTCGACCAGCAGCCGGACCGCGTACGCGGTCAGCTCGCTGGCCGCCAGGCCGGTCGGATGCCCGTGGGTGAGACCGGCCTGGAGTTGGGCCAGCCCGGCGAGGACGTCGAGGTCGACGTCGAGCAGCCCGACCGGGGTGACCCGCATGTTCGCCCCGCACCCCTTCGACCCGGCCTCGGTGGCCTGCTGCCAGGGCAACCCCCGGGACAGTTCGGCGCAGGCCCGCAGGCAGGTCATCCCCGGCGCGCGGTTGTTGTCCGGGCTGGCCGCCCAGTCCAGGAAGCGACGACGCAGCAGCGGCTCCACCGCCTCGGCGGTGTACGTCGGCGCGTCCCGCAGCGCCCAGGCCACCGCCAGCGCCATCTGGGTGTCGTCGGTGACCAGTGCCGGGTCGCCGACAAGCTCCCGGGGGCCGCTCGGACCGAACCGCCGGTCGATCTCGGCGACGGTGAGGAACTCGGTGGGTTTGCCGAGCGCGTCGCCGTAGGCCAGGCCGAAGAGCGAACCGGCGGCGCGCCGAGAGGCAGGGCTGATCATGAAAGCGATGATGCCCCGCCGTCGCCAGCCCGCGCAGCACCGGACGTACCGCGACCGACAGCGCTGCCGGTGCCCGGCGACCTCGGCGCGAACCGGCACTGCCCTGGAATCCACCCCGGTATCCAGGGCAGGCCGCGTCGCCGCCGGTCGTCGGCGGAGCCGGGGCGGTCAGTCCCAGCAGAGGCAGAACGGGTGACCGGCCGGGTCGGCGTACACCCGGAATCCCTCACCGTCGCCGGGGAGCCGGCGGGCGCCCAGGGCCAGGACCGCCTTCTCCGCTGCCTCGATGTCGTCCACCGTCACGTCGAGGTGGAACTGCTGGGGCCGCTCCGGATCGGGCCAGGCCGGCGGACGCAGATCGGGTGCCCGCTGGAAGGCCAGTCGTGGCAGGTGACCGGGTGGCCCGCCGAGCACCACCCAGTCGTTACCGTCGGAGTTGTCCTCGATCAGCGGCACGCCGAGCAGCTCCGAGTAGAAGCCGGCCAGCGCACGCGGATCTGGGCAGTCGATCACCGTCGAACGCAGCTGTCCAATCATGTCGAGGATGATGCCCGATGGGTACGACCGAAAACTCATTCCTCGGCGAGCCGCCGCCCGGCGTCCCGGCAGGCCGCGAGGACCGCCCGGGTGTAGGCCACGTCCGCCCCGGCCAGACCGCAGGCGGGGGTCACCACCACCTGCTCGGCGAGGCGGCGGCGGGGGAAGCCGAGGCGGTCCCAGAGGGTGCGTACCCGGTCGGCGAGGTCGGCGGAGGTGGGCGCGCGACCGGTCGACGCCGTCGGCGCGGCACCAGCCAGCAGCCCGAACCCGGTGTCGAGCGCCTCACCGAGCGGGTCGAGGTCGGTCACCAGGCTCAGGTCGAGCGCGACGCCGATCGCCCCGGCGGAACGGAGCAACTCCAGCGGCACGTTCGGGGCACAGCAGTGCACCACGGTCGGCACCCCGGCCGCCTCGATCACCGTGCCCAGCAGCGTACGAGCGTCACCCGTCTCCACCGCCCGATAGGTGCCGAGGCCGCTCTCGGTGGGCACCCGGCCGGTCAGCGCCGCCGGCAGGGACGGCTCATCGAGTTGGAGCAGCACCGACGCCTGCGGCAGCCGGCGGGTCACCGCCTCGACGTGGCCGCGCAGCCCTTCGGCCAGCGAGGCGGCCAGGTCGCGTACCGCGCCGGGGTCGCGCAGCATCCGCCCACCGATCGGCAGCTCGACCGAGGCGGCCAGGGTCAGCGGACCCGCCGCCTGGATCTTGATCGGGCCGGCGTACTCCTCGGCCTGCTCGGCGAGCTGGTCCAGGTCGCGTTCCATCAGGTCACGGGCCCGACGCAGATCCCGCCCCGGACGGGGAGCCACCCGCCACCGCGCGGCGTACAGCTCGATCGGCAGCTCCACCAGCAGACCGCCGGTGCGCCCGATCAGATCGGCACCCGGCCCCCGGGCCGGCAGTTCCGGCAGATGAGGCAGATCGGGCAGCTCACCGAGAACGATCCGCTGCGCCTCGGCGATGTCGGTGCCGGGCAACGACCCGACACCCGTCGCCGCCCCCATTCCCCACGGCAACCCCTGCTCACTCACCACCGCAGACTACCCGCCACCGACCCCGACACTTGTTGATCAAGAAGTTCTGGTCTGGAATCGGGCGTGCCGGAGACGAAAACCTCTTGGTCAACTCGGCGAAGGGGCGGTCAGTCGGTGATGGTGGCGGAACCTAGCACGATGTCGCCTGCCGGGTCGGGGCGGTAGGCGACGATGGCCTGCCCGGCGGCCACCCCCCGCACCGGCTGGCGCAGCTCGGCGTGGAGGCGGTCGCCGTCGACCGTGACGGCGGCGGGGACCACGACGCCGTGGGCGCGCAGCTGAACCTCGCACTCGATCGGGCCGTCGGGCCGCTGGCCACCGGTCCAGACCGGACGGACGGCCCGGACCGTGGAAACCTCCAACGCCTCCGCCGGGCCGACGGTTACGGTGTTCGTCTTAGGAGTGATGGAGAGCACATAGCGGGGCCGACCATCCGGTGCCGGCCGGTCCAGGTGCAGGCCACGTCGCTGCCCCACCGTGTACGCGTACGCTCCGGCGTGCTGTCCCACCACCGCGCCGGTGGTCGCGTCGACCACGTCGCCGGGGGTCTCACCGAGGCGCTGGGCCAGGAAGCCTCGGGTGTCCCCGTCGGCGATGAAGCAGATGTCGTGCGAGTCCGGCTTGTCGGCGACGGCGAGGCCACGGTCGGCGGCCTCCTGCCGGACCTGAGCCTTGGTCGAGTCGCCGAGCGGGAAGATCGAACGGTCCAGCTGCTCACGGGTGAGCACGGCCAGCACGTACGACTGGTCCTTGGCCGCGTCGACGCTGCGGCGCAGCAGACCGTCGGCACCGAGCCGGGCGTGATGACCGGTCACCACCGCGTCGAAACCGAGGGCCACCGCGCGGTCCAGCACCGCCGCGAACTTGATCTTCTCGTTGCAGCGCAGGCACGGATTGGGGGTACGCCCCGCCGCGTACTCGGCGACGAAGTCGTCGACCACGTCGGCGTGGAAGCGGTCGGCCATGTCCCAGACGTAGAACGGGATGCCGAGCACGTCAGCGGCCCGCCGAGCGTCCCGCGAGTCCTCCAGGGTGCAGCAGCCCCGCGCGCCGGTGCGGTACGTCTGCGGGTTTCGGGCCAGCGCCAGGTGCACGCCGGTCACGTCATGCCCGGCCTGCACCGCCCGTGCCGCCGCCACGGCCGAATCCACGCCGCCGGACATCGCCGCCAACACCCTCACCGGACCACTCTCCCTTCCCACCGAGCCTATCCCCGCCCGGTCACCGGCTCAGCGGGGAGTACGCGGCCCCGCCGCCCGCCGGGCCCGCTCCACCGCACCCGGGAGGGCGGCGATGAGCGCGTCGACGTCGGCGGTGGTGCTGGTGTGGCCGAGGGAGAACCGCAGCGAGGAGCGCGCCCGGTCGTCGTCCGCCCCCATCGCCAGCAACACGTGGGAGGGCTGCGCCACCCCGGCCGAGCAGGCCGAACCGGTCGAGCAGGCGATGCCCTGGGCGTCCAGCAGGAGCAGCAGCGCGTCCCCCTCGCAACCGGGGAACGAGAAGTGCGCGTTGCCGGGCAGCCGATCGGTCGGGTCACCGTTGAAGACGACCTCGGGGACGGCCTGCCGGACCCGCCGCACCAGGTCGTCGCGGAGCGCGGCCAGCCCGGTCGCGTACTCCTGTTGGCCCTTGACGGCCGCCTCGACGGCGACCGCGAAGGCGACGATGCCGGCCGCGTCGAGGGTGCCGGAGCGCACGTCGCGCTCCTGTCCCCCGCCGTGCAGCAGCGGTACCGCCGCCACGTCCCGGCCGAGCAGCAACGCGCCGACCCCGACCGGTCCCCCGAGCTTGTGCCCGGTGACGGTGAGCGCGGCGACGCCGCTGGCGGCGAAGTCGACCGGCACCTGACCGACCGCCTGGATGGCGTCGGTGTGGAAGGGCACCCCGTACTCGGCGGCCACCGCCGCCAGCTCACCGATCCGCTGGACGGTGCCGACCTCGTTATTGGCCCACATGGCGGTGACCACGGCCGCCCGGTCACCGTGCTCGGCCAACTCGGCCCGGAGCGCGTCCGGGTGCAGCCGGCCCACCCCGTCGGCGGGCAGCCGGCCCACCTCGGCGCCCTCGTGCCGTTCCAGCCAGTCCACCGCGTCGAGGACAGCGTGGTGCTCGACGGCACTGGAGATCACCCGGCGCCGCATGGCGTCGGCGTCCCGGCGCGCCCAGAAGATGCCCTTCACCGCGAGGTTGTCACTCTCCGTGCCACCACCAGTGAAGATCACCTCAGACGGCCGGGCACCCAACGCGGCGGCCACCCGTTCCCGCGACTCCTCCACCCGGCGGCGGGCACGCCGACCGGACGCG
This sequence comes from Micromonospora sp. CP22, assembly GCF_009712475.1. Taxonomy (GTDB): domain Bacteria; phylum Actinomycetota; class Actinomycetes; order Mycobacteriales; family Micromonosporaceae; genus Micromonospora. The sequence continues at coordinate 502,373 of NZ_VCJO01000003.1, forward strand.
TGCAGGGAAGACGCGTTGCCGACCTCGCGGGCGGTCGCGACGTACGCCTCCAGTGCCTCGTCGAGCATCGGAGTGGTCGCGGCATGATCCAGGTAAGCCATCACGGTCCAGCCTAACGACCACTGCGGTGCCGACCGCAGTCCGGATTACCTGGCGGGACGTTACGCCCGCCGAGCCGACGGTGGTGGCGAGCGCTCCCCTGTCGGCGTACGGCTCGACTCCGCCTGCCGCCGGGTGCCGGACAGTGGCGAGTTGCACCTGCACGTGGCGAATCTCCCGGCCGTACCGGGGTACTACGAGGTATGCACCGCCCACTCCGGTGACAGCCTGTCGAGGGGCTCCCTGACGGGCTGATCGGCGGGCCGGTTCAGCTCCCCGGCCCGCCGATCAGTTCCCGCGCGCAGACGACGCAGCCGCCCTCCCGGTCGGGACGGCGGCTGGTCGCGTACGTGTCACTTACGCTTGCGGATCTCCTCGGCGGCCTGCGGGACGACCTTGAACAGGTCGCCGACCACCCCGAAGTCGGCCAGTTCGAAGATCGGCGCCTCGCCGTCCTTGTTGACCGCGACGATGGTCTTCGAGGTCTGCATACCCGCCCGGTGCTGGATCGCGCCGGAGATGCCCAGCGCGATGTAGAGCTGCGGGGAGACGGTCTTGCCGGTCTGCCCCACCTGGAACTGGTGCGGGTAGAAACCGGAGTCGACCGCGGCCCGGGAGGCGCCGACGGCGCCGCCCAGCAGGTCGGCCAGTTCCTCGACCAGCTTGAAGTTGTCGGCGTTGCCGACACCGCGACCACCGGAGACGACCACGCCGGCCTCGGTGAGCTCGGGGCGGGAACCCTTCTGCTCGGCCACCCGGTCGACCACCTTGGCCAGCTTGTCGCTGTCGGTGACGGTGACGGTGAGCTGCTCGACCGTGGGGGTGGCCGCGGCCGGCGTCGGGTTGACCGAGTTCGGCCGGACGGTGACCAGCGGCAGGCCCCGGGTGACCTTGGACTTGACGATGGTCGACCCGGCGAAGGCCACCTGGGTGGCGGTGCCGTCGGCGGCCAGAGCCACCACGTCGGTCAGGATGCCGTTGTCCAACTTGACCGCCAGCCGGGCCGCGATCTCCTTGCCCTCCTGCGAGGAGGCGAGCAGGACGGCGGTCGGCTGCACCCGCTTGACCAGGTCGGCGACGACGGTGGCCTTCGGCGCCACCAGGTAGCCGTCGATCTCCTCACCCTCGGCGGCGTAGATCTTCTCCGCGCCGTACTCGCCCAGCTTGCCCGCGAGCGCCTCGGCCGCACCCGCGCCACCGAGCACCACCGCCGACGGGGTGCCCAGCTCACGCGCGAGGGTGAGCATCTCCAGGGTGACCTTCTTGACGCCGAACTCCGTGGTGGCTTCGACGACGACGAGAACCTCAGACATGTCCCACACCCCTCACACGAACTTCTCGGTGGCGAGGAACTCGACGAGCTGCGTGCCGCCGGAGCCCTCGTCGGTGACCTTGACGCCACCCGAACGCGGCGGGCGCTTGCTGTGCTCCACCACGGTGCTGGTCGCTCCGTCGAAGCCGACCTCGTTCGCGGCCACGCCCAGGTCGGCCAGGGAGAGCGTCTGCACCGGCTTCTTCTTGGCGGCCATGATGCCCTTGAACGACGGGTACCGGGGCTCGTTGATGGTGTCCCACACGGAGACGATGGCCGGGGTCGAGGCCGTGACGACCTCGTAGCCCTCCTCCGTCTGCCGCTCCACGGTCAGCGTGGTTCCGTCGACCGTGAGCTTGCGCGCACCGGTCAGCGCCGCGACGCCGAGTCGCTCGGCGAGCATGTGCGGCATCACCTGCACCCGCCCGTCGGTCGACTCCGAGCCGCAGAGCACCAGGTCGGCGTTGAGCTGCCCGAGGGCGGCGGCGAGCACCTTCGAGGTGGCGACCGCGCAGGAACCGTGCAGGGCGTCGTCCACCACGTGCACCGCCTTGTCCGGGCCCATCGACAGCGCCTTGCGGATCGACTCGGTCGCCCGGTCCGGCCCCATGGTCAGGATCGTCACCTCGCCGCCGTGCGCCTCCTTGATCTTCAACGCCTCCTCGATGGCATACTCGTCCATCTCGTTGATGACGTTGTTCGCCGAACCGCGGTCGACTGTGTTGTCGTCAGTACGCAGGTTGCGGTCCGCGCCCGAATCAGGCACCTGCTTGACGAGTACGACGATGTTCATCGCCTTCGACGACCCTCCTGCTGTGGTTATGTGATGTTTTCACCCTGATCTGGGCGCAGCCTCGCGCGTGCGGTGCCGTCCGGTCAACCGTGGGCTGTTGTGCGGTTGCCCACGACGTCATGTTACCTGCCAGTAGCATCGGTGCCCAGCACGCCCCTGATCCGGCCGATGACCTCGGCCTCGGCCGGGCTGACGCCGTCGTGGGCGCGGGCCGCACGCTCAGCCGCGGCCAACACCACGTCCCGATACACCGGGACGTCCTGCGGGACCTTCTCGGCCAGGATCTCGATCCCCCGGCGCAACGCCGGCAGCACCACCGACTCCACCTCCAGCGCCGAGTCGCGCGGCAGCTTCGGCAACGGGCCGCCGGTCAGCGCCGCCTTCACCACGCCGCTGGCGTCCGCGATCGCACCGGAGGCCGCGAAGCTCTCGCGGAACAGCGCGAGCAGCCCCGGGTCGGCGTTCGACACCATGAGCACCGCGCCGAACGCCCCGGTCTTCAGGGTCATCATCTCGTCGTCCGTCAGCCGCTGGCTCATGATCACGGAGTGTAGACGTAGGGAGTGGTGGTGGTGACCGGGACGAGTCCGAGCCGCTCCAGCACACCACGGCTCGTCTCCGCCGCGTCCACCTGCACCAACGCTCGCCCTCGCGCCCCGGCCAACCGGGCCCGGTAGCTGACCAGCGCCCGGTAGATGCCCTGCCGCCGCCACCGCGGCAGGGTGGAACCACCCCACAGCGTGGCGAACGTGCTGCCCGCCGGATACCGCACCCAACCGGCGCTCACCATCGTCGCGTCCGCCTCGGCCACCACGACCGTGATCGCCTGCGGATCAGCGGCGATCTCCCGTTCCAGCCCGTCGGCCAGCGCGCTCAGGTCACGCCCCCACACCTGTGTCTTCAGCTCCGCGATCCGGTCCAGGTCCGCCCGCCCGGTCACCTCGCGCAGGCGTACGCCCTCGGGCACCACCGGCAGGGTGGAGGCCAGCGGCGCGACCGGGCCGACCACGACGGTCTCCTGGTCCTCCGGCACGAAACCGGCGGCTCGCAGGCGCTGCGGCAGGTCGGCCGGTTCGTCGTGTCCGTGCAGTTTCCACTCGATCGGCTCGCCCCGCTCGCGGGACACCGCCACCTGCCGGGCGATCAACTCGTCGAGGTCGGCACCGGTCAGCCCGCCGAGATCGCGGTAGGTCACCATGCCCCGCTGGTCCAGCCCCAGCACCCGGAACACCGGGCCGTCGGGCTCCACCAGCACGTCGTCGGGCACCGGGCGCGGCAGGTCCGGCCGCAACTGGGTGTCGTACGCCGCACGCAGGGTGATCGGGTCAAGATCCGTCATGCTTGCGCACTATTCCCGCTGGGCACCGGATAATCACCAGGGTGTGGCAAATGATCAGGAACTGGTTCGACCAGCAGGAGTTGCGGTCGGTGGGCGACACCCCCGACTACCGCTTCTCGCTGGCCAACGAGCGAACCTTCCTGGCCTGGTTGCGGACCGGACTGGCGTTGATCGCCGGTGGACTCGCCGCCGCACAGTTCCTGCCCACCCTGTCCCTGGTCCACCTGCGCGAGGCCATCGCCGTGTCGTTGATGCTGCTCGGCGGCACCGTCGCGATCCGGGCCGTGGACCACTGGGCCCGCACCGAACGGGCCATCCGGCTCGGCCAGGAATTGCCCGCGTCCCGTTTTCCGGCCGTGCTGGCCCTGATCGTCGGTCTCGGCGCGTTGTCACTGGTGGTGGCAGTGCTGGCCGGCGCGATCAACGAATGACGATGGTCCGCGACCCGGGGCTGCAACCCGAACGCACCCGGTTGGCCTGGCGACGCACCCTGCTCGCCCTGACCGTGGTGACGCTGCTGACCGTCCGGCTCGCGCTCATCGGCGGCCGGGGCGGCGCCGGCCCGGCGGCGGTGGCGATCCTCGGTTGGGGAGTGGTCATCACGCTCTGTTGGCGACGGGGAACCGGCAGTGGTGTGGCGCGGGTCGGCGGCCGACAGGTCGCCCTGGTGGGGTTGGCCGCCGCCGGATTCGCGCTCCTCGGCACGCTGCTGGTGCTGCGCGGGCTGTGACCGCTGCGCGAGGTAGGTCATGATGGTCACATGGCCCGGCTGTACATCCTCCTCTTCCTGGTGCAGGTCGTTCTCGCCGTCTGCGCCCTGATCAGCTGCCTCTCCGCCGAGGAGGACGGCATCCGCCACCTCCCCCGGATCGCCTGGCTGCTGATCATCCTGTTCTTCCCGCTGGTCGGCTCGATCGCCTGGTTCGTCGCCGGGCGGGAGCGTACGGCCGTCGGCGGGTCCACCTCCTGGGCGCCGGGCGCACGACCGGCCGAGCGTTCCCGGCCGGTCGCTCCCGACGACGATCCGGAGTTCCTGCGCTCGATCGAGGAACGTTCCCGCAAGGAGGATCAGGAACTCTTCCGCCGCTGGGAGGAGGACCTCCGCCGACGCGAGGACGACCTACGCAAGCGTGAGGGCGAGCCGCCACGCGGGGAACCCCGCCCCGAGGTGTAGCGGCCGGGGCGGGGGCGTCGCGGCTCAGGCCAGGTTCGAGGAGCGGGGGTACGCGTCGGCCGGGTCGGTGAGCACGTTGACCAGATACGGCACTCCGGCGTCGAAGGCCCGTTGCAGGGCCGGGCCCAGGTCGGCGGCCTTGGCGACCGTCTCACCCGCCCCGCCGAGCGCACCGACCACCTGGTCGTACCGCAGCTCGGGCTGGAGGTCGGCGGCCACGTCGTAGCCGTACATGGCCCGCATCGGATGCTTCTCCAGGCCCCAGATGCCGTTGTTGCCGACCACGATGACCACCGGGAGCTTCTGCCGGGCCAGCGACTCCACGTCCATCAGTGAGAAGCCGGCCGCGCCGTCGCCCATGAGCACGCAGATCTGCCGGTCCGGGTGGGTGACCCGGGCGCCCATGGCGTAGCCCATGCCGGTGCCGAGGCAGCCGTACGGGCCGGGGTCGAGCCAGGTGCCGGGCTGGGCCGGCTCCAGGTAACGCCCGGCGTACGAGACGAAGTCGCCGCCGTCGCCGATGGTCACCGCGTCGCGGTCGAGTACCTTGCGCAGTTCGCCGTAGATGCGGGCCGGGCGGATCGGGTCGGTCTCGGCGGCCATCTCCTCGGCGTCACGGGCCCGCGCGGCGTCCTCCGCGGTGCGCAGCTGGGCGATCCAGTCGTCGTGGTCGACCCGGTCGCCGGGGTGCTCGGCCACGGCGGTGAGGATGGCGCGCAGGTCGCCGGCGGGGGCGGCGGCGGGCTGCACGTGACCGGCGCGTTGGCTGGGCGCGTCGACGATGTGCACCACCTGGGCATCGCCGAAGTCGCCGAAGGAGAGCCGGAAGTCCAGCGGGGTGCCGATCACCACCACCACGTCGGCGTTGGACAGGGCCACCCGACGCGCCTTGGCGAAGGCCAGGGGGTGCTCCGGCGGCAGGGCACCGCGCCCCATCCCGTTGGTGAAGACCGGCACGGTGAACGCCTCGGCCGCCGCCCGCAGCTCGTCCACCGCGTCGCCGGTCCAGACGTCCGAACCGGCGATGATCACCGGGCGGGCCGCGCCGGCGATCAGGTCCGCGGCACGCGCCACCTCGTCGGGATCGGCGTCGAGGGGGGCGAGTCGCGGGCCGGCCGGCACCTGCGCGTCACCGACCGAGAAGATCGCCTCCAACGGGAAGTCGAGGAACACCGGGCCCCGGTGCGGGGTGAGGGCGACGGTCAGCGCGTTGGCCACCGCCTGAGGGATGTCGTCGGCGCTGAACACCGTCTCCGCGTGCTTGGTGACCGGGGCGACCAGTGGAAGGTGGTCCATCTCCTGGAGGCTGCCCGAGCCCCACCGGAACTGCGGGGCCCGACCACCCATCACCATCACCGGTGAGGCGTTGAAGAAGGCGCTGGTGAGCCCGGAGATGCCGTTGGTCACGCCGGGACCGGCGGTGAGTACGGCCAGCCCCGGCCGACGCTGGAGCTTCGCCACCGCCTCGGCGGCGAAGACGGCCGACTGCTCGTGCCGCACGTCGTAGATCGGAAAGTCGGTCTTGTGCGCGGCGTCGTAGAGCGGGAACACGTGCCCGCCGGAGAGGGTGAACATCTCCCGCACCCCGTACGCGCGCAGCGCCGCGAGGGCGAGTTCCCCACCGTGGCCTTCGATCCGCTCCGTCATTCCCGCTCCTTCTCGTCGCTGACCGGAGTCACACGCTACTGGCCGGTAGGAGGAATGTGAACTTCCTTGCACTCAGCGCCCGGTGAAGTCCGGCTTCCGCTTCGCCACGAACGCCGCCATCCCCTCGCGCCGGTCGTCAGTGGCGAACAGCGCCGCGAAGAGTTGACTCTCCCAGGCCAGGCCGGAGGTCAGATCCATGTCCAGGCCACCGTCGACGGCGAGCTTCGCCGCCCGCAACGCCTGGACCGGCCCGTTCAGGTACGGCCGGACCATCGCCACCGCCGTGTCGTACACCTCGGCCGCCGGAGCGACCCGGTCGGCCAGGCCGATCCGCAGCGCCTCCTGCGCGTCCACCATCCGACCCGACATGATCAGATCCTTGGCGCGGGCCGGCCCGACGAGCCGGGCCAGCCGTTGGGTGCCCCCCGCGCCGGGGATGATGCCGAGCTTGATCTCGGGCTGCCCAAGCTTGGCGTCCTCGGCCACCACCCGCCAGTCACAGGCCAACGCCAACTCGCAGCCGCCGCCGAGGGCGTAGCCGGTGATCGCGGCGACGACGGGCTTGGGGATCCGGGCGATGGCACCGAGCGCGCTGGACAGGTCCGCGGCCCGCTCCGCCATGTCCACGTAGGACATGTCGGCCATCTCCTTGATGTCCGCCCCGGCGGCGAAGACCTTCTCCCCGCCGTACACGATGACGGCACGGACGCCGCTGTCGGCGGTGGCGGCGGTCGCGGCGGCGCGCAACTCCTCCTGCACCTGGGTGTTGAGGGCGTTCATCGGCGGTCGCTCCAGCCGGATGGTGCCGATGCCGTCCCTGGTCTCCAGCCGCACGAACTCGCCCACGCTGAGCCTCACTTCCTCGTCGAAGTCGCGTGCCAACCTTACGACCCGCCTCGTTGGGGTAGGTAGTCTGGTGCCAGCCCGTCAGCCGGGAGTCGCACGATGAACCCTCGTCAAGCCGAGCCGCGCGGTCGCCGCGCGGCGACGTCGGCCACCCAGCCCGGCAGGGCACCCGGACGGATCGACAGCCGACCGGTGGTCACCTACTACGACGACCGGCTGGTGCGGGTCACCTCGACCGCCGTGACCGTCGAGGGCCGGGTCTACCCCGTGGCCGAGATCAGCGAGATCTGGCACCAGCACGGCACCCTCTCCTGGCGAGTACTGGCCGGACGGGGCGCCATCGGCGCCGCGATGGTCGCCCCGCTGGTGGCCGCCGTCATCGGAGTCGCGGTGGCGCTCTGGTTGGATCGCTCGACCACCGTCACGATCGCCATCATCGGAGCGTCCGTGCTGGTCGGGCTCGCGGTCGGGCCGGTCGCCGACTTCCTCTTCGAATACCTCGACCGCTCCTACGCCCGGGGCAGCCGACAGCGGGAGGTCTGGATCCGGTGGCGGGATCGCCCGGTGCAACTGCTCCGCACCCCGGACGCCCTGCGGTTCGGCCAGATCTACCGGGCCGTGCAACGCGCCCTGGAGACCAGCCCGCCGATACCACCCCGCCGACGCTGAGCAACCGCACGACAGCGCAGAGTTGCCCATCAGTGCTTAAGTTTAGTGATGGCGCTCTATTACCGGGACGACGCGGTACAGGTGACCTCCGAGGCGATCCGGGCCGGCGGGCACGTCATCCCGATCGCCGACGTCACCTACGTCTGGCACGCGAAGGGCCGCACCACACTCGCCGTACGCGGCCGGGTGCTCGGTCGGGGTGTCCTGGTCCTGCTGCTGTCCCTACCCCCGCTGGTGGGGCTGATCTGTGTGCTCTCGCTGGCCTGGTCCGCCCAGGACCGGGGCGAGTGGCTGCCGGCCCTGGTCGTCCTCGCCGCGTGCGTGATCGTTCCGCTCGCCCTGGTCCCGTTCCTGGAGATACCCCTCAGCTGGCTGGATCGCTCCTACGAGCGCGGCAACCGGGTGCTGGAGCTGTGGGTGCAGTACCAGCGGCAGGAGGTGATGGTGCTGCGCACGCCGGACGCCCTGCGCTTCGGGCAGATCTACCGGGCGGTGCAGCGCGCGGTCGAGCAGCACGGCGATCGTTGACCCCTCGTCCGGCGGCTGTGGACCACGCGGCGCACACTTGATCCATGGCGCTCCCCCTTCCCCGGCCGACCGCGGTCCTCGGTCTCACCCGTTCCGCCCTCGACCAGGCCGCCTCCTTCGCCGCCATCCCCGGCCGCGCCTTCGCGGTGCTCGACGAGGTGGAGGCGTTGCTGGCCCGGATCAACGGGGTGGTGGACCGGGTCGAGCAGACCCTGGACCGCACCGACCGGATGGTCACCGACGCCGAGGCGGCGGTCCGTGACGTCGGGGTGATCACTGCTGCCGCCACTGCCGCCGTGGACACCGCCACCGAGGTGGCCGCCACGGCGGCCGTCGTGGTGGACTCGGCGCGATCGGTGGCCGGGCGGGCCGCCGAGACGGTCGGCACCGCGGCCGAGGCCGCCGCCACCGCCGCCGAGCTGCTGTCGGCGTACGAACCGGCGCTGCGGCGTGCCGCCCCGATGGCCAACCACTTCGTCGAGCAGCTCAGCCACGAGGAGGTCACCGCGGCGATCCGGCTGGTCGACGAGTTGCCGAAGCTACGCCAACACCTCACCGCCGACGTACTGCCGATCCTGGCCACCCTGGACCGGGTCGGCCCGGACCTGCACGACCTGCTCGACGTCACCCGGGACCTCAAGCTCGCGGTGGCGGGCATCCCCGGACTGTCCATGCTGCGCAGGCGGGGCGAGAAGCTCAACGACGACGCCGGCTGACCTCGACCCCGCCCGGCGGCGTCGGTCGACGGCCGCTCACCCGCCGGGTACGTACAGCTCGTCGATCTCGACCCGGTGGGGCAGCGAGACGCTGGCACCGAGCCGCCGTACGCAGGCCGCACCGGCGGCCGAGGCCCAGCGGACCGCGTCCAGCAGGTCACGCCCCTCGCCCCAGGCCACCGCGAGCGCACCGGTGAAGGCGTCACCGGCAGCCGTCGAGTCGACCGTGTCCACCTTGACCGCCGGTACGTGTACGGCCGTGCCGTCCCGGTCGCCGTACCAGGCACCCTCCGCGCCGAGGGTCAACACCGCCCGGGGCACCAGGTCGAGCAGGGCATGCGGATCCTCCCGCCCTCGTCCGGTGTACGCCTGTGCCTCGTTCTCGTTGACCACGAGCAGGTCCACGGCGGCGAGCAGTTCCGGCGGCAACGGGACGGCCGGTGCCGCGTTGAGCACCACCCGGGTACCGGCGGCCTGGGCCGCCACTGCGGCGGCGGTCACCGTCTCCACCGGGATCTCCAGCTGCGCCACCAGGACGTCGGCGTCGCGTACGGCGGCGAGTTCGGTCTCGGTCAGGTCGGTTAGTGACGTGTTCGCCCCCGGAGTCACCAGGATCGCGTTCTCCCCCGCCGCGTTGACCATCACCAGGGCCACCCCGGACGCGCCGTAGGTGGTACGCAGGTGCCCGGCGTCCACCCCGGCGGCGGTGATCCGGGCCCGCAGGGTCACCCCGAACGCGTCCGAGCCGATCGCGCCGAGGAAGACACTGACGGCACCCGCCCTCGCCGCGGCGATGGCCTGGTTGGCCCCTTTACCGCCGGGCACGGTGACGAAGTCGGTGCCGAGCCGGGTCTCCCCCGGCCGGGGCAGTTCCTCGGCGGTGGCCACCAGGTCCATGTTCGCGCTGCCCACCACCACGACGCGGGTCTGTCGCACGGGCACCTCCAGCGGGCTGCAATGGTTAGGAAGGGGCCCTTCCTATACACCAGGCGTTAAAAAGGTGCCCTTCCTTACGCCTCAGGCGGCGCGGGCGGTGTAGCGGTCGCCGCTGCGCTCGACGAGCAGCGGCAACCCGAAGGTCTTGGTGAGGTTGTCGGCGGTGAGGGTGTCGTGCAGCAGACCCTGCGCCATCACGGCCCCGTCACGCAACAGCAGCGCGTGGGTGAAGCCGGGCGGAATCTCCTCGACGTGGTGGGTGACCAGCACCATCGCCGGGGCGTCCGGGTCCTGCGCCAGTGCGGCGAGGCGGGCGACCAGGTCCTCCCGACCGCCCAGGTCCAGCCCGGCCGCCGGCTCGTCGAGCAGCAGCAGCTCCGGGTCGGTCATCAACGCCCGGGCGATCTGCGTCCGCTTGCGTTCGCCCTCCGACAGGGTGCCGTACGCCCGGTCGGCCAGCGTGCCGGCTCCCAGTTGTTCCAGCAGCATCCGGGCGCGGGCCTCGTCGGCCGCGTCGTAGCTCTCCCGCCACCGGCCGACCACCGACCAGGCGGCGGTCATCACCACGTCGACGACCCGCTCCTGGGCGGGCAGCCGCTCGGCGAGTGCGGCGGTGGTCAGGCCGATCCGGGTCCGCAGTTCCATGACGTCGGTGCGGCCGATCCGTTCGCCCAGCACGTGCACGGTGCCGGTGGTCGGGTGCAGTCGGCCGGACGCGAGGTTGAGCAGGGTGGTCTTGCCGGCGCCGTTCGGCCCCAGCACCACCCAGCGTTCGTCCAGTTCCACCCGCCAGTCGACATCGTGCAGCAGGGCGGTGCCGGACCGGCGTACGGCGACGCCGTCGAGGCTGACCACCAGATCCGCGTCCACGGGCAAGGGGGCGGGTGCTGCGCCGGCGGCGCCAGGGATCAGGTCACCAGTCACCAGCCCATCCAACCACGCACCGCCGGGGTGCCCCCACGGGCCGGTGCCCCCGCCGTAGGGTGAAGCGCCGTGTCGTTGCTCACCCCGCCCGGAGGGAGCGCTCATGACCAGTCCGGTCATCGAGATCGAGGGTCTACGCAAGACCTTTCACAGCCTGCGCCGGGGGCGACGGGTCGCGGTCGACGGTTTCGACCTGCTGGTGGAGGCCGGCCAGGTGCACGGCTTCCTCGGACCCAACGGTTCGGGCAAGACCACCACCCTGCGAGCGCTGCTCGGGCTGGTACGCGCCGACAGCGGCTCGATGCGCGTGCTCGGGGCCACCACGCCGGAGCGGCTGCCCGAGGTCGCCGGCCGGGTCGGCGCGATCGTGGAGAGTCCGCAGTTCTACGGCAACTTCACCGGTTACCGGACGCTGCGGCTGCTCGCCCTCGCCGGTGGCGTGCCGGTCACCCGGGTCGACGAGGTGTTGGCGCAGGTCGGGCTGGCCGACCGGGGTGACGAACGGGTCAAGGGTTACTCGCTGGGCATGAAGCAGCGGCTGGCGGTGGCCTCGGCGCTGCTCAAACGGCCCGAGCTGCTGATCCTCGACGAGCCGGCGAACGGGCTCGACCCGGCGGGCATCCGGGAGATGCGGGACCTCGTCCGGTCGCTGGCCGCCAACGGGGTGACCGTGCTGGTCTCCAGCCACATCCTGGCCGAGATCCAGCTGATCTGCGACCACGTGACGATCATTTCGCGCGGCCGTCGGGTCACCGCCGGTCCGGTGACCGAGGTGCTCGCCGGTTTCGACGACCACGAGCATCTGGTGCGAGTCGACGACCTGGGCCGCGCCGAGGAGTTGCTGCGGGCCGCCGGGATCACCGTCACCGGGCACGACGACCACCTGGTGGTCAGCGGCGTGCCGGATCCGGTCGCGGTGAGCCGGACGCTGGGCGAGCAGGGCCTCTGGGTACGCGAGCTGACCCCGCTGCGGCCGGATCTGGAGAGCGTCTTCCTGGAACTCACCGGGGGCTCGGCGCACCCGCACATCCCCTGGCAGGTCGGATCGGCACCACCGGACCAACCGACCACCGACCAGCAGATCGACCTCGGGATGCGGGGAGTGGACGCGTGAACCTGATCCGTGCCGAGGTGGAGCGGCTCACCGCCCGCCGCTTCGTCCAGCTGATGGTCGTGCTGCTGATGGCGGCGTTCGTGGTGACCGCGGCGACCACGCTGGCCGGCTCGCACCAGCCCACCCCCGCGGAGCTGGCCCAGGCCCAGCGGGCGGCCGCCTCGGACCTGCGGAGCATGGAGTTGGAGCACGCGCGGTGCCTGGCTCGGGATCGGGGCGAGCGGTTCCCCGGCGACGATCACCTCTACCTGCCGAGGGACTGCTCCGAACTGGATCCGGCGTTGCGGGACCGGCTGCCGGTGGCCGCCGACTACCTGACCGGAGTGTTCACCTTCACCCGGCAGGCCGAGCCGCTGCTCTACTTCCTGGTGGCGTACCTGGTGCTGTTCGGGTTCCTGGTCGGCGCCTCGTACATCGGCGCCGACCTGAACTCCGGCGGAGTGGTCAACCTGCTGCTGTGGCGACCACGCCGGCTGACCGTGCTCGGCACCAAACTCGGCACGCTGCTCGGGGCGGTGCTGACGGTGTCGGCGCTCGCCTCCCTGGCCTACCTCGTCACCTTCTGGGTCATCGCGCAGGTCGCCGGCTATCCCGGGCCGACCAACGCGGCCTTCTGGTCCGGGTTGGGCGCGGTGTGGGGGCGCGGACTGATCCTGGTGCTGCTCGCCACGGCGACCGGCTTCGCCATCGCGACGATGGGACGGCACACCTCGGCGGCGCTGGGAGCGGTGGCCGCGTACCTCGTGGTGTGGGAGCTGGGTGGGCGGATCGTGCTGCAGATCCTCGACGTGGCCCGGCCCGAGCAGCTCATGCTCGGCAGTTACATCGGCGCGTGGCTGGCCGGCGAGGTCAGCTTCTGGGACAGCACCGCCTGCCGAACCGTCACCCAGGGCTACTGCGACGGCAGCTACACCCTGACCTGGCAACCGGCGCTGGCGGTGCTGGTGCTGCTCACCGCCGGGCTCAGCGCCACGGCCTTCGCCATCTTCCGTCGCCGCGATCTCATCTGACCGCCCGGCGGAGGTCAGCCGACGGTGGAGCCGAAGACCTCGTCGCGTACGGCGTCCAGCGCGGTGCGGAGGGCACCGTGCAGGATCGGCTCCTCGGTCAGGCCGGTGGGCACCACCCGGGGGCGTACCAGCGTGATCGCGGCGACCTCGTGCTGCACCCGCTCGGCCAGCGCGGCCCCGCCGGCCTGACCGACCTCCCCGGCGAGCACCACCAGCGGCGGGTCCAGCACCACGCAGGTGCTCGCCACGCCGAGGGCGAGTCGGCGGGCCACCTCGTCGAGCATGGGCCCGCCCGTGGTGCCGTCGGCGATCGCGGCCCGGACCGCGTCGGCGGCGGTGTCGTCCGGGTAGCCGTGCTCCTTGGCCAGGGCACGGATCGCGTCCGCGCCGGCCAGTTGCTGGAAGGCCGGCTTCGCCCGGCGTGAGACGTCGCGCGGGATGGGTGCGCCGGGCACCGGCAGGTAGCCGATCTCACCGGCGGCACCACTGCTGCCGTGGTGCAGCCGCCCGCCCAGCATGATCGCCAGACCGACACCGGCGCCGACCCAGACCAGGACGAAGTCCGTCACCCCCTGGGCCGCGCCGGACTGCGCCTCGGCCACCGCGGCGAGGTTCACGTCGTTCTCGAACACGACCGGGGTGTCCAGGTCGTCGCGGAGCGCGGCGAGCAGGCCACGGTGCCAGCGGGGCAGGTTGTACGCGAAGGTGATGTCCCCGGTGCCCGGGTCGACCAGACCGGGGGTGCCGAGCACGATCCGGCGTACGCTCGACAGTTGGGCTCCGGCGCTGCCGGCCACCTGGACGACCGCGTTGTGCACCACGCCGACCGGGTCGTCGGTGTCCTGCGTGGACTGCTCCACCCGACCGATGACCGCGCCGGTGATGTCGGCGCAGGCGGCCACCACCCGGTCCGGGCCGACGTCGACACCGACCACGTGGGCGCTTCCGGGACGTACGGCGTAGAGCTGGGCGTTCGGCCCCCGGCCGCCGGCCTGCTCGCCGACCCGGGTGACCAGCCCGCGTTCCTCCAGCCGCTCCACCAGCTGCGAGGCGGTGACCTTGGACAGACCGGTCAGTTCGCCGATCCGGGCCCGGGTCAGCGGCCCACGCTCCAGCAGCAGTTCCAGCGCCGCGCGGTCGTTGAGGGCCCGCAACAGACGTGGGGTGCCGGGCAGCCGGGTCGCACTCATGCCATGTGTCCTCAGTATCAGTAAACTTTGCTTACTTTTACGTTATCCAGCCCGACCTGCGAACGGGTAAGCCGTAGCGTATCGGCCACGTGGAAACGCGAACCTCCACCGACCCGGTACGACATCCGCCGGTCGACATCGAGAGGAGAGGACGCGTGGGGCTGGATCCAGGACTGCGCCGGCTGGCGCTCGGCACCCTGCTGGCCGCGTACCCGGGCCCCGTCCCACCCGACTGGGCCGTCGACCTGGTCGCCGAAGGGCTAGCCGGGCACACCCTGTTCGGCGGCAACGTCCACGACCCGGCGCAGGTGTCGGCCAGCACCACGGCGCTACGCGACGCACGGGCCGATGTGTTGATCGCCATCGACGAGGAGGGCGGCGACGTCACCCGGCTGGCGCATGCCACCGGCAGCCCGTACCCGGGCAACGCGGCGCTCGGCGTGATCGGCGACGTGCCGCTGACCGGTCAGATCCACCAGGCCATCGGCACCGAGTTGGCCGACCTGGGCATCACGCTCAACCTGGCGCCCACGGTCGACGTCAACACCGCCGACGACAATCCGATCATCGGCACCCGTTCCTTCGGGGCCGATCCGGCCAGCGTCGCCGCGCACGCCGCCGCCGCGACCACCGGGCTCCAGGCGGCCGGGGTGGCCGCCTGCGCCAAGCACTTCCCCGGCCACGGTGCGACCGTCACCGACTCCCACCACGAGCTGCCCACCGTGGCCGCCAGCCCCGACCTGCTGCGACAGCGGGACCTACCCCCGTTCGCCGCGGTGATCGCCGCCGGGGCCAGGGCGGTGATGACCGCGCACATCCGAGTGCCCGCGCTGACCGGGGACGCTCCGGCCACGTTCAGCCGCGCCGTGTTGGTGGACCTCCTGCGTCACGAGTACGGCTTCGACGGCGTCGTCGTCACCGACGCGCTGGAGATGAAGGGCGCGACCCTGGCCGCCGGTGGCGTCGCACCCGGTGCGGTACGCGCCCTGGCCGCCGGGGCCGACCTGCTCTGCATCGGCGCCCGGGTCGACGCCGAGCTGGTCGAGCAGGTCGCCGCCGAGATCGTGGCCGCGCTGGGTGACGGCCGGTTGGAGCGGGCCCGCGTCGAACAGGCCGCCGGCCGCACCGCGGAACTCGCCGCCTGGACCCGCGCCACCGGCCGCACCGCCGTCGACCCCACCGATCTGGGGTACGCGGCGGCCCGCCGAGCCGTCCGGGTCGAGGGCGTACCGACCGGGTTGGACCGGTCGCTCGTGGTGCAGCTGCACGCCAGTTCCACCCTCGCCGAGGGACGGGTGCCGTGGGGACTCGGACCACACCTCGGCAGCGCCGAACAGATCCGGGTGGTGGCCGCCGAGACGGACCCGGCCGAGCTGCGCCGCCGCGCCGGTGACCGCCCGATCGTCCTGGTCGGTCGCCACCTCCACCGACTCCCCGGCGGTCGGGAGCTGACCAGCGCGCTGGCCGCCGCACATCCGGTGGCCGTGGTGGAGATGGGCTGGCCGGCGGGATGGCGACCCGACGGCGTCCGAGCCTTCGTCACCACGTACGGCGCGAGCCATGCCAACGGGCGGGCCGCGGCAGAGGTGTTGGGTCTCACCCGGTAACCCGTCTTGAACGTGTTCAACTCACGTCGTACGCTGACGTCGTCAAGTTGAACACGTTCAAGATTGGGCCGACACATGGACATCAAGGTCTGGATGTACCTGGTCTACCTGGCGGTCAGCATCGGCCTGACCATCTGGGTGGCGCGGGCGCTGACGCGTAACGGGTTGGTCTTCCTCGACGAGGTGTTCGCCGACCAACGGCTGGCACGGGCCGTGAACAACCTGCTCGTGGTGGGCTTCTACCTGCTCAACCTCGGCTACGTCACGGTGGCGATGCGACACTCCGGGTCGATCGGTTCGACCAGCGCCGCGATGGAGGAACTCTCGCTGAAGATCGGGCTGGTGCTGCTCGTACTCGGCGCGTTGCACTTCTTCAACGTCTTCGCCCTCGGCCGGTACCGGCGGAACCGGTTGCGCCAGGTCGCCCTCCACCCACCGCTGGCCCCCGTCGCCCGGCTGCCGATCCAGCACCCCTACCCGCCGATGCCGCACCGACCGGGCACCGGCCCACCCGCACCGGGCCAACCCACCGCACCGAACCAGACCGGATACATCACGCCGGGCCAGTCGACCGGCCCCGCCGCACCGGTTCAGCCGACCAGCCCAGCCGCCCCCGGCCAGCCGACCGGACACACCACGCCGGGCCAGCAAGCCGGACCAGCCACGCCGGGCCCGGCCACCCCGCCCAATCCGCCGGGCCGATGACGACGCCGGACCAGAGCGGGATGGCGGGGCTGCCGGACGCCACGCACGCGGGCGACGACATCCGGGGCCTCACGGTGCTCTACGACGCGCACTGCCCACTGTGCCGGGCCGCGCGGGACTGGCTGGCGTCGCGCGCACAGCTCGTACCACTGGAGTTCCTGCCGGCCGGTTCGGCGGCGGCCCGGCTGCGCTTCCCGGGCCTCGACCACGACGCGACGTTGCGCGATCTCACGGTGATCGCCGACACCGGGGAGGTGTACGCGGGCGACGGGGCCTGGTTCGCCTGCCTGTGGGCGCTGGCCGACCACCGGGACCTGGCCTACCGGCTGGCCCGCCCGCACCTGCTGCCACTGGCTCGACGGGTGGTGGCTGCCGCCTCCGCAGTACGCGAACGCCTCCGAGAACCATCGCCGGAGCCGACCGGCCGCCCGGCGGGATACGGTGACCGGAATGACCGACCAGACTGTGCCGACGACCGCTGCGGGTGAGGCGGCGACCGTCCGGGGCGAGCAGACGCGGCAGCTGATCCTGGAGACCGCGATGCGGCTGTTCCGCGAACGCGGCTACGCCCGCACCACCATGCGCGCCATCGCGACGGAGGCCGGGGTCGCGGTCGGCAACGCCTACTACTACTTCCAGTCGAAGGAACACCTGATCCAGGAGTTCTACGCCCGGATGCAGACGGAGCACCGGGCGGCGGCCCGGCCGGTACTCGAACGCGAGACCGACTTCGCCGCCCGGCTGGCCGGTGTGCTGCACGCGGGGATCGACGTGCTGACCCCGTCACACGAGTTCGCGGCGAGCTTCTTCAAGACCGCCGCGGAACCCACCTCACCGCTGAGTCCCTTCTCGCCGGAGTCCTCCGGGCCCCGCGAGGCGTCCATCGCCCTCTACGCCGAGGTGTTGTCCGGCTCCACCGCCAAGGTCGATCCGGAACTGCGCCGCCAACTGCCCGAGTTGCTCTGGCTCGCGTACATGGGCGTGGTCCTCTTCTGGGTCTACGACCGCTCGCCGGGACAGGCCCGCACCCGGCAGCTGATCGACGGCGCGGTGCCACTGGTCGACCGGCTGGTGGCGCTGTCGCGGCTGCGCGTCCTGCGACCGGTCACCCAGCAGGTCGTCAATCTTATTCACACTCTGCGTCACTGACGGGCGACACGCGAGGAAGACGCTAAGCCGCAGGTCAAGTCCACAATTGGACAGCAAGGCGACAGTGGCGTCGGCTTGCCGAGCGGTTTCTGAATACGTAGCGTGATCGGCACTGGAGCCGCACGCGGACCTGGGGGGGAGGCTGCGGACCGTGGATCCGGCCCGGGATCCACGGTCCGCGCCCTGCCGGTCCGCGTTCAGCTCGGGTAGACGCCGTAGGACCGCCAGCCGAGATCGGGAAATCCGGCGGCCTCCGCCACCCGCGCCGACGCGACGTTGCGCCGGTCGTGCAGGTAGGTCGGCACGGCACCGTCGTCGAGGACTCGACGGGCGGCCTGGGCCACCAGCCGTCTGGCCAGTCCGCGCCCTCGGGCCGCCGGTACGGTGCCCACCGCCAGCTCGTGTCCGTACCGGTCGTGCCGCTTGATCCCGACACCGGCCAGGTAACGGCCCCGGTGGTCGCGCACGACGAGCACCGGCCGGTCGAACAGCCGCAGCCAGGAGGGCAGCCCGGCGGCGGTGGGCGGCACCCAGACGCCCACCTCCGGCAGTGCTGCCGGCGCGACACTCCACCGGAACACGTCGTCGTGCACCGCCCAGCCGGGATATCCGACCGCCCTGGGCAGCGCGTCCAGCAGGCCGTCCCGGTGGCGCGCCAGCTCGCGTACGGCCGCGACCCGGTCGGGGGCCACGGAGAGCACGCCGTCGGCGCCCGCGTGGACCGCGACGGCGGGGCGCAGCCGGCCGTCCCAGGCGGGTCGAGCACGCCGACCGGAACCGACGACGTGCAGGCCCGGCCCGGCCGGCCACTGCCCCAGCCAGGTCGCCAGGTGCCGGTAGAGCCGCCGGTCGAGCATCAACACCTCCCGGTCCGTCACCGCCGACGCCGCTCACCGTACGACGACGCCACGAGTCCGGGGCGTAGGTAGGCGCAATCCGGGGAACCTGATCGATCGACCGTCCGTCATATCCATTTCCATACATGGACACCTTTGTTTGGAACGGTAGGGACATGCCGAAACAGCCACAGGACCGCTTTCACCAGGACGCCGAGCGCCCCTGGCACCACCACGGAAGCACCGGCCGCTTTCCGACCCAGGCGCGGTATCGGGATCGGCGCAGCCGTCCGGGCAGGCTCTCCTGGCGCGAGCTGAACAGCCTGCCGGCCGGGGCCGCACGTCACCACCTGAACCCACACTGACCCACCAGCGAGCCCACGCGCGCTTTCGCACACCTGTCGGGTAACGTCGGCTGGTCCTTCGACCGTCACGACAGGAGCTGGCACATCCATGGGCAAGAAGACGATCCACGTCTCCGACTTCAGCGGCACGGTGCTGGGTGCCGACGACGAGGCGGTACGCGTCGTCGTCCTTGAGCACCCTGACCTGGTCGCCGGGCCCGTGCAACTGGACGCCACCCCGGTGGAGGTCGAGAGCATCGACGACGCGGCACTGGACGTGGCGGTGGTGGAGATCCACGACCGGCACGGCCACGGCGAGCCGCGCCGGGTGGTGTTGACCGCGAGCGAGTTCGACGCGATGGCCACCGACGTGCCGATGGCGCAGCTACTGAAGACCGCAGAGCGGGTACGCCCGCCGAAGTCCCGCCGCAGCGCCGAGCGGATCGACTACGGCACCATCGAGCACGCGGGTCGGCCGCACCGGGGGCGGGTCACCGAGGAGGAGGCCCGGTTGGTGCGCGAACGACTCGACGAGGTGAACAAGCGCCTCGCCGACGCCGGGCTGCGCCAGATCGATCCGGCTGACCCCGAGCACGCCGCCCGGTACGGCTTCCCTGTCGAGTCCTGACCGCTTACTCGAACGTCCGCAGCTTGGCCAGGGCCGCCGCGACGTACGCCTCGACGGCGGCCTTGTCCACGCCGAGACCGGTGAGCACCCCATCGCCGTTCTCCTGTTCGAGCAGGGCCAGCAGGATGTGCTCGGTGCCGATGTAGTTGTGCCCGAGTCGCAGCGCCTCTCGGAAGGTCAACTCCATGACCTTCTTGGCCGCCGCGTCGTACGGGATCATGTCCGGGACCTCGTCCGACGACGGCGGTAGTGCGGCCGTGGCGGCCTCGCGCACGGCCTCGGCCGACACGCCGCCGGCAACGAGTGCCTTCGCGGCCAACGCCTCCGGCTCGGCCAGCAGACCGAGCACCACGTGAACCGGGGCGATCGCGGCGTTACCGGCGGCCTTCGCCTCGTTCTGCGAGGCCATCACCACGTTGCGGGCGCGCGGGGTGAACCGCTGGAAGCCCTCTTGCGGATCCATCGTCCCGGCCACGAAGCGCTTCTGGGCGGCCTGCTTGCTCACCCCCATGCTGCGACCGATCTCGGTCCAGGACGCCCCGGAGCGGCGGGCCTGGTCGACGAAGTGGCCGATCAGGTGGTCGGCGACATCACCGATGTGGTCGGCCACCAGCACCGCGTCGGCGAGTTGGTCGAGCGCGTCGGAGTGGGCCTGTTTGATGACCTGGATCAGGTCGTCGAGCCGGACGGGGCTACTCATCTTCAGAGGTTCAGTCATGCCGTCAACCTTAGGTTGACGGCATCGGATCGTCAACCCGTGGTTGACGATCCAACCTTCCCTGGCAAGACCTGCTAACAACCTTGACTAAATGTCACGAGATCGACAATCTCGGATGGAGAGCGCTCTCCATCCGCCTCACCAGCACATCCGACCCGCCACCTGCGAGCAGGTCCATCCTGCACGCCAACGTCCGCGGTCCCGGGCCTGACCCGAACCGTCCACGATCGACAGGTGGGCTCACCTCCACTGGGCGGTGAGCCCACCGGACGTCTGCTTCGTAAGAGTCGGTGACGGGCGCGGTGGGTATCAGGCCGTGCGGCACCGAACACACCTGGAGGCGACGTGAACGACGCTCTGACGACCGGCGGGCGACGGCTGTGGTGGTTGCTCGGGGCGGTCCTGCTGGTCGTTGTCGTCGTGGTGGTCGCCACCTGGACGTGGGTGACGGTCCGAGGCGACGGCCGCAACGGGCACGTCGTCACCGGCGCCACCGGCGAGTTGCGCGAGGCCACCTTCGTCCTGCTCGACGGCGCGGACGTGGTCCGGGTACGCACCGCCGACCTCGGCGACGACGCGTACCGGGTGTCCACGCCCCGCGACGCGAACGTCCGACCCGTCGTCTCCCGTACCGACGCGAGCCTGCTGACCAGCCTGCGCGGCACCGACCGGGACGGCCCGGCGGTGGTGGAGGTGGTGCTGGCCGAGTCGGTCCGCTGGCACGTGCGGCTCAGCGGTGGCGCGAAGGAGCAGCACCTCGACCTACGCGGCGCGCGGCTCGGTGACGTCGAGTTCACCGCCGGCGCGAACCGGATCGAACTGACCTTGCCCGCGCCACAGGGAACGCAACGGACCCTGCTCGGCGGCGGGGCGAGCCAGGTCGTGGTCCGGCTGGCCGACAACGCCCCCGTGCGGGTACGCGCCGGTGGCGGCGCCGGTTCGGTCACCATCGACGGCACCACCCACTCGGGGGTGGCCAGCGGAACGACCTTCACCCCGCCGGAGTGGAACGCCGCGACCGACCGCTACGACATCGACGCCACCGGCGGCGTCTCCTCCGTCACCGTGGACCGCGCCGCCGCCGGGTGAACCTCCGGTAGCGACGGCACGCCAGCCGCGCATCTGCCGAAATCGTCCATCAGGGGCGTCGAGCGGCAGCGGCTGACCTCGAGGACGCGGCGACGAACAACTGGTCCAACTGATAATTGAGCAGGGCGATCGCGGCCTCCGGCGTACGCATGCCCGCCATCACGCTGTCGGCCAGTCCGGTCGCCAAGGCCAGCAGGTTGCCCGCCTCCGCGCCGACGTCCCGGCCCGGGGAAAGCTCACCCGCCTGCTCCGCGTCGGCTAGCAGTCCGCGGAGCACCACTTCCAGTTCGGCGGAACCTCTGGTGTAGGACTGCTCGGCCAACGCCGGATCGGTCAGGGCGAGCGCGTGGTAGGCGGCGAATACGGTGTAACCGGCCCGCTGCTGCTCGTTGACGGGGATGAGCTGCACCAACCAGGCGTACAGGCGGTTGCGGACACCGCCCCCCGCGTTGGCCGCCAGCCCGGCTTCGATCCGCTGGCCGACCACCTCGGCCTGATGTTGCAGCCCCGCGAAGAGCAACCGCTCCTTGGTCCCGAAGTAGTACTGCACGGTACTGACCGAGACGCCCGCCTCGGCCGCGACCGTCCGCATGCTCGCAGCGTGCAGACCTCGATTCGCCGCGATGCGCAGTAGCGCGGCGACGATCAGAGCTCGTCGTTCCTCGTGGTCGGCCAGCTTCGGCATGCGCCCCATCACCCTTCCGCCTTGATGGTACGACTGTACTGTACGATCGTACTATCAAAACTCGGTGGGGAGGCCATGTGACAGGCACCAGAGATCCCGGCGTCGGACGGTTCGTCAACGACCAGGCGAGAGAGAAATTCCTCCAGGCGTACGACGTGGCGATGCGGTCCTGGCCGCAGGCCCGACAGGAGTTCGACGTCGAGACGAGCTTCGGCACCGTCCACGTGCACCACCACGGCGACGGGCAGGGCGCACCGGTGGTGCTGCTGCACGGCGCCCAGGGCAACTCCTCGAACTGGTATCCCCAGGTCGCCGCACTCGGCACGCACCACCCGGTGTACGCGCTGGACACCATCGACGACCCGGGACGCAGCGTGCAACGACGTCCGGTGGTGGGCACGACCGAGAGCGCCGCCTGGCTCGACGAGACGCTCGCCGCCCTCGACCTGAGCGGCGTCCACCTGGTCGGGATGTCGTACGGCGGATTCCTGGCGCTGGCCACGGCGGTGCACCGACCCGACCGGTTGGCGTCGATCACCCTGCTCGACCCGGGCGGGCTCCAGAAGGTCCCGCTCAAGTTCTACGTCAACGTCCTGGCGGGTGCCCTGGCCACGCTGGCACCGCGCCGTACCCGGGCCTGGTTCGCCCGACTGCTGGCCAACCACGCGCTCATCGAGTCTCCGGAGCAACTGGCACCCGTCATGATCGCCGCACGGCACTGGCGGACGCGGCGTCCCGCGGCCCGCCGGCTCGACGACGACGAACTGCGGGCGATCCCGGTGCCGGTGCTGCTCCTGGTGGCCGAGCGCAGTTCACTGCTGCGACCACGGCAGGCGGTGGCCCGGGCCCAGGCGCTGATTCCGTCGGTCCGGGCGGAGATCGTGGCCGGGGCTGGTCACGGTCTCTCGCTGGAGCGTCCCGAGTTGGTCAACCGGCGCGTCCTCGACTTCATCGCGGACCGCACGTCGGACGACGCCGTCGGAGGCGACCAGACCGGCCGGTGACGGCACGGCGGCGACGGGACGAGCCGCCCCGGCTCGTCCGGACGCCCGCCGACCGTCCGACATCCGGCTTTGGATACGGTACGTCCGATCGCCGCTGCTCAGCGAAAACGACTGGTGTACCGAGGCTGGGAGGTACCAGACGGCCATGCGACTTCATGTCGGGTGTGCGATGTGGACCCACCGGTCCTGGCAGGGCCGGCTGCTCCCCCACCCGCTTGCCGCGCACGAGCGCCTCCGGCACTACGCGGGCTGGTGCGACGCGGTCGAGGGCAACACCACCTTCTACGCCACACCGACCCGCGAGGCGGTCGCCTCCTGGGCGGAGCAGACCGCCCCCGACTTCCGCTTCGTGGTCAAGCTGCCGAAGGTGGTCACCCACGAACGCCGCCTCACCGATGTCGCCCAGCCGATGCGCGCCTTCCTCGACGCGATCGAGCCACTCGGCCCCCGGGCGTACGCCCTCTGGGTCCAGTTGCCCGGCTCGTTCGGCCCGGACGACGTGCCCACGCTGGCCCGCTTCCTGCGTCGCCTACCGGCCGGCCACCGACCCGCCGTGGAGGTCCGCGACCCGGCGTTCTTCACCGACCCCCGCGCGACCCGGCTGCTGGAGACGGCGCTGGCCGAGACCGACGCCGAATGGATCCCGTTCGACACCACCGCGTTCTTCGCCGAGCCGCCGACCAGCGACGCCGAGCGGGACGCCTGGACGAAGAAGCCGAGGATGCCGTTGCGCACCGAGGCGCTCACCGACCGGCCGATCGTCCGTTACCTCGGCCGCGACGACCCCACCCGCACCGTCGACGGCTGGCGGCGGTGGGTCGACGTGACCGCCACCTGGTTGCGTGAGGGCCGGTCGCCGACCGTCTTCATCCACACCCCGGACAACGCCGACGCGCCGACGCTGGCCCGCCGGTTCCACGCCGAGGTACGCGACCGCGTACCCGGGCTGGCGCCGCTGCCCGAGCCGATCAAGGTCGAGCCCGCCACCCTCTTCTGACGGCTCGGGTGGCGGGCTCGTCGACCTATGCGGCGTCGGACCCGGGCTGCGGAGGCTCTGGGCCCCGGTTCTCCCGGAGGGCCCGGCTGACCTGGTCCAGCAGTTGCCGGGGATCGGTGCGGCCGGTCACCTGGACCTCCACCTCGGACTCGCCGATCCGCATCCGGACGCTGGCCCCGCTGGGCTGCTGGCTCAACCAGGTCTGGAGCAGGGTGAAGAGGCCAGGCAGCAGGCTCTGTGCCACCACCGCGATGATGACGGCCTCGCTGAAGCCGGCCCGTCCGCCGGTGCGCCTGCCCAGGTCCCGTACTGCCGTGCGGTACTCCGGGCGGCGGTGGATCCAGTCGACGAGCGACACCTGGGCCGGCTGCCGAAGCTGGGTGATCATCTGAAGCCGGACGGCCTGCCGAGACGGCGGGTACGCACCACTCATCCGATGCTCCTGTTCATTCCTCGACGTCGGGCTGGAAGGTGAGTTCGTCTCCGGTGACGGTGACGACACCGGTGACGGTGATCGAGCGGCGCTCGGTGAACTCGTCCTTGCCGAAGTACGACTCGTAGGTGCCGCTCACCTCCGCCTGGCCCTGCCCCTCGTACGGCGTCGAGAGCCGCGCGGCGGTCGGGCCGAGGATCTCGATCTGCGGCTCGGGATAGGAGATGATCTTCCAGGTGATGTTCTCGGCGCTCGAGTAACCGGACAGCCGGAAGGGGCAACCCTGCGGTGCGGCCACCGTCTGCCGCGCGCACTCGTCCAGGTACGCCCTCACCTGCGCCTGGATGGTGTCGTGGGCGGCGGGCTTCAACTCCGGAATCGCCTGGATCAGCGTCTCGGACATGTAGCCGGGCAGCACGGTGAGGTACTGCGGCGCCACCTCACTGAGCGGGTTGGACGCTGCCGTCACCACGTACATGCCGGGCACCGAGCGCACCGTCTGCTCCTGTGGGCTGGTCGGCACCGACACGCCGTTGATCATGAGACCTTCCTGGTCGGCGGCGACGGTGAGGGCGAAGACGCCACCCAACACGTGCCAGCCCTTGAAAACACCGAGCGTCGAGTCCTCGTCACGCCGGAGCATCACCTCCGTCTCCACCGGGATCTCCCCGAGATCGAAGGAGACCTTGGCGGTCGCGAGGTCGTCGTCGCGCTCGATGTCCCGGATGTCGACGTTCTTGGGCGGCTGGTAGTCGGTCGACTTGATCAACTCGGCGAGCAGGGTGTCGTTGCGTACCGTCGCCTCGATCTCGGGGCTCAGCCAGCCCGCGAGGTCGTCCACGTCGCGGTCGGCGAGGGCGGAGAAGTACCCGTTGACGGCGGCCTCCGGCCGGAAGAGGCTCCACTGCACGATACCCAGCAGGCTGGAGATCAGGCAGAAGGAGAGCAGCACGACCCCACCGATGACGGCCGGACGCCGCAGGTCGACCGGGTCGTCGCCGCCGAACAGTTCCTTGGTGCCGATCACCCGCCTCGGCGGCTCCTCCGGTGCCGAGGGCTCGTGGCCCGCGCGTACCGTCTCCAGGCGCTCCAGCCGCAACTCGTTCGGCGGATGCTCGGCGCAGACGGCCTCGTCCCAGCCGCTGCGCCCGCTCTCGAACGACTTGCGGCGTTCGAGGATCGCCCGCAGTTCCTCGGTACGTCCGGTCACCACCGCACCCAGGTCCGCCCGGTACTCGGCCGCCCGCACGTCGGCTCGGTGCAGTGGCTGCACCAGGTACTTCATGGTCAGCAGGACCGGCCAGAAGAAGACGAAGACGAACAGGTTCGTCGCCGGGTGGGGGAACTTACGCATCAGCCAGGTCGGCACGGCGTGCACCAGCACGAGCGGCAGGCCGACACCCCGGACGAAGGCCGAGGTGATCTCGTCGCCGGTACGCCAGTGCACCAACTCGTGGCTCAGGAGCGCGGCGATCTCGTCACGCGGATCGGTGAGCAGACCGGTGGTGACGACGATGTGCCGGGCGTAGGTGCGGGCATTCGTGCTGACCAGGTCGTCCTCGACCAGCAGCCGCGGCACCCCGGGCAGACCCAGCCGCTCGGCGCACTCGTGCAGAATCGGCATGATCAGTTCCCGCTCCCGGCGGCTGAGTTCGCGCGCGCCCGACACCCGCAGCAGTCGATGCTCGAACAGCACCCGGTACAAGGTGTAGAGCACACCCACCAGAATGGCGGCAGCCGCCATTCCAGCTAGCTGGGCGATCAGGGAGACGCCGCTGTCCACCCCACCGAAACGAAGGATCGGCACCATCAGCAGACCGGCCAGGAACGCGATACCGGCACCGACGAAAGCGCCTATCGCACCACCGGACTGTTCCATGAAGGAACTGACCAGTCGACCGACGATCGGGGCGTCGCGAACCTGGTCCGGGATCAGATCCGCGAACAATCCACCGCCGGTGAACGCCAGGGCGATACCCGCGACCGCCGCGAGCACCACCGCGTTGAACAACGCGACCGGCACATAGAACCAGGCAGCGATAAAGGACCCCAGCACACCGCGCCAGTCACGCAGGATCCCGACGCGGAGCCAGACGATCGCGTTCGGATAGCCGGGCGGGCGGTTGGCCAGGCGGCCACCTGTCCCGTCGGGGCCGGGGGTGTCACCAGCAGGCGCGGACGGCCGCACCGGCGCCAGCGGCGAATTGCCGGTCATCTGATTCTGGTGATCGTCGGAAGGTTGCACCATATCCTGCTGCACGGAAACTCCTCCATGGTGCCGAACAGGGCAAAATCGCGGCCCGGTCCACCCGGAACTGATTTCCTAAGGCAGGCAGCGGGCCGCGTTTCAGGCAGTGAACCACTCAGCGGTAGGGGCAGACCTTACTCCGGTGAATACCGTCACGCCACCCACATCGCGTACCGAATTGCGCAGCCGAGCCATTCGAATCCGGCAGTTGGTGCAGAGTGGACAGTCGTCGTCGCCCGATGACGACTATCCGTCATTTCTCCGCGTACGACAAAGATGAAAGTTCCACGGAATTGCTCGGCCGCACGCGCCAGGCGCGGATTGGCGAGGTGCGGGAACCGGCCCGTCGGGCGCCGGTCAGGACACCCGCGGCACCGGCCGCCGGTGGTACTTCGGTCCGTCCGGGTCATGCATCTCACCCCGGTAGATGCCGTGCCGCAGCTCGGAGACGTACCCCTCCAGCTCCGGCATGCCCAGCCGGGCCGCCACCGCCAACTCGGCTTCCACGTCGTACGGGACCCGGACGAACTGGATTGAGAACGGCGCGTCGGACGTCGAGCCGAGGACGCCTTCGAGGATCACGTACACCGGGGTCGGGTCGTCTATCGCGTTGCCGACGCTGCCCGTGTTGAACAGGGTGCGACGGTCGCGGTCCACCTCGTAGAACGGATCGTGGGTGTCCCCGTAGCCCACCACCGAGGGCACCGGCCCGTCGCCGGTCGCCGGGGTGTTGGCGAACATGCCGAGGAACTCGGCCTCGTCGTGGTCGAACCGCACCCGGCGGTGCACGCTGGTCGCCGACGCGTGGAACAGGCGCACCTGCCGACCGCTCATCAGGAAGTCGTGGCAGAACGGCAGACCGCGCAGCCAGTCACCCTGGCCGTCGGCGAGCTGCGCCAGCCACCAGGCGATCGCCTCACTGTCGTAGGTGCGGTCCGGGTCGGGCAGGAAGTCGTCCCAGTTGCCGAGGATGTTGACCTCGCAGCGCTCCTGGCAGACCTCGATGACCTCCCGGCCGCGCGGCCCCTTGCCGACGTAGTCACCGAGGTTGAAGATCCGCTCGATCCCGCGTGCGTCGATATCGGCCAGCACCGCCTCCAGGGCGGTCAGGTTGCCGTGGACGTCGGAGATGAGGGCGATGCGATCGAGGGATCTTGTCACGGGCCGATCGTAGACGCGACGGCGATGGCTGATCAGGGGCCGGCCTCGGGGGTGGCCAGCAGGTGCCCGCCCTCGAGGCCGGTGATCTCAGGACCGCCGACTCCACTGCTGGTTCGCGCCGCCGTTGCAGGACCAAAGGATGATCTTTGTTCCGTTGGCGGTGGCGGCACCGTTGGCGTCCAGACACAGTCCGGACAGGACGTTGGTGATGGTGCCGTTGGCGTTGATGTTCCACTGCTGGTTGAGGCCGCCGTGACAGTCCCAGATGATGACCGTGGTGCCGTTGGTGGTGCCCGCCCCGTTGGCGTCCAGGCACTTGTTGCCGTACCCGGTCAGCTGCTTGCTGGCGGTGTAGGTCCACCGCTGGTGCGCTCCGCCGGAGCAGTCCCAGAGCTGCGTCTGGGTGCCGTTGGTGGTGGAGGCACCGGGGATCTCGACGCACCGGCCGGACTGGCCACCCACGAGCTGGTCGCCCTGCGTGCTGCCGGTGCCCTGCCGCCTGACGATCGACGTCGACTCCGCCGATCGGTTGCCGAGGGCGTCGACGACGTAGAGCCGGTAGTCACCCGACGCCGTCGGCACCGCGATGGAGGTGGCGTTACCGTCCGCCCTGGTCATCGTCGGCCCGGCGGCGAAGTTGGTGGTACCGGAGGGCGCCAGCCAGAGCGACCTGGTCGCGTCGCCGCTGCTGCGGATCGGGATCGAGGAGGTGCCGCTGCCGACGAAGGTGCTGGCCGGTAGGACGTAGTCCTGCATCGGCAGGTTGCGCGGCTGGGTGATGTCCCGGTACGCGTCCTGGAGTCCCGCGTTGACCGCGATCCCGTAGGCGGCTGCCGGCCAGACGTAGTCGGAGGAGACGATGATGTCGTGGATGGTGCTGTTGGGCAGGTTCTTCTGGGAGACCTTGTTGATGGGACCGTAGGTCTGCGTGATGCTCAGGTCGTGCTTACGTCCGAAGTCGTCGGAGTTGATCATCCAGGTGATGTTCTTGTCCACACTCAGGACGTTGTCCCGGAAGGTCATGTACGCCGAGCCCTCGTCCGGGTGGAGTCCGTACTTGTGACCGGCGGGGACCCCCTGGAGATAGTTGTCGTGGATGGTGGTCCCCGGCTGGCTGCCCAGGGTGTAGATGGGCGCCGTGTCGCTGAGCCGCTGCACCGTGTCGATGATGTGGTTGTGGCTGATGGTGTTGTTCTTCGCCGTGGTGGTGGGCCGGTTGGGCGCGATCGATCCTGAGGATCCGTCGAAGTTCCACCAGCCCCAACCGAGCGTGATGCCGGCCCACGGCGTCTTCTCGATGCGGTTGTGCTGCACCGTCAGCGAATCGGCGAAGTACGCCGCGACCGCGCCGTGCCCGTTGAACAGCACCGCGCTGTCGTAGACGTAGTTGTTCTTGATCTCGATGTTCTTCGGGAGCCCCTCGACCTGGGCCGGGTACTTCTCCCGGTTGCTCGACGTGTGGTCGCCGACGTAGACGTGCTGCGGGTGACCCACGCTGATCGCCGTTCCGGCGACGTCGTTGGTGAAGTTGCCGATCAGCTGCGAGTTCACCACGTCGTTGACCAGGTTGATGCCGTCGGCGCCGGTGTGCTCGATGCGGTTGCGCTCCAACCGGATCCCGTCGGCGTTCTGGACGTGGACGATCCCGGGCGTGACGTCGACGTTGCGGTAGTAGTAGACGTGGAAGTTGCCCCGCGCGTACGCCAAGGCACCGAGGTTGCCCTGCTGCGCCTGCTTGTAGACCGAGCCCGCGACGTTGAACAGGTTCCAGTCGGAGTGCCGCACGGTGAGCCCGGAGAAGGTGATGTTACGGGCGTGGTTGCTGGTCGAGGTGCCCGCGATCCGGAGCACCGTGGTCACGTTGTTCGGCGCGAAGACCGTGGCGGTGGCCATGTTGTCGGCGCTGGCCTTGTAGTAGTAGAGCGTCCGACTGGACTTGTCGAAGTAGAACTCCCCCGGCGCGTCCAGGAACTCGTAGGCGTTCATGACCTTGTGGCTACCATTGATCTGGGCGTTGCCGTTGAACGCACCCTGCGCGATCGCGGCACCCGGCTGCTGGAACAGCGCGACGCGGCTGCCGCCCTCGGTGGTCACCTGCCGCACACCCACGATGGCCGTGGTCCAGGTGGTGGCCGTCTCGATCTCGATGTCGTCCTGGTTCTGGGAGATCGCCGGGAAGTCGGCCGTGTTGTACCTCGCGCCCGCGCACTGCGAACCCGACTCCCAGGCCCAGTCGGCCTGCCCCGCGTTGATGGTGTACTGGCCGTGGCACCCGCCCGACGTGATCGTCTTGGCCGCCATGTGCGCCCGCCGACCGTTGACGTAGAGCGCGCGCAACTTGTTGCCCCGGTCGAGCGGGGCCTTCCAGATGTTCCCGTTGTGCTGGGTCCAGCCGGTCACCTGCACACCGGCTTCGAGGATCGGCGTCTCGTTCGGGTAGGCGGCGTACACCACCCGGTGGCCGTTGGCACCGGAGTCGTTCGGCCCGAACTCGATGGTGCTGCCGACCGGGTAGCTGCCACCACGGAGGTAGACCTGGATGTCGCCGGTCATGGTCGCGGTCTTCGTGCGGACCACGTCCCGGGCACGCTGGAGCGTACGGAACGGCGCCGCCATCGTGCCGGGATTGGCGTCGTTGCCGTTCGGTGCGACGTACAGCGTCTCCTGGACCGCGGCCTGTGCCGGAGCCTGGTCCGCGACGACGGCCGGCAGCACGGCGGAGACGAGGACCGCCAACGCGACTAGGGAATGTCTCCCCTGGACAAAGGATCTCATTTCTGCTCCCTCTACCTCCGTCGACAGACCCGCCTCGCGGTGTGGCCCACGCCTTGTGTGGCCCACGCCCTTGGGTGCGGCCTGCGCCTCAACGCGCGGCAGCCGAGTCGCCGGAATCCTGATCAACAGCGCCCGGTCGCGATTCCGCCTACGGCCGGAGACATCCTTGGTGGTTACGGGTCGGGTCAGCCCTGCTGCACCTGCCATCTCTGGTTGTCGCCACCCCAGCAGGACCAGAGTTGGACCTTGGAGGTCGTGACGTTCACGTCCAGGCAGAGGCCGGACTGCGCACCACGGATCGTGCCGTCGCCGCCGACGGTCCACCGTTGGTTGTCGCCGCCGTTGCACGCGTACGTGCCGACGACGGTGCCGTTCGTGGTTCCCCGGTTGTACGCGTCGAGGCACCGCTGACCGTTGAGAGCGGTGATCTGGCCACCGGCCGTCAACGTCCATCGCTGGGCGGCGCTGGTGTTGCAGGGATACACCTGGACCTGCACGTTGGCGGTGGTGGCACCCGGGATGTCCAGACACTGCCCGGTGCCGACGTTGCGCAGCAGACTGACCGCGTCCGGGGGGACACCACCGTCGCCCAGTCCCCAGGCATGCCGGAGACGGTTGAGACCGCTCGCGTTGGGGGTGCTCAGGGTGAGGTTGGTGCCGGTGCCGTGCAGCTTCTGCATCGCGTACCAGTCGTCACCCTGGCCGGCGGTGACCTTGCCGCCCAGACCCGGCCAGTAGATCGAGCCGATCCGCAACTCGCGCAGCACGTCGGCGGTGGCGCGGAAATAGCGTACGAAGTTGTCGGCGCTGGCGGCGTCGTGGTAGTTGAGCCCGGTGTCCATCGGCGCGCCGAACTCGTCCATGACGGTACGAGCGGCGCAGGAGCCGATCGCGTCCCGGAGGAACGTCACCCACTGGTCGTAGGTCTTCGCACCGCTGAAGAAGGTGTAGTGGTGCAGCGACACCAGCGTCCCGTCGAGCCGCCGGTCGGCACACATCGACTTGATGTCGGTGTTCAGCCCGGCACCGCTGACGAAGACCCGGTCACGGGGGACCGACGGACGGGCGTTGAGCCAGTCGTTCACCACGTTGGCCCAGTCTGCGGCGCTGTGCCCGCCCGGCTCGTTCATCGGCTCGAAGTACACCAGCGGGTTGCTGCCGTACCGGGCGACCACGGTGTTCCACATGGTGTTGAAGGCGGCGGTGTTGACGATCCGCCCGCCGCTGGCGGCCACCCCGTCGTCCCAGTAGGAGAGGACGACCTTGAGGCCCTTCGCCGTGGCGGCGTCGATCGCGCCGGTGTACGAGTTCCACCAGGCCGTACCGACGGTGTAGGTGTTGATCGGAAGCCGGACGGTGTTGGCGCCCAGGTTGTTCTGGAATCCGGTGTAGATGGCGTTGGCCTTGGCCTGAACCGTGGCGTAGCTGTCGGAGCTGCTCAGCCCGTGCAGGACCAGCGGTCCGCCGTGGAAGTTGTCTCCCAGCCGTGCCCAGTTGACGCCGCGGAACGCAGTGGTGTCCGCGGCGGCCGGTGAGGCACCGGCGAGCACGGCGGTCGGCACCGCGCCGAGCGCGACCATGGCGCAGGCGAGTACCCGGGTCAGGTAGCGACTCGTTCGGGATCTGGCCATCGTCGTTCCCTTCATTACGGTGCCGACCGTCATGCCTGCTCGTCAGCTCAGGCCCGGGACCAGCGCTGGTTACCGCCGCCGTGGCAGTTCCACACGATCACCGCGCTGCCGTTGGCGGTGGCGGCGCCGTTGACGTCGAGACACAGCCCGGTCTGCGCGTTGCTGATCGTGCCGTTGCTGTTGAAGACCCACTGCTGGTTCGCCGCGCCGCTGCAGTCCCAGATCTGCACCTGGGTGCCGGCGGAGGCGTTGTTCGGCGCGTCCAGGCACTTGCCCATCACCTGCAGCGCCCGCCCGTTCTGGGTGAACTGCTGGTTGGCGTTGTTGTGGCAATCCCAGATGATCATTTGCGATCCGTTGGCCGAGTTCGCCCCGTTGACGTCCAGGCAGCGACCTGATGCCTCGTTGCGCAGCCGGTTGCCGGTCGGGTTCGTGGGCGGGGTCGAGCCGCCGTTGAGCGTGTCGAGGACCGCCGTGTACGCCGGCTTCTTGTTGCCCGCGCAGTCGAAGAGCAGGGCGTTGTCGCCGCCACGCCAGGAGTCACAGTCCCGTACGCCCCACACGGTGATGCCGGTGCAGCGCGAGATCGCCAGGCAGGCGCGGGTGACGGCGGCGTACATGTTGGCCTGGTTGCCGCCCTGGGTGATGTCCAGTTCGGTGATCTCCACGTCGACGCCCAGGTCCGCGAAGCGCTGAAGGTTGGCCTGGTAGTCGCTGGGAAGAGTGGTGCCCAGGTGGGACTGGAAGCCCACGCAGTCGATCGGCACGCCGCGCTGCTTGAAGTCGCGGACCATGTTGTAGACACCCGTCGACTTCGCGTTGATGCCGTCGGTGTTGTAGTCGTTGTAGCACAGCTTCGCGCCCGGGTCGGCCGCCCGAGCGGCACGGAACGCCGCCTCGATCCAGTCGTTGCCGGTGCGTTGCAGGTTCGAGTCGCGTCGGGCACCGCTGCCGCCGTCGGCGAACGCCTCGTTCACCACGTCCCACGAGTAGATCTGCCCCCGGAAGTGGGAGGCGACCTGGGTGACGTGGTTGATGGCGGCGTTGCGCAGGTCGCCGCCGGAGAGGTTCTGCGCCCAGCCGGGCTGCTGAGCGTGCCAGAGCAGGGTGTGCCCGCGTACCTTCATCCCGCGCGAGCGGGCGTGGTTGACGATGCGGTCGCCGGCGCTGTAGTTGAACACGCCGCGCTGCGGCTCGGTCGCGTCCCACTTCATCTCGTTCTCGGCGACGAGGCTGTTGAACTCGCGGTTCAGCACCGTCATGTACGTGTTGTCGTTGAACTTGTACGTCCCGACGGCGGCACCGAAGTAGCGGCCCTTCTCGGCGGCCGCGGCGCCCAGCGTCGTGCCCGCGTTGGCGGCACCGGTCGGCACCAGCACCGTCCCGGCCACCAGTAACCCGACCGCCAGGGAGCGCATGGTCGCTCCGGTGGACCACCGTCGTCGCGGCGCACCGCTCGGATGTACGAGATTCTTCATGTGTTGCAGCACCTCCATAGTTCGCGTCATGTCGATGGTTAGCGCTAACACCATCGGTCGGCTCAGGTGCTTCGCCGGGCGGACCACAGGAGACGAGACAACGCTACGCATCGATGAAAGTGAGATTGCCACAAAGTTACGGAGCGCTCAAGAAGTTCCGCACCGCAGCCTGGAAATAACCATATTTGTCAAGGTCAACGCAGCAGTCACCGGGGGCGAGCGGCAGCGGTCCCGACTTGGATGTCTCGCTCCACAGAGATCCACACAGCGGTGCGCATCGTTGACGCGGTAGCGACTCGGCGCAATGTGCACGCAAACATCGCGCGAACCCGGCGACGCAACAGCGGCCACCTGTCGAACGCTGCTCGTGCCGCCCGATTTGCCGACCACCAACGCGAGACATCGATGCGTGTTGATGTAGGGTGGGGCGATCCCCGAAGGCGTCCTCCAGTCCATCTGTTCGAGGAGCTGAACATGTCGCGAAGGCGTTGGCGCCCAGCCCATGTACTGGCCGGGTTGCTCGTCCTAGTCCTGACCGCGCTGCTGTCACCGACACCGGTGGCCGGCACCGCCACCGCCAGCACACCCCGCCCCGGTGGGGTGCCCCTCACCGAACTGACCGTGGTCTCCGAACAGGTGGCCTACGGTCTCCAGCGTCCGGTCGCGCTCACCGGGCTGCCAGACGGCCGGATGCTGATCGCGGAGAAGAACGGCACCGTCCGCGCCTACCATCCCGACACCGGCCTGGCCGCCGAGCCGGTGCTCGACCTGACCGCCCGCGTCGACACCTCCGGCAACGAGCGCGGTCTCCTCGGCATCACCCCCGCACCGCACTTCGCGCGGACCGGGATGCTCTACGTGGCCTACACCAGCCTGCCGGACGGCACGCTGACCCTGGCGCGGCTGCCGATCAACGCCCCCGAGCGGCTACAGGTGCTGCTCACCCAGGAGCACGCCGAGTACAACAACCACAACGGTGGACAGGTGGCGTTCGGCCGCGACGGCTACCTCTACTGGTCGCTCGGCGACGGCGGTCACGCCAACGACCCGTACAAGGCCGGCCAGGACCTCAGCACCCTACTGGGCAAGATCGTGCGGATCGACGTCAACCGCAGCTGCGGGGCGAAGCCCTACTGCGTACCTCCTGACAACCCGTTCGTCCGTACCCGCGACGCCCGGCCCGAGATCTGGCTCTACGGGCTGCGCAACCCCTGGCGGTTCTCCGTCGACCCGGCCGACAACTCACTGTGGATCGGCGACGTGGGCCAGGGCCTGGTCGAGGAGATCAACCACATCCGTCCGTGGCAGCGCGGGGCGAACCTCGGCTGGTCCTGCCGGGAGGGCACCCCGGTGTTCGACCCGGACCAGTGCCGACCGGGCGTGAAATACACCGACCCGGTCTTCGAGTACGAGCACTACATGACCGAAAGCTGCTCGGTGACCGGCGGCGTGGTGTACCGAGGGTCCGCGACCCCGGAGGCCCGTGGGGTCTACGTCGCCAGTGACTACTGCTCGACCCTCGCGTTCGCCGTACGCCCCAAACCCACCGGCGGCTACGAGTCCGCCATCATCGGCAACTTCCCCATCCAGCCGACCGCCATCGACAAGGATGTGCACGGCGAACTGTACGTACTCAGCGACCTACCCGGCTGGCTGAGCAAGGTCCGGTTCGAGCGCGTGCCACCCGCCCCGGCCGACTGACCGTCGAACCGCTGAACCCGGGCAGGGACCGGCGGCCACCTGCAGATCGTCGTCTGCGCCGCCGGTCCGCCCCGACCGTGCCCCAACTGACCGGCATCGACACGCGAGGTGCCGAGCGTCGGTCACGACCTCTCGTCGTGGCCATTGACCGGATGTCGGCCACCGACGCCCACCCCAGTAGCCCTGGCATTGCCCTGACGTGGCACCAGTGTCGCGGGCCGGGGCCGCCGCGCTGCTTCCAGCGCGGCGGCGGCCCGTCGCTCCAGGCTGCGATAGCCGGCTCGACGGGTCACCTCCAACGCCCGACCCGCCCGCTCGGCGGCCTCGGCGCGACGGTCGGTCCGGACGAGCAGCAGCGCCGACCCGATCAGGGCTTCCGCTTCCGGGTGCAACGACCCGGCCTGCTGAGCAGAGAGAAGCGCCTTCTCGTGGTGAACCAGGGCCGCCCGCTCGTCGCCCTGCAGGGCGTGCGCCTGCCCGATCGCGTTGTGGGCGTCGGCTGCGATCTGGCGGTCGCCGAGTTCGTTTCCCAGCTCAAGTGCCTTGATCGCGCTGTCGAGGGCTTCCTGACCCACACCGCTGTCGACCCGCACCCGGCTCAGCTCGATCAGGGCCGTGGCCTCGCCGTAACGGTCGCCGATGCCTCGGTGAATCTCCAGACCGTCGTTGATCAGACTCGTGGCCGCGGCGAGATGGCCCAGTTCCCTACGGACCGCACCCAACGCGGTCAACACGCTGGCCTGCCCGGTCGGAGACTTCAACATGCGGTAGCGAACCAGCGCGGCGGCAAGGTAGTCGACTGCTTCCGGAAGTTTGCCCATGCGCCGGTACGCGTCGCCGAGGTTGTTGAGGTTGACCGCGATGCCGGCGAGGCTGTTGCTCGCCTCGTTGGCGTGCAACGCCTGCGTGAAGTGCGCGACAGCCGCCTCCAAATCGCCGAGGTCGCTGTAGACGATGCCCAGGTTGCACAGCGCTGCCGTGCGCCCCTCCGACCACCCCGCCTGCTCGCTCAGCGCGAAGGCCTGCCGCAGGTGAGTGATCGACTTGGCGTAGCGCTTGGTGCTGTGACACGCCTGCGCGAGGCTGTGATGTGCTGCCGCCTGCCCGATCGCGCTGTCCTCGGCACACGCCGCGGCCAGACCGGCCTCGGCAATCGTGAACCAGTCGTGCATGTACTGGCGTAGTGCGAGGTAGCCACGCAACGTGTCGGCGAGCAGGTAGATCAGCGGACGTACCTCGCTGTCGGTGACCACCTTGGCGAGAACCACGAGGTTTGGCCGTTCGCTGTCGAGCCAACCCAGCGCCGCCTGGTGATCGTCGAACGGAACGACCGGCACGCCGGGGGGTGGATCCGGAAGCCGCAGCCGGAACATCTGCGGGTACAGCTGACGGGCGGCGGAGTCCGCCGTGTGCAGGTAGTGGGCCAGCAACCGGCGCAGGGCGGCACCCCGCATCTCACTGGTGATCTCGATCTGCGCCTGTCGACGAGCGTACAGGCGGAGAAGGTCGTGGTGGCTGAACCTGTCCGGACTGTGCTCGTCCAGGAGATGGGTGGTGACCAACTGCTCGATGAGGAGTTCCGCCGTGGGCACGGTGTCACCCAGCAGCGCGGCTGCGGCCGGCACGGAGATGTCGTGTCCGGGCGCGACACCGAGCAGGCAGAACATGGTTCGCGCCCTGGGCGGCAGCGCCCGGTACGACAGGTCGAACGCGGCACCCACCATGCTCCGCTCGTCGTCGCCGGTGGACAGCAGGTGAAGCCGATCGCCGACGTTGAGCTTGTCGATGTAGTGCTCCACAGAACGCGCCGGCCGGTCCGCAATTGTCGCGGCCGCGATGCGCATGGCGAGCGGAAGGTAGGCGCAGGCGGCGGCCAGAGCCTCGATGGTCTCCGATCCGGTGCTCCTGGCCTGCGAGCCCAGCAGGTGGTTGAACATGGTGGTGGCGTCGTCGGGGGTCAGCACGTCGAGGTGCAACCGGTACGCCCCGTCCACGGCCACCAGCCCGCGGAGTCGGTTCCGGCTCGTGACCAGGACCATGCATCCGGGTGTCGCCGGCAGCAGTGGACGGACGTCACTCACCGCCGCGACATTGTCGATCACCACGAGCACACGGCGGTCCGCCAGCAGTGAGCGGTAGAGAGCGGACAGTTCGTCGACGGCCAGCGGGATGCTGTGCACCGGCGCCCCGAGAGCGCGGACGAACTGGGCGAGGGCCTCGGCCGGACGCACCGGTGTCCGGTTGGCATAGCCGTACATATTGATGTAGAGCTGGCCATCCGGGAAGTGGTGGCGGACCCGGTGGGCCCAGTGTGTCGCGAGCGCCGTCTTGCCGACACCAGCCGAACCGGAGATCACCACCCGGACTCCCGCCGGTCCGGCCCTCGTCGCCAGCATCCGATCGAGCTTTGCCAACCGGTCGGCGCGACCGACGAAGACCGCCGCGTCGACCGGCAATTGTGCTGGCACACAGGGGGTGACCGCCCCGACCGGCGCACTGCTCTCCAGATTCGATGGATCAACGTTCCGGGCCCCGGACGAAGGTTGCAGCATCGCCAGGTGAAGGTCGTTCAGCGCGGGGCCGGGCCCGACGCCGAGATCGTCGAGCATTCGCTGGCGGGTTCGGACATACCAATTGATCGCCTCGGCGCCACGGCCGGTGGCCTGCAATGCCCTCATCAGTTCCGCAACGATGGATTCGGCCAGCGGGTTCTCGGTCGCCAGGGCGGTCAGCGTGTTGATCACGGTATCGGGGCGACCGTTACCCGTCTCCAGCCTTGCCCATTCGACCGCGGCCGTCAGCCGTTCCTGTCCCCACGTCTCGCGCGTGCGCCTCACCCACTCGCCAGAGAGGTCGGCCATAGCGACCCCGCGCCACAACGATATCGCCCGGCCGAGTAGAGCCGCCTTCCGCCGCTGGTCAGGCTCGCCGCACGCTCGTTCACACAGGGACTTGAAACGGCTGACGTCGATCGTTTCCACCGGCGCATCGAGTAGGTAACCCTGGGATGTTCGGGATATCGACACCGGACTGGAGGTGTCCACCTTCGTCAACAGTCGGCGAATCCGGGAGATGTGCGAGTACAGCGTGTTGCGAACAGCAGAGGGCGGACGTTCCCAGACCCGCTCGATGAGGCCGTCGACCGACACGGCCTGCCCCGCGTTGGCTACGAGCACGGCCAGCACGAGCCGCTGTTTCACCGGCCCGAGATCGAGCGGCGCCTGATCCACCAGCACTTTCACCGGGCCGAGCAGACCAAGATCCCATTCGGCCATCACGCCACCAATCTCCGCCCCAGGCACGAGCTCGGGTCCGGTGTCGTCGAGTTGGCCGAAGTACGTACATCGAGTGATTGCTGGCCAATGGACACGGCACGCACAGTTTTGCCCATACCTCGATCAAGCACAAGGGTGTGCACGCCCTCGCAGAGAATCGCGCCCGCCAATCGTCTGAGATGCGCGGTTCGGGGTGTTCGTATAGGACACTCCGGGTCGGTCGGGGTTGTGGTGGTCGATGTTCGCCACGTGCTTCAGATCTCATTCCAGTAGCCGAGAATGCCATCCCAAAAGAAATAGGACGCAACAGATGCTGCAATTTTCGGTACGTTTGACGCTTAACACAAAAGGGCTGGTCAGCGTACGAATGGCGCCAGCCAGCACGACGTTCGCTGCGCGCTGGCCGAACCGGGATACCTCGGTGGCGCGCGGATCAGGCAACATCGGCCTGTGTTCGCCCCGCCCGAACGTCTCCGACGCGGTGCCGTCGATCCGAGAGGGCCAGGCCGACAGTTTCGGCCAGGACCCCGCCGAGCACGGCGAGTGCCGCACAAGCCAGTCCAGGCAGTCCGGCCATGACCGTGGCGACCAGCACCGACACCAGCCCGGCCAGGTGTACGCCCACGCCGTACGCGAGGATCCGCGGTCGGCCGCCGGCCAGGGCACCCGCCCGCAGGTAACCGCGCACCACCCACCCGGCCGGGATCAGCAACGTGGCGACCGACCAGATCAGTGCCAGTTGCAGCGGCTCGCCGGTCAACTGCGAGAAGTTGTGCAGGTAGAGGCTGTGCAGGGGGGTGAACAGCACGAAGCCGTACGCCACGGTTATCACGCCGACCAGGAGGGCACCGAGCATACGCGGAACGGGATCGGCGGGGTTGCGGCGAAGCGCCGCCGCACCGACCGTCTCGTAGTCGCCCATCGGGCCGGTGAACAGCGACAGCAGGCCATAGACGACGGGCCAGGCGGCCAGCGAGGCCAGCGAGGTGGCGGCGTGCGCGATCCCGATCGTGGTGATCAACTGGGGAATCATGTTGAGCATCCGCGCTGCGGCCATCGGCAGGTGTGCCGCGCTGATGACGCCCAGCCCGGCCGCTGGCGCGTCGGCTATGTGGTCTTCCACCGCTCGCACCCCGCGTAACCGCAGGGCCAGCGTGGCCGCCTCGGCACAGGCGCCCAAAGTCAGCGCGGCCGCGCCCCAGGCCGCGCCGGAGGCCACGAACGGCGCGGTGCACCACGCGAACGTCGCTGACGCGACCAGGCGGACGCCGGTTGCCACTCCGATGCCACCGGTGGCGCCGAACGCGATGAAGCGGCCGTGCAGGTATCGGCGGGAGGCCACGACCACGGAGGCGGGTGCGAGCGCAAGCAGCGCCGCGCCCGCGTCCCGGGAAGTCGCCTCGTCCAAGCTGAACAGCGCGGCCAGGGCCGGGCGGTACAGTCCGAGCACGGCGATGACCACCGTCGCCGCGATACCGACGGCCATCGCATACCGATGGATGCTGCGTCGTGCGTACCGGCCGTCCAGCGTGACCACCAGCGGTGCCAGCGCCAGGGCCGGGCCATTGACCACCACGATGACGGCGACTGCGATGCCGAGCGCCGCGAGGGCCCGGTCCGGCGATTCGGACCGGGCCACCGCCGCCGCGACCACCGGAATCTCCAGCACCAGCAGGCTGGAGCCCAGGCTGGTCGGCAGCCACTGCCACCAGAGCTGGCCGAGGGTGGATGAGCTGCGCGACATCAGGCCGCCGGGCGGTCGCGGCGGTACTGCTCGCACAGACATCCGGACCGGAACTGGTACTCGGTGAAGGTGAAGGTGAGCGTATCGGTGTTCACGTAGAGACTCTGCCCACTGGTGCGGGTGGTCGGTTTGGCCCCGGAGAGCAACTGTAGGACCTCGTTGACGGCGATACCGGCGAGCATGGCGACGGTCGATCCGGTCAGCGCTGCGGTCTGCTCGTGCCGCAGGATGTCGAAGCCGTAGATTCCGGCACACTCCCAGCACGGCGTCACGCCGGGCAGCATGGTGGGGCCGACCCGGGCACCCTTGTCGGTCGCCCCGATCGAGGTCAGCGGTGTCCCGGTACGCAGGCTGGCCAGGTTGGACCAGGAGGCGGCGAACTCCCGTGGCCGATCGAAGGCGTGCAGGAAGAAATCGGCGCCGTCGATCAGCTCGGCCAGGTCGTCCGCAGAGCCGATGGTGCGGTCGTGCGCGGTGAACGTGGTCTGCGAGTTCTGCATGAAGAGGTGGCGGCGCAGCGACTCCAGCTTGTGGGAGCCGACGTCCACCTCGTCGAGGGTGCTGTGGGTGGGTAGGTTGTCGACGGCGAACGTGTCGAAGTCGACCGCCTCGAGGTGCCCCACACCGGCGGCATTGAGCAGGCGTAGCAGGGTGGTACCGCCAGCGCCGGTACCGACGACGACGACCCGGGCGTCCCGAATGCGCCGCTGCCCGTCGAAGCCGGTCCAGCCCGGCCGGTCGAACAGCCGAAGGTAGTTGATCTGGCGACTCCAGCGATCGAGGGTAGCGGGCGGCAGTCCAGCGGTGTCCTCGGCATCGTCGAGGACACCGACCCCGGCGAGGCCCCGCAACCAGTCGTCGGTGTCCGGGTACTTGGCCCTCAACTGCTCGACGCTGTCGGTGCCATCGAGGCCGACCACGAAGTCGACCATCTCCGGCGTCGGGTCGGTGATCCGGACCTTGTCCGGGCCGACACCGATGAACAGGTGGTTCTCGTCCTGGCGGTGGTAGACCCGCAGGAACGGCTTGAGGCGTGGCTTGCTCACGGTCTCCTCCGCATTGGTGGTCACCCTCAGGGGTGGTGGGGGCCTCGCGGCCCCCACCGGGCACGATCAGATCTGGTTGCCGTGCCACTCCTTGACGAGGCCCTCCTCGTACACGCGCTCGATAAGCATCTGGTCACCTCCCTCCATCAGCTGCCGACTCCCGGGTGGGAGTCCGACGGTCACGGTGGCCGGGAACGTCGGCGGTATCGCGGCGAGGTCCAGACGGCGATCCGGTGAACGTTCCGGCCAGGCCCTAAAGGCTCCGGACGAGTCCGCCGTCACAACGCAGCGCGGTCCCGGTGATGTACGAGGCCGGCGTTCCGCAGAGGAACGCGGCTGCGGCGGCGAACTCCGCAGGGCGGCCGTACCGGCCGGCCGGAATCCCGGCGATCGAGAGGGCCTTCGTCTCGGCGACGGTGTGGCCGCTGCGATGCGCGTTGGCCGCGTCGACCGCCGCCGTCCGGTCGGTCTCGATACGCCCCGGCAGGAGCAGATTCACCGTGACGCCGTCGGCGGCCACCTCCGCCGCCAGTGTCTTGAGGTACCCGGCCAGTGCCGCCCGAGCCAGGTTCGACAACGCGAGGTTCGGCAGCGGTGCGGTGACCCCACTGGAACCCACCGCGAGAATTCGTCCCCAGCCCCTCTCTCGCATGGCCGGAAGGGCATACGAGACCAACCTGACGTGCTGTCGCACCAACCCGTCGAACGCTCCGTCGATCGCGTCGACATCGACCTCCGCCGCCGCACCGGGCGGGGGACCCGGCCCGTTCAGAACCAGAATGTCCGGCGCGGCGAAGGCCGCGACCGTTGCCTCGAACAGCGCCACCGGACCGTCATCGGCAAGGAGATCGACGCCGACTCCGACGGCGCTCGGCAGCGCTGCGGCGATCTCCTTCGCGAGGGCCTCCCGGCGACCGGTTATCACGGTGTGCGCGCCTTCGGCTGCCAGCTGCTCGGCTATCGCCCGGCCGAGACCGCCGGTCGACGCACAGACCAGAGCGGTCTTTCCGGCCAAACCAAGATCCATCCGTCCTCCTGAACACCTGACGGCCGAACCGCCGGTCAGCGGCCGGCGACCCGATCGACCATCTCGTCGCCGGCGGAGTTGCGCTTCACGGTGATCACCTTCTGGTGCGGATCGGTGACCATGACGCGCTGTAGCACCCGCGCCTGGTCGGAGATGTCCGTGCGCGGCGACCACAGCGCACCGTCGTACAGGACCCGCAGGTCGTTCACGCTCAGGCCGCTCATGCGCTCCAGGCGCGGCGCGAGGGCACGGTTGTCGGAGCCGGCCAGCAGCGCTCGGATGGCGTCCTCGTCCATGAGCAGATCCGGGTGCTCGGCGGCCAGGAACTCGCGAAGGTGGGCTGCGCCCCCGGCGAACGGCGAATACACCATGCAGACCAACTGCGTGGTGGTGAGCCCGAAGGCGGTCTCGGCGTACTCGGTCGCCATCCGGCGCGTCCGGTCGATGCCCTCCTCGGTGTCGTACCGCAGGCGCATCTCCTCGACCAGGTGCTCCGGGAAGTTCTTGCGACGCATCAACTCCAGCGCGAAGTCCACGTACTGACCGACGCCCTCGCGGTAGGTGCGTTGGTACACCCGCTCCGTCCGCAACCCACGCAGATGCGCCATGAGCAGGGGGTTGGCGCAGTCGGACTCGGTGAAGTTGAAGGCGACCTCGTCGAACACGAAGTTCAGGAAGTCCGAGAGAAGACGCCAGTGCGCTCCCGAGGCGTAGCTCGTGTAGTCGTAGATCGAGAAGAACCGCAGCGTCGCCGGAACGTCCGAGGTCACCCCGCGCTCCTGGATCCGTTCGACGTCGTCGGGGCCGTGAATCTCCCGGAAGTAGGCGATGGCGAGCCCGTTGAGGGTCTCCAGGGTGCCCTTGAAGCCCATGCGGGCGTCGGCCGGCTTCAGACCGGCCTCCCGCGACAGCTTACGGATCCACAGTGCGTAGTCGCGCTGCTCCTGGGGAGAGTCTCCGGTGATGATCAGGTCGACCCCGCCGTCGTGGCGGGCCGCGATGCCGAAGGAGTTGGCTACGTTCAGG
Organism: Micromonospora sp. CP22; assembly: GCF_009712475.1. Taxonomy (GTDB): domain Bacteria; phylum Actinomycetota; class Actinomycetes; order Mycobacteriales; family Micromonosporaceae; genus Micromonospora. Next base: position 545,977 of record NZ_VCJO01000003.1, read on the forward strand.
TTGCAGGCGTTGCAGAAGGTCGCGCGACCGTCGCCGTAGCTGCGGTGGCCAGACATGAGCATGTCGGTGCGGTTGAACTCGATCAGGCGGTGCGGCATCGGGCGGTCCCGCTCGAACGGACGGACTTGCTCGCCCTCCACCAGAAACAGGTCGACCCGCGGATCTTCGTAGAGATGCAGCGCCTGGTACGTCCGGTCGATGTTCAGCATCACCTGGTACGGCATGCCGCCATGCCGCATGGTCACCACGCGCAGTTGGAACGTGTCGCCATACCGCTCCGCGAGGGCAAGGTGGACGGCGCGCACGAAGGCGAGCGCGTACGCACTGTCCTTGCCGCCGCCGTAAGCCACCATGACGGTGTTCCGCGCCAGGTCGTCCTGGTATGGCAGGGACTCGTACAGGCGCGTCGCGCATTCCTCGACCGCCGGGACGTCTCGCTCCGGTAGGGCCTTTCGTAGGTCAGCCAGGACCGTCTTACGCAGCATTGAATGTCTCCCCCTAGGTATCTCCGCGAGAAGCGGTCGAACCTGTTTCTTTGGATCGCGCAGCCACGCGGCCGGCTATGGGTGAACGGGAACCGGTATCTCCTCGCGCAGCCAGGTCAGGAATGCGGCGTCACTCAGTAACTCGGTGTGACCGCCGGGAAAGTCCTGGTGGGCGAAGCCACCACGGGTCGCCTGGTCCCACTCGGCGATGCCGACGGTGGTGGTGAGCGGATCGGTCTCTCCCCGCGCGGCGAGGATCGTAGAGCGCAGCGGACCGTACCTGGCGGGGTCGAACCCCCTGAGTAGGGTCAGGTCGCTCATGGCGGTGTCGATGATGACCTCCCGCCATTCGCCCGAGGAGTTGAACTCCGGGTTCATCTCGTCGAGGTACACGGCCAGGTCGGCCCGGCTGCGGGTGACCGAGTCGGGCACCGACAGCAGGTGGGGCGGCATCGCCCCGACGACCACCACCGCGGTCGACTCGATCGCGCGCTTCTCCAGCTCGGCGGCCGCCGCGAAGGCGACGTACGCGCCGAAGCTGTGTCCGACGAGCACCGGTCGGAGAATCCGCCGATTCGTCACCTGCTCGACGCAGGACTGCACGACCTGGTCGAACGACGAGGCGGGCTGTCCGAAGTCCTCGCCGAAGCGACCTGGATAGCACACCAGCCAGGCCGACGACTCGAACGCGCGCATGAGCGGGCGTAATTCGCCGCCGAAGGAGCCTGCGCCGGGAAGGACGGCGATGTCCGGGCCCATGGGAGCTCTCCTCTCCGATCTCAGAAGCCGAGGCCCAGTTCGTCCATCACCAAGGCGATGCTGATGGCGCTGAGCCGGTAGTCCCACTTGTCCTGCCGGTCGGTCCGGCTGGTGACGAGGCAGTCCGGCGCGAACAGGCCGGTGGCCGCGACGAGCTCAGCCCAGCGGGACCAGGTCTGGCCGGTGACCGAATCGAGGTCCGGCGCGGTGAAGCCGTGCTTCCCTCGGCGCATGACCGAGTCCGGAACGACACCCGCGTAGGCTGCCCGCAGACACGCCTTGCCCTCGAAATCCACAACCTTCGCGTCATCGCCCAGTCGCGCCGCGGCGCTAACGACGGCATTGCCGAGGAACGGATACCGGCCCTCGATCGAGGCCTTCATGAGCATGGAGTCGCCATGGTCGCCCAGCAGGTGACCGGAGAGTTGGACGTAGACGTCGGCGACGGAACGCAGTTGCATCGGCGACAGCCGACGGGCCTCCTCGTCCGAGAAGGGGATCAGCCTCGTCCGCCAGAACTCGTTTCCCGTGACCGCCTCAAGGGCTCTTGAGGAGAGGTATGTGGTTCGGCGATCGTCGAGCCTGCGCCAGTCGACCTCCCAGCTGAACTCCGGGTTTCCCCAGGCCTGCTCGTTCTCGCTACGACCGGAGCGTTTGAACCGGGTTGCGCTGTCGAACGCGTACGAGTCGTAGCCGAAGAACAGCTCGTCGGCCCCCTCGCCGGATACGACGCCCTTGATGCCGTTGGTGCGCACGGCCTCCGCCAGCATCATCGCCGCCACGTTGTAGGTCTCGCGCTGCGGATAACAGCAGTGCCGGACCATCTCCTCGAACTTCGTCAGAACGTCCTGGGGCCGGCACAGGATCTGCTCGTGTTTGCTACCGATCTTCTCCGCTACCTCGCGCTGGAATCTGCCCTCGTCGAGTGCCGGATCGTCGAAGACGACGGAGAACGTCCGGACCGGCCGGTCGAGCAGTTGGCTGCACTCCACCGCTATCGCGGTGGAGTCGAATCCGCCGCTCAGATAGGCGCCGATCTCCACGTCAGCATGCAGACGGTCGTACGTCGACTGCCGCATGCTCTCCCGAAGCTCCTCGGCGGAGACGGGCGGGCCGCTGTCTGTGAAGTCGCCGTATCGCCAGTAACGGACGGTTTCGTGCCCGTCGGCGTCGAACCGGACGGCACAGCCGGGAGGTACCGCCAGCAGGCCGTCCACGAGCGTACGCGGCGCGACGATGTTGCCCAGCGAGAAGTACTGGTCGATGGCGCCGACATCCACCTTCCAGGCCCGGTCGAGGCACTGCACCAGCGGTTTGATCTCCGAGCAGAAATGCACCCGATCGCCATCCACGGCGTAGTACAGCGGGCAAATCCCGAATCGGTCCCGAGCGAGCAGCAGACTGCTGTCGGCTCGGTCGAAGATGACGGTGGCGAACTGTCCGTCCACCAGGCCGAGCCCTTCGATGCCGTAACGGGCCACGAGTTCCGGGACCACGGCGACGTCGACACCGTTGTGCCCTGGTTCGGCTCCGCATCGCTCGCGGAGCGCCCGGTGGTTGAACACCTCTCCGTTGGTCATGGCGAGGTAGCGACCGCTGCGGTCCTCCGCCGGTTGCCACCCGTCGACCAGACCCGTCATGCCGAGGCGCGCGAGCTTGGCCGACAGCGTCCCGGTGTTCAGCGAGTAGGTCTCGTCCGGCCCCCGATGGACGATCCGGGAGTGCATGGCGGCTACGAGGCCCCGGTCGAATCGTTCGGTCGGTGAGTAGGTTCCACAAACCCCGCACACGGTGTCACGCACTCCGCTCGGACAGCTGGAGGACCAGATCCTGGAGGTTCCTGGCGCGCAGGATGTCTCGAACGCCGACGTCCATCCAACCCAGCTCCTTGAGCTTCGTCACCAGGATCACGGTCGAGGCCGAGTCGCCTCCGATGTCGAAGAAGTTGTCTGCCAGACCGGCGTCAGTCGTTCCGGTGAGGCGCCGTACGAGTTGGAGAATCTGCTCCTCCACGGGCACCGCGACGGCAGTGTCCGGCTCCGCGCGTCGGCCGGCCCGCAGCGCGTCCCGGTCCACCTTGCCGTTGCGGGTGTACGGCAGCGCGTCGACCCGTTGGATCACCGAAGGAACCTTGTAGCCGTCGAGGACCGACTCCAGGTACCCGCGAACCTCCCGCGCGGTGGCGGCACCCAGGTAGTAGCAGACCAGGGCATCCGCTGCGGCCTGGGCAGAGCCGTCGTGCGACTCGGCGGTGACCACGGCCTCGACAACTCCCGGGCAACGACAGGCGGCGCTCTCGATCTCACCCGGGTCGAGGCGGTAGCCGCGCACCTTCAACTGCCGGTCAACCCGTTCAACGAAGAAGTACTGTCCGTCCCGTTCCTCGACCACATCGCCGGTCCGGTAGACCCGGGCCCCGTTAGCGTCGCGAAAGTGCTGCACACCCGTCGGCGTCAGGTATCCGAGCGCGACACACTCGCCAGTGATCACCAACTCTCCCCGGGGCACGTCGCTACCGGCGGCGTCGACCGCCGTCGGCAGGGGCTCCAGGCGGAGAGCGCCCTCGCCCACCAGGTCGCCCAGCGGTACCCCGTCGGTGCACTGGTCCGGGTTCAGTGGATCGGTGAGGAGATTGCAGATCGTGGTCTCGGTCGTCCCGTAGGCATTGTGGAACGCCGCCACCTCGGACCATTTCCGCACCACTGCCGGGCGGCACGCGCCACCACCGTTGATCACGTGCTGAAGACTCATCGCGGACGTCGGTTCGGTGGCCGTCAGCGCGAACGGCGTGGTCTTGAGGTGGGTGATCCGGAAATCCTCGAGCGTGGCGCCGAGCGTGCCGCCAGGTCGCAGCTGCTGCTCGGGAAGAATCACGAGGCATGCGCCGGCAGTCAGCGTCCAGAGAATCTCCGTGATGCAGCCGTCGAAGGTCAGCCGGGCGAACTGGAGCGTGCGGGACCGCGCCGTCACCTCCAGCCGCCGCACATGGTCCTGGATGACCCGCGCCAGCGGATCGACCCGGACAAGTACGCATTTCGGCTCACCGGTCGAGCCCGAGGTGTGGATCGCGTAGCCGATCCGGTCGCCATCGCCCGGCTCGCTGCCGACCATCCGCGACTGCTGTTCCTCTGCGGCTCCCCACGGGAGCGTCGAAGCTGCGACGAGCGCGGGGATCGGCGACCGGTCCTCCGTACGGGCCACCACCCTGATGCACAGCGAGGCGACCTTGCTCGCGTTCTGGGTTTCGCTGTCGCGTGGGTCGATGAACACGAACGGACACCCGGCAGCCATCGCGCCGATCATGGCGACGATGGAGGACGCAGTCCGCGTGGCCTCGATTCCTACGAACTCCCCGGGCCTGGCCGAGGTCTGAAGTTTTGCGGCGAACTCGTCGACGTACTCACCGAGTTGCCGATAGGTGATCACCTCGTCGGCAGTAGCGAGGGCGTCATGCGATGCGTAGCTCGAAATGGCGGTCTCGACCGCCGATACGATTGAGCTCTGTTTCATGATCAGATCCCAGCCCTCATGCCACGGTGTGTGAGAGAGTGCCAACGCCGTCGACGACGGCCTTTATCACGTCGCCCGGGGAAATCACCGCAGCTCCCGGCGTACCGGTGCAGATCACGGTTCCCGGGGCGATGGTGCGGCCGGCGGTGAAGTACTCGACCAGGTACCCCAGGTCGTACTTCATGTCGGATACGGTGGCGGTGGCGATGACCTCACCGTTGCGTACCGTCGATACGCGAATGGCCTGGAGAGCGGCGTCATCGAACTCGTCCAAGGTCACCAGCTGCGGCCCCACGCTGCAGAAGGTGTCGAATCCCTTGGCCCAGGGGATGTACCGCGGGTTCTCCCGAATCACGTCCTCTGCCGTCATGTCGAGGACGGCGGTGACCCCGACGATGACCGAACGCCATCTGTCGCGGCTTACGTTCTTGCAGGTCTTGCCCACGATGAGGCCCAGTTCCGCCTCGGCGGTCACGCGCTTGCTCTGGGAGGGGAGCGAGATCTGCTGGCCGTTGCCGATGAGACAGCTACGCGGCCGCAGATAGGATCCGGGGCCGGATGCTGGCTGCGGTGCGTTCAGGTCGGCGGAATGGCCCCGGTAGTTCAGCCCCGCACCCCAGATATCGCCGCTGTCCATGATGGTGGCGGCATTCTCGAGCGTGCGGCTGGTGGCCCGCACGGCGCTGATCTGGTCCGCGATCGTCGTTCGGTGGGACTCCAGTAGATCGTTCATGAGCAGCCCCTGGACGCCGGACAGTGGCACCCAGCCGCCGTCACCTCGGCTGGCGAAGATCTGGTAGCCGCCCTCGACAGCGAATCGGGCCAGCCTCATCGGGCACCTCCAGTGACCGGGGCGTCCAGGGACTTCATGGCGGCCTCAATGGAGCTGACCATCTGATCCGCCGCCTCACGGATATCGTTCTTGTGGATACTGCGCTGAGCCAGTCCAGCGGCCTTTTCCATCAGGATCGCCGGCTCCAGGCCGTGCTCCGCGCAAATCTTCTCGATGAATGGGAAGTAGCCGGAGTGCACCCCGATCACGCCGCCGAGCACCTGTAGGTTCCGGTTCTCCGGGAGTGGTTCGAGGCTGGTTCGGCAGTATCCTGCGATACGCGCCAACTCCTGGTAGGAGTACTTGTCCTCGCCGAGGATGCTCATAATGCCGGCGAGTGACTCGGTCTCCGCATTGCCTGCGCCACGGCCGATCCCGTCCAGCGTACCGTCGACAATCACCGCACCTGTTTCCAGCGCGGCAATGCTGTTCGCGTTCGCCAGACCGAGGTTGTCGTGACCATGAAAGCCGATCACTGGGCACAGGTCCTTCACGACGTGGATGTACTCCTTGACATCGCTCGGCAACATTGAGCCATAGGAGTCTACGATGTACAAACCGGCCAATCCCGACGGGATTCCGCTCAGCATCTTGGGTATCTCGGATGCGGGAGTGGCACTAGACTTCATGAGGTTGAGATAGACCTCGTCACAGATTTCGACCGCCTGCTCGATATAGTCCAGGTTGTCCGCGACCTGGCTGGCCTCCATGCCGAGACGGACGAAGGACATACCCTGGTCACATAGATCAGTCAGGGTCGACAGCCGACTGAACTCCGGTTGGGAGAACATGCCCCACGAGGACGAGGTGAGGTTGGACCGGGCAATTTCGCACCACCGGTCCAGCTTGATGTTGCTGGCCGTGAATCCGGCCCGCTCGGCTTCGAATCCGATGCCGTGTCCGATTTCAATCTTTTGGATGGGCGTACTGTCCAGGCGGCGCAGAAGGGACGCTACGAAATTTTCGTCCATCTGGAAGTTCACCGCGTAGGAGCCTTCGCGGAGGGTAGCGTCGAGAACTTCAACGGCCGGATTTCGGAAAGGCGGGGCGAGTGGCGCGGACACTGTCAACTCCCAACCTGCTCGCTTGTGCTGATTGTTACTGGAGCGGCTGATCCGAAGGTTCCGGAAGCCTGGATCAGCCGGTGCTGAAAACGTAGACAGTGCCGTCCTCGGGCGGTCCTCGGCAATTCCCCGTGAGTCGTGCCTCGGTAACCCGCAGCGACGATGGGCAGCCCGCGAGGTGGAGCTGACAGGGCTGCGCGAATACGAGAGTCCCGCCTACTGGACGAGCCGGGACTGGATGGTGAGTCAGTGCCGGATCAGGTCAGTTGCAGGCAGTAAGCACGAACGAGCTCGTTCATGCGGTAGCGGCCCTGACCTATCGCATTGAGCAGGTGGAAATCGACCAGTTCCTCGAGCAGCCGAACGGCCCGGGAGACGGACAGGTTTGCCATCCTCGCCACCTGGTCCGGCTCGATGTCCTGTACCTCGATGCGCCCGAGCAGCCGGAACAACCGCTGGTGTTCAGGGTCGAGCCAATAGAAGGACATGTCGAAGGCGGCGGCCACCCCGGTGTTCTCGGTGTTCAACTCGGCCAGCCGGGACTCGTTGTCCGCGAGCCGCGCGGCCAGGTAGGACACGCTCCAACTGGTCCGGTCGCGTAGCCGAACCGCAGCGCTGCGGATGGCGAGCGGCAGCCGCCCGCAGAGGCGCAGGATCTCGTCCACGGCAGCCGTCTCCGCGAGCGGCCGGTCGTCACCCACCACGCTGTTGAACAGGTCCCGTCCTGCCGCGATGGAGAACTCGGACAGCGATAGCTGACAGGTCGAGTGCAGGCTGGGCAGCCGCCGCCGGCTGGTCACGATGGTCAGACATCCGGCCGCGCCGGTCAGCAGCGGCGTGATGTGAGACGTGCTCGCAGCGTCGTCGAGGATGACCAGAACCCGCTTGCCGCGCAGCCGGTTGTGCCACGCCGCGCGCCGTCCATCCAGATCCGCGGGGATCGACTCGGTGGGTACGCCGGAAACACGCAGCAGCATGGACAGGACCGACGACACCTCCGTCCATCGTCCTCCGATGCCGTGCGCGCCGAGATCGACGAAGATCTGACCGTCCGGGTACGTCGCCGCGAGCCGCCGACCCAGGTGCAGGGCGAAGGCGGTCTTGCCGATACCCGCCATCCCGTCGATCGCGACGACGGCCGCTGGCACCACACCCGCCCCTTCGGTGTGCCGCCGCAGCGCCTGCACCACTGTGGCTTCTTCCCGTTTCCGGCCGGTGAGCCGAACCGCCTCGGCCGGCAGGTTGTGCCACGGGTACGCCGGCTCGGACGCGGCGACCGGCGCGACGGCGACCGGCTCGGCGGCGGTCGGCGCGGCGGTGACCGGGTCGGCGGCGGTCGGCGCGGCGGTGACCGGGTCGGCGGCGGTCGGCTCGGCGTCGGCCGGCACACCGTTCGCGAGAATCCGCAGGTGCAGTTCCTGCAACTGCGGCTCCGGGTCCACACCCAGTTCGTCGCGTAGGAGACGGCGGGCGGTGTCGAACACCTTCAACGCCTCCGCCCGGGCACCGGAACGGCACAACGCGATCATCAGCTGCGCCACGAAGCGCTCACGGAACGGGTTTTCGGCCACCGCCTTGGTCAGCTCGCCGATGAGCGACGTATTTTCGCCGCTCTCCAGTTCGAGATTGAAACATTGTTCGAGAACGGTCAGCCGCAGTTCCTCAACGCTGACGACCTGGGACAGCAGTGGCGCGCTGGTCAGCCCGGCCAGAGCCCGTCCGCGCCAGATCGACAGGGCGGAGCGCAGTGCCTTGATCTTGAGCGCCGGCTCGGTTTCCAGTCCAGCCAGCTCCACCTGCCGGGTGAACTCCTCGAGGTCGAGCGTCGCGTCCGCGCGGTCGAGCTGATAGCCGTCGCCGACCGCACAAATCGTGACCCCGGTACCCGCCAGCAGATGGCGCAGATGTGACACCGCGTTGCGGATCTGCTTGGAGGCGGTCGACGGTGCGACGTCGCTCCACACCGCGTCGACGAGTCGGGAGAGCGCGACCGGCTTACCGTCGGCAAGAAGGAGCATCCCCAGGACGATCTGTTGCTTCGCGCCGTTGATACGGATCGTCGTATCGTGCGCCTGACAGTCGAGCGGTCCGAGGATACGAAACACCGTAACCGGCACTAGTTACCCCCGTAACTAGGTGGCGATCTGTCGGGCGGTGCCGCTACCCGACGACGGTGGTCAAACCGGATCTCGCCATTGCCGGCAGGCGATGAGCAGGTCTGTCTTCACAGCAGCGTGAAGCGCAATCGGGTCCGGGGCCGTTACGATAACGACGCCTCGAACCCTTCGTCAATGATGAATATGACACCCAGACAGCATCGCGTGACTGTGGGTAATCACCACAGTGATGACGTCCGAGGTACCGCGCCGTGCCGATGCCCTCCCCGGGGGATGGAGGGCATCGGCGTAGGCGGACCGCGGAACTCCACGGGTTCACCCAGCACGGTGTCGAGCCGGACATCTCGAAGTCACGGGTTGCCAGCCGATGATGCCGGGCGTGCCACCCGGCGGTCTTGTACGAATTTGACGTGACGGCCGGAGTGCGACGCAAGGTCCGGCCGTGCCCGCACAAGACTTCCGCAAGGTCCTCGCCGACTGACCCGGTTGGCACGGGCCCGGGGCCGTGGAGTCGTCGGACAGGCCCTGGTCACCCCGCGAACGCTGCCTTCAGCGCGTCCGCGGAGACTCCCTCCGGCAACGGAAGCCCCAGGAGGACGAACAGTGCGGTCAGGAACGCCACGCGCTCGGATTCGCCGATCGTGCCGCCACGGCGGATGGTCTTCGCGGTTGGTCCGACGGCCTTGAACGCAGCCGCGAAATCGGCGGCGGAGAGCGCCGTGACGATTTGTCCGGCCGCCTGCGAGGGAGCGGTTTCCTGCTCACCGGAGCCGGCCGCCGCCGTTGCGTGATCCTTCGCGATCCTGCCGATCTGCTCGCCCATCTGGGCCTTCACCGAGACCGTCTCGTCCGGTCGGCCGGCGACGAGCAACGCACCGTCCAACCATTGCGGCTCGACGCTCTGCGCGGACCCGACACGGGCCACCGGCACCACCAGGACCGGCGGGTGCTCGACATCGAGGTCGAACATCAGCAGACGCAGCCACAACAGGTCGGTTGCGACCGCGTCCGTGGAACAGACGATCACCGGGGCCTCCGCAGCGAACTCGGTCGCCGCGTCGAGCAGCGGCGTTCCCTGCAGCGACGCCGAGGAAGTCGGGCCCGTCCCGGTCGACTCGGTGAAGCTACGCGCCCTCAGCGCGGGCGACCAACGGACGTCTCCGGCGGGGTCCGCCTTGAGCACGGCGAGCGGTACCCGGCCGAGCGAGAAGGATTCGGCGCGGTCGGCATGCCCGGCCTCCATCAGGTCACTCAGGTAGGCGTCCACTGCCTGCTCGTGGCTTCGGCCATCGTGCCGGCCCGCCCGTACCACCTTCCCGGTCTTGATGATCGGTGGCGTCAGCCAACTGGCCGGGTCGGCACTGGGCTCGTGCGGCCCGAGGCCGAACCGGACCGGCAGCCCGGTGGCGAGCGCGAACTCCAAATCGGCAGCCGAGTGCGCCGGGTTGACGATGACCGCACCGGTGCCGAACTCGGGCTTGACCCAGTCCGCGACCCACACCGGAAGCAGATCACCGTGCAGTGGATGGCGCACGAAGCGGCCACTGAAGTACGGCCGTCTCTGCACCTCGGATCCCGCGAGCGCCTCATGGTCCGGATGAACCGCCACCGCGCAGGCTGCGGTGAACGGCGACCAGTCGGTCGTGAAGGTGCTGAGAGCACCACCGCTCGCCGCGCCCGTCACCGGGTCGGCGAACGGCAGGTGAAAGACCGCCCCCGGTGCCCGACGCAGCGCCTTCTGCTGCTTGGCGTCCAACCGCGAGCCCCAGGACGGCGCCGACCCCTTGGCCACTGCGGCGAGCGCGGCCGGTGAGGGCGTGTAGGTCAGCGTCCAGGGTCCTGCCTCCTCGTCGTCGGCGCTCACTGCGAGCCTTCCCGCGGACGCCAGGGCCCGCAGCACGGCCACCGTGGACATCGCCGACGCCGACGCCGACGCCGAGGTGCCACGAAGCACATCGAGCCTCTCGCAGGCGGCGGTCACCGCTTTCAACCGCCGCTCATGCAGGTCATTCGCCGCAGCGCCGATTGTCATGATCTTGCTAGTCACGTTTCGCCTCCACCATTGGGTCGCCAGGACCATCGACATAGTAGGGCCCGATATCCCCAGAAAATGCGCACGGGTGTGGCCTTTGGGACAGATCAAGAACGTACAAGACCTGATGGCCGGGAGCCGACACGATCGAGCCGACAGGACCGTCCGCGGTCTGATTGGTTTGGAGCGGATGCAGCGATGGCGATAGACGATTCCGGTACTCGAGTGGAGCGACTCTCGGTTGGCCAGGAGCAGTTGTGGTTCCTTGAGCAACTGGCACCCGGACTCGCCACGTACAACGTCGCGGTGGCCCATCGGATTCGCGGACCGCTGGACAGCGCTGCACTCAGGACCGCCCTCACCGAACTCGTCCGGCGACACGAATTGCTGCGTGGGACAGTGACCACGGTCGACGGTACGCCCGGGATGGTGATCGCTCCGCCGTCGGATGTCCCACTTCCGGTCAGCGATCTGACCGACGAAGCTCCCGAGTCGCGTGAAGCCACCCTCGCGGAGAGCCTGCGGGAACACGCCACCATGGCGTTCGACCTCACCGGCGGACCGCTGTACCGGTTCAAACTGTTCCGCCTCGGCCCGGACGAACACGTGTTGTCCCTCGCCTTCCACCACATCGTCACCGACGGATGGTCGACCAGCCTGCTGCTGAGGCAGCTTCCGGACGCGTACGCCGCCGCCCGCAGCGGCGACGGGACGACCTCGGCCAAGCACGACTCGGCCGATGTCGTCCGCTATGTCGACTTCGCGGCCGCGCAGCGCGCCGCGCTCGACGACGGTGAGCTGGAGGAGCAGCTCCAGTACTGGCAGCAGCAGTTGGACGGCGCCGTCCCACTGGAGATTCCCACCGACCGGCCGCGCCCGGCCGAGCCGAGCTTCGCCGGTACCTCCGTGGCAGCCGATCTGCCCGTCGGACTCGTCAAGGCCGTGCGGACGCTGGTCGACCGGGAGGGCGTGTCCCCGTTCACGGTTCTGTCGTCCGCGCTGATCGTGGTCCTCAGCCGATACAGCGGTCACGACGACATCTGCCTGGGCACGGCCGCGCTCGGGCGCACCGACCCGGACCTTGAGCAGGTGGTCGGATACTTCACGAACATGGTGGTGCTTCGCACCACGCTGCACGACGATCCCAGCTTCACCGAGCTCGTCGGCCGGGTTTCCGACACGATGCTCGACGCATACGACAACCAGGACGTGCCCTTCGAACGTGTCGTCGACCGTCTCAGCCCGCACCGCGACCCGGGCCGTAATCCACTGTTCGGGGTCTGCGCCCAGTTCCTCACCGACCACACCGCCGGCACCAGTCTGGACCTGCCCGGACTGACCGCGGAGGCTGTCGAAGCGCCGTCCCTCGGAGCGCGTTTCGACCTGGCCTTGACGTTCGTCGAGTCGCCGGAGCGGTTGCGGGTGATCGTCGAGTATGCCCTCGACATCTTCGACGGCTGGCGGATCGACGCCCTGGTCCGTCATCTCACCCAGGTGCTCTCCACGGCGTGCGCACAGCCGGACCGGCCGGTGTCGGAACTGCCACTGCTGGACGAGGAGGAGACTGAGGAGCTGCTGGCAGCCGGCACAGGTGAGATGCTCGTCCACGCCGACGAGCCGGTCCACGTCGCGATCGCCCGTCGGGCGCAGGAACAGCCGAACCATCTCGCCGTAACGTGCGAAGACGACAGTTTGACGTACGGCGAGCTGGATCGCAGGGCGTTCGAGGTCGCCGCCTTCCTGCGCAGCCGTGGCGTAGGTGAGGGTCAGGTCGTCGCCGTCGCGGTGGAGCGGGACCTGGACGCGCTCGTCACGCTGCTCGGCGTCCTCAAGGCCGGTGCCGCCTTCGCGGTCGTGGACCCCTCGCACCCGGCCGGTCGGCTGGAGTACATCCTGAAGGACACCGCTGCGCCCGTGGTCATGACGCAGTCCCGCGTCCGGGACGGGATCCCGGAGACCGGGCCGTGGTCGATCGTGGAGATCGACAAGGAACGGGAGGCGTTCGCCGAGGCGGCAGCCGCGGCCCAGCCCTGGACTGAGGTGGGCCGGGACTCGCTCGCCTACGTCCTATACACCTCGGGTTCGACCGGGCAACCCAAGGGTGTGCTCATCGAACACCGCGCACTCCAGTCGTTCATCGCCTCGTACCGTCGGGTCTTTGATCTCCAGCCCGACGACAGGATGCTCCAGCTCGCGGCGCTGACGTTCGACATGTCGCAGGGAGAGATCTTCGCCGGCCTCACCGCCGGGGCGAGTCTGGTCCTCGTCGACAAGGAGACCGGGACTTCGCCCACCGGGATCGCCACGCTCATGCGCCAGCAGAAGGTCACCTACATCTGCATGTCACCGGCGATGCTGGCGCTGGTCGAGTCAGGACCGTATCCGGCGCTGCGGAAGATCATGGCGGGCGGTGAGGCGGTACCGGCCGAAATGGTCGCCAAGTGGAACCTGCCGGGACGTCGACTGATCAACTGCTACGGCCCTACCGAGGCTGCGGTCGGCTGCACGTCCTACGAGTGCCCGCACGAGCCCGCTCGCAGCGCGCCACCGATCGGCAGGCCCTTCACCGACCGTCGCATGTACGTGGTCGACAAGGCCGATCGCCTGGTCCCCCGCGGTGTCCCCGGGGAACTGCTGATCGGCGGTGAGGAGGGCCTGGCCCGCGGCTACCTGAACCAGCCGGAGCTGACCGCAACCGCGTTCGTCGAGGACCCGTTCCGACCCGGTAGCCGGGTCTACCGCAGCGGCGACATCGTCCGCTGGAACAGCGACTACCAGCTGGAGTTCCTGGGTCGCGCCGACGGGCAGATCAAGTTGCGGGGTCTGCGAATCGAGCTGGAAGAGATCGAGTCGGCGCTCATGTCGCACCCGGATGTCGGCGTCGCCGCGGTGGCCCTACGACCGGATCGCCGGGGCGAGGGGCGTCTGGTCGGGTACGCCGCCCCCGCCGCCGACCGGCAGCCGGATGCCACGGAGCTACGCGCCCACCTCGCCGAACGGCTGCCCGACTACATGATTCCGACCGCCTGGGTGTTCCTCGACGAGCTGCCGCTGACCACGGCGCGCAAGGTGAACCGCAAGGCGCTTCCGGACCCGGTCGACGTCGATCCCGAAGAGGACTACGTCGCGCCGGAGGGCGACACCGAGACGGCTATCGCCCGGATCTATGCCGAGGTGCTTGAGGTCGACCGGGTGAGCGCGACGGTGGCGTTCTTCGCTGCCGGCGGCAACTCACTACAGGCGATGCGAGTGGTCAGTCGTCTGGGCAAGGAGTTCGGCGTGAAGCTGCGCATGCGAACGATGTTCGCCGACGCGTCGGTGCGCTCGATCGCAGCCGAGGTGGACCGGCTGGTCCTGGCGCGGGCGGCGAAGGCCACGGGAGGGTCCGGCAGTGGACGCTGACCTGCTGGTGCCGTTCGGCGACGGCGACGGAGCACCCCTGTACTGCGTACACTCAGCCTCCGGCTCCGCCTACACCTACCTACCTATGTCCGGGATGCTCGACGGTCGGCGCGTGGTGGGCATCGAGGCGCCGGGGTACGACAGCGACGGCCTGCCCCCCACCGATCTGCGCACCCTCGCGGACCGCTACGCCCGCGTGGTGGCGGACGACTGTGGGACGTCCGAGGCGTGTCTGCTCGGCTGGTCCATGGGCGGATCGGTCGCGTACGCCATGGCTTGGCGGCTGCGGGCGATGGGGATCGCCGTGCCGCTCGTCGTGCTCGTCGACGCGCTCATGCACCACACCGAGGCGGTACCCGCGACGCGCGAGATCCTCACCAGGTTCGCCATCAATCTGGCCAGGGAGGGCGGTGGCGGCCAGGTCGAGGACCGCGTGGTCGCCGAACTGCGCGCCTGGCCGGCCGACGCGCCGGTCACGCAGGCGTGGCCGCTACTGCGCCGCGGCGGCCTGATCCCCGAGGAGTTCGACGCGGACACGCTCAATCGCCGATTCGAGGTGTTCCGGCGTAACGTCCACGCTCTGCACCGGTACGCGCCCGAGCCCGGATACCCCGGCCGGTTGCTTGTCATCGACGGCGAGGATTCGGTGCACGGCCACCAGCGGTGGACGGATGTGGCGCAGAACGTACGTGCCGTGACGGTGCCGGGTGACCATTTCTCGCTCTGGCGCGGCGCAGGCATGGCTGCGCTGGTTGAGCAGGTCAGGGAGGCACTACGCGAGGCGTGTCCAGCGGCCCAGAAGGTCCGGGCGTGACCACACGGCACGATGTGAAGTCGGGCGACACCACGGTCAAGAAGAGCCTGTGGCACAACAAGGACTTCCTGAGGTTCTGGTCCGGCGAGACCTTCTCGCTGTTCGGTGCGCAGATCACCATCCTGGCTCTTCCGCTGACCGCGGTGCTCACCCTCGACGCCAGACCCGAGGAACTCGGCGTCCTTCGATTCCTGCAGATGGTGCCGTACCTGCTGTTCGGGCCGCTGTTCGGAGTATGGGTCGATCGCTACCGGCGCCGTACGGCGATGATCGGGGCGAACGTCGTCCGCATGGTGCTGATCGGGCTGGTGCCGGTCCTGGCCGGACTCGGTCACCTGAACATGCCCCTGCTACTCATGATCACATTTTGCGTCGGGATGGCCGCGGTGCTGTTCGACATCAGCTGGATGTCGTTCGTTCCCACGCTGATCCGTGATCCGGACCACCTCGTCGACGCCAACTCGAAGCTGGCCGCCACGTCCGCAACCGCCGACGCGGCCGGGCCCGGCGTGGCCGGATCGCTGGTGAACCTGCTGACAGCGCCTGTCGCGATGGCCGCGAACGCGGCGACCTACCTCGGCTCGGTCATCTCGCTGCTACTCATCCGCACCGAGGAGACGCCACCCCCGGCCACGGCGAAGCGGCGAATCCGGACGGAGCTGGCCCAGGGACTCAGCTTCGTCGCCCGTGACCGCCTGCTGCGATGGATCGCCCTGGTCGGTGGCCTGGCCAACTTCTTCATCTCCGCCACGCTGCCGATGTTCATCCTGTTCGCGGTACGCGACCGGGAGATCGCCTCCTCGGTGCTCGGTCTGACCTTCTCGATCGGGGCGTGCGGCGGAATCATCGGCGGGATCGTCTGTCGACGGCTGATCACACGGCTGCGCCTCGGTCGTGTCTACGCTGGCGGGCTCTGCGTCGCGTTCATCCCCACCGTGCTGCTGCCGGCGGCCAACGGGACGCCCTTCGTGCTGGGCGTCCTGTACACGGTCGCGTGGTTCCTCGGATCGCTCGGGCTGACGATCGTCAACATCGTGATCATGAGTGTGCGGCAGAACATCACGCCTCCGTCGCTGCTGGGCCGGATGAACGCGGCGGTACGCGCCGTGATGTTCGGGCTCGGTGCGCTCGGCGGCCTGGTTGCGGGGTTCATCGCGGCCGAGGTCGGGGTGCGCGAGGCTCTCTGGATCTCGACGGGCGGGTCGGTGGTGTTCGTGCTGTGCGCCGTCGCGTTGTCACCGCTCACCCGGCTACGCACCATGCCGCAGACCGCAGCGGACCCTGACTGACGAGGCCGCGTCGAGGTCCACGTCCACGCTGCGTGCTCGGCCGACGTGGTCAGCCTCGCCGCGCCCACTCGGCCGGATCGGAAGGAGGTTGCCTGATGCCCCATGCGATGGCCGCGGACGGGACACCTGTCGCTTTCGACCTGCGAGGAACCGGGCCCCCGCTCGTCCTGCTCTCCGGCCAGGCGAACAACCGCCACTGGTGGGACCGCGTACGCGGCGACTTCGACGACTCGTACACCACGATCGCGGTCGACTTCCGGGGCACCGGTGAAAGCGGCAAGCCCAACATCCCCTACAGCACCAGAGGGTTCGCCGACGATGTCCGGGCGGTGCTCGACGAACTGCGCGTCGAGTGCGCCCACGTGTATGGCACATCGATGGGCGGACGGGTCGCACAGTGGCTGGCCATCGATCACCCAGACCGGGTGGGTGCGCTCGTCCTCGGCTGCACCTCGCCCGGCGGCCCGCGATCCGTGGAGCGCGACCAAAGCGTCCGCCGGGCCCTCGCCGTGGACCAGCCCGCCGCCGCGCTCCTCGACCTGATGTACACGCCCGCCTGGCTGGCGGCGAATCCTGGACCGGTGACCACGCTGGGCGATCCAGCGATGCCACCATTCGCCCGGGCACGTCATCTGGCCGCCAGCAGCCAGCACGACGCGTGGGACTCGCTGCCGCAGATCACCGCGCCGACCCTGGTCATCCACGGAACCGACGACCGGCTGAGCCCTGTGGAGAACGCCCACCTGCTGGTCGAGCGCATTCCCAACGCGACGCTGCTGCTGATTCCCGGCGCCCGCCACGCCTACTTCGAGGAGTGCCGAGAGGTCGCGGGGCCACGTGTGCTCAGCTTCCTGGCCGAAGCCGGGTCGGCAAGGTGACCGCGACAACTGACCGTGCCGCCCACCAGGCAGCCGGGTCCTGGCCGCCCGGCCGGCCAGGACCGGCGGTACGGCGGTAAACGGGCCTTGTACATTCGTGGCGTGGACGCGGGCCAGCAGGTGACAGCGTGGCGGCCGGCGGTGGACGGCATCGTCGAGGTGCTGCACGCCCGGTTCACCAGGCACGCGTACCCGATGCACACCCACGGCTGCTGGACTCTGCTGATCGTGGACGATGGCATGATCGAGTACGACCTGCACCGCACTCACCACGGCGTACTACAGTCCCAAGTGACGCTGCTGCCACCGGACGTGGCGCACGATGGCCGGGCGGCGAGCCCCGGAGGCTTCCGCAAACGGGTGCTCTACCTGGAGCCCTGGATCCTCGACCCCGGACTCATCGGCGCGGCCGTGGACGACCCGAACCTGACCGAGCCGGTGCTGCGGCACCGGGTACACCTACTGCACCAGGCGCTGGTCCAGCCCGGCGAGGAGTTCGCCGCACAGAGCCGCTTCGCGCTCATTTGTGAAGGGCTCGCCCAACACCTCCGCCCGGCACCCATCGACCGACCCGAACCGGCGCTGGCCCGCCGGCTGCGCGGCCTGCTGGACGAGCGGGCGGTGGCCGGAGTGACGCTGGAAGAAGCCGCTCAGGAGCTGGACGCCAGCTCGGCGCACCTGGTGCGCTCGTTCACCGCCGCGTACGGGCTGGCGCCGCACGCGTACCTGACCGGACGGCGCATCGACGCGGCCCGGCGGCTGCTGCTGCGGGGCGTACCGGCGAGTCAGGTCGCCGCCACGACCGGCTTCTACGACCAGCCGCACCTGACCCGGCACTTCCGTCGCTACCTTGGCGTCACCCCCGGCCGGTACGCCGCCGGGTGACTCCCCGCTGGCCTCGGCCTCGCGGACATCCCTACCCGGGCCAGTTGGTTAGGTAGTCGTCAAACGACAGGTCATCGGGCCGCTGGCCACCGATTTCGACGTAACCGTCGATGTCCCGGTCGTACGGTGGGCCCACGATGATCGGTATCTCATGGGTGGAGTGACGGGCCAGGAACCGCCACACCGCCCGGTTGAGCACCGGCTGCCGAGAGTTCGCCGGAGCCTCCGGACCAGCACGATGGAAGAACACCACCCGACCGTCGGCATCGCGTACCGCCTGCCCCAGGCAGAGCCGCTCCCGACATCGAAAACACGCCAGATAGCCGAGCTTCGACACATCCCACCCGTTACTCGGGTAGTCGGCGAAGTCGTCCTCGGGCCAACCGGCAAGGTAATCATCAAACTCGATGTCACCAGGCTCGTCGCCGCCGATCGTGGCTGGCGACCCGGGCGGCTCCCACATCTCGTCGTACTCAAGCTGAGAGTCGTAGATCACCTGCAACTGGTGACCGGCATGCTCCGCGAAAATCTTCCACAACGCCCCCGACATCTCCCGCGACTGACTGTGCTTAGGGATACTCGGGTGCGCGTAGGCGAAGTAAATGATGTCGTCCCACGAGTTACGCACCGGCTTGCCGAGAAAGAGGCGGACTCGTCGGCAGAGGCAGAACAGGCTGGCGTCAATCCCCACAGGTCGTCCCCCCGTTCAGCCCGGCACGCCCATGCCACGCGCGCCCGGCATCCACAAGCCCAGCGGCCTTCCGTCCGGAGACCGGAACGCCACCCACATGTTCTGATAGGTCGCCAACCGCGCATCAGAGCGGTTGCCCCAGAAGCGTTTCATCATGCCCTCCACAGCCGCCGTGTCGACACCGGGCGCTACCTGGACCAGCAGCTCTCCGTCGTATTGCATGTTGGGCCCCGCGTCGCTGAGTCGGCCCGGAAACTGGTTGGGTTTGCCGGCGAACGTCTTGATCTGTCGTCCCAGCACGAGCTTGCCCGACGCGTCGTAGAACAACACGTCGTATCCCTGGACGTTGTCCCCGGCCACCTTCGGCGTCGTCCCAGCCGGACCGTAAAGGGCAAGCTCCGCGTTCTTTCGCGTCAGTGCCGGGCCGGCCTGCTTGGAGTGCTCGGCAACCAGGGAGTCGATCGCCGCCTGTAGGTCGGCACCGGAAAGGGCGAGTACGCCTCCGCAGCCGCCACACGCCGCATACGCACGCTGGGTATTGCGGGCGAGCACCTCGACGGGATTGACCGGCGCAGCCTCGGGCTCACCCGAGGCTGCCGCCTCGCTGGCCGCCGGGGCGGCGGTCGCGGGCGAGAGGCTCTGGCCGACCGCTGACGGTTGTGCCTCACCATCTGCGCCGCAGCCCGTCAGTACAACCGACAGCACCACCGCAAGAAACGCACTCGTCCCCGTACGCATTGATATGTGACCCTCCCCCGGTCGTCCAAGAGCCTAGACAGCATCGACCGACCTATGTGGTCTATCAGCCATCCGACAGGGCTCAGCGATCAAAGTGGACCGATGGGGCACTCACCAGGAACTGTGCCCCCACGGGGGGCCCGGATTGCCGGAAGTTGAACCACCAGGTTCTGGGTACGACCATTGGCACCCATCACCGCCCCACGTAGGGTGATCGGTTAGTCACGTTGAGCGCAACGGACCGGGCGGCGACTTGCGGATGATGACCAACACCCACAGGGCGAACTGCGCCAACGCGCAAAGGCCGGGCTGCACATGCTCCGGCTGTGGGGGCTCGCTACACGGCTGGCAAGGATGGACGGACCTCGCCGCCGACGGGCCAGAGAGACGCGACGACCGGCGGCGCGAACTCAAGGACGAAGTAGAAGCAGACCAACGGACCGGACGCCAGAAATCCAACGCCAACAACCGGCAAATCTACTTCGACCTCGCACGCCTGGACATTGCCGATTACCTGTGGGCCACCGACAGTCGGCCGAAGACCAACGGCCGACTGCCACGCGATGCTGAACCAGCATCGGCGTCATCCGATCTCGGCCGGATCGACACCCTCGGCCGAACCGTCATGAGGGACACGTGGCACGAGATCTCAGCCGACGTAGACAGCCTCGTCCGGAACGAGTCTGACGCCAGGGAGGTCAAGAAGCGCTTGGCCGACCACACCTGGTGCAGCCTACTGGTGGCCTTGATCCAGTTGATAGAGAGGATCAACAAGGCCCTCGACCTGCTCACTGATACCGCCAAGCAGTTCATCAAGGACGCGTTGTCCCGGCGGTTCGATTCGGGGCTGCCCCGGATGGTGACCGACGCCGTCATCCGCATCGTCGTAGACAAAGTGTGGTCAGCCCTGACGAGGCTACTGGAAGCACACTTTCCCCTCTTGGGAACAGACACCCTACGCGCCCTCCGGATGCTGGCCACCTTCACCTGCCCCTCTGTCGAACACCACCCGGAGGTCTACAAGCATGCCGTCAGGCCGCTCATGGGCGACACGCAGGAAATCATCACGGACGAGATCAAAGAGAATGTCGTAACCCTTTTCAGCACCTGGTGGCGGCGGCGCGCTCCGGAAGCACTCGCCTGACGCCCAGTCGGGGGCGACGGGGCCCGATGACTTGGCTGGGCGGTGCCTGGACCAGCGCACGACCCTTGCTACCCGCGTCCTGCGGCTGGCCGCCCAAAGCGGCGGCCAGACCCCTACCTCGCCTCCAGGGAGACATCCGTCGACTCCACACCACCGCCCGGCGTCGTCCAGTACGGCGCCTGGCCGGACTTGATCCGCTTGATCAGCACGAGGCGGTCGTCCTCGTCCAGCAGAATCGCCCGCACCGACCTACGCACGACCAACCCCTATCCACACCCGAGGCGATGCACGAGCGGCAACACACCCGTGTGATCTTCGGGTGACCGCTGGCGTCGTACCGCCGTCCCACCGACGCCGCCCCGGTCCAACGGCTCCCGAGCACCCACCGAGCGACCAACCGCTACCCGGGTACACGAAGAAGGCCCCGACCGGCAGAGTTCTGCCAAGTCAGGGCCTTGCTCGTTGGTGCGCCGCCAGGGACTCGAACCCCGAACCCGCGGATTAAGAGCTTGATCTTGATCAAGTCATTCGGTCCAGGTCGGGCGCTGGAGTCCATCTGTTCGCGTTCATGGCCCTGCCTTCTCGAGACAGCGTCCCACTCAGTCCGCCCCTTGCGAGCCCGTCCCTGGCAATCGAGCACCCGGGGAGCACCCACTGATGCGCCAGTTCCGTCGGTGGGAGGGCAGCGCTGTCAACGGCCAATCAGATCTTTCACTGGCCGCCGACACAGCGCCACGCATGTCGAGGTTGGGCCTGACCCGGTTTGACGGACATCCCAGATCAGAGGGGCTGTGTGCTCCTCGGGAGGATGTTCATCATGGAAGGCATGGGGAAGAAGCCACGCCGGCCGCGTAGGGCGTTCACGCCGGAGTTCAAGGCGGAGATCGTCGAGGTGTGCCGGCGGGGTGACCGGTCGATCGTGCAGGTCGCGAGGGACTTCGACCTGACCGAGACCGCGGTGCGGGACTGGGTGAAGCAGGCTGACCTCGACGCCGGTATCCGCACCGACGGGTTGACCAGCGACGAGCGGGACGAGCTGGCCAGGCTGCGGCGGGAGAACCGCCGGCTGCGTGAGGACGTCGACATCCTCAAACGTGCCACGGCTTTCTTCGCGACGGAGACCCGGTGAACGTGTACCCGTTCATCGAGGCGGAGAAGGCGCGGCCCGACGGGAACGTGAAGCGTTCCTGTGAGCTGCTGGAGGTCTCCCGGTCCGCCTACTACCAACACCGTGGCGGCCCGTCGCGGCGTGCGCGTGACGACGCCGATCTGACCGCACGCATCGCGGATGTCCACGCCGACTCGGCGGGCACCTACGGTGCTCCTCGGGTGCGCGCCGAACTCGCCGCGCAGGGACGGCGGCACTCCCGTAAGCGGATCGCCCGGCTGATGCGTGGCGCCGGGTTGTGCGGCCGGACGCCGAAGCGGTGGCGCACCACCACCGTGCCCGATCCGGCGGCGGCGTTGCCGGCGGATCTGATCCGCCGGGACTTCGACGTCACCGCCAGTGGGGTCGACACCCGCTGGTGCGGGGACATCACCTACATCCGCACCTGGGAAGGGTGGCTGTACCTCGCCACCGTGATCGACATCGCGTCGCGGCGGGTCGTCGGCTGGGCCACCGCAGATCATCTCCGCACCGACCTGCCCGCCCAGGCCCTGGCCAGCGCGATCGCCACCCGCCGCCCACACCAATCGGTGATCTTCCACAGCGACAGAGGCTGTCAGTACACCAGCGCCCAGTACGCCCGCCTGGCCGACCGGCACCGGGTGCGGCTATCCGTCGGCGGCCGAGGCCAGTGCTGGGACAACGCCGTCGCCGAATCGTTCTTCGCCACGATCAAGACCGAACTACTCGACCAGCGGCCGTGGCCGACCCGCACCGCCGCCCACGCGGCGATCTTCGACTGGATAGGGCTGGTACAACACCCGCCGCCGGCACTCCACCCTCGGCTACCTCAGCCCTGCCGCCTACGAAGCCGCCCGGCGTACCGCACCGCCCGTCCGACAAGTAGCGTGACAACGAGCTACTGACCCTGTCCGTCAAATCGGGTCAACCCCAGGTTCAGGGACTGGGGCTCACAGGCTCGGCAAGGCGGTCGGGCGCCGCCCGGCGTGCATGCGGGTTAGGCCGCGCCGTTGTTGCGAAGAGCAATAGTCAAGACTTGTGGATGAGAAATCTTTGATCAGGCGGCTGTGGCGTCGGTCGTGACCAGCTCGGCGGCG
>NZ_VCJO01000040.1 GCF_009712475.1 Micromonospora sp. CP22
TTCGTGGTGACGTTGGTGCCGAGGTTGCCGTTCCAGCTTGCGTTGCGGGCGGTCACCTGCGACCCGCTCTGGCTGACGGTCGCGCCCCATGCCTGGGTCACCTGCTGGCCGCCACTGAACGACCAGGTCAGCGTCCAACTCGTAAGCGGATCACCCAGGTTGGTCAGGTTCACGTTTCCAGTAAATCCGCCCGGCCACTGCGAACTCACGGAGTAGGTGACGCGGCACCCGGGGGCCGCTGCGGCGGATGTGGTGACGGCGACCAAGCCGATACCAGTGGCGAGGGCCGCCGCCGGTATGACGGCTGCGGCGAACAGGCGGTAACGAGATAGGCGCATTGCCCCTCCTTCAACTGCTGACTTCGGTGGCGGTTGGCGTGGCGAGTCGAACCTGTGCGGGCTGGCGTCTCGAAGCGGGCCGGCTACCACTCCACGAGAGATCCATCGACTTCTATCGATGTTTGCACTGTAGGACATTCGCGTGACGTCGGTCAACACGAATGTCACATGAGTGGAAGTGCGCGTTCCGTCGACAATGCAGTCCGCACCTGGTTATCCCGCGACCTCGTTGATCGACCTGATGCGCTGGCCTGCCCGGCGGGGACCAAGTGACGCGAGGCCGCCTTCGCTGATCCCGTCGAATCGCCCCACCCTTGGGCGTCGACCGGCTTCATGGATGAGTATCGCCACAAATCACAGCGGTCGCAATAGGCACGCATGTTCGCATAGCGAACGCCGTCACGGGTGCGACACCGAACGACCGTTCGACATGGGACGGATCTCGTCACCGACGGTTCGGAAGCGGGTCCTACCCGCAGGCCGGAAAGGACTGGCTTCGTATCAGCCGGCCTGCCGGCTGATACGAGCCCACTCCCGGGCTGCGGCCGACTCCCAACGACCGTGTTGACGGTGGAAAAGGCGTGCCGCGCGGGCGCCGCTCCAGCGCGCGGGCAGCAGTTCCTTCGGCAGCACCGGATCGATGAGCGGCATGCGGCGCCAACGGTGCACGAGTCGA
Organism: Micromonospora sp. CP22; assembly: GCF_009712475.1. Taxonomy (GTDB): domain Bacteria; phylum Actinomycetota; class Actinomycetes; order Mycobacteriales; family Micromonosporaceae; genus Micromonospora. The sequence goes on from NZ_VCJO01000040.1 coordinate 1,015, forward strand.
GTGAAGCGGACTAGAGGATCGGCGGATGGTTGACGACTGAAATCGGCTATGAACGACTCGTACTCGCGCTCGATGGAGTCGAGATCCCACGCCTGACGGATCAGGGTCGGTAGGCCCGCCCCGCCCAGGTACTCGGCCAGGAAGATCTGGGACTGCTCGTGCGCCCCGGCCTCCTGCAAGATGAGCTCAGCTTCCTTGATCCGGTCAGTGTGGGTGCTGACCCAGACCCCGGGGGCCGGCCGGCCGAAGCCCGACCACCCAAGCCGCTTGTGCAGCAGGTGCCGGGCCCCCCGGTTGCTCTCTGGCACCCGGGCCAGCACCATTAACCACCGACGGTCCCACTCCGGCTGCGTCGCCGTGAAACCGAAAATCCGACTGGCACCGAGCACCAGGAACTGTTCGAACGCCGGGCTGAGCTGCCACCAGCTGTAACGACCCTCTCTGGTCGAAACGAGCCAGCCGTCCGCCGCCGCGCGGATCAGGGCCTGCCGGCACGCCGCCTCCGCCACACCGAGGCGACCCAACACGTCGATGAACGCCGACGTCGGGGCAGGCTGTCTGGCTGGTCTTAGGTAGTCGCCGAGAACGGTGATCAGCAAACCCCGTACCCCACCCGCGCCTGCGGCATACCGTCGAGAAAGGACGGAACCCTTGCCGGACGAATTGCGGGACGGGCGCGGAGAGCTGTCCGCGTGCGACTGATCAGCCATGAATGGATCGGGCGTCGGCCACCGACGGATGGTCAGGATCGGTAGACATTCGGACATTGTATTGCCAGGGTTGAGAACTACAACCGGCGGTACGCCCGTACGCTGCTTGGTTCACGCGGCTAACTTGATCTTTAACCTTTGGCGGCTGGTTGGTGACCCCGGCTGATCATGGTGACAGCCCCTGGTCGATCATCTTCTTGTCGAGGGAAGAGGATCAATACCAGGGGCTGTCTTGGTGGTCAGTGTGCATGATGCTGGTTCTGCTGGTGCGTTCGGGGAGCTGGCGGCGTTCCGGCGGGAGTTCCATGCCTGTCTGACCGCTCGGGCGGATGCGATGTTCGAGTTGGCTGACGCGGTGTTGTGCGGCGACGGGCCGGTGCATTCGCTGGTGGAGCTGTCGCTGGTGGGCGAGCATCGTCGTGGTCATGGGTCGCTGTACGCGGCGCTGGCCCGAGGTCGGGTGGATGTCGAGCGGCTGCGCAGGAGCTTGGCGGCGCTTCCGCTGCCTCGCGCGGCCGATGGCCGGCTGGTCCTGGCGGTCGACATCACCTGCTGGCTGCGGCCGGACGCGCACACCTCCGCGGAGCGGATCCTGTGCCACACCTACGGCCGCGGCAAGGACCAGCACGTGATGATTCCTGGCTGGCCGTACTCGTTCGTCACGGCGTTGGAGCCCGGTCGCAGTTCCTGGACCGCGCCGTTGGATGCTCAGCGGCTCGCGCCGGGCGATGATGCCGCCACCGTCACCGCCGGGCAACTCCGCCACCTCGTGCAGCGACTCATCGCCGCTGGGCAGTGGCGCACCGGTGATCCCCCACATCCTGGTCGTCGCCGACGCCGGCTACGACACGCCCCGATTGGCATACCTGCTGCGCGACCTGCCGGTGCAGGTGCTGGGCCGGATGCGCTCCGATCGAGTGCTGCGCCACGCGGCCCCGCCCCGACGGCCGGGCACGAACGGTCGACCACCTCGCCACGGCGGCGAGTTCATCTTCGGTGACCCCGCGAGCTGGGGCGCGCCCGAGGTGACCACGGTGACCGACACTCGCCTCTACGGCGCTGCCACCGCCCGCAGCTGGGACCGGCTACATCCCCGGCTGACGCACCCCAACGCCTGGATCGACCAGACCGACGACCTGCCACTCATCGAAGGCACCGTGATCCGGCTGGAGGTGAATCACCTGCCTAGCGGCGCGATCCCGAAGCCGGTCTGGCTGTGGTGGTCCGAGACCGATGCCACACCCGCCGACGTCGACCGGCTCTGGCAGGCGTTCCTGCGCCGCTTCGACATCGAGCACACCTTCCGGCTGCTCAAACAGACCCTTGGCTGGACCTGCCCGAAGATCCGCACCCCACAAGCCGCCGACCGGTGGACCCGGCTCATTCTGGCCGTCTACGCGCAGCTGCGCCTGGCACGCGGCCTCACCAGTGACCTGCGCCGCCCCTGGGAGAAACCAACACCGCCCGAACGCCTCTCACCCGCCCGCGTCCGACGAGGGTTCCGGCACCTCCGCGCGAAGACCGCCTGCCTGGCCAGCGCACCGAAACCCTCCCGACCAGGTCCAGGGCGACCACCAGGCCGACCGAACAAGCAACCCGCTCAACGACACGACGTGCACATCAGCGCGAACGCAAGGAAGAAACCGAAGACCTCGAGCAGTCCCCGCCCACGCCGCACAGGTTAAAGATCAAGCTAAGGGGCGTCTCGTAACTCGCTCACACGTCCATGGTGGATCATGCCGGGGTGCAGTTGATCTTGGCAGCCCGCCGGGAGTGGATCTTTCCGTTCACCGGACTGCAGCCCGTCCAGTTCCGCAGGCTGGTCCGGCTGGTCATTGAACGCGGCGATGACGCGATCGCGGACGGGCGGCCGGGGCGGCAGTGGTCGCTCGATCTGGCTGATCGGGTGTTGCTGGTCGCCGCGTACTGGCGGACGAACCTGACGATGCGGCAGATCGGTCCGCTGTTCGGGGTGTCGCACTCCGCCGCGCATCGGGTCATCGAACACTTTCGGCCCGCTGCTGGCCCTGTCTCCGGTGGGCCAGCGTCGGGTTGACCAGATCGCCATCGTCGACGGCACCCTGATCCCGACCCGCGACCCACCGCCTCGCGGCACCGAGCAAGAACTACCGCTACTCGACGAACCTGCAGCGGCGCAACGCCGACGAAGAGGTGGTAGTGGCGTACGGACGGGCGATCGAGGCGGGTCACACCCACGAGACCCGCTGGCCGGGTTGGCTCTCGGTGACCTGCAGGCCGCCCACGGGAGGACGGAGGAGGCGGAGGAGGCCTACCGGAAGGTGGCTCGACTATGGCCCCGCTACGAGGAGCAGGCCCGCGTCCGGCTGGTCTGAGGCCGGTGCGGGCGCTGCTCAACGGGATCTCAAGCACCGTCGATCTGTTCGACCCGCCCGACAGGCATCTACTTCAGCGCGCGGCACGACGCGTAGATCGAATCATGCTGTGGGCAGCGTACGACCGTCATCCGGGCCGTCGTGGACAACGGCGGCCCGGATGGCGGTCGTACGCTGGGGATGAGGGACGGTACGAAGGGTGCAGCTTCTGATCAGGACGTGCCGGGATGCACCGTTCGCTGGCTCAGGAGCCGAAGGTGAGGTGGTTGATCCGGGCCGCTCCGGTGGTGGTGATGTAGATGTTCCTGGTGCCGGTCAGCTTGGGGTAGCAGGAGTTGGTCTTCAGGTGCCAGGTGCCGTTGCCGTCGGGGTAGACGGTGCAGGCCGGAGACGCCGAGGTGCTGGCGACGCGTACCTGGATGTTCACACCGGGCGAGGTGGTGGCGACTCGGAATTGGACCCGGCCAGCACCACTGGAGCCGAAGTCGACATTGTTGAGAACGACGTAGCTACCTGAACCGGAGAAGTCGACGACCGTCCCGCCGTCGACCGACGAGGTGGTGACGCCGGAGCCCGTGTCGAACGACTCGGCCTCGATCTGTTGGTAGGCATTGCGGTTACCGGTTCCGGAGGCGGCGGCGGTCGCTTCGGTGGACCATGCCGAGTCGCCAGCCTGGTTGCGGGCGCGTACCCGGTAGATGTAACGGGTGCCGGCGGTCACGGACGTGTCGCTGTAGCTGGCCGTGCCGGCACCGGTGGTGGCGATTTGGCTCCAGGACCCGGTGTCGGTGCGGCGTTCGATGACGAAGCCGGTTTCGTCCTCGGAGTTGTCACGCCAACTCAGGGTGATCTGCCCGGTGCCCGCAGTGGCGGTTAGGTTGGACGGCGCCGCTGGCGCGGTGGTCGACGGCGGGTTGGTCGTCACCGAAACACCTGAGGAAGCGGCGCTGGTGTTGCCAGCGGCGTCGCGGGCTTTGACCGTGAAGCTGTACGCGGTGCTCGGCGACAATCCGGTCACCGTGCAGGTGGTGGTGGTGACGTTGGTGCAGCCTGTGGCGCCGCTGGTGGCTGCGCCCTGGTAGGCGGTGTACCCGGTGACGCCGACGTTGTCGGAGGATGCGGACCAGGACAGCGTCACGCTGGTGGACGACTTCGACGGGGAACTCAGGCTGCCCGGGGCGGTCGGGGCCTGGGTGTCGGCGACGCCGCCGCCGGGCTGGTGGATGCGGAAGTTGCCGCTGGCGTGCAGCAGTCCCATGAAGGTCAGCAGGCCGTCGTAGTAGCGGTACTGGCCGGTGGGTGGTTGCAGGTTCCAGAGTGCCTCGACGAACTTCCACGCCCGCGCGTTGGTGGCCGACAGCGACGCGGCGCCGTTCGAGGCGATCAGGCCGGGCGAGCGGTCGTTGGACAGTGGGTTGCCGGCCAGCGAGTACTGGTTGACGTAGGCGTTGGTGCCCTGGCTCTCGAAGAACGTCTGCATCCGGTCGGTGAGGGTCTTCGAGCTGGCGTCGGCCGCCCACCAGGAGTAGTCCACCGCCCAGTTTACGGAGGTGCGCCAGGCGTCGAAGCGGAAGTCCCCGTGGTTACCGGTGTTGTTGGGCGTGCCGTTGAACTCGGCGTAGTCGGGGTTCAGTCCGGTCGTGGGGTGGGTGGCCTGGGTGAAGAACCGACGGCTGCGGGTGGCGGCGTCGCGCCAGAACTGACGATCCGCGGCCTGGTTGCCGTTCCAGCCGGTGGCCCAGCGGGCCCACAACTCGTAGAACGCGGGCAGGTGGTAGGACGGGTCGGTGAACGTCGAGGCACTGGCGTACGGGACGAACACGATCATCTTCTCGGTGCGGTTGAACATGTTGGTGACGCTCTCGATTTCACCGCCGTTCATGTCCTCCTTGTGGAGCATGGTGTCGAGGATCGCGTTGGCCTCGGTGGTGTAGCGGTAGATGCCCGTGCCGTTGCCCCACCGGTGCCCGGCGAAGAACAGCGCGGTGGCGAAGTACTCCTCGCCGTCCGAGGCCGGGTTGTTGTCCCGGCACGACCCGCTGAAGTTGGCCTGCCAGCAGAAGTAACCCGTGCGAGGTCCGGTCTTGTGCTGCATGTAGGTCTTGGCCCAGTTCCATAGGGCGTCGAACTCCGCCTTCCGGTTCATCTGCACCGCGATCATCATGGCGTAGCTCATGCCTTCGGAGCGCACATCGTCGTTGCCGGTGTCCTTGATGTACGCCAGGGTGCCGTTGCTGTTGGAGCCGGCGGTGTAGTAGAGGCGTTTCGTGTCGTCGGTGCCGGTGAAGAAGTGGGTCCAGTAGGCGTTGAGCTTCGCGGTGATGGCGGCGTTGGTGATCGTCGGGCCCCACTCCTGGAACAGGTTGCGGTAGACCCCGCTGGCGAATGCGCCGGTGGACGGCGGATTGGGTGCCGGCGGTGGTGGCGGGGTCGCGCCTTCGTAGTACAGCTCGAAGTAGTCGACGTATGTGTCGTTCTGGCCGTTGTCGGTCTCCAGCCTGAGCCGGATCTCCTTGGCGCCTCTGTTGGCGATGTCGAAGGTCGCCGACTGGGTGGTGTAGCTGGTTCCGGTGAACGTGAGCGCCGCGATCCTCTCGCCACCGACGAGCACGTTTATCCCGGCCGTGTTGTTGGCGCTGGAGGCGCCAACGATCCGGATGCTGTAGCGACCGGCCTGGTTGAAGGCGTACGAGGTGTAGGTGCTGTCGTTGTTGCAGTAGTAGACGGCGCGGGTGTCCTGCAGAGCCGTGCAGCCACCACCGTTGGTCATCGCCTCGGCCTGGACAGTGGTCAACAAGGTGGCCGCCTTCGCGGGCGCGGCAGTCAGCGGAATCGCCACGGCCCCGCTCACCAGGAGTACAGCCGCGAGTAGGGCACGGAGGAGGAACGGGCGAGAACCTTCACTCGGACGCTGTGCCACGAAGATCTCCCTGTGGATCAACAATCAACCGGAGGTACGGATCCACGGCGAGGCACGCCGGGAGGAGCAGTCGCGCCGGAGGTCATCGACACGCCGTGAACCAGTGGGGCGATTGTTGGACCTCGGTGTAACTCAGGTCAACATTTTCCGGAAACATTTCGGAAGCAAGGGGGCCATCTATGCCCGCCTGCGCGCCTTGGAATCGCTGCTGTTCTCGCTGTTCAAGCTGCCTATCCCCCTGCAGGATTTGAATGTTGCCGCCGGGTCACGCAGACCCCCTGGGCGCGACACGACAGCGGAAGCAGTCCGAAACTTTCGAGCGGTGCCGCCGTTGCCCTTCGGGCGACCGCGTCTGGTGTCACATCCAGAATCAAGCAGTTGCTGCGGCACACTCACACGGCCTCTGGCGGCGCACAGCCAGTCCGCGCGCGACCAGCGCGTCGGCGATGAAACTGTGCACCTGTTGCACAGTGAGATCAGGGACAGCAACCGCGGCGCCGGGAGGCTGGCGCATCAAGAGACCCGGTAGCCGGAAGCGACGGCATCGGAGCTTGTGTCGTCGTCCTCGTGGGGCTCTAGGAACACGAAGACGACGGCTGCCGTGATCGGGGCCGACACGGCTTCGATCAGTCGGCGAAGGTCTCCTCGGGCAGC
>NZ_VCJO01000041.1 GCF_009712475.1 Micromonospora sp. CP22
TCTACTCGATTCCTGGCTTGGAACTCGTCGGGAGGGTACGCCTCCCGACGCTCATCCACAGGTTTCGAGCATTGCTCCGATCATGTTGTTGATGTCGAACGTCATCAGGGTGCAGGGCGGGATGTCCACGTTCAGATCGAAGAACCTGGGACCACTAGGCCAGCTCAGCAGGAAATCCGATGTGGCCTCGACAGACAACCGCTTAATTGGTACAGGTGCTCGGTTCTGCACGCGCACGTGTACCGGCGTCTTCGAATCCCATGGCTTCTCCCGGATCTGCCACGCGGCGACCCGCGATGCGAAGCGCTGGTCGTACCGCTGACGCTCCAGCCGTGTCATCTCCAACTGTGCCCGGTTGATCTCCTGCTGGTCGCGGTACGTCACTACAGCCACGACCAGCGCCGGCGCCGCCAGTACGACCCTTGCGGGACGGGCTTTACGCCGACCGGTGCCCCGCAGCGCATCGGCGGGTCACTTGGTGGTGATGCCGGCATCGTGGGCGAGGAGGGCCGCCTGCACCCGGTTGCCCAGGTCGAGACGGGTGAGGATGGCGCTGACGTGGCCTTTGACCGTGCCCTCGACGACGTTGAGGCGGTGGGCGATTTGGGCGTTGGACAGGCCTGCACCGAGTAAGGCCAGTACGTCGCGTTCGCGCTCGGTGAGTGTCTGCACCTGGGCGCGGGCCGTCGCGGCGCGGCTGAGCCCGCCATCGCGTAGCTTGCCGATCATCCGTGCGGCCATGGCCGGTGAGAGGTAGGCGCCGCCGGAGGCGACGGCGTGGACGCCCGCGATCAGCTCGCGGGGGTTGCCGGACTTGACCAGGAAGCCTCGGGCGCCGCCGTCGAGCGCGCGTGCCAGGTAGTCGTCCTCGCCGAACGTGGTCAGGATCGCGACGCCGGTCGTGGGCATCGCGCGGACGATCTCGGCGGCCGCGGCGAGGCCGTCGAGGCGGGGCATGCGGATATCTAGCAGGGCGACGTCGGGGCGGTGCGCGAGGGTCAGCTCGACGGCTTCGCGCCCGTCGCCGGCTTCGGCGACCACTTCGATGTCGGTGTCGGTGGCGAGGATGGCGCGGACACCGGCCCGGATCATCGCCTCGTCGTCGGCGAGCAGGATCCGGATCATGAGGCATCCGCGTGTGGCAGCCGTGCGATGACTTCGAACGTGTGACCGCGCGGACCGGCGCGGAGTGTGCCGCCGGCGAGGCGTACTCGTTCGTGCAGCCCGGTCAGGCCGGCGTGCCCGCCGGGCCCTGGACGGGCGCCGGGGGTGACCGGGTTGGTGACGGTGACGGTGGTCGTGCTGGCAACGGTGGCTAGGCACACCCGTACCGGCGCGCCGGGTGCGTGTTTCAGGGCGTTGGTGAGCCCCTCCTGGACGACGCGGTGGGCGGCCCGGCTGGTCCTCGGCGGCAGGTCACGGGGGCCGTCCCAGTCCAACGAGACCGCGACACCGGCCTCGATGGCGCGATCGACGAGGTCTTCGATGCGATCCGGGCCGGGGTGCAGCGGCACCGGCTCGCCGTCGCGCAGGACGGTGACGATCTCGGCGAGCCGTTCGGTGGCGAGTCCCGCGCCGGCTCGTAGGTCCGCCGCCGCGGCCCGGTGGCCGTCGTCGAGATCGGCCGCCAACTCCAGCGCGCCGGCGCGCAGGGCCAGCAGGGTCAGTTCGTGGCCAAGAGTGTCGTGCATGTCGTAGGCGATGCGGCTGCGTTCCTGGAGCCGAGCACGCTCGGCGGTGACCGCGACGAGCTCGGCCTGCTGGTGGAGAGCGCGCCCCAGAATCCACGGCAGCACCACCGTCACCCCGAGCAGCACTAGGGCGGAGAGCCACGCACTGCCATCGGCCAGGCCGAGCGGGATCGCGAGCGTCGCCCCCGCCACGAAGACGGCCAGCGCATGCGTCGTCCGCGGCATCTGGCGGCCGGCGAGCACGCTGATCACGAAGATCGTCGCACCGAGCGCGACGCTCCAGACCGGTACGGAATCACCCAACGCGAGCGCCATTGCCACGCTCGCCGCCGTACCCAGGGCGAGCGAGATGATCGGATACGTCCGCAGCAGCGCAACGCCGGTCACCGGCGCCAGCAGCGCCCCGGTCGACACCCACCACGGCAGCTGCTGATAGGACGTCGCGACGCCCGCGAGCAGCACGACGAGCGCGGAGAGCACCCACGGCGGGGCCGGACCCCGCCGCCACCAGCCGTCCCGGTCGCCTTTCATGGTCATCAACGCTACCGTGCCGTCGGACCGGTCGGCCGACGCCGCATCAGTGCCACCACCCGGGCGACGAGCGAGCCGGCGTTCATCGCCGCGGCCACGGCGCTCCACCCGACCAGCGCGGGCGCGGTGTACGCCACCTGGCGGAATGTGATGTCCCGGCCGCCGCCGACGATCGTGCCGAGCAGGTACGGCAGCGCCAGGAGTACCGCGACCGGCACCAGCCTGGGCAGCAGCCGCAGGATCGGCCGCCAGAGTGGCCGCTCACCGGCCCGCACCGCCCAGGCCGACGTGCGGCGCAACCTGCGTACGCCGAGCAGCACGCTCATCACCGTCAGCGCGGCCAGCACCAGGTCGACGATCAACCGGGTCGGCGCGGGGGGCGGGGCGGAGCGACCGTCCTGGACCAGGGCGGCGAGTTCGTCGGCCAGCTGGTCGGTGCCCCCGTTGGCGAGGCTGAAGCCGCTGTTGCCGAGCACCGCGATGCCGTATCCGGAGGGCAGTAGCAGCGCGCTCGCGGTGTAGGTGAACCAGATCCCGTTGTGGTGGACCCGGCCGTCGCTGTCGGCGTTCCAGCCCATCCCGTACGTCCATCGCCGGTCGGACGAGGTGTGCATGGCCGTCATGCTCTGCGCCGAGACCAGCCGGGTGCCGTCGGCCGCCGCGCCGGCGTTGCCCTGGACGACCAGCCACCGGGCCAGGTCCCGCGCCGTGGTGAGCACACCGTCGGAGCCGTTGACGAACCGTTTTGGCTCGGCGGCGGCGATCGACGCCCCGTAGGCGTATATGTGTCCCTGCCGCACGGTGTCCGGTAGATCGCGGGGGGTCAGGTCGATCGTGGTGCTGTCCGACATGCCGAGCGGTTCGAAGACGTGCCGGCGTAGGTAGCCGGCAAACGGCTCACCGGACACGACCTCCACCAGCCGGGCGGCGAGGTGATAGTTGGTGTTCGTGTATGCGTAACGCGTGCCGGGCTCGCTCGCCAAGGTCGCGGCGCGCGCCCGTACCGCGGCCGCCGCCAGCGAGTCGGGCTGCTGCAGGCTCTTCTCCCGCAGTGTGCGGTCGGTGATCCCGGACGTCTGGTTCAGCAACTGCCGCACGGTGATCCGCGCGCCGCGGGGATCGGCGACATGGAAGCCAGGCAGGTAGTCGCGCACCGGCGCGTCCAGCGTCACCTTCCCCGCCTCGACCAGCTGCATGACGGCGAGCGCCGTGAATGACTTGCTGAGCGAGGCGATAGGCATCGGCGTCGTCGCGGTCACGGCCGCGCCGGTCGCGTCACGCCCGTACCCCGCCGCGTGCAGCACCTGATCGCCCTTCGTGATCGCGACGGCGACACCCGGGTAGCCCGCCTTGGCGGTGAAGCCGTTAACCACGCGCTCGACCGAGCCACTGTCGATACCGTTCTGCGCGTACGCCGGACCGGGAACCACCTGCGCGGCGGGAACGGCCAGGCCCAGGATCAGCACGGATATCAGGCCACGTCGTCGGTGCTTGTTCTGCCACATAGCTGACCACGGTAGGAATCGGGGCGACCAGGTACAGGACCCGATCGACACCCCGCACCCCTGACCTTCGTCAGGGGATCTCCGTCCGGCTCGATGGGATGCCGGTCGGCTGCCTCGGCGACCTCGCTGCGCGCGTTGGCCGTACTCCGACATCGAATCAGACGTCGCCTACCGTTCGCTGCGTCTGCTGGACCGGTTTGAGGCGGAACGAGCCGGCGACCTTCGGCCGGTAAATCTCCTGGGTGGTGAGGTCCCACGGGATGCACCATCGTCCGCTGGGGTGCACATGGTGGACCTGACGGTCGGCATGGACAGCCGTTTCGCGCGGCTGGCCATGGAGGTCGCCCATCTCGACAAGCGCGAGCTGGAACACCTGCTGTGGGACCGGGTGCTTCACCGGGAACTGCTCCGATCAGGCAAGCCAGTCATCGTCGACAAGACGCCCACGAACCTGCTGCGGTGGCGACGAGTCGCCGATTGCTGGCCTGCCGCCCGATACATCTTTCTTCTGCGCCACCCTGTCCACGTCGTCGAGTCGGCGATCGCTGCACGGCCGCGCGCGACGCCGACCGACTCCACGGAGTTGGTCCATCTCTTCCTGACCCAGTTGGTCGAGGCGCGGCAGAGCCTGCCGGGGATGACGGTTCGCTACGAAGAGCTGACCGCAGATCCCGAGGCTGCGACCCGCCGGACATGTGACTACCTTGGTGTCCCGTGGGAGCCAACCATGATCGAGTACGGGCGGCAGGACCATGGGCCGTTCCTGCAGGGCATTGGCGATTTCACCGACCGTATCCGGGCCGGCCGGGTGCTACCCGGCCGACCCGCACCGACCCAGGCACAGACGCCCGAGGAACTGCGGTCGTTGTGCCGCGCTCTCGGGTACCTCTGATCACATGCGGTCTGGGGCGCCGATCCCCAGTAGGCCGAGGCCGCGGGCGAGCACTCGCGCGGTCAAGTCGCACAACGCCAGCCGGTTCTCGCGTACCTCCCCCTCGGCGCGCAGCACCGGGCACCGCTCGTAGAACGCCGTGAACGCCGTCGCAAGCCCATACAAGTACACCGCCAGCCGATGGAAATCCAGCGACTCCGCCACACCGGTGACCACGTCTTCGAAGGCGAGCAGCTCGATCGCCAACGCCCGCTCCGCAGGCTCGGACACGGTGATCGTGGCTAGGTCCCGAGCGGGCGTGACGCCGCCGCGCCGGAAGATCGACAGGATCCGAGCCCGGGCGTACTGCAGGTAAGGGGCGGTGTTGCCTTCGAAGGAGAGCATTCGCTTCCAGTCGAAGACGTAGTCCTTGTTCCGGTCGTTAGAAAGGTCGGCGTACTTCAATGCGCCGATGCCGACCATCCGAGCCACCTCAGCGCGCTCCGCCTCGTCAAGATCGGGGTTCTTCTCCTTGACAAGGGCCGCCGCCCGCGCCACGGCCTCGTCGATGAGGTCGACCAGCTTGACCGTGTCACCCGCCCGGGTGCGGAACATCTTCCCGTCAGGGCCTAGGACAGAGCCGAACCCAACGTGTTGCGCCCGGGCCGGCGGCCGCAACCAACCAGCCTCGCGGGCGACCTCGTAGACCATCTCGAAGTGTTGTCGCTGCGGCAGCCCCACCACGTAGAGCAGGCGGGTCGCCTCCAACTCCTGGGTGCGGTACCGGATCGCCGCAAGGTCCGTGGCACCGTAACCGAACCCACCGTCACGCTTCTGCACGATGAGCGGCAACGGCTCTCCCTCGCGGTTGGTGAACCCCGCCGGGAAGACGACCTTCGCGCCCTCGCTTTCCCGTAGCAGACCTAGCCGGTCCAACTCGCTGACAACCGGCTGCAGCATGTCGTTATAGAAGCTCTCGCCGAAGAAGTCCTTCTCTGTGAGGCATACGTCAAGCCGGTCGTAGACGGCCATGAAGTACTTCTCCGACGCGTCCACGAGCAGGTGCCACAGCCGAAGGGTCAGCTTGTCGCCACCCTGAAGCGCGACCACGCGCCGCCGGGCGCGTTCCTTGAACGCGTCGTCGGCGTCGAACTTGACACGGGCAGCCTTGTAGAACGAGTTGAGATCGCCGAGCGACAATTCATGGGCAGCCTCGGACTCGCCGATGTCGAGCAAGTGCTCGATCAACATGCCGAACGGGGTGCCCCAGTCACCGAGGTGGTTCGCCTTGATCACCCGGTGGCCAAGCCAGTCCAGCACCCGGACAGCCGCGTCCCCGATCACCGTGGAGCGCAGATGACCGACGTGCATCTCCTTCGCCACGTTGGGTGCCGAATAGTCGATCACAACCGTGTCGGGGCTGGCGACGAGCGGGACCCCTAGGCGTTCACCGCGGCTCATCTCAGCAAGCAGCGGCGCGAGGGCGCCCTCAGACACAGTGAGGTTGATGAATCCTGGCCCCGAGATCTCCACCGAGGCGCAAAGATCGTCGAGTTGGGCGTGGCGTACGACATCGGCGGCGATGTCACGGGGCTTGCGGCCCAGCTGGCGGGCGAGAGCCAGCGCGCCATCCGCCTGGAAATCCGCGTACTGCGATCGGTGGACGGTGGGGGGAGCTGGCGTGCCGGCCACGGCCTCGAACGCGGACGCGAGCCGATCATGGAGCAGCTTTTCCAGGGTCGCCATGGGAAGACAATCTAGTCCACGCCGCCCCACCGTCCGACGAATAACCCCGCCGGCAGAGAGGACCCCAAGCCGCGGGTGATGTCCACGCGTCACGGGGTGGCCACGTTGTGCTGGTCATCCGATACTGTTCGGCGTGTCACGGCCCCTCTGTATCCTCCTGCCCGAAATCGGCGTGATCAGCGAGACGTTCCTCCGCTGGGACGCCTGTGAATTGCTGCCCCGTGGGACCGTGGTGATCGCCGATCCGCCGCCGGGCGGCGCGTCGATCCGCCAACGCCCAGCATGGGACACCGATGGTCGTCCCACGCTCGCCCTCACTCCCATTCCTGGCGACCCTCCGCCTTCCCCGGAGCGAATGGCGGCGGTAGCCGACTTTCTGACCGAGCATCGGGTCGAGGTCGTCCTGGTGGAGTACCTCGACTTCGCCGATCGCTGGCTTGATGTCCTGTTAAAGCAGGGCGTGCGTGTCTGGCTGCGTGGTCACGGCGTGGACTTCTCGGCGCGGCTGAGGGAACAGCGGTGGCGCGAGGTCTACCGACGGTATGACCGGGTAGACGGCATCGTCGTACCAAGCCACGTCGCCGCCGAGGCTCTGGTGGCGCTTGGGCTTCCATCAGAAAAGATCCACGTCGTGCGGTACAGCGTTGATCTGCCGACGATCGCCGACGTCTCGAGAACAAACTCATCGGGGGAGGTCCGCTGTGTCGCTGTGGGACGGCTCGTACCGAAGAAGGCCCCTCTGCTCCTTCTTGAGTCGTTCCGCCGCGCGGCCACACGCAACCCTGCCATCGTCCTAGACCTGGTGGGCAACGGCCCATTGATGACGGACGTGCGGCGGTACGTCGATGAGCACGTCCTAGTACGGCAGCCGCCATTGGCGGTCTGACCTGGCAGGATGCGGTGGTGGGGCGTGCGAAGTGGACGCAGCCGC
>NZ_VCJO01000042.1 GCF_009712475.1 Micromonospora sp. CP22
TGTCCGGCGGTGTCCTACTCTCCCACACCCTCCCGGGTGCAGTACCATCGGCGCTGGAGGGCTTAGCTTCCGGGTTCGGAATGAGACCGGGCGTTTCCCCTCCGCCATGACCGCCGTAACCTTATCAACATGTCAAACAACACCAACAACCAACACCATGTGTCGGGTGTGTTGTTTGTTTGCTGTGAGTTACACAGTGGACGCGAGCAGAATCTTTGTGAGCAAGTCCTCGGCCTATTAGTACCGGTCAACTGAACCCGTTACCGGGCTTACATTTCCGGCCTATCAACCCAGTCGTCTAGCTGGGGGCCTTACCCCACCAAAGGTGGGTGGGATACCTCATCTTGAAGCAGGCTTCCCGCTTAGATGCTTTCAGCGGTTATCCCTTCCGAACGTAGCTAACCAGCCGTGCCCCTGGCGGGACAACTGGCACACCAGAGGTTCGTCCGTCCCGGTCCTCTCGTACTAGGGACAGCCCTTCTCAAGTATCCTACGCGCACGGCGGATAGGGACCGAACTGTCTCACGACGTTCTAAACCCAGCTCGCGTACCGCTTTAATGGGCGAACAGCCCAACCCTTGGGACCTGCTACAGCCCCAGGATGCGACGAGCCGACATCGAGGTGCCAAACCATCCCGTCGATATGGACTCTTGGGGAAGATCAGCCTGTTATCCCCGGGGTACCTTTTATCCGTTGAGCGACACCGCTTCCACACGCAAGTGCCGGATCACTAGTCCCGACTTTCGTCCCTGCTCGACCCGTCAGTCTCACAGTCAAGCTCCCTTGTGTACTTGCACTCAACACCTGATTGCCAACCAGGCTGAGGGAACCTTTGGGCGCCTCCGTTACCCTTTAGGAGGCAACCGCCCCAGTTAAACTACCCACCAGACACTGTCCCTGAACCGGATAACGGTCCGAAGTTAGATACCCGAATCAACCAGAGTGGTATTTCAAGATTGCCTCCACCCATACTGGCGTATGAGCTTCACCGGCTCCCACCTATCCTACACAAGCCGACTCAAATACCAATGTCAAGCTATAGTAAAGGTCCCGGGGTCTTTCCGTCCTGCCGCGCGTAACGAGCATCTTTACTCGTACTGCAATTTCGCCGGGCCTGTGGTTGAGACAGTGGGGAAGTCGTTACGCCATTCGTGCAGGTCGGAACTTACCCGACAAGGAATTTCGCTACCTTAGGATGGTTATAGTTACCACCGCCGTTTACTGGCGCTTAAGTTCTCCGCTTCGCCCCGAAGAGCTAACAGGTCCCCTTAACGTTCCAGCACCGGGCAGGCGTCAGTCCATATACATCGAATTACTTCTTCGCATGGACCTGTGTTTTTAGTAAACAGTCGCTTCCCCCTGCTCTCTGCGGCCATACAACGCTCCACCCGCGCGGGGCTTCACGTCTCCGGCCCCCCTTCTCCCTAAGTTACGGGGGCAATTTGCCGAGTTCCTTAACCACAGTTCACCCGATCGCCTCGGTATTCTCTACCTGACCACCTGTGTCGGTTTGGGGTACGGGCCGCTCAGAACTCGCTAGAGGCTTTTCTCGGCAGCATAGGATCACTGACTTCACCTGAATCGGCTCGGCATCACGTCTCAGCCACATGACGTGCGGATTTGCCTACACGTCGGCCTACACGCTTACCCCGGCACAACCACCGGCCGGGCTCAGCTACCTTCCTGCGTCACCCCATCGCTTGACTACTACCCGCCAGGTTCCCACGCTCCCCACCCTCGACCCGAAGGTCTCAGGCAGATCGGATGGTTAGCACAACGAGGTTCATCAGGGACGCTCCTTCGCGGGTACGGGAATATCAACCCGTTGTCCATCGACTACGCCTCTCGGCCTCGCCTTAGGTCCCGACTCACCCAGGGCGGATTAACCTGGCCCTGGAACCCTTGGTCATCCGGCGGAAGGGTTTCTCACCCTTCTTTCGCTACTCATGCCTGCATTCTCACTCGTGCCGCGTCCACAACTCGATCACTCGGCTGCTTCACCCCCGGCACGACGCTCCCCTACCCACCCACACACCTGCACACCACCCCCGAAGAGACGATGCGAAGTACACGTGTGAATGCCACAGCTTCGGCGGTGTGCTTGAGCCCCGCTACATTGTCGGCGCGGAACCACTTGACCAGTGAGCTATTACGCACTCTTTAAAGGGTGGCTGCTTCTAAGCCAACCTCCTGGTTGTCTATGCGACCCCACATCCTTTTCCACTTAGCACACGCTTAGGGGCCTTAGCTGGTGATCTGGGCTGTTTCCCTCTCGACTACGAAGCTTATCCCCCGCAGTCTCACTGCCGCGCTCTCACTTACCGGCATTCGGAGTTTGGCTGATTTCGGTAAGCTTGTAGGCCCCCTAGACCATCCAGTGCTCTACCTCCGGCAAGAAACACACGACGCTGCACCTAAATGCATTTCGGGGAGAACCAGCTATCACGGAGTTTGATTGGCCTTTCACCCCTAACCACAGGTCATCCCCCAACTTTTCAACGTTGGTGGGTTCGGCCCTCCACACGGTCTTACCCGCGCTTCAGCCTGCCCATGGCTAGATCACTCCGCTTCGGGTCTAGAACATGCGACTCAAACGCCCTCTTCAGACTCGCTTTCGCTACGGCTCCCCCACACGGGTTAACCTCGCCACATGCCACTAACTCGCAGGCTCATTCTTCAAAAGGCACGCCGTCACCCCGCAAGGCTCCGACGGATTGTAGGCGAACGGTTTCAGGTACTATTTCACTCCCCTCCCGGGGTACTTTTCACCATTCCCTCACGGTACTCGTCCGCTATCGGTCACCAGGAAGTATTTAGGCTTACCAGGTGGTCCTGGCAGATTCACGGCAGATTTCAGGAGTCCGCCGCTACTCGGGAACACCCACAGAAGACCAGCTGCTTTCACCTACCGGACTATCACCGTCTACGGTCAGCCTTTCCAGACCATTCAGCTAACAACTGGTTTTATCACTCCCCGAACGAGTGTCAGCTCGCTCAGCAGGGTCCCACAACCCCGACCACGCAACCCCTGACAGGTATCACACGCAACCGGTTTAGCCTCAATCCGCTTTCGCTCGCCACTACTCACGGAATCACTATTGTTTTCTCTTCCTACGGGTACTGAGATGTTTCACTTCCCCGCGTTCCCTCCACACACCCTATGAGTTCAGGTGCAGGTGACACCACATGACTGATGCCGGGTTACCCCATTCGGACACCCTGGGATCACAGCTCGGTTGACAGCTCCCCCAGGCCTATCGCGGCCTCCCACGTCCTTCATCGGCTCCTGGTGCCAAGGCATCCACCGTTCGCCCTTGACAACTTGACCACAAAGATGCTCGCGTCCACTGTGCAATTCTCAACAAACAACCAACCCACAACCCACAGCCCCACACCAGCCCGACCAACAGCCGACGGTATGCGAGACCAGGCCATGCCTGGCAACCACCCCCACCCACCACGGGCAAGGCAATGGCTCCGAAGAAACCAACCACACAAGGTTGTTCCTTCAGGACCCAACAGGGTGCTAAACATCCTCCACCAGCCGCACCACCATCCCGTTCCCACCACCCCGAAGAGCAGCTGTACTAGAAACCATGGCCGTTGCCGGCAGAAAACTTCACCAGTGTCTCCGCCAACGAGCACCCCGACCCGACATCCGCAGGCCGCGGGCCCCATACCAGCCTTCGCTGAATGGTGCTCCTTAGAAAGGAGGTGATCCAGCCGCACCTTCCGGTACGGCTACCTTGTTACGACTTCGTCCCAATCGCCAGCCCCACCTTCGACGGCTCCCTCCACAAGGGTTGGGCCACCGGCTTCGGGTGTTGCCGACTTTCATGACGTGACGGGCGGTGTGTACAAGGCCCGGGAACGTATTCACCGCAGCGTTGCTGATCTGCGATTACTAGCGACTCCGACTTCACGGGGTCGAGTTGCAGACCCCGATCCGAACTGAGACCGGCTTTTTGGGATTCGCTCCACCTCACGGTATCGCAGCCCATTGTACCGGCCATTGTAGCATGCGTGAAGCCCTGGACATAAGGGGCATGATGACTTGACGTCATCCCCACCTTCCTCCGAGTTGACCCCGGCAGTCTCCCATGAGTCCCCAACCGAATTGCTGGCAACATGGGACGAGGGTTGCGCTCGTTGCGGGACTTAACCCAACATCTCACGACACGAGCTGACGACAGCCATGCACCACCTGTCACCGGCCCCGAAGGACCCCACATCTCTGCAGGATTTCCGGCGATGTCAAACCCAGGTAAGGTTCTTCGCGTTGCATCGAATTAATCCGCATGCTCCGCCGCTTGTGCGGGCCCCCGTCAATTCCTTTGAGTTTTAGCCTTGCGGCCGTACTCCCCAGGCGGGGCGCTTAATGCGTTAGCTGCGGCACAGAGAACCGGAGAGGCCCCCCACACCTAGCGCCCAACGTTTACAGCGTGGACTACCAGGGTATCTAATCCTGTTCGCTCCCCACGCTTTCGCTCCTCAGCGTCAGTATCGGCCCAGAGACCCGCCTTCGCCACCGGTGTTCCTCCTGATATCTGCGCATTTCACCGCTACACCAGGAATTCCAGTCTCCCCTACCGAACTCTAGCCTGCCCGTATCGACTGCAGGCCCGCAGTTGAGCCACGGGTTTTCACAGTCGACGCGACAAGCCGCCTACGAGCTCTTTACGCCCAATAAATCCGGACAACGCTCGCGCCCTACGTCTTACCGCGGCTGCTGGCACGTAGTTGGCCGGCGCTTCTTCTGCAGGTACCGTCACTCACGCTTCGTCCCTGCTGAAAGAGGTTTACAACCCGAAGGCCGTCATCCCTCACGCGGCGTCGCTGCATCAGGCTTCCGCCCATTGTGCAATATTCCCCACTGCTGCCTCCCGTAGGAGTCTGGGCCGTGTCTCAGTCCCAGTGTGGCCGGTCGCCCTCTCAGGCCGGCTACCCGTCGTCGCCTTGGTAGGCCATCACCCCACCAACAAGCTGATAGGCCGCGAGCCCATCCCAAGCCGAAAAACTTTCCACCCACAAACATGCGTCCGCAAGTGAATATCCGGTATTAGCCCCCGTTTCCGAGGGTTATCCCAAAGCCTAGGGCAGGTTGCTCACGTGTTACTCACCCGTTCGCCGCTCGAGTACCCCGAAGGGCCTTTCCGCTCGACTTGCATGTGTTAAGCACGCCGCCAGCGTTCGTCCTGAGCCAGGATCAAACTCTCCAACAAAAACCTGTCAAAGAAATCCAACCCCGACAACAAAAAATGTTGCCAAAGGAATCCAAACCAACCAGACACACGCCTGGCCAGCCC
>NZ_VCJO01000043.1 GCF_009712475.1 Micromonospora sp. CP22
CCGTCAGGTTCCAGGCCGTCCTGACCATCACCATCATCTGCGAGTGGCTCTGACCGGGCTTATGAAACACGCCTTAGTCGCCTGTCCGTCCGGGTCTGAGAGTCCGGCGGCGTTCAGCGGTCGTTCGATGCCGACGAGTTCGAGCAGGTCCACCGTGCGTACGCGGTACGAGATCCCGATGCGCAGCACCGGGCACGGAAACGCGTTCCGCCTTGCCAACTCGTACGCTTTCGTCCGGCCGAGGCCAACCGCGCGAGCGGCGGTTGTCAGATCGACCATTGCGGGTAGTTGCAGCAGCTGGTCCTGGCTGAGTGCGCTGGTGATCACTGGCCTGTTCCTTTGCGGAGGGGTAGACGCCTGTGGCGTCCGGCTGGAGAGGCACCGTCTGGTATGCCTCGACACGACCCTCGGGCTTCGGGGTTTCCTGGTGCGCTACCGCTACCGCTACGGGTAGCGGATCGGTCATGGGCGACGATGACGCGACTGTGGGGTGCCCCACCTCGATGAAGCAGACCCGGGCAACTCGCGTAGAGACTGGATGGTTGGTCAGAGCACGTGGCCCTGGGTGTGGTCCCGTTCGAAGACAACTGGCGCTGGCGCGGCAGCGGACCGGGGCGCCAGCGGGTCGGCAGCGGTGTTCGACGCGATCATCCGGAGGCGTGCTGCCGCAAGTCGGGCTGCTTTCGCCTGATGAAGGCTGTTCTGAGCTTCGCGGAACTCAGCGAGATTGTCCGCGATCATTGACATGCGCAGGACCAGTTGCAGGGCTGCGGCGGTGTCGTCGTTGCTCGTGAGCCGGCCCATCGCCGCGATGAGTCGGGACATGGCCCGAAGATGGCCCGCCTCCGGGTGGAGATGCCTGAGACGGCGTTGGTGCGGTTCCCGGGCTGCTCGATCGAAGGTTTCCGAAGCCTCGGTCAGGGGGCCGCTTTTGCGGCCTTCGAACGCGCGCGCTGTGGACGCGAGAAGGTCGGCGGCGGCCTCGGCGAGGGACGCGATGTCGTGTTCGCCGCTCGCCGGATTCGCCGCCTCGAAATAGTGGGCGCTGCTGGTTGCAGAGGCTGTTGCCCGCCGGAAGGCGTTTGTTCGGTGTCGGACGCCGGGACGTCCGAGGCGCTGAGTGCCCTCGGGTGGCGTTGCGCAGGGACCTGTAGTCCAGCGTTGGCGGAGCCGGGGGAGGGTGAGGTCCGGAGCGAGTCGGCCGCCGCCGTACCAGACGGTGTCGCCGGCGTTCGTGTGGTGGTCGGGGAGCCCGACTGCGTAGCCGGTGACCTCGTCCGGGTTGATCGTGCTGTGTCGAAGTCGTACGAGAAGGCCTGCCGCCTGGAGCCGGTTGACGAAGTCGTTCTCGTCAGTCGCCGCAGCTGCGGCTGCACGTACCTCGCGGCGGAGCCGGTCGCGGGGGATTTCTGCTTTGCCCTGCCAGCGGGACTTGTTCTGCTCCGCGGCGGTGGGCCGGCGGTGGCTGGTGTGGTCGACCGGGCCGACCTGGTATAGGCCGTAGCGTTGTTCGAGGTCGCGGGCGGCCGTTTGTGCCTTGAGGCGTTCGTTCCAGGCCCAGGCCGTTTCGCCGTCCTGTCGGACGAGTGTGGCCACGATGTGGATGTGGTCGTCGGCGTGGCGTACGGCCACCCATCGCACAGCGTCCGGGTCCCCATGCGGGGCGATGCCGACGGCGGCGACGATCTCGGCCGCGATGTGCGCCCATTGGCTGTCGCTGAGGACCCGGTCGGTGATGTGGTTTCGGACGGAGGCGTGCCAGACGAACTTTTGTGGCGGGTTCCTGCCGGCCCGTACGGGCTGTTCGAGCAGGCGGGCCAGGGGCCGGATGTCGTGGCGCCCGGAGGCGTGGGTTGGGGGTTCCAGCGAAGGTAGCTGGCTGGGGCCGGACCATGCGGCGATGAGGTGGGGGTTGACGTGTTCCTCAGCCTTCCCGGGCCCGAACAGGTAGCGGAGCAGGCCGCCTACGTTCGTGCCGCGGGGATGGATGGCGGGGATCAGGGCAGCCGCCGGTCGATGTCGGCCACGAGGGCGTCGAGTCTGTCGAGTGCCTGCACGCACCGCTTGACGGCGTGGTCGAGCCAGATCGGCGCTTCGCCGGTGGCGTTGAGCGCTGCGGTGGCTTGGTTGAGGTTGGTGCCGGTGCGCGTGATAGCGGTCCGTGCAGCGAAGAGTTCCCGCTGCATGGCGGCGAGTTCTGCTCGGGTGACGCCGGTTCCGGCGATCAGGGCGCCGGGGGCGGTGGTGCTCCTGGCGGCGGCCAACGCGGCGTCGGCGCAGAAGCCGGTCGGGGTCAGCCCGGCACGGTTCGCGGCGGTCACGACGTCGCTGTGCTCGGCCTCGTCGAGTCGGAGGTTGATCCGTTGCCGCCGGCCCGGAAACTGATGACGCCGGTCGGCACCACGTGGGCTCGGCGTGTCGCCGGTCGCTGTTCGCGTACGGGTGTCCACCGTCGTCGCCTCCGCTTCGCACATTCTTGCGTCCGAACGTGCGACGGCGGGGTTATCGGCGACGCTACGGGTAGCGATTTGGCAGAACTCTGCTTCCGGTTCCGCTCGGCCGTGAGGTGGAAGCAAGAGTCCGCGACCGGAAGCGAACGTGCCGGACCTGCCGGCTGCGGAAGCGGAACCAGTCGGAACCGCTTCGGTGCGAGGTGTGGCAACTTGCCCTCGAAAGCGGAAGCCTGCCGGAGGGTTGGCGTGGCTGCTGTCGGCGCGCGACGTGGTCGCGTTACTTGTCCACTGACCCCGCTGGGTCAGTGCTCTTGTCGGTTGCCTGATGTGCCGACCGCGCTCGGTCGGCACATCAGGTGACCGGTACTACAACTTGCTTGGACCGCCTCCCGGCCGCGCCGCCGACGTTGGCCTGGCCCCCTGTCGCGTCCGCGAGAACCTTGTGGAGTCCGGACCTACATTGTGCATGATCTTGTGGAGTCCGGATTTACCTTGTGGGGCGAACAAGAGCAGGCATCGACGATGGTGCAGAATCCCCCGGCATGAATGTCGATCTTCCGGGCGAGCCGGCGGCGGTGCCGACTCGCAACCGGGTACGGGTGCCGGCTGGCCGGTCGTACAGGGTGCACGTCCGGCTGACCGCTGAGGAACTGCGTGATGTGGCGGCGGCTGCGGCGCGGGCGGGGCTGACGCCGACCGGATACACCGGAGAGGTCGCGGTCGCTGCTGCCCGCGGCGGCGTCGAGACGGCGGCGACCGGTCCGAGCCGGGCTGAGCTGGCGCGGGTGCAGCGGGATCTGTTCGCCGCCCGCACGGCGCTGGTCTGTGCCGCCGATGCGCTCGACGTCGGGCGGGCTCCGTCGGCCGGGGGTGACGTCGCGGCTTGCGCTGCGGTGGTGGCGCGGCTGGACGCGGTGGCCGAGCGGCTGCATGGGCTACTTCGACGGGTCGCGGCGTGATCCCGCGGGTCCGGCCGCGTGGCGCGGATGTGCGCGAGGTGCTGCGGTATTTGCTGGGGCCCGGTGAGTACGGCGAGCACCGGGATCATCGGTTGGTGGCAGCGTGGGCGGCGGCCGCGGTTGGCGGGGTGGCCGGTTTGCCGTCGGCGTCGTCCCCCGGCGCGGTGGGCCGGCTGGCTGGTCTGCTGGAACAGCCGGTTTTTGCCGGGGTCAACCCGCCGGCCAAGCCGGTGTGGCACTGCTCGGTGCACAACCACTCGGACGATCCGATGCTGTCCGACGAGCAGTGGGCGCTGGTCGCGGCCACGTTCCTTGATGGGGTCGGGTTGGCCCCCGTCGGGGATCTGGCCGCGGTGCGGTGGGTGGCGGTGCGTCACGGTGGCGACCACGTTCACTTGGTCGCCACGCTGGTACGCCAGGACGGCCGTACCGTCTGGCCACGCCACGATTACCGCCGCTGCCAGAGCGTGGCCCGGGAGTTCGAGGAACGCCTCGGGCTGCGTCCGGGCACCCGGACGCCGGCCGCGTCGGGAGTCAGGCATGGGTGAGGCGACGCTGCGGCCAGTGTCGGGCGGGGTGAGCGGTGACCCGCTTGGCGAGTTCGAGGTCGGCTACGTCGGCCTCGACGGCATCGAGCACCGCATTCCGCTGGCAGACGCCTGGTCGGTGCGATTCGAGCGGTGCCGCCCGGCTCGGCGGTTTCCCCAGTACAAGGGGCAGAAGCACTTCCCCGGTCGGTGGTGGACGGCGACGATGGGCCATCACGTCGGCTACGAGTCGTGGCTGGAACGCGACCACCTGATGCTGCTGGACTACGACCCGGCCGTGGTCGCAGTGGCCTCCCAACCGTTCTGGCTGTTCTGGGCCAACGAGCAGGGCAAAGTCCGCTCGCACGCCCCGGACTACTTCGCCCGGCTGGCCGACGGCGGCGCCCGTGTGGTCGACTGCCGCCCGCTCGAGCGGATCAAACCGAAGGA
Organism: Micromonospora sp. CP22; assembly: GCF_009712475.1. Lineage (GTDB taxonomy): Bacteria > Actinomycetota > Actinomycetes > Mycobacteriales > Micromonosporaceae > Micromonospora. The sequence goes on from NZ_VCJO01000043.1 coordinate 4,390, forward strand.
CGCCGTGAAGTTCGCCCAGACTCGGACGGCCTGCGAGCAGCTCGGCTGGGACTACCGTGTGGTCGGCGCACTGGATGCGATCCTGGTCCGCAACGTGCGTTGGCTGGCTGGCTACCGGCACCCCCGTCACGACCTGCCGGCGGTGGCTGCCGCGCTGCGGCAGGTGTTCGTCGAGCCTGGTGCGCTGCTGGCCGGCGCGGAGGCGGTCGGTGATCCGATCGCGGTGCTGCCGGTGCTGTTCCACCTGCTCTGGCGCCACGCCCTGCACGCGGACCTGTCCATACCGCTGCACCCGGACGCCGTCGTCACCGCGGAGGTGGCTGGGTGACGACGCGGTCGGTGCTGCGCCCGGGTGACTGGGTGCACTTCGACGGCGGTGAGCACCAGGTGGTGGGACTGGCCGGAGCGTCGGTGCGGCTGCGCTCGGAGGTCGGCGGCGCCGACCAGGTGGTGCTGGCCGGGCACCTGATGGCGTCGCCCGACTTCACGGTCATCGACGGGCGCCCGGCACCGCAGGTGGAGCCAGTGGGGCTGCTTGACGCGTTGCCTGAGAACGTGCTCGCCGCGGCCAAGCAGTGGGAACGCCACATCGTGGAGGTCGAGACCGGGCTGCCGCCGCACGCACCGCTCGATGCGACGCCGAGACCGGAGTACGACCCGGCGAAGCACAGCCTGGCCGAGCGGCAGCGGGCCAAAGGCGCGGAGCTGGGCGTCAGCTACCGCACGGTCGAAAACCGGCGGCTGCGCTACACCGCTCAGTGCGTGTTTGAGATGAGGTTGGTCAGGTCCGGTTGAAGGTGCGGCGGGCTTGTCGGTGTGCCGGTTGACCACGGG
>NZ_VCJO01000044.1 GCF_009712475.1 Micromonospora sp. CP22
GGGCCGGACATCTCATACCGCCGAGGTTGAGGCGCGAATCGGCCATTACCGGCCCGAAGACGAAACAAACGTCCAGTCAGACCGGAACGCCGTTGATGGTCTCAGCCGGGCGCTGGTAGCCGAGCATGACCTGGAGTCGTTGATCATGGACCCACAGGTCTGGCGGTAGCGGATCGGATAGCGGGCGGATCCACCGTTCGACGAAGCTCATCAGTACTGCAGCGCGCGGCTGTTCGGACGCGTTGAAGCCCGATCGATGCCAGGTCGCCGCCGCCATGATCAGCAACGTTCCGGGCGACGCGGTGAACGTCTCGGCGGTCGTCTGCCCCATGGAGGGAGGTCGGCGTGGTGGCACGTGTGATCCGGGGACGAGACGGGTGGCACCATTGTGCTCATCGAAGTGATCGAGCGCCAGGACGCATTGAAGGCCGAGGATGGCCCCATCGACCAGTTGCGGCATCTCGTTGTAGGGGTAGTCGATGTGCCAGTCATCGACCGGTTGTCCAGGGTGGACGACGTTGAGGCTGTAGTCGGACAGCAGGTAGTACCGGCCGAGGAGTTCGTCGAGCAGATCAGCGAGTCCTGGCTTGACGAGCATGTCGGCGAAGATCGGATCGAACTGATAGAGGTTCCATACCCGGGTCGACTTGGGGTATCTCCTGGCGTGTTCGCCGTTGGCGAGGATGTCCGTTGCGGTTTTCAGCGTCGCGCATTCGCTCGGTGTGGCGAAGCCAGGCCAGGTAGCGAAGCCGCGATCGCGGATCTCGTCAGCGAGGAGGGCGGGGACGACGGTCATGGTTCGTTCCTTGGCTCAGGGGCGACGACGCGGAGTTCGACGAAGCCGGTGCCGTTGTCGTATCGAGATAGATCGATCATGGTCCGCTCGTGGTCGAGCAGCGCGACGATCGTGTCGGTGAAGGCGTTGAGGTCGTTGTCCGTTCGGCGCACGGCATAGGTCCGGATCGGCACGGTCGCTGGTTCGGCCTCGCCCGTGTCAGGTCGATTGCGCATCCGGCCTCCTTTCGAGTAGGCGCTCGGCCTCCTGAGCGACGATGGCACTGACACCCACGACGCGAACAGGCTGACGTGCGATCCACTGCCCAACTGCCGTCAGGTAGTCAGCCAGCGCCAACGGCGGCAACGCGCGGAGGTCGACCAAGATGGTGCCGGCGGCGCCGGCATTGAGAAGCTTCGTCGCGCGCCGCTTGAGGGCTTCTGGGCGAGGTGACGCCCTGACGAGTTCGGCCTGCTGAGCGAGCAGAGCCGGACGACTGGGGTGAAGCCGAAGCCAGCGGTCAACGGCAGGCGACGCGCCTGTCCGGATCAACAGGCGTACGCCACGTTCGGCGAGTTGTTGAGGAGTCATCGGACCGACCTCGCCGTCAACGACCACGGCTGCCACCGCCTTGAACGATGTCCTGTCGAGTGAGGTGAGCCTGACGAGCGGCTCATCCTGTTCGAGGCTGTCGACGATCACCGCCTCCCGAAGGGAGTCCGGTAGCTGTTTACGAAGCTCGGCCGGTTCAAGGTAGTCCGGTGCTATCAGCGCCAACAGGAGGAGCTTGGGGGAGACATCGCAGCCTGGCGCGAATCCGGCATAATCGTGGATGGCGTCCACCACTGCGGCGAGGGCGGTGGGCCGAGGCGCCAACCGAGCTGGTCTGGGCCCGCGGGCCAGCGCACTCCGGATGAGCGGCTCAAGGCTGTTCCGGTCTGGAGTTCCGACGACCCCGCCGTAGCGCTGAGCGACCCTGGCCGCGTGTTCGTCGAGTCCCTCCATGAACGACACATCCGGTACGAGGACGAGCTGACCGCCTCCGGCAAGCGCCTCGGACAGCGCATTGTTGCCCGGCTTGATCACTACTACGTCGCCCGCAGCGAGTAGCGCGGGCAGGCGTGGGTCAAACCGGCGGACCGTCACGTTCTCGGACTCCTGGAGGGGCCGACCGGCGTAGTAGGGGCCGGTGACGAGGACGAACCGCGCGGGGTTGCCCTCGGCCGCCAGCGCGGCGGCGACGTCCTGACATGCCGTGAACAGGCGATCGCCGTATCCGTCTGGCATCTGGTCGCCGCCGGCACCTCCGTTGACCACGACGAGGGGGGCGCCATCGGGCGCGTAGGCCATGCGCGCTGCTATGACTTCCTCGCCGTTTGCGATGTGCGCGATGTTCCCTACGAAGCGAAACCGGCCGCTGAGTTCCACCGCGGCGAGTGACTCGCCGCTGTGTCCTTCCTCGTGGAATGCGTGTTCGTCCTGGGCTACGAGGATCTCGTCGTAGTGCCCGAAGTCGCCGCGTTGACGGATCTGGTCGAAGGAGAGGCCGTCGAGCCGGCGCATAACCAGCAGCCGGGGACGGTCGGCCAACGCGGGGAGTCGTCGGTATCGGGCGTCTGGGTAGGTGTCCTCCACGACGACGACGGGATCAAGGCGGCTGAGCAGGCGGTCGAGGAGGTCGGTGTAGAGGTCCTCCGCGACGGCGGAGGGCACCCGGTGCAGCAACGGGAAGTTGACCACTCGCACCGGGCTGTTTCGATAGAGGGCGAGGGAACTGGCTTGGCTGATCACGATTGGGCGAAGCCGGCCTGCCGACTGGACGGCCTCTGCGATGAGTAGCGCCCGACGGATGTGGCCGAAACCGATGCCGTTCTTGACGAGGAATACCGCGTTCTTCATCGGCTTCCAACCCGTTCGTCGTTCGAGGTCTGGGTGAGCCCGAGCAGTTGCAGCAGGATGCGGCGGGCAACATCATGGCTGTGTCGTTCCTCGATCGCAGCGCGGGCGGCCAGCCCAAGTCGCCGCCGTTCCAGCGGGCTGGCGGCGAGATCAAGAAGTGCCGCCGCCATGTCGGCGACGTCCTGCTCGGCGACGAGCCGGCCGTGAACTCCGTCAATGACCGCCTCCGGAATGCCGGCGTGTCGGGTGGCGATTACCGGTAGCCCCGCCGCCATCGCTTCGAGGATCGCCAACGGCTGGCCCTCGGTGTCGCCGTCCTGCGGCGATGTCACGGCATGGTGCAGGAGAAGATCCGCGCTGCGGATCAGCGCCAGCGTATCTGCGTGCGGCAGGCTGCCATGGACGCGAACGCGGGAAGCTAGTACGGCAGCCGCCAATTGCTAGCTGACCAGGGTGTAGTCCCTGCTTAGCCGTGCGCGTTGGTGGAACCAGCG
>NZ_VCJO01000045.1 GCF_009712475.1 Micromonospora sp. CP22
GTGGTCAACCGGCACACCGACAAGCCCGCCGCACCTTCAACCGGACCTGACCAACCTCATCTCAAACACGCACTTAGACGTAGCGGAGGAGACCAACAGTCAGGTCAGGGCTGCCCTCATCGAAGAGGAGCCATCTCCGGATGTTCGTGACCTAAAGGCCCGGGTACGTAACGCACGTGTAAAGATTCAGTCGCTTCGGTCCCGTTTGCCCCAAAGGTGACACACCGGAGCGGTCGACTGACCTAGAGTGTTGGCAAGTGCCAACACTACCACTATGCTGGAGTCTCAGATGGCGTATGGCGGGAGAGGCCAATGATCCGCATCCCCCTTCGTATCAGCGGTGTGGACCTTGACGACGACGTCACCCTTGAGATGTTAGGTCAGCATCTTTCCGACTTGGCATGGTCCGAATTCGACGGTGCTGTTATAGCGACGCTATACACAGCAGCCAAAGATCCTGTAGCCACAGCCCTGGAGGCCGCTCGGCGAATTTGCCACGTTCTCCCGGACGCCAAAGTGCTTGAGGTTGACTCCGAAGTAGTTTCCGTTTCGGACGTCGCCTTCCGCCTTGGCGTCTCTCGTGAGGCCGTCAGGCTTTGGGCGGAGGGCAAGCGCGGGCCAGGAAACTTTCCGCCTCCAATGGGAACGGTTGGCGGCGGAAAGTCAAGAATTTGGCAATGGGCGCAGGTTCACCGCTGGGTTCGACAGCACTACGGCATCGGCGACGAAGAGACTCACCTGACTCCCGAGCAGGTCGCCGAGTTGAACGGGTGCCTGTTGCGCATCAAGCACCCGATTGACAACGCGTGGGAGACGGTTTCCTCGTTCGAGCGGCGGGTTCGACCGCCAGTCGAAAATAGAGAACACCTACATGAGTTACTGGCGGAGCTCACAGGGGAAATCCTCACTGCCAGCGCCAAACGACACATGGCCTTAGCGCTATACATGGTCGATGGATCGTCGTCCTGGGTTGCGCGTTATGGTCATCAGCAAGAACCAGACGGATATATCGAGGTATCTCGGGAAGCTGCCCAGGTTGAGGAACTAGCGTGAGCGATACGGTCGAAGATGGTAGGGAGGCTAAGAGCGGTGGCCCGGCGAACGACCGGGATGAGGCCCTTAAAGCATTGGTCGCTCAAGCTGATCTTACCGACATTCGTGTGACAAAGTGGCATGCAGAGCTTCTGTCTGATACTCCCGCAGAGGTCGGCGAACTTGATCTGAAGGTTGCGAGCGCCTTCAGATTGAGTGACGAGGGCTTCGACACCCGGTTCAGTGTAGATGCACCATTGGTTTCCCGCGGCGGCGGCGAGAGGGTTGCGAGTGTACAAATGGTGGTCGTCGCATCGTTCTCGCTTGCGAGTCAGAAGAAACCCGAGAAGGAGCTTCTAAGCGCCTTCATGGATCAAGTGGCCTTCTTCGTGGTAATGCCGTTCATTCGTGAGGGCTTACACTCGCTTTCCATGCGAATCGGCCTTGAGCCCATCACGATCGGCCTCCTGCACCAGGGAAAGGCTACGCCCACGACAGCTTGGACGAGCACTCGCCATTTTCATGGTGTGTCAACGCGGGACGAGCCAGCCGGAAGATGACAGCTGCTAATAGCATTGAACAGTGATTAACCGGGGTGTGGCCTAGTGCCGCGCCCCGCTTCCTATCCTCGCCGCTCAATAACCTGCCAGCTCCGGTTGACGTACCCCTTGCTCTCGAATGGCTGACGACGACTGGAGGCATCTCTGTCGAAGTCTATGCATAAAACTTGGGATTCGACTCTTTTGAACGGGGCCCGATAGAAGTCCGCTGCGAAGCGGTTCAGGGTCTTATCCTTGGAGAAGAGGCTTGCCCGTCCTTCTAGTGCTGTCGACAGAACTAGCATGTCGTTAATCGTGTTGCGGAAATTCTCCTTGAGATTATTGGTCCGCGAGAACTCTTTCAGCAGCGGAAACATACCCTCAACTATCTTGGGGCTGAGCGCCACGCATTTCACCCGGTTGTGCACCAGGAACACGAAGCGGCCAAGTAAGTCCCGCCGGAGGGGCCTGTCGAGATCGCGTATACAAGTTTCGTAGTAGCGGGTTTCTCCCCTGTTGATCGCGCCGGCTAGCCTATTATGGCCGTATTCAAAGATTGTTGGGTAGTCACTGCCGAAATCGATGAGCAACCGGTCCGTGCACTTCCTTCGGCGGGCGTGCTGCTGCGGACCGGACAGGCCCTTCTCGCCGAACCTCAGCAGGCTAAGACCTTGAGACCTCAAGTGAGGGGGGCGTGGCATGTAATAACGAGGCATCTTTAGGTCCTTGGTATGGACCAGAAGAAACTCCTGCGCCGCAACTGAACTTAGGATCCTGCCGTCGATCGCGTACCCGGACACCCCCTTCCAGGCGTAGGACACGATCATAGTGTCAACATGTTCCACAGCAGCTCCTCTCCCAGCCCGCTTACCATCCTGGACGGTTGAGACGAAGACTCCAAGTGGCCGGTCAGATCCCTTCATCCGTCTCAGAGAATCCAGATCGCGGACTCTTCGCAGAGAAGGATGCCGAACCATCGCGCTTGATGCCAGTCCCGTCGGTCCAGCGGATCTGATCACTGCTGCTTAGAGCGTGTCTCGGGTGGCGGTTGGGCGGCCTGGTCTGGTAGATCGTTTCTACTGTGGACGAGCGGTTGATCCTGCA
>NZ_VCJO01000047.1 GCF_009712475.1 Micromonospora sp. CP22
CCGCGCCACCCTGCCCGCCCCAACGGTGCATGTCACGCCGCCACGCCGTCCAAAACAGACCTTCTCAAACACGCTCTCAGGGGCTGTGGGGGCTGGTCGACCAGCGGGCGGTGCGGACGTGGGAGGTCGCCGGCCGGGCCGACGCTCGGCTGGTCGAGGTTGTCCGGGAGGTCATCGCGGCGCAGACCGATGCCTCGACCGGCACCCGATCCCGCCTGATCCGCCAGGTGATCAAGCGGGTCGAAGAGATCCACGGGCCGGGGGTGGTGCCGCTGCCCGGTCGCAGCGCCTTCTACGAGCTGGTCGACCGGCTCGCCGCCGGCAAGCACACCTTCGGCTCAGCGGTCACCCGCCGGCAGATGGCCAACCGGCCTACCGGCGTGTTCACTCCGACGTTCGCCTCCCGCCCCGGTGAGCAGGTGCAGATCGACTCCACCCCAATCGACGTGATGGTGGTTCTCGACGACGGTTTGCCGGTCCGGGCCGACCTGACGATCGCCGTTGACGTCGCCACCCGCACGATCTGCGCCGCGGTGTTGCGCCCGGTCGGCACCAAGGCCGTCGACGCGGCGTTGCTGCTGGCCAAGATGTTGGTCCCGGAGCCGATGCGGCCGGGCTGGGCCAACGCGCTTCGGCTGTCGGCGTCGCGGATGCCGCATGTCCGGTTGGTCGACATCGACACCCGCATGCGGGAGGCGGCGGCCAGGCCGGTGATCGTCCCGGATCAGATCGTCATCGACCACGGCCGGGTGTTCGTCTCGGAGACCTTCGAGCGGGCCTGCAACCGGCTCGGGATCTCCGTCCAGCCGGCCCGCAAGGGCACCCCGACCGACAAGGGTGTGGTCGAGGCCACGAACGCTGCGGTCAAGACCTTGTTCGCGCAGCACGTCGCCGGATACACGGGCGGCAACCCGATGATGCGCGGCCGTGACGTCTCCGGGGAGTGGACGATCGGCGAGTTGCAGGACCTGCTTGACGAATGGCTCATCGTTGGCTGGCAGCATCGCCCGCACGAGGCGCTGCGTGACCCGCACCAGCCTCGGCGGGTGCTCACTCCGAACGAGAAGTACGCCGTGCTGGTCGCTGTCGCCGGTTACCTGCCGCTAACCCTGACCGGCGAGAATTACCTGGAGTTGCTGCCGGTCAAGTGGCGGCGGATTACCGACGAGGGCATCCAGATCGACAACCGCACCTACAACGCCGCCGCTCTTGGCCCCTACCGGCACCAGCGGTCCGGAATGGTCGCGCAGCGGGACCGGTGGGAGGTGCACTACGACCCCTACGACGTCTCCCAGGTCCACCTGCGCACCCCGGATGGCTGGATCACTGTCCCCTGGACGCACCTGCCGATGGTGTCCGCGCCGTTCGCCGACTTCACCTGGCGTCACGCTCGTCGCCTGGCCGGCAGGGGAGCCACCGAGGCCGAGATCACCCGGGTTCTCGACGACCTGCTCACCCGTGCCGAGCACGGACCGGACAAGGCGAGCGCCCGCATCACCGCCCGCACCCGCGCCGGTCAAGCCACCCACCGGCCTCAACTGCCCGAGCCTGCCCCACCCTTGGCCGTCGACGAGTCCACCGCGCCGGACGCTGAGGTCATCCCGTTCGGGGTCTTTGACGCTGACGCCGAAGCAGAGAGGTGGATATGACCACCGTCGCCGACGACGATGTGATCATGCAGGAGGAACCGCCGACCACCAAGGAAGGCTGGCGCCGGTTCGTGGACTACCAGCCCGAACCACCGGCCGCGCTCAGCGCCGAGCAACTCCTCGCGCTGACCCGGTCGCGGCGGGCCGCGCACGACGAAGCCCGCCGCGAATACCACGCCGAACTGCCGCTGGTGAACACACCGATCATCCGGCAGATGCTGGGCACCGGTCGGCTGCTGGTCCAGCTCAACCGGCGGCAGGTCTCCGCCCGGCGCGGCCTGATCCTGTCCGGCGCATCCGGCACCGGCAAGACCACCGCGCTGACCCAGCTCGGCCGCACCCACGAACGCGCCGTCCGCAAGCGGCACCCTGACAGCCGGCACCGGCTGCCGGTCGCCTACGTCACCGTCCCACCGGCCGCGACCGCCAAAATGCTCGCCGTCGAGTTCGCCCGTTTCTACGGTCTGGAGTTCTCCGCCCGGGCCAACATGCCCTAGCTTGATCTTTAACCTGTGCGGCGTGGCCGGGGATTGGTCGATTTCTTCTGGGAAGAGGTTGTCTTCCCGGTC
>NZ_VCJO01000048.1 GCF_009712475.1 Micromonospora sp. CP22
AGACCTCCACCAAGCCCGGACAGGCAACGGACCCGCCATCCTCGCAACGCTACGTAACACCGCGATCGGCTGGCACCGCACCACCGGCGCGACCAACATCGCCCGAGCCACCCGCCAAGCCAACCGCCGATCACACGACCTGATCACCGCCGTGACCAGCAGCTACCCGACAACGCAATAGCCCTGGATGTCGGGACCGAGCCGGACTTAGCACTCGGCGTAGATGCGCAGGATGCGCCACTCGGCGTCGTTGTCGCCGAGCGACTGGTCCAGCCTGCGATAGAGGCTGCGTGACATATCCCGCTCCGGCTCGCCGGTCATCCCTTGGTGATCGGCTCACCAGTCGGTCAGCTCTGCCCTACTCAGGCCGTGTGCGCCCAGCGGCCGGGTCGTACACCAGGCAGTTCTCGGCGTTGCGGACAAAGTGCAGATCGTTGTTGACCGCGTCGTCGAGCACTATCACCGGGTTGGGCCCGAGCGCGGCAAAGATGAGGGCCTTACTTGAGCCCCGGGCGGCGGTCATGGTCTTCACCTGCCAATCTCTGATGTGGATGGTGTTGTTTACGCGAGTTTCCAGCGACTCCGATGATCGAGGAATTCGCCCGTCTCGCGGTGTCGTGATGCCGACGCGAACGTATGGACTCCTGAATCAACGAGTCCGGCCGGACGCCTAGTATGCTGCCGTACATGGGCATCGAGACCGCCGCGATCATTGCTGCTTTGAGCAGCGTCGCCGCGATCAGCTCGGCCCTGACTGCGGTTCGCGCATGGCTCAGCTCGCGACGTGAACAACCACGCATCAAGGTGACCGTGGGCGACAAGAGCCTCGAACTCGACCTAGACGACCCTGAACAGGCCGAGCGTTTCCTGAAGGACTACCTCTCGCGCAACGTCGCAAACGAACGGGAGTCGGCCGGGTGACCGTCGACAGACCTACGTCGCGGCGTTCGGCTCGTGCGCCGAGCGGACCTCCTACGTCAAGAGCCTCTGTTAACGCGGGAATCGGAGGCGCCGGCGGCGGTACAAGCATGATCGCCATCGCCCAGGTTGTTGGAACGCATACCGTCTTGGGCCAGATACTCATGTATGTCGCGCCCACAGTCGCCGTCGTTGCTGGAAGCCTGTTGTATCAGGTGAAGCTGCAGGCCGACTGGTACGGCGAGCGGTGGCAGGTGCGCAGGGCACGCAAGACTTTGGAGAAGCAGCTCCTCTCCCCACACACCACCGATGAGCACAAACTGTGGATAAAGGAGCAACTCCAAGAGGTTGACCGTGTTGTTGCAGAAGCAGAGCTCAGACGCGTTAGGTTGCTGGGCCAATCACGTAAGATGTGACTCCGCCCAACACATCCTGCATATGCGATTGGCGCGAACGTTCGCCGAGGGCAAGGGCCAGTGCTTCGCGCAACCGATGGTTCTCTGCCTTTGAGGCCCAGATGTCTCGCCGATGTCTTTTGGGGCTGTTTCATCAATCTAACGTTTCTCCCCAGCGTGCGGCTCCGTGACGGTGGTGGGCGCATGTGCACGAGCGCTGCTGGGTGTTAGCCTCGGCCCTTCAGTAAGGGCTGCCCGCATCGTGGATCATGAAAGAGGAAGTGCCTTCTGATCTGGGAAGATCT
>NZ_VCJO01000049.1 GCF_009712475.1 Micromonospora sp. CP22
TCTAAGGTCCAGATCGCCCGTCACGGAAGGCACTTGCAGGGTGAAGGTTACCGGAACGCGCCCGAAGATCGTGGTCAGCGGTGACGGGCGGGGGGTGGTCGGGCACGCCGGTACGCGCCTGCTCGCCGATATCGCCGATGCCAGCAGGTTGACCAGCGGGTTTAGCGACGCCCTGGCTGTGCTGAGGCGGCGGCAGGCAGGCCATGACCCCGGCCGGGTCGCGGTGGACCTGGCGGTGATGCTCGCCGACGGTGGTGAGGCGATCGCCGACCTGGCCGTCCTGCGTGACCAGGCCGGCTTGTTCGGTGCTGTCGCCTCTGACGCGACCGCGTGGCGGGTGCTGTCCGGGATGGACGCCGCCGCGTTGGCGCGGCTGCGGCAGGCACGGGCCGGGGCGCGGGAGTTGGCGTGGGCGCAGATGGTCGAGACCCGCGGGCACCTGCCCGCCTCGACGGCGGCGGGGATGCCGGTGCCGGGGCTCGTGCTGGATGTGGACGCCTCGATCGTGATTTGCCATTCCGAGAAGGAGTCAGCGACCCGCACATGGAAGAAAACCTTCGGCTACCACCCGCTGTTTTGCTTCCTTGACGGCACCCGTGAGGCGCTGTCCGGGCTGCTGAGAGAGGGCCGGGCCGGGTCGAACACCACCGCTGACCACATCACCGTCCTCGACCGTGCCCTCGAACAGATCCCCGACGCCTACCGCTACGGCACCGAGATCCTCGTGCGTTCAGATTCGGCCGGCTGCACGCAGGGGTTCCTGGCCCACATCCGCAGCCTGCGTGAACACGGGATCACCCTGCGGTTCTCCGTCGGGGTGGCGATCACCGAGCCGATCCGTGCGGCGATCCGCGCCGCCACCGGCTGGATCGGCGCCCTCGACAGCGATGGTGACCTACGCGACGGAGCCGAGATCTGCGAGATCACCGGCCTGCTGCCCGCTGACCTGCTGGCCGGCTACCCCCACGGCACCCGGTTCATCGTGCGCCGCGAACGCCCGCACCCCGGCGCGCAACTGACGCTGTTCGACACCATCGAAGGCATGCGCCACCAGGTGATGGCCACCGACACTCCCGCCGGCGGCGCCTCGATCCAGTACCTGGAAGCCCGCCACCGCGCCCACGCCCGAGTGGAGGACCGCATCCGCACCGGCAAGGACACCGGCTTCGGCCGCTTCCCCTCCCGCGTCTTCGCGATCAACCAGGCGTGGCTGGAACTCGCGCTGACCGGCATCGACCTGCTCGCCTGGACCCAGCACCTGCTCCTCGACCGCGAACTCGCCGCCGCCGAACCGAAGAAGCTGCGCTACCGACTGTTACACGTCGCCGCCCGGATCACCCGCTCGGCCAGACGCACCCGGCTACGCATCGCCGAAGGCTGGCCCTGGACCACCGACCTCGTCACTGCCTTCAGTCGTCTCGCCGCGCTACCACAACCGGTCACCTGACACGCGACCCCACAGCCCGACGAGCAACCCGGAGGACCCCGGCCACCGCGTCGGGCCATCGGCACGCCCGCGAAACCCAACCCCAAACCGAGAAGATCAACTGCCCAGATCACGGCCTTGATCAACAGCTAGCGAAAGACCGAGG
>NZ_VCJO01000004.1:0-271852 GCF_009712475.1 Micromonospora sp. CP22
TGCAGGTGTCGGCCTACCCGGACCACTACGCCCAGTGGGAACAGCAGGCCGCCGACCTGGTCGCCGAGCACTGGAACGCCTGATCCCTGCTCTGAACAATCGAAGACTTTCCTCGACAGGGGGAACAAACCGCTGGCCGGCACCCGACCCAGGGTGCCGGCCAGCGGCATACCCACCCGGCCGCGACTGTGGCGGCGATCACGACAGGGGTAGGAAGAAGCGAAGCGGGTAACCTGTTGACTCGGGTGTCGGTGTGATCCAGTGTCCCCGGGCCTCACCTAAATTGCCTTCGCGGAATACCGTTCGGCTGGAGCCGCGTCGCGCCACTCGCCGAGAGGCGACCTGCACACCGGCACCCTCGCCGCCCCCGGCCCGATCTCGGGCCGGGGGCGGCGTCATGTGCGGTTCCGGTAGGCGGGTCGCCGATCCCGGCGCGCTGTCCTAAGGTCGACATCGGGAGGTGTCGAGCGTGGGACTGCGGGACGTGATGCTGGGCTGGCCGGTCTACCGGCAACTCACCGGCACCGACCCGCTGGGCCGGGGCGCGGCGGCACGCTCGACCCGCAGTGCCGAGCTGACCCCCCGCACGGAGGACGCCGACCGGGTCGCCAGGTCCGTCTGCCCCTACTGTGCGGTCGGCTGCGGGCAGCGGGTCTTCGTCACCGACGGCCAGGTCACGCAGATCGAGGGCGACCCGGACAGCCCCATCTCGCGAGGGCGGCTCTGCCCAAAGGGCGCCGCCAGTCGGAGCCTGGTCACCAGCCCGCTGCGGCAGACCAAGGTCCGCTACCGGCGGCCGTACGGCACCGAGTGGGAGGACCTGGACCTCGACACCGCGCTCGACATGATCGCCGACCGGGTGCTCGCCGCCCGGGACGAGACGTGGGAGGACGTCGATGCCGAGGGTCGGCCCCTGAACCGCACGCTGGGGATCGCCAGCCTGGGCGGGGCCACCCTGGACAACGAGGAGAACTACCTCATCAAGAAGCTGTTCACCGCGATGGGGGCGCTTCAGATCGAGAACCAGGCCCGTATTTGACACTCCGCCACCGTCCCCGGTCTGGGGGCCAGCTTCGGTCGCGGTGGCGCGACGGACTTTCAGCAGGACGTGGCGAACGCCGACGTCATCGTCATCCAGGGCTCCAACATGGCCGAGGCTCATCCGGTGGGCTTCCAGTGGGTGATGGAGGCGAAACGGCGCGGGGCCAAGGTCTTCCACATCGATCCGCGCTTCACGCGTACCAGCGCGGTCGCTGACGCGCACCTGCCGATCCGGGCGGGCACCGACATCGCGTTGCTGGGCGCGGTGGTGAACTACATCCTCACCAACGAGTTGGACTTCCGGGAGTACGTGCTGGCGTACACCAACGCCGCGACCATCATCAGCGAGGACTTCGTCGACGCCGAGGAGAGCGACGGGTTCTTCTCCGGTTTCGACCCGGCCACCGCCAGCTACGTGCAGGACAGTTGGCAGTACGCGGGCCACGAGCGGGACTCCGGCGGTGGCTCCACGGTCGAGGAGCGCGACGCTGCGGCCGGGCTGCGGCACGAGTCGCACGGCGCTCCGATCGACGGCCATCCGCTGCGGGACGAGACGCTGCGGCATCCGCGTTGCGTGTACCAGATCCTCAAGCGGCACTTCGCCCGCTACACGCCGGAGATGGTGGAACGCGTCTGCGGCGTGCCGCAGGAGAAGTTCCTGGAGCTGGCGCGCGCCTGGACGGAGAACTCCGGGCGGGAACGGACCGGCTGCCTGATCTACTCGGTCGGGTGGACCCAGCACACCGTCGGGGTGCAGTACATCCGCACCGGGGCGATCATCCAACTGCTGCTGGGCAACATGGGTCGCCCCGGCGGTGGGGTGATGGCGTTGCGCGGGCACGCCAGCATCCAGGGCTCCACCGACATTCCGACCCTGTTCAACCTGCTGCCCGGCTATCTGCCGATGCCGCACCACGCCAAGCATCCCGACTTCGACGCCTGGGTGGACCGCATCCGGCATCCCGGCCAGAAGGGGTTCTGGGGCGACGCCCGCGCCTACGCCGCCAGCCTGCTGAAGGCGTACTGGGGTGACGCGGCGACCGAGGAGAACGACTTCTGCTACGGCCACCTACCCCGGATGACCGGCGACCACGGCACCTACCAGCAGGTGCTGAACATGATCGACGGCAAGGTGAAGGGTTACTTCCTGCTCGGGCAGAACCCGGCGGTCGGTTCGGCGCATGGCCGGGCCCAGCGGTTGGGCATGGCCAACCTCGACTGGCTGGTGGTACGCGACCTCTTCATGATCGAAAGTGCGACGTTCTGGCAGCGTGGCCCCGAGGTCGCCACCGGGGAGATCCTGCCGCAGGAGTGCGCCACCGAGGTGTTCTTCCTGCCGGCCGCCTCCCACGTGGAGAAGGAGGGCACGTTCACCCAGACCCAGCGGTTGGTGCAGTGGCGGGAGAAGGCCGTGGAGCCGCCCGGCGACGCCCGCTCCGAGCTGTGGTTCTTCTACCACCTGGGGCGCCGGCTGCGGGAGAAGCTGGCCGGCTCGACCCGCCCACGTGACCGCGCGTTGCTGGATCTGACCTGGGACTATCCCACGCACGGCCGACACGCCGAGCCGGATGCCGAGGCGGTGCTGCGGGAGATCAACGGGTTCGACACGACCAGCGGTGCCCCGTTGTCGACGTTCACCCAGGCCCGCGACGACGGCACGACCGCGATCGGTTGCTGGATCTACACCGGGGTGTACGCCGACGGGGTGAACCAGGCGGCCCGCCGTCGGCCCGGTCACGAGCAGGACTGGGTCGCCGCCGAGTGGGGCTGGGCCTGGCCGGCGAACCGGCGGATGCTCTACAACCGGGCCTCCGCCGACCCGCAGGGCCGCCCGTGGAGTGAGCGCAAACGCTACGTCTGGTGGGACGCCGAGGCCGGCCGGTGGACCGGTCACGACGTGCCGGACTTCGAGGTGACGAAACCGCCGTCGTACCGGCCACCGGAGGGTGCCACCGGTCCGGCCGCGCTGGCCGGGGACGACCCGTTCATCATGCAGGCAGACGGCAAGGGCTGGCTGTACGCGCCCAGCGGGGTGTTGGACGGCCCGCTGCCGACGCACTACGAGCCGGCCGAGTCGCCGGTGCGTAACCCGCTCTACGGGCAGCAGGCCAACCCGACCCGCAAGATGTACGCCGACCCGGTGAACTCGACGAATCCGAGCCCGCCGCAGCAGCACGACCAGGTCTTCCCGTACGTGTTCACGGTCAGCCGGCTCACCGAGCACCACACCGCGGGCGCGATGAGCCGCACCGTCGCGCCGTTGGCGGAGTTGCAGCCGGAGATGTTCGTGGAGGTATCCCCGGACCTGGCGGCGCTGGCCGGGTTGACCCACCTCGGGTGGGCGCACCTGATCAGCGCCCGCGCGGCGATCGAGGCCCGGGTGCTGGTCACCGATCGGCTGGTGCCGCTGACGGTGGACGGTCGGGTGATCCACCAGGTGTGGTTGCCGTACCACTTCGGCTTCGAGGGGCTGGTCACCGGGGACTCGGCCAACGACCTGTTCGGCATCACCCTGGACCCGAACGTCCTGATCCAGGAGAGCAAGGTCGGCACCTGTGACGTGCGGCCGGGGCGTCGGCCCACCGGCGCGGCGCTGCGTGATCTCGTGCAGGATTACCGCACCCGGGCCGGCATCGTGCCGGGTGTCCTGCCGCCGGCGGTCACCCCCGGCGTGCCGGTCGAGTCCACCGGCGACGCAGAGAGGAACAGCTGATGGTCGATTCGCGCGGCCGGCCCGCCGTCCCCGCGCCGTCGACGGCCGGGGCGGCTGATCCGGCGACCGCCGCCGGCTGGGTCGACGCGCCGCCGAGGATGGGTTTCTTCACCGACACCAGCGTCTGCATCGGCTGTAAGGCGTGCGAGGTCGCCTGCAAGGAGTGGAACGGGGTGCCTACCTCCGGGCTGGACCTGCTCGGCATGTCCTACGACAACACCGGCGCGTTGACGGCGAACTCCTGGCGGCACGTCGCCTTCGTCGAACAGCACCGCCCCGCCGGTGACGGCTCGTCCCCGGTCGCGGAACACCCGACCGGCACGTCCTGCGCCGCCGGCACCACCACGGCGACCGGCACCGAGCCGGGCCTGCTGCCCGGTCGCCCGGACGCCGCCCGGGCGCCCGAGTTCCTCGGCATGCCGGCGGCCGGGCCACCCGGGCGCACCGGCAGCGCCGAGGGGCGCGGTGACTTCCGCTGGCTGATGATGTCGGACGTGTGTAAGCACTGCACCCGGGCCGGTTGCCTCGACGTCTGCCCGACCGGGGCGCTGTTCCGCACCGAGTTCGGCACCGTGGTGGTGCAGGAGGACATCTGCAACGGCTGCGGTTACTGCGTGTCGGCCTGCCCGTACGGGGTGATCGACCGGCGGGTCGGGGACGGGCGGGCGTGGAAGTGCACGCTCTGCTACGACCGGATCGGCGCCGGGCTGACCCCGGCGTGCGCCCAGGCGTGCCCGACCGAGTCCATCCAGTACGGCCCCCTCGACGAGCTGCGGGAACGGGCCGCCGCGCGGGTCGACACGTTGCGGGCGCGGGGGGAGTCGCAGGCCCGGCTCTACGGCCACGACCCGAACGACGGTGTCGGCGGTGACGGCGCGTTCTTCCTGCTGCTCGACGAGCCGGAGGTGTACGGCCTGCCACCGGATCCGCAGGTCACCACCACGGATCTGCCGGCGATGTGGCGGCGGGCGGGGCTGGCCGCGTTGGCCATGACGGCGGCGGCGGTCGGTGCGTTCCTCGGCGGTCGGCGGTGAACCCGGACCGGGCGGCCGTCGGGGACCGGTTCCGCCGTTTCCGAGCCGGGCGTCGCGGCGGTGAGGAACTGGCCGTGCCACCGGCGGAGTTCACCTCCTACTACGGCCGACCGATCCTGAAGCCGCCGGTGTGGACCTGGGAGATCGCCGCCTACCTGTTCACCGGTGGGGTGGCCGCCGGTTCGTCGTTGCTGGCGGCGGGCGGGCAGGTCACCGGGCGGCCCCGGGTCCGCCGTGCCGGGCGGGTCGCCGCGCTGGCCGCGATCACCGCCAGCGCCGGGCTGCTGGTCAAGGACCTGGGGCGGCCGGAGCGGTTCCACCACATGTTGCGGGTGGCGAAACCGACCTCGCCGATGTCGATGGGCACCTGGGTCCTCACCGCGTACGGTCCGGCCGCCGGGTTGGCCGCGGTGGCCGAGGCGGCGTCGCTGCTGCCCACTAGGGGCCCGCTCGGGCTGGCCCGCCGGGTGTTGCCGCCGACGGGGCGGGCCGCCGGGCTGACCGCCGCGGCGCTCGCACCGGCCCTGGGCACGTACACGGCGGTGCTGCTGGCCGACACCGCCGTGCCCTCCTGGCACGAGGCGTACGCCGACCTGCCGTTCGTCTTCGCGGGCAGCGCGTTGGCCAGCGGCGCGGGAGTCGGCCTGCTCGCCGTGCCGGCGGCCGAGGCGGGACCGGCGCGGCGGATGGCGGTGGCCGGTGCCGGGCTGGAACTGTTCGGCGCGCACCGGTTGGAGAACCGCCTCGGCCTGCTGAGCGAGCCCTACCGGAGTGGTCGGGCCGGTGCTCTGCTGCGGGCCGGGCGGGCACTGACCGTCGCCGGGGTGGCCGGGGCGGTGCTGGGTCGGCGGAGCCGACTGGTGTCGGCGCTCTCCGGTGCCGCGTTGCTGGCCGCGTCGGTCGCGACCCGCTTCGGTGTCTTCCAGGCCGGGGTCGCCTCGGCCCGCGATCCGAAGTACACGGTGGTGCCGCAGCGGGAACGCCTCGACCGGCGGGCGGCCGAGTCCGACCGGTAGCCGGGGTGTCGGCTCGGCCGCACACCCGCCGCCCGACTGTGATCCAATGGCCGGTGGAGGCGTTCAGGCGGCTGGTGCCCCTCCCGGTCTTCAAAACCGGTGTGGTCCGGGATCCGGGCCAGGCGGGTTCGATTCCCGTCCGTCTCCGCCAGGCTACGAGGAGATGACCTGATGAGCGACGGCGGCGCGGACCCGCGACGCCGGGTGCCGCGTACCGACGTGCTGTTGGCCGAGCCGCCGCTGGTCGCGGCCGCCGCCGCCGTCGGCCGTGACCGGGTGCGCAGCGCGGTACGCCAGGCCCAGGAACGGGCCCGTCGGGGTGAGATCGACCCCGCCGAGGTACGCGACGCCGCGTTGGCCGCGTTGCCGTCGCCGGTGCCCCGGGTCGTGCTCAACGCCACCGGGGTGGTGCTGCACACCAACCTGGGGCGGGCCGCACTCTCCCCGGCGGCGCTGGCCGCGGTGACCGCCGCCGCCGGGTACACCGACGTCGAGTTGGATCTGGGCACCGGGCGGCGGGCCCGCCGTGGGCGTGACGCGTTGGATGCCCTGGCCGCCGCCGTACCGGACGCCGAGGCGGTGCACGTGGTCAACAACGGGGCCGCCGCGCTGGTGCTGGCGGCCACCGCGCTCGCCGCCGACGCGGAGATCGTGGTCAGTCGGGGCGAGTTGGTGGAGATCGGTGACGGGTTCCGGCTGCCCGATCTGCTCACCAGCACCGGTGCCCGGCTGCGGGAGGTCGGCACCACCAACCGGACCACCCTCGCCGACTACGCCGCGGCGGTCGGGCCGCGTACCGGCTTCGTGTTGAAGGTGCACCCGTCCAACTTCCGGGTCACCGGCTTCACCTCGGCGGTGCCGGTGCGGCGGCTGGCCGGGCTCGGTGTGCCGGTCGTCGCCGACATCGGTTCCGGGCTGCTGGCTCCCGATCCGCTGCTGCCGGACGAACCGGATGCCGCCAGCACGCTGCGGGCCGGGGCGGCGCTGGTCACCGCCAGCGGCGACAAGCTGCTCGGTGGCCCGCAGGCCGGGCTGCTGCTCGGCACCGCCGACCTGGTCCAGCGGCTGCGCCGACACCCGCTCGCGCGGGCGCTGCGGGTGGACAAGCTGACCCTGGCCGCCCTGGCGGGGACGCTCGCTGATCCGGCCACGCCCACCCGCCGGGCGTTGCACGCCGACGGGGCGGTGCTGCGCGAGCGGACCGAACGGCTGCGGGAGGCGCTGACCGCCGACGGCCGCAAGGTCGAGGTGGTGCCGTCCGTGGCGGTGGTCGGTGGTGGCGGCGCGCCCGGGGTCGAGCTGGACTCGTGGGCGTTGAGCCTGCCCGAACGGTACGCGGGTCCGCTGCGCGTCGGTGACCCGCCGGTGCTGGGGCGGGTGGTTCGGGGCCGGCTGCTGCTCGACCTGCGTTGCGTGCCGGAACAAGCCGACGATCTCGTACGCCTCGCGGTGCTGGCCGTGCCGGAGGACGACTGACCATGCTGGTGGTGGCCACGGCCGGGCACGTCGACCACGGCAAGTCCACGCTGGTGCGGGCGCTGACCGGGATGGAACCGGACCGCTGGGCGGAGGAACACCGCCGGGGCATGACCATCGACCTCGGGTTCGCCTGGACGGCGCTGCCGTCAGGTCGTACCGTCGCGTTCGTCGACGTGCCCGGGCACGAGCGGTTCGTGTCGAACATGCTGGCCGGGGTGGGCCCGGTCCCGGCCGCGGTCATGGTGGTGGCGGCCGACGCGGGCTGGATGCCGCAGTCGGCCGAGCATCTCGCCGCCCTGGACGCGCTCGGCGTCGGGTACGGCCTGCTGGTGGTGACCCGCGCGGACCTGGCTGATCCGGCGGAGGCCCTGGCCGAGGCGCGCGCGGAGCTGGCGGCGACCCCGCTGCGTGACGTGGAGGCGGTGACGGTCAGCGCCGTCACCGGCGCGGGCCTGCCGCAGTTGCGGGCCGCGTTGGACCGGTTGGCCGACCGGATGCCCGCCCCGGCGCCAGACGGCGCGGTCCGGTTCTGGATCGACAGGTGTTTCACGGTCCGGGGCAGCGGCACCGTGGTCACCGGCACCCTCGGTGCCGGTCGGCTGCGGGTCGGCGACGAACTGGAGCTGGCCGGCAGCGACGAGCCGGTGCGGATCCGGGGCCTGCACCGGCTCGGTGTCGGGTGCGGCGAGGCGGTGCCGGTGGCCCGGGTGGCGGTGAACCTGCGCGGTGTGGCCCGGGAGCGGATCGGTCGTGGTGACGCCCTGCTCACCCCCGGCCGGTTCCGTGTCACCGACGTGGTCGACGTGCGACTGACCGGGGTGCCGGTGGCCGAGCTGCCGCTGACGTTGACGCTGCACATCGGTTCGGCCGCGGTGCCGGTGCGGGTCCGCCCACTGGGCGCGGACACCGCCCGGCTCCGGCTGGGCCGGGCGTTACCGCTGCTGGTGGGGGACCGGGCGGTGCTGCGCGATCCGGGCCGCCGCTACGTCGCCGGTGGGGTGACCGTGCTGGACGTGGTGCCGCCGCCGCTGACCCGTCGGGGCGCCGCTGCGGCCCGGGCGGCGGTGCTGGCCACCCTGGACGGTCGCCCCGACGCCGCCGGTGAGCTGCGCCGTCGAGGGTTGGCCCGGGTCACCGACCTGGTCACGGCGGGCGTGCCGGTGACGGTCGACCCGGTGGCCGGGGAGTGGCTGGCCGACCCGCACCACTGGCAGCGGCTCGGCGACCGGCTCACCCGCGCCGTCACCGAGTACGCCCGCACGAATCCGCTGGCGGCGGGCGCTCCGGTCGAGCACCTGCGCCGCCAGCTGGACCTGCCCGACCGGGCCCTGGTCGAGGCCCTGGTCCGACCACCGTTGCGGCTGGTCGCCGGTCGGGTCGTGGCCCCCGGCACGGCGGCGTTGCCCGAGCCGGTGGCCCGCGCGCTGGCCCTGGTGAGTGAGGACTTCGCGGCGCATCCGTTCCGTGCCCCCGACGCCGACCGGCTCGCGGCCGTCGGGCTCGGCACCCGCGAGATCGGTGCGGCGGTGCGGGCCGGGGCGTTGCTGCGGCTGACCGGGAACGTGGTGCTGCTGCCGGGCGCGCCGCAGCAGGCGGTGCGGGTGCTGACCGGGCTGCCGCAGCCGTTCACGCTCAGTGCCGCCCGGCAGGCGTTGGACACCACCCGCCGGGTGGCGGTGCCGCTGTTGGAACTGCTGGACCAGCGCGGACTCACCCGTCGCCTACCCGACGACGCGCGGGTGGTGGTGGATTGAGCACATCGCCGCCCGGCGGCCACGCCGGGCACCTACCGTGACGGCATGGATCCCTCCGCGATCTGGCGGGACCGGCAGCACAGGTGGCGGATCGAGGCGTACCGTGCGCCGGATCTGCGGTTCGCCGTCTACGCGACCAACGGCACCACCGAGTCCGCGCCGTTGTGGCTGTTCGGCATGGCGGCGCTGGCCCGGTGGCTGATGAGTCACAAGATCTCCCTCGACGACCTGGAAGTCGACTGAGCGGGCGGCTGAGGTCACCCGATCGAGGGGACGCGGACCGGTAACCGCGGGCCGGCACCGTCGCCGTCCGTACGGTGCCCCTGTGAAGGACCGAGGTACCCGGAAGGTGGTGGCGGCGCTGGCCGGCCTCGCCGTGATCTACTTCGGCACCACCGGCCGTTCCGCGGAGGAGGGGCGCGGCCTCTCCGGCGGGCTGGTGGTGTTGGCGCTGCTGGCGGCGCTGCTGGTGTGGCACCTGACCAAACCCGGTGGTGACGCGGCGAAGTGACCACCCTCAGCGGGCGGCCACGGCACGGCTGATCTGCCCGGCCGACTCCTCGCCGAGGGCGACCCGGACCAGCGTGGAGGCGAGTCGGCCGAAGTCGGCGTCGTCGACGAGTTCGGCCAGCCGGTCCGTCGTGGTGGGCAGCCCGAGTCGCCGCGCGCCGGCCACCGCCCGCTGGTCGACGTACGGGCGCACGTCCGGCCAGACCTGCTGCACCTCCCGCAGGAAGATGTCCGCGCCGGTCGGTCCGATCCCGGGGAACGCGGTGAGCAGCCGACGCAGCTGACCCGGATCGCCGTCCGCCTCCCGGTGCAGCCGACGCAGGTCGCCGTGCCAGCGGTCCAGGCAGAGTCGGGCACCGGAGCCGAGCATCGTCGCGGTCCGCTCGTCGTAGCGGCGGTAGTGGCCACGCCCCAACGCGTCGACCCGTTCCTGCCAGCTCGCCGCCTCCATGGCCTGCGGGGTACGCAGCCCGGCCGCGAAGAGTTCCCGGGCCGCCGCCACGGCCACCGACGCGCGGATCCGGGTGCTGAGCAGGGTGGCCAGCACCAGCAACTGGTACAGCGGAGCCGGTCGGTCGGCCAGCGTGATGCCGGCCTCCTCGGCGTACGTGCGGCGGGTCAGCAGGGTCCGCGCCAGCGTCCGTTGGTCACCCATCCTCGGGGAGTACCCAGCAGCGGCCCGGATAGCCCTCGCCGTGGGTGACTCGGAATGCCGGCGACGGCGGCGGGTAAGCCGCAGGTTGAGCGCGGTGTCGTGCCGCGTACCGGCGAAGGGAGAGGACTGTGACGAACCCGCAGCAGCAGGAGTTCCGGCGCAACGCCCTCGGCGGGACCAGCCAGGACAACAAGGGCCCCGATCCGGCGGGCCATCCCGGCCACCGTGGCTCGTCGCGGGGCGACGCCGGGCGTCCGGTGCCGCACGGGCAGGTGTCACCGTACGGTCCCAGCGGTCGACCGGTGGCCGAGGACGACAGCGACTCCTGACCGGCCCTAATCCGGCTGCCGCAGCCAGTTCCAGGTGGCTGCGGCAGCCAACCCGTAGGCGAGGTGCGGGACGATGTCGGCGATCCAGTCGGCGCGCCGCCAGGTGCGCGGGTCGGTGACCCCGAGCAGGGTCAGCGACCCGTCCGCCAGGGTCATCAGACCGCCACCGAGCAGCATCGAAGCCCGCAGCACCGGCTGTCGGCGGCCTCGGGCCAGCAGCGCGAAACCGACCGTGGCCGCAGCGCCGAGCCCGTAGCCCATCAGGGCGCCCAGGCCGGAGCGTCGGTTGTCCGCCTGCTCCGGTGGCCCCAGGGACACGTGGCCGACCTGGGCCAGTCTTCCGGCGCTGCGCTCCGGTGTCTGGCTGGCCGGCCTGGCCCGAGCCGTCATGTCCAGATAGGTGACCACGTTCAGCGCGGTCGTGCCGACGGCCCCGGCGATGAGGCCGTCGGCCAGGTCGGCCGCCCTCACTTCGGATCTCCGGGCTCGCGGTTGCCCTTCGGGCCGTAGGTGCGGTCGCCCCGCACGATGCCGCGTCGGCCCTGTTCCTCCTGCAGAATCCGGTTGGCCGCGTCGTCGGCCTTCTGGTCCGGTGTGCGTCGGCCCGAGCCGTCGATGGCGTTGCGCAGGCGGGCGCGTTGCTTGTCGTAGGCGTTACTGCCGGGGCGAGGTCCTGGCATCGTGGTCTCCTCCTGGTCGTCGCCGGTGGCGTCGGTACCCCTCCTGGTGTTCGCCGGTGGCGTCGGTACCCGTCTTTGGTCATCACCGGTGGCGTACGCGGCCCGTCTACCCGCCTGGACCGCCGTCAACCGCGCCGACCGGTCACCGGCCGCCGTGACCGGCGGGGTGATACCGCCCAGCCGGTCCCATCGCTACCCTTTCGGAGAGCGCCTGGGAGGAACGTCGCCGATGGTGGAGCCTGAGCAGCCGAGTACCGCCCGGATGATCGACTTCTGGCTCGGCGGGGCGCACCACCATCCGGTGGACGTGGCCGCCGCCCACGCCTTCGAGCAGGCGTACGGCCCGTGCGCTCCGGTCTTCCGGGAGCTGCGCGCCTTTCTCGGCCGTGCCGTACGCGCGATCGCCGCCACCGGGGTGGACGGGTTCCTGGTGTTCGGCGCCGGGGTGCCGACGATGGGCAACGTGCACGAGGTGGCGATGATGGGCCCGACGTTTCGGATGCGACCGCCCGCCGCGTTCGCCCCGTTGCTCGGTCGGTGGACGCCCACCCCGGACGGGATCGTGCCGGTGACCCACTGGCGGCCCGAGGGCGAGCCGACGCAGGTGCCGGACGCCTTCCACGGTGCGGTGGCGGTGCGTTCGGCCGGGTGAGCACGGAGCCCCTTCAACCGACCCAACCCCACACCATTATCCTAGGATGCCCTACACGTGGTGACGCCCGTCACAGACGCACTGACCGACATCCGCCACGAGCCCGCTGGGCAGCGAAAGCACGAAAGCGACCCGTTATAGTGGCAGCGCGTTCGACCCGGCCCGTGATCATCGACGATGGACGACGGGTCAGGGGATCGCTCCCGCAGGGGAGCACAGGGGGTGCCGGCGTCAGCCGGCTGGACAACGCGTACGACGCCACATGGCGGATGGGGGCTGCGGCGCCCGAGCGCGTCGCGGAGGAGGTTCGGTGTCGGGTCGGGCGGAGCAACCGCAGGCCCGTGCGGGTGACGGCCGGGTGCTCACCTGGCCGAACCTGATCAGCTTCCTCCGTCTACTCGGTGTCCCGCTCTTCCTCTACCTGCTCCTGGTGGCCCGTGCCGACGTCGCCGCGATCGTGGTGTTGACCGTCGGTGGCACCAGCGACTGGGTGGACGGCTGGATCGCCCGGCGGCTGGGACAGGTCAGTCGGCTGGGCGAGTTGCTCGACCCCCTCGCCGACCGGCTCTACATCCTCGCCACCCTCGTCGCGTTCACCGCCCGTGAGGTGGTGCCCTGGCAGTTCACCGCCGCGCTGCTGGCCCGGGAACTGCTGCTGCTGGGCTCGCTCGGGGTGCTGCGACGGCACGGATACGGGCCGCCGCCGGTGCACTACGTCGGCAAGACGGCGACCTTCCTGCTGTTGGCCGCCTTCCCGATCCTGTTGCTGGCCACGGTGGTGCCGTCGGCAACGGCGGTGGCCGGCGCGATGGGCTGGGCGCTGGCCTGGTGGGGGCTGGCGCTCTACTGGGTCGCCGGCGCGCTGTACGTGGTCCAGGCCCGGCAGCTGGTGCAAGCGGTGCGCGGTCGGCAAGGAGCGGCGGCATGAGCGACGATCCCGGTCAGGGCCGGCGCGTGGGGCGTGGCTTCACCCCGGACTTCCTCACCGAGCTGTTCAGCAATCCGTTGGATCCGGGTTATGCCGACGCGGCGGCCCGGCGGGCGAAGACCGGCCAGCCGGCCCGCTCCGGCTGGTCGGTGGGGCCGGTCGGCCTGGTGGTCATCGTGCTGCTCGGCTTCCTGTTCGCGGTGGCCTATCGGCAGACGGTGGCCGAGGAGCCGGGGCGGGCGCAGGCCCGGTCGGGGCTGGTGGCGCAGATCAAGCAGCGGCAGGGTGAGACCGACGCCTTGTCGGCGCGGGCCGACGAGTTGCGCGAGGAGGTCAACCGGCAGCGGGAGGCCGCGTTGGGTGGTTCCCGCGCGGCCCGGTTGCGGGAGTTGGAGGCGAGCACCGGGCTGGGGCGGGTGCACGGTGACGGTGTGGTGGTGGAGTTGGCGGACGGCCCGGGTGGGCAGGGTTCGCTCAACGGTGGTGATGTCGGCCCGGCGCAGGTGATCTACCTCGATCTGCAGAGCGTGGCCAACGATCTGTGGGGTGCCGGTGCGGAGGCGATCGCGATCAACGGGCAGCGGTTGACGTCGACGTCGACGATCCGGTCCGCGGGTAAGGCGATCCTGGTGGATTTCCGTCCGGTGACCGGGCCGTACGAGGTGGCCGCGATCGGGCCGCGTGGGATGCGCAAGCGCTACGAGTCGAGCTACAGCGCGTTGACGATGCGGAAGGTGGCGAAGGTGAACGGGTTGTCGTTCGCGGTGCGTGACGCCGATGACCTCACCCTGCCTGCTGCTCCGGAGCCGCGGCTACGCTACGCGGAAGCCGCGGTGAGTCCGAGTGTGTCGCCGTCGGGCGGTGGTGAGTCGTCCGGCTCGGGTACGTCCCCCAGTCCCTCCGGAGGTGGTCGATGATCGCGGTGCTGGCCCTGTTGGCCGGGGTGCTGCTCGGGCTGTGGCTGGATCCCACGGTGCCGGCGGCGTTGCAGCCGTATCTGCCGATCGCGGTGGTGGCCGCGTTGGACGCGGTGTTCGGTGGGGTCCGGGCGAAGCTGGACCGCATCTTCGACGACAAGCAGTTCGTGGTGTCGTTCATCTCGAACGTGCTGGTCGCCGCGCTGATCGTGTATCTGGGTGACCAGTTGGGGGTGGGCGGTCAGTTGTCCACCGGTGTGGTGGTCGTGTTGGGTGTTCGCATCTTCGGGAACGTGGCGGCGATCCGTCGGCACCTGTTCCGGGCGTAGGTTTGTGCCGTGAGTGACGAGCACACGCAGACGGGTACGGGTTGGCCGCAGCCGGCGGGTCCGGCGCGGCCGGACGGCCCTGCGGGGGAGCCGGATCCTCGTCCGGACGCGCCTGATCCGGACGAGTTGAGTCCGTTGTCGCCGCAGGGGAGTCCGCCGGGTCCGGACGAGGACGAGGCTGCGTCGGGGGAGCCCGCTGAGGGGGTCGCCGCGGTGGCGCAGCCGGCGGCGACGGTGTCGCCGTGGCGGCGGCTCAGTTCGGCCACGGTGATGATCGGCGTGCTGCTGGGTCTGTTGGGTTTCACCCTGGTGGTGCAGTTGAAGACGACGTCGACGGATTCGTCGTTGACGGCGGCGCGGCAGGAGGACCTGGTCCGGATCCTGTATGACCTGGAGGCGCGGGAGATCCGGTTGCGGCAGGACATCGCGGCGCTGGAGGAGAGCCAGCGGCAGTTGCGTTCGGGTGAGCAGGGGCGTCAGGCGGCGTTGGAGGAGGCGACCCGGCGGGCGGACGAGTTGGGGATCCTGGCGGGGACGTTGCCGGCGCGTGGTCCGGGTTTGACGGTGCGGTTCGAGGCGGGTGCGGCGAAGCCGATCTCGGCGATGCGGGTGCTGGACGCGGTGCAGGAGTTGCGGGGTGCCGGGGCCGAGGCGATGCAGATCTCCGGTGGTGATCGGGCGACGGTGCGGATCGTGGCGTCGACGTACTTCCTGGACGGGGAGAACGGGTCGTTGGTGGTGGACGGGCGGCGGTTGACGGGTCCGTACACGATCACGGTGTTGGGTGATCCGGCGACGATGCGTACGGCGCTGAACATTCCTGGTGGGGTGGTCGCGTCGGTGGCCGGCGACGGCGGTAACGTGATCGTTGAGGATCGTGAGGTTGCCGAGGTCTCGGCGCTGCACAAGCCCCGCCCGCTGGAACATGCCCGTCCGGTCTCCTGAAGGTCGGTGGGCCGGCACCGGTCGTCCGGTGTCGCGATGGATGAGGACGCTGCTGGTGATTCCTGAGGACCTGCGTTACACCGCCGAGCATGAGTGGGTGGCCGCTGCGGACGGTGGGGCCGTCCGGGTGGGGGTGACCCATTTCGCGCAGGATGCTCTCGGCGACATCGTGTATGTGCAGTTGCCGGAGGTGGGTGCGACGGTGGCGGCCGGTGAGTCGTTGGGTGAGATCGAGTCGACCAAGAGTGTGTCGGAGCTCTACGCCCCGGTGGCGGGTACGGTGTCGGCGCGCAATGAGGCGCTGGTCGACACCCCTGAGGTGATCAATGGTGATCCGTACGGGGCGGGTTGGTTGGTGGAGCTCACCGTGTCGGATCCGGCGGCGGTGGACGGGTTGTTGAGTGCGGACGCGTACCGCGAGTTGACCGAGAGCTGATCGTTTTGCTGTGTGGGCGTGGCGGTGTCTGCCGCGCGTCCGGTTGCCCTGCTTTTCGGCGCTGGCTAGGCTCGCCCAGTCGACCGAGAACCCATTAGTTGAGCGTCGCGGACAGCCTTCAGGGGCACGGAGAGCCAGCCGCCGGGTGGATGAGAGCCCGGCGGCCAGACCCGCCGTCTCCCGACGCCGACCGAAACAGATTCCGTGAGGTGGTCCCCATGACTCGCCCAGGCGACGAGTTCCCCCCGCTCGACGTCACGTCGACGCTCAATCTCGGTTCGCTCGAGGAAGCGCTGGAGGGCCCGGACACCGATGTGGTGCCGAGCCGGATGTCTGGTTCGCTGCCGCCGGGGATGGCGCTGCTGGTGGTCCGGCGGGGGCCGAACGCGGGTGCCCGGTTCCTGTTGGATCATGATGTGACGACCAGTGGGCGGCATCCGGACAGTGACATCTTCCTTGATGATGTGACGGTGTCGCGGCGGCACGCGGAGTTCCACCGGGATGGTGGGACGTTCACGGTGCGGGACGTGGGCAGTTTGAACGGCACGTACGTGAACCGGGAGCGGGTCGAGGCGGCGACGTTGAGCAACGGTGACGAGGTGCAGATCGGCAAGTTCCGGGTGGTGTTCATCGCCGGTCCGCGCCCGGAGGGTGAGGCCGGCCGGGGGTGAACGAGCCTGCGGCCTCCAGGCCGTCCGGGGCGGGTGGCGCCCAGCCGTTGATGAGTATCGGCGAGGTGCTGGCTCAGCTGCGGGCGGATTTTCCCGACGTGACGATTTCGAAGTTGCGGTTTCTCGAGGCCGAGGGCCTGGTGGAGCCGCAACGTACGGCGGCGGGTTACCGGAAGTACAGCTGGGATGATGTGGCGCGGTTGCGGTTTGTGCTGACCGCGCAGCGGGACCAGTATCTGCCGTTGCGGGTGATCCGGGAGCAGTTGGCGCGGTGGGACGCCGATGACGGTGCGGCGCCGGAGTGGTCGCGGCCGGCGTTGGTGGCGGTGGGGCCCGATGGTGAGGTGCCGGGTCGTGACGCGGTGTCGTCGGGTGAGTCGGCGCAGGTCCGGTTGGATCGCACCGAGCTGGTGGCGCGCAGCGGGTTGGACGAGTCGACGTTGGGCGAGTTGGAGCGGCTCGGGTTGGTGGTGTCGGATCCGCCGGGGTGGTATGACGGCGATGCGTTGATCATCGCGCGGGCGGTGGCGGGTCTGGCGGCGTACGGGTTCCAGCCGCGTCATCTGCGGGGTTACCGGACGGCGGCGGATCGTGAGGTCGGCTTGTTCGAGCAGTTGGTGGCGCCGTTGGCGCGGCAGAGTGATCCGGCGGCGCGGGCGCGGGCGGCGGAGACGGCGCGGGAGTTGGTGGCGTTGTCGCAGCAGTTGCACGCGGCGTTGGTGCGGGTGGGTTTGCGCTCGACGTTGGGGCGGTGAGGTGCGGTTGCGTGCTGATCGGCGTCGTGGTGAGTGGCGTAGGCTTGCGGGGGTAACCCCTCTTCTGGCGCGGGCGTGGGTGCGTGTAGCGCGTGAGACGGCCGTGTCGCGGTCCGTGTACCGTGCAGAGAAGGGCGCGGTGCGGCGTAGGTGACAACGACACGGAGGCGGCGGTGCGCGAGCTGAGCGTGGTCGGGGTTCGGGTGGAGTTGCCGAGCAACCAGCCGATCGTCCTGCTCAGGGAGGTCGAGGGTGACCGCTATCTGCCGATTTGGATCGGCGCGGTCGAGGCGACGGCGATCGCTTACGAGCAGCAGGGTGTCAAGCCGGCGCGTCCGTTGACCCATGATCTTCTGCGGGATGTGTTGTCGGCCTTGAAGGCGCCGTTGCAGGCGGTGGAGATCACCGAGTTGAAGGAGAACGTGTTCTTCGCTGATCTGTTGATCGGCGATGGGGTGCGGGTCTCGGCTCGGCCGAGTGATTCGATCGCTTTGGCGTTGCGGGTTGGTGCGCCGATTCGTTGTGCGGAGCAGGTCCTCAGTGAGGCGGGGATCGTGATTCCCGACGAGCAGGAGGACGAGGTGGAGAAGTTCCGGGAGTTCTTGGAGCAGGTGCGCCCGGAGGATTTCGCCGGCTGAGTGCCGGCTGTGCCGGTGTCGGTGGTGTTTCTGCCGCCGCGCGGGCGGTGACTGTCGGTGATGGTGACGGTCATCGCTGTCGTTGCGCGGCGTGTCGCGACGGTTTCTCCGTGGTAACTCCTGGCGGTCGCTATAGGGTTGCCGTGTCGAGGGGTGCGCGTTCCGGAAACGGGGTGTCACCGCACGGACGGGGAGGTTGTCCGGATGTACGAGCCGCGAAATTCCGATGCGGTGTCGGGTGAGCCGGGTGGGATGCCCGGGTCGGCAACTGACAGTGACGGTGCGGTGGGGTACCGGGGTGTGACGGCCTGCCACGCGGTGGGGATCAGCTACCGCCAGTTGGATTACTGGGCGCGTACGTCGCTGGTGGTGCCGAGTGTGCGTGACGCGTCGGGTTCCGGTACGCAGCGGTTGTACTCGTTTCGCGACCTGGTGGTGTTGAAGGTGGTGAAGCGGCTGCTGGACGCCGGGGTGTCGTTGCAGAACATCCGGAAGGCGATCGAGGCGTTGCGGTCGCGTGGGGTGGACGATCTGGCCGGCATCACGTTGATCTCCGATGGGACGACGGTGTACGAGTGTCGTTCGCCGGAGGAGGTGGTCGACCTGTTGCAGGGCGGCCAGGGGGTGTTCGGCATCGCGATCGGTGGCGCGTTCAAGGAGATCCAGGGTTCGTTGTCGCATCTTCCGGCGGAGCCGGCGGCGGTGTCGGCCGAGCAGGGGTCGCCGGAGGTTGTCGAGGGTGGCGCGGTGGCCGACGAGTTGGCGGCGCGGCGGGCCCGGCGGCGGGCGGGTTGAGCTGTTCCACTGTGGCGCTCCGGTGAGGTCACGCGTCCGTTGAGGTGCCCCGGCACCCGCCGGTGGTGGGGTGGGTCACCGCCAAGGGCGGTCGTCGTCGACGGTGGGGCTGGGGCACGATGGGTGGGTGCAGGAGCTGGTCGAGCCGTTGGCGGGCCTGGTGGCCGCCGGTGAGGTGGTGGTCCTCAGCGGCGCCGGGTTGTCCACCGAGTCGGGCATTCCCGACTATCGCGGGCCGAGTGGGGTCGCTCGCCGGCACACGCCGATGACGTACCAGATGTTCGTGGCGGACCCGGTGGCGCGTCGACGCTACTGGGCGCGTAGTCATCTGGGGTGGCGGTTGATCGCTCGGGCGACGCCCAACTCGGGGCATCACGCGGTGGCGCGCCTGCAGCAGGCGGGGCTGGTCAGCGGGATCATCACGCAGAACGTCGACGGGTTGCACTCGGCTGCGGGTAGCCGGGCGGTGACGGAGCTGCACGGGCGGCTCGACGTGGTGGTGTGCCTGGGGTGTGGGGGTCGCACGTCTCGGGCGGAGTTGGACGGGCGGCTGCGGGCGGCCAATCCCGGGTTCGGTGGGCAGGCGGTCGCGGTCAACCCGGACGGTGACGTGGCGTTGGCGGAGGAGCAGGTCGCGGCGTTCCGTACGGTCGACTGCCTGGCTTGCGGCGGGTTACTCAAGCCCGATGTGGTGTTCTTCGGTGAGACGGTGCCGGCGGCGCGGGTGCAGTCGTGCTTCGCGATGGTGGAGCGGGCCCGGTTGCTGCTGGTGTTGGGGTCGTCGTTGACGGTGATGTCGGGGCGTCGGTTCGTGGTGCGGGCGGCGCGGCGGGGCCTGCCGGTGGTGATCGTCAACCAGGGGCCGACGCGTGGTGACGGGTACGCGTGTCTGCGGGTGGACGCTCCGTTGGGGCGGCTGTTGCCGGCGGTGGCCGACCGGCTACTCGGTGCCCTCGCGCCGGTGGTGTCGCCCGCTGTGCGCGGGTGACCAGGGGCTTCGCTGCGGGGCGTCGGGGCCGCTGGTAGCGTTGATCGTGCCGGTAACACCGACGTGGGAGAGACCGTCTGGCAGTACGGGCGGCGCCGAAGGGGCAAATCCTCCCCGGAACCTCTCAGGCAGAAGGACCGCGTCGGGTCAGGCACTGTGGAGCGCCCGTGGGGTGTGACAGAGGGGGAGGGCCGACCTGTCGACCCCCGCCTGTCGCTGGAGCGCCCATGAGCACAGAGCAGTTCGCTGACCGTCACATCGGTCCCGGCCCGGACGACGAGCGCCGCATGTTGGACGCCGTCGGGTACGCCTCGATCGACGAGTTGATGGATGCGGCGATCCCTGAGGTGATCCGCTGGCACGGCCGGTTGGATCTGCCGCCGCCGGCTTCCGAGCAGGAGGCGTTGGCGCAGCTGCGGGCGTTGGCGGGCCGTAACACGGTGGCCGTGTCGATGATCGGGTTGGGGTATTACGGCACGTACACGCCGGCGGTGATCCGTCGCAACGTGTTGGAGAACCCGGCCTGGTACACGGCGTACACGCCGTATCAGCCGGAGATCAGCCAGGGGCGGCTGGAGGCGTTGCTGAACTTCCAGACGATGGTGTCCGACCTGACCGGGTTGGGCACCGCGAACGCGTCGATGCTGGA
Organism: Micromonospora sp. CP22; assembly: GCF_009712475.1. Lineage (GTDB taxonomy): Bacteria > Actinomycetota > Actinomycetes > Mycobacteriales > Micromonosporaceae > Micromonospora. The sequence continues at coordinate 19,915 of NZ_VCJO01000004.1, forward strand.
TGAGGCCACCGCGGCGGCGGAGGCGATGACGTTGGCGCGGCGGGCGTCGAAGACCGGCAGCCGGGTGTACGTGGTCGACGCGGACACGCTGCCGCAGACCATCGCGGTGATCGCCGGGCGGGCTGAGCCGCTGGGTGTCGAGGTGCGGGTGCTCGACGTGGATGTGGAGCCGTTGCCGGCGGAGTTCTTCGGTCTGCACCTGCAGTATCCGGGGGCGAGTGGGGCGGTGCGTGACCATGCGCCGCTGGTCGAGGCCGCCCACGCGGTGGGTGCGCAGGTGACGGTGGCGGCGGATCTGCTGGCGTTGACGTTGTTGCGGCCGCCGGGGGAGATCGGCGCGGACATCGCGGTCGGCACCACCCAACGGTTCGGGGTGCCGATGGGCTTCGGTGGGCCGCACGCCGGTTATCTGGCGGTGCGGGCGGGGTTGGAGCGGATGTTGCCGGGCCGGCTGGTCGGGGTGTCCCGGGATGCCGACGGCGCCCCGGCGTACCGGTTGGCGTTGCAGACCCGTGAGCAGCACATCCGGCGGGAGCGGGCGACCAGCAACATCTGCACCGCGCAGGTGTTGCTGGCGGTGATGGCCGGCATGTACGCCGTCTACCACGGCCCGGACGGGCTGCGGGAGATCGCGGCGCGTACCCACCGGTCGGCGGCCCGGTTGGCGGCCGGGTTGCGCGCCGGTGGGGTCGAGGTCGCCGATGTGGCGTTCTTCGACACGGTGGTGGCGCGGGTGCCGGGGCGGGCCGAGCGGGTGGTGGCGCAGGCGCGTCAGCGTGGGGTGAACCTGCGGCTGGTCGACGCCGACCGGGTGGGGGTGTCCTGCGACGAGACGACCACGGCGGAGCATCTGGCGGCGGTGTGGGCGGCGTTCGGGGTCGACGGGGTCGACGGTGAGGTGCCCGAGGGGTTGCCGGCGGGGTTGGCCCGCACCGGTGACTTCCTGACCCATCCGGTGTTCCGTACGCACCGGTCGGAGACGGCGATGCTGCGGTACCTGCGTCGTCTGGCGGACTTCGACTACGCCCTGGACCGGGGCATGATCCCGTTGGGGTCGTGCACGATGAAGCTGAACGCCACCGCGGAGATGGAGCCGGTGAGCTGGCCGGAGTTCGCGCACATCCATCCGTTGGCTCCGGCGGAGCAGACCGTCGGCTACCGGGAGTTGGTCGCCGAGTTGGAGGGGTGGCTGGCGGAGGTCACCGGCTACGACGCGGTGAGTGTGCAACCCAACGCGGGGTCGCAGGGGGAGTTGGCGGGGCTGTTGGCGATCCGTGCCTGGCATCGCAGTCGGGGTGAGCGGCATCGGGACGTGTGTCTGATTCCGTCGTCGGCGCATGGCACCAACGCGGCCAGCGCGGTGATGGCCGGGATGCGGGTGGTGGTGGTCGGCTGTGACGCCGACGGCAACGTCGACCTGGTGGACCTGGACGCGAAGATCGACGCGCATCGGGACTCCCTGGCGGCGATCATGGTGACGTATCCGTCGACGCACGGGGTGTACGAGACGGGTATCGCGTCGTTGTGCGCGAAGGTGCACGACGCGGGTGGGCAGGTGTATGTCGACGGGGCGAACCTCAACGCGTTGGTGGGGTTCGCCCGGCCGGGCCGGTTCGGGGCGGACGTGTCGCATCTGAACCTGCACAAGACGTTCTGCATTCCGCACGGTGGTGGCGGGCCGGGGGTGGGTCCGGTGGCGGTGCGGGCGCATCTGGCGCCGTTCCTGCCGGGTGATCCGGCTGGGGTGCCGGTCGAGGGGCGGCCGGCGATCGCGGCGGCCCGGTACGGGTCGGCGGGGATCCTGCCGATTCCGTGGGCGTATCTGCGGATGATGGGTGCCGACGGGTTGGCTCGGGCGACCGGGGTGGCGGTGTTGGCGGCGAACTATGTGGCGGCGCGGCTGCGGGATCACTTCCCGGTGCTGTATGCGGGCAACAAGGGTCTCGTCGCGCACGAGTGCATCCTGGATCTGCGGCCGTTGACGAAGGCGACCGGGGTGAGTGTCGACGATGTGGCCAAGCGGCTCATCGACTACGGGTTCCACGCGCCGACGATGTCGTTCCCGGTGGCGGGGACGTTGATGGTGGAGCCGACGGAGAGTGAGGACCTGGCCGAGTTGGACCGGTTCTGCGATGCGATGATCGCGATCCGGGCGGAGATCGACATGGTGGGTTCCGGCCAGTGGCCGGCCGGGGACAATCCGCTGCGCAACGCGCCGCACACGGCGGCGATGGTCGGCGGTGACGACTGGTCGCACCCGTATCCGAGGTCGGTGGGTGGGTGGCCGGCCGGGGTGAACCGGGTGGGGAAGTACTGGCCGCCGGTGCGCCGGGTCGACGGCGGGTACGGCGACCGGAACCTGGTCTGCTCGTGCCCGTCACCGCAGGCGTACGAGAGCTGACCGGGGTCGGTACCGCGCCGACCTGGTCGCGGCGGCCTCCGTCGGGGAGGTTAGCCTGGGTCGGCGCGGGAAGACGTCGTGACGGATCGTGATGTCGGGTCAGGCGGCGAGTGCGTGTCGGGCGGGGCCTCGGTGCGGTGCGATGCTGCTGCCGTCGGGCAGCAGTTCGCCGGTGTCCTCGAAGACGATGACTCCGTTGCAGAGCAGGCTCCAGCCCTGTTCACGGAAGCAGGCGATGACCCTGGCGGCTTCCCGGTCGGTCGCTTCGGCGGAGGGGCAGGTGGGTTGGTGCTGGCACATCGGGTTCTCCGGACTGTGGGGGCACTGTGTCATGGTTCACATGACCAGTGACGCACAGTACCAAGCGGAAGCGCGCCGCATCGACCAGTTGTCCGCGTGGTGCGTGGGAAATCCGCTGAACGGATGAGCATGAACCGCCCAGACGTCGTGGAAGCGCTCCCACGGATGGTTGTCGATCCACCCGGCGTTCCCGCCGCATGCCGTGGCCGACTCACCGAACACGCCCGCTGGCAGTGGCGCCCCGCCGACGGCGGCGACCCCGCCACACACGTCGAACAGTTCCTCGCCGACCACGGCCTGCACCCGACGGACCAGAGCCGCCCCGCACGCCCCCACCCCCACGGCATCTGCGGGGCCGCCCTCTACGTCTCCGCCGCCGCCGGAGCCGTCCTCGCCGGCGGCGCACCCGGCGCACCCAACCCCGCCGACCTGCCCGAGGTCGCCGTCGTCGTCTACGAACACACCGACCCACCCACCCACCACCGGCTGCCACCACCACCCTGGTGGCACGGCCCCTGGACCGAGAGCTGGAGCCCCCGCCAACACGCCGAGGCCGTCACCGCGATCCGCCGAGCCATCGGCCACGGCGACGTCTACCAGGTCAACCTCGTCGGACACGCCAGCGCCCCCTACACCGGCGACCCGCTGCCCGCCCTGACCCGCCTCGGCCACCTACCCGGAGCCCGCTACGGCGGCGTGCTCACCGGACCCGGCTGGGCCATCGGCTGCGCCAGCCCCGAAACCCTCATCGAACTACGCCACCGCACCCTCACCACCCGCCCCATCAAAGGCACCCGCCCCGCCACCACCGCCGGCCGCGTCGACCTGCTCACCTCCGCCAAGGAACGCGCCGAACACATCATGATCGTCGACCTGGAACGCAACGACCTGGCCCGCGTCGCCCGCACCGGCAGCGTCCGCGTCGACGACCTGTTCGCCGTACGCCGCTGGTGTGACCTGTGGCAGGCCGAATCCACCATCCGCGCCGACATCGCCGACGGACTCGGCCTGGCCGACCTGCTACGCGCCGTGTGCCCCGGCGGCTCGGTCACCGGCGCACCCAAACTGGCCGCCCTGGACCACATCGCCGCCCTGGAACCCGTCGGCCGAGGCGCCGGCATGGGCGCCCTCGGCTGGGTCGGCCCCGACCACCTCGACCTCGGCCTGACCATCCGCACCGCCGCCGTCGACGGCACCGCCGTGCACGTGTGGGCCGGCGGCGGCATCACCTGGGACAGCGACCCGGACGCCGAAGTCGCCGAAGCCGCCGCCAAGACCACCCCGGTACGCGCCGCCCTCACCTGAGCACACACCGCCGGTCCCGCACCCGACACCGTCGACCCGATAGCCTTGCCGACATGACCATGCGGGACATCCGAATCATCGGCGACCCGGTGCTACGCACCCCCAGCGAAGCGGTCACCAGCTTCGACGCGGAACTGCGTACGCTGGTCACCGACCTGATGGACACCCTGCTCGGCGCACCCGGCCGCGCCGGGGTCGCCGCCCCCCAGATCGGCGTCAACGTCCAGGTCTTCGTCTACGACGCCGACGGCCACCGCGGCCACATGGTCAACCCCACGCTCGAACTGTCCGACGAACTCCAGGACGACGACGAGGGCTGCCTGTCCATCCCCGGCCTCTACTTCCCGACCCCCCGCGCCCTGCACGCCACCGCCCACGGCTTCGACCAACACGGCGAACCGTTGACCATCGCCGGCAGCGGCTTCCTCGCCCGCGCCCTGCAACACGAGACCGACCACCTGCACGGCCGGCTCTACGTCGACGCCCTGCGAGGCGAGGTCCGCCGCCGCGCCCTGCGGGAGATCCGCGCCGGACGCTTCGACTCACCCCGCCGCCGCTGACTCCTCCCACTGCTGCCGGGTGATCTCGTACTCCACCTCACCGTGCTCCATGCCGGGCAGCGGATCCGGCCACGACTGGTGGAAGGTCCGCACATGGCGCATCCCCACCGCCGCCATCGTCGCCCGCGACGCCACGTTCACCGCCATCGTCTCCGCGAAGATCCGCCCCAGCCCCAGGTCGACGAAACCGTGCCGGATCAACTCCCGGGCCCCCTCGCTGCCCAACCCACGCCGCCACCACTTACGCGCCAACCGGTAACCCAACTCGGCCTGACCCTCCACCGGCCCCTGGTCGGCACGCCGCGGCGGCTCCAACAACCACCAGCCGACGAACTCACCATCGACCAGACCAGCCCAGAACCCCAACCCCGGCGCCTGCTCGGCCAACGCCAACCGTCGCCGATGCGACCGGCGAACCTGCTCAGCCGAACACACCGGCCCCAGAAAACGCATCACCTCCGGGTCCGCGTCCAACGCGATCTCACCGTCCAGGTGCTCATCCGCCAACGGCACCAGCGAAAGCCGGGCGGTCCGCAACGTCGCCTGAGTCATCCGCGCATTCTGCCCACCACCGCCGCGCCGACGCGACCGAAAAACCGTCACCCGCCGACCGCGCTCAGGTCGAACTCCTCGTAGTCGGCGACCCGAAGGAAACCCAACCGCTCATACAGCCGCACCGCCGCGACATTGTCCGCCTTCACGTTCAACGTCACATGCTCCACCTCGGACCGCAGCAACCCACACAGCCGCGCCACCGCCGCCGCGGCCAACCCCCGCCCACGCCACGCCGGATGCGTCGTCACATTCCCCAACGCCGCCACCCGATAGGTGGGGGAGTACACATGCACCCCCGCCACCGCCACCAACCCGCCACCGGCCCACACACCCACATACCGGCCCGTGTCGACCATCCGGGCGTCGAACCAGTTACCCGGATACGCCACCTCGTACAGCTCACGCAACGCCGGCAGATGCGCCCGACCGAGCACCTCCCCGGCGGCCTCCACCGCCGCCAACCGGTCCGCACGCGTCAACGCCATCTTCAGATGCACCCCCGCCGACGCCACCCGGAACACGCCCGCCAACGCGGCGTCCAACCCGGGGGACAGATGCGCCCACAACCGCGCCGGCAACACCGGCGCCACCTCACCCAACAGCGCGGCCACCTCGGCGAGACCCTCCGGCCCCGCCAACGCCACCAACGTCGGTGGCCGCGCCCCGTGATACAGCAACGCCACCGCATCACCCCGACGAAACCACGAGGTGTACGGCCAGAAGAACTCGTCCAGATCACCCAACTCGTAGGCGTGCAACTGCGGATCCTTGCCCAGCAGCCCCGCCAACACGCTGCGATCGTGTTCCGCGCGTACCAGCATCCGTCGATCGTCACACGATCGACCAGCCCACCCTCAACCGGCCAGCCACTGGTCGTAGCCGAGCCTCGCCACCAACGCCACCACCACCAGCAGCAGCACCACCCGCACGAACCCGGCACCACGACGCACCGCCATCCGCGCCCCCACCATCGCCCCCGCGATGTTGCACACCGCCATCGCCGCGCCCAACAGCCACCACACATGCCCGTTCACCGCGAACACCACCAACGCGCCCGCGTTCGTACCCGCGTTGACCACCTTCGCCATCGCCGAACCGTGCAGGAAATCCGCCCCCACCAGCGCGGTGAACGCCAACACCAGGAACGTGCCCGTACCCGGACCGATCAACCCGTCGTAGGCGGCGATACCCACCCCGGCCACCAGCACCGCCACCGCCACCCGCCCCCGGGTCCGCCGATGCGGCACCGCCAACACCCCCAGGCTCGGCCGCAGCACCACGAACAGCGCCACCGACACCAACACCACCAGCAGCACCGGCCGGTACGCCGCCGGAGGCACCGCCCCGGCCAGCGCCGCACCCGCCCCCGCACACACCACCGCCAACGCCGCCGCCGGACCCGCCACCGGCCAGTCGATCTTCGTACGGCGGGCGAACGTCACCGCCGCCGTCGACGTACCAGCGATCGCCGCCAACTTGTTCGTACCCAACGCAGTCGCCGGCGGCATCCCCGGGGCCGCCACCAGCAACGCCGGCAACAGCAGCAACCCACCACCACCCACCACCGCGTCCACCCACCCCGCCAGGGCGGCCACCGTCAGCAGGGTCACCACGGTCGTCGGCTCCAACTCCACGACCAGGCATTCTTCCCACCAGCGACCCGCCCACGCCGACAGCTGTGGCCAGCCTCACCGGCCCCGACGACGCCGCACCCAGACCCCCACCCCGGCCACCGCCACGAACACCAGCATCGAACAGCACAACACCCGCAGCATCGGGCAACCCTCCCACAACGTGGCTAAGGTGACAGCGTGCGCCTGGCCACGTTCAACCTCCTGCACGGCCGATCCCTCACCGACGGCCTGGTCGACCCGGCCCGGCTCACCGCCGCGGTAGGCGCCCTCGACGCCGACATCCTCGCCCTTCAAGAAGTCGACCGCGACCAGTCCCGCAGCGGCAACCTCGACCAGACCGCCATCGCCGCCCAAGCCCTCGACGCACCCGAACACCGATTCGCCGCCGCCGTCGTCGGCACCCCCGGCGAAGTGTTCCGCCCCCTCACCCACGACGACGACGGCCACGGCGAACCCTGCTACGGCGTCGGACTGATCTCCCGCCACCCGGTCACCAGCTGGCAGGTCACCCGACTACACCCCGCCCCGGTACGCTCCCCGGTCTACGTGCCCGGCCCCGGCGGCGGCCTCATCCTGCTCCGCGACGAACCCCGCGTCGTCCTCGCCGCCGTCCTGAACACCCCCCACGGCCAGGTGACCGTCGCCGCCACCCACCTGTCCTTCGTCGCCGGCTGGAACGTCCGCCAACTCCGCCAGGTCATCCGCGCCCTACGCGCCCTGCCCGCCCCACGCATCCTGCTCGGCGACCTCAACCTGCCCGCCTGGGCCACCCGGGCCGTCTCCGGCTGGCACCCACTGGCCCGCCGACCGACCTACCCGGCCGCCCAACCCCGCGTCCAACTCGACCACATCCTCGCCGACCGACACGGCCTCGCCGCCCTGCCCGCCGTCACCGCCGTCGCCACCCCACCGTCGACCATCTCCGACCACCGGCCCCTGGTCATCGACCTCGGCTAGACCGGGCAGCCCGCAACGCGTTGCGGAACAACATCGCCACCGTCACCGGCCCCACCCCACCGACCCTCGGCGTGACCGCCCCCGCCACCCGCGCCACCGACTCGTCCACATCCGGCAACAACCGCCGCCCCGCGTACCGCACCCCACCACCGATCACCACCGCGCCCGGCCGCACATGCTCCGGCCGTACGATGCCCGGCACCCCGGCCGCCGCCACCAGGATCTCCGCCCGACGCGTGTAACGCGGCCAATCCGCCACCCCGGTGTGCACCACCGTCACCGCCGCATTGGCCGTCGCCCGCTTCTGCGCCAGCAACATCGCCAACGGCCGCCCCAACGTCGCCCCACGCCCCAGGATCACCACCTCACGGCCGGCCACCGGCACCCCGTGGTAGGCCAACAACTCCTCGATCGCCGCCGGAGTGCACGGCAGCGGCCCCGGCAACCCCAACGCCAGCCGCCCCATGTTCACCGGATGCATCCCGTCCACATCCGAATCCGGATCGATGGTCTGCAACGCCCGGTCATAGTCCAGACCAGCGGGGACCGGATACTGCAACAACACCCCGTGCACCCCCGGATCGGTGTTGAAGTCGGCCAGCACCGCGTGCACGTCAGCCTGCGACGCCGACACCGGCAACCGCACGTGCGGCGACGCGAAACCCAGCTCCGCCGCCTGCCGCTGCTTGATCCGGATGTAGCCGGCACTGGCCTCGTCGTCACCCACCAGCACCGTCGCCAACGTCGGAGTCACCCCGACCGCCCGCAACTCGGCCACACCCTCGGCCACCTCGGCCAGAATCGCCTCCGCCACCGGGACACCCGGCAACAACCGCGCACTCGTCATCGTCGACATGGCTCACCTCGCCCGTGGCGGGCCCAGGCGGACGACCCTCCACGACGAAGCTTCCCGATGGTCGATCCCATCCCCGATGCCGCCAGTCGCGTCACGGACAGCCTGCCACACCGCCGCCCGGCAAGCGACACACCAGAAACCCGCGCCCGCTCAATTCCGTGCCGACAGCAGCCCGGCCAACGCCCGGTACGTACGGTTGGCCCGCACCGCCTCCCGCTGCTGCCCCGACGTCACCTCGATGTACGTCTGCGACGACGCCAACGACGCGTGCCCCAACAGCCGCATGATCTCCGCCGCCCCGGCGCCGTCCTCGGCCAACCGAGTCGCGAACGTGTGCCGCAGCGCGTGCAGCCGCGCCCCACGCGGCACCCGGTCAGCGATCCCGGCCCGCCGATAACAGGACTCCACCAGATACTGCAGACCACCCCGGCGCAGCGGCTCACCGCGACGATCCACCAGCAGCGGCGACACCGGCCGCACCGTACGCGAACCGAACCGGCGGGCCCGACTGTCCAGATAGCTCGCCAGCACCGCGTCCAGATCCGGCTCGACCGGCAACACCCGGGGACGCCCACCCTTACCGGTCACCTCCAGCCGCCGCTCACCGGGCCGACCACCCAGCGACCCGACCCGCAACGCCAACAACTCCGACAGGCGCAACCCCGCGCACAGCGCCAACGCCAACACCGCGACGTCCCGCTCCGGCCACGGATCCCGCTGCCGACCCTCGGCTCGCGCGGCCGAGGCGAGCAGGTGCTCCGGGGTGTCCTCGCCCCGCAACGGCTTGGGCGTCGGCAGGGGAGTGCGGGGACGCCCCACCGCCGGCATCGGATTGCCGGGCACCACCTGCTCGGCGACCAGGAACGAGAAGAAACCGTTCCAGGTGGACCAGGCCCGACCGACGGAGCTGGCCGCCCTACCGGCGGCGAACCGGGCGAACGCCGCCCGCATCAGCCTGGGGGACAGGGCGGTGACCGGCAGGTCGGCGAGGGACAGGGGAGGGGAGGACAGCTCGGCGGCGAGCGCGGCGAGCGCGGTCAGGTCCCGCCGGTAGGCCGCCTGGGTGTGGGGGGACGGCTTGCGGGTCGCGCGAGCCGTCAGGAACTCCTCAATCAGGACGGCCACCGAATCGTCCTTTTTGTCATGCATAAGGGATATTATGCATGAATTTCGCGTTCGATGCCCGGTGGGAGGGGAGCGGTTCGGCGACTCGTTCGAGAGCACTGGCCCGGAGGCGGTGCTCGCCGAGCGTGCACCGCTCGGCTGGTCGTCACCGGCGCGCAGACCGGCGCACGCATCCGGACGACCCCGCACGGCGCGTTCGTCCATGGCTACGACGCCACTGGTCGGTGACGCACGGAAGGCCTGATCGCCAACGGTGCGCCGCCGACCCGGGTCATCGCCCACGCCGACCGGGAACTTCCAGAGCGCGCCCGGCCGTGCCGGGACGGTTGACACCAGCGAGGTCACCGACCGCCCGCGAGCGGGTCCCCGAGCGGTCGGGGCAGGGCTCAATCCGGTTAACTTGACATAATGCACATTATCGAATCTTCGTGATCCCGGCTGGAAGTCCTGGTCGAGCTGGTGCTGTCGGGCTGGTGCTGTCGGCACTTACGCGAGCCGTGGGCCGCTTTGGACCTGTCTCCCCACGCCCGCAACGGGCGGTGGATCGAGCCGCCCACGCGCAGAACTCCGTGCGCGGTCGGGTCGGCGGAGGTGCCCGATCCGCCGTGCGTACATCATGATGAACGACGCCGATCCTCTGACCTCAGGAGCCGTCGCATGGCTGAGACCTGTCTACGGCGGTGGCGGCAATCTACGGCGGTGGCGGCATTTGCCAGGACGAGATGCGTGCCAGCAGGCAGGGAACTGACCGGTGGGCAAGATCGATAAAAAGCGGAAACTATTCGGCGAATGCGTGGAAGAGTACTACCGCTTCTTGTTGAGTGAACCGGGATTCACTGGCCCGGAAGTGACGGAGGACGCGATCTTCTTCCACTCCCCTGGGTTGTCCGTCGAAATCCTGCAGGGCAGACACTTCAAAGAGGTGAACACGATGGTATGCGGCACCGTGGCGGGGCTGAGCCTCCGCGCACGGGTCACCTGCCTGTATGTGAGCAGCGGAGTCGGGCCGGCGCAGGACGTGTCGACCGGAGCGCTGACCAATCATGCCTTGCAGAAATCTCTCCGCTCCCAGGCCGAGGCATTACGGCGGGTGCTTCCGTACCTCACCGGAAGCAGCAGGGACGAGATGCTGCGCGACTGTCACGGGAATCTTCTACCTCAGCGGTAAGTTCGCCGTCTCAGCAACAAACCCCGGTTCTGTTGGCTGCGGAGGTTCTGCACAGCACTGCGTGCTCTCGGCTTGGTCTAGCCGCAGCAGCCACCGGTCGCCTCCACCGGGGTCGGTTCGCAGCAGCTGTCGGTGGTGCCGGTGGGGTTGCTGCTGCAGACCCCGGTGGCGGGCAGGTCGAGCTGGACGTCGCGGGCGGCCTCCCAGTCTCCGGCGAGGGCGGCGACGACGGAGCGGACCTGCTCGTACCCGGTGGCCATCAGGAAGGTCGGTGCGCGGCCGTAGCTCTTCATGCCGACGGCGTAGTAGCCGATCTCCGGGTGGGCGAGTTCGTCGACGCCGTGTGGTGGCACGGTGCCGCAGGAGTGCTCGTTCGGATCGATCAGCGGTGCGAGGGCGCGGGTGGCGCCCAGGATCGGATCGAGGTCCAGTCGCAGCTCGGTGGTGATCGAGTGGTCGGGGCGGAATCCGGTGGCGGCGACGACCCGGTCCACCACGATCGACTCCTCCCCGCCGTCGACGTGCCGGACGAGGACGGCGATCTTGCCGTGCGCCGGGTGGAGCGCGTGCACGGAGAAGCCGGTGAGCAGGCGGATCCGACCGGCGTCCACGTGCTCGCGGAGTCGGGTGCCGAGCGCGCCACGGGCGGGTAGGGCGTCGGCGTCGCCGCCGCCGTAGGTGCGGGTCGGGCTGGCCGAGCGGATCGCCCAGGTCACCTTGGTGTCCGGTGCCGTGGTGGCCAGCTCGGTCAGGGCGAGCAGGGTGTTCGCGGCCGAGTGGCCGGCGCCCACGACCAGGGTGTGTTGGTCGGCGAACCGGTCGCGGTCGGTGTCGAGCACGTCCGGTAGGGCGTGGTCGAGGTGCGCGCCGAGGTCCTTCTCTCCTCGTGCGGGCAGGCCGCAGGCGCCGAGGACGTTGGGGGTGCCCCAGGTGCCGGAGGCGTCGATGACGGCTCGGGCGAGCAGGTCTTCGCCGTCGGTGAGGCGGATCAGGAACGGTGTGTGCTCGCGGCCGGCGGTGCGGAGCCGGTCCATGCCGAGGCGGCTGATGGCCGTGACCCGGGCGCCGTAGCGCAGGTGGGGTTTGAGCTGCGGCAGTTCCGCGAGGGGCTGGAGGTAGTCGGTGGCCAGTTGCGTGCCGGTGGGCAGGGTGTCCTCGGCGGGGATGATCCAGCCGGCGTCGTCGAGTAGTCGGCGTGCGGCGGGGTCGATGTTGTAGCGCCATGGTGAGAACAGGCGTACGTGTCCCCACTGTCGTACGGCCGCGCCGGCGGTGTGCCCGGCTTCCAGGACGAGGAAGGGCAGCCCACGTTCGTGTAGGTGGGCGGCGGCGGCCAGGCCGACCGGACCTGCGCCGATCACCACGATGGGCGACGTTTCGGGGGTGCTCATCGAAAACTCCTCTGTCTTGATGTGTATCGAATCAGAGGCTTGCACATTGTTTAGAGGAACGTCAACCTAGAGGCATGTCGAATCAAGAGGTGCCTTTCGACGCCGCCGCGCCGTGCTGTCCCCCGCTGGTTCAGCGCCGGGTCTCGGGCGAGACGGCTGCGGCGCTCGCTCCTGCGTTCAAGGCCCTCGGTGATCCGGTGCGGCTGCGCCTGATGTCGATGATCGCTTCCGCCGAGGGTGGGGAGGTGTGCGTGTGTGATCTGACGCCGGAGTTCGACCTGACCGGGCCGACGATCTCGCATCACCTCAAGACGCTGCGCGAGGCGGGTCTGGTGGATGCGCAACGGCGGGGCACCTGGGTCTACTACCGGGCGCGCCGGGAGGTCCTGCGTCAGCTCGCCGGCTTGCTGTCGGTGGAGTCGGTTCCCGTCTCGCGGGTCTGACGCCGTGCGGTGTCGACCACTCCCCTCCCCTCGGCCGTCGCAGCGGCGGCCGCCGAGGGACCGGTAGCGGGCGCTTCGATCGCGTACCGGCTGGTCAAGATCGTGACACCGTAGGATCGGGTCATGCCCGATCAGCAGCCGGTTCCGCGGTTCCGTCAGCGTGCGGCGAAGATGAGTGAGCTGGTGGCGCGGCAGATCCTGGCGGACATCGTCGAGCAGGGCTTGTCGGCGGGCGCGGCGTTGCCGACCGAGGCGCAGATGGTGCAGGGGTACGGGGTCAGTCGCGGCACGTTGCGGGAGGCGTTGCGCATCCTGGAGACCAGCGGTCTGGTGCGGGTACGGCCGGGTCGTGGTGGTGGGCCGGTGGTGGGGTCGGTGGACCCGCACACGTTCGGTCGGACGATGGCGTTGTTCATGCAGCTGGGGCGGACCAGGTTCGGTGAGCTGGTCGAGGCGCGCGTGATCATGGAGCCGTTGATGGCCCGGTTGGCGGCCGAGCGGCGCGACGCGGGGCGGCTGCGGGAGCTGGCGGAGTCGATGCGGGAGCACCGCAGCCTGGAGGAACGTGACGAGGCCAGTTATCTGGCGGTGATGCAGCGGTTCCACGGGGTGCTGGCGGGGTTGTCGGGCAACGGGGTGTTGGACCTGTTCGGGCGGGCGTTGAAGGAGATCTACACCGAGCGGGTGGTGGCCGCGGAGCGGCGGCCGGAACGGTGGGAGGAGGTGCGGCGGGAGCACGAGGCGGTGGCGGCGGCGATCGTGGCCGGTGACGGGGCTGAGGCGGAACGGTTGATGCGGGAGCACATGGTGGCGTTGGCGGCTCATCTGGAGCGGGACTACGCCGGTGTGCAGGACGAGGTGGTGGGTTGGTGGTGAGCCCCGGTCAGGACAGGGCGCTGGAGAGTACGGCGCGCACCGGGGTGTGGTCGCGGTCGACGCGCCAGGTGGTGTCCTGGTCGCGCCAGTCGGTGCCGAGGGGGGTGACGGCGGGCATGACCTCGCGGGCGAACAGGGTGAGGTGGTCGCGTACCTCGTTGCTGGTCATGTCACCGGCGTGGTTCATCAGGATGAGGTGTCCGGCGCCGGTGTGTTCGTAGAGGCGGCGGATCTGTGCGGTGACCTGGTCGGGGGTGCCGACGAGCAGGATGCCCGCGTCGATGAGGTCCTCGTAGCTCATGCGGCGTACGGCGCCGAGGCGGCCCTGGAGGGCGGCGACGGCGGAGGCGGGTGGGAAGTAGCCGGGTGGGCTGGCCGCGCCGAGGCGGAGTCGGCCGGGCTTGAGGTAGTACATGAGTTTGCGGCCGATGTCGCGGGCCTGTTGTTCGGTGGGTGCGACGTGGCACAGGGCCATGTAGGCGAACCGGTCGGGTCCGGGTTCGGGGTGTCCGGCGGCGGTGGCGGTGCGGCGGTAGAGCCGGAACGAGGTGGCGGTGTCGTCGTAGGTGCCGAGCAGGTTGCACAGGGTGTAGCCGTGTCGGGCGGTCCATTCGACCAGGCGGGTGGAGGTGCCGCTGATCCAGATGGGTGGGTGGGGTCGCTGGTAGGGGCGCGGCCAGACGCTGACGTAGCGGTAGTGGTAGTGGGTGCCTTCCCAGGAGAAGACGTCGTCGCGGGTCCAGGCCTGGGTGATGAGGTCGTGTGCCTCGATGAACATGTCCATGTTGTGGACGGGGTTCTGGTTGGAGGGGAAGGTCTCCCCCTGGACTCCTCGGACGAAGCCGCAGTCGATGCGTCCGCCGCTGACGGCGTCGAGGTAGGCGATCTCCTCGGCGACGCGGATGGGGCTTTCCCGGTGCGGTAGTGGGGTGCCGAGGACGAGTACCCGGCCGCGGCGGGTGCGGTGCACCACGGAGGCGGCGCTGAGGGTGGCGGAGACCTGGAGGGTGGAGGCGGACTGGTGGTGTTCGTTGACCATCAGGTCGAAGCCGAGTTCGTCGGCGAGTTCGTACTCGTCGAGGTAGCGCTGGTAGAGCTGGTGGCCGAGGACCGGGTCGTAGTAGCGGTTGGGCATGAAGTATTTGAGTCCCCGGTGGGCGTGTTCGGCCTCGGGGGGCACGAAGGGGTACGGCATCTCGGTGAAGTGGTAGAGCCTCATCGGGTCTCTCCCTTCAGGAAGGACCGGACCAGCCGGTGGAATTCGTCGGGGCGTTCCAGGTAGGGGTAGTGCCCGGTGTGTGGCAGTTCGACGTAGCGGGCGGCCGGGAGCAGGTCGGCCAGGGCGGCGCTGTGTCGGGGTGGGACGAGGCGGTTGTGGCTGCCGGCGATGACGAGGGTGGGGATGGTGATGAGGTGGAGCCATCGGCGCAGGCGGGGGTCGTGCAGGAAGGGTTTCCAGGCGTATCGGGCCAGGGCGGCCCGGTCGGCGAAGGCGCGTTCGTAGTCGCTGTCGGGCAGGCCGGCGGGGTAGCCGGGCATCCGTAGGTCGTGGCAGGTGGTGGGGTCGGCCCAGCCGAGTTCGACGATTTCGGTGGGGTCGAGGAGCAGGATGTCGGCGAAGTCGGGTTCGGTGGGGCCGGAGAGTTTGACGCCGTACGGGGAGACGAGGGTCAGGGTGGTGAAGCGGTGGGGTGCGCGTACCGCCATCTCCAGGGCGATCCAGCCGCCGAAGCCGGCTCCGGCGAGGTGGCGTGGGGTGTCGTCGGTGGTGGTGAGGTAGTGCTGGGCGAGGTCGCCGACGCTGTCCCATGCGGTGGCGGCTTCGTCGAGGTCGGTGCCGAAGCCGGGGTGGCGGGGCACGTCGACGTGGAGGTCGTGGGCGAGTGGGCGCAGCGCGCCGACGGGTCCGGGTAGGACGTCGGCGTCGTGGAGGAACAGCAGGCTGTTCATGGTGTGGTCCGGGTGGTGAGGAAGGTGAGCAGCAGGTCGGTGAGGGTGTCGGGTTGGTCGAGGTTGGGGGCGTGTCGGGCGTTCATGCGGTGGCTGTGGATGTGGGGTGCGAGGTCGTCGAAGTGGTGGCTCCAGCCGGGTTGGAGCAGGTCGTCGCGGGTGCCTTCGACGACGTGTACGGGGATCGGGCTGTGGCGGAGCGGGGCGGGCCAGGTGTCGTCGCTGGTGGGGGCGGCCATGGTGGGGTGGCGTAGCCGGGCCGCCAGGCAGGCGGTGACGTGGCCGGGTTTGCGGGTGTTGGCGTAGCGGGCGCGGATGGTGTCGTCGAGGCCGGGATAGTCGTCGACCATGGTGGTGACGAGGCGGCGCATGTCTTCTTCGGTGCCGTCGTAGCGGCCGAGTTCGGTGATGCCTTTCTCGGTGCGCCATGGGCCGCCGGTGCCGCAGATGCTCACGACGGTGCGGGCGGGCAGGGCGGGGGTGGTGGTCGCCACGGCTCGTAGCAGCAGTGATCCGCCGAAGGACTGGCCGATGAAGTGTGCGGTGTCGACGCCGACGGCTGCGCAGAACGCGGCGAGGTGGGTGGTGCGGAAGGCGTACGGGGATCGGTCGAGGTAGACGGCCTTGTCGGTGTCGCCGTAGCCGAGCAGGTCGGGGGCGAGGACCCGGTGGTGTCGGGCGAGCAGCGGCATGACGTGTGCCCAGCTGCTGATGGCGTCGCCGCCGAAGGCGCCGTCGTGGACGAGGACGATGGTGCCTCGGGGGGTGTGGGGTGGGGTGCTTTCCCAGTAGCGGGTGGTGAAGCCGCCGGCGTTGACGGTGTGTGGGCGTGGGTCCATGTCCGGGCTGCCTCCTGGGTGGGGGGCGTCAGTGGTCGTGGGGGTGGAAGGTGCCGTAGCGGCCGTTGAGGTAGAGCAGGGGTGGCGCGTCGGGTTGGGCGCGGGCGTGGAGGACCTCGCCGCAGAGGATCCAGTGGTCGCCGCCGGGGTGTACGGCGGTGGTGCGGCATTCGAGGACGGCGGTGGTGCCGGTGGCGAGGGTGGGTACGCGGGTGTGGCCGGGTACGACGGCGGCGGCGAGGTCGTCGAGGTGTCGGTTGCGGCCGGCGAAGGCTCGTGCCCATCCGGCGCGGTCGGCGGCGAGGTAGTTGATGCTGAAGTGGCCGGCCTTCTGGGCCAGTGGTGCGAGGTTGGTCTTGTGGTCGACGGCGAGCATGGCCATGGGTGGGCTGCCGGACAGTGAGGTGGCGGAGGTGCAGGTGAGGCCGGTGATGCCGGCTGGTCCGCCGGGTACGAGCAGGACCGCCACGGCGGCGGGGACCTGTCGGTAGGCGGCGCGGAAGCGGGCGGTTTCGACCAGGCGGTCGGTGCCGGTGTGGGTCATCGGGGTGTCCCGGTCAGCCAGAGGTGGTGGACGTCGGTGCGGGTGGCGAGTCGGTCGGCTGCTGGTTGGCCGCCGACGACGATGGCGGTGGCGATCCAGTCGGCGCTGGTGCCGGTGCGGGCCAGGACGGTGGCCTGGGTGATGTCGGAGGTGGCGGGGTGTCCGGTGCGGGGGTCGATGAGGTGGTGGCAGTCGGTGCCCCAGCGTCGTTTGCCGGTGCCGCTGGTGGCGACGCCGCCGTCGCGTACCAGCAGGGTGTGGCCGTCGGGTAGGCCGATGGGCCAGCCGTCGCCGTGGGGGCCGGGGCCGCGGCAGGCCACGTCTCCCCCGATGCTGGCGGCGGAGTTGGGTCCGAGCCAGGTGGTCACGTCGTCGGCCCAGCGTCCTTTGGCGAGGGCGCCGAGGTCGATGTGGTGTCCGGGGGCGAGTCGGGCGGCGTGCGGGCGCAGCCGCAGCACGGTGTGCAGTGGTGGCACCGGTGCCGGTGGAGCGGTCGTCGGTGGGGTGGGTGGGGTGCCGGTGGCCCAGGAGTGGGTGTAGCCGGCGGCGCGTAGCCGGGGCAGGACCGCCACGTTGACCAGGTCGTCGCTGGCGGTGGCCACGTCGAGGGCGTGGCGGAGCAGGGCGTGCAGGTCGGTGGAGATGTCGTGCCAGCGGCCAGCGGCGGCGTTGAGGCGGGACAGTTCGCTGTCGGGGCGGAAGCGGGAGAAGCGTCGGTCCAGGTCGGCCAGTCGGCGTTCCACCTCGGCGAACGGTGTGCGGGGTGGTCCGTGGCTGGCGAGGGTCACCTCGCAGGTGAAGACCTGGCAGGTGTGGCGGTGCAGGGTGGCGGCGACGGTCATGGGTACCTCCCTTCACCACCAGCACTAACATGCTAAACATTATCATGTTTAGCGGTGGGAGGGCACCGCCTGGCTGGTCAGCCGTCCACGGCGGCCCGGTCGAGGATCTCCCGGGCGCTGCGCGCGACCGCCGCGTCGATGAACCGGCCGTCGCCGGTGACCGCCACACCGGAACCGTGCCGTTCGGCGTCGGCCAGCCGGTCGACGACGTCGCGGGCGGCGGCCACCTCCTCGTCGGTCGGCGCGAACACCCGGTTGACCACCGGCACCTGGGCGGGGTGGATCGCGGTGCGGCCTCGGAAGCCCTGCCGCAGCAACAGGCGGCTGGTCTGCTCCAGCCGGTCCGGGTCGCGCAGGGTCGTCTCGGTCGGGCCGACCGGTGGGGCGAGACCGGCGGCGGCCGCGGCGAGCACCACACGGGATCGCAGCGGCCACAGTTCGGCCTTGTCCGGTCCGGGTTGCAGGCGCAGTTCGGCGGCCAGGTCGGCCTCGCCCAGGCCGAGGCGCACCACCCGGCCGGCGGCGGCCACGGCGTCGGCGCGCCACACCCCGCCGGCGGTCTCCAGCAGGGCGAACACCACCAGCGCACCGGCCGGTAGCCGGTGGGCGCGTTCGGCGTCGCCGAGCAGGCGGTCCACCCGCGCCAGCAGGTCGACGTCGGCCTTGGGTACCACCACGCCGGTCAGGTGCGCGCCGGCCACCGCGGTGATGTCGACGTCCGGGGTGTCGGCGTTGACGCGTACCCACCATTGGCAGCCGGTGGGCGCGTCGGCGAGGAACGTGGCGACGGTGTCCCGGGCGGCGGGCTTGTTCGCCGCCGCGACCGCGTCCTCCAGGTCGAGGATGCAGGCGTCGGCGCCGCGGCTCGCCGCCCGGGCAAGTTTGTCCGGCTGGTCCCCCGGCACGTAGAGGTAGCTGCGGGCGGCCGTGACGGAGGCGGTCACGGGCGCGTCGGGCGGGACAGGTACCGGCCGCGTGGCTGGCCGACGACGGTGCCGTCGCGCAGGATCTGCTCGCCGCGCAGGAACGTGTCGGTGACCCGGGCGGTCAGCTCCATGCCCTCGAACGGCGTGTACTCCTGGGTCGAGAGCGAATCGTCGGCGCGTACCGTCCAGGTGTGGTCGTCCTCGACCAGGCAGAAGTCGGCGTCCAGGCCCTCGGCGATGGCGCCCTTGGTGGCCAGGCCGAAGCGGCGGGCCGGTGCCCACGAGGTCAGCTCGGCGACCCGGGCGTAGGACAGGCCACGTTTGGCGCCCTCGCTGATCAGGCCGGGCAGCAGGTACTCGGCGCCGCCGAAGCCGGACTTGGCGACGAAGATGTCGTCGGCGGGGTCGCCGAACTTGACCTCGGCGCGGCAGCAGGCGTGGTCGCTGACGACCCAGTCGAGTTGGCCGTCGAGCAGGTGGGCCCAGAGCGCCTCGACGTCCTCGCGGGGGCGCAACGGCGGGTTGACCTTGCCGCCGAGGCCGTAGGCGGTGTCGATGTCGGCCAGCAGGTGGCCGATGGTGACCTCGCGGCGGAAGTCGACGTGCGGGAACGCCCGGGCCATGCGGATCGCCGCGTCGACGGCCTTGGCCGAGGACAGGTGCAGCAGGTTGATGGTGGGCAGGCCGGTCTCGTGCGCCAGGTAGGCGGCGATGCTGACCGCCAGCCCTTCGGAGTGTGGTGGGCGGGAGGCGCTGTAGGCGGCCAGGCCGGTCAGCGAGCCGTCCTGTTCGACCATCCGGGTGTACGCAGACATGATCTCCGCGGTCTCGCAGTGCAGCGACAGGGAGATCTGGTCGGCCAGTTCGGGGAACTGTTCGCGGGCGGCCTGCACGCCGCGCATGACGAACTCGAAGTGCGCGTAGTCGTAGCGGGCGTCGGGCGGGATCATCAGGAAGGAGCTCTGGTCGCTGGAGCGTCCGTGCAGGCCGTGGCCACCGTAGAACATGAAGATCTTGAACGAGGTGATGCCGTGTTCGCGGACCAGGTCGGGGATCTCGTCGATGTGCTCGGTGGTCATCGGCGCCACGTGGAAGGCGTAGTCGACGTAGGAGCTCTGGTCGGTGGCGGCAAGTACCTCGGGGAAGAACTCGCCGTAGGGTCCGCCCCGGTTGAGGTAGTACTGGCCGGTGCGGATGTAGTTGATGGCGGAGGTGACACCGCCCTGCGCGCAGGCGCGGCTCTCGGTGCTGGTGTCCTCGGCGAGCGGGTGGTAGATGCCCCAGTGCTGGTGGGCGTCGACGACGCCGGGGAAGGCGAGCTTGCCGCCGCCGTCGACGACGGTGGTCGCGTCGGTGGCGGGGATGTTCGGGGCGAGCCGGGCCACCCGGCCGTCGCGTACGCCGATGTCCAGCGTCGACGGCTCCGCCTGGTCGTGTCGCACCACGCGGACGTTGCGCACTACGAGATCGAAGGGTTGCATGATGGGCTCCTGAGGTCGGCGGGCGACGGGTCGTGGGCGGGTCAGTCGGTGGCGGTCCGCAGTCGGGTCAACGGGCGCATCAGGTCGGCCACGTCGGTGACGTCGGCGAGGCCGAGGACCGCGGCGACCGTCTCGTCGGCGGTGTGCGGGTCGAGGCGACCGGCGACGTTGTCGCGGAACTTCATCGCCAGTTCCGCGTCGGACAGGGGTCGTTGCGGGCTACCACGGTTGGTCAGGACCTCTTCGCGCCAGGTCCGGCCGTCGTCGGTGCGTACCGACACCACGGCCGGGAACTGGTAGGGGAAGATCTTGTTGCACTCGTCGTCGGGGACCACGTCCACCCGGGCCATCAGGGCCCGGCGTGCCGGGTCGCGGGCCAACTCGTCGGTGAAGTCGCCCAGGCCGAGGCCCAGTCCACCGCCGCCGAGCAGCCCGGCGACCACCGCGTACGGGCCGCTGAACTGGGCCTGGTAGCCGGTTTCCGGGGTGCGTTTGGTGTCGATGGGCTGTCCGATGGTGCGGATCACCGCGGCGGGTACCCGCAGTTCGATGTGGTCGATCCGGTCGACCGGCACGCCCTGCGCGCGCAGCGCCAGACCGGCGTCGATGGCGGCGTGGGTGAAGTGGTTGGCCGGGTACGGCTTGAAGAAGATGTCCGGCACCGTCCACCGTCGACCGAGGCCGTCGGTGACCTGGTCGTGGTCGGCCTCGCCGCGCAGGAAGGCGGTGAAGAAGCCGAACCGGCCCTCCAGCACGGTCGGTGGCCCGGTGAAGCCGCGCCGCACCAGGTCGGCGGCGGTGACGGCGCTGTGCGCGGCCCAGCCGCAGTGCAGCCGTTTGACGGTGCCGCCGGTGCGGTTGGCCTCGATCACCCCGGCGGCCATCGAGGCGGTCACGCCGAGCACGTCGCGCAGGCCGTCGGCGTCCAGGCCGGTCAGCATCCCGGCGGCCACGGCGGCGCCCATCGCCCCGCAGATGGAGGTGGCGTGCTGGCCGTGTTCGAAGAACACCGAGTTGTTCAGCGTCGGGTCGTAGCCGGCCATGCCCAGCCGGACGGTGACCTCGATGCCGACCGCGACGGCGGTGGTGAGCGCGACGCCGTCGGCGCCGGCGGCCTGCGCGGCGGCCAGGGCGGCCGGCACCACCGCGGCGCTGGGGTGCAGCACCGAGGGCAGGTGGGTGTCGTCGTAGTCGAGGGAGTGGGCCAGCACGCCGTTGCCGAACGCGGCCTGCGCCGCGGGCACCGCGTCGGGCAGCCCGACGACGTAAGCCTGGGCGCGTCCACCCTGGTCGGCGACGTGGGCCAGGGCCGCCTGGCTGGTCGGTAGCCGGTGCGCGGCGACGCACAGGCCGAGGATGTCCAGGACCCGCTGGCGCACGCTGGTGGCGACCGGGTCGGGCAGGGCCTCGGTGCGGGCGTGGTCGGCGAACGCGGCGAGCTGTTCGGCGAGGGTCGGTTCACTCATCGACGACCACCGCCAGCGGGCGTACCGGCGAGCCGGTGGCCCCGAAGATGGCCAGCGGCGAGAGCACGAACAGGAACTCGTGCACTGCGGCGGCGGCCAGTTCCTCCAGCGCCATCGTCTCGATGATGTAGACGCCGCGTTCGACCAGCAGCACCCGGTGTGCGGGCAGGACGCTGTGTCCGGCGCCGGGACGCAGGCACTCGAAGGCGATGGTGTCCGCCCCGGCGGCGTGGACCCGCTGGTCGGCCAGCCAGGTGGCGCCGGCCTCACCGACGCCGGGTACGCCGGTGTGGTGCCCGACGAAGCGGGTGCGGTCCGGGTCGTCGAAGTGGCGTCCCCAGCCGCTGCGGATCAGCGCCACGTCGCCCGGGTTCAGCGGGGTGCCCTGCCGGTCGACGGTGCGGGTCAGGTCCTGCGGGGTGATCTCGTAGCCCGCCGGGCAGCCGTCGGGGGTGCCGAGGGCGGCCGGCACGTCGAGCAGCACTCCACGGCGCACCATCGGGGCGATGGTGTGGGCGCCCAGTTCGGTGAAGCGTCCACCGCGTCCGGCGGCGGCGGCGTCGGAGCCGTCGTGGAGGCGACCGTCGTGGGAGACGTGGGAGAAGGCGTCGATGTGGGTGCCGACGTGGGTGCCCATGGTGATGATGTCGTTGGCGGCGGAGCCGCCGTCGGCGCGGACCGCGTCGCCGTGCCGACGCGGCAGGGCGTGCCAGAACGGCGGATGGTTCGGCGACTGGGGCATGCCGATGCTCAGCCGGCGACCCAGGTCGTACACCCGGGTTCCGGCGGAGAGGGCGGCCAGCAGCGTCTGCGTCCGGCTCGTCGGGCTGGTGGTGGTGTTCATGGTGGTCACGGCATTCCTTACCTTTGGTGGTGCGGGCCGTCAGGCCACGATCTCCCGGGAGCGCAGGTCGGCGACGGTGGTGGGGGTGCAGCCGAGTTCGTTGACGAGGAGATCGTCGGTGTCGGCGCCGAGGGCCCGGCCGGTGAAGCGGATCCGACCGGGGTTCTCGGACATCCGCCACAGGACGTTGTGCATCAGGACCCGACCGAGGTCGGGGTCGGGGACGTCGACGAGCATCTCGGCGGCGCGGACGTGTTCGTCGGTGACGATGTCGCGGGCGTCGTAGACGGGGGCGACGGCGGCGCCGGCGGCGTCGAAGGCCCGGATGACCTCCTCGCGGGTGCGTTCGGCGATCCACCCGCCGACGTAGGAGTCGAGCAGGTCGGCGTGTTCGGCACGCTCGCGTCCGGAGGCGAACCACGGTTCGTCGACGACCTCGGGATGTCCGACGAGACGCAGCACCCGTTCGGCGATGGACTGGGCGCTGGTGGAGATGGCCACCCAGGAGCCGTCGCGGGTGCGGTAGGTGTTGCGGGGGGCGTTGTTGGTGGAACGGTTGCCGTGGCGGTGGCCGATCACGCCGAGCTGGTCGTAGACGGTGGGTCCGGGACCGACCGCCATCATGATCGGTTCGAGCAGGCTGAGGTCGACGACCTGTCCCTTGCCGCCGTTCTTCTCGCGGGCCCACAGCGCGACCATGGTGGCCGAGGAGGCGGCGATGCCGCAGATGCTGTCGGCCAGGCCGAACGCCGGCAGGGTCGGAGGGCCGTTCTCGTCGCCGGTGAGGTGGGCGAAGCCGCTCATCGCCTCGGCGAGGGTGCCGAAGCCGGGCCGGTGCGCGTAGGGGCCCTGTTGGCCGAAGCCGGAGATGCGGACGATCACCAGCGCCGGGTTGATCTCCAGGAGCTTGTCGGGGCCGATCCCCCACCGTTCCAGGGTGCCGGGGCGGAAGTTCTCCACCAGCACGTCGGCGGTGGCGGCCAGACGGCACAGCAGGTCGGCGCCTTCCGGTGTGGACAGCTTGAGACCGAGCGTGCGCTTGTTGCGGGAGATCTCCTTCCACCACAGCGGTACGCCGTCCTTGGCGTGGCCGTGTCCGCGCATGCTGTCCCCGGCGACGGGGTGTTCGACCTTGATGACGTCGGCACCGAAGTCGCCGAGGATCTGGCAGCACAGCGGGCCGGCCAGGATCGTCGAGGCGTCGATGACGCGCAGGCCGGTCAGCGGTCCGTCGTGCACGGGAGCCCCCATTCATTTCGTTCGCATCATGCGAACGGTGTTTCGCTCAGCAGAATAGTTTGTTCTCTGGTGCGAGGTCAACGCAGGTACGCAGACCGTCACCTGCCCATCCGCGCGGCCCGTCGACCGCGCAGCACCAGCGCGGCGGCCACCGAGGCCACCACCGCCACGAGCGCGCCGGTCCGCGCGGAGAAGGCGTCACCCAGCCAGCCGTGCAGGATCGCCGCCGCCGGACGGATGCCCAGGAAACACATCGACCACAGCGCCATCACCCGGCCCCGCACCGCGTCGGCCAGGCCCTGCTGCATGGTGGCGTTGACGTCGCTGACCGCCAGCAGGTAACCCGCCCCGCCGACGGCGATGCCCACCGTGGCCACCACCGGCCCCGGACTGGCCGCCAACACCGCCATCCCGACGCCGAGCGCGGCCACCCCGACCGCGCCGGTACGACCACTGCCCATCAGCCGCCGCAACCTGCCGACCCAACCGGCGACCAACGCCGACCCGAGCCCGAAACAGGTGATGAAGATGCCCACCATCAGCTCACCGCCGCCGAAACCCTCGGCGAACAACGGCGACAGGGTGTTGATCGGCTCCATCGCCAACCCGATCAGCGCCACCGCCACCAGACAGCGCACCAGCACCGGACGGTGCCGGACGTAGGCGACGCCGCCGAGCACCCCCAGTCGGCCCCGCCGACCGTCCGCGGGCCGGGTGCGGGGCAGCCGCACACCCGCCAACGCCAGCGCGAACACCAGGAAACTGGCGGCGTTGACGGCGAACGCGGCACCGGCGCCGGCCACCGCGTACGTGGCCGCCCCGGCCACCGGACCGATCGCGCGGGACAGGTTGAACGTCAGCGAGTGCAACGCGATGGCCTGCGGCACGTCGGCGCGTCCGACGATGTTCGGCACCAACGCCTGGGCCGCCGGACCGGTGACCGCCTGACCCACACCGGACAGTCCCACGAACGTCAGCAGCAGCGGCGCGTTGAGCGTGTCCAGCAACGCCAGGACCGCGAGCACCGCGGCGGCGGTCCCACCCACCGTCTGCCCGACGATGATCAGCAACCGTCGGTCGACCCGGTCGGCCACCGCCCCGATCACCGGAGCCAGCACCAACTGCATCGCGAACTGCAACGCGGTGACCAGCCCCACCATGAAGGCGGAGCGGGTCAACGCGAAGATGGTCAGGATCGCCGCGACGTTCTGGAACCAGGTGCCGGTGTTGGAGGCCAGCGACCCGAAGAAGTACGGGCCGAAACGGCGGTCCCGCAGCAACGCGAGCGCACCGCGACCGGCCTCCTCGACCGGCGTGTCGGGCGGGCGGTCAGCCTGCCGCACCCGCACCACCCAGGCCGTACCCCTGCGGCGTGCCGGCGGCCAGCGACGTCCACACCGACTTCGGACGCAGGTACAGGCGGGCCGCCTCGGTGCCGTTCTCCCGCCCGTACCCGGACAGACCCACCCCACCGAAGGGCACCAGATCCGACAACACCCGGTACGTGTTGATCCACACCGTGCCGGCGCGTACCTGCCCGGCGAAACGGTGTGCCCGGGCGATGTCGGCGGTCCACACCCCGGCGGCGAGCCCGAAGTCGGTGTCGTCGGCCAGCCGCAGCGCCTCGGCGTCGTCGCGGAACGACGACACCGCCAACACCGGGCCGAAGACCTCCTCCCGCAGCAGCCGCGCCTGCGCGTCCAACCGGTCGAACACCGTCGGCGGCACGTAGAAGCCGTCCCGCAGCCGCTCGTCGTCCGGCAGGGCGGCCTGCGCGACCAGCCGACCGGCGTCCCGGGACTCGGCGATGAACTGCGCCGTCTTGTCCCGCTGCGCCGAGGTGATCTGCGGACCCAGGTCGGTGTCCTGGTCGAACGGGTCACCCACACGCAACCGGCGTACCCGCTCCGCCACCCGGTCCAGGACCTCGTCGTAGACCGACTCGTGCACCACCAGCCGGGAACCGGCGATGCACATCTGGCCGCAGGAGGCGAAGACACCCAGCACCACCGCGTCGACCGCCCGGTCCAGGTCGGCGTCGCCGAAGACGACCTGCGGCGACTTGCCCCCCAACTCCAGGGCGACCGGGGTCAGGTGCTCCGCCGCCGCGCGGGCGATCGCCTTGCCGGTGTCGTGGTGACCGGTGAACACGATCAGGTCCACGTCCGGATGCGACACCAGCGCCGCGCCGGTCTCCCGGCCGCCCGGCAACACCCGCACCAGATCCTCGGGTACGCCCGCGGCGGCCAGCAGCCCGGCCAGCCGCAGCGCGGTCAGCGGGGTCTCCTCCGCCGGCTTGAGCAGGCAGGCGTTGCCGAAGGCGAGCGCCGGAGCGATCTTCTTGGCGGCGAAGAAGAACGGCACGTTCCACGGGATGACCCCGGCCACCACACCGTGCGGCTCCGGCACCGTGTAGGTGTGGTAGTCGGCGCTGACCGGGATCGTCTCACCGCGTACCTGCTCGGCCCAGCCGGCGTAGTAGCGGAAGCTGCCGGCCGCCCGACGCACCTCCCGCCGGGTGTCGCTGAGGATCTTGCCGGTGTTGCGGGTCTCGATCTCGGCCAGTTCCTCCACGGCGGCCTCGATGAGGTCGGCGACCGCGTGCAGGATCCGGCCGCGTTCACCGCCGGTGCGGCGGGCCCAGGCCGGTTGGGCGGAGCGCGCCGCGCGGACCGCGGCGTGCACCTCCTCCGGCGTGGCCGGTGCCACCCGGGCCAACACCCGGGCGTCGATCGGGGAGACGACCTCAGCCATCACTCGTCCCTTCGTCGGTGGCCGGGGTGCGCGCCCGGCGGCCCGGGTCCATCGACCCGGTGAGGTGTTCGGGTACCCAGACGTCCAGCACGGCCGGTACCCGGTCGCGCTGGACCGCGGTGCGGGCCCGGTCCAGGGCGGCGGACAGGTCGGCGGCGCGTACCACCCGCTCGCCGTAGCAGCCCTGCGCGCGGGCGTGCGCGGCGAAGTCCGGCGACGGGGTGAGGTGGCCGCCGATCACCGTGGGCTCGGCGACGGCCAGCCCGTCCGGATAGTGCGCCGCCAGGGTGGTGGTGCCGGTGCGGTAGCCACCGTTGTTCACCACGACGGTGACCACCGGCGCGTCGTGCTGCTGCTGCAACCACAGGCACGAGTCCGGTGAGCCGAACAGGTAGGAGCCGTCGCCGGTCACCGCGACCGCGTGCGCGCCACCGGCGGCCATACTGGCGCCGGTGGCCGCCGCGACCGACCAGCCGAGGCTGGAGCCACCCTTCTCGAACAGGGTGCCCGGCTTCGTGCGACGCACCGCCGTGGTGTCGAACACCTCCCAGGTGAGCAGATCGTCGGGGTGCAGGTGCGCGTCCAGCGCCGCCGCGATCAGCGCGGGGGTGGGCACACCGCCGGCCGGTGCCGGGCCGGCGGTGTGCCGTCTGTCGCCGACCCCCGGTGGCCGCTGCCGACGCTGCCGGACCGCGTCGGCGTCACCGGAGCCGACCTCGCCCAGCAGCGCCTCCAGGAACATCGCCGGGTCGGCGGTGGTGCGGGCGTCGGCCCGCAACTCGTACAGCGGGACCCGGCTCTCGATCGGGTCGGGGCCGACCCAGCCGATCCACGCCTCGTCGCTCGGCTTCTCCACGGCCGGCATCCACGGCACCGGATGGTCGAGCACGACGACGACGTCGTACTGGTCCAGCGGCGCCGTGGCGTGCCACGGGTTGTCGTCGGGCAGGTTCACCCGGTAGCGGGAGGCGCGTACCTCCACGCCCAGGGTGTCGGCGAGTTCGGCGAGCAGCTGCACCGCGCGGGGGTTCACGCCGACCCGGTCGGTGACCACGACCGGTCGCCGGGCGGTCCGCAGGCGGCGGGCCACCTCGCTGACCACGCCCGGGTCACCCGGGCCGAGGGTCGGCACCCCGAGCGCCTGCGCGCTGGGCACCCGGTCGCGGCCGGGCACCGGGTGACGACCCACCTCCTCGGGCATCGCCAGGTAGACGGGGCCACACCGGGGGGCCAGGGCGACCTGCAGGCCGCGCGCCACGACCAGACCGGCGTCGTCGAGCGCGGACAGCTTGTAGTCCCACTTGACGTACTGGCGCACGATCGCGCCCTGGTCCCAGCGTTGCTGTTTCCAGAACACCGGTGAGGTGCGCGACTGCTCACGGGTCGGCGGATACCCCGACATGATCATGATGGGGTGGTCGCCCCACATCGCGTTGTGGATCGCGCCGCCGTGGTGCAGCAGTCCGAGGTCGGCGTGGGCGGCGGTCATGGACGGTCCACCCGAGACCATGGTCTCGCCCATCGCCGCGGTCAACGCGACGTGCTCGTGTGGGCAGGTGACGATCTCCGGGGTCGGCTCGCCCTTGTGCCGGGCCTGGGCGTTGGCCTCCTGGAAGGAGGTCAGCTCGGAGCCGCTGGTGAACCAGAGCCGCCGTACGCCGCTGGCCGAGGCCGCCGCCAGGATCGCGGCGGCCCCACCCACGGCGGCCGGGTCGGCCGTCACAGCTCCCTCGCGCGGGCGAGGTAGTCCGGGTAGATCAGCTTCTCGATCGGCGCGGCGGAGTTGACCAGCTTGGCCTTGACCAGGCTCTCCTGACCGGACAGCCAGGTCTGCTCGTTCATCTGCAGGGCGTTCTCCGGGCCGGCGGCGAGCCAGCTCTCCACCAGCAGCGGCAGCTCGGCACGAGCCTGCTCCGGGTCCGCCTCCGGGTTGTACTTACGCAGGTCGTCGATGACCTGACCCCAGTTCTCCTCCTTGCTGGCGTAGTCGATGGCCTTGAGCACCCCGGCGAGGAAGCGCACCGGCATGTCACTGTCCGACTCGACCATCTTGAGGCTGGTGTTGTACGAGTCCGAGGGCATCGGGGCGTACTCGTCGGTGCTGAAGAAGACGACCTCGCCGATCTCCTTCTGGATGGTGGCCCGGTCGGTGTTCACGCAGACCCAGGCGTCGACCTCGCCCCGGCGCGCCAACTCGTACGCGGCGGTGCCGACGCCGGTGACCGGCCGCTTCACCGACTTGGGGTCGATGCCCGCGTTGATCAGCATGACGTCGAGCAGGTTCTCGGTGGCGCCGCCGGTGGAGACGATGCCGCAGGTGCGTCCGGCGAGCTGGGCCGGGTTACGGATCGGGTCGTCGGGCAGCGACACCACCTCGAACTGCGACTTCTGCCGCACGCTGGCGATGCTGACGAACGGGGCGTCCTCGTTGGCCACCGCGATGATCGCGTTGATGCCGTTGGCGCGGGTGAGGTCGGCCGAGCCGCCGAGCACCGCCTGGATGGCGGTGGCGGTGCCCTGCCCGCCCTTGATGTCGAGGTTGAGGCCGTGCTCGGCGAAGAAGCCGCGCTCCTTGGCGACCATCGTCTCCACGAAGCTCAACGTCATGCCGGAGGCGGTCATGTACGAGCCGGAGAGGCTGCCGTCGGCGTTGACCTGGTCGTCGTCGCTGCCGCAGCCGCTGAGCATCAGGGTCATGCCGCCGGCGCTGGGCAGCAGCAGACCCGCGGTGGCACCGAGCCGGAGCAGTGAGCGCCGGGAGACCGGCGCGCCGTTGGAGGGGTTACGTGTCACGGAAGACTCCCGGGGGTGAGTAACGGACGGATGAGGGCAAGGAGGGGTCCGCCAGTGCCGCGACGCGGCACCGACCAGGTCGTGTGTGGGGTTGTGGCAGGGAGGCCGGGCCGCCCGTCAGGGTCGGCGGCGCGGCTGCACGGATTCGTGCCAGGGGATCAGCAACCGGCGGGCGCCGGTGACGATGCTGTAGAGGGTGAACCCGAACAACGCCATGATGAGGATGGCGCCGAACAGCTTGTCGACCTGGAGGTTGTTCTGCAGGTTGACCGCGTAGCGGCCGAGGCCCTGGTCGCCGCCGAGGTACTCACCGACGATCGCGCCGATGGTCGCCTGGACGACCGCCAGTTCCATGCCGGCGAGGATGAACGGCATCGTGTACGGCAGGTCGGCCCGCCAGAACCGTTCCCACCGGGACGCCTTGAGCGTCGTCATCAGGTCGTGCATGGAGCCCGGCACCGAGCGGACGCCGAACGAGGTGTTGATCAGCAGGGGGAAGAAGGCCAGCAGCGCGGCGATGACCACCTTGGACGAGGGGCCGAAGCCGAGCCAGAGGATGAACAGCGGTACCAGGGCGACCTTCGGCACCACCTGGGTGCCGACGATGAACGGTCGGACGATCCGGTCGAACAGCGGCGACTTGCCGATCATCAGACCGAGCCCGACGCCCAGCACGATCGCCAGCGCCAGACCCATCATGACCTCGTAGAAGGTCGTCCAGATGTGGGTCTGCCAGACGAACGGGTCGGTGATCTGCGCGGCGAACGCCTTGAACACCGCCTCCGGTGGCGGCAGCACGAACCGGGACAGATCGGTGACCTCGACGTAGATCTTCCACGCCACGAGGAACAACGCGATCAGCAGAGGGCTGGTGTAGAAGGACAGCCAGCGGTTGTTGCGGAGTCGCTGCGACCAGGTCGGTGGCGGGGGCCGCAGCAGCTCGTCGGTGGATGGTGTCGACGCCGGGCGGCGCTCTTTAGTGGCAGTCACTGTGCGGCACCTCGAGGTACGGTCAGGCCGAGACGGCGGATCGGTTGTCGGTGTCCTGCACCGCGCCGATCTGGCGACGCAGCTCGGCGGCGAGATGGCGGAACTCGGCGGACTCGGTCATGTCGACGGTGCGCGGCCGGGGCAGCGTCACCTCGGTGATGGAGTGGATGTGGCCGGGCTTGGTCCCCAGCATCACGATGCGGTCGGCGAGGAAGACCGCCTCGGAGACGGAGTGGGTCACGAAGACGACCGTCTTGCGGTTCTCCAGCCAGATGCGTTGCAGCTCGGCGTTCATCATGTCGCGGGTCTGCGCGTCGAGCGCGCCGAACGGTTCGTCCATGAGCAACACCTGCGGGTCGTGCGCCAACGCCCGGGCGATGGAGACCCGCTGACGCATACCGCCGGACAGTTGGTGCGGGTACTTGCCCTCGGTCTCCGGCAGGCCGACCAGTTCGAGCATCTCGCGGACCCGCTCGGTGCGTTCCCGGCGGGGTACGCCGGCCATCTCCAGCGGCAGGGCCACGTTGGCGGCGGTGGACCGCCAGGGCATCAGGGTGGCCTCCTGGAAGACGAACCCCAGGGGGCGGTCGCCGTTGTTGCCGTGGTCCAGGCTCACCCGACCGACGGTGGGGCTCTCCAGCTGGCCGATGATGCGCAGCAGGGTGGTCTTTCCGCAGCCGGAGGGTCCGAGCAGCACGACGAACTCACCGTCGGCGATGTCGAGCGAGACATCGCTCAGCGCGAGCATCGACTGCCCGCCGGCGCCGGCGAAGACCTTGCTGACGCCCTCCACTTTGATCGCACTCATGGGCTACCCCTGTCACCGACCGGCCCGCGTTAACCGCGAGATTGTTCGCTTGTGCAGTACGCCGTTCTGTTGGTGCGAACGTAAGCTATGGTCTCCGGCAAGGTCAATGGCCTGTAGGACCCGACTTCATATCATCGATTAGGATCAATCCCCCAATTCGGGAGGAAACGTCATGAACTATCCACCGAAGCGGACTGCGGTGCTGGTCATCGACATGCAGAACGACTTCTGCTCCCCGGCTGGAGCGATGGCGGCGCTCGGTGCCGACGTCGAGGTCAACGCCGCCCTGGCCCGCCGGCTACCAGGCTTCCTCGACCCGGCCAGGGCCGCCGGTTGCCTCATCGTCTGGGTCCGACAGGCCGCCCACGGCCAGCTCGTCTCACCGGCCCGGCGGGCCCGCGCCGAGGCGATGGGCCGCAGCCCGCTCAGCGTGTGCGCGGCGGGCTCCTGGGGGGCCGAACTCGCCGACGGGCTGCGTCCCGCGCCGGGCGACTGCCACCTGGAGAAGACGCGCTACAGCGCCTTCGTCGGCACACCCCTGCACAACATGTTGCGGGCACACGAACGCGACCACGTGGTGGTGGTCGGCACGGCGGCCAACGTCTGCGTCGACTCGACCGTACGCGAGGCGTACATGGCCGACCTGGCCGTCACCCTGCCGACGGACATGCTCGGCTGGACCCGCCCCGACCTGGCCGAGCCGGCGATCCGCAACCTCGGTTTCTACTTCTGCGAGGCCACGACCTCGACCGCGCTCCTGTCGGCCTGGTCGGCCGTCGAGGCGGTGGGCTGACGGCGGGCACCGCGACGGCGCACCGGTGGCACGGTCTCCGCCGGTGCGCCGTCGCCCTGTCCCACGGCGGGCTGGTAGCCCAGCTCGGCGCTGACCTGACGGGCCGCGTCGGCCACCAGTTCGCCGTACTCGGCCAGCAACCGTGACGAGAAGCGGTCCTGCGGGCCGCACAGCGACAACGACCCGTAGACCTCGCCGGAGGCGAGCCGGATGGCCGCCGCCACGCTCGCCGCTCCCGCCTGCCGCTCCCCCCGGCTGACCGCGTAGCCCTGCCGACGCACCGTGCGCAGGTCCTCCCAGAGCCGCTCGATCGAGGTGATGGTCGCCGGCGTCACCGACACCAACTCGTGCGTGTTCAGGTACTCGGCCACCTCGGCGTCGGGCAGCGCCGCCAGGATCGCCTTGGACGACGAGCCGGCGACCAGGGAGTGCCGGGAGCCGAGCGTGACCGACATCCGGATCTCGTGCGGGGAGAGCACCTGGTCGGTGTAGACGCGCACCCAACCCTGCCGCATCGACAGCGTCGCCGTCTCACCGGTGATCTCCACCAGCCGTCGCATGTGCCGGTTGGTGGTGGCCTGCACGTCGACGGCGCGCAGCGCGGCCAGGCCCGCGGCCAGCGCGCCCGGCCCCAGCCGGTACCGCCGGGTGCCCTCGTCGAAGGTGACGAACTGGTTGGCGGTCAGCTCCTTGAGGATGCGGTGGGCCACCGCCTTGGGCAGGCTCAGGTCCCGCGCGACGGTGGACACACCGACCATCTCCGGGCTGCGTTCGGCGAGCAGGTCGATCACGGCGAGCGCGCGTCCCAGGCCGCTCGCGGTGTAACGGTGGCCGTCCGTTGGCTCACTCACCGGCACCGCTGACTCCATTCGACCGTGACCTCTCGTGCGTGCCGTCGGGCGGCACTTCGCGGGTGGGCACCGGCATGCGTCGCCTAGTGCTGGATCCCGAGCATACTGACCCGCCGCAGGTACGCACGGGCCTGCTCGGCGTCCTCGGCGACGGCTCGCAACCGCAGCAACCGTTCCCGGCGTCCGGCCAGGTCCACCGCGTCCGCCGAGGTGCGGTTCTCGGTGGTGGCCGGCTGGACGAAGCGCTCGGCGATCGAACGCCGCCGTTGCGCGTACGCGGTGGTCGCGGTGTCCTGGTCGGACTCGGCCAACGCGGCGGCCACGGCCATCGCGTCGTGGATGCCGGAGTTCAGTCCCATGCCGCCGGTGGTGCTGCTCAGGTGGGCGGCGTCGCCGGCCAGCAGGACCCGACCGATCCGGAAGGAGTCGGCCAACCGCTGGTGGCTGCGGTACATCTGGTGCTGGTGCAGCGGCAGTAGCCCCTCCGGCGGGGTCGGTGACTTCAGCAGCAGCTCCACGGCGGCCAGGAAGTCCGGGTGGATGCCGGTCGGTGGTTCATCGTCGACCCCGGTGGTGGTGGACAGCGCGGCCCGCCAGATGTCCGGGGTGCGGATCAGCGAGAACCGGCCACGGGGGCCGGACCAGTAGCCGACCTCGCCCAGATCGGGCACCGCCTCCTCGAACCGGAACGGCGTGGCCACCACCAGGCTCAGCGACGGGTACGTGAAGCCGGGGAACGGCACGTCGAGCAGCTTGCGGGCGATGCTGTGCGCCCCGTCGGCGGCCACCGCCCACCGGCACGCCACGCTCCGCCGCTCACCGTCGACGGCCACCTCCAGCTCGACCCGGGTGTCGTCCTGGCGCAGCCCGACCACCTCGTGCCCGAACCGCAGGTCCACGTTCGGCGTCTCGGCGACCGCGCGACGCAACTGCCGGACCAGCTTGTACTGCTCGTACTGGCAGCGGAACGGGTAGCGGGTCTCCCCCTCCAGCAGGTCGTAGGAGAAACACGCCGACTCGGTCAGCTCCAGGTCGCGGTAGTCCAGTCGGCGGACCCGGACGGCCTCCTTGAGCACCGGCGCGGCCAGGTCCAGTTCGTCGAGCAGTTCGAGCGTCGGCGGGTGCACGGTCGAGCCGCGCCACTCCGAGCGCACCTCGTCGTGGCCCTGTTCCAGGACGACCACGGGGATGTCGTGTCGGGCCAGCGCGAGGGCGGTCACCATACCCACCGGGCCGCCGCCGAGGACGACGACCGGTGCCTCCACCGAATGGCTTGGCGGCACGTTCACTCCTTCCCGCCGGCGGGACCGCCGGCGATCTGCGTCGTGGCGGGTTCGGCCACGGTGGCGGCCAGGTGCCGCAGCGCCGGGCTCGGCGACTGCGCCGCCAGGTGTGCGGCCCCGGCGGTGTGCAGCAACTGCCAGGCACCGGCCAGGTTCGAGGAGAGCACCGGCACGGACGCCTGGGGCACCACCTGGTCGAGCACGTCGAGGCTCGGTGCGCCGGTGCCGGTCAGCAGGACCGCGTGGCCGTCGGCGGCGCTCGCGTCGAGCGCGGCCAGGACGCGCTGCACGGTGTCGCCGACGGTGGTCGAGGTGAGGTCGTAGATGGCGCCGGTGCCGGGTACGGCCACCACCTCGGTGACCGTACGGCCGGTCGTCCGCCAGAACGCCGCCGCCTGTTCGGTGAGCCAGTCCGGGTACGGCGAGACCAGCGTCAGCGACCGTACGGCGAGCCGGTCGAGCACCTGCCCGACGGCGGTCGCGGCGCCGAAGACCGGGCTGCCGAGCTGGTCGGCGGCGCTGCGGTCGAGGTGTTCGGCGTCGTGGTGCCGGGGCCGGTAGTAGCAGCCGGTGCAGGCGACGTAGGTGGCGTGCAGGCCCAGCCCGCGTAGTGTGGCGGCGGTTTCCGCGAGCAGGTCGCCGTACCGGTCCAGGCGGTGCGCGAGTGACCCGTCGACGACCGGCAGGCGGGCCACGTGGTAGCGCATCCGGGGTGGCAGCAGGCGACGCAGTTCGGGCTCGACGGTCGGATTGGCCGGCGGGACGATGACGCCCAGAGCGGTATCGGTCACGACACCCCCATCAATTGTTCGACTGAGCCGTACGCCGTTCGACGTACTGGAACGATAGGGGGTTTGGTGGGACGTGGTCAACCCAGCCGACGGGCGGGTCCGCGCACGTCAGTGGGGATGTCAGGAAGCGGAGCGGGCGGTTCAGAGACCGCCGCCGACGCGCAACACCGCGCCGGTGGTGTAGGAGGCGTCCGGACCGAGCAGCCAGGCCACGGCGGCGGCCACCTCGTCCGGTTCCCCGGGACGGCCCAGCGGAATCCGGCCGGCGGCCCGCTCGGGCCGGTCCGGCTGCCCGGACAGGGCGTGGATGTCGGTCCGGATGATGCCCGGGGCCACCCCGTTGACCCGGATGCCACGCGGGGCCAGTTCCTTGGCC
Source organism: Micromonospora sp. CP22 (assembly GCF_009712475.1). Lineage (GTDB taxonomy): Bacteria > Actinomycetota > Actinomycetes > Mycobacteriales > Micromonosporaceae > Micromonospora. The sequence goes on from NZ_VCJO01000004.1 coordinate 55,056, forward strand.
AGGCCCACGGTGAGCGCATCGGTGCCCGCCTTGACCGCGGCGTAGTGGACGTACTCGCCGGGACCACCGAGGGTGGCCGCGACCGAGGAGATGTTGACGATGGCGCCGCCTGAGGTCAACCTGCGGGCGGCCTGCTGGGCGCAGAGCAGGTAACCGACCAGGTTGACGTCGACCACCTCGCGCAGGTCGTCCAGCCGCAGCTCGGTGATCGGGCCGATCGGGCTGGTGACGCCGGCGTTGTTGACCAGGCCGGTGAGGGGGCCGAGTTCCTCGGCGGCGTCGAACAGGGCGGCGACCTGATCGGGGTCGCGGGTGTCGGCGGGCACCGCGACGGCGCGTACCCCGGTGGCGTGCAGCTCGGCCACGACGGCGTCGGCGGCGGCGTGGTCGCGGCGATAGCCCAGGACGAGCTGGTGACCCGCGTGGGCCAGCCGCCGCGCGGCGGCCGCGCCGATGCCGCGCCCGCCGCCGGTGATGACGGTGACCGGTGCCATCGACCATCCCCCTGCCCCGTGTCGGTGTCGCGGACGCTACCGGGGTCGCCGACGGCGACGGAAGCCGAGTGTGGGCGAGGACACGGCCGCCGACCGGGCGTGGCATACGCTGCCTGATCGAGGGTGTCGATGAAGGAGCGGGCATGGCGGGTGTTGGTGTCGGGGACCTGGTCGAGGACTTCGAGTTGCCGGACGAGACGGGACGACCACGGCGGCTGACGGAGTTCCTGGCGAACGGGCCGGTGGTGCTGTTCTTCTACCCGGCCGCGATGACGCGGGGATGTACTGCGGAGAGCTGCCACTTCCGGGACCTGGCGGCGGAGTTCGCGTCCGTCGGGGCACAGCGGGTCGGCATCAGCCGGGACTCGGTACAGCGCCAGGCGGAGTTCTCCCGGCAGCACGGGTTCGACTACCCGCTGCTGTCCGATCCGGACGGTGCGGTGGCGGACCGGTTCGGCGTGCGGCGGCGGCTGCCACTGGGGCCGTTGAGCACGCGGCGGATGACGTTCGTGATCGGCACCGACCGGCGGGTCGTCGAGGTGGTGCGCAGCGAGCTGAACATGAACGAGCACGCCGACCGGGCGTTGCGGGCGTTGGGGGGCTGATCTTCGGGTTGTCGCCGGCGGCTGGTATCAAAGCAGGCGGCTGAACACGTGTACGAGAAATGGGGTAGGGCGATGGGTGCCGCTGGTCAGGGACTGTCCGAGGACGAGGTACGCGGCATCCGGGAGGCGTTGGCCGCCGGGCGTAAGCCGAAGGTGGTGTTCACGGCGTCGGCCGGTCAGATCGCCGGTCAGCTGGGCCAGGTCGTGGAGCTGACCGATCCGGCCACCTCCGACGAGTTCGTGGTGGTGCGGTTCGGGCGCGACGAGTTGCCCTTCTCCCCCGCCGACGTGGCGATCGCGCCCAAGGGCGCGGGTCGTCGACCGGCGGAGTCGAAAGTGGAGTCGGCCCCGACCGAGCCGCAGGTGGCGGAGCCGGAGTTCGTGTTGGACCGGGTGCCGCAGCCTCGGCCGCAGGAGCAACCGAGTCGGGAGGAACCGAAGGTGGAGACGGTGGAGCCGAAGGCGGAGGTGAAGCCCGCGCGGCGGGCGGTCAAGGCGGCGAAGCCGAAGGGGCCGGCGGGACTGACGGTCACGTTGGCCTACGCCGACGGCGAGTGGACCGTGGCCGCGCAGCAGGGTGGCAAGGTGTTGGCCAAGCCGTACGTGCTCAAGCCGGCCGAGGCGCTGCGGATGGTGGCGCTGGTCGACGTGCCGGGGGTGCACGAGGCGGTGGAGCAGATCCTGGCCGCCGAGCGGTCCGAGGCCGAGCGCCAGGCGGAGAAGTTGCGGGCCGAGCTGGCGGAGATCGAGGCTCGGCTGGCGGAGTTGCGCGAAGCGGGCTGACCCGGTGCCGTGGCCCGACCGCGCGTCACCGCCGTCGTGGTCAGAAGTAGTCGATCAGGTGGGCGGTGGGTCCGGCGGCGAGCAGGTCCAGCGCGCTCGGGTCGGGTGTGCGGTGGTGCAGCAGCCCGGTTTCGGCCAGCGCGCGGGCGGTGGCGGTGCCGGTGTAGAGGCGGGCGAAGCCGCGTACGGTCAGGTGCAGGTCGGCCTCGGCGGTGCTGCGGCGCAGGTCGGCGTGGCCGTCGGCGACGGTGAGCTGCCAGGTGCCGGTGTTCCAGTCGGCGAGGTCGTCGGTGAGGGCGAAGGTGACCTCGCCACGGGTGTGCGCGGGCCAGCCACGCGCCGGTACGGCCCGGACGATGTCGACCGGCCGGTGCATCCAGGCGTGGCGTTCGTGTTCGCGGGTGCGTTCCAACGGCAGGTGGGTGCTGACCGCGTCGCCGGGCAGCAGGGTCAGCCGCAGGGTCGGGGCGACGCTGTACCAGCTGGCGAGGACGCCGACGAGCGCTCGGGCGGCAGCGGCGGTGGTGGCGAGGATGTCCTCGACGGTGAGCACCGCGTCCGGTCCGTAGCCTTGTCCCCGGTTCCAACCGGCGTAACCGACCAGGTGACCGTCGTGTTCGACGAGGGTGAGCCCGTCGTACGGCAGCTTGTCGGTGACGGTGAACCGGCGCTGGGTGCGGGTGAGCAGGCCGTTGCGGTGACAGGCGACGCGTCGGTACAGCTCGGTGGTGGCGGGCAGGTCGGCGGGGGTGCCCGCGCGTACGGTCAGCTGCGGGTCGCGTCGCTGTCGGGGCAGGCCCGCGGTGGGCAGGTCGAGGGTGCGCAGCTGACCGGTGACCTCCCAACCACAGGCGCGGTAGGGGGCGGTGGTGGTGGGAAACAGCGCACTGACCGCGGCGCCCCGGTCGCGGGCGCCGCGAAGCAGGGCGGTCAGCAGCGTACGGCCGACGCCGGTGCCGCGCGCCTCGGCGGCGACCGCGACTCCGGCAACGTCCGCGGCGGGTACCACGCGTCCGCTCCACCACTGCTCGTCGTGCAGGTCGACGGCCTTGCCGACGAGGTGTCCCGCCGGGTCGAAGGCCCCGTAGGCGGTGCGGCCGGTGGTGGCCGGTGGTGGGGGCGGTTGCGGGTCGTAGCCGAAGGCGAGCCGGCCGAGCTGCCAGGCGTCGTCCAGATCGTCGGGGGTGAGTTCACGTACGTCGGGCACCGGCCGACGATAGCGGCCGTGGTACTGCTGTCCACCGAGTTTGATCGCGTGGGTCAGGTGGTGGTGACGGGGTCGTGGCGGACCGGGAAGTTCACCGAGTTGGCGATGAAGCAGGTGTGGTGGGCGTCGTCGTGCAACGCGGTGGCGATGTCCACGCTGGCCGGGTCGGCGACGGTGACCTGGGGCCGCAGCATCACCTCGGTGAAGTGCCCGTTCCCGGTGTGGTCGGTGGTCATGGTGCCGGTGGCGTGGTCGACGTAGTCGGTGACGACCACGCCCTTGTCCGCACACAGGTGCAGGTAGGCGAGCATGTGGCACTGGGACAGCGAGGCCAGCAGGAGCTGCTCAGGGTTCCAGCGGGTCGGGTCACCGCGGAAGGTGGGATCGGAGCTGCCCTGGATCGTCGGTCGGCCGTCGGTGGTGACGTCGTGCTCGCGACGGTAGTCGCGGTAGCCGCTGGTGCCGGTGCCGAGGTTGCCGGTCCAGGTCACGGTGGTGGCGTAGTGGTGCTCGCGGGCCATGGTCACTCTTTCGGTTCGTCGGGTCGATCGGACATGACGTCGATTCGTGTCAGCCGGGGATGATCTTACGTGCGAGCGGTCAGTTCCGTGGGATGTGCGCGACGCCGATGCGCTTGCGGAACACCCAGTACGTCCAACCCTGGTAGGCCAACACGATCGGGGTGAAGAACACCGCCACCCAGGTCATGATCGTGAGGGTGTACGGGGTGGACGCGGCGTTGGTGGCGGTGAGCGTGCCGGCCGGGTCCAACGTGGAGGGCAGCACGTTCGGGAACAGCGCGGCGAACAGCGTCGCCACGGCCAGGCCGATCGCGGCGGCGGTGCCGGTGAACGCCCAGCCCTCCCGGCGTACCGTGGCGGCCGCGAGAGCGCCGAGCAGGGCGAGCGCGGCACCGACGGCGAGCACGACGGCGGCCGTGCTGGATCGGATGTTCAACGTCCAGGCCAGGAAGCCGACCGCCAGTGCCGCGGCGAGCACGCCCAGTCGGACGGCGAGCGCGGCGGCCCGGCCGCGGATGTCGCCGACGGTCTTGAGGGCGACGAAGACGGCCCCGTGGGTGGCGAACAGCGCCGCGGTGGTCGCGCCACCGAGCAGGGCGTACGGGCTCAGCAGGTCGAGCAGTCCGCCGACGTACTCGTGCTCGGCGTCCAGGGGCACGCCGCGCAGGATGTTGGCGAACGCGACACCCCACAGGATCGCCGGGATCAGGGAGCCGACCACGATGGCGGTGTCCCAGCGCCGTTTCCAGGACGCCTCGGGTCGCTTGTGGCGGTACTCGAAGGCGACACCCCGGGCGATCAGGGCCAGCAGGATGAGCAGCAGGGGCAGGTAGAAACCGGAGAAGAGGGTGGCGTACCACTCGGGGAAGGCGGCGAACATGGCGCCACCGGCGGTGATCAGCCAGACCTCGTTGCCGTCCCAGACCGGCCCGATGGTGTTGATCATCACGCGGCGTTCCCGGTCGTCGCGGCCGAGCACGGGCAGCAGCATGCCGACGCCGAAGTCGAAGCCCTCGAGGATGAAGTAGCCGGTGAACAGCACGGCGACGAGGAGAAACCAGATGGTGGTCAGTTCCACGGGATGCTCCGCAGGTCAGTAGGCGAAGGCGAGCGGGCGCTCGGCGTCGTCGGGTTCGGACGATGGCGTGACGTCGGGTACGCCGGCCTTGGCGTAGCGGATCAGCAGCTTCACCTCGATGACGGCCAGCACCGCGTAGATGAGGGTGAAGGCGGTGAACGAGGTGAGGACCTCGGTGAGCGAGACGCTGCGGGACACGCCGTCGCGGGTGAGCATCTCGCCGAAGACGATCCAGGGTTGCCGGCCCATCTCGGTGAAGATCCAGCCGAAGGAGTTGGCCAGCAACGGCAGGACTGGCATGGCCAGGCCGGCGCGGAGCAACCACCTGCTGCGGGGGGTGCGGCCCTTGCGTTGGCTCCAGAGCACCAGCAGGGCGATGGCGGCGGCGGCCAGCCCGAATCCGATCATGAATCGGAAGCTCCAGTAGGTGACCGGGATGATCGGGGTGTAGCTGCCGGGGCCGTACTGCGCGCTGTAGAGGGCCTGGAGGTCGTTGATGCCGTGCACCGTGCCGTTGGGGTCGCCGGTGCCCAGGTAGGACAGCAGGTACGGGATCTTGATGGCGAACAGTTCGCGGCTGCCGTCGAGGCTGCCGATGGTCAGCACGGAGAACGACGCGGGACTCTCGGTGGAGTAGAGGCCCTCGGCGGCGGCCATCTTCATCGGCTGCACCTGCGTCATGATCTTGCCCTGGATGTCGCCGGTGATGACCACGACCACGGCGGAGATCAGCACGACCCAGGAGCCGAAGCGGGCGGCGAAGCGGTAGGCGGGGGTGTCGGCGCCGTCGCGGTTGCGGATCAGGTGCCACAGGGCGACCGCCACCAGCAGCGAACCGGCGACCAGGAAGGCACCGGCGATGGTGTGCGGGAAGGTGATCAGGGCGACCTTGTTGGTCAGCACGGCGACGAAGTCGGTCAGTTCCGCCCGGCCGGTCTCCGGGTTGTAGCGGTAGCCGACCGGGTTCTGCATGAACGAGTTCGCGGCGAGGATGAAGTACGCCGACAGGTTGGTGCCGATGGCGGCGGCCCAGATGCTGGCCAGGTGCAGGCGGGCGGGCAGCCGGTCCCACCCGAAGATCCACAGGCCGATGAAGGTGGATTCGAGGAAGAACGCGACCAGGGCCTCGATGGCCAGGGGTGCGCCGAAGATGTCCCCGACGAAGCGGGAGTAGTCGCTCCAGTTCATGCCGAACTGGAACTCCTGCACGATGCCGGTGACCACGCCCATGGCGAAGTTGATCAGGAAGAGCTTGCCGTAGAACTTGGTGAGCTTGAGGTATTTCTCGTCCCCGGTGCGGTGCCAGAGTGTCTGGAGGATGGCGACCAGGACGGACAGTCCGATGGTCAGCGGGACGAAGAGAAAGTGGTAGACGGTGGTGACACCGAACTGCCAGCGGGCGACGTCCAACGCGTCCACCTGCGACCCCCAGCTAGTCGTACTACACGGCGTAGTAAATACTACAGCCCGTCGTACGTGGGCGGGCAGGGGCAGGCGGCCCGAACCGGCCCGGGACCAATGACCCTGCTCACCTCTGCCGTACGGCCCGCCCTGGCCACCGAGGTCCGCACCCGCCGTGCGACTATGTCCCGCTGATGGAAGCAGCCCACCCCTCCTGGCGTCCGCCGCTGATCTGGCGCGTCGCACTGCTGCTGGCCCGCGTCGTCGTCGGGATGCTGGCCCGCCTTGAGGTCACCGGCGACATCCCGGCCCGGCTGCGTGGCGGGCCGCTGATCCTGGCCGCCAACCACATCAGCCCGTTCGACCCGATCGCGCTCGCCGCGGCGTGCCGCGCCCGCCGGTTGGCACCCAGGATCATGGCCACCGGCGGGCTGTTCCGCGCCCCGCTGATCGGTACGGCGATGCGCAGCGCCGGGCACATCCGGGTCGACCGGGGCACCAGCGGCGTGCACCGGGCCCTGGATGACGCCGCCGCCGCGGTGGCCGTCGGCGCGCCGATCCTGGTCTATCCGGAGGGCCGCATCGGTCTGGACCCGGGCATGTGGCCCGAACGCGGCAAGACCGGCACCGCCCGGCTGGCCCTGGCCAGCGGCGCGCCCGTCATCCCGGTCGCCCAGTGGGGCTCACACGAGGTGCTGCCCTACGGTGCCCCGAAGGGGATGCTGCGCGGCATCGCCAGCGCCCTGGTGCGCCGGCCCACCGTGCGGGTGCACTTCGGTGACCCGGTGGACCTGGCCGAGGTGTCCCCCGCCGCGCCCGGCGCGGCCCGGCTGGCCACCGACCGGATCATCGACGCGCTCACCGACACCCTCGTCCCGCTGCGCCTGGACGAACCCGACCGGCCCCACCACGTCGACCCGAGTCGGCCGGTCGACACCCGACGCGCGCACCGACGCCGATCCGCCACCGACTGACCTCAGGTCGCCTACCGCCACCGGGGCCGGGCATACTGCGCCGCGTGCCCACCACCACGCACCCCTACCTCGACGCGCCCGCCCCGCTGGCCTTCGCGCATCGCGGCGGCGCGGCCGACGGCGACGAGAACACCGCGGCGGCCTTCGCCCGGGCGGTCGAGTTGGGCTACCGGTACATCGAGACGGACGTGCACGGCACCCGTGACGGGGTGGCCGTGGTGTTCCACGACGACACCCTGGAGCGGCTCACCGGGCAGCGTGGCCGGGTGGACGCGATGCGTTGGGCGGACCTGGCGACGGTACGCGTCGGCGGCTCCGCCGTGGTGCCCCGCCTGGACGAGGTGCTCGGCGCGTGGCCGCAGGTGCGGTTCAACATCGACGTCAAGTCCGACCGGGGCGTGACGCCCACGGTGACCACGGTCGATCGGCTCGACGCCGCCGAGCGGGTGCTGCTGGCCTCGTTCAGCGACGCCCGGCTGACCAGGCTGCGGGCGTTGACCGGCGGGCGGGTCGCCACCGGTCTCGGCATGCGCGGCGTGGCCCGGCTGCGGTGGGCCTCGTGGACCGGTCGGCCGCTGCGGCTGCCGCCGTCGGTGGTGGCCGCGCAGGTGCCGGTGCGCTACGGCCGGGTGCCGGTGGTGGACCGTCGGCTGCTGCGCACGGCCCACCGGCTCGGTCTCCAGGTGCACGTATGGACGATCGACGAACCCACCGAGATGCACGAGTTACTTGATCTTGGAGTTGATGGCATCATGACCGACCACGTCGGCGTGCTGCGCGACGTCTACCGCAGCCGCGGCCACTGGGCCGCCTGAACACCTGGGCGGAGGACCCCATGGCCGAGACGGTCACCCCGGCGTCGCAGGACATCCCACCACCGCGAAGCACCCGACGCGAACGCACCGGCTGGTACTTCTACGACTGGGCCAACTCGGCCTTCCAGACCACCGTCATCACGGTCTTCCTCGGACCGTTCCTGACCAGCGTCGCGGAGGTGGCCGCCGGGTGTGAACTCGGCGCGGACGAGTGCGTCGGGTACGTGTACCCGCTGGGCATCAAGGTCGCCGCCGGCTCCTACTACCCGTACCTGATCTCCCTGTCGGTGCTGCTGACGGTCTTCGTGCTGCCGGTGATCGGCGCGATCGCCGACCGGTCACTGCACAAGAAGCGGCTCCTGGCCGCCACCGCGTTCACCGGTGCCGCCGCGACCATCGGGATGCTCTTCGTCACCGGGGACCGGTACCTGCTCGGCGGCGCGTTGTTCATGATCGCCAATATCAGCTTCGGCGCGGCGATCGTGGTGTACAACTCGTTCCTGCCGCAACTGGGCGGACCGGACGAGCGCGACGCGATATCCAGCCGGGGCTGGGCGTTGGGCTACCTGGGCGGCGGTCTGCTGCTGGCGTTGAACCTCGTCGCGGTGCAGTCGTTCGGCGACGGCACCGCCGAACGCACCCTGGATCTGGCCCGCTGGTCCATCGTCTCGGCCGGGCTGTGGTGGGCGGCGTTCACGCTGGTGCCGCTGCGCTGGCTGCGGGAGCACCCGACCGCCGCCGCGTTGGCCGCCGGCGGCGGGGGCAACGTGCTCACCGACGGGTTCCGGCAGCTCGGTCGCACCCTGCGGGAGATCAAGGCGTACCCGTTGACGCTGTTCTTCCTGCTGGCGTTCCTGGTCTACAACGACGGCATCCAGACCGTCATCACCCTGGCCAGCCAGTACGGCACCGAGGAACTGCGGCTGGGCCAGAGCACCCTGATCGTGACGATCCTGCTGGTGCAGTTCCTGGCCTTCGGCGGCGCGCTGGGGCTCGGTGCCCTGGCCGGGCGGATCGGGGCCTGGAAGACGGTCCTGCTCAGCCTGGTGCTGTGGACCGCCGTGATCGTCGCGGCGTTCCGGCTGCCGGCCGAGGCGCCGCTGCCGTTCATGGCGCTCGGCGCGGCCATCGGTCTGGTCCTGGGCGGCAGTCAGGCGCTGAGCAGGTCACTGTTCAGCCAGCTGATCCCGGCCGGCAAGGAGGGCGAGTACTACGGCTTCTACGAGATCAGCGACAAGGGCACCAGTTGGCTCGGCCCGTTGGCGTTCGGGCTGGTGTTCCAGCTCACCAACTCCTACCGGGTCGGCCTGGTATCCCTGTTGATCTTCTTCGTGGTCGGTTTCCTGCTGCTGCTGGCGGTGCCGATGCGCCGGGCCATCATCGCCGCCGGCAACACCCCACCCCGGGTGCTCTGAGCCGCCTGGCCCGCCGTCGCCGATGCGATGATCGACACCAGCGGCGGGCCAGCCGCGCGTACGGCGGGCACCCCGCACTAGGCTGCCGGTCCGTGACGACCGACGATGCCGTACCGACCTGCCTGGCCCGCACGCCGCTGCCCGGTGAGGGCGACAACCCGGCCGGGTGTGTCGCCGCCCGGGGCGTGGACGGGCGACCGGCGCACGCCGCCGCGCTGAGGTTCTACTGGGGGCCGATGGACTGCGGCAAGTCCACGATGGCGCTGCAGATGAACTACAACCACGCCCGGCAGGGACGCCGGGGACTGGTCACCACCCGCATCGACCGGTCCCTCGGCCCGCAGGTGACCACCCGCATCGGGCTGGCCCACGAGGCCATCGAGGTGACCGACTCGCTGGACCTGCGCACGCTGGTACGCGACGCGTGGGCCGACGGGGTACGCGTGGACTACCTGATCTGTGACGAGGCCAGCTTCTACGCGGTCGAGCACGTCGAGCAGATGGCCGACCTGGTCGACAGCTACGACGTCGACGTGTACGCCTTCGGCCTGGCCACCGACTTCCGCTCCAACCTGTTCCCGGCGGCGCAGCGGCTGTTCGAACTCGCCGACTCGGTGGCCCGGATCCAGGTCGAGGTGCTCTGCTGGTGCGGCCGGGAGGGTCTGCTCAACGCCCGCGTCGCCGACGGGCGGGTGGCCCGGGAGGGCGAACAGGTCGTCATCGGCGACACCGTCGACACCGCCGACGTGCGCTACCAGGTGCTCTGCCGGCGGCACCACCGTGCCGGTGACCTCGGCCCGCGCGGTGCCACGCCCCGCACCCGCCCCGAATAACGAAACGATCACCACGCGAACCATTCCCCGGCGCCGCCCCCTTCTGATGCATGACGGAAGCAGACAGGGGCCGCGCCGGCCCGCACATCAGCGGGGGTACTGGACGAATGAGGTTCGTGTTGCGGCGTGCCCGCGCCACGAAGGGCCTGCTGCTGGCGGCCACGGGAGTTGCGCTGGTGGCCACCGTGGCGCTCACCGGCCTGGCGGCGTACAACCGGGACGTCGTCGACTCCGGCACCCGCAACGTGCTGGCCACGGCCACCGCCGAGGAACGGTCGATCCTGGTCCGCGCCTCCGCCGGACGCACCGAGCAGGCGCTGCGGGAACGCGACGGCGCGTTGCGGGAGCGGGTCGCGGCCGACCTGGCCGGTCTGCCGGCTCGGGTCAGCACCGCCGGGTACGCGGCCGGGCGGCAGCTGCGTGGTGACACCGGCGACGCCGTCGCCGACCGCAGTGGAGCCACCTACGCGTCGGTGATGTTCCTCGACGACCTGCCCGAGCATGCCCGGCTGGTCTCCGGCACGTGGCCGAGCGCCGGGGCCCGTCCGGTGCAGACCGCGATCGCCGAGGTGGCGGCGGTGACCCTGCGGGTGGGCGTCGGTGACCGCATCCCGATCACCGACGGCCTCAGCGGCACGGTCACCGAGGTCGTCGTGACGGGCGTGTTCGCCCCCGTCGACCCGGATGCCGCGTACTGGCGGCTGGCGCCGGAGACGACCGTCGGTTCGCTGCCGCAGGCGGCCACCTACGGTCCGATGACGGTGTCCCGCGACGACTTCGTCACCCACTTCCTGGCCAACTCCTCCGCGGGCTGGCTGGTCGAACCCGACCTGGCCGGGGTCGGCCCGAACGCCCTGGACCGGCTCGCCGACGCCGCCGACCGGATCACCACCAGCACCCCGGCCGAGGCCGGGCTCGGCGAGTCCGCGGTGGCCAGCAGTGATCTGGTCGCCCTGGTGCACCGCCTGCAACAGGCCACCCTGGTCGGCCGCTCCGCCCTGGTGACCCCGATGCTGCTGGTGGTGGTGCTCGGCGGGTACGCGCTGCTGCTCGTGGCGATCCTGCTCACCGAGCACCGGCGGGGCGAGACCGCGCTGCTGCGGGCGCGGGGCGCGGCCCGCTGGCAGCTTGCCGGGCTGACCGCCCGGGAGGCCACCCTGGTCGTCCTACCGGCCGTGCTGCTGGCCCCGCCGCTCGTCCTGGCGTTGCTGGGGCTGGCCGACCGGGTGCCCGGACTCGCCGCCGTGTCGTTCCGCCCGACGCCCTCGGGCGACCCGCTGGTGTGGCTGGTGACCGGGCTCGCCGCCGCTGGCTGCGCCGTGGCGATGATCGGCCCGAGCCTGCGCCGGGGCGACAGTTACGTCGCCGAGCTGGCCAGCCGATCCCGCCCGAGCCGGCGCGGTCTGGTGCAGCGCGCCGGGGTGGACATCCTGCTGGTCGGCCTGGCCCTGCTGGGCTGGTACCAGCTCAGCAGGTACTCCTCGCCGCTGTCGCGCTCTCGGGGCGGCGAGTTGGGCGTCGACCCGCTGCTGGCCGCCGCGCCGACGATCGGTGTGCTGGCCGGCGCGGTCCTCGCGTTGCGGCTGCTGCCGCCGCTGGTCCGGCTGGCGGAACGCTGGCTGGACCGCAGGCCGTGGACCGGCGTCCTGCTCGGCACCTGGCAGGCCGGTCGACGCCCGCACGCCGGCCCGGTGCTGCTGCTCGCCCTCGCCGTGGCGGTCGGCACCCTCGCCTGGTCGCTCGCCGGGACGTCACAACGGTCCCTCGACGACCAGGCCGCCCACCGGGTCGGCGCCGACCTGCGCCTGACCGAGGTCAAGGGCAGCGCCCCCGACGACCGCGCCGACCAACTCGCCGACCTGCCGGGAGCCGGATCGGTGCTGCCGGTCTGGCGGGAGCCGGTGCGGCTCGGCTCCGGCGTGGAACCGGCCACCATGCTGGCGATGGACGCCGAGGCCGCGACCTCGGTGCTGCGGCTGCGTCCCGACCTGGCCGGTGGTTCCACCGACCGGCTGCTCGGCGGCCTCGCCGCCGCGCGGGCGCAGGCACCGCAGACCCTGCTGCCGGTGGGCACCCGGCGACTGACCGGCCAGCTGCGTACCCGCAGCGACGTCGACAACGGCACGCGCATCCGCCACGACGTGGTGCTCGCCGACGCCCGTGGGGAATACCACCGGCTGACCTTGGGCACCACCGGTTGGGACGGCGAGCCGCTGCGGTTCTCCGTCGAGCTGCCGGCCGGCGACGAGCCGTGGCGGCTGGCCGGTTTCACCACCGACACCTTCGCCGGCCCCCGGCTGAGCCTCGACTGGCGGCTGTCGAACCTGCGGGCCAGCCCGGACTCGACCACCGGCACCCCGGTGGAGTTGGCCGGCCCGTGGCAGCTGGTCGACCGGGCGGGCACCGCCGCCGCGTCGACGGTTTCCGGCACCACCCTGGCCGGACGCTACGAACGGGACGTGTCGGTGGGCTGGCAGGTCCGGGACATCCCCATGCAGCTGGCCGTCACCACGGCGGCCGGCACCGAGCGGGTACCGGTGGTCGCCACGGGTGCGGCGCTGGACCTGCTGCACGTCGACGTCGGGGCGCAGACCCGACTGTTCCTGGGTGGCGGCGAGGTCGACGTCGTCGTGGTGGACCGGGTGGCGGGTCTGCCCGGCGATGTGGCCGACGCCGCGTTGCTGGTCGACCTGCCGTCGTTGCGGGACCGACTGTTCCACGAGCGGGGCATCGTCCGCGCGCCCCAGGAGTGGTGGGTCGCCGCCCGGCCCGGTGCGGCGGCACAGGTGGCCACCGCCGCCGCCGCGCTCGGTGAGCTGGCCGTGCTGGATCGTCAGGACGTCGCCGACGAGTTGGCTCGCGACCCGTTCGGCGTGGGTGCCCGAGGCGCGCTCTTCGTCGCCGCTGTCGCCGCCGTGCTGTTGGCCGCGGTGGGTGTGGCCGTGGACGTCAGCGCTACGGCCCGACGGCGGGCCCGGGAACTGGCGGTGCTGCACACCCTCGGCGCGGGGCACCGCCTGGTGGCCCGGTCGCTGCTGGCCGAGCAGTCGTTCCTGGCCGGCATGGGTGTGCTGGTGGGGCTGGCGGTGGGGGTCGCCGTGGCGGCGACGATGGCCCCGCTGGTGATCCTGACCGCCTCGGCGGACCGCCCCGACCCCCCACCGTTGCTCAGCGTCGACTGGCCGCCGGTGCTGGGTACCGGCATCGGGCTGCTGGCGCTGGCCCTGGCGTTCAGCGCCGCCGTGTCGGTCAGCGTGCGGCGACGGCTCACCGCCGCGCACCTGCGCGCCGGGGAGGACCAGTGACCGTGAGCAGCGCACCGCGTCCCGCAGTCGCGAACGAAAGGCCGATCCAGTGACCGCGAGGCGGATCAGGGCGTACGCCGGGCAGGCGGTCCTGCTGGCGGTGTTGGGACTGGTGGCGGCGCTGCTGCTGACCGCCGCTCCCCGGCTGACCGGCGAGTACGCCGACCGGGGGTTGCGCGCGGACGTGGCCGGTCTGCCGCACCTGGTTCGTGACGTGTCGTTGGCGGTGGAGCGGCCCGCACCGGCCGCGACCGGGCAGGCCGACCTGGACCGGTATGCCGCCGAGTTGCCGTCGCCGCTGCCGAACCTGGTGGACCGTCGCTGGTACGCGGCGTCGTTGGACGAGGAACACCTGATCGCCGTCGGCGACGCCCCGCCGATGGACGGCGGGGCGCGCAAGATGTTCGGGCTGCGGGCCCAGACCGGTGTCGAGGAGGCGGCCGAACTGACCGCCGGGCGGTGGCCGGGCACCCGTCCGGGCGGGCCGGCGGAGGTGGTCGTCTCCACGGCGGTGGCCGAGACGCTGTCGTTGCGCGTCGGGCAGCGGCTCTCCTTCGCCGGGCGGGACGGGCAGGCGGGCGCAAAGGTCGTCGGGGTGTTCACGCCACGTGACGTCGCCGACCCGGTCTGGGACGACCTGGGGTACGCCCTGGAGCCGGTGACCCCGGCGCTGGACGGTGAGCCGTACGTGGTGGCCGGGGTGACCGACTGGGTCGGTGTGGACGTCGTGGCCGCCGGTACCGGGGTGTCCACGGTCAGCGGCTGGCGGTACCGCCTCGACGAGCGGCGGCTGGAGTCGGCGACGCTGGAGTCGGTGACGGCGGCGGTGGCCGAGGCGCGCCGCATGTCGTGGGGATCGGGAGCGACCGTGCAGACGTCGCTGGACGGCGCGTTGTCGCGCTTCGCCGACCAGTTGCACGCCGTGCAGGCCCTGCTCGCGGTGGTGCAGGCGGGTCTGGTCGCCAGCCTGTTGGGGCTGATCCTGTTGGCCGCCCGGTTGACGGTGCTGCGGCGGCGTGACGAGTTCGCGTTGCTGCGGGCCCGGGGTGCCGCGTTGACCGCCATCGGGTCGCGGACCCTGGCCGAGTCGGCGCCTGTGCAGCCGCTGGCGGTGCTGGTCGGTTGGTTCGTCGGGACCAGGGTGCCCGGCCCTGAGGGGACGTTCCCGTGGCCGGTGCTGGTGGTGGCGGTGTTGACCACCGTGGTGGTGCCGGTGCTGGCGATGCACTCGCAGCGGCGGGTCGGGGTGGTCGGTGGGCGCGCCGACGTCGCCTGGCGACGCCCGTCGGTGCGGCGGCTGACCGTCGAGGCGGGTGTGCTGGTGGTGGCCGGGATCGGGGTGGTGCTGTTGCGCCGCCGTGGCCTCGATCCGGGCGCCGGTGTCGACGCGTACCTCAGTTCGGTGCCGGTGCTGGTCGCGGTGGCCGCCGCGGTGGTGGCGGTACGACTGCTGCCGTGGCCGCTGCGGCTGGCCGGTCGGCTGGCGGCGCGGGCCCGGGGTGTGTCGCTGTTCCTCGGGGTGGCCCGCGCCGGGCGCGGCGCGCCGGTGGCGTTGGGGCCGCTGGCGGTGTTGATCGTCGCGGTCAGCACCGGGGTCTTCGGCGGGGTGGTCACCACGGCCGTCGACGCGGCCCGGGACCGGGCGACCACGTTGACGGTGCCGGCGGATGCCTGGCTGACCGGGTACACCTTCTCCCCTGACGCGGAGCACGCGTTGGCCCGCACGCCCGGGGTGACGGCGCTGGCCCGGGTGTGGGTGGACTCGAACCGGCGGCTGGTGGCGGACGCCGCGACGCCGTCGCGGCAGCTCGGCACGGCGCGGGTGCTGGTGGTGGACGCCCCCGCCTTCGCCGAGGTGGTGGCGCGCAGTGGCGTCGACGTGGACGTGCCCGCCGCGCTGACCTCGGCCGCCCGGGGCGACGGGCCGGTGCCGGCGGTGGTGTCCCCGGCGGTGGCCGACGGGCTCGGCGACCGGGCCGCCGTCGACGTGCAGAGCAGGTGGTACGAGTTCCGGGTGGCCGGGGTGACCGACACCTTCCCCGGGGTGGGGGTCGGCACCGAACGGTTCGTGGTGCTGCCCTGGCAGGCGCTGCCCGAGTACGAGCACACACCGATCATCCCGAACCGGTATCTGGTCGCCGGTGACGACATCGACGCCGCGCACCTGCTGGAGGTGGCCGACGAGGCCCAGCGGCAGCGGCAGTCCGAGGTGCTCGGCGTGCCGGTGACACGCACGCAGCTGCCGGCGTCGTTGCAGACCTGGCGGGCCTACCGCGGGGAACTGGACCGGTCCGGGGCCAACGACGTGCTGACGCTGGCGTTCACCGCCGGTGCCGCCGGGGGCAGCGCGCTGGCCGTCCTCGCGGTCGGCTTCGCGGTGGCCGCCGATGCCGGCGGTCGAGGTCGGATGCTGTCCCGGTTGCGCACCCTGGGCCTGTCGGCCGGGCGGGGCCGCCGGTTGCTGGTGTACGAGTTGGTGCCGTTGGTGCTGGTCGCGGCGGTGACCGGGGCGGCGGTGGGTGCGGCCCTGCCCCGGATCCTCGGATCCGCTCTGGGGTTGTCGGCGTTCGCCCCCGGGGTGCCGATCCGCGAGCACCTGGATCCGCTGGTCCTGGCCTCGGTCCTGGGGCTGGTGGTGGTGGGCCTGGCGGCCGGGTTGGCGGTGGAGAGCCTGATGAACCGACGGATGCGCCTCGGTGATGCGCTGCGTCTGGGAGAGGAGAACTCATGACCGTGGTGCCGGATGTTCCGGACCTGGCGACGTTGCAGCGGCGTGCCGCGGAACGGGCCGCCGCCCGTGCCGGTGGCGCCGATCGGCTGCGTGGGCACATCGTCTGCGACGGACTGGTGCGGATCTTCACCAGCGAGGGTGTGGAGGTCGTCGCGTTGCAGGGCCTCGACCTGGTGGTGGACCGTGGTGAGCTGCTGGCCATCGTGGGTGCGTCCGGTTCCGGCAAGTCGACGGTGTTGAACATCCTGTCCGGGTTGGACACGCCGACCGCGGGCATCGCCCGGGTGGCCGGCTACGACCTGCTGACCATGTCGGCGGCCAAACGGCTGCGGTACCGGCGACACACCGTCGGGTTCGTGTGGCAGCAGACCGCACGCAACCTGCTGCCGTACCTGACCGCCCGGGAGAACGTGGAGCTGCCGATGCGGCTGGCGCGCCGTGGTCGCCGGTCAGCGCGGCAGCGGGCGGCGGAGCTGCTGGAGATGGTCGGCGTCGCGTACTGCGCGGACCGTCGGCCGGGGCAGATGAGCGGTGGCGAGCAGCAACGCTGCGCCGTCGCGGTGGCGGTGGCCAACGACCCGGAGGTGCTCTTCGCCGACGAGCCGACCGGGGAGTTGGACGAGGCGACGGCCGGGGAGGTCTTCGGCGCGCTGCGCACCATCAACGCGGAGTTGGGCGTGACCGTGGTGGTGGTGACCCACGACCCGCAGGTCGCCTCCCAGGTGCGGCGTACGGTCGCGATCCGCGACGGCCGCACCGCCTCCGAGGTGCACCGCACCGCGCGGGTGGGCGCCGACGGCGTCGAGGAACTGATCACCGAGGAGTACGCGGTGCTGGACCGGGCCGGGCGGATGCAGCTGCCGACGAGCTTCGTCGACGCGTTGGCCCTGCGGGACCGGGTGAGGCTGACCTTGGAGCCGGATCACGTGCAGGTCCGCTCCGGCGAGGAGAGGGGTGCGCGGTGAGCGAGCAGGATCTGGTCCGGGTGGAGGGGCTCAGCCGTGACTACGGCGGTGGCGATCGGGTGGTCCGCGCGCTACGGGACGTGTCGTTCCGCGCCGGGCGGGGTGAGCTGGTCGCGGTGCGGGGCCGTTCCGGGGCGGGCAAGACCACTTTGCTGAACCTCGTCGGTGGCCTGGACCGGCCCACCGCCGGCCGGGTGTGGGTGGCCGGTCAGGAGGTCACCTCGGCCGGCGAGCGGGAGCTGCTGCGGCTGCGCCGGGACACCATCGGGTTCGTGTTCCAGTCGTTCGGGCTGATCCCGATCCTGTCCGCGGCGGAGAACGTGGGCGTGCCGATGCGGCTGGCGAAGGTCCCGGCCGCGCAGCGCGACGAGCGGGTGGCGGTGTTGTTGGAACTGGTCGGGCTGGGTGGACAGGCAGCGCAGCGCCCCTACGAGATGTCCGGCGGGCAGCAGCAGCGGGTGGCGATCGCCCGGGCGCTGGCCAACGACCCGGCGTTGCTGATCGCCGACGAGCCGACCGGCCAGTTGGACTCGGAGACCGGCCGCGCGGTGATGGACCTGTTGCGGGCCCTGGTGCACGCCCGGGGGATGACCGCCCTGGTCGCCACGCACGACCCGACGTTGGTGGAGATGGCCGACCGGGTGGTGGTGCTGCGTGACGGTCGGCTGGTCGAGGCGGCCGAGCCGGTCCCGGTGTGACCGGTTTCAGTACGGGTCGCCGCAGACCCGCCAGCCGCCGTCCTCCCGCACCACCAGCAGGTCACGTTGTTCGGTGCTGCCGGTGTCGCGGGTCAGCAGGACGGTGACCTTGCCGTGTGGTCGGCCGGCGCGGGTGGCCACCGACACGTCCACGATCTCGTAGTCGCGCACCACCGGCGGGGTGCGTACCCAGCTGGTGAAGCCGAGTTCGCTCCATCGGGTCCGGGCGTCGGCGCAGAGCCGCTCGTACGCGCTGTCGGTGTCGCCGGTGGTGACCTCGCGCAGGAACCCCTCGGCGGTCTCCCGGACCGGGGCGGCGGCCTGGGTGACCAGTTGCAGGTTCCAGGCGCCCAGCCCGGCCACCCCGACGCAGCACAGTGCCACGCCGACTCCGACGACGGCGAGGCCGGTCCGCATCGGATGTCGTCGCCGGGCTGGTCTGCTCCACGGTTGCGCAGCGCCCACACCATCCGACGGTAGAGAATCGGTCGCCGTGGCGGGCGGAAAGTGGGCGTGGCCGGTGGGACCGCGCCGTGTCCCGTCCGGCCACGCCGGGTGCTGCTCGTCAGGCCCTGATCTCCTTGCGGCCGTTGCCGTTCGCGCTGATGGCGATCCGGCGGGGCTTGGCGCGCTCGGCCACGGGGATGCGCAGCGTCAACACGCCGTTGTCATAGCCGGCTTCGAGCCTGTCGGTGTCGAGGGTGTCGCCGAGGAAGAGCTGGCGGCTGAAGACGCCCATCGGACGCTCGGCGGCGACCAGCTCGACGTTGTCGTCGACGGGGCGGCGACGTTCGGCGCGGACGGTCAGCACGTTGCGCTGGACCGTGCAGTCGATGCTCTCCGGGTCGACTCCGGGCAGGTCGAAGGCGGCGTAGAAGTAGTCGCCGTCGCGGTAGGCGTCCATGTGCATGACGGCGGGACGGCTGGTGCTGCCGAAGAACTGCTCGGCGAGCCGATCGATCTCACGGAACGGGTCGGTACGCATCAGCATCGGGGTGCCTCCTCGGTTCTCCTGGCCGAAGGTCCTTAGTTGAGTCCGGTTGACTCAACTTCCACTTCCTTATTAGCTCGCTCCGTATCGACCGTCAAGTCGGCGAGGCCGCCCCCGTCGGGGGACCACCGATCGGGCGTTCACGGGTGACAATGAAACGGTGACGACGGCCACGCCGCAGGTCCGAACCGGTACGACAGACCGGCCGCCGGTTCCCGCGCCCGGCCCGCCGAGCATCGGTCCGTGGCTGGTCGCCGGGGCGGTCGCCCTGGTCCTGCTGGTCCTCTCCCCCCGGTACGGCTACCACCGCGACGAGCTGTACTTCCTGCTCGCCGGCCGGCACCTCGACTGGGGGTACGTCGACCAGGGTCCGCTGGTGCCGGTGCTGGCCCGCCTCGCCGACACCCTCGCCCCCGGCAGCCTGCTCGCCCTCCGGACCCCATCGGCGCTGCTGGCCGCCGGTGCGGTGCTGCTGGTGGCCGCGATCGCCCGGCAGTTCGGCGCGGACCGGGGCACCCAGACCTTCGCCGCCCTGCTCGCTGCCACGTCCGGCATCGTGCTGGCGCCCGGCCACCTGCTCAGCACCACCACCGTCGACGTGGTGATCTGGCTGGCCGCCGCGCTGTGCACGGTGCGACTGCTGCGGGGCGGCAACGGCCGTTGGGCCCTCGCCGTCGCGCTGCTGCTCGGCGTCGGCATGTTCAACAAGCTGCTACCCGCGCTGCTCGCCGTGGGGCTGGTCGCCGGGCTGACGGTGGCCGGGCCACGGCGGCTGCTGCGTGACCGGTGGGTGCTGACCGCTGCCGCGCTGTTCGGGCTGCTCGCCGCCGCGAGCCTGAGCTGGCAGGCGGCCAACGGTTTTCCCCAACTGGACGTCGCCGCGGCGATCTCCGACGGGGACAGCTCCTACAGTGGTCGGCTCGACGCCCTGCTGCTGCAATTCGTGATCATCAGCCCGTTCGTGGTGCCGATCTGGCTGACCGGCCTGGTGGTGCTGCTGCGTCGGCCCGGCTGGCGTGGCCACCGGGCGCTCGGCTGGGCCTGGCTGGTGGTGACCGGCATCGTGCTGCTCGTCGGGGGCAAGGGCTACTACGACGCCCCGCTGCTGCTGGTGCTCACCGCCGCCGGTGCGGTCGTCGCGGTCGGTTGGGCGGCACGCGGTCGCCTACGTCGCGCCCTGCTGGCGGCGGTCGTCGCGCTCACCGCCGCCAGCAACGCGGTGCTGCTGCTGCCGGTGCTGCCTCCCGACGGGCTGCCCGACTTCGTCGTGGCGATCAACTACGACGCCGGGGAGACCATCGGTTGGCCGGCGTTCACCGATTCGCTCGCCGCCGTGCACCGGGCACTGCCGGAGCCCGAGCGGGACCGGGCGGTCATCCTCACCGGCAACTACGGGGAGGCGGGCGCGGTCGCCCGCTTCGGTGCGCGGCGCGGGCTGCCGGCCGCGTACTCCGGGCACAACAGCATGGCCGACTTCGGTCGGCCGCCGGACGACGCCGACGTGGTGATCGCCGTCGGGTTCGCACGGCCGGACCGGTTGCGGTCCTGGTTCACTGACGTCACCCTCGCCGGTCGGGTGGACCTGGGGGTGACGGTGGACAACGACGAGAACGGCGGGCCGATCTGGGTGTGCCGGGGACTGCGGCGTCCGTGGGCCGACATCTGGGACACCGAGGTACGTCACACCGGGTGAACGGCAGCCACGCGGACCGCCACGACGCGCACGTCGGGCGGGTTAGGGTGCTGCGATGGGTACCCTTTCCGCCGCGGTCGAGGCGCTCAAGACAGACCCGCGCACCGCCTCGCTGCGCCGTTCGTTGGAGGTCTACTACGGCAACCCGGACCGGGACGCGGCGATGGACTCCTTCTACTCCCGCTTCGTCCACCCCGGCGACCTGGTCTTCGACATCGGCTCACACGTGGGCGACCACATCGGCAGCTTCCGGCGGCTCGGCGCCCGGGTCGTCGCCGTCGAACCGCAACCGCTGTGCCTGCGGGCGTTACGGGCCATCTACGCCGACGACGACGAGGTGACGCTGGTCGAGGCGGCCTGCGGAGCCGCACCCGGCCGGATCGGTTTCCTGGTCAACTCGGCCAACCCCACCGTCTCCACCGCCTCCACCGACTTCGTGAGCGCCGCCGCCGGTGCGGGCGGTTGGGAGGACCAGGTCTGGGACGGTCAGATCGAGGTACCCGTGACCACCGTCGACACGCTGATCGCCGAGCACGGCACACCGGCCTTCGTCAAGATCGACGTGGAGGGTTTCGAGGACGCCGTGCTCGCTGGTCTGAGCCACCCGCTGCCCGCCCTGTCGTTCGAGTTCACCACGATCGGGCGGGCGGTCGCGTTGCGGTGCCTGGACCGGCTCACCACGCTCGGCTTCGGCGGGTTCGACGTGGCCCTCGGCGACGACAAGGCGTTGACCCTCGGGCGGTGGGTCGACGCTGGGGAGATGGCCGCGCACCTGCTCGCGTTGCCGCACGAGGCCAACTCCGGCGACGTGTACTGCGTCTCGACGACCAGCGGCTGACGGGGTCAGCCGCGACGGCGGGCCCGGGCCGCCCAGATGGCGTACGCCGGATCCCGGTCCAGGTTGTGCCGGTCCCGGTCGTAGCGGCGGGTGGTACGCGGGTCGGCGTGCCCCATCGCGTCCTGCACGTCCTCCAACGGCACCCCCTCGGCGCGGGCGGTGGTGGCGAAGGCGTGCCGCAGAGAGTGGGGGGACAGCCGCGACCAGGCCGGAATCCCCGCACTGCGGGCGAGCCGTCGGACCAGCCGGAACACCGAGTGCCGGTCGAGCCGGGCACCGCTGGCGGTGACCAGCAGCGGACCGGTCAACTGACTCACCTCGACCCCCTGCGCGGCGGCCCGCTCGGCAAGGTACGCGTCGACGGCGTACGCCGTGCCCGGGGTCAGTGCCCGGCGACGGGGCCGGCCGCCCTTGCCGACGAACCGCACACTGCGGTGCCCCCGCTCGGCGCCCAGGTCCTCCAGGTTGAGCGAGACCAACTCGCCCACCCGCAGTCCCAGGTCGGCGAGGAGGGCGACGGCGGCGCGGTTACGGGCGGCGGTCGGGCCGGTCTCGGCCTCGGCGACCGCGAGCAGCGCATCCACCTCGTCCGGGGTCAGCCCGACGGTGACCGAGTGGTCCCGATCCACGCGCGGCCGGTCGGCCCCGGAGACCGGGTTGGACTCGACCGCCCGCAGCTTGACCAGGAAGTCGTACCAGCTCGACAGCGCGGACAGTTTCCGGGCCACGGTCGCCGGGGTCAGTGGACGGCCGGTCCGGGCGGCCAGGCTGCTCTCCAGGGCTCGCCCGTACTCGTTGACGTGCAGGAAGTTCGCGCGCAGCGGATCCAGCCGACGGGCCTCGCACCAGACCAGCCAGCCGGCGACGTCGCGGCGGTACGCGTCACGGGTGTGCTCGCTCAACCGCCGGTTACGCAACCACGCGTCGGTGACGGCCATCGGCCCGTCTGGCAGGGCCGGATAGGCCGATGGGCGTTGCTGCACCACAGTGTTGGACCCACGCATGCGAAAAATGCTCTCAGCCCCGTTGTGGGTTGACGATCAGGCGCGCCGACATTTCATGATCGGCAAATCGTGCAGCTGGGATTCCCGGCCCTTACCCTGACTCTGTGCTGTCTGAGGTCAACGGTCTGTCCCGACGATTCACCGAGGAGACCCTCCGGGCGTACCTGCTCAGTCGCGCGACCCGCAGCGACACCGGATGCCTGATCGTGCGCGGCTACGGCGCCCGGCGCGGCGTGCACCAGAAGCTCGCGGGTCGGGCGTGGGCGCACATCGCGGCGTACGCGGTCTTCGTCGGCGGCTACGACCCGACCCTGGAGGTCCACCACGACTGCGCGGTGCCGGACTGCATCGAGCCGACCCACCTGCGCCAGCTCAGCCACGCGGACAGCGCTCGGCGGCGGGCCCAACGCCAACACTGCCGCAACGGGCACGAACGGGAGATCGACCCCGCCACGGGTCGCCTGCGGCGGGTCTGCCGCAGCTGCAACCGGTTGGCGCAGAAACGCTGGCGTGAGCGCCAGGCGGCACAGGTCGCCGAAGCCCGAGCGGCGTACGGTCGCGGGTAGCCGACGTACACCGCTCGGGCATCAGGTCGCGGGCTGGGGTCAGCCCGGGGAGAGGACGCAGAGTTCGTTGCCCTCCGGGTCGGCGAGACACTTCCACGACACGTCGTCGCCCTGGCCGACGTCGATGACGGTGGCGCCGAGCGCCGTCAGCCGGGCCACCTCCGCCGCCTGGTCGTCACCGGCGTACGGCTTCAGGTCTAGGTGGGCCCGGCTCCACCAGGTCCGCTCCCCCGACGTCCGGAGGAACTCCAGGTACGGCCCGACGCCCGCGGCCGACCGCAGCCGGGCGTGGTCGTCGGTCACCTCGTGCACGATCCAGTCGGTCGCCTCGCCCCAGAACCGGGCCATGGCGCGCGGATCCGCGCAGTCGACCACCACCGTGGCTATCGGCCCGGTGTCCCGGTAGATCTCCCGAGGTTCCAGCACGCAGAACACGTTGCCCTCCGGGTCGGCCAGCACCGTCCACGGCACGTCACCCTGGCCGATGTCGGCATGGGTGGCACCGAGGGAGAGCAGGTGGGCGACCAGCTCCGCCTGATGGGCCTCGGAGGTGGTGGCGAGATCGAGGTGTACGCGGTAACGCACCGTCTCCGGATCCGGGACGCGGACCACGTCGATGCAGACCGCGGTCGGGTCCGGCCAGGAGAATCCCACCGGTTCGATGTTGGTCACCCCGGGCCCCTCGCTGGAGACGCCCCAGCCGAGCGCATCTGCCCAGAACTGGCCGAGGGCCGCGTCGTCCCGAGCCTTGTAGTTCACCTGAACAAGCCGCAATGCCATCCGACAACCTTACGGATCGAGGCGTCGACCCGGTGGCCCGCACGCTTGGGGCCCGCCACATCTTTGATCGTGATGCGGTTGGGACTCACGGCCGTCTGGGCGCAGGTGGCCCGGTCGGGCTGGTGTCCGGCAGGCGATGACAACAGCCTGAGTGCTTACGCACCTTAACTGACATTATGATGCATGGTCGATTTGCCGGTTTTCTGCACTCCAATTATCGGATTGCTGTAAACGATAATCCGATAATTGGAGTGCAAGGCGTCACGGTTCGTCGGTGAGCTGCGCTGAGCTGTTCAGGGCGTCAGCGGGAAGCGGCGGCATGCCACGGTGCTCCGGGTGGCGTGCCGCCGAGCGCCCGCTCGGGTCTATCGGTAGTCGGCGACGATTCGGCGATCGCGGCCGTCGACGGTGATGGACCCGCCATGGGGCAGGATCCACTGCGGTCGGGTGTGTCCGAAGGGAACGCCGACACAGATCACGGCCTGCGGGTTGTAGCGGGTCACCACCTCGACGACCGTGTCGCGCTGCTGCTCGCGCAGTCGGGCCCGCTCGGCGGCTGACGGCTGGCTGGTGAGGTTCGAAGCCGGTGGGCGTGCGACCAGGACCGCGTCGACCGCAGCGAGGATCCCCCGTTCGCCGAGGGCACGGACGATCCGTCCGATGTCGCGGGCGGGACGCAGTTCCTCGGAGGTCTCGATGATCAGCACCCCGCCGTCCAGCACGTCCGGGGCGAACGGGAAACGCCCGGCGGTCAGGATCCACTCGATGACTTCGAGGCAACCACCCCAGGTCGCACCGGTCACCGAGCGGGACGGTCCGTGCCAGGTCCACGGCTCAGTCGGCTCCCGCTCGCCGAAGTGCCGCAGTGCTCGCGGGTCGGCCCAGTCGACCCCGATGTCCTCGGATTCACCCGGGTCCGTGATCTCCAGGCGCTCACCGGTCAGGAGAGCCGCCCGCAACGACCGCGCGTGGACGTCGTCCACGGCGGGGCCGGGACCGAGGTGAACCTGTGACGATCCGCCGTAGAAGCTGGTGATCCCGAGCCCCCACAGCCAGTGGTGCAGGTTGGTGTTGTCGCTGGTGCCGAGGAAGGGTTTCGGGTCGGCGCGGGCGAGCTCGGCATCCAGGTGAGGGATGACCGTGATCTGGTCGTCCCCTCCGATGACCGCGAGGATGCCACGGACACTGGGGTCCGCGAAGGCGGCGTTGATGTCGGCTGCCCGCGCTTGCGGTGTCGCACCCACCTGCCGGGTGGTCGGGTACTCGACCGGTAGCAGGCCGGTGACCTCGGTGAGGCGTCGCATGGCCTGCTCATGGATCGCCGGGTAGGCGCCCGCCGCAGCGAACGACGGCGAGACGACCGCGACGCGATCTCCTGGACGGGCCTTGCGGGGATGGACCAGATCACGCCTCATACGGAGATCCAACAGCGACGACCGCCCGGCTGCATCCGGTTTCCGCGCGCAGCGGGTGGGTCGATCCGCGTCGCACGCCCCGTGCAGCAGGGCAGACCACGAGCCCGGATGCGCCGCAGATGGCGGGCCGCTCGTCACCTTCCGGCGGCGTGGACGGCGGCGAGTTTCTCCCGCAACTGATCGGCCTCGGTGTGTTGTAGCTCGGTGAGGATCTGCAACGCCTGCCGCCAGCAACGCTCGGCGGCCTCCGGCTCGCCGAGAGCCTGGTGGGTGTCCCCCAGGTGGTTCAGCGCCTCCGCCTCGTTGTAGCGGTGGCCGAGTTCCCGGCTGAGGGTCAGCGAACGCTGATAGCAACGCGCCGCCCGCTGGTACTCACCGAGATGGTGATGGGCGTAGCCGAGGGTGTCCCAGCTGTTCGCCTCGCCGGTGCGATCGGCCAGCCGCCGCTGCACGGTGACCGCCTGCTCGCAGTAACGGATCGCCTCCGCGTACTCGCCGAGGATGACGTGGTCCCAGCCCAGCGCGTTGAGCGCCCGAGCCTGCCCCGCCTCGTGCCCACTGTCCCGAAAGAGTTGCAGCGCCCGCTCGTCGTGGCGCAACGCGGCGGCCTGGTCCCCTTCCTTCTCGCTGATCCAACTGAGCCCCAGCAGCGTGTGCGCCTGGCCGACCCGGTCGGCGAGGTCGTCCAACAGCACCAGCGCCGCCTCCAGGTGAGCCCGCGCCGTCGCGAAGCGGCCGGTCTCCGAGTAGGCCGGCAGGATGTCGCGGTGCGCCTGGGCCATCGCCGCCCAGTCGCCGCGACGCTCCGCGGCGGCCAACGCGTGACTCTGTACGGTGATCAGGTCGGCCCAGCAGCCCCGCCGGCCCATGAACGTGCTCATCGCCCACGCCACCTGCCACGCGTGCTGCTCGAAGCCGCTCCTCGCGGCGAGCCCCACCACCTGGACGAGCACCGGCAGCTCGGTGGTGAACCAGGCCATCGCCTCGGTGTTGTCCGTGGGATCCTCCGGCGCCACCCCTGGCTGTGGCGGCGGTGTCGCGATCGGATCCCGCAGCGGAGACAGGCACCGGTCGGCCCGGACGGCACTGTGCAGGTAGTGGTCCACGATCCGGTGCAGGGCGGCCCGGCGCTCCGCCGCGGGCTGCGACTCGACCATCTCCGCCGCGTACGCCCGCAGCAGGTCGTGGCAGGTGTACCGGCCCGGCACCCGCTGCACCAGTAACTGGAACCGGACGAGGTCGCTGAGGATCGGACGCACCTGTCGCTCGGGCAGCGCCGCCAGGCTGGCCGCCGCCGGTGCGGAGATGTCCGGTCCCGGATGCAGCCCGAGCAGACGGAACAGCCGCGCCGCCGGCGCGCCGAGCGCCCGGTACGACCAGGAGAAGACCGCTCGCAGGTCGGTGGCGGGGTCGCCGCCGCTGGCGAAGCCGTCGAGGCTGCCCTGGACCTCGGCGAGTTCCCGGTCGAGGACGGCGAGCGGGAAGTCGGGACGCGCCGCCGCTCGGGCCGCCGCGACCGCCAACGCCAGCGGCAGCCCGGAGCAGCGCTCGATGATGCCGTCCACCGAGGCCGGTTCGGCCGCCAGCCGACACTCGGTCAGCCGCCGGGCCAGCAGCTCGCGTGACTCGGCGGCGGTGAGCAGGTCGACGGAGATCTGGCTGGCGCCCTCGAC
Source organism: Micromonospora sp. CP22 (assembly GCF_009712475.1). GTDB lineage: Bacteria > Actinomycetota > Actinomycetes > Mycobacteriales > Micromonosporaceae > Micromonospora. Next base: position 81,841 of record NZ_VCJO01000004.1, read on the forward strand.
CGCCACCAGGCCGGACAGCTGTTGGCGGCTGGTCACCACCACCGCGCATCCCGGGGCACCGGGCAGCAGTGGGCGTACCTGCTCGGCATCCCGGGCGTTGTCGAGCACGATCAGCATCCGCCGACCGGAGACCAGGCTGCGGTACCGGCCGACCAACGCGTCCAGCTCCGTCGGCATCGACGCCGGTGGCACACCGAGAGCGTCGAGGAAGCCGCGCAGCGCCACCGGCGGTGGCATCACCTCCGCCGAGGGTTCGAAGCCCCGCAGGTTGACATACAGCTGCCCATCGGGGAAACGGTCCAGGTTGTCGTGGGCCCACCGCAGCACCAGCCAGGTCTTGCCGATCCCACCCATTCCCCCGACCACGCAGACGGCGACACCGCCGTCGTTCGCCAGCTGCCGGTCGAGGGCGGCGGTCAGCGTCGCCAGCTCATGCGTACGACCGGCGAACATCGCCGGTCGGGGCGGCAGCTGCTGCGGGACCACCGCCGTGCCGACCGCTCGTGCCCGCGACGATGCGGCGAACTCGGGGTCGCCGTGGAGGATCCGCAGATGTAGTTCCTGTAGGTCTGGACTGGGATCGACGCCCAGCGCCTCGGCCAGGCTGTGCCGCATCCGCTGGTAGTGGTCGAGCGCCTCGGCCTGCCGCCCGGAACGGGACAGCGCCAGCATGAGCTGACCGGCGAGACGCTCGTCCAACGGATGCTCGACGACCTCGCGCGACAACTCCGCCACCAACGTCGCATGCTGACCATGCCGTAGCGCGACGTCGGTCCGGTCCCGCTCCGCCGCCCGTCGACGCTGCTGCAGGGCGGTACGCAGGTTGTGGAACCACGGCGTGTCCAGCGGCGCGAACGGCTCCCCGCGCCACAGACCGATCGCCTCGTCGAAGAGGTCGAGGGCGGTCCCGTCGTCGGCGCTTCGCCGAGCCCGGTCGATTAGCTTCTCGAAGCGGTGCAGGTCCACCGTCATCGGATCCACCGCCAGCAGGTAGCCGCTGCGCTGTCGGTCGATGCGGACGTCGGGGAACCCGGCGAGACAGCGGCGTAGCCGCGACAGGTAACTGTAGAGCGAACTGTGTGCCCGCTGCGGTGGCCGGTCCGGCCACACCCGCTCAAGTAACTGGTCAACGTGGACGACCCGGTTCGCCTCGACCAGCAGCACCGCCAGCACGCAGCGCTGCCGGGCGTGACCGATGTCGACCGGGTTGCCGTCGGCGAGTGCCACGACCTCGCCAAGCAGCCTGAACTCCACGGACATGAGCCCCCACTGTCGCACCTGCCACCCCACCGGCGGATTCAAGTTTTCCACAGGAAGTGTTCAAGGGGTGTCCGCTAGTGACCACACCCGAGCAGCCGCTCGCGTGACCCGGCCACCACCGGTACGCCGCTCGGGCGGCTGCCAGCACCGCTGATCTGCGGATTCAAGAGGTTCGCAAGATTCGCGCAGGGCCTCACCCGGATGGTGGGTGGTGACCGGCGGTGCGGCGTTCGCCCAACTGGCACCGCGGCGAACGCCACCGCGGGTCCAGGGCCGGCGTGTGATCGCCTGACGGGGGCCCTGAAAGCGTCGGCGGGGAAAGGGGTGTCCCCGCCGACGCTTCGCCCGACGGCCGGTGTCGCCCGCGCGACCCGGGCCGGGCTCGGCGAGGCGTCGGCGACCGGCGACGTCGTCCCGTCACGTGGTGCGGCGGCGGAACCAGAAGCGCCGTCGCGACGGCGCCGGTGCAGGGGCGGGCGCCGGTGGGGTGGCGGCTCGGCGGTCGTCTCGCCAGCGCCGCACCACCGCGTCGGCGTCGGCCGGGCGTACCGCGACCTGCGGGCCGGACGGGTTACGCAGCCAGGCCAGCACCTCCGCGTTGAGCTCGGCCACGACCGCGCGTACGGCCTGCTCGGTCGGTAGGTCCCGGACCTCGTCGGCGAGGTGCTCGATGCGGCGACGCAGCAGCAGCGGAGTGGGCAGCAACAGGTCGGTCGGCACCTGTTCGCGCTCCAGGAAACTCTTGATCCACCAGGACTCGTCGTACGGCAGGCCCCGCCCGGCGATCGGCTTGCCCGCACCGGGCAGGTTGTCGAACTCGCCGCGCTCCTGAGCCGACCTGATCTGCGCCTCGACCGACGCCTCCCACCGCAGCTCCACCGTCGCCACCTCCCCGGTCAACCGTAACGTGACCACCGTCTCCCGACGACGCAGCGTCACGGGAACGTCCGGCCTTCCCGTCGCACTAGGCTCAGCCGCAGAAACAGGACGGGGGTCAAGAGCATGGTGAGTACGGCGGGTGTTGTCGGAATCGCATTGGTTGCCCTGGGGCTGGTGCTGACGCCGGGGCCGAACATGGTCTACCTGGTGTCCCGCTCGGTGACCCAGGGTCGGCGGGCCGGGTTGATCTCGCTGCTCGGCGTCGCCGCCGGGTTCGCGGTCTACCTGGTGGCGGCGGTGGCGGGCATCGCCACACTGTTCGGGGTGGTGCCGGCGTTGTACACGGCGGTCAAGCTGGCCGGCGCGGCGTACCTGCTGTGGCTGGCGTGGCAGGCGTTGCGCCCGGGTGGGCAGTCGCCGTTCGCCCCGGTGCCGCTGCCGCCGGATCCGGCCCGGCGACTGTTCACCATGGGGATGGTCACCAACCTGCTCAATCCGAAGATCGCCATCCTGTACGTGTCGTTGCTGCCGCAGTTCATCGATCCGGCGCGCGGCAACGTGGCCGTCCAGAGCCTGCTGCTGGGGCTGACCCAGATCACCGTGGCGTTGACGGTGAACGCGCTGATCGTGCTGACCGCCGGTGGTATCGCTGGTTTCCTCAGCCGACGGCCGCTGTGGCTGCGTGTCCAGCGGATGGTGATGGGTACGGTGCTGGCGGCGCTGGCGGTACGCATCGCCGCCGACCGTTCGCGCGCCGCCGTCGCCACCGGCTGAGCCAGCCGGGGCCGGTAGGTCGTCGGGTCAGTCCGCGCTCTCGCGGAGCACCGCGACACCGCCGGGCGGCAGGGTCACCGCGTCCTCGGCCGGGGTGGCGTGGAGCAGCTCCCAGCCTCGTGCCGGTACGCGCTGCTCACGGTCGGTGTGGTTGAGCAGGAACAGCCAGCTCGTGTCGCCGTGGCGGCGGCGGACCGCCTCGACGCCCTCGGGTGCGCCGGGGCAGACCGGCTCGACACCTGCCGCGCGGGCGGCGGTGTCGAGCAGCCGGCGGTGGCTGGTGTCGTCGAGGCGGGTGGACAGGTACCAGGCGACGCCGTCGCCGACCTGGTGCCGGGTGACGGCGGGCATCGCGTCGAGTACGCCTCCGGCGTAGGACAGGACGGGATCGGCACCGGTCAGGTGCAGCGTCTCGGACCAGATCCGCCCGGTGCCGCCGTCGTCGAGCCGGACGTGGTCGTCGGCGGCGAGGGGGTGGAACTCCTCGGCGTAGACCCCGAGCAGGTCCCGCAGCGCGCCGGGGTAGCCGCCGAGGCGTACCCGGGCGTGTTCGTCGGCGACGCCGCTGAGGAAGGTGGCCAGCAGGTGACCTCCGGCGTGGACGTACCCGCGCAACCAGTCGGCGGTGGCGTCGTCGATCAGGTAGAGGGCGGGCAGGATCAGCAGCCGGTACCCGTCGAGGGGGTCGCCCGGGGTCACGGTGTCGCAGCCGTAGCCGGCTCGCCAGAGCAGACGGTGCGCGGTGGCGAGTTCGTCGTGGTGGTCCGGCAGGGTCGACGGTAGGCCCGGATGCCGCAGCGCCCAGCCGCTGGCCGCGTCGGCCACGAGCGCCACGGTCGCCTCGACGTCACCTCGGACCTCGGTGAGCCGGCGCAGCGCGGCACCGAGTGTGACGGCCTCCCGGAACACCCGACTCTGTGGGCCGGCGTGCGGCACCAGGGCGGAGTGGAAGCGCTCCGCGCCGCCGGCCGGTGCCCGCCACTGGAAGAACAGCGCGCCGTGCGAGCCACGGGCGACGTGGGCGAGGCTGTGCCGCAGCATCCGCCCCGGTTCCTTGGTGTGCATCCGTCCGGCGGTGTGGATCTGGTTGGGTGCGCTCTCCATCAGCAGCCAGGTCGACGCGCCCGGCGGGGTGGGTCGGCGGTGGGCGGCGGCGTGGCGGGCCCAGCCACGGGCCAGGTCACCGACGAGGGCGGTCTGTTCCTCGGCCCCGCCGTCCACAGCGGACGGGTAGTGGTCGACGGCGACCAGGTCGACCTCGGTGGCCCAGCGGGCGTGGTCGACCGGTACCCAGTCGCCGAGCACGTAGTTGGTGGTGATCGCGAGCGCCGGGTTCGCCGTGCGCAGCAGGTCGCGCTGCTCGGTGTACGCGGCGAGCAGGGTGTCCGACCAGAAGCGCCGGAAGTCGAGCAGTTGACCGGGGTTGGGCAGGTACTGGGTGGCCCGGGGGGTGCTGATCTGCGCCCAGTCGGAGTAGTGCTGGCTCCAGAAGCTGGTGACCCAGGCGTCGTTGACGGCGGCCAGGTCCCCGTGGCGGTCGGCCAACCATCGGCGGAAGGCGCGGGCGGCGTGCTCGCAGTGGCAGGTGGTGCCGTACTCGTTGTGCACGTGCCAGCCGGCCAGCGCCGGGTGCTGGGCGTACCGGTCGGCCAGGGCGGCGGTGATGCGCCGCGCGGCCTCCCGGTAGGCGGGGGTGGCGGCGCAGTAGGTGTCCCGGCTGCCGTGGTGCAGGCGAACCCCGTCGGCGGTGACCGGCAGCGCACCCGGATGGGCCAGGGAGAACCACGGCGGCGGTGACGCGGTGGGGGTGGCCAGGGCGACTCGGACACCGGCGCCGTGCAGCAGGTCGAGCACCTGGTCGAGCCAGTCGAAGGTGTAGCGGCCGGGCGCCGGTTCGAGTCGGGACCAGGCGAAGACCCCCACGGTGACGAGGTTGACACCGGCCTGACGCATCAGCGCGACGTCCTCGGACCAGACCTGCGCCGACCACTGCTCGGGGTTGTAGTCACCGCCGTAGCACAGCGGGCCGTCGATCCACATCAGCACCACCAGCCCGCTGTTAGTTGGGGATCCATCCAAACTATGGATCATCCCTGCGCATGTCAACCGCCCGACATACGGCCACATCAACGATCATCGTTGACAGTTCGTTGGGTAATTAAAGAAACTGGCGGCACCGCCGCTAACCCCGTCGAGGAGAGCTGATGCCGTACCGCCCGCCGTTGGTGCCCTACGAGACCTTCGTCGCCGACCCACCCGATCTGCCGGTGCGTGCTCCCGGCGAGAGCGGTCCGGCCGTGGTGAGCCGGGCCGAGGTCGCCGGCACCGACGCGTACGGCGCGACCGTCAAGGCGGTGCTGGCCGACGGGGTGACGGCGGTGGTCCGCGTCGACGCGGCCGGCGACGGCGTGATCCGGGTACGCCTGGCCGAGGACCCCCAGGCCCGCAGCCGGTCGGCCCGACTGATGCCGTTGGTGCACCCCGGCACCCACCCGGCCACCGTCGCCGTCGAGGACCAGCGGATCCGCGTCGACGCCGGAGCGGTGATCGCCGAGATCCGCCTCGATCCGTGGCACATCCGGTTCCTACGTCCCGACGGCTCGCTGCTGGTGGAGCAGGATCCGGGCACGGTCGACATCAGCGGCCGGCAGCGCACCCTGCCGTTCGGGCACTCCACCACCGACGGTGTCCGCGTCGCCTGGCACGAGAGTTTCCTCGCCCCCGGCGACGAACGTTTCGTCGGCTTCGGCGAGAAGTTCACCCCACTGGACAAGCGCGGCCAGCGGGCCCTGATGTGGAACTTCGACGCCTTCGGCAGCGAATCCGACCGGTCGCACAAGAACGTCCCGTTCTACCTGTCCAACCGTGGCTACGGAGTCCTGGTCGACAGCGGGATGCCGGTGCAGTTCGACGTCTGCCAGTCCACCCACAGCGCGGTGCAGATCCTCGTCCCCGACGACCTGCTCGACTACTACGTGCTGGCCGGACCGACCCCCGCCGAGGTGCTCGACCGGCTGCACCGGTTGACCGGCAAGCCGTACCTGCCGCCGCGCTGGGCCTTCGGCACCTGGGTCTCCTCGGGTTTCTACCCGGACAGTCAGGAACGGGTGCTGGAGCGGGCCCGGCGCATCCGGGAACGCGACATTCCGTGCGACGTGCTGCACCTGGACTGCTACTGGCAGGTCGCCGGCAGCTGGTCGGACCTGCGCTGGGACGCCGAGGCGTTCCCCGACCCGGCCGGGATGCTGCGGACCCTGACCGAGCAGGGCTTCCGGGTCTGCCTCTGGATGAACCCCTACCTGATGACGGGCAGCCCCCTGTACGCCGAGGCCGACGCGGCCGGGTACTTCCTGCGCCGCGCCGACGGCAGCACCTACGTCGCCGACGTGTGGCACGGCAGCTACCCCGCCTCGGCCATCGTGGACCTGACCAACCCGGAGGCGGTCGACTGGTTCACCGGGCTGCTACGGCCTCTGCTGCGGCAGGGGGTGGCGGTGTTCAAGACCGACTTCGCCGAGGGGGTGCCCGCCGACGCGGTGGCCCACAACGGGATGACCGGCGTCGAGCTGCACAACGTCTACGCCCTGCTGTTCAACGACGTGGTCGCCGGGGTCACCGAGGAGGTGGCCGGTCACCGGGCGGTGTGGGCACGCTCGTCGTATCTGGGTGGGCAGCGGCACAGCGCGCAGTGGAGTGGCGACGTCAACGCCACCTGGCCGGCGTTGGCCAGCACGCTGCGGGGCGGCCTGTCGCACGGACTGTCGGGGGTGCCGTTCTGGAGCCACGACACCGGCGGCTTCCACGGCACTCCCGAGCCCGACCTCTACGTACGCTGGTCGCAGTTCGGGGCGCTGTCGCCGCTGGTGCGGCTGCACGGCACCACCAGCCGACTGCCGTGGGACTTCCCGGCCGAGGCGGAACGACTCGCGGTGGCCGCCCTGCGGCTGCGTTACCGGCTGATGCCGTACCTCTGGTCGGCGGCGGTGCAGGCGGCCCGCACCGGCGTACCGATGATGCGGGCCCTGCTCGTCGACACGCCGCAGGATCCGACGGCCTGGACCACCGAGTTGCAGTACCGCCTCGGCTCGGATCTGCTGGTCGCGCCGATCATCGACGCGTCCGGGGAGCGGGACGTGTACCTGCCCGTCGGCGACGACTGGTTCGACGCCGCCACCGGTGAGCTGCATCCGGGCGGCCGACACCTACGGGTGCGGTCGCCGCTGGAGCGGCTGCCGTTGTACGTTCGTCGGGGCGCGCTGTTGCCGCTGGTCGAGCCCGGGGCCACCGTCGGCGACGGGCCCTTCCCACCGGTGACCCTGGTCAGTTGGGGCGCGGTGGACGGACGTACGGTGGTGCACGACGTGGACGCAGACACGATCATCGAGGCAGTCCGCGACGGCGACGAGTTGCGGATCCAGACCCGGGGCCCAGTGCTGGTGGGGCAGCTGGCGCTCGCGGGGGTCGGCGATGCCGACCGACCGGCCCGGTCACTGCTCAACGGTGCGGCGGTGACCGTCGTGCCCTTCACGGGGTTCTTCCCCGCGCAGGGTTGACCGTCCGCGCGACGCCCGACTGGACGGAGTCGGGCGTCGCGCGGACGGGGCCGCCCCACGCGATGGGTCAGCCCTTCACCGCTCCGGTGATCACGCCCTTGGTGAAGTGACGCTGCACGAACGGGTAGATGATCACGGCCGGGATGACCGTCACCACCACCACCGCCATCTTGACCGCGAGCGTCGGCGGGTACGCGGTCACCCCGGGCAGGTTCACCGTCGCGCCGGAGACGTTCGGTGACTGCCCGGCGAGGATGTAGCTCTGCAACACCCGCTGGATCGGGAACTTGTCGTTGGAGTCGATGTAGAGCACCGCGTTGAAGTACACGTTCCAGTAGCCGACCGCGTAGAAGAGCCCGACCACGGCGATCACCGCCTTGGACAGCGGCAGCACGATCCGGGTGAGGATCCGCAGCTCCCCCGCGCCGTCGATGCGGGCGCTGTCGAGCAGTTCGGACGGCACGTTCATGAAGAACGCGCGGATCACCACCAGGTTGAACACGCTGATCGCGCTGGGCAGGATCAGCGACCAGATGCTGTCCTTCAGGCCCAGCCCGGTCACCACCAGGTAGCTCGGCACCAGTCCGGGGAAGATCAGGAACGTCAGCAGGAAGTAGAACAGCAGGCCACGGTGGGCCACCGAGCCCGGCCGGGACAGCCCGTACGCGGCCAGCACGGTGAGCACCAGGCTGACCGTGGTGCCGACCACGGTGACCAGGGTGCTGATCCACACCGCCCGGGTCACGTCGCCGCCGCTGAAGATGGTGATGTACGCCGACGGGTCGAACTCCCGGGGGATCATCACCATGCCGCCCGCGTCGTCGATGGTGCCTCGGGAGGCGAGGCTGGTGACCAGCACCGCCCAGAGCGGCACCAGCACCGCCGCGACCAGCAGGGTGAGCACGATCCCCTTGCCGATGGTCAGGGGTGTCGACGGGCTGCCCGCCCATATCGGCCGATCGGGGTGGCGACGTCGACGCGGTGGCGCGGGTGGCCCCGCCGTGGTCGGTGCCGTGGGCACCGGTCCGGCGCCACTGAGTTGAGCGGTCATGATTTCGAGTACACCCCCTGTTCGCCGAGCCGGTGCGCGACCTTGTTCGCGGTGAGGATCAGCGCCAGCCCGACCGCCGCCTTGAACAGGCCCGCCGCCGCGCCGAGCCCCCACTGCTGGGTGCTGATCGCCTGGTAGTAGACGAAGGTGTCGAGCACCTCGGCGGCCTCCCGGCCGACCGCCTCCCGTTGCAGGATGAACTGCTCGAAGCCGACCGACAGCGCGTCACCGAGCCGCATGATGAGCAGCAGCACGATCACCGGCCGCAGTCCGGGCAGGGTGATGTGCCACAGCCGACGCCACCGGCCCGCGCCGTCGGCCGCCGCCGCCTCGTACAGGTTCTGGTCGATCGCGGACAGCGCGGCCAGGAAGACGATGGCGCCCCAGCCGAGGTCCTTCCACACCGCCTCGGCGGTGACCAGCACGATGAAGGTGTCCGGGTTGGTCATGATGTTCCACGGCTCGTAGCCGGCCTGGCGCATCTCCTGGGCCAGCAGCCCGGCTCCGCCGAGCATCTGCACGAAGAACGTCACCACCAGCACCCAGCTGAAGAAGTGCGGCAGGTAGACCACGCTCTGCACGAAACCGCGCACCCGCCCGGAGACGACGCTGTTGAGCAGGATCGCCAACATGATCGGCAGCGGGAAGAAGAACACCAGCTGGAACGCGGTGATGCTCAGGGTGTTGCGTACCGCGTCCCAGAACAGTGGGTCGCGGAAGAGCGCCTCGAAGTTGCCGAAGCCGATCCACTCGCTGTTGAGGAACGCCTCGAGGGGGTTGTCACCGACGAACGGGTTGTAGTCCTGGAAGGCGATGATGTTGCCGAGCGTCGGCAGGTAGTGGAAGACCAGCAGCAGCGCCGCCGCCGGCGCGGCCATCGCCAGCAGCGGCCAGTCGCGGCGCAGCCGGGACCGCAGGCTGCGCCGGCGACCCCGCCGGGGACGCCGCGGCGACGGCGTACGCCCGGCGGGTGGTCGGGTGTCGACGGTGTCGGTGGCGCTCATGCCGGCTCCCGGTCGGTCGGCGGCACGTCTACCTGCTCATTCATCGGCCGTTGTCGGCGAGCGCCTTCTCGTGGAACGCGCGGCCCTCCTCGCCGCCGGTGTCGAGGAACTCCTTGCGTACCTGGGCCAGGTCGCTGACCGGGCGACGACCGCGCAGGATGTCGCGGAGCTTGTCGTCGGTCGGCTGGATGATCTTCGACCAGTTCGCCGGCAGTTCCAGCTTGATCCCGGCGAACAGGTCCTTCTCCATCTGGTCGATGTGCTTGCGGTAGTAGCCCAGGTAGTCCTGCACGAAGTTGGGGGTGTCGCCGCTGCGCACCTTGACCGGCACCCGGCCGCCGATGTGGGTGTACTGCGCGCCCAGCTCGGCGCGTCCCCGCTCGGTCAGCGTCGGCGTGCCGTCGGCGCCCCGGGTGAAGTGCTGTCCCTCCACGCCGTACTCGCGTAGTTCGAACTCGCGGCTGCCGAACGGGGCGGCGCACCAGTTGAGCACCCGCAGCACCTCGTCGACCCGCTCGGCGGACAGGTCCTTCTTCAGGAAGGTGTAGAAGACCGGCTTCTCGCTGCCCCAGATGACCGGCTGGGCGCCCTGCGCGCCGAAGACCGGCAGCGGCTGCATGTTGAAGGTGGGCAGTTCCTTGGACCGTTCGCTCTGCATGCCCTGCCAGGCGCCGAGCCCGTCCCGGTACATCAGGATCTTCCCGGAGTTGAACAGCTGCTTCTCGTCGGCGCCCTTGCTGGCCACCGTGTCCGGGTGCACCAGGCCCTCGGCGAACAGCCGGGCGGTGAACTCCAACGCCGCCTCGAACGCCGGATCCTCGAACTTGTGCTCCAGGCCGCCGTCGGGCTTCTTGCGCCAGGTCTGGTGGCAGCCGAAGTACTGCTGGACCATCTCGAAGACGCTGCCGAAGGCCCACACGCCCTTGGCCGGGTCGGTGGCCTTCTTGCCGAACTCGTACAGCTCCTCGGGGCTGGTGGGGGCGGCCATCCCGGCGGCGTCGAGCAGGTCCTTGCGGTAGAACATGGCCCACGCGAACGGGCCGTCGGTGGGGAACGGCACGGCGTAGAGCCGCCCACCCCAGACCGAGTACTCCCAGGCGCCGGTGGGCAGCGCCGCCAGGTACGGGTACTTCGCCGCGTTGTCGCCCTGGAGGTGGTCGGTCAGGTCGGTGAACAGCGCCTTGACCGCGTCGGAGAACCGGGCGACCTTGTCCACCTCCCAGTTCGGCGCGGACAGCAGCTCCGGCACGTCGCGGGCGCCGAGCATGGCGTTGAGTTTGTCGGCGTAGGTCAGGCCGTCCTGCAGGCTCGGGTTGACCTCCACGCCGAGTTTGCCGTTGACCGCGCTCAGGTAGGAGTTGCGTCCCAGCGGCGGCGGGGTCGGGCCCCACCACGGGCTCATCGTCTGGATCGGCGGGCCGCCCCGGCCGGGCTGCTCGGTGATCGCGTCGACCAGCTCGGTCGGATAGCTCAGGTAGCCGTCCGGGATCGGGCCCTCGCCTGGGATGTCCGGCTTGAGCAGTTCGGCCCGCTGGTAGGTGGGCAGCACCGCCTTGATGGCGTCGGCGCTGGTGGCGCTGCCCTGGCTGCCGGCTTCCTTGCTGCAACCGGCCAGGGCGCCGCCGCCCATGGTCGCGGCCGCGCCGAGGCCGAGCAGCCGCAGCATGGTCCGTCGGTCGGTGGATGCGCTCGGCAGGGAAGGCTTCACGGCGCACTCCCTTCGTCATCGGTATCGGTTTGCGGAGCCGGAGGCTCAGGCTAGGATTAGTTGGGGTTCTAGCCGAACAAACTAATCGACGGCTATCCGTCCCACAAGACAGGCGGGCGGCCTGGTCAGTCCCGCCAGCGCGGTACGCGAAGATGGACGCGCGCCGCGCGACACCGGCGCAGGGAGCGGGCAGAACGTGATCAGCATCCACAACGAACCGCAGCCGAGCGACCTCGGTGACGTACGCGTCGCCAACCGGGCGGTGGTGCTGCGGCACGTACGTCTGCACTCCCCCTGCTCCCGCGCGGACATCGCGGCCCGGACCGGGCTGAACAAGGCCACCGTCTCCAGCCTGGTGACCGAGCTGATCGACCAACGGCTGCTCCGCGAGACCGGGCTCACCGAGAACCGGGTCGGTCGACCCGCCACCATGCTGGTGCTCGACGGTGAGCCGTACGCCGCCCTGGGCCTTCAGATCGGCGCCGACGAACTGGTGGCCGTCGCCGTCGACCTCGGCGGCAACCGGCTGCTCACCTGGCGGCGGGCCTTCGCCGCCACCACCGTCTCCCCCACCGAGACGCTGCGCGCCCTGGCCGCGCTCGCCCGGCGGGCCGTCGGCCGGGTCACCGCCCAGGGGCGCACCGTGCTGGGTCTCACCGTCGGCGTGCCGGGGCTGGTCGACCCCTCCGGCGCGGTGCCGCTGGCCAGCGCCCTGGGTTGGCGGGACGTGCCGGTCGCGGCGCAGCTACGGACCATCCTGCGGGAGCCGGAGTTCACCGTCGCCGTCGACAGTGTCGCCAACCTCGCCGTCCTCGCCGAGCAGCGCCACGGTGGCCACGCGGGCAGCTCGGACCTGGTGCACCTGACCGGTGGGCTCACCGTCGGCGCCGGCATCATCGCCGCCGGGCGACTGCTGCGCGGCGGTCGCGGCTTCGCCGGGGAGATCGCGCACCTGCCGCTCGACCCGGCCGGGCCGTCCTGCGCCTGCGGCCACCACGGCTGCCTGTCCGCCCTGGTCGGGCTACCCGCCGTGGTACGTCGACTGCTGCCCGACGCGGAGGCCGACGGCCCGGTCACCGACTACCTGCCGGAGCTGACCCGGATCGTGGCGCTCGCCCGTCAGGACGACCCGGTCGTGTGCGGCGGCCTGGCCGAGATCGGCCGCCACCTCGGCCGGGGCGTCGCCGTCCTGGCCGACCTGCTCAACCCGGAGACGGTCGTGCTCGGCGACCACTTCGCCGCGCTGGCGCCGTGGCTGCTGCCGGCCGCCCGGTCGGAGTTGGCCGCCCGGGCCCACGCCCCGGGCGCGGGCGGCTGCCGCCTGGAGGCCTCCACCCTGGACACCGCCGGCGCCCTCGGCGGCGCCACCGCCGCCCTGGCCACCGTCGAGGCCGGACGCCTGCCCGCCGGCTGACCGGCGGACACCCGCTGCGGTCGATGCCCGCTCGGCCGGTCGGAGTCTTGACCCGACCCGCCGCGAGTGCCAACCTCGACGTGAGCCGCTCCACACGGGCACCTGGGGCGGCTTGATTTCCACGGTTTGTCGAAGCGCTTCGCCAGCGTCCGGGCCGACGACCGTCACCCCACCACGACCTGTGAGGCCGCCCGGCCATCCGCCGTCGAAGCGCTTCGACCCCCGGCGCGCGCCGGGCACGGGAAGGCGAACCACCATGACCGACCGCACCACCACCACCGCCATCCGGGAGCGGGTCGACGACCTGCTCACCCGACTCACCCTGCCCGAGAAGATCGGGCTGCTGCACCAGTGGCAGGCACCCGTCCCCCGCCTCGGCCTGCCCGGCTTCCGCACCGGCACCGAGGCGCTGCACGGCGTCGCCTGGCTCGGCGCGGCCACCGTCTTCCCCCAGGCCATCGGCCTGGCCAGCAGTTGGAACCCCGACCTGATCCGCGCCGTCGGCGCCGCCGTCGGCGACGAGGTACGCGCCAAACACCAGGCCGACCCGCACCAGGTCGGCCTCAACGTGTGGGCACCGGTGGTCAACCCGCTGCGCGACCCACGCTGGGGACGCAACGAGGAAGGCTGGTCGGAGGATCCGTGGCTGACCGGGCGGCTCGCCACCGCCTACGCCCAGGGGCTCCGCGGTGAGCACCCCGAACGGCTGCGGACCGCCCCCACGGTCAAACACTTCCTCGGCTACAACAACGAGACCGACCGGGCCACCACCTCCAGCAACCTGCCACCCCGGGTGCTGCACGAGTACGAACTACCGGCGTTCCGCGCCCCCATCGCCGCCGACGCGGCGGTCGCCGCGATGGCCTCGTACAACCTGGTCGACGGGGTGCCGGCACACCTGAGCCCACTGATCGACGACGAACTGCGCCGGTGGGCGCCCGGCGAGGTGCTGGTCGTCGGCGACGCGGGCGCGGTCAGCAACATCGCCGGAGTGCAGGGCCACCTGCCCGACGACGTCAGCGGATTCGCCGCCGCGCTGCGTGCCGGCATCGACAGCTTCACCGAGCACGACGCCGACAGCGCCCCCACCCGCCGATACCTGACCGAAGCCCTGGACCGGGGGCTGATCACCGAGGCGGACGTGGACCGGGCGGTCCGGCGGGCGCTCACCATCCGGTTGCGGCTCGGTGACCTGGACCCACCACACACCGACCCGTACGCCACCGTCGGCCCAGAGGTGATCAACTGCGCGGCGCACCAGAACCTGGCCCGGGAAGCCGCCCGACAGTCGATCGTGCTGCTGAGCAACCAAGGGTTGCTGCCACTGCCGTCCGACCTGCGCGTCGCCGTGCTCGGCCCGCTCGCCGACATCGTGCACACCGACTGGTACAGCGGCACCCTGCCGTACGCGGTCAGCGTCAGTGACGGGTTGGCGCAGCGGCTGCCGCAGGTCACCAGCCACCCCGGCACCGACCGGATCGGGTTGCGGGTGGGCGACCGGCACGTGGGCTGCCCCGACGACGCCGACGGTGGGCCACTTCGTGTCGGGGAGGCAGTCGCCTGCTTCGACGTGTTCGACTGGGGTCGGGACACGGTGGCGTTGCGGGCCGCCGGCAACGGCCGCCACGTCGGCGTCGACGACGACGGCACACTGGTCAACGACCGGCCCGGCCCCGGCGGCTGGGTGGTCCGGGAGACCTTCCAGTTCGACCCGCTGCCCGACGGCACCGTGTTGCTGCGTCACCTGGCCACCGACCGGTACGTCACCGTCGACGACGACGGCCTGCTGCGCGTCGACGGCGACGACCGGCAGGCCGGCACCCCCTTCGACATCGACGTGGTCGTCGACGGCGCGGCACGGGCCGCCGAACTGGCCGCCGCCGCCGACGTGGCGGTGGTGACGCTGGGCAACCACCCGATGGTCAACGGTCGGGAGACCGAGGACCGGCTCGACCTGTCCCTGCCGGCCCGGCAGGAGGCGATGCTGCGCGCCGTGCACGCCGCCAACCCGCGCACCGTGCTGGTGGTCACCAGCAGCTACCCGTACGCCATCGGGTGGGCGCGGGAGCACCTGCCGGCGGTGCTCTGGTCCTCCCACGGCGGGCAGGAACACGGCCACGCCCTGGCCGAGGTGCTGCTCGGCGACGCCGAGCCCGGCGGCCGGCTCACCCAGACCTGGTACGCCGACGCCGCCGAACTGCCGGACCTGCTCGACTACGACGTGATCGGCGCGGACTCCACCTACCTGTACTACCGGGGCGAACCGTTGTACCCGTTCGGGCACGGACTGTCCTACGCCGACTTCGACTACCGCGACCTACGGCTGAACGCCACATCGGTGAGTGTCGGCGAGGATGTCGAGGTGAGTGTGGACGTCGTCAACACCGGTGACCGCCCCGGCGTGGAGGTGGTGCAGCTCTACACCCGACAGCGGCGTTCCCGGGTCAAACAGCCGCTGCGGCAACTGCGCGACGCTACCCGGGTCGTCCTCGCCGCCGGTGAACGGCGCACCGTCACGCTGCGGCTGCGCAGCGCCGAGCTGGGCTGGTGGGACGCCGAGCGGGGCCGCACCGTGGTGGAGGAGGCCACCCACACCGTGCTGGTCGGGCGTTCCGCGACCGACATCCGGCTGGTCGGCGCCCTCGCCGTACGCGGTGAGTCACCGGCCCACCCGAGCCAGCCGCACGCGGTGAGCGGGGTCCGGTGAGCGGGCGGGGCCGGGTGCCGTCCGGTCAACCCACCATCTCCGACGTGGCCCGGCACGCCGGTGTCGCGGTGAGCACCGTGTCGTACGTGCTCAGCGGCAAACGGGCCATCTCCGAGGTGACCCGCAACCGGGTGCTGGCCAGCGTCCGGCTGCTCGGCTACCACCCCAACGCGGGTGCGCGGGCCCTGGCCAGCCGACGCGCCAACGTGATCGCGTTGGTGCTGCCGCTGCGCTCGGGCATCCAGGTGCCGGTGGTGATGCAGTTCGCCACGGCGGTGGTGACCTCCGCCCGCAGCCACGACCACGACGTGCTGCTGCTGACCTCCGACGAGGGCCCGCAGGGGTTGCACCGCATCGCCGCCGGTGCCCTGGTCGACGGGGTGCTGGTGATGGACGTGGAACTGCACGACGTGCGGGTGCCGCTGCTGCGGCAGCTCGGCCGCCCCAGCGTGCTGATCGGGGTGCCCGCCGACACCGACGGACTGACCTGCGTGGACCTGGACTTCCACCGCGCCGGCCAGGTGTGCGTGGAGCACCTGGCGAGCCTCGGTCACCGCCGTATCGCGCTGCTCGGCGCGCCGCAAGCCGTCTACGACCGGGGCACCGGTTTCGCCCACCGCACCCGCGCGGGCGTGGTGGAGGCGGCGACCCGACACGGGGTCGAGGCGGTGACGCTGCCCTGCGAGGAGAACGCCGCCGAGGTGCACCGCCGGGTGGTGGAGCTGTTCGACCGGCAGCCGGAGCTGTCCGCCCTGGTGGTGCAGAACGAGGCCGCGGTGGGCCCGGTGCAGGCGGCGCTGGCCGCGCTGGGTCGACGCGTGCCGGATGACGTGTCGGTGGTGGCCGTCTGCCCCGACCAGTTCGCCGAGCACGCCAACCCGCGCCTGACCTCCGTGCCGGTGCCCGCCGAGGAGATCGGCCGGCAGGCCGTGTCGCTGCTCATGCGGAAGGTACGCGACGAGGCGACCCCGCAGGTGACGTTGTTGGAACCTCAGCTGACCGTGCGCGACAGCACCGCCCCGGCGGTGCTCGACGATCGGACGGCGGCCCGCTGACCGGATGCGCCGGGTTCTCCGGTGGCCCTGCGGTGACCTCGTCGCCGTCGCCGACAGGGCCCACTAGACTGCCGCCTCGATGGACGCCGAGTCGATTTCCGCCCCCGAGACGCGGCCGTGCGCCCACTGTGGGCGTGACGTGCCGCAGCGGGCCGGTGCGGGCCGCCCGTTCCGGTACTGCCGGGACAACGACGGCGCCTGCCAGCGGGCCTCCCGCAACAGCCGGATGCGTCACCGCAACGCCCCGGGCCTGCCCGGTCAGGTGGCGCGCACCTGGGAGGCCGTGGATCGGCTCGACCAGATCGTGGCGACGCTGACCGAGGCGTTGCACGCCGAGTTGTCCCCGGCCGGGGTGCAGCGGCAGCTGTCGCAGCTACGCGCGGAGGCCGCCGGGGAGGTCGCGGCGGCGCAGGCCGAACGCGACGAGGCGGTGCGGGCCGCCGAGGACGCCGTGGCGCAGGCCGAACGGCAGCGCCGGCGCTGCGAGGCGGCGACCGTCGAGCGGGACGCCGCTCGTGTCGAGGTCACCCGGGCGGGCGCGCAGGTGACCGCCGCCGAGCAGCGGGCGCAGGACGCCGAGACGGCCCGGGACGAGGCGCTGCGGGAGGCGGCGGCGGCGCAGGCGTTGCGGTCGCAGGCCGAGGCCGACCGGGACGCCGCCCGCAGTCAGTTGGCCGCGCTGCGCGCCGACCTGGCCGCCGAGCAGCGCCGCAGCGGCGAGGTGGCCGCGGATCGTGACGCCGCACGCGTCGACGCCGAGCGGGCCGCCGACGCCGCAGCGGCGGCGCTGGCCGAGGTCGAGCGGCTGCGGGGTGAGCTGGCGCAGGCGCGGGCCGACGCCGACGCCGCCCGCGTCGACGCCGAGAAGGCCCGCGCGGAAGCCGACCAGGCCCGGGTGGACGCTGAACGGTCCCGGGCGGACACGGCCTCGGCGCGCGTCGAGGCCGAGCGGGCGGAGCAGGCACGTCGGCTGGCCGAGGCCGACCGGGACCGGGCGCGGGCGCAGGCCCACCAGGCCGGGGAGCAGCAGGCCGCCGTCACCGCCCGCGCGGACCGGTTGGACGACGAGTTGGCCGGCGTACGCGCAACGCTCGGCGCCGCGCAGCGCCAGGTGACCGAGCTGACCGTACGCCTGCGTGCCGTCGAGGCCGACCGCGACGACGCCCGTGAGCAGGTGGCGCAGCTCGCCGCGAAGGTCGCCGACCTGGCCACCGCCCTGACCCACTCCACCCCCTGACCAGGACCTCGCGAACCTCGGGTGGGTGGGCGAGGATGGGGGTATGGGGATGACGTATGAGCGCATCGATGGGCGGCTACGGGAGTTCATCGAGGCGCAGCCGATGTTCTTCACCGCGACCGCGCCATTGGCCGGTGACGGCACGGTCAACCTCTCACCCAAGGGCCCAGCCGTAGCTTTCAGCGAAAAATCAACGCTAAGAAGTTGATCTAGGCGAGTGGGGCGGCGTGGCCCTCTGCGGACCGCCGACCCCAACGCAGCATGTGGCCGGCACCCACCCCCCGGGTGCCGGCCACATGCTGCGCGTCGTTGACGGTGGTGCGGCAGAGGTGGCACCGGGCCGTCGACGCGCGACCCCTTCGCCTTGTGCATCGATCGGGCGTGGTGGTGAGTGACGGTCCGGCGTCGGCGAATGCGAATGCGGGCAGGACTTGGCGCAGGGGTGTCCGAGAATCGACCGTTTCCCGAACAAGATCAAAAAGTAGATCGGCGATCGGTCAGGGCTGTCCAACAAACCTGTCCAGAAACCGGGCGTGTCCAAGAATCCGCCGCAGCGTTTGTTGGGCACCATGGATGGCATGACCACCCCCACGCCCGTTCCGGTGGACCTTCTCGCGCCCGCTCCGCTTGCCGGGGTGCTCGTCGGCTACGGCCGGGTGTCGACCCGCGAGCAGAACCTCGCCCGCCAGGAGGCCGCGCTGACTGCGGCCGGCTGCGCGCGCTGCTTCTTCGACAAGGCCTCGGGCAAGAACGCCGACCGGCCGGAGCTGGCCCGGATGTTCGACTACGCCCGGCCCGGTGATGCCCTGACCGTGGTGTCGCTGGATCGGCTCGGCCGGTCCCTGGAGGACCTGATCGGCATCGTGGGTCGACTCAAGCGCCAGGGGGTGGGGTTCCTGTCGCTGCACGAGAAGCTGGACACCACCACCGCCGGCGGCATGTTCGTCTTCCACGTCTTCGCCGCCCTGGCCGAGTTCATCCGCACGATCATCGTGGCCAACACCAACGAGGGCCTGGCCGCCGCCCGCGCCCGCGGCCAGCGCTTGGGCCGGCCACCGGCGATGACCCCGGAGAAGCTCGCCTACGCCCGCCAATTGCTCACCGAGCCGGACCGGTCCATCAGCGCCATCGCCAAGCTCGTCGGCGTCTCGCGCAGCACCATATACAAGGCACTGCCCGAACTGCTGCCACCGCAGTTAGCGCAGCCGCGCCTCGCCGCCCAGATCGCCGCCCTGCCCGACGACACCCGGCCCGCGCCCGACCTCGCCCTGTACGATCCTCTGCTCAGCACCTCTCCGCGTGGCCGAGGCGGGCCCCACGCTGGGCAGTGAGCGCTGAGAAGCCGCGGCGGTCGGCTGTCATGATCGGCACGTTCTTGCCCAGGGGACGTGAGATTGCCGGGTGGCGGCGTCACTGCGTCGACATGCCCCTGCAAGGGAAATTGGCGCACATAGACGCATGAGTCGGAGATACTCTCTTCGTCTTTAATTCTCGTGCGTCTCCAGGCAGGGAGCGGACCTCCAAGTCATGCAAATGGCAGACAGCGAATCGTCAGCCATTGACGGCGGCGACTGACAGTGCTTGGGTGAATTCGACTAGTCATCATCACGGCCATGCGCATGTGCCATCCGTAGCGAGGATCGGAGAATCGCATGAGGCGATCGACGGCGGCCGTGATGACGGTCGCCCTCGGGCTGTCCACTATCGCGGTGGCCAGTCCGGCATGGGCGAACCCGTCGGGCTGCTCCCAGGGCAACCCGGTGATTTCCCAGAGCGGCGGCTACATGACTGCCTACAACGACGCGTACTGCTCCACGTCCGCGACCCGCACCTTCCGCATCGAGATCAAGAGGAACGTGAGCGTTCTGCCCGACCCGGTGGTGTCCAGTTACGACGACCACTACACGGGCACCGTCTACTACGCTGAGACCAGCAGCTGCGACGGCGGACGGACCGCGAACTACTACGGTCGTTCATTTTTCACCTCTCACCCGACCTATGAGGACACCGGCAACCTTCAGGTGACCACGTGCTGATCCTGACGCATTCGGGGGGCCCGCGATGGATGACCCAGTCATCGGACACGGACTGGCGCAGCGGTACGGGAAGCGGAATGTGTTTCGCAATCTCGACGTCGTGGTTCCGTGCGGGGTGACGGTTCTGTTGGGCCCGAACGGGGCCGGGAAGACGACACTGCTGCACACCATCGTGGGTCTCAAGCGTCCGGTGGCGGGGAACCTTCACGTTCTCGGTCGTGATGTGCTGCGCCGCGGCGGTCTTCGGGCCGTCGCGGCGCGAATCGGTTTCCTGCCACAGACGGTGTCACACTACCCCGGCTACACCGTCCGGGATTTCGTCGGCTACGCCGCTTGGCTTAAGGGCGTACCGGAGCGAGACATCGGCGTGAAGGTGGACCGGGCGCTGCGGTTGATGAATCTGTCCGGGCGGGCCGCCTCACGCATGGGCAGCTTGTCAGGCGGGCTGCTGCGCCGGGCCGGTATCGCGCAGGCGATCGTGCACGAGCCGGCGCTGCTCATTCTCGACGAGCCGGCGGCCGGTCTCGATCCTCAGCAGCGCATCGAGCTGCGTCGTGTCCTGCGGAAGGTTGCCGACACGGCCGCCGTGCTGGTCAGTACGCACGTGGTGGACGACGCCCAGCACGTCGCGGACACCCTGATCGTGCTCAACGAGGGTTCGGTGGTGTTCACCGGGACGGTGGCCGGGCTGGAAGGCCTTGCCAGGACAGGAACGGACGGGGACAGCGATCTGGAGCGCGGCTATCTGGCCGCGCTGCGGCAGCCGGCGGTGCGCGCGTGACCCCGGTCCGCATCGAGCTGCGCCGAGGGCCGGGCTTGTGGAGCCTGCCTGTCCTGGTAGGGATCGGCGTGTTCATGGCCCGCGCCCAGATGAGCGCGGACAATGTCTGGTCGTACGCCACCGGCGCGGTGACGAGCGCCCCGGTGCTGATGGCTCCGCTGGCCGTGGGTGTTGCCGCCTGGGCGGGAGGCCGCTCGCAGCGCCGCGCCGCACGCCACGCCTGGCTGCTGGCGGGCCGCGATCCGGCGCAGGCGCCGCTGGTCGAGGCCGGCGTGCTGGCGGCATGCGCCACCGTGGCCTACGCCCTGGTCGCGATGGTGACGCTGGTGCCCACGGCGGCGACCGCGACGTGGGGTGGCCCGTTCTGGTGGTGGCTGGCCTCGGCCGGGGTCGGCTTCACCGCCGCCATCTGTGTCGCCTACGGCGTGGGCGTGCTGCTGCCAGGTCGGTTCACCCCGTTCATCGCCGCGCTGGTCACTTACCTGGCCACCACCTGGAACCTCGGGCAGTACGGCACCTGGTACGCGATGTTCCCGTTCACCGTCGAGCTGATCCCACCGTTCAGCGCACCGCATGCTCCGACCATGCGCGGCCAGATGCTGTGGTTCACCGGCCTGGCGCTGCTGGCCCTGGCCCTGGCCGCCGTCAAGGTGCGCTCCTCGGCCCGAGTGGTGATCCCGGCAGTCGGGGCGTCCCTGGCCTTGGCCGTCAGCGGCGCCGCGATCGTCATCGGCGAGAACGGCCGCTACGTCGACGTGAACCGCCACATCGTCTGGTCCTGCTCCGGCAGCTCACCCCAGGTGTGCATCCATCCCGCTTTCGCCAACAGCTTCTCGCCGATCAGTCAGCGGGCGCAGGCGATCACCCAGCGCCTAGCCGCCACACCATTCGCCATTAGCCGGGTGGAACAGCGCCCCCGAGGCGTGGGCGGCCTACCCACACCAGGCGCGATCGCCTACGCCCTCGACGCCCCCACCGTCGAGCACTACGACCGCGCGAGCCTCGACATCGCCATCGCCGCCCTCGGCGTCGACTCATGCGCCCACGGGCCTCGACGGGACAACACCGCTCACGCCATGGCGCAACTCGTCGTGGCGTGGGCCGTCGGCGACGACAACCTGTTCACACCACGCACCCCCGACCAGCAGCAGGCCAAAGTGAACTTCCTCAGTCTGCCCCTGAGAAACCAGCAGCAGTGGCTCACCGCCCACGCCGGCGCCGTGCGTACCTGCTCCCTGGCCCCGCAGTCGTTCACATGATCGGCCCCCGACTACTCCTGAAGTCCCGACGAGCGGCGCCCCTGCTGCTGGCCCTCATCACCGTCGCAGTCGTCGCCCGCGAGCTCGCAGGCCAACACCTGTTCATCGGCGCCAGCGAGCCGATCCCGCTACCCTGGGCCGCCGTTCTGCCCGCGATCACCGCCTACCTCACCACCGCCGCAGCGTGGTCGGCGCTGCCGATGCAGGAACACCTCGCCGTGCGCCGCGTCGACCTGTACGACCTGCTCTACCTGGCCGCGGCCGTCCTCATCGGCGCCGCATTGGTCGCCTGGGCAGCCCAGCCGCTCACCGGCACCATCACCGAACCCGGCGCGCTACGCAACTACCTGGGCCTGCTCGGCTACTCCCTGCTCGGAGCCGCCGCCTTCCGCCTCAGCATGGGCTGGATGGTCCCGATCACGGCCTTCGGCATCGGTTTGGTCGTCGCGGGCACCGGCACCGACCTTCCGCCGCTGGACTGGCCAGCCCGCAGCGACACAGACCCGGCATCCTGGGCCGTCAGCACCGCGCTCCTGCTCACCGGACTGGCAGCCTTCGCCAGCCCCACGCGCCGACGCGCCTCAGCGTTGCATGCGGCGCGCGTCGAACTCGAGTAGAGGATCCGGTCGAGACCTCAACCGTCGACGTTGCCCGCCCGCGCAGTATGACCGCAACCCCCGCCGGCAACGGCGGCTACCCGGGGCCGGCTCAGGCGAACTCCGCCGGACCGGGTAGGCGCAGCGGCCGGTAGCCGTCGGCGTCGAGCTGGGCGAGTTCGCCGTCGATGTCCACGGAGTGGGTGCCGTAGAAGTGCACATTGGCGTGATGGGTGGGCCAGATGTGGGCGAGGACCTCGTCGTCGACCTGGCGGCCGCCGGTGCGCAGCGCGCCGACGGCGAGGCCGTGGTATTCGGTGACCAGCAGACGATGGCGTTGGTGGCCAGGGTCAGGCACCACATCTGCTCGGTCTGCTGCTCGTGGTGCCGGCGGCGGATCGCCCCCTCCCCGGCGTAGGCCAGGGAGCGGCGCAGGGCGTGCAGGTTTTCGCCCTTGTTCAACTGCCGGGCGATCCTGCGCCGGTAGGTCTCGTCAGCCAAGTACCGGGCCGCGTACACGGTGCGGCGCAGCGCCCCGTACTCCTTGATCGCCGAGGTGAGGGCGTTCTGCTGCCGCTTCGACGAGCACAGCTTCCCGACCACCAGGGCGGCGGTGGCATGCCCGCCCTGCACCGAGGCGGCGACCCGCAGCAGGTCGTCCCACATGCTGACGATGAGGTCGGTGTTCAGCCGGCGGGTCAGCAGCGGGCCCGACCGCGGATACCGGGCCAGGACGTCGGCCTTCGCGCCCGTGCGGTAGAGGGTGATCTTCCCCAGGTCGCGGATGCGCGGCGAGAGCTGCTTGCCGACCAGGTCGAACAGGGCGAAGTTGGCCAGGGTGGCGCCGTGGGTGTCGGTGGCGTGCTCGAACGTCGGCAGGTCCGTGGCGTTGCCCAGCAGCCCGTCCAGGACGTAGTGCGACTCCGGGGCGGTGGCCACGATGACCTTCGTGTCGAACGTCGAATGCTGATCGGAGACGTGGGTGTAGGTCGACACGCCCTGCCCGCGGGCGAAATACCGCGACAGGTGCCGCGCGGTGATGGACTTGCCCTTCACGGGAAACCGCTGCCCGTCGGATGACGACAGCGCCCCCGACCCGAACGCCCGGGTCAACGGCAGCCGGTGATGGTAGTTCACCACCGCGGCGTTGGCCGCCTCCAGAGTCTCGGGTCGGAAGTACCACTCGGCGGTCCACGCGAGGACGTCGTACGGTACGCCGCAGGACTCGGCCATCGCGGACAGGCCCATGTTGGTGGCCTCGGCGATGATCACATACAGCAGGTTGCGCTTGAGCTCCGCCGGCCGGTTCACCTTCCCGCCCGCGTGCACCAGATGGTCGGTGAACCCGGTCCGCGCGTCGACCTCCACCAGCACCGACGCGAGAGGTAGGTGGGGCAGCATCGCGGCCAGCTCGGCGCGTAGCGCGTCGGCTTCGGCCGGTACGTCCTCGGCCGTCAACGGCGGGATGATCAGCTCCCCGTCGTCGGTGAGCCGCACCTCGCCCGGATCGCCCTTGGCCAGCTGGGTCTCCAGGTCGGCCAGGGCGGTATGCAGCTCCTCGTCGGCCTGTGCGAGGGCGTCGGCGGCGGGGGCCGGCTTGCCGACCAGGTGGCAGAACTCGGTGCGCTGCGGCGCCCACGCCTCAGCGGTCAGCAGGAACGACGCCGGGTCGGCGTACCGCCGCGACCCTGGCACGAACACATCACCGGAGCGCAGCCCATCGCGCAGGCCAATCAGCACCGCGATCTCCCAGTAGTGCCGATACTCGGTCACGTTCCCGGCCTCCGCCGCAGCGGCCAGGTACCCGGCCCACCTCGTGGGCACGAACCCCACCGGCGCCCCGGCCGGCACCTTCCGGGTCCCGGTCGCGTACAACTCCGCCAGCACCGCCACCGCCTGCAAGAGCTGCTCGGTGCCCGGCCCGCCGGCAAACCGCACCGCCGCCAGCACAGCCGGGGCGAACTGGCGCAGGTAGGTCATCGAGGCGTGCATCATCGCCAAATGCCCGTGATCACGCGGCAGCCGCTCACGCCGCTCGGTCCAGGCCGCGCGCATCCGCTCCATCCCGATCCGGCCGCGCAGCAGCCCACCGATCTGCTCATCACCCACTCCTGGGTCGAGCACGATGGTCAGGATTTCGTCGAGCAGGGCCTGCCGGTTCTCCCCACCCTTAGCGCGCTCCGCCAGGGCCTCGACGACCTTCTGCCGCGCGGCCGACTCACGTCCGGAGACGGCCTGGTCGAACAGAAGCAACGTCTCATCGAGGACATCAACGGCGGACTGGGCGAGCAGGGTCAACAGGATCGGATACCGCCGCTCCGGCTCGCGGCGCTGCAACGCCTGCCCGGTCAGCCGCCGCCCCACGCCCGCCAGGAACCGGCGACGCTCGGTCGGCAGCATCGACAAGTCCAGGGTGTGCGCGTCCAGGCGGCGCAGGTAGGCCAGCTTCTCCAACTCCGCCTTCACCGCCATCGGACTCGACGACGTCGGCCCCACCCCCAACCAGGCGAGAGGGGTGCGCCCGAGGTAGGCGTCGGGCACCAGCAGCAGGTCCAGCTCCGCCCGGCGACGGTCGGTCAGCAGATGCGCCACCCGCGTCCACGTCTCCGCCCGCGCCCGGGCCCGCGCCGTGGCCACGTGCTCCAGCAGGTGCACCACACCGGGCCGCACCACTCGCGACGAGATCAGATACTCACAGGCCAGCCGGAACAGCAGCTTCGGCGAGTCGTGCTCCATCGCCCGCGCGAACAGGAACTCGTCCAGGTCCTTCCACTCGGCGGTGTCCATCGCCCGCCACCCGCAGTACGCCACCACCTGCCGCAGATGATCCGTGCGGGTCTGCTCCCGCTCCCCGTAGCCGCGCAACTCGCCCATCGGCACACCCAGCCGCTGCGACAACCGGCCCACCACCGCCGCCGGCGCCGAGACCACCTCGTCCGGCACGAACCCCAACCACGGCAGCGTGCACAACTGCACCGCCGCGCCCAGCACGTTGCGGCCGGTCCGGAACTTCCGCAGGAACGCCTCGTCCGGGCCGGTCACCGTGAAGTAGCGGATCAACTCAGCCCGCGTGACCTCCGGGAACCCCCGAAGCCGCGCCAGCTCCTCCTCGGAGAACACATCCCGAGTCGCCACCCACCACCGCCCGCACAGCGACCGTCACCGAACGGACGGCACGCTACGGGTCACCCACCACGAAGATCAATGGACCTTAGCGTTGGTTTTTCGCTGGAAGCTACGGACAGGCCCAAGGGGCTGCGCGGCAGCCTCACGGTGCTCGACGAGCAGACGGTGGCCTATCTGGACTTCGCCGGCGGCAACGCCGAGACCATCGCCCACCTGCGGGAGAACGGCCGTATCACGCTGATGTGGTGCGCCTTCACCGGCCCGCCCACCATCGTGCGGGTGCACGGCCGGGGCGAGCCGGTGTTCCGTGACGACCCCCGCTTTCCCGACCTGCTGGCACGCTTCACCGACATCGACACCACCCAGCACGGCCTCCGGGCGATCATCGTGGTGCACGCCCGGCTGATCCGCGACACCTGCGGGTTCGCGGTGCCGCTGATGACCTACGACGGTGACCGGGACCTGCACGCCCGCCGGTTCGGCCGGGAGGACGACGCGTCGCTGGACACCTACTTCGCCGGCAAGGACGACATCGCCACCAGCATCGACGGCCTGCCCGGGCTGCCGTTGCCGCTGCCGCCGACACCCCGAACCGGCTGACCGTGCCGCGACACCTTCGGCTACGACGCGGCGCGTCTGCCGTCGCGTCCCCGCCACCTGGCCCGCGCCGGTTACCATTCCCGCTGGCGGCGACGGTCCGCTGAGACGACCCGGCTGGGACGACCCCGCCGGGCGTACGTCATGGCCGGTTACCCTTGACTGCGCACCCGGGTCTGCGGGCGTCGAGGCGTGGCCGTGGGAATGGCCCGACGGAGACGGACCGTTACACCGATAGGACCTGCACCACCGAAGAGGGGAAGTCGATCATGGGCGAGCGTATGCTGCGCGGTAGCCGGCTGGGCGCGGTCAGCTACGAGTCCGACCGCAACACGGAGCTCGCGCCGCGGCAGACCCGCGAGTACCTGTGCGCCAAGGGTCACCAGTTCGAGGTGCCGTTCGCCGTCGACGCCGAGGTGCCGACCACCTGGGAATGCAAGTTCGACGGCAGCGTGGCCCGACTCGTCGACGGCAGTGAGCCGGAGCAGAAGAAGGCCAAGCCGCCGCGCACCCACTGGGACATGCTGCTGGAGCGGCGTTCGATCGCCGAACTGGAGGACATCCTCGCCGAGCGGCTGCAGGAGGTCCGCACCCGTCGCGGTCGTGCCTGACGGCGAAACGTCGACGGTGCCCCCGGGAATTCCCCGGGGGCACCGTCGTGTCCGGCCGCGTCAGCGCGGCTCCACGATCTCACCCTCGATGGCTTCCCCCTCGACGGCCGTGCCGGGCGTCGGCGACGTCGTGGGCTGCGACGGTGGCGGCTGCTGCGGCCCACCCCGATACACCCGCACCCGGCGTGGCCCGAACAGGTCACCGGCGGTCATCGACGACACCCGCCGCTCGGCGGCCCGCTGCACCCCACCACGGATCAACCCGCGCACCGGCGGCACCAGCAACAACAACCCCACCACACTGCTGACCAGGCCCGGGGTCGCCAGCAGCAGCGCGCCGAGCAGCCCCACCAGCCCGTCGGTCACCTGCCGACCGGGGGGCCGACCCGCCTGGGCCGCCTGCTGGAAACCGCGCCACGCCCGCACACCCTCCCGGCGCAGCAGCACCAGGCCCAGCAGCGAAGCCGCGAAGACCAGCAGCATCGCCGTACCGAACCCGAACGCCCGACCCACCGCCACGAAAACGGCGATCTCCACGGCCGTGGACACCAGCAGAGCCAACGGTACGAACCTCAGTGCTCGGCGCATATCACCCCATCCGCCTCACGGCGCCTCGTCGTCGCGGCGCGCCCGGCGGCGCAGCCGTCTGGTCTGTCCAGCATGACACGCCGCCCGCTCAGGGCCACCGCGCCTGCCCGGCGGTGACCCCGTGCAGTCCCCGCCGCACCGCGGTGCGCCGGTCACGCAACGCCCAACCGGTGATCCGCCACAACGCCTCCACGACGATCAGCGGGCTCATCTTGCTGGCGCCGCGTTCCCGTTCGGCGAAGGTGATCGGCACCTCCACGATCCGCGCCCCCGCCCGGTGCGCCAGCCGCGACAACTCCACCTGAAACGAGTACCCCTGCGAACACACCGAATCCAGGTCCAGGGCGTCCAACACCCCGGCCCGGTAGACCCGGTAGCCGCCGGTGGCGTCGGCGACCGGCATCCCCAACGCCAACCGCGCGTACAGGTTGCCGCACCGCGACAGCAGCAGCCGCCGCAGCGGCCAGTTGACCACCCGGGCACCCCGGGTCCACCGCGAGCCGATCACCACGTCGGCGTCGCGGGCCGCCGCCAGCAACGCCGGCAGGTCCTCCGGGGCGTGTGAGCCGTCGGCGTCCATCTCCACCACCGCGTCGAACCCACGCCGCCGCGCCCACGCGAACCCGGCCAGATACGCCGCGCCGAGTCCCTGCTTGCCCTGCCGGTGCAGCACGTGCACCCGCTGGTCGGTGCGGGCGATGCCCTCGGCGATCTCGCCGGTGCCGTCGGGGCTGTTGTCGTCGGCGATGAGGATGTCCACCTGCGGTGCGGCCCGGCGGACCCGCCGCACGATCGCGGTGACGTTGTCGGCCTCGTTGTAGGTGGGGATGACCACCAGCACCCGACCCACGCCGGGCACCCCGGTCGTCACCGGCCGGATGTCCGTTCCGTGCCTCACCGCTGCCCCCTCACCCCGGGTGGGCGGCCACCGGTGCGGTTCAGCCGTCCCGCCGGCGCCGCAGCACCGCCGCGCCGGCCAGCGCGGCCACCGCCAGCCCGGCCAGCACCACCTCCGGCAGCACCCCGACCCGGGTGGCCAGCGTGCGTCCCTCGGTCAGCTGAAGCTGCCGCACCACGACCGCGCGGGTATTGAACCCGGTGGCGTCGCTTACCCGCCCGTCCGGGGCGACGAACCCGGACACTCCGACCGTGGAGGCCATCAACGCGGCACGGCCGTGCTCGACCGCCCGCAGCCGCACCATGGCCAACTGCTGGCGGGCCTCCGCCTCGTCGAAGGTGGCGTTGTTGGTCTGCACCACCAACAGCTGCGCCCCACCGACGACGGTGTCGCGGACCAGCCCGTCGTAGGCGACCTCGAAACAGATCACGTCGCCGAGCACCACCGGCCCGCTGTGCACCACCCCCGCCTCGGTGCCGGCCACGAAGTCGGCCCGCACCCGGTCGACCTGGTCGCTGACCATCCGGGCGATGCGACGCAGCGGCACATACTCGGCGAACGGCACCGGATGACGTTTGATGTACAGCTGCTCCAGGTCGGGGCCGCTGCCGGGCCGCCACAGCAGTCCCGCGTTGCGCACCTGCCCCTGTTGCGGCCCGAACAGCACCGCACCCACCAGGATCGGCACCCCGACCGCGTCCGCGGCGGCGGAGATCCGGGCCCCGGCCGAGGCGTTGCGCAGCGGGTCGATGTCGCTGGAGTTCTCCGGCCACACCACCAGATCCGGTCGGGGTCGGGCACCGGCGGCCACCTCGGCGGCCAGGGCGATGGTGGCGTCGACGTGGTTGTCGAGCACGGCCTGCCGCTGCGCGTTGAAGTCCAACCCGAGCCGTGGCACGTTGCCCTGCACGATCGCCACCGTCACGCTCGTCGCGTCGCGGGTCGTCGCCACCGGCACCAGCAGCCCACCGGCGAGCAGCAGCACCACCGTCGCCGCGCACCCGGCGGCGGGCACCCACCACCCCCGGCCGTCGACTCGACGGGCCCGCGCCGCCCACCAGACACCGGTGACCAGCAGCCCACCGGCCACCGCCACCGCGAACGTCACCAGCGGCGCACCGCCCACCGCGGCCAGCCGCAGCAGCGGCGACTCGTCCTGACCGAACGCCAACCGCCCCCACGGGAACCCGCCGAACGGTGTCCGGTCACGCAACGCCTCCTGCCCCACCCACAACACACCGGTCACCGCCGGCCACCCCGCCGGGAACCGGTCGACCAGCGGCGACACCCACGCCGTGGCCGCACCCAGCAGCGCCACATACGCCGCCTGCAACAGCGACAGCAGCACCCACGGCAGGTAGCCGGTGTGCAGGTTCGTCCAGGCCAGCATCGGCGCGAACAGGGTCAGACCGGCTAAAAAACCCAACCCGGCACCGGCCCGCAGCCGCCGCCGGTGCGTCGCCGCGGCCAGCAGGGCCACCCCGACCGGTGCCAGCGGCCACCACCCGTACGGCGGGAAGGCCAGCAGCAGCGCCAGCCCGGCGGCCACCGCCATGACCACCGCCACCGGCAGGCGCACCGGCCCGGCCACCGGCACGGGCGTCGGCGGGTGGGATCCGGCGGCACGGTCCACGGTCGTCACGGGCGGGTCGGACGCGATCACGCGCCGAAGGCTACCCGCTGACGCTGATCGTCAGCGGGTGCGGGGCGACCCGACGGATGCTCGACGCACCGCGTCCGCATCGGCCCCTCCCGCCGCCGCTGCGTCGGTCAGTGGCGATGGTCACCCACGAAGTCGGGGCGCGGCATACGCCGCGCCCCGATGCTCCCAGGCCCCTCCCGGCCGGTGCGGCGGAATGTGACACGCCGACCTTCGGACCGACCGGACGATGACTGGCTGTCTCCGCCTGGCCGTTGTCTACTGGCCGTGCACCCCATCCTGCCCGTACACCGGTAACCGCGGCCGGTTCGCGCCGCCCCGCCGACCCCCGCCCGCTGGACCTGGCCGCCGCGACTGACGATGCACCGTGTCGCTCGGCCAGCGGACGAAGGGACGAAGCGAACAACAGCCGCTTCCCGTGGTAGGACTCAAAGACGGTACGTGGCCCACCCCCGGGCTTGTCAACCCACCCCCGACGAGTCGTCGCACCGCCCTCGGCGTGTCGCTCCCGACCGGCCACCGTCCACCCTGCTCACCCCAGCAACGGCCGCACCAGCGCCCGCGCCGCCACCGGATGCTCCTCGGCGAGCAACCCCGCAGCGGCCAACACATAGTCGGTGTCCACCACCGGCCGGGCCGCCCGAGGCAACGCCCACCCACCGGCATGATCGGTCAACACCGCCGCCAACACCCCCGCCGCGTCGCCGCCCGGGGCATGCCGCAACACCCCACCGGAACCGACCAGCAGCCGCACGTCCCGCAGATCCCGACCGGCCCGCTCACCGGTGCCCACCCCACGGGCATGCCGACGCAACGCCACCGTCGCCGCCAACGCCGCCAACTGTGCGTCGACCGCCCGCCCGGCGGCGTCGACCGGCAACAACCCCGGATCGGCGGCCCGCACCGCCGCGTCCACCGCCAACGCGTCACCATCGGCCGCCGAGACCAGACGTTCCTCCACAGCCGCCCGCACCACCCCCGGCGCGCTCCACCGCACCCCCAGATCCCCCTCCACCGTCCGGGCCCGCCACAACTCCCCGGCCACCTCCCGGCCCGGCCCGCTGGCCCGCTCGTCCGGGGTGAGCACCGAGTACACGTCCGTGGTCGCCCCACCCACGTCGACCACCGCCAGGTCACCACCGGCCACGTCGGCGAGCACCTCCACCCCCGACAGCACCGCATCCGGCGTCGCCGCCCGCACCAGCCGCGCGAACCGGCCACCCCGCGACAACCCCTTACCGCCGATGACATGCCGCAGGAACACCTGCCGGATCGCCGCCCGCGCCGACTCCGGCGCCAACACCCCGATGCGGGGCAACACGTTGTCCGCCACCGTCACCGGCACCCCGGCCGCGGCCAACAACCCGCCCAACTCGTCCCGCACGTCGACGTTGCCCGCCAACACCACCGGCACCCGCCACCGTGCCCGCGCCAGCCGCGTCGCGTTGTGCGTCAACGTGTCCGCGTCCCCACCATCGGTGCCACCCACCAGCAACACCACGTCCGGGCGGGCCGCCCGCAACGCCGTCAACTCGGCCCGACCCAGCCGCCCCGCCGCCACATGCACCACGTCGGCCCCCGCCGACAGACCCACCCGGCGACCCGCCTGCGCCGTCACCAACGGCTCGTAACCGATCACCGCCAGCCGCAACCCACCCCCGGCCGACGAACACACCAACCACGGCACCTCACCCGAGGTCACCCCCGCGCAGGCCGCACCCACCGCCGCGGCCAGCCCATACCACACATCCGAGCCCACCGTGGTGGGCGCCGCCGCCGCCGACACCAACCCACCACCGTCAAGGTCGACCACCGCGACCTTCGTGTACGTCGAACCGACGTCGGCGCAGACCGCGACACTCACGCCGCAGCGGGCACGACCACCGTGCCGGTCGCCGTCACCGCCACCAACGGCTCCGCCAACACCTCCGCCGCAGACTCACCCCGATCCGGCCGACCCCGACACACCACCCGCGCCTCGAAGTCGATGGTGCGGCTCCGGCTACCCACCCGCGTCACCGTCGCCACCACCTCCAACACGTCACCGGCCCTCATCGGCGCCCGGAACTGCACATCCGAATACGACGCGAACAACCCCTCATCACCGTCGGTGCGGATACACACCTCGGTGGCCACATCCCCGAACAGACCCAACGCGTACGCCCCGTCCACCAGGTTGCCCGCATAGTGCGCGTACGCGTACGGCACATACCGCCGATGCGTCACCGTCACACCCAACCGCGGATCCGTCATGCCACCCTCGCCTCCCTGCCCGTGATCAACGCATGGACCAGGTACGACGCCACCTCACCCGGAGTCGTCCCCCGACCGAAGATCCGATCCACCCCCAGCTCGGCGGCCTGCGACTCGTCGAACCGCGGCCCACCCACCACCAGCAACGGCCGCCGACCCGCCGGCATCGCCTCCCGGAACGCCGCCGACATCTCCCGCGTGTTGTGCACATGCGCGTCCCGCTGCGTCACCACCTGCGACACCAACACCGCGTCGGCGCGCGCCACCCGCGCCGCCTCCACCAACTCCGGCACACTCACCTGCGCACCCAGGTTCGTCACCGACAACTCCCGGTAGTACTCCAGACCCTTCTCCCCCGCGATGCCCTTCACATTGAGGATCGCGTCGATGCCGACAGTGTGCGCGTCCGTGCCGATACACGCCCCCACCACCGACAACTTGCGCCGCAACCGCCGCTTGACGATCGCGTTGACCTCCTTGGCGCTCAGCAACGGAAAATCCCGCTCCACCACCCGCACCGCCGACAGGTCCACCAGATGGTTCACCCGCCCGTACACCACGAAGAACGTGAACCCGTCACCGATCGGCTTCGCGTGCACCACCATCGCCGGGTCGATACCCATCTTGTTGGCCAACTGCGCCGCCGCACCCTCGGCCCGCTTGTCATGCGGCACCGGCAACGTGAACGACACCTGCACCATGCCGTCACCCGTGGTGTCCCCGTACGGCCGCACGACACCGCCACCACTCACGACGACTGCTCCAGAATCTCCGTCGCCGGGTTGTAGTAACCCGGCTCATGCCGCGCCACCCCGTCCAGACCCTTACCCCGATCCGCCGGCCGCCTCATGATCCCGAACGTGCCCTCGGCGATCGCCGTCAACAACGACTGCTCACCGATGCGCTCCAACAACTCCACCGCCTCGGACAACACCCGGTTCGCCCGCTGCTGCACGAACCCGCCCGGCACCGGCCGGAAATCCTCCGCCATCCCGCCCGCCGCACCCAACACGTACCGCACGTTCTGCAACGCGATGTCCCGGTCCGACAACCACGGCGTCACCACCGCCTCCGTCATCATCCCCACCAGCAGAATCCCCTGCCCGGTCAGCGCACCCACCAGGTTGAAGAAACCATCCAGCAGATTCCCCCGGAACACGTCACCGGTCATGTGCTTCGTCGGCGGCATCCACTTCAACGGCGCATCCGGGAACAACTCCCGCGCCAACAACGCGTGCGCCAACTCCAACCGCAACGACTCCGGCACATCCGGGTTGATCTCGAAGGCGTGCCCCAACCCCAACTGCCAGTCCGCCAACCCCGCCTCATGCCCGAAGTACTCGTTGAGCAACTGCGACACCGTCACCGTGTGCGCCTCGTCCACCGCGTCCGCAGTGGTCAGATAGTTGTCCTCACCGGTGTTGATGATGATCCCCGCCCGGGCGTGCACCTGCCGCGAGAACCGCTGGTCCACGAACGTCCGCACCGGATTGATGTCCCGGAACAGAATCCCGTACATCGAATCGTTGAGCATCATGTCCAGACGCTCCAACCCGGCCAACGTCGCCATCTCCGGCATACACAGCCCCGACGCGTAGTTCGTCAGCCGCACATACCGGCCCAACTCCTTCGACGACACATCCAACGCCGCCCGCATCAACCGGAAGTTCTCCTGCGTCGCGTACGTGCCGGCGAACCCCTCCCGCGTCGCACCCTCCGGCACGTAATCAAGCAACGACTGCCCCGTCGACCGGATCACCGCGATCACATCCGCCCCGGCCCGCGCCGCCGCCTGCGCCTGCGGGATGTCCTCGTAGATGTCCCCCGTCGCCACGATCAGATAAATCCACGGCCGCCGCGGCGGATCCCCGAACCGCCGCACCAACCGCTCCCGCTCGGCCCGCCGCCGATCGATACGCCGAATCCCCGCCGCCACCGCCCGCCGCGCCGCCCGCCGCGCCGCCGTCGCCGCCCGACCAGACGGCACCACGAACCGCACCGACCCCGCCGCCGCCTTCTGCGCCAACAACGTCACATCCGCGCACTGCTCCCGCACCAACGCGTCGAACACCGGCAGCGCCACCCCGTGACCCAAACCGACATCCGCCACCACCGCCTCCACCAGACGGTTCACCCACGGAATGCCATCCGGATCAGCACCGGCCACCCCCGCCAGCCGCAGCACCGCCCGCTCCACCGACACCGTCGTATGGCTACGCGCCAACTCCACCACCGGCTGCCCGGCCCGCCGCGCCAACTGACGCGCCCGCGCCACCAGCACCGGATCCAGATCAAGCTTCCCAGTCACGCGGACCCTTCCTCATAAATCACCTCGCCACGCAACACCGTGCGCCGGCACACCGGCAACGGCGTCGGATCATCCGCACCCCGCGCCTCCGGATCCTCGGCCTGCAACACCGGCAACCCCCGCTCCACCCCAGCCGGCGTCGACCACACCGCGAACGTCGCCGGCGCACCCAACGCCAGAACCCCCTCGCTGTCCAGATGCACCGCCCGCCAACCACCCCGGGTATGCGCCGCGAACGCAGCCCGCACACTCATCCGCTGCACCGGGTTGTGATGCGCCACCGCCGCCCGCACCGAACCCCACGGATCCAACGGCGTCACCGGCGAATCCGACCCGAACGCCAACGCCACACCCACCCCGTGCATCGCACCCATCGGATTCGACGCCAACGCCCGCGCCAACCCCAACCGCGCCTCATACATCCGACCCGCGCCACCCCACAACCGGTCGAACGCCGGCTGCATCGACGCCACCACCCCGAACTCCACGAACCCGGCGATCAACCGCCGATCCACGATCTCCGCGTGCTCCACCCGATGCCGCGCCGCCCGCAACCGATCCGTACCCACCTGCCGGGCCGCCGCCGCGAAACCCTCCAACACCGTCGACACCGCCGCGTCACCGATCGCATGGAACCCGCCCTGCATCCCATGCGCCGCACAATCCAACAAATGATCACGGACCTGGTCCGCGCTCAGATAACCGTGACCACACCCGTCACCATCGGCGTACGACTCCGACAGAAACGCCGTACGCGACCCCAACGCACCATCAGCGAACAAATCACCACCGGCACCGACCGCACCCAACTCCCGCGCCCGAGCCGCACCACCCAACTCACCCCAGTACCCGTACACCTCCGGCACCCCCGCACCGGAAATCGCCAACAAACCGGTGAAATCCTCCTCATCGGAAATCTCCGGCCCACCACACTCGTGCACCGCCGCGATCCCCAACGACGCCGCCCGCCGCAACGCCACCCGCTGCGCCGCCACCCGCTGCGCCCGCGTCACCGACGCCCGCGCCACCGCCCGCACCACATGATGCGCATCACGACGCAGCCAACCCGACCCGTCGTACCCCGGCACACCGGCCGCCTCCGGACACGCCGCCAACAACGCCGACGACACCAACGCCGAATGAATCGACGCCTGCGACAGATACACCCGCCGCCCGGCCGCCGCCCGCCCCAACTCCTCCGCCGACGGCGGACACCCCACCGACCACGTCGACTCGTCCCACCCGTGCCCCAACACCACCGCGTCCGCCGGCAACCCCGCCGCGAACGCCGACACCGCGTCCAACAACTCACCAGCCGAACGCACCCCGGACAGATCCAGCCCGGACAACACCAACCCCGTGTCGCTGACATGCACATGCGCGTCCACGAAAGCCGGCGTCACCAACGCACCAGCCAGATCCACCACCCGATCCGCCGACGGCGCCTCCGCATCCGAACCCAGCCAGGCGATCCGCCCATCACGCACCAGCAACGCCGTCGCGGACGGATCCGCCGGACAATGCAACACACCGGCGCGATACAAGGTCGAGGGGTTGTTCATCATGGCCTCAGTCTGCCGCCAGCCGCGCCTCGAACAGCCCACGCACCCCCGGCTCACCCCGCAGCAGACCCAACGCCAACTCCGCGTGCCCCGGCACATAACCGTTACCGACCAGCATCGTCACGTCCGCCGCCAGACCCTCCGCACCCAACGCCGCCGCCGCGAAACTCGTCGCCATCGAGAAAAAGATCACCGTGCCGCCGTCCGCGGTCGCCAACACCGCGCCATGCTCACAACCCGGCACATCCACACACACCACCGTCACGTCCGCCGGCACCCCCAACGCCGACGTCACCGCCGTCGACAACGCCACCGGATCACGCGCGTCGGCCATCGCCACCGCATCCGCAACACCGGCCGCCACCAGCGCGTCACGCTCCCCGACCACCGGCACCACACCGACCGTACGACCCGCACCCGCCCGCCGCGCCGCCGCCAACGACAACGAACCGCTCTTACCCGCCCCGCCGACCACCGCCACCGCCACCGGCCGGTCACCGCCCTCGGCCGACCGCTGCGCCACGTACTGCGACACCACCCGCGACGTCAACGCCGGCGCACCACACACGTCCAGCACCGCCAGGGACAGCTGCGGATCAAGATCCGTCGGCAGCACCGCCGCGACCGACCGGGCGAACAGAATCGCCCACCCCTCGCACGGCACCTGCTCACTACGACCGTCCCAACGGGCCAACCCGTCGGTCACCACCAGCGGAGTCAACGTCAACGACACCAACGTGGCCACCCGATCGCCCACCGCCAACCCCAACGGCGACCGACGACCCGCCTCCTCGACAGTGCCGATCAACATGCCACCCGACCCGGTCACCGGGTTCTGCATCTTCCCCCGGGTGGCGATGATGTCGAGCACCTCGGCCCGCACGGCGTCACCGTCCCCACCGTGCTTGACCGACAACTGCCGGAAACTCGCCGCGTCCAGGTTCAACCGCTCCACCCGGATCCGCACCTCGTTCGGCGCGATCTCCGCACTCGCGTCCAGCCGCCAGGCAGCCTGCGGCAGCACACCCGCCGGTTCCACGACGCGGTGCAGGCCCACCGGTGACGTCACGCCGACCTCCCCTGTCCGACCGCCTGAAGCCCCGCCTTCGGCTCGCGTGGCGGGAAAACTTACGGCAGACTAATTTCTCTACCGAAATTTTTCCAGTAGCCTTCGGGTCGCTGACCACCCGGACAGACCAGAGGAGGGGCCGTGACCCAGACCCAACCGCCGGTGCAGACCATCCCGGCACCACCGCCGGCCCCCACCACCGCCCGCACCGGCCAGCCCTACGAATACCGCCGCACCCCACTCGTCGAACCCGACTGGACCCGCTTTCCCGGCTGGCGCGACATCACCCGCGACCAGTGGGAGAACGCCCAGTGGCAACGCGTCAACTGCGTCAAGAACATCAAGCAACTACGCACCGTGCTCGGCGACACCGTCGACGACACCTTCTACGCCGACCTCGAAGCCGACCAGCGCGCCCTGGCCACCATGTCCATGCTGGTTACCCCACAAATGATCAACACCATGACGCCGGACGCGCCACCCACGACCGAAGCGCTGCTCGCCGACCCGATCCGGCGCTACATGATCCCGGTGGCCTCCGACCGACGCACCGACTGGCCGTCACACCCGTACGCCACCCGCGACTCACTCCACGAACACGACATGTGGGTCGCCGAAGGACTCACCCACCGCTACCCCACCAAAGTCCTCGCCGAACTGCTCTCCACCTGCCCGCAGTACTGCGGCCACTGCACCCGCATGGACCTGGTCGGCAACTCCACCCCCACGGTCGACAAACTCAAACTCACCCTCAAACCCGTCGACCGCTACAACGCCCACATCAGCTACCTCAAGGCACACCCCGGAGTCCGCGACGTCGTCGTCTCCGGCGGCGACGTGGCCAACGTGCCCTGGCGCAACCTCGAGTCCTACCTCATGCGCCTGCTGGAGATCGAAACCATCCGCGACATCCGGCTCGCCACCAAGGCACTCATGGGCCTACCCCAGCACTGGCTGCAACCCGACGTCGTCGAGGGTCTGGAGCGGGTCGCCCGCACCGCCGCCCGGCGCGGCGTGAACCTCGCCATCCACACCCACGTCAACCACGCCCAGTCCCTCACCCCACTGGTCGCCAGGGCCGCCCAGACCGCCCTCGACATCGGCGTACGCGACGTACGCAACCAGGGCGTGCTGATGCGCGGGGTCAACGCCACCAGCACCGACCTACTCGACCTCTGCTTCGCGCTCCAAGGCGAAGCGGGCATCCTGCCCTACTACTTCTACATGTGCGACATGATCCCCAACGCCGAGCACTGGCGCGTCCCCGTCTGGCACGCCCAGCAGCTCCAGCACGACATCATGGGCTACCTGCCCGGGTACGCCACCCCACGGATCGTCTGCGACGTGCCCTTCGTCGGCAAGCGCTGGGTGCACATGGTCACCGAGTACGACCGGGACCGCGGCATCTCCTACTGGACGAAGAACTACCGCACCTCCATCGAGTCCGCCGACCTGGAGGCGCTCAGCAAGCGCTACGCCTACTACGACCCGATCGACACCCTCCCCGAAGCCGGTCAGCAGTGGTGGCGCGACCACCGCGACGACTGACCACAGCAGCCGAGCCGGCGGCGACACCACCTGCTGGCCGTCACCGAGCACGAACGGGCCGCCGGGTTCAACCCGGCGGCCCGTTCGGCTGGACGGTCACTTCGTGACGGCGTCCTTCGCGTTCCGCCCGGCCTCCTTGACCTTCTCACCGGCCTCACGGGCGCGCGCTTCGCTCTGCTGACTGGCGCCCTCGGCCCGCATGCGCTCGTTGTCGGTCATCTCGCCGATGCGCTCCCTGGCGGCGCCGCTCAGTTCCTCGACCTTGTTCTTCGCCTTGTCGGTGAAGCTCATGTCGTCTCCCCTGCCTGGTCGGCGTAGCGCGGAGCGGACCGCTCCGCTGTGTGTCGTGTCCCCCGGTGCGGCGAGCTAAAACGGCTGTGCGGGTGGGTGGTGGCTGCCACATCCGCTAAGCCATCCTAGGATACTAGAAAGTGGGCGGTAGATCCTGACGGTGTCCGGCAGCGGGGCCCGCCCGGCTGGTTGACTGAGGCCATGGGCCTGCGAACCGGAGACCACCCGGCGGTGTGTGCCGGGCGACGTCAGGGCTCGACGGCATGAGCGAGATCGTGCTCGTCCGGCACGGGGAGACCAGCTGGAGCGCCAGCCGTCGGCACACCTCGTACACCGACCTGCCCCTCACCCCCGACGGCGAGCGGCAGGCCCGCGCACTCGGACCGGCCCTGGCCGGACGGCGGTTCGCCGCCGTGCTGACCAGCCCCCGGCTACGGGCCCGACGCACCGCGCAGCTGGCCGGGCTGGCCGTCACCGACACCGACGACGACCTCGCCGAATGGCACTACGGCGACTACGAGGGCCGCACCACCGCGCAGATCCAGCAGGAACACCCCGGCTGGAGCGTGTGGACCGACGGGTGTCCGGGCGGCGAGTCACCCCACGAGATCGGCGCACGCCTCGACCGGCTGCTCGCCAAGCTGCACCCCCTGCTCGACCAGGGACCGGTCGCACTGGTCGGCCACGCACACGCGTTACGCGTGCTGGGGGCCCGCTGGCTCGGCCTGCCCCCGTCCGCCGGCGGGCTGTTCCGCCTGGACACCGCCACCCTCAGCGTGCTCGGCCACGAACACGGCCGCCCGGTGATCCTCCGGTGGAACCAACCACCGCCCGCACCGCCCGAACAACGCGCCGCCACGGCCCGCCACTGACCAGCCGTCGATCAGCGGGGCGGCGGGACCGTCGGCTCCCGCCCCACCTTCGGTGGCCGATGCTCGTACGGGGTGGACAGCACGACCGTCGTCCGGGTGGTGACGTTGGCCGCCGTCCTGATCTCCTGAAGCACCCGCTCCAGATCGGCCGGACCGGCCACCCGGACCAGCAGCAGGTAGAAGTCCTCCCCCGCCACCGAGTAGCACGAGTCGATCTCCGGCAGGTGAGCCAGCCGTTCCGGCGCGTCGTCCGGCTGCGACGGGTCGAACGGCCGGATCGCCACGAACGCCGTCAGGGGCAGATCCAGCGCCTCGAAGGAGACCCGCGCCGCATAGCCCTTGATGACCCCGCGCTGCTCCAACCGACGCACCCGCTGGTGCACCGCCGAGACCGACAGGCCGACCTTCTCCGCCAGATCCGTGTACGACAGTCGGCCGTCCGCGGTCAGCGCCACCACGATGGCGCGGTCGATCTCCTCCACGGCGTGGAACCTACCGCCTACGGCCGGTCAACGCGACCGACAAGCCGCCCGCCGTCGCCATCCGCAGGTCGACGGTCGCGGTCGGTCAGCCCTTCGCCAACGCCCGGGAGATCACCAGGCGCTGGATCTGGTTGGTGCCCTCCACGATCTGCAACACCTTCGCCTCCCGCAGGTACCGCTCGACCGGGTGGTCGGCGACGTATCCCGCGCCGCCGAGGACCTGCACCGCCTCCACGGTCACCCGCATCGCCACGTCCGTGGCGAACAACTTCGCCTTGGCCGCCTCGATCGAGTACGGCCGCCCGGCGTCCCGCAGCCGCGCCGCGGACAGGGTCAACGCCCGGGCGGCGGAGATCTGGGTGGCCAGGTCGGCCAGGATGAAGCCGAGGCCCTGGAAGTCGATGATCGCCTTCCCGAACTGCTCGCGTTGCCGGGCGTAGTCCACCGCGTAGTCCAGCGCCGCCTGGGCCAGCCCGACCGCGCAGGCGGCGATGCCCAGCCGCCCAGAGTCCAGAGCGGACATGGCGATGGTGAAACCCGCCCCCGCGTCACCGATCAGCCGGTCGGCCGGCACCCGGGCCTCGTCGAAGACCACCTGCGCCACGGGCGAGGAACGCAACCCCATGGTGCGCTCGGCGGCCTGCGGAAGGATGCCGGGAGTGGCCCGGTCGGCCAGCAGGCAGGAGATGCCACGCGAGCCCGGCCCGCCGGTACGGCAGAAGATGTTGTAGAAGTCGGCCACCTGCGCGTGCGTGATCCACGCCTTGGTGCCGGTGACCACGTAGCTGTCCCCGTCGCGCACCGCCCGGGTGTTCAGCGACGCCGCGTCCGAGCCGCCCTGCGGCTCCGACAGGCAGTACGCCCCGAGCAACTCGCCGCCGATCATGTCGGGCAGCAGCTTGCGCTGTTGTTCACTGCCGAACGTGGCGACCGGGTGGCAGGACAGGGTGTGCACGCTGACCGCCTCGGCGACCCCGAGCCAGCGGCTGGCCAGGATCTCCAGCACCTGTAGGTAGACCTCGTACGGCTGGGCGGCGCCCCCGTACTCCTCCGGGTAGGGCAGGCCGAGCAGGCCCGCTCGGCCCAGCGTGCGCAGCACCTCCCGGGGGAACTCACCCCGCCGTTCGTACTCGACCACCTTCGGCGCGAGTTCCCGGTCGGCCAACTCGGTGGCCAACTCCAGCAGGTCGTGTGCCTCGTCGGAGGGCAGGATCCGGTCGACAGTCATAGTGTGATCAGCTCCGTGGGGGTGGTGTTGAGCCGTCGTACGCCGTCCGTCGTGCAGACGACGATGTCCTCGATCCGGGCACCGTGCCGCCCGGCCAGGTAGATGCCGGGCTCGACGGAGAAGGTCATTCCCGCCGCCAACGGCCGATCGTTTCCGGCCACCACGTACGGCTCCTCGTGGCCGTCCAGGCCGATGCCGTGACCGGTGCGGTGCAGGAACGCCTCGCCGTACCCGGCTGCGGTGATCGGGGTACGGGCGGCGGCGTCCACGGTCGCGGCGCTCACCCCGGGGCGGACCGCCGCCACGGCGGCACACTGTGCCTCGTGCAGCACCGCGTAGTAGTCGAGGAACCCGGGCGGTGCGGTGCCGCCGGCCAGGTAGGTGCGGGTGCAGTCGGAACGGTAGCCCGAGGGCATGGTGCCGCCGATGTCCACCACGACCGGCTCACCCCGGCCGATCGGCCGGTCGGAGGTGCCGTGGTGCGGGCTGGCGCCGTTCGGCCCGGCGGCCACGATGACGAAGTCGACGGTGACGTGCCCGGCCGCCCGGATCGCGGCGGCGATGTCGGTGGCCACCTCCACCTCGGTGCGCCCCGGCCGTAGCCACTCCCCCATCCGGGCGTGTACCGAGTCGATCGCCGCGCCCGCCTCGGCCAGGGCCTCCACCTCCGCGGCCGACTTGTGGACACGCAGTTCCCGCAGCACCGACGAGGCGAGCCGCTGCCGGGCGTCGGGCAGTGCCGCCCGCAGCGCCAGCACCTGCTCGGCCCACATCCGGTCGGCCAGACCGACCTCGCCGACCGGTCCGCCGAGGGCGGCGGTCACCAGCGGGTACGGGTCGGTGCCGTCGGCGTGGTCGACGATGCGTACCCCGGTGGCCGGTGCCGGCGACGCCTCGGCCGCCGGCCGTTCCAGGGTCGGCACGATCAGCGTCGGTTCACCCTCGGCCGGCAGCACCAGCAGGGTCAGCCGCTCACCGGCGTGCGCGTCGTACCCGGTCAGGTAACGCAGATCGGAGCCGGGGCTGAGCAGCAACGCGTCCAGCCCGGCGGCGGCGACGGCACGCTGCGCGGTGACCAGTCGCCCCGGCGGATACAGGTCCTCGAACCCCACCCAGCTAGCTTAACGGTCGTTTGGGTGTGGTGGGCGGACGGTGTCGAAGCCACCGACGCGGACCGGTCAGGATTCGAGAAGCATCGACCGTCGGACCTCACTAGCTTGGCCATCAGCTTCTCCCGGCCGGGCGATCGCCCGAGCTGATACCGCCACACACAGGAGGTACCGATGAGCGGGAACAACTGGATCCGGCAGATCCACCGGTGGCTGGCGATCGTGTTCACGGTGACCGTCATCGTCACCTTCGTCGCGCTCGCCCAGGAGGATCCGATCGTCTGGATCTCCTACCTACCGCTGCTGCCGCTGGCCCTGCTCATGTTCACCGGTCTGTACCTGTTCGTGCTGCCGTACGTGGTCAAGCGGCGCGGCGGGCGGGGCCCGGCCGGTGCGAGCTGACCGCGCGACCGGGCCGGAACGGTCATCGGTGCCTCCTTCGTCGCATCACCCGCAACGCCCCGACGGCCTGCCGTGCGCGGTGAACGTCAGTGGGGTGTGCCAGGCTGTCGAGCGTGACAGCGCAGACCCCGATCATGCTCATCGACGCGCCCAGTCTCTACTTCCGGGCGTTCCACGGCATCCCCGAATCCGCCGCGAAGACCACCGACGGTCAGCCGGTCAACGCCGTGCGTGGGTTCCTCGACATGCTCGCCAGCCTGGTACGCACCCGGCGGCCCGGTCGGATGGTGTGCGCGATGGACCACGACTGGCGGCCCGACTGGCGGGTCGCGCTGCTGCCGTCGTACAAGGCACACCGGGTCGCTCCCGAGGGCGGCGAGGTGGTGCCGGACACCCTCACCCCGCAGGTGCCGATGATCCTGGAGGTGCTCGACGCGCTGGGGGTGACCGTCGTCGGGGCGGCCGGCTACGAGGCCGACGACGTGCTGGGCACCCTGTCGGTCACCCAACCCGGCCCGGTGGAGGTGGTCTCCGGCGACCGGGACCTGTTCCAGCTGGTCGACGACGCCCGGGGAGTGCGGCTGCTCTACATCGGGCGGGGCGTGGCCAAGCTGGACGACTGCGACGATGCCGCGGTACGCGCCCG
Source organism: Micromonospora sp. CP22 (assembly GCF_009712475.1). GTDB lineage: Bacteria > Actinomycetota > Actinomycetes > Mycobacteriales > Micromonosporaceae > Micromonospora. The sequence continues at coordinate 125,405 of NZ_VCJO01000004.1, forward strand.
CTACGGGGTGCCCGCCGACCGGTACGCCGAGTTCGCCGCGCTCCGTGGCGACCCCTCCGACGGGCTGCCCGGAGTGGCCGGGGTCGGCGAGAAGACCGCCGCCCGGCTGATCGACAGGTACGGCGACATCGCCGGCATCCTCGCCGCCCTCGACGACCCGGCCGCCGGTTTCGCACCCGGGCTGCGGACCAAGCTCAACGCGGCACGCGACTACCTGGCCGTGGCACCGAAGGTGGTGCGGGTCGCCCTGGACGTGCCGCTGCCCGCCCTGGCGACCGAGCTGCCGGCGGCACCGGCCGACCCGCGACGGCTGCTCGACCTGGCCGAGCGGTGGAACCTCGCCGGCTCCACCCGACGCCTGGTCGACGCGCTCGCCTCCCGTACCCCGGCGGGCTGACCCGGCTCAGACGATGAACCGGATCCGGCCGCGGCGGGCCAGCAGGTAGCCGAGGGCCCCGGCGACGATCAGCACGAGACCGACACCGACGATCAGGCCGATCGGGGTGCCGGTGATCGGCAACGACCCTCCGCCTCCGCCGCCGCCGGAGAGCCGCACCTGGATCGTCGCGGTGTCGTTGGCCGGGTCGAGGTCGGCGACCGCGCCGTCACCGTCGAAGGTGCGCAGCCGGACCGTGCCGTCCTTGCCACCGGCCCGGTCGATCCGCACGTCGAACTCGTAACCCATCTGCTCACCAACGCTGATCGTGCCGCGAGCAAGGCACAGGTAGACCCGCGCGCCCGGCTTGCCGGGCTGCCACTCGTCCTCCGCCTGGTCGACGCAGGACTGCGGAGCGGTGACCGCGGTGACGGCGGTCGGTAGGGTCACGATGGTCTCGATGTTGAGGCCCCGCTGACCGTTGGGCCCGGCACTCGCCGGGCCGTGGTTGAGGTAGCCGACCCGCATCGTGACGGTGTCGCCGACCGCTGCGGTGATGGTGGCCCCCTCGGCGGCCACGTCGGCCCGCTGGTCGCCGTCGACGGTCAGCGTGATCCGGGTTTCGTTGTCGAAGCTGTCGGTGTCGGTCTGCCGGTGCGCTCTGGCCTGCGCCGCGCTGACCGGCACCAGCGTCAGGGCGTCGTCGCTCCCCTTCGGACCGAGCGGCCCGGTGGAGGACAACCGGGAGCGGTACTCCGCCCAGTCGGCGGGGGTGAACCAGAGCGCGTAGCTGTGGTGCAGGTTCGGCGCCCAGCTGTCGGCCGGGACCGTTCCGCCGAAGGTGGAGTCCACCTGGAGCACCTCGCCGGGCTCCACCGAGTTGTCGAAGGTGCAGGCGAAGGAGCTGCTGTCGAGGTCCGGTTCGCTGTACTCGCAGTTCTCGTACCGCTTCGAGGGGGTGTACCCGTACGACCCGGACAGGTACAACACCAGGCCGTGCGCGGTCGTCGTGCCCCGGTTGCGCACCGTCAACGGCACGTCGACGCGGGCACCCAGGGCGCTGTCGAGGGTCAGCGTCCGCTCGGTGGCGAGATCGACCCCTTCGCCCACGGTGACCGTGGACCGGTAGGTCCCGGTGGTCCCGTCCGGCGTGGTGACGGTGAACAGCAGATCCCCCTGCTGGCCCAGTTGCGCGTCCGTGGTCGCCCGCACCGCGAGGCTGAACAGCTCCGATCCCCAGTCGCTGCCGATCGTCAACCGGCAGGTGAGGATCGCGCCCTCCACCGTGCAGAACTCCCCGTCGTCACCCTGGTCGACCGCTGCGAACGACATGACGGCGCTGCGGTCCACCCGCACGGCGTAGGTGCCGACCTGCTGGTCGCCGCGTAGGCGCAGCGAGACCCACTTCGGTGGGCCGTCGGCGGCGACCAGGACGTTGTTGACGCTCACCACTGTGGTCGCCGCCGGCTCGGCGGCGGCCGGCGCACCGGCGGCCACCGTGACGAGCATGCCGACGACGGCCGTGCCGGCGAGCCACCGGCGGAGAACATGGGTCTGCATGGCGAGTCCCTCGAGAACGGTGAAACCGCGAGAGCTGAGCCGGGTAAGACTCTCACGGCTGCCCCGGTCACCGGAACCAGGTGGCCCACGTCCGTCAGCACCCGCTCGGTCCGGTACCGCCGGACACCGGGCGTCCCGCGGTACCGAACCGGGTCAGGTGACCGCGTGCAGGTAGCCGTCGATGGCGGCGGCCAGGACCTGGTCGCCGGGCCGGGCCCAGACCTCGGCGTTGAAGACCTCCACCTCGATCGGCCCGGTGTAGCCCGCCGCGTCCACCGCCTCACGCAGCCGCCGCAGCTCGATGCAGCCGTCACCGGGCAGCGCCCGGCCGAGCAGCACCCCCTCCGGCAACGGGGTGACCCAGTCACAGACCTGGAAGGCGGCGATCCACCGGCCCGCGCGGGCGATCTGGTCGTAGACGGTGTCGTCCCACCACACGTGGTAGGCGTCCACCACCACACCCACCACCCCCGGGTCGAACCGCTCGGCGATGTCCAGCGCCTGGCCGAGCGTGGCGATGACGCACCGGTCGGCGGCGAACATCGGGTGCAGCGGTTCGATGGCCAGCCTCACCCCGGCGTCGTCGGCGTACGGAGCGAGTTCGGCGACCGCGTCGGCCACCCGGGCTCGCGCACCGTCGATGTCCCGGCTGCCCGCCGCCAGGCCACCGGAGACCAGCACCAGGACCGGGGCGCCGAGGGTGACCGCCTCGTCGATGGCGCGCAGGTTCTGCTCCCGCCAGTCGTCGGCGGTGAAGAACCCGCCCCGGCACAGGCTGGTGACCGTCAGCCCGGCGTCGCGGACCAGCTTCGCGGCGCGCCCGAGCCCGTACTCGGCGACCGGTTCCCGCCACAGGCCGATACCCGGTACGCCAGCGGCGACGCACCCGGCGACGACGTCGGGCAGCGGCCAGTGCTGGGCGGTGGCCTGGTTGAACGAGAACCGGCGCAGGGCCGCCCGGTCCCCGCTCACTGGGCCACCCCGGCCACGGTGAAGAAGGCACGAGCCCGGGCGGCGGCCGACTCGGCGTCGGGCAGCAGGCCGGCGGCGTCGGCGAGAGTGAGCAGGACGCCCAGGTGCTCCGGGGAGCGGCCGGACTGCAACCCGCCGACCATCGTGAAGTGCTCCTGGTGCCCGGCCAGCCAGGCGAGGAACACGATGCCCGTCTTGTAGTACCAGGTGGGTGCGGCGAACAGGTGCCGGGCCAGCGGCACGGTCGGGGCGAGGATCTGGTCGTACGCGCCGTGGTCGCCACGGTCGAGGGCGGCCAGCGCCGCCGACGCGGCCGGTGCGATGGCGGCGAAGACCCCGAGCAACGCGTCGGAGTGGCCGACCTCGTCGCCCCGGATGAGTTCCGGGTAGTGGAAGTCGTCGCCGGTGTAGAGGCGTACCCCCGCCGGTAGTCGGCGGCGCAACGCCACCTCGCGCCCCGCGTCGAGCAGCGACACCTTGATGCCGTCCACTCTCGACGCGTGGGTCTTCAGCAGCTCGACCACGGTGTCGGCGGCCAGGTCCAGGTCGGTGGTGCCCCAGTAACCGGACAGCGCCGGGTCGAACATCGGGCCGAGCCAGTGCAGCACCACCGGTCGGTCGGCGGCGGCCAGCAGTTCGTCGTACACCCGCAGGTAGTCCTCGGGGCCACGGGCGGCGGCGGCCAGGTGCCGGCTGCACATCAGCACCGGCACCGCCCCGGCGGCCTGCACGTCGTCGAGCTGTTCGCGGTAGGCGGCGGTGACCTCGGCGAGGGTCGCCGGGCCGGGCGGCAGCTGGTCGGTGGCGACCCCGGCGACGATCCGCCCACCGGCGGCGCGGGCCTGCGCCGCGCTGCGGCGGATCAGCTCCCGGGTGGCGGGATAGTCCAGGCCCATGCCGCGCTGCGCGGTGTCCATCGCCTCGGCCACCCCCAGCCCGTAGGACCAGAGGTGCCGACGGAAGGCGAGGGTCCGCTCCCAGTCCAGCACCGCCGGGGCACCCGGGGTGTTGTCGGCGGTCGGGTCGGCCACCACGTGCGCGGCGGCGTACGCGATGCGGCAGGTCGGCGGGCTCTCCGGGCGGGGATGTCCGGCGCCGCCGGAGAGCCGCAGGCGACGTCCGCCGGGCAGGGTCACCTCCGCGCCGCTCACAGGGACAGCTCCGGCACCTCGACGCGGCGACCCTCGCGGGCCGACACCAGGCCCAGCTCGGCCAGTTGCACCCCACGGGCACCGGCCAGGAAGTCCCACCGGAACGGCTCGCCGGTGGCGACGTGCCGCAGGAACGCCTCCCACTGCACCTTGAAGCCGTTGTCGAAGTCCTCGTTGTCCGGCACCTCCGTCCACTGCGAACGGAAGTCCTCGGTGATCGGCAGGTCCGGGTTCCAGACCGGCTTGGGGGTGACCGCCCGGTGCTGCACCCGGCAGCGCCGCAGCCCGGCCACCGCGCTGCCCTCGGTGCCGTCGACCTGGAACTCGACCAGTTCGTCGCGGAACACCCGCACGCACCAGGACGAGTTGAGCTGGGCGATCACGCCACCCTCCAGCTCGAAGACGCCGTAGGCGGCGTCGTCGGCGGTGGCCTCGTAGGGGCGTCCGGCCTCGTCCACGCGGCGCGGGATGTGCGTGGCGACGGTCGCGGAGACCGCGCGCACCTCGCCGAACAGCTCCGCCAGCACGTAGTGCCAGTGCGGGAACATGTCCACCACGATGCCGCCGCCGTCGGCGGCCCGGTAGTTCCAGGACGGCCGTTGCGCCGGCTGCCAGTCGCCCTCGAAGACCCAGTAGCCGAACTCGCCGCGCACCGACAGCACCCGGCCGAAGAAGCCCCCGTCGAGCAGGCGCTTGAGTTTGCGCAGCCCCGGCAGGAAGAGCTTGTCCTGCACCACACCGGTGCGTACGCCGGCGGCCCGCGCGGCGCGGGCCAGGTCCGAAGCGGCGGCGGTGTCCTCGGCGAGGGGCTTCTCGGTGTAGATGTGCTTACCGGCCTCGATGGCCTGCCGGATGGCTTTCTCCCGCTGCTGGGTCACCTGCGCGTCGAAGTAGACCTGCACGTCGTCGCGGGACAACGCGGCGCTCAGGTCGGTGGTCCAGTCGTCCAGGCCGTGCCGTTCGGCGATCTGGCGCAGTTTGGCCTCGCTGCGGCCGACGAGGACGAGCTGTGGCCAGATCGTGGTGCCGTCGGCCAACGGCACGCCACCGGCGGAGCGGATGGCCAGCAGGGAGCGCACCAGGTGCTGCCGGTATCCCATCCGGCCGGTGACGCCGTTCACGATGATGCCGATCGACCTACGGGTCATGGGGATCCTTCCGTCGTACCCACCCGAAGCGGTCAGGTAAGCGCTTTCCTACAAGCCTAGGTGGTGCCGTCACAGCCAGGCAAGGGCTTACCTGACCGCGGAAGTTTCGGCCTGCGTCACCGCGGATCCACCGCCGGAGCGCTCGGCAGCGGCCCCGGCCCGCCGCCATGACCTGCGTTTACCGGGCACCTGAGAAGCATCCTCACTGCGGTACGGTGTGGCTGGTCGCCACGGCAGCGGCCGACGCGACGCGTGAGGGGGCGGGTGTGGCGACGCTGTCCGATGTGGCCCGACGGGCCGGTGTCTCACCGGCCACCGCCTCCCGCGTGATCAACGGCAGCAGCAAGCCGGTCACCGAGGAGCTGCGCGAGCGGGTGCTGCGGGCCGTCGCCGAGTTGCAGTACGTGCCCAACGCCCACGCCCAACTGCTGGCCCGCTCGCATCGCGGCGCCGTCGGCGTGATCGTGCACGACGTCTCCGACCCGTACTTCGCCGAGATCACCCGAGGTCTGCAACGGGTCGCCACCGACCAGGGCCGACTGTTGATGATCTGCAACAGCTACCGCGACCCGGAACGGGAACTGGAGTACGTCGAGCTGCTGCGCGGCCAGCAGGTCGCCGCCATCATCCTGGCCGGTTCCGGATACCACGACGCCGACTTCACCCGGCTGCTCAACGGCAAGCTCACCGCGTACGAGGCCACCGGCGGACGGGTCGCGGTGATCGGCCGCCACGAGCACTCCGGCGACGCGGTGATGCCGGACAACCGGGGCGGCGGCGAGCTGCTCGGGCGGGAACTGTGCCGCCTCGGCCACGAACACATCGGTGTGGTCGCCGGCCCCCGGGTGCTGACCACCACGACCGACCGGCTCACCGGGCTACGCGCCGCCCTCGCCGAGCACGGTCGGGAACTGCCGGAACACCGCGTCCGGTACGCGAACTTCGACCGTGACGGCGGTGCCGAGGCCACTGCGGCGCTGCTCGACGCGGAGCCCGGGCTGACCGCCATCGCGGCACTCAACGACTCGATGGCGATCGGCGCGCTGGCCCTGCTGCGCGACCGCGCGGTGCCGGTGCCCCAGCGGGTCAGTGTCTTCGGTTTCGACGACATGCCGATGGCCCGCGACGTCACACCGGCGCTGACCACCGTCCGGTTGCCGCTGGTCGAGATGGGCTCCCGCGCGATGGCGCTGGCCCTCGACCCGGGAGCCGCCGGGCCCCGGGTGGAGTCGCTGCCCGCCGAGCTGATCTTCCGCGACAGCGCCGGTCCCGCCCCGAGGTGACACGCCTGCCGGTCTCCGTCGGCGATCGTCGTGCGGTCACGTACCGGCGGAGGCGGTGTCGGCACCGGTGGTGGACGCCGACGGCTCGGGTGCGTGCCGGATCAGGGTGACGCTGTACGCCACGATCCACACCAACCAGAGCAGCCAGCCGACGAGGCCGAGCAGGGCGAGCGGGTTGGTGTCGCCGACGCCGTACGGGCTTGTCGTCGCGGTGACGAACAGCAGCACAGCGGCGAGGAAGCCGATGACGGCGTGCCAGCGGGTGATGACGCCGTTACGGACGCCGGCCATCGAGAAGCCGACGAGTGCCGTCGCCAGGAACACCTGGTTGAAGCCGAACAGGGCGGTGTGCAGGCCCCACAGTCCGGCGACGTCGCCCGAGCCGTCCTCGGCGGCGGACATCAGGGCCAGGCGGGTGGCCTCGACGCTGGTGAACACCACCGACTGCATGAGCACGCCGGCGAGACCGACCAGGGACCACGGGTCGACGCCGCCCCGCTCGGAGCGTCCGAGGCGGGCGCAGACCCCGACGGCGAAGACGGTGGCCAGCAACCAGGCCGCCGGTAGGAGCGCCGATGCCAGTCGCAGTGACCCGGCCCCGGTGGCGTAGACCGCGGCGATCTCCTCGACGGATGCGCGCTCGGACGGGGTCGGGAAACCCGCCGCCGTCAGGAGGAGGTTCGCCGCGACCAGGATCGCGACGAACCCGATGCCGGCGATGCCGGCAAGGCGAGAGAAGCGCATGTAGTGCCCTTTCCGGGGCTCGTCTACCGTCACCGAAAACGTTATCGTGGCTGAGCACCGTTAGGAGACCCATGCCCCGCGCGCACCTCACCGTCAACCCGGCCTTCACCATCGGACCGGTCCGTCGCCGCCTCTTCGGCGGATTCGTCGAGCATCTCGGTCGGCACATCTACGACGGCATCCACGAGCCCGGGCATCCGAGCGCCGGACCGGACGGGTTCCGGCGGGACGTGGTCGAGCTGGTCAAGGAGCTCGGGGTCAGCACGATCCGGTACCCGGGCGGCAACTTCGTCTCCGGCTACAACTGGGAGGACGGCATCGGGCCGGTGGCCGAGCGTCCACACCGCCTCGATCTGGCCTGGCACTCCACCGAGACGAACCAGGTCGGCCTGCACGAGTTCCAGCACTGGCTGGAACTCGTCGGCAGTGAGCTGATGCTGGCCGTCAACCTCGGCACCCGGGGCCCGAAGGAGGCCGTCGAGCTGCTGGAGTACACCAACGTGCCGGCCGGCACCGCCCGCGCCGCGCAGCGGGCCGCCAACGGTCGCCAGGAGCCGTTCGACATCCGCATGTGGTGCCTCGGCAACGAGATGGACGGGCCCTGGCAGCTCGGCCACCGCAACGCCGAGGACTACGGCAAGCTCGCGTCGATGACCGCGAAGGCGATGCGACAGGTCGACCGGGACCTGGAACTGGTCGCCTGCGGCTCGTCCGGCCGGGGCATGCCCACCTTCGGCGAGTGGGAACGCGTGGTGCTGACGCACGCGTACGACGACGTCGACTACATCTCCTGCCACGCGTACTACGAGGAGCACGACGGGGATCTCGCCAGCTTCCTCGCCTCCGGGATCGACATGGACACCTACATCGAGTCCGTGGTGGCGACCGTCGACCACGTCCGCGCGGTCAAGCGCTCGCCCAAGCGCGTCGATCTCGCGTTCGACGAGTGGAACATCTGGTACATGACCCGGTGGCAGGAGCGGGCCCGCACCTTCACCATCGACGACTGGCCGGTGGCCCCGCGCCTGCTGGAGGACCGCTACACCGTCGCCGACGCCGTCGTCCTCGGCGGCCTGCTGATCAGCCTGCTCAACCATGCCGACCGGGTCACCTCGGCGAACCTCGCGCAACTGGTCAACGTGATCGCACCGATCATGACCGAGCCGGGTGGACCGGCGTGGCGGCAGACGACGTTCTTCCCGTTCTCGGTGACCTCGCACGCCGCCCGGGGCGACGCGCTGCGGGTCCTGGCCGACACCGACGAGACGACCACCGCGACCTTCGGCTCGGTGCCGGTGGTGGCCGCCGCCGCCACCAGCGCCGGGGACGAGATGTCGATCTTCCTCCAGAACCGGCACCTCACCGAGGCCACGACCGTGACGATCGACCTGAGCGCCTGCCAGCCGACCGGTGCGGTCTCGGCCCGGGGGATCTGGGACACCGACGTACGCGCCGCCAACGACCTGCGCGACCCGAACCGGGTGGGGCTGCGGACCAACGACACCGCACGGCTCTCCGACGGTCTACTCACCGTCGAGCTGCCACCCGTGTCGTGGACCGCGCTGACGGTCGCGCGGCGCACCGACCCCGGCGAGGTCTGACCCTCCGACGGCGATCCGCTCGTATCACTGCGGGCGTGGTCCTCGGGCGGCGACCGTTGGTCAGCGGGAATGTCCGGGTGGCATCGCCTTGCGATCATCAGTGCCGTGCGCAGGATCGCCGCGACGATGGTCGCCGTGCTGCTGGTGTCGGGCTGCGGTGACGGACCGAGCCGGACAGCATCGTCCGCGGATCCTTCGGTGACCGCCACCGGCGGCTCACCGAAGGCCGTCGCCGAGGCGGTCCCACCCACCTGGCGCCCGGCCACGCTGCCGGAGCTGGCCGGGCCGACCAGCGTGCTGTGGGACGTCGTGACGGTGGACGCCACGCACGCGTGGGCGGTCGGCAGCGAGGGCTACTCCCCCGAACAGCCGGACGACACCGGCACCCCGTTGGTCCTCCAGTGGGACGGGACGAACTGGGCACGCGCCGCCCTGCCGGAGATCGCGTGGCACGGTCGGTTCGAGCTCGTCGCGGCCGACTCGCCCACCAACGTCTGGGTGGTCGGCAGCACCGCCGGACCCACTCCGGAGGAGCAGGTGACGCACATTCTGCGCTTCGACGGCACCGTGTGGCGCGAGGTGCCGTTCCCCCGGGGGCACGGCGGACACGTCGCGCTGGTCACCGGCCTCACCGTCGCAGGCGGGCACACCTGGGTGGTGGGCAACGACCGCAGCGAGGTCATCATCGAGCAGTGGGACGGTGACTCCTGGCGGTCGCACCCGTCACCCGCCGAATGCCGCACCGGTGGTACGTCCTTCGGCGGCACGCCGAACGTCTGCACCGTCACCGCGATCCGGGCCTTCCGCCCGGATGACGTCTGGGCAGCGGGCAACGGCGCGTGGCAGGGGTTCAAGGGCCCCCTGCTCTTTCACTGGGACGGCTCCGGCTGGCGTACGGTCGGTGTGGGCATAAGCGAACAGGACTCCTCGTTCACGGCCCTCGCGGGCCGCTCGTCGGGTGAGCTGTGGGCGGTCGGCGACGGAGGGTTGGCGGTACGCGGCCGGGCCGGATCCTTCGAGCCGATCCGGGACGCGCCCGGTGGCGCGCTGGCCGACGTGACGACCGACCCGACCGGACAGCCGTGGCTGGTCGAGAACTCTCCGGCGTCGCAGGCGACGCTGGCCACGTACGCGGGTGCCTGGCGCGGCCTGCCGGCACCGCAGCCGCCGGACGCGGTCGGCATGAGGTTGCACGGCATCTCCGCAGCCCCGGAGAGCCCGCAGATGTTCGCGGTCGGAGCCGCCACCCTCCCGACCACTCCGCGCCACCTGCGGGCGGTGCTGCTCGAACACGTGCCGGACCCGGCAGACCCTTCCCACTGACCCGGTGGGCAGCGGGTTACCCGTCGGCGGGCGCGAAGCGCGCCAGCGGATTGGCCAGCGCGCCCACCAGTTGCAGCGCGGCGGACGGGTCGGCCAGGTCGACCATCTGCTGGTTGTCGCGCAGTTGCAGCCGGTTGAGGCAGGACAGCGCGAACTCCGGGGCGAACAGGTCGTAGCGGGCCAGCCGGTCGGCCAGGTGCGGCACCCGGGCGGCGTACTCGGTGGCGCAGTCGGCCACGGTACGCCAGAACTCCTCCTCGCTGATGACGCCCTGGGCGGCCAGCGTCGCACCGAGGAAGCGGAAGAAGCAATCGAAGACGTCGGTGAAGATCGACAGCAGCTTCATGTCCTCCGGGATGTCGGCGCGGATCCGCTCGACCGCCGGAGGCAGCTGCGCCTCGGCGCTCATCACCACGATCTCCTCGGCGATGTCCTTGAAGATCGCCCGCTCCACGACCCCGTCGCGCAACACCAGGATGACGTTCTCGCCGTGCGGCATGAACGCCAGGTCGTAGGCGTAGAAGGCGTGCAGCAGCGGGGTCAGGTAGGCGTTCAGGTAGCGCCGTAGCCAGACCGCCGGTGCCAGCCCGGAGGCGGCGATCAGCTCCGCGGCGAACGACCGCCCGTCGGTGTCGACGTGCAGCAGCGACGCCATGGTGGCCAGCCGCTGGCCGGGAGCCAGGTCAGGCACCGGGCTCTCCCGCCAGAGGGCGGCCAGCATCTTGCGGTACGGCGAGTAGCGGTCGGTGGCGACCTCGTACTGCCGGTGCCGGTAGCCGACGGCGGCCCGCTCGCGGATGATCGTCAGTCCGGTGGCCCGGAACACCTCGTCGCCGTCGATCAGACCGGCCAGCCAGTCGTTGATCGCCGGGGTGGCCTCCATGTACGCGGCCGACAGGCCCCGCATGAAGCCCATGTTCAGCACGGACAGCGCGGTCTTGACGTAGTGCCGTTCCGGGTGGCTGACGTTGAAGAAGGTGCGGATGGACTGCTGGGCGAGGTATTCGTCCGGGCCCTCACCGAGGCAGACCAGCCGACGGCGCGCCACCTCACCGGCGAAGGTGACCGACAGTTTGTTCCACCACTGCCAGGGGTGCACCGGGATGAGGTGGTAGTCGGCGAGGTCCAGCCCCAGCTCGGTCATGGTCCCGGCGAACCGGGCGAGGGTCGCCTCGTCCAGTTCGGTACGCAGCAGCGTCTCCTGGTCCAGGTCGGCGGCGCTGGTGAAGGTGGCGTGGTCGCGGTGGGCGGCGAGCCAGATCAGCCGTACCGGCTGGGCCGCCTCGGGGGCGTAGCGGTGGTATTCGTCGATGCCGAAGCCGAGCCGCCCGTTGTTGGCCACGAAGCACGGGTGGCCCTCGGTCATCGACGTCTCGATGGTCTGGAAGTCGGCCTCCACCAGCTTCGCCGCGCTGGGCAGCGCCCGGTCCAGCTTGTACGCCAGACCGGCGAGGGTGGACGTGATCTCCTCGAGGTAGACCGGCAGGATCCGGTCGGTGAGGCCGAGCGCGTCGCGCAGGTCGAGGCAGAGGTCGACGGCGTCCAGCGGCGTCGGTTCGCCGTCGCGGTGCCGGGTGATGCTCTCCGGGTCGATGTCCCAGTGCTCCAGGGTCATCACCCGGGCCGCGAACCGGTACCGGACCGCGCCGGAGGCGGCGGTGAGGGCGTACCACCGGCGACCGGTGTCGTCGGCGGTCGGACCGTCCGGTTCGGGGGCGAGCAGTCGCTCGTGGGTGAACTCGGCGAGCGCCTTGCGCACCAGCAGGCGGTTGGCTCGCTCCCAGGTCTCCGGACGTAGGTGGGCGACCGGGTCACGCGTGGTCAAGGTGATGCTCCTTCGCGTCGCTGCCGGCGGCACCGGCTCGGGTGGCGGCGTCGGTATCGGTGGCGGCGCCGATAGTGGCCAGGAATCGCTGCCGGGTGCAGATGCTCAGCAACGCCGTCTTCTCCGGCTTGGTGATCGGTCCGATCACCTCGAAGCCCACCGCCGCGTTGAGTGCGTGCACGGCGGTGTTGCGTACGTCCGGCTCGACCACGACCCGCTCGGTGGCGGGGTCGGCGAAGAGCCAGGCCATCACGGTGGTGATGACGGCCCGGGTGAAACCGGGCACCGGGGTGTCGGTGGGCGCGCAGAGGAAGTGCATCCCGACGTCACCGGGGCGGGCGTCGTACAGGCCGACCAGTTCGACGTGCGCCGGGTCGTACCGCTCGGCGAGGAACGTCGGCTCGGCGCGCCACAGGCCCAGGTACGCCTCGTGGTGCGGGTGCTCGGCGATGCGCTGGTACTCGGCGGCAACCGCGTCGACGTCGGCGTCCTGCATCAGCCAGAAGGCGGCCTTGGGGTGGGTCACCCACCGGTGCAGCACCGGCGCGTCGGCGGCCACGTCGAGCGTACGCAGGGCGAACTCGCCGAGCCGCCGGTCGTGGCGGGTGTAGACGAGCTGCGTCACCCGGTCACCCCGAAGTCCTGGAAGGCGATCGACTTCTCGATCGGGTAGACCTCACGGCCGAGCAGTTCGCGGATGATCCAGCTGTTGCGGTACGGGCCCATGCCCAGGTCGGGCGAGGTGATGCTGTGGGTGTGGGTGCCACCGTTCTGGAGGAACACCCCGCGCCCGGTGGAGTCCACGCTGTAGTTGCGGGCCACGTCGAGCCGGCCGTGGTCGTCGAAGCGCAACCGGTCCCGGACCGGTGCCAGGAACTCGGGCACCTCGTACCGGTAGCCGGTGGCCAGCACCAGCCCCTCGGTGTCCAGCGTGAACTCCCGTTCCTGCTCGACGTGGCGCAGCCGGAGCGTGTGCACGCCGGTGCTCTCGTCGTGGGTCACCGAGGTCAACTCGGTGTTGGTCAGCAACCGGGTGCTCACCGGGCCGTCGAGGCTGGAGGCGTAGAGCAGGTCGTAGATGTCGTTGATCAGGTCGGCGGAGATGCCCTTGAACAGCCCCTTCTGCTCGGCCTCCAGCCGGTACCGGGTGGGCTCGGGCAGCGCGTGGAAGTAGTCCACGTAGTCCGGCGAGGTCATCTCCAGCGTGAGCTTGGTGTACTCCAGCGGGAAGAACCGTGGCGAGCGGGTCACCCAGTTCAGCTGGTAGCCGTGGGTGCCGATGTCGCCGAGCAGGTCGTGGTAGATCTCGGCGGCGCTCTGTCCACTGCCGACGATGGTGATGCTCCGCTTGGCCCGCAACGCGTCCCGGTGCTCCAGGTACCGGGAGTTGTGCACCGCGTCGGAGGTCAGACCGGCGCAGGCGGCCGGCAGGTGGGGCGGGGTGCCGGTACCGAGCACCAGGTGGCGGGCCCGGTGGGTGACGGTGCCGCCGTCGACGGTGGCGGTCACCACATACCGGTCGTCGGTGGCGTCGTACTCGACGGTGGTGACCCGGTGCCCGAACCTCAGGTTGGGCAGCTTGGCGGCGGCCCAGCGGCAGTACGCGTCGTACTCCGCCCGCAGCGGGAAGAAGTTCTCCCGGATGTAGAAGGGATAGAGCCGGCCGATCTCCTTGAGGTAGCTGAGGAAGGAGAAGGGTGAGGTGGGGTCGGCGAGGGTGACCAGGTCGGCCAGGAACGGCGTCTGTAACCGGGCCGACTCCAGCAGCATGCCGGGATGCCACGAGACGTCGTCGCGCGCCTCCAGGAACAGCCCGTCGAGGTCGGCGACGGGTGCGGTCAGGCAGGCCAGGCCGAGGTTGTACGGCCCGAGGCCGATCCCGATGAAGTCGTAACTGGACATCCGGCCCTCCAGGCTCGGGTTCGCAGGTGACATGGTCAGCCGACCGGGCAGGTCAGGCCCGCCGCGGACGATCCGGCGTGTTCGTGGACGTAGCGTCCGGCGTGCTCGGCGATCAGGTCGAGCACGTAGGCGATGTCGTCGACGGTGGTCGCCGGGTTGAGCACGGTGAACTTGAGGTACTGCCGGCCGTCGACCCGGGTGCCGGCGACCACGGCGAGGCCGGAGGCGGCCAACGCCTCACGGGCCCGCAGGTTGGCCGCGTCGGCGAGTTCCCGGCCCGGCCCGGTGGGCTGCCAGCGGAACACCACTGTGCTCAGCTGTGAGCGGGTCAGCACCTCGAAGCGGGGGTCGGCGGCGAGCAGCTGCCACGCCTGCGCGGCCCGGTCGCAGACCTCGTCGAAGAGTTCACCGACGGCGTCGGGCCCCATCACCCGCAACGTCAGCCAGAGCTTGAGCGCGTCGAACCGGCGGGTGGTCTGCAAGCTCTTGTCGACCTGGTTGGGGATGCGTTGGGCGACCATCCGGGCCGGGTTGAGGTAGTCGGCGTGCCAGGTGGCGTGCCGCAGGGTCCGCCGGTCGCGGACCAGCAGTGCGCTGGAGCTGACCGGCTGGAAGAAGGACTTGTGGAAGTCGACCGTGACCGAGTCGGCGCGCTCGATGCCGTGGAGCAGGTGCCGACGGGTGGGCGAGACCAGCAGGCCGCAGCCGTACGCGGCGTCGACGTGCAGCCACACACCGGCCGTGGCGCACACCTCGGCGATCTCGTCGAGCGGATCGATGGTGCCGAAGTCGGTGGTGCCGGCGGTGGCCACCACCGCCATGACGGTGAGCCCGGCACGCCGACAGCGGGCGATCTCGTGCCGGACCGCGCCGGGTCGCATCCGCCGGTCGGGGCCGGTCTCCACCACCACGACCGCGTCCGGGGCCAGGCCGAGCAGCTTGGCCGCCTTCTGCACGCTGAAATGACCGGCCGACGAGGCGATGATCCGCAGGCGGGGCAGCAGGATCCGCCGGTCGGCCGGGGTCGCCGCGGCCAGCGCCTCCTCCCGGGCCAGCAGCAGGGCGTGCAGGTTGGACTGGGTGCCACCACTGGTGAACACGCCGTCGGCGGCCGGGCCGAGGCCGATGCGGTCGGCGGTCCACTCGATGAGTCGGCGTTCGATCAGGGTGCCACCGGCGCTCTGGTCCCAGGTGTCCATGGAGGAGTTGACCGCGCTGAGGACCGCCTCGCCGAGCAGTGCCGGGATCACCACGGGGCAGTTGAGGTGGGCCAGGTAGCGTGGGTGGTGGAACCAGACGGCATCGCGCAGGTAGACGTCCTCCAGCTCGTCGAGGGCAGCGGTGGTGTCACCCAGCGGCTGGTCCAGGTCGATCGCCTCCATCTGCGGGGCGAGTTCGTCCGGGCGTACGCCGGTGAAGGGTCCGGTCACCTCGGCGACGCGACGGGCCACCCGCTCGGTGCCGTCGGCCACGGCTCGTCGATACTGCTCCACTGTCTCGTCGCTGAGCAGGTGTGCCCGGGCGGGTGTGGGCCGGGGCTTCGGGTTGCTCGGCGTTGCCTCGGCGGGGTGCACCGGCAAGGTCATGGACGTGTCCTTCACGCTCGGCGATTCGATGTTCGGAGCAGCCGTGAACCGCCGCACGACAGGTGGGCGGCGGGTGGTTCGGGTCTGGGAGGTGCACAGCGGCCGGGGACGGATCGCGCCCGGCCGCGCGGCGGCGTCAGGTGGGCTTCTTCGCCCCCCGGATCGCCGTGGCGAGGTTCTCCGGCAGCGGCGCCGCGCCGCCGCCCGCCGCACCGTCGAGTCCGAAGTCGACCAGCACGGCGGTGCCGCCGACAGCGAGCGATCCCCGGTGGGAGGGGCGGCGGGCGGCGAGGTGCTCAGGCATTCGTGTCGTCTTTCGATCAGGGGCTCGGACCAGGCAGAGCGGTTAGGCTAACCTAACCTAACTTCCTGCCCGGACTCGGCTCCTGTCAAGTCCCGACGGCGTTTCCGCACCACACTGGAGTTCACACTGTCCGTCATCGATACGCCACGGTACGAGACGCCGTCCAGGCCGACCGCACCACCCCGCGACCGCCGTGCCGGTACCCCGCTGGTGGCTCCCGCAGTCCGCGTCCGAGCCGGTACGGTGACGCGGTGAGCGCGCGCCGCTATCGCGACGACTACGGCATCCCGCACCTGCGCGCCGTCGACCACACCTCGCTGGCCTTCGCCCAGGGGCAGGTCACCGCCCTGGACCGGGCCTGGCAGATCGAGGTGGAACGGCACCGCGCGCAGGGCACCTCCGCCTCGTTCCTCGGTGTCGAGGCGGTGGCCTGGGACAGCTTCGCCCGCCGGGCGAGGCTCGACGACACCGCGCGCCGCTGCCACGCCGCCCTCGACCCGGCCACCGCCGAGTGGGTAGGCCACTACGTCGACGGAGTCAACGACGCGCTGGCCGCCGGTGCGGCGCGGGCCCCGGAGTTCGCCGCCACAGGCCTACGGCCGGGTCGCTGGCAGCCGTGGACGCCACTCGCGCTCTGGCTCAGCCACCACGTTCTCTTCGCCGGGTTCGGCACCAAACTCTGGCGTGACCTGGTGGCCCGCCAACTCGGTCCGGCGGCGGCCCGCCTGTTCGCCGTCGACAACCACGTCACCTCCGGCAGCAACGGTTGGCTGGTGGCCGCCGACCGCACCGCCGCCGGGGCCGCCCTGATCGCCGGTGACCCACACCGGTTCATCGAGGCACCCGGCATCTACCAGCAGATCCGCCTGGCCTGCCCGGAGTACGACGTGGTCGGCTTCGCCGTGCCCGGTGTTCCGGGCATCCCGCACTTCGGCCATGCCGGTGCGGTCGCCTGGGCGATCACCAACGCGATGGCGGACTACCAGGACGGGTACGCCGAACGACTGCGCCGCCGGGGCGACCGGGTCGAGGCGTACGGACCCGACGGATGGCGACTCGCACACCGCCACGTCGAGACCATCGAGGTGTCCGGTGCCGAACCGGTCGAGGTCGAGGTGATCGAGACCGAGCGAGGCCCGGTGGTCTCCGGTGGGCCGGACGACGACCCGGCCACCACGATCAGCCTGCGATACCCACCCCGGGTCCTCGGCGAGCTGGGCTTCGCCGTCCTGCCCGCGTTGCTGCGGGCCCGCACCGTCGACGACGTCGACGCGGCACTGGACGGCTGGGTCGAGCCGGTCAACGTGGTCCTCGCGGCCGACACCGTCGGCGGGCTGCTGCACCGGGTGGCCGGTCGGGTGCCCCGACGCCATCCGGACAACGGGCGACGGGTGGTCCCCGCCTGGGGCGCCGACCACGCCTGGCAGGGCTGGCACGACATGCCGAGCGCCCCGGTCGGTCAGGTGGCGGTGATGGCCAACGAGCGGGGCATCTCCGCCGGGCTCGGCGTGGAGTTCGCGCCGCCGTACCGGGCCGAACGGATCCGCCACCTGCTGGACGCCGTCGACGACTGGCAGGCCGGGCAGATGGCCAGCGTGCACACCGACACATACCTGGCCGCCGCCGGGCCGCTGCTGGACCTGCTCGCCACGCTGGACGGGCTCGACCCGGCCGCCGCCGGGCTACGGGACCGGCTGCTGGCCTGGGACCGCCGGATGGCCGCCGACAGCGTCGACGCCGCCGCCTTCGCCGACCTGCGGGCCGCGGTGACCCGCCGGCTCGCCGCCCATCCCGCGCTGGCCGAGCTGGCCGAACCGCCCGGCTACCCGGAGGTGTTCCGGCCCTGGCTGACCCTGACCTCCCGGGTCGGGTACGCGGTGATCTCACTGCTGTCCGCGGACCTGCCCGGCCTGGATCGGGCCGACCTGCTGCGTGGGGCCCTGGCGGAGATCGCCGCGGCCGACGACACCCGGCCCTGGGGCGACCGGCACCGGCTCCTGCCGTGGCGGGCGCTGCCCGACCCGGCCGCGCCACCGGGTCCGGCGCTCGCCGGTGACCACGACTGTGTGCTGGCCACCTCCAGCGTGCCCGGGGTGACCGACCTGTGTCTGCGCGGGCCGACGGCCCGCTACGTGTGGGACCTGGCCCGGCGGGAGGACAGCCGCTGGGTGGTGCCGCTGGGCGCCACCGGGGCCGGGCCGCACCGCGACGACCAGCTACCACTGTGGGTCGACGGGGAGCTGATCACGGTGACCTGCGACTGGGACCGGCTGACCGAGGAGCACGATGACTGACCCCCACCACTACGAACGGCAGGTGCCCGGGTTCGGTGTGGTCACCTTCCGGCCGGTCGACCCGGATGCCGACGCCGACGTGATCCACTCCTGGGTCAGCCAGGAGCGGGCCCGGTTCTGGGGGATGCTCGACGCCGACCGGGACCGCGTCGCCGAGATCTACCGGTACGTCGACTCGCTCGCCACCCATCACGCGTACCTCACCCGACGCGACGGGCAGCCGGTGGCGCTGTTCCAGACCTACGAGCCGGAACACGATCCGGTCGGCGAGTGCTATCCGGTACGTCCCGGCGACCACGGCGGTCACCTGCTGATCGGCACTCCGGTGCGGCCCGAGCCCGGTTTCACCGGCACGCTGCTGGACGAGTTCATCGCCTTCGTCTTCGCCGATCCTCGCCGGCAACGGCTGGTGATGGAGCCGGACGCCCGCAACGACAAGGCGATCGCGCGGCTGCGCCGGGCCGGCTTCGTCGACGGCCCGGTGGTGGACCTGCCCGACAAACGGGCCCGGCTGATGTTCCTGCCGCGACCGGCGGACCGGCACGACGTGCGGTAGCCGCTCGCCGCCGAGGCGACATCGACGTTCGTCGGCCTAACCCAGGTCGCAGCGATCCGACAGCGCGTAACGGGTCAACACCACGTCGCCGATCTGGCGTGCCTCCACCACCTGCGCCCGTCGTCCCGGGTGCCACGGGAAGCTGCCCTCGCCGACGAACCGGGGCGCCCGTCGGTCGCCGACGAAGAAGGGGGCGACCACCAGGTGGAGTTCGTCGGCGAGCCCGGCGGCGAGGAACTGCCCGTGCACGCCCGCGCCGCCCTCCACCAGCAGCCGACCCACCCCCCGCTCGGCGAGGTCGGTCAACATCCGCGCCAGGTCCACCGGCTCACCGGCGTCGAGCACGGTGGCCCGCCCGCCCAACCGGTGTCGGGTCTTCTCCACCGCGCCGCTGGCGCTGTAGACGATCCGCTCGGTGTCGCCGACGGTGAAGAACCGGGCGTCCGGATCCAGGTCTCCGCAGGCGGTCATGGTCACCCGGGTCGGTGACGACGGCAGACCCCGAGCGACCCGTTCGGCCCGACGCCGTTCGCACCGCACCAGCAACCGGGGGTCGTCCCGGCGGACCGTACCGGCGCCGACCAGGATCGCGTCGCAGCCGGCGCGGACCTCGTCGACCCGGTCGAGGTCCGCGTCGTTGGACAGCAGCAGCCGCTCGTCGGTGGCGTCGTCGATATAGCCGTCGATCGAGGTGGCGCAGCTGAGCAGCACGTACGGCCGCGCCACCTCCGGCGGGCCGATCACCGGGCGACGGGGAGGTCGGCGGCGCGGGCCGCACGGCTGGCCTTCGCCGCGAGGTACTCGGCGTTGGCCGGGGACAGGAACACGCCGGTGGGCACCTGCTCGGTCACGGTGACCCCGAGCCGACCCAACTGCTCGGTCTTCTCCGGGTTGTTGCTCAGCACCGCGATCGGCCCGACACCGAGCGCGGCGAGCATCTGCGCCGCCACGGTGTAGTCGCGCTCGTCCTCGGCGTGGCCGAGCGCCACGTTGGCCTCGAAGGTGTCCAGCCCCGCGTCCTGCAACGCGTACGCGTCGAGCTTGGCGTACAGCCCGATGCCCCGACCCTCCTGACGCAGGTAGAGCAGGTAGCCGCCGACGTCGGCGATCCGCTGCACCGCCTCGCGCAGTTGGGGCCCGCAGTCGCAGCGCTGGCTACCGAACACGTCGCCGGTGAGGCACTCGCTGTGCGGACGCACCAGCGGCACGCCGCCGTCGCGTTCCGCCGCGCCGGGGTCGCCGAGGGCGAAGGCGAGATGCTCCCGAGAGTCGACCAGCCCGTCGAAGGTGAACAGCCGGGCCGTGGTGCTGTAGCCGTCAGGGAACCGCAACGGCACGGTCACCTGCGTCCGGACGGTGGCGACAGGCAGTGATTCGGACATGGGTCTCCTCGTCAGACGGTGGCGGGTACACGGACACGTCGGGCCAGTAGCACGGCGGCTCCGGGCAGGCTCGCGACGAGCACCAGAGCGCCGTACACCGTCGCGGTGGCCACCCCCTCGGCGGCGGTCAGGCCGGCGGCGGCGAACGCCCACGCGGCCACCCCCTCGCGCGGGCCGAACCCGGCGACGTTGGCCGGCACCCCCATCGCGAGCAGGGCCAGCAGGGTCAGCGGCAGCAGCAGGCTCAGCGGTGCGGTGGAACCCGCCGTGCGTGCCGCCACCAGGAACGTCGCGAGGTGCCCGGCGACCGCCAGCGCGGAGGCGATAAGCACCCCGGCCCAGGTCCGCCGCGCCAGCAGGCCGTTGCGGACGTCGGAGACGGCGGTACCCAGGGCGCGGGCCCACCGGGAGGCGCCGGAGCGCGGCAGCAGCCGGGCCGCCGCCACCACGGCGACCAGCACCGCCACCGCCACCGCGGTGGCCACCGGCAGGAACGGTCGCACCGGCGACGGGAAGGCGAACAGCAGCACCGCGGCGACCGCGACCAGCACCACCTGCCCCGCCGTCCGTTCCCACACCACCGCCCGGATGCCGCGCCCGACGTCACCGACGTCGCGGCCGTGACGCACCGCGCGGTGCACGTCACCGAGGATCCCGCCGGGCAGGGTCGCGTTGAGGAAGATCGCCCGGTAGCAGTGGGCGACCGCCTCCGTCAGGGGCAGGCGCACGCCCAGACCATCGGCGACGAGGCTCCACCGCCAGGCGGCGCAGACCGTGGTGAGGACGCCGATGGCGAGCGCGGCGGCCAGCGCCGGCGCGTCGATCAGCCGCAGACCGGCGAGGAACGGGCCGGTGCCGAGCCAGCAGAGCAGCCCCACCAGGACGCCCGCACCCAGCGCCAGACGGGCCCAGCCCCAGAACGAGCGGCCCACCGGGGTCGCCTCGGGCACGGCACTGCCACCTTCATCCCCCACTCGCGCCTCCCCGACATGGCGATCTTCCCTGACTGTACGCACGTAGCTGATCGACTGCCGGTTCAACGGCGCAGCGCCAGCAGGTCGACGTGATCGACCATTACCCCGAGGCGACCGGTTTCAGCCTCGGCCAGCCGACGTCGTGCGTACTCCTCGGTGCGGGTGCTCAGCTCGGGGTCCTGCTCCCGTGCCGCGTCGAGCCACCCGGTGAACCACTGCGCCGCCAGGGCCGCCTGGTCCGGCCCGAGCTGCCACGGGCTCGGCCGTAGCTGCACCTCCACCCCATGCCGGGCGAAGGCCGCGACGCAGGCGTCGACGGCGTCCGGTCCGAGCAGCCGACGACCGTTGGCGGTACGCCGCTGGTGGGCGTTGAAGGCGGCGGCGATCTCGTCGTCCAGTGAATCGTCCGGGGTCAGTCGCACGGTGCCGGTCACGGAGATCAGGAACAGTGCCGGGCACCCGGCCTTCGCACAGGCGGCGATCAGGTCGTCGAGTTCCTCGGCGGTGAGCATGTCGAGCAGGGCCGAGGCGCTGACCAGCGCGGCGTCGGCCAGCTCGGCGGCGGCCAGCCGGGTCAGGTCGCCCCGGCGCGTCTCGACGGTCACCGGCGCGCCGTCGGCGGCGGTGGGGGGCACCGCGGCGCGGGCCCGGGCCAGCAGGTCGGCGTCCTGGTCGTGCAGGATCCAGTGCTGCGGGCCGGGCAGCAGCGGGGCCAGCCAGCGGGCCAGCGACCCGGTCCCCGCCCCGAGGTCGTGCACCACCAGGGGTCCGCCGCCGGGCAACGCCGCGCGCAGCATGTCGACCAGGTCCGTGGACCGGGCCGCCACGTCGGCCGGTTCCCGCAGCGCGAGCCACTGCGCGAAATCCGGCGGGAGTTCGATGCTCATGCCGACGCCTCCTTCAGGGCCGTGATGATCTGGGCGACGGTGCGCTGCCAACCGGCGAGGGTGTGTCGTCGCTGGCCGGCGGCGTACCGCAGGTGCTCGCGCAACGCCGCGTCGTCGAGCCAGCGGCGCAGAGCCGTGGCGAGGGCGGCCGGGTCCTCGGGCGGCACCAGCAGGCCCGGCCGGTCGCCCGCCGCCGTGTGCCCGAGGGTGTCGGGCAGTCCACCGACGGCCGTGGCGAGCACCGGTACGCCACGGGCCAGCGCCTCGGTGACCACCATCCCGTACGTCTCGCCGCGTGACGGGTGCACCAGCAGGTCGGCGGCGGCGTACGCGGCGGCGAGCCGGTCACCGGCCAACGGTCCGGTCAGCCGGATCCGGTCGGCGAGCCCCCCGGCGGTGATCCGCTCCCGCAGTCGCTCGACGAACGCCGGTTCCCGGTGCAGCGGTCCGACGCAGGTCAGCGTCCAAGATCTGTCGGCCACCCTGGTCAACGCCTCGACCAGCACGTCGTGGCCCTTGTGCCGGGCGACCGCCGCGACGCACAGCAGCGCCGACCCGGTCGTCGAACCGGTCGCCGGTGCCGCCGGGTCCACCCCGGGCGGGGCCACGTGCACCCGGTCGGCGGGCAGCGCGTACCGCCGCAGCAGCGCCTGTCGGGTCCAGGCGCTGGTGGCCACCACCGAGGTGACCGCCTCCAGCGCCCGGGCCTCGGCGTCGTCGTCGCGGGGCAGATGCACCAACGCGACCAGCCGCAACCGGTCGGCGTGCGCGGCGAGTTCGTCCGGCACCACCGAGGCGACCAGGCCGTCGACCAGGGCCAACGCGCCGTCCGGCAGTCCGCGCAGGACCCCCGCCAGCGCGGCCCGCGCCGCCGGGGCCGGTTGCGGCCAGTCGCCGGGTACCTGATGCTCCCGCACCGACCAGCCGGCGGCGGCGAGCCCGGCGCAGATCCGCCGGTCGTAGCCGTTGCCGCCGCTGGGTGACGCCGGGTCGTCGATGTCGCCCGGCAGGATCACGTGCAGCATCAGCACGTCAGGCGGCGCCCTCACCGACGGCGTTCGGTCCGGGCAGCGCCCGCTCGTAGCTGGCCCAGGCCACATGCGACTCGTGCAGGGTGACCGTGATCCCGGTCAGGCCCCGGGCACCGGCGCCGAGCTGACCGGCGGCCACCCGGTCGGCGAGGCGGTCGGCGATGGTGCGGGCCAGCACCTCGGTGGTGGTGTTCGTGCCGGCGAACGCGGGCTCGTCGTCGAGGTTGCGGTAGTTCAGCTCGCCGAGCACCGCCTTGAGCTGGTCGGTGGCCAACCCGATGTCGACCACGATGCCGTCGTCGTCCAGGTCGGGGCGGCGGAAGGTGGCGTCGACGACGAACGTCGCGCCGTGCAGCCGTTGGGCGGGGCCGAAGACGTCGCCACGGAAACTGTGAGCGATCATGATGTGGTCACGGACGGTCACGCTGAACACGGTTCACTCCCCGTCGTAGGTGATGAGATGGCACAGTGCGGGCAGGTCGCCCGCGCTGAGTCGGGCGAGCACGTCAGGCAGCTCCGCGAACGGCGACCGGCCGGTGATCAACGTGTCGAACGCCGGGTCGGCGAGCAGGTCCAGGGCGAGCGCCATCCGGTCGGCGTAGCCGCGACTGCCCCGTCGTGCCGGCGCGACCATGCCCACCTGACTGCTGCGGATGGTCAACCGACCGGAGTGGAACGCGCCACCGAGCGACAGCTGCACCGGTCGGTCGCCATACCAGCTCAGTTCCAGCAGGGTGCCCTCCGGCGCGAGCAGGTCCAGGCCGTGTTGCAGGCCGGCGGCGGTGGCGCTGGCGTGCACGACCAGGTCACGGCCGTCGGCGGCGGTACCCGGCGCGGCGAAGTCGACACCCAGCGCGGCGGCCACCTCGGCGCGGGCCGGATCGGTGTCGACCAGTTCCACCCGCACCCCGGGGAAGCGGGCCAGCAGGGCGGTCACGGCGCAGCCGACCATCCCGCCGCCGATCACGGTGACCCGGTCGCCGACCAGGGGCGGGGCGTCCCACAACGCGTTGACGGCGGTCTCCACCGTGCCGGCCAGCACGGCGCGCGCCGCCGGGACCTGTGGCGGTACGACGGTCACCGCCTCGACCGGCACCACGTACGCGCTCTGGTGCGGGTGCAGGCAGAACACGGTACGCCCGAGCAGGTGCGCCGGGCCCTGCTCGACCTCGCCGACGCTGAGATAGCCGTACTTGACCGGGGCCGGGAAGTCGCCCTCCTGGAACGGTGCGCGCATCGCGGCGTACTGGCTGGCGGGCACGGCACCGGTGAAGACGATAGTCTCGGTGCCCCGGCTCACCCCGGAGTACCGGCTGCGCACCAGGACCTCCCCGGTGCTCGGCTCCGGCAGCGTCACCGGGCGGATCTCGCCCACACCGGGAGCCCGGAGCCAGAAGGCGCGGGCGGTTTGCGTCACCGGTTTTTTCTCCTCTACCGCGTCCGGACCGAACCGATCCGTCGTATTTTCCGTAGTTCCCTGACAGGGGTCGTCGATCATAAACACGGAGGCACGGTGTCCACAGTTCGAACCGGTCCGCAAATCGGGCTCTTCGTCCAGATCGTTCTGCTGGCGGGGGTCGCCGCGACAGTCGGTCTCGGTGTCGCGGGCTGGCTGACCGGCACGGCGTACGGCGTGGTGACCTGTCTGGCGCTGCTGCGTGGTCTGCGTCGTGCGGGCACGCCGCGGCTCGGACCTGCCGACTGGGTGACGATGGGGCGCGGAATGCTGGTCGGGGCGGTGACCGCCCTGATCGCCGACGCGCTGAGCAGTGGTCGTACCGCGCCGGTGGCGTTGCTGGTGGCGATGACCGGCGTGGCGCTGGCCCTCGACGCGGTCGACGGCAAGGTGGCCCGCCGCACCGGGACGACCAGTGCCCTCGGCGCCCGGTTCGACATGGAGGTCGACTCGTTCCTGGTGCTGATGCTGAGCCTCTACGTGGCCCCTTCGGTCGGGCCCTGGGTACTCGCCATCGGCCTGATGCGGTACGTCTTCCTGGCCGCCGGCTGGGTGCTGCCCTGGATGGTCGCCCAGCTACCGCCCCGGTACTGGCGTAAGGTGGTCGCCGCCGTCCAGGGGATCATGCTCGCGGTCGCCGCCGCCCAGGTCCTGCCCGGAATGGTGACCACCGCGTTGCTGGTGACCGCGCTGGGCCTGCTGGTCGAGTCGTTCGGGCGGGATGTCCGGTGGCTGTGGCGGCACCGGACGACGTCGACCGCACCGGCCCTGGCGATGCCGACCGTGCCGATCGACGTGCGCCGGGTCGACCGATCCGACGAGCATGACCAGTCCACCGCCCCCGCCCTGTCGCTGCGCTGACCCGGGAGAAGCAGTTGTTGATCACGGACCCGGCGCCCGCGCGCCCGACCACAGACACCGAGCCGACCGAGGCGGGGGTGGGCCGACGGGGCGTGCGCCGCCGGGTCGTGACCCGCGTGGTCACCGCCCTCGCCGCCGTGCTGGTGCTGGGCGCGTTCACCCTGCCCAACCGGCCGTGGCAGCTGGAGCCCGGCGCGTTGATGCGGATCCCGTTGGAGGCGCTGCTGCTCGCCGCGCTGCTGCTCGCGCTGCCCGGTCGCCCCCGGCGGGTGGTGGCCGCGCTGACCGGTGCGCTGCTCGGACTCGTCGTCGTGGTGAAGGTCGGCGACCTGGGCTTCTACGCGTCGCTGGGACGTCCGTTCGACCTGGTGCTGGACTGGTCGCTGCTGGACGAGGCGTTCACCTTCGTGGCCGAGTCGATCGGCCGGCCCGGCGCGATCGCCATCGCGCTCGGGGTCGGGCTGTCGTTGCTGGCCGTGCCGGTGCTGACCGCCCTGTCCACGGTACGGCTGTCCAGCCTGTTGACCCGGCACCGGACCGGTAGCACGCGGGCCATCGCCACGCTGGTGCTGGTCTGGGCGGTGCTGGCCGTGTTCGGGGTGCGGATCGTGCCCGCCATGCCGATCGCGGACACCAACGCCAGCATCCTCGTCCAGGAGCACGCCGCCGAGGTGTGGGACCGGCTGTCCGACCGTCAGGTGTTCGCCAAGGAGGTGGGGGTGGACCCGTTCCGGGATCTGCCCGCCGACCAGTTGCTCACCGGGCTACGCGGGAAGAACGTGCTGATCGCCTTCGTGGAGAGCTACGGCCGCAGCGCGGTCACCGATCCCGAGTTCGCCGCCATCCCCCGGATGCTCGACGAGGGCGCGGGTCGGCTGTCCGCCGCCGGGTTCGCCACCCGCAGTGGCTTCCTCACCTCGCCGACCATCGGCGGCGCGAGCTGGCTGGCACACGCCACCCTGCTGTCCGGTCTCTGGGTCGACAACAACCAGCGGTACCGGAACCTGCTCGCCAGCGACCGGTTCACCCTCGGTGACGCGTTCCGGCGTGCCTCCTGGCGTACGGTCGGGGTGATGCCGGCGGTGAACCAGCCCTGGCCGGAGGGCGCCTTCTACGGCTACGAACAGTTCTACAGCGGGCCCGACCTGGACTACCAGGGCCCCAGGTTCGCCTTCGCGCCGATGCCCGACCAGTTCGCCATCCACCAGTTCCACCAGCGGGAGTTGACCGGCGCTCGGGACCGTCCGGTGATGGTCGAGCTGTCCCTGGTCTCCAGCCACTCCCCCTGGACGAAGGTGCCGTCACTTGTCGAGTGGGACGCCATCGACGACGGCGAGGTGTTCCGGCGGGGCATCATCGGTACGCCGACGGCGCAGGCCCGCACCGGCTACCGGCACTCGATCAGCTACACGTTGCGCACGCTCATCTCCTACGCGGAGACGTACGGTGACGACGACACGGTGCTGGTCATCGTCGGTGACCACCAGCCCGCGCCGGTGGTCACCGGCGAGAATCCGAGCCACGACGTGCCGATCCACATCGTGACCAAGGATTCGGCGGTGCTGCAACGCATCGGCGACTGGGGTTGGCAGGACGGCCTGACCCCGGACGCGAAGGCGCCGGTCTGGCCGATGGACCAGTTCCGCGACCGCTTCCTCACCGCCTTCGGCCCCACCCCCGACCGACCTCGGGCCCAGGGCCGCTGAACGCGACCCCGGTACCGGTCGACGCGGTCGGGGGCAGCCGGCGCGAGCGGCGTTCCGGCCGGGCGTGCGAGCCCTGGAACCCGGGCCGGCGGTAGCTGCGGCTACCGCCGGCTCCACCGCTGGTTGGCCTGACCGTTGCAGGTCCAGAGGATGAGTTTCGTGCCGTTGGCGGTACCGGCGGCGTTGGCGTCCAGGCAGAGACCGGACTGTACGCCGGTGATGGTGCCGTCGGCGTTCAGCTGCCACTGCTGGTTGGTCCCACCGTGGCAGTCGTAGATGGTGACCCGGGTGCCCGGCGAGGTGCCGTAGCCCGCGGCGTCGAGGCACTTGTTGCCGTAGACGGTCAGCGCCCGCCCGGAGGTGTAGCTCCACTGCTGGTTGGCGCCGCCGTGGCAGTCCCACAACTGGAGCTGAGTGCCGTTGACGGTGCTGGAGCCCGGCACATCGAGGCACCGGCCGGACGCGGCGCCGACGATCCCGGTGGTCGATCCCCCGCCGCTGCCCGGGGTGCCGATGCTGCCGGGAACCGACTGCAGCGCGCTGTACCAGACCGCGGCCATCTTGTCGTAGCCGTTGGCGGTCGGGTGGACCCCGTCGATCAGGTCGGCGGTGGTCAGGGCGCTGTGCATGTCCACCAGGTGGACCCGCTTGCCCGCGTTCACCTTGCTCTGCACGATGCCGGGAATCGCCGCGTTGAAGGTGCGTACGGCCGCCGCCTGGTTGGCGTTCGAGAGCGTGATGATCTGCGCGACGAACACGTCCGCGTCAGGGGCGGTGGTGGTGATCCGGTCGATCAGCGTGGAGAGCCGGTTCGGCGCGGTACTCACGTTGTAGTTCTGCAGGATGTCATTGGTGCCGATGTGCAGCAGGACGGTCCGCGGCCGTTGGGTGTTCAGCCACCCGCCGATGTTGGCGTCGATCTGGTCGATACGCCAGCCGGGATGCCCTTGATGGTCGTGGTCACCGAGGTTGGCCGGCCCGTTGAACTGCGACCCGACGAAGTCCACGGTGTACCCGCCGTTGACCAGGCGCTGCCAGAGGCCGATCCGGTAGCCGCCCGGGATCTGGGTGCCCTCGGTGATCGAGTCGCCGAGCGGCATCACCCGTACCCCGCCGTTGGACTCCGCGCTGGCCGCGCCGGGTTGCACCACCACACCGGCGGCCACCAGACCGAGCGCGGCGACCGCCGCGAACAATCGTGCCCTCGTACGCATCATCAACTCCTGCCGTTGTTCTCCGGGCGTGACCAGCTCCGACATCGCGTCGAAAGCCGACACCTGTCAGGTGAACGCTAACAGTCACACAAGTCGATATACATCCGTCTCCCCGCCCCCGCCCCCGCCCCCTGTCCGATCGTGCAGTGCGTGTCCCCGCACACGTCGCCGCCCCCGCACCTCGGAGACCAGCAAGTGTCCGAGGCGCGGGGACGGGACCAGGCAGGGCGGGAGAGGCCCTAGGGGGCGGGTTTGCGGGCGACCAGAACGTCACGGACGATGGCCTGGTCGACCCGGTGGGACAGGCCCCGCCAGGGGCCGTCGTCGAGAACGGTGAGGCCGGCGGCGGTCAGCCGTTCGGCGGCCGCCTCCCGGCGCGCGACGTTGGTGTTCCACGAGACGCCCAACGCGCCGCCCGGGCGCAGCACCCGCGCCCACCCGGGCGCGGCGGCGGTGAGCAGGGCGAGTGGGTCGCGGGCCAGACCTTCGACGGTACGGCTGCCGTGCTGCACGCCGTAGGGCGCGTCGGCCACCACCACGTCGATCGTCTCCGGGCGGAAGAACTCACCCACCCGGGTGGTGTCGGCGTTGACCACGTCCACCGTCTGCACGTCACCGGCCTTGTGCGCCTCCTTGGAGGCAGCCAGTTCCATCCGCAGTCGCCGCCCGACGACCTTGCGTTCCCGGCGGATCGGGCCGGACTCCAGCACCCGGTGCTTGATCCGCTTGCGCTTGAGCCAGGTGCTCAGGAACGTCTGGTACGCCTCGAAGTCCTTGCTGTCCCGGTCGATCCCGGCGGCGTCGAACCCGTACATCATCGCCTGGTTGAGCGTGGTGCCCCGACCGCACAGCGGGTCCAGCACCCGGAACCGCCGGGTCAGCAGGTCGCCGGCCCAGTCGGAGGCGAGCAGGGTGACGTTGAGCAGCAGCTTGGTGAACTGTTCGTTGGTCTTGCCCGGATACTTCTGAATGGTGAGCAGGTCGTCGTCGAAGCGGTCCAGCCGGGCCACCGGCACCGGCCGCAGCAGATCGCCGACGAACTCGAAGATCGCGTACGCGCTGGAGAGGTTGCCCAGCAGCGCGGCGTCCCGCTCACTCAGACCCCCGGCGACGTCGAAGGTGATGTAGCGCGCGCCGCCGATGGTCTCGGTGGCCACGTCACCGATCCGGCCGTCGAGCACCGCGTCGCCGAAGATCTCCAGCTCCGCGCAGGTCAACTCCACCGCCGCCCCCGAGTACACCCGGTTACTCGACGGCAGACTCAGTACCCCATACCTAGCCACAGCCGCCCACTATCCCACCCCGCGCCGATCACGCGGATGTGGCACCCGGAACACCCCGTTCGAGGCGTTCGCGAGGTGCCACACCCGGCGGGGTGGTGTCAGGCGGGGAGACCGCCGACCTGGGTGTTGATCCAGGAGCGGATCGAGGGCAGGTCACCGTAGATGGACGGGGCGGTGGCGCAGGTGGAGCTGTTGTTACCCGCCCGGCTGGTCGCGCCGATGACGTTCCACACGCCGTTGATCCGACGCACCTGCGGGCCGCCGGAGTCGCCGTAGCAGGCACCGGCGTTGCCGTTGGTGTTGTTGGTGCAGATCTCGTACGGGCCGTTGATGCCGAGGCACCGGCTGTCCGCCACGATCGAGGTGTCCAGTTCGTGTGCCACGGTGGGCGCGGAGCCGCAGCCACGGGGCGCGCAGGTCTGGCCCCAGCCGATGATCCGGGTGGCCGTGCCGACCGCGCCGGAGGTGCTCGGGATCGGCGCGGGCGCGTAGCTGACCGAACTGGCCAGCTGGAGCAGCTTGACGTCGATGCTCGGGTGGTTGACCGCCCGGCTGACCCGGACGACCGTGCCGCCGCTGGTGCGGTTGATGCTGCCCACCCGCACCGAGGACGGGGTCGAGCAGTGCTTCGCGGTGACCACCCAGTTGGACTTGATCAGGGTTGCGGTGCAGCCGGAGGTGTAGACCAGCCAGGGGTAGTTCTCGGTGGCCGGCCGACCGTTGACCACCAGCGTCCCGACGCCGGAGTCCTCGGTCCAGGTGAACGTGCCGGTGGCGGCCGAGACGCTCCGGCTGCCGGCGAAGAGCTGGTTGACCCGGCTCGCCTCGGCGGCGCTGGGGTAGGCGTTGGTGCAGGAGACCGGTGCGCTGCTGCCGGACATCAGGTCCGAGCAGAGGCCGGTGCGCCGGTCGGGCAGGCCGAGGATGTGGCCGATCTCGTGGGTGGCGATCCGGGTACGGTGGTAGCCCTGGTTGACAGCCTCCCATCCCATCCAGACCCGGCCGTTGCCGAGGCTGGTCGTCTGCGCCCGGGGCCAGCCGTTGTCGACGTAGATGGTGATGTTGCCGGGCGTGCGGGCCACGAGCCGGACGTTGCTGACCCGGCTGTTCCAGATCTGGGCGGCCTGGTCGAAGTTGGTCCGGAACTCACCGGCCCGGCTGGCGTCGTAGTAGACGGTCCGGGCGGCGGAGGCGCTGGCGGCGGTAACCACCTGCACCCCGGCTGCCGCCAGCACCGCCGCCAGCGCGGCGGTGGCCGCGCGCAGCAGTTGTCGTCGGATCATCACGCACTCCCCTGGGACTGAGCGGCGCACCAACGCGTCGCAATCGATATGCGTGAATGTTAATAGTCATTCTTCGCCGGTTCTCATCGCGAAAGTGTCATACCGCCCGGGCGCTGTTACTCGCGTGTTACGCCACCGTGAAACTGCGGTGGCGGGGCACCACGACGGTGGATTCCACCAGCTCACACCCGCTCGCGCGATAGGTCGCGGCGGGACGAGAAAGGAGATGAGGATGCCGATCAGAAGGACCGCCGCCACGCTGCTCGTGGCGCTCGCCGCATTGGTCGCCGCGACGGCCACGGCCCCGCCCACCACCGCCAAGCAGGCGGCGACCGGGGCGCCCTACTGCGGGATCACCTGGGGCAGCGGCGACAAGACGGCCGGGGCGCTCAGCTCCGCCCCGCTGGTCGACGTACGCGTCGGCCGACACGACTGCTACGACCGGGTGGTGTTCGAGTTCGCCGGCCCGGTCACCGGCTACGCCGTCGCCTACGGCGAGACGTACACCGACGGGGAAGGGTTGGCGCTGTCGCCGTACACCGCCGGTGACGCGCTGCTGCGGGTCTCGCTGCGCGCCCCCGCCTACGACGACGAGCACCTGGCGACGGTGCCGTACCGCACCGGCGAGCACGTGGCCAACGTGCTGCGCTACCCGACGCTGCGCGACGTGGTCTTCGGCGGCAGCTTCGAGGGCTACAGCACCTTCGCCGTCGGGGTCCGCGCCCGGTTGCCGTTCCGGGTGTTCGTCCTGGCCGGGCCGGAAGGCCACAGCCGGATCGTGCTCGACGTGGCACACCAGTGGCAGGAGTGACCGACCGTGGGGACGGGGGTTCGGCACCGACCGGTCCCCCGTCACCGCCCGTCACGTCGAGCGGCCCACCGGCATACCGGGACTACCCTGAGTGCATCATGGACGGCCGCGTACTGGTGGTCGAGGACGACGCCTCCATCCGGGAGGTCACCGCCCTCGGGCTGCGCCGCGCCGGTTTCCGGGTGGACACCGCAGCCGACGGACGGCAGGCCCTGGCCGTCTGGCGGGCCGCAACCGTGGACCTGATCGTGCTGGACGTCATGCTGCCCGGCCTCGACGGCCTCCAGGTGTGCCGCGAGATCCGGCGCAGCAGTGCGGTGCCGATCCTCATGCTGACCGCCCGTACCGACACCATCGACGTGGTGGTCGGCCTCGAATGCGGTGCCGACGACTACCTGCGCAAGCCGTTCGACCTGCCCGAACTGGTAGCCCGGGTCCGTTCGGTGCTGCGCCGCACGGCGGTGCCGCCGGAGCCCGCCCCGCTCCGCGTCGGCGACCTGGAGATCGACCCCGGGGCGTTCGTGGCCCGCCGCGCCGGTCAGGAGGTGCCGCTGACCACGACCGAGTTCCGGCTGCTGTTGGAGCTCGCCCGCCGCCCCGGCCAGGTGTTCACCCGCGAACTGCTGCTCGACCGGGTCTGGAACCACAGCTACCTGGGCGACAGCCGGTTGGTCGACGTCGCGGTGCAACGGCTGCGCGCCAAGGTCGAGACGGATCCGGGCAACCCCCGGCTGATCCGCACCGTACGCGGCGCCGGATACAAGCTCGTCGCCGGATGACCGGGCAGCCACGATGGACACCACCGGGGTACGGGCCACGACGCCGGACAAGCCCCCCGCACCGGCGAGGGCGCACCGGCAGACCGTACGGCCCGGTCGGCTGCGCCGTCGGCTGACCATCGCGTTCGTCCTGGTCGCCGGGATCTCCGCCGGGGTGCTCGCCGGTGGGTCGTACCTGCTGCTGCGGCAGACCCGTTACGACGCGTCGCTGCACGCCGCCGCCGCCGACGCCCGGTACCAGTTGGTGCTGGCCCGGCAGTTCCTGCCGCTGACCGAGCAGCGCCGCACCGACCTGCTGACCAGTTTCGAGGACAGCGGTCGGCACGTGGTGCTGGTCGCCGAGGACAGCTGGCCCTCCGACCCGGCGTACGCACCACCCCTGACCGAGCGGCTGCGCGGCATGGTCGCCGCCGGACAGCTCGGCTACCAGCGCAGTGCCGAGCCGACCCGGCTGCTCGTGGTGGGTGGCCGGATCCCCGGCTCGACCGCCGAGCTGTACGTCATCACCGGCGAGGACGACCTCGCCGCCGGACTGGACCAACTCCGCAACGCCCTCGCGGCCGGCTGGGTGCTGGTGGTGCTGCTCGCCGCCGCGGTGGGGCACACCCTCGCCCGGCGCACCCTGGAACCGGTGGGGCGGGCCAGCCGGGCCGCACGAGCCATCACCGAGGGCCTGCTCGCCACCCGGCTGCCGGTGCGCGGACGCGACGAGTTCAGCGCCTGGGCCGCCTCGTTCAACGAGATGGCCGAGGCGTTGGAGGCGAAGATCGCGGCCCTGCACCGCGCACAGGAACGGGAGCGACGCTTCACCGCCGACGTGGCGCACGAGCTGCGTACCCCGGTGACCGCCCTGGTGGGCGCGGCCTCGCTGCTGCGCGACCACCTCGACCACCTGCCCGGCGACGCCCGGCGCGCCGGTGAGCTGCTGGTCACCGACGTGGTCCGGCTGCGCCGCCTGGTCGAGGACCTGATGGAGATCTCCCGGCTGGACGCCGGGCGGGAGGTGGTCGACCTGACCGACGTGGACGTACCGGCCCTGGTCCACCGGATCGTGGCCGCGCGCGGCCGGCCGGACCAGGTGGCGATCGACGGCGCCCCGCTGCGGCTGCGCACCGACCCGCGCCGACTGGAACGGGTGCTGGGCAACCTGATCGCCAACGCGGTACAGCACGGCGCGGGTGAGATCCGGGTACGGGCGAACCGGTCCGGCGACCGGGTGCACGTCGACGTGACCGACCAGGGGCCGGGCATCCCGGCCGAGCACCTGCCCCGCCTGTTCGACAGGTTCCACAAGGTCGACCCGGCGCGCTCCGGTGGCGGCAGCGGGCTCGGTCTGGCCATCGCGTGGGAGAACGCCCGCCTGCTCGGTGGCCGGTTGACCGTGCACAGCGCCCTCGGTGCGGGCACCCGGTTCCGCCTCGACCTGCCCGTAACCCCCGACGACGCCGAGTCGGGGCACCCGCAACCGGCCGAGTCGAGCGGCGGTGCCGGATGACCCGCCGCCGTACCGCGTCGCTGCTCGCCCTGCTGGTCCTGGTCGCCGGGTGCGCGCCGCCGCGGTCCGGCTCGCTCGGCCCGGCACCCACCGCCGCGCCGGGCCCGCCCAGCTCCACCAGCGTCGGAGAGCCGCCCACCACGGCGGCGTCGACCAGCACGCCCCCGAACACCGACACCCCCGCCCGGCCGACGCGCGACCCCGGCACCACCGCCGCCAGCCGGGCGGCGACCCTCACCCTGCAACTGTGGTACGTCCGCGACGGGCGACTCGCACCGACCCGGCGTACCCGGCCGACCACCGTGGCCACCTCACGGCTCGCCCTGGAGGAACTGGCCGCCGGACCGACCACTGCCGAGTCCGCCACCGGCCTGGTCACCCTCGTGCCCGACGGCACGCAGGTGAGCCGCATCGTCGCGGGTGTCGCCACGGTCCGGCTGGCCGCCGCGCCCGATCCGGTGGTCGGCAGGTTACGGGAGGCCCAGGTGGTCTACACCCTCACCCAGTTCCCCACCGTCCGGCAGGTCGCCTTCGGCACCGCCACACCGACCGACCGCGCCGACTACGCCGACCTGCTGCCGCCGATCGTGGTGACCAGCCCGACCATCGGCGACCGGGTGACCAGCCCGGTCACCGTCACCGGCAGCGCGGACGTGTTCGAGGCGACCGTCAACGTCCGGGTGCTCGACGCCACCGGCCGCCAGCTCGCCACCGCCTTCACCACCGCCACCTGCGGCACCGGATGCCGAGGCAGCTACCGGGTCAACGTGCGCTACCGGCTCTCCCGCGACCAGTCCGGCACCATCGAGGTGTACGAGGTGTCCGCCGACGACGGCTCCCGCACGAAGACCGTCGCCGTACCGGTGACCCTGGCCGCCACCGGGTAGACCACCGTTCCCTACCGGCGACGGCTTCCCGGGCATGGCTGCGATCCGCCGCTGTACGCCCAAGTCGGGCGGCCGCGTGCCCCTGTGGCCGTACGCTCGGACTGTTCGGCCTGACGGCGGCGAGTGCCGCCAGCCGACGCGACGACGAGGAGTTCCACCGAACGAGGCCGACAGTGACATCGCGGGAGATCTGGACCATCGGGCACTGGACATGCCCCGAGCCGGCGTTCCTGAAGCCGCTGCACGAGCACGACATCACTCTGCTCGTCGACGTCCGCGCGCAGCCCGGGTCGCGACGCAACCCGCAGTTCAGCCGCGACGCGCTGCCGCACTGGTTGGAGCGGGCCGGCATCGACTACCTGCACCTGCCCGAGCTGGGCGGCCGACGCCGCAAACAGGACGTGGACCCGCAGGTCAACGCGGGCTGGCGGCAACCAAGCTTCAAGAACTACGCCGACTACACCCTGACACCGCAGTATCAGGCAGGCATCAGCCGACTGGCCGACCTCGCCACACAGCACCGCACCGCCATCATGTGCGGCGAGCCGATGCCGTGGCGCTGCCACCGGCTGCTCATCGCCAGCACGCTCACCGCTGACGGCTGGACGGTGTGGCACCTGATCGGCAACGCCGCGCCTCGGCGGCACGAACTCGGTATGTGGGGTGCGGATCCGTCGATCGGCACGGACGGGCAGGTAACCTACCCGCCGTCGTCGTGAGCCACGACGTGGCGTTCTGTCCCCCGGACGAAATGGTCCGCACCGAAGCGGCGATCCCCTCTCCACGTGAGGCTCAGCGGTTCTGGCGTTCGATGCCGCGACGGACGAGGTCACGGATGCCGGGCAGGGTGACCGCGCGGATCGTGACCTCGTTCAGCCAGACGTGCAGGCGACTCGGCGGCGCGTACTGGTTCATGCCCCGTCGGGCGAGCGCCTGCCGCTTGACCACCTCGGCGCGGAGGCCGGCCTGCGGTGACCGATGATGGGTCCGTGGCCCAGCAGCAGCACGCGGTACGCCGGAGGAACCTTCCCACGTCGAGCGCGGAGGGGGCGTGGCATGCGCTGGTCCTCGACGTCGAACAGCCAGCTCGCCCCGCACTGCGGGTGGAGGTAGCCGGCCGCGGCCTGCTCGTGCTGCGGCACGGCACCGAGATCGTGCTCCTGGCCAGCGTGGCGGATGACCGCTTCGGCGTCGCGTACGCCGCAACAGGGCAGCACCGCCCGCCGGTCGCGCCGATCCGCGCCGCCCAGGCGGCGACCTTCGGCACCGCCGACGCGGGCGGCGTCTGGCAGGGGCGGTGGGCGCACCACTTCGCTGCCGCGCTGAGCGGAACCGTCGACGGGCCGTTACACGCGGGTCGCTGGGTGATCGGCGGCGACATCGCCCACCCGGCCGGCGACGCGGCGCGGCACCGGACCCCGGTCCTGTTACCGCACGACCGGGGCTGGATCGACTGGTTCAGCGGAGACCGGCACCGGCAGATTCTGCCGCTGCGCCCGCTGGCCAACCCTGAGGCCGGGCGGGTCAGGGCCTATCGGAAGCAGTTCCGGGAGGGCATCCTCCCCCCTGTGCTGCTCTGGTGGATCAGTGGTCTCGACTGCCCCGTCGTGCTGGACGGTCACGATCGACTCGTCGCCGCTGCCGCCGAGGACGGACAGCCGCCGGTGCTCACGCTCTCCTTGGTGGACCAGCACCAGGTCGACGTCGACACGGACACCACCGTGCGCCGCTACGCGACGACCACCCGGACCGTACGGCACCAGGTGTCCGCCGGTACGCCCGGCGCGGCGGAGGCCCTCGCCGCCGCGCACCGCCGCCTCGCCCGCGACCTACGCGGTATCGAAACCGGTTACGGCACCACTCGTGCCTGGCCGTTGCGGGGCGGCCCGGCGACGTGGCACCGCCTCGCCGAGGCACATGTGCCGGACTGGCACACGGAGATCAGCGCGGCCGACGGGACGTAGGGTCGACGCCTGCCCCCGACGGGCGTCGACCGCAGCTCAACCCTTCACACAGATCACCTGCTTGAGGTGGGCGACCACCTCGACCAGGTCATCCTGCTGCGCCATCACCTCGGTGATGTCCTTGTACGCGCCGGGGATCTCGTCGAGAACTCCGGCGTCCTTGCGGCACTCCACACCCGACGTCTGCGCCGCCAGGCACGCGGGGTGCGGAGAACACGAGGGCCGCCCCGACCCATGGCGGGTGGGGCGGCCCTCGGCGTCGGCCGACGCGCTGGCTAGCTGCGTCCGTCCGATCGCCGGGGCGATGTGATCAGGCCAGCTGGTGCGCCGGTGGGCACGAGTACGCCAGTCGGCCGGTAGTGGTTGCGTTGCCGCCCCGCAATGGATATCGCCCGGCCCTCAGGCCCGGACCTCGTCCCGCTCACCGGCGAGCCGGTCCAGGTGGGCGGCGAGTTCGTCGGTGAGCAACAGGTCGGTGCGGATCTCCTCGTGCGGGTACCCGGCCCGACCAATCATGTGCGCGGCCACCGGGGCGGTGGCCAGCTGGAAGATGCCGACCAGCACCAGCGTGGTGATGTCCACGCCGGTCCGCAGCCGCAGCGCGCAGCCGACCAGCACCAGCAGCAGTCCGAGGACCTGCGGCTTGGCGGCGGCATGCATCCGGGTGAGCAGGTCCGGGAAGCGCACCAGGGCCACCCCGGCGGCGAGACTGAGGAGCGCGCCGCTGATCAGGCAGACGGCGGCGACGATGTCGAGGACGGCGTCGAGGGTCATTCGCTCTTCCTCCGCGTGGCGAAACGGGCGATGCTGACCGACCCGACGAACCCGAGGACCGCGAGGACCACCAGCACCGGCAGGGCGGTGGCGTCACGGCTGTAGGCGGCCTCGGTGGCGATCGCGGCGACGATGATGGCCAGCAGCACGTCGGTGGCCACGGCCCGGTCCAGGATCGACGGACCCCGGATGATGCGGCTCAGGGTCAGCCCACCGGCCACCGCCAACAACACGGTGACGGTCACGGCGACGGTGGTCATGTCGGTTCCCCTTCCAGGTGCGCCAACGGGTTCGGGTACCCGGCGGTGCGGACTCGGCGCAGCTCGTCGGCTGAGCCGACGGCCTCGATGATGCGCGCCTCCAGGTCGTACACGCTGCGCCGGAACTGTTCGACCTCGTCCCGGCTGTTCACACCGATGACGTGGACGAACAGGGTGCCGGTGGTGCGGTCGGCCTCCAGGATCAGGCTGCCCGGGACCAGGGTCAGCGCCTCGGCGGTGAGGGTGAGGTTGAGGTCGGTGTTCACCCGCAACGGGACCGCGATGATGGCGCTACGCGGCACATGCCTGGGCCGCAGGGCCAGCCAGGCGATCTGCGCCGAGGCGACCACCAGGTCGCTGAGGAAGCGTCGCCAGAAACGCAGCATCCCGAGCGGGTGGATCCGCCCGGCGAACGTCACCGGCGGCAGCGGGAAGACCGCGATGAGGATCGCGGCCACCACCAGCCCACTGATCACGTTGGCCCAGGAGAGCGTGCCCCAGAGCAGCACCCAGACCGTCACCAGACCGGTCATCGCGATGATCTGGTTGCGGTGCCGGGCCGATCGGCTCAGCGGCGGGTTCGGCGGGTCGACCGGTTCGGCGGGGGTCATCTGGTCGGCGCTCACGGCGTACCCCCCGGGAAGACGGCGTCGACGTACGGTGTCCGACGCAGCAGGTCGTTGGCGGCGTCACTGCTGACATCGAAGAGTGGACCGGCGACCACGGTCAGCACCAGGCCGAAGACCACCAGCGCCACGGTCGGCGCGATCATCAGCTTGGGCAGCACGGCGCCGGAGTGCCCGGCGGGCAACGGCTGCTGCGGCTGGACCGAGCCGTCGACTTGGGATGCCTGCTCCGCCTCGTCGGCGTCCGGCATCTCCGCGTGCGGGGCCCGCCAGAACGCCAGGTTCCACACCCGGGCCACCGCGTACAGGGTGAGCAGACTGGTGATCAGCCCACCGGCGACCAGGATCCAGGCCAACACCCCACCGTCGTCGATACCGGCCTGGACCAGGCCGAGTTTGCCGAGGAACCCGGAGAAGGGTGGGATGCCGGCGAGGTTCAGCGCGGGTACGAAGAACAGGATGGCCAGCAGTGGCGAGAGTCTCGCCAGGCCACCGAGGCGTTCCATGTTGGTGCTGCCACCTCGACGTTCGACCAGGCCGGCGGCGAGGAAGAGGGTGGTCTGGATGGTGATGTGGTGCACCACGTAGAAGATCGCCGCGGACAGCCCGAGAGCCGAGGTCAACCCGACTCCGAAGAGCATGTAGCCGATGTGGCTGATCAGGGTGAACGACAGCAACCGTTTGATGTCCGACTGGGCGACCGCGCCGAGGATGCCGACCACCATGGTCAGCACCGCCGTCACCATCAGCAGGGTCGCGGTCCGACCGCCGGGGAAGAGCAGCGTCTCGGTCCGGATGATGGCGTACACACCGACTTTGGTGAGCAGTCCGGCGAAGACGGCGGTGACCGGGGCCGGGGCGGTCGGGTAACTGTCCGGCAGCCAGGCCGACAGGGGGAAGACCGCCGCTTTGATGCCGAAGGCCAGCAGCAGCATGCCCTGCAACAACAGCCGCAGGTCGTCCGGTAGGGCGTCCAGCCGGTCGACGAGCTGGGCCAGGTTGAGCGTCCCGGTCGAGGCGTACACCAGGCCGATCGCGACCAGGAAGATCACCGACGAGAGCAGGCTCACCACGACGTACGTGGTGCCGGCCCGGATTCGCGTCTCGGTGCTGCCCAGGGTGAGCAGCACGTAGCTGGCGACCAGCAGGATCTCGAAGCCGACGTAGAGGTTGAACAGGTCACCGGAGAGGAAGGCGTTGCACACACCGGCGGTCAGCACCAGGTAGGTCGGGTGGTAGACCGACAGCGGCGTCTCCTCGTTGCCGTCGGCCATGCCCTGACCCATGGAGTACACCAGCACGCAGAGGGTCACCGCGGCGGAGACCACCAGCATCAGGGCAGCGAGTTGGTCGGCCACCAGGACGATGCCCAACGGTGCGACCCAGCCGCCGACCTCCACCACGAGCGGCCCGTCTTTGCTGGACTGCACCAGCAGCGTCGCGGCCACCCCGACGGTGGCGGTGAGCACGGTCAGGCTCACCCACCGCTGGGCGCGCGGACGCCCGAGCAGCAGCAGTGTCAATGCCGCGCCGAGCAGTGGCATCACCACCGGCAGCGGAACGAGGTGCGTCATCCGGCCCTCCCCGAGTCCACCGTGCCGGCCAGGGTCCGGTCGGCACCGGTTTCCTCGTTGTCGTCGTCATCGTCACCGTCGACGTCGTCGTCCGGGACCTCGTCGCGCTCGGCGAGGTCCATGATCCGGCGGTCCTCGACGTCGTCCTGCACCTCGTCGTGCCCGTTGAGGTGCCAGCTGCGGTACGCCAGGGCGAGCAGGAACGCCGTCATGCCGAGCGTGATCACGATGGCGGTGAGGATCATCGCCTGCGGCAACGGATCGCTCATCTCCTCCTGCGAGGAACTGCCGACGATCGGCGGCGCGCCGGCCCGCCCACCGGTGAGCAGCAGCAGGTTGGCCCCGTTGCCGAGCAGGATGACCCCCATCAACACCCGGGTGAGGCTGCGTTCCAGCAGCAGCGTCACGCCGGCCGCGACGAGCACGCCGATCACGATGACGTAGGTGAGGTTCGGTGTCACACCAGCTCCTTTTCCCGTACCTCGTTGTCCTCGGTCTCGTGCTGGCGGTCCATCTCCGCGCCGAGGCTGCGCAGGATGTCCAGTACCAGGCCGACGACGATCAGGAAGACACCGACGTCGAAGAAGGCCGACGTGACGAAGTGGACGTGCCCCAGCACCGGCAGGTGGAAGTCGAGCAGCGCGCTCTGCAGGAACTCGCCGCCGAGCAGCAGCGCCGCCAGACCGGTGCCGACGGCCACGAAGAGCCCGGCACCGAGCACCATGCCCGCGTCGACGGGCGCCGCCCCGTTGAGCTCCGTACGCCCGCCCGCCAGGTAGCGCACGGCCAGGGCGAGACCGGCGACCAGGCCGGCGGTGAAGCCGCCACCGGGCGCGTTGTGGCCGCTGAAGAGCAGGTAGATGGCGAAGAGCATGATGGCGTGGAACAGCAGCCGGGTGATCACCTGGAGGATGACCGACTGCGCGCGGGCGGTGGCGCCGGTGGTCAGCCAGCGGGGACGGGGCGACTCGGCCCGACCGCCGCCGGGGATGTCACTGCGCCGGTCCAGGTCGCGCGCGTGGCGGAAGATCAGGCTGGCCACGCCGGTGGCGGCCACCACCAGCACCGCGATCTCGCCCATGGTGTCCCAGGCCCGGATGTCCACCAGGGTCACATTCACCACGTTCTTGCCGCCGCCGTACGACACCGCCTCGTCGGGGAAGCCGACGGAGATCGGGACGGCCTGCCGGGCTCCGGCGGCGACGTACGCCATGCCGGCGGTGATCGCGCCGACGGCGACCCCCAGGGCCACCCGACCGCGCCGACTGGACCGGATCGGTCGCTCCGAGAACTTCGCCGGTAGCCGCCGCAGCACCAGCACGAACATCACGATGGTGACGGTTTCCACCAGGAACTGGGTCAACGCCAGGTCCGGCGCGCCGTGCAGGATGAACAGCAGCGCGATGCCGTATCCGGCGACGCCCACCAGGATCATCGCGGTGAGCCGGCGCAGCGCGCGGGCGGCCATCACGGCGGCGACCACCACCACGGCGGCGGCGACCCCCTGCAACGGCGTGTCCCAGAGGTGGAACCGCTGCGGCCAGGGGCTGCCGGCCACCAGCGTGCCGCCCGGCAGCAGGACCAGCACCACCAGGATGACGCCGAGGTAGAACGGCAGCGAACCACGCTGGGTCGCACCGGTCAGCTCCACCGCCAGCCGGTCGACCAGCCCGATCGACTTGCGGTAGACGTCCGCACCGTCGAACGGCAGCCGCAGGGTGGCCCGCACCCGCTCACGGCGCATCAGCTGGAACAGCCCGACACCACCGGCCACGGCGAGCACCGAAAGGCCGAGCGCCGGCGTGAAACCGTGCCAGAGCGCCAGGTGGTAACCGGTCTCGGCGGAGGGATAGAGGTCCGCGTACGGGGCGAGCAGGCGGTCCACGGCCGGGGCGAGCACGCCGACGGTGACCCCGGCGAGGGCCAACACGGCCGCCGGAGCGAGCAGCGACCAGGAGACCGGCCGGACCTCGGTGGCCTCGATGCCGGGTTTGTCGGCGAACGCACCCCAGAGGAACCGCAGGGTGTACGCGACGGTCAGCACCGAGCCGAAGACCACACCGGCCAGCACCACCAGGTCGGCGGTGCCGCCGTGCAGCAGCGCCTCCAGCGCGGCCTCTTTGGCGACGAACCCGGCCATCGGCGGGAGCCCGGCCATCGAGGCGGCGGCGAGTCCCGCCACCCCCGCCAACGCCGGGGACCGGCGGCCGAGGCCACTGAGTTCACGCAGGTCCCGGGTGCCGGTGGCGTGGTCGACGACACCGACGGTGAGGAAGAGAGTGGCTTTGAACAGCGCATGGGCCAGCACCATCGCCACACCGGCCAGCGCGGCGTCCCGGGTGCCGCCGCCGAGGATCACCATCAGCAGGCCGAGCTGGCTGACCGTGCCGTACGCCAGCAGCAGCTTGAGGTCGACCTGGCGCAACGCGGCCCAGCCGCCGAGGAACATGGTGATCAAGCCGGTGGCCAGCAGCACCGGTCGCCACGGCGCGACGTCGGCGACCGCCGGTCCCATCAGGGCGACGAGGAACACACCGGCTTTCACCATCGCGGCGGCGTGCAGGTACGCGCTGACCGGCGTCGGGGCCGCCATCGCGCCCGGCAGCCAGAAGCTGAACGGGAAGATCGCGGACTTGCTGAGCGCGCCGAGCAGTACCAGCACCACGGCGACCGCGAGGTAACCGCCGCTGGGCAGGTTCTCCGCGACCTCCGACCAGCGGTAGCTGCCGGCGTGCTGGCCGAGCATGACGAACCCGGCGAGCATCGCCAGACCGCCCAGCGTCGTCACCAGCAGGGCCTTCATGGCCGCCCGCCGACCGGCGCGCTTCACGGGGTCGTAGCCGATCAGCAGGTACGAGAAGACGGTGGTCAGTTCCCAGAACACGTAGAGCAGCAGCAGGTCGTCGGAGACCACCAGGCCGAGCATCGCGCCGGCGAAGGCGACGAAGACGGCGGCGAAACGGCCCAGACCGGCATCGTCGGTGCGGAAGTAGCGGGCGCTGTAGGCCAGCACCAGTGCGCCGACCCCACCGACCAGGGCCACCATCAGCCAGGACACCGTGCCCATCCGCAGTGCGAGTTCGAGCCCGAGCTGCGGTACCCACGGCACCGTCTCGACCACCGGCTCACCGCCGCGCACCCCGCTCGTGTGGCTGAGTGCCCAGATCAGCGCCGCAGCGGGTGGCAGCGCCACCAGGTAAAGTGCGTTGCGTCCCCAGAGCCGCACCAGCCCCGGGGCGATCACAGCTGCCAACGCATGGACCGCCACCAGTGCCAGCACACAGCCTCCCCAGAGATCATCAGACGGTGTAACGACCTTATCCGGTCACAGCCGTTATCCGCATCTGTCGTGATTCTGATCAAACGCGGACACGGCACAACGAGACCTGCCGGTGGCCGTCACTCCTTTCCCACCCGCCGCACTCGACCGTCGTCCCGGTCGATACGCAACTCCCGTTCCAGCTCGACGATCAGGGTACGCAGGTCGTCGAGACGCTGACTGATCGCTATCCGGTCCACCTCGTCGGGTACGCCGTCGCCGTCGGAGTCGTAACCGGGGCCGAGCCCCTCGGTCATCTCCAGCCGACGCGCCTCCTCCATCGAGTTGACGAAGACCGCGATGAGGATGTTGAGCAGCAGGTTCACGGTGATCACCACGAAGCTGGCGTAGTACAGCACCGTCCACGGCGAGAACGCCATCCCCTGCTCGATCAGCTCCGGGAGGGTCTCCAACGACAGCAGCACGAACAGCGTCAGCAACGACCGGCCGATGTCCCCGTACTGGTCCGGATAGACCTCGCCGAAGATCAGCCAGCCGGCCATGCCGTAGACGTAGAGCGTAACCACGGCCAGTGCGAAGAAGCCACCGATGCCGGGCAGGCTGCGCCACAACGCGGCGACGATCGTCCGCAGGCCGGGTGAGAACCGCACCAGCCGGACGATCCGCAGCACCCGGACCACCCGCAGCAGCGCCGAGTCGCCGTGCAGTCCGGGGAGGAAGATCGCGGCGATCACCAGGAAGTCGAAGACGTTCCAACCGTGCCGGAAGAAGTCCTGCGGGCGGCGGCCGTACGCCAGGATCCGGATGGTGATCTCGACGACGAAGATCGACCGGAAGCCCCACTCCAGCAGCCGCAGCGCGGGGTCGGCGCGCCCCAGGTCCGGGTAGGTCTCCAGGCCGAGGACCACCCCGTTGGCGAGGATGACCACCACGATGGCGATCTCGAAGGAGCGGGACACGGCGAGCCGGGCGCAGAGGTCGAACAACCCGTGGGTGCTACGAGCCGACCCGCGACGCGGGACCGGCAGACGCCTGCCCGTCATCGGGCGACCGACCCCGGCGCGGATCCCGAATCCGGTGAGGAAACGCACCGTGCGTCGTCGGCGTGCTGACGTACGGCAATCATGGCCGACAGCCTACGGGGCGGCGGGTGACCCGCCCGACACCCCTCCGGTGCCACCGGAGGCCAGCTCACCCGCGCCACGGCGCGGTCGGGTCGGACCTGAGTGGAACCCCGCCGCGCGCGCTGTCCGGCGCGCCGACGCCCGGGGAGGCACACCGTCTCCAACGCCGGTCAGCCGGCCGAGGAGCGGGCCACCGGCAGGTCGAAGTAGGTGTCGGGCCAGGGTTCGTCGCGGTAGCGGAAATGCCACCACTCCTGGTCGTAACCGACGAAGCCGCCGTCGACCATCAACTGCCGCAACTGTTGCCGGTTCCTGCGGGCGGTGGCGCTGACGCGGTCCGCCTCGACGTGTGACAGCGGATCGAAGCAGTCGAAGCCGGTGCCCATGTCGACGCTGGTGTCGCCGAATCGCTGCCCGGGTTCGGCGGTGCAGGCCACCAGCGGCTGGTCGGGTTCGTAGCGGGTCGGCTCGGGTGCCGGCAGGTCGACCAGGGTGAGGTCGACGGTGCTACCCCGGCTGTGGGCGCTGGGCGCGCCGAGGTAGCCGCGCTCCACCAGCTGCGTCTTGGCCACCCGTGGGTAGAACTCGGTCTTCATGCTGTCCTGGCCCGGCTGACCGGTCCAGTCGATGAAGTCC
Source organism: Micromonospora sp. CP22 (assembly GCF_009712475.1). Lineage (GTDB taxonomy): Bacteria > Actinomycetota > Actinomycetes > Mycobacteriales > Micromonosporaceae > Micromonospora. The sequence continues at coordinate 170,317 of NZ_VCJO01000004.1, forward strand.
TCGGTGGCCCGCTGTGGGCGATAGCAGTCGTACACCTTGAGGCTGCGGCCGACGGCGAGCGCGGCCTCCTGCACCGCGCGCAGCGCCTCGGCGGCACGGGCGGTGAGCAGGCACACCGGCTCCTGGTAGCCCGCTATGCGGCGGCCGACGAAGTTGTGCGCCGTGGCGTACCGGATATCGGCAAGGATTCGGTGATCCACATCGGACAGCACGACGAAGCCCGGCCCGGCCCGGGTCGGCGACGTGGGCGCAGGGTGCGGTTCGTCGCGCGTACACCCGGCCACCACCAGCGCGACGGCCGCGACCGTCGCGGCCAGCCGCCCCCGGACGGCCGTCGTCCCGGTCATTCGGTACGCGGCGGCCGTCCCGTCCCGGCGGTGCGCAGCCGCCGGCGGCGGCCCACCAGACCCACGACGAGCAGCGTCAGACCGGCGGCGAGGCCGACCAGGGAGGCCGCCCGGAGCCGACCGGCGAAGGCACGCGGATCGTCCGTCTCCGCCCCGGACGCGCCACCGGGCAGCGCCTGCGGGGGCACCGACGCCGGTGCCGCCGAGGCGGTCGTCGAGCCGGGGCTCACCAGGACGCCCACCGAAGCCGCCGGGGGCAACGCGAAGCCCCAGTCGAGCAGGGCAGCGCCCTGTTGCCACGCCCGCTGGTCGATCACGTCCGCGCCCAGCAGCGTCACCACGAGGCGACGCCCACCGCGTTCGGCGGCACCGACGTAGGTGTGCCGGGCCAGGTCGGTGTAGCCGGTCTTGCCGCCCAGCGCGCCGGGATAGTGGTAGAGCAGTTGGTTGTCGTTGACGATGGTGAACCCCTTGGCGCGCTGCCTCGGCTGGGCCGGGATGGTCGCCTCCCGGGTGGCCACGTACCGCCGGAAACGCGCGTCGGCGAAGCAGGCCCGGGTGATCAGAGCCAGGTCGTACGCGCTGGTGAACTGACCCGGACCGTCCAGCCCGGACGGGGTCGCGGCGTGGGTCTGGTACGCGCCGAGCAGGCGGGCCTGCTCGTTCATCGCCCGTAGCCCACCGGCCATGCCGTCCACGCCGCCACCGAGGCGGGCCAGCGCGTTCGCCACCTCGTTTCCCGAGCGCAGCAGCAGCCCGAGCCAGAGCGTCTCGACCCGGTAGCGGCCCCCTTCGACCAGCCCCACGGCCGAACTGCCCGGCTCGATGTCGAGGTCACCGGCGGTGATGGTGACGACGTCGGCCGGGTCCAGTCTGGGCAGCATGGTCGCGGCCAGCAGCAGCTTCTGCACGCTGGCCGGGGTGGCGTACTCGTGGGGCCCACAACCACCGAGCACCTCGCCGCTGTCCAGATCGGCGACCAGCCACGAGGCGGCGGCCACCTTCGGCGGCTTCGGCACGCCCGGAGGCACGACCAGGCCGGAGGTGGCCAGTCGGGGGCCACCGACGGCCCGTTGCACCGGGTCCGGAGAGGGTGTCACCGGCGGAGTGGGTCCGGGAGCCGGTGGCGCTGGACGCGGGCACGGCACCGGCGCGACCGCGTTGGCGCCGGAGACGGGCACCACGGGCGTGGTCAGCAGGGCGGCAGCCACCGCGACTGCGAGCGCGGAAACTCTCACAATCGCCGACACTATCGGGTGAATTCCGGCGAGTCTGGCGAATCGACCAGCCTGGACGGCGGTTTCGCGCCACCACCTATTCGGCGGGGGTCGGTGCGACGCGGGATCGTCGCCCGGCGAGGATCGCCACCGCGATCGCGACCGCACCCACCGCCAGCGCCACGAACATGCCCGCACCCGGCCGGTCGGTGTTCGACGGGGTGCCGGCCGGCGGTGCCGCCGCGATCGGCCCGGCCCCGGCCGGCGTCGGTTCGGCGTCCAACTCCCCCGGCTCCACCAGTCGGCCGACGCTGGTCTGCCGGGGCACCGAGAATCCCCAGTCGAGCAGTGCGGCACCCTGTTCCCACCCACGCAGCGGCCGAGGCTCGGCACCGAGCAGCGTGACGACCAGCCGCCGACCGTCCCGCTCGGCCGCGCCGACGTACGTGTGTCGCGCGTAGTCGGTGAAGCCGGTCTTGCCGCCCAGCGCACCGGGATAGCGGTACACCAGCTGGTTCTCGTTCTGGATCTCGAAGCCCTTGCCCCGCAACGCCTTCTGCGCGGGGATGCGGGTGCGTTCGGTGAGCACGTACCGGCGAAACGCCGGATCGGCGAAGCAGGCCCGTGCGATCAGGGCCAGGTCGTACGCGCTGGTGAACTGACCGGGTGCGTCCAGCCCGGACGGGGTGACCGCGTGGGTCTGCCGGGCACCGAGTAGCCGGGCCTGCTCGTTCATCGCGCGTACCCCACCGGCCACACCGTCCGCGCCGCCACCGAGACGGGCCAGCGCGTTCGCCGCCTCGTTGCCGGATTGCAGCAGCAGACCCAGCCAGAGCGTCTCCACCCGATACCGGCCACCCGGCAGCAGGCCGACCGCCGAACTGCCCGGGGCGATGTCCAGGTCCTCCTTGGTGATCGTGACGACCTCGGCCGGGTCCAGCCTCGGCAGCATGGTCGCGGCCAGCAGCAGCTTCTGCACACTGGCCGGGGTGGCGTACTCGTGGGGCCCACAACCACCCAACACCTCGCCACTGTCCAGATCGGCCACCAGCCACGACGACGCGGTCACCTTCGGTGGCGCGGGCACTCCGGGCGGCACGATCAGGCCGGGGGTGGCGAGTGCGTCACCGCCGACCACCCGATGCTCCGGAACGGGCGGCGGCGGTGTCGGTTTCGGTGATCGGGTCACCTTCGGCGCCACCGCCTTCGGGCAGGGCACCGCCGTCGGGGCCGACCCGGCAGAGTCCGGTGCGGGCGGCGGTGTCACGGCGGCAGCCGGACGTGCGAGCGGGACGGACCGTCCGGAACCCGCAGTGTTCGCGGCAACACCGGGAGTCATGGATATCGTCACTGCGGCGACGGCGGCGCAGCCGGCGACCAGAGCCCGAACTCTCATGAAGACGCAGACTAACGGCACGATCGCCGATGCCGTCCACCCCGCCGGGCCGGGATCGCCCCGCCGACAGCCGCGATCTTCGCGGGGATCTGTTGAACCGGTCCCCGGTGTCTTCGCGTATCCACGACCGAACACACGAAACGCCCGGACCTGCTGCGGGAGCGCTCCCGCAGCAGGTCCGGCAGCACCCGAAGGTCCTCGGCACGCGGGGCGGGGCCGGCCGCCGCTGTCGAATCGTCCTCCCGGGCATCCCACTGCGCACACCCGCCGACCGGGCGTGTCCTCCGGCGGTCACATCATGAGGAGAAGAACATGGTCAGGCGTACCCGCACGCACCAGAAGCACGCCGCCCTGAAGCTTGGCGGCGTCGGTGTCCTGGCGGTGGTGCTGCTGGGCGGTGGCCTGGCGCTGGCCTCCGCTGACGAGGCCGCCGGGCCACAGACGGCGAACTGCCCCACGGTGCGGGACAAGCTGTCCAGTGTGCCCGCAGCCGCCCGCGACGGCGTGGAACAGGAACTGGCCAACCTCGACAAGCAGATCGCCGACGCCAACGCCCGCCTCGCCCAACAGGCCGCCAACCCCCAGGGCGGCCCGAACTTCATCCAGAACGCCATCCTCGGCCCGCTGGCCAGCAAGCGCACCGCCGCCCTCGACCGCATCGGCATCACCATCAACCGTGCCGGTGGCCAACGCCCCGACCTCGCCGCCCTGGCCACCTGCGGCCTGAACGCCCCGGGGGTACCCAGCGCCGTCAACGGCGACGCGGGCAACGGCGACGCCGGAAACACGGGCAACGGCAACGCCGGGGACGCCGGGAACGCGGGCGACGGCGGCGCCGGGAACGCGGGTGACGGGGTCGCCCAGCGGGTGAGCTGCCCGACGGTGGCCGACCGGCTTCCGGCAGTGCCGGCACAGGCGGCAGCGGAGGTACGACGGGAACTGGCCAACTTGGAAAACCAGATCGCCGACGCCGACGCCCGCCTCGCCCAGCAGGCCGCCAACCCCCAGGGCGGCCCGAACTTCGTCCGCAACGCCATCATCGGCCCACTGGAGGACCGACGCGTCGCGGCGATCAACCGCATCGCCACCGCGATCGGCCGGGTCGACGGCAACCGCCCCGCCGACCTGGTCAACCTGGCCCGGCCCTGTTCGACGCACTGACCGAGCGGGACCTCGGTGGGCGTGGACGAGACGCCCTGACCCTCCGCCGGGGCCGGTCGGCGCGTCGCCTACCGGCCCCGGTGCCCGTGGCCCGACCGGCCGGGCGTCACCGCCTAGCGGGTCGACGCGCCGACCACCCGGCGCAGCCAGCGCCGCTGCCAGGGAGTCTCCACCGCGCCCGGCCGGTAGGCGGCGCGTACCCAGTCGACCGCGCGCTCCGCAGGTAGCCCGTCGAGGATGGCGAGCGCGGCCAGCGCGGTGCCGGTCCGTCCCCGGCCACCCAGACAGGCCACCTCCACCCGCTCGCCGGCGTACCCACGGCGCAGCGCCTCGCGCAACGCGTCCAGGGCGTCCGCCCGGTCCAGCGGAACCCAGAAGTCCGGCCACCGGATCCGCCGGTACGCCCAGCCCGGCACCGGCCCGGGGGCGAGCAGCAGGCTGAACTCGGCCGGTGAGGCGTGGTCACCGATGCGTCGGCCCCGTACCCGCACCCCGCCGGGCAGTTCCACCACACCGGCCTCGTCCGACCAGGCTCGCCTCTCCACCACCACGACCTCTCCCGAGTTGGCCGGTCCGGCCGGATGTTGTCACAGTCCGCCGTTCACCGCTCCTGGTCGCCCTGCCGGTAGCCGTCCGACCAGACACTGCGGTAGATGGTGCCCCGCCCGTCGGGGTCGGGGACTCCGGTGGACCCCACCTCGGTCAGACCGGCCCCGCTGTCGTTGGACCGCAGACCGCCGGCTCGGCGGGAGCGGCGCAGCCGGGTGACGACGAACCAGACGAGAGCCAGCAGCGTGGCGACGATGACCAGGTTCTGCAGGATACCGGCGTACCCCTCCACCAGGTGCCAGTTGTCACCGAGCAGGTAACCGGCCATCACGAAGGTGGTGTTCCAGATCAGACTGCCCAGCGTGGTGTAGACCGCGAAGGTCAGCAGCGGCATGCGTTCCACCCCGGCCGGAATGGAGATCATGCTTCGGAAGATCGGAATCATCCGTCCGAAGAAGACGGCCTTGACGCCGTGCCGCAGGAACCACTCCTCGGTCCGGTCGATGTCGGTGAGCTTCACCAGCGGCAGTCGCGCCGCGATGGCCCGCGTCCGCTCCCGGCCCAGGGCGGCGCCGATCCAGTAGAGCGCCACGGCACCGACCAACGAGCCGAGGGTGGTCCAGAAGATGGCGCCGATGACGTTCATCCGCCCCTGCGCCGCGACGAACCCGGCCAGCGGCAGGATCACCTCGCTGGGAATCGGGGGGAACAGGTTCTCCAGCGCCACGGCCAGCCCCGCCCCGGGGCCACCGAGCCGCTCGACCAGGTCGGTGACGAAACCGACCAGACCGTCCTCGGGCGGTGCGGACTGGCCGAGGACGACGGAGGAGGCGTGCCGGGCATGCGTCATGGGCTACACGCTACGAACCTCGCCGCGACGGCGCTCGCCCGGCATCGACCTTTCCGACCTACGGGGCTTAAGCTGCACGGATGTCGCGCCCTCCGCTGAGCATCGCCGTCGCCCAGCCCTCGTGTGTGGCGTACGACGTCGACGCGAACGTGGCGGCGCACGCCGCGTTGCTGCGGACCGCTGCGGCCCGGGTGGTGGTCTTCCCGGAGTTGTCGCTGACCGGTTACGAACTCGACGCCGAGCCGGTCGACCCGGCCGATCCGCGACTCGCGCCGCTGGTCGCGGCATGCGCGGCGACGGGGACGCTCGCGCTGGTCGGCGCGCCGGTGGCCGGCGAGCACATCGCCACCCTCGCGGTGGACGGCACCGGGGCCCGGGTGGCGTACCGAAAGATGTGGCTGGGCGACGTCGAGGCCCGCCGGTTCCGCCCGGGACCGGCACCGGTCGTGCTGGACGTCGACGGTTGGCGGATCGGCCTGGCGATCTGCAAGGACACCGGAGTCGCGGACCACGCGGCACGCACCTGCGCCGCCGGCATCGACGTGTACGCGGCCTCGATCCTCGACGCCGCGACGGAGGCGCACGTGCCGGACCAGCGGGCGGCGCGGATCTCCACCACCCACCGGGTCGTGGTCGCGGTCGCCAGTTTCGCCGGTTCCACCGGTGGTGGCTACACCACGGCGGCCGGGCGATCGGCGATCTGGGCGGCGGACGGTTCGGTGCTCGCTCGCGCCGGGACCGCACCGGGCGAGGTCGTCGGAGTGAGCCTGACCTGAGCGGCCGGACGGCTCACCGCCTCGGCAGGGTCGCCTCGAGCCGGTCCAGCACGTCGTCGACCCGGTCGGCGACGTCGCTCGGCAGCCGACCGCGTGCCACCTCGTCGTCGAGGCGATCACGCAGGTCCTCGAGGCGCTTCTCCTGGTCCTTAGGTCGCCCCTCGACGAGGTCGGTCAGGTGCTTGCGCAGCCGGTCGGCGACCTTACGGTCGACCTCGCCGGTGAGCTGCGCCTCGGTGAGCAACGCGATGAGTTCCACCGCCGCCCGGCGCAGGTTCACCGGCTCCGTGCGCTCGGCGGGCGACGTGGTGGCCGGTCGTGGCGAATTCGCCGCCGACGGGGGCGGTGGAGCGGTCGTCGGGGTCAGCGGAGCGGTGGTCGGCTGCCCGTCGCCCCGGTCACCGAGAACCACCATCGCGCCCAGGCCCAGGAGCAGCACCAGCGCGAACGTGACCAACGCTCCGGTGGGCGGGCCGGTACTCCCCCGGCGGGCCCGTGGTCGTCCGGGTGCCGGCCCGCGCAGCGGTCTACCGGTCACGGAACGGGGCCTGACGACGGACGTGACCCGCGCCGGGCGGGCCGCCGGCTCGACCAGGGTCGGTGGGTGGTGCCGCAGCGGCCGGGTGGCGTCCGGGTCGCCGCCGGTGACCGGGGTGTCCAAAGTGGCCGTCGCCGCCTCGGCGGCAGCGGCGGCGCGGAGCCGGGTGGCCAGTCGCCCGGCGGTGGGGCGTCGTTCCGGGTCCGGGTCGAGACAGGCCAGCACCAGTTCGGCGAGGTCGTCCGGCAGGCCCGGCGCCCGTGGGGGTGCCACGCTCGGGCGGTCCGCGTGCACCCGGACCGCGTCGGACCAATCGCGTACGGGCAGCGGCACATCACCGGTGACGGTGCGGTACAGCAGCGCGCCGAGGGCGTACACGTCGCTGGCCGGATGCGGTGGGGCGGCGCTCAACCGTTCCGGCGCGACATACGCGGGCGTACCCATCAGGATGCCGCTCGCCGGTCGGCCGCCGGGCGTCGGCGCGCCCGCCAGCGCGGCGATGCCGAAGTCGAGAACCTTGGCACCGTTGTCGGTGAGCATCACGTTGCCCGGTTTGATGTCCCGGTGCACCACGCCCAGGCGGTGCGCGGCGGCCAGGGCGGCGGCCACCTCGGCGGCCATCCGCAGGGCCGGTCGCCAGGGCAGTGGCCCCTCGGCCAGGCGGTCGGCGAGACTCTGCCCGTCGACCAGTTCCATCACCAGGTACGGCACGACGCTTCCGCCGGCCAGGGCCGCTTCGCCGTAGTCGTACACCTGGGTGACGTGTGGGTGGGTCAGTCGCGCCGCGGCGCGGGCCTCCCGCCGGAGGGTGGCCCGCAGGTCCGGGTCGACGGCGAACGTCCCGGCGAGCATCTTCACCGCGACCGGTCGGCCGAGGACCTCGTCGTCGGCCCGCCACACCTCGGACATTCCGCCGAGGCCGATGCGGTCGTGCAGCACGTAGCGGTCGTGCAACCGCAGGCTGGGGGTGAACGGCGACATGGGCCCCCAGTGTGCCCGCTGCACCAGTTGGCGCACCACCCCTGTCTCGGGTCGCCGTCGCGAGGGCTGGGAAACCGGTGGGCAGCGCCCTTGCAGGTTCATTGAACACCGGTTTAATCTGGGTTCGTGGCGTCGAATGGCGTGAGGTCAGGGGCGCACGATGGCGAGTTCGCCACCGTGAGTCGGATCCGTGACGCCGCCATCGCCCGGTTCGCCCGAGACGGTTTCGGTGCCGGGTTGCGCGCCATCGCCGCCGACGCCGACGTCACCGCCGGCCTGATCGTGCACCATTTCGGCTCGAAGGACGGGCTGCGTCGCGCCTGCGACGCGCACGTGCTCGCGTTCATGCGCGAGGAGAAGGCGAAGGCGCTGACCAGCAACACCGGCACGACGCTGCTGGCGCAGATGGCCGAGATCGCGCGCTTCGCGCCGATGGTGCAGTACCTGCTGCGCAGCATGCAGGCCGGCGGCGAGTTGGCGCTCAGCATGCTCGACCACATGATCGCCGATGCGGAGGAATACCTGTCGACGGGTGAGGCGGCCGGCGTGGTCCGGCCCAGCCGAGATCGGGCCGCGCGGGCGCGATACCTGGCCTATCAGGCGACGGGCAGCATGGTGCTGTGGTTCACCCTGCACGGGTCCGCCGCCGCCCCGGAAGAATTCCCGGTCCTGTTCCGTCGGTACATCGACGACCTCGTGCTCCCCGCTCTGGAACTGTTCACGCAAGGGCTGCTCGTCGACCGGTCGATGTTGGACGAGTACCTGATGTACGTGCCGGATCCGCCTGCGACGGGCGACGCGGGTAACGCCGCACGCTAGCCACCACGCCCCGGCGTGGCCACCTTTTCTCCGCGAGTTCACGGTCTCACGACGTCAGTTTCCCGGGACGCCCCTGGGCTCTCCTCAGACGAGGTCTACGACGATGACTCCTGCTATCGACATCCAGCACCTTGACAAGTCATTCGGGCGGGTCAAGGCCCTCAGCGGGCTCGACCTCCGGGTCGCCACCGGCACCGTGCACGGCTTCCTCGGGCCCAACGGCGCGGGCAAGTCCACCACCATTCGGATCCTGCTCGGGCTGCTCCGTGCCGATGCCGGCCGGGCCCGGCTGCTCGGCGGTGACCCGTGGGCGGACGCGGTGACGCTGCACCGCCGGCTCGCCTACGTCCCGGGCGACGTGGAGTTGTGGCCCAACCTCACCGGGGGCGAGGCGATCGACCTGTTCGCCCGGCTGCGCGGCGCGGTGAACGCGGGCCGCCGCGACGAACTGTGCCAACGCTTCGACCTGGACCCGAGTAGGAAGGGTCGCACCTATTCCAAGGGCAACCGGCAGAAGGTGGCCCTGATCGCGGCCCTGGCCAGCGACGTCGAGTTGCTGCTGCTCGACGAGCCCACCGCCGGGCTGGACCCGCTGATGGAGGCGGTGTTCCAGGAGTGCATCCGCGAGGCCAAGGAGGCCGGCCGCACCGTGTTGCTGTCCAGCCACATCCTGGCGCAGGTCGAGGTGCTCGCCGACCAGATCTCGATCATTCGTCAGGGCACCATCGTCGAGACGGGCTCGCTGACCGACCTGCGTCACCTGACCCGGACCTCGGTCGACGCGATCACCGATCGCCCCGCCGACGCCCTCACCGGCCTGCCCGGCGTACACAACCTGCGCTCCGACGACGGACACGTCCGTTTCGAGGTCGACGGCGACCACCTCGCCGCCGTTGTCCGTCACCTCGGCGAGCTCGGCGTACAGGGGCTGACGGTCCGGCCGCCGACCCTGGAGCAACTGCTGCTGCGTCACTACGGCGACCAGGTCACCCACCACGGTGCGACGGAGGTGGCGGCCCAATGACTACGAAGGTGCCCAGCCCTCCGGAGCGCGTCGCGGTCGGTGGCGGCAACGCCGTCACCGGAACGGGCACGCTCCTGCGCTTCATGATCCGCCGTGACCGGATCCGGTTCCCCGCGTGGACGCTCGGGCTGACGCTGCTCATGATGTACTTCGCGACCGCGCTGGACGCCATCGTGCAGAGCCCGGAGGATCTCGAAGGGCTGACCGCGTTCTCCAGCAGCCCGGTCGGCGCGGTGTTCGGCGGACGGGGCTTCGGCTTCGACGAGCTGACCATCGAGCGGTTCCTCGCCGGCCAGTACGGCCTCTACGTGGCCCTCGGCGCGGGCCTGATGGGACTGCTCACCGTCGTACGGCACACCCGGGTCGAGGAGCGCTCCGGCAGGGCCGAGCTGATCCGCGCCAACGTGGTCGGCCGGCACGCCCAACTCACCGCCGCGCTGACCCTGACCGCCCTGATGGCGGTGCTGGTCGCGGTGCTGATCGGCGCGACGATGATCAGCCGTGGCTTCGACGGCCGTGGTTCGCTGCTGTTCGGCGCGTCCGTCGCGGCGGTGGCCCTCGCCTTCGCCGGCATCGCGGCGGTCACCGTGCAGTTGTCGGAGTATCCACGGGCCGCCTCCGGCCTGGCCGGCGCGGCTCTCGGTGCCGCGTTCGTCGTGCGGGGACTCGGCGACATGGCGGCGGTGCAGGGTAGCGGACCGTCGTGGTTGTCCTGGCTGTCGCCGTTGGGCTGGTCGCAGCAGACCGCGCCGTACGTCCACGACCGGTGGTGGCCGCTCGCGGTGTCACTCGTGTTCGCGGCGGCTACCGCCGCCATCGCCTACCTCCTGTCCGCGCGGCGGGACTTCGGTGGCGGCCTGGCACCGCCCCGCCCGGGTTCGCCGCGCGCGGCGGCCTGGCTGGCCACCCCGATCGCCCTCGCGTTCCGCCTGCACCGGGCGAGCCTGGTCGGCTGGAGCATGGCGCTGCTGGTCGCCGGGCTGGCCTACGGTTCGTTCGCCGAGCCGCTGCTCGACGGGCTCGACAACGCGCCCGAGGACCTGCTCGCGGTCATGGGTGGACCGGGGAACCTGCTCGCCGGGTACCTGGCCATGATGGGCCTGACCATGGCGCTCGCCGTCGGTGTCTACGCGGTACTCGCCGTCCAGACGCTACGCGCCGAGGAGGTCGAGGGGCGCACCGAGCCGGTCCTCGCCACCGCGGTCAGCTGGCGCGCCTGGCTCGGCAGCCACGTCGCCGTGGTGGCCCTCGGCGTACCGTGGCTGCTGCTCGTCGCCGGTCTGGGGGTCGGCGTGGGGGCCGCCGCGAGCACCGGTGACGCGGCGCTGGTCGGCGACCTGCTCCTCGGCCACGTGGCGCACGCTCCGGCGGTGTGGCTGGTTCTCGCCGCCGCCGCCCTGCTGTACGCGACGGATCCCAGGGCGCTGCCGGCGATCTGGGCCGTGGTCAGCTACGGGCTGATCGCCGGCTACTTCGCCCCGCTCCTCGACCTCCCCGAGGCCGCACTGCGGCTGTCACCGTTCGAGCACGTCGGGGACTACCCGCTGGAGGAGATCAACGTCGTCGCGGTCGTGGTGCTGACCGTGCTCTCCGGCGCGCTACTCCAGGCCGCCCTGGTCGTGTTCCGTCGGCGCGACCTGGTCAGCGGCGGCTGACCGCGACCGGGCGGGCCGCCGAGCCGACATCAGCGTTCGGCGGCCCGCCCGGCAGCGGAGGCTCAGCGAGTTCGGACCGGGGCGGGCTCGCTCAGGTCTCCTCCGCAGGGTCGCGGATCGGCCGGACATCGGTGTCGACGATCCCGTCCTCGTTCATGTCCCGGTGTCGTGCCTTGCGGGCGTCCCACCGCAGGGTGACCGCAGCGAGGATCGCGGCCAGCGCCGTGCCGGTGAGCACGCCGATGGTCGCGCCATCGGTGTGCGCCGAGTCGGAGAAGGAGAGCTCACTGATCAGCAACGAGACGGTGAAGCCGATGCCGGTGAGGAACCCGACCGGGAGCAGGTCCCGCAGGCCGATCGCGTCCGGCAGGCGCAGCTTGGTGAATCGGGTGACCAGCGCGGTGACCCCGAGTACGCCGACGAGCTTGCCTGCCACGAGGGCAACGATGATCGCGATGAGCACCGGCTGCGTGAGCACGGCGTCGTCGCCGTCGCCACCGACGAACGTGACACCGGCGGCGAAGAACGCGAACACCGGCAACGCGAATCCAGACGAGACGGGGCGGACGGCGTGTTCGAACCGGTGCGTACGGGCGGCCGACTCACCGTGCACGGGGCGGGCGGTCACACAGAGCCCGAGCAGGACGCCGGCGATGGTCGCGTGCACGCCGGAAGCGTGCATGAACACCCACGCGATCACTCCGATGGGCAGCAGCAGCCACCATCTGGGTCGTGCGGAACGGACCACCACCCTGAACACCGCGATCGCGGCGAAGGCAAGCAGGAGCGCGACCCAGTCGAGGCTGCCGGTGTAGAAGACGGCGATGACGATGATGGCGAGAAGGTCGTCGACCACCGCCAGGGTCAGCAGGAAGGTGCGGAGCGCGACCGGTAGTCCCCGACCGAAGATGGCCAGAACCGCCAGGGCGAACGCGATGTCCGTGGCGGTGGGAATCGCCCACCCGCGCAACGCGGCCGTATCCCCCAGCGCCATGACGAGCACCACGAACGCGGCTGCGGGCAGGATCATCCCACCCACGGCCGCGACCACGGGAACCGCCGCCTCGCCGAGCCGACGCAGACTGCCGGCGACGATCTCGTGCTTGAGTTCGACGCCCACGACGAAGAAGAAGATCGCGAGTAGCCCGTCGGCTGCCCAGGCCGACACGGACAGGTCCAGATGCAGAGCGGCCGGGCCGATGACCTGATCGGAGACCGACGTGTAGTGGGACCGCCAGGGTGAGTTGGCCATCCCCAGCGCCGCGATCGCCGCCACCAGGAGCAGCGCGCCACTCGTGGTTTCGAGGGATATCCAACGACGGAAGCGGCCATGCCGGGACGCGTGAGGTAGATCAGCCATCACAGTGCTCCATCTGGTCGACGCCTCCTCGGTGGGGGTCACCGACGGGCATGCCGACCAGGCTTCCCGGCGCACCGACGATCACTCTAGCCGGTCGGACCCGGTGCGGCGCGCGGTGGTGGCCCCCCTTCCAACGGCTTGAATGTTAGTGACCAACATTTGCCGGGTGACGCTTCCGAAACTCCGGGGCAGGCGGGCCCGTACGCGGGACCGCCTGGTCACCCATGCCCTGGACCTGTTCGAGGACAACGGATTCGAGCAGACCACCGTGGGTCAGATCGCCGCGCGGGCGGGCGTATCGGAGATGACGTTCTTCCGCTACTTCCCGAGCAAGGAGATGGTGGTCCTCGACGACCCGTACGATCCGGTGATCGTCGACGCGGTCGCCCGCCAGCCGGCCACGTTGCCGCCGCTGATCCGGGCGGTACGGGGACTGCGCGCGGCGCTCACCCAGCTGGACGACTTGGATGACCAGACCGCCCGGCGCCGGATCCGGATCGCGGCGAACAGCCCGGCCCTGCGGGGCGGCATGACCCGGATCAACGCGGCCACCGAGACGGCCATCGCCGACCAACTGATCGCCGACGGCGCCGCGTCGCTGCCGGCCAGGGTCGCCGCCGCTGCCGTCCTCGCCGCGCTGACCTGCGCCCTGCTGGACTGGGCCACCAGCGAACAGGGCGGCGACCTCACCCTCGCGGTCACCACCGCCCTGGACACCATCGAGGCAGGTCGGCATGACTGACCGGCTGGCGGTCCACGGTCTGGTCAGGGCCTTCGGGACCGACGCGGGCGTGCTCGGCGTCGACCTCACGGTGCGCCCCGGCGAGATTCACGCCCTCGTCGGCCTCAACGGCGCGGGCAAGACGACCCTGATGCGGATGGTCCTCGGCATGCTCCGTCCCACCGCCGGCGACTGCCGGATCAACGGCCGCCAGCTCGCTCACCTCGCCGCCGACGACTGGGCCAGGGTCGGCCACCTGGTCGAGCATCCGTTCGCCTACCCCGACCTCACCGTGCGGACCAACCTGCTGCTGGCCGCACGACTACGCCGGATCCCGACCGCGCACGCCACCAGGCTGGTCGAACAGGCACTGATCGAGCTCGACCTGACCCGTTACGCCGAGGTCACCGCACGCCGCCTGTCCCAGGGCAACCGGCAGCGCCTCGGCATCGCGGCGGCGCTACAGCACCGCCCCGACCTGATCGTGCTCGACGAGCCGACCAACGCGCTCGACCCCGCCGGAGTGATCCTGCTGCGCAACGTGCTGTCCGGCCGAGCCGACGACGGTGCCGGCATCCTGGTCTCCAGTCACCACCTCGACGAGGTCGCCCGGATCGCCCACCGCATCTCGGTCGTCAACCGCGGGCGGCTGATCGGCACCCTCGACCCCGCCGCCACCGATCTCGAACGCGCCTTCTTCGCCCTGGTCTACGACGACGAACAGGACCATCCACGATGACACCCGCGCTGCCCACGGCGCTCCACGTCGAGCTGCGCAAGCTCACAGCGTCCCGGGTCATCCGCACGACGAGCGTCATGATCGTCGTCGGCATCACCGTCCTGTCCGCCGCCCTCACCTGGTCCGCGACGACGGGCAACGAACAGGTCATCGCCCAACTCGGTCCGCTCGCCGACGCCGACGGCTGGGACCTGCTCACCGGCGTGGCAGCCCAGGTCACCGCGGCCGGTGGGATGCTCGCCTTCGGGGTCGCCCTGAGTTGGCTGATCGGCCACGAGTTCAGCGACGCGACGATCACCGGCTTGTTCGCGCTGCCGGTGTCCCGCCGCACCATCGTGTCGGCCAAGCTCCTGTCGCATCTGCTCTGGGCCGTGCTGGTCGCCGTCGGGTTGACCGCTGCCATCGCCCTCACCGGAACCGTCCTCGGTCTGGGGCACCCGACGACCGACGTGCTCGACTCCCTGGGGCGACAGTTCGTGTTGACCGTCCTGTCCGCACTCATCGCCACCCCGGCCGCGTGGGCAGCCACCCTGGGACGCGGCCTGCTGCCCGGCATCGCCACCACGATCGGTCTGCTCGTCGTCGCGCAAGTCGCTGTCATCGGCGGTGCCGGCGCCTGGCTGCCCATCGCCGCGCCAGCCCTGTGGGCGTTGCAGCCGCACGCCGTGAACGCGGTCCAACTCGCCCTGGTCGCCGTCGTGCCAGCAGGTTTCGCCGCACTGACCCTCGCCGCCTGGGCCCGACTTCAGCTCGACCGCTGACCACGACCGGTGATCATGGGGCGGCCAGCACCGGTGGCCGCCCCGGGCGACGATCTCCCGGTCAGCGCACGGTCGCACTCGTGGCCGGCACGCGGTGTGGGATCAGTTCAGGTCGGCGAGGATCTGTTCGAGGATCTCCGGGGTACGCTCCGGTGGTTCCGCCTCGACGCAGAGCCGTTCCATGGCCACCGCGTAGAAGTCGAGGTCCTCGCGCTTGTCCAGGTAGATGGCACTGGTCAGCTGTTCGATGTACACGATGTCGGGCAGGTCCTGGTCGCCGAAGCGCAGGATGGTGAACGCTCCCCCGGCGGCGGCGTGCCCACCGGCGGCGAACGGGATCACCTGCAACCTGACGTTCGGCGTCCGGGTCGCCTTGAGCAGCGCCTCCAGCTGCCCGCGCATCACCTCGGGGCCACCGATCGGGCGGCGCAGCGCCGCCTCGTCGACGACCGCCCACAGTCGGGGTGGGCGCGGCCTGGTCAACAGTTCCTGCCGACGCATCCGCAGGTCCACCCGACGGTCGATCTCCTCGGGCCCGGCGGTGCTGTGACCGAGCAGGACCACGGCTCGGGCGTACTCCCGGGTCTGCAACAGGCCGGGGACGAACTGGACCTCGTAGCTACGGATGAGAGCGGCTGCGGCCTCCAGGCCGAGATAGGACTGGAACCACGACGGCAGCACGTCGCCGTAGCGGTGCCACCAGCCGGGGTTGTTCGCGTCCCGGGCCAGTTTGAGCAGCGCCGAGCGCTCCTGCTCGGCGGTGACGCCGTAGAGCGTGAGCAGATCGGCGACGTCGCGCTCCTTGAACCCGACGCGCCCCAGCTCCATCCGGCTGATCTTCGATTCCGATGACCGGATCTCCCAGCCGGCGCTCTCCCGGGTCACCCCCCGCGACTCGCGTAGCCGCCGCAACTGGGCACCGAGCAGCATCCGCAGCACGGTCGGGCCGGCCGCCGGGCCCTCCTCGGCGGAAACCATGGTCACCTACCGTCCTCCGCAAGGCAGTCAAGAGTCGGAGCCGGTGGACTGGCTCGACCGACGTGTAAGCATGCCATGAACCATCAGTGAGGTGAACCACCCATCCCGTGCAGGGCGAATCCCGTGGATGGGATGCCGGGTCAGCCGATCAGGTGATCGAAATCACCATCTCGGGCCCCGAGCACGAACGCGGCGATCTCGTCCACCGTGTAGATCAGCGCGGGTCCGTCAGGGTGCCGGGAGTTACGCATGGCGATGCCCGCTCCCCCGGGCAGTTCGGCCAGCTCGACGCAGTTACCGCTGGGATTGCTGCGCCGACTCTTCTGCCAGGCGAGGGGAGGCAAGTGGTTAACGGGAACACCGTTGGGCGGCTGCTGCATGAGGCTTTTCTGTTCTCTCCGATGGGCGCCGGTGCCGTGGGAGGAGCGGTAGCGGCTTGAGGGACGGTGTCGGCTCGTTATGCACGTGCATCTGCTATTGCATCTGCAATGGACACCGGGGATGATAACGCACGTGCGGGACGACTACCTGCTCACTTTTGTCCCGCACGCATGACAGCCATCAGGGGAAACGGGGTGCCTGGCAACGTCCGCCGCTCGACGCCGGGCGAGTGTCGCGGAGAAGGGAGATGGTGGTGCCGGATCCGCTGACCGTCGCGTCCGGCATCTGCGCCGCCGGAGCCCTGCTCTCTTCCTGGCAGTTGGGGCGGCGGGCCATCCGGGCCGAAGCCGAGATCGGGCGGCTACAGGCGGAACTCACCGCCGAGCGGCACGCCGCCAGCCACGACCCACTCACCGGTCTGCCCAACCGGCGGGCCTTCTACCGCCTCGCCGCGACGCTGCTCACCAACCGGTCCGGCTGCCACCTGATCGCCGTGGTGCTCGACGTCGACGACTTCAAGCAGATCAACGATCGGTACGGGCACGCCGCCGGCGATCAGGTGCTGGTCAGCGTCGCCGAGCGACTGGCCACCTTCGCCGGTGACAACCTGGTGGCCCGCCTCGGCGGCGACGAGTTCGCCGGGCTGCTGGCCAGCCCGACACTGGACCGGCGGTGGATCGACCATGCCACCCGCCGGTTGTACGACATGCTCGCCGCGCCCATTCCGATGGGCACCATCACGCTGCGGGTGACCGCCTCGGTCGGCCTCGCCCCTGTGCAGGACTGCCAGCTCACCGAGGCGCTCGACCGCGCCGACGCGGCGATGTACGAGGCCAAGGCGCTCGGCAGCGGCCGACCCGGCCGGGCGCTACGCGACGCCGCGCACCTCGCCGAGTGCTGACGCCACCCCGAACGCCGTCCCACTGTCGCGCGTCGTTCCGCCGTCGCGCGGTCGAATGCGCCAGCAGGCTCCGGGGCGGGCGGTCAGCGCCAGCCGTACCCGGCGCGCAGCGCCTGACCCACCCGGTCGAACCGGGCCCGGTCCAGCACCGCGCCCTCCCGCCGGATGCCGTCCTCCCGCATGGTCAGCACCCGGTCCAGGCGTACCCAGCTCGGCCGCCGCTCGCGGTCCCACTCACCCGGCCCGAGGGCCAGCCAGTGCCGCTCACCCTGGCGGTCCTGGCTGGAGAGCATCAGCCCGAACAGCGTCCGGCTGTGTCGACCCACCACCAGCACCGGCCGGTCCTTGCCCTGCCGGGGGTCGTCCTCGTAGGGCACCCAGGTCCAGACGATCTCCCCCGGGTCGGCATGGCCGTCGAGCTCCGGGGCGTACGACAGCTCGCGGCGCTGCAACGCGCTGACCTGGCGCGGTCGCGCGAGCTTGGCCGGGGAGGGCCCCGCCGACCGCGGTTTCGGGATCACCGCGCCGACGCGGGACGCCATACTCCTCAACAGACCTGCCACGGCGGCAGCCTATCCGCTGCCGCCGGTCCCCTCGCCGGCAGGGAGTGGTCGGCCGCACCGCGTGCCGGTCAGATGTCACCCGGCGAACGGCTCGGTGCCACCGCCGGCGCTCGGTAGCCGCGCCACCATCTCCTGGAACTCGCCGACGGTCACCGTCTCGCGGAGGGTGGCGAACACCGCGGCGGCACCGGCCGCCGCCGTACTCTCGTCGACGCCGGCCCGGTCGGCGACCCGGCGCAGGAAATCACCCGGTCCGCCCGGCGAGATCGCGTCGGTCAGCTCGGTCGGCAGGTAGCCGGTCGGATCGGTCGGCGCGCTACCGGTCATCCGTTCCACGACGGTCTGGAGCACCGCGCGCGCGACGACGGCCGCTGGTTCGGGCGCCAGCCCTGAACGGCGGGACACCGCGGCGACGAACAGCGGAAACCGCACGGCGGTGGCTACCCGTCTCGGCGGCGGACAAACGCGCGGACGACCGTACGGTCCCGGGCGGGCCCGTCAGGCACCGACCAGGTGCGGGGCCGGTGGGACGAGCGCCGCCCGGAGTCTCTCGGCCGTCGTGTGCGACTCGCCCGCACCCGTCGCGCCCCCGTTAACCACCACGTGCGCGGACCCGAAAGACCCGTCGGCCACCGGCCCGGCCGGCAGTTGCCCGGCCGCCGGGGGTTGCCGAACGAAGGATATCGTACGCGTACAGTAAGGAGCCCTGTCAATGTTCGTTCGTGATCTCAGCCGAAGCGCCCGGTGATGTAGTCCTCCGTACGCTTGTCGGCCGGGTTGGTGAACAGCTGGTCGGTCGGGCTGAACTCGACCAGCCGACCGTGCCGCTCCTGCCGCTCGTCCACCTCGGCGGTGAAGAACGCGGTGTGGTGGCTGACCCGGGCCGCCTGTTGCATGTTGTGCGTGACGATCACGATGGTGTAGTCGTGCGTCAGCTCGAAGATCAACTCCTCGATCTTCGCCGTGGCGATCGGGTCGAGGGCCGAACAGGGCTCGTCCATCAGGATCACCTCGGGCTTGACGGCGATCGTCCGGGCGATGCACAGCCGCTGCTGCTGGCCGCCGGAGAGCGCCAGTGCGCTCGTACGCAGCTTGTCCTTGACCTCGTCCCAGAGCGCGGCCTGCGTCAGCGCCGCCTCGACGTGCTCGTCGAGACGGCCCTTGACGCCGTTGATCCGCAGCCCGTACGCGACGTTGTCGTAGATGGACTTCGGGAACGGGTTGGGCTTCTGGAACACCATGCCGATCCGTCGACGGACCTGGGTCGGGTCGACGTGCCGGGCGTACAGGTCCTGACCGTGGAAGAGGACGTCGCCGCTGACCCGGGCGCCCGGGATCGAGTCGTTCATCCGGTTGAGCGTGCGCAGCACCGTGGACTTGCCGCAGCCGGACGGCCCGATCATCGCGGTGACCTGGTTCCGCTGGATCGGCATGCTGGTGCGACGCACCGCCTCGTAGTTGCCGTAGTGGACGCTGACGTCGCGCAGTCGCATCACCGAGGTGTCGGCGAACGCCGCGCCGGAGGTGGTGACGGCGGCGGGAGCGTGCACCGTCACGGACGGACGGGTGATGAGGTGGGTGTCACTGACCATGTCAACGCTCCTTGGTGGCGAATCGGCGGGAGATGAGGCGAGCGAGGACCGTGCAGCCGAGGACGATCACGATGAGCGTCAGCGCCGCCCCCCACGCCCGGTCCTGGGCGGCGTCGAAGGGCTGGCTGGCGTTGCGGAAGATCTGCGCCGGCAACGCCGTGTTGGACCCGTCGAAGAGGTTCCAGTTCGGGGAGAAGACGATCCCGGTGACGATGATGATCGGGGCGGTCTCACCGGCCGCGCGGGCGACGGCCAGCAGCGAGCCACTGGTGATCCCGGAGATCGCCGCCGGCAGCACCACGGTGAGCGTGGTCTGCCACTTGCGGGCACCGAGCGCCATGCTGGCCTGCCGCAGCTCCTCCGGGACCAGCCGGAGCATCTCCTCGCTGCTGCGGATCACCACCGGCAGCATCAGGCAGGCCAGCGCCAGCGCACCGGCGAAGCCGGTCTGCGCACCGACGAGCAGCACCCAGGAGAGGTAGACGAACAGACCCATCACGATCGACGGCACTCCGGTCATGACGTCGGCCATCAACCGGATGAGCCGGGCCAGTGGTCGCTGCTTGCCGTACTCGTTGAGGTAGATCGCGCCGAAGACGCCGAGCGGGATCGCCATCAACGCGGCCGTCCCGGTGATGAGCAGCGTGCCGACGATCGCCGGGGCCATGCCCCCGCCGTCGCGGCGGTAGGAATTCGGGATGTCCTCGGTGAGGAACGACAGGCTCATCACCCCACCGCCTCTGGTGATGACGGTGTAGGTCACCAGCGCCAGCGGGACGACGGCGAGTAGCACGGCGGCCCAGATGGCGGCCGTGGCGAGATGGTTGGTCAACCGTCGACGGCCGGACAGCGCCGCCCGGGTCAGGTCGGGTCCACCCCCGGCCGGGCGGAAGGTCGGTGGTGCGGTGAGAGTCACGCGACGCCTCCCTTCATCCGGGCCTCGGCCCGACGGACGACCACCCGGGCGAACACGTTGATCAACACCGTCATCGCGAACAGCACCACGCCCAGCCCGATCAGCGCGGCGGTGAAGGTGCCGGTGGATTCGCCGAACTGCTGCACGATGACGGCGGCCATCGAGTTACCGGGGGCGAACAGGTTGGCGGTGATGTTGGTGGCACCGCCGATGACCAGGGCCACCGCGATCGTCTCCCCCATCGCCCGGCCCAGGCCGAGCATCACCGCGCCGACGATCCCACCGAAGCTGTGCGGGAGGACCGCGCCCCGGATCATCTCCCACCGGGTGGCACCCAGGGCGAGGGCGGCGTCCTTGTCGGCACGCGGCACCGTGCCGAACACCTCGCGGGTGATCGAGGTGATGATCGGCGTGATCATGATCGCCAGGATCAGCCCGGCGGTCATGAAGGTGCGACCGCTGCCCACCGGGCCGACAAGGCGACCGAGCAGTGGCACGCCACCGAAGACGTCGTGCGTCCACTGGTAGACCGGAACCAGCGCGGGCGCCACGACCAGGATGCCCCAGAGGCCGAAGACCACCGACGGCACGGCGGCCAGCAGGTCGATCACGGTCACTGCCGGGCCACGCAACCGGCGTGGGGCCAGTTCGGTGAGGAACAGCGCGATGCCGACCGAGACCGGCACCGCGAACAGCAACGCGATCAGCGACGAGACGGCGGTGCCGTACGCGAACGACAACGCGCCGAAGATCGCGTCGCCGGTCGCCGGGTTCGGGTCCCAGACCCGTTCGGTGACGAAGCGCGGGCCCATCGCGTCGAACGCGGGCCACGCCTCCCGGACGGTGGTGACCAGGATCAGCCCGAGGATCGCCAGCACCAGCAGCCCGGTGCCGAGCGTCCACCAGGAGAAGACCCGGTCGCCGAGGGCACCGTGACCGCGTCGACGCACGGCCACCTCGGCGGCGGGGGACGGATTCGTCAAGGTCATCTTCACTCCTGCCCCGGGTACTCCGCCGGGGACGGGATCGACGAGATCCCGTCCCCGGCCGGACGCCCCGGCGCTCCTGGTTCGCTCAGCCCTGGATCTTCTCGATCTGGGCGAGCGCCTTGTCCCGGAGAGAGGCCGGCAGCGGCGCGAAGTCCGCGTCCTCGGCCAACTCCTGGCCCTCGGTGAGCAGATAGTTGAGGAAGCCCCTGACCAGCGCGGCCTTGTTCGCGTCGTCGTAGGCGGTCCTGACGATGACGAAGGTCGGCGCGGTGATCGGGTAGGCGGTGGCCCCGGCGGCGTTGAGCGGGTTGTAGCTCAGGTCGTCGGCGACCTCGGCACCCTCCAGACCGGCGGTGGTGCCCTCCAGCGACGGCTCGACGAACTGGCCGTCCTTGTTCTTGATGGCGGCGAACGTCAGGCCGGTGGCCTTGGCGTCGCTGAGGTCGACGTACCCGACGGCACCGTTGGTCTGCTTGACGATCTGGGCGACACCGGTGTTCTTCTCGCCGCCCTGGGTGTTGGCCGGCCAGGCCACCGTGTCACCGCTGCCCAACTTCCAGGTGCCCGCGGCGGCGGCTTCGAGATACTTGGTGAAGTTGCTGGTGGTGCCGGAACCGTCCGAACGGTGCGCCACCGTGATCGGAGTGTCGGGCAGCTCGACACCCGGGTTGTCGGCCTTGATGGCCGCGTCGTCCCAGGTCGTGATGTCGGTCTGGAAGATCTTGGCGAGGGTCTCCGGGCTGAGCTGAAGCTTGTCGACACCCTCGAGGTGGTAGGAGACCGTGATCGGGGCCGCCACCGTCGGGACGTAGCGGAACGAACCGGCGGCCACGCCGTCGGTCTCCTTCACCAGCGAGTCGGTGCCGGCGAAGTCGACCAGACCCGCACCGAACTGCTTCTTGCCGGTGCCGGAGCCGGTCGCGTTGTAGGTGACCGTCACGTCGGGCGCCGCGCTCTTGAACGCCTCGACGACCTCTTGGTAGTAGGCGTCCGGGAAGCTGGCGCCCGACGCCGTCAACTCGCCGGACAGGTCCGCGTAGGCGCTGCCGCCGCCGCTGCCCGGCTGGGAACTATTGCCGTCACCGCCCGGCTGGGAGCTGTTGTCGTTGCTGCCGCAGCCGGTAAGCGCGAGCGCGACAAGCGCGACGCCGGCAAGGACGCGCCGCGAAAGCACGTTGCGGTTCACCAGGTAAGCCTCTCTATCGGGATGCATCAGCCCGGCCGGGCCGTACGCGAGTCAAGCTAGGAGGCACAGGTGGCCGGACTCCCCGACCCAGGTGAACGCGACATGAACGTGGCGGGTCGGAACCGGTGACCCGAGCGGATCGGTTCGCCCGGTGTCGCCACGGGGTAGCGACACCGGGCGAGGCTAGGCTGGGACGATCGCGGCGCGGGTCACGGTGCCACGGGCGTGGACCAGCACACGTGGGTACGGGACTGGGGAGATCTGATGGCACACGCACGGCAGGACCCGACGGACACGGAGAGCGTCGACTACACCCAGCGACTGCGACGCCTCAGCGGGGCGCGTTGGAAGCAGGTGCTGGACGTACAGGCGCCCTACCGGTGGAACCTGCGGCGGCTGCGGTTGGGCCGGACCCTCGACGTCGGCTCGGGGCTCGGCCGGAACCTGGTCAACCTCGGCACGGGCGCGGTCGGAGTGGACCACAACCCCACCTCGGTGGCCCACTCCCGGGAACTCGGTCTGGAGGCGTACACCGTCGAGGAGTTCTTCCGCTCCGAGCACGCGCGGCCGAACGCCTTCGACTCGATGCTCGCCGCGCACCTGCTGGAACACATGCCGGCGGAGCAGGCGCGCGAGGTGGTCTCGTCGTACCTGCCGTTCGTCCGCCCCGGCGGCCGGGCGGTGTTCATCACCCCGCAGGAGCGCGGCTACCACAGCGACCCCACGCACGTACGCTTCGTCGGTTTCGCCGAGGCGGCGGAGACCTGCCGGGAGCTGGGCCTGACCGTGTTGCGCCAGTACTCCTTCCCCTTCCACCGCCTCGCCGGCAAGGTGTTCACCTACAACGAGTTCGTGACCGTCGCCCGACTCCCCTGAGCAGCCCGGATACCGTGGCCCTCATGAGCGAGCGACAGCGAGCGGGTCAGCAGCGCGGCCCGACGGTGCCCCAGACCGCCCCGCGACGAAGCGGAGGCGCGGCATGAGGAACACACGCTGGGTCACCGACACCGGTCCCGGGCACTCACAGTGGTACGTCAACCGCTTCCGCCAGTTGGCCGCCGAAGGAGCCGACCTGGCTGGTGAGGCCCGCCTGCTCGACGCGCTGGTGCCGCCGACCTCCCGGATCCTCGACGCGGGCTGCGGCACCGGCCGGGTCGGTGCCGAGCTGGCCAAGCGGGGGCACACGGTGGTCGGGGTGGACGCCGACCCGGTCCTGATCGACGCGGCCCGCGCCGACCATCCCGCGCCCCGCTGGCTCGTCGCCGACCTGGCCGAACTGGACCTGCCGGCGGCCGGCGAGGAGGAGCCGTTCGACGCGGCGGTGCTGGCCGGCAACGTGATGGCCTTCGTGGCCGCCGGCACCGAAGGTCAGGTGCTCCGCCGGGTGGCCGCCCACCTCCGCCCGGACGGTGTGCTCGCGGTCGGATTCGGCACCGACCGGGGTTATCCGGTCACCGACTTCGACGCCGACGCCGTCGGTGCCGGGTTGCGCCTGGAGCACCGCTTCGCCACCTGGGACCTGCGCCCGTGGCACGACGACGCGGACTTCGTCGTCACCATCCTGCGTCGTCCCGCCTGACCGACGCCGCCCACCTCGGCGCTGACGGCACGGCCGCCACCCGACGCCTATCGCCGCCGTCGAAAAAGGATCGCGCCAGGTCGTAATCTGTACCGATGCCCCCACACCTCCCGCATCCCGAACCGGGCACACCGGATACGAGGGGGCCACTGAGGTACATCTGGTGGCTGGTCCGCTGCCAACCCCTGCGGGTGTTGCGTGGCGGACTCATCGGCACGGCCTGGATGGTGGGGTTGTCGCTCCGGCCGTACCTCATCGCACGGGCCATCGACGACGGGCTGCGCACCGGCGACTACCGGACGCTGCTGTGGTGGGTGGCCGCCATCGTCGTCGCCGGGATGGGCCTGGCCTATCTGGGCATCATGCGGCACCGGACGATGACGTTCGTCCGGGAGGACGCGTCGGCCCGCACCGCCGCCGTCCTGCTGCGTCACCTGTCCGGCATCGGTGCCGTGCTGCCCCGCCGACTCGCCGCCGGGGAGGTCGCCACCGTCGGCGGCGCCGACATCACCCACACCTCGGCGGTGCTGACGATGACCGGCCCGGGGGTCGGGGCCGTGCTCGCGTACGCGTTCGTCGCCGTGGTCCTCTGGTCGGTCGCTCCGCTCCTGGCGGTGTTCGTGCTGCTCGGTGTGCCGGCGGTGGTGCTGATCGTGGCGCCGCTGCTACGCCGTCTCGAACGGGTCGAGTCGGTCTACCGTCACCAGCAGGGCGTCCTCACCACCCGCGCCGCCGACATCGTCGCCGGGTTGCGGGTGCTGGCCGGGGTCGGTGGCCGGGGACTGTTCGCCCGCCGGTACGCGGACCGCTCCCGGCGGCTGTTGGCCGAGGGCTACCGGGTCGGTGCCGTGAACAGCTGGATCGAGGCGCTGACGATCGCCGTCCCGGGGCTGTTCCTGGCCGCCGTGGTGTGGCTGGCCGCGCGCATGGCCGCCGCCGGTGACATCAGCATCGGGCAGATGGTGGCGGTGTACGGGTACGTGGCGGTGCTCATCGTGCCGGTGTGGTTCCTGCTCGAAGGTGGCCATCAGCTGATCCGGGGTCGGGTCTCCGCCCGCCGCATCGTCGCGCTGCTCAACCTGACCCCGGACGAGGTCGGCCCGACGTCGCCGGGCGACGCGACGCCGACTCGACCCGCACCGGAGCACCCCGCCGACCTGCACGACCCCGACACCGGCCTGACCGTGCCCGCCGGGCGGCTGCTGGCCGTCGCCGCCGACGATCCGGGCGCGGCCGTCGCACTGGCCGACCGCCTCGGGCGGTTCGTGCCCAGCGACGTGACCTGGGGTGGCGTACCGCTGACCGGGGTCGCGCTCGACGAGGTGCGGGCCCGGATCCTCGTCGCCGACCACGACTCCTACATCTTCGCCGGGACGCTGCGCGAGATCCTTCAGGTGGGGGCCGGTGGCAGCGACGCCGACCTGGGCGCGGCTCTGCGTGCAGCCTCGGCGGAGGACGTCGTCGATGCCCACCCGGACGGGCTCGCGATGCCGGTCAGCACCCGGGCCCGGACCCTCTCCGGCGGTCAACGGCAACGCGTACGCCTGGCCCGTGCCCTGCTCGCCGAACCGGAGGTGCTGATCCTCATCGACCCGACGTCGGCCGTGGACGCACACACCGAGGCACGCATCGCGCAGCGACTCCGCGCGGCGCGGGCGGGCCGGACCACTGTGGTGCTGACCAGCTCACCACTGCTGCTCGGTCACGCCGACCAGGTCGCGCACCTGTGCGAGGGCCGGATCGTCTCGGTCGGCAGCCACGGCGAGCTGCTGCACCGTGACCCGGGCTACCGGGCCCTGGTCACCCGGGACGGCGTGGCCGTCGACGTCGACGGGTCGCTGCGGTGAGCGGGCTGCCGGTCGCCGACCGGTCGACCGTCCGCCGCGCCGCACTGGGTCTGCTCGCCGTGGATCGTCGCGCGGTCGCCGTCGTGCTGGTGCTGCACGCTGCCGCCGCGGTCGCCGGGCTCGCCACGCCGTGGCTGCTGGGCAGGATCGTCGACGCGGTCGCGGCCGGTGCCGGTACCGCCTCTCTGGATCGCCTGGCGCTCGCGATCGTCGGATCCGTGCTGGCGCACGGTCTGCTCACCCGATACGCCCAGTACACCGGACACCGGTTCGGCGAGCGTGCCGTCGCCCGGTTGCGCGAGGGTTTCGTCACGCGCACGCTCGACCTGCCCGTCTCCGTCGTCGAGCGGGCCGGCACCGGTGAACTCGCCACCCGCAGTTCGGTGGACGTGGCGACCGTCGGGAGCACCGTCCGGGACGTCGTGCCGGTCATGGTCATCGCCTCGACCCAACTGACGTTGCTGTTCGGTGCGATCTTCCTCCTGCACCCGCTGCTCGGCCTGGTCGCCCTGACCGGCCTGCCGTCGATCGTCGCGGTCACCCGCTGGTATCTACGCCGAGCCCGGCCGGCGTACCTCGCCGAGGGAGCCGCGACAGCCGAACTGACCGAGTCGTTGACCACGACCGCGGAGGGTGCCCGCACCATCGAGGCGCTGCGCCTCGGTGCCGACCGGGTCGCGCACGGCAGGAAGCGCATCCGCCGGGTGTGGGACACCCGCCGGGCGACCCTGGCACTGCGCTCGGTCTTCTTCCCGGTCGTGGAGGCGAGCTACGCGCTGCCCATCGCCGCGGTCCTGCTGTTCGGCGGCGTGCTGCTCGACCGGGACATGGTGACCCTCGGCGAGGTGGTCGCCGCCGCGCTCTACCTCCAGCAGGCGATCGATCCACTGGACCGGCTGCTGCAATGGATGGAGCAGGCCCAACGTGGCCTCGCCTCGTTCGCCCGCGTACTCGGTGTCGGCCAGCAGTCGGCACCCGCCGCCGTCCCGGTCGCCACCGCGACGCCACGACCGCGCGACCCGGCGCCCGCGCGATCCGGCAGCCTCGTCGTGCGCGCGGCCCGCTTCTCGTACGCCGACGGCCACGACGTGCTGCACGGGATCGACCTTTCGGTGCGCCCCGGCGAACGCCTCGCCATCGTCGGCCCGTCCGGGGCGGGGAAGTCCACCCTGGCCAGGCTGCTGGCCGGCATCGACGCGCCACGCGAGGGCGTGGTCAGCCTCGACGGTCAACCGGTGACGGACCTCGACCCGGCCGAGCGCCGTCGCCGGATCGCCCTGGTCACCCAGGAACACCACGTCTTCATCGGTACGCTGCGCGACAACCTCGCCTTCGCCGCGCCCGACGCCTCCGACGAGCAGATGCGCGCGGCGCTGGAGGCCGTGAGCGCCGACTGGGCCACCAACCTGCCCGACGGACTCGACACGCAACTCGGCGACGGTGCCCGCGAACTCGGTCCCGCCGACGCCCAGCAGCTCGCGCTGGCCCGGCTGGTGCTGGCCGACCCGCACATCCTGATCCTCGACGAGGCGACCGCCGCCCTCGATCCGACGACCGCCCGGCGTACCGAACGGGCACTCGCCGCCGTGGTCACCGGGCGTACCGTCATCGCCATCGCACACCGGCTGAACACCGCGCACGACGCCGACCGGGTGGCGGTGCTGGAGGACGGCCGGATCACCGAACTCGGCAGCCACGACGAACTCGTACGCGCCGGTGGCGCCTACGCCGCCCTCTGGCACTCCTGGCACGGCTGACGGCAGTTGGAGACCCAGTGGACACCACAAGCGACCCAGGCAAGAAGCACAGCGCCGAAACCTTCGCCGCCGAACTCAGGCGCCGGATCGCCGCCGCCGAGGAAGGCGTTGCGCGTGGCGTCGCGGAGCTGTCCGGGTAGCTGCGATCGCGCAGCACGCCAATCCCCGTGCCGCTCCGGGTGCACCTCGGTGCTGGGAACAGCAGCGGATGCACCCGGAGCGCACAACGGTCGGCCCGCAGGCGGTCAGCGGACCACGTCGTAGATCAGCTTCTGGATGCCGTTGGCGTACGACTCACTCTCGACGAGCTTGAGGTTCTGCTTGTCCCGGTCGGTGTCGCTGAACAGCCGCTTGCCCGCGCCGAGCAGAACCGGGAAGACCAGCAGGTGGTAGCGGTCGATCAGATCGGCGTCGGACAGGTTGCGGTTCAGCGTGGCGCTGCCGTGGATGATGATCGGCCCGCCCTCGGTCTGCTTCAGCGCGGCGACGTCGTCCAGCGACCGGAGGATGACCGTCTCCCCCCAGTTGGACACCAGGTCCCGCTCGTCCAGAGTGGTCGACACGACGTACTTCGGCATCGCGTTGTAGCCGGGGAACTCGTCGGTCATCGTCGGCCACACCGGCGCGAACGCTTCGTAGCTGACCCGGCCCAACATCATCGCCGTGGCCTCGTCCTGTTCACGGCCCTTCAGCTCGTAGGCGGCCTCGTCGAACACGATGTCGTTGAAGGTCCAGCCCGAGTTGCGGTAGCCCGGTTCTCCGCCGGGTGCCTCGACGACGCCGTCGAGCGAGACGAACGCGGTGGCGATCAGGGTACGCATGGGTTGCTCCTCGGTCTTGTCTGACGTGCTGTCATCAGTGCGACGAGCGGGAGTCGC
Organism: Micromonospora sp. CP22; assembly: GCF_009712475.1. Lineage (GTDB taxonomy): Bacteria > Actinomycetota > Actinomycetes > Mycobacteriales > Micromonosporaceae > Micromonospora. The sequence goes on from NZ_VCJO01000004.1 coordinate 198,778, forward strand.
CGGAATCGACAACGCGCGCCAGAAATTTCCTACCACTGCCGGACGGCAGGTCCGCGCACGTCAGGCGGGCGCGGCACGTCGGCGAGCCACGGTCGGGTCGAGCGGCGCACCGGCGGGTACGAGGCTGACCACCCCCGCCGGCAGCCGGACGGGCGGCACGTCGCCGTAGCCGAGCATCCCGGTCACCTCGGGACCGGCGAGCGCGTACCGGCGGCCCAGGTCCGTCACCACGGAGATCGCGCCGCCACCGGCGCCCGGCGTGGCGACCGATTCGACGATCGCACCCCGTCCCGGCTCCACGACCACGTGGTCGGCGCTGGTCGCATCGGTCGGTCGTTCCGACACCGGAGGCAGCGGCGGCAGCTCCCCGCCCAGCCGCAGGTCCACCCGGCCGGTGTCGTCGCCGACCCGCGCGCAGATCGTCGACGAGTCAGACGTGGCCAGCCGGGGCAGCGTGCCCGGCGGCGCGTCGGGCCCGGCGGGGACGAGGTCGGGCAGCTGCGGCAGGGCGGCGAACCGTCCGAGACTGATCCGCTCCGGCTCCCGCTGACCGGTACGGGCCAGCAGCAGACCGGCCTGTAGCTCGGTGATGGCGGCGAGGCCGTCGCGCAGTACCACCGCGTACTGCCGTCCGCCACCGGGGTTGCTCACCACCAGCACGTCACCGACCCGTGCACCGGCGACGCGGGCGGACCGGCGGCCCACGCCGGGCGGGTCCAGCGGGGCCAGGTCGGTGCCCGCCGGCACGGCGTTGAGCAGCGCGGCGGCGACCGGCACGGACCGGGAGCGGGTGATCGCGAGCGCCGCCAGCACCCGGTCGGCGTCCCGGATCAGGTGGCGTCGCTGCTGCCAGAGCAGGTGCAGCCGCCCGCCGGGGTCACGCAGCAGCAGGGCATCGCGGCCCAGCGGCCGACCGCCGGAGTCGCTGGTGCCCACCAGCAGCACCGACCGGGTCGCCGAGGCGTGCTCGGTCGGGGAGACCGAGCAGACCGTCCACGGTGCGGTGGTGAGCCCGGCCGCCGCGGGCAGCGAGTCGGGGGCGTCGCGGATGCCCAGCGGCAGGCCCCGGGGCACCCCGTCGATCGACCGGCGGGACACCAGGACGGTCTTCGGCCGCTGGACGCCGATGATGAGCAGCGCCGAGGCGTAGTTGAGCACCGGATGGAGCTTGTCCTCCCGGTAGACGAACCGGGCGCCGGACTCCCGCTCCACGATCACCGCACCCGGGTCGCGCCAGGTCGCGCCGTCGCCGGTGACCAGGCCGTACAGGGCGGTGCCACCGAGCCCGATGGACGCCACCAGCAGACCGGCCAACCCGGCTCCGGCGAGCCGACGCAACGGCGACCGCGCCGGATCGGGATCCCGCGTCACCAGGGCGGCCACCGTCCGTTGGACGGTGAACTGGTACGAGTGCAGCTGGTCCTGCCGCGACGCCATCGTGTCCCCTCCGGCGAGACGATCGGGGCACAGGATATGCGCTGCGTCGATGTTCCGAGGACCGTGCGTCACATCAGGGCCGATCGGTGGCCGCCGGGTAGCATCCCGGCGGTGAGCCTGCGCTTCGAGGAACTGGCCTGGCGGCCGACACCCATCGGCGAGATCAGCCTGCGTCGGCGTCGCGAGCCACGGCTCGACCTGGACGTGTACGAGGTCAAGCTCGACGACGAGTTCCTGATGTCGAGTCTGTTCACCGTCGGCGAGGTCGAGTTGGCCCGATCGGCGTTGGCGGCGCTGACCGGTGACCGCCTCGACGTCGTCGTCGGTGGCCTGGGCCTCGGCTACACCGCCCGTACCGCCCTGTCAGACGACCGGGTCGCCTCCCTGCTCGTGGTGGAGGCGATCGAGGACGTGATCGACTGGCACCGGCGTGGCCTGCTGCCCTTCGCCGCCGGGCTGGCCACCGACCCGCGTACCCGGATGGTGCGGGCGGACTTCTTCGCCCGGGTGGCCGGTCCCGACGGTCTCGACCCCGACGACCCCGGACGTCGCTTCCACGCGGTGCTGCTCGACGTCGACCACTCGCCCCGGCACCCGCTGCACCCGAGCCACGCCGCCTTCTACCAGCCCGACGGACTGCGCCGGCTGGCCCGGCTGCTGCTCCCGGGCGGGGTGTTCGCCCTCTGGTCGGACGACCCACCGGATCCGGACTTCGAAGCCGTCCTCGCCGCCGTGTTCCCCACCTGGCACAGCCGGGTGGTGCGGTTCGCCAACCCGCTGACCGGCGGCGAGTCGACCAACACCGTCTACCTGGGGCAGCTTCCGGCCTGAGCCGGGCAGACGCCACCGGTCGGCATGAACCCGCCCGATCCGGGTACGCATCTCGGCACCTGCGCCCGGATCGGCCGGGCAGCCGGTGGGAGGTGGAGATGCGTGCCCTGCTCTGGGTCGTGGCCGTGGTCGCCGGGGTGCTGGTCCTGCTCGGCCTGCTCCTCGAAGCGGTCCGCTGGCTGATCATCATCGGCGTCATCGCGCTCGCCGCAGTGATCATCCTGTCTTTCGTCAAGGGCCGCCAGTCCGCCCACAACTATCCCAACCGCCGCTGAGACCGACCCCGGCCCTGGGACCGACCCCGGCCCGCCCAGCCGAGCAGGCCGGTGCCGGGCCTGGGGGGGGCCGGGCGGGCCGGTGCCGGCGGTCAGGCGGCGACGAGGGCCCGGGTCGGACGGTCGCCGGAGTCGTCGATCGGGGTGGCCGGGGCCGTCGGCTGGCGGCGGTTCGGCAGCGCCAGCCGGAAGACCTTCTTCCAGGCGGAGAAGACCTGCCGGGGCAGCGAGCCGGTGGTGTACTTCAGCCCGTACCGCTTGAACAGCGCCTGCACCTCCGGCGCGATCTCCTGGTAGCGGTTGCTCGGCAGATCCGGGAAGAGGTGGTGCTCGATCTGGAACGACAGGTTCCCGGTCATGATGTGCATCAGTTTGCTGCCGCTGATGTTGGCCGAGCCGAGCATCTGCCGCACGTACCACTCCCCCCGGGTCTCACCCTCGATGGAGGTCTTCTCGAAGGTCTCCACCCCCTCCGGAAAGTGCCCGCACATGATCACCGAGTGGCTCCACAGGTTGCGGATCAGGTTCGCGGTGAAGTTGGCGGCCAGGGTGTGCAGGAAAGACGGGCCGGACAGCAGCGGGAACAGCAGGTAGTCCTTGAGGAACTGGCGGCGGATCTTCCGGCCGACCGCGCGCAGTCGGGTGCGGAACTCCGGGTCCTTGAGCCCACCGTTCTTCAGCCGGTCGCCCAGTTCGAGGTCGTACGCGGCGATGCCGTACTCGAAGAAGCAGGCGTTGAGGAAGTTGTAGAACGGCTGGCCCAGGTGCGCCGGGTGCCAGGGCTGGTCCTCGTCGACGCGCATGATGCCGTAGCCGAGGTCGTTGTCCTTGCCGACCACGTTGGTGTAGCGGTGGTGCAGCTCGTTGTGCGACTGCTTCCACTGGTCGGCCGGGGCGACGTGGTCCCATTCCCAGCTGGTCGAGTGGATCTTCGGGTCGCGCATCCAGTCCCACTGCCCGTGCAGGACGTTGTGCCCGATCTCCATGTTCTCCAGGATCTTCGCCACCGACAGCCCGGCGGTGCCGACGATCCAGGCCGGCGGGAACAGCGAGAACAACAGCACCACCCGGCTGCCGATCTCCAGCTTCCGCTGCGTCGAGATGACCTTGCGGATGTACGCGGCGTCCCGTTCGCCCCGGGAGGCGATGACCCGTTCGCGGATGGCGTCGAGCTCCCGGCCGAGGTTCTCGATGTCCTCGGCGGTGAGGTGGGCGATCGGGTTGTCGGCCTTCTTCTGGATCACGGTCATCGGTGGTTCTCCGATCAGATTTCGAGTTCACACGGGCCGGCGGCGGCTGACACACAGGTCTGCACGCGTACGCCGTCACCCGGCAGGGCGGTGGTCAGTTGGCCGTTGCGCAGGTCGCGGACCGCGCCCTGGCGCAGCGGCAGCACGCACCCGAAGCAGATGCCCATCCGGCAGCCCGACGGCATGAGCACCCCGGCGTTCTCGCCGGCGTCGAGCAGCGGGGTGCCTCCGTCGGCGTCCACGGTCACCGACGAGCGGGTGAAGGTGACGGTCCCGCCGTCACCCGCGGTGATCACGGTGGGTCGGAAGCGTTCGGTGTGCAGCCGCGCGGCGTGGCCGCGAGCCGACCAGTGCTCCTCCACCGCGTCGAGCAGCCCGAGCGGGCCACAGGCCCAGGTCTCGCGCTCCAGGTGGTCGGGGACGAGGGTGTCGAGTTCGGCGACGTCCAGCAGGCCCTCGGCCTCGGTGTGCCGCTCGACGAGGCGGATCGCGCCACGGTCGGCGAGGTCACGCAGCTCAGCGCCGAAGACCACGTCGGCGGCGGTGGGCGCGGAGTGCACCACCACCACGTCGCTGTCGGCCAGCGCACCGGAGCGCAGCATCCCGGCCACCGGGGTGATGCCGCTGCCGGCGGTGAGGAAGAGGACCCGCGACGGGGCCCGCTGCGGCAGCACGAAGTCGCCGCGTGCCTGGTCGAGCTGCACGATCGTGCCCGGCTTGATCCGCCGGACCAGGTGGTTGCTGACCACGCCGTCGGGAATCGCCTTCACCGTCACCGTGATCGGGTCGGTACGCCGACCGGGGGCTGAGGTGACCGAGTAGGCCCGCCACTGGCGGACCCCGTCGACGTCGACGCCGAGCCGGACGTACTGGCCGGGGACGTGTCCGCGCCAACTACGGCCGGGCTGGATCCGCAGGGTCGCCGCGTCGGGGGTCTCCGGCTGCACGGCGACGATCCGGCCGCGCAGCTCGGCACCGGCGCGTAGCGGGGCGACCAGGTCGAGGTAGTCGCTGGGCAGGACCGGCGTGGTCACCGTCTCGGCGAGCCGCCACAGGCGGCGTCGTAGAGATCGTGTCGTGCCCGGTCGCGGGACGGTGGCGGTCATAACTCGATGGTCGCCGCAGGCTGGCATAAAATCTTGGCCGGTGAAGGTAAAGCGATCCATCCCTTTTGTGCGGGGAGAACAACCGTGGCGGAACCAGCCGGAACGACCAGAAGGGCGGCTCGCATCGCGCTGGACCAACGGGTGGCGCGTGAGCTGCGCGACCGGCTGCCGCTGGTCGCCGCGCAGACCGTCACCGCGATCACCGCCGAGGTGCCAAGCTACTCCGGCACTTTGACCGGGCAGATGCGGGACAAGATCGAGGGCGCGGTGCAGATCGCCCTGGGTACCTTCCTGCAACTGCTCGAACGATCCCAGTCCGCCGACCACGCACCGGCCAGCGATCCGAGCACCCCGCTGGGCCCGGCGCTGGAGGCCGCGTACGCCCTGGGCAGCGGCGAGGCCCGGTCGGGCCGCAGCGTGGACGCGCTGCTGGCGGCGTACCGGGTGGGTGCCCGGGTCTCCTGGCGGGAGTTGGCCGCCGCCACGGTGGCGACCGGCCTACCCGCCGCCACCGTCGCCGAGTTCGCCGAGTTGATGTTCGCGTACATCGACGAACTCTCCGCCGCCAGCGTCGCCGGGCACGCCGACGAGCTGGCCAGCGTGGGTCGGGCCCAACGGCGCAACCTGGAACGCCTCACCCAGCAGTTGCTCGCCGGAGAGGCGGAGGAGGTACTGCTGCGCAGCGCCGATCGGGCCGACTGGCCGGTGCCCGAGACCCTCACCGTGGCGCTGTTGCCGCAGGAGAAGCTGCGTGGGGCACTGGCCCTGCTGGACGAGCACACCCTGGAGAGCAGCGAGGAACTGCCGACCGGCGAGCCCGGCGAGGAGACCGCCGTGCTGCTCGTGCCGGACATGCACGGCGACCGTCGCCGACAGCTCGTCCGGGTGCTGCACGGCCGCCGCGCGGTGCTGGGCCCCTCCCGGCCCTGGGCTCGGGTCTGCTCGTCGTACCGGCGGGTGCTGCGGGTGGTCGCGCTGGGTATCCCCCAGCCCACCGACGGCGAGCCCCTGGACACCGAGGCGCACCTGGCCGAGTTGCTGCTCAGCGCCGACTGCGAGGCGCTCGCCGACCTACGCGCCCGGGTCCTGCAACCGCTCGCCGCGCTGCCCGCCGCCACCGCCGACCGGCTCACCGAGACGCTGCGGTCGTGGCTGCTGCACCAGGGCCGCCGGGACGACATCGCCGCCGACCTCTTCGTCCACCCGCAGACCGTGCGTTACCGGATGGGCCAGCTGCGCCAGCTCTACGGCGACCGCCTCACCGATCCGCGCAGCCTGCTCGACCTGACGGTCGCGCTCGCGTTCCCGGCCGGTGGCGCGCTGGCCGGGTAGCCGCCCCGACACCGTCGGTCACTCGGAGACCACCGGGCCCAACAGGCGGATCTCCTCGACGTCCAGTCTGGCCTGCAACTCCCACAGGACGGCGTCGTCGATCTCCCGCCGGTTCCGCATCCGGGTGACCTCGCGTCGCTTGTGCTCGAGGGCCGCCAGGCGCAGCTGACGTTCGACCTCCCGGGCGTCGAGCGAGTCCTGCTCCGGCTCGGACCGCACCGCGTCGAGGTGGTTGGTGTACTCGGCCCGGAGCCGCTGCACCGCCTCCTCCTCCGCACCCACCCGCTCGGCCAGATCGGGCAGGGCGTCGAGGGTGGCCTGGGTGGCCGCCACCTGCGCCTGCCGCACCTCCGAGACCTGTTCCGGGTCACCGCCCAACCCGGCCCACCGGAGCAGAAGGGGCAGGGTGGTGCCCTGCACGAGCATGATCACCAGGATCACCACGGCGACGGCGAAGATGATCAGGTCCCGTTCCGGCACCCGTTCACCGTCGATGGTCAACGGCACGGCGAGCGCCGCTGCCAGGGAGACCGCACCCCGGAAGCCGGCCCAGCCGGCGACCGTACGCACCCGCCAGCTGACCTGGCGGTCCACCCTCGACCGTCGCCAGTCCACCAGCCGGGCCACGGCGGCGATCAGGTGCAGCCAGAGCATCCGGACCAGCACCAGCACCACGGCCACCACCAGCGCGATGGCGACGGCCCGGCCGAGGGAGACGCTGGTGACACTCCGCACCGCCCGGGGGATCTGCATGCCCACCAGCACGAAGAGGGCGCCGTTGATGAGGAAGGTGGTCAGGTCCCAGAACGACAGCGCGAGTATCCGGGACCGTGCCCGGACCACCCGGGGGCTGGCGTAGGCGAGCATCAGACCGGCGACCACCACCGCCAACACCCCACTCTCGTGGATGCTGTCGGCGAGGAAGAAGGCGGTGAACGGGGTGAGCACGCTCAGCGCGCCCTCCCGCAGCGGGTCGTCGAGGCGCTTGCGGATCAGGATCACCACCGTGCCGACCAGCACGCCGACCGCGATGCCCCCGAAGAACGACAGGCCGATCCGTTCGACGAGTTCGACGGCGTTCGGTGCGGCACCCCCACCGAGCAGGCCGAGGGCGACGGCGAACAGCACCAGGGCGGTGCCGTCGTTGACCAGGCTCTCCGCGCGCAAGGTGGTCAGCAGGCGGCGCGGCATCCGCTTGGCCAGCCCGGCCACCGCTGCGGCGTCGGTCGGCGCGAGCACCGCACCGAGCACCCAGGCCACCGCCGGGTCGATGTCGAACCGCTGGAGGACCAGCGACACCGCGACCATCGTGACCCCGACCAGACCGACGGCCAGCAGCGCGATGACGATGATGTTCGCCCTGATCTCCCGCAGGCTGATGACCAGGCTCTCCCGGTACAGGATCGCGGGCAGGAACACCACGAGCACCAGGTCGGGTGCGAGCATCACCTCCGAGAACGGGGGCAGCAGCGCCACCAGGGCGCCGATGCAGATGAGCAGCACCGGCGGCGCCACCCGGTACCGGCCGCCGATGGTGGTGCCGACCAGCACGATGACGCCCAACGTGATGACCAGCAGCAGCTCACGCACCTCGTCCCCCGTTCGTCGTCCCCCACATCGTGGTACGCCGACGGGCCGCCCCGGGCCGATTCGGCGCAGGGCCGGACGTTCTGGACGTGCGTGGTGTTCAGCGACCGGGCGTCGCGCCCAGGTCTTCCTCGATGCGCTTGGCGGTGACCAGCAACGGCGGCAGCAACTCCCTGCGGACCATCTCGAAGGAGCCACGGCTGGCGTGGGCGGAGACGTTGACCGCCGCCACCACCGCGCCGTTGTCGCCGTGGATCGGCGCGGCCAGCGACCGCAGTCCCTCCTCCAACTCCTGGTCGACGAGGGCGTACCCCTGGGTGGCGATCTTCGTCAGGATGGCGCGGAGTTTGGCCGGGTCGGTCACGGTGCGTCGGGTCAACGGCCGCAGCCGCGCGGTGGCGAGATAGCGGTCCAGCCACTCGGCCGGCTGCGCGGCGAGCAGCACCCGGCCCATCGACGTGGCGTACGCGGGGAACCGGGTGCCGACGCTGATCCCCACCGTCATGATCCGCTTGGTGGGCACCCGGGCGACGTAGACGACCTCGTCGCCGTCGAGGACCGACACGGAGCAGGACTCGTGCACCTGCGCGACCAGCGCCTCCATGTGTGGTCGGGCCACCTCGGGCAGCCCCAGGCTGGACAGGTAGGCGTAGCCGAGGTCGAGGATGCGCGGACGCAGGGAGAACAGCCGCCCGTCGGTGCGTACGTAGCCGAGTTCGACCAGGGTGAGCAGGAAACGGCGGGCGGCGGCCCGGGTCAGGCCGGTGCTACGGGCCACGTCGCTGAGGGTGAGGCGCGGGTGCTCGGCGTCGAAGGCCCGGATCACCGCGAGCCCCCGCTCCAACGACTGGACGAACTCCCCCGAGCGGGCCGTTGCCTCGTCGGTCACTGGGCCTCCTGCCGCAGAGTCTGCTGGGCCACCTTGAACGCCCGGTTCGCCGCCGGCACACCAGCGTAGACGGCCACCTGGAGCAGCACCTCGCCGATCTCGTCGGGGGTCAGGCCGTTGCGCAGGGCGGCGCGTACGTGCATGGCCAGCTCCTCGTCGTGGTGCAGGGTGGCCAACACGGCGAGGGTGATGCAGCTGCGGGTACGGCGGTCCAACCCCTCCCGGGTCCAGATCTCCCCCCACGCGTAGCGGGTGATCAGATCCTGGAAGTCGGCGGTGAACTCGTCGGTGCCGGCGACCGCCCGGTCGACGTGCGCGTCACCGAGCACCTGCCGGCGTACCGCCATGCCGGCCTCGTAGCGCTGCTGGTCGGTCATGTGCTCACCGCGCCTGTCGGATCGAGATGGTCGACGAGTAGCCGGGTGACGGTCTCGGGCTGCTCGACGTTGGCCAGGTGCGCCGCGTCGTCGATCACGACCAGGCGGGCCGACGGGATCCGCTCGGCGATGGCGACCGCCTGCTCCGGCGGGGTCGCCGGATCGTCGGCGGCGGCGATCACCAGTGTCGGGGCGCGTACGGCGGCCAGGTCCGCGCGCAGGTCCATCGCGGCGATCGCCTCACAGCAACCGGCGTACCCGGCGGCGGGGGTGCTGAGCAGCAGGTCCCGGTGGGCGGCGACCACGTCCGGATGGGCGGCGGCGAAGTCGGCGGTGAACCAGCGCTGCACGATCGCGTCGGCGATGGTGTGCAGCCGTCCGGCCCGCACGGTCGCGGCCCGCGCCCGCCAGCCGTCGGCCGGTCCGAGCGAGGCGGAGGTGCACAGCAGGGCGAGGCGGTCGATCCGCTCGGGAGCGTGCGCGGCCAGCCACATGCCGACCATGCCGCCGAGGGAGAGCCCGGCGTAGTGGACGCGGGCGATGCCCAGGTCGTCCAGCAGCCGCAGCACCTTCCGGCCGAGCAGGTCGATGGTGTACGCCCCGAGCGGCACCGCCGAACCGCCGTGGCCGAGGTGGTCGTAGCGGACCACGCGGTACCGCTCGGCCAGCGCCGCCACCTGTGGTTGCCACATCGCGCCGGTGGTGCCGAGGGAACTGCCGAGCAGCAGCACCGGGGCGTCCGGCGGGCCGTCCTCGGTGGCGTGCAATCCGCTGGTCACGACGACTCCCGGTGCAGGTCGAGGGCGCGGTCGACGAGGTGCCCGGCGCTGCCGAGCCAACCGGCCGGGTCGAGTGCGGCGTCGACGTCCGCCGCCGACAGGTGGGCGCGCAGTTCCCCGTCGGCCAGCAGCGCCGCCCGGAAGTCGGGCTCGGCGGCGGCGCGGCGCACCAGGTCGTGGGCGGCGACCCGACCCAGGGCCGGAGCGAGTCGCGCGGCGACCGCCTCGGCGAGCAGCAGGCCGCCGGTGGCGTCCAGGTTGGCCCGCATCCGCTGCGGACGTACGTCGAGGTCGGTGAGCATCCGCGCGGTACGGGCCGCGGCCCCACCGGCGAGGCGCACCAGGTCGAGCAGGGGTTCCCACTCGGCGTGCCAGCCGCCGGTGGCCCGCTCGTGTTCCTGACCGGCGGCGGCGTACAACGTGCCGACGAGCCCGGGACCGCGCCGGGCGGCGGCGGTGACCAGCACCGAGTCCACCGGGTTGCGTTTGTGCGGCATCGCCGAGGAGCCACCGCGCCCGTCGCCGCCCTCGGCCACCTCACCGACCTCGGTCTGCGCGAGCAGGCCCACGTCGAGCGCGACCTTCCCGGTGGCGGCGAGCAACCCGCCGAGCGCCGAGGCCAGGTCCAGCAGCGGCTGGCGGCGGGTGTGCCAGGGCAGCGGACTCGCCGCCAGGCCCAGGTGCGCGGTGTACCGTTCGACCACCGCCGGTCCGGCCGAGGCGTACGCGGCGAGGGTGCCCACCGCCCCGCCGAGCTGTGCCGGCATGGCACCGACCGCGCGGGTCAGCCGGGCCTGCGCGTCGACCAGGCCGACCAGCCAGCCGGCCGCCTTGAGCCCGAAGGTGGTCGGTGCGGCCTGCTGGCCGAGGGTGCGGGCGACCATCAGGGTGTCGCGGTGGGTCCGGGCCAGTCGGGCGGCGGCGTCGGCCGCGTCGGCGACGTGTCGTCCCAGTGGCCCGGCGGCACGGACCACCACCAGCGACAGGGCGGTGTCGAGGATGTCCTGGCTGGTGGCGCCGTAGTGCACCCACGGTCGGGCCGGTTCGGCGACCGCCGCGGTCAGCTCCCGCACCAGCGGGACCACGGGGTTGCCGGCGGCCTCCGCGGCAGCGCCGAGGGCGGCCGGATCGTACCGCTCGACGCGGCACTGCCCGACGATCTCGTCGGCCGCCGGGGCGGGCACCGGCCCGGCCTCGGCACCGGCGCGGGCCAGCGCGGCCTCCGCGTCCAGCAGCGCCCGCAGCAGGGCGTGGTCGCCGAGCTCCGCGACGACGTCAGGTGTGCCGGAGAGCCCGCGCAGCAGTGCCTCAGACGGCGAAGAAGACGGTCTCATGCTCTCCCTGAAGGCGGATGTCGAAGCGGAACCCGTCCGTGTCCGGGCTGGCCAGCAGCGTGTCACGACGCCGTGGGTCGACCGTACTCAGCACCGGGTCGGTGGCGTTGGCGGCCTCGTCGGGAAAGTAGACCCGGGTGACCAGGCGGTGCAGCAGCCCTCGGCCGAACACCGACAGGGTCAGGTGCGGCGCCTCGGTGTCGCCGTCGAAGGTGGGCAGCGGCCCCGGCTTGACGGTGTGCAACGCGTACCGGCCCTCGCTGTCGGTCGCCGCCCGCCCGAAGCCCCGGAACCCGGGAATCGTCGACCGCCGCGCCCCGCGCGGATCGTCGGGATGGTCGAAGCGGCCGTCCGGGTCGGCCTGCCAGCTCTCCACCATCGCGTCGGCCACGGCGGCACCGGTGCCGTCGACGATCCGTCCGCGCAGCCAGAACGCCCCAGGCGTGCCCTCCGGCACCACGTACGCCCCGTCGGCCCAGGTCAGGCCGATGTGCAGGTACGGCCCGACGGTCTGGGCGGGCGTGACGCCCAGCGACTCACTCATCGTCGTCCTCGTCCTCGAACACGGTGGCCTCCCGGCCCCGCAACACGATGTCGAACTCGTAGGCCAGCGCCCACTCCGGGCGGGTGGTGGTGTGGTCGTAGCGGGCCACCATCCGCTGCCTGGCCCGCTCGTCGCGGACCGAATTGAAGATCGGGTCCTGGAAGAACAGCGGGTCGCCCGGGAAGTACATCTGGGTCACCAGCCGTTGGGTGAACGCCCGACCGAAGAGGGAGAAGTGGATGTGCGCCGGTCGCCAGGCGTTGTCGTGGTTGCGCCACGGGTACGCCCCGGGCTGCACGGTGACGAAGTGGTAGCGGCCGTCGGCGTCGGTCAGCGCACGCCCGACGCCGGTGAAGTTCGGGTCCAGCGGCGCCGGCCAGGTGTCGGCGGCGTGCCGGTACCGCCCGGCGGCGTTGGCCTGCCAGATCTCGACGAGGGTGTGCGGCACGGCCCGGCCGTCGCCGTCGAGGACCCGGCCGTGCACGATGATCCGTTGCCCGAGGGGCTCGCCGTCGTGCTGGCGGGTCAGGTCGTGGTCCAACTCGCCGATGCGGCCCTCGCCGAGCAGCGGGCCGGTGATCTCGGTGAGCCGCTGTGGCAGGTACGTCAACGGCTGCCGCGGTGCCCGCGCCACGGTGGACCGGTAGCCGGGGCTGAGCAGTGGTGGGTGGGCGTCGACGTCGTCGCGCCGGTAGCTCGGCAGGATCAGTCTCCGGTCGGCGTCCTGGGTCACGGCCGCTCCTCCCCTTCAGTCGCTCCGAGTATCCGCCGCCCGTTCACGCGGGCGTCCGCATGGTCGCTTCGAGGGCGCGCAGCACGGTGAGTTCCTCGGCGGTGGGCGGTTCACCGGTGCTCAGGTCGTCGGCCACCGCCAGCGGCCAGCCGGTGGCGTCGTGCACCTGTTCCACCGTGACGCCCGGATGCAGCCGGGTCAGGGTGAGTTCACGGCTGACCGGGTCGGCCTCGAGGACGCCGAGGTCGGTGATGACGGTGCGAGGTCCGCCGCCGCGCAGTCCGAGCCGGGCCCGGTCGTCGGGGCCGGAGCCGTAGCCGACCGAGGTCACGAAGTCGACGCGTTCGGTGAAGGTACGTCGGCTCTGCCGGACGATCACCACCACCTCACCGCAGGAGGCGGCGATCTCGGGAGCGCCACCGGCACCGGGCAGCCGCACCTTCGGACCGGTGTAGTCGCCACCGATGACCGTGGTGTTGATGTTGCCGTAGCGGTCCAGCTGCGCGGCTCCGAGGAAGCCGACGTCGATGCGCCCGGGTTGCAGCCAGTAGTTGAACACCTCGGGTACCGGGACCACGGCGTCGGCGGTATCGGCGAGGACACCGTCACCGATGGACAGCGGCAGCCGGTCCGGCTTGGCCCCGAGACAACCGGACTCGTAGATCAGCACCAGGTTGGGGGCGTGGGTGGCCCGGGCCAGGTTGGCCGCGGTGCTGGGCAGGCCGATCCCGACGAAGCAGGCGGTGCCGTCGCGTAGTTGTCGGGCGGCGGCCACCGTCATCATCTCGTCCGCCGTGTACTGCTCGCTCATGCCCGCCCTCCATCGCGCTCCGGGGTCCGCACGTGCGTGGCGATCCAGTCCTGGAACGTGTCACGGTCCCGGCTGATCTTGTCCCAGGCCACGTAGAAGGCGTTGTCGCGCACCGAGTAGCCGTGCGCGTACGAGGGATGGGCCCCGCCGGGTACGTGCGCCACCGCGCTGACCGCCCAGCCGGGCAGCACGACCTGACCGGCCACCGGGGTCAACTCATCGACGATCTCCTCGACGGTGACCAGTGACCGGCGGGCGGCCAGCACCGCCTCCTTCTGCACGCCGGTGATGCCCCACATCTGCACATTGCCCGCGCGGTCGGCGCGCTGGGCGTGCACCACGGTCACGTCGGGGTTCAGCGCGGGTACCGCGGTCAGGGTCTCCCCGGTGAACGGGCAGTCGATGCTGCGGATGTTGGTGGTGTGCCGGGGCAGGTCGGTGCCGGTGTAGCCGCGCAACACGGCGAACGGCAGGCCGGAGGCCCCGGCCACGTAGCGGTTGGCCATCCCGGCGTGGCTGTGCTCCTCCAACTCCAGCGGGGCCGGCCAGGCGTTCTGCACCGCGTCGCGGAAGCGGTGCAGCGATCCCACGCCGGGGTTGCCACCCCAGGAGAAGACCAGGCGGCGGGCGCAGCCGGCACCGATGAGCTGGTCGTAGATGACGTCGGGCGTCATCCGCACCAGGGTCAGGTCGCGCCGCCCCTGCCGGATGATCTCGTGTCCGGCAGCGAACGGGATCAGGTGGGTGAACCCCTCCAGCGCCACCGTGTCGCCGTCCCGGACCAGCTCCGCGACCCCTTCGGCCAGCGAGACGAGCTTCGCCATGTGCCTCCCTGCCTCCTGTGTCGAGCACCCGCCGAGATGTGTTCGCTATGCGGACTCACGTACTTATCTCGAACGTAATCCGCCACAGCGGCGTTCGTCAACGCGTAGAGGTCGGGCGGACGCCCCCCTTCGACGGATCGCGGGAAATGTCGCCGCGAGCCGTTGACGCGAGCCGAGTCCCCGTGCAAATGTCCTAGATGAGAACGCCTGTTCGTCTACCGAACACGCGTCGCGCACGCTCGGTCCCCGGCCGCCGCGCACCGTCGTACGCGAGCACCGCGCCGGCCGTCCCGTCCGCGACGTGAGGAGGAGCACCCATGCCCGACCCCGGTCCGCGCCGCGCCCGGCACGTCGACGACCCCCGCTGAGCAGCGCGGACATGGCGGGCAGGACGGGAACTCCCGGGGCCTCGGTGACCTCGCGGGTGCTGGCCGTGCTGGGCGCGTTCGACGCCACCCACCCCGCGTTGACCCTCAGCGACATCGCCCGGCGCAGCGGACTACCGCTGGCCACCACGCACCGGCTGGTCGCCGAGCTGGTGGCCGGTCGGGCGTTGGCCCGCGCCGCCGACGGCAGGTACACCATCGGCGTACGACTGTGGGAGGCCGGGCTGCTCTCGCCGCTGCACACCCGGCTGCGTGAGGTGGCACTGCCCTACCTTCAGGAGCTGTACACCGCCGTGCGCGAGAACGTGCACCTCGCCGTCCGCGACGGCGACGAGGCGCTGTACGTGGAGAAGGTCACCGGGCACCGGTCCGTGCCGACCATCTCCCGGGCCGGTGGACGACTGCCGCTGCACGCCACCGGCGTCGGCAAGGCGCTGCTCGCGTACGCCCCGCCGGAGGTGCTCGCCGCGCACCTGCGCCGGCCGTTGCGCCGCTGCACCGCGTACACGATCACCGAGCCTGGCCGCCTGGCCCGCGAGCTGGCCACGGTACGCGAACGCGGCTGGGCGCGGACCCACGAGGAGATGACCCTCGGCTCCTGCTCGGTCGCCGTCCCGGTGCGCGACGCCACCGGGGCCGTGCTGGCCGCGATCGGCGTGGTCGGGCACAGCCTCGGCACCACGCCGCGCCAGCTGGTGCCGGCGCTGCTGACCGCGGCCGACCGGATCGCCGCCCGGCTGGCCGATACCCCGCCGGTCGCCGACACCGCCTGACCCTCCCGAGCCGGGCTTCCACTGGGTGGAAACCGGCAGCGGCGGCCCGGGGCCGCAACGGGCAGGCTGGCGACCGGGCGACAATGTCGCCCCCACCCACCATCGGCGACGAGGAGGCACGGATGCGTACCCAGGTCGGCATCGTCGGAGCGGGACCGGCCGGTCTCATGCTGTCGCACCTGCTGCACCGGCACGGGATCGACTCGGTGGTCGTCGAGAGCCGCAGCCGGGAGTACGTGGAGCACCGGCTGCGCGCGGGCGTGCTCGAACAGGGCTCGGTCGACCTGCTGCGGGAGACCGGGCTGGGGGCGCGTCTGGACCGGGAGGGCATGCGGCACGAGGGCATCGAGCTGCGCTTCGACGGCGAGTCGCACCGGGTGCCGATGACCGAGCTGACCGGCCGGGCGATCACCGTGTACGGCCAGCAGGAAGTGGTCAAGGACATGATCGCCGCACGGCTGGCGGCGGGCGGGACGATCCTGTTCGAGGCACCGGCCGAGCGCCTGTCCGGGCTGGACTCCGCTCCGGTGATCCACTTCAGTCGGCAGGGTCGCCGCGAGGAACTGCACTGTGACTTCGTGGTCGGCTGCGACGGCTACCACGGGGTGAGCCGCCCGACCGTGCCCGACGGGGTGCTGACCACCTACGAGCGCACCTACCCGTTCGCCTGGCTGGGCGTCCTCGCCGCCGCCCCGCCCGCGGTGGAGGAGCTGATCTACGCCCACCACGAGCGCGGCTTCGCCCTCTACAGCATGCGCTCGCCCCAGATCTCCCGGCTCTACCTCCAGGTCCCGGCCGACGAGGACATCGCCGACTGGCCGGACGAGCGGATCTGGGCCGAGCTGCGTACCCGGTTGGAGACGGTGCCGAACTGGACGCTCAACGAGGGTCCGGTGCTGGAGAAGTCGATCACTCCGCTGCGCAGCCTGGTGGTCGAGCCGATGCAGTGGCAACGGCTCTACCTGGCCGGCGACGCGGTGCACATCGTGCCGCCGACCGGCGCCAAGGGGATGAACCTGGCGCTGGCGGACGTCAAGCTGCTCGGTGCCGCCTTCGCCGCCTGGTACGCCGACGGCAGCACGCACCTGCTGGACGACTACTCGCGTACGGCGCTGCGGCGGGTGTGGCGGGCGCAGCAGTTCTCCTGGTGGATGACCTCGATGCTGCACCGGCTCAACGCCGACGACCCGTACGAGGCGAAGCTCCAGTCGTCGACCCTGCGCTACGTCACCACCTCCCGGGCGTACGCGACGAGCCTCGCCGAGAACTACGTCGGCCTACCCGAGGTGTGACCGTCCCGTCCCGCAGACCTTGGACGATTCCCGTTCGGCGCTAACCGGAATTGTCCAAGGTCTCGGTGTCTCCGGGGTTCGGTCGCCAACCGGCGGCCAGGAGTGCGCGTCGGACGGTGTCGGCCACCTGCTCGGGGTGCGCCCGCACCAGCCAGGCGGGAAACCGCAGGATCCGGTCGCCGGCCGTCCACACGTCGTTCTGTCGCCGCATGTCCGCCGCCCACTGGCGTACGTCCATGTGGTGTGCGCCGTCGATCTCCGCGTGCACTCCCCACTCCCGCCAGTACGCGTCCAGCCAGCGCGTCCGGCCCGCCGCGTCGGTGCGTCGTTGTTGCAGGTCGGGCCGGGGCAGACCGGCCCGGCGACAGAGCCGGACGAAGTCGATCTCACTCAGCGCCTGCGCCCCGCCGGCGATGTCGTCGACGGTCTGCCGGATCAACCGCCGTCGGGGCGCGCGAGGCAGCACCTCCAGCACCGCCGCCAACTCCTGCGGCGACACCCGCCGCTGCTGGCACCCGGCGGCGAGCATCTCCTGCGCCACCCGTGGCGAGGACGCCCACCCGGCGGCGTCGACCAGCGCTCGCGCGGTGGTGGTCCGGGGCGGGCGGCCGACCTGGAGATGTGCGGCGGGCAGGACCGACGTGCGGTGCAGCACGACAGCGGCCATGTCGATCGGCAACCTGCGCAGCGTCGTCCGACCGGGCCGCCGGGCCGCCGGCACGAGCACGTGCAGGGGCTCGGGCCGCAGGCCGCGTACTCCGGCCTCGGCGGCTGCCGTGGCACCCGCGAGGACGGCACCCGCACCGGCGACGAGGACCGCCACCCACAACTGCTGATCGCGGGTCAGTCGCCCGTTGCCCGCCAGCAGCAGACCGCGACTGATCGAGCGCCACCGCCCGGAGCGGACCAGCCCGCGTACGGTGCCGTCGGTCAGCACGGTGCGGGCCTGCGCGCTGGTGAGCACGCCGGCCTGTTCGAAGGCCAGCCACTCCAGCGCCCCGGCCGCGTCATCGGGAACCATCCGTCGACTGTGGGCGGCGACCACCGGCCACACCACCAGATCATGGACAGTTGTCGTTACGCGCTAACGGCAACTGTCCAAGAATGTGCGACCTTCAGGGCTCAGAGCAGCTTTGGGCTCCGGCGTTCGAGCAGGACGACGTCGCGCCAGCGGCCGTGGTGCCGGCCCACCCGCTCGCGGGTGCCGATCACCCGGAAACCGGCCCGCCGATGCAGAGCGAGGCTGGCGGTGTTCTCCGGGAACACCCCGGACTGGATGGTCCAGATGCCTGCCGCCTCGGTCGACTCGATCAGCGCGTCGAGCAGCAGCCGGGCCACCCCCCGGCCCTGGGCGGCCGGGTCGACGTAGACGGAATGCTCCACCACCCCGGCGTAGACCGTGCGGGTGGAGGTCGGCGACACGGCGATCCAACCGACGACCGTCCCGGCTGCGTCCACCGCCACCAGACGGTGCGCCGCCAGCCGACCGGCGTCGAAGTCGGCCCACGACGGCGCGACGGTCTCGAAGCTGGCGTTCCCGCTGTCCAGCCCCGCCTGGTAGATCTCCAGCACCCGGTCGGCGTCGTCGGCCGTCATCGGCCGCAGCCGCACATCCGCCACCAGACGACTCCGTTCCCTCACCACCGGGACCGGGTGCACCCGGCGTTGCCCATCATGACACCAGCGGCCCCGGGAGCGGGGCTGGCGGGAGGCGCGCGAAGCGCCGCCGGTGGGCGTGGGTACGGTGCGGCTCTGCTCCTGGCCGGCCACGTCGACGGTGGTGTCGAAGACGGTCGTGAAGCGCTGCCCCAGAGACGGCGGCAACGGTGCCCTGCTGATGCAGCGACGCAGCCGGGGCAGCACGTCGCGCCCGCGCGCCGCGTCGAGCAGCGCCGCGTACATCGCCGAGGTGCCGTGGAAGACGGTGACCTCCTCCCGGAGCATGAGGTCCAGCGCCGCCGGGCCGGTGAAGCGGCTCAGCAGCACCAGCGTCGCCCCCGCCCGGAAGGTGCCGGTCAACGCGACGGCCTGGCCGAACCGGCCACTCAGCGGCAGACAGCCGAGCACCACGTCGCTGCTGTCCGGGGCCAGGTCGGGCCGGTGGGCCGGTTCCGCGACGGTGCCCGCGAACGCGGCTGGCTCGCCGGGGACGTCACCGAGGTCCTCCAACCGGGGCACCTCCGACGGGCCCCGCATCGGGCCGACCGTGAGCAGTGGGACACCGGCCCGGGCGCTGAGCCGCCGCCCGGCGGCCAGCTGCGAGGTGTGGCAGACCAGCAGTCGGGCGTCGCGGGCCAGGTGGACGGCCTGCGGCGCGACCGGCACACCGACCGGCACGGCGACGGCACCGGCGGCGAGGGCACCGAAGTAGACCCGGGGAAAGTCCACCACGTTCGGCGCGAGCAGGGCCACCCTGTCGCCGTCGCGCACCCCGGCGGCCCGCAGGCCGGTGCCGTAGCAGCGGGCCTCCAACCACAGTTCGGCGTACGTGACGCGGGCCCGCCCGTCGACGACAGCGACGGTGTCGGCGTGCCGATAGGCGGATCCGGCCAGTACGGTCGCCGGGGAGAGCGCGGTCATCGCGGTGCGTCCACGTACAGGCGGCTCACCGTCTCGGCCACGCAGACCGGCTTGCCGCCGCCGTCACCGTCCACGGTCACCGTGGTGACCAGTTGCGCGCCGCCCTCGAACGGGCTCACCTGGTCGATCGTGGCGACGACCCGCACCGAGGTGCCGACGCGTACCGGTGCGGGGAAGCGGACCCGGTTGAGGCCGTAGTTGACCCCCATCCGCACCCCGTCGACCCGGTACAGGCGGCCGACCAGCGCGGGCAGCAGGGCGAGCGTCAGGTAGCCGTGGGCGATGGTGCCGCCGTACGGCCCGGCCGCCGCCCGCTCCTGGTCGAGGTGGATCCACTGGTGGTCGTCGGTGGCGTCGGCGAACAGGTCGACCCGGCGCTGGTCGATGGGAAACCACGCGCCTGGGCCGAGACGCTCGCCGACCGCGCCGGCCAACTCGTCGAGGCTGGCGAAACTCCTCATCCCAGGTGTCCTCCGAGTTTCGTGTAGCCGCGCAGCAGGTCGCGGGAAATGATCAGTCGCTGCATCTCGTCGGTGCCCTCGAAGATCCGGTACAGCCGCACCTGCCGGTACCAGCGTTCGATCGGCAGTTCGCGGGTGTAACCCATGCCGCCGTGGATCTGCATGACCCGGTCGACCACCCGGTTGACCATGCCGGCGCCGTAGAGCTTCGCCATCGAGGAGGCGTGCCTCGGGTCCAGACCGGCGTCGACCGTCCAGGCGGCACGCAGGATGAGCCAGCGGGCCGCCTCCAGCTCGGTCTCCGAGTCGGCGATCATCCACTGGATGGCCTGGTTGGTGCCGATCTTGGCCCCGAACGTCTCCCGGGTGTTGGCGTGGTCGATGGCCATCCGCAGCGCGCGTTCGGCGATACCGACGGCGTGCGAGGGGATCGTGTAGCGCCCCTTGCCGATCCACTGCATGGCCAGCGAGAAGCCCTGGCCCACCTCGCCGAGGATGTTGCGGTTCGGCACGCGTACGTCGTCGAAGAACAGCGAGGCGGGCCCACCCTCGCCCATGGTGGGGATGAACTCCGACCGCCAGCCCATCTCCCGGTCCACCAGGAAGGCGGTCGCTCCGCCGTTGCGGGCTCCCCGCTCGGGATCGGTGACCGCGATGACGATGGCGAAGTCGGCCTCGTTGCCGCCGGTGATGAAGGTCTTCTCGCCGTTGAGGATCCAGTCGTCGCCGTCGCGTCGGGCACGGAACCGGATGTTGGCGGCGTCGGAGCCCGCGCCGGGCTCGGTGATGGCGAAGCAGGAGAACCGCTCCCCCTCGATGGTGGGCAGCAGGAACTCCTGCCGCTGCTCCTCGGTGGCGTGGAAGAGGATGTTGTCCGCCTCGCCGCCGAAGCGGAACGGCACGAAGCTGCGGCCGATCTCGGTCCAGATCAGTGACTGGACGACGGCGGGCAGGTCCATACCGCCGTACTCCGTCGGTGTGGCCAGCCCCCAGAAGCCGAACGCGCGGGCCTTGAGCTGCAACTCGCGCAGCTCGGAGCGTTCCAGACCGGGCTGGTGGGCCCGTTCACGGCGCAGTAGCTCCTGCTCCAGTGGCATGACCTCCCGGGTGATGAAGTCGCGGGCGGTGTCGCGGATGGCCCGTTCCTCGTCGGACAGCCCGAAGTCCATGTGCTCGGTTCCTCTCCCCGGTTCTAGAAGGCGTTGACGCCGGTGAGCGCCCGCCCGATGAGTAGCTGCTGGATCTGACTGGTGCCCTCGTAGAGGGTGGCGACGCGGGCGTCGCGTAGGTACTTGCCGACCGGGTACTCGTCGATGTAGCCGTACCCGCCGTAGACCTGGATGGCGTCGTTGGCCGCGCGGACGGCGGCCTCGCTGGCGAACAGCTTGGCCATCGACGCCTCGGTCGCGAACGGCTCGCCCCGGTCGATCAAGTCGGCGACCCGCCAGACCAGCAGCCGCGCCGCAGCGGTGTCGACCGCGATACCGGCGAGCAGTTGCTGCACGAGCTGGTGGCCGGCGATGGGTTTGCCGAACTGGGTACGGGTGCCGGCGTAGGCGACGGCGGCGTCCAGGCAGCCCTGGGCGATGCCGACACAGCCGGCGGCGACCGACATGCGGCCCTTGGCGAGGGTGGACAGCGCCAGCCGGAAGCCGCCACCGCACTCGCCGAGGCGGGCGGTGTCGGGCACCCGGACGCCGTCCAGGGCGAGTTCGGCGGTGGCCTGCCCGCGCAGGCCCAGCTTGCCCCGGATCTCCGACCGGGTGAGGCCGGGACTGTCGGTCGGCACCAGGAACGCGGTGATGCCACGGTGTCCCGGGCCGCCGGTACGGGCGAAGAGCAGCGCGACGTCGGCGGTGGTGCCGTTGGTGATGAACATCTTGCGGCCGGTGATCAGCCAGTCGTCGCCGTCGCGTACCGCCCGGGTGGTCAGCGCCGCCGCGTCCGAGCCGCTGTCGGGCTCGGTGAGCGCGAAGCAGCCGAGGGCGGCGCCGGAGCACAGCGACGGCAGCCACCGCTCACGCTGCTCCGGGGTGCCGTGTTTGGCGATCGACGTGGCGACCAGGCCCAGCGAGACCGACACGATGCCGCGGACGGCGGAGTCACCCCGGCCGAGTTCCTCCAGCACCAGGCAGTACGCGAGCTGGTCGCCACCGGATCCGCCGTACTTCTCGTCGATGGTGAGGCCGAGGAAGCCGACGTCGCCGAGCTTGCCGACGATGTCCGGGTCGACCGCCTCACGCCGATCCCAGGCCGCCGCGTGCGGTAGCACCTCACGGTTGACGAAATCCGCGGCGAGCGCCCGGACCGCGACCTGCTCGGCGGGGAGGTGAAGGTCCATGGCGATAAACTAGCGGTGGAAGTTTTAAGCTGTCCAGACCCCGGTATGGCAAAGTTCCCCGCGAACCGCCCGCCCCAAGGAGGATGCCCATGCCCCGGCCGCGACAAGCCCTGCTCAGCCGGGAGCGGATCGTCGAGGCCGCCGCCGCGTTGATCGACTCCGAGGGACTGGACGCGTTCTCCACCCGTCGGCTCGCCGCCGCCCTGGGCGTACGCGGGCCGTCGCTGTACAACCACTTCGCCACCAAGGACGAGATCCTCGACGCGGTCGCGGACAGCATCACCGGCCAGGTCGACGTGTCGTACTTCGGCGAGGTCGACTGGCGCGAGGCGTTGCGTCGCTGGGGTCACTCCTACCGGGCCGCCCTCGCCGCCCACCCGAACATCGTGCCGCACCTGGCCCGGGGCCCCGGTCGACGTCCGGCGGCACTGGCCATGGCCGACGCCGTCTACGGCGGACTGGTCGCGGCGGGCTGGCCGCCCGCGCGGGCGACCCACATCGGCGCGCTCATGCGTTACTTCGTGACCGGTTCGGCGCTCGGGTCCTTCGCCCGGGGTTTCGTGGAGGACCCGGGACTGTACGCGGACCAGTACCCGCACCTGAGTCAGGCGCACCGCCTCGCCGAGCATCAACAACGCGTCGACGAAGGCGCCTTCGCGCTGGGGCTGGAGGCGCTGATCGACGGACTGTCCCACACGTACGAACGCGTCGTCGGGCCGCTGCCACCCCTCCCGCCGACGGAGTCGGCGTACTAGAGTCCCAACTTGCACCGCTAGTTTTAGGAGCGATCGGCGTCAGCCCCACCAGTCCTGTCGCCGCCCGCTCCGAGTCGAGGTGAGGAGCCCATGGAACCCGTACGGACCGACTTCTACCTCGACGGACGCTGGGTGGACGCCACGGGAAGGCCGCCGCTGGAGGTGCACAACCCGACGACCGAGGAGGTCATCGGCACCGTCCCGGCCGGCACCGCCGACGACGTCGACGCGGCCGTCGCCGCCGCCCGGGCCGCCTTCGAAGGCTGGGCGGCGACCGACCCCGCCGAGCGGGCCGCCCACCTCGACCGGCTGCACGCCGCCCTGACCGACCGTGCCAAGGACATCGCCTACACGGTCGCCAGTGAACTCGGCACGCCCCTGAAGGTCGCCACCCGCGTCCAGGCCGGACTACCCCTGACCGTGCTGCGCAGCTTCGTCGACCTGGCCGCCCACCCGCCCGCGCCACAGACCATCGGCAACTCCCTGGTGGTACGCGAACCCGTCGGCGTGGTCGGCGCGATCACCCCGTGGAACTATCCGCTGCACCAGATCGTCGCCAAACTCGCGCCCGCCCTCGCCGCCGGCTGCACGCTGGTGCTGAAGCCGAGCGAACTGACCCCGCTGACCGCGTACCTGCTCTTCGACGCCATCCACGAAGCCGGCCTGCCTCCCGGAGTGGTCAACCTGGTCACCGGCACCGGGCCGGTGGTCGGCGAGGCGCTCGCCGGGCACCCCGACGTGGACCTAGTCTCCTTCACCGGCTCCACCGCCACCGGCCGCCGGATCACGCACCTGGCCGCCGACCGGATCGCCCGGGTGGCGCTGGAACTGGGCGGCAAGTCGGCGAACGTGATCCTCGACGACGCCGACCTGGCCAGCGCGGTGAAGGTGGGCGTCGGCAACGCCTTCCTCAACTCGGGACAGACCTGCACCGCGTGGACCCGGATGCTGGTGCACCGGGACCGCTACGACGAGGCCCTCGACCTGGTCGCCAAGGCGACCGACGGCTACCGGGTCGGTGACCCGTTCGACTCGGCCACCCGCCTCGGCCCGCTCGTCTCCGCACAGCAGCGAGACCGGGTACGCGACCACATCGCCCGGGGTCTGGCCGACGGCGGCCGACTCATCGCCGGTGGACCCGACGCCCCCGTCCCGCAGCGAGGCTGGTTCGTCGCACCGACCGTCATCGCCGACGTCGACCCGGACAGCGCGCTCGCCCAGGAGGAGGTCTTCGGTCCGGTCCTGGCGGTCATCCCCGTCGACGACGACGACCACGCGGTACGGGTCGCCAACAACTCCCGCTACGGGTTGGCCGGCGCGGTCTGGTCGGGCGACGACGAGCGGGCGCTGCGGGTGGCGCGCCGGCTGCGTACCGGTGCCGTCGACATCAACGGCGCTCCGTTCAACCCGCTCGCCCCGTTCGGCGGCTACAAGCAGTCCGGCCTCGGCCGTGAACTGGGTGTGCATGGCCTGGAGGAGTTCTGCGAAGTGAAGGCGATCCAGCGATGAGGGGCCTGGTGGCCCGGGTGGCCGGCACACCGCCCACGATCGAGCAGGTCGAACCGCCCACCACCGGCGCCGGCCAGGTACGGGTGGCGGTCCGGGCGGCCGGGGTCTGCCACTCCGACCTATCCATGGTCGACGGCACCATCGCCGCGCCGTACCCACTGCTGCTCGGCCACGAGGCCGCCGGCGTGGTCGTGGAGGTCGGCGACGGCGTCGACCGGGTCGCGGTCGGCGACCACGTGGTGCTCAACTGGGCACCCCCGTGCCGCGCCTGCTGGTACTGCGAACGCGGCGAGCCCTGGCTCTGCGAACGCTCCGGAAACCCGGCAGCCTCCGTCGGGCACACCATCGACGGCGAGCCCCTGCACGTCACCCTCGGCCTCGGGGCGCTGGCCGAACAGGTGGTGGTGCCGCAGCACGCCGTGGTGGCGGTACCGGCGCAGTTGCCCTTCCCCACCGCCGCGCTGCTCGGCTGCGCGGTGCTCACCGGCGTCGGCGCGATCCGCCGTACCGCCGAGGTCCGGCCCGGCGACACCGTCGCCGTCATCGGTCTCGGCGGCGTCGGCCTCTCGGCGGTCGCCGCCGCCCGCGCGGCCGGTGCCGCCACCGTCATCGCCGTCGACGTCGCACCCGCCAAGGCCGAACTCGCCCACGCCGCCGGTGCCACCGACTTCCTGCTCGCCGACGACACCCTCAGCCGCGCGGTACGGAAACTGACCGCCGGTCGCGGCGTCGACCACGCGGTGGAATGCGTCGGTCGGGCCGCCACCATCCGCACCGCCTGGCGGGCCACCCGCCGGGGCGGACAGGTCATCGTGGTCGGTATGGGGGCCAAGGACGACATGGTCGGCCTCAGCGCCCTGGAGATCTTCCACTCCGCCCGGACGCTGCGATCCTCGGTGTACGGCTCCTCCGACCCTGACCGCGACGTGCCCGAAATGGCCCGCGCGGTGCTCGACGGCACCCTCGACCTCGACTTCCTGGTCACCGACCGGATCACCCTCGACGGGGCACCGGAGGCCCTGACCCGGATGGCCCGAGGCGAAGGAGCCCGCACGGTGGTCGTCTTCGACTGACCCGCCCCGTCGACCGGCGGTAGTCCGCTCCGCAGGCCGCTGTGGGGCCGTCGCACCTGCGTCTCCGGCGGCTCGGGGACCTTCCGTCAGTACGTGTCACCCCAGTAGGTGTCAGTGCTGGTTTTCACCACGTCCTCCAGATTACGGAGACCGGTGGGGAAGATGTTGAGTTGCCGCAGGTCGGCTAGATTGCACCAGCGCATCCCCTGCTGGCCTTCGTCGGAGACATCGTCTGCGGCCAGGTAGTCGGCGGACAACTCCGATGTGAGTTCCGCGAGGAAGTAGAACTCGACCTTGTGCTGATCGCGCCCCTTCCCGGCCAGTTCGTGGTGCGCGTGGATGTACTCGCGAACGAAGAGCAGGCGTCCTGGCGTCACGTCCGCGCCGATTTCCTCCTGGCACTCACGGATCAGGGTCTCGGTCAGGGTCTCACCGTACTGCTGCCGACCGCCGGGAAGCGAGTACCAGACCCCGAGCCCCATCTTGCGGTCCACATACTTCAGTAGAAGCACCTTGTCGCCGTCGAGGATGACAGCCTTGGCGGAGTTTTCGAGCCGGCTCTCGGCACCCGTCATGTCGTCGCTTCCAATCCCGCTGCTTCGATCATCTCCTGGAACGTGTGCGGAGGTGGGTTGTCCTGCCAGCCATTCATCGCCAGGCGGTCGAGCAGCGCGCGCTTGAGATCAATGATCGCCAACAGCGGCTCACCGAACCGGGGGTCCAGGGCATCGAGGCCGAGCGCGATCTCACGCCAGAGGAGATCCGCCTCTCGATAGCACTCCCGCATGATGCCACCCGATACCAGCATCTCCAAGATGGCGCTGTGCGTCTCGTTCAGCTCGGTATCGCCGGTCAGCGCGCGGTGGAGCACACCCGCATGCCTGCCGTGGCTGCCGATGACCTGCTGTGCCCGGATCCACAGCCTGCTGATCGAATGGCGCAGGTCCGCGTTGAGCGTCGGCTCTGCGAGCCCCTTGGCGACCGGGTAGCTCACCAGTCCGGTAACAGTGTCCTCGAACAAATCCGCCAACTCGTCCACCCGCTGCCTCAACCGGCGCATATCGCAAAGCCGGTCGGCCAAGCCGTCCGGCACGGGCTCCCCGACGTAGGCAAGCAGTCCGAGTAGGCCAGACGAGTAGAAGCCAGAGCCGAGGTGTCGAGACCTGGCATCCATTCGATACCAGTTGACGAGACTCTCTCCGTCTTCGAGCGGTGCCGGGTCAAAGCGGACGGCGTAGTTGTCGTACATGGACTGCACGATTTCCGCCGTCACCTCGGCCATCACCGGTAGCGCCCGAACGCCTGCTGGCGTGAGCGACGCCTCGCGGACCATCGTCAGCAGGCTGGTAACCGAGAGGCACATGGTCGAGTTGACGTCGGCAAGCAGCAAGGCCGGGTCGCGGATGCTGTAGGAAGCCGAAAGGTCGAGGTGGCGATCCATGTTGTTGAGGATGAGGGTCTGACCCAGTGCGTAAATCTTCACGTACTCGGCCAACGCTTCTGGGTCGACACCGATCCGGGCACCAACCGCCGCCGCCGGCATCGTCTGCCGAAACAGCAACCCGGGATCAACGGCATCCTGATACAGCCGGGACATCCGAGGAAACAGGAAGTCCATAGTGCGTAGTTGGCTGATGGCCAGCGCGATCGGGCGACCGTATAGCGCGAGAAGTTCGACCATCGTCCGGAAGTCGTAGCCGACAGGGTCAGTACCCGTGGAGAAACGCCTCATCCGCCCGCTCCCACTGACCGTTTCCGTTGCGCCTTCTGGAGGACCTCCCAGGTGAACTCCATCTGCAGGAGGAAGTAGATCAGAGCGAACGCCGCTGACAGCAGAGGCGTCCAGGAGATCCCTGTTCCATACTTGATGAGACGGTCGGTGCCTACGGCAACGTACGCGGCGTTGAGCGATCCGATCACCACTGAAGTGAGCGCTGCGGCCTTCAGCTTGCGCCGACTCTCCAGGTATGGGTTGGCCGACCCCCACACCGGTTTCCAGCCTTCGGGAAACTCTGCGGCGAGGGCATGCAGGTAGAGGCTTCGCAACCGGTTGACCTGGTGTTTAGCTTCGGTCTGCACGCGATCGGTGACGACATAGGCCCGCAGGACGATCGTGTTCAACACCCCGGCGATCACCACCGCCGCATAGATGATCGGTAGCCGCAGCACCGTGCCGACCTGCCCCACCGAAGAGATCAGTTTTGCGGATACCAGGGCGCCGGCGACCAGCACCGGAAAAGCCAGTATGCGGAGACTGAGCTTGTAGAGATCCCTTTCGGCGTCCTTGTAGTCGTTGTGCAGGATGAACGCCTGCTCGAAGTCGATCAGCAACATCTTGCGGGCGGTCTCTACGTCGATGCCCCCAGGTCGCGTCGGCGCTGGCGGCGCGGTGGGCACCTCCGCGTTCTTGGGCATCAGCGCTCGCTTGATCACCTGGCGGAGACGATCGCGGCGCTCATGAGTAGGCACGGATAATCGCCACCTCCCCAGGGTCACGTGCTGCGCATTATCGCGCCACGCATGGCAGCGGGGAAACGGCTCCGCAGAGACGACAAATGCCGACGGAAGCGATCGCTCCCGTTCGAGACGGTTCGTGACGTGCCCCGATTGCCAGCGAGAATGGCGTGTCCGAGGGCGCGGTTATCCTCCCGCACATGGTCGCGTCGCCGGGCGTGCTGCCTGATCCGGCGTCGAGCCGGAGCCTGGTTGACCCTGGCGACGGGCACTGTGCGTCGGCTTGTCTCAGGCGTAGGGTCCGGCAGGTGGACTACGGGGACTTCGGTTTCTTCGGTGGCGTTGCTGCACTGCTCTGCGGAGGGATCGGATGCATAGTCCTCGTGGGTGCCGTGGGCTTGCTTGTCGTGTGGTGGCGAGAAAAGTGGTAGTCCCTGCCGTCCCGTTCGGTAGCGTCCCGTTCGGCGGCGGCGATATTGGCGTCGGTGACGACGAACATGCCGAGCAGCAGGGTCAGCGTCAGCACTCCCATGATGGCGAAGACCGCACGGAGGCCGAAGACCTCGGCGGCCACACCTCCGACGAGCGCGCCGGCCGGCATGCTCCCCCAGGCCAGCATCCGGTAGCCGCTGTTCACCCGGCCGAGCAGCCGGTCCGGGGTGATCCGCTGGCGCAGCGAGACGGTGATGACGTCCCAGGTGGCGAGCAGGAGGCCACCGGCGAAGAAGACCGTACCGATCACGAAGGGGTTGGTGCTCAGCGCCGGTGCGCCGACGACGGCGGCCATCGCCAGCACGGAGACCACCAGGGTGCGGGACCGCCCGAGCCGTTGTTCGATCCGGCTGGTGGCGACCGAGCCGAGCACGATGCCGGCGGCGACGGTGGTGAGCAGGAGGCCGTACCCGGGTTCGGTGAGGCCGATGGCCGAGTCCGGGCCGACCGCGTAGAGCACCAGCACGGCGAAGACGGCGCTGGTGATGAAGTTGCTGGTCCCGACCATGGTGGCCAGGGTGCGCAGCAGCCGGTGCCGCCAGAGGAAGCGCAGCCCTTCGACGATGTCGGCGCGGATCGTCGTCGGCTCGTCCCGCTCGACCCGGAACCGGCCGGCGACCAGGAGCAGCGCCGCGACGGCCAGCACCCACAGCACCGCCGGCCCGGCGAGCGCCAGGGTCACCCCGGCAGCGACCAGGAAACCGGCGAGCGGCGGGCCGACGAACTGGTTGGCGGCCACCTCCACCGCGGACAGTCGGCCGTTGGCCCGGGGCAGTTGGTCGCGCGTGACCACCTGCGGCAGGATCGACTGGGCGCAGGTGTCGTAGCGGGTCTCGGCGGTGCCGAGGCCGAGCGCCACCAGGTAGAGCAGCCAGATCGACCCGGAGTCGTAGGCTACCGCGAGCGCCAGCGCGCCGATGAGCACCGCGCGCAGGATGTTGGCGGCGAGCATCACCCGACGCCGGTCGAGCCGGTCGGCGAGAGCGCCGGCCGGTAGCGCGAACAGCAACCACGGCAGGCTGTACGCGGTGGCGACCCCGGCCACCAGCACCGGTGAGCGGGTGTAGCCGACGGCGACCAACGGCAGTGCGATCTTGACGATCCCGTCAGCCAGGTTGGACACCGCCGACGCCGACCAGAGTCGCCAGAACCGGCCCCCGAGTCCGCGCTCGTCGACTCGGCTCGCCGCCCCTTCATCGGTACGTTCCTCGACCCCCGCCACGCCGCCGATCATCGCAGCATCCCGCCCGCCAGCGACCGGCAGCGCCAGCGCCAGACAAATCCCGGCAGCGACAGCGGCAGCCGAGCTTTCACTCAGTGAAACCGGAGCTGCCGATCAGCGGCCCGGTCACGGGATCATCCGACCGCACCCCCGACCCGTCGGCGAGAGAGGTGGGGTCCACCATGGCGTTCGCCCGCAACCAGTGGTACGTGACGGCCTACAGCAACGAGGTCGGGCGGGATCTGCTCGCCCGCACCGTGCTGGGCGAACCGCTGGTGCTCTACCGCACCGAGTCCGGGGAGGCGGTGGCGCTCGCCGACCGGTGCGTACACCGCCGCTATCCGCTGTCGGAGAGCCGCCTCGACGGCGACACCATCGTCTGCGGTTACCACGGCTTCACTTACGACCGGACCGGCACCTGCGTCTTCGTCCCCGGTCAGCAGCGCATCCCGCGTACCGCCCGGGTTCCCGCGTACCGGGTGGTGGAGCAGGATTCGCTCATCTGGGTCTGGATCGGCGACGCCGACCGGGCCGATCCGACCACCATCCCCCGCGCGCCCTGGTTGGACGACCCCCGGTACGCGGTGGTTCGCGGCATGGCGCCGCTGAACGCCCGGTACGGCCTGCTGGTGGACAACCTGATGGACCTGTCGCACGAGACCTACCTGCACGGCGGTTACATCGGCACCCCCGAGGTGGCGAACACGCCGATCACCACGGAGGTGGACGAGGAACGGGGCATCGTCTATGTCAGCCGACACATGGACGACGCCGAGTGTCCGCCGTTCTACGCCAAGTCGACCGGCATCCAGGGCCGGATCACCCGCTGGCAGGACATCGAGTTCCACCCGCCGTGCCTGTACCTGCTGCACAGCCGGATCGCGCCGCAGGGCGTCTACCCGCCGGCCGAGGGTGAGGACAGCGACGCCTTCCACGCCGAGATCGTGTACGCCATCACCCCGTCGACGGAGAACACCACCTACGACTTCTGGGCGGTGGCCCGCGACTTCGCCATCGACGACGAGTCGGTGAGCGAGTACCTGCACCAGAGCAACCACACGGTGGTCATGCAGGACGTGACGGCGCTGAACATCCTGGAGCAGGTGATCGCGTCCGAGCCGGACAAGTACCAGGAACTCAGCATCAACATCGACACCGGTGGTCTCGCCGCCCGACGTCTGATCGCGCGGATGGTCGAGGCGGGGGCGGTGGGGGCGCCCCGATGACCGGCCCGACCCGCATGCTCACCGGCGACCGGATCTACCGGATCCACTGGATGCCGGGCACCGACACCCTGCGCGGTATCTGTCACTGCGGTGCCGAGCGCGTCGCCGAGGAACCGGTCGAGCTGTGGGAGTGGCTGCTCGCCCACCCGTACGGCCACCAGCCGCCGGAGGTGGTCACGCCGAGCCCGCCGGCCGCGCCGACCCGGTCGGCGGTGCCGGCGTGACCGCCGACGAGCTGGACGGCGCGGAGCTGGTGGTGGCCCACCGGGACCGGGCGGCGGCGGGTGTCGCCGTGTTGAGCCTGTGCCGCCCCGGCGGCGGCGACCTGCCCGCCTGGTCCCCCGGCGCGCACCTGGACCTGGAACTCGGGCCCGGGTTGGTACGCCAGTACTCGCTCTGCGGCGACCCGGCCGACCGGGCCACCCTGCGGATCGCGGTCCAGTTGGAGCCGGAGGGGCGCGGTGGTTCGCGCCACGTGCACGAGCGACTCACCCCGGGCGCGACCGTCCGGGTACGCGGTCCACGGAACAACTTCCCGCTGGTGGCGGCGGCGCGGTACCTGTTCGTCGCCGGTGGCATCGGGATCACCCCGCTCAGGCCGATGGTCGCCGCCGCCGACGCCGCCGGAGCCGACTGGCGGCTGGTGTACGGCGGGCGCAGCCGCGCCACGATGGCGTTCGCCGACGCCCTGCGGGAGAAGTACGGCGATCGGGTGAGCCTGTACCCGCAGGACGAGACCGGCCTGCTCGACCTGGACGAGCTGCTGGGGCGGCCGGTCGACGGGCTCGTCTACTGCTGCGGCCCGGAATCGTTGATCACGGCGGTGGAACAGCGTTGCCGGACCTGGCCCGCCGGAGCCCTGCACGTCGAACGCTTCACGCCGCTGGCTCCCGTCGAGGGTGCCGACACCACCGTCGAGGTCGAGCTCGCCCTCAGCGGCCGGACGCTGACCGTACCGCCGGGCACGTCGATCCTGGAGGCGGTGGAGGCGGCGGGCGTGCAGGTGTTGTCCTCGTGTCGGGAGGGCACCTGCGGCACCTGCGAGACGGGCGTCCTGGGCGGCGTGCCGGAGCACCGGGACAGTCTGCTCACCGAGGCGGAACGGGCGGTCGGCGACACCATGATGATCTGCGTTTCCCGGGCCGTGACGCCCCGACTCACGCTCGAGTTGTGACCGTCGGGGTCGGCATGATGGCGAGATGAGCGCGCAACCCGGACGGTCGGTGACCAGCAAGGTGCTGGCCCTGCTCGACTCGTTCACCCCGGCCAGTCCGGCGCTGACCCTCAGCGAGTTGGCCCGGCGTGCCGGGCTGCCGTTGCCGACCGCGTCCCGCCGGGTCGCCGAGTTGGTCGCCTGGGGTGCCCTGGAACGCGGCGACGACGGGCGGTACCGGATCGGGTTGCGGCTGTGGGAGGTGGGTTCGCTCGCGCCCCGGGGACTCGGGCTGCGTGAACTGGCGCTGCCGACCATGGAGGACCTGTACGAGGTGACCCACGAGAACGTCCAGCTCGCCGTGCGGCAGGACGTCGAACTCGTCTTCATCGAACGCATCGCCGGGCGGCACGCGGTGCCGGTACTCACCCGGGTCGGTGGCCGCTTCGCGTTGCACGCCACGGGGGTCGGGTTGGTGCTGCTGGCGTACGCGCCGGCCGAGGTCCAGGAACAGGTGCTGGCCGCGCCGCTGGAGCGCTACACCCCGCTGACCGTCACCGATCCCGGGCGGCTGCGGCGCGGTCTCGCCGAGGTGCGCCGCACCGGGTACGCGGTCAGCGACCGGCAGGTCACCATGGACGCCCTCTCGGTCGCCGCGCCGATCTGTGGACCGGAGGGCTCGGTGGTCGCCGCGATCTCACTGGTGGTCGCCCAGCACCGGGCGGACCCGGTGGCGCTGGCCCCGCTGGTGCAGGCGGCGGGCCGGACGATCTCCCGGGCACTGGGCACGCCGTACGGGTCGCAGCAGTCGGTCGGGTGAGGCGACGTCACCGGGCCCGGCGCGGTGACCGCCTGGTTCAGTCCGGAAAGGCGAGCAGCCGCAGCAGCCCGGCGAGCCGCTCGTGCTCCTCGGGCGTCACCGTGGCCAGCAGGCCCAACTCGACGGCGCGGGCGGCCTGCTGGGCACGGGCGAAGAGGTCCCGCCCGGCGTCGGTGGCGACGAGGACGTTGGCCCGCCGGTCGGCCGGATCCGTACGGCGCTCCACCAGCTGACGTTTCTCGAGACCGTCGACGAGCGCCACGACCTGGCTCGGGTCGAGGCGGAGGAACTCGGCGAGTTCCCGCTGCGTGGGTCGGGCCCCGTCGGCGGCCAACGCGAGCACCGAGTAGGACCGCGCCTTGAGCCCGTGCTCGGCGAGGGCGGCGTTGGCCGCCGCCAGGGTGAGCGCGTTGGCGCGGGCCAGCAGAAAGACCAGGTCGCCGCCGAGCACGCTGTCCCGCAGGGCGTCGCGCCCCGGCAGCCGGGTCTTCCCGCTAGACATGGCGACGATGGTAGCAAGATTCACCAATGATTGACATTTTCAACGGTCCGTGCTCAGATCGGGTGGACACGAAGGAGTTCGCATGTCCCTGGACGGCAAGGTCGCCATCGTCACCGGATCCGGGCGCGGTCTCGGCCTCGCGTACGCGCAGGAGCTGGCCCGGCAGGGCGCTTCCGTGGTGGTCAACGATGTCGACGCGCAGACCACGGCCGACGCCGTCGCGGCGATCGAGGCGCTCGGCGGCCGGGCCGTCGCGGTGGTCGCACCGGTCGGCCCGACCGAGACCGCCGAGCAGCTGGTCGCCACCGCGGTCGAGAGCTTCGGTCGGCTCGACATCCTGGTCACCAACGCCGGTGTCCTGCGCGACACCGTGCTGTGGAAGATGACCGACGAGGACTTCGACACCGTCATCAACGTGCATCTGCGCGGCACCTTCACCACGGTGCGCGCGGCGGTGCGGCACATGCGGGCGGCAGGTGAGGGCGGGCGCATCATCTGCATCGGCTCCCCCACCGGCCAGCGCGGCAACTTCGGCCAGACCAACTACGCCGCCGCCAAGGCGGGCATCGTCGGCATGACGCGGACCTGGGCGCTGGAGCTCAAGCGCGCCGGCATCACCGCCAACACCGTCGTACCGGTGGCCGCGACCGCCATGACCGCTACCGTGCCCTACTTCGCCGCCGCCGTGCAGGCAGCCGACAAGGGCGAGCCGATGCCCGCGTTCTTCCGGCACGACCTCGGCTTCGGCACGGCGGACGACGTCGCCGGGCTGGTCGCGTTCCTCGGCTCCGACGCCGCCGGTGGCATCACCGGGCAGGTGATCGGGGTGGGCGGCGACCGGCTCCAGATCTGGACCCACCCGGAGGCGGCGCTGACCGCGCACCGTGCCGGTGGCTGGACGTACGATGCCCTGCTCGAAGCCTGGCCGGAGCAGTTCGCCGGCGCGGTTCAGAGTGTCGGCGAGCAGTTCCCGGATCTCCCCGAGGAGTTCAAGACCGCCGCCTCCTGACCCGCTGGACGAAGGCTTCCACCATGTACCGACCCGCCATCGACGTCGACGCCGTCACCGCGATCGACATGCACGTGCACATCGAGGTCGACGCGCACGGCCACAACTCGCTGCCCGACGACCTGGTGGCCGCGGTGTCGAAGTACTTCAAGGCCGACGGGCCACGCCCGGCGATCGACGCGGTGGCGCAGTACTACCGGGAACGCCAGATGGCGGCCGTGGTGTTCACGGTGGACGCCCGCACCCAGCTGGCCCACCAGCCGCTGTCGAGCGTGGAGATCGCCCGCGCGGCGGCCGAGCACGCCGACGTGCTGATCCCCTTCGGCTCCGTCGACCCGCGCACCGGGGCGGCGGCGCTGGACCTCGCCACCCGGCTGATCGAGGACGAGGGCGTACGCGGCTTCAAGTTCCATCCCACCGTGCAGGGCTTCGACCCGAGCCACGAGGAGTACGCCCCGCTGTGGGGTCTGCTGGAGAAGGCCGGCGTGCCCGCGCTGTTCCACACCGGGCAGACCGGGATCGGTGCCGGGATGCCGGGCGGCTACGGTCTCCGGCTCGGCCTGTCGAACCCGATGCTGCTCGATCCCATCGCGGCCGAGTTCCCGGATCTCCAGATCATCATGGCCCATCCGTCGGTGCCCTGGCAGGACGAGGCGTTGTCGGTGGCCACCCACAAGCCCAACACCTGGATCGACCTGTCCGGCTGGAGCCCGAAGTACTTCCCGGCGGAGCTGGTGCGGTACGCCAACTCGCTGCTCAAGCGCCGGGTGCTCTTCGGCACCGACTACCCGCTGCTCACCCCCGACCGTTGGCTCCGGGATGTGCGCAGCACCGAACTCAAGCCCGAGGTGCTCCCCGGCATCCTGAAGGACAACGCCGTCCGGCTGTTGCGCCTGTCCAGCTGACGACGAGAGGGAAGCTCATGACGACGACGATCACCTACGAACAGCTCACCGACCTTGCCGGCACCGACCTCGGCTACACCGAGTACCGGACGGTGACCCAGGACCAGGTGAACCTCTTCGCCGACGCCACCGACGACCACCAGTGGATCCACGTCGACCCGGAGCGGGCGAAGAACGGGCCGTTCGGCGCGCCCATCGCCCACGGCTTCCTGACGCTCTCCCTGGCGGTGCCCTTCTGGACCGAACTGCTCGACGTCAAGGGTGTCACCACGAAGGTCAACTACGGCCTCGACAAGGTGCGCTTCCCGGCTCCCGTCAAGGTCGGATCCCGGGTACGCATGAAGGCGACCGTCGTCGACGTCGTCGAGGTGACCGGCGGCTACCAGATCTCCGTCGACCAGACGATCGAGATCGAGGGCGGCACCAAGCCCGCCGTGGTGGCCCGCGGCCTCTACCGCTTCTACGCCTGAGCAGCACGGGCGGACCGGCCGGGACGGTCACGCGCCGACGCACCCCTCCACCACCGGGAGACCGCTGATGCACGAACAGGGAATCGGTGCCTGGTTGGCCAAGCGCCGGCTCAAATCCCCCGACAAGGTCGCCCTCGTCCACGGCGAGGACGCCACGGTGACGTACCGCCAGTTCGCCGACGGCGCGGACCGGGTCACCGCGCTGCTGCGGAGCCTCGGCGTCGGCAAGGGCGACGCGGTGGCCTACCTGGGCGAGAACAGCCCGGACTTCCTCCAGGTGATGTTCGGCGCGGCCCGGATGGGTGCGGTCTTCGTCCCGGTCAACACCCGGCTGGCGCCGCCCGAGGTCGCCCACGTCCTCACCGACTGCGGTGCGCGGGTGCTGATCCACGATGCCGAGTTCACGCCACGGGTGCAGGCCGCCACCGACGCCGGGCCGTCGCCGCACGTCGTCGTCACCGGCGCGGGCACCGCCGACCGGCCGGGCCTGGCCCACCTGCTGAGCACGGTCGCCGGGGACGACGCGGTCGCCGCCGAGGTGGGCATGGACGACCCGGCCGCGATCATCTACACCTCGGGTACGACCGGCCGGGCCAAGGGCGCGGTGCTGACCCACGGCAACCTCACCTGGGTCGCGCTCAACTGCGTGGTCGATTACGACGTCGTCTCGACCGACATCGCGCTGATGATCTCGCCGTTGTTCCACGTCGCGTCCCTCGGCATGGGGGCGCTGCCGGTGATCCTCAAGGGCGCCACGCTCGTGCTGGAGAAGGGCTTCGAGCCGGGTCGGGCGCTCGCCCAGATCGAACGGCACGGCGTCACCATGCTCAGCGGCGTCCCGACCACCTACCAGTTGATGGCCGACCACCCGAACTGGGCCACCACCGATCTGTCCACGTTGGCCAAGCTGACCTGTGGTGGTTCGGCCGTGCCCACCCGGATCCTCACCGCCTACGAGGAACGCGGCCTGTCCTTCTCGCAGGGCTACGGCATGACGGAGGCGTCGCCGGGCGCGACGTCGCTGCCACCGGCGATGACCCGCGCCAAGCAGGGCAGCGTGGGCCTGCCGCACTTCTTCACCAGCGTGCGGATCGCCGACGAACACGGCAAGCCGATCGCCGACGACGGCATCGGCGAGATCCAGATCTGCGGCCCGAACGTCTTCCCCGGTTACCACCTGCTGCCCGAGGCGACGGCCGACGCGTTCACCGAGGACGGCTGGTTCCGCTCCGGCGACCTCGGCTACCTGGACGCCGACGGCTACCTCTACATCGCGGGCCGACTCAAAGACATGATCATCTCGGGGGGCGAGAACATCTACCCGGCCGAGATCGAAGTCCTGATCGGCGAGATCGACGGGGTGACCGGGGTGGCGGTCATCGGCGTACCGGACGAGCAGTGGGGCGAGGTTCCCTGGGCGATCCTGACGGTACGGGAGGGCACGACGATCGACGTGTTCGCCGTGCGGCAGTTCCTCAACGGCAAGGTCGCCCGCTACAAGCTGCCCAAGAACGTCATCGTCGTCGACGAGCTACCGCGTACCGCGTCGGGCAAGGTGCGCAAGGCCGAGCTGCGGAACCGGTTCGGTGGGGCCGGGTGACAGCCTGACGCCGGGCGGTCCGGCGCGGCGCTACACCTTGCCGGAGCGCCGCCCGGATCGCACCGCGACCCGGGACCCGGCACCGCCCCCGTTGACGAGCGTGTCGAACTCCTCGGCGGAGGCCGCCGCCAACCGCTCGTGCATCTGCCGGTAGACCTGGGTGGAACGCCCGGCCGGCCACTGCGCGTCCATGAACTCACGCGGCAGTCGCGGGTCGGCGCGCAGCAACGCCAGCCAGTCGGCCACCAGCATCGTCCGCAGGGTCAACGCGCTCGACGCCTGGGCCGTGGCCCCCGGGTCGTCCCACACCTCGATGAACGCCAGGTGCTCACGGCGGATCGCCTCGATGTCCCACGCCGAGCGGACACTGTCGGCGATCGGGAACCCGGCCATCTCCCGGGCGTGGAAGGCGATGACCGTCTTGGGGGGAAGGTCCCGGCACAGCGGCTCCAACGACCCGGCGAGCTCCACCTCGCCGGGAGCGAGCCAGAGCCCGTCGCGCAACGGCGCAAAGCCCTCCCAGGTGAGGGTGGACCGCAACCGGTGCCGCAGGGTCCGCTGCCCCTCCGGGATCGTGAACGTCACGAGGGTCCACCCGGTGCCCTGTGGATCGAACGGGCGCGGGCCACGCACCCGGGCGGTGGCCTCGCGCAACACCGCCACCCCGTGCTCGGTCAGCGAGAACAGGATCTCCCGGCCGCTCTTGCTCCGGTCGAGAATGCCGGTCTGCACCAGCCGGTCCAGGGTGGCCCGCGTCGCCGGTGCGGCGACGCCGGCTCCTTCGAGCACCCCGATCAGGACGCTGGCGCGAATGGGGCCCGGATCATCGTCGACGACGTGCTCACCAAAGAACGCGAGCAACAGTTGCTTCGGCTGACGACTGCGCACAGCTCTTCCTCCCGGGCGAAACAGCCCCTCGGCACGATCACGGGGCGACGGTCTGCCCGCGCTTCGCCCGCTGGATCTGGTCGTAGACGTGGGTACGCAGCTCGGTGAAGCGCGGCATCGCCCGGGTGCTGATCTGGT
This sequence comes from Micromonospora sp. CP22, assembly GCF_009712475.1. Classification (GTDB taxonomy): domain Bacteria; phylum Actinomycetota; class Actinomycetes; order Mycobacteriales; family Micromonosporaceae; genus Micromonospora. The sequence continues at coordinate 236,936 of NZ_VCJO01000004.1, forward strand.
CCCGCTCCGCCGGTAGGTCAACGGTCAGATCCTCCTGCACCCAGGTCGGCGACGCGGACAACACCAGCACCCGCTCGCCAAGGTAGACGGACTCGTCGATGTCGTGGGTCACGAAGAGGACCGAGATGCCCCGTGTCGTGTGCAGCTCACGGACGAGGTCCTCCAGGTCCGCGCGGGTCTGCGCGTCGACCGCGGCGAACGGCTCGTCCATGATGAGCACCTCGGGTTGGTACGCGATGGCCCGCGCGATCGCCACCCGTTGCTGCATACCGCCCGACAGTTGCCACGGGTGGCTGCGTCCCGCGTGGCCCAACCCGACCGCCTCGATGGCGTCGGTGACGAGCTTCTCGCGGGCCGCCCGGGAGAGTCGCTTGTGGCGCAGCGGCAGCTCCACGTTGCCCCGGACGGTCAGCCACGGGTAGAGGCTGCGGCCGTACTCCTGGAAGACCACGGCCATCGCGGGGCTCGGCCCGGTCACCGGCTGCCCGTCCATCTCGACCAGGCCGCTGGTGGGTCGCAGCAGGCCGGCGAGGCATTTCAACAGGGTCGTCTTGCCGCAGCCCGACGGCCCGACGATGCAGACGAGTTCACCCGAGCGCATGGTGAAGCTGATGTCCCCGATCGCCTCGACGTCGCCGTTCGCGGACTCGTAGACCTTGCGCAGGTGCTCCACCCGCAGCAGCGTGCTCCGGTCAGGCACGATTGACCTCCCTGATTCCGTGGTACCAGCGCAGCACCCGTCGCTCGACGACACCGAAGGTCGCGGCGAGGAGAACGCCGACGAGGCCGAGCAGGAGAATGCCGCTCCACATCTCGGCGATGAGGTAGTTACGTTGGAAGTAGGCGATCCGGTAGCCCAGACCGGCGGACGAGGCGAACATCTCCGAGATGACCATCAGGATCAGCGCGACCGAGAGCCCCTGCCGCACTCCGGTCATGATCCGCGGGCTGGCCGCCGGGAGCACCAGGAACCAGAGCCGCTCCCACCAGGTGATCTGGAACGAGTCGGCGGTCTCGGACATCACGCTGTCGGTGGACCGGACCCCGTCGATCGTGTTCAACAGGATGGGCCAGACCGCGCCGAAGACGATGACGGCCACCTTCATCGTGTCGGTGATGCCCAGCAGCAGCATCATCACCGGGATCAACACCGGCGGTGGGATGGCGCGGAAGAACTCCAGCAACGGTTCGAGCAGTTCGCGTAGCCATTGGAACAGCCCGATGAGCGTGCCGGCGGCGACCCCGACCACGATCGAGGCGGCGATGCCGAGGGCGAGCCGGTAGAGGCTCGGCAACACGTCGTCGACGAACGCGGGGCCGATCCAGGTCTCCCGGAAGGCCTCCAGGATGGTGAGCGGGCCGGGGAAGAAGCGGTTGGTCGACGAGGTCGACGCCACTGCCCAGATCACCAGCAGCAGGAAGGGCAGCCCGAGCGAGTAGAGGAAGCCGGCGGCGACGCGACGCCCGAGGGCGCGACCGCGCGACCGGTTGGCGATCCGTGCGGTGTGGCCGGTCACAGGACCTCCTCTCCGCGTACGGACTGGTGCCAGGACAGCGAGCGCCGCTCGATGAACCGGAAGACCAGGTTCACCAGGAGCCCGAGCAGTCCGGTGACCACCACGAGGGCGTACAGCCCGACGGCGTCACCGGCGGAGCGGGACAGCTCGATCATGCGTCCCAGGCCGGGATTGCCGATCACCATCTCGGCGGTGATGGCGAGGATGAGGGCGACCGCCGCGGCGAGCCGGACACCCGTCATGAGGTACGGCAGGGCGGTCGGCAGCACCAGGTGCGACAACCGTTCCCGGCGGGTGAGTCCGAAACTGCGGGCGGTGTCTCGGGCTACCGAGTCGACGTCGGCGACGCCGTAGATCACCTGCACGAACACCTGCCAGAACGACGCGTAGATGATGATGAGGAGCGCGGCCTGCATCCGGATGCCGAACACCAGCACGGCGAGCGGGATGAGCGCCACTGAGGGGATGGGCCGCAGGAATTCCACCACCGTGTGGGTGGCGCGGCGCAGGAAGGGCACCAGCCCGACGATCGTGCCGAGGACGACCGCGGCGAGAGTGGCCACGGTCAGCCCGATCGCCCAGGAGGTCATGGTGTGCCCGAGCCGACGCCAGAAGGCGAGGTCGCGAAGCTCCTCGGCGAGCCGGGCGAGCACGTCTGTGACGTACGGCAGGTACTCCGAGTTGACCAGGCCCAGCGTCGGGATCAGCTGCCAGACGACGAGGAACCCGGTCAGCCCGACGACGCCCAGCAGCACCTTGCGTAGCGAACGGGGACGCCGGATGGACAAGACGTGCATGTTGCTCCCGTGGTCGGCGGCGACGCCCTTCCCGGTCGGTCACCGGGAAGGGCGGGACCGCGCCGGCTACTGCTGTTGGATGAGGCGATCGAAGTTGGGCTGCTGGTCGAGCACCTGGTACTTGCTGGCGAGCGTGGCCAGCGACTCCAGGCTCGCCCGGTCCAGCTCCCAGCTGAACCGGGGCAGCTTCACCGAGTCCGCGACCGCCTCCGGGAGTTCCAGGTTGTCCTTGATCGCCTGACGGACGGCCGCCTCGTTGGCGGAGTCCTCCGCCCAGGCGAGCGTCTCCTTCATCGCCGCCGTGAAGTCGGCGATCAGCTTGGCGTCGGAGTCCAGCCGCTCCTTGGTCGCGATGGTGGTCAGCGTCGCGAGCCCGGGAGCGACCGCCTGGTAGGGCGCGACGATGAAGGTGTCACCACGATTGCGCAGCTGGGTGACGAAGGGCTCCGGCACCCAGGCGGCGTCGATGTTGTCGGCTTCGAGTTGGGCCGGGACGTCGGGGAAGGCGACCTCGACGAACTTGATGCTCTTGGGGTCACCACCGTCCTTCTCCACCGCAGCCATGATCGTCACATCGCCGGCCGCGCCCAGGCTGTTGACCGACACCCGCTTGCCGGCGAGCTCCGCCGGCCTGGTGATGCCCGACTTGGCCGAGGCCACGACGGCGTTGATGTCGTCGCCCTCGGCGTAGGACGACGCGTAGTTGCCGATCATCACAACGCCGAGGTCCTGCAGGTCGGCCCGGAACGGGCCGAACGGCTGACCGATGGCGAAGTCGATGTCACCGTTGATGAGCGCCGGGATGGCCTGGGCGCCACCCTGGGCGGGCAGCACCTCGACGGTGAGCCCGTGCTTGGCGAAGATGCCGGCCTTCATCCCGCCCCACAACGCGGCGGTCTCGGTGATGGGCAGTGCCGCGACGCGAACCTGGCGCAGTTCGCCGCTGCTCTCGTCCGAGGGGGTGGCATCCGAGTCCGTACATCCGGCGAGCGCGACCGCGAGACCCGCGATCAGCCCGAGCGTGAATACCTTCTTCATCGACAAGGCCCTTCCTGGGCGGGGGTGGTGGGTGCGTGAACACCGACAGGTGCCTTGGGACCTGCGGCCGGTGCATGTGAGTGAGATCACCCGGCCGTGTTGGCCATCGTCGGCCACCGTCCCGCAAATGTCAAGAAATTCTGACGCCCGTCAAGGATCGTTTAAATATCGGTTTCGAAGGTGGTCAGCCCAGCGCTCGGACCAGCTCAGTGCGGGAGCGGATGCCCAGCCGGTGGTAGATGTTGCGCAGGTGGTGGTCCACCGTCCGGGTGGACAGGAACATCTGGGTGGCGACCTCCCGGTTGGTGGCGCCGGAGGCGACCAGGCGGGCGATGCGCAGCTGTTGACCGGTGAGCAACCGCACGGCGTGCGGGTCCGGCGCGCCGACGGACTCCCCCGCCGCCCGCAGCTCCACGGTGGCCTGCCGCGCCCAGCTCTGCGCACCGAGCAGGGTGAAGTCCTGCCAGGCCCGGTGCAGATGACCGCGCGCCTCGCGGGGGCGGCGAGCGCGGCGGAGTTCCCGACCGAACAGCAACTCGGTACGCGCCCGTTCGAAGGTCGCCGCGTCGGAGGGGTGCAGGGACAGCGCCCTACGGAACTGCTGCTCGGCCTCGGCGCTACCGCGCGGGGCGAGCAGGGCGTGGCAGCGGGCCGACAGGGCCCGACGCAGCGGGCTGGCGGTACTGCCGGCCCAGTGGTCGAAGACGGCGAGCGCGGTGCGGGCCCGAGCCGGCCGACCGTCGTACGCGGCGGCCTCGACCAGGTGCGGTGTGGCCATCACCTGCACCAGGACCTGGCCGCGCCCGGTGCCGGAGCGGGCCAGCGCGGCCAGCCGGTCCGCCGCGTCGGCGTACCTGGCGTCGACCAGGTCCAGCAAGGCCAGAGCCCACTGGGCGAGGGCGTGCGACCGGCTGCCCGGTACGGCGGCGTCGCCCAGCTCGGCGACGTACGCGAGGCTGGCCTCGCGGTCGGCCCGGACCGCCGCGAGCACGGCGAGCAGGCCCAGGTGCACGCCGGCACTGGTGTGCTGGCCGGCGGCCCGCGCCACCCGTAACCCCTCGCGGCAGCTCCTCGTCGCGGCGTCGTGCCGGCCCAGCCAGTACTCGCTCATCGCGCGCAGTTCCAGCGCCCTGGGCAGCAGGGACACCTCGCCCCGGTCGGTCGCCAGGTCGATGGCGCGGTCGGCGAGCCGGTACGCCGCGGCGTCCACCGCCACCAGCAGACCGGCCACGGCCGCACCGGTCAGCGCGGTCGGGGTCAACGCGGCGTCGGGCAGCCGTCCCCCGAGCACCACCGCCCGGCGCAGCAGCGGGCCACCGTCGGCGTGCTCGCCGCGCAGCGTGGCGGCGACCCCGGCGACCAGGCTGGTCAGCAGGTCCACCCACGGCGGATCCCCGGCGCGGCGAAGCGCGGCCATCCGGCGGGCCACCTCCGCATAGCGGTACTGGTCGCCGGAGAAGCAGACGGCCTCACCCGCCCGCACCAGCGCGACCAGCGCCGACTCGCGGTCGACCTCGGCCAGCGCGGTCGCGGCGGCCAGCAGGGTGGGTAGGGCGGCCGACGCCGAGCCGCACCGCAGTCGCATCTCGCCGCGCAGCATGTCGGCGAGACCGCCGACGGCGGTGTCCGGCAGACCCGCGACGCGATGCAGCAACGCCTGGGCCCGGTCGGGCTCCCCCGCCTGCCAGGCGTAGCGGGCGGCGGCGACCTGCCGCCGGGCCGCGAGCCCCGGGTCGTCGCTGAGTTCGGCGGCCCGGGTCAACACCGTCGCGGCGGCCGACCGGTCCGCGTCGTCGCCCACCGCCTCCTCCAGCTCCGCCGCCAGCGCCGGGGCCGGTCCGTCGGTCGCCGCGGCCAGGTGCAGCGCCCGACGCAGCCGGGCCCCGGTGCCGTCCAGGGTGGCGGCGAGCAGCAGATGTGCGTCACGACGCGCGGCCGGGGAGGCGATGGCCTCGACCATCGTCCGGGCAAGCGGCCGGGGAAAGACAGCGCCACCCCGGGCGGTGAGCCGGATCAGGCCGGCGGCCTCGGCCGGGGCGAGCGCCGCGAGGCTGTCACCCCCCGCGCGCAGCGCCCGGCCCAGCGTCACCGGGTCCACGGCGTACCCCTGGGCCGTGGGCGTCGGGGCCGCGAGCGCGGCCAGCAGCAACGCGCGCCGCGTCTCGGCGGACAGCCGGGACAGCAGGACGCGGTACGCCCGGCCCAGGCCGCCGTCGGCGGGCGGTGCCGTGGGCAGGGGTTCCGCACCGTGCCACTGGTCGGGCGTCAGCGAGTCGGCGAGATCGACGAGCGCCTGCGGGTTGCCGGCGGCCAGGGCGCTCAGCGTCGCCAGCACCGGTGCGGGCGGCGGCGGCCCCGGGCGGCACTCGGTCAGCAGGGCCTGACCGTCCGAGGCGTCCAGCGGCAGCAGCCGGCGGCTGGGGATCGCGTCCGCGCCGCTGTCACTGCCGGCGGTGAGCAGCAAGACGACGGGCAGGTGCGACAGCCGCCGGGCCACGAAGGTCAGCAACCGCGCGGTCGGGGCGTCTCCCGCGTCGAGGTCGTCCATGGTGCACAGCAGCGGGCCGTCGTGCGCGGCCTCGGCGAGCAGCCCGAGAACGGCATGGGAGAGCAGCAACTGGTCCTGGTCCGGGCAGCCCTCGCCGGCCACGGCACGACGGAGCACCTGCCGTTGTCGGTCGGACAGCGCACCGGTGCGGTCGAGCACGGGGGCGAGCAGCCGCTGCACTCCCGCGTAGGGCAGCATCGCCTCGTCGGGCAGACCGGCGGCGGCGAGCAGCCGGCGACCCCCCGCGTGCCGGTGGGCGTACGCCAGCAGCGCACTGCGCCCGGAGCCGGGCTCACCGTGCAGCAGCAGCGCCTTCCCGGCCGGTGCGGCGAGCAAGGTTCGGATCTCCCGGCACTCCGCCTGCCGGCCCCGCAGCACAGCTTTTTGCACCGTCGATGCATGAACCATACATCGAGTCTCGCCTATCATCCGGCGCTTGGAAAGGGGTGAATATCGGGTGACCGGCGCCGACGGCGCGGGTCAGCGGTCGGTCGCCTCGGCCAGCAACGCGCCGACGGTGCGGGTCATCACCGCCCGCGCGGCGTCGACACCCAACCCGAGGCTGTCCCGCAGGGTCGACCACGCCGGCCAGGTGCTCGCCGCCACGATCGCGTGGACCACCTGCTCCCGCGCCGTCCCGGCGCGGTCCAACTCCTCGGCGAACAACTGCTCGATCTCGTCGCGCACCCGGGCGATGTGCTTGAGCCGGTTGCGGCGCAGCTGCGCGGAGACCGGTTCGCGCATCTGCGCGGCCCGCGCCGACGGCGCGATCAGTTGCAGCAGCTTCGCCCGCTGTCGGCAGAACGCGTCGACCCGTTTGGCCAGCGGCAACGCGGTCGAGATGGGCCGCCACGCGGCGTCCTGCTGGCGCAGCAGCTCCGCGCCGCTGGCCTCGAAGAGCGTCTCCATGTCCTTGAAGTTCGTCCAGAGCGTACGCAGGGAGATGCCGGCCCGCTCGGCGATGCGCTCACCGGTCGGACGTAGGTCGCCCTCGGAGATGAGCGCGAGATGCGCCTCGACGATCGCCGCCCGGGTGCGCTCGGCCCGGGCAGTTCGCCCATCGACCCGACCGGCCGCCTCCGCACTGACCATCCCGGCTGTCCCCTCACCCTGGGTTGCGTTCCGTGCGAGCCCGAGTCTAGGCCGCGTCCGCCGACGGGACGGACACGGACGTCGGCCCGCGCTCGCCTGGCGCGCACCGCCCGGGGTCCGGGGCCGGTCGGTGCGCGCCAGGCGGGCGGATCAGGCGGTCGGCACGCCGTTGGCCGGCGGCGTCACCGGCGGCACGGTGTACTCGTTGACCGGACCGTCGGCCTCGTCGGTCTCGTACGTCGGGCCGAAGAAGCGCTGCTCGCCCTTCTCGACCCGGCTCAGCCGGCCACCGCCGTAGCCGGAGTGGTCGGTGTCGGAGAACCGCAGGGGCGCCACGCCCGGCCCCTGGTAGCCGCCCTTGCGGACGGCCTCGATCAGCGACTCGCGGGTGAGGTCCTTGCCGGCGGCCTGCAACACCTGCACGAACAGGTACCCCACCGCCATGCCGTAGACGGTGTTGCCGTCGAACTCCGCGCCGCCGTTGTGCTCCGCGTTCACCTTGGTGAACAGCTTGATCCACGGATCGTCGGCGTCGTTCTGCATCGGCAGGTAGTTCAGGCCGACCATGCCCTCCAGCAGCCCGGCGGCGTCGCCGAGTTGCCGAGCCAGCGTCGGGTGGTCGGCACCCACGTTCGACACCACCCACTGCGGGCGGTAGTCGAGCCGGGCGGCGGTGCCGACGGACAGCGCGGTGAAGCCCGGCACGGTGGCCAGGATGACGACCTCGCAACCGGCCGCCTTGAACGCACCGATCTGCGGCGCGACGTTGGTGTTGCTGGTGACGTAGGTCTGGCGGTCGACCACGCCGTCGGCGCCGAGCACCTTCTCCACGCCGGCCAGCGCGTCCCGGCCGAAGTCGTCGTCCTGCCCGAGGAAGCAGACCTTGCGACCGGGCATGGTGGTCTTCACGTGGTTCGCCAGGATCTTGCCCTCGACGGTGTAGTCGGGGTTGAAGCCGAAGGTGTTCGGGTAGCGATCGGGCTGGTCCCAGTTCCGGCTGCCGGAGGCGACGAAGAGGTCGGGCACCCGGTTGGTGTGCAGGAAGTCCAGCACGCCGGTGTGGGTCGGGGTGCCGAGCCCGTTGAGGATGGCGAAGACCTTGTCCTGCAACACGAGTTGCCGGACCACCTGCTGCGTGGTGGCGGGGTTGTAGCCGTCGTCCATCACCTTGTAGGTGATCTTGCGGCCGTGCACCCCGCCGTTGGCGTTGACGTAGTCGAAGTACGCCTTCGTCGCCGGGGAGATCTTCGAGTAACCGGCGGACGCCGGACCGGTCAGCGGCATGTGCGTGCCGACGGTGATCTCCGTGTCGGTGACGCCGGGCACCGGCTCCCCCGATCCGGGACCGTCGTCGGAACCACAGGCGGTGGAGCTGAGCAAAAGGGTGAGGGTGGTGGCGATCACGAGACCGCGCCGTGTCGTGCTGCGCATGGGACACCGACCTTTCATCGGTCCGGTAGCGGTAGATGGTTGGTTGGGGGGTGAGGAGGTGGAGCGGTTACGACCGCCCGACCGGCCAGCGCGCGCGCAGCGCCCTGGCCAGCCGGGACAGAAGCCCTTGCACGCCGCCGGGCGCGGCGATCATGACCACGATCAGCGTGCTGCCGAAGATCGCCAGTGGCAGGTTGCCCTCCAGCCGCTGCGCCGCCGCCGGTGAGAGGGTGAACAGGTTGGTCAGCGAGTGCGTCAGGTCGGGCAGGACGACCAGCAGGAAGGCACCCCAGACCGCCCCGGCGAGGCGACCGAGACCGCCGATGACCACTGCCATCAGGAGGAACAGCGACAACGTCAGGCCGAAGGCGCCGGGTGACACGCTCTGCGCGAGCACCGCCAGCAGGGCACCGCCGAGGCCGGCGCTGGCCGCGCTCACCACGAACGCGATGACCTGGGTACGCGCCACGTGGATCCCGGCCAGGCGGGCGGCGACCTCGTCGTCGCGTACCGCCCGGAAGGAGCGGCCGTACCGGCTGCGGACCAGGTTCGCCAGCAGCACCAGGCAGAGCAGGGTCGCCGCGGCGGCGATCCAGAGCTGCCACCGCTCGTGCGGGAAGTAGACGCCCAGACGTTCCGGCGCGGGCGCCATCGGCACCCCCAGACCCTGCTCGCCGTTGAAGACGCCGTCGAAGGTGACGGTCAACGCCGGCACCACCACCGCCACGGCCAGGGTGAGACCGGCCAGGTAGGGCCCGCGTAGGCGGGCGGCGGCGACCCCGACGACCGCGCCGACGACCACCGTCGCCAGCACCGCCACCATCAGCGACACGATCAGCCACCCACCGGCGGTCAGCCCCCGGTCGGCGAACGCGTTCTGGGTGAGCGCCAGGGCGTACGCGCCGGTGGCCATCAACGCGCCGTGCCCCAACGAGAGCTGCCCGCAGAGCCCGGTCAGCACGGTCAGCCCGGCGGTGGCGCAGAGGTAGGCGGCCACGGTTGCCAGTTGGAAGTTGCGGAACGAGTCGAGTTGGTAGCTGGCGGCCAACACCAGCAACGCGACGCCCGCCGCGACGACGAGGTGGCGAAGCAGGGTCGGCACCGTCCAGCCGGGACGGGTGGACTCGACGGCGGCGGCTCGGGCGGGCGGCGCCGACGCCCGGGTGGCGCTCACACCCGCCTCGCGGTGACCGCGGCGAACAACCCGCCGGGGCGCAACAGCAGCACCGTCAGCAGCAACGCGAGCACCGCCAGCGGGATGAGGTCGCCGCCGGCGTACCCGCTGACGTAGGAGAGCAACAGACCCACCCCCAGGCCACCGACGACCGCGCCCGGCGGGCTGTCCAGCCCGCCGATCACCGCGGCGGTGAACGCGGTGACGAAGACCAGGTCCATCGCGTGCGGGTGCACGCCCAGCTCGGTGGGGATGACCAGCATCCCGGCCAGGGCACCGACGCCCGAGGCCAGCGCCCAGCCGAGGGTGAGCATGCCGCCCACGTTCACCCCGAGCAGCCGGGACACCTCGGGGGCGAACGCCGCCGCCCGCATCCGGAGCCCGATCGCGGTCCGGGTGAAGATCCAGACGAGTGCCGCCACGACCACCCCGACGGTGGCGAAGACGAACAGGTCGTACGGGGACAGCACGGCGGTGCCGCCCACCGTCATCGCGGTCCGACTGAACGGGGCCTGCGCCGGCAGGTACTCGTTGCCGTACACCATGCCGAGCACCGCCTGGATCAGCAGGACCAGACCGAGTGCGACGATCACCGGGTTGAGCGGTGACCGGTGGTCCACCAGCCGCATCACCGCGAGGTCGACGACCGCCCCGAGCAGCAGCCCGGCGAGCAGCGCCGCGCCGAAACCGAGCCAGTACGAGCCGGTCGCGGCGGTGACGCTGTACGCGACGTACGCGGCGGCGACCGCCATCGCGCCCTGGGCGAAGTTGACGATCCGACCGGCCCGCCAGATGAGCACCAGGGCCAGCGCGAACGCGGCGTAGACCGCGCCCCTCGACAGGCCGTCGAGGGTGAGGAAGAGGAAGCGGTCCACGGTCCTCCTTGAGTTTCAGAATCCGAGGTACGCGTGGCGCAGGTCGGCGTCGTCGCGCAGCCGGGCGGCCGGGGCCGCCAGGACGACCCGGCCGAGCGACATCACGATGCCCTGGTCGGCCACGGCCAGGGCGCTGCGCACGTTCTGCTCCACCAGCAGCACGGTCAGCCCGGTGTCGTCGCGCAGTCGGCGCAGCAGCGCCATGGTCTGGGCCACCACGCGGGGGGCCAGACCGAGCGACGGTTCGTCCAGCAGCAGCAGGCGGGGTCGGCCGACCAGGGCCCGACCGAGGGCCAGCATCTGCCGTTCGCCACCGGAGAGCTGGTGGCCGAGGTGTCGCCGCCGGGTGGCCAGCGGCGCGAACAGCTCGTAGATCTCGTCGAGGGCACGCGCGGCGTCGGCGCGGTCCCGCCGCCAGAGCGCGCCGAGGCGCAGGTTCTCCTCCACGGTGAGTTCGCCGATCACGCCACGGCCCTCCGGCACGTGCGCCACCCCGCGCCGGACGAGTTGCTCGACCGGGGTGCCGCGCAGGTCACGGCCGTCGAGGAGGATCCGGCCCGAGGTAGGGCGCAGCATCCCCGAGAGGGTGCGCAGCAGGGTGGTCTTCCCGGCGCCGTTGGCGCCGATGACGGCGGCGATGGTGCCGGTGGGCACCCGCAGGTCGACGTCGTGCAGCACCGGCACCGGCCCGTAGCCGGCGGCCAGGGTCTCGACGGTGAGCAGGTCGCCGCTCATCAGGCGGCCTCGTCGACGGTCGCACCGAGGTAGGCGTCCACCACGGCCGGGTTCTCGCGGACCGCCTCCGGCGGCCCGGCGGCGACGACCCGCCCGAAGTCGAGCACCACGATCCGGTCGCAGACCGCCATGACCAGGTCCATGTGGTGCTCCACCAGCAACACGGCGCAGGGGTCGGTGGCCCGGTGCGGCAACCCTCGGATCAGCTCCGCGAGGGTGTCCACGTCGTCCGCGCCGAGGCCACCGGCCGGTTCGTCGAGCAACAGCAGACGGGGGCGGGCGGCCAGTGCGCGGGCCAGCCCGACCCGCTGGCGTACCGCGAAGGGCAGGGTGTCGGGCGCGGCGTCGGCGTACCCCCCGATGCCCAGCTCGTCCAGGACGGCGCGGGCGTGCTCGCGCAGCCGACGCTCGTCGCGGTCGCTGCGCGGCAGCCCGAGCAGCGCCGGCAACAGGCCGGCGCGGGCGGTGTGGCTGGCCCCGGCCATCACGTTCTCCAGGACGGTGAGCCCGGCGAACAGGCCGGTGCCCTGCAACGTCCGGGCGATGCCCAGCCGGGTGAGGCGGTGCGGTCGTGGTCGCAACGGGCGGCCGTCGAGGGTCAGCGTCCCGGTGTGCGCGGTGACGAAGCCGCACACGACGTTGAACAGCGTGGTCTTGCCGGCCCCGTTGGGGCCGATCACCCCGACCACCTCGCCCGGATTGACCTCCAGGGAGACGTCGTCGAGGGCGGTGAGGCCGCCGAAGCGCACGCCGACCTGGTGCAGTGCGAGACCGTCGGCCATCAACCCGCCTCTCACCTCGCGGTCAACTTATTACACTCGGAGTGTACATTTCGCGAGTGTTTCGTCAACACCTTCGATAGGGCGGTCATCACCGGACGGCCGCGCCTTGCGCAACCGGCGGCGCGGGCAGGTCGACCAGCCGGGCGAGGGCCGCCCGGTGCCGATCCGCGGTGCCGAAGGCGATCGCGGTGCTCTTGGCCCGCTTGAGGTAGAGATGGGCCGGGTGTTCCCAGGTGAAGCCCAGTCCGCCGTGCAACTGGACGCAGGTCTCCGCCGCCCTGACCGCCACCGGGCCGCAGTACGCCTGCGCCAGCGCGGCAGCCAGCGCCGCCTCGTCACCGGCGTCGAGCCGGTCGGCGGCGTACCGGGCCACCGCCCGCGCCTCGGTCAGCTCCACCCAGAGGTCGGCCAACCGGTGCTTGACCGCCTGGAAGGAGCCGACCGGACGGCCGAACTGATGCCGCTGCCGCACGTACTCGACCGTCGTGTCCAGACACCACTGCGCCACCCCGACCTGCTCGGAGGCGAGCAGTGCCGCGCCTGCGGTCAGCGCCTCCGTCACCGCCGCCTCGGCCGCCGCACCCACCGCGACCGGACGGGCCGGCGCCGCGGTGAACTCGATGTCGACGAGCGGCCGGGTGACGTCCAGCGACACCACCGGTTCGTACCGGACCGCCGGCTCGACGGCGTCGACCGCGTACAGCCCGTCGCCGGCCGGGACCAGCAGCAGACCGCGCGGCGCGGCGTCGGCCACAGCGGTCACCCGACCGGACAGCGTCGGCCCGGGACCCACCGTCACCGGCGGCGGGTCGGCGTCGGGCGCGGTGGCCAGACCGACCGCCAAGGCCACCTCGCGTTCGGCGGCGGCGACCTGGCACAGCAGGGTGGTCTCGCCGCAGGCGAGCAGCGCCCGGGTGGCCACGACCGCGCCCAGGAAGGGCACCGGCGCGACGGATCGGCCCAGTTCCTCCAGCACCACCGCGACCTCGCGGAAGCCGGCCCCCACGCCGCCGTGCTCCACCGGCACGGCCAGGCTGGTCACCCCGATCTGGTCGACCAGCCGGCGCCACAGCGTCTCGTCGCGCGGGTCACCGTCGTCGACGGCGGTGAGCACCCGCTGCCACGGCGCGTGCGCGGCCAGCAGCGCCCGGACGCTGTCGCGCAGCGCCTCCTCGTCGGCGTCGTAGAGCAGGTCGGTCATCGGTCCACCCGGGGTTCGGCGGGCAGTCCCAGCACCCGCTCGGCGATGATGTTGCGCAGGATCTCCGACGTGCCGCCCTCGATGGAGTTGCCTCGGGCACGCAGGTAGCGGTAGGTGGCGGTGCGGCCGAGCAGGTCGGGTTCGGCCGGGCGGCGCATCGTCCAGTCGTCGTGCCGCAGCGCCTCCGCGCCGCGCAGTTCCACCTCCAGGCCACTGATCCGCTGGCTGAGCTCGGCGAAGGACAGCTTCACCGCGGACCCCTCGGGACCGGGTTGACCGGCGGCGACCAGCTGACGCAGGCGCAGCGCGGCCAACCGGGCGGCCTCGGCGCGTACCCACGCGCGCAGCACCTCCTCGTGCAGCCCACCGGTACGCAGGTCGGGTCGTTCGCGCCACAGCCGCGCCAGCACACCCACCATCCCGCCCTCCCGGGGCAACGGCCGACCACCGATGGCGACGCGTTCGTTCATCAGCGTGGTGCGGGCGATCTGCCAACCGTGCCCGACCTCGCCGATCCGGTGGGCGTCGGGTATCCGGACCCCGGTCAGGAAGACCTCGTTGAACTCGGCCTCACCGGTGACCTGCCGCAGTGGGCGTACCCGCACCCCCGGCGCGCTCATGTCGCAGACGAAGTAGGTGAGGCCGTGGTGCTTCGGGGCCGCCGGGTCGGTGCGGGCCAACAGGATCGCCCAGCGCGCCCGGTGGGCCAGGGAGGTCCACACCTTCTGGCCGTCGACCACCCAGTCGTCACCGTCGCGCACCGCACGGGTGCGCAGGCTCGCCAGGTCCGATCCGGCCTCGGGCTCACTGAACAGCTGGCACCACACCTCCTCGCCGGTCCACAACGGTCGCAGCCAGCGCCGGCACTGGGCGTCGGTGGCGTGGCGCACCAGGGTGGGCGCGGCCATCCCGAGACCGATGCTGTTGCGCCGGGGCTGATTGTCCGGTGCCCCGGCCTCGGCGAAGGCCGCGTCGACCACCGTCTGGAGGTGCGCGGGCGCGCCCAGGCCACCGCGACCGGGTGGGTGATGCACCCAGGCCAGCCCGGCGTCGAAGCGGGCGCGCAGGAAACCGGTGCGGTCACCGCCCGGATCGTGCCTACGCAGGAACGCGGCGACCAGCTCGCGTAGCCCGTCGGCCGTGTGGTCGGACACTCACCACCTCCAGGATTATTGCACTGCCAATGCAATATACGGCCGCCGGTCCTCGGGACGGAAGACCGGCGGCCGGACGACCCGGGGCGGACGCGTCACGTCCGCCCCCGGTCGGCCTCAGTGCGGGCAGGTGTTCCGGTACTCCTCGATCGCCGAGCCGCTCGGGCCGGGGCAGAGGAACTGGTCGTAGCGGGTGTCGTCGTCGACGAACCGCTTCAGCCAGGCCACCATCTGCTTGGCGGTGGGAGTGTTGACCGTGTTCGGGAAGAAGTGACCCGCGTTGTTGAGTTCCAGGTACGCCTTCTCGGTAGCGGCCGGGATGCTGTTGTAGAACGGCTCGGAGTGCGAGGAGACCGAGGCGACGGAGTCGGACTCACCACCGATGATCAGCGTCGGCACCCGCAGGTTCGACCAGTTCTTGGTCAGGTTCCACGGTGCCAGCGGCACGGCGGCCTGCAACGACGGCCGGCTCGCCGCAGCCTCCAGGCTGCCGCCGCCACCCATCGAGTGGCCAGCCACCGCGAGCCGACTCGCGTCGACCCGGTTGCGCACCGAACTGCGCTCGGTCAGGTAGTCCAGCGCGGCCAACAGCTGCCGACCCCGGCTGCTCGGCTGGTCCAGCCGGGTGATGGTGTCGATGCCGATGACCACGAAGCCGTGCGAGGCGATCCGTGGCCCCAGCCAGTCCAGGCTCGACCAGGAGGCGGTGTAGCCGGGCGAGATGGCCACCGCGCCGAAGGTGCCCGCCGTGGTGGTGGTCGGGTAGTAGATGACGCCGCCGCCGAACCCGAGGACCAGCGAGGAGACGCTCGTCGACGAGGTCGCGAAGGGGCCACGACTGGCCTCCAGGATCGCGTGGGTCGGGTCCGGCCCCCGCTCGTACGGGTTGGCGGCCTGGGCGGGGGACGAGGTGGCGACGACGCCACCGGCGGCCAGGACGGCGGCCATCGCCAGCCGGGCCAGGAGAGTGACGGTACGGGGACGGGTGGTGGTGGTTGATCGCACGTCGGATACTCCCTTGGGTTGGAGCGGTATCGACTGTGATCAGTGTTTGGGGCGACCTGCCGGTGCCGCATCGGCAAAATCACCAGTCCCCACCCGACCTGGGAGGTGAAAGGAAGGGCACCCTATTAACGCCTCCGGTAGAGGAAGGGCCCCTTCCTAACAGTCGCGCGCACGAACGCTGTTGAAGCACGAAGCCTCACGACGGCACGGATGAATCAGAGAGCCGTGCAGAGCGTGCCGTTGAGCCGGAACGCCGTCGGCGTGACGTTCGGCCCGCTGTACTCCCCGACGAAGCCGACGCTCACCGTGCCTCCGGCGGCGATCTGGCGGCTGTCGTCGTTGTGGGTCACCCGGACGGTGGTGTCGATCTGTTCCCAGTTGGCGTTCCAGCCGCTGCCCACCTGCTGCCAGGTGGTCGGCCAGGTCCAGGTCAGCGTCCACCCGTTGATCGGCCGCGCGGTGTTGTTGACGATGTCCACGTTCGCCACGTACCCGTTGCCCCAGTCCGTGGTGTTGGTGAAGCGGACCCCGCACGCGCTGCTTGCCGGGCTGCCGGTGGTGAAGGTCAGCGGCGGCGACGCCCAGGAGACCCGGCCTGCGGTGTCCCGGGTCAGCACGTTGACGGTGTATCTGCGGCCGGGCACCAGGTTGCCGACGGTGAACGAGGTGCCCGGGGTCTCGCCGAGCTGCTCACTGACCGCGCCGTACTGCCGGTGCACCTCGTACTTGGCGATCGGGCTCGCGCCCCGGGTCGCCGCCGCCCAGGCGATGGTGGCGGTCCGGTCGGTGACGTCGGTGACCGTGGGCTGTCCCGGGGCACCGGGCTGTCCGGTGGTGGCACCGGCCGGAGCCACCACGATCGTGGTCAGCGAGTACGGCGGCAGGGTCCGACTGGTCGCGCTGCCGGAGCGGCTGGTGGCGATGGCGGTGGCGCCGTTGGTGTGCGTGTGGACCGTCGGCTCCCCACTCGACGGGGCGAAGCCGGCGTAGTCGATGTCGACCTCCCGGGCGTTGTCCGGGTCCTTGTTCACCAGCAGCACCGCGACCTCGCCGGTGGCCCGGCGGACCGCGTGCGCGGCGACCAGCGGATCGTCGCTGGCCGCCCGGATGAACTGGTCACCGGTACGCGCGAAACGGCTCATCATGGACAGCCCGTGGTAGGGGGCGAAGGGGGTGTTCAGCGGCGGCTCGCAGACCGATCCGTCCGAGGTGCAGGTGCCGCTGGAGAGCATGCCGAAGTCGCCGTAGTCGGTCTGCCCGGCCACCGTCGACACCCGGCCGATGCCGTTGCGTACGTTCCACCAGTGGACGGTGAACACCCCGTCGGCCAGCAGTCCGCTGTAGGCGTCGGCCAGGAACAACGCGGCCGGCTGGCTGGTCATGCCCTCCGAGGTGACGTTCACCTCGGTCAGACTGATGCCGATACGCCCGGCGTTCGGGCCCGCGTACCGGGTGATCTGCTCGCGCAGCAGGTGGACCGCGTCGGTGATGTGGCTGGTACGCGGCAGCGACTCGGCGGCGCTGCCGCCCGGGTACCAGTGCACGTCCACGAAGTCGATCTTCTGACCGGCGATGGACAACACGGTCTGGTTCCACGGGCCCGGGTCCTCACCGGCGGTCAGCCCGTCGGGCCAGTTCGCCGGCATGGTGAGCACCGCGCCGACCTTGATGCTCGGGTCGACGGCCTTCATCGCGTCGGCGTACTCGACCACCAGGTTCGCGTAGTAGGTGGCGCTCTTGTCGGGGTGGTGGTCGGCCTCCCACGACGCGCCGTAGTGGCCGTTGCCGTAGTTCTCGTTGCCGACCGTCCAGTACCGGGCGTCGTAGCCCTTGGTCACGTTGGCGTACCGGACCCACTCGGCCGCCTCCTCGGCGGTGCCGGTGCCGTAGTTCGCGATGATCATCGGTTGGGCGCCGGCCCGGCGTACCCCGGCCACGAAGGTGTCGAAGTCGGTGCCGGGGGCGACGTAGCCACCGGGGGCGGTGTGGTCCCGCCAGTGGTAGATGTCGGCGTAGGAGCCGCCGGGATAACGCATCATCTGCACCCCGGCCGCACGCAGCAGGTCCGACGTCTCGGTGGTCCCCAGCTGCGAGTCCCAGATGGCGTGGTTGACGCCGAGCGCGGTGTCGGGCACGGTCGCCAACCCGGCCCGGGTGTTGACGGTGACCGTCGCGGGCGTGGTCGCCGCGTCGGCGATCGGTTGGTCGACCACCACCGCGGCGGTGCCGAGCAGCAGACCGACCGCGACGACGGCGAACCCGCGTCGGGTGGAGCGTCGAGGTGGGGTGAGCGGTCGAACGCCGTGCCGGTTCGAGGACGTCATGGGCTTCCTTGTCGATCACGCGGAGATCCATCGGTCCCGAGCCCGGCAGGCCGGGCTCGGGACCGATGGATACGGAGACGAATCCGTCTTCGGCCGTCGTCCCCCGGGACCCGGTCCCGGTTGCCCATCGGGCGACGGTCGCTCACACGCGCGACAACGCATCGGCGTCCAAGAATCCCACAGCATCGGGTCCGGCTCAATGCCCGATTCGGTACATCATGTGGTGATCATCGGCAACTGCCGGGCGGTCAGCCCATCTTCGGGGTGGCCCGGTCGATGATCGCGGCGAAGTCGACACCGGCCGGCAACGTGCCGTAGGCGTGCCCCCGATCGCCGCCGAGCCGGGAGGCGCAGAAGGCGTCGGCGACCGCCGGGTGACCGTGGCGCACCAACAGCGCCCCCTGCAAGACCAGCGCCAACTGCTCGACCAGCCGACGGGCGCGTACCTCCAGATCGGTCGGATCGGCCAGGGCGGACCGCACCTGGCGGACGGCGGCGTCGAGCCGGGCGTCGGCGCCCGCAGCGGCGTCCACCTCGGACTGGAACGCCGCCATCACCTCCGGCTGACCGCCCAGCGCGCGCAGCACGTCCAGCGCGGCGACGTTGCCGGAGCCCTCCCAGATCGAGTTGAGCGGCGACTCGCGGAACAGGCGGGGCATCCCGGACTCCTCCACGTAGCCGTTGCCGCCCAGGCATTCCAGGGCCTCGGCGGCATGACCGGGCCACCGCTTGCAGACCCAGTACTTGCCCACGGCGAGCGCGATCCGTTTGAACGCCGCCTCGGACTGGTCACCGTGCGCGGCCCGATCGGTCGCCCCGGCCAGCCGCATCATCAGCACGGTGGCGGCCTCGGACTCCACCGCGAGATCCGCCAGGACGTTGCGCATCAACGGCTGGTCCACCAGGTAGCGGCCGAAGGCCCGCCGGTGGGCCGCGTGGTGCGCGGCGGTGACCACCCCGTGCCGCATGCCGGAGGCCGCGCCGATCACGCAGTCCAGGCGGGTCAGGTTCACCATGTCGATGATGGTGCGTACGCCCCGACCCTCGTCACCGACCCGCCAGGCCACCGCCTCGTCGTACTCCACCTCGCCGGAGGCGTTGGAGCGGTTGCCGAGCTTGTCCTTGAGGCGCATCAACCGCATCGGGTTGCGGGTGCCGTCGGGCAGCACGCGCGGGACCAGGAAGCAGGTGAGCCCACCCGGTGCCTGGGCCAGGGTGAGGAAGACGTCGCACATCGGCGCGGAGGTGAACCACTTGTGCCCGACCAGCCGGTAGCTGCCGTCCGGTGCCGAGCGCGCCGTGGTGGTGTTCGGCCGCACATCCGAGCCGCCCTGCTTCTCCGTCATCGACATGCCCGCCAGCAGGCCCTGCTTGGACAGCGGCACCCGCAGCCCGAAGTCGTAGGTGCGGGCGGTGAGCAGCGGCTCGTAACGCGCGGCCAGGTCGGGGGCGTGCCGCAGCGCGGGCACCGCCGCGTACGTCATCGAGATCGGGCAGCCGTGCCCGGCGTCAGGACGCCAGACGTAGAACTTCGCGGCCCGCGCCACATGGGCTCCGGGGCGCTCGTCGCCCCAGGGCGCGGCGTGCAGGCCGTGGGTCACGGCGGTACGCATCAGCTCGTGCCAGGAGGGGTGGAACTCGACCTCGTCGATCCGGTGGCCGTAGCGGTCGTGGGTACGCAGCACCGGTGGATGCTCGTTGGCCAACCGACCGTGCTCGGCCGCCTCTTCGGTGCCGGCCAGTCGGCCGAGTTCGTGCAGCTCGGCCGTGGCCCAGCCGGCGCCCTCCCGCTCCAGCGCGTCGAGCAGGGCGGGCTCGTCCGCGGTGTCATGGCCGACCAGCGGCGGAACCTGGTTGAACACCTCGTGCGTGCTCACGACGGAACTCCCAACGCGCGGTGGATGAAGGTGATCAGACCGTCGACGGTGTCCGGGCCCGCGACACCGGCGGCCAGCGGGCCCACCATCGCCTCGGCCAGGGCACCGACCACGGCGGTGGAGGTCAGCTCGGGATTCTGCGGGGGCAACTCGCCACCGGCCACACCATCGGCGATGTAGCCGGCCAGCAGCGTCGCGTGGGCGCGCCGGAAGACCAGCCGTTGGGCCTCCACCGCCGGGTCGACCGGCTCGGCGAGCAGGGCGTACGCCAGTCGTGGGGCGCGCAGGGCCCGACCGGCGAAGGTCTCGATGACCGCCCGGACCCGGGCGGCGGCCGTGTCCTCGGCGGCGGCGGCCCGGGTGACGGCGTCGACCTCGCGTCGGCTGGCGGTGCGGAACACCTCGGCGAAGAGGTCCGCCTTTGTCGGAAAGTGCCGGTAGACGCTTCCGGTGGCCACCTCGGCCCGCGCGGCGACGGCCGCCACCGAGCACCCGGCGTAGCCGTGCTCGGCCAGGATGCCCAGGGCCGCGTCGATGATCCGCTCCCGCGAGGCGGTCAGCCGTGCCCTCACCCGCTCGGTGCTCCGGTACGCCACGCAAGAATTGAATCATCATTCATTTCTTGACCACAAGCGGCCCCGATCCCGCTCGACCGGTCAGGTCAGCGATTTGGCGAACCAGTGGTGTGCGTACGGGTTGCGGTTGTAGGGCGGGATCTCCCGGTAACCCGACCTGCGATAGAGCTGGATCGCCTCGGTGAGGCTGCGGTTGGTGTCCAGCCGTACGCTGTCCGCCCCGGCGGCGGCCGCGTGCCGTTCCAGCTCGTCGAGCAGGCGACGGCCGACGCCGAGTCCCCGCACCGACGGCGACACCCACAGCCGCTTGATCTCGGCGGGCTCACCCGACGGCAACCGCACCGCGCCACAGCCCACCGCCTCGCTGCCGACGGTTGCCACCAGGAACAACCCGGCCGGCGGCACCACCTCGTGGTCGTCGACTCCGCTGCTGTCCGGGTCGAACCCCGAGTCGAACCGCGCCGCGAGTTCCCGCGCGTACGCCCGCAGGCAGGCGCGGGCGCCCGGCTCGCCCGGGTGACAGGGCTCGATGGCGACCAGCGACGCCATCAACAGGTGCTCGACCTCGGCCATGGCGGCGGTGAGTCGGGTCCGCTGGCCGTCGGTCAGTGGCGCCAGCATCGACCAGGCCAGGTCGTCGGAGCTGCGGTCGAGCAGCTCCCACTCGGCCCGACCGGCCTCGGTGAGGCGGGCGGTACGCACCCGCGCGTCCCCCTCGCCCGGCCCGACGACGACCAGGCCCGCTCCCTCCAGGGTGCGCAGCAGCCGGCTGAGATAGCCGGCGTCGAGATCGAGCCGCGTCCGCAGCGCCGCCACCTCGGCGCCCTCGGGACCGATCTCCCAGAGCAGCCGTGACTGCGCGAGCGGCCGGTCGCGGGCGAGGTAGCTGTCGTCCAGCGCGCCGACGCGCTGGGTCACGGTGCGGTTGAAACGCCGCACCACGTCGACGAGTGCACGATCCATAATTCCTGACTTTAGTCAGGAATTGCGTCGAGGGCAGCATCCCGGTCGGGAAATCCCAGCCCGAGCCCGCGAGTCACCGTCGGGTGCGTCCACGCGTCTTGCGAACGCGCCGACGTAGCGCGTATGTTAGCGATAACATCGATGGGCTTGGCATAAGCCGCCACCGCGACGAACACCCGCCGGGTCCGGTCGACGCGTGCCGCGCATCACACGTCGACGTCATCGCACAGTTCCTCGCCGTCCGGTCGGCCACCACCCCCACCGGGCCGGGCGGCGCTGCCCTCATGCCCCACGGAGGTCGTGATGCCCTACCCGTCCCTCAACCGTCGACACGTGCTCCGGGCCGCCGGCGCGGCGGCCGTCGCCGCGGCCGTCGGCCCCGCGCTGACCCATGGCATCGCCAGCGCGGCACTTCCCCCGGCCCGGCCCGACCTCGGCGTCTCCGCCTACCCCTTCGAGCCGGGCCAGGTGCGGTTGACCGCCAGTCGCTGGCTGGACAACCAGAACCGTACGGTCAACTACCTGCGCTTCGTCGACGTCAACCGGCTGCTCTACAACTTCCGCGCCAACCATCGACTCTCCACCGCCGGAGCCGCGGCACTCGGTGGTTGGGAGGCCCCCAACTTCCCGTTCCGTACCCACTCCCAGGGGCACTTCCTGAGCGCCTGGGCGTACACCTGGGCCGTGCTCGGCGACACCAGCTGTCGGGACAAGGCCAACTACATGGTGGCCGAGCTGGCCAAGTGCCAGGCCAACAACGCGGCGGCGGGCTTCAACACCGGTTACCTCAGCGGCTTCCCCGAGTCCGACTTCACGGCCGTGGAGAACCGCACCCTCAACAACGGCAACGTGCCGTACTACGCCATCCACAAGACCCTGGCCGGGTTGCTCGACGTGTGGCGGCTCATCGGCAACAACCAGGCACGCGACGTGCTGTTGGCCTTCGCCGGCTGGGTCGACTGGCGCACCGGCCGACTGACCTCCGCCCAGATGCAGGCGATGCTGGGCACCGAGTTCGGGGGCATGAACGCCGTACTGACCGACCTCTACCAGCAGACCGGCGACAGCCGGTGGCTGACCGCCGCCCAACGGTTCGACCACGCCGCCGTGTTCAACCCGCTCGCGAACAACACCGACCAGCTCAGCGGGCTGCACGCCAACACCCAGGTGCCGAAGTGGATCGGTGCCGCCCGGGAGTACAAGGCCACCGGCACCACCCGCTACCGGGACATCGCCAGCAACGCCTGGAACATGACGGTGAACGCGCACACCTACGTCATCGGCGGCAACAGCCAGGCCGAACACTTCCGGCCGCCCAACGCCATCGCCGGATACCTGCGCACCGACACCTGCGAGGCGTGCAACACGTACAACATGCTGAAGCTGACCCGGGAACTGTGGCTGCTGGACCCGAACCGGGTGGCGTACTTCGACTTCTACGAGCGGGCGCTGCTCAACCATCTCATCGGGGCGCAGAACCCGGCGGACAGCCACGGTCACATCACCTACTTCACGCCGCTGAATCCCGGTGGACGGCGAGGCGTGGGCCCGGCGTGGGGCGGCGGCACCTGGAGCACCGACTACAACTCCTTCTGGTGCTGCCAGGGCACTGCGCTGGAGAGCAACACCACGTTGATGGACTCGATCTACTTCCACAACGGCAACACCCTCACGGTGAACATGTTCATGCCCTCGGTGCTCGACTGGTCGCAGCGCGGCATCACGGTCACCCAGACCACCACCTACCCGGTCGGCGACACCACGACCCTCACCGTCACCGGTAACGTCAGCGGATCGTGGACGATGCGGATCCGCATCCCGGCCTGGACCCAGGGCGCGACGGTCAGCGTCAACGGCACCGCCCAGGACATCGCCACCACCCCGGGCACGTACGCGACGTTGACCCGGTCGTGGTCCTCCGGCGACACGGTGACCGTCCGGCTGCCGATGCGCGTGATCGTGGAGGCGGCCAACGACGACCCGAACGTGGTCGCCCTGACCTACGGCCCGGCGGTGCTCTCCGGCAACTACGGCAACACCGCGCTCTCCGCGCTGCCCGCCCTGGCCACCACCTCGGTCAACCGGACCAGCACCTCGGCGTTGACCTTCACCGCCACCGCCAACGGCTCGACGGTCAACCTGCTGCCGTTCTACGACGCGCACGGCCACAACTACACCGTCTACTGGAGCGCCAACGGCCAGTCGCCGGGCACCGGTACGGCGACGTTCCGGCTCGCCAACGCCGCAAGTGGCCTGGTGCTCGGCATCGAGAACATGTCGACCACCGACGGGGCGCCGGCGTTGCAGTGGGGCGACAACGGCACCGCCGACCACGACTGGCACCTCGTCGTCGACGGCAACGCGGTCAAGTTCCGCAACGCCCACAGCGCCAAGGTGCTCGGCGTACAGAACATGTCGACCGCCGACAACGCACAGGTGCTGCAATGGTCGGACACCGGCACGGCCGACCACCGATGGACGATCGTGGACGTCGGAGACGGAACACACAAGATCCGTAACGGGCACACGGGCAAGCTGCTCGCCGTGCTCAACAACTCCACCGCCCAGGGTGCCCGGGTGGTCCAGGACCCGGACAACGGCACGCCGGACAACCAGTGGCGGTTCGTGCCCAACGGGGCCCGCCGGCTCCAGAACCTGGCCACCGGTCTCGTCCTGGGCGTGCAGAACATGTCCACCGCCGACGGTGGCCTGGTGATCCAGTGGGGTGACAACGGCACCGCCGACCACCTCTGGACCGCGATCGTGGACGGCGGCTTCCTGCGCCTGCGCAACTCGCACAGCGGCAAGGTGCTGGGCGTGGAGAACGGCAGCAGCGGTAACGGCGCGCGGGTGGTGCAGTGGGCCGACAACGGGGCGGCCAGCAACCGGTGGCGGTTGCGGTACGCCGCGAACGGCTACTTCCGGATCCAGTCCGCCAACGGCGGACGGGTGCTCGGCGTCACCGGCGCCTCGTCCAGCCAGGGGGCCCAGATCGTGCTCTGGGACGACAACGGTGCCGCCGACCACCGCTGGCGCTTCATCTGACCCTGGCCCCTGACCCCTGACCAGTTGATCAAGAGGTTTTGGTCGCGTCCGGCCCGGATCGCGACCGAAACCTCTTGATCAACTCATTCGGTCGTCAGCGACGGGGAGGTGGGGCGACGCTTCGCCGCGCCACCAGGGTCGGCGCGACGGTCTCGCGCAGCGCGCCGCCGCTGACCGACTCGATCTGGGTGAGCAGCATCTCCAGGCTCGCCCGTGCCACCGCGCCGAAGTCCGGCCGTACGGTGGTCAGCGGCGGGATGAAGTAGGCAGCCTCCGGCACGTCGTCGAAGCCGACCACGCTGATGTCGTCCGGCACCCGTCGACCGTGCTCGTGCAGGGCACGCAGCACCCCGAGAGCCAGGTGGTCGTTGGCGGTGAAGACCGCGGTGACGTCCGGCATCCGCGCCAGCATCTGTCCGCACCGGTACCCGGCCGCCGCGGACCAGTCCGCCGGCACCAGCGGCGGGACCTCCGCGCCGGCTGCGGTCAGCGCTTCCCGCCAGCCCTCGATGCGCCCGGCGCTGTCGAACCAGTCCGACGGACCGGAGACGTGCCAGACCGTGGGGTGACCGGCGTCGAGCAGGTGCTGGGTGGCGGCCCGCGCCCCGGCCGCCTGATCCACCGTCACCAGCGGCATCGGCCGGTGGGGGTCCCCGTCCACGGTCACCAGCGGCACGTCCTTGGGCAGTCGCTCCAGCGCCTCGCCTGCCGACTCCACCGGTGCGATCACCACGATGCCGGCGACCCGGTGGGCCAGGTGCCGCTCGACCACTGCGGATATCGACCGATGGTCGAGGTCACGCACGCTGCCCACGCTGACCGCGAAGCCGGACTCCGCGGCGGCCTGTTCCAGCGCGGCCAGCAGCGAGGCGGGACCGTAGAGGGTGGTGTTCTGTGCCACCACCCCGATCACTTGCGAACGCCCGGTGACCAACGCGCGGGCCGCCCGGTTCGGCCGGTAGCCCAACTCCGCGATGGCCGCCTGGACACGCAGGCGGGTCTGCTCGCGCACGTTCGGATGACCGTTCAGCACCCGTGAGACCGTTTGATGGGACACACCGGCGAGGCGGGCCACGTCCGTCATCGCAGGATCGCGTACGGCCATCTCACACTCCCCGCAATCCAGTCGCTCGCCGTAGCCCGTCGGCGATGACTGGCACGGCTCAGTACAAAGATCCCCTCGCGCGGTGCCCACACCGGCCCGTGCCGTCCGGGTGGAGAGCGCTAGATCACGCACAGTCTAGCGCCAGCAACCGATCCGGTGGCCGCCGCCCCGACCGAGTCGACCCGACAACTTCCTCCGACGCGCTCTGTTAGCGGTCACACTCGCCGTTGTCGTCCTCGGTCCGCCGTCCGCGCGGGGCCTGACGAGAGTGCGCGTACAGGACCGCCCAGGCAATTTACAGGCATTGATGATAGCGATAACATTCCTGTCATCGGAACGGCACCTGTCGGCAACGCCGGGGCTGCCCCGTCCAGGCCCGAAACAGCGCGACGATCCGGTGCCACCCGGGGGTCGCGTCGGCCCCGGACGAGCGCGCGAGTGAGCGCGGCGGGGTGTCCGGGCTCCACCAACACAGCTCCACGGCCGCACCCCCCGCCGACGCCGCCTGACCGGCGACCGGTGGCCGCACCGATCACCGCACCGACAAGGAGGAATTCAACGTGCGTAGCGCAAGAAGGTGGCTGACCGCCGCCCTCGGCATCCTGGCGGTGACGCTCACCGCGAGCTTCGCCGACGGGGTCGTCTCCCCCAAGCCGGCCCAGGCGCTCAACAACGGCGTCGCCCGCACCCCACCGATGGGCTGGAACACCTGGAACACGTTCGGCTGCAACATCAACGAGACTCTCATCCGCCAGATGGCCGACGCGATCGTCGACCACGGTCTGCGCGACCTCGGCTACAAGTACGTCGTCGTCGACGACTGCTGGTTCAACCCGGACCGGGACGCGCAGGGCAACCTCCAGGCCCACCCGCAGCGGTTCCCCAGCGGCATGAAGGCCCTCGGCGACTACCTGCACTCGCGCGGCCTGCTGTTCGGCATCTACCAGGTCCCGCTGGACCGCACCTGCGCGCAGTACTTCAACTCCTTCCCCGGCGCCACCGGCAGCCTTGGCCACGAGTACCAGGACGCCCGGCAGTTCGCCGCCTGGGGCGTGGACTACCTCAAGTACGACTGGTGCTCCCCCACCGGGACCATCAACGACCAGGTGGCGCGGTTCAGCATCATGCGTGACGCGTTGGCGGCCACCGGCCGGCCGATCGTCTACAGCATCAACTCGAACAGCATCCACGAGAAGACCGGGCCGCAGCGCAACTGGAGCGACGTGGCGAACCTCTGGCGCACCACAGAGGACATCACCAACACCTGGGACAGCGGTCAGACCAACGGCTACCCGATGGGTATCCAGAACATCGTCAACGTCAACGTGCCGCTGGCCGGCTACGCCGGACCGGGCGGATTCAACGACCCGGACATGCTGGAGGTCGGCAACGGTGGCATGAACGACACCGAGATGCGCAGCCACTTCGCCCTGTGGGCGATCATGGCGGCCCCGCTGATGATGGGCAACGACCTGCGCTCGGCCAGCACGGCGACCCTGAACATCCTGCGCAACCAGCACCTGGTCGCGATCAACCAGGATCCGCTGGCCTTGCAGGCCGTCCAGATCTCGCACGACGGCACCCGCCGGGTCCTGGCCAAGCGTCTGGCCAACGGAGACGTCGCGGTCGCCCTGTTCAACCAGGGCAACTCCACCACGACGGTCTCCACCACGGCGGCGGCGATCGGCAAGACCGGCAGCTCGTTCACCCTGCTCGACGCATGGACCAACAACACCTCCACCACCACCGGGACCATTTCCGCGAGCGTCCCGGCACACGGCACGGTGGTGTACCGGGTCAGCGGTGGCGACACCACCGACCCGCCGCTCCCGACCACCTTCCGGTTGCGCAGCGAGGCGTCCGGGCGTTGCCTCGACCTCGACAACTCCAACACCGCCAACGGCACCGGCACCCTGATCTGGGACTGCCACGGCAACCCCAACCAGCAGATCAGCCAGGAGGGCCAGTCGCTGCGGATCCTCGGTAAGTGCCTGGACGTGCCGACGAACGCGGCCAACGGCACCCGGGTGCAGATCTGGGACTGCCACGGCGGCACCAACCAACAGTGGACGTTCAACGGCAACGGCACGGTGAGCAGCGTCCGCTTCCCGTCACTGTGTCTGGACGTCAACGGCGCCGGCACGGCCAACGGCACCGCGGTGATCCTGTGGTCCTGCCACGGCAACGCCAACCAACGGTGGAGCCGGGCATGACAACCGCTCGTACCACGGCGCGGCGGATCGTCGCCGCGCTCGCGACCCTGGCCTGCACGCTCGCCCTGCTACCCGGTACCGCGCGGGCGGACAACCCGATCGTGCAGCACATCTACACCGCCGACCCGGCGCCCATGCTGCACAACGGCCGGATCTATCTCTACACCGGCCACGACGAGGACGGCTCCACCTACTTCACCATGCGCGACTGGCGGGTCTTCTCCTCGGCGGACATGGTGAACTGGACCGACCACGGCACGCCGATGAGCCTGTCGACCTTCGCCTGGGCGGACGCCAACGCGTGGGCCGGGCACGTCATCGCCCGGAACGGGAAGTTCTACTGGTACGTGCCGGTCCGGCAACGCTCGAACGGCCAGATGGTCATCGGGGTGGGGGTCGCGGACAGCCCGACCGGGCCGTTCCGCGACGCGCTCGGCCGCCCACTCGTCGGCAACGGCGAGATCGATCCGCACGCGTTCATCGACGACGACGGTCAGGCGTACCTGTACTGGGGCAACCCGAACCTGTGGTACGTCCGGCTCAACTCCGACATGATCTCGTACTCCGGCAGCCCGACCCAGATTCCGCTCACCACCGCGGGATTCGGTACCCGGACCGGTAACGCCAGTCGGCCCACCCTCTACGAGGAGGGGCCGTGGGTCTACAAGCGGAACGGGCTCTACTACAACGTGTTCGCGGCGGAGTGCTGCTCGGAGTTCATCGGCTACTCGACGGCACCCGGCCCGACCGGTCCGTGGACGTACCGGGGAACGATCATGCCCCGGCAGGGCTCCAGCTTCACCAACCACCCGGGGGTGATCGACTTCGCCGGTGGGTCGTACTTCTTCTACCACAACGGGGCGCTACCCGGCGGTGGCGGCTACACCCGTTCGGTCGCGGTGGAGAAGTTCACCTACAACTCGAACGGGACCATCCCCACCATCAACATGACCACCACCGGGGCTCCGCAGGTCGGCACGTTGAACCCGTACGTGCGCCAGGAGGCCGAGACGATCGCCTGGGGGTCCGGCATCGAGACCGAGCCGTCCAGCGAGGGTGGCATGAACGTCGGCTGGATCGACAACGGCGACTACATCAAGGTGAAGGGGGTCGCCTTCGGCAACGGCGCGACCAGCTTCTCCGCGCGGGTCGCCTCGGCGACCAGCGGTGGCCGCATCGAGATCCGGCTGGACAGCGCCAGCGGCCCGATCGTCGGCACCTGCACGGTGTCCGGTACCGGTGGTTGGCAGAACTGGACGACCACCAGCTGCGGGGTCAGCGGAGCCACCGGTACGCGCGATCTGTACCTGCGCTTCACCGGCGGCAGCGGCAACCTGTTCAACGTCGACTGGTGGCAGTTCGCCGGCAACGGCAGTGCCCCCACGGCGTACCGGATCATCAACCGCAACAGCGGACAGGTCGTCGACGTGCAGCAGCCCAACCTCGACAATCTCGCGGTGATCGGCCAGTGGAGCAGCAACGGCAACCCCTGGCAGCAGTGGCGCTTCCTCGACGTCGGCAACGGCAACGTACGGCTGCAGAGCGTGCACAGCGGCAAGTGTGTCGACGTGCGTGACGTCTCCACGGCCGACGGCGCACAGATCATCCAGTACACCTGCCATGACGGCCTGAACCAGGTGTTCAGCTGGCGGTCGACCGGCGACGGCTACTACCAGTTGGTCAACGTCAACAGCAACAAGTGCCTGAACGTGGTCGGCGGTTCCACCGCTCCCGGCGCCGCCCTGGAGCAGCGGACGTGCAGTTCGGCGTCCAGTATGCAGTGGACCCGCGCCACCTGACCGGTAGCGCGCGAACGGGTGCCGGGTGGGAGTTTCCCACCCGGCACCCGTGTTTCGGGCGTCGACACTGACCCGGTCACCCGCGCCCGAGGTCCGGCCTGCCGCCCGCTGGACGCGGAGCCCGTCCCGACCGCCACGTCACGGCCGGGTCCGTCGGCCCCGAAGCGGGGGCGGGGCGGGCAGCCCAGCGGATCCCGGGGGTACGGGCGGCCTCGCGGTTGCGGGTACGGGCGATGCGGACCCGGCGGCCGGACGGCCGCAGCCCGGGCGGCCTCCGCCAGGTCCAGGCGATTAATCTCCGGCTCCGGACGGTCTGCTCCGGCTGCGGTGACGCGGTGCAGTGGTCGGTCTGCTCCGGCTGCGGTGGGCGGTGCAGTGGCGATGTGTACGAGGCGGTGTCCGACGGTCCGTGGACGCACAGAAGGGGCCTGTCGTCCGCTCGGCGGGCAGACGACAGGCCCCGGCCGGTGGGTGACCGGCCCGGCGATCCCGCGCCGGGCCGGTCACCGCCGTGTCACGGCGTGCTCAACTCGAACCGGCGGACCGTCACCGAACCGCCCAGCGCCTGGGTGGCGTGGTTGAAGATGGCGAACCGGTATCCCATGAAGAACGTCCAGTTGTTGTTCAGCGTGAGGGCGTTGCCCAGCGGGACGAAGTTGACCCCGTCGGTGCTGTACGAGAAGCGCGCCTGCCGACCGGAGCCGGGCCGGATGTCGGCGTTGGCCCGCAGCCAGATCCGCCCGCCGGAGACCGGTGCACTGGCGATCTCGCTGCCGGTGCTGGTGGTGTCCCAGTTGCTGTTCATGTTCAGCCCGTTGGTCATGACCACCCGGGTGTTCCCGTTGTCCCGCCGTACGCCGATCCACGCCGAGACGTCACGCAGCATGGCCAGGCCGGTGCGGTCACCGTCTCGCATCGTCGAGTAGTCGATCTCGACGGTGCCGGTCGAGGTCGGGCCCTGGATGCGGTGGGTGATGGTGTTGCGTGCCTGGTAGAGGTCGTTGGTCACGCTGGCGGTCTCCAGCCGCAGGCCGTTGTTCACCGACCAGCGACTGTTGTCCGGGTTGTGGTTCCACTCCCACTGCGGGCCGAGGGTGGTGCCGGCGAACGTGTCGGCACCGGTGAGCGGCTTGACCGGGCGCAGCGGCAGCGGGTTCGGGTAGTTGACCCCCCAGGCGCCGTTGACCGTCTGCACCTGCGGCCAACCGTCGGCGGTCCAGGTGATCGGTGCGAGCGTCGGCACCCGACCGCCCGGGTACGCGTCGGTGAAGGCCATGTAGTACCAGGAACCGTTCGGCAGCTGCACCAGGCCGCCCTGGTGGGGCACCCCGCCGCCGGAGATCGGGCCCTGCATGTTGAGCAGCACCTGGCGCTGCTCGTAGGGGCCGAAGGGACCGTTCGTGGACTTGAGGACGTACTGGCCGTTGGCCGGGCGGGTCAGCCAGATGTAGTAGGCGCCGTTGCGCTTGTAGAAGCGCGCGCCCTCCAGGGTGCCGATGTTCGACGGGGTTTGGTAGACCTGCTGGGCCCGGACCTGGCTGCGACCGTCGGCGGAGAGCTGCGCGACGCTGATGGTGCCGTTGCCGTACGCGATGTACATGGTGTCGTTGTCGTCGATCAGCATCCCCGCGTCGTAGTAGCACTGCGGCAGGGTGGCGTGCCGGCTCCAGGTGCCGTCGACGGCCGTCGCGGTGTAGATGTGCGTCTGGGCGAAGTTGATGCACCCGGCCCAGTAGTAGGTCTGGTTGCTCGGCCGGTAGTTCAGTGTGGAGGCCCAGATGCCCTCCACGTACGCCTGTTGCCCGCTGGGCAGGTCGTACTTGGTGCCGAAGTCCAGTCGGGGTACCGAGTGCCCGGCGAACTCCCAGTTGACCAGGTCGTACGAGCGCAGGATCGGGGCACCGGGCGAGTAGTGCATGGTGGAGGCGGTCATGTAGTACACCTCGCCGACCCGGATGACCTCGACGTCGGCGAAGTCCTGCCAGACGACCGGGTTGGTGAACGTGCCGCTGGGCGGTGGGTTGTCATCGCCACCGCCGACCTGCACCAGTTGCCACTGCTGGTTGGCCCCGCCCCAGTCGTCGTACTGCACGATGTTGCCGCCGTCGGCGGTCGAGGCGTTCTGCACCTCCAGCACCTTGTTGGAGTTGCGGTTGATCAGCCGGACGTAGCCACCGGCCGAGTCGGCCAACCGGAACTGCTGGTTGGTCCCGTTGTGGTCGCTCCACTGCACGATCGACGCGCCGTTGGCGGTGGAGAAGTTGTACACGTCGAGCACCTTGCCCGAGTGCCGGGAACGCAGCCGGTAGTAGCCGCCGCCGGAGTCGACGAACTGCCACTGCTGCCAGGCGCCGTTGTTACGCGACCACTGGGTTATCCGCGCGCCGTCGTTCGTGGCCTGGTTGTAGACGTCGAGCACCTTGCCACTGTTGCGGTTGACCAACACGTACCACGCGTTGGTGTCGACCGTTGCCGCGACTGCGGGTGTCGGCGCCACCGCCGCGAGGGAACCACCCACCACCATCGCCGCCAGGATGGCGACCGCACGCGACAGCAGGCCGCGTCGGCTTGGCCTGGTCCGTGGGACCTCACCATTGGCAACCATGATCCTCCTTCAGGATGCGAGCAGAACGAGCAATGGGACGGTCTCTGCGGCTACGCCAGCCAGTTCCATCGCGGCGTGTGATCGCTAACATGACCGCTCTGCCCAAGGGAGAGATCAATTGACCCACCAGCTTCAGGACGTGCCCGGTCCCGGACGGCCACAGATATCGCCCGTCTTCACTATGACTGTGAGCGATAACACGGCCTTCGTCAAGACGTAACATCGACGACCGACGGTCCCCGGCCGGCGGGGGTGGCGCGCCGGCCGGGGACCGTCGCCGCCCGCGGCAGCGGGCAGCCGCCAACGCGGCGTCCGGGCCAGGTGCGCCCGGCACGCCACGCGGCGTCGAGGGACGGTCAGAAACCCCGGGCGAGCCGGTAGTACGCCTGGTTCCAGCGCAACTCGTCGGCGAACCGCCGGGGCTCGGTGTCGGCGTCGATGACGACGAGTTCGGTCCGGCTCATCTCGGCGAGGTCGTGCAGCTCCTCCACGCCCACCGCCTGGGACAGCACGGTGTGGTGCGGAGCGCCTGCGGTGATCCACGACTCGGCCGAAACGGGCAGGTCCGGACGGGGCCGCCAGACCGCCCGCGCCACCGGCAGGCGGCGCAGCGGCTGCGGCGGAGCGACCACGTCGATCTCGTTGGCCACCAGACGGAACCGCTCGCCCATGTCGGCCAGGCCGAGCACCACAGCCGGCCCCGGCGCGGCGTCGAAGACCAACCGGACCGGATCCTCACGACCGCCGATGCTCAGCGGATGAATCTCCACATTCGGCACCTCACCGGCGATCGAGGGACACACCTCGAGCATGTGGGCACCGAGCACCAGTTCCTGTCCGGGGGTCAGGTCGTAGGTGTAGTCCTCCATGAAGGAGGTCCCACCCTCGGTGCCGACGGCCATCGCCTTGAGGGTGTGCACCAGCACCGAGGTCTTCCAGTCCCCCTCACCACCGAAGCCGTAGCCGTCGGCCATCAGGCGCTGCACCGCGATACCGGGCAGCTGACGCAGCCCGCCCAGGTCCTCGAAGTTGGTGGTGAAGGCACGGAAGCCACCGGCGTCCAGGAACGTACGCAGACCCAGCTCAAGCCGGGCCGCGTACCGCAGCGAGTCGTGCCGCTCACCGCCGGGCCGCAGTTCGGCGGCGACCCGGAAGGTGTCGTCGTACTCCTTGACCAGGTCGTCGATCTGCGCATCGGCCACCTCGTCGACCACCCGCACCAGGTCGTTGACGCCGTAGGTGTTCACCGAGACCCCGAAGCGCAGCTCCGCCTCGACCTTGTCCCCCTCGGTCACGGCCACGTCGCGCATGTTGTCGCCGAATCGCGCCAGCCGCAACGAGCGCATGGCCGACCAGCCGAGCGCCGCCCGGGTCCAGGCGCCGACGCGAGCCACCACGCGCGGATCGGAGACGTGCCCGGCGACCGTCTTACGGGCCACCCCGAGGCGGGTCTGGATGAACCCGAACTCCCGGTCGCCGTGCGCGGCCTGGTTCAGGTTCATGAAGTCCATGTCGATGTCGTCCCACGGCAGCAGGACGTTCGCCTGGGTGTGCAGGTGCAGCAACGGGGTCTGCAACGCGTCCAGGCCCGAGATCCACATCTTCGCCGGCGAGAAGGTGTGCATCCAGGCGATCACCCCGACCGCCCCCTGCGTCGCGGCATCCCGGCAGATCCGCAGGATGTCGGCGCTGGTGGTCAGGACCGGCTTCCAGACCACCCGGGCGGGAATGTGCGGCGATTCGTCGAGCAGAGCGGCGATCTGACGGGACTGGTCGGCTACCTGCCGGAGCGTGTCCTCGCCGTACATTGCCTGGCTTCCGGTGAGGAACCAGACCTCGGGTTCAGGGTGTGTTGCCATGGGGTTGCCTTCCGCGAGAGGGGCGGTCACTTGTGGCGGATGCCGATGAGGCGCTGGAGCAGGATGAACGCGAAGAGCAGGCCTCCGATCACGATCTTGGTCCACCAGGAGTTGAGGCTGCCGTCGAAGGTGATCAAGGTCTGGATCACGCCGAGCACCAGCACACCCAGCACCGTGCCGAAGATGTATCCCGAACCACCGGTGAGCACGGTGCCACCGATGACCACGGCCGCGATCACGTCCAGCTCCATACCGATGGCGATCAGCGGGGCACCGGAGAGCGTGTAGAACGACAACAGGATCCCGCCGATCGCCGCGCACAGACCGCTGATGGTGTAGACGGCGATCCGGGTACGCCCCAACGGCAGCCCCATCAGCAGCGCCGACTGGGGGTTGCCCCCGATCGCGTAGACGTTGCGCCCCAGACGCGTGTACGCCAGCACGTACGCGGCGATCAGCACCACCGCGAACGCGATCAACACGCTGATCGAGACGAAGTTGCCGCGCGGATCACCGATCCGGTGCTGCGACATCGTGGTCCAGAACCCGTCGGTGATCGGAATCGACGCGTTGCTGATGAACGTGCACATGCCACGGGCGAAGAACATCCCGGCCAAGGTGACGATGAAGGGTTGGATGTCGAAGAAGTGGATCGCACAGCCCATCAGGAACCCGAGCGTCGGCCCGATGAGCAGCGCGATCACCAGCACCAACGCCGCCGGCAGGCCGGATTGCAGCAACCAGGCCGAGACCATCGCGGTCATCGCCGCCACCGAACCGACCGACAGGTCGATCCCACCGGTGAGGATCACGAAGGTCATCCCGACGGCGATGACCAGCAAGAAACCGTTATCGATGAAGACATTGAAAATTACCTGGATGTTCGAGAAGGCCCGGTACTGGGACACACCGATGCCGTACATCACCAGCAGCAGCGCCAGGGTCGCCAACACCGGCATGTGCTGCCGGGGCACCTTGGCCCACCTCGGAACCCTGCTCAAAGCCGTCGTACTCATGCCAGCACTCCGCTTCGCTCCGTGCCGTCATGAGGCACCACCACACTGAGCCGATGATTCGCTCGCTGACGCTCACTCATGCCAGCACTCCGCTTCGCTCCGTGCCGTCATGAGGCACCACCACACTGAGCCGATGATTCGCTCGCTGACGCTCACTCATGCCAGCACTCCGCTTCGCTCCGTGCCG
>NZ_VCJO01000004.1:271862-455916 GCF_009712475.1 Micromonospora sp. CP22
TGAGGCACCACCACACTGAGCCGATGATTCGCTCGCTGACGCTCACTCATGCCAGCACTCCGCTTCGCTCCGTGCCGCCATGAGGCACCACCACACTGAGCCGATGATTCGCTCGCTGACGCTCACTCATGCTGTCACCTGCTCCTTCTGGGGCTGCGGTGCCGACGGCGTCGGTGGCGGAGTCCCGCGCCGTCGACGGCGGAACTTGGCCCGGAAGGCGGGCGCCTGGATGAGACAGACGGCGATGACGACTACCGCTTTGAACAGCAGCGCCGTCTGCGGTGAGATGTTCATGGCGTACACCGTGGTGGTCAGGGTCTGGATGATCAGCGCGCCGACGATCGTGCCGCTGAGGTAGAACCGGCCACCGGCGAGCGAGGTGCCGCCGATGACCACCGCGAGGATCGCGTCGAGTTCCACCCACAGGCCGGTGTTGTTGCCGTCGGCGCTGGAGACGTTGGCGGTCATCATGAACCCGGCGATCGCGGCGCAGGCGGCGCTGACGACGTAGACCAGGAAGACGATCCGACCCGATCGGATGCCGGCCAGCCGGCTGGCCTCCCGGTTGCCGCCCACCGACTCGACGATCATGCCGAGCGCGGTGCGGCGGGTGAACGCCGCCACCAGCAGCGCCGCGGCCAGCGCGATGAAGATCGCCAGGGGCAGGGTCAGCAGGTGCCCCAACCCGATCGCCCGGTACGGGCCGGAGTTGATGGTGATGATCTGCCCTTCGGCGATCAGCTGTGCGAGGCCGCGACCGGCCACCATCAGGATGAGCGTGGCGATGATCGGTTGGATGCCGATGACGGAGACCAGCACGCCGTTCCAGGCGCCGAGCACCAGCGCGACCCCGAGCGCCATCGCGAGCGCGGTCAGGACGGTGACCAGGTTGTTCTGGTCCGGTGCCCGGCTGATGTAGAGGCAGGCGATGGCGCCGCTGATCGCACAGAGCGAGCCGACCGACAGGTCGATGCCGCCGGTGGAGATGACCAGGGTCATGCCCAGCCCGACCAGGATCAGCGGGGCGCTCAGCCGCAGGATGTCGATCGGGGTGCCGTAGAGGTGCCCGTTGTTCACCTCGATGGCGAGGAACCCCGGACGGTAGATGGTGTTCGCCGCCAACATGGCCACGAGCACGGCGACCGGCCAGAACAGTCGGTGCCCGAGCAGGGGACGGAAGCGGTTCCCGGCGTCGCTCATCGGTTCGCCTCCTCACGTGCGGTGCCGCTGGCGATGGTCTGCATGACGAGGTCGGCGTCCACAGTGTCGTCGTTGTCGAGGTGGGCGACCAGTTCCCGGTCGCGCATCACCGCGATCTTGTGACTGAGGCGGAGGACCTCCTCCAACTCGGCGGAGATGAACAGCACCGCCATGCCACCGTCGGACAGCTGCACCACCAGCTTCTGGATCTCGGCCTTCGCGCCGATGTCGATGCCCCGGGTCGGCTCGTCGAGGATCAGCAGCCGTGGCTCGGTGATCAGCCAACGGGCCAGCAGGACCTTCTGCTGGTTGCCGCCGGAGAGGTTGCGTACCGGCATCTCCGGGTTGGCCGGGCGGATGCTCAACGCCTTGATGTACCGGTCGACCAGTTCGTCCTGGCGGCGGCGCGGAATCGGACGCAGCCAACCGCGAGCGGCCTGCATGGCCAGGATCATGTTCTCCCGGACCGACAGGTCGGCGATGATCCCCTCGGTGCGGCGGTTCTCCGAACAGAAGCCGATGCCGTGGTCGATGGCCTGCACCGGGTTACGCAGACCCGTCCGGGTGCCGTTCACCTCGATCTCGCCACGGTCGGCCCGGTCCGCGCCGAACAGCAGCCGCGCCACCTCGGTACGCCCGGAGCCGAGCAGCCCGGCCAGGCCGACCACCTCACCGGCGTGGATGGTCAGGCTGAACGGGGCGACCGCGCCCCGACGACCGAGCTTCGACACCTGGACGAACGGCGTGCCGCGTTCGATGGCCGCCAACTCGGGCCGGGGCTGCTCCTCGATGCCTTCGAGGACGTCGAGTTCCTTACCGATCATCTTCTCGACCAGCGCGAGCTGCGGCAGCTCGGCGGTCGGGTACTCCCCCACCAGCGTGCCGTTGCGCAGCACGGTGATCCGGTCCGCGATGCCGTAGACCTGGTCGAGGAAGTGGGTCACGAAGAGGATGGCGATGCCCTCGTCACGCAGCTGCCGCATGATGCGGAACAGTTGCGCGACCTCACCGGCGTCCAGGCTGGACGTCGGTTCGTCCAGGATCAGCACCCGGGCCTGCACGTCGATCGCCCGGGCGATCGCGACCATCTGCTGCACGGCCAGCGAGAAACTCGCCACCGGCGCGGTGACGTCGATGTCGAGATCCAGCCGGGCCAGCAGCTGTCGGGCCCGCCGCCGGACCTCGCCCCAGCGGACGGCACCGAACCTGCGCGGCTCCCGCCCGATGAAGATGTTCTCCGCCACGGACAGGTTCGGACAGAGGTTGACCTCCTGGTAGACCGTGCTGACCCCGGCCGCGGCGGCCTGCATCGGTCCGTTGAAGGCCACCTGCTCGCCGTCGAGGGTGACGCTGCCCTCGTCGATGC
Source organism: Micromonospora sp. CP22 (assembly GCF_009712475.1). Lineage (GTDB taxonomy): Bacteria > Actinomycetota > Actinomycetes > Mycobacteriales > Micromonosporaceae > Micromonospora. The sequence goes on from NZ_VCJO01000004.1 coordinate 274,429, forward strand.
CGTAGACGCCCGTCAACACCTTGATCAGGGTCGATTTACCGGCGCCGTTCTCGCCCATCAGGGCGTGCACCTCGCTAGGGAAGAGCCGGAAGTCGACATTGTGGAGTGCGCGCACCCCGGGAAAGGACTTGCTGATCCCGGTCATCGTCAGGACCGGACGACTATCCGTCATCCCATCGATCCTCTTCTAATTTTTATGGATGCGGAAGGGCCAGTTATCCCGGCACGCCGCCCGGACCGGCCTGCGGGCCGGCCGGACGGCGTGGCGCGGGATGTCGGACCAGACGCCCAGCCCGTCCGGGAATGGGCGACGCGGTGGGGCCACCACCTCACGTGCGGCGGCCCCGCGCGTCATCAGTACTTACGGTTGGGCAGGGCCTCCTTGGCCTGCTCCTGCGTGAAGGTGGTCTCCTCGGTCTCGATCCGCGGCGGCACCTCCTCGCCGGCGTGCACCTTCTTGGCCAGGTCCATCAGCTGTGGGCCGAGCAGCGGGCTGCACTCCGCGATGAAGTTGAACTTGCCGTCGGCCAGGGCCTGCATGCCGTCCTTGACCGCGTCGATCGTGATGATGGTGATGTCCTTACCGGGCTCCTTGCCAGCCGCGGTGATCGCCTCCAGCGCGCCCAGGCCCATGTCGTCGTTGTGCGCGAAGAGCACGTCGATCTTCGGGTGAGCCTTCAGGAACTGCTCCATCACCTGCTTGCCGCCAGCCCGGGTGAAGTCGCCGGACTGGGAGGCAATGATCTTCAGCTTGGGGTCGGCGGCGATCGCCTCGGCGAAGCCCTTCTTCCGGTCGTTGGCCGGGGCCGAGCCGGTGGTGCCCTGCAACTCGACGATGTTCACGTCGCCGGTCGCGTCCTTCTTGTTCTCCACCAGCCACTCGCCGGAGAGCCGGCCTTCCTTGACGAAGTCCGAGCCGAGGAAGGTCTTGTAGAGCGACGTGTCGGCCGAGTCCACCGCGCGGTCGGTCAGGATGACCGGGATACCGGCGTCCTTGGCCTCCTTGAGGACGGTGTCCCAGCCGGACTCCACCACCGGCGAGAAGGCGATCACGTCCACCTTCTGCTGGATGTAGTTGCGGATCGCCTTGATCTGGTTTTCCTGCTTCTGCTGCGCGTCGTCGAACTTCAGCTCGATCCCGGCCTCCGCCGCCGCCTCCTTGATGGAGTTGGTGTTGGCCGTACGCCAGCCGCTCTCCGCGCCGACCTGGGAGAAGCCCAGGACGAGCTTGCCGTCGTCGCCGCCGTCGCCGCCGGTGTCGCTGTTGCCGCAGGCCGCCACGCCGCCGGCGAGCAGCACGGCAGCGACGACCGCCATGGCGCGCCGACGCGCCATGGGCATTCGCATGTTCCTCATCGGATCTCCTCGGGTGGGGGTGCGGTTGTTCTCGCCGGCTGCGGAGGTACGGAAGCGGCCAGCGCTGGTGGTGCGATCCTGTGCGTCGGTTGGTACCAACAGCCCCGGTCGGACCGGGACCGGTTCAGGACTTCGCCGAAGGCGAAGATCGTTGGCCGTAGACGTTCTGGTAGCGGTCGTAGAGGGCGTCGATGTCGGCCTGCGCCATCGGCACCGGTTGCCCGAGCGCGCGCGCCAGGTGCGCGGTTCGGGCGACGTCCTCACACATCACCGCGGCCTTGACCGCGGCACGGGCGTTGGGCCCGATGGTGAAGACGCCGTGGTTGCGCATCAGCACCGCGGGCGAACGGTGCCCGGTGAGCGTGCTGACGATCCCCTTGCCGATGTCGTCGCCACCGATCAGGGCGAACGGGCCCACCGGGATCTCCCCGCCGAACTCGTCGGCCTGCGCGGTCAGATGGCACGGGATCGACTCACCCCGCGCCGCCCAGGCGGTGGCGTACGAGCTGTGGGTGTGCACGACACCTCCCACCTCGGGCATGGCGCGGTAGACATAGGCGTGCGCCGCAGTGTCGCTCGACGGCGACAACTCCCCCTCCACCGGGTTGCCGTCGAGGTCGCAGAGCACCATGTTGTCGGCCGACAGGTCGTCGTAGTCGACGCCACTCGGCTTGATGATCATGAGGTCCTGGCCGGGAACCCGCGCGGAGACGTTGCCGGCCGTCCAGGCGACCAGGCCGTACCGGGTCAGTTCCCCGTGCAGCCGGGCCACGCTCTCGCGCAGCTCGCTGATCTGGCGGGACACGTCGACGGTCATGCGAACACCTCCTGGGGCGAGGACTCCACGGCGGCGTTACGGATCGCGCGCAGCCGCAGCATCACGTCGTTGGCACCGCGACCGAAGTGGTCGTGCAGCGCCCGGTACTCGGCGTAGAGGGCGTCGTACGCGCGAACCCGGTCCGGGTCCGGCTGGTAGACCGCCGCCGCTATCCGACCCATCGCCTGCGACGCGGCGTGGATGGACGGATGGGCACCGGCGGCCACGGCGGCGTGGATCGCCGAGCCGAGCGCCGGGCCCTGTGCGGAGCCGATGATCCCCAACGGTCGGTTGGTGACGTCGGCGTAGATCTGCATCAGCAGCTTGTTCGAGGTGAGACCACCGGCGATCACCAGGTCGTCGACCGGCACCCCGGCCTCGACGAACGCCTCGATGATCATCCTGGTGCCGTACGCCGTCGCCTCCAGCAGCGCCCGGTAGATGTCCTCCGGCCGGGTGGCCAGGGTCATCCCGACGATCAGCCCGCTGAGGTCGTGGTTGACCAGCAGCGACCGGTTGCCGTTCCACCAGTCGAGGGCGATCAGGCCGTGCGCGCCGACGGGCTGGGCGGCGGCCAACTCGGTGAGTCGCTCGTGCGAGTCGACCCCGGCGGGGGCGGCGTGCTTGACGAACCAGCCGAAGATGTCGCCGACGCCGCTCTGCCCGGCCTCGTAGCCCCAGGCTCCGGAGCTGATGCCACCGTCGACCACACCGCACATCCCGGCCACCTCGGCGGGCTGGGTGCCGTTGACCACGTGGCAGGTCGACGTCCCCATGATCGCCACCAGCCGGCCCGGGTCGAGCGCCTGGGCGGCGGCGGCGGTGACGTGCGCGTCGACGTTGCCGACCGCGACGGCGATCCCCTCCGGCAGCCCGGTCCAGGCCGCGGCACGGGCGGTCAGTCCACCCGCACGAGCGGCGAGGGGCATCAGCGGGCCGTCCAGCTTGGACACGAAGTCGCCGAAGTCGGGGTTGAGCGCGGTGAGGTAGTCCGTCGAGGGGTAGCGGCCGTCCTGGTGGATGCCCTTGTAGCCGGCGGTGCAGACGTTGCGGGTCTCGACGCCGCACAACTGCCAGACGATCCAGTCCGCGGCCTCGATGAACCGCTCGGCCCGCTGGTAGATCTCGGGATCTTCCTCCAGGATCTGCAGGCCCTTGGCGAACTGCCACTCGGCCGAGATCTTGCCGCCGTAGCGACCGATCCAGGGCTCCGCCCGCTCGTGGGCCAGCGCGTTGATCCGGTCGGCGTGCGGCTGGGCGGCGTGGTGCTTCCAGAGCTTCACCCAGGCGTGCGGACGCTGACGCAGTTCCGGCACCTCGCACAGCGGCGTACCGTCGGCCAGCGTCGGCAGCACGGTGCAGGCGGTGAAGTCGATGCCGATGCCGACGACGTCGTTCGGGTCGACCCCGGCGGCGGCCACCGCGGCCGGCACCGCCTGGCGCAGCACCTCGCGGTAGTCCTCCGGATCCTGCAACGCCCAGTCCGGCGGCAGCGGCGTGCCTCCGTCCGGCAGCGCTGAGCTGATCACCGCGTTGCGGTACTCGTGCACCGCGGTTCCCAGCTCGGCACCATCACGGACGCGGACCACCAGAGCCCGCCCCGAAAGGGTGCCGTAGTCGACGCCGACGACGTACTTGTCGCCTGCTGCCACACCGCTCATCTTCACCTCCGGCCGATGACGGACCTCAGTGTTAACGCTCACATCCGATGTCGTCAAGACACCCCCCGGCAACAGCTCCGTAACGGACTGCATGGTCGCAGGCCCACCCGCCGGTCGGCTACCCCGCGCTACCGCGTCGCCTCGCCTCCGGCACCTCTTCGCCCTGCTCAGGCCGGCTGCCCCGGTGGAGAAACCGGCAGCGCGAACCTTGGCCACGGTCAGCGGCTCGCGCCCGCTCGACGCTTGTTGTAGACGTCGAAGGCCACGGCGACCAGCAGCACGAGCCCCTTGACGACCGACTGCAACGACTGGTCCACACCCATCAGCTGCATGCCGTTGCTCATCACGGCCATGATGAGTCCACCCACCATCGCCCCGACGACGGTCCCGACGCCGCCGGTGACCGCCGCACCGCCGATGAACGCCGCCGCGATCGCGTCGAGTTCGAACATGTTGCCCGCCGCGGGCTGCGCTCCGTTGGAGCGGGAGGAGAAGATGATGCCGGCCACCGCGGACAGGAAGCCCATGTTGACGAAGATCCAGAAGTTGACGGTGCGGACCTTCACCCCGGACAGCATCGCCGCGGAGAGGTTGCCACCGATCGCGTAGACCTGTCGACCGAAGACCGTGCGCCGGGTGAGCAGCCCGTAGACGAGCACCAGGGCGGCCAGGATGATCAGCACGATCGGCAGGCCCCGCGCGTGGGCCAGTTGCCAGGCGAACCACATCACCACGGCGCCGACCAGCGCCATCCGGGCGACGAACAGCGCGAACGACTCGACGGGCTGCTGGTAGCGGACCCGGGCCGACCGGGTGCGGAAGCAACTCACCACGTAGCCGGCCACCGCGATGCCGCCGATGAGCAGGGTGAAGGCGTCATAGCCGTCACCACCGATCAGGCCGTTGAGGAACCCGGCGGCGATCCGGTTGTACTCGGCCGGGAACGGCGACAGCGAGATGTTGTCCAGCACCCGCAGGGTGAGGCCACGGAACAGCAGCATGCCCGCGAGGGTCACGATGAAGGCCGGGATGCCGACGTACGCCACCCAGAAGCCGTGCCAGGCACCGACCGCGAGTCCCACCACCAGGGCGGCCAGCACGCCGACCCACCACGGTTGCCCCTGCCGGATGACGACCACGGCGGAGACCGCGCCGGTCAGCGCCACCACCGAGCCCACCGACAGGTCGATGTGCCCGCCGATGATCACGATGACCATGCCGATGGCGAGGACCAGGATGTAGGAGTACTGCAGGACGATGTTGGTGATGTTGCCCGGGCTCAGCGAGAGACCGTCGGTCAGGAACGCGAACAGGGCGACGATGACGACGAGGGCGACGAAGATGCCGCTCTGCCGCAGGTTGTTCATGATCAGCGTACGTGGGTCGCTGGTGCCGGCGTGCAGTGCCGCGGCGGGAGCGCTCTCGGTCGGCCTCTTACCCACCGAGGAGGGCCTGGTGCTGGTCATCCGACGCTTTCCTTGTCCTTCGCCATGAGTTCCATGAGCTTCTCCTGGGTCGCTTCAGCGACCGGCACCTCGCCGGTGATGCGACCCGCCGACAACGTGTAGATGCGGTCACACATGCCGAGCAGCTCCGGCAGTTCGGAGGAGATGATGATGACGGCCTTGCCGTCGGCCACCAGCCGGTTGATGATCGTGTAGATCTCGAACTTCGCCCCGACGTCGATGCCCCGGGTCGGCTCGTCCAGGATCAGCACGTCGGGATCGGTGAACAGCCACTTCGACAGGACGACCTTCTGCTGGTTGCCACCGGAGAGCTTGCCCACCACCGACATCACGCTCGGCGCCTTGATGTTCATGTCGCGCCGACTGGTCTCGGCGACCTTGATCTCCTCGTTGTCGTGCACCCAGCCCAACCGGGCGAGTCGACGCAGTCCGGCCGCCGAGACGTTGCGCCGGATGTCCTCGATGAGGTTCAGCCCGAAGCGTTTGCGGTCCTCCGTCGCGTACGCGATGCCGTTGCGGATGGCCTCCGCGACGGTGCGCGCCCGGACCTCGCGGCCGTGCACGAACAACCGGCCGGTGATGTCCCGACCGTACGAGCGCCCGAAGACGCTCATCGCCAGTTCGGTACGTCCGGCGCCCATCAGCCCGGCGATACCGACCACCTCACCGGCGCGCACGTTCAGGCTCGCGCCGTCGACGACCAGGCGGTCCTGGGTCGGGTGCCGCACCGACCAGTTCTCGATCCGCAGCACCTCCTCGCCCGGCGTGGAGACCCGGTCGGGGTAGAAGCTGTTCAGGTCGCGGCCGACCATGCCCCGGATGATCCGTTCCTGGGTCACCTCGCCGGCGGCCACGTCGAGCCGTTCCACCGTCCGCCCGTCGCGCAGCACCGTGGTGGAGTCGGCGATCGCGGTGATCTCGTTGAGCTTGTGCGAGATCATGATGCAGGTGATGCCCTCGTCGCGCAGGCGGCGCATCAGGTCGAGCAGGTGGGCCGAGTCGACGTCGTTGAGCGCCGCGGTCGGCTCGTCGAGGATGAGCAGCCGGACCTTCTTGGAGATGGCCTTGGCGATCTCCACCAGTTGCTGCTTGCCGACGCCGAGCTGCACCACCGGGGTCACCGGGTTCTCGGCCAACCCCACCGAGGCGAGCAGCTTCGCCGCCTCGGCGTTGGTGCGGTTCCAGTCGATCAGCCCGCCGGGCCCGCGTTGCTCGTTGCCGAGGAAGATGTTCTCGGCGATCGACAGGTACGGCACCAGGGCGAGTTCCTGGTGGATGATGACGATGCCCTGGCTCTCGCTGTCCCGGATGCCCCGGAAGTGCACCGGTTCGCCGTCGAGCAGGATCTCGCCGTCGTAGCTGCCGGACGGGTAGACCCCTGACAGCACCTTCATCAGGGTGGACTTGCCGGCGCCGTTCTCCCCGCAGATGGCGTGGATCTCCCCACGGCGTACGGCGAGGTTGACGTCCTGGAGCGCCGCCACGCCCGGGAAGGTCTTGGTGATGCTACGCATCTCGAGGATGTTGTCGTTGGTAGGCACCATCCTGAGCCTCCGGATCGTCGGGTGGGGGCGGGGGTGGTGCCGGGCTCGGCGGCGATGCGCCACCGAGCCCGGCAGCGCCGTCAGCCGGCCTGGCCGGCGGCGACCTCCTCGGCGGTGAAGTAGCCCGAGTCGATCAGGACCGGCTTGATGTCGTCCTTGTACACCGTCTGGACCGGCAACAGGTACGACGGGACGACCTTGACGCCGTTGTTGTACGTCTCGGTGTCGTTGGCCTGCGGCGTGGTGTCCTTCAGGAACGCCTCGGCGGCGATGACGGCCTGCTCGGCCAGCAGCCGGGTGTCCTTGAAGATGGTGGAGTTCTGCACCCCGTCGTCGATCAGCTTGACCGAGGCGATCTCGGCGTCCTGACCGGTCACCACCGGGAAGTCGGCACCCTTGTAGCCGGCGTTCTGCAGGGCGGTGATGATGCCCCGCGACAGCCCGTCGTACGGCGACAGCACGCCGTCGACCTTGGTGCCGTTGTTGTAGCTGGCGGTCAGCAGGTCCTCCATCCGCTTCTGCGCGGCCTCCTGCTGCCACCGCAGGATCGCCACCTGCTCGATCTTGGTCTGCCCGGAGGTCACCTTCAGGGTGCCGTTGTCGATGAACGGCTTGAGGGTGTCCATCGCGCCGTCGAAAAAGAAGTGCGCGTTGTTGTCGTCGAGCGATCCGGCGAACAGCTCGATGTTGAACGGCCCGGTCGCCTCGCCCTTCCCACCGTCCTTGGTCTGCACCCCGAGGCCGACCAGCAACGCGGTCGCCTGGGCGACGCCGACCTTGTAGTTGTCGAAGCTGACGTAGAAGTCGACGTTCGGGCTGTCCCGGATGAGCCGGTCGTAGGCGATGACCGGGATCTTCGCGTCGGCCGCCGCCTGCAACTGGCCGCTGAGCGCCGTGCCGTCGATCGCCGCGATGATGAGCACGTCGGCACCCCGGGTGATCATCTGGTCGACCTGCTGGGACTGGGTGGGGATGTCGTCACCGGCGTACTGGAGGTCGACCTTGTAGCCCTTGGATTCGAGCTTCTCCTTGACCGAGTTGCCGTCCGCGATCCACCGCTCGGAGGTCTGCGTCGGCATCGAGACGCCGATGGTCAGCTCAGCGGGCTTGTCGCCGTCGTTTCCGCCGCCGCCGGCACCCTCACCACTGCAGGCCGCCATGCTCAGCGCCAGGGCGGCGCTACCGAGAACGGCCAGGACTTTTCTGTTCACTGGCTTCCCCAATCTGGAACTCGCGCCGTCGTAGCGGCTGCGCGGGTCGCACTTGGGGCCCAAGTGTTAGCGCTCACATTGCGGAGGTCAACACCTGTTTCGAAATACCGCGGTCACGGTCTCGTAACGAACGTCGCGCTCCACCCGGCGACTACGTCGTCGCAGGTCAGGTCGGTGATGACCCGGCCTCGCCGCGGAGTCGCGCCGCCCGACCGCGCGACGCTCATCGACAGAGAAGAATACGGCAAGCCAGGGCCCGCGAACACCCCCGACGGCGACCTCCGTGCACAGTTCAGCCCACCCCGCGACCCGCCCTACCCGAGTCGTCGCCGTCGACGCTCGATGTTCGCGCCGTGACCGGTCCTGGGGTCTTGACATCCCCAAGGGCGGACGCCGATGCTCTGCTAAATCAGTTTAGCGCCCGCTGTTCTCGACGCCCGGCAATGCCGCTCGCGCGAGCCGGACCCAGGCGGACGCGTCCAATGAGGAGGGCCGATGAGACTGCGCAGGACGCTCGTCTCCGTCGCTGCGGTGCTGCTGCTCGCCACGTCCGGCACCGCCGCCTACTCCGCCACCCGGGAGCACGGCGGCGACACCGGTGGCATCCGCAGCATCACCCCCATCACCACGGTCTACAGCTACGGCCAGAAGGTCTCGGCGGTCGCCGTGGAGTACGACGCGACGGTCAACCCCCGCAAGCTCGACAACTCGACCTTCACGGTCTCCGACACCAGCTACAACTTCCGTTTCAACCCCATCGAGGACCTGCCCAAGCTGACCGAGCGGACGATCACCCACACGTACACCAACAGCACCGCCACCGTCCGTGCCGACCGTCAGTCCGTACCCGGCCGGTACGTCATCGTCGAGCTGGACCCCGACCAGAACGCCGGCTGGACCGTCATCGTCTCCAAGTGCCCGACCTTCATGTGCACGGTCAAGGTGAACCCGGACCTGCCGACCCGGGTGACCCAGCGCAAGGACGTGCACGCCCAGCCGGGTAACGGCAAGGGCAACGGACCGGTGCTGGCCAAGGGCGCGCCGCACACCTCGCACGGAGTAACCGAGGCGCCGGTGAACCTGCTGGTCGACGAGTTCCGCTACGACTCGTACCTCAGCGGCGGCATGGTGCTGCCGTACCACTACCACCTGCCGAAGAACTACCGGACCGACCGGACGTACCCGCTGATGGTCGTGCTGCCCGGACACGGCATGGGCTGGGACGGCGACAACACGGGTGTGCAGATCGCCGCCGACATCCCGGCGACGGCCTGGCTCCAGCCGGGTGTCACCGGCAGCCAGGAGGAGGTCATCGTGCTCGCCCCGCAGAACCAGCGGGTGGGCGACGTGGCCGAGGCGGACCTGCTGGTCAAGCTGGTCGAGCAGTTCAGCAAGGACCACGCGGTGGACACCGAACGGGTCTACGCCACCACCGTGTCGTACGGCTCACGGCTGCTGTGGGAGGCCTTCGCCAAGCGCCCCGACCTGTTCACCGCCGGCCTGGTGACCGGTGGATTCCAGGTCAGCGCCGGTCAGGCGGCGGCCATCGCCGCCGCCGAGATCCCGCTGTGGATCACCCACGGCGTCAGCGACCACCTGCTCAACATCTCGCTGGCCCGCAACTCGCGGGAGGCGCTGCGGTCGGCGTACGAGGCGCGGGGCGTGCCGGCGCAGCGCGTCGCCGAACTGCTGCGCTACACCGAGTACGGCGACGAGGCGTTCTCGCTGCCCGACTACCACGCGGCCTACGGCCCGACCTACGACGACCAGAGCATCCTGCGCTGGCTGCTGGCCCAGCGCTGACGACCGGCACCTGTCGAGCGGAAGGAGACCGGGCTCGCCGGCCACGACGGGCGTACGTCGTGGCCGGCGAGCCCATTCGGATCCGTCGACGGTGGTCCGGGCTCAGCCGCCGATCGCGATCGCGAAGATGTGCATGGTCGGTACGTAGGCCGCGGGGCCCGCACTGATGTTGGGCAGTTCCACCCGGGTCACCGGCTTGTTCTGCAGGCTCACCCCGACGTAGTAGATGCAGGCGGTGGTGTTCTGCCGCTGGTTGCCCGGGCGGTTCTGGTACGCCATCACGATGGCCGCCGTGCCACCGGAGTGCGGTCCGCCGTACCAGTCGGGGGTGCTGAGCGTGAACGTCTGCCGGGTGCCGTCGGCGTACACCACGGCACCGGTGCCCGACACGGCCCCGTACGTGCCGGTCGCGAGGAAGCCGAGCGTACGGCCCGTGCCGGTCAGACCGATCGACTGGCCCGAGGCGATGGCGTTGTCGGCACCGCCCGGTGCGACGTTGGGCCAGCGGAAGGTGACGCCGTTGCGGCTCACCGTGCTGCCCGGGGTGACCCCGGCCTGGGCCAGGGCCTGCGCGGAGAGGGTGGCCCCGTTGCCGTCGAAGTTCCCGGCACCGGTGTTGTTGTCGTTGGTGGTGCTGACGTTGGTGAAGCTCTGCTCCAGCGGCGGCGCGGTGGGCCCGGCACCGGAGCCGGTGGCCCGGTAGGTGCGCCCGGCTGCGACGGTGACCTCGATCAGGTCGCTCTCGATCCTCGTGGTCCGGGGCGTGCTGCCGTCGGCGGCGTCGACCACGGTGTGGTCGCCGGTGAACATGCGGCCCCGCAACCGGACCGTGCCGGCCCGGTCCGGCCGGACGAGGATCTCGGTGGCCTGACCGTTGCGCCAGGTGATGCCGACGGTGTGACCACCCCGGCCGCGCAATCCGCTGACCTGCCCGTTCGGCCAGGCCGCCGGCAGGGCCGGCAGGATGTGCAGCTCGCCGACGTGGCTGTGCAACAGCATCTCCGCGATGCCGGCGGTGGCGCCGAAGTTGCCGTCGATCTGGAACGGCGGGTGCAGGTCGAACATGTTCGGCGCCAGCCGGGCCGGGGTGGCGAGGTAGCGGATCAGGTCGTGGGCCCGGTTGCCCTCCTCCATCCGCGCCCAGAAATTGATCTTCCAGGCGAGTGACCAGCCGGTGCCGTCGTCGCCCCGGATCTGGAGGGTGCGCCGGGCCGCCTCGAACAGCGCCGGGGTGCCCCGGCGGGTGATCTGGTTACTGGGCGCCAACCCGTACAGGTGTGAGACGTGGCGGTGGTTGCGCTCGGTCTCGACCCAGTCGTAGAGCCACTCCATGATGTTGCCGCGCGACCCGATGCGGTTCGGCGCGAGCCGGTCCCGGGTGGCCCGCACCTGGGCCCGGAAGGTGGCGTCGGTGTTGAGGACCTCGCTCGCTCGGGCGCATCCGTCGAACAGGTCGCGCAGGATCTGGTTATCCATCGTCGGCCCGGCGCACACGCTGGCGTCGGCGTGGTGGCCGATCTCCGGCGAGTTAGACGGGTTGGTCACCAGATAGCCGAGGTTCGGCTCGGTCACCAGGGTGTCGAGGAAGAACTGCGCCGCGCCCTTCATCGCCGGGTAGTTCTCCCGGAGGAACTCGATGTCTCCGGTGAACAGGTAGTGGTCCCAGATCAGGGTGGCCAGCCAGGCCCCGCCGGTCTGCCACATGCCCCAGAACGCGCCGTCGACCACGGAGGTGGCCCGCCAGGCGTCGGTGTTGTGGTGGGTGACCCAGCCACCGGCACCGTACTGGACCTGCGCGGTGCGGGCTCCGGCCACCGCGAGTTCCCGGATCATGTCGAAGACCGGCGCGTGGCACTCGGACAGGTTGGTGGTGTTGGCCGGCCAGTAGTTCATCGGCAGGTTGGCGTTGATGGTGTACTTCGAGTCCCAGGCCGGGGTCAGCGAGTCGTTCCAGATGCCCTGGAGGTTGGCCGGCTGGGTGCCCGGTCGGGAGGACGAGATCAGCAGGTACCTACCGAACTGGAACAGCAGCGCGGAGAACTGCGGATCGTTGACGCTGTTGTGCTGGGCGATCCGCACGTCGGTCGGCTGGTCGGCGGCGGAGGTACGCCCCAGGTCGAGGCTGACCCGCCCGAACAGCGCCTGGTAGTCGGCGACGTGCCGACTGCGCAGCTGGTCGTAGTTGCTGGCCCGCGCCGCGGTGAGATGCCCACGCGCGATGCCCTGGTAGTCGCCGCTGACGTTGCGGTAGTTGACGTAACTGGAGCCGATCGACACGAGCAGGGTCACGCTGGTGGCACCGGTCACCCGCAGCGTGCCACCGGAGCTGCTCACGCTGCCGCCGCTGACGGTGGCGTGGGCCAGCGCGAGGAAACGCACCGCGCCGTTGACGCCCTCCTGGTTGCCGGAGATGCCGTCGAGGGCGATGGTGGAGCCGTCCGGGCTGGAGACCGAGGTCCGCTGCGGGCTGTCGAAGGTCGCGGTGAAGGTGATCGAGCCGCTCCGGTCGGCGGTCAGCCGCATGGCGATGACCTGGTCCGGCGCGCTGGCGAAGGTCTCCCGCTGGTACCGCACGCCGTTCATCACGTACGACACGGTGGTGGTCGCGGTGGTGAGGTCCAGCTGCCGGTCGTACTGCGACGCGCCGCCGGAGGTCGGGAAGGCCAGCCGGAGGTTGCCGACGGTCTGGTACGCCAACTGCCCGACCGGGTTGCCGAGCATGTTCTGGTTGATCAGGTTCTGGGCCTGGGTCCACTGGTTGGCGAACACGAGCCGCCGGATCTCGGCCAGTGCGCCCAGCCCACGGGGATTGCTCGGTTCGTGCGGCCCACCGGCCCAGACGGTGTCCTCGTTGAGCTGTAGCCGCTCGGTGTCGACATTGCCGAAGACCATGGCGCCGAGCCGGCCGTTGCCGATCGGCAGTGCCCGCAGCCAGTCGGTGCCGGCGGGTTCGTCGTACCAGAGCGCCAGGTCACCGGCGGCGAGCACCTGGGGCGGCGCCGACGAGTTCGCTCGGGCGACGGCGGTCCACGGCACCGGCAGCAGGGCTCCGCCCGCGCCCGCCGCTCCGATCTTGAGGGCCTGCCGTCGAGTCAGGTCTGACATCGATCCTCCAACCGTGACCGATCCGGCCATCCGAAGCCCCACGGATCGCCGGCAGGCCCAGAACGGTCAAACATCTGAGGTGTTTCGCGAATGTTACCGCCGCCGACCCCGATAGGCAATGATCGATCTATGCGAATAGCAGGCGACGCGCAGACCCGCCGTCGAGCCAGATAAGTGCGCTCCAGCAGGCATTTCAGCATCTCGGGCAGGATGCCGCCACACCCATCAACCGACCCTGTCGGGCCCGATCGCACACCGGGCTAGGTGCGATCCGTCGACCATATTCGTCAGATGTATCCCGGCGCGGGGCGCGGCCAGACCACTGTGGCGGCAGGCCGTCGCCGACCGGCGACCCGGTGCTGCGCCCCGGGTCGGATCACCAATGCGTCACGTCGCAGGTCTCCCCCTCCAGGGCAGTGAGTCGCTTTCGGCCCCGGCCGCGCTTGCGTCGCCGGGAAACGTCCGATGTCTCTATAGTGGTGAGGATCGCCGGGGCGGCCACGGATTCCGGGTCCAGGCCGGGGGCGTACGGCTGACCGGTCCGGAGGGGGCGTGGATGGCACTGACCGACGACGCGATCGCGAAGATCCGGAGCATGATCCAGAGCGGTGAGCTGCCCCCCGGGACGCGACTGCCACCGGAGCCGGTGCTGGCCGCCCAGATGGGACTGTCGCGCAGCGGCGTCCGAGAGGCGGTCAAGGTGCTCGAATCGGCCCGCGTGCTCGACGTACGGCGCGGCGACGGCACCTACGTCACCAGCCTCGCCCCCCGCCTGCTGTTGCAGGGGCTCGGCGTCGCGGTGGAACTGCTGCGCGACGACACCCTCCTGGAGGTCATGGAGGTACGCCGGATGCTGGAGCCGATGGCGACCGGCCTGGCGGCGTTGCGGATGACCGATGCCGACCTCGACGAGCTGGGCCAGATCCTGGCGGACATGCGGGCGGCGGCCGATGACGCCGAGCAGCTCATCCGGTACGACACCGCCTTCCACCACACCGTCGTCGCCACCACCGGCAACGAGACCCTCACCTCGCTGCTCGACGGGCTCTCCGGTCGTACGCTGCGCGCCCGGGTGTGGCGCGGGTTGATAGAGGGCAACGCGGCGCACCAGACCATCGAGGAACACCACACCATCTACCTCGCCCTGCGCGCCCGGGATCAGTTGTTGGCCCAGGCCAGCGCCCTGCTGCACGTCAACACCTCGGAGGCCTGGCTGCGTACGGTGCTGGCCGCCGGCTCGGCCGACGAGTAGCCACCCACCGCTAACCCGGATGGTCGGACCACGCCAGACATCAGATGATCCGACCGGCACGGGGCGGCATCCGGACCCGGTCGGTGACCGCCCGCCGCCGGTCATGTTCCCGGCGCTTCCGCGATGACCCACGCGTCCACCCACGCCGGGCCGTCCGGGAAGCGGTACCGCGCCAACGAGTCGGGCCGGATCCGCGCGCTCATCCCGGGAGCCTCGGGCGCGCGGTAGCGTCCGCCGCTGACGTGTACCGGATCGACGAAGTGTTCGTGCAGGTGATCGACGTACTCGATGGCCCGGTCCTCGGTGCTGCCGCTGAGCGCGACGACGTCGAACATGGCCAGGTGCTGGACCAGTTCGCAGAGCCCCACTCCCCCGGCGTGCGGGCAGACCGGCACCCCGAACTTCGCGGCGAGCAGCAGGATCGCCAGGTTCTCGTTGACCCCGCCGACGCGGCAGGCGTCGATCTGCACCACGTCGACGGCGTCGGCCTGGAGCAGTTGCTTGAACATCACGGCGTTGTGCACGTGCTCGCCGGTGGCCACCTTGACCGGGGCGAGAGCCTTACGGACGGCGGCGTGCCCGAGCACGTCGTCCGGCGAGGTCGGCTCCTCGATCCAGTACGGGTCGAACGCGGCCAGCTCCCGCATCCATCCGATCGCCTCGGGTACGCCCCAGATCTGGTTCGCATCCACCGCGATCCGCACGTCCGGACCGACCGCCTGCCGGGCGATGCCCATCCGGCGTATGTCGTCGGCCAGGTTCCCGCCCACCTTGAGCTTGATCAGCCGGTAGCCCGACTCGACCGCCTCCCGGCAGAGCCGGGCCAGCTTCTCGTCGTCGTAACCCAGCCAGCCCGGGGTGGTGGTGTACGCGGGGTAGCCCTCGGCGCGCAGCCGCCGCTCGCGCTCGCCCCGGCCGGGCTCGGCGGCGGTCAGCAACGCCAGTGCCTCGTCCTCGGTGAGGGCGTCCCGCAGGTAGCGGAAGTCGACCTGCGCGACCAGCTGTTCCGGGGTGAGGTCGGCGAGCAGCTTCCACAGCGGCTTCCCCGCCCGTCGGGCCGCGAGATCCCACACCGCGTTGACCAGACCACCGGCGGCCATGTGCACGACGCCCTTCTCCGGCCCGAGCCAACGGATCTGGCTGTCCCCGACGAGCCGGCGGGCCAGCGCGCCCGGATCGGCGATCAGCTCGTCGACCCGCTCGCCGACCACCATCGAGGCGAGCGTCTGCACCGCCGCCACCTGAAGGTCGGTGCCACGCCCCACGGTGAAGATCAAGCCGTGCCCTTCGGCCCCGGCCGACGTCCGCACGATGACGTACGCGGCGGAGTAGTCGGGAAACGGGTTCATCGCGTCCGACCCGTCACGATGCCGGGACGTGGGGAACCGTACGTCGATGGTTTCTACGGACGAGACGCGCTCACTCACCACAACTCCTGAGGGGTCGAACAGGTGTGCCCTGGTTGTCTGCCTCGCGACGCCGGCCGGTCGGCCGCCTCACGTCTGCGCCTTGCCTCCGGTGATGCGGGAGACCACCAGGGCCACCAGGATGACGGTGCCGTTGAGGAAGTTCGTCCACTGCGCGGGCACCCCGGCCAAGGTCAACACGTTTATGATCATGAAAAGCAGCAGCACGCCGGTGAAGGCGCCGAACACGCTGCCCTTGCCGCCGTTGAGGCTGACGCCACCGATCACCGCCGCCGCGAACACCTGGAAGATGGCGCCGCTGCCCTGGGCCGACGGCACCGCCGCGAGCCGACCGCTGATCAGCAGACCGGCGAGGGCCGCGAGCACACTGGCCACGATCAGCGCCATCCAGAGCACCCGGTCGGTGCGGATGCCCGCCGCGCGGGCCGCGTCGGCGTTACCGCCGATCGCGTACAGCGCCCGACCCGCACGGGTGTAGCCGAGGACGACGATCCCGGCGGCGAACAGCAGCAGCGACAACCAGATCGAGGCCGGCACGCCGACCCAGGTGGCGGAGCCGAGATAGGTCATCGAGTCGGGCAGCATGAAGAAGGTCTGGCCACCGGAGATGCCGGTGAGCAGACCACGCAGCACGATCAGCATGCCCAACGTGACGATGAAGCCGTTGAGGCCGAACCGGACGATGAGCAGCCCGTTGAAGGCGCCGACGAGAGCGCCGACGAGCAGCACCACCGGGACCGACCAGGCGTCCGGCAGCAGGTCGAGGCCGAGGCCCCGGGTCAACGCCGGGTCCACGACCAGCCAGGCCGCGATGCCGGGCGCGAGACCGAAGGTGGACTCCAGCGACAGGTCCATCTTGCCGGTGATCAGCACGATGGTCTGGGCGAGGACCACGATGGCGATCTCCGACATGCTCTGCAACACGTTGATGATGTTGTCGGTGCTGAGGAAGACCGGGCTGACGATCGACCCGACGATCGCGACCGCGACGATCGCCGGCACCAGCGCCAGATCACGGAGTCGGGCGATGGCCAGGCTGCGCGACGAGGCACCCGGTGCGGACGCGGGCGGCGTGGCCGCCGACCGCGTGGTGGAGAGCGTCTCAGACATGGTGGAGATCCACCCCTTCCATGGCGGCTACCAGCTCGTTGTCGCTCCAGCCGTGGGGCATCTCGCGGACGAGGCGTCCCTGGAACATCACCAGGACGCGGTCACAGATCCGCAGGTCGTCGAGTTCGTCGGAGACGACCAACACGCTGGTGCCGCGACGACGAACCTCCTCGACCACGCCGAGCAGGGTCTGCTTGGAGCGCACGTCCACACCGGCGGTGGGGGTGATCAGGACCAGCAGCTTCGGGTCACTGGCCAGGGCCCGACCCATGACCACCTTCTGCTGGTTGCCGCCGGACAGGTCGGCGACCGGCACCTGCGGGCCGGACGCCTTGATCGCCAGGTCGGCGATGGTGTCCCGGGCCAGGGCGTCGCGCCGGGCCGGCGAGATGAGGCCCCGTCGGCCGATCCGACCCGGCACGGTCATGGTGACGTTCTCGGCGATGGACAGCAGCGGAACCAGGCCCTCCCGGTGCCGGTCCTGCGGCACCAGGCCGACACCGGCGTCGAGTGCGTCGGGCACGCTGCCGGGACGCAGCGTCCGACCGTCGACCACGACCGTCCCACCCACCGGCCGGGCCAGGCCGACGATCGCCTCGGCGACCTCGACCTTGCCGCTGCCGCCACCGCCCGCGATGCCCACCACCTCACCCGCCCGGGTCTCGAGGGACAGCTCGGCACCGGAGGTGGTGACCAGGTCCCGGACGGACAACAGCACCGGGGCATCGCCTACCAGCGGGCGGTGGTCGGCCTCGGGCATCGTCACGTCCTCACCCGTCATCGCACCGACCAACGCCGGTCGGCTCAGCCGCGCCACCGGGGCGGTGACGATGTGTCGGGCGTCGCGGAAGACGGTCACCTGATCGCAGATCTCGTAGATCTCCTGGAGGTGGTGGCTGATGAACAGGAAGGTCACGCCCTGCGCCCGCAGCTGACGGATCCGGGCGAACAGCCGGTTGATGCCGGCTCCGTCGAGCTGGGCGGTCGGCTCGTCGAGGATGATGAACCGGGCGCCGAAGGAGAGCGCCCGGGCGATCTCGACGAACTGTCGTTGCTCGACCGAGAGGGTCGAGGCGGGCTGGCGTACGTCGACCTCCACCGACCATTCCGCCAACAGCTGCTCCGCCTCCCGACGCAGCCGCGACCACCGGATCAACCCGCCCGGACCGCGGGCGTGCCGGTTGAGGAACAGGTTCTCCGCGACGGTCAGCGTGCCGATGATGGTGGACTTCTGGTAGACGCAGGCGACCCGCCTGCGCCAGGCGTCCCTATCCCCCAGCGGCGGTGCCGGGCGCCCGTCGAAGGCCACCGCGCCGTTGTCGGCGGCCTGTAGCCCGGTCAGGATGCTGACCAGGGTGGACTTGCCGGCACCGTTGCGCCCGACCAGGGCGTGGGTCTCGCCCCGCCGGACCACGATCCCCGCGTCGTCCAGCGCCAGGGTCGAGCCGAACCGTTTGGTGATGTTCACCGCCTCGACGACCGGCTGGTCGGCTCGGGCCAGCTCGTCGCCAGGTCGCTCGACGCTCACGGGTTGTTGCCCCACAGGGAGGCGTCGTCGTACTTCACCGTGGGCTCGCCCGCGATCGGCGCACCGTCCAGCGTCACCAGCGGCGCCGGCAGCTGGTCCTCAAGGAGGCCGTCGCGCACCTGGATGATGGTGCTGCCGTGCTCGGTCGGTCCGGGCTGGAAGGTCTTGCCCTCGATCGCCGCCTGCACGTACTCCAGGCCGTACTTGGCGTAGAGGTCGGCCGGCTGGCTGACGGTGGCGTCGATCAGACCGTCACCGATGTGCTTCAGCTCCTCGGGAATGCCGTCGTTGGAGACCACGAAGACGTGCTTGGGATCGCTCGGTGGCACCTGGAGACCGCGCTGTTTGAGGATCTGGAGGGTTCCGGAGAGGGCGAAGGAGGACTGCATGTAGATGCCCTTGACGTCCGGGTCCGACGCGAACCGGGTCTGGAGCTTCGACGCGGCCACGTCCGCTTTCCAGTCGGTGGCCTCGCCGAAGACGGTGATGTCCGGGAACTCCTGCTGCATGCACTCGTTGAACGCCTCGGTGCGGTCCCGGCCGTTGATCGAGTCGAGGCCGCCCTGGAGCATGACGACCTTGCCCGTGCCGCCGAGTTTGGTGCCGAGGAACCGGCACGCCTTGATGCCGTAGGCACGGTTGTCGGCACGGACGACCATGAACACGTTGCCGGTGTCCGGTCGGGTGTCGATGGTGACCACCGGGATCTTCCTGTCGTCCAGTTGGGACAGCGTCGGCGCGATGGCGGCGGTGTCCTGCGGTGCCATCACCACCCCCTGGACCCCCTGGCTGATGAAGGTCTGGGTGTTCGAGATGAGGTTGGCGATGTCGTTCTGTGAGTTCGTCGTCTTGATCTCGACACCGAGTTCCTTGGCGAACTGCGGAACGTAAGTGATGTAGGAGTTCCAGAAGTCCGTGTCGGAGCGGGGGTAGTCCACCCCGACGACCGGGGAATCGGTCGATCCGGATCCGTCGGCCGCACGGTCACCGCAGCCGGCCACCAAGGTGGCCGAGGCGCCGAGTGTCAACGTCAGGCCCAGGCTCAGCAGCGCCCTGTTTGCCATGGTCGTTCCTCCATATCCGGGGCATCACCCGAAGCGCGTCGGCACGCCCGCTACCGGGCGGCGACGTACACCTCGGATGTGAGGTGCGAAGGGTTCATGCGGGTCGACGGACCAGACCACGGGCGCCCACCCGCACCGGGGACGCCTCGACCGGGCCCGACGGCTGGCAGGGGGACGGGACATGGCGATCCCTCCAGGAACACGGTGATGGGTGGTGGAGTTCGCGTACCTCAGACATCAGACGTTAGGGGTTACAGACGTGTGACGTCAACGCTTTCAAAGCCTGCCCGTAAGGCGATCAGGCTGCCCGACGGACACGAACCCAGCCGAATACATCAGATGGATGACGGCCGGCAAGCGGCCACTTCCCGGGCCGAATCCGGCGAACATCCACGCGACGTTCGGGACGGCTCGTCGGAGGTCGCCTGATGTTGACGATCACATCGGCACTCGCCACAACGGCCGTTACCACTGCTGAGGAGGCTCCTGCGAACGTTAACATCGACGAGGTTGATACTGCTAGCCTCCGCTCGAACGACCAGGAGGTGCCGCGATCGTTCGTCGCGAATCCAGCAGGAATGTCAGCCCCGGCTGGCAGGGTGGATCCGCAACGCACGACGATTGGAGGCACCCGATGAGCCGCCACATCCAGGTCACCTTCGACGCCCACGACCCGACGGCGCTGTCGACGTTCTGGCGGGACACCCTGGGCTACGTGCATCCCGGCCCGCCCGGTGTGGACCTGCCCGAGGGAGCCGACCCGCTGGCCGCGTGGGACGACTTCCTCGCCCGGATCGGCGTACCGCCGCAGCAGCGCAACACGAGGGCGGCCATCGAGGACCCGGAGGGCATCGGCCCGCGACTCTTCTTCCAGCAGGTGCCCGAGGACAAGATGGTCAAGAACCGGGTGCACCTCGACGTACGGGCCGCACCCGGGCTCACCGGCGCGGAACGGATGGCCGCGTTGCAGGCCGAGAGCGATCGGCTGGTCGCGTTGGGCGCCACGCAGGTGCGTCGGGTCGAGCCCGCACCCCCGCTCGAGGCCGGTTTCATCGTGATGACCGACCCCGAGGGCAACGAGTTCTGCCTCGACTGACGGGCCGCCGAGCCGCACCGGGCCGACCTTACCCACGAGGCGTAGGGCCGGCAGCCGTGCCGGCCCTACGCCGACTCGCGCTGCTGTGCGATGAGCGCCACCAGTTCGGCGTGCGTACCGGCGTCGGCCGCCGCGACGAGCCTACCCAGGCCGCTCCCCCACGGCTGGCCGTCGATCCCGGTCACCACACAACCCGCTGCCGCGCAGAGCGCGATACCGGCCGCGAAGTGGACACTGTCGCGCGGCTGGCCGTCCGTCACGTACGCCGCCCGCCGCCCGGCCGCGACCCAGGCCAACGCCAACGAGGTCGACACCACCCGGGGCCGGAACCGCTCGGCGAAACCCTGCTGGGCCAGCAGCCGGGCGGCCCGGAACACCCGCTCGTTGGGATAGGGCGGATCAAGGTTGACGTCCACCAACGCGGACTCGGCCGATGGTGTGAGTCGCTGGTCCGTGCCGGCACGCCGCACCCAGGCGCCGGTGCCGTCGGTCCAGAAGACCTCCTGCGCGAACGGGTCCGCAGCGGCGGCCACCACGACCTTCCCGTCGACCCGCAGGGCCACGTTGACCGAGACCAGCATGGTGTGCACGGCGAAGTTCAGCGTCCCGCAGAGCGGATCGACCAACCAGACGCGCCGGTCACCGGCGGAACCGCTGAGTCCGCTCTCCTCGGCCAACAGGGCGTCCTCGGGCCGGGCGGCCCGCAGCACGGCGAGGATGGCCGCCTCGGCTTCGATGTCCGCCGCGGTCGCGAAATCCCACCCCGACTTCGCGATCCGGGCCACCGGCGTCCCGTAGTGCGAGCGCACCACCGCGGCACCGGCCCGCGCGGCCTGGATGGCCAGATCCGCATCGACGAGTGACATCCGCCCACCGTACGCCGGTCGGCGGCGGACCGGTCCCGTCCGGTCCGGTGCGCAGGTTCGGCAGATCGGCTGGTTCGCAGGGCGTCCACCGGGCCCGGCCGCGTCGACAGGACGCGGCCGGGCACCGGCTCTAACGCTCCAGGCAGTCCCGGACGGCGGCGCAGAGCAGGTTGGCGCGTTCGTCGTCGACGCCGCCCATCTGGTTGACGACGTAGCCGAACCCGGCCTGGTGGGCGTCGTCACCGAAGGCCAGGTGCCCGCCCGCACCGTCGTGGCCGAAGCTGCGTACGCCGAGCATCGGCCGTGGCACCGAGTGCACCAGGAAACCGGTGCCCCATCGGTGTCCGGCGTCGGGCAGGCCGTAGACCTGTTGCCCGCTGACGCGGACCGCGATGGCGTCCTCGACGGACTCGGGGCTGAGCAGCCGCTCGCCGCCGACCTCGGACACGCAGGCGGCGTAGAGGCGGGCCAGGCTCTCCGCCGTGCTGACCGCGCCCGCGCCCGGGATCTGGGCGGCCTGGATCGCCGGATCGTTGAAGCTGACCAGGCCATCCGCGTCAGCGGGGAACGGGAAGGCACCGCCCATGGTGATGGCCCGCTCGGAGACCGGGTCGAAGTCCGGGCCGGGATCCCCGATCGGCCCCAGCATCCAGGCGACGGCGTCGCGCTCGGCGGCCGGCAGTCCGATCCAGGTACGCAGGCCGAGGGGCTCGCCGAGGACCCGGCGGAAGTAGTTGCCGGGCAGCTCACCGGTGATCCGGCGGATCACCTCACCGATCAGCCAGCCGAAGGTGATCGGGTGGTAGCTGTGCGCGGTGCCGGGCTTCCACAGGGGAGCCTGTTCCTCGATCGCCTTGATGACCGGATCCCAGGCGAGCACCTCCTCGCGGGTGAAGGACCGGTCCAACGCCGACAGACCGGACTGGTGGGTGAGCAGCCACCGGACCGGGATCTCCGCCTTGCCGTGCTGGCCGAACTCCGGCCAGTAGCGGGTCACCGGCGCGTCGAGGTCCAGCCGCCCCTCCTGCACCAGCAGGTACGCGCAGATCGTCATCATCCCCTTCGTGCAGGAGAAGACGACGGCGGGGGTTTCCGCCGACCACGCACGTCCCGACCTCGGGTCGGCGACTCCGCCGTGCAGGTCGACGACCTTCCGGCCGCGCAGGTACACCGCGACGGCCGCACCCACCTCCTGACGGTGGGCGAAGTTGTCCCGGAACACGTCGGCGACCCGACCGAAGCCCTCGTCGACGTCACCGTGGATCTGGGGGGTGTCACTCACGCCAGCTATCCCTTCACGGAGCCTTGGAGCAGAGCCTTGATGAACTGCCGTTGGAAGATCAGGAATACGATGAGGGTAGGCGTGAGGATGAGCAGAGAGCCAGCGCAGAGCAGCACCAGATCTGTTCCCCACTGCCCCTGGAAGGCGCCGAGCGCACCGGCCATCGTCCGCTTCGTCGCGTCGTCGACGAGCACGATGGCCAGCAGGAACTGGTTCCACGTCCACAGGAACAGCAGGATCGTCAGCGAGGCGATGGCCGGCCGGGCCAACGGCACGTGGACCCGCCAGAACAGCTGCCAGGTGTTGCTGCCGTCGACCCGTGCCGCCTCGGACAGTTCGCGGGGCACGTTGATGAAGTGGGCGCGCATCCAGAAGACCGCGAACGGCATGTAGAGGCCGATCAACGGCAGGACGATCGCCCATCGCGTGTTGAGCAGGCCCAGGTCCCGCATCTGGTAGTACAGCGGGGTCACCACCGCCTCGAAGGGCAGGGTGAGGCCGAGCAGCAGCAGCCCGAAGGCGATGTGACCGCCGGGCACCCGCAGGTGACCGAGGCCGAATCCGGCCATGGTCGCGATGAGCACACCGGCCGGCACCACCCCGGCCACGATCAGCGCGCTCGACTTCAGCAGCGCGCCCATGTTGGCGGCGGTGAAGGCGTCGGCGAAGTTGCCCCACTGTGGATCGCTGGGCCAGGCCAGGCCGGTGGGCACGGTGCCGCGTGGTTGCAGGGCCGCCGACAACATGCTCAGGAACGGCAGCAGGGTAACCACGACCAGCGCGATCAGGAAGATGCGTCCGGTCAGCCGCTCGCTGCGGGTGGTCAGGTTCATCACTTCTCTCCCCGGGTCAGCCGCTGGATCGGCAGGACGCACACCAGCACCAGCAGCATCAGCACCACCGCGAGGGCCGAGGCGAGGCCGACCTGACGCTGGGAGAAGGCGAGCCGATAGATCTCCAGGCCGGGCACGGTGGTCTGGATGCCCGGTCCACCGCTGGTGGAGATGTAGACGATGTCGAAGCTGGCCAGCGCCGCGATGATGGTCACGGTCAGGCAGATCCCGATCTCCTGACGCAGGCTGGGCAGGGTCACCGCGAAGAACTCGCGTACCGGACCGGCGCCGTCGATGCGCGCGGCCTCGTAGAGCGAGGGGTCGATCTTGCTCATGCCGGTGATCAGCAGGATCGTGCAGAGGCCGAGCATGACCCAGGTGCCGATCACGCCCACGGCCGGCAGCGCGGTGCTGAACTCGCCGAGCCAGGCCCGGGTGACGACGTCCAGCCCGACGGCCCGCAGCGCCTGGTTGACCAGGCCGTTGGTGGAGAGCACCCAACTCCAGGCGATGCCGGCCGCGACGAGCGGGATCACCTGGGGCAGGAACAGCACGGTCCGGACCAGCGTGCCAGCCGGGCCGGTGGTGATCCGCCGGACCAGGCTGGCCACCAGCAGGCCGAGGAGGACGGGGATGAAGCTGAAGAAGATGATCAGGATGAAGGCGTTCGAAATGATCTTCAACAGGTCGCGGTCGGTGAAGACGGTGAGGTAGTTGTCCAGCCCCGCCCAGCGGGCCGCGCCGATGCCGTTCCAGTGGTACAGCGAGTACTGCACGGTCAACACGAGCGGACGCAGCACGAAGATGCCGTACATGACCAGTGCGGGCAGCACCCAGAGCCACCCGGCCCACCGGACCGTGCGGCCCCACCGCTTCTGGTGGAGCCGCACGGGTGCCCGGGTGTCCCCCCGGCCGGGTCGGGACGCGGTGTCCGACCCGGCCGGGGCGCTGCCGAGGGCAGACGTCATCGGGACAGTTCCTTCTCGTATTCGGCCTGGACCGCCTTCACGTACCCCTCGGGGGTCTGTTGTCCGGCGATCAGCTTCTGCATCTCAGGGGTGATGGCCGCGGCGAAGATGCCGCCGGTCGCGTTCGCGGTGAAGTCGACCGCGCCGTTGTCCGCCCCGAGCTGCTGGGACGCCTTGAGCGTCTCGGCCAGCACGGTTCCCTCCACCACCGGCGGTAGGGCGAGGTCGGCCGGGCCGCCCGGGTGCGAGCCGCCGATGGTCACCGAGATCTCGCGGGCCTTGTCGTTGGTGTGCGCCCAGTTGAGGAAGAAGGCGGCGGCGTCCGGGTTCTTCGCCCGGGCACCGACGCCGAACGTGTTCGGCGCGGACATGGCGACCCGCTTGGCGTCGGCGGTCTCCCCCGGGAAGAGGAAGAAGCCGACCTCGCCGGCCATGTTCTTGTCCAGGTTCCCCGACTCCCAGTCGCCGTTGAACATGAACAGGCCGTTGCCCTTCTGGAACTCGCCCATCATCGCCGTGTAGTCGATGGCGTTCGCGTCCTTCGGGAAGTAACCGGCCTCGGCCCACTTCTGGATGGTCTGGGTGGCCTTGAGCGCGGCCGGCGTGTCGAAGGTCGCGCCCGGCTTCTGGAAGATCCAGTCGGCGATGGCGTTCGGGTCGCCGTACTGGTTCTGCAATGCCTGGTGCGGGAAGTTGATACCCGCGGTGTTCTTGTTGAACTGCATGATCGGCAGCAGGTCGGCGGCCTTCGCCTTGGCCAGCAGGTCCTCGAACTCGGCGATGGTGGCCGGCGGCTGGGTCATGCCGATCTGCTCGGCCTGCTTGAGGTTGTAGAAGACGCCGGTCACGCTGTAACCCAGGCCCATGCCGTACAGCGATCCGCTGCCCCGCACCGCCCCACCGTCGGACAGGCGCAGCTGGATCAGCTGGGAGGCGGGGAAGGCGTCCCAGCCGTACGCGTCGAAGTACGGGTCCAGGTTCTTCAGCAGCCCGTCCTTGACCAGGTCGACCATGGTGGGCAGCCGGATGAGGTCGGGCGCGTTGTCCGAGGCGAGCACCCGGGGCGCGTTCTCCGTGATCACCGTGAACTGGTCCTCACGGATGTTGAACGTGACGTTCGGGTGTTGCTTGGTGAACTCCTCCGCGAGCGCCTTGGCCAGCGGGAAGCCGGTCTCGGCGTACATTTCGAGGGTGATTGGGTCGGTCCCCAGCTCGGTGCTGACCGGGGCGTCGGAGTCCCCGGAGGGGGTCTGCTCCGAACCGGGCGCGCTACAGCCGGTGACAGCCAGACCGACGGCCAGTAGTGGCGTCAGCAACGCCACCCGGCGTCGGGTGAATCTCGTCGAGAACTCCGGCACCTCTTGCTCCTTGACTCATCCGCGCGCCGAGCCGGTTGTGACGGCCGTTCGTGGCGACCTGCGGCCATCGGTCCGCCGACCACCACATGTCGCGCCCGTCGCGTGCCGAAACTCCGGCGCGCGGCGCGCGGTACCCAATACGACATCGGTAGGCGCGAGGCGTCCACCGCAGAGCCGAAACTCGTCGCTAAACTGATTTAGCAGAGCATGCGCGCGTCGCCCGGTGACTGTCAAGGACGAGTTCGCAACGGTCTGGAAACAGATGGCCCGCCACCTCCGTGGCGCCGACGGGACACGCCGCCGGCGCCACGGGGGTGACTCGACGCGCGATGATGGGACGACGACGGCATCGGGACGGCCGCCGTGAACGGAGGACGCACATGGGTCGTGAGAGAGCGACGTTGGCCGACGTGGCACGACGCGCCGGTCTGTCCAAGACCGCCGCGTCGATGGTGCTCAACGGGCGCGAGGGCACCAGGCTCTCCGCCGAGGCGCACCAACGGGTCTTCGCGGCGGCCGAGGAGCTCGGCTACCGCCCCAACGTGGCCGCCCGCAGCCTGCGTACCCGCAAGACCGCCACCATCGCGTTCGTCTCCGACATCGTCGCCACCACCCGCTTCGCCGGTGGCCTCATCCGTGGCGCGCTGGACGCCGCCCGCGAGCGGGACCACGCCCTGCTGATCACCGAGACGCAGGGGGACCCGACGTTCGAGCGGTACGCCATCGAGGCGATCCTCGACCGCCAGGTCGACGGCGTGGTCTACGCCGCCATGGCGACCCGTCGGCTGGCGGTGCCGCCGGCCATCCTCGGCGGCCCGGTGGTGCTGCTCAACGCCACCAGTCCCGAGCCGCTGCCCTGCGTGCTTCCCGACGACGAGGGGGCCGGCGCGGCGGCGGCCGAGGCGCTGCTCGCTTCCGGTCACCGGGACCGGATCGCCCTGATCGGTCGCAACCTGGAGAAGGAACAGGACCCGGAGGTCTCCCTGGCCGCCGACGCCCGACTGCGAGGCATCCGGGCCACCCTCGCCGCCGCCGGGGTCTCGCTGCTGGAGGAGAGTTTCTGCCCGGAGTGGTTGCCGGAACACGGCCACAACGCCATGCGTGAGCTGCTGGAGCACCCGACCCGCCCCACCGCGGTGATCTGCATGAACGACCGCCTCGCCTTCGGCGCGTACCAGGCGCTCGGCGAGGCCGGACTCACCATCCCCGACGACCTCTCGGTGATCTCCTTCGACGACGACCCGATCGCCGCGTGGCTGCGTCCGGGGCTGTCCACCGCGGCGCTGCCGCACGAACAGATGGGCCGCCGAGCGGTGGAGGTGCTGCTCGACGGCGGCGACGCCGCCACGTCGTTCGTCCCGATGCCGATGCGGCGGCGAGGGTCCGTGGCCGCTCCCGCCGACTGATCCGACCGTCCCTGAGCCGGGCAGACCACCACCCGCCATAGCCGCTAAACCGATTCACTGGTACGTTTCCGGCCATGCTTCGACTGCCCGACCACTGGGTGTGGGACAGCTGGTACGCCCAGGACGACGACGGCCGCTGGCACGCGTTCTTCCTGCGCGCGTCGCGGGCCCTACTCGACCCACACCGTCGCCATCGGCGGGCCTCGATCGGCCACGCCGTCTCCACCGACCTGCGCTCCTGGGACCTGCGCGCCGACGCCCTGGTGCCCGCCGACGCGCCCGCCTGGGACGACCTGGCGACCTGGACCGGCTGCACGGTACGCGGCCCGGACCAGCGGTGGTACCTCTTCTACACCGGGGTCAGCCGGGCGGAGGACGGTCTGGTCCAGCGCATCGGCCTGGCCGTCTCCGACGACCTGGTCAGCTGGCACCGGCACGGCTGCGGCCCGGTGGTGGAGGCCGACCCGACCTGGTACGAGCTGCTCGATCACGAGATGTGGTACGAGGAGGCGTGGCGCGACCCGTGGGTCTTCCCGGACCCGGACGGCGACGGCTGGCACATGCTCGTCACCGCACGCGGCAACCAGGGACCAGGCGACGCGCGCGGGGTCGTCGGCCACGCGACCTCACCGGACCTGGTGAACTGGACGGTGCGACCGCCGCTGTCCGCCCCGGCCGGGTTCGGTCACCTGGAGGTACCGCAGGTCGCCGTCGTCGACGGGCAGCCCCTGCTGCTGTTCTGCACCAACGCCTTCGCCGCCGACCGGGAGGCCGGGCAGCGGATCTGGGTCGCCACCGGCCCGACGGTACGCGGCCCCTGGGACGTCGCCGCCGCCCGGCCGGTCGCCCAACCCCACCTGTACGCCCCACGCCTGGTCCCGGACGGTGACGGCTGGTCCCTGATCGGCTTCGTCGAGCACACCGACGGCGAGTTCGTCGGCGAACTCAGCGATCCCGTCCCGGTCCGCTACGACCCGTCGGTCGGCCTGGTCGCGCGATCCGTGGGTGAGTGAGGTCGTTCCCGGACCGGCCCCGACACCATCGGACACCGGCCCGGTGAACGTTCGGCAGCGGCTTCAGGGCCTGCGTCGAGGTCCTCGGCTCGGCCGAGGACCTCGACGCAGGACCCTAGCTGTTGGCGGCGGCGAGGTCGGCCCGCTGCGCGGGCGTGGACACCGCCGTGGTGGGGCTGTTCGGGGCGATCCGGAGGCGCACGTCGTCACCGGTCCCGATGCCGAGGGCGAGGAACTCGTTGCGGGTGAGGGTCACCGTGACCGGCTGTCCGTCGGCGGTGGTGACCTCGACCCGGATCTCGAAGCCGATCCGGGTGACCCGGGCGACCCGGCCAGGCACCCCGTCGCCCGAGTCGGTGGAGAGCTGGAGGTCGTGCGGACGCACGAGTTGGTCGCCGAGTTGGGTGACCGGGCCGAGGAACCGCATGACGAACTCGTTCGCCGGGCGGTCGTAGAGGTCGTCCGGCGAGCCGATCTGTTCCACCCTCCCCTCGTTGATCACCACGATCTCGTCGGCGACCTCCAGTGCCTCCTCCTGGTCGTGGGTGACGAAGACGGTGGTCACGTGCACCTCGTCGTGCAGCCGACGCAGCCAGTCCCGCAGTTCCTTGCGGACCTTGGCGTCGAGGGCGCCGAACGGCTCGTCGAGCAGCAACACCGCCGGCTCCACGGCCAGGGCACGGGCGAGCGCCATCCGCTGCCGCTGCCCGCCGGAGAGCTGCGTGGGCAGCCGGTCACCGAACTGTCCGAGGTGCACCAGGGCGAGCAGCTCGTCGACCCGCCGACGGATCTCCTCCTTGGACCGTTTGCGGATCTCCAGACCGAAGGCCACGTTACGGCGTACCGACAGGTGCTTGAAGGCCGCGTAGTGCTGGAACACGAATCCGACGTTGCGCTTCTGCGGGGGCAGCGTGGTGGCATCCACACCGTCGATCTCGACGCGTCCGGTGTCGGCGCGCTCCAGTCCCGCGATGATCCGAAGCAGGGTGGACTTGCCGCCACCGGAGGGGCCCAGCAACGCCGTGAGCCGACCGGCCGGGATGCTCACCGACACGTCGTCGAGTGCGACGAAGTCCGCGAACCGCTTGCCGACGTTGGAGATCTCGATGCTCAACGCTCTTCCTTCGGCCTGAGAACGGATACGACGATGATGCAGGCCACCGCGACGAGGGCGAGGAGGAAGGCCGTGGCGTACGCTCCGCCCTTGTCGAAGTTGAGGTACTTCTCCTCCACCACGAGGGTGGCCGTGCGGGTGTCACCGAGCACGTTGCCGGAGACCACCTTGACCGCGCCGAACTCGCCGAGCGAGCGGGCGAGGCTGAGCACGACGCCGTAGATCACGCCCCACTTGATGGACGGCAGCGTGATCCGGCGGAACGTCTGCCAGGCGTTGGCGCCGAGGCTGCGGGCGGCCTGTTCCTGCTCGTCGCCGACCTCCTGCAAGACCGGCACGACCTCCCGGATGACCAGCGGCAGGGCGACGAAGACGGTGGCCATCACCATGCCCGGCACCGCGAAGATGATCTGAATTCCGGCCGACTCCAGGGTCGGACCGAACCAGCCGTCGCGACCGCCGTAGACCAGGATCAACGCGAGCCCGACGACGATCGGGGAGACCGACAGCGGCACGTCGAGCAACGCGTTGAGCACCCGCTTGCCGGGGAAGTCGTAACGGACCAACAGGATCGAGATGCCGACACCGAACACGGTGTTGATGACCACGGCGGCCACCGCGATCACCACGGTGAGTCGCAACGCGTGGGTCACGTCGGGGTCGGTGAGGATGTCCTCGAAGCTGGTGAACCCGTCGGTGAAGGCGTTGCTTCCCACCAGGTACAACGGCCAGGCCACCAGGAAGAACAGGTACGCCACCACCACGAGCCGCAGCAGGTGGCGACCGGGGCGTCGACCGACCGGGCTACGGGTGGCGATCGAACTGTCAGCCACGGCGCACCACCCTCCGCTGGATGACGTCGAGGACCACGATGACGGTGAGCGAGACGGCCAGCAGCATCACCGCGACCGCCGCCGCGCTGTCCGGGTTGTCGTTCTCGATGCTGCTGAGGATCCGTACCGAGGCCACCTCGGTACGCATCGGCAGGTTGCCGGAGAGCAGGACCAGGGAGCCGTACTCGCCGACGGCGCGGGCGAACGACAGCGCGGCCCCGGCCGCGATGGCCGGGGTGAGGCTGGGCAGGATGATCCGTCGGAACGTGACGAACCGGCTCGCGCCCAGCGAGGCCGCCGCCTCCTCGACCTCCGGATCGAGTTCGGCCAGCACCGGCTGCACCGTCCGCACGATGAAGGGCAGTGTGACGAAGAGGAAGGCGAGGAACACCGCGACCCGGGTGTTGGCGACGTTGACGCCGAGCGGGCTGTCCGGCCCGTACAGCGACAGCAGCACCAGACCGGCGACGATCGTCGGCAGCGCGAACGGCACGTCGATGAGGACTTCGAGCGCCCGCTTACCGACGAAGTTGTCGCGCACCAGCACCCAGGCGATCAGGGTGCCCATGACGATGTTCACCAGCGTGACGAGCAGCGCGGTCCCCACGGTCAGCCGCAGGGTGGCGGCGGTCTGCTCGTTGGTGGCCGTCTGCCAGAAACCGTCCCATCCGCCTTCGGAGGCGGTCACCACCACCGCGGCGAGCGGAATCAGCACCAGCAGGCTGAACCACACCATGGCGACACCGAGGCCCAGACCGGAGAGCCGGGTCAGCGGCAGACCGGCCCGGACCGGCCGGCGGTCGCCCGCCGGCCGGTCCGGTGTCACAGCCGTCGAGGTCACTTCGCCTTCCCGGAGGCCGCGATGACCTTGGTGACGATGCCGTCATTCTCGTCGAAGAACTTCTTCGACAACGCCGACCAGCTCTCGAAGTCCTTGTCGACCGTCAGCAGCTTCTGCGGTGCCGGGAACGGGTCGTTCGGGTCGAGGACGCCCTCGATGCCGCTGGTGTCGACGCCCTCGATGATCGGTCGGAAACCGGTCAGCGCGAACTGCCGCTGACCCTGCGGGCCGAGCACGAAGTCGAGCCACTCCTTCGCCTTCGGGTCGGCGTTGGAGAGGACGGCGCCCGGGTTCTCGATCAGCAGGGTGGTGGCGGGCAGCACCCAGTCCAGTTCTTCGCCCTTCTGCCGGGCCAGGATGGTCTCGTTCTCGTAGGCCAGCAGCACGTCGCCGGTGCCGCCGAGGAACGTGGTCGTGGCGTCCCGACCGCTGCCGGGCAGCGACACCACGTTGGCGAAGAGCTTGTTGAGGAACTCCTCGGCCTGGGCGTCGGTGCCGCCGTTGGCGGCGATGTGTCCCCAGGCGGCGAGGGCGTTCCAGCGGGCGGCGCCCGACGAGGCGGGGTTCGGCGTGACGATGCCGATCCCCGGCTTGATCAGGTCGTCCCAGCCCTGGATGTTCTTCGGGTTGCCCTGGCGCACGGCGAGGACCACCACCGACGAGGAGACGATGCCCTTGTTCGGCCCGTCGTCCCAGCTCTCGTCGACGAGACCGGCCTCGACCAGCCGGGTCACGTCGCTGCTGACGGAGAAGTGGACGTAGTCGGCCTTCAGCCCGGAGACGACGGCTCGACTCTGGTCGCCGGACGCGCCGTACGAGGTGCGGAACCGCACCCCCTTGCCCGCCTCGGTCTTGTTCCATTCCGCGGCGATGGCCTTGTTCGCCGCCTCGGGTACCGCGAAACCGACGATGCTCAACGTGGCGTTACCGCTGGCGGCGTCCCCGCCACCGCAGCCCGCCAAGGCCAGGCCGACGACCACGGCCAGGGCGCTGACTGCTCTGATCCGGTGCCTCATCTGCGAACCCGTCCTCCTCCAGTGCCCCGCACTATATAAATCCGACTGGTTAAATAGGTAATTTGCCCAGCATCATGCCGTCACATTGGACGGACACGACGGACGCGGATCACGCCCCGAGCCTCGATGCCCGGCGCGCACCACCAGAACGATCGCCGCACAGCCGTACGGCGAGCCCGCGATCGACCACGTCGATCGCGAACCGAATATCCCACTAACTCGACAGGTTTTCAAGCCTTGGTGTCGGACACCTGACCGACACCGGGGCACCGCGACGCCGTCACGCCGCGCCGGTGCCCTGGTCGACCACCGGCCGCCGCCCCGGATGCTCGCGCTCGAGCAGGTCGGCAAGGCTCGTCCGGTCGACCACCCCCTCGATGGCCCGGTGCACCGACAGCCACACCTCGCCCAGACCGGTCGCCACACCGTGGTACGTCGCCACCTCGGCGGGCGCCCCCCGGACCGTGGTCAACGCACCTGCGGTGGCCCGCAGCACGTCCCCCACCGCGATCTCGGCCGGCGACCGGGTCAACGCGTAGCCACCGTCGGTGCCGCGCAGGCTGTGCAGCAGACCGGCACGTCGCAGGTCGAGCAGGATGCCCTGCAAGAAGGGGTACGGAATGTCCTGGCTGGCCGCCAGCACCGCCGCCTTCACCACCTCCGGGTGATGCTGCGCCACCGCCAGCATCGCCCGGACGGCGTAATCCGACCGCGCCGAGATGTGCACGACCCCACCCCCGTCCCACTATTCCACACAAAACATGTAGGGATAGTGGACAGGGTGGAGGTCACCATCGTCAAGATGCCGACGGTGATGCGGTACGACTACGGACGGACGGAGCCGGCAACGGTGGTGGCGTGGGCGTTCAGGCCGCCCGCATCGCGCGCACGGCCTCCCCGGCGAACAGGCACGCCGCGCGGTGCTCCGGGGCGACCTCGGCCAACACCGGATCGGTCTCGGCGCACTCCGGCCGCGCCTGGGGGCAGCGGGTGCGGAACCGGCAGCCGCCCGGCGGGTCCACCGGGCTGGGGATGTCTCCACTGAGGATGATCCGACGGCGGTCCCGCTCGACCTGCGGGTCGGCGACCGGCACCGCCGACAACAACGCGGCGGTGTACGGGTGCGCCGGAGCCTGCCAGATCTGCGTCGGTGTGCCGCTCTCCACGATCCGCCCCAGGTACATCACCGCCATCCGGTCACTCATGTGCTCGACGGCGGCGAGGTCGTGGGCGATGAAGAGGTACGTCAGGCCGAGATCCCGTTGCAGGCGACGGAGCAGGTTCATGATCTGTGCCTGCACGCTCAGATCGAGCGAGGCGATCGGTTCGTCCAGCACGATCAGGTCCGGTTCGCCGGCCAGGGCACGGGCGATGCCGACCCGCTGCCGCTGGCCGCCGGAGAGTTCGTGGGGATGCCGGTCG
Source organism: Micromonospora sp. CP22 (assembly GCF_009712475.1). GTDB lineage: Bacteria > Actinomycetota > Actinomycetes > Mycobacteriales > Micromonosporaceae > Micromonospora. The sequence goes on from NZ_VCJO01000004.1 coordinate 307,821, forward strand.
GCCAGGTCACCGCGCAACCCGACCATGTCGAGCAGTTCGTCGACGCGGCGGCGTCGGGCCGCGGCACCGTCGACGAGCCGGTGCACGATCAGCGGCTCGGCGATGCTCGCCCCGATGGTGAGTCGAGGGTCCAGGGACGCCTGCGGATCCTGGAACACCATCGCCACCCGGCGACGCAGCGTCCGCAGTTGCCGCCGGGACCACCGGGTGACGTCCTCACCCGCGACCCGGACCGTGCCGGCGGTGGGATCCACCAGCCGCAGCAGGGCCAGCCCGGTGGTCGACTTGCCGCTGCCGGACTCGCCGACCAACCCCAGCGTCTCGCCCCGCCGGATCTGCAACGACACGCCGTCGACGGCGCGGACCACACCGGCCGCCGTCGGGAACCACACGGCCAGATCGTCGAGTGCGGCCACCACCTCGCTCACCTGTCAGTCCCTCCGGTCGGTCGCCTGCGGATAGAAGGTCCGCACCTGGTGCCCGGCCGAGACCGGCACCAGCGGCGGCATCTCGTGCTCACAGCGCGCGTCGCCCCGCACCGGGCAGCGGGGCCAGAACGCGCAGCCCGGCGGCAGGTCCAACGGGCTCGGCGGCGCACCGGCGATGGTGACCAGATCGGCGTCACCGGCCGCCGGGTCCGGGCGGGCGGCCAGCAACGCCCGGGTGTACGGATGCGACGGCGCGCCGAAGACGGCGTCGACCGGCCCCTGTTCGAGGATCCGGCCCGCGTACATGACCGCCACGGTGTCGGCGATGCCGGCGACCACACCGAGGTCATGCGTGATCCAGACGACCGCCGTGCCGAGGCGGCGTTGCAGGTCGGCGACGAGCTCGACGATCTGGGCCTGGGTGGTCACGTCGAGGGCCGTGGTCGGTTCGTCGGCGATCAGCAGATCCGGCTCACAGGCCAACGCCATGGCGATCACCACCCGCTGGCGCATCCCGCCGGAGAACTGGTGCGGGTACGCGTCCACCCGCTGCCCGGCCGACGGGATGCCGACCAGGTCCAGCAGCTCGACGGCGCGGGACCGGGCGGCCCTCCGGGTCAGCCCGAGGTGTTCCTGGGCGGCCTCGACGACCTGCCGGCCGACGGTGAGCACCGGGTTGAGCGAGGTCATCGGATCCTGGAAGACGAATCCGACGTGCCGCCCACGCAGCCGACGACGACGTTGCTCGGGCAGCCCGGTCAACTCCGTGTCGAGCAGGTGGATCCGCCCGGACACCCGGGCGGTACGGGGTGCCAGCCCGGTCGCGGCGAGCACGCTCATGCTCTTGCCGCTGCCGGACTCCCCCACCAGCGCCAGCGTCTCCCCCGGCCGCACCGCCCAGTCGACCCCGGCGACCGCACGGGCCGGTCCCCGCCGGGTGTCGATGGTGACGGTGAGGTCCTCGACGGCCAGCACGGGTTTCATGACGTGCTCCTCCTGGCTTCGTTGACGGTGAGCTGGCGGGGATCGAGCACGTCCCGCAGCGCGTCACCGACCAGGTTGAACGCCAGGACGGTCAGGAAGATCGCCGCGCCGGGGAAGACGCCCAGCCACCACGCCTCGGTGACGAACCCGCGACCGTCGAACAGCATCCGACCCCAGGCGGGATCGGGTGGCTGGACGCCGAGGCCGAGGAAGGACAACGCCGCCTCGGAGAGGATCGCGAAGGCCAGGGACAGCGACGTCTGCACGATCAACGGGGCCGCGATGTTCGGCAGCACGTGTCGACGCATGATCCGCAGGTCGGACGCGCCGACCGACACCGCGGCCCGGACGAACACCTGTTCCCGCACCGAGAGCACGCCGGCTCGGGTCACCCGGGCGAAGATCGGCGTGTAGACCACCCCGATCGCCACCATCGCGGTGAGCAACCCCGGGCCGAGCACCGCCACGATCGCCACCGCCAGCAGCAGCACCGGGAACGCGAACAGCACGTCCATGCAGCGCATCACCACGTTGTCGAGCCAGCCCCGGTAGTAGCCGGCGAACAACCCGAGGGTCACCCCCACCGTCAGCGCGATCCCGACGCTGACCAGGCCGACCTGCAACGACACCCGGGCGGCGACCATGACCCGGCTGAGCACGTCGCGGCCCAGCTCGTCGGTGCCGAACGGGTGCGCCCAGCTCGGTGGTTGCAGCATCCGGTCGACGTCGACCTCGTTGATCCCCGACGGCGCCAGCCAGGCCCCGCCCACGCCCACCACGACCAGCACCACCAGGACCAAACTTCCGGTGAGCGCCAGCGGATCCCGCCGCAGCGCCGACAACGCCCGGCCCAGCTGACCGTCCCGGTTGATCATCCGTACGCCGCTCACTTGACCGTGATCCTCGGGTCGAGGCGGGCGTAGAGGATGTCGACCACCAGGTTGACCAGCAGGAACAGCGCCGCCACCAGCAGCACCGCACCCTGGAGCACCGGGTAGTCCCGGGCCGCGACGGCGTCGTACGTCAGCCGCCCGATACCGGGCCAGGCGAACAGCACCTCGATCACGATCACCCCGCCGAGCAGACTGGCCAACTGCACCGCCACCACGGTCACCACCGGGATCAGGGCGTTGCGCAGCACGTGCCGCAACACCACCACCCGGGTCCGCAGCCCCTTCGCCTCGGCGGTACGCACGTAGTCCTCGGAGAGCACCTCCAACATCGACGAGCGCACGAAGCGGGTGAGGATCGAGGCGGTCACCAGGCCGACCGTGGCGGCGGGCAACGCCACGTGGGAGGCCCAGCGGCCCGGATCCTCGGTGAGCGCGACGTACCCCGACGGGGGCAACCAACCGAGCACCCCGGAGAAGAGCAGGATCGCCATGATGCCCATCCAGAAGTCCGGCACCGAGACACCGAACTGGCTGAACACCCGCGCCGCGTGGTCGACCAGCGAACCGCTGCGGATGGCCGAGACGATCCCCAGCGGAAAGGCGATCACGACCGCGAACAGCACCGCGGTGACCGCCAGCGACAGTGTCGCCGGCAGCCGCTCCAGCACGATCGCGGTGACCGGGCGTCCGCTACGGAAGCTGACCCCGAGGTCGCCGGTCAACGCCCGTCGCAGGTAGTCGAAGTACTGCACCACCAACGGCTGGTCGAGCCCCGCACGGGCGCGCAGCGCCTCGTACGTCTGCGGGTCGAAGCGGGTGCCGAGGGCGACCCGTACAGGGTCGCCCGGCACCAACTGGAGCAGCAGGAACACCACGAGCGTCACGCCGAGTAGCACGACTGCCGACTGCAACAGCCGACGGATTACGAAACGGGCCATCTGAGAGGTCCCCCGCCAGGTCACCGTGCGAGTGCGACCTCGCGGAAGCGGATGGCTCTGTCCGTGCGTACCTCGTAGCCGGTGACCTGCTTCGACCAGCCCTGGGCGACGTCGGGGTTGTAGAGGTAGATGTAGCTGGCGTCGTCCACGATCTGCTTGGCCACCTGCTCGTACCGCTGCTTGCGGGCGGCCTGGTCGGTCTCCGTCCGGGCCTGGTCGAGCAGGCGGTCCACGGTCGAGTTGGCGTACTTGTGGAAGTTGAACGAGCCGTCGCTGTGGTGCTGCGCGTAGTAGAACTCGTCCGGGTCGATGTTGCCCAGCCAGCCGAGCATGAACGAGTCGAACGAGCCCGCGCCCTGCTCGTCGAGCCACTGCGCGAAGTCCAGCGTACGGATCTTGACGGTGATCCCGACGGCTTCCAGCTGCGCGGCGATGACCTGGGCGGCGGTGACCGTCTCCGGGTACTCGCTGGTGACCATCAGGTCCATGGTCAGCCCGCTGACGCCGGCCTGGTCGAGCAGCTGCCGGGCCTGGTTGACGTCGTGCGAGTACGGCGCGTACTCGTAGTAGAAGGCGCTGTTGCGCGGAATGGCCGTCTGGTTGACCGTCGCCAGCCCGAACTTCGCGGCCTTGGTGATCGCCTCGCGGTCCAGCGCGAAGGCGATCGCCCGGCGGACGTTGACATCGTCGTACGGCTTACGCGCCTGGTTCAGCGAGAGGTACCAGTAGTCGGTCGACGGTACCGACCGCACCGTCGGGTCGTCCCCGTCGAGTAGCCCGGGCACCTGCTGCGGTGGCAGGTTGTCGGTCCAGTGCACCTCACCGCCGCGCAGGTTCTGCAGGGCGACGGTGGGGTCGCTGACGAAGGTGAACCGGACGCCGTCCAGTTTGGGCTTCTCGCCCCAGTAGTTGTCATTGCGGACCAGCCGGATGCTGTCGCCGGAGCTGTAGTTCTCCACGACGAACGGGCCGCTGCCCACCGGCTTGGTCGTGATCTCGCCGGACTCCACATTGGACTTCTGCACGATCGCCACGCCCTTGAAGCCACCCAGGTTGGCCAGCAGGTTCGGCGTCGGCGCGTTGAGCGTCACCACGACGGTCTTCGGGTCGGCGGCCTCGATCGACTTCACCGTGCCGAACTTGTACGCGTTGTTCAGCTTCTCGTCGATGATCCGGTTGTACGAGTAGACGACGTCCTCGGCGGTCAGCGGCGAACCGTCGGAGAACGTGACGCCCTCGCGGAGGGTGAACGTCCAGGTCAGCTGGTCGTCGCTGGTGGTCCACTCGGTGGCCAGGGCAGGCTTCATCTCCAGGTTCTCGTCCGGCTCGACGAGGGTGTCGAAGACGTTCTCCAGCACCTGGAAGCTGTAGTAGGCGGAGGTCTTGTGTGGATCGAGCTGATCCGGCTCGCCGCCGATCGCGGCGTTGAGCACACCCCCGGCACCTGCCCCGTCGTTGCCGTCGACGTCGACGCCCTCGCCGCCACTGCATCCCGCCACGGCGGCGAGCATCAGGGCGATCGTCGCGCCGGCCAACCTGAATCTGGTCCTGGACATGGTCCTCCCCTGGATTCCTTCTCCGGCGGTCGAAGAGCTTGCGAGTCTGGCTCCCTGGTCAGCCGATGTCAACACAAAACGTGGCAAATTACCCTACTGGCGGTCCACCCGTTCGCCCACGCTAACCCGTGATCCCGCTGGTCGACAGGGCTCGGACCGGTGACCATCCCCGATCGCCGTCAAGCTGTGACCCGGCCCGGCCCGGCGCGGCAGCCCAAGGGCCGATCGGCGGCTCGGGCCACCGGGTACTGATACTGACCACAGATCTCCGCTACGGACAGTTGTTGCTGGTCCGGCGGACCGTGTACTCGGCGTCATCGACGGTGATGCCCGACGGGACGCCGTCGAAGAAGGTCTCCACCTTCTGCCAGCCCCGGCGCTGCTCGTAGTGCAGGTGCGGCGCGCCGGAGTTGCCGGTGCTGCCGATCCGCCCGATCTGCTGGCCCTGGACGACCCGCTCGCCGGCTTCCACCATCGGCGGCTCCAGCAGGTGCAGGTACTGCGTCTCCCACCGACCGCCGTGGTCGATCTTCACCCAGTAGCCACCACCACGGCCCCGGGGTCCGTCCGGGTTCTCCGGGGTACGCCCACCCAGCGACCCGTTGATCCCGGCCACCGTGACGGTGCCCTCGTACGACGCCAGCACCGGCTGCCCCCACGGGTCACCGGAGAGCGGGAAGAAGTCCACGTCGTAGTCACCGTGCCCGGGATAGGTGCCGAGCTGCCACGTCTCCCCGCAGCCGACCGGCATCTGGAACAGCGGGCGGGGCCCCGCCGGCCGCAGCACGATCACCGCTGCCACGACCAGCGCGACCACGATTCCGAGGGTGAACAGGAGCCCGGGCCTGGTCCGGCGGGCTCGGCGACGGGAACGAGGTTGGCCGGTCGTCACGGTCCAGAGCATGACAGAGATCGGCAACCTCCGTCGGCCGCTGTCAGGCCGGCACCGCCGGCACGACCGGACCGCCCGACGCCGTCACCGGCACCGGGATCACCACCACCGGGCAGGTCGCCTTGCGTACGCACTCCTCACTGACCGAGCCGAGCACGGTGTGCCGCAGCCGGCCGTGCCCGTGGCTGCCCAGCACCAGCAGGTCGGCGCCACGGGCGGCGGCGGTGAGCACATCGGCCGGCCGCCCCTCGACGACCTCGACCGAGACCGGTACCGTCGCCGTACCTCCGGTGACCTCGCCGATCTCCCGGGCCAGCAGGTCCGTGGCCCGTTCCTCCTCCTCGAACGGGTTCGGCGCGACCATGGCCCCACCGTCCAGGCCGTCCCACCGCCAGGCGATCACCGCCTGCACGGTGCCGTTGCGCTCGGCCGCCTCACCGACCGCCCAGCGCAGGGCACGTCGCCCACCGTCCGAACCGTCGACACCGACGACAATCAGGTACGACATCGTCCTCACTCCTCTCCGTCCTGCTTCCAGTGCAGCGTGCGGACGTGGCGCGGACCAGCGGCCGGAGTCCCCCGCGGACAGGTCGGACGGCCCTGCGCCGGGCGGGACCTGCGACCCGGTCGGGCCACCCGACCACGCCGACCGAGGAGAGCCGCCGTCCACCATGGGCCTTGTGAGGCGTCACGATCACCTGATAGACATCACACGTCTTGCGACTCGTTCGCGTCGCGGTATCTGGGGGTGACGGTGAAGCTGCTGCGAGTAGGCCCGCCGGGGCGGGAGACGCCCGCACTGCTCGACGAGACCGGCCGACTCCGGGACCTCAGCGGCGTGATCGACGACGTCGACCCCGCCTTCCTGGCCACCGACGGGCTGGCCCGCCTGGCCGGCATCACCGCGCACGAACTCCCGCCGATCGACGGCACCGGGCTGCGGATCGGCCCCCCGCTGCACCCCGGGAAGATCGTCTGCATCGGGTTGAACTACCGCGACCACGCCGCCGAGACCGGGGCGGCGCTGCCCACCGAGCCGGTGGTCTTCCTCAAGGCGGCCGACACGGTGGTCGGTCCCGGCGACCCGGTGCTGGTGCCCCGCGGCAGCACCAGGACGGACTGGGAGGTCGAACTCGCCGTCGTCATCGGCCGCAAGGCGCGCTACCTGCCGTCGGCCGAGGCGGCGATGGACTGCGTCGCCGGGTACGCCGTCTCCCACGACGTCTCCGAGCGGGAGTTCCAACTCGACCGGGGCGGCCAGTGGGACAAGGGCAAGTCCTGCGAGACGTTCAACCCGCTCGGTCCGTGGCTGGTCACCGCCGACGAGGTCCCCGACCCACAGGATCTGCGGCTGCGGCTCTGGGTAAACGGGGTGCTGCGGCAGGACGGCACCACCAAGGACATGGTCTTCCCGGTGGCCGAGATCGTCCGCTACCTGAGCCAGTTCATGGTGCTCTACCCCGGTGACGTGATCAACACCGGCACCCCGGCCGGTGTCGCGCTCGGGCAGCCGGAACCCAAGCCGTACCTGGTCGCCGGTGACGTGGTCGAGTTGGAGATCGACGGCCTGGGTCGGCAACGTCAGACGCTGGCACCGGCATGACCGGCGACTTCGCCGGACTGTCGGCGGTGGTCACCGGGGGCGCCTCCGGCATCGGACTGGCCACGGCCACCCTGCTCGCCGAACGTGGCGCCCGGGTGGCCTGCCTGGACCTGAACCCGCAGCAGGTACCCGAGCCGTTGCTCGGTCTGGCCGCCGACGTGACCGACGACGCCTGCGTACGGGCCGCGATCGACACCGTCCACGACACGTTCGGCGGTCTCGACATCCTGGTCAACAACGCCGCCGTCGGCGCGGTCGGCACCGTCGAGGCCGACACCGACGACGAATGGCACCGAGTGCTCGACGTCAACGTGGTCGGCATCGTCCGGGTGACCCGGGCCGCGCTGCCACACCTACGCGCCTCCGGCCACGCCGCGATCGTCAACATCGGTTCCATCGCCGCCTGGCTCGGCCTGCCCCAGCGGGCCCTCTACAGCGCCAGCAAGGGCGCGGTGCAGGCACTCACCCTGGCGATGGCCGCCGACTACGTGACGGCCGGCATCCGGGTCAACTGCGTCAACCCCGGCACGGCGGACACCCCGTGGGTACGCCGACTGCTCGACGCCGCCGACGATCCGGCGGCCGAACTGGCCGCGCTGCGGGCCCGCCAGCCCATCGGTCGCCTCACCACCCCGCAGGAGGTGGCCGCCGCCGTCGCGTACCTGGCCAGCCCGCTGTCCGCCGCGACCACCGGCACCGTCCTCGCCGTCGACGGCGGCATGCACGGCCTTCGCCTACCCAGCCCGCGCCCGAACGCCTAGCGGGAAAGGGCACCCCGCTGCCGCCACAGGTGCAGCAGGTGCCTCCGTGCCATTGCTCAGCCTGCCTGTCCCGACCGCCGGACCCCACCTTGCGCACCGACCGACGCACCGGGACAGCCGAGCCCTCGCCGAGACGAGATCTTGGGCGGTTCCCGTTAGCTGCCAACGGAAACCGCCCAAGATCTCGTGCCAACCTCTTACGAGCGGGCGGCAGCTGGGCGTTACTCGGATTCGTGCTCCGGCTCGGCCACGTACACGCCCTTCCCGGGATGCCCTTCGACCACCTTTCTGTCTTTGAGCAACGACATGACCCGGTGGATCGTGGAGATGTGCACGCCGTACTGCTCGGCGAGTTGACGCGTGGACGGTAGCTTCTCTCCCGGCGCGAGCTCGCCAGCCTTGATCTTGCTCGTGATCTCGTTCGCTATGCGCCGGTAGTCGACCTTCTCAGTCGGCATATGTCGATCTCCGTCGGTTCCCTGGCTTCGGCACGCCAATCTGATCACGAGAGAACCTGTTCCAGCAAGTTTCATGATCTAGCTACACGACTTGACCTGTTCCAACCTGTTGGAGTAGGTTGCCGTCTGGGTCGGTTCCCTGGTTTCGGCAAACTCCGCGGTTCCGGCCCGCACACCCACCTTGGAGGCGCTCCTCCTACACCCCAGGGTGGGCACCTACTCGACGTCGGGCGGAGGGTGCCACATGGCCGGTCCCCTGGAATTGCGGTCAGATGCTCGCGGGTCGTTCGCGCGTTATCGGTCGGCACACCATGGATAGTCAGCACGCGGTTGAAACGGATCGTGGCGGGCAACGCGACGTGCCGGACGTGGCCCGGCTGGCGCGCGACGTCGCGCATGCCTGGACCAGTTTCCAGCATGCGCGGTACCCGACGCTGATCGGCCTGCTGCCGGGGTTGCTGGCCGGGGCTCAGCGTTGTCACGCCCACGATCCGGAGGCGGGCCGGGTGTCGCTGGTCGAGGCGTATCGGGTGACCGCGTCCCTGCTGGTGAAGCTCGGCGAGACGGAGTTGGCCTGGCTCGCCGCTGACCGGGCGATGGCCGTCGCCATCGGTAATCCGATGGCGGTGGCCGCCGCCACGGTGCAGCTCGGCCAGGTGTTGCGCGCCGCCGGTCGGACGCGGGAGGCGGGCACGGCGACGATGGCGGCGGCGTACCGAATCGGCCAGGCCGACCTCGACGTGGCGCGTATATCCCTGTGCGGGACGCTGCTGGTGCACGCGGCGGCCCGGCATGGCGACGAGCGGGTCGCCGCCGCGCGGGTCGACGAGGCCGCCGACCTGGCCACCGAGGTCGGCGACGGCAACGACCACCACCGCACCAGCTTCGGTCCGACCGCCGTGGCGCTCGCCCGGGTCATGGTCGCCATCGAGTTGGGTACGACGGACGAGGCGATCGCCCAACACGAGAAGGCTGTCGGGCGGGACGGCTGGCGCTGGCTGCCACCCGAACATCGTGCCGCCCACCTGATCGACGCCGGTCATGCGTACCTTCAGGTCGCCGACCCGGTCAACGCGGCCCGGGTGCTGCTGGAGGCCGACCGGACCGCGCCCGCCGAGGTACGCCACAGGCCCGCCGCCCGCAACGTGCTCACTCGCACGGTCCGCCATCCTGATGCGCCACCCACGATCGTCGCGTTGGCCGCCACTCTCGGGCTGGACGGCACATGACCGCGCCGTTGCTCACCCTGGCGCAGATCCTCAACCGACTCACCCTGACTGCCCGGTGGACCCTCCGTGACCACCAGCCCCGCCCCGACGGCCGCTGCCCGCTCTGCCAGGTCCCCGACTGTGCCGTGGCCAGCGCCGCCCGCGACCTGCTCACCGCCCTCAAACAGACCCGCTGGATTGGGGAGCGCTGACATCGCGGTGGACGACACGCCAGGCACCGGGCCGGGCGTGTCTCCGGCAGAAACGTGGCGGACCGGTCAGCGCAGTGCGATCAGGCGCATGCCGGCGCGGATCAGGACGACCGCGCCACCGGCGGCCATGACCAGCCCGATGCCGGGCATCAGTTGCCCCCAGGCGTCGGTGCTGGCACTGAGACTGATCAGGCGGACCACCTGCCATCCGACGATGGCGGCGACGACCAGCCCGGGGATCAGGCTGTGCGCGATGGCCACCTTCCGGTACGGCAGCAGGGCACCGGCGACGGCGAGGAACGCCATGCTCAGCGTCCAGAGCCCGGGACCGGCCGCGCCGGAGAGCGACCCGAACGGCGTGATGACCCAGGGCAGCAGCGAGCCGACCAGCACGAGTACGCCGCCGACGAGCATGCCGAGACTGCCGGCGTGGAAGACGCGCCGGCGAACCGGGGCGGCGGTGGATGCGGTATCGGCCATGTCCGGATGCTAGGCGGTCAGCGCCGCCGGACCGAACGGGCAATTCGGTGAACGGTCGGCCGGTGTCGGTGGGCGGCCGAAGCGGGTCCGCGAACGACCGCAAATCGGGCGAGTCCGCACGACAGTTCCTACCGCTGAACCGTTCACGGGATCCAACGGACCGCTCAGCGACCCGAACCCGAACCTGACCGGATCAACTCTTGCCTGGCCAGGCCGCGTCACGTTCTCTTCCCACACCAGAGGTGTGACTGACCGCACAACGTCGAGCAGCCCGTCCCGTATCGACCAGGAGGCTCCAGAGATGACCGAGGTAACCCCCGACAAGGAGACCCGTGGCGGTGAGCCGCCACCGTCGGCACCGCCACCGGCGTCGCCGCCGGACAACGGCTGGCGCAAGGAGTACTGGAGCCGGAACCTGCGGCTCATGGTGATCCTGCTGGCCATCTGGTTCATCGTCTCGTTCGGCTTCGGCATTCTGCTTGTCGAGCCGCTCAACAACATCGTCATCGCCGGATTCCCGCTCGGGTTCTGGTTCGCCCAGCAGGGATCGATCTACGTCTTCGTGATCCTGATCTTCGTCTACGCGAAGTTGATGGACCGCCTCGACAACCAGTTCGGCGTCGATGAGCAGGAGATCCAGGAGGCTGGCAAATGAGTCAGATCCAGACCTGGACCCTCGTCTTCATCGTCGGCTCCTTCGCGGTCTACCTCTACATCGCCTGGCGCAGCCGGGTGCGGGAGACGGCCGGCTTCTACGTCGCCGGTCAGGGCATCCCGACCATCGCCAACGGCGCGGCGGTCGCCGCCGACTGGATGTCCGCCGCGTCGTTCATCTCGATGGCCGGCCTGATCGCCTTCCTCGGCTCCGACGGCACCATCTACCTGATGGGCTGGACCGGCGGCTATGTGTTGCTGGCCCTGCTGATCGCCCCCTACCTGCGCAAGTGGGGCAAGTTCACGGTGCCCGAGTTCGTCGGTGACCGGTACTCCGAGACCGTCCGCACCATCGCCGCCGTCGCCGCGATCATCATCTCCTTCACCTACGTGGTGGGGCAGATGCGAGGTGGCGGCATCGTCTTCAGCCGGTTCCTCGGCCTGGACGTCACCGGCGGCGTCATCGTGGCGGCACTGATCATCGGCCTGTACGCGGTGCTCGGCGGCATGAAGGGCATCACCTGGACCCAGGTGGCGCAGTACTCGGTGCTGATCGTGGCCTACCTGATTCCCGCGATCGCGGTGGCGCAGCAGATGACCGGCTTCCCGGTGCCGCAGGTGTCGTTCGGACAGATCCTCGCCGAACTCGACGCGATCAGTGTCGAGATGGGGCTGAACCAGTACACCGAGGCGTTCGCGGCCCGGCCGCAGATCGACGTGTTCCTGGTGACCATGGCGCTGATGATCGGCACCGCCGGTCTGCCGCACGTGATCGTCCGGTTCTACACGACGAAGAGCGTACGGGGTGCCCGCTACTCGGCGTTCTGGGCGCTGTTCTTCATCGCGCTGCTCTACACCACCGCCCCGGCGGTGGGCGCCTTCACCAAGCTGAACCTGCTCCGGGACGTCAACGGCGTCGCCGCCGACGCGCTGCCGAGGTGGATCGAGAACTGGGCGGCGACCGGGTTGGTCACGGTCAGCGACGGAGCGACGACCATCAACACGGTCAGCAACAACCCGACCTCCGGCGCGGACCTGATCGTCAACAACGACATCCTGGTCCTCGCCAGTCCCGAGATCGCCGGCCTGCCGGCACCGATCGTGGGTCTGGTGGCGGCCGGCGGTATGGCCGCCGCGATGTCCACGGCGGCCGGACTGCTGCTGGTGATCTCGTCGTCGTTCTCGCACGACCTGTACTTCCGGCGGGTGAAGCGGGACTCCACCGACAAGCAACGGCTGCTCGTCGGCCGGATCGCGATGGGTCTGGCGGTACTGGTCTCCATCTACGCCGGCATCAACCCGCCCGCGTTCGTGGCGCAGGTGGTCGCCTTCGCGTTCGGTCTCGCGGCGTCGACCTTCTTCCCGGCCATCGTGCTCGGCATCTTCTGGAAACGATGTAATGCCACGGGCGCGGCGGCCGGCATGCTCACCGGTCTGGTGTTCACCGCCAGCTACATGATCTACACGCTGCCGGTGTTCGGCACCGAGGCCAACCCGCACATCTTCGACATCAGCCCGGAGGGCATCGGCACCATCGGCGCGATCGTCAACTTCGCGGTCGCCATCGTGGTGTCGAAGCTGACGGCACCACCGCCGGACGAGATCGTCGAGATGGTGGAGGGCATCCGCTACCCGGCGTCCCGGCGGGAGGTGACCGCCGGCACCTGACACCCGGCACTCCAGAGCCATCACCACAGTGGGGGGAAGCCGCCGCCTCAGCACCACCTGAGGCGGCGGTTCCCTGCCGTCGTCCGCTCCACCAGCGGTGTGAGGTGCGTAACCTCTGCAGATGTGGGGAATGAGGTCGGCGGCGGCGGGTTGCAGCCAGATATGACCATCGCACCACGTTCCGCCCGCTGCACCTGCTCGCGGAAGACGCTCCGGTGAGCGGCGTCGACACCGTCGCCGCGCCACCCGCGCCGATGCCGGGCGACCTGATGACTCGCCGCCAACGTCTGCGCCTCATCCTCGTCCTCGGCTCGCTGATCGCGGTGGGCCCGCTGACCATCGACATGTACCTCCCGGCGCTGCCCTCGATCGTCGACGACCTCGGCACCACCTCGGCGGCGGTCCAGTTGACGCTCACCGGCACCCTGATCGGTCTGGCCCTGGGACAACTGCTGATCGGTCCGCTCTCCGACGCCGTCGGCCGCCGTACTCCGTTGATCGCCGGCACCGCGCTGCACATCGTGACCTCCGTGGGTTGCGCCCTCGCCCCGAACATCGCGGCCCTCGGCGCGATGCGCGTGGTGCAGGGCCTCGGTGCGGCGGCGGCTGCCGTGATCGCCATGGCCGTGGTCCGCGACCTGTTCAGCGGCTCGGCCTTCGCCCAGTTGCTGTCCCGCCTGTTGCTCGTGATGGGTGCCGCCCCGGTCCTCGCGCCGACCCTCGGCAGTGAGCTGCTCCGGTGGACGCAGTGGCGGGGCGTGTTCGCCGCGCTCGCCGTGTTCGGCGTACTGCTGCTCCTGGTCGCGATGCTGGGCCTGCCGGAGACGCTGCCGCCGCTGCGCCGTCAGCGCGGCGGTGTGTCGTCCACCGGCCGGCTCTACGCCTCGCTGCTGCGTGACCGCCCCTTCGTCGGGCTGGTGCTGGTGGCCGGGTTCGCCATGGCGGCACTGTTCGCCTACGTCGGTGGTTCCTCGTTCGTCCTGCAAGGGCAGTACGGGCTCGACGAGCAGCAGTTCGGGTTCGCCTTCGGTGCCGGGGCGATCGGGCTGATCATCGCCACCCAGGCCAACGTACGCCTGCTGCGCCGCTGGTCCCCGCAGCAGATCCTGCTGACCGCCCTGATCGTGGGTACGGCCGCCAGTCTGGTGCTGGTCGGGCTCGCCGCGACCGGGATCGGCGGGCTACCGGCGCTGCTGGCGTCGCTCTGGCTGGTGCTGGCGACGGCCGGGCTGGCGCTGCCGAACGCGCCCGCGCTGGCCCTGAGCCGACACGGCGAGGCGGCCGGCACCGCCTCCGCCCTGCTCGGCGCGGTGCAGTTCGGCATCGGGGCGATCGCCGCGCCGCTGGTGGGGGTGCTCGGCACCGGGGCCGTGGCGATGGCCGTGGTGATCGCCGGTGGGTTGGCCTCGGCGCTGATCGTGTTCGTCGTGGTGGTCCGCCCCGGCCGACTGGCCGTGCCGGAGCCCGTGGCGGCCGCGACCGTCGTGGCACACTGACCGCCCGATCGCGGGTGACCTGCCGCGCCGCCGCCGGTGTCAGAGGCTTCCTCTACCGTGCGCGGCGTGACCACAGTCCAGACCTACCGCTACCTCGCCCCCTCCACCCTCACGCAACGCTCACTCGCCCTGCAGACCAGCGGCGGGCCCGCACCCAATCCCCGCTTCTTCACCGGTTTCCTCACCACCGGGCAGGCGGCGGCGGTGGGGCTGCTGGCGGTGGCCGAGGTGGCCCGCACCCGCTACCACCGGCCGGTCAGTCCGGCGAGTCTGGATCCGGTGGTCACCGGCAGCCGCGACCGGCTCCGCTTCGAGTCCTTCTCCGGGTGCTGCGGGGTGTACGCGCGGCTCGACGCGTTGCCCGCGGGTCTGGACGGCGACGTCGCCGAGCACGGCACCACCAACGTCGACGTGAACAATCCGCTGCGCGAGTCACTGGCCCGGGTCAGTGGCCTGGATCCGCTGCACCTGTCGGTCGGCCCCGACGACCTCACCGTCTCCACTCTGGACGGCACGGTGGTGGAGAAGAAGGTGCCGCTGCCGGCGCGCTGGCTGCGCGGCTTCGCCGAGGTCCACGTGCTGGCCGCCCGCTTCGAGCCCCGGGCCGAGCTGCCGGCGACCGAGGCCGGCGCCTTCCTGCGTCGGTTGCCGCGCGGCGACCGGTCGGTGCTCTGGGTGGTACCGGCCGGTCGGTCCCTGCGGCTGACCTCCCGGCCCGTCGCCGGGGCGGTCTGCCTGGCCGGGGCCGACCGGCTGACCGCACTGCGACCGATGCTGCGCTTCGCGAAGACCCTCCGGGTGTACGGCCCGACGGTGGCGCCCGGCTCCGCCCCGGCCCCGAGCGTCTGGGAACTCGACACCGGCGCGCTACGACTGTCGCTGACCCTCTCCCCCGAGCCGTACCGTGGCTTCTCCGGTGAGGGGGCCGCGCTCGCCGCACTCGCCGGAGACGATGTCGTCGACGACGCCGACCTGGTCTCGGCCCTGCTGTCCTGGGATCCGACCATCGACCCGGATCGGCTGGCCAGGCAGGCCGGTATCGACACCGCCCGGGTACGGGGTGCCCTGGCCCAGCTCGGCACCGCCGGTCGGGTCGGCTACGACGTCGCCGACGGGGCGTACTTCCACCGGGTGATGCCGTACGACGCGGGCCGGGCCGAACGGGACAATCCCCGGCTGGTGGGCGCGCGGGCGCTGCTCGACGCCGCAGCGGTGCGGTGGGACGGCACGGCGGCGACGGTACGCGGCGGCGACCAGGTGTACCGGGTCCGTCGGCTCGCCGACGGCGGGCTGACCTGCACCTGTCCGTGGTGGGCGAGACATCGGGGGCAGCGGGGGCCGTGCCGGCACGCCCTGGCCGCCCGGATGCTGGTCACCGAACAGGTCGAGGAGTCGGCATGACGCACACGGACCCTTCCCTGCGCACTGTGCGACGTCGGCACGAGCTGGCCAACGGCGGCACGAGCGACCTGTTCGACCTGGTGGACCGGGGTGCGATCAAAGCGGTCGCGGCAGCGCTGCACGGGCTGCCGGAACAGCGCCGCCGGGAGATCGGCGTCGAGCTGACCGCCTGGTTCAAGCAGCACCAGCGGGGCATCTGGTGGTCGGGCACCGGCACGGCCCTGGCGATCGCCGTGGTCGGTTGCCTACCGACCGCCGCCCAGGCCGCGACGATCCTCGGCCGTCCCTCGGTCAACCCGCACGGTCGCCTCGCGGCCGAGCTGGTGCACGCCGTCGCGCGGGAGCGAGGGGTCGACTGGCTCGTCGACCTGGCCCATCGGATCGCGGCCCGGTTCACCGAGCAGACCTGGGTCGGCAAGTGGCACTTCGTCGCCACGCTTCTGCACCTGGACGGTGGCGCGCCACCCACCGACGACATGGCCGTACGCCTGTGGTTGACCGCGGTGGACTCCCCCGCCACGTTCCACCAGGGTCAGCCCCCGCCGGTGGTGGACCGGCTACGCGACGACCCGTTCCTGGCCGTCATGCTGCCTCGGCTGTTCGAGGTGGACGACATCGGCAACCTGATGCTGGGCATCACCGATCACCACGACCGCACTGACCCGGGCCGCCCCGTCCTGCCGCCCGCCCTGGCCCAGCTCGCCGCCGAGGGGGTGGTCGACCGGTCGCTCCTGCTCGACGGCTCCCTCGGTCGGCTGTTGCGCGGCGACCGGCCGGGCGCGCTGCGCGCCTTCACCATGCTGCTCGACCAGCTCGCACCGACCACCGCCGAGGTCACCGCCCGGGTCACGGACCATCTCCGGCTACTCGTCGACGCACCCGCGCCGGTGGCCACGATGGCGCAGAAGGCGCTCCGGACGCTGCCCGAACTGGAGCTGGAGTCGGTCCTCGACGCCTCCCGCCAGCTGCTCATCCGCCCCGACAAGACACTGGTCCGGGCCCAGCTCGGCTGGCTCGACCAGCTCGCTCGCCAGCACCGGGACCGGGCCGGTGAGATCGCCGAGGTGATCGCGGTCGCCGCCGACCATCCCGCCGTGCAGCTGCGGGAGCGTGCCGTGGCACTGGCCGCCCGGCACGGCCTCGACCCGGCGGCGGACGAGCCGACCCCGGCGGTCACCCGACCCCGAGGCGACGACCTGCCCCCGCCGCCCACGCCCGCACCGTCGCCCGCGCCGATCACCGACCTGGACGAGCTGACCGAGGAGGTCGCCGCGCTGCTCGCCACGCCGTACCGGGGGATGGCCCTGGAGCGTGTCCTCGACGGGCTGGTCCGGCTCACCGCGACCGACGGGCCTCGGGTCCACGCCGCGCTCGCCCCGGTGGTCGAACGGCGGCACTGGTCCTGGGCGGACGCGCACCGCTCCGATCCACTCTGCCTCTGCGCGACCGTGGTCGAGTTGTTCACGAGCGCCGGGTGCTCGGACGGTCAGCGGGAACGGTGGGAGCGGCTGCGCACCGCGCTGCACCGGGTCGACGCGACACCGGAGCTGGT
This sequence comes from Micromonospora sp. CP22, assembly GCF_009712475.1. GTDB lineage: Bacteria > Actinomycetota > Actinomycetes > Mycobacteriales > Micromonosporaceae > Micromonospora. The sequence goes on from NZ_VCJO01000004.1 coordinate 325,005, forward strand.
GGTCACCGACCCCCGGGTGCCGCCGGTCCACCGGCTGCTCCACGCCCGGCTGGCCGAGATCGGCGGGTACCTCACCGGGCCGGGGCAGCCGGGGCTGCTCGCCGCTCCCACCACGACCAACGGTCAGCTCGACCCGGCGGCGTTGGTGGACCGGCTCGCCGCGCTCGGTGACCGGGAGCCCGGCCACTGGGACCTCACCCAGGCGTTGCTGCGGTTGCCGACCGAGGTGGACGAGGCGATCGCCGGCCAGGCCGCGGCGCTCGGCACGGCGGCCGGTCGACGGCTCGCCGCCTGGGTGCGCGACGGTGGCCTACCCCAGCCGGTCGTCCGCCCCCGCACCGTCACCCAGTCCAGCAGCCAGGGCCGACGTTGGGCGGACGCGTACCTGCCGGACGAGCGGATCCTGGTCGAACTGGCCCCACCGGACGGAGCGGTCGACCGGTACGGGCTGTTCACCACGCCCGTGTCACCGCTCACCGGCGAGCACGTCGGTTGGGTGGACCTGTGGCCGTCGATGTTGCCCGGGCACCGAGGGCTGGTCACCGCGTACGCGTTGCCGCTGATCGCCGGTGCCGCGGACATGGACGAGCGGGGCGGGCCCGCGTTGCTGCCGTTGCTCGCGGAGATCGCTGGTCCGGGCGGGGTGGCCCTCGACCTGGCGTTGGCCTACGGGCTCAGCGCCCGGCACGGCCCGGACCGGGTGGCCACGGTGGACGCCCTGCTCGCCTTGGCGGCCACCGGCGACATCGACGCGGCCGGCATCGGGGAGCAACTCGGGACCCTCGTCGCCCGGCACCTGGTGAAGCTGTCCCGGGTCGTCGAGCCGCTGCGCGACGTCGCGCAGGCGGGTGCGCCGCTGACCGTGTGGCGGCTGCTGGCCGCCACGCTCCCGGCGGTGTTGGCCATGCCCACCGCACCGCGTGGCCTGCCGGACCTGCTGACCGTGGCGGCCGAGACCGCCGCCACGACCGGCGTCCGCATCGAGGTGCCGGGCCTGGCCGCCGTCGCCGGGCGGGGCGGGTCAGGTCGCCTGGTCACCGAGGCCCGCAGGCTGCACCGCGTCCTCGACGCGGGGTGAGCCGAGCAGGGCTCACCCCACGAACCGGTGCCAGGTCACGAGGGCGTGGCCGCTCGTGACCTGGCGCCGGTGCCGCGCTTGCGGTCAGCCGACCGGGGCGGGGAACCTCTCCCAGACCCGGTGACCGGCCATGAGCTGCCCGACGGCGGCCAACACCTCCGTCGCGGAGTCGCCGGTGACCACGCCGGGTGTGCCGACGACACCGGACTGCTCCAGCGCCGTGACGCCGGTCCCCCACGCGCCGATGGCTTTGGCGTGCCGCCAGCACTCGTCCACCATCAGCAGCACCCGGGGGTCGATGGTGGCCGAACCGGTCGTGCCCGCCTTGGCGTCGCGGGCCGGCGTCGCATCCGGTGCCGGAGCGGGTGCCGAGGCGAGCAGGAGCGCGTCGAGTTCGACCGAGCGGCCGGTGGCGAAGCTCCGTTGCGCGGGCAGGTCGCCGATCGTTCCGCCGTGCGGCGCGATCAGCAGCGGCACCATGTCGGCGGCGAAGACCGCCTCGCGGACCGCCCGGACGCCGTCGAGGTCGGCCTCGGGTCCGACGACGATGCCGACCATCCGGCCGTCGGCCGGCCACTCCCGCCCGACCTGGGACAACGCGGGGCTCGGCTCGACGTCGGCCAGCGGGATCGTCGGCTCCGGCGCGGGCAGACCGAGGCCGGTGGCGACCTCGGCGCAGAGCACCGGGTCGATGTTGGCCAGGCACTGGAGCTGCCGTTCCTTGATCGCCTGGTGGTAGCACTTGCCCAGCTCGAAGGTGTACGCCCGGATGATGTGCTCCCGCTCGACCGGGGACATGCTCGACCAGAACAGGCGGGCCTGGCTGAAGTGGTCGTCGAACGAGGCCGGGTTGGCGCGTACCTTGGGTGCCTGGGTGACCTGGACCGGCACCTCGACGAACGGGTTGTCGTCGGCACCGGCCGGGAACGGGTTGCCGCCGTCGAGGGTGTTCGGCCGGTACGGGGCCACCCCGGCGTGGACGGCGTGCTGGTGGAAGCCGTCGCGCAGCATGTCGTTGACCTGGGCGTGCGGCCGGTTGATCGGGATCTGCGTGAAGTTCGGCCCGCCGAGGCGGGTCAGCTGGGTGTCGACGTACGAGAAGAGTCGGCCCTGCAGCAGCGGGTCGTTGGTGACGTCGATGCCCGGCGGCAGGTGGCCCACGTGGAAGGCGACCTGCTCGGTCTCGGCGAAGAAGTTCCTCGGGGTGCGGTTCAGGGTCAGCTTGCCGACCGGCTGGACCGGCGCGAGTTCCTCCGGCACGATCTTCGTCGGGTCGAGCAGGTCGATGCCGGCGAAGGTCTCCTCGGGGGTGTCGGGGAAGACCTGGAGGCCGAGTTCCCACTCGGGGAACGCCCCCGCCTCGATGGCGTCGTAGAGGTCACGCCGGTGGAAGTCCGGGTCGATGCCGCCGAGCAGTTGGGCCTCCTCCCAGACCAGCGAGTGCACGCCCAGCTTCGGCTTCCAGTGGAACTTGGCCAGCACCGTCTCCCCGGCGGCGTTGACCAGCCGGAACGTGTGCACACCGAAGCCCTCCATCGTCCGGTAGGAGCGCGGGATGCCCCGGTCGGACATGGTCCACATGGCGTGGTGCTGTGCCTCGGTGTGCAGTGAGACGAAGTCCCAGAAGGTGTCGTGCGCGCTCTGCGCCTGGGGGATCTCGCGGTCGGGGTGCGGCTTTCCGGCGTGGATGATGTCGGGGAACTTGATCGCGTCCTGGATGAAGAAGACCGGGATGTTGTTGGCGACCAGGTCGAAGGTGCCCTCGTCGGTGTAGAACTTCGTGGCGAAGCCCCGGGTGTCGCGGACGGTGTCGGCCGAGCCACGCGACCCGAGGACGGTGGAGAAGCGGACGAAGACCTCGGTGGTCCGGCCCTTGGCCAGGAAACCCGCCCGGGTGACGGCCTCGGCGGTGCCGTACGCGGTGAACTCGCCGTGCGCGCCCGCGCCCCGGGCGTGCACCACCCGCTCGGGGATCCGCTCGTGGTCGAAGTGGGTGATCTTCTCTCGCAGGTGGTGGTCCTGGAGCAGGACCGGCCCACGCGGCCCGGCCTTGAGCGAGTGGTCGGTGTCCCGCAGCCGCGCGCCCTGCGCGGTGGTGAGGAAAGAACCCTGCTGGCCGTACGCCTCGGCCGTCGCGCCGGTCTCGGCACCGGTCGGCGTACGGGTCTGCGGGGCGCCCTGTTCGGGTTTCGCGGGCAGCGGATCGTGTGGGGTCGTCGGCTCGTCGAGCGGTGGCGGGGCGCTGCCCGGCGCTCCCGGCACCTCCGGGGCGAGGGCGTCGGTCACCTTCTCCGCCGCGGCCTCCACGACATCCTTGACCGCCTTGGCGGGGTTGCGGGCGTTCATTTCTGCGGGTACCTCCTGGGACACGAGAGCCAGATGTCAGGGCGGTACCCGGGGTAGAACGAGCAAAACGGAGCGAATGGCGCGGATGTGGGTATCCTCGATCACTCCGGCCGCAGTTGCTCGTAGTACGCCTTCATCGGCGGGTGGTAGTCGTCGAACGGCGGCATCGCCGTACCGTCATGAGCCGCCGCCAGGCAGTCGAGGTAGTACTCCCAGCCCGGCCCCACCTCACCGATGCCGGTGGCGTCGACGAGGTGCTGGACGAAGCGCAGCTCGGTGCGATCGCCCAGGGTGGTCAGCAGCAGTTCCAGCACCCAGTGGCCGTACTCGTCCCGCAGGGACACGGCCAGCCGGTGGGGCGGCTCACACGCCTCGATATCCAGGTCGGACCAGGGTGCCCCCTCCTCGAGGGTCATCCGCACCCGGATGGTGCGCCCGGGTGCGGCCTCGCCCTCCCAGGGGCCGAACCATCGTGCCGTGCGCTCCGGTTCGGTGAGGCTGGCCCATACATCGTCGATCGGGGCCCGGAACGTTCGGGTGAGGACCAGGTCGACGCCGTTCTCGGCGTCGAGGAGTCGGCCGGTCGGTGTACGGGTCATGCGGTGCGCTCCTGTGGGGCGGTTGGCGTCTCGCCGGTGCGGCGATCGCGGCGGGCACGGTAGACCTCGGTCTCCAGGGCGTCGAAGCGGCATTCCCAGAGGTCGGTCCGGGTGAGCTGGATCAGCCACCGGATCAGGTCGGCGAGCCGGGTCGGATCCAGCTCGTAGAGCCGGTGGCGGCCGACGACGGTGTCGCGGACCACTCCGCTGTCGCACAGTACGCGCAGGTGCCGACTGAATCGCCGGTCGACTGATCTCGAACTGCTCGGCGAGCAGCCGTCGCGCGACCGAGACGACCTTCCGGTCGTAGCCGTCGGCCTGACCGTCCCAGTACCGGACCAGTCGCTCCCGTCGTGGCATCTACCGCTCCCGCCCGTTCCGCCCGGCGCGCGGTGGCCGGGATCCCGACCCGGCCACCGGCCCGCATCGTGTCGCGGCGGTGCTCATCGACTCGGCCCGTCAGCGTTGACAGCCCCGATGGTGACGTGATGTGCTCGGCACGCAATGGTAACGACAATCGTTGTCATTAGTTAAGGAGGATCATGTCTCTCACCGTGTCGCCGAGCCTGCTGCGGGCCGCCGAATCCGGCCCCGTCGACGACGAGGCATTCGTGGCCTGCGTCCGCGAGTCACTGCCGTACGCCTGGCGGACCGTCAACCGGGTGGTGTCGGAACTCGTGTCCTCGGACGCCGACTTTGCCGACAACCAGGTGCCCCCACCCAGCGAGGCCGAGCGGGGCCAACTGTTGCGCGCGTTGGCCAGCGACGCCATCCGATCCAGTCTGGAGCGTCACTTCGGCGTCAAGCTCGCCTTCCAGAACTGCCACCGGATCGCGGCGTTCCGACCGTCCGCCGTCGACTCCGACACCTACCGCCAGTTCATCTCGGTCCGGGGCCAGTTGCTCAACCAGTCTCCGGAGCTGCGCAGCTGCTGATCCGAGCTAGGCCGGGCGGGCCACAAAGTCTCGACCCCGCCCGGCCGTAGGTATGGCGCGCGGTGGCACACCTTTGCGACGCTGGTGATCATGTATGACTACGACCTGTTGGTGCTGGGCTCCGGGCCCAGCGGTCAGAAGGCCGCCATCGCCGCCGCGAAGCTGGGCCGGCGGGTCGGCCTGGTGGAGCGCCGCGACATGCTGGGCGGGGTGTGCATCAACACCGGCACCGTGCCGTCGAAGACCCTGCGCGAGGCGGTGCTCTACCTGACCGGCCTCAGCCAGCGCGAGCTCTACGGCAGCAGCTACCGGGTCAAGGAGGAGATCACGGTCAGCGATCTGGCCGCGCGGACCCAGCACGTCATCAACCGCCAGACCGATGTCATCCGGAACCAGTTGGCCCGCAATCGGGTCACGCTCATCACCGGCACCGGGCGGTTCGCCGACCAGCACTCGGTCTGGATCGACGGCGACTCCGGGCGGGAAACCAGGATCACCTTCGACAAGGCCATCATCGCCGCCGGCACCCGACCGGCCCGGCCGGACAGTGTCGACTTCGACGACCGGACGATCGTGGACTCCGACGGGGTCATCAACCTCCAGTCCGTACCCCGCAGCATGGTCGTGGTCGGCGCGGGCGTGATCGGCATGGAGTACGCCTCGATGTTCGCCGCCCTCGGCACGAAGGTGACGGTGGTCGAGCGGCGCGAGCGGATGCTCGACTTCTGCGACGAGGAGGTCGTCGAGTCGCTGAAGTACCACCTGCGGGACCTGTCGGTGACGTTCCGCTTCGGCGAGGAGGTGGCCTCGGTCGAGAAGCACCCGACGGCCGCGTTGTGCGTCCTCAAGAGCGGCAAGAAGATCGTCGCGGACACCGTCATGTACTCGGCGGGCCGGCAGGGTCAGACCGACGGCCTGGACCTCGCGGCGGCGGGACTGAGCGCTGACCGGCGCGGACGCATCGAGGTCGACGCGCACTACCGGACCGCGGTGGAGAACATCTACGCCGTCGGCGATGTGATCGGCTTCCCGGCGCTGGCCTCGACCTCGATGGAGCAGGGACGGTTGGCCGCGCAGCACGCCTGCGGCGAGCCGGACCGTCCGATGCACGAGTTGCAGCCGATCGGCATCTACACCATTCCGGAGATCAGCTTCGTCGGGAAGACCGAGGAGGAGCTGACCGACAGCGCGACGCCGTTCGAGGTGGGCATCGCCCGCTACCGCGAGCTGGCGCGCGGCCAGATCGTGGGCGACTCGTACGGCATGTTGAAGCTGCTCGTCTCGCCGACGGACGGCCGGCTGCTCGGTGTGCACGTCTTCGGTACCGGCGCCACCGAGATCGTCCACATCGGGCAGACGGTGATGGGCTGCGGCGGCACGGTGGACTACCTGGTCGACACGGTGTTCAACTACCCGACGCTGGCCGAGGCGTACAAGGTGGCCGCCCTGGACGCCTCCAACAAGATCCGCAACATCACCCGGCTCGACGCGGACCCGACACCGTGAGTGACGGCCGCCAGGGCGTTCGGGCATGAGCGCGGCCCCCGGTTCTCACCGGGGGCCGCGCTCCGGTCCTGGCTAGCGAGCGGCCAGCGCCGGCTCCCGGGTGACCCCGAGGTGCCGGGCGTACGCCTTGGTGGTGAAGAAGGACGGCAGGTCCTCACCGAGGGCCGTCTCCTCGACGATCCGGGCGGCGTGCTCGGCGCGCTCGCGCTCCGCGCCCACCCGCCCCTCGGCGAGGGCGGCCAGCTCCTCGGCGAGCATCGAGCGGACCAGTTCCTCGGTCACCGTTCCCCCACCGGCCAGCGGCGTGCCGTGGTGCAGCCACTGCCAGAGTTGGCAGCGGGCGATCTCGGCGGTGGCGGCGTCCTCCATCAGGTTCCACAGCGCCACCGCGCCCGTACCGCCGAGCCAGGCGTCGATGTAGCGCAGCGCCACCGCGACGTTGGCCCGTACCCCCGCCTCGGTGACCTGGCCGGGGGTCTTGTCCACCGCGAGCAACTCGGCGGCGGTGACCGCCACCTCGTCGCGACGCCGGTCGAGCTGGTTCGGACGCTCACCCAGCACCGCGTCGAAGACCTCGCGGCAGGTCGCCACCAGGCCGGGGTGGGCGACCCAGGAGCCGTCGAAGCCGTCGCCGGCCTCGCGCTGCTTGTCCGCCCGCACCTTACGCAGCGCCGCCTCGTTGACCTCGGGGTCGCGGGCCGGGACGAAGGCGGCCATCCCGCCGATCGCGTGCGCGCCACGCCGGTGGCAGGTCCGCACCAGCAGTTCGGTGTACGCGCGCATGAACGGCACCGTCATCGTCACCTCGGCGCGATCCGGCAGGACGAAGTCCGGCCACTGCCCGAAGTTCTTGATGACGCTGAAGATGTAGTCCCACCGCCCGGCGTTGAGCCCCGCGGAGTGCTCGCGCAGCTCGTAGAGGATCTCCTCCATCTCGAACGCGGCGGTGATCGTCTCGATCAGCGTGGTGGCCCGGATGGTGCCCTGCGGCAGCCCGAGGTAGCGCTGGGCGAAGACGAAGATGTCGTTCCACAGCCGCGCCTCGCGGTGGGTCTCCAGCTTCGGCAGGTAGAAGTACGGGCCCTTGCCGGCGTCGAGCTGGCGGCGGGCGCAGTGGAAGAGGTAGAGCCCGAAGTCGACCAGGCTGGCCGAGATGGGTCGGCCGTCCACCACGATGCCCTTCTCCGCCAGGTGCCAGCCGCGCGGACGGACCACGATGGTGGCCAGCTCCTCGCCGAGGGTGTACTGCTTGCCCCGGGCGTCGGTGAAGTCGATCCGGCGGTCCAGGGCGTCGATCAGGTTGAGCTGTCCACTGATGACGTTGTGCCAGGTCGGGGCGGTGGCGTCCTCGAAGTCGGCGAGCCACACCTTGGCACCGGAGTTCAACGCGTTGACGGTCATCTTGCGTTCCGGCGGCCCGGTGATCTCGACTCGCCGGTCGACCAGGCCCGGCGCGGGCGGTGCCACCTGCCAGCTCGGGTCCTCCCGGATCGCGGCGGTCTCCGGCAGGAAGTCGGGCAACTGGCCGGTGGCGTAGCGGTCCCGGCGGGCGCGGCGGGTGTCGAGCAGGGCCACCCGGCGGGCGGCGAACTCGCTGTCCAGCGCGACCAGGAACTCCAGCGCCTCGGGCGTGAGCACCTCGTCGAACCGTTCGGCCATGTCGCCGATGATCTCGTACCTCACGCGAACTGCTCCTCTTCGGTCGACCCCCGCAGCGCGGTGGTCTCGGCGGTGGGGTTCAGCACGGTGCTGATCAGGTCGAAGTAGCCGGTACCCACCTCGCGCTGGTGCTTGACGGCGGTGTATCCGGCCGGCTCGGCCGCGAACTCCCGCTCCTGGAGCGAGACGTACGCCGACATGCCGTCGGTCGCGTAGCCCTTGGCCAGGTCGAACATCGAGTAGTTGAGGGCGTGGAAACCGGCCAGGGTGATGAACTGGAACTTGTAGCCCATGTGGCCGAGTTCCCGCTGGAACTTGGCGATGGTGGCGTCGTCGAGGTGCTTGCGCCAGTTGAACGACGGCGAGCAGTTGTAGGCGAGCAGCTGGTCCGGGTACTCGGACTTGATCGCCTCGGCGAAACGGCGGGCGACCTCCAGGTCCGGCGTGCTGGTCTCCATCCAGAGCAGGTCGGCGTGCGGGGCGTAGGCCAACCCTCGGGCGATGCACGGCTCGATGCCGTTACGGACCCGGTAGAAGCCCTCGGCGGTGCGCTCGCCGGTGACGAACGGCTGGTCCCGCTCGTCGACGTCGGTGGTCAGCAGGGTGGCGGCCTGGGCGTCGGTGCGGGCGATGACCACCGACGGCACGCCCGCCACGTCGGCGGCCAGCCGCGCCGCCTCCAGGGTGCGCACGTGCTGACCGGTGGGGATGAGCACCTTCCCGCCGAGGTGACCGCACTTCTTCTCGCTGGCGAGCTGGTCCTCCCAGTGCACGCCGGCGGCGCCCGCCGCGATCATCGCGTTCATCAGCTCGTACGCGTTGAGCACGCCACCGAAGCCGGCCTCGGCGTCGGCGACGATCGGTGCCAGCCAGTCGATGCCGGAGGTGTCGCCCTCGGCGGTGGTGATCTGCGCGGCGCGCAGCAGGGCGTTGTTGATCCGGCGCACCACGGCGGGCACCGAGTTGGCCGGGTAGAGGCTCTGGTCGGGGTAGGTGTGCCCGGCCAGGTTCGCGTCGGCGGCCACCTGCCAGCCGGAGAGGTAGATGGCCTTGAGCCCGGCCCGGACCATCTGCACGGCCTGGTTGCCGGTGAGGGCTCCGAGGGCGTGGATGTAGTCCTCACTGTTCAACAGCCGCCACAGCCGGTTCGCGCCGTGCCGGGCCAGGGTGTGTTCCTCCTGGATCGCGCCACGCAACCGCACCACGTCCTCGGCGCGGTAGCTGCGCCGCACACCCCGCCAACGGGGGTTGGTGTCCCATTCGTGCTGCAACTGCTCGACCGCGGTAACCATCGTTGCTCATTCCCTTCGGATTCCGTCATCACCCGGTGACGCTGCGCCGATGCTGGTCGCCGGGTGTGTGACTCACGGTCACACGGCCGACCGGAGGTGGTCGAGGGACGGAAAAAGCCAATTCTTGAAAAGTCCACAGGCGATTCTGAAAACTTGTGAAAGGGCCTATTCGCAGCAGTGCTAATGTGACCCGGATCGGATCGCCGGACCAGGGAGGTGGGGACCATCGCCAGGACCTTCGCCGGGGCTCGGCTGCGGCGGATGCGCGAGGAGCGCGGGCTCAGCCAGACGGAGTTGGCCCGGCATCTGAGCATCTCCCCGAGCTACCTCAACCAGATCGAGCACGACACCCGGCCGCTGACCGTGCCGGTGCTGCTGCGCATCACCGAGCTGTTCGGCGTCGACCCGACCGTGTTCGCCGCACACGACACCCCTCGACTGGTCGCCGGGCTACGCGAGGCGCTGCCCGGACGCGCCGGTCTCACCGAACTCACCGAACTGGCCACCCGGCTGCCCGAGGTCGCTGCGGCGGTCATCGAGCTGCACCGCCGCTACCAGCAGGCCGACGAGCAGCTCGCCGAGTTGGTCGGCGACCGCGAGCGGATCGGCCGCAGCCCGCACGACCAGGTCACCGAGTTCTTCTACCGGCGGCAGAACTACGTACCCGACCTCGACGAGGAGGCCGAGCGGCTGGCCGGGCGGATGGGGCTGCGCCGCGGCGAGGTCCGCGCACTGCTCCGCGACCGGCTGGCGCAGCGGCACGGCGTACGCGTCGCCCGCGAGGACGCCGCCGCACTCGGCGGAGACCTGCACCGCTACCGCCCGCAGACCCGCACCCTGCACCTGTCCACGTCGCTGCGCGCCGGGCAGGAGGCGATGCGGATGGCGGCGCAGATCGCGTTGCTGGAGTTCGCCGACGTCATCGACGAGATCGTCGAGTCGGAGGAGTTCGACGACGTGCAGACGCAGATCCTCACCCGGGTCGGTCTGGCCAACTACTTCGCGGCGGCGCTGATCCTGCCGTACGAGCACTTCCTCGCGGCCGCGGAGCAGCGTCGCTACGACATCGACCTGCTCACCCAGCACTATGCGATGGGGTGGGAGACGGTCTGCCACCGGCTCAGCACCCTGCAACGGCCCCGGGCACGGGGGGTGCCGTTCTCCTTCGTCCGGGTCGACCGGGCCGGGAACATGTCGAAACGCCAGTCGGCCACCGGCTTCCCGTTCTCCCGCACCGGCGGCACATGTCCACTATGGACGGTGTATGAGGCGTTCAGCGCCCCGGGACGGGTGGTGACCCAGGTCGCCGCCATGCCGGACGGGCAGCGTTACCTGTGGATCGCCCGCACCATCACCCGGCACCACGGCGGCTACGGCCAGCCCGGCAAGTCGTACGCCATCGGGCTGGGCTGCGAGGTGCGCCACGCCGGTCGGCTCGTCTACTCCACCGGGATGGACCTGCACGCGGCCGAGGCCGCGACGCCGATCGGGCCGGGCTGCAAGACCTGCGAGCGGCTGACCTGCCCGCAGCGGGCCGCCCCGCCGATCAGCCGCCAACTCGACGTGGACGAGAACCGCAGCACCTTCATCCCGTACCCGTTGCGCACCTGAGCCCACGGCCACCCAGCCGCAGGGTCCACTCACCCACCGTGACGAACGGGCCGGGTGTCGCGGGCGGTCCGGATACACTGTCAGCCCGCTCCACGAGCCCAGGGCTGGTGCATGCTCTCCCCTCCGTGCCGCGTACCACGACCGGTGGTCGCCCTCGTCGCCCTGGTCTCGTTCGCCGCGCTGCTGACCGACTGCTCGACGGTCGAGACGGCCACCGCCCAGACGCGGATGCGGGTGCTCCAACTGAACCTGTGCAACAGCGGCATGGCCACCGGCTGCTACACCGGCCGCGCGGTCGCCCGTGCCGCCGAGGTGATCCGCGCCGAGACACCCGACGTCGTCACCCTCAACGAGATCTGCGCCGACGACGTGGACGCGCTGGAACGCGTGATGACGCAGGTGCACGACGGCACGGTGGTGGCCGCCTTCCAACCGGCGCGAAACGGCCGCACCGGTGAGCCGTACCGCTGCCTCAACGGGCAGCAGTACGGCGTCGGGGTGCTCACGCACATCCCGGGGTCCGGCGGTGACCACGAGGTGCACGCCGGGATCTACCCGGCCCAGGACCCCGCCGACCCGGAGCAGCGGGCCTGGCTCTGCGTCGAAGCCAGTGGCCTCTTCTTCGCCTGCACCACGCACCTTGCGTACACCAGCTCGACCCTGGCGCTCGCCCAGTGCGCACACCTGGTCGGCACGGCGATCCCCCGGTTACACGCCGATGGTCGCTACCGCCCCACCGTGGTCAGCGGCGACCTCAACCTGCGCCACGGCGGCACACCCGACGTGCGGTCCTGCGTGCCGGCCGACTACCACCACCGGCACGACGGCGGGGTGCAGCAGTTCATGGCCACCGCAGACCTGCGGATCGACGTCACCAGACCGGTGAGCATGGAACGGACAACCGACCACGCGGCCTTCCTGGTGAGGCTCACGCTGCCCGGTCAGGGCGATCCCGCGCACTGAGGGGTGCCGATCAGTCCCACCAGAACGCCCAGGTCGGGGCGTCGACGATCCGTTCGGCGTAGGCGGCCAGGGTGCACGGCCGCTGCCCCTGCCACACGTTGTCCGGGCAGAAGGCGAAGTGTTCGGCCGCCACCCGCAACGCCTCATCGGTCTCCTCCGGTGGCGCGGCGACGCTGAGATACAGCTCGGCGAAGCCGATCCCGATCACCCGTACCCCGAACCGGTCCTCCCAGCTGCGCAGCACGGCCGACAGCCGCCCCGGATCGTTCGTGTGGTTGACCGCGCCCTGCCAACCGAGGACGGCCAGGGCGTCGCTGCCCCGCTCGGCGGGGACCAGGCCGAGGCGCATCGCCGGTCGGGCCAGCGACAGTTGCTCGGCCCAGTGGTCCGCGTGCCGCTCCGGCGTCGTCCAGGGTTCGCCGGCAGGCGCCAGCCCGGGCCAGTCCCGCCCGTACGGTGCGGTGACGGCCACCCGCCTGTCGTTGGACAGGTCGTCGTCGCCGTCGTAGGGCGCGGTCTGGTCGGCCCACCAACCGGCGAGCAGATCCTCCGGATCATGCTCGCTGGGCGACGACACACGGTCGGGCCAGAACTCGCCGTCGTCCCAGGGACGCGTCGGCGCACCGTCGTAGCCGTCCAGCAGCAACGGCCACAACCCCGACTGCGGATGCGCCGCCCGCAATCGCGACCACAGCTCGGCCGGGGCCGGGCCGTCGCTGAGCCACAGTGAGGGCCGGTCGGCGTCGCCTCCGTCGCCGCGCACCGTCCGGCCGGGCGGGAGCGGCACCGACAGCGCCCGGGTGCGCGGAGCGGCGGTCACGAACAACTCCGACAACTCCGCCGGCATCTCGTTCAACTGTGTGGTCATGGCGCGCGAGGATAGTGGCCGCGTCCGACAACCCACGGCGACAGCCGGTCGTGTCGCCGTGCTACCGGAATCCGACGTCGGCGCCGGGTGCCGGGCCGGCCCGGCGCCCGGCGCTCACTCGGCGGCGAGGATCTGCTCGCGGAGAATCTCGGCGTGCCCGCAGTGCTGGGCGAGTTCGCGCAGCACGTGCAGGTAGACCCAGCGCAGCGGCAACGGTCCGCGCCGGTTGCCGGGCAACAGATCGTCCAGGTCGAGAGCCGCGGTGGCACGGCGGGCGGCAGCGCACGCTTCCCGGTGTGCCCGCCGTATGCCGTCGATGGTGTCGGTGTCGTCGAGCACGAACGACTCGTCCGGCGTCGCGGGGATGCCGATCTCGGCGCGCGACCGGCCGGTGACCGCCTCGTCGAACCAGACCTTCTCCACGAACGTGGCGTGCTTGACCAGCCCGAGCAGGGTGGTCCGCGACGGCACCAGCGACCGGCGCGCCTGCTCCTCGGTCAGCCCGTCCAGGCAGCTGTTGAGCATCGCGCGGTGCTGGTCGAGAAACGCCTCGAACTGCGCCCGCAGCGGCTGGTTGCGGACATCCTCGACGGCGGTGGGTGTCGTGGTCACTGCGACAGCATGCCAGCACGTGCCGACACTCGCTGCGTCCGGACGCGGCGCGAGTCAGCGTTGCACGCGGGCACCGGCCCCACGTACCAACGCCTCCACCTCGGCCAGACTGGCCATCGACGTGTCGCCCGGAGTGGTCATCGCCAACGCGCCGTGCGCGGCACCGTACTCCACCGCGAGCGCCAGGTCGCCGTCGCGTTCGAGCAGGCCGTAGATCAGCCCGGAGGCGAAACTGTCGCCGCCGCCGACCCGGTCCAGGATCTCCAGGCCGGGTCGGTGGGTGGCCTCGGCGAACGCGCCACCGGCCCAGGCGACCGCACCCCAGTCGTTCACGGTGGCGCTGCGCACCCCACGCAGGGTGGTCGCCACCACCTTGAAGTTGGGGTACGCCCGCACGACCGCCTCGATCATCGCCTTGAAGTTGCCCGTGTCGAGCGCGCCACTGTGGATGTCGGTGTCCGGCACCGGGAAGCCGAGGCAGGCGGTGAAGTCCTCCTCGTTGCCGATCATGACATCCACCAGGCGGGCCAGGCGGGCGTTCACCTCCTGGGCGCGCTCCTGGCCACCGACGGCCTTCCAGAGGCTGGGTCGATAGTTCAGGTCGTACGAGACGATGGTTCCGTGCCGTCGGGCGGCGGTCATCGCGGCCTCGGCGGTCTGCGCGGCGGTGTCGGACAGCGCGGCGTAGATGCCGCCGGTGTGCAGCCACCGGACCCCGAGCGTGCCGAAGAGGTGGTCCCAGTCGACATCGTCTGGTTTGAGCTGGCTGGCGGCGGAGTGGCCGCGGTCCGAGGTGCCGACCGCGCCCCGGACGCCGAAGCCGCGCTCGGTGAAGTTCAGGCCGTTGCGGACGGCGCGGCCGATTCCGTCGTACGGCAGCCAGGTGACGAAACGGGTGTCCACGCCTCCCTGCAGGATCAGGTCCTCCAGCAGCAGGCCGACCTCGTTGCGGGCGAACGCGGTGACGACCGCGGTCCGCAGGCCGAAGCAGCGGCGCAGGCCCCGGGCCACGTTGTACTCGCCGCCGCCCTCCCAGACCCGGAACTGGCGGGCGGTGCGTACCCGGCCCTCGCCCGGATCGAGCCGCAGCATGACCTCGCCGAGCGAGACCAGGTCGTAGTGGCAGTCGGCCTTCGGTCGGGGGTTCAGCACGCTCATGCCGCACCTCCGGCGGCGGCCAGCGCCGCCCGGGTGCGGGAGGTGATCTCGTCCCACTGCTCACCGGCGATGAGGTCGGCCGCCACCATCCAGCTCGCCCCGACGGCCAGGACCGCCGGGAGGGCCAGGTAGTCGGCGATCACCTCGGCGGTGATGCCGCCGGTGGGGATGAACCGCACGTTGCGGAACGGCGCCGCGAGAGCCTTGATCATCGCCGCGCCGCCGAGCTGCTGGGCGGGGAAGAACTTGACCACGTTCAGACCGGCGTCGAGGGCCATCTGGATCTCGGTGGCGGTGGCGGCTCCGGGCACCACCGGCACGCCGGCCTCTCGGCAGGCGCGGACCACGGCGGGCGCGAAGCCGGGGGTAACCACGAACCGGGCACCGGCTCCGATCGCCTGCTCGGCCTGCTCGACGGTGAGCACCGTGCCCGCGCCCACCGTCAGGTCGTCGCGAGCGGCGAGCGCCGCGATGGCGTCCAACCCGGCGGCGGTACGCAGGGTCACCTCGATCGCCGTCGCACCGCCCTTGACCAGGGCGTCGGCGAGCGGTTCGGCGAGCTGCGCGTCGTCGAGCACCACCACCGGCAGCACCCGACCGACCGGAAGCTGTTCAGACTCATGAACGTTGGTCACGTATGTGACCCTACTGGAGGCGTTCCGGCTTCGCTAGAGTGGCCCCGTGTCCACCGCCCCCGACGACTTCCAGCCCGTCAAGTCGGCCGGGCGCACCCTCGATCTGCTCGAACTGCTCGCCGACCATCCGCAGCCCTGGGCGCTCGGCGACCTGGCCCGCACGCTCGGCATCCCGAAGAGCAGCCTGCACGGGCTGCTTCGGACGCTGACCAGCCGAGGCTGGGTTCGCACCGACGAGACCGGCACCCGGTTCCGGCTCGGCCTGCGGGCCCTGCGGGTCGGTGCGGCCTACCTCGACGGGGACGACCTGGTCGGTCTGCTCGCCGGGGTGCTGGACGAGTTGTCCCGCCGCTTCGGTGAAGCCGTCCACCTCGGCCGACTCGACGGCGACCAGGTCGTCTACCTCGCCAAACGGGAATCGGTGCACCGGCTGCGTCTCTACAGCGCCATCGGCCGTCGGCTACCGGCCCACGCGACCGCACTCGGCAAGGCGCTGCTCGCCGAACATCCCGAGCAGGAGGTGGACCACGCGCTGCCCGCATCGCTGCCCCGGCTCACCCCGCACACGATCACCGACCGCGCGGACCTGCACGCCGCGCTGGCCGCCGTGCGAGCCGCCGGGCACGCCGTGGACCGCGAGGAGAACACCGAGGGCATCACGTGCTTCGCGATGGCCGTACCGCTGGCCAGCCCGGCGGTCGACGCGGTGAGCGTCTCGGTGCCGGTCAGCCGGCTGCGACCGGATCTCGAAGCGGCGATCGTCGCGGCGCTGCGGGAACTCGTCGGCGGCCTCGCCCAGGCCCGCAGCATGCTGATCGCGTAGGCCGATCGCCCCACCACCCGACGCTCGCCCCTGCAGCCGCCGCGATCTGCGCCCGTGACACTCCGGGTTCGTGACAGTCAGCAATACGGTCCGTCAGGAATCCTGGCCCTGGAGGCGGGGTAGGCGAGAGCGCGGAACACCGCGCCGAGGTGCCGCGCCGCCACGGCCGGTCGCTGGCAGCCGCCGATGACCGGCCGAGGCGTTACGGGTGCTGGGTGCCGCGAGGCGGTCAGGTCCTGACGAGGGTCAACGGACGGTGGCCGAGTAGGACGTGGTGTCGACCTCACCCTCGCCGGTGAAGATCTCCGGTCCGGCTTGGACGCTGGTCAGGTACTTCGAGCTGCTCATCCAGCCACGGGAGACCACGTCGTTGGTGAAGTCGCGGAGGTCGAGTGTGGCGCTGGTCGTGTTGGTGGTCCGCACGTACGAGTAGACGTTCCAACTGCCCACGTGACCACGCCACACCTCCCAGGTGGTACCGGCGATGGTGACGGTGCCCTGGCGAGTGCCGGCCGGGGAGGCGTTGGAACGGTAGAGCCAGATCATCAGCTCGTCGGTGGGCTGGTCGTCCGCGCCCGGGTTCGCCATCGGGTGGAACCACATGTCGTACGCGACGTTCATCCGCGAGTCGCCGTTGGAGGTGACGTTGAACAACCAATGGGTGTCGACACTACGGTTCTCCGCGAGCTGCACCGGCAGCCCGGTGTTCGACCTCCGCCAGCCCCAGTGCCAGCCGAGGATCGCCGCCGCGTACGACTTGACGCTGCTCGGGTCGCCGCTCCAGTTGTAGCTGGTCCGCCACGAGAGGGGGTTCCCCGGCCCGCCACGGGACCAGATGCACTGGTTGCCCGTCGCACCGGTGGCGCCCCACTGGTTGTTGGGAATCCAGTACCTGCCGATCTCGATCACGTCACTGCTGTCGCACAGCGGCCCGACCGGCGACCAGTCGGGTATCGGCCCCGGGGTGGTCACGGTCGGCGTCGGGCCCGGGTTCACCGAGCCGGTGCAGGTCACCCCGTTGAGCGCGAACGAGGTCGGTACCGGGTTGCTGCCGTTCCACGAGCCGTTGAACCCGAAGCTCGCGGTGCCGTTGGTGCCGATCGACCCGTTGTACGACGCGTTGACCGCGGTCACCTGCGCGCCGTCCTGGGTCACCGTGGCGTTCCACGCCTGCGTCACCCGCTGCCCCGAGGCGTACGACCAGGTGAGTCGCCACGACGACACCGGATCGCCGAGGTTGGTGATGGTCACGTCGGCGTTGAAGCCGCCCTGCCACTCCGACGGGACGACGTAGCGCACCGCACAACCGACGGCGGCGGCGTGTGCGACCGCCACTCCGACGGCGGCGGTGACGACGGTGCTGGCTACCACGGCGGCGAGCAGGGTGGTGCGCTTGGGTTTCACCATTGCTTTCTCCATTCGATCCCGGCCGCGTCCGGACGGCCGGGATCGAACACGTTCACCACAGCGACGGAACTCCGCCGAGCAGGTCGTGAGCGCGATACTGATGCGGCAGCCGGCAGCGGCATGTGCGTGGTCGAGCCGCGCCAGCGGCAGTGGCCCCGGCCGTCGCGGCCCGTCTCGTCCGGCGACCATGCCCGAAAGGTCACCCGGCAGACACGGTGCCCACTCGACCGCCCGGCATCGATGGCTGTCGCAGCGACGGTACGGTAACGGTTGGACGGCCGTCAATGAGCTCTTCGGTGGCCCGCATTCGCCGAACCACGCCTTGTCGGCCGACCACCATGGTCGGTGCCGCGACACAGACCGGCCGTGCGGGGCAAGCCCCGCACGGCCGGTGCGACTCGGTCAGATCAACCTGCGGTGCAGGACCTGATCTGCGGTCGAGCGCTGGAGTTGCCGTTCATCATCGTGGTGAAGCCGAACGTGTTGCCGCTGCCGTTGGAGCGCATGGTCATCACGTTGCCGCTGCTGTCCCAGGTGGGGTTGCCACTCCAGGTGGCGGAGATCCGCTGCGGCGGAGTGATCTCGACGACCACCGACCAGGTGCTGGCCCCACTGACCGTCACGGAGGTGTTGTAGCGGTCACCCCAGACCTGGCCCGGCGTCACCGTCGCGGTGCAACCACCACCGGGCGGCGGGGTCGTCGGGTTACCGGTGGGCGGCGGGGTGGTCGGGTCGCCGGTGGGCGGCGGGGTGCCGTTGTTCAACGCGGCGAGCACCGCGTCGTACGCCGGCTTCTTCTGGCCGCTGCCGTTGAACAGCAGCGGGCTCTCGTTCGAACGCCACGAGTCCGAGTCACGGATGCCCCAGACGGTGATGCCCTTGCAGCGCGCGACGGCGAGGCAGTCGTTGACCACGTTGCGGTACGCGTCGGACGGCGCGTTCCGGATGTCCAGCTCGGTGATGTGCACGTCGACGCCGAGGGCGGCGAAGCTGGACAACGTGGTGCGGTAGTTGCTCGGGTAGTTCGAACCGCCGGTGAAGTGCGACTGAAGGCCGACACAGTCGATCGGCACGCCACGGCTCTTGAAGTCCTGGACCATCCGGTAGACGGCCTGGGTCTTGGCGTCGTTCCAGTTGTCGATGTTGTAGTCGTTGTAGCAGAGGTCGGCGTTCGGGTCGGCCTGGCGCGCGGCCCGGAAGGCCGCCTCGATCCAGTCGTCGCCGGTGCGCTGGAGGTTCGAGTCGCGGCGGGCGCCGCTCGATCCGTCCTCGAACGCCTCGTTCACCACGTCCCACCACTCGATCTGGCCCCGGAAGTGGGTGGCGACCTGGGTCACATGGTTGAGCATGGCGTTGCGCAGGGTGGGACCGGACATGTTGCGCATCCAGTCGGGCTGCTGCGAGTGCCAGGCGAGGGTGTGCCCCCGGACCAGCATGCCCTGGCTGCGGGCGTGCTGGACCAGCCGGTCGGCGGTGCCGTAGTTGAACTGCCCCTGCTGCGGCTGGAGCGCGTCGATCTTCATCTCATTCTCGGCGGTGACCTGGTTGAACTCGCGGTTCAGGATGCTCGTGTACGCCGAGTCGTTGAGCCTGTTCACCGCGACGGCGGTGCCGAAGTACCGGCCGCGCTCAGCCGCCGACGCACCGAGGGTGCTCGCGGCGCTGGCACTGCCGGGAAGGACCACGGCGGCCGCGGTGGCGAGCAGGCCGACGGCGGCCGAGACGGCGAACGCGGTACGCACTCGCCTCGACCGTCCAGGTGCTCGGGAAGAGTTGGCCATCTGACGCTCCTTCCAGGTCCGGTGGCCCGTAGCCGGGCAGCATGAATCCGGACTTTTGGGTGCGGACTTGATTGACGACGCGATCCGGGCTAATGGTTCGCAGCGCCCTTACGGGGCCGAAGTATTGCAGCGGGATTTCACGCACGTCAATGATTTCCGGAAGTTTCCTCGGAAGTTTCGGAGCATGACTGGGCGCGACGGCGTTCGCCGTCGCGCCCAGTGGTGGGGTCGGTGCTGTCGGTACTACCCGGCGGTACAGGTGGGACTCAACGTGCCGGCGGTGCCGGTGCCCTGGAAACCGAACTCGGTCGACCCGCCGGCGGAGATGGACCCGTTGTAGGTGACATTGCTGAAGGTGACCGCGCCGCTGGAGCCGCTGCGCTGGGTGTTCCAGGCGTTGGTGACGCTGACGCCGGAGGGCAGCGTCATGGCAACCGTCCAGCCGTTGACCGGGGCCGGGCCGGCGGTGACCCGCACGGTGGCGACGAAGCCGCCCGTCCACTGGTCGACCGACACCGACGCGGTGCAGGCACCGCTCGGCGGCGGCGTGCTCGGCGGCGGAGTCGTGGGCGCAGGCGTGGTCGGCGGGGGCGTGGTCGGCGGCGGGGGCGTGGTCGGCGCAGGCGTGGTCGGCGCAGGCGTGGTCGGCGCAGGCGTGGTCGGGCTGTCGGCGAGGACCGGGGTCTGCCAGTCCCGCCACTCGGGCAGGCTGCCGGCCTTACGGCTGGAGATCCGGAAGACGCCCGCCGAGCTGCCCGTCCTGTGCAGGAACTTCTGGATGTGCTGCTGCAACGGGGTCCGCCACTCCGACCGGGCGGCGCAGTGCGTGCCGTCCTGGACGTCCGACCAGTAGGTGATGTTGTCGCCCGCGCCGAGCGCCCGGTAGACCTCCGCGCCGGCCAGCGCCGCGACGCTGGACGAACGCGCTGCGAGCCAGTCGATGTGCGGATTGTCCATGATGAACAATCCGCGCGGGGCCACCATGGCCACCGTCTGGTGGGTGTCCACCGGCAGGTTGGCCGGGTTGCCGGTGTACGAGCCGAAGGCGTCACCGAGCCACGGCTGCTCACCGTACGCGCTGCTCAGCGGCTGAGAACCGGACTCGCCCGGGATGCCCCGGAAGATCGGCGAACCGGCACTGCCCGACTCGATGGGCATGGTCAGGGCGATGCGCTGGTCGAACGCCCCGGTCACGAAGGCGCCCTTGCCGTAGCGGGAGCACCCGGTGACACCGGTCGCGTCCGCGCGCAGGATGCCGCCACCGGACTGCTCGATGACGTCGATGATCCGGCTCACGCCCCAGGCCCAGGCGACCAACAGTCCACTACTGCTGGACGAGCCGTAGATGGTGTAGAAGGCACCCTGCTTGTTGTTGCGGGGGGTGCCCTCGCGTCCCACCGCGAGCGGGTCGTAGCTGATCACCGCAGCGCCGGCGGCCCGAATGGTGGCGGTGTCGGCACCGAACCCGCCCAGCACCACCACGGCCGGATAGGGCGCGGTGCCACTGCTGGGTAGTTGCACGCTCGCCGAGAAGCTGGCGCTGCGACCGTTGTGCGCCACGTTCACCGTGATGGAGGTGTTCGAGACGGTGCCGCTGACGGTCTGCGGTTTCGCCGGCTTGTCACCGTAGACGTACCGCTGCGCGAGTTGCTTGGTGGCGGCGCGCTGGCAGCGCCAGTCCGCCTTGGTGGTGATCCGACTCCCGTCGGGTTTGCGGAAGGGGTCGGGCAGTCGGGAGTTGGCCGTGGTCGAGCCAGGATCCGGGGTGGGGCAGTCGGCCCCCTCGTCCTCCACCGGCGAGACGGCCGCTAGCCGGGCGGTGGCCCGGGCCGTGTCGGCCGGTGCCACGAGCCATGACGCGGTAAGGGTGAGTGCCGTCACCGCCAGCACGACGACCGTCACGCGGGTCCGGGAACGGCCCAGCTTCGTGATCACGGAGAACCTCTTCGGGGCAGGCAGCGCAGGGACAACCAGCAGAATCGAGGTACATCGATAGGCGGTTGAGGGGAAGTTTCGACCCAGGTAGCGAAACATGTCAATATGGTTTCGGTGATTTTCGGCGACCGATCCGACAGCGGGACAATCGATCACGACCTGCCGCCACCGATCGCGCGCGAAGCCGACATCATTCCGAGCCGACCGACCTCAGCACCGCGCGAGGCGCACCCGGATGATCGGAGCGCGCCAAGGCGCTCACCGACCGCAACCCGGGGGCAAGCGACCGCCAGCACGGCGAGCGGCGATCGGATCTCACCTTTTTGCATTCGTCGTGCTCGATGTTTGGGCTCGCACCGCCCCCAATCACGCGCTGACCAGTGACGTCGACCCGAATCGGCGGACCGGGGTGGGGGCGGCACACACGAAGCCCACGTCAACCCCCGCGCAACCATTGACCTGATTCGATTGTTCTGCCTATATTCTCGGAATAGTTGTCGTAAGTTTACCGAGATTTTCGGTCGCGTTCGGTCGGCTGGTCGCAACTCGTGCCGACGAGGGACGGTGTCGGGCCGGCGCGACAGGACCCAGGAGGAAGACAGCAGATGTCGCAGCTCATCCTGTTCGCGATCGACATCGGCGCGGTGGTGCTGCTCGTCTTCGGGCTCTACTTCCCGAGACACCGCCGCCGTGACCTCGTCGTCGCCTACCTCGGCGTCAACGTCGGTGTCCTCGCGGTGGCGAGCGCGCTCAGCGCCAGCAACGTCGGTGCCGGGCTCGGGCTCGGGCTGGCGCTGTTCGGCGTACTGTCGATCATTCGCCTGCGGTCGACGGAGCTTGACCAGCACGAGGTCGCGTACTACTTCTCAGCGCTGGCCCTGGGCATCCTCGGCGCGCTGAGCACCACCTCGGTCTGGCTCAGCGCCGGGTTGATGGCCCTCATCCTCGTGGTGATGTTCCTGGGCGACCATCCCCGGCTGCTCCGTCACTACCGGCACCAGATCATGGTGCTCGACTCGGCCGTGACCGACCACGTGACCCTCGTCGCCCAGCTGGAACAGCTGCTCGGCGCACGCGTGCACGTCGCCACCGTGCAACGACTCGACATGGTCAACGAAACCACCGTGGTCGACGTCCGATACTCGGTCAACGGCCGCGCCACCCGGGCCACGCCCGCCCCGGCACAGGCGGGAGCCAACCGATGAGCACCGAGGCGATCACCGCGCCGCTGACCCACATGGACCCCATCGGCCTGACCGAACTCATCGAGCGGGCCGCGTTGCAGACCAGGGTGGACCGCAAGTACCTCGTCCCACTCGACCGACTGCCGCACCTGCTGGAGCAGCTCGTGCCGCACGCACGGGTGCTGGACATCGACGGCGCGCGGAGCTTCCGCTACGAGTCGGTGTACTTCGACACCGCGAGGCTGGTCAGCTATCACGGCGCGGCCTACCGGCGGCGACGCCGCTTCAAGGTACGCACCCGCACCTACCTCGACTCGGCCCAGTGCTGGCTCGAAGTCAAGATCAGCGGAGCGCGGGACAGCATCACCAAGCACCGGCTGCCGTACGACCCGCGCCATCGCACCACCGTCGGCCCCGGTCAGGACTTCGTCGAGGACGCGCTGGTGCGGGAGGCGATCTGCCCGCCCGCCGGCAGCGTGCTCGACCCGGTGCTGGTCACCGCCTACCGACGGGCCACGCTGCTGCTGCCGGCAACCGCCAGCCGGGTCACCATCGACACCGAACTCGCCTGGCAGGCCGGTGACGCGTCCCTGCAACTGCCCGCCCTGGCCGTGGTCGAGACCAAGACCAGCGCCGCCGCGTCACCCGCCGACCGGATGCTGTGGCAACAGGGGCTGCGGCCCGCCCGCATCTCCAAGTACGCCACAGGTCTGGCCGCGCTACGTCCGGAGCTGCCGGACGCGCCCTGGCGTCGCACACTGCGCCGCCACTTCCGTACCACGACGTCGGTGGGCACGGCACCGACCGCCACCACCCACCGTCCCGTACAGGAGGCATCGTGCGTCTGACCGACCGCAGCGCCGGCACCTCGGCGGCACCCCTGCGCATCGCGGGGGTCGCGGCCGTCGCCGTGCTGGTCGCCGGGATCCTCGTCCCGTCGCCCACACCGGCCGGCGCTGAACCCGTCGCCGACACGTCCAGTTCCAGTACCCGGGTCGACCAGGCCGAGGCCGCCCGCACCGCCGCGGACACCGCGGCGGCTGCCGAGGCCGCCGACGACCTGGTCGGCGACATCGGCTTCTCCGTACCCAGCGGTACCTTCTCCGGCGAGGTCTCGGTGTCGCTGACCACCACCGTCAGCGGCGCCCAGATCCGGTA
Source organism: Micromonospora sp. CP22 (assembly GCF_009712475.1). Lineage (GTDB taxonomy): Bacteria > Actinomycetota > Actinomycetes > Mycobacteriales > Micromonosporaceae > Micromonospora. The sequence continues at coordinate 348,555 of NZ_VCJO01000004.1, forward strand.
CACCACCGACGGAAGCCTGCCGAACGCACAGTCGCCGCTCTACTCCGGATCGGCGCTGCGGTTCACCCGTACGACCCAGCTGCGGGCGCAGGCGTTCGTCGGACAGACCGCCTCGGGCGCGCCCGGCACCGCCATGTACGTGGCCCGCAACACCAGCGCCGCACACGACCTGCCGATCATCCTGATCGACTCGTACGGCGCGGGCCGACCCGACCGGCAGTACTTCGACTCCACCACGATGATCTTCGAACCGAACGGTGGCAGCACCTCCCTGGCCGCCGCGCCCGCCGTGGCCACCCGGGCCGGGTTCCGGCTGCGCGGGCAGTCGTCGTCGATGTTCGACAAGACACCGTTCCGCATCGAATTCTGGGACAACGACGACGATGACGCCGACTACCCGGTGCTCGGCATGCCGGCCGACTCCGACTGGGTGCTGCGCGGGCCGTTCAGCGACAAGTCCCTGATCCGCGACGCGTTCATCTACGACCTCGGGCGGCAGATGGGTCTGCCCGCGCCCCGGTACGCCTTCGCGGAGTTCTACCTGAACACCGACGCCGGACCGGTCGGGGCCGACGACTACATGGGCGTCTACATGATCGTGGAGACGATCAAGAACTCCAAGAACCGTCTCGACCTCAAGCAGCTACGCGAGGACGACCGGACCCTGCCGAGGATCACCGGCGGCTACATCTGGAAGTTCGAGTGGATGGCGGCCGAGGAGCCCACCCTGCCCTGCACCGGCCCGACGGCGACCTGCTGGAACTACCTGGAGGTCGCCGATCCGTCGCCGCTGCAACCCGAGCAGCGTGACTGGTTGCGCAACCACATCCAGGAGTTCCACAACGTGCTACGAGCACCGAACTTCGCCGACCCGACAACCGGTTACCGGGCGTACATCGACGTGGACTCCTTCATCGACCAGCTCATCATCAACGAACTGAGCCGGGAGATGGATTCGTACATCCGCAGCGCATACTTCTACAAGGACCGCGACACCAAGATCTTCGCCGGTCCGCTCTGGGACTACGACCTCAGCTTCGGGGTGGGTGGCTTCTTCCAGAACGACCAGATCGCCGGCTGGCAGTACCAGCAGATCCGCCAGCCGCTGGCCAACGACTGGTACACGCAGCTGATGCGCGACCCGGCCTTCGTCAACGAGGTACGGCTACGTTGGCAGTCGTTGCGTCAGGGTCTGCTCTCGGACGCGTCGCTGCAGTCCCTGGTCAACCAGCTCAGCGCACCGCTGACGGCCGCCGCGCAGCGCAACTTCCAGCGTTGGCCCAACCTGAGCAGCCGGATGGTCGGGCCGTTCATCACGCCGACCGCGCCGACCTGGCAGGGGCAGGTCGACTTCATGCGGGACTGGATGCTGCGCCGGGCGGCCTGGCTCGACTCCACCGCCGGTTGGGGCGGGTCGACCACTCCCCCGCCGACCACGCCGCCGCCCACCACGCCCCCGCCGACGACTCCCCCGCCCTCCACGCCGCCGACGACCACGCCGCCGCCCACCGCAGGTGGCTGCACCGCGACCTACACGGTGGTCAACCAGTGGGCAGGTGGCTTCCAGGGCGAGGTTCAGGTCACCGCGGGCAGTTCGCCGATCACCGGGTGGACGGTGACCTGGACCTACCCGGCCGGTCAGACGGTCACCCAGGCGTGGAACGCGACCGTCACCAGTCAGGGATCGACGGTGACCGCTCGTAACGTCAGCTACAACGGCAGTCTCGGCGCGGGTGCCAGCACCACGTTCGGTTTCCTCGGCTCCACCAGCGGCACGCCCAGCACACCGACGCTGACCTGCACGGCCGGCTGACGAACCACGCACCCACCCACAGGACCTGTCCGGGCGGCCTGCCCGGCACCAGACCAGTGTCGCTCTGGTGCCGGGCGGTTCCCGGTCAGATCAGACCTCTCGGGTGCCGGGTGCCGTGGCCCGATCGTCCTGGTCGGCCAGCAACGCCACGACGTCGTCGACGCTGTCCACCGCGCGGCCACCGCCGGCCAGTTCGACCTCCACCCCGTACTCCAGCTCGATGGCGTCGACCAGACGCAGCAGCGCGAGCGAGTCGACGCCCAGGGCGATCATGGACTCGCCGGAGAGGACGTCGTCGACCGCGACGGCACCGCCGGTGGCCGCGCTGACCAGCTCCGCGATCCGTACGCGCCGTTCGGTGGCGGTCATGCTCAGGACTCCTTTCCGGACGTACGGACGACCTCCGCGATCTCGGCGATGGTCGGGGTGTCGAAGAAGGCGTCCAGCGGCACCTCCACACCGAGCCGCTGCTGGATCCGGCCGCTGATCCGGGTGATGTGCAACGAGTGCCCACCCAGGTCGAACAGGTCCTCGTGCACGCCGATGTCGGGGATGCGCAGCACCTCCTGCCAGATGAGCCGCAGCTGTGACACCACCGGGTCGTCGTCCGTCTCGGCCGGGTCACCGGTGGTGGGCGACGCCGAGGCGACCGGCCCGGGGTCCACCGCCGGAGCCGTCGAGGCCAGCAGGGCGGCCCGGTCCACCTTGCCGTTCGGGTTCAGCGGCAGCCGGTCGAGCACCACGTAGGCGTTGGGCAGCACGGCGGGCGGCAGGCTCAGCGTCAGGTGCCGACGCAGTTCGGCCGGGGTCACGACGACACCGGCCCGGCACACCACGTACGCGACCAGCGACGCCTCCCCCGCGTCCTCCCGCAGCACGGTGGCCGCGCCGACCACGTCCGGGTGCTCCAGCAGTCGGGCGTCGACCTCCCCCAGCTCGATCCGGTGTCCCCTGACCTTGACCTGGTCGTCGAGGCGGCCGAGGAACTCGATCCGCCCGTCCGGCAGCCAGCGGCAGCGGTCACCGGTGCGGTAGAGCCGACCGCCGGGCGGTGCGAACGGGTCCGGTCCGAACCGCTCGGCGGTCAGGTCGACGCGCCCCCGGTAGCCGTCGGCGAGCCCGGCACCGCCCAGGTACAGCTCGCCGGGCACCCCGACCGGCACCGGCCGGCCCGCGGCGTCCAGCAGGTACGCCCGCACGTTCGGCAGCGGCCGTCCGATGGTGACCTCGTCGACCTCGGCCGGGATCTCGGCCATGGTCGCGTAGACGGTCGCCTCGGTCGGGCCGTACCCGTTGACCAGTCGAGCGGTGCGGGCCCGCAACTTGCGGGCGAGGGTGACCGGCAGCGCCTCGCCGCCGGTGAGCGCCACCAGTGGCGACGCCGTGGTGCCCTCGCCGGTCGGAGCGGTGGTGCCGAGACCGGCCTCCAGCAAGACCCGCCAACCCGACGGGGTGGCCTGTGCGTGGGTCACTCCGGCGGCGTGGAGCAGGCGGAGCACGGCCGGGCCGTCCAGGGCGCTGATCCCCGAGGCGACGACCACCCGGCCGCCGGTGACCAGCGGCAGGAAGACCTCCACCGTGGAGATGTCGAACGACAGCGAGGTCAGGTGCAGCCACCGGTCCGTCGGTCCGCTGCCCAGCAGGTCACGCACGCCGAGCAGCATGTTCGCCAACGCGCCGTGGGGTACCGCCACGCCCTTGGGCCGCCCGGTCGAGCCGGAGGTGTAGAGCACGTACGCCAGGTCCCGCGTGGTCGGTTCCTCGGCGGGAGGCGGCGGCTGCGGGCCGTCGAGCAGGTCGAGCCGGTCGAGGGCGAGCGTTGGCCGGGTCGACCGGCCCTCGGTGCGGGTGACCACCAGGGCCGGCTCGGCGTCGGCCAGCACCATCTCCTGCCGGGCCGGTGGATGCGCCGGATCGATCGGCAGGTACGCGGCCCGGCGACGCAGCACCGCCAGCAGGGTCACCACCGCCTGCCAGGACCGGTCCAGCGCGACCGCGACCAGCGCGCCGGGCCCCACCCCGCGCTGCCGGAGGACCTCGGCGAGCCGGTTGGCGGCGGCGTCCACCTCGGCGTAGCTGAGGGTACGGTCGCCGTCGACCAGTGCCGGGGCGTCCGGCGCCGCCGCGACCCGGGCGGCGAACAGGGCGGTCACCGTGGTCTGCGGATAGGCGCGGATGGTGTCGTCCCAGCCGGTGGTGACCCGGTCGAACTCGTCGGCGGGCAGCACCGGCAGGTCGGCCACCGGTCGGTCGGGGTCGGCGACCGCCGCGGCGAGCAGGGTCCGCAGGTGGTCACCGACCCGGCGTACCGCCTCGGTGTCGATCGCCGCCGGAGTGTGCTGGAGGCTGATCGTGAGCCCGGTGGATGCGTCGACGATCTGCACGTGCAGGGCGTTGCGGGCGGCCCCGCAGAACATGGTCCAGTCGACCTGGCTGGCCACCCCGGGGAAGGTCGGCTCCGCGCCGCGCCGCCGGTAGCCGATGCTGACCGGTGTCACCGCCGGGGTCGGCCGCAGACCGGGCACCGCGTGGGTCAGCGGAACCGCACGATGGCGGTAGACCTCGCGCAGCCGGGCCCGAACGGCGCGTGCGTGCTCACCGAAGGTGCCCTCGGCCGGGTCGACGGTCACCGGCAGTTCGTTGACGAACAACCCGATCCGGTCGGCCTGGTCCGGGGTCCGGGTGGACAGTGACACCCCCAGCGGGATCGCGCCGTTGCCGTACCGCCCGAGCAGCGTGTGCAGCGCGGTGAAGAGCAGTTCGAAGCGAGTCACCCCGAGCGACCGGGCTGCCCGGTCGAGCCCGTCGGTCACCTCGGCCGGCAGGTCGACGGCGACCGCGACCCCCGGCTCGGCACCGGTCGGGCAGCGACGCAGGCCGGGCAGCACCACCGGCTGCGGGCCGGTCCAGTGCCGTGCCCAGTAGGCGCGGGCGGCGGGCAGGTCGGCGGCGACGCGGTGCTGTTCGGCGGCGGCGAGACCGGCGTACCCGTCGGCGGGCGGAGCGGTGCGGAGCGGTGCGCCGTCACGGGCCGCCGCGTACGCCTCGGCCAGCTCCCGGACCAGCACGTCCTTGGACATGCCGTCGAAGGCCAGGTGGTGTGCCGTGACCAGCAGCAGGTGGGTGCCGTCGGCGGCGGACAACAGGGTGAACCGGGCCAGCGGGCCGGTGCGCAGGTCGTACGGCCGGGCGATCTCCTCGGTGATACGCGCCTCGGTCAACTCGCCGAAGGTGACCGACGAACGGCTGTCGGAGGGGGCGAGACGCGGAGCGCCGTCGTCGTCGCCGGTGACCCGGGCGAGGAGGATCGGATGCCGCTCGGTCGACGCGACGCACGCGGCGACGAGTGCCTTGCGATCGAGGTCAGCGGCGAACCGGATGCCCAGCGCCATGTGGTACGCGGTGCCGGCGACCCCGGCCTGCTCGGTGAACCAGACGGCGTGCTGTGCGTATGTCGCCTCGGCGGTGCCCACATGCGCTCCCTGGGTTGTGCTGGTGGTGGTCAGTCGTCGAACAGGTCGGTGAGCTGCCGCTTGAGCACCTTGCCGCCCTCGTTGCGGGGCAACTGGTCCAGCAGCAGCAGCCGGGCCGGCAACTGGTAGTCGGCCAGCCGGTCGGCGAGGAATCCGCGCAGTGCCGGCAGGGAGAGGCCGTCCGGGTCGGCGTGCGGTCGGGGTACGACGGCCGCGGCGACAGCCGAGCCGAGCACCGGGTGCGGCACGCCCACCACCGCCGCCTGGGCGACCAGCGGATGTTCGTGCAGCGCCGCCTCGACCTCCAGGGTGGAGACCTTGAACGCCCCGGTCTTGATGACGTCCTGATGCCGGTCGGTGAGATACAGGTAGCCGTCGGCGTCGACGCGACCGATGTCGCCCATCCGGACCCAGCCGTCGCGGAAGGTGGCCCGGTTGGCGGCGTCGTCGCGGTAGTAGGAGCGCGGGTGCGGGGCGCGCAGCCAGACCTCGCCCGTGCTGCCGGGAGGCAGTGGTGTCCCGTCGGCGTCGGCGACCATCAACCGGCCGCCGAGCGGCCGGCCGACCGAGTCCCGCCGCGACGGGTCGTACACCATCGTGGTCTGGGCCGGTGCCGCTTCGGTGGAGGTGTAGTAGTTGACGATCGTGGCGGTCGGGAAGGTCGCTGCCAGTCGGGCGGCGACCGCCGGTGCCAGCGGCGCGGCGGTGGAGCCGATCAGGTGTACGCCGCCGGTGTGGCGGCCCTCCAGTGCCCCGGAGTCGAGCAGTTCGTGGGCGATCGACGGGACGACGAAGAGCGTCCCGGTCCCGGGTGCCTCGATCAGCCGGGCGAACCGGGCCGGGGTGAAGCGCGGCAGGGTGAGCGCGGTGGCCTTGGCCGTGAGCGCGTTGAGCAGCATCGTCTGGCCCGCGTTGGTGCCGATGGCGAAGGCGTGCAGGAACTTCTCCGAGTGGCCGAGGGCCAGCCGACGCGGATGGTTCGGGGCACCGGCGGTGAGGTTGGCGTGGCTGGCCGCGACGCCCTTGGGTCGCCCGGTCGTGCCGGAGGTGTAGAGGATCTGCGCCAGGTCGGTGGGGCGGGGCATGGTCACGGCGGGGGCGGTCGGCACCTCGGCGAGCAGTTCACCGCAGCCGTACACCGGTGTCGCGGCGGGCACGGCCGGTGCCGGCGTGCTGTCGCCGTGGACGACGGCGGTGGCCGCGCAGTGCGTCAACGCGTACCCGAGTTGTCCGGCGGCGAGCCGGTCGGACAGCGGGACGGCGACCCCACCGGCCCGCAGCACCCCGCAGTACGCCACGGCGAACGACGTCCAGTCCCGGGCGCCGAACAGCAGGCCCACCCGGTCGCCGGGCCGCAGCCCTCGGGCGCTCAGGGCGGCGGCGACCGAACGCGCACCGGCGGACCATTCGGCGAAGGTCAGCGTGGCCACGCCGTGCACCTCGACGGCCACCCGGTCCGGATGCACGGCGGTGCGCCAGTCGAGCAGGTCGGGCACGGTACGGACGGTGGTGGCTCTCACGACCGGCCCACCCCGGACGCCGTGGCCGGTGCCGGTTCGCCCTCGACACCGCCGGTCCTCGCGCGGCGTTCCTCGAGGCCGATCAGGTCGTCCGGCGGGGCGTCGGGTACCTCGTCGTCGAACCGGGCGAGCACCGGCGTGGCCAGCGACACCAACGCGGTCAACGCGATGCAGACGCCGAACAGCACGTAGAGCAGCCCGTGTCCGCGTCCCGGACCGACGCCGATGACCACGCCGACGGTGTCGGCGAGCGGACCGTCGGCGAGCAGCATCGGTTCCACCACCCGGGCGGCGGCCGGTGCGACGAGTCCCCAGCCCAGTGGCAGGGTGGACTGCGCGACCATCTGGTTGAGCGCGAAGACCCGGCCGTGGACGCGCGGCGGCACCTTGGTCTGGATGATGGTGTTGTAGACGCCGTTGACGATGCCGAGCGCCAGGTACATGCCGAACGCGCCGGCACCGATGACCAGCAGATTCGGTCGTAGCCCGGTGACCACGGCCGCCACCGCGATGCCGAGGGTGCCGAACAGCACCGCCCGCATCCGGCGGCGACGCGGGCCGCCCCAGACCAGCATGACCAGGCCGCCGGTCGCCGCGCCGATCCCGCCGGTCAGCGCCACCTGCGCCACCTGGTCCAACTCGGCGAAGCCCAACACCAGCGGGGAGACCAGGAACAGCACGGGGAACAGGAAGAAGTTCAGCGCCGCGAAGAACGCCAGCATGGCGCGGAAATGCCGGCGCCGCAGCGAGTAACGCAGCCCGGCGAGGATCTCCGCGCCGATGCCCTCCCGGCGTCGCAGCGCCAGCGTACGAGGGAACGTCACGGCGGCCAGCACGCCGAGCGCGAACAGGTAGCACGCGACGTCGATGAGCAGGATGCCGCGCAGTCCGACGGCTTGCAGCAACGCCACGGCGAGCAGCGGCACGGTGAACTGGGTGAGGCCGACGGCGGTCTGGGCGAGGCCGTTGGCGTGCCCGAGGAAACGCTTGGGCACCAACTGCGGCACCGCCGAGACGAAGGCCAACCGTTGGAAGGCCAACGCCACCGACAGCCACGCGGTGAACGGGTAGAAGTGCCACACCTGGACCCGGTCGACCAGCACCAGCGTGGCCATCACCGCGACGGCGCTGCCCGCCGCGGCGCAGGCGGCCAACAGGACGCGGCGTCGACTGAAGCGGTCGACCACGGCACCGGCCAGCGGGGCGACGAGCAGGCCGGGCATCAGCGCGAGCACCGCGAAGAGGGCGAACCGGGCGAGCGAGCCGGTCTGGGTGTAGATCCACAGGGGTACGGCGAAGGTGGTCAGCGCGGTGCCCAGGCCGGAGAGGATCTGACCGGCGGCGACCATGCCGAAGCGGCGCAGGCTCGGCGGTGGCGCGGCATCGACCGCCGTCCGCGCCTCGGATGCCTCGGCCCGGTCGTGTCGGGACACCCCGGCGAGCTGCCACGCGGGGGGCGCGCCGGTCACCGGGGGCCGGTCGGTTCCGGCGGAAGCCGGATCGTCGAGCCGGCGGTGTGCGCCGGTGACGATCTCGGCCAGCTCGGCGGCCCGGTACTTGAGGAAGTAGTGTCCGGCCTCGTCGATCACGGCGAGCGCGGTGCGGTCGGTGAGGAAGTGCCACTCCCGGTAGCGTTCCTCGTAGAAGTCGGTGCTGCGGTCGCGCTCACCGACCACCGAGACGATCGGGGCGCGCAGCGGAGTCACCCGTTGCCGCATGAGTTCGGTGAAGTACTCCTCGGACACCTCGGCGTCGTGCCGCATCGCGCGGATCAGGAACCGGACCTCGTCCGCAGCGAGCGATCCGACGTTGGTGCCCTGCGCCTGCAACCAGGTGCGGTAGATCCGGTCACTGCGCAGCCGTTCGGCCAAACGCAGCCGCAGCAGCGGCCCGAGCAGGCCGCCGGTGGGCCGCCCGAAGGGGAAGACCGCGCCGAGGTAGACAGCCGTCAGCTCCCGCCCGGCGGCCTCCAACCGCCGGGCGACCTCCACCGCCAGGGCTCCGCCGGGGCCGCAGTGTCCGTACAGGATCAGTGGCCCGGGAGCCCGCTCCAGCACCTCGGCGACCACCTCGGCGGCGACCTCGTCGAGGGGTGCCGGGTCGTCCGCCAGGCCGATGTCGTGCCCCGGCACCGCCACCGACAGCAGCCGGTAGCCGGGCGGCAGCGCGTCGGCCAACGGCTGGTAGACCACGGCGCTGCCACCGCCGTAGGGGACGCAGACCAGGGTGGCGGTCCGCGCGGCGGCGGGCATCGGCGGGGTCAGTTCGTGCAACAGGCCCACGCTGCCCCCGGCGTCCCCGGCGACCAGACCGGCCAGGTCGCGTACGGTGCGGTGCCGGAACAGGTCCATCACGCTGACCGTCGGCGCGGTCCCGGCCACCACGGCGGGCAGCTCCCGGCGCAACCGGGCCACCACCTGCGTGGCGAGCAGAGAGTGCCCGCCCAGGTCGAAGAAGTCGTCGGTGGCCCCGACCTCGTCGAGACCGAGCACGTCCCGCCAGATCCCCGCGACCAGGATCTCCACCGGCCCGTCGGGGGCCACCCGCGCACCGGTCGGTGGCTCGTCGGTCGGGTCGGGCAGGGCCCGCCGGTCCACCTTGCCGTGTGCCTGCAACGGCAACCGGTCCAGGTGGACCCAGCGGCTGGGCAGCATGTGTTCGGGGAGTCGGTCGGCCAGGTGGCGACGCAGCCGCGCCGGTTCCCAGACGGTCTCGCCGGGCAGCGGCTCCAGGTAGGCCACCAACCGGTCGGCACGCAGCAGCACCGCCGCCTGCGCCACACCGGGGCAGTCCCGCAGCGCGGCCTCGATCTCACCGAGTTCGACCCGGTAGCCACGGATCTTCACCTGATGGTCCCGGCGGCCGAGGAAGACCAGGTTCCCGTCGGAGCGCCAGCGGCCCAGGTCCCCGGTGCGGTACAGGCGCGCGCCCGGTGGGCCGTACGGGTCGGGTACGAACCGCTCGGCGGTCAGGTCGCCGCGGCCGAGGTAGCCCCGGGCGAGTCGGTCACCACCGAGGTACAGCTCGCCGGGCACGCCGACCGGCACCGGACGCATCCGCTCGTCGAGCACGTACACCCGGGCGTGCGGCAGGGGTCTGCCGACGGGCACCGGCCCGCTGTCCGGCCCGTCGGTGCTCACCTCGTAGGTGGTGACACCGACGGTCGCCTCGGTGGGGCCGTAGTGGTTGACCACCCGGGCTCGACCGACGGCGGCCAGCGGGCGTGTCCGGCCCAGATCGGACGGCTCACCGCCGAGGATCAGCGCGCGCCTCGGCAGCAGGTCCGCCACGGCGGCGTCGGCGGTCAGGGCGGCCAGGTGCGAGGGGGTGATCTTCAGGTAGTCGATCCGGTGGTTGCGTAGCGCCTCGGCCAGTTCCGCGCCGGTGCACCGACGCGGCAGCAGCCGCACCGTGCCGCCGGTAGCCAGGGCCAGGTAGAAGACGGTGACGCTGAAGTCGAACGACATCGACTGCATCAGCCCGTACCGGGCGGCCGGCACCACCGCGAGGCGGTCGGCGACCCCGTCCAGGTACCGCAACACCTGCCGGTGCGGCACCGCCACGCCCTTGGGGGTGCCGGTGGAACCGGAGGTGTAGATGACGTACGCGAGGTGGTCGGGGGTCGCGGTGGCCGGTGGCGGGTCGGTGGGTCGGCTCGCCACGTCGACCTCGTCCAGGTCGACCACCGGCACCTCGTCGGGTAGCCGGTCACCCAACCCGCCACTGGTGAGCACCAGGGTCGGGTGGGCATCGGCGAGCATCAGGCCGAGCCGCCCGGTGGGCTGCTCCGGGTCCAGCGGCAGGTACGCCCCGCCGGCCCGTAGCACGCCGAGCAGGGTCACCGCCAGGTCGACCGACTGCTCCAGCAGGACACCGACCAGCCGGTCCGGGCCGATGCCCCGGGTACGCAGCCAGTGGGCGAGCTGGTTGGCCCGGGTGTCCAACTCCTCGTAGGAGACGGTGTCGGGGCCACACGTCACGGCCGGAGCCTGCGGGGTCGCGGCGACGTGCGGGGCGATGAGGTCGGCCAGGGTCCGCGCCGAACCGGTCACGCCGACCACGTCGTCGCGCTCCGGCCAGCCGAGGGCCACCGTACGTTCCCGCTCGGCGGGGGTGAGCAGGTCCAGGTCGACCACGGGCAGGTCCGGGTCGGCGACCGCGGCCCGCAGGAGTGTCTCGAAGCTCGCCGCCAGCCGCCGTACGGTGGCCGCGTCGAACAGGTCGGTGTTGTAGACGAACATGCCACGCAGTCCGTCCGCCCGCTCACCGACGTACAGCGACAGGTCGAACCGGGCGCTGGCGGCGTCGGTGCCGACCCCCTCGGCGCTGAACCCGGCGGGCCAGCTGCCGCTGTCCTGTGCGTAGTTCTGCAGGGTGAACAGCACCTGGAAGACCGGGGTGCGGCTGACGTCCCGGGGCATGTTGAGTTCGGCGACCAGGCGCTCGAACGGGATCTCCTGGTGGGCCAGGGCGCGTACGACGGTGGTGCGGGTGCGCCGCAGCAGCGCGGCGAAACTCACCTCGGTCGCCGGGGTGTCGGCGCTCGCGGCGACCGGGGACAGGTCGGCGCGCAGGGCGAGGGTGTTGACGAATAGACCGATCAGGTTCTCCAGTTCGGGCACCACCCGACCGGCGACCGGTGAACCGACGGCGAAGTCGCGTTGGCCGCTGTACCGGAACAGCACCGCCTGCAAGCCGGTGAGCAGGGTCATGTAGAGGGTGGCCCGGTGGGTACGGCTCAGCCGGCGCAGCGCGTCGGTCAGCTCGGCGTCGAAGGCGAACCGGCAGGTGTCCCCGGCGTAGGACTGCACAGCCGGGCGGGGCCGGTCGGTGGGCAGCTCCAGCGGAGGCACCCCGGCCAGAGCCTGCCGCCAGTAGGCGAAGCCGTCGCCGGTCGCCGGCCCGTCGAGGCGGTCGCGTTGCCACGCCGCGTAGTCGACGTAGCGGGTCGTCGGCGTCTGCGGCGCGGGAGTGCCGTCGCGCAGCGCGCCGTAGGTGGCGGCGATCTCCCGCAACAGCAGGTCCAGCGACCAGCCGTCGCTGACGATGTGGTGCATGGCGACGTGCACCAGGTGGTCGTGCTCGCCGAGCGGGACGACGAGTACCCGCAGCAGGGGAGCGACGGCCAGGTCGAACGGGGTGTGCACGGCGGCGGCCACCAGGTCGCGGGCCTGGGACTGCGACGACACGGCGGCGACGGTCACCGGTACCCGCACCGACGGCAGCACGTGCCCGACGGGTTCGCCGTCGGCGTTCTCGGTGAACCGCATGCGCAGGCTGTCGTGCCGGGCGGCGGTGGCGTCGACGGCGGCCCGTAACAGGTCCAGCTCCAGTGGGCCGCGCAGCCGTACCGTGGCGTGGATGACGTAAGCGGCGGTGCCGGGAGTGAGCTGCTCGGTGAACCAGATCCGCTCCTGGCCGAACGACAGTCGGGGGGTTCCGGCCGGGTTGATGGCATTCGGCGACATGGTGGCGTTCCGCGTCGGTACGTCAACGTTGGTCACGCAGCGCCTCCCTCCGGTGACGGACAGGAGTCAGTAGTCTGCATCTCGTGTGCAACGCCTTGGATCGGCTGATCGGTCCACTGTGTAAGACTCGATCGATCGATCCGCTGCCGAAACGGCTCGTCGTACCGTCGGGAATGCGCTTCGCCGATGTGGTCATTCCTACCGGGTGGGCCGCGGAGACGCTGGTGCCCGCCGAGTTCGCCGCCACCGACGGCGGGACCGCACCGCCGACCTGGGCCCAGCAGGTGCTGTGGCGGTCACTCGTCCGGTTCGGCTCGAACCACCGGTTCCTCAACCTGCGCCGTACCGTCGCCGTGTCCGCGCGGGCCGGGGTGGACGTGGACCGTGCGGTGCGGGCGGTGAGCGCGCTGGTCGGGCGGCACTCCGCGCTGCGCACCCGGCTGCGCGTGCTCGGCGATGAGCCGCACCAGGAGACAGCGGCGGCCGGAGTGCTGCCGATACTGCTGCGGGTCGGCGACGGCGACGGCGCCGACGCCGCCCGGGACACCGCGAACCGCCTCGGTGACGTGGCCTTCGACCACACCGCCGAATGGCCGCTGCGGATCGCGTTGGTCACCGTCGACGACCGGGTACGGCAGGTCGTCGTGGTGTTCAGCCACACCACCGTCGACGCGTACGCCGCCGAACTGGTGCTGCGGGACCTGCGGCTGCTCCTGCTGCGCGGCGGGCTGCCCACGCCGCCGGGCCCGCAGTCGGTGGACGTGGCCCGGTTGCAGCACGGCCCCGACCGCCGCCGCTCGCAACGGTCCGTCGGGCACTGGCTCCGGGAGTTCCGGCGACTCCCCCAGACACCGCTGACCCCGACCGGGCCCGGTCTGGACCCGCCGCTGCGCCGGGGTGTGCTGGTCTCCTCCGCCGTCGACACGGCGGCCCGGCTGATCGCCGCCCGACAGCGGGTCAGCGTCTCCGCCGTGCTGGCGGCGGCGTACCAGGTGATGGCGGTACGCGGCTCCGGGCGCGAACTCAGCGGCCTGTTCCCGATGGCCCACAACCGGTTCCGCGCCGAGTACGCGAACGCGGTGGCCAACCTGGGGCAGATCGGCTTCTGCGTGATCGACCTGACCGGCCGTCCCGACTTCTCCGAGGTGCTGTCCCGCGTCTGGGCCGCCTCCCTCGGCGGGCTGCGGCACGCCTACTACGAACCGGCGGAGCTGCGCCGGGCCTTCGAGGCCGAGGGGGTGGACTTCGAGCGCGCGTTCCTGCCACACCACTACTTCAACGACGTACGGCTGCCGGTCGGAGGCGAGGCCACCGTGCCGGAGACGACCCCGGCCGGCCTGCGTGCCGCGACGGAGCGCAGCAGCTTCTCCTGGACCGCCGGGCTGCACCAGGCGTCCTGGCACCTGCTGGCCCACGTGGTCGACGAACCGGACGGGGTGGGGATCACGCTCACCGCCGACACCCGTCACCTCGCCGTGGACACCATCGAGCCGTTCCTGCGCGGCATGGAGGAACTCCTGGTCACCGCAGCCTTCGCCGACGTGCCGTGGCCGTGGTCACCGGCGACCGGCACGACCTGACCGCCCCGGGGCGCCCCACCTGGGGTGCCCCGGGCTCCGCCGCCCCGGTGGCGTCGGTGACACGAAATGGCGTCGGACGAGGACGGCAGGTTAGGTTGCCCTGACTCGGTACGTGAGGCGGGGGCATGACACAGACCACGGGGCGACTGATCCGTCGGATGTTCTGGCGGCAGCGCCGCGACACCGCCCTGTGTGCCGCGTTCTGGTCGCTGCACCAGGTGTGCGAGGCCCTCGTCCCGGTGGCCATCGGTCTGGTCATCGACCAGGCCGTCGGAACCGGGTCGAGTGCGGCCATGGCCTGGTCCGTACTGGGCATCTTCGCGCTGTTCACCGCGCTCACCATGGGCTGGCGGTCCGGCTTCTGGTTCCTGTCCCGGGCGGTCACCCAGGTGTCCCACGAGTTGCGGATGCGGGTGGTCCGGCGCGTGGTCGGTGGGCAGGGGATCCGGACCAGCCGCCAGAGCGGGGAACTGCTCTCGATCGCCACCTCCGACACCCAGGCCGCCGCGGAACTTCTCGAACTGGGCACCCGGGGCGTGAGCGCGCTCATCGGTCTGACGGTGTCGACGGTGGTGTTGCTCCGGATCGACTGGCTGCTCGGGCTCGGTCTGGTGGTGGGCGTGCCGATCCTGGTGCTCGGGCTCAACGCGCTCGGGCCGGTCGTGGGCCGCCGCACCTCCGCCCAGCAGCAGGCGGTCGGCCGGGCCGCCGCCACGGCGTCGGACCTGCTGCGCGGGCTCCGACCGCTGCGTGGCTTCGGCGGCGTCGACGAGGCCGTACGCCGTTACCGCTCGGCCAGCCGGACCTCGTTGCGTGCCGGCGTCAGCACGGTCAAGGCCGGTGCCACGTTCATCGGCGCCTCCACCTTCACCACCGGCCTGCTGATCACCGTGGTGGCCGCGCTGGCCGGCTGGTTCGCCCTGGAGGGGCGGATCACAGTCGGGCAACTCATCACGATCGTCGGCCTGGCCACCTTCCTCACCGATCCGGTGCTCAACCTCGCCGACTGCGTCTTCCGGTTGGCCACGGCCCGGGCCAGCGCGGCCCGTGTGGCCGAGGTGCTCGCCGCCCCGGAGCGGGTGCCGTCCGGCACGCGTACGGCCCGGCCGGGGACGTTGACCTTCGACGCGGTGCACACCCCTGGCCTGGACGGCGTCGACCTCGTGGTGTCCCCCGGTGAGCTGCTCGGCATCGTCACCGGGGAGACCGGCACCGCCGACGACGTCACCGAACTGCTCGCCGGTGCCCGGTCGCCGGACCGGGGGGAGGTGCGCCTGGCCGGCACGCCGATGCGGGAGCTGGACGTCACCTCGCTGCGCCGGGCAGTGCTGGTCGAACCGCACGGGGTCGACCTGTTCGGCACCACCCTGCGCGAGGTGCTCCAGACCGGCGACGACCGGGACGACGCCGCCCTGCGTACCGCGATGACCTCGGCCTCCGTCGGTGACCTCCTCGCCGACGACGCCGGGTTCGACCGCGAACTGGTCGACCACGGTCTGAACCTCTCCGGCGGCCAGCGGCAACGGCTCGCCCTGACCCGCGCACTGCTGGCCGACCGGCCGGTCACCGTCTTCCGCGACCCGACCACGGCGATCGACGCGGTCACCGAGCACGCCATCGCCGACGGCATCCGCGCCCACCGGGCCGGCGACGGTCGGGCGACCGTGCTGGTCACCACCAGCGCACCGCTACTCGACCGCTGCGACCGGGTCGTCTTCCTCCGGGACGGGCGGGTGGTGGCCGTGGGACGCCACCGCGACCTGCTCGCCGAGTCGTCGTACGCGGAGGTGGTGCTGCGATGACCGCGATCCTGCCGGTCGCGTCCGGGCGGACGACGCTCACCGCCTTCTGGCGTGCGCTGCGCCGCTACCCGCTGCTGGCCTGGACCTCGATCGCGGCGGCCACGGCCGCGAGTGTCGCCGCCGTCGGCGTGCCCATCCTGCTCGGTCGGCTGGTCGACCTGGTGGTGACCGGCGGCACCGTCGAATCACTGCTGCTGACCTCGGGGCTGATCCTCGGCGCGGGCCTGGCCGCCGCGGCCCTCACCGGCGCCGCCAACTGGCTGGTCACCGAGTGGGGGATGCGCGCCTGCGCCGATCTGCGCGAGGAGGTGCTCGACCGGGCGCTGCGAATGGACGCGACCCGGTTGGAGAGCGCCGGGTCCGGTGACGTGGCCTCGCGGGTCACCGAGGACGTGGAGCGGGTGACCGACTCGGTACGGCTGGCGGCAGGGATCTTCACCGCGCTGGTCACCGTGGTCATCACCTTCGCCGGGTTCGCCACGCTCGACTGGCGCATCGCCGTGGCGTTCCTGGTCGTGTTCCCGGTGTACGTGCTGAGCCTGCGCCGCTTCGTGCCTCAGGCGAAACGGCTGTACGCCGCCGAGCGGGAAGCCGCCGCGGTGCGGACCCAGAGCCTGTTGACCACCTTCACCGGGGCCCGGACGGTGCACGCCTACGGGATGCAGGAGCGGCAGAGCCGACGGGTCGAGCAGACCTCCCAGCAGGCGGTCGTGGCGCGGCTGCGCGCGGTGCGCGGCTTCCTCTGGTTCGCGAACACGATGAACTACGCGGAGGCGCTCGGGCTGACCGCCGTACTGCTCACCGGTTTCCTCCTGGTGCGCGCGGGCGACAGCAGCGTCGGCGACGTCACCGCCGCGGCGCTGCTCTTCCACCGCCTCTTCGGCCCGCTCGGTCTGTTGCTGATCTCGTTCAACGACATCCAGTCGGCCGGTGCGGCGCTCGCCCGGCTGGTCGGCATCACCGGGCTCGACGTGCCCGCGACGCGGCCGACCGGACCGGTGCCGCAGCGGCGGCCGACCGGCATCACCGCCAAGTCGGTGTGGCACCGCTACCCCGGTGGTCCCGCCGTGGTGCGGGACGTCTCGATCGAGATCGCCGAGGGTGAGTCGTTGGCGATCGTCGGCGAGAGCGGCGCCGGCAAGACCACCCTCGCGGCCATCCTCGGTGGCGTCTTCCCCGCCGCCGAGGGCGAGGTGTGGCTGGCCGACCGCCCGATCGACGAGTTGCCGCCGGTCGAGCTGCGCCGCACCGTCGGCGTGGTCACCCAGGAGGTCCACGTCTTCGCCGGCACCCTCGCCGAGGACCTGCGGCTGGCCGCGCCGGACGCCACCGACGAGGATCTGCACGCCGCGTTGCGGCTGGTCGGCGCCGACCGGTGGGTCGACGCCCTACCGGACGGGCTGTCGACCCGGGTCGGCGACGGCGAACACCCACTCACGGCCGGTCAGGCGCAGCAGGTGGCGCTGGCCCGGATCGCCCTGCTCGACCCGCCGGTCGTCGTTCTCGACGAGGCCAGCGCCGAGGCCGGCAGCGCGGGCGCACGGGAACTCGAACAGGCCAGCGCCGCCCTGATCCGGGGCCGCACCGCCGTGGTGGTCGCGCACCGGCTCAGCCAGGCGCACACCTGCGACCGGATCGCGGTGATGGCGCACGGCCGGATCGTCGAACTCGGCGCGCCGGACGAGTTGGTGGCGGCCGGCGGCCGGTACGCCGAACTCTGGTCGGCCTGGCGACGCTGAGGCGCACCCGCCTCAGCCGCGGTGACCTGGAGGTGCTCCACGGCCACCTCCCGCCCGGCGACGCCGGCGACCAACCGGCCCACCTGATCATCGCGGTCACGCCGCCCGTCAACGGTTGCGCTCAGTGCGGTTGGGGCAGGTCGCTGCGCTAGGGTCGTCCGCGTGGACCTGGACGTCATCGCCACCCGTCTCGGCGTACCCGTCGAGGAGATCGAACGCGTACACCGACTCGCCGCTGACCACCCGTCGGCACCGGTGCCCGACAGAGCCGACGCGCCCGCGCTGCTCGACCGGCTCGCGGTACGCCCGGACGACGCCGCCGAGATCATGGCCGGCTGGCCCGACCCCGACTCCACACTGTGGACCCCGGAGCTACGCTGGCTGCTCGACCGCTCGATCGCCCTGGTCCGCGCCGACCTCGGCGGGCACGAATGGCTGCCGCCCGGGCCGGCGCTGCCGCGCGAGCGGGGCCCCGCCTGGCGACACCTCTACGTGTACGCGTACCTGGCCCTCGTCGACGTGGTCCGGGACTACCACCGCGACCACGACATCCCCGACGCCGTCTCCTGGGCGACCCTCGCCGACCTGGGCCGCAACCTCGCGATCGACCGGCGGATGCGCCGTGAGGGCTGGCCGGTGATGCAGAGCTGGTTGACGCTGCACGCCCGGGGCAGCGTCTACGAGTTGGGGCGGCTCCAGCACCACCGGGGCGTCGACGCCGTCAGCCTGCACATCCCCGAGTCGGGACCGCTCACCCCGGCGGCGATCGACGCGTCACTGGACGAGGCGCGGGAGTTCTTCCCGCGCCACTTCCCCGACGAGCACTACACGGACTTCGCCTGCGGATCGTGGCTGCTCGACCCGCAGTTGCGGGAGTACCTGCCCGAGGACTCCAACATCGTGAAGTTCCAGCGCCGGTTCGAGTTGGCGCCCTACGAGGAGCCGGAAGGGCTGGACGCCGACACCGAGGTGCTGCGCTTCGTGTTCCGCAGCCTGACCACACCACTCGACGAGCTGCCGCGCGACACCGTCCTCCAGCGCGCGGTCATCGACCACCTCAAGGCCGGTCGGCACTGGCAGTGGCGCAGCGGCCGGTTCCCGATGTAGTCCCAACGCCGTCCGGTCGGCACGGACCGGGCGCGGACCCCGAGTGGGATCCGCGCCCGGATGACGTACGACTCAGCTGACGGTGCAGGCCGCGCCGTTGAGGGTGAACGCGGTGGGTTTCGCGGCGTTGCCGGTGTGGGTGGCCTGGAAGCCGATGTTGACCGACGCGTTCGCGGCGATGGTGCCGTTGTACGACGCGTTCTGCGCGGTCACCTGTCCGGAGGACGGTGAGTAGCTGGCGTTCCAGCCGCCGGTGATGGTCTGCCCGCTGGGCAGCGTGAAGACCAGCGACCAACCGTTGATGGTGGAGCCACCGGTGTTGGTGATGGTGATCTCCTCGGTCAGTCCGTTGTTCCAGGCGTTGACCGTGGCGGTGACCCGGCACGCCCCGCCACCGGGTGGCGGCGTCGTCGGGCCCGGCGGCGGAGTGGTGTTCGGCGGTGGTGTCGTGTTCGGCGGCGGGGTGGTGTTCGGCGGTGGCGTGGTGCCGCTACCGAACTGGGTGAAGAAGCGCCAGGTCTCGCCCGGCAGCCAGGTCCGGGAGCCGCTGTCACCGGGCGCGCCGTCCTGCGGTGCGGCGATGTGTCCCTCGTCGAACGCCGCCCAGACCACGGGGTAACCGGACGCGCATCCGGAGTAGGTGGTGCTGCGGTGGGTGAGGCTGCCCTGCGAGGGTTCCGGCGGGTTCTGCGCGGTGCATCCGTTGTTGCGGACGAACCGGTCCCGCAGCGACCGCCCGTTGGAGATGTTGAGGACACTGTCCCGGATGCCGTGCGCCCCGAAGTAGGCGACCGGCTGGTTGCCGCCGCTGCATCCGCTCAACTGCGCACCGCCGTAGACGGCGACCGCCCGGAAGACGTTCGGCCGGGCACAGGCGAGGGCGTAGCTCATCGCGCCGCCGTAGCTGAACCCGAGCGCGAAACGCTGTGTGGTCTCGACGCAGAGGTCGTTCTCGATCTGCCGCAGCATGTCGTCGACGAAGGTGACATCCTCGCCGCCGGAGTTCGCCCAGCCACTGTTGAGGCCCTGCGGCGCGACGAAGATGGTGCTGTTGTTCGACAGGGGCAGCAGTCCGTAGTAGGCCCAGGTGTCGCGCTGCACCGTCTGGCCGGTGGCCACGTCGGTCGCCGAGCCGTTGAGCCAGTGGAACCCGAACACCAGCCGGTACGGGTGGTTGTTGTTGTAGTTGTCCGGCACCCGCAGGATGTAGCTGCGGTTCTTGCCGTTGCTCTGGATGGTGTGCGTACCGCTGCGCAAGGTGGGTGCCTTGCCGCAGCCGGCGGTCGCGGCCAGGATGCCGGACTGGGCGGCCGGCACGCTGCCGGGGTTCGCGGTGAGCACGGTGCCGGCGGCGGCCAACACCATCAGGGTCGAAAGCACGACCGGTCCGAAGATCGATCTACGCCTGGACATCGGGACTCCATTCCGCGCCCGCTGGGGACGCGCGGTGGTGCGGCACATCGCGGTGGTGGCGACGCCGGGAACGGCCGGCGCAACGCGCAGATGCGCCTGGATACGGTGCGGCACCGTCCCCGGGCTGTCAGGGTGGTGGGCGACCCAGGACGGCGGTCTCGACGTGTGCCATGGCTCCCGCGATGCGCCGTCAGCCGCCTGAGCTGTCGGCGTGACCGTCCCACACGGGCTCGCAGCGCACCGTCAACCGGCGTTGCACGCCTCGGCTCGCCTGGCCACCGGCCGGGCGGGGACGTCGGAGCGTGCCCTTCGCTCCTGCCCCGCAACCTAACCTGTGATCGATAACATCGCAAGATGTAAATAAATGGATCACCACGGGCAACTCCGACCGGCATAGCATGACTTCGATGGCCGCCTTCGTCCGGCGGTCCGGCCACCGAAGGGAGCCGCACGTGCGTCGATCCCCCCACCTGCTGGCACTGATCGGCCTCGGGCTCTCCGGCGCGCTGACATTGAGCGCGGCTCCGGCGGCGGCACGGCCCACACCCACCGTCCCCGGCATCGTCGTCGTCGACGGCATGACCCAACCGGTCTTCTCGCTCGCCGACGCGATCGAGGAACGGGTGTACGTCGAGACCACTGTCGACACCGACGACGACGGCCGACCCGACCGGGTGGCGATCGACATCTCCCGGCCCCGGGAGACCGCCACCGAGGGATTCAAGGTGCCGGTCATCTTCGAGCACAGCCCGTACCGCAAGGACGTCTGGTACGACGTGCCGTACCCGAGCGTGCTGGTGGACGAGCTGCCGCAGAACGGGATCGATCACCGGGGGAACCGGCGGACGTCCGATCCGGCGGTGCAGCGGGCGGCGGCGAAGGCCAACCTGCCCGGCACGCTGGACGACTACTACGTGCCCCGGGGATACGCGGTCGTGCTCGGCCAGAGCATCGGCACCGGCGACTCCGACGGCTGCCCGACCAGCGGAGACCAGGCCGAGACGCTCGGCACCAAGGCGGTGATCGACTGGCTGAACGGCCGGGCGCAGGGGTACGACGCGGCCGGGACGCCGGTGACCGCCGACTGGACCACCGGGGCGGTCGGCATGACCGGCGTCTCCTACAACGGCACCCTGCCCAACCAGGTGGCCGCCACCGGCGTCCCGGGACTGCGGACCATCGTGCCGGTGGCCGCCATCAGCAGCTGGTACGACTACTACCGCGCCAACGGTCTGGTGGTGGCGCCGGGGACGTACCAGGGTGAGGACACCGACGTGCTGGCCGGGTTCACCGCCGGTCAGACCCGGGCCGAGGGCCGCTGCGCCGCGGCGATCGCCGAGCTGACCAACCGGCAGGACCGGATCACCGGCGACTACTCCGCCTTCTGGCGCGACCGGGACCACCTCGACGCCCGGAAGGTCCGGGCCAGCGTGCTCGTCGTGCACGGCCTCAACGACTGGAACGTGAAGACCGAGCACTTCGCCGGCTGGTGGGACGAGTTGACCCGGCACCGCGTTCCGCGCCGGATCTGGCTGCACCAGGGCGGGCACGGCGGTCCGGGCAACACCGCCTCGGTGACCCTGCCCGACGGCCGCACCTGGACCTGGAAGCAGACCGAGAACCGCTGGTTCGACCACTGGCTGTGGCAGGTGCCCAACGGGATCATGGACGAACCGACCGCAGTGGTGCAGCGCGAGGACAGCACCTACACCACGTACGCCAACTGGCCCGACCCGGGCAGCCGGGAGGTCGCGCTGCGGCTGGCCGCCACCGACGCCACCCCCGGCGTACTGACCACCGGGAAGCCGCCGAGGAAACAGGTCGAGCAGCGCTTCGTCGACGAGGGTCGCACCATCCACCCGGACACGCTCATCGCCGCTCCGGACGCGACCAGCCCACACCGGCTGGCCTACCTCTCCCCCACGTTGGATCAGCAGGTCCGCATCTCCGGTCGCCCACAGGTGCGGCTCCGGCTGGCGATCGACAACAAGCCGGGCGCGAACCTCACCGCGTACCTGGTCGACTATGGCCCGCCCGGCTCGGACGCCGCGCCGACGGTGGTGACCCGGGGCTGGATGGACCCGCAGAACCGTCACAGCGCGTCGCGCACCGACCCGCTGCGCCAGGGCAAGCTGTACGACCTGCGGTGGACGCTGGAACCCAAGGACCACGTCTTCCCGGCGGGC
Source organism: Micromonospora sp. CP22 (assembly GCF_009712475.1). Taxonomy (GTDB): domain Bacteria; phylum Actinomycetota; class Actinomycetes; order Mycobacteriales; family Micromonosporaceae; genus Micromonospora. Next base: position 370,656 of record NZ_VCJO01000004.1, read on the forward strand.
CACCGGATCGGCCTGGTGGTCTTCTCCACCGACCAGGAGTACACCCTGCTGCCGCTGGGCGGCACCCGACTGCGCGTCGCGCCGCAGCACAGCGAACTACGCCTACCGGTGGTCGGCGGACGGACCGCCCTCGGTTTCTGACCCCAGCCGGTCGCGGGTGGTGCGTAGCCATTCTTGGACAGTTGCCGTCAGCGCCTGACAGGAACTGTCCAAGATTTCACATCCGCGCCGAGCGCTCGTGCCATTCGTGGGCGAGGATGGCGTAGGTGTAGCCGTCCACCCAGCCCAGCTCGGCGTGCCAGGAGTCCCCGACCCCGTGCTGCTCCCGGCGCATGCCGAGTTTCTCCAGGATCCGCACGGAGGCGAGGTTGTCGGCGAAACAACCAGCGGTGATCCTGCGAATACCCAGCTGGTCGAACGCGTGCGCCACCATCGCGGTGACCGCCTCTGTCGCATACCCACGCCCGCCGTACGCCGGATCGAAGACATAGCCGAGGAGCGCCTCCGTCCGCGGCGGCATACCGGGCTGGCCCATGCCGTCGACCACGTCGAACGAGACGGTGCCGATCACCGTGCCGTCGAGGGTCACAGCCACGCTGTGGTCGTTGGGATCATCGGCCGCGCGCCGCCACGACGCCCGGAAGCGCTCCGGGTCGACGTCGGTGCTGAGCAGCCAGTGCTTGACCTCCGGCAGGTTGCGGTACTCCAGGATCCGGTCGACGTCCGTGTCATCGACCGGACGAAGCACAAGGCGTTCGGTGACGAGGTGGGGCATCCTCGCATGATCGCAAGGCTGTCCAGGGAATTTCGCTCCATAGCCCAGGTCAAGGTCCGGAGGGCGGCCACGTGGCCAGCCCGGTGGGGGCGTCGGCGGCCGTGGCGCTCATCTCGATGAGCGGACGCTGCGAGGATGGCAGGCGCGAAATGACGGTGCGGTGCGCACAGTGGCTGTGGATGATGTCGGCGTGACCGAGACGGGCAACGGGTCTGCCGAGCAGCGCCTGTACGACACTGTGGCGCGCTGGAACGTCGACCCCGGGTACGGCCCAGCGGACATGATCCATGCCGCCTGCCAGGCGCTGGTCGACGGGCTGGACTCGCCGATGTTGCGCGAACTCGCTGGTGCTTCGGCGCGGGATCCATCCTGCGACATCTCCGAACTCGTGACCGAGTCGCTCAAGGAACTCGGGATCCCCGCTCCGGGTACTGTCCCCCCAGGCTTCGCCCCGGCGACCGGCGGAGGAGTCGCGCGCCGACCGGGCGTCGACTCGCTGCGTCTGGAGGTAGCGCCGACGCTCGAGGACGTAGGCGACGGATTCCAGGTGCAGGTCTACGTCAACGGTACGGAGATGACCTCGGCCGCAGCGGGACTCGGGATGGACCCGTACGAGATCTTTGTCCCCACCAATCATCTGGTGGCCACCGCCGAGCCGCGCACCGTTCCGATCGCCCGCTGCTCATGTGGCGTGTATGGCTGTGGGTCCACGGACGTCACCATCACTCGGGACGGAGAGCTGGTGCACTGGGACTGGTCGGGCGAGGCGCCCATGGCCCGCGGCGTCTCCTTCCCGGCCGTCGAGTACGACGTCGAGGTCGCCCGGGTGGCTGCGGATCATTCGTGGGAGACGGCAGATCGCACCGCCGGACGACTCGTCCTGACGGAACTGGACCGCGAACGGTTGCGCGCTCACGGCCTCGAAACCAGTTGGGTCGCCAACGACTACTGCGATGACGACGTGTTCCGGGTCGCCCTTCAGATCGACCGTGACTACCAGGTCTTCGTCGACACCCGGTGGCGTGGCCGTGGCCCCGAGGAGATGGCACGCGAGGTGTGCGCCACCTTGGCCCTTCCGCCCAGTGAGTGGCACGCCACCTGGCGCGCCATCAAGCCCGCCCTGACCAAGCCGCCGAAGATCGCGGGACGGTCCTGGCGACCGGCGCAGTTCTAACCGCCGGACAGGCCTGCCAGCCAGCGTTCCAACGCCTCGGGGGAGTCGAGCAACAGCACCGGTGGTCCGGTCGGATCGGCGTGCCAGGCCCGCAGCCGACGTCGTTCCCGGCCGAACTCGGTCACGTGCCACACCACGACCGAGTCGGTGGACAGCACGCTGCCCAGCGACTCACGGTTGCCGTTGCAGATCCGCTCACCCGTGGAAAGCCGGCGCAGCGTACGCCGCAGCAGCCACCGGAAGGACAGCCCGCGCGGGTAGTCCAGGCCGATGACCAGGTCCGCGCGGGCCAACGGCACATCGCGCCAACCGTGGTACGCCCCGTCGAGGATCCAGCGGTCCCGACGGCAGACGTCCTCGATCCGGCGGCGTTGCACCGGCACCGGCACCTCGACCCAGTTGGGTTCCCAGAGCATGTCGTCGACCGGGTACCAGGGCAACCCGAGTCGCTGGGACAGCCGCTGCGCCAGGGTGGACTTGCCGGAGCCGTGAACTCCGTAGATCAGGATGCGAGACAGCCTCTTGGTCATCGGGCGGCAGCCTAGTGCGGTTCCGCCATCGGCCCACCCGGGCGCCGGTGCACCGGGTCCGGGGCGGTCGGCTCATCGGCCGCCCCGGGACCGGCGTGTCAGCGGTTGGTGGTCAGGTCGCCGCAGTCGGTCTCGTCCGGCAGCAGCGGACGCAGCGTCACCGTCCACCGCTTGCCGTCGGACACCCACGGCGTGGCCGTATTCGCCGATGCCGCGGCGGTGAGCACCTGCTGCGCCTCGTCACCGGTCGCCGTGACACAACCCAACCCCGTACCCTCGGCGAGGTCGGCACCGGGCAGCGCCGGACCGGGCCAGGTCACCTCGGGCTGCTCCCCGGCGTCGGCGTTGGCGGCCCAGGGCTCGGCCACGGCCGCGACGGCGCTCGGCGCGTACGGCTGCTGGTCCGCCTGCGCGGCGGCCAGCGGGCCGGACTCGGCGGTCAGCGACTCGGCGAACTCGCGCAGCTTGTCCCGGCCCGCCCGCTGGTCGGCGGAGAGGCCGGTCGTCACGTCGCCGGACTCGGCGAGGGCGTACACCTCGAACTCCTCGGCCCCGTTGTCACCGAGCACGGTGAAGCGGGTGGAGGGTGCGTCGGATATCGGGGGCCTGCCCAGGTCGGCCCCGCTGCCCACCCCTGCGGCACGGGCCGCCTTGAGCAGCTCGTCGACCTCCGTGGCGCTGATCCTGCCCACCTGGAGGTTGGGCAGCGCCGGTCCCGGAAAGATCAGGTTGACCGGGCCCTGGGTGATCACACGGCCGTCGCCGTAGACGCTGATCATGGGCAGCCGGGTGGCGAGCATGGCCGGCGTGACGAAGCCGCCGGTGTGATCCATCCGGAACACCACCGTATCGGCGGAGTAGGACCGTTCGGGCGAGTCCGCCTCTCCCGAACCGGCGCCACCGGCCTGCTGGGCGCAGGCCGCGGACGTCAGCAACAGCAAGGGGACGACCGCGAGCCGCCCGCTTCGACGAATCCTCATGCCGATCCGACGTTGGCCGTCGCCGATCGGTTGCATCCGAACAGCACCGGGACCGGTGCCCGGTCACGACGGTGGACGAGGAGGTCACGGCAGGTTGATCGTGAACGCGGCGGTGTGCACCGCTCCGTCGACCTGGAAGTCGAGGAACGCCCGGTAACGACCGGTGCTCGGCGCGGTCAGCCAGAACGCGATGCCGCCGTCGACCAGCTCCGGTTCCGGGTGGACGTGCAGGTAGCCCAGGTCGCCCTCGCGCACCACGACCAGATGGCCGTACGCGCCCAGGTAGCGCTCCAACCGCACCGGCTCGGTCACCCCGTCGCGGGCGACGCGGAAGGTCACCGGAACCATCATGCCGATGGTGGGCGTACCGGCCATGGACACCGTGTACGGACCGACGCTCGCCTGCGGCTGCGCCGGCGGCAGTCCGGCCGGTTGGTAGCTGCCCGGCACCTCGTGGTCGACGCCGAGCACCAGCGGCAGTTCCCGGCTGTCGCCGGTGGTGACGGTGAAGTCGGCGTAGATGCGGTAACCACCGGGCCGGGCGAGGGTCAGCGGCACGCTCCAGGTGCCGTCGGCCGCCATGGTCGGGTGCAGGTGCTGGTATCCGCCGAGGTCACGACCGACCACGATCAGGTGCAGCGGCTTGCCGTGCACCACCGCGAAGCCGGTCACCGGCTGCCCGTCGACGCCCACGATCCGGAATCGGTAGTCGGTGGTCGCGCCGGCCGGTTGGGAGCGCAGCACCGGCTTCAGGGTGTACCCGGCGACGCTGACCGTCGTACCGGTGGCCTGGTCCTGAGCGTCGCCCGGATGCGTGTGCGGGCCGGTTCCCGGCGCGTGCTGGTGCCCGTCGCCGACCGCCACCGCCGGTGCGGTGTCCCGACCGCCGTCTCCTGGCGCGGTGCCCGACGGCGCGGCGGTGGGGCTGTCGGCGGCACCGATCCGGCCGAGGGCGAAACCGGCCACCAGCGCCACCACGAGTCCACCGACCAGCAATGCGGTACGCGTGTCGCCCAGCTGGGGCCGTCGACGCGGGGTCGCGCCGTCCGGCGTCGTGGCGGGATCGTTCGTCGTCGCCGGGCGGTCCGCCACCCCGGTGGCCGACGCGGGGGCGGCAGCCGCCGGTCGCTGGACAGGTTCCACCGCCGGGGCCGTCCGGGTGCCGCGCCGGGCCGTGGCGGCCACCGTCCGGCGTTTGTCCCCGCCGGGGGCGGGGGTGCGGCGCTTCTTGGTCGCACTGGCGGGCGTGCCACGGGGTCGGGCGGCACCGGTGCGACGTGTCGCCTTGCGGTTGGGCTGGACGCGGGCCGGTTGGAGCCGCCACCAGAGGAGACCGGCGACGACGGCCACCGCCACGACGACCCAGCCCAGCAGACCGCCGTTGTCCGGGTCGTCCGAGATGGGCGCAGCGGCTTCGGCCGTCGGCTCCGGTGTCGCCGGGGTGACCGGCGACGGGTCGGCACTCGTGCCCGGCGCGGCCTGCGGCTCGGAGTTCCCGTGCTGCTCGGCCGCGGCGAGCAGGGCCGGATCCGGCTGGCCGGTGGGCGGTCGCCAGTTCGGCGGGGCGGCCGTCGGCTTCCCGGTGTACCGGAAGGTGACGGAGCCGCGCACCGGGTCACCGTCCGAGGCCACCGACAGGTAGCTCACCGTGTACCGCCCGGTCGCCGGCAGATGCGCGAGCGTCACCACCGCCGGGAATCCGGTCGTGTACTCGTGTGGCTCGAACACGCCGTCGACCAGGAAGTACTCCCGCACCGGGCGGTCCAACTCACGGGGTTCGCCATGCGTCCACCCGGTGTCGACCCGCCCACCGCCGGGTGCGGTGACGGTGAAGTACGCGTCGTCGCGGACCCGCTCGGTGAAGTAGAGCCGTACCGCCGTCAGGGGTTCGCCGACCTTCGCGCCATCGGCCGGGGTGGACATCGCCAGGGTGCCGTGCGCCGACGCGGGTGTGGCGGCCCCGAGGACGACGACACCGGCCGCGAGGACCAGGGCGAGCAGGGCGGCGGCCACACGGGCAGGGCCCCGGGGGTGATGACGCATCGAATCATCCTCGCGATGGCGAGGTATCACGCAATAGGTAGCCATCTTTTTGTTCAGATGGGAAAAGTTCTGGACGGGATGACCGTTTCCATCGTGGAGCGACACGGGTCAGTCGGCGGTGAGCACGGACGTACGCCCCTCGGCGCGGGCCTGGTCGAGCAGCCGGGCGAGGTGTCGGCGACGTCGGCGCGCGATGGTCAACCACCCCAGGACCAGCACGCCGACCAGTGCCGTGAGGACGAGGTGCGGCCAGGGCACCGTCCAGACGGTCACCGTGGCGGTGGTCGGGCGGAGCTGCGCGCCGGCCGGATCACCGGAGACGATCGCCGGGGTCACCTCGACGGTGGTGGTGAGCCGACCCAGTCCCCACACCCCGCCGACCCGGGCCACGACCTGACGGGCGTCGCCCGGCATCAGTTCCGGCACCTCGACGGTGCCGCTGCGACCTCCCCGGCCGACCGGTTCGCCCACCGTCGCGGTGCCGCCTCCGGTCACCGCGACGTTTCCGGTGTTCCGCGCGGTGAAGCTCAGCCGGACCGCACCGGCGGTGAACGGATTCCACGACCTGTCGTACCTGACGGTCAGGTCGTCGACCTCGATCGCAGCGGTGACCGTCCCGCTGGTCCGCAGCATGACCCGGAACCCGACCCGGCTCTGCACCGCCACCGTCCCACCGGTGCTGGTCACCGTCGCGGCGACACCAGCCGGATGGTCCCCCGGTGTCGCGTCCGGTGGCACGGTGATGGTGAACGGCACCACCTTCGTCTGTTTCGCGCCCACGGTCACCCGCTCGGGCAGCGTGATCCAGGTCCCTCCGTCCACGGACTCCTGGCCGGCGGTGAGCATGTTGAACCGCCCCTTGTCGGTCAGGTAACCGTCGGCGGCCTGCAACGTGAACACCACCGCCGAGTCACTGAAGTTGCGCACCGCCAGGTGTTCGGTCAGCACCGCACCCGGATCCAGGGTGTGCTCGATCCACCGACGGCCGTCCGGGCCGCGCCCGTCCGCCGGCTGCACCGCCCAGGTCACCGCCGCGCCGGTCGGCTCCGCCGAGGCGGCGACCGGAGCGACGACCGAGGTGATCGACACGATGGTCGACAACGCGACCAACACGGCCCCCCGCCGTAGCAGAAGTCGGATCATCACAGTCCTTCGAGGTCGGCCGGGTACGAACCCGGGGGCCGCCGAGTGGCGGCCCCCGGACGGTGCGGCGGTCGGGCCGCCGCACCGGATGTCACTCGAACAGGGACAGGGTCAACGTGGAGGTGTACGAACCGGCCGCGACATCCGCCGGGGTACGCAGGAACAGCTCGGCGTCGACCGAGTACGCGTCCCCGGCCACCGTGCCCGAGGCGAACGTCGACACCAGTAGTTCCTGGTCGACCAGGCCCACGTTGTTGCCGGGTTGGGTCGGCTCGTCCAGCGCGGTCACGACCTCCTCGCCCGCGCTGACCAGGCCGGTGTCACCGCCGTCGAGCAACCGTGGCTTCCAGCCCAGGTGCTCGGCGCCGATCGACGGCTGACCGGCGCTGCCGACGAAGTCGGTCGCGCTGCCCAACACCGCCCACGCCGCACCCTCGGGCGTCCCGTCCGCCGTACGCGTGTCCGTCACGGTGACCGTCGGCAACCCGCCCACGAACTGGCGTACCAGCAGGGTCGACCCGTCCTCGGTCAACGCCACCGAGTCACCGGCGATCGACAACGCCAGCACCCCCGGCTCCTGGACCTCCTCGATGTCGACGGTGACCTTCACCTCGCCGCTGTCACCCGGCTCGGCCAGGGCCGGCGACGGCACCACCGCCGAACCGACCAGCAGGACACCCGCGGCCCCCGCCGCGACCATCCGGTTGCGCTTCCTTCTGCTCATCCGTTGCTCCAAGTGGTGTGTGGTGGATGGACCGGGTCAGGCGCCGCAGGTGACGGCGGGGTGCTCGACGGTACGCACGGTCGTGCCGGCGCTTCCGGCGGCGGTGACGCGGACGGTCGCCGTCCCGGCCGACACCGCTGCCGTACGCGTGTTGAACTGCTGGTACGCGTTGGCACCCGGTGCCACAGCGGTCACCGACCGCTGCCCGTACGCCGTCTCCAGGACCACGTCCACCGGCGTGTCGTGGTCGTTGCGCGCCTGCACCGCCACGTACGCGTTGCCGCCCACGCACCGCGCCTGGGCACTGACCGTCACCGGCAGTTCGGCACCGGCGGCGGCCTCGAAGGCCCACGTGTCGAGTTCGAAGAGGTCGACGCCCTCCGGCCCGGTGTAGGTGAAGTACACGTCGTGCACACCCGCGACACCGCTGAGTTCGGCGGTCAACTCCGTCCACTCACCCACCGGCGCGTCGACCGGGATCGTGGCGACCACCGGCGCGGTGACCTCGTCGAGGCGGACCTGGATCGCCCCGCCGCTCGCCAGCGGCCGTACCTTCGCCGTCACGCTGCGGGCTCCGTCACCGAAGTCCACCGACGACAGGGCGGTCCAGTCGCCGTTGTCGATGTCGCCGACCACCAGGTTCGGCGTACCGTCACCGAACTGGCTGGACCCGCCGTCGACCTTCCTGGTCGCGATGCCCTTGCTCCAGCCGAAGGTCTCCGCCTCGAACACCCGGTACGGGTCGAAGTCACGGACCTGGTCGACACCGGCGTAGGTGCCCACCACCTGCTGGATCGTGCCGTCCGGGTTGAAGGTCAGCTCCTGGATGTGCGGGCTGCGGTACCCCTGGGTGGTGTCGCCGTTGATCCGCTTGTTCAGCGTCGGGGCGTGGTACGTGAAGTAGTACCGGCCCTCGAACTCGAAGACCGACTGGTGGTTGTTGCCACCGGTGCCGGCGCCGAAGAACTGCGACTGGTTGGGGAACAACACGCCCGCGTAGGTCTCCTTCGGCCATTCCATCGGGTCGTCGGAGATGAGGTAGCCGATCTGACCACCTCCCGGGTAGCCGGGCAGCGGCGTCTGGTTGCCGCCGAAGTCGTTGCCACCGAAGTGCGAGGAGTACGACAGGTAGTACTTGCCGTCCCGCTCGAAGACGTGGGCCGCCTCGAAGGCAACGGGTGCGTCGACCACTGCCGCCGTACCCTCGGTCGACACCATGTCGTCACCGAGCCTGATCGCCCGCAGGTTCTTCGGGTTGTTGAAGCGCTCGGCCGGCGGCATGCTCGTCGACGCGGGACCACCACCGAAGTAGAGGTACGGCTCCCCGTCGGCGTCCACGAACGGCGCCGGATCGAACTTCCAGGCCACGTCCTCCGCGCCGGGAGTGCGGCCGTCGATCAGCGTGCTGGTGCGTTCGCTGCGCCACGGCCCGAGGGGCGAGTCGCCGGTGATCACGTTGCTGGAGCCGCCACCGTTGGCGTAGTAGAGGAAGAACTTCTCCTGCCCGTCGACCACCTTGCGGGCCATGCCGGGCGCCCACGAGTTGTTGGTGAACGGCGCCACCCCGTTCGGACCCGCCACCTGGATCTCGCCGTGGTCGGTCCAGTTCACCAGGTCGGTCGAGGAGATCACGGTGATCTGGTTGATGTCGCCGTAGTTGATGCCCGGGGAGACGCCGGTGGCCGGATCGGGCGCGTAGCCCTGGGTGTCGTTGGTCAGGTACAGGTAGACCCGACCGTCGTGCACGAAGCCGAAGCCGTCGGCACCGAACTTGTGCCCGATCAAGGGGTTGTGCTCACCGGGCAGCTTGCCGACGACCTCGATGGTCTTCGACGGTGGGGGCGGGGGTTCCGCACCGACCACCGACACGCTGTCCAGGGTGAAGTCCATCAGGTGCAGGTCCGGGTCCGTGGACGGCGTGCTCGTCCACGGCGTCTCGAAGAACAGCCGGGCCGTCGACACGCTCTGTCCGGCGGGGATGGTGAAGGTTCCGTCGAACTGCGCCCACTGTCCCTTGGTCGCCACCACGCTGACGAGGTTGGTGTAGTTCGCGGCACCGTAGTGCATCGTGGCGAAGAACTGCTTCGTCGCCGGCCCGTTCGGGTTGTCGTACTTGATCCGGGCCGTCAGGGCGTAGGTCTGTCCGGCCTGCACCCGGCCGCTGAGGTCCTGCATCGGGCCGGACCCGGTCGTGGTCCGGTCGGTGACGAGGACGGCGCTCGATCCCGAGTGGGCGTCGGACGTGAGCGACAGCGTGGCGCTGTCGGTCGCGTTGCCGTTGTTGACGAACCAGCCGGTGAGCCCGTCCTCGAATCCGCCGTTGACGATGAGTTCGGTGTCGTCGGCCTGGGCCGGCGACGCGGCGACTAGCCCCGTGGCCAGCATGAGCCCGACCGTGACGAGAGCGGCGGCCCGTCTCACGGGCGCCCTTCGCACGCGATGTGTCACTGACATCCTCCTTGATCACTGCGGTGGATCCGGGGGTTCGGTGCCGACCTCAGCCCCTGCCGGACGTCGGGACGGCCGGATCAGCAGGTGGCGGCCGGGTGGTTCGCGGTCCGCACGGTGGTCACCGCCCGACCGTCGACCGCTCCGCTCACCCGCACGGTCACGGTGCCGGCCGGCACCGCCGCCGACCGGGTGGTGAACTGCTGGTAGGCGTGGGCGCCTGGCGCGACCTCCGGCACCGACCGCCGGCCGTACGCGGTCTCCAGCACCATGTCGACCGGGGCGTCATGGTCGTTACGGGCCTGCACCGCCACGTACGCGCTGCCGCCGACGCAGCGTGCCTGCGCGCTGACCGTCACCGGCAGCTCGGCCCGGAGTACGCCGAGTCGGGCGAGCTGGTAGCTCAGTGCCCGCTCCGGTGCGTCGATCTGGTTCTGGGTGCCGAAGCCACGCTCCCGCGCCGCCTGCGCCTCGGCCAGCCGGGCGCGCATCGCGGCCCACGCGTCGGTCGGGTAGTCGGCCTCGTCCAGCGTGTCGGCGTACGCGATGGCGGCGTCGAGCCGGCTGGTGTCCAGAGGTCGGCCCTGCGCCGTCAACGTGTCGCTGAGCAGGAAGTGGTCGAAGTCGACGTGCCCGCCGGTCTGCTGGGTCGCGTAGTTGAACAGACCGACCCGGTGCCCCATGAAGTGGGCGAGGCTGCCGTCCAGCGTCTGCGGGCCGACCCGACTGCCCAGCTGCGACCAGCTGCGGCCGTCGAGGCTGTAGTGGAAGGTGGTCCAGAGCTGACCGGTCGGCGCGGCGAAGTCCAGGTCCGCCTTCAGGTGCACCTCGGTCGCCTCGCCGAGCGGCGCGGTGCTGCCCGGCAGGAACTCCTCCAGTGTCGCCTGGTCCAGGTCGACCGCGAACGGCTGCCCCCGGTTCACCACGCCGATGGTGTTGACGCCGCCGGTGCGCTTGACCGCGACGTAGGAGAAGCCCCGGTTGTAGGCGGCGAGTCCGGCGACGTCGCCGTCCTTCATCCCGGAGACGTCCAGCTTGGTCTCCACCGACTGCCGGGGCCCGAACGTACGCTGCGACAGGGTGTTGCGGGCCTCCTCGAACCAGGCGAGTTCGGCCCGGTTGGCGAGCTTGGTGTAGACGTAGTCGCCGGTGACCACCGTGCCGGTGGTCAGTCGCAGCCATCCGGTGCGGTCGGTCAGCGACCAGTACCGGTTGTCCGGGGCGTGGTTCCACTGCCACGCCAGGTCCAGCCGCGACCCGTTCGGCGCGATCTCCGCCTCGCCTCCCGGTGGCGGCGTCCACTGTTCGTCCAGGTAGGGCTTGTGCGGCGCGTCGTTGGCGAAGTCGTCCGAGGCCACGATGCTCTGCTGCCGGGCGAACAACTCCTCGGCGGGGCTGAGCCGGATCGGTTTGGCGAAGGTGCCGTCCACCGCCACCACCCCGTCGGCGCCGAAGGTCGGCCAGCCGTCGGACCAGGTGGCGGGGATGAGCGCCGGGATCCGGCCGACCGGGAAGGTGTCCCGGAAGAACATGCCGTACCAGTCGGTCGCCCCGCCGTCCCGCGCGATCGGGACCAGGCTGCCCTGCGCGAAGCCGTTGGAGTTGAGCACTCCCCGCGCCTCGTAGGTGTTCACCCCGCCGGGCGCGGTGTAGCGCCCGAGCAGTTCCCGGGAGCGGAACATGACGACCTGTCGGCCCTGGCCGGAGGGCCAGGTGATGATCACCGCGTAGTACCAGCCGTCGATGTGGTAGAACTGCGCGCCCTCGAACAGCCCGCCGATGAACGGCTGGCCGGCGTAGTCGTTCGCGGTGAAGATGTTCGGGTAGTCAGCGGTGATCGCGGTCAGGGTGGAGTTGAGCCGTACCGCGCTGGTCCCGCCGGAGCCGTGGAAGATGTACGGCGTACCGTCGACGTCGAAGAAGAGCGAGGGGTCGTGCAGGCCCCGGCCCAGCGCGGTGCGCTGCCACGCGCCGTTCTCGATGTCGTCGGTGCGGTAGATGTACGCGCCACCGAGGTTGTTTGTGTTGAACACGACGTAGAAGACGCCGTCGTGGTAGCGCAGCGACGAGGCCCACTGGCCCTGCCCGTACGAGTTCTGTCCGTTGCGCAACGAGAACGCGTCGCCGACGCTCGCCCGGTTGAACACGTAGTTGACGATCTCCCAGTTCACGAGATCGTAGGACTTCATGATCGGCGCACCCGGGCTGAGGTGCATCGTCGTGCTGATCATGTAGTAGACGTCGCGGCCCTCGGCGTTCTCGGCGGCCGGCACCCGCTCCACGCTGATGTCCGGCACGTCGGAGCGCAGCAACGGCACGCTGTAGGTGCCGTCGCCTCGATCGGTCGAGGTGTACGACGACGGTGGTGACCATTCCTCGGCGGCGTGTGCCACCGCGCCCGGCGAGATGGCGGCGGCGCAGAGGAGTACGCCGGTCACCACCAGGGGGATCCGTCGTGGTGAGCGTGGGGTGGGAGAGCCGTCAGGCACCTGCATGGCGGGGCTCCAGACGCGAGTGCTTCGGGAAGCCTCCATGCTGTTAGCGCTAACATCGATCGTCAAGACCTTGGCCGAGATCGATTTGAAATATCTGAGAAACAGGCACTCGGCACGCACCCCCGACGGACATGCCCCGTCCAGGTATCGCAGTTGCCGTCTGAATCCATGGATCAGCCCGCAGATCCTAGGCTTTCCCATCCGCCAGGCTTGCGGATGCATCCCGTAAGGTGTGCGCCGTGACGATGTTTCGCATGGGCGAGGCGGCAGACCTGCTCGGCGTCAGCCCGGACACGGTGCGTCGGTGGGTCGACGCCGGCAGGCTCGCCGCCACCCGCGACGACCAGGGACATCGGGTGGTCGACGGCGTCGACCTGGCTGCCTTCGTACGGGCACAGGCCGGCGACCCGGACGACCGGGCCGACGAGTCGTCGGCCCGTAACCGGCTGCGGGGCATCGTCACGGCCGTGGTCAAGGACGGCGTGATGGCCCAGGTGGACATCCAGGCCGGTCCGTTCCGGGTGGTGTCGCTGATGAGCCGCGAAGCCGTCGACGACCTGGGACTGGCAGTCGGCTCGGTGGCGATCGCGGTGATCAAGTCGACCACCGTCGTGGTGGAGCGGCCCACGTCCCATCCGGACACCAGAAGGAACGGCTCGTGACGGTACGCAGGCTAGCCCTCGCCGCCGTGGCGATGGCCGGGCTGGTCGGCTGCGGTGCAGGTCAGACCGTTCCGCAGGGCGACGCCGTGACCGGCGACGTCACGGTCTTCGCCGCCGCGTCGCTCACCGAGCCGTTCACCCGGATCGGCGAGGACTTCGAGGCGGCGAACCCCGGCGTCCGGGTCACGTACAGTTTCGCCGGCAGCTCCACCCTCGCGGCGCAGATCGACCAGGGCGCACCGGCGGACGTCTTCGCCGCGGCCTCGCCGGACACCATGACCACCGTCACCGACAGCCACGACCACGACCCGAAGGTCTTCGTCCGCAACCGACTCGTGATCGCGGTGCCCGACGGCAACCCGAACGGCGTGAGCGGTCTGGCCGACCTGGACCGGCCGGGGGTCAAGGTCGCGCTCTGCGCCCCACAGGTCCCCTGTGGCGCTGCGGCGGTGCGGGCCCTCGCCGCCGCCGGGGTGGACCTCACCCCGGTCACCCTGGAACGGGACGTGCGGGCGGCGCTGTCCAAGGTGCGCCTCGGTGAGGTCGACGCGGCGCTGGTCTACCGCACCGACGCGCAGGCCGTTGCCGCCGACGTCGACGGCATCGAGTTCCCCGAGTCGGCCAGCGCGATCAACGACTATCCGATCGTCGTGTTGGGCAACGCCCCCAACAAGCCGGCCGCCCGAGCGTTCGTCGACCACGTACTCTCCGACGCGGGTCAGGCCGTCCTCGCCGCCGCCGGATTCCAGGCCCCGTAGGCGATGTCCCGACGCGACGCCGTGGCGGCGCGAACCGACCGGTCGACGCCGCCACCACGACCCAGACACACCAGCCGGGTGCCGGTCGCGTTGCTGCTGCCCGCCGCCCTCGGCCTGCTCTTCCTGGTGCTCCCCCTGGTCGGGTTGCTGGTTCGGACGCCGTGGAGCACGCTGCCGCAACGACTCACCGAGCCGGGGGTGCTCACCGCGCTGCGGCTGTCCGTGCAGGCGGCCACCCTCGCCACCCTGCTGTCGCTCGTCCTCGGGGTGCCCCTGGCCTGGCTGCTGGCCCGCGTCGAGTTCCCCGGACGCCGCCTGGTGCGTGCCCTGGTCACCGTGCCGCTGGTGTTGCCGCCGGTGGTCGGCGGGGTGGCGCTGCTGCTCGTCTTCGGCCGGCGGGGCATCCTCGGCAGCTGGCTCGACAGCACCTTCGGGGTCAGCCTGCCGTTCACCACGGCCGGTGTCGTGCTCGCCGAGGCCTTCGTCGCGATGCCGTTCCTGGTGGTCGCCGTCGAGGGCGCGCTGCGCGGCGCGGACGTCCGGTACGAGGAGGCCGCCGCCACCCTCGGCGCCGGCCGTTGGACCACCTTCACCCGGGTGACGCTTCCGCTGGTCGCGCCGGGCGTCGCCGCCGGCGCGGTGCTGTGCTGGGCCCGGGCGCTCGGCGAGTTCGGCGCCACCATCACCTTCGCCGGCAACTTCCCCGGCCGTACCCAGACCATGCCCCTCGCGGTGTACCTCGCCCTCGAAACCGACCTGGAGGCGGCGATCGTGCTCAGTCTCGTCCTGCTCACCGTCTCGGTGGCGATTCTGGCCAGTCTCCGCGACCGCTGGCTCGGCAGCCGGTGACCGCCGAGACGGGCAAGCCCGCTGCCGTACCGGCATTCGGCGACGCGGTGCTCGACGCCCGCCTGGTCGTGGACCGGGGGGCCTTCCGACTCGACCTGCCGCTGACCATCGGCCCCGGAGAGGTCGTCGCCCTCCTCGGGCCCAACGGTGCCGGCAAGACCACCGCGCTGCGTGCCCTCGCCGGCCTGCTCCCCCTCACCGCCGGACATCTCCGTCTCGCCGGACGTCACCTGGACCACCCCGACCGCCGGGTCTGGATCCCGGCCGAGCAGCGCGGCATCGGTGTCGTCTTCCAGGACTACCTGCTCTTTCCCCACCTCAACGCGCTGGACAACGTCGCGTTCGGACCGCGGCGCCAGGGGCTGAGCCGACACCGAGCGCGACAGCGGGCGGCACGGTGGCTGACCCGGGTCGGCCTCGCCGAACACGCCCGCCGCAAGCCCCGACAGCTCTCCGGTGGGCAGGCCCAACGCGTGGCCCTGGCCCGTGCCCTCGCCGTCGAACCGGCACTGCTGCTGCTCGACGAGCCGCTCGCCGCCCTCGACGCCCGCACCCGGCTCGACACCCGCGCCCAACTTCAGCACCACCTCGGCGGGCACACCGGTGCCACGCTGCTGGTCACCCACGACCCGATCGACGCCGTCGTGCTCGCGGACCGGCTCGTCGTCATCGAGGACGGCCACCTGGTGCAGGAAGGCGACGTCGCGACCGTGATCGACCAGCCGCGCACCGACTTCGTCGCCCGCCTGGTCGGCCTCAACCTCCACCGGGGGCACGCCGACGGGCACCGGGTCCGGGTCACCGACGGGTTCCACCTCGTCGTCGGCGACCGGCACACCGGTGACGTCTTCGTCGCCTTCACGCCGTCGACGGTGGCGCTGCATCCCCGTCGTCCCGACGGCGGTACGCACAACACCTGGCCGGCCACCGTCACCGGCATCCAACGCCACGGCGACCACCTGCGGGTCCAGCTCGCCGGCCCGGTCGCCGTGACCGCCGACATCACTCCGGCCGCCGCCGCGCGGCTGACCCCGAGACCCGGGCAGACACTCTGGGCCACCGTGGACGCCGCCGGGACACGGGTCTACCCGGCCACGCCGACACCCCGGGCCGAAGCTTGAGCCGGTCACCCAGGCCGAAGCCCGAGCCGGTCGGGGCGACCAGGGCGAGCAGACCGGGGTGCCGGTCGGGCTGTCGGTCAGGGGAAGTCGTCCGGGCCGGTGCCGGGCAGCGTCGCCAACAACTGCCCGGCGAGGCCCCGCACGGTGGGATCGGGCTGCCCGGCCAACCGGACGAGTATCGGCCGGGTCCGGGTGTCCTCGCCGTAGTGGCGGGCGAGCGCGAGCAGGGCGGTACGACGGATCTCCCAGTCCTCGTCGTCCACCAACCGCATCAACAGCTCCCGCACCCCGGTCCGGTCCGCCAGGTTGGCCGCGAGCTGCTCGGTGGCCCGGCGACGCACCTCCAGCGCCGGATCGTCGCGTACCAGCCCCACCAGCAGCACCCGGACCTCCGGGTCGTCGCCGAAATGCTCGCCGAGCGCGGCGGCGATGCGGGCCCGGATCGCCGGATCCCGATCGGCCAGCCGACGCATCAACCGCAACGTCACGGCCATCGCGGTCTCACCCCGCTCGATCAGGCAGCACACCGCCGCGTCGAACGCCGCCGGATCGGTGTCCGAGCCGATGCACTCCAACAGCACGTCGGTGACCACGTCCGCGCCGCCGTACGCGCTGAGGGTCTCCACGGCGGCCAGCCGGATGCCCGCGTAGCTGTCCCGGCGGGCCCGCCGCGACAACGTCTCCACCAGCGCGTCGGTGCCACCGTCGCGGGCCAACGCCTGTGCGGCGACGCGCAGCACGTTCGGGTCGGGATCCCGGCGGACCTGCTCGGCGAGACACTCCGCCACGGCCGGGTCGAGCGGATCACCGAGGCGGGCCAGGCTTCGGGTGACGCGGAGCCGGACGATCGGATCGCGTTCCCGGGCGGCCCGGCTGATGAGCAGTTCGCGGGCGGCGTGCCCGAGCGGCGGTCGACCGGTGAGCAGGTCGACGGCGGCGAGCCGGACACCGGCGGTGGGATCCTGGCGGGCACGTTCGAGCAGCAGTTCCCCGGTGCGGTGGTCCGGGTACGCCTCGGCGAGCGCCCGGACCGCGGCGAGCCGCACCGTCGCGTCGTCGTCCGTGCGCGCCGCCTGGGCAGCCACCACCCAGCCGCTGTCGTCCACCCGGTAGCGGTCGGTCAGCGCCGTCACCGCCGCCGCTCGCACCGAGGCGTCCTCGTCCTGCTCGATCCGGTCCACCAGCCGGTCCCGGCACCTGCCGTCCGGGTCGTTGACCAGCACCAGTCGTTGCACCGCGACCGCGCGCACCCGCGCCGAGGCATCCGAACCGGCCAGTTTCAGCAACAGCTCGGTGCCGTCCGTGCCACCCTGGCCGGGGAGCAGTTCGCACACCAGGCAGCGCCGCACCTCGTCCTGGGAGTCACCGGCGATCCGCGACAGGGCCCGCCCACGAGCCGCCTCACTGTGTCCGGGAAGGGTGAGCAGGCACCGCAACGCGGCCTGCACGACACCGGGATCGGTGTCGGTGGCCAGCCGGCGGTGCAGCGTCTCGGTGACGTCGGGCAGGTTCGGGCAGCGGGTGGCGAGCACCGTCACCGCGGCCCGCCGCACGCCGGTGTCGCGGTCCTCCGTGGCGCGCGTCAGCAGCGCTCGGACGTCATCGGTCAACTCGGGCCGCCCGTTGAGGGACTGCATCGCCAGGGCGCGGACCGCCGCGTCGGGGGATTCGGCCAGGTCGCGCAGCACCTCGACCAGGTCGCCGCCGGTGCCGAAGTTGGCGACCAGGGCGCGCACCGCGGCCTGCCGCACCGCTGTCGATCCTTCCGCCCGCGCCTGGGCGAGCAGCAGTTCCTGGCAGTGTCGTCGGCTGCGGCCGGTGGTGTCCAACCGCCTGGCGGCCTCGGCCAGGCCGGCGACCAGCGCGATCCGCGCCTGCCGCTCGTGGCCCTGCCCGAGTTCCCGGACCAGCACCTCCTCCAGCTGCTCGTCGGCGGTGGACAGCGCGGCAGCCGCGCGGGTGGCGAAGGTCGAACCGGAGCGCCAACTGGTGCGCACCCCCCGGCGGCGGTACCAGTGCAGGAAGACGGCCCGGCCGGGCCACTGCGGTCCGAGTGCCCGGATCGAGGAGAGCAGCTCCTGCTCGGTGACCTCGACGAGGTTCGGGTCGTCGGCGGACATGCCGTGCTCGACCAGCAGCACCACCTGGCGCAGCACCGCCTCACCGGCACCGGCCAGCCCCGCCGGCTGCGGCGCGTCCGCCACACACTGTGCGGCCAGCACCAGGTTCCACGGTGGGCTGGGCAGGTTCAGCGGTGGCCAGGGCCGGTTGACCTCGGTGGCCAGCAGGGTGACCAGATCGTTGGCGACCTCGGCGGGTAGGGCGCTGGCGACCAGCCGCAGCACCTCCCGCCAGGACGGATCCGCCCAGTGCTCGCGGAACAGCGCACGCAGT
The DNA here is from genome assembly GCF_009712475.1 of Micromonospora sp. CP22. GTDB lineage: Bacteria > Actinomycetota > Actinomycetes > Mycobacteriales > Micromonosporaceae > Micromonospora. The sequence continues at coordinate 388,752 of NZ_VCJO01000004.1, forward strand.
TGGTCGATCCCCCAGCTGTCCGAGTCGGGATCAAACCTGTCCACGATCTCCTCGGCACAGAAGTACTCCAGAAACGTACGATGCACGAACCCGAACAGCCGCAGCCCGTACCGTTCCAGGATGAAGCTGCGCTGGCGTAGTTTGTCGATCATCGAGTACGCCATGGCGTGCGCGCGTTCGTTCTCGAAACCGTAGAACTCCACCAGGTGGTCACGGAAGATGCGCGACAGTTCATCTGCCTCGATGTAATTGCCGGCCGGCCCCGACTCCCGGCACTGCATCCAGAACGCCAGGTGACGCAGCAGTCGCAGCTTCGCCTGCGGATCCAGCGGCGGCACGTCGCCGTGGCTCTCCCGCAGTTGCTTGGTCACGTCCCATTCCGAGATCAGCACGTCCGTGACGTGCGCGTAGAGCCACCGACGGTTTCTGGGCAGCGGGCGGTCCCGGCCGACGATCGCCATGAGCATCAGCAGCAACGGGTTACCGGCGATCTCGTGCATCGCCCGCGACTGCCGCACCACGTCGAGGATCTGCCGCCGCTGCCGGTCCGCCTCGACCGACGGGGTCGGCATCACGTACTCGTACCAGTTGCCGAGGAACCGGGCGATCCGCTCGTCGTCGAGATCCTCCAGCGTGAAGTGGTCGAAACCGGCGTTGGCGAAGGTGTGTCGCAGATAGCCGGCCGCCCGCGAGGTGACCACCGTACGCACCCCGGGGTACTCGTTGGCGAAGGTGGCGATCTGGGCGGCCGTCTCCTCGCGTTGCGCCGAGTCGAAGACCTCGTCCAGGCCGTCGAAGAGGAACAGCGCCTGGCCGCCCTGCCGCAGGTACGCCTCCAGCACCTCCCGATCGAGCCCGGCCAGGCCCTGCTGGTGCCGGTGACCGACGTAGTCCAGCAGACCGTCGCACCGGCCGTCACCACTATGCGCCGCGTAGGACCGCAACTCGATCAGGACCGGCAGGTGACCGTCCAGCGCCGCCAGGCGCGGCTCCTCGCAGACCCCGGCCAACGCGAGGGCGAGGTACCGAGCGGCCGCCGACTTGCCGGAGCCGGGATCGCCGAGCAGCACGATGGCCCGCCGGGCCGGGTCGCAGACCACGTCGAACAGTGCCGACGCCTGCTTGGCGGCGTACTCCTCCCAGAGCCGTTCCACGTCCCTCGGGTCCACCACACCGGGCAGCGCGCCGCCGTCACCGTCCGGCCCTGATCCCGCCCAGCGCCACCAGGCCAGCGGCATCTCCGGGCGGGCGTCCTCGTGCACCCTCGGCTCTACGAACACGTTGGACAGACCGACGGTGAGGTAGCCGATGGTGGGTCGTGGCGCCACCGCGTCCAGCGGCACCGCCTGGTAGCGCAGCCGGAGCTGCTTGTGGTACTGGCTGCGGACCGCTTCCGGCAGGTGCGTGTCGGGGTCGCCGGGCTCACGCGCCGGTGACCGACCGCTGCGCATGTCGGCCAACGCCACGGTGACCTTCGCGGACAGGTCGTCCACGCTGGAGAAAAAGGCGCAGAGGTGGCGCTCCTTCAGCTCGTTGCGCAGGGCCACGACCTGTTGCCAGTCGTCGTCACGGTCGATCATGTCCACCGGCCAGGGCGTGTCCTCGGCGAGCAGGAAGATCAGACACGGCTTGCCGGCCGCGAGCGCGGCACGATACTCCAGCTCCGTGATGGACGATTCCTGGCCGGGCGGCCGGTAGCCGTAGCGCCAGGCGAAAAGACCCACATACAGATCACACCGGCGCACATCGGCCAAACAGCGTTCCAGCGGCGGGCGGACGTCGGCCCCGTACGCCTCCATGGCGACGTCTTCGATCTCCAGGCGACGTGCCACCGCGTGCACGGCCGCACGATATTCCAGCAGGTCCTTTTGGGTGGCTGAAATGTAGACCTTCATCGACGGCAAACTCCAGGGGTGGCTGGCGACCGCATTCCTAAAAATAACAGCCGTTGTCACATCCATACGCCCCGTGATCCCCGCACCCCGCGCGCATATCGGCTTTCCCACACCGGATGGGCCTATGATGACCGCGGGACGGATTCGGTCCGGTCACCGGCCGAAGGCCCATGCCTGCCGGTGTCCCCCGTGGTGCCGATGCGGAGGAACCATGCTCACGGTGGGCGAGGTGCACACCAGCCTGCTGCAGCACAGCACGGCGCTGGCACAGGACCAGAGCGCCGAGGTGCTCAGCCTGGTCGAGGGCGAAGCCGTGTTGACCTCGCGACGCCCGTCGCTGTACGCGGTGTCGCCCGACGTGCGTACCGGTGTCGACTGCTGGTTACCGAGCGCGAAGAACCGCCAACTGCGCGCGGTGGGCGCGGTGGTGACCCGGGCGGTCATCACCGGCGGCCGGATCGTGCAGGCATCCTCCATCATCCAGGTCGTCGCCGGGGAGCGCCGCCGGCCGTGGTCGCACTACCTGGCCAACCCGGGAGTGCTGGAGACGGTCGGCAAACTGGACGTCGACGATCTGACGAACGGTTTCCTGCACGGCAACGCCGCCGACGTGCTGAACCTGGACGCGATCACCGGCCGGGTGCTCGACAGTGTGCAGATGTCCGACCTGCTGGACCGCCGCCCTCCACTGCGGGCGGCCCGTACCCGGCTGCGGTGGACCGCACGGGTGCACGAGCAGCCGGGCGAGAACGCCACCGCCGACGTCGCGGTGGACTCCCCGACGCTGCGCACCGTACGCCTCACGGTCAGCCCGCAGGACGTGCCGGCGGCGGTCGCCGGCCTCTGCGAGGACCTAGCCCTGCACGACTGGCTGCTCACCATGCTGTCGGCGCTGGTCGAGGCCGCGGTGACCCGCGCCGGCTCCACCCAGGAGCACATCGAACGGCTGCGGCCGGTGTTGGAGCACCTGCTGCACCTGTGGCTTCCGGGGGCCCGGGTCGACCCGCGGCTGCGCCCGATCTGGGACCAGTTGGAGCAGGTGCCCGGGTTCAGCCGGCAGTGGCAGTCGTCGGTCAACTGGATCCGTGACCAGATCACCGTCGGCAACATGGCCATCCTGCGTGACCTGGCCGGTCGGGCGGCGGTCAGCCAGCCGTGCGGGCACACCACGATGGGCGAGCCGCTCTCCACCGCCGGCAGCCGCCGGGGCGGCCGTGGGGCACAGACGCCACACGGGTGACCGGCGACCGCCTCACTCCCCGATGAACACGTAGCTCAACCGGTCGACCAGTTCGTCGGGGAGTTCCAGGCCCTCACTGCTGGCCCGTTTGGCGACCTGGCGCGCAACCGCCGGTGGCACCGCCACCTGCCCGAGGATGGTCCGCACGGCCAACTCGACCGGAAGGTAGCGGGTGTCCATCAGCGTCACGGTGCGGTACCCGCAGAACGGCGTGGCGTCCGGGTTCAACTGGACGATCGCCGGCAGGCGGTCCCAGTCGGTCGGCAGCGGCTCGTCGGGCGGCAGCCGGTACGGCTGGGTGATCGTCTGCCCCCGGTGCCGCAGCACGCCCAGCCGGGTCATCTGCCACACCGAGGCGAGCAGCGCACAGGCCCACACCCGGCGACCCGGCTCATCGGACCACAGTTCGATGTCGACGAAGATGGAGTGCTGCGCGTCGCCCGACTGCAACGGCGGCGACCAGGGCACGGGCATTGTCATCGCGGGCGCGTCCGCGTGCCCCGGCGTACGCTTGCCGTTGGACAGCCAGCCCGACTCACTCAGCGGCGGGCGACTCCCCGTGGTGTGCCGGGGCGGCTCGACGACCAGGGTGTCCACCACCAGCCGGGCCAGTTCGACGTCGTCGTAGCGGGCGAAGCTCGACTCGCGGGCCACGTAGTCGAGCACCAGCCCGTGCTCCGCGGCGGCCTGCTGCACCTGCGGGATCACCTCACGCGGGGTGGCGAACCGGTGGAAGTAGTCGTCGACCAGGAAACACGTGCTGATCCTGGGCTGTCGGTGCGGGCGCAGCCCACGGCGTGCCAGCGCCGGGATCGCCTGCGCCCAGTCGGCGATCCGGGCGAACTTGCGCCGAAGGTCGCGGCACCCGTCGCCGAAGTCCTCGGCGTAGACGTGCCCCAACTCCACCGACAGATGCGAGTACGGCACGCTCTCCGTACGACGCACCGCGGCTGCCTCCTGGAACCTGACATCCACGCTCATCACACGGTCTCCCATGCGGTCTCGTCGAAGAGCCGCTCGGTCAGCTCCACGAAGGCATCCACGGTCCTGGCATTTGCGATCTTGGCCTGCACGTCGTTGTCCGAGATCAGCTGCTCGCGCCACTGCAGCAGCGGGTCCAACGGCACCGCACCGAGCAGCGTGGTCCGGCCGGTCCCCCGCCTACGGGCGAGTTCCGCCAGTTCCGCGTCACACCTACGCAGGAACGCCTGCTGCGCCAGATCGAGATGGCCCACCTCAGGGCCGCGTGAATCGATCACCGCGGTCCGTACGAACCGCAGTGACTCCCGTAGCCGGTCCGGCTCGTGGCCGTACTCCTTGCCCATGGCCAGGATCCCGCCGGACTCGAAGGCGAGGTCCGCCGCCGCCATCACGTGCTGCGGCGTCCAGCGGTGGAACACCAGCCACCGCACGGTCACCTTGCGCAGCGTCCGGTTGGCGGTGGCCGCCAACGCGATCTGGCTGGCGTACGACCGGCCGGCGCTCAGATCCACCAGGGTCAGGTCGAACTCCTCCTCCAGTCGGAGGAACAGCTCGGCGCAGCGGCGGCCGATGTCGTCGGTGAAGCCGAACTCGCTGCCGTTGCGCTGGCCGGGCAGCAGCACCAGCGAGCCCGAGCCGGTCGGCCGCTGGCGCAGGCTGACCCGTTCCGAGGTGCCCCACACGTCCAGCTGTTCCGGTGACGGGATCTCACCCCGCAGGTAGCGGTGGAGGCCGCCGCCGTTCGGGCCGGCGCCCTCGATGCCGTTGGTCGCCTGGGGGATCTGGAACGTGATCCCGGCCGTCGGCGAGCCGAAGTCGTAGTCCAGGTAGCAGGTGGAGCGGCCGGAGAGCGCACTGCGGTAGGCGATGTTCGCCGCGGTCACCGAGCGCCCGGTGCCACCCTTGTGCGACGTGACGAAGACCAGCATTCAGATCCCCTCGCTGGCCTTCTGTTGGCCGGTGGTGATGTCGTTGAGCTGGAGCAGCAGGGTGCTCGCCAGCGCCGCGGCCGTGCCCGGCTGGTTGTCCACCAGTGACTGGGCGCGGCGCAGCGTCGCCCGGATGCTGCGCATACTGCGCTGCATCGCCTCACCGGCGAAGGTGCCGCTCATCAACTCACGGTCGAACACGTACTCGGCCTCGTCGATGAGGTCCTGGGCGAACGCGGAGAGGTTCAGGGCGCGGGGGAACGGACGTTCCCAGAGCAGTTGACCGGCGTTGACCAGGGCCTGCACGACCCGCTCACTCAGGTACCAGGAGGGCGCCTCGGGCAGTGGCGCCAGCCCGGGGAACGCGCCTCCGGCGTGATCCCACAGCCCCTGGTGCCGGCCTTCCGGAATGCGCCGCCGCAGGAGGTGTTCCCACACCTCGTCCGCGAGCTCGAGCATCTCGCTGCGCCGCCGGGCATTGTTCAGCAGACCGGCGAGGGTGGTGGCCCGCTGGAGCAACACGGTGGAGAACTCGTTGACGTTCCACGTCATGATCGGCTTCGACGAGGCGTCGTTGAGGGTCACCTGTTTTCCCGGGGCGTGCACGACCAACGCGGCTTCGTTGGGCGTGGCGCGTCGGGTGATCCGGCCGCGCTGGGCCAACTCCACCAGCACGTTGCCGATCCGTCCGAACTCCTCGTCGCCGCCGCGCCCGCTGGCGACCAGACCCTTCACCGCCAGCGAGGTGGCCTGCAAGGTGTAGTAGTCGGTCCGGTCGCCGTCGGTGGTACGCCAGGGAATGTCCTCGATCGGCCACCGGCGTCGGTTGCCGAACGTCGCCACCGTCGCCCAGTAGCGCCGGGTCAGCTCCCAGCGCAGTTGCAGGATCCGGAACAGTCGTTGCTGTTCCTCGTTGAGCAGGCCGAGCAGACGGGTCCGTTCGGAGTTAAGGTCGTCGATGGCGTCCACCGCGATGACGGTGAAGTAGAGGTAGGGGGCGTTCTCCGCCGAGCCCTCGCGTTGCGGGCCGATCGGCTCGGTCGTCGCGACCTCCTCGGCGCCGGCGATGGTCCCCCACGACCAGCCGCACTCGAAAAGCATCTCGCTGTTGTCCAGGTCCTCGGTGACCTGACCGGATCCGACCACGACGTTACGCAGGCTCGCCATGGTGTCCCGCAGCTCGGAGCGCAGTGCGGCCACCACCTCCCGGCGCGGTAACTCGTCCTGGTTGACCATGTCGCACAGCCGGATGCCGAACTCGTCGGTGGCCGCGAAGACCGAGGTACTGAAGCTGCGGAGCAGACCGACCATGGCCGCGGTCAGCCGAAGACTGGCCATCTGTTCCAGCTTGTCCAGCTGGGCGCGCAGGTCGGCCCGCTTGGTGGAGGGGCGGTAGATCTTGACGAAACCGATGGTGGCCAGGGTCAGCGTGACCGACACCGCGAAGGAGTCGACCACGTCCATGTTGCGCTGTTCCTCGGTGAGGTCCGGACCGCCCGCGACCGGGCTGAGATAGGTGCCGCCACCGAAGGTCGGCGAGCCGTTCTCGTCGGTGTAGCGGACGAAGTAATCGGTCATGATCCTGACCAGCCGCCGGGGAATCTCTATCGCCCCGCCGATCGCGCCGAGGGCGTCGATGACCTCCTCGTCGATGCGGTCCGGATCGTCGAGTGCGAGCACCGGGATCTTGGTCGCCGGCAGCAGCAACGTCAGCAGTTGCTCGGCGTCGCTGATGGAATTGGACCCGCTGCGGCCACCCCACTCCCAATCGCCGTTGCGTATGCAGCTACGGACCGTGGCCCGCCAGATATCGAGAATCTCCTGGCGCGGCTGCATCCGCATGATCCACCACCGTCTGCTGTAGTCGTCGAAACGGAGCTGCTGATGTTGCCTGGCTCATGGCGATCCATGATGACCCGCACCCGTCATCGTATCCCTGTCGGAGCGTGACCTGAACGCCCGTGCGTACCGATCTTCCGGAGAAACCGGACGACCCAACCGTCCTGCTGAGAGCGCTGTGGGGATACGGCGGGGACAATGTGGGAGGTCAGCCGCGACTACGTCCGGTCACCAGCAACATGCCCAGGTATCCGTCCCGTAGCGCCGGCGTCGGCCGAACCTCGTGCATGTTCACGTCGTACGCTCCGGCGGCGATGCTCGCCACCACCTCCGCGCGCTGTAGTCGCACGGCCGGGAACCAGGACTGCCCCACGCGGTAGCCGTTCGAGCCGAGCATGAACGCCGCGGCGAACGGCGAACCGGGCTGTAGCGCGCCCAGGAACCGGCCGATGGCGTGCTCCGCCTCGGCCCGGTCGGCCGAGATCGAACAGGCCACGAAGAACATGGTGCCCGCGCCCCAGGCCCTCCTGGGCAGGTCGAAGACGCTCAGTTGCAGCACCCGACCCACCCTGGCCAGGTGACCACGGGGATCGGCCAGCGCGGCGTACGCGGCGTGTTCGGCACACACCTGCCAGTACGCGTCCCAGCACTCGTCATAGCCGCTGATCTGGTGCCGCAACCAGTGCACATTAGCCGTGGAATATTCGCAGAGTTCCACGCTGCGGGCGAATGGCAGAAGGGACAGCGCCGGGTAGAGGTTCGCCCCCGATCCCACATCGACACAGTGCACGTCGGCAATCGCAGCCTCCGCGAAAAAGTCTCTTATCCGACAGAGAATCTCGCGATCATCGTCCCGCAGGACGGAGTAGTTGTGCTGGAGGTAGGCACGCGGGTCGAAGCCGTCCCACTCCACCTCGGAATTGACAGTTCGCGGGGCCTCAACTCGTGACGGCGGGGTCGACGGCCCGCTACAACCTGCACCAGCCGCCGGAATCAATGCCATGGAGGTGCCTCCATTGGAGTTGGCAGATCACTTTGGTCGTTGCCCCGACGCGCTCAGCCCGTTGCCCATTATGCATCGGATGCGATACCGATTCGCAAGTGTCGAGGTCGAGGTAAGCGCGATCCCCGGACCGCGACGGCTGCCATCGAGTTGCCTGATCGGCATTGACCGCCGTCGCCATGCGGCGGCGGTCATCCCCGGCGGCGAGTACCGCGAGCCCGGGTGCGGACGGGCGGTCGGAACCGGTGAGGAGGGTCAGCCGCCGGTGCCCTCGGCCGAGCCGTCCGGCCCGAGCGCGCCCTCCACGTCGCCCACGTCGAGGTGCACGTGCTGGTGGCCGTGTCCGGCGTCGACGTTGATCTGGTCGAGCTGGGTCGCGGCGACCGACCACGTGCTGGCGGCGAGAGTCGCCTGCCGCGCCGCCAGCGTCATCAGTTCGGTACGCCCGGCGGGCGGACCGGCCAGCGCGAGAGCGACCGAGTCGACCGCGACGGCCGCCTGGTCGACGGCACCGCGCAGGCCGCCACGGGCCACGTTGGTGGCGGTCATACCCGACGGCGGGTCGGCGAACTGAGCGGCCAGTTGCCGCATGGTCTGCTGCCAGGCGTCGACCTGCGCCCGGTCGGGCACCCGCCCCGCCTCGGCGTCCTGCCGGAGGCCTCGGACGATCGGCGCGAGCTGCTCGCCCGTCCGGTGGGCCAACTCGGTCAGCTCGACGATCTGCTGGGCGTCCCGCTCGGCGTCGGCTTGACGCAGTTGCGCCACGCTCGCCTCGATCGGGTCGGGCCGACCGAGGGCGTACCCGACCACGCCGCCGAGCAGCGCCGCCACCAGGACCGCCGCCACGGCAGCCACCATCGGTGCCCTCGCCCGGTTCCGTTGGGCTGGCGGGGCGAGCAGATAGGAGGGCTTTCCGGTTCGGCGGGACATGGCACCCCTCGCATCGACGGCTGTTGCCAGGGAGCGTAGCCCTTACCATCAGCGACGTCGATGGTTTCAGAGCTTCGTACCGAACTTTCGTCGGAGGCAGCGAAAGCGGTCGTCACGCGTCGACCGGCGCGCCCTGCCCGGTCAACGCCCGCCCCAGTCCGTTGAGGACACACGGCTGGCCGTAGCGCTCGCCGATGCCGCGGAAGATGGCCAGGACCCCGCTGTTGTGCACGACCGCCGTGTCGGGACGGCCCAGCCGCTCCTGGACCACGCCCAGGTTCGTCAGGGTGTTGGCCTCGCCGACGCGAAAAGGGTCAGGCGAACCGGGACGGGTCACCGGCGCCCACCCGGACGATCTCCGGCCCACCGTCGGAGAAGTCGACCACGGTGGTCGGTTCGGTGCCGCAGTCGCCCGCGTCGACCACCGCGTCGACGGCGTGGTCGAGGCGCTCCTTGATCTCCCAGCCCTGGGTCATCGGCTCCTCGTCGTCGGGCAGCAGCAGGGTGCTCGACAGCAGCGGCTCGCCGAGCGCGTCGAGCAACGCGCGGGTGACCGGATGGGCGGGTATGCGTACCCCGACGGTCTTCTTGCGGGGGTGCCACAGCCGTCGGGGCACCTCCTTGGTGGCGGGCAGGATGAAGGTGTAGCGGCCCGGGGTGGCCGCCTTCACCGCCCGGAACACCGCGTTGTCCAGGTGCACGAACTGCCCGAGCTGGGCGAAGTCGCGGCACATCAGCGTGAAGTGGTGGCCGCTGTCGAGGTCGCGGATCGCCCGGATCCGGTCCATCCCGTCCTTGTCGCCCAACTGGCTGCCCAGGGCGAAGCAGGAATCCGTGGGGTACGCGATCAACCCGCCCGCACGGACGATGTCGACCACCTGGCCGATGATGCGCGGCTGCGGGTTGTCCGGGTGCACGTCGAAGTACCTCGCCATGGGCGAAGCTTAGAGTGCTGTCGCGTTGCCGACAGTGGCACACCCCGCGAGATGTCGACGCTCATCGTTGTCTCTATGGTCGTACGCGCATCCGGCGGCGGCTACGGGGACATGCTCCGACCCCCGACGACGCCGACCCCGGTACGGGCCACCGTGCTCGCCTTCGCCCTACTGTCACTGCTGTTCGCCCTCGCGACGGTGCACCGGCTGCTGAGCTCGACCGGTTCGCTGGGCGCCGTCGCCTTCTTCGCCGTGATGACCGCCGCGTGCACGCTGGTCGCGATCAGTCTGGCCGCCCGCCGCCGCTGGGCGCCCTATCCGGCGTACGCCCTGGCGGGTCTGCTGGCCGCCGCCTCGCTGGGCCTCTTCGGCGCGATCACGATCGTCGGTCTGGGCCTGCTGGCCGGGGTGGTCCTGGCCCTCAACAGCCGGGTCTCCCGGGACTGGTTCCGTGGGCACGGCCGGTTGCGCTGACCCGGATCAGCCTCGACATCCGGGTAGCGGGCCCGACCCGATGCGGGCCCGCGTGCCTCGTCAATCGCCGGTCGAGCCAGCCGTCTCGTCTGCCCCGTCGGCCCCGGCCGCCGCGGCCGTGACCGGCTCGGCCTTGACCGGCTCGGCCTTCGGGTTCACCCAGGAGAACTCGATCTCGATCGAGAACTCGTCGGCGCCCTCCTGCTCGATCTCCAGTTCGCAGCGCACCTCATCGGCGACGGTGATCGCCCCGGCGGCGCCGTAGAAGACCTGCCCGCTCTCCAGCTGGCTCGCCACCTGACGCAGCCACGCGGCCAGGTCCGTCCGGGACACCGTCCGCTCGTCCTCGTAGATATCCATGCGGCCATGCTGGCATCCCCCGCCCGGCCCGGTCCGCACGGGGCCTGCTCGACGCCGCCGGTCGATGTCGGCAGAATCTGGCGTGCGTACGCCCACGAGGGCGAGCGGAATCTGCCGCCGCGCACCCGCCCGCACGGCGAGGTGGTGGTGTGGGTGCGGCGAGGCGAGGAGGGTCAGCATCTGGTGGACACCGTCACCTCCGCCCTGACCACCGGCCGTGCGGACGGGCTCCGGATGGCCTGCGCGGCGGCCATCGTCGGGCAGCTGGACCGGGCGCACCGGTGCGCCCCGTGACCGCCGCCTCGTGATGCTGTACCTGACCGCCCTCAACCCGACCGACTCCGTGCGGGACGGCCTGCTGCCCGCCGCCGCTGCCCTCGGCCTGCCGGTGACCGTGCTGACCGACCGCCCCGACGACTGGCCCGAGACGGCGCCGGTGCGGGGCTGCGCGGTGCGGGATCCACACGCTGTCGCCGAGGCGGTGCGGGACGGGCCCGCACCGGCGGGTCTGTTGTCCAACAGCGACCACCTCCAGGCCGCGACCGCGCTCGCCGCCCGCCACCTCGGTCTGCCCGGTAAGGACCCCGAGGCGGCACGGCGCTGCAAGGACAAGGCCGCCACCCGCCGGGCCGTCGCCGACGCCGGTCTCGACGCGGTACGCGCTCGGCTGCTCGCCCCGGACCGGCCAGCGGCGTTCGACGTCTTCCCCGCCGTGGTCAAGCCCCGGGACGGGGTCGCCAGCGAGGACGCCTACCTGGTGGCCGACGAGGCGGACCTGGCCCGGCGGGTGACCGAGATCCGCGGTCGCCGACCGGACGCGTCACTGGTGGTGGAGGAGTACCTGCCCGGGGACGTCCGCACCCACGACACCCTCGGCGACGCCGAGACGATGACCGTGCTCGGCGGCTGGCGTACCACCCTCGGGCCGCCGCCCACCTTCACCGAGCTGTGTCTGGAGTGGGCACCGACACCACCGGCGACGGCCGACGCGCTCCGGGCCCAACTGGACGCGCTGGGCGTACGCTTCGGCGCCTGTCACACCGAGTTCGTCGTACACCGGGACCGGCCCCGCCTCATCGAGGTCAACGACCGGCTGATCGGTGACCGGATGGACCTCATCCTCGCCGAGCTGCTCGGGGTGCCGCTGTTCGAGTACGTCATCCGGCTGCACCTCGGTGAGCCGGTGGCCGACCTCCACCTGCCCGACCCGGCGACGATCGGACAGACCGCCCGGGTCGAGTACGTTTGCGCCGACCGGGGCGGCACGCTCGTCGCCGCTCCCGGGCCCGTCGACACCGTACGCGACGGGGTGCGGCTCGGCTGCCGTCCGTTGCGGACGGTCGGGACCACCGCCGAGCGGACCGGCACCAACCGCGACTACCTGGCCGTCCTGCACGCCATCGGACCGGACCCGGTCGCCGTCGGCCGCGCGCTGGTCGAGTTCCGCGCGGAACTCGACTGGGTGATCGCCGCGTGAGCGACCCGGTCGAGCAGGAGCTGTTCCGCCGGGTGGTGGACGCGTTGCTGCGCGAGGACCACCTGGGCCTCAGCAGCGGCGGCGGCCCCGACGGTCCCGGCTGGTGGCAGGCCCCGCACCGGGGCGGCCGGTTACGCCTCCCGGTGCGTCCGGACGGCTTCCAGCACGCCGTACGGCTCGCCCGCGCCGAGCTGTACGTGCATCCGCCCGCACCGGCGGCGGCCCGCCGGGTCGGCACGCTGGCGCAGCTGTTGGAGCTGCTCGCGCCGCACGGCGACGCCGACGCCGAGCAGGGCTGGCGCGCCTTCACCGACGAGTGCCGGCAGGATCTGCTCGCCCGGCGGCTGGCCACGACCACCCGGTCCGGCGTCTACGCGCGGGTCGCCGCCGCCCGGGTCGGCACGCCGACCGGCTTCGCCGGCGCGCTGCTCGACGACGTGCTGGCCGCCCACGTCGGCCACGCCGTCTACCCCACCGACCGGTGCCGGCACGGCCTGGACGACGCCGACCTGCTCCGGTACGCGCCGGAACACGCCACCAGGTTCGCCCTGCGCTGGCTGCCCGTACCGGCTCGGACGCTGCGGCTGACCGGGCGGCTGCCCGCCTGGTGGCCGCCGCCACGCCGGGCCGGGGAGGTGCTGCTGCCGGTGCATCCGCTCACCGCCGACCGGCTGGACCTGCCGGTGCTGGACCGACCGGGCAGCCTCGTGCGGCCCACCCTGTCGATGCGGACCGTCGCCCTGGACAGCGATCCGACGACCCACCTGAAGCTGCCGCTGGCCACCGCGAGCCTGGGGGCCCGCAACCGCCGCACCCTCGCGCCCGACTCGCTGTGCGACGGCGCGGCCGTGGCCGGGCTGCTCGGCGGTATCGCCGCGGAACAGCCCCGCTTCGCCGACCGGATCATCCACGCCGACGAGAGCACCTTCGGTCACTGCGACGACGAGCTGCGCTCCTTCCTGCTGCGCCGACTGCCCACCGGGCTGGACCGGGCCACCGTGGTGCCGGTGGCCGCGCTCGCCGCGCCGGATCCCACCACCGGCACGGTCGCCCAACGGATCGGCGGCACGAACCCGACCCCGCTGCTCGAGTCCTACCTGGACCTCCTGCTCGACTGGCACGTGTGCCTGTGGTTACGGTACGGAGTGGCGTTGGAAGCACACCCGCAGAACATCCACCTGGTACTGCCGGTCGACGGCCCGGTCCGGCTGCTGTACAAGGACAACGACGGTGCCCGGCTCGACCGTCGGCACGCGGACACGCTCCGGCTGCGCGACCAGCGGATGTGGATCCGCCACCCCGGGGAGCTGGCCGACATGTTCGTCACGATCACCCTTCACCTGGCGGCGGCGGCACCCCTGCTCGCCCTGGCGGAGCAGGGTGTCGCCGTGCCCTCACCCGCCGAGGCGCTCGCCTCCCGGCTACGCGACGCCCGCGACCGGTGGGGCGACACACCGGCCGCACGGGATCTCGTCGACCGCGTGCTGACCGCCGACCGGCTGCCGGTCAAGGCGATGCTCACCGCCGGCACGCTGCTGCCCAAGCACCGGCTCGGCTGCACCGACGTGAACAAGTACTACCGCCGCACCGGACCCAACTACCTGCGGAGCGCCGCGTGAGCCCGCGTACGGCCGAACCGGCCACCCGGCCCGCGGAACGGGTCGCCGACCTGGCCGCCGCGCACGCCCTGCTCTCCTGCTACCTGCGGGAGGTGGCCGCGCCCGACGGCGTCGCCGAGATCGCCGGCACGGTCCTGCGGATCCGGTTGCCGCACCTCGGGTTGACGCTGGCCTGCCGACTCGCCCGGGTCTCCCCGGTGCTGGCGCACCGCTACGCCGGACCGGTCCGCTGCCGACCGACAGAGGACAGCTCGCTTCGTCCGGGTCCCCCGCCCCCGTCGGGCAGCGACACACCTGTCGACGGTGCGCAGCTGGCCCGGCTGCTCGCCGCCGAGTTGACCGCCCGCACCGGGCAGGCCAACGACGAGTTCGTCGAGCAGGTGCTCGGCAGCCGGGACGCGCTGGCCACCCTGCTGCGGCGACGCCCGACCGACGACCCCACCCCGACCGGCGACCCGGTGGTGGACGGCTACGTCGACTCCGAACAGTCCCTGGTGCACGGGCACCCACACCACCCCAGTCCGAAGTGGCGCAGTGGCGATCCGGCGAGTTGGCATCGCTACGCCCCGGAGCTGCGCAGCTCCTTCCGGCTCTGCTGGCTCGCCGTGCCCGACGAGCTGGTGGCCGACGACGGCCCCTTCGACGCGTTGATCGCGCGGCTCGATCCGCCGGACGCGCCATCCGGGCACCAGCTGCTGCCGGTGCACCCGTGGCAGTTGTCGCTGATGCCGCCGACCGACCCGAGGCTGCGCCGGCTGGGTCCGGCCGGGGTGCCGATCCGGCCCACCGCCAGCGTCCGGACGCTCTACGCCCCGTCGGTGGACCTGTTCCTCAAGACCAGCCTGCACGTACGCATCACCAACTGCCTGCGCAAGAACGCCCGTTACGAGCTGACCGGCGCGGTGGCGCTGACCCGCTTCCTGTCCACCGTGCCGCTTCCCGCCCGGGTCGGGCTGCTCCGCGAGCCCGGCTACCGCACCGTCGATCTGCCGGGCGCGGACGAGGCGTACGGCACGATCCTGCGCACCGGCATCCGCGAACACCTGCGGCCGGGTGAACGGGTGGTGATGGCCGCCGCGCTTGCCGCCGCGCCGTTGACCGTGCCGGACCCGCTCGACTGGTGGCACGCCTACCTCGACCTGCTCGTCCCCACCGTCCTGCGGCTGTGGCTCGGTCACGGCGTGGTACACGAGGCGCACCCGCAGAACGTGCTGGTCGTCCTGGACCCCGACGGCCGTCCGGTGCGTCTGGTACTGCGTGACCTGGAGGGCCTGAAGCTGGATCCCGCCCGGTTGGCGGCCTGGCCCGACCGGGTTCCCCGGCAGGCCGCCTACACTCCCGCGCAGGCGGCCCAACGCGTCGTCTACTGCCTGTTCGTCAACCATCTCGCCGGTCTCGCCGGTGCGCTCGCCGACGGTCATCCCGGCATCGAGTCCCGGCTGTGGCGGGCGGTACGGCGAGCCGTCGAGGCGACGTACGCGGACCTGGGCGAGCCGGCCGAGCTGACCCCGCTGCTCGACGGCACCCCGCTCGCCGCCAAGGCGAACCTGCTGGTCCGCTGGCACCGGGCGGCCGACCAGCAGGCACCCTACGTCGCGGTGCCCAACCCGCTGGGGGGTACCCGGTGACCGGACCGACCTACGTCTACGACCTCGCCGCCCTGGCCACCCACGCCGCCGCCGTCCGGGCGGCCCTGCCGGAACGGGTCGAGCTGCTCTACGCGGTCAAGGCCAATCCCGACCCGGAGCTGCTGCGTACCCTCGCGCCCACCGTCGACGGGTTCGAGGCCGCCAGCCGAGGCGAACTGCGGCACCTGGCGTCCGTGCTGCCCGATCGTCGGGTGGCCGCCTTCGCCGGGCCGGGCAAGACCGACGCGGATCTGGCGGCGGCGTTGGCCGCCGACGTGGCCCGGATCCACGTCGAGTCCGCCGCCGAACTGCACCGGCTGGCCGCCCTGGCGCGGGCCGCCGGGCGTACCGTCGACGTGCTGTTACGGGTGAACCTGCCGGTCGCGACGCCGGGAGCGGTGCTGGTGATGGGCGGGCAGCCGAGCCCGTTCGGGATGGACCCGCAGGAGGCGGTCCGGCTCGCCGCCGATCCGCCGGAAGGCGTCCGGGTCCGGGGCGTGCACGCCCACCTGGCCAGCGGGCTCGACGCGGTGACCGCCGCCTCGGTGGCGCGCGAGGTGACCGACTGGGCGGTACGGCAGGTCGGGGCCGAGGAGGTCAACGTCGGCGGTGGCATGGCCGTCGACTACCGCCGTCCGGAGCACCGCTTCGACTGGGCGGGCTATGGTCGGCTGCTCCGCGAGGTGACCGACGCCCACCCGACGGTCCGGCTCCGGATCGAGCCCGGCCGCGCGGTGGCGGTGTACTGCGGGTCGTACCTCACCGAGGTGATCGACGTGAAGCGGTCCCAGGGGCGGTGGTTCGTCGTCGTCGCCGGTGGCACCCACCAGCTGCGCACCCCGGCGGCGAAGGGGCACTCGCAGCCGTACGTGGTGGTGCCTCAAGGTGGTGCCGGGCCGCGTACCGACGGCGGCCCGGTCACCGTCGTCGGTCAGCTCTGCACACCGAAGGACGTCCTCGCGTACACCAGCGACGGCCCGACCATCGCGGTCGGCGACGTGCTGGTGTTCGCGATGGCCGGCGCCTACGCGTGGAACATCAGCCACCGCGACTTCCTCATGCACGATCCACCCGAGTTCCGGGTCGGAGATCCACTCGCCGTCGCCCACGACTGGGGTCGCTAGCGCGCAGGGGTACTGATGCCGCTTGACCGGCGTCGCCGTGAAGAACGCCTCATCCGCTTTCCGCTGCCCTGATCTTGCTGCTAGCTTCTTGCCATAGTTTTGCAAGAGCTAGGGGAGTGCAAATGGGTGCGGCGACTTCCACCGCCCTGCCCACGGGCCGGCCGGATCTGCTCGGCGTGGCGGCACAGCGCCGCCGCACCGGCAGCTGGCTGGTCACCCTGACCGTCGCGCTGGTCCTCACCGTGGTGGTCGCCGTCGGCTCCGGCTCGATCGGCATCCCGCCCACCACGGTAGCCAAGATCATTGGGCACCATCTGGTCGGCCTGCCCGCCGAGGTGACCTGGACACCGCCGCAGGAGGCCATCGTCTGGCAGGTACGCCTGCCCCGGGTGCTGCTCGGCGTGCTCGTCGGCGCCGGGCTGGCCGCGTGCGGGGTGGCGTTGCAGGCCATGGTCCGCAACGTGCTGGCCGACCCGTACCTGCTGGGTATCAACTCCGGGGCCTCCAGCGGGGCCGCCGCCGCCATCCTGTTCGGCGCGGGCGCCGGCTTCGGCCAGTACGCCCTGTCCAGCAGCGCCTTCCTCGGCGCGCTCGGCGCGTCGCTGCTGGTGTTCCTGATCGCCCGCAGTGGTGGACGGGTGACCTCGATCCGGCTGCTGCTCTCCGGCGTCGCCGTCGGATACGCCCTCTACGCCACCACCAGCTTCCTGATCTTCGCCTCGGGGTCCGCCGAGGGGGCCCGTTCGGTGATGTTCTGGCTCCTCGGCTCCCTCGGGCTGGCCCGGTGGAACGTCCTGCTGCTGATCGCCGCGGTCGTGCTGTGCGGCATGATCGGCTACCTGACCGTCGTCGGGCGACGGCTCGACGTGCTGGCCATCGGTGACGAGACGGCACAGACCCTCGGTGTCTCACCCGACCGGTTCCGGCTCCGGCTGCTCGTGCTGGTCTCGCTCAGCGTCGGCGTGCTGGTCTCCGCCGCCGGCAGCATCGGCTTCGTCGGTCTCGTCGTACCGCACCTGGCCCGCCGGATCGTCGGCGCCCCACACGTCCGCGTGGTGCCGGTGGCCGCGTTGCTCGGCGCCATCCTGCTGGTCTGGGCCGACGTGCTCGCCCGGGTGCTGCTGGCCCCCCAGGAGATCCCGATCGGCATCATCACCGCCCTGCTCGGGGCCCCGTTCCTGCTGATCCTGATCCGTCGTCTGCACGCCACCGGCAGCTGAACGCCATGAGCCGAGGAGCATCGATGAAGGCAACCCGACTCGCCGTCACCGCGACCGTGTCCGCCCTGGCGCTGCTGGTCGCCGCCTGTGGTGGTGCCGCCGAGGAGCCGACCGCGACCGGCCCGGGATATCCGGTCACCGTCACCAACTGCGGCGCGGAGGTGACCTTCCGCTCCGCGCCGGAACGGGTCGTCCTGCTCAAGAGCGCGGCCGTGCCCTACCTGCACGCGCTCGGCGTGTTGGACCGGGTCACCGCCCGCGCCGGGCAGTACCCGAAGGAGTACTACGACGCCGAGACCCTCGCCGCGCTGGACCGGATCCCACTGCTGACCGACAAGATCGACACCAGTGGCCACCTCCAGATCTCCAAGGAGGTGGTGATCAGCCAGGAGCCCGACCTGGTGCTCGGCGAGGTGGACAGCCTCTCCCGCGACTCCCTCTCGGCGGTGGGCATCCCGCTGCTCGAAGAGCCCGCCATGTGCCCGAACAGCACCGGCACCCCCAGCTTCGACGACATCTACCGGCAGCTGGAGACCTACGGTCGGGTGTTCGGCCGCGAGGCCGAGGCGGCCACGGCCGTCGACGCGCTGCGGGACCGGATGACCACGATCCAGGCAGCGGCGGGTACGGCGTCCGGCCGTACCGCGGCGGTGCTCTACCCGACGGTCGGCGGCGGCACCACGTACGCGTACGGCTCCACCAGCATGGCCCACCCGCAGCTGGCGGCGGCCGGTTTCCGCAACGTCTTCGGCGACACCTCGGAACGCGTCTTCGAGGTCACCGTCGAGGAACTGCTCGGCCGTAACCCGGACGTGCTGATCCTGCTCCACAGCGACGGCGATCCCGCGGCGGTCGAGCAGGCCCTGACCGGTCTTCCGGGGGCCGAGAAGCTCAACGCGGTCCGCGACGGGGCGGTGATGACCCAGCTGTTCAACTTCACCGAGCCGCCGACCCCGTTGTCGATCGACGGCCTGGAGCGGATCGTGCAGCGGTTCGGGACCGACTCATGATCGAGGCGACCCAGGTTTCCTGGCGCTACGGCGCCAACCCGGTCATCGACGGGGTCAGTGTGACCGCGCGCCCCGGCCGCGTCCTCGGACTGATCGGCCCCAACGGCAGCGGCAAGACCACGCTGCTGCGGCTGCTCTACGGCGCGCTGCGCGGCGGCACCGGGCGGGTCGTCGTGGACGGCGACG
The DNA here is from genome assembly GCF_009712475.1 of Micromonospora sp. CP22. Classification (GTDB taxonomy): domain Bacteria; phylum Actinomycetota; class Actinomycetes; order Mycobacteriales; family Micromonosporaceae; genus Micromonospora. Next base: position 407,602 of record NZ_VCJO01000004.1, read on the forward strand.
ACCTGGCCGCACTGCCGTCCCGCCAGGCGGCGCGCCGCCTGGCGGTGGTCGTGCAGGAGTCCGGCGGCGAGACCGCCCTCACCGTGGCGGAACTGGTGCTGCTGGGGCGGGGCCCACACCTGAACACCTTCCAGCGCACCGGTGCGGCCGACCATCTGATCGCCGCGCAGTGCCTGGCCCGCGTCGGTGCCGCCCACCTGGGGTCGCGCCCGTTCGCCGGTCTCTCCGGCGGCGAACGGCAGCGGGTGCTCATCGCCCGGGCGCTGGCGCAGCAGGCCACCCACCTGCTGCTCGACGAGCCCACCAACCACCTCGACATCCGCTATCAGCACGAGATCCTGCGCCTGGTACGCGACCTCGGCACCTGCGCCGTCGTCGTGCTGCACGACCTGAACCTCGCCGCCCGCTACTGCGACGACCTGGTGCTGCTCGGCCGGGGCGGGGTCGCCGCCGCCGGCACCACCGACGAGGTCCTGGACCCCGCCGTCCTCGAACCCGTCTACGGCATCGGCATCCAGCGTCTCGACCTCGACGGCGCCATACACCTGCTGTACCACCCGGTGCACCAGCCCGTCCCCGAAAGGAGCGCCGCATGAGCGAGCGCAATCGGAGAGCCGACACCCAGGATCGGATCAACTCGTACTGGACCGAGCGGGCACCCGGCTACGACGAGTACCAGCAGCGTCCCGACCGGCTGGCCGAGGACACGCGGGCCTGGGCGCAGGTCTGGGCGCAGGCGTTGCCTCCGGCACCGCTGGAGGTGCTCGACGTCGGCACCGGCACCGGGCAGGTCGCCATGGTGCTGGCCGGTCTCGGCCACCGGGTCACCGGCATCGACCTGGCCGAGGGCATGTTGGAACGGGCCCGCCAACACGCCGCCACCGTCGCCCACGGCCCGGTCATCCGCCCCGGCGACGCGGTGCACCCGGACTTCCCACCCGCCAGCTTCGACGCCGTGGTCAGCCGCTATCTCATGTGGACGCTGCGGGAGCCGGAGACCGCGGTGGCGAACTGGGTCCGCCTGCTGCGCCCCGGCGGCACGGTGGCCGTGGTCGACTCCACCTGGTTCCCCGACGGCCTGGACAACGCCTCGGAGAACTTCGCCGACCACTACGACAGTCAGGTCCGGGCGGCGTTGCCGCTGGCCACCGCGACCTCCATCGACCAGACCGTGGCCGTGCTCGAACGGGCGGGGCTGACCGGGGTCACCGCCACGCCGCTGACGTCGATCTTCGAACTGGACCGGCGTTTCGGTGTCGCCCCGAACCACGAGCACCGGATGCAGTACCTCATCTCCGGCCGGGCCTGAGCAGGCCGTCGGCCCGGCGGGGATCATCAGGATCGCCCGCCGGGCCGGGAGGCGGCCCGTCAGAAGTCGTCGTCGAAGGCGACCGTGCCGGAGACACCCACCTGGTAGGCCGACACCCGCCGTTCGAAGAAGTTGGACAACTCCTGCACGTCCTGCAACTCCATGAAGGCGAACGGGTTCGTCGACCCATACAGCGGCTCGATGCCCAACTGCGCCAACCGGCGGTCGGCGACGTGTTGGAGGTACGCGCGCATGTCCGCCAGCGGGAGCCCGGAGACGCCCTGTTCGAGCAGGTCGGCGGCGAACTGCACCTCGCACTCGACGGCTTCGGCGAGCATGTCGCGGACCTGCCGCTCCAGGTCGGCGTCGAACAGGTCCGGCTCCTCGGCGCGTACGGTGTCGACCACGTCGAAGGCGAAGGCCATGTGCATCGACTCGTCCCGGAACACCCAGTTGGTGCCCGAGGCCAGCCCATGCAGCAGGCCCCGGGAGCGCAGGAAGTACACGTAGGCGAAGGCGCCGTAGAAGAACAGCCCTTCGATGCAGGCGGCGAAGCAGATCAGGTTCAGCAGGAACGCCCGCCGGTCCTCCCGGGTCCTCAGCTCCCGTAGCTCGAAGATGGAGTCGATCCACCTGAAGCAGAACTCGGCCTTGCGGGCGATCGACGGGATGTTCTCCACCGCCGCGAACGCCGCGAACCGTTCCCGCTCGTCCGGCACGTAGGTGTCGAGGAGGTTCAGGTAGAACTGGACGTGCACCGCCTCCTCGAACAGTTGCCGCGACAGGTAGAGCCGCCCCTCCGGGGAGTTGACGTGCTGGTAGAGGTTGAGCACCAGGTTGTTGGCGACGATGGTGTCGCCGGTGGCGAAGAACGCGACGAGCCGGGACACCAGGTGCTGCTCCGCCGGGGAGAGCTTGGCCAGGTCGGCCAGGTCGGAGTGCAGGTCGACCTCCTCGACGGTCCAGGTGTTGCGGATCGCGTCTTTGAACCGGTCGAAGAACTGCGGGTAGCGCATCGGCCGCAGGGTCAGGTCCATACCGGGGTCGAGCAGCATCTGCCGCTTGTCGGTGCTGGTCTCGGAAACGGTGGTCACTGGCATGCCTCGCAGGTCTCGGGGTTCTCCAGGGAGCAGGCCAGTGCCTCGTCATCGCTGACCGCGACGGTCGGGGTGATCGCGACAGTGGCCTGCTGGATGCGGGTCGCGGGACGCGAGCGCAGGTAGTAGGTGGTCTTGAGCCCGGACTTCCAGGCGTACAGGTACATCGAGGAGAGCTTGCCGATGGTCGGCGCGCTCAGGAACAGGTTCAGCGACTGCGACTGGTCGACGAAGGGGGCACGGGCGGCGGCCAGGTCGATCAGCGCCCGCTGCGGCAGCTCCCACGCCGTCCGGAACAGCTCCCGCACGTCGGCCGGCAGCTCGGCGATGCCCTGCACCGACCCGTCGGCCCGTTTGACCTGCTCCCGGATCGCCGCCGTCCACAGTCCGCGTGCCTTCAGCTCCCGGACCAGGTAGGTGTTGACCTGAAGGAACTCCCCCGACATCGTCTCGCGTTTGAACAGGTTGGACACCTGCGGCTCGACGCACTCGTAGCAGCCGGCGATGGACGCGATCGTCGCGGTCGGCGCGATCGCGACCAGCAGCGAGTTGCGCAGGCCGTGGCGGGCGACGCGCTCCCGCAACACGGTCCACCGCCACGTCTGCGTCACCTGCGCACCCCACAGGTCCGGATGCAACTCACCCTTCGCGGCCCGGGTTTCGGCGTACGCGGGATGCGGGCCGAACCGTTCGGCGAGCCCGGCCGAGGTCTCCAGGGCGGTCAGCAGGATCTCCTCCTGCACCCGGGTCGACAGCTCCCGCGCCCGCACCGAGTCGAACGGCATACGCAGGGTGAAGAACGCGTCCTGCAAACCCATCAGGCCGAGCCCGACCGGACGCCAGCGCGGGTTCGACACCGCCGCCTGCTCGGTTGGGTAGTAGTTGATGTCGATCACCCGGTCCAGGAACACCACCGCTGTGCGTACCGTGGCGCGCAGCCGCTCCCAGTCGACGCCGTCGGCGGTGACGTGCGCGGCCAGGTTGACCGACCCCAGGTTGCACACGGCCGTCTCGGTGTCGCTGTTGACCTCGAGGATCTCGGTGCACAGGTTCGACAGGTGGATCGTGTTGCCCGGCGCGCCGGTCTGGTTGGACAGCCGGTTCGCCGCGTCCTTGAACGTCATCCACCCGTTGCCGGTCTGCGCGAGCGTACGCATCATCCGCCCGTACAGGTCGCGGGCCCGGACCGTCCGGACGGCCTTGCACTCCGCTGCCCGGTACGCCTCGTCGAACGCCGCACCGAACAGGTCCGGCAGCTCGGGTGCGTCAGAAGGGTCGATCAGCGACCAGTCCGCGTCCGCCTCCACCCGCCGCATGAACTCGTCCGGGATCCAGTTGGCCAGGTTCAGGTTGTGGGTACGCCGGGACTCCTCCCCCGTGTTGTCCCGCAGCTCCAGGAACTCCTCGACGTCCGGATGCCACGGTTCCAGGTACACGCAGGCCGCGCCCTTACGACGGCCGCCCTGGTTGACCGCCGCCACCCCCGCGTCGAGGGTCTTGAGGAACGGCACGATGCCGTTCGACAGGCCGTTCGTCCCCCGGATCAGCGCACCGCGACCCCGGACCCTCGACCAGGCGATGCCGATGCCGCCGGAGTACTTCGACAGCCTCGCCACCTGGTGGTACCGCTCGTAGATCGAGTCGAGTTCGTCGCGCGGCGAGTCGACCAGGAAACACGACGACATCTGGGTGTGCCGGGTTCCCGAGTTGAACAGGGTCGGCGAACTCGGCAGGTATGCCAGGCTGGACATCAGCCGGTAGAACCCGATCGCCTCGCCGGGCGTCTGCGACAGCCCACACGCGACCCGCAGCAGCCAGTACTGCGGCGTCTCCACCACCAGCCGGGTCTGCGGATGCCGCAGCAGGTACCGGTCCGCGACCGTGCGCAGCCCGAAGTACTCGAACCGCAGGTCACCATCCGGGTCGACGGCGTCGTCCAACTCGCGGGCGTGACCGGCCACGAACGTCGCCGTCGTCTCCCCGATCAGCCCCAGGTCGTACGCGTACCGGATGGACCGGCTGAAGCCGTCCACCCGTTGTCCACGGACCTCGGCGTCCACGTACGCGGCCAGCAGCCGGGCCGCCAGCTTCGAGTACTGCGGCTCCGTACCGATCAACTCGGCTGCCGTCTGGATGGACAGCTTGTCCACCTCGGCGGCGGTGGCACCGTCGTACAGCCCACTGATGGTCTTCGTGGCCACCCGCAGCGGGTCGACCTGGTCGAGATCGCCCACCCACCGCGTCACCGCCCGGACGATCGTGTCGACGTCCACCACCTCCGTGGCGCCGTCGCGTCTGCGGACCTGCCTGACCTGCCGGTGCCGCTGCGACACATCCGCGTCGGAGCCCGGCATCTCCCGCACGACCGTCACGTCTCTCTCCTCGCGCCGTCTGCTGAGGGCCTCGGACACGCGAGAGGACGCCACGGGATCCGCGCAGCAGGCACGGCCCGTTCCTGGCGTCGGCCGTCCCGCGCGGCCTACGGCCGCCGCCCACGGATGTGGACGGCGTGCTGGCAGGTCTTCGGACTCGTGGGCGTGCTCGCGCGCTCCTACTGGCCGTCGCTTCCCAGGCCGGAGCCCAGTGCTGTGTGACGGCTGTCGTTCCCACTCACCGCTGCGGGGCAGTCCCGGATTCGCACCGGGTTCCCTCTTGCCTCGGCCGCCCCGGATGGGCGCCGAACCAGCTACAGGTGACACCATATATGGGCCACCCACGAAAGCAAGACACCAGATGATGTGCCGGCGTGTCGGTCACGCCTCGGTCATGCCGGCCACCGGCCGTTGCGCCGGGCCTGGTCGAGCAGGCGTTGCCGGGCGGCCTCCTGCTCGACGGTCTCCCGCCACTGTCCGCTGTCAACCAGCGGCTCGGCCGCCGCCGCAGCCGCCACCAGAACCTGCGCCACCTGCTCACGCCACCACCTCCACCAGGTCGAGAAAGGGGGTGACGGCGCTGCACGGGGGAACACCACCGCCACCCTCGAACATCGTGCGATGGCGGTGTCCGCCCAGGTCAGAGGCGCGTGTCCGCTACGGGTTGACGGACACGCCCACGTCGCGGACAACTGCGTCGATCTGCTCGGCCAAGCGTCGTGACGCCGTCGACACCGCGATGGACCGGGCCCGCTCCAGCACCTGCAACGCCGAACCGCTGTCCCCGGCCCGGCCGTGGGCGATGGCAAGGTGCACGAGGTGCCGGCCATGCCAGTCGGCATTCTCGGCCGTCTCGTCCACCCCGGCCGTGCCGACGGTCAACAGCTCGATGGCCCGGTCGTTGGCCCGCGCTTCCCGTTCACCCAGGTACCGCCACACGATGCCCTGCTGTACCGCATAGAAGGCCGGGGTGTACCAGTACCCCCACGCGGGTAGCGGCGTCTCTGCCGCCTCGGTGGCCAGGTCGACGGCCTGCGTCAGCCCCTGTCGCACCTCGGTCGGCGACGCACCGGCCATGGCCAGCCCACGTGCCTCCTGACCGGCGGAGTACGCGCGCAACGCCGGGTTGGCGCGCGGGTCCTCCCGAGCGGCCCGGGACAGCCCGATCATCTCCGCCAGGTCACCGCGACCCTCCGCCCGGTGCCCCTGGAAGGACAGCACGGTCGCCGTAAGGTCAGCGTTGCCGGCCTCGGTGGACCATTGCAGACTGCGGCCCAGCCACACACGCGCCGTCCGGTCGTCGCCGTTGGCGATACCGAGCCAACCGGCGAACTGCGCCCACTGCGCGGCCATGTCGACCACCGCTGGCCGAACCTGGTGACCAACCTCGCGCAGCAGCGAAACGATCGTGTCGAGTTGGACACGCACGGGCGGAAGCACGGCGGCGGAACCGATGGAGTCCTCCAGCCGCCGGTATCCGGCGAGCACCTCACCCAAGGCGCGTACCCCCGTCAGGTCGACACGGCCCGGATGCACGGCGAGGAAGGCGACCCGCCGGCCACCGTCGGGAACGTCGACGACCATGGCGGCGAGCGCACCACCGGCAGCCAACGCGTCATCGAGGCGGGCGGCGATGTCGACGGCCGGCCGGGTCCGCCCTGTTTCCAGCTGATGGATAACACTCTTGCCATGGTTCACCGCAGCGGCCAGTTGGCGCAGCGACACGCCCCGCTCACGGCGCAGCCGGGCCAGCTCAGCCGGGAAACGCGGGTCTACGATGGTGTGTGCGCGTGGTGGCATAGCGTCGCTCCCGGGCAGCGGACCATGATCGGCCTACCAGCCTCCACACCGGCGGGCCGTCACACATTCCCCCATCATCCCCTGCAACCCGTGGATATCCGTTGTGGTCGTCGCGGTTGTTCACCCAACCCTGCCGGGCCGTACCACTCAGGACCGAGACCAAGGGGGACGTCTATGATTCCCGTCGGCCGTCCATGACGGGCTTACGAGACGCCCTTCAGGTAGCGGCTAACAACGCCTCCCAGCCCTCGTTCGGAGAGTGGGAGCTGGGAGACCCCGGGATACACGCAAATGGGGCAATGGGTGCCCTGCGCAATGCGAGAACCGGTGTACCGCCAGACGTCATCTATGCTCGCTCGTATTTCCTGCAACTGCCGAGCGGTGGAGAGGGAGAGCAATGTCGGACTGGGCGGACTGGCTGGAACGGGCGTCCTGGATTGCCGCGATAATAGGTCTGCTAGTCACTGTCATCGTGGCGGTGCAAGCGTCGAACATCTCCGCCCGAACGAAGGCGACGCTGGAAGTAGCGAGGCCCTTTGTCCGCGCGTTGGCGCTCTCCCTGGACAAGCCAGAAATCATGGCAGCATACGAATCCGAGTGTACGACCGCCAAAGATGTCCTGCGCAAGAAAACGCGCCGCAGGCTCGGTACGGCAGGAGTGATACTTGGCTTCGCAGCATCATCTGTCACCGCCGCCCTACTTCTTTCCCAGATTCCTCCGGCTCACAGTCGCACCGAGATCCGGTTCTCCATCGGCAATGCGGCACAGCAGGAATGCACGACCACGGGTCTCAATCTCGCAACGCGTACTACATGCACCAACCGCTGGTTCCTGGACTCGCCAGGCCAGACGATCCAGGCACAGGCCACCCTTTCCGGTCCGGCACGCCAGAGAGATCTGAGCATCGCCGTTAGTGGCTGTTCGGACCGCGCGCAGGTCCGGTGGGAGCTTCTCGCCGATGGCGAAGCTCTCGGCAACGGCACTGCCGGTTCCGGGCACCAGAAACAGGAACTACGCGTACCTCAGGGCAAGTCATCGCTCACCATTCAAGCCGAACGGATCGACGATAATTCGTGCTCCGCAGAACTCGTCGTCGATGCCGTCCAATGGCCCTAGTACGGCAGGAAACCCGTTTACGGCACCTCGGCGGTCACTTGGCGTTGTATTGATCAAAGGTGAGGGCATAGTCGATCAACACGGACAAGATGCCGCCTGAGCTGTGCATTCATCGGTCATCGATGGTCAACGTTCGTTGCTCTTGGTCCACCTCTGACGGCCTGAATACGGCCTGATCTTGGCGCTCCCTCCGGCGGCACGCCAGGGCGACTCCTTGACCCCCAGGCAACCAACACAGGGCTCTGGCCTGCCGTTTCATTGGCATTGAACTGCTGGAACTCTCTGTCAGTGTCCCTGCTGGTCCGCTGGCGTCCGTCCCCATCGTCACCCAGTTAGTCACCCTGCTTTCCACCGATGATTCGATGAAGGTGCCTGGTGAAACGCGCCGCCAGACATGCGGCGCCGGGTGAGCCTTCTCGCCATAGCAGATTGGCGCAGATAGGGATTGGGGGTGGGACCGGCGATGCTGGGCCAGGGGTTTGCTGGCAGCGGGCACCGGCGGTGGGTGGCCTGGAAGAGGACCTGTCACCGCCGGTGCCTGTAAGAGAGGCCGCGTGGTTAGGAGTTGCTGCGATTTGCCGGTCGGCGTCGGTTCCGGACGACCAGGGCCGTGCCGGTGAGCACGAGCAGGGTGCCAGCGGCGAGGGTGTCTGGCGCGTTGACCCCGGTCACCGGGAGTTGGGGTTTCTGGACTTTGACTGTCACCGGCTTGGACGTTGAGGGTGGGCAGGTGCCCTTGCCGTTGTAGCGGGCTCGGATGGTGTGGCTGCCTGGCCGCAGGCGGTCGAGGATGAGGGTCGCGGTGGCGGTGGGACCGCCGGACAGGGTTGCAGTGCCCAAGGTCTTTTTGCCGTCCAAAAAGGTCACGGTTCCCGTGGGCGTACCGGCAGTGCAGGTCACGGTAGCGGTGAAGGTGACGGGCTGATTGGGCTGCGGGTTCGACGGAGACACCCGCAGGGTACTGGTTGATTTGGCCGGGGCCGGTTCTGCCGCGATCGCGAGAGCGTGGTCGCCGCCGGCGGCGATGGCGGTGATCGTGGTGCCGGCGGGCAAGTCCAGCGGGAAGGGCACCAGGCTGGCGGTGGCGAGGCCGTTGTCGCCCCACCACAGGACGGTGCCGGTGGAGGTCAACGCCAGACTTTGGCCACCGCCTGCGGCGATGGCGGTGATCGTGGTGCCTGCCGGCAGGTTCACGGGGACGGGCACGTTGCTGTCGGTGGTGGTGCCGTTCCCTAACTCGCCGAGATGGTTCCTACCCCAGGCCAGCATGGTGCCGGTGGAGGTCAACGCCAAACTGTAGCCGTGGTTGGGAGGGAAGAAATCGTCGAAGGAGGCGGCGACTGCGGTGATCGTGGTGCCTGCCGGCAGGTTCACCGCGACAGGCACGTTGCTGTCGGTGTTGGTGCCATTCCCCAACTGCCCGAACTCGTTGTTGCCCCAGGCCAGTACGGTGCCGGTGGAGGTCACCGCCAGACTGTGGGAGTTGCCGGCGCCGATGGCGGTGATCGTGGCGCCGGCCGGCAAGCTCACCGGAACAGGCACGTTGCTGTTGGTGTTGGTGCCGTTCCCCAGCTCCCCGTCGGTGTTGACGCCCCAGGCCAGGACGGTGCCGGTCGAGGTCAACGCCAGACTGTGGGCGAAGCCGGCGGCGATGGCGGTGATCGTGGTGCCTGCCGGCAGATTCACCGGGACGGGCACGTTGCTGTCGGTGGTCGTGCCGTTCCCCAACTGCCCGAAGAGGTTGTCGCCCCAGGCCAGGACGGTGCCGGTGGAGGTCAACGCCAGACTGTAGTCAGAGTCTGCTGCGATGGCGGTGATCGTGGTGCCCGCCGGCAAACTGACGGCGACGGGCACATTGCTGTTGGTGTTGGTGCCGTTCCCCAACTGGCCATCCTCGTTGCCGCCCCAGGCCAGGACGGTGCCGGTGGAGGTCACTGCCAGACTGTGGACGTTGCCGGCGGCGATGGCGGTGATCGTGGTGCCTGCCGGCAAGCTGACGGGGACGGGCACGCTGCTGCCAGGGGTGTTGGTCCCGTTCCCGAACTGGCCGAGGAAGTTATTGCCCCAGGCCAAACCGCTACCAGCAGGGGCGGCGGCCGCCGACGATGCTGCACCCGCGCTCGCAGCGGGAGCCCGGGACACCCCGGTCAACACCATGCCCAGCGCGACGGCCAACACCAGCAACGCCGCGAACAGCCCGCGAGTACTCGCCGGCCCGACCCGGTCCGTTTTGACGCTCGGGTCCCGACAAATCCAGAATCTCTCCATTGCCCCACATCCTTAGCAAGACCCCCCGTAGTTCACTTAACCGTACATTCCTCACGACTCGCCCAAGACGGCTTTTAGGTGAACCACGGCGATCCGGCCGAACCTGATCACAGCCCCGTGGCCAGGAGGTCCGGATTAGGGCACACGTCTCACCCTCGCTGGGTCACCTCGACCGCACGACAGGGCACCCCCGCAACGGCCAGAACGCCAGGTCCAACGGTGCCGTCCCGTCTGCCGCCGACCCGCCCGCCTGGGGAGCGGGCCGCCGCCCGGCCCGCCACGTCAAGCGCACCTTGACGCACGTACGGACGCTGGCGGGCCGGGCGGTGGTCTGCTCGGCTCGCCCGGGTCGTCGGCTGACGGGATGGCCCGCGCAACCACCCACGGACCGCGACCCGCCGACGGAGCCCCGGCCATCCTGGAGTCGTTGCGCCCCCGCCGGAGGCGCAGTAACCGCGACCGGTTCGCCACCCGTGACCCGCCGCGCAGACCCGGTGTGCCCTTCCCTGCGCCGCGTCGCTCCGGCGCGGCGCGGCCGGCTGCCGGCGACGAACCTCCACCACTCCCACACCCGTCCCGTCTGCGGCGGCCTCCGGGCTTCCCGCTCTCCGCGCCAGCCGCCGGGCGTGTTGCGTGGCCGGAGTCGGAGCGCCAGCGGAGCGACGGACGCGCGCCCAGGCGGCGGCGCGTGCGGCCCGTCAAGGGCCGCCTTGAAGACGTACAGAAAGTTTGAACCACATTGCCGGCAGCCGGCCGGCCTCTTGCCGTTGCCCAGCGGACACGGGATGGTGCGGACCTCGCGCGCTCCGTACCCTGGCGGCATGGCCGACCTCGTCGACGCCGCTCGGGAAGTTGCGCGGCACCTGCTGGAGACTCCGCTTCCTCGTCGATGGAGTCACGTCCAGTCGGTGGCCGCTAAGGCGGACCGGGTCAGCGCTGCCGTACCGGTCGAGGATCGTGCGGTGCTCGTGGCGTCGGCGTGGCTGCACGATGTGGGCTACAGCCCGGACCTGGTCGACACCGGCTTTCACTCGCTCGACGGGGGCCGCTGGCTGCGGCGTGAGCGGTTCGACGAGCGGATTGCGGCTCTGGTGGCTCACCACTCGTGCGCCTGGCTGGAAGCCGAGGAGCGTGGGCTCGGTGAGGTCCTGGCCGCCGAGTTCACTCGGGAGGAAACCGCGGTAACTGACGCGCTCTGCTTCTCGGACATGACGACCGGGCCGGACGGGCAAGACTTCGAGGTGTTGGAGCGGCTGGCGGAGATTCGGTCGCGGTACGGACCGGAGCACCTGGTTACCCGGTTCATCGGCCGGGCGGAACCGGAGATGGTCGCCGCTGTGCAGCGGACTCAACAGCGGCTTGTCGGCAGCATCGCTCAGCCAATGTAGGGCTCGGCGCGATCCTCGTAGCCGTGGGTGATGCGGAGCAGGGTCGACGGGTGGATGTCGAGCGCGTCCAGCTCGTCGCGGGCCACCCATCTGACATCGCTTGACTCATCGCTAGGGGTCGGAGTGCCGCCGACGGGGACGGCCCGGAAGCAGAGCGAGAACTGCTGTCGTACCTCGCCGTCGGAGTAGGCAACGACGTGACCTGGGTCGGAGTAGACGCCCACCAGGCCGGTCACCTCGACGCTAATGCCGGTCTCTTCGCGGGTCTCCCGAATCGCTGTCTCGGCGACCGATTCGCCGATCTCCTGGCCGCCGCCGGGCAGTGACCACAGGCCGTTGTCGGTGCGCTGGATGAGCAGTACCCGGCCGCGCTCGTCGCGGACGAAGACGGAGACGGCCACAACGATGCTGTTGGCCTTCGGCGCGTTCGGGTCGTGGTAGTGCTCGGTCCTCGCCATGGCTCTAGGCTGCCACCTCACCGACTGGCAGAGGCTTCGAGGCGGACAGGACGCGGTCGAAGCTGTCGGCGTAGGTACCGAACAGGTCGCCACCGTTGAGCCGGCGCAGGTGCATCACCGGCGCGTGTGGGGCCGGGAAGCCGTAGACGTGCATGTTGACCAACATCTCGTCGTCGAACCGGTAGATCGAGTTGTACAGCGTCGTGTCGTGGTAGAGCACCGTCACTCCGGGCTCCCCGTCGAGCCGGTTGTAGTACTGCTGCACCTGACGAATCTTCGCGGCCATCACGCCGGGCGCACCCTCCTCGACGCTCTTCCGCTCAATCGCCTCGCTGTCCGGATTACCGAGCAGAATCGTGACCGCTACGCCGTCAACGGCCTTTTGACGCAGGATGTCGACGATCCTCCGGTCCTGCTCCACGAGGAAAAGGCCGGCGTAGGCCAGCACGTCAATCCGCTTCTCGGCCCGCTCAATCAGTCGCCGCCAGAGGTCGTACGGAACAGAGGAACGCCGGGAGTAGAGCTGGACCATCTCGCTCTGCCCGATTTTCGACGCCTTCTCCGGGTTCACCGCGTCGGGCCACAGGTACGGCACGTCCTCACGGACCATCGCCGCGATTGCGTGCCGGTGCCGGGGGTACGGCGTCCGGTCCTGCGTGATCCACCGTTCCACGGTCTTCGGGTCGACTCCGATCCGCTCGGCCACGACGACGGGCGTCAGGCCGTTGCGCAGGATGGCATCGCGTAGCCGGTCGTTTGGCATCCGACTCTCCTCAAGGGACGACTAGGGACAACTAGACGATAGCCAAGACGTCCCATGTCGTCCAGCCCATCGGATGGGCTGTCCCCCGCTTTCCGGGAGCCTTGTCCGCAGAGGCCAAGAGCAAGAGTCCACCGGGGACAAGCTCAATACCTGGCCCGAGACACAGGAGGTCTGTTGTGAAGCTGTACGTGGACACCCAGAGCAAGCAGGTTCAGGTGACGAAGGACCCCGAGCCGAAGAACGACCAGAACGGCAATCAGCGGTCGGAGAAGAACACCGGCCGGCTCATGTGGTCCACCCAGGTCTTCGTACTCGACGAGACCGGCGGCGAGATCATCACCATCACCACGGCGGGTGAGAAGCCGAGCGTGACGGTGGGACAGCTCGTCGCTGTCGAGCAGTTGGAGGCCATCCCGTGGGCGACCAACGGGCGTAACGGCGTCGCGTTCCGCGCCATCTCGCTGAAGCCGAAGGCTGGTAACTCGGCGGCTAAGTAGTTCTTCGCTCACCGCGCTGTGTGAGCCTCTGGTGTCTGATGCACGAAGCGGCCTGACGGTCCGCTGATCTGATCCACCTTCGGTCCGGGAGCGTTTCTGGCTCCTATTCTCCCGGCCCTGGCAACCCATGGTTGCCCTCTCGATATGGCGCGGGGTCGGTACTGGCTCCTACACCTGCCGGCCCCGACTGCCATTCCAACCCGTTCACCCACAATCGTTGGGAGTGGTTGTCGTGCTCGTTTCCGCCATCGTCTTCGCCGTTGTCGCGGCGACTCTCTACGCCGGCCACCAGGTGGCCGATCACGTCTTCGGCCAGTCCGACAAGCAAGCCGCCCACAAGGCCGCTCCCGGCTGGGACGGCTGGCGTCACCTGTTGGGCCACGTCGTGGCCTATCACCTCGTGATGGTGGTCATGCTGACCGTCGCCATCGTTGCGCTTGATCTGCCCGTCACCGTCGTCGGGCTCGTCGCCGGAGTCGGCTTCTCCGCCGTCTCACACGCATTCCTCGACCGGCGTTGGCCGGTGCGTTGGCTGCTCATCCACACCGGTAGCCGGGATTTCGCCGACCGGCAGGCCCCGATCTGCGGCATGTACCTGGCGGATCAGTCCCTGCACGCGGCTTGCCTGTGGGTATCCGCGCTGCTCATCGCCTGCTTGTAGGCGGAAGGGTCGCTGTGCGGCCTGAGTGATTTCGAGCCCGGGGCCGGTACTGGCTCCTACACCTGCCGACCCCGTGCTCTCCAACCCATCCAGCCCAATCACTTGGGAGGACGTGTCGTGTCCAAGTCTAGCCCTCGCCGTTCGTTCGGCCGGAAGTCAACCGGAACGGTGACAGTAATCGAGGCCAAGGTTCACCGGTCCTCGGCCCGCAACGCCCGAATGGCGTTCATCCTCACTGCGGTCATCCTCGGCGTACTCGGTGCCGTGGTGGCCGCTTCCTACGTACACCCCATCATCGCGCTGTTCATCGGCGCGGCCATCGGTGTCCCGTGCGGCGCGCTGGCCTGGCTCCTGGTCCGCATCTGGCCGGTCCTGCGGCTGCTGTGGTGGTGGACCCCCGAAATCGTCCTTGCCGTCACTCTGCTGACGGCGTGGGTGCAGCTCGCCACCCACACCCCGACCATCGTCACCCTGGCCGTCGTCGCGGTCGTCCTCGGCGTTCCGGCCGCCATCCCCACCGTTCGCCGCCAGGTCGTCGCCTGGGTGTGGTGCCTGATCGTGCGCCACCGGCTGCGGGTCTGCTTCGCGCAGTTCATCGTCGCCAATCAGTCCGGGTCTCTCCCGCTGATCTTGTGGGCCAAGCCGACCCCGGTCGGCGAACGGGTCTGGGTCTATCTGCGGCCCGGCCTGTCCCTGGCGGACCTGGAAGGCCGCCTCGACAAGATCGCCGTCACCTGCCACGCCTCGTCCGTCCTGGTCGAGCGCGCCTCCGACGGAAACGCCGCGTACCTGCGGTTCGACATCAAGCGCCGCGAGGTGCTCACCGCAACCGTCACGTCCCCGCTGGCCGACGTCATCACTCCCGACGCTCCGGCCACCGACCGACCGACGCCGGTGATCCCGACCGCCCTGGACCTGCCTGACGTCCAGGCACCCACGGTCACCCTGCCCATCCAGCCCAAGAAGCAGGCCGCCACGTCGGCCAACGGCAGCAAGTCGGCCCCCGCGCCGTCGTCGGACGCCGACGACGTCTCCGACTGGATCTGATCCCGCAACCCATCCCGGACGCGGGGAGCCCTACGGCTCCTTCGTGTGGCTTCCCGCGCCCATCAACGCCCAAGGAGGGCACCCATGGCTACGGCAACCGCCCCGACCGCCGGCATTCCGGTGGGGCCTGGCCTGTCGATGTTCGACCCGATCTTCGTTGGCATCGACGAGTTCGGCCAGCCCGTCTACATCACCCTGGCCTACCGCAACCTCCTCGCCGGCGGTGAACCCGGCGGAGGTAAGTCCGGACTGCTCAACACCATCGCGGCCCACGCCGCTCTCTCGGCGGACTCCCGCCTCGTCCTGCTCGACGGCAAGCTCGTCGAACTCGGCCAGTGGGAAGACTGCGCCGACGCCTTCATCGGCCCCGACATCACCGCCGCGCTCGGCGTCCTCCGACGCCTGCAGCAGGTGATGAACAACCGGTACGCCTGGCTGCGCGCCCACGGGCGTCGCAAGGTCACCGCGCTCGACGGACTCTCCGTCATCACCGTCCTGGTCGACGAGATCGCCTTCTACTCCGCCACCATCGGCAGCAAGCAGGAGCAGGAAGAGTTCGTCGCTCTCCTCCGGGACCTGGTCGCTCGGGGTCGGGCCGCCGGCATCCCCGTCGTCGCCGCCACCCAGCGGCCGTCGTTCGACATCATCCCCACCAGCCTGCGGGACCTGTTCGGCTACCGCGCCGCGTTCCGCTGCACCACTCCCAACAGCTCGAACATCGTCCTCGGCCACGGCTGGGCCGAACAGGGCTACACCGCCACCGACATCGCCCCCACCAACCAGGGCGCCGCCTACCTCATCGCCGAAGGCGGCACCCCACGCCGCATCAAGGTCGCCTACCTGACCGACGCCCAGATCGCCGGCATCGCCGACTACGCCGCTTGGACCCGTCGTCCCACCCGCTTATCCGCACCGACCGGATCTCGACTCGATTGGGGAACCGCCGCATGAAACTGCGAGAGCTCTTCCGCGTCCGTCGCACCCCGCCACCGGCCACCCGGTACGTCGACCGACACGTCGTCGGTACGCCCGAGGAACTCGTCACGCTCATGGCGCTCGCCACCGAACGCGGGCTCCTCGTCTTCGCCTCGGCGCCCGTTCCGCTGCCCGGCGACCCGACCCGATTCCGCCGCTACCTGCGGCTGCGCGCCAACTGATCGGCCGACGGAACCGGCTCAAGCCCTGGAAAGCAGACCGGTTCCGCCGACCTCTCACCAAGCCCTTCTGAAAGGACGTGGCTGCCATGAAGGCTACCCAGAACCCACCTACCGCCGGAACGGTCACCATCGCTGACCTGCTCCGGATGGCTGCCCTCTACCTACGCCGGCACGGCTGGCACCAGGGCACCTACTACCGCCCCACCACCGACACCCCGACCCCGCCGGCCTGTGTCGCCGGGGCCATCGGCATCGCCGCCGCCGGCCACCGCGTGCAGCACTTCTCCCAACTCACCCCGGACACCCTGGGTGACTACCTCGCCGCGCTCGACGCATTTGTCGACTACCTCGACACCACCGCGCCGGTCTTCCTCGTCGACGAAGACGGCTTCGTCATCGACGAACACACCTCCCCGTACTCGTGGAACGACGACCCGGCCCGTACCGCCGAGCAGGTCATCACGGCCCTTGAGACGGCCGCCGACGAGTGGGATGACCTCCACACCACCGGGGGTGAGAACCGGTGAGCACTGTCAAGAAGTCCTTGACGCCTCGCATCCCCGTACAGAAGCGACGGGAGGTCGTCGAGAACACCGAGTTCGCGGCCTTCGCCCGACGCATCATCCGCGCCCACGGCCGCCGCGTCGCCACCGGTGACGTCGAAGCCCTTCGCGACCTGGTCGCCCTTTCCACCGTCATCGACGAGGCAATCACCGACGCCGTCGTCGGGCTTCGCTCCTTCGGCTACTCCTGGGCCGAGATCGGGCAACGCCTCGGCATCTCCCGCCAAGCCGCCCAGCAACGCTGGGGAGACCAGTCGTGACCACCTACTACGACCCGACCGGCACTCGCTTCGGCTTTCCCACCTACCCGTACCGGATGGCACCCAGCGGGCTCGCCACCCTGCGGCAGCTTCGGGCTGCCGGTCTGCGTCCCGGCGGGCATGACCCCGTCGCCCAGATCTTCTGGCGGCGCGGTAAGCGCGTCGCTTACCTCTACCGCCTCGACCTGGCCAAGCCCAAGCGCACCGCCACGCCCGCCCAACGAGAGGCCATCGGCAAGGCGCTACGCGCCCGCCGGACCTGCGCCATCTGCGGCTTGGTCCAGCCCTACTACATCCCACACCGCTACGGCTGCTGCCTCGACTGTCACGGAGGTCACTGATGGGTGTCCTGATCACCTTCGCCGTCATCCTGCTCATCGGCGTCGCCATGGCTTACATGGGCGGTGTCCGATGAACCGTCAGCCCACCACCGGCACCCGAATTGAGGGTGTCGTCCTGGTCCTCATCCTGCTCACTGTCGCCGGGTTCGCCGGTGCTGCCTCGTTCACCCACGTCAAGGACTGGACCCTCGACAACTCCCCGGCGGGAACGGGCGCATGGTTCGGCTGGGCCAACGCCGTCATCTCCGAACTCGTCCCCATCGCCTGCCTGCTGACCATCCGGCGTCGTCGTCGGGTCGGTGCTCCCATCGGCTACCCGCTGTTCCTGCTCACCGCCGCCGCCGGCCTCTCCCTGGCCGCGCAACTGGCGGTCGCCAAGCCGGGCATCTCCGGCTGGCTGCTCTCGGCCGTACCGGCGCTGGCCTTCATGGCCCTGGTGAAACTCGTTCTCGCGCCCGTAAAGGGCGACAACCCGACCGCGCCGGCTGTCGAGCCGGTCGAACCGATCCGGGCTGAGGTGGCCGAGCAGGTCACCACCGAGCCGGCACCGCCGGCTGCCCTCACCATCGATTCACAACCCCGTCCGGCCATCCAACCCACCATGCCGGCCACCGAGCCGGAGCCGGTCGAGGTTCCAACCCACCTCCTGCCCATGGCCCGGTTCGCCGCCGCACAGCACGAGCAGAACACCGGGTCACCGATCACTGCCGCCGAGCTGGCCGACCGGCTCGACGTCACCCCGGCCGTCGCCGGGCAACTCCTCATCACCCTGACCGGTGATGCCCGATGACCATCTACGTCGTCGACATCGAACACACCATCCACACCTGCCCGGCACAGCCGGAACCACACCCGTACGACGTCCGACGCACCGTCGTCGACGTCATTCCCGGCGGACCCTGCCGGGCACCGGTCACCGTCCGCTGCGGTGGTCAGACCGTCCAGATTCCGTGCCGTCGGCACGAGCCGGCCAAGCGCCAATGCGGCGCCTGCCGGGTCATCGTCACCGAACGCACCATCACCACCCGCACCCCGAACGGGACTGCGGCTTGATGGCCTCGACGCTGGAACTCACACCCCGTGCTTCGGCCCGGGGTGTGGGCTCGAACGCCGACACCATCGTCTACGACTACACCGCCGCCGGGGCCGCCTTCGCCCGCGCCACCCGACCGGACTACTTCGGCTGGATCGAGCATGTCCGCGCCGCCGCTGGTTGTACCCGCCCGATTCGGCTCGCCGGCCAGCTCCTCACCGTTGATCCAGCCACCGGGCGCGTCGTCGAGCAGCGGCACACCGACGGTATGCCTGATGCGGTCATCTACACCGCCTGCGGCAACCGGCGGGCCACCGTCTGCCCGTCCTGCGCCCACACCTACCAACGCGACGCGTACCAGCTCCTACGCGCCGGCCTCGTCGGCGGCAAGGGCGTCCCCGACACCGTCACCCAGCACCCGGCGGTGTTTCCCACCTTCACCGCCCCGTCCTTCGGGCCGGTACACGTCCGGGCGGTCCGAAAGCACACCTGCCGGGACCGCAAGCGCTGCGACTGCCGCCCCGACCCGTGCCACGCCCGCCGCGCCGACGACCCCACCGCCGGCCACTGCCCGCACGGTCGCCCCGCCGTCTGCTGGGCACGACACGAACCCGGTGACGCCGCACTCGGTCAGCCGCTGTGCCTCGACTGCTACGACCATGACCACCAGGTCGTCTGGAATCTGTTCTCCGGCGAACTGTGGCACCGCACCAAGCAAGCCGCAGAGCGGCACCTGGCCAAGCTCGCCCGTCGCCGCGGCATCCCGCGCGTCCAGGTCGCCACCGCCTCCGGCAACCTTCGGACGGTCCCACCGGTTCGGCTGTCGCACGGCAAAGCGGCAGAGTTCCAGGCACGCGGCGCGGTCCACTTCCATGCCCTCGTCCGCCTGGACGGCGTCGACCCCACCGACCCGGCCGCCGTCGTCCCGCCACCGGCCGCGTTCACCGTCGACGACCTCGTCGACGCGCTCCGGCACGCCGCTGCACAGGTCGCGTTCACCACCCCCGCCCACCCCGACCGGCCCACCGGCTGGCAGATCGCCTGGGGCGAGCAGCTCGACATCCGCCCCATCGCCCTCACCGGCCAAGGTGAAGTCACTGACAGCATGGTCGCCGGCTACCTTGCCAAGTACGCCACCAAGAGCACCGAGGTAACCGGGCACCGCTCCACCCGCCTCACCGCCGACACCATCGCCGACCACGCCGACCCCGACGGCGACCACACCGCCCGCCTCATCGACGCCTGCTGGCGACTCGGCCGACCCACCGGCACCCCCGTGCCGCTGCCCCAGCGGCCCCGCGACCCCCGACCCCGACCCGGCTTCGTCCCGCGCTGGGAGTGCCCCGACTGCGGCACCCACACCCGATACGCCGCCTGCCCGGTCTGCGTTGCCCAACGTCAAGCCGCCCTTGACACCGAATCGACGAAACCGACCAACGCCAACCCG
Organism: Micromonospora sp. CP22; assembly: GCF_009712475.1. Classification (GTDB taxonomy): domain Bacteria; phylum Actinomycetota; class Actinomycetes; order Mycobacteriales; family Micromonosporaceae; genus Micromonospora. The sequence goes on from NZ_VCJO01000004.1 coordinate 427,180, forward strand.
TACGCCCGACTGCGCCGGTGGGCGCACATGCTCGGCTTCGGCGGCCACTTCCTCACCAAGGCCCGGCGGTACTCCGTCACCTTCCAACTCCTGCGCGACACCCGCCGCGCCCACCGGCAGCACGAGGACCAGGAGCACGCGCACCCGGCCGCCGACGGCCAGCTCGTCAACGACGACACCACCCTGATCGTCGGCACCCTCACCTTCGCCGGTGTCGGCTGGCACACCACCGGTGACGCGCTCCTCGCCAACACCGCCGCCGCCATGGCCAGAGAGCGACAAGCCACCGGCCGCGAAGAACTCGCCCACGAACTCGGCTCCACCCCGGCCGGCACCGTGCCGGCTGCTGCCTGACCCCTCGACTCCTGGGAGACGACATGACCATCGCTCAGTCCCACAAGCTCTGGACCGTCGAAGACGTCTCGGCGTACCTCGGCGTTCCGGTACAGACCCTCTACACCTGGCGCAAGCGCCGCACCGGGCCACCTGCCGCCCGGGTCGGCCGACACCTGCGTTACGACCCGGACGCCGTCCGGGCCTGGTTCGCCGAGCAGTCCAAGGCGGCCTGACATGGCCCACATCGTTGACCGCTGGTACCGCAGCATCGTCGGCCCCGACGGCAAGACCCGGCAGGAACCCAAGCCGGAATGCGGGCAGGGAATGCGCTACCGGGTCCGCTACATCGCTCCCGACGGCAAGGAGAAGTCGCAGTCCTTCCCGGACCGGAAGAAGCGCGAGGCACAGGCGTTCCTCGCCAACGTCCAGGCCGACATCCTCAAGGGAACCTACGTCGATCCCGACGCCGGTCGTGTCACCTTCAAGCAGTACGCCGATGAATGGCTCGCCGCTGCCACCACCGACGTACTGACCCGCGACCGCATCGAATACGAACTCCGGCTGCACGTCTACCCGATCCTCGGCAACAAGGCGATGGCGTCGATCCAGCCGGCGACGATCAGGGCTTGGGCACGCGGGCTACAGGAGAAGGGGCTGTCCGCCGGCTACCGCCGGGTGCTGTTCAGCGACGTGTCGATGATCCTGAATGCGGCGGTGGACGACAAGAAAATCGTCAGCAACCCGTTCGCGGCCAAGAGCGTGCAGCGCCCCCGGCACGTCCCCAACAAGGTTCAACCGTGGTCGGTCGACCAGCTCACCGCGTTCCGCGCGAAGATGCCGGACCGCTACCGGGTCAGCGTCGACCTGGGCGCGGGCTGCGGCTTGCGGCAGGGAGAGATCTTCGGCGTGAGCCCCGCCGACCTCGACCCGACACGGCCCGTTCTCCACGTTGTCCGACAGGTGAAGCTCGTACGCGGCACGCTCATCTTCGCCCCGCCCAAGGGCGGCAAGACGCGAGAGGTTCCGCTTCCCGCCTCGGTGTCCCGCCGCCTGGCCGAGCACGCCAAGCAGTTCCCGCCGGTAGAGGTCACCGTGCCCTGGGCAACTCCGACCGGCGACCCGGTGACGGTCACGCTCTACCTGACCAGCGCGGACGGCCTGCCGCTCAGCCGGTCGAAGTTCAACCCTGGCGTCTGGAAGCCCGCAATCCGGGCCACCGGCATCCCGGACGACCGGCGCAACGGGATGCACGTCCTGCGGCACACCTATGCCTCGGTCCTCCTGGACGCCGGGGAGAGCATCAAGGCCCTGTCGACGTACCTGGGCCACGCCGACCCCGGATTCACCCTGCGGACCTACACACACCTGTTGCCCACCAGCGAGGACCGCACCCGCCGGGCCATTGACAAGGCGTTCGGTGAGGACCAGGCCGACGATGACGAACCGGAAGCCCGTGACGGCCTGGAGACGGCATGATCATGTTTCAACGCCTACCGCAGGTGCCGGAAGTGCAGGTCACGGCACCTGCGGTCATCACTTGGCGTTGAAGTAGCTGGCTTCGGGGTGGTGGACGACGATGGCGTCGGTGGCCTGCTCCGGCATCAGCTGGAACTCCTCCGACAGTTGCACGCCGATGCGCTCCGCACCGAGCAACTCCACGATCTTCGCCCGGTCCTCCAGGTCCGGGCAGGCCGGGTAGCCGAACGCGTACCGGCAGCCCCGGTAGTCGGTGCGCAGCAGACCGGCCAGGTCGGCCGGGTCGTCGTCGGCGACGGTACGCCCGTCGGGCAGCCGCAGCTCGGCGCGGATCCGCTTGTGCCAGTACTCGGCGAGGGCCTCGGTGAGCTGCACCGACAGGCCGTGCACCTCCAGATAGTCGCGGTACTCGTTGCGGGCGAACAGCTTCGCCGCGTACTCGCTGACCGGCTGGCCCACGGTGACCAGCTGCAACGCGACCACGTCCAGGTCCTCACCGCGCGGGCGGAAGAAGTCGGCCAGGCATAGCCGCCGCTCCTGCCGCTGCCGGGGGAAGGTGAACCGGGCCCGCTCGGCGTGCCCGTTCTCGTCCAGCACCACCAGGTCGTTGCCCTCGGAGTAGGCCGGGAAGTAGCCGTACACCACGGCCGCCTCCAACACCTGGTCGGCGATGAGCCGGTCCAGCCAGTAGCGCAGCCTCGGCCGCCCCTCGGTCTCCACCAGCTCCTCGTACGACGGGCCCTTGCCGCCGCGCGCACCCCGCAGACCCCACTGGCCCATGAAGGTGGCCCGCTCGTCCAGCAGGGCCGCGTAGTCGGCCAGCGGCACCCCCTTGACCACCCGGGTGCCGTAAAACGGCGCGGTCGGCACCGGCACGTCGGCCGCGACGTCGGAGCGTACCGAGGCGTCACTGAGCTCCGGCAGCGACTCGGCGACCACCGCGCGCTGCCGCTCCCGGCGGGCCCGCCGGGCCGCGAGCGCCGCCTCCCGCTCGGCGTCCACCACCGGGGCACCGCCGCGCTTGGCGGCCATCACCCGGTCCATCAGGGACAACCCCTCGAAGGCGTCACGGGCGTAGTGCACCTGGCCGGGGAACATCGACCGCAGGTCGTCCTCGACGTACGCCCGGGTCAGCGCCGCACCACCCAGCAGGACCGGCCAGCGCTCCGCGACCCCGCGCGACGCCATCTCGACCAGGTTCTCCTTCATGATGACGGTGCTCTTGACCAGCAGACCCGACATGCCGATGGCGTCGGCGCGGTGCTGCTCGGCGGCGTCGAGGATGGCGGAGATCGGCTGCTTGATGCCGATGTTCACCACCTCGTAGCCGTTGTTGGACAGGATGATGTCGACCAGGTTCTTGCCGATGTCGTGCACATCGCCCTTGACGGTGGCGAGCACGATGCGGCCCTTGCCGCCGTCGTCGGCCTTCTCCATGTGCGGTTCGAGGTACGCCACCGCGGTCTTCATCACCTCGGCCGACTGCAACACGAACGGCAGCTGCATCTGACCGGAGCCGAACAGCTCACCGACGACCTTCATCCCGTCCAGCAGGATGTCGTTGATGATGAGCAGCGGCGCGGTGCCGGCGGCCATCGCCGCGTCGAGGTCGGCCTCCAGGCCGTTGCGCTCACCGTCGATGATCCGCCGCTTGAGCCGCTCGTTCAGCGGCAGGGCCGCCAACTCCTCGGCTCGGCTGGCGCGCGCCGAGGCCGCGTCCACCCCTTCGTACAACTCGATGAACCGCTGCAACGGGTCGTACCCCTCGCGGCGGCGGTCGTAGACCAGGTCGAGCGCGACCTCGCGCTGCTCGTCGGGGATCTTCGACATCGGCAGGATCTTGCTGGCGTGCACGATCGCCGAGGTGAGCCCGGCCTGCACGCACTCGTGCAGGAAGACCGAGTTGAGCACCTGCCGGGCGGCGGGATTGAGCCCGAACGAGACGTTGGAGATGCCCAGGGTGAAGTTGATCCCGGGATAGCGCCGGGCGATCTCCCGGATCGCCTCGATGGTCTCCAGACCGTCGCGGCGGGTCTCCTCCTGACCGGTGGAGATCGGGAAGGTCAGCGTGTCGACCATGATGTCCGGCAGCCGCATGCCCCAGCGCCCGGTCAGGTCCTCGACGATCCGGGAGGCGATGCGGACCTTGTCCGCGGCGGTGCGGGCCTGCCCCTGCTCGTCGATGCACATCACCACGACCGCCGCGCCGTGCTCCACGATCACCGGCATCACCCGCCCGTAGCGGGACTCCGGGCCGTCGCCGTCCTCGAAGTTGACCGAGTTGACCACACAGCGGCCACCGAGCATCTCCAAACCGGCCTCGATCACCGCCGGCTCGGTCGAGTCCAGCATGATCGGCAGCGTGGAGGCGGTGGCGAACCGACCGGCCAGCTCACGCATGTCGGTGGTGCCGTCGCGCCCGACGTAGTCGACGCAGAGATCCAGCAGGTGCGAGCCGTCGCGGGCCTGACCACGGGCGATCTCGACGCAGGACTGCCAGTCGGCGGCGAGCATCGCCTCCCGGAACGCCTTGGAGCCGTTGGCGTTGGTCCGCTCCCCCACCATCAGCACGCTGGCGTCCTGGGCGAACGGCACGTGGTGGTAGATCGAGGAGACCCCCGGTTCGGTACGCGGCTCGCGGGCCACCGGCCGCACGTCGCGCAGCCGCTCGGCGAGCACCCGGATGTGCTCGGGCGTCGTGCCGCAGCAGCCGCCGACCAACGCGACGCCGTAGTCGGCCACGAAGCGCTCCAGCGCGTCGGCCATCTCCTCGGGGCCCAGCGGGAAGTACGCCCCGTCGGGGGTGAGCACCGGCAGCCCGGCGTTGGGCATCACCGACACCGGGATGCGGGAGTGCTGCGACAGGTAGCGCAGGTGCTCGCCCATCTCGGCCGGGCCGGTCGAACAGTTGAGGCCGATCAGATCCACCCCGAGCGGCTCGATGGCGGTCAGCGCCGCGCCGATCTCGCTGCCCAGCAGCATGGTGCCGGTGGTCTCGACGGCCACGTGACAGATGATCGGTACGGTGCGACCGGCCTCGGCCATCGCCCGCTTGGACCCGATCACCGCCGCCTTCACCTGGAGCAGGTCCTGGCAGGTTTCGATGATCAGCGCGTCCGCGCCACCGGCGATCAGTCCACCGGCGTTCTGCTGGTACGCGTCGCGCAGGCTGGCGTACGAGGCATGGCCGAGGGTCGGCAGCTTCGTGCCCGGACCGATCGAGCCGAGCACCCAGCGGGGCCGCTCCGGAGTCGAGTACGCGTCGGCGGCCTCCCGGGCCAGCCGCGCCCCCACCTCGGACAGCTCCCAGATCCGGTCGGCGATGTCGTACTCGGCGAGGTTCGGCAGGTTGGCGCCGAAGGTGTTCGTCTCCACGCAGTCGGCGCCCGCCGCCAGGTACGCCTCGTGCACCCCGCGTACGACGTCTGGCCGGGTGACGTTGAGGATCTCGTTGCACCCCTCGAGACCGTCGAAGTCGTCCAGGGTCAGGTCCGCGGCCTGCAACATGGTGCCCATCGCCCCGTCGGTGACGAGGATCCGGTCTGCCAGCGCGTCGAGCAACGAATTCCGCACGACCTCAGGTTAGTGCGGTCACGTGGAGCCGCACCCCGGCGTACCGTCCGATCCCACATTGTGTCATCGGGATCACGTTGCCCGGTTTGGTGGGCAATGGTCCACATCGTGGTCATCGGTCGGCCCCGACACGTGTGCCGAGCACCGGCCCATCCGGCGCGGCCGACGGGCCGGGTCCGGGCACGGCACGTAGGCTGACGGTCGTGAAGGACTACAGCGACACCACCACGCACCGTCGGCGGACGACCGGGCCCGTGCCCCGGCCCGCCGGTGACGAGCAGGAGGTGACGGCGTGACCGAGTTCGACGGGCTGCCGGTGCTGCGGTCCCCGGTCGCCATCTGCGCCTTCGAGGGCTGGAACGACGCGGCGGACGCCTCCACCGCGGCGGTCGAGCACCTGGAGCAGGTGTGGCAGGCCCGGCCCGTCACCGAGTTGGACCCGGAGGACTTCTACGACTTCCAGGTCAGCCGGCCGACCATCGCCATGTCCGACGGCGCCACCCGTCGGGTGGAGTGGCCCACCACCCGGTTCACGGTCGCCAGCCCCGCGGGCACCGAGCGGGACGTGGTGCTGATCCGGGGCATCGAGCCGAGCATGCGGTGGCGCACCTTCTGCGAGCAGGTGCTCGAAATCTGCCACAGCCTCGAGGTCGAACGGGTGGTGCTGCTCGGCGCGCTGCTGGCCGACGTGCCGTACACCCGGCCGCTGCCGATCAGCGGTAGCGCCTCCGACGCCGACGCCGCGCGCCGCTACCAGCTCACCCCGACCCGTTACGACGGGCCGACCGGGATCGTCGGCGTCCTGCACGACGCCTGCACCCGCGCCGAGGTCGACGCCGTGTCGTTCTGGGTCCACGTGCCGCACTACGCCAACAACCCGCCCTGCCCGAAGGCCACCCTCGCCCTGCTGCACCGGGTGGAGGAGGTGCTCGACCTGCCGGTTCCCATGGCCGATCTGGCCGAGGAGGCCGCCGAGTGGGAGCAGCGGGTACGCAGCGCCGCCGAGCAGGACGCCGAGCTGGGCGAGTACGTACGCGAGTTGGAGGAACGCGTCGGTGACGCGGGCATCACCCCGTTGACCGGGGACGAGATCGCCCAGGAGTTCGAGAAGTACCTACGCCGCCGAGGCGGGTCGGCCGGCCCCACCGCCGGTTCCTGGTAGCCCTCCCCCACCTTTAGCCGTCGAGGCCCCCGGACGCGAGTTGTCCGGGGGCCTCGACGTGTGTGGGTCGGGTGGCGGGGCTCACCCCGCGTAGGGCATCCTAGGAACCTAGCTGAAATGAGGAGGTCGGGGATGCAGATCAATCCGGGCGCGGCCGAGTTCCCGCACCGCCAGATCGCCGCGCAGCTGAAGAGCCAGATCCGTCGGGGCGACTGGGCACCGGGCGAACGGCTGCCGTCCATCCCGGCCATCGCCGAGATGTTCGGCGTCGCCAAGCAGACCGTGCAACGCGCCGTCGACCAGCTGCGGGTCGAAGGTGTCCTGATCACCAAACCCGGTTCCGGTACGTACGTACGCGGCACCCGGCGACGGCTCAACCGGCTCTCCCGAGGACGCTACGGCGGCTTCCGCGGCTACCACACCGACCTGGCGGCCCGCTATCGCCAACAGCTCGTCTCCGTCGGACGCTCCCCCGCGCCGCCCGAGGTGGCCGACGCGTTCGGGGTACCCGACGGCACCGAACTGCTCTGCCGCCGCCACCTCGTCCGCACCGAGGACTCACCGGTGGAGGTGGGCGCCTCCTGGTTCCTGCCCGCCGAGACCGCCGGCACCACACTGGAACGCGCCGAGGCGTTCGGCCGCCCGCTCTACCAGGAGGCCGAGGAGGCCATCGGTCGGCGGTACGCGACCGCCACCGACACGATCACCGCCCGCCAGCCCAGCCGCGAGGAGTCCGAGACCCTGCAGATCCGACCGGACACCCCGGTGCTGCATCTGCTGCACGTGGCGTACGACCCGCAGCGCAAACCGATCGAGGTGGCCCAGGCCACCTGGCCAGGTCCGGTCACCACCCTCACCGAGGAGTACCAGATCCCCGCCCCCACCCGATCCCCCGACCCCGACCCCGGCCTGATCCTCGGCTGACCCCGCCTGACGGCGAGGCAGCGAGGCAGCGAGGCAGCGAGGCAGCGAGGCAGCGAGGCAGCGAGGCAGCGAGGCAGCAGTATCGGGGATGTTGCTGCCTCGACCCAGCTCTGAGGCAGCAACTTCGGGGATGTTGCTGCCTCACTCGCCCGGCAGCGCGAGGGCGCGCGGGAGCGCGGCGCGCGGGAGCGCGGCGCGCGGGAGCGCGGCGCGCGGGAGCGCGGGTTAGAGGCGGATGCCGAGGAGGGCGTCTAGGGTTTCGGCGAACAGGCGTGGGGCGGCCGGGTCCTCGTCGGCTCCGGCGAGGGTCTGCTCGGCCCAGGCGTCGACGAGCCGCAGGGCGCCCGGCGTGTCCAGATCGTCGGCGAGTCGTTCGCGTACGCCGGCCAGGAACGCCGACCCGGACGGCCCGGCGGTGGCGGCGGCGGCCCGCCGCCAGCGGTCCAGCCGGTGCTCGGCGGCGGTGAGCAGGTCGTCGGTCCAGGTCCGGTCGGCGCGGTAGTGGCCGGAGAGCAACGCCAGCCGCACCGCCATCGGATCGACCCGGTCGGCCCGCAGTCGGGACACGAAGACCAGGTTGCCCCGGGACTTGGACATCTTCTCGCCGTCCAGCCCGATCATGCCGGCGTGCACGTAGTGGCTGGCGAAGGGCGCCACACCGGTCAGCCGCTCGGCGTGCGCGGCGGAGCACTCGTGGTGCGGGAAGAGCAGGTCGTTGCCGCCGCCCTGCACGTCGATGGTGGCGCCGAGCAGCCCGAGGGCGATCACCGCGCACTCGATGTGCCAACCCGGTCGCCCGGGGCCGAGGTCACCGCCGGGCCAGGACGGTTCGTCGTCGCGGGCGCCGCGCCACAGCAGCGGGTCCAGCGGGTCGCGCTTGCCGGCGCGGTCCGGGTCGCCGCCGCGCTCGGGGAAGATCTCCAGCATCTCCGCCCGGGAGAGGTTGGACTCGTAGCCGAAGTTCGGTGCGGCCGAGATGTCGAAGTAGACGTCGCCGGTGCCGTCGTCGAGGCGGTACGCGGCACCGTCCTTGAGCAGCACCAGCACTTTCTCGGCGATGTCCGGGATCGACTCCACCGCGCCGACGTAGTGGGCCGGCGGGATGATCCGCAGCGTCTCCATGTCCTCCCGGAACAGCGCCGTCTCCCGCATCGCCAGGACCTTCCAGTCCTCGCGGTCACGTTCGGCCCGTTCCAGCAGCGGGTCGTCGATGTCGGTGACGTTCTGCACGTACCGGACCTCGTGGCCGGCGTCGCGCCACATCCGCTGCACCAGGTCAAAGGTGATCATGGTGGCGGCGTGACCGAGGTGGGTGGCGTCGTACGGGGTGATGCCACAGACGTACATGGTGGCGGTGCCGTCCGGCTCGCTCGGTCGCACGCTCTGCCGTGCCGAGTCGAACAACCTCAGCGGCTCGCTCCTGCCCGGCAGCCGCGGCACCTCATGCCCCACCCATGACTCCATGTCCGCCAGCCTAACCAGCCGTTGGGCGACGTCACCCGGCCCCGCAAGTGATCAACGCGACAGCGTCAGATCGGCGGCCAGGGCACCGCCGGCCAGTCCGGTGACGGCTGCGGGAAGCGACAGCTGGCGCACAGTCGGTCGACCCGGGCGGCCAGCTCGGCGATCTCACCGAGGGTGAGGTGCTCGGTCAGCTCGTCACCGAGGCCGCCGGCGAGCTGACCGGACAGGCGGCCGAGCATGTCTACCGCGTCGTCCGGCAGCGGTCGGCCGGCCCAACCCCAGAGCACCGTCCGCAGCTTCTCCTCGACGTGGAAGCTCACCCCGTGGTCGACCCCGTAGATCCGGTCGTCGGGGCCACACAGGACATGGCCGCCCTTGCGGTCCGCGTTGTTGATCACCGCGTCGAGCACCGCGAGCCGGGCCAGCCGTGGGTCGTCGGCGTGGCCGAGGGCGTACGCGGTGCCGTCGTCGTCGCGGGCCGCCGCGATCGGGAACCAGCGGGGCGGCAGCGCGTCGGCCGGCACGAACCCGACCAGCGGCTCGGCGTCGGGCGGCTGGTCGATCCAGAGCTGGCAGGAGCCGGGACCGAACGGCCCGTCCCGCAGCACCGTCGGCGGCACCAGCTCCCACCCGGTGGCCTCGGAGACCAGGTAGGCGGCCACCTCCCGACCGGCCAGCGTGCCGTCCGGGAAGTCCCACAGCGGTCGCTCCCCGCGCACCGGCTTGTACACGCACCGCGCCGACATCCCGTCCAGCGTCAACACCCCACGCAGGGTGGTGTTCGACGCGTCGACGAGCCGCCCTTCGACGGTCAACTCACCGTCGCGCAGCAGGCGCAGCGCGGCACCCCCGTCGCGTCGGGGAGCCACACCGGACGAGGTCACCGGTGGTAGCCGTTGTTCCGGGGGCAGAGGTGGCCGGCGGGGTCGAGGGGCTGGCCGCACAGCGGGCAGGGCGGACGACCCGCGTTGACCACGCGCCGGGCCCGCTCGATGAACGCGCGGGTCGCCTCGGGGGTCAGCCGGACCCGGAGCCGGTCGAGATCCTCGTCGGGCTCGACGTCGTCGGGCTCGTCGTCCTCTTCCGCCTCGCCGAGCTCGATCTCGGTCTCCGCCTCGCCGACGGCGATCGCCTCGATCACCACGGTCGCGGTGTCCGCGTCGAAGGCCAGGCCCAGGGTGCCGACCCGGAACTCCTCGTCGACCGGGGTCTCCAACGGGTCGTTGTCACCGACCGGGACGGTGGCGTCCGGCAGCTCCACACCGAACCGACGCTGGGCCTCGGTGAGCAGTTCCTCCAGCTTCTCGGCGAGCAGGGAGACCTGGACCTTCTCCAGCGCGACGCTGACCAGCCGGCCACCGCCGCGCGCCTGGAGGAAGAACGTGCGCTCCCCCGGCGGCCCGACGGTCCCGGCGACGAACCGCTCCGGCGGTTCGAAGGCGTGCACCTGGTGGGTCATACCCTCGACCCTATCCGGCGGCCCCACACAGCGAGTACCCCACCGACCCGAATCGCGACGCCCGACGGCGCGGGCGTCCGGCGGCTCACCGGGACGCTCCCGCGCCGCCACCTACCGCGGCGTCCGAGTCCGTCGACCGGCCGGCTCGCCGTCGCCGTTTACCGGGCGGCGGCACCAGGCCGGCCAGGTCACCGCCGACGTCGTTGAGCCGGATCAGGAAGGGACGCAGGGGGGTGTAGCGGATCGCGGTCACCGACGCCGGGTCCACCACGATCCGCTGGAAGAGATCCAGGTGTACGCCGAGGGCGTCGGCGACGATGGCCTTGATCACGTCACCGTGGCTGCACGCCAGCCAGACCGCCTCGGGGCCGTGCTCGGCGGTCAGCCGGGCGTCCCAGGCGCGTACCGCCGCGACCGCGCGGGCCGCCATCTGCGCCATCGCCTCCCCGTCGGGGAAGACCGCCGCGCTGGGGTGCTGCTGCACCACCGGCCAGAGCGGCTCCTTGGCCAGCTTCTTCAGCGGCTGCCCCTCCCAGCTGCCGTACCCGCACTCGATCAGACCGTCGTCCACCACCGGCGTGACCTGGGGCAGGGCCAGCTCCAGGGTCTGCCGGCAGCGGATCAGCGGGCTGGTCACCACGGCCGCCAGCGGCACCGTGCGCAACCGCTCACCGACCGCGGTGGCCTGGGTGCGGCCGGTCTCGTCCAGTTCGACGGGCTGCCGACCGGCCAGACCACCGTCGGCGTTCGCGGTGGTCCGGCCGTGCCGTAGGAGCAGAAGTGTCGCCACCCGCACCACCCTAGTGCGGTGGTTCACCACCGTCGGCGGTGTCGCGGCGAGGCCCGCCGCGCCCAACTCCCGGCGGTACCGGCCGCACCCGTACGCTCAGGTGGCGCTGATGGTGCCGGTCAGCAGCAGGGCCAGTACGAGGGTGCCGACCGCGACCCGGTACAGCACGAAGACGTACAGGGTGTGGTGCGCGACGTAGCGCAGCAGCCAGGCGATGGCCGCGTAGCCGACCCCGAACGCGATGAGCGTGGCCACGACCATCTGCGCGACCGTCGGCACCGACGTGCCGGGTGCCGCCGGTTCGAAGACGTCGCCCAGGCTGAACACCCCGGACATCACCACCGCCGGAATGGCCAGCAGGAACGAGTAGCGGGCCGCCGTCTCCCGGGTGAGGTTCAGGAACAGGCCGAAGCTGAGGGTGGCCCCGGAGCGGGACACGCCGGGGATGAGCGCCAGCGACTGGGCGAAACCCATCACCACACCGTCGCGCATCCGGAAGTCCCGCAGGGTCCGGGTCTGCCGACCCCAGTACTCGGCGAACGCCAGCACGAAGGCGAACACGATCAGGGTGGTGGCCACCACCCACAGGTTGCGGGCGGTCTCCCGGATCTGGTCCTTGAACAGGAAACCGAGCGCGCCGATCGGGATCGAACCGACGATCACGTACCAGCCCATGCGGTAGTCCAGGCTGGAACGGACGGACTTGTCCCAGATGCCCACCACCCAGGTGCGGCCGATCCGCCAGATGTCCTTGGCGAAGTACAGCAGGACCGCAGCCTCGGTGCCCAGCTGGGTGACCGCGGTGAAGGACGCGCCGGCGTCCCGCTCGAAGAAGATCGCCGAGGTGATCCGCAGGTGCCCCGACGAGCTGACCGGGAGGAACTCGGTCAGGCCCTGGACGATGCCCAGGACGATGGCTTCGATCCAGGTCACTCCCCGACTCCCGAGAGGTCCAGCGCCTCGGCGACGGTCCGCAGGGTCTGCACGCCGGTGTCACGGTCGGCGGCGAAGAGGTTCACCGACAGGGTGGTGACCCCGGCCTCGGCGTACTCGCGCAGCCGGTCGGCGATGCGCTCCTTCGGGCCGAGCAGCGACGTCCGGTCGATGAACTCCATCGGCACGGCTGCCGCCGCGTCGCGCTGCCGCTTGGCCAGGTAGAGCTCCTGCACCTCGCGGGCCGCGTCGCCGTAGCCCATCCGGGTGGCCAACTGGTTGTAGAAGTTCTGCTTACGGCTGCCCATGCCACCGACGTACAGCGCCGCGTACCAGCGGACCAGCTCGGCGCAGGAGTCCAGGTCGTCGCCGACCACGACCGGCACCGACGGCACCACGTCGAAGCCGGCCAGCTCCTTGCCGACCTTGGCCCGGCCGGCGCGGACCGCGGCGAGCTGCTCCTCGGCGAACTCGGGGGCGTAGAAGACGGCCAGCCAGCCGTCGGCGATCTCACCGGCCAGTTCCAGGTTCTTCGGACCGACCGCCGCGAGGTAGATCGGGATGTGCTCGCGCGGCGGGTGGAAGCCCAGCCGCAGCGCCTTACCGGGACCGTCGGGCAGCGGGAGCTGGTAGAACTCGCCGTCGTAGGCGACCTCCTTGCGGGCCACCGCCAGCTTCACGATGTCCACGTACTCCCGGGTGCGGGCCAGCGGCTTGCCGAACCGCACACCGTGCCAGCCCTCGGAGACCTGCGGGCCGGAGACGCCCAGGCCGAGCCGGAACCGGCCGCCGGAGAGCGAGTCGATGGTCGCCGCGGTCATCGCGGTCATCGCGGGCGTCCGAGCCGGGATCTGCATCACCGCGCTGCCGATGTCGATCCGCTCGGTCTGCCCGGCCATCCAGGAGAGCATGCTCGGCGAGTCCGAGCCGTACGCCTCCGCCGCCCACACCACCGAGTAGCCGAGCCGGTCGGCCTCCTGGGCCATGGCCAGGTGATTCGCCGGGGTGCTCCAGGCTGTCTGGTATCCGAGGTTAAGCCCGAGTCGCACGAAGTCCTCCCCCATCCGCAGTCGCATCAGGTTACGCAATGTCGGTGGCAGGGACGATCACCGGCTCACCCGAGTCTCCGACCCGGACGAGCATGAACACGAACCGGCGGGCAGACTTGACGGGAGCGAGGATATCGGTCCGGCCCTGTTCGAAATAAGGTTCACCCATGCAGCAGCGACCGCTCGGCCGAAGCGGGCTGGCGGTTTCCCGGCTCGCGCTCGGCACCATGACGTGGGGCCGGGACACCGACGCCGACGACGCGGCCGCGCAACTGAAGAGTTACCTGGACGCCGGTGGCAACCTGATCGACACCGCCGACGTGTACGGCGACGGCGACGCCGAGTCGGTGATCGGCTCACTGCTGGGCACCCTGGTGCCCCGCGAGGAGCTGTTGATCGCGACGAAGGCCGGGCTCCGGCCGGGTGGCGGCCGCCGCCGGGACGGCTCCCGGGGGCACCTGTTGCGCACCCTGGACGCCTCACTGCGGCGCCTGGGCACCGATTACGTCGACCTGTTCCAGGTGCACGGCTACGACCCGCAGACCCCGCTGGAGGAGACTCTCGCGGCACTGGACCACGCGGTGGCCAGTGGTCGGGTGCGGTACGTCGGGGTGTCGAACTTCTCCGGCTGGCAGACCGCTCGGGCGGCGGCCTGGCAGGCGGCCTGGCCGGGCCGGGCGCCGGTGGTGGCCGCGCAGGTGGAGTACTCGTTGCTGGAGCGGGGGGTGGAGCGGGAGGTGCTGCCCGCCTGCGAGGCGCTCGGGCTGGGTGTGTTGCCCTGGTCGCCGTTGGGTCGGGGGGTGCTCACCGGCAAGTACCGCCACGGCCGCCCGGCGGACTCCCGGGCGGTATCGCCGCATTTCGAGCGGTTCGTCGCCACCTACCTGGAGCCGCGCTGCTCCAGCATCGTGGAGGCGGTGGCCACGGCGGCGGGCGGCCTCGGTGTCTCCCCGCTGGAGGTGGCGCTGGCCTGGATCCGGGACCGGCCGGGGGTGACCGCGCCGATTCTCGGCGCGCGCACCTCGGGGCAGCTGCTCGGGGCGCTCCAGGTGGAACGGATGACCCTGCCCGACGAGATCACCACGGCGCTGGACGACGTCTCCGCGCTGGAGGTCGGCTATCCGGAACGCGATGGTTGAGCGTCACCCGGCGAAGGGTGGCGCCGGGGCTCGCCGCTGGGCAGCATAGGCCCATGGACTACGAATACGCGCCGCTGCGGTTGCCGCCGAACGTCGACCGGTTGACCGCCGCGGCGCAGCTGGCGATCCAGGCCGAGTACTCCGGTTGGGAACTGGCCCGGGTGCGGCTGTTCCGGGACGGCACGCGGCAGGTGATGCTGCGCCGTCGACGGGTCAACCAGCCGCAGCCGGGCCTGTCGTACTGAGCCCCGCCGCCGCGCCGGTCGTGCCGGGACTCAGCCGCCGGGCCGGTCGGACCGGAACCACGGCCGGGCGCCGACCGGGAGCGGTCGAGCCGGCCCCGGTCGGCGTACCGTCACCCGGTCAGTGCACGTGGTCGTGCTCGTCGTCGAGTTCCAGGAACGGGTGCTCGTCGAGGCGACCGACCAGCCGGTCGTCGGGGCCCGGCTGGAACGGACCCACCGGGTCGTCGTCGGCGAAGGACTCCAGGTCGACCGGGGTGCCGACCTCGCTGACCATCACCACACCGTCGAGCGGCTCCAGTTCCGGCACGTCGAGCGCGCCGAGTGACCCGTCGCCGCTCTGCAGCAGTTCCAGCACCGCCTCGCCGACACCCTCCACCGGCGGCACCTCCTCGTCGCCGGGTACGCCCTCCCGGCGGGCCGCCTCGGCGACCCGGATCAGCGCGGAGACGCTTGGCACCCGGTAGTCACGACGCTGCCGTACGGAGATCACCTGCGGGTGCGGGTCGGTCGGCTCGGGCCCCTCGCCACCGCCGAACCGCTGGTCGGCCTCGTCCGGGTCGATGGAGTCGACGTCCCACGGGGTGACCTCGCCGAAGGCGTCCATGAGTTGCTCGTCGTAGGCGAACGACGCGTTGTTCAGCGCGACGTACGCCTGCCAGACGTCGTCGTCGTCGATCCGGCCCTGCGCGGCCCGGACGGCGGCGAGATGGTGACGGGCCGCTTCGATCACGCGCTCGAGGGCGGCGTCCAGCTCAGCGTGCTGGTCGGTCATGTGAGGCGTCCCCTTCACGAAGAATCCAGGATGTCGCGTCCACGGACGCGAAACAGTAGATCCGGCGTCCGACCGGACGCCGGTCAACAGGTACGCAGGAACCGGTCGAGAACCCGCACGCCGAACTGTAGTCCGTCCACCGGGACGCGCTCGTCGATGCCGTGGAACAGCGCCGAGAAGTTCAGGTCGGCCGGCAGCCGCAGTGGGGCGAACCCGAAGCAGCGGATGCCCAGCTGCGAGAACGCCTTCGCGTCGGTGCCACCGGAGAGCATGTAGGGCACCGGACGGGCTCCCGGGTCCTCGGCCCGTAGTGCGGCGGACATCGCCGCGACCAGTTCACCGTCGAAGGTGGTCTCCAGCGCCGGTTGCCGCTGGATGTACTCGATGGCGATGTCCGGGCCGATCAGCTCACGCAGCTGCTGCTCCAGCAGCTGCGACTGGCCGGGCAGGCTGCGGCAGTCGATGGTGGCGCTGGCCCGGCCGGGGATGACGTTGTCCTTGTAGCCGGCGGCGAGCCGGGTCGGATTGGCGGTGTTGCGGATGGTGGCGCCGATGATGTTGGCGATCGGGCCGAGCTTGGCGATGGCCGCCTCCGGGTCGTCCGGGTCCAGCTCGATGCCGAGCACCTCGGAGACCTCCTCCAGGAAGGCTCGTACGGTGTCGGTGACCACCACCGGGAAGCGGTGCCGGCCGATCCGGGCCACCGCCTCGGCCAGCGCGGTGACGGCGTTGTCGTCGTGCATCATCGAGCCGTGCCCCGGACGGCCCCGGGCGTGCAGCCGCAGCCAGTCGATGCCCTTCTGGGCGGTCTCGATGAGGTAGAGCCGCCGGTCCGCGTCCACCGTGTACGAGAACCCGCCGACCTCGCCGATGGCCTCGGTGCAGCCGTCGAAGAGGTCCGGGTGTCGGGTGGTCAGGAAGTGCGCGCCGTACTCGCTGCCCGCCTCCTCGTCCGCGGTGAACGCGAGCACGATGTCCCGTGGCGGGCGTACCCCGGTGCGCTGCCAGTCGCGCACCACCGCGAGGACCATGGCGTCGAAGTCCTTCATGTCGATGGCGCCGCGCCCCCATAGGTAGCCGTCGCGCAGCTCACCGGAGAACGGGTGCACCGACCACTCGTCGGCGTCGGCCGGCACGACGTCCAGGTGCCCGTGCACCAGCAACGCGCCCCGGTTGGGGTCGGTGCCGGGTATCCGGGCCACCACGTTGGCCCGGCCGGGCGCGGACTCGTGGACGACCGGGGTGATGCCGACGTCGGTGAGCTTCTCCGCGACGTACTCGGCCGCGCCGCGCTCGCCGGCGCTGGTGGCGTTGTCGCCGGTGTTCGTGGTGTCGATGCGCAGCAGGTCCCGGCACAGCTCGACGACCTCGTCGGTCGGTGCGGGGAGTGCGGCGTGGGCGTCGCTCGTCATCGTGCTTTCATATCAGCCCGACGTTTCGGTTCGGGTGGCCACGGGTACTGCCGCGCCTGCCCGACCCCGTCAACGTCACCCTGCCGCTGTGCCGTACGCCCAGGAGGCGACCATGTCCGTCCACCTGCCGCCGCTGCCGCCCACCCCCGGGGACGAGTACCAGCCCGCCGGGCGCAGCATCGCGGACCTCGTCGCCGAGGAGCACCGGCAGCTGCTGGAGTTGGCCCGACGGCTGACCGAGCCCGGACCGGACCCGAGGTACGGTCGCGATGTGCTGGTCGCCGCCCTGTCGCGGCACCTGTCCGGGGAGGAGCAGTACCTGCTGCCCGCCGTCCGGCACGCCGTCGAGGGCGCGAAACCTCTGGTCGACGAGGTGGTGGCCGGTGACGTCGAGTTGCTGCGGGCCCTGCGGGGGCTGACCGACGACGGGCTGCCCGACGTCGCCGCCCGGATCGAGGCGCACGCCCGTGCGGTCGACCCGCTGGTGCAGCGGCTCTGCGCGTCCGCCACCGAGGAGGAGCTGGTCCGGCTCGGCAACCGGCTGGAGATCGCCGAGGAGGCGGCACCGACCCGCCCGCACCCGGCGATCCCGCACCACGCGCCGTGGAACCGGATCGTCGAGCCGGCGGTCGGGTTGATCGACAAGGTTCGGGACGTACTCTCCGGTCGACACACGCGGTTGGACGAGCTGACCGAGCCACCACCTCGATGAGTTACCCACGCCACGTTCATGGTCGTTGATACGTCCGGGCACTACCGCAGGCTGCTCCGTGGCCCTACCTTCACGCTATGAATCTGGAGTTGCGCCACTTGAGAGTGGTCTGCGCCATCGCGGAGACGGGGAGCGTGACCAAGGCGGCCTCGACGCTCGGCCTGGCCCAGCCGGCGCTGACCGCCCAGCTCCAGCGGATCGAACGCACCCTCGGCGGGCCGCTGTTCGAGCGGGACCGACGTGGCGCGCGGCCGACCGCTCTCGGCGAGTTGGTGCTCGCGCGGGCCCGGGTGCTGCTGCCGGCGATGAAGGGTCTACAGGACGAGGCGGCCCGGCTGGCCGGGGCGGGCGACGCGCCCCGGCGGTACCGGTTCGGCGGCGTGAACAGCCCGATCCTGGGTCGGCTGGTGCACCGGTTGGCCGCCGAGCAACCGCAGGCACAGATCAGCACGCACGCCTCCTGGTCGGTCGACGAGCTGGCCCAGTTGGTCGCCGGTGGGCGGCTGGACTACGCGCTGACCGGGGTGTGCGGTGACTCGACACCGTCGGCGGACTACGGGCTGAGCTGGCGGGAGGTCGCCGTCGACCCGGTGATGGTGCTGCTGCCGGAGACCCACCCGTTGTCCGGGCGCGACGAGGTGGACCTGGCCGACCTGCGGCACGAGCAGTGGGTGGCGGCACCGGGGGACGGTTGCTTCGGCGACTGCTTCGCCGCGGCCTGCGCGCGGTCCGGGTTCACCCCGCGCAAGGTGTACGAGGCCGACGTGCGCAGCTGCATCGACCTGGTGGACGCCGGTGAGGCGGTGGCGCTGTGCCAGGCCACCTTCCGACCGGTCTCCGGCCTGGTGACCCGCCGGCTGGCCGGCACGCCGCTGCGCTGGCGACTGATGCTGGGCTGGCATCCCGAGTCGGCCGCCGCCCGGACGGCCGACCTGGTGCTGGAGACCGCCCTGGTCGCGTACACCGACGCGCTCGCGCCGCATCCGGCGTACCTGGCGTGGCTGCTGCGCAACCCGGCGTTCGGGGTACGCCGTCCGGCGCCCGTGGTGGCGGCTCCCTGGGTGCGAAGCGCCTGAGCCCGGGTAAGCGGCCGGTATGACCGACCTCTACCCCACCGCCGACGAGCGGGAACTGCTTCGTCAGGCCGCCGCCGCGCACACCGCCGCCGTCCGGGAGTCCGAGGCGTTCCTGCGCCGGTTGCCCGAGGTGCCCGGTCCCGCCGACCTGGCCGAGTACGCCAGTCTGCTCACCCGCGAGGAGCAGACCCGTGCCGACCGGCAGGCCGCCGCCGACGCCGCCGGGTTGGCCATCGCCAGTCTCGAAGCCGAGTAGCGCCGAGCGCACAGGCGGTCGTCCCCGGCGCGAGGCGGCGGCGCCGGGGACGACCGTGGCGGGTCAGCGTTCGACGAGCACGTCGTGACCCAGGTCGAGCAGGCTGTGCCGCCACTCGTCGTCGGCGTTGCCCCGATCGGGCTTGGCGGCGGTCAGCGACCGGATCCGCTCGACGGCGTCACGCATGACGTCGATGTCCTCCGGGGTCAGGTCGACCTTGCGTTTGCGCAGCACGGCGAGGATCTGTCGACCCGGCTCCGGCAGGTTCAGATCCGGGTCGGGGCCGAACGCCTGCTCACCGGAGCCCCGGGTCAGCAGCCACTGTCGCAGCTGCTCGGACGGCACGTTGACCTCGGCGTGGAAGTCCTCCCAGAGCACCTCCACCTCTGGGTCGAGTCGCTGCTCGCGTACCATCAGCCCTCCTCTGCCAGCGGCGGCCCGGACTCCTCCGGGCGCCCCTCGTCGGTCTGCCCGCCCAGCCCCTCCGGCGGCACCTGCACCCGGGCAGGGTTGGCCGTCGGTGGCGCCAGGATCGCCTCGGTCCGTTCCTGCTCGCGGGCCTCGTCCGGTTCGGTCATCGGTACCCCTTCGGTCAGCGGGGATGCGAGGTCGTCGCCCTGGCGTGGCCCCGGTCGGCCGACACGTCGAAGGCCAGTCGGCCGTCCCGGGCGTCGACGGTGACCCGCTGACCGGGTGAGACCTGCTGCTCCAGCAGCATCCGGGACAGCTGGTTGTCGACCTCCCGCTGGATCACCCGGCGCAGCGGTCGGGCACCGAACTCCGGCTGGTAGCCGTGCTCGGCGAGCCAGTCGATGCTGGCGGTGGTGAAGTCCACCTCGATGTCCTGCGCGTGCAGCCGACGACGGGTCTCCTCCAGCAGCAACTCGGTGATCTGGCGCAGCTGTTCGGCCTCCAGCCGACGGAAGATGATCACCTCGTCGATGCGGTTGAGGAACTCGGGCCGGAAGTTCTCCTGCAACCGCCGCATCAGCCGTTCCCGCAGTTCGTCGCTCTCCTGCGCGCCGCCCGGTTCGCCGGCGCCGAAGCCGACCGCCCGCTGCGAGCCGGTGATCAGCTCGGAGCCGATGTTGCTCGTCATGATCAGCACGGTGTTCTTGAAGTTGACCGTCCTGCCCTGGCTGTCGGTCAGCCGGCCGTCGTCGAGCACCTGCAACAGGATGTTGAACACGTCCGTGTGGGCCTTCTCGATCTCGTCGAGCAGCACCACCGCGTACGGGCGGCGACGGACCGCCTCGGTGAGCTGACCGGCCTCCTCGTAGCCGACGTAGCCGGGCGGAGCGCCGACCAGCCGACTGACCGTGTGTCGTTCCTGGAACTCGCTCATGTCCACCCGGACCATCCGGTCGGCCTCGCCGAACAGCGCCTCGGCCAACGCGCGGGCCAGTTCGGTCTTGCCGACGCCGGTGGGGCCGAGGAACAGGAAGCTGCCCATCGGGCGGTTCGGGTCGGCCAGGCCGGTCCGGGAGCGACGGACCGCCTCGGCGACCGCGGTGACCGCGTCGTCCTGCCCGACGACCTTCTCGTGCAGCTGACCCTCCAGCCGCAGCAGCCGGTCCCGTTCCTCCTCGGTGAGCTGGCTGGCCGGGATGCCGGTGGCCCGGGACACCACCTCGGCGATCTCCTCCGGCCCGACCTGCGGCACCTGGCTGCCGCTGCCGTCGTCGCCCCGGGCCCGCTGCACCTGCTGTTCCAGCTCGGTGACCCGGTCACGCAGCGCGGAGGCGCGTTCGTACTGTTCGTCGGCGACCGCCTGCTCCTTGTCCCGGCGTACCTCCTCAAGCTGTTGTTCCAGGTCCCGCACGTCGGCGTCGGGGGTGCGGGTACGCAGCCGGACCCGGGCGCCCGCCTGGTCGATCAGGTCGATCGCCTTGTCGGGGAGGAAGCGGTCGGTGACGTAGCGGTCGGACAGCTCCGCGGCGGCCACCAGCGCCTCGTCGGTGAAGCGCACCTGGTGGTGCGCCTCGTAGCGGTCCCGCAGTCCACGCAGGATGGCCACGGTGTCCTCGACGGCCGGCTCGGGTACGAACACCGGCTGGAACCGGCGGGCCAACGCGGCGTCCTTCTCGATGGTGCGCCGGTACTCGTCGAGGGTCGTCGCGCCGATCACCCGCAGTTCGCCACGGGCCAACGCCGGTTTGAGCATGTTGGACGCGTCCATGCCGCCCTCGCTGCCCGCGCCGCCCGCGCCGACCAGGGTGTGGATCTCGTCCAGGAAGATGATCAGCTCCTCCCGGTGGGTCCGGATCTCGTCGATCACCTTCTTCAGCCGTTCCTCGAAGTCGCCCCGGTAACGGGTGCCGGCGACCAGTCCGGCCAGGTCCAGCTGGATCACCCGCTTGCCGAGCAACGTCTGCGGCACGTCCCCGTCGCAGATCCGCTCCGCCAGACCCTCCACGATCGCGGTCTTGCCGACGCCCGCCTCACCGATGAGCACCGGGTTGTTCTTGGTACGCCGGGACAGGATCTCCACCGCCTGCTCGATCTCGTCGGCCCGCCCGATCACCGGGTCGATCTGGTCGTTGTGGGCCAGCTCGGTGAGGTCCTGGCCGTACTGGTCGAGCGTCGGCGTGCCCCGGTCGGGGCGGGGGCCACCGGCCTGACCGCGTTCGGCGTTGGCGGCCTGGAGGGACTCCGGCTGGATCCGGCCGGCGGCGAGCATCCGGCCGGCGGGCGACTCGGGGTTCAACGGCAGGGCCATCAGGATGTGCTCGGGCCCGATGTAGTTGGCGCCCATCGCCCGGGACAGCTGGTGTGCGTCGAGCAACGCCCGCTTGGCCGCCGGGGTCAGCGACAGGTTCGGCGGGACCTCGCCCTGCGGCGCGCCGTTGCCCCGGCCACCCAGGGCGTTGACCAGGGTGTCCGGGTCCGCGCCCGCCCGACGGACCAGGTCCCGCAGCGGCTCGCGCTGCAACGCCGCCCAGAGCAGGTGGTCGGTGTCCAGGTCGTTGCTCTGCTTCTGGGCGGCCCGCCGCGCCGCGTCGGCCAGCATCTCCCGGGCGTCGGCGGTCATCAGCCGGGTGATGTCGACCCGGTGCGCGGGGCGTCGCCCACCCTCGCCCCGACCGAAGTACCGCGCCAGGAACTCGTCCCACGGGTCGGAGCCGAAGTCACCGGGTCCCATCATGTCTGTCCTCCGCGGTCGGGCGCGAGCCGGTCGGCACGGGCTACCCAGCCCTCGGCCGGACAAACGCCACCACCCGGCACCGGGCTCGGCGCGGCGACCCGGCAGGTCACCCGCACCGATGGCAGGGTTGACCGATGGAACCGACACCGCTGCTGATCGTGGACGCCGCCAACGTGGTCGGATCACGCCCGAACGGATGGTGGCGCGACCGGCCCGGGGCCACCGCCCGGCTGCGGGACACGCTCGTCCCGGTGGGCGACCGAGGTCTGCCGCCGGACCTGCCACCACCGGTCGAGGTGGTGCTGGTGGTGGAGGGCGCGGCCCGCGACGTGCCGGGCGTCGAGGGGGTACGGGTGGTGTCCGCCGCCGGTTCCGGCGACGACGCCGTGGTCGATCTGGTGGCCCACGCCGGGCCCCGGCGCCGGGTGGTGGTGACCGCCGACCGCGAGCTGCGGGAGCGGGTCACCGCACACGGGGCCGAGGTGTACGGACCCCGGTGGCTGACCAGCGGTGGCGGTGAGTGATCATCCGCCCACCGGTCCCACGAATCGGACCGGGGGCGTCTTGTGTCGACAACCGGTCAACGGGGCAGGAACACTGACAGGGCAGTTGTACTGTCCCCTACCGGCATAGGCTCTAATGGAGTCCTCCCCGCCCCCAGGAGGTTCCGCGTGGCGAGCGTCGCCGAGCTCAAGGCAGCCATCGATGTCGCACTCCAGCAGATCGGTGACGGCCAGAGCGCCGTGCAGGCCGCCGGCGAGAAACTCGCCGAGGCGCAGCAGACACTCGCCGGAGCCCTGGAGGGCAGCGGCCACACCACGGTCGAGGCGGCCCAGGCGTCGCTGACCCAGGCCGCCCAGGAGCTGGAGGAATGCCTCGCCGCGACGCTCGTCGCGGTCGAGCAGGCCCAGCAGTACGTCTCGACGCTGTAGGGGCCGGGCGTGTCCATCGTCGAGGAGGTCGGCGCACAGGTCCGCGCCGCCGCCGAGGAACTGCCGCTGGGGCTGTTGGGGCAGGCGCTGGAGAAGTTCGCGCTGGCCAGTGAACGGCTGCGCTGGGTGCGTCAGGAGTCGGCCAACCCGCTGGGGGTGCCGGAGCTGTCCGCCGCCACCGAGCACGCGGAGACCGCCGGCTACGCGCTGCGGCTGGCCCAGGAGCAACTGACCGCGTACCTGGCCGCGATCGGGCTGGCTCCCGACGGTGCGCCGCCGGCCGCCGGGCAGCCGCAGCGCAAGCCGGTCCACGACGCGCCCGGAGCGGCCGAGCCGGTGGCCGCCGCACCCGAGCCGCCCGGCGAGGTGCGGCTGCGCCGCTGGTGGTCGGTGCGGGTGGCCGAGCTGACCGGTGGACGGGAGGGCCCGGCGGAGCAGCCCGACGAGCGCATCGCCGACTCCCAGGAGCTGTTGCGCCGGGTGGTACGCGGCGTCCGGGCCGGTGACCGTGACCGGCTGCACCGCGACCTGCGCGGCGCACACGCCGACGTCGGCCTCGGATTGGCCGCCGTGGCCCCACCGCTGCTGCGCCACCTCGCCAGCGAGCTGCTCGGTCATCCGCCGCGCGGTGACGACCTGCCCCGGTTGCACCGCGAACTGGACGGCCGGGTCCGCGACCTGCTGCCCGGCCTGCCGCCGCCGGTGTTGGACACCCTGCTCAGCCGGGTCTGCCGGATGCCGCCCCCACGCCGTGGCGAGGGCGAACAGCCGCACGCCGCCGACCCGGCGGTCACCGCCGGGGTGCTCACCGGCGTCCTGCTCGACCGTCTCGGACGGGACCTGCCGACCGAGGCCGACCGGGCCGCCGCAGGCGGAGCGTCCGGTGGCCGACCGGCCGGGCACGGCGACGCGCCGAAGCCTGAGCGTCCGACCGGGTCGACCGGTTCCGGAGGCGGTCACGCGACACCGTGGGCCGGGACACCGACCCGGCCCGCGGCCGGGGACGGACCCGTCGGCCGGCCGAGGCGCGGGATCAATGGCTGACCGGCGCAGCCAGCTGGTCACCCGGGTCCGGGAACTGCTCGCCGAGGCACTCGGCGCGTCCCGGGAACGGTCGACCGCCGCCCAGGTGGCACTGACCGCCGCCCGCGAACGGGCGGTGCGGATACGTCGGGCCGCCGCCGCCGTACCGGAGCGGGTCGGCGCCGAACGCGACCGTCGCCTCGCCGAGATCGACTCCCGGCACGCGGCACGGTTGGCGGTGCTGGCCCGGGAGGCGGCCGAGGCGGCGGCCCGGGAGGCACCCGGCGCGGGTTCGGCGGACTGGCCCGAGTGGCGTCCCAGCCCGGCCGAGCGCGCCGAACCGCCCGGCGCGGCGCGGATCGGGACCGTCCGGCTGGCCGGCACCGATCCGGTGCCGGCGCTGGTGGCGCTGCTCGACGCCGGGCATGTGGCGCTCGACGGTGACGCCGACGGGTGCGCGGCGGTGGTTTCCGCGCTGCTGTTGCGCAGCCTGGGTCGAGCCGCGCCGGGCACGGTACGACTCGTCGGCTACGACCCGGACCGGCTCGGTGGCGGGCTGGCCGGATTCGCCCCGCTGGGCCCGGCCGGGTTGCTCACCTTCGTCGGCCCCGGTGGCCTGGGCCGACTGCTCGACGACCTGGTGGAGCAGATCCGCCGGATCAACGAGACCGTGCTGGCCGGCGAGCACGCCTCGTTGCGTGACCTGGCCGCCGCGACGGGACGTCGCCCGGAGCCGTGGCGGGTCGCCGTGCTGCTCGGCGGCGAGGAGCTGTCCCGGCACGAACGCGGCCAGCTCGACCGGGTGGTGCGGGCCGGGGCCGCCTGCGGCGTACACGTGATCGTGCGGGGTGTGCCGATACCCGACGAACCGTCGGTGACCCGGGTGACGGTGACCGCCGACGACGCCTGGATCGGCCACCTGCCGGTGCGGCTCGATCCGCCCCCGCCGGCCGCCCTGGTCACCGAGACCTGCCGGGGCATCGCCTCGGTGGTCAGCGCCGGGCCGGCGCCCACCCCGTTCACCGACCTGCTGCCGCCGCCCGACCAGATGTGGCGGGAGGACTCGGCGACCGGGCTGACCGCGCCGATCGGTGAGGGTCCGGACGGTCGACCGGTGCTGCTCACCCTCGGCGACTATCCACCACACGCGTTGATCGGGGGGCCTTCGGGCACCGGGAAGACGAACCTGATCTTCGCGTGGATCGGCTCTCTCGCGGCCCGCTACTCCCCCGCCGAGCTGGAGTTCTACCTGCTGGACTTCAAGGAGGGGGTGTCCTTCGCCCGGTTCGCGCAGGGGCGGCGGGATCCGAGTTGGCTGCCGCACATGCGGCTGGTCGGCATCAACGTCAACACCGACCGGGAGTTCGGCCTGGCGCTGCTGCGGTTCCTCACCGAGGAACTGCGTCGACGGGCGGACGCGGCCAAGAAACACGAGGTCACCAAGCTGGCCGAGCTGCGGGCGGTGGATCCGACCGGGCACTGGCCACGCATCGTCGCGGTGGTCGACGAGTTCCAGATGTTGCTGGCCGGCCGCGACGCGGTCGCCCGCGAGGCGGCCGACCTGCTGGAGGACCTGGCCCGCCGGGGCCGCTCGCAGGGCATCCATCTGGTGCTGGCCTCGCAGGACGTACGCGGCATCGAGGCGCTGTGGGGCCGCCCCGCGCTGGTCGCCCAGTTCACCTTGCGGATCGCGTTGCCGAAGGCGCTGCGCATCCTCGCCGAACGCAACGACGCCGCCCAGTCGCTGCCCAAGTTCCACGCGGTGGTCAACGCCGAGTCGGGCCTGACCGAGGGCAACGAGGTGGCCCGGATCCCGTCGGCCGGAGACTGGGAAACCTGGAGCGAGCTTCAGCACCGGCTGTGGCGGATGCGTCCGGCCGAGGCGTCCCCCGCCCGACTCTTCGACGGCGACGCGATTCCCCGGCTGGCCGACGCGCCGGACTTCCGGGCGCTGCGGGCCCCGGAGGTCGGTACGCCCCGAGGACCGGTCGCCCTGCTCGGCGAGATCATCGACGTGCAGGCCCGTTCCGCGGCGCTGCGCCTGCCCCGGGCCCCGGGCCGCAACCTGGCCGTCCTGGGCACCCGGGTCGACGAGGCGTGCGCGGTGCTGGACGCGGCGGCCCGCTCGCTGGCCCGCCAGCACCGTCCCGGCAGCGCCCGCTTCTCGATCGCCTGCCTGGACCCGGACGCCGACCCGGCGGCCCGGGCCCTCTACGAGGATCTCGCCGACGACGCCGCCTGGTACGACGAGGAGACCGTGGCCGAGTTGATGGCCGAGACGGCCGACGCCCTGGGTGCGCCCGGCGGCACCGGAGCACCCCACTACCTGCTGCTGTTCGCCGTCGACGCGGCAGCCGGAACCCTCGCCGCCCGCACCGGACGGGCCACCGGGCTGGAGAACCTGCGCCGGATCCTGCACGACGGGCCGGAGCGGCGCACCCACGTGCTGGCCTGGTGGCGCGGGGTGGCCCGGATGCGCGCCGACCTGGGCGGCACCGGCGCCCGCACCGATCAGATCGGTGCCTGGGTGGCGTTGGACACCCACGGTGGAGAACTCGGCCCGTCGCTGTACCCGGGCAACACGGGACCGGACTGGTATCCCCGCCCGTGGCGGGGGCTCTTCTTCGACCGGGCGGTGCACCGGACCGGGCAGACCATCATCCCCTACGGACCGGCCCGATGAACGAACCGGCCACCAGCCAGACCTACCACGCCCAGCTCCGGCGGCTCGCCGAGTTGACGGCCCGGGTGCGGGAGCAGCGCGCCGAGGCGCAGCAGTGGTACGAGCAGCAGTGCGCGGCGGCGGACCGGGCGGTGGCCGAGTCCGCCGACGAGGTGAACCGGGCCGAGCGGGAACTGCTCGCCGCCCGCCAGGCCCAGGAGCGGGTGGAGGCCGAGGCGGCAGTGCTCTGGCAGGAGTTGAACTCCCGGCTGGGCGGCGGCGGGCGACGTGCCGGGGCACCCCCGACTCCCGCCCCGGAGGCCACCGGTGATCCGGCCGTGCTGCTGGAGGGGGTACGCGATCTGCTGCGCCGCACCCGGCAACCCGGCGAACTGCCGGGCAACGTCAACCCGCTGCTGGCGTTGTGCGGGGTCCTCGGCGCGATGGTGGCGTACGCGCTGGGCGCGCTCGTGCGCGCCCTCGGCGCACGCGACGACGGTGACCTGGCCGTCGGCCTGCCGGTGTTGGCCCTGGTGGTGACGCTGCTCGGGCCGGTGCTGGGCCTGATCCCGGCCCGTGTGATCGCCGATCGCCAGCACGCCGTGCTGAGCCCACGTCCCGTCCTCATCGTGGTGATCGCCGGGTTGACCACCACTCTCCTCCTGTTGACCCTGCCCCTGCCCTGAAGGGCAGGGGCAGGGTTTGCTCAGGCGGGGACCAGGGCGGCCTCGCGCAGCAGACGACGGGTGAGGGTACGGCGGTCGGCGTCGCTGTCGAGGCCGGGGAGGTCACCGACGCGGATCGCCTGACCGGCGAGCAGGGCCCGCACCGCGGGCTCGCACTGCGCGGGGAGGCTGATGGTCCGGTCGAACAGGCGTAGCGTCACCCGCGCCCCCTCGGCGACGAGCTGCCAGCGCAGCCCCGGACGGGCCGTGACGACGCTGTCGGCGGTCAGCGCGGTGATCGCGGCGGCCTGGGCCATCGGGCGGATCGGTGCCGGTCGCGACGCCGACCAGGCCCGCCGACGCAGTCGGGCGGCCACCGCCGCCGGGTCGGCTCGCAGCAGCCACTCCCGTAGTGCCTCGACCGTCTCGGTCAACTCCGGTTCGATGGCGTCCGGGTCGGCCACGTCAGTGCCGAACGGCAGGGTCGCCCGCAGCCGCTGATCCTCGGCGGCCAACGCAAGCAGTTCCTCGACCAGCGCGTACCGGGTCAGCGCCCGGATGCCGACGGTCAGGTGCAGTGAGCTGGACTCCTGGGCCTGGGCGCTGTGCAGCCACCCCCGGGGCAGGTAGAGCGCGTCGCCCGGTTCCAGCACCACGTCGAGCGCGGCCGGGCCCTGCGCGGTCGCGGCGACCTCGTCGGCCCGGCCGCCCCACGGCTGCCGCTCCAGCGGGTCGGGCAGCACCGGCGGGTGGATCCGCCAGTGTTTGCGGCCGTCGACCTGGAGCACGAAGACGTCGTGGGTGTCGTAGTGGGTGGCGAAGCCCTGGCTGTCCGGAGGGGTCAGATAGGCGTTGACCTGCAACGGCTGGCCGACGGCCAGACTCAGGTCCCGGGTGAAGTCGATCAGCGCCGGCCAGGTGCGGTGCAACCCTTGCAGGACCAGGGTGGCGCCGTCGGCGTACAGCTGGAGGACCTTCTCGTCGAGAACCTGGTCGTCGATCTCGGCGCCGGCACCGCCACCGCCGGTGTACCGGCCCGCCGGCAGCACCTGGCCGTCCTTGGCCACCCGCAGGAAGGGGGTACGCAGGCCACGCCGGCTGAGCAGTTCGTCGGCGTCGGCGGGGCTGAGCAGGTCGGTGAAGCCGGCCGGGTTGGGCAGCTCGGCCGCGCGGGAGAGCAGCGGAGTACGCCCCCAGTGCGCGGCGGCGAACTTCTCCGCCTCCACGCTGACGCAGCGGGCCAGGGCGGCAACAGCCGATTCCCGCTCGGCGGGCTCGTCGCGGACGGGCACGTTCGCGGACGGAGACGGAACCGCCGGGCGGCCGTGGCCGCCCGGCGGGTCGAGACGCGTCATGGCGGCCCGTTACCGCGCGGCGCCGTCGGCGCCGCCGTCGTGCTGACCCGGGGTCGCACCACCGTCGGCCGGGCCTTCGGCACTGCCGTCAGCGCCGCCGTCGTGCTGACCCGGGGTCGCACCACCGTCGGCCGGGCCTTCGGCACTGCCGTCAGCGCCGCCGTCGTGCTGACCCGG
>NZ_VCJO01000004.1:455926-488573 GCF_009712475.1 Micromonospora sp. CP22
TCGTGCTGACCCGGGGTCGCACCACCGTCGGCCGGGCCTTCGGCACTGCCGTCAGCGCCGCCGTCGTGCTGACCCGGAGTGGCACCACCGTCGGCCGGGCCCTCCGCCCCGCCGCCGCTGGTGGTCTGCATGTCATCGTCGTTGAGTGGCATCGTGCTCCCTCGGATTGACCCGCCCCCGCCGCCGTTGGTCGGGTGCGTCCTGCCGCGGGTGGTACCCCGCTGCCGATCTTCTCTAACCACACCAGGTTCCACGGTAATTGCCCGAACAGTCCGGCATGACCGGTTCACCGTTCCGTCCGGGCATCGGCGGGCGGGTCGTGAGGTGCCGGGTCAGGGCATGATCCGGGCGAGGTCGTTGGGCATGGTGTCCTTGACCTCGTCCCACTGGCCCTGGGTCACGTGCCGGCGCAGGCTGTCCAGGACCACCTGGACCACCCGCTGCGGGCCGCCCTTCACGTCGTACGGGAAGCCCTGCCGGACCTCGTAGAGGAAGTCGTCCCGGTTGAGCTTGATCGGGACGTTCTGCGGCTGCCAGCCGTCGAAGTAGACGCCGCGCAACACGATCGGCAACTGCGCGGAGAACTCGACGCTCTCCTCTATCGGCATCCGGTCACGCAGCAGGTGCAACACGGTACGCAACGCCGCGTACGACTGGTTGCGCTGCTCCTTCGACCATCCGTACGCCTGTTCGATGTCTTTCAGAATCAGGTTGGTCTTGTCCATCGAGGACTCGATCGCGGACTGGAACTGCTCAGCCATCTGTCCACCCCCACTGGTCGGTTTGCCACCGTCGATCGTCGTGACGTCGCGGCGGACCCACCGGGCCACGCCGACGCCGGATGGGACTGGCCCATCCGATCCGCGGCGCCCGGCGAGACTGCATGGACGCTCCGACGACGTGCAGCACCGCGCTCCCTCGTCGCCGCGCTACCTGCCCAGCAGTCATCGTCAACCACCTCCGTGGTGCCGCTCCGCGCGGACCATCAAAGAAGCACCGCGCCTCTGCCACCATGCTCGGCGTCGACCGGGTGAGCGGTCCTCACCCCGCCCGGGTGAAACCCGCCCGGCCGCTTCGCGTCAGGCCGGTTCGCGTCGGGCCGGGCGTGGATGACGGCTCGGCCGGGGCGCGGCCGAGCCGTCGGGGCAACGCGCGCTCCGGTCGGTCCGGGACGCGGTGCCCACCAGGATGGGTGGGGTCCGTCGCGTCCCGGACCGACCGGCGAGGATCTCGGGTCAGGCCGCCCGCCGCTCGCGGGTCTGCTTGCAGGTGACGCAGGTGGTGGCCGACGGGAAGATCTCCAGCCGTTCGACCGGGATCGGCGCGGCGCAGCCCTCGCAGAAGCCGTAGGTACCCTCCGCCAGCCGGGCCAGGGCGTGTTCGTACTGGGCCCGACGGTCCAGAATGGTCCGCAGCAGGGACTGCGCGGTATCCCGCTCGGCCGTCTTGGTGCCGCTGTCGGCCTGGTCGTCGCCGGCGGTGTCGCCGACCTCGACGAGCCGCAGCACCTGACTCTGCTGCACCGCCTGCTGGTACTCCTCGGTCAGCTCGTCGTGGCGGGCCTGCAGGGAGAGCCGGATCTGGTCGATCTCCGCCTGGGACCGGCTGGTGCCGACCGTGTCATGGACGAGCATCGCTGCCTGCCTTTCCTGGGCCATATGGTCTGCGCGGGCGGGACGCTCCGCACCCGGTCATACCGCCCAGGTTGTCGTCACCCGGGCGCTGTGAGCACCGCGTTTACCCCAAGGGGGTGGGGCTCAAACCGGGTCGTCGACGGATTCCACGAGCGCTGGGCGACGCGGGTCGTCGACCCGGACCAGCACGTCGGCGAAGCCGGCGGGCGCGACCTCGGCGGCGTACCTGTCGAACGCGGGCAGGGTCCAGGCCAGGTCAGGGTCGGTGCGTCGGCGCAGCGCCGCAGGTGACATCTCCAGGTGTACGACGACGTCGAAGGCCAGTCCGCCGCCGAGCAGGAACGCGCCGCTGACCAGCACCACCCCGCCGGGCGGCAGATCGACGTACGCGGCCCGGCTGGCCCGGTCCGTCCGGGCGTCCCAGAGCGACGGCAACACCCGGCCGGATCCGCCCGGCCCTGCCGGGTCCAGCACCTCCCGGCGCAGTCCGGCCTCGTCGACCCAGCCCTCGTAGTACGCGTCCGGATTGGTCCGGCCGCGTTCCAGGCGCAGCGAGGCGGGGCGCAGGAAGTCGTCGGCGCGTACGTGCAGCACCGGGTGGCCGAGGGCACGAAGTGGATCGACCAGGGCTTCGGCCAGCTGGTCGGGGCGGGCAGCCGGGGCTGCGTCCACCGCGACCCGCAGCCGCCCGCTCGACACCTCACCGGCGAGCCGCTCGGCCAACTCGGTGATCAGCAGCGGCGGCGAGATGGGACGCACACGCATCCGACCATGGTGCCCGTTGGTCGACACCGCCGTGCCCGTCCCGGCCGGGTGGGCCGGCTCCGGCACCCGCCCGATCCGACAACCGGTCAGCCGGCGCGGTCGAGGGTGACCCGGGCGTCGTCGGACAACCGGTAGCCGACGCCGTACACGGTGGTGACCAGCGGGACGTCCACCCCGACCTTGCCGCGCAGCCGGCGCACGTGCACGTCGACGGTACGGACACCGGCGTGCTCGTACCCCCAGACCGCGTTGAGCAACTGGAGGCGGGTGAAGACCCGGCGGGGGTTCGCGACCAGATGCAGCAGGAGGTCGAACTCCAGCCGGGTCAGTGGCAACGGCTCGCCGTCACGCAGCACCGACCGGGAGGAGGCCAGGATGTGCAGGGTGGGAATGGCGGGCGCGAGCTGCCGGGACGGCGTACGACCCGCCGGAACGCTCTCACCGCGACGCTCCGGCACGACCGGGCTGACGGTGGTGATGGTGCCTTCGCCGCGCTCCAGCATCTCCCGCGCCGCGTCGAGCAGCCGACGCGCGGCCGGCGTCAGCGACTCCTCACACGCCAGGGGTATGGAGAGGGTCACCGTGAGCACCGGGGCGACGGTGTTGGCGGGACGACGCTGACCGCCGGGAGGCCGACCGGGCACCGCGGGTTGGGACGTATGCCATCCGGCGCGCGACGAAGCGGGGCTGACCGACATGGTCCTCCTTGGCTGGTCCGGGCTTTCCCCACGGCCCCGGGACGCCGCTCTATCGATGCTTCCCGGCGCCTGTGCGAGGGTCAAGGGGCGACTGCGTTGCATGAATGTGACAATTGACCGACACATCGGAGCCGTCCGCTCGCTCTGCGTACGAGGCCAGATGATTACAG
This sequence comes from Micromonospora sp. CP22, assembly GCF_009712475.1. Taxonomy (GTDB): domain Bacteria; phylum Actinomycetota; class Actinomycetes; order Mycobacteriales; family Micromonosporaceae; genus Micromonospora. The sequence goes on from NZ_VCJO01000004.1 coordinate 459,194, forward strand.
CAGAGTCGCCAAGTTGACCTGATACGGGGGGTGGCCGATGCCGTTTTGGACATCCCGGGCGAGATGCGCGCACCCGGCGTGACGTCGACTGTTCGCGCTCCCATGACAAGGCCGTCACGCGAACGGGACACCCGCGCCGACTCACGAGGCGTCCCCGCGAGTCGTCGCGGGGGTCTGCGTGAGTGTGCGCGCGGGTGCCCGCCCCGTCCGGGTTTCAGCGTTCGACGATCACCTGCGCGTCGTCGGCGAGGCGGTAGCCGACACCGTGGACGGTGGTCAGCAGCGAGGTGCCGCCCAGCTTGGCGCGGAGTCGACGGACGTGCACATCGACGGTGCGGGCCACCGCGTGGTCGTAGCCCCAGACCGAATGCAGCAGCTGCAGCCGGGTGAACACCCGTCGTGGCCGCTCGGCCAGGAACAGCAGCAGGTCGTACTCGATTCGGGTCAGCGGGATCGTCCGGTCACCCTGGAGTACGGCACGCGGGCCGGTGAGGATCCGGACCAGGTTCGGGTCGGTCGCGGCGGGGGCCGGAGCGTCGGAGCGGGACAGTCGTGCTTCACCCGACTCGACGATCTCCCCGAGGAGCTCGAACAGCCGGTTCAGGCGTGGGCTCACCTGGCCGGACGCGAGGTCGACGGTGATGGTCAGGGTCGGCCGGGTACGCGGTCGCGCCAACCGGGTCCGGCTGGTGTGACGGGGCGGGTGCTGGCGCGGGCCGAGAGCGACGACGGACACGGTGACCTCCTGGGACTACCGCAACGCCGGGTGGGGCGTGGCGGTTCAGTGGTACGCCCGGCCGGCGGTCGCCGGGGGCGCGAGAGTGGACGTTGCGGGTGGCGCGGTGGGTCCGAGCACCGGCAGGCCGGCTATCTGCCAGGCGGCGAATCCGCCGACCACGTCGGTTGCCCGGTGCAGCCCGAGATCCTGGAGCGAGGCGGCGGCCAGTGACGAGGTGTAGCCCTCCTGGCAGAGGACCACCACGGACAGGTCGTAGCCGACCGCCTGCGGCAGCCGGGCCGGACACCGGGGGTCCAGCCGCCACTCCAGGACGTTGCGCTCGATGGCCAGCACGCCCGGCACGGTGCCGTGTGCGGCCCGTTGCGCCGCGGGACGGATGTCGACCAGCAGGGCACCGGTCCGGTACGCCAGATGCGCCTGTTCGGGGTCGAGGCGGTCGAGCCGGGCGCGGGCGGCGGCGAGGATCTCGTCGATCCCCCGCGAGCCCGCAGGTGGCACCGGCACCGGACAGCCGGCGACGGGATCGGCCTGTGACATCGGCGATTCCTTCCAGGAAAGATCATCGGTACCGAAGGCGGGCGGGGTGACCGGTCGGCGTCTCACCATGCCACGCCGGCCTCGGCCACCTCGGCGACCAGCAGCCGACCCTGCTCGAGGTGGTAGCGGACCATCCGGCGCAGCGCCGGACCGTAGACGTGGACGCTCACCGCCGGCTCGGCGTGCTTGTTGGTCACCATGTGCAGGTGTCGGGGGCCGAACCGGCGGCCGGAGCCGGCGGCGAGCAGGTGCGGTCGCAACCGGCCACCGCTGACGGTCTCCTCGGTGAGGGTGCCCGAAACCACCAGGAAGGCACCGGAGGAGCCGCCGTGGTCGTGCAGGTCGGTGCCCTGACCGGGTAGCCAACTCAGCGCCCACACCTCGTGGTCGTCGTGGGCCGCCAACCGGGCGTACCACCGGCTGACGGGATCGAAGCACACCGGCACCGGCCAACTCGCGGGATCGGCGGCCCAGCGACGGGCGACGGCGAACAGGTCCGGTTCGGTGACGGGTTCGGCAGGCATGTGGTCCTCACGACGGTCGTCGGCGGATTGTCTCGACCAGCTTAGAAGGTAAACCCTATAGGTTTAGTAGGCATTCCTACGATCTGGGACGACGCGGCCGTATCGTTCACCCGGACGTGGGCGGGTCGGCAAGCCCGCCGATCGGCTGGCGGCCGGTGGCGGTGCGGTGGAGCCGACTAACCTGAACCGGTGAGCGACGAACTCGACGCCGAGACCCTGGAATTCGCGCACCGGATGTTCGACCTGGCGCGCGACGGCGCGACCGCGGAACTCGCCGGGTACGTCGACGCGGGGCTACCGGTCAACCTGACCAACCACAAGGGCGACACCCTGCTGATCCTGGCGGCCTACCACGCCCACCCGGAGACGGTGCGCGCACTGCTGCAACGGGGCGCCGATCACGGTCGGGCCAACGACCGGGGACAGACAGCGTTGGCCGCGGCGGTGTTCCGCAAGAACGCCGAGGCGGTCCGCGCGCTGCTCGACGCCGGCGCCGACCCCGACGGCGGCGATCCGTCCGCGGTCGCCACCGCCGAGTTCTTCGACCTGCCCGAGATGCTCGCGCTGCTGCGGCCCTAAGGGCGGGGCCGCACCACCTCGACGGTGGGACCGTCGAGGCCGCGTACGATGTCGACGCTCGCCGACTCACGACGGCCGGCCTCGAAGTGGCGCATCAGCCGCGCGCCGAGGTGTACGCCCACCCCGCCGACGGCGAGAGCGAGCAGTTCGACGACCAGCAGCGCCGGGGTGACGCCACGGTTCGTCGCGTCCGCCCGGACCAGGCAGGAGAGCAGGAACAACCCGGCCATCGCCGCGTTGACGACGTTGAAGCTGATCGCCGTGCGGCGGGTACGGTCCGGCGGCACGTCCCACAGGTCGACCATCCCGGCCACCGCCGTCAACGCCGCCGCCACCAGAGCGGCCACCGCCGTCCAGTAGCCGACCTCGCCGAGGAAGGCCGGACCACCGACCACGTCGGCGAGGTCGAAGATGACGGCACAGACGAAGAGCCCGTACGGAAAGGTCACCAACATCGGTTGGATGGGGTGCCCCTGCACCCGCAGCCGGCTCTGCATCGTGGTCCCCCTGGGATCGGCTCAGTCCATCAGCCCAGGGTGCTACCCGGGTGCCAGCCGGGCGAAACGACACGCCCCGATCAGTTGTCCCGGGGTCGGGAGACCGTGCTGACCAGCCGCTCCGCCACCTCCCGCAACGGGATGGACAACGACGCCGCCGCGCTGCGCAGCACCTCGAGGGCCTCCTCGGCCGGGCAGCCGCGCTGGGTCATGATGACGCCGACGGCCTGGCCGATCACGCCGTCGTTGAGCAGCACGGTGTCCTGCTGCACGATCAGGGCGGCCCGCTTCTCCCGGCCGCGTACGGCCGCCAGCAGCAGACCGGCGTGCTCGGCCAGCAGCATCGCGGTCAACTGGTGCCCGGGGGTCAGCGCGTCGGACTCTGCGGCGTACAGGTTGACCGCGCCGATGACCTGGTCGTCGATGTCCACGGGCGCGGAGATCACCCCGCGTACGCCCAGTTCGCGGGCCCGGGTCGTCCAGTCCGGCCAGCGCGGTTCCGCATCCAGTTCCTCCGCGCCGACCATCTCCCGGCGACGGATCGCGTCCATCGCCGGGGTGTCCGGGCCGTACCGCAGGTCGTCCAGCCCGCCCAGCCGAGGGTCGGAGGCGGCCACGCCCGCCGGCTCACCGGCCCGCAGGGCGGTGAACCCGCACCAGGTGACCCCCGCGAGGGCGTCCCGGGTGATCCGGACCAGCGCGGACAGCGCCGCGTCGAAGTCGTCGACGGCGATCAGCCCGGCGGTCAACTCCCGGAGCAGGGCAGCCGTCTCCAGCACGCCGAGCGTCTCCCCCAGCGGTGCGGTCGTCTCCAGGTTCACCGGTCCGCGGCTCCGGTACGCCCGGTCAGCGTCGTCACCCGTCTCCTCCTCGACTCGGCCCGCACACAGGTAGCCGTCCTCGACATCACGATCGCGCTACTACCCCCGACAACAACGGCCGAAACGGCGCAAATCGGGGCCCTCCCAGCGTACGGGTGCCACCAGGAGGGGTGGACCGGACCGGACGACCTCAGCGAGAACCCCCGCCGAGGCGGCGACCGACGGAGGCGATCAACCGGTCCAGCTCGGAACCGAACGGGTTGTCGTGCACCAGGTACGTCCAGGTGGCGCTGGGCCGGACCAGTTCCGTCGAGTCGGGCTCCCAGTCCTCGTCGAACTCGGTCTCGGCGAAGGTCTCCAGCGTCCGCGCCTCGATCGCCGGCACCAGCTCGGTGAACGCCGGAACCGCCGCCCGGTGGAACTCGTCCAGCGGATCGAGCCGGCCCAGGGCCCGCAGGTGCACGCCCTCGCGGACCTCCGACAACTCGGCCAGGTGCGAGGCCCAGAGCCGGTCGAGGTGGTAGAGGGCGATCGACCGGGCCACCCGGGCCAGCAGGTCCTCGTCCATCTCGGCGGCCTTCTCCGGCATCTTGTCCAGCAGCATCAGCGCCGCGACGTCGCTGGTGAGCAGCCGCTCCCGCCGCTCGGCGAGGGCCTTGCGCTGCTGTTCGATCACCACGCTGTAGCGCCAGGTGTTGCGGTGGATCTCGTGGTTGACCCCTTCCGCGACCCGCTGGGCGTGCTCGACCGCGTAGTCCACCTGCGGATCGGTGACCAGACCATCGGCGTTCATCCGGGGCGACGGCGGCACCGAGTCACCGGCGTGCCGGACGACGAGGTCGTCCTCCAGGCTGACGAAGAAGACCGACCCACCCGGATCACCCTGACGACCGGCCCGGCCGCGCAGCTGGTCGTCGACGCGACGGCTGTCGTGTCGACCGCTGCCGATCACGTAGAGACCGCCCAGTTCGGCCACCCGATCCCGGTCGGACTGGTCGCTGCCGCCGAGGCGGATGTCCACGCCCCGGCCCGCCATCTGGGTGGAGACGGTGACCGCGCCGAACGCGCCGGCCTCGGCGATGATCGCCGCTTCCTCGTCGTCGTTCTTGGCGTTTAGCACCACGCACGGCACCCCGGCGGCGTTGAGCCCAGCGGCCAGCTGCTCGGACTCCTTGACGTCCAGCGTGCCGACCAGCACCGGACGCCCGACGCTGTGGCAGCGCTGGATCTCGTCGATCAGCGCCTCCTCCTTCTCCGCCCGGGTGGCGTAGATGCGGTCCGGCTCGTCGACCCGCACGCACGGGGTGTTCGGCGGGATCACCGCGACCTCCAGGCCGAAGAACTCCCGCAGCTGGTCGCCGACGAGCACCGCGGTGGCGGTCATGCCGCAGACGATCGGGTAGAGCCCGACGTACGCCTGCACGGCGATGGTGCCGAGCACCTCGCCCTCGGCGGTGGCGTCGAGCCCCTCCTTGGCCTCCACGGCCGCCTGGAGCCCGTCGGGCCAGCGGCGCCGCTGGGCGACCCGCCCCCGCATCTCGTCGATCAGTTCGACGGTGCCGTCCCGGACGATGTAGTCCACGTCCCGGTGCAGCAGGGCGTGCGCGTGCAACGCCACGTTGACCGCCGAGAGCTGCTCGACGTTCTCCTCGTCGTACAGGTCGATGCCGAGCTTGGCCTCCACGGCGGCCAGGCCGGCGGAGGTGAAGGCGACACTGCGGCCGTCCTCGGCCACCGTGTAGTGCCGGCCCTTGCGCAGGCCACGGACGAGCGCGGCGGCGGTGTGCACCGGGTCCTGCTCGCCGGGGACCGAGCCGGCCAGGACCATCGGCACCCGGGCCTCGTCGATGAGGATGGAGTCGGCCTCGTCGACGATCGCCGTACGCAGCGGGCGCTGCACCCGGTCCTCGATGTCGGTGACGAGCTGATCGCGGAGGAAGTCGAAACCGGCCTCGCTGACCGAGACGTAGGTGACGTCGCAGGCGTACGCGGCACGCCGCTCGACCGGGGTGGACGCCTCGTTGACCCAGCCGACGGTGAGCCCGAGCAGGGTGTAGATCGGCTCCATCCACTGGGCGTCGCGGCGAGCCAGGTAGTCGTTCACGGTCAGCACGTGCACCGGCCCGTTGCCGAGCCGGACGTGCCCGTACGCGGCGATCGCGGCGGTGAGCGTCTTGCCCTCACCGGTGGCCATCTCGGCGACCTTGCCGGACAGCAGCGACATGGCACCCAACAGCTGGACGTCGTACGGACGCTGGTCGATGCCTCGACGGGCGGCCTCGCGGCCGAGCGCGCAGATCTCCTCGTAGCTCGTCGCCGTGGCCGCCGCCTCGGTGAGTTCGGCGTCGTCGAACGCCGAGATCTCCTCCTCGCGGGCCTCGATGACCGGCAGCAGCTTCTCCAGCGGGGCCAGATCGACCGTCGTCCCCGGGCGTTGGAGGAACCGGCGGAACCTGGTCTTCAAGCGTTGCGACACACCCATGAGCCGCAACGGTACGCGACCGGGGCGATCTTGAACGTCCCACCCGCCCCGTTCCGACATCGCGGGAGGTCGATCGAACGCAATCAAAGGTTCATCGGACGGGAACGGGGACGGCGCACGGTGCTGATCAAGCTGGAGAGCGATCCGGTTAGCGTGCGGGGTGCTGGGAAAGTCGACTCCCGGTCTTCCCGCAGACGAGGGGGTGCCTGTGCGCAACGACGAATCTCTGGTCTCGCCGGTGGTGGAGGCCTGGGCCACCTACCGAACCACCTCGGCGGCCGACTGGCCGACCCGACGCCTGCTGCGGGCCAAGGGAGACAGCCGGGTCAGCGTGGTGCTGCCGGCGCGCAACGAGGAGGCCACCGTCGGAGCGATCGTGGCCACCATCCGCGAACACCTGATGGACCGGGTGTCCCTGGTCGACGAGTTGATCGTGGTCGACTCGCGGTCCACCGACCGCACCGCGGCGGTGGCCCGGGCCGCCGGTGCCGAGGTCGTCAGCCAGGACGTGATGACCCGGGGGTTGCCCCAGCTGACCGGCAAGGGCGACGCGCTCTGGGCGGGTCTGGCGGCGGCGGAGGGCGACGTGGTGGCCTTCGTCGACGCCGACCTGCGCGAGTTCCGACCGCACTTCGTCACCGGGCTGCTCGGCCCGCTGCTGACCGACCCGTCGGTCGATTTCGTCAAGGGCTTCTACCACCGGCCCCTGGTGAGCACCGGCGGCGTGGAGGCCGACGGCGGTGGCCGGGTCACGGAGCTGATGGCCCGGCCGATGCTGAACCTGTTCTGGCCGGAACTGGCCGGGTTCGTCCAGCCGCTCGCCGGTGAGTACGCCGGCCGCCGGGAGGTGCTGGCGCGGGTGCCGTTCGTCTCCGGCTACGGCGTCGAGACCGCCATGCTGATCGACCTGCTCGAACTCGTCGGGTTGGACGCGCTGGCCCAGGTGGATCTCGGCGAGCGCAAGCACCGGCACCAGGACACCGCCGCGCTGGGCCGGATGGCCGCCCAGATCATGCTCACCGCCTGGTCCCGGTTGCAGCGCCGAGGCTGGGCGAACCCGGACATGCTGCCCACCGCCCTGCTCACCCAGTTCCGTCGGGGCGGTTCCGAGGCGCTGCCGAACCTGGACCGGGAGATCGTGGTCAGCGACGTCGCTGTGGAGGAACGGCCCCCACTGGCGCAGCTGCGGCACCAACTGCCACGCCGTCGGGTCGCCGCGGCGTGACGCAGGCCGCCCCGGTCGCGGCGTTTCGCCCGGTCAACCGCCGGGTACCTGCCTGGCTCTGCGGACAGCGCCGAGACGAGGGCGGAGATGGCGAGCCGGATCACCTGCCAGGTACACGACGGAGCACCCGCCGTCGTGCGCCTCACCGGCACCCTCGACATCACCTCGATGCGCCAGGCGTACGCGTTCCTGGAGGAGTGCCTGGACCGGCAGCCGGACGCGTTGGTGGTCGACCTGACCGGGCTCGCCGTGCGGGACCACCTGGCGGTGTCCGTCTTCGCGGCCGTCGCGCGCCGCGCCGCAGGATGGCCGGTCGTGCCGCTGGTGCTCTGCGCGCCGCACCCGGACGCCGCCGCGCTGCTGGCCGACTCGACGGCCTGCCGGGTGCTGGCGGTGCGGGACAGCTGCGACGAGGCGAGCCGGGTGGCCGACGCCTCCGCCGTGACCCGTCTGCGGCTGCGCCTGGATCCGGTGGCGACGGCCTGCCGGCGGGCCCGGGAGCTGGTGACCGACGCGTGTGCCCGGTGGAACCTGCCCGAGGCGGTCGGCCCGGCCTCGGTGGTGCTCAGTGAACTGGTCGGCAACGTGGTCCGGCACGCCGGCACCCCGATGCAGGTGACGGTGACCCTGCACCGACCCTGGCTGCACCTGGCCGTGGTCGACAGCAGCAGCGCCGTGGTCCGGCCGAGCAAGGCCGGGCAGCGCGACGAGGGTGGCCGAGGGCTGCTGCTGGTACGCGAGCTAGCCGACCGCTGGGGCAGCGCCCCGGCCGGCGACGGAAAGGCCGTCTGGGCCACACTACCGGCGAATTGACCGAAATTAGCCCTCTCGCCTGGTTACATGGTCGACGGGGTGGGTAGCCACGCCTGTCCCTATCCGTCGTCAGCGGGGTGAGCGCTCATGCCCAAGCGGGTATCCACCGAACCCGGACAGGACCGGGGGCCGGCCATTCTCGCGCCGGCCCGGTTCGGCGGTTATCCCGGACCGCTGCGCCGGCCGCTGCCGGGCGGCAAGCTGGTCAGGTTCCTGGCGACCACGGACCACAAGCAGATCGGTCTGCTCTACCTGCTGACCTCGTTCGGCTTCTTCCTGCTCGCCGGGATCGAGGCCATGCTGATCCGGGCCGAGTTGGCCCGGCCGGGTCTGCAGTTCCTCGCCGCCGAGCAGTACAACCAGCTGTTCACCTCGCACGGCGCGGTGATGCTGCTGCTGTTCGCCACTCCGGCGGCGTTCGGCTTCGCCAACTACATCGTGCCGATCCAGATCGGCGCGCCGGACGTGTCGTTCCCCCGGCTCAACGCGCTCGCCTACTGGCTCTACCTGTTCGGCGGGCTGATGGTGGTCAGCGGGTTCCTGACCCCGGGCGGCTCGGCCGACTTCGGCTGGACCGCGTACACCCCGCTGAGCACCAGCGAGCACTCCCCCGGCGTGGGCGCGAACCTGTGGGTGATCGGGCTGGTGGTCTCCGGTCTGGGCACCATCCTCGGCGCGGTCAACCTGATCACCACGATCCTGACCCTGCGCGCGCCGGGCATGACCATGTTCCGGATGCCGATCTTCACCTGGAACATGCTCTTCACCAGCGTGCTGGTGATCCTGGTCTTCCCGCTGCTGGCCGCCGCGCTGCTGGCGTTGAGCGCCGACCGGCTGCTCGACGCGCAGGTGTTCAACCCCGACACCGGCGGGCCGATGCTCTGGCAACACCTGTTCTGGTTCTTCGGCCACCCCGAGGTCTACATCATCGCGCTGCCGTTCTTCGGCATCATCACCGAGGTCATTCCGGTCTTCTCCCGCAAACCGATCTTCGGCTACACCGGTCTGGTGCTGGCCACCGTCACCATCACCGTGCTGTCGATGACGGTGTGGGCGCACCACATGTTCACCACCGGCCAGGTGCTGCTGCCGTTCTTCAGCATCCTCAGCTACCTGATCGCGGTGCCGACCGGCGTGAAGTTCTTCAACTGGATCGGCAGCATGTGGAAGGGCCAGCTCACCTTCGAGACGCCGATGCTGTTCTCCATCGGTTTCCTGGTGACCTTCCTGCTCGGTGGGCTCACCGGGGTGCTACTGGCCAGTCCCCCGGCCGACTGGCACACCCACGACAGTTACTTCGTGGTGGCCCACTTCCACTACGTGGTCTTCGGCACGGTGGTCTTCGCGCTCTTCGCCGGCTTCTACTTCTGGTGGCCGAAGATGACCGGGCGGCTGCTCGACGAACGGCTCGGCAAGCTGCACTTCTGGAGCATGTTCATCGGCTTCCACGGCACCTTTCTGGTGCACCACTGGCTGGGCAGCAAGGGTTTCCCCCGGCGGTACGCCGACTATCTGCCGACCGACGGGTTCACCACGATGAACACGGTCTCCAGCATCTTCTCCTTCGTGCTGGGGGCGTCCACCCTGTTCTTCATCTACAACGCCTGGAAGTCCTGGCGCTACGGCGCCGAGGTGACGGTGGACGACCCCTGGGGCTTCGGCAACTCCCTGGAGTGGGCCACCACCTGCCCGCCGCCGCTGCGCAACTTCGACCGGATGCCCCGGATCCGCTCGGAGCGTCCCGCGTTCGACGCCAAGTACGGCGAACTCGTCTCCGACCTGGGCCGCGACCTGCCACAGCGGACCACCCGGCCGCCGCAGGACTTCCGCGACGAGATCCACCGGGAGACGCACGTGCCGGAGTCACCGAGCGCCGAGGGCGCGCACGGCGCGCGGGAGGCGGTCGCGTACCAACCGGCACCGCAGTCCGGCGCCCGGCCGGTGGAGGTGCCGGAACCCGAGGAGGTACGCCGGCCCAGCTTCGAGGGGACCGACGAGCCGGAGGGAAACCCGCTGGACGCGCAGCGCGAGGAGTCCTCCGACCGGTGGCGGCATCCGCGTGGCCCCGGGGACACGCCGGAGAACTGACCGACGGACACGCGTCGGGGCGGCACCTGTCGGTACCGCCCCGGCGATCCGCTCAACGACCCCGCACCGGGGCCGTGGCGCGCGACGGGTTGACCGCCTCGGACTCGGCGGGACCGTTCTGCCAGGGTGGCGGCGCGTCGGCGAGCATCGCCTGGCGCAGCCAGGTCAGCGCCCGGGACAGCAACCGCGACACATGCATCTGGGAGATACCGAACCGGGCGGCGATCTCGGCCTGGGTCTGGTTGCCGTAGAACCGCATGGCCAGGATCCGCCGCTCCCGCCAGGGCAGCCGGTGCAGCAGGCCACTGACGGTCACCCGGTCGTCGACGGACTCCAACGCGAAGTCCGACTCGCCGACGAGGTCGCCGAACTCCGCCGAACTCTCCCCGCCGACGGGCGCGTTGAGCGATGCCGGGCTGTAGCCGGCGGCCGACTCCAACGCGGCGAGGATCTCCGCCTCCGGCGTCTCCAGCCGCTTCGACAGCTCGGCCACGGTCGGCGCCCGGGACAGCTCGCTGGTCAGCGCCGCCGTCGCCTGCCCCACCTCGAGGATCAGGTCACGCAGTCGACGGGGCACGTGCACACCCCAGGTGCGATCCCGGAAATGCCGCTTGATCTCACCCACGATGGTGATCGCCGCGTACGCGGTGAACGAGCCGCGTTCCGGGTCGTACCGGTCGACCGCGTTGACCAGCCCCAGACGGGCCACCTGTTCCAGATCCTCCAGCGGTTCCCCGCGCCCCCGGTAACGGCGGGCCAACCGGCCCGCGAACGGCAACGCGAACCGGACCAGGTCGTCGCGTGCCTCCTGGCGACGCTCCGGCGGCAGGCCCTCGATGCGCGCCGCGTACGCCAGCGCCGCCGCGTCGAGATCCTCCAGCCCCCGATCGGTGGGTGGTGGTGTGGTTGTGGTGGTCTGTCCGAACATCCGCGCCTCCCTCGGGAAGGACCCCGCCCGGATTCACCGACACCGGGCACGCGCGTGGGCACGCACGGGCCTGTGAGTGGGTTACGTACTGGGATGCCAGCGGGTGACGGCGCCACGCCGCGCTAGGTGATCAGCCCGTCGCAGCCGGCGGTGTTCCCGCTCCGTAGGTACTCAATCACGGGATCACGGGTTCGCGAGGATGTTTCGCCAGCTGGGTCTCAACAGATCAGCAGGCCGTGGTGCCGACCGCTGTCGCGCAGTGCGGCGAGCGCCTCGGCGGTCCCGAGCGGGGCCGGGTTGGGCAGGTCGTACGGCTGGGCGCGGAGCACCTCGGTGGCCCGTCGGGTGGGTACCGAGGTGACCGGGTAGCCGCGCGCCGAGGCGCGGTCCAGGGCCCGTCGCCGCCGCCCGAACCCGGCCACCGCCAGCCACTGCGGCAGACCCGCCAGCGCCGGTGAGCGTACGCCCGGCGGCTCCGGCAGCACGTCGACCGAGGTGAACGACTCGCTGCCGGCCAGCCACCACTCCACCTGCTCGACGCTGCGCCGGGTGGCGTTCTCGCACCAGTAGGGCACCAGCCCGGCCCGGAGCACCTGCCACGGGTCGAGCAGCCGACCGCACTCGACCACCAGGCGGTCACCGGTCTTGCCGGCCGCGCGCAGCCAGCGCCGGTACAGGTCGGCGATGGCCGCGCTGAGCGCCTCCGGGGCGGGTACCAGGATGCGGTGCAACGGGTGGCCGTGCCGCGAGGTCCAGTCCCGTACGCCCTGGTCGAAACCGGACTCCACGCCGTGTTCGGCGATGGCCGGCGGCGCGGAGATCTCCGGCGGGTCCCATCGGGTGCTGTCGCCGCCGGCCGAGCGCAGCACCTGCCGCAGCGCGTGGCTGTCGGGGTGGAAGTCCACCGGGGTCAGGCCGCTGGCCGGGCAGCCGAGCTGGAAGCTGTGGCCGTCGGCCGCGTCGACCACCGGCCAGGTCCGGGTGTCCCGCAGCATCAGCACCGGCGCGCCGGGGGTCAGCCGGTCGGCCAGGAAGCTGCGGTACGCCGTCGGCAGCGCCTGCCAGCGACCGGTCAACGCCACCGTCGCCCCGGCCAGCGCGCCCCGGCTGGCCGGGCAGTGCACCTGCCTCAGGTGCAGGTCGGGGTTGCCGGCCAGCAGTCGCCCGGCGAGCGCCGCACCGTGGTCCAGGGCGGCCCGGGGTTGGTCCACCGCGCCCTGCGGCCAGTGCGCCACCATCTCGAACCCGGCGGGCAGCCAGGGCATGCCCAGCGCCACCGCCAGGTGTGCGACACCGCCGTGCGGGGAGCCCAGCAGCACCCCGGGATACCGGCGACGCGGGTACTGGTCGACGAACCAGCGGGCGACCCGGCCGGCGTCGACCTCGGCCGCCTGCCCCGCGGTGAGCGCGATCCGGCCGGCGGAGCGGATCGCCGCGGCCCGCCGCACCGGGTCGGGCGTGCCGGCGAACCGGGACACCGGCCCGGCGTGTCCGAGGTCGGCGCAGTCGCTGCCACGCAGGGCGCGGGCGGTGGCCGCGACCAGGGTGCGGGCGGTGCTGTCGGCGGCCACGACACGGTCGCCGGCCATGCCGGCCCCCGCCGCCGTCAGTCCCGGGCGCACCTTGCGCCCCGGCTCCACCTTGCCTCGATCGCTCACCACGCGGCCCGGCTTCCCGCCACGATGCGGGTTAAACAGGGCATCTGCCCACCTGACGGCATCAATCAGGGGATCTTGTCCGTTCCCGACAAGAACGGCCAGCCCGCCATCGTCGGCCCACCACCGGTCAGCACCATCGGGGATGGCTCCGGCGGCGGCGAGGCAGCAAGGTCGCAGATGGTGCCGCCGGAGCGGTGGCTCAACGCGTCCGTCAGCACCTCCAGCACGGACGGCCGGTCGGCGTTCAGCGCCTCGTCCCAGGCCGCGCCGACCAACTCCGGCCGGTCGACGCGTACCCCGTGCAGGCCGAGTAGCCGGGCCCAGCCGGCGTAGGGGACGTCGTCGGTGACCGACCGGGCCGGATCCAGGTGCCGGGGATGACCGGAGCGGCTGTTGCAGACCAGCACCACCAGGCGCGGGTCCGGCCACGCCGGTCGCCGCCGGGCGACGGTGACCAGCTCCGCCAGGCCCTGCGCGCGCATCCCGTCGTCGGCGACCAGGGCGACCACCGGCCGGTCGGGGGCGGCCAGCTTCACGGCGACGGCGTACGGCAACGCGCCACCGGGCAGCCCGGCCGGACCCACGACGGCGACCTCACCGGGTGCCCCCGGGGGGTGCGCGAGGCGCAGGGTGCCGTCGACGACCACCGTCGCGGTCGGCGGCAACCGGGTGGACAGCTCGTCGAGCACCAGCCGCGCCGCGAACCCCGGGGACCCGACCCGGGCCCGGCCGTCCGCCGGCCGGTACGGCAGCACCAGGCCCACCGGGCCGCCACCGCGCGAGGCGGCACGCAGCGCCTCGTCCATCGCCTGGGGCACGCGCACCGGGTCGGTGGCGAACCGGACGTCGTGGCACACCTCGGCGAGCAGTCGGGTGGTGACACCCACCTCGCCACCCGGGACCGGACCCGGCTCGGCGACGACCGCGAGCACCGGCAGGTGGGCACGGCGGGCGGCGTCGAGCCCGGCGAGCAGTCCACCGGCGCACGTGCCGCCGGCCGCCAGGCAGACACCCGGGTCACCGGTGCGGCGGGCGTGTCCGGCCGCCATCAGCGCGGCACTCTCCGGAGTGCGGGCCGGGACGAACTCCGGGTCGCCACCGGTGGCGTCGAGCGCGTCGACAAGTGCCGTGACCGGCGCCTGCGGATGACCGAAGACCCGGGGAATCCGCCCGGCCGACAGCCCGCTGACGACCGCGTCGGCGATGCTCGGCTCAGGCACCGCCCCGGCCCGGGGTGACCGGGTCGACGTAGCGCAGCACCGCGCCCACCCCGTCCACCAGTTGCGGCGCCTCGTCCGGACCGAGCACGGTCAACTCGGCGTCGGTGCCCACCAGGGCACGCACCAGCGCCGCGTCGGTCCGGACCCGCTCCGGTTCGGCGACCGTGGGCAGTTGACCCGGATCGGTGGCGATGTCGGTGGCCGCCGGGCCGATCCAGAGTTCACCGTCGGCCGACGGGTCGTCGACGATGAGCATGGTGTCGACCTGGTTGCGCTGCAACGCGGCCACCACGGCGTCGAGGCCCATGCCGACGTCCTCCTGCGTGCCGAAGCGGTCCAGGGCCGCGTGCACCCGCTGGTCGGCCACCTCGGCGATGGTCTGCACGGTCAGGTCGTCCAGCAGCGTCTGGTCGGCTCCACCGGCCCGCGAGCCGGCGTCGGTGCGTACCACCATGTCCTGCCAGCGGTCCGGCATCTGGGCGGCGATCATGCCGGTGGCGCGGACGTCACCGGCCACCACCACCACCTCGGCGCCGACCCGCTCGGCCAGCTCGACGGTCGCGGCGGTGACGTCACCGGCGTTGTGATGCCACGCCTCCATCGCGGCCCGCTGGTAGCGCGACTGGGACCAGCCACCGGGCTGGACCCGACGCAGCGGGTAGCTCTCCCGACCGGTCACGTGCGCCCGGCGCGGCACCCCACCGGCGCTGACCGACATCGCGTCGGCGCCGGTGCGGTCGGCCAGCACCCGCACCCACGCGACCTGCTCACCCCGTTGGGCCAGCAGCGGCATCACGTGCGGCAGCGGATCGTAGGAGGCCAGGTCCCGACGCGGCGGGGCGGACAGGTACTCGGAGAGCACCACCTGCCCGTGGGTGCCGAACACGGCGAGCCCGTAGTCGCCGGGCATCGGGTCGTGCCCTCGGACGACCCGGTCGATGGCGGCGAGCGTCGGCTCGTCCGCCCCGTGCTCGGCCAGTTGCCGTTGCAGACCGCGCCAGCGCAGATCGAGCGCCGCGTGCGCGTCCTCGGTGTCCAGTGAGGCGTCCAGGTAGACCGAGCACCACGGGCCTGGACGCTGGTACAGCGGGCGCAGGAAGGACAGCTGCATGCTCGACCCCTTTCCAGCTCGGCCCACCGCTTACCCGCCCCGTCGGGCTTGTCACCTGCCGGCAATCGCGTGACCAGTTTTCATTCACGTCGTTCAACCTCGAGGATCGATACGATCTGTAGGCACACGTGGACTCTGGGTGGTGACATGGACGCGACATCGTACTCCCGGCGCAGCCTGCACCCCACCGGGCGGATCCTCACCGCGCAGATCGTGCGTCTGATGGACGGCTATCCCCGGGAGGTGCGGGTGGGGCAGCCGGTGCTGGTGTTGGTGCTGGCGGCTGCCGGGGTGGCGGGCCTGCTCGCCCGGCTGGTACGCGCCGTGCTCTCGGCGGGCTCCGGCACCGGTCGGCGCAGCTTCAAGGAGCTGAAGAAGGGCCCCGAATACCTGGTCACCCCGGTCCGCCTACGGGATGCCGACGGCCGCCTCTACGAGGTGGAGCTGCACGGGCACCTGCCGCAGAGCGCACTGCATCCGGCCGACCACGTCCAGCTGACCCTGCGCGACCAGGGTGATCCCGACCTGGCGCCGAAGATCGAACGGATCGTCAACCTGACCACGGGGCAGTTGCTCCGGCCGCGTACCGCCACCATGTGGTCGCACCTGGGGCCGCCGCTGTTGCTCCAGGCGGTGCTGGGCGTGCTGGTCATCGCCACGGTGGCCGCCTGCACTGCGGTGAGCTGAGCCGCGGCGTCGGCGAGGGCTGCGACACCGCGCGGGGACCGGTACCGCGACGGTGGGCGTCGACCCGCGCGGGGTGGCATGGACGTGCGACGTTCCGGGTACCAGCGGTGACAGGGTGGTGACCAATGGGCGAGGAAGTCGGCGTACAGACCTTCAGCCGCCAGGATCGGGCACGCTATCGGGACAAGGTGCGCCGCTGTCTCGACGTCTTCGCCGAGATGCTGCGCGAGTCCCGGTTCGACGTCGACCGGCCGATGACCGGGCTGGAGATCGAGCTGAACCTGGTCGACGCCGAGTCGATGCCGGCGATGCGCAACGCCGACGTGTTGCGCGCGGTGGCCGACCCGAGCTTCCAGACGGAACTGGGCCAGTTCAACATCGAGATCAATGTCGCACCACGGCGGCTGACCGGTGTCGGCACCGCCGAGTTCGAGGAGCACGTACGCGCCAGCCTGAACGCGGCCGACCAGCAGGCCCGTACGGTCGGCGCGTACCTGGTGATGATCGGGATCCTGCCCACGGTGCGGCCGGAGCACCTGACCGCCGCCACGCTGTCGGCCAACCCCCGCTACGCGCTGCTCAACGAGCAGATCTTCGCGGCCCGGGGAGAGGACCTGCGGATCGCCGTCAACGGGGTGGAGCGGCTGGCGATCACCGTCGACACGATCACGCCGGAGGCGGCGTGCACCAGCACCCAGTTCCACCTCCAGGTCAGCCCCGGGCAGTTCGCCGACTACTGGAACGCCGCCCAGGCCATCGCCGGGGTCCAGGTGGCGCTCGGCGCGAACTCGCCGCTGTTCTTCGGCCGTGAGTTGTGGCGCGAGACCCGGGTTCCGCTGTTCCAGCAGGCCACCGACACCCGCCCCGAGGAGATCAAGACCCAGGGCGTACGCCCCCGGGTCTGGTTCGGCGAACGTTGGATCACCTCCGTGTTCGACCTGTTCGAGGAGAACGTGCGCTTCTTCCCGGCGTTGCTGCCGGTCTGCGATCCGGAGGACCCGTCCGAGACGCTCGCCGCCGGAGGAGTGCCGCACCTGGCCGAGTTGCGGCTGCACAACGGCACCATCTACCGGTGGAACCGGCCGGTCTACGACGTGGTGCGGGGCCGACCGCACCTGCGGGTGGAGAACCGGGTCCTGCCGGCCGGGCCGACGGTGCTGGACACCGTCGCCAACGGCGCGTTCTACTTCGGGCTGGTCCGGGCACTCGCCGAGGCCGACCGGCCACTGTGGTCGCAGATGTCGTTCAGCGCCGCCGAGGAGAACTTCAACACCTGCGCCCGGCACGGCATCGACGCCCACGTCTTCTGGCCCGGCCTGGGCTACCTGCCGGTGACCGAGTTGGTGCTGCGCCGCCTGCTGCCCCTGGCCCACCACGGTCTGGACCGGTGGGGTGTCGAGCCCGACGAGCGGGACCGGCTGCTCGGCATCATCGAACAGCGCTGCCTGACCGGCCGTAACGGGGCCAGTTGGCAGGTGGCGACCCTGCACCGGTTGGAGTCGGCCGACCAACTGGACCGCCCGGACGCCCTGCGCGAGGTGGTGCGGCACTACGTGGAGCTGATGCACAGCAACCGGCCGGTCCACGACTGGCCGATCCCCTGACCACCTCCCGACACAAAGCGTGACGACACCTGCACGGCGACTACCGTGAGGGCATTTCGTCCGCCGGGTGGAGAGGATCCCGCCGATGTCGCGGTCACTACGTCACGCCGTCCCACTCACCGTCGCCCTGCTGGTCGTGAGCCTGCCGCAGGCCGCCACGGCGAGCCCCGGTCCCACTCAGCGCGACGCCGCGCCCCTCACTGTCACCTCCTCCGCCCACCGGCACCCGTCGGCCACCACCCCCGGCCAGGTACGGACCACGCTGCGGGACGCGGCCACCGGAGCCGTCGCCCGTGGCTGCGTGTGGCTGGTCCCGGCCGAACGCGACCGGCTCACCGTCGTGGCGCTCGGCGAGGAGCAGGCCGGTCGCCACCTCAGCTGCACCGACGTCGACGGAGGCGAGGTGCTCGCCACCGACGTGCCGCCCGGCCGTTACCACCTGCTGGCCCGCCCCTATGACACCGCGCGGCACGGCGTGCAGTGGGTCGGCCGCCACGGCGGCACCGGCCAGCGGGAGCATGCGGCGACCGTCCAGGTGCGACCGGGCCGGACGGTCACCGCCCCGACGGTCCGGTTCGACCCGCCGGGCACGGTCACCGGTCGGGTCACCCGCGCGGCGGACGGCACCCCGGTCTCCGCCGGATACGTGCTGCCGCTGCCGGTCGTCCCCCATCCGAAGTACGGCGACCACGGCCCGATGACCGACGACGACGGCCGCTACACGCTCACCGGCCTCGGGCCGTACCACTGGCCGCTCTACTACACCGGCTACGGGCTGGCCAGCCAGTGGTCCGGTGGCGTCGCCGACCGCAGGCAGGCGCGTCCGGTGCGGGTCCGGGCCGGCTCGACCGTCACCGCCGACCAGAAGCTGGTCGCGGGCACCGTGGTCAGCGGCACCATCACCGTCGACGAGATGCCGAACTATTCCCAGGTGATCGCCTTCCACGCGGGCACCGGCGACGTGGTGGGGACCGTCGACGTGGGCTCCGACTACACCCTGCGGCTACTGCCGGGGCAGCGGGTGCTGCTGCGCTGCGACTGCGCGTACGCGCCGAGCCGCTGGTTCCCGAACGCGGCGGAGGTCTCCGGGGCACGGCCGGTACGGGTCGGACCCGCCCCGGTCACCGCAGACTTCGACCTGACCGGTCCCGCCACCGCGTCGGCCCGCTGACGAGCATCCGGATCCGACCACCGGTCGACCCGGTGGCCGGCGGTCAGCCTCGGCGCAACGCGTCGAGGGTGAGTTCGGCGGCCCGGGCGAGCAGGGAGTCGTCGCTGTCGGCGTCGGGCCGGTCCCGGCTGGAGAGCACGGCCAGCACGATCGGGGCCCGCTCCGGCGGCCAGACGACCGCGATGTCGTTGCGTGTCCCGTGGGCGGCCGTACCGGTCTTGTCGCCCACCTCCCAGCCGTCCGGCGTGCCGGCCCGGATCGTCGTGTCTCCGGTGGTGTTGCGCTTGAGCCAGTCGACCAGCACGGCCCGGTCCTGCGCGGAGAGGGCGTCGTCGACCGCGTACGCCCGCAACGTGGTGGCCAGGGCGCGGGGCGTGCTGGTGTCGCGGTCGTCGCCCGGGACGTACGCGTTGAGGTCGGTCTCCCATCGCGCCGGTTCGGTGACCTCGTCGCCGAGGTCACGCAGCACCTGCTTGAAGCCGTCCGGCCCACCGAGTCGATCGAGCAGCAGGTTCCCGGCGGTGTTGTCGCTGTAGCGCACCGCCGCGTCGGCGATGGCGCGCAGCGACAGGCCGGTGTCCACGTGCCGCTCGGTGATCGGCGAGTAGGTGACCAGGTCGTCGCGGGAGTAGCTGACGACCCGGTCCAGTTCCTCGGTCGGAGTCGCGGCGAGCACCGCGGCGGCGGCGAGGGCCTTGAAGGTCGAGGCGTACGCGAAGCGCTCGTCGGCCCGGTGCGTGACGGTGTGGCCGGTGCCGGTGTCGACGGCGTACACGCCGAGGCGGGCGTCGAACTCGCGTTCCAGCGGCGCGAAGTCGACGGTGATCGGGGCGGCGGACGACCACCCTTCGGTGACCGTCGGTGTCGTGGTGGTCGGGGTGCCCGGCGAGCAGCCGGCGGGTAGGCCGAGCGCCAGTACGGCGGCGAGCACGACGGCACAGCTGTGACGGGTACGGGCCACGGTTGGGGTCCTCCTCCGAGCAGGGATGTAAAACTTTCTAGACATCGAGTCTAAGAAACTTTACTCTGGGCATGTCAATAATTCTTTACATCGAGGAGCCGGTGATGACGCACCAGGAGAAGCGGGCCTGGATCACGCTCGTGGTCAGCGCGGTCGCCTACGCCGGCTACGTGGCCGTGATCCTGAGCCGGGCCGACGACGGGCGGCTGACCTCGACGCCGTACGCCGGTGTGCTGCTCTGGACGATCGGCGGCGCGATCGCCGCCAGCATCGTCGTCGAGATCGTGCTGGGCGTCGTGAACCCGCGCGCCTCGCGGGTCAGCGACGTGCGCGACCGGGAGATCGGGCGACTCGGCGACCACGTCGGGCAGGCGTTCGTGGTGATCGGCGCGGTGTCGGCGATGGTGATGGCGATGGCCCAGTGGCACTGGTTCTGGATCGCCAACGTGATCTACCTCTGCTTCGTGCTGTCGGCGGTGGTCGGCTCACTGGCGAAGGTCGTCGTCTACCGCAAGGGCGTGCCGCAGTGGTGAAGCCGACGCGCGTCACCAACAACATCCGGGCGCTGCGTTTCGCCCGCGACGAGATGACCCAGGCCGAGTTGGCCGAACGGCTCGGGGTGACCCGACAGACCGTCATCGCCATCGAGCAGGGCCGCTACTCCCCCTCACTGGAGATGGCCTTCCGGATCGCCCACGTGCTCGGCGTACGACTCGACGACGTGTTCCAGTACCCCGAGGAGGAATCGTGAAGGCCATCGCGTACGACCGTTACGGTCCACCGTCCACAATCCGGCTCCGCGACCTCGACCGCCCCACCGTCGGCGACCACGAGGTGCTGGTGCGGGTACGCGCCGCCGGTGTCGACCCGGGAGTGTTGATCTTCCTGACCGGACGCCCCTACCTGGTGCGGCTCGCGGCCGGGCTGCGCCGCCCCCGGGTGCCGGTGCTCGGCCGGGACGTGGCGGGCGTGGTGACCGAGGTGGGTGCCCGGGTCACCCGCTTGCGCCCCGGCGACGAGGTGTACGGCACCTCCCTGCGCGGGTCGTACGCCGAGTTCACCGCCACCCACGAACGGCGGCTGGCCGCAAAGCCGACGAACCTGACCTTCGCGCAGGCCGCCGCCGTGCCGATCTCCGGAATGACGGCGCTGCGCGCGGTCCGCGACACCGGCCAGGTGCGCCCCGGTCACCGGGTGCTGGTCATCGGCGCGGCCGGTGGGGTCGGCTCCCAGGCCGTGCAGATCGCCAAGGCGTACGGGGCGAGTGTCACCGGCGTCTGCAATCCCACGGCGATCGACGCCGTCCGCGCCCTCGGCGCCGACGAGGTGCTCGACTACACCCGTGAGGAGATCGACCGGGACGGCCCGGTCTACGACGTGGTCATCGACACCGGCGGCAACCGCCCGCTGTCGCTGCTGCGACGCGCGCTCGCCCCGCGCGGCACCCTGGCACTGGTCGGCGGCGACTGGACCCGGGGCGCGGTGCTCGGGGGCTACGGCCGCCAGGTGCTCGGCGCACCCCTGCTGTCGACAGTCGTCGGCCACCGGCTGCGCGCCGTCAGCGCCCGCGAGCGCGTCGAGGACCTCGAAGCGCTGCGCGACCTGATCGAGTCGGGCGCGCTCACCCCGCCGATCGAGCGCAGCTACCCGCTCGCGGAGACGGCCGACGCGCTGCGCCACTTCACCGACGGACATCCCATCGGCAAGATCGTCATCACCGTCGACGCACCCGGTTAGGTGACCGACCCGGACCTGGGCGGTCCAGCCCGACACAGCGGGCGGGACCGCCGGGCTCGGCTCAGGAGGAGGGCACGTACAGCATCCGCCCGGTGGTGTCGGGTCGGGTGTTGACGACCACGTCCGGGGTCGCGTCGGCCAGCACCTGGGCGTGCACCTGGGCCGGGGTCCAGGTCGGGTGCTCGGCGAGGATCAGCGCGGCGGCGCCGGCCACGTGCGGCGCGGCCATCGACGTACCGGTCATCGTCGCCACGGCGGTGTCACTGCTGTGACCGGCCGAGACGATGCTCTGCCCGGGGGCGAACAGGTCCACGCACGGGCCGTGGTTGCTCAGCCAGGCGGCACCGTCGTCCGGCCAGGTCGACCCCACGGTCAGCACCGCCGGGATGAAGGCCGGTGTCTTCGAGCAGGCGTCACCGGCGTCGTTGCCGGCGGAGGCGACCACGGTCACCCCCGAGTTGATCAAACCGATGGTGGCGGCCTCGTAGGCGCCGGGACTGACCGAGGTGGGCCGGCCGAAGCTCATGTTGGCCACGGCGGGATGCTGCGCGTTCGCGGTGACCCAGTCGATGGCCTGGGTGGTGGTGGCGATGTCGCCGGTGGCGTCACACGCCCACACCCGCACCGCGACCAGGGTGACCTCCTTGGCCACCCCGTACGTCTCGCCGCCCAGCGTGCCGGCGACGTGGCTGCCGTGGCCGTAGCAGTCGTCGGCGGACCCACCGTCGATCACGTCGATGCCGCTGACGGCCCGTCCGCCGAAGTCCTCGTGGGTGAGGCGGATGCCGGAGTCGATGACGTACGCGTGCACCCCCTGGCCGGCGCTGGGCGGATAACTGAACGAGTCGTCCAGCGGCAGGTCACGCTGATCGACCCGGTCGAGGCCCCACGACGGCGGGTCCGGCTGCGTACCCAACGGCGCGGTGAGCGGCGCGGTGAGCGGCGCGGTGAGTGGCGCGGTGAGTGGCGCGGCGAGCGGTGTGGTGTCGGCCAGCCGCACCCGGCGGTTCTGCTCGACGAAGGCCACCGACGGTTCGGCGGCGATCCGCCGGGCCGCCGCCTCGTCGGCCTCGATGCTGAAGCCACGCAGGGCCGCCGCGTAGCGGTGCCGAACCGTCCCGCCGTGCCGGTCGACCAGGGACCGCGCCGTCCGCTCCACCGCGTCCGCGGCGGCACGACGGGCCGGTGCGGACATGGCCCCGGCCGGCACCCGGCCGTCGCGCGCCAGCACGCCGCTGCCCTTGAGCACGACGCTGTCCTTGAGCACCACGATGTAGCTGCCCGGCACGGCGCTCGGCGCGCCGGCTGCGATGATCGGGGCGGATGCCGCCGCCGCTGGTGCGCCGACGCCGGCCAGCGACGCGACCGCCACCGCCGTTGCCGTCACCGTCGCGGCCGATCGACGCGAAGTGCCCCTCAGGAATGCATGGACCTGCGGTAACCGCATGTGTCGCCCTTCCGACCGACCCCCGTTGCGGTCCCCGTTGTTCCGCAGCTCGACGGGGCCATCGATCAACGACGATGCTACCCGCTGCACGGCCGTCGACCACGGGCCGTCAGGTCGCGTAGCGCACCGACCACAGGCCGCACAGCGCCACCACGGCGAGAGTGACCAGGGCAACGGCAAAGGGCCACCAGCGGCGCCGCGGACGGACCACCGCCAGACCGGCGGCGGCGAGCGCGATCACGGCGACCACCACCGTCCACGTGGTGGCGGTGGGCACCCGGTCGGCCGCCCGGCAGCCGGCCGGAGCGGGCAGCACCGCCGCACACAGGTCGTGGCGGGGCACCGCCAGCCACCAGTAGCCCACCCACGCTGCCGCCGCGATCGCGACGGCAGCGGTGATCCCGAGCCAGGAGGCAAACCGTCCGGACCCACCCGGGCCGACCGCGTCCCCGCTCATGGCGGTCAGTGTATTAGTCGGCGTCGTGGACCGCCCCGGTCAGTCCACGCCGAACTCCATGGCGGCACGGTCGAGCGCCTCGTCCTCCGCCGACGGCACACCCCGGGAGGCGATGGCCTCCGCACCACCCTCCGGCATCGCGCCGATCAGTCCCGTCGAGGCCGCCTGGGCGGCACCGACCACCCGCTGCGGAGCACCGCCGACCATGCCCAGGTGCGCGTACTGCTCCAGCTTGGCCCGCGAGTCGGCGATGTCCAGGTTGCGCATGGTGAGCTGACCGATGCGGTCGGCCGGGCCGAAGGCCGAGTCGGTCGTACGCTCCATCGACAGCTTGTCCGGGTGGTAGCTGAAGGCCGGTCCGGTGGTGTCCAGGATGGAGTAGTCCTCGCCCCGACGCAGCCGCAGCGTCACCTCACCGGTCACCGCCGTGCCGACCCAGCGTTGCAGCGACTCGCGCAACATCAGCGCCTGCGGGTCGAGCCAGCGGCCCTCGTACATCAGCCGACCGAGCCGACGGCCCTCGTTGTGGTAGTTGGCCAGGGTGTCCTCGTTGTGGATGGCGTTGACCAACCGCTCGTACGCGGCGTGCAGCAACGCCATGCCGGGCGCCTCGTAGATGCCCCGGCTCTTGGCCTCGATGATTCGGTTCTCGATCTGGTCGGACATGCCCAGCCCGTGCCGACCACCGATGGCGTTGGCCTCCAGCACCAGGTCGACGGCGCTGCCGAACTCCTTGCCGTTGATGGTGACCGGCCGACCCTGGTCGAAGCCGATCGACACGTCCTCGGTGGGGATCTCCACCTCCGGATCCCAGAACCGGACACCCATGATCGGGTTGACCGTCTCGATGCCGGTGTCGAGGTGTTCGAGGGTCTTCGCCTCGTGGGTGGCCCCCCAGATGTTGGCGTCGGTGGAGTACGCCTTCTCGGTGCTGTCCCGGTACGGCAGGCCCCGCGCCTGCAGCCACTCCGACATCTCCTTGCGGCCACCGAGGTCATTGACGAAGTCGGTGTCGAGCCACGGCTTGTAGATGCGCAGCTGCGGGTTGGCCAGCAGGCCGTAGCGGTAGAACCGCTCGATGTCGTTGCCCTTGAAGGTCGAGCCGTCGCCCCAGATCTGCACGTCGTCGGAGATCATCGCCCGGACCAGCAGCGTCCCGGTGACGGCCCGGCCCAGCGGCGTGGTGTTGAAGTACGCCCGACCGCCCGAGCGGATGTGGAAGGCGCCGCAGGTCAGCGCGGCCAGACCCTCCTCCACCAGGGCGGCACGGCAGTCGACCAGCCGGGCGACCTCGGCGCCGTAGCGGAGCGCCCGATCGGGCACCGACGCGATGTCGGGCTCGTCGTACTGGCCGATGTCGGCGGTGTAGGCGCATGGAATGGCGCCCTTGTCGCGCATCCACGCGACCGCGACGGAGGTATCGAGGCCACCGGAGAAGGCGATGCCGACACGTTCACCGATGGGCAGGGAGGTCAGAACCTTGGACACAAGGAAGAGTATGCACCAGCACGCATACCCATGCAAGCCGGAGTCCCGGATCGCCGCCGTCAGCCCGGTGGCGATCCGGCAGACGCGGGACTGACCGGGGCGCGGGCGGCGCGGGCGGCGTCTTGTAGCGCGGCGACCGCCATCCGGACCGCCGGGGTGTGCTCGACCGCGTCGTGCACCACCACGTGGATCGACCGGGTCGGCGCCGGGCGGAGCAGTCGGACACAGGTCACGCCCTCCGGCAGCTGCGCCGCGCCGAGCGCGGGCAACACCGTGAGACCGATGCCGGCGGCGACGAAGGCCAGCGCCGTCCGGTAGTCGTGCGCCTCGACCCGGAAGGCCGGGCTGAACCCGGCGGCGGTACAGGCTTCGATGAGGGCGGCGCGGCACCAGCCCCGGGCGAAGTCGTTGTCGACCCACCGCTCGTCGGCGAGGTCGGCCAGATCCGTCTCCAGCGTGCCGTCGAGGCGGTGCCCGGCCGGCACCACGGCAACGTACGGGTCGTCGAGAAGGTGGTGGGCGGTGAAACCCGACCCGGGGTCGAAATCGGCGCCCGCCACGACCACCTGGACGTCGGCGCGCTCCTCCCGGCTGTCGGGAATGTGTTCGCGCAGTTGCAGGTCGAGCCGCACCCCGGGAAGTTCGGTGAGGATGGCCTGCACCACCTGCGGCATCCAGGCCGCGCCCACCGACGCGAAGTAGGCGATGGACAGTGCCCCGGTGCGACCGGTGCGCAGGTCCGCGATGAGCGATTCGGCCGCGCCGACCCGGGCGAGCACCCGATCCGCCTCGGCGGCGAGGGCGTGCCCGGCGGCCGTGGGCCGCAGGCCCCGACCCGCTCGGGCGAGGAGGGTGAGACCCGTCTCGCGTTGCAGCGCGGTGAGGTGCTGGCTGACGGCCGACGGCGTGTAGCCGAGGTTGGCGGCGGCGGCCTGGACCGACCCGGAGGCCACGACGGAACGGAAGACCCGGAGGCGATGCACGTCGAGCACGACACAACAATAAAGCGCGACTAAACAGTTGTGAAGAAACATTCGCTGGTGCTGAACCTTCGGGCGGCCGAGAATCGCCCCATGAGCAGCCCGTCGACGACCGGACCCGCCGCACCGATCCCGACCATCCATGGCGGGACCGGCACCACGCCGCGCAAGGAGCGACCCCGGTCCTGGCCGATCGTCGCCGCCGCCGGGACCACCGTTCTGCTGTGGGCCTCGGCGTTCGTGGGCATCCGCTTCGCCGGGCACGACTACTCCCCCGGCGCCATGGCACTGGGCCGCATGATGGCGGCGTCGGTCGCGCTGACCGTCTTCGTCGCGGTCACCGCACAACCGCCCCGCCGGATCGCCCTACCCGGTCGCGGAACACTAGGGCTCGTCGCACTCTGGGGAGTCGCCTGGTTCGGCGGGTACAACGTGGCGCTCAACGCCGCCGAGCGGCTCGTCGACGCCGGGACGGCGGCCCTGCTGGTGGCCGTCGCGCCCATCCTCGTCGCGGTGGCCGCGGTCCTCGTGCTGGGCGAGCGGCTCACCGGCCGGCTCGGTGTCGGGGTGGCGGTCGCCTTCGTGGGGGTCGCCCTGATCGCGGCCAGCGGCTTCACCGGGCACGCCGACAAGCTCGGCGTCGCGCTGGCGGTGCTCTCCGCCCTGCTGTACGCCTTCGGCGTACTGCTCCAGAAGCGTCTCCTGGCGCGGATGGACGCGCCCACGATGACCTGGCTCGGCGCGCTGGCCGGGACGGTGGCCCTGCTGCCGTTCACCCCCACCCTGCTGGCGGAACTCGCCGCAGCTGAGCCGCCGGCCACCCTGGGCGTGCTGTTCCTGGGCGTGTTCCCGACCGCGATCGGTTTCCTGACCTGGGGTTACGTGCTGTCCCGCTGGACGGCGGGCCGTACCACCGCCGCCACCTACCTGGTCCCGCCGGTGACCGTCCTGCTGTCCTGGACGCTGCTCGGCGAGGTACCGGCACCCCTGGCGCTGCTCGGCGGCGCGCTCTGCCTGACCGGCGTCGTCTTCGCCACACGTCGCTGACACCGCCCTGCTGGCCCGCTGCCCGGCCGATGAACATGTGCGTGGAATGATGGCCACATCGATCGAGGGCGGTGCGGAGCCGGTCGCGAGGAGTGTCGAGTCGATGAACCTTGACCCGTTGTGGACCGACCTGACGAATGAGCTGTTGGACATCCTTGCCGCGTACCGATCCCGGATAGCCGAGTTGGACGTGCGGGAGAAAACCGACCGAACCCTGCTCACCGAGGCCGACCTCGCGGTCGAAGACATGGTCATCACCAGGATCCGCGCGGTGGACCCCGAGGCACGGGTGCTGGCAGAGGAGTCGGGCAGCGGTGCGTGGCGGCCCGGTGAGGACGAGGAACCCGAGCGGATCTGGGTGATCGACCCGATCGACGGCACCGCCGAGTTCGTCAATCCGCGCAGCGTCGAGTTCTGCTCAGTGGTCTGTCTGCTGGAGCGGCGGGAGCCGGTCGCCGCGCTCATCGTCGCGCCGGAGCTGGGCGACGACGGCAATCCCATCGTGGTGGTCGGCAGCCGAGCCGACGGCACGATCACGGTCAACGGCAGACCAGCGGCATACAACACCGGACCCGTTCGTGTCGCATCTTTGACCCGCAGCGCCCGATCGGAAGCCCCGCCGCACGAGACCGCCATGACCGAGGCCGGTTACGCCCTGAAGACCCGGACCACGTCACAAACGCTGGACATGGTGCGTACCGCCCTGAATCTCACCGGTTTCGCGACGAACGCACCGCGTTTCGACCTCTTCTACCGCCCTCGACAGAAGGTCTGGGACGGCCTCGCAGGCTTGTGCCTCGGTGAGATCGTCGGTCTAATGTCCACAGATGTGAAGGGGAAACGGCATCTGCCGGTGCCCATGGAAACGCTTGCCCAACCAGAGCCGACTTTCGCCAGCACCGTGATGGGTCGCCCGGAGGCCGTCGAGTGGTTCGTGGAGCTAGCCGGGGACTCCCGCACCGGAACACCGAAGTCCTCGTAGACGTCACGTCGATCATCAGCGCGGAAGATTTCGTCGTCGCGCAGAATCGTTCGACTCGGCCCGATGATCCGTTCGCCCGTCAAGCATTTGTCGAGTTGATCCAATCCTTGATCTTCATGGAACGGGTGTGGGTGGCGCACCCGGTACTCGCCCACCCTTCAGCCGCCGACTTCGGTGCCAGGCCGTATCTCCTCCGGGCGTTGACCGACGCGGGACTGCTGCACCCTCTGCAACTTACCGACAATGAGATCGGCCGGGTGCGCGAGGCCGAGGAGACGGCGCTGCACGAGTTGCAGAGCTGGCGCGGAAACCAGGTCCTCGGCCAGTTCATCGAGCAAGCTGTCACCTGCGACGACGCCCTTCCCCACGCGCGAAACTCGCTGTCGAAGCGTATTCACGGCTGGTGTGCCTTCCAGGCGGCGAACGTCCGGATCGCCGGTCATCACGCGGATCGAATCAACACCTCCGACGGCGTGGAGGACGATCCGTTCGGCACCTGGGCGCGAGCGGCCTCGATCGTGCTACGTGGCTCGCTGAGAGCCATGGCACCGCCAGGCGAGGAGGTCTACGTCGCGGCCACCCTCGCGCGTGGGCTGAAGTACCAGGCGCGAGCGGACGCCACCAGCCGGTCCTACCAGGCCCATCCCGTCCGGCGTGACTTCCTGCTGACCTTCGACCTCTCCACCGAGGGTGCGACGGAGACCGTGGTACTCGACGTCATCAAGGCTATCCGGGGGATCCACGAGTCCCTCGTCACGGCGGCGGACGACAGCGACAGCCACCGCGTACAACTCCTCGAACTCGAGCTACCGCTGCTCGGCGGTCGCCTCTGGCAGGCGGACGAGACCGGCCGGCTCGGTGAACGCGACTGGATCGACCTGGTCGTCACCCGGATCGCCGACTACCGGGACAAGGCAGCCGAGCTGCGGGCCGCCGTCGCTCGCTGCGTCACCGACGAGGACCACCTTCGCCTCGCCCGCGACATCAACGGGGCGAAACGACAGCTTCTGGAACGGCTCGGTCTGCGCCGGGTGGCACTCTCGCCGGTCGAACAGGAGTTGGTGAACGGGGTGGCCTCGGTGACCGAGTCGGTGCCCGGTGTACCCAAGGTCGCCGGCATGTGGATCGGGGCACGCGCGCTCGGCAAACAGGTATCGGCCGCCGGCACACCGGTGCAGCGTTTCCTCTACAAGGAGTTCTACCGCGCCTGGAAACGCGCCGGCCGCTGAGATCCTCGGGCCTGGTCACGCTCGGGCCGTCGTCGGGCAGGCTCAGTCAGCAGGGTACGAGCCGACGAGATCAGTGCGGCCGGTCGTGCCGACTGTGACTGCTTTGCACCAAGCGCCTGCCCTGCACTATTCGATGCATCGCAATAGGGTCATCGGTCAGGAAGAGGTCGTTCGATTTGAGGATGCTTGCGTTCATCATGCGTCGTGTAAATGGTGACATTGAGGTAGAGCATTAGCCGCGCAGCACATACCCATAGGTTGATCTCTATCTGACTGGTGCTTTCGAGCCTTAGTGCGTGTTTGAGATGAGGTTGGTCAGGTCCGGTTGAAGGTGCGGCGGGCTTGTCGGTGTGCCGGTTGACCACGGG
>NZ_VCJO01000050.1 GCF_009712475.1 Micromonospora sp. CP22
GGAAGAGGTTGTCTTCCCGGTCGCGCTGCTGGTGACGATATGGACGTCGTGGCGGCGGGTGGGGTGGCGGTTGGGTCGTCCTGGTGGGCGGCCGGGTCCTGGTCGGGTGGGTTTTGGTGCGCTGGCGGGACAGGGGCTGTTGGCGCGTAGGTGCCGAAATCCGCGGCGGACGCGGGCGGGGGTGAGCCGGTCGGGTGGGGCGGGTCGTTCCCACGGGTGGCGCAGGTCTGCGGCGAGTGGTCGGGCCAGCCGGAGTTGGGTGTAGGCGGCGATGATCAGCCAGGTCCAGCGGTCGGCGGCGTGCGGGTCGCGGAGTTTCGGCACCGTCCAGCCGAGGGTCTGTTTGAGTAGCCGGAAGGTGTGTTCGATGTCGAAACGGCGTAGGAACGCCTGCCACAGCAGATCGATCATGGTCGGGGTGGGGTTGTCGCTGGGTTGGTGGCCGAGGCCGGTGAACCACCACAGCCAGACCGGTTTCGCGGTCGCGCCGGAGGGCAGCCGTTGCACGTCCAGGCGGATGACGGTGCCTTCCAGGATGGGCAGATCGGGGCAGTCGGCCCAGGCGGCGCGGCGGGTCAGCCGGGGGTGCAGCCGGTGCCAGGCGCGGGCTGTCGCGGTGCCGTAGAGGCGGGTCTCGGTCACGGTGGTCACGTCCGGAGTGCCCCAGCTGGCCGGGTCGCCGAAGATGAACTCGCTGCCATGCCGGGGTGGCCGACCGCACTTCGGGCCCGGTATCCACGGTCCCGGCGGGCGGCGCAGCACCCGGTCGGATCGCATCCGGGCCAGCACGCGTACCGGCAGGTCCCGTAGCAGCCAGGCCAGCCGAGCCGCGTCGTAACCGGCATCGGTCACCACCCAGACCGCCGGGTCACCGGACTGCCAGTGCCCGGCGGCGATCAGCCGGTCCACCACCGCACGCACCTGCTCGGCGGTGACCGCGGCCAGATCGGCGCCCGGGGCCAGCCGGATCGCGTCCAGCGGCGCGGTCCACGAACTACGCCCCGACTCCAGGGCCACCACAAACGAGTACGGCCAGCCCGGCACCCCGATGTGCTGGTCTTTACCACGACCGTAGGTGTGACACAGGATCCGCTCCGGCGCGGTGTGCGCTTCCGGCCGCAGCCAACAGGTCACATCCACCGCCAGGACGATCCGCCCGTCAGCGGCCCGTGGAATCGGCATCGACGCCACCACGGTCCGCAACCGCTGCACATCGATCCGACCAGCACCCAACGCGTCGTACAACGCGCCATGACCACGACGGTGCTCCGCCACCAGCGACAACGCCGGCAACGACCGCACCGGCCCCTCCGCACACAACACCGCATCAGCCAACTCGAACAACGCATCAGCCCTGGCAGTCAGACAACGATGCAACTCCGTACGGAACATCCCGAGGTCCCCCACCGCGCCTGCGCGCCCGGTGTCATGCACACTGATCATCCCGCAGCCCTTGGCCCTGATCTTCTTCCCTCGACAAGAAGAATGATCAACCAAGGGCTGCGGCCATGATCAGCCAGGGTCGATACAA
>NZ_VCJO01000051.1 GCF_009712475.1 Micromonospora sp. CP22
ACCCGCCAAGCCAACCGCCGATCACACGACCTAATCACCGCCGTGACCAGCAGCTACCCGACAACGCAATAGCCCTGGGGGTACACCCTGCTGTACGCCCGAATCCGGGCCGTGGACGTACCGGACGTCCGACTGGTTGAGGGGAAGCGCGCGGTAGGGGACTTCGATAGTCACGTGGGCAAGGTAACGGACAACGGCACGACCGCGGCAAGCGAGGGGAGCAGCGCATGCTGCCGCCCACGCGGCTTCGGCCACGGGATTACCCGCGTGCGCGGGGAGCAGAGCGCGCCGGCCACCACCGGGCCGAGAACCTGGGGATCACTAAAAGGGCGTCTGATTCACGTATTTTGCGAGTGATGTGATCTTCAGGTGTCTCGCCAGGTTGGAGTGGTTTCGCTGGTGATCCGCTTGGTGAGGTTGTCGATCATCGCGATGCGGATCATGCTGGCGGAGTGGTCTGGTAGGGCTTCGTAGTCGCGGGCCAGGCGGCGGTGGAGCATGAGCCAGCCGAGGGTGCGTTCGACGACCCATCGGCGTTTGACCACCGAGAACCCTCGGATCTGCGGGTCCTTGGTGACGACCTCGACGTCGATGCCGAGGCTGGCGCCGTGTTCGATGACCTTGTTCTTGAAGCCGGCGTCGACCCAGGTCTTGGCCAGGGCCGGGTGGGTGGCTTTGGCTTGTTCCAGCAGGTCGATGCCGATGGTGTTGTCGCTGGCGCTGGCGGCAGTGACGATGACCGCGAGGAGCAGGCCGAGGGTATCGGTGACGATGCCGCGTTTGCGTCCGACGATCTTCTTGCCGGCGTCGATGCCCTGGGTGGGCAGGGGTGCGTTGGTGGACGTTTTCACGCTCTGGGTGTCGATGACGCCGGCGGATGGCTGCGCAGCCCGTCCAGCCTTGGCGCGGGCCAGTCCGGTGAGCTGGTAGTTGAGCTGGGTGAAGATGCCGTCGCCTGTCCAGGCGGTGAAGTAGCCGTAGACGGTCTGCCACGGTGGGAAGTCATGGGGCAGGTAGCGCCAGGCGATGCCGGTGCGGTTGTCGTAGAGGATGGCGTTGAAGATCTCCCGCAGGTCGTGGGTGGCGGTACGTCCGCCGACACCGGCGTCGGTGCGGGCCTGACGCCAGGCGGCAAGGCGTGGTGCAATCAGCGCCCAGCGGGCGTCGGACAGGTCGGAAGGGTAGGCGGGTCGCTCGGCCACACGCTATGCCTACTGTGGACTACGGAATGGACCGCGCCCGGGTCCGACGATTCCCGAACTTTGTGAACCAGACACGATCTGTGGATCAAAGCAGGGCATCCTGCATCGGCATCAATCAGGCGAACCTGGTCCCAGTGGTGATCATTCGACTCTGCCGACGCCCCGCCGGTCAGGCCCACGAAAGCAGCAATACGTAGTGCGAGTGATCAAAACGCCCAGTTACTGGACGTTTGTTTCGTCTTCGGGCCGGTAATGGCCGATTCGCGCCTCAACCTCGGCGGTATGAGATGTCCGGCCC
>NZ_VCJO01000052.1 GCF_009712475.1 Micromonospora sp. CP22
GAGCAATAGTCAAGACTTGTGGATGAGAAATCTTTGATCAGGCGGCTGTGGCGTCGGTCGTGACCAGCTCGGCGGCGGGACGTTCGACGAGTTTGCCGCGTTCGAAGCGGGCGCCGGCGCGGACGAGGGCGACCAGGTGGGGTGCATTGACCGCCCGCCACCGCTGCTGTGCGGCTTCGATCAGCTTGAACGCCATCGCCAGCCCGGCGGCCTTCGAGCCGGGGCCCTTGGTGACCTTGGTGCGGTGTCGGACCGTGGCGAATGTCGACTCGATCGGGTTCGTGGTGCGCAGGTGCACCCAGTGCTCGGCCGGGAAGTCGTAGAAGGCGAGTAGCTCGTCGAGGTCGTCAACGACCTTGGCGACGGCCTTGCCGAACTTGGCGCCGTAGGCCAGCTTGAACGCGGCGACGGCGCGGCGGGCGTGCTCGCGGTCCTCGGCGTTCCAGATCTCCGCGAGGGCCTTCTTCGCCCCCGGATGCGCTGATTTGGGGAGCGCGCCGAGCACGTTGGCGATCTTGTGGAACCAGCAGCGCTGTTCCCGCGTGGTGGGGAACACCTCGCGCAGAGCGTTCCAGAACCCGAGCGCGCCGTCGCCGACGGCCAGGACCGGAGCGCGCATCCCGCGGCGCTTGCAGTCGCGCAGCAGGTCGGCCCAGGACTCGGTGGACTCGCGGTAGCCCTCCGCGAGGGCGACGAGTTCCTTGCGGCCGTCGACGCGCACGCCGACCATCACCAGCAGGCAGAGTTTCGCCTCGTCCAAGCGCACGTTCAGGTGCACGCCGTCCGCCCACAAGTAGACGTAGTCGACGCCGGACAGGTCCCGCCCGGCGAAGGCGCGGGCCTCGTCCTGCCACTGCACCGTCAACCGGGTGACCGTCGCCGCGGACAACCCGGAGCTGGTGCCGAGGAACTGCTGCAACGCGGGCACGAAGTCCGACGACGACAGCCCGTGCAGGTAGAGCAACGGCAACACCTCGTTGATCTGCGGCGACTTACGGCACCAGGCGGGCAGGATCGCCGAGGCGAAACGCCGCCGCTCACCCGCCTCGTCGACACGCTTGTCGTTGACCCGCGGCGCGACGACCTCTACCGCCCCAGCCGAAGTGAGCACCTGCCGCGGCCGGGCGTGACCATTACGCACCACCAGCCGGCGGCCCTGCTCATCCAGTTCGCCGACGTGCGCGGCGATGTAAGCGGCGACCTCTGCCTCCAGCGCCGCCGCGAGCATCCGCCGGGCGCCGTCACGCACGATCTCATCGATCAACGAACCTCCGGCCACGGCCGGCTCGGGCACCATCGCTGGCGTGGGCTCATCTGAGTTGACTACGGTAAGCACGGGCGTACCCTCCCCACCCGCGTTGGCGCGCGGGCTCTACTCGATTCCTGGCTTGGAACTCGTCGGGAGGGTACGCCTCCCGACGCTCATCCACAGGTTTCGAGCATTGCTC
>NZ_VCJO01000053.1 GCF_009712475.1 Micromonospora sp. CP22
CAGGGCTATTGCGTTCTGGGGTAAGTGCTGGTCACGGCGGTTATGAGGTCGTGTGAGCGACGGTCGGCGCGTCGGGTGGCGCGGGCGATGTTGGGTTCGCCGTGGATGCGGTGCCAGCCGATTGCGGTGTTACGCAGGGTGGCCATGATGGCGGGTCCGGTGCCGGTGCGGGCCTGGTGCAGATCTTCACGGAAAGTCACATCTCGCACGTTGTGGACCTGGTTTTCGATGAGCCATTCCGCTCTTGCCCATTTCTGCAGGTCGGCGGGTTGGGCGTCGGCGGCGGGCAGGGATGTGATCAGGTAGGCGGTCTCGCGGCTGGTCTTGCCGCCGGTGGTTCGGGTACGGGTGATCCGGACGGCTTGCTGGGCGTGCGAGAACGCGATCCCGCCCGGGGTGTGCAGGGTGACGGCTTTGATGGTGCGGGTCTCTTTGCGCCCGTGACCGCGGTCGCGGGTGCGGTCACCGACCGGGATCTGCGCCCAGGGAACAGCTTTGAGCTGGGCGAACAGGGTGGGCTGGTTGCCCTTGGCCTGCAGTAGCAGATGTGCTCCACGGCCGGTGATCTGCTCGGCGTGGCCGGTCTGGGTGTGCAGCGCGTCGGCGACGAACAGGACATCGGTCAGACTGCCGAGCACGGCCTCCACGGCGTCGAGCAGTGGGGCGAAGGCGGGAATCTCGTTGCTCTTCGTGTCGACGGTGACCTGGGCCAAGACGATGCCGGTACTGGTGTCCAGCGCCGACAGCAGATGCGTCTGCCGGCCGTCAGGCAGGCGTGCGCCACGCAGGGTCTTGCCGTCCACGGCGATCACCGTCCGGTAGCGGCGCGGCCGAGCGGTCACCGGTTGCGTCCGGGTGCGCAGCCAGCCGGCCAGAACCTTGCTGATCACAGTGGCGTCCAGGCGGATCAGCAGACGCCACACCGTGGTGCCGGCCGGCACGCCCCGGGTGAACCCGAGCCGCTGCTGGTCCGCCTCGTCCAGGTCGTACAGCCAGTCCGCGATCGCGGCGAACGACGTGGCGCCGGCCAGGACCGCGCAGACCGCGACGGTCAGCAACGCGGCCAATGGATACCGCACTCCGTGCGGATCACGCGGGTCCGGGATCACGCTCACAGCGTCCAGGAGCCCACGACGTTCACCCTCGGTGATCGGCGGTGATGGCGTCTCACCGCTGGGGGTTGTCACAGTCAGTACGGAGATCAGGGATGATGACATCTGCGGGTGGAGTCCTCGGTGTCGTGCAGTCCTAGAGAAACTCCATGATCACCTTGAGGGCTTCACCCGCTTCAACCGCCTCCACATAGGCCAATCACCCAGCATCATCCCAGCTCACTGGCTTGCCGAGCGAGAACGCAACGGCCCTG
>NZ_VCJO01000054.1 GCF_009712475.1 Micromonospora sp. CP22
CCGGTGGTGCCGTTCGCGTTGGTGGGTGAGGCGGATCGGGTGTTGCTGCCCGCCGGACTCACCGACGCCTACCCGGCCACCCAGGCCCAGGTCGGCATGGCCGTGGAGATCACCAAGAACGAGGCCGCGTCGCCGTACCACATCGTGCACACCATGCGGATCGACGACGAACTGCCCTTCGACGAGGCACCGCTGCGCGCCGTGCTCGCCGAGCTGGTCGCCCGGCACGAGACTCTGCGTACCTCGTTCGACCTGACCGGCTACTCGGTGCCCATGCAACTCGTGCACGCCGAGGCCGAGGTGCCGGTCGCGGTCCACCACGGTGCCGCCGACATCGAGGCGTACGTCGCCGCCGAACGGAAGCGACCGTTCGACCTGACGCAGCCGCCACCGCTGCTGCGGGTGGCGGTGCACCAGGAGGACGACCGGTCCTGGTGGCTCACCCTCTCCGTCAGCCACCTGATCACCGGCGGCTGGGACCTGAACCTCCTGCTGGCCGACCTGCTCGACGGCTACCACCGGCGGCGGCGCGGCGAGCAGCCGACCCCGGTCGAGCCGGTGAGCGTCCGCTACGCCGACTTCGTCGCCGCCGAACTGGCCGCGCTCGACTCGTCGGAGGACGCCGACTACTGGCGGCAGGTGGTGGCCGGTCGACCGAAGCTGACCCTGCCCGGCACCCGGACGAACGACACCGGCCCGCTGCGGGTGCACCGCACCGAGATCGACATCGCGGATCTGGACGGCCCGCTGCGTCGACTCGCCAGCACCCTCGGCGTACCCGTCAAGGCGGTCCTGCACGCGGCGCACCTGAAGGTGATGAGCCAGCTCACCAACGAGAGCACCTTCCACAGCGGCCTGGTGTGCGACGCGCGGCCGGAGGTGCGTGGTGCCGAGCGGGTGCACGGCATGTACATCAACATCCTGCCGTTCGGTCACGACCGCACCGCCCGGACCTGGCGCGAGTTGATCACCACCGTCTTCGACCGGGAGGTCGAACTCTGGCCGCACCGGCGCTACCCGCTGCCCGCGGTACGCCGACTCACCGGTGAGGACCAGCACCCGATCGACGTCGTCTTCAACTACACCGAACCTCGTACCAACCCGTCCGATGTGACCGCGC
This sequence comes from Micromonospora sp. CP22, assembly GCF_009712475.1. Lineage (GTDB taxonomy): Bacteria > Actinomycetota > Actinomycetes > Mycobacteriales > Micromonosporaceae > Micromonospora. Next base: position 1,121 of record NZ_VCJO01000054.1, read on the forward strand.
CGGCCGCCGTCACCCCGGGGCGCCGGGCCGACGGGTCGGCGGGTGACCGGCCCGAGCCCGCGACCGCGGCGACCGCCGAGGCGGCGGTGGCCGCCGACGGAGCCGCCACCGAGTTCGCCCTCTCCGTCGGCGCCAGCAAATCCGTGATCCGCCTGGTCGCGGATGCGCGGGTGTTTGGTGGTGGTGGGTTGTCGCGGTTGGCGGGGATGTTCCGGTTGGTGTTGGAGGCGAT
>NZ_VCJO01000055.1 GCF_009712475.1 Micromonospora sp. CP22
CGCCACCCTGCCCGCCCCAACGGTGCATGTCACGCCGCCACGCCGTCCAAAACAGACCTTCTCAAACACGCTCTGAGGACGGAGAGTGGCGTGGAATGATTTCTCTCTGCGGTGGAGTCAACGCGCAACTAGGTGGTGCGGGCAGTTGGTCCATCTGTGTCGGGGTCGATCAGAATGGTATCGGATTTTTCCATGGCAGGAAGTTTGGAATGGGGCCAGGGGTGGCTGTTGGGGCGGCGGGAGGTGTGCAGGTATCAAATGGCGGTGTCAGAGACCAGGCTGGCGGATCAAATTATGCGCAGGTTGGAGTGGAGGCGCCTGCAGGCGCGGTTGTCGGCTTGTCCAAATCCGACACAGAGCACGTATACACGGTCAGTGCGGATGCCTCAGGAGGATATGGGGTTTCGTTTGGCGAAGGCGGCCGCGCCAAAGCTTGGGTCCTCGGCTACTGGGAATTGTGGTGATAGGTATGGGCAAGATGGATGACCTTGAAAATATTCGTAGCGCGACCTCTTACCGACTACTAATCTGGACCATAAGGATATTCCTGCTGTCTTTCCTGCTCATAATGGTCCTCCTCTCGGCGATGGCCCTAGGTGTCTCCCCGCACGCCGTTGGCCCGGTGGTGGCCGCGCTCATCTTCGTCGGTGCTGCTGCAATTGTTGTAGGTTTACGACCGTTGACGATAGTTTCGGCGATGCTGCGAGATCAGGGAGGCATGCAAATTGACGGTCAGCTAGCCTTCTTTCGGAATTTCGGATCCGATCTCCTTCGAGTGAGATGAGGTGAGCCAGTGGAGGGCGCTGATTTTCAGCGCCCTCCACTGGCGGAACTGGCAGCGAGGTCTGCGGATTCGATCTGGCGGGGTTTGGTCAGGTTGGGAATCCCGACAGAATCCCGACAGATGAAGGTGGCTATCGGGCTGTATCCTGTATCAATTGCACCGACTCCTACGACGCCTTCGGCCGACCCGCCTCCACCTCGATTGTGGTCCCGTCTTCGGAGTCGCGGTGGGTGCGCTCATCTTGGTATGAGCGTGCGGCTTTGTGTTCTTCTGCGAGGGCGGGGTGCCTGCGCGCACTGTGATCTCGGATGCGGGACAGCCACCTGATGATGGTGTCAGGATGACGGGCCGTGTCAGACCGTGCGTCTACGTACCGCTGGAACCGTTACGATCGGCCTCTGAGCTAGCCTCGGCCCTTCAGTAAGGGCTGCCCGCATCGTGGATCATGAAAGAGGAAGTGCCTTCTGATCTGGGAAGATC
>NZ_VCJO01000005.1:0-189839 GCF_009712475.1 Micromonospora sp. CP22
CCGCGCCACCCTGCCCGCCCCAACGGTGCATGTCACGCCGCCACGCCGTCCAAAACAGACCTTCTCAAACACGCTCTGAGTGTTCCGGATCCGACTCCCCGCAGCCCGGCCTGCGTACCCGGGCCGAAGTATCCGTTGATCGAGTTGAGAGCGATACCGATCTCGTACTGGATCGCCATCATGAAGCCCTGTTGGACGTCCCGCGAGTAGATGCCGTCGCAGGGCACCAGGCCCATCGCCGGGATGCCGATGCCTGCGACGTAGCGGGAGTTGAGCCGCTTCTGGATGTTCTGGATGTTGATGTCGCCCCGTGGCACGAGACGGAACTGGTCCATCCGCATCAGCGCCTTGACGATGTGCGGCCACATCGCGTTGTTGTCCTGGTCGACATACGTCAGACCGGCATCGCTGTAGAGCCGCTCAAGTGCGATCTGCGAGTCGACACCCCAGTTGTCGTACACTGTGGACGCCCAGTAGCCCTTGCAGAAAAGGGCACTGTTGTATATGCGGATCAGGTTTCCGTTGACCTCGCGGCTCGGCTGCCGGTTTCGCCTCTTGACGGCGTCGAAGGTGCCGGGACCGAAGCTCTGTACCGTCGGCGAGATGCCGAGTTCGTGCTGAAGAGCTTGGGTGAGCGAGAGGACCGTGGACCATCCGGTGCGCCCGAGTTCAGGGCACCGGATATACCCCGGGGCGTTCGCGTAGGTGGCGTTCACCCACTTCTGAGCCGCATAGACGTGGATGTCGGCGAAGCCGGTCCAGGGTGCGGACGGGTCGATCGTCGAGCCGGGTTGCGCGTACACGTGCAACGTCCCGGGACAGTCGGTGCCGTACTGGTGCGAGTGCGGCAGGATGTGGTTGCCGGTCCTTCTCGGAGCTTCTTCACGCAGGTGCTGGATGAGCAATCGGTACGACTGCAGCATCGCCTCGGTGGGCATCTGGCCGCCGCGCAGGAGGGCGCAGATGGAGTAGAACCCGGCGTTGCGGCCCAGCCCGTCGATGAGCGGGCCGTCGCCGTAGTTCGCCTCGCCTCGCTCGTAGCCCCGACCCTCGTAGATGTTGCCGTGCGGGCAGATAAGGAAGTTGTACCAGATGTCCTTGTTGGTGGTTGAGTCGTTGTAGTCGCCCTCGTAGACGTCGGCGATGTCCCGCCGGCAGTCCTCTTCCGTGTTGTAGTCGCGGTGCCACGGGCGGTCCGCGCCCCGGTAGTGGATGAATACGCCGCCGACCGGATTCCACGCGTTATCCAGGTTGGGACGGGGCGGTGCCATTGCATGCGCCCGCAAGTCTTCGGGCGCATAGACTCCCCAGGTAGAGCGATTTTGGATAGTGACGAGCATTGCTCCTCGTTTCACCTGATGGACCGATTCGACAGGGGTGCGAATTACAGCACTTCATCTCCGCCAGCGAATGCCTCATGATGCGCCGGTGTGCCGGCTCCAATCCGCCGAGCAAATCCCCCCGTTCTGCCTGGGCTTCCGCATGAAGAATTGACCATCGACGCGATTATTATTGCAGCACATCGATGCCTTGATCCTATGGCACGTCCGTTCATGGCGGGGGGAGGCATTTCGGACCTTTGTTCCAATTCGCCAAGTCTCGGGGTCGAATCAGCCGCCCGCACCGCCGGCACTAGGCTGGCGGCTTGCCGGCGTAGGGGGCAGTGGTGGTTGTCAGGCGCTCCGCGTGGTTACGACGGGTGGCCCAGCCGGTGGCCCGGGCGAGTTGGTGGCGCCGACGCATGGCCCGGACGGCCGCCCTGGGACTGGGCACCTTGCTGCTCGTCAGCATTCCCTGGCTCTGGACGACGATCAGCGCTCGCGGCCACCTGTACGCGGAGACGGAAGCACCGACCGTCGACGTCGTGATCGTGCTGGGCACCGCTGTGACGGAGGACGGACGCCGGCCCGGCACACGGCTGGCCGGCCGCCTGGAAACCGCCGCCGCGCTGATCCATGACGGCCGGGCGCGGGTGGTGCTCGTGTCGGGCGACGGAGACGGGGTGTCCGGGGACGAGCCAACGGCAATGACGGCCTATCTGACCGGGCGACTCAGCATCCCTTCCCGGCAAGTCGTCGCCGACCCGCACGGCCTGGACACATACGACAGTTGCCGCCGGGCGCGCGAGATCTACGGGATCGAGCAGGCTCTGATCGTCACGCAGTCCTATCACCTGTCCCGGGCGGTGACGCTGTGCCGGCATCTCGGCATCGAGGCCGCCGGGGTGCCCGCCCGCTGCTCGGGCTGCGGGCACGCGATGCTCGTGCGGAAGGCGGCACGGGACTATGTTGCCAGCGGCAAGGCGGCCTGGGACGTGAGTCGACGTAGGCCGGCCGCCGTGGAATCACCGGCGAACTCGGCCGTCGCGGACGCACTCGCCGGCTGACCGTCTGCGGCAGGCGAGGCGTACTGTCTTCTCTCGAAGGCGGAGCTGGGACGGGTCAACAGCCGTCGATCATGCCCTACGATGTGCCCGATGGGGACTGAGGCAGCACCGACCAGATCCAGGATCGAGACCCTGGTGACGCCGTCCCGAGTCGCGCTGCTCGGCGCCATCGTTGTGGTGCTTCTGCTGCTCTTCCCGATCGAGATCAGGGTGGCCGGCAACCACGAGGGGACCACCTGCGGCAACACCCTGGCGATGGACCTCGACCGTTGGGTGGACTCTGCGGACGGGCCCTACCGCGAGCGGGCCTTCCAATCCTGCACCGCCAAGCGGATCGACCGGATCGGACAGGCCGTCGGCGTAACGGCGTTGACGGTCCTGGCCGTGACGCTCCTGATCACCCGGGACCGGCGCCGGAGCGGAGCGGAGCGTCCCGAGTCCTGACCCTCAGGTGGCGGCGAAGGCAGCCCGGCGGCGGGCGTCGACCTCGGCGGCCAGTTCCGGGGCGCGGTCCAGCGCTTCCGGGTGGCCGCAGGCGGCGAGCCAGTTGGCCAGCATCAGGTGACCACCCTCGGTGAGCACCGACTCGGGATGGAACTGGACGCCCTCGATCGGCAGCGTGCGGTGCCGCATCGCCATCACGATGCCGGAGGCGGTCCAGCCGGTCACCTCCAGCTCGGTCGGCAGCGTCTCCCGCAGTACGGCGAGCGAGTGGTAGCGGGTCGCGGTGAAGGGATCGGGTAGACCGGCGAGGACGCCGACGCCGTCGTGCCGGACCTCGGAGGTCTTGCCGTGCAGCAGCTCCGGGGCGCGGGCGACGGTCGCGCCGAACGCCTCACCGATGGCCTGGTGTCCCAGGCACACCCCGAAGATCGGCAGTTTGCCCGCGTACTCGCGGATCACGTCGAGGCAGATGCCGGCCCGGTCGGGTGTGCCCGGACCGGGCGAGAGCAGGACGCCGGCCGCGCCGACCCGGCCTACCTCGCCCACCTCGATCTCGTCGTTGCGCCGTACCTCGCACTCCACGCCGAGCTGGCCGAGGTACTGCACGAGGTTGAAGACGAACGAGTCGTAGTTGTCGATCACCAAGACGCGCATCGGCCTCACTCGTCCTCGTCGGGTGGCGGAGTGTTGTTCCGGTCGGTCTCGTACGGCAGGTCGTGCTCGTCACCGGGTGGCGCGTCGTCGACCGCGCCATCGTCCCCGGTATCGAGGTCACCGTCGGGCGCGCCCGGCACGCCGGAGTCCTCCTGGGTGACCTGCACGTCGTCGAAGGGGAGCAGCGGCTCCGCCCAGGGAAACACCACGTACCACAGCAACGCCACCATGGTGGTGGCGAGTAGCAGGCTGCCGACGATCTTGCCGGGCAGCCCGAACGGTAGTTTGCGCCAGATCCAGGCGTACATCGTCAGGTCCCCAACTCCGCCGGGCGTCCTTCGGCCTTCGGCTGCGTACGCGTCAACTCGGCGTGGATGATCAACCGTTCGTAGTTGTCGAACTTCGGGTTGCAGGTGGTCAGGGTCAGCATCCGCTTGGTCGGTTTCGCACCCGGCTTCCCTGGCACCGGAGCCACCACCTCGACCTGCGTTGGTTTGACGATCAGGCTCTCGGTGACCTGGTAGACGTGCCAGTCGTTGCGCCCCTCGACCACGATCGGGTCGCCTTTGCGCAGCTCGTCCAACCGCCAGAAGGTGGCCCGGTTCCGGTGCCCGGCCACGGAGAAGTTGCCGACCTCGCCCGGCCCGGCGCTGTCCGGGTAGTGGCCCGGCGCGTACCGGATGTCCTTCTGGCCGACACCCTCGACCACGATCCATTCCTTGTCGAACTTCGGAATGTAGAGGCCGGCGATCGGGGTGCCGTGCACCGCGGGCTTCGGCTTGGCGGACGGGCTGGCTGACGCAGTCACCGTCGGGTCCGTCTCCGGTTCGGGGGCCCACGCCTGGGCCAGTTGCTCGCTCAGCTCGCCCTGGTGGGCGTCGACGATCGCCGACTTGCCCCAGATCTCGTACCCGGCAAAGAGGAGCACCACCAGGCCGAAGGTGATCAGCAGCTCGCCGCTGAACCGCAGACCGGTACGCACCCTGGACCACACGGACGGGCGGGTCAGCTCCGAGTAGACGCTCTTGTAGCCCTCACCCGTCTGGTGCGGGCGCAGCTGCACCACCCGGTCGCCGCGCCTCGGCTTCGGTGCCTCGGTTGCCTGGTCGGCGGGCGGTTCCTCACCCTTGGGTGGCCGAGGTACGGCACCCATCAGGGCGGTCGAGTCCAGTGCGGGCGGTGTGCTCGGCCGCGCTCCGGTGATCGCCGGGATCAGGGCGGTGGCCGCCGGGTCGACCGATCGGTTCGGCGTGGACATCTGCCCAGGCGTAATGGCCTGTCCGGGCGCGGTGGCCGATCCGGGCGTAGCCGCCTGTCCCGGCGCGGCCTGTCCCAGCGTGTTGGCCGGTCCGGGCGTATTGGTCGGTCCGGGCGTGGCTGCCTGGCCCGGCGTGGTGGCCTGGCCCGGCTCCGTGCCCCGCCCACCGGTTGCCGAACCGGTGATCTTCGGCATCAGCGCGGTCGGACCATCACCGGACCAGTCAGCCCGGCCCGGTGACTGCTCCGGCGACTGCCGTGGTGGTTCGACGCCCGGGGTGCCCCGGCCCTCCAGCGACCAGGACGGCGTCGTCGGCGGTTGGCCGGATGCCGGGCCGTTCCCGGCCGACCTGTCCTGGTCAGGCGACGCGGCCCGGAGCGGCTGCGCTGCCAACCGGTCCTGGCCGGTCTGCGCGTGCTGTGGCGGTTGCGCTGGCGGCAGGTTCTGGCTGGCTTGCGCGTGCTGTGGCGGTTGCGCTGGCGGCAGGTTCTGGCCGGTCTGCGCCTGGTGTGGCGGCTGTGCGGCCTGGTGTGGCGGCTGTGCGGCCAACCGGTCCTGGCCTGGTTGCGCCGGGCGCGGCCCGTAGACCGGTGGCCGGTCCTGGCCCGTCGGTGTCTGGCGCTGCGGTTGCGCAGTCGGATCGCCGGGATAGGTCAGCGGCTGCGGTGCGGGCCCGCTGGTGGTCGCCGGTCCGAACTGCGGTGCCGGGGCGTCGGGCTGTCCCGGTGCGGGCCGGGGCGGTTGCGGTGCGGGTGGTACGCGGCCTGCCTGCCCGGACCCGGGGCGCGACGCGTGCTCGCCGTAGGGCGCTCCGTACGGCGGAGCGGGGGTCGGCTGAGGCGAGGCTCCGGGCGGTGGCGCGGCTGGTCGTACCGGGGCGGGTTGGGCTGCCCCGGCGTCCGCGCCGCCGGGCCGGGTGCTGTTCGACTGCTCGGTGTCACCCGCGCTGCGGGTCGGCTGGAAGGCACCCCGCCACGGTGTCGTCGTCACCGGGATGTCCGGTTGACCCGACGGCAGGGGTACGCCGTGCCACTGCTCGTTGTTTCCCGTGCCGTGCTGCTGGCCCGTGGCGGCGCGACCGGGATCGGGCGCGGGATCCCACTGGTCGGCCGGGCGGGCGGGCTCGGCCGCCCGTTGCGGGCCCGGCGCCGGATCCCACTGGTCGGCGGTACGGCCGGTGGTCGTCGCGGCGTCCCACTGGTGCGCCCGCTGGTCCGTGACCGGCGCGGTGTCCCACCGTCCGGCAGGTGAGGTCGGTTGTTCCTGGCCGCCGGCACGCCAACGGTCGCCCGTCGGCGCGCTTCTCCCGTCCGGTCCCGGCATCGCGCCCGTCCGTTCGGGTCCGGGTGCCGTTCCCGTCCGTTCCGGTCCCGGCGTCGCGTTCCAGCCGGTCGAGACCCCGGGGGTCCGGGCGGACGGGTCCGCCACCGGTGGCGCATCCCACCGGCCGGGGCCGCCGGGCGGATTGACCTCGGGGGGCCCGTCGAAGCGGCCGGAGTTGGTCGGCCGCTGGCCGTCCGGTGGCGACCAGCCGCTGCCGGGTGCCTGCTCGGTTGGACGCGAGGCGGTGGGCGGCTCCTGCGGTGGCGGGGCCGGGGTCGGCCCGGACCGGGTGGGCGGCACCGGGTCCGGCCAGGCACCCGTCGTACGGGCGGCTGCCGGCTCCGCCCGCTCCACCTTGGGCAGGAAGGCGGTGGGTTCGTCGGTCTGGTCGCGGTGTCGACCGTCGGACTGCGGACTCACCGGGGGCTCACTCTGGCACCGTCGCGGAACGCAGGGTGGTGGAGTCCTCGAAGGCGGGCACAGTGACGGTGCCAGGAATCTCGGAGTAGCCGAGTTGGTAGTTGTCGACCGCGTCCCTGAACCACCGGACTCCCTCAGAAGCGGCGAGGGCCTGCCGAAGTGCGGCGGGGTCGCCAATTGCTACGATCTTGAAAGGTGGGGAGTACACCCGCCCGTGTAGCAGCAGGGTGTTACCCACGCAGCGTACCGCGCTGGTTGCCAGGACACGCACGTTCATGATTGACATCGCCTCGGCGCCGCCGGCCCACAGCGCGTTGACCACCGCCTGCACATCGCCCTGATGGACGACCAGGTCGTCGTTGGTGGCACCTTCGGGCAGGTTGCTCAGCTGCGGCGCGTCGTTGAGCTGGACGGTCAGGCCGGGACCGGTGAGGGCGGTGAAGCCGGCAGCGGCCCGACTGGAGTCGGCTCGCTGCTGCTGTTCCCTGATCGGGCCGTCGGAGTTGGCGAGGACGGCCGTCCGGCTCTCAAGCTCCCGGCGGAGCGTGGCGGCCCGCTTCTCGTTCGCCGCCACCTGTTCGCGGCGATCCTCGATCAACTCGGTCAGCTGGGGCCGACGATCCTCGCGCAGCGCGGTGCCGCCCGCCGTGGTGGCCGTGGTGGTGAAGAGCAGTCCTGCCGCGAGGGCGATCAGCGGCACGCCGATCGACCAGCCCGGACGGCGCTGACGGGGCCGCCGGGGCAACAGCCCGGCGACGAGTCGTCGCAGCGCCTTCTGCCACGACGCTGCGCCGGACGTGTACTCCACGGGCCAGTTCCCCCTCGTCGCTGTGCTCCGGGTCGCCCGGTACGCCCCGGATCGACAGCCGTCCTACCCTGTTTTCCGGTGCTGCCCGGTACCGGTCTCGCCTCATTCGTGGATCGGACGGGTCTTCCGGACTACGCTAGCTGTCGAACATTATTGGCCATGGACCGTCGCCTTCGCGCCCGGTTGTCAGGCCGGACGAGGTCGTAACCCCTCTGGAGAGCGCCGTGCCCAAGTCTCAGGTCCGCAAGAAGAAGGTGTACACCCCGCCTACGGACGTCCGCCCGACAGCGACGACCGCAGCCGCCAACAAGCCCAGCCCGGTGTGGCTGCCGGTCCTGGCGGTGTCGCTGATCGTCTTCGGCATCGGCTGGCTGGTGGTCTACTACCTCTCCGAGCAGGAGTACCCGGTCATGGAGCTCGGGTACTGGAACCTGGCGGTCGGCTTCGGCGCGATGGTCGCCTCGCTGATCGTGCTGTCCCGCTGGCGCTGATCCACGGCGCGACGCCACGGCTGCCCAGCACCCCGGCGGCCCGCCCGAGCGGCGGTGCCGCCGGCCTCCTAAGGTATGCGGAGGGCAGCGTGGCCCCCGAGTGCGAGATGACTCACGTTACTGCTGGGTAACCTTGCGCGTAGGCTGCACTGCATGACCGAGCGGAGCGAGGTCATCGACCGATCAGGTTGAGGTGCGTCGGCGGTGGTTCGACTGATCGCACCGACGCCCCGGTCGCCGAGCCGCTCGACAGGCAGCAGACCGGGAGGCCAACTCGATGGGCAGCGTCCAGATCGTCACCACGATCCTCGCGGCCGCCATCACCGCCGTTGCGGTGTGGCTTGCGGTACGTGCGGTCATGAAGATGACGGCAGTGATCCGGTTGGGTCAGCCCGATCCGACCCGCTCCGGTGACAAGGTCAGCCGTACCAAGACGATGCTCGCGGAGACCGCCGGGCACACGCGGATGCTCCGCTGGAGCGTGGTCGGCGCGGCGCACTGGTTCGTGATGGTCGGCTTCATCGTGCTGTCACTGCTGGTGCTCGAAGCCTACTTCGAGGTCGTGTCGTCGACCGGCGGGCTGCCGCTGATCGGCACCTGGACGCTCTACGGGCTGGTCACCGAGTGGATCGGCATTCTGGGCATCATCGGTATCGCGGTCCTGATCGCGATCCGATTGGCGAACCGGCCGAACCGGGCGGGCCGCCGGTCGCGGTTCACCGGCTCCACCATGTGGCAGGGCTACTTCGTCGAGGCGGTCGTCCTCGCCGTGCTGGTCATGGGCTTTGTGATCCGTGGCTTCAAGGTGGCCACCGACCACTTCGAGTACCCCGCCTGGGCCACCCCGCTCAGTCACGCGGTCGGTGCCCTGCTGCCGGGCTGGGAGTCCGGTGTCAGCGTGGCCGCGCTCATCAAGATCTCGATCTCGATGGCCTGGGTCATCGTGATCTCGCTGAACGTGACGATGGGTGTCGCCTGGCACCGCTTCCTCGCCTTCCCGAACATCTTCTTCAAGCGCAAGCCGGGCGTGGCCGGCTCCGGTCTCGGCGCGCTGCGGCCGATGATGAGCGCCGGCAAGCCGCTGGACTTCGAGGAGGCCGACCCCGAGTCCGACCAGTTCGGGGTGGCTCAGGTCGAGCAGTTCACCTGGAAGGGCCTGCTGGACTTCAGCACCTGCACCGAGTGCGGCCGGTGCCAGTCGCAGTGCCCGGCGTGGAACACCGGAAAGCCACTGTCGCCGAAGCTGCTGGTGCTCAGCCTGCGCGACCACGCGTACGCCAAGGCGCCCTATCTGTTGGCCGGCGGCGGCAAGGACCTCACCGGCGAGGAGAAGGCCACCGCCGCGCAGCTCGCCCACGTCGACGTGCTGGCCCTCGCCGAGGCGGAGAAGCCGCTGGTCGGTGACGCGGAGTCCGGCGGCGTCATCGACCCCGACGTGCTCTGGTCCTGCACCACCTGCGGCGCCTGCGTGGAGCAGTGCCCGGTGGACATCGAGCACGTCGACCACATCGTGGACATGCGCCGCTACCAGGTGCTCATCGAGTCCAGCTTCCCCTCCGAGGCCGGGGTGATGCTGCGCAACCTGGAGAACAAGGGCAACCCGTGGGGCGCACCGCAGAACACCCGTGAGGACTGGACCAAGGGTCTCGACTTCGAGGTTCCCCGGGTCGGTGAGGTCTCCGACTTCGAGTACCTCTTCTGGGTGGGCTGCGCCGGAGCGTTCGAGGACCGGGCGAAGAAGACCACCCGGGCCGTCGCGACCCTGCTCAACGAGGCCGGTGTCTCCTTCGCCATCCTCGGCGAGGGCGAGACCTGCTCCGGCGACCCGGCCCGGCGGATCGGCAACGAGTTCGTCTTCCAGATGCTGGCCCAGCAGAACGTCGAGACCTTGAACGAGGCGTTCGAGGGCCGGGAGAAGGCCAAGCGCAAGATCGTCGCGACCTGCCCGCACTGCTTCAACACCCTGGGCAACGAGTACGGACAGCTGGGTGGTGAGTTCGAGGTGGTGCACCACACCCAGTTGCTGGCCCACCTGGTCGCCACCGGCAAGCTCACTCCGGTCCAGCCGGTCGACGGTGGGGTGACCTACCACGACCCCTGTTACCTCGGGCGACACAACCGGGTCTTCACCCCGCCACGCGAGGTGCTCGGCAGCGCGATCGAGGGTGAGCTGACCGAGATGCCACGTAACAGCGAACGGTCCTTCTGCTGCGGTGCCGGTGGTGCCCGCATGTGGATGGAGGAGCGAATCGGGAAGCGGATCAACGTGGATCGGGTCGAGGAGGCCATGTCCACCGGGGCGAAGACGGTCGCCGTCGGCTGCCCGTTCTGCTCGACCATGCTCACCGACGGGGTGAACGGCAAGGGCGCCGGTGAGCAGGTCGAGGTCATCGACGTGGCTACCGTGCTGCTTCGGTCGGTCAAGCCCGACCAGGCGGCAGGCGCTGCGGAGAGCGCGCCCGTGGCCGGCTGACCAGCGCGTACGCATCGGGTCGGGCGGCACCTTCAACGGTGCCGTCCGGCCCGGTTTTGTATTGGCATGCATAACTGTCACGAATTGGTCGACACCCTTAGTGTGCGTACCGTCGCACAAAGGTGAATGAGCCGATGGTCGCCTTGATTTACCCGCCGGGCCTTCCCTAATGTTGGGCACCGACCGCCGTGGGTCGCCTGTTCCCGTCTCTACCGCTCGCGGGACGCCCGGGTGGTCGGTTGCAAAGGAGACGCTGCCGGTGGCAACCATGCCCCTCCATCGTCACGCGCCGGGACGAACCCGTCCGGGCGCGCTGCGCCGGGCCGCGCGTGGGCTGGTGGTCCTCGTCGCCGCCGCCGCGGTCGGTGCCGGCCTACTCGCCGCCCCCGCGTACGCCGCTCCCTCGGTCGAGGAGATCGAGGCACAGATCGACAAGCAGTGGCAGAAGCTCGAACCCACCATCGAGCAGTACAACAAGGTGCGCTCCCAGCTGCGGGTCAATCGGCAGAAGTCGAAGAGCCTGGAGAAGAAGATCCAGCCGCTGGCCCTCGAAACCGAGCTGGCGATGAACCGGGTGGCCGACCTCGCCTCCCGCTACTACATCACCGGGCCGTCGCAGGAGATCGGCGTCGTGCTGCTCAACGCGAAGCCCGACGAACTCGGTGAGCAGATGGCCCTCCTCAACCGGCTCGCCGCGCAGGAGCGCCGCGAACTTGAGGGCGTCATGAAGATCCGCAAGAAGTACGACGCCCAGAAGGCCAAGCTCGACGCGCTGATCGCCGACCAGGAGGCGAAGGAAAAGCAGCTGGCGGCGAAGAAGAAGCAGATCGACGCCGAGATCAAGCGGCTGGAGAAGTCGCTGCCGGTGACCGTGGTCAAGACGACCAACTGCCCGACCGTCAAGGACGTGGTCAGCGCCGCCGCGCGGACGGCCATCCAGACCGCCTGTGCACAGGTGGGCAAGCCGTACGTGTGGGGTGCCACCGGGCCGAACTCGTTCGACTGCTCCGGGCTCACCCAGTACGCGTACAAGGCCGCCGGTATCTACCTCACCCACTTCACCGGTGCCCAGTGGAACGAGGGCAAGGCCGTTTCCCGGTCCGAGGCACGCCCCGGCGACCTGGTCTTCTTCCGCAGCGATGTCAGCCACGTCGGGCTCTACCTGGGCAACAACCAGATGGTGCACGCGCCACGGGCTGGCAAGCCGGTCAACGTCTCGCCCATCACCACCATGCCGATCGCCGGATTCCGTCGACCCGGCTGAGGCGCCACCGCCGCGCTGGTTGAGCGGTCGCACAGGAACTCCCGAGGGCCCCCGGTCAAGTCGACGGGGGCCCTCGTCATTGTCGGATGTCAGCACCCACAGTGACGGTGCGGTTGTGTTGCGTATCGATGGCGATCGTCCCTACGCTGGGCAATCGTCGGCCGCTGGCAGATCCGCCCAGCCCGGGTGGTAACGGTCTGACACCGCCGAGTCGCTCGTGAGCGAGCCGGGGACCCAGGTGCCCGGGGTGAATCCGTGAGGGTCACGGTAGGGCGTCCCTTCCCGCCCGAACCCGTCAGCTAACCCGGTAGGCGGTACGGAGGAAGGAGCACGGAGCCCGGTGGCACACCATGCCCCTCGGCGACCGTCACCGCAGCCGGGCATTCCCGGCCGAGCGACGGCTGCGCCGCGTTTCCGCTGGTACCGCTACACATTGGCCGCCCTGACCACGACCGCCGTGCTGCTGAGCGGCGGGGTCGCGGTGGCGTGGGCCGACCCGAGGGTCGCCGACATCGAGAGCCGGATCGACAAGGACTGGAACCGGCTCGAAGCCGTCATCGAACAGCACAACGCCACCCGGCAGGACCTGGCCGGCAGGCGGCGGGAGGCGGAGGCCCTGGACGCCCGGATCATGCCCCTGCAACGCCAGGTGGACGAGGCCCTGGACCGGGTCGGCAAGCTCGCCGCCGGGGCGTACAAGGGAGACCAGGTACGGGCGGTCAACATGCTGCTCGGGGCCCGGTCACCAGGTGAGGTCGTCGAGCACATCGGCCTGCTCGACCGCTACGCCCGCTTCCAGCAGGAGGACATCCGGCACGCGAGTGACCTGCGCGACGAACTCGCCGCCGCCAAGGCCAGGTTGGACAGCACCATCGACCAGCTCACCCGCACCGAGGCCGAGCTGGCGCGTAAGCGGCACCAGATCGACGCCGAGATCGACCGGTTGCAGCGGCTCCGGCTGCGGGCGTACGGCAAGGGAGGCGGTGGGCCATTGCGACCCGCCCCCTGCCCGGCCAGGTATCCCGGCGGGGCGGCCGGCGAGGCGGTCACCTTCGCCTGCGCACAGATCGGCAAGCCGTACTCGTGGGGTGCCGAGGGCCCGCACGCGTACGACTGTTCCGGGCTGACGTTGGCCGCGTGGTCACGGGCCGGGGTCTCGCTGCCGCACAACGCCGCGCGGCAGCGTCGGGTCACCGCGTCGGTCAGCCGCGCCGAGCTGCGCCCCGGCGATCTCGTCTTCTACTACCGCGACCTGCACCACGTGGGCATGTACGTCGGCGGTGGCTGGGTGGTGCACGCCTCCCGGGCGGGTCAGCCGGTCAAGATGAAGCGGCTGGACAGCAGCCCGGTGCACAGCTTCGGTAGACCCGGTTAGCCGCTCGCCCACCGACTTCGGTGACCCGGCTGGGCTCGTACCGCCCGAATGTGGACCTGGCCTGCCCGCGCGAGCGTCAGCGGGTGGGCCAGGTGCGCCAGCTCTGCCAGGCGCGGCTCGGCGTCGGCCCGCGCTGACCCTGGTAGCGGGAGCCGTAGACGGCCGATCCGTACGGGTGCTCGGCCGGTGAGGAGAGCCGGAAGATGCAGAGCTGGCCGATCTTCATGCCCGGCCACAGGGTGATCGGCAGGTTGGCCACATTGGACAGCTCAAGGGTGACGTGACCGGAGAAGCCTGGGTCGATGAAGCCGGCGGTGGAGTGGGTGAGCAGGCCGAGTCGGCCCAGGCTGGACTTGCCTTCGAGGCGGCCGGCGAGCTGGTCGCCCAGGGAGATGACCTCCAGCGTGGAGGCGAGCACGAACTCACCCGGGTGCAGCACGAAGGCCTGGCCGTCGGGCACCTCGACGGGAGAGGTGAGGTCGTCCTGCCGGGTCGCCGGGTCGATGTGGGTGTAGAGGTGGTTGTTGAAGACCCGGAACAGCTTGTCCAGGCGTACGTCGATGCTGGAGGGCTGCACCAGAGTGGGCTCGAACGGTTCGAGGGCCAGGGTGCCCGCCTTGATCTCGGAGACCAGGTCGCGGTCGGAGAGCAGCATCGCCACACCATAGCTGTCCGTATGCGATCGGCGTGTTCGACTACCCGCTTCGAACGTGTGTTCGATAGGATGTCCCCATGGCTTCCTGGTCCGAATTCGCCGCTGACGAGCCTCGACTCGCCGACGGGATCCGCCTTCTCATGCAGCAGTATGGCCCTGGCTTCGGCTATCTGGCCACGGTCCGCGCCGACGGCGGGCCCCGGGTGCACCCGGTCTCCCCGGTGATCACCGACGACGGTCTCTACTGCTTCGTGATCGACTCACCGAAGCGACGCGACCTGGAACGCGACGGCCGTTACGCACTGCACTCGTTCCCGCCGGAGGAGAGCGACGACGAGGCGTACGTCGCTGGTCGGGCCCGACCCGTTACCGACGACGCCACCGTCGCCCGGCTGGCGCTCGCCTCGCGGGCCGCCCCGCACGCCGACTGGCGTCTCTTCGAGTTCACGGTCGACGTGGCGATGCTGGCCCGTCGTGAGCAGTCGGTGGGTGGGACGAGCGGCCTGGCGTCCCGCCCGGCCGTTCAGGTCTGGCTCGACCCGGCCGGCGGCGCCCATCAGGCGACCCGCCCGGTGCCGACCCGCCCCGGGCGGCATCACCGCTGCGCCGCCTGACCCGCACACGCAGGTGCCGGCCCGTCCCACGGAGCCGGCACCTGAGTACGCGGTGCTGCGAGCGCTGCTATGCGCGGTAGGCGTTCCAGGCGTTGATCATGCGGGTGGCCTGACCCGGCGTGAACTGGTACATGCAGGAGTCGTACGAGTAGTCCATGAAGTTGGTGATCGGGTCCAGGCCCGGGCTTGAGCAGGTGTCCCGACCGGTCGGGCACCCGCTGGCCGGCGAAGCCTCGGCAGGGGTGTCCGAGACCTGGTCGCCGCTGCCTGAGCAGCCGCCCTGGAAGGTGTGGTACAGGTTCAACCAGTGGCCGACCTCGTGGGTGCCGGTGTCACCGTGGTTGTAGTTGGTGGCGGTGCCGCCCGGCAGCGATTCGCTCAGCACGACCACGCCGTCCATGACGTTCAGGGTGTTCTGCGGGAAGGTCGCCCAGCCGAGCAGGTTGTTGCTGAGCGCACCGAGGTAGATGTTGAGCGTCGACTTGTTGCCCTGACGCAGTTGGGTCTTCATCTGCCGCTCGGCCGACGAGCCCTGCCGGATCGGGTACCACGACGAGTTGGTGACCCGGTTGATGCTCTGCAACTGGAACGCGAAGGCGGTGGCGGCACCACCCGTCGCACCGCTGAACGACTGGTTCAGCACGTTGATCTGCGAGTGGATCATCGAGTCGGGGATGTTTCCGCCGGCCCGGGTCGTGTCCCGACGGATCACGTGCACCACCACCGGGATGGTGACAGAGGCTGCTGCGGCCTGGGTGCTCAGCGTGCGTTGGCCAACTCGCTTGGCGCGCTCCTGCAGGATGTCGGCGAACTCGGCCTCGCGCTGGTGCACCTGCGCGGGGGTCAGGTGGTTCGGATCGTGGTCGACGACGCTGCCACCCTTGGCCCGCGCCAGGGAGCCCAGGTGATCCTCACACACCTCGTCGGCGGTGACGGCCGCCGCCGCAGGGGCCGCGGTCGTGGTGGAGGCCGGCAGCACGCCGACCATGGCCACGCCGAGCAGCAGGGCGAACGACGTCGATGCGATGCCGGCCATGCGCCGGTTCAGCAGGACGGGACGCGGTCCCATAAGCCCACCTCTTTCTGGCGACGCGACCGGGGTTGTGTCGCGTCGTGCGGAAAACGTGGGGCAGACGTTACAACCCATCGAAGCATTTGAACACGGCCATATGTTGCGCGAGGGTGAAACTTTCTCCCGCATCCGCCCTGGCCTCGCCCGCCCTGGAAGCGAATCGGGCAACTTCGGGCATATGGCCTGTCTGGGTGATCGTGGCGTAGCGACGTCTAGGCGGCCCTGTCGCGGAGCGACCACGCCGTGCGACGGCATCCTGTGGCGCGGGTCGGCGTCGTGTGGGATGTGGTTCGGGTCGGGCTCGTGCGGCGCGGTGGAGCCCTAGATGCACCGGCGGGGGATGCTCGGGTAGAGTGACCTCGCCTGCGGGTGTAGTTCAATGGCAGAACATCAGCTTCCCAAGCTGACAGTGCGGGTTCGATTCCCGTCACCCGCTCCAACGCGAAAGGCCCTGGCCGGGACGTAAGTCCTGACCAGGGCCTTCGATGCTTCAGAGGTCTGGCGCGCGGCTGTGCAGCGGCAACTGTCCCCTGCCCGTCGGAGTGTCGGCTCACTGCTCACCCCCTGGCCGGGTCTCTGCGGTAACGCGCGTTGCGACCGAGGTGAGCCCCTACGCTGGTGATCATGAGGGTTGGCATCGTGATCCTGCCCGACCAGCGCTGGTCGGTGGCCCGGCACCGCTGGCGACAGGCCGACGACTGGGGGTTCGAGCACGCCTGGACGTACGACCATCTGGGCTGGCGCGATCTCGTGGACGGTCCCTGGTTCGACTCGATGACGACGTTGACCGCCGCCGCGACGGTGACCACCCGGATCCGTCTCGGCACTCTGGTCGCCTCGCCGAACTTCCGGCACCCGGCGGCCTTCGCCCGGCAGGTGACCGCGCTGGACGACATCTCAGGCGGGCGGGTGTTGCTCGGCCTCGGAGCCGGCGGCATCGGGTTCGACGCGGCTGTGCTCGGCGGTGAACCGCTGACGCCACGGCAGCGGGTCGACCGGTTCGCCGAGTTCACCGAGTTGCTCGACACGATTCTGCGGCAGGACGGGGCCACCTGGCGGGGGGACTGGTTCGCGGCGGTGGACGCGCGGAGCAATCCGGGATGCGTGCAACGGCCCCGGGTGCCGTTCGTGGTGGCCGCCAACGGCCCCCGGTCGATGCGGACCGTGGTCCGCTTCGGTCAGGGGTGGGTGACCACCGGTGTCGGCGGGGAGGACCTGGACGACTGGTGGTCGGGAGTGGCGCAGGTGACCACACGTCTGGACCGGGCCTTGGCGGCCGAGGGGCGTGACCCGGCGAGTCTGGACCGCTACCTGTCGCTGGATTCGGCACCGGTCTTCTCGCTGAGTAGCGCACGGTTCTTCGCCGACCAGGTGGAACGCGCGGCGAAGCTCGGTTTCACCGACGTGATCACGCACTGGCCGAGGGAGAGCAGCTGGTACGCCGGTGACGAGGCGGTCCTGACGGAGGTCGCCACCCGTCTGCTGCCCGAGTTGCGCGGCTGAACCCGCCGGTCACTACCCGCTGGGGCACTCAGGTGCCGAGGTCGCCGGTGGGGATGTCGCCGACTCCGGCGGAGACCAGGCGGAAGCGTACGCACACGATCTCGCTGTCGTCGGTGACCGGTGTGCCGGCGCGGGCCCAGTAGGCGGCGTGCCCGGCCCGCCACTCCTCGATCGACCGGTCGCCCTCCCCCTCTGCGCGGGCGAAGTCCCACGGCACCTCGGCGAACCGGGTCACCTCGACTCCGGTCACCTGGACGACGGCCAGGAGTGAGTCCGCGTCGTCGACGAGGGCCAGGTGCTCTCCGACGTGCTCGAGTTCCTCACCCTCGTCGACGTACTCGCGCAGCAGGCCGGCGGTGGCGGTCTTCACGCCAGCCAGCACGAGGGTGTTGAGGCGGGTCCGTAGTTCACCCGGGGTGCCGAGGTCCAACGTGCGGAGTCCGCCTATCCGTGGCCACATCCTGCCGAGGTTATCGCCCGCTCGCGGGGATCCGGTGTCGCTTCAACCGTGCCGGCCGGGTTTGAGGGGGTACGGTCGATGGCCGACGACAAGGAGATGCCGATGGCGGGCCGACGTGCGGTGCTCATCCCGGGACGCGGGTACGACACCCGGTACCCCCTCTTCCTCTACCTGGGCGAAGCGCTCCGCCGGCTCGGTTTCGGGCTGCACGGGATCTCCTGGCAGGTGCCGGAGAACTTCGACATCGACACCATCGACAGGTGGGTGTGTGACCACGTCGCCCCGACCCTGCACGAGCGGACGGACCTGCTGGTCGGCAAGTCGCTCGGCACCCTCGCCGCGCCGCTCGCGGCCAGCCGGGGGTTGCCTGCCGTCTGGCTCACCCCGCTGCTGCACCGGGGTGAGGTGGTCGACGCGCTGCGTCGCGCCTCGGCACCGTTCATCCTGGTCGGCGGCACCGCAGACTCGTCCTGGGACGGTCGGATCGCCCGGCAGTTGACCCCGCACGTGCTGGAGATCCCGGGTGCCGACCACGCGTTGATGGTGCCTGGCCCGCTGGCCCGCTCCGCTGAGGCGCTCGGCCAGGTCTGCACCGTGGTCGAGGACTTCGTCCGCTGACCCCTCCCGGTCGTCGGCCGCGAGGTCGTCGATCGGCGAGGTCGTGGGCCACGGCTGTCAGGCCGGGAGATCGGTGGAGGTCAGCAGGGCCGTGATGCGCAGTTCTGCCGCCACTGTCGATGGGCAGTCGGCGACCACGGCGGCGGTGCCGACCGGTTCGGCTCCTCGGGCGCAGCAGATCTCGTAGACGGCGCGTACCTGGGCGGCGGTGTCCACCCAGTCGTCCACCACCAGTACCCGGTCGCCCGGTCCCAGGTGCCGGTCACGGACCGCGAGGTCCACCCGCCGACCGCGAAAGTCGGGGGGACTCTGCGCCCAGGTCAACGGCCCGGCGGGCAGCCGTCCGTCACCTGGCTTGTGCGCGGCCACGAATCCCACGCCGAGGGCGGTGGCTGCCAGCGGGCCGAGGAGGAATCCGGTGACGGCGGGGGACACCACCACGGTGGGCCGGGCCGCCCGGAACGGCGCGACCAGCGCGGGCCCCAGCGCGGTGAGCGTCGCCGGGTCTCGCCACCATCCGGAGATATCGCTGACCAGGTGGGTCGAACCCGGGCCGGGGTCGACCCATCCGAACAGCTCGACGAGGCGTTCTCTCAGCTCAGCGGGCATGTCTCCATCCTGCGCCAGGCGCGTTGCGCACGGGACCGCCTGGCCCACCACCGATCGGATGATCGGCTTCACGTATCACCCTAATTGCGGGCATACCATCATGATCACGTTGACTTCGGAAGTGCTTCTCTCGTTATGGTCCGAGCCGGTTTGACCCGCTGAGAAAGGACCGGGCTGGTGGCTGGCAAGCACTCCCGTACCCGCAGGATCACCTCACCGGCCGGTCTCACGGCCAGCGCCGTGGTGGCGGTCGCGCTCGCCGTCGGCGGTACCGTCGGTGCGGTTCGGCTGACCGCCGGGTCGGAGCCGGTACGACCGGCCGCGATCGACCTCGCGCCCACCACCGAGACGAGCGCTGCTCCGTCCGGCTCGCCGAGCGCGTCGCCGAGCGCCAGCGCCAGTGTCACCGCGTCGCCGAGCCCGACGGTGCGTCCGACGCCGAGCCGCACCACCCAGGCGCCCTCCCGCAGCAAGCCGCGTACGGCCAGCCCGACGCCGAAGCCGACGGCCAAGAAGACGACGGCCCGCCCGGTGGTCGACACCGGCTCCTGCGGCGCCTCCTTCTACTGGCAGGGCCAGATGACCGCCAACGGCGAGACGTTCAACCCGGAGGCGATGACGGCCGCGCACAAGACGCTGCCCTTCGACACGAAGGTCCGGGTGATCAACCCGGCCAACGGTAAGTCGGTCACCGTCCGGATCAACGATCGTGGTCCGTTCATCGAAGGACGCTGCCTGGACCTGGCGCGCGCCGCGTTCGCCGAGATCGCGTCGCTCGACCTCGGCCACATCGAAGTTCGCTACGAGGTGCTCGGCTGAGGCGGTGGAGCGCCGCGATCGGCTCCGGCGCGGGGTCCTCGTGGCCAGAACAGTCTCGTTCGAGGGGCCAGGCTCATTCTTTCGTACACGTACATCGGGCATGCTGTCGGATGTACGCACGCAACTCCTCCAGCCGGGCCGCGGCCCGCTGAGCCCCGGATCCCGCGCCGGCCTCGGCGCGGCCCTCGGCCTGCTCGGAATCGTCTCGGCGGTCGAGCTGGCGGATGGTCGTACCGCCAACCACATCGCGCTGATGGTGGCCGCTCCGTTCCTGGCCGCGGCGCTGGCCTCGTGGCGGGTCGTACTCGGCGTGGGGATCACCGCCTCCGTGCTGGGGGCGACCTTCGCCCTGGCGGAGTGGCCGGTCTCGCTGTCCACGGCGGTCGCGGTGGCCGGCATCGCGCTGGGCACCGGCATCGCGGGGGCGGTCGCGGCGGTACGCCAACGGCAGGCGGAGCAGATCGCCGAGTTGTCGAAGCTCGCCATGGTGGCCCAGCAGGCGGTGTTACGCCCGCTCGGCCCGCAGGTGGGTGCCCTGTCGGTGGCGGGACGGTACATATCGTCGACCGCCACGGCCGAGATCGGCGGTGACCTCTACGAGGCGATCGAGACGCCGTACGGCGTACGGATGATCATCGGTGACGTACGCGGCAAGGGCCTTGAGGCGGTCCGGTTGGCCAGCATCGTGCTCGGCTCGTACCGGCACGTCGCCTATGAGCGGGCCGATCTGCGGGCCGTGGTCACGGACCTGGACCGGGCGGTGGCGCGTAACGTCGGCGACGAGGACTTCGTCACCGCCGCGCTGGTCGAGGAACGCGGTGGCACGCTCACCATCGTCAACTGCGGGCACCCCGCGCCGCTGTTGCTGCGTCGCGGTGCGGTGATCTCCCTTGAGCCGCCGGCGCCGGCGCCTCCGCTGGGCTTCATGCCGGTGGTCCGGCCACGGGTGGAACGACTGGAGCCGGGCGATCGGTTGCTGCTGTTCACCGATGGGCTCGGCGAGGCGCGTCGGGACGGCGAGTTCTTCCCCACCACGGACCGGGCCTGGCGGTTGCTCGGTCACGGTACGGTCGGCGACGGCCTCGCCTCGCTGGAGACCGCACTGGTCGAATGGGTGCACGGCCGACTCGACGACGACATCGCACTGGTCCTGATGGAGTACACGGGCTCACCGGGGGATGCGACGGCGGCGGTGCCGAGCTGGGAGGTCGGCGCGGCCGAGGGGTGAGAACTCCCCACGACCAGGGGCGACGTGAACCGGAACGGCAGGTGTGTAATGCCTGTCACTATCAAGACCGGGTTGTCGCTTCCTACCCGCGAGTAATAGAGTCAGGGTTACTGATCGGTAACACCTGTCCGGAAGCGGGGCCAGCGACATGACCCACTACAAGAGCAACCTTCGGGACCTCGAATTCAACCTGTTCGAGGTGTTCGGAGCGGACCGGGCGTTCGGCCAGGAGCCGTACTCCGACCTCGACGTCGAGACGGCCCGGACCTTCCTCGCCGAGATGGACCGCCTGGCACGCGAGGACCTGGCCGCCAGTTACACCGACAGCGACCGCAACCCACCGGTCTTCGACCCGGCCACCCACACCGCGCCGCTGCCGGAGTCGTTCAAGAAGTCGTACCAGGCGTTCATGGACTCCGAGTTCTGGCGGCTGGACCTCCCCAACGAGCTGGACGGCAGCAACGCCCCCCGGATGCTGTGGTGGGCGCTCGCCGAGCTGGTGCTCGGCTCGAACGCGCCGATCTGGATGTACGCCTCCGGCCCGTCCTTCGCACACGTGTTGAGCGTCGAGGGCACCGAGCAGCAGAAGAAGTGGGCGAAGCTCTTCGTCGAGAAGCAGTGGGGCTCGACCATGGTGCTCACCGAGCCGGACGCCGGCTCGGACGTGGGCGCTGGCCGGGCCCGGGCCATCCCGCAGCCGGACGGCTCCTGGCACATCGAGGGCGTGAAGCGCTTCATCACCTCTGGTGAGCACGACCTGACCGACAACATCGTCCACTACGTACTCGCCCGTCCGGTCGGCGTAGAGGGCGTCGGTGGGCCCGGCACCAAGGGTCTGTCGCTCTTCGTCGTCCCGAAGTACCACTTCGACGAGGAGACCGGCGAGCTGGGCGAGCGCAACGGCGTGTACGCCACCAACGTCGAACACAAGATGGGCCTCAAGGTCTCCAACACCTGCGAGCTGACCTTCGGCGAGCACGGTGTGCCGGCCAAGGGCTGGCTGATGGGCGACAAGCACGACGGCATCCGGCAGATGTTCATGATCATCGAGTACGCCCGGATGCTCGTCGGCACCAAGGCGATCGCCACCCTCTCCACCGGCTACCTGAACGCCCTGGAGTACGCCAAGAACCGGGTGCAGGGCGCTGACCTGCTCCAGTCGACGGACAAGACCGCGCCCCGGGTCACCATCACCCACCACCCCGACGTGCGGCGCTCGCTGCTGCTGCAGAAGTCGTACGCCGAGGGCCTGCGGGCTCTGGTCTGCTACACCGCCTCCTGGCAGGACAAGGTCGCCATCGCCGAGGCGGCCGGTGACGAGCAGGCCACCAAGCTGGCCAAGCGGGTCAACGACCTGCTGCTGCCCCTGGTCAAGGGCGTCGGCTCGGAGCGGGCGTACGAGCTGCTCGGGCACGAGGCGTTGCAGACCTTCGGCGGCTCCGGCTTCCTTCAGGACTACCCGCTGGAGCAGTACGTCCGGGACGCCAAGATCGACACGCTGTACGAGGGCACCACGGCGATCCAGAGCCTCGACCTGATCTTCCGGAAGATCGTCCGCGACAACGGCAAGGCCCTGATGGCCGTGGCCGGCGAGATCCAGGAGTTCATCACCACCGAGGCGGGCAACGGCCAGCTCAAGGAGGAGCGGCAGGCGCTCGGCAAGGCACTCGCCGAGATTCAGAACATCATCGGCGTGATGACCGGTTGGCTGGGTGAGGCGCAGGGCGGTGACGCCCGGGCGCTGTACAAGGTCGGACTCAGCAGCCGGCGGTTCCTGCTGGCGATCGGCGACGTGGTGGTCGGCTGGCTGTTGCAGAAGCAGGCCGACGTGGCGCTGAAGGCCCTCGCCGGCGAGGTGACGGCGGCGGACAAGGCGTTCTACACCGGAAAGGTGGCCGCCGCCCGGTTCTTCGCCCGCGAGGTGCTGCCCCGCGTCGGCGCGGACCGACGGATCATCGAGAACACCGACCTGGACGTCATGGATGTCCCGGAGGAAGCGTTCTGAGCCACGGGATTCCCCACCGCGACGCGCGATAGCGGCGCGTCGCGGCCCGTGGTAGCCGACAGCCGGCAGGGTTCGCCCTGCCGGCTGTCGTCGTGCTGGCCGTGGTCGTCCGGGGAGTGGGTAAATCCCCCGGCGGCGGGTATCCGTGGCTGACCAGTCCGAGTAGGCCCAGAGCAACCGCACGGGGGAGTGCCGCGCACATGGGCATTGGTAGTGGGATCTTCCTGATCGCGATCGGCGCGATCCTGACCTTCGCCATCCGGGCCAACGTCTGGTGGATCGACCTCCGGGCCGTCGGCTGGGTCTTCATCCTGGCCGGGCTGGCCGTGCTGCTCACCACACTGTGGTTCTGGCAGGACCGTCGAAAGCGGGCACGGACCCTGATCGTGGAGGAGAACCGGCTGTCGCATCCGACCGCGATGATGCCGCCGCCGCCCGATCCACCGCCGCCGACCGCGCCACCGAGCTGAGCGTCCGCCTCAGCCCACACCGCACGCGTCAACCGCGTGCGGTGTGCCGTGTTTCGATCTCGGCCGCGCCACGGCCCAGGCGCGCCCAGGACACGGCCGTCCGGTGCACCACGAGGCCGCTGGTGCGCAGTCCCTCCGGATCCGCCCGGAGCGGGTCGAGCAGTTCGGACAGCAGCGAGATGCCGGGGTTGTGGGCGATCAGCAGGACCGTCGCCGCGCTCGGCGACACCTGGCGGATCAGGCCCAGCAGATCCTCCGGGCGAGCCTCGTAGGCATCCGGTTCGTAGCTGACCGCCGGGGCCGAACCGGTGGGGCCGTTCTCCGACCATGAGCCGGTCATGCCCGCCTGGACGTCGTGCCACGTCTGTCTGGTGCGTACCGCCGCTGAGCAGAGCACCACGTCGGGCAGCAGCCCGTGCTGAGCCAGCCACACCCCTGCGGCTGCGGCGTCCGCCCGACCGCGAGCGGCCAGCGGGCGTTCGACGTCAGGACGGCCCGGGGCGGGTGCTTCGGCCTTGGCGTGCCGCAACAGCACCAGTGTCCGCTCGTGGTGCGCGTCGTCCGCCATGGTTCCAGCTTGCCCGATTGACGATCGGTGTGCCGGGGTAAGTGGGTCGATGCCGCAACCTCATCCGTGGCCGCGGCGGAGTGGAACCAGCTTCGATAGCCAAGGAGACGACGAGATGGGCATCGGTGGCAGTATTTTCCTGATCGCACTGGGTGCGATCTTCGCGTTTGCCGTGGAGGCGAACCTGGGCTGGCTCGACCTGAGCGTCGTCGGCTGGGTGCTGATGCTCGCGGGCGTCGCCGGGCTGCTGGTGACCCTCTACTTCTGGAACTCGCGTCGGCGCCCGGTCGTCGCGCCGGTGCGCGAGGAACGGGTGATGGCCGATCGCGCGGTGCCGGTCCAGGAGGACCGGGTGGTCCAGGAGTACCGCGAGGTGCGCCGGCCCGGCCCCACGATCTGACCCCGACCCGACGGACTCAGCGGGGGTGGTGAGCAACGAGGCTCACCACCCCCGCTGTCGTCGTACCCAGGTCAGGCGAAGAGTGCGAAGTAGATGGCGATGTGGTGGCAGATCGCGGCGACCAACGTGCAGGCGTGGAAGAACTCGTGGTGTCCGAAGACGGTGGGCCACGGATTGGGGCGACGCAGCGCGTAGAAGACCGCCCCCACGGTGTAGATCGCGCCACCGACGGCGAGCAGCACCAGCGCGGTGACCCCGCCCTGGCGGAGGATGTCGGGCAGCATCGCCACGGACACCCAGCCCAGGGCGAGATACAGCGGGGCGGAGACCCACCGGTTGGCGTGCGGCCAGATCAGCTTCAGCGCCACCCCTCCCAGCGCGCCACCCCAGACGATCGACAGCATTATGACGGCGGCCCGGGTCTCCAGCAGCAGCAGGCAGAACGGCGTGTACGTGCCGGCGATGAACAGGAAGATCATCGAGTGGTCCATCCGGCGCATGACCGCGTAGCCGCGCGGGGACCACACCCGACGGTGGTACAGCGCGCTGGTGCCGAAGAGACCGCAGACGGTGAAGCTGTAGACGGCCGCACTGATCAGCGGGGTCCAGCCGGGACGGGTGGCGGCGATCGAGCAGAGCACGATGCCGCAGACCAGGGCGACGAAGAAGGCGTACGTGTGCAGCCAGCCGCGCATCCGGGGTTTCCCGATGTCGACCGGCTTGAGCCGGGGGCGTGCTGAGGTGGTCACGTCAATAGGTTACGGCAGCGTAGGTTACTTTCGGGTAGTGCATCTGGTCACGCCCCCGCGACCAGCGGACGACGCGGCAGCGGAGGCGTTTACGAGAAGATAGCGGAATGCGGATCAGACGGGTCGGCACGCACGCCCTCCTGCTCGACCTCACCCTGCCGGAGGAGACCGATCCCCCCGCCGCGCCCCGCCGTGACACCGACGTGAGCGCCATCGTCGAGGCGTGGCGGGCGGAACTGTGGCGACGGCGCGAGCTGGGCGAACTGTCCGCCGTCGAGATCGTTCCGGCGGCCACCACCGTGCTGCTCGACGGCGTCGCGGATCCGTCGGCCACCGCCGCCCGGATCGCCGGCTGGACCGTCGCACCGTCCGCCGACACCGAGGCGGCCGAGCCCGGTGCCACCGCCGCCCACCTCGTCCGGATACCGGTGACCTTCGACGGAGCGGACCTGCACCGGGTGGCGGAACACTGGCGCACAGACGTACCGCACGTCGTGAGCCGCCTACGGGAGACCGAGTTCCAGGTCGCGTTCTGCGGTTTCGCACCCGGCTTCGGGTACCTCACCGGGCTGCCCGCCGAACTGACGGTGCCTCGGCTGCCGACGCCCCGTCCCCGGGTACCGGCCGGGTCGGTGGCCCTGGCCGGGCGGTACGCGGGGATCTACCCCTCCGCCTCCCCCGGCGGCTGGATGCTGGTCGGACGGACCGAAGTAACCCTGTTCGACGTGACCGCGGACCCACCGGCACTGCTCAGCCCCGGCACCCGGGTCCGGCTGGTGCAGCAGTGACCGGCCAGGTCGAGGTGCTCCGGGCCGGGGCGTTGACCACCGTGCAGGATCTCGGCCGACCCGGTTGGGCGCATCTCGGCGTACCCCGATCCGGTGCGCTCGACCCGGCGGCCCTGCGGCTGGCCAACCGTCTCGTCGGCAACCCGGAGACCGCCGCCGGACTGGAAATCACCCTGACCGGCTGCGAGCTGCGCCCCACCCGGGCCACCACCGTCGCCGTGGTGGGCGCCGAGGCCGACGTACGGGTCGGCCACCGTCCCGGCGACACCGGGCGTCCGCTGGCCGTACCGGGCGGGGCGGTGCTGCGCATCGGTCCCGCCCGACGGGGCCTGCGCTGCTGGCTCGCGGTGGCCGGCGGGATCGCCGTCGCGCCGGTGCTCGGCAGCCGCGCCACCGACACCCTCGCCGGGATCGGACCGGCCCCACTGCGCGACGGCGACCTGCTGCCGCTCGGCACCCCCGCCGGACCACCCGCCCCGGTCGACGTCACCGTGCCCGTGGCAGCCCCCGCAGAGCTGTCGCTCACCGTCCGGCTCGGACCCCGGCACGACTGGTTCACCCCGGCGGCGCTGAAGACGCTGCTCGGTACGGCGTACCAGGTGAGTCCGTTGAGCAACCGGGTCGGCGTACGCCTCAGCGGCGCACCGCTACCCCGCGCGGTGCCCGGGGAACTGCCCAGCGAAGGGCTCGTCCTCGGTGCGGTGCAGGTGCCGGCGGACGGTCAGCCACTGGTCTTCCTCGCCGACCACCCGACCACCGGCGGATACCCGGTCATCGCGGTGGTGGACGACGTGACGCCGCTCGCGCAGGCCGGGCCAGGCACTACGGTCAGGTTCCATGGACCTCAACGCTGACCTCGGTGAGGGTTTCGGCATCTGGCGTCTCGGCGATGACCAGGCCCTGCTGAACCTGGTCACCTCCGCCAACGTCGCCTGCGGCTTCCACGCCGGAGACCCGGCCACCATGCGCCGGGTCTGTGCCGCCGCAACGGAGCGGGGCGTCGCCGTCGGAGCCCAGGTCGGATATCGGGACCTGGCCGGCTTCGGTCGGCGGCACATCGCGTACGAGTTCGCCGAACTACGCGACGAGGTGCTCTACCAGCTCGGCGCGCTCGACGCCTTCTGCCGGGCGTACCGGACCCGGGTCCGCTACCTCAAGCCGCACGGCGCGCTCTACCACGCGGCGGCCAGCGAGGAGATGCCCGCAGCGGCCCTGGTGGCCGCGCTCGACGACTACGACCCGGAGCTGCCGGTCCTCTGCCCACCCGGATCCGTGCTGGCCCAGCTCGCTCAGGGCGCCGGCATCCGGGTGGTGGCCGAGGGGTTCGCCGACCGCAACTACCTGCCCAACGGCCGCCTGGTGCCGCGCACCGCACCGGACGCACTGGTCACCGACCCGCAGGAGGTGGCGCGCCGGGCGGTACGGATGGCCACCGAGCGGGTCGTGGTGACCGTCGACGGCAGCACGGTCCCGTGCGCGGTGGAGTCGGTGTGCCTGCACGGCGACAGTCCCGGCGCGGTGGCCGCCGCGGAACTCGTCCGCGCCGCGCTCCTCGACGCCGGCGTCACCCCCACCCCGTTCAGCTGAGAGCGGGTCCTCAGCCCGCGTCCATGCCCCGCAGGACCAACGGCAGCCGCGCGGCACCGCCGTCGACCACCCGCACCGGTACGCCCCAGTCCTGCCGGGTCAGGTGGCAGGCCGCGTGCTCCACATCGGCGTCACAGGTCGCCGCCTGGGCGGTCACCTGAAGCACCCCGCCGGACACCGAACCGTCGATCACCAGACGGCGGGACAGCTCCGTGCCGGTGCCGGCACCCTCGACCAGCAGCTCCGGCGGGGACGCCGAGACGACGAGCCGAGTCGACGGCCCGAAGGTGTCGTCCAGCTTCTGTCCGGGTGCCGGGGTGAAGACGACATCCAGGACGACCTCGCCCACGGCCAGATCCGTCGGCTTGCGCTCGGTGCGGTGCCGGGGACCGTCGACGGTCTCCGCACCCGCCGCCGACAGCGCACCGGGAGCCAGCCGGGTGATCCGGTGCGCCGCCGACTCCACCACCAGCACCGCGCCGTCGGCGGTGAGGACCAGGTCGCTCGGCTCGGCCAGCCCGGTGGCGACGGTGGCGACCTGATCGTCGGCCGGGTTGTAGCGGCGCACCGCGCCGTTGTACGTGTCGGCGATCAGCACCGAGCCGTCGGGCAGGGCGCAGACCCCGAGCGGATGCTGAAGCAGAGCGTTCGCCGCCGGGCCGTCCACGTGGCCGAAGTCGAACAGGCCCTGACCGACGGCGGTACCCAGGACGCCGTTCTCGACGTAGCGGATGGCGCTGGTCTCGCTGTCGGCCACCCAGAGCCGGCTGCCGTCGGTGGCGACGGCGAGCCCGGACGGCTGGGCCAGCCACGCCTGCGCCAGCGGCCCGTCACGCAGCGCCTCCACTGTGGTGCCGGCGTACATCCCGGCGGTGCGCTTGATCGGGTCGAACCACCAGAGCTGGTGGATACCCGCCATGGCAATGATGATCTTGTCGTCGTACCAGGCGAGGTCCCAGGGCGAGGAGAGGTCGACCGAGAGGGCGTCGTGCGCGTGGTCGTCGACCGTCGAGCGCCACTGCCGCCCGCTGCCCGCGACGGTGTGCACCTCGCCGGTGGACAGCCGTACTCCCCGCAACAGATGGTTGACGGTGTCGGCGACCACCAGGTCGTAACCGGCGACCTCGGCCACCTGTTGCGGCAGCAGGCACAACCCCTGAGGCTCGGAGAAGGTCGCGGCAGCGGCGGAGCCGTCGGTCCGACCCCGCTCGCCGGAGCCGATGGTACGCACGACGGTGTCCCCGTCGGTGCCCAACTCGACCAGGCGGTGCCGCGTCGAGTCGGAGACCAACAGGTTGCCGTCGGGCAGGGCCACCGCCTTACCCGGGAAGCGGAGCGTGGTCTCCGGCTCTGCGGGCGGGACGTACGGACCGTCTCCCCGGTGCAGGGTGCCCTTCGCCTCGTGCGTGGCGATCAGCTCGTCGATCAGCCGGGCCAGCCCGTCCGCGTGGCCCTCGCCCGCCATGGTGGCGACCACGTATCCCTCGGGGTCGATCACCGCGAGGGTCGGCCAGGCGCGGGCCGCGTACTGCTGCCACATGTCCAGCTCGGGGTCGTCGAGCACGGGGTGGTGTACGCCGTACCGCTCCACGGCGGCGGCCAGCGCGTCCGGGTCCTTCTCGTGCTCGAACTTCGGCGAGTGCACGCCGATCACCACCAGCACGTCGGCGTACTTCTGCTCCAGGGGACGCAGCTCGTCCAGGACGTGCAGGCAGTTGATGCAGCAGAAGGTCCAGAAATCGGCGATGACGATCTTGCCGCGCAGGTCGGCGAGGGTCAGCTCTCGTCCGCCGGTGTTCAACCAGGCCCGACCTCGAAGCTCGGGAGCCCGTACACGTGCACTCATGACCCCATCGTGCCCTACCAGCGGCGGGCAACCGGCTTGAAGGCAGGTCGGAGAGGCGTACCCGACATCGCCGTGGAATCTCGTCGCGGTTCGTCGGACAGAACGAGGCGGGGCCACGGTCGCCCGTGACCCCGCCGACGATCACACGGGCTCAGCCGGCGGCCGCCTCCTTGAGGCAGAGCACCGGGTTGGCGGTGGCACCCCGGAGGTCGACGTGCGGCATGGCCGGATCGGGACACTTGTCCTTCGACTCGACCTTGGACACCACGCTGAACGCCTCCGGTTCGGCGCAGTCGGCGGCCACGGCGGTGTTGCCGGAGCGCTTGACGCAGGAACCGACCGGCGGGTCGAAGGCGTTCGCGTCGTCCGATCCGCCGATCATGCCGAGGAGCATCAGCAGGCCGAGCGGGATCGCCAGGATGAGCACGGCGGCGACCAGCACCGCGGCGAGCACCCGGCCGTTGCGTACCTTGGGCGTCGGTGCCTCCGGCGTCGGCTCGGCGACCGGCTTGAACGCGTCGAAGCGGCCCTGCTCCCCATCGTCTGCCCCGGCACCCGGCCCCGGGCTCCACGGCGGCGCGGACTGCGGCGGCGGGGGGAACGCCGGGTTGTGCTCGCCACCCGGCTCCGAGCGGACGGGAGAGCCGTAGGTGCCGCCCGGGTGCTCGGGCGGCCCACCGAACGGGTCGTTACCCGGGCCGCCGAACGGGTCACGCGGCGTGCCCGCGAACGGGTCGGCCGGCGGGTCCGCGTGCGGGCGTACCCCGTTGACCGGACGGTTGGTGGCCGGGGCGTCCACGAAGGACGGAATCCCGGGCGGGAAGGCGGGTGGGGCGGCCGGTGAGGCCGGGGCGGCCGAACCCGCGAAGGCGTTGGGCCCACCCATTGGTGCTTCCCGGTCGGGGAAGTGGGGCTCCGGTGCCGGTTCGAACCGCTCCGGGCCCTGGTCGCTGCGCTCCGGACCCTGGTTGAAGTCGAACCGACCCGGGCTCTGGTCGAAGCGGGGCACCAGCGGCTGTTCGCCGTGCTCCTGGGGTGGCTCCTCGGTGTGCTCGGTCCGGGCCGGTCGGCCGTACACCCGGGGTTGTGGTGCGGGTGAGCCGGTCGGCCGAACCGCGTGGTCCGCCGGGGGCATGACCCGACTGGACAGCGGCACGGAGGCGCTCGCCGCGACGCCGCTGCCAGCGCCCGGGGTGGCTCGGCCCTCGGCCTCCGGTGAGGTGCGCGGCGCCGGGATGGCCGGGGACTGCGGATCGTCGGACCGGGTCTCCGGCTGGCCCCAGCCAGCCGCCTGGTCGGCCGCTGGGCTGGCGGGTTCGTCGGTGTGCGGCGCGGGCGGGGCGAAATCCGCCGGTGGTGTGGCGGCCAGGCTGGCACCCGGCACTCGTGGCTCTTGCGGCGGCAACGGCACCTTGTTCGCCGGAGAGATGCCCGGTGCCGGTGCGGGCTGGTAGACCGGGGCAGCATCGGACCGACCGGCGTCGGCCTCGGGGTTGGTCCGAGGCGTGCCAGGCTCCGCCGCTGCCTGGCCCCACGCCTCACCTGGCGCCCACGGCTGAATGTCGGGCGTGGAGGGCCGGTCGGCGGCGTTGCGGGAGGGGAGCGGCTCGGCCGACGGAGTCCAGGACGGCTGCGCCGGGTTGCCACCGGCCCAGCCGGTCGGCTCCTCCCGTGGCGGCGTGGCCCACTCGGGCTGTGCCGGTCGGTCACCGCCCGGCTGCCAGCCCTCGGCCTGCTGCTCGCCGCCCCAGCCACCGGCGGCGGGCTCTCGGCGCTGGCCGGTCGCCCAGCCGGGCTGTTCCGGTTGCTCGGACGGCCATGCCTCGGTACGGGACGGCCCGTCGGTGGGCCGCTGCTGCTGACCCGCGTCGGGAATCGGCACCTGGGCACTGGCCCGGGCCACCGGCTCGCGGGTGGGCATCGGCTGGTCGGCCTGTGCCCAGGCGGGCTGGGCGGGCTCGGGTTGCCCTGGGGCCGAAGCCCAGTCGGGAGCCTGCTGGTCGGGGCGCGGTGGGTTGGCCCAGTCCGGCTGCTGCGCACCGGCCCACCCGTTGGGTGCCGACTGCTCCGGTGCGGACTGTCCGCCGTTCCAGTCGGGCTGTCGCGCGGCGGGCTGGTTGGCAGCCCAGTCGGGCTGACTCGCGGCGGGCTGGTTCGACGACCAGTCCGGAGACTGCCCGTTGTCTCCAGTGGCGGGACCGTTGGCCCAGGCAGGCCCGGCCTGGGCGCCGTTTGCCCAGGCAGGTTGATCCGATGTGGGCGGTGCGCCCGGGGCCCATCCCGGGCCGGGCTGCTGCGGCTGGTCGCCGGGGGACGCCCAGGCCGGTTGGTTACCGGCGGGCTGGTCCCAACCGCCGGGCGTGGCTTCTGCCTGCCGGGTCGCCTGGGCGCTGCCCCACGCGTTGCCCGGCTGGTTCGCCCAGGCTGGTGCGGATGTGTCCGGCCGGGCGGGTGGCGGTGGGGCCCAACCGAGGTCGGGGGCGGATGCGTCGTACCCGTTGCCCTGCTGAGCTGGTCGGTCGCCGTACGGTGCCGGTCCGCTGCCGCCCGGCGGCACCTCGTCCGGCTCCTGGCCGGGGCGGTGCGGGCCCTCGGACGTCATGTGTGCGCCTCCTCCATCACATGTCGGCCGCCGTTGCCGATGGTCTCGGCAGGACAGCCGGCGGTGCCGGCGTACCGGCCGTGCCGGCTCCCCGCACCGTAACCCGGTAGCCGCTGGTGGGCTTCCGGGGAGCTCGATTGTCACTGTCCGTCGCCGGGCGGTGTCGAGGTGCTTCTGTCGCCTCGGTCTGTCCCCGAGCACGGACGACGACCGAGCCCCACCGTACCGGGCGCTGCGGCGGGGCGGTATCCCGGTGTCAACGCCCGGTCGTAACGCCGACGACCCGCCCGGTACACCGGGCGGGTCGTCGATCTGGAGGAGGCGGATAACGTCGTGTGGCGTCAGTGCATGTGACGCTGGGCGATGGCGAGGATCTCGTCACGGACCGCGGGCGAACTGGCGGAACGCAGGGCCCGCTCGATGGCGCGGGCGCGGCGGTTGGCGTCGCGGCGGTTGCGGATTCGCTCGATCATGCTCATGGGGGTTCTCCTCCTGGACTATTCGGTTGTCGTCCCGTCGTCCTCTCCATTGAAGCGCAGCGCACCGTAGATTGCCACCGATTAGTAGGTGAGTTGGGCCACCAGCCTACGAATCTTCGGCCAGGGGTGGCAGCGGCCACACTTTTCCTTCGACCAACGGAAACGGCCGGTGTGCCGGGGAGCAACCCCCTGCACACCGGCCGTCGCCGTCGTGAGGTGTCAGGTCCAGGCGAGCAGCGCCGCCTCCGGATCGGTGAGGAAGTCACCCACGTCGCGCAGGAACTTCGACCCCAACTCGCCGTCGATGATCCGGTGGTCGAAGGAGAGACCGAGCGTGGTGACCAGGCGCGGCTTGACCTTGCCCTTGTGGACCCAGGGCTGTTGGCGGACCGCGCCGAAGGCCAGGATCGCCGACTCACCCGGCGGCAGGATCGGAGTTCCGGTGTCGACTCCGAACACCCCGACGTTCGTGATCGTCAGGGTGCCACCGGACATGTCGGCCGGTGAGGTCTTCCCGGCCTTGGCCGTCTGCACCAGGTCGGTCATCGCGTCCGCCAGCTCGCGCAGGGGCAACCGGCCGGCGTCCTTGATGTTCGGCACGATCAGGCCACGTTCGGTGGCCGCCGCGATGCCCAGGTTGACGTAGTCCTTGACGATGATCTCGTCGCCGGCCCAGCTGGAGTTGACCATCGGGTGCCGCCGGACCGCCAGCAGCACCGCCTTGGCGACCAGCAGCAGTGGCGAGACCCGTACGTCACGCCACTCCCGCCGCTCGCGCAGCCGGTCCAGCGCCTTCATCGCCCGGGTCACGTCCACGGTCAGGAACTCGGTGACGTGCGGAGCGGTGAAGGCCGAGCGGGACATGTTCTCGGCGGTGAGCCTGCGTACTCCCTTGACCGGAATGCGTTGCTCGCGGTCCGTGCCGAAGCTCGCGGTCGAACCGGCCACGGTGGTGACCGTCGCCGGGGCGGTGGCCGCAGGGGCCGCCGCCCGCTGGACGTCCTCCCGGGTGATCGAGCCCGACGGGCCGGAGCCGGTCAGCGTGCTCAGGTCGACGCCGAGGTCCTTGGCGAGCTTGCGCACCGGCGGCTTGGCCAGCACCCCGTTGCTTCGGCCGTTGCCGGGCACGGTGGCCTGGACCGGTGCCGGCACGACCCGCACCGGTGCGGTCGGTGCCGGGGCGGAGCTCTTGCGGGGGCGACGCTTCGCCGCCGTGGTACGCGGCCCGTAGCCGACGAGAACGGCGGTGCGGCCACCCGGGGCGGGACCGCCGATCAGGCCCGGCTCGACCGCGCCCTCGGTCGGCGCGACCTCCACGGCGGCCAACGACGCCGCCGACGGGGTGGGCAGGTCGGTGGCGGATGCACCGGTGGTGGACTGCTCGACCGGACCGGCGCCCGGGTCGGTGTCGATCGCGATGATCGGGGTACCGACCTCGACTGTGGCGCCCTCCGGATGGAAGATCGCCTGGACCTGGCCGGCCCACTTCGCCGGAATCTCCACGGCCGCCTTGGCCGTCTCCACCTCGACGATCGGCTGGTTCAACTCGATCGTGTCGCCCACCTTGACCAGCCAGGCGAGGATCTCGCCCTCGGTCAGGCCCTCGCCCAGGTCGGGCAGGTTGAACTCCTTGATCCGCGACATGCCGCTCACCAGCCGAAGGTGCGGTCGACAGCGTCCAGCACCCGATCGAGGTCGGGAAGGTACTCCTCCTCCACCCGGGCGGCCGGGTAGGGGGTGTCGAAGCCGGTCACTCGCAGCACCGGCGACTCCAGGGAGTAGAAGCACTCCTCGGTGACCCGGGCCGCGATCTCCGCGCCCAGACCCACGTTGGACGGTGCCTCGTGCACCACCACCGCGCGGCCGGTACGCCGCACCGACTCGTACACCACACCCAGGTCCAGTGGGGAGAGCGTACGCAGGTCGATGACCTCCAGGTTCCGCCCGTCCTCGGCGGCGGCGGTCGCCGCGTCGAGGCAGGTACGCACCATCGGGCCGTACGCGAGCAGGGTGGCGTCGGTACCGGCCCGCGCGATCCGGGCGGCGTGCAGCGGGTACGCCTCGGACAGCGGAGCGTCGAGGTCGACCGGCCCCTTCTCCCAGTAGCGCCGCTTGGGCTCCAGGAACACGATCGGGTCGTCGGAGGCGATGGCCTGCTGGATCATCACGTAGGCGTCCTGCGGGCTGGCGCAGGAGACCACCTTGAGCCCGGCGGTGTGCGCGAAGTACGCCTCGGGTGACTCCGAGTGGTGCTCCACCGCGCCGATGCCGCCACCGAAGGGAATCCGGATGACCAACGGGATGCGCAGCTTGCCGCCCGAGCGGTAGTGCATCTTCGCCACCTGCGACACGATCTGGTCGTACGCCGGGTAGACGAAGCCGTCGAACTGGATCTCGCAGATCGGCCGGTAGCCCCGGATGGCCAGGCCGACCGCGGTGCCGATGATGCCGGACTCGGCCAGCGGGGTGTCGATCACCCGCTGGTCACCGAAGTCCTTCTGCAACCCGTCGGTGATCCGGAAGACCCCGCCGAGCTTGCCGACGTCCTCGCCCATGATGACGACCTTGGGGTCGTTCTCCAGGGCCTTACGCAGGCCGATGTTGAGGGCCTTGCCGAGGGTGAGCGTCTCCGTGGCCATCAGTGCGCGCTCCCCTCGAACGAGTCGAAGTACTTGGTGAACTGTGCGCGCTGCTCATCGAGCAGCGGCGACCCGTTGGGGTAGACGTGGTCGAACATGGTGACCGGTGCCGGGTTCGGCATGGCCAGCACCCGCTCGCGCAGGTCGAGCGCCTCCCGGCGGGCCTGCTCGTCGACGTCGGCGAAGAAATCGGCATCGGCGAGCTGCTCGCGCTCCAGGAACACCTTCATCCGGGCGATCGGGTCCTTGGCCTGCCAGGCCTCGACCTCGCTGGCGATGCGGTAGCGGGTCGGGTCGTCGGAGGTGGTGTGTGCCCCCATCCGGTAGGTGTACGCCTCGATCAGGCTGGGGCCCTGCCCTTGCCGGGCGTTGTCCAGGGCGTGCCGGGCCACCGCGTACGTGGCCAGCACGTCGTTGCCGTCCACCCGTACGCCGGGGAAGCCGAAGCCGGCGGCCCGCCGGTACAGCGGAACCCGGGTCTGCCGCTCCAGTGGCTCGGAGATGGCGTACTGGTTGTTCTGGCAGAAGAACACCAGCGGGGCGTTGAAGACGCTGGCCCAGACGAAGGCCTCGTTGACGTCGCCCTGGCTGGTGGCACCGTCACCGAAGTAGGCGATGACCGCCTCGCCGTCGTCGGTGCCGGTCTTGCCGTCCATCGCGACGCCCATGGCGTACCCGGTCGCGTGCAGGGTCTGCGCCCCGATCACGATCGTGTACATGTTGAACTTGAACTCGTTCGGGTCCCAGCCGCCCTGGTCGACGCCGCGGAACAGGCCCAACGGCATGATCGGGTCGATGCCACGGCAGTAGAGCACGCCGTGCTCCCGGTAGGTCGGGAAGGCCATGTCCTGTGCGCGCAGCGCCCGACCGGAACCGACCTGCGCGGCCTCCTGGCCCAGCAGGCTGGCCCACAGGCCCAGTTCGCCCTGCCGTTGCAGGGCGGTCGCCTCGGCATCCAACTTCCGGACGAGAACCAGGTCGCGGTAGAGGCCGCGGTACTCCTCGTCGGTGAAGTCGACACGGTACTCGGTGCCGTCCGGACCGGTGACGCTCTCGATCCGCTCGCCCGACGGCGTGAGCAGCTGCACCAACTCCGGATCGCCGGTCGTGGCCTTCCTGGATCGGGGCGCGGCTCGTCGGCCGCGGGCCGGTGCCCCGGGGTCGCCCTTTGCCATCCGTCTCTCCCTGTCGTGTCTGCGTCGGCACCGGGGGGTTACCCGGCCGCGCGACTCGTGCGCCCGCCCCGGCTGGTGCCGGGATGGTTCCTGGCGGCCGCGCCTGACCCCGGTAGGGGTTGCCGCGCGGCATGAGCCGGATTCTGGCCGAACCCGGTTCGGGAGCGCCGGCGCCCAGTCGCGCCTACCGCGTGGGTGCGCGGAGGTCGCGGCTGCGCTGCCGCCGTACCGTCCAGTCTCGCATCAGAGGTGAGGCGTCCCACACCCTGCCTGCCCCGCGTCCTGGTGGCGGCCCGCTTCGTTACCTGAAATGCCGGAGTGTCGGGTCGAGCGACGCGCGACCGATCCGGTGATGGTTCGTCACCATTCGGCCAGATACGCGTGTCGACACGCGGTGTGGGGTTGGCTGACGCAGAGTAACTGCCCCAGGCTGATCGCGCGGGCCTGAGTCGGCTGTCGGTCGGCCCGCCGGGGTCTCCGTCGGTTTCCCCGGTCCAGGGCGACGACGAGGAGTGCGTGGTGTCCGAACCAGGTGAAGGTCCCGGGACTCCGTTCCTCGGACGGCACCGGGCATCCGGCTACCGCCGCGTGGTGGGCGCGCACCGGGCGGTGCGTACCGCCGGACCCAGCCGGGGCTATCTGCTGACGGTGGCGCTGCTCGCCGGCACGGCCTCGATGCCGGTCCTCGCCGCCATCAGCACCGGCTCCGCGACGGTCGGCAGCACGGCGTTGCCGGACAGCGGTACGCCGTTCATCCCGACCCCCTCCGTCGGTCCGGTGGTGCTTCCGCCGCCGCCCACCGCTGTGCCCGCCACCACGACCTCGGTGCCCTCGGTCGAGCCGGCCGCGTCGCCGGTCAGCCCGGTGGTGCCGGCGCCACGGCTGACGACCGCCGGCACACCTGTCGAACACGCTCCGGTCCGCCGTCCCGGCGCGCCGAC
This sequence comes from Micromonospora sp. CP22, assembly GCF_009712475.1. Lineage (GTDB taxonomy): Bacteria > Actinomycetota > Actinomycetes > Mycobacteriales > Micromonosporaceae > Micromonospora. The sequence continues at coordinate 36,724 of NZ_VCJO01000005.1, forward strand.
GACCGTACCGGCTCCCCGGCCACCGAGCAGCACCCCGGCCCCGCGTCCGGCACCGACCCCGACCCGCACCCCGACGCCGTCGCCGAACCCGACGAGCGGCTCACCCTCGCCGACCGGCGATCCGACCCCGACGAGCGGTCCGCCTTCGCCGACCGACGACCCGGACCCGCCGACCGCCTCGGCCGATCCGAGCGACGCCGCCGATCCGGTTCCGTCGAGCGAACCGCCGACCACGGAGCCGAGCCCGTCCGGCGATCCCTCGGCGTCCGTCGACCCGACCGCGTCGAGTGACCCGTCCCCGACGAGCGACCCGACCGCGTCGAGTTCACCGTCCGGGCCTGCCGTGCCGACCGCTTCGGTGAGTCCGACGGCCCCGGCTGACGTCGATCCCACGTCGGACGCCTCGCCGACCAGCGCGATCACCGAGCCGGTGCTGCCCGGCGCGCCGGAACGCAACGGCAGCGCCCGTCTCCGGGCCCGGATCCGGCTGCGCGACCGGTGCCTGCCCGCCACCGGTTCGACCGACACCGATCGCTGACCCTGGTGCGACCGATACCGACGGCTGACCCGTAGCCTGCTCAGCCGTCGTCGGCGAGGCGGTGTCGGTTGGCCTCGATCCAGGCGTCCAGGGCAGCCGGGTCGTCCGGGTCGACGCCGTCCGCCATCAACTGCGCCACTGCGGCGGTGGCCGGGCTGCGCCGCTCGCCGGTCGCGTAGAGCCGGACGAACTCCGGCACCATCTCCTCGATCGCGGAGTCCGTGGCGGTGGCGGCCGACTCGGGCAGCCCGCGTCGATGTGCCGCGTACCCGGCCCAGGCGCGCAGCACCCGGGGCAGCATCGCCGCGTCGTCCATGTCGAGCACCGCCCGGCGGTGCACCCAGTCGAGCAGGAAGAGGCCGGCGACGGTCGGGCTCCACCGCAGCGGATCGGCGTCGGGGAAGGTGGCCGCGTGGTCGAGCAGCAGACCCAGACAGAAGTGCAGGGAGGCCAGCTCGGCGTCCTCGACCGCGTCCAGTCCGGCCCGAGCCGCGTCCGGTGAGGCCAGGAAGCGGCGGATCTCCGCAGCTCGTTCGGCGTCGGGCAGCGGGTCGTCGGCCCGCCGGGGCGGTGGCGCGGTCGCGGCCGGCAGGATCGCCAGCCGGGCCCCGACCAGCGCCCGGTCGGTGGCCAGCGAGGCGGCACCGGGCAGCTGCCCCAGGTGATCGGTGACGGCCAGGTGCCGGCTCACCTCGCCACGCATCCGGGTCGGGCTCTCCTCCCGGAACCAGGTCAGCTCGTCCTCGGCGCACAACTGCCGGACCTGGTCCAGGATCCGGTCTGCCGGCCCGCCGACGAAGACGTCCTTGGTGATGCCGATGTTGTGGTCGATCAAGGCCACGAGGGCGTGTTCCGGCCCTCCCGTGGCGTCGTCGTAGGCGAATGTGGCCAGGTAGGAGGTCTGGTCTCCGTACACGTCGCCGTACGCCCAGGTGCCGGTGAGGTGCACCTTGCCGAGCTGTCCGGACCAGGCCGGTGCGGTCGCGCCGGGTCGGACCCGGTCCGCGCCGACCGCGTCGGGTACCAGGGCGGCGAAGATGGCCCGGACGGTCGTCGCGGCGACCGCCCGCCGTCGCGAGGTGGCGGCGAGGAAGCCGCCGACGAAGTCCCGGACCGCCCCCTCCCGATCCGTCTCGGCGACCTCGTACACGCTGCCCAGCAGTGCCGCGCCGAGCATCTCGGCATCGAAGGCCGAGTCGAGCTTGGTCACGTCGCGGGCGGCGTGCAGCACCGCGTCGTAAGGGGTTTCTGGCGTGGCCATGACCCGACCCTACGCCGATCGCGTGGCGTCCAGGAACGTTCGGCGGGCCGGTTCAGCGGTGTCGGGCGACCTCCAGGACGGTACGCGCGTCAGCGTGCGCGGCGATCACGGCACGAACCGGGTTGAGCACGTACTGTTCGCCGACGCTCGCGATGGCTCGGACCAGGTGCGCCTCGGCCCGTCGGCGGGCCTGCCGGGCGGCCCAGCGCACCAACGGACGGGTCAGCGCGGCGAGGAGCAACCCGGTCAACACTCCACCGAGCAGCAGCAGGGTCGGTACCGGCACCTCACCGACCATCGGGTGGCGCAGTTCCGGTAGGCCCAGCGCGCGTACCAGGTAGCCGAGGAGCAGCCAGCCCAACCCGACCACCGAGGCAAGCGTCACCAGCCACTGCACCCCGCCGACCAGCCGCCACCAGGTGCGAGGGCGATCCATCCCGAGGTCGGTGGTGGCGAGCGCGCCGTCCAGGGCGTCCGGCAGGTCGCCGAGGCGGGACCGGGCCGCTGCGGCCATCGCGTCCGGCCAGGCGTTCGGCAGCCCGGCACCGGCCTGCTCCGCCACCGTCCGCAGGGCCAGCGCCAGCGCCGATTTGTCGGCCGCGCTGGGCTCCGGTACGGAGGTCGCGGCCACCAGGCTCTCCTCCGGATCTGTGCCCGCCCGTCGTTCGGGCAGGTGCAGGCGGCGCAGCGGGTCGGCGCGTAGCCGCCGCCAGAGCCGCAGCAGCGGCCAGTCGGTGGCCGCCGCCGCGCGGTGCCGGTACGCCTGCTCGACCGCCTCGACGACGGTGGGCACCCCTGCCGCCGCACCCAGCGCACGTTCCAGCGCGGCGACTGCGGGATCGTCTGCGGCGAGCGCGGTGCGGGGCTCACCGACCATCTCGTCCAGCGCGGCGACGACGGCGTCCACGTCACCGGAGAGACGACGCAGCGCCGCCTGCCGTTCGGCGACGGTGCGTTCCAGTGCTCGTCGCAACCCCTCCGGGCCGTCCGGCTCGGCGATGTTGGTCGCCACCAGGGGCACCCCGTCGAGCCCGTCCGCGTCGAGCAGGCGGCGCAGGTCGGCCAGCACCCGGGGCACCTCGGCGGGGGGCAGCCGGTCGGTCTGGTTGAGCACGACGACGGTGACGTCCCGATGCCGGTGGAAATCGCGGAGGTAGCCGCGGTGCATCACCCGGTCGGCGTACTTCTGCGGGTCGACCACCCAGACCACCAGGTCCACCAGGCCGAGTAGCCGGTCCACCTCCAGCCGGTGCGCGTGCTGGACGGAGTCGAAGTCCGGCAGGTCGAGCAGGATCAGCCCGTGCAGGGTCGACTCGTCGTCGCCGTCGAGCAGGCTCTCCCGGATGAATCGGTGGCGGGGCAGCACGCCGAGCCAGTCGAGCAGTCGGTTGCCGCCGTCGAGCGGGCCCCAGACGCAGGCGTGGGTGACGCCGGTGGTGGGTCGGCGTACCCCGACGGGTGAGAGGTCCATCCGGGCCATGGCGTTGAACAGGCTCGACTTGCCGCTGCCGGTGGAGCCGGCCAACGCAACCACGGTGTGATCGCGCGACAGCGCCAGTCGGGTGCCGGCCCGTTCGACCAGGGTGCGTGCCGGCACCAGCGGAGTGTCCGGCAGGTGGCCGTCGACGATGCCGAGGAACCGCCGTACCGCCTCCAGCCGGGCGACCAGCTGGTCCGCGTCCACCCGCCCGTCGGCGATCCGCAACGCCTCCCGGAGGCGTCCGCCCATGCCGGTCACGGCTGTTCCCCGTCGGCCGCCGGGGCGTCGAGACCCGTGGTCTGGACGCTGAGCGCGCCAGCGGCTTCGGCGAAGCCGCTGTGCAATCGGGCCGCCTCCACCCGTTCGGCCGCCTGGCGCAGGGCTGTGGCGGTGTCGGCCGCCGGTCGGGCCTGTCTGGTCCGCGCGAGGTAGCGGGTGGCCTCCTCGTCCAGCAGCACCGCCACCCGCCCCAACAGGTCCTCCCGGGCCTTCCGAGCGAGAGTACGTACGGCCTGGTCGCCGAAGATCGCCTGGAGCACCGCCTGTCCGGCGAGGGTGGTGCCGGCCCCGGTGGCGACCTCCAGCCCGGTCGGGATGAAGGCGGTGGAGGCGAAGACCGCGATCATCACGGCGAGCCCGGTCGCGTTGACCGCGTACGCGGCCGTCCGGGCCACGAAGCGTCGGTCGCCGCCCTCGGCCCGGACCAGCTCCAGCACGCCGCGCTGCCAGTCCCGGACCAGTCGCTCGGCCCGCTGTGGCAGGTCGGCGGAGTGGTGAGCCAGGTCAGGGTCGAGCAGGGCAGCGCCCGCCGGGTGTGCCTTCCACCCGGTGTACGCGTGCTCCGCAGCCTCCGCGGCTACGCCGCGCAACAGCGTGACCAGTTGCGATTCGAGTGCCTCCCGCAGCTCCACGGCGGGGGCCGGGCGGCGGGAGAACGCGGCCACCACGCGGTCCCGTAGGCGGCCTATGCGCGCCTCGAGGGTGCGGAAGATGTCGCTGGTGCCGACCAACTCCTGCCAGCGGGCGAGGACTTCGCCGCGGAGCAGCCGTCCGTCGCGTAGCCCCTGCTCGACGGTCCGGTTCGCGGCCCGGTACGCCGCGCGTACCCGATCGTCCATCGCGTCGGCGGTGGCGACCTGCTCGTCGATTGCGGCGGCGAGGCTCTCGATGGTGGGTTGCAGGAGGGCCAGCGCGCCACCCAGCGTCTGGCGGACCACGGCCGAGCGGGCGTCCGCGTCGGCGGCGAGCCGGGCGAACCAGTCGGCCAGCGGTGCGGTGCTCCGGCCCGGTAGCAGGCCCTGCCCGTCGACCCAGGTCTCCGGCAGTACGAACAGCGGTGCCGAGTCGAGGCCCTGTTCGGCGAGCATCTCGGCCAGGTGGGTGGCCACCTCGTCGGTCGCCTCGGCGGGCACCCGGTTGAGCACCAGGGCGAGCACCGCGCCTCTGGCCCGCGCGCCGTGCAGCAGTTCCCAGGGGACGGCGTCGGCGTAGCGGGCTGCGGTGGTGACGAAGAGCCAGAGGTCGGCGGCGGCGAGCAGTTGGCTGGCCAGCGCCCGGTTGGCGTCGACCACCGAGTCGATGTCGGGGGCGTCCAGGAACGCCAGCCCCGGGGGAAGCGCCGGGGCGGTGACCAGGTGCAGGGTGCGGGGATCGTCGCCGGGCTGGTTGGTGCGGGTCAGACCGGGCAGCAACTCCCCCCGACGGAACCAGGCGGAGTCGGCCGGGTTGCAGACCAGGACCGGGGATCGGGTGGTGGGTCGCAGCACCCCGGCAGCGCTGACCCGGGCCTGCACCAGACTGTTGACAAGTGTCGACTTGCCGGCACCGGTGGACCCGCCGACCACCACGAGCAGTGGTGCGTCGAGGCGGGCCAGGCGGGGCAGGAGGTAGTCGTCGAGCTGGTTGGCGAGGGAGGCGACGGTACGCGTCGCAGGCTCGGCCGAGGGTAGGGCCAGTGGGAACCGGGCCGCCCCGATCGCGGCACGCAGGCCAGTCAGGGCGTCCGGCAGGGTGTCGTCCCCGGTGACCGCGGGTCGGTCCTCCCCGGCGCCGGTATGTCCGGTGCGGGCTGCGACGGCGGGCGCGCCGGGAGGTGAGGCGAAATCGCCGTGCGTCGTCACCGCTAAAGCGTGCCCGACCGACACAAGTAAGACAACCAGTCAGTAGGACTGCCGGGTTGCGTCGGTTCGACTCAACCTTGACTTGACGATTTCCGGGGGCGTGGCACTATTGAGTCAAGTCCACTCAACTTGAGGTGGGGTCGCTGTGGGCGGCACCTGCCGCGCAGCGCGACGGGAGGGCCCGTCACCTGCTCAACGTAACGAAGCGAGGAAGCGAAGATGGCACGTGCGGTCGGTATCGACCTCGGCACGACGAACTCCTGCGTCAGCGTTCTGGAGGGCGGTGAGCCTACCGTCATCGCCAACGCTGAGGGCTCGCGGACGACCCCGTCGATCGTCGCGTTCGCCCGTAACGGCGAGGTGCTCGTCGGTGAGGTAGCCAAGCGCCAGGCGGTGACGAACCCGGACCGGACGATCCGCTCGGTCAAGCGGGAGATCGGCACCAACTGGTCCGTGGACATCGACGGGAAGAAGTACACCCCGCAGGAGATCTCGGCCCGGACGCTGATGAAGCTCAAGCGGGACGCCGAGGCCTACCTGGGCGAGCAGATCACCGACGCGGTGATCACCGTCCCGGCCTACTTCAACGACGGCCAGCGTCAGGCCACCAAGGAGGCCGGTGAGATCGCCGGCTTCAACGTGCTGCGGATCGTGAACGAGCCGACCGCGGCGGCCCTGGCGTACGGGCTGGACAAGGGCTCCAAGGAGCAGACCGTCCTGGTCTTCGACCTCGGTGGCGGCACCTTCGACGTGTCCCTGCTGGAGCTGGCCGAGGGTGTCATCGAGGTCAAGTCGACCAGCGGTGACAACCTGCTCGGTGGTGACGACTGGGACCAGCGGATCATCGACCACCTGGTGAAGACCTTCCGGGGCGAGCACGGCATCGACCTGTCGCAGGACAAGATGGCGATGCAGCGGCTCAAGGAGGCGGCCGAGAAGGCCAAGATCGAGCTGTCCGCCGCCACCACCAGCAACATCAACCTGCCGTACATCACCGCCGGGGCGTCCGGCCCCCTGCACCTGGACGTGACGCTCACCCGGGCCGAGTTCCAGCGGATGACGCAGGACCTGCTGGACCGCTGCAAGGGCCCGTTCGAGCAGGCCGTCAAGGACGCGGGCATCAAGGTCTCCGACGTCGAGCACGTCATCCTCGTCGGTGGCTCGACCCGGATGCCGGCCGTGACCGAGCTGGTCAAGCAGCTCACCGGCCGGGAGCCCAACAAGGGCGTCAACCCGGACGAGGTCGTCGCCGTGGGCGCCGCTCTCCAGGCCGGTGTGCTCAAGGGCGAGGTCAAGGACGTCCTGCTGCTCGACGTGACCCCGCTGAGCCTGGGCATCGAGACCAAGGGCGGCATCTTCACCAAGCTCATCGAGCGCAACACCACGATCCCGACCAAGCGGTCCGAGGTGTTCACCACCGCCGATGACAACCAGCCGTCGGTGCTGATCCAGGTCTTCCAGGGCGAGCGCGAGATCGCCGCGTACAACAAGAAGCTCGGCACCTTCGAGCTGACCGGCCTCCCGCCGGCCCCGCGCGGCGTGCCGCAGATCGAGGTCACCTTCGACATCGACGCGAACGGCATCGTCAACGTCCACGCCAAGGACCTGGGCACCGGCAAGGAACAGAAGATGACGATCACCGGCGGCTCCTCGCTGCCGAAGGACGACATCGAGCGGATGCGCCGCGACGCCGAGGAGCACGCGGAGGAGGACAAGCGCCGCCGCGAGGAGGCCGAGACCCGCAACGTGGCCGAGGCCCTCCAGTGGCAGACCGAGAAGTTCCTCGCCGAGAACGGCGAGAAGCTCCCGGCCGAGAACCGCGAGAAGCTCAACGAGGCCCTCGGTGAGCTGCGGGGCGCGCTCGGTGGCAGCGACATCGAGAAGATCAAGTCGGCGCACGAGCAGCTCGCGCAGGTCTCCCAGGAGGCCGGTTCGCTGCTCTACGCCCAGCAGGCCGAGCAGTCCCAGGCCGGCGGCGAGGCCGGTGCCGGAGCGGCCGGTGCGGCCGGTGGGGCGCAGGCCGGCGGCGCGCGACCCGGTGCGGACGACGTGGTCGATGCGGAGATCGTGGACGAGGACAAGAAGTGACAGTCCTGGTCACCGAGCTCACGGCAAAGGGATGAGGTAGTCGTATGACGGAGAAGCCACGAGACGCCGACTCGGCTGACACCGGGTCGACGCCGGATGGCTCGGCGTCCGAGCCGGCCGCCGACGACACACCGAAGGTCGTCATCCGCAACAACCGCAAGATCAGCCAGATCCGGGAGCCCGACGGTACGGCGGCCGACGCCGGACCGGACGTGTCGGCGGAGGGCCTGGTCGAGGAGGCCGAGGTCGTGGTCGACTCGATCGAGGTGGAGGCGAGCGCGCTGAACGAGCCGTCCGCCGACGGCCCGCCGGTGGTGGACTCGCCGGCGCGGCCGGTCGGCGAGGCGTCGGCCGACGGTGGGCTGGGGGCCGAGTTGGCGGCCGTCCGCGCCGAGTTGGACGAGCGCACCCGCGACGTGCAGCGGGTCTCGGCCGAGTACGCCAACTACCGCAAGCGGGTCGAGCGCGACCGTGGCCTGGTCACCGAGCAGGCCACCGCGTCCGTCCTCGCCGCTCTGCTGCCGATCCTGGACGATCTCGACCGGGCCCGGGAGCACGGCGACCTGGTCGGCCCGTTCGGCTCGGTGGCCGAGCAGTTGATCACCACGTTGGGCAAGTTCGGGTTGACCCCGTTCGGTGAGCAGGGCGACCCGTTCGACCCGACGCGGCACGAGGCGGTGGCCCACCAGACCTCGCCTGACGTGACCGAGCCGACCTGCGTGCAGGTCATGCGTCGGGGCTACCAGGTCGGTGAACGACTGCTGCGGCCCGCGATGGTCGCGGTCGCCGATCCGGAGTAGTGCACGACAGTGACCCGGCCGCCCCGCTCGCCGATACCCGGTGGGCGGGGCGGACCGGGCCCGCAGGCGGGGAGGAGGTGTACGGGTGAGTTCGAAGGACTGGATCGAGAAGGACTACTACGCGGTCCTGGGCGTGTCGAAGACCGCGCCGTCTGATGAGATCAAGAAGGCGTACCGCAAGCTGGCCCGCGAGTCACACCCGGACCACAATCCCGGTGACCCCAAGGCCGAGGAACGCTTCAAGGCGGTGTCCGAGGCGTACGCGGTGCTCGGCGACGACGCGAAGCGTCGCGAGTACGACGAGATGCGCTCCCTGTTCGGCTCGGGGGCGTTCCGGCGCGGTGCCCGCCAGGCGGGTCGGCCGGGCGGTGCCCCGTTCGACGTCTCCGACCTGTTCGGCGGTGCACAGGCGGGTGGCGGGCGGTTCGCCGGTGGCAACATCTCCGACCTGTTCAGCTCGATCTTCTCCGGTGGGGGCGGCGGCGCACCGGGTCCGGCCCGGGGCCGCGATGTCGAGACCGAGGTGGTGCTCGACTTCGACGACGCGGTACGCGGCGTGACCCTCCCCCTGACGCTGCGGGCACCGGGTGTCTGCGAAACCTGCCACGGCAACGGCGCCAAGCCAGGGACGTCGCCCCGCACCTGCCCGGTCTGCCACGGTGCCGGGGTCACCACCCGGAACCAGGGTGCCTTCAGCTTCTCCGAGCCCTGCCGCAACTGCCAGGGTGTGGGCACGGTGGTGGACGAGAAGTGCCCGGAGTGCCGGGGCACCGGCGGGGTCACCAAGACCCGGACACTCAACGTACGCTTCCCCGCCGGGGTGGCCGACGGCCAGCGGATCAGGTTGGCCGGGCGAGGCGAGCCGGGTGAACGCGGCGGGCCGGCGGGTGACCTGTTCGTGCACGTGAAGGTGCGGCCGGACGAGGTCTTCGGACGCACCGGTGACGATCTCACCCTGACTGTGCCGATCACGTTCGCGGAGGCTGTCCTCGGCACCGATCTGCGGGTGCCGACGTTGGACGGCGCGGTGACCCTGCGGGTGCCGCCCGGTACGCCGAGCGGTCGCGTCCTGCGTGCCCGGGGCAAGGGCGTCAGCCGTCGGGACGGGCAGAGCGGCGACCTGCTGGTCACCCTCGACGTGGTGGTGCCGGCGCGGATCTCCGACGAGGCACGGGCTGCCCTGGAAACGTTCGCCGAGCAGACTCCGCCGGCGGCCCGGGAACATCTCGACGCGCGGGTGCGTCGATTCGGTTGAGCGGTGAAGCGGTGCGGAGGTGAGCGGGATGGACGGGGCCGTCGGAGCGGATGACCCGGCATACGAGGCCAAGGTGCTGATGATCTCGGTTGCGGCGCGGATGGCGGGGATGCATCCACAGACGTTGCGCCAGTACGACCGGCTCGGCCTGGTGCAGGCCGGTCGGGCGGCCGGTGGCGGGCGGCGCTACAGCGTCCGGGACGTGGTGCTGCTGCGCGAGGTGCAGCGGCTCAGCCAGGACGACGGCGTCAACCTCGCCGGGATCAAACGGATCATCGGGCTGGAACGCCTGCTGGAGCAGGCGCAGCAGCGGGTGGCCCAGATGGAGGCCGAACTCGACGCCGCGTACCGCCGGATCGCCGAGTTGGAGTCGCTGGCCCGCTTCCCCGGCCGTGACCTCGTGCCCACCAACCAGACCTCGACCGCCCTGGTGGTCTGGCGTCCCCGACGCAGCTCCGGACGCTGACGTCGGCACTGTCGACACGGGGTGTGGCGCCCGCCCGAGGGAGCCACACCCCGTGTCGCGTCTTCGTGTTTTCGGCGAATCCGAGCGCGGGACAGGTTGTCTCGACTAGCCTTCAGAAATCAGGTACAAACCATCTCAATCCGGACTCCGGTGGCGGGGGGAGCCATGACGGAATCGGCGAAGTTGGTGGCCGAAGAGATGGAGCAACGCCTCGACGACCTGGCGGAGGCCATCCAGAACCGGTTCGACCGGATCACCGAGGGACGCTTCGCCGACCAGATCCGGGCCGGCAGGTTCAGCGGCGATCAGGATGCCGCGGAAGGCGGTTCGGTCGGCCGTGACGCCGACGAGCTGCCCAGCGAACGGGGCGGGGCGCGCTGAGGATCCGCCGACGTGCGGGCCGGGAGCCACGGGGGGTCCCGGCCCGTTCGGCAGGTCAGAGCCGGCGGTTCTCCCGCACCAGGCCGCCCTCGCACCACTCCCGGTACACGAACAGCTCCGGGCGGGTCAGCAGGACCCGGCTGTTGTGCGCCCAGGTACGCATCATCTCGTCCCCGTTGCGCTCGGCCTGGTCGACGAGCTTGCGGAAGCGGCGCTTCGGGTGTGCCCGGAAGTTCGTCCGGATTCCGTCGGCGGCGTAGATGTAGAGGCAGTGCAGCGCGAAGCGACGAGCCGGACAGTGCGGGTCCATGGCGAGGTCGAACAGCGTCATCACCAACCGGTCACCGGAGACGAGCAGGTCCCAGTCGGGTGGCATCGACGTCAACGGGACCGAATCAGGGTGATAGGCCCACGCTCGCAACTCCGCCGGGGTCGGGTCGACGGGGTTGGCGAAGCCGTGGAACGCTGACTCCTGCACGCTCACCGGCCAACCTTCCGCATTTCGCCCGCGGGGGCGTCCGCCCACCGCGAACCCTGGCTGCTGGGGCGACACGTTAACGCGGTACTGGTGAGTACCGGTAGCCCCTGCGGGAAGCAATTCGGCATCTATTGGTCGACCGGGCTCCACCGGACGGTCGAGCAGGCCGACGTCCGCCACCTTCGGCCGAGGCGTCACAGCGGCCGTGCGGCTGGCGCTACGCCCCCCGCTCGCCGTTCGGATTCAGTCATCATGGCGTGATGTACGCCGATCCACGGCACGGCCGTCACTGTCGCGTGCCCGCATGTGCTGGGGCTGGCGACGGCGGCCGAATTTCTCGTCGGCTCCGCATTCTGCTCGTGTCCGCGCTGGTGGTGACACTCGCCGGCTGTTCGATCGGCGACATCCGGCGCACTCCGCCGGGACCGGAGCCGACGCCGTCGGACAGTGCCTCCCCGACGCCGTCCGAGAGCAGCGTCGTCGTGGAGACCCGCGTCACCAGGCTGGCGGTCCCCGAGCGGTACGACCCGGCGTACGTCGAGTTCGTCGACGCCGAGCGCGGGTACGCCCTGTTCGCCACCTGTGACGGCCGTCCGCCCGGTGGCTCGGACTGCCCCGCCCTGCTCTGGTCGACCCGCGACGGCGGGCGCTCCTGGCAACGACTGCGCCATCCCAGACCGGTGGCGGACAACCAGCAGTTGTACGCCACGATCGGCATGCTCGCCCTCTGGGCCGAGCCGCACGGCTGGTGGACCTCGGTCGACGGCGGCGAGACCTTCCGGCGCAGCCCGGGAGAGGCCGCTCCGGCCGAGTGGCAGCAGGCCCAGGGGACGATCCAGCTCATCGAAGGGACGGGGAAGGTGGGGCGCTGGGACGCCGGGAAGCTGCGCCCGTTGCCCACCCAGCCGCCGGTGCCCGTGGTGCAGACGGTGCTGGACAGTAGCGCCAACGTGCTGAGTTCGACCTACCACCCGGTCGTCGTGACCGGGCTGACCGAGGACGGCGGACCGGCGGTCGCCACGACGTTGGACGGCAGCACCTGGGAGGGGGTGACCCTGCCGCCCGAGGGGGAGATCGGCGTGCTGCGCGCGGCGGTGACGCGGGACGACATGTGGCTGATCGGCGAGCGACCCGATCCGAGGTCCTTCCCGGTGTTGTGGCGGCGTAGCGGCATGGCCAACTGGTCCCGGGTGCCGACCGAGGGGCACCCTGACGAGGGGCGAGTGGTGCCGCTGGGTGGCGGCACGGCAGCGGTGATCGGCCCGCGGGGTGCGGGCGCGGTCATCGGCGGTCGGTATGTGGACCTGCCCTGGCCGGTCACCGCCGAGCACTCGCTGAGGGTGCTGGCCGACGGCACCCTGTTCGCGGCGGCACCGGGCAGTGTGCTGCTCGGTGCGGGTCGCTACACCCAGCGGGACTGGGTGGGGATCCACCTGGTGAGCGACTGAGTGTGTCAACTGGTGGTGTAGATCACACCGGTTGAGTTGAGTGGAATAGACTCAACTCTGGTTCTGTCGGTACCAGTGGACACACCGATCCAGGGGAGCCCATGAACACCGAACGCCTCACCACCCGCAGCCGCGAGACCATCACCGGTGCCGTCGCCCTGGCGAACCAGCGCGGGCACGCGACCGTCGAACCGTGGCATCTGCTGTTGTCGCTGCTGGACACCGAGGGTTCGACCGCTGCCGGCCTGTTGCGCGCCGTCGGGGCCGACCCGGCCGAGCTGCGCCGGACCACACAGCGGGCCGTCGACGCGTTGCCCGCCGCACGCGGTTCCAGCATCGCCGAGCCGACGCTGGCCCGCGAGTTCGTCAACGCCATCGGCGCCGCCGAGCAGATCGCCCGTCCGCTGGGCGACGAGTACACCTCAACCGAGCACCTGCTCGCCGGGCTGGCCCGGGTCGGCGGTGCCGTGTCCGCCGCGCTCAGGGCCGTCGGTGCCACCGAGGAGAGCCTGGTGGCGGCCTTCCCGACGGTACGCGGCGGGGACCGCCGGGTGACCAGCGCCGATCCGGAGCAGACCTACCAGGCGCTGAGCAAGTACGGCGTCGACCTGACCGCGAGCGCCCGCGACGGCAAGATCGACCCGGTGATCGGCCGGGATTCCGAGATCCGCCGAGTGATCCAGGTGCTGTCCCGGCGTACCAAGAACAACCCGGTGCTGATCGGTGAGCCCGGCGTCGGTAAAACCGCGATCGTCGAGGGCCTGGCCCAGCGGATCGTGGCCGGCGACGTGCCGGAGTCGCTGCGCGACAAGAAGCTGGTCTCGCTCGACCTCGGGGCCATGGTCGCCGGTGCGTCGTACCGGGGGCAGTTCGAGGAGCGGCTGAAGTCCGTCCTGGAGGAGATCAAGAACTCGGACGGGCAGGTCATCACCTTCCTCGACGAGTTGCACACCGTCGTGGGTGCCGGCAAGGGCGAGGGCTCGATGGACGCCGGCAACATGCTCAAGCCGATGCTGGCCCGTGGCGAGCTGCGCATGGTGGGCGCCACCACGCTGGACGAGTACCGCGAGCACATCGAGAAGGACCCGGCGCTGGAGCGCCGCTTCCAGCCGGTGCTGGTCGGTGAGCCCACCGTGGAGGACACCATCGGCATCCTGCGTGGGCTCAAGGAGCGCTACGAGGTGCACCACGGCGTACGCATCACCGATGCCGCCCTGGTCGCCGCCGCCGCCCTGTCCGACCGGTACATCACCGACCGTTTCCTGCCCGACAAGGCGATCGACCTGGTGGACGAGTCCGCCTCCCGGCTGCGCATGGAGATCGACTCACGCCCGGTCGAGGTGGACGAGATCGAGCGGGCGGTGCGTCGGCTGGAAATCGAGGAGATGGCGCTGGCCAAGGAGCCGGACGCCGCGTCCGCCGAGCGCCTGGAGCGACTGCGCCGGGAACTGGCCGACAAGCGGGAGCAGCTCACCGCCCTCTCCGAGCGCTGGCAGCTGGAGAAGAGCCACATCACCAAGCTCTCCACCGCCAAGGAGGAGCTGGAGCGGCTCGGTGGTGAGGCCGAGCGGGCCGAGCGCGACGGCGAGCTGGAACGCGCCGCCGAGCTGCGGTACGGCCGGATTCCGGCGCTGCAGGCCGAGCTGGCCACCGCCGAGGAGGAACTGGCCCGGCTCCAGTCGGCCGGAGCGATGCTGAAGGAGGAGGTCGGCGCGGACGACATCGCCGCCGTGGTCGCCTCCTGGACCGGCATTCCCGCCGGTCGGCTGCTGGAGGGAGAGACCGCCAAGCTGCTGCGCATGGAGGAGTCGCTGACCGGCCGGGTGGTCGGCCAGCGCGAGGCGGTCGCCGCGGTCTCGGACGCCGTCCGCCGGGCGCGCGCCGGAGTCGCCGACCCGGATCGCCCGACCGGCAGCTTCCTCTTCCTCGGCCCGACCGGTGTCGGCAAGACCGAGCTGGCCAAGGCGCTCGCCGAGTTCCTCTTCGACGACGAGCGGGCGATGGTCCGCATCGACATGAGCGAGTACGGCGAGAAGCACTCCGTGGCCCGCCTGGTCGGTGCCCCGCCCGGTTACGTGGGCTACGAGGAGGGCGGTCAGCTCACCGAGGCGGTACGCCGTCGGCCCTACTCGGTGATCCTGCTGGACGAGGTGGAGAAGGCCCACCCGGACGTCTTCGACATCCTGCTCCAGGTGCTCGACGACGGCCGGCTCACCGACGGTCAGGGGCGTACGGTCGACTTCCGTAACGCCATCCTCATCCTCACCTCGAACCTCGGCTCGGCGGTGATCAGCGATCTGACGTTGGCCGAGGAGCAGCGCCGCGAGGCGGTCCTGGCGGTGGTCCGGTCGCACTTCAAGCCGGAGTTCCTCAACCGGCTCGACGACATCGTGGTCTTCGCCGCCCTGCACGGTGACGACCTGCGGGCCATCGTGGACATTCAGCTGGAGCGGTTGCGGCAGCGTCTCGCGGACCGTCGGTTGACGCTGGAGGTCACCGACGCCGCCCGTGGATGGCTCGCCGAGCACGGGTACGACCCGATCTACGGCGCTCGCCCGCTGCGGCGCCTCGTCCAGTCGGCGATCGGCGACCAGCTCGCCAGGGCCCTGCTCGCCGGCGACGTCCGCGACGGCGACACGGTGCGGGTCGACCTCCGGGACGGCAAGGACGGCCTGTCGGTCACGGCCAGCTGACCCGTCCGTCCCCCGCAGCCCCGCCTCCGACGAGCGGCGGCAGGGCTGCGGGGTGAGGATGGAGACATGTTCGGGACTCGGCGCAAGAAGGAATCGGAGCTGGCGAAGGCGGTCACCGATCTCGGTCAGGCCACCACGGTGGCGTTCGGCGGGGTCGGAATCGCAGGCCGGTTGTTGCCCGAGACCGAGGCGTACCAACGGGTGGCGGCGGCCGTGACCGACCACCCGGCGTCCGTACGCGACCTGCTCGACCGGCTGCTCACCACCGGCGGTCCCGCCGGTCGCGTGTACGCCGCCACCCTGCTGGAACTGCTGGATCCGGCGACCGGGCGGGCGGCCTGGACGTCGTTGCGCGGGGATTTGGCGCAGGTGCGAACCATCAGCGGATGCGTGATGGGCAGCACCACCGTTGGGGAGTACGCCGCCGAGCGGCTCGCCGGAGCATGATCCGACCACCGGTCGGGTCAGCCCGAACGGTGCTGCCGGTGCTTGCCTGCGGACCGTACCGTCCGGGCTATGACCGCGACCGCCGAATCGTCGGCAGCCGTTCCCTCGCCCCGCCCGCCCCGTCCCGGCACCGTGACGGTGGCCTTCTGGCTGCAACTCGCGGCCGTGCTGATCCTGCTCGGCCTGGTCGCCCTGGTGGTGGTCGAGGCGGTCCGGTGGGACGCCGCGATCGACCGCGCCGTGCAGCGGGTGCCCTCCGCAGACCCCGACGAGGTAAGCGCAGAGCGCTGGGGCGGCGTCGTGATGGCGACGGTGTTCGGGCTGCCCGCCCTGTTGCTGGCGCTCTGGCTGGGCCTGACCGCACCCCGGGTACGCGCCGGTAGCAACACCGCCCGGACGATGGTCTTCGTGGCCGGTGGCGTGCAACTGCTGCTCTGCGTCGCCCAGGGATGCATCGGCGCGTTCCTGATCCCGGCCGGCGTGATGATCACGATGGCCGAGGCGCCGTACATCGACGAGTCGTACCCGGAGGGCATGCCGCCGCCGGACAACGACATCTGGCCGGAGTCGGACTTCTCCGAGGCGCTCTACAGCCAACGGGACTCGTTCGACGTCCTCTTGCCGCTGGCGGGACTCGGCGTGCTGCTGGTGTTCCTGCTCACGGCCGCGGTGGTGCTGCTGTTGGCGCTGCCTCCGGCCCACCGCTGGTTCGTGCCCCGCACCGGGCCGGTGGCGGCCTGGCCCACCGGCGGCGACATCCCGAACACCTACCTGGTCGGCTACCCCATGCTCATGGCCCCTCCCGTTGCTCCCACGCCGCCCGGCTACCCGATGCCGCCCGGCTACCCAGCACCGTCGGCCTACCCACCGCCTGGCTTTCCACCGCCTGGCTTCCCGTCGCCGCCGGGGTATCCGCCGCCGGGGTATGGGGTGCCCGGCGCGGGGTATGCGGTGCCCGGGTATGTCGCGCCCGGTGCCGTGGGCGGCCCGGATCCGGCCGGGCATCCCCCGGCGGCTGCGCCGACCGCCCAGGACACACCGGCGTCCGACGGTCCGACTGCCACCGACGGTGGCGAGCCGGGGGGTGCCACCTCCGGCGGACCGGGTCAGGCGGACCGGTAGCCGGTTGGCGAACGGCGTGACCTGCCCGGATCATGGTCGACGTCCCCGCTGAACTGTTCGGGAGGTGACCTGGTGGACGGCACATCGGCGTACCTGGCGGCCGGCTGCCTGGTCGGGTTGGCCGTGGTCGGGTTCGCGCTGCGCTGGTGGCGCAACCGGTCAGGGGCGTCGGTGGCCGGGCGGCAGCGCCACGGTGGCGGGCCGCGACCCGATCCGCGCCGGATCGAGGTCGGCGACATCGTGGAGATCGGCGACACCACGTACGCCGTGCAGGGCTCCATCCGCCTGGTGGAGGGCGAGTGGCGGTGGGCCCAACACCTCCTCGACGACCTGGACGAGCATGGTGGCCGACGGCGACTCTCGGTGGCGGAGAGCCCCGGGTTCGAGTTGGTGTTGTGGGAGACGGCACCACGCGACGCCACCGTCACGCCGGGCGCGCCGGTGGTGGAGTTCGGCGACCTGCGCTACAGCTGGCACGAGTCCGGTCAGGCCCGGTACACCGCGTCCGAGGTCGCTGCGCTGGCACCGAGCGGCACCATGCGCTACCACGACTACCGGGGCCCGGGCGGGGCGCGGCTCACCTTCGAGGCGTACGGCGAGGCGGGCTGGGAGATGGCCCGAGGGGAGCGGCTCGACAGCGACGAGGTGACCGTCCACCCGCAGAGCCGACACTGACGTCCCAATCGACCGGGTGGCTGGGCTGCGCCCACCACTCGGCGTCGCACCGTGCCGGACTGGCTGGTTGCCGATACGGTGAAGCGCGTTCCAGGAAGGGAGAACCATGGTCGACCCTCAGAACACCCCGACCCGGCCACGGCCGGGCGTGGTGACGATATCCACCTACCTGCTGTTGTTGTTCGCGCTCTGTCAACTGATCAGCGTGATCATCTCGCTGTCCACCATCGGCACCGTGCGCGAGGTGATGGAGGACGCCTACCGGGACTCCACCGTCGAGGGCGCGCAGAACGTCGCCGACATCACCGTCGTGATCACCGTCGTCACCGTGATCTTCCTGCTGGTGATGGCCTTCGCGACGGCCGGCCTGGGACTGCTGAACCTGCGGGGCAAGAACGGCTCCCGGATCGCGACCTGGATCGTCGGTGGCATCCTCTTCTGCTGCACCGGCTTGAACCTGCTCAGCGGACTCGCCGGCAACCTCAGCACGCCCGGTGACAGCAGTGGTGACATGCCCAGTGGCGAGGAGATCCAGCGCCGACTGGAGGACGCGCTGCCGAGTTGGATCACGCCGGTCAGCATCCTCCTCGGGGTGATCAGCCTGATCGCGCTGCTGGTCGCGCTGATCCTGCTGGCGCTGCCGAAGGCCAACGAGTTCTTCCGTAAGCCGACGCAGCAGTGGGAGCCGCCGACTCCCGGCGCCGCGTACCCGAGCCAGCCCGGCTACCCGTCGGCCCCCGGCTACCCGGGCACCCCGCAGCAGCCGGCCGATCCCGGGTACCCGGCCACCGGGGGTCAGCCTCCGGCCGGTGACCAGGGCGGTCAGACGCCGCCGTCCGGCGGCCCGGACCAGCCCGGCGGGCAGCCGCCCACCGATCGCCCCAGCTGACTCGGTCCGGCGGCGGGTGCCGGTGTCCAGGCCGACGGACGTCGACACCCGCGTCAGGCACGACCGCGACGGTCCCTCCGAGTAGGTTGCTTCCGACGCCTACCGGAGGGACTCGTCGTGTCGTACCCCGAACAGGCACCGGCCCGCCGGCCGGTTGCGGTCACGTTGGCTGCGGCGACTCTGGCGGTGATGGGGCTCGGCGCACTCACGTACGCGGTGCTCGGGCTCGCGTCCGTCCAGGGCACGGTGGACCGGTTCCGCTCGACGGCCGGTACCGATGTCGACTCCGGCCAGGTCGACGCGTTGGCCGCGTTGCTGCGGGCCTCGGTCGTGGTGTCGGCGGTGCTGAGCATCTTCGCCGGCCTGCTCCTGGTCAGCCTGGCGTTGGGAGTGGCCGCCGGTCGGCCTGCCGCACGGGTGGTGACCTGGGTGGTCGCCGGGTTGGGCGTGTTCTGTGGGTGTGGTGGGCTGGTCATGCTCATCGTCCAGCGCGCAGTGCCCCTGGAGTTCCAGGGCGACCACGACACCGCCGAGTTGCTCAACCTCTCGTCGGACGCCCACCCGTCCTGGTGGATTCCGCTCACCGTCGCCCTTTCGATCGCCCAGGTGCTCGGTTACCTTGTGGTAGCCGTGCTGGTGGCGATGCCTGCGGCCAACGCCTGGTTCCGGCGACCGCCCGCACCCCGGCCACCGGTATTCGCGTACCAGCCACCCAACCCACCCTTCGGAGACCCACCGGCGACGCCGCCGCACCAACCCTGACCGCTGTTCCGGGGCGCACCCGCCCCCGTACCACCGAGGTGATGACGCCCGTGACGCCCGACCGGACGACCAGCGATCGATGGGCGCTGATCACCGGCGCGACGGCCGGCATCGGGGCGGCGTTCGCCACCCGGCTCGCCTCCGACGGATGGCATCTGGTGCTGGTCGCCCGGGACTCGGCGCGGCTGGCGGACCAGGCCGCCGAGTTGACCGGCTGGCACGGCGTACAGACCGAGATCGTCAGCGCCGATCTGTCCACCGACGACGGTTGCGCCGCTGTCGAACGACGGCTGGCCGACGGGCCGCCCGTCGAGCTGCTGGTCAACAACGCCGGCATCAGCCTGAACAAGCCGTTCCTCCGCTCGACCGTCGAGGACGAGACCCGGCTGCTGCGGTTGAACGTGCAGGCGGTGCTGCGGCTGACCCTGGCCGCGCTGGCCACGATGACCGAACGACGCAGCGGGGCAGTGATTAATGTCTCTTCCGTGGCCGGCTTCGGCGCGGTGATGCCCGGTTCGACGTACTCGGCCAGCAAGGCGTGGGTCACCAACTTCAGTGAGTCCGTCGGGCAGTCCGCCCGCCCGTTCGGCGTACGCGTGATGGCGCTCTGCCCGGGCTACACCCGTACCGAATTCCACCAACGCGCCGGCATCGACATGTCGAAAACCCCCGACTGGATGTGGCTCGACGCGACCGATGTGGTCGACGAAGCCCTGCGTGACCTGCGCAAAGGCAAGCTGGTGAGCGTTCCGTCGTGGAAGTACAAGCTGGCGGTGGCGGGGATGCGGCACGCTCCGCGTCGGCTGCTGGAGGTGGTCTCCCGGGACACCCGTGGACGCATCGGCCGCGACCGTCGCTGAGGCGGCTCCGACGCGACGGTGGCGGTGACGTCACTCGATCCGCCAATATGATCGACGTAGCGTAACCGGACATCGCCACTCATCTGTCCCCCGGAAGGGTTGACCGGGGTGGCCCGCACACCCGGCACACAGACTTGCGCAGTACCCTCTATCGCCATGGGGGACCACGACGACCTGCGTAAATTCATCTCCGACCTGGCTGTGGTCCATGGGCGGGTGGTGCTCTCCTCGGGGCGGGAGGCCGACTGGTATGTAGATCTGCGTCGCGTCACGCTGCATCACCGGGCGGCACCGTTGGTGGGACGGGTGATGCGGGAGCTGACCGCCGACTGGTCGTACGACGCGGTGGGTGGCCTGACCCTGGGGGCCGACCCGATCGCCTGCGCGATGTTGCACGCCGCCGGGCGTTCGCTGGACGCGTTCGTGGTCCGCAAGGCGGGCAAGACACACGGGCTGCAACGTCGAATCGAAGGCCCTGAGGTGGCGGGGCGTCGAGTGCTCGCGGTAGAGGACACCTCCACAACCGGGGAAAGCGTGTTGACCGCGGTCGAGGCCCTTCGCGAGGCGGGAGCCGAGGTCGTGGGGGTGGCGGTTATCGTTGATCGTGGCGCCGGCGACGCGGTGCGAGCCGCCGGATTGCCCTATCGGGCGGCCTATACGTTGGCTGACCTCGGCCTTGTGGCGTAAAAGTCTGCCTATTCGGATCTGCTGATATGCAGGCGGATCGATGCTGCTGGTGGAAGGATGGAATACGTGGGAACTGCGTTGGCCGAAATGACTATGCCTCAGATCTCGCCGCTTGCCGGCGAGCCGATCGAACGCGCCGACGCCGAGCGTCTGGCGGGGGTCCTCAAGGCCCTTGCCGATCCCGCTCGGCTGCGGCTGCTCAGCCTGATCCAGTCGGCACCCGAGGGGGAGGCGTGCGTGTGTGACCTCACCGCGCCGCTCGGACTCTCCCAGCCGACGGTCAGCCACCACCTCCGCATCCTCACCGAGGCCGGCTTGCTGGAGCGGGAGAAGCGCGGTGTGTGGGCCTACTACCGCCTGGTACCGAGTGCGATCGCCACGATCGCCGACCTGCTGACTCCGCCGCGTAAGCGGGCCACCAAGAAGGCTCGCTGAACCAGAACCGCTTGGTGGCCGCCCGGCAGGGCAGCCACCAAGCGGTGGGTGTCAGCCGACGTGCGGCGTCTCGTACGTCTCCTCGGTGAGGTCCCGGGTGGCCCGGCGCAACCGGCGACGCTCGGCGATGATCATTGCCGAGACCACCGCGACGCCCAGCAGCGCCAGGGCCACGATGGACACGACGTGGTCGCCCGGTGCGTGCAGGTCGCGGTCCTCGGACTGCCACGGCCACAGGGCCCGCAGGCTGCCCAGGATCACGCCGGTCATCACCGCCAGGGTCATCCGGCGGTGGCGCTCAAGCAGCCACTGAAGCAGCTTGACGAAGAGGGACAGCCCGATGACCATGCCGGTCGCGAAGATGGCCAGGTAACCGAAGTCGCGGTCGTTGACGGCACTGATGGTCGGTTCGTACAGGCCGACGGTCAGCAGCAGGAACGACCCGGAGATCCCGGGCAGCACCAGGGCGCAGACCGCGACCGCCGCCGCGACGAGCACGACCAGCGGGTGCGGCTCGATGGTGGCCTGTGGCAACCCGGTCATCAGGAACGCCGCCACTCCGGCGGTGACCAGCGCGGCCACCTCCAGCCCGCGCCACGGCTTGCCGATCATCGAGATCGGCACCAGCACCGAGGCGAGGACCAGCCCGAAGAAGAGCCCCCTGGTCTGCTCCGGATAGTCGACCAGCAGCGGTTCGAGCACCTTCGCCGCGATCAGCAGGCCGGGCAGCATACCGATCAGCAGCGGGATCACCACCTCCCAGTGCACCTGCCGTAGCTGGTGTCCCGCCCGCGTCCAGCCGCGTCCACGCGGGATGTCGGAGACCGCGTACCGCACCGTGTTCACCACATGCCCGGCGGACGCGATGAGCCGCTCGTAGACGCCGGTCACCAGCGCGATCGTGCCGCCGCTGATGCCCGGCACGGCCTCGGCCACACCGATGGCCGTGCCGCGCAGGACGTGGCCTACTCGTTCGCCCAATGCCATGAAGATTCCGTTCCGTGAATCGCTCGATCGCTGGCCCGTGTGGCGACCGCCACGGTCACTCAGGCTACCGGGGTCGTCTCCGCCCGCCCGGCCAGGTCACAGCCGCGGGTCGACCGGCTCCGATTCGCAGGCCAGGATGGCGAAGACCAGCTCGTGCCGACGCCACAGCGGGGCACCGTCGACCAGAGCGTCCAGGGCGGCCAGGCCGAGCGCGTGTTCGCGCAGCGCCAGGCCCCGCTTGCGGCCCAGGGAACGGCGCCGCAGGGCGGCCAGTTGCTCCGGTTCGGTGTACTCCGGACCGTAGATGATCCGCAGGTACTCCCGGCCCCGGCACTTGATCCCCGGCTGGAGCAGCGAGCCACGCTCGCTACGGGCGGCCGGGCCCGCGTACGGCTTGACGACCATGCCCTCGCCGCCGGCTGCGGTCAGCGCCAGCCACCAGTCGGTCGCCTCCCGTACCGAGCCGTCGTCGGACAGTTCGACGATCCGACGCCGGGTAGGCGTGAAGAACTCAGGGTCGGCCGCGCAGAGCCGATCGGCCAACGCCAGGTGCCAGCCGTGATCCCGGTCGCTGTGGCTGGCTTTCGCCCCGGCGAGCACCGCGAACGGCGCGAGTCGCACGCCGCGCAGCCCATCGGTCGGTCCCACGTACGCCCGGTACGCCGCTGTGTAGGCCGACACGTTGTCGTGGCGGCGCGCGGTCCGGTCCCGTACTTCGGTCACGTCCAGCCCGCGACCGATGGCCGCGTCCAGCGTCGCCAATGCCACCGGCAGGACGGCCCGGCCAGCCGCGCCGACCCCCGCGTACTGCTCGCGGATCAGGCCGGCGGCCTTCGCCGACCACGGCAGCAGCTCACAGTCGAGCAGCAGCCAGTCGGTGGCCAGCTCGTCCCAGAGCCCGGCACCTGTCACCGCCGCGCGTACCCGGTCCAGCAGCTCGGTGTCGAGCGGCTCACCGAAGAACGGCCGACCGGTCCGGGTGTGCACCACCCCGCCGCCCGGCCCGAACGGGCCACCGTCCCGCTCCCGGCAGACCAGCACCACGGCCCGGGAGCCCATGTGCTTCTCCTCGCAGACGACCCGGTCCACGCCGGCCGCCCGGTAGTCGGCGAACGCCTCCGCCGGATGCTCCAGGTAGCCGTCCAACTCGGACGTCGAGCAGGGCGCCATGGTCGGCGGCAGCCACACCAGCCGACGCGGGTCGACCGCGAAGCGGCTCATCACCTCCAGCGCCGCTGCGGCGTTCTCCGCCGGCACGGTCAGCGAACCGTACGCGTGCTCCACGTGCCGCCGACCGGACACGTCGGTCAGCTCCAGCACCTCGTCGGGCCGGGTCGGCGCGGCGGTCAGCGGCCGGACCGGGGCGTACCACTCGCGCTCCGCCGGCACCGCCACCAGTTCCCGCTCCGGGTAGCGCAGGGCGGTCAGCTGACCGCCGAAGACGCAGCCGGTGTCGATGCAGATGGTGTTGTTCACCCATTCCGGCTCCGGAGTGGGGGTGTGGCCGTAGACGACCATGGCCGAACCGCGGTACTCCCGGGCCCACGGGTAGCGCACCGGCAGGCCGTACTCGTCGGTCTCGCCGGTGGTCTCGCCGTACAACGCGAACGCGCGCACCCGCCCGGACGCCCGGCCCTGGTACTCCTCCTTCAACCCGGCGTGCGCCACCACCAGCCGGCCGCCGTCGAGCACGTAGTGGCTGACCAGTCCGTCGACGAAGGTGGCCACCTCGGCGGTGAACTCGGTCGGCTCCGCCGCCAGCTGCGCCAACGTCTCGGCCAGACCGTGGGCCACCTTCACGTTGCGGCCGCGCAGCTTCCGCAGCAGCTTCTGCTCGTGGTTACCGGGCACGCAGAGCGCGTGCCCGGCGGTGACCATGCCCATCACCAGGCGAAGTACCCCGGGCGAGTCCGGTCCGCGGTCCACCAGGTCGCCGACGAACACGGCGGTACGCCCCGACGGATGCGTCGCGTCCACCGCCCGTCCGGCGTCGTCGTGGTGCAGCTGCCAGCCCAACCGGGTCAACAGCGCCTCGAGTTCGGCCCGGCAACCGTGCACGTCACCGACGATGTCGAACGGACCGGTCAGCTCGCGCCGGTCGTTGAACAGCCGCTCGTAGCGGATCTCGGCGGCCTCGATCTCGTCGACACCGCGCAGCACGTGCACCTTGCGGAAGCCCTCCCGCGCCAGCTGGGAGTAGGTGCGCCGCAGGTCCCGGGACATCCGGGTCAGCACCTGCCGGCCGAAGGTGCGGTCGGACCGGGCCTCGGTACGCTCCCAGGCCAGCGTCTCCGGCACGTCCAGCACGATCGCCACCGGCAGCACGTCGTGTTCGCGGGCCACCCGGACCAGGGCGGCTCGGGCGTGTGGCTGGAGATTGGTCGCGTCGACCACGGTGAGCCGTCCAGCGCGCAGCCGCTTGCCCGCGATGTAGTGCAGTGCGTCGAAGGCCTCCGCCGAGGCGGACTGGTCGTTCTCGTCGTCGGCGACCATCGCCCGGAAGGCGTCGGAGGAGAGGACCTGGCTGGGCATGAAATGGCGGCTGGCGAACGTCGACTTGCCGGAGCCGGAGATGCCAACCAGTGCCACCAGCGCCAGTTCGGGAATGTCGAGGACGGTCATCGGGGTGCCTCCGCACGGGTGAACACGGCCAGCTGGGTGGGGGCTCCGACCTCCGGGTCGTCCGTACCGACGCCGTGCACCACGGCCGAGTAGCCGTATGTGGCGCCCACCCGCCGGACCCATTCGCCGAATTCGGCGCGGGTCCACTCGAAGCGGTGGTCGGCATGTCGGAACGTGCCCGCCGGCAACCCCTCGTAGCGCACGTTGTGCTCCACGTTCGGCGTGGTCACCACGACCGTCGTAGGTCGGGCGTAGCCGAAGACAGCGTCCTCCAGAGCCGGCAGCCGGGGCGGGTCGACGTGCTCAATGACCTCCATCAGCACCGCCGCGTCGTACCCGCGCAACCGATCGTCGCGATAGGTGAGGGCGGACTGCTGGAGCGTGACGCGGGTGCGTTGGCGTTCCGGCAGCCGGTCCAACCGCAGCCGCCGGGCGGCCATGGAGAGGGCCTGGGTGGAGACATCGGTGCCGACGATCTCGGTGAACCGGCGGTCACCGATCAGCGTGGCCAGCAGCGCACCGCCACCGCAGCCCAGGTCCAGCACCCGGTGGGCGCCCGCGTCGACAAGCGCGGCGTGTACCGCCTCCCGACGCAGGGCGGCCAGCGGAGCCCGGGGTGTCGACTCGGCCGGTGCCGGGTCCGCCACCGCGTCGTCGACGGTCGGCTCGTCGGTGGGTCGCTGAGCGTCCAGCCGCTGGAGTGCCTGACCTGCCAACGCCCGCCGGTGCGCCAGGTAGCGGCGGATGATCAGTCCACGCTCGGGATGGTCGGCCAACCAGCCTGAGCCGGCCCGCAGCAGCTTGTCCACCTCGTCCGGGGCCACCCAGTAGTGCTTCGCGTCGTCCAGCACGGGCAGCAGCACGTACAGATGGTTGAGCGCGTCGGCCACCCGCAGCGTGCCGGTGAGGGTCAGGTCGATGTAGCGGCTGTCGCCCCACTGCGGGTGCAGCTCATCGAGCGGGATGGCGGTGGCGGTGACCGCCCAACCGAGCGGGCCGAACACCCGGGTGGCCACGTCGGCGCCGCCACGGCAGCGCAGCACCGGAACCCGGACCTCCAGCGGGATGCCTCGGGCGGCCAACTCGGGACGCTCCTTGGACGCACCCCGCAGCGCCGAGCGGTACACCTTCGACAGCGCCGAGGCGAGCAGGCTGGACGCGGCGTACGGCCGGTCGTTGACGTACCGCCCGAGAGTGAAACTCTCCGGCGTCGTGGTCGACTTCCGGCCGCGACCCCGGGCGGCGGCCAGTTTCAGCGGGTCGACGTCGAGCAGGAGCGCGGCCGTGCAGCGCTGCTCGTCTGCCTCCGGATAGAAGACGTGCGCGGTGCCGACGGGCACGTCGAAGGTGTGCACCCGGTCGGGGTGCTTGATCAGCAGGTGACCGAGATCCGTCGCCGGCTGGTGCGTGGTGGTGAGGGTGAGCAGCACCCGCCCATGGTGTCAGCTCTTTCGATCTTGCGCCGTCCTGTTTTTCGACGGTTGCGGCGGGGTCTGCGGGGCAGCACCACCCGCTCCGGGCGGTCAGGCTTGATCCCTGCGCGGGTGGTGCTGCCCCGCAGACCTGTCGAGGTCCGGCTGGCGGCGGTGGTGCCAGGTCTGCGGCGGGTCTGGAAACGGCGGCGAGTGGGTAAGTGGCGTGGGGTGTCGAAAAGGGTGGTGCCCCGCCGAGGCGTGTCGGCGGGGCACCGGTCGTGCTGTCGGTTGTCGTACGGGCTACGCGGTGAAGTGGGTACGGCGACGGCGGGCCAGCAGGAAGCCCGCGGCACCGGCGGCGAGCAGCACGGCACCGACGCCCGCGATCAGGGCGGTGTTGGCGCCGGTGATCGGCAGCTCACCACCGTCGTCGCTGCCGCCGTCGCCGCCCTGGCCGCCACTCGGGTTGACGACGAGCTTGGCGACGTCGTTGGCCGGCTTCAGGTCGGCGTAGAAGCCGCCGTCGCAGTGGCACGGGACGTTGACCTTGACTTCGCCGGTGGCGTCCGGGATGACCTTGTCGATCCGGAACCCGAACGTCAGGGCCTCCTCGTCACCGGCCTTGATGAACCAACTGGTGTAGCAGCGGTACGTGCGTCCGCCCGGCTCTCCCGGCGCACCCCAGTCGTTCTCACCGCGCACCGGGAAACAGTTCTCCGGCACCCGTACCGCGCTGGTGCCGTTCGGCACCTCGACGGCCAGGTTGGTGACCGAGGAGCCGGAGCGGCCGTTGTCCAGGGTGGCCGGGCCGTTGTTGCGGAACCCGACGACGGCCTCGACCTCGTCGCCCTGCGCGCCGGAGATCTCGGCACCGATCGCTTCGAGGTCGGTGCTGTTCTTGCCGGTGACCGTCACCGACAGGTGCGACCAGTTGTTGTCCGGCTCGGTGTCCGCCTGGAAGGTACGCGCGGCCAGGCTCGGCCCGGCCTCGTCCAGCCAGAGTCGGCCGCCGGTGCCCGGCTTGCCGAACGTGGCACCGCGACGCGTCACGTACGCCTCGTAGTCCTCGAATTCGGCCGGGGTCAGCCAGAGGATCTCGCCGTAGTGGGAGCCCGGCGCGAACGAGTCCTTGGCGATCCGGTAGGCGAGGGTGGCGACATAGCTGGTGCGGGGCTCAAGCGGCCGGTCGAAGTGACAGGCGCGCAGGAAGGTGCCCTCGTAGGTGCAGTTGGAGTACTGCTTGGCGGGCTGGATCCCGTAGTCGTTGTGGAAGACGGCGACGGCGCCCTCGACGACGGTGTTCCCGGGGTTGCCGATCCGCAGCGGCACGGTGAACGTCGAGCCCGGCTTGCCGGAGCGCTTCGTCGACGGGCCGGCGGCCAGGTCGACGCCCTCGCCGATCCGCACCCGCGCCTCGTGGGTGACGGGCGAGTAGCCGGTGGCGCTGAGGCTCACCTTGACGGTGCCCTCGTCGCCGTCCTTCGCGTCCTTGGTCGGCGCGATGACCACCGAGTAGCTACCGCCGAAGCCACCCTCGTACAGCTCGACCTCGAACGGATCCGTGCAGACCAGGACGTTCGGCTCGGGCGTCGAGCAGAAGTTGAAGTCGCTCTCGGGCGTGACCGTCGCCTTGCCGGCGAGGCTGGTGAAGTCGTAGCGCACGGTCAGGTCGTGCACCATCACCGTGGACGAGGCGAACAGGATCGGGCTGTCGATCTTCCCAGCCGAGCCGGCGGCTATGGTGGTGTCGCCGAAGTAGACGCCCAGTGAAACCTGGGACTCCTCGGCAGCGGCGGGGGCGGCAGGGGTGGCGACGGCGGCGATCAGCGCGCCTGCCACAGCCAGCCCGGCCAGCCGACGCCGAGCGGAGTGGTCGAGCATGAAGGGGTTCCTCCCGAAAGGGTGCGGGTGAAGCCCCCGGATATTAAGAAACCTTTAAGATCTTCGCTGTCCATGCCGGCCGTAGGGGACGAACTCCGACCGAAAGGTTGATCTATCGGTGCGTCAGCGGTAGTCGTCCTCGTCGGCGCCGACCACGCGAGCCTGCTCCATGGCGTCCCAGTCGTCGACCTCCAGGCCGCGGTGCGGCTCGACCTCGACCTGGCTCGGGTCGACCACGGCGGCCTGCTCGACGGCGTCCGCCGGCTCGGCCTCCAGATCACGTTCCTCCGGGCTGAGGTGGTCGCCGGGGGCGAAGTCCTCGTCTGGCTGGCCCATTCGATGCCTCCGGGATGTCGGCGTACAGGTACCCATCCACCGTACGGGGTGTGCTGGCGCGGTGCTGGGAACCGGCCGCCACGCAGCCGCCGAGGGTACGCCGTCGCGGTGAGCGAGTCGGCCGAATCGGCCCACCGGCGAGCGTCACCGGTGCCAGGATGGTGCCGTGGGCTTCCTCATCCGACTGGCGACGACCGCCATCGCACTGTGGATCACCACGCTGGTCGTGCCCGGGGTCGAGGTGACCGGCCGCACCGGTTACGACACGGCGTTCACCCTGCTCGTCGTGGCGTTGATCTTTGGCCTGGTCAACGCGGTACTCAAGCCGGTCATCAGGGTCGTGGGCTGCGTCTTCTACCTGCTGACTCTCGGCCTGTTCGCGTTGGTGGTCAACGCCCTGTTGTTCCTGCTGACGGACTGGATCGCCGGGGCGATCGGGCTGCCCTTCGACGTGCGCGGCTTCTGGGCGGCCTTCTGGGGCGCCATCGTGATGGCGGTGGTCACCTGGCTGATCAGTGTGGTGGTGCCGGATACCGCGGACCGGCGGTGAACCGGCCCGGTTGTGTCCGTCCGGCTCCGCTACGGGATACTTCCCCGCGGAGGACAGCGCGGTCCGGCGCATCAAGGTAGAACAGGCGGCCCGCACGGCCGTGCCCCTACGGAGAACAGCGGCCGTACGGCCGACAGCGGCAAGTAAGGAGCGTTCGACATGCCCATCGCTTCCCCCGAGGCTTACGCCGAGATGCTGGATCGCGCCAAGGCCGGCCGGTACGCGTACCCGGCGATCAACGTGACGTCCTCGCAGACGCTGAACGCGGCGCTCAAGGGCTTCGCCGACGCGGAGAGCGACGGCATCATCCAGGTCTCCACCGGTGGTGCGGAGTACCTTTCGGGCCCCTCGGTCAAGGACATGGTCACCGGCGCGGTGGCCTTCGCGGCGTACGCGCACGAGGTGGCCAAGAAGTACCCGGTCAACATCGCCCTGCACACCGACCACTGCCCGAAGGACAAGCTGGACAAGTTCGTCCGTCCGCTGATGGCCATCTCCCAGGAGCGGGTCAAGCGGGGCGAGGAGCCGCTGTTCCAGTCGCACATGTGGGACGGCTCGGCCGTGCCGGTGGCGGAGAACCTGGAGATCGCGGCCCAGCTGCTCGACGAGGCCGCCAAGGGCAAGATCGTCCTGGAGATCGAGGTCGGTGTCGTCGGCGGTGAGGAGGATGGCGTCGAGAACGCCATCAACGACAAGCTCTACACCACCGTCGAGGACGGTCTGGCCATGGTCGAGGCGCTCGGCCTGGGCGAGAAGGGCCGCTACATGGCGGCGCTGACCTTCGGCAACGTGCACGGCGTCTACAAGCCGGGCAATGTCAAGCTCCGCCCCGAGATCCTGAACAACATCCAGGAGGCGGTCGGCGCCAAGTACGGCAAGGAGAAGCCGCTCAGCCTGGTCTTCCACGGCGGTTCGGGCTCGCTGCTCTCGGAGATCCGCGAGGCGCTCGACTACGGCGTGGTGAAGATGAACATCGACACCGACACCCAGTACGCCTTCACCCGTCCGGCGGCGGACCACATGTTCCGCAACTACGACGGCGTGCTCAAGGTCGACGGCGAGGTCGGCAACAAGAAGATGTACGACCCCCGGGTGTGGGGTAAGGCCGCCGAGGCAGGCATGGCCGCCCGCGTGGCGGAGGCCTGCGAGCACCTGCGCTCCACCGGCACCACGATGACCAAGTGACGTACTGACGTCGCCCGGACGGGCGGCCGGCCCGACTTGGGCCGGCCGCCCGTCGCGTTCTTGCTAATAGGGGGCCCTTCCTATACACCAGGCGTTAACAAGGTGCCCTTCCTTACGCCGTCAGCAGGCGGACGGCCTCGTGGACGTCGTCGGTCAGGTGCACGGTGTCCGACAGGTCGCCGAACGGCGAGCTGGCCAACAGTGGACGCAGCAGCGACTCCACCGGCAGTTCCTCGGTCCAGTACGCGCGGTCCAGGAAGACGTACGCGCCACTCGCCCCGTCGGTGCCGTAGAAGGTCTTGGTGGCGGCCTGAAACACCTCCTGCACGGTTCCCGCCCGGCCGGGGGCGAAGACGATGCCGCCCCGGGCCAGCCGCAGGATGGTGTCCTCCCGGATGGCGTTGGAGAAGTACTTGGCGATCCGGCCCGCGAACAGGTTCGCCGGCTCGTGGCCGTACAGCCAGGTCGGCACGGCGAGTCCTCCGCAGCCCGCCCAGTCCAGGTCGCCGGTGGCCAGCGCGGCCGAGTCCGCCCGGTAGGCGGTCACCGGCTCGGTGCCGTTCACCGGCGGCGTGACCGACCGCCCGTACCGTTCCCGTACTCGCAGCGCCACGGCGGTGTAGCGGTCGTGATCGGTGTAGTCCGGCGCGGTGGCGAGCAGGTCGATGGCGGCGGTGAGGTCTTCGGTCGGCCGGGTCGACAGGTACGCGCCCAGGTTGGCGGCCTCCATCACGCCCGGCCCGCCGCCGGTGACCACCAGCCGGTGCGCCCGGGCGAGTTCCCAGCCCAGCACCGCGGCCATCCGGTACGCCTCACTGCCACGGCGGACCGCGTGCCCACCCATCACCCCGACGACCGACTGCGGCCCGTGGGTGGCCAGCCAGGCGCGAGTGGCGTCGGCGAGGGCGTTGTCCACCCCGTGGTCGTGCAGCCGCTGGCCGAGCGCCTCCCGGACATCGGGCATCGCCCCGCCGTGCGCGCGGAAGTGCGCGTACACCCGGCTGTCGTACATCGCCGCGAAACCGCCCTCGGCGAAGCCGGCGGCGAGGTCCTCCGGGGTGTAGAGGTGGGACGGCTGGGTCGGGTACGGCAGTTTGGAGAACGGCGGCACCACGTTGGCGCCCCGGCGGACCAGGTCGGCGCCGACCTGCCGGGAGGCGAAGCGGCAGCCGACGAAGAGTGTCCCGGCCACCTCGACCTCGGTGAGGTCGGGTACCGGTGCCAGATCCAGGCGGAGCCCCTGCACGGTGAGCCCGACCAAGCTGCCGGTGGCCAGCCGCCGGTCGAACTCCGCCCGGGTCTGGATCTCGTCTGTCCAGGTGTGCGGCTCGATGACGTCCGCGGGGGGTGGAGTCGGCATCGGGCCATCCTGCCGGGCCGCCGCAACCGCCGTGGAGCGGACCCCGGGCGACGCCGATCTTGGCGCGGGAGCCCGGCGGCCTGGCCGGGCTCCCGCGTTCCGGTTCCTGGGGAGGCTCCGGATCCATAGTTGTAGTGGATGGGGCCGGAGGACGGCATGGGCCGCAGGCGTGAGCGACCTCTCGGCCGTTCAGCCGACCGGCTCGGCGGGGGCCCCCTCGCGGTCCGCTGTGCGAAGCGGGTTGAATGGGGCGATGCAGAACCTCCTACCTGAGCCGCCCGCCACGCTCCTGCCCGCGCACGTCGAGGCCGACTCCGCCCTGGCCGGCGCCGAGCAGACCGGCAGCGACGAGGCTTTCGCCGAGGTGGCGGCCCGGTTCCCGACGCACAGCGCGGCGTGGGCGGCGCTGGCCGCCCGAGCGTTCGAGCAGGGCCAGGTCGTGCCGGCGTACGCGTACGCCCGCACCGGCTACCACCGTGGTCTGGACCAGCTTCGGCGCAACGGTTGGAAGGGGCACGGGCCGGTGCCGTGGTCGCACGAACCGAACCGTGGCTTCCTGCGCTGCCTCTACGTGCTGTCCCGGGCG
This sequence comes from Micromonospora sp. CP22, assembly GCF_009712475.1. GTDB lineage: Bacteria > Actinomycetota > Actinomycetes > Mycobacteriales > Micromonosporaceae > Micromonospora. The sequence continues at coordinate 68,531 of NZ_VCJO01000005.1, forward strand.
GCGGACGCGATCGCCGAGGCGGACGAGGCAGCCCGTTGCGCGCAGTTCCTGCGTGACTGCGATCCCGCCGCCGCCGACGCGTTGGCCAGCAACTGACGCTCAGAGGCCCTCGGCCACCGAGGCGGCGATCTTCAGCCAGGCGTCGCGGGTGGCGGTGGAGAGCTGCGCGTACCGCAGTGGCTCGCCGGTGTCGATGAGGCGTTCGTACGGGGCGAGCAGCACCGCGCGGGTGCGGGCGGCGAAGTGCTCCTGGATCGCGGGCAGGTCGATCTCCTTGCGCGACGGCGGCATGGAGACCACCGTGACCGCCTGCCGGACCAGCCGTTGCCGCCCGCTCTGCTCCAGGTGGTCGAGCATCCGGGCGGCCGTCTCCGCCGAGTCGTTACGGGCGGACATGGTGACCACCAGTTGGTCGGTGGCATCCATGGCGGCCTGCCAGTTCTGCGCCCGGACGTTGTTCCCGGTGTCCACGAAGATCAGCTTGTAGAACCGGCTGACCACCTCGCGGATCTCACCGAAGGCGGCGGCGGTGAGCATCTCACCGCCGGTGGCCGACTCGTCGGAGGCGAGCACGTCGAACATTCCCTCGCCCTGCGAGCGGACGTACTGGGACAGGTCACCGACCCGCCCCTGGGCACCGTGGAACTGGCCGAGATCCCGTAGCAGGTCGCGCACCGTACGGGAGTGGAAGTCCTGCTGGGCGCGCATCCCCAGGGTGCCCTGGGTCTCGTTGTTGTCCCAGGCCAGCACGTATCCGCCACGGTTCTGACCGAAGGTCATGGCGAGCAGCAGGATGGCGACGGTCTTGCCGGCGCCGCCCTTCGGGTTGACCACGGTCACCTGCCGCAGCCCGCCGAAGTTGCGGCGCACCATCTCGATGTCCCGCTTGCGTTCCAACTCCTGCCGCCCGGGCGGCAGCTTCACCAGGCCGGTCTTGTTGACCACGGCACGGATCCCTGTCGTCGCGACCGGCTCGGCCGGGCGCACCTGCCGACGGCGGGCGAAGTCCTCGGCGGTGGGCGCGGTACCGGCCTCCGGGGTCCAGGCCGGGTCCGCGTACGCCGGTGGCACCCGGGACACGGGGTTCGTCGCCGGGTAGGGCTGCGGAGGTGCCGGTGGCACGGCCGGCGGCGGGCTCTGCTGCCAGGGCGCGGGGTTCCAGGCCGGCTGTGGCGGGAACGGGCCGGGCGGCGCTGCCAGGTCCGGCGGCGCGGCAGCCGACTCGCTCTGGGGCGGTGTGGCGGGCTGGGCGTCCGCCGGTGGTGGGCCGGCGGGCGGGGAGACGGGCGGCACCGGCTCGGGCCTCACGGGCGGCAGCGGAGCGCCGGGTTGTGGCACCGGCGCGCTGCCGTGCGGTGACGGCGATGCCGCGAACGGGTACGGGCCGGACTGCTGGGGCGTCGGCGGCAGTGGCTGCGGAATCGGAGGTAGCGGCTGGGCCGGTGCGGCCCAGGTGGGGCGGGCCGTCCCGGTCGCGGTCTCGGCAGGCGGGGGCGCCTGCTGCTGAGGGTTTTCCGCCGCAGCGGCAGGCTCGGAGCCGGAACGCTGCGGCGGATGCGCCCACGGCGACTCCGTCTGCGGGCGGTGCCCAGGTGCCGTACCGGCATCGGTTTCGGCGGTGGTCGCCGCATCGTCCGGCCGGTCCTGCGGGTCGACCGACCCGCCGTCGCGGGCGGGCGGGGCGGCCGTCGGCCGGTCCAGGGTGAAGGGCAGGTCCAGGTCGACCTGGGCGGGCCCGGGCTGCGGTGCCGGTTCCCAACCGGCGGCGTTCGGCGCGGTCAACGACGGATAGTCCGTGGCCGAGGGCGGCCGGGCAGCACCGGGCGCGTGTGTCGGCCGTTCCGGTGGCTGCGTGGGCCCGGCTGCCGGGGGCGGATAGGCCGGTCCTGGGCTCGGTGACGGAGCGGTCGGCTGGCCGGGCGACGGCTGTGCCGGCGGAGGCGGCACGGTCGGTGGAACCGGTGGCGGAGCATCCCACCCGGGCGCGCCGAAGCCGTCGATCTGCTCCGGTGGCCAGAGGGGTTCGATGTCCCGTTCCGGCATCCCTGGCTGACCGGGCACGTGCACCCGGTCGGCGTTGTCGTCCACCACGGTGTCCTCCCCATTCCTCCTGACGAGGATAGGCCCCGGGGCCGACCCGGGCCCGGGGTGCGCCGGCCGGGGCAGGTCAGGCCGCCCAGACCGCCCAGGCGCCCGGCTCGGTCCACCAGGACCGCTTACGCGTCAGCTGTCCCGTCACCCCGTCGTCCAGGTACGGCAGCGCCGCCTCGTCGCGAGGTAGCACCGACGCGGCCCGGCCCCGGGCCCGCCGGACCTCCAGGCGTACCCGGCGTCGACCCAACCGTGACCGGGTGACCACCGGCACCGCCACCGCCACCTCCACCAGCCCGTCGGTCGGGTCGGGTCCGGCCAGCAACGTCACGTCGTCGAGCCGGGCGTATCCGCCCGCGTTGCCGATCGCGCAGGCGAGCAGCGGTTCGTCACCGTGCGACAACACGGCGTCGTCCACCTCCACCCGGCCACGCCAGGGCAGCGGGGTGCCGTCCTCACCGGCGGCGCCGAGCAGCGCGCCGTCCAACGTCACCGAGCCGCCGTCGTGACGCAGCAGATCCAACCGGCGCGGTGTGCCGTCCAGCACGGCGGCGGCCACGGCCGCCGGGTCGCGGGGCAGCCCGAGCTGGGCGGCGAGGTCGCGGCGCGTCGTGCCGCGCGCCGGGTCGAGTGGCAGTACGCCGACCGCCGGCAGGTCCGGCACTGTCCGGTTGTCGGCCAGGTCGGTCGGGCGGCGGCTGGGCGGCGGAGCGTACCGCCGGACCATGCGGCGTAATACGGCGCGCAACTGTGCGTCACCGGCCACGGCGACCACGAGCCGGGTCTTGGCGTCGGCGTCGGGCCAGGTGAGGCCGTCCGGTCGAGGCGGCCCGTCCAGCCGGGTCAGCACCTCGTCGATCTCCGCGTCCGAGCGGGCGGTCACCGTCTCGACCCGGGCCCCTCGGGCGGTCAGCGCATCGGAGCAGGTCAGCACCGGTACGCGCGGAGTCTCGCAGCGTTCCTCGCGATCTGTGGCGGTGTCCGTGCCACCCCCACAGCAGGCTCCGCCGCTGCCACACCCGGCCCCCGGAGCGTCCCGCTCGGAGCCGAGGGCGAGCAGCACCACGTCGTACACGGGTAGCTCCTCCTGCTGTTCCTGACACGACCCCTGCCGGTCGTGCCGTCACTACTTGTTAACCTGACACCCCGGGCTCGCTGACCGGTCGCCATCTGGCACCCGAGCCTTCTGGAGGCGAGAAGATGCCAGCGATCGTGCTCATCGGTGCTCAGTGGGGCGACGAGGGCAAGGGCAAGGTTACCGACCAGCTCGGTGAGCGGGTCGACTACGTCGTCCGCTTCTCCGGCGGCAACAACGCCGGCCACACGGTGATCACCCCGGACGGGCAGAAGTACGCCCTGCACCTGATGCCGTCGGGGGCGCTCTCCCCGAACGCCGTGATCGTCATCGGCAACGGCGTGGTGGTCGACCCGAAGGTGCTGCTCAGTGAGATCGACGGCCTGGCCGAGCGGGGCGTGGACGTCTCCCGGCTGCGGATCTCCGGCGACGCGCACCTGATCATGCCGCACCACCGGGCGCTGGACCGGGTGGTTGAGCGGTATCTGGGCAGCGCCCGGATCGGCACCACCGGCCGGGGCATCGGTCCCGCGTACGGCGACAAGGTGGCCCGGATGGGCATCCGGGTGCAGGACCTGCTGGACCCGGGCATCCTGCGCAAGAAGCTGGAACTCGCACTGCGCGAGAAGAACCAGGTGCTGTTCAAGGTCTACAACCGCAAGGCGATCGACGTCGACGCCACCATCGAGGAGTACCTGGCGTACGCGGAGCGGCTGCGGCCGTACATCGCGGAGACCCGAGCGCTGCTCTGGGACGCGCTGGACCGTGGCGACATCGTGCTGCTGGAGGGTGCCCAGGCCACCATGCTCGACATGGACCACGGCACCTATCCCTTCGTCACCTCGTCGAACCCGACGGCCGGTGGGGCGTGTGTGGGTGCCGGCATCCCGCCGACCGCGATCACGAAGGTGATCGCGGTGAGCAAGGCGTACACCACGCGGGTCGGTTCCGGGCCGTTCCCCACCGAGCTGTTCGACGACAACGGTCAGCACCTGCGCAAGGTCGGCCACGAGTACGGCACGACCACCGGGCGGGAACGCCGGTGCGGCTGGTTCGACGCGGTCGTCGCCAGGTACGCCTGCCGGCTCAACGGCGTCACCGATCTCGTGATCACCAAGCTGGACGTGCTCACCGGGCTGCCGACCGTGCCGATCTGCGTCGGTTACGAGATCAACGGCAAGCGGGTCGACGACATGCCGATGACCCAGACGGACTTCCACCACGCCGTGCCGGTCTACGAGGAGCACCCCGGCTGGTGGGAGGACATCACCAAGGCGCGGACCGACGCGGACCTCCCCGAGAACGCCCGCCGCTACATCGCCCGCATCGAGGAACTCACCGGCACCCGGGTCAGCGTCGTGGGCGTAGGCCCCGGCCGCGAAGAAAACGTAACCCGCCACCCCCTCCTCCCCTAACAGCCCCCACCCACCCCCACCTCCTTGTTGATCAAGAAGTTTTGGTCTAGAAATCGCGCTGATTTGACCAAAACTTCTTGATCAACACGGCGGGGTTGCGGCGGGGTGGGTGGTTGTCCACATGGGCTGCGGGGTGGGGGCGGTGGTGGACAGAGTGGGTGGATGAATGCGTCTGAGGTGTTGGGTCGGCTGGCGTCCGACCAAGGCGGGGTGGTGACGGCGGCGCAGGCGTTGTCCGCCGGCTACACCCGTGACCAGATCCGGCATCTGCTCAGGTCGGGCCGCTGGACGAGAATGGCGCGTGGGCGCTTCGTACCAGGGCCGGTGCAGGACGTGCTCCGTCATCGTCGGGCACGGATCGGCGCGGCGGTGGACAGCCTGGGCCCCGAGGCGGTGGCGGTCCTCGACACGGCCGCCGAACTGCACGGCATCGCCGGCCTCAGGGTCACGTCCACGATCCACGTGTCAGTACCGCCGGACCACCCTCGACCGCAGCGCCGCAGCGATCCCGATCTGGTGGTGCACCAGCTCACGCTCGGGCCGGCTGACGTGGGCACGGTCGCCGGGATCCCGGTCACCAGTGCCGTACGAACAGTCGCCGACGTCATCCTCCGGGTGGGCCGGTACCCGGCGGTATGTGTCCTGGATTCGGCGCTCAACCGGCGGCTTCTCACCGAGGCCGACCTCGCGGCGATCCCGGCGCTGCTCACCGGCCGCCGGGGAGCGGTGGCGGCGCGGCAGCGGCTGACCGAGGCCGACGGTCGGGCGCAGTCCCCGCTGGAGACCCGTACCCGTCTGCGGTGCGTCGACGGAGGTGTCCCGCCCGATGTCCTCCAGTTGGAGGTGCGCGACGACGACGGGTACCTGCTCGGCATCGGCGATCTGGGCTGGCGTGGACCCAGGGTGATCGCCGAGGCGGACGGCGCGGCCCCGCATGGCACGCCGCAGGCGGTCTTCGAGGACCGGGTCAGGCAGAACCGCCTGGTCAACGCCGGTTGGCGGATCCTCCGGTTCACCTGGTCCGACACGCTCCGAAACGATTACGTGCCGGAGACCGTACGCCGCGCCCTGCGTAGATGACCAAGAGCTTTTGGTCGCGCGGACGCCCTTTTCGAGACGAAAACTTCTTGATCAACAGGGTTGGCGGGGCGGTCGGTAGGATGACTCGGCGTGCGGGTTCTTCTTCTTGGTAGCGGCGGGCGGGAGCATGCGCTCGCGCTGAGGTTGGCCGACGATCCGTCCGTCGAGGCGTTGATCGCGGCACCGGGTAACCCGGGGATCGCGGCGGTGGCGGAACTGCGAGCCGTCGACCTGGTGGACCCGGTGGCGGTGGCAGGGCTCGCCGTCGACGTGAGCGCGGACCTGGTGGTCGTCGGGCCCGAGGCGCCGCTGGTCGCCGGGGTGGCCGACGCGATCCGAGCCAAGGGCATCGCGGTCTTCGGCCCGTCGGCTGAGGCCGCCCGGCTGGAGGGCTCGAAGACCTTCGCCAAGGAGGTGATGACTGCCGCCGGTGTTCCCACGGCACGCGCCCACACCTGCACCGACGAGGCGAGCACGGCCGCCGCCCTGGACGAATTCGCCCCGCCGTACGTGGTGAAGAACGACGGACTCGCCGCCGGGAAGGGCGTGGTGGTCACCGACGACCGCGCGACGGCTGAGGCGCACGCCCGCGCCTGCGGCCGAGTCGTCGTCGAGGAGTACCTCGCCGGTCCCGAGGTGTCGCTGTTCGTGGTGACCGACGGCGAATCGGCGGTGCCGCTGCTGCCAGCGCAGGACTTCAAGCGGGTCGGCGACGGCGACAGCGGGCCGAACACCGGCGGCATGGGGGCGTACGCGCCACTGCCGTGGGCACCGCCCGGTCTGGTGGACGAGGTCATGCGCGACACGGTGCACCCGACGCTGGCCGAGATGCGCCGTCGTGGCACCCCCTTCGCCGGGCTGCTCTACGTCGGGCTGGCGATCACCGCCGACGGCCCCCGGGTGATCGAGTTCAATGCCCGCTTCGGCGACCCGGAGACCCAGGTGGTGCTCGCGTTGCTGGAGACGCCGTTGGGCGGGCTGCTGCATGCCGCCGCCACCGGCACGCTGGCCGACCACCCGCCGCTGCGCTGGCGTTCCGGTGCCGCGGTGACGGTGGTGGTCGCGGCCGAGGGTTACCCGGCTGGGCCGCGTACCGGTGATGTGATCAGCGGGGGCGAGCAGCCTGGCGTGATCCACGCCGGCACCGCGCGCCGGGCCGCCGACGGTGCCCTGATCTCCGCCGGAGGCCGGGTCCTCTGTGGTACGGCCACCGGCGGAGACCTGGCCGCTGCCCGGGACGCCGCCTACCGGATCGTCTCCGGAATCACCCTCGACGGTTCGCACTACCGCCGGGACATCGCCGCCGCCGCGGTCGACGGCCGGATCACCGTTCCCCGCTGACCAGGACGGGTGCCTGGCCGGTTCGGCCGAAGCCGGTACCCGACGGTCCACTTTGGTTGCTTCACCACGAATCGGTGGGGTGGCCGTGCTGTGCGTACATAGGCGTCGCATGCCGACATTGACTCGTATGCCTTTCGGGGTGATGGGCCGACCCTGATCGTTGCTACGGTCTGCCCGGGTCGAGGGGGAGGCCGCAGGGTCCGTCCGCTCGGCGCTGATGGTGCTCATCTCCGCACTGTCGCGAGTTGTACCGCCCGTCGGGGAAATCCCGTCGGGCCGGACTGCAACTCGACGCACCGGTGGTGGCGTTACTTACCGGTGAGGAGGTGGCATGGACGCCGACGAGTTCGAGACGTTCGTACGCGATTCCGCACCGGTGCTGAGGCGGTACGCACGCGCGGTCACCGCAGACCCGGAGCAGGCCGAGGCGCTCCTCCACCAGGCGTACGTGCGGATGGCGACCAGGTGGCACCGGCTCGTGGCCGAGGGCGGTCTGCTCGCGTACGCGAAGGTCACGATGGTCCGGCTGCAGGTGAGCCGGCTGCGGGCGGTCGTCCGCCGGCTGCGGTCGGCCGGGGCCGCTCCACCGTCGGCGGCGGCCGGGGAGTACGGCCAGGCAGACCACGATCACCTACGCGGGCTGCTCGCCGGGCTTCCCCCGATGCAGCGGGTGGTGCTGGTCATGACCTACCTCGACAACTTGGACGACGAGTCGATCGCGGCGGCGACGGGGCGTCGCCCGGCGACCGTCCGGTCGCTGCGCGATCGCGCCCTCGGCACCCTGCGGGCCGAGCTGCCGGTCACCCGGGTACGTGCGGAACGGGAGGTGGCGGGGTGACCGACATCCGGGACACGTTGCGCGAGTTCTGGACGGCCGACACCGGGCCGCCCACCGGGGATCCGCTGCCGGCGGTGCGGGCCCGGCTGCGTCGTCGCCGACGGGTTTGGGCCACCGCCGCCGCGCTCGCCTCGTGCGCGGTCGTCGGGCTGGCGGTGTTCATGGCCGTGACCGAGTGGTACGGCGATCCCCCGCGCACTGTCGCCGAGCCGTCGGCCAGCCCGGTCATGCCCGAGCTGCGGGGCCTGCCGCCCGGTCTGCGGCGGGTCGACGCTACGGAGGCGGTGCTGCGGATGCCTCGGCCCGAGGTCGTTCCGGCGGGCATCCGGTCGGCGTACGAGGGAACCGGCCCGGTGACCCGGGTGGTGGTGGTGTTCGACTTCGAAGCACCGCAGGGCCTGCCCGGCACGCCGCGCGAGGTGAGCGTGCCGTCCGGTGCGCAGATCCTGGCCACCGACGAACCGGCGACGTCCACCGCCTACCTGTCGGCGTGGGCACCGGACGGGTGCAGCTGGTTCATGGCGGTGACAGCGACCGAGGCCGAGGTCCGGGCGGCGGCGCTGGATGCCCTGATCAAGGCCAACCTCCGCTGAGGGTATCGTGTTCGATCTTGGCTGGTCAGGTCGCCCGGACCAACCGATCGGCCACCCACGGGCATTGACAGCCCATGTCACGATCATCGTGCCGTTGGCTGGCCAGGACCCATCGGGACGGGGAGGAGAACGCGGTGACCGGTTTCCTCGGTGCGGCGCTCAGTTTCCCCACCGTCCTGTTCAGCTTCCTTCTGGTGGTCGTCGTCGGTTACTGGCTGCTGGTGCTGACGGGTGTCCTGGATCTCGGCGACGACCTCGACGTCGACGGGGTGCCGGGCACCGTGCTGGCCGGTCTCGGCCTGGGCGGAGTGCCCAGTGCGATCATCTTCTCCCTGCTCGTGGCGGTGGCCTGGTTCGTCAGCCTGGCCGGCACCGTCCTGCTCGACGGCCTCGGCCTGGGCTCCGGCACCCGCATCGCCGTGTCGGTCGGTGTCCTGCTGGCCGCCGCCGCCTGCGCGTGGCTGGTGACCCGCCTGGTCGCCGCGCCGTTGAGCCGGCTCTTTCCCACTGAGACGGACGCCACTCGGCACGCCTTCGTCGGTCGCCTCTGCGTCGTGCGGACCGGTACGGTGACCGCCGACTTCGGTCAGGCGGAGGTGACCGCGGCCGATGGTTCTTCGGCCGTGGTGCAGATCCGACAACCGGGTGACGAAAAGATGCCGGCCGGCAGCTCCGCGCTGATCTACGACTACGACACCGACGGTGAGTTCTTCTGGGTGATGCCCGCCGGACCCGCCTTCGACCCGATGAGACACATCCCCGAATAGCTCACCACCGACCCGCTACGGGCTGCCGGTCAAACCCCTTCCGTCGGTCCGCCCCTTGCCGCCCCCCGAAAGGAGGATGCGCGGCGTCCCGCCCGGCCCGCTGGCCGGTCGTCACCGCACGCGCGCCCAACCCATGGATGTCATCACCACCGGTATAGGCGTACTCCTCGCCGTCGTCCTACTCGTCGCGCTCGGCGTGGTGTTCATGATCAGTCGGCTGTTCCGCAAGGTCGAGCAGGGCAAGGCCCTGATCGTCTCGAAGGTCCGACGGGTAGACGTGACCTTCACCGGCGCGGTCGTGCTGCCGGTCCTGCACAAGGCCGAGATCATGGACATCTCGGTCAAGACGATCGACATCGAACGGACCGGCAACGAGGGTCTGATCTGCCGCGACAACATCCGGGCCGACATCCGGATCACCTTCTTCGTCCGGGTCAACAAGACCGTCGAGGACGTCATCAAGGTGGCGCAGGCGATCGGCACCGCGCGGGCCAGCGACCGGGAGACGCTCCAGGAGCTGTTCAACGCGAAGTTCTCCGAGGCGCTCAAGACGGTCGGCAAGCAGCTCGACTTCGTGGACCTCTACACCAAGCGCGACGAGTTCCGGGACCAGATCATCCGGGTGATCGGCACCGACCTCAACGGCTACAGCCTGGAAGACGCGGCGATCGACTTCCTGGAGCAGACGCCGATGTCGCAGCTCGACCCGAAGAACATCCTCGACGCCCAGGGCATCCGGAAGATCACCGAGCTGACCGCGCTGGAGCACGTGCGGACCAACGAGTTCCGCCGCAGCGAGGAGAAGGAGATCACCCGGCAGAACGTCGACGCCCGGGAGGCGATCCTGGAGCTTGAGCGGCGGCAGGCGGACGCCGAGGCCAAGCAGCAGCGCGAGATCGAGACCGTGCGGGCCCGCGAGGAAGCCGAGATCACCCGGGTACGCGCCGAGGAGCGGCTGCGCGCCGAGACCGCGAACATCCGTACCGACGAGCAGCTCGGTATCCAGCACGAGAACCGGGCGCGGGAGATCGCGGTCGCGGAGAAGAACCGCGAGCGGGTCATCGCCATCGAGACCGAGCGGATCGAGAAGGACCGCCTGCTGGAGGTCATCAGCCGGGACCGGGAGACCGAGCTGAGCACGATCGCCAAGGACAAGGAGGTCGAGGCCGAGAAGCGGGCCATCGCCGAGGTGGTCCGGGAGCGGATCGCGGTGGAGAAGACCGTGGCCGAGCAGGAGGAGAACATCAAGCGGCTGCGGGTGGTCGAGGAGGCCGAGCGGACCCGCCAGGCGCTGGTCATCCAGGCCGAGGCCGAGGCGCAGGAGAACCTGGTCAAGGACATCAAGGCCGCGGAGGCCGCCGAGGCGGCGGCGAAGCACCGGGCCCGCGAGGAACTGGTGCTGGCCGAGGCCCGGCAGCAGGCCGCCGAGCTGGACACCCGGGCGAAGATCCGGCTGGCCGAGGGCGCCCAGGCCGAGGCGGCAGCGGCCGGTCTGGCCGACGTGCAGGTCCAGGAGCGCAGCGCCGAGGCGATCGAGAAGGTCGGCCGCGCAGAGGCTGCGGTCGAGCGGGAGAAGGCCGTGGCCGCCGCCGAGGCGGTGCGCGAGAAGCTGAAGGGCGAGGCCGAGGGTCTCACCGAGAAGGCCGCCGCGATGGCCGCGCTGGACGAGGCGACCCGGGAGCACGAGGAGTACCGGCTGCGCCTGGAGCTGGAGAAGGAGGTCCGGCTGGCCGGGCTGGACACCCAGCGTCAGGTCGCCGAGGCGCAGGCCAAGCTGGTCGCCACCGGCCTGGAGAAGGCGAACATCGACATCGTCGGCGGGGACAGCGTCTTCTTCGACAGGCTGCTCAGCTCCATCTCGTTCGGCAAGAGCGTGGACGGGTTCGTGGCCCACTCGGACGTGGCGAAGAGCCTGGCCCAGCCGTGGCTGGACGGCAGCGCCAGCTTCACCGACGACCTGGCCCGCATGGTCGGCTCGATCGACACCGCCGGCCTGCAGAACCTCACCCTGTCGGCCTTCCTGATGCAGCAGATGCGCTCCGGTAGCGCGGACAAGGGCAAGCTCCAGGAACTGCTGAAGGCGGCGCAGCGCCTCGGGGTGGCGGAAACCCCGGTAGCCGCGCTGGCCGGCCCACGGCAGTCCGCCGGTGAGTGAGCCGACCGCCGGTCCGGCCGCTGTCGGGCGTACGCCCGGCGACGCCGGACCGGCGCCGGCCGCCCCGGATCCGACCGGGCCGGGAGCGGCGGACGTCGGTACCCGGCCGGGACCGGACGACGGTAGCTATGAGGTGCTGCGCCGACGGCTCGCCACCCAGGCGGCCGAACTGGCCCGGCGGGCGGAGGCGCTCAACGCCCGCCGACTGGAGGTCTTCGGCAGCACCGAACTGCGGCTGCTGAGCACCGAGCGGATCCGTACGGAGCACAACTGCGTACCCCGGGACATCGTCTCGGTGGGCGGGTTGATGCTGTTCGGCTACAACGTCTTCATCGGGTTGAAGCCGGAGACCTCCGTCGATGACGTCTTCTCCCTGCACCGGTTCAGCCGGGAGCCGGGCCAGTCCGGTGAGTCGGATGGGACGCAGACGGCCGGGTTCCGGTTCGACCCGGCGGGCCACGACGAGCTGCCCGGGCTGCTCCGCCACCCGCAGTTCGTCCGGGACTTCGGTGAGCTGTACCGCTACTACCGCCAGGCCCGCCTGTTGCAGCTGCGGCGGGTCGACGGGCGGCTGCTGGCGGTGTTCCAGACCGGGCCGCGCACCGAGGACATCCGGGTGCTGCGGTGGCGGGTCGGCGTCGACGGCACACCCGAGTACCTGGACAGCCGGGGCGAGCGGGACCACGTCTTTCCGCCGTCGCACGACTTCGAGTGGATCGAGACGACCCGCGAGGACCACGTCCTCGGCCGGCACCCGCACATCTCCATCGACGGCGAGGTCTTCGTGGAGACGGTCGGCGGCACGCTGACCGTGAAGGTGGAGAACAACACCGAGGTCGGCGAGGGCATCTACAGCGAGCCGGTGGACGAGCCGTTGCAGAGCCTCGCCGACGCCGACGTCCACTGGGCCCGGGTGGGGCCGCTGATCCTGCTGCGGCTGCGGCCGTACAAGGAGACGCAGTGGCGGCACCTGGTGTTCAACACGCTCACCCGGGAGGTGGTCCGGCTCGACGGCATCGGTGTCGCCTGCCAGCGGTTGCCGGAGGACCACGGCATCATCTTCCCGGGCGGCTACCACCTGGCGACCGGCGTCACCAGGACCTTCGACACCGACGTGTCGGACCTGGAGTTCGAGCGGCTGGTCCGCTCGCCCAACGGCGAGGACGTGCTCTACGTCTTCCACGCCCGCGCCGACGGGCGCACCCTGCTGCTGCCGTACAACGCGATCCGCAAGGAGGTCGCCGCACCGATTCCGTGCCACGGCTTCTCGCTGTTCGACGACGGCACGTTGGTGGTGTTCCGGGCGGTCTCCGAGGAACCGACCCGGGTGCACCCGATGCAGGTCTGGCAGACGCCGTACGTCTCGGACGCGTACGCGGCGGCGCAGCCGGCCGGCACCGGGCCGCTGGAGCGAGTCGGCAACGCCGACCTGGTACGCGGCATCTCGGACTGCCTGTCGGCGGCCCGGATGGTCGACGGCACCGCCACCGCCGGGGTCTACGAGGCGTTGATCGCCGCCTGTGCCCGGATCGTCGACCACTACCACTGGCTCGGCGAGGACGAACTCGGTGACCTGGCCACGCCGCTGACCGGGCTGCGCCGCACCGCAGCCGCCGTGCTGGAGGAGCACGAGAAGGTTCGTACGCTCACCGAGCGGGCCCGCGCCGCCCTGGACGACAGCGCCGAGCAGATCGCCTCGCTGGCCCGCCGGGCCCGGGGTGAGGCACCGCTGACCGCCGACGACTGGGTCAACCAGCTGGGCGGGCTGCGGCGCGCCCGGGGGCACCTGGAGACGCTGCGTGAGCTGCGGTACGTCGACCACGGCCGGATCGACGAGCTGGCCGAGCGGCTGGACGAGGAACTGGCGGTGGCCGGCCGCCGGGCGGTGGAGTTCCTGCGGCGCGACGAGGCACTCAGCGGATACCAGCAGGAGGTGGAGCAGCTCTCCACCAAGGCGGCCACGATCGGCACGGTCGCCGAGGCGGCCACCGTCCGCGACGAACTGGCCGCCCGTACCGACGGGTTGCAGACCATCACCGACGTGGTCGGCGGGTTGGACATCGCCGACGCGACCGTCCGGACCGGCATCCTGGGCCGCGTCGGTGAGGTGTTGGGCGCGGTCAACCGGGCTCGCGCCGTGCTGGACAAGCGCCGCCAGGAGTTGGCCGCCGCCGAGGGCCGGGCCGGTTTCGCCGCCGAGTTCGCCCTGCTCGGGCAGGCGGTGACCGGTGCGCTGGCCGCTGCGGACACCGCCGAGCGCTGCGACGAGCAACTGGGCCGGTTGCTGCTGCGGGTGGAGGAGCTGGAGTCCCGGTTCGGCGAGTTCGACGACTTCCTCGCCGAGCTGGCCACCCGGCGGACCGACATCTACGAGGCGTTCTCCTCCCGCAAGCAGGCGTTGTTGGACGAGCGGGCCCGCCGCGCCGACCGGCTCGTCACCTCCGCCGAACGGATCCTGGTCAGTGTGCACCGGCGGGCCGGCACCCTCGGGTCGCTCGACGAGATCAACACCTACTTCGCCGCCGATCCGATGGTGGACAAGCTGCGCGCGGTGGTCGAGGAGCTGCGTACCCTCGGCGACACGGTGCGGGCCGAGGAGCTGGACGGCCGGGTGCGGGCGGCCCGCCAGGAGGCCGGGCGTGGCCTGCGCGACCGTCTCGACCTGTACGCCGACGGCGGTGAGACGATCCGGCTGGGTCGGCACCGCTTCGCGGTGAACACCCAGCCGATCGACGTGGCGGTGGTGCCGGCCGAGGGCCGGATGGTGGTGGCGGTGACCGGCACCGACTACCGCGCCCCGGTACGCGACGAGGAGTTCCAGCAGACCCGACGGTTCTGGGACCAGCTGCTGGTCTCCGAGTCGGCGCAGGTGTATCGCGCCGAGTACCTGGCCACTGCGATCCTCGCTGCCGCCGAGGCGGCCCGCGACGGGCTGGACCTGGACACGCTGCACGCGGCGGCGGTCGACGGCGACGGGTTGCGGAACCTGGTCCGGGGCATCGCCGAGACCCGCTACGACGAGGGCTACGAGCGCGGCGTGCACGATCACGACGCGGCGGAGATCCTGCGGGTGCTGCTTCGCCTGCACGCCGGTGCCGGGCTGCTGCGCTACCCGCCCGCTGACCGCGCTGCCGCCCAGCTCTTCTGGCGGTACGCCACCGACGAGCAGGCCCGGTCGACGTGGACGGCGCGGGCCGCCTCGCTGGCCCGGGCTCGGGCCCGGTTCGGTCGCCCGGACGGCGCGGACGCCGCCGACCTGCTCTGCCGCCAGCTGGGCGAGGCGATCGAGGTGTTCCTGCGCGATGCCGGGATTCCGGTGCCGTCCGGTGGCACCGCGCTCGCCGGTGAGTACCTGTTCCAGGAACTCGCCGCACCGCCGGTACGGTTCGTCACCGGCAGCGGCGCGCGTACGCTGCTGGACCGGTTCCGCCGGGCGCTGGGCGGCCCGCAGTCGCGCTCCTCGCGGGAGTTCGACGAGGATCTCCGGGCGCTCGGTGACGACCTGGCCGGTCGGTACCAGCTGATCGAGGCGTGGCTGACCGCCTTCCTGGCCACCGCCGAGGGTGACCTGTCCGGTTACGACCTGCCGGAGGCGATCGCCGTCGAGCTGTGCGGCCCCGACCTGGCCCGTGAGGACAGCGCGGCGACGATGACGGAGACGGTCGGCGGCCTGCTCGGCGCCCACCCGCGCATCGAGGGCTCCACGCTGGACGTACGACTCGACGAGACGCTGTCCCGGACCCGGGCGTTCCGCACCGAACTGGTGCCGGCGTACCGGGACTACCAGCGGCGACGCAACGCGCTGGTCGAGGTCGAACGGGACCGGCTGCGGCTGGACGAGTACCGGCCGAAGGTGATGAACGCCTTCGTCCGCAACCGGCTGCTCGACGAGGTGTACCTGCCGCTGATCGGTGACAACCTGGCCCGTCAGCTCGGCGCGACCGGCGACGGCAAGCGGGTCGACCAGTCGGGCCTGCTGCTGTTGATCTCACCGCCCGGCTACGGCAAGACCACCCTGATGGAGTACGTGGCCAGTCGGCTCGGCCTCGTCTTCGTCAAGGTCAACGGGCCGGCTCTGGGCTCGAAGGTCACCTCGCTGGACCCGGCGGAAGCGCCCGACGCCACCGCGCGGCAGGAGGTCGAGAAGATCTCCTTCGCGCTGGAACTCGGCAACAACGTGCTGCTCTACCTGGACGACATCCAGCACACCAACCCGGAGCTGCTGCAGAAGTTCATCTCGCTCTGCGACGGGCAGCGCCGGATGGAGGGGGTGTGGGAGGGCCGTACCCGCACGTACGACCTGCGCGGCAAGCGGTTCGCGGTCTGCATGGCGGGCAACCCCTACACCGAGTCGGGGCGACGTTTCCGGGTGCCGGACATGCTGGCCAACCGGGCCGACGTGTGGAACCTCGGCGACGTGCTCTCCGGCCGGGAGGAGGTCTTCGCGCTCAGTTACATCGAGAACGCGCTGACCTCGAACCCGCTGCTGGCACCGCTCTCCGGCCGGGACCGCGCCGACCTGGAGCTGCTGGTGCGGATGGCCCGTGGCGACGAGTCGGCCCGCGCCGACCAGCTGTCCCATCCGTACGAGCCGGTGGAACTGGAGCAGGTCGTCTCGGTGCTGCGCAAGCTGCTGCGGGTGCAGCAGGTGGTGCTGGCCAACAACCAGGCGTACATCGCCTCGGCGGCGCAGTCCGACGATGCCCGCACCGAACCGCCGTTCCAGCTCCAGGGGTCGTACCGGAACATGAACAAGCTCGCCGAGCGAATCGTCCCGGTGCTCACCGACGAGGAACTGGAGGCGGTGATCGACGACCACTACCTGGGTGAGGCGCAGACCTTGGCAGCGGGCGCGGAGGCGAACCTGCTCAAGCTCGCCGAGCTGCGCGGCCGGCTGACCCCGGAGCAGGCCGCCCGCTGGGCCGAGGTCAAGGCGGCCTTCCAGCGCTCGAAGGCGCTCGGCGGATCCGGCGACGACCCGGTCGACCGGGCCGTCGGCGCCCTGGGCCTCCTCGCCGACCGCGTCAGCGGCGTAGCCGCCGCCATCGGGAAAGGAAGGGCACCTTATTAACGCCTCCGGTAGAGCAGGGGGCCCTTCCTAACAAACGCGTGGCCCGGCGTACCGAGCAACCCGGCCCCCTCCCGCCGGGTGACCGGTGTAGGCGAGCAGGTGACCGGAACCGGTTACCGTGCCCGGATGCGGCAGCGCCACGAGGGGTTTCCAGGCGACCCGGTGGAGGGCGGACCACCGCACCCGCCGTCGGCCGGGGGGCGGTGGTCGACGGCGTACGCGCGCCTGCGGAGGCTCGGTGGCCGCCATCCGTGGCTGCTCGACGGCACGCTCGCGGCGGCCACCGGCGCGGTCAGCCTCGGTATCGGAGCCGGTGACTCCACCGGGCTGTACCGCGACTTCGACGTCCTGGCGTGGACGCTGACCTGCCTGGCGACCCTGACCCTGGTGGGTCGCCGCCGGGCGCCGGTGACCGTACTGTTGCTGTTCTGCACGGTCTGGGCGGGATACATCACCCTGGGCTACCACCCGGTGGTGAACAGCTCCGGTGCTCTGCTGGCGCTCTACACGGTCGCCGCCGTCCGGCCGACCGGCCCGACCGTCGCCGCCGCGTCGGCGCCAGCCGTGGTCTGGATGTACGGCGGTCTGCTCGACCGGCAGGGCTCGCTCCTCGCCGCGCTCACGCAGAGTCTGGTGTGGCCGGCGGTCGTCTGCTATCTGGGCAGCGCGGCCCGGCGTCTCAACGAGCGTGGTCAGCAACTCGCGGCGTTGACCGAGGAGTTGCGCCGTGACCGGCAGGAACTGGCCCGGCGGGCGGTGAGCGACGAGCGGCTGCGGATCGCCCGGGACCTGCACGACGTCGTCGCGCATCACCTGTCGGTGGTGTCAGTCCAGGCGGGGCTCGCCTGGTACGTCCTGACCTCCGACCCGCCGACCGCGCGTTCGGCGTTGCGTACCGTGGTGGACACCGTCGGCGAGGCACTCACCGAGATGCGCGGCATGCTGGGTGTCCTGCGTCCGGGGCAGCCCGAGATGACCGACCGGCCCGAGCCGGAGCAGCCCGCGCCGGGGCTGGCCCGCCTCGACGAACTGATCGCCCGGATCCGGGCTGCCGGGGTGCCCGTCCGGACCGTGGTGACCGGCATCCCCCGCGCCCTGCCGCCCGGCCCCGACCTGTGCGCGTTCCGGTTCCTCCAGGAGGCGCTGACGAACGTCCTGAACCACTCGGGTGGCGCGACCACCGTCACCCTCGACCACCAGGCTGACCGGTTCGTCGCCACCGTGGCCGACGAGGGGCCCCGGCACCGGCCCCGCCGGTTGCCGCGCCCGGCGACGACCGGCGGGGGTCGCGGTCTGCTCGGGATGGCCGAGCGCGCCCGGCAGTACGGCGGCACGGTGCGGGTCGAGCAGGACGAGCGCGGCTTCACCGTCCAGCTGACCCTGCCCACGCCGTCGCCGCCGGAGTCCCACGCCGAGGTGCCGACCGGCGGTGACGATGCCGGTTCGCACCGTCGTCCACAATGAGCGGATGACTCGGGTGCTCGTGGTGGACGACCAGGTCCTCATCCGCAGCGGGCTCGCCGCACTGTTGCGGGCAACGCCCGGAATCGCCGTGGTGGGCGAGGCCGGCAGTGGGGAGGAGGCGGTCCGGCTGGCCGCGAGCACCGCACCAGATGTCGTCCTGATGGACGTGCGGATGCCGGGGATGGGCGGCATCGCCGCCACCGAACGGATCGTCACGTCGGCGGCCGATCGGGCTCCGAAGGTGCTCATCCTGACCACGTTCGATTTGGACGAGTACGTCTACGAGGCGCTGCGCGCCGGGGCGTCCGGTTTCCTGTTGAAGGACACGCCACCGGAGCGGCTGGTCGACGCGGTGAACGCGGTGGCGACCGGAACGATGCTGTTCGCGCCGAGCATCCTGCGGCGGCTGGTCGAGACGTACGTGAACCGGCCGCTGCCCGAGCCCGGCCCGGTGCCCGCGCCGAAGCGGGAGCTGCGCGCGTTGACCGCGCGGGAACGCGAGGTGCTCCAGATGGTGGGCCGCGGCATGTCGAACACCGAGATCGCCGAGCATCTCGTCATCTCCGAGGCCACGGTGAAGACCCATCTGAACCGGACCATGGGCAAGCTCGACCTGGCGAGCCGGGCGCAGGCGGTCGTCCTCGCGTACGAGACCGGTCTGGTGACACCCGGGCGTCGATCGGACTGATGCCGAGGACGATCCGATCGACCGGACACTCACACCCACGGGGTGGCCTGCATCTCGTGCGGCGACAGGGATATCTCCATCCGGATGCCACCGAAGACGGCTGCGCTGTCCCGGTCGACGTTCTTCTTCGCCCATTCGGTGGCCGGCTTGATCAACTCTCGCTGCGACTGCAGGAGTGCGTCGGCGAACTTCTCGAAGAGGCTGCGGCACATCCGCGAGCCGGTGCGGTAGCGGCAGGCGACCCAGATGCCCGTCACCTTCGCGTCGTCGTCATGATTGATGACGGCGTAAACAGAGATGTCCGCGCCCGGTGCCTCGCACCGGGTCTCGTACTTGCCGCGCTCCAGGTCGGGGTCCGGTTCCGCCGCGCAGGTCCACGAGTTTGCCCGCTCCAGCCACTGCTTCGCGATCAGCGTGACGGTGACGCCCGGCAGGTAACGGTTGTCCCCCTCGGGGAAGTTCTCGGGCATCGGCGGTGGCTCGCTGCTGCCCGGCGGTGTGCCGGTGACTGTGCCAGCCAGCGCCCCGACGGCGCCGCCACCGAGCATGCCGGCCAGCAGCGCGGCGACGGTCACCAGCACGGTCACCGCTTTGCCTGGGCCGGTGGACCGGACCGGAGGCCAAATCGGCATCGGGGGCCCGGGAACCGACATCGCGGGCTGGACCGGCGGGGGAGGTGGGACCGGCGGCACAAGCGGTGCGGGCGACACAGCCGGGCCGGCGGCCGGTGGCGCAGGCGGAGCCGGAATGCCGGAGGCGACCGGACGCCAGGCGATGCCGTCCCACCAGTACCTGCCGTCGGGTGAGTAGTGCACGGGTGGTCGTTGGTTCATCGCAGGGCTCCGATGACCCGGAGGCGGATGGACCCCGGATTGCTCGTGACGACGTAATAGTTGTAGCCACCGATCTCCGCCTCGGCGTCCTCGTCGGCCTCGATCCGATCGACCACCCAGTCGTTGATCTCCTCGGTCAGCGCCTCGTCGGCGGTGTAGGGCAGTGCCGCGAGCCACAGCAGGTAGTCCATGACCGCCTCCGTCGGCTCCTCGTCGGGCGGGCGTACGACCAGCACGCTCACGTCGGAGATCAACCCCTCGACCTCCTCGATCGTGGTCTCGAAGGTGAGGGTGCCGACCATCAGTTCGCATTTCCAGTGGTGGTCCCGCTCCTGCTCACAGGGGTGTCCCTTGGCCTTCAGCGCGTCGATCACGGCACTGGCCTTGAGGACCGGGATACAGACGACGCGGCGGCAGGGCACGGTGGTCGCGGTGGCCTGATACCGGTTGGTGGGCAGGTAGGCACCGACCCCGGCGACCAGTGCGCCGAGCAAACCGACGATCGCCGCGACCATGAGCACCCGGCGCCAGCTCCGTACCCGCGTCGTCGCGGGGAGGCCAGCCGGCGAACCGGGTGGCGGGTCGGACGGTGTGGTGCCACCGGGTGGCGAGACGGCGGGACCGGTCATGCCCCTGCCCCCCTGCGCACGAAACGCTGCCAACCCTCCAGGAAGGCGCCCGCCGAGGTGCCGAGCGTCCGTTCGCAGATGCCGTCGAAGATCGGTAGCTCCACGAACGGCTCCAGCGTGTCATTGAGCGGGATGACCTGGGCGTAGAACTCGACGGCCGCCTCCCGCCCCTTGATCTGGGCGATGTAGGCGAAGACCGACCAGCCCAACAGGTAGTTCAAGCTGCGCTTCGCGCCGTAGAAGTCCTTCGAGGACGGCAGGCCCTTGAACGAGCCCAGGCCGTTCCTCAGCTGGCTGCGGTATCTGCTCGCCTCCGACGGCCATCGCACGCCGGTCGCCCAGGTGGCGAAGCCCTCGACCGCCCAGGTCGGCGAACCCAGGTCCGAGATGATGGAGGGCGTGGCCCGCAGCTGAGCGGTCACCGAGTGCGCCAGTTCGTGGTGCATGGTGACCCGGGGGTCCTCACCCGAGTAGTAGTCCCTGATGTTCTTCAGATTGATCAAGATGGCGGCGCCGGCGCGTTGGTCCGAGTAGACCTGGCCGTTCTGGCGGACACCTGTCCGTGACGTCTGGAAGCCGCTGATCTCCGGCAGGAAGTTCGACGACTTGCCGAGGCTGAACCACCGCCGATAGTTGTCGTCGTCCCGGGTCAGGTACATCACGTCGCCGGGGAAGCGGGCCCGGCCCTCCCACAGCCTTCTCACGATGGCCGCTTCGGCGGCTGCGGCTGCGGCGAACTTTTCCAGATCCGGCACGCTGTCGTCGCCGACCAACCAGACGTTGTCGGCGGCCTGCACCACCCGCAGCGGGGTCATGTTCCACGCCTCGTCGGCCGGCGGACCGCTGAGCAGCGCGTCCTTCTGGTCACCCGGGCTCGCCGGCGTGATCTCGGCGATCACCAGCCGGCCGTCCTTCGGCGCAAGCCGGTACCGGAAGGTCTCTGCCGGTGCCGCACCCACCGGGCTCTCGTCTGCGGTCAACTGGGTGATCCGGAACACCGGCCCGAAGGTGTAGTCGCCGTGGGCGGCCACCCGACGGGTGTTGTAGCCGAACTCGGCGAACTCGAACTGGCGCAGGTTGGCGAACACCATCCGCTCGTGCTCGACCAGGTCGCTGTTGGAGCTGTCCAGGTCGGCGAGGTACGCCTTCTCGTCCTTGTTCTTCACCGCCTCGGTCTGCCGGTCGAGGATCTCCCGTAGCCGGCGCTTGTTCCGGTCCCTGTCGGAGCCGACGTCCCTGCTCTCGATGGACGGACGCTCCCGGCCGCCACAACCGGCGAGCAGCAGGCCACCCCCGACCAGCAGGCCACCCCCGACCAGTACGCCCCGCCTCGACAACCGTGCTCCGCCCGCCCTGGCGTCCAGCCAGTTCCCCGTTGACACGCACAGACCCTTCTCGATGCGACGGATGCGGCACCCTGCCCGGTGCCCCCGTGTAGCACCGGGCAGGGCAGGGTGCCACCTGATGCGGTGTCCGGAAACGTCGTCCGGGCCGCCCACCGGCGACAGCGGCGGGCGGATCGGGCCGGGAGACGGCGAACCGGTATCCAGGCCCGATTCCGTCTTGCCAGATCGCCGCTTGGACCTCGCCGCGACACCGCCGACGTACCGGGACACCGACCAACACGCTAGGGACGGTGGCGCGGCGAATCATCCGGTGCGGGTTTGATCCTCGGGTCAACCCGTCGCGGTAGTCCCGACGGCCGCCTACCACCAGCGCGGTACTCAGCCGATGTAGCGGCGCAGCTCGCGGGTGAGCACCTTGCCGGTGGCGTTACGGGGCAGGTACTTGACGAAGACGATGTCGCGGGGCACGGAGAACCGGGCGAGATAACGCCGGACGTACTCGCGGATCGCCTCGGCGTCGAGTCTCTCGCCGGGATACAGCCCGACGAACGCGGCGAGGCGTTGGCCGTAGTCGGCGTCCGGTACGCCGATGACGGCGGCCTCGCGTACCTGGGGGAGCTGGGTGAGCAGCTGTTCCACTTCGGCGGGGAAGACGTTCTCGCCGCCGGAGACGATCATGTCGTCCGCCCGGCCGTCGACGAAGAGCAGCCCGTCGGGGTTGATCCGGCCGAGGTCGCCGGTGTCCAGCAGGCCGTCGTGGCGTTCCCGGTCGGCTCCGGAGGTGTAGCCCTCGAAGAGCATCTCGTTGCCGACGAGGATCCGACCGACCCGGCCGACGGTGACCGGTCGACCGTCGTCGTCGCGGATCTCCAGTCGGGTGCCGTGTGGTGGCCGCCCGGCGGTGGTGGGCGCCTGGCGCAGGTCGGCCGGGGTGGCGATGGAGGCCCAGGATGCCTCGGTCGAGCCGTACAGGTTGTAGAGCACGTCACCGTAGGTGTCCATGAACGCCGCCGGTAGACCGCCGGGCAGCGCGGAGCCGCTCACGGCGACCACCTTCAGCGGCGGCCGGGGTTCCGGTGGTGGCGTCTCCATCAGCCGTTGCAGCATCACCGGCACCGCGAACAGTGCCTGACAGCGGTGCCGGGTCAGGTCGCGCAGCGTGGCGGCCGGGTCGAAGCGACGGTGCAGCACGATGGTGGCCCGCAGGGCGAAGCAGACCTGGAGGGCGGCGTACCCCCAGGTGTGGAAGATGGGCGCGGCGATCAGCACCCGGTCCCGTACGTGCAGCGGGATGCGGTCGATGATGGACACCAGCGGGCCGAAGCCGTTCGGGGTGGGCCGTCGGGCACCCTTCGGCGCACCGGTGGTGCCCGAGGTGAGCACGATGATCCTGCCGTCCCGCTCGGGCGGGTGGAGTTCGCCGGGGAGGGCGGTGGCGATCAGGTCCTCGCGGGCCTGCTCGTCGAGACGGTGCAGCTCCGCCGGCAGCCCGAGGGTTTGTTCGGTGAACTCGTCGTCGTGCACCAGAACCCGCAGCCGTTGTTCCTGCGCCACGGTCTCCAACTGCGCCGGGGAGAGCCCGGTGTTGGCCAGCACGGCGTCGGCGCCCAGCAGGGTGGCGGCGACGACGGTCTCGATCAGGCCGGGGTGGTTGCGGCAGAGCACGGCGACCCGGTCGCCGGGCTGGACGCCGAGTCCGGCGCGCAGCGCGCGGGCCAGCCGCATGGACCGGTCGAGCAGTTCGGCGTACGTCAGCTCGTTGCCCCGGTCGTCGATCACCGCGACCCGGCCCGGATCCCGGGCCGCCGCCTGGCGCAGCTCACCGGCGAGGCTCCAGCCCCATTTCCGCAATGCGTTGAGCTGGGAGGCGACGCGGATGGGGCGGCCCGGGGCGAGCAGGCCCCGCCGAGTCAGCGTGGTGACGATGAACGGCAGGTCCATGCCCGCGTACCTCCCGGCGGTCAGCGGATCTGCATCCCGGAGATCGCCCGGGAGATGACCAGTCGCTGGATCTCCGAGGTGCCCTCGAAGATGGTGTAGATCTTGGCGTCGCGGTACCAGCGCTCGACCGGGTGGTCCCGCAGGAAACCGGCACCACCGAGCATCTGGACCGCCTTCTCGGTCACCGAGACGGCCACCTCGCCCGCCTTGAGCTTGGACATCGAGCCCTCACCGGCGGTGAACGGCCGGTTGTTGCGGCCCATCCAGGAGGCCCGCCACACCAGCAGGCGAGCGGCGTCGATCTCCATCCGCATGTCGGCCAGCGTGAACGCGACCGCCTGGTTGGTGATGATCGGACGACCGAACTGGACCCGCTCCTTCGCGTAGTCCAGGGCGTACTCGTAGGCGGCTCGGGCCACGCCGAGCGCCTGCGCGCCGACGGTGGGTCGGGACAGCTCGAACGTACGCATCGCGGCCTGCCCGGAGGCGCGCTGCCCGGAGCGGGCGCGGGCCAGGCGTTCGTCCAGCGCCTCCTTGCCGCCGAGCAGGCAGCGGCCCGGCACCCGGACGTCGTCGAGGAAGACGTCGGCGGTGTGCGAGGCGCGCAGGCCGAGCTTGCGCAGCTTGCGGGTGGCGTTGAGCCCCTGGGTGCCCGGCGGTACGACGAACGCGGCCTGTCCGCGCGAGCCCAGTTCGGGTTCGACCGAGGCGGTCACCACGTGCACCCCGGCGATCCCACCGTTGGTGGCGTACGCCTTCTGTCCGCGCAACACCCACTCGTCGGTGGCCTCGTCGTAGGTGGCCCGGGTACGCATGGCGGCGACGTCGGAGCCGGCCTCCGGCTCGGTGGTGCAGAAGGCGGCGACGGCCGGGGAGTCGGCGTCACCGAAGCACTGCGGCACCCATTCGACGAGTTGGTCCGGGGTGCCCGAGCCGTAGATGGCGGCGACCGCGAGGGAGGTGCCGAAGATGCTCAACCCGATGCCGGCGTCGCCCCAGAACAGTTCCTCGCTGGCGATCGGCAGGGACAGCCCGGTGGGGTCGGCCCAGCAGGTGGCGAGGAACTCGAAGCCGTAGAGCCCGACCTTCGCCGCCTCCTGGATGATCGGCCAGGGCGTCTCCTCACGGGTGTCCCACTCGGCCGCGGCCGGGCGCACGACCTCGCGGGCGAAGCCGTGCACCCAGTCACGCAGATCCCGCTGTTCCTCGTTCAGGTCGAGCGAGAACTCGACCATGTCAGGCCTTGGGGATGTCGAAGAGGTTCGCGATGTTGGCGGCCAGGCCCAGGTCACCCTTGGCCTTGAGCTTGCCGGTCATGAACATCATGACCGGGTTGGCGCTGCCGGAGACGATCTTCAGGAACTCGACCGGGCCCAGGGTCAGGCTCAGCCGGGGGTCGTGCTGCGGGGGCTGGTTGACCGTGCAGGTGCCGTCGGCGATGACCTCTTCGTAGGTGTCGTTGCCGCCGTCGGGAGCACCGGTGATGTTCCAGTGGATCACCGCGTTGGTGGAGCCGGCCCGGTCGGCGCGGAACAACTGCGGCATCCGCCCGAAGATCTCGTCGAGGATCTTGCCGCGCAGGTCGCCCGACATCACCTCGGCCAACTTGCTATCCGGAGTCTTCTTGACGAGCTGGGCGAACTCCTTCGGGCCGAGGTCGGCGAAGTTGGCCGGGTCGAAGTCAGTCATGGCAAAGCACCTCTCGGACAATGGCTACTCGTGCGTAACCCTACGCATGGGTAGGTATGCTCGCAAGGTGTCCACCGGTCCCGCCTTCAAGCGCCTCCCGCGTGCCGTACGGGAGCAACAGATGCTCGACTCCGCGGTGCGGGTCTTCTCCCGACGCGGCTACCACGGCGCCAGCATGGACGAGATCGCCGAGGTGGCCGGCATCTCCAAACCCATGGTGTACGCGTACCTGGGCACCAAGGAGGAACTCTTCGTCGCCTGCCTGCACCGGGAGAGCACCCGGATGATGGAGGCCATCGCCGGTGCCGCCGCCCCGGATCTACCCGCCGACGAGCGGCTCTGGCGTGCGTTGCGGGCGTTCTTCGGCTTCGTCGGCGCGCACCGGGACGGCTGGGCGGTGCTCTACCGGCAGGCCCGAGCCGAGCAGCCCTTCGCCCAGGAGTTGGCCGTGATGCGGGCCCGACTGGTGGAGGTGGTCGCCGGGATGCTCGACCACGCGCTGCGTGCCGAGGGGCACGAGGTGGCCGGCGGTGAACTGGAGCTCGTCGCGTACGCGTTGGTCGGTGCCAGCGAGTCACTGGCCGACTGGCTGGCCGCTCATCCGGAGGCCGACCCGGAGAAGACCGCCACCCGGATGATGAACGTCGCCTGGCTCGGCGCGGAGCAACTGCTGCACGGCGTCACCTGGCACCCGCCCGAGCGGTGACCACACCCGAGCCTCAGGGTCGGTTGGCGCGACGCCGCAGGTGGCGTGCCACCTGCAACAGCACGGTGACCACGATCGACAGGCCGATCCCGGTCAGGATCCCGTACAGCGGTTCGCGTTCGAAGGCGAGCCCGCCGAAGAGGCCGAGCAGCACGCAGTAGAGCGCCCACGTCGCGGCACCGACCAGGTCGTACAGCAGGAACGGGCGCAGCGGGTAGCGCACCGCGCCCATGGTCAGGGTGACCGCCGTCCGCCCGCCGGGCAGGAACCGGGCGGAGGTCAGGATGATGCCGCCGTGTCGGCACACCGCCCGTCGCGCCCACTGCGATCCGGCCCGACGTCGGCTGTCAGCCGGGGAGCGGTCGAGCGGCCGCGATCCGCCGCCTCGCCCGATGGCGTAGGAGGCATGGTCACCGAGCACCGCGCCGAGCGTGGTCGCCACGAGCACCATCACCAGGTTGGGCTCCCCTCCGGTGGCGAGGACGGTGACGGTGATGACCGCCGCCTCGGCCGGTACCAGCGGAAGGACCGCGTCGACCGCGGTGAGCCCGAGCAGCAGCAGATACACCCACGGTGAGGTGAGCGTGTGCCGGAGCAGGTCAAGGGCGGCCTCCATGGATCCATGCTCGCGGTCGGGCGGACACGTCGGGGCGGGACGGACGGATCGCCGCTAATGGGGTCTTACGCCTATTGCCCTGGTCGGTCGGGCCGCCGCACCGTCGGCTGGGTGCACGGAGTCGAGCAGGCCGCCGCGTACCCGCTTGTCCGGTGCCGTCGGCCCGTGGGAGGTGAGCACGACGGGCACGCCCAACGCCTGCGCCACGGCCGTGGGCCAGTCGGCGGGCGGTGCCGCGTCGTACACCGGTCTGGTCCGCAGTAGGCGGGCGGTGAGCGCGGCCTGCCGGTCAAGGTCTCCGGGTGGGCCCGGCAGCAGCGTGTCCAGATCGGTGTAGCGGCGGCAGATCCGCAGGTCGAGACCCTGGTCGACGAGATCGAGGTGGGTCAGCGCGAGGCCGTCGACCCCACCGGTGGCCGCCAGGGCGTACCCGTGGGCCACGGCGTCGAAGTGACCGAACCGGAAGCGGCCCTGCCACGGGTTCGTCGCGTTGTGCGGTTCGGCCAGCCCGAGCGTCGGGTCCTCGGTGACCAACGGTCCCGGGCCGTGTCGGGGGGTGACCGTCCGGAGCACGCCGAGCCGGGTCGCCGACCCCGCCAGACCGGCCTCGGCCAGCAGCCCTTCGGCGTTCGCGGTGGTGGTGGTGCTCCACGTCGTGTACGGGTGGAAGCCGTGCCACTCGTCCAGCAGCACCCCCTGCGCGCCCTCGAAGACGCACGTCCCGGCCCGCAGTTCCCCGGCGAGCCAACTCCGGTCGACGATCTCCACCCGTTCGGCGAAGGCCAGGTACGCGGGCAGGCAGTCGGCGACCGGCGGGGCGTCCAGCGGGCCGAGTTCGGCGCTGAGCCGGTCGCGTAGCGCGGTCAGCCGACGGCGCAACAGCTCCGGGTCGCGGCAGTCCGCCACCCGGGGCGCCTGGTCGGGGTGGGCGAGACCGTACGCGACGGCCTCGCCCACCCCCAGCCCGCAGGAACCGTGCCGGTCGGCTCCACGGGCCAGCTCCCGGGCCCGGTTCGCGGCCCGGTGGTACGGGGTGGCCAGCAGGGCCTCCCCGTCCACGGTCAACCGGTCGAACGCGTCGGGCACCCCGACGGTGGCGAGGTGGTCCGCCTCGACGGCCAGCGCCAGCGGGTCCACCACCACGTGCCGGGACAGGTGGCTCCGCACCCCGGGATGGAAGGTGCCGGCCCCGAACTGGGCGAACGTGTGGTGTCGGCCGTCGCGCAGCACGACGTTGTGTGCCGCCTGCGCACCCCCGTTGAACCGCACCACCGTCCGCACCGGCCGGGTGGCGCAGAGCCAGTCCACGACCGTGCCCTTGCCCGCGTCGCCGTACCCGAGGTCGACCACGATCACGTGCCGCGGGGCCACCCGTACGCCGTTCACAGCCGGATGACTCCGCGACCGCTGGTCCGGTTGGCGGGCAGCCTCGACACCTCGGTCCGGGACCGTCCGGTCAACCGGGCGAGTGCCTTCGAGACGGTGCCGGTGGCGGCCGAACCGGCCCGGTCCAGGTCCCGCAGACCCTGGTCGAGGTCGATGGCCTGCTCGCCGAGACCGATGGTGAGCGCGATGGTCTCGCAGACCGCGTCCAGGTCGTCCAGTTCCAGCGCCTGCTGGCCGAGCAGGTCGCGCCAGAAGTCGAGCACCTTGCGGTTGCCCGAGTAGTGGCTGCCGCTGGGCAGCAGGTAGTAGGTGTCCCACCGGCGGGTGACCTCGTCGACGATCCGCCGCAACGGCACGTCCTCGCGCAGGTCGTCGTCGATGAGCCGGGCCACCTCGCCGGACTTCACCTTCGGGTACGCCAACTCGTCGCCGATGACGAAGAGGTAGCCGCGCCGGCCGCGCTTCTCCCAGCTGTCGGTGACCGTGTGCCGAGCCATGAAGTAGAGCGCCAACTCGTACGACTCCTGCATCTGGCCGCCACCGCCGCCCTCCAACACGATCCGGCCGAGGTCGTCGTCCATCCGGTTGTCGGATTCGAACTGCCCCACCTGCAACGGCACCCGGTCACAGGTGGCGTCGCCGATCGCGCCGAACATGATCTGCGGGTCGCGGGCGTACCCCTGTCGGAGCAGCAGCCCCAGCAGCTGCGGCAGCTTGGCCTGGAGAACGCGGGGTACGTGCCCCATCGAGCCGGTCACGTCGAAGAGGACCGCGACGGGGGTGGCGTGCGGGTGTTCCGCGCTGTCCCGGCTCTCCCGCACCACGCCGCGCGGATCCAGCGCGGGGTGCACCACCCGGGCTCCGCTGTCGCTGTAGGAGAAGGCACTGGTGCCGGTGGCCCGGCGGTACCGGTCGGCGGCGTCGTACACATCGGTGGACCATGCTCCGCTGCCCATGGCAGCCTCCTTAGGGGTTGAGGGTGAAGGGTCGGAAGGTGCGCGGTCCGTAGAGCCGGTGCAGCACCTCGTCGAGTTCGCGCAGCAGCAGCCAGGCGTCGTCGGGGCGGAACCGCAGGAACCGCTGCCGACAGCCCTGGGCGAAGTCGAGCAGTTGACGCGGCGCGCGGCGGCTCATCAGCCAGGTCATGCAGCGGGTGGCCATGAAGATGTCGGTGCCCGGCCCGGCCGGGCCACGGTCGAGGACCTCCTGCGGATACCAGGTGTCGTGATCGGGCACCATCGCCGGCACGGTGTCGCCGGGCTCGGTGGAGAAGCACCAGTCGACCAGCACCAGGCCGTGGGCGTCGGGGTCGATGAGCACGTGCGACGGCAGCACCGCACCGTGCACCAGGCCCGCCCGGTGTGCCAGGCCGAGGGCGACCAGCAGCCGTCGCCACATCCACGCCACGTCACGGGCGTCGAGCCCTTCCGGGTACGCCTGTTTCACCTCGACCAGGCTGTGCAGACCGGGCGCGGTGCCGAGCACGGTGACCCGTCGCTCCGCCCCGGTGTCGGCGTCGCGGTGGGTGAAGGTGTCGACCAGCCGGGGCACATACGGCAGCCAGCGCGGGTCCGCCCGCTCGGCGAGCGTGCGCAGGGCACGTTGCTCGCGGGCCATCAGGTCGTTGTCGGCCGCGTCCCGGGGCAGCTTGAGCAGCCGGTCCGCGCCGACGTCGTACAGGTCGGCGAGATCACCGGAGTACGCGGGCCGAGTGCACCGGTAACCGCGCAGCACGGTCACCCGCCGGGCCCGCCAGCGGGTGGTGACCCGGTGGAACGCGTCGATCGCGGCGGCTCGGATCCCCGGACCCACCCAACCCAGCCGGTCGGGGTGCAGGGCGACGACGAGTTCCCGGTAGCGCCGCTCCGGCGCGTCGACGCCGAACAGCTCGTCGTCGTCGCGGGCGGTGGTGACCAGGCGGATCGCCTCGTCGGTGGTCATCGCACCGCCTCCTCCCGCGCCGGGCGCAGCAGCGCGGGGTGCAGCAGCCGGGCGTCCCCGGCGCGGTAGAGCCGGGACCGGGGGCCGCCCCGGCTGCCGCCGCGCTCGGTGCTGGCGCCGGTGCTCTCCACGAACCCCGGCACCGAGAGCACCTTGCGGTGGAAGTTGCCGGCGTGCAGCTGATCCCCCCAGACCGTCTCGTAGACCGCCCGCAGCTCGGCGATGGTGAACTCGGGTGCGAGGAACCGGGTGGCCAGCGGGGTGTACTCCAGCTTGGAACGGGCCCGCTCCAGCCCGTCGGTGACGATCTGGCCGTGGTCGAAGGCGAGTTGGCGGTTGTCCAGCTCGGTGACCGGCACCCAGGTCGCCTCGGCGGCGTCGGTGCCGGCCGTCGCGTCCGGCAGGTCGGGAGCGAAGGCGAGGTGGGCGACCGAGACGACCCGCATCCGGGGGTCACGGTCGGGCGCACCGTAGGAGGCCAGTTGCTCGACGTGGACGCGGCGCAGTGGCTCGCCGTCGAGACCGGTCTCCTCGGCCAGCTCCCGCCGGGCGGCTGCGGACAGGTCCTCGTCCGGCCGGACGAATCCGCCGGGGAGCGCCCAGCGCCCGGCGTACGGCTGCTCGCCGCGCCGGATCAGCAGCAGGTGCAGAACGCCGTCGCGAATGGTCAGGGCGACGACGTCGACGGTGACCGCGACCGACGGGTAGGCACCCGGGTCGTAGGCGGCGAGGAACTCCTGCTCGTTCACGTTCAATCACTCTCATTCGGAGAACATCTCAAGCTGAGAAGAACCTAGCCCAAAAGAGAGGGCCGGGCAAGTGCCCGGCCCCGCTCACCTGATGGTGCCCACCAGATGTGGGCGACCACGCCGGTCATGCAGGTGGAAATCCCAGCCGGGTGGGGCCGCCGTGGCGCTGAAAGCCACCGTGCTGGGCAGCGGCACCGGCAGCTTGAACGCCACGTCCACCGTGTAGCTGTCCGGCAGGCGGCTCTCCAACGCCGCGAGACACCGCGCCTTGCTCCACATGCCGTGGGCGATGGGCCGGGGAAAACCGAGCAGCCGGGCCCCCAGCCGTGAGGTGTGGATCGGGTTGTGGTCGCCGGAGACCCTCGCGTAGTCCGTACCCACCCGGGGCGTGACCTGCCAGCGGGCGGTGACGGCCGGTGGCGCGGGGCGGTCGGCCGGGTCGCGCCGCTCACCGCCGCCAGAGGTGCGCTCCCGCCCGAGGTACGTCGAGACGCCGCGCCACACCTCCTCGCCGTCGATCGACCCGACGAGTACGACGTCCACCTGCCGACCCCGGTCGTGTGGGCGCAGGTTCTCCGCCCAGGTGGTGAAGTCCAGCCGGTCGGTGACGGTGACCGGCCGACGCACTGTGATCCGGTTGCCGACGTGCACCACCCCGGTCAGCGGGATCGGGAACTCCGGCATGGTGATCAGGCGCAACGCCAACGGAAAGCCCATGACGTGGGGGAAGGTGGCGGGCAGCCGGTCGGCCAGCCGGAACCCGCAGACCCGGTCGTAGTCGGCCAGCCGCTCCGGATCCACCGCCACCGCGCCCACGGCCAACTCGACCGCCGGCACCCCGACAGCACGTCGGCCACGCACCCCGGGCAGCGCGTTCAGCAGCGCACGACGGTACAACGGACCGGCCGCTGGCAGCCTCGGCAGCTCCACCCGGGCCCGCTCGGCCGGCTCCTGAAGCCGGGCGGCGTTCAACATCTCGGGTGTCAGGGGCTCGGTCGGACCGTCGATCAGCTCGCCGACCGACAGGTCGTCGGCCGGTTCCTCGCCGTTCCTGCGTCCGGCCATCACGCCCCCAGCAGGCTCTGGCCGCAGACCCGGACCACGTTGCCGCTGACCGCGCCGGACGCCGGCCAGGCCAGCCAACCGATGGTCTCCGCGACGTCCACCGGCAGCCCGCCCTGCGCGAGGCTGTTCATCCGGCGTCCGGCCTCCCGCAGCATCAACGGGATCCGGGCGGTCAGCCGGGTCTCGATGAATCCGGGCGCGACCGCGTTGACGCTGATCTGCCGCTCCCGCAGCGCCGGGGCGAGCGATTCGACCAGCCCGATGACCCCGGCCTTACTGGTGGCGTAGTTGGTCTGGCCCCGGTTGCCGGCGATCCCGGCGATCGAGGAGACACCGATGAGCCGTCCACCCGCCGGGATCAGCCCCCGCTCCAGCAGCAGGTCGTTGATCCGCTCCTGGCTGGACAGGTTGACGTCGATGACCTGGTCCCACCGGTCGGCGTCCATCCGGCCGAGGGTCTTGTCCCGGGTGATGCCGGCGTTGTGCACCACCACGTCCACCCGGCCGTGCCGACTGGCCAGGTGCTCGGCGAGGCGGCTCGGCGCGTCGGCGGCGGTCAGGTCGAGCTGGATGGCGCTGCCGCCGATCTCGTTGGCCACCGCGGCCAGCTCGTCCCCGGCGGCCGGGATGTCCAGCGCCAGCACCGTCGCGCCGTCGCGGGCCAGCACCCGGGCCAACGCCGCGCCGATGCCCCGGGCGGCGCCGGTGACCAGCACCACCTGCCCGTCCAGCGGGCGTTCCCAGTCGGCCGGTGCGGTGGCCTGGCCGGCACCGACCCGGATCACCTGCCCCGATACGTACGCGGAGCGACCGGACAGCAGGAACCGCAGGGTCGCCTCCAGGCTGGTCCAGGTGCCCGCGTCCGCCTCCCGGGTGACGTACACCAGCTGCGCGGTGATGCCCCGGCCGAACTCCTTGCCGATGCTGCGGGTCAGCCCCTCCAACGCCCGCTGGGCGGTCGCCTCACGCGGCGTGCCGCACTCCGCCGGTGGCGTGCCCAGCACGATCACCCGGCCGCTGGGCTGCACGGCCCGAGCCTGCGGGTGGAAGAAGTCGTACAGCTGACGCAGCTGGGTCGAGTCGGTGATGCCGGTAGCGTCGAAGACGAGGGCGGCGCTCTCCGGCGTACGACCGGTGGCCGGATCGGGCACGGCGGTGGCCGGATCGCGCAGGGCGAGCCCGGCGGCGGCCAGCGCCTTTCCGACCGGCTCGGTGAGCCGCCCGCCCTCGGCGGCACCGAGCAGGACCAGCCCGGGCAGGATCGGCTCGCCGGGCGTGTGCCGGCGCAGTCGCGGCGGATCGGGCAGCCCGAGGCGCTTGACCAGCGCCCGCCCGGCACCCGTCTGGACGAAGCTCGCATACCTGTCGGTCATAGGCGTAGCCTACTGGCGAGTAAGAGAGACTGGCAGCAGGGCGGCGGACCACCTCCCGCCCATCCTGATGCCAACCAGGTGAAACTGCGGGCGAGACTTCGAGGAGACGGATCGTGCAGAACGTTCGACGGGTCGCGGTCATCGGCGGCAACCGGATCCCCTTCGCCCGCTCCAACTCGCGTTACGCCAGCGCCTCCAACGCCGACATGCTCGGCGCGGCACTGGACGGGCTGATCGCCCGGTTCGGCCTGGCCGGGCAGCGGGTCGGCGAGGTCGTCGCCGGGGCCGTGCTCAAGCACTCGAAGGACTTCAACCTGACCCGTGAGGTGGTGCTCGGCTCGAAGCTCGACCCGCGTACCCCGGCGTACGACATCCAGCAGGCCTGCGGCACCGGCCTGGAGGCGGTCATCCTCGTCGCCAACAAGATCGCCCTCGGGCAGCTCGACGTCGGCATCGCCGGTGGCGTCGACACCACCTCCGACGCGCCGCTCGCCGTCAACGAGGACATGCGTCGCACGCTGCTCAAGCTCAACTCCGCGCGGACCCTCGGCGAGCGGCTGAAGATCGCCGCGAAGCTGCGCCCGGCCCAGCCGTTCAAGCCGGAGATCCCTCGTAACGCCGAGCCGCGAACCGGCCTCTCCATGGGTGAGCACGCCGCACAGACCGCGCTGCGCTGGAACATCGACCGGCAGGCCCAGGACGAACTGGCACTGCGGTCGCACCAGCGGCTCGCCGCCGCGTACGACCGGGGATTCTTCGACGACCTGATGACCCCCTACCTGGGGCTGACCCGCGACCAGAACCTCCGGCCCGACACCACCCTGGAGAAGTTGGGCGCGCTGCGGCCGGTCTTCGGTGCCAAGGGACCGGACGCCGAACGGGCCACCATGACCGCCGGCAACTCGTCACCGTTGACCGACGGCGCCTCCACCGTGCTGCTGGCCAGCGAGGAGTGGGCGCGGGAGCACAACCTGCCGGTGTCGGCCTGGTTCTCCTGGTCGGAGACGGGCGCGGTGGACTTCGTGCACGGCGACGAGGGTCTGCTGATGGCACCCGCGTACGCGGTGCCCCGGCTGCTCACCCGGGCCGGGCTCACCCTCCAGGACTTCGACTACTACGAGATCCACGAGGCGTTCGCCTCCCAGGTGCTGGCGACCCTGGCCGCCTGGGAGTCACCGGAGTTCTGCAAGGAGCGGCTCGGCCTGGACGCCCCGCTCGGTGCCATCGACACCGACAAGCTCAACGTGAACGGTTCCTCGCTGGCCGCCGGTCACCCGTTCGCGGCCACCGGCGGTCGGATCGTCGCCACCCTGGCCAAGCTGCTCGCCACCAAGGGCAGCGGACGCGGCCTCATCTCCATCTGCGCCGCCGGTGGCCAGGGCGTCACCGCCATCCTGGAACGCTGACCACCAGCCGTAAACCTTTTCCCGCCGGTGCACCGCTTCCCCTTCCGGCCGGCGGGTAGCTCTGCGGAAGCGGTGGCAGGGGCTTGTTCACGCTCCGTCATGCGGCCGGGGTCTGCTGTCTTCGCTTCGCGTCCTTTGCTCTGCTTCAACATGCGCACAACGCATTGAGCAGTAGCGCGACTCCGGGTCCTTAATGATCTAGGAACCTCCGGTGTGCACGAACCCCTGGGAGGTTCCGACATGAAATTTGTCGGCAAAGCGGGCATATGGGTTGGCGAGTGGACTCGTTCGTCAGCGACCACAAGCTATATTTCCAGGTCGGAAACCGCTGCACCCGCTCTCCGGAGCGGGTGAGGATCGCAACAGCTTGGAGCGAGATCCTGTCGGTAACGCAGCTCGTGGCTGCACCCGCTCTCCGGAGCGGGTGAGGATCGCAACACCACGTCACCCACTTGGAACGGCAGTGCCCGGATCAGCTGCACCCGCTCTCCGGAGCGGGTGAGGATCGCAACGAGTCGCTCTACGCGCGCAAACCCGCCGCTATGCGACGGGGCTGCACCCGCTCTCCGGAGCGGGCGAGGATCGCAACAACGAGACGGTCCTGACCCCGGCGATGGAGGCGCCCTGGCGCGGAACCCACGATGTGCCCGGCCGTGGGCGCGTACGGAAGAATGTGCCCGTGACGACGATCCCGAACGTGCTCGCCCACCGGTACGCCTCGCCCGAGCTGGTCGCCCTCTGGTCGCCGGAGGAGAAGGTACGCCTGGAACGCCGGCTCTGGCTGGCTGTGCTCCGGGCCCAGCGTGACCTCGGGGTGCCGGTGCCGGACGGGGTGGTCGAGGCGTACGAGCGGGTGCTCGACGAGGTGGACCTGGCCTCGATCGCGCAGCGGGAGCGGGTCACCCGGCACGACGTGAAGGCCCGGATCGAGGAGTTCAGCGCGCTCGCCGGGCACGAGCACGTGCACAAGGGGATGACCTCCCGGGACCTCACCGAGAACGTCGAGCAGCTCCAGGTGCGCCGCTCGTTGGAGCTGATCCGGGACCGGGTGGTGGCGACGCTGGCCCGGCTGGCCGGGCACGCCCACGAGTACGCCGACGTGGTGATGGCCGGGCGGTCGCACAACGTGGCGGCGCAGGCCACCACGCTGGGCAAGCGCTTCGCGTCGGTCGCCGAGGAGCTGATGATCGCGTACGAGCGGTTGGAGGACCTGATCGCCCGGTACCCACTGCGGGGCATCAAGGGGCCGGTGGGTACCGCCGCCGACCAACTCGACCTGTTCGACGGTGACGCGGACAAGGTCGCCGAGTTGGAGCGTCGGATCGCCGAGCACCTGGGCTTCAGTCGGGTGCTGAGCAGCGTCGGGCAGGTTTACCCCCGGTCGCTCGACTTCGACGTGCTCGCCGCGTTGGCGCAGACCGCCGCGGCACCGTCGTCGCTGGCCACCACGATCCGGTTGATGGTCGGTCAGGAGCTGGCGACCGAAGGGTTCAAGCCGGGCCAGGTCGGCTCCAGCGCGATGCCGCACAAGATGAACACCCGCTCGTCCGAGCGGGTCAACGGCTTCGCGGTGATCATCCGGGGCTACCTGTCGATGGTCGGCGAGCTGGCCGGTGACCAGTGGAACGAGGGGGACGTCTCGTGCTCGGTGGTGCGCCGGGTGGCCCTGCCGGACGCCTTCTTCGCCGCCGACGGGCTGTTCCAGACGTTCCTTACCGTGCTGGACGAGTTCGGCGCGTACCCGGCGGTGATCAACCGGGAGTTGGAGCGGTTCCTACCGTTCCTGGCCACCACGAAGATCCTGGTGGCAGCCGTCCGTCGGGGGGTGGGCCGGGAAACCGCCCACGAGGCGATCAAGGAGCACGCGGTCGCGGTGGCGCTGGCCATGCGCGAGAAGGGCACCCCCGACAACGACCTCTTCGACCGCCTCGCCGCCGACACCCGCCTCAACCTCACCCGCGCCGAGATCGACGCCCTGGTCGCCGACCGGGCCGCCTTCGTCGGCGCCGCCCCCGCCCAGATCCAGGCAGTCACCGCGAGAATCGCCAAGATCGTCCAGTCCCACCCCCACGCCGCCACCTACTCCCCACCCCCCATCCTCTAACCCCACCCCACCCCCATTGCCGCGTTGATCAAGAAGTTTTGGTCGCGCTACGCCGGGTGAGAAGGCGAAAACTTCTTGATCAACACGGCAATGGGGGTGGTGGTGGGGGGTTAGTCGCGGGTGGGGGTTTCGGCGGCGGTGGAGAGGTTGGGCGCGCTCGCCGGTTCGGCGATGGCGCCGGGTTCCTCGGCGAAGGCCGGGTCCTGGGCGGTTTCCGCGGCCACCAGGGGCTGGTCGGGAGGCATGACGTCGGGCACTTTGGGCACCACGATCACGGCGGTGCCGTAGGCGCAGATCTCCATCCACATCTCGCCGCAGTCGCGGCTGTCGAACCGCATCCCCACCACGGCGTTCGCGCCGAGCCGCCGGGCCTCCTCGCCGAGGCGGGCGACCGAGTCGGTACGCCAGCGGGTGAGGTTGTCCGGCGCCATCGGGTCGTACGCGCCACCGCGCAGGTTCTTCACCCCTTCGCGGTACGGATTGCGCGTCCTGGCCATGGAGGAGACCACCTCGCCGAGGATCTGGCGGATCTCATAGCCGGGAAGTAGATCCGTCGTCACGACCAGCACGTTTCCGATGCTGGCAGGCGTGGCTGCGACACAACGTGAGCCCTGTTCACCTGCCCGGATGATGAAAAACCGCGCGGCGCGGACGGCAGGCGCAGTGCCCACCATCCGCGCCGCCGGGGGGCGCTAACCGTCAGACGCCGGAAACGGAGCGGATCCAGGCACGGTTGTACGCGACGCTGCCGTAGTTCTGGATGCTCTGGCCGTCGGCGGTGGAGGCCACCCCGACCTGCTGGCCGTTGTAGAACTGCGGGCCGCCCGAGTCGCCGCGCCACGCGTTGCCGTTGATCCGGGTGCTCCGGATCGCCTGCCCGCCGTACGCGTCGGTCACGCTCGTGCTGGTGACCCGGACGCTCGCGGTCTTGAGCTGGGTCGACGCCGAGCAGCCGCTGTAGCAGGTCATGCCCCAGCCGTAGATCGAGTTCGTCGAGTTGATCGGCGGGTTGCTGGAGGCCAGCGTGACGTAGCTGGTGCTCACCGAGCTGGACAGCCGCATCAGCGCCAGGTCGTACCGGCTGTAGGTGGCGCTGACCGTGCGGGTGACGCCGCCGGAGGAGCGGTTGACGCTGCCGACCCGTACCGACATCGTGCCGCCGAGGCAGTGCCGCGCGGTGAGCACCCACTGCGACGCGATGATCGTGCCGGAGCAGGTGAACGAGCCGTTGCTGAAGACCGCGGCGGCCCACGGCGCGGAGGAGACGGTGCCGCCGCCGATGATGTAGGGGGTGACGGGCGAGGCGACGGCGCCGGAGCTGGCGCCGAGCACGCCGGCCATGGCGGTGGCGAAGACCGCGATCAGGGATCTGATGCGCATCGGAGGGCTCCTTCGGGGTGCACATGACCCGGGTTCGCCGGGCCGACCTGTGGCGGCGGACGGGGGTTATCCGCCACCCGGGACGTCGCTAAATCGACATCTGACGATGTACCGTAGGGCCCGGTAGGGTGTTTCACAAGAGGTTCATTGGAACAACTCGATGTAACAGTTGGATTTCCCGTGGCCGGTCGGACGCGCGACCGGTGGCGCGCCCCGCTGCGCTGGTCGTGAACCGGGCCGACCGGGGTCGGCCGGCAACAAAGCCGTATCGAGATCGCAACGAACCTGTATCGGTGGCGTTCGGCCCGAACAGGTAGGGTCGAGCGGCACTCCGGCGGCGTCCGGCCGGTGCGGCTGGCGCGGCATCTGCCAGGTAGGCTGGCTGCGCTCGCCCGTTGTGGGTCGGCACCCAACTGCGTACACAGTCAGGAGTGCCCAGTGCCTCGCGTCGTCGTCGACGTCATGCTCAAGCCCGAGATCCTCGATCCTCAGGGCCAGGCCGTCGCAAACGCGCTGCCCCGGCTCGGCGTCAACGACGTCGCCTCGGTACGGATCGGCAGGCGGATCGAGATCGACTTCACCGGTGAACCGGACCTGGACCGGGCCCGGGAGATCGCCGACAAGCTGCTCGCGAACCCGGTCATCGAGGACTTCACGGTCCGCCTGGTCGAGGCCGACGAGCCCGTGGAAGCCCGGCCGTGACCGCCCGGATCGGTGTGGTGACGTTCCCCGGTTCGCTGGACGACGGGGACGCGGCCCGAGCCGTACGGATCGCCGGTGCCGAACCGGTCCGCCTCTGGCACGGTGAGCCGGAGTTGCACGGGGTGGACGCGGTCGTCCTGCCCGGTGGCTTCTCCTACGGCGACTACCTGCGTTGCGGTGCCATCGCCCGGTTCGCGCCGGTGATGGAGAAGGTGGTCGACGCCGCCGGTGCGGGTATGCCCGTGCTGGGCATCTGCAACGGCTTCCAGATCCTCTGCGAGGCCCACCTGCTGCCCGGGGCGCTCACCCGCAACCAGCACCTGCACTTCCGTAACCGCGATCAGATCCTGCGCATCGAGGCGACCGGCACCGCCTGGACGAACGCGTTCCAGCCGGGTCAGGAGGTGCTGATCCCGGTCAAGAACGGCGAGGGTTGCTACGTCGCCGACCCGGCCACGCTGGACGCGCTTGAGGCCGAGGGTCGGGTCGTCGCGCGCTACGTCGGCGGCAACCCCAACGGGTCGCAGCGGGACATCGCCGCGATCACCAACCAGGCCGGCAACGTGGTCGGCATCATGCCGCATCCCGAGCACGCGGTGGAGGCGCTCACCGGCCCCTCCCTCGACGGCATCGGCTTCTTCACCTCGGTGCTCAAGCACCTGGTGGGGGCCCCGGCGTGACCGTCCGCGGCGGGATCATCGGTCGGCTCACCCGCCCGTCGGGCGGCGAGCGCAACAAGGAGACGTCATGACCACGCATCCGGACCCGGTACGGGAGGACCCGGAGGCGGTCCCGGCGCAGTCGCAGGCGGCTGCCGTTCCGTCGGCCGCCCCGGCCCGGCACGCCGCCGTCGCGGAGGCCACCGACTGGGCCGATGGGACAGACACCGTGCCCCGTGCCGCCAGCACCCCGGAAGAACTCCAGCCGTACGCCGAACTGGGGCTCCGCGACGACGAGTACGACCGCATCCGGCAGATCCTGGGCCGCCGGCCGACCCAGTCCGAGCTGGCGATGTACTCGATCATGTGGAGCGAGCACTGCTCCTACAAGTCCAGCAAGGTGCACCTGCGGCAGTTCGGCGAGAAGGCGCCACCGAGCGACCGGCTGCTCGCCGGCATCGGCGAGAACGCCGGTGTCGTACGGATCTCCGACGAACTCGCCGTGACCTTCAAGGTCGAGTCGCACAACCACCCGAGCTTCGTCGAGCCGTACCAGGGTGCGGCGACCGGTGTCGGCGGCATCGTCCGCGACATCCTCGCCATGGGCGCGCGTCCGGTGGCGGTGATGGACCCGCTGCGCTTCGGTGCCGCCGACCACCCCGACACCGCCCGGGTGCTGCCCGGTGTGGTCGCCGGTGTCGGTGGTTACGGCAACTGCCTCGGCCTGCCCAACATCGGTGGTGAGGTGGTCTTCGACCCCTGCTACCAGGGCAACCCGCTGGTCAACGCGCTCTGCCTCGGCGTGCTGCCGGTCGAGCGGCTCCAGAAGAAGGACGCCACCGGCCCCGGCAACGTGGTGGTGCTGATGGGCGCCAAGACCGGCCGGGACGGCATCGGCGGCGTGTCGGTGCTCGCCAGCGCGACCTTCACCGAGGGCAGCGAGAAGCGCCGCCCGTCGGTGCAGGTGGGCGACCCGTTCATGGAGAAGCTGCTGATCGAGGCATGCCTGGAGCTGTACGACGCCGAGCTGGTCGTCGGCATCCAGGACCTCGGTGGCGCCGGTCTGACCTGCGCCCTGACCGAGACGGCGGCCTCCGCCGGCACCGGCATGCGGGTGTGGCTGGAGCGGGTACCGCTGCGCGAGCCCTCGATGGAGCCGCACGAGATCCTGGCCAGCGAGTCCCAGGAGCGGATGCTGCTGGTCGTCGCGCCGGAGAAGCTGGAGGCGGTGCTCAAGACGGCCGAGAAGTGGGGCGTCTGGGCCACCGCGATCGGCGAGGTGACCGCCCCGGAGCCGGACGGTGCGCCGGGTCGGCTGCGCATCACCTGGCGGGACCACCTGGTGGTGGACGTACCGCCGGGCTCGCTGGTGGACGACGGGCCGGTCTACGCCCGTCCGATGCGCGAGCCGGCGGACCTGATCCTGCTCCAGGCCGACCGGGCGGAGACGCTGCCCCGGCCGAACGACCCGGACACGCTGCGCGAGACCGTGCTGCGCATGATCGCGTCACCCAACCTCTGCGACAAGACCTGGGTGACCGAGCAGTACGACCGCTACGTGCTGGGCAACACCGTGCTCGCCCAGCCGGAGGACTCGGGCGTGATCCGCATCGACGAGCGCACCGGGCTGGGCGTGGCGCTGTCGGTGGACGGCAACGGCCGGTACGCCCGGCTCGACCCGTACCAGGGCGCCAAGCTGGCGCTGGCCGAGGCGTACCGGAACGTGGCGGTCACCGGCGCGACCCCGATCGCGGTCACCGACTGCCTGAACTTCGGCTCGCCGGAGGACCCGGGCGTGATGTGGCAGTTCGCCGAGGCCGTACGCGGCCTGGCCGACGGCTGCGCCGAACTGGGCATCCCGGTGACCGGCGGCAACGTCAGCTTCTACAACCAGACCGGGGCGGCGGCCATCCACCCGACGCCGGTCGTCGGTGTGCTCGGCGTGCTGGACAACGTGGCCGACCGGGTGGCGTCCGGCTTCGTGCCGCGTCCCGGCGGCGACCACGATCAGATCTTCCTGCTCGGCGAGACGCACGTGGAACTCTCCGGCTCGGAGTGGGCCTGGGTGACCCACCAGCACCTCGGTGGGGTACCCCCGCAGGTCGACCTGGCGCGGGAGAAGCAACTCGCCGGTCTGCTGGCCGACGCCGCCCGGGTCGGGCACCTCAGCTCCGCGCACGACCTCTCCGACGGCGGTCTCGCCCAGAGCCTGGTGGAGTCCTGCCTGCGGCACGGCGTCGGGGCCCGGATCGCGGTGCCGGAGCGTTTCGAGGGCACCTCGATGCCGTTCGTGTTCCTGTTCAGCGAGTCCGCCGGTCGGGTGCTCGTCTCGGTGCCACGCGGCCACGAGAAGGCGTTCACCGCGCTCTGCGGTGAGCACGGCGTGCCGTGGGAGCTGATCGGCGTCACCGACCCGACGGGCGGTGCGCTGGAGGTGCACGGTCAGTTCCGGATCGGCCTGGACGAGTTGCGCGAGGCGCACACCGGCACGCTGCCGGCCCTCTTCGGCGGCGTGCAGCCGTTCGAGGTGACCGCACCGGCGGAGGTCGAGGACGTCGTCGACGTGCCGACCACCGACCTGGACGCCGACTCGCCGACCGACAGTGCCGTCGAGCCGACCGGCTTCGCCGTCGAGTCGACCGGACTGGCACCGACCGACGAGCCAGCCACCGACGACGAGCAGGCCGTCGACGGCGAGCAGGCCGAGTCGGCCCCGGAGACGACCGAGCAGACGCCGGACCGGTCGGCTGGTCGGGCCGTCCCGCCGGTGCGTACCGAACGTGTCGAGTCGGCCGAGACCGCGGACC
Source organism: Micromonospora sp. CP22 (assembly GCF_009712475.1). Taxonomy (GTDB): domain Bacteria; phylum Actinomycetota; class Actinomycetes; order Mycobacteriales; family Micromonosporaceae; genus Micromonospora. The sequence continues at coordinate 110,441 of NZ_VCJO01000005.1, forward strand.
CGGCGCCGCCGGTCAGCTCCGCCGGGGTGGAGGCTCCGCAGCAGGGTGACACCGAGCAGCCCGACGAGCGCTGAGGCGTTGGCCGCGGCCGTGTTCGCCCAACCCGGATCGGGCGTCCGGTTCGACTGAGGGCTGGCGGGCGCGGCCGAACTCAGCCGGGTCTGCGTGGCACTGGTGGTGGTGGACGTGTTGTCGTTCACCACCACCGTCGAGGTCGCGGTGGGGCGGGGCATGCGCGTACACCCCTTTCCCTGGGGTGAGCAGGCCGCCGCCTACGCGCGTCGAGTCGGTGCGGTGGCCGCGACCGGCCGCCGACAGGTCACCCGCGAACACCCGTGGTCGCTGTCGCCGGCCGCGCTGAGCCAGGCACCTGTGGTGCGTGACCTGGTGCTGCCGTCGCCCAACGGGTCGGCCATCAGCGCCGCCGCCAGCGCCACCGGGCTACCGGTGGTCGCGGCCAACCTGCGCAACGCCCGCGCCGTCGGGCGTTGGCTGATCGACCAGGGGTACGGCTCGACGACCGCCCCGATCGGCGTGGTGGCCGCCGGTGAGCGGTGGGCGGACGGCTCGTTGCGCCCGTCGGTGGAGGACCAGCTCGGTGCGGCCAGCGTGCTCGACGCCCTCTCCGGTGCACCCGGTGGTCTCTCCGTGGAGGCGGCCGTGGCACTGGCCGCGCTGGCCAGCATTCCGGACGTACCGGCGGCGATCCGTGGCTGTGTCTCCGGTCGGGAGCTGATCGAGGGCGGCTTCGCCGAGGACGTCGAGATCGCGGTACGCCTCGACGCCTCCACCGTCGTTCCGCTGCTCCGTCAGGGCGTCTTCACCGCAGCCTGACCACTGCTGTCCACAGCCGACTGTCGCGCCCGGCGCGATGTGCGGCAGCGGGCGTTCACCCACTGCCGCCTTGCGTCCGACTAGTCGTCCAGCCAGTCCAGGCGACGACCGCTGCGGTCCTGGGGTGCGGCGTCGGGCCGAGCATGGCCGGCCTGTGCCGGGTCGCCGTATCCGCCGCCCTGGCCGTAGCCACCCTGGTCGTAGCCACCGTCGTAGCCGCGCTGGCGTGGCGGCTCCTGGCCGTAGCCGCCTCCGGCCGGGTCGGTTCCGTAACCGCCCTGGTCGTAGCCACCATGTCCGGGCGCGTCCTGGCCGTACCCGCCGGCCGGGCCGCCGTACCCGCCCTGACCGTACGAGCTGTCGTAGCTGGTGTTGTCGTAGCCGCCGCGCTGATGCCCGGACTCCTGGCCGTATCCGCCGCCCGGTGCCGCGCCGTAGCCACCGCCGGACTGAGCCGGAGGGTAGCCGTGGTTCGGGTCGGCCTGTCCGTAGCCGCCGCCCGGCTCACCATCGCCGTAGCCGCGGGTCGGTTCGCTCTGGCCGTAGCCGGCCGGCTCGCCTTGGCCGTAGCCCCGGGTCGGATCACTCTGGCCGTAGCCGGCCTCACCTCGCCCGTATCCGCCCGGCTCGCCCTGGCCGTAGCCCGGCGCGGCCTCCGGCTGGTACATGCCGGTGGCGTACGGGTCGGCGGGAGCCGGGTAGGTGGTCTCCTCGCCCTTGTAGCGGCCGGTCGGCTCGTCGTACCGGTCGCCGTAGCCGGCGGCTCCACCGGCCGGGGGGTAGTCCGGGCCGGCGTTGCCGGCGCCGTAGTCGCGGCTGCCGTAGCCACCGCCGGACGACGGGCCGGTTCCGTACCCGCTGCCGGAGGACGGAGCGTTGCCGTAGCCGCCACCCGACGAGGGGGCGTTGCCGTAGCCGGATGCGCCGTAACCGCCCGGCTCGTCGCCGTAGCCGCCACCAGCACCGGACCAGCCGCCCGGCCCACTCGCGGCACCGTAGGGCTGCGGCGGTGCGCCGTACGGGTCCGGCGGCACGTCGTCCACGACCGGCTGGTGCATCATCGTCGGCGCGTTTGCCAGTCCGGGGCCGCCGACCATTGTCGGGTCCGGCGCGGCGCCCACCCGGTTCACCACCCTGGTCTGGTCGTCCGCACCGGCGAAGGAGCCGCGGGCCGCCGGGACCGCGCCGGCCGGAGCACCGGCGGGAACATCACCGTCGGGCTCGCCGTCCTCGTTCTCCTTGCGCTTCATCCAGAGCAGCACGATCGTGCCGACACCGACGGCCACGAACAGGCCGCCCAGCAGAATGAGCAGCCAGTTGCCGAAGCCGCCGGAGTCCTCGTTGGAGGCCGGGGCCTGGGCGGCGGCGCTCTCGGCGGGGGTTTCCTCCTCGCCGAGTTCCTCCTCGAACGGATCCTCGGTCGGCACCGCCGACTCGCTCGCCGACGGGCTGGCGCTCGGGCTCTCCGAGGCGGCCGCGATCGGGAGGGTGATCCGTCGTCCGGTGATGCTCTGCCCGGCGTTGGCGGTGAAGCTCACGAGTCCCGTCTGGTTGTTCGCGCTCGCGCCGATGTCGATCCGCCCGGGCGCGATCGGGTTGTCGCTGCTGCCGGTGAATCGGAAGTTGCCGTCGCCGTTGGTGCTGGTGTCCCGTTGCTTGCCGGCGCTGTCCTTGAGCAGGACGTACGCCCCCGCAACCGCCTCACCGGCCTGGTTGACGACCTTGCCGGAGATCGACCGCACCGTCTGCGGTGCCTGCGTCGTCGGCGGTGGCGGCGGGGCTGCCGCGCCGACCAGGGTGACATTCGTGCTCCGGCTCTGTTCGCCGGTGGCGTCCACGGCCTTGACCGTGATCGTGGCCTGCCCGTCGGCCGCGTCCCCCGCCAGCTGGAAGGTCGCCTGGAAGTTGCCGTTCTCGTTCAGGCCACCCTGGCTGCATCCGTCGACGCAGGTGAGCTTGGGGTTGTTGGAGCTCACCGTGACGTCGGCGGGATTATCGTCTGTGACGCGGATCGAGTAGCGAACGACTGTGGTCTTACCGGCCTCGACCCTGCTCGGGGAGGCGGACACGTTGTTCACGCTGGGGGCGGCGATGGCGGGTGTGGCTGGGACGGCGAGCAGGGCGCTGATCGTCAGCGCCACGACCACACCGGCCCGCTTGTGCCAGGCTCGTCGGTGTGTTGACACGTCCACCGCCTTCCGGACTGACCTCCCCTGACCCGGCGGTTGTCGGGCGGGAACATCACGGTACGAATACGCCGTCGGCAACTATGCCTTGTCTGGCTGGATCGGCGCGACCCAGGGCCAGCGTGACGGCCAGAGCGGTCACGCCGTATCGTCCCGTCGTGTCCTCTCCGTACATTAAGTCCGCCTCGATCTCGGCGGCGCTGTCGGCGTTCGATGAGGGGCGTACGCCCGAACGGACGGTGCTCCGCGCGGCGGTCAGGGCCATGTTGACCCTCCTCGCGGACCGTGTGCCCGGCCGATCGGTGGAGGTGCGTGTCCCACCTTACGGTGCAGTTCAGTGCGTTCCGGGGCCGCGACACACCCGCGGTACTCCGGCGAACACGGTGGAGATGGATCCGGAAACCTGGCTCAGGTTGGCGACGGGGCGACTCGATTGGGCGCGGGCGGTCACGGAGGGTCGCGTCAAGGCGAGCGGTACGCGTGCGGACCTGTCCGGGTATCTGCCGCTCGAACTGGAGTGACAGGTGAGACTGGATGACACAAAGCGGTGACAGTGTGACTGTATGTGGCGACATGGATTCGCGTACACTGTCAGGCGACGACAGTGTGGTCCCGGCCGAGGAGTGCGGAACAACCCCGTGGGTCCGTCAGGCCAGTCCAGACCAGCAAGAGGGAGCGGCAGGTGCCCCGAGGCGACGGCCGGCTGAGCCACGACCTTGATCCCCAACGACCCGGTCCCCAGGACGCCTGCGGTGTCTTCGGCGTCTGGGCCCCCGGGGAGGAGGTCGCCAACCTGACCTACTTCGGTCTCTACGCCTTGCAGCACCGAGGTCAGGAGGCGGCCGGCATCGCGGTCAGCGACGGCTCCGGCGTGGTGGTCTACAAGGACCTCGGCCTGGTGGCCCAGGTGTTCGACGAGCCGACCTTGGCCAGCCTGCGCGGGCATGTCGCCATCGGGCACACGCGTTACTCCACGACCGGCGCCTCGACCTGGGAGAACGCCCAGCCGACCATCCGGGCGACCACGTCGGGCACGACGATCGCGCTGGCCCACAACGGAAACCTGGTCAACACCACCGAGTTGCAGCGTGAGGTGGCCGAGCGTGGGCTGAGCTCCGACGGGTCCACCAACGACACCTCACTCGTCACCACGTTGCTGGCCAGCCGGCCCGATCTGTCGGTCGAGGCCGCCGCGCTGGAGGTCCTGCCGCGACTGCGCGGCGCGTTCAGCTTCGTCTTCATGGACGAGTCGACCCTCTACGCCGCCCGTGACTCGCATGGCGTACGCCCGCTGGTGCTCGGCCGGCTGGAGCGCGGCTGGGTGGTGGCCAGTGAGACGGCGGCGTTGGACATCGTCGGCGCCAGCGTGGTCCGCGAGGTCGAGCCGGGTGAGCTGATCGCGATCGACGCGGAAGGGCTGAGGTCCAGCCGGTTCGGGGCCCCTGAGCCCAAGGGCTGCCTCTTCGAATACGTCTACATCGCGCGGCCGGACGCCACCATCGCCGGTCGCAACGTGCACGCCGCCCGGATGCAGATCGGGCGTCAACTGGCCAAGGAGCACCCGGTCGACGCCGACCTGGTGATCCCGGTGCCCGAATCGGGCACGCCGGCAGCTATCGGCTACGCCGAGGAGTCCGGCATCACCTACGGCGCCGGCCTGATGAAGAACCCGTACGTCGGGCGTACCTTCATCCAGCCGTCGCAGACCCTGCGTCAGCTCGGCATCCGGCTCAAGCTCAACCCGCTGCGGGAGAACGTACGGGGCAAGCGCCTGGTGGTGGTCGACGACTCCATCGTCCGTGGCAACACCCAGCGGGCGATCGTTCGGATGCTGCGCGAGGCGGGTGCGGTGGAGGTGCACGTACGCATCTCCTCGCCACCGGTCTCCTGGCCCTGCTTCTACGGCATCGACTTCGCCACCCGTGCCGAACTGCTCGCCAACGGCCTCGACAACGACGGCATCCGGCGCTCCATCGGGGCGGACACGCTGGGCTACGTCTCGCTGCCCGGTCTGATCGCCGCGACCGAGCAGCCGAAGACCCGGCTCTGCCGGGCCTGTTTCGACGGGGAGTATCCGATCGAGCTGCCCGTCGGCAACTCGATCGGCAAGCACGTGCTCGAAGGAATCGGCCGCCGGGTCGCCAACGGTACGGCCGACGACATCGAACCGGCCGAGCAACTCGTCCCGCCACTCGACAGCAGTTTCGGCGACCTCACACCGTCGGCGACCACACACCGCCCGTAGCACCACCCGGCTGCGGCGTCGGTCACCGTCGACGCGACAGCCGAGAACCACTAAGGGGAGAACCGTGACGCACGTGTCCGAGCGCAGCGGCGCAGGAAGCAGCCCGAGCGGCGCTGGCGGGGACCGTCAGCCCTGGACGGCCGGTTCCGGCCGCCCGGCGCGCAAACGCTCGGTCTCGTACGCGGACGCCGGAGTGTCCATCGAGGCGGGCGACCGTGCCGTGGAGCTGCTCAAGTCGAAGGTGAAGCAGACCCGCAGGCCGGAGGTGATGGGTGACCTCGGTGGCTTCGCCGGCCTGTTCCGGCTGGACACCTCGAAGTACAAGAACCCGATCCTGGCCTCCTCCACCGACGGCGTCGGCACCAAGCTGGTGATCGCCCAGCAGATGGACATCCACGACACGGTCGGCATCGACCTGGTCGCGATGGTCGTCGACGACCTGGTGGCCTGCGGGGCGGAGCCGCTGTTCCTGCTGGACTACATCGCCACCGGCGAGGTGGTGCCGGACAAGGTCGCCGAGATCGGCGCCGGCATCGCCGACGGCTGCCGGTACGCGGGCTGCGCGTTGCTGGGCGGGGAGACCGCCGAGCACCCGGGCGTGCTGCGTCCCGACGAGTACGACATCTCCGCCACCGGCGTCGGCGTGGTGGAGGAGAGCGAGATCCTCAGCTCCGGGCGGGTCGAGGTCGGCGACGTGGTGATCGCGATGCGTTCCTCCGGCCTGCACTCGAACGGGTACTCCCTGGTCCGCCACGTGCTGCTCGGCGCGGGGCGGATGCGACTGGACGTGGTGATCGACGACTTCGGTCGGCAGCGCACCCTCGGCGAGGAGCTGCTCACCCCAACCAAGATCTACGCACAGGACTGCCTCAAGCTGATCGCCGAGGCCGACGTGCGCGCCTTCGCCCACGTCACCGGTGGCGGCATCCCCGGCAACCTGGTGCGGATCCTGCCGGAACACGTGGATGCCGTGGTCAACCGGTCGACGTGGAAGCCGCAGCCCATCTTCGACCTGATCCAGTCCAAGGGCCGGATCGAGGACCCGGAGATGGAGGCGACGTTCAACATGGGCGTCGGCATGTTCGCGATCGTGTCGGCGGAGGACGCCGACCGCGCGCTGGCCACGCTCACCGGCCGGGGCGTCGACGCCTGGCAGGCCGGCGAGGTCATCGAGGGCACGGGCGAGGTGCAGATGGTCGGCCAGCACACCCGAGGCTGATCACTTTGCCGTGATTGTCCGATTACCTGATCAGGGCTTCACCCGAGTGGCCGTTGCCGCCTAGCCTGAAGGGCACCCTCGAAAGCTGTGGGGCGCGCCCGTGCCGGGTCGCGCCTGGCAGCCCAAGACCGCACGGAGGAGGGCGATGGCTGCGCGGGGACGGTCATTGGACGGGATGCGCGGCCTGGCCACCGTCCCGTCGTACGTCGTGATGCAGCCCACCACCCTCTGCAACCTCGACTGCGCGTACTGCTATCTGCCGTTTCGGGCGGCGGACCGACAGATGCCGGTCGCGGTGGCCGAGGCGGTGGCCGCGTCGGTGAACCGCTGGGCGGTCAGCGACCGGTTCTCCGTGGTCTGGCACGGTGGGGAGCCGCTGGCCGCCGGTCGGGAGCGGCTGGCGGCGTTGATGGCACCCTTCGGGCCCGAGGTGGAGCACCACGTCCAAACCAACGCCACCCTGATCGACGACGCCTGGTGTGAGTTCTTCGCCCGGCACCGGATGCGGGTGAGCGTGAGCGTGGACGGGCCACGGGAACGCAACGGCGAGCGGGTCACCCGGGCGGGCCAACCGGCGTACGACCGGATCGTCCGGGGGGTGACCGCGTTGCGTCGGCACGGGCTGCCGTTCTCAGCCCTCGCGGTGGTCGGCGACCCGTCACCGGGCCGGGCCACCGAGTTGTACGACTACTTCCTCGACCTCGGGTGTGAGGTGCTCGGTGTCAACATCGAGGAGACCGAGGGAGTCAACACCCGGGACAACGCCCACGACGCCCCGGTGGTGACCGGGTTCTGGGCCGAGCTGGTCGCGGCCTGGCGGCGGAATCCCCGGATCCACCTGCGGGAGGTGGAATGGTCGTTGCGGTACGCCGCAGCGGTGCTGGACGGCACGGCGGGCGACCTGCTGCCCGATCGGCTCGACCCGATACCGACGGTGGCCTACGACGGCTCGGTCGTGGTGCTCTCACCCGAGCTGGCCGGCTTCACCGATCCCCGGTACGGCGACTTCTCCAGCGGAAACGTGCTCACTACCCCGCTGCACACCATCCTGGCGAACGCGCAGGGCACCGGCTGGGTCGGCGAGTTCATCGACGGCGTGGAGGCGTGTCGCGCCTCCTGCCCGTATTTCGGTTTCTGTGGCGGCGGCCACGCGGCCAACCGCTACTTCGAGCTGGGGCGCTTTGACGGTACGGAGACCGAGCACTGCCGCAACAGCAAGATCCGCCTACTGGAGGGAGTGTTGGAGCATGCCCGAGATCACCAGTCGTCGGGAGCCTGAGATCGTGACGGGAGACGGCCCCGAACGGGTCGCCGACCGGGTGCGGGAGGCCGCTGCCGGGCTCAACGCCCTGCTCCACGAGGCCGAGGTGGCGCGTCAGCTCCGGGCGGAGGTGGCGGGTGGCGACGGGGCCACCGCGGTCTGCGCCTGGAACCACTTCGAGAACATCCCGACGTTCTACAACTGGAACAACCGTCCCCGCTGACCAGTCGGTGTCGAGGGCCCGCCACACCGCCGGAGCATCGTCCGGCCATGGTGGGCCCTCGACTCGCCAGGTGCTGCGACACCGCTGCGTAGCGGGCACATACGTGAGCACGCGGATGTCACCGCGTGCTCAGATGTGACCGGGGGTCAGCGGGTCGGGCGGACCCAGTTGTCCGGGTCGTCGTCGGAGTGGTCCTCGTCGTCGTCGACGTACTCTTTGTAGTCGTCGTCGAAGTTGCGGTCCGACTTGCCGCCGCCGCCGAGTTCTCGCTGCAAGGCGGCGAGGTCGGTGTTCGGGGAGTGGTACTTCAACTCCCGCGCCACCTTTGTCTGCTTGGCCTTAGCACGGCCGCGCCCCATGGCTCGACCCCCTCGCACAGAATGCGGGGCAGCCCGAAGGCGGGCCCCGATGACGTCAGGCATCTCTCGTGGCTCTTACGGTACATGGGGATGCCATCGTTCGGCACCTCGGGTTACCTATGACCATGACCGCGCGTTGCGGTCGTCGGGTCGTCACCCATTGTACCGGGTAAGGGGCGACACGGAGAACGGTCGTGACATAGGGCGAAGCGCCACAAAACGCCGTATCACCGCACCGGCTGTCGCCGGGGGCGGGACTATCGGCCCGCCCCCGAGGCGCGTCGTCAGCGAAGGTGAATCGTGCGCAGTCGGCCGATCTCGGCCATCCGCCGTTCGGCCAGCCGGTCCGCTGCCACGGCCGGTGGTACGCCGTCGGTGTCGGCGAGCCGGAGGATCTCGCGCGTGGTGTCGTAGATCCGGGTGGCGCGCAGCTTGGCCCGCTCGAAGTCGAAGCCCTCGATCTCGTCCGCGACCTGGATCACGCCGCCGGCGTTCACCACGTAGTCGGGGGCGTAGAGGATGCCCCGGTCGGCGAGCAGCTTCTCCACGCCGGAGTGGGCGAGCTGGTTGTTGGCCGCCCCGGCCACCACCTTGGCCCGCAGAGTCACCACCGTGTCGTCGTCCAGCGCGCCGCCGAGGGCGCACGGCGCGTACACGTCGATGTCGGCGGAGACCAGCGCGGTGACGTCGTCGACGAGGTGGATCTGCGGGTGGGTGGTGCGCGCCCACTCCAGCGCCCGGGGGTTGACGTCGGTGGCGACCACCTCGGCCCCGTCCTCCAACAGGTGGCCGACGAGGTACTTGCCGACCTTGCCCAGCCCGGCGACGCCGACCCGGCGGCCGTGCAGGGTCGGTACGCCCCAGACATGCTCGGCCGCCGCCCGCATCCCCTGGAACACGCCCCAGGCGGTGAGGATGGAGGAGTCACCCGCCCCGCCGTGCTCGACACTGCGGCCGGTGACGTACCGGGTCTCCCGAGCGATCACGTCCATGTCCGGCACGTAGGTGCCGACGTCGCAGGCGGTGTAGTAGCGCCCGCCGAGCGACTCCACGAAGCGGCCGTAGGCGCGCAGCAGCGCCTCGCTCTTGATCTGCTCGGGGTCGCCCCAGATGACCGCCTTACCGCCGCCCAGGTCCAGGCCAGCGAGGGCGTTCTTGTACGCCATGCCGCGGGACAGGTCGAGCACGTCGGCGAGGGCGGCCTCCTCGCTGTCGTACGGGTAGAAACGGGTACCGCCGAGCGCGGGGCCCAGCGCGGTGGAGTAGATGCCTATGATCGCCTTCAGACCGGTCTGCTTGTCCTGGCAGAACACGACCTGTTCGTGACCCGTGGACTCCGGGTCGTCCGTGGTGGCGAATACGCCCATGACTGGCTCCTGTGTCGGTGGGCACCCTTGTGGGGCGCGGACCTGGTCAACGTCGGCGGGGATGCTGCCGGTGTTGCGAGCCTAGTATTGGAGCCCGTCGCGCCGCTCTCCCGAGTAGTCGCCGTCCCGCCCTGCGGGCGGTCCGTTCCGCCCCCGCGAGGGTCGTCGGTCGAGGGTCCGTCGGCGGGCTTCGCCCAGCTTGATCACGCGCCGCGCCGCGTGGCTCGGCGACGCCGAGCACCGCTCGGCTTGCCGCTCGTGGGAGGATCGCGCCGTGCCGTCGCTCTTCGCTTCATACCTGCGCGTGTACGAGCCGCTGACCGCCTTCGACCGAGATCGCCAGACCTACTGGCGGCGTTACGTCGAACAGGGGCGGGCGATCGCGCCGGTCGAGGGGCCCGGCCGGCAGCGGAACTCCGTCATCGAGGCGTTGGGCGCCGGCTGGACCCGGCTGCCTGACTTGCCGGACGAGGCGTACGTGCTGGAGACCGACGAAACCCTGCTGGTGTGCCCGTGGAACCTGCGCATCCGGGTGGCTGAGGCGGCGCTGAGCGCGCGGGACGGCGTACCCCCGGTGTTGGCCGACGCCTTCGTGCCGCCGGTGCTCGCCGGGCAGGCCAAGGCGGTGGTGGAGGACTGGCGTAGTGGCGCCCGGGTGCTGGAGCACGGGGTTCCCCGGGTGCACGAGCAGATCGCGACCTGGGGCGTGCCGTTGCGCTGGTTCGTGCTCTTCGAGGCGGACGAGCGCAACCACGTGACCGCGCCGGACCGGCGCTCGCTGCGTTTCCGGACGGAGATCTCCAAGGCTCGCCGTCGCTCGTCGCGGGCGCTGGCGGTGCTGCGCAAGTCGGTCGGCGACGCGCCGATCACCGAGGCGGTCGAGGAGGCCGCCCGGTGGCTTGAGGAGTTCCACCCGCGTTCGGTGGTGGAGCTGGACTACGGCGGGCTGGTCGACTTGCTCTCGGACGAGACACTGGCCGAGGACGACTCGCCGGAACTGGTCGCGGCCGGACTGGCCGGGTTGTCCCGCGGTGAGGCGGAGGAGGCGTCAGCGGCGTACGACAAGCTCGTTGCCCGCTGGCGTGCGGTACAGCTCCTGGAGCGTTGTAACTGACGCCTGGGACATGAGTGTCCTGAATCCTCATGCTCAACACGAGATGAACTCGTAGTTGACGCATCACGAACCGTGATCATGAGTCCGAATAAGTTACTGTCTGGGATAGAAAAGTCGTATAAATCGGGCATGGTTCATCCGTCCGTCTACGGACGTTCGGCCGTTCGGCCCATGTCGGACATCGGGGACTAGCCGGACCATGGGAGACGCGTCGGCCGGCGGGACCCCGGCCGATGTCTATACATGTGGAGGAGTGACCGATGGCATCGCGAACGCACGAACCAGAGCCGCTACTCACACCGGCCGAGGTGGCGTCGATGTTCCGTGTCGACCCGAAGACGGTGACCCGTTGGGCAAAGGCAGGCAAGTTGAGCGCCATCCGGACGCTCGGCGGCCACCGCCGATACCGCGAGTCTGAGGTCAGGGCGCTACTGCAGGGGCAGATCCCGCAGCAGCGCCAGGGGGACTGACCACGTCGGATAGCAGAGCTTCAAACAAAGGGCGGCGGAGAAATCCGCCGCCCTTTGTCATGCCCGGACCGGGCGTTCTCAATCGGTCAACTCAACCCGGATGCCCACCGTGCCGCCCTCGCCCCGGCGCAGCCGACTGCCGAGCAGGGTCAGCCGACCGATCACCCGGTACTTCTGCTTGATCAGGCCACGGATGCGGTTGGTCGCGCCGGGATCGTAGAGGGTCGCGCGGGCGGGCACCGCCTCGCCGTGCGGCCTGCCGCGTACGTCGCAGGGGGCCACCGTGACGTTCCCGCTGCGGCGGATCCGCTTCACCTTGCCGGCGTCGGCCGCCGACCACACCGCCAGGGCGTCACCGTCACGAACCGCCCAGACCGGGGTCGGCACCGCGCGACCGTCCTTGCGGAACGTCGTCAGGAGGATGTACTTCTCCGCTGATAGGCGGTCCAACATGGTCACGCCGACAGGATACGGGCGGTGCGGCCAGCTGAGTGGCCGGATAGCGTGAAGGACGTGACGGCAGAGCCACGGATCGGTGACGTCTTCGGGGAACTGCTGCGCGACGCGCTGGCGGTGGCGACCGGGATCGGTCCCCGGCCGCTGGCCGGTGGGCGCCTGCCCCGCCCGGTCATCGAGATCATCGAGCGCGACGACGGGCTGGTCAACGGCGCACCGGCCGCTCACTACCTCGACGGGCCGGAGCACTGGCAGCCGCACGATCATCGGGCGGTGGACCGGGTACGCGGCGCGACACTGGATGTCGGGGTCGGGGCCGGACGGATCGCGCTGCTGCTCCAGGAACGGGGCGTACCGGTCACCGGGCTGGACACGTCGGTCGGCGCGTTGCAGGTGTGCCGCCGCCGGGGCGTACGCGACCTGGTGCACGCCACCGTCGACGAGCACGCCACCAGCGGGCGGCGCTACGACACCTTCCTGCTGCTCGGCAACAACCTGGGGCTGATCGAGGGACGGGAACGGGCCCCGGCGTTCCTCGCCGCGCTGGCGGAGCTGGCCCGCCCCGGCGCGCAGGTGATCGCCCACGGCACCAATCCGTACGGCACCCGGGACCCGGTGCACACCACATACCACGAGCACAACCGGCAACGGGGCCGCCTGGGCGGGCAACTGCGGCTGCGGCTGCGCTACCGCGAACTGGGTACCCCCTGGTTCGACTACCTGGTCTGCTCGCCGGAGGAACTCGCCGAACTGGTGCACGGTTCCCCGTGGCGGTTGGTCGACGTGGACGACCGCGACGCCCCGTACTATCTCGCCACCTTGCGGATGACCGCCTGAGCCAGCTGGGCGTTAAGGCTGCTCGGCGGTTAACGCGGCTCGGGCGGTTAACAGGGGCCCCCTGCTATACCGGAGGCGATAACAGGGGGCCCTTCCTTACTGCTCAGACTCGGATGGTTGGCGGAAGCTCCTCCGGGGGGAGCCCTCCGTCGCCGTCGACCACCCCGTTCGGCTGGCCGTCCTGGTGGATGTCGACCATCGTCACGTCCACCTTGCCGTCCCCGTCGGTGTCGAACTGGAACAGGTCGGCCTTGCCGTCCCCGTCCGTGTCGACCACCCACACGTCGGTGCGGCCGTCGTTGTTGGTGTCGGCACGCAGCAGTTCGACGCGCTCGTCGCCACGCGTCTCGACTATCTCCTGGGCGCCCGCGCCGCTCGCGGTCTCCGGTGCCTGGCTCATCTGCTCGTCCTTCCCTTGGCTGTCGGCGTCTTACCCGATCCCGTCCGCCCCCACGCATGAGACCAGGGTCGGTGCTGCATAGGGTCGCAGCATGACTGAGCGAGCGTACGGGCTGGCACCCGGCGTAGCGGCTACCCCGTGTGCCAGCGGCGTCAGCGAAGGGCCCATTCTCACTGTGCGGTGGTGTCGCGATGACTGAACGGTTCGTGGTGGTAGGTGCCGGCACGATGGGACTCGGCATCGCGTACGTGGCCGCCGGCAGCGGTCACGACGTGGAGCTGGTCGAGGTCGACCGGGCGCGCGGTGACGCGGCCCTGCGGCGGCTCGCCGATCTCTGGGAGCGGGCCGCGCAACGCGGCAAGCTCACCGCGGAGCAGGCCGCAGCAAACCAGGCCCGGATCACGCTACGGGCCGGGCTGGCCGAGGTCGCACCGGAACCGGACGTCGTCGTGGAGGCGGTACCGGAACGGGCCGACCTCAAGCGGGCCGTGCTCGCCGAGGCGGAGGCGCTGCGTCCGGCGCTGCTGGGCAGCAACACCTCCAGCATCCCGATCGCCGACCTCGCGGCCGGACTGACCCGGCCGGAACGGTTCTGTGGGCTGCACTTCTTCAACCCGGTCTGGGCGATGGCCCTGCTGGAGATCGTGGTCGGGCCGGCCACCGCCGCGCAGACCACGGACGCGGCCGTCACGCTCGCCGGTCGGCTGGGCAAGGATCCCGTCGTGGTACGCGACATGCCCGGTTTCGCCACGTCGCGGCTCGGCGTGACCCTCGGCCTGGAGGCGATCCGGATGGTCGCCGACGGGGTCGCCAGCCCCGCCGACATCGACAAGGCGATGGTGCTCGGCTACCGGCACCCCATCGGCCCGTTGGAGTTGACCGACCTGGTCGGGCTGGACGTGCGCCTGGACATCGCGCGTACGTTGCAGGCCGCGTACGGCGATCGCTTCGCTCCGCCGCCGCTGCTGACGGAACTGGTCGCCGCCGGGCGGCTGGGGAAGAAGTCCGGGCACGGCTTCTACCGCTGGACCGACGGGGTGCGCTCCGGCGGCACCGAACCGGTCGTGCCCGCTGGCGACACGCCGACCGAGGGCTCTGCGTCGGCGGTGACCCGATGAGCGGGCTGCGGGTCGAGGAACAGCCGGACCGGCTGGTGGTCACGCTGGATCGGCCGGAGAAACGCAACGCCATCGACGCGGACCTGATCGCGGCCCTGCACGAGGTCTGCGCCGAGTTGGAGGCCCGCCCCCGGATGCTGTTGCTGACCGGTGGCACCGACGGGATCTTCGCCGGTGGGGCCGACATCGCCCAACTGCGGGAACGCGGGCGGCTGGACGCACTGGCCGCGATCAACTCGGCCGCCTTCGCCCGGATCCGGGCGCTGCCGATGCCCACCGTGGCGGCGATCGACGGCCCGGCGCTGGGCGGCGGTGCCGAACTGGCGTACGCCTGTGATCTTCGGGTCTGCTCGGAGCGGGCGGTCTTCGGCCAGCCGGAGGTGCGGCTCGGCATCCTGGCCGGCGCTGGCGCCACGCACCGGCTGCCCGCGCTGGTCGGCGAGACCCTGGCCAAGGAACTGCTGTTCACCGGCCGGCGGGTGGACGCGGCGGAGGCGCTGCGGATCGGGCTGGTCAACCGGGTGGTGGCCGCACCGGAGGAACTGCTGCCGACGGCCCACGCCCTGATCGACGAGATGGCCAAGGGGTCGGCCTTGGCGCTGCGGCTCACCAAGCTCGCCGTCGACGCTCCGGCCAGCGCGCATCCGCAGCTGGACCTGGTCAGTCAGGCGGTCCTCTTCACCGACGAGGAGAAGCAGCGCCGGATGACCGAGTTCCTGGAACGGCGACGCGGGCGCTGAGCTACCCCGCACAGCAGCGACGGCCGCACCGTCACACGGTGCGGCCGTCCGCGTCAGGGGTGGCTCAGGAGGCGGCCAGCGCCGCCAGCGGCACCTCTGCGTCGGCGAGCGCCCGGATCACCGCGGCGGACTCGCTGAAGCCGATGATCAGCACCGCGTCGGCACCGAACTCCTTGATCTGCTTGGCGCCCTCGGCGAAGTTGATCGGAGTGGCCTCGGCGTCCTCGACCGGCTCGTAGCCGAGCAGCTTGACCTTGTCGCCGCCGAATCCGGCCCGCTCCAGCTCGGCCCGGACGACCTCCCGGAGACCCTCGCCGTAGGAGTCCTGACGCGCCACGAGCGCGATCTTCTGCGGGCCGTCCCGGAGGATGACGTCGGCCAGCGCCCGCCCCTGGAGGCTGTCCGGCGGCGCGGTGCGGAAGTAGAGACCCTTGTCGTCGGCGTCGGTCAGGCTGGCCGCCGTGTTCGACGGCGAGAACAGGATCAGCCCGGCCTCCACCACGTCCGGCAGCACGGCCGCGGAGATACCCGAACCGCCGGCACCGATGATCACGTGTACGCCCGCCTCGACGTGGCTGGCCACCGTCGCCTTGGCCACGGCCGGGTTGGTGCCGTCGTCACCGTCGATCCACACCACGTCCTCGCCGAGCACCCCGCCAGCGGCGTTGACCTCCTTGAGCGCCAGCGCCGCACCGGCCGCGAGCGGCGGGTTGGCCAGCGCCAGGTCACCGGTCTTGGGCAACAGGCCACCGAGGACCAGGGGTGCGCCGGTCTCCGCGCTGGAAACGCCGGTCTGCTTCTTGGGCTTCGGCGGGGACTTCTTGCTGGCCGCCGACTCGTCACCGGCGCCGACGAACTCCGTCTTGGCGTCGTTGAGCTGCTGACCGTCGAAGTGCAGGGTGGCGTAACTGGCGGTGGCCGGTTCGCCCGCGTCCGTGAAGCCGGCCCGGGTGATCGACACGCTGCGGTACTCGATGTCGGTGCCCTGCCGGGCCAGCCGCAGACACTGGTTCACCGAGGTGCAGCTGGTGCCGCCGTTGGTGACGCCCACGATCTGCTTGGCGATGGCCGTGGGTTCGGTCGACCCGGCGAGCTGTGCGGCGAGCGCGCTGATCACCACCGCGTCGTACGCCTCGGCGGCGTAGAGGTAGTCGGTCAGCTCAGGGTCCACGGACCGTAGCCGGTTCTTGAAGTTGTCCGGCAGCGGTGTGAGCGGCGTGGTGCCCTTCATCCCGTCGACCAGGTTGGCACGATCCTTCAACTCTTCCGGGTACGAGTTGAGCATGTTGCCGTCCGTGCCGTAGAGGCGCACCTGTTGGGTGGTCGCCTCTTCGGGCTGGTCATCCCCGCAGGCGCTGGTGGCGAGCAGGACCGTGGCGCAGACAGCCAGGATGGCCGTACGCGAGCCGCGCGACATGTGCATGGTCGTCCTTCCTCGGGCGAAGGTCCGCTGCGCAGACTAGCGTGCCGTGACCGGCGGCGGGACCGTGGAGCCTGGCCTATCCGCAGGTCGCCTCCACCATGAGCGGAGAGTAATCACCGTGGGTTCCTTGACCGGTACCCGTACTGTGCGTTCCGTGACCGACTCGCCACAGCAAATGTTCGAGGATGCCACCGCCATCCTCAACTCGGCTCTCGCCGGGGACACCGACGCCGTGGTGGGTACCTTCGACGAAGTGGTCGACCGGGACGGCCTGGCCGGCGCGTACGACGTGGCGTGGTGCCTGGCCGCGACGATGGTCGGCGATCCGGTGCCGCCCGGCGTCTGCGCGCTCGACTTTCCCGGCATCGACCAGGCCAGGTACGACGCCCGGTGGGTGGCCCGCTTCGTCAGCGCGTACGCCAACGACGACCTCGACACCGGCCGGGCGCTGTTCGGCGCGGCGGCTGCCGACGGGCTGCTGCCCGAGTGTCTGCTCACCTTGGCCGGCTCGACCGTGGCGACGCTGCGGCACCGGGCGGCCTGACCGCACGGGTCGGTCGCGGTGCCCGGTGTGGCGCTCATGCCGGTGAGTGGATCAGTGTCGCCGCGTAGCGGGAGAGCAACTCGTGCCAGCCGGCGGTCAGGGCTCGCCGGTATCCCTCGGCGGCCGTGCCGTGCCGGTCGAAGTGCCGGTGCGCCACCTCGACGAGGGTGCCGGATTCGGTGGGCGTGAAGAGCACCTCGACCTCGCTGGCCCGCGCCGGATCGGGCACCGGTGCGCGATCCGCACCGATCTGCCAGGTGAACACCAGGCGGCGCGGCGGATCCCAGGTGAGTACCCGCCCCCAGTCGTTGCGGAATCCGTAGGGGCCGATCTCGTAGAGCATCCCGCCGGGGCGGGGCTCCATGCCCAACTCAGCCAGGAGGGCGGGGCCGGACCAGGTGTACTCCATGACCCACCAGTCGGCGATCCGGCCGGTGAAGACGTCGTACGCACGTTCGGCCGAGACGGGAACGAACAGGGTGCTGCGGAGTGCGAACCGCTCAAGATCCTGCTGGATGTTGGCAGGTTCGGCCATCCCCTGTCCCATGGGCCCGGACCATACCGGCTCATGCCCGGATGCGCAGCTTTCTCGGATGTACGTCCCGCCTGGTGATCGCAGTACTCACGGATGTCGATCTAGTTCGGGTTGGTGGCGGCGCGGCGCACCGGGATGGCCGTCCGCAGAGCGGGTATGCGCGGCGGGAACGTCGCCGGGTGATGCGACGGTGAGGTGGAGCGGGAACATGACAGACAGCGAAGCCGGGCGGTCGCCCGGTCCAGTCGGTGGTGGCGAGCCCGAGCCGGACGTACTGCTCGACGTGCCCAACGTCTCGGTCAGGTCGATCCAGCTCTCCGTGGACCAGTTGGACGCCGACCTGTCGCTGCGTGCCCGGCTCGCCGGACTGCTCCAGCTCGACGCCGGTATCCGCGTACACGTCGAGGGGGTCGAACTCGACATCGAGGGCGTGGAGGCGCAGGCCCTGCTGAAGGTACGCCTGGAGAAGCTGGTGACGATCCTCGACCGCGCGCTCACCACGATCGACCGGAATCCGCAGGTCATCGACGCGCTCGCCCGTTCCGCGAGCGTCGCATTGGAGGAGGTGGACCGCGCGGCGGAAACGGCGGCCGGCGCGGGTGAGCAGCTGGCTGCCGCTGTCGGACCTGCCGCCGGTCAGGCGGTGGGGCGCCCGGACCCCGCCCTGCGACGGACCGGGCCGCTGCCGCCGACCGCCGCCCCGGCCGATGGTCCGCTCGCCCGGCCCGCCGCTACGCCGGGTGGTCCGCTCGCCCGGCCCGGGGGGCCGGTCGGTGCGCCGGAGGCCGAGCCGTCGGGTCGGGCAGCCGAACGGGCGGGACCGGTGGGTGGACCGCCCGGCGGTGCGACCGACGACCTGGGGCAGCAGGTGGGTGCCATCGGCGCGGTCAGCGACCGGACGACCGGAGGCGGGCCCGACGACCGGGACCAGGGCCGGGAGCCGGACGACGGGACTGCGCCGCCGGAGCACGAGCCGCCTGACCACGGTCCGACGTCCGGGCGACAGTTCGCCGAGCGGGCGGGCGAGACGCTGCTCCAGGCGGGCCGCAGCGTGTGGGAGGCGATCCAGAGCGGTGTGACACCACCGCACCGGCAGCAGGACGGCTAGGACCTGATCATCCCCGTCGCCGCCGCACGACGGCGGCCCGGTCGGCGAGGCCGTCGAGCACGTCGACGTACCCGGCCGGTACGCGGACGTCCATGGTCAGTGACGTCGGGTCGGGTCGGGAGACGGTGAAGGCGAAGAACGAGCAGCAGGAGGACTCCCGTGCGGCAAGTGGTAGTGAAAGACGACGTCGCCTGTTCGAGTCTCCGAAACCAGGGCGTAGGACCAGTTCTCCTTGCCACTGCCGTCGAAGCGGGGGGCTGTGAGGTCGTCTCCGAGTAGGTCCCGGTCGGTGATCTCCATCCAGAACCTCTCGGCAGGACGATCAGACCACCAGATGTTCAGCGGCATGAAGCCATACTTCTTGCTCCGACGCCGGTGCGAAACCCTCTCACTGGTCGAGAGCTCGAAGGCGGCGACCAGGCCGCTCCAGCCTGCAGAGTCAGGATGGCGGGTGGCGTGCCGGGTTCACTCGACTGCCTGGCGGGCTATCGAGCATCGATGATTCGGAGTACGTCCTTGGCGGCGAAGACGCGAGCGTAACGACGCCCCGTCCGCTCTTGGAGGATTCCGAGGTGCTCTAGCCGACGGATGGCAGTGTTCACAGCTGGGTAGGAGACGCTGTACATCTGGGCTGCAGTGGTCGGGGTGAGCATGGGGTAACCGATCAGATCCTCGACGATCCTGGCTGCGACGCCGCGAACATTCGCCTCTCTGAGGCGGTCAAGCGCGTGCTGCTTCCAGTCGAGCAGAGCGTCGATGCGGTCAACAGCCAGGACGGCCTGTGCTCGTACTGCCTCGGAGAAGAACCGGATCCACGGATCGAACTTGCCGGTCATGCTGGTCCGCAGCAGGTGGTCCTGATACTCCCGCCGTCGTACCTCTAGCAAGTCTACCCAGCACTCGAGGTCACATCTAAAGCCTCGAGGCGAAAACTTACATTTGGAGGCTGGGTTTGTAACTACAGAGCGCGAGCGAGAGTTCGAGCCAGCGCGAGCGTCAGCTACGGAGAGTAGTTTCAGCATCACTACTGGCTTCCCTCGTGGACGACGGGTGAGGGACTTGGGCAGCGTCGGGACCATGGACGCTTGCGTGAGTAGCAAGGTCTGTCCGTGCAATCCCCGCGCAACAAGAGTCGGTCGTCAGAGGGATCTCGGGGTCAACGAGGGTTGCACCGGACAGGCGGGATCTCTGGGCACAAAGCAAAACGCCGACCGGCGTTTCCGCTGATCGGCGTTGCAATAGCCCGGCGAAAGGCTATGTGGCCAGGGGCGGGGTCGAACCGCCGACCTTCCGATTTTCAGTCGGACGCTCGTACCAACTGAGCTACCTGGCCGTGGTGCTCGGACCATGCTACCCAACCGGCGGGATCACCGCTGGGACGGGTCACATGCCCGATACGCAGAACGCCGCGCGATGGCGCGGCGTCAGCGCTTGCGGTCCTGACGGGACTTGAACCCGCGACCTCCGCCTTGACAGGGCGGCGAGCACTCCAACTGCTCCACAGGACCTTGCTGGTGTTGCATTCGACCTGAGCCGAACCGTGCCCCCAACGGGATTCGAACCCGTGCTACCGCCTTGAAAGGGCGGCGTCCTGGGCCGCTAGACGATGAGGGCGGCCCCGCCATCATTGCATACTCGCAACGCTGAACGGTCTTGCTCCCATCCGGCCCCGCCGGAGGCTTCGAAAGCATACGTGATGGCGCACCGGTCGGCCAAACCGGTATGGCGGCAGCCACAACGCGCCGGAAACCCGCAGCTGGAAGCCGTCTCTAGGCGATCTTCGCGACGCCGTGGTCGCGCTTCAGCCCTTTGATCAATTTGGCGCAGGCCGCGAGGGTCGCCGCCCGGTCGCCGCCGCCGTCGTGCAGCAGGACCACCGCACCGGGACGGGCGGCCCGCTTCACCCGCTTCGCGATGGTGGCCGCGGTCGGCTTGGCCCAGTCCTGCGGGTCGACGGTCCAGTGCAGTGAGCGCATGTCGAGCTGCTTGGCGACCTTCACCACCTCGGCGGTCCACCGGCCGCCGGGCTGTCGGTAGAACGGCACCTCCGCGTCCGGCACCGCCCGCCGGATCTCCTTGTTCGTGCGGGCCAGGTCGGCGCGGATCTCGGCAACCGGCCGTCGGGCCAGGTCGAGATCGTGGTTCCAGCTGTGGTTGCAGAGCTGGTGCCCCTCCCGGACGATCCGCCGGAGCAGGGCCGGATGCTTACGGACCTGTGAGCCGACCACGCAGAAGGTGGCCTTCACCTTGGCCGCCTTCAACTGGTCGAGCACCTTCGGCGTCCAGGCCGGGCTCGGCCCGTCGTCGAAGGTGAGGGCCACCTTCTCGGAGCCGGTGGTGCGGACCAGGCCGGCCGGCAGCTTCTTCGGCAGCGGTCGTAGCCGTGGCTTCGGCGGCACGGTGCGGGTCGGCGACGGGGACGGGGACGCCTCCGGCGGAAGGGCGGCCGAGGGCGGCGGACTGGTGGGTGCGGTGGCCTCCGGGGTGCCGCCGCTGTCGCCGCCGCAACCGGCGACGAGCAGGACGACCAGGAAAGCCAGCAGAGCGGGGTGGCGCATCGTTCGCTCCCGAGAGGGGTTCGGGGTACGCGGACCCCCCGACGCTAGTTCACCCGATTTGAGTCGATGGACGGCGGGTCAGGACGTGAGCGCCCTCCGTGCCGATGCGGGGTCCGGCGTCGATGGGTGAGGCTGCCGGTCCCCGACGAGCGGTCAGGAGGCGGCCGGGCGGTCCAGCGAGTCGAGCAGGGCGACGGTGAGGGATAGTGCCTCCGTCAGGTCGGCCGGGCTGACTACCCCGACCGGCAGGGTCCGGGCCTGCCAGCCCGGACCGGCCGCGAGCACCAGCAGCGGTCGGCTCGGCGTGGTCAGCAGAGCGGTGAGTTGGGCCGGATCGGCGGTGGCCGGAGTGTGCGACCAGAGCACGACCGCGGCCGGTCCGGTCCGGGCGATCGCGGCGAGCAGTGCCGCCACCGGCACCCGGGCACCGAGCATCCGGTAGCCGACGCCGGCCTCGGCCAGCGCTGCGGCCAGGGCCTCCAGCGGCAGGCTGTGCTGCTCCTCGTCGGCGCAGGAGAGCAGCACGCGTGGCGGCCCGCAGGCAGGGTTGGCGGATGCCACCGAGCCCAACGCCGTCGATACGCAGCGGGTCACCAGATGCTCGACCTCGACCAGCGCGCCGGTGGCGGCGTGCCGCTCGCCGATACCCACGAGCAGCGGACGCAGCAGCCGATCCCAGGTCGTCACCACGCCGTCGGCGGCGAGGGCCTGGGCGACCGCCTCGCTGATGGCGTCGGCGTCCAGCCGCATCGCGGCACGGGCCAGCCCCCGGGCCGCCGGTCCGGCACGCCCGACGGGGATGGTCGTACCGCCGCCGTCGCGTGCCCGGCGCGGGTCGGCGGTGCCGACGGAGGCGAGGCTGTCGGGTGCCTGCCGGGCCCATCGGGCCGCCTCGGCGGGGCTTACCCCTTCGGCGGTGAGTCGTCGCATCACCTCTAGCCGGGCCAGGTCGGCCGGTGTGTAGCGCCGGTGATGGCCCGGAACATGGTGGCTGGGCCCGAGGCCGTACCGCTGGTGCCAGGTACGTAGCGTGGTCACCGCGACCCCCAGGCGGCGGGCGACGATGCCCGCGCTCAGCGCCTCATCGGCCACCTGGCCGCTCCGGCGCGTCGTCGTCCGGCTGCCCGGGCAGTTGCAGGAGTCGATCCAGTACGCCACTCAGCCACGGGGCGTAGGCGTCGGGATCGTGGTGCAGCGCGGCGGCCAGTTGGTCCGGCTCGACCCAGCGCAGCTCCGCCACCTCGGTCGGCTCCGGGCGTAGTGACCCGTCGGTGTGGAACTCGCCGCACAGGACGTGGTCGTACTCCACCTCGACCCGCCCGGTGGCCGGGTCCTCGGCACGGTAGACGTAGACGCCGATCTCGCGCAGCGGCACCGGGTCGGCACCCAACTCCTCCGTCAGTCGCCGGTTGGCGGCCTCGGCCAGGGTCTCGCCCGGCTGGGGGTGGCCGCAGCAGGAGTTCGCCCAGCGCAACGGGAAGCGGGTCTTCGTCGCGGCGCGGCGCTGAAGCAGCACCCGGCCGTCGGGCGCGACGAGTAGGACGGAGAACGCCCGGTGCAGTTGACCAGGCGGCTGGTGGGCGGCGGCCACCGTGGCCTCCCCGACCGGCCGGCCGCTGTCGTCGACCAACTCGACGAGGTGGCTCTCCCGGGACTGCGGCATCAACGCGCTCCTCCGTTCCTGACCGCAGGGCTCGGCACCGCTTCGCTGGTCGAGCTCACTGCTGCTTCCCGGTGATCCGGGCCGCGGCAAGCTTGCCAGAGATGAGCACCATCGGTACGCCGACGCCGGGTTGGGTGCCCGAGCCGACGAAGACCACGTTGGACAGCGAACGGTGCAGATTGGACGGCCGGAACGGGCCGGTCTGGAACAGGGTGTGTGCGGAGGCGAACGGCGTACCGGCCGCCATGCCCTGCTCGGCCCAGTCCGCCGGGGTGATCGCCCGCAGCACCTCGACGCCCGCGCCGAAGCCGACGTAGCCGCGCTCCTCCAGGGTGGTGATGAGCTGATCGGTGTACCGGGCGGTGAGGTCGCCGCGCCAGTCGAACGGCGCCCGTTCGAGGTTCGGCACCGGAGCCAGCACGTAGTAGGTGTGCCGATCGGTCGGCGCCACCGCCGGATCCGTCCGGCTCGGGTTGGTGACCAGCAGGGATGGGTCGGACATCAGGTTTCCCTGGCGGATGACCTCGTCGAAGGTGCCCTGCCAGGCCCGCCCGAAGTGGATGTTGTGATGGGCGATGCGTCGGTATCCCTGGGTCGAGCCGACGTGCAGCACGACACACGAGGGTGAGTAGGTGAGCCGGCGCTGCCGGGCTGGCGGCAGCAGGTCGCGGTAGGCCACCGGAAGGTCCGGA
This sequence comes from Micromonospora sp. CP22, assembly GCF_009712475.1. Taxonomy (GTDB): domain Bacteria; phylum Actinomycetota; class Actinomycetes; order Mycobacteriales; family Micromonosporaceae; genus Micromonospora. Next base: position 133,793 of record NZ_VCJO01000005.1, read on the forward strand.
TTGAGGACCACGGCGTCGGCGGGTACGAACTCCCCGTCGGCGGTCACCACTCCGGTCGCCCGGCCGTTCGCGGTTTCCACCCGGTCGACCGTGGTGCCGTACCGGATCTTCACGCCGTGCTTCTCGGCGGCACCGGCCAGTCCTCGGGAGACCGCGTGGATGCCGCCGCGCGGGAAGAAGACCCCGGCCACCGAGTCGAGGTACGCGATGACCGCGTAGATGGCCAGCGCGTCGTGCGGGGCGAGCCCGGCGTACATCGCCTGGAAGGAGAAGATCCGCCGGGTACGCGGGTCGCGGAAGAACTGGTCGATCTTGGTTTGCAGCCGCCGGAAGGCGCCCGTGGCGACCAGTTTGAGCAGGTTGCCGGTGAGTAGGTCGGTCGGGGCGTCGAGATTGCGCTCGATGAAATCGGCCCGTTCCAGGCGCCACAGGTTCCGGGCGAAGTCGACGAACCGCAGGTAGCCGTCGGCCTCCCGAGGCCCGCAGACCCGGGAGATCTCCGCCGCCATCGCAGCCGTGTCGGTGAGCACATCGAGCGTGGAGCCGTCCGGGTAGTAGGCACGGTAGGCCGGATCGAGCGGCATCAGATCGAGCCAGTCGGTCAGCTCCTCGCCGACCGCGGCCAGCGCCTCGGCGATCAGGTCGGGCATGGTGAGCACCGTGGGTCCGGTGTCGAACTCGTAGCCGTCGACGCTGAGCCGACCGGCCCGCCCGCCCGGCACCGGCTCGCGTTCCAGCACGGTCACCTGGCGTCCGCTGCCGGCCAGGTGCAGCGCGCAGGCCAGCCCGCCGAGACCGGCACCGACAACCACTACCTGATCAGTACGCCCGTCAACGGTCCGCACCGGCGACCACCTCTCTATGCAGGAAGCCCATCATGCCCGCCGGTGGGTGGCGGCGATCGCGAGGCCGACCAGTGCGGTGCGGGCGGTCTCGTCGACGGCGACCGTGTCGAGCGCGGCCAGCGCCTCCTCGACCCGTTCGTCGATCATCCGCTCGATCCGTCGCACCGCCCCGGTGTCCACCACGACCTCGGCGAGGCGGGCGATCTCCGGCTCGGCGGCGTGCCGGTCGGTGTCGTCGAGGGCCCGCAACTGGGCCGGCGTGGCCAACTCCCGGGCCAGTACGAGCAGCGCCGTCGGCTTGCCGGTGCGCAGGTCGTCCCCAGCCGGTTTGCCGGTGGTGGTCGGGTCACCGAAGACCCCGAGCAGGTCGTCGCAGAGCTGGAAAGCCTCGCCGACGGCGAGGCCGTAGCGGGTGTACGCGGTGGCCAGCGGGCCGTCCGGGTCGACGCCGGCCAGGCTGGCCCCGAAGAGCAGCGGTCGCTGCACGGTGTAGCTGGCGGTCTTGTACCGGGCCACCCGGAGCGCGCGGTCCACCGACCAGCTCTCCGGGTCGGTCTCGCCGAGCACGTCGAGGTACTGCCCGGCGACCGTCTCCACCCGCATCCGGTCGTAGCCACGCCGGACCTGGAGCAGCCGGTCCGCCGGCAGGTCGGCGAGGGCCATGAGTTGGTCGGCCCAGACCATGCAGAGATCGCCGATGAGGACCGCGACCGCCTCACCGAAGCGCCCCGAGTCGCCGCTGCGACCCGCCGCCGCGTGCTGGGCGGCCACCGCGACGTGCGCGGTCGGTCGGCCGCGTCGGGTAGCGGAGGCGTCCATCACGTCGTCGTGCACCAGCGCGAAGGTGTGCAGCAACTCCAGGGTGGCCAGTGCGGGCAGCACCGGGGTGACCGGCGTGTTGCCGCCGACCGCGCCGCGCCACCCCCAGTAGGCGAACGTGGGCCGGACCCGCTTGCCGCCCGAGAGGACGCAGTCGCGGGCGGTGGCGGCGAAACCGCCCATCGCCGGGTCGATAGCGGTGAGTGCGTCGACCTCGGCATCGAGGAACTCGGCCAGGGTGGTGTCGACGGCGGTGACGAGGTCCCGCGTGTAGGCGGCCAGGACGGCAGCGATCGGGTCGACTCCACCGATCGGCTGCTCATTCACCACCCGGAGGAGGTTACCCGTTGGTTCATCGCTGGCCATGCCGCCGAGCGTACCCTAGGGTACAGGTTGCGTCGATTGGTGCGTCGATTTAGAGGAGGGGCCGGTGGACTTGGATCTCGCCGATGCCTACGACAGATGCCGCGAACTGCACAGACGTCATGGCCGTACTTACTATCTCGCCACCCGGCTGCTGCCCGCTTGGAAACGGCGGCATGTGCACGCTTTATATGGATTCACGCGCTACGCCGACGAGATCGTCGATCAGACCGACGCCCTGCCACCGGCCGCGCGTGCGGCCCGACTGGACGACTGGGCGGGTCGGTTCGTCGCCGGGCTGCACGGTGCGCCGGTGACCGATCCGTTGCTCCCGGCGGTGCTGCACACCATCGCCGTCTTCAACCTCGACCGGGAGGACTTCGCCTCGTTCCTCAAGAGCATGGCGATGGACCTGACCGTCACCTCCTACCGCACCTACGAGCACCTGCTGGACTACATGGAGGGGTCGGCGGCGGTCATCGGCACGATGATGCTGCCGATCCTGGGCAGCTCCGATCCGGCGGCGGCCCGCGAGCCCGCCCGGCAGCTCGGCTTCGCGTTCCAGCTGACCAACTTCATCCGGGACGTCGGTGAGGACCTGGTTCGCGGCCGGACGTACCTGCCCGACGAGGACCTGGCCGCCTTCGGCGTGACGCGGGACGACCTGTTGGCCTGCCACGCCGCCGGGCGGGCCACCGAACCGGTTCGGGAGTTGATCCGGTACGAGGTGGCTCGTGCCCAGGCGCACTACGTCGCCGCCGCGCCGGGTGTGGTCCTGCTCGACGGTGCCTCACAGGCCTGCATCCGCACGGCCTACCTGCTCTACGGCGGCATCCTCGACGAGGTGGCCGCCCAGGGCTACGACGTCTTCGCCCGCCGGGCCACGGTGCCGCAGCGGCGTCGGCTCGCGGTGGCCACCCGCGCCCTGCTGACCCCGGCCGGCACCCCGGTCGAGGTGCCCGGACCGCCGTTGCGGTGAGCCGGCATCCGCGCGACCCGCTGGCCGACGACAGGCCGGTGCGCGATGCTGGGCGACATGGCGGAGCCGGAACTGGTGGACGTGGTGGTGCTCGGGCTCGGTGTCGGTGGGGAGGAGGTGGCCGGTCGGCTCGCGGAGGCCGGACTCACCGTGGTCGGCATCGAACGGGACCTGGTCGGTGGGGAGTGCCCGTACTGGGGCTGTGTCCCGAGCAAGATGATGATCCGGGCGGCGAACGCGCTCGCCGAGGCCCGTCGGGTCGACGGTCTCGCGGGCACCGTGCAGCTCACTGCGGACTGGACGCCGGTGGCGCAGCGGATCCGCGCGGAGGCCACCGACAACTGGGACGATCGGGTGGCGGTGCAGCGGTTCACCGACAAGGGCGGGCGCTTCGTCCGGGGCAGCGGCCGGATCGACGGCCCCGGCCGGGTCCGGGTCGGTGACCAGGTCTTCCAGGCACGCCACGGCATCGTGCTGGGCACCGGCACGCGTCCCTCGGTGCCGCCGGTGGAGGGATTGGCGCAGACCCCGTACTGGACCAACCGGGCGGCCATCGAGGTCGAGCGGTTGCCTGCCTCGTTGCTGGTGCTGGGCGGTGGGGCGATCGGGCTGGAGTTGGCCCAGGTGTTCGCCCGCTTCGGCGTACGCGTCACCGTGGTCGAGGCGCTCGATCGGGTGCTGGCCGTCGAGGAGCCGGAGTCGTCCGAGGCGGCGGCGACCGCACTGCGGGCGGACGGGGTGGAGATCCACACCGGGGTCAAGGCCGCTCGGGTGGAGTACGACGACGCGGTTTTCACCCTGCACGGCTCCGAGGGTGAGGAGTTCACCGCCGAACGACTGCTGGTGGTGACCGGTCGCCGCGCCCACCTCGAGGAGTTGGGGCTGGACTCAATCGGCGTCGACACCAGCGGGCGGTACCTGCGGGTGGACGACCGGCTGCACGTCACCGACGGGATCTGGGCGGTCGGTGACGTCACCGGCGAGGGTGCCTTCACCCACGTCGCCATGTACCAGGCGTCCATCGTGGTCGCCGACCTGCTCGACCACTTCCGGCGCGCGGACAGCGGCGCGGACCCGAGCGGGATGGCCAGCGTGGTCGGCGGTGCGGCCGGCGCGGCCAGTTCGCTGGCCGGCACCGGCGCGGGCGGCTCGGCCGGGTCGGTGCCCCGCGCCGACTACCGGGCGCTGCCCCGGGTCACCTTCACCGATCCGGAGATCGGCGCGGTCGGCCTCACCGAGCAGCAGGCCCGTGAGCGCGGCGTCAACGTGCAGGTCGGCTTCACCCGGCTGCCGTCGTCGGCCCGGGGCTGGATCCACCGCACCGACGAGGTCGGTTTCGTCAAGCTCGTCGCCGACGCCGACCAGGGGGTGTTGATCGGTGCCACCTCGGTCGGTCCAGCCGGCGGTGAGGTGCTGTCCGGCCTGGCGGTGGCCGTGCACGCGGCCGTCCCGCTGACCCAGCTCCGACACATGATCTACGCGTACCCGACCTTCCACCGGGCGATCTCCGACGCGCTGAGCAACCTGGGACGATGAGCTGAATCCCCGGTCCGATGGCGGTTCGTCCCCGACGACCGGTTTGCGTCGGCGTACGGCGGGAAGTCGTTACCCGTGCGAGCGTTGTTGACGAAAATCGAGCAAGCCTCCGGCCTCGACCGGTTCGGTGACCGGTTGCAGCAGAGAGTGCAGGGGGTGCTGCGCCCGCAACGGGTGCGTGACCTGCTGCACGGCGTCTGGCTGGCCCATCCACTGCATCCGGCGCTGGTGCAGGTGCCGGTCGGCGCGTGGATCAGCGCGGCCGTGCTGGACCTGATGCCCGGCCAGCGGAGGGCGGCCACCACCCTGACCGCGGTCGGCACGCTGAGCGCGCTGCCGGCGGCGGTCGCCGGGCTCAACGACTGGGCGGGGCTCTCCCGCGACCAGCGCCGGGTCGGCCTGGTGCACGCCGCGTCGAACTCCGTCGGGTTGGCGCTGTACGGCGCCTCGCTGGCCGCGCGCCTGTCCGGTCGGCACGGGCTCGGGCGTACCCTCGGGTGGCTCGGGCTCAGCGCCGCCGGTGCCGGGGCGTACCTCGGCGGGCACCTGGCGTACAAGCAGGGTGCCCAGGTGAACGTCAGCGTCTCCGACCTGCATCTGATCAGCGATGGCTGGCACCCGGTCGCGGAGATGACCAGCCTGCCGCAGCGGCAACTCGTCACCCGCAAGGTCGACGATGTATCGGTGATCCTCTACCGGCACGGCGACGACGTGACCGTCATGCTGGAGCGCTGCCCGCACCAGAGCGGCCCGCTCGGCGAGGGCGAGGTACGCGAGGTCGACGGGCACGCGTGCGTGGTGTGCCCGTGGCACGGCAGCACCTTCCGCCTCAACGGGGGCGAGGTGGTGCACGGCCCGTCCCCGAACGACCAGCAGGTCCTACCGACCCGGATCGTAGACGGTCGCCTGGAGGCCCGGCTGCCCTGACGGGCGGTCGCCCGCCCGCTCGACCCGCCTCGTCGCGGGCCCCGGCCGCCCCGTTGCGGGCACGCGCGGACGCCGAGCCCGTGCCGGGGTCAGTCCCGGCGGTGTCGACCCACGGGCAACTCCCGGGGAACGTGGCCGCTCGGGTGGTGCCGGGAAGTGGCGGGCCGACGGCGCAGGCCCAGCACCGCCCCGATCTGCGCGCCGACGATGCTGGCCACGGCCAGTACCGCGGAGACGGCGAGCGGACGGTTCACCCCGTCGGGTTCACCGGCCCGAGCCGCGCCCACCGTCACCACCGGGGAGTGGTCCTCCGACGTCTCATCTCGTGACGGTTCCGGCTGCCGCTGCTCGGTCGGCACCGGAGCGGGCGTGGCCTTACCGGCTCGGTCCGTCGCGCCGTCAGGTTGTTGCGTCGAGCCGCCGGGCAGCTCCACCGCCTCGCCGGGCTGTTGGGTCGAGCTGTCCGGCCGCTCCGGCGCCGGACGGGTCTGCTCGGTGCGCTCCGGGCCGGGTGCGGGCCGGGGCTTCGGCGCGACCAACCGCCCGGTGGCGTGTGGCCGGGAACCCTGGTCGCGTGCGTCACCGGGCAGTTTGATCAGCTGACCGGGACGGATCCGGTCCGGGTCGCGCAGCTTGTTGAGCGCGGCGAGACGGTGGTAGTCGTCGAAGTCGTCGAGATACCGGTCGGCGACCCCGCCCAGGTAGTCGCCCTTGGCGACCCGGTACACCGGTGCGTGGCTGGAGGTGTCGTCCGTCGCCCGTACGGCCGTCGTCGTCGGCCCGGTCGTCGAGGGTGCGGCCATGGCGACCACCGCCGGCCCGCTCGCCGACGGCGCGTACGCGGGGGCGGCGTATCCGGTGGTGGCGGCCGTGGCGGCCGGGCTGGCGGCGAGGATCAGCGCGACCGATCCCACCAACGCTGCGGCGGCCCGCTGCTGCCGACCCATGCCGGGCAACCGGGGAGCGGGCCGATCCAGCGCCTGCGCGCCCAACTCCACGAGCACGGAGAGGGCGAAGGTGGCCCAGCCGAACCAACCGACGATCGCCAGTGCCCGCAGGAAGAGTTGCCCGTCGTCGCGGCTGGTCAGCGTGCTGCCGATCTCCGCGAGTGTGGGTACGTGGTCGGGGAGGGGGTTGCCGGCGAAGGCCAGCAGGGCGATCGGCCCGCCGACCAGCAGGCCGACCAGTACGACCAGCGCACCGAACCCGGTCAGCGCCCGACCGACCCGCCGTGCGGCGGTGCCACCCGATGCGGCCATGGCTACCTTCCTTCCTAGGGAGCCCCGGTCAGCGCCCGTGCGGTCGCCTCACCGGAGACGGTGACGGTGTTGGAGAAGCCGAACAGGCCGAGCATCGCCCGGTCGTAGGTGACCTGGACGCGTACCCGGATCAGGGTTTCGCCGTCGACCACGGGAAAGACCACCGTGTAGTTGTCGGCCCCGGCGGCGGTCAGGTAGTCCCGGACGGCGATGCGGGCCTGGGCCTGGTCTATCCGCTTCGGGCCGCCCTCGATGGCGGTCGCCCGGTCGATCGCCTGGCCTCCGGCGCGGGCCGCCTCGGCGGCCAGGTTCTCGGCGCGTTGGAGCGTCCGGAGCTGGCCGGCGCCGTCGAACGCCATGCCGATGATGCCGAGTACCCCGAGCAGGGCCACGGCGAGGAAGATGCTCACCCGGCCGGCGTCACCGCGTGCGGCCGTCATCGCCGGCTCCGGTAACGGTCCAGCGGCGAGGTGAACGAGGCGGTGATCCGCTGCCCGTTCGGCATCCGCAGTGCCGGAAGTCGGATGTCGGCGTAGGAGACGGTGCAGGCGACCTCGACGGTGACCGACGCCTCCTGCCCGATGGCGCTGCCGAACGCCTGATTGAAGGTGGTCGAGCGACCGTCGACCGAGCCGCGGAAGGTCACCTGTGGGGCGCTGGTGCAGGCCACGCCCCGCCAGTCGAGTTGCTGCCGGGCCGCTTCCCGGGCCGCCGCACGCGCGGTGGAGGCGTCGCGGGAGATCGACGCGGCCCGCGCCGCATCGTGCGCGGCGGCTTCCAACGCCGCGCTGGCCACCGCGGTACGCCCGGCGACCCCGCCCAGCACCATCATCGCCACGAATGCCGGTGCCAGCACCGCCACCTCGATCGACACGGAGCCCCGGCTCATCACGGCTCGGTCCATCGTTCGGCTGTCCCGTGTGCCGTCTGCCTGACGGAGAAGCGCACCCCCGGCACCACTGAGAGGGCCCGGCCGGTCACCGTGCAGGTCACGTCGGTGTCCGTGACGGCGCAACTCGGCCCCGGCTCGTCCCAGTCGACCAGCCAGTCCCCGGCGGTCCGGAGGAACCGGGCGGCGCGTTCCTCACCGGCCCCCGCCGGGGCGTCGAGGAGCCGCGCCGCGTTGACCCCGCTCTGCGCCGCGTTGAGCGCGGTCGACCGGGCGACGAAGACGGCGGCGACCTGGATCGAGGCGAACAGCATCAGCAGGACCGCCGGTAGCGCCACCGCCAACTCCACCGGGTTGCCGCCCCGCTCGCCGTCGCCGGGCAACCGACGGTGCCGGGTGGCGGCGACCACCCGGCACCAGCCGGTGGAGAGGGTACGGCGCATTGATCAGGGGGCCGTCGGGTTCTGGTGGCTCGGGATGTTGCTCATCCAGTCGTTGGCCGCGCCGAGGGCGGCGGCGGTCACCGCCATCGCCACGGCCACCAGGCCGAAGATGATCACAGCTGTCGGCACCGGGCTGTCGCCACGGTCACCGCGCAGCTCGGCCAGCCGCGCCCGTAGCGCGACGTGTACGTAGGTGAGGACGGTCATTCGGGGCTCCTTTACTCGGGTCGGCCTAGAGGCGGGCCAGGAACGGATAGATGGCGAAGCCGAGCAGGACGAAGACCAGCAGCGCGCCAGGGATGTCGAGCCGGCTCGTCACCCCCTCGGCCCGAGCCAGGTTGTCGGTGCGGATCTGGTCTCGCAGCGAGTCGGCCCGACTGCGGAGGGTCTCGTGCACCTGCGCGCCCTCGCTGCCGGAGGAGCGCATGATCGCGCCGACATCGCCCAGCTCGGGGATGCCGATCTGGTCGGCGAGATCGCGTAGCTCGTCCCAGGGCGAGTGCATCTGCATCTGGGCCATCCGCAGCGCCTCGGAGATGCGGTCGAAGACCCAGCCCTGGCAGATCGCGGCGGCCCGCTCCAGCGACTGCACCGGGCCGTGCGCCGCGGACAGCTGCAACGCCACCAGGTCGAGGTAGGTGCAGACCGCCTGGCGGAACTCGTCCCGCGCGGCGTCGGCCTTGGTCAGCACCGAACGGTGCGCCACCAGCGCGCAGAGCAGCGCCAGACCGAGGCTGCCCACCACCGGTACGGCCAGCGGCAGCGAGACGCCGACGCTGAGCAGGGTGACGCTGAGCAGCGCCGGAGCGGAGAGCCCGATCAGGGCGGACAACAGCAGGGAGAGGGCGTACTGCTCGGGGGTGCGGTCGAGCAGGGCCAGTTGCCGGTGTGGCGGGCGCAGCCAGCGCGCCAACCCGGTGAGCCAGTCCAGCCGCCGGTCGGCGGGACCGGTGTGGGCGGCCCCCGTCGGCTGGTGCAGCCGGCGCAGCGCCGGGCCGAGCGCGGGGGTCGCCGGCACCAGCTCGCGGACCACCAGGAACACGCCCAACCCGAAGCTGGCACCGGCCACCACCGCCAAGGTGAGGATCAGGTTCACGCCACCACCTCGCTCGGGTCCGGCGCGGGCAGGAAACGGGCCGGTCGGGGCGGTTGGCTCATCGAGCGCACCCAGGCCAGCAGCCCCACGAAGGCGGCACCGAGCACCGCCATCACCAACTGCCCGAACGGGGTGTCGTAGGGCTGGACGTATTCGCGGTTGAGCAGTCCGTACGCGAGGGTGGCCAGCGTCATCCCGGTGAGGAAGCGGACCGCGAACCGGGGCTGGGTGCGCTTGGCCTCGATTTCCCGGCGGGTCGCCACCTCGGCCGCGGCGGCCGAGGCGATCGAGCCGAGCACATCGCCGAGACGCTCACCCCGGTCAGTGAGGTGCAGGATGAGCGCCGCCACCACCTGGTCGCAGACCGGGTCGCCGATCTCGTCGGCGAAGGCCAGCAGCGCGGAGCGGGCCAGCCAGCCGGCCTGGAGCCGGGCGGCGAGCAGGCGTACCTCCTCCTGGATCTCCTCGGGCGCGGTGGTGACCGTGCCGATGATCGCCTGCTGGAGTCCCTGTCCGGTGGCGGAGACGTCCTTGAGTCGGCGGGTCCACTCGCCGACCGCCTCGATCCGGGCGATGGCCCGCTGCTCGGCCCGGCCGACCGAGAACAGCCACGGGGTGCCCGGTACCGCCACCGCGACCAGCAGGCCGACCACCGGCAAGCCGGTCAGCAGGAAGGCCAGCGCGCCCGCGATCACCGCACTCACCAGCAGTGTCTGGTGTGCCCGCTGCTCGCGGGCGGTGGTGCCGGAGCCGCGCCAGAGCCGCTCGATCCCCGGGCCCGCCCCAGGTGCCCGGCCGGGTGGCCGACGGGTGCCGACCAGCGCGACGACCGCCAGCACCAGACCGGCCACACAGGCCGCACCCGAGACCAGGGCGATCAGCTCGACGTTGGTACCCACGGCTCACCGCCGCCCGAGTCGGGTCTGCCGGGGGCGACGCCAGGCGCCCTGACCGGCCTCGATCCAACGGCTCAGCAGCCGGGCGTCGTAGCCGACCCGCAACAGCTGGTCCCGGACCCGTTCCGGCAGGTGCTTCGGGACCGCCCGACCGTCCGGGCCGGGACCGAAGACCTGCGTGGTGGTGATCCGGCTGCCCTCACCGACCCCCACGACCTCCTCGACGTGTGAGACGAAGCGGTGTTTGCGCCCGCCGATGCCGGTCTCGTCGTCGACGTTGACGTAGACGATCAGGTCGAGCGCGTTGCCGGCCATCCGGCGGGCCTGGTCGACGGTCATCTCCCGGCCGTGCGACAGCGCCAGCTCGATGATCCGCTCGCTCACCCCGGCGGGCGTACGCGCGTGGATGGTGCACATGGATCCCCGGCTGGTGGTCATCGCCTGGAGCATCGGCACGATCTCCCGGGACCGCACCTCGCCGACGATGATCCGCAGCACACCCATCCGCAGCGAGACCGGGATCAGGTCGGCGATGCTCACCTCACCGGCGGGCCGACCGTCCGGCCCGCGTTCCCCGTGCCCCTCCCGGGCCTCGAAGCTCATCACCGCGCGATGCCGCTCGCCGCGTCGCGCCGGGAGCAGTTCCCGGCTCTCCTCCAGCAGGACGTACGGCTCGTCCGGTGGGATCTCGTTCATCATGGCCCGGATCACCGTGGTCTTACCGGCACCGGCCAGCCCGGCGACCATGATGTTCAACCCGGCCCGCATCGACGCCCGGAGGAAGTCCCGCAGCAGTGGGTCGATCATCTCGTCGAGATCGCCCCGCCCGCCGGCCAGGTCGTCCAGGCTGACGTCGAGGGTGTTGTGCTTGCGGATCACCGCGTACGGACGGTGGCTGACCAGGAACACCGCGGCCAGTCGACTGCCGTCGGGCAGTTGCAGGTCCAGGGTGGGTTTCGAGGTCGACAGGGAGCGTTCCGTGGCACCGGCCCGGCGGGCCGCCGCCTGAAGGATCTCCACCAACTCGTCGTCGCTGTCGGCGATGGGGTCGGCCCAGTCGACGCCGCCGCCGTGCCGGGTGATGCGCACCTGGTCGCAGCCGAGGATGTGCACCTCCTCGATGGTGTCGTCGACCAGCAGCGTCTGGAGCCGACCGAGACCGGCCAGTTCGGCGGTCACCTGGTCGAGCAGCAGGCGTTCCTCACCGGCGGCCATCGGCGTGCCGGCGCGACGCACCGAGTCGGCGTACTCGGCGACCAGTTCGACGGCGAGCCGGGCCCGCTCGGTGTCCTCCTCGGCGACGGTGAACTCCCGGCCGCGTTGCCACCGGGTGAGCCGCTCACTGAGCTGACGGCGCAGCTCGCGTACCACCTGGAAGTCCAGCCGTGGCCGGGGCGGCGGGGCCGCTGGTGGCGCGGTGACCGGGACCGGCGGCTGCGCGGGCGGGGGGTGCCAGCCGTTGACGGGCGGCAGCGGCGGGGCGATGGAGGTGGCGCCGGGTGGTTGCCGACGCGGGTCCGACGAGACCGGCTCAAATCGCATCCGGCACCCCCTGGGAGACGGGCCACGCCAGCCGGGCCCGCCGACGTTCCAGCAGCGCGCCGATCGGCACCTCCAACTCGCGGGCCGCGCGCAGCAGCGGCCGGTTGGCGCGCACCGTCCCGCCGAGGCTCAACACCGCCGCGGTACGCGGGTCGTGCGGCAGCCGGGCGATCACCGGAAGCCGGAGGGCCTTGCTGACCTCACTCTTGCCGTGCCCGCCGCCGACCAGCAGCAGCCGCAGCGTGCCCGGCGTGACCCGGTGTTCGGTGAAGTCCCGCTCGATGGCCTGGACCATGGCCCGGGTGCCGGACAGGTCGGGCAGTTGCGCCCGGGTCACCACCAGCACCACCGAGGCGGCGCGCAGCAGCGGCCAGGGCGGGCCCAGGACGTGCAGCCGGCCACAGTCGACGATCACGTCGTACGGCGGATCGCCGCGTTCGAGGCTGGTGAAGAAGTCGGCGAAGCGCTGCCAGAGCGGGGTGACGCTGCCCGCCTGAGCCGGGTCGACCACTCCCGGCAGCAGGAGCCGCTCTCGACGGGGTGCGTCGAGGTCGACCAACTGTGACCAGAACGAGGTCTCCATGGTGCCGTCGCGCAGTTCGCCGACGGCCAACTCGCCGATGCCGCGTGGCCCGTCGAGCGCTCCACCGAGGTATCCGGCGAGGATGGAGCCGCCGGCCGGGTCGCACTCGGCGAGGATCAGCCGCCGGTGCCAGCTCAACGCGCAGGCCAGCGCGGTGGTGGTCACCCCTGGCGAACCCTTGGCCGAGACCAGCGCGATGATCGCCATACTCAGGCCGCCTTGGTCAGCACGACCGCGATCCGATCCTGGGCGGCCAGCGCCACCACTGCCGGCACGTCCCGGACGGCGAGCGCCAGGTAGACCACGACCTCGTCCCGCCCGTCGGTGGAGACGGCATCGGTGACGGTGGCGGTGAATCGGGTGGCGGCCGACGAACCCTTGCCGCTGTCGTTGTCCGGGGTGCTGACCAGCAGCACCTGGTCACCGGGGCGCAGCTTCGGCGCGGGCACCTGGGCGGCCCGTAGCCCGAGGGCGAACTGCTGCTGCCCGGGGCCGAGCAGCGGTTCGTCGGTGAGTTGGCTCATCGTCAGCAGGGAGCCCGGGGCAAGTGAGACGGCGGCGCGCATCCCGATCACGTCGGCGAGCCGGGAGGCGGGCACCGGTTCGAGTCCCTGACCGCCGGCCACCTGCACCGACATCAGGTCGTCGGCGCGTACCACGCTGCCCACCTCGACCGCGCGGGCCACCGCCAGGTAGCTGCCGGTCGCCCGGACCGAGGTCACCGCGAACGCGGAGCCCAGCCCGCCGAGGGCGATCAGCAGGACGGCGAGGCCGAGCAGCCCCGGTCGAACCCGACGTTGGCGGACCACCCGGGGTGGGGCGACCGGCGCATCCACCGGAGGGATCTCGTTCCGGGTCGCCACGCTCATCGGTGCCCACCTTTCGCTCGCGACTGCGGAACGCGCAGGACGTGCTCGCTCACCGCGTCACCACCTGAAGCTCGTTGATCTCGATCTCGACGGGGTCCGTGGTGCGGGTGACACCGTCGATGCTTCCGCTGTCATTTCTGTTGCTGGTCCACGTCACCGACCAGTGCGTGGTCGCTCGGACCGTGTACGTGTCGGCCCGGTCGTAGCCGCTGTGGTAGCCGCAGTCGGGGGAGCGTCGCCCGGCGTACCGACCCTGAGGGTCGTACCCGGTGCCGGGGCCGGTGCAGGTGACCTTGTCACCGTTGCCCATGTCCCAGACCACCCGCTCCACCTCGGCCCAGATCGTCACGGTCAGGCCGCGATCCGAGGCGGAGGCGCGCAACGGGCCGAACTGGTTGGCGCCCCGTTCGGCCCACATCCAGACCGGGAGGCCGACCAGACCCGGGCCGACGCGCTTGCGTGGTGCGACCGCCGCGCGGGGCGCGAGCAGGGTGATCGAGGCGAACGCCCGGCGGGCCAGCTCATCCGGGTCCGGCGGGGCGCCGAAGCCCGGCGGCGGCTCGTCCAGCGACACGAGCGTGCCCTGGCCCAGCGTGCCGATGCAGTTCCGCAGGTACCACTGCTGGCCCGGCGGAGGTTCCGTGGCCGGGGACTCGACGAGCTTGTAGTAGCAGCCGTCACCGCTGTTGAACCAGCCGAACAACTCGTCGTAGCAGGGGACGGTGCGACCCTGCCACTGGCAGACGCCCCCGCCTCCGCCGCCGTTGTCGCCACCGCCGTTGTCGCCTCCGTTACCGCCGCCGCCGGGCGTACCCGGGTCGTCGTCCCAGACGTTGCAGTTGGGTTGGGCCGGTGGGCAATCGGCACCGGGGTCGGCGGTCGCCGGTACCGCGCCGACGGCCGCCAGCAGCACCGCCAGCGCCCCGCCGAGCAGCGCCCGGCGGAGATCGACGATCCGGGTGGTGGCCGGTCGGCGTCGACGGCCGACCGATACCGACTCGGGTCGGCCGGGAAACGCGTCGACGGGTCGGCGTGGGCCGCGACCGTTGGTCCGCCGGGTCAGCACGGCTGGTCCTGGTGAGCCGCGCCGGCGCTGATCCGCCAGCGGCCGTCGGGATAGCGGGTGGCGGTGGCGGTGGCCAGGTGACGGGAGCCACGGGTGCCCGGTACGACCTTGTCGTCGGCGACGTAGACCAGCCGGTAGTTGCTGGCGTCGACGCAGTCCTGGATCTCCACAGTGGGGGGATCGGCGTCCAGGTCCATCGAGACGACTGTGGGACCTTCCGAGCGCAACGTGCCGGCAGCGACCGCGCCGTGCTGGCGGGCCTGCCGCAGGTTGAACCGGACGTTGGTCAGCAGCGGGTCGGCGAGGAACCGGGCCAGTTGCGGCTCCTGCGGGTCACTGCGGCGGCTTGCCGCGCGGGAGGCGGCGAGATAGCCGGAGTAGGCCGCCAGCGCCGCCTTCTCCGCAGCCGCCTGCTCGGCGGCGCGCTCGGCACCGGCAGGCGTGTTCCGTTCGGGTGTCGCGGCGGTGGACGTCGTCTGGGTGCCGCCGCAGGCGGTGCTGGTGCCGACCGTGGCCACCGCGATCAGGCTGGCCGTCCAGCGGCTCACTTGCCGTGCTCGCACCTCGTGCCCTCCTCGGTGCCGACCGGCGGACGCTTTCGCCGGGCGTGCGGCAGCGCGACCGGAAGGATCACTCCGGTCTGTCCCCCGTACGCAGCCGCATTGACTTTTGTGGATCTCCTATGAATGCACTGGCCTGGCTGCTTGTCGGTAGTGGACGTGGGTTGTGTCACATCCAAGGGGCGAGCATAGGCTGACGTCAGCCGATGCAACAGAGGCAATTCATGTGAACACTCTTAGTGATGATCGGTGGTGGCGCGGCGTGGTTTCCGGAAGGTTGCCGGCGTTTGTCGGCTCGATGTGTGGGGCGGGCCGGTGGGGTCGGCGGGGTGGTCGATCCCGCCCTCGATCGGGCTCACAGCCGACCGGTCGCAATGGGGTGGGAAATGGCAATCGGTCCGATCCGTCCCCGGCAATAACGGTGCCAATTGGGCGTCAATTGCATCCCGTGGGAATTGCATCTTCCGGTGTCGATCATGCTCGTCGACCCTCGAACGGCGCCCCGACAAGGCCCGCTGACCGGTCGGTTCGCCACCCGAACCGACCGGTCACACTACCCTCCGTGAGGGGGTGGATGGCGTGACCCGGCGACCCGCCGCACCGGCACCGCCGGACCGGACCGTCGCGTCGACCGTTTCTCCGCCGAGGCGCGCCCCCCGACCGTGGCCGCACGCCGCAGCCGTGCTCGCGATCACCCCACTGCTGCGGTACGCCGTCGCCCGACACGCCGTACCCCCGGGAACCGATCGCCGGGTCGGCTGCGACGCCTGCGGCGCGCCGATCAGCCCCAGCCGTCCCTGGCCGGCGCTCGGCCCCACCGCCCGCTGCGGGGGCTGCGGTGCACGGGTCGGTGCCGCGCCGGTCGTCGTCGAACTGACCGCCCTGGCCACGGTGACCGCGCTGCTGCTGGCCCGCCCACCCGTCGTCGAACTGGCCGCCGCCACATGGTGGCTGGCCTTCGCGGTGCCGTTGGTCTTCATCGACCTCGCGGTCCACCGGCTGCCGGACCGGCTCACCCTGCCGGCCGCCGCCGGTACCTGGCTGCTGCTCGGGCTGGCCGCGCTGACCGGTGCCGGGGCCGCCCCGTGGCTGCGCGCCATCGCCGCCGGGCTCGGGTTGGCGCTCTTCTTCGGAACCACCACCCTGTTGCTCGGCAACCGGGGCTTCGGCATCGGCGACGCCAAGCTGGCACTGAGCGCGGGCGCGCTCCTGGGCTGGTACGGCTGGAGCGTGCCGGTGCTCGGGCTGCTCCTCGCGCTGACCCTGTCCGGGCTGGTCGCCCTGGCCCTGCTGGTCAGCCGACGGGCCCACTGGTCGAGCCACCTGCCGTTCGGGCCCTACCTGGTCCTCGGCGGGCTCGGCGCGTTACTGCTGGTGTGGTGGTGAGCCGCTGCTGGTGTGGCGAGCCAGCCGCTGGGGAACTGTCAGCCCTGCAGGACCAACGGAAACGCCTGGAGGCGCTGTGCAGCCCAACACCGACCCGTCGCCCCCGGAGGCCGACGAGCCGCAGCCCGACGAGCGGTGGCGGATCCGACGTACCCGGGACGACCTGGACCGGCTCGGTGAGACCGAGTCGGTCTTCGCATTGAGCAACGGCTGGCTGGGTTGGCGCGGCACCCTCGACGAAGGCGATCCGGTCGACATGCCGGGCAGCTACCTCAGTGGGCTGCACGAATGCCGACAGCTGAACTACCCCGAGGACGGGTACGCCTTCCCGCAGCTCAGTGACACCGCGATCAGCGCGCCGAACGCCACACTGATCCGGCTCTGGGTCGGTGACGAGCCGCTGGACCTGCGCACCGGCACGGTGCTCGCCCACGAGCAGGTGCTGGACCTGCGCGCCGGAGTGATCGAACGGCACACCGAATGGATCTCGCCGGCCGGTGACGGGGTGCGGGTACGCAGCCGGCGGCTGGTGTCGCTGCGCCGCCGCCGGGTCGCCGCCGTCGACTGGACGGTGGAGCCCCTGGACGGGCCGGTCGACGTCCGGATCTGCGCGGACCTGCTGGCCAACGAACGGATCCCGGAACGCGGCGACGACCCTCGGGCCGCCTCGCTGATCCAGGAGCCGCTGACCGCCGAACTGCACCGTGCCGACGACTCCGACGCGCTGCTGGTGCACCGTACCCAACGCAGCGGGCAGCGGGTCGCCGTCGCGGTCGCGCACCGGACGGCCCTGCCGGAGCACGTCGCCACCGGGGTGGACGCCACCGCAGACCGGATCCGGCTCACCCTCACCGGGGCGCTGCGCCCCGGTGAGCGGGCCCGACTGACCAAGTTCGCGGCGTACGAGTGGAGGCCGGTCGCGGACTCCTCGGTCGAGGAACTGGCCGACCAGGTGTCCGGCGACGCGGACGCCGCGCGTACCGACGGCTTGGACGCCCTGCTCGCCGAACAGCGGGCCGCGTTCGACGGCGCCTGGCGCACCGCCGACGTGGTGCTCGACGGCGCTGAGGAGTTGCAGCTGGCCACCCGGTTCGCGATGTTCCACCTGATCCAGGCCGGGCGTTCGGACAGCGACCGGGCCATCCCCGCCAAAGGGCTGACCGGCAACGGCTACGACGGGCACGTCCTCTGGGACACCGAGGGGTATGTGCTGCCGGTGCTGACCTACGTGGCGCCGGACGTGGCCCGGTCGGCGCTGCGGTGGCGGCACGCGCACCTGCCGCAGGCGTTCGACCGTGCGGCGGAGCTGCGGCTCACCGGTGCCACCTTCCCCTGGCGGACCATCGGCGGCAGGGAGTGCTCCGGCTACTGGCCGGCCGGCACCGCCGGGCTGCACGTCAACGCCGACATCGCCGACGCGGTCCTGCGCTACGTCGCGGCCACCGGCGACGAGGACTTCCTGGTCGGTGCCGGGCTGGACCTGCTGGTGGCCACCGCCCGGCTGTGGCACGGCTTCGGGCACTTCACCGACGACGGCAGCTTCCACATCGTCGGGGTGACCGGTCCGGACGAGTACACGGCGCTGGTCGACGACAACCTGTTCACCAACCTGATGGCACGACGGAACCTGCGCGGCGCGGCCGACGCCGTGCAGCGGCACCCGGAGGCAGCCGGTCGGCTGGGCGTGGATCCGGCCGAGGTGGCCGGTTGGCGGGCCGCCGCCGAGGCGATGACCATCCCGTACGACTCGAAGCGCGGGGTGCACCAGCAGGCCGCCGGATTCACCGACCTGCCGGAATGGGACTTCGCCAACACCAGCGACGACGACTACCCGCTGCTGCTGCACTTCCCCTATCTGGAGCTGTACCGGCACCAGGTGGTCAAGCAGGCCGATCTGGTGCTGGCGATGCTGCGCTGCCCAGGCGAGTTCACCGCCGAGGAGAAGGCCGCCAACTTCGCCTACTACGAGGCGCGGACGGTCCGGGACTCGTCGCTGTCCGCCGCCCCGCAGGGGGTGCTCGCCGCCGAACTGGGCCACCTCGACCTGGCGTACGACCTGTTCGCCGAGTCGGTGCTCCAGGACCTGAAGGATCTCGGCGACAAGACGGGCGACGGGCTGCACCTGGCCTCCCTGGGCGGGGCCTGGCTGACGCTGGTGCAGGGCTTCGGCGGGTTGCGTGACGACCGGGAACTGCTGTCGTTCGACCCACGGCTGCCCGACCGGATCGACCGCCTCGCGTTCAGCCTGCTTTGGCACGGTCACCGGCTGCACGTCACGTTGACCGCCGAGGAGGCCCGGTACGCGCTGCCGGACGCCGACGCGGACACCGCGATCGAGCTGTGGCACCACGGTGAGCGCCTGCGGGTGACCGCCGGGCAACCGACGGTCCGTCCCATGCCCGCGCTACCCGACTTCGGTCCCGAACCGCCGTCGCCGCCCGGTCGCCGCCCCGCCCACCGCTGACCCCGGCACGCCGCCGGGCTCACCGGTTCCGAACGCCAAAGATGATCAGGTAACCGAGGATCCAGAACTCGCCCACGGTCGCGGGGATCACCAGCAGGTCGGCGGCGGCTCCAGCACCGGGGGCGAGGTAGTTGACGAACGTCATGAGCACGTAGCCCACCCCACCGGCGACGAGGATCCAGCCGAGCGGGCGGGGTAGCCAGCCCGAACGCAGCACGCACCAGCCCATCGGCACCAGCCAGAGGCCGAAGAAGATCCCGCCGACTCCCCACAGGTTCTCGCTGACGAGATACAGCAATTGGACGGTGCCGGCGGCGTCGCCGGTCCCGTCGGTGGCCACCCCGACGGCGGTCGCGAGCAGGGCGGCGCTGCCGAGGATCGCGACGGCGTTGACGATGCCGAAGGCGGCGATACTTCCGGCGGCGGTGCTGTCGACGGTACGGAACAGCCGGTAGAACCAGACGGCGGCGAGTGACTGGGTGAGCACGACGAGCAGTTCGAGGGCCACCCCCGCCCGCGCCAACGACTCGTTGGCGACCAGGTTGGCGAGGGTCGCGTCGGCGTCACCGGCGTCGAAGATCATCGGGCGGATGGTGAGGAACCCCAGCATGCCGGCGACACCGAGGCCGAGGTAGAACAGTCCGGTCGTACGGGCGGTGCGAATCAGCGGATGCATGGTGGCTCCTTCGGTTGCGGCAGTTCCCGGGGCGGACCGGGCAGACGAGCCTTACGTCGTAAGGCCAACCGTACGTTGTAAGGTCAAGGAGAGGTGGGGGTCACGTGGCAGCGAGGAAGCGGCGGGAGCCGCTGAGCCGTGACCGGGCCCTGGCCGCCGCGACAGCGCTGGTGGACGCGGAGGGGATGGCGGCGCTGACGATGCGTCGGCTCGCCGCCGATCTAGGCGTCGAGGCGATGTCGCTCTACCACCATCTGCCCGGCAAGGAAGGGCTGCTGGACGGCCTCGTCGACGCCGTCATCGCCGAGATCACCGCAGCCGCCGACCAGGCCGAGACGGACGCGGCCGGCGGAGACTGGCGTACCCGGCTCCGACTGC
Source organism: Micromonospora sp. CP22 (assembly GCF_009712475.1). Classification (GTDB taxonomy): domain Bacteria; phylum Actinomycetota; class Actinomycetes; order Mycobacteriales; family Micromonosporaceae; genus Micromonospora. The sequence continues at coordinate 153,369 of NZ_VCJO01000005.1, forward strand.
GTTTCCTCGCCGCACGTACGGTCATGCTGCGGCACCCGTGGGCACCCGCACTGCTCAGCTCCCGCCCGACCATTCCCCCCGGGGTCTACGGCTACTACGAGGGCATCCTCGCCACCCTGGTCGACGGCGGCTTCTCGTACCGGATCGCCCACCGGGCGCTGCACGCGTTCGGCAGCCTGGCACTCGGCTTCGCCCAGGAGGTCCTCAAGCCCGCCACCGGCGAGGAGGCCGACGCCGCAGAGGCGGAACTGGCCGTGCTGGCCGAGCAGCTGCCCCACCTCGGCGCGATGGTCGCCGCCGAGATGCACGCCGCCACCGACCCCACCCTGGGCTGGTGTGACAGTCAGACCGAGTTCGAGTTCACCCTCGACCTGCTCTTCGACGGACTGGAACAGGCGCGCTGCCGATCCGCCGCGGATGAATGACGGCCCGCCGCGCGTGGTGCCGGGCCGCACGGATGGCGGCGGCTCACGGCGGCGGCCGGTGGTCGGATCAGCATCCGTTGCGGGCGTCGAGCAGCGTGGTGGGGGTGATCCTGACGTGCCGTACGCGGGCATCGAATCCGTCGCCCATCGGCGACTGCACGCTGAAGCCGACCCGGTGGCTGGCTATCGGCCCGAGCGTGAACAGCCGGGCCAACTTCCAACGCGCGCCGTCGTCGGAGTGGTGGAACGCGTACACCACCCCCATGCGGGAGATCCGCAGCCACGAGCGCCCCGGACACGCCACGGCGACCCCGTTGGCGTCGTCGGACACCCCACGGGTCACCACCGTGACGATCGTGTCCGTACCGGCCGGTGATCGTTCCATGGCCAGCTTCGCCCAGCTCGTCGCTCCACCATGGACGAACAGCGCAACCGCGTCGTAGGTTTCCGTCAGCGTGGCCTCGACCAGGGCGCTGAGCTGGAAATCGCCGACGCATCGAGTCAGCGCGAGTGGCGCTGACCCGGTCGGTTCGCCGCCGGCCGGGTCGGCGAACCAGTCCGTACGGGCCGGTGCGCTGAGCAGACCGCTGTCAGGAGATCCGACGCGATTACCGTTGACGTCCTGCCAGTCGAGCGACTCCATCGACATGCCGGCAAGGGTGCCGTGCGGGCTTGGCCCGGACAACCCGCCCCGATCGATCTGACCAGCTCAGCCGGGTGTGGAAGCGCTTTCACTCAGGACGTTGTCAGTCGGTGTCGGTGGCCGCGAGTACCGCCAGACGCCGCCGGTCCGGTGTCACGACCGCCAGGCCGATATCCCAGGCGACTCTGTCGAACCACGGGGTGGAGAGGGCGAACGAGTACCAGGAGCAGCGGTTCGCGATGGCCTCGACGTCACCGGCTGGTGCGTCGTGCGGGGCACCGACCAGTGCCGCGACCGACCGCCAGGCGAGCAGCCTTCCGTACGCGCCGAACTCGCCGCTGTTGTAGGCCCCACCGGTGGAGGCTGCGGAGAACAACTGCCGCCACGCCTGGGAGGCGGAGCAGACCTTGAGTCCGGTCGTCATGCCCTGGGCGCATTGCAGACCGACGCGGACCAGCGCGTCCCCGACCGCCGCTGCCGGGAGGTCGTCGTCGAAGGCGAACGTTCGCGCCTCGATGTGACCGTTGGACTCCTCGGCCCAGTTGTCCACGGCGGCGGCGAGCGAGGCCGCCTCGTCGGGAGTGGTCGTCTCCTGCCAGTGGGGTACGGGTCCGTGTCCGCGCACCGCCTCGGCCGCGATGACCGGCAACTCCTGGCTGCTTCCGTGGAGGTGGTAGTCGGGCAGGACGGGGCGTCCTTCGATCGGAGTCAACGACAGCGGCAGCCAGCCGAGCGGGTGGTAGCGCCAGTGCGAGGAGGTCGCCCACCGGTGGCGAACTTCGGCACCACGCAGCACCAACTCCTGGAGCACGCAGGCCCGCAGCTCCTCCGACCGGCCCGCGTCGAACACGACGCCCAGGTCAGCCGGGCTATGGGCCGAAGCGAGCAGGGACGCGGCGTAGCGGGTCGTGTGGCGGTCCTGCACGACGGAAACCAACCGGGCCGCCTGGTCGACGACACCCGGCGTGAGCGTCAACAGCCGCAGCACCGAATCGAAGACGCTGCGGTACTGCCACGGTGAGACGGCTTGCCCTGCGTACCTTCGCCACAACGCGATGCCGAGATCCGCGACGAAGCGCGCATCGCCGGCACCGAGACGCCGCTCGGCGAGTTCGTGGACCCTCGTCACATCGTGCAACTCGGTGACCGTGGCCGCGATATCCCGAGGGTCCTCATCCACGTCGGGCACTCTAACCAGCGTGCGCCCCTGGCCGACCGTCATCGGAGAGGCAGGCCGTGCGGGTGTCCGCCGGTCCGTGCAGCGTGAGGTGCGCGGACAGGGCGTCGAGGAAGTCGCGGGCGTCGAAGGCCGCACCGGCGGAGACGACACCGGTCGCCCGGGTCCGTCCGGTGAGGACGCGGTCGACGGCCTCCACCGCGAGCGGCGCGCTGGTGGCGTAGATGTCCTGGCCGGTCGCGGTCACGCGGCGTTTCGCGTCGCCTGAGCGGACGAGAACGTCGACGACGAACGTCTGCGCGGAGCGGCCGCGCTCGTCGACCCCGGTCAGCGCCGTGGGATCGGCGGAGAGCAGGTCCGAGGCGGCTTTGGCGGCCATGTAGGTACGCACCTCCGGCACCGCCAAATGGCTGGGGACGGTGACGACGTCGGCCATGGTGAACTCGCCGATGACGCGCTGCGGGCCGAGCGGCGTAGGGAAGGGCCACTCCAGGGTCGGCAGCGGGTCGTCGTGGTACTGCAACCGACCGCCGGTGAAACGGACCCGGCGGCCACCGCGCCGCCGCGCCGAGACGGCGCCCGCGGCGAGCGTGCCCTCGGTCGGGTGCCAACTGCTCAGCCCGTAGGCGACGTGCACCTCATCCGCAGTGGTCCAGTCGCCCATCGCGGCGGTGACCAGCAGGTCGCCGAGACCGCCGTAGAAGGCCATCGCCGGGACGACCACCGTGCCGGCGGCGCGGGCGCGTGCGGCGAAGTGCGCGAACGTGTCGACGTTCGCCTCGATCTCGGCCGCCACGTCGACGTACGGAATGCCGGCGCGCAGCGCGGCCTCGATCACCGGGCCGGCGGTCAAGGCGAACGGTCCGGCGGTGTTGATCAACGCGACGGCGCCCTCCAGTGCCCGGTCGAGCGAGGCCGGATCGTCGACCGACGCCTGCCGCGTCTCAAGATCCGGCTGGTCCCGCGCCAGCGCCCGCAACTTGTCCCGGTCGCGTCCGAGCAGCAGCGGTACGTGCCCGCGCCGCCGGAGTTCGGCGACCACGAACCGCCCGGTGTGTCCGTACGCCCCGTAGACCGCGATGCTTCCAACCGCCACCATGTCCTGCTCCCGCACGCCGAAGTGTTCCCGTTGCTGAAGATCCTCTTCGGTACGGCGTACCCCTGCCAGTGTCCGGAACGACGCGACCCGCACAATTTCCGACATGGCCCTTCGCCCGCGTTCCGTCGCCCTCGCCGCCACCGACGGCATGCTGCACTTCGAACTGGCCCTGGCCTACGAGGTCTTCGCCTCCGCCCCCGACGCCGTGCGAGTCCCCTGGTACGACGTGGCCGTGTGCGGCACCCGGCCGGTGCGCGTCGGCAGGTTCCGGCTGGACCCGGACCACGGACTCGACCAGCTGGCCCACGCCGAAACGGTGATCGTCCCCGCCCTGGCAGACGTCGACGAGGACCCGCCGATCGACCTCGTCGAAGCGGTACGCGCCGCTCACGAGGCCGGTGCGCGGGTGGTCTCCCTGTGCACGGGCGCGTTCGTACTCGCCGCCGCCGGTCTGCTGGACGGGCTGCGTGCCACCACCCACTGGGCGCACACCGAGCAGCTCGCCGCGCGCCACCCCCGGGTCACCGTCGACCCGGACGTGCTCTACGTCGACAACGGCAACGTGCTCACCTCGGCAGGCAAGGCCGCGGCAATGGACCTGTGCCTGCACCTGGTGCGCCGCGACCACGGCTCGGCGATCGCCAACATCGCCGCCCGCCGCCTGGTCGTGCCGCCGCACCGAGCCGGCGGCCAGGCACAGTTCGTCACCACACCGGTGCCCGCCCAGGACGACCATCCCCTGGCCGACGTGATCCCCTGGGTCATGCGGCACCTGGACCAGCCACTCACCGTGGAGGACATGGCCCGCCAGGCGAACCTGAGCTCACGCCACCTGACCCGGTACTTCCACGCGATCACCGGCACCACCCCGCTTCAGTGGCTGCTGACCCAGCGGATCCGCCGCGCGCAGGAGCTGCTCGAAACCACCAGCGACAGCATCGACGCCATCGCCGCCGCCTCCGGCATGGGCACCGCGACAACCCTGCGCCGCCACTTCCGTCGTACGGTCGGCGTGCCGCCCGACACCTACCGCCAGACGTTCACGCGGTAGCAAGCCCGGGCCAGTCGTCAGGCCACGCTCCAGCCACGGGTTCGATTCCGGTCAGCAGGTGGCGACGATCCCCTCTCGGACGGTCGGATAGCCTCGCTGGCCATGCAGCGAAAGGGCTTCGTAGTAGCTACTCTGTGCTACGCCGCAGCGGTCGGTTACGGTGCACTCGTCTGGCCGGAGCGGGTGGCGCTGCACTTCGGGACCGATCTGCGCGCGGACTCGTACAGCTCACGCGGCACGGCGATCCTGGTCGCCGTGGTGCTCGGTCTCTGCCTGGTGGCGATGTTCGTCGGTCTTGCCGCCCTGGTCGGTCGGATCCCGATCGACCTCCTCAACGTCCCGCATCCGTCGTACTGGAAACAACCGGAGCACGTGGCCGAGCTGCGCCGCCGCTCCGCCGAGGACATATACCACCTCGGAGCGGTCACGATGCTCTTTCTCGTCGGCGTCCTCGTCCTGGCCGTCCAGGCATCGACCAGTGCCGACCACCGGTTGTCCGGGGCGGCCCCGATCCTGCTGGTCGGATATCTCGGCTATCTCATCGGGTGGACGATCTGGCTCTGGCTTCGCCGCTACCGGCCGCCGGCACACTGAACCACTCCGTGCCTGTGCCACGTCCGTTCGGGGGCGAGATGCCGAGCAGGTGGAGGCCTCGCCAGAGCATCCGGGCGGTCAGGTGGCAGAACTCGGATCACGGGAGGCTGCGCTCCCGCAGGTCAGAAGTGGCGAATGGTGGGCCGGAGGCGCCACCATGCGAACCACACCGCCACGATCGCCGGTGACCCGCTACCACTCAGGTTGGCCGCCGCCCCAAGGACCTCAGGCCGATACTCCTCGGGCGGCTACCGTCAAGACGCCGCGAGCAGCCGGATCTCGCAGCGGACGCCGTTGGCCTTGGCGAGCCGACCATCACCGGTCACGAGTGGACAGGCCAGCAACTCGGCCGCCGCGACATACGCCGCGTCGTACGCCGTGACATTGCCCCGCAACTGCCACATCCGATCAAGCAGTGTCGCGACACCAACCTCGTCGATGACCAACGAAGGCAGGGTGTCGATCGCCTCCTGTGCCCGAGCAAGGCCGAGCTTCCCACCGAGGACCTTGCCTCTGATCACCGACATGACCTCGATCAGAAGATGGCTCGGCGCGGCCCAGTGCGGATCTCCGGTCAGTTCCGCCCGCGCCGCGTCGCCGACCGGCCCGTCGTCGACCAGGGCATCGGCCAGAACCGACGCATCCACCACGATCACGCGGCGGTTCCCCACGGTCCGCGCTGCTCCCGCTGGTCATCCAACTCGGCGGCACTCTCCCCCGGCAGGGAGCGAGCACCGTCCGATCGGCCGGCGAAGCGATCAAGGGCCGCCGTGTTGCGCAGCCGTCGAGCCTGGGTCTCCACCAACTCCAGCAGGTACGCCTGGAGTGACTGCCCACGCGCCTTGGCCTGGGCCGCCAGGGCGTCTCGCACCTCTTCCGGCACGTCTCGAATCTGGAGCGCAACCATGCATTCATTATGCATGCAGTCTCACTTGCTGGCCAGAAAGACTCGAACCTCGACCAACCGGTTCGCATGACGACTGCGGCACGTACCAAGAACCGCAGGTCAGAGAAGTACGTGGGCCGCCAGGGACTCGAACCCTGAACCTATGGATTGCCGACGAGCTGGCCGGATCAGGTTCCGTGTCCGGCGGACCTGCTCGTCCCAGGCTGCCTGGTCGTAGTCCGGGTCCGGCGGGATCCACTTATGGGAGCCATCGCTGTAGTGGAACTTCTCGTTGCCTGGCCGGATGATGCTCATCGGGTCCAGCCGAGGAATCGGTGGTGCAGGTGGCCGGCGGGGACGTGGGCCAGGTCCTGGGCGGCGTCGACGAGTTGGGCGGCCAGGTAGAGGGCCAGCGACACCGGCGCGCGGTCGTACTCCGCTCGCAGCTCCCGCCGCCGAGTGTGGCAGGGCCAGTCAGCGCCGCAGCCGCCGCACGTCCAGCCCGGCATGATCAGCCGCACGCGCAGTTCGCCATCACCATGGAGATCTACACGGTGGTGTCCTCGGCGGCCACCCGCGACGCGCTCGAGCGGCTCGGCTAGGCGCTCGACCGATGACCGTCGGCGCTGCTGGCTCCGCGCCGGTCCGACTACCGGTCGCCGTAGTGGTATCGGCAGGCGATGATCTCGACGTCGTCCTTGGTGATTCGATACACCAGCCGGTGTTCGCGGTCGATTCGGCGGGACCAGAAGCCGGACAGCTCTCCCCGAAGGGGTTCCGGCTTGCCGATGCCCTCGTATCCGTTGCGCATCACGTCCGCGATCAGGTCGTTGATGCGCTTGACCAGTCTGCGGTCGGTGTGGCTGAGGTACTGATTCCAGGCTGTCGCGGTGAAGACCAACCTCACGCGACGTCTCGCACGGTGGCCGGGTCGATCAGGTCCCGCTCGGCCGCGTCGCCCTGCTCAAGCTCCGCGATCGAGCGGCGCAGGGCTGCGGCGTTGGCCGGGTTGCGCAGGAGGTACTCGGTCTCCTTCATCGCCTCGTACTCGGCAAGCGGGACGATGACCACCGGTTCGTGGCCCGAGCGGGTCACCACCACTTCCTCGGCGTCGTTGATGACGCTGTCGAGTTCGGCGGCCAGGTTCTGGCGTAGCTGGGTGAAGTTCACGGTCCGCATGACGACCTCCAGGGCAGGTACAGAAAACTGTACCTCGGGTGGGGCGCTGTTGCCTCACTCGTGGCCGATGCTGTTCTTCGCTGCTGTGCGGGCCGAGATCGCGGTTCGTGCGACCCCACACAGAGCCGCTGACCTGCGGAGGAGTGGGCCGCCAGGGACTCGAACCCTGAACCTATGGATTAAAAGTCCACAGCTCTGCCATTGAGCTAGCGGCCCGCGCGATCAGGTTACCGGACACCGGCGGAAGCGGGCTCGCGGCTTCCGCCGGTGTCATCGATGGCTGGTGGCGGCTCCGGCCGGGGTGCGGGTGGACCTTGGAAGCCGCCGGGCCGTGGACGAGATCGATGATCTGGCGGGGGTACGCCGGTGGTTCGAGACGCCGTGGGTGCGGTGGAACCTGGTCCGGACGGCCAGCTCGGTCGCCGCTTTCGCCTGCCTGATCGGCGCGCTGCTCGCCCGCTGATCGGCGGGAGCCGAGGACGGCGCGGCGGGCGCGCTTGGAAAGCGGCTGACCGGGTACGGGCCGGACATGCGGATCGTGGTCGTGGGAGCGAGCGGGAACGTGGGTTCGGCGCTGCTGCGCCGGATGCGGCGCGAGCGTGACGTGGAGATCGTCGGGGTGGCGCGGCGGTTGCCGCCTCGGGGAGCGGGTGAGCCGTACGACGGGGTGCGGTGGCACTCCTGCGACATCGGCTTGGCGGGCGCGACCGACGAGCTTTCCGGGGTCTTCGCCGGTGCCGATGTGGTGGTGCATCTGGCCTGGCAGATCCAGCCTAGCCACGACCAGCATGTGCTGCGCCGGACCAATGTCGGCGGCAGCCGGGCGGTGGTCGACGCGGTGCTGCGCGCCCGGGTGCCGGCCCTGGTGTACGCCTCGTCGGTCGGTGCCTACGCACCCGGCCCGAAGGACGCGCCGGTCAGTGAGCGCTGGCCGGTGACCGGGGTGCCCGAGTCGTCGTACAGCCGGGACAAGGCGACGGTGGAGGAGATGCTCGACGGGATCGAGCGCAGCCATCCGGCGCTACGGCTGGTCCGGATGCGCCCCGGGCTGATCTTCCAGCGGGAGGCCGGTACCGAGATCGTCCGCTACTTCCTCGGTCCGCTGGCACCGGTGCGGCTGCTGCGGTTCGGTCGGCTGCCGTTGGTGCCGACCAACCGGCGACTACGGATGCAGGTGGTGCACGCCGACGACGTGGCTGACGCGTACGCCCGGGCGATCATGGGTGATGCGCGCGGCGCGTTCAATGTCGCCGCGGACCCGGTGCTGACTCCCGAGCTGGTGGCCCGGCACTTCCACGGCTGGACGGTGCCGGTGGCCGCACCGGTGCTGCGGGTCGCGGCGGCGCTCACCTGGCGGGCGCGGCTGCAACCGGTCGATGCCGGATGGGTGGAGTTGGCGCTCAACGCGCCGCTGATGTCCAGCGAGCGGGCCGAGAACGAGCTTGGCTGGAGCCCGACGGTCGACTCGGTCAGCGCGTTGCGCGAGCTGTTCGGCGGCATGGCCGACGGGGCCCAAGCACCCAGCCCAGCCCTGTCCACCGCGCCCACCTTCCCCACCGGCCAGGGCAACCCCCACTGACCCGGCCTGTTGACCAAGAGCTTTTGGTCGAGAAACCGCCCTGCGGGTGACGAAAACTTCTTGATCAACAAAGATCGGGGTCAGCGGATGGTGGAGGTGGTGAAGGTTGGTGTGCCGGCGCCGAGGTAGAAGATGCCGGGGTGGGTCTGGAAGCCACGGCTGGGGTTGCGGCGCAGGGTCGAGTTCTCGATGCGCAGGGTGCCGGTGCGGTCGTTGCTGACGAAGAAGATCGCCCCGCCGCCCTCCCGGGCGTCGTTGCCCTCGATGACCGTGCCGGCGATGCGTACGGAGAACGTGTTGCCGTCGCAGTAGACCGCCCCACCGCTGCCGCCGCCGGGCGTGCCGGAGCGGGCCGGATTCGCGCCCGTGCCGATCGCCTCGTTGTCCCGCAGCACGCTGTTGAGGACCACCCAGGACACACCGATGCTGCTCAGCGCGCCGCCGTTGGCGCAGGAGCCGCCGGTGAAGGTGCTGTTGACCACGTACACCGGCTGGTCGTCGTGCTGGTCGAGGACCCGGATCGCGGCACCGCCCACGTCCGGGCCGCTCCGGTCGCAGCGGTTGTCGACGAAGCGTGAGTTGACCACCTTGAACCGACCGCCCCGGACGAAGATCGCACCTCCGCCGCCACCGTCGGTGCCTTGGCCGGTGGCGTCGCCGTCGGCGAAGGTGAGGTTCTGCACGGTCAGACGCGGGTGGTCCTGGTTGTCGCAGTGCGAGGTGGTCCAGCCCTGCAACGGGTCGCAGGTGTTCATGTAGAGGATGCGCCGCTTGCCTTGGCCGCTGAGCGTGATCTTGCCGCCGCCGTCGAGCACCACCTGTGGACCGTTGGCGTTGCGTACCTTTGCGGTCGCGGTCATCCGGATGGTCACCGGGTCGGGGCCGCAGTCGAAGGTGATGATCCCGCCGGCCGCGACCGCCCGGACGACGGCCGCGGAGGTGCAGCTCGCGGCGGTGCCGTCGCCGACGGTACGGGTCGGTTTCGACGTGTCGACCGCCCGCCCCGCCGCCGGTACGCTCACCCGCCCGGACGGGTTGCCGGTACCGGACCCCCGGGGCGTACCGGACGGGGTGGCGCTGGGGCTTGGGCTGCCCAGCCCGGTCCGCGCCGCCGGGGTGGCCTGCGCGCCCGGTTCCTGCTCCGGTTCGGTCGGCGAGGCGGCGGTGTCCTCGCCGGTCACCGGTGCCTGCGCGTCGCGTGGGTCGGCGCTCGGCACGGACGGGCCGCACGCGGTGAGGGTGGCGATGGCGACGCCGAACGCGATCAGGGCATTGAAGGATCTCAGGCGCACCCCGTGATGCTAGGGCCCGTGTCAACGAGGGGCGGGCCCTAGCATCTGGGGATCAGGTGAGCGGCATGTGGTGCAGATGTCGCCGCTGGCGCAGCCGGACGGCGAAGACGGCCGCCACCGTCACGATCAGCAGCACGGTGACCACCACCCCGTGCACGGAACCACGGGTCAGGTAACCGTCGTCGGTGTGGTCCACCGCCCAGGTGGCGATCTCCCGGCTCGACCAGAACGGCGTCAGCTTCGCTCCCGCGTCCGCCGGGTCGAGCAGCATCTGTACCGCCACCACGGTGAGCAGCAGCAGCGTGCCCTCCAGTTCGCGGGGCAGCAGGGCACCGATCAACATGCCGAACGGCGCGGCCACCGCCACGCAGCAGAGCATCGCCACGGCGATCCCGCCGTACCGCAGGTTGTTCGCGTCCACGACGGTGAGCAGGAAGAACGGCACCGAGATCGCCACTCCGAGCGCCCACAGGCCGAGCATCCGACCGACGTAGAGGTGGTGCGGCCGGTAACCGGCGAGCCGCAGCCGGGGCTCCAGTTCACGGGCCGCGCTGGTGGCGAAGAGGGCCGCCGTGCTGACCGCCCAGCTGATGCCGAGCAGCAGCGCACGTACGGACTGCCCGACGTAGGAGTCGCGCCGGATCAGCCAGAAGGTCAACGGCATCAACAGCAGAAGCAGGAGTACGCCCCGACGGCGCGCCAACTCCCGCAGCGTCATCTCGGCCACGGTGACCAGCCGGTTCACGATCGGCCTCCCTGGTGGACGGGGGTCAGGTCGAGCACGACATCGACCCGGTCGAGCTGGTTGAGTAGGTGGGTCACCACGACGATGGCCCGTCCCTCGTCGCGCAGCCGGGTCAGCTGGTCCCACAGGTTGACGTAGCTGCCCTGGTCGAAGCCCTGGTACGGCTCGTCGAGCAGGAGCACGTCCGACTGCGTCAGGGTGGACATGGTCAGGTTCAGTTTCTGCCGCGTACCCCCGGAGAGGTTTCTGGCGAGCGCGGCGTTCTCGGCGTCCCAGCCGAGCTGTCGGGCCGCCGCCCGACCGGCCTGCCGGGCGGGTCCTCGGGACATGCCCTGACCGGCACCCACCAGCATGAAGTGCTCGTCGGGCAGCAGGAAGTCGGCGGTGCCGCCCTGCTGCGGGCAGTAACTCAGCCGGGGCCCGAGACGGTCACCTTTCCCGCGTCCGGGGAGATCAGCCCGGCGCAGATCCGCAGGAAGGTGCTCTTGCCGCAGCCGTTCGCGCCGATCACGGCGGCGATCTGCCCGGCGCGTACGGTCAGCGACGCGTCGTTGAGCACCACGTGTCGGCCGTACCGCTTGGTGATGCCCTGGGCTTGCAGCCGGACGGGGCCGGGACGCGGGCCGGGCACGGTGCCGATGCTCTCCACGATGGCGGCGGCGTACGCCTGCGGCGAGCCGAAGACCAGCCACGGATCACCGCCGCCCTCGCGCAGGTGGGTGGCCGCCTCGGCGACCACGTGCCGGATGGCGTCGTGGCCCGCCCGGCGATGGTGCAGCTCGGCCGCGAACGTCCGCAGCCAGTCGTCGGCGTTCACCCGTCGACCCCCTTCGTGACGATGCCGGTCACCGGGGCCACGAACGCCAACCAGGCGTTGCCGCCGTGGCGCAGCGCCGCTCGCCCGTCGTCGGTGAGGCGGTAGTACTTGCGGGCGGGACCGGAACCCCCGTGCCGCCACTGCGCGGTGACCAGCCCGGTGCGTTGCAGCCGCAGCAGCACCGGGTAGAGCGTGCCGCCCTGGATCGGTCCGACGCCCGCGGCGTCGAGTGACTGGGCGAGTTGGTAGCCGTAGGACTCGCCGTCACGCAGCAGGGCGAGGACGCAGAGGTCGAGCACCCCGCGCAGCCACTGCCCCCGACGGTCGTAATCCACCCGCCGAACCCTAGTGCCGCTATCTAGATGGCGCAACTACCTAGTGCGGGCGCGCGGACCGTGCGCGGGTGGCCGGACCCGCAACTACCTGGTGTGGCGCGTGGACCGTGCGCGGGTGGCCGGACCCGCAACTACCTGGTGCGGCGGCGCGTGGACCGTGCGCGGCGACCGGCGGGCAGGATTGACCACCGGCGGACCCCCGGTGGATGTCGCTGGTGTCGGGCTGTCTCAGCCGTTGACGACGTCGGAGATCACCACTGTGACGTTGTCCGGCGCGCCGGCCTGGTGGGCCAGCTTCACCAACTGCTCGCCGCACTGGTGGCGGTCGGCGTGCATGCTCAAGGTGGCGGCGATGGCGTCGTCGGTCACGTAGTCGGAGAGCCCGTCGCTGCACAGCAGCAGCCGGTCACCGGCGACGAGGGTCACCGCCCCCATCGTCGGTGGCGCGTCCGCGCCCTGCACCGCCCGGGTCACCAGCGATCGCTGCGGGTGGTGGCGAGCCTGCTCGGGGGAGAGGGCGCCCTGGTCGACAAGTGCCTGCACGAAGGTGTCATCCCGGGTCAGCTGGCGCAGTTGGCCGTCCCGGAGCAGGTAGCAACGGGAGTCACCGACCTGCGCCACCACCAGCGTGTCCCCGGCCAGCAGGGCGGCGGTCAGCGTGGTACCCATGCCGTCGCGGGCGGGGTCGGTGACGATCGCGGCGTGGATGCGCTGGTTGGCGGTGCTCACCACCGCGCGCAGCGCCTCGGCGGCGGCGTCCGGTGCGGTCGGTGGGACCAGCTCGTCGAGGATCCGGATGACGATCTCACTGGCCACCTCACCAGCGGGCAGTCCACCCATGCCGTCGGCCACCGCGACGAGGCGCTCGCCGGCAAGAGCGGAGTCCTCGTTGTTGGTCCGGACCAGACCGATGTCGTTGAGGATGGCCGAGCGGAGGATCAGCGTCATGGGTCAAGCTTGCCAAGAACTCCCTTCCCGCGTCTCTACGCACTACTGCGTCGGGTTGAGGAATGTTTGCCGGTGTCCCTGATCGGGTGTGTCGACATGCCGGTTGAGCTGGGCGTACACCCGGTTTGGCTCCATGGTCGACAAGTCCGGCGGGCGGGGGTCAGTCTGCTGGTGGCAGATCGGCGGCGGGGGTGTCCAGGGCCACGGTGGTGGGGGTGACGGCGGAGATCTGGTCGGCGAGGACGTAGACGGCGCCGGTGGGCACCAGGTCGGTGGAGACCTTCAGATAGCCGGTACGCAGTAGTCGGGCCGCCAGGTCCGCCGGCACGTCCGGCTCCTGCACGGCTGCGGATTCGATCAGTTCGTCGAGGCTGCTGCCGGGGTCGGTGGTCGGCGCCTGCACGGTCACCGCGTTCGGGTCGCCGCGTTGTACGAGGTCCACGGTGCCCACGTCGAGGCCGGTCGAGTCGACCACCCGCATGCCGGTGGTGACCTGCGAGAGGGTTGTCCGTTGATCGATGCCCTGCTGCTCCATCCCCGCGCGGTTCCCACCCTCCCCTCCCCCTAAACCCACCCTCCCGCCCCGCAGACCCGTGTTGATCAAGAAGTTTTGGTCAGAATCCACGCCGGTTCCTGACCAAAACTTCTTGATCAACGCGAGTGGGGGCGGGGGGTTAGTTCGCGCCAGGTGTCGGTGCCGTGGAGCAGTGCGCGGATGGTCTCTTCGGCCTCGTCGACGGTGTCGTACTCGTAGAACCGGGAGACGCCCTCGGCGCCGCCGGCCCGCTGCTCGACGAACCATCGGTCGGCATCCGTTCGGAGGAAGACGTCCCGCCGGGCCAGTCGCCCCCATTTCCCGTTCCACCAGTGCTTTCGCTGCTCCATGGCGGGACTCTATCGAACATCTGTTCGATAGGAGCAGGCCCCTGCGGGATTCCCGCCGGAGCCTGCCTGGGTGTTGCCGGTTTCAGCGCGCGGCGGGCGGTTCGTCCCGACGGCCGAGGACGTCGTCCAGTGCCCCGCGCTGCTGGGCCGGGGTGGTCCGGCCGGCGGCGACGAGCGCGTCCCGGATCTCGGTGAGCAGCTTGACCTCCTCGCTCGGCGCGGCCGGCGGCGGCTCCTCGCCCCGCTTGCGGCGCTCCGCGAGCCTGTTCATCGGGTAGACGACCAGGAAGTATAGCGCGGCGGCGGTGAGCAGGAAGGTGATCAACGCGTTGAGGAAGACGCCCCAGGTGACGGGGTTGTCCTTTCCGAGACTGAACTGGGCCCCGTCGCCGGCCGGGCCGGTGCCGATCAGGTTGATGATCGGCTGGAGGAACGAGTCGGTGAAGGTTGTGACCAGGCCGGTGAAGGCGGCGCCGATGACGATACCGACCGCGAGGTCGACGACGTTGCCGCGCATGATGAAGTCTTTGAAGCCCTTGAGCATCCGCACTCCCGAGGTGTCCCGTCTTTGTCGGGGACAACCTATGCCCCGGGCTGGTGCTCCAGGAAAGCGCCGGCTTCCCGGGCGGCGAGTTCCGGATCGCCGGCCCTGATCGCGGCCACCAGCCGGGCGTGGTCGACGTGTCGTTCCGGGGTCAGCGCGTCGCCCATGGCCTGCGTCAGGGTGCTGCGCATGGCGGTGCTGACCGAGGCGTACAACTCGGCGAGCATGGCGTTGTGCGCCGCCGCGACCACCGCGGTGTGCAGGGCGGCGTCGGCCGCCACGAACTCGTCGACCCGGCCGCCGCGCCAGGCCGCCTCGCGGGCGGCGAGCGCGTCGTCGAGGGCGGCCAGATCCTCGGGGGTACGCCGTCGCGCGGCGAGCCGCGCCGCCTCCACCTCGAAGGCGCGGCGCACCTCGATCACCTCGGTCATCCGGTCGTCGGTGAGTCGACGGGCCACCACCGGGGCGAGTTCGTCGGTGGAGAGCACGTAGGTGCCGGAGCCCTGACGGCATTCGAGCACCCCGGCGTGGGCGAGAGCCCGGACCGCTTCGCGAACCGTGTTGCGTCCCACGCCGAGTGCCTCGACCAGTTGCGGCTCGGTCGGGATCCGACCACCCACCGGCCACTCTCCGGCCATGATCCGCTGCCGGAGCTGGGTGATCGTCTCCCGGACCCGTCGGCCACGGGGCGGTACGGAGATGGAATCGGCTGCGGGTGTCACTGGTTACAACCTCTCGCCGGAATTCATCCCATGATTGTAGGTTCGAGGTCATGCCCCCGTCACCCCCTGGCGTCCCCGCCGTCCCCACGAACCCGGTCGCCGTCTCGGCCGGTGCGGCGGAGGCGGTGACCGGCCCGGGGTCGCCAGGTGCGGTTGACCCGGCCGGTGGCGCGGCTCCGGCCACCTCCCGCGCCAACGCCGGATGGCTGGTGCTGGCCGGGATGCTGCTGGTCGCGCTCAACCTGCGCGCCGCCGTCACCAGCCTGGGCGCACTGCTCGACGAGGTACGCGTCGGACTGGCCCTCTCCGGGACGATGGCCGGCTTCGTCACCACCCTGCCCACCATCGCCTTCGCCGCGCTCGGCGCGGCCACCCCGTGGCTGGTCCGCCGGTTCTCCCCGGCCAGGCTGCTGGTGGCGGCGATGATCGCGCTCACCGTCGGGCAGGTGCTCCGGGCACTCACCGGTTCCGCCCTGGTTTTCCTGATCACCAGCGCGCTCGCGCTGGCCGGGATCGCGGTGGCGAACATCCTCCTGCCGATGCTGGTCAAGCAGCACTTCCCGCACCGCACCGGGCTGGTCACCGGGGCGTACACGATGGCGCTGACGGTGGGCACGACGGTGGCCGCCGCCGCTGCGGTGCCGGTGGCCCACGCCTTCGGTAGTTGGCGGGCCGGGCTGGGGGTCTGGGCCGGGTTGGCGGCGCTGGCCGTACTCCCGTGGCTGCCGGCGGCGCTGCGCAGCCGCACCACCGTGCGGCGCGACGGAACCTCCCGGCGGGTGGTGCGACCCGGACGCACCCGGCTGGGCTGGGCGATGGCGGTCTACTTCGGCGCGCAGTCGCTGAGCGGGTACTCGATCATGGGCTGGTTGGCCCAGATGTTCCGGGACGCGGGTTTCCACCCGCAGGACGCCGGGCTGCTGCTCGCCGGGGTGACCGCGCTCGGGGTGCCGATCGCGCTGCTGATGCCGACGCTGGCCGGGCGGCTGGGCAGCCTACGGCCGTTGGTCTTCGGGTTGACCGCCGCGTCTAGCCTGGCGTACCTGGGGCTGGCGTTCGCACCGCGCGGCGGGGCGGTGGTGTGGGTGGTGTTGCTGGCGTTCGGACAGGGGGCGTTCCCCCTCATCCTGGCCACCATCGGGCTGCGGGCCCGCACCGCCGACGGCACGGTCGCGCTGTCGGCCTTCGCGCAGAGCACGGGCTACGTCATCGCGGCATCCGGTCCGCTTCTGGTCGGGATCCTCCACGACGTGACCGGGGGATGGCTGGCGCCGATCGGCTTCCTGCTGGCGGCCCTGGCCGTGCAGACCTGCGCGGGCGTACTGATCGCTCGTCCCCGCTACATCGAGGACGAGCCGTGAGCCGACCGGGTCAGGAGGAAGCCGGCGTCGGATCGCCGGCGACCGCCTGCTCGACGGTGGGATAGGTGTGCAGCACCTCGACCAGGCCACTCACCTCAAGGATCCGCAGCACGCCGCGCTGCGGCGCGGCGAGCCGGACCACTCCGCCGGCCTCGTCGCAGCTGTTCTTCGCGCGGACGAACACCGACAGACCGGTAGAGTCGCAGAACGAGACATCCGACAGGTCGAACACGAGGCGACTGCGCCCCTTGTCGAGCAGGTCGGTGATCTGGTCTTGCAACTGCGGTGCGGTGGCCATGTCCAACTCGCCAGCGACCGACACGACGACCACGTCACCGCGCTGTTCCGTGTGCACCGTCAAGGACATTCGCCAGACCTCCTGTTTATCGGTGGAACGGTATCCCACGCGGACCGTGGTACGCAGAACGGGAGCAGGATCAGGTGTTCAAAGCCATTTCCATTGCATTACGACAAGTAGTTGACCGGGCCCCGGTGATAGAGTCCGGCCGGTCCAGGTCTAGGGGGTATTGCCATGGCGCTCAGCGCTGACGAGAGCAGCCGATTGGGTGAGCTGCTGACCAGCCGGGCCGAGCAGGTCACCCAGCAGTGGACGGAGATCATCGCCGGGCAGCTGCGGGGGCGGCTCAGCCAAGCCGAACTGGTCCGGCAGGTGCAGGAGTTGCACCGCGCCATGGTCGACGCCCTCGGCAAGGGCACGGTCGACCTGAACGGCGAGGAGGCCACCGAACTGCGGGCCGTACTCGCCGAGTTCTCCCGGGGACAGGCCCGTCAGGGCTTCTCCGCCACCGAGACCGCCACCGGCGTGTTCGCCCTCAAGGAGGCGCTACTCGCGGTGCTGGAAGTCGACCAGAGCATCGAGACGCTGCGCGACTACGTCGCCTTCTCCACGCTGATCGACCAGATGGGGCTGTTCACCTTCGAAAGCTTCGTCCGCACCCGGGAGAGTCTGATCGCCGACCAGGCCGAGCAGCTGCTGGAGCTGTCCACCCCGGTGGTCAAGCTCTGGGAGGGTGTGGTGGCGGTGCCGCTGGTCGGCACGCTCGACTCGGCCCGCGCCCAGGTCGTGATGGAACGGCTGTTGCAGACCCTGGTCGACACCGGCTCGCCGTACGCGATCATCGACATCACCGGCGTACCGGCGGTGGACACGCAGGTGGCCCAGCACATCCTGAAGACCGTGGTGGCCGCCCGGCTGATGGGTGCCGACTGCATCATCTCCGGCATCCGGCCGCAGATCGCGCAGACCATCGTCGCGCTCGGCATCGAGTTCGGCGACATCGCCACCAAGGCGAGCCTCGCCGACGCACTGCGCCACGTCCTGCGACTCACCGGGGTCGAGACGGCCCGCCGCCAACCGCGTCGGGAGGCGTGATGGAGCGGGTGCCGATCCTCAAGATCGGCGACATCCTGCTGGTCTCCATCCAGGTCGACATGTCCGACCAGACGGCCGTGGCCCTCCAGGAGGACCTGGCGGAGCGGATCGTCGAGACCGGTTGCCACGGCGTGATCATCGACATCACCGCGCTGGACATCGTCGACTCCTTCGTCGGTCGGATGCTCTCCACCATCGCCTCGATCTCCCGCGTGCTCGACGCGGAGACGGTGGTCGTGGGGATGCGCCCGGCCGTCGCCATCACCCTGGTCGAGCTGGGGCTGTCGCTCAACGGCATCCGAACCGCGCTCAACGTCGAGCGGGGGATGGAACTCATCGCGATCGAGCGGGCCGACGAGCCCTACGACGAGCGGGACGACGGTCCGATCCCAGAGCCGACGGCGTCACCGTGACGAGCGGGGTCGACCTGGGGCGTCCCCAGGCGCAGGCGGTGGGCAGCGACGAGGACGTCGTCCGCGTCCGTCAGTTGGTGCGTACCGTGGCCGTGGCGGTCAAGCTCTCCCTGGTCGACCAGACGAAGGTGGTCACCGCGGCGAGCGAACTCGCCCGGAACACGCTCGTCTACGGCGGCGGCGGAACCGTCGAGGTGGCCGTCGTCGACAACGGCCGACGCACCGGTCTGCGAATCGTCTTCGTCGACTCCGGCCCCGGCATCGCGGACGTGGATCTCGCGCTGACCGACGGGTACACCACCGGCGGTGGCCTCGGCCTCGGGCTCAGCGGGGCCCGTCGATTGGTCGACGAGTTCGACATCCAGACCACGCCCGGTCAGGGCACCCGCGTCACGATCACCAAGTGGTCCCGGTGACCGTCGAACCGATCGCCGATCGGGGCATCTGGTTCCGGGTGGAGAACGGCAGCACCGGCAGCGCCGTACGGCGGGCCGCCGAGCGACTCGGCGACCAGTTGGGTCTGCCGGCCGCCCGCCTCGCCGACCTGGCCATCGTCACGGCCGAGCTGACCAGCAACCTCATCAAGCACGCCGATGACGGGGTGCTGCTGCTGCGACCGGTACGCCGTGAGCTGGACGCAGGGGTGGAGCTGATCGCGATCGACACCGGTCCGGGCATGGTCGACCTCGCCGAATCCGCCCGCGACGGGCACTCCACCACCGGCACCCTCGGCATCGGTCTGGGCGCGATCGTCCGGCAGGCGAGCTGGTTCGACGCGTACTCGCGGCCGGGCCGGGGGACCGTCATCGCCGTGCGGGTCTTCGCCGCCCCGGACGTCGCGGTGTCCTGGGCCGACGGGCTGACCCGCCCGTTGACCGGAGAGACGGTCAGCGGGGACGGCTACGCGCTCCGGCTCCTGGGCGACCGCCGTCAGGTGCTGGTCACCGACGGACTGGGCCACGGTCCGCTGGCCGCCGCAGCCTCCGCCGCCGCGCTCACCGCCTTCCGGGAGGCTCCGGCGGGTTCGCCGGCCGAGGTGGTCGGTCACCTGCACCGGGCGATGTCGCACACCCGGGGCGCGGCCCTCGCGGTGGCCGAGCCGGACCCGGCGGCCGGGGCGCTGCGCTACTGCGGTCTGGGCAACATCACCGGCGTGGTGGCCACCGGTGACGGTCGACAGCGTGGTCTGGTTTCGCTACCCGGCATCGCCGGGCACCAACGACCGGTGATCCGGCAGTACGACTATCCCTTCGAGGCCGGCAGTCTGCTGATCATGCACACCGACGGTGTGGTCGACCGGTGGCAGCTCGCCGACTACCCGGGTCTGACCGGGCGGACGCCCCTGGTGGTGGCCGCCACCCTATTGCGCGACGCGGGCATCCGGCGTGACGACGCCGGGGTGTTGGTGGCAAGGTCCTGGTCATGACCGCGACACCGCTGCTTCAGATGGCACTGCGGGTGGAGCAGGACATCTTCGTGGTCCGCCAGCGCGGCCGGGAGGTCGCCGCCGCGATCGGGCTGGAGCACCAGGACCAGGTCCGGATCGCCACCGCGTTGAGCGAGGTGGCCCGGGACCTGCTCCGGACGGTCGGCGGGGCGGACGTGACGTTCGCCGTCGCCAACGCGTCGGGCGGCCGTTGTCACCTGCGTGTCGATCTCACTCCGGTGGCCCCGCTGCCCGGTGGGCGGTACGAGCCGGAATCCGGCGCGGTGGCACGCCTGGTGGACACATTGAGCGTGTTGACCGTCCAGCGGGATACGGTCGTCAGGATGTCCCGACGGGTTCCCACCACGGCACAGGCGCTCACCACCGAGCGCCTGGCGGAGCTGCGCGCCCAGCTCCGCGAGAGTGCCCCGGGCACCGCCGAGGAGGAACTCGCCACCCAGAACCTTCAGTTGATCAATGCGCTGGACGAGGTACGCAACCAGCGCGACGAGTTGGCCCGACTCAACGAGGAACTGGAGCAGACCAATCGGGGCGTGATGGCGCTCTATCAACAGCTGACCGACGAGTTGGAGGCGACCAACCAGGGCGTGGTGGCCCTCTACGCGGAGTTGGACGAGAAGTCGGCGCAGCTGCGTACGGCCAGCGAGTCCAAGAGCCGGTTCCTGGCCAACATCAGTCACGAGTTGCGGGCACCGGTGACGGCGATCATCGGGCTGGCCCGCCTGCTCGGTGACTCCGCGTCCGATCCGCTCACCACCGAGCAGGAACGGCAGGTCGGTCTCATCCGTACCTCGGCCAAGGACCTGCTCACCCTGGTCAACGAGCTGCTCGACCTGGCCAAGGCGGAGTCGGGCCGGATCGAGCCGGACTGGGCCGAGGTGGACCTGCGGGCCGTCTTCGGCCAGCTGCGCGGCACCCTGCGGGCACTGCCCTCCGCCGAGAATGTCGAACTGGTGGTGGAGGACCCGGCGCCGCCGGCCACGGTGCGTACCGACGAGGTGCTGCTCGCCCAGGTGTTGCGCAACCTGCTGCACAACGGCCTGAAGTTCACCACCGACGGTGAGGTTCGGCTGCGGGCCGAGCGGAACGGGGACGGCTGGCGGCTCACCATCACCGACACCGGTCCGGGCATCCCGCCGGAGCTGCACGATCGGGTGTTCGAGGAGTTCTACCAGGTGCCCGGCCCGGCTCGGGTCGGCGGCACCGGCCTCGGGCTGCCGTACGCCCGGCGACTGGTGAAGCTGCTCGGCGGGACACTCGAACTGGCCAGCGAGCCGGGTCGGGGCAGCACCTTCACGGTTCGGCTTCCGGACGGGACGTGACGTGGACGGCACGGCGACAGTGCTGGTGGTCGACGACAGTCGGACCAAGCGCTACCTCCTGGTGAACTGGCTGACCCGTGCCGGGTTCACCGTGCTGGAGGCGGAGACCGGTGGTGAGGCGCTGCGCCGGGTCGGGGTGGACCCGATCGACCTGGTCGTGCTCGACGTCCGACTGCCGGACCTCAGCGGCTTCGAGGTGTGTGAGCGGATCAAGTCGGCGCACCCGGCGCTGCCGGTGATCCACGTGTCCGCGCACGCCGTCGACACGAACGACCGGACCCAGGGCCTGACCCGAGGGGCGGACGCGTACCTGGCCGAGCCGATCGAGCCGGAGGAACTCGTCGCCACCACACAGTCGGTGTTGCGGTACTACCAGGCCCGGCGGCGAGCCGAACTGCTCGCCGAGCGGCTCACCGGGCTGGCGGACACCACCGTCGCGGTGCACGCCGCGCCGAGCTTCACCAAGCTGCTCCAGGTGGCGGCGGCCGGTGCCGCGGAGATCTTCAAGAGTCCCGCCGCAGTGATCGCCGAGACCTTCGACGGCGACTGCCTGGCCGGGGTCTGCGCCGGGCCCGGGGCCGAGGCCGGCATCGTGCCGTGGATCGTCGACGACACCGGAGTGCCGACCGGTGCCACCGTCGTGGTGCAGGAGCCGTCGGCCTGGTCGTTGGTCGACTGGCCCGCCGGCGACACCGTCACCGTCGCGGCTGCCCGGCTGCGTGAGGATCGCGCGCCGCTCTACGTGGTGGTGCCCACCGCGACGCAGACCGCCCGTACCCCGGTGCTGGTCCAGCTCGCCCAGGCGGTGGCCTCCGCAGTGGAGGCGCAACGCTCCTTCGACGAGGAGCACCGGATCGCGGTGACGCTGCAACGCAGCCTGCTGCCGCGTCGGATCCCGCAGATCGCCGGTCTCGACCTGGCGGTGCGCTACGAGCCGGCCAGTGCCCAGACCGAGGTGGGTGGCGACTTCTACGAGCTGGTGATGCTCGACGGGCACCTGCTGTTGGCGATCGGGGACGTGGCCGGTCACTCGCTGCACGCCGCCACCATCATGGCCGAGTTGCGATACGCGCTGCGGGCGTACGCGGTGGAGGGGCACCAGCCGGGCGAGATCCTGCACCGGGTCAACGAGTTGATGCGTACGCTGCTGCCCACCGAACTGGCGACGATCTGCGTTCTGCTGCTGGAGCCGACCACCGGGCACGTCCGGCTGGCCAGCGCCGGGCACCTGCCGCCGTTGATCGTGCAGGACGGCAAGGCGGAGTACGTGCACCATGTCGCGCCGCTGCTCGGGGTGCGTGCGCCCCGCCCCGCCGACCTGGAGTTCGTGCTGCGTGCCGGGGCGACGATGGTCTTCTACACCGATGGTCTGATCGAACGGCGGGACGTCAGCATCGACGAGGGGCTGGCCGCGCTCTCGGCGTGTGCCGCACACGTGGATCACGACCTCGACCGGTTCTGCGAGCGGCTGCTGGTGGAGTTGGCCCCGGACGAGATCCAGGACGACGTCGCCGTAGTCGCCCTCCGCCGCCGCTGAGGTGTAAGGAAGGGCACCTTGTTAACGCCTGCGGTAGAGGAAGGGGCCCTTCCTAACGCCGGTTGTGGGCGTACGCGGCGGGCGAGACGCCGGTCGCGGCGGTGAAGTCGCGTACCAGGTGGGCCTGGTCGCTGTAACCGAGCTCGGCGGCGAGCCCGGCCCAGTCGGGAGGTTCACCCGCCGCCCGCTCGATCGCCTCGTGCAGCCGGTAGCGGCGGATCACCCACTTGGGACCGACACCGACGTGGGTGAGGAAGAGTCGCTGCAACCGGCGGACGGAGACGCCGTGCTCGCGGGCGAACTCGTCGACCCGGCGTACGTTCCGGTCGGTCCGGATCATCTCGACCAGGCTCATCACCTCGTCGTTGACGGGATCCGGCCGGGGTGCCCACTCGATCAGCAGCGCGTCCAGTGCCTGGCCGCGCTCGGTGTCCGTACCGGCGCAGACCGGCCTGGCCGGTGGGACACCGACGTCGGCCAGGTCGGCGAAGGGACGTCTCAGGCCGGTCAGTTCGGCGACCGGTCGACGCCAGAACGGATGGAAGCCGCCCGGCCGGAACTGCACCCCGCTGACCCGCCCGGAACCGGACAGCGTGATCGAGAAGAGGTGCCGACCGACGCCCGCGACCTCCGGGCGTTCCGGGCCGTCCCCGTCGCGCTGGACCACCACGTTGACCGCCGGATGCGGCAGGATCCGCTGCTCGAACGGCTCGTCGAGATCCCAGTCGATCAGCCAGTAGTGCTCCACCCACCGGCGTAGCGCAACGGCGGGCAGGTGCCTGCGGAACCGGACCTGCCGCTTCAGCCGGGCGGGGTCGAGGATGCCCCGGCTGTCTGCGCGCGGCTGTCGCATTTCTTCAAGACCACCCTCATACGCTGGCCATATGGCCACACAGACTAGCGATTTGCTGGCGGCTGCGGCGCCGCGAACCGTGGCGGTGGTCCGGCAGATCACCGACGACCAGCTCGACCTGCCGACCCCCTGCCGGGACTTTCGCGTCCGCGACCTGCTCAACCACCTGTACGAGGTGGTGGTGAACTTCCAGGGCCTCGCCCGACGTTCGACGGTGACCTGGGCAGACAAACCCGACCACCTGACCGCCGGGTGGCGGGACCGGTTCGAGGCCGAGACCGGGCGGCTGGTCGAGGCGTGGGCGGATCCGGCCAGCGAGCAGGGGGTCTCGCCGGGAATGGGGATGCCGCAGCAGGTGGTGGGCGGGATGGCAATGCTCGACCTCACCGTGCACGGTTGGGATCTCGCGGTGGCCACCGGTCAGGCGTACGAGCCGGCCCCCGAGGTGCTGCCCGCGCTGCACGAGCTGACCGGGCAGTTGGCGACGACCGCCCGGCAGATGGGCGTCTTCGCCGAGGAGGTGCCGGTCGACGGCACCCTGCCGGAGCTGGACCGGCTGCTCGGCGCGACCGGCCGCGACCCGGCCTGGTCGCCAGCCGGCTGACCGCATCGACACCGGTCCGGTCGCACCGGATGCTTGACGGCCACTATTCACTCAGTGAATAGTGGCCTGGTGTCCACCTCCCACCTGCTGCTGGGACTGCTCTCGACCGGCACCATGCACGGGTACGAGCTGAAGCGGGCCCACGACACGCGGCTGCCGCAGGCCCGTCCGCTGGCGTTCGGGCAGGTCTACGCCACGCTCAACCGGCTGCTGCGGGACGGGTTGGTGGCACCGGCCGGGCAGGAGCGCCTCGCCGGGCCGGAGCGGACGGCGTACACGCTGACCGAGCAGGGGCGGGCCGCCCTCGACCAGTGGTTGAGCAGCGTCGAGCCACCGATGCCGCACGTGAACAGTCCGCTGTTCACGAAGGTCGTGGTGGCGCTGCTGGTCGCCGACGTGGACCGGGCGCGTGCGTACCTCGTCGCGCAGCGCCGCGCACACACCGAGCGGCTGCGTGAGCTGACCGCGCTGAAGACGGCCCCGTCAGCCACCGTCGACGACGTCGTGGCGGCCGACTACGCCATCGCCCATCTCGACGCCGACCTGCGGTGGTTGCACACCACCCTGGAACGGGTCGCCGACTGGCACCGGGAGGTGCACTCGTGACGCAACTTCAGGCTCGCGGTCTGGTGAAGTCGTACGGACCGACACCCGCCCTGCGCGGCATCACCCTCGACATCGACGAGGGGGAGATCGTCGCGGTGACCGGACCGAGCGGCTGTGGCAAGTCGACCCTGCTGCACTGCCTCGCCGGCATCATCCGACCCGACGCCGGTGAGGTGAGCTGGCGCGGTCACCGGCTGGACACCTGGTCCGAGGCGGCCCGATCCCGCCTGCGGCGTACCGAGTTCGGGGTGCTGTTCCAGTTCGGTCAGCTCGTCCCCGAGCTGACCGCGGCGGAGAACGTCGCCCTTCCGCTGTTGCTCGCCGGCACGGGGCGGCGAGCGGCCCGGACGGCGGCGCTGACCTGGTTGACCCGGCTCGGTGTGGCCGAGTGTGCCGACGTGCGCCCCGGCGAGATGTCCGGCGGTCAGCAGCAGCGCTGTGCCACCGCCCGGGCGCTGGTCACCGAGCCACGGGTGCTCTTCGCGGACGAGCCGACCGGCGCGTTGGACACCCTCTCCGGTGAGCAGGTGCTCACGCAACTGGTCCGGGTGGCGAAGGAGCAGCACACCAGCGTCGTCCTGGTCACCCACGAGCCACGGATCGCCGCGTACGCCGATCGTGAGGTCATCCTGCGCGACGGCATGATCGACCACACCGGCCTGGGTCTCGACGCGCCACTTGCCGGCGGCTCCCGGTGAGCCCCTCGACCCTGACCAGCTTGGCTCTGGCGGGCAACCGCACGGACGCCGCGCGGGTGGCGTTGACCGCGCTGAGCGCCCTGCTGGCCACCCTCGCCGGGCTCGCCGCCCTGACGGTGCTGGCCATCGAGAAACCGCCGGGTGACCAGTGGCAGCGGTCCGAGCAGTACACCAGCGAGCTGCTCAGCCAGCCGGGGCTGCGCGGCGGGACGGCGTTCGCGCTGGTGCTGCTGACCATCCCGGTGCTGGCGCTGGCCGGGCAGAGCGCCCGGCTGGGCGCGCCGTCGCGGGATCGGCGACTCGCCGCGCTCCGGCTGGCTGGGGCGACCCCCGGTCAGGTGAGCCGGATCGCCATGCTGGAGACCGGCTTCGCCAGCCTGCTCGGCGCCCTGGCCGGGCTGGCCTGCTACCTGGGTGGGCGGGAGCTGCTGCATCGTCCCAACGCCGACGGTCTGCTGGCGCTGCCCACGGACGTGTTGCCGCCGGTGTCGGCGATGGCGGCGGTGGTGCTCGGGCTTCCGGTGCTCGCCGCGGCGGCCACCGCCCTGCTGCTCCGCAGGGTGGTCACCACGCCGCTCGGTGTGGTCCGGCGGGCCGGTCGCACCGGGTCGCCCCGGCCGTGGCCGGCGCTGCTGATCGGGCTCGGCGTGCTGGCGGCGGCGATGATCGACCAGATCCAGTGGGCCCTGCGGGGTGCCAGCCTCGAATTGCTGGCCCTGGCCGCGCTGCTCGGCATCTTCGGTGCGGTGATGGGGGTGATCTTCGGGGTCGGCTGGATCTCCCACCTGGCCGGGCGGACGCTGCACCGGTTCGCCCGACGTCCGGCCGCGCTGCTGGCGGCCCGCCGACTGACCGACGACCCCTGGGCCAGCAGCCGTACCTTCGCCGCCCTGCTGGCCGCCCTGGTCATCGCCGGCGGCGCGGCCGCCTTCCGCGCCGCGTTCCAGTTCCAGGCGCAGCGCGAGCAGGAGCAGAACGAGCTGGCCGGTTACGGCGGCGAAGCCTCCTACAACTCGTTCTACCTGGACACCATGAATCTGGTCGACCTGGCCGTGGCCGTGGCGGTGGCCATCGCCGCCGCCGGTCTGTTCGTCACCCTGGTGGAGGGGATCGTCAGCCGCCGCCGGGCGTACGCCGCACTGGTGGCGACAGGCGTGCCCCGCAGCACCATCGGCACCTCGATCGTCTGGCAGATGTTGGCCCCGGTGGTGCCCGCGGTGCTGATCGCACTCGGCGTCGGTTACGCCATCGGTCGACTGCTCACCGGCGAGTTCGGTCGGAGCGGCCCTCAGCCGGGCGTACCGCTGGGGCAGTTGGCGTTGCAGGGGGCCGGTGCGACCGTCGCGGTGTTGTTCGTGGTGGGGTTGGGCGTGCTCTTCCTCCGCGCCAACACGGCGGTGGCGGAACTGCGGGCCACCTGAGAGCGGATCAGGCGGTGTTGGCCCGCAGGTAGGTCAGGGTCGCCAGCACCCGGCGGTTGGTGTCGTCGTCCGGTGGCAGGCCGAGTTTGGCCAGGATGTTGCCGATGTGCTTGCCGACCGCCGCCTCGGTGATGTGCAGCCGTCCGGCGATCGCCGCGTTGGACCGCCCTTCGGCGACCAGCACCAGCACCTCCCGCTCGCGGGCGGAGAGGGCGGCGAGCGGATCGCGTGGGCGGTGCAGTAGTCGGCGGACCACGTCGGGATCGACCAGCGTGCCACCGGCGACGACGGTGCGCAGGGTGTCGACGAAATCGGTGACCTCGGCGACCCGGTCCTTGAGCAGGTAGCCGACCCGTCGGCCGTCGGCGCTGGCGAGCAGCGCCGAGGCGTACTCGGACTGTACGTGCTGACTGAGCACCACCACGGCCAGCCCGGGTTGCTCGGCGCGCAGCTCCACCGCCGCGCGCAGCCCGTCGTCACGGTGCCCGGGTGGCATCCGGATGTCGGTCACCACCAGGTCCGGTCGGTGCGTCCGGACGGCGTCCAGCAGCGCCGGTGCGGTGCCGACGGCGGCGAGCACCTCGAAGCCGAAGCGGTCGAGCAGGGCCACCAGCCCTTCCCGCAGCAGCACCTCGTCCTCGGCGAGTACGACCCGGGTCACCCGTTGCACGGTAGCTCCACCCGTACGACCGTGGGGCCGCCCGGCGGGCTGGCCAGCAGCAACCGTCCCTCGGCGGCGGCCACCCGGTCGGCCAGCCCGGTCAGTCCGCTGCCCCGGGCCGGGTCCGCTCCGCCCCGGCCGTCATCGCTGATCTCGACGACCAGCGCGGTGCCGCTGTCGCTGAGCCGGACCTGGGCGCGGGTCGCCTCCGCGTGCCGGGCGACGTTGCTGAGCGCCTCCGACACCACGAAGTACGCCGTGGTCTCGACCGCCTCGGGTATCGGACGTCGGAGTTCGGTGTGCACCTCGACGGGAATCGTCGCCTCGTCGGCCAGTTCCCGGACCGCACCGGCCAGCCCCAGGTCGGTGAGGCTCTGCGGGCGGATGCCCCGCACGATCTGCCGGAGCAGCTCCATCAGTCCCTTCGCCTGCTCGTGTGCCACGGCGAGCGGGCGGGCGGCCGGTGAGTCCTCCGGCACGTCCAGCCGGGCCAGACCGAGTTGGAGGCTGAGGCTGGTCAGCCGGGGCTGCGCGCCGTCGTGCAGGTCACGTTCGATGCGTCGGCGCTCGGCCTCGTACGCGTCGACCAACCGGGCCCGCGACCGGGTCACCTCGCGCAACGCGGCCCCGTCGGCGCTCCACAGCAGCCACCGTGTCACCGCGCCCTGAGCCGCCGCGAGGGCACCGACCGCGTACCACAGCAGCGGCGCGAGCAGCACGCCGACGATCGCGTACGGTACCGCCTCGACCACGGTGTCCGCAGTTGTCCAGAGCAGCACCACCTCCTCGCCGGGGCCGACCACGAACGGGCTGACGATCAGCATGGCGTCCAGCAGCACCAGCATGGTGAAGAGCCAGTAGACGGCGGGGACGACGCCGCCGAGGAAGAACAGGTGGGCCACCTCCCGCCAGGCCGCGCCCGTGGTGTACCGGGCGGCGAGGCCGCGCCAGGACGTGCCGGGCACCGGCCGGTCGTCGACCAGGCCGAGCCGGTAGCGCTCGAATGCCGCCACCGGCACGCTCAGCAGCGGCGCCAGCGCCAGGATGATCAGCGCGCCGAAGGCCAGGAAGACGCCGAGCGTCAGCGACGGGGGACGGCCCTGGCGGGCCGCGTTGATGGCGGCGAACAGCGGCGCCAGCACGACGAGCAGCCCGATCGAGAGCACGCCGGCCAGTGGCACGCTGGTGAGCAGGTACCCCAGGGCGCGCCAGGGCCAGCCGGTCAGCGGGTAGCGGGCTCGCCGTAGGGCCTGGGCGAGATGGGTCGGTGCGGCCGATGTCATGCCGCCGACGCTAGTGAGACGGCGAGTCCGTCCCCAGCCGACTGGGCCCACTTTCGCGGGTATACCCAGCCCTACCTCGATCCGCCGCGTGGCTCGCGGCATGCGGCATGTCGGGCTCTCCCCGGTCGGGGACGCCACGAACCACCGCATGCCGCGAGCTACCGCATGCCGCGAGCCACCGCACGCCACGAACCACCGCATGCCGCGAGCCACCGCATGCCGCGAGCCACCGGGCGGCCGGTCAGACGCGAGCGGCGGCCGGTCAGGCGCGGCCGATGCGGTCCAGGATCCAGGCGTTGATGAACGCCTCCTCCCGCCAGGCGTCGTAGCGCCCACTCGGACCGCCGTGACCCGCCTCCATCTCGGTCTTGAGCAGGTAGTCACCCTGCGGCGCGACCGCCCGCAGCCGCGCGATCCACTTCGCCGGCTCGTGGTAGAGCACCCGGGTGTCGTTGAGGCTGGTCATGGCCAGGATCGCGGGGTAGTCCAGCGGGGCCACGTTCTCGTACGGGGTGTACGACTTCATGTACGCGTACACCTCGGGGTCGGCCAGCGGGTTGCCCCACTCCTCCCACTCGGTGACGGTCAGCGGTAGCGACGGGTCCAGGATGGTGTTGAGCGCGTCCACGAAGGGCACCTGCGCGACGATGCCGGCGAAGGCGTCCGGCGCCAGGTTCGCCACCGCGCCCATCAGCAGCCCGCCCGCCGAGCCACCCCGGGCGACCAGCCGGTCCGGTGCCGTCCAGCCCGTCTTGGCCAGGTGCCGGGCACAGGCCACGAAGTCGGTGAAGGTGTTCTTCTTGGCCAGCATCTTGCCGTGGTCGTACCACCGGCGTCCCAGCTCGCCACCGCCCCGGATGTGCGCCACCGCGAAGACCACCCCACGGTCCAGCAGGGACAGCCGGCCGACGGAGAACCACGGGTCCATGCTCGCCTCGTACGAGCCGTAGCCGTAGATGACGCAGGGCGCCGAGCCGTCCCGGGGGGTGCCGCGCCGGTAGACCAGCGAGATCGGCACCTTGGTGCCGTCGTCGGCCAGGGCCCAGTCGCGCTGCTGCTCGTAGTCCTCCGGTCGGTACGCCTGACCGTCCGGTCCGGGCAGCACCGGGCGCTGGCGCAGCAGCGTCATCTCGCGGGTGACCAGGTCGTAGTCGTACACCGAGTCGGGGGTGACCAGCGAGGTGTAGCGCAGCCGCAGCCGCCCGGTGCGGTATTCGGGGTTGGCGTCCAGCCCGACGGTGTGCAGCGGCTCCGGGAACTCGATGTCGTGGGCGTCGCCGCCGCCGACGGGCAGCACCCGCAGCCCGGTCAGGCCGTTGCTGCGTACCGAGACGACCAGGTGGTCGGCGAAGGCGTCGACCGACTCCAGCCGGGTGCCCGGGGAGTGTTCGATCAGCGGCACCCAGTCGCCCGGGGCGTCGGCGGAGGTGTACGCGAGGGCGAAGTCCTCGGCGTTGTCGTTGTGCAGGATCAGGAACCGGTGGCCGTGGTGTTCCACGGAGTACTCGACACCCTGTCGGCGGGGTGCGATCACCGCGGGTTCGCCGGTCGGGTTGTCGGCCGGGATCACCCGTACCTCGCTGGTGAGCTTGCTGGCGATGTCGATCAGGATGAACCGCTCCGAGCGGGTCAGCTCGACGCCGACCCAGAACCGCTCGTCGTCCTCGGTGTGCACCACCACGTCCTCGGCGGCGGCGGTGCCGATGACGTGTCGCCAGACCCGGTTGGGTCGCCACGCCTCGTCCACGGTGACGTAGAACAGCACCGAGGCGTCGGCGGACCAGGCGGTGCCGTAGAAGGTGCCGGGGATCTCGTCGGGCAGCAACTCGCCGGTGTCGAGGTCCTTGACCCGCAGGGTGAACCGTTCGTCGCCGGAGTAGTCGGTGGAGTAGGCCAGGTAGCGCCCGTCGGGGCTGACGTCGAAGGCGCCCAGGGCGAAGAAGTCGTGCCCCTCGGCCAGCTTGTTGCCGTCCAGCAGCACCTGCTCACCGTCCAGCGGGGCACCGTCCGCGCTGATCGGCGGGGTGGTCTCGTCGGGGTGGACCGCCCGGCGGCAGTGCACTCCGTACTGCTGGCCCTCGACCGTGCGGGTGTAGTACCAGTGCTTCCCCTTGCGGGTCGGCACGGACAGGTCGGTCTCCTGGGTGCGTCGCCGGATCTCCTCGAACAACTCTGTCCGCAGCCCGGACAGGTGCGCCGTCCGGGCCTCGGTCCAGGCGTTCTCCGCGTTCAGATAGTTGATTGTTTCCGGATCGTCCTTGACTGCGAGCCAGGCGTACTCGTCGACGACGGTGTCGCCGTGGTGGACGCGTTCGGTCGGTACCCGCCTGGCCGCGGGAACGGGGGTCTCGGTGGTCACGGCGCCACGTTACCGGCCACGGCGGCCTGTGGTGCGGCGCAATTCTGCACCGGATTGTTCGAACACATGTACGATCGCCGACATGGTGCCACCCCCTTCCACCGGTACGCCCGGTGTCCGCGAGATCACCCGTCGGCTGGCCGAGATCTGCGGTCCGCGCTTCGCCCGCCTCGCCGGCCCTGCCGACGAGGTGGCCGGGAGCACGGCCCGTTGGGTCGCGGTGCCGGGCGGCCCGCACGCCGCCGCCGAGGTGCTGCGGCTGGCCGCCGGGCACGACCTGACCGTGGTGCCCCGAGGAGCGGGCACGAAGATCGATTGGGGTGCGCCCCCCGAGCGGGTCGACATCATGCTCGACACCGGGAGACTGGCCGGCATCGGCCACCGGTCGCCGGGTCGGGGCACCGCCGAGATCGGTGCCGGTACTCCGCTGCGCGCGGTACAGGCCACCCTGGAGCGCACCGGTCAGCGGCTCGCGTTGGACGCCCCCTCACCCGGCGCGACCCTGGGCGGGGTGCTGGCGGCGGACGAGGCCGGTCCGCTGCGTCACCGCCACGGCACCGCCTGCGATCAACTCGTCGGGCTGCGTTATCTGGCCGCCGATGGTGAGCTGGCCGAGGCGGGTGGTGGGGCGGCGGGGCTGGCCGAGGCGCGCCTGCTCTGCGGTTCGGAGGGGGCGCTCGGGGTGCTGGTCAGCGCGACGCTGCGGGTGCAGGCGGTGCCGGCCGCCCGGGTGTGGGTGACCCGGCCGGTGTGGACGCCGCTTGAGGTGCACGATCTGATCGGGGCGGTGCTCGCCGCTCGGCTCGATCCGGCGGCGATCGAACTCGACCTGCCGGTCGGCACCGGCTGCCGACCCCAGCGGGACCGCCGCGCCGAGTCGATGGCGATGCACCCGTCGATGACCGGGCGTGTGCCGACCGGGCCGACGGGCACCGGTTCGCTGGTGGTGCTGCTGGAGGGCGGTCCCGCCGAGGTGGCCGAGCGCACCGACCGACTGCTCGACATCTTCGGCTCCCGTTCGACGGTCGCGCGGACAGCGCCCGCGTGGTGGCGCAGCTACCCGTTCGCGCCCGGCGACACGGCGTTGCGGCTGGAGGTGCCGATAACCGACCTGCACGCCGCCGTCTACGCCCTGCGTGACGCGGCCGGTGGGCCGGTGCCGGTCCGTGGTTCGGCCGGGCTCGGCGTGGTGCACGCCGCCCTGCCCGGGTCGCTGCCGCCGGGGCGGGTCGCGTCGATCCTGGCCGCGGTGCGCAGCGTGCTGCTCGCCCGGCAGGGCCGCTGTGTGGTGCTCGCCGCCCCGCCCGCCGTGCGACACGGCGTCGACCTGTGGGGCGAGCGGGCCGACCTGGCCCACCTGCGCGCCGTGAAGCAACACCTCGACCCGACCCACCGCCTCGCGCCCGGCCGCCTCCCCGGTGGTCTCTGACCCCGGTCAGCCGGCGTCGTTGCGCAGGACGAGGATGGCGATGTCGTCGCGGGGCTCCTCGACCGAGAAATTGATCGCGGTGGACCGCAGCCGGGCGGCCACCACGTCAGCCGGGTAGCCGGCGAGTGGGGCGGCGGCGTCGCGCAGCCGCCCGGTGCCGAACAGTTCCCGGCCCCGGCGGCGCTCGGTCACCCCGTCGGTGTAGAAGACCAGGCAGTCGCCCGGGTCCAGGACGATCTGCGCGGTGGGCGAGGCGATCGTGTCGAGCAGCCCGAGGGCGGTGCCACCGGTGCCGACGAAGGCGGCGGGCCCGCCGCCGGAGCGCAGCAGTACCGGCCGGTCGTGCCCGGCCAGGTGCAGATCGACGTCGAGCCGGTCACCCTCACCCGGCCCGACCGCAGCCAGTGCGAGCGTGCAGTAGCGGCCCGCACCCCGCTCGACCAGCGTCTCGTTGAGGCGGGACAGCACCTCGGGCAGCGGCTTGCCGTCACCGGCCAGCACCCGGATCACGTCCCGCACCAGCCCGGTGACCGCCGCAGCCTGAACTCCCTTGCCGGAGACGTCGCCGATCACCACCAGCCAGCGCCCGTCCGGCAGCGGCACCACGTCGTAGAAGTCGCCGCCCACGTCGACGTCGCCGCCGGTGGGGACGTACTCGGCGGCGAAGCCGATGCCCTCCACCACCGGCAGGACCGGCGGCAGCAGCGACTGTTGCAGGGTCTGCGCCACCCGGCGGCGTTCCGCGTGGATGCGGGCGTTCTCGATGGCGAGGGCGGCCCGGCGGGCCACATCCTCCAGCACCGCGATCTCGTCCGGGTCCTGCCGGTGCCGTTGGTGCCGCCCGACGGCCAGCGTGCCGAGGCGCTGCCCTCGGGCGATCAACGGGACGGCGAAGCCCTCCATCGGCGCACCGAGCGGGGTCCGGGTGCCGTTGCGGCTGGCCTCGCGCAGTCGGGCCTGGACCGAGTCGGGACCGGCCTCGCGGAGCGCGGCGTGCAGTTGCGGCAGCATCGACTCGTCGGCGTGGCTGGCCGCCGCCAGCCGCAGCCGCCCCCACTCGTCGGTGGTGTGCACCGCGCACCACTGGCCGAGCCGGGGCACCACCAACTGGGGGACGAGCGCCATGGTCAGCTCCACGTCCAGCGACTGCGCGAGCAACTCGCTGGCCTCGGCGAGGAACGTCAGCCACGCCTGTCGGCGTACGTCCGCGCGGCGCAGCCGGTCGTTCTCCAGGTGCAGCGAGAGCCGCTCGGCGGTCAGCGCCGCCAGCGGCTGGGCGTACGCGGTGGGCGCGGCGTCCAGTTCCAGTTCCCCGGCGTACGGGCGGTGCACGGTCAACGGCACCCGGAGCAGGTCGTTGCCGGCCCGGGGCTGGCGGCCGTACCGGGCGAGGATGTGGGCTCCCTGACCGTCACCCCGGTCCAGCCGGACCAACCCACCGGCGGCACCGACCATCTCCGCCACCCGGGTGAGCAGGCCGGCGGCGAAGTCCGGCAGGGGATCCTCGGCGTACGGGTCGGGGGTGGTCTGCATCAGCGCGTTCATCGCACCGGCGCTCGGCACGGCGTTCTGTCCGGGGGTGTCCGGTTGGTCGTGGTACGTCGGCGGTGCGGGGGTCGACAGTCCGGTCTCCCCGCGATCGGCCCGGTCCAGCCGGAACCACACACCCTTGCCGGTGCGCAGATAGGTGGTGCCCCAGCGGCTGGCGAAGTGGTCGACCAGCAGCAGCCCACGTCCCCGTTCGGCGACCTCGGCGATGTCGGTGGACTTGTTGCGTACGCCGACGGTCAGTTCGTCGACCGGGCCGGCGGCGAAGTCGGAGACCGTCACGGTCAGGCCCGAATGGTCGGCGGTGACCTCTATGTCCAGTTCGGTGCGCGCATGCTCGACCGCGTTGGTGGACAGCTCCGTGGTGAGCAGAAGTGCCTCGTTGAGCAGTTCGTCCAGCTCCGCTTCCGCGAGCACGGACCGGACGACCGCGCGTGCGGCGGCCGGTGTGCGGCGGTCTGCGGGGAGCCGGACGCGTCGTACGTGCTCGTCTGGGCCCGTCTTCGCCGCGGGCCCCGCCTCCGCTGACACCCTCGTATCCTCCACCGCCACCTCTGAAGTGCCAAGCCGATCATCAGCGGTCTTTGCCGCCGGACAACGCCGCGCCGTGGCGTTTTCGAGGTCACGGGGACAATGATGGGGTGGCCGGTGGGAGCCGGTGAACCCCGAGGTGAGCGAGGAATGATGACCACGGCGAAGAAGTCGGTGACCGCGGAGACCCCCGCCGCCGACCACGAGGCGGTCCTCACCGAGCTGGCGGAGGCGCTGCGGCGGGTGCGTGGCGGCGACCTCAAGGTGCGGCTGCCCCGGCGCTCCGGCGTGGCCGGTGAGGTGGCGGACGCCTTCAACGACGTGGTGTCGCTCCAGGAGCGGCAGCATCTGGACCTGCGTCGGATCAGTCGGGTGGTGGGTCGGGACGGCCGGCTGACCGAGCGGTTGGACGAGGAGGGCCTGGACGGCGCGTGGGCGGAGAGTCAGCGGGCGGTCAACTCGCTGATCGACGACCTGGGTCGACCGACCACCGAGATCGCCCGGGTCATCGTGGCGGTCGCCGACGGCGACCTCACCCAGCACATGGCGCTGGAGATGGACGGTCGCCCGCTGCGTGGTGAGTACCTGCGCATCGGTCGCACGGTCAACACGATGGTCGACCAGCTCTCATCCTTCTCCAACGAGGTGACCCGGGTGGCCCGTGAGGTGGGCACCGAGGGCAAGCTGGGCGGCCAGGCCGACGTCCGTGGCGTCGCCGGCACCTGGAAGGACCTCACCGACTCGGTGAACACCATGGCGTCGAACCTGACCGGCCAGGTCCGGTCGATCTCCCAGGTGGCGACCGCGGTGGCCAAGGGCGACCTCTCCCAGAAGATCACGGTCAGCGCTCGTGGCGAGGTCGCCGAGCTGGCCGACACGATGAACTCCCTCACCGACACGTTGCGGCTCTTCGCCGAGCAGGTGACGCGGGTGGCCCGTGAGGTGGGCACCGAGGGCAAGCTGGGTGGCCAGGCGGAGGTGCCGGGCGTCGCGGGCACCTGGAAGGACCTGACCGACAGTGTCAACTCGATGGCGTCGAACCTGACCGCCCAGGTGCGCAACATCGCCCAGGTCTCCACGGCGGTCGCCCGGGGCGACCTGTCCCAGAAGATCACCGTTGCCGCGCAGGGCGAGATCCTGGAACTCAAGGACACCGTCAACACGATGGTGGATCAGCTGTCGTCGTTCGCCGACGAGGTGACCCGGGTGGCCCGTGAGGTGGGTACCGAGGGCAAGCTCGGTGGTCAGGCGCAGGTACGCGGCGTCTCCGGCACCTGGCGCGACCTCACCGAGAACGTCAACCAGCTCGCCGGCAACCTGACCAGCCAGGTCCGCAACATCTCCCAGGTCTCCACCGCGGTCGCCAAGGGCGACCTGAGTCAGAAGATCACGGTGGACGCCCGGGGCGAGATGCTGGAGCTGAAGAACACCGTCAACACGATGGTGGACCAGTTGTCGTCGTTCGCCGACGAGGTGACCCGGGTGGCCCGTGAGGTGGGTACCGAGGGCAAGCTGGGTGGTCAGGCGCAGGTCAAGGGCGTCAGCGGTACGTGGCGGGACCTGACCGACAACGTGAACTCGATGGCGTCGAATCTGACCAGCCAGGTGCGCAACATCGCCTCGGTCACCACGGCGGTGGCGCGCGGTGACCTGAGCCAGAAGATCACGGTGGATGCCCGGGGCGAGATCCTGGAGTTGAAGTCCACCGTCAACACGATGGTGGATCAGCTGTCGTCGTTCGCCGACGAGGTGACCCGGGTGGCCCGTGAGGTGGGCACCGAGGGCAACCTCGGCGGCCAGGCACAGGTCAAGGGCGTCAGCGGTACGTGGCGGGACCTGACCGACAACGTGAACTCGATGGCGTCGAACCTGACCGCCCAGGTGCGCAACATCGCCCAGGTCTCGACCGCAGTGGCCAAGGGCGACCTGAGCCAGAAGATCACGGTGGATGCCCGGGGCGAGATCCTGGAGTTGAAGTCCACCGTCAACACGATGGTGGATCAGCTGTCGTCGTTCGCCGACGAGGTGACCCGGGTGGCCCGTGAGGTGGGCACCGAGGGCAACCTCGGCGGCCAGGCACAGGT
>NZ_VCJO01000005.1:189849-413959 GCF_009712475.1 Micromonospora sp. CP22
TCGTCGTTCGCCGACGAGGTGACCCGGGTGGCCCGTGAGGTGGGCACCGAGGGCAACCTCGGCGGCCAGGCACAGGTACGCGGTGTCGCCGGCACCTGGCGGGACCTGACCGACAACGTGAACTCGATGGCGTCGAACCTGACCAGCCAGGTGCGGAACATCGCCTCGGTCACCACGGCGGTGGCGAACGGTGATCTGTCGCAGAAGATCACGGTCGACGCGCAGGGCGAGATCCTGGAGCTGAAGAACACCGTCAACACGATGGTGGACCAGTTGTCGTCGTTCGCCGACGAGGTGACCCGGGTGGCCCGTGAGGTGGGTACCGAGGGCAAGCTGGGCGGTCAGGCGCAGGTCAAGGGGGTCTCCGGCACCTGGCGGGATCTGACCGAGAACGTCAACCAGCTCGCCTCGACGCTGACCACCCAGCTCCGGGCGATCGCCCGGGTCTCGACCTCGGTGACCCGGGGTGACCTCACCCAGCGGATCGCGGTGAAGGCGCAGGGCGAGGTCGCCGAGCTGAAGGACAACATCAACCAGATGATCGTCACCCTGCGGGAGACGACCCACAAGAACGCCGAGCAGGGCTGGCTCGACTCGAACCTCGCCCGCATCGGCGGCCTCCTCCAGGGCCAGCGCGACCTCGGCGAGGTCTGCCGGATGATCATGCAGGAGGTGACGCCGCTGGTCGACGCGCAGCTGGGTGCCTTCTTCCTGATGGACAACTCCGAGGGAGTGATGCGGCTGCGGCTGACCGCCTCGTACGGCTATGTCTCCCGAGGGCATGACGTGACCTTCGGTCCGGGCGAGGGGCTGGTCGGTCAGGCGGCGCTGTCCCGGCGCACCATCCGGGTCGGTGCCGTACCGGACGGTCGGATCACGTTGCGCTCCGGGTTGGCCGACACGCCACCGGCGGATCTGGTGGTGCTGCCCGTGCTGTTCGAGGGCGAGATGCTCGGCGTGATCGAGTTCGCCACCGTGAAGCCCTTCTCCGAGTTGCACCTGTCGTTCCTGGAGCGGCTGGTCTCCACCATCGGCATCGCGGTGAACACCATCCAGGCGAACCGGCGTACGGAGGAGCTGCTCGCCCAGTCGCAGCGGCTGGCGCACGAGTTGCAGGAGCAGTCGGCGGAGTTGCAGCGGACCAACGCCGAACTCGAGGAGAAGGCCAAGCTGCTGTCGGAGCAGAAGGCGAACATCGAGACCCAGAACCGCGAGATCGAACTGGCCCGGCTCGGCCTGGAGGACAAGGCGCAGCAGCTCACCCGGGCCTCGGCGTACAAGTCGGAGTTCCTGGCGAACATGAGCCACGAACTGCGTACGCCGCTTAACTCGTTGTTGCTGTTGGCCCGGCTGCTGATGGAGAACTCGGAGCAGAACCTCACGCCGAAGCAGATCGAGTTCGCCCGTACGATCCACGGCTCCGGGTCCGATCTGTTGCGCCTGATCGACGACATCCTGGACCTGTCCAAGATCGAGGCCGGCCGGATGGACGTCGAGCCGACCGAGGTCCGGTTCACCGAGATCTGCAACTACGTGGAGCAGGCGTTCGCGCCGCAGGCCGAGGAGAAGGGCCTGGACTTCCAGGTGAGCATCGGCGAGGACCTGCCGCCGGTGGTGGTGACCGACGCGCAGCGGCTCCAGCAGATCCTGCGCAACCTGTTGTCCAACGCGGTCAAGTTCACCGACACCGGCGCGGTGGAGCTGCGCATCTCCCGGGCGCCGGAGCACGCGGTGTTCGACGTGCCGGCGCTGATCAACGCCCGGCAGGTGATCGCCTTCACGGTGGTCGACACCGGGATCGGCATCTCCGACGACAAGCTGTCGCTGATCTTCGAGGCGTTCCAGCAGGCGGACGGGACCACCAGCCGCCGCTACGGCGGTACCGGGCTGGGGCTGTCGATCAGCCGCGATCTGGCCCGGTTGATCGGCGGGACGATCACCGTCGCCGCGGCACCCGGGCAGGGTTCGACGTTCACCCTCTACCTGCCCGACGTGTTGGCCCCGGACGCGGTGGTGGCGCCCGCGCCGCCGTCGCCGCAGCGGGCGGGCCTGCCGGCGTCGTTGTTGATGCCGCCGATGGAGTTGCTGTCGGAGGCGCCCGAGGCGCCGAAGACCCGGCAACTGGACGGCTCCACCGTGCTGATCGTCGACGACGACGTGCGTAACGTCTTCGCGTTGACCAGCGCGCTCGAACTGCACGGCATGACGGTGCTGTACGCCGACAACGGCACAGATGGCGTCCGGCTGTTGGCTGAGCACCCAGAAGTCGATATCGTCCTGATGGATGCCATGATGCCCGATCAGGACGGATACGAGACGACTCGGCAGATCAGACGTAACCACCGGTTCGCGGACCTGCCGATCGTGTTCCTGACCGCGAAGGCGATGCCGGGGGACCGGGAGTCGGCGATCGCGGCCGGAGCCAGCGACTACATCACCAAGCCGGTCGACCTGGACCAGCTGATCGAGCTGATGGGCACCTGGATCAGTGGCAGCCGTACCGAGGAGGGCTCGTGACCCAGATGGCCAAGGCGTTGCTGGTCGATGATCGCCGGGAGAACCTGATGGCCCTGGAGGCTATCCTCCAGGGCCTGCCGGTGCAGTCGGTCGCCGTGGAGAGCGGTGAGGCGGCGCTGAAGCAGCTGCTGGTGGACGACTTCGCGGTGATCCTGCTGGATGCCCAGATGCCGGACATGGACGGGTTCGAGACGGCCAGCCACATCAAGCGGCGGGAGCGCACCCGACACGTACCGATCATCTTTCTGACCGCCGCCGACCGGGACGCCCAGCTGGCCCTGCGGGGCTACGCGGCGGGTGCGGTGGATTACCTCACCAAGCCCTTCGACCCGTGGGTGCTGCGGGCCAAGGTCTCCGTCTTCGTCGAGCTGTGGACGAAGACCCGCCAGTTGGCCGCGCAGTCGGAGATGGTGCGCGAGCGTGATGCCCAGTGGCGGCTGTTGACCGAGGCGGTCGACGAGGCCACGTCGCTGCTGCGCGGCGACGACCCGGAGGCGCGGGCCCGCGCGGTGGCTCTCCTCGAACAGGCGCGCTGGGGGACCACCCCCGACTGAGTCGGGTCAGATCGTGGTGGCGTCGTTACGGACCATCAGGGCGCTCCGCAGGCCGGTGATGTCCAGGACGCGCAGCAGGAACTCGCCGACATTGGTCAGGATCAGCAGGCTCTGCGCGTGGCTGGCCTTGCGACTGAGGACGACCAGGGTGCCCAGGCCCTGCGAGTCGCAGAAGGTCACGCCGCCGAGGTCGAGGACGATCCGGGGCGGCGGCTCGGTGAGAACTTCATTGACAACGGTCGATAGTTGGGCGGCCGTTTGCATGTCGATCTCACCGGCAAGGCGCAGCACAGCTTCGTCGCCCGTCCGGTGTACGGTGATGGACAGTTCGGCACGATCCACCGGGTCAGCCTATCGCGATCTCGGTCGCCCGGCCCGTCGAGGCGTGCCGTCCCCCCGCAGCGTGCTGGGGGTGAGCCCGGTAACCCTGGGCTGGGGTGCCTGCCAATCCACCGCCGGTCGCTGACACAATGGCGACATCGTGACCGAGGTGTTTACTGCCGGATCCGACCGTTACCCGGTCGACGCGCCGGCCTCAGCGGCCCTGTTCGACCGCGCCTGCGCCATCGTGCCGGGTGGGGTGAACTCACCTGTGCGCGCCTTCCGTGCGGTCGGCGGCACACCACGCTTCATGGTCCGGGGCGAGGGGCCCTGGCTGCACGACGCGGACGGTCGCCGCTACGTCGACCTGGTCTGCTCGTGGGGGCCGTTGATCCTCGGCCACGCCCATCCCGAGGTGGTCGCGGCCGTGCAGGCCGCCGCCGCGCACGGCACCAGCTTCGGTACGCCCACCCCGGGCGAGGTCGAGTTGGCTGACGAGATCGTCGCGCGTACCCCGGTCGAGCAGGTCCGGCTGGTCAACTCGGGCACCGAGGCGACCATGTCGGCGATCCGCCTGGCCCGGGGCTACACCGGCCGCTCGAAGATCATCAAGTTCGCCGGCTGCTACCACGGGCACGTGGACGCGCTGCTGGCCGCCGCCGGTTCCGGCGTGGCCACGCTCGGACTGCCCGACTCGCCGGGGGTCACCGGCGCGGCGGCCAGCGAGACCATCGTGCTGCCGTACAACGACGTGACCGCCGTCGAGGCGGCCTTCGCCGCCGAGGGCCAGCACATCGCCGCGGTGATCACCGAGGCAGCTCCGGGCAACATGGGTGTGGTCGCACCCCGCGACGGGTTCAACGCACGACTGGCCCGGATCGCGCACGCGCACGGCGCGCTGCTCATCGTCGACGAGGTGATGACCGGGTTCCGGGTCTCCCGCTCCGGCTGGCACGGGCTCGACCCGGTCGAGGCGGACCTGTGGACGTACGGCAAGGTCATGGGGGGTGGCCTGCCCGCAGCGGCGTTCGGCGGGCGCGCGGAGATCATGTCGCGACTGGCGCCCGCTGGCCCCGTCTACCAGGCGGGCACCCTCTCCGGGAACCCACTGGCCTGCGCGGCCGGGCTGACCACGCTGCGGCTCGCCGACGACGCCCTCTACCGCAGGCTGGACGAGACCGCCGCCACGGTGGGCAAGCTGGTCACCGACGCGTTGGCCGCCGCCGGGGTCCCACACCGGCTCTCGTACGCGGGCAACATGTTCTCGATCTTCTTCACCGACGCCGACGTGGTCGACTACGACAGCGCCCGCACCCAGCAGGTGCCGGCGTTCAAGGCGTTCTTCCACTCGATGCTCGCTGCCGGGGTCTACCT
Organism: Micromonospora sp. CP22; assembly: GCF_009712475.1. GTDB lineage: Bacteria > Actinomycetota > Actinomycetes > Mycobacteriales > Micromonosporaceae > Micromonospora. Next base: position 194,616 of record NZ_VCJO01000005.1, read on the forward strand.
CCCGCCGAGCGCGTTCGAGTCCTGGTTCGTCTCGGCGGCGATCGACGACGCCGCCCTGGAACAGGTCGCCGGCGCGCTGCCCGCAGCGGCCAACGCGGCGGCAGCGGCAAGCCACGGGGGGTAGCGGTGAGCGCGAGGAGTGAGCCGGTTTTGCGAGCCCCGCAGTCGCGAACAAGGGGGCAGCGGTGAGCGCGAGGAGTGAGCCGGTTTTGCGAGCCCCGCAGTCGCGAACAAGGGGGCAGCGGTGAGCAAGACGGTGGTCCACGTGCTTCGGCACGGCGAGGTACACAACCCGGACGGCATCCTCTACGGCCGGCTGCCCGGTTTCCGGCTCAGTGAGCTGGGTGTCCAGATGGCCAAGGCCGCCGCGCAGGGGCTCGCCGACCGCGAGGTCGTGCACATCGCGGCCAGCCCGCTGGAACGCGCCCAGCAGACCGCCGAGCCGATCGCCGCCCAGTTCCGGCTACCGGTGGGGGTGGACGAGCGGCTGATCGAGAGCGCCAACTGGTTCGAGGGCAAGAAGGTCTCGCCCGGCGACGGCTCCTTCCGCGACCCCCGTAACTGGTGGGTGTTGCGCGACCCGGTCACCCCGTCCTGGGGTGAGGCGTACCGGGCCATCGCCGAGCGGATGTTCGCCGCGCTGCACGCCGCCCGGGTCGCCGCCGAGGGCCGCGAGGCCGTCCTGGTCTCGCACCAGCTGCCGATCTGGACGCTGCGCCGCTACGTCGAGCGCAAGCGACTGTGGCACGACCCGCGCCGTCGGCAGTGCGGGCTGGCCTCACTCACCACCTTCCACTTCGACGGTGCGAAGATCGTCGGCATCGGCTACTCCGAACCGGCCGCGCACCTGGTGGCCATGTCGGCGACCGCACGGACGGCCAAGGGAGCCTGAGATGGGCGTCCGGAGGGTGGCCGTCGGTCTGCTTGCCACCGCGACCACCGCGCTGCTGCTGACCGGCTGCACCGACGGGCGAGAGTCCGCCTGCGACAGCGTCGGCGGCATCGTCGAGTGCGCCCCGGAGCAGCGCTCCGCCGCCCCGAAGATCGCCGGTGAGCTGCTGGCGGGTGGGTCCTACGACGTGGCCGGTCAGCGGGGCCAGGTCGTCGTGGTCAACTTCTGGGGTTCCTGGTGCGCGCCGTGCCGGGCCGAGGCCGACGACCTGGAGCGCACGTACCAGGCGACGAAGGACTCCGGGGTCACCTTCCTCGGCATCAACGTGCAGGACAATCGGGACAAGGCGCTCGCCTTCGAGGAGGGCCGGGTCAGCTACCCGAGCATCTTCGACCCGGGCAGCCGGCTCGCCCTCGACATGGACATCCCGCCGAACACCATCCCGGCCACGGTCGTGCTCGACCGGCAGGGCCGGATCGCCACGGTGATCAGGGCTGCGGTACGGCAGGAAGGGCTGCAACCCATCGTCGAGCGGATCGCCGCCGAGTCGCCCGCGCCGACCGGTCAACGCTGATGGGTGCGACCTTCGGCCAACTCGCCGAGTCCGGCCCGTTGCTGCTCGCGGTGGGCGCGGCAGCCCTGGCCGGTCTGGTCAGCTTCCTCTCCCCCTGCGTGCTGCCGCTGATGCCCGGATACCTGTCGTACGTCACCGGCCTGGCCGGCACCGACCTCGAAGGCCGAAGTGTAAGGAAGGGCCCCCCGTTAACGCCTCCGGTAGAGGAGGGGGCCCTTCCTAACACGTCCGGCGGCGGGGAGCAGGTGGGTGGTGGCCGGGTCGGCACGGCGGTACGGCCGGAAACCCGGGTCGCCCCGGCGGTGAAGGGTCGGGTGCTGGCCGGGACGCTGCTGTTCATCGCGGGCTTCACCGTCGTGTTCACCGCCACCGCCGTCCTATTCAGCGGGTTCGGTCGGGTCTTCTTCGAGCACGAACGGACGTTGGAGATCGTCGTCGGTGGGCTCGTCGTCGTGCTCGGCCTGGGCTACCTCGGCGTGCTGCCCGGGTTCCAGCGGGAGTTCCGGATCAACCGGCTGCCCGCCGCCGGTCTGCTCGGCGCGCCGGTGCTCGGTGCGGTGTTCGCCCTGAGTTGGGTTCCGTGCACCGGGCCCACGCTGGCCGCCGTGCTCGGCATGGCCACCACCAGCGGCCAGACCGACCGGGCGGTGGTGCTGGCCGTGGCGTACTGCCTCGGGTTGGGGCTTCCGTTCGTCGTCTTCGGGCTGGGCTTCAACCGGTTGCTCGGGGTGTTCCGCACGGTGCGTCGACACAGTCGTTGGGTCACCCGGATCGGCGGTGCGCTGCTGATCCTGATCGGGCTGGCGCTGCTCACCGGTGGCTGGACCAACGTGGTGATCTGGTTGCAGACCACCGTCGGGGTGGGCAGCTTCGAGGTGGGCATCTGATGACCAGAGTCGACGACCGGCCGGTCACCCCGGCCGAAGCGCCCCGGCGACGCAGCAATCCGCTGCTCGCCCTGCTGCGCAACTCGTGGCGGCAGCTGACCAGCATGCGTACCGCGTTGGTGTTGCTCTTCCTGCTCGCGGTCGCCGCGATCCCCGGTTCGGTGCTGCCGCAGCGGGGGGTGAACCCGGAGGACGTCCGCGACTTCTACGCCGCGAACCCGGAGCTCGCCCCGGTGCTGGACCGGATCGGCGCGTTCGAGGCGTTCAGCTCGGTCTGGTTCTCCGCGATCTACCTGCTGCTGTTCACCTCGCTGATCGGGTGCATCACGCCCCGGCTGCGCGACCACGTCCGGGCGCTGCGGGCCCGCCCACCGGCGGTGCCGAAGCGGCTGGAGCGGCTGCCGCAACACGCGGTGGTGCCCGCGCCCGAGGGCGGCGCGGCGGCGGTCGCCGAGACGCTGCGGCGACGGCGGTGGCGGGTGGCGGTACGCGGCGACGAGGTCTCCGCCGAGAAGGGCTACCTCAAGGAGACCGGCAACCTGATCTTCCACACCTCGATGGTGCTGGTGTTGATCGGCGTCGCGCTCGGCTCCTGGTACGGCTGGCACGGCAACCGGCTGCTCGTCGCCGGCCCGGACGGCGTCTTCTGCAACACCCGCCAGCAGTACGCCGAGGTGAAGCTCGGCCCCCGCGTCGGCGACAACCTGCCCCGGTTCTGCATGCAGTTGGACGAGTTCGACGCGCAGTTCCTGCCGAACGGCCAGGCGTCCTCGTTCAACGCGAAGGTGACCGTGGACGAGGACGGCGGCGCGCCACGCCAGGCCGAGTTCTCGGTCAACGCGCCGCTGCGCCTCGACGGCGCGAACGTCTACCTGCTCGGCCACGGCTACGCCCCGGTGATCCGCTACACCGACCGCTTCGGTCGGAGCCAGACCAGCGCGGTGCCGTTCCTCTCCACCGGCGACATCGGGCTGACCGGTGAGGGGCTGGCCGCCTTCCCGGACGCCAACGTCGACCCGGCCAGCGGCGAGCGGAACCCGGATCTCCAGGTGGCCTTCTCCGGGCTCTACCTGCCGACCGCGCCGCAGGAGCCGCCGTTCACCCGGTCCGAGCACCCGACCGAGCAGAATCCGCTGCTCGACCTGATCGCGTACCGGGGGAACCTGGGGCTTGACGCCGGTATCCCGGGCTCGATCTACCAACTCGACGAGCGGCAGCTGCGCAACGGCCGGCTCACCGAAATCGGTGCGAAGCAACTGCGGGTCGGCGAGAGCTGGACGTTGGACGACGGCACGCGCGTCGAGTTCGTGGGCACGGAACGGTACATCGTGCTGTCGGTGCGTCACGACCCCGGCACGATGCTGCTGCTGGTCAGCTCCATCGGGCTGGTGCTGGGTTTGATGGGCTCGCTCTTCGTCCGGCGGCGGCGGGTCTTCGTCCGGCTGCGGCCCGCTGGTCAGGGCGACCCCGGGAGTGGATCTCCGACAAGCGGTAGTAGTTTGGTCGAGGTGGCTGGTCTGCCGCGTACCGAACATCCCGGCTTCGCCGCCGAGTTCGCCCAACTGGTCGCCGCGGTCAGCGCCGGCGGGCGATCCGGCGACGCCGGCACCGACCAGGGCGCGCCGGCCCGGTCGCGGGAAGGAGCCGAGTGATGTCCGTACTCTCCGACCAGTTGGTCTCCATCGCCACGATGGTGTACCTGCTGGCGATGATCAGCCACGCGGTGGAGTACGCCCTCGGTGCCTCGCGCGCCAAGCAGGTCGCGGCCCCCTCCCGGGAGCTGGTCGGTGCGGCGGTGGGTGCCGCGTCGTCCGGCGCCGTCGTGGACCGTTCGGAGGACGCAGGTGACCTGGCCAGCGGCACGTCGGCAGCCGGTGGCGCTGTCGGCACCGAGCCGGGCACGGGCTCACCGAGTCGTGCTGACCGCACCGCGCGTCGAGCGGAGCTGGGCGGCCGGATCGCCGTCGGGCTGACCGTGTTGGCCGCCGCGCTGCACCTGGCGGCACTGGTCACCCGTGGCCTCGCGGCTGACCGGATGCCGTGGGGCAACATGTACGAGTTCGTGCTCACGGTCTCCTTCATCGGGGTCGCCGCCTGGCTGGCGGTGCTGGTCAAGTGGCCGTACCTGCGTCGCCTCGGGCTTTTCCTGACGCTGGTGATGGTGCTGTTGGTGGCCACCGCCGAGCTGGTGCTCTACACCCCGATCGTGCCGCTCGTGCCGGCGCTCAACTCGTACTGGTTCATCGTGCACGTCTCGACCGTCGTGTTCTCCTCAGGGCTGTTCCTGCTCGGCGCGGTGCCGGCGGTGGCGTACCTGATGCGGGCCGGATACGAGGACGGCAAGCGCAGCTTCCCGTACACCCTGGCGAAGCGGTTGCCGGTGGCGGCCGGGCTGGAACGGCTCACCTTCGTGCTGCACGCCTTCTCTTTCCCGATCTTCACGTTCGGGGTGATCGCCGGTGCCATCTGGGCCGAGGCGGCCTGGGGACGCCCGTGGGGTTGGGATCCGAAGGAGACCTGGGCGTTCATCTCCTGGGTGATCTACGCGGGCTACCTGCACGCCCGCGCCACGCCGAGCGTGAGGCGGAACGTGACCGCCTGGCTGGCCATCCTCGGTTTCCTGACCGTGATGATGAACCTCTTCGGCGTGAACATCTTCTTCGAGGGCCTGCACTCCTACGCCGGCCTCTGACCCCGGCGTCCGGTCCGCCGCTGGTGAGATTTCCCCAGGGCTTCCGCCGATTCTTGGACAGTTTCCGTTATTCGCTGACGGGAATTGTCCAAGAATCACTCGACATCCGGAGGGCTTCGCGGGAGAGGAAGTCGGCCCGGCGGATCGCCTCGGGCAGTCGGTAGCGTCGGCTCAGATCGAGCGTGATCGTGGTCGCCTGGTCGAGGTTGGTGCGGTGGCCGACCGAAACGAACACCGGCTTGACGTCGGTCTGGGTACGCAGCACCCGACCCAGCACCTCGTCGCCATCGCGTAGCGCCGACCAGTCGCCCCGACGGGTGCCCGGCTCGTCGTACGCACCGACGAAGGGCGTCTTCGCCACCCCGAAGGTGGGGAGCCCGGTCAGCACGCCCAGGTGGCAGGCGAGCCCGAACCGCCGGGGATGAGCGACGCCGTACCCGTCGCAGACCACCACCTCGGGACGATGTTCGAGCCGGTCCAGCGCCGCCAACAGGATCGGCACCTCCCGGAAGGCCAGCAGCCCCGGCACGTACGGGAAGCTCACCTGGCCGGGCACCACGGCCGACTCCACTTCGGCATCGGTGGCCAGGTCGATGACCACGGCGGCGGCGACGATACGCGGCGAATCCTTGTGGTACGACACGTCCACGCCCGCGACGAGCCTCGGTACGCCCTTGAGGTGTTCGCCCAGGTCGAGGCGTTGCCGCAACTCCTGCTGGATCCGCTCCGCCTCCGCCACGGACGCCGGGAAGGCGGCCGCCGCGTCCAGTTCCGGGAAGGCGGCCACCGGCGGCTCGTCGTCGGAGTGCGGCCGGTCGGCAGGGACGATCGTCATGAGGTGCGAGCGTACGACCAATCGCCGGGCGACGGCGGCGGTCAGTCGGAGGGTTGTGGGCGGGGTGCGCGTGGGGCGGTCCAGCCGAGGAAGCGGTCGTGCAGCGCGGTGGGCTTCGGCGCGTCCTGGGGGTTGAGGCGGTACAGGTCCTCGACTGCGGTGTAGAGCATCCCGGCGAGGTAGATCGACAGGGCCACGTGACTGTTCCGGTACTCGGCCAGCAGGTTGAGCCGGGCGGTGGCGCAGGGCCACGGTGCGGCGCAGGCCCGGCACAGCCAGAGTGGCCGAAGCGCGACGTGGATCTGCGACGTCATACGTACTCCTGTCTGCGGCCGGTTGGCGGCGGGGCCGTCCGTCGCCGACGTACCGGACGGCCCCGCGTCGGTCGCGCCCGTCCCTTTCGGGTCGGATCCGGGCGGTTCCGATGGGGACAGTCTGGTGTGCCGCCGACTACGCTCGGAAGGCATTCGATCGCCCTGTGTGCCTGGACTGTCCCCCGGTGAGGGCGGTGAGAAACGCGGATCGTGCTGGTGAGGAGTGGTGCGGGTGGACGAACGGTCGCGGGTGCTGATCGAGGAGCTGCGGCACATGCGGGCGGCGCGCCGGGTGACGCAGGAGGAGCTGGCTCGGGCGATCAACTACTCGCCGTCGACCGTGGCGATGGTGGAGACCGAGGCGCGCAAGCCGCCGCCCGACTTCTGGGAGCGGGCGGACGCGGCGCTGGACACGGGTGGCGCGTTCGTCCGGATGCTGGCCCGGTTCGGGTCGCCGCAGTGGATGCGGGAGTGGGAGGCCAACGAGCGGCAGGCCACCGTGCTGCGGTCGTTCCAGAACACGGTGGTGCCGGGGCTGCTGCAAACCTCGGCGTACGCCCGCGCGCTGTTCCGCAGCGTCGGCCTCTACGACGAGGCGGAGGTGGAGCAGCGGGTGGAGGCGCGGCTGGCCCGGCAGGCGGTGCTCGCTGGCGAGCGACCGCCGCAACTCGTCACGGTGCTCGACGAGCACGTGTTGCGCCGCCCGGTCGGCGGGCCGGTGGTGATGCGCGAGCAACTGCGGCGGCTGGTCAAGCTGGCCACCGAGCATTCCCGGGTACGGCTGCACGTGGTGCCCGCCTCGGTCGGCGCGTATCCGGGTGTCGCCGGGGCCTTCGTGCTGGCTACCCTTCCCGGTGGGGAGGACGTGGCCTATCTGGACGATCAGCTCAAGGGCCAGGTGATCGACCACACCGAGGACGTGCTCGCGATCCGGGCCTCCTGGGAGGCGATCCAGGGTGAGGCGCTGCCGCCCCGACAGTCGATCGAATTGGTGACGGAGGTGGCGGAGTCATGGCGGAGCTGACCGGCGCCCAGTGGCGCACAAGCACCCGGAGCAGCACCAACGGCGGAGACTGCGTCGAGGTGGCCGACAACCTGCCCGGCCTGGTCGCGGTCCGCGACAGCAAGGACCGCGACGGCGCGGTGCTGGTCTTCGGCCCGGCGGCCTGGCGGGCCTTCGTGGCGGCGACCCGCCGACTCTGACCCGCCGCCCGGCGCGGGCCGCCGCCCCGCGCTGCTGCCCGCCGCTGCCCGCCCGGCGCGGCGCGGGCGGGCCAGCGCGGTACGACCCGGGCGTATCAGATCGGTTCGTCGCGGGCGCGCAACCCGTTCGTGACGACGGCGGGGACGCGTAGGCGTTTGTCCGCGTACAGCAGGCGCAGCTCGTCGGCGTGCTCGTCGGGCTCCCGGGTGAGGCGAGCCAGCTCGTCGAAGAGGGCCGCCCGCTCATCGTTGACCTTCTCGAAGGGACCGGGCATCACGCCCCAGGCGTCCCACGGCAGCAACTCCACCCCGTGCAGCGCGGCGGCGTCGCGCATCAGGTTGCCCGCGATCCACCACCAGCCGCCTTCGCTGATCCCGTGTAGCCCGAAGGCGTCCGGGTCGGCCGCACCGGCACGGCAGCGGGCCCACGCCTCTCCGGCGACCAGGAACCGATCCCGTGGTACGTCGGTGAAGTCGAAGTCGAGGTCGAGGAGTTCGTGGTGGCGCGCGTCGAGCTGGGCGTCGACCATGATCCAGCGAGCCTGCTCGGTGCTCCAGTACTCCGCCACCCAGTGGTCCTCGTACCAGTTGTCGACGAAGTAGTCGCCGAACCCGCACCGGGCCCGAGCCGGTACGCCCCGGGCCCGCAGCGCGGTGACCATCAGCAGGGAGTAGTGCCGACAGTTGCCCGGCATGCGCTGTTCCGGGGTACGCGCGACGGTCAGCGGTTGGTCGTCCGGAGAGCCCGCGATCCGGGCGAGCAGTTCGTCTGCGCGCCGCAGGTGCACGGTCTGCCGGTCGGCGTCGGTCAACGTCACCCCGTACTCCCCGGCGACGTGCTCGTGGATCAGCAACCCCTGGATGGTCCGGGCGATCCCCGCCGGATCCGACGGCACCGCGTCGAGCAGTGATGCGTACGACCCGGCGGAGGTCAGCCGACCCGGCGCTGCGAAGCGGGAGACGTCTGACCGGTCCTGGCCCATCTGTCACTCCTGGTGGGAACCCGGCCACGGCGGGCGTAGCTGTCGCAGCTGCGCACACGGGTGCCGGTTGCGTGGTCTGCGCCCGGCTGGGCGGAACAAGCATCGCAAAATTCGCCGGATCGCGATGTCCCGCAGTGATCCGTCTGCGGGGGCGCCTGTTAGGAAGGGACCCTTCCTCTACCTCAGGCGTTAATAAGGGGCCCTTCCTTACACCTCAGGGCGGTGGGGGAGACTTGCGGCATGGCGGCTCGTGGTTTTCCGTACACCGATCTGAAGGATTTTCTCGCGGCGCTGGAGCGCGCGGGCGAACTGCGGCGCGTCGGCGTCCCGGTCGACCCGACGCTGGAGATCAGCGAGATCGTCACCCGGACGGTACGGGCCGACGGGCCGGCGTTGCTGTTCGAGCAGCCCACCCGGGGCGAGATGCCGCTGGCGATCAACCTGTTCGGCACCGAGAAGCGGACCGCGATGGCGCTCGGCGTCGAGTCGCTGGACGAGATCGGTGACCGGATCGGCGAGATGCTCAAGCCGGAGCTGCCGGTGGGCTTCGCCGGCATGATGGGCGGCCTCGGCAAGGTGATGCAGCTCAAGTCGATGCCGCCCAAGAAGGTCAAGACCGCCCCCTGCCAGCAGGTGGTCTACCGGGGGGACGACGTCGACCTGAACCGGCTGCCCGGACTCCAGGTCTGGCCGGGTGACGGCGGGATCTTCCACAACTTCGGGCTGACCCACACCAAGCACCCGGAGACCGGTAAGCGGAACCTCGGTCTCTACCGGCTCCAGCAGCACAGCCACAACACCCTCGGGATGCACTGGCAGATCCACAAGAACTCCACCGCGCACCACGCCGTCGCCGAGCGGCTCGGCCAGCGGCTGCCGGTCGCCATCGCCATCGGCTGCGACCCGGTGGTCAGCTACGCGTCGAGCGCGCCCCTGCCCGCCGACATCGACGAATACCTGTTCGCCGGGTTCCTGCGCGGCGAGCGGGTGGAGATGGTCGACTGCCTGACCGTGCCCTTGCAGGTGCCGGCGCACGCGCAGATCGTGCTGGAGGGCTACCTGGAGCCGGGTGAGCGGCTGCCGGAGGGTCCGTTCGGTGACCACACCGGCTTCTACACCCCGGTCGAGCCGTTCCCGGTGCTGCACGTCGAGGCGATGACCATGCAGCGTGACCCGGTCTACCACTCGATCGTCACCTCGAAGCCGCCGCAGGAGGACCACGGTCTCGGCAAGGCCACCGAGCGGATCTTCGCGCCGCTGCTGCGGTTCCTGATCCCGGACATCGTCGACTACGACCTGCCAGCGGCGGGGGTGTTCCACAACTGCGCGATCGTGTCGATCCGCAAGCGCTACCCGAAGCACGCCCAGAAGGTGATGAACGCGATCTGGGGCGCGCACATGATGTCGCTGACCAAGCTGATCGTGATCGTGGACGAGGACTGCGACGTGCACGACTACCGCGAGGTCGCCTTCCGCGCGTTCGGCAACGTCGACTACGCCCGGGACCTGCTGCTCACCGAGGGGCCGGTGGACCACCTGGACCACTCCTCGTACCAGCAGTTCTGGGGCGGCAAGGCCGGCATCGACGCCACCCGCAAGCTGCCCGAGGAGGGCTACCACCGGGGCTGGCCGGAGGAGATGACCATGACTCCCGAGGTCGTGTCGCTGGTCGACAAGCGGTGGAAGGAGTACGGCATCTGATGGCCGCCACCGCCGTGCAGCCCGCCGAACGCCCCGGGCGGGTGAAGTCCTTCCTCAAGCTCGTGGCGATCGAGCACTCGGTGTTCGCGCTGCCGTTCGCGTACCTGTCCGCGCTGACCGCGATGCAGGTGAACGGCGGGCGGGTGCGCTGGCTCGACCTGCTGCTGATCACCGTGGCGATGGTCGGGGCGCGGACGTTCGCGATGGCCGCGAACCGGATCCTGGATCGCAAGATCGACGCGCGGAATCCGCGTACCGCCAACCGGGAACTGGTGACCGGGGCAGTGAGCCTGCGCACGGCCTGGACCGGCGCGGGCGTCGCCTTGGTGGTCTTCCTGGTCGCCGCCGCCCTGCTCAACCCGCTCTGTCTGGTGCTCGCGCCGCTGGCCGTGGTGCCGCTGGTGGTCTACCCCTACGGCAAGCGGTTCACCAACTGGCCGCACGCCATCCTGGCCGTGGCCCAGATGGTCGGGCCGGTCGGCGCCTGGCTCGCGGTCACCGGCACCCTCGCCGGCTCCGGACCGGCCTGGCTGCTCGGCGTGGCCGTCGGGCTGTGGATCGGCGGCTTCGACCTGATCTACGCCTGCCAGGACGACGAGGTGGACCGGGAGATCGGTGTGCACAGCGTGCCGGCCCGGTACGGTCGCCGCTTCGCGCTGCACGCCTCCACGGTGGCGCACGTGGTCACCTTCGCGCTGTTCGGCTGGTTCGGCGTGCTGGTCGGCTTCGGCTGGCTCTGGTGGATCGGGCTGGCACTCACCGCCGTCGCCTTCGCCTACCAGCATCTGGTGGTCACGCCGACCGACCTGAGCCGGGTCAATCGGGCCTTCTTCACCGCCAACGGGTTCGTCGGGATCGCGTTGTTCGCCTTCGCCCTGCTCGACCTGGTCGTCCGGCTCGGCCTGCGCCCCTGAGCGCGGCCGCCCGGACGTCCGCAGGTGCGCGGTGTTAGGAAGGGCCCCTTCCTATACCGGAGGCGTTAGGAAGGGGCCCTTCCTTCGCTAGGGCGTAGCGGGCACTCTCCATGGTCCAGTCGACGGTGCCGCGCACGGCTCGGGCCACCCCGTCGAGGTGGGCGGTGACCGCCGGGTCCAACGCCGGACCGAACGAGGGCACCGAGTCGCGCAGGCTGACGAACCGGCGCATCGAGTCGTGCCAGCGCTCGGCCGCCAACTCGACGGCGGCGGCCAGCGGCAGGCGGTGCGCGGCGGCCAACGCCAGCACCAGGTTGTGACCGCCGGACACCGCCGCGTCCCGGTCCAGCGAGGCGATGTCGTTGTACCAGGACAGCAGGTCGTTGCCGACGGCGCGCAGCTGACCCAGCCGAGGGTGGTGGTAGACCGCGTCGGGCAGCGGTCGGCCGCTGACGAACTCCACCAGCGGATACGACACGTACGCCGCCGAGGTCGCCCGGCGCAGCTCGACGTACTCCTCGACACCGGGCGCGTGCCCGTTCGTCTTGTTGACCGCCTCCTGCCAGGTGCCGTCGAGGTGGTGGGCGACCGCGTCGGCGAACCGCAGCCGCCAGCAGGCGGGCATCCGGCGGTACGGCTCCCGTGAGGCGTGGACCAGCAGCCGACGGAGCGGACCGATCAGCCCCGGGTGCCGCAGCCGGGTGCCGCCGTGCAGCAGCGCGACCGCTCCGTCGCGCAGGGCGCGGATCTCCTCCGGAGCGTTGCGGTCGGCGGAGTCGCAGGCGTCATCGACCAGGAAGAACCAGGTGAACAACGCGGTCAGGACGCGCAGGTCGGCTTCGGTGGCGTCGGGATAGAGCCGACCCGCGTAGCGGGCGAAACCGGCCAGCCCCAGCCGTTCACGGGTCGGCGCGTCCCACGGCAGCTCGGAGACCAGCCAACCCTGCACGTCGTCGGCGTGCGGGGAAAGCCGTGCCGGGATGGGACAGGCGGCCCGCAGGGCCGCCAGGACGTCGTGGGCACCGTGGGCCGACGACGAGATGATCTCGTCGGTCATCACACTTCCTCTCCGCCCGCCCACGCCCGCGTACCCGGCAGCATGACAGCCCACGGTGGCCCGCGCAGACCCGTCGGGCATCGGCGATGTAACGGTCCGACCTGCGGTGATCACGGGCACCTAGGACACGCGGGCGGGGTGCCCGACCCAGACCACGGGTGACCAGGCAGGCTGGGGGGATGCGCGAACCATGGGTGGTCGGGGTGTCCGGGGCTTCCGGCACCCCGTACGCGGCGGCAGTCATCCGCGGCCTGCTCGACGCCGGGCAGCCGGTGGACCTGATCGTCTCCCGGGCGGCCCGGCTGACTGTCCTCGACGAGACCGGACGGCCGTTCCGGGACGGCCACTGGGCCGAGGACCTGGCCGGCTGGCTCGGGCGGGACATCGGCGCGGCCGACCTGCGGCACTGGCCTGCCGGTGACCTCGCGGCCGGGCCGAGCAGCGGTTCCTACCCGGTACGCGGGATGGTGGTGGTGCCGGCCAGCACGGCGGCATGCGCCGGGATCGCCATCGGCCTGTCCAAGGACCTGTTGCAGCGTGCGGCCGAGGTGAACCTGAAGGAACGGCGACGCGTGGTGGTGGTGCCCCGCGAGACGCCGGTGACCCGGAGCCACCTGGAACATCTCATCGCGCTGCACGACGCTGGTGCTGTGGTGCTGCCAGCCAGTCCCGGCTTCTACGGTGCGGGTGCCGCGGCCTCCGCGGCCCAGCTGGTGGACTTCGTGGCGGGCAAGGTGCTCGACGCCCTCGACGTGCCGCACACCCTGTTCACGCGCTGGGCCGGGAAGTTGAACGCGGACCGGACCTGACGGCCGGTCCGCGTCCCGACCCGCACTTCAGTACATCCCGGCGTTCGCCGGGCCGGCATTCGCCGGGCCGACCGGGCCGGTCGAGGCGGTCGGGCCCGCGTTACGCGGTTTACCCATCTCCTCCGCCTCGTCCAGCATGCCCTCCCCTTCAAGCAGGGCCCGCACCTCGGATTCCCGAAACCGGCGATGCCCTCCTGGAGTCCGGATGCTCCCGATCCGACCCGCCGCCGCCCATCGCGTCACAGTCTTCGGATCAACCCGAAACAGTGCGGCGACTTCACCCGGTGTCAGCAGGCGATCTCCAGTGTCCACAGCCCCCTCCTCGCGTCGACGAAGCCCCCGGCTGAACACACTGCCCCCGGCCGGTGCGAGCCCAGAGCCGTCATGAGGGACGTATGGCAATTACAGCACCAGCGACCTGGCGTGTCCGCCAAACGCGAAAAACGCACTGAGTGGGAAGTTAGTAAATGGTACCGGCGTCACGCCCTCCGAACCCCGGGTATGCGAACTGTCACCCGCTGCCAGGTCAAACGGATGCCGGAGTCCGGGTGTTACGCCCTGCCGACTAGGGTCACAGTCCGTGGACGCCATCGACCTCAACCTCGTGGACCTGCTCCGCAGCAACGCCCGGCTGTCGTACGCCGAACTTGCCCGACAGGTCGGCCTGTCCGCCCCGGCGGTGCACGAGCGGGTCGGGAAGCTGGAATCCGGGGGCGTCATCCGGGCGTACCGCGCCGAGGTCGAGCCGGAGACCATCGGACTGGGCGTGACCGCCCTGATCGGCATCGTGGAGGACTCCGGGGCGGACACCGACGACGTGTTGGAGGCGTTCCGGGCGATGCCCGAGATCGAATCCTGCTACTTCATGGCCGGTGTCGAATCCTTCCTGCTCAAGGCGCGGGTGGGCACCATCGCCGAGTTGGAGCAGTTGATCGTCCGGCTGAACCGGACACCCGGGGTCGCCTCCACCCGTACCGGCATCGCCCTGTCGACCAAGTGGGAGAACCGCCCGCAGCCGGTCGCTCCGCCGCCGACGGTCTGAGCCTGCCGCCGACCGCCTGAGCCTGCCGCCGACCGCCTGAGCCCGCTGCCGCAGGTCGGCTGCTAGGTTTCCGGCGTGACTCAACTCGACCGGTGCGACGAGGCCAGCCGGTGGTGGGTGACCGAGGCCATCGCGGCCGTGGAGGCGGACGCGAACCGGTCCGCCGACACCCACCTGCTGCCGTTCCCGCTGCCCCGGCAGTGGGGGATCGACCTCTACCTCAAGGACGAGTCGGTCCACCCGACCGGCTCGCTGAAGCACCGGCTGGCCCGCTCGCTGTTCCTGTACGGGCTGTGCAACGGCTGGATCGGGCCGAGCACCACGATCATCGAGGCGTCGTCCGGTTCCACGGCGGTCTCCGAGGCGTACTTCGCCCGGATGCTGGGGCTGCCCTTCATCGCGGTGATGCCCGCCTCCACCTCGCCCGAGAAGATCGCCCAGATCGAGTTCCAGGGCGGCCGGTGCCACCTCGTCCAGGACCCGGCGAAGGTGGTCATCGAGGCACGCTGGCTCGCCGAGGACACCGGCGGGCACTACATGGACCAGTTCACCTACGCCGAGCGGGCCACCGACTGGCGCGGCAACAACAACATCGCCGAGTCGATCTACGCGCAGCTTGCCCTGGAACGGCATCCGATACCGGCCTGGATCGTGGTCGGCGCGGGCACCGGCGGCACCAGCGCCACCATCGGCCGGTACGCCCGCTACCGGCGGCTGCCCACCAAGCTCTGCGTGGTCGATCCGGAGAACTCCGCGTTCTACCCCGCCTGGCAGGCGGCTGACTGGTCGGTGCGGACCGGCCGAGGCTCCCGGATCGAGGGCATCGGCCGCCCGAGCGTCGAGCCGTCGTTCCTGCCCTCGGTGGTGGACCGGATGGTGCGGGTGCCCGACGCGGCGTCCCTGGCGGCCATGCGGGCCGCTTCGGCGGTGCTGGGCCGACGGGTGGGTGGCTCGACCGGCACCAACCTGTGGGGCGCCTTCGGCCTGATCGCCGAACTGCTGGCCGCCGGCCGTACGGGCTCGGTGGTCACCCTGATCTGCGACGCGGGCGACCGGTACGCCGACACCTACTACGCCGACGAGTGGGTGGCCAAGCAGGGCCTCGATCTGACGCCACACCTGGCCACCATCGACCGCTTCCTGACCGACGGCTCCTGGCCGACCTGAGCCACCGGCGGGCCGTCGAGGGCGTGGCCGGGTGGTGGTCAGCTCAGCGGGTGGGAGCGCGCTCGGCCAGGCCGGGATAGCGCAGGACGTAGCCGTCGGCGTCCACCTCGACCTCGGCGCTGAAACCGTCGCTGGCGTAGCGGAACCGGTGTGGGCCCAGCCCGGTGTACAGCTGCTCGGTGGGCAGCACGGTCAGGCTGGGCAGCAGCACCCAGGCCACGGTTACCGAGTGGGCGGTGTCCGGAGGCGCGGTGTTCAGGCCGAGTCGACGCAGCGGCAGGGTGTTGAACAACGGCGAGCCGCCCAGGTCCACGTCCAGGGCGTCGGCCAGCCGGTCCTGGTCCTCCACGCCGGGCAGCCCGGCCGGGGCGTGCCCGGCGGCGGTCAGAACCGCGTCGAGATCACCCTGCTCGGCGGCGGTCACCCGCCATCGTCGCGTCGCCCGTTCCAGGCGTACGCTGCGCCGCCACCCGGCTCCCTCGACCTCGGCCTCCAGACGGACACTCGTCCAGTCGGTGTCGGTGGTCACCTGGTAACGACAGGTGTAGGGAACCGGGTCGACGGCCACCTGGGTGCCCTGCGCCGTCAGCCCGTGGCCGTCGTCGACCACGGCGTGCTCGGCACCCGCGGTATCCGTACGGGTCCACAGCAACGACTTCGGCGTGGTCGACATGAGCCGGACGTTACGCCACCCGGACGAGCCGGGCAGCGTATGCGCCGAAGACCAGCACCGCGAGCGAAACGCCCAGGTCAGTAGCTGTGGGCCCGCGATCGGCCGCCCGTACCTCGGTGGTCCTCGCGCGGCCGTTCGCGCTGGCTCCAACCCTCCGACCGGCCGCCCCGCTCACCGCCGAAACGACGCTCGCCGCGCGGGTGGTCGTGGTAGCGACGGTCGCCCGGTGCCTGCTCCGCGTAGCGGCGGTCGCCCCGGTGACCACGGTCGGCGTAACGGCGTTCCCCGGTGGGCCGGTCGCCGAAGCGGCGGGGTCCACCCGGTCGGCTGCTGCTGCGCTGGCGCGGCGGCTCCGGCTCGTCCCGCACCGGCACCCCGCTGGGCTCCCGCGCCCCGGTCAGCTCGGCCAGGACCGGGTCACCGGCGCGTACCCGGGCCTGGGCCGGCTCCACACCGGCCTTCTCCAGCATCGCCAGGGTGGTGCGGCGCTGCTTCGGGAGCACCAGGGTGGCCACCGCACCGGCCTCACCGGCTCGGGCGGTACGCCCAGCGCGGTGCAGGTAGTCCTTCGGGTCCTTCGGCGGGTCGACGTGCAGCACGAGGGAGACACCGTCGACGTGGATGCCCCGGGCCGCGACGTCCGTGGCGACCAGGACGCTGGTCCGCCCCTCGCGGAACTCCGCCAGGGTGCGGGTACGCATCCGCTGGGTCTTGCCGCCGTGCAGCCCACCGGCGCGTACGCCCACGGCGGCGAGCTGGTTGACCAGCCGGTCCACACCCAACTGGGTACGCGCGAACACGATGGTCCGGCCCGCCCGCGCGGCGATCGACGCGGTCACCGGGAACTTGTCCTGCGGCGGGATGAGCAGCAGGTGGTGGTCCATGGTGGACACGGCTGCGGTCGGCGGTGCGGTCGAGTGGGTGACCGGGTCGGTCATGAACCGCCGCACCAACGCGTCGACGTCACCGTCCAACGTGGCCGAGAAGAGCAGCCGCTGCGTGTCGGCCGGCGTCTTCGCCAACAACTCGGTGACCTCGGGCAGGAAGCCCATGTCGGCCATCTGGTCGGCCTCGTCGAGCACGGTGATCTCGACGTCGTCGAGCTGGCAGACACCCCGGTCGATCAGGTCGGCGAGCCGACCCGGGGTGGCCACCACCACCTCGACCCCGCGCCGCAGGGCATCGATCTGCCGGTCGTACGGGACGCCGCCGACGGCGGTCTTGAGGAACACGCCGACCGCCTTGCCCAGCGGCAGCAGCGCCTCGTTGACCTGCATGGCCAGTTCCCGGGTGGGCACCAGGACCAGCGCGCGTGGCCGCCGGGGGCGGGCCCGCTCACCGGCGGCGATCCGGGCCAGCAGCGGCAGCCCGAACGCGAGGGTCTTGCCGGAGCCGGTCTGCCCACGACCCAGCACGTCGCGCCCGGCGAGCGCGTCGGGCACGGTGGCCTGCTGGATCTCGAACGGAGTGGTGATGCCCTGCCGGTCGAGGGCGCGGACCAGCGGCGCGGGAAGCCCCAGCGTGCCGAAGGTGACCGGGGTGTCGGGGGTGGTGGTGCCGGCCGGTTGCGGCGCGGCGGGAAGGTCGGGAGAGAACGGGGGCATGCTGAGGTCAGCGGAGGTGGTCAAGAACTGCCTTTCAAGCGGGGCGCATCTTCGCGATGTCCCGCTGCGGCCATGGCCGCCGGATCTTCCGCAAGATCGCCCATGGGCGCGTGGTCACGCGCCAGGTCAATGATCGCTGCCCAGTGTACGGCGAGCGGCGGCGGCCCACGCGCCGTGGAGTCGGGTAGTGGGCGGACTCACCACCCTCCGCGAGCCTTCGGTCACCCCGTCAGGCCGCTGCCGAAGCCGGACAGCGCGTTGTTCGCGAAGAGCACCACCAAGACGCTGATCGCCACCAACACCCCCAGCGCGATGGCCATCAGGATCACCACGCGCAGCGTGCTGCTGGACTTCTCGCTGGCCGTGTCCGCCCAGCCCTGAGCCAGGATGTGCCCGGTCAACGAGCCGGAGTTCTCCTCCCCGGCCGGGAAGGCCACCGTCGCGGAACTCTCCCCTCCGGCGTAGTACGCGCTCAGGTCGGTACCTCCGGGGCGGTGCCCCTGGGGCGGCGCGACGTGCGGCGTCGCCGGAGCGCCGGTCCCCACCCGGGCGGTGGGCTCGGATCCGGCCGACGGTCGGATCGTTCCCGGGCCGGTCTCCGGCGTGGTGACGGCGGCGATCGGGGTGGTCGAGCCCGGACGGAGGCCCGGACGCGCCGAGGGTCGTGGTGCCATCGCCGGTGAGATGGGCGCCGGGTCGTCCCGACGCCCGGCGGGGGTGGTCGGTGGCGGCCAGACCGGCAGGGCCGGGGCCGGTACGACAGGTGCCGCAGCGATTCCCCCACCGGTGGGCGGGACCGCCCGCGACGGTGCGGCGGAAGGCGCGGCCCCGGCGGTCGCCGGAGGAGGCGGAAACGGTGGTGCCGGCATCGGGCCCGGTGGCGGTGGCGGCGGGGGCACCGGAGGGCCGGGCGGCGGCGTCGGTGGCCCGGGAACCGGTGGCGTGGGCCGGGGGCCGGGCGGCGGCTCCGGAGGGTACGGCCCAGGCGGTGGGGTCGGTGCTGGCGGTGGCGGGGTCGGCGCGGGTGGGGCCGGTACGGGCGCCGGGGTGGGGGCCGGCGCTGGTGGGGTCGGTTCGGGTGTCGGCGGGCGGGGAGCGGGCTCCGGCTCAGGGGTGGGTGGTGTCGGTGGTTCGGCCGGCTCGCGTGGCTGGGCGGGCTCCGGCGGCGTGACCGGCTTCGGTTCGGTCGGCGCGGACCGGTAGACGCCGCTCGCCTTGCCGCCGCCTCCGGCCGACTGCGCCTCGTCCGCGCTCACCCGGCTGATGCCCGGTACCCGGACGCTGGCCCGCGCCGGTTTCGCCGCTCCGGCCTCCCGGTCCGGCGAGGCCGCCTCCCGCTGCCCGGGGACACTCGCCTTCCCGGTCACCGCCGCCGCTGCGGCGGGACCTGCGGCGACGCTGCCCTCCACCGCTGCGGGACCGGCGACGGCTCCACCCGCCACCGCTGCGGGACCGGCGACGGCTCCACCCGTCACCGCTGCCGGTGCTGCGGCGACAGCTCCGCCCGCCGCTGCTGCGGGAGCGGCGACAGCTCCGCCCGCCACCGGTTCGGCGGTGGCGGTGGCGCGGTAGGTGGTTCCCCCGCCAGATCCGGGCGTGCCGACCGGTGGCTCGCCGTGGGCCACACTGCCGGGTACCGCTACCCGGGCGACTCCTGCCCGGCCTCGGGCCGGTATCGACCGATGGTCGGCGGCACCCGCCGTGGCACGGGCAGCGGGCGACGAGGTTTCCGCAGCCTCGGCGGCGGCCTCGTTCCCTGCCGGTGCCGGGGCGGTGCCGGCGCTCTGTTCGGCGGTGGCGGTGGGGGTGGGGGCCGGACTGACCGGTCCCGCCGGAACCTCGTGCTCCGTCATCGTCGCCTCCGCGCCACGCTCGCAACCGGACCCGTACCGCCGGGACCGGGAATGCCTGAGAGACACCGTGCCACATTCCACCCGCGCGGCACACCCAGAGCGCATACCCCGTTCCAGGTGTCATCGGCGGCCGACAAATCGGACATCAGTGGTTACCGATCACACCTGTACCGTGACGTGCGCACCTGCCGTCCGGGACGGGTGCCGGCCGGGTCAGCGTCCGCTGGCCGCCGAAGGACTGGCCGAGGCGCTGTCCTCCGGCGTCGCGCTGCTGGCCCCCGTGGTCGGATCGACCGTGCCGGTGGAGGTGGTCGGCGTGAGGCTACTGGCACCGAGGGTCGGCGAGGCGGGCGCCGACGAGGTGGCCGACGGGGTGGTCGAGTCTGACGGGGTCGCGGACGGGGTGGTCGAGTCCGACGGGGTCGGCGACGGGGTGGTGGAGCCCGAGGGGGTCGGCGACGGCGTCGTGCTGCCCGACGGGGTGGGCGACGGGGTCGGCTTCGGCGTCTTGGTGGGCGTCGGCTTCGGCGTGGGCTTGGGCGTCGGCTTCGGCGTGGGGGTCGGCGGCTGCGACGGGGTGGGCGAGGACGTCGGTGCCGGAACCGCGCCCACCACCCGGGTCGCGGCGTAGAGCCGGGACCAGCGGACCGTGGAGATCTTCACCACGTCGCCGGTGGTCGGCGCGTGGATCATCTTTCCGCCGCCGATGTACATCCCCACGTGGTGGATGCTCTGCCAGTTGCTGCCGGAGGCGAAGAAGAGCAGGTCACCGGGGAGGAGAGCATTGCGGGGCACGGTCCGGGAGCGGGTCGCGCGGTACTGGTCGCGGGAGACCCGAGGCAGTTGCCGGTAGCCCGCCGACCGGTACGCCGCCCACATCAGGCCCGAGCAGTCGAACGCGTCCGGGCCCTCGGCCGCCCAGACGTACGGGTCGCCGAGCTGCTTGCGGGCGTACGCGACAGCGGCCTGCGCGACGGGATGGGCGACCAGGCCGCCGGCCGGCTGGTCGACGTAGTCGGCGCCGAGTTGCTGCTCGGCGGCCTCCTGCTGCCGGGCCAGCTCGACGAGTTTCGCGGCGTTCTCGTCGCGGAGCTTGATGAGCTTCGCCTCGGCGTCGCGCAGCGCCTGCCGGGTGGCGGTGTACTGCTGCTCGACGCCCTGAAGCCGGGACTGGGCGGCCGTGTACGCCTGTGTCGCCACCTGCTCGTCGGCCCGGGTGCGGGCCAGCTCACCCTCGGCCGGGCCGGTGGCGTGCTCGACCTTCTCCCCCCGGTTCGCCCGGCTGAGCAGCTCCAGGTGACGCAGGTCGGAGGCGAAGTCGCCGGGCGGCAGTGCGGCGGCTGCCTTGAGCGCCTCGGCGGCGACCTGATCCGCGCGCTGCTGCGCCAGCCGGACCGCGCCTCGAGCGAACTCCAGATCCCGTTGGGCGGCGTTGAACTGGGCCTGTACCTCGTTGCGCTGCTGCTCGAGTTCGAGTAGCTGGGTGCCCAGCTCGGCGACGCGAGCCTCGGCGGCGTTGATCTGGGCTTCCAGCGTGTTGGCGACCGGGGTGTCGAGCGACGGGAGGCCGGGCGTGGTGCCGGCGGGCGCGCCGGGTAGCTGGAGCTGGCCGGTGACGACCGGACGGGAGCCGGTGTCGGGCACCGTGACGGGGACGCCCGGCTCGGCGTACGCAGGTGTGGCGAGGACCGCGCTGGCGACCGCGGCGAGCAGGGCGGACCAGAGCGCCGGCCGTAGCACCGGTGAGATCACCGGCCCTCGTCGCCGCTGCCGTCCGTCCGCGTTGTCGATCATCCCGCTCCCCGTCCGGCGCTGCTCTGCCACGCTCGGTCCGCGCGGCGGTTCGGGACGCTACCAGTGTGTGTCGTGCCCCACCCTGTCTTACCTCACCCGGCGCACCGGTGTCGATGTCCTTACGGGTAACGGGAGCCTGAGAGTCTGCTGGCGACGCCCACGATGTGAGTTGCCAGCACGGCCGACGTAGGCTCGGGTGGCGACCGCGTTCCGGTCGCGACCGCAGGTGGAAGGGGACGGGGCTTTCGATGGACGCCGGACTCAAGCGCGAACTCGAAGCAAAGGTGTACGCGGGGGAGCGACTGACTCGTGAGGACGGGATCGCCCTCTACGCCAGCGACGACCTGACCTGGTTGGGGCGGCTGGCCCACCACAAGCGCACCGAGATGAACGGCGACCGGGTGATGTTCAACGTCAACCGGCACCTGAACCTGACCAACGTGTGCAGCGCGAGCTGCGCGTACTGCTCGTTCCAGCGCAAGCCGGGCGAGAAGGACGCGTACACCATGCGCATCGACGAGGCGGTTCGTAAGGCCAAGGAGATGGAGGACGAGCAGCTCACCGAGCTGCACATCGTCAACGGCCTGCACCCGACCCTGCCGTGGCGCTACTACCCCAAGGTGCTGCGTGAGCTGAAGGCGGCGCTGCCGAAGGTCAACCTCAAGGCGTTCACCGCCACCGAGGTGCAGTGGTTCGAGAAGATCAGCGGCCTGAGCGCCGACGAGATCCTCGACGAGCTGATGGACGCCGGTCTGGAGTCGTTGACCGGTGGCGGCGCGGAGATCTTCGACTGGGAGATCCGACAGCACATCGTCGACCACGCCTGCCACTGGGAGGACTGGTCGCGCATCCACCGCCTGGCCCACAGCAAGGGCATGAAGACGCCGTCGACGATGCTCTACGGGCACATCGAGGAGCCCCGGCACCGGGTCGACCACGTGCTGCGGCTGCGCGAGTTGCAGGACGAGACCGGCGGCTTCCAGGTCTTCATCCCGCTGCGCTACCAGCACGACTTCGTGGACTCGGCGGACGGCAAGATCCGTAACCGGATCCAGGCCCGCACCACGATGGCCTCACCGGCCGAGTCGTTGAAGACCTTCGCCGTCTCCCGACTGCTGTTCGACAACGTCCCGCACGTCAAGTGCTTCTGGGTGATGCACGGCCTGTCGGTGGCCCAGTTGTCGCTCAACTTCGGTGTGGACGACCTGGACGGCTCGGTCGTGGAATACAAGATCACCCACGACGCCGACTCGTACGGGACGCCGAACACCATGCACCGCGACGACCTGCTGCACCTCATCTGGGACGCCGGGTTCCGTCCGGTCGAGCGCAACACCCGCTACGAGGTGGTCCGCGAGTACGACGCCGCTCCCACGCTGGCCGAGCGCCGGTCCGAGCCGCAGCAGGTCTGGGCCTGACCCGACGCGTACCCTGGCACGACGATGACTGAGCAGCAGAGCACCTTTCCCCGTCGGGACGCCGAGGGGCGCATCCGCACCCTGGGTGACCTGATGGGGATCGCGCTGGCCGGGGTGGTCATCGGGCTGCTGGTACTAGCGATCTTCGACGGGGCGTTCGCCTGGTTCGGCGCGGGTGAGTTCGGTCAGGCCAACGGCTGGCTGGCGGTGATCCTGCCGGCCTGGCTGTTCTGGGAGGACTTCCGCGCCTGGGGCTTCGGTGCGCCCCGGGTGGTGGCCGGGCTGGTGGCGGTGGCGACGGCGGTGGTCTCCGGGCTGCTGGTGGCCGGTGCGGCGGCGGGGTTGCCGGCGTTGCTGTCCGGCGTGTTCGCCGCGACCACGTTCACCGTGGTCTACGCGGTCATCTGGTTTCCCGGCGTTCGCTGGCTGGCCAACCGCACCGGCTGAGACTCCGCGTCCCGGGTGGTGCGGCAGGCCGGGCGACCAGGTGGACCGGGTGGTCGGGCAGGATCTACCGGAGTGCCGTCGCGGACGGTGGAGATACGGAAGTGGTGACGTGAGCGAGCGGAGCGAACGAACGTGAGTGCGGCGGTCAAGTACACGCTCGGCCGGATCGGCCTGTTCGTGGTCGTGGTGGCCGCGTTGTGGCCGGTCGACATGGACATCTTCCTCAAGCTGATCCTGGCGCTGCTGTTCTCCGCCGCCGTGTCGTTCTTCCTGCTCAAGGGGTTGCGCGACGAGATGGCCGAGGAGATGGCCGCCGCCGCCGAGCGTCGCCGGGTGGAGAAGGAACGCCTGCGGACGGCGCTGGCCGGTGAGGACCAGGTCGACGGCGCGGCGGACGACCGGTCCGCCGACGAGAAGGGCTGAGCGGCCACCCGGTTTCGTGGCATGTCGGCGATGCATGTCGCCGACATGAGGATCCGGCTGGGATGGGCCAAACAACGATCAATGTTGATATGACCATGTGACTGGTGGTGGGCTGTCCGCCACCGTGCGGGTTTACCGCGCCTCCAGGAGGTTGTCCATGGCCTTCCGTTCCATCTCTGTCCGCCGTTCCCTGGCGCTCGTCGTCGCCGCCGGGTTCGGCCTGCTGACCATCGCCGCGCCACCGGTGTCCGCCGATCCGGTGCCCAACCGGGACGAACAACCGGCGGCGGCGTCCTATCGGGTGCTCGGCCCCAAGACCCTCGCCGACCGCAGCGCGGTCGCCCGTACCGGTGCCGCCATCGACTACTCCGAGCACGGGGTGCTGCACGTCTCGGCCACCCGGGCCGAAGCCGCCGCGATCACCAGGCTCGGGTTCCGACTGGAGGAGATCCCCGAGGTTCCGAACGACCGGGGCCACAGCCACGCCGAGGGGGACGTCGGCGCACTCGGCTTCCCGGCGGCCGACTCGAACTTCCACGACTATCCGGAGATGATCGCGGCGGTCAACAAGGTGGTGGCCGATCACCCGACGATCGCACGGAAGATCAGCATCGGCACCTCGTACGAGGGCCGTGACCTGGTCGCGGTGAAGATCTCCGACAACGTCGCCACCGACGAGAACGAGCCGGAGATCCTGTTCAACGCCCAACAGCACGCCCGCGAGCACCTGACCGTCGAGATGGCGCTCTACCTCATGAACCTCTTCACCGACAACTACGGCTCCGACTCCCGGATCACCAACCTGGTCAACAACCGGGAGATCTGGATCGTGCCGTCGGTGAACCCGGACGGCAGCGAGTACGACATCGCCACCGGCTCCTACCGGTCGTGGCGCAAGAACCGTCAACCCAACAGCGGATCGTCGTACGTCGGCACCGACCTGAACCGGAACTGGGGCTACAACTGGGGTTGCTGCGGCGGCTCGTCCGGCTCCACCTCCTCGGAGACCTACCGGGGGCCGTCGGCCTTCTCCGCTCCCGAGACGCAGGCGCTGCGCAACTTCGTCAACAGCCGGGTCGTCGGTGGGGTGCAGCAGATCAAGGCGAACATCGACTTCCACACCTACTCCGAGCTGGTGCTCTGGCCGTACGGCTACACGTACAACAACACCGCTCCGGGCATGACCGCCGACCAGTACAACACCTTCGCCACCATCGGCCGGCAGATGGCGGCGACCAACGGCTTCACCCCGCAGCAGTCCAGTGACCTGTACATCACCGACGGCAGCAGCATCGACTGGATGTGGGCGAACCACGGCATCTGGGCGTACACCTTCGAGCTGTACCCGCGCTCGGCCTCCGGCGGCGGCTTCTACCCGCCCGACGAGGTCATCCCGCAGCAGACCTCGCGCAACCGTGAGGCGGTGCTGATCCTCTCCGAGTACGCCGACTGCCCGTACCGGGCCATCGGCAAGCAGGCACAGTACTGCGGTAGCGGCGGTGGGGGCACCACGGTCTGGTCGGACACCTTCGAGACCTCGACCGGCTGGACGACCAACCCCAACGGCACCGACACCGCGACGTCGGGTCAGTGGGAACGGGGTGCCGCACAGGCCACAAACTCCAGCGGTGCCAAGCAGCTCACCCCGTACGCGGGCAGTAACGACCTGGTCACCGGCCGGCTCGCCGGTAGCGGTGCGGGCGACTACGACGTCGACGGCGGCGTGACCAGCGCCCGATCCCCGGCCATCACCCTGCCGTCCAGCGGAACGTTGACGCTGTCCCTGGCGTGGTATCTGGCCCACGGCTCGAACTCGTCCTCGGCGGACTACTTCCGGGTCAGCGTGGTGCACAACGGCGGCACCACGACGCTGCTCAACCAGACCGGCGCGGCCAGCAACCGCAACGGTTCCTGGACGGTGTCGAACCTCAGCCTCACGCCGTACGCCGGCCAGTCCATCCGGATCCTGGTAGAGGCCGCGGACGTCTCCACGGCCAGCCTCGTCGAGGCGGCGGTGGACAACATCACCATCACCGCCTCCTGAAACACCCGCTGAGGTCTGACGGGGCCCTGCGGTGTCCCCCGCAGGGCCCCGTCGCACCGTGCGCTACGGTCTAACCGACCCGTTCCAGCGAAGCCGGTGAGACACCGGCGCTGTCCCGCAACTGTGATGCCCCGTTACCGGGGATGAGCCAGGTCGCCTGGGGCGTGGTCGCGAACCGCGCTCTCGAGGAAGGGCGCCTCGCGGACGGGTGCCACCTCGGCTCTCTGTCGGCGAAGCAGCACATCCTCGACCGACAGGAGGACCGATGTTCAGACGTACCCCCAAGGTCTTCGCCGCCGCTCTGGCGGTGGCCGCGCTCACGCTCGGCGCCTGCGCCGAGAAGACCACCGACGCTCCCGCAACCGGCGGCGGCTCGGACACCTCGTTCCCCGTCACGGTCGGCTCCGTGACGCTGGAGGAGCGGCCCCAGAAGATCATCTCGCTGTCGCCGAGCGCCACCGAGATGCTCTTCGCCGTCGGTGCCGGTCCGCAGGTCGTCGCCGTCGACGACCAGTCCAACTACCCCGCCGACGCGCCGAAGTCGGATCTCTCCGGTTACCAGCCGAACGCCGAGGCCATCGCCGCGAAGGACCCGGACCTGGTGGTGCTCAGCGACGACCGCAACAAGATCGTCGACCAGCTCACCACGCTCAAGATCCCGGTCTACCAGACCCCGGCGGTGCAGACGCTCGACGAGTCCTACCGGCAGATGACCGAGCTGGGGATTCTCACCGGCAACGCCACCGAGGCGGCCGACGTGGTCCAGCGGATGAAGGACGACATCGCGAAGCTCGTCTCCGAGGTGCCGCAGCGGGCCCAGCCGCTCACCTACTTCCACGAGTTGGGCCCGGAGCTGTACACCGCGACCAGCAAGACCTTCATCGGCTCGATCTACAGCCTCGCCGGGTTGGAGAACATCGCCGACCCGGCCGACGCCGACGGCAAGAACGGCGGATACCCGCAGCTGTCCCAGGAAGTGATCGTCGACGCCGATCCCGACTTCATCTTCCTGTCCGACGTGAAGTGCTGCGCACAGAACGCGGCGACGGTCAAGGCACGCAGTGGCTGGTCGGCGCTGACCGCGGTGCGGCAGAACCAGATCGTGGAACTCGACGACGACATCGCCTCCCGCTGGGGGCCGCGCGTGGTGGACCTGCTGCGGACGATCGTCGACGCCATCGCCAAGGTGTCCCAGTGACGATGAACGCCGGGCGGTGACAGGTTCCCCGCCATGGCCCTCTCGCTGAAGCGCCACGGCGACGCGCCGGTCGGGGCTCTCACCCCGCCCCGACCGGCGGGCCTGCGCAAGCGCTGGCTCGCCGCAGGTGTGCTCGCCGTGCTCGTCACGCTGGTGGTCGGGGTGTCGCTCGGCCCGGTCAGCCTGCCGCCCGGCAGTGTCGCGATCGAGCTGCTGAACCTGCTGCCCGGGGTACACCTGGACAGCGGGCTCACCGAGCGGGAGATCGCCATCGTCACCGAGCTACGGCTGCCCCGGGTGGTGCTCGGCCTGCTGGTCGGCGGGCTGCTCGCGTTGGCCGGCGGCACCTACCAGGGGGTGTTCCGCAACCCGCTGGCCGACCCGTACCTGCTCGGCGTGGCGGCCGGGGCCGGGCTGGCGGTCACCGTGGTGCTGACCCTGGGGGTCGGGGCTGGTGGCGCGTTGAGCGGATTGCCGGTCACCGTTCCGCTGGCCGCCTTCGTCGGCTCCCTCGGTGCGGTGGCGATGACCTACCTGCTCGGCTCGGCCGGTGGGCGCAGCCGCTCCCCGGCCGCCCTGATCCTGGCCGGGGTGGCCGTCTCCGCGTTCCTCAGCGCCGGTCAGACGTACCTGCTGCAACAGCACGCGGAGAGCCTCCAGCAGGTGTACTCGTGGCTGCTCGGGCGGCTGGCCACCGCCGGCTGGCAGGACGTCCTGCTGGTCCTGCCGTACTTCGCGCTGACCAGCCTGATCACCCTGCTGCACGGCCGGGAGCTGGACGTGCTCTCGGTCGGCGACGACGAGGCGGCCAGCCTCGGCCTGCACCCGCAGCGGTCCCGGTACCTGCTGATCGCCGCCGCCTCGCTCGGCACCGCCGCCGCGGTCTCCGCCTCCGGCCTGATCGGCTTCGTCGGCATCATCGTGCCGCACACCGTACGGATGCTGGCCGGGGCGAGCTACCGGGTGATCCTGCCACTGTCGCTGCTGTTCGGAGGGGCTTTCCTGGCCTTGACCGACGTGGTGGCGCGGACCGCCGCCGCGCCCGAGGAGATCCCGATCGGGGTGGTCACCGCGCTGCTCGGCGGCCCGTTCTTCGTGGTGGTGCTGCGCTCGGCCCGGCGGGTGCTGACATGACGCCGTCCGTCCCCGCCGTCGACCTCCGTGACCTGCGGATCAGCCTGGACGGTGCACCGATCCTCACCGGCGTCGACCTGACCGTCAGCGCCGGTGAGTGGGTCACGGTGATCGGTCCCAACGGCGCGGGCAAGTCCACGCTGCTGCGCGCCGTCGGTGGCCTGCTGCCCACGCCGGACGCCGTCCGGCTGTTCGGTACGCCGATCGGTGAGCTGCGGCGCCGGGAACGGGCCCGGGTGGTGGCCACGGTCGCTCAGGCACCTGTCGTACCGCCCGGCATGGCGGTGCTGGACTACGTGCTGCTCGGGCGTACCCCGTACATCGCGCCGCTGGGCCGGGAGTCCGCTGCCGACCTCGCCGTGGTGCACGAGGTGCTCGACCGGCTGGATCTCGCCGGTTTCCACGACCGCGAGCTGGCCACCCTCTCCGGTGGCGAGCGGCAGCGGGTCTTCCTGGCGCGGGCGCTGGCCCAGGGCGCCACCCTGCTGCTGCTCGACGAGCCCACCAGCGCCCTCGACATCGGCCACCAGCAGGAGGTCCTCGAACTGGTCGACCAGCTGCGTCGCACGCACAACCTGACGGTGGTGGCCACCATGCACGACCTCTCCATCGCCGGTGAGTACGCCGACCGCATGGTGCTGCTGGCGGACGGCCGGATCGTCGCCGCCGGCACCCCTGCCGAAGTCCTCACCGAGGACCTGCTGTCCCGCCACTACCGCGCCAGCGTCCGCGTCATCCCCGGCCCGCACGGTCCCCTGGTCCTACCCACCCGCCCCACCCGCGACGGCGCGGTCGGGGCACCCGACCTGGGCCGCGACTCGTCCTGAACCAGGAGCGTGAAGGTGGGTCAGGAGGCCAGGGCGATGAGGGAGAAGAGGGCGCCGTCGGGGTCGCGGAGGGCGGTGAGACGACCGGCGGGTACGTCCCGTGGCGGGACCAGGATCGTGCCGCCCAGTTCGGCGGCACGGGCCGCGGTGGCGTCCGCGTCGGCGACGGAGAAGTACAGCGTCCAGTAGGCCGGGGAGTCGGCCGGGAAATCGTCACCCAGCGGCGGCATCATGCCCGCCACCAGACGGTCGCCGAGCCGCCATCCGGTGTAGGCGGCCTGCCCCATCGGCTCCTCCTCCGGCTGCCAGCCGAAGACCAGCTCGTAGAAGACCCTCGCCCCGTCCGGGTCGGGGGTGACCAGCTCGGTCCAGCTCATCGCCCCGGGAGTGTCGAACACCTCGGCACCGGCGAAGGTCATCGGCTGCCAGACACTGAACGCGGCCCCGGCCGGGTCGGTGAAGACCGCCATCCGGCCCCGGTCGAAGACGTCGAACGGCGGCACCACGACCTGCCCACCGGCCCGCTCCACCCGACCGGCGACCAGGTCGGCGTCGTCGGTGGCGACGTACGTCGACCAGATCGGCACCTGGTCCGGCACCGCCGGTGGACCCACCCCGGCCACCGCCCGGCCGCCGAGCAGGAAGACCGTGTACCCGCCCGCCTCCGGCTCCGGGTCGACCCGGCCGGTCCAGCCGAACAGTTCCGGGTAGAACCGGCGGGCCGCGTCCAGTCCCGGCGTCGCCAGGTCGGCCCAGCAGGGCGTACCCGGCGCGATGCTGACCACGGCCACCCCTCTCGTCCGGCAGCCGCCTGGCCACCCTGCTCGCCTCGGCGGCCACCGGCCGCTCCCTTCGGGCATGGTGGCACCGGTCCGCCGCCGCCCGGGGCGGAAACGGGCGGAACGTCAACTGAACCGGCGACCGTAGCGGGGTGTGCGGCGTCAGCCCAGCGGCTCGGGCAGCGGCGCGGTGTGCAGCACGGACAGCCGGGACACCGCCCGGGTGAGCACCACGTAGAGCCGGTGCAGGCCGCGCGGTTCGGCGGCGACGATGGCGGCCGGCTCGACCGTGATGACGTGGTCGTACTCCAGGCCCTTCACCAGCGTCGCGGGCATCACCGTGACGCGCGCCTCGGCCGCCGGCTCGTCGGCGGTCGCGGTCTCGATCCCCGCCCCGGTCAGCGCCGCCCGCAGCGCGTCCACGGCATCGTCGGCGGCGATCACGGCAATCGACCCCTCGTGCGTGAGCGCCGCCCGCACCTCGGCCACCGTCGCATCGGCGAGATCGCTCACGGTACGCACGTCGAGCGTGCCGTCCCCGCGCAGCGACTCGGCCGGTGGCACGTCGACGGCCAGTGCCGGAAGCAACCGGTTGGCGAAGGCGAGCACGACGGCGGGCACCCGGAAACCGATGGTCAACGGCACCACGGAAGCCTCCGGCTTGCCCAGGTGGCGCAGGCTCTCCCGCCAGTCGGTGGCCGCCCACGGCGCGGTGGCCTGCGCCAGGTCGCCGAGGAGGGTGAGCGAGCCGTGCTCGCTGCGCCGGGCGATGACCCGGCACTGCATCGGGGACAGATCCTGAGCCTCGTCGACCACCACGTGCCCGTAGCCCGCCGACCGTTCGAGCAGCCCGGCCGCCTCGTCGATGAGCACCGCGTCGGCGGCCGTCCACCGGGTCGCCTTCGCCGTCCGGCCCAACCTGGTGCCACCGGCGGCGCGCCCGGCCCCGCCGGTGAGCAGCCGCTGTTCGTTGTCGGTGAGCAGGCCGTCGGCGGCTCGGGCGAGCCGATCGGCGTCGGTGTACAGCGCGTGCAGCAGACCGTCCGGGGTGAGCGCCGGCCAGACCGCGTCCAGCAACTCGGTGACCGGCTTCGACTTGCCCATCCGGCGCAGCCACGCGTCGCTCGGTGACTCCGCCCGCCGCGCCTCGGCCTGTCGTTGCAGCAACCCGACCACCCGGGCCCGGACCCGGTCCCGCCCGACCGCGTACGGCAGCCGCTCCGCGCGGGTGTCGTGGACCAGCCGGTGCAGCGGCTCCAACCCGATCCGCCAGCGGAACGAGCCGTCGGAGACGAGCACCGGTTCGGTCGGCTCTCCGATGTACGCGTCGACAGCCCGGCGCAGCACCTCGGCCATCCGCGCGTCGTGTTTGAGGGTGGCCACCTCCGGCGGGTCGACCGCCCGCACCGGCACCCGGTCGACCAGGTCCTCCACGGTGGCCTGCTCCACCTCGACCTCACCCAGCGCGGGAAGCACCGCCGCGATGTAGCCGAGGAACGCCCGGTTCGGCCCCACGACCAGCACCTTCGACCGCCGCAACCGCTCCCGGTGCAGGTAGAGCAGGTATGCCGCGCGGTGCAGCCCGACGGCGGTCTTCCCGGTGCCTGGCGCGCCCTGCACACAGATCGAGTCGGCCAGGTCGGCCCGGACGAGTTCGTCCTGCTCGGGCTGGATGGTGGCGACGATGTCGCGCATCGGCCCGACCCGGGGACGTTCGATCTCGGCGGTGAGGATCCGGCTGGCCCGGCCGAGTTCCTCGCCCCGGTTCAGGTGCTCGTCCTCGAAGCTGGTCAGCTGCCCGTCGCCGAAGCCGAACCGGCGCCGTACCGCCAAGCCCTGTGGATCTCGGGCGCTGGCCCGGTAGAACGCGCGGGAGACCGGCGCGCGCCAGTCCAGCACCAACGGCTCGCCCTGTTCGTCGGTGACGTGCCGGCGACCCACGTGGTAGCGGCGGCCGGCGTGATCGGCGTCCACGTCGTCGAAGTCGAGCCGGCCGAAGAAGAGCGGGGTACGCGGGTCGTCGGCGAGTTCGGCGACCCGCCGGGCCAGGTGCCGGCCGAGCTGTTCGGCGGTGTACGCGTCCCCGGCCACCTTGTCGCCGGTGGCGAAGAGGGCTTCGGCGCGTTCGCGCATCCGGTGCAGTGCCGCGCGTGACCGGGTCAGGTGCGCGCGTTCGGCGGCCAGTTCATCCGCCAACGCGTTCGGCGGGGAGATCTCTCGGGCGTGCAGGCTCATCCATGTACTCCTCGGCACGGGAAGAAGGCTGCCGCTCGCGTTTCCGACTCGTGGGTCGGCGCGGGACGTCCGCTGCGGTGCTACTCACCGCGGCCGTCAGGCGGGGACGAACAGCCTACTGGAGGGCGTGCCGTGGACAACCGATTTTCCCGCTGGCCGTCGGCGGTGCGGGGTTGGCCACTTCGACGGCGTCCCGCTGAGCAGGTCACGGGCGGTGGGGATACGGTCGGGGCATGGTCGAGCGCCTCGCCCGCCCCCGCGTCGGGCACATCCAGTTCCTCAACTGCCTGCCCATCTACTGGGGGCTGATGCGTTCCGGCGCGCTGCTCGACGTCGACCTGCGCAAGGACTCACCGGACCGGCTCAGCGCCCAACTCGTCGCCGGTGACCTGGACATCGGGCCGATCACTTTCGTCGAGTACCTGCGGCACGCCGACGACCTGCTGCTCCTGCCCGATCTGGCGGTCGGCAGCGACGGGCCGGTGCTGTCGGTCAACCTGGTGAGCACCCGGCCGCTGGCTGATCTCGACGGTGCCCGGGTGGCGCTGGGCTCCACCTCACGGACCGGCGTCCTTCTCGCCCAGCTGCTGCTGCGCGAGCGGTACGGCGTCCGCCCGGAGTACTTCCGGTGCCCGCCGGACCTGACCCAGATGCTGCTGGAGGCCGACGCCGCAGTGCTGATCGGTGACGTGGCACTGCGGGCGATGTACGAGGCACCCCGGCAGGGGCTGACCGTGACCGACCTGGGTCAGGCGTGGCGGGAGTGGACCGGTCTGCCGATGGTCTTCGCCGTCTGGGCGGCCCGTCGCGACTTCGCCGCCGCCCATCCCGGCCTGGTCAAGGAGGTCCACGACGGCTTCCTGCGCTCGCGCGACCTGTGCCTGGCGGAGCTGGATCAGGTCGCCGAGTCGGCCGCCCGGTGGGAGCCCTTCGACGCCACCACGCTCGCCGAGTACTTCCGGGCTCTGGACTTCTCCCTCGGTGAGCGACAGGTCGCCGGCATCCGTGAGTTCGCCCGCCGCACCGCCGCCCTCGGCGAGACCCCGGCACTGCCGCCGAACGGTCCCGCCTTCTTCACCCGCTGAGGCGCCGCTGCGGGGCGGATCTCATCCGCTGTGCGGCGGGGCCTCGCCCGCTGCGCGGCGGGCGCGGCTCGTCACGTGGCGAGAAGGGCCTCGGTGATCTTCTGGCAGTTGTCCATGCCGTACTCGTAGCCCTTGTTGATCGGGTACTGGAGCATCACACCCATCGTCCAGGTGTCGCCGATCGCCAGGCAGTTGACGTGGATCTCCTGCTCCCGGGTGCGGTCGACCCAGCCGTTCTTGATAGCGATCTTCTTCGCCTCGGCGGCCGGGAACGCCTTGCGGATGCCGAAGTCACCGGCACCGCGTACCTGACGCATCTCGTTGAGCAGCCACTTGGTCCACTTCGGGCCGGCAGCGGTGCCGTCGGCGATACATTCACCGAGGCGGGCGGTGTCCCGCGGGGACAGCTCGGTACGGCTCCAGCCGAGGTCCTTGGACACCTTGCTGTCGGTCAGCTCGCAGGTGGACAGGAGCCGCTTGATCGAGGCGGACCTGCCGATCTGCGTGTAGAGCTGCTCGGTGCGGGTGTTGTCGCTGTCCCGGATGATCCGGGTCAGGTCGCTCAACTTCGCGTCGCTCGGGGTCTGCCCGGCGTTCGCCGTACGACGCAGATAGTCGGCGACGATCCACGACTTGATCAACGACGCGGTGGTGCTGGTCTCGTCCATGTTGTCCGAGCCGATGATCTCGCCGGTCCGGCGGTCCAGCACGCTCCACGCGTACCAGCCGTCGATGTCCAGGTCGATCTCCTTCGCCTCGAAGGGCAGCGGCTCAGGCTCCGGTGACGGGCTGGGCGACGGCGACGGTCGAACACTGCGGTCGGTCGCGGTGCCGCTGCGGGCCTCCGGTGACTCACCCCGACCCCACTGGGCGGCGGCGGTGGACTCGAAGGGCGAACCGGGCATGAGGCGTAGCGAGACCAGGACCAGCCCGATCAGCACCGCAGCGATCGCGATCAGACGCAGCGGCGAGGTCTCGCCGTGGCGATCGGTGCGGTTGCGGCCGGACATCAGAGCTTCCCGATCGGCTGCTGCGGCACCTTGAGGGCGCCGCCAGGCTGCGGTGTCACCAACTGGCTGGCGACGCTGGCGCAGACGTCGGACCCGTAGTCGAGCCCGCTCCGCTGGGGGTAACGCAGCATTACCGCGAGGCTCCACTTCTCGGTCACGGCCAGGCAGTTGACGTGCCAGTTGCCGTCGTAGTTGAGGGGGGTCCAGCCGTTCTTGATGCTGATCGGGCCCTGGCTGGTGATCGACTCCGGCAGGCCGTCGATGATGCCCCACCGCCCGCCGCCCGAGCGGGCCTTCTGGTCCTTGGCTGCGGTGCTGCCGCGAACCTTGCTCATCTCGCTGAGCAGCCACTTGGTCCACTTGGGCCCGGCGGCGGTGCCGTCGGCGACGCAGTCACCGAGGCGTACGGCGTCGCGCGGGGACATCTGGGTGAAACTCCACCAGCCCTCGTAGCCCCTGACCTCGCCACGCCCGGTGTCGGTGAGGCCGCAGATCTTGATCGCGCGCTTGATCACCGGGCCGGGCTGCCCGTCGGCAGATGCCCGGTAGGAGCCACCGATGGCGCTGTAGATCCGGTTTGTCGCGTCGTCGTCGCTGTCCCGGATGGCCCGGCTGGCGTCCTTCTTCATCGCCGCCGGAGGCTCCTTGTCGCCGAGCCGCCGCAGGTAGTCCGCGACGATCCAGACCTTGAGCATCGACTCGGTCGAGCTGGTCTTGGCCATGTTCTTCGAGCCGGAGATCTCGCCGGTCTCCCGGTCCATCAGCGCCCACGAGAAGAACTCGCCCTTGAAGTCCACCGAGACCTTGCCGGCGGCCAGGGTCGGTGGCGGCGGTGGGGTGGGCGTGGGCGCGGCGACGCTCTCCTGGCCACCGTCCGTCCCACCGGCGGAGAGCCGGGCGTACGCGGCCGGCACCAGCATGACGCCGCCGAGCAGCACCGCCGTTACGGCTAGCACCATGGTCACGCGAGATCGCATGAGCGGGTGAGCTCCAGATGTCGAGGCCGGGGGGACCGGCTGGTTGCCAGGACTGACCGGTGTGGACCGCCGGGCCGGGGGAAAGTGGCCCTGAGCTGGCGATCGTCTTCAGCCGATCGGTGTGACGGAGGAAGTCTACGTGCGGATCGGCGGGATGCCAGGACCCGACACCGAGCGACTCGCGGTGAAGGCGGGATAACGAACCGATTTGTGGTGCTTGCGAGGATTTGTCGGTAGTTCGTGACCTAACTCATAGTCGCCGTGGCGACTTTGGGTGACCGATGGGTAGCGGTGGGAGTCCGGGATTTGTATGACACCCTCTGGTGTCTTCAGCGCCCAGCTGTAACACTGGTGGCATGTATGGCAATGACTTCTCGGGTGAGGACCCGCCCGGCGGCCTGCTCGGTGAGGTCGAGGCCGCAGAGGCGGCGCTGCGCGCGGCTGCCGAACGCGGCCGTGCCGCCGCCGAGCCGGGCGCGGACCTGGCCGCCTACTTCGCCGGGATCGTCGACGCCGACCAGAAGGTCGAGCCCCGCGACTGGATGCCGGAGGCGTACCGGCGGACGTTGATCCGGCAGATCGCCCAGCACGCCCACTCCGAGATCATCGGCATGCAGCCGGAGGGCAACTGGATCTCCCGCGCCCCGTCGCTCAAACGCAAGGCGATCCTGCTGGCCAAGGTGCAGGACGAGGCCGGCCACGGCCTCTACCTCTACGCCGCCGCCGAGACCCTCGGCATCAGCCGGGACGAGCTGGTCGACCTGCTGCTCAGCGGTCGGCAGAAGTACAGCTCGATCTTCAACTACCCCACCCTGAGCTGGGCCGACGTCGGTGCGATCGGCTGGTTGGTAGACGGCGCGGCGATCGTCAACCAGGTGCCGTTGTGCCGCTGCTCCTACGGCCCGTACGCCCGCGCCATGATCCGTGTCTGCAAGGAGGAGTCCTTCCACCAGCGTCAGGGCTACGAGATCCTGCACACCCTGGCGCACGGCACCCCGGCGCAGAAGGAGATGGCCCAGGACTCGGTGAACCGCTGGTGGTATCCGTCCCTGGCCATGTTCGGTCCGCCCGACGGCGACTCCACCCACTCCGCCCAGTCGATGGCCTGGAAGATCAAGCGCTTCTCCAACGACGAGCTGCGCCAGCGTTTCGTGGACATGTGTGTCGGCCAGGCCGAGGTGCTCGGGCTGACCCTGCCCGACCCTGACCTGCGCTGGAACGAAGAGCGCCAGTCGTACGACTTCACCCAGCCCGACTACGACGAGCTGATGCGGGTGATCAAGGGCAACGGGCCGTGCAACCGGCAGCGGATGGAACACCGGCGCCGCGCACACCGCGAGGGCGCCTGGGTGCGCGAGGCGGCTGCCGCGTACGCGGCCAAGCACACGGAGAAGGAGAAGGTGGCAGCGTGAGCCAGCAACACACCCCGCTGTGGGAGGTCTTCGTCCGGGCCCGGCGCGGGTTGGCGCACACCCACGTCGGCAGCCTGCACGCCCCCGACGCGGAACTGGCCCTGCGCAACGCCCGTGACCTGTACACCCGCCGCCAGGAAGGCGTGTCGATCTGGGTGGTGCCGGCGAGCGACATCACCGCCTCCAGCCCCGACGAGAAGGACGCCTTCTTCGACCCGGCCGCCGACAAGGTCTACCGCCACCCCACCTTCTATGAGGTCCCAGAAGGGGCGGCTCACCTGTGAAAGGTTCCTTCGCCTTCACCCTCGCCCTTGGCGACGACGCGCTCATCGCGGCGCAGCGGCTGGCCGAGTGGACCACCCGGGCTCCCGAGATGGAGGAGGACATCGCGCTGGCCAACATCGCCCTGGACCAGCTCGGTGCCGCCCGCCTCCTGCTGTCGTACGCGGGCGAACTGGAGGGCGCCGGTCGGGACGAGGACGCGTTGGCCTACCTGCGCGACGACCGGGAGTTCCGCAACTGTCTGCTGGTCGAGCTGCCGAACGGCGACTTCGCGGTGACCATGGCGAAGCTGCTCGTCCTGGCGGCGTACCAGGTGCCGCTCTACACCGCCCTGGCCGACAGCTCGGACGAGCGGCTGGCCGCCATCGGTGGCAAGGCCCGCAAGGAGTCCGCGTACCACCTGGACCACGCCTCGCTGTGGGTGCGGCGGCTCGGCGACGGGACCGAGGAGTCACATCGGCGGATGCAGGCCGGCATCGACCAGATCTGGCCGTACGCCGACGAGCTTTTCGTGGCCTGGCCGGACGCGCCGGTCGACCCCGCCACCCTGCGTGCCGCCTTCGACGAGACGGTGACCACTGTGCTCACCGAGGCGACCCTCACCGTGCCCGAGGCCGGCTGGTCGCCGACCGGCGGGCGGGACGGGTTGCACACCGAGCACCTGTCGTACCTGCTCGCGGAGATGCAGGTGTTGCACCGCGCCCATCCCGGGGCCCGCTGGTGACCAGATGAGCAGCGTCCGGCAGGCCGTGGCGGCGGTGGTGGACCCGGAGATCCGGGTGGTCACCATCGACGACCTGGGCATCCTGAGGTCGGTGCAGGAGGATCCGGACACCGGCCGAGTGGTGGTGACGATCACACCCACCTACACCGGCTGCCCGGCGATGGAGGTCATCCGCGCCGACATCCGGCGGGCGTTGGCCGCCGTCGGTCACCCGGACGCCGAGGTCCGCACGGTGCACAGTCCGGCCTGGAGCACGGACTGGATCAGCGACGCCGGGCGGGCCAAGCTGGCCGCCGCCGGTATCGCCCCACCAGCCCCGGTCCGGCGCGACGGCGTCGTCCCGCTCACCCTGGCGGTGCGCTGCCCACGCTGTGGTTCGCCGGAGACCGAGCAGCTCAGCCGCTTCGGCTCCACCGCGTGCAAGGCGCTGTGGCGGTGCCGCTCCTGCTCCGAACCCTTCGACCATGTGAAGGCCCTGTGACTGTCACCATCACCCGCCCGGTTCGTCGCCGGCCGGTGTTCCACCCGCTGCCCGTCGTCGCCGTCGACCGGCTCACCGCCGACGCCGTCGCGATCACCTTCGCCGTGCCCGAGGAACTGCGTGAGGTCTTCGCCTTCCGCGCCGGCCAGCATCTGACCGTACGGCTGCCCGCCGGGGCCGCGCAGCGCGGCGACGGTGCGGGGGCGGACGCGGCCGAGGACGTACGCCGGTCGTACTCGATCTGCTCCACCCTGGCGGAGCTGGCGCAGCACGGACGGTTGCGGATCGGTGTGCGGGAGATCCCGGGCGGGGCCTTCTCCGGCTACGCCTGCGCGGTGCTGCGCCACGGCGACACCATCGAGGTGCTGCCGCCGTTGGGTCACTTCACCACGGCGTTCGCGCCGGAGCGGGCCCGCCGCTACGGCGCGGTGGTCGCCGGTTCGGGCATCACCCCGGTGCTGTCGCTGGTCGCCACCGCGCTGGCCGTGGAACCGGCCAGCACCTTCACCCTGGTGTACGGCAACCGTACGGCCGGCAGCGTGATGTTCGCCGAGGAGCTGGCGGACCTGAAGGACCGGTACCCGACCCGGCTGCACCTGGTACACGTGCTCTCCCGGGAACAGGGTGAGTCGCCGCTGCTCTCGGGCCGGATCGACGCCGACCGGCTGGGTCGGCTGCTGGACACCATCGTGCCCGGTGAAGCGATCGACGAATGGTTCCTGTGCGGCCCGTACGGGCTGGTGGTGGACGCCAAGGCGGTGCTCGCCGAGCGGGGCGTGCCGACGGCGGCGGTGCACACCGAGCTGTTCCACGTCGACGCGCCGCCCGAGCCGGTGGCCCGCCCCGACGATGTGTCCGGCGGTACGGACGTGACGATCATGCTCGACGGGCGCTCGTCGAGTTTCACCATGCGTCGCGACGAACGGGTGCTGGACGCGGCCCTGAAGGTGCGCGGCGAGCTGCCGTACGCCTGCAAGGGCGGGGTCTGCTCGACCTGCCGCGCGAAGGTGGTCTCCGGCGAGGTCGAGATGGCCCGCAACTACGCGCTGGAGCCCGACGAGGTGGCGGCCGGTTACGTGCTGACCTGCCAGTCCAGCCCATTGACCGACACCCTCTCCGTCGACTACGACGCGTGATGCGACCACCGACCGCCTACCAGGGGTCGGCCGGGCCGGACCGACCCCCGGCACCGGCCAGCCGCCGGGGCGGCGGGATGGATCACAGGTCGGGATCCGCCCTGGCGGACGGGGAGAAGGGTCGGCGTACTCTCGGGGATGTGACGGTGAATCGGGAGATCGACGACATCCTGCAACGTGGTGCCGACGGCGGGCGGATCACGCCCGAGGAAGCGCTGCTGCTCTACACCGACGCCCCCTTCCACGCCCTCGGCGAGGCGGCGGACGCGGTCCGTCGGCGGCGGTACCCGGACAACATCGTCACGTACCTGATCGACCGCAATATCAACTACACCAACGTCTGCGTGACGGCGTGCAAGTTCTGCGCCTTCTACCGCGCGCCGAAGCACAAGGAAGGGTGGACCCACCCGACCGAGGAGATCCTGCGCCGGTGCGGTGAGGCGGTCGAGCTGGGCGCCACCCAGGTGATGCTCCAGGGCGGCCATCACCCGGACTACGGCGTGGAGTACTACGAGGAGCTGTTCTCCTCGGTCAAGAAGGCGTACCCGCAGCTCGCGATCCACTCGATCGGGCCGAGCGAGATCCTGCACATGGCCAAGGTCTCCGGCGTCAGCCTGGACGAGGCGATCGCCCGGATCAAGGCCGCCGGGCTCGACTCGATCGCCGGGGCGGGTGCCGAGATGCTGCCGCAGCGGCCCCGCCAGGCGATCGCGCCGCTGAAGGAGTCGGGTGAGCGCTGGCTGGAGGTCATGGAACTCGCGCACCGGCAGGGCGTCGAGTCGACTGCCACGATGATGATGGGGACCGGCGAGACGGCCGCCGAGCGGATCGAGCACCTGCGGATGATCCGCGACGTGCAGGATCGTACGCGCGGCTTCCGGGCCTTCATCCCGTGGACGTACCAGCCGGAGAACAACCACCTCAAGGGCCGCACCCAGGCCACGACCCTGGAGTACCTGCGCCTGGTGGCGGTGGCCCGGCTGTTCTTCGAGACCGTGCCGCACCTTCAGGCGTCCTGGCTGACCACCGGCAAGGACGTCGGTCAGCTGGCGTTGCACATGGGCGTCGACGACCTCGGCTCGATCATGCTCGAGGAGAAC
Source organism: Micromonospora sp. CP22 (assembly GCF_009712475.1). Lineage (GTDB taxonomy): Bacteria > Actinomycetota > Actinomycetes > Mycobacteriales > Micromonosporaceae > Micromonospora. Next base: position 234,322 of record NZ_VCJO01000005.1, read on the forward strand.
GTCATCTCCTCGGCGGGTGCCCGGCACCGCTCCAACCTGCACGAGCTGATCGGGATGATCCGATCCGCCGACCGGATCCCCGCCCAGCGGGACACGCTCTACAACAGGCTGGCCGTGCACCACACCCCGGCCGACGATCCGAGCGACGACCGGGTGGTCTCGCACTTCTCCTCGATCGCCCTGCCCGGCGGGGGAGCCGGTCGGTCGCTGCCACTGGTCGACGCGAACTGACCGAAGCTCTCGTCCGGCGCGACGCGTCAGCCGACCGGTCACCTGGGGTGATCGCTCGGCTGACGCTGTGTCGAGGTCGGGGACGCGTGCCGTCTCAGCCGAACGGATCGGAGGGGCCATCCATCCGGTTCGAAGCGCCGGACCGCCCCGGCTGGATGCCCGGGGGTGACCGAGCAGTAAGGCCCATCAATCCGGACAATCCTTAAGTCCCCATTAGCCGGGCAGCTTGTGGTGGGTGTGATGCAGGGTGGCGCGGGCGATCGCTGACCGCTAACGTCCCCGCCCGTATGTTTCGCAACCCCACGGGGGCCCATCCCATGATCTTGCAAACCCGTCGTGCCGCCAGCCTGGCTGTGGCCGCGTTGCTCGCCTCGGGCGCCTGCGCCGCCCTGGGCGCTCCGGCCTACGCCGCCGGCACCGAGACGGACCTGGCCATCACCGCCGCCGGCACCCGCGCCACCGACCGAGTTCAGGGCAAGATCGCCTGGGCCAAGATCGCCAACCAGGGGGAGGGCACGCCGAGGAAGCTGCTTGTCAGGGTCGACACCTCCAAGGTGGACGACACCAAGCTCGTGGTGGGCGCGTACACCGAAGGCGGCTGCGACGTCACCGGCGACACCAAGCCCGAGCTGTGGGTCTGCGAACTCGCCGCAGGCGAGATTCCCGGCCCGGGTGAGACGACCGAGGTGCCGATCGTCCTGTTCAAGGCCGCCGAGGACAGCACCGGCCCGTACACCGCCCCGGTGACGATCAGCATCGAGTCACCGGACGACACCGACGAGAGCAACAACAGCGTCGAGGTCGATGTCGAGCTGACTCCCGAGAGCGGTGTCGACCTCGGTGTCATCGTCCCTGACGTGCAGACCCGCCTCGACCTGGACACCTTCGAGGAGGACGGCAGCCCGGTCCGTCCGGGCGACACGGCCCTGCTCTGGAGCGAGATCGCCAACCAGGGTGACCTGACCGCACAGGGCATCAAACTGACCTACCAGCTGCCGAAGGGCGTCGCCTTCCTGCCGGTCGAGGGTTGCGAGATCAGCGCGGACAAGCGCGCTGCGGTCTGCGAGGACGACGCCTTCCTGCTGGAGTCGGACACGGTGCTGGTCGTTCCGCTGGCCGTCGAGGTGGGTGCGGACGTGGCGGCTCCCGTCACCCTGCAGGGCGGTTCCCTGACGGCCGAGGCGTTCGGTGCGCTGTCGCCCCAGGCTCGCCTCAGCCAGCAGGCCACCAAGCCGAGTTTCCACCGGGCCGAGGTGCGCGAGATCAAGGAGTCGGAGTTCGCCGACCTGGACCCGACCGACAACTCCGACGACTTCGCCGTGGTGGTCACCGCCCCCAACGGCGGCGGTGGCGGCGGCGGTGGCCTGCCGGTCACCGGTGCACAGGCCGGCCTGATCGGTGGCATCGGGGCGGGTGTGGTGCTCGTCGGTGTGGCCATGTTCCTGGTTGCCCGTCGTCGCCGGGTGGTCCTGGTGGCGCCGGAAGACGAGAAGACGGACGCCTGAGGTTCGTCCTCTATCGGCCCGCGCGGGCCGTTTACATAACGCAAGGCAGTGCGGGCGGGATGGGTCACCATCCCGCCCGCACTGTTTCGTCGTGACCCTGCCCAGGCCGTCGGCGGGAGGGCTGGCACAGTGGTGGGGTGAGCCGTAATCCGCAGGGCCAGCGCGCCAGTCTGGACAAGCAGCCGCACGAGGTCGCCGCGATGTTCGACGGTGTCGCTGCCCGTTACGACCTGACCAACACCGTCCTCTCCTTCGGTCGGGACAGGTTCTGGCGGCGGGCCACCCGGGCCGCGCTCAACCTGCGACCGGGCGACCGGGTGCTGGATGTCGGTGCGGGCACCGGCGTCTCCACCGAGGAACTCGCCCACTCCGGGGCGTACGCGGTCGGCGTCGACCTGTCGCTCGGCATGTTGCACGCCGGTAAGCGGACCCGCCCGCAGGTGCCGCTGCTGGCCGGCGACGCCCTGCGGCTGCCCTTCGCCGACGCCAGCTTCGACGCGGTGACCATCTCCTTCGCGTTGCGCAACATCAACGACACCGACGCCGCGTTGCGTGAGCTGGCCCGGGTGACCCGTCCGGGCGGCCGGCTGGTGGTCTGCGAGTTCAGCACGCCGGTGAATCCCGCGTTCCGCAAGGTCTATCTGTCGTACCTGATGCGCTCGTTGCCGGCGGTGGCCCGGAAGGTCTCCAGCAACCCGGACGCGTACGTCTACCTCGCCGAGTCCATCCGGGCCTGGCCGGACCAGGCCGCCCTGGGGGACCGGGTCAAGGCGGCCGGCTGGCGATCGGTGGAGTGGCGCAACCTGACCGGCGGCGTGGTGGCGCTGCACCGGGCCATCCGGTTGAGTCCGGAATTCAGGCAAATATGGTGATTTGACGCTCTTGGCGGCGTACGCTGGCCCGCATGACGGATCCGAGGAGTGCGGCCACCAGCGACGCTGCGGAGTTGGTCGACCAACTCCGCGAGTTGGCCGGAGCGGATCCCGCGGAGGTGCGTCAGGTGGTGACCGAGGTGATCGCGGCGCTGGACCGCGCGGCCGGTGGCGCGTTGCGCGAGCAGCTGCCGGAGACCATCCGCGCCGGTCTGGACAGCGCCGGCGCGGCCCGGCCCTGAGGGGGCTGTCGGTCCCCTCCGATCGTTTCCAGCAGGTTAGGTCGCCCTAACAAGGCGAGCGTACGGCGTCGGTCCTAGACTCGTCCCGGCTGGCTTGTGAAGCATTTCACGAGCAGGGCGGGGAGGAGGCGCTAATGACCGCGGTGGAGAACGACGCCGACGTTATCGTCGTGGGCGCCGGTCCCGGTGGGTCGGCGACCGCGTACCACCTGGCTCGGCACGGCGTGCGCGTGCTGCTGCTGGAGAAGACCGAGTTCCCTCGGGAGAAGGTCTGCGGCGACGGCCTCACCCCGCGTGCGGTGCGGCAGCTGATCCGGATGGGTGTGGACACCTCGCCCGAAGCTGGCTGGCTGCACAACCGTGGCCTGCGGGTGATCGGTGGCGGCGTGCGGCTCGAACTGGACTGGCCGGATCTGGCCAGCTTCCCGAACTACGGCCTGGTCCGCACCCGGCTCGACTTCGACGACCTGCTCGCCCAGCGCGCGGTGGCGGCCGGAGCCAAGCTGCGCACCAGCGTGAACGTCGTCGCTCCGGTGCTCGACGGCAACGGCCGGGTGATCGGGGTGCAGGGCGAGGACGGGCCGGACAAGGCGCCCGTGACCTTCCACGCGCCGCTGGTGGTGGCCGCCGACGGCGTCTCGGGTCGGTTCCCGCTCGCCCTCGGACTGGCCAAGCGCGAGGACCGCCCGATCGGTGTCGCCGTCCGTCGCTACTACCGCTCCGAGGCCCGCCACGACGACGACTACCTGGAGTCCTGGCTGGAGCTGCGGGCCAAGGGCAGCAACGAACTGCTGCCCGGGTACGGCTGGATCTTCGGCCTCGGTGACGGCCGGGTCAACGTCGGGCTCGGCATCCTCAACTCGTCCTCGGCGTTCGGCAAGACGAACTACCGGCGGCTGCTCACCGACTGGCTGGCCAACACGCCGCCGGAGTGGGGCATGACCGACGAGACGAACGCCGAGGGGTCGATCCTCGGTGCCGCTCTGCCGATGGGGTTCAACCGGGTGCCGCACTACACGCGCGGCGTGCTGCTCGTGGGCGACTCCGGCGGCATGGTCAACCCGTTCAACGGCGAGGGCATCGCGTACGCGATGGAGTCCGGCGAACTGGCCGCGGAGGTCGCGGTCCAGGCGCTCGCCCGACCGGCCGGTGCCGAGCGGGAGCGGGCCCTGATGGCGTACCCGCAGGAGTTGAAGGCCCGGTTCGGTGGCTACTACCGACTGGGCGGGATCTTCGTGAAGCTGATCGGCCGTCCGGAGATCATGCGCGTCGCGACGAAGCACGGCATGCCCCACCCCACGCTGATGCGCTTCGTGCTCAAGCTGCTGGCCAACCTCACCGACCCGCGTGGCGGTGACGCGATGGACCGGGTCATCAATGCGATGACCAGGGTGGCGCCCGCTGTGTAGGGGCGCTGAACAGGCAAGGTCCACCCCCGCCGAAGGGCGCGGGGTGGGATGTGAATAGTGTGAATTTCGCCAACCACCGAGGGCAGGGAAGGACGAGCAGGAGAAGAAATGTCGCTCTCGCCTTACGTACCCATCATCGGGCTGTTCGCCCTCGCCGCGGGTTTCGCGCTGTTCTCGATAGCCGCTGCCCGGCTCGCCGGCCCCCATCGCTACAACAAGGCCAAGCTCGAAGCCTATGAATGCGGCATCGAGCCCAGCCCGCAGCCGATCGGCGGCAGCCGCTTTCCGGTCAAGTTCTACCTGACGGCGATGCTCTTCATCGTCTTCGACGTCGAAATGATCTTCCTGTACCCGTGGGCGGTCTCCTTCGACATCCTGCCGGTCTTCGGGTTCGTCGCCATGTTGGTGTTCATCGGTGCCGTCTTCGTCGCGTACGCCTACGAGTGGCGGCGTGGCGGCCTGGACTGGGACTGAGGGAGGAACGGCTATGGGTATCGAGGAGAAACTTCCCGCCGGTGTCCTGCTCACCTCGGTGGAGAAGCTGGTCAACTGGTCGCGCAAGTCGTCGGTCTGGGGTGCCACGTTCGGCCTGGCCTGCTGCGCGATCGAGATGATGGCCGCCGGTGGGCCGCACTACGACATGGGCCGCTGGGGGATGGAGGTCTTCCGGGCCTCGCCCCGACAGGCCGACCTGATGATCGTCGCCGGTCGGGTGAGCCAGAAGATGGCCCCGGTGCTGCGCCAGATCTACGACCAGATGGCCGAGCCCCGCTGGGTGCTCTCCATGGGGGTCTGCGCCAGCAGCGGTGGCATGTTCAACAACTACGCCATCGTGCAGGGCGTCGACCACGTCGTGCCGGTCGACATGTACCTTCCGGGCTGTCCGCCCCGGCCGGAGATGCTCATCGACGCGATCCTCAAGCTGCGCGAGAAGATCGGCCACGAGCCGCTCGGCCCGAACGGGCGCAAGATGCTGGCCGCCCGCGAGGCGCGCGGTGACGTGCCGGTGGTGCCGTACGGCTCGATGCCGTCGTCGTACCGCAGCGACAAGGCCCGGCGGGCCGAGTGGACGAAGGCCGTCCGCGAGGGCCGCGAGGAGCAGCTGCGGATCGAGAACTGGATGAAGGCCCAGAACCACCTCCACCCGTACGGGGGGATCAAGTGACTGACGACAAGCCGACCACCGGTGGCGTACCGGTTCCGGTGACGCCGGCCGGCGCGACGAGTGGCGCCCCCGCCGAGTTCCCGCCGGCCGCACCGGCGGGCCGGGGCATGTTCGGCAACCAGGGCACCGGCGACGTCTCCGGATTCGGCGGACTGGTCCGGCGGCACCACATCGTCGAGGACGCGCCGCGACCGTACGGCGGCTACTTCGACGAGGTGCGGGACGCGCTGGAGGAGGCGTACCCGGCGTTCGGCGAGGCCATCGAAAAGGTCGTGGTCGACCGGGGCGAGCTGACCCTGCACATCCGCCCCGAGCGGATCGCCGAGGTCTGCCAGGTGATGCGGGACGACCCGGCGCTGCGGTTCGAGCTCTGCTCCTCGGTGTCCGGGGTGGACTACCTCGGTGCCGACGCGCGTCGGCTGCACGTCGTCTACCACCTCACCTCGATGACCTACCGGCGGCAGGTCCGGCTGGAGGCCGCGGTCACCGCCGAGGAGCCGCACCTGCCCACCGTCACCTCCGTGTACCCGACCGCCGACTGGCAGGAGCGGGAGGTGTACGACATGTTCGGTGTCATCTTCGACGGTCACCCGGCACTGACCCGCATCCTCATGCCGGACGACTGGGAGGGTCACCCGCAGCGCAAGGACTACCCCCTCGGCGGCGTGCCCGTGGAGTACAAGGGCGCCGAGATTCCGCCGCCCGACAAGCGGAGGTCTTACCAATGACCGGGTCGAACTACGCTACCGAGCGCGAGACGACCGAGGGCCGGGTCTTCACCGTCACCGGCGGGGACTGGGACGACGTCGTCTCCGGCGTCGATCCGATCAACGAGGGTCGGATCGTCGTCAACATGGGCCCGCAGCACCCGTCCACGCACGGCGTGCTCCGGCTGATCCTGGAGCTGGAGGGCGAGACGGTCCGGGAGGCCCGCTCGGTCGTCGGCTACCTGCACACCGGCATCGAGAAGAACCTGGAGTACCGCAACTGGGTCCAGGGTTCGACCTTCGTGACCCGGATGGACTACCTCTCGCCGATCTTCAACGAGACGGCGTACTCGCTGGCCGTGGAGAAGCTGCTCGGCATCACCGACGACATCACCGAGCGGGCCACCACCATCCGGGTGCTCATGATGGAGCTGAACCGGATCTCCTCGCACCTGGTGTGGCTGGCCACCACGGGCATGGAGCTGGGCGCGATCTCGATCATGCTCTACGGCTTCCGGGAGCGCGAGTACATCCTGGAGATCTTCGAGCTGATCACCGGCCTGCGGATGAACCACGCCTACGTCCGGCCGGGCGGCGTGGCCCAGGACGTGCCGGATGAGGCGATCGTCAAGATCCGTGAGTTCCTCAAGGTGATGCCGAAGCGCCTCAAGGAGTACGAGGACCTGCTCTCCGGCCAGCCGATCTGGCTGGAGCGGACGCAGAACGTGGCGGTGCTCGACGTGACCGGCTGCCTGGCCCTCGGTGTCACCGGGCCGGTGCTCCGCTCGGCCGGTCTCGCGTGGGACCTGCGCAAGACCATGCCGTACTGCGGTTACGAGACGTACGAGTTCGACGTGCCGACCCACCCCGACGGTGACGTCTGGGGCCGCTACCTGGTCCGGCTGGCGGAGATCCGCGAGTCGCTCAAGCTGGTCGAGCAGGCCCTGGACCGGCTCAAGCCCGGCCCGGTGATGGTGGCCGACAAGAAGATCGCCTGGCCGGCGCAGCTGGCCATCGGCGTCGACGGCATGGGTAACTCCCTGGAGCACGTCGCGAAGATCATGGGCCAGTCGATGGAGTCCCTGATCCACCACTTCAAGCTGGTGACGGAGGGCTTCCGGGTGCCGCCGGGCCAGGTGTACGTCGCGATCGAGTCGCCTCGCGGCGAGCTGGGCGTGCACGCGGTCTCCGACGGTGGTACCCGGCCGTACCGGGTGCACTACCGGGAGCCGAGCTTCGTCAACCTCCAGGCCCTGCCGGCGATGGCCGAGGGCGGCCTGATCGCCGACGTGATCGCGGGCGGCGCCTCGCTGGACCCGGTGATGGGTGGGTGTGACCGGTGAGCGCGAGAACTGAGCTTGCGAGCCCCATCCGCCCGCAGTCGCGGGCAGACGCCGGTGCAGTCGCGAACGGAAGGCGACGCTGATGACTGTCTTCACCGAAGAGACGCGGACCCGGGCGCGGGAGATCATCGCGCGCTACCCGGCGGACCGGTCCCGCTCGGCCCTGCTGCCGTTGCTGCACCTCGTGCAGGCCGAGGAAGGCTATGTGTCCCCGGCCGGCGTGGCGTTCTGCGCGGAGGTGCTGGGCCTCAACAAGGCCCAGGTCGGCGCGGTGGCCAGCTTCTACACCATGTACAAGCGCCGGCCGACCGGTGACTATCTGGTCAGCGTCTGCACCAACACCATGTGCAACGTGCTCGGTGGCCAGGAGGTCTACGACACCCTCGCCGAGCACCTGGGCGTCGGCCACGACGAGACCACCGCCGACGGCAAGATCACCCTGGAGCACGCGGAGTGCCTGGCCGCCTGCGACTACGGCCCGGTGATGACCGTCAACTACGACTTCTTCGACGGCGTCGACCCGCAGCGCGCGGTCGGGGTGGTCGACGAGCTGCGCGCCGGTGGTCGGCCCACGCCGAGCCGGGGGGCCCGCCTCTGCACTCTCAAGGAGATGGCGATCCAGCTGGCCGGCTTCGCCGACGAGCGGGAGGGCGCGGTCGCCGACGGCGTGCCGGGCGAGCCGAGCCTGCGCGGTCTGCGGCTGGCCCAGGAGCACGGCATCACCGCGCCGGGCTTCGACCCGAACACCCCGATCCGCAGCGGCCAGGCCGGTGACAAGCCGGCCCCGGCGACCCCGGCCAAGGCCGCGCCGACCGGCAGCACCGCGCCCGACGTCGCGGCACCGGATCGCAAGTCGCCGCAGGTGCGTACCGCCGAGACCCGGCAGCCGGACGCGAAGACCGCGGTCCCGGATGCCCCTGGCACCAAGGTTCCCGTCGACGGGCAGCCGCCGGCTCCGGGTGCCGCCCGGGCCGCGGAGGCCGCCGGTGAGGCCGCCAACAAGCCGGCAAGCGACGCCAAGCCGGCCGGTGACGACACCGGCGCGCAGGAGCGCAACCTCAAGGAGGCGGAGTCGACCGGCGGTGCACCGGAATCCGCGCACGACAAGGGGGCTCAGAAGTGACCACGCCCGCGCCGGAGACCCTGGCCAAGTTGACGCCCGTGCTCACCAAGCGCTGGCTGTCCCCTGACGCCTGGCGGATCGACACCTACGAGAAGCTGGACGGCTACGCCGCCCTGCGCAAGGCCATCAAGGCACACCCGGACGACCTGATCCAGTTGGTGAAGGACTCCGGGCTGCGCGGTCGCGGTGGCGCCGGCTTCCCCACCGGCCTCAAGTGGGGCTTCATCCCGCAGGGTGACGGCAAGCCGCACTACCTCGTGGTCAACGCCGACGAGGGCGAGCCCGGCACGTGCAAGGACCTGCCGCTGATGACCCACGACCCGCACTCGCTGGTCGAGGGCGTCATCATCGCCTCGTACGCGATCCGGGCCAACCGGGCCTACATCTACATCCGTGGTGAGGCCGTGCACGCCGCCCGCCGGCTGCGCAACGCGGTGAACGAGGCGTACGCCAAGGGCTACCTCGGCCGCGACATCCTCGGCTCGGGTTTCGACCTGGACCTGGTGGTCCATTCGGGAGCCGGCGCGTACATCTGCGGTGAGGAGACGGCGCTGCTGGACTCCCTGGAGGGGTTCCGGGGTCAGCCCCGGTTGCGCCCGCCGTTCCCGGCCACCCACGGCCTGTACGCCAGCCCCACCGTGGTCAACAACGTGGGCACCATCGCCAGCGTGCCGTACATCGTGCTGGGTGGCGCGGACTGGTGGAAGTCGATGGGCACCGAGAAGTCGGCGGGCCCGATGATCTACTCCCTCTCCGGCCGGATCGTCAACCCCGGCCAGTACGAGTGCGGCCTCGGCATCACCCTGCGCGAGCTGATCGAGCTGGCCGGTGGGATGCAGCCGGGGCACAACCTGAAGTTCTGGACCCCGGGCGGATCGTCCACTCCGCTGCTCACCGCCGAGCACCTGGACGTGCCACTGGACTTCGAGGGGGTGGCCGCCGCCGGCTCGATCCTCGGCACCACGGCCACGCAGATCTTCTCCGACCAGGACTGCCCGGTCTACGCGACCTACCGGTGGCTGGAGTTCTATCACCACGAGTCGTGCGGCAAGTGCACCCCGTGCCGCGAGGGCAACTACTGGATGGTCCGGGTCTACCGGCGCATCCTGGCCGGCCAGGGCACCCACGAGGACCTGGACACCCTGCTCGACACCTGCGACAACATCCTCGGCCGCTCGTTCTGCGGTCTGGGTGACGGTGCGACCAGCTCGGTGACCTCGTCGCTGAAGTACTTCAAGCAGGACTACCTCGACTACATCGAGGGACGGACCGCGCCGAAGTTGTCCGACAAGCAGCTCGTGGGAGCCCACTGATGCGAGTGCGAGGAGTGAGCGGAGCGAGCCCCGCAGCCGCGAGCGAAAGGCGAGCACTGTGACGGACGTTGCCAAGCAGACCGAGACGGTCACCCTCACCATCGACGGCGTCGAGGTCACCGCTCCGAAGGGAGCGCTGCTGATCCGGGTCGCCGAGCAGTTGGGGACCGAGATCCCGCGCTTCTGCGACCACCCGCTGCTGGCTCCGGCCGGCGCCTGTCGGCAGTGCCTGGTGGAGGTGGAGGGGCAGCGTAAGCCCGTCGCCTCCTGCACCCAGACGGTCGCCGACGGCATGGTGGTCCGCACCCAGCTCACCTCCCCGGTCGCCAAGAAGGCGCAGGAGGGGATCATGGAGCTGCTGCTGGTGAACCACCCGCTCGACTGCCCGATGTGTGACAAGGGCGGTGAGTGCCCGCTCCAGAACCAGGCGATGTCCACCGGCCGCGCCGACTCCCGGTTCCACGAGCACAAGCGGGAGTACCCGAAGCCGCTGCCGATCAGCACCCAGGTGCTGCTCGACCGCGAGCGCTGCGTGCTCTGCCAGCGGTGCACCCGGTTCTCCGAGGAGATCGCGGGCGACAAGTTCATCGACCTGATGAACCGCTCCTCCGCCGAAGAGATCAACATCTACCGGGACGAGGACTACGGGGACGAGAGCGACGCCGGCGACGTCCCGTTCAACTCGTACTTCTCCGGTAACACCGTGCAGATCTGCCCGGTCGGCGCGCTCACCGGCACCCAGTACCGGTTCCGGGCCCGCCCGTTCGACCTGGTCTCCAGCCCGAGCGTGTGCGAGCACTGCTCGGCCGGTTGCGCCCAGCGCACCGACTGGCGCCGGGGCAAGGTGCTCCGCCGGCTGGCCGGCGACGACCCGCAGGTCAACGAGGAGTGGAACTGCGACAAGGGGCGGTGGGCCTTCCAGTACGCCCGCGCCACCGACCGGCTCACCACTCCGCTGGTGCGTGACGAGCGCACCGGCGAACTGCGGGAGGCGTCCTGGAGCGAGGCGCTCAGCGTCGCCGCTGAAGGGCTGCGGGCGGCCCGGGACACCGGCCAGGGCGCGGCGGTGCTCACCGGCGGTCGGCTGACCGTCGAGGACTCGTACGCGTACGCCAAGTTCGCCCGGGTCGCGCTGCACACCAACGACATCGACTTCCGGGCCCGCCCGGCCTCCCGCGAGGAGGCCGACTTCCTGGCCAGCACGGTCGCCGGCAGCACCGACGTCACCTACACCGACGTCGAGAACGCCCCGGCGGTGGTGCTGGTCGGCCTGGAGCCGGAGGAGGAGTGCCCGATCCTCTTCCTGCGGCTGCGCAAGGCGTACCTGAAGAACAAGCTGAAGGTGTACGCGATCGCCCCGTTCGCCACCCGGGGCCTGGAGAAGCTCGGGGCCAAGCTGGCCCGGGTGGTGCCGGGCGAGGAGGCCGGGGTGCTCGCCGAGCACGCCACGGTCGCCGAGGCGCTCAGTGCCGAAGGGGCGATCCTGATCGTCGGCGAGCGGCTGGCCACCGTGCCGGGTGGCCTCTCCGCCGCCGCCGAGGTGGCGACGCGTACCGGGGCGAAGTTGGCCTGGGTGCCGCGCCGCGCGGGTGACCGTGGTGCCGTCGACACCGGCTGCCTGCCCAACCTGCTGCCCGGTGGTCGCCTGGTCACCGAGCCGGCGGCCCGGGCGGAGCTGGGCGAGGCGTGGGACATCCCGGCCGGGGTGATTCCGAGCCAGGCGGGCCGGGACACCGACGCCATCCTCACCGCTGCTGCCGCCGGTCAGCTCGGCGCGCTGGTGGTGGCCGGGGTCGATCCGGCCGACCTGGCCGACCCGCGCCTGGCCGAGCAGGCCCTGGACGCGGTGCCGTTCCTGGTCAGCCTGGAACTGCGGGCCAGCGCGGTCACCCGCCGGGCCAACGTGGTCCTCCCGGTCGCGCCGGTGGTGGAGAAGGCTGGCAGCTTCCTGGACTGGGAAGGCCGCCTGCGTCCGTTCGACGCGGTGCTGAACACCGCCGCGATGCCCGACAGCCGGGTGCTCGACGCGCTCGCCGACCTGATGGACGTGCGGCTGGGCACCGGTGACGTGCTGGCGGTCCGGCGTGAGCTGGGCAGCCTGCCGGCGACCCGGGTGAGCCGTCCGGCCGCGCCGACCGTGGCACCCGCGGCGGTGCCCGCGCCGGCCGCCGGTGAGGCGGTGCTGGCGACCTGGCACCAGCTGGTCGACCTGGGCAGCCTCACCGACGGCGACGAGCACCTGGGCGGCACCGCCCGACCGCCGGTGGTCCGGCTCGGCAAGGGCACCGCGGAGACGCTCGGTGTCGCCGACGGCGAACCGGTGACGGTGGGGACCGACCGGGGCGCGGTGACCCTGCCGGCGCTGATCACCGAGATGCCGGACGGTGTGGTCTGGCTACCCACCAACTCGCCCGGTTCGACCGTGCGGCGCAGCCTCGGCGCGACCTCCGGTGCGGTGGTACGGATCTCGGCACCCGGCACCACTGAGCCGGTCGCCGCCGACGCGGCCGACCGGCCGGGCCCGATCCTCAACTCCTCCGGGGGTGTCGCATGAACCCGCTGGCGCAGGCGCCGTCGTTGACCGACTTCGGCCACGATCCGTGGTGGCTGATCCTCGGCAAGATTGTCTTCGCGTTCGTGGTCGCCCTGCTCGGCACGCTGCTCGGCGTGTGGTTCGAGCGGCGGGTCGTCGGCTTCATGCAGGTGCGGCCCGGACCGAACCAGCTCGGCCCGTTCGGCCTGCTGCAAACGCTCGCCGACGGTCTGAAGATGGCCTTCAAGGAGGACATCCTCCCGAAGGCGGCGGACAAGGTCGTCTACTTCTTCGCCCCGGCGATCTCGGTGATCTGCGCGGTCACCGCGCTGTCGGTGATCCCGTTCGGCCCGATGGTGAGCATCTTCGGCCACCAGACGCCGTTGCAGGTCACCGACGTCCCGGTGGCGGTGCTGGTGGTGCTGGCCTGCTCGTCGATGGCGGTCTACGGCATCGTGCTGGCCGGTTGGGCGTCCGGCTCGACCTACCCGCTGCTCGGCGGCCTGCGCTCCGCCGCTCAGCTGATCTCGTACGAGGTGGCGCTGGGGCTGTCCATCGTGGCGGTGTTCATGCTCGCCGGCACGATGTCCACCAGTGAGATCGTGGCCGCCCAGGGCAGCGGCACCCAGCTGAGCCTGTTCGGCGTCGACATCCCGGCACCGGGCTGGTACGCGGTGCTGCTCTTCCCGAGCTTCGTGGTCTTCTTCATCTCCATCGTCGGCGAGACCAACCGGCCGCCGTTCGACCTGCCGGAGGCGGAGTCGGAGCTGGTCGCCGGCTTCATGACCGAGTACAGCTCGCTCAAGTTCGCGCTGATCATGCTCAGCGAGTACGTCGCGATGGTGACCATGTCGGCCTTCACCGTGACGCTCTTCCTGGGCGGTTGGCACGCGCCATGGCCGATCACCATGTGGTCGGGCGCCAACTCCGGCTGGTGGCCGCTGCTCTGGTTCTTCGGCAAGGTCATCCTGCTGGTCTTCGTCTTCGTCTGGCTGCGTGGCACGCTGCCCCGGTTGCGGTACGACCAGTTCATGCGACTCGGCTGGAAGGTGCTCATCCCGATCAGCCTGGTCTGGATCGTGGTCCTCGCCGGCCTGCGCACGGTCGACGACTGGGACACCCGGAGCCGGCTGTACGCGATCGGCATCCCCGCCGGCATCGTGCTGCTCGCCACGCTGTTCTGGCCGAGCCGCAAGCCGACGCCGAAGCCGACGCTCGCCGAGCAGGTCGAGAACCGGCCGCCGGGCAGCTTCCCGCTGCCCCCGATGGATCTCCAGGTACCACCGAGCCCGCGCACCCGGCGCATGGTCGCCGAGCGGGAGCCGGCCAACGCTCCCGCCGGCCAGGACTCTGAGGAGGTGTGACGTGGGCGCGATCACCGGAACGTTCAAGGGCTTCGGGGTCACCTTCTCGCACATGTTCAGGAAGGTCGTCACCACCGACTACCCGTTCTCGCCGCCGAAGCCGGCGCCGCGCTACCACGGGCGGCACATCCTCAACCGGCACCCGGACGGCCTGGAGAAGTGCATCGGCTGCGAGCTGTGCGCCTGGGCCTGCCCGGCGGACGCGATCTACGTCGAGGGTGGCGACAACACCGACGAGCAGCGCTTCTCGCCGGGCGAGCGGTACGCCAGCGTCTACCAGATCAACTACGCCCGCTGCATCTTCTGCGGACTCTGCATCGAGGCCTGCCCGACCCGCTCGTTGACCATGAGCAACGAGTACGAGTTGGCCCGGGACAACCGCAAGGATCTGATCTTCACCAAGGAGCAGCTGCTGGCGCCGCTGCTGCCGGGGATGGAGCAGCCGCCGCACCCGATGCGGCTGGGTGACAGCGAGAAGGACTACTACGTCGGCAGCCTCACCAACCCGGGCACCTCCGCCGGGGCGGAGCGCTCCCCGATGGGTCCGGGTCGTTACCAGGTGGACGAGCACCCGGGGGTCACCTTCCCCGGTGCCGAGCAGGCCGCCCAGCGGGCCGCGGCGGAGAAGGGAGAGTCGGAATGACCACCTCGACGCTGCTCGCCGCCTCCGGTGCGGTCTCCGGCGGCGAGGCGGTGACCTTCTGGATCCTCGCCCCGCTCGCACTGGCCGGTGCGATCGGCATGGTCGCCGCCCGCAACGCGGTGCACTCGGCGCTGTGGCTGGTGCTGACCATGCTGAGCCTCGGCGTGTTCTACGTGCTCCAGGCGGGACCGTTCATCGGCATGGTGCAGATCATCGTCTACACCGGCGCGATCATGATGCTCTTCCTGTTCGTGCTGATGCTGGTCGGTCGGGAGTCCTCCGATTCACTGATCGAGGTGCTACGCGGCCAGCGCATCGCGGCGCTCGGGCTGGGGATCGGCTTCGCCGGCCTGCTCGGCAGCGGGGTCTACCGGGCCACGCAGGGCAGCATCCCGGCTGGTCTGGAGCAGGCCAACGCGGGCGGCAACGTGAAGGGCATCGCCCGGTTGCTCTTCACGGACTACGTCTTCGCCTTCGAGCTGACTGCGGCGCTGCTCATCACCGCCACCATCGGCGGCATGATCCTCGCGCACGTCGAACGGCGCAAGGAGGACAAGCGCGACCAGGTTGCCACCATGAAGGCCCGCTTCCGGCCCGGCAACTACCCCGGCCCGAAGCCCGGCCCGGGTGTCTTCGCCACCTCTTCGTCGGTCGCCACCCCGGCCCGCCTGCCGGACGGGCGGCTGAGCGACCGCAGTACGCCGGACATCCTGCCGGTGCGGGAGCTGACCGCCGAGGAGACCACGCTGAAGGGCACTGAGAAATGAGTGACTTCTTCTCGGTCGAGCCGAACTACTACCTGGTCCTCGCCGCGGTGCTGTTCACCATCGGCGCGGCCGGGGTGCTGGTCCGGCGCAACGCGATCGTGCTGTTCATGTGTGTCGAGCTGATGCTCAACGCGGCCAACCTGGCGCTGGTCACCTTCAGCCGGATGAACGGTGACCTCAACGGCCAGATCATGGCGTTCTTCGTGATGGTGGTGGCGGCGGCCGAGGTCGTGGTCGGGTTGGCCATCATCATGGCGATCTTCCGCACCCGACGCTCCGCCAGCGTCGACGACGCCAACCTGCTGAAGTACTAGAGGGGCCCACCGGTGGACGAAATCTTGACGTACGCCCAGGCTGCTCCGGCCGAGACCGTCTCGTACGCGACGGCGGACGGGCTGCTGAGCAGCGTCTGGCTGCTGGTGGCGATCCCGCTGGTCAGCGCGGCGATCCTGCTGCTGCTCGGTCGACGGGCCGACCGGTGGGGCCACTGGCTCGGGGTGGCCGCGGTCGGTGCCGCCTTCCTGCTCGGCCTGAGCTACTTCCTCGGGCTACGTGGCCTGGACAACAAGTCCGTCCAGCTGAGCCTCTGGGACTTCATCGCGGTCGGCGGCCTGCACGTGGACTTCGGTCTGCTGTTCGACCCGCTGTCCGGGGTCTTCGTCCTGCTGATCACGGGCGTGGGCTTCCTGATCCACCTGTACGCGGTCGAGTACATGGCGCACGACGCGGGACGGCGTCGGTTCTTCGCCTACTTCAACCTGTTCATCGCGGCGATGTTGTTGCTGGTGCTGGGCAACAACTACGTGATGCTGTACTTCGGCTGGGAGGGCGTCGGTCTGGCGTCGTACCTGCTGATCTCCTTCTGGTACACCAAGCCGGCCGCCGCCACCGCGGGCAAGAAGGCGTTTCTGATGAACCGGGTCGGTGACGCCGGTCTGGCCATCGCCATCTTCATCATGTTCGCCACCCTCGGCACCACCCAGTACGACGAGGTGTTCAACGGCGTCAGCGCGCTGGCCGGTGGCACGGTGCTGGTGCTCGGCCTGCTGCTGCTGCTCGGCGCGACCGGTAAGTCCGGCCAGTTCCCGCTCCAGGCGTGGTTGCCGGACGCGATGGAGGGCCCGACCCCGGTGTCGGCGCTGATCCACGCCGCGACGATGGTCACCGCCGGTGTCTACCTGATCGCCCGCTCCAACATCATCTTCTCGGCCAACTCCACGTTGCAGCTGGTGGTGGTCAGCGTCGGTGCGCTGACCCTGCTCGTCGGCGCGATCATCGGTTGCGCCAAGGACGACATCAAGCGGGTGCTGGCCTGGTCGACGGTGAGCCAGATCGGCTACATGTTCCTCGGCGTCGGCCTCGGCGGCGCGGCGTACGCGCTGGCCATCGTGCACCTGCTGGCGCACGGCTTCTTCAAGGCCAACATGTTCCTCGGTGCGGGCTCGGTCATGCACGGCATGAAAGACCAGGTGGACATCCGCCGCTTCGGTGGCCTGTCCAAGTACATGAAGATCACTTGGTTGACCTTCGGTGCGGGCTGGCTGGCCATCATCGGCATGTTCCCGTTCTCCGGGTACTTCTCCAAGGAGCCGATCATCGCCGCCGCCTTCGAGCGGGAGGGCTGGACGGCCTGGCTGTTCGGTGGGGCCGCGGTGCTCGGTGCCGCGCTGACCGCCTTCTACATGACCCGGCTGTTCGTGCTCACCTTCCACGGCCCGAAGCGGTGGACGGAGGACATCGAGCACCCGCACGAGTCCCCGCCGCTGATGACCATCCCGCTGATCCTGCTCGGCATCGGCTCGATCGGTGCCGGTTGGCTGCTGGCCACCTCGGTGCCGGACTGGCTGACCGCCACCGCCGGTCTCACCTCGACCGAGGGGCACCACGACGCGGTGCTGCCGCACTGGGCGATCGTCGTGCTGTCGCTGGGGGTCACCGTGATCGGCGCGCTGCTGGGCTGGTACCTGTTCCGCAACGGTACGGCTACCGAGCCGCAGCCGGCCGGGGTGTTGGTGACCGCCGCCCGGAAGAACCTCTACACCGACACGGTCAACGAGGCGGTCTTCGAGAAGCCGGGCATCTTCCTCACCCGGGCGCTGGTCTACCTCGACAACCGGGGCATCGACGGGCTGATCAACGGCCTGGCCGCGGGTGTGGGCGGTGGATCGGGTCGGCTCCGGCGGCTGCAGACCGGCTTCGTCCGGTCGTACGCCACCTCGATCCTGACCGGCGCGCTGCTGGTGGTGGCCGCCTTCCTGGCCGTACAGGCGGGGTGGTTGGCGTGATCGACCTCAGGAGGCTGTCGGCCTCTCAGGCGGCCGTCGCCGGCGGACCGCACAGTGACGACGGAGGTAAGGCCGCATAATGTCCGACTTCCCGTTCCTCTCGGTGCTCACCGTGGCGCCGCTGGTCGGTGCCGTGGTCGTCGCCTTCCTGCCGCGCAGTCGGCCGACGCTGGCGAAGCAGGTCGCGCTCGGCTGGTCGCTGCTGGTGCTGGCGCTGTCGGTGGTCATGTGGGTGACCTTCCAGGTCGACGGCGACCGGTTCCAGTTCCGCGAGTCGTACCCGTGGATCCCGAACTGGGGGGTCAACTTCACCTTCGCCGCCGACGGCATCGCGTTGGTCATGCTGATGCTGATCGCCGTGCTGGTGCCGCTGGTGATCCTGGCCTCCTGGCACGACGCCGAGTCCTCGAAGCGTTCGGTGCCGGTCTACTTCGCGCTGCTGCTCGTCCTCGAATGCACGATGATCGGCGTCTTCGCCGCCGCCGACGTGTTCCTGTTCTACGTGTTCTTCGAAGTCATGCTGGTGCCGATGTACTTCCTGATCGGCAGCTACGGCGGCCACCAGCGGCAGTACGCGGCGGTCAAGTTCTTCCTCTACTCGCTGGTCGGCGGTCTGTTCATGCTGGCCGCCGTGATCGGCCTCTGGGTGGTCGGCGGCAAGACCTTCGACTGGGTGGCGCTGTCGCAGGTGGACATCTCCACCGGAGTCGAGCGCTGGCTGTTCCTCGGCTTCTTCATCGCCTTCGCGATCAAGGCGCCGTTCTTCCCCTTCCACACCTGGCTGCCGGACGCCGGTGGCGCGGCACCGGCCGGTGCCGCCGCACTGCTGGTGGGCGTGCTCGACAAGGTGGGCACCTTCGGCATCCTGCGGTACTGCCTGCCGCTGTTCCCCGACGCCGCCCAGTGGTTCGCACCGTGGGCGCTGGGTCTGGCGGTCGTCGGCATCATCTACGCGGCACTGCTGGCCGTGGGGCAGAACGACCTGAAGCGACTGGTGTCGTACACGTCGATCGCCCACTTCGGCTTCATCGGCGTCGGCATCTTCGCCTTCACCACGCAGGCCGGTACCGGAGCCGTGCTCTACATGCTCAACCACGGCCTCGCCACCGGGCTGCTCTTCCTGGTGGTCGGGATGCTGGTCGTCCGCCGAGGCTCGGCGCTGGTCAGTGACTTCGGTGGCGCGGGCAAGCTGGTGCCGGTGCTGGCGGGCGTGTTCTTCTTCGCCGGTCTCGCCTCGCTGGCGCTGCCCGGCACCGCGCCGTTCGTCTCCGAGTTCCTGGTGCTGATCGGCACGTTCACGGTGAACAAGCCGGTCGCCGTGATCGCCACGCTGGGCATCATCCTGGCGGCGGCGTACGTGCTGTGGATGGTCCAGCGCACCACGCAGGGCACCCTCAACCCGGCGCTGACCGAGATCGACGGGATGAAGCGCGACCTCAACCTCCGCGAGAAGGTCGTCGTGGCCCCGCTGATCGCGCTGATCCTGGTGCTCGGCTTCTACCCGAAGCCGGTCACGGACGTGATCAACCCCGCCATCCAGGCGACCATGGAGGACGTCGGCCGCACCGACCCGGCGCCGTCGGCAGGCACCGTCCAGGAGGCGAGCCGGTGAGCGCGAGAACTGAGCTTGCGAGCCCGGCAGTCGGGATTCGAAAGGCTGGTTGGGTGAGCGCGAGGAGTGAGCTTGCGAGCCCCGCAGTCGCGGGTCGAAAGGCTGGTTGGGTGAGCGCGAGGAGTGAGCTTGCGAGCCCCGCAGTCGCGAACGAAAGGCTGGCCCAGTGACCGAGCTTGAACTGCCGCCGATCGACTACGCGGCGATCGCACCGATCCTGATCATGCTGGGTGCGGCGGTGGTCGGTGTGTTGGTCGAGGCGTTCGTGCCTCGGCGTCTGCGGCACCCCGTGCAGCTGCCCTTGGCGCTGCTGGCGGTGCTCGCGGCGTTGACGATGGTGGTCGTCAACGCCGACAAGCGGGTCATCACCATCGGGGTCATCGCCGTGGACGGGCCGACCCTGTTCCTCCAGGGCTCGATCCTCGCGTTGTCGGCGGTGGCACTGCTGCTGCTCGGCGAGCGGGCGGTCGAGCGCGGAGGGGCCTTCGTCGCCCAGGCCGCGGTGACCGCCGACTCGCCGGAGGACCGTCGGCAGGCGGAGAGCGCCGGTGGCGCGGGTGAGGTGTACCCGCTGACCACGTTCGCCATCGCGGGCATGCTGATCTTCGTGTCGGCGAACGACCTGCTGACCATGTTCATCGCGCTTGAGGTCTTCTCGCTGCCGCTCTACCTGCTCTGCGCGCTGGCGCGTCGTCGCCGGCTGCTGAGCCAGGAGGCGGCGATGAAGTACTTCCTGCTCGGTGCGTATGCCTCGGCCTTCTTCCTGTTCGGGCTGGCGCTCATCTACGGCTTCACCGCCGGCCTCGGTGACCGGGCGTCCGGCGTGGACTTCGCCACCGTCAACGCGGCCGTGGCGAACTCGACGGCCAGCCCGGTGCTGCTGTTCGCCGGTATGGCGCTGGTCGCCATCGGTCTGCTGTTCAAGGCGGCTGCCGCGCCCTTCCACGTCTGGACGCCGGACGTCTACCAGGGCGCTCCGACGCCGCTGACCGGCTTCATGGCGGCCTGCACCAAGGTCGCCGCGTTCGGTGCCCTGCTGCGGGTGTTCCACGTGGCGTTCGAGGGCGCTCGGTGGGACTTCACCCCGGTGCTGGGCGCTGTGGCGGTCCTCACCATGGTGGTCGGCGCGCTGTTCGCGGTGACCCAGACCGACATCAAGCGGCTGCTGGCGTACTCGTCGATCGCCAACGCCGGCTACCTGCTCGTCGGTGTGCTCGCACCGGGCAGCGAGGGGCTCTCCGGCACCATGTTCTACCTGGTCGCGTACGGCTTCACGGTGCTGGCCGCGTTCGCCGTGGTGACGTTGGTGCGCGACGCCGACGGCGAGGCCACCCACCTGTCCCGCTGGGCCGGGCTGGGCCGACGGTCGCCGGTGTACGCCTCCGTCTTCACCTTCATCCTGCTCGCCTTCGCGGGTATCCCGCTCACCAGCGGTTTCATGAGCAAGGTCGCGGTCTTCGCCCCGGCGTTGGACGGCGGGCAGGTGTGGCTGGTCATCGCGGGTGTGCTGACCAGCATGGTGCTGGCCTTCCCGTACCTGCGGGTCGTGGTGCTGATGTGGCTCTCCGAGCCGGGCGACAGCACGCCGACGGTGGCCGTACCCGGTGCGTTCACCTCGGCGGCCCTGGTTATCGGGGTGCTCGCCACGCTGGCGCTCGGCGTGGTACCGGCACCGCTGCTCGACCTCGCGTCGTCGGCCGCCGATTTCGTTCGATAGCTGCTGACCTGCGGCTTGAGGGTCGGCCCACGTGACTGTGGGCCGGCCCTCGTGCGTATCCACCCGGTCCGGCCCAGGTAGAACGTGTGTGGCATGGTGGAGGCGTGGTGATTAGGGGTGGCGAGGGTTCAGGTGTCACCGGCTCCGGTGGTCGCCGGAGCCGGGCTGGCGCGGCTCAGTTCGGCGCGCTCGGCCTTCACCTCGCCGACCCTCACAGCGAGGAGTCCGTCCTCGGCGTGTTGACGGCGGTGGAGGCGGAGTTGCTGGCCAGTGTCGCCAGCGCCGACCCGTTCGTCACCGAGGCGGCGCGGCACCTGGTGGAGGCCGGCGGGAAGCGGTTCCGGCCGCTCCTGGTGGCCCTGGGCGCACAGTTCGGTGACCCGGCCCGCTCCGAGGTCGTCTCGGCGGCCGTGGTGGTGGAGTTGACCCACCTGGCCACGCTCTACCACGACGACGTGATGGACGAGGCGCCGGTGCGCCGGGGCGCCCCCAGCGCCAACTCCCGGTGGACCAACTCGGTTGCCATCCTGGTCGGTGACTACCTCTTCGCCCGAGCCGCGGACGTCGCCGCCGAGCTCGGCCCGGAGGCGGTACGCCTTCAGGCGCGCACGTTCGCCCGCCTGGTGCACGGTCAGATCGCCGAGACGGTCGGTCCTCGGGCCGGTGACGACCCGGTGGCGCACTACCTGCGGGTGATCGCCGAGAAGACCGGCTCGCTGATCGCCACCAGCGCCCACTTCGGCGGCCAGTTCAGCGGGGCCACGCCGGAGCACGTGGCGGCGCTGGCCGGTTACGGCGAGACCATCGGGGTGGCCTTCCAGCTCTCCGACGACCTGCTCGACATCGCCAGCGAGTCCGTCGAGTCGGGCAAGACACCCGGCACCGATCTGCGGGAGGGCGTGCCCACCCTGCCGGTGCTCTACGCTCTCGGCTCCGACGACGCGGACGCCTCCTCCGTGCGGCTGCGGGAGATCCTGGCCACCGGCCCGCTGACCGACGACGCCCTGCACGCCGAGGCGCTCGGTCTGCTCCGGGAGAGCCCGGCGCTCAAGCGGTCCCGGGAGACCGTCCGCAGTTACGCCGAGGACGCCCGCGCCCAACTGGCGCCCCTGCCGGACGGTCCGGCCCGTCGCGCGCTCGAATCCCTCTGCGACCACATCGCCGACCGCACCAGCTAACCCCCTCCCACCGCGCGTCCCACCCCGCGTCCCCCCGCGTTGATCAAGAAGTTTTGGTCGCCGTACGCGCGAATCCTGACCAAAACTTCTTGATCAACTGGTGGGGGCGGGGTTTCGGGTGGGGAGTAGGCGGGTGGCGGTGAGCATGAGGGCGGAGGCGATGAGCATGGCCGCAGCGGCGGTCAGCCACATCGCCGGATAGCCGGCCGCGGCGGCGAGCGGACCCAGGGCGAGCGGGCCGAGGCAGCCGCCCGCGTACACCCCGGTCTGGGTGATCGAGGTGGCTGCGGCCGGGGCCTGCGGATGCAGCTGGACCACGGCGAAGTTCATCAGGCCGGGCCAGGACCAGCCGAGCCCGAAGCCGAGCACCACGCCGACCACCAGCGGGCCGGGGCCCGCCGTGGCGAGCAGGGCCAGCCCGGCCGCCCCGGCCACCAGCAGCCCGGCGATCACCGCGATGTGGCCACCGGTGCGGCGGTCGGCCAACCAGCCGACCCCGACCCGGGCCGTCACGCAGACCGCGCTGCCCAGGGTCAGCGTCAGCCCGGCCATCGCGGGGCCCAGACCCCGGTCGACCGAGGCGTCGACCACGAAGGTGCCCAGCGCGTTCGCCGCCCCGGCGGCCAGCGTCGCGGCCACCCCGACCAGGATCAGCCCCGGGTTCGCCCGGCCGGTGCGCCCGGTCCGCCGCGCGGTGGGCGCGGTGCCATCCGACGGTACGGCCGGCAGCGCGGCCAGTGCCGCCCCGGCTGCGGCCACGAAGGCCCAGCGCCAGCCGACGGTCAACGCGAGGGTGGGTACCGCCACGCCGGCGAGCAGGGTGGACAGCGGGATGGCCGCCTGCTTGACGCCGAAGGACAGGCCCTGCCGACGGGGCGGAACGTGCCGCGCGAGCAGCGCGTTGCTGGACAGTTGACCGAGGGCGTTCGCAGTGCCGGCAACCGCGAGCAGGCCGACCAGCACCGGGTAGGAGCGGGCCGCCACCGCCACGGCGAGCAGGCTGCCTGCGGAGACCACGATGCCGGTCCGGGCCACCAGGGCGGCACCCCACCGTTCGACCAGCGCGCCGGAGGGGACCGAGGCGAGGGCACCGACAGCGAAGTAGACCGCCACCACGAGCCCCAGACCGGCGGGGGAGAAGCCCAACTCCTCCCGCATCTGCACGGCGAGACCACCGACCAGGAAGACCGGCAGTACGCAGGCGATCGTGACGGTGACCGCCACCAGACTGGCCCGGACGGGCCGTGCGGCGGTCGCCGAGGTGGGCGGAGGGGCGATGTGGGTCATGGTGGGGCCCAACCTACGTCAGCCACAGATCGGCGACGGAAAGTGCGTTCCACCTCACATGCCGTATCGGACGATCTTGGTCAGCTCACCCGATCAGGCATTTCGCGGCGGGCCACTTTTTCATATGGTGTAAGTCCCCGGTAGCGGAGGTGGTTGTGCGTGACCCCCTGGCGGAACCTTCGGACCTGATCCGAAGTGTCTCCCGCGCGCTTCGAGTGCTTGAGTCGGTCGGTCGTGCCCCTCGGGGCCTGACGGTCAAACAGATCGCTCGCCGATGTGAGCTGACCGTGGCCACCACCTACCACCTGGTCCGCACCCTCGCGTACGAGGGCTACGTGATCCGTCGGGAGGACGGCACGTACATCGTGGGTCTGGAGGTCGCCGACCGCTACCGCGAGCTGGTCGCCGCGTTCCGCTCACCAGCCGTCGGGGAGAGCCTGCGTCGGGTGGCCCTGGAGACCGGCTGGAGCCACGTCCTGGGCCGGTTCGTGGGCGGCCAGGTGGCGATCACCGCCGTGGCGGAGGGGAGTCGATCGCCGTACCTGGAAGATCTCGTCCCCGGCTTCGACGAGGGCGCGCACGCGACCGCACTCGGCAAGGCGCTGCTCGCCACGCTCACCACCGAGCAACGCCAGCGCTACCTGCGTGAGTACGGGATGCGCCCGTTCACCAGCGCCACCCTCACCACCCCGGAAGCCTTCGAGGCCGACCTCACCGCCGGGGAACGGCGCGGGATGCAGCTGGAACTGGGCCAGTTCCGGCAGGGGGTGGCCTGCGCCGCCGTCCTGGTGTGCCCGGACAAGGACATGGAACGGCGGACGGTGCTGGCCTGCACGCTGCCGGCCAGCGAGATGATGACCTCCGCCCGAGTGGTACGGACGAAACTGCTCACCGCCGCGCGTGCCATCGCCGAAGGGCTGGCCGCCGACAGCTGACCCACGCCGTACGCCGGGACGGCCCCCTCCCTGGTGGGGAGAGGGCCGTCGGATGGGCGGCCGGCGCGATGCCGGAGCGGGGTCAGCTACCGACCGGTCCGCCGTCCAGCCGCCAGGTCACCACCACGCCCGGCTTGGCGTAGTCGCCGTCCGGCCAGGTGGAAGCCGGGTTGTCGATGGTGGCGCCGGTGATCTCGCCGGGGTGCTGCACTGCGACGAAGAGCGAGCGGTTGTCCTCGGTGATGAACGGACCGCAGGTCTCCGCACCGACCGGCACGGTCAGGAACTGCTTCAGGTGACCGCGCTCGGGACCCTCGGTCGCGGTGGCGAAGAGGCCGTCGTTGCTTCCTAGCGCGTTGCCGTCGGTGGAGATCCAGAGGTTGCCGGTGGCGTCGAAGGCCACGTTGTCCGGGCAGGAGATCGGCGAGACCTTGGTCTTGTCGTACCCGGAGAAGTAGGTCGACGGGTCCGCCGGGTCGCCGCAGACGATCGGCAGTGACCACCGGAACGTGTCTGAGGTGTTGTCCCCCCGGTCCTCGACCAGTTCCAGGATCTGCCCGTGCCGGTTCGCGGTACGCGGGTTGGCCTCGTCCGGCCCCGGGTTGCTGCCGACCCCCCGGCTGGTGTTGTTGGTCAGCGCCACGTACACCTTCCCGGTGAGAGGGCTCGGCTCGACGTCCTCCGGGCGGTCCATCTTGGTCGCGCCGACCTTGTCACCGGCGAACCGGGTGAAGGTCAGCACCTCGGCGGCGGTCATCCCGTTCACGTAGGAGCGGTGACCGCTGACCAGTTTGATCCAGCGGCCCTTGCCGTTGAAGGCGCCGTCGCTGGGCAGCGTGCCGGAGCCGTCGATCTCACCGGCGCTGGTCTGGTCGAGCTTGGCGACGTAGAGGGTGCCCGACTCCAGCAGCGTCAGGTTGTGCTTGCGGGCGACCCGGGAGTCACCCTTCATGAACTTCTTGTCCGAGACGAACTTGTAGAGGTAGTCGAAGCGCTCGTCGTCGCCCATGTACGCCACGACGTGCCCGCTGCGTGCGACGATGACGTTCGCGCCCTCGTGCTTGAACCGGCCGAGCGCGGTGTGCTTGCGTGGGCGGCTCTCCGGGTCGAACGGGTCGATCTCCACGACCCAGCCGTGCCGGTTGGCCTCGTTGGGGTGCTTGGCGAGGTCGAAGCGTTCGGCGGCCCGGTCCCATCTGCGGCTGCCACTGGGGTAGCGGGCCGTGGTGGAGATGCCGTAGCGCGCCAGCCGGGCCTTGTCCGACTCCGGCGCCGCATCGCCGCCGACGAAGTACTGGTTGAAGTTCTCCTCCCCGGACAGCACGGTGCCCCACGGCGTGACGCCGCCGGCACAGTTGTTCAGCGTGCCGATGACCGTACGACCCTTCGGGTCGGCGGCCGTCTTCACGAACGACGAGCCGGCGGCCGGCCCGGTCAGCTCGAACTTGCTGCTCAGCGCGTCGACGCGGCGGTTGTACGGACGGCGGCCGGAGTCGACGACCTGCCACTGGCCGGTGCCGGCGACCCGCTCGATCTCCACCACGGACATGCCGTGTGCGGCCATCGCCACCCTCACCTGCTCGACGCTGAGCGCGTCCTGGCTGGTGAAGCCGGGGAACATCAGATCCTCGTTGGTGTACTCGTGGTTGACCACGAGCAGCGCCCGCTTGCCGCGCTTGTCCAGCGGCAGCACGCCGACGAAGTCGTTGTTGTAGCCGAACTGCTTGCTCTGCGCGGCGGCGGTCTGCCGGCGCGGGTTGAACTCCGGCGCGCCGGGCACCACCGGGTCGCCCCAGCGGATGACCACGGCGTGGTCGTAGCCGTTCGGGACGACGAACGTGTCCAGGGTGTTCGGCGGGATCGGCGTGAAGCTCAGGGCACCGTTGCCCGGGCGACGGCCGGCTGCCGCCGGCTGACCGGCCGGGGGCACCGGGGGTACCGGGACTGCGGCGGCGGGAGCCGCGCCGGCCAGCGCGCCGGCCGCAGCGCCGCTGAATCCGAGCACCAGGGCACCGACCGCCCCGGCGCGGACCACACCGCGGCGGCTGACCTCGGCGTTCACCACGTCACCGAAGTACGCGTTGTCGGAGGTGTTGGGTACCGGATGGTCACAGGCGTTGCCGCAGCGGTAGCGGCAGGTCATGGCGTCGCGGCTGCCGTGGCGGGGGGTGCCCAGCAGCGGGAGCAGCCGGGGACGGTCGCTCATGGGGAGGATCCTCCTGAGGGTCGGTGCACGTCGGCTCAGGTCACCGACGCGTACCCGCCGGACGCTAGGGCGGCGTGGTGAGCGCGGGTCAGCGTCGATGTGAATCAGCGATGAACTCCACCTCGGGAATCCCGGGTTCGAGCTGGGAATGAACCGATCGGCGTGACCGCACGTATCTCCGGTCGTAACACCGCGCCCGCTCGTCGGTGAGAGCGAGGAGAGAACGATCAGCGACCACGACGCCCACCTGCTGCGTGCCCTGCATGACGAGCATGCCGAGGCGCTGTACGCGCACGCGCTGCGGCTGGTCAACGGCGACCGGCAGCGCGCCGAGGATCTGGTGCAGGAGACGCTGCTGCGAGCCTGGCGGCATCCGGAGTCGCTCGACCCCCGACGCGGTTCGGTACGCGCCTGGCTCTTCACCACCGCGCGCAACCTGGCGATCGACGCCTGGCGGCGACGGTCGACCCGAGTCGGCGAGGTCTACAGCGACGAACTTCCCGAGCCGCCGGTCGTCGACGAGACCGAGCGGGCCGTCGAGGCGTGGACGGTCGCGGAGGCGCTCAACCGGCTCAGCCCGTCGCACCGCGATGTCCTGGTGGAGTGCTTCTACCAGGGGCGGTCGGTCTCCGAGGCAGCCTCCCGACTGGGGGTGCCGCCGGGCACGGTGAAGTCCCGCACCCACTATGCGCTGCGCTCCCTGCGGCTGGTCCTGGCCGAGATGGGGGTGACCGGATGAACCGGTGCGAGTTCGCGTTCGACGACGGGGCATACGTGTTGGGCGCGCTCTCCCCCGCCGACCGGGTGGCATACGAACGGCACCTCGTCGACTGCCCGGCCTGCCAGCAGTCGGTTTCCGAGATCGCGGTGCTGCCCGGCCTGCTCGGCCGGCTGGATCCGGCCAGCCTGGAACAGCTCCTGCCGCAGCCGGAGAACCCCCGGGTGCCGGAGCTGCTCAACGCCGCCCGGGAACGCCGCCGCCGCGAGCGGCAGGCCAGCCGACTGCGGTACGCGGTGATCGGGCTGGCCGCCGCCGCGTTCGCCCTGGTGGTCGGCTTCGGAGGGGCCATGATGCTGCCCGGGCAGCAGAACCCGCCGGTGGCCCAGGTGCGGATGGTGCAGATGCAACCGGTCGCCGGGACGGTGCCGGTGCACGCCGAGATCGGGCTGACCGGCACCAACTGGGGTACCCAGGTGACCATGGACTGCGGCTACGACCAGCGGGCCGGGTACGGCAAGGCGACCGCATTCCGGCTGGTCGCGTACGCCGGGGACGGCTCGCAGGAACAGATCGGTTCCTGGCTGGCCGCCCCCGGCGACGACCTGCGGATCACCGGCGCGACCCGGTTCACCAACGCCGAGTTGGTCCGGCTGGAGCTGATCCGTGCGGACGGCACCGCGGTGCTCGCCTACGAGGTCCGCTGACCGGGCCTCAACGGCTACCGGCGACCGCCGCCGTGGGCGGCACCGGGTCCGCCAGGCGCTGGCGGCGGGTCTGCCGGGCCTGGCGTACGGCGTCGGCGGTGAAGACGATCAGGGCGAGCCAGACCAGGGCGAAGCCGGCCAGTCGGGCCGGTGGCATCGGCTCGTGGAAGATCAGCACACCGCAGCCGAGCTGGAGGATCGGCGCCACGTACTGGAGCATGCCGAGGGCGGTCAGTGGTAGCCGGTTGGCGGCCCCGGCGAACATCAGCAACGGGATGGCGGTCAACGCTCCGGCGAGCACCAGCAGGGCCGTGTGCCCGGCCGAGACGTGGCCGAAGGCCAGGTCTGCGGTGGCCGCGAGCCAGCCGAGGTAGCCCAGCGCGGGCAGCGACAACACTGCCGACTCGACGAACAGGCCCTCTGCGGCGGGCAGGCCGAGGCGCTTCTTCACCAGGCTGTACCCGCCGAAGGAGAAGGCCAGGATGAGCGCGAGGTACGGCAGTCGTCCGTAGTCGATGGTGAGCACGGCCACCGCCAACGCGCCGACGCCGAGCGCCCACCACTGCGCCGGGCGCAGTCGCTCCCGCAGCACCAGCACCCCGAGCAGGACCACGATCAGCGGGTTGATGAAGTATCCGAGGGCGGTCTCCACCACCCGGTCGGTGTTCACGCCGTAGATGTAGGTGAACCAGTTGACGCCGATCAGTGCGGCGGCGGCGCCGATCCCGGCCAGGGTCCGGGGCTGGCGCAGCAGGGCACGGAGGAAGCCGACGTTGCGCAGCGCGAGGAGCAGCAACGCGACGAACGCGACGGACCACACCACCCGGTGGGCCAGGATCTCCATCGGCCCGGCCGGGCGCAGCAGCTTGAAGTAGAGCGGAAAGAACCCCCACATCAGGTAGGCGCCGAGGCCGTAGAGGTATCCGAGGCGGAGCGACGTCACGGCTCAACCGTAAGCGCCGGGTCGGCCATCCGGTCCTTGCCGGTGAGCGGGCTCACCGGTTGGGGGTCGCGCCTGTCGAGTTCCATCCACCGGTCGGGGGGTACGCAGTTGAAGCCGACCTTCTCGTACACCCCGTGTGCGTCGTTGGTGGCCAGCAGGATTCGGCGTACGCCCAGCTCCGCCAGGTGGTCACGGACCGCGCCCGCCAGCCAGGTGCCCAGCCCGCGACCCCGTTCGGCCCGGTCGACGTAGACGTCGCAGAGGTAGCCGAAGGTGGCCCGGTCGGTGATCACCCGGGCGACCGCGACCTGCCGGCCGTCCGCCGGGCGGTACACCCCGAACCCGATCGAACCGGCGAACGCCCGCGCGACCGTCTCCCGGTCACGCCCGAGCGCCCAGTACGCGTCCAGACTGAGCCAACCGTGTACCAGGTCAAGGTCAAGCCGGGTGGGGTCGGTGCTGATCGTGTAGCCGTCGTCGCGGGTAAGGGTGAACACCCTGTCGACGCTACTGCCTGGCGGCGCGCGCCTCGGCAGCCAATTCCCGCGATATGGCCAGCGTTACCGCATCCTGCCGGCGGTCACCGATGTGTGGCCGCCGGCAGGATCGCCGAGGACGGTCAGTCGCGGTCGAGGATGGCGCCGAGGATCCAGGTGACGATGCCGACGAAGAGCGCCCCGAGCACCGCCGCCGGCCAGAAGCCGTCGACGTCGAAGGGCAGCCCCGCCTGGTCCGCGATCCAGCCGGTGAGCAGGAACAGCAGACCGTTGACGACCAGTGCGATCAGGCCGAGGGTGAGCAGGTAGAAACCGCAGCCGACGGTCTTGATGATCGGCTGTAGCACCCCGTTGACCACACCGAAGATGACCGCGACGAGGACCAGCGTCAGCACCGTCTCGGAGACCGAGTCGGTGTCGAGCGAGATCCCGGGGATGATCAGTGTGGCCAGCCAGAAGGCCACCGCCGTGGCGCCGACCCGGATCAGTAGACCTTTCAGAAAACCCATGGCGGGCATGGTGTCACGGCCGACGCGCGGGCGGAACCCGCGAGATCATCCGGCATGACGGTGGATGTCGGCACCGATGAGCTGCGCCTCGATCGGGGTGGGGACGAGCAGCGCCCAGCGCAGGGCCCGTCGGTTGACCACGGCGACCATACCGGGCCGAATCCGGGTCAACAGGTGCGCCGCGTCGCCGAGCCCCAGCGCCGCACCGGCGACCGTGGCTTCCGCCTGACTGAGCGGGGGGAGGACCGCCAGGTCGGCCCGGCCCAACGGGTCCGTGTCCGACGGGGTCAGCGCGTCGCGGACCAGCAGCGTGGTCTGCCACGCGGTGCCCGGTCGCGGACCCGGCGGCGGTGGTGCGTCCAGCACCACGAGCACCGGTGCGAGCGGCGTCCCGGAGCCCCGCGTCACCGGCCGGTCGGGCGGTGCCAGTCGTACGGGCGCGCCCGGCACACCAACGCCCCGGAGGAAGCGGTCCCAGGCGTGCGGGCGGGTCGTCTGCACGACCACCTGGGCACCGAGCGCCAGCGCCCGTACGGCGACCAGTTGGGCGACGGGTACCCCGCCGCCGAGCACCAGCCGGGTGCTCTCCGGCCGGAACAGGCGGACGGTGACGGCGTGGCCGTGCCGGTTGACGCCGAGCTGCAACCCGGCGTTGCCGTACGGCACGGTCA
The DNA here is from genome assembly GCF_009712475.1 of Micromonospora sp. CP22. Lineage (GTDB taxonomy): Bacteria > Actinomycetota > Actinomycetes > Mycobacteriales > Micromonosporaceae > Micromonospora. The sequence goes on from NZ_VCJO01000005.1 coordinate 264,804, forward strand.
GCTCCGGATGCCCGGCACTGGTCGGGGGCGATGCCGTGGGCAGTGCCAGCGGCAGCGTGTCGGCGAAGCCGGTCACCTGCCTGCCGTCGAGACGCTCCACCGTCGCGCCGACCAGGGCCACCGTCCGTCGGAACTGTCGGGCCGCGTTCGCCAACTCGGCGGGCGTCGCGGCGGCCAGCCGTACGACCAGCCCGGCCGACGGCCCGGCCCGGCCGCTGCCCGCCGTCGGTCGTCCGGTCGCGCTGTGCAGCGACACCGTGATCGCGGTCGCGGGCAGCCCCCACAGTCGGGGGAACATCGCCTCCCCCACCGGCCACCCGCTCAACCGGAAGCTGGTCTGGAGCAGGCCACCACACCGGACCGTCTGCCAGGACTCGCGAACCGGTCGCCCGTCATGGTGGGCGAACTCGGCGAGCACCCGGCGGACCGACTGCTCGCCCAGCGGTCGCACGGACACAGGGCGCAGCCGCCGGGCGATCCGGCGGACGACACCGGCGAGGGCATTCCCCAGCGTCTCCTCCGGCCAACCCCGGGCCCGCGACACCCGTACCGCCAGCACCGTCCGCTCCCAGCCGGCCAGTCGCTGGTCGCCGAGCTGACGGTAGGAGGCGGCCGCCGCGCCGTCACCGGCAGCGACCGCCGGTGTGGGTGTGCCGGTCAGCAGAAGCTGTACGCGTACGGGCGGTGCCTGGTCGGTCTCGTCGGCCAGCAGCGACGCCGGTGAGCCCACGCGCTGCCCGCCGTCACCGAGCAGCTCGGCCGGATCGCCGACCTCCAGCAGTGCCACCAGTCCATCCGGGTCGTCCAGCACCGAGGCCGGGCCACCCTCCCACTCGACGGTGCGGACCACGGCGTGCGGGGCCACCAGGTCGAGCAACTCGGCCGCAGTGGACAGTGATCTCCTCGCCCGTCGGCGGGCCAGATAACCGAAGCCGATGGCCAACCACTCGTACAACCACCGTCGACGTACCCGGAACCAGGTCACGACGAGTAGCCCGAGCGCCGCCAGCGCCGTGCCGGCGATCGCCGGTAGGCCCCGGCCCGCGACAGCGACGAGCCCCGCCGCCGCCACCTGGGTGGTGACGACCTGGCCGGCACCGATCCGCGGGGATCGCCACCGGCGCCCGGACCGTGACCGGGCGGCGACCGGCCGGATCCGCTGCCCGGAGGGGAGAGGAAGGCCGTCGGCAGGGGATTGGTCGCTCGTGCTCGGGCGGGGCGGAGCGCAAACCGTCGTCACCGCACCTCCCTGGAGACCGGTCACCCTTCGCGAATCGACAACCGCCCATCGTAATCGCCGACACGGGTTTACGTTGTCCACAGGGGAGTAGCAAGGGGTAGCAGAATTGCGATCGTGTCGCTACTGTCAGCGACGAGTTCTCGTTGGCCCATCCCGCGTCGTGCACGCCCTCCGGCGTCGTGGGTGGGGCGTTTTCCGCCGAAGGGCCAGCCACGATCGAGGAGACGAGGTGACGTCCCAGGTGTCCCAGACCCAGGCAGAGGCCGCGGTGATGCAGCAGACCGCGGCGAAGTTCGAGCAGACCGACCAGTCGTTGCAGTCGATGCTCAGTGGACTGCTGGTCCAGCTGGAGATCCTGCAACAGGCCTGGCGCGGGGCGGGCGGGCGGTCGTTCGAGCAGGTCAAGCGGAAGTGGGCGGAGGATCAGGCCGGGCTGCAACAGGCGCTACGGGAGACGGCGGGTGCGATCCGCACCGCCGGCACGCGGTACGACGCCTCGGACTCCGAGGCGGCTACCCGAGTCGCCGCCACCACGCGCGGCGGTATCCGACTGCCGCTCTAGCCCACGACCCAGGGAGACAGAGACCGATGGAGCACGGTGTGCTGGTCGTCAACTTCGCCGCGTTGCAACAGGCCAGCGCGGACATCCAGCGGGCGCTGAACACGCTCGACGCACAGCTCGGCCAGCTGGAACGAGATGCCGCGCCGCTGGTCGCCAGTTGGTCCGGTGCCGCCCAGCAGGCGTACGAGCAGCGGCAGACGCGGTGGCGCAACGCCTCGCAGGACCTCCAGGCGATGCTGCGCGACATCAAGCTCGCGGTGGACGAGTCCGCAGCCGACTATCTCGACACCGAGAAGCGGAACACCAACCTCTTCCAGTGACCTTTCCACGTCGAGCGCGGGGTGGCGCCGAACGGTGTCACCCCGCGTCGTGGTCCTGGCCGGCCGGGTGCCATCGTCGGCGCATCCCCCGAGGCACCACCGTCGCCGCCAGCACGACGGCGCCGGTCAGCGGCCCCACCACGCCGGCCAGCAGCAGCGCGCGGGCGAGGGCGTCGCCGCGACGATCCTGCTGCGCCAACAGCGCCGGATCGGGTCGGTGCTCGCTCAGCCCGCTGGGTGGCTGGGCGCGCCCCGGCGTCGATCCGGTCTCGGTCACCGCCCGGTAGGGGTTCAGCACTCCCGCGCCGTACCCGCCACCGGGTGCCGGATCAGCTGTCGCGACGAGCCGCCGAGTCACCTCGACCGCGCTGAGGTCGGGACGGTACTGGCGCAGCAGGGCGGCGGTGGCGGCGACGAAAGGCGCGGCGAAGCTCGTTCCGTCGATGCTGCGGTGTCCCTGCCCGGGGTTGGCGACCAGCACGTCGACACCGGGAGCGACGAGATCCACGTGGGCGCCGGTGTGCGAGAAATCGGCGCGCAGCCCGTCCGCGCCGATCGCGCCGACCCCGAGCACCCCGTCGTACGCGGCGGGATAGGGCAGCGGACCGCCGTCGCCGGTCAGGTTACCGGCGGCGGCCACCACGACCACGTCACGGTCGACCGCGTAGGCGACCGCCGTGCGGACGGCGGCATGGTCGGCGTAGAGCACGACGGAGAGGTTGACCACGGCCGCGCCACGGTCGACCGCCCAACGGACCGCCCGGCCGAGATCCTCCGGTGTCGCCGCGCGCCCCGTCCCCTGCCCGTCCACCACCTGCTGTTCGCTGACCCGGACCGGCAGGATCCGGGCCTGTGGCGCCAGCCCACGGAAGCTGGTCCCGTCGCGTGGCACGGCGGCGATGATGCTCGCCACCCCGGTGCCGTGCCCGACACAGTCGAGGCCGCCGTCACCGTCGGGGTCGAGCAGGTCGATGCCGGCGAGCACCCGCCCGGCCAGTTGGGGATGCCGACGGTCGACACCCGAGTCGACCACCGCCACGATCACCCCGGCGCCGGTGGCCAGCCGGGAGAGCCGCTGTGGTGCGTACCGTTGCTGGGGCCAGGGGATCGCGGAGACCGAGACCGGCCCGGCGGGCTGCGGCGGCGACGCGCAGCGCGGTGCGGCTCGGGCCGGTGCCACGCCGACCGCCACCATCGGGCCGACCAGCAGGATCGCGGCCAGACCGGCGAGCGGGCACGACCAGCGTCGCCCTGCGCGCCGGACCCAAAGTGGCCGGGACATCGACCGCCTCCGCATCGTGTCGACAGCGACACGCGATGTTATCGGCTGCTGGTGGGCCGGGCGGGCAGCCGCCGGGCTGGGATTGTGATCTTGTAATCACCTTGTAGGTTGTATCCGATACCTATGGCCTGTGCCCGGGAGGAGGGGTGGCCGTGACCGACTGGGAGCCGGCCACCGCGGCTGAGGCGGCGATGCGCGACGCGCTGCACGGCAATGACCAGCAGCTTTACTTCCGTATCCTGTCCGGCGTCGAGCTGTTGCTGCCGGTCTCCGCGCAGGCTGCCGCCGGGCGGACACCGGTGGGCTGGGGCACCTGGACGACCGGTGGCCGGACCCACGTGTTGGCGTTCACCTCCGCCGAGGCGATGCGCGCCTGCCTCGGCGAGCACGTCGGCCCGAGCCGGCGCACCGGCTACGCGGAACTGGCCGCCAGTTGGCCCAACCACGAGTGGTGGTTGGCGGTGAACCCGGGCCTGCCCATCGAGGGCTACCTGCCCGCCTGGTACGTGGCCCAGTTGTCCCGAGGTGACGTCCGGCTACCCGGGCGCACGGTGGGTGCCCGCGCCCGGCTGGAACGGGTGGAGGCACTGAACCGGGTCCGTGACGCCGCCGCGTCGCCACCGGACGCGGCGGCGAACGCCCAGCCGCGACCGCCGCGACCGGGCCGACCGACCCAGCTTCCCCCGGCCCCTCCGGTGGTGCCGGCGGCCTTCCACCTTCCCGAGGTGCCACCGCAGGCGTCGCGTACGATCACCGGCCCGCGACCGCAGCCCGCCGACCGGCCACCCGTACCGCCGCGCCCGAGCCAACCCGACGGCGGCGGAGTGGGCCGTGCCACGGCTGCCGGTCAGCAACGACCGGGTGGACTCGGTGGTGCGCGATCCGACGCACCGGGCCCGCTGGGCGGCCTGACATCACGCCGCCCGCCGCCCGGCCGCAACGAGGAACCCGCGTCCGCCGGGCCGGGCTGGCCCCCAGAGCAGCCCGGAGCCACCAACGGACATTCGACCGGTGCCGAGCAGACGGGTCCGCGATCCTTCTTCGAACCCGCGCACAACCGCCTGACGCAGCGTGGCGACCGCCTCACCGAGCGGGCCGCCCCACCGTCGCGGTTCCGAGGTGGTCAGCCGTTTCCCCGGCGTGGCCCGGCTGGCGAACCGCCGTCCGAGGGGCCGACCCGTGCCTTCGTCTTCAGCGAGAACGACCAGGCCAACACCGGTACGCGGACAGGTCCGAACGAGGAGGCCACCGCGCCGCTACCGGCCCCTGACGGGCCGGTACGACCGCTGCGGGTGAGCACTCCCGCAGGCTGGGCGGCACCTGGCGGCGGGGCTCCGACCGCCGGTGGTGGCGGTGATCCGACGCAGGCGTTGCCCCGCCGTCAGCCGGTGGAGGAGGAGCCGACCTCGGTGGCTGAACCGGTCTCCGGTCCGCCCGCGCCACGTCGCGGCTTCACCCCGATCGTGATAGAGGGCACGATCATCGAGGCCCGGGACCTCACCCTGACCAACGGCAGCGGTGGCCCGCCGACACCGGACGACGAAGGAGAGCGCCCGACCCAGGCGATGCCGTCGACTGCGACGGCAGCCGAGGACACCGAGGTGACGGCCCCGCTCGCCGCGCCCGCGCCGGAGGCGGCGACGGTACGCCTCCCGACCACCGAATCCGAGCCGACGGTTCCGGTTCCGACGGGGTCGGATGCTGAGCCGACGGTGCCGGTTCCGACGGGGTCGGATGCTGAGCCGACGGTGCCGGTTCCGACGGCTACCCCGGAGCTGTCCAGCCAGGTCCAGTCGGAGACCGACGCGGCTACGGTGCCGTTGACCGCCCCCCACCCGGCGGATACGCCCTCGCTGTTCACGCCGGTCTCCGCGCAGCCAGCCGCATCACCCGCGCCACCGCCCGGGTCGGCCGCATCACCCGCGCCGCCGCCCGCGTCGGCCGAGCCCCCGACCGCGTCGCCGGTGGGGGAAGCGGCGGCTGCCGGCTCCCCGGTAACCGAGCCCTCGTCCGGCAGCAGCACCACACCGGTCACCGCCGCGCCGCCCTTCGAACCCGCCAACGAGGTGGAGGAAGACCTGTACGGTGCCGCCAGCGCCGGCAGCACCGACACCTTCCTCTCCACGCTGCTGTTGGCCCGGGTCCTGATGCCGGTGGCCGCCGATTCCGCTCCTGGCAGCCGCCCCGGGGAACCCGGCTTCGTCTGGCCGACCGTGCAACTGGACGGGCAGACCTACGTGGTGGCCTACACCTCCCCGCAACGCCTCGCCGACCACACCGATCCGGCGGCCGAGACGGTCCAGGTCCGGTTCGTCCAGCTGATCCGTCGATGGCCCGACCTGTCGTGGTCGTTCGCGGTCAACCCCGGCACCCCGGTCGGTGCGAAGCTGCCCGGCGAGCAGATCGTCGGGCTGGCCAACTGGGCGGCCGAACTCGGTCTCGGTGACGATGTCGAGGGCGAACCCGAGCCGACCGTCACGACTCCCGCCCCGGCGAGCAGCCCCCGGCAGGCGGCACCGGCGGGCGACCTGGCCCGGCCGATCGTGATGCAGAAGGCGATCGCCCCGAGCCAACTCGGCTACTACCTGGAACGGGGCTACGACCGGGTCTCCGGATTCGTCCACCGGGCTAGCGAGCTGGCACACCTCACCACCCCGGCGGCCCTCTACCGGGCGCTCGGCCTCAACCACCCGGACTCGCCCTTCGCACCGGACGCCGAGCAGATCTACGTGCTCCGCTGGCCCGCGTACCGGCCGAGCCTGTACCGGATTCCGTACGGCGGGCAGAACGAGGCGGCCATGCGGGCGATGGAGGGTTGGGTCATCGAACGGCCCCCGTTCCGGGGCAACGGCTTCGCCCCCGGCGAGGGCAGCGACGTGCTCGCCGAGTTCAAAGTGGACAGCGTCCGGCTGCCGCACGGTGCCCAGCTGGTACGCATCGACGCCTCGGGCACCGAGCGGCTGATCGCCGTGCTCGACACCGACACGCTCTCCTGGCAACAGGTCGGTGAGCGGTGATGCGCGACGGCTACGTGGCCCGCTGGCGCGGGCGGGAGTACCAGGCCAGCCCGGACGGCAGCGAGGTCCGTCTCTACCAGGCGGAGGCCACCGAGGGTTTCACCGAGGTGCGGCCCGGCCGGTACGTCCGGGTCGTGCCGGCCAACGAGATCGAGGAGTTGGCGTACGTCCGGACGACCTGCACCTGGAAGGGACAGCCGTTCATCGTGCTGGCCGAGCATGACGGATGGCTGCGGGTCGAGTACACCGGCGGGCGGTGGCCGGTCGCGGAGGCGATGCGGCTGGAGGCCTTCGACTTCGGCGTCTACCAGGGTTGGGCACCCGTCGGCGAGGTCACCGAGGTGCGTGAGCAGCGGGTCTGAGCGCGGCCGTCCAGGTCAGGTCTTCGCCCACCGGAGGATCTCGCCGAGCACCAGTTCCGGGGTCTCCAGGTGTGGGAAGTGCCCGACCTCGTCGAGCAGCCGCCACTCGTACGCCGCGCTGACGTAACGCCCCGAGCCCTGGGCGGTACGCGGCAACGACGCCATGTCCCGCGCGCCGTGCAGTTGCAGGGTGGGTGTGGTCAGCGGGCGCTGCATCAGCTTGACGAAGCGGTAGCCGTGCAGCCGAAGGACCGACCGGAACGCCCACCGGTAACCCTCCAGCGCGCAGAAGGCGGCCTGCGGGATCCGCATGGCCTCCCGGTAGCGCCGTGCGTAGTCGGTGAAGTCCGGGCCGCTGACCCAGCGCGGGCCACCCCAGCGGCGCAGGATCTCCTCCACCGCGCGGCCGTTGTCGCGGGTGAGGAGGTGTTCGTATCGGGGCAGCTGGAATTTCAGCGCCGGTGTCGAGGCGGCGAACTGGCCTCGGGGGTCGGCGAAGATGGCGGCCCGTAGCCGCAGCGGGTGCGGGGCGGCGAGCACCACCAGGCGGCGTACCAGGTTGGGGTGGAACGACGCCGCGGTCCAGGCGATCATCCCGCCGGCACCGGTGCCGACCAGGGTGGCCGAACGCTCGCCCAGCGCCCGGATCAGCCCGGCGACGTCGGCGGCCAGGGTGTAGCCGTCGTACCCCCGGGGTGGCTTGTCGCTGGCCCCGTAGCCCCGCAGATCCATCGCGACGGCGCGGAAGCCGGCGTCGGCGACGGCCGGCAGCATCTGGTGCCAGGCCCACCAGTGCTCCGGGAAGCCGTGCAGGAAGAGCACCATCGGGCCGGTACCCGCCTCCACGACGTGGAAGCGGCTGCCGTTCGCACCCACGAACCGGTGCGTCCACGGCCCCTCGGTGAGTACGCAGGACTCGTCGACGGCATCGCCACGCTGCTCGGTCATGGACCACAGCCTAGGCCCTGTGTCGACGGCGTCGGTCGGGCCGAGACCTGGCTGTGCGGCGGGCGGAGGTCGGGTCCGGACGGTCAACCGACCGGGAGGATCTTGATGATGTCGACCGGGATGCCCGGGCCGTCGCAGTCCACCTCGGTCGTCGCCGCAGCGGTGGTCACCCGCACCCAGGTCCCGGTGGCGAAGGTGCCCTTGTCCCTGCCGTGCAGGGCGTACTCCCGGCCGTCGTCGGTGACCAGGGTGTAGCAGGGGCCGCTGCCGCCACGGCTGAGCCGGCCGGCGAGGACGTTCGCCTTGCGCAGCTCGGTCGGATGACTCGGTGGGGCCGTCGGGGTGCCGATCAGCGGTGGTTCGGTCGGCGACAGCGTCTGGCCGGTACGACCGGAAGGTGGCTGGCCGGCGGCGGTGTCGTCGGCAGGGGCGTCGCCGGGGCTCGCCGTCGGGGAGCCGCCGGGCGCGGTGGGGCTCTGGTCGGCGGTCACGGTGCCTCCCCGGTCCGACTCGGCGCACCCGGCCACCGCCAGCAGCAGGGCGAGACCGGCCGCTGACGCTCGGGTGCGGACGGTGGTGGACACGAGGGTACGACGTGAGCGGCGTCGTGCCGGTTCCCACCTGGCCGGGTCCGTCACGGTGCCGCACAGCGTGATGCCCCGGGCAGGTCACCTGCCCGGGGCATCGTTGCTGTCACTCAGCGATCAGGAGAACTTGACCTTGGTGTAGATGCCGTTCTGCGAGACCACCTTGATCTTGGTGCCGGTGGCCGGGAGCTTGACGCCGTGGTTCGGCAGCTCCGGGTACCAGTACTGCTTGGTGTCGTCGAACAGCGGCTGCGCGTCCTGGCCACGGATGTACTGCGGCTGGCTGTTCAGGTGCAGCGTGAACGAGTCCGCCTTCTTGAGGCTGAACGGCGCGTCGTAGACCTGGACGCGGGCCCGCCAGGGCTGCCCGGTCAGGTTGTAGATCGGCCGCGGGTGGGCATCGATGATCAGGTTCCGGCCCTCGCCCGGGTGCGCGAACGTGTCGTTGTCCGCCCACCGGGTGTTCCAGTACGAGATCAGCAGCCCCTCCTGGTACGCGTAGTGGTCCACGTAGTCAGGCTTGGTGTTCGTGTAGCCGAAGAAGTACGGGCCGGTCTTCAGGTACTTGTCGTACGAGATGTACTGCCGGGTGCCCGCGATGTAGTAGTTCGCGAAGCTCTTGGTGTACGTCTCCTCGACCACCTCGAACCCGCCGGCCAGCGTCCAGCCTGCCGCGCCGGACTCCGCACCGTCGGTGAAGACCGTCTCGCCATCGGCGGTCAGGGTGACCGCGTCACCGAAGAAGCCACCCTCGGAGACACCACCGTCGGTCTGGTAGCGCAACCGGAACGCGACGCTGTTGCCGACCAACTCGTCCAGCGGGATCTCGATGTCGACCCACTCGTCGTCGGAGCTGCCGTCCAGTGCGAACCGGCCGGGGGAGATCTCCTTCAGCGGCGTACCGTCGGCGGTGCCGGGCTGCGACGTCCAGCTCTGGCCGCCGTCGACCGAGGTCTCGAAGAAGAGGTAGTCGTAGTCTTCCTCGATGCTGTAGCGGCCCTTCATCGACAAGGTCGCCGACGACTTCCCGGTCAGGTCGAACGTCCGGGTCATCGTGCTGTTGAGGTCGTCCGCGTTGCCGGAGAAGAACTGCTTGTCACCCTCGAACGGCGCGCCGTTGTCGAAGGTGTACTCCCGCTCGGGCAGCACCACCACGGCGGCCTGGGCCTCCTTGGTGTTGTACTCCTGTGGGCCGAGGGTCAGCGTCCGCTTCTGCCCGGCCACGATCACCTCGTAGTCGAGCCAACCGAGCTGGAGCTTGTTCCAGGCGCCGAGGTCGCCACCGCGCTCGCCGATGCCGCCGTCGTTGCTGGCACCGAGGCGGCTCTGGGCCATCAGCGTCCAGTGCTCGTTGTTGTTGTCGCCACCGCTGAGGACGTTGTAGTCGTCCGGCAGGCCGAGGTCGTGAGCGTACTCGTGGTAGAAGACGCTGCGACCGCCGTTCTCCGGCTGGATGGTGTAGTCGCCGATCCACACGCCGGTGTTACCGATCTGGGTGCCGCCCGCCGGGAAGTTCGGCGGACCGGTGCGACCCTGGTCCGAGGCGTACGCGTACCAGCGGTGGCTCCAGATGGCGTCCTCGCCCTGGATCGGGTCACCGTCGGCCATGTCGCCACCGGCGTGCACGATCTGGAAGTGGTCGATGTAGCCGTCCGGCTCGTTGAAGTCGCCGTCACCGTCGTGGTCGTACCGGTCCCACTGGTCCATCGCCCGGACGTCAGCGGCGATCTCCTCGTCGGACCGCCCGGCCGCCTTCTGGTCGGCGACCCACTGGTTGGCCGCGTCGCGCACCAGCGCCCAGACGTTGCTGCAGACGATCCCGGCGCACGGGTAGCCGCTGGAGCGGCCGTAGCGGGCCTCGTTGTACTGGACCTTCACCCAGTCGGTGACCACGCCGTCGACGCTGTACCGACCAGAGGACTGGGCCTCGTAGTACTGCTTGACCGACTCGTCACCGGGGCCCGTGCCGAAGTAGAGCTTCCGGTAGTGCTCGGCGCTGTAGTCTGCCTGCCAGACGGTGGAGTTGTCCACCGACCGGTTCGGCTCGGGAATCTCGTTGTGCAGCGGCCCGTCGAACTTCGTCGGGCCGGGGACATCCGGGTCGGTGTCCTGGTCGGGGTAGTCCGGGTGCCGTTCGTTGCCGAACTCGGCGAGGATCACGAAGATCCGGTCGGTCTTCTCCCGGGACAACTCGACGTACTGCTTCTCGGTGGGGCCCCGGCCACCCTTGGTGGCCTTGGCGTTGCGACCGGCCTTGCCGCCACGGGTGGCCCGCTCGCCGACCTTGACGACCGTGCTGCCGTTGATCCGTTCGGCCTTGGCTCGGCCCGAGAGCACCTCGCTGAGGCCCTCCTGACGCAGGGCGCGACGCTTGGCCTCCAGCGGGTTCGGTAGGTCGTGTTCGGCGTGGGCGGGCTCCGCGATGGACGGCGCGGCCGCCGGCGTCTCCAGCTGCGGCGCGGCGGCGGCGGATGAGCCGACCGTCAGTCCTGTCGCCGTCAACGAGAGCCCGAGCAGACCCACTGCGACTTTCCGCACGTGGTACCTCCGGATTGAGGGAACCGGCCCGTCGGGGGTTGTGGGCCGGTGAAAAAGGCCCCCGTAAATGGGGCCAGTGGTGAACTTAGGCACTGGAGGGGCCGGTGGGAAGAGCCAGGCCGAATTTGTTGCAGATAGTTTTTGCCGGGCGCTCGGGCTGTCACATTCAGATCAGGTCGGGACGTACCCGCCCATGACGAAGGGTGGCGGCCCGATCTCGGACCGCCACCCTTCGAGTCGTACGCCTGCCGTCAGTCCTCGTCGGACTTCCCGCCGCTCATCCCGGCGGAGATCAGCTCCATCACGGACGAGTCCTGCAAGGTGGTCACGTCACCCAGCGAACGGTTCTCCGCCACGTCCCGCAGCAGCCGCCGCATGATCTTGCCGGAGCGGGTCTTCGGCAACTCCGGCACCAGCATGATCTGGCGCGGCTTGGCGATCGGGCCGAGCGTCTTCGCCACGTGGTTACGCAGCTCGGCGATCAGCTGCTCGCCCGCCTCACCGGAGATCTCGGTGCTGCCCCGTGGGATGGCGAACGCGACGATCGCCTGCCCGGTGGTCGGGTCGGTGGCACCGACCACCGCGGCCTCCGCCACCGACGGGTGCGACACCAGCGCCGACTCCACCTCGGTGGTGGAGATGTTGTGCCCCGACACCAGCATCACGTCGTCGACCCGGCCGAGCAGCCAGATGTGCCCGTCGTCGTCCTTCTTCGCACCGTCACCGGCGAAGTAGATCCACGGGTCGTCGGCGTTACCGCTCGCGCCCGCGCCGAACCGCGACCAGTACGTCTCGATGAACCGGTTGTCGTCGCCCCAGATGGTGCGCAACATCGACGGCCACGGCTCGCGCAGCACGAGGTAACCGCCCCCGCCGTTGGGCACCGACTGGCCCTGGTCGTCCACCACGTCCGCGACGACACCCGGCAGCGGAGTCATCGCCGAACCGGGCTTGGCGGCGGTCACGCCCGGCAACGGCGAGATCATCATGCTGCCGGTCTCGGTCTGCCACCAGGTGTCCACGATGGGCAGCTCACCGTGCCCCACGTGCTGCCGGTACCACATCCACGCCTCGGGGTTGATGGGCTCACCGACACTGCCGAGCAGCCGCAACGACGAGAGGTCGTACTCCGCCGGAATCTGCTCGCCCCACTTCATCATGGTGCGGATCAACGTCGGTGCCGTGTAGAGGATGGTCACCCCGTACCGGTCGACGATCTCCCAGAAACGGCCCTTGTGTGGAGTGTCCGGAGTGCCCTCGTACATCACCTGGGTCACGCCGTTGGAGAGCGGACCGTAAACGATGTAGGAATGGCCGGTCACCCAACCGATGTCCGCCGTGCACCAGTAGACGTCGGACTCCGGCTTGAGGTCGAAGACCGCGTGCGAGGTGTACGCCGCCTGGGTCAGGTAGCCGCCGGTGGTGTGCAGGATGCCCTTCGGGCGGGCGGTGGTGCCGCTGGTGTAGAGGATGAACAGCGGATGCTCGGCGTCGAACGGCTGGGCGGAATGCTCGGTTGACGCCTGCTCCACCGTCTCGTGCCACCAATGGTCCCGCTCGGACCAGCCCACCTCCCCACCGGTACGCCGAACCACCAGCACGTGCTCGACCGACGGGCAGTTCGCCACCGCCTCGTCGACGGTCGGCTTGAGCGCGGACGGCTTGCCCCGCCGGTAGCCGCCGTCGGCGGTGATCACGACCTTGGCCGAGGCGTCCTGGATCCGGTTGGTCAACGCGTCGGCGGAGAAGCCACCGAAGACCACGCTGTGCGTCGCGCCGATCCGGGCGCAGGCCAGCATCGCGACCGCGGCCTCCGGGATCATCGGCAGGTAGATCGCCACCCGGTCACCGGCGGTCACCCCGAGGTCGGTGAGCGCGTTCGCCGCCTGGCAGGTCATCCGGTGCAGGTCGGCGTAGGTGATGGTGCGGGTGTCACCGGGCTCGCCCTCCCAGTGGATCGCCACCTTGTCACCCTGGCCGGCCTCCACATGCCGGTCGAGACAGTTGTAGGCCACGTTCAACTGGCCACCGACGAACCACCGCGCGAACGGCGGCCGGGACCAGTCGAGCACCTGGTCCCACCGCTTCGCCCAGGCCAGCCGGTCGGCCTGGTGCTCCCAGAAGGCGAGCCGGTCGGACTCCGCCTCGGCGTACGCGTCAGCGGTGACGTTGGCGTCAGCGGCGAGCTCGGCTGGCGGCGGGAACTGACGCGTCTCGTTCAGCAGATTGGCCAATGCCTCACTCATGCCAACACTCCTCGTCGTTTGGGTGACCTGGGTCTCTTCCGGGCAGGTTAGTCGTGGCCCACGAGCGAGGCGACCGAACCCTCACCGACCCGTCGCCCAACGGCCCCTCCCACGCGCCGAGGCGCAAGGAAGGGCACCTTGTTAACGCCTCCGGTAGAGGAAGGGCCCCCTGCTAACACGTCGCTACGGGTGGCGGGCGTCGCGTTGCCGGTTACTCGTGCCCGAAGCCGCCGACCTGGTCGCTAGCGTGGCGGGGTGAACTCCGACCCGCTCGCGCCGCTGCTCGCGCTCACCGACGTCGCCGACGCCGTCGAGCAGGCCCGTACCCACTTCGACCACGCACTCGGCCACCGGGCGTTGCGCCGCCATGGCGGCCAGGTGGCGGCCGAGGTCAGTCTGCGCTCTGCGGTGGCCAGCGCCGCGTTGGAGGGCCACGACCATGAGCGGGAGGAGGTACGCGCCGGTACCGTCACCGAACCGGTGCTCCAGGGCGCGCTACGGGTCGCCGGAGCGCTACCCGGGCTCAGTGAACTCTGGTCCACGGCCCCCCGACAGGTCCTGGCGAAACTGCACGTGCTCGCCGCCCGTGAGGTGACCACCGAAGCGGAACTGGGCCGCCCGGTCGACGACCCGGTGGTCGCCGCCCGACTCGACGTACTGGTCAACCTGGTGACCGGTGGCACCCGGGTCAGCCCGCTGGTGCTGGCCGCCGTCGTACACGGTGAACTGCTCAACCTGCGCCCGTTCGCCGGCCCCTCCGGTGTGGTGGCCCGGGGCGCGGCCCGTCTCGTACTGCTCTCCACCGGCTTCGACCCGCGCGGCCTGCTCGCCGTCGACGTCGGCCACCGCGAGCGGGAGCCTGAGTACGTCGGCGCGGCCGGTGCCTTCGCCACCGGCACCCCTGACGGGTTGCGGTCGTGGCTGCGGCACTACATGTCCGCCGTGGAAGTGGGTGCCGACCAGCTCACCGCGATCGGAGACGAGACCCTGGCCGCCTGACAGGCCGCCTGGTCAGGCCGGGCGGTAGGTCAGGCCGGCGAGGCGCTGGCGCGGGTACGGCGATGCCGGCCGTACCACGCGATGCCGATCGCCACCCCGACACCGACACCGAGCGCCGCCGCGGCGACCGGAACGGCGGGCCGCTCACGCAGCCGCCTACCCAGCGGGACCGGATGCCGGAACTCAAGCACCGGCCAGCCGTTCTCCACCGCCAGCCGACGCAGCTGCCGGTCCGGGTTGACCACGCTCGGATGACCCACGCACTCCAGCAACGGGCGATCGCTGTACGAGTCGGAGTAGGCGTACGAGTCGGCCAGGTCGTACCCCCGGACGGCGGCGAGTTCGCTGACCGCCTCGACCTTGCTGGGCCCAGCGGCGTAGAACTCGACCTCACCGCTGTACCGACCGTCGACCACGCCCATCCGGGTGGCGATCACGTCGGTGACTCCGAGCAGCGCACCGATGGGGCGCACCATCTCCTCGCCCGAGGCGGAGACCAGCACCACGTCCCGACCGGCAGCCTGATGCTCCTCGATCAGCGCGGCGGCCTCCGCGTACACGTAAGGATTGATGAGTTCGTGCAGTGTCTCCGCGACGATCTGACGGACCTGCTCCACCCGCCACCCCTTGCAGAGGGTGGCGAGATAATCGCGGGTCCGGGCCATGGTCTGCTCGTCGGTGCCGCCCAGCCGGAACATCAACTGCGCGTACGCCGACTTGACCACATCACGCCGGGTGATCAGGCCGTCCCGGTAGAACGGCCTGCCGAACGCCAAGGCGCTCGACTTGGCGATGACGGTCTTGTCCAGATCGAAAAAAGCGGCACTTCGGCCCACGGCGCGAAAGTCTAGCCCGATGGTCTATGGTCGGCGGGTGCCCGGGGCCTGAAGAGCACTCGGACCTGCGGGCCGACCTCCGCCCGCCTGCGAACAGTGACCGCAGTCACACGCTGCGAACAGGATTTCGCAGGGAGTGGAGGCTACACCACTCGACGTACACAGGTCTGCTCAGGCAGACTTGTTCACTAGCACGAGCACTCAAACTGGCAGACCCTCAGCGGTTGCACCCCCCGTGACCGCTGAGTGGGTTCGGCTCGACCCCCCCGGAGCCGAACCTTCGACGACCCCCGTCTCCCCCCGACGGGGGTCGTCCCTTTCCCCTCCCGACGTCAGCCGGAGGACATCGCGGACCTTGAGCAGGCTGTCGGTCGGCGGCCTGATTCGGCCCGTGCAGATCAACTACCGGCTCCCGCGTCGGGCGGATCTGGCGGCGTTGGCTGTCGCTCTCCTGAGGGACGGCGGTGTGGCGGTAGACGACTTCTGCTCCCACGTGTGGACGGCTGCCGAGATCGGGGCTGACGCCGTGATCAGTGGTGGTCGGTTCGGCGAGGGCCCGGTCCGCTGACTGCTGGCTTTTCTGGTACCTCGGCACGACAGATCGTCGGTGGTTCAGCGTGGGTGGTAGACGACGGCGCGGCTCACGCCGAAGACCGGGCGGATCGAGGCGACGATGCGGCCGTGGTCATCGAGGTCGACGACCTCGCCCTCCGTGCTGATTCCGGCGAGGCTGAGGTCGTGCAGGACGCCGTGTCGCCACAGCGCGGGTCGCTCGCTTCCGTCGGTGGCCTGGGAACTGGCCAGGATCGCGCCACGGTTGTTGATCGCTCTGAGTCGGGTGAAGCTGCCGCCGAGGGTGCCGAGGTCCAGGGCGCGGCCGTGCCGCCAGAGGATGCCGCGTTCGTCCTGGTCCGCCGAAAACTGCCAGCCGATCGCCCAGCCACGGTCGTTCAGGGCGTACGTGTTGCTGCGGTTGAAAGGGCCGGCACCGAGGTCGGTGATCCGGCCACGGTGCCACAGTGCGGCGTGGAAACCATCTGGCAGGGCCATGCCGCCGGAGACCTGGCCGTGCTCGTTGATGTCGGACACGTCGGCGAGGGGCAAGGGTCGGGCCCGGCCGCGCGTCCACAGGGTGGGGCCCGCGTCGGTGTGGCCGACGACCTGGCCCCGGTTGTTGATCGCTACCGGCCGCGCGGACGGGTCACCCAGCGGGCGCAGGACGCCGCGATGCCAGATGTACGCGCCGGAGCCGTCGTCGCGGCTGCCGACGATCTGGCCACGGTCGTTGATGTCGACTGGGCTGAAGTCGCCGAGATCGATCATCCGACCGTGCCGCCAGAGGAATCCACGGTAACTGCCGTCGGCGCCCTGGGCGCGGCCCACCACGTCGCCACGGTCGTTCATGGCGGTGGCGTAGCTGCTGTCGCCGCCGAGCGTGCCGAGGTCCACCACGCGGTAGTGGGCCGGGGCAGCAGGGGTGGCGGTGGTGGGTGCGAGTGCGGGTGCCGCCGTCATGGCGGCTGCGAGGAGAGCGGTGACGAGGATGGACGGCATGTCGGCTTCCTCCGCAGCGTCGCCCGGCGGAACGTGCGCTCAGCGTAGGCGTGTCCTGCGGCCCCGGCAGGGCGCTGTCACGTAGCGGACAGCCCGGTCATCCGACTGTGCATCAGAGGTCGCCGTGGCGGATCGCGAACCGTTGAGCCGGATCAGCGTGGCAGACCGGTCGGGTCGGGGTGGAGGTCAGCACGAATTCGTACGTGCCGTCGTCGGCTCCCTCGGCTTGAGCGTGCCCTCGGACTTCGGTCTCGTACCAGTCGGGTGGCACTGCAACGCGGTGGTGTGCCGGATGGTCCGGTTGCCAGTGACGGAGGTACCCGACGCCGCAGAGCAGCAGCGAACCAGTCGCCGACCCGAGGATCCAGCCCGGCGACGAGAACGCGGCGGCGGACCTCGGGCAAGGATCTGCGGCGTGCCGCACCAGTACGGTGTAGCTCTCCGCGCCCAAGCTGTCACCGGCCTCGGTGGTGCTGAACAGGTCCAGCAGGTCACGACCCGTGCTGTCCGTGCCCAAATGTTGGTCGAGACGCACGGGGCCGAGCAGGGCGAAGCCATGAGCTTCGGGAAAGCAGCCGGTGAGTCGGACGGCTGGAAAGACCATGGCCCTACCTGATCACGGCTCGGCCGGGCGTACGCGTCGGCTCGAAGCAGGCCAGGGCGCGGCCCCGGCGGTCGGTCACCACCCATGGGTGACCGACGTACGTGTGCTGCCGGTACGACTGGCGTGGTGGCAGCACGGCGTACTGCCTCCGCTGTCCACGATGGTCGAGCCAGTACACGGTCACCGGTCGCGATCGCTGGTTGACGAACTCGATGCTCGTCTCGCTGCCACCGTCGGTCGACCGCAGTCCGCGTTCCCGCGACGCCGGTAGCGGTGTCAGGTGCTGCGGCTCGGGTGGCCGGGTGGTCGGTGGTGGGGCCGCCGGTCGGCTCGGTGGGGGGACCGGGCGGGTGCTTGGGGTGGTTGGCCTGGGCGGAGAGCTGGTCCGGGTGGCCGACGGTGGTGGTGTCGCCCGGCGACTCAGGTGTGGCCGGGAGGAGGTGACGCCCTCGACGGATGACGAGGCTGCCGGGGAGGGGGACGACGCGGCGGCGGTGGCGACGCCCCCAAGGTCGCCCTCACGGCTGTCCGGTGCCGGAGGAACCCAGCCCGACGGCACGTCCGGTGCGGCGGCCGGCGGCGGTCCGGCGGCGGGCCAGAGCACGGTGAGGATGAGACCGAGTACGGCGGTGGCGAGGCCGGCCAGTAGCAGCCGGTGCGACATCCGGCCCGGCGCGCGGTGCGCGGGTTCGAACGGCGCGACCGGCTCCCGTACCGGTGGGGGTGGTGTGGTCGACGCGTCGCCTCCGGGGGTGGGTGCCGGTGGCAGCGCCCGCAGAACCGGCGGCGCCGCCAACTGCTTGGCGCGGGTGCGCGGGTCGAACAGCCAGGGGCCGACCCGCAGCCTCGGTTCGACACGGCCATCTTCGTGATCTGGCGACTGGTTCATGACCTCGATCCGGCGAGGAACACCGTTCGGCGACGGCACAGGACGTCGATTATGCGTGGTGCACGTCACGTCTCGCTACGGGTGGTGTGAGTTGAGATCAGATGCCTTGCGCGGCCTGTCCACATAACAGATCAACGACCGTTGTGGGCGTTGTCCACAGAGCACTTCGTTGTCCACAGGTTGGCCGTCCGGGGCGGCCTTCGGGGTGGCAGCGGCGGCAGGGTTCGACCCAGTGAACCCGCGCCGACCGCTTGGAGGCCGCGATGCCACCCCGTACGACCCTCCCACCGGACCGACGTCCACCGCTGGTCGTCACCTCGGACGCTGACCTGCTCGACGACCTTCTCCGGCTCGCTGCCGCAGGAGGAGTCGAGGTGGAGGTGGCCGCCGATCCGGCCGCCGCCCGCACCCGTTGGCGACCGGCGCCGCTGGTCGTCGTCGGCAGCGACCAGGCGCAGTCCTGCCTGCGGGCGCGGCTGCCCCGGCGTGCCCGACTGGTCCTGGTGGGGCGGGCCGACGACGTCGAGTCCGGATGGCAGGTGGCCGACCTGCTCGGCGCCGAACACGTCGCCGTGCTGCCGGCGGCCGAGCCGTGGCTGGTGGACCGGTTCGCTGACTGCGGAGGCGAGGGTACGGCCACGGCCCAAGCCCGCATGGTCGCGTTCGTCGGTGGCCGGGGTGGAGCCGGCGCCAGCATCCTCGCCGGTGGTCTCGCCGTCACCGCCGCACGGGCCCGGCTGCGCACCCTCCTGCTCGACGCCGACCCGCTCGGCGGTGGTCTGGATCTGGTGCTCGGCTGGGAGCAGATGGAAGGGCTGCGCTGGCCCGCGTTGACCGGGGCCGACGGGCGGGTCGACGCACCTGCCCTGGTGCGGGCGTTGCCCAGCCGGGGTGATCTGGTGGTGCTCTCCTGGGATCGGGGTGACCTGATCGCCGTGCCCGCCGAAGCGGTGGCCGCCACCGTGGACGCCGCCCGGAGGAGCCGGGACTTCGTGGTGGTGGACCTGCCCCGACACCTCGACGACGCTGCGGTGACCGCGCTTCAGGCGGCTGACCGGGCGTTCGTGGTGGTGCCCGCCGAGTTGCGGGCGACCGCCGCCGCGGCCCGGGTGGTGGCGGCGGCGGCACCGCACTGTCACGACCTGTCCGTCATCGTCCGAGGTCCGGCACCGGGGCGACTTCGCGCCGTCGAGGTGGCCAAGGCGCTCGGCTTGCCCCTGGCCGCGTCCCTGCGGCCGGAGCCCGGGTTGTGCCGGGGGCTGGAGCGGGGCGAGGCACCGGCGGCGGGTGGGCGCGGGCCGCTGGCCGAGCTGTGTCAGCGCATCGTCACCGACCTCACCGGCCAGCCTGCGGCGGGCGCGGCGTGACCGGGGAGAATCTCGCGGCCCGGGTGCGGCAGCGGATCGCCGCCACCACGACACCGGTCACTCCGGCCGCGATCGTCTCCGCGGTACGCGCCGAACCCGACGCCGCCGTCCTGGGTGACAACGCCCTGCTGCGGATCGCCGATCGGGTACGCGACGACCTGGTCGGCGCTGGCCCGCTCGCCGCGTTGCTGGCCGACCCCGAGGTGACGGACGTGCTGGTCAACGGGGCGCGGGTTTGGGTCGACCGTGGGCAGGGGCTGCATCAGGTCCCGGTGCCGGTGGGCACCCCGGACGACGTACGTCGACTCGCGCAGCGACTGGCGGCCGGGGCAGGTCGTCGGCTGGACGACGGCTCTCCGTGCGTCGACGCGCGGTTGGCCGACGGGACACGGCTGCACGCCGTGTTGCCGCCGGTGGCGACCGAAGGGCCCTACCTGTCGCTGCGCACTTTCCGGCAGCGGCCGTTCAGCCTCGACGAACTGGTGGCCCAGGGCGCGGTGGCTCGGCCGGTCGCGCCGGTGCTCGCCGCTGTGGTGGCCGCCCGGCTCGCCTATCTGGTGATCGGCGGCACCGGTTCCGGCAAGACGACCCTGCTGAACACGTTGCTCGGGCTGGTGCCGGGCACCGAGCGGATCGTGCTGGTCGAGGACGCCGCCGAGCTGCGACCGGTGCATCCGCACGTGGTGAGCCTTCAGACGCGTACGGCCAATGTGGAGGGCTCGGGTGCCGTCGGCCTGAGCGAGCTGGTCCGGCAGGCGCTGCGGATGCGGCCGGACCGGCTGGTGGTCGGTGAGTGTCGAGGCGCGGAGGTGGTCGATCTGCTGGCTGCCCTCAACACCGGCCACGAGGGTGGGGCGGGGACGCTGCACGCCAACACTCCGTCGGACGTACCGGCCCGCCTGGAGGCGCTCGGTCTGCTCGGCGGGCTGCCACGCTCGGCTTTGCACGCCCAGGTAGCGGCGGCCCTACAGGTGGTGTTCCAGATCCGCCGCACACCGCAGGGCCGCGTCCTGGAGTCGATCTGCCTGCTCCTGCCGGAGGGCCCCGACCGGCTGGTGGTCGCCGTGCCCGCCTGGGTTCGTGGTCGGGGGATCGGCCTGGCGGCCCGAGCGCTCGGCACGCTGATCCACAACCGCGACGTGCCGGTGCCGCCGATCCTGTGCGAGCCCTGGCCCGCGTCGGCGGTGTCGTCATGAGTGGCGGGTGGTGGCTGGCGGTCGCGGTGTTGCCGCTGCTGGTGGCGATCCGGAAATTCCGCACGAGTGGCCGTCGTGTTCCGACGTGGTCTCCGGGCGGCCGGAAAGCGGCTGACGATCCGCTGGTCGCGTGGGTCACCACGCTCCGCGAGGCGGGCGGTCAGCGTGAGGGGGAGGAGCCGCCACCTGGCCTGAGGCCGCCCGGTTGGGAACCGACAGGTGTCGGGTGGCCGGCGGTGACCGGGGCGTCCGGGCTCGGTGACGCGCAGTCGGCGCGGCCGGTTGATCCGACGGTTGTCCGGCGGGTCGGGTCGAGTGCCCTCGGGTGGCGGAGCGATCCGGTAGACCCGCTGGTCCGGGTCGCCGGTCCGACCTGCGCGGTGCGACGTCCGGCCGGGACTCGCCCGCCGGTGTCGGCACCCGGGTCACCGCCTCCGATGGTCGTGGCCCGCCCGTGCAGGCGACCGGCCGTCCCGGTCGCGTTGCCCTCGTCCGGGCCGCCGACATCACCGCCCGGGTCTCGTCCGCCGGGCCGGGGAGGGAGTCGACGACCGGCCCGGCCCGGCGGCACACCCGCTGGTGCCGCTTCGCGAACGGCCGCTGCCGTCGCAGGGTCGACGGCCGCGCCAATTGGTGTGCCGACACCGTTCGAGGAGCAGAGCGCCACGACCGGCATCGAGCGCCGGGATCAGGTCGACGGTCACGTACCCGGGCCAGGCGGGCAGGTAGCGCGGTTGGCGAAACCACGGCGCATCCTGCTGTTGACCGGTCTGCTCGGCGCGGGGGCCGGTGGGCTGCTCGGTGGTCCGGTGGCGGCAGCGGCTATGGCCGGATACGGAGTCCTGGGGGCGCGGGCGGTGCTCCGCCGGGCGACCGTGGGTCGGGCCGCTCAGGACCGCAGGGAACGCTTGGACCAGCTCTGTGCCCTGGCCGGGGAGCTACGGGTCGGTCTACCCGTACCGGCCGCCGCGCAGGTGCTGACCAGCCCGTCTCCCGCCGGTCTGAGTGAGGACGCAACCACCGTCGACGGTCAGCTCACCGGCGCTGAACACGCGCTGCCGAGAGAGGCCGCACCCGGGCGATCCGAGGATCGCCTCGGGCGACTGGCCGGGGCCGCGGTACGGCTGGCCGAGCGTACGGGGGCACCGCTGGCCGACCTGGTGGAGCGGATCGAAGCGGACGCCCGGTCGACGGATCGGGGGCTGGCTGCGGCGGCGGCCCAGGCATCCGGGGCTCGGGCCACCGCCTGGTTGTTGGCTGCCCTGCCGCTGGGCGGGATCGGCCTCGGCTACGGGATCGGGGTGGACCCGCTCCAGGTACTGCTGCACACGCCGGTCGGTGGTGGGTGCGCGATCGCTGCCGTGGGCCTTCAGGTGATCGGGCTGCTCTGGTCGGAGCGTCTCGCGACCATTCCGGGCGGGGACAGCTGATGCGCGGGACACCGCTAATCGCTTCTGGTCTGGCCGCCCTTGCTCTGCTCGCCGCGTTCGTGGTCAGCCGGTACCAGCCTCGGCGTCGGCTGCGTCGGCTGTCCGGCAGGGTGTCGCCGGTCGTCCAGTCCGGCGGGCGAGTTGGCGGTGTCCCGGGACAGCTGTCGGCGTACCGGTGGCGGCCCGATCTGGTTCGGCTGGCCGCCGGGCTGTCCGGGCTGGCGGTGGCGGTGCTTGTCGGCGGCTGGGCCGGTCCGGTGGCGGCGTTGCCCACGGTGGTGCTGCTCGACCGGCTGCTCCGGCGGATCGAGCCACCGGCCGTCCGTCGTCATCGGCTGCGTGCCGCAGCCGACCTGCCACTCGCCGCCGACCTGCTGGCGGCGACCCTGCGGGCCGGGGCACCGGTGGAACGTTCGGTGCTCGCGGTGGCCGACGCGCTCGGCGGTCCGCTGGGCGGACAACTCGCCCGGGTCGGCCGGACGCTGCAACTCGGCGGTGGCCCCCAGGAGGCATGGGCGCACCTGGCGACGGTTCCGGGAGCCCATCGGGTGGCGACCGCCGCGATCCGCTCGGCGAGCAGTGGTGCCGCGCTGGCGGGAGCACTCACCCGGCTCGCCGACGACCTGAGAGCGGATCGGGCCGTCCACCTTGAGGAGGCCGCTCGCCGTTCGGGGGTGCTGATCGTGCTGCCGCTGGGGCTCTGCTTCCTGCCCGCCTTCATTCTCGCCGGTTTGGTGCCGGTGATCGTCGCCGTTCTCGGCGACGTGTTGTGACCCATCGAGAAAGGACGAACACGTGCGCAGAATCCTCGCCCGCCTTCGCGGGGACGCTGGGATGAACACTGCGGAGTACGCGGTCGGGACGCTCGCCGCGGTTGCTTTCGGCGGTGTCCTGCTCAAGGTGCTGACCTCCGACAGTGTGCAGTCCGCGTTGACTGCCGTCATCGACCGGGCGCTGAAGTGACCGGGCGCCGGCGGGCCGACCGCGACCGGGGGTCGTTCACCGCCGAGATGGCGGCCGGCCTGCCGGCGCTGGTGCTGCTCCTGCTCACCGGGCTGACCACGATCAACGCGGTGAGCACCAAGGCGGCGTGCCTGGATGCGGCCCGGGAGGCAGCGCTCGCCGCCTCCCGGGGGCAGCCGGGCGTCGCCGCTGGCGGTCGACACGCCCCGCCGGGTGCGGAGGTCGTGGTGGTCAACGACGGTGAGCACGTCCGGGCGACGGTCCGCGCCTCCGTTCGCGCCCTCGGTGCCGACCTGCCCGCGATCAGCGTCGTGGCCACGGCCGTAGCGGCGGTCGAACCGGGTGTGCCGGAGCCGCAACCGTGAGCGCCGTCGCCGCTCGCTGCGCTGCCCCCGGATCCGGCCCGCTCACCCGACGACCCGGTCGAGCCGGTCGCTCTGGTCGACCCGGCCGACCCGGTCGATCCGGTTGGTCCGGTCGAGCCGGTGGGTCGGCGGGGCGGTGGGTGCCCGGGGGCGGTGACCGGGGAGGAGCGACGATCTGTCTGCTCGGCGTGGGGTTGTTGTTCGTCGTGGCCGGGCTGTTCGGGGCAGGGGTCGGTACGGCTCGGCTGGCACGGCAGCAGGCCCGGGTCGCCGCTGATCTCGGTGCCCTGGCCGGGGCGGCGAGGGCCCTCCAGGGCGAGCCGGAGACGTGCACCCGGGCTGGGGAACTGGTCGTCGCGAACGGTGCCCGGCTGGTGCGGTGCCGGCTCGACGGGCTGGACGTGCTGGTCACCACGGAGGTCGTCGTGGAGCCCTTACCAGGGATGACCCGGACCGCCCGGGCCACCAGTAGGGCCGGTCCGCTGCGCGGGACCGCATACCAGTCCGACAGCGGCTGACCGCCGGACCGGCCCGGCAGCCCAACGGATCGACCGACCGACCGGCGGGCCGCTTGGAAATGGTGGGTCCGGCTCGCTCGGGCCTGTGTCGAGCGAGCCGGACCGGGGGAGTGCGTCAGGTGGTGGGTTCGGCGTCAGCGGCCCTGGAGGGCGTCGAGAGCGACGGCCATGGCGATCACCATGCGGCGGTCGATCTGCGGGTTCTGGATCTCGACGACGTACCGGTCCCGCAGGCCCCACTTCTTGATCACCGAGAAGACGGGCTGGCCGTCCGCGACGAAGTCGAAGTGGTACGGCAACCAGGACAGCGAGTCGACGAACCGGCGCAGCAACGCCACCGGCATGCTGCGCTCCTGGCCGGTGACGTTGGGCAGGCCGGGCTGCTCGACGTGCCAGGTCGAGCGGAGCAGGGACTGCGCGAAGTCCTTCCGGAACAGGCCGATCGGGTTGCCCGCGTGATCGGTGACGTCGTAGGTGGCACCCAGGTCGAGGCGCTGACGGGCCTTGAAGCCGAGCAGCGGCTGCTGCTTGGAATCGTCGGCGTAGATCGTCACCTGTTCCTTGAACGCGAGCCGCTTCTGCTGGGCGAACGCCAACAGCTCGCCCTCGGAGCCGTCCGGGGCGACACTGTGCACCTCGTACTGGTTGACCATGAAGCGCACCCGCTGGCGGATGTGGAACCGCTGCTGCGCCTGCAAGCTATCGAGCTGCATGAGAACTCCTCAAATGTGGTGCGCCGGAGTGTCGCACAGCCGGACAACGGCCGCGCCCGGGGACCGCCAGCAAGCCAGGCAGAGAAGCCGGCAAGCCGGGCAGACATGCCGGCAAGCCGGCAAGCCAGCAAATCGGCAAGTCAGCGAGTTGGCGCAAGGCCTCGGGTCAGCGGACGCCCTCGACGGCCGCCCGGTGCGTCATGGTGGTCAACAGCTGCTGGATGGTACGCAGGCGTTCGTTGATCTGCTCCAACCGCTCGGCCTGAGCGAGGGTGGCGAGCGCGGTTCCCAATGCGATCAGTTGGTTGGTGTCGAGCTTCTCTTGGTCAATGGTGTAGAGCAGGTCGACGGTCTCGGCGATGGTGTCGGCCACGGCCTCTCCTCCATCCTGGCAAGGGAACGGCAAGGACGGCGCTCGATGGAAGCGCTCCCACCATCATTGCCCGGCCGACCCGGTTTTCATACCCGGGCGACCTCCGGCAGGTTGTCGAGTACCACGTCAAGCACCCGGATAGCGTCCGGTTTGGACAGTGGATTGTTGCCGTTGCCGCATTTGGGTGACTGCACGCAGGACGGGCATCCGGACTCGCAGCCGCACTCGGCGATCGCGTCCCGGGTGGCTCGCAGCCAGGATGCCGCCATGCCGTACGCCCGCTCGGCGAAGCCCGCACCCCCCGGATGCCCGTCGTAGACGAAGACGGTCGGGGCCTCGGTGTCCGGGTGCACCGCCGTGGAGAGGCCGCCGATGTCCCACCGGTCGCAGGTGGCGACCAGGGGCAGTAGCCCGATCGCGGCGTGTTCGGCGGCGTGCAGTGCCCCCGGCACGTCGGCTGGATCGACCCCGGCGACGAGCAGCGACTCGGGAGAGAGGGTGAACCAGACCGCGACCGTCCGCAACTCGCGCGCCGGCAGGTCCAGTGGGCGGGTGTCGATCACCTCGCCGGTGGCGATCCGCCGCCGTTGGTAGGAGACAACCTGGCTGGTCACATCCACCTCGCCGAGGAAGAGCCCGACCGGTCCGGCGTCCACGTAGGAGCGGACGGAGACCACCGACAGTGAGGTGACGTCGCGGGCGTGGGTGGACCAGTCCGGCTCCTCGGGGTGCACCAGCGCGCACCCGTCGTCGAGGTCGAGCGAGTCGACCACGTACGACACGCCCTGATGGAGGTAGACCGCGCCGGGGTGGAGCAGGAAATGGGCGGAACCACCGTCGACCGTGCCGAGCAGCCGGCCGGTCGCCGCCTCCACCACGCAGACCGGAGTGCCGCCCTCGCCGCGCAGATCGACCTCGGGTCGCTCCCGGTGCCGCCAGTACCAACCGGTCGGCCGTTGCCGCAGCGCGCCCGCCTCGACCAGTTCCCGCACGGCCTGTTTCGCACCGTCGCCGAAGAGTTCCAGGTCGGCTGGGGTCAGTGGCGCCTCGGCCGCCGCGCAGGCCAGTTGCGGGCCGAGCACGTATGCGTTGGCCGGGTCGAGCACGGTGGCCTCCACCGGTGCCCCGAAGACCGCCTCCGGATGGTGCACCAGGTAGGTGTCCAGCGGATCGTCCCGGGCCACCAGCACCGCGAGGGCCTCCTGGCCGGAGCGCCCGGCCCGGCCCGCCTGCTGCCACAGCGAGGCCCGGGTGCCCGGGTAGCCGCAGATCACCACCGCGTCCAGCCCGATCAGGTCGACGCCCAACTCCAGGGCGTTGGTCGAGGCCAGCCCCAGCAGGTCGCCGTGCAGCAGCGCCCGCTCCAGTTCCCGGCGCTCCTCGCGCAGGTAGCCACCCCGGTACGCGGCCACCCGGTCGCCGAGCCCGGGGACCGCCTCGTCGAGGCTGCGTCGGGCACTGGTCGCCACCACCTCGGCACCCCGTCGGGACCGGACGAAGGCGAGCGTGCGTACCCCGGCGGCGACGGTGTCGGCGAGCAGGTCGGCGGTCTCCCGCAGCGCCGACCGGCGGACCTGGGTGAGGTCGGACCCGGTGGGCGACTCCTGGCGAGGTGCCGGCATGGGTGGCGTGTCCCCGGCGGCCCGGTGGCCGCCCTGCTCCGGCAACACCACAGCGGCGGCGGAAGGGCTCGGCGACCCGGCAGCGGCGGCGGAGGGCTCCGGGGGGAGCAGCGGTGGCTCCCAGAGGGCGAAGGTGACTCCCGCGCGCGGCGAGGTGTCCTCGGTGATGGCGGTCACCGGTAGGCCGGTCAACCGGCCGGCCGCCGCGGCCGGGTCGCCCGACGTCGCCGACGCCAGCACGAACGTCGGCCCGCCGGTGCGGCCGTAGCGGGCACACTGCCGACGGAGCCGGCGCAGCACGTGGGCGACGTGCGAGCCGAACACGCCCCGGTAGACGTGGCACTCGTCGATCACCACGAACGCCAGTCGGCGCAGGAAGCCGGACCACTGGGCGTGCCCGGGCAGGATGCCGTGGTGCAGCATGTCGGGGTTGGTCAGCACGAACCGGGAGTGCCGCCGGATCCACTCCCGCTCGGCGCGCGGGGTGTCACCGTCGTAGCAGGCCGGGCGTACGCCCTCGATCTCCAGCGCGGCGACGGCGCGCAACTGGTCGGCGGCGAGCGCCTTGGTCGGTGCCAGGTAGAGCACCGTGGCGCGGGGGTCGGCCAGCAGCGTGGCCAGGGCCGGCAGCTGGTACGCCAGGGACTTGCCGGAGGCGGTGCCGGTGGCCACCACGACATGCCGCCGGTCGTACGCCAGGCTGGCCGCCTCGGCCTGGTGCCGCCACGGCGCTGTCACCCCGCGCCGGGCGTACGCCGCGCGTAGGTCCTCCGGAGTCCAGGACGGCCACGGTGCCGTGGTCCCGGCCCGGGGCGGCACCCGCTCGACGTGGGTGACCGGGTCGGCGGGATGCCGCTGGCGTAGCCGGCGCAGCAGGTCCCCCGGTGACGCGACCGGCGGGCCGGCCGGACCGGCATCCGTGGTGCGCTCGGGGTCGCTGCCGGCGGATACGGTGGCTGCCGAGGTCACGTACTGCACTCTCGCACTGGTGTTCGGAAATCGGAAATCGGCGGGCCGGGTACGGATGGACTGCGTCGTGAGTCGTCGGCCGAGCCCTGGGGTAGTGGTTAGATGCCAAAAGAGTTTACGGCTGCCTGAGGGAGGACGGATGGAGCTGTCACTGGCGACCCGCACCGTGGGTGAGCACACGGTGCTCGAGGTCGGCGGTGAGGTGGACGTGTACACCGCCCCCCGGCTACGCGAACGGCTCCTGGAACTGATCGACGCCGGAGCCCGGCACGTGGTGGTGGACCTTGGTCGGGTGGACTTCCTCGACTCCACCGGGCTGGGTGTGCTGGTCGGCGCGCTCAAGCGGCTGCGGACCGCCGACGGCACGTTCGCCTTGGTCTGCGACAAGGAGCCACTGCTCAAGATCTTCCGGATCACCGCGTTGGACCAGGTGTTTCCGCTGTATCCAACGGTCGAAGCGGCGACCGGCGCCGGCCAGTGATGGCCACGGTCCGGCTCTCCTTCTCGCCCGCGCCGGTGCACGTTCGTACCGCCCGCCTGGTCGGTGTCGCGGTGGCCCGGCGCGCGGGGGTTCGGGAGGATCTGCTCGACGAGGTCCGACTCGCCATCGGCGAGGCGTGCACCCGGGCGGTCGCCCTGCACCGCCAGTACGGCGTCGCCGATCCGGTGCTGGTGGAGATGTCCGACTCGGGCGCGTACTCGGTGCGGGTGGTGGACCGGGCGCCGATCGAGGCGAGCATCGGTCTGGCCGCGCTCGACGCCGACCAGTTGGCCAACGAGGCGCTGAACGAGGACGACCTGACCACCGGCGTCGGCTTCGCCCTGCTCGCCGGATTCGTCGAGGACCTTCAGGTCCGCCCGGTCGACGAGGGCATCGGTACCGAAGTGCGGATGGTCTGGCCGGTCGGCCGCTGAACCCGACACAGGCCGGCCGCCGCGCCGAGCCAACGATCGGTCGCTATATCAGATTTCGGTTCATAACACAGCGACAAAGATCATCCAGACCTGCCGCCACCTCGGTGTGACCTCGAACACTGCGGACGGCTAGAGTACGCGGGTTGTCAGCAAGTGATCCACCCGGCCGCCAGCGCAAATGGGCGTGGAGTCGCTGGTTCGCCGGGTGGATCGGCGCGCGCTTGCGAGTTCGCATCCAGGCGCCGGGCGGTGCGTCTCCACCGGCCGGCGCGTTGTTCGGCACAGGAGGACACAGATGTCCGACACCTTGGCCGCCGAGGGCGGCGGGATCTCCCTCACCGGAGCCAATGTCACGTACGTCGTCATCGCCGCGGTGATCGCGCTGGTCGCGCTCGCCTTCGCCGCCGCGTTGACGAAGACGGTGCTGGCTGCCGGTAAGGGCACCACCAACATGCAGGAGATCTCCGGGGCCGTGCAGGAGGGCGCCTCGGCCTACCTGTTCCGGCAGTTCCGGACCCTGGCGATCTTCGTGGTGATCGCCGTGGTTCTGCTGTTCCTGCTGCCGGTGCACAACACCGACGGCAGTGAAGTCGCGGTGAAGATCGGTCGTTCGCTCTTCTTCGTGGTCGGTGCTCTGTTCAGCGCCTTCATCGGCGGCGCGGGCATGTGGCTGGCGACCCGGGCCAACCTGCGGGTGGCCGCCGCCGCCCGGGAGCGTGAAGGTGGCCGGGAGTCGGCCATGAAGATCGCCTTCCGGACCGGTGGCGTCGTCGGCTTCCTCACCGTCGGCCTGGGCCTCTTCGGTGCCGCGCTGGTCGTGCTGATCTTCCGGGGCGACGCGCCGACGGTGCTGGAGGGCTTCGGCTTCGGCGCCGCCCTGCTGGCCATGTTCATGCGGGTCGGTGGCGGCATCTTCACCAAGGCCGCCGACGTCGGGGCCGACCTGGTCGGCAAGGTGGAGCAGGGCATCCCCGAGGACGACCCCCGCAACGCCGCCACCATCGCCGACAACGTGGGTGACAACGTCGGTGACTGCGCCGGCATGGCCGCCGACCTCTTCGAGTCGTACGCGGTCACCCTGGTCGCCGCGCTGATCCTGGGTCGGGCCGCGTTCGGCTCCGACGGCCTGGTGCTGCCGCTGATCATCTCCACGATCGGTGTGCTGGTCGCCATCATCGGTGTCTTCATCACCCGGCTGCGCACCTCCGACCGCAACGGTCTGACCGCGATCAACCGGGCCTTCTACCTCTCCGCGCTGATCTCGGCGGTGCTGGTCGCGGTGGCCACCTTCGCCTACCTTCAGCCGTCCTGGGCGGCGCAGCTCGGCGACGACTGGCGGGAGACCCTCAACGTCAACGGCGGCGACCCGCTCTTCGGCCCGCGTGGCGTGGTCATCGGCGCGGTCGTCATCGGCATCGTGCTGGCCGCCGCCATCCAGGCGCTCACCGGCTACTTCACCGAGACCGACCGGCGTCCGGTGCAGGACATCGGCAAGAGCTCCCAGACCGGCCCGGCGACCGTCATCCTCGCCGGCATCAGCGTCGGCCTGGAGTCGGCGGTCTACTCGGCGCTGCTCATCGCCGCCGGTGTCTTCGGCGCCTTCCTGCTGGGCGGCGGCTCCATCACCCTCTCGCTGTTCGCCGTGGCGCTGGCCGGTACCGGTCTGCTCACCACCGTCGGCGTGATCGTCGCGATGGACACCTTCGGCCCGATCTCCGACAACGCCCAGGGCGTGGCCGAGATGTCCGGCGACATCGACGAGCACGGTGCTCGTACGCTCACCGAGTTGGACGCCGTCGGTAACACCACCAAGGCGATCACCAAGGGCATCGCGATCGCCACGGCGGTGCTGGCCGCGACCGCGCTGTTCGGCTCCTACACCGACACGCTGCGCACCGCGTACGCGGACGCGGGTGTCGGCGACGTGAACGACATGATCCTCAACGCGTTGAACGTGTCGAACCCGCAGAACCTGGTCGGCCTGATCATCGGCGCGGCGGTGGTGTTCCTCTTCTCCGGCCTGGCCATCAACGCGGTCTCCCGCTCGGCGGGCGCCGTGGTGATGGAGGTTCGTCGGCAGTTCCGTGAGCTGCCCGGGATCATGGACCGCACGCAGCGTCCGGAGTACGGCAAGGTCGTCGACATCTGCACCCGGGACGCGCAGCGCGAGCTGCTCACCCCCGGTCTGCTGGCCATCATGGCGCCGATCGCGGTCGGCTTCGGTCTCGGACCGGGCGCGCTGGCGTCGTACCTGGCCGGTGCGATCGGTGCCGGCACGCTGATGGCGGTCTTCCTGGCCAACTCCGGTGGCGCCTGGGACAACAGCAAGAAGATGGTCGAGGACGGCGCGTACGGCGGCAAGAACTCCGAGGCGCACGCCGCGACCGTCATCGGTGACACCGTCGGTGACCCGTTCAAGGACACCGCCGGCCCGGCGATCAACCCGCTGATCAAGGTGATGAACCTGGTGGCGCTGCTGATCGCACCGGCCGTGGTGGCGTGGAGCGTGGGCGACGACCGCAACGTCGGCCTGCGGGTCACCATCGCGGTCGTGGCGACGCTGATCGTCGTCGCGGCGGTGGTGTTCAGCAAGCGCAAGAGCATCGCGATGGGCGACGACGCGGGCAGCGGTTCCGGCAGCGGGGATCCGCGTCCGGAGGAGATCAAGGCCTGACGCGTACCACCTCACCGGTCCCCGGTCGGCGACGTCTGCCGACCGGGGACCGGTCGCTTGTGTGGGCCCGGTACCGACGACCGGTGCCGACCGGCAGCAGAAGCCGTACGCTGCAACGCATGCGTACGTGCCGGGCGGCAGCCGCCGGAAAGTTCACGGTGGTCCTGGCCACGCTGTTGCTGCTGACCGCGTGCGGCTCCAGCGGTCCCAGTCCACGGGCCTGGGCCGCCTCGGTCTGCTCGGCGCTCACCCCCTGGCGCGCCGAGATCAGCAAATTGACCAGTAGCACCGACCAGCAGATGACCGCGCAGACCACGCCGGCACAGGCCAAGGAGAACCTGGTGCGACTCTTCGGCGGCGCGGAGCAGGCCAGCGAGACCGCCCGACGCAAGGTGGAGCAGGCCGGGGTGCCCGAGGTCGAGCACGGCGAGGAGGTCTCCGCCGGATTCAGCGCCTCGCTCGCGTCGATGCGGGACGCCTACGGCCGGGCCCGGAGCACCATCGACGGTCTGGGTACCGGAGAGGCCAGCACCTTCTACGAAGGCGTCCAGGACGCGGTGGAGGTCCTCCAACGGGAGTACGACGCGAGCGCGTTGGACACCAGCCGGCTGGACTCGGAGGAGCTGAAGCGTGCCTTCGACGAGGTACCCGAATGCCGTTGAGCGGTTCCGGTGAGACACCGGCGGCGCAACCGCTGCCGGTGTCTTTCCCGCCGCCCGTCGAGACGCCGTCGGGGTCGCGCCGCCGCCGGATGCCCGGCCGCCGATCCGCCCCGGTGAGCCTGCCGCCCGACGACCACCGGGACGACCCGCCGCCACCGCCCGACGCGACCGGCACCGAACGGCAACTGGTCTTCTTCGGCGCGGAGACCGGGGAACCGTCGGTAGCCGATCTCGCCGGGCTGCTCGCCGGCCCGGGTGAGGTGCACCGGATGGGCGGCACGGCCCGGTTGTCGGTGCGGGTGGCGGCGGCGTGGCGGGTCCACGTGCTCATCGGTGAGCTGGCCCAGCGGGGTGTCCGGAGCACCTGGGCACCCACCGAGGACGACGGTTACCTGGTGCGGACCGCGTACACCCGGTCGTTGGTGCCGCTCGCGGCGGCCTGGCTGCGCGGCCCGACGCAGCAGCCCCCGCCGGGATTCCAGCTCGACGGTCGGCGGCTGCGCCTCTGGCTCGCTGCGGCCGGTGTGGCCGATCCGCCCGATTTCCTGCTCCAGCTCGGCGGCAGCGATCCACAGCGGTGGGCGGTGGTCGGTGCCGCCCTGGCCGCGGCCGGGCTGACCGGTGAGCTGACCGAGGCGGGACCGGGTGGTCCCGCGTACCGGATCGCGGGCCGTCGCTGGACGCGGCGGCTGGCCGAACTGGTCGGCGAGCGCCCGCCGACGAGCCCGCCCACGGCCTGGCCGAGCCGGATCTGACCGCAGGCGGGGCTGTCCGATCGGAGACAGCCGGATGTCGGGGAACACCGGGAGAATCGGCCGGGTTTGACCTCCACCGAGGGGCTGCCATGGTCACAGCGGCCCGCTCGACACCCTACCCAGGGTGTACGGTGACGCCGTCCGGCGTGACCACAGATCGTCCCGGGCGGATCGCCGCCCGCGAAACTAGAAACACGGACGGCGCGTTACGTTGGACATCTGGACCGCCGGGAACCGGTGGGTCGAGTGCGCCCCAAGCCGGCCAGGCGCGGCCATTGAGTGGGAATGAGGTCGAAACAGACGTGCCGAGTAACGCTGGAACCACCCGTCTGGTCATCGTCGAGTCTCCGGCGAAGGCCAAGACGATCTCGGGCTACCTCGGCCCGGGGTACGTTGTGGAAGCCAGCTTCGGGCACGTGCGTGACCTGCCCCGCAACGCCGCCGACGTGCCCGCGAAGTACAAGGGCGAACCGTGGGCCCGACTCGGCGTCGACGTGGACAACGGCTTCCACGCCCTCTATGTCGTCTCCCCCGACCGCAAGCAGCAGATCAACAAGCTGACCAAGCTGGCCAAGGAGGTCGACGAGATCTTCCTGGCCACGGATGAGGACCGCGAGGGCGAGGCGATCGCCTGGCACCTGGTGGAGACGCTCAAGCCCAAGGTGCCGGTCCGGCGGATGGTCTTCCACGAGATCACCAAGCCGGCCATCCAGGCGGCGGTGGCCAACCCACGGGAGATCGACCGGGATCTGGTGGATGCCCAGGAGGCCCGGCGCATCCTCGACCGGCTGTACGGCTACGAGGTCTCCCCGGTGCTGTGGAAGAAGGTCATGCCGAAACTCTCGGCGGGCCGGGTGCAGTCCGTGGCCACCCGGATCGTGGTCGAGCGGGAGCGGCAGCGGATGGCCTTCCGCACCGCCGAGTACTGGGACATCCTGGCCACCCTCGCGGTGACCAACCCGGGCGAGGGGCCACGCAGCTTCAACGCCACCCTGGTGGCGCTCAACGGTGACCGGATCGCCACCGGCAAGGACTTCGAGCCGACCACCGGTCGGGTCAAGCCCGGCGCCGGTGTGGTCCACCTCGACGAGGGCGGGGCCCGAGGGCTCGCCGCCCGGTTGGCGGGGCGGCCGTTCACCGTCACCCGGGTCGAGGAGAAGCCCTACCGACGCCGCCCGTACGCCCCCTTCATCACCTCCACCCTCCAGCAGGAGGCGGCCCGGAAGCTGCGGTTCTCGTCGCAGCAGACGATGCGTACCGCGCAGCGGCTCTACGAGAACGGCTACATCACCTATATGCGTACCGACTCGGTGAACCTGTCGGAGACCGCCATCGCGGCGGCCCGTCGGCAGATCGTCGAGCTGTACGGCGAGCGCAGCGTGCCGCCGGAGCCGCGCCGCTACACCGGCAAGGTGAAGAACGCGCAGGAGGCGCACGAGGCGATCCGCCCGGCCGGGGACAACTTCCGCACCCCCGGTGACGTGGCCAAGGAGCTGTCGGCCGAGGAGTTCAAGCTCTACGAGCTGATCTGGCGGCGCACCATCGCCTCGCAGATGACCGACGCGGTCGGCTCCAGCGTCTCGGTCCGCATCCGGGCGACCACCTCCGGTGGCGAGGAGGCGGACTTCGGCGCCACCGGCAAGACCATCACCGACCCGGGCTTCCTGCGGGCGTACGTCGAGTCCAGCGACGACGAGAACGCCGAGGCCGAGGATGCCGAACGTCGGCTGCCGAACCTGGTCAAGGACCAGCCGCTGACCGCCGAGGAACTGGCCGCGCAGGGGCACCACACCCAGCCGCCGGCCCGCTACACGGAGGCGTCGCTGGTCAAGGCCCTGGAGGAGTTGGGCATCGGCCGTCCCTCGACGTACGCGTCGATCATGCAGACGATCCAGGACCGGGGGTACGTCTTCAAGCGCGGTCAGGCGATGATCCCGTCGTTCCTGGCCTTCGCGGTGATCGGGCTGATGGAACGGCACTACCCGCGCCTGATCGACTACGACTTCACCGCGAGCATGGAGAACGAGCTGGACGAGATCGCCGGTGGCGACCACGCCGCCGTCGACTTCCTCACCGCGTTCTACTTCGGCACCACCAACGGTGCCGGTGACCAGGACATCGCCCGTTCCGGCGGGCTGAAGAAGCTGGTCACCGAGAACCTCAGCGACATCGACGCGCGCAGCGTCAACTCCATCCCGCTGTTCACCGACGACGAGGGGCGTGAGGTGGTGGTGCGGGTCGGCCGCTACGGGCCGTACCTGCAGCGCCGGGTGCCGGGTGAGGAGCAGGCACCCGCGGCGGAGGGCGAGGAGGGCGCCAGCCCGGGTGACCGGGCACCGATCCCGGAAGGGTTGGCGCCGGACGAGCTGACCCCGGAGAAGGTGCACGAGCTGTTCCTCGGCGGCGGGGGCGAACGCAAGCTGGGTGACGACCCGTCGACCGGGGAGCCGATCGTGCTCAAATCCGGCCGGTTCGGGCCGTACGTGGCCAGTGGGGAGCGCAAGTCGTCGCTGCTGCGTTCGCAGTCGCCGGATTCGCTCACCCTCGACGAGGCGCTCAAGCTGCTCAGCCTGCCCCGGTTGATCGGGGTCGACCCGAACGGCGCGGAGGTCTACGCCAACAACGGCCGCTACGGCCCGTACGTCAAGCGTGGTGACGAGTTCCGCTCGCTGGACTCGGAAGAGAAGATGTTCACCATCACGCTGGACGAGGCGTTGGCGCTGCTGGCCGCGCCGAAGACCCGCCAGCGTCGGGCGGCTGCTCCGCCGCTGCGGGAGATGGGTGTCGACCCGCTGACCGAGAAGCCGCTGGTCATCAAGGACGGCCGGTTCGGCCCGTACGTCACCGACGGGGAGACCAACGCCTCGTTGCGGCGCGGGCAGACGCCCGAGGCGTTGAGCATTGAGGAAGCCTCCGAGATGCTCGCCGAGAAGCGGGCGAAGGGCCCGGCCCCGAAGAAGAAGGCCGCCGCCAAGAAGGCCCCGGCCAAGAAGGCCACCAAGGCCACCAAGGCTACCGCCGCGAAGGCCGCTAAGTCCACCGCCACCAAGGCGACCAAGTCCACGGCCGCGAAGGCGACGAAGGCGACCGCCGCCAAGGCCGCCAAGGCGACCAAGGCCACCCGCACCGCCGACTGACGTCGCCGAAGCCCGAAACCGCCCCAGGAGGGGCGTTCTCGGGCCGGGACGTTCTCGGGTCAGCCGAGGACGGCGGTGAGGTGCGGGCTGGTGAAGATGCGGTGGGGGTCGAGGCGGGCGCGGACGGCCTGGAAATCAGCCCAGCGCGGATAGGCGGGGGCGAGCGAGGCGGCGTCACGCCAGTGCAGCTTGCCCCAGTGCGGTCGGCCACCCAGCCCGGTCGCCACCTCCTCGAAGGCCCGGAAGTACGGCTCGTAGGGCATGCCGACGTACTGGTGCAGGGCGACGTATGCCGAGTCGCGGCCGTGGGAGTGGGACAGCCAGATCGGGTCACCGGCGGCGAAGCGCACCTCGACCGGGAAGAGCACCTTGAACGGCAGCCCGTCGATGATCCGACGCACCGCGTCCAGCGCTTCGGGCAGGGCCTCGCGGGGCAGCGCGTACTCCATCTCCAGGAAGCGGACCCGGCGCGGGGTGCAGAAGACCGCGTCGGAGCGACCGGTGTAGCGCCGTTCGGTGAGCGCCCGCGCGGAGATCGCGCTGATGCCGGGTGCCAGGCCCGGCGCGGCACGACCGAGCCGACAGGCCCCGGCGAAGACGGTGTTGGCCAGGAAGTCGTCGTCCAGCCAGCTGCGCCAGCGGGACAGTGGGCGGTCGTCGACCGCTACTCGGTCGTTCGTCTTGAGCTGCACGCGGCTGGTGTAGGGGAACCAGAAGAACTCCAGGTGGTCGTGGGCGGCGACCAGGTCGGGCAGTTGCGCGAGCACGGCGTCCAGCGATGCCGGGCGTTCGTGCGCCAGTAGGACGAAGGCGTCCACACAGCGCAGGGTCACCTCGACCAGGACGCCGAGCGCGCCGAGGGAGACGCGGGCGGCGTCGAACACCTCCGGATGCTCCTCGGCGGAGCAGCGCAGCACCTCGCCGGTGCCGGTGACCAGGGTCAGCGCCTCGACGAAGGTGGCCAGACCGCCGTAGGCCGCGCCGGTGCCGTGGGTACCGGTGGAGATGGCCCCGGCCACGGTCTGCGCGTCGATGTCACCGAGGTTGGGCAGGGCCAGCCGGTGTTGGGCGAGTAGCGCGTTCACCCCCCGTAACGTCATCGCGGCCGGTACGGTGACGAGGCGTCGATCGACGTCTACGCGTACGTCGATGGCGAGTCGGGTCAGGTCCATCCGCTGTCCGTCGCTGACCGCGACGGGTGTGAAGGAGTGACCACTGCCGACCGGGCGGATCCGCGCACCGGTCTCGGTGGCCCGGCGGATCTGTGCGACGGCCTCGTCGACCGAGGACGGCCGGAGCACGGCGGTGGCTACGCCGCGTTGGTTGCCCGCCCAGTTGGACCAGGCGGCGGTCTCGGTGGCGGTGCTCTCGACCATGGTCCGACTCCCTGGAGATGAATGTGAACCGAATTCATATCAGGAACGTTGTCCCTGGTAAACACCGCAATCGAGGTCCGCTCGTTGTACCGGTAGTCACGGACTCGTGACGTGCAGATATGTTCATCCGTCGAGAGGGGGTGGCGAGTGTCCACTTCAGCCGCCACGACCGGGCCACTGCGCCGAGTACCAGTGCAGGGTCGTAGTGTCGCGCGGGTCCAGCGGATGCTGGACGCCTGCGCCGAACTCGTCGACGAGGTGGGGTACGAGGGGCTGACCACCACCCTGCTCGCCGAGCGGGCCGAGGTGGCGATCGGGTCGGTCTACCAGTTCTTTCCGGACAAGCGGGCGATCGTGCAGGCGCTCACGCTGCGCACGATGGAGTCCTATCTCCAGCGGCTCGACGAACGCTTCGCCTCGGACGACCTGACCCACTGGTGGGACGGAGTCGACGCGGGGATCGATGAATACATCACGATGCACCGCACCGTTCCCGGGTTCCGTACCCTGCACTTCGGCGACGTGGTCGACCTGCATCTGCTCGATGA
Organism: Micromonospora sp. CP22; assembly: GCF_009712475.1. Classification (GTDB taxonomy): domain Bacteria; phylum Actinomycetota; class Actinomycetes; order Mycobacteriales; family Micromonosporaceae; genus Micromonospora. Next base: position 302,371 of record NZ_VCJO01000005.1, read on the forward strand.
GCAGCGGGACAACAACGGGGTGATCGCCGACCAGCTGGCCCGGGTGCTCACCGAGCGGTTCGGGCTGGCCGACGTGCCGGACCTGCGATTCCACCTGGAGATCGCGGTGGAGGCGGCCGACGCCCTGATCAAGCTGGCCTTCCGGCGGAAGCCGGACGGCGACGACCGGGTGCTGACCGAGGCGAAGGCGCTCATCCGGGAGTACCTGCACCGGCAGGTCAACGCGAGGGGGGACGCCGGCCGTCGGCCGGTGGTGCAGCCCGCGAAGCCGGCCGACGACAAAATCGTCGCCGACGCCGAGCCGGCGCAGCCGGAGGCCCAGCCGGCCTGACCGGGCACTTTAGATCGGTAGGACCGACCCCGACGGGTGTCGGGCGGCCGTTCGGTCAGAGGAAGGCTCGGCCCTCGCCCCGGTAGGTCGGCACGGTGGCCACCACCTCGTCGCCCTCCACCAGGTGCAGCTCGTTCACCCGTTCACACAGCTCGCCCGACTTCGCGTGCCGGAACCAGACGCGGTCACCGATGCGCAGGTGGGCAGCGGGCGAGCCGGTAAGCGGGGTCTGCACCTCGCCGGCACCTTCGACGTCGAGCAGGCTGAGCCCGGCGGGCAGCCACGGCCGGGGCAGTCGGCTGCGGTCGGCCGAGCCGGAGGCGATCCAGCCGCCACCGAGCACGGTGGCCAGGTCGGGTGTCGGGCGTCGGACCACCCCGCAGGCGAAGAAGGCCGCCGGGGTGGGCCGCCAGGCGCGGTACGCGTCGAACAGCGTCGGACCGTACAGGCCCGATCCCGCGGTGATCTCGGTCACCGCGGGATCGGCACCGGTCGCGGCCACGCTGCCGGTGCCGCCGCCGTTGACGAACTCCAGGTCGGCGTGCTCGCGTACGGCGGCCACCGCCGCGCTCCGGCGGGTCAGCAACTCGCGGTAGGAACCGCGCTGGGCCAGCCGGATCGCCCCGCCGAGCACCGCCCGCCCAGGCGGCGCGTCACCCAAACCGGCGATCTGCGCTTCGTACGACATCAGCCCGACCAGCCGGAAGCCCGGTCGGCGGGCGATCGTGGCGGCCAGTCGCCCGGCCTCCCGGGCGCTGTGCACGGGTGAACGGCGTACGCCGACGTGCACCCGCCCGCCGAGTAGCCGCCACGAGGCGTCCAGATCGAGGCAGATTCGCAGCTCGGACCGGCGTCCGGAAGGCGACACCGTGTCGCAGAAGTCCAGTTGATCGGTGTCGTCGACCATCAGGGTGATCGCGGTGGCGAGCGCCGGATCGGCCCCCAGGTCGGCAAGCGCGCCTCGGTCGACCGTGGGGTAGGCCACCAGCACGTCGGTGGTGATCCCACTGCGGACCAGCCAGATCGCCTCGGGCAGGGTGAATGCCATCACCCCGTGCCAGCCCGGCCGGGCCAGCGCGCGGGTGATCAGGTCGCGGCTGCGCACCGACTTACTGGCGACCCGCAACGGCTTGCCGCCGGCCCGGTCGACGAGCGCGGCGGCATTGGTGTCGAAGGCGTCGAGGTCGACCACCGCGTACGGCGGATCGAGGTGCGCGGTTGCCCGGTCCAGCCGGTGGCGCAGATTCTCGCTGTGGGTGGCCACGTGTGCACGCTAACTGTGAAACGGTTAATGCGAAATACCCTCGCGTCTGTGTCGCCTGGGCTCGGGCTGGCCTCGGCCGCCTAGGCTCGGCGAACAGGCGGTGTAGGACGGAAGGACGTCCCTACCGGGTCTAGAGTGTTCCACCGGGGGTGCCCAGCGATGGGCCGGCACGTGGAGGTACGGCCATCGAAAGCGAGTTCAACGGCGAGTCGCCCGGCGTGTCGCCGTCCGCCCACCAGCCTGCCGGCACAGCTGCGGCCGGACAGCCCGCCGCCGGACGCGACGCGACCGGCCAGCCCGAGGGCGCCCGCAAGCAGCCCGGCACGCAGGGTCCACCAGGTGGCTCCGGCGGGCAACCCGACCTAAGCGGATACGGTGCGATCCGCTCGGTCCTGCGTATCCGCCCGTTCCGCCGGCTCTGGATCGTGCTCGGCGCGGCCTCCTTCGGCGACTGGCTCGGCCTGCTCGCCACCAGCGTCTTCGCCGCCGCCCAGGTGGAGGGGAGCACCGCCAAGGGCGCGGCCTTCGGTGGCGTGATCGCCATCCGACTGCTCCCGGCCCTGCTGCTCGGCCCGGTCGCCGGAGTCCTCGCCGACCGGTTCGACCGGCGCTGGACGATGGTCATCTGCGATGTGCTGCGGTTCGTGCTGTTCGCCTCGATCCCGCTGTACGCGTTGACCGGGGCCAGCGGCGCGCGGGTGGTCAGCTGGGCGGCCATCGCCACCTTCCTGATCGAGACGGTCACCCTGCTCTGGATCCCGGCCAAGGAAGCGGCCGTACCGAACCTCATCCCACGGGCGCGCCTGGAGACGGCCAACCAGCTCACCCTGATCACCACGTACGGCCTGACCCCGGTCTTCGCCGCGATCGTGCTCTCCTCGCTCGACGGCATCATCCGGGGCGCCACCGGCGGCGAGATGCCGGACTGGGCCCAGCCGGCCCAACTCGCGCTCTGGTTCAACGCCTTCTCCCGGCTCGCCACCGCCGTCGTGGTGGCCTTCGGCATCAAGGAGATCAGCCAGGGGCAGACCGACGAACGGGAACGCACCGAGCAGAGCATGATGCGCCAGTTCACCGAGGGCTGGCGGTTCATCGGACAGACTCCGCTGGTGCGCGGACTGGTCCTCGGCATCCTCGGCGCCTTCGCCGGAGGCGGCATCGTCATCGGCACCGCCCGGTTCTTCGCCGACTCGCTCGGCGCCGGTGACGCCGCCTTCTACCTGCTGTTCGGCGCGATCTTCATCGGTCTGGCGATCGGCATCGGGCTCGGCCCGATGATCGTGCGGGACATGTCCCGACGTCGTTGGTTCGGCATGAGCATCGTGCTGGCCAGCGCCTCGGTGATGACGCTGGCCTTCGCCATCCACCTGTCCATGGCGCTGGTCGGTGCGGTCTTCGTCGGCGCGGGGGCCGGGATGGCCTTCCTCTCCGGCACCACCCTGCTCGGCGGCGAGGTCGCCGACGAGGTACGCGGCCGGGTCTTCGCCGTGGTGCAGATCGGCACCCGGCTCGTGCTGATCCTGGCGATCGCGCTCGGCAGCCTGCTGGCCGGTGTCGGTGGCTCCCGCACGCTCAACATCGCCGACCTGGGCATCTCCATCTCCTCCACGCGTCTGCTGCTGCTCGCCGCCGGTGCGGCCGGGATCTTCGCCGGGATCAGCGCCTTCGGGCAGATGGACGACAAGAAGGGCGTCCCGGTCCTGGCCGACCTGTGGGGGTCGATCCGGGGCCGTCCGCTGATGCCGGCCGAGCCGTTCGTCTCGGCCGGACTCTTCGTGGTCTTCGAGGGTGGCGAGGGTGCCGGCAAGTCGACCCAGCTCCGCGAACTGGCCGAGCGGCTGAAGAGCCAGGGGCGCGACGTGGTGGTCACCCGGGAGCCGGGCGCCACCGGCGTCGGTGCCCGGATCCGGTCGCTGGTGCTGGACACCACGCCGGACGAGGCACCGTCCCCGCGCGCCGAGGCGCTGCTCTACGCCGCCGACCGGGCGCATCACGTGGCCACCGTGGTCAGGCCCGCCCTGACCCGGGGCGCGGTGGTGGTCAGCGACCGGTACGTCGACTCGTCCCTGGCGTACCAGGGTGCCGGTCGGACACTTCCGGTCGACGAGGTGTCCTGGCTCTCGTCCTGGGCCACCGGCGGGCTCAAGCCCGACCTGGTGGTGCTGCTGGACGTCGATCCGCGTACCGGGCTGTCCCGGGTCGCCGCCCGCGCGGCGAGCGCCGACCGTCTGGAGGGCGAGTCGGTCGCCTTCCACGAGCGGGTCCGCTACGCCTTCCTCGACCTCGCCGCCGCCGATCCGAAGCGTTACCTGGTGCTGGACGCCGCCCGCCCGGTCGAGGAGATCGCCGAGCGGGTCGCCCGCCGGGTCGACGAGCTGCTCGGCAGCCCCGACGGGATCGACCACCCGGGTCCGGCACAGGGGCCGGACACCTCGGTGCAGCCTGAGTTATCCCCGTCGGAGCTGGTGACGACGGAGCGGACCTGATGCCGGACGCCTTTGCCGACCTGGTCGGGCAGGACGAGGCGGTGGAGACGTTGCGCCGGGCCGCCGCCGCTGCGGCGGCCATGCTGCGTACCGCCGGTGAGGCCGAGGTGCCCGCAGGTGTCGACCCGGGCGGGGGGATGACCCACGCCTGGATCTTCACCGGCCCGCCCGGCTCGGGCCGATCGGTCGCGGCACGGGCCTTCGCCGCCGCCCTCCAGTGCGTACACGGCACCGGGTGCGGCGAGTGTCCCGGCTGCCACACCACCCTCGCCGGAACCCATGCCGATGTCCGTTTGGTGGTGCCCGAGGGGCTCTCCATCGGGGTGAACGAGATGCGGGCGCTGGTGCTTCGCGCGGCCAGTACCCCGTCCGGCGGGCGCTGGCAGGTCGTCATCGTCACCGACGCCGACCGGTTGACCGAGGCGGCCAGCAACGCGCTGCTCAAAGCGGTGGAGGAGCCGCCGCCGCGGACCGTCTTCCTGCTCTGCGCGCCGTCCACCCACCCGGACGACATCTCGGTCACCATCCGGTCGCGGTGTCGGGTGGTGCCGCTGCGTCAGCCGGCCGCCGAGGCGGTGGCCGAGGTGCTCGTCCGTCGGGACGGGATCGCCCCCGACGTGGCCCGCTGGACGGCCGCCGCCACGCAGGGCCATGTGGGGCGGGCCCGACGGTTGGCCCGCGACCCGCAGGCGCGGGCCCGCCGGGAGGCGGTGCTCGCGGTGCCGCGTCGGCTCACCGGGGTGGGTGCCGCCTTCGACGCGGCGTCCGCGCTGATCGAGGCCGCCGAGGCGGAGGCCGAGGCGTCGGTCGCGGAGGTTGACGCCGCGGAGCGCGCCGCGCTGGAGACGGCGCTCGGTGCCGGTGGGACCGGCCGGGGCGCGGCCGGTGCCGCCCGGGGGGTCGCCGGGCAGCTGAAGGACCTGGAACGACGCCAGAAGTCGCGGGCGACCCGGGCGCAGCGGGACGCGCTGGATCGGGCACTGGTGGACCTCGCCGCCTTCTACCGGGACGCGTTGGCCATCGCGCTGGGTGCGCCGGTGTCGCCGGTGCACGCCGATACCGCCGAGGTGGCCGAGGCCGGTGCCCGTAGCTGGCAGGCGGAGGGGGCGCTGCGCCGACTGGAGGCGGTGCTGGCCTGTCGCGCCGCGATCGAGTCCAACGTCAAGCCCCGGATAGCCGTCGAGGCGATGATGCTCGCCCTCTGGAAGGGCTGACCCGCCACCAACCGGCAGCACCGGCGCTCCCGGCGACCGTAGCCGGACCGTTGCCCAGAGCCATCGACAGGCGCAATTCGCGTGCGGTACGGTCCGGTGTGCCGCGGTGACCGTGGCGGCACGCACAGTGATGAATCCGGGAGGAGTCCGGCGATGCCGCGGGGTGAGATCGACGAGGCGTGGATTGAGGAGGCGGTCCGGCGCTACCGCCGTATCGAGTCTCTCCAGGCCGAGTTCGACCAGGCCGTGGCGACGGTCGAGGTCACCGTCCGGTCACCGGACGGTCTGGTCGAGGTGGTGGTCACCGCAGGTGGCCGGATCACCGACGTGCGGTTCCTCGGCCCGCTGCACACCCGGGCCCCGCGAGACGTGGCCGCATCCGTCCGGGCCGCGGTGGCCGCCGCCGCCGACGCCGCGGAGTGGGCGAAGGAGAAGCTGCACAACGAGACATTCACCGCGTACCGACCGCTGACGGGGGCCTGAGATGGACAGCCTTCGCGCCCTGGCCAGCCGCCTCGACGAGGCGAGCGCCACGCTGACCGCGCTCTCCCGATCGGTCACCGCCAGCGACCCGGCGCAGGTGGCGTTCGGCGCCGACGCACCGGGCCGTCCGGGCGAGGTGGGTCGGGCACTGCACCGGCAGTGGGTGGCCGCGACCGGTGACCGGGCCCGGGAGGCGCACACCGCCGCCGTCCAGGTGGCGTCGGTGGCCGCCGCGCTGCGCCAAGCGGCGGACCGCTACGCCGACACCGACTCCGCCGTGTCCCGCCGGCTCGTCGGTGAGGCGTGATGGATCCTCTCGACCGGCTCGCCGAGCCCGGCCTCGACCTGCTCGGGCGGGTCGACACGCTGCTCGCGGCAGGTGCTCCGGAGGGGCACCGGGTGTGGCCCCTGCTGCGCCGGATGCAGGTGCTGCCCGGTGACGCGCTGCGCGGCTTCCTCGACCTACGGCCGGGGCCGTTGGCCACCGCCGGGCACGCGGTGCGCCGGCACGTGCACGGCTACGACCACGCCTGCGCCGCGTTGACCGATCCGGTGCTCTGGTCCGGTTCGGCCGCCATGGCGTACGGCCAGTCCCGGGCGGCGCTCTCCCGCCACCTGGACGAAGGCCCCGAGAGCCTGGTCGGGCGGTTGGAGGCCACCGCCGGCTACGCCGACGCGCTCGCCGACTGGGTGGAGGGCAGCCGGCTCGCCGTCGCGCGGGCACTGGCCGAGGTGATCGGGTCGGCCGAGGCGGTCACCGTCCTTGCCGCCACCTCGGTACGCCAGCCGCCGGACGCCGGGCCGTCCAGGGCGGGCGCGAACGCCGCCGCCGAGATCGGCGCCCGGGTGCTGGCGGTGCTCTGCGTCGCGTACGACGGAGCGGAGACCCTGTTGCGGCAGTGGTCACCGAGTCTGGCCGAGTCCCCGTGGCGACCGGGTGGTGGACGCTTCCGCCCGGACACCGGTGGCCCGGCGGGTGGCCGGACGACCCGCGTCGGTTGGTGAGGTCCGCCCACAGGCGCGGGCGGAGTACGGGCGGCGATCCGGCACGCGCGACGTAGGGTGAGGGAATGGGCATGCTCTGCGCGGTCAGCTTCCAGCGGTACGGGCGCCTCTACTATCTCGACCCCGGCGACCTCCGGCCGCAGGTGGGCGACAAGGTGCTGGTGCCCACCGACGACGGCCCCGAGGTGGCGGAGTGCGTGTGGGCGGCGCAGTGGGTCACCGAGGAGACCGATGGCTTTCCCCGGCTGGCCGGGCTGGCGCAGGAGGAGGACCTGCGCCGCGACGAGGCGCTGCGGCGACGCAAGGCCGAGGCGAAGGTCGCGGCCAAACGACTGATCCGCGAGCACGGCCTGCCGATGAAGGTGGTGGCGGTCGACCACGTGCTCGGCAACGGTGAGGGTGGTGGTGAGCGCAGCACCATCTACTTCACCGCCCCGCACCGGGTGGACTTCCGTTCCCTGGTCCGTGACCTGGGCGCGACCCTGCACTGCCGGGTCGAGTTGCGGCAGCTGTCGGCCCGCGACTCCGCGCGGGTGCAGGGCGGCATCGGCTCCTGCGGGCGCGATCTGTGCTGCGCCACCTTCCTGACCGACTTCGAGCCGGTCACCATCCGGATGGCCAAGGACCAGGATCTACCGCTCAACCCGCTGCGGATCTCCGGCGCGTGCGGTCGGCTGATGTGCTGCCTGAAGTACGAACATCCGCTGTACGCCAAGTTCACCGAGTCCGCCCCGGCGATCGGCACCCGCGTCACCACCCCCGAGGGGGAGGGCCGCGTGGTCGGCCACAGCGTCCCGAGAGACGCGGTGACAGTCCGCCTGGACGCCGACGGCTCCCGCTGCTCCTGTTCCCGTGCCTCCGTCTGCGCCCCCCGCCAGGCGCACGACCAGCACTACACCCCCAAATCGAGCTGATCAAAAAGTCTGTGCCCTCGAACTGTTCGAGGGCACAGACTTCTTGATCACGGCGGCGTGGTCAGGTGACGGTGATGGGAGGTTCGGCCAGGCGGGGGACCAGCGGGGTGGCGGGGACCAGCCAGGAGGACTCGGGCGACTGGTCGGAATTGACCCGCCAGTCGCGGGAGACCCGGTCGACGACGACCGGATAGAGGGTCAGTGTCCCGTCGGGATCGATACGCATCCGGACGAACCCCTTGGCGTCCTCGATGCCCTGCCCGGCGAACAGCTCGTTGACGTTGACCCCGAAAGCGCTCGCGACCAGCAGGTACCCGGCCACCAACTGGCTGGCCACCAGCCCGATCACCGGCAGGTAGAGCACTGCCGCCGCCACCGCCGGCAGCGGCCAGGACCAGCCGTGGAACGGCAGAGTGAGCCAAACCCAGGTGCCGAGAGCGGCCAGCCCGACGTGCGCCAACCCGTGCCCGATGCCGAGGATCCAGTGCCGGGCCTGCCGCTTGCCGCCGGAACTGGGCGGCTTCGCGAACATCGCCGCCGCGAGCACCGTCACCAGCACCATCGCCACCAACGGCACGCTGAACAGCCGCTGCTCGGAGGCTTCCGACCGGAAGTCGGTCACCCCGGCCATGGAGAGCATCAACAGGGTTTGCAGGACGCCCAGCAACGCGGAGAAACCCGGGTTGCGGCGCGGCAACCAGGCGAAGACCCCCCAGCCATACCGGCGGGAGCGGGCGGCGTCGGGGTAGCGTCCGGCCAACTCGTACTCCCGGGACGGGCTGGACCGCCGCGCCAGGGTGTCGCGCGGCGGCACCTCGATGCGCTCGGGCAACTTGTGCGTCGGGTACAGGTAGGCGCCGCCGCACCCGCTGGTCACCAGTTGCCGCCCGTCCGGTCCGGTGTACCGCGCATAGTGGTGCAGATCGCCGGAGATCAGCAGCCGGACCTGGGCGCCGGTGGGCGCGACGATGGTCCGCACGAAGTAGTCGATCGAGTCGTACGCGTTGGGCTGGTCGACGGCCTTCACCCAGGCCGGAGCCGGCACCGCCAGGATCACCCGGCTCTGCGGTCCGAGCCGCTTCGCCACCGCGTCGAAGTAGGTCAGCTGCGGGTCGTCGACGTACGAGCCGGACTGGTCGTCGAGCCCGAGCAACCACCAGTCGGCCGGCAGCTCGGCGGCGAAGTACGACCGGGACTGGCCGGTACGCCAGCCGCCGAAGTGCCGGTCCCGGGTACGCACGAACAGGCGCAGGAACGCGGTCAGCCCGTCGTACCAGTCGTGGTTGCCGGGCACCGCGAAGATCGTCGGCTGCTCGGGTGGGGTGGCCGGCAGCGCCGCCTGGTACGGCCCTTTGCACCGGTCCTCGTACGCCGCGTACTCCGCCGACGGGTACACCTGGTCGCCGCCCATCACCAGGGTCTGCGCCCGGGGCAGCCGGTGCCCGTCGACCGTGATCTCCCGCTGGGCGAGCAGGTACGCGACGGAATAGGTGGCGTTGAAACCGTCACCGAGGTCGGCCACGTAGTCGAGCCAGAGCCCGCCGTCCGGCCCCACCTGCCGGGAGATCTCCGCGTCCAGCGCCTTCTGCAACTCCCGCTTGTCCAGGTACGCCCCGAACAACATCGCCAGCAGCGTACGCAGGCCGGTGCTGATCAGCAGGAACGGCGCGAGCCACGGCACCGGCTTGCGGGGCGTGAAGCCCAACTCCAGCGGATCGGTACTGCGGGGCCGCCGGGCCGCCCGACCTCCGGCGGCCTCCTCGGCGTACGGGCCCAGCGGTTGCGCCCGGCCACGCGCCGGTGACCCGACATCGACCGGTTCGTCGCGAGAGGTGTGATCGTCGGTCATTCGCCGCAGCGTAGTGCTGCCCGCATGAGCCGACGACCCCGGAAACGACCCGAGCGTCCCGGTCCGTTCGTGTCGGGGCAATCCCGCTCGGCCACGCAGCGGCGCGTGTCGTACACTTGACCACCGTTGCCGCCTTAGCTCAGTCGGCTAGAGCGACGCACTCGTAATGCGTAGGTCGACGGTTCGATTCCGTCAGGCGGCTCGGCACGAAGCCCAGGTCACCGACCTGGGCTTCGCCATTTTCCGAGATCAACGACACCGTCGCCGGAAGTGCCAGTCCGCATCCCGCGCGCTGGCCCGTCGCGCATCGATCATGCCCGACGCCGAGCAGGTAACCGCTGGTCACCCACTGCACCGCAGGCAGGCTCGAGTCGAGGCCGGCGACGATCGCGGGTACCGCCACCAGGGTGACGGTGGTGACCACCAGCCCGCCGATGCCGAGCACCAGGCCGATGACACGTGCGCGATTGTCCATGGAGCGTCCCGGTCACGCTCAGCGCTGGAACGGGCGGTCGCGGCGGGCGGTGTGCAGCGTCGACGCCCACCAGGCCAGTTCGCGCAACGCCCCGTCAAAGGCCTCTCCCGTGCCCGGCGGCGGGGTGAACCCGTCGTCGCCGATGTCGTTCCACGGGGCACGCAAGCCGACGGCACGCCGGGTGGTCACCACATGCAGCTCGGCGAAGACGCCGCGCAAATGCTCGGTGGCCAGCAGGCCGCCGTGCACCCCGTACGAGAGCACGGTGGCCGCCTTGAACATCCACTCGCCGTAGTGCCAATCGATCGCCCGCTTCAAGCCGGCCGGGTAGCTGTGGTTGTACTCGGGGGTGACGATGACGTACCCGTCGGCGCGCTCGATGCGGTCGGCGATCGCTGAGCGGGGACCGCCGCCCGGCACCAGGTGTTCGTCGTCGGGCAGTTCACACTCGGCCAGGTCGATCAGGTCGACGTCGGCGATGCCGGACGCCCTGCCGGCCGCCCACTCTGCGAGTACCCGGCTCAGCCGTTCCTTACGGACGCTGGCGGCGATGACGGTTAGCCGTAGCGGCGGCTGTTCCAACTGGTCGGCCGCCGACGACGCGGTTTCGGGCGAAGGGCTGTACTGGGACGTCAGATCGGTCATGCCGGCCATGCTCGGCCTTAAACATATGTTTAAGTCAAGTCGCTAGGTGGGCCACCAAAGAAAGGTCTTGTGCCCCTGCCGCATGGCTGCCACTTCCCCTGTGAGAATCGGCCAAGGTCTATTGCGGGCACGGCTGCGAGGTTGCGACAAATCAGTCCCAGACAAGTTTGCGCCCCTCCGACCTCGGTCCGGTTACGGGCTGTCAGCGGCCGGTGGAACCGTCGATCTGTTCCCGAAGGATGTCCGCGTGGCCGGCGTGCCGGGCCGTCTCCTCGACCATGTGCACGAGCACCCAACGCATGGTTGGCGGGTCGGTCTCGCGAAGGGAACGTGCCCCCGGACGGGACAGGTCCGTACAACCGCGCACGATCTCGTTGGATCGGGCCACCGCGGCTCGATAGGCGGCTATGAGTTCCGCTGCGGTTTCCGCGGCGTCCGGTGGTGCCTGGTCGTCTGCCAGGGTCACGCCCTCACCGAGGTAGGCCCAGACGAACCAGTTGCGTTCCACAGCGGTGAGGTGTTTGACGATGCCGAGCAGGCTGGTGCCGGACTTGACCCCGGCCCGGCGGGCTTGCTGGTCATCGACACCTAGCGCTTTGGCAACCACGGCCTCGCGCAGGTAGTCGAGAAATGCGACCAGGGTGGTTTTCTCGTCGGCTTCGATGCTCGGCGGGCGAAGATCGCCCCGGGGTGCAGAAGCTGGCACTCGCCAACCCTACGCTCACGGGAGCCACGCCTGCCGGGTCTGTGCCGCCGGGACGCCGCCGTACGACGAGGTCGAACGGCCGGGCGCGGCGTCCACGTAGCCGATCCGTGTCGCGGCCCCACGTGATCGCCTCGACAGGGCGAAAACCTCCGCCCACATACGACTAGGCATGGCGGCAGCAGCGCACGCTGGCGCAGTTCGGTGCGCGGCGACTCACAGCCAGTCGTGTTCCCGGGCGTAGCGCGCGGCCTCGTGGCGGGTGTGGGTCTGCGTCTTCTGCATCGCGCTGGAGAGATAGTTGCGCACGGTGCCCTGCGCGAGGTGGAGCCGGGCGGCGATGTCGGCGACCGAGTAGCCCTCGCCGGTCACCCGTAACACGTCGAGTTCCCGCTCGGTGAGTGGGCAGTCGTCGATGATGGCGAGCGCGGAGACGTCCGGGTCGATCCACCGGTGGCCTTGGTGCAGGGTGGTGATGACCGTGGCGATGTGCGCCGGTTCCGCGGATTTGCTGACGAAGCCCTGGACACCGAGCTTCAACGCCCGGCGCAGCACGCCCGGCCGGGCATGTCGGGTCAGCATGAGGACCACCTGCTCCGGTCGGACATGGCGGATCTGCGTGATGGCGCCCAGGCCGTCGACACCGGGCATCTCCAGGTCGATGACCAACACGTCGGGCTGGAGGCGCAGGGTTGCCTCGACGGCGCTTTCACCGTTCGAGGCTTCGGCGACGACGGTGATGTCGCCTTCGAGTGGCAGCAACGCGGCCAGCGCCTTGCGGAGTAGTGCCTCGTCGTCGGCGAGCACGATGTTGGTCATCGATCGTCCTTCCGCTGCCCGCCGGAGGGCACCTCGGCCCGGGACGGCGGGAAGCTGGCCGCCGTCAGAAACCGTCCGTCCTGCTGTTCGACGGTCAGCTCGCCGCCCTCACCTGCCACCCGTTGCCGGAGTACGGAGAGCCCTTTGAGCCCGCTTAGCGCGTCGCCGCGTACACCGTCGTTCACGATGGCGATGCCGGACTCGGAAAGCGTGATCTGCACCTGGGTGGCCTGCGCGTGTCTCAGGATGTTCGTCGTGGTCTCGCGGAGGACCTGACCGAGCAGTTCACTGTTGCGCGGACCCACCTCGGCCTCCCGGGTCACCCGGACCCGGATACCGGCGGCCTCGAAGAGGTTCTTCGCGTTCTCGATCTCCGCCGAGAGGTTGAGCCGGCGTTGCGCGTACGCCAACTCCTTGGTCTGCGTGATGGTGTCACTGACCAGGGCGTACGTCTCACGTAGTTCCTTCTCGGCCTGCTCGGCGTCGCGGAGTACCAGCTTCTGGGCCAGCGCGATCTTCAACTTGACCACGTGCAGCGTGTGGCCCTGGATGTCGTGCAGATCGCTGGCGAAGCGGACACGTTCGCGGATGACCGCGAGTTCCGCCTCGCGTTCCCGGGCGTGATCGAGTTCCCGGATGAGGTCGTAGAAGCGCTCACCGACGACCGTCAGCACGGTCACCGCGATGGTGAGGGCCGTCGGGACGAGGACGTAGCTGATCAGGACGCCGCGTACGTCGTCCTGCTGCACCAGCAACCGTGTCGCGCCGACGGTGGCGACGTAGGCGAAGATCCCGGCCGCCGCCAGCGCCCGACGGCGCGGTACCTGGCGTAGGGCGAGCGACCCCACCGCGCAGAAACCCCAGTAGGCGTTGGGGCTGCCGGTCAGCAGAACCCCGAGCGGCCACACCACGGCAGCGACGATCAGGCATGGTCGGGCGACCCGGGCTAGGTCGTCCGCCGTCCAACGCTCGAAGGCCACCAGCGCGGCCACGGCACCGGGTGCCAGGACGATGAGGTGCCACCAGGTGTGCACGTCGACGGCCAGGAGGACCACCGAGGCGAACACGACCGGCGGGAGTGACATCACGAGATTGAGCCGGCGCAGGCGACTCTGCGTCGTCTTGGTGAAGGCCGGTGAACTCGAAGTCACCTGCCCAGTATTCTGCCGATCGGGCTCGGCAGGCAGTGACACCACGTCACATGGGGTCATGACATGACGCCCCTGAACGACCGGCGCGACCGCTGCTGTCATTGGGGCATGTCCACCACACCAGTCATCGAAGTCGAACGTCTCAACGTCAAGTACGGCGACTTCCACGCCGTAAAGGATCTTTCCTTCGAGGTTCGGCGCGGCGAACTGTACGCGCTGCTCGGCACGAACGGAGCGGGAAAGACCTCGACTCTGGAGACCATCGAGGGGCACCGGAGACCGAGCTCCGGCACCGTGCGCGTCTTCGGGCGCAGCCCGGTCGAACGCGACGTGGTACGTCCCCGGATGGGCGTGATGCTCCAGGAGAGTGGTTTCTCCCCGGATCTCACGGTGCGTGAGTCGGTCCGTCTGATCGGCAGACTTACCCGGCGTACCGACGACGTCGACCGGGTGCTCGACCTCGTCGACCTGACCAGCCGGGCCGGCCGGAAGGTTGCCCAGCTCTCCGGCGGGGAGAAACGGCGGTTGGATTTCGCCACCGCCGTCTACGGCACCCCGGAGCTGATCTTCCTGGACGAGCCGACCACCGGCCTGGACATCCAGTCACGGGACCACCTGTGGGCGACCGTGGACCGGCTCCGCGAGAACGGCTCGACCATCGTGCTCACCACGCACTATCTGGAGGAGGCGCAGCAACGCGCCGACCGGATCGGGCTGATGCACGACGGCACCTTCTACCGCGAGGGAACGGTCTCCGAACTGACCCGTACCCTGCCGGCCGTCATCCGCTTCGCGCTGCCACCGGCGGCACCGGCGTTGCCGTTGCACTACGTCATGGACGGCGACGGCAAGGTGGCGATCGAGACCTTCGGCCTCCAGAAGGACCTGCACACCCTGCTCTCCTGGGCGCAGGAGCACGCCGTGGAGTTGCGGGACCTGGAGGCCGGAGCCACCCGACTCGACAACGTGTTCCGTTCGATCAGCAGCTGACTCGTCTCCGAGAGGATCTGCCGTGTTTTCCATCGCTTTCAGTGAGTTGATCCAGCTTTTCCGCAACCGGCTGGTGCTGATCACCAGCTTCGTCATCCCGGTCGTGGTCTCCGCGTACTTCGTCCGCCAGCACGAGACCTTCGCCGACCTCGGCAGCCTCGGCTACATCGCGGCGATCGTGCTGTTCACCGTGGCCGCGTTCGGGCTCTACACGACGACCGTTACCACCCTGGCGTCCCGCCGGCAGAACCTCTTCCTCAAGCGGCTGCGCTCCACGGCCATCGGGGACTCCGGCATCGTCGCCGGGCTGCTGTTGCCCGCCACGGTCGTCGCCGTGGTGCAGGTGGTCGCGATCCTGACCGCGTTGGCCATGGTGGCCGGCGGACCGGCCAACGTTCCCCTGCTGGTGGTGGCGGTGCTGGCGAGCCTGGCCATGATGATCGGTCTGGGCCTGGCCACCGCCGGCCTGACGAACTCGCCCGAGCACGCCCAGGTCACCACCCTGCCGGTCACCCTCGGCGTGATCGCCGTGACCAGTTGGGTCGGCATCAGCGGCACCGAGAACCTCACCGTGCTCAAGCGACTGCTGCCCGGTGGTTCCGCCACCGAGCTGGCGATGAACGCCTGGAACGGCGGTGTCGCCGTGACCGACTCCCTGCGCCTGCTGGCACCGACCCTGGGCTGGGTGATCGTCGCCGTCGTGCTGGCCAGCCGCCTGTTCAGCTGGGAACCCCGCCGCTGAGGCGACAGGCGCGTCGCCGTTGACCTCGACCGTCCGTTCAACCAGACACATGACCCGAAGACGTACGACGAAGGAGCTGCGGTGACCACCGAGACGAAGCAAACCGGCACGCCGACTCTGGTGGATGACCTCCTGCTGCTGCTGTTCCAGCCGAGGTCGGGCAGTATCGCCGGAGAGAACACCCTCTTCTACGTCCTCGCTGGAGCCGTACTCGCGGATCTTGCTCTCGACGGTCAGGTGGCAATGGCGGACCGGCGCAAGGTGAGGGTCGTCGAGGGTCGTGCGCCG
This sequence comes from Micromonospora sp. CP22, assembly GCF_009712475.1. Lineage (GTDB taxonomy): Bacteria > Actinomycetota > Actinomycetes > Mycobacteriales > Micromonosporaceae > Micromonospora. Next base: position 317,730 of record NZ_VCJO01000005.1, read on the forward strand.
TCGGATGACCTGCTCCGGTCGGCGTGGGACTACCTCTCCGAGAAACCCCGAGGCGTGCAGACGGTACTCGCCGCGATCGGCCCCGAGCTGCGCAAGCCGGTGTTGGAGCGGCTCATCGAACGCGGCGACATCACCCGAGAGGAACGTAAGATGCTCGGCCTGTTCCGTACGACAGCGCTGCGCGACGGTGGCAGCGGACGCCGCGCGCGCCTGCTGGAGCAGGTCCGGCAGGTCCTCGTGGCCGGCGCGGAACCGTCGGCCCGGGTGGCCGCGCTCGCGGCGCTGCTGTCGAGCAGCGGAACTCTGCCCGAGTTCGACCGCGACATCCCCTGGACCTCACGCGTGGTCACCCGCGCCAAGGAACTGGAGCAGGGCAACTGGGGAGCCGGTGCCGCAGCGGAAGCCGTGACACGCACCATGACCGCCACGGTCGTCAACAGTGTCGTCGCCGCCACCTCGGTGACCCCTCGTAGCTAGGACGTCTGCCGATGCCGTGGGCGGGTCAGCGGGCGGGGACCACTTCGACGACGCTCATCCCGGTGTTCGATAGGTCGCCGTCGGTCACCGTGGTGACCAGGTTGTAGAAGCCTGTCCCGGCGTCGGTGGGGATCGCGATGGTGCTGACGGGGCGATGGCCGGGCTCGCTGGAGGCGCGGACCGTCTCGGCCTTGAAGGTGGCCGGTCCGGCGGGCCCGGCGCTCGACTCCATCGCGGCCTTCAGCGCCTCCACTGTCGCGAACGGTCCGGTCAGCTCCGCTTCCAGGTCGACCGGACGTGGTGGCGCCGTGGACTGCTCACCCGACTCTTCGACGATCCAGTGCAGGGTGAACATCTGCCCCGGGGCGTACAGCCTGTCGATGTCTGCGGTCTCACAGCAGGTGTACGTCACCGGCGGAGCCATCGGTGTCTCGGTGCGTACGGTCACGCACCCGGTCAGGGGTGGCACGACGAGACAGGCCACGAGCCAGGCGCGGGACAGCTCCATGCCGGGGATCGTAGGTCCAGGTGGCAACGGCCTGTCCGGCCCGCCCGGCTGGGCAGCGGGTGCCATCTCCACCGTCACTGGGTGGCTTCCCGTGGAGTTGACCGTGGTGGACGGCACCCGGGCAGAAGACCGCCACGGGCAGTGCGGTCGCGGTCACTCGTGAGGTTTGTCCCCCGGCGACCCGGGTACCGCCCACCGAGCGTCGGAGAGCAGTGGAGGCCCGGAGATGGAGAGTCGGCTCAAGATCCTGGGGCACCCCGTCCATCCGATGCTGGTGATGTTTCCGTTCGCCCTGCTCGTCACCGCCGTGCTCTTCGACGTCATCGACACGGTAGGTGGGCCGGACTTCCTCGGCGAGGTGGCGTACTGGAATCTCACCGTCGGCCTGATCGGTGGTCTGCTGGCGGCGGCAGCGGGCACGTTCGACCTGTTGGCCATCCCTTCGGGCACCAGGGCCAAGCGGGTGGCCCTCACCCACGCCGCCGCGAACGTCGCGGTGATCCTGCTCTTCGCCGCCGTCTGGGCGGTACGCCTCAACGCCGACTCGCGGGGTGCGGGCGGGGCGTTGATCGCGATCGAGGTGGTGGCGATCGGCATCCTCGGCGTCAGCGGTTGGCTGGGCGGTGAACTCGTCGACCGCCTCGGTGTCGGGGTCGACCGCGACGCGGGCCTTGACGCGTCGAGTTCACTGCGGCCGGCGGCCGCCAGTCAACGGATGGGAGATCTGCGATGACCAAGCCGGGACGCGGTTGGCGGGGCGGGCAGCAGGGCTGGGATCCGATGGGGGAGTTGCAGTCGCTGCGGGCCGAGCTGAGTCGGCTGGTCGGCGGTCGGCCGGGCCCACCCGAGGTGGAGTTGGGTGAGACCAACGACGGCTGGGAGGCGATCGTCCGGCTGCCCGGTGTCGCCCCGGAGGAGGTCGCGGTGGAACTCGACGACCGCGAGCTGTGCGTACGGGCGCGGACGGAGGCCGAGGTCAACGCCGACCACGGGATTCCGGGCGGGTTCGAGACCCGGGGTTTCGAGTACCGCGTGCAGTTGCCGTCGCGGGTGGACCCCGATGGCATCGACGCGGTGATGGATCACGGTCTGCTGCGGGTACGTCTGCCCCGGGCGCACCAGCCCGCGCCGCGCACCATCACCGTCGGCCGCACCGGGCCGCGCTCCGCCGACCGTTCCGGCGGTACGCGGGGCGGCCTCGACCCGGCGGCGGACCGGGAACTGCACCAGCCGGACGTTGTCGCCGACGGCTCCGACAGGTAGCGCCTCCGGTGGCACCGGCACTGCTGGAGGAGGCTGCCGAGCGGGTGCCCGACGTGGCCCGGATCGCCGTGCTGCGGGCCAACGCGCTCGGTGACTTCATCTTCGTACTGCCCGCGTTGGAGGCGCTGCGGGCCGCGTACCCCCGGGCGGAGATCGTGTTGCTCGGCGCGCCCTGGCACGCGCAGCTGTGGCGCGATCGGCCGGGCCCGGTGGACCGGGTTCTGGTGGTGCCGCCCGCCCCGGGGATCCGGACGGCGACCTCGGGTGAGTCCGAGTCCAGCATGGTCGACTTCCTGGCCGCCGCCCGCGCGGAACGCTTCGACCTGGCGCTGCAACTGCACGGCGGCGGTGCCAACTCCAACCCGCTGGTGGCGGCGCTCGGCGCCCGGGTCACCGCGGGCCTGCGGGCCGAGGACGCGCCGCCGCTGGACCGCTGGCTGCGCTACGTCTACTACCAGCACGAGGTGATCCGCTACCTGGAGACGGTGGCTCTGGTGGGTGCCGCCGCCACCACGATCACCCCGAGGCTCACGGTCACCGACGCCGACCGGGCCGAGGCGCGGACGGTGCTCGGCGAGCCGCAACGGCCCCGGGTGGCCCTGCATCCCGGCGCGACCGACACCCGTCGTCGGTGGCCCGCCGACCGCTTCGGGCAGGTGGCCCGGACGCTGCACGCCGACGGGTACGAAATCCTGGTCACCGGCACCCCTGCCGAGCAGGACGTGGTCGACCAGGTCGTGGCGACCGCCGGTGTGCCGGTCCGGCCGCAGGTGGGCACGCTCAGCCTGGGTGGGCTGGCCGCCTGTTACGCGGGCTGTGAGCTGGTGGTCTCCAACGACACCGGCCCGCTGCATCTCGCGGCTGCCGTCGGCACCCCCACCGTCGGCGTCTTCTGGGTCGGCAACCTGATCACCACCGCTCCCGTCCTGCGTGGACGGCACCGGCCGATCACCTCGTGGACGGTGCACTGCCCGGTCTGCGGCGTGGACTGCACCCCCGGCATCTACCCGCACCGCCCGGGTGACGGCGACTGCCCGCACCGCGACTCCTTCGTCACCGACGTGCCGCTGGCCGAGGTGCTCGAAGCCGCCCGCGAACTCCTGCTCCGTTGAAAGGAAGGGCACCTTGTTAACGCCTGGTGTATAGGAAGGGGCCCTTGCTAACCAACGCGCCCGCGTGCTCAGGCGTCCGGGTCGGCGAGGACGACCTCCCACGCCTCCACGTCGCGTTCGGTGACGGTGGTCGGTGACTCCAGGTGGTACGCGCCGCTGGGCAGTACGCCGGCACCACCGTGGCGCGCCAGCACGGCGAGCTGTGCGGCGACGTCCTCGCCCTGATGCCGGGTCGGCACCCGCTGCCAGAAGTCGAAGCCGCCGGAGTCGACCAGCTTGGCCCGGTCGTAGAGCACACAGCCGCCGACCCAAGAGACCCGGTACGCCCGCCACTCGCCCGCCGTCAGGCGCAGCGACGCGGTCACGTGCAGCAGGTTCGCCGCGGAGTGGATCTGTGCCCGGTCCCATTCGGGGGTGCTCGGTCGGATCCGTTCCGGCGTGGGCCGACCCACCCACTCCTGGTAGTGCCGGTGCGTTTCCGGCCGTACGTCGTGCAGGTAGGACAGCCCGTGCACCGCGTTGCCGACGAAGCCGCAGCCCAGCTCGTCGATGGCGGTCACCATTCGGCGCAGTGTCCCCGGTTCCAACCAGACGTCGTCGTCGAGGAAGAGCACGTACCGGGCGGCGGAGTGGGTGAGCAGGAAGTTGCGGTGTTCGGCGAGCCCTCGTCGGGGCAGCCGCCGGGTCAGCAGCACCGGATGTCCTCGGTGCCGCAGCGCCCGGACCATGGTGGCCGCCGCCGGGTGGGCGTACCCGGGTTCGCCGTCGGACTGGTCACTGACCACCACACCGAACCCCGGCACCCCCTCCTGGGCGGCGAGCCCGGCGAGGGTGACGGCGAGTTCGGTGGGGCGGTTGCGGGTGGGGACGAGCACGTCGACCTGTCGGTCTACGCGGAACTGCGCGGGCGTACCGGCGTCGAGGGGTCGGTTCACGGTGCCTTGCCGGTCAGCGGTGGCGTGTCCGCACCGGTCGTGGTTGTCGTGCCGGGGATCTGCACCCCGGACGCGGGCACCGTCGGCCCGGTTTCCGTACCGGTCACGCCGTCCTGACCGTGGGCGCGGATCCGGTCGATGATGGCCGAGGTGGAGCGGTCCGGCACGTATCCCAGGGTGCGTACCTGGCCGCCCAGCCGCTGCACCAGCGGTGCCTCCGGCACCAACTCGGGCGGATAGTCGCCGCCCTTGACGTAGATGTCCGGCCGGACGGCCTCGATCAGGGTGGCTGGCGAGTCCTCCTCGAACACCACCACGTGGTCGACGCAGGCCAGCGCGGCGAGCAGGGCGGTGCGGTCCTCGATCGGGTTCACCGGCCGGTCGGCTCCCTTCAACCGGCGTACGCTGCCGTCCGAGTTGACCGCCACCACCAGCAGGTCGCCGAGCGCGCGGGCCTGTTCCAGGTACCGCACGTGCCCCCGGTGCAGCACGTCGAAGCAGCCGTTGGTGAACACGATGGAGCGTCCGGCTCGCCGGTGCTCGGCGACGATCTCGGTCAGGGACCGGGTGTCGACCAGCACCTGCCGGCCGTCGGGTGTCGGGCGGCCCAGCGCGGCCAGCAGGTCCTCGCGGCGGCAGACGCAGGTGCCGGTGCCGGCGACGGTGCTCGTCGCGGCGAGCTGGGCCAGTTGGGCGGCGGTGGACAACGGAGCGTCGGCGGCCAACGCGAGGGTCATCGCCGCCAGGTACGCGTCACCGGCGCCGACGGTGTGGCTGGCCGGCACGGGTGTGCTGTGGCTGCGGGCGGGCGTACCGTCGGCACCGCCGACCACCGCCCCTTCGGTGTCCAGGGTCACCGCCACCACGTCCGCGCCGGTGTGGGCGCGCAGTTCGGCGAGCCGGGACTCGGCCAGCACGGCCCGGTCCACGCCCGCCCCCGCCTCGGCGTTCACGGTCACCCCGGTGCCGGTCACGCTGAGCCCGTCGCGGGTCAGCGCCACCCGGCTCTCGCCGGGGGTGGGTTCACCGATGGGCCCGTCGGTACGCCGCATCCCGGCCCCGCCGGGGGCGGTTCCCACGGTCAGTTCGGAGGGCCCGTCGGCCGGGTCGACCTCGGGATGTTCCAGGTGCAGCTCATGGCCATCGGTCGGCGTGCTGTCGTCGGTCGGCGAGGCGGTGGCACCGGCCGGGTCGGCGGGAGCGACCGGCTGCGTGGTCGACGCGACGGTGCCCGCGTGGGCGAGCAGCCGGGTGGCCTCCGCGAAACTCGGCGTCACCACGGTGGGCGCGAGCCCTCGCCAGTCGGCGAGGTCGTGGGCGTCGAGCGCGACCGTGGCGTACCGGTGCCGGTTCTCGACCAGCCAGGCGCGGACCGGCGCGGGCAGCGCACCGAGGCCGTAGTCGCAGACCACCAGGGCGGGGACTTCGCCTCCACTGGCCGCCCGCAGTTCCTCGCTCGCGCAGTCCAGGGCGGTCAGCAGGCAGTCCACTCCCACGTCGCTGAGCGGGTCGTCCGGGTCGCCGGAGTCCTCCCGCAGCAGGATCTGGTCGTCGGCCAGCATTCGGCGTTTCACCGGCGTCGGGCGTCCGGGTTGGCTGACGGTACGGTCCCAGACTCCGGCCCGGTCGAGACAGTCGTGCAACTCGTCACCGGCGGCGTCGGCGCCGACGGGTGCCACCAGCACCGAGCGTCCGCCCAGGGTGGCGATGTTGACGGCGGTGTTGGCGGCGCCGCCCGCCGCCGAGATGCGGCGACGCAGGGTGAGGACCGGGGCGGGGGCCTCCCGGCACAACCGGTCGGAGTCGGCGAACCGCCACTCGTCGAGCATGGCGTCGCCGATCACCAGGACCGGACGCCCGAGCCAGCTCTGCACGACGTCGGCGAGCCGGACCTGTTCCGCTGCTGCTCGTGCCATGCCGGCGGTTCCCCTCCGGTCGGCGGGGTCAAACCTGCCGACCGGGCACCTGCTGGCCGCGACGTGCGGTGGGCCACCGCCGCGCCGCGTTTCGTGACGTCGGCGGCGGGAACGGTTGTGGACGAACCCCCGGAGAGGAGTACGAGATGGCAGCGACGTTGCAGGGTAAGCGGGTCGCCTTCCTGGCCGCCGACGGTGTGGAGGAGGTCGAGTACGTGCAGCCGCGTCAGGCCGTCGAGCAGGCCGGCGCGACCGTCGAACTGGTGTCGATCAAGCCCGGAAAGATCACCTCCTTCGAGCACCTCGACCCGTCCACCACGTACGAGGTGGATGTCAGCGCCGCCGACGCGGACCCCGCGCGGTACGACGCGCTGGTGCTGCCCGGCGGGGTGGCCAATCCGGACTTCCTGCGTGCCGACGCCGACGCGGTCCGGTTCGTGCGGTCCTTCTTCGATGCCGGTAAGCCGGTCGGGGTGATCTGCCACGGCCCGTGGACGCTGGTCGAGGCGGACGTGGTGCGGGGTCGCCGGATCACCAGTTGGCCCAGCCTACGCACCGATCTGGTAAACGCCGGTGCGCAGTGGGTCGACGAGGAGGTGGTGACCGACAACGGGTTGGTCAGCAGCCGCAAGCCCGACGACCTGCCGGCCTTCTGCGCCAAGATCGTCGAGGAGTTCGCCGAGGGACGGCACTGAGTCCTCCGGTGGCTTCGCCCGCCTGGGTGAAGCCACCGGCGGCTGCGGCGTCACTTCAGGATCAGGCGGTTGGTCTGCTCGAAGACGTCGAGGTCGGCCAGGGTTTCCGGAACGCTGGCCGAGAGCGGCTGGGGCAACGCCTCGCGGTGGAAGAAGCCCGCGTCGATGGTCTCGTCGGTGACCCTGGTCAGCCGACCGTCCCACTCCTCGACCCGGAACGCGGTGGTGAAGATCTGGTAGGTGTGGCCGTACATGTTGGTGTGGGTACGGTCCGGGCCGGTGTAGAGCGCGAAGGCGCTCACCCGCAGCGCCCGTAGCCCGGTCTCCTCGCGTACCTCCCGCACGGCGCAGTCCGCGATCGACTCGCCCAGTTCCATCGCGCCCGCGGGCAGCGCCCACTGGCCGTTGTCGGAGCGGCGGATCAGCAGGACACGTGCCGAGTTGTCCCGCACCACGGCCCGCGCACCGACGAACATCAGCGTCCGGTCGCCGGCCAGGGCACGCAGTTGCCCGACGTACGAATCAGCCCAGGAGATGCTCACCCGGACAATTTACGGGGGTTCCCAACGTGTGACCGGCGACACTACTTTGTTACCCATGCGTAGCACGATGATGGACGCCCCCCTTCAGGTCTCCCGGATCCTCGAACACGGCGCCACCGTGCACGGCACGGCCGAGGTGGTGACGTGGACCGGCGCCGAGTCACGACGCAGCACGTACGCGGAGGTCGGCCGAGACGCCGCCCGGCTCGCCCACGCCCTGCGGGCGGAGTGCGGGGTGACCGGTGACGAGCGGGTCGCCACCTTCATGTGGAACAACACCGAGCATCTGGTGGCGTACTTCGCCGTGCCCAGCATGGGCGCGGTGCTGCACACGCTGAACATCCGGCTTTTCCCCGACCAGGTCGCCTACATCGCCAACCACGCCGAGGACCGGGTGGTGCTGGTCGACTCGACGCTGATCCCGCTGCTGGCGAAGTCCCTCGGCGCCATGACCAGCGTGCGGCACGTGGTGGTGGTCGGTGGCGGCGACTCCGCACCGCTGGTCGCGGCGGCCGGTGACCGGATCACCGTGCACCACTGGGACGCGCTGCTGGCCGGGCGGCCGGAGACGTACGACTGGCCTGAGGTGGACGAGCGCGACGCCGCCGCCCTCTGCTACACCTCCGGCACCACCGGCAACCCCAAGGGCGTCGCCTACTCGCACCGCTCGATCTACCTGCACTCGTTGCAGATCTGCCTGCCGGAGGGGTTCGGGCTGGCACCGACCGACCGCGAGTTGGCCATCGTGCCGATGTTCCACGCCATGTCGTGGGGGCTGCCGTTCGCGGCCTTCCTCTCCGGCGCGTCGCTGGTGATGCCGGACCGCTTCCTCCAGGCCGCGCCGATCGCCGAGATGATCGCCGCCGAGCGGCCGACCCTGGCCGGGGCGGTGCCGACCATCTGGACCGACCTGCTGGCGTACCTGGACCAGAGTGGCACCGACGTCTCCTCGCTCAAGGAGGTGATCGTCGGTGGGTCGGCCTGTCCGCCGTCGTTGATGCACGCGTTCGACGAGCGACACGGCATCGACGTGATCCACGCGTGGGGGATGACCGAGATGTCGCCGCTGGGTTCGGTGGCACGCCCACCGGCCGGAGCGGTCGGGGAGGACGCCTGGCGCTACCGCTACACACAGGGTCGGGTGCCGGCGGGGGTGCGGGCCCGCATCGTGGGTCCGGCCGGGGAGCCGCTGCCCGCCGACGGCACCTCCGTCGGCGAGTTGGAGGTCCGTGGGCCGTGGGTCACCGAGCGGTACGTCGGTGACGACGCGCCGGACCCGGAGAAGTTCCGCGACGGCTGGCTGCGGACCGGGGACGTGGGGACCCTCTCGGCGGACGGGTACATCACCCTCACCGACCGCGCCAAGGACGTGATCAAGTCCGGTGGCGAGTGGATCTCCTCGGTGGAGTTGGAGAACGCGTTGATGGCCCATCCGGCGGTGCTGGAGGCCTGCGTGGTGGGCGTACCGGACCAGCGGTGGGACGAACGGCCGCTGGCGACGGTGGTGCTCCGGGAGGGCGCTTCGGCGACCCCGGAGGAGCTGCGCGACTTCCTGGCCGGGTCGGTGGCGCGCTGGCAGTTGCCGGAGCGGTGGGCGTTCATCGAGGCGGTGCCGAAGACCAGTGTCGGCAAGTTCGACAAGAAGGTGGTGCGCGCCCGATACGCCGAGGGTGACCTGGATGTGCGGGAACTGGCCACGCCGTAACGTTTTTCGGCGCATCATCGCCATTGGGAGTAGTGGCCTGCATAGACCTCTCTCCGGTGGGCGGCCCCGGCGTTCGCACCGCGCCGGGGCCGCCCGTTCCTTTGCGGGGCGACCCGCAAAGCCAGTATTGCGAAACTTGTTCGCCTCTGTCCGGCGGACGGCGAAAAACTCCCAGGTCAAACCGCCTGCCTAGCCGGCGGCGTTGAGCAGCACCTTGCCCACCGCCGCGTCCTCCACCGCCTGATGCGCGTCGGCGGTCGCCGACAGCGGGTAGCAGTGCAACGGCAGACCGGCCTCCTCACCCACCCGGATCCCGCCCTGTGCGGCAGCCGCCGCGACGTCCACCAACGCCTGCGCCTTGGCGGCCTTCGGCATGGTGTAGACCAGCACGAACTGCCAGCGGGCATTCGGTGCCATCAGCGGGCGGATCGGCAACGTCACCTCGTCGCCACCGTCGTCGGCGTAGACGCAGACCACCCCACCCGGGCGCAGCAACTGGACGTCGGTGGCGACGTTACGCGCGGGCGAGACCTCCACGATCCCGTGCACCCCGTCGGGTGCGATCTTGCGGACCTCCTCCACCACGTCCTGTGCGCGGTAGTCGAAGACCGCCGTGGCACCGGCCGCCGCAGCCAGCTGAGCCTTCTCGGGGCTGCTCACCGTGGCGATCACGCAGGCGTCGGCCCAGGCCGCCAGTTGGATCGCCGCGTTGCCCACCGCACCGGCTCCGCCCTGCACCAGCACCGTGTGGTCGCTGAGCGCACCCGGGCGCAGGCTCTTCGGCAGATACTCCCCGGCGGTCAGGCACCGGTGCGCGGTCAGGAACGGAATGCCCAGGCAGGCCCCCAGTTCGAAGGAGGCGCCGCCGAGGCGTACCGCCTGACGGACCGGCACCACGGTGTACTCGGCGGCGGTGCCCCAGGGACGCTGCCAGGCGGCCTCCCAGAGCCAGACCCGCTCGCCGATCAACTCCTCGTCGACGCCGGTGCCGACCGCCTCGATCACCCCGGCGCCGTCCTGGCCGGGCGTCTGCCAACCGGCCGGCAGTGGGCCCTGCCGCCGCGACTTCCAGTCCGTCGGATTCACCCCGGCCACCGCGATCCGCACCAGCACCTCACCCGGACCGGGCTGCGGCACCGGCCGCTCGACCAACTGGAGCACGGAAGGGTCACCGGTGCGCTCGTACACGATCGCCTTCATGCCACCGACCGTAGGCGGGCCGGAGACCGTCCGGTGGCGGTTCAGCCCAGCCGGTCGACGACCTCCGGGGTCAACTCGTCGATCGACTCCAGCACCGTCGCGGCCAGCCGTCGAGCGTCGGCATCCAGCGGGTACGCCCCGTGTGGCACCGCCACCACCGCCATCTGCGCGGCAGCCGCCGAACGCACTCCGTTGGAGGAGTCCTCCACCGCCACGCAGCGCGTCGGGTCGAGGTCGAGCCGCCGCGCCACGGTCAGGTAGACGTCCGGTGCCGGCTTGCCCCGCTCGGTCTCCTCGGTCGACAGGGTGGTGCGGAAGGCGTCGGTGAGGTCGGTGGCGGCCAGCGCCGCAGCGATCAGCCGGGTCGGCGAGGAACTGGCCAACCCCAGCGGCCACCGCTCGGCCAGCCTGCGGACCACGTCGACCGCGCCGTCGATCACCGGCACCCGGGCGGCGTACCGGCGGGCCATCTCCTCGACCACCTCGGCGGCGACCTGGTCGGCGGTGCGCCGTACCCCCAACTCGTCGCTGAGGTACCGGGCCCACTCGCCGGTGCTCATCCCCATCAAGCGGCGTTGGGTGTCGTCCTGCCAGACGCCGCCGTGTTCGGCGACGTACGCCCGCCGAACCTCCTCCCACACCGGCTCGGAATCGACGATCACACCGTCAAGGTCGAAAACCACCCCGTCCACCGTCACACCCCCATCCTCCCCCGCCCGCGTTGATCAAGAAGTTTGCGTCGGGGACAGCGATCAAAAATGACGAAAACTTCTTGGTCAACTTGTCAGGGGTGGGAGGCCGATGGGGCTGCCCGGCGGGATCACGGTGTGGGCGGCGCGGGCGATCGGGTCGAGCAGCTCGCGCAGGCGACGCGTCCGGTCGGGGCCGAGCGCCACCCAGGGGCGGGCGGCGGCGAGGTCGGTGGCGTCCTCGATCGCCTGGAAGGCAGCCCGCCCATGCTCGGTCGGCTGTTCGTCGGCGTCCAGCCAACCACGGGCGGTCAGCCGCTCCCGAGCCTGCGCCCACTCCTGCTCCGACCAGCCCCGGCCGAGCAGGTTGGCCGGGGACATGTCGACCGCGACCCGCCAGGCCAGCGTCTCCACCGGGTCGAGGTCGGCGGCGACCAGTGCCGCCACGTGCCCGTCGCCCCGATGCTCGCGCAGCGTCGTGGCGGCCTGCCAGAGCCGGGCGAGCGGGTACTCACCGCGCGGCAGTGCCGCATTCGCCGCCCCGAGCACCCGACCGGCCGTCGCGAGCCCGTCGGTCGCCGCCTCAAGCAGGTCGGCGGCCTCCACGAGGTGCCGTTCCGGCAGCTCGTAGGTCAACTCGGCGAGTGCCTGCACCGCCCCGGTCAGCCGGGCACGCAGCGCCTGGTCCGGTTCGGCCAGTTGCCACACCGCTGGCAGCGCCCGGCTCACCATGTGCGGGGCGAAGCTGTAGAAGGCGGCGATCACCGGAGCCGGACCGGTCGGCCCGAGCGGGGCGGCTCGACCGGCGAAGTATCCTCGCCAGTAGCCGCGCAGCCCGACCGCCTCGTAGGCGGCACGGGCGCGCGGATGGAAATAGGTGACGGCGTGCACCGGTTCGTAGTGCGTCCACATCGACCGGGCGGTCCGCCCCTCGGCGTCCTCTGCCGTCACGTGCACCTCCGCGTTCGCTTCGACCAGCGCCCGGGTCGATGCCCGGGACGCCGGTCGAACCTACTGCCGGTCGGTGACCGTCCGGAAGCCATCTGTGGTGAACGGCATCGATGTTTCTGGCACCCCGGCCTCGGGCCACGGAGGCCACGGGCCACGGAGGCCTCGGGTCGAGCGTCACTCGGCGCCGAGCACGTCCACCACGAAGCGCAGCGGGCCCGCCGGACGGCCGCCGCCACCCTCTCCGTACGCGTCCTCGGCCGGGATGTCGAGCTGCACCCGGCTGCCCACCGTCACACCCACCAGGCCCTTGTCCCAGCCGGGGATGACCTGCCCGACCCCGATCGGGAAGGTGGCCGGCTGCCCGCGCTCCCATGAGGAGTCGAACTCCTCGCCGCTCTCGTAGAACACCCCGACGTAGTTGGTGGTGATCGACTGACCGGCCTGGACCTTCGGCCCGGTGCCCTCGATCAGCGGGGTCACCGTCAGCTTGGCCAGCTTGCCCTCGCCGCCGGTGACGGTCGGCTTGCTGCCCAGGGCCGGGTCCGCGCCCTCCGGCAACTGCGGCGCGGGTGGCTCGTTGGCGGTCTCCGTGGGAGTGGACGGCGTGCCGGCGGCCTGCTCGGGGGCTTCGTCACCACCGCGCTGGCCCACCATCACGAACACGGTGATCAGCACCGCCACGACTGCGATCGCGGCGAACGCGCCGGCCCAGGCCTGCCGACGGCGCTTCGCCTCCGCTGCCTTCTGAGCCGCCAACTGCTCGGCCAGTCGACGCCGCGACTTGGTCTCCTGCTCGCTCACGTCCTCGACTCCCTGCTGAGAGGTGTGGGGGTGGTCCGGCCACGGGCAGCCGTCGCCGACACACGGTACCTGGTATCGGACGCACTTCCGACCATCGATGGCCCACGGATAGGCGGTGGTCGCGTCGATCGTGACGTCCGGGTCACTCCGGGGCCGCCGGGAGTCGTGTTCGCGCGGGCCGAGGTAGGGAATCGCCGGGATTAAGCGGACTTGCGCGGAGTGGCCTTCTTGGTGGTTTTCTTCTCCGCGGTCTTCTTGGCCGGTTGGGCCTTCTTGGCGGTGGTCTTCTTCTCCGCGGGCTTCTTCGCGGGCGCCTTCTTGGCCGGTGTCTTGGCGGCCTTCTTCTCCGCCGCCTTCTTCTGGGCCGAGCGCGCCGACGAGATCGGGGTGGGCTCCGCGCCCCCACCGGCCGGTGCCTCGCCGCGGGCCGCCCGCGCCCGCTCCACGGACGCCTTGAGTGCGGCCATCAGGTCGACCGCGGCGGCGGGGGCCTCCTCCGCCTCCTCCGGCTGGACCACCTCGCGGCCCTCCACCTTCGCGTCGATGACCTCCTGCAACGCCGCCCGGTAGTCGTCGGTGAACTCGTCCGGATGGAAGTCTCCGGCCATGGAATCGATCAGCGAGGTGGCCATCGCCAACTCCGGCGGCCGAATCTTCAGATCCTCGTCGAGGAACCCGAAATCCGGCTTCCGAATCTCGTCGGGCCAGAGCATCGTGTTCAGCAGCAGCACGCCGTCGCGTACCCGCAGGGTGGCCAACTGCTCCCGCTGGCGCAGCGCCACCTTGACGATCGCCACCCGCTCCGAGTCGGTCAGCGCGTTCCGTAACAGCAGGTACGGCTTGGTCGCGGTGCCCTCCGGCTCCAGGAAGTACGCCTTGTTGTAGAGGATCGGGTCGACCTGCTCGGCCGGCACGAACTCCAGCACATCGATCGCGTGGGAGGTGCTCAACGGCAGTTCGGCGAAATCCTCGTCGGTGAGGATGACCATCTCGCCGCCGCCGAGGTCGTAGCCCTTGGCGATGTCGTCGTAGCTGACCTCCTCGCCGCAGACCTGACAGGTGCGCTTGTACCGGATGCGCCCGCCGTCGGCCCGGTGCACCTGGTGGAAACGGATGTCCTTCTCCTCGGTTGCGGAGTACAGCTTGACCGCGATCGAGACCAGGCCGAACGACACGGCACCTTTCCAGATGGCCCGCATGCTGCGCTCCCTTCCCCGGTATCGACCATGCTCGCATCACAGCGAACCGGGCGCGAGGTGTTCTGCCTGCTACTACAGTCGTTCTGTGCCCGGCGCGCCGTTCAAGCCGATGCTCGCGGTGACCGGGCAGCTTCCGACCGGTCCCGGGTGGGCGTACGAGTTCAAGTGGGACGGCGTACGCGCCCTGGCGGACATCGCCGCCGGACGGCCGCGCCTGTACGCCCGCTCCGGGGTGGAGATCACCACCGCCTATCCCGAGTTGATCCCGCTCGGGGAGCAGGTCGACGACGCCCTGATCGACGGCGAGGTGGTGCTGTTCGACCAGGCCGGGCGGCCGTCGTTCACCGCACTGGCGGAGCGGATGCACGTGCGCAACGCCGCGAAGGCGGCCCGGCTGGCGGCCACCGTCCCGGTCACGTACATGATCTTCGACGTGTTGCGGCTGGCCGGGCAGGACCTCACCGGCTGGCCGTACGCCCGGCGTCGGGAGACCCTCGACGGCCTGGGGCTGGGCGCGGCGCGGTGGGCGGTGCCCCCGGTCTTCTACGACGGCCCGGCCACCTACGAGGCGGCGGGTGAGCACGGGCTCGAAGGGGTGATGGCCAAGCGTGTCGAGTCGACCTACCGGCCGGGGGTGCGTTCACCGGACTGGGTGAAGGTCAAACTGGAGGTGACCGGCGACTTCGTCGTCGGCGGCTGGCGACCCGGGGCCCGGAAGATCGGCGGGCTGCTGGTCGGCGTGCCCGGCCCCGACGGCCGACTCGTCTACCGTGGTCGGGTCGGTGGCGGCATCGGGGCGGCCCTGGAGCGGGAGTTGCTGCGTGAGCTGGAGCCGCTGCGCACCACCGCCTCGCCGTTCTCCGGAGATGTGCCACGCGAGGATGCCCGGGGCGCGATCTGGGTAACTCCCCGGGTGGTGGTGGAGGTCAAGTACGGCCAGCGCACCCCGGACGGGCGACTGCGCTTCCCCCGGCTCCTGCGGATCCGCCCGGACAAACCGGCCGAGGAGGTCGACGATGCCAGCTGACCGGGTCCAGGTCGAGGTGCAGGGCCGCACGCTGGAGCTTTCCAACCTCGACAAGGTGCTCTATCCGCAGGCGGGCTTCACCAAGGGCGAGGTGATCGACTACTACACCCGCATCTCCCCGGTGCTGCTGCCGCACCTGGCGGATCGTGCCCTGACCCGGATCCGCTACCCCAACGGCGTGGACGGCAACTCGTTCTTCGAGAAGAACGCCCCCGCCGCCACCCCCGAGTGGGTACGCACCGAGACGCTGCCCGCCCCCGGATCGAGCAAGGGGCGGGAGACCATCGACTACGTGGTCGCCGACGACCTGCCCACCCTGGTCTGGCTGGCCAACCTCGCCGCGCTGGAACTGCACACCCCGCAGTGGAAGATCGGTGCGCATCCCGACCTGATGGTGGTCGACCTCGATCCGGGGGCCCCGGCCGCGCTGAAGCAGTGCTGCCAGGTGGCGCTGCTGCTGCGGGACCGGCTGGCCGCCGACGGCCTGGACGCCTACCCGAAGACCTCCGGCAAGAAGGGCATGCAGCTCTGCTGCCCCATCTCCGGCACCCAGTCCGCCGACGACGTCTCCGACTACGCGCGCGGCGTCGCCCAGGAGTTGGAGCGCGGACACCCGAAGCTGATCGTATCCAAGATGGCGAAGAACCTGCGCTCCGGAAAGATCTTCATCGACTGGAGCCAGAACAGCGCGGCGAAGACCACGGTCGCGCCGTACTCACTGCGCGCGCAACCCCTCCCGTCGGTGTCGACGCCGCTGACCTGGGACGAGGTCGCCGCCGGTGCGGCAGGTGAACGGCCGGCGACGAAGCCGTACACCGCCACCGAGGTCCTCGCCCGCGTCGACGAGCACGGCGACCTCCTCGCCCCGCTCCTCGACGGCGGCCCCGAACTGCCGCCGCGCGCACCGACACGACGGTGAACGGCAGCGACACGCCGGCCCGCTCGACAGTACGGGCAGCAGGGAGGTAGGACAGTTTCCATGCCTGTCGAGCTGCCCGTGCTCTCCGCCGTCCGCCCTGCCGAGCGGGATCAGCCACTGATCACCTACCTCGACCACCGGAGCGGACACCGCCATCAGGTGACCGCCGCCGAGCTGGGCGAATGGTCGGCGCGGGCCGCCGGGCTGCTGCGGGACGGTTGCGGCCTGACACCGGGCAGCCGGGTGGCGGTGCTGCTGCCGCCGCACTGCCGTACCGCTGCGGCTCTGCTGGGCGCCTGGGCGGTCGGGCTGGAGGTTTCGTTCCGGCCGCGCGCCACCGCCGGGCTGCCGGTGCTGGAGCCCGGCGGCGATCGACCGTACGACGTTGTCCTGGTCACCCCGGAACGGCTCGACGACTGGTTGGAGGACGTACCCGACGGGCTGCACCGTTACCTCGTCGGCGCCGGGCCGGAGCCGCTGGCCGCCGTGCCGGCCGGTTGGCTCGACTGGTCGGTGGAGGTGCTGCGGCACGGTGCCGCCCCGGCCGACCGCCCCACGCTGCGGGCCACCGACCCGGCCAGCCCGGACGGCACCACCTACCACGAGTGGGGTCAGGTGGCCCAGGTCGTCGCCGAGCAGCTCGACCTGCGGGTCGGCGACCGGCTGCTGGTCGACGTCGCCGAGCACGATCAGCCGCTGAAATGGTTGCTCGCGCCACTGGCGGCCGGTGCGTCGGTGGTGCTCTGTGCCAACCTCGACCCCGCCGACCGGGACGCGGTCGCCGCCGCCGAGCAGGTGACCCGGATCCTCTGACCCACCAGGCATCCGGTCCGTCATCCCTCGTCGACCCTGTTGATCAGGTCGACGGCGGCTCGCATGGCTGCTTTGCCCCTTGTTGTCGAGGTGCTCATGACGTGCGCCCTGGTGAGCGTGGACGCGTCCTTCGATGCATTCGGGCGGAGCGATCCAGTCCTGAGCTCCGATACCCTTCGGGGTGCGTCGTGCCACTTCGGGCCAGGTTCTCGCAGCGTGCTGGTGGGGTGACTGTCGGCGGGGTGCCCTATGCTCGCTGCGTGAGTGCGGTGGCGCGGCAGACAGGGCAGCTCATGCTCGGTGAGATCCTTGCGCCGCCGACGGCGATTCCGGTGGAATCCGTCGAGCACGGCGAGGTTTTCACTCGCCGTTGGGTGGTGGATCTGATTTTGGACCTAGCCGGGTACACCGCTGATCGTGATCTTGCATTGCTGGTGGCGGTCGAGCCGGCCTGCGGGGCGGGAGCTTTTCTGGCCTCGATGGCTGCCCGGGTCAGTGCTTCGTGTCGCAAGCATGACCGGTCTCTGCTGGACGCGAAGCACGCGGTGCGTGCCTTCGACCTGCTGGCGCCCAACGTGGCGGCGAGCCGCCAGGTCGCCCGGGACGTGTTCGTCGAGGACGGCTGGCCGCTACCCGAGGCCCGCGAGGTGGCAACGGCATGGGTACGGCAGGGTGACTACCTGCTGGATGCGTACGTCGATGTCGGTGTCGATCTGGTGGTGGGCAATCCGCCGTACGTCCGGTTGGAGGATGTGCCGGCGGACCGCATGCTGGCCTACCGCGCCGCGTGCCCGACGATGACCGGCAGGTCGGATCTGTATGTCGGTTTCTACGAGCGGGGGCTGCGTTCCCTGAAGCCGGGCGGGGTGCTGGCGTTCATCTGCGCCGACCGGTGGATGCGCAACCAGTACGGGCGGCAGTTGCGAGAGCTTATTGCTGCCGGCTACAGCGTCGACGTGACGGTCACCATGCACGATGTCGACGCGTTCGAGGAGCAGGTCTCCGCCTATCCAGCGATCACCGTGCTTCGGCATGCCTCCCAGGGTGCGGCAGTGGTGGCCGATGCCCGGCGAGGCTTCGCGGCTCCGGATGCCCCGGAGTTGTTGAAGTGGGTCGCCGATCGGGAGTCGAGGCCGGGGGCGGACGACCGGTACGAGATTGCACGGCTACCCCACTGGTTCGACGGCGGCGACTCCTGGCCGGCAGGGTCGCCCTCACGGCTGGCGCTGATCGAGGACCTGAACGACCGCTTTCCGCCGCTGCAAGACGCGGCGACCGGCACTCGGGTCGGAATCGGGGTAGCGACCGGTGCCGACAGCGTCTTCATCACCACCGACGCGGACGTCGAGCCGGAGCGGCTGCTGCCGCTGTCGATGGTGCGTGACACGACATCGGGAACCCTGCGATGGTCCGGTCACTACCTGGTCAACCCGTGGAATACGGACGGGCAACTCGTCGACCTGGATGCCCTGCCTCGCCTGCGGGCCTACTACCAGAGGCACGCGGCGGCCCTCAAACGGCGGCACGTTGCCGGCAAACAACCCGCCCACTGGTACCGGACGATCGACAAGGTCGACCACTCCCTCATCGAGCGTCCGAAACTGCTGTTTCCCGACATGAAGAACGCCATGCATCCCGTCCTGGACGAGGGTGGCTGCTATCCGCACCACAACTTGTACTACATCGTTTCCGACACCTGGGATCTCCGGGTCCTAGGTGGACTCCTGCTTTCTCGTGTCGCACAAGCCTTCGTGGAGGCTTACGCCGTTAAAATGCGTGGCGGCACCCTTCGATTCCAAGCCCAGTATCTGCGCCGGATCCGCGTACCCCGACCCGAGGCCATCTCCGCTGCGGACCGGGCTGCGCTCGCCGCCGCCTTCGACAAGCGGAACAGCCGGGCGGCGACGGAGGTTGCCCTACGGGTGTACGGGATCGACGAGCCGGGAGACCTGATCGATGGACCAGCGGGCGTTTGAGGAGGCAATCCGTAGCTCCTGGGTGGTTCGAGAGTCGCAGGCCGCGAAGAAGCTGCTGTCGGGCAGAGCCGATACCGGAGGACGTGGCGCAGTCACCGGTGGTGCGCATCTCGACGCTCTGACTGAACTGCTGGCGAACGTCTTCCGCGATGCTGGTTTCCCGCCCGACGCGGTGCGTTGCAAGTCCGGCATCGAGCTGCCCGGCTATTTCCGGCCCACAAAGCAGTGGGACCTCGTCGTGCTTCACGAGGAGGAGCTGGTTGCGGCCATCGAGCTGAAGTCGCATGTCGGCCCGTCTTTCGGCAACAACTTCAACAACCGCAACGAGGAGGCGATCGGTAGCGCCGTCGATCTGTGGCGAGCCTATGAGCATGGTTTACTCGGCCGGCTGCGGCCGTGGCTCGGCTACGTGCTCCTGGTCGAAGAGGCGAACGGGTCGACGCGCAAGGGCAAACCAAGGAGCGGTACGTTGCCTATCGACCCTGTCTTCTCCGACACCTCTTACCTGGACCGTTACGCGATCCTCTGCAAGCGGTTGATAGACGCAGGATTGTACGACGCCACGTGCCTCGTTACATCTTCACGGGAGCCGGACGCACCCATCCGCCAACCCGACCCGGAGATCGGGTTCGTCGCCTTCGTCGGATCCATCGCCGCCCGCATCGAGAAGGTCGGCGTACCCCGGCCGAGGCTCAACTGAACCCACCTATGCGGAATGTGGCGGTGTTGGGATGGCGTGGACACCGCCCACGCATCACCAGGTTGCTCAAACACGCCGACGACACTCGTGGCGGCATAAGCCCGGACCCGTAGCCGGAGCCTGATGCCGGATAACGGCGGCGGAGAGAGACCGCTGTCGGGTCGACCAAAGCGTCGCTCAGTCGACCGTGGGCAGCGTCGGGCCGAGGACGTCGTCGGCGTCGACGATGGTGTACGCGTACCCCTGCTCGGCGAGGAAGCGCTGCCGGTGGGCGGCGTACTCGGTGTCGATGGTGTCCCGGGAGACCACGGTGTAGAAGTGCGCCTGCCGACCGTCGGCCTTCGGGCGCAGCACCCGCCCCAGGCGCTGCGCCTCCTCCTGGCGGGAGCCGAACGTGCCGGAGACCTGGATCGCCACCGCCGCCTCCGGCAGATCGATGGAGAAGTTCCCCACCTTCGAGATCACCAGCGTGCGGATTTCCCCGGTGCGGAACGCGTCGAAGAGGCGTTCACGCTCCTTGTTGGTGGTGGAGCCCTGCACGATCGGGGCGTCCAGGTATTCCCCCAGCTGGTGCAGCTGGTCGATGTACGCGCCGATGACCAGCGTCTGCTCGTCCGGATGCCGGTCGACCAGGGCGCGTACCACCGGCAGCTTGGTGCGGGCGGTGGCCGCCATCCGGTACCGCTCCTCCGCCTCGGCTGTCGCGTACGACATCCGTTCGGCGTCGGTCAGGGTGACCCGCACCTCGACACACTCGGCGGGGGCGATCCAGCCCTGCGACTCGATGTCCTTCCAGGGCGCGTCGTACCGCTTCGGGCCGATCAGGCTGAACACGTCGCCCTCCCGGCCGTCCTCGCGGACCAGGGTGGCGGTCAGGCCCAACCGGCGGCGGGCCTGGAGGTCGGCGGTGAAGCGGAAGATCGGCGCGGGCAGCAGGTGCACCTCGTCGTAGACGACCAGGCCCCAGTCGCGGGCGCCGAACAGGTCCAGGTGGGTGAAGACACCCTTCTTACGCGAGGTCAGCACCTGGTAGGTGGCGATGGTGACCGGGCGGATCTCCTTGCGCTCGCCCGAGTACTCGCCGATCTCCTCCTCGGTCAGCGAGGTACGGGCGATCAACTCCCGCTTCCACTGCCGCCCCGCCACCGTGTTGGTGACCAGGATCAGCGTGGTGGCCTTCGCCTCGGCCATCGCCGCCGCCCCCACCAACGTCTTACCGGCGCCACAGGGCAGCACCACCACGCCCGATCCGCCGGCCCAGAACGCCTCGACCGCCTCCCGCTGGTACGACCGCAGCGTCCACGGCTTTCCGCCGTCCTTGCCGGCCTCGGCCAGCTCGATCGGGTGCGCCTCCCCGTCGACGTATCCGGCGAGGTCCTCCGCCGGCCAGCCGAGCTTCAGCAGGGCCTGCTTGAGCCGCCCCCGCTCGGACGGGTGCACCGCGATGGTGTCGTCGTCGATGCGGTTGCCGAGCATCCCGGCGAGCTTCTTGCTCTTGGCCACCTCGACGAGCACCACCCGGTCCAGGGCGCGCAGGACGAGACCGTGCGCCGGGTCGTTGGCGAGCTGGAGGCGACCGTAGCGGTCCATGGTCTCGGCCACGTCGACCAGCAGCGCGTGCGGCACCGGATACCGCGAATATTTGAGCAGGGCGTCCACCACGCCCTCGGCGTCGTGGCCGGCGGCGCGGGCGTTCCACAGCCCGAGCGGCGTCAGCCGGTACGTGTGCACGTGCTCGGGCGAGCGCTCCAACTCGGCGAAGGGGGCGATGGCCATCCGGCAGGACTGTGCGTCGGGGTGATCGATCTCCAGCAGGAGGGTCTTGTCCGACTGCACGATAAGGGGTCCACCACTCACGCCGAATCCTCTCGTCCGTACGGCTGATCCGGCCGCCTGAGCACGCAGCTGACCTGGCACCGGGCGACCATCCAGTGTTGCACGCGGTGGCAGTTGCCAAGAATGTGCTCACTTTTGCGCAACCTTGCTGGTAGTCATGTGCGTCTAGCAGTAGGGGACGAGCTGTCGAGGTCGACGGTCGGTCAGTCGCGGACGGGCCACCGTACGTCCTCGCGGTCGTCATGCCGGTCGGTTCCGGTGCGTAGCGCGTTCGATCCACGGTCCGACGGGCCAGGAAGCGGGGGCCCTTCCCGTCGCCGTGGGCAAGCCAACGGGGGCGAGCGGCGCGCCCCGGGCCGTACCGGCGAACCCCTTACCGGCGGCCCGGCGGGTGGATCCGAGCCGGATCGGTACGTGACGGTGCTGGTCGACAGCCGTCGAGAATGACACCCTTGACGTCCAGGCACGGATCGTACGGGGGAGGGTAGATGACTGTTGACCAGGAAGTTGTCCCCGAGCGCGAGCAGGCAGAGTCGACCGAGCCCGTCTCCACCGCCACGGTGATCGCGTACGCGATCGTCGGTGTCGTCCTGTTCGGATGGTTCCTCTTCGGCTGGCTGGTGCTCCAGCAGGGCTTCGTCGACTCGGTCGGTGAGGCCGCCGGCACCGGGTTCGCCCTGCTGTTGCTGGTGGCGATCGTCGGGTCGGTACGGCGCAGCCGCCGCTGAGCGCGGCCGAGCCCTACTTCTCCAGCACCGCCGCGGTGATCCGGTGCAGCGCGAAGGTGTGCAGCATCTCGGTGCGTTCGTCCTCGGCGCGCAGGTAGCCCGCGCCGAGCGAGACCGGCCGCACCAGGCGGGACGCGGTCGCCCCGTGCGCGTCGACGTAGCCGACCCAGACCAGCGCCTTGTCCCGTACCGCCTGTTGCAGCACGGCGATGGCGTCCTGGTGACTGTGCGCGGACACCGGACCGTCCGGCGACGCTCCCCGCACCACCGCCGGGGCCCGTCGCGCGGCCCGTGCCGCCGCGTCGCCGCGCCGGATCTGCTCCACCACGCCGAGCAGGCGCGGCAGTGGCAGACGTGGCGTGGCGAGCGGGTCGAGGGTCCGGGTGGCCCCGGTCACCCTGGCCGGTGCCCGTCGGGTCTTCGGTTTGGTGAGCACCGTCGAGCCGGTGGCATCCTCGGCCACCGGGGCGTACCCGGCCTCCCGTAGCACGCTGATCAGCCGATTGGCCTGGAACGGGGTCACCAGCACGGTCGGCGCGAGCCGCCGTAGCGTCAACGCCTCGACCCGCCGGTCGGCCAGCACCTCGGCCAGCAGAGCCTCGTCGTCGCTGCGCAGGTACGCCCCGGCGGAGCCGATCCGCAGACCGCCGTGCTTGCGGGCAACGTCGTCGACCAGGTACGTCAAACCCTGCGGGATCGGGGTGCGGGACCGGCGACGGAACAGTTCCTGGAGGTCGTCGGCGGAGTAGCCGGCGTCCAGGGCGCGCCGCACACTGGCCGTGGTGATCCGGTGCACGCTCGCCCCGCCTGCCGACTCCGGTTCGGCGATCAGCTCCAGTTCGGCGGCGAGCGCCGGCTCCGGAGGCCCGGGTACCACCACGGTCAGGTCGGCCTGGACGAGGAAGTGGTCCACCGGGGCGGGCAGCAGCGTGTCCAGCACCCGGACCGCACTGCCGCCGTCCTCGGCGTCGGCCCGGAGACCCAGCGGGTCGTCCGTCGCGCCTTCCTCGCCCGCCGTCGCCTCGGCCAGCAGCAGCCGCCCGTACGAGGTGAGCGCACCCAGCCCGGTCACTCCCAGCGTGGCCGCCTCGGCCAGCACCTCCCGGTGTGCGTTCTCCCGGCCACGGCTGCGGCGCGGCGCTCGCCAGTCCAGCAGCGCCAGCACCTCGTCGACGCTGGGGGCGCTGGCCGGTTCCAGATCCGCGAGTACGCCGAGCACCGCCTGCCGGGCGGCGGGTGCACCGGCCCGTTCCGCCTCCGCCGACAGCACGGTGATCGGGCGGTCCCGGTCGTCCCGCTGGCCGACCAGTCCGACCTGTCGGGTCATGGTCAGCCAGGCCCGGGCCAACTGCTCCCAGCGCTGGGCCAGTGACCCGGCCCGCCACACCTCGTACCCGGCGGTGGGCAGCACCTGCTGGTCGGCACCGTAACGCCCGGCGACGCCGGGCAACTCCAGCTCACCGGCCAGCCCGGCCGCGTACGCCACCTCCAGCAGCAGCGCGGCGGTCGGCTCGTCCAGCCCGGTGGCCCGCACCAGCCGGCGCAGGTCCCGCACGCCGATCCCGCCGGAGCGCAGCACCAGCGCTGGTTCGGCGGCCAACTGCTCCAGCAGCGCCTCGGTGTGACGTACCACCTCCATGGTCTGCCCGGCTCCGGCGGAGTCGGCTGCCTTCGGCTCGCGCACAGTGGCCGTGACCTGGGGTGGGCTGCTGCGCAGCGGCCCCAGCGGCCCGGTCTCCCGGCGCAGCAGCAGCCCGACCTCCCGGGGCAGCTCGACCATCCCGTTGGTGCCGTTCTTACCGCCGGAGACCCGCACCAGCAGCCGATGGTCGACCAGCCAGCGCACCGGCGACCCGGTCGGTGCCCCGCCGTTGGTGTCGTCCGGCGGCAGGTCGTCGTCCGCGCCGATCGCCGGTGCCTGCAACGCGCCGGGCGGCACGCTGCCGACCGGCGGACCGGCGGCCAGCCGGTCCAGGATCGCCCGGGCCGACGGTGGCGCGGACAGCAGCGTCCGCCGCAGCTTCGCCGGGTCCGCGCAGAGCGCCGCCGTGCGCGCGTCCAGCTCCGTCGCCGGTCGGCCGAGGCCCGCGGGGTACGGCGAGATCTCGTCGATGCCACCGACGAGTCGCAGGGCGTTGTCCGGGCCGTACAGCAGGAACCGGGCGCGTAGCCGGTCGACGGCGGCCCGGATGGTGGTGGGCGCGGGCGGGTTGGGCCCGGCGGTGGCCAGGGCGAGCACCCCGTCGACCGAGGTGGTGCCGTCGGCCGGGTCACGGGTCAACCGGGCGGCGTCCAGGATCTGGAGCGTGAACTGGTCCAGCCCGTCGAGGGCGCGCGACACCGAGACGCGGGACTGTGCCCGGATGGCGAGGGCGGCCACGTCGGCGGGGACCGGCACGACGAGGTCGGGCCGCAGCTGGAGGAGCGCGGCGAGGGACTCGTCGGACAGCGACCGCAGGTGGTCGGCGAGTGAGGTGCTCATCGTCGTTCCACGCTAGCCCGGTGGGGGCCACTCTCGCCCATCGGACGTCCCGGCCGCTCCGGCTGGCCGGGTAGCTTTCCCACATGTCCTCGCTGACCGTCGGATTCGACCTTGACATGACGCTCGTCGACTCGCGCCCCGGTATCGCCGCTACCTACCGCGCCCTGACCGAGCGGACCGGCGTACCCGTCGACGCCGACGCCGCCGTGTCCCGGCTCGGCCCGCCGCTGCGTACCGAGATCGCCCGGTGGTTCCCGCCGGAGCAGGTCGAGGAGGCGGTGTCGGTCTACCGCGAGTTGTACCCGGCGTACGCGATCACGCCGACCGTGCCGTTGCCCGGTGCGGAGGCGGCGCTCGCCGCGGTCCGCGAGCGGGGCGGCCGGGTGCTGGTGGTCACCTCGAAGATCGGTAGGTTGGCGCGGCTGCATCTGGACCATCTGGGGCTGGTCGTGGACGAGTTGGCCGGTGACCTGTTCGCCGAGGAGAAGGCGACCGCGTTGCGGGCACACGGGGCGACCCACTACGTCGGCGACCATGTGGCGGACATGGTGGCCGCCGAGGCGGCCGGGGTGCCCGGAATCGCGGTGGCCACGGGCCCATGTTCGGCGGATGAACTGCGCTCCGCCGGGGCGGCGGTGGTGCTGGCGGATCTCACCGGATTCCCAGCGGCGCTCGACGGGATGATCCGGCTAGCCTTGAGGTAGTAGACGGTTCAAGCGAAGCAGAGGTTCTCAGGTGCCTACGGGTCGAGTGAAGTGGTACGACGCGGCCAAGGGATACGGGTTCGTCACCAGTGACGAGGGTGGCGACGTGTTCCTGCCGAAGGGCGCGCTACCGGTGGGGGTCACCGATCTCAAGGGCGGCCAACGGGTCGACTTCAGCGTGGTGGACAGCCGGCGAGGCGCGCAGGCGATGGGGGTGAAGCTCCTGGATGCGCCGCCGTCCGTGGCGGAGCTGCGCCGCCGTCCCGCCGAGGAGCTGCACGGCCTGGTGGAAGACATGATCAAGGTGCTGGAGGCGAAGGTTCAGCCCGACCTGCGTCGGGGTCGCTTCCCGGACCGCCGGACCGCGCAGAAGATCGCTCAGCTGGTCCACGCGGTCGCCCGCGAGCTGGAGGTCTGAGGCACGAGCCCGGCGTCGGCGGCCCGGCCGAGCAGCGCCTCGACGGCAGCGAGACCCGCGTCACCCAGGTCCGCGGTGAACTCGTTGACGTAGAGACCGATGTGCCGGTCCACCACGTCGGGCTCCATCTCCTGGGCGTGCTCCAGCACGTACGCCCGGCTGGCCGCCGGGTCGGCCCAGGCCCGCTGGACGGAGTCCCGGATCCAATCGGCGGCCTGGTGCGGGTCGACCACGCCCCGACGGGCCAGGATGGCACCGAGCGGGATCGGCAGGCCGGTGTCGGACTCCCACCACTCGCCCAGGTCGACCAGGGCGGTGAGACCGTGCCGTGGGTAGGTGAACCGGGCCTCGTGGATCACCAGGCCGGCGTCGTACCGCCCAGCGGCGACGCCCGGCATGATCTCGTGAAACGGGACCACCTCGATGCGGCGCGGTGTCCGTCCGGCCGCCCACAGCCGGAACAGCAGGTAGGCCGTGGTCCGGTCGCCGGGGACCGCCACGGTGGCGTCGGTGAGGTCGGCCCGGTCCGGCGCGCCGCCGTGACCGGCCCGGGTGAGTACCAACGGGCCGCACCCCCGACCCAAGGCGCCCCCGCAGGGCAGCAGGTGGTATTTCTCCAGCAGCCACGGCAGCGCCGCGTAGCTGACCTTCACCAGGTCGAAAGCGCCACGCTCGGCGGCCGTGTTGGTGACGTCGACGTCGGCGTACGTCACCTCGACTGGCGGTGCGCCGGGCACCTGTCCGTGCACCAGGGCGTGGAAGGCGAACGTGTCGTTGGGGCAGGGCGAGATCGCCAGCGAGAGCGCCACCCCCCCACCGTAGCCCGGCCCACCTGACCCGCCCCCAGCACGCCACCCCCCACCCCATCCAAGATCCGGACAACTTCCCGGATGTTGCTGCCTCAGCTCGGCCTGAGCCAGCAACATCGCCGAAGTTGCGCGGATCTTGGATGGGTCGGCGGGTCAGCGTAGGGCGACGGCGGCGGCGGTGAGGGCGGTGAGGGCGTCGCGCAACCGCCAGGCCGCGCGGTCGCGGGGGCCGATCGGGTTCGAGACGGTGCGCAGCTCGACGAAGGGCACTCCGGCCTGGCTGGCGGCGACCGCGACGCCGTATCCCTCCATGGCCTCGGCCACCGCGTCGGGGTAGCGCCGGACCAGTTCGTCGGTGCCGGCGGTGGTGCCGGTGACGGTGCTGACCGTCAGCACCGGCCCCACGGTCGCGGTCGGCAGCGCCGTGCGCAGGGCGTCCAGCAACGCCGGGTCGGCGTCGAGGGCCGGACCGCCGCCGAGTAGCTCAGCCGGCATACCGAGTTCGTCGATCGGAATGAAGCCCTCGGGTGACTCCGCGCCCAGGTCGGCGGCGACGGCCCGGGTGCCGATCACGGTGTCGCCGACGGCGACCCGATCGGTGAAGCCACCGGCGACCCCCGCACTGACCACTGCCCGGTACGGGCGGCCGGCCAACTCGGCGAGCGCCAGCAAACGGGCGGTCGCCGCACCGGCGACCGCCGGGCCGACCCCCACCGGCAGCACCGCGACGGCCGGGTCGGCGAGCCCGGCCTGGATCGCCTCCGCCTCGGCCGGTACCGCGGTCACCACGAGCAGACCGCTCACGACAGTGGGCCCGGTGAACTGCGCCGCGTCTCGTCTTCGCCGCCAGCGGAACCGGTGACCGTCGAGGAGGGGCGGTAGATGTGGAAGCCGGGCGGTGCCATCTCCGATTCCTCAGGGTCCCGGCCACCCTGGACGGGGGCCGGCGACATGGGGGTGGCCTCGGCGACGTGGTCCTCGTCGGCCGCTTCCTCCTCGGCCTGTTTCTCGGCGTGCAACTCGTCGTCGGTCAGCGGCCGTCCACGCAGCCGCTCGGCGCGCAGTCGCCGAGCCATCACCAGGCCGCGAGCGGCGGCGAGCGCGCCGACGGCAGCGGCGACGGCGATGCCGATCCGGCCGTCGAAGGGTACGAGCCCCAGCCCGCCACCGGCGACGAAGGCGAGCATCAGCACGGTCTCGGAGTGGGCGAAGGAGCTGGCCCGAAGGCGTTCCGAGATGCGCTCCTGGATCGAGGCGTCCACGGCCAGCTTGGCGATGCCGCTCATCATGGCCGCCACCACGCAGAGCAGGGCGACCATCGGCAGCGAGAAGTTCACCACGGTGAGTACGGCCACCCCGGCGACGATCACGATGCCGCTGGACTGGAGGGCGGCGGGCCGGTGGATGCGCAGCCGGGTGCCGATCGCGGTGGCGAGGAAGGTGCCGATGGCCAGCGCGCCCCCGACCAGGCCGAGTGCTCCCTCGTCACCGAGGTCCCGGCCGAACACCACGGTGGTCAGGTCACCGGCCTTGATGGTGAAGGCCAGGAACAGCAGCAGGAAGCCGTAGATCGCGCGTAACGTGGCCGCGCCGACCAGCGTCGAGATCACCAGGCGTCCGGCGGGCCGCCCCCGGCCCAGTGGCCGGTCGTCCGTGGCCCGACGCAGCGCTCGCAGGGGTCGCGGCACCCGTTCCGGCGGTTCGGAATCGGCCTTCGGCGGCAGCCGGAGGGAGATCACCATGCCGACCAGGAAGATCACTGACGCGACCCGCAACGGCCACTGCGGGCCGAACCAGAACGCAGCCAGCCCGATCGGGGCGACCAGCGCCCCGGCGACCGTGCCATAGACGCTGGCCCGCGCACCGACCTGGGACAGGCCGAGCCCTTCCGGCAGCAGCCGGGGTACGGCGGCGGAACGTGCCACCCCGTACGCCCGGGACAGCGCCAGCACCCCGAAGGCGGCCGGGTACAGCCCGAAGCCGTGGATGTAGTCGGAGATCATCCAGGCCAGGAACGCCCGCCCCAGCATGGTCGTGGCCAACGCGTACCGCCGACCGTGCCGGAAGTGGTCGAGCAGTGGCCCGACCACCGGAGCGAGCATGGCGAAGGGCACCATGGTCACCAGCAGGTAGAGCGCGACCTTGCTCCGTGCCTCGCCGAGCGGCACGTTGAAGAAGATCGTCCCGGCCAGCCCGATGGCGATCAGCGTGTCACCGGCGCAGGAGACCGCGTGCAGGTCGAACAGGCGGACCATGCCGGTCTCGCCGCCCGCGCCCCTGGCCCGGGCCCGAGCGGCACTGCGGGTCACCCATCGACCGCTGGTCAGTGAGCCACGCAGCATCAGCCGGGTGGCGCGGATGCCGGTGCCGACGGTCCGCCCGAGGAGGGACCGCTCAGCGCGGGAGAACAGCGGCATGGCACCCATCCTGAACCATCGGCTCGGGCGATGCTGCGCCACCGGCCGAGAACACCTCTGGGGAGTGCCTCACAGGCGGCCCACCCGATGGGGAACAATGGTCGGGTGACCAGGCCCGTCTCCGCTCGTGCCGCTCGCCTTGACCAGGTCTGCGCCGCCGCCGTCGAGGTGGCCCGCGCCGGCATCACCGAGGTGGGCCCCGACGACGTCGGCGATCACCTCCAGGCCGTGGCCGAGGGTGACCGTCTCGTCACCCACTACTTCGAGTGCCGGCTGGCCGGTTACCGCGGTTGGCGGTGGGCGGTCACCGTGACCCGGGTGCCGCGCAGCCGGACGGTGACGATCTGCGAGACCGTCCTGCTACCCGGGCCGGACGCGTTGCTCGCCCCGGGCTGGCTGCCCTGGCAGGAGCGGTTGAAGCCCGGTGACCTGGGCCCCGGCGATCTGCTGCCGACCCCGTCGGACGACGAGCGCCTGCAACCCGGCTACCTGCTCTCCGACGACCCGGCGGTCGAGGAGACCGCCTGGGAGTTGGGGCTGGGTCGGACCCGGGTCATGTCGCGGGAGGGGCGGATCGAGACGGCTCAGCGCTGGTACGACGGCGATCACGGCCCCTCGGCGCCGATCTCCACCTCCGCGCCCGCCGCCGCCCGCTGCGGCACCTGCGGTTTCTACCTGCCGCTCGCCGGCAAGCTGCGGCAGTGCTTCGGCGTCTGCGGCAACTTCTACGCGCCCGACGACGGCCGGGTGGTCAGCGCCGACCACGGCTGCGGCGCCCACTCGGAGACGTTGGTCGAGGTGGACACGGCGGTCGACGAGATGCCCACCGTCTACGACGACAGCGCGGTGGAGCCGGTGCCGGTCAGCCGGGCGCCCGGGTCCGTCGAAGACGGCGAGCCGGCGGAGCCGTACGGCCACTCCTGATCGTGGGGCCGTTGCCGCCGGTTCAGGCGGTGCCGCGACGGCGGCGGCGATTGGCGTCGTGCCGCATCATGACCGCCAAACCGGGGAAACCCCACAGGAATCCGGCCAGGCAGACCCAGAGCCAGTTCTCGTGACCGTGGGCGACCAGCCATTCGCGGAAGATCAGCAACACCAGCCCGGTGACGGCCCAGATCGCCATCCCGGCGAGGGCGAACGGCACCATCGGCGGGTCGAGCGGCTCGGGGCGGGGTGGTGGGGCGGACACCTGACCAGGGTACGTGACCCCGTTTCCTGCCAGGCCGGCCATCTGCGACGATGCGCGCGACAACCCGATGATTCGCTGTGAGGTTCCTGATGGCAGTAGCGCCGCCCGATAACGGCACGCCACCCGGCTCCGGTCAGCCACGCAACGGCTTCGACCGATACTTCGAGATCACAGCCCGCGGCTCCACGCTCACCCGCGAGCTACGCGGTGGCCTGGCCACCTTCTTCACGATGGCGTACATCGTGGTGCTCAATCCGCTCATCCTCGGCGGCGCCGTCGACGGAGACGGCAACACCCTGCCGATTCCCGCGATCGCGGCGGCCACCGCTCTGGTCGCGGGTCTGATGACCATCCTGATGGGCGTGGTCGGCCGGTTCCCCTTGGCGGTCGCTGCTGGCCTCGGCGTCAACGCTCTGGTGGCGTACGAGATCGCCCCCGAGATGACCTGGGCCGACGCGATGGGCCTGGTGGTGATCGAAGGTCTGATCATCGCGGTGCTGGTGCTGACCGGGCTGCGTACCGCCGTGTTCCGCTCGGTGCCCACCCAGCTGAAGACGGCGATCGGGGTCGGCATCGGCCTGTTCCTCACCATCATCGGTCTGGTGGACGCCGGGTTCGTCCGGCGGATCCCGGACGAGGCGAACACCACCGTCCCGGTCGGCCTCGGCATCGGCGGCAAGCTGGTCAGCTGGCCGATGCTGGTCTTCGTGGTGGGCCTGCTGGTGACCCTGGTGCTGGTGGTACGCCGGGTGAAGGGCGCGATCCTGGTCGGCATCCTCGCCTCCACGGCGCTGGCCATGGTGGTGGAGGCGGTGGGCAACATCGGCCCGTCCTTCGTCGACGGTGCGCCGAACCCGAAGGGCTGGTCGCTGAACGTCCCGACGCTGCCGAGCAACCCGGTCGACGTGCCTGACCTGTCCCTGCTCGGGCAGTTCAACGTGCTGGGCTCGTGGGAGCGGGCCAGTTGGCTGGTCGTGCTGATGTTCATCTTCACCCTGCTCATCACCGACTTCTTCGACACGATGGGCACGATGGTCGCCGTCGGTCAGGAGGGCGGCATGCTCGACGAGGAGGGCACCCCGCCGCGCACCAAGGAGATCCTGCTGGTCGACTCGATCGCGGCGGCCAGTGGTGGTGCGGCCAGCGTCTCCAGCAACACGTCGTACATCGAGAGTGCCGCCGGTGTCGCGGAGGGCGCCCGGACCGGGGTGGCCAACCTGGTCACCGGCGTGCTCTTCCTGCTGGCCATGTTCCTGGCGCCGTTGGTGGTGGTCGTACCGTTCGAGGCGGCGTCCGTGGCGCTGGTGGTGGTCGGCTTCCTGATGATGACGGCGGTGCGGACCATCGACTGGTCCGACTACGAGATCGCCATCCCGGCCTTCCTCACCATCGTGTTGATGCCGTTCACCTACTCGATCTCCAACGGGATCGGAGCCGGCCTGATCGTGTACGTGGTGGTCAAGCTGGCCAAGGGCAAGTCGCGGGAGGTTCACCCGCTGCTGTACGCGGTGGCGGCGCTGTTCGTGGTGTACTTCCTTCGCGGTCCGATCGAGGCGCTGCTCTTCTGACTTGTCACCGGGCCGGGCGTGTGTGATCCACCGAACGCAGATCGGCGCGCCCGGCCCGGAGCAGGGGAAACGTCAGGGTGAGCATGCTCATATCAGCTGCGGTTCGGTCAGCTACTTAGTTAGGCTAACTATCGTGACGGAGCGGACGGTGACGGCTCAGAGCATGCCACCGGCGCAGCTGGCCCTTCAGCTGCGTGATGCGATCACCCGGTTGAACCGGCGGGTTCGACAGGCCCGACCGGTTGGTGACCTCACGGTCACCCAACTGTCCGCGCTCACCAGCCTTCGGCTGGCGGGCGCGCTCACGCCGCGGGAACTCGCCGACGTCGAACGGGTCCAGCCACCGACGATGACGAAGATCGTCGCGAAGCTGGAGGAGCGTGGCCTCGTGCAACGCACTCCACACCCGACCGACGGTCGGCAGGTCATCCTCGCGACGACCGAGGGAGGACGGGCCGTGCTCGACCAGTTCGAGCGGGTCCGGGACGAGTGGCTGGCCCGCAGGCTGGCCGAGTTGAGCGACACAGACCGGAAGACGCTGCACCAAGCTGCGGAGATCCTGCAGAGAATCTCCCACGCCTGACGCCGCGCACACATGGTGTGCGCCCCGCGCCGTGCCGTCCGTCGTTGACGACGCGTACGACCGCGAGGAGGCGCACCAAGAGTGCAGGCAAGGCTGAGCACGATGTTCCAGTCGTTACAGGTCCGCAACTATCGGCTTTTCGCATTCGGGCAACTGGTCAAGTTGATCGGTGTCTGGATGATGTTCATCGCCCAGGACTGGCTGGTCCTCGAGCTTTCCGGTGACTCGGCGACCGCGCTCGGCGTGGTCGTCGCGCTCCAGTTCACCCCGGTGCTGCTGCTCACGCTGCTCTCCGGCCGGCTCGCCGACCGGTACGACAAGCGGATGCTCCTGTTCATCGCCAACGCGTTCTGGACCGTGCTGTCGCTGGCGATGAGCGTGCTGGTGCTCACCGGCCTGGTTCAGCTCTGGCACGTCTTCGTCTTCGCCGCGCTGCTCGGTGTGGCCAACGCGGTGGAGACCCCGGTGCGGCAGGCGTTCGTCTCCGAACTGGTCGGCATGTCGCTGCTGCCCAACGCGCTCTCGCTCAACGCGGCCGTGTTCAACTCGGCCCGGATCGTCGGTCCGGCCGTGGCGGGTCTGGCCATCGCCGTCTTCGACGTCGGGCCGGTCTTCCTGTTCACCGCGCTCAGCTCGATCGCACCGCTGGTCACGGTGATCCGGATGCGTCCGGCCGAACTGCATCGGGATCCGCTGCCATCACGGGACGAACGGGCCGCCGCGACCGTGCTCGACGGGCTGCGCTACGTCGGTCGCCGCCCCGACCTCCTGCTGCCGATGGTGGTGATGTCGGTGATCGGGATGTCGTTGTTCAACTTCCAGTTGACGCTCGCGGCCCTGGCGAAGACCGTTTTCAACACCGGAGCGGCGTCGTTCGGCCTGTTCAGCACCACGCTGGCGGTCGGCGCGCTGATCGGTGCGCTGGCCGGGACCGGACGGCGTAGCCGACCCTCGGTCTGGTTGGTGCTGGGTGCCGCGATCGGCTGCGCCACCTTCGGCACGCTCGTCGGGCTCGCCCCGGCGTACTGGATGGTGGTCGCCCTGCTGCCGCTGACCGGCTTCTTCATGGTCTACTTCGCCCAGGCCGCGAACCAGCGGGTGCAGCTCGGCACCGACGCCGCGTTCCGGGGCCGGGTGATGGCCCTGTGGGTGCTGGTCTTCCTGGGTACCAATCCGGTCGGCGCACCGATCATCGGCTGGGTCGCGGAGACCTTCGGCGCCGGAGCCAGCATCTGGGCCGGTGGCCTGCTCTCGCTGACCACCGCACTGCTCGCGTTGGCCTGGCAACTGCGCCGGGCCGGAGCCCGGCTGCGGTTCCAGGTCCTTCCGCTGCCCCGCTTCTACGTCACCGAGGTGTGAGCCGGGCGCGGCCGGATACGAAAACTCGGTGACGTTACGCTGCGCATCGGCATAGCTTCAACGGGTGGAGGTCCTACGCGTACTGCTGCTGGCTCTGGCGCTCGTCGCCGTGGTCTTCGTGCCGGTGCTGATCGCGCTGGCCATCGGCATCGACGGGGTCGTCGACCGACTGACCGGCGGGCGCCGAAGACAGCGTCAGGAGCGGCGTCTGATCGCCCGGCTGGACGAGGCCGCCGACGCGGAGGCGATCGCCGGGCGAATCGACCTCGAGGCGTTCGACCGCACCGACCGGCGACCACTGGAGCAGATCGCCGCCGACCTGCGGTGTCTGCGTCGGGACCGGGTCGGTGGCAGCCGATCAGTCCTGTGGCACAGCGAGGTACTCGACGCGTACGACCACCGGCTCAGCCTGGCCTGCCGGGCCTTGGGCATCAGCGAACATCTCGCCGAGTTGACCGGCCTCGACCGACAGATCGAACGGGTGCGGATCGAGGCCGAGTTGGACGCGGCCGGGCTACGGCTGCCGGTCAACCGCCCCGAGCAACCCGAACGGAACCGCTGACTGTCATCCTGTGACAGGTGCGACTCTTCACCGCGATCTACCCGCCGGCCGAGGCCATCGCGCACCTGACCGCGCGGGTGGCCGGGTTACGCCTGGCGGCGGCCTCGGCGGCCGGCACCAACGTACGGCTGGCCGATCCGACCCATGCCCACCTCACGCTCGCCTTCCTCGGTGAGGTCGATCCGGCGCGGCTGAGCGACGTACGGCAGGCCCTCGGGCTCGCTGTCGACGGTGCGCGTGCCGTGGTGGCGGCGGGACAGGGCGGCCCACCCGTCCTGCGGCTGGGTGGCGGCGGCCGGTTCGGCTGGGGCCGTGGCACCGTGCTCTGGGTCGACGTACGCGGCGACGTCTCCGGCCTGGTGGCGCTGGCTGATGTCGTACGCGCCGCACTGGCCACGGCCCGGGTACCGTACGACGACAAGCCCTTCCGCCCGCACCTGACCATCGCCCGCCCCGGTGACCGGATGACGCACGACGACATCGAGACGGACCTGGCGGCACTCGACAGCTACCTCGGGCCGCCCTGGCCAGCAACGGAACTGGTGCTGGCGCAGAGCCGACCCGGATCCCCGTCGCGTTACCACCGGCTCGCCGCCTGGCCGCTTGGAAGGCCGACGGCTGGCCGTGGCGGCCACGGGTCAGGATGACTCGCGCGCCGCCGGGCCGCTGCCGAAGAGGACGTCGTCCCAGCTGGGGAGCCGCTTGCGCGGCTTGCCGCCGGCCTCGCTGGACTCGGTGGCACCACCGGTCGGCGCGTTCGTCCGGCGGGGCCGCAGCACCGCCAGCGAGGGCACGGCCGGAACCTCCTTGGGTGCGTCCGCGTCGTCGTCGAAGGCCGAACCCTGGCCACCCCCGAGCAGCGCCGCAGCACCCCCGGACACCGCCCGCTGACGCTGCGACTCCGAACCACCCGCGAGCGCGGCCGGCGAGCGCGATTCGAGACCGCGCCCCGAGGTCGAACCCAGCGGCCGGTCGAGGGAGGCGAGCAGGGCGTCACGACCGGCCCGGATCGGGTCACGACCCGAGCGCCCCGGCTCGGCGGGCGACGGCAGCCCGTGCCCACCCCGGCTTGGCTCGCCACGCGACGGGCCGGGCAGGGCGTGGCCGCCCCGCTCCGGTGCTGGTTCCTGACCGAGGATCGGTGTCGGACGCTCGGCGCATAGGTATTGCGCCATGTCGTCGTGCGGGGTGACCGTCTGCCGGGTCTTGTCCAGATCCCAGGCCGCCTGGGCGGTGGCCTTGCCAGACGGCCAGGTGGCGACGATCCGCCAGGTGCCGTCGTCGCGACGCCACGCGTCCCAGGAGATCTTCTCGGTGTCGATCCCGTGCTGCGCGAGCCGACCGTTCACCACCTCGGCCAGCGGCGTCGGCTTCTCGGCACCCTTGAGCCGGGTCCGCCGCGCGTGCTGGGCGAGCATCGCACGCTCCTGGAGCACCGGCCCGGCGTAGCGGAGCACCCGGTCGACCGGGACGCCGGCGATCCGGGCGACGTCCTCAGCGGACTCGCCGGAGCGGATTCGGGCCTGGATGTCCCGAGGAGACAGGGAGGGCACCGGGTCGGCGGTGGCGGCTGCCACCGCGAGCGTGGGCGTGCCCGGCTCGGCTTGCAGCGCTCCGGCGACCCGCTCGTCCAACGGCAGGGCGAGCAGTCGCCCAACCTCGTCGGCGAGCACCAGGGCCTGGCCGTCCTCGGAGAGGGCGACGAAGCGTACTGGGCGCATCGCGTTGCCTCCGTCCCGCTTCGCTGGCCGTACGCCACGAGCCGACCACCCGGGGCGTTGCGCTCCACGGTACGCCCATCCGTCCCCGGGTGGGAGACGCCACGCCCGGGTAAGCGGCAGATCCGCTGCTCCGCCGCTGTTCGGCGGGTCAGCTGTCGACGGCGGACAGTGGTGTGGCGCACAGGCCGACGTGCTGCGGTGTCGCCCCGGTCCCCGGGGTACCGGAGGTCCATCCCCGACGTTCGTCCGGCCGGGCCCGGCACCCGATCGGGATGCCGGACCCGGGCCGCGACGACTGTCGGCGGTACTACAGCCGCTCGACGACGTAGTCGATGGACGCGGTCAGCGCCTCGACGTCGGCCGGCTCCACGGCCGGGAAGAGCGCGACCCGCAGCTGGTTGCGGCCCAGCTTGCGGTACGGCTCGGTGTCGACGATGCCGTTGGCGCGCAGTGCCTTGGCGATCGCGGTGGCGTCCACCCCGTCGGCGAAGTCGATGGTGGCGACCACGTTGGAGCGCAGCGCCGGGTCGGTGACGAACGGCGTGGCGACGGCGGAGCGCTCGGCCCAGCCGTAGATGATCGCGGCACTCTCGGCGGTGCGCTTGGCCGCCCAGGCCAGACCGCCCTGGGAGTTCATCCAGTCGGTCTGCTCGGCGGCGAGGAAGATGGTCGCCAGCGCCGGGGTGTTGTACGTCTGCTCCAGCCGCGA
This sequence comes from Micromonospora sp. CP22, assembly GCF_009712475.1. GTDB lineage: Bacteria > Actinomycetota > Actinomycetes > Mycobacteriales > Micromonosporaceae > Micromonospora. The sequence continues at coordinate 354,243 of NZ_VCJO01000005.1, forward strand.
GTTGTCGATCGCGGTGACCAGGTCGAGGAACGCCGGAATGTACCGCCCCGAGCCCTTGATCGCGGCGGCCCGCTCCAGCGCGGCGGGCGACATCAGGGCCAGCCAGAGCCCGCCGTCGGAGCCGAAGCACTTCTGCGGAGCGAAGTAGTACACGTCGGTCTCACCGACGTTGACCTCAAGCCCACCGGCACCGGAGGTGGCGTCGACCAGCAGCAGCGAGCCGGGGTCGGCACCGGCCACCCGCTCGATCGGCACCGCCACACCGGTCGAGGTCTCGTTGTGCGGGGTGGCGTAGACGTCCACGCCGGCCTCGGCGACCAGGGTCGGTGCGCTGCCCGCGTCGGACTTGCGGATCGTCGGCTCGCCCAGGAAGGGAGCATCCTTGACGGCCTTGGCGAACTTCGCGCCGAACTCGCCGAAGCTGGCGAACTGGGCCCGGTCGCGGATCAGCCCGAACGTGGCGACCTCCCAGAAGGCGGTGGTGCCACCGTTGCCGATGACCACCTCGTAGCCCTCGGGGAGGGAGAAGAACTCAGCGATGCCCGAGCGCAGCCGCGCCACCTGGTCGCGGACGGTCTTCTGCCGGTGCGAGGTGCCCAGGTAGCTGGTGGCCACCTCGGCGAGCGCGGAGACCGCCGCCGGACGGACCTTGGACGGCCCGCAGCCGAATCGGCCGTCGGCGGGCTTGATCTCGTCGGGAATCCGGATGGTCGGTGCGTCAGCCACGGTGTTCAAGATCCTTCCGCATGGTCGGTGCCCGGGTGAGCAGAATGGGCGTGGACCGATGGCGGGCGCGTGCGTAGTCGCACGGCGTTGCCGGGTCAAAGCCCGTCCGGCAGCGCTGCCGGACTTCATCCTCGCACCAGTCACGGCCGGTCCGGGTGCTGGTCCCACCCTGAACCGTGAGGCGTCCGCCACAGCCCGTGGCGTCGCCCACATCCGCCGCCACCCGTTACCCGCCCGCCGCCCCGGCAGCCGGCTCGGGTCGGCGGGTGGATGTAAGGAAGGGCACCTTCCTATACCGCAGGCGTTATAAAGGTGCCCTTCCTTACACCTCAGACGTCGTGCGGGACGGCGTCCCAGCCGTCGACCTCGTGCGGCTTGCGGGTGCCCGGACCCACGTAGCGGGCCGAGGGGCGTACCAGCCGCTGGAGCTTCTTCTGCTCCAGGATGTGGGCGCTCCAGCCGCCCATCCGGGCACAGGTGAACATGGAGGTGAACATGTGCGCTGGCACCTCGGCGAAGTCGAGCACCACGGCCGACCAGAACTCGACGTTGGTGGCGAGCACCCGGTCCGGCCGGCGGGCCTGCAACTCGGCGAGGGCGGCCCGCTCCAGGGCCTCGGCGACCTCGAAGCGCGGGGCACCGAGTTCCTTGGCGGTGCGACGGAGCACCCGGGCGCGCGGGTCCTCGGCCCGGTAGACCCGGTGGCCGAAGCCCATCAGCCGCTCACCCCGGTCGAGGACCCCCCGGACGTATCCCTCCGCGTCACCGCTGCGCTCGACCGCCTCCAGCATGCTCAGCACCCGCGACGGAGCGCCGCCGTGCAGGGGGCCGGAGAGCGCGCCGATGCCCGAGGAGATGCAGGCGGCGGCGTCCGCGCCGGTGGAGGCGACGATCCGGGCGGTGAAGGTGGAGGCGTTCAGGCCGTGCTCGGCGGCCGAGATGAAGTACGCGTCGACAGCCTTGACATGCCGGGGGTCGGGCTCACCGCGCCACCGCTTCATGAAGCGCTCGACGATCGTCTCCGCCTTGTCGATCTCCTTCTGCGGCACCGCCGGCAGCCCGAGGCCGCGAGCGGACTGGGCGACGAAGGAGAGCGCCGTCACCGACACCCGGGCGAGGTCCTCGCGGGCCTGCTCGTCGGAGATGTCCAGCATCTGCTGTAGGCCCCAGTACGGGGCGAGCATGGCGACGGCGGACTGCACGTCGACCCGGATGTCGCCGGAGTGCACCGGCACCGGGAACGGCTCGGCTGGGGGCAGGCCCGGGCCGAAGCGGCCGTCCACCAGCAACGCCCAGACATTGCCGAAGGAGACCTGGCCGATCAGGTCCTCGATGTCGACCCCGCGATACCGCAGCGCACCGCCCTCGCGGTCGGGCTCGGCGATCTCGGTTTCGAAGGCTACGACGCCCTCAAGTCCGGGTTTGAAGTCGGCCATCTCACTACTCCTGGTGTGTGGTCGGTGCGCCCGCCCGGGCTCGGTGTCCCGGCCCCGGCCGGGTGAGCGCCTTAGGCGACCCTCAGGGATGTGTTCGTGACATCTTGCCTGCTGGTGACCGGGTACGCGAGACGCTGTCGATGTGCTGCTGGCGACATCCCGCTTGCCGGGCCCCTCCGTACACCGATAAGACTGGGCCGGACGGGCTGGTCGCCGGGCGCTTATCGGCCCGACGGGACATGAGCGGGGACGTGATGGGGGACACACCGGTACCGGCCGGGATGCGGCACGAGTACGCCGCCGATTCCGGTCTGACGGAGAGCGAACTGGCCGCCGACTGGCACACCCAGTTCGACAGGTGGTTCGCCGACGCGGTGGCCGCCGAGCTGCCCGAGCCGAACGCCATGGTCTTCGGCACCGCCGACGTCGCCGGGCGGCCGAGCGCGCGGACGGTGCTGCTCAAGGGGTACGACCCGGAGGGTTTCGTCCTGTTCACCAACTACGACTCCCGCAAGGGCGTCGAGGTGGCCGCCAACCCGTACGCCAGCCTGCTCTTTCCCTGGTTCCCGATGCAGCGGCAGGTGATCGTCGCCGGACGGGTGGAACGCGTCGACCGGGCGGAGACGGAGGCGTACTTCGCCAGTCGCCCGCGAGGCTCGCAGCTGGGGGCCTGGGCCAGCGCCCAGTCGTCGGTGCTGCCGGACCGGGCCGCCCTCGACGACGCGTACCGGGCCGCTGCGGAGCGGTTCGCCGACGTCGACCCGATCCCCGCGCCGCCGTACTGGGGCGGGCTGCGGGTGCGCCCCGACTCGGTCGAGTTCTGGCAGGGCCGGGCGAGTCGGCTGCACGACCGGCTGCGGTTCCGGCGTACCGGCGCGGACTGGCGTGTGGAGCGGTTGGCTCCGTGACCGTCGACACAGCCAACCGGCAGCGCGAGCAGCGCCGCTGGGCGATCGACCTGCGTCCGCTGCGGGTGCCGGCGTACCGGCGGATGTGGTTCGGCAACACCGTGGCGATGTTCGGTTTTCAGCTGACCGCAGTCGCCGTCCCGGTGGAGATGTACGCGCTGACCCGGGACTCGCTCTGGGTCGGCCTGCTCGGGGTCGCCGGTTTCGTGCCGTTGCTGGTCTTCGGGCTCTGGGGCGGGGCGGTGGCCGACGCCTGGGACCGGCGGCGGGTGCTGCTCGGCGGCTCGGCGCTGCTCTGGGCGTCGATGCTCGGGCTGCTCGGGCACGCACTGTTCGACATCGGTAGCCCGGTGCTGCTGCTGGCGTTGGTCACCCTCCACTCGATCGCGTTCGCGATCAGCTCACCGGCGCGCAGCGCGATCCTGCCCCGACTGCTGCCGATGGAACTCGTGCCGGCCGGCGCCACCCTCAACTACACGACCTTCACGGGCGCGTCGGTGGTCGGGCCGCTGGCCGCCGGGCTGATCTTCGCGGCCTTCGGGACCGACCGGGGCCTGCCGATCGCGTACGCGATGGACGCGGTGCTCTTCACCGCGCTGGTGGTGGCCACCGTCCGGCTCCCGGCGATGCCGCCCGAGTCGAGTGTCGACGGCGAGGCGCGCCGGGGCGGGCTGCGCGGCGTGGTGGACGGTTTCCGTTACCTCGCCACCACGCCGGTGCTGCTGCTGTCCTTCGCCATCGACCTGATCGCGATGATCCTGGCGATGCCCCGGGCGCTCTTCCCCGAGGTGGCGCAGGAGCGGTTCGGCGGGGACGGGGCGGTGGGTTGGCTGTTCAGCGCCATCGCGATCGGCGCGATGCTCGGTGGGCTCACCTCCGGTTGGATCAGCCGGCTCCGTCGGCAGGGCCTGGTGCTGGTGGTGGCCGTGGTGGGCTGGGGGCTCGCCATCGCGGCGGCGGGACTGGCCCGACAACTGTGGCTCATGGTGCTGCTGCTCGCCGTCGCCGGTGCGGCGGACCTGGTCAGCGCCGTGCTACGGCAGTCGATGTTGCTGATCTACGCACCGGACCGGATGCGGGGTCGACTCCAGGGCGTCAACACCGTCGTGGTGGCCGGTGGTCCGCGCCTGGGCGATCTGCGGGCCGGGGCGATGGCGACCGGGTTCGGCAGCGGGGTGGCCTGGGTCGGTGGCGGTATCGCGGCGGCGCTGCTCGCGGTGTTGCTCGCCGTGGCCTTCCCGGCGCTGGCCCGCTACCGCCCGCCGACCGGGGAGGACAGGTCCGGACCTCAGGACAGCGACGGACCGCGTCCAGCGAAGGACGGCATCGGCGGCTAGGGTCTGGCGACATGGACAGCCGTGATCCGCTTCCCCTGTCGGGAGCGCAGTGGAGTATCTCAGCCGCCGGTCACGAGGCGGTCATCGTCGAGGTGGGTGGCGGGCTCCGCGCCTATCGTCAGGACGGGGTCGAGCATCTCGACGGGTACGCCACCGACGAGATGTGCCCGGGCTCTGCGGGGCAGGTGCTCGCGCCCTGGCCGAACCGGATCCGCGACGGCGTCTACACCTTCAACGGTCAGTCGAGGCAGTTGAACCTGACCGAACCGGAGCGGCACAACGCCATCCACGGCCTGGTGAACTGGGCCTCCTGGCACCTGATCGCGCAGCGACCGGACGAGGTCACGGTCGGCTTGGACCTGCTGCCGCAGCCCGGGTACCCGTGGCCGTTGCGGCTGCGTACCCGGTGGAGTGTGGGCGCCGACGGGCTGCGCGCCGAGCACGAGGTGACCAACATCGGCACCGAGGCGGTGCCCTTCGGCTTCTCCGTCCACCCGTACCTGCAGCTGCCGGGGGTGCCGGTGGAGGACATCGCGCTGCGGGTGCCCGGCCGGACCCGGTTGGTGTTGGACGGTCGGTTGCTGCCGGTCGGCGCGGCTGCGGTGGCCGGCACCGAGTACGACTACACCGAGCCGCGCCGCATCGGTGAAGCGGTGCTGGATCTCGCCTTCGGGCAGGTGATCCGGGACGCCGACGGCGGCTCTTCGGTGACGCTGACCGGGCCGGACACCTCGACCGGGCTGCGGCTCTGGGCCGACGAGCAGTTCGGCTGGTGGCAGGTGTACACCGGTGACACGCTGACCGGCGAGCGGTTCCGCCGCTCGGTGGCGGTGGAGCCGATGACCTGCCCGCCGGACGCGTTCCGGTCCGGCCGGGACCTCATCACCCTGGCCCCGGGCGACACCTGGCGCGGCGAATGGGGCATCCAACCCGGCGTCTGAGTACTCCGGGCCACCGCCCGGGTGGGCAACGGCACCCGGGCGACCGGCCGGGTGGGCAGTGTGGAGGAAGCGGTGGAGTTCGCGGAGGTGGTCCGGCGACGCCGGATGGTGCGCAACTACGACCCGGACCGACCGGTCCCGCCGGAGGTGCTGGAGCGGCTGCTGGACCACGCGGTGCGGGCCCCGTCGGCCGGGTTCTCGCAGGGCTGGGGCTTCCTGGTGCTGGAGTCGCCGGAGGACCGGGAGCTGTTCTGGTCGGCCAGTACCCCCGAGGGCGGCGGCCGGGGGCGGTGGCTCGCCGGGATGCGTCGGGCACCGCTGATCGTGGTGCCGCACGCCAACCGCTCGGTCTACCTTGAGCGGTACGCGGAGCCGGACAAGGGCTGGGCGGACCGGTCCACGGATCGCTGGCCGGTGCCCTACTGGTACGTCGACACCGGCTTCGCCGCGCTGCTGATGATGCTCACCGCAGTGGACGAGGGGCTCGGCTCCTGCTTCTTCGGCATCCCGCCGCAACGGTTGGATTCCTACCGGGCGGCGTTCGGCGTGCCGGAGGCGTACCACCCGATCGGTGCCCTCACTATCGGTTATCGGGCCCCCGACCACCGGTCACCATCGCTGCGTCGGGGTCGCCGTCCGGTGAGTGAGGTTGTCCGGCGAGGGCGGTGGAGCTGACCCGAACCGGTGGTTTCGTCCGGTTGAGAACCGGACGACCGGTGGTGAAACTGGCATCAGGGAGCAGAACGTGGGGTGCGAGGTCCGGCTACGCTGGCACGGTCATCGGCGCCGCAGGTCGCGGCGCTGTGCCGCGACGCGGCCCGGCGTCGTGGTTCGGCCCGGCCAGGGGAGGGGAGCGTGCCGTCGTGATCTTCAGAGCGGTCCGGGACGGGCGTCCCTACCCGGAACACAACCTGACCTTGAAGCAGTGGGCGGAGATTCCGCCCCGGCCACTGCGTCTGGATCAGCTCATCACCACCAAGCGTGAACTCGCGCTGGACAAGCTCCTCGCCGAGGACTCCACCTTCTACGGTGACCTGTTCCCGCACGTCGTGCAGTGGAACGGGGGCCTCTACCTGGAGGACGGTCTGCACCGGGCGTTGCGTGCCGCACTGCAACAGCGCAACCAGATCCACGCTCGGGTGTTCGTGCTCGCCGGGGCTGTCGAGTGACCCAGGTGGACCTGCTCGACCTCGACGCGTCGCTGACCGAGGACGAGCGACAGATCCGCGACGTGGTGCGCCAGGTGGTCGCCGACCTGGTGCGCCCGCAGGTCGCCGGTTGGTACGAGGCCGGTGAGGTGCCGGCCCGGGAACTCGCCCGCGAGTTCGGCAAGCTCGGCCTGCTCGGCATGCACCTCACCGGGTACGGCTGCGCCGGCTCGACGGCTGTCGCGTACGGGCTGGCCTGCCTGGAACTGGAGGCCGGTGACTCCGGTGTCCGGTCACTGGTCTCGGTGCAGGGTTCGCTGGCCATGTACGCGATCTGGCGCTACGGCAGCGAGGAGCAGAAGCAGCGCTGGCTGCCCGCGATGGCCGCCGGTGAGGCGATCGGTTCGTTCGGGCTGACCGAGCCGGATCACGGCTCCGACCCGGCGTCGATGGCCACCCGCGCCCGCCGTGACGGCGGTGACTGGGTGCTCAACGGCAGCAAGATGTGGATCACCAACGCGCCGATCGCCGACGTGGCGGTGATCTGGGCGCGCGCCGACGAGGGCGTGCGGGGTTTCGTCGTACCGATGGACACGCCCGGGGTGACGGCCCGGGAGATCCGCCGGAAGATGTCGCTGCGCGCCTCGCTGACCGGGGAGATCTCCCTCGACGACGTCCGGCTGCCGGCAGCCGCCCAGCTGCCCGACGCGACCGGCTTGAAGGCGCCGCTGAGCTGCCTGACCGAGGCCCGGCACGGCATCGTCTGGGGTGCCCTCGGCGCGGCCCGCGACTGCCTGGAGACCGCCCTGACGTACGCGACGACCCGCACCCAGTTCGGTCGGCCGCTGGCCGGTTTCCAGCTCACCCAGGCCAAGCTCGCCGACATGGCGGTCGAGTGGAACAAGGGTTACCTGCTGGCGCTCCAGTTGGGTCGGTTGGCCGACGCCGGGAAACTGCGCCCCGACCAGGTCAGCGTCGGCAAGCTGAACAACGTACGGGAGGCGCTGGCCATCGCCCGGCAGTGCCGGACCATCCTCGGCGCGAACGGGGTCTCCGGGGACTACCCGGTGATGCGGCACGCCAACAACCTGGAGAGTGTGCTGACCTACGAGGGCACCTCGGAGATCCATCAGCTGGTGATCGGGCAGCGGCTCACCGGAGTCTCGGCGTTCACCTGAACCCTGTCCCACTTCACCTGACGGGCTCGGCGAGCGACTGTCGCACGTTGGGCTTACCGTCATCAACAGAAACCGCGTCTGACGAGGACGGTGAGGGCGATGGCACGCGACGGCGACATCAACGAGCCCACCAGCAGGTTGACTGACCACCCGTCGGGCGATGTGCTCACGGACGCCCCGGACGCACCACCGCAGGCCACACCCTCGGGTGGCGGGGCGGCCCGTGCCCTGCTGTGGGTGCTCGGTGCCGCAGCGCTCGCGGTGGTGGTGCTGCTCGGCGTGCAGACCACCGGGATCCTGCCCGAGTTCCGTAACCCGTTCACCAAGGAGCAGACCGACCGTTCGCAGCCCGCGCTGCTTGAGTCGATGCAGGACCTCAGCCGCTACGTGGCCGCCGAGGGCAACTTCCAGGTCGTGGTCGACCTACAGAACGATCGACGTCACGTGCCGGACTGGCTGCTCAACCAGCGGACCTTGTTCGTCGGGTCGGGCAGCGTCGAGGCGTACGTCGACTTCGGCACCCTCACCGAGGGGGCGATCGTGCAGTCGGCCGACGGGAAGTCGGTCGAGATCACGCTGCCGTCGCCGCAACTGGCCAAGACCAACCTCGACCTGGACAAGAGCTACGTCTTCGCGGAGGAGCGCGGCCTGCTCAACCGCGTCGGTGATCTGATCGGTGGTGACCCGAACCGGCAGCAGGAGGTCTACCGGTTGGCCGAGGACCGGATCACCGCCGCCGCCCGGGACAGCGGCCTGAACGCCCGAGCCGAGGAGAACACTCGCAAGATGCTGGAGGGGTTGCTCCGCTCGCTCGGCTTCGAGCAGGTCAGCGTCAGCTACACGGCTCCCTGACCGACCGGTCCCCGCCGCCGGGTGGGCAGGTCCGGTCGGCGGCGGGTGACTCAGCGTCCGGCGACGAGGTAGCGGTCCTCGTTGGGCATGATGATCCAGAGCGCCAGGTAGATGACCACCTGGGTGCCGGGCAGCAGCAGCGACAGCAGGAACAGCAGCCGGACCAACCCGGCCGATGTCCCGAACCGCTGCGCCAGACCGGCACAGACCCCGGCGAACATGCGCCCCTCGCGGGGGCGGACCAGTTTGCGACTCATTCGTGTCACTTCCCCTCTGCGGCGATCCGCCGCTGCTGAGATCAACGCTAGGAATGAATGGCCGTCCTGCCCTCGGTCCCGAGGAGGACGGTGACACCGCTGACCCGTAGGTGCTTACCCGCCCGGGGGCGACGCCTACCGTCGATGAGCCGCTCGTGTGCTGGGCGAACCGGTGCCGTCCTCGTCCGGGCGCTGTCGGCTCGGTCGTGCCCGCACGCAGGTCACGGCCCCACTCCGGGTAGTAGGCTCGCCGGTCGGACGCCCTCACCCGGGCGCGCCACCAGGGCTGGACCGTACCGGGGCCGGCCACGACCGGGTCGACTCCACGACCGGAGCCGACCCATGACCGGCCGTCGACCGGTGACACCGGCGACGGCGAGAAGGCACTGTCATGATCAGCGTGTTCGACCTGTTCAGCGTGGGTATCGGGCCATCCAGCTCGCACACGGTGGGGCCGATGCGGGCGGCGCGTACCTTCGTGGCCGGGCTCAAGGCCGACGGGCTACTCGCGGACACCACCCGGGTACGGGCCGAGCTGTTCGGCTCGCTCGGCGCGACCGGGCACGGGCACGGCAGCGACCGGGCCGTGCTGCTCGGTCTGGCCGGTGAAGCCCCCGAGACGGTCGACACGGACGGCGTCGAGGCCCGGGTGGGCCGGATCCGGGCGGAGCACCGGCTGTCCCTGCTCGACACGCACGAGATCGACTTCGATCCGGAGCGGGACCTGACGCTGCACCGTCGCCGGTCGCTGCCGTACCACCCGAACGGGATGGTCTTCACGGCGTACGACGGGCGTGGGGCCGAGGTGCGTACCCGCAGCTACTACTCCGTCGGCGGCGGGTTCGTGGTGGACGAGGCGGCGGCGGGTGCGGACCGGATCAAGCCGGACGACACCCCGGTCCGGCATCCGTTCCTGACCGGTGCGCAACTGCTCGACGTGACCGCCGCGACCGGGCTCTCGATCAGCGAGGTCATGCTCGCCAACGAGATGTCCTGGCGCGCCGAGGCGGACGTGCGGGCGGGCCTGCTCGACATCTGGCGGGTCATGCGTGAGTGTGTCGAGCGCGGCTGCACCCGGGACGGCACCCTGCCCGGTGGCCTCAAGGTGCGCCGCCGCGCCGCCGAACTGCGGCGCAGCCTGGAGGCCGACTCCGGTAGTCCGGACACCTCGGTCGGCGCAACGCCGACCGCTGGGGATCCGCTGCACGTGATGGACTGGGTGACGCTGTTCGCCCTGGCGGTCAACGAGGAGAACGCGGCCGGCGGTCGGGTGGTGACCGCGCCGACCAACGGGGCGGCCGGGATCATCCCGGCGGTACTGCATTACTACACGCGGTTCGTACCGGGTGCCTCCGACGAGGGAGTGGTGCGGTTCCTGCTGGCGGCGGGCGCGATCGGGGTGCTGTTCAAGGAGAACGCGTCGATCTCCGGCGCGGAGGTGGGCTGCCAGGGTGAGGTCGGCTCGGCCTGTTCGATGGCTGCCGCCGGGCTGGCCGAGGCGCTGGGTGGCACACCGGCCCAGGTGGAGAACGCCGCGGAGATCGGCATGGAACACAACCTGGGGCTGACCTGCGACCCGGTCGGTGGCCTGGTGCAGATCCCGTGCATCGAACGCAACGCGGTGGCTAGCATCAAGGCGATCACCGCCGCCCGGCTCGCGCTACGCGGCGACGGGGTGCACGCCGTCTCGCTCGACAAGGTCATCAAGACCATGCGGGAGACCGGCGCCGACATGAAGGTGAAGTACAAGGAGACGGCGCGCGGCGGGCTCGCGGTCAACGTGATCGAGTGTTGAACGGGCGGCGTCCGCCCGGCTGCTAACCTGTCGTCCGTTCAGTAGGCGGGAGAACGACGGTGACCTCTGGCGTGGGGGCGTTGTGGTCGCACCGCAACTCGCTGCGCATCCTGGTCCGGCGTGATCTCGCGGTCAAGTACCAGCAGTCGGTGCTGGGCTACCTCTGGTCGCTGATCGAGCCGCTCGGCATGGGCGCGATCTACTGGTTCGTCTTCGGCGTGCTCTACTCCCGGGACACCAACCGACATCTCGGCGAGGCGGCCGGGTCGTACCCGCTGTTCCTGATCACCGGGATCTTCGCCTGGATGTGGACCAGCTCGGCGCTGAGCGAGGCGACCCACGCGCTCACCGGCCAGTCCCGGCTGATCACCACGATGAACGTGCCCCGGCAGGTCTTCCCGATCGGCCGGGTCGTCGGCCGTTTCGCCGAGTACGCCGCCGGCCTGCCGATCCTCGCCGCCATCGCGATCTGGTACACGGCGCAGGGCCGGATCGACCCGGGCTGGTCGCTGCTCGCCCTGCCGCTCGCGGTGCTGGTGCAGGCGACCCTGTTGATCGGGCTGGCGTTGCTGCTGTCGGCGTTCAACGTGCTGATGCGGGACGTGGAGCGGTTCATGCGCCTGGTCATCCGGGTGCTCTTCTACGCCACGCCGATCATCTATCCGCTGAGCCTGGTCCGCGACTCCGACCTGCCGGGCTGGCTCCGACTGGCGTACGAACTCAACCCGCTGGTCGGCATCTTCCAGCTGCACCACGCGGTGTGGTACCCGGCCGAGTTCCCCAATGCCCGGCTGCTCGCCACCACCGTCGGCATCAGCGTGTTGCTGCTGGTCAGCGGCTGGTGGGCGTTCCGTCGGCTGGAACCCGCCGTGCTCAAGGAGCTGTGATGGGTGCGCCGATCATCGAGGCGGAGGGCCTCGGCATCCAGTTCGTCCGCAACCGTCGCCGACAGCTGCGGCTGCGGGAACTGTTCATCCACCGGGGTACGCGGAATGCCTCCGACGGCCGGTTCTGGCCGCTGCGCGACGTCTCCTTCTCGATCGAGCCCGGGGAGACCGTCGGGGTGATCGGCCGTAACGGCACCGGCAAGAGCACCCTGCTGCGGCTGATCGCCGGGGTGTTGATACCCGACGAGGGTCGGATCCGGGTCTCCGGCGCGGTCGCTCCGCTGTTGGAACTCTCCGCCGGCTTCTCCAACGACCTGACCGGGCGGGAGAACCTGCACCTGGTGGGCGGTCTGCACGGGCTGTCCTCGGGTTACCTGCGACGACACTTCGACGAGATCGTCGCGTTCGCGGGCGAGCAGGTGGAACGGGCCATCGACACCTCGGTCCGGCACTACTCGTCGGGTATGAAGGTGCGGCTCGGGTTCGCGATCATCTCGCACCTGCCGCACCCGATACTCCTGATGGACGAGGTGACGGCGGTGGGCGACGCCGAGTTCCGCAAGAAGTGCTACACGACCATCGACCGTCTGCTCGGGGAGGGGCGCACTCTGGTGCTGGTGTCACACAACGAAAAGGATCTGACCCGGTTCTGCCGTCGCGGTCTCTTTCTCGACGCGGGCCGGTTGACCGTCGACGGCACGATTGCCGAGGCGATGGCCGCTTACCACGACGCGGTTCCCCGGTGACCCTCGCGATCGTGCTCGCCGCCGGTTCACCGGCCGCGAGCCTGCCGACGGGTACCGGCGAGACGATGGGCGACCGGCTGGCCGCCCAGTGGCGTCGGGCCGGTGTGACCGAGGTGCGGGTAGCCGCCGACCTGGACGAGCTGGCCGACTTCGCCGGGGCGGCCGAGGGCCCGGTGGTGGTCAGCGGAGTCGACCTGGTCGCGCACACGGCCGTGCTGCGCCACCTGGTGACCAGCCCGGTCGGGCCGACCGTGGCGCTGGTGCTGACCGACCCGCCCACCGACGGGCGGACGGTGCTGCGCGAGGAGCGCGGCCAGGTGGTCGAGGCGGGCACCCCGGAGGAGGTGACGGGGGGTACGCCCACCGGCATCTTCGGCGGCGCGGTGCGGGTCGGTCGGGCCGACGTGCCGGCGCTGGTGGCGGCGGCCCGTGCGGTCGCCGGGGGGCGGATACCGGCTGGCGGCGTCGCGGTCGACCCCTTCGAGGCCGCCGGGTCGGTCTCCCGTCCGGACCCGGCGGCCCCGGTCGTGGATCGGCTCTTCGCCGCGCTCACCCGGCAGCGCGTGCTGGTCTTCGCGCACCGGGTACGCCTGCTCGTGGCGCACCGGGTCGACGAGGCGGCGGAGCTGGCCCGTGCGGAGGCGGCGGTGGCCGCGGTCGACGAGGACCGGGCCGAGCTGCGGCTGTCGGTGAAGGAGCGGGACGACTTCTTCACCACCTTCTTCGTCAGCACCTGGTCGCCGTACGTCACGAAGGTCTGTGCCCGGCTGGGGTTGAGCCCGACGGCGGTCACCATGATCTCGGTGGCCTTCGCGGTGGCTGCGGCGACGATGTTCGCCATCGGTGGCCGACCGCTGCTGGTCGTCGGCGCGGTGCTGCTCTACCTCGGGTTCGTGCTGGACTGTGTGGACGGCCAACTGGCCCGGTACACCCGCAACTTCAGCGCCTGGGGTGGCTGGCTGGACACCATGGCCGACCGGGCGAAGGAGTATCTGGTCTACGCCGGTCTCGGCCTCGGCGCCAGCCAGGCCGGGTTCCGGTACGGCTGGGCGCTGGCCGTCGCCGCGATGACGTTGCAGACCGTGCGGCACATGACCGACGCGTGGTACGGCGTGCTGCACGACGAGGCGGCGCGGCGGCCGAAGACCGTCGGCTCTGCGGGTGGCGGGATCGGCGACCGGCTCAACGCGGCGTCGACGCGGGTGCAGGCGGACACCGGCTCGGTGTCGTACTGGCTCAAGCGCACGGTGGTCTTCCCGATCGGGGAGCGGTGGGCGTTGATCTCGCTGGTGGTGGCGCTGGTCGACCAGCGGGCCGCCCTGCTGGCGGTGCTGACCTGGGGCGTGCTGGCGTTCGCGTACACCGGTGGGCTGCGTACGCTGCGGGCACGTTGGATGCGGGTGCCGGTGCTGGACACGCTCGACGCGGCACTGCACCGCGACGACGGGCTGCTGGCCGCCCGGTTGCCGGTGCTGCGGCGACCGGGACCGTTGGTGCTCGCGACGATCGCGGCCTTCGGCGCGGCGATGCTGCTGGTGGTGACGCTGGTGGAGGTTGCTGGTGCCGACGGCACCGCGCCGTCGTGGCTGCGCTGGGCGGTGGTGCCGGTGGTGCTGCTCCTGCTGATCGCCGGGGCCGGTTCGGCGGCGGTGCACAACGGGCCGTTGGACTGGCTGGTACCGGCCGCGTTGCGGGCCGCCGAGTACCTGTTCGCCATCGCCGTCGGCGTACTCGGCGATGCGCCGCCCTGGCTCATCTTCGGGTACGTCTTCGTGCTCACCCTGCACCACTACGACCTGGTGGCGCGGTTGGAGAAGCGGCAGCCGGCACCGCCGCTGCACGCCGCCTCGCTCGGCTGGGAGGGGCGTTCGCTGGTGTTGGCGCTGACAGCGATCGCCGGAATCGTGAGTATTGGTCTGGCTACACTCGGTATCTACCTGTTGGCGCTGTTCGTGGCCAGCGTGGTGTTGGCGTGGGTTCGGCCGGTACGCGCCGCGCAGCTGCCGGTGGGCGCGGGAGGTGGCGCGGCTCGCTGAGGAGGTCCGGGACGGTGACGCTGGTCAGCTTCGTCGTCCCGGCCTTTCGGGTGCAGGGCTACCTGCGGGAGTGCCTGGACTCGATCCTCGCCCAACCGGTCACCGACATCGAGGTGATCGGGGTCGACGACTGCTCGCCGGACGGCAGTGGCGAGATCCTCGCCGAGTACGCCGACCGGGACGACCGGGTGACGGCCGTCCGCCTGGACCACAACGTGGGGCTCGGTCCAGCCCGCAACGTCGGTCTGGACCGGGCTGTCGGCGAGTACGTCTGGTTCGTCGACGGTGACGACTGGCTGACGGCGGACTGCCTGGTCGAGGTGGCCGCCCGACTGCGCGAGACCCGGCCGGACGTGCTGATCGTCGACCACGTACGCGCGCACTGGGACGACACGACGACCCGCAGCGCGATGGCCGACGTCTTCCCTGTCCCACCCGGACCGGCGACGTTCCGCCTGGCCGAGCGGCCGGAGACGGTGAACCTGCTGCACACGGCGTGGAACCGGCTGGTCCGTCGGCAATTCCTGGCCGACGTGGGGCTGCGCTTCGCGCCCGGCTGGTACGAGGACGTCTCCTTCAGCTACCCGACGCTGATGGCCGCCGACCGGATCGGGGTCCTGGACCTGGTCTGTGTGAACTACCGGCAGCGGCGGGCGGGGGCGATCACGAGGACCCGTGGGGAGCGACACTTCGACGTCTTCGAGCAGTGGCACCGGGTGTTCCGGGAGCTGGACCGGCTCGGGGCCGAGGAACTGCGCCCGGTGATCTTCGAGCGGATGATGTGGCACTACCTGGTCGTGCTCGGCAACGGCGACCGGATCGGGCCCGAACTGCGGCCGACCTTCTTCGCTCGGGTGGCGGCCGAACACGCCCGGTTCCGGCCGCCCGAGGGGCACCGGGTGCCGGGTGGGGTGGCGGGGCTCAAGCACCGGCTGGTGGCGGCGGGTCGGTGGCGTACGTTCAGCGCGTTGCGGGCGGCGAGCCAGGCGGGGGAGACCGTCCGCCGGGTCGCCGGCAGGACCAGCCGACGGGTGTTGCCGTCGGCCCGGGTCGGCGTACGGCGGACCCGTGACGTGGTGCTGCGTCAGTACCAACGGGCCGAGCGTCGTCGGCCGGTCGAGGAGAACCTGGCCGTCTACGCCGCGTACTGGTATCGCGGTTACAGCTGCAATCCCGCCGCGGTCTACGAGGCGGCCCGTCGACTGGCACCGCAGGTCCGGGGCGTGTGGATCGTCCGGCGGGACCGGGTGCACACCCTGCCGGACGGGGTCGAGTACGTGGTGGCGGGCACCGCCGCGTACCACCGGGTGCTGGCGCGGGCCCGATGGTTCGTCAACAATGTCAACTTCCCCGACTCGGTACGCAAGCGGCCGGGCACGGTGCACGTGCAGACCCACCACGGCACCCCGGTCAAGGTGATGGGCCTGGACCAGCAGCGTTATCCACTGGGCGCGGGTGGGATGGACTTCGCCGGGCTGTTGCGCCGGGTGGACCGGTGGGATTACAGCATCACCTCGAATAGCTTCTCCACGCAGATGTGGGAACGCGCCTATCCGGCCGCGTACACCACTCTGGAGGTGGGGTATCCGCGTAACGACCGGCTGGTGACCGCGACCCCCGATGAGGTGCTGCGGCTGCGCGCGGAGTTCGACGCCGGCCTCGGTGAGCAGGTCGTGCTGTACGCGCCGACCCATCGGGAACATCTGCCCCGGTACCGGCCGCCGTTCGACCCGGAGCGGTTCCTCGCCGCGCTCGGTCCGGCCGGTCTGCTGCTGATGCGCAGCCACTACTTCCATGACCGGGATCGGCGGTCGCCGCCGCCGACCGCGCGTGGTCGGGTGCTGGACGTGAGCGCCCATCCCCGGGTGGAGGATCTGTACCTCGCCGCCGACGTCCTGGTCACCGACTATTCGTCGGCGATGTTCGACTACGCCGTCCTGGACCGGCCGATCGTCATCTATGCCCCGGACTGGGACGCCTACCGGCTGACCCGTGGTGTCTACCTGGACATCGTCGCCGAGCCGCCGGGCCCGGTGGCCCGGACCTTCACCGAGTTACTCGATGTGTTCCACTCGGATGCGCTGAGGTCGCCCGACGCCGAGCGGGCGCGGGCGCGCTTCCGCGAGCGGTTCTGTGCCCTAGAGGACGGACGTGCCGCCGAACGGGTGGTACGCCGGGTCTTCCTCGGCGAGACCCTGGATTGAGTTGGAAGTTCTGCCCCGGACGCCGCTGGTCGATGGACCGTAATAGGTCTGTCACGTTTCAAACATGGCACGTTTACCCGATGTGCCGTCCGCATGATCCTCGCCACAGTCATTCGGGGCTTCGTGGAACGAAGGTGGGGAGGAGACGGTGACCACCGTCGCGCTCAAGGATGTCACCAAGGTCTTCCGGGACGGCACGGTCGCGGTCGACAGCGTCAACCTCGACGTGAACGACGGTGAGTTCATGGTGTTGCTCGGGCCGTCCGGCTGCGGCAAGTCGACCGTGCTGAGAATGGTCGCGGGCCTGGAGACCCCGACCTCCGGTGCCGTCATGCTCAACGGGGCGTTGGCCAACGACCTGCCGCCCCGGGAGCGGAGGGTCGCGATGGTCTTCCAGGACTTCGCGCTCTACCCGCACATGAGCGTCAACGACAACATCGCCTTCCCGCTCAAGCTGGCCGGCGTCGAGCCGGTGCCGCGCGGCGAGCGGGTCACCGACGTGGCCAGCGCGCTGGGCATCGGTGACGTGCTGGCCCGACGGCCCAGCCAGCTCTCCGGCGGGCAGCGGCAGCGGGTCGCGATGGGTCGGGCGATCGTCCGTCGGCCCGGGTTGTTCCTGATGGACGAGCCGCTGTCCAACCTGGACAGCGGGCTGCGTGCCGAACTGCGCGCCGAGATCTCCGGCCTGACCCGCGAGCTGGGCGTCACCACCATCTACGTCACGCACGACCAGGCCGAGGCGCTGACCATGGCCGACCGGGTCGCCATCATGCGCAAGGGTGTCCTCCAGGACGTGGGCACCCCCACCCAGGTGTACGGCCGACCGGCCACGCTCTACGTGGCCGCGTTCCTGGGCAGCCCCCGGATGAACCTGCTGGAGGCGTCGGTCTACGTCCACCTCGACCGCTATGTCACCCTCACCCTCGGTGAACAGGCGCTCTACCTGCCGTGGGACGACATCCGCAGCCGGGCCGTGGCGCACTACCACGGTGAGCGGATCGTGGTCGGGATGCGGGCCGAGGCGCTCACCCCGGTCGCCCCGGACACCCCCGGCGACGTGCTCCAGGGCCGGATCCGCTACCTGGAACACCACGGCCACGAGTCGTTGGCCTTCCTCGACATCGGGGCCACCGCCATCATGGTGGACGACATCGGCGCACCGGTGGACGCGGAGACCCAGCCCGGTCAGCGTGGCCTGCGCCGGTTCGGCCAGATGATGCAACGCATCAAGGGGCGTGCCGTCAACGAGTCGACGACGACCGGCGGAAACGGCAACCGCACCAGCGTGCTGAACGATCCGGGTCGCCACCACCGCCGCCCGGCCGAACTGGCGGTGCGCCTCGCGCCGTATCCCGCCGTCACCGCCGGTCACCCGCTCGCGGTCCAGGTGCGCATGGACGCCCTGCACTTCTTCGACGAGCGCGGCGACCGCATCGACGTCGGCTGGCGCTGAGGTGCAAGGAAGGGCCCCCTGCTAACTCCTCCGGTAGAGGAAGGGCCCCTTGTTATCGCGGGCCAGCGAGCAGGGCCACGGCTGGCCGCAGGCCCGGCAGCACCACATCGGCCTCAAGGAGAGCCTGATGCCGTGGTTCCGGGAGTGGGTGACGATCGAGCAGGAGGCGACCGCGCTGTGCAGCTTCCAGCCGCTGGTGGTCCCCGGCCTGCTCCAGACCGAGGAGTACGCCCGCGCGCTCTACGAGGGCGCGAGTCACCTCGTCGGTGACCAGGTGGAGCAACCGCTGGCGGCCCGGCTGGACCGGCAGAAGGTGCTCGACCGGCCCAACCCGCCGCTGCTGGTGGCGGTGCTCGACTACACGGTGCTGGAGCGCCCGGTCGGCGGACCGAAGGTGATGCGGGAGCAGTTGCGGCACCTGGTGACGGTGGGCAACCGGACCCGGGTGCACCTGCACGTGGTGCCCCGGGGCGTCGGCGCCTATCCCGGGCTCAACGGCGCCTTCGTGATCGCCACAACTACTGACGGCGATGACCTGGCTTACCTGGACAACCAGTTGAGGGGCGCCATCGCAGAGCGCTCACCTTCACCCCCGACACCTGGCGCTCCTTCCTGGCGTACGCCAAACGGCGCTGACCCCGGACAGCGGCAGGGCAGGTGGTCCGGCGTCGGCGTGTCGACCATCTGTGCAGCCACGATCGCGCCTTGCCGGTGACATTACCGGCGCGTAGCGTCTGGGCATGACCATCGACTCGCGGCAGGTGGCGGCTCGGATGCTCGATGCGGTGCCGTTCGCCCGCACGCTCGGCGTCGAGTTCGTCGAGGTGGCCCCGGAGGCGGAGGGCGGCGTCCGGGCAGTGGTCAGGCTGCCCGACTCACCGGCCACCCACAATCACATCGGCGGTCCGCACGCCGGGGCCATGTTCACCCTCGGCGAGACGGCCTCCGGCGCGGTGGCGCTCGCCGCGTTCGGTCACCTGCTCGACCGGGCCACGCCGCTGGCCGTGCGGGCGGAGATCGCGTACCGCAAGCTCGCCATGGGTGCGGTGCGCGCGACGGCGCGGCTCGGCCGACCGCCCGCCGAGGTGGTCGCGGAGTTGGAGGCCGGTGAGCGACCCGAGTTTCCGGTACGCGTGGAGATCGCCACCGAGGCGGGTAAGCCCACCTCGGAGATGACGGTCATCTGGACGCTGCGCCCGAACTGACCCGCCGCCGGTCCGCTGCTGAGGACCGTCGATGTTGCCGGGGCGGGTCCACGCGTGCTGGAATGGCTCATATCGCCGCAGCGTGGGGGCAAACGCGCTGAGACCGGTGAGTACGGGAGCCACGCAGTGCCGGCAGCGCGCCGCTTCGGGGTGCGCCGCGCGCCGCGTCGTCGGCTCCACGCCACATCGACGAGCGCACCTCCCGGGCAGGCGTCTCGTCGCAGGTGAACCGGCACGTGTTCCGCGACGGATGACCGTCGACGCGCCGGAGGCGTCCCAGCGATCCGCAACGCACCGAACCGGCGACGAGGTGAGAAGCAATCATGATTTCCCGGGAGAGTTTCACGGGGTGGTACCGGCACCGCTACGTGTGGGCGGCGGCGATCGTGCTGCTGGTGTCCGCCGGTGCGGTCGTGCTGGTCAACACGGCCGGCTCGAAGTCGGGACCGCCGGATCTGCGCGGGCAGATCATGAACCGGATGCGTGCCGCGCTGGAGCAGGCCGACCCGGAGCAGCACAACCACACCGGGCACGAGGTCCAGCAGATCAACGGTGAGGACGTCAAGCCCCCGGTCATCTGCGGAGTCCACGTCTACGGCTACGAGCCGGCCGAGGTCACCGTGCTGGACGAGGTGAAGACGGTCTACGGCTTCCACCTGTGCGGAGTCGCCGAGCAGGGCCGCACCTGGGACTGGGCGGTCAAACTCGCCGGTCCGGTGATCATGGACATGTCCACCGAGCCGATCGGCATCGAGGTGGTGGAGGCGACCGAGGACACCAGGTTCATCGACCGGTTGCACGAGATGTTCCCGCCCAAGTACGCGCAACTGGCGGAGCGGGAAGCGCTGGAGCCGTCCGAGATGGCCGACCTGCGTCGCCGGTACGACTCCGCCGCCGGACTCTGACCCGCTGGCAGGCCGCACGACCCCGCGCCGGCAGGCAGCACGAGCGAGGCGCCCGTACCTCGCCGGGTGGACCTGTCGCGTCGGTATTCGCGGAAGTGGTTTGCCGGTACGTGTCGGCGGATAGATTGATACGATGCTCGGCCTGCCTGATCACGTGACCGCAGTGCTGTTCGACCTCGACGGTGTGCTCACGCAGACCGCCCGGGTGCACAACGCCGCTTGGACCGAGACCTTCGACGACTACCTGCGCCGACGATCGGCCGCCACCGGTGAGCCGTACCGGCCGTTCGATCCGGGGCCGGACTATCACCGCTACGTCGACGGCCGCCCTCGTCTCGACGGGATCCGCAGCTTCCTCGCCTCGCGTGACATCACGCTGCCGGAGGGGTCGCCGGAGGACCCGCCGGGAGCCCAGACCGTGCACGGTCTCGGCAACCAGAAGAACGCCCTGGTGCTGGAGCGGATCCGCACCATCGGAGTGGACGTCTACCCGGGCTCGGTGGCCTACCTCAAGGCGGTGGCGGCGGCGGGACTGCGTCGGGCGGTCGTCACGGCCAGCGCAAACGGCCGGGAGGTGGTCGCCGCCGCCGGGCTGGAGCCGCTGTTGGAGGCGCGGGTGGATGGCCTCACCGCCCGAGCCGAGGGGCTGCGCGGCAAGCCGCACCCGGACACCTTCCTCGCCGGGGCGAAGCTGCTCGGGGTCCCACCGGAGAAGGCTGCCGTCGTCGAGGACGCGTTGGCCGGGGTCGAGGCCGGTCGGGCCGGCGGTTTCGGGTACGTCATCGGGGTGGACCGGGCAGGGCAGGCCGACGAGCTGCGCGCCCACGGTGCCGATGTGGTGGTCGACGATCTGGCCGACCTGCTCGACGCGGGACGGCCCGAATGATCAGGGAGCGGGCGTATCCGGTCGATCCGTGGCACGTCCGGGAGGTCCGGCTGGACATCGACGTGCTCGCCCAGTCCGAGTCGGTGTTCGCCCTGTCCAACGGGCACGTGGGGTTGCGCGGCAACCTGGACGAGGGGGAGCCGCACGGGTTGCCCGGCACCTACCTCAACTCGTTCTACGAGCTGCGACCCCTGCCGTACGCCGAGGCGGGCTTCGGCTTCCCCGAGTCCGGTCAGACCATCGTCAACGTCACCAACGGCAAGCTCATCCGGTTGATGGTCGACGACGAGCCACTCGACGTGCGCTACGGCGAGGTGCTCGCCCACGAGCGGACCCTCGACATGCGGGCCGGCACGCTGCACCGGTTGCTGCACTGGCGCTCCCCGGCCGGGCGCGAGGTCCGGATGAACAGCACCCGACTGGTCTCCTTCCGGCAACGTTCGGTGGCCGCGATCCGTTACGAGGTCGAAGTGGCCGACGGCAAGCCGCTGCGGCTGATCATCCAGTCGGAGTTGGTGGCCAACGAGACGTTGCCGCCGCAGAGCCGTGATCCGCGCGTCGCCGCCGTGCTGGAGTCGCCGTTGCAGGCGGAGGAGGAGCTGACCACCGCCACGGGCGGGCTGCTGATCCACCAGACCAAGGTCTCCGGGCTGCGGGTCGCCGCCGCCATGGACCACGAGGTGACCTCACCCGCCCGGACGTCCGTCGGCTCCGAGGGGTACGAGGACTGGGTGCGTACCACCGTGGCGTGTGTGCTGGAGCCGGGCCAGAAGCTTCAGGTGGTCAAGTACCTGACCTACGGCTGGTCGAGTCGGCGGTCGCTACCGGCGCTGCGGGACCAGGTCGGTGCCGCGTTGGCCGCGGCGAAGCTGGACGGCTGGGACGGGCTGGTCCGTGAGCAGCGGGAATACCTGGACGAGTTCTGGGACGCCGCCGACGTCGTGGTCGACGGGGATCCGGAGGTGCAGCAGGCGGTCCGGTTCGGGCTGTTCCACGTGCTCCAGGCGGGTGCGCGGGCGGAGCGGCGGCCCATCTCCGCCAAGGGGCTCACCGGACCCGGCTACGACGGGCACGCCTTCTGGGACACCGAGATGTTCGTCCTGCCGGTGTTGACGTACACCCATCCGGCCGCCGTCCGGGACGCGCTGTACTGGCGGCACTCCACGTTGGAGCAGGCCCGGGAGCGGGCCCGGACGCTGAACCTGGCCGGTGCCGCCTTCCCGTGGCGGACCATCGAGGGGCCGGAGTCCTCGGGGTACTGGCCGGCGGGGACCGCCGCGTTCCACGTCGCGGCCGGTATCGCCGACGCGTTGCGCCGCTACGTGCTGGCCACCGGCGACCGGGAAGTGGAGCGGGAGATCGGGCTGGAGTTGCTGGTCGAGACGGCCCGGCTGTGGCGCTCGTTGGGGCACCACGACCGCGCCGGCAACTACCACATCGACGGGGTGACCGGCCCCGACGAGTACACCGCCGTGAAGAACGACAACGTCTACACCAACCTGATGGCCCAGCGGAACCTGCGGGCCGCCGCCGAGGTGGCGATGCGATACCGCGACGAGGCGTTCCACCTCCGGGTCACCGACGAGGAGGCCGCCGCGTGGCGGGACGCCGCCGCAGCCATGCACATCCCGTACGACGAGGATCTCCGCGTGCACCAGCAGGTGGAGGGCTTCACCCGGTTGCAGGAGTGGGACTTCGAGCAGACCCCGCCCGACAAGTACCCGATGCTGCTGCATTACCCGTACTTCGACCTGTACCGCAAGCAGGTGATCAAGCAGGCCGATCTGGTGCTGGCCATGCACTGGCGGGGGGACGCCTTCACCGCCGAGGAGAAGCTGCGCAACTTCCTCTACTACGAGCGGCGCACCGTGCGCGACTCGTCGCTGTCGGCCTGCACCCAGGCGGTGTTGGCGGCCGAGGTCGGCTACACCGATCTGGCGCACACCTATCTGCGCGAGGCCGCGTTGATGGACCTGCACGACCTGAACGAGAACACCCGCGACGGGGTGCACATGGCCTCGCTCGCGGGTGCCTGGATCGCGCTGGTCGCCGGGTTCGGTGGCCTGCGGGACCATGACGGGACGCTGTCCTTCGCGCCGTGCCTGTCGAGCCGGCTCAACGCCCTGTCGTTCTCGCTCCAGTGGTGCGGCATGCGGCTGCGGGTCGACGTCCGCAACCACGAGACGACGTACGCCCTGCACCACGCCGAGCCGGACGCGGTGATCGAGTTGCGTCACCACGGCAAGGCGGTGCGGGTCGTCTGCGACGAGCCGGTGACCGTGCCGAACCCACCGCCGCGTACCGATCTGCCGATGCCGGAGCAGGCACCTGGCCGGGCACCGCTGGTCCGGCTGCCGGAGATCCGGGCCTGACCCGGTCGCGCCGCCGGGTCAGATGGGCTCGCCCTGGGAGGGGCGGCCGGTGGCGTCGTGTGGCGTCCTCGCCCGGGGATCGTCGGCCGAACGGGCCTCGGCCGCGTCGTCCGCCCAGTCCCGTCCGTGCTGGTCGTCCTGTTCCCGCCGCTTGTGTTCGGCGGCGGTCTGCACGGGCTCACGCTGGTGATGCGCCATGACGGTCCTCGCGATCTGCTGGCGGCGCCGGTGACGCCGGTCCGTCTGCGGTCGTCTGGTCGGCTACCCGGCACTCCCGGCCACAAACCCTCCGGATGGCCGAGCGTGTCGGCTGACCGGGCCGGGTAGTCCGGTCCGGTGAGCCGGGCGGTGGGGAGGCGAGATGGACGTACGCGATGAGACGGCGACGATCCCGACGGGAGGGGTGCTGCTTCCGGCCGACCTGCTGGTACCGGCCGAGCCGGTCGGGGCGGTGCTGTTCGCGCACGGCAGCGGCAGCTCCCGACACAGCCCACGCAACGTCGCGGTGGCCCGCACGTTGAATCGTGGTGGATTCGGCACCGTCCTGGTGGACCTGCTCACCGCCGCCGAGGAGGAGAAGGACGCGGTCACCGCCGAGCTGCGCTTCGACATCGGGCTGCTGGCCGACCGGCTCGCCGGGATCGTGGACTGGCTGGCCACCGAGCGGCCGTTCGGGGCGATCCCGATCGGTCTCTTCGGCGCGAGTACGGGAGCCGCCGCCGCGCTGGTCGCCGCGGCGCAACGGCCGGAACTGGTGGGCGCGGTGGTGTCCCGGGGCGGTCGCCCGGACCTGGCCGGGGACGCGTTGGGCCGGGTACGCGCCGCCACACTGCTCCTGGTCGGCGGGCTCGACGAGCAGGTGATCACCCTCAACGAGCTGGCGCTCGGCAAGCTGACGTCCCAGGCCGAACTGCGGGTGATCCCCGGTGCGACGCACCTCTTCGAGGAGCCGGGCACCCTGGACCAGGTCGCCGAGGCGGCGGTCGCCTGGTTCCGCGAGCACCTGCTCCCCCAGCCCGCCGCCTAGGGCAGCCCTCAGCCCGCCGCCTAGGGCGTAGGAAATCCCTCAGTAGGCGGCGGCCGGTGCCCGACCGACGACGACCGCCGGGATCTCCCGGGTCTGCTCGGCGGCACCCGGCGCGGTCAGCGGCAGGACGGAATCGGGCTCCTCGACCACCGGTAGCAGCGCGCGAGCGGCTTCCGCACGCAGGCTGCGGGCCGCCGCGGTGGCGAGTTCCGCGGCTCGCCAGGCGAGCTGCTCCCGTTCCCGGGCCGCCCGCTGCTGGGCGAAGAGGTGGTCGCGTACCGCGCGACGCAGCACCAACTCCTGCTCGACCGGATGCAGCCGGGGATCCCAGCCACGGTGCGCGAAGACGTCGCTGAGCTGCTCCACCGACAGCTCCCGTCGCCAGTACGCAGCCAGTGCGGCCCGGTGCAGCCAGCGCTCGCGGTCGGCGTACTCGGCGGGGGTGCGGTCGGTCTGCGGCAATGGCATCGCGGCGGCGTCGGAGAGTCGACGGACGTTCGCCTCCGCCGCCTCGTACGCCCGCCAGGACTGTTCGGCCTCGTCCTGAGCGGTCAGCCACTCCTCGCGGCGGTGCCGGGCCGTGGCCTCGGCCCGGCTGGCGGCGACAGCGACCTCCTCGGCCCAGCGTTCCTGGTCGCGTCGTAGCTCGATGCGTTCGGACCGGCTCGGCAGCGCGGCCTCGCGGATGCGGGCACCGGCGTCGAAGCGGAAGAGTTGGGGGCGCAACAGCAGGCCGGCGATGGCGAGGGTCACCACGCCGAGCAGGCCGAGCCAGATGGCGGCGGCGCGGGGCGCGTCGAGCAGAACGGTGGAGAGGGCGGTACGCATCATCAACACCTCGCGGTCGGAATGGATCGTCGACTGTGGTGGACGCCGGTGACGGCTGGTCGGTGGTCCGGCAGGTGCGTCCGGCCGGCTGATCAGGATCGCCGGGATGGTCCGGGGCTCACCGGCCCGAGGCGGCGACGTGGCGTGGTCGGTCGGCCGCTGACCAGCGAGCGACCGGTGGCGACGTCACCGGCTCGTTCGGCCGGTCGGGGCTGCCGTGGGTCAGCCGGTGGGTGGGCCACGGCGGGTCGGCTCGCCCGCGCGTACGGCGGAGATGTGCTCGACCTGGGCCGCACCGGCCGTCGTGGCCGCGTCGCCTGCGGGCCGGGTCGGCGCGTTGCGGGCCGGCTCCCGTCGCTGGTGACCGGCGTCGATCGCCGGGCCGGACTGGGCGGCGGCCCGGACCGTCGCCACCGGGCCGGCTGGTGGGACGACCGCGACCGCTGCGTTCGGCGGCGGGACGGTGGCGGGAGGGGCCGCCGGATCGGCCGCGACGGCGGCACCGAGACCGACGGCGAGCACGAGAGAGGCCAGCGCCAACCGGGTCAGCTCGCGTAGTGCGCGCAGCGTCGCCGGCCACAGTGGACGGGCGATCGCTGGCGACGGCATCATCCCAACCTATCCCGCCCTCGGCGTCGTCGCAGCGCCGCGATCGGGCGGGGTCGGGTGAGGCGCGCCACTCGTCCGGTGTGGACGGCGGCTCAGCGGTCGGCGGTGCCGGTCATCTCCACCTCGGTGAAGAGGGCCAGCAGGTCGCCGACCTGGCGGTCGGCCTCGGCCGGGTGACGGAACCGCCCGGCCGGGTTGAGGGTGTACTCGTTGCGCCGGCCGACCCGGGTGCGGCGCAGATAGCCGCCGGCCTCAAGATCGGCGACGATCGCCTGGGCGGCGCGCTCGGTGACGCCGACCTCGGTCGCGACGTCCCGCAGCCGGGCGGTGGGGTTGCGGGCGATGGCGAGCAGGACATGCGCGTGGTTTGTGAGGAATGTCCAGTTACGCGCGGGTTCTCGGTTGTCAGTGCTCGCCATGCTCGCCATCGTATGACCTGCCATTCACGTTTTCTGTCGTGCTGGTGGTGGCGCCCGGTCGGTGCGCAAGGGATACCCGAATGCATGAAATCCATATCACGTATAGCTTGACGCACGTTCTCCCCGCGTGTGACGGTGAGAGCAGCCCGTGACCAGCGCCGGCCCGGGATGACCAGGCATTCCTCCCAGTGAAGAGGTGCAGCCGAATGAGTCGACCCGGAACACTCGGCCCACAGCCCGGACCGGAACGCGAGTTCCTCACCGCAGATCTTCCCGGCGCTCCGCAGCAGGCCCTCGCCGAACTGCTCGCCGGTAACCGACGGTTCGTCACCGACACCCTGTGGCACCCGAACCAGAACGCCGGGCGGCGGGCCGCGGTCGCGGACGAACAGCACCCCTTCGCGGTTATCGTCGGCTGCTCCGACTCCCGCCTCGCCGCCGAAATCATCTTCGATCGCGGACTGGGTGACCTCTTCGTGGTCCGCACCGCCGGGCACACCGTCGGGCCGGAGGTGCTGGGCAGCGTGGAGTACGCCGTGCTGGTGCTGCGTACGCCGCTGGTGGTGGTGCTCGGGCACGACTCGTGCGGTGCCGTCCGGGCGGCCTGTGACGCGCTGACCACCGCCACCGCGCCCCCGGGTCACCTGGGTGCCGTGGTCGACGCGGTGGTGCCGAGCCTGCACCGGGCACGGGAGGTCGGGGTGCGCGACCTGGACGGGATCGTGGACATCCACATCGCGCGGACCGTCGAGACGATGCTGGCCTCCTCGGAGACCCTCGCGGCGGAGGTGGGTGCCGGGCGGTGCGCGGTGGTCGGGATGTCGTACCGGCTGGCCGCCGGTGAGGTGCGGACGGTGGCCGCGGAACCGGCCGAGCTGGCCGAGGCGGCGGTGGCAGCCGTTCCCTGACCGCGACCGCCGGGGCCGCCGCGTGACACCGCCGGCGGACCCGCTGACCCTCATGCCTGACGACGAGGGCCGTTCCGCCAGCGGAACGGCCCTCGGTGGTCGGGATCGAGCGGTCAGAGCAGTGACACGTGTACGTGGTCGGTGTGGTTGGACGGGCCGCTGTAGGAACTCCAACGCTCCGTCGCCGCGAACCAGATCTGCCGGTTCCAGATCACGTAGTAGACGCCCAGCCGGTCGGCGTTGCGGACCAGGAAGGCCGCCAGGTTGTTGCCGTAGATCCGGGTGTCGTTGTTGTGCCACGGCCGGAAGCCGCTGTTCTGCAGGGACCAGTCACAGGCTCGGCCCTTGGGGTGCTCGAACTTGTCCCCCGGGCGGTAGCAGCCGACGAACCTGTTGAATCCGGCCCGCTTGACCTCCTTGTACATGTGCAGTGTCCGAGGCGTGATGCAACCCGACGTGGTGGGGTCCTTCTGGCTGCACGACTCGGGCTTCCAGCTGCCGTCCGCGGCCCGGTTCGGGGCGACCCGGGCCACCGGGGAGGTGGCGTCCACCAGCCCGCCGGTCAGGCCGACACCGCCGACCAGCCGGAGCGACTTCTCCGCCTCGCTCTTCTTGCGCGCTATGTCGTTGGTCAGCTTCTTCTGCTCGCGCACCTCGGCGTCGAGCGCGAGCTTGGCCTGCTCGGCACGGAGCTTGATCGCGTTGACCTCGCCCAGCTTCTTGTCGTTGAAGAGGTTCAACTCGTCCAGCGCCGAGGCCCGGTGGATGAACGAGTCCGGTGCGGTGCTCTGCAACAGCATGGCGATCGCGCCGACCCGGCCGGTGCGGTACGACTGAGTGGCGATCTTGGCGACCTGCGGGGCGAGCGCGTCCAGGTCGGCCTGCGCCGAGCGGACCTCGACCGCCAACTTGAGCTGGCGCTTCTTGGACTTCTCCAGCTTCGCCTTGGCCTTGGAGTAGTCCCGGGTGGTCGCCTCGATCAGGTCGTTGAGCATCGGCGGATCGTCGTCGTGCTCCGCCGGTTTGGGGTCGTTCGGCGCGGCCGTCGCCGGCATCGGACCGGCGAGCACGGCGAACGCGGCGAGCACGGCCACCACGGGTGTCAACCAGCGGCGTAGGGGTGCCGTCACT
Source organism: Micromonospora sp. CP22 (assembly GCF_009712475.1). Classification (GTDB taxonomy): domain Bacteria; phylum Actinomycetota; class Actinomycetes; order Mycobacteriales; family Micromonosporaceae; genus Micromonospora. The sequence goes on from NZ_VCJO01000005.1 coordinate 382,437, forward strand.
GTTTTCCCTTCCATCGACCGCCGACCGGGTTAGCTGACGGGTTCGGGACGGAAGTGGCCCCTACCGCTTGCGCGGATTCACCCCACGTACCTGGGTCCCCGGCTCGCCTGACGGCGATTGGGCGGTGGTACCGCAGGCGCCGGTGCGCGCCTTCGGCGGTGACCGGCAGTGAGGTTACCCGACCGTCCGACTGTGCTTCTACGTCCCTAACCCGACGAGATGCGTCATTTCGTAATCGCGTTGAGTGACCAGCGACACGGTTTCGAGCCCTACGGGTCGGGACGGTCACGTTGAGGAGTGTCACCATTTGGTGTCCGTGCTCCTGTCCGGGTCGGGCCACCCCGAGGGGGTGGCGGGGGACGTGTTTCGCGTGGGTGGGGTGCTGAGGGCGTGTAGCGCTTCGGCCCGGTCCGGCGCGGGTCGGGGAACCACGGGGGTGGGCTTGTCGGAGTCGGTGTCGGCCGCACCGCGCCCGGCGGTGCTGACCAGCACGGCCAGCGCGGTGGTCAGCGGCACCGCGGCGATCAGGCCGAGGGTGGCCACCACGCTGCGGACGATCTCCGTGGTGAGGAACTCGCTGGTCACGATCTGACCCAGCGCGCGGGAGTCGGCGGTCAACAGCAGCAGGAGCGGCAGCGAGGCGCCCGCGTACGCCAGCACGATGGTGTTGACCACCGAGGCGATGTGCGCGCGCCCGACCCGGGTGGCCGAGCGGTACAGCTCCCGGCGGGTGTAGTTCGGGTTGGCGTGGCGCAGCTCGGTGACCGCGGCGGCCTGGGTGACCGTGACGTCGTCGAGCACCCCCAGCGAGCCGATGATGATGCCGGCCAGCAGCAGGCCGTGCAGGTCGACGTCGGCGCGGAACATGGACAGGGTGGTGGCGTCCTCGCTACCGAACCCGGTCAGGTGGGTGGCCCCGGTCGCGGCCAGCCCGAGCAGCCCGGTGAGCACCAGACTGGCGAGCGTGCCGAGCACGGCCACCGAGGTCTGGGCGGATATGCCGTGGGTCAGGTACAGCACCACGAACATGATCAACGAGGCGCCGACGATGGCGACCACGAGCGGCGGACTACCGGCGCTGATCCCGGGCAGCACGAAGGTCAACAGGATGGCGAAGCTGGCGGCGAGACCACCCAGCGCCGCCAGCCCGCGCAGCCGCCCGAAGGCGACGATGGCGGCGGCGAAGAGGACGGCCAGCCACACCAGCGGCTTTCCGCGTTGGTGCTCGGCGATGTTGTAGTTGCTGACCGAGGGATCCTCCGGATCGCTCAGCGAGACCAGGATGATGTCGTCGTCGACGTCGATCCGGGGCGCTCCGGGTCCGGTCGGGATGGGCGTCTGCACCTCCTGGCCGGCGTCCGGGCCGGTCTGCACCCGTACGGTGACCGTGCCGCAGGGCCCTGCCGCGGTGGTCGGCGTGCCCTCGGGCACCGCCGGGTTGGGCGGGCAGGGCTCGGTGACCACCCGGGTGACCGTGCCGTGGTAGCGGGGGGTGTCGTCGGCGGCCTCGGGGCGGGGTGCGTCCCGGGGCCAGAGCACGAGGGCGGCGACCAGGGTGGCCAGGAAGAGGGGGACCACCGTCACGACGAGTATCCGCCGCACCCCGGGCGGGGTGGGCGGCGCGGAACGGGTGTGGTCGGCGCCCATTCATTGTCTCCCAACGATTCAGGGCTGAGTACGTGTCGATGGGCGAGACGGTTCAGTGCCGCCCGACGACAGATTCCGTAGGGCAGCCGGGATGGCCTGAACGTGGCTGGGTGGCTGCGTACCGTGAGGTGCCGGTGGAGTCGTGGCAGCCGTGCGGGCGTACGCCCGACAGCGACCTCGGGCCGCGAGGCGCGGATTTCGGCTGGCCATCGTGTGCGAATGGTAACCAGCCCGGTATTCCGACGCAGGTCGCGAGGGGTGCGTCGGTGAGTCGGGTCGGGGTCAGCCGCGCTTCATCAGGCGGCCCACGGCGGCCATCATCTCGGTCGCCATCTCGTCGGCACGCCCCTCGGCGGCGCCCTCGTGCATGCAGTGCCGGGCGTGCCCGTCGAGCAGGCCGAGGGCGACCTTGTCCAGGGCGGCCTGGATGGCGGAGATCTGGGTCAGCACGTCGATGCAGTAGCGGTCCTCGTCGACCATCTTCTCGATGCCGCGCACCTGGCCCTCCACCCGACGCAGCCGGGCGAGGAGCTGGTCCTTGCTGGCGGTGTAGCCACGGATCGGCGCGGGTGTGCTCATGGCGGCAAGGATAACCTACCCCTGGGGGGTATGGTACGGTCGATCCGCTGTATACCCCCTATGGGTATCAGGGTGGGCGTTCGCCTGCCCGAGAAGGTGGAGGAGAGTTCCATGGTCAGCACGACGTACCAGGTGCAGGGCATGACCTGCGGGCACTGCGTCAGCGCGGTCAGCACCGAGATCGGCGCGATCGAGGGAGTGCAGGACGTCCAGGTGGACCTGGCCGCCGGTCGGGTCACCGTCACCAGCGACCAGCCGCTGTCCGACGACGCGGTGCGGGCCGCCGTGGACGAGGCCGGATACGAGTTGGCCGGCGCCTGACGGCCGGCGGGCGGAACCGAAGGGTGAACCATGAACACGGCGACGAAGCTGATCGGCTTCGCACTCGGCCTGACAGCGGTGTTCGGCGCGACGTACGGGGTGGGGCAGCTGACCGGCCCGGTGAACGTGGCCGAAGCCGGTCACGACAGCGAGAGCGCCGACCATGGCGGTGACGTCCGCGACGACGGAGCGACCGGGCACGGCGAGGAGGCGGCCGGGCACCTGCCCGGCGGCCTGCTCGTCTCCGACCGTGGCTTCACCCTGGTGCCGGTCAGTGCGCCGACCGGCGAGTTCGCGTTCCGGATCACCGGCCCCGACGGCCGTCCGGTGACCGGGTACGACGTCACCCACGACAAGCGGATGCACCTCATCGTCGCCCGCCGCGACCTCTCCGGTTTCCGGCACGTCCACCCCGAGCTGACCGACGACGGCACCTGGCGGATCGCCTCACCGCTGGACTCGCCCGGTGCGTGGCGCGTCTTCGCCGACTTCACCCCGACCGGCGGCGTCCCGTTGACGCTCGGCGTCGACGTGACCGTCCCCGGCGCGCTGGTCGAACGACCGCTGCCCGCCCCGGCGAGCAGCGTCACCGTCGACGGCTACACCGTCACCCTGGCCGGTACTCCGCAACCGGCACGTCAGGCGACGTTGACGTTGACGGTCAGCCGGGACGGGGCACCGGTCACCGACCTGGAGCCGTACCTCGGCGCGTACGGTCACCTGGTGGCGCTACGCCGCGGTGACCTGGCCTACCTGCACGTGCACCCCGAGGGCACCCCCGGAGACGGGCGGACCACCCCCGGCCCGCAGGTGAGCTTCGGCACCGAGTTCCCCTCGGCCGGGGCGTACCGGATCTACCTCGACTTCCGCCACCGGGGCGTGGTGCGGACCGCCGAGTTCACGGTGCACGTGGGCGACTCCACCACCGAGGCCGACGAGCACGCCACCACCGCGCCCGAGCACGACACCGAGCCCGAGGACGGGCACGGCAGCCCCGGGCACGGGCACGACTGACGGGACCAGCCATGAGCACGAGCCGACCCCTGACCTCCGCGCCGCACCGGATCGAGCTGGCCATCAGCGGGATGACCTGCGCGTCCTGCGCCTCCAGGATCGAGAAGAAGCTCAACCGGATGGACGGCGTGCAGGCCAGCGTCAACTACGCCACCGAGAAGGCGAGCGTCTCCTACGCCGACCCGGTCACCGCCGACGACCTCGTCGCCACGGTCGAGAAGACCGGTTACGGGGCCACCCTGCCGCCGCCCACCTCGGCCGCGCCGACGGCCGCCGCCGAGCCGACCGACCCGCTGACCGCCCTGCGTACCCGGCTGTGGGTGTCGGTGGCGCTGAGCGTGCCGGTGATCGTGCTGGCCATGGTGCCGGCCTGGCAGTTCACCTACTGGCAGTGGCTCTCGCTGACGTTGGCCGCCCCCGTGGTGGTCTACGGCGGGCTGCCCTTCCACCGGGCCGCGCTGGTCAACCTGCGGCACGGTGCCGCGACCATGGACACGTTGGTGTCGCTGGGCACGCTGGCCGCCCTGGGATGGTCGGTGTGGGCGTTGTTCCTCGGCACCGCCGGCACCCCGGGGATGACCCACCCGTTCAGCTTCGACATCGGTCGCACCGACGGCGCGGGCAACATCTACCTGGAGGCCGCCGCCGGGGTGACCACCTTCATCCTCGCCGGGCGCTACTTCGAGGCGCGGGCGAAGCGCACCGCCGGGTCGGCCCTGCGGGCCCTGCTGGAGTTGGGTGCCCGGGACGTCTCCGTGCTGCGCGGCGGGGTGGAGACCCGGATTCCGGTCGACCAGCTCGCGGTGGGGGACCGCTTCGTGGTGCGGCCCGGCGAGAAGATCGCCACCGACGGGACGGTGGAGGAGGGTTCCTCGGCGGTCGACGCCAGCCTGGTCACCGGGGAGTCGGTCCCGGTCGAGGTGGCCACGGGCGACGCCGTGATCGGTGGTTGCGTCAACGCCGGTGGCCGACTGGTGGTCACCGCGACGCGGGTGGGTGCCGACACCCAACTCGCCCAGATGGCCCGGCTGGTCGAGCAGGCGCAGAGCGGCAAGGCCGCCGCCCAGCGGCTCGCCGACCGCATCTCCGGGGTCTTCGTGCCGATCGTGATCGCCCTGGCCGTCGGCACGCTGGGCTGGTGGCTGGGTAACGGTTCCGGCCCGGCCGCCGCGTTCACCGCCGCCGTGGCGGTGCTGATCATCGCCTGCCCGTGTGCCCTCGGCCTGGCCACGCCGACCGCGCTGCTGGTCGGCACCGGACGTGGCGCGCAGCTCGGCATCCTGATCAAGGGGCCCGAAGCACTGGAGTCCACCAGGCGGGTGGACACCGTGGTGCTGGACAAGACCGGCACCGTGACCACCGGACGGATGAGCCTGATCGGGGTGACCCCCGCCCAGGGCGAGCAGCACGACGAGGTGCTGCGGCTGGCCGCCGCCCTGGAGAACGGCTCCGAGCATCCCCTCGCCCACGCCGTGGTGGCCGGTGCTGCCGAGATCGGCGAACTGCCGCCGGTCACCGACTTCGCCAACGTCGCCGGGCTGGGCGTCGTCGGCACCGTGGACGGCCGGGAGGTGCTGCTCGGCCGGGCCCGGCTGCTGCGCGAACGAGGTCTGGTCGTGCCGGACGATGTCGCGCGGGCGGCCGTCGACGCGGAGGCGGCGGGGCGTACGGCCGTGCTGGTCGGTTGGGACGGTCGGGCCCGTGGCGTACTCGCCGTCGCCGACCAGGTGAAGCCGACGAGCGCGGAGGCGGTACGGCGACTGCGCGCCCTCGGACTCAAGCCGGTGCTGCTGACCGGTGACAACGCCACGGTCGCCCGCGCGGTGGCCGCCGAGGTCGGCGTCGACGAGGTGATCGCGGAGGTGCTGCCGACGGAGAAGGTCGAGGTGGTCGCCCGGTTGCAGGGAGAGGGCCGGGTGGTGGCGATGGTCGGCGACGGGGTCAACGACGCCGCCGCGTTGGCCCAGGCCGATCTCGGCCTGGCGATGGGCACCGGCACCGACGTGGCGATCGAGGCGTCCGACCTGACTCTCGTCCGGGACGACCTGCTGGCTGCGGTCGACGCGATCCGGCTGGCCCGCAGCACCCTCGGCACCATCAAGGGCAACCTGTTCTGGGCCTTCGCCTACAACGTGGCAGCCCTGCCGCTGGCGGCTGCCGGGCTGCTCAACCCGATGATCGCCGGTGCGGCGATGGCGTTCTCGTCGGTGTTCGTGGTGGCCAACAGCCTGCGGCTGCGGCGGTTTCGCCAGGTCGCCTGAGTTTTTCCGGTTGGCCCCAGCCCGGCTGGGTACATGACTGTTCGTAGCAACAGGAACCCCGGGAGGCCGACATGGGTATCGAAGACAAGTTCGACAACACCGCGCAGAACACCGGCGGCAAGGTGAAGGAGGGCGTGGGGCGCGCCACCGACAACGAGCGGCTGGAGGCCGAGGGTCGGGGTGACCAGATGAGCGCCAACCTCAAGCAGGCCGGCGAGAAGATCAAGGACGCGTTCCGCAAGTAGCCGGTACGCGACTCAGCGCCGGGCCGGTTGCCACCGGCCCGGCGCTTTCGTGTCCGTGCTCAGGCACCCGGTGGTCGACCGCCGGTGAGCCGCAGGGTGAAGCCCTCGGAGTCCCGGTGCTGGGTGACGTGGTTGCACGACTGGTAGGTGATCCACAGGCCCAGCCCGCCCGGCTCCCCGGCGGCCGACGGCAGCAGCCCGGCGTACGGGTCGTCCGGGCCGGTGCCGCCGTCGCTGACGGTGGCCACGATGCGGTCCGTGCCGACCCAGACCCGGAGACGGACCGGGGGAAGGCCGTGGCGCAGCCCGTTGGTGACCGTCTCGCTGACGGCGACCACGAAGTCGTCGAACTCGTCGTCCCGTAGTCGGCCCTGGCCGACCCGGTGCACGGCCGCGCGGGCCTGCGCCGCCGTCGGGTCGCGCAGCTCGACCAGGGGCGGGTCCGCCTGGATCGGATCAGGGAGCACCGGGCGCGCCCGGCGCAGGAAGGTCTCCGGGGGCACGTACCCAGCACTCGGCAGGTGCCGCCCGTCGGTCGCGGCGAAGTGCGGATGGGTGGCGGCGACGTCCGCCAGCACCCCCGGCGCGGTGGTCCGGGTGTCGTACGCGCACATGCTCCACAGCGGCCAGTCGTCGTACGCGCGGTTGATCGCCGACTCGTACCGACCCCACCAGTCCCAGGTGGGGCCGAGCCCGAACGCGGGCACCTCGCCGATGATCCGGATCTGGGTGGCCCCGTCGGCGACCAGGTCGGCGAGGAGATGGCGGTACATCCGGATGGCGGCGGTGGGTCGGCCGTAGACGTCGCCGCCGGACAGGAACTCGACCTTCGTGTCGGCGGGCAACGCGGCCCGGACCAGGTTGCCGGTGCGCTCACCGAGCGCCACGAACGTGGGCTCGCCCGCCGCGACGCCGCCGACCAGGAACGGCACCACGACGGCGAGCAGCTCCTCCTCCGAGGCGTAACAGAGCGCCTCGTGGAAGTAGCCGGTGCGCCCGGCGGCCGGGCCAGTCCTCACCGGGCCACCTCCATGCACGGGGCGGGCAGATCAGCCAGCACGGCGTTCCACACGCTCACCCCAGGTGCCTCATCGATGCAGTGTAAGGCGTGCTGCGCGGGGCGGCTGAGACACCGGTCCTACGATCGTCCGCCCACCGGGGGAACCAATCGTCGGGTACGGCCGACCAATACGGCGATGACAGCCGTGACCGACGACATCAGCGGGTACGCGCTCGCCGCGGGCCGGGGCGACCACGCCGCCGCGGCGGCGTTCGTGCGGGCCACCCAGCACGACGTACGTCGGTTCCTGGCCCACCTGCCCGGGGTGCGGGACGTCGACGACCTGGTCCAGGAGACGTACCTGCGGGCCTGGCGGTCGCTGCCGTCGTTCGCCGGCCGCTCGACGGCCCGGACCTGGCTGCTCGCCATCGCCCGCCGGGTCGCCGTGGACCAGGTGCGCGCCGCCACCTGCCGACCACGGACCGCGAACCTCAGCGACTGGCAGGCCACCGTGGAGAGCATTCCGGCCGGAGTACGTGCCGGGGTGGACGAGCAGGTGGTGCTCCGTCGGCTGCTCGACGGTCTCGCACCCGAGCGCCGGGTCGCGTTCGTGGCCACCCAGTTGCTCGACCTGTCGTACGCCGAGGCCGCGCAGGTGTGTGACGTGCCGGTCGGCACCATCCGGTCCCGGGTGGCGCGGGCCCGCGAGGACCTGGTCGCGGCGATCCGCTCGGCCGAGCGCCAGACCGAGCGGCCCGACGCCGCCGGTTGAGGTCCTCCGGGCCTCGTCAGGCGACCCAGCGCCGGGCATCGCTGACCCGGACCGGGCCGTGCTGGGCGTGCGTGGTGCCGTAACGGGCCTGGGCCGAGGGTGGCGGCAGCAGCCGCAGCGGGGCGGGCTCGTCGATCTCGTCGATGCGCAACCGCCAGCGGGACCGCTCCGGCTGGTGTCGATCACCCGAGCCGTCCGGCCTGCGGGAGCTTCGGGCCAGCAACACGGTGATCAGATAGCCGACCACCAGGAAACCGTGACCCACCAGTCGCTCCACCTCGACCTGCGCGGTGACGAGGTCGTTGACCGACAGCAGCACCAGGGTGACCACGAAGGCGCCGAGCATCGGCACCAGCCCCGACGGGGAGGTCCGGCGCAGCGCGACGAAGAGGAATCCCGCACCCACCGCGACGTTCCACGCGGCGGACTCGTGCCACAGGTGCTGCCCGGTGGCGTGCAGGTGGGTGCCGACGTCGCCCCGGCCGACCTGAGCCAGCCCCAGCACCAGTTGCACCGCGCCGAGCAGACCCAGCGTGGCACGCAGCCCGTTGACCAGGCCGGGTCGCCCGAGGGACGTCGGCCACCAGGAGATCGCCGAGGCGACGCGGGTACGACGGCTTCGGTGTGGCGGCGGGGCCACGGCGAGGATCGACTCGGTCAGATCCGGCTGTGAGGTCACCACCCGGGTACGCGTCCGGCGGGTCACCGCCGCCGCCGCGTCGAACCAGGTCTGGCAGCCGACGCAGGTCTCCAGGTGCACACCGACCCGCTGCTGCTCGTCCGCGGTGGCCTCACCGTCCAACTGCGCCGACAGAATCTCCCGCCACTGCTCACACCGCATGTACCCATAGTCGCTCGCCGGGCCGGCATGGTTCCCGGTCGGGCCCGGCGGAAACGATGGACGCCCAGCTCAGGGGCCACCCCGGCTGGCCCAGGCGTGCAACGCGTCCCGGTTGCTCGCGCCGTCGAGGTTCAGCGCCGCCTCGATGAGCGCGAGATGGGTGAACGCCTGCGGGTAGTTGCCCAGTGCGGTGCCGTCGGCACCGAGTTCCTCGGAGTACAGGCCGAGCGGACCGGCGTACGCGAGGAGTCGGGCGAACACCTCGTGGGCCTCGTCCCGCCGTCCGGCCAGCACCAACGCCGACACCAGCTCGAAGGAGCAGAGCAGGAACGCACCCTCCGTGCCGGGCAGGCCGTCGTCGGCCCGGTAGCGACGTAGCAGGCCAGGGCCGATCTCCAACCCGGCGCGTACCCGGTCGATGGTGGCCAGCATCCGGGGGTCGTCGCCGGGCAGGAACCCGACCAGGGGGATACGCAGCAGGGAGGCGTCCAGCTCGGTCGAGCCGTACTCCATCACGAAGCTGCCCACCTGCGGGTCGAACCCGCGTTCCAGCACCTCGGCGTGCACCGTGTCGCGCGCCAGCCGCCAGCGCTCGACGTCCGCCGCCGACGAGTCGCCGAGCAACTCCGCCAGGCGGATGCCCCGGTCCAGGCAGACCCAGGTCATCACCTTCGCGTGGACGTAGTGCCGGCGCGGCCCACGGATCTCCCAGGTGCCGTGGTCGGGCTCGTGCCAACGATCGGCCATCACGTCGACGTGTCGACGCAGCAGCGCCCACTGCTCCTCGGTCAACTCGCCGGTGAGCTGGTGATACGCCAGCGCGGCGTCGAGCACGTGCCCGTACGTGTCGAACTGCACCTGCTCGGCGGCCTCGTTGCCGACCCGCACCGGCCGCGACCCGGCGTACCCCTCCAGGTGCGGCAACTCCTGCTCCCGCGCGGTGGTGCCGTGGATGCCCACCAGCGGGGTCAGCAGATCACCCGAGCAGACGGACATCAGGAAGCGCAGGTACCGCCGGCCCTCCTCGGCGTGCCCGAGCCGGAAGAGCGCGAGCAGCAGCAGGGCCGCGTCCCGGTGCCAGACGTGGCGGTAGTCCCAGTTGCGTACGCCACCGATCTCCTCGGGCAGGCTGGTGGTGGGGGCGGCGATCAGCGCGCCCGTCTCGTCGAAGGAGAGCCCGCGCAGCACCAGCGCGCTGTGCCGGACGGTGTCGGCACCGAAGCCGTGGTAATCGGTACGCCGAGTCCAGGTCTCCCAGGTCTGGCAGGTCCGCCGCAACAGGTCGGCCGGGTCGGCGGGTTCGGCCGGGTCGTCGCCGTAGCCGAGCAGCAGGGCGGTGGTCTGGCCGGCGGACAGCTCGGCGGAGAACCGCAGCGTGCCGTCGACCACCTCGCCGGGCAGCGCGCAGTCCACGCGCAGCGGCGTGTCGGCGGCCCACCATCGCCCGTCACCTCCCGCCCAGGACACCGTGGTGGCGCCGTACCCGATCCGGGGCCGCACCTCGATGCCCAGCCGGATGGTGCCCCGCTCGACCGCGACCCGACGGACCAGCGTCTTCTCCGCGTGCAACGGCCGGGCGGTGTCGCCGGGCCGGACCGCGAGGAAGTCGTGAACGACCGCCGTTGCCTCGGCGGTCTCGTACCGGCTCTCCAGCACCAGGGTGCCCGGTACGTACCGCCTGCTCGGCTCGGCGCAACCCGCCACGGTGAGGTCGAGGACGCCACCGTTGCGGCGGTCCAGCAGCCGGGCCAGGACGGCGTCACCGGCGAAGTGCGGCACGCAGAGCCACTCGACCGCCCCGTCCGCGGCGATCAACGCGGCGGTGTGGGTGTCGGAGAGGAACGCGTAGGAGTCGATCGGGGGATAGGCCATTCGCAGCTCCGCAGGGACGTGGGCGCCGACACCGTCTCGGACGGTCCCGCGATGACTACCCCTCCAGCCCGGGGGTAAGCGCGCGCGGTCGGTTCGGCACGAGGAGGGTTGTGGGTGTCCCGCACGTTCGTGAACTGGTCCGGCAGCCTGACCTTCACCGCGTCCGGGCAGGCTGAGCCGGCCGACGAGGACGAGGTGCGGGAGCTGGTGTCGCGGGCCCGAGAGTCGGGCACCACCCTGCGGCCGGTCGGCTCGGGTCACTCGTCGAGCCCGTTGGTACGCACCGACGGGACGCTGGTCAGCCTGCACCGGCTCGCCGGTGTGATCGACAAGGCCGGTGACCGGGCCACCGTCGGGGGTGGGAGCCGGCTCAGCGAGTTGGGCGAGCGCCTCTACGACGCCGGGCTGGCGATGGAGAACCTCGGTGACGTGGACTACCAGACCATCGCGGGCGCGACCGCCACCGGCACCCACGGCTCCGGCCTGCGTTTCGGCGTGCTCTCCACCCAGGTGTCCGAGGTGCGCCTGGTCACGGGCACCGGCGAGGTGCTGGACGTCTCCGCGACCAGCAACAGCGACCTGCTGCCGGCGGCCCGCCTCTCGCTCGGCGTGCTGGGGGTGGTCACCCAGCTCACCCTCGACCTGCTACCCCGCCAGGACCTGCGCCGCCTGGCCTGGTGCGCGCCGGTCCGGTGGACGCTGGACCATCTGGCCGAGTTGCAGCAGGCCAACCGCAACATGGACTTCTACTGGTACCCGCGCAGCGACCTGACCAAGATCCGCATCATCAACCGGGCCGACGAGGTGCCCGAGGTGCCGATCGAGGCGAGCCGGATGTCCAGGTCCGAGGGGTGGTACGCGCCCGCCGAACTGGAGATCGGGCCGACCCACCACACCTTCCCCCGGCACCGGGAGCTGCGGTTCGACGAGATCGAGTACATGATCCCGTCGGAGGCGTTTCCGGACTGCTTCGCGGAGGTACGCCGACGGATCCTCGACCGGCACCGGCGCACCGTGGGGTGGCGGGTGCTGGTGCGTACCGTCGCCGCCGACGACATCTGGCTCAGCACCGCGTACGGTCGCCGCACCACCACCATCGCCTGCCTCCAGAACGCCTCGTTGCCGTACGAGGACTACTTCCGGGACATGGAGACGGTCTTCCGGCAGTACGGCGGACGACCGCACTGGGGCAAGAAGCACTGGCTGACCGCTGCCGAACTACGTCCGCTCTTTCCCCGCTGGGACGACTTCCAGGCGGCCCGCCGCCGCCTCGACCCGGACGGGGTGTTCCTCACCCCGGACCTGGCCCGACTGTTGGAGGAGGCGTGATGGCGCGGGTGTGGGCGGTGCCGGGCGGGCACGTCCCGTTCGGCGGCACCGGCGTCGAGCCGGAGTTCACCAGCTTCGACCAGCTGTGCGTGCTGAACACCACCGACTCCGAGGCGGAGGTGACGCTCCACTTCTACTACGAGGACGCCGAGCCGGTCGGGCCGTACCCGTTCGGCGTCGGTGCCCGCCGGATCCGGCACGTACGCGTCAACGACCTGATCAATCCGGAGGCGGTCCGCCTCGACCGCCCGTACGGCTGCCTGCTGCGCTCGTCGGTGCCGGTGATCGTGCAGTTCCTCCGGCAGGACACCCGGTCGCCGGGCGGGCTGGCCCTCACCGGGACCATGGCCCATCCCGTCGAGTAGCTAGGTCCACAGCGCCTCGGCGAGGGCGACCCCGCCGAACGCGGCAACCAGCGCGGCGGCGACGCTGACCACCGCGTTGACCAGCGCATGAAGACGTGCGCCGCCCTCGAAGAGCCGGATCGTCTCGTAGCCGAAGGTCGAGTAGGTGGTCAGCGCACCGCACAGTCCGACGCCGAGCAGGGCGACCAGGGAACCGGACACCGCGCCCACGGCGCTGCCCCCGACCAGGACGCCGAGGACGAACGAGCCCACCACGTTGACCGTGCAGGTGCCCAGCGGAAAGACGGATCCGTGGCGGGCCTGCACCGCCCGGTCGACCAGGTAGCGCAGCGGCGCGCCGAGGGCGGCACCGATCGCCACCAGCACGACGGTCATCCGCCGCTCCGGTGCACGCCGGTCACCAGCCGGGTCAGGACCATGCCCGACCACACGGCGGCGAGCGCGGCGACGAGGGTGCCGGCCAGATACAGCAGGCCGGTCCGTGCGGCCCCGGCCGCCACCGCCTGTTGCACCTCGACGGCGTACGTGGAGAAGGTGGTGTAGCCGCCGAGCACGCCGACGCCGAGGAAGGGCCGGACCAGTCGCGGCGCGGTCCACGCCTCGGTGATCAGCACCATCAGCACCCCGATGAGCAGGCAGCCCGACACGTTGACGGCGAAGGTGGCCCAGGGAAAGCCGTGCGGCGAGGGCGGGAAGGCAGTGGCCAGCCCGTGTCGCACCACCGCGCCGATCATGCCGCCGACGGCGATCACGGCGAGCAGGCTGGCCGTGCCGCCGCGGACGGCCCGTCCGCGCGGCGCGTTCGGCTCGATATCCGGATCGACGTGCACCGTGCAGAGGGTAACGCCGCGTCGACCCGGGGTGCGGGCACGCGGCGGTAGGGTGCGGCGGTGACCGTGCTGCGTTCCGTGCTGCTGTTCGTCCTGGCGGCGATCGCCGAGATCGGCGGGGCCTGGTTGGTGTGGCAGGGCTGGCGCGAGCACCGGGGGCTGTGGTTCGTCGCCGCCGGGGTGCTCGCCCTCGGCGCGTACGGCTTCGTCGCCACCTTTCAGCCCGACCCGAACTTCGGCCGCATCCTGGCCGCGTACGGCGGGGTTTTCGTCGCCGGTTCACTCGCCTGGGGAATGATCTTCGACGGTTTCCGCCCGGACCGGTGGGACCTCACAGGCGCCGGGATCTGCCTGCTCGGCGTCGCCGTCATCATGTACGCCCCGCGCGGCGTCTGACTGTCCACCACTGTGGAAACCCGGGTGTCGGCGGCACGACGCGCCGACAGGGCTGGACCGCCATCCCATCGACGGTGACCATAAGTAGCTGGTTGGTCGCCTAGGGCAATGTCGACGATGTCGACGATGTCGCCCGTCGTCGCCGACGGGTGGGGCGACGGCCACGTGTCGTCGACCCCAGGAGGTGTCCATGGCTGCCACGTCGACCCGGCGTCGTGACCGAGCGGAGCAGGCCGGGGTAGCGGCCGGGAAGTCGGTCCTGCCCGAGATGCGGGCCATGTGGTGGGAGACGGGTATGCGGGCGCGCAGCGAGGCCGGCTCCGTCCGGCGGCGTCGTTCCGGCAAGAGCAGCCTGGCCGCGATGATCGCCGCCCTGCGTACGCCCAGCGACGGAGCGGTCTGCTGGAACGAACGACCCCTGTCCGAGTTGGACCCCGACGCGTTGCGCGCACGCATCGCCGTGGTCACCCAGGAGTACCACAAGTGGCCGTTCACCGCCGCCACGAACATCGCCATCGGCGACATCGACAGCGAGGCCCGGCAGGACCGGATCGAGGCCGCCGCGCACCGGGCGGTCGCCGACGAGATGATCCGCGAACTGCCGCACGGGTACGAGACCCTGCTCGACCGCACCTTCGCCAAGGGGCAGGATCTCTCCGGTGGGCAGTGGCAGCGGATCACCGCCGCGCGCGGTTTCCTCCGCGACGCCGAACTGCTGGTGATGGACGAGCCGTCCTCCGCGCTCGATCCGCGTGCCGAGGACGCGCTGTTCCAGGCCATCCGCGACCGGCGGGGCCAGGCCACCACCATCCTGATCACGCACCGGCTGGCCAACGTCCGGCACGCCGACCGGATCTTCGTGCTGGATCACGGCCGTCTGATCGAGGAGGGCACCCATGACGCACTCGTCGCCGCCGGTGGCCGCTACGCCGGACTGTTCGCCCTCCAGGCCGCCGGCTACGCGAGCACCGAGACTCCGCCCGTTCCCCGGCAGCATCCGCACCCGGCCCCGGACGACGCGAAGTGACGACCGTGGCGGTACGACCGAAGGCCGTCACCGCTGCTCGTTGCGATCGTCGTCGAGCGCCTACGTGGCTTCTGGTGGGCGCAGTGCGACGCGGCGCAGCAGTTGGGCGTTGAGCGCGACCACGATGGTGGAGGCCGACATCAGCACGGCGGCGACCGCCGGGCTCAGGGCCACGCCGGCCCAGGCCAGCACTCCGGCGGCGAGCGGCAGCGCGATCACGTTGTAGCCGGCGGCCCAGACCAGGTTCTGGAGCATTTTCCGGTACGCGGCCCGGGACAACCGGATCACTCCGCTCACGCCGCGCGGGTCGGACGAGGCGAGGACCACCCCGGCGGACTCGATGGCTACGTCGGTGCCCGCGCCGATCGCGATGCCGACGTTCGCGCGGGCCAGTGCGGGCGCGTCGTTGACTCCGTCGCCCACCATGGCCACCCGCAGTCCGCGTCGCTGCAACTCCGTCACGGTGTCGTCCTTCTCGGCGGGCAGCACCTCGGCGAAGACCTCGTCCTCGCCGGAGCGGAACCCGAGGTCGGCGGCGACCGCCTCAGCGACCGGGCGGGCGTCGCCGGTGATCATCGCGATCTTGCGGATGCCCTGGCCACGCAGGTCGGCGATGGCCTGCCGGGCCTCCGGCCGGATTTGGTCGGCCAATGCCAGCGCGCCGAGGACGGTGGCGTCGCCGTCGTTGAGCCGCAGCAGGTAGAGCACCGCCGCGCCACGGTGTGACCAGTCCCGCCGATGCTCGTCGAGGTCCTCCGGAACCGTCACGTCGAGTTCCCGCAGCAGTGCCGGACCGCCCACGGCGTAGGTCACCCCATCCACCTCGGCGCGTACGCCCCGGCCGGTGAGCGAGTGGAAACCGGTCGCCACCCGCTGGTCGCCCTGCTCGGCGGCGGCCACGATCGCTCGGGCGAGCGGATGCTCGCTGTCGGCCTCCACCGCTGCCGCGATGGCGAGCACGTCCGATTCGGTCGTGCCGCTGGCGGCGGCGACGTCGGTGACGACGTGTTCGCCCCGGGTCAGCGTGCCGGTCTTGTCGAACAGCACCGTGTCGATCGTGCGCATCCGTTCCAGGGCCAGCCGGTCCTTGACCAGGATGCCGGCCTTGGCGGCGACGGCCGTGGACAGCGCGATGACCAGCGGGATGGCCAGCCCGAGCGCGTGCGGGCAGGCGATGACCAGCACCGTCACCGTGCGTACGACCGCCTCGTCCACATCGCCCAGCAGCGACCAGACCACCAGGGTCAACACGGCGGTCGCGGTGGCGATGTAGAACAGCCAGGCGGCGAATCGGTCGGCCAGCACCTGTGCCCGGCCGCTGGACTGCTGGGCCTCGCTGACCAGCCGCTGGATGCCGGCCAGCGCGGTGTCGTCACCGACGGCCTCGATCCGGACCCGTAGCGCGGCGTCGGTGGCGACCGTGCCGGCCACCACCCGGTCGCCGGTCGCCCGGGACACCGGCCGCGACTCACCCGTGATCATCGACTCGTCCAGTTCGGCGCGGCCGTCCACCACGGTGCCGTCGGCGGGGACCCGCGAGCCCGGCCGGACCAGGACCACGTCGCCGACACCGAGTTCGGTGACCGCGACCCGCTGCGGCTGCCCCTCCGGGTCGAGCCGCTCGGCGTCGTCGGGCAGCAGGGCGGCGAGTGCCGACAGCGCGCCCTGGGCCTGGCCGATCGCCTTCATCTCCTGCCAGTGGCCGAGCAGCATGATCGTCACCAGGGCGGCCAGCTCCCACCAGAAGTCCAGGTCGAACGCGCCGAGCGAGGTGGCCAGCGATGCCACGTAGGCAACGCTGATCGCCATCGCGATCAGCAGCATCATCCCCGGTGCCCGGTCTCGGATCTCGCGTACCGCGCCCTGGAGGAACGGCCAGCCGCCGTAACCGAAGACCACCGTGCCGAGCACCGGTCCCACCAGGCCGATGCCGGGGAAGTCCAACTCGTAGCCGAACCAGTCCATCACCATGTGGCTGGTGGCCACGATCGGCACGGTCAGCGCCAGGCTGAGCCAGAACTTGCGGCGGAACGCCGCCGGATCGTGCCCGGCGTGCTTGTCGTGCCCGGCGTGTTCGTCGTCTCCGTGCTGCTTCGCGTGGTGCTGCGCGTGGGACATGTCATCGCCTCCAACGCCACCATATACCCCTCGGGGGTATGAGGTGGCGATGTGCGCGGCTCGGCTCATAACAGCGCCGCCGCCAGCCATACCTCGCCCGTTCATCCATTCGTCCACAACGATCGGCTGAACTAGTTTCGCTGTCGTGTTTCCGGTTGATGTCCGAGACGCCAGTCAAGCCTGCGGCGATCGTGTGAGGACCTAGAGCTGAACCGTTACACCATGGTAGGAATGCGCTCTGACGTGGGCAGGTACGCCCACCCTCCACCGTGTAGCCCCGGCGCGAGCGTCGGATCCTGCTGAGATCAACGTCGATGAGGCAAGGGAGCGGAGTACGCCGGTGACAGGTGTTACAGCGGCAGCCGCGGTGCGCACCCATGCCGAAGCGCGCCGAGGATGGCTGGCCCGGGGCAGTATCGTCCGGCTGCTGCGGCTGCTGGTAGCCGTACCATTGATCGCCGTCGTGGGGTTCGCCGGCCTGGCCCTTGAGGGCACGGTCCGGCAGGTGCTCAACGCGGGCACCGTGCACGACGTCGTCACGCTCTCCACCCAGGCCGGTGCGCTCGCCCGCGCCCTCCAAGCCGAACGCGTGATCGCCGCGGTCGAGGTGACCACCCAGGGCCAGGCCGCCAGCGCCGCCTTCGACGAACAGGTCGCCCGCACCGACGCCGAGATCGTCGAGTTCCAGCGCCGCCGGGCCGAGGTGTCCAGCGGGAACTCCGCCCTGCAACGGGTCGACGCGGGTCTGATATCGCTCAGCACTGTGCGCCAGCAGGTCCGGGCGAGTCCGCGCGCCACCCTGTCCGCCATCGCCTTCAGTTACCGGATCCTCATCGCGGACCTGCTCGCCTTCCGCGCGTCCGTGGCCACCGACACCTCGACGCGCATCGCCGACGACGTCCGGGCCGCGGTGGCGGTGTCCGAGGCGGGCGAGGCGATCGGCCAGCTCCAGGTCATTGTGCTGCGTAGCCTCGCCGGGGGCGAGCTGACCCCGGCCGGGCAGCAGGAGATCGTCGGCGCACAGGCCCGGTACGCCGAAGCCACCAACGCCTTCCTGGCCCTCGCCGAACCCGGCTGGGTGGCGAACTGGGAACAGATCGGCACCGACGCACAGGTCGTCGCCGCGCAACGCCTTCAGGATCAGGTGGGCCGCACACTGCCCGGTGGACGACTCGCGGTCGACGCGAACGCCTGGGTCGAGGCCACCGACGGCTGGGTCAGCCAGATGTTCCGGATCCAGAGCGAGGTGGACGCCGCCGTGGCGGAGCGGGTGTCCACCGAACGCGGACAACTACTGCGGAACGCGTTGGCGCAGGGCGCCGGCATCTTCCTGGTCCTGGCGCTCACCGTCGTACTCACCGGTGTGGTTGCCCGACGGATCACCCGCCGGCTGCGGTCCCTGCGCAACACCGTGACCAAGGTGGCGTACGACCGGCTGCCGGCCGTGGTGCGGGAACTCAGCGCCGCCCCACCCGGGAGCGTGCAGCCCGACGAGGTGGCGGATCGCTCGGTGGCGGAATTCCGGATCACCGGCTCCGACGAGATCGCCGAGGTGGCCACCGCGACCCGGGCGCTGCACCGGGAGGCGGTCCGGATCGCCGGTGAACAGGCCGTGATGCGGGCGAACATCGCCGAGATCTTCGTGCACCTGTCCCGACGCGAGCAGCGGCTGGTGGACGCGATGCTGGCCCAGGTGGACGAGGTGGAGCGGGACGAGGCCGACCCGGAGCGCCTCCAGCAGCTGTACCGGCTGGACCACCTCGCGACCCGGATGGCGCGGATCAACCAGAGCCTGCTGGTGCTCGGCGGTTCCGGCATCTCCCGGGTACGCCAGGAGCCGGTTCCCCTCGACCACGTGCTCCAGGCCGCGCTGTCCCAGATCGAGCACTACACCCGGGTCCGGATCGGCACGGTGGACAAGGAACTGGCGATCGCCGGCACGGCGGTCGACGAGATCGTGCACCTGGTCGCCGAGCTGTTGGACAACGCGACCGGATACTCCCCGCCGGACGCCGAGGTGCTGGTCACCGGCCACGCGCTCTCCGACCGGGCCATCGTGCAGGTGGTCGACCAGGGCGTCGGGCTGTCCGTGCAACGCTGCGCGCACCTGAACGCGGCCCTGGCCAACCCGTCGACGATCGACGTGTCGGGAGTGCGGGCGATGGGTCTGACCGTGGTCGCCCGGCTCGCCGCCCGACACGCGGTCAAGGTGGAGCTACGTCCCGGGCCGAAGGGTGGCACGGTCGCCGAGATCACGCTGCCCGCGCCGATCGTCGAGCGCCGACCGGCTCAGCAGCTTCAGCCGGTGGAAGCCGAGTTGACCCGCCCTCGGCCCTCCGCAGCCGTGGCCCGCCCGGTCGCCGCGACGGTGGCCCGCGCCGACCTCCCGGTGGCCGGCTCCCGTACCCCGACGCCCACCGTCGGGCGGGCCCCGGTCGGTGCCGTGACGGCGGGTGCCGGGCGGTCGAGCGCACCGCCGTCGCCCAACCCCGTCGCCCGACCCGCAGCGCCCGCACCGCTGTTCAAACCGGCAACCCAGGCCCAACCGGTCGGCTCGGGCCGACCCGCTGGACCGACGGTGAACGGCTGGTTCAAGACCGCCCTGGACGATGACTCGGCGGCCGTCATCTGGCCGGTCGATGCCGGCGAGACCTGGGCGACCACCACGCCGCCGCTGGCCACCCAGGTCGGGCTGCCACGCCGGGTGCCCCAGCCGCATCTCGTCCCCGAGGTGCCCCAACGGATCGCGGACCCCCGTCGGAAGCTGGACCCGACGGCCGTGGCG
Source organism: Micromonospora sp. CP22 (assembly GCF_009712475.1). Taxonomy (GTDB): domain Bacteria; phylum Actinomycetota; class Actinomycetes; order Mycobacteriales; family Micromonosporaceae; genus Micromonospora. Next base: position 401,839 of record NZ_VCJO01000005.1, read on the forward strand.
GCAGCCATGTCGGCCTACGCCAAGGGCGTAGCCGGACGCCGCGCACCCAACCCCCTCTGACGCTGACTGTCCAACCCCCCTCCCCGATCTGGAGCAACGTCGTGACAAGCCCGAACGATCTGAGCTGGCTGTTGCAGAACTTCGTGAACCGTACGCCGGAGGTCAGCCATGCCCTCGCCATCTCCACCGACGGCCTGGTCCTGGCGCACAACCACAGCCTTCCCCGCGACCGCGCCGACCAGCTCGCCGCCACCGGCAGTGGACTGATCGCCCTGCTCGTCGGGGCCGCCCGGTTCTTCGAGGCGGGCTCGGTGATCTCGAACGTGACCCAGATGGACGGCGGCTTCATGTTCTGCATGTCGTTCAGCGACGGGGCGTCGCTGCTCGTGCTCGCCTCCCCGGTCTGCGACGTGGGTCAGGTGTCGTACGAGATGACCGACCTGGCCAACCGGATGGGTGAGGTGCTGACCCCGGCGGTGCGGTCCCAACTGCTGGGGATGATGTGAGCGCCGGCCACCCCACCCGCCGGTTGCTCGCGGCCCTGACGGCCGGCGTTCTGGTCGCCGGCACCGTCGCCTGTGACGGTGGGTCGGAGCCGGAGCGCCAGACCATCCGGATCGGGATGCTCACCGTCCTGGCCGGCTCGCTTGAGGCGCCGGGCTCTGAGCTGCGCGACGGTTTCCAGCTCTACCTGGACATGCGCGGCGGTCAGTTGGGTGGCCATCCGACCGAGCTGATCGTCGCCGACGAGGGATACGACCGCGACGTGACCGTCGAGTCCGCCACCAAGCTGCTGGAAAAGGACCGCGTCTCGGCGATCACCGGCCTCATCAACGGCGGTAGCGTCGCGGCCATCCATCCGCTCATCGACGAGCACAAGGTGCCGCTGGTCGGCGCGCTGGGACGACCGGCGCTGACCGACGTCACGTACGTCTGGCACACCAACCTGATCTCCGTCGAGCCGGGCGTGGCCATGGCACCGTTCGTCAAACAGGAGGTGGGGCAGGGCAGCGTCTACGCCATCGGTCCCGACTTCCAGAGCGGTCGCGACGAGCTGCGCGGATTCGTCGACACGTTCGTCGAACTCGGCGGCCGGTTGGCCAACCCCGGCGGCAAGGCCGTGTTCAGCCCGTTCCCGGTCACCGAGGACTTCGGGCCGTACCTGGACGAGATCGCCGAGTCCGGCGCCGACGCGGTCTACTGCTTCTTCGACGCGCAGAACGCCATCACGTTCGTCAAGCAGTACGCCGAGTCCGCCGTCGCTGACCTGCCGCTCTACGCGGCGGGTTTCGTGACCGAGCCGGCCAGCCTGGCCGAGCAGGGCGACGCGGCCGAGGGCATCTACAACGGCCTGAACTACTCACCCGACCTGGACAACGCGGCGAACCGGGAATTCGTCGCCGCCTGGAACGCGGCCTACCCGGGCCGGGTACCCACCTCGATCGTGATGGCGTCGTACGACGCGGCGGCCGTGCTGGACCGGGCGATCGCCGCAGCGGGCACCAACCCCAGCCCGGAGCAGATCAACTCCGCGATCGCCGGCCTCGGGCAGCTCAACAGCCCACGTGGGCCCTGGCAGTTCGCCAAGGCCACCCACGCGCCGATCCAGAAGTGGTACCTCCGCCAGGTCCGCCGGGACGGCCGGGCCCTGACCAACGTCGTCGTCTCGGAGTTGGCGACCCTCGGCGGTTGATCCGACGATGCCGCAGGTCAGCCGAGCAGGTTGACCCGGCGGGAGACAGAAGCTCGTCGTGGCCGGTGCCCGGTCCCGCACCGGCCACGACGCCCCACCCCGCAAGGCTGCGGGGAACGGCACCGTGGGACCGTCGGTCAGCGGTTTACGTAGGCGGCCAGGCCGCCGAGTTCCTCGGTCGCGATGAAGACCGCCCGTACGTTGAGGATGGCCTCCTCGACATGGCGGGGGCAGCCCCACGCCGAGTCTCCCCAGGAGTCGGCGATCTTGATCTCGGCCGGTTCGGGGCAGCCCTGCCTGCCGCCGAGCTGGCAGTGCTCCGGGTGTGGCGCGGCGGCCTGGGCGGCTGCGGCGGCGCGCATCTGGGCGTTCAGCTCTGCGGCGGCGGCTGCGCGCTGCTCGGCCTCGGCTCGAAGTTCCCGCTCCGCGCGTATCGCCTTGGCGAGTTCGTCATGAGCCGCCTTGGCCTGCGCCTCCGCTTCGAGCTTCGCCTGCTCGATGTGGTGACGCTCGATGGCCAGCGCGGCGGTGCCGGTGAACACTCGGGCGAGGGCCAGGTCGGTGTCCTGCGGAACGCGCGGGGTGCGGTGGTACATGGCGAACGTGCCCAGCAGGCTGCCGTCGCGGGCCAGGATCGGCGTGGACCAGCAGGCGGCCAGCCCGGCACGCTCGGCCAGCTCGCGGAAGTCGACCCAGAACGGATCGGTGGCGATGTCGGTGACGATGACCGGTTCCCGCCGGTGGGCGGCGGTGCCGCAGGAGCCGACCCCCTCGCCGGTGGCGATCCCGTCGATGGCCTGGTTGTAGAAGTCCGGCAGGCTGGGCGCGGCACCGTGGCGCAGGTGCTGGCCGTCGGGGTCGGTGAGCAGCACGGAGACGAGCATCTCCTGCGGGGCGAGGTTCTCGATACACCGCGCCATGCCGTCGAGCACCTCGGTGAGCGGTGCCTGGCGGGCGATCTGTTCCAGCATGGCGCGGTGCTCGGCCATCAACCGCTGCGCGTGCTTGACCTGCGTGGTCTCCACGCCGATCACGCGGATGCCGATCACGGTGCCGTCGGTGTCCCGGCGCGGCTCGTAGGTGAAGTCGAAGTACGCCTCCCGGGCGTGCGGCTCGACGCCCAACATGACCCGGACGTCCCGGCCCGTGTAGGACTCACCCGTGCGGTAGACCTGATCGAGCAGCTCGATGAAGCCCTGGTTGGTCAACTCGGGCATCACGTCCACGAGCGGTACGCCGGTGTGGGCCCGCTGCTCGCCGATGGCGGCGAAGAACGCCGGGTTCGCCGTCTCCACCACGTGCTGCGGCCCGATCAACGATGCGTAGACGGCGATGGAGTGCCCGAACAACGTCCGCAGATCCTCTGCCGCCTGGCCCGAAACGGCCGGGTCCGCAGCGGTGGGAAGCTCACCGGGTGCCGCCGTCATCGTCGGTTCGCCTCTCGTGCCGTCGGGATCGATCACTGTGATGTACCAGTCGGAGACGGTGGCCGCAGGCCGCGCAGGAGCGGGCTGAGGTCGCCCGATGCAGCGTACCGGCAGTCGGCGCAGGCGGCGACCGGTGCACCGCCCGCCGCCTGGTGCGGGCTGAGTGACCGTGCCCGCAAGGCGTTCGACGCCGGAATCGACTGCCGCAGGACCGGTATCCGGTCCTGCGGCGCTGACCGGTGTGAGGCTGTCGGCGCTGACCGGCGTCAGGCTGTCGTGGCGCGACGGCCGAGGCCGAGACCGCGAGCGAACCGCCCCATGGCCTGCGACATGCGCGACGGTACGGAGTCGGGGGCGGGGATGCCGACCGGTCGGATTCGACCGTTGTGCAGGGCGGTGAACCGCCAGCCGTCCGGGGTGCGTACGGCGACCAGGGTCTGCCGGGACCGGCGCCGCTTGGGCAGCGTCGACCGCCATGGCATCAGGACCGAGGCGGTGCCGTGGACGATCGCGACGTCGGGGGTGACGTGGCGAATCGACTCGACCTCGCCGACCAGCGCTGACCCGGCCAGTACGCCACGGAAGAGCTGGTCGTGGGCGTGTTGCATGGGTGCCCGGCCGACCGCGCGGGTGCCGTCGTAGGAGACGTAGTCGGAGTCCTCGGTGAAGCAGCTCCCGTAGGCCACCGCGTCATTGTCGGTCCATGCCTGCATCAGGCGGTCGAACAAGGTGATGATCGCCTGGTCGTCGGTACTCATGCCGCCCCCAATCCGGTACGATTTGCTGATCGAACATTACGATAGCAGGAAGTTTCGAATGTCGAAAGATGAGTTGGTCGGTGTCGTCGCCACGCACCTGCGGCTGCTCCAGCAGAGCTTCGACGCGTTCGACGAGGCGGCAGCCACCGCGCTCGGGCTGAACCGGACGGACCTGCGGGCGCTGGATCTGCTGCTACAGGACGACGGGCCACTGTCGGCCGGTGAGTTGAGCAACGCGCTGAAGCTCAGCCCGGCCGCCACGACCACGGTCATCGACCGCTTACAGCGCGCCGGACTCGCCGAACGGATCCCGGACCCGCACAACAGGCGGCGCGTCCTCGTCGCCACGACCGACGCCGCCCGTGACGCCGAGCGCGAGATCTACGCCCCGGTGGGCGTCGCCGGTTCCGAGGCTCTGGCCCGGTACACGACCGACCAACTCACCACGATCCTCGACTTCCTGTGCACCGCCCGGCAGGTCCAGGAGGAGCAGGTGACCCGGATCGCGGACATCCGGCCGTGACCGCCGTGGCGCTCGTCGAGCCCGGACCCGCCAACCGTCCGGGGAGGTCAGCGTGTCCGGGCTCGGACGAGGGCTGCGAGCGGGATCGGGCGCCCGCCCGCAGGGAGATCGCGGGCTGTGAGTGACCGCTAACCGACAAGCTGGCCCGCCAGCGTCGGTTCCTCATCCTTCTTCCGCCGCTCGGTCGAGGGGGAGCCCACGTCCGGCACGTTTACGTCCGGCGTATCGGCTTCCGGTTTCCGGGCGGGTCGCCGACGGACCGCTTCCCGGACCGTTCGCCAGGTGTCGGGTAGGTGCGTCCCCATGGGTACGAGCAGCAGAATCTGCGCGGCGATCATGATGATCGAGAAGCTCCACAGCCCCATCAGCATCGCGATGGAGATGTGCAGCAGCACCCCGAACGGCAACAGCCACCACCGGACGGCGGGACGCACCAGCAGACTGACGGCCAGCGCGAACTCGATCGCCAACGGAGTCCAGGTCAGCAGGGCCACCCCCACCGGCTGGTTCACCAGGGCGTCCGTCACGGGTTGCAGCCAGCCGGGGGAACCGAAACCACGGTGGTTGAGCCAGTAGTACATCACCGTGCCGTCGGCCCACTCCGGCTTGCTGAACTTCGCCACCGACGCCTGGAAGTAGATCCCGGCGACCTGTAGACGGATCGCGAAGAGCAGGACCACAGCCGTGGCGACCAGCAGCGTGCCCCGGCCACCGGGGCGGATCACCCGGTCCGCCGAGGGCGGCGGCTGCCAGTGCCAGCGACGCGAGTCGGCCAGCAGGACCGGTATCAGCAGCAGGGTGATCACCTGGTTCACCTGCTCGCCGCCGTCCGGAATGGACATGCTGGTGCTCAGGCTGAAGGCGATCCACCAGTGCGGCAGGGCGGTGAACCGGGGACGCCACCCGCTCGCCACCACCAGCAGCACCGCGACCGACGCCCAGCGCACCAGTTCCGCGTGCTCCGGCCCGGCGAGGCAGAACGCGCCGATGTTGCCCGGGCCGACGCAGTGCGGCCCCGGCCCCGCCCCGACAAGGGGGGTGAACAGTGTTCCGACGTCGTTGAACACCAGGGTCGCGGCGGTCGAGGTGGCGAGCAGCGTACGGGCGAGCCCGAGCCAGGACCCCCAGGGCACCGCGACGGAGAAGCCGGGACGACGGCGGCTCAACACGACACCTCCAGCCGGACGACGTGGGTGAACCGGAACTCACCGGCGACCAGGTCCCGGTAGGCCCAGGGCACCGGTTCGGTACGGGCGATGACGACCGGACCGCACACCGTCGGGGTGTCCTTCTGGCTGCGGACCGGGTTCGCCGACGTCGACGCCCCCTCGCCGAGGCACGCCTCGGTCGGCTGCCGGCACTGCTGCCAGGCATCTGCGGAAACCTGGGACACCAGCAGGGCCAGTTCGGTGGGCTGCGCGCGGGCGGACCGGTCGAGCCCGAAGGCGTACCGGGGCTCGGCGTTGGCGCCCGCGGTGATGTTCTCCAGTCGGCCGTCCGGTCGGATCGCGTGCACGGCGAGGTCGGGGGAGCGGGGTGACTTGGTGAAGAACGCCCAGCCCTGGGGCAGAAGCACCCGGAACACCGAGGTGGCCTGGTGCTGTCCGGGCAGCGTGATCGCGTTGGTGGGCAGGAACGTCTGTAGGTCGAACAGGGCGATCAGGCCCACCAGTAGCCCGATCCAGAACACGGGACGGCGGGGTACGACCACCTGGTTCCGGTTGTCCGCCATGTCATCTCCTCGTGGAAGAAGTGGTGCGGGTGGGCACGAGCCCACCCGCACCGGGTTCAGATGGTGCGTAGTTCGGTGGCGAACAGGGCCATCAGCCGCTCGACCTCCAGCGACCGGCTGCCGTCCCGAGGCAACTGCGGCGTGTTGATCAGCGCCAGCAAGACGATCACGGCCGCGATCGCGACCACCACTGCCGCCGCGACCGCATAGGCTCCGGCGTTCACCACCGCCACGACGGTCTCGATTGAGGTCTTGTCGTCGTCGATGAGCGTGGGCTGCTCCACCATCACCGTCTGCAGCGCCGCACCGGCCTCGGTGAGCGCTTCCTCGACCTGGTACGGGTCACCGCTGCGCATCCGGGTGGAGACGCTGGCAAGCATGCCGGGCTGGGCCGCCTCAGCAGCCTCGATCAGCCGGCTGACCGCCGCCACCGCCTCCGGCGACCGGTTCTTGCGCAGGCGTTCTTCGTCCATGAAGACGTACGGCAGCCGCTCCAGCTTCCGGCCCACCTCGCCCTGCATGAAGAAGACACCACGCACCAGTTCCGCGCCGTCCGCAGCCGTACCCACGGTCTGCGCCGCCGTCACGGCGGCCGGCGCCCCGTCCTCGGAGGGGCGGGCGATGGCCGCGTTCGGACCACCGATTCCGGACACCACCAGCGACATCGCGAGCACCGGCACCAACAGCCGACGCCATCGTTTCCTGGGCAAATCAGGACTCCTCACCGTTAGCTGTAACTGCAATTCCCGCCGATGGGCGGGAACCGCGCACATGATTGCCAGCGCGTGCCGCCGGGAGCATTGGGGAAATCCCGTACCTCGATCCCCTGTCCGGACGGCCTATGGTGAGCGAATGTCCATGTTGGCGGGACGGGACGAGGAACTCGCAATGGTCCGAGCCGTCCTGGCCGTGCTCGTACCGAGAAGACCCACACTCGTCGAGATCACCGGTGATCCGGGCGCCGGTAAGACGGCCTTCCTGACCCACCTGCTCCGTCACCTGCCGAGTGAGTTCTACGTCGACCTGACCGCCCACCGGTGGACGCCCGCCGCGCTCGCCCGGCTGGGTCGGCTCAGCCGGGTCCGTCCCGTCGTCGCCGTCCTCGACGACGCCCATCGGGCGGAACCGGCGGTGGCCGCACTACGGCGTCTCCTGGGCGACGCCGCACCCCCCGGACGGCTGGCCGTGGTCTGCGCATATCGGCCCCGACAGGCGTCCCGGAGCCTGCTCCACCTGCTCTCCGATCTCGGCGCGGGGATACGGCAGATGGCCGTGCCGCTGGGGGCGCTGCCCGAGGAGACGGCCGATGCGCTGCTCCCCTCCGAGCTGCCGGCAGCCCGACGGGCGACGCTGGCCGCCGTGGGCGGACGGCTGCCGGGGCTGCTCGCCGTCCTTGCCGCCCACCCGGATCTGGTCGACACCGACGGGAGCGTCGCGCTCGAACGGGTTGCGGAGATCGGTCCGTCCAAGCTGCTGGCCGGGCTCCTGGGGCCGGAGACCGACCTGGCGGACCAGTCGACCCGACGGGCGCTGCACGCCATGGCGGTCCTCGGCGAAGCGGCCGACCCGGCGCTGGTGGCGGAGGTCGGCCAACAGCGCCGGGCGGCGGCCGTCGAGGCGCTCGACCGGCTCGTCCGGATGGACCTGCTCCGGTACGGCGCCGACGAGAGCATCCTGCGCCCGCGACACGCCCTGGTCCGGGCCGCGGCATACCAGGACGCTCCCGTCGGGTGGCGGGCCCGGGCACACCTGCGCGCCGACGCGGTACTACGCCGACGCGGTGCGGACCCGCGTATCCGGGGGTGGCACCTGTTTCAGGCCGGCCGGGCCGCCACGCGGCACCGGGGCATCAACAACACCGCCCACGAACTGTTGACGCTCGATCCGGCGATGGCGGCGAGGCTGGCTCGCCTCGCGGCCACCGTGGTACCGCCGAACGACTCGGTGGCCCTCGGTGACGTGCTGCTGACCGAGGCCCGGGCCACGGCGGCAGCCGGTGACCTGACCGGGGCGCTGCGACTCGCGGAGGCGGCACACGGCGCGCCACCCGGGCCCGACACCCGGCTCGCCTCGGCGGTGTTGCGGGCCGACCTGGCCGACCGACTCGGCACCGGCGTCCCGGCGTTGGCCCGACTGGCCGGGGAGCACGCCACGACGGTGAAGCGCCTACGGCCCCAGCTCTCCGTGGCACAGGGGCGGCTCGCCGCCCGACACGGCCGGTGGGACGACCTGAATCCCCTGGTCAGCGACATCCAGGCGGCGACCGAAATGGAGACGAACCCACCGTTGGCCGCCGTGGCCAGGACCACCCTCGCCGCGCGCGCCGCCGCGCACGGGGTCACCGACGTCGCGGGCAGCGAGTTGCGCGCCGCCGAGGCACTCGTCGACGCCATGTCGGATCGCGCCCTCGCCGGCTGTCTCGACGTCCCGGAATGGCTGGCCTGGGTGCAGGGCACCGTACTGGACAAGGAAGGCGCCCTGCGACACCTCACCCGGGCGGTCGCACTGGCCCGGGAACACGGCCAGGCACACGTGCTGCCCGGACTGCTCGCCGGACACGCCCGGATCGCCGCCGCCAGCGGGCGACTCGACGAGGCGATCAGCGTGGCGATCGAGGCGGAACGGGCCGGCCGGTCGGTGGGTGCCCGGCCAGCGGTGACGATCGCGCTCACCTACCGGGCGATGGCGCTGCTCTGGCACGCGGGCCCGAAGGCCGCAGCCCCGGTCGGTGAGCAAGCCGTCCGGGAGGCCCGCCAGGACCCGACGTTGTACGACATCGCGGTGGCGGTCCTGTCACACATCCGGTACGCCCAGGGGCGACACGCCGAGGCCCGACACCTGACCAGCGTGCTCGTGCAGCCCGGCCGGATGAAGTTCCGCCGCCGGGACATGCAACCCAAGTGGCTCGCCGGACACGCCGAGTTCCTGGTCGCCGGTGGCCTCATCGACGAGGCGTACGCCTGGTCGCAGCGGGCCGAGGAGGCCGCCGCCGCCCTCGGCCTGGAGGTCCGGCAGGCCGAGGCCCACCTGGCCACCGCGAGCGTGCTGCTCGCCCGCCGGAACCCCGCCGACGCCCTGGTCGCAGCCCAGCGCGCCACCGAACTCCTCGCCGACCGGCAGGCCGACCTGTCACTCGGGCAGGCACACGTGGCGGTGGCGGACTGTCTCGAAGCCCTGGGCGAAAGCGGTCCCGCTCGGGAACACATCCACCTCGCCCGGTCGCTCGCGGAACGCCTGTCCTCCGCGTGGCTGCTCCAGCAGGTGGTCAACGCCCAACGCCGACACGGCGCCGGACAGCGGCGGTGGAGCGCTGCCGCCGGACCCGACCTCACCCAGGCCGAACACCGGGTCGCTGTCCTGGTGGCCGAGGGCCTCACCAACCGCGCCGTCGCGATGCGCCTCTACGTGACCGAACGAACCGTCGAGGCCCATCTGACCCGGGTGTACCGCAAGCTGGGGGTCAGCTCACGGGCCACCCTGGCCGCCCTGCTGCGCGACGGAGGCGGTGTGGTGTTACCGGCCAACCCGGAGGCGTGATCAGACCCCGTCCGCCCCCGGCCACCTTGCGAGCCAGCGCCGGGCGCGAGCGGCGAAACCGGTGTCGGGCACCCCTGGCGGACCAGGGATGCCCGACGGGAGGGCCCGGCCGGGGTCGGTCGGCCGCTGGACGTCCGGCGGTGCGTCAGAGCGGGGGAAGGACCTGGGCCAGCCGGGCCGCCATCGCCTGGTAGCCCGAGGCGTTGGGGTGGAACGAGTCGCTCACCGGTGAGGTGAGGCCGTGGGCCCACACGCCGCTGGTGCTACAGAGCCGGTGGCCGCGGAACAGCTCCAGGCCGTTGACGTAGGTGACCCGCGAGTCGCCGGTGGCCAGCACGGCGTCCCGGATCATCCGATCGGTCTGGGCGGTCGCGGTGTAGATCGCTCGTCGTTCGCTCTCGATGAGATTGCCGCCCAGGTTCGGGCAGCGGTCCTGGGTCGGCGGCGGGTCCGCGGGGTCGTCCGGGTTGGGCACGACGGCCGGGTAGCTCAGCACCATCAGCCTCCCGTTGGGGTGCATCTCCGCCCTGATCTGTCGGTACAGGGCGGTGAGCTGGACTCGGACCTGATCCAGCTGCTGCTGGGTGACCAACGGTCCCGACCCGGAACAATCAGCACCCAGGTAGCAGCCGGTGAGCTTGAGCGAGAAGTCGAGGTCGTTGCCGCCGATGGTCAGCGTGACGAGCCGGGTGTGTGGCTGTATCGCGTCCAGTTGAGGTGGTACGCCGGGATGCTGGCTCGCGTACAAGTCGACGATCTTCCCGCCGTGACACGCCGCCAGGGTCGGCCGGTCCACCGGCAGCCCGGACAGGATCGTCCCGGCGATGAGGTTCGAGTAGGTCAAGGACGACCGCCGGCACTCCTCATGGGAGTACGGCGGAGCGCCGGTGCCCGAGGAGTAGGAGTCACCGAGTGCGACATACCGGATCACCGGGGGCTGGAGCCCGGTCCCGAACGCCCCGGTGCCCAGCACGATGTGCAGCAGGTTGGTGCCGAGCCCCTCACACAGCAGGTAGCGCAGCCCGGGAATGGGGAAGCAGCCACCCCAGTAGACACCGGCCGGTGCCAACAGGTACAGCTCGAAGGCGATCTCCACGCTGCGACCACCGTCGAACATCTCGCCGGGGATGCTGAGGCCGCCCGAGGTCGCGCCGTAGTAGGTCTGCCCGTACGACTGGGGTGCCGTGGTGTAGAGGAACTGGCCGTCGAAGCGGCTCCGGTCGATCACGCCGCTGGCGATGTAGGCCGCGCTCAGCCAGAAGTTGCAACCGAACTCCGCCAGGTAGGAGATGTTCGCCGCGTAGTTGGTCTGATTGGGCGCGCCGCTGACGGAGCCGCTCCGCGTGATCGCCTCGGTGCAGTACAACCCGCCCGGCGGGTCGTCGGGGCCGGCCTGCGGCGCAACTCCACGGAAGGTCGGCTCGTCCGCCTTGCGGATCGCCGCACGGGCCGCGCTGTCCACCTTGAGCGTGGCGCCGGGGCCCTTCGTGGCACCCGGCAGCGCCTTGGGTTGTTGCGGCTTCAGCGGTGTCGCGAACGGCGTGATCTTCTTGGTGGTGCCTGGAAGGGTCACCGGGTCAGGCGTCTGGATATCGGGCTGCCAACCTTCACTTCGCGCCACCGGCAAGGTCACGGCGTTGTCGTCGGCGGTCGATGTTGCGGCCAGCGCCGGTTGTCCGCTGACGAGCAGCCCACCGATGACCGCGACCACGGCGAGTAACCGCGTACGCCGTCCCGATGGCACGACTCCACGTGATGTCACTACCAACCTCCTAGCATGAGGTGATCGCCATGTGACAGGCAGTGATATGGATGCTAGGCAATGAGTAGGTGAGCGCAGATCCGTGAAATTACGCAAAGATGCGCGCGGAAATCACCTCCACCCGTCGTACGGCTCACCGGCTCCGGCGTCACCAGCCCTCAGAGGACGTCTGATTCACGTATTTTGCGTGCGTTGTGGTTTAGTCGTCTCGCCAGGTTGGGGTGGTTTCGGTGGTGAGGCGTTTGGCGAGGTTGTCGATCATGGCGATGGTGATCATGCTGGCGGAGTTGTCGGGTCGGGTTTCGTAGTCGCGGACGAGTCGGCGGTGGTGCATGAGCCAGCCGATGGTGCGTTCGACGACCCATCGCCGTTTGACCACGCTGAAGCCCTTGACCTGCGGGTCTTTGGTGACGGTCTCGACGTCGACGCCGAGGGCGGCGCCGTGTTCGACGACGCGGTTCTTGAAGCCGGTATCGACCCAGGTCTTGGTCAGGGTGGGGTAGGCGGTGGTGGCTTGGTCGAGCAGGTCCATGCCGATGGTGTTGTCGCTGGTGCTGGCGGCGGTGACGATGACGGCGAGGAGCAGGCCGAGGGTGTCGGTGATGATGCCGCGTTTGCGGCCGACGATCTTCTTCCCGGCGTCGGTGCCCTGGGTGGCCAGTGGGACGTTGGTGGAGGTCTTCACGCTC
>NZ_VCJO01000056.1 GCF_009712475.1 Micromonospora sp. CP22
GGTGCCAGCCGATCGCGGTGTTACGTAGCGTTGCGAGGATGGCGGGTCCGTTGCCTGTCCGGGCTTGGTGGAGGTCTTCACGGAACGTCACGTCGCGGACGTGATGGATCTTGTTTTCGATGTGCCAGTGTCGGCGGATCCAGATCTGCAGGTCGACCGGCTGGGCTTGGTCGGCGGGTGGTGACACGGTCAGGTAGGCGGTCTCGCGGCTGGTCTTGCCAGCGACGATGCGGGTGCGGGTGATGCGTACGGCTTGTTGGGCGTGTGGGAAGGCGATGCCGCCGGGGGTGGCGACGGTGACGGCTTTGACGGTGCGGGTTTCGCGGCGGCCGTGACCGCGGTCGCGGGTGCGGTCACCGACCGGGATCTGTGCCCAGGGCAGTCGTTTGAGCTGCTTGAACAGGGTCGGCTGGTTGGCCTTCACCTGTACGAGCAGGTGCGCTCGGCGGGCGGTGACCTCGTTGGCGTGACCGGTCTGGGTGTGTAGGGCGTCGGCGATGAACAACACCCCGGTCAGGGTGCCGAGCACCTGTTCGACGGCGTCGAGCAGCGGGGCGAACGCCGGGATCTCGTTGCTTTTGGCGTCCACGGTGACCTGGGCGAGCACGATCCCGGTGGTGGTGTCCAAAGCGGACAGCAGATGCACCTGGCGGCCGTCGCCGGTTCGGGCGCCGCGCAGCGTCTTGCCGTCGATGGCGATCACCGTGCGATACCGCCCCGGCGTGATCATCTCGACGGGAGTCCGGGTGCGCAGCCAGCCGGCCAGGACGGTGCCGAGCAGCGTGTCGTCCAGGCGCGTCAGGATCCGCCAGACAGTGCTGCCGACCGGCACTCCTGCGGTGAACCCGAGCCGTTCCTGGGCGCCTTCGTCCAGGTCGTGCAGCCAATCCGTGATCGCGGCGAACGACGACGCCCCGGCCATGACGGCACAGACCGCCACCGCCAGCAGCGGAGCCAGCGGGTAACGCACGCCTCGTGGGTCGCGTGGATCAGGAACAGCGGCGAGCGCGCGCAGCAGCCCGCCGTGTTCACCGTCGGTGACCGGCACGGCCTCGGCGGTGGAGGTGGGTGCTGCTACGGCAAGTGCCCGGATGAGAGATGATGCCATCGGCGGGTGGGGTCTTCCTCGGAGTCGTGAAGCGTCGCAACTCCATGATCACCGATGCGGCCTCACCCGCTCCTTGCGCCTCCACAGAGGCCAAAC
>NZ_VCJO01000057.1 GCF_009712475.1 Micromonospora sp. CP22
CACAGGTTAAAGATCAAGCTAAGGCGTGTTTCAGAAGTCGTGGTCGGCCGGTAAAGGTCACGGCGTGGCGGTGATCGACAACTGAAGAGGTCTCCGGTATCTGGTTCTGCGACCAAGCAAGAACTTCATACCGGAGACCTCGTGTCCAGCGTAGCGGTGACGAGGCGGCATGACCTGACCGACAGGCAGTGGGCTGTTCTGGCCCCGCTGTTGCCTGCCGCGCCAACGACGGGTCGTCCGCCGAAGTGGGAGAAGCGGCAGCTCATCGACGGGATCAGGTGGCGGATCCGGATCGGGTCGCCGTGGCGTGACGTCCCGGCCGAGTACGGACCCTGGCAGACGGTCTACGGTCTGTTCCGTCGCTGGCAGCGCGACGGAACCTGGGACAGGATCCTGGCCGCGTCACAGGCCACCGCAGATGCGCAAGGCCGGATCACCTGGACGGTGAGCGTGGACTCCATGACCAGCCGCGCACACCAACACGCCGCCGGCGCCCGCACCGACGGCCACCTGCAGAAGGAGCCACCCGGCGGTGTGCACGACGAGCCCGCCGATCACGGGCTCGGACGATCTCGTGGCGGTCTGACCACTAAGACGCATCTGTCCTGTGAGCAGGGGCAGAAGGTCCTATCGATGGTGGTGACCGCCGGGCATCGTGGTGACAGCCCGCAGTTCATCCCGGTCCTGCGCCGGATCAAGGTGACCCGCCTCGGAGTGGGCCGGCCCCGCACCTGCCCCGACCTGGTCCTGGCCGACAAGGCGTACACCAGCCGCGGTAACCGCGCCTATCTGCGCAAGCGGGGGATCAAGGCGTGCATCCCTCGCAAGAAAGACCAGGACGCCCACCGCAAAGCCAAAGGCAGCCGCGGCGGACGTCCACCGAAGTTCGACCCAGACCTCTACCGGATGCGACACGCCGTCGAGAACGGCATCAACAGGCTCAAACGCCACCGCGGCGTAGCCACCCGCTACGACAAGCTGGCCGTCAGGTTCCAGGCCGTCCTGACCATCACCATCATCTGCGAGTGGCTCTGACCGGGCTTATGAAACACGCCTTAG
>NZ_VCJO01000006.1 GCF_009712475.1 Micromonospora sp. CP22
CCGGTGGTGCCGTTCGCGTTGGTGGGTGAGGCGGATCGGGTGTTGCTGCCCGCCGGACTCACCGACGCCTACCCGGCGTCGCAGACCCAACTCGGCATGCTGGTCGAGCTGGCCACCAGCGGCGACCGCGCGGCCTACCACAGCGTCATCGCCCACCAGGTCCGCGACGGGCGGCCGTTCTCGGCCGACGCGTTGCGCGCCGCCGTCGCCACGGTCATCGCCCGGCACGAGATCCTGCGTACCTCGTTCGACCTGACCGGCTACTCGGTGCCGATGCAACTCGTGCACGCCGAGGCCACCGCACAGGTGACGGTGGTCGACGGCCGAGACGTCCCACCGGGCGAGCAGGTGCGCCTCTTCGAGGAGTTCGTCGCCGCCGAGCGGGCCAACCGCTTCGACCTGGCCACGGCACCGCTGCTGCGGGTCGCCGCGCACCAGGACGGCCCGGAGAGCTGGTGGCTGACCTTCACCATCTGTCACGCCGTGACCGAGGGTTGGAGCACCGCCCAACTGCTCGCCGAGCTGCTCGCCGCCTACGCCGAGCTGGCCGACGGACGGCAGCCGACCGAGACCGAGGCGCCGCCGGTCCGCTACGCCGACTTCATCGCCGCCGAACTGTCCTCGCTCGCCTCCGACGAGGACCGGGACTACTGGCGTACGACGATCGAGGAACACGCCCCGTTCGCCCTGCCCACCGGATGGGGTGACGTCGGCGCGCCGACGGCCATCTCGACCAGCGTCGACATCAGCGACCTGGACGAGGCCGTCGCCCGGCTGGCGTCCGAATCGGGCGTCTCGGTCAAGGCGGTGCTGCACGCCGCGCACCTGAAGGTGCTCAGCCAACTCACCACCGAGGAGAGCTTCCACGCCGGGCTGGTCTGCGACGCCCGGCCGGAGATGCTCGGTGCCGAGCGGGTGCACGGCATGTACCTCAACACCCTGCCGTTCGGCTACGACCGCACCGCCCGGACCTGGCGCGACCTGGTCACCGCCGTCTTCGACCGGGAGGTCGAACTCTGGCCGCACCGGCGCTACCCGCTGGCGGAGATCCAGCGCGGCAGCGGGGAGCGCCTGCTGCGGGTGATGTTCAACTACCAGGACTTCTCCCGGGCCACGGCGGGCGTGACCGCGACGGGCACCGAGCCGGTCGTCGTCGGCAGCGCCGGTGACGGTGCCACCGAGTTCGAGTTGTCGGTCTTCGCACACCGGAGCGCGTACCAGCTCTCCAGCCGCAGCGACGTGCTCTCCCGGGCCAACCTGGAGCGGATCGCCGGCATGTACCGGGCGGTGTTGACCGCGATGCTCGCCGACCCGGACGCCGACGCGCAGGCGGTCTGCCTCCCCGGTGGCGAGCGGGAACGGCTGCTCGCGGTGGTCGACTCCGGCATCGAGGAGCAAGCGACCGGCACCGTCGTCGAGGCGTTCCAGGCCCGGGTGGCCGCCGCGCCCGAAGCGGTCGCGGTGGTCGCCGGCCCGACCCGACTGACGTACGCGCAGGTCAACGCGCAATCGAACCGGCTGGCCCACCACCTACGGGCGGCCGGTGCCGGTCGGGGAACGGTGGTCGGCGTCCGCCTCGACCGGAGCGTGGACCTCGTCCCCGCGCTGCTCGGTGTGATCAAGGCCGGGGCGGCGTACCTGCCGCTGGACCCGGCGCAGCCCGCCGAGCGGACCGCGTACCTGCTGGCCGACGCGGGTGCCCAGGTGGTGGTCACCAACAGTGACCACGCCGACACGTTGGACGGATACGGCGGGACGCTGGTGCTGCTCGACCGCACCGACCTCGACGGCCGACCGGAGACCGACCCGGTGCCGGTCAACGACGCCGACGACGCGCTCTACGTCATCTACACCTCCGGGTCGACCGGCCGCCCGAAGGGTGTCTGCGTCAGCCACGCCAACGTGCTGCGGCTGCTCGCCAGCACCCAGGAGCACTTCGCCACCGACGAGACCGACGTGGTCGCGCTGTTCCACTCGTACGCCTTCGACGTCTCGGTGTGGGAGCTGTGGGGCGCGCTGCTGCACGGTAGCCGACTCGTGGTGGTGCCCCGGGCGGTGAGCCGGTCGCCGGAGGACCTGCTCGACCTGCTGGTCGAGCAGGACGTGACCCTCCTCGCCCAGACCCCGACGGCGTTCCGTGGTCTGGTCAGGCTGGCCGCCGACGGCGACCCACGACTGCGCCGGCTCGCGTTGCGCGCGGTGGTGCTGGCCGGTGAGCGCCTCGACTTCGCCGAACTCACGCCGTGGGTCGACCGGCTCGGGCTGGCCCGGGTCGCCCTGATCAACATGTACGGCATCACCGAGACCACGGTCTACTCCACCTATCACCGCGTCACCCGGGCCGACCTGGCCCCCGGTGTCGGTAGCCGGATCGGCCGTCCGCTGCCCGGCCTACGGATCTACGTGCTCGACCGGTACGGACAACCGGCGCCGCTCGGCGTGCCCGGCGAGATCCACCTGGCGGGGCACGGGGTGACCCGGGGATACCTGAACCAACCGGCGCTGACCGCCGAGCGGTTCCTGCCCGACCCCTACGGCCCCGCCGGTACCCGCATGTACCGCACCGGTGACCAGGGGATCCGACTGCCCGACGGCAGCGTCGAGTTCCTCGGGCGGCTGGACGACCAGGTGAAGCTGCGCGGCTACCGGATCGAGCTGGGCGAGGTGGAGTCGGCGCTGGCCGCGCTGCCGCAGGTCGCCGAGGCGGCGGTCATCCTCCGCGAGGACACCCCGGGTGACGCGCGACTGGTCGGCTACCTGGTGGCCGCGGCCGAGTCGGGCCCGACCGTCGGCGAGCTGCGTGCCGGGCTGTCCCGCAGCCTGCCGGAGTACATGATCCCGTCGACCTTCGTGACGTTGGAGCAGCTGCCCCGCAACAACAGCGGCAAGCTGGACCGGCGGGCGCTGCCCGCGCCGACGGACGACAGCCACGGCGACGGGCGCACCCCGGTCGCCCCCCGCACCGACCTGGAGGCCCGGGTCGCCGAGATCTGGGCCCGGGTGCTCGGTCGCTCGGTGGTGGGCGTCAAGGACGGCTTCTTCGAGCTGGGTGGCCACTCGATCAAGGCACTGGTGCTGGCCAGCGCGCTGCGGGAGGACGGCCTCGACGTCTCCGTCGCGGACATCGTCGACCTACAGACCGTCGCCCAGCTCTGCGCCGCGCTGGTCGAACGCACCGCACCGACCCGCGTCGAACCGGTACGACCGTTCGAACTGGTGAGCGCGGCGGACCGCGCCCTGCTGCCGGATCGCCTCACCGACGCGTACCCGCTGTCCCAGGTGCAGCTCGGGATGCTGCTGGAGATGCTGGCCGACAACGGCTGGCAGCACTACCACAACGTCGTCTCCTTCCTGGTCACCGAGGACGACCCGGTGGACCTACCGGTGTTGCGTCAGGCGGTGGGCCTGGTGGTCAACCGGCACGAGGTGCTGCGCTCCTCGGTCGACCCCACCGGCTACTCGGTGCCGATGCAGCTGGTCCACGACGCGGTGCGGGTGCCGGTCGTCCTGCGTGACCTGCGCGAGATGACCGCCGACGAACGCGAGGCGGAGCTGCGTCGACTGGTCGCCGTGGAGTACGCGTCGCCGTTCGAGCCCGACCGGCCGCCGCTGCTGCGGTTCACCGCATGCCAGGAGACCGACCGCAGTTGGCGGCTGATGTTGACGATCTGCCACGTGATCGTCGAAGGGTGGAGCCTGCACGCACTGGTGGCGGAGATCCTCGACCGGTACCGGTCGCTGCGGGCCGGCAACGACGCCGAGCCGGAGCCGTTGCCCCGGGTACGCTTCGCCGACTTCGTCGCCGCGGAACTGCGTGCCCTGGCATCGGCGACGGATCGACAGTTCTGGCAGCAGTTGGTGGACGGGCACGCCAAGTTCACCCTGCCCACCGCGTGGCGACCGCAGACCCCGTCGCCGACACCGACCGCGCACACCGTGCGGGTGCCGTTCGCCGACCTGGAGCCGGGACTGCGCAAGCTGGCCGCCGACGCCCGGGTCTCCCTCAAGGCGGTGCTGCACGCGGCGCACCTGACCGTGCTCAGCCAGCTCACCGACGAACCCCGGTTCTACAGCGGCCTGGTCTGTCACACCCGACCGGACATGGTCGGCAGCGACCGCGTCTACGCCATGTCGCTGAACACGTTGCCGTTCCCGCACGACCGCGACGCCACCAGCTGGACCGATCTGGTGCGTCGGGTGCACGCCCGGGAGGTGCGGATGTGGTCACACCGGCACTTCCCGGCCCCGGCGATCCGGCCGGCGGTGCCCGGCACCCGCCTGGTCGACGTCTACTTCAGCTACCTCGACTTCGACGAGGTGATCGGCCAGCGGGTGTCGACCGACGCCGGATACGCCGCCGCCAGCTCGGAGTTCGCCCTGGCCGTCGCCGCGGTACCCGGGCAGTTGCAGCTGAGCAGCGACAGCGACCACCTGGACCGCGCGGAGGTCGACCGGCTGGCTGCCCGGTACCGGCTCGTCCTGGAGGCCATGGTGGCCGACCCGGACGCCGACCCGACCGTGGTGCGCCTGCCCGAGGGCGAACGACACGACGTGCTGGTCGGATGGGCCGAGGCGGCCGACGAGGACCGCTCGACGCAGCCCGGCCTGGTGCCCGACCTCGTCGAGCGACGCGTCGCCACCTCGGGTGACGCCGAGGCGGTGGACGGGTACAGCTACGCGGCCCTCGACGCGGCGGCGAACCGGATCGCCTGGCATCTGCGGGACCGGGGTGTCGGCCCGGACCAGGTGGTCGGGGTGCTGCTCAGCCGGGGCGTGGACCTCGTCTCGACGTTGCTCGGCATCTGGAAGGCGGGCGGGGCGTACCTGCCGATCGACCCCTCGTACCCGGCGGCCCGGGTCGCGTCCATGCTGGCCGACGCGGGCGTCACCGTCGTGGTGACCAGCACCGACCACGCCGACCGATGCGCCACCGTGGACCGCGTCCTGCTGGACGTCGAAGCCGACACCATCGCCGCCCGCCCCCAGGAGCGACCGCCCGGCCGGATCGACCCGGACCAACTCGCATACGTGATCTTCACCTCCGGGTCGACCGGACGACCCAACGGTGTGCAGATCAGCCACGGCAGCCTCGCCGGCTACCTGGACTGGGCGGTTCGTGAACTCGTGCACGACCGGCCGGGCGGCGCGCCACTGTTCTCTTCGGTGGCCTTCGACATGGTGGTGACCAGCATCTGGGCACCGCTGGTCGCCGGGCAGCGACTGTGGCTGCTGCCCGCCGACGCCGGGCTGGACGAACTGGGCCCACGACTGGCCGAGGCGGGTCCGTTCAGCTTCGTCAAGTTGACCCCGAGCCATCTCGACCTGCTCGCCGGGCAGTTGACTCCCGAGCAGGCGGCGGCGCTGAGCCCGCTGCTGGTGCTCGGTGGCGAGCCGCTCACCCGGCGGACCTGCGCCCGCTGGCAGGCGCTCGCCCCAGGATCGGTGCTGCTCAACGAGTACGGCCCGACCGAGGCGACGGTGGCGGTCAGCCGCCACCCGGTCACCGCCGCGCTCACTCGGGACGTGGCACCGATCGGGCGGCCGTTGGGCCGGATGCGCACCTACGTGCTGGACGAGCGGCTGCAACCGGTGCCGGTCGGCGCGGTCGGCCAGGTCCACCTCGGCGGGCCGGGGCTGGCCCGAGGGTACGCCGGCCAGCCGGAACTCACCGCCGACCGGTTCGTGCCCGACCCGTACGGGCCGCCCGGCTCCCGGCTGTACCGCACCGGCGACCGGGGACGCTGGTTGCCCACCGGGGAACTCGACCTGCTCGGTCGGGTCGACGACCAGGTGAAGATCCGTGGACACCGGGTGGAGCCGGGGGAGATCCGCGCGGTGCTCCTCGACCATCCGGCGGTGCGGGACGCGGCGGTGACCGCCCGACCGGCACCCGGCGGCGGCAACCAACTCGTCGCGTACCACGTGGGCGACGCCGACGACCTGGCCGAGCACTGTGCCCGGCGGCTGCCCGCCGCCCTGATCCCGGCGGCCTTCGTGCCGGTCGACGCCATCCCGCTCAACCCCAACGGCAAGATCGACCTGCGGGCGCTCGCGGCCGTTCCGCTGCGGGCGGAGACCCGAACCGACCCGCCACAGGGGCCGACCGAGACCACCCTCGCCGGCATCTGGGCCGAGGTGCTGGGTGTGCACAGCATCGGTCGGCAGGACCGGTTCTTCGCCCTCGGCGGGCACTCCCTGCTGGTGGTGCCGGTGGTCACCGCCGCACGGCAGGCCGGTCTCCCGCTGACCCTCCGACAGGCCATGGTGGACCTCCCACTCGCCGACCTCGCCGACCTGCTCACCCCGGCGGTACGCGCCGGTGCCACGGCGGTGACGGTGCCACGGATCGAGCCGCTGCTCGCCGAGGAGCGGGTGCCGGGCGCTTCGCTGGCCCTGCTGGTCGACGGTGAACTGGCCGAGGTCAGGGGGATCGGGCAGCGCGCGGCGGGCGACGACAGCCCGGTGACACCGGAGACCGTCTTCCAGGTGGGTTCGGTCAGCAAGGTGGTGGCCGCGATGGGTGTGCTGGTCCTGGTGGAGCGGGGAGCCCTCCAGCTCGACACGGACGTGAACGCGTACCTCAAGTCCTGGCAGCTACCCGCCGGCCGGGCGGTGAGCCTGCGGCAACTGCTCAGCCACGTCGCGGGGCTGACCTCCACCGGCAGCAGCGGACACCCCCGCGACGGTGCGGTGCCGACCCTGGCGGACCTGCTGCACGGCCGGGGCGTACCCACCGACCCGGTCGGGCTGCTCGACGCGCCCGACGCGGTGGCGGTGGAACGCAACAGCCACTTCGTCGTGGTGCAGCAGGTGATGGAGGACGTCACCGCGACGCCCTTCGCCGACCTGATGGCCGAGGTGGTATTCGAACCCCTCGGCATGACCGGCAGCAGCTTCGACCAGCACTTCCCGGAGACGTCCGGTCGGCCGGTGGCCGTCGGACACGACGAACGGGGCGCACCGCTGCCGGGAGGCTGGCAGGTGCGGGCCGACCCGGCCGCCGCCGGGCTCTGGACCACCGCCACCGACCTGGCCCAGCTGGTCAGGAGCATCCATCTCGGGTACCGGGGCGCTGCGTCCCTGTTCAGTCGGGAGACGACGGCCGCGCAGCTGACCACCGGCCCGGGCGGCGTCTTCGGGCTCGGCTGGATGGTGGACCACGTCGACGGACCGACCGGTACCCGGGTGGAGTTCACCCACCGGGGCCGCACCTCCGGTTACCGGGCGCTCGTGACCGGGCGCGTCCCCGACGGATCCGGGCTGGTGCTGCTGACCAACGGCGACGCAGGCGACGGCGTGATGTCGCGGCTGCTGTCGGACACCGCGCGTACGGAGGAGCAGTGATGACGGCCGTGTTCAGCCCCGCCACCGCACTCGTCGACAACCCGCCGACCCGACCGGTACGGCACCTGCTGTCGATCCGGGACCTCACCGACGAGGACCTGTACTCCATCGTCGCCCGGGGAGCGGCGTTCGCCGCCGGAGAACGCGGCGGCCCACTGGCCGGACAGGTGGTCGGGGCGTACTTCATGAAGACCTCGACCAGGACCCGGACCGCCTTCACCAGCGCGGCGTTGCGGCTCGGCGCGTCGGTGATCCAGTACGGACCGCATGATCTCCAGACGAACACCGGGGAGACCAGCGAGGACACCGGTCGGGTGCTGTCCGGCATGCTCGACGTGCTGGTGGCGCGTACCGCCGGTGATCCGGCCGAGATGCGCGCCTGGGCGGCCCAGGACCGGATGTCGGTGATCAACGCGATGAGCGCCGAGGAACATCCCACCCAGGCGATGACGGATCTGACCACGCTGCTGCGGCAGTTCGGCCGGATCGAGGGGCTTCGGCTGCTCTACGTGGGGGAGGCCAACAACACCGCGACCGCGTTGGCCCTCGCGCTCACCCGCATCCCGGGGGTGGAGCTGGAACTGCGGACCCCACCCGGGTACGGCCTGCCCGAGCAGATCCTGGCCGACGCCACCCGGCAGGCCGCGATCAGCGGGGCGAGCATCGTCGAGCGGCACCACATGACCGACCTTCCCGGCGACCTCGACGCCATCTACACCACCCGCTGGCAGACCACGGGCACCAACAAGCCGGACCCGCACTGGCGTCGGACCTTCGCCCCGTTCCGGGTCGAGCAGGAACTCTGGCGGCGCAGCCCGAACGCGGTGTTCCTGCACGACCTGCCGGCGCACCGGGGTGAGGAGGTCACCGCGGAGGTGCTCGACGGCCCGGCGAGCATCGCCTTCACCCAGGCGGAGAACAAGCTGTACAGCGCGATGGCGGTGCTCGACTGGTGCCGACCCGCACCGCGCGGTACGACGTGATGAGCGCGGCCAAGGCGGCGGGCGCGCCCGCCCGCCGCCGGACGGGTCTGACCGGCAACCGCGACTTCCTGTTGCTCTGGGTCGGCTCCGGCTTCTCCGCGCTCGGTGCCCGGGCCACCTCCATCGGCTACACCCTGTTGGTCTTCTGGTCGACCGGGTCGGCCACCGCGGCGAGCCTCGTCACGTTCGCCGCGCTGCTGCCGAACCTGGTCGCCCAGCTGCCGGCCGGTGCGTTGGTGGACCGGTGGAACCGGCGGACCACGATGCTGGTCTGCGCCACCGGCCGGATCGTGGCGCTGGGCAGCGTGGCGGTGGCGGTCCTGCTCGACGCGGTGTGGTTGCCGCACCTGATGGTGGTCGCCTTCGTCGAGACCACCCTCGGCATCTGCTACGCCCTGGCGGAACGGGCGGCGGTGTGCAGCGTGGTGCCGCGCGACGAGTTGGGCGCCGCGACAGCGGCCAACGAGTCACGGGCCCATGCCGCCAGCATTCTCGGCCAGCCGACCGGCACCGTCCTCTACTCGGTCGCCCGGTTCGCGCCGTTCCTGTTCGCCACCGCGACGCACGTGATCTCGCTGGTGACCCTGCTGTTCCTGCGGCGGGACCTCCGCGCGCCGCGTGCCCGCAGCGACACACCGTCGCGGCTGCTCGCCCAGATCAAGGAGGGCTTCGACTTCGTCTGGGGGCAGGTGTACCTGCGTCGGGCGCTGTGTCTCTTCGCGGCCAGCAACATTCTCTTCCAGATCCTCGGGCTCGGTCTGGTGGTGCTGGTCAAGGAGCGCGGCGGGGAGCCCTCCACGGTGGGCCTGCTGCTGGTGGCCAACAGCGTCTTCGGCATGGTGGGCGCGATGACCAGCAACGCCTACCTGCGCCGCTGGGGCATCCGCCGGATGATGATCGGCATCAACGTGGCCTGGGCGGTGCTGATGCCGCTGCTGGTGGTGGCGCCCAGCCTGTTCGTGGTCGGCGTGCTCCTCGCGTTGATCAACTATGGCGCCGGGATCGGCAACGTGGCCGGCATGCTCTACCTGCTCAAGACCGCCCCCGACGAGATGCGCGGCCGGGCCGGCTCGATCTTCACACTGCTCGCCTCGGGCGCCAACTCCGCCGGGGCGCTGCTCGCCGGCCTGCTGCTCGACCGGGCCGGCATCGAGGTGGCGTTGACGGTGGTGGGCGCGACGATGCTGGTGATCGCGGTGTTCGCGGTGCTGGCCTTCGGCACCCGTGCCGCCGCCGAGGCCGAGCGGGCCGAGGCCGAGCAGATCGAAGCCGAGCGGGCCGAGGACGAGCGGATCGAAGCCGAGCGGGCCGGGGTCGGGCCGGGCGACACCGAGCGGGCCGCCGCGCAGCGGCTGCCGACCGCGCGGTAGCGGTCGACCCCGGCGCACCGACGCCGGGCCGCCCGCAGCCGATATCGAGGAAATATGGGTCCCGCCCACAGACTGGCGGCAGCGGACCGAACTGCACCCCGTAGGAGGCGTTTCGATGAGTGAGCGCGGCACCTGGCAGCCGTACGAGATCACACCCAGCAGCGCCGGAAGCGCTGCCACCGTCGACGGGCTGGTCGACCACCTGCGGGAGCTGGACCTCACGGAGCTGCTCACCGACAAGGGGGCGCTGGTGTTCCGTGGGTTCGGCGTCGAGCCGGGCGCCCTGGACCAGGTGATGGATCTGCTGCTGCCCAACCGACTCGCCTACGTGCACGGCAACTCGCCCCGCACCAAGGTCGGTCGCAACGTCTACACCTCGACCGAATACCCCGCGCAGTACACCATCTCCATGCACAACGAGCTGTCGTACGCCGCACACTGGCCGTCCCGGCTGCTCTTCTACTGCCAGATCGCCGCGGAGACCGGCGGGGCCACCCCGGTCGTCGACGCCCGACTGTGGCTGGAGTCCCTGGACCCGGAGGTCCAGGCCGCCTTCGCCGGTGGCGTGCGATACCAGCAGAACCTCCACGACGGCATGGGGCTGGGCAAGAGTTGGCAGCAGACCTTCGAGACGGAGGACCGCGCGGAGGTCGAAGGGTTCCTCGCCGAGACCGGGGCGACCTGGGAGTGGACCGCCGACGGCCTGCGGATCAGCCACGTGCGCCCGGCCACCACCCGACACCCGGTGACCGGCGTCGAGGTGTGGTTCAACCAGAGCGACCAGTGGCACCCGGCGGCCCTGGACGACGAGGTCGCCAAGGTCATGACCCAGATGATGACGCCGGACGAACTGCCGCAGTCGGTCACCTTCGCCGACGGCAGCCCGATCCCCGACGAGTACGTCCTCCAGGTCCGGGACCGTGGCCTGGAGGCCGCGATCGACGTGGACTGGCGGGTCGGTGACCTGCTGTTGATCGACAACGTGCTGGTGGCCCACGGCCGGCGTCCCTACACCGGGGACCGCCGGATCCTGGTCGCCATGTCGAACTGACTGCGCAACGGCCCGCCGACCGGTCACCCGGACGCGTCCGCGACGGACACGCACCGGGTGCCGGTGGCGGCCGAGGAGAGAGGTCGAGATGAACGGGGCCGAGTCGCCCGGCCGGTGGCTACGGACCTTCCGCCGGACCGAGCAGTCCGACCTGCGGTTGGTCTGCTTCCCGCACGCCGGAGGGAACGCCAACGTGTACCAGCCGTGGGCGCGGCTGCTGCCGGACGCCACCGACCTGCTGGCGGTCTGCTACCCCGGGCGGCAGGACCGGCTGCTGGAACCGTGCGTGGACCGGATGGACGTCCTCGCCGACCAGATCAGCGACGTGCTCGTGCCCTACCTGGACCGGCCACTCGCGTTCTTCGGACACAGCATGGGCGCCTCGGTGGCGTACGAGGTGACGCTGCGGCTGGAGTCCCGCTACGGATTCACCCCGGGCGTGCTCTTCGTCTCCGGCCACAGCGCGCCACACATCTCCCAGGTCGAACTCGACCCGGACCTGGCCGACGACGAATACCTGCTCAACCGCATCGGCGCCCTCGGCGAGGTGGACCCGGCCATGCTGCGGTCAGCCAAACTGCGCGAGCTGATCATGCCCGCCCTCCGGGCGGACCTGCGAATGCTCTACCGCTACCTGCCACGCGAACCGGCCAAGGTGCACGCCCCGATCGTCGGCTACCTGGGCACCGACGACCCGACCTGCACGGAGACGACGGTGAACGCCTGGGCGGAACTGACCATCGGCGGTTTCACGTCCACCACGTTCCCCGGCGACCACTTCTACCTGGTGCCGCAGTACGAACAGGTGGTCGCCGCGGTGACCGCGCGGCTGGGCTGACCGCGGCGCGTCCGGCCCTAACGCGGTGGTGGCAGTTCGCGGCGATCGAACTGTCGGCGTAGATTCTCGGGAAGCAACTCGCGGAGCTGCTCCGGCAACAACGGCAGGTCGAGCAGGCTCAGCTTGAGCTGGCTGCGTTGCTGGTAGCGGCGCGGGTCGAGGCGGACCACCAGACCCGCGTCGGGGCGGTAGCGGATGTGCACCGTACCCTCCGTCGACCCGTCCCGGATGACCAGACCGTCCGCCTCCACGGCGACCGGCCCGGACCCGGGACGCAACTCCAGGTGCACCTTCTCCTCGCCGGAGAGCACCACCGACCGGGAGATGCCCGACATCGGCGCGCTCGGCGTGAGCACGACCGCCTGCGTCGCCGGGGAGACCAACGGCCCGCCCGCAGCGTAACTGTAGGCGGTCGACCCGGACGGAGTGCTCACCACCAGCGCGTCACAGCGGTAGTAGCCGTACCGCTGCCCGTCGACCGCCAGGGTCGCGTTGACGAAACTCTGACCCGGGCGGCGGACCAGCGCGATGTCGTTGAAGGCGACCACGTCGTCGCCGCACACGTCGCAGGCCAGGCAGCTGTGCGACTCGACGGTGTACGCGCCGGCCAGCAGCCGGTCCAGCGCCGCCGGCAGCTCCGGCGGCTCCACCTCCACCAGGAAACCCAACCTGCCCAGATGGATGCCGAGCACCGGCTTCGGATCATTGACGGCCGCCCGCAACGCGCCCAGCATCGTGCCGTCCCCGCCGATGCTGACCAGCACGTCCGACCCGGCGGCCAGCTGCTCCTGCGGCACCGGGCGAACCGACTCGGGTACCCGCTGCCGGTCCTGCGCCCGCACCGTCAGGGTCACCTCGTGCCGCGCGGCCCAGGCGGCGATGGTGTCCACCACCGGCGACACGTCCCGGGTGGGATGGAGCACCAACCCGAGCCGAATCCGGTCCATACCCCCAGCTCATCACAACCCGGCGCAGCTACCCGCCGGTACGCGGCAAGGCGCGCCGACGGCGGGAAACCGTCGGCGCGCCCGTCGCGCCGCGCTACCGGCGCGGTCGGCCCGTCAGATGGGTCAGCGACCGGGCGACCAGCTCGTCGCGCGCCGCCGGAGCCAACCCCTCCAGCCCGAAGCCCAGGTAGACGGTGTCCGAGGTGACCACCACGGAACCCTCCTCGAACGCCTGCTGGCTCCGCGACCAGTCGTTGGCCCCCGGAGCGGACCCGGGCGGCGGACCGGCCACCGTCCAACCCCCGAAGTCCGTCTCGAACGACGTCTCGGCGACGGTGACCCCGTCCACCACGACCCGCGTGTCGTCGACGAACAAGCCGAGGTTCTGGGTGGCCCAGTCGGTGGCGTAGGTGATCGACACCTCCACCTGCCGGCCCGCGTACCCGGACAGGTCGGCCACGAACTCCTTCCACCCGTTGGAACTGCCGGTCGCCGCGTGCCACTGCCCGGTGCTGCCGGTCGGCGAGCAGTCCGCACCCTGGTAGTGGGCGAGGAACGGGTGGATCTGCTGCACCCAACCGGAGGTGCAGCTGTTCCCGGTCTGCTGAGTGGTCAGACCCCCGGCGTCCGGCAGCGTGGTCCAGTCGTCGGTGCCGACCTCACGAGCCTCGACGAACATGAAGTCCCAGTCCGTCTCGATGTCGAACGAGGTGTAGAAGCGCAACTCGCCGCTGCTCGCCCCGGTCAGGTCCACCGTCCGGGACAGCCGCTTGTAGGACTCGTCGGACTGACCGCTGAACGCGTACCAACCACCCGTACGAGGATCGAACGGCGCCCCACCCGGCCGCTCCCAACCCACCGGAGCGGAACTGGCGAACTGCGGGAACTGCTCCGGCGGCAGGAACCCCGACGTGGTCAGGAACGACGCCGAGTGGTCCTGGTTGCCCGCCGAGCCCTCGGCGTTGAGCGCCCCGGAGAAGCCGGCGAACGCCCCGGCGTCGCCCCGGACCGGGTACGGCTGCCCCTCCGGCGAGGTGCCGCCGTCGCTGACATAGGTGTACGCACCCAGCCAGTACTGCTGGAAGTCGTTCAGCAACGGCAGACAGGTCGGGTCGGCGGCGTCCGTACACTCCGGCGGCGCGTCCGGCTGGTAGCCGTACAGACCGTCGGACGCCTGGGCGTAGAGCGCGTACTTGCCGCTGACCAGCAGCTTGCCGCCCTCGTTGAGGTAGTCCCGGACGGACAGCTCGATATCGATCGCGGCCTTCGCCGCAGTGCCCGGCACCTGCCCCTCGGAGCGCAGGATGATGTCGTCGCCGGTCTCCCAGACCACCGCCTGGTAGTGCGACAGCACACCCAGGTGGTGCGGGGCGGTACGCCCCATCACGTCGAAGTCGTAGACGTCGCTGCTGCGCCCGGCCGCCTTCAACGAGGCGGCGATCTCGTCGGCGTACCTCGCGGTGGTGGTGTCCTGGGTCGGGCTCAGACCCGTCACGTCCTCCACCGCCAGCACCAGCACGTCCCCGCCGATGTCGTGATGCACCCGGTAGGTGAACCGCTCGCTGCTGATCTTGCCCCGACCCGGCTTGTTCGCGGTGAACCACACCTGCACCCGGTCACCCGGGCGGGTACCGGTGACCGTGCCGCGCAGTTCGGCGTAGTAGTCGTTGTGGGTGTCGCCGTAGCGTTCACCACCGCGCCACTCGCGGACCGTGGCGGACTTCGCCTTGCCCCCGTTGACCGTCCAGTTCAGCTTCACGTTCTTCAACGACCGCCGGGTGATCGCCGCGACCTGCTGGGTCCGGCCGTACGACACGTCGAAGGCGTCCACCACGAAGTCCGGCGTGCTGCGCCCGACCACCGACACCGGATCGTCCGGCTGCTGCGCCGACTTCGCCACCGCCAGCGCGAACGGGATGTTCTTCGCCACCTCCGCGGCGATCAACCTCTCGTCGTCCGGGAAGGTGAAGATGCTGACGCAGTCCTCCGGACGCCACTGGTCGTCCGGATCCGAGGCGGCGGCCGTCTGGCAGGTCGACATCTCCGGGGTGAAGCCCAACGTGCCGTAGCGCACCGTGGCGTGGCTGTCGGTGTCACCGTTGGTGGTGTACAACTCGGCGGAGATGTCCGGGTCGTACCCGGGAATCGCCGGGTTGGCGTCGTCACCGGCCAACGCCTCGTAGATCACGTCGTCCGGGGTGGGCGTGGCCACCTGCCAACCGACCCCGTAGAGCAGCAACTGCGCCGCCGAGTGGTAGTTGACGAAGAACGTGAACTTGATCCGCTTGAACAGCGCGTCCAGCGCCTTCGTCTCCGGCTCGGAGTTGGGGCTCGGGCCCCGGTAGGTCTCGCTGGTCGGGTTCGGCGAGGAACCCTCGTTGTCGTAGCCCCACTTGTAGCTGAAGTTGCGGTTCAGGTCGACGCCGTCGACGCCGGTGATCTGGCCGTCGCCGTCGTTGTCGCGCAGGTTCTTGCGCCACAGCCGGTTGCCGGGCGTGAAGGTGTGGTCGTAGCCGTCGGGGTTGAGCACCGGAATGAACCACAGCTCGGTGGTGTCCACCAGCCGGGTGATCTCCCGGTCGGAGCCGTACCGGGTCAGCACGTGGTGCATCAGCCGACGGGTCATCTCCGGCGTGATCCACTCCCGGGCGTGCTGGGAACCCCCGTAGAGCACCGCCGGTCGCTTACCGTCCTTCGTGGTCTTCGCGTTCTTGGTGACCTTGATCGCGAGGATCGGCTTGCCCTGGTGGGTCCGACCGATGGTCTCCACCTTGGTCAGCTTCGGATAACGGGCCGCCGTCGCGTTGATCTCGTCGCGGATGCCGCCCGGCTCGCTGTACGACCGGAAGGCCCGCCAACCCGCTGCGGTCTGCTCCCGCAGCACCTGCGAGGCATCCTTACCGCGTACCTTCTTGACCTTGAGGTTGACGCCCTTGCGCGCCAGCCGGTCCGCCTGCCCCCGACTCAGCACCGTCTCGATCTCAGTCCGGCCCGCCCGGTCCGGCTTCGCGCCGTGCCCGATATCGACACCGGCCTCCCGCAACTGGTGCAACTGTGCCGGGTCGACCGTGCCGACGTACACCTCCAGACCGTCGCGACCGCCCGGGTCCGACGGCGGCCGTGCGCTCGCCGGTGCGGTCAGCACCAGCGCACCGACCAGAGTGAACACGCCGGCGATCGCCAGCGGTGTGCGCCTCATCGCGCCCCCTTGGGATGAAAGGACTACTGGGCGCGAGCCTCGCGGGGCGTGCGAAAGGTGTCAATAGATCGATCATGTTCATGTCAGGGGACGCCCGGGACGCTACTCGGCGTTCGGCGGTGCCCATCGGCGTGCTCCGTGGTCGCGGCGCTGACGCGGAGCCCGCAGCCCGCCGCTTCAAGCAGCCTGTGCTCGAAGCGGCGGAACAGCCGATCACGGTCGAATTGGACCTCGGCCACACGCACGGCAGCCCACCGGTGGCGACGCGCGCGTCCTGGCGTCGTGGCCCGTGGTCAGCGGGCGAGCGGTATACCCGCCTTCTGGTTGAGCGCTGTGTTGCGGTGCATGCCGCAGAGGCGGGCGAGTTGGTCGATGATCTTGGCGGGGTCGTCGAACGGGTCCAGTCCGCTGACCTCAAGAGGGTCCAGGACGGGCACCTTGACGTGCGAGATCAGCGGATGCAACGGGCGGTGGTCGGACTCGCCGCTACCCAGCAGGTCCTCGTGCAGCTTCTCACCCGGTCGCAGACCGGTGTAGACGATCTCGACGGGGCTGGCGGCCTGCTCGATCATCCGACGGGCGATGTCGTCGATGCGCACCGGTTCACCCATGTCCAGCACCAGGGCTTCGCCGTCGCGACCGATGTTCGCTGCCTGAAGGACCAGGTGGACGGCCTCCTGCACCGTCATCAGATACCGGGTCACGTCAGGGTGGGTGACGGTCAGCGGCTGCCCCGACTCGATCTGTCGTTGGAAGGCGGTCACGACCGAGCCGCGACTGCTCAACACGTTGCCGAACCGGACGCTGAGGAAGGTGCCCGGGTAGTTCGCCGCCGTGTGCGCGGTCAACATCTCGGTGATCCGCTTCGAGTAGCCCAGCACGCTGATCGGGTCGGCGGCCTTGTCGGTGGAGATGTTCACGAACCGGGCCACGTCCCGGCAGGCGTCCAGCACGGTGAGGGTGCCCCAGACATTGGTCTTGACCGCCTCACCCGGGTAACGCTCCAGCAGCGTCAGGTGCTTGAGGGCCGCAGCATGAAAGACGATCTCAGGGCGGCGTTGCCGCATGATCCGTCGAACACCTTCGTCGTCGCGTAGGTCGGCGAGGATCAGCTCGGGGCCGTCCAACAGTGCCCGACCGGTGAGCGACATCTGAAGGCCGTGCAAGGCCGACTCGTCGCGGTCCAGCATCATCAGCTCACCGGGGTTGGCCCGCATGATCTGGCGGCACAACTCCGAGCCGATCGAGCCGCCCGCGCCGGTGACCAGGACCCGCCGACCGGTGAGCACGTTGTCGTCGAGGGTGAGGTCGCAGACGACCTGGCGTCGACCGAGTAGGTCACTGATCTGGACATCGCGTACGTCCCGGACGGTGATGCGGTGGTCCACCAACTCCCGAACGGGTGGGAGGACCTTGAACGAGGCGCCCGCGTTCAGGGTCGCCTCGCGGATCTGACGGATCAGTGTCGCCTCTGCGTTGGCCACCGAGAAGATCAGGGCGGTGGCACCGGTGCGGCGGATCGCGGTGGACACGTCATGTCGGCCGCCCAGCACCCGGACGCCGGCGATGCGCAGGTCCCGCTTGTCTGGGTCGTCATCGAGCGCCCCGACGGGCAGGTAGCGGCCCTTCGGGTCGCTGAGCATCGCCCGGATCAGCCCTTGCCCCGCCTCACCCAGGCCGAACAGCAGGACGGGCGCGGCCGAACGGACGTTCGGGCGCATGGCGCGGTCGCGCCGGTGGCGGTGGAGTAGCCGCAAGCTCAGCATCGACAGCAACGCCAGCGCTCCGCCGACCAGTGGTGTGCTGGCCGGGACCGGCCGGTCGGCGAATGCGAGGAGGGCGATCAGTGCGATGACGGCGGTGCTGGCCGTGGTGCCAGCCAGACCCCGTACCTCCTCCACACTGCCCAGCGGATGACGGCCGTAGTAGATGCGGCGGAGCACTCCGATTCCGACATGCAGCCCGGCGGCGACGGCGCCGAGTCCGGCGGCGGCGAGCACCTGACCGGTGGTGAGGTCGAGTTCGTACCGGGCCCACCCGGCGACGGCGAACCCGCCGATCCAGGCGAGTACGTCGGTGACCAGGAAGGTTGCGGTACGGCGATGCGCCCGCGCTCGCCCCGCGGTCGTTGCTTGCATTGGCTGGTCGCGCTGTGCTTCCGGCGGCATATGGAATCTCCCTGTCCCGTCCGTAGCCGACGTGACCCACGGCAGGTCAGGGGCCACGTACGTCCCCTACCTGCTTAGCGGACCGGGGGAGGTTTGCCCCGGCTTTCACATTTTTGTGGCTGACTGTCTGATTCGACAGCGTAGGTAGGGTCAGCGCCTTCCGCCGGATCAGCGCGGCAGCGCCCACCTGCGGCTGCGCAGCCGTCGTCCCGGTAGCGGCAGGCGGCCCTGGGCGGAAATGCCTACGGCCGGCCGAACTTGGGCGAGGCGGTGGGGGTGGTTGTCTTACCCACGCTCAACGGCCTTTGGCGGGGGTCGCCGCACTCTCGGGCCGGCGGGTGGCGGGAAGCACCGGACGTGCGGTGTCGAGCAGGATCTGCTCGAACTGATCGAAGAGCACATCACGGTCGAAGCGGGTCTGCGCGAGCCGCTGTGCGGCCCGTCGTGCCCTGGCCGTGCGCTCGGAGTCGTGCAGGAAGCCCGCGACCAAGCGGGCGGCAAGCGCGGGGTCCCCAGCCGGTAGGACCACCCCGCAGTCGTTCTCGCGGATCAGGTCGGCGATCCAGCCCTCGTGGTTCACCGCGACCGGTCGTCCGGCGGCCAACCCGTCGAAGACCTTGTTCGCCGAGTTGGCGTGCAACTCAGGTATGTCACGAACCGTGGAGATGGCCAGGTCGCAGGCACCGAAGTAGGAGGCCATCTCGGACTTCGGTAGCGGATCAAGTAGGAAGAGGTTCCGGCCCAGTACGCCTAGCTGTTCCGCCAGCGAGCGGACATGTTCCCGTTCGGGGCCCTGCCCGATGATCGCGAAACGGATGTCCGGCTTGTCGGCCCACGCCGCAGCCGCCATCCGCACTACATACTCGACCCGGTTGAGGTAACCGAGCGCGCCAGCGTAAAGCACCAGGTGTCGGTCGCCGAGCCAGGGCGTCGCGGCCCGCAGGCGGGTGCCGAACCGGTCCGCGTCGGCGAAGAGGGACCGGTCGCAGCCGTTCGGGATCACGGTGACGGGAAGGCCGGGGAAGCGCCGTTCGATGCTCTCGGCCATCCCCGGCGACAGCGCGATGATGTGCCTCGCCCTGTGGTAGGCCCACCGTTCCAATCGGTGGGCGGCCCACCGGGAGGCGGGCGTGCGCAGGGCGCCGAGCGCCACCGGGACCTCCGGCCACACGTCCCGTACCTCGAGCACCATCGGAACCCGACGCCGCCGAGCGGAGTAAGCGCCCGGGATCGCGATCGTCAGTGGGGTGCTGGTGGCGAAGACGACGTCCTGCGGCAGGGACGCGGCCCTGGTGGCCGCTACCCGGGCGAAGCGGAAGAACGCCCGGATCCGGTCGGGATACGACATGGCCCCTCGATAGGGCACCGCGGCCCAGTGCACAGTGGCCCCCACCTCGGTGGAGACTCGCCACGAGCCGAGCGGCGCGTCGCCTGGCTCGGTGTCGCTGGTGACGACGTGAACCTCGTGTCCGCGGGCCACCAGCCGCCGGGCGAACTCGAAGGAGCGGGTTCCGCCAGACATCTGCGGAGTCCGGAAGTACTGATGCAGGTAGACAATCTTCATCGAAACCGTTCCTGTGAGGCAGTTGCCCGGAGGCTGACTACGGTCACTTGTCGAGTGCCCGGTCCAGGGCGTCGGCCAGTCGGGGCGCCAGCGTCGCGGCGTACGTGGCGGTCAGGTGGTTGGTGTCGCGGTACACGAGCACGCCACCGATCACCGCCGAGCACGGGTCGGTGGGGCAGATGGCGTCATTGAGGTCGATCAAGGTGACCTTGTCCAGGTCCGACGCCGCCCTGGCCTGCTGGTCGCCGATGCCGGCGAGCGCAGCCTCGCGGCTGACCGCGCACTTCTTCATCCGATCGGGGTACTTGGAGGCGCACTCGGCGATGTCGATCCGAGGGTTGGGAGTGTCGCGGAGCACCATGGTCGGTACGCCGGCCGTACCCAGCGCGCGCCACGTCGCTCGCATGCCCGCACCGAGGGCCTCCAGGCTCTCGTCGCTGCCGAGTACCCGACCGTCCTCGACGACCAGGTAGTTCGAACTGCTGGTGATGACCAGATCCGGCCGCTGGTCACCGGTGAGCCGTTCCCGCACCGCCTTGTTCCAGGCCGTGCATGAGGTGTACGCGTTCTGCCCGCTCTGCACCTCGGCGTCGAGGAACGGGCAGGCGGACTTGGTGTAGGTGACGAGCTTCCAGCCCTTAGCGGCCGCGATCGCCTGCAACGCCGGGGCCCATTGCGCGGCGTGCGAGTCGCCGACCAGCGCCATGGTGAACGAGGCTGAGGTATTGCCGTAGGTGCAGGTACGCGGTTCCACGTCGGTACCGCTGGCCTGGCAGCCGTCCGCGTAGAGGGCGGGTAGGTCCGACCGGGCGGTCAACGGGTCGGGTACGAAGTCACCGGGCCGGTTCACCGCGGTGCCCTTGTCGTCGCCACGTGGCCGCGCCGCCAGCACGGCCGCGCCGATCTTCGGTGCCGTCGGGTCTGCCGACCTGTCCAGTCCCTGAGCGGCGACGACCCCGGGGGTGGGCCGTGCCGACGGTGCCGGCCAGACGGTGAACTGGAAGAGCAGCCCGGCGATCACCGGGACGGCGGTGCAGAGCAGGCCCAGTTTGATCGCATGTCCCGGCGAGTACTGGAGCAGGTCGGCGAAGCGGAACGGATTCTCGACGAATCGGTACGTGAGATAGGCCGGAACGGCGGAGCAGGCGACGACCGCCAGGGACTGGGCGAGTTCCAACTCGCCCAGGGCGCTCTCGGCGATGATCAGAAGCGGCCAGTGCCAGAGATACAGCGAGTAGGAGAGGGCTCCGATGGCCCGCATCGGTGCGATGCCGAGGGCGAGCGCCGGTCCCCACCGTCCCGCCGCTGGCCCGGCCGCGATGACCGCTGCGGTGCCGAGGGTCGGTAGCAGCGCCGCGTAACCGGGGAAGGGCATGCTCTGATCGATGACGAACAGCGCTGTCAGGACGGCGGCCAGACCGGCCCAGCCCAACGCGCCGGCCACTACGCGGGGTAGGCGGACCAGACTTCCCGCGCCGATGGCCAACCCGGCGCCGATCGCCAGTTCCCAGGCCCGGGTGGTGCTGTGAAAGTAGGCGCGCCCCGGATCGGCGGTGCTCAGGTGGATGGACCAGAGCAGCGACGGTACGGCGATCAGCGCCATGCAGACGAACAGGGGAGTCCGCACGCTCCGGCCCGGACCACGAAGGCGGTGGGAGAGCAGTACGGCGAGCAGTACCAGAGGCGGCCAGAGGAGATAGAACTGCTCCTCGACAGCCAATGACCAGAAGTGCTGCACCACGCTCGGCGCCTGGTCTGACGCCAGATAGTCGACCGACCGTTCGGCAAGGCGCCAGTTCACCGCGTACAAGCCGCTGGCGACCACGTCCCAGCCGGTCTCCGCCCACCGGATCCGGGGCAGGAAGACGTAGCTCAGCACGAGGGTGGTGACGAGTACGACCGCAGCGCCCGGTAGCAGCCGCTTCGCCCGGCGACCGTAGAAGCCGGTCAGGGAGAGCCGCCCGGTCTCCTCGATCTCTTTCACGATCAGCCGGGTGATGAGGAAGCCGGAGATGACGAAGAAGACGTCGACTCCGACGAAGCCGCCAGAAACGGCGCTGAGCCCTCCGTGCCAGAGGAGCACGGCCAGTACTGCGACAGCCCGGAGTCCTTCGATGTCGCCGCGGAACCTGCTACCCGACCCTTCCTGGCCGCCAGCGTGCGGAGGTCCTGGTCGACGAGGGGCGACGGGTGGTGATGCGCTTTGGACGCTGGGCGTGTTCCACAGGCTCGCGGAAATCGGCGTCGGTCGTGTCATCGTGTAGATCCTCTGTCGAACGGTGAGCGCCAAGGGTTGGCATTCCAGGCGGCAGCTCGTGCGTGCGGCTGCGCCCTATGCGTGGCGCCATGTCGTCGTCCTGGCGTTGTCAGCGGCACAGTTCGGGCCGACCCGGGGTATCGGTGGGTGCCGCCAGCTCCGGCTGCCAGCACTGAAACCACCACCACCAGCAGCAGGATCACCGGAAGTCGAAGCAGTGCCCGGGCGCCGTAGGTGTGGGTTCCCGACCACAGCAGGTCGGGGATTCCCGCGCTGATGATGACCGCCGCAACGATTCCCAGCAGGCGAGCCGGCCCGAGCCGTATCCGCAGCATCGTGGACATCTGCCGGTCGAGGAGCCGCACCGCGATCCCTACCACCAGCAGCATCGCCACCAACCCGGGGTACCCGAAGTTGAAGAACCATTCGCCGAGCATCGAACTCGCGTCCGAGTAGCCGGTGCCCATCCGCTCCGGGGCGGTGATACGTGCCAACTCGTAGCCGAGGGCGATGGGTTTGTCCGCCCAGATCGACTCTGGGATGAGCAACGCGGGAATGCTGAAGAAGGTGCGGCCACCGGCTACTTCGAAACCGTACGTCTGATAGTGGTAGAGCAGTTCGGCGAAGGCGTGAGGTGGACGGACGGCCGACTCGAGACCGGTGCGGCCGTACGAGCCGTCGACAGCCAGCCTGTCCAGGTACGAGAGCCGTTCCCGGGCCATCCAGTACAGGACGGGGGCGGTGGTCAGCACGATGCCGATCTTGATCGCCCGGGTCCGAAACCGGATCGCGTAGAGCGCGGCGATGGTGAGGCCGAGCGTGGCCACGACGAGTCGGCCGGTCCCTCCGTGCACGTATTGCACGAAGACAACGAACTGCGCGCCTATGTAGAGAGTGCGCCAGGACAATGCCTTCGCGTTCGGGTCGAGCACCAGCGCGGCGGCGGTCAGGGTGACCGCTGCGAACGCGGCACCCAGAATGAGGTTCTGTAGCTGCTCGGAGGTTGTTCCACCGGCCGTCGCCGCCACTGCCGCGAGCAGTACTGCCATACCGGCAGCGGCGACGCCGAAACGGGTGCCGGGGGAGAAGTCGAGGAGCCCGGCGGAGTCGTCCTCGTGGGTGGTGCGTCGGTTCCAGAACCCGAAGAAGAGGATTACCTGCGCCACGAAGCCGAACAGCAGCGACTGCCAGAGCCAGGGTTGGATGAAGTCCAACGTCAATATCGCGTGGTACACCCCGCCGACCCCGAAGAAGATCGCGAAGGCGAAGCCGAAGATGCTGACCGTGGTCAGGCGGTGGCCGCCGTGGCCGACGAAGATCCGGATTCCGAGTAGGCAGCAGCAGATGCCGAGCAGCGCGTTCGCCCTGCGGTAGTCCCCGCTGGCGGAGACGGCGGCGGTCGCGGTGACGATCACGGCGAGGGCCAGCCAGGCAGAGCCTTCGAGTAGCCCGGGGCTGAGTCTCGGCCGGTGGTCGGCGCGGACGGGCACGCCGTGCGGACCGGTGTCGAACCGGTGCCGCACTGGAAGTAGCTGTGCGACCTGTTGTGTCACGTGGTCAACCTTCTTCCGTGCTGAACAGCGTCCGTCGAGTCGAGAGACGCTTCCTGGTCGTCAGACGCCCTGCGGGGGAGCCACCCAGCCAGCAGCAGCGCCAGAAGCGCCCCGACGCCGTACGCGATCGCCGAGCCGGTGGCTGCGCCCAACGCGCCGTACCGGGGGATCAGGACGAAGTAGGCGATGAGAGCCACCACCATCGCCGGAATGTCGGCGGCGAGCGCGCCCCGGGCCCGGCCTGCGGCCACGCCAAGGCCGATCGCCACCCGGCTGACGCTGTAACAGACGACGCCGATGGCGAGCGGCACGAGCAGCGCCACGGAATCCTGGTACTCGGTGCCGAATACCGGCACAACGAGTGGGCGCCCAACCAGCAGCAGGGCACAGCCGGCGACCAGACCGTAGGCCGCCGCCGCCAGTAGTGGCCCGGTACGGCGCAGGTCGCCGGAGAGGAATCGCTGGTGCCAACGCGGCGACTGTGCGTCGACCCAGCTCTGCACCGGCCAGATGGCGAACTCCGCCACGGTGGCGACGATGATGTACAGGCCGAGTTGCTCGTAGCTGCCCAGCCAGGGCAGCAGCAGCCGGTCGGCACGGAGCATCACCATGCCCGCCACGGCCGCCGGAAGCAGCCGTAAGCCGAGGCGGCGGGCCGGGACAAGGCTGTGCGGCTGCTCCGGAAGGCCCCGGTCACGCCGCATCGACACCCACGCGGCCGCTGGTCCCGCGCCGAGGGCCACCCCGTACACCAGCAGCCAGAGGTTTGGCGAGTCGACCCCGACGGCGGTGAGCACCACCGCCGCCGCGACCAAGGTCAGCTGACCGACGACTGTGGCGATCAGGTACGGCCGGACGACTCCCGCCGCGGCAGCCCCGGTCCGCAGCGACGCCGTGACCACCAGCACGATCGCGCTGACCAGGAAACCGGTGACGGCCAGCAGACCACCGGTGGGCGTGTCGGAACCGATGGCGTACACGATCGGCGTGGCCATCACGATGACGACGACGGCGGAGGGACTGACGAGGCGCAACATGTCGATGGAGGTGTTGCGTACGCCGCGGCCGAGCGGAACGGTCGCCGGATAGGAGCGGTCCGTGCCCGCGATGGCGAGCATGTTCGCCAGGTAGGCCACCTGTAACAGCAGGGCCAGATTGCCCCGACCGGCCGGCCCCATCGACCGGGCGGCCATCGCGTTGATGGCGAGACTGGCGAAGCCGACGGCTAGTTGCGCCAGGACCAGATTCCCGGCCGTTGCCAGCGACGACAGTCGGGCGGCCGGGCGCGGGGACGGACCTCGGGTGCCGGACGGACCGTCCACGACGGTCTGGGGTTTGGTCATCGTCTGGACGGGTCCGGCAACTCGACGCGCATGCGGGTGAACGCGGCCAGAGCTGGCGCGGAACGCGGCGAGAGCGCCACCGCGGTGGGCTCCAGGGTGTCCACCGTGAAACACCGCTCGACTGGTAGGAGCCGGGCGATTCCGGCGGCCAACCGCCCGGCGTCGGACTCGGCCGGGACACGCAGCGCCGTACCGACCGTTCGGACCTCGAACTGGCGCTCGCCCAGCCGGACGGTGAGATCCCCGAAACCGTACGCCTCCCGGTGCACCTGGAAGGTCGGCCAGTTCACCACCTGGACGGCGGCTGACGCGTCAGGATCCGCGAGGGGTACCGCACGCCAGCGGCACTGGGAGATGTCGACGAAGCCGTGCCGCACGTACAGCCGGCGGGCTGCGGGATTGTCCGTCGAGACGTCCAGCAGAAGAGTCCGGCGCCCCAGCCGCTCGGCGAGTCGTCGTCCGTCATCCAGGAGGCTGGCCCCCAGGCCTCTCCCGCGCTCCGATTCGCGGACCGCCACCCCGTTGAGAAGCAACCCTCCGGGCAGGAGACGCCAGTCGGCCACGGCCCGAATACCCACCCGACCACGCACAGCGCGCAGGATCAGCGTACGGGCGGCCGGCGGGGGAGTGATGGCTGCGGCCAGGAACCGTCGATAGCCGTCGGCGTGGTAGGCCACCAGGCCGGCACAGGTTTGCGGGACCGAGCTGGCCAGCAGTTCAGCCGCAGCGCCGAGGGCGGGATCGCCGGGATCGTCGATCGTCTCGATCTGGGGCTCGGTCAGGACGATATGCATGACAACTGCCGTTCCCGGTCCAGGTCGAGCATCTCGGCGGCCGGATCGACCGCCACGCCGCTGCCGCTGAAGACCTTCTTGACGGTGGCGGCGAGGATGCGTAGGTCCAGCCCGAGGCTCCAGTTCTCGACGTATCGCACGTCGAGTTCCAGGCGGTCGTCCCAGGGAAGGCTGTTGCGTCCACTGATCTGAGCCAGCCCGGTGATGCCCGGCCGGACGTCGAACCGGCGTCGTTCCCGTTGCCGATACCAGTCGTCGTAGCGGGGTAGCAACGGGCGTGGACCGACCAGGCTGAGATCACCACGAACGACGTTCACCAGCTGGGGTAGCTCATCGATGCTGAGTCGGCGCAGCAGACGGCCGACGCCACGGCAGCGGATCCCGTCGGCGAGCAGGTTGCCATCGCTGTCACGCTCGTCGGACATGGTGCGTAGCTTGATGATGCGGAACGGGCGTTGCCCCCGGCCGGTGCGTTCCTGCACGAAAAAAACCGGGGCACCCAATTGGAGCCTTACGCACAGGGCGGCGACCGCCATGACCGGTGCGGACAGGACCAGGACGACCAGCGCGAGCGCGATGTCCAGTACGCGCTTCACGCGTAGTTGTGCGGTTTTCGACATGACCTCGCCTTAGGCGATCGACCTTGACTTCGTACGGTTCATATCAGGAAAGCAGCCGATTCATGGCCTATTTCGTATTTGCCGGGAGGGGCTGCCGGTACTCCGGAAAGAACGCGGGATCCGGACGCCATGCCGGGTCCCGTCGCCGTCCCTCCACCTGGTGGGCGCTGGTCAGCGCCGCATAGCGCGCAGGGTCGAGCACCCTGGTGCCGGTCGAGTAGGTGAGCAGGTTGTGCGGGGCGAAGGCCCGCTTGTAGCGAAAGATGCCATCGTTCGGGGCGTACCCGCCGCCAAGCAGGAATCGCTGATGGCCGTGCTGTCGACCCCACTGAAAGATCTCGTACTTCAGAAGGTCGTTGGGGCGTAGGTCGAACGCCTCCTCATCGGTGCCGCCGAGAAAGGAGTACATGTTTTGCGCGGAGAGGAGGACGAGTTCGGTCGACACCACCCGGCCGCTGTGTAAGGCATGGAAGAGGACCGCACCGCCGGGCAGATCCCGCAGCAACACCTGGAAGAACTCCGGCGGGAAGTGGTAGGTCTCGCTGGCTCCCCGCCGTTGCATCGTCGCGTGATAGATCCGAAGGAAGTCGGCCAGTCGTTCGCCGGTCACGTCGACCTCGACGGTGACCCCGTTTCGCCGTGCCTTGTTCACGTTCTTGCGGACCTTGTGCTCGAACTCCCGCCACATCTGTTCGGGCGGGGTGTCGAGATCGCGTACCACGTTGACCAGCCGTGGCTGGATCTTGCCCGGGTAGGGCAACCGTTGCTCGGGGAAGACATGTAGCCGGCAGAACTCGCTGACCACCCGGCGGGATCGGCAGAAGTCATCGAAGGCGAGCCAGAACTCCTTCGCCTCGACACTGTCGACACCCTGCTGGAACGCTCCGCCACTGCTACTGCCGTAGGGGCTGGCGAGATCGAACACCGGTGGTCCGGCCGCCTGTAGGTGTGGGGCGTCGACCGGACGCAGCAGAAACGGGTAGAGCACGAATCCGCTACGGGTGCGAACGTATGCCGCGAGGGGTTCCTCCCGCTCGTCGGCGAAGAGCCGCACATAGCGCGGGTGGGCGCACACCTCCCGGTTCGCCCATGCCTCGTACGCCCGCAGCCAACGCG
The DNA here is from genome assembly GCF_009712475.1 of Micromonospora sp. CP22. Taxonomy (GTDB): domain Bacteria; phylum Actinomycetota; class Actinomycetes; order Mycobacteriales; family Micromonosporaceae; genus Micromonospora. The sequence continues at coordinate 27,148 of NZ_VCJO01000006.1, forward strand.
CCTCGTCCTGCGGGTCGCGGGCGTTCCAGATCTCAAGCCTCATCGCTGCACACCTTGGGTTCGGCCGGCGCTCCTCATCGGCGGTCGAGGAAGTCGCCGATCGCCGTGGACACCCGCGCGGCCTGACGTTCGCTCATCGCGGAGCCGCTGGGCAGAGTGAGCCCGTCAGTGAAGAGGCTCTCGGCGACGCCGGACAGGACGCCACGAGCACCGGCGAACACCGGCTGCAAGTGCATCGGTTTCCAGATCGGGCGAGTCTCGATGCCCAACGCGTCCAGGTGGCGCGCGAGATCGGCGGCACGCCATCCCGCCACCTCGGGATCGACGACGATGCTGGTCAACCAGCAGTTGGATCCGGCGTCACCGTCGCCGAGCAGCCGAACACCCGGTACGGCGGCGAAGAGCTTCGCGTACCGCTCGCGGTGGGCCCGGCGTCTGGCCAGCATGCCGTCGAGCCGGCGTAGCTGCGCACGCCCGAGGGCGGCCAGCAGGTTGCTCAGCCGGTAGTTGTAACCGAGCTCGACATGCTCGTAGTGCGGCACGGGTTGCCGGGCCTGGGTGCTGAGGTAACGGCACCTGGCGACCAGTTCGGCGTCGTCCGAGACCAGCATGCCACCACCCGAGGTGGTGATGATCTTGTTGCCGTTGAACGACAGCACGGCGGCGCGGCCGAAGGAACCGGCCGGCTGTCCGTCACGAACGGCGCCGAGCGCCTCCGCGGCGTCCTCGACCACCGGCACTCCGGCCGCCGTGCAGACGGACAGGATGCGCCGATAGTCGGCGCAGGATCCGAACATGTCCACCGGCAGCACCGCGGCCACCCGACGGTTCGCGGAGCGTAGCTCGCTCAGCGCCTGGTCGAGCAGAGCCGGATCAAGGTTTCCCGACTCCGGCTCGCAATCGACGAAGACTGGTTCTGCTCCGGTGTAGACGACCGCATTGGCGGTGGCGATGAAGGTCAGTGTCGGCACCACCACGACATCGCCGGGCCGCGTGCCGAGGGCGACAAGAGCCAGGTGTAGTCCGGCGGTGCCGGAGGCCAGGGCGACCGCATGCCGACGGTCCACCCGTGCCGCGACCTCGCGTTCGAAGGCATCCAGATCCGGGCCGACCGGCGCGACCCATCCGGAGCGCAGCGCACTCAGCAGGTACGACTCCTCCAACGGCCCGACGTCCGGCGGCGATAGCAGGACGCGATCCGTCGCCTCTCCCGACCGTCGGCTGGTGTCGTGTTCGCGTACCGCCATCTTCGGTCCCCGTCCGTCCCGATCTGTCTACGGAGGGGTCAACGACCTAGCTGGTCGGGAGTATTGCCCTAATGCGACTTATATTGTCCTTCACGTCTGCAATGTGAATAGCCCACTCCGCCGATCACGTCCAGCTGTTACCGGCTTCGAGGCGTCGGTCGAGCAGGTCACGCAGCGGCACCGACTCTCCGTCGCGACCGCCCCGCCCGATGACCAACGGCGCCGGAGACGGCTCGGGCACGGCACCGAACAACCGTGCGCGCAGACTGGCCGGCACAGACAACAGGTAGAACCGTCCTGACGTGTCGATCGCGCGGAGGCGGGCCTGATCGACGTACCAGCCGGTGAGCGGGGTGCGGTAGCGGGCACGCCCGTCGTAGGAGCGGACGACGAGCCGACTGCTGCGCAAACCGCGCCGGAGCGCCTCGGTGACGAACCCGGCCACCAGCTCGGCAGCCTCGGCATGCTCAGCCGCCCGCCGTCGTGCCTCGGCCTCGGCGTGCGCCCGTACCGCGTGGCGTTGTTGTTCCCGCCACGCCGAGTCGTCCTGTCTCATGTGTTGCTCCTTTGTCGAGCCGCTGCCGGAGGCAGGTCCGGCTACCGCACCGCCGCCGGCGCGTTCGCCGGACCGCCCGTCGGCGATGACTGACTCAGGCGAGGCCGGCGCGGCGTAGCGCGTCTGCCATCGCACCGTTCGCCGGCGCGGTTTCCCCGCCCCGCCCCTGACGCGGCTGCCCGTCGCGTCGGCCGCCCGACCCACCGCGACCGCCGGTGCCGCTCTGGGATCGGCGTCCCCCGTCGCCCCGCTGACCAGCACGATCGCTGTTGCGCTCGCGCCGACCGCCGTCGCCGCGTCCGGTGTCGGCGTCGTCCTCCAGGCGCAGGGTCAGCGAGATCCGCTTGCGCGGCACGTCGACATCCAGCACCTTGACCTTCACCACGTCACCGGACTTGACCACGTCGCGCGGGTCCTTCACGAAGGTGCGCGACATCGCCGACACGTGCACCAGGCCGTCCTGGTGCACCCCGACGTCGACGAACGCCCCGAACGCGGCGACGTTGGTGACGACACCCTCCAGGATCATCCCGGGCGTCAGGTCGCTGATCTTCTCCACACCCTCGACGAAGGTCGCCGTCTTGAACTCCGGCCGTGGGTCGCGGCCCGGCTTCTCCAACTCGGCGATGATGTCGGTGACGGTGGGCAGGCCGAACGTGTCGTCGACGAAGTCGGTCGCGCGCAGCCCGCGCAGGAGGGCGCTCTTACCGATGATCGAGCGCAGGTCCTGACCGGTGCTGGCCAGGATCCGGCGCACCACCGGGTACGCCTCCGGGTGCACGCTGGAGGAGTCCAGCGGGTCGTCACCGTCCGGGATGCGCAGGAAGCCGGCGCACTGCTCGAACGCCTTCGGGCCGAGCCGGGCCACCTTCTTCAGGTCGGCTCGGGTGCGGAACGGGCCGTTGGCGTCCCGGTGCAGCACGATGTTCTCGGCCAACCCGGCCCCGATGCCGGAGACCCGGGTCAGCAGCGGCGCGGAGGCGGTGTTGACGTCCACGCCGACGCCGTTGACGCAGTCCTCCACCACGGCGTCCAGCGAACGGGACAGCTTCACCTCGGACAGGTCGTGCTGGTACTGCCCGACACCGATGGAGCGTGGGTCGATCTTGACTAGCTCCGCGAGCGGGTCCTGGAGGCGGCGGGCGATGGAGACCGCGCCGCGCAGCGACACGTCCAGGCCGGGCAGTTCCTGGGCGGCGTACGCCGAGGCGGAGTAGACCGACGCGCCCGCCTCCGAGACCACCACCTTGGTCAGCTTCAGCTCCGGGTGCTTCTTGATCAGGTCACCGGCCAACTTGTCGGTCTCCCGGCTGGCGGTGCCGTTGCCGATGGCGACCAGCTCGACCCCGTGCGCCGCGGCGAGCGTGGCGAGGGTGTGCAGCGAGGCGTCCCACTGTCGGCGCGGCTCGTGCGGGTAGATCGTGTCCGTGGCGACCACCTTGCCGGTGGCGTCCACGACGGCCACCTTCACCCCGGTCCGCAGACCCGGATCCAGCCCCATCGTGGGCCGGGCACCGGCCGGTGCGGCCAGCAGCAGGTCCCGCAGGTTGGTGGCGAAGACCCGCACGGCCTCCTCCTCGGCGGCCTGCCACAGCCGCATCCGCAGGTCCGCGCCGAGGTGGATGAGGATGCGGGTACGCCACGCCCAGCGCACCGTGTCGGCGAGCCACCGGTCGGCGGGCCGTCCCTGGTCGCTGATGCCGAACCGGCCGGCGACGGCGGCCTCGTAGCGGCTCGGCCCGGTCACCGCCGCGTCGACGTCACCGTCGGCCTCCGGATCCATGGTGAGGTCGAGTACGCCCTCCTTCTCGCCCCGGAACATGGCCAGGATGCGGTGCGAGGGCAGCTTCGGGTACGGCTCGGCGAAGTCGAAGTAGTCGGCGAACTTCGCCCCGGCGCTCTCCTGCCCTTCGCGTACCCGGGACACCAGCCGGCCCCGCGACCACATCTGCTCGCGCAGCGTGCCGATCAGGTCGGCGTCCTCGGCGAACCGCTCGATCAGGATGGCCCGTGCCCCGTCGAGCGCGGCGGCGGCGTCGGCCACGCCCTTGTCCGCGTCGACGAAGGTCGCCGCGACCGTGCGAGGGTCCTGCGTCGGGTCGCCGAGCAGCGTGTCGGCCAGCGGCTCCAGCCCGGCCTCGCGGGCGATCTGTGCCCGGGTCCGCCGCTTCGGCTTGTACGGCAGGTAGATGTCCTCCAGGCGGGACTTCGAGTCGGCCGCCATGATCTGTGCTTCCAGCGCCTCGTCGAGTTTGCCCTGGGAGCGGATGGACTCCAGCACCGCCGCGCGCCGTTCGTCCAGCTCACGCAGGTACCGCAGGCGCTCCTCCAGGGTGCGCAGCTGGGTGTCGTCGAGCAGGCCGGTGGCCTCCTTCCGGTAACGCGCGATGAACGGGACGGTGGCACCACCGTCGAGCAGTTCCACGGCCGCGCGTACCTGGCGCTCGGCGACGCCGAGTTCCTCGGCGATCCGCTGATGAACAGAGAGGGTCACGATGTCGCTCCGCCTTCGGGTCTGGGTTCCGTGGTGCATTCTGCCGGGCTACCGTGGCGATCATGGAACCACCTGTGGCCCCCCGGGCGCGCCGACTCTTCGGCGGCAGCGCGCGGGCCCTCGGCGACCTGGCGGTCAGCCCGTTCCGCGCCGACCGGGACCGGATCGTCGGCTCGCCGTTCTTCACCCGGCTCGGCGGCGTCACTCAGGTGGTCAGTCCGGGCGGGACGGGGCTGCTGGTGCACAACCGGCTCACCCACAGCCTCAAGGTGGCGCAGGTGGCGCGGGCGATCGCCGAGCGGATCACCGCCGACGAGGACCAACGCGACCTGGTGGAGAAGCTGGGTGGCTGCGACCCGGACGTGGTGGAGGCCGCCGCGCTCGCCCACGACCTCGGCCACCCGCCCTTCGGGCACCTGGGGGAGCGGGTGCTGGACCGGCTGGCCCGGCACCGGCTCGGCCTGACCGACGGTTTCGAGGGCAACGCCCAGTCGTACCGGATCGTCACCTCGACCGAGATCCGTGGCGCGGCGACCACCGGCCTGGACCTGACCGCGGCGGTGCGGGCGGCGATGCTGAAGTACCCCTGGACCCGGCTCGACCATCCCGATCCGCATCCGCGCCTGATGGATCCGCCGCCGCGTGGGGCGACGCCGCCGCCGGACGATCCGGGCAGCGGCTCGGCGAAGTTCGGGGCGTACCGCACGGAGCTGGACGACCTGCGGCAGGCGCGGGCACCGTTCGCCGGCCGGATCGCCGAGTGGCAGCAGACCGTCGAGGCGTCGGTGATGGACACCGCCGACGACATCGCCTACGCCATCCACGACGTGGAGGACTTCTACCGGGTCGGCGTGCTCCAGCAGGGCGCGGTGGCCGCCGAGCTGATGGCCTGGCAGCGTGAGGGCGGTCAGCTGCGGGGGGTCACCGACTCCGCGCTGGCCACCTCGGCGCGCCGGCCCGGTTCGTCGATCGAGCGGCTACGCCGCCAACTGCACCACAAGGACGCCTGGATCGCCGATGACGAGGCGTTCGCCGCCGCCGTCGAACACGTCCGGGAGGAACTGGTCGAAGGGCTGCTCGCGACACCGTTCGACGGCTCGATCGAGGCGGAACAGTACATCGCCCGCTTCTCCGCCCGGTGGACCACCCGCTTCGTGGACGCGATCACCGTCGTCGAGCAGCCCGCCGTACGCTCCGGGCACGTGTTGCTGGCCCCGGCCCAGTGGCACGAGGTGCAGGTGCTCAAGTTCGTGCACCACCGGTTCGTGCTGGCCCGCCCCGACCTGGCGCTGCACCAACGCGGGCAGGCCCGGCTGCTGGACACCCTGGTCGAGGCGTTGCGGGAGTGGCTGCTCGACCCGGAGGAGGAGTCCCGGCTGCCGCGCCGACTGCACGACCTGGTGGAGTTGGCCGAGGCGGAACTGCACCCGCGTACCCCGGACCGGATCGGCAAGGCGCGCGGTCGGGCCATCGTGGACTTCGTCGCCCAACTGACCGACAGTCAGGCGGTGGCGATGCTGGACTCGCTCTCCGGTCGGTCCGGCGCCCTCTGGACCGACGCCTTCGTCCTCTGAGCTGCATTGGCCGAAATGGCCTCCTCCGCGATTTGTCCGTCTTAGCCCCTGAAAAGCTCCTAAGATGCGCGAAAGCGGCTGAGGGTGCTGTGGCGGATGAGCCGGCTGAGACGAAGGGGTGCCGATGAGCAAGCGCTTGGTATGGGTCAGTTTCGACACCATAGGCAGAGCCTGTCTGGAAGCTGCCGCCGAGGTGGGGGCCGAGGTGGCGGGCATCGTGACGCTTGCGGGTCCGGTCCGTCCGGAAGTCTCGGGCATGTGCTGCTTCGATGATGTGGCCGATCGGTTCGGCGCGGAGCTGATCGAGGCCCGCAACGTCAACGACCCGGACTGCGTCGCCGCCGTACGCCGGCTGGCTCCGGACACCCTCTGGGTGGTCGGCTGGTCGCAGTTGCTCCGGGAGGAGCTACTCGCGATCCCGCGTCGCGGCACCTTCGGGATGCACCCGACCCTGCTTCCCCGGCACCGGGGTCGTGCCCCGATCCCCTGGGCGATCCTGACCGGGCTGGCCCGCACCGGAGTGACGCTCTTCGAGATCCCCGACGCCACCGCCGACTCCGGGGCCATCGTCGGACAGGCGCAGGTCGACATCGCTGCCGACGAGACTGCGACAACCCTGTACGCCAAGTGCGCGACGGCACACGTCGAGTTGGTGCGCGAGTACTTTCCGCTGATCGCGTCGGGCACCCACCCACGGCTTCCGCAGGATCCGAAGCGGGCAAGTCACTGGCCCAAGCGCACCCCGGCCGACGGCCTGATCGACTGGGAGACCCGCGCGGAGTATCTCGATGTCTGGGTGCGTGCGCAGACCCACCCCTACCCGGGTGCCTTCACCTGGCTCGGGGACCGTCGGTTGGTGATCTGGGCTGCCCGGCCGGAGTCCACCGGGCACCGGGCACCTGCGGGTACGGTCCTGGCGCATCGCCCTGACGGGGTGCTGGTCGCGGCAGGCGCTGGTGCCCTGCTGATCCGTGAGGCGTCGGTCGACGACCGCCCGCCGGCCAGCGGAGACGAGTTGCGCGACCTGCTCGACGTCGGGGCGGTGCTCGGATGAGCGCGCGACGGATCCTCATCTTCGCCGCCCACCCCGACGACGAGATCCTGGGCATGGGCGGCACCATCGCACGGCACGCCGATGCTGGTGACGCCGTACGCATCTGCTGCGTCACCGACGGATCGTCCACCCAGTACGCAGGCGACCTCGAGATCCTGCGGCAGAAACAGCAGGAGGCACGGAAGGCGGCTGAAACCCTCGGCGTCAGCGACTACGTGCACCACGACCTGCCTGACATGCGGCTGGATACGCTGCCGCACGTGGACGTGAATCGGGTGGTCGAGCGGCAGGTGGCCGAGTTCCAGCCGGACACCGTCTACTGCGTGCAGGCCGACATCAACCTCGACCATCGCACCGTCTTCCACTCGGTCGCGGTAGCCACCCGGCCGGTACCGGGACAGTCGGTGCGCAGGCTGCTCACCTTCGCCCCGAGTTCCAGCACCGAGTGGACTCCGGCGCCGGAGAGTTGGTGGCAGCCGAACTGGTTCGTCGACATCTCGGACACGCTGGAGCGGAAGCTGGAAGCGTTCAGGTGCTACCGCTCGGAGTGGCGGGACTGGCCCCATCCGCGCAACGACCGAGCACTGCGGGTACAGGCCGAGCACTACGGCACGGTGATCGGCTGCGACGCAGCCGAGCCGTTCGTGATGGTTCGCGGTATCGAGTGACAGGAGCCGGGTAGCCGTCAGGCGACGGCCTGCCACCAGCCGTCGACCGGCGGCGGGTCGTCGACCACCACCCGCTCGCCGGGGCGCGGCACGGCCAGCCGCACGTCGCGGGCCTTCGCTTCGGCCCAGAGCCGGTCCACCGGCTCGGACCAGTCGTGGATGGCGAGGTTGAACGTGGCCCAGTGCACCGGCACGAACAGACCGCCGCGCAGGTCCAGGTGGGCGGCGACGGCCTCCTCCGGGAACATGTGGATCCCCGGCCAGGCCCGGTCGTACGCGCCGATCTGCATCAGCGTCACGTCGAACGGCCCGTGTGCCGCGCCGATCTCGGCGTACCCGCCGAAGTAGCCGGAGTCCCCGGTGTAGAAGACCCGACGGTGGCGGCCCGCCACCACCCAGGAACTCCACAGCGTGACGTTGCGGCGTAGCCCTCGGCCGGAGAAGTGCTGGGCGGCGGTGCAGGTGATCTCCAGTTCGGCCACCCGGTGGGTCTGCGACCAGTCCATCTCGATGATCCGCTCCGCCGGTACGCCCCAACGGTCGAGGTGGGCCCCGACGCCGAGCGGCACCAGGAACGGCGCCGACTGGCGGGCGGTCAACTCCCGCACCGTGCCCATGTCGAGATGGTCGTAGTGGTCGTGGGAGATGAGGATCGCGTCGAGGTGGGGCAGTTCGTCGAGGCGTACCGGCGGTTCGTGCAGTCGACGCGGGCCGACGGCCGTCGAGGGGGAGCACCTGTCACTCCACATCGGATCGACCAGCACCCGTCGACCCTCGATCTCGATCAGGGCGGAGGCGTGGCCGTACCAGACGACGTTCAGCTCGCGTTCCGGATCGATGCCGGTCTCGGCGGTGGGTCGCAGCAGTGGCACGGGCGCGGCGGGCCGGCGCTTCTGCTTGCCGAAGAGCAGTTCTCGGAAGAGGTTGCGGTCGGAGACCGGCACCATCGTGCGGGTGTCCGTCCGGTTGTGGAAGGTGCCGTCGCGGAACTGCGGTGACCGGGCCGCCCGTGCGGCGCGGTCACCGGCCAGTCGGCCACCCATCGCCGCCGGCACGTTCCGTGCGGCCCAGGCCGCCCCGGCGAGCCCGGCCAACGCGGCCAGGCCCGCCACCGACCCGATGATCCGCCAACCCGTGCTCCGTCCGGTCGGCTCGTTCGGCGCCCGCATGGTCCCCCCTCGGTTGATGCCGTGTCCACATTAGCCGCCGCCGGTCCATCACCCGCCGTCGCTGGGGCGGTACGGGTCCGCGGCGGGCGGGCTCGCCGGGGTCGGCGCGAGCGGGCCCGCGGTCGGTCACGGGGCGAGGACGACCTTCACGCAGCCGTCCTGCTTCTGCTGGAACATCTCGTACGCCTGCGGCGCCTGCTCCAACGGCAGCCGGTGGGTCATCAGGTCGGTCACGCCGAGCGGGTCCTCGTCGGTGAGCAGCGGGATGATCTCGTCGGTCCAGCGCCGCACGTGGCACTGGCCCATCCGCAGCTGGATGCCCCGGTCGAACATCTCCATCAGCGGCAGCGGGTCGACCTCGCCGCCGTACACCCCGGAGATGGAGACGGTGCCGCCGCGTCGGACGGCCTTGAGCGCGGCCTTGAGGGTGACCAGCCGATCCACCCCCACCTTGTCGATCATCGGTTGGGCGAGGGCGTCCGGTAGCAGCCCGGCGGCGGCCTGGCCGAGCTTGCCCAGCGGCGCGCCGTGCGACTCCATGCCGACCGCGTCGATCACCGCGTCCGGCCCACGCCCGTCCACCAGGTCGATCAACGTGCCCGGCACGTCGTCGAGTTGGGAGATGTCGAGCACCTCCACGCCGTGCCGCCGGGCCATCTCCAGCCGCTCCGGCACCAGGTCGAGGCCGATCACCCGGTCCGCGCCCAGGTGTCGGCCGATCCGGGCGCAGAACTGGCCCACCGGTCCCAGCCCGAAGACCGCCAGGGTGCCGCCGCGCGGAGTGTCGGCGTACCGCACCGCCTGCCAGGCGGTCGGGAGGATGTCGGAGAGGTAGAGCCACCGCTCGTCCGGGCCCTCGGTGGGCACCTTGATCGGGCCGAACTCGGCGTGCGGGACGCGGAGGAACTGGGCCTGTCCGCCGGGCACCGCGCCGTAGAGGGAGGTGTAGCCGAACAGCGCGGCACCCTTGCCCTCGGCGGTTACCTGGGTGGTCTCGCACTGGGCGTAGAGCTGCCGCTGGCACATCCAGCAGGACCCGCAGGCGATGTTGAACGGCACCACCACCCGGTCGCCGGGCTTGAGTCGGGTGACCCCGGGGCCGACCTCCTCGACGATTCCCATCGGTTCGTGGCCGAGGATGTCACCCGGCTTGAGGTAGGGCCCCAGGACCTCGTACAGGTGCAGGTCGGAGCCGCAGATGGCGGTGGAGGTGATCCGTACGATCGCGTCTGTCGGGTCCTCGATTCTCGGATCGGGCACCTCCTCGACCCGCACGTCCCGCTTGCCCTGCCAGGTCAGTGCCCGCATGTCCGCTCCCTCTCGCCGCCGTCCCGTAGCTGGACTGCTACCCGTCACGGACCGCTTGAATCGGTCGAGCCGGTGATCGGAGGGATCAGCGCGAACGGCCGCCGCGCCCGTTCCGGGCGAGGCGGCCGTCGCACGGGCGCGAGGGGGCGCTCAGGTGCCGGGGGTGTCGGCGCGTCGGGTGGTCGCCGCCAGGTAATCGCGGTTGAGCCGGCCGATGGTGGTCAACGGGATACCCTTCGGGCAGACCACCGTGCACTCGCCGGCGTTGGTGCAGCCACCGAAGCCGGCCTCGTCGTGCGCCTCGACCATGCCGAGCACCCGGGTGTAGCGCTCCGGCTGGCCCTGCGGCAGCAGCGAGAGCTGGGTGACCTTGGCCGCGGTGAACAGCATGCCGGACCCGTTCGGGCAGGCCGCCACGCAGGCGCCGCAGCCGATGCAGGCGGCGGACTCGAAGGCGGCGTCGGCGTCGGCCTTGGCCACCGGTACGGAGTGTGCCTCCGGCGCGCTGCCGGTGGGTGCGGTGACGTACCCGCCGGCAGCGATGATCTTGTCGAAGGCGTTGCGGTTGACCACCAGGTCCTTGACGACCGGGAAGGCACGGGCCCGCCACGGCTCGATGGAGATGGTGTCGCCGTCGGAGAACTGCCGCATGTGCAGCTGGCAGGCGGTGGTGCCGCGCTGCGGGCCGTGCGCCTCCCCGTTGATCATGAGGCCGCACATGCCGCAGATGCCCTCGCGGCAGTCGTGGTCGAAGGCGATCGGCTCCTCTCCGGCGAGGATGAGCCGCTCGTTGAGCACGTCGAGCATCTCCAGGAACGACATGTCCGGGGAGACGTCTTCGACCTGGTAGGTCACCATCCGACCCTTGTCCTGGGGGCCGGACTGGCGCCAGATGCGCAGGGTCAGATTCACTTGTAGCTCCGCTGCGTGGGGTGGACGTATTCGAAGTTCAGGTCTTCCTTGTGCAACACCGACGGCTCACCGGTGCCGGTGAACTCCCAGGCCGCGACGTACGCGAACCGCTCGTCGTCGCGCTGGGCCTCGCCCTCGGGAGTCTGGTGCTCGGCGCGGAAGTGGCCGCCGCAGGACTCCTCCCGGTGCAGGGCGTCAATGCACATCAGCTCGGCCAGTTCGAAGAAGTCGGCGACCCGGCCGGCCTTCTCCAGCGACTGGTTGAGCCCCTCACCGTTGCCCGGGACCCGTACCCGCTGCCAGAACTGGTCCCGCAGGGCGCGGATCTCGTCGATGGCCTTGCGCAGTCCGGCCTCGGAGCGCTCCATGCCGCAGTGTTCCCACATGATCTGGCCCAGTTCGCGGTGGAACGAGTCCACCGTCCGGTCCCCGTCGACCGCGAGCAGCCGCTGGATGCGGTCCTCCACGTCACGACGGGCCTCGACGGCCGCCGGGTGGGTGGCGTCGACCTTCTCGAACGGACCGGCGGCGAGGTAGTTGGCGAGCGTGTTGGGCAGCACGAAGTACCCGTCGGCCAGGCCCTGCATCAGCGCCGAGGCGCCGAGCCGGTTCGCGCCGTGGTCGGAGAAGTTCGCCTCACCGATGACGAACAGGCCGGGGATGGTCGACTGGAGGTCGTAGTCGACCCAGAGCCCGCCCATCGTGTAGTGCACCGCCGGGTAGATCCGCATCGGCACCTCGTACGGGTCCTCGCCGGTGATCCGCTCGTACATCTCGAAGAGGTTGCCGTACTTGGCCTCGATGGCCTTGCGGCCGAGCCGCTCGATGGCGTCGGCGAAGTCGAGGTAGACCCCCAGCTTCGTCGGGCCCACGCCCCGCCCCTCATCGCAGACGTTCTTCGCGGCGCGGGAGGCGATGTCGCGGGGCACCAGGTTGCCGAAGGACGGGTAGATGCGCTCCAGGTAGTAGTCGCGCTCGTCTTCCGGGATGTCGCGGGGGTCGCGGTCGTCGTCCTTGGCCTTCGGCACCCAGACCCGACCGTCGTTGCGCAGCGACTCGCTCATCAGGGTCAACTTCGACTGGTGGTCGCCGGAGACCGGGATGCAGGTCGGGTGGATCTGCGTGTAGCAGGGGTTGGCGAAGTACGCGCCCTTGCGGTGGGCCCGCCAGGTGGCGGTGACGTTGCAGCCCTTGGCGTTGGTGGAGAGGTAGAAGACGTTGCCGTAGCCGCCGGAGGCGAGGACCACGGCGTCGGCGAACTCCGTGGTGATCTCACCGGTGACCATGTCCCGGACCACGATGCCCCGGGCCTTGCCGTCGACGACGATCAGTTCCAGCATCTCGTGCCGGGCGTTCATCTCCACGTTGCCCAGGCCGATCTGGCGCTCCAGCGCCTGGTACGCGCCGAGCAGCAACTGCTGGCCCGTCTGGCCCCGGGCGTAGAAGGTGCGCTGCACCTGCGCGCCACCGAAGGAGCGGGTGTCGAGCAGACCGCCGTACTCGCGGGCGAAGGGCACGCCCTGGGCGACGCACTGGTCGATGATGTTGACCGAGACCTCGGCCAGCCGGTGCACGTTCGACTCGCGGGAGCGGAAGTCGCCGCCCTTGACGGTGTCGTAGAAGAGCCGGTGCACCGAGTCGCCGTCGTTGCGGTAGTTCTTCGCGGCGTTGATGCCGCCCTGCGCGGCGATCGAGTGCGCCCGGCGGGGGCTGTCCTGGTAGCAGTACGACTTGACCCGGTAGCCCTGCTCGGCGAGCGTGGCGGCGGCGGAGCCACCGGCCAGTCCGGTACCGACCACGATGACCGTCATCTTGCGGCGGTTGGCCGGGTTGACCAGCTTCGCCTCGAAGCGGCGACGCTCCCAGCGGGTCTCGATCGGCCCGTCGGGCGCCCTGGTGTCGGCGATCGGGTCGCCCTCGATGAACAGTTCCATGGTCAGGACACCAATCCGGTGAGTACGGCGAACGGGACCAGGAGGTAGCCGGCGCAGAGCGCGACGGCGAAGACCAGCGCCACCACCCGGGCCCGCTGCTCGCCACGCGGGGTCTGCTGGCCGAGGCTGCGCAGCGCGCTGAACACGCCGTGCCGCAGGTGGAAACCGAGGGTGACGACCGCCAGGGTGTAGAAGAGCGTGACGTACCAACGCTCCGGGGCGAAGTCGGCGACCACGTTCGCGTACGGCCGGGAGGAGTCGCCGACCGGGTTCAGCGTGCCGGTGGTCAGGTCGAGGATGTGGTAGACCACGAAGAGCAGGATGATCACGCCGCCCCACCGCATGGTCCTCGCCGCGTAGCTGCCCCGGACCTTCTTGCGGTGGGCGTAGCGCACCGGGCGGGCGGCGCGGGCGCGCAACGCCAGGACCGTGGCGGCCCAGATGTGCAGGACGGCCGCGGTCACCAGGCCGACCCGCTGCACCCACAGGAACCCGCTGGCGGGAAGCAGCGGCACGCCGAGTTCGCGTAACCAGTGCGCGTAGTGGTCGAACGACGTCGCACCCGAGAAGATCTTCAGGTTGCCCAGCATGTGGGCGATGAGGAACAGCACCAGCAGGATGCCCGTCACCGCCATGACGGCCTTGAGACCGACGTTGGATCGGATGGGCGACCGCGTTCTTGTCGTGACTACCACGCGACCGACGCTAGGAGCAGTTTGATCAGTCGTCCAATGCATCGACGTCGCAGTCTTGATAGCCATAAGCTATGTAGATGCAGCTCCATCAGCTGAAGTACTTCGTTGCGGTTGCCGAAGTACGACATTTCACCCAGGCGGCCGACATCGTGGGCATCACCCAGCCTTCGTTGAGTAAGCAAATTCACGCGCTGGAGGACACCCTCGGTGCGCCCCTGTTCGAGCGGGTAAGGGGCAACATCACCCTCACCGCGGCGGGGGAGGTCCTGCTGCCGCTGGCCAAGCGGATCCTCGCCGACGTCGACACCGCCGTCCGCGAGGTACAGGAACTCGTCGGCCTGCGCCGTGGTCGGGTACGCCTCGGCGCCACCCCCAGCCTGGCCACCTCGCTGGCCCCGCCGGTGCTGCGCCGGTTCCGTGACGCCCACCCCACCGTCGACCTTCGAGTGGAGGAGGGTGGCTCCCAGGATCTCGTCCGTGACCTGCTCCGCGGCGACCTCGACCTGGCGCTGATCATCATGCCGGCCCAGGGCGCCGACCCCGGACTGCGCGCCGACCCGATCCTCACCGAGAGCCTGGTGGTCGCCTCGGTCGACCCGGTGCCGTCCGCCACCCCCGGTGCCGACCTGCGCGTCGCCGACCTGCGCGACCAGCCACTGGTGATGTTCCGCGAGGGCTACGACCTGCGCGACGCCACCCTCCAGGCGTGCCGGGACGCCGGCTTCGAGCCGACCCTGTCGGTCGACGGTGGAGAGATGGACGCCGTGCTCAGCTTCGTCGAGGCCGGGCTGGGCATCGCCCTGGTCCCCGGCATCGCGGTGGCGCGCCGACCCGGCATCCGGGTCACCCGACTCGCCCCGCCCGGCGTACGCCGCACCATCGCCGTGGCCCGCCGCCGCGACGTGGTGCCCACCCACGCCGGCCGTGAACTGCGGCGCATCCTGCTCGACTACGTGCACACCGCCACCGCCACCGCGCAACTGCCACCCGGCGTCGAGCCGCTGAGCTGATCAGCCGGACCGGTGTCGGATCGCGGCCGGACGCGATCGCGGGCGACCTTCGCCCGACGCGCCGGCCGGCCTAGCCGCTCTCGGCGTCGTCCATGGCGCGGTAGATACGTTGCTCGGAAACCGGGTAGGGGGTGCCGAGGGCCTGGGCGAAGATGCTCACCCGCAACTCCTCGATCATCCACCGGATCCGGCGTACCGCGTCGGCGGAGCGTCGAGCCGGTGGCAGCGCGGCCAGCATCTCGTCGTACTCGCGCTGCACCACCGCGACCCGGTCCTGCTGGGACTTGTCCCGCGCCGGATTGCTCGGCAGCCGGTCCAGCCGCCGCTCGATCGCGGTCAGATAACGCAGCAGGTCGGGCAGGCGGGCGTACCCGGCCTCGGTGATGAAACCGGCGTGCACCAGGCCGGTGAGCTGGTTGCGGATGTCGGCCAGGGCGGCCACCACGGCCAGGTTCCTCGTCGCGCCGAGGCGCTGCTGCACCGCGTACGCGGTGGCGAGCACCGCCCGGACCCGCTCCATCACCTCCACCACGGTGTCCACCAGGTCGGCCCGGACCTTCTCCCGCAGCGCGGCGAAACCCGCCTCGTCCCACGCCGGGCCACCCGCGTCGATGACCAGCTTGTCGATCGCCGCGCCGGATGCGTCCTCGATCAACGCCTGCACCCCGCCGTGCGGGTTGCGGGACAACGCCAGCTTCGCCTCGTTGGACAGCCGTCCCTGGAGGAACTTCGCCGGCGAGGGCACGGTCAACCGCAGCAGCCGTCGAGTGCCCGCCCAGTGGGCGGCCTCCTGCTCCGCCGGTGAGTCGAACACCCGCACCCCGACCGTGGCGCCCTCGTCGACCAGCGCCGGGTAGGCGGTCACCGCGTAGCCGGCCCGGACCTGCTCGATGGTGCGCGGCAGCGTGCCGATCTCCCAGCCGGTCAGCCCCGAGCGGGCCAGATCCGGCGCGGCGGCGGCCACCACCTGGCGTACCTCCGCCTTGAGTCGGCGTTGCAGGGCCGGCAGATCCTTGCCCTCGGCGACCGGCTTGTCGTCCTCGCCGAGCACCCGGAAGGTGACCCGCAGGTGCGGCGGAAGTTTGGCCAGGTCCCAGGCGTCCCGAGGCACCGTCACCCCGGTCATCCGCCGCAGCTGGCGGGTCAACGCGTCCAGCAGCGGCGCCGCGCCCGGGGTGATCTCCGCCAGCGCGGCGCGGGCGTAGTCGGGTACCGGAACGAAGTTGCGCCGGATCGGCTTCGGCAGCGACCGGATCAGCGCGACGACCAGTTCCTCCCGCAGCCCCGGCACCTGCCAGTCGAAGCTCTCGGCGGGCAGCTGGTTGAGCAGCGGCAGCGGGATGTCCACCGTCACGCCGTCGGTCGGGGTCCCCGGATCGAAGGTGTACGTCAGCGGCAACGCCACCCCGTCGGCCTGCCACTGGTCGGGGTAGTCGGCCTCGTCGAGCCCGCCCCGACCGGAGTTGACGAGCAGTTCGCGGGTGAAGGTGAGCAACTCGGGCTGCTGGCGGCGGGCCGTCTTCCACCAGCTGTCGAAGTGCCGACCGGAAACCACCTCGGCCGGGATCCGTTCGTCGTAGAACTGGAAGATCGTCTCGTCGTCGACCAGGATGTCGCGTCGCCGGGCGCGGTTCTCCAGCTCCTCCACCTCGGCCAGCAACCGCTGGTTGTCCCGCCAGAACCGGTGGTGGGTGGACCAGTCGCCCTCGACCAGGGCGTGCCGGATGAACAGCTCCCGGCTCAACGTCGGGTCGATCCGGCCGAAGTTGACCTTGCGGGAGGTGACCAGCGGGACGCCGAAGAGGGTGACCTTCTCGTACGCCATCACCGCCGCCTGCTTCTTCTCCCAGTGCGGCTCGCTGTAGCTGCGCTTGACCAGGTGTTGGGCCAGCGGCTCGACCCACTCCGGCTCGATGCGTCCGTTCACCCGCCCCCACAGCCGGGAGGTCTCCACCAGCTCGGCGGCCATCACCCAGCGGGGCGGCTTGCGGAACAGCGCCGACCCCGGGAACAGGGCGAACTTCGCGCCGCGCGCACCCAGGTACTCGTGCTTCTGCGCGTCCTTGAGGCCGATGTGCGACAGCAGGCCGGGCAGCAGCGACTGGTGCACCTTCGCGGTGTCGATCTCCTCCGGCAGATCCGCGCCGACCTGGCGTCGGGCGGCGCCGCCGTCGGGCTCAGCCGCCGCGGGGCCCCGCCGGCCGCGTCTGCGTCCGTCCCCCTCGGGCGTACGCAGGACCTGCCGCAACTGGCTGACGATGTCCTGCCACTCCCGCACCCGCAGGTAGTTGAGGTACTCGGCCCGACACATCCGCCGGAACGCGCTGGAGGAGAGCGCCCGCTGCTGCTCCCGCAGATACCGCCACAGGTTGAGGTACGCGACGAAGTCGGATTCGGCGTCGGCGAACCGGGCGTGCGCCTGGTCGGCCTGGGCCTGCTTGTCCGCCGGCCGTTCACGCGGATCCTGGATCGACAGGGCCGCCGCGATCACCATCACCTCGGTGGCGCAGCCGTTGCGTTCGCCCTCCAGCACCATCCGCGCCAACCTCGGGTCGACCGGCAGTTGGGCCAGCCGCCGACCGAGGGAGGTGAGCCGCCGTGCCGGCTCGGTCTCGGTCGGGTCGATCGCACCCAACTCGTGCAGCAGGTTCACCCCGTCGGTGATGTTGCGACGGTCCGGCGGGTCGATGAACGGGAAGGCGGCGATGTCACCCAGCCCGATGGCGGTCATCTGGAGGATGACCGAGGCCAGGTTGGTCCGCAGGATCTCCGGGTCGGTGAACTCCGGGCGGGAGGCGAAGTCCTGCTCGTCGTAGAGCCGGATACAGATGCCGTCCGAGGTACGCCCACAGCGGCCCTTGCGCTGGTTGGCGCTGGCCTGGGAGATCGGCTCGATCGGCAGCCGCTGCACCTTCAGGCGCTGCGAGTACCGGGAGATCCGGGCGGTGCCGGGATCCACCACGTACTTGATGCCGGGCACGGTCAGCGAGGTCTCCGCCACGTTGGTGGCCAGGACCACCCGTCGCCCGGAGTGCGGGGCGAAGACCCGGTGCTGCTCGGCGACGCTGAGTCGGGCGTACAACGGCAGGATCTCGGTGCCGAGCAGCGACCGCTTGTTCTGCACCAGCTTGCCCAGCGCCTCGGCGGTGTCCCGGATCTCCCGCTCACCGCTGAGGAAGACCAGGATGTCGCCCGGTCCCTCGGCGGCCAACTCCTCGACGGCGTCGCCGATGGCCTGGATCTGGTCGCGGACGTTCTCCTCGTCCGGGTCCTCCTCGTCGCCGTCGGCGACCTCGACCAGCGGCCGGTAGCGCACCTGGACCGGGTAGGTCCGGCCGGAGACCTCCACCACCGGCGCCGGCTCGCCGTCGGGATGTTCGGCGGTCGGTGGCCCGGCGAAGTGCCGCGCGAACCGGTCGGTCTCGATGGTGGCCGAGGTGATGACCACCTTGAGGTCGGGGCGGCGCGGCAGGAGTTGCTTGAGGTACCCGAGAATGAAATCGATGTTGAGGCTGCGTTCGTGCGCCTCGTCGATGATCAACGTGTCGTACTGGCGCAGCATCCGATCGGTCTGCAACTCGGCCAGCAGAATGCCGTCGGTCATCAGCTTGACCAGGCTGTTCTCGCCCACCTGATCGGTGAAGCGCACCTTGTAGCCGACCACGTCGCCGAGTTCGGTGCCCAACTCCTCGGCGATCCGGTCGGCCACCGTCCGCGCGGCCAGCCGCCGAGGCTGGGTGTGGCCGATCAACCCGTGCACACCGCGACCCAGCTCCAGGCAGATCTTCGGCAACTGGGTGGTCTTCCCGGAGCCGGTCTCGCCCGCCACGATCACCACCTGGTGGTCGCGGATCGCCGCGGCGATGTCGTCCTTGCGTCCGCTCACCGGCAGACTCGCCGGGTAGGTGA
This sequence comes from Micromonospora sp. CP22, assembly GCF_009712475.1. Taxonomy (GTDB): domain Bacteria; phylum Actinomycetota; class Actinomycetes; order Mycobacteriales; family Micromonosporaceae; genus Micromonospora. Next base: position 45,678 of record NZ_VCJO01000006.1, read on the forward strand.
TGGTCGGCACGGCGGCTTTCCGCCGCTCCAGCCGGACCTCCGCCGCGGCCGTCTCGGCGACGATCTCGGTCAGCACCGCTTCGCGTCGCTGTGGGTCGCGTAGCTTCCGCAACCCGTCGAGTCGACGGCGCAGGTGCCGCTGGTCACGGAACATCAACGGTGACAGGCGGCGCTGCAGGTCGCGGACGGGGTCGGTCGAGGTGGGTGAGCCTGGATTCTGCATGTCGTGGCCAAGGATAGGCAGCCACTTCCCGGACCGCCTCCTGGTTACCCCCTGCCCGGCCCTGTCCTGGTTAGCGCCTGTCCGGCCTGGCCGTCTCCCGCCTGGCCGTCTCCTGCCTGGCGCTCTCCTGCCTGGCGCTCCTGCGTGGTGGTGCCCGGCCCTTCCTGCGTGGTGGTCCGGCGCTGGTCGGCGGCACGGTGACAATCCCTCTGGGGCTGCCCCTGCGCCTGCTTGCTCTGCTTCACTCGGCGCAACGGTCGCGGCCATGAACCGGTGCGTGGGTTGAAGCAGAGCGGCACCGGCCGGCCGGGACAGGGGAGTCGAAGGCGGGTAAGACGGGGCGGTGGTCTGGCACCAGCGTGTTGGCGGTCTATCGTTGATCGCCTTGCTGGATGTTGAGCGCGAGCTATGAGCGGACCACGGGGACACCGATGACGATGCGCGACACCGATCGGGCGCTGGTGCAGGCCGCCAGCGCGGTGGCGAAGCTGCGCTGCCGCAGCGCCATGCACACGCTCGCCACGGCGGCCCGTACCCCTGACGGTCGGGTCATCTCCGCCGTGAACGTGGTGCACGCGACCGGCGGCGCGTGCCCTGAGACGGTCGCCCTCGGCACCGCCGCCACCCAGGGCGTGACGGAGCTGGAGACCGTCGTGACGGTCGGCGACCGGGGCCGGTCCCTGGTCGCTCCCTGCGACGCCTGCCGCCAACTCCTCACCGACCGTTTCCCCGCCGTACGCGTCATCGTCGGCCCCCCCGACGCCCCCACCCCCCTCCCGCTAACCGACCTCCCCCGCCACCCGACCCAAGATCCGGACAACTTCCCGGATGTTGCTGGGTCCGACGGCGCCTGAGGCAGCAACTTCCCCGAAGTTGCTCGGATCTTGGACGGGGGTCACCCCGAGCGGCGGGTGAGGGTCTGGCGGAGTTCGGTGAGGAAGCCGTCGAAATCCTCGCGCATCCGCTTGGCAGTGACGTGCAGGACGATCCAGTCCTCGCCGAGGATGCGGTTGAGGCGTCGCCGGTCACGGTGGAACTGCTCAGGATCGTCGTGCCACAGTCCGTCGTACTCGACGGCCACCCGCAACTGCGGCCACGCCAGGTCGACCCGCGCGATGAACCTGCCCCCGCGGGTCACCACGAACTGGGTCACCGGCCTGGGCAGCCCGGCCAACACGATGCGTACCCGCAGCCGTGACTCGGGGATGGACTCGGCCCCGGCGTCGGCGAGCTCGACCACCCGCAGCAGTCGTCGCCAGCCGCGCAGACCGATCCGGCAGCGGGCGTACGCGGCGACCTGGTCGAGGCGCACCGTGCCTCGGGCGGCGAGCTGGTCCACGGTCGCCACCGCCTCCTCGACTGGGCACCACTGCGCAAGGTCCCAGCAGGTGCGCTCAGGGCTGGTCACCGGGACGTCGTCGCGCAGGATGATCTCGTCGCTGCCCAGCTCGGCGGTGTGCACGACCAGACCCGAGACCGGGCCGAACCGTCGTCCGGTCGGGACGAGCACGTCGATCGGCTCGTCGGCGGCCACCCCGCGAACGCCGAACAGCGCCGCGGCGCTGCGGCCCGCCACCGCGGCACCGGTGGGCAGCAGCAGTCGTGCCGCCGCCTGACAACGGGTGCGGTGCGACACCGTGAGATGGGAGTCCGCGTAGACATCCCGGAAGAGCTGACGCCAGGCTTTGCTGCGCAGCTCGGTGCGGGTGAGCAGCCCTCGGGCGACCATCTCGGAGCCTCGGAAGATGCGCCCCCGCAACTGGGCGGGCCGCCTCGGTGACACCGGCATCGCTCCACCTTGGCCGAGCGGTGACCGGCGTCGCTGCCCCTGTGGATAACTCCGGAACCTGTCGGGGACGGCCGGCCCTAACCGCCGACGAGGCGGCGTTGGTGTCGGGTCCGGATGCACGACCGGTGTCCGGACCCGACACCGCTGACGTTCCTAGGCGGCGGACCAGATGGCGCGGAAGGCGGCGGCTTCGCCGGCGAGCCACCGTTCGATCTCGTCGGGCTTGGCGCCCTCGGGCATTCGATGGGTGACGCCTCGGCGCACGTCGACCAGGACCGGCTCGGCGTGCGGGAGGACGGCGTCCATGTGCCGGGCGGTCAGGTGCAGCGCGGCCAGCAGCGCCTCATCACTGGGCGGAGCCTCGTCGAAGTGCAGGCGCACCGCCTCGGCGTGGCCGTCCGCGTACCGGATGCCGAAGTGGGGGTTGATCTTGATCGGGAGGTCGCCGAGCATGGCGAGTGCGTCGCGGGTCTGGGCCAGGTCGACGCCGCGCGGCTCGCCGAGCGAGTGCAGCCACGCCGTCGCGCCGGGCACCAGCGCCTGGTAGAGCGGACGCCACCGGGGCTTGACCACGTCGACCACCTGCGCCAGGTGGGTGCCGCCGGTGTGGAAGGCGATGTCGGCCTTGAGCGCCTTGACGAACTGGCCGTGCGGGTTGAACCCGGAGCGGCTCGCGCGCTGTCGACGCAGGCCGCCGACGAAGCTGGCCTTGGTCGGGCCGGTGCGGTCGACGTACCGGGTGAAACCGAGGAGGGTGGCGTACGGCGAAAGAGGGGCGGAGATGGGCGCGGTCACGAGCATCCTCCCAGGTCAGGAACTCGATTAGTACATATATTCTAATCGACGGGTCTGACATCGCCCAGGGAACGAAAGGGGCCGCCCGGGCATCCCGGACGGCCCCTTTACGGAAAATCTCAGAGCTGGCCGACGTCGGTGATCGCCACGACGGCCGCGCCCGCCTCGTCGGAGGCGGCGAGGTCGATCTCCGCGCTGATGCCCCAGTCGTGGTCGCCCTCCGGGTCGTCCAGAATCTGCCGCACCGTCCAGCGTTCCCGGCCCTGATCGATCATCAGCAGCGCCGGGCCACGGGCGTCCGGACCGGTGCCGATCTCGTCGTACGCCTCGAAGTAGGGCTCCAACGCGTCGGCCCAGGCGTCGGCGTGCCAGCCGGAGTCCGCGTCCAACTCGCCCAACGCGTCCCACTGCCGTAGCGCGGCCAACTCGACCCGACGGAACAGGGCGTTGCGCACCAGCACCCGGAACGCGCGCGGGTTGCGGGTCACCGCCGCCGGTCGGTCGTCCAGAGCCGCGGCGACCTCCGGCAGGTCCGTCGGGTTGCGCAGTCGCTCCCACTCGTCGATGAGGCTGGAGTCGACCTGGCGGACCAGCTCGCCGAGCCACTCGATCAGGTCGACCAGTTCCTCGGTCTTGGCCTCCTCCGGCACCGTCTGCCGCAGCGTCTTGTACGCGTCGGCGAGGTAGCGCAGCACCAGGCCCTCGGAGCGGGACAGCCCGTAGAACTGCACGTACTCGGTGAAGGTCATCGCCCGCTCGTACATGTCCCGCACCACGGACTTGGGGGAGAGCTGGTGGTCGGCGACCCAGGGATGCCCCTGCCGGTACATCTCGTAGGCGTTCTCCAGCAGCTCGGCGAGCGGCTTGGGCCAGGTCACCTCGTCGAGCAGTTCGAGTCGGGCCTCGTACTCGATGCCCTCGGACTTCATCGCGGCGACCGCCTCGCCACGGGCCTTGAACTGCTGCGCGGAGAGCACCTGACGCGGGTCGTCGAGGATCGACTCGATCACCGACAGCACATCCAGGGCGTACGACGGCGACTCCTGGTCCAGCAGCTCGATGGTGGCCAGCGCGAGCGGCGACAGCGGCTGGTTGAGCGCGAAGTCGAGTTGGAGGTCGACGGTGAGCCGGACCCGCCGCCCGGTCTCGTCCGGCTCGGGCAGTTCCTCGACCACCCCGCCGGCCCGCAACGCGCGGTAGATGGCGATGGCCCGGCGGATGTGTCGACGCTGCGCGGCCCGGTCCTCGTGGTTGTCGGTGAGCAGGTGCCGCATGGCCGCGAACGCGTCGCCGGGGCGGCCGATGACGTTGAGCAGCATCGAGTGGCTGACCTGGAAGCTCGACGTCAGCGGCTCCGGTTCGGCCTCCACCAGGCGGTCGAAGGTGGGCTTGCCCCACCCGATCGAGCCCTCCGGCGGCTTCTTGCGTACCACCTTGCGGCGCTTCTTCGGGTCGTCGCCGGCCTTGGCGAGGGCCTTCTCGTTCTCGATGACGTGCTCCGGTGCCTGCACCACGACCCGGCCGAGAGTGTCGAACCCGGCCCGCCCGGCCCGCCCGGCGATCTGGTGGAACTCGCGGGCCTTGAGCAGCCGGGTGCGTACCCCGTCGTACTTGGACAGGCCGGTGAACAGCACCGTGCGGATCGGCACGTTGATGCCGACGCCGAGGGTGTCCGTACCGCAGATGACCTTGAGAAGCCCGGCCTGGGCGAGGGTCTCCACCAGCCGGCGGTACTTGGGCAGCATCCCGGCGTGGTGCACCCCGATGCCGTGCCGGACCAGCCGGGACAAAGTCTTGCCGAAGCCGGAGGTGAACCGGAACCCGCCGATCGCCTGCGCGATCATGTCCTTCTCGGCCCGGGTGCAGACGTTGACGCTCATCAGCGCCTGGGCGCGTTCCAGGGCGGCGGCCTGGGTGAAGTGCACGACGTACACCGGGGCCTGCTTGGTCTCCAGCAGCTCTTCGAGCGTCTCGTGCAGCGGCGTCATCGCGTACGAGAAGAGCAGCGGGACCGGCCGCTCGGCCGAGCGCACGACGGCGGTCGCCCGACCGGTGCGCCGGGTCAGGTCGTCGACGAATCGGGTGGTGTCCCCCAGGGTGGCCGACATCAGCACGAACTGCGCCTGCGGCAACTCGATCAGCGGCACCTGCCAGGCCCAGCCCCGGTCCGGTTCGGCGTAGAAGTGGAACTCGTCCATGATCACCTGGCCGACGTCGGCCTTGGCGCCCTCGCGGAGCGCCAGGTTCGCGAGGATCTCGGCGGTGCAGCAGATGATCGGGGCGTCGGCGTTCACGCTGGCGTCGCCGGTGAGCATCCCGACGTTCTCGGCGCCGAAGATCTCACACAGCGCGAAGAACTTCTCCGACACCAGCGCCTTGATCGGCGCGGTGTAGAAGGTCGTCCGGTCGTCGGCCAGGGCGGCGAAGTGGGCGGCGATGGCGACCAGGCTCTTGCCCGAGCCGGTCGGCGTATTCATGATCACGTTGGCCCCGGAGACGATCTCGATGACCGCCTCCTCCTGGTGGGGGTAGAGGTCCAGGCCGCGCTCGGACGCCCAACTGGCGAACGCGTCGTAGAGGGTGTCGGGATCGGCGGTCTTCGGCAGCGCGGCGGTGAGTGTCATGGCCGCTCCATGGTGCCTGGATCACGCCCCCATACGCCAACCGGCCTTTGGCGGGTGCCTGGGCGGGCGGTGGTGTTAGCAGGGGGCCCTTCCTATACACCAGGCGTTAACAAGGTGCCCTTCCTTACCGGCGGCGGTGGTAGATCAGGTCGGCGATCGGGCGGCCGGCGCGCAGTGCCCGTCGCTCGAACCGGGTCACCGGCCGGTACGCGGGCCGGGGTGCGTAGCCGTCGAAGGCGTTGACCAGACCGGGGTCGGCGTCCAGCGTCGCCCGCATCGACTCGGCGTACTCGGCCCAGTCGGTGGCGCAGTGCAGCGTGCCGCCGACGGCCAACCGGGAACGCAACCGGGCGACGTGACCGGGCTGGATCAACCGCCGCTTGTGGTGGCGGGACTTCGGCCACGGATCCGGGAAGAAGACGTGCACCGCGTCCAGCGACGCGGGTGGCAGCAGGTCGAGCAACTCCATCGCGTCGCCCTCGACGATCCGGACATTGCCCAGGTCACGGCGGTGGATCAGGTCCAGCAGGTTGGCGATTCCGGGGGTGTGCACCTCGACCGCCAGATAATCTCGATCCGGGTCGGCGGCGGCCATCTCGGCGGTCGCGTCGCCCATGCCCGATCCGATCTCGACCACCAGTTTGGCGCGACGGCCGAACAGGGCGACGGGGTCGAACGGGTCGGCGTCGGCGACGCGCAGACCGTACCGGGGCCAGAGCTGCTCCAACGCCGCCACCTGGCGGCCGCTCATCCGGCCGCGCCGTGGGTGGTAGGTGCGAATCGCCCGCGCCACGGGCGGCGCGGCGACAGCGGGAGTCGGGTCGGTGGAGGTCACCACCAACCGAGCCTACGTGAGCACCGCGCCGAACCGGATGTGATGTACGCCCGGTGGTGAGACCATCATCGGTGGAAGGCAGCACCGGGTGCCCGTAGGGCCCGGCGACCGCCCCGGCGCACCGGGAGGGGGCATCGTGCCAGCAGTGACCCGCACTCGTCCGGGGCCGTCCGCCGCTGGTCTGCGTACCCTCGCCACCATCGCTCCGCTGCTCTCGATCGCCCTGGTCGCTCCGCTGCCGACGGCGGCGTCGGCCGGGGCGGTGACCGTCGCGCCGGGCTCGGCGCCCGCGCCGACGCCCGCCTCGACCACTGCCGAGTCACGCACCGCCGGGTGGCCCGCCGTCGCGCCGCTCGCCGCCGGACAGCCCGGCGATGGGCAGCCCGGTGTGCCCGTGGGCGCACCGCAGCCCGGCCCGACCGTGTTCGTGGAGGTCTCGCCGAGCATGGTGGAACCGGGACACCTGGTCGGTCTGCGGGCGAGCTGCCACGACAACTCGGTGGGGGCCATCGTCGTCTCGGACGCGTTCGGCCGGGTCGCCGTCCAGCCGCAGCGCGGCCTGCTGACCGGAACGGCCATGGTGAAGGACCGGGTGCTCCCCGGCAACTACCGGGTCAAGCTGGAGTGCCGGGGCGGCGAGACCGCCTCCACCATGATCCAGGTGGTACGCCACGCGAAGCCCAGCCGAGGGCCGGCGACCGGCTTCGGTGGGTCCGCCAGCACGGTCACCGCCGGTCTGCTGCTCCCCGGCGGGCTGGCGCTGACCGTCACCGGCATGGTCCTCTGGGTCACCGCTACCCGCCGTCGCGGCACCCGGCGGTGAGCCGCCATGGCCGCCGCCCGCGCACCCCGCCCCACCGGCTCGGCCGGTTCTGGTCGTCCGGCCCGGCCCGTCGGCGCCGGTCGTGCGGCCCGTCCCACCGGTAGCCCGCCCCGCCCGACCCACCGTCCCGATCTGTTCGTTCCCCCGCCCGACCCGGCGCGTTCGCCCCACCCCGCGCGTTCGCACGGCTCCGCCCGGCCGTTCGATCCCGCGCGTTCGCACGGCTCCGCCCGGCCGTTCGATCCCGCGCGTTCGCACGGCCGCGACCACGTGCCCGATCCCACGCGCTCGCGCGATCCCGCGCGGCCGTCCGATCGCGCGCGGCCGCGCGGCCGGGCGGCCGTGCCGGACGTCGCCGCCCGGCGCTCCAGCCTGTCGCCGCTGCCCACCGACCGGCGTCGTGCTCCCCGCGCCACCGGAAGGCCCGAGCGGGCGCGGCGGTCCGGGCGCAGCCCGTGGTCGCTGCCGCTCGCGGCGGTGCTCGTGCTGGCCGGCGTCTTCGCCACCGGTGCCGGGCTCGGGCATCGGGTCGGAAGCCCCTTGGACTGGGCCGCCACCGGCGGTGAACGAACGTCCAGCCCACCGGCGGTGGCGCCCGCCGCGCGGCCGGTGAGCCTGACCATCCCGACCATCGACGTCTCGGCGCCGGTGAAACCGGTCGGTGACGCGCCGGACGGTTCGATCGACGTGCCACCGTTGAGCCGACACGAGGAGACCGGGTGGTACGACCGTGGGCCGGTGCCGGGCGAGCCCGGTCCGGCGGTCATCGTCGGGCACGTGGACACCAAGAGCGGCCCATCGGTCTTCTACCACCTGGGCAGGCTGAAGGCGGGAGACACCGTCGAGGTGGTTCGGGAGGACGACTCGGTCGCCGTCTTCACGGTGAACTCGGTGGAACGCTTCCCGAAGGATCGACTACCGGCCGACCGGGTGTACGGCCACGAGGGCCCACCCGGCCTGCGGCTGATCACCTGCGGAGGCCAGTGGGTGGGCGGCGGCACCGGTTACGCCGACAACGTCATCGCCTTCGCCACCCTCACCACCACCCGCCCCGCCTGACGCCGACGCGGCACCTGGCCGTCGCCCGGTGCACGGGCACCGGTCAGGGAACCTGTTGCACGACCTCGAATTCGAGCAGGGTGGCGCCGGAGGCGACCGGGGGCCGTTGTTCGGCGCCGGGCGGGGCGGCATGGGCGGCGCGCGCCGGACCGGAGGCCCAGTCCTGGTACGCCTGCTCGCTCTCCCACCTGGTGTAGACGAAGTAGCGGCTCTCCCCGGCCACCGGGCGCAGCAGCTCGAAGCCGAGGAAACCGGGGGAGTTCTCCACCGCGCGGGCCCGGGCGGCGAACCGCTTCTCCAACTCCTCGCCGGCACCGGGCGGGACGTCGATCGCGTTGATCTTCACGACTGCCATGGCCTCAACCCTAGTCCGGCGGCCACCGCCGGGAATCGTGGCCGCAGTACCCGAGGTCGCGGGTGTGGCAGGGCCATCACTGGCGAGGCAGCGGCCCCGCCACCCCTCCGTCACCCGCCGGATTGCGACCCTGCCCCGGGGGACCGGGCCGGACCGGGCCGGTTACGGGACCGGGCCGGTTACGGGAGCGGGCCGGACTGCATCGTCATCGAGACCGCGCTGTCCGCGACCACCTTCGTCCCACCTGCGGGCGACTGGCTCGCTACCCATGCCGCCGGACTGGTCGACCCGGTGAAGACCGGCACCAGACCGGCGGCTCGTACGGCCTGATCGGCCTGGTGGCGCAGCATCTCGCGGACGTGGGGGACGGTCTTGTCCAGCGGCAGCTCCACCGAGAGGGCGAGGCTGCACGACGAGTTGGCGTTGAAGGTGGACAGCCCGGTGAGGTGGCCACCGGCGTAGAAGCCCTGCTCGGGAGGGAGGTTCAGCGGCGGCGGGACCAGGTTGTTGGGGATGCGACTGGGCAGGTCGGGCCAGAGCTCCGGCGGCAGGTAGTTGGCGAAGAACATGATCAACAGGTCGTCGGTGGCGATGCCGACGTGGGGACAGGCTCCGCTGCTGGTCCGGCAGGGCAGGTCCTGGTTGTACGGGAAGTAGTCGTAGTGGTCGGCTCCGCCGTAGACGGCCCGGTGCCGGGGCTTGGCGATGGCGTTCCAGGTCGGGGCGTCGAGGGTGGCCTGCGGATCGTCGGTTCCCCAGGTCAACAGGCGGGGCACCGTGCCCTGGTGGATGGGCTTGGTGCCGTAGCCGGGCTGCCAGTCGTTCCACACCCCGCTGAGCGAGGCGACGGCAGCGACCTGGATGCGGGTGGCGAGGATACCGGCGTGCAGCGCACCGTAGGAATGGCCGGCCAGCCCGGTCTTCGCGGCGGGCAGCAGCACCTCCTTGCCGGGCCAGCCCTGCCGCATCCAGGTCACGGTGCTGGCCAGCACCTGCTGGGTGCCGGGGCTCTGCGCCGGGTGCACGTGAATGTTCGGCAGTTCGGGTACGGCGACGATGTAACCGGAACGGGCCAGCGCCGCCGGGGTGCGAACCCAGCGCTGGTAGTGGTTGTCGTCCTGCTCGCAGTAGCCGTGGGCGAACACGATCAACGGGTACCTGCCGCAGCCGCTGAGCAACTGCGCCGTGTTCGGAGTGGAATCGATGCTCGGATGGAACACCCGGACCCGGGTGGGTGCGCCGTCGGTCGGCCCGTACTCGCGCCAGCCCCAGAAGACGGGGGCCAGGGCACTGGGCTGCCAGCCGAGGGCGCAGCCGGACGGTGGGGTGAGGGCGGTGGGTCGGATCTCGTCGGTCACGGGCTTACTCCTCGCCGTGCGGACGGTCTGCCAGCGCGTCTGCCGCGCTGCTCAACCCAGCGTATTGGCGCAGGTCAGGCCATGTCCCCTGAGTTTCAGCGAGCTGCCGCTGATCCGACAGACCACAGCGGCCAGGTGCGTCCGACGGACCGCAGCGGCCAGGTGTGTCCGACCGACCACCGGGGGCAGGCGCGTGCGACGGACCGCCGGGGCCAGGTGCGCCCACGGCGGGCGGCGACACCACCCGCAGCTACACCGCGCTCAGAGTGACTCGACGGTCGGGACCAGGTCGGCGTCGACGACGACGGGGGCGTGGTCGGAGGGGCCCTTGCCCTTACGGGCCTCCCGGTCCACGTAGGCCGATCGGACGGCGCGGGCCAGCCGGGCCGAGGCGTACACCAGGTCGATGCGCATGCCCTTGTTCTGGTGGAACATCCCCGCCCGGTAGTCCCAGTAGGTGAACGGATGCTGACCCTTCATCGGGGTGGGCACCACGTCGACCAGGCCGAGATCACGCAGCGCCGCCAGGGCGGCCCGTTCGGGTGGCGTGACGTGGGTGGAGTCGACGAACAGCGCCGGATCCCACACGTCGTCGTCGGTGGGGGCCACGTTGAAGTCACCGCAGACGGCCAGCGGCACCGAACTCGCCAGCTCGGTGTCCAGCGCGTCGCGCAGCGCCGCCAACCAGGCCAGCTTGTACGCGTAGTGCGTGTCGTCGGGCGTGCGGCCGTTCGGCACGTACACCGACCAGACCCGCAGCCCGCCGCAGGTGGCCGAGATCGCCCGGGCCTCCGGCTCGGGGAAGCCGGGCTCGCCGGAAAACCCGACGGCGACGTCGGCCAGGCCGACCCGGGACAGGATGGCCACCCCGTTCCACCGCCCGTCACTGTGACTGGCCACCGTGTAACCCAGCGCGCCCACCTCGGCCACCGGGAAGGCGCCGTCCGGGCACTTGGTCTCCTGGAGGCAGAGCACATCCGGAGCGGTGCCGGCCAACCAGTCGAGCAGCCGGGGCAGTCGGGCCTTCACCGAGTTCACGTTCCACGTCGCCAGGCGCATGGTGCCAGCCTGCCCCATTCCGGTCGGCTCCGCGTGACCCCGCCCCGCTCAGCCTCCCGGGGTGTCGTTGTTCGGGCGGGTCTGCTCGGCGAGGAAACGCTCCAGCTCGGCGCCGAGTTCCTCTGCGGTGGGCAGCGGGCCGCTCTCCGCGGCGAGCAGGTTCTTCTCACCCCGACCCCGGGCGTACGCGTCGTACTGCTCCTCAAGGGCCTGGACCAGGGTGGTGGCCTCGTCGCTCTGGGCGACCTGCCGGTCGATCTCGACCCGTACCACCTCGGCGGCCGACCGCAGCCCGTCCCTCGGCAGCAGCAGCCCGGTGCTCCGGGACACCGAGGCCAGCAGCACCTCGGCGGCGGCCGGATACTCGGCCTGCGCCACGTAGTGCGGCACGTGCGCGGCGAAGCCCAGCGCGTCCCGCCCCGCCTCGCCCAGCCGGAACTCCAGCAGGTGACCCACGCTGCCGGGCACCTGCACCCGTTGCAGCCACGGTTCGTAGCCGGAGATCAGGTCACGCCGGGTGGCGTGCGCGGTCACGCCGGTCGGTCGGGTGTGCGGCACCGCCATCGGGATCGCGTTGAGCCCGACGGTGAGCCGGACGTCCAGCCGGGCGGCGAGCCCGGCGACGGCGGCCGTGAACCGCTCCCACTGGAGGTCGGGTTCCGGGCCGGTGAGCAGCAGGAACGGGGTCTCGTCGTCGTCGTGGAGCAGGTGCAGCTCCAACACCGGGTCGTCGTAGCTCTCCCAGTGGTCCTCGACGAAGGTCATCACCGGGCGGCGGGAACGGTAGTCGAAGAGCTGGTCCAGGTCGAACCGGGCGATCGGGCGGGACTCCAGCGATGTGAGCAGCTGTTCGCGGGCGAGCCGGCTCGCGTTCCCGGCGTCGACGAAGCCGGTGAGCGCCTGGATCAGGACCGGCTGACCGAGGTCGGGCAGATCGTCGGTGAGTTCGTAGAGCTCGTGTGGATCGAGCACCGGTGCGGCCTCCCTGCGAGTGCGTAACGGGACGCCGAACAGACGCCGGCTCCCGATCGCCAAAACGTACCTGCCATCCTCGTCCATTCCTGTGGCGCGGGTCCGCCCGGCCCGACCGTCGGTGGCTGATCGGCCGACGGTACGGCGTTGCCCGCGCGGGGTACATATGGATGCGCGCCACCGAAGGGAGAGGTGATGAGCGATCCCGTGCCCGCCGAGGGCCAGTCCGTCATCCCGCCCACGCCACCGTCGGGCGACCAGGATGACGAGTCGCCCCCGGCCACGCTGTGGGACCGGATGCGCCAGGATCCGCAGTACGCCCCGGAGCACCTCGCCCTGGAGGCGGTGCGCCGGCTCGGTCCGGAGGCCGCGCAGTGGGCGCAACGGATCCGGGCCGCCCAGCCGGGGATCAGCACCGAGGCCCTGGCGGAGCAGGCGGTGCGGCGGTTCGTCAACCAGGCCCGGCTTTCCGGTGCCGTATCCGGCGCGGCCGGACTTCCCGGCGCGGTGATCGACGTCGGCGTACTGGCCTGGACCCAGGCCCGGATGGTCCTGCACGTCGCCGCCGCGTACGGCACCGATCCGACCCACACCGACCGTGCCACCGACCTGTTGGTGCTCCAGAAGGTGCACAAGGCCGCCGCGAGCGCCCGCCTGGCGCTGGGCGTGGCGGCCGGCCGGGAGCGGGCGGGTGCGCTGTTCGGCGGTGGTGCGCAGGCACCGCTCGGCCGGGTGATGCTGCACCTCGGGATCCGGCTCGCCCAGATGGCCGGGGTACGCGCGGCGAAGCGAGTCTTCGCCAAGCTGGTCCCCGGAGCGGCGATCATCCTGGGCACCTGGGCGAACTCCTCGGCCACCAAGAAACTGGCCGAGCGTTCCCGGGCGCTGTACCGCCAGCACGGCACCCCCCGCATCCCGTCACCACGTCCCGGCGATGAGTCGGGCGATCAGTCGGCGTAGCCGGAGGGGCGCCACGTGACCTCGGCGAGGCGGGACTGGCCGCTGGTGTTGGGGTGGAAGTAGTCGAGCGGGTTGACCATACTCAGGTCGAACCGGACCCGGTGCGCGGCGCCGCCGTCGTAGCGGCAGCGGGATCCGTAGGCCCGGCACGCCGCCTTCAGTTGACCGTTGTACGCCGAGATCTGTTTCCGGAAGGCCGCGCGGCGGCTGCGGTCCGCCGGTGCGGTCGACGTCGCGTCGGCCAGCAGCGCCGGACACACCCCGTGCCGCCAGGCGCGTACCGCCCGGGGTTCGTCGTGGCCGACCTCCCAGAGCCGGTACAGGTTCGGGATGCTCACGACCAGCACCCGGGCCTTGGGGCGTCCCTCGCGCAGCACCCGCAACCCTCGGTCGATGTCGGCCCGGAACTGGTCGACCGGCGTCATCGCATCGATCGTGGCGCGGCAGGCGTCGTTGGCGCCGACCAGCACCGTCACGTAGTCGGCGCGGTCGCGTACCGCCGCCTCGGCCTGCCCGGCCAGCGCGTCGGCACGGGCCCCCGGCCGGGCGTGGTTGTACGCCTTGCCGCGCAGCCCCGGGTTGCGGTCGAGCAGCCGTCGGTAGTGACTGTCGACCCGCAGCCCGTCCCCGGTCGACCAGGAGTTGCGCTGACACGAGGTGAGCAGCAGACAGGACCCGAAGCCCGTGGTGATCGAGTCGCCGAGGGCGGCGACGACGCGGGGGGAGCCGGGCTGGGCCGTGCCCGACGGTCGGGGCGCCGCCTCACCACCGGCCTCGCAGGCCAGTGCGACGAGTGCGAGCAGGCAGACGGCGGCGGTGGTCCAGCGTCCAGGCATGACGTCCCCAGCCTCACAGCTCACAGCGATGGCACGGTGACTCTACGCGTAGAGGTCGGGTCGAGCGGGCGCTGCTGTCGGGGATGCGGCAGTGGTCTGTCGTACCGCGATCCGGCGTGCTACATGCGGCGCCGAGCCTCCGGGGGCCGCGACGACCGGTTCTCCGGTGAACGCCGTGCGGGTCGTGACGGTTAGCGCTGGCGACGTGGGGTAGGAGGAGGTGATGACGAGATCACAGCCTCGGCGTGCCCGTGGCACGGTCGGTCACGCGTACAGCGCGCTGAACCTGCGCCTGGCGCTGGCCAGTTTCGGGCTCGTCACCATGATTGTCTTCGCGGTGCTGGCGTTTCGGGCCGACGTGGTCTGGTTGGGTGTCGTCTGCGCCGTCTTCGCGCTGGTCGCCGTCGTCGACCTGATCGTCATCCAGCGTCGTCGCGCCGCCCGCCGTCGGGAGGAGCCCGGCGTGCGGCACTCACTCTTCGAGTGACGGGAGTAGCCCTGATGACCATCGCCACCACCAACCCGGTCAACGGCCAGGTGCTCAAGACGTACGAGGCGATGTCCGACGAGCAGATCGACGGCGCGATCGAACGGGCCGACCTGGCGTACCGGCAGCTGCGCGGCACCACGATCGAGCAACGTGGGCGGTGGTTGACCGCCGCCGCCGAGCTGCTGGAGGCGGAACGGGACGAGATCGCCCGGCTGATGACCACCGAGATGGGCAAGACCCTCGCCGCCGCCAAGGCCGAGGTCACCAAGTGCGCCACGGCCTGCCGCTTCTACGCCGACCGGGCCGCCGAGTTCCTCGCCGACGTGCCGGCCGACGCCGAGGCGGTCTCGGCGACCCGGGCGTTCGTCCGCTACCAGCCGATCGGGCCGGTGCTGGCGGTGATGCCGTGGAACTTCCCCCTCTGGCAGGTCATGCGCTTCGCCGCGCCGGCCCTGATGGCCGGCAACACCGGCCTGCTCAAGCACGCCTCCAACGTGCCGCAGACCGCGGTGCTGCTGGAGGACCTGTTCCGGCGGGCCGGTTTCCCCGAGGGCGCGTTCACCACCCTGCTGGTCGGCTCCGAGGCGGTGGACCGGATCCTGAGCGATCCCCGGGTACGCGCGGCCACGCTGACCGGCAGTGAGGTCGCCGGCCGGTCGATCGCGCAGATCGCCGGCCGGGAGCTGAAGAAGACGGTGCTGGAACTGGGCGGCAGCGACCCGTTCGTGGTGATGCCCTCCGCCGACGTGGAACTGGCCGCCCAGGTGGCCACCACCGCCCGCTGCCAGAACAACGGACAGTCCTGCATCGCGGCGAAGCGCTTCATCGTGCACACCGACGTCTACGACGCCTTCGCCGAGGCGTTCGCCAAGCGGATGGCGGCGCTGCGGGTGGGCGACCCGATGGACGACGCCACCGATGTCGGCCCGCTGGCCTCCGAGCGGGGCCGGGACGAGGTCGACGCGCAGGTTCGTGACGCCGTCGACAAGGGCGCGACAGTGCTCTGCGGCGGCGAGAAGCCGACCGGGCCGGGCTGGTTCTACCCACCGACGGTGGTGACCGACCTGAACCCGGGCATGCGGATGTGGCACGAGGAGGTGTTCGGGCCGGTCGCCGGTCTGTACCGCGCCGCGTCGTACGAGGAGGCCGTCGAGCTGGCCAACGGCACCAGCTTCGGGCTCGGCTCGAACGCCTGGACCCGCGACCCGGGGGAGCAGCAGCGGTTCGCCACCGACCTGGAGGCCGGGGCCGTCTTCATCAACGGGATGACGACGTCTCACCCCGAGCTGCCCTTCGGCGGAGTGAAGAACTCCGGCTACGGCCGAGAGCTGTCCGCCCAGGGCATGCACGAGTTCTGCAACGTCAAGACGGTCTGGGTGGGGGAGGGCACCGCCTCCGCCGGTGCCGGCGCCCACTCCGAATAACCCGCCATGCGACGCAGGGGTGTAAGGAAGGGGCCCTTCCTATACACGAGGCGTTAGCAAGGGGCCCTTGCTTACATCCGTCCTGGGGTGGGTAGTGGAACGCGGTATGACGGCGATCGCTTTTCACGCTTCCCACGAGCAGATCCACCCGCGTGAGCTGCTGGCGGCGGTGGTCCACGCCGAGCACGTCGGCTTCGACGCCGCCATGTGCTCGGACCACTTCGCGCCCTGGAGCGAACGTCAGGGGCACTCCGGATTCGCCTGGTCCTGGCTCGGCTCGGCGTTACAGGCCACCGGCCTGTCGTTCGGGGTGGTCAACGCGCCCGGACAGCGCTACCACCCGGCGATCATCGCCCAGGCGATCGGCACCCTCGCCGCCATGTATCCCGGGCGGTTCTGGGCCGCGCTGGGCTCCGGCGAGGCCGCCAACGAGCACATCACCGGCGACGTGTGGCCGCGCAAGGAGGTACGCAACGCCCGGCTGCGCGAGTGCGTGGAAATCATCCGGGCGCTGCTGGCCGGTGAGGAGGTCAGCCACGACGGTCTGGTCCGGGTCGACCGGGCGAAACTGTGGAGCTGCCCGGAACAGCCGCCGGCGCTGGTCGGCGCCGCGGTCAGCGTGGCCACCGCGCGCTGGTGCGCCGAGTGGG
This sequence comes from Micromonospora sp. CP22, assembly GCF_009712475.1. Lineage (GTDB taxonomy): Bacteria > Actinomycetota > Actinomycetes > Mycobacteriales > Micromonosporaceae > Micromonospora. The sequence continues at coordinate 61,930 of NZ_VCJO01000006.1, forward strand.
CGGACGGCCTGATCACCGTCAACGCGCCGACCGACCACCTGCGCCGCATGGTCGACGCGTACCGGGAGGCCGGAGGCCGTGGACCGGTGCACCTCCAGGTGCACCTGAGCTGGGCACCGTCCCAGGACGAGGCCGAGGCGATCGCCTACGACCAGTGGCGTAGCAACGTCTTCGCCCCGCCGGTCTGCTGGGACCTGGACACTCCGGAGCACTTCGACGTGGTCTCCGAAGCGGTACCGATGACCCGGCTCGCGGAGGTGGTCAACATCTCCGCCGACCTGGGTCGGCACGTGGGCTGGCTGGAGGAGTACGTCGATCTCGGCTTCGACCAGATCGCACTGCACCACGTCGGGCAGGAGCAGCGGCCCTTCCTGGACGCCTTCGGCGACCAGGTGCTGCCGAAGCTGCGCGCCTGAGCCGACGAGTCCGGTCCGGTGAGCCGACGAGTCCGGTCCGGACCCCGCGCGGGGGGTCCGGACCGGACGTCGATCAGATGGGGGCCGGGTGGGGCGCCGGTCGCCGTCGGCACCCCACCCGGGGATCAGGAAACGGTGCAGGCTGCGCCGTTGACCGTGACCAGGTTCGGCGCGGGGTTCGCGCCGCTGCCGGTGGTGGCGTTGAATCCGAACATCACCGAGCTGCCCGGGTTGATCCGCGAGTTGTACGACTCACCCTTCGCGGTCACCGTGGCCCCGGACTGCGTCACGTCGGCCATCCACGCGTCGCGCACCTTGGCGTCGCCGGTGAAGGCGAACCGGGCGGTCCAGCCGTTGACCGGCGCGGTGCCGGTGTTGCGGATGTTCACCTGGGCGGTGAAGCCGGTGCCGCCCTCCCACGAGCCGTAGTTGGTGTAGGAGACCGTGCAGGTCGGTGCCGGCACCGCCGCGGAGTCGCCCTGGTCGGCCACGAACGAGGCGACCCAGGCCAGCGCCGAGTTCCAGTTGATCGCCACCTCGTTGGTGGAGTACGAGGCGATGTCGTCGACGAAGCAGAACATCGGCGCGCAGCCCTCGAGCAGCTGCTCCACGAACGGGTCCTGGAGCGCGGCGTTCGGTCCACCGGCGATCGACCCGGCGGGCGGCTTCGGCATGCTCGGGTCGAGCTGGTAGCCGAAGATCCGGCTGTGCTGGTTCTCCGCCGCGTGCTCGCCCCACCCGGTGACGTACGAGATGTTCAGCGCGTTGCGGCCGAGGATGTAGTCCATCGTCTGCACCGCACCGTCCCGGTACTTCTCGTCGCCGGTCAGGTCGAACGCGGTGGCCAGCACGACGGCGTTGTTGAGGATGGCGCCGTTGCCGCCCCAGAAGTAGCTACCCGGGTCGCCCGGCATGGGCAGCCCGTACGCCTGACGGCCGATCTCGGCGAGGTAGCCGTCGGCGGCGGTGGTGACCGACGCGCGGACCCGGGCCAGGTCGGCGGCGGGCAGCCCGTTCGGCACCGTCGCCAGGTCGAGGCGGCCCAGCGCGGCCACGCTCTGCCAGCCGAAACCACGCACGTCGAAGACGTCGCCGGTGTGGTGCGGCGAAGCGGTCAGGTCGGTCAGGTAGGTGGCCGCACCGGTGGTCAGGTACAGCTCGACGGCCGCCCAGTAGAACTCGTCGGTGACGTTGGTGTCGTCGTACGGGCCACCGCCGTTGCCGGACGACGGCGCGTACCGGGCCGGGTTGGCCTTGGCCGCCGCGTACGCGGTCTTCGCCGCGCTGCCGCAGCGCTGCGCGAACTCCTTGTCGTACGGGGCGAACAGCCGGGCGCACTGGGCGGTCACGGCGGCCAGGTTCAGGGTGGCGGCGGTGGACGGCGGGTGCAGCTCGCGCGGCTCCGGGTCGTCCTCGGGCCGCATCGGCAGGCCGGTCCAGTTCCGGTCGTGGATCTTGTGGTGGGCCATGCCCGCCAGCGGCTTACCGGCCGGCACCTGCATCCGCATCAGGAACTCCAGCTCCCAGCGGGCCTCGTCGAGGATGTCCGGCACCCCGTTGTCCCGCTCGGGCAGCCGCAGCGTGCCGTCGCCGAGGTTGGCGCCGAACTCGCCCGTGGGGGCGTTCTTGGTCCGCTCGAAGGCGCTGAGCAGCTGGTAGGTGGCGATGCCGCCGTTGACCACGTACTTGCCGTGGTCACCCGCGTCGTACCAGCCGCCGCGTACGTCGAGGCGGTAGTCGCAGGCTCCGGCGGCACAGGGCACGTTGGTGTCACCCTGGTTCGGGGCGACGTCCAGGTGACCGGCGGGGCGGGCGTACTCCTCGCCGACCAGGTCACCGTCGATGGCGATGCCACTGCGCTGGATGTAGAAGAACTGCAACGCGTCCGAGCGCAGCTGGTCGTAGATGGTGCCGGAGATGTCGAACGGGTGGCTGACCTCGCCGTCCACGGCCAGCGTCAGCCCCTGACCCGGGGTGCGGTACGAGGAGAAGTCGACCGTGTGCACGTGCTGCGCCGACGCCTCGTCGACGCCCCGGACGGTGGTGGTGCCGCTGGCCAGCACGGCGCCGGAGGCGGAGTGCAGCTTCCAGGGCAGCGCCTCGGTCGCGTCGGTGACCACGGTGGCGTTCTTGGGCCCGCCGGGCAGGTAACCGACCTGGTTGACCCGGACCCGGGGACCGGTGTCCGGCACGTACGGCTCGGGCGGGTTTCCGCCGCGCAACGAGATGTTGTCCAGACAGACGGTCTGCGCCTCGGCGGCACCGCCGACCTGGAAGATGAGCTGGGCGCGGTCGTCGTCGGTCGGCGCGACGAAGGTGCGTTCGATCCGCTGCTGGGTCGGCGTCGCGGCGGCGGTGACCGAGTAGTAGCCGGTGTAGGGTTCGCTGCCGAGTTGCAGCACGGCGGCGACCGAGCCGCCGGGCGTCGCGGTGACGTCGAAGCCGAGGGTGTACTCGGCGCCGGCGATCAGCGGAAGCGCGTCGTGGCCGATGCCGGCGTCCCAGGGGTTGGCCAGGCCGCCGGCCACGGTGGCACAGAGCTGGCCGTCGACCACGCCGAGGGAGTCGGTTCCGTAGGAAAACCAAGGCGACGAGCCGTCGCTGAAATCACCGTTGCGGATCTGTTCGGGGGCGTCGGCGGGTGGGTCGGCGAAAGCGGTGCCGGCACTACCGCCGACCAGCGCCACGGCGGTCGCCGCGGCGAGCACCGCGAGACGACGTCGGGATGGCGTCACGGGGGGAGTCCTTCCGACGAGCGGGACGGAACTGGTGAAGTGGGGGTACGGACCTGGGAGCGCTCCCAGGTATCGGGCATGTTTCCAGGACGCGCAACACATGTCAATCGACCGCGCCCGATGAGCGTTAACGTTCACACTGAGTGAGATTCGCCGCGCCACGCCGGGTCGTACCGATCTCCTAGAGACAACTGAGCCCTACTCCTGGCAGGCTGCGTGCCATGACCCTGAAGCTGCGTTCCGCCGGGACGAGCGACCGTGGGCTGATCCGTAGCGGAAACCAGGACGCCTTGCATTCCGGCACCTGGCTGGTCGCCGTCGCCGATGGCATGGGCGGCATGGCCGCCGGGGACCTCGCCAGCGCCATCGCCATCTCGTCAGTGGCCCCGTTGGACGTGGAGACACCGGAGGACGCGCTGGTCGCCGCGCTCCAGAACGGCATCCAGCTCGCCACCGAGCGGATCCGCCAGGCGGTCGCCGAGGATCCCCAGCGGCAGGGCATGGGCACCACCTTGACCGCGCTGCTGTTCGCGCGTACCGGTAGCTGCCTGGCGCTGGCCCACGTGGGCGACTCCCGGGCCTACCTGTTCCGCGACGGCGTGCTCAAGCAGATCACCCGGGACGACACCTTCGTGCAGATGCTCGTCGACCAGGGGCTGATCACGCCGGACCAGGCCGGAAGCCATCCCCGCCGCGCCGTGGTGACCCAGGCGTTGCAGGGCGACGAGGTCTCCCCGACGTACGCCACGATGGTGCCCCGGGCCGGCGACCGCTGGCTGCTGTGCAGCGACGGGCTGTCCAACGTCGTACGCGCCGAGACCCTGGCCGAGGTGCTGGCGAGCCAGCCGGATCGGGAGGCCTGCGGGCGTACCCTCATCGACCTGGCGTTGCAGGCCGGTGGGCCGGACAATGTCACGGTCGTCATCGCCGACGTGGTCGAGGAGCCCTGACCGGCGGACACCGGGCTACCGTCGACGCCCGCTGTGCCGGGTCGGCGTGGCCGTGGTGGGATCCTCCGGCCAGGGGTGGCGTGGGTAGCGTCCGCGCAGTTCGGCGCGGACCTGCCGGTAGCCGGAGTGCCAGAACGAGGCGAGGTCGGCGGTGACCGCCACCGGTCGACCGGCGGGGGAGAGCAGGTGCAGCAGCACCGGCACCCGGCCCCCACCGACCCGGGGCGCCTGCGACCAGCCGAAGGTCTCCTGGAGCCGGACCGCGAGGACCGGGGCCGCCGGATCGGCGTAGTCGACCCGGATCCGCGAACCGCTGGGCACCGCGATCCGCTCCGGTGCCAACTCGTCCAGCCGCCCGGCCAACGGCCAGGGCAGCAGCCGGCGTAGCGCGGCGGTCACGTCGACCCGGGCCAGGTCGCTGCGACGTCGGGCGTCGGACAGCTCCGGCCCCAGCCAGTGCGGGGCGCCCGTCAGCAGCGCCTCGTCGGAGACGTCAGGCCAGTCGTCGCCGAGCGCGTGTCGGCAGAACGCCAGGCGCTCGCGCAGATTCGTGGCCGACGGCGTCCAGCTCAGCAGGTCGAGGCCGGTGTCGCGCAGCCCGGTCAGCAGGGCGGCGACCACCGCCTCCCGGTCGGGGCGGGCCAGGGGCCGGTCGACCACCTCGATGGCCCCCAACCGGAGCACCTCCCTGGCCACCACGTCCCCGCCCGACCAGCCGATCTGGCGTTCACTGCGCAGCAGGGAGCCGGCCACCTCGCGGGCGGTGACCTCGTCGAGGACGGCGGCGAGCCGGATCCGCGCGGCCGGTGCGCCGGGGGCACGATCGGCCACCGCGACGGCCAGCCATTCGACGCCCGCCAGCTCCGAGCCGGGTGCCAGCTCCGCCGCGGTCCCGCCGCTCATCAGGTACGCCGAACCGCCCGGCCGCCGCACCCGGGCCAGCCGCTCCGGGTAGGCCAGTCCGACCAGCAGCCCGGCGGCGAGGTCGTCGGGCAACCACACTGGCCGTCGGCCATCCCGTCCCTTGTTCACCGGCACCCCGTCCGCCGCCTCCTGCGGCTGGTCCGGGGCGGCGGGCGGCAGAGCGGCGCGCAGCCGGCGTACCTCCGCACGCCATCGTGCGGTGGCGGCCGGGTCGGTGCCGGCGCGCAACCGACGCCAGGCGGCAGCGAGATCGTCGCCGGAACCGGCCACCGCCGACTCGGCGAGCAGCGCCACCACCTGCGCGGCGCGGTCGGCACCCACCCGGTCGGCCCCGTCGATGAGGGCGCGGGCGAGCCGGGGATGCGCTCCGGCGGCGACGACCGCCCGGCCCCGCTCGGTGATCCGCCCGTCCGCGTCGAGCGCGCCGAGGGCGGTCAGCGTCTCGGCGGCCACCGCCATCGCCGCCGCCGGAGGCGGGTCGGGCAGCGCGAGTCCGGTCCCGCCGGGAGCGCCCCAGGCGGCGACCTCGAGGGCGAACCCGGTCAGGTCGGCGGTTGCGATCTCCGGCTCCGGCTGCGCGGGCAACCGCTCGTGCAGCCCCGGCGACCAGCAGCGGTACACCTGGCCGGGGGCCTCCCGACCGGCCCGACCGGCTCGTTGGGTCGCCGCCGCACGGGACACCGGCACGGTGACCAGCGCGCCCAGCCCTCGCGCCAGGTCCAGCCGGGCCACCCGGGACAGGCCCGCGTCCACCACCGTCCGCACCCCCGGCACGGTCAGACTGCTCTCCGCCACCGCAGTGGCCAGCACCACCCGCCGTCGCTCTCCCGAGCGCAGCGCGGCATCCTGCTCGGCGCTGCTCTGGCGGCCGTGCAGGCGTAGCACGTCGACATCGTCGCGCAGGTCGGAGAGTCTGCCGGCGACTGCGGCGATCTCGCCCACCCCGGGCAGGAAGACCAGCAGGTCGCCCTCCTGCTCGCGCAGCGCTCGTCGGACGGTGGCCGCGACGTGGTCGAGCAGTGCCCGGTCCACCGGTCCCGCGCCGGGCGGTGGCACCGGTCGAGGCGGTGGGGCCCAGATGCGGGTCACCGGATGCAGCGCCGACTCCGCCCGCACCACCGGCGCCGATGTCGCGCCGCCGATCAGGGCGGCGAAGCGGTCTGCCTCCGGAGTGGCTGACATGGCCAGCACCCACAGCTCCGGCCGCAGCGCCGCGCGGGACTCCACGCTGAACGCGAGCGCCAGGTCGGCGTCGAGCTGCCGCTCGTGGATCTCGTCGAGCAGCACCGCGTCGATGCCGGGCAACTCCGGGTCATGCTGCAACCGGCGGACCAGCAGCCCGGTGGTGACCACCTCCACCCGGGTACGCGGCCCGACCCGCCGCTCACCCCGAACCGCGTAGCCGATCCGGTCGCCGACCGGCTCGCCGAGCAGGGCGGCCATCCGCCGGGCAGCGGCCCGCGCGGCCACCCGGCGAGGCTGGGCGACGATCACCCGCCGGGCCACCGCGTCGGCCACCGCGAGCGGGGCGAGCGTGGTCTTGCCGGTGCCGGGCGGGGCGACCAGGACCGCGCTGCCGGCGGACTCCAGCGCCGCCACCAGCGTCGGCAGCACTGGCCGGACCGGCAGGTCGAGAGGCACGTCGGAGAGCACGGCCCAGTCTCGCACCGCCCCGCCCAGCCCACCTGCGCCGGCATCCACGGAGGGGCGCGGCGCTCCGGTCGTCCGGGCGGCGCGGCGTCGATCCTGGCCGCGCGGGGACGTGGGCGGCAGGATGCGTCGGGAGGGCGTCCGCCCGGAGCCCGGAGGGGTCAGCGACTGTGGACGCTGGTGACGAAGGCGCTCCAGGCCGACGGCGGGAAGGTCAGCACCGGGCCGTGGCGGTCCTTGCTGTCCCGTACCGCGACCCCACCGTCGATGGTGGCCACCTCGACGCAGTTGCCGTTGCCCACGCTGCGGGTGCTGGTGCGCCACTTCGCCCGGGACAGGTCGAGCGCGGTCATCGCGATCCCCTTCATCGTTACCGAAAGTGACCGCGATGCAGCGGTCACGTAAAGTAGCGAGAAGCTTCCTTCAGGCGGACCAGGGACGCCGCTGGATCAAGTGCCAGAGCGCACAGCCTCTCGTGCACAAGGCTATACGAGCGCACCTGCGCGGGCTCCTCCAGTGCCATGCCCACGGAGAGATTTTCCAGGTAGACGACGGCCGCGTCGGCCGCGTCGGCAAAGGTGAGCAGCACGTACGACGAGTTCATCGCCGGATGTCCGCCGACGTCGAAGGGAAGTACCTGGATGGTGACGTTCGGTAGCTGCGCGACGGTTTCCAGGTGGCTCATCTGGCCTGCCATGACGCTCCGATCGCTGACAGGGCGTAGCAGTACCGCCTCGTTCAGCACCACCGACAGCTCCACCGGGGCGTTGCCGTGCAGCACGTCCTGGCGGCGTAGCCGGGCGGCCACCTTACGGTCCAGTCCCGACTCGCCGGCGGTGAGTCGGTACACCTCGCGGGCGTACGCCTCGGTCTGTAGGAGGCCGGGCACCGCCTCGGCCTCGTACGTGCGCAGCGTGGCCGCCTCGGCCTCCAGTCCGACGTAGAACTCGAACCAGTCCGGGAGCACGTCGCTGTAGTGCTGCCACCAGCCGCGCTGCTGGGCGCCCCGGGCGATCTCGATCAGCGCCTCGGCGTCGGAGCCGGTGACCTGGTACAGCGCCAGGGCGGCTCGGACGTCGCGGGGCTTGATGCCGATCTGGGCGTTCTCGATGCGCGACAGGTTGCTCTTGGACATGTCCAGTTGGCGGGCGGCGACGTCCAGGGTCATTCCGGAACGTTCTCGCAACTGGCGCAGCTCGCGGGCGATGCGGCGGCGTCTGACGGTGGGGCTCGCAGTCACCCTCCGAGTCTGTCACGGGAAAAGGCGCAGGTCGCACCACCACGGAGTGCAACTAAGAAAAACGGGAGTTGCGTTGCAGTTGCGCTCAGTGCATCCTTTCCCGGGTTAGCGATCACTTTGGACGGCCGGCTCGGGGAGGACGTGTGCTCACCGCCGACGAGTTCTTTCTGATCGCGCACAACGACAACCGGGGCAAGGCGAAGCTGCACCCGGCGGCGACTGGCCTCGGGCTGGCCGGAGGGCTCCTCGGTGAGCTTGTCCTCTACGGACACGTGACGGTCACCGCCGGCCAGGTCGCCGTGATCGACCGCCGACCTCCGGCTGACGCGTTGGCGCACACCGTACTGGATCAGTTGGTCGGCGAGGCCCAACACCAGTCGGTGCGAACCTGGCTCAGCTTCCTCGCCCAGACCGCGGTGACCTCGGTCGGGGAGCGGCTGTGCCGGGCCGGTGTGCTGCGGCGGCAGGAGACCCGGCGGCTGCTGCGGACCGTCGTCACGTACCAACCGATCGACCTCAACGTCGTGGCCTGGCCGGCCACCCGGCTGCGGGCGTTGCTGGAACGCGCCGAACCCCCCACCGTGCCCGACGCGCTGCTGCTCGGGCTGGTCACCGCCGCCGGACTGACCCGCGAGGTGCTGTGGAGCGCCGGTCCGCGCGCGCACCACCGACTCAACCTGATCATCCCGGCCCTGCCGGACCCGCTGAAGGAACTCGTCGCGCACACCGAGGCCGCCGTCGGTGCGGCGGTGCTGCGCGGCGCTCCCTGACCCGGCACCCCTTCCCCAGACCGGAGCGGTACATGTCCTCGACAGCGACATCCCAACGACCGAGCAACGTATCCGAGGCGCTGGCCCGTGGCCGGCTCGGTGTCCCCTCGGTGATCTTCTTCGTCCTCTCCGCGGCGGCACCGCTGACCGTGGTCGCCGGCGTGGTCACCACCGGCTACGGCGTCATCGGCGTGCTCGGCATTCCGCTGGCCTTCCTGGCGGTGGCCCTGGTCCTGACGGTGTTCTCCGTCGGCTACGTGGCGATGGCCCGGCGGATGGCCAACGCCGGTGCCTTCTACGCGTACGTGGCACGTGGGCTGGGACGACCCGCTGGGGTGGGTACGGCCTGGGTGGCCCTGATCGCCTACAACGCCCTCCAGGTCGGGCTCTACGGGACCATCGGCGCGGCGGCCACCCCGGTGCTGGACCGGCTGTTCGGGATCACGCCACAGTGGTGGATCGTGGCCCTGGTGGCGTGGGCCATGGTGGCGGTGCTCGGCCTGCTCCGGGTGGACATCAACGGCATGGTGCTGGCGGCGCTGCTCTGCGCCGAGATCGCCATCATCGTGGTGTTCGACCTCGGCCAACTGGGCAACCCGGCCGGCGGCGACGTGAGCTTCACCGCGTTCTCGCCGGACAACTTCTTCGTACCCGGACTCGGCGCGGTGCTGGTGCTGGCGATTCTCGGCTTCGTCGGTTTCGAGGCCGCGGTGGTCTTCAGCGAGGAGAGCAAGGACCCGAGGCGTACGGTGCCGCTGGCCACCTATCTGTCCGTGGCGATCATCGCGGTGGTCTACGCGCTCTCCTCGTGGAGCATGACGGTGGCGGTCGGACCGGACCGCATCGTCGAGCAGGCCGGTACCCAGAGCGTCGAGCTGATCTTCAACCTGGCCGGGGAGCACCTGGGCGACACCGTCCTGACCATCGGGCAGGCGCTCTTCCTGACCTCGGTGCTGGCCGCCATGATCTCGTTCCACAACACCACCGCGCGGTACACCTTCGCGCTCGGCCGGGAGCGGGTGCTGCCGGCGGTGTTCGGGCGGACCTCGCCGGTGACCGGCGCGCCCCGGGCCGCCTCGCTGGCCCAGAGTGCCCTCGGCCTGCTGGTGATCCTCCTGTACGCGGTCAACGGCTGGGATCCGGTCCTGCAACTGTTCTTCTGGCTGGGTACCAGCGGCGGGTTCGGCGTACTGCTGATGATCGCCACCACCTCGGTCGCGATCATCGCGTTCTTCGCCCGGAGCGGGGAGCGGGAGACGCTGTGGCGCAGGTTGATCGCGCCCGGCATCGCGACGGTCGCGTTGATCGCGATCATCATCCTGGCGGTGCAGAACTTCGCCAACCTGCTCGGGGTCGAGCCGGACTCGCCGCTGCGTTGGGCGATCCCGTTGGCCTACCCGGTGGCGGCCGTGCTGGGCGGTTTGTGGGGCCTGTCGCTGCGGCGGCGGCGTCCCGACACGTACGCCCGGGTCGGTCTGGGCGCGGAGAGCGCGGCGGCCGGCGTGGTCTCGCAGTCGGTCACCGAGCCGACGCCGACGGTGGGGGTGCGGCGATGACCACGACGCAGATCACCCGGCTCGGTGCGGACGACGCCCGCTGGGTCGCCGAGCGGATCGCCGAGTCGTTCCTGGTGCTCGACGCGACGCGGTGGCTGGTGCCGGACGAGGCCAGGCGGGAGACGGTGCTGGCCGGGAACTTCGAGATCATCGTGAGTCACGCGATGCGGCACGGGCTGGTCTTCGGCACCGACGACCGGGCCGGCGTGGCGGTCTGGCTGCCGTCGGTCGGCGAACCGTTGCCGCCGCCGGAGGACTACGACGCCCGGTTGGCCTCGGCGTGCGGGGAGTGGACCCCGAACTTCGTGCACCTGGACGACCTGTTCGCCGCCAACCATCCGCACGCCGACCACCACCATCTGGCGTTGCTCGCGGTGCGGCCGGACCGCCAGGGCCAGGGCGTCGGGACAGCGTTGCTGCGTCACCATCACGCCTGGCTGGACGCCAACGGCATGCCGGCGTACCTGGAGGCGAGCAGCGAGACCAGCCGCGACCTGTACGCGCGGCACGGCTACCGGGTCGCCGAGCCGTTCCGGCTGCCCGACGGTACGCCGTTCTGGCCGATGTGGCGGGAGCCCGTGGCCGCCGCCTGAGGTGGTGCGGACACGCCGGTGGCCGGGTCCGACGGACCCGGCCACCGGCGCCACCCCCTCCTAGTACGTTCCGTCGAGCTGCCCCCGCAGCTTCGTCAGCGCCCGAGCCAGCAGCCGGGACACGTGCATCTGCGAGACGCCGATCTGCTCGGCGATCTGCGACTGCGTCAGGTTGCCGTAGAACCGCAGCGTCAGGATCTTCTGCTCCCGCTCGTCGAGCGTGGCCAGTGCCGGGCCCAGCGCCACCCGCAGCTCGGCCAGCTCGAACTCGCTGTCCTCACCGCCGAGCATGTCGCCGAGTTCGGTCGCGCGGTCACCGTCGCCGGTCGGGGTGGACAGCGACACCGCGTTGTACGCGCGAGCGCCTTCCAGACCCTCCAGCACCTCTTCCTCGGTGAGCTTGAGGTGGGCGGCGATGTCGGCGACCGTCGGGGAGCGACCCAGGGTCTGCAACAGGGAGCTGTTGGCGTCGGAGATCGCCAGCCGCAGCTCCTGCAACCGGCGGGGTACCCGGATGTCCCATGTCCGGTCGCGGAAGTGCCGCTTCAGCTCGCCGATGATGGTGGGGATCGCGTAGCCGGCGAAGTCGACGCCACGGGAGGGGTCGAACTTGTCGATCGCCTTGATGAGGCCGACGGCGGCGGTCTGCGCGAGGTCGTCGGTGGGCTCGCCGCGACCGCTGTAGCGGTGGGCGAGGTGGTTGGCCAGGGGCAGCCAGGCTTCGATCGCCCGGTCGCGCAGCGCGGCCCGTGAGGGGTGCCCGGCCGGCAGCGCGGCCATGGCGTTCAACAAGTCGGCGGCACTGTCGGTGAGCGCCCGCGGGTCGAGCTTAGGGGCCGTGGTTGCCGGGGCGGGCGTCGATTCGGTGATCGTTGACGCGGTCATTGGTGGTCCTCCCTGCACCTCGTCCGCGGATATAGACGTGACGCTTTGGTTGTTTCTGTTTGTACGTTCGGAAGTCACCTTAGCCCGACCGTCCAACAAAAATCTAGCCGAACGGACGATGTACTTATGGGATGCCAAGGAAGAAATGCCTCATACCGCGCGCTGAAGGGTCGGTTTCTGCGCTGAGGGGATGAAGGGACGTAGCATCGAGGTAGCCGATCGGGCCAGTTAGGTAAGCCCGAACGTCGCCGTTGCCGAGTCGGACGGCGGGGGGAAGGTGTCGAACGGATGATGCCGGGCGGTGGGCTGCCCGTCAGTGTCACCAATCCGTCGTTGTCCCGTTGACGGGACCGGGCATAGCGTCGCGGGGTACACCCCTGATCCGGAGGCGCCGTGCTCGATCCTGCCGTTCCTCACCTCGTCGTGAACTGCCGGACGCTGTACTTCAGCTGGCTCCCGGCGGACCCGGACGCGGTGGCGGCGCTGGTCCCCGCAGGACTGCGGCCCCACCCGGACCGCGAGGTCTTCATGAACCAGTACGTGGTGGACGACGAGAGTCAGACCTCCGGCTTCGGCGCCTACTCCCTGACCTACATCGGCATCACGCTGCTCGACATGGACGCCCCGGACGGGGTGACCCCGGGCGGCTGGTGGACCCACTACGTCACCTGTAGCGAGCGGGTACGCGGCTACGCCCTGGCTCGGGGCGCCCCGGCCATGTCGGGGCGTACCAGCATCACCGAGCGGAACGACACGATCGTCACGGAGACCGCCATCGAGGGCCTGCCGGTGATCCGGGCCCAGGTGCGGGTCGGGGAGACCGGACACCTCGTGCACAACGGCCACCACCGCTACCTGACCGAGTTGCACGGTCAACTGGTCAGCAGCATCTACCCGGTGGTCGCCGAACCGTCCGCCTCGTTCGAGATCGAATCAGTGGAGTTCCTCGACCCGGATCATCCGGTGTACGCGTTGCGCCCGGAGAACCCGCTCACCATCGCCTGGGGTTACTACTCACCGAGGTCGTCGTTCGCGTACCCCGGTGGGCTGACGGTGCTCGGCGAGGTGGAGCCGGTCCGTCGGTCGCCACACCGGACGGCGGCTACCGGCCTGTCGTCGAGATCCTGACCGGGCGGTACGCGGCGACCCACCCCGCGTTGGCGTGGTGGGTGGTGGTCGGTGGATCGGGGCGGCCCGGTGAGGTTTTCACCGGGCCAGGCGGGTAACTCGGTGACCGGGTCGGCGTGTTCCGGCCGATCCCCACCCCGAGCAGCGAGGAGCCGTAGCATGTCCGGCGAGCCGACGAACTCCGCGACCGAACACCGTGAGCAGGCGGTGGAGGGCGAGCGGGGGGCGCTGTTGACCGTACTGGTGATGGTCGTGCTCGGCGTGGCCGGCATCTTCGCCGTCTCCTGAGCCACGGCCCGTCGGCCCGCACCGCGCAGCGGGACCGGTCGGTCGCGCCGGGTGGGCGGCCCCGGACATCGGAGCCGCCCCGGCGCCCGATCTGCGATCAGGGACGCTCGCCCTGACCTCCGGTGTGCGGCAGCCGCTCCGCCGGGATCACGCCGAGGCGTCCGGCCTGGAAGTCCTCGAACGCCTGGAGCAGCTCGTCGCGGGTGTTCATCACGAACGGCCCGTAGTGCGCCACCGGTTCCCGGATCGGCAGGCCGCCCATGATGTAGAGGTCCAGCGTCGAGTTGCGGCTGTCCTGGCGGGCGTTGGCCTTGAACCGCAGGGCGTCACCCGGCCCGTGCACGGCCAGCTGGCCGGTGCGTACGCCACGGCCGTTCGCGCCGACGGTGCCCCGACCGCCGAGCACGTAGACCAGCGCGTTGAAGTCGGGCCGCCAGGGCAGGTCGACCTGCGCCCCGGGCTCGACCGTCACGTGGGTGACGGTGATCGGGGTGTACGTGGAACCGGGTCCCCGGTGACCGGCGATCTCACCGGCGATCACCCGGATCAGCGCGCCGCCGTCCGGGGTGGTGAGCAGCGCCGCCTGGTTGCCCCGGATGTCCTGGTATTTCGGCGGGCTCATCTTGGCCGCCCGGGGCAGGTTGACCCACAACTGGGTGCCGTGGAACAACCCGCCGCTGACCACCAGGTGCTCCGGCGGAGCCTCGATATGCAACAGCCCACTGCCGGCGGTCATCCATTGGGTGTCACCGTTGGTGATGGTGCCGCCGCCACCGTGGCTGTCCTGGTGGTCGAAGATCCCGTCGATGATGTAGGTGACGGTCTCGAAGCCGCGGTGCGGGTGCCAGGAGGTGCCCTTCGGCTCGCCGGGGGCGTAGTCCACCTCGCCCATCTGGTCGAGCATGATGAACGGGTCCAGCTCGCTCATCGGCACCCCGGCGAAGGCCTTGCGCACCGGGAAGCCCTCGCCCTCGAAGCCGCTGGGCGCGGTGCTGAGTCGGCGGACCGGCCGGAACGTGGTGGACTCGTCGAGCCGGGGCAGCCGGGGCAGGACGAGGACGTTGTCGACGGTGATGGCGGGCATCGGGGCTCCTTCAGTTGTCGCCGAGGATGGTGTCGCCGGCGGCGTCACGCAGCCGTCGGCCGAGCCGGGTGAAGATCCCGGTCAGGCAGGCGACCTCGGCGTCGTCGAGGTCGTCCATGAGGTGGGTGCGTACGGACCGCAGGTGGTGCGGTGCGGCCTCGCGCAGCGCCAGCAGCCCGGCGGCGGTCAGGACCGCCTCGCTGCCCCGCCCGTCTCGGGGACAGGGCTGCCGGGCGACCAGGCCCCGCCGTTGCATGGCGGAGATCTGGTAGGTCAGCCGGCTGGGGGAGAAGACCAGGCGGTCGGCCAACTCGCCCATCCGCAGTCGTTGCCCGGGCACCTCGGAGAGCAGCACCAGCACGTGGTAGTCGGCGAAGCTGAGCCCGCTGGCGGCGCGTAGGTCGTCCTCCAGCCGGGTGAACAGCCGTTGGCTCGCCTCGATGTAGGTCCGCCAGGCGGTCAGGCGGGTCTGGTCCAGGCTCTCGGTCACGGTGCCAAGGTAGCACTTACTAAAAATTTGAACAATGTGCCCCTGTCCTGTCGCGAGGCAGGAGGATGACGAGCCAACGGTTCGGTCGTGCAGGTTTGAAGAGATAGACGGGCGAAACCGGTGCGCGTCGCGTGGGGGTGGTGTGAGACGCTGCCGCGGTGGAACTGACCGCACCTGGCCTGCTGCTTCGTCCCTGGCGGGAGGCGGATGCGCCTGCCGTGCTCGACGCCTGGCACGATCCGGCCATCGCCCAATGGAACCCGCCGGGAGACTCGCTCGACCTCGACGCCGCGCTGCGCTGGCTACGGTGGCGCGCCGACTGGTCCGGCGGTGGCCACGTGGCGTTGGCGGTGGTCGACCCGACCGATCCGGACGCGCTGCTCGGTTCGGTCTCGTTGCACCGCATCCACGCGGGCGACGCCTCGATCGGCTACTGGACCGTGGCTGCCGCGCGTGGCCGAGGGGTCGCGACGGCCGCGGTCGTACGGCTCACCGAGTGGGCTTTCGCCGACCTGGAGCTGGAGCGGATCGAACTCTGTCACGCGGTGGCCAACCCGGCCTCCTGCCGGGTCGCCGAGCGCGCCGGTTTCCTGGCCGAGGGAACCCTGCGGCAGTCGCACCGCTACGGCGACGGTCGACGCTACGACGAGCACCTGCACGCCCGGCTCGCCACCGACTGACCCGACGCGCGACACCACCACCGGCGCCCCACGATGGGACCGCCGGTGGTGGCGTCGGTGGTGGTGGTGTCAGGCGGCCGTCTGCGGCGCGCGTCCGCCCAGGTTCAGTCGAGCCAGCAGCTGACGGGCCTGGTCGGCCACGTCGGCCTCCACGGTGACCGCGTACTGGTTGGCCCGCAGCGAACTGGCCGAGGTGAAGTCACGCTGCCCGCCGGTCATCGCGTGCGCGATGGCACCGAAGACGGCACCCCAGATCGCGCCGATGACCAGGCCGGCCAGGATCACCGCCACCCAGTTCCCGACGGTGAAGATGCCGAACAGCAGGCCGATGAAGAGACCGAACCAGGCTCCGGTGCCAGCGCCGACCAGCGCCGCGCGGGCGGTGGTCATCCGGCCCAGCACGGTCTCGACCAGGGTCAGGTCGGTGCCGACGATGGCGGTGCGCTCCACCGGGAACCGGTTGTCGGCGAGGTGGTCCACCACCCGCTGGGCGGCCGGATAGTCCGGGAACGCGCCGATCGTCACGGTCGGTGGACCGGTGGGAGGTCCGTGGCCGTTACCACTGGGAGCGGCGGGACGGCCGCCGGGGCCCGACGGGAGGGTGCCGCCGCCGGTCACACCCGGCTGCCAGGCCGAGGGGTTCGACTGTGTGGTCATGGTTCTCCTCCTTCGTCACCTGTCGCCTTCCCGGGTCGACGCGGCGGTAACACCCTGAGGCGGCCCCATGTTGATCCGGCCCGGCAGCTCGAGCGGCAGTGCCCGAGGGGGCAGGGGTGGGCCCCCGATGCCGCCGGTCTCGGCGGCGTCGGGGGCCCACGGGTCGGATCGGCCGATCAGGAACAGGCGGTGCCGTTCAGGCTGTACCCACTCGGCGTGGCCAGGTTGCCACCGGTGAAGGTGCCCTGGAAACCGACGCTGAGCGTGTCGCCGCTGGGCAGGCTGCCGTTCCAGGCGGCGTTGCGCACCGTGATCTGGTTGCCGGACTGGCTCCAGTCACCGTTCCAGCCGTTGCTCAGCTGCACCCCGGACGCGACCGTGAAGGTGAGGGTCCAGCTGTTGAGCGAGGCACCTTGGTTGGTCACCCGGATGTCGGCGGTGAAGCCACCGGGCCAGGTGTTCGGGGTGAACGTCACCGAGCAGCCACCACCACCGGGCGGCGGGGACGACGGCGGCGGCGGGGACGAGGGCGGCGGCGGGGACGAGGGCGGCGGCGGAGACGAGGGCGGCGGGGTGGTCTGCACCGGGCCTGCCGCGATGGCCAGGTCGTACGCCCGCTGCGGGACGAACTGACCCGCTGCCGCGATGCAGCCGTCCGCCTCACCCGGAAGCTTCACCCAGAGGAAGGCGTCGATGGCGGAGTCGCCGGTGTTGGTGGTGCTCGGCGTGCCGATCGCCCGTCCCGGCGGGTCGCACCACTCGGAGCCGGCCGGGCCGTTGCCGTTACGGCTGGTGTCGATGACCGCCTTGAGGTGGGAGTGGCCGGTGGCCGCGATGATCTGCTTGGCGTACGCGACCTCGTCGTGCGTGTACCGGTAGTTCGACACGTTCACCGAGATGCCGTCGGCGCTGTTGGCGATGTCGGCGGCGTTCAGCCGAGCGGCGGCCTCCCCGGCGGAGAGCCAGCCGCCGTGGCCGATGTCGTAGTAGACCTTCGCGGCCGACGAGCCCCGCTTGAGCGCCTTGCCGGCGTACGCCATCGAGGCCCGCACCTCGGCCTGCTGGTTCGCGTCCATGCAGCTGGTCATGATGGGCAGCACGTCCGGTTCCAGGATGATGCTGGCCGGGCGGCCACCGAGACCTGCGGCGACCTGGTCCACCCACTGCCGGTAGGCGGAGTGGTTCGGCGCGCCACCCGCGCTGTGGTTGCTGCAGTCACGGTTGGGGATGTTGTAGACCACCAGAATCGGGATCTTGCCGGCGGCGGCTGCGGCGCCGACGAAGGAGTCCACCTCGGCGCGTACGGTCGAGGTGTTGGTGGTGGTGTACCAGCGGGCCTGCGGCACGTTGGCGATCCGGTCCCGGATCACGGCGGCCTTCGGGTCGTTCGGGTTGGCGGCCACCCACCGGGCGGCGCTGGCCTGCGGATCGACGTAGAAGACGGAGTCGGCGGCGGCGGCGGGCGCGGGGCGCAGCGCGCCCACGCCGACGGTGGCGGCCACGGTCAGTGCCGTCGCCGCGGCGCCGACCAGAGCGAACGTACTTCGGTTTCTCATGGTCTGCTCCTCGTACCCATCGAAGAAAGTGCGTGGAAGCGCTCCCACATGTCCGACAAGGTACGGGTCGATTGCCGGCTTGTGAAGACTTTCGGAACAACTCGATGCGTGCGGGGTTACGACACCCACCCCGCTACCGTCGGTCGCCGTGCGATCGCCGACCCGACCGCGACCGGTGCCGCCCCAGGTCAGATCAGGTCGGCGGCAACAGGATCTCGAACCAGACCGTCGAACCGCGCACCGTGGGGTCGGTGCCCCAGGCGTCGCTCAGCTCCTCGATCAGACCCAGGCCACGTCCCCGGCTGCTCAACGTCTCCGTACGGGTCCGGGTGACGGTGCCCCGGGAGCCCGAGTCGGCCACCGACACGAGCAGGCGCTCGGGGCTCAGGTCGACCTCCACCCGGGCGGCCGTGCCCGCGTGCAGCAGCGCGTTGGTAGTCAGCTCGCTGGTGCACAGCACCGCCGCACCGATCACCGACTCGGCGACCTCCCACTCGGTGAGCTGGGCGGTCATCCAGTGCCGTACCCGGCTCGGCGCGGTCGGCTCGGCCGGCACCTCCATCCGCGCCGACCGGCTCGGCCGCACCGCGTACTCGACGGCGAGGACCGCCACGTCGTCCTCGGTCGCGCCGGGCACGGCCGCGGAGGCCACCGCGCACAACGACCGCGGATCGCCGCTGGGCGCCCCCGCCACCGAATCCGCCAGGCGGGTCAGGCCGTCCGTGAGCGGATACCGGCGTCGCTCCACCACACCGTCGCTGAACAGCAGCAACGTGTCGCCGGGGGAGAACGCGACGGTACGCGTCGCGGCGCGGTAGCCGATCCCCAACGGGGTGCCGGAGGGCACGTCGAGGTACTCGGCCCTCGGCTCACCCGTCGGTGAACAGCGACGCACCAGCGGTGCCGGATGCCCGGCGCTGGCCAGGGTCAGCTCCTCCCGTTCGACGTCGATGACACCGAACGCCACGGTGACGAACAACTCGTAGGTGCCGGCCTCCGCGCCGAGGCTGCCCACCAGCCGGTCGAGCCCGGCGAGCACCCGGTCCGGGCGGGGGTCGTTGAGCGCCAGCGCGCGCAACGCGGCCCGCACCTGGCCCATCCGGGCGGCGGCCTGGACGTCGTGGCCCGCCACGTCACCGAGGACCACCCCCAACTCGCCGGTGGGCAGCACGAACGCGTCGTAGAAGTCCCCACCGGCGGCGTTGCCGTCCACGCCCGGGTCGTAGCGCGCGGCGATCCGCAGGCGGGGCAGGACCGGCAGGTTCTCCGGCAGCATGCTGCGTTGCAGCAGCTGGGCGGTGCCGTGCTGGGTCTCGAAGCGGCGGGCCCGTTCGGTGGCCTGCCCGATCAGCTCGGCCGAGGCGGCCAGCAGCGCCCGCTCCGCGGCGGACCACGGGTGCGGGGATCGGTAGCCGACGGTCAGCGCCCCCCGCACCACCGAGGCGCGCAACGGCACCGCCGCCAGGGCGCGGATCTTCTGATCGTGCCGGTCCACCGCGATCTCGTGCAGCGGCTGGCCGTCGTCGGTGAAACTGGCCTGCCCGCTGCGGGCGCTGACCACGGCCGGGGCCGACCAGTCGGCCGAGCCGCGCCGCCACAGCGGGGGCAGCCGCTCGTCCGCCTCGTCCACCAACTCGCCCCGCACCCGCCGGACCATCCGCCACCCGCTGCCACCGCCGCCGTCGTCCACGGCGAAGGAGACCCGGTCGGCGTCGAAGGTGGTGATCGCGTAGCGCAGCGCGACCCGGGCCACGTCGTCCAGGGTGAGGGTGCCGGAGAGCACCGCGGCGAAGTCGCTGAGGCCCTGCAACTGGCGGGCGGCCGGGCTGGTCTCGGCCACCACGGCCAGGACACCGACGACCCGGCCCCGGCTGTCGCGTACCGGAGAGCAGGCGCGGGTGTAGACGGATTGTTCGACCGCGCCGGAGGCACGGTACAGCGGAAGCGGGATCTCCCGGTCCAGCAGGGCAGCGGCACTGCGGTACGCGTGCTCGATCACGTCGCCGATCCCCGGGCGCTGCCAGACGTCGGCGAAGACCTCCGCGGCGGGACGTCCCACGGCGTCCGGATGCCGGTCGCCGATCAGTTCGGCGTACGCCTCGTTGTAGAGCAGCAGCAAGTCCGTGCCCAGGTGCAGGGCCATCGGGGCCGGTGAGGCGAGCACCACGTCGGCCACCGCTCGCACCGCGGGATCCCACGACTCGTACGGGCCGAGCGTCGTGGCAGCCCACCGGGGGTGGCCGGCGACGGTCTTCGTGCCCGGGACCGCCGTGCCCGGCAGAGGGCCTGCTGGCGTGGGTACTCGCCCGACCGTTCCTGGCATGAGCGCAGCCTAGTCCGCCCGCTCGACCAACGTTCCCGATCATCGACCGGGCGCGTCGGGCCGGGACATCAGGGCAGGTCAGAGCCGCTCCGGTGGGCTCTGTCCGGAAAAAGGGGGTGATCGCGGCGGCGTGCTGGCCGGGTGACGGGGTAAGCGCGCCGGGCAAACCATGCGACAGGAGGGACGTCATGCCGGAAACCCTCGCGGCCAGGCAGGTCAACATCGGTGACGCCGCGGCCGACATGTGGAGGTCGGTGCTGCTGTTCGTACCCCGGGCCATCGCGTTCATCGCGATCCTCGTGGTCGGATGGCTCATCGCCAGAGCCGTGCTCAAGATCGTGGATACGGTCCTGGAACGGGTGGGGTTCGACCGGGCGGTCGAACGGGGCGGTGTCAAGCGTGCGCTGGAACGGACGCGGTACGACGCCAGTGACATCCTGGCGAAGCTGGCGTACTACGCGGTGCTGCTGTTCACCCTTCAGTTCGCCTTCGGCGTCTGGGGCCCGAACGCGATCAGCGATCTGATCGCGGGTGTGGTGGCGTGGCTGCCACGAGCCTTCGTGGCGATCGTCATCGTGGTGGTGGCCGCCGCCATCGCCAACGCGGTGCGGGATCTGGTCACCGGGGCGCTCGGCGGGCTGTCGTACGGCCGCTTCCTGGCCGACGTGACGGCGATCTTCATCATCGCGCTCGGGGTGATCGCGGCGCTCAACCAGGTGGGTATCGCCACCACCGTCACCCAGCCCGTGCTGATCGCGGTGCTCGCCACGGTGGCCGGCATCCTGATCGTCGGCGTCGGTGGCGGTCTGGTGCGGCCGATGCAGCAGCGCTGGGAGGGCTGGCTCACCAGGGCGGCCGAGGAGTCGCGGGCGATCCGTGAGCAGCGGCAGGGTGCCGAGGCCGGCCGCGGCGACATGCAGCGGCAGATGGCCGACCGGACCGGTGCCGCCCAGCCGGCCTCCCGGGGACCGGAGTCCTCGATGGCCGGGGGACGGGGTACCTACCAGTCCGGCAACGCGGGTGACGAGACCCAGCAGTTCCGTCCGTGACGGGCGGTGGTGTCGCGGGACGGGTGTCCACCCTGAGGGTGGGCACCCGTCACCGTCACAGCGGCGGCGGCTGTGGCGACGGCGTGTCCAGCGCGGCCGTCAGCGCGCAGATCGCGAGCAGGCGCAGCAGCACCCAGTCCGCCTCCGCCCAGTCGATCGGCGCCTCGGCCGGCCGCCAGCCGTGCTCCTCGGCGGCGGCGCACATTCCGTCGGCGTAGCCGGCGAGGGCCGCGGCGGTCAGCGGACGCCGGTCCCCGCGCAGGCTGTCCCGGACCGCGGCGGCGTGCTGGTCGACGGCGGCGAGCAGGCCCGGCCGGACCCGGGCGGCGGCGAGCCCGTCAAGGCCCACGGCGTTGGTGAGCGTGACGAGACTGGACCGCACCCAGTCGACGGCGGTGGGGGAGGTGACCCGGTTCGACGACACGCGCATGGGGAACGAATGTAGCCAACCCGCAGCGCCGTGACCTCGGCCGCTCGGACGGTCACGGCCTCCCCGGCGGTGTTCGCCGGGTGACCGGGGGGATCGAGTCGGACGCGGCGGGGCGCGGAAACCGGACGCCGTGGCAGAGCCGGCACGAGGAGGTACGGATGAACACCGTCGACGGACCCGACCCGCTACACCGGCGCCCCACCGGTGTGAGCGACGACACCGTGGCGGCGCTCGGCAAACTCAGCGAGGCGCTGGAGTGCGTGGAACGCGCCCGGGGGCACCTCTACTCGCTGCACCAGCTCATCGGACACGCCGACCTGATGCTCGACGAGGCGGTCCGGATGTTCCGCGACGCCGGGCACCCCGGAATCGCCGACCGGATCGGCGACGAGTTGATCGGTCGCAACGTCATCGCCGGTCGGTGGACGTTCCAGATCGTCGAGGACTTCGACGACGGCTACTACGCGCTCTTCCGTGACCTGGACCGGTCGGCGCGCGAGCAGCTGGTCGACGGCCGACGCCACCTCTACGAGGCGGAGATGAAGGAACGCCGCCGGACACCCGGTCGCCCGGGCCACGAGGCGCGGCCGACCGGCGAGCGGTGACCATCCCGACGTGCGGCGGGCCTACTCCGAGGAGCGGGCGTCCGCCGGGCGACGACGTGCGGCGTCGTCGGCGATGATCACGGTCGCCACCATCAGCGCGACGCAGAGGCTGAACAGCCACGAGCTGTCGTCGACCAGCCGTGCGGATACCGGCGCCTGTATGGCGGCGAGAAGGAAACCGAGCCATGTCAGGCGGCGCTGACGCGTGGTGAGGAAGCCGGAGCCCTGATGCATTCCGAAAGTCTTGCGCGCGACGCGGCCATTGCCGTCAGCCGAACGGCCGATTCTGCCGGAGCTGTCCGAATTCACCGCCGTTCGGCTGAACCTGGACCTGGCCGCCGCCCCGACCGCCGCTGAACTCCTCCGGCTACTCCGGGCCGGTGGCGGCCGGTCACCCCCCGGCGCGTCACCGTGTCACAGGGTGTCGGGGCCGGTGCGTCCGGTGGTGGACGGTCGGTAGGCGCGGTCCCGGTCGGTCGGTTCACGCCCGGTGCCGGGCACCTCGGCGCCCCGGTCGGCCGCCTCGGGGCCGTGCCCGAAGGCGGCCTCCTCGCCGGCGTCGTTGCCGGTCACGTCGTCGGCCTGCCCGTCGAGCGTGGACCGGGCGACGGCCCGGTCCAGTTCCTCCAGCGGGAGCCGTTCCTCGTCGCGCCACGCTCTGTCGTCGGTCATGCCTTCGCGGTACCCCGGCCCGGTCTCCCCAAACGACGCGCCCGACCCGGGGCGGTCCAGGGCCGGCGGGCCGACCGGCCGTACGGCGACGACCGCCGGGTGGCCCCGGCGGTCGTCGACGATCGTGTCGTGGGGGTCAGGGCTGCGGACGGTCGACCTTGCCCCGCCAGGCGCCGGTCTCCTGACCGCGCCGCTCGATGAAGGTCTTGAAGCGCTGCAGGTCACCCTTTGCCCGGCGGTCGACCACGCCGAGCTTGTCGCCGGCCTGCTCGATCACCCCGTGCGGGTCGAACTCCAACTGGAGGCTGACCCGGCTGGTGTTCTCGTCCAGCCGGTGGAAGGTGACCACCCCGGCGTGCTGGGTGCCGCCGGTCGACCGCCACGCCACCCGCTCGTCGGGCAGCTGCTCGGTGATCTCGGCGTCGAACTCCCGCTTGACCCCGGCGATCTCGACGGTCCAGTGGGTCATCGTGTCGGAGAGCTGGCGAACCTCCTCCACACCCTCCATGAAGTGGGGGAACTCCTCGAACTGCGTCCACTGGTCGTACGCCGTCCGCACCGGGACGGCCACGTCGACATGCTCCATTACGCCACTCATCAGGCATCCTTCCTGGGGTTCGGGGAAGCTGCGGACCGGTTCGGCTACCAGCGCGTCGTCTCGTTGGTGTGACCCAACGCCGCCCACACCTCGGACACCGTCTGGTACCGGGTGCCCTCGGGCAGACGCTCCAGCGCCGCCAACACGTCGTCGGGGGCCTCGTTCTCGCGTGCGTTGGCCAGCAGCGCGGCTCGATCACCGGGGAGGCTCTTCATGGTGATGAACCGCCCCAGCCGGCTGCGTGCCTCGACGTCCTCGGAGGTCATGCCCTGCGGAGAGCCGCTACGCAGCTCGCCGGCCGGTGCCGTGGTCGGTTCCGGCTGGTCCTCTCCCGCAGGTTCCGGCACGCGAGACTCGTCGACCCGCGAGCCGCCGGTCCCCGGCCCCTGTACGAGGCCGCTGACCTCCTGGCTCATCTGCTCGTCGACCCGTGGTGAGTGCTTGCTGCTGCCGCGATCCATGCCTTCTGCGCTACCCGACGGTGCGGGTGGTAAACCGGCAGGCGGTCACGTACCGGCGGGTGACCGGGGCGGCAGGACCGGCTCCTCGGCGTCGTCGCGGCCGGACTGGAGCACCCGCCCCCGTTGAAGTTCGGCGTTGATCTGGACACCGAGCATCAGCGCGGAGTTGGACAGGTAGAGCCAGACCAGGAACGCGATCACCGCGCCGAGGCTGCCGTACGTGGTGTTGTACGAGCCGAAGTTCGCCACGTACAGCCCGAAGCCGAAGGAGCCGAGCGCCCAGGTGACCAGGGCCACCATCCCGCCCGGGGTGAGCCAACGGAACCGTGGCTGGCGCACGTTCGGCGCGGCCCAGAACAGCAGGGACATCAACAACATCGCGATCAACGCCAGCGCCGGCCACTTCGCCACCGCCCACGCGGTGCGCGCCGCGTCGCCGGCACCCACCAGGTCACCGAGTGCGTCGGCGACCGGGCCGCTGACGATCAACCCCACGGCCACGGTGGCGAGCAGCACCAGCGACAGGGCGGCCAGCCCGATCTGGGTCGGACGCAGCTTCCACACCGGTCGTCCCTCGACCACCCCGTAGATGGTGTTCGAGGCACGGGTGAACGAGGCGATGAAGTTCGACGACGACCAGAGTGCGCCGAGCAGACCGAAGCTGAGCAGCACTCCGGCGGAGCTGTTCTGGCTCACCACCTCGCGGACCACCCCGACGAAGCTCTCGTTGGCCACCACCGAGCCGGCACCCACGTCGTGGGCCAGGTCGAGCACCGTGTCGACGGTGCGTTCCCCGTCGGAGACCAGGCCGACCAGGGCCACCACCACGACGGTGGAGGGGAACAGCGCCAGCACCCCGTAGTAGGTGAGGGCGGCGGCCCAGTCCGTGCAGTTGTCCCGCAGGTAGTTGCGCCCGGCCCGGACCAGCACGCCGCGCCAGGTCTGCCAGTGCAGTTGGCGGATCCCGGGTAGCCGAGGCATCGGGGTGTCGGCCGTCGGAGCGTCGGGGTTCGTCGTCGTCATCACCGCTCCCTGGGACACGGCCGGCGCGTACGGTCCGTCGATGGCCGGGCCGGTACCCGGCTCCGGGCAAGAGCAAACGCCGACGGTGTTTGCCGCCGCGTCGCGGGGGTACCCGAATTCGAATCGCTCGCAGACGGAGGAGGTTCGAGATGCCCGGGCGCGAGGTACTGCCCAGCACGCTGCGGCGCTCCCCGGAGAAGGCCCAGCGCACCTGGGTGAAGACACACGATTCCGCGGTCGAGACCTACGGTGAGGGCGAGCGGGCGCACCGTGCCGCGTTCGCCGCGGTCAAACATCAGTTCGAGAAGGTCGGTGACCACTGGGAGCCGAAGGGGCGCAAGGGCCCCAGCGACCAGCAGGCCGCAGGCGGCGGCCCGGCCCGGCGGGCACCGACCGCCGGTGGGGTGGACGCGAACGCATCCAAGGAGCATCTCATGCGGGTGGCTCGCGACCTGGACGTGCCGGGACGGTCGAGGATGACCAAGCCGGAACTGGTGAAGGCCATCCAGAAGGCCAACGACCGGCAGACCCGCAAGGCCCGTGGCCGCTGAGCTCACGGCCGTCCGCCCGGGGCCCGATCGGCGTACCCGTCGATCCGGCCCCGGCGGCTCGCCGGGCCCCGGTCGGTTCCGGCTGGTTCACCAGTGGCCGCCCCCGGGCGCCTCGATGTGCACCGCCTTGGTGGCGGTGAACTCGTCGAGCAGTTCAGGTCCGTAGCCGAAGCCCTGACCACTGGCGCGACGCGGATGCGCGGCACCGGCGGGCGCGCCACCGAAGACCGAGTTCACCTTGACCGTGCCGACCGGTAGCTCCCGCCAGGCCCGCTGGGCGTGGCTCATCGACGCGGTCAGCACCGTCGCCGCCAACCCGTACGGTGAGTCGGCCGCGCACCGCAGCGCCTCGGCGAACGAGTCGACCACCACCACGGCGGCGACCGGCCCGAACGTCTCCTCGCGGATGAGCGCCAGATCGTGCCGGCAGCCGTCGACGACCGTCGCCGGGTAGAAGGCCCCCGGGCCCTGCGGCAGGGTGCCGCCGACGCGCAGCCGGGCACCGTCGGCCACCGCGGCGGTCACCTGCCCGTGGACGTGGTCGCGGTGCCGTCGGTCGACCAGCGGGCCGAGCTGGGTGTCCGGATCCCGCCCCGGTCCGACGCGCAGCGCGGCGGCCCGCTCGACCAGCGCGTCCACGAAGTCCTCGGCGACGTCCCGGTGGGCGTAGATCCGCTCCACCGCGACGCAGATCTGCCCCGCGTTGGCGAACGCACCCAGCGCGGCCTGGCCGGCGGCCCAGACCGGGTCGACGTCGGCGTCGACGATCAACGGGTCGCTGCCGCCGTTCTCCAGCAGCACCTTGGCGCCGGTGCCGGCGGCGGCCGTGGCGATCGCCTGACCGGCGGCGCTGGAACCGACGTGGGCCACCATGTCCACCTCGGCGGCGGCCAGCGCCGCGCCGGTCGTGGCGTCGCCGACGATCAGCGACAGCACGCCCGCCGGCAGGGCACTGTCGAACGCGCGGGCCAGCAGCCAGCCGGTCGCCGGGGTGCGCTCACTGGGCTTGTGCAGCACCACGTTGCCGGTGACCAGGGCCGCGCCGAGCAGTCCGCAGGACACCGCGACCGGGTCGTTCCACGGCGTGATGGCGGCCACCACGCCACGCGGCTGCGGCGTCATGAAGTCCAGCGCCGCGTGGTCGCCGTGCAGGGTACGTCCACCTCGGGCCGGCGCGAGTTCGGCGTACTGCCGCAGGGTGGCGATGCCCGCGTCGACGCCGCCCCGGGCGTCGCCGAGCGGCTTGCCCATCTCGGCGGTCGTCGCGTACGCGAGATCGTCGGCGACCTCGGCGACGGCGTCGGCGATCCGGTGCAGTGTCGCGGCCCGTTCCGCCGGGGCCGTCGCGGCCCACTCGGACGCGACACCCCGGGCCGCCGCCACCGCCTTGTCGACCTCGTCGGGCGTGGCGATGGGTGCCCTGGTCACCGGCCGGTCGTCCGCCGGGTCGTGCACCGTCCACTCGCCGGCCTCCCCGCCGGCACCCCAGACCCCACCGATGAGCTGCGTGACCGTGTACATGGCGCGCTGGATGCCCGGGTCGGGCTGCGGCAAACGTTTCGTCGGTACGACTCGGGGTAGCGTCCACGGATGACTTCGCCAGGCTCCCTCGGTGCCGAGCGGGCCGACGCCGTCGTCGTCGGTGCCGGACACAACGGACTGGTCGCCGCGAACCTGCTGGCCGACGCGGGCTGGGACGTGCTGGTGTTGGAGGCGACCGAGGTGCCCGGCGGGGCGGTGCGGTCGGCGCAGGTGACCGCACCCGGCTACCTCAGCGATCTGTTCAGCTCGTTCTACCCGCTCGGCTTCGCCTCACCCGTGCTGCGCGGGCTCGACCTGACCCGCTACGGGCTCGCCTGGCGGCACGCCCCGGACGTGCTGGCCCACCTGTTCCCCGACGACCGGGCGGCCGTGCTCAACCGCGACCCCGACGTCACGGCGGCGTCGCTGGAGACCTTCGCCCCCGGCGACGGCGAGCGCTGGCTGGCCGCGTACGCGCAGTGGCAGCAGGTCGCCGACCCGATGATGGCTCTGATCACCACCCCGTTCCCGCCGGTACGCGGCGGACTCGACCTGCTGCGCCGGCTGCGGGTCGGCGGCTCACTGCGGCTGGCCCGGCGGCTGGTGCTGCCGGTGAGTCGGCTCGGCGGGGAACTGTTCGACGGCGCCGGTGGACCGGCGTTGCTGGCCGGCTGCGCCCTGCACACGGATCTGTCCACCCAGGAGGCCGGATCCGGCGTCTACGGTTGGCTGCTCGCCATGCTCGGGCAACAGGTCGGCTGGCCGGTGCCGGAGGGCGGCGCGCAGAAGATCACCGACGCGCTGGTGGCCCGGTTGACCGAGCGCGGTGGGCGGATCGTCTACGGCGCCCGGGTGGAGCGGATCCTCACCGCCCGGGGCCGGGCGATGGGGGTGCGTACCGTCGGCGGCACCGACTGGCGGGCCCGGCGCGCCGTGCTCGCCGACGTTCCCGCTCCCGCGTTGTACCTGGACCTGGTCGGTCCCGCCGGGCTGCCGCCGCGCCTGGTGGCCGACCTGGAGCACTTCCGCTGGGACGGGTCGACCCTGAAGGTGGACTGGGCGCTGTCCGCGCCGATGCCCTGGACGAACCGTCGGCTGGCCACTGCCGGCACCGTGCACCTGGGGGCGGACCTCAACGGGTTGACCGGCTACGCCGCCAAGCTGGCCCAGGGTGAGCTGCCCGCCGATCCGTTCCTGCTGGTGGGGCAGATGACGGTGGCCGATCCGAGCCACTCGCCGCCGGGCACCGAGTCCCTCTGGTCGTACACCCATCTGCCGTTTCGCCGCCACTGGCGTTCCGACGACGTCCTGGCCCACGTGGAGCGGATGGAGGCGGTGCTGGAGGCTGCCGCGCCCGGCTTCCGTGCCCTGGTGGTGGGCCGGCACGTGGCCGGACCGGCCGAGTTGGAACAGGCCAACCCGAGCCTGGTCGGCGGCGCGTTGGGTGGTGGCACCGCCGCCCCCTACCAGCAGTTGTTCCTCCGGCCGGTGCCCGGCCTCGGTCGTGCCGACACCCCGGTGGACCGGCTCTTCCTGGCCAGCGCGTCGGCACATCCCGGCGGCGGGGTGCACGGGGCGCCCGGCGCGAACGCCGCCCGTGCCGCCCTGGCCCGCGACCGGGCCCTCACCGGCGGGTGGTACCGACGCGCGATGGCCACCGCCCACCGGGCGGTGTACGCGTGAGCGGGCCGGTCAGGGCCCGATGTTGCGGTGCCGGGTGCGCAGCTTGAACGGCATCAACGCGCTCTCGATCTTGGTGGCGGTGGTCATCTTCGACGCGCCGTCGCGCCGCTCCTCGAACCGGATCGGCACCTCCAGGATGGTGTGCCCCAGCTTGGTGGCGAGGTAGTGCATCTCGACCTGGAAGCTGTAACCGTTGGACTGCACCCGCTCCAGGCCGATGTCGCGCAGCGCGTCGGCCCGCCAGATCTTGAAACCGGCGGTGAGGTCCCGGATCCGTACCCGCAGCAGCGTGTGCACGTACAGGTTCGCCCAGCCGCTGAGCGCCCGCCGGTACAGCGGCCAGTTCTCGTCCAGCTCCCCGCCGGGCACGTAGCGTGACCCGATGACCACGCCGGCCTGAGTGGACAGCAGGGCACCGAGCATTCCCGGCAGGGCCTCCGGTGGGTGGGACAGGTCGGCGTCCATCTGCGCCACGTACTCGGCCCCGCCGTCGAGGGCCCGGCCGATTCCGTCCACGTACGCCCGGCCGAGACCCTCCTTGCCGGGCCGGTGCACGACCTGTACCCGCTCCGGATGCTCTATGGCGAGTTTGTCGGCGACCTCGCCGGTGCCGTCGGGGGAGTTGTCGTCGGCGACCAGGATCTTCAGGCCGGGAAGGGGCAGCGCGAGGAGACGCTCGACCAGCACCGGCAGGTTGCCTGCCTCGTTGTAGGTCGGGACCACGACGGTCAGGCGCACGTCCCGCCACGGCGAGGGTAACTGGACGGGTTCGATCATGGGGGACATCCTCGGTCTGCGGACAGGGCTACTGAGAGCGTAGCTACTTGTCCCTTCCGGGGGGAAATGGCTCCCCTGGCGCAGCGCCCCGCGCTCAGCCCGGCGACTTCTGCCGACGGGCGATGTCGGCGAGCCGGTTCAGGGTCTCCTTGTTGCGTTGGTGCAGCACCAGGTCGTTGATTTTGGTGCGGATCCAGCGCAGCGGCCCGGCGGCGAAGTCCTCGGCCAGCCTCACCCGGGTCGTGTCCGAGCCGACCGGTTCCAGGGTGAAGACCACGACGGCCTCCCCGGCCGGCCAGAGTTGGACGCGGAGCACGAGCTTGCGCTCCGGTTCACAGGCCAGCACCACCGAGCAGTCCTCCAGGGAGAACGGCCAGGGCCCGGCCCGGTGGTGCAGCCGGGTGCCGACCCGGGGCCACTCCTCGTCCACGTCGCGCATGTGGGCGGTGCCCACCACCCAGTCGCTGTAGGTCCACCCGTCCGCGAGCACCGCCCACACCTGCCGGGCCGGGGCCTCGATTACTTGCTCCACAACCGCCACCGCCCCTCGGTACCCGGCGCACGGCCCCGGCTAACGGGTGGGCCGGGTTAGCTTCTCGGCGACCGCGGGTAAGGCCATCGCGGGCGGCCGAGTGGGTGCCGTCGGCGCGCGGTATCGCCGACCGCGTCGCGGGTGACGTTTACTCACCGGGGCGCAGGGAACCCGCCGCCCGTGCGACAGGACCAGGAGGAGCCGGATCAGCGCAGGTCAGCCGGGGTGCTGGCCGATCCCGGCCGGGTCATGTCCCGCCCGATCCTGTTCGACGCGGTGCTGCTGGACCGAGACGGCACCCTGGTCGAGGACGTGCCGTACAACTCGGATCCGGACAAGGTGCGGCCGATGCCGGGGGCCCGCGCGGCGCTGGACCGGCTGCGGGCGGCCGGGCTGAAACTCGCCGTGGTGACCAACCAGTCCGGGCTGGCCCGGGGGCTGTTCACCGAGCGGCAACTGGACCAGGTGCACCGCCGCATCGAGGACCTGCTCGGCCCGTTCGACTCCTGGCAGGTGTGTCCGCACGACGACGGGGACGACTGCGCGTGCCGGAAGCCGAGACCGGGCCTGGTGTACGCCGCCGCCCGAGCGTTGGGCACCGTACCCACCCGCTGCGTCATGATCGGTGACATCGGCCGGGACGTCACGGCGGCGCTGGCCGCCGGTGCCGCCGGGGTGCTGGTTCCGACGCCGGTGACCCGCGCCGAGGAGGTGGCGGCAGCCCCCTGGGTGGCCGCCGATCTGCCCTCGGCCGTCACGGAGATCCTGCGCCGCCAGGCGGCGCTGAGCCCGGCGGAGTCGGTGGCGCGGGCCGGTGCCACGGTCGCCCGCCGTGTTCGCGTCAAAGGTCCCGGCAACGGCCGCACGGTCCTGGTGGTGCGGTCGGACTCGGCGGGGGACGTGCTGGTGACCGGACCGGGAATCCGGGCGGTCGCCGCCGGGGCGCGGCGGGTGGTGCTGCTCTGCGGACCGCGCGGGCGGGCCGCCGCCGACCTGCTGCCCGGCGTCGACGAGGTGATCGAGCACCGGCTGCCCTGGATCGACCCGGCACCCGGGCCGGTGGATCCGCAGGAGATGGCCGCCCTGGTCACCCGGTTGGCGGCGGTGGGCGCCGACGAGGCGGTCGTCTTCACCTCGTTCCACCAGTCGCCGTTGCCGTTGGCCCTGCTGCTGCGGATGGCCGGGGTCGCCCGGATCGCGGCGATCAGCGACGACTACCCGGGCAGCCTGCTGGACGTGCGCCACCGGGTGCCGGTCGGTGTGCCGGAGGCCGAGCGGGCCCTCTCGCTGGCCGCCGCCGCCGGCTACGTGCTCGACGGCGACGACGAACCGCACCTGCGGCTGCGTCCGGTCCCACCGCCGCCGCCGGAGGCCGGCGAACCGGGCTACGTGGTGCTGCATCCCGGCTCGGCGGCCCAGGCCCGGGGGTGCCCGCCCGAGCTGGCCGAACGGATCGCCGAGGAACTGTGCGCCGCCGGGCACCGGGTGGTGGTCACCGGCGGCCCGCACGAGCGGGACCTCACCGCGCGGGTCGCCGGTCGGCACGGCCGGGACCTCGGTGGCCGGACCGACCTGGCCGAGTTG
The DNA here is from genome assembly GCF_009712475.1 of Micromonospora sp. CP22. Lineage (GTDB taxonomy): Bacteria > Actinomycetota > Actinomycetes > Mycobacteriales > Micromonosporaceae > Micromonospora. The sequence goes on from NZ_VCJO01000006.1 coordinate 93,341, forward strand.
GCCGGGATCGTGGCCGCCGCCGGTGCGGTGGTGGTCGGCAACACCGGGCCGGCGCACCTGGCCGCCGCGTACGGCGTGCCGGTGGTCAGCCTCTTCGCCCCCACCGTCCCGTTCGGCCAGTGGGGGCCGTGGCGGGTGCCGACGGTACGCCTCGGCGACGCCACCGCCGCCTGCCGGGACACCCGCGCCGCACGGTGTCCGGTACCCGGGCACCCCTGTCTCAGCGGCGTCGAGCCGGCCGCCGTCCTCGACGCGTTGCGGCTGTTGGGCGTACCGCCGGACCGGCCGGCCACCGGCTCGACCGGATCGCGGGCAACCCCCGAGGTGGCCACCGTCGGCGGTGGGGGCGGCCGATGAACATCCTGCTCTGGCACGTGCACGGGTCCTGGACCACCTCGTTCGTGCACGGCAAGCACCGGTATCTGATCCCGGCCACCCCGGACCGGGGACCGTACGGGCTGGGCCGGGCCCGGACCTACACCTGGCCGGAGAGCGCCGCGGAGGTGAGCCCGGAGCAGTTGCGTACCGCCGAGGTCGACGTGGTGATCCTGCAACGTCCCGAGGAACTCGACCTGGCGCAGCAGTGGCTCGGTCGCCGCCCCGGCCGGGACCTGCCGGCGATCTATGTGGAGCACAACACGCCGAAGGACGGTCAGGTCCCCAACAGCCGCCACCCGATGGCCGACCGGGACGACCTGCTCATCGCCCACGTGACGGCCTTCAACGAGCTGTTCTGGGACACCGGCGCGACCCGTACCACCGTCGTCGACCACGGCATCGTGACGCCGACGGCGACCTGGACCGGTGAACTCGACCGGCTGGCCGTCGTGATCAACGAGCCGGTACGCCGCTGGCGGGTCACCGGCACCGACCTGCTGCCCCGGTTCGCCGAGATCGCCCCCCTGGACGTCTTCGGCATGAAGGTGGCCGGGCTGGCCGAGCACCTCGGTCTGCCGGCCGACCGGCTGACCAGCCACGACGACGTGCCACAACACCGGATGCACGCCGAGTTGGCGCGCCGCCGGGCGTACCTGCACCTGTGCCGGTGGACGTCGCTGGGGCTGAGCCTGATCGAGGCGATGACGATGGGCATGCCGGTGGTGGCGCTGGCCACCACCGAGGCGGTGATGGCGGTCCCGCCGGGCGCCGGTGCCCTCGCCACCCGGGTGGACGTGCTGCTGGAGGCCGCCGAACGCCTCGTCACGGACCCACAGCGGGCGGCCCGCGCGGGCGCGCAGGCCCGCGTCGCCGCCCGCGAACGGTACGGCCTCGACCGATTCCTCACCGACTGGGACCGGCTGCTGGAGGAGGAAGTATGCGGATAGCGATGATCTCGGAGCACGCCAGCCCGCTCGCCATCCTGGGCGGTGAGGACGCCGGTGGCCAGAACACGCACGTGGCGGAGCTCTCCGCCGCGCTCGCCGCCGCCGGACACGACGTCCGGGTCTACACCCGCCGCGACGCGGTGGACCTACCGGTGACCGTCCGTAGTCCGGACGGTTACGACGTGGTGCACGTCCCGGCCGGTCCGGCCGAGCCGGTGGCGAAGGACGCGTTGCTGCCGCACATGCGCCCGTTCGGGGCCTGGCTGATGGACCGGTGGCGAGGCGGCGACTGGACCCCCGAGGTGGTCCACGCGCACTTCTGGATGAGTGGGCTGGCCGCGCTGGAGGCCGGCCGGCGCACCGGGGTGCCGGTGGTGCAGACGTTCCACGCGCTCGGCACGGTGAAACGGCGTCACCAGGGCGTGCAGGACACCAGCCCGGCCCGGCGGATCAGCTACGAGCGCCACCTGGGCCGCTCGGTGGACCGGGTCGTCGCCCAGTGCCGTGACGAGGTCGGCGAGCTGGTCCGGATGGGCGTGCCCCGCTCGGCGATGACCGTCATCCCGTCCGGGGTGAACCTGACCACGTTCGCCCCGCTCGGCCCGGCCGCCGAGCGGGAACCTGATCGGCCCCGGATCCTCACCGTGGGTCGGCTGGTGGAACGCAAGGGCTTCCAGACGGTGGTCCGGGCGATGGCGCACGTGCCCGAGGCCGAGTGCGTGGTGGTCGGTGGCCCACCGGCCGGTCTGCTGGAGACCGACCCGTACGCCCGGCGGTTGCGGGCGCTCGCCGGTAGCTGCGGCGTCGTCGACCGGGTCCGCCTGGTCGGCGCGGTGCCCCGGGAGGAGATGGGGCGCTGGTACCGCTCGGCGGACATCCTGGTCGCCGCGCCCTGGTACGAGCCGTTCGGGCTGACCCCGCTGGAGGCGATGGCGTGCGGGGTTCCCGTGGTGGCCACCGCCGTCGGTGGCCTGCGGGACACGGTGGTCGACGGCGTGACCGGGGACCTGGTGCCGGCGCGGGACCCGAGGGCGCTGGGGGAGGCGCTGCGGGCGCTGCTCGACGATCGGATCCGCCGGTTCGCGTACGCGGGCGCGGCGCGCGCCCGAGCCCGCCGGCACTACTCGTGGGAGGTCACCGCCCAGCGCCTCGCCGAGGTGTACGACGAGGTGGTCGCCGTGCACCGACCCACCCGGGTGGTGGCCTGATGAGTCTGCTCGACGCGCACCTGGCACACCTGACCGCGGCGCTGCCGCCGTTCCGGCGCTGCGAGCCACTGCTCGCCCGGTGGGGCGCGACGCTGGCCCGGCGGCTCACCGACGGCGGTCGGCTGCTCGTCGCCGGCAACGGCGGCAGCGCGGCCGAGGCCCAGCACCTGACCGCCGAACTGGTCGGCAAGCTGCGCGACGACCGGCAGCCGTTCTCCGCCATCGCGCTGCACGCCGAGACGTCGGCGTTGACCGCGATCGGCAACGACTACGGCTACGCGGAGGTCTTCGCCCGGCAGGTCCGCGCGCACGGCCGACCCGACGACGTCCTGCTGCTGCTGTCCACCAGCGGCGGCAGCGGCAACCTGCTCGCCGCCGCGCGGGCCGGTCGGGAGGCGGGGCTGCGGTGCTGGGCGTTCACCGGGCCGACGCCGAACCCGCTCGCCGAGGCGTGTCACGAGGTGCTCGCCGTGGACTCCCCGGACACCCAGGTGGTCCAGGAACTGCACCTGGTCTCCAGCCACCTGCTCTGCGAATACGTCGAGCAGGCGATGGCGGAGCAGCCGTCGGTCGGCGCGGCCGACGTGGTGCGGGCCGGTGTCGAGGTGGTGCTGGACGGCGACGCCGTCCGGCCGGTGCAGGCGTGAGGAGGCAAGCGTGACGGGACCCGTGGTGGTGGTCGGCGACACCCTGCTCGACCGGGACGTCGAGGGTGTGGTCAACCGGCTCTGTCCGGACTCGCCGGTGCCCGTGCTCGACGAGATCGCGCACGTGGACCGGCCCGGCGGGGCCGGCCTCTCCGCCGTGTTCGCCGCCGCGCAGGGTGCCGAGGTGGTGCTGGTGACCGCGTTGGCCGACGACGCCGGTGGGGCTCGGCTGAGCGTCCTGCTCGCCGCCGCCGGGGTACAGGTCTATCCGCTGCGGCTGACCGGTGCGACCCCCGAGAAGATCCGCCTGCGCTCCGCTGGTCGGGTGCTGCTGCGCCACGACCGGGGCGGCGGGGTGGGGGAGTTGGGGGAGCCGAGCGACGCCGTGCTGCGGGTGCTGGAGCGGGCGTCGGTGGTGCTGGTCAGCGACTACGGCCGGGCGGTGGCGCGGCATCCGGCGCTGCGGGCGGCCCTGGCGTCGATCCGCGCCCCGCTGGTGTGGGATCCGCACCCCCGGGGGCCCGCCGCAGTGCCCGGGGCGAACCTGGTCACCCCGAACGAGGCCGAGGTGCGGGAGCTGATGGAGGCACCGATCGGCGCCACCCGACTGGCCACCGCCGCCGAGGGGGCGCAACGGCTGCGGCAGCGCTGGCGGGCGGGTGCGGTCGCGGTGACGCTCGGTGCCGACGGCGCGTTGCTCAGCCATACCGCGTCGACTCCGCTGATGGTGCCCGCTCCGGTGGCCGCCGAGGGGGACACCTGCGGTGCGGGTGACCGCTTCGCCGTCGCCGCCGGTCTCGCGTTGGCCCGTGGGGCGTTGGTCTCCGAGGCGGTGCAGGAGGCGGTGGCGCAGGCTTCGGCGTACGTGGCGGACGGCGGGGTGGCGACCGCCCTGCCGACGGCGGTACGGCGTGCGCCGCAGGCGGTGCACGCGGCGGTGGCCGGCGATCGGGTCGGGGTGGCCGCGTCCGCCGCCGTGGTCGCTCGGGTCCGGGCCGCCGGGGGGACGGTCGTGGCGACCGGTGGCTGCTTCGACCTGCTGCACGCCGGCCACGTGGCGACGTTGCAGGCCGCCCGGCAGCTCGGTGACTGCCTGGTCGTCTGTCTCAACTCCGATGCCAGCGTCGCCGGGCTCAAGGGGCCGGGTCGTCCGGTGATGCGTCAGGACGACCGCAGTCGGCTACTGGCCGCGCTGAGCTGCGTCGACGCGGTGATGATCTTCGACGAGCCGACGCCGGAGGCGGCATTGTCCTGGCTGCGTCCGGACATCTGGGTCAAGGGTGGGGACTACGCCACCGGCGGTGGTGACGGCACCGACCTCCCGGAGGCGGCGCTCTTGCGTCGATGGGGCGGGCACACGGTGGTGGTGCCCTATCTGGACGGTCGCTCCACCACCGAGCTGATCGCCGCGAGCGCCGACCGCAGCATCCTGGAGGTTCGTCGGTGAGTGCGAGGAGTGAGCCGGTGTTGCGAGCCCCGCAGTCGCGAACGGAGGTTTCCGGGTGAGTGCGAGGAGTGGGTCGGTGTTGCGAGCCCCGCAGTCGCGAACGGAGGTTTCCCGGTGAGTGCGAGGAGTGGGTCGGGTACCGGGCGGACGGTGCTGGTCACCGGGGGGTCCAGTGGACTGGGCGCGGCCGTGGTGGCGGCGGTGGCCGCCACCGGTGGTCGGCCCCTGGTGCTGGACCGGCAGGCGCCGGCGGACGGGGTGCCCTGGGTGGAGTGCGACCTGGCGGACACCCGTGGCGCGGAGGCCGCCACCCGCCAGCTGGCCGAGCAGGCGGGCGGGCTGGACGGCGTGGTCACCGCCGCCGGCATCGACGTGCCCGGTCGGCTCGCCGACGTGCCCGGCGAGACCTGGGACCGGATCGTCGCCGTCGACCTGCTGGCCACCGCCGCGGTGATCCGGGCCGCGTTGCCGTTCCTGACGGCCTCCCGGGGCACCGTCGTGACGGTGGCCTCCACGCTCGGTGTCAAGGCGGTCAGCGATGCGACGGCGTACTGCGCGGCGAAGTTCGGGGTGGTCGGGTTCACCCGGGCGCTCGCCGCCGAACTGGCCGGTTCGGTCGGTGTCACGCTGCTCGTCCCGGGTGGGATGCGGACGGCCTTCTTCGACGAGCGTGACGCGCAGTACCGGCCCGGTCCGGACGCGATCCTCAACGATCCGGCCGACACCGCTGCCGCGGTGATGTTCGCGCTGTCCCAGCCGGCCGGCTGCGCGATCCGCGAGATGGTGGTCTGCGCCGATCAGGAGACGTCGTACCCGTGATCCTGGCCTTGCGTGCCCTCGGCGTCGGTGACCTCGCCACTGCGGTCCCGGCGTTGCGGGCGTTGCGGGCGGCCTACCCGGACGAGCGGTTGGTGCTCGCCGCGCCGGCCTGGCTCGGTCCGCTCGTCGAGCTGGTCGGCGGGGTGGACGAGCTGCTGCCCACCGCCGACCTGACGCGGCTGGACCGCCCCGGTGGGCGGGTGACGGTGGCGGTGAATCTGCACGGCCAGGGGCCGCAGTCGCACCGGCTGTTGGCGGCGGTACGCCCCGGCCGACTGCTCGCGTTCGCCAACGCCGAGGCGGCGCACGTCGACGGGCCGCCGTGGCACGATGACGAGCACGAGGTGTCGCGCTGGTGCCGGCTGCTGCGCGGGTACGGGATCGTGGCCGATCCGGGCGACCTGGATCTGCGTCGGCCGGACGCAGCGGTGACGGCCAGCGGTGTCACGGTGCTGCATCCCGGCTCGAAGGAGCGGGCCAAGCGCTGGCCGGCGGACCGGTTCGCGGCTCTGGCCCGGGAGCTGACCGGGCGGGGACACCGGGTGGTGGTGACCGGCAGCGCGGCGGAGCGGGCGCTGGCGGCCGGTATCGCGTACCAGGCCGGGTTGCCCGCCGCCTCGGTGCTGGCCGGCCGGACGGACCTGGCCCGGCTCGCCGCGCTGATCGCCGGTGCGCGCCTGGTGGTCAGCGGGGACACCGGCGTGGCGCATCTGGCCACCGGTTACCGCACCCCGTCGGTGGTGTTGTTCGGTCCGGTCCCGCCCGCCCGGTGGGGGCCGCCGCCGGAACGTCGACGACACCGGGTGCTCTGGGCCGGTGCGCGGGCATGGCCGGACTGGGACGGGGTAGGTGACCATCCCACGATGGTCGCTCTCGGGGTGGACGAGGTGCTGGCCGCCGTCGACGACGTGGAGCGGGTGGTGCGGGGGGACCGTGCGGTTGCGGCGTAGCGATCCGAGTCGGCCCGGGTACCGGCGGCGTCGGCGCGGTAGCGGCTGGTCGTTCCTGGACCCGCGCGGCGAGCCGGTACGCGATCCCGACGAGTTGGCCCGCCTGCGGGCACTGGTCATCCCGCCGGCCTGGCAGGAGGTGTGGATCTCGCCGTATCCCAACGGGCACATCCAGGCCATCGGCGTCGACGCTGCCGGTCGCCGACAGTACCTCTACCACCCGGTGTGGCGGCAGCGGCAGGACGAGGCGAAGTTCGACCACGTGCTGGAGGTGGCGGGTCGGCTCCCGGTGTTGCGCGAGCGGGTCGGCCACGACCTGACGGTGCGGGGGCTGCGCCGGGAGCGGGTGCTGGCCACGGTGACCCGACTGCTGGACATGGGCGCCTTCCGGGTCGGCAGCGACCAGTACGCGGCGGGCGACGATCCCACGTTCGGGGTGGCGACCCTGCGCCCGGAGCACGCCCGGCTGCGCCGGGGCTGCGTGCTGTTCGAGTTTCCGGCCAAGGGCGGCATCGAGCAGGCACGGTTGATCACCGATCCGCAGTTGTGCCGGGTGCTGACCGACCTGCGGCGGCGTCGCCGGGCGGCTGACCGGTTGTTCGGCTACTGGGACGGGCGGCAGTGGCGCGACGTCCGGGCCGACGAGGTCAACGACTATCTCCGTGAGGCCAGCGGCGGTGAGATGACCGCGAAGGACTTCCGTACCTGGCATGCGACGGTACGGGCGGCGACGGAGCTGTCCGCGCTCGCCTCCGCCCGGTCGGCCACCGCCCGCCGTCGGGCGGTGGCGTCGGTGATGCGGCAGGTGGCGGAGCTGTTGGGTAACACGCCGACGGTGGCTCGGGCGTCGTATGTGGATCCGAGGGTGGTGGACCTGTTCCACGACGGTGTGGTCGCCCCGGTGCCCGAGGGGACCTCTGCGGAGCAGGCCGAACGGGCGGTGTTGACCCTGTTGACGCGGGGCTGACCGGGGGCGTCAATCGTCGGCGGACGTACCGTCACCGGCGGGGTCGGCCACCTCCTCGGCCCGTTTCTCGATCATCGCGGCCACGCCGTCGAGGATCCGGCCCAGCCCGAACCGCCACTCGAGGTCGATGTCGCCGTCGTCGTGATCGTCGCCCTCGGCCAGCAGTTCGTGGATCGCCGGGTAGGGGCCGGAGCCGGTGACCCTGGCGAGGTGATGCCAGTAACGCTGGCCGACCTGCTCGGGCGTCTGCCCGGTGCGGGCGGCGGCCTCGGCGATGTCGGCGGTGAGCGTGGCCCAGCTGCGGGCGTACCCGCTGACCAGCATGATCACGGAGATCCGTTCGTTGGCCCGTAGGTGGGTGCCGCGCAGCGCGGCGAGACCGTACTCCATCCACCGCACCTGGTTCGGGGTGATGGGTGGCCCGCTGATCGGCACGTGCCGCATCCAGGGTTGTCGGCGCAGCGCCGCGACGTTGCCCTCGCCCCATCGCGCCAGTGCCGGCCGCCACCCCTCGTCGGCGCCGCGCGGGGCCGGTGGCGGACCGAAGGCGGTGTCCACCATGAAGTCGAGCAGGTCCTGTTTGGTCGGCACGTACCGGTACAGCGACATGGTCGCCACGCCCAACTCGCCGGCCACCCGGCTCATCGACACCGCCGCCAGCCCTTCGGCCTGGGCGATCTGGATGCCGGCGGCGACGACCTGTTCGAGGCTGAGGCTGCGTTTCGGGCCACGGCTCGGGTGGTCGCGAAGGCCCCAGGCGAACGCCACGTTCTCGGGCAGCTCGACGTCGGGTTCGTCCACTCCACCTCCCACACCGGCGTTGACCGCCAGCATAACTTCTGCGTATTGTCTACGCATATAAGCGTATGGCATACACAGATTACGGGTTGTGGTAATGGTGCATGGGCCGCCAGCGGTCGAACTCGTCGACCTGCGCAAGTCCTTCGCAGACCTCGTCGTGCTCGACGGGCTGACCCTGCGGGTACCCACCGGCGGGGTGCACGCCCTGCTGGGTCAGAACGGGGCCGGCAAGACCACCACGGTGCGGATCCTGGCGACGCTGACCCGGCCGGATTCGGGTACCGCCCGGGTCGCCGGGCACGACGTGGTGCGTGAGCGACGACGGGTACGCCGCACGATCAGCCTCGCCGGACAACACGCGGCGCTCGACGACACGCAGACCGGCGTGGAGAACCTGACCATGCTGGCCCGGCTCGCCGGGTTACGGGCACCGGCGGCCCGGGCCCGCGCTGCGGCGCTACTGGACCGCTTCGACCTGGCCGACGCCGCCCGGCGGCGGGTGATGACGTACTCCGGCGGGATGCGCCGCCGCCTCGACCTGGCGGCCAGCCTGGTCGGCTCCCCGTCGGTGATCTTCCTGGACGAGCCCACCACCGGCCTGGACCCGCGCAGTCGGCAGGCGCTGTGGGAGGTGATCGGCGAGCTGGCCGACGCCGGGGTGACGGTGCTGCTCACCACGCAGTACCTGGAGGAGGCCGACCGCCTCGCCGACCAGATCATGGTGCTGCACGGCGGCGGACTCGTCGCCGAGGGGACGGCCACCGACCTCAAACGCCGCTTCGGTGCCCAGCGGTTGGAGCTGACCTGGCGCGACGCCGCCGCGCTCGCCGAGGCGGCGCGGCGGTTGGGCGACCGCGTCACCCACCGCGAGCCCGCCCGGCTGGCGTTGTCGGTGGCCACCGACGGCAGCGCCCCACAGGTCCGCAGCCTGCTCGACGAGGTCGACCCGTCCCGGGACGCAGTGGTCCGGTTCACCGTCCGGGAGGCCACCCTCGACGACGTCTTCTTCACCCTGACCGGGCGACCGAGCCCCGAGCGGGAGGTGGCCGGTGTCTGAGCTGACCCTGCGCCCGACGCACACCGCCGTGATGATCGGCAGGTGCCTGCGACTGTCCAGCCGCAACATCGACGCGCTGCTCACCTCGCTGCTGCTGCCGGTGATCCTGATGGTGCTCTTCGTCTATCTCTTCGGCGGGGCGATCGAGACCGGCTCGGCGTACGTGACCTACGTGGTGCCCGGTGTGCTGCTGCTCTGCGCCGGCTTCGGTGCCGCCGGTACGGCGGTCAGCGTCACCATGGACCTGACCAACGGCATGATCGAACGGTTGCGCACCATGGACGTGGGTGCCACCTCCATCCTCACCGGGCACGTGGTGGCGAGTGTGGCCCGCAACGCGGTGTCCACCGTGCTGGTGCTGGGGGTGGCCGTAGCCATCGGGTTCCGGCCGGCCGTCGTGCCGCTGCGCTGGCTGGCCGCTGCCGGGGTGCTGCTGCTGTTCCTGCTGGCGGTGTCCTGGCTGTCGGCGGCGTTCGGCCTGCTGGCCCGGACCCCGGAGGCCGCCAACGGCTACACCTTCCTGGTCATGTTCCTGCCCTATCCGAGCAGCGCCTTCGTGCCGGTCGAGACCATGCCCAGCTGGCTGCGTGGTTTCGCCGAGCACCAGCCGGTCACGCCGGTCATCGAGTCCCTGCGCGGGCTGTTGCTGGACACCCCGGTCGGTACCGCACCCACCCAGGCGGCGGCCTGGTGTGTCGGCCTGCTCGCCCTCGCCGTGCTGCTGTCCGGCGTGCTCTTCCGCCGTCGGCTCGCCTGACGCGCCCGCCCCGTTGCCGCGACGGTCGGTAGACCGTCACCGACAACGGGGCGGGCGGAGAGTCGCTCAGTCGTTGAGGACCTGGGCCAGCCGGTCGCGGAAGCGGCGCTCCGACGGACTGACCACGCTGCCGCCCAGGCCCAGCACGCCGCCGGTGCTGGCCGCGGTGACCACCTGATCGGCGATCTCCACCAGCCAGTGCCGGTACGCGCCCGCCTCGCCCTCGTCCACCTTGGCGGCCAGCAGGGCGGACGCCTCCTTGGCCCGGCCCAGCACGTCCTCGGCGTAGCCGCGCGGGTCTGCGGGCGCGATGAGCGGCAGCTCCTCACCGGCCTCCGGGTCACCGACCCGGCTGACGATCTCGCCGGCCACGGCGGCCACCAGCGGGCTGGCCGACTCCCGACCGCCGGAGATGGTCTCCAGGCCGGCGGCGCCCTCGGCCATCGTCGCCCGGGTGCCGTCGGACTCGGCGGCGCTCGCCGCGGTGAGCACCGACTGTGGCAGGCCGACCAACAGCCCCCACTCCTCGTCGGAGAAACCGAAACCGGTGTACGCCGGTTCTTCGATCACGACCCGCCCCTCCCGCTCGTCGTTCACGTCGTTGTCTGCTGCCGCCCACGCGGCCCGACCCGTCCCGTCGTCGGTGGCGAACCTCCAGTCGACGTGCCGTCCGGGGCGGCAGCGGCCGGCTCAGGTTAGTCCAGCGTCAACAACCCCTGTTCGGACACCACGCTGACCGACAGCGTCTTGTACCCGACCTCGTCGAACAGGACGGTCATCCGCCCTTCCTCGTAACTGAGCACCAGCCCGGAACCCCACTCGGCGTGCCGCACCTGGCTGTGTACGGGGAACGGGCCGACCGAGCCGTCGTCGGGCACGCTGGTGCCCGCGTGGCAGTTGTCGCAGTGCCCGCAGATCCCGGTCATCTGCTCGCCGAAGTAGGCCAGCAACGTCTGGCCCCGGCAGGCGGTGGTCTCGGCGAAGGCGCGCATCATGTCGGTACGCGACCGGGTCAGGCTCTGCTGCCGCTCCGCCTCGGTCACCGCTGCCGCCGCCGCGTCGACCGGTGTCGGGGCGTAGCGCGGCGCGCCGATCCGCTGTCCCGCGCGCTGCTGGGCGGCACCGATCTGCTCCAACAGGGCGAGGTACTGCCCGAGCTTGCGGGGGCCGAGCCCGGTCACCTCGCGCAGCTGCTTGCGGGTGGTGGGTTCCTGCCGCAGCACGGCGGCCAGATCGCGCAGCTCGGTGGCGTCGGGCAGGCCGCCGCTGAAGTAGCGCTGCAATCCGACGTCCTCGGCCTGCCACAGCAGCAGCACCCGGGCCGGCTGGCCGTCCCGGCCGGCCCGGCCGATCTCCTGGAAGTAACTGTCCGGCGAGTCGGGCAGTGCCATGTGCACCACCCAGGCGATGTTGGGTTTGTCGATGCCCATGCCGAAGGCCGAGGTCGCCACCATGATCGGCACCTGGTCGGCGAGGAACTCCTGGTGCAGCCGGGAGCGGGCGTTGGCCGCCATCCCACCGTGGTAGTACTGCGCGGGAAAACCGGAATCGGTCAGCCGGGCGGCCAGCTCCTCGGCGGCGCGGCGGGTGGGCACGTAGATGATGCCGGGCCGCTTGTCCTCGCGCAGCAGGGCGATCAGCCGCCGCCACCGGTAGTCCTCGGTGGGGCAGTGCGCCACCTCCAGGAACAGGTTAGGCCGGTCCAGGCCGGACACCACGATCTCGGGTTTGCGCAACCGCAGCCGGCTGACGACGTCGTCGCGTACCGGTGGGGAGGCGGTGGCGGTCAGCGCCACCACCGGTGGCCGGCCGATGCCCTCGATGAGCTGCCCGAGGGCGAGATAGTCCGGGCGGAAGTCGTGACCCCAGGCGGAGATGCAGTGCGCCTCGTCGATCGCCACCAACGCCGGCCGCAGGGCGCGGACCTCGGCCATCCGGTCGGGGTTGGCCAGCTGCTCCGGGGTGATGAAGAGGAACTCCGCCCGCCCGTCGCGGATCTCGGCGATCGCCTCGGCCTGCTGGGCCGCCGTCTCGTCGGAGCTGATCCGGACCGCGCGCAGCTCTGCTCGCTGCCGCTCGTTGAGCGCGGCGATCTGGTCCTGCTGGAGCGCCAGCAGCGGTGAGATCACCACGGTCGGGCCGGGGATCAGGCTGGCCGGGATCTGGTAGATCGCGGACTTGCCGGCGCCGGTGGGCAGCACCACCAGGGCGTCGCGGCGGCGCATCACGGCCCGCATCGCGGCCAACTGGTTGGGCCGCAGGGCGGTCCAACCGAACAGGCTGCGCGCGGCTCGGCGCAACGACATCGAGTGCGTGGTCAGCTTCATCGAAGGCCGCAGGTACCCGGGTGGCTCCGCGCCGAAACCCGAGTCGATCAACTCGCCGTCGACCGGAACCTTCGCCGCTCGGCGGCGTCCTCGGGCCGCTGCCGCTCCGTCACCCCGCTCGCTCGCGCCCCGATCTCCCGCCCGCCGGAACGCGGCGTCGCGATCATGGACAGTTGCCGTTAGCCGCTAACGGAAACCGTCCAAGATTTCCTTGGTGGGCGCTGCTGCGCGGGGGAGCGGCGTCGCGCGGTGGTTGGGCGTGGGTAGCTCCGGGCGGTTCAGCGACGGAACATCGCGCGGATGGCGAGGAGCAGGAACAGGCCGCCGACGACCAGGCCGAGCAGGCGTACGCCGGGGATGTCGGCCGCGCTCGTCGCGTCGGCCAGCAGGAGGGGGTCCATACCCGCACTGTCGCGGGACAGCGCCCCCAAGGCAACTGTAAGGTTTATTGACTATTGCGTGGCGCGGTGTGACCATGTCTGCACCGCCAGGTGGCGGGGGAGTCCACGGCGGAAAACTGCGGGGGGTACGGCGCCGAATGAGTGAGCGAGTCGAGCGCAACGGTCAGCTGGCGACTCTGGCGGCCACGGTCCTACAGCCCGGTTTCGTCGGCACCGTCCCGCCCGCCTGGATCCGCCGTTGGCTCGGCGACGGGCTCGGCTCGGTGGTGCTGTTCAGCCGCAACATCGTCGATCCCAACCAGGTGGCCGCGCTCACCGCCGCGCTGCGCGCGGAGCGTCCGGACGTGATCGTCGCCATCGACGAGGAGGCCGGTGACGTCACCCGGGTCGAATCCGGGCGGGGCAGCTCCCGTCCGGGCAACCTGGCACTCGGCGCGGTCGACGACCCGGCCCTCACCGAGGAGGTGGCCCGCGACCTCGGCGAGGAACTCGCCGCCGTCGGGATCACCCTGAACTACGCGCCGGACGTCGACGTCAACTCCAATCCGGACAACCCGGTGATCGGCGTCCGGTCGTTCGGTGCCGACGCACCCCTGGTCGCCCGGCACACCACCGCCTGGGTACGCGGCCTCCAGGCCGGTGGTGTCGCCGCCTGCGCGAAGCACTTTCCGGGCCACGGTGACACCCGCGTCGACTCCCACCACGCCCTGCCCCGCATCGACGCCGACCGGGCCCGGTTGCACGCCGTCGAGCTGGCCCCGTTCCGGGCCGCCGTGGCGGCGGGCGTCCAGGCGGTGATGACCGGACACCTGCTGGTGCCGGCCCTGGACCCGGATCTGCCGGCGACCCTGAGCGACCGGATCCTGGGCGGCCTGCTGCGCGAGGAGCTGGGCTTCGAAGGGGTCGTGGTGACCGACGCGGTGGAGATGCGCGCGGTGTCGGGCCGCTACGGTCTGGCCGGTGCGGCGGTACGTGCCCTCGCCGCCGGGGCCGACGCGATCTGCGTCGGCGGCGAGCACGCCGACGAGGAGACCGCCCGTCATCTGCGTGACGCCATCGTCGACGCGGTCGTCGCCGGTGAACTGCCGGAGGAGCGGTTGGCCGAGGCGGCCAAGCGGGTCGGGCAGCTCGCGGCCTGGACGGTGGCGGCCCGTGCCACCGGCACGCGGACCGTCCGGGCCGGTGCCGGTTCGACGATCGGGCTGGCGGCGGCCCGGCTCGCCGTCCGGGTCACCACCGCCGACCCCACCGCCGACCGGGTGCCGTTGGTCGCCCCGGCGCACGTGGTGGAGTTCCAGCCGCCACACAACATCGCGATCGGGTCGGAAACCCCGTGGGGGGTGGCGGCGCCGCTGGCCGCCCTCGTGCCGGGCACCACCAGCGTCCGGTACGCCGAGAATTCAGTGCCGGTCGACCCGGCCGCCGGTGCCGTCGGCCGACCGCTGGTGTTGGTGGTGCGGGACCTGCACCGGCACGCCTGGATGCGGGACGCGGTCGACCGGGCGCTCGCCGTCCGCCCCGACGCGGTGGTCGTCGAGCTCGGGGTACCCGCGCTGGTCACCGGGGCGGTGCACATCGCCACCCACGGCGCCACCCGGGCCGCCGGTCGGGCCGCCGCCGAGCTGCTCGCCGGCGGGCCGGTCAGTCCGAGCTGGTGAGCAGGTCGGCGTACTCCGGGTGGCGTTCGATGAAGGCGGCCATGAACGGGCAGCGCGGCACCACCCGCTGGCCCCGTTCGCGGACCTGGTCGAGGGTGCTGCGCATCAGCGCCGCGCCGACCCCCATGTTCTGGAACGTCGAGTCCACCTCGGTGTGGGTGAAGATCAGCACCCCGTCCCGGGGCAGGTACGCGGTGAAGCCCGCGAACGCGTTGTCGACCAGGATCTCGAAGCGGTGTTTGGCGGGATTGTCCTCAACCAGCATGCTCACCCCTGCATTGTCCACCGACCTGCGGCCGGGCCGGTCGGTTCGCCAGGGTCTCGTACGCTGAACGCCGTGACGAATCGACTCCTCGCCCGTAACACCTCCGGCCGCGTGGCCGGGCTGCTGACCGGTCTCGCGCTCAGCGCGGCGCTGCTGACCGGTTGCAGCTCGGAAGGGGCCAGCACCAACTGCGGGCTGGACGCCTGCACAGTGACCTTCGACCGGGGCGTGGACGCCCGAGCCAGCATCCTCGGGGTCGAGGCCCGACTCGTCGAGGCGCAGGACGACGTGGTCACCATCGAGGTCGGCGGGGAGCAGCTGTCACTCACCGTCGGTCAGCAGGCGGCTGACGTCGGTGGGCTCGCGGTCACCCTGGACAGCGTCACCGATTCCGAGGTGAAGGTCCGCATCGCGCGTAACGGCGCCTGACGCGAGCCGAGCGACCGGCACGTTTGGAAAACCTCGCGTTCGGAGATTGAGGCGCCATGTCTCTTACCCGGAACGCCGAAGCCACCGCTGCCCGTACGGCCGACAGCCGGTGGCTGGAACTCCTCGCCCGGGCCGGTTTCATCGGCTACGGGATCGTGCACCTGCTGTTCGGCTGGCTGGCGCTGCAAATCGCGTTCGGCAACTCGTCCGACGACGGCGACCAGTCCGGCGCGCTGCGTACCCTCGCCGCGCAACCCATGGGCAAGTTCGTGGTCATCGCCATCGCCGTGGGCATGGTCGCCATGGCGATCTGGCAGGCCCTCGAGGCGGCGGTCGGGCACCGCACCGAGCGGGGCAACGACCGGGCCAAGGAACGGGTCGTCTCCGCCGCCCGGGCCGTCATCTACCTCTGGCTGGCCTGGACCGCCTGGAAGGTCTTCTCGAACGCCAACTCCGACAGCGCCTCCCAGCAGGAGGAGCTCACCGCCCGGATGATGGAGTCCACCGGTGGCCGGTGGCTGATCGGTCTCGCCGGCCTGGCGCTCATCGGTGTCGGCGTCGGGATGGCCATCTACGGGGCCAAGAAGAAGTTCATGAAGCGGCTGAAGACCGGCGAGATGAACGCCAAGACCACCCAGCTCGCCCGGCGGCTCGGCATGGCCGGCTACCTCTCCCGGGGCAGCGCGTTCGCGGTCACCGGTCTGCTGGTCGTGCTCGCCGCGGTGAACTACGACCCGGAGAAGGCACGGGGCCTGGACGCCGCCCTGCGCACGCTGCGGGACCAGCCGTTCGGCACCTTCCTGCTCATCCTCGTCGCGCTCGGCATCGCCGCCTTCGGCGCGTACTGCTTCGTCCAGTCCCGCTACCGCAAGGTATGACCTTCTCCTCCGCAGGCCCCCCGACGGTGGCCGGCGACGGCGATCCGAGGCACGATAGCCCCTTTGCCGGATCTTGATCGCCTGTAAGCCGGACACCGTCGGGGGTCGCCCGTCGGGTCGGAAGGAGAAACACACACGTGCACAGCTACCTCGTGACGGTCGTCGCCGCGCTCGCCGGGGCGGCGATCGCCCTTGCCGTGGTGGAGGTGGCGCATCGCCTCACCCGCCGGTGGGGTCGCCGATCGCTACTGCTGACCGAGTTGGCCGAGCACTCGCACCGAGCGTTCCAGGTCGCCACCACCGTTCTCGCGGTGCAGTTCGCCGTCCGCTTCAGCACCGGGTACGCGGTCGGCACCGCCTGGCGTCAGGCGTTGCTGCATCTGCTGCTCCTCGCCGTCATCGCGGCCGTGGCCTGGCTGGTCGCCTCGCTGCTGGTGGTGGTGGAGGACACCGCGCTGGCCCGGTTCCGGGTGGACGTGCCGGACAACCGGCACGCCCGGCGGGTGCGCACCCAGGTGGTGATGCTGCGTCGGGTGACGATCGTGGTGATCGTCGTGCTGACCCTCGGCGTGATGCTGATGACCTTCCCCGCCGTGCGGGGCATCGGCGCCGGTGTGCTGACCAGTGCCGGTCTGGTCGGTGTCGTCGCCGCCCTGGCCGCGCAGAGCCTGCTGGGCAACGTCTTCGCCGGTCTGCAACTCGCCTTCAGCGACGCGGTGCGCCTGGACGACGTGGTGGTGGTCGAGGGGGAGTGGGGTCGGATCGAGGAGCTGACGCTCAGCTACGTGGTGGTCCAGATCTGGGACGACCGGCGGCTGATCCTGCCCACCTCCTACTTCACCAGCACACCGTTCCAGAACTGGACCCGTACCGAGGCGGCGGTCCTGGGCACCGCCGAGTTCGAGGTCGACTGGTCGGTCCCGGTGCAGGCCATGCGGGAGGAGTTGCGCCGCATGGTGGAGAGCACCGAGCTGTGGGACGGCCGGGTCTGCGTCCTGCAGGTCACCGACGCCACCGGCGGCATGATCAAGATTCGGGCGCTGGTGAGCGCCGCCAACGCGGGCGCGCTGTGGGACCTGCGGTGCCGGGTGCGGGAGCACCTGGTCGCGTGGATCCGCGACCACCGACCCACCGCGATGCCCCGGCTGCGTACCGAGGTCGGCGATGCCGGAGGCGACCTGCCGTGGCAGTGGGTGCGGCCCCGACCCTCGACGCGCCGCCGCACCGAGGCCGAGGTCCCCGACGACGCCCGGCTCTTCGGCGGCAGCGACGACGGCGAGGCCCGCAACGAAGCCTTCGTCGGCCCCGACGAGACCGGCGACCTTCGGGAGCCCGCCGAACCTCGCCGCTGAGCATCTCGTTATCCACTCGGATGTGGAGGTTTGGCGCGCCGTTTGGCGGGGACGTGCTGCCCGACACTTCTGCCCCCTTTTTCGGGAACAGGATTGACGAGCGGCGACTCCGGGCATACAGCGCGGTGATGACGAGAGGGGGACAGCATGGCTGACGTGGCGAACGCCCACACGTCCCACAACGGGCGTACACCCCACATTGGGCGTACCTCCCACAACGGGACCGAGCCGTCCACCGCCGAACTGGTCCAGCGGGCGACGGAGCAGGTCTCGCGCCTGGTCCGGGACGAACTCGCGCTGGCCCGCGCCGAGCTGACCGAGAAGGGCAAACAGGCCGGCATCGGCGTCGGTCTGTTCGCCGGGGGCGGCGCGCTCGCCTTCTTCGGTCTGGGAGCCCTGGTGACCGCCGCGATCCTCCTGCTGGCCCTGGTGCTGCCGGCCTGGGCGGCCGCCCTGATCGTGGCGGTGGCCCTGTTCCTGGTCGCCGGGGTGTTCGCGCTGATCGGCAAGCGCCGGGTCAGTCGCGCGGTCCCACCGGTGCCCGAGGCGACCGTGCGCAGCCTGCGGGCCGACGTCGACGTGGTCAGCGCTGCGGTGAAGGACAGGGGACGGGCATGACAGGCAACGGTACGGGCGACACCGAGGCGCTGCGGGAGGAGATCCGGCGCACCCGGGTGGAACTGGGCGAGACGATGGAGGCGCTGGCCGCCAAGGCGGACGTGAAGAAGCGGCTGCTCTCCTCGGCGGACCAGGCCCGGGAACGGGTACGCGAGCAGGCCGCGTTGACAGTCGCCCGGGTGCGCGCCCAGGCTGGTCTCGACCTTCAGCAGGGACGGACCCGGCAGGGCCCGACGCCGTTCATCGCACTCGCGGCCGGCGCGCTCGCCGCCGCCGTGGTGTTGATGATCATTAGAGGGAGGCGTGGGTGAGCAAGGGAATCGGCAAGGTCGCCTACAGACCGGTGGGCGTGCTGATGGGTTTCGCCGCCGGTGCGATCGCGGGCGCGGTCTTCCGCCAGGTGTGGAAGATGACCGCCGGTGACGGTGAGGCGCCCAACCCGACCGACGAGGACCGCCGGTGGGGCGAGATCCTCGCGGCAGCCGCCTTGCAGGGCGCCATCTTCTCCGTCGTACGCGCTGCGGTGGACCGGGGTGGCGCGGTCGGTGTACGCCGGTTGACCGGTCGTTGGCCGGACTGAAGTGCGCTGGCAAGGCCCTCTCACCAGGTCTCGGTGAGGGGGCCTTTTGCCTTATTCAGCGCCGCCGCGCGACCGATCTGACGCATCCGTCAGGTCACATGTCGGAGAATTTCGTCCGGTAGGCTGTGCAGAGTTTTTGCGTACGTGGTTTGCTGTTCCACGCTGTTGAGAGATGGCGTGGGTTGAGAGAAGTCTCCTTCACCGGGGGCCGCCTCAGGCACCGCTGCTCGAAAACGGCCAACCGGCCGCACGGTGTGCTCGGCCGCCAGTTTTAGAAGGAGATACACATGGCGCAGGGAACCGTGAAGTGGTTCAACGCTGACAAGGGCTTCGGCTTCATCACCGTCGACGGCGGGGGTGCTGACGTGTTCGTCCACTTCTCGGCCATCCAGACCAGCGGCTACCGCACGCTGGAGGAGAACCAGCGGGTGGAGTTCGAAATCGCCCAGGGCCAGAAGGGTCCGCAGGCCGAGCAGGTCCGCCCCCTCTGAGGCACCGGTCGGCGACCGCCGGCCAGTGGCGAGGCAGTCCCCGAATCAGTGCGAAGCCCCGCGTCCCGACGGACGCGGGGCTTTCCGCATCATGCGTCAACGACGGTTGCGGGCGCGTACGCCGAGCCAGAGCAACACCAATCCGACCAGCACCAGCAGCGGTCCGATGACCGCCCAGACACGCTGGTCGGTCATCACGCTGCCCTCGACGTAGCCGAGGCCCTGCACCGTCCAGACCGCGCCCACGACGACGGCCAGCAGGCCGAGGGTGAGCCGGAACCAGCCGCTCATCGCGGTCTCCCTCTGTTGTGGCCCGCCGCCGGGCGTGCCGCCGTCAGGTCCGCCGTCTGGCCCGCCACCGGCGGGGCCGCCGCTCACCATCGGTGGTGTACCTGGGGGCGGATCAGGTCGTCGTAGACCGCCGCCACCTCGGCGAGTTCCTGGGTGGACAGTGGTGGTTGACCGGCCACGGCGGCGTTGTCGCGGGCCTGGGCCGCGTCGCGGGCACCGGGGATGACGACCGTGACGCCCGGCTGGTCGAGCACCCAGCGCAACGCGAACTGGGCCATCGTGCGCTCCTCGCCCACCAGCGGGGCGATCCGCCGTACGGCGGCCAGACCGGTGCCGAAGTCCACGCCGGAGAAGGTCTCGCCGACGTCGAACGCCGCACCGTGCCGGTTGTAGGTGCGGTGGTCGTCCGCGGCGAAGGTGGTGTGCTCGTCGTACCGGCCGGAGAGCAGCCCACTGGCCAGCGGGACGCGGGCGATGATGCCGACCCCGGCGGCCGAGGCGGCCGGCAACACCCGTTCGAGCGGCTTGTGGCGCAACGCGTTGAGGATGATCTGCACACTGGTCACCCCGGGCCGGGCGATCGCGGCCAGCGCCTCGTCGCAGGTCTCGACGCTGACGCCGTACGCGGCGATCCGCTTCTCGGCCACCAGGGTGTCGAGGGCGTCGTAGACCTCGTCGGTGGTGAAGACGGCCGTCGGCGGGCAGTGCAGCTGCACCAGGTCCAACGTGTCCACGCCGAGGTTCGCCCGGGACCGGTCGGTCCACCGGCGGAAGTTGTCCAGGGTGTACGCCTCGGGTGTCTGCGCCACCCGCCGGCCCATCTTGGTCGCCACGGTCAGCCGGGCGTCGGGGTGGGCCGCCAGGAACCGCCCGATCAGCTGTTCGCTGCGCCCGTCGCCGTATACGTCGGCGGTGTCGAGGAAGGTGACCCCGGCGTCGACCGCGGCGGCGAGCACCGCCATCGCGTCGTCCTCGGTCACCGTGCCCCAGTCGGCGCCAAGCTGCCAGGCGCCGAGCCCGACCACGCCGATCCGGCGGTCCATGCGGGGGAACGTGCGTTGCTCCATACGGTGAGCCTAGTGACCCCGCTCGCCGTGACCGGGAGCCGGGCCGCCCGCGACGGGACCGGCCGACCGCGCCGGGGCGCTGGTCACCGCCGCCCGCCCGGGGCGGCCTGGAAGACTACGGGTGTGCACCTGCCGCGCGACGCGGACCGACTTACGTGGGGCCGACCGCATCAGGCCGCGACCGGGCACCACCGGCCCGTCCGCTCCGGTGTCACGTCGCACCGAGGCGTACCCGATGCGTCACGGCCAGGCGCACGCCCCGTTCCGGCGGGTAATCCTCGTCGTCCATACCGGTTTCACCCAGGAGAACTCGTGACCGACCTGCGTTCCTTCATCGCCGGACTTCCGAAGGTGGAGCTGCACGTTCACCACGTCGGCTCCGCCTCACCCGACACCGTGGCCAAGCTGGCCGCCCGGCACGAGGGGCGCAGCCCCGTCCCGGCAGACCCGCAGCTGCTGGCCGAGTACTTCGTCTTCCGCGACTTCGCCCACTTCATCGAGCTGTACCTGAGCGTCGTGGACCTGATCCGAGACCCGGACGACGTCTGGATCCTCACCCACGAGGTGGCCCGGGAGCTGGCCCGCCAGCAGGTCCGCTACGCCGAGTTGACGGTGACGCCCTACTCGCACGTGCGACGCGGCATCCCGGCACCCGCGTTCTGCGAGGCGATCGAGGACGCCCGCAAGCGGGCCGCCGCCGACTTCGGCATCGAGCTGCGCTGGTGCTTCGACATTCCCGGCGAGGCGGGCCTGCCGGCGGCCGAGGAGACGCTGCGGATCGCGCTCGACCAGCGACCCGACGGGCTGATCAGCTTCGGCCTCGGTGGCCCGGAGCTCGGTGTACCGAGGCCACAGTTCAAGCCGTACTTCGATCAGGCCCGCGCGGCCGGGCTCCACTCGGTGCCGCATGCCGGGGAGACCACCGGCCCGCAGACGATCTGGGACGCGCTGCGCGAGCTGGGTGCCGAACGTATCGGCCACGGCATCTCCGCCGCGCAGGACCCGGAACTGCTCGCCCATCTGGCGGAGCGCCGGATTCCGCTGGAGGTCTGCCCGACGTCGAACGTGCGTACCCGGGCGGTCGCCCACATCGACGAGCACCCGCTGCGCCGGTTGGTCGACGCCGGGGTGCTGGTGACCATCAACTCCGACGACCCGCCCATGTTCGGCACCACCCTGGACGACGAGTACGCGGTCGCCGCGCGCCTGCTCGACGTCGGTGAGGAGGGGGTGGCCGCGCTGGCCCGCAACGCGGTCTCCGTGTCCTTCCTCGACGAGCCCGGCAAGCAGCGGATCCTCGGGGAGATCGACACCTATCTCGCCGGTCGGCGCGGCTGACGCCGTCGGCACCGCTCAGGTGGCGCGCGGCGGGAGGAGGTGTGGGGGGACCGTGACTCCCGCCGCGCGCACAGCTCCACCAGCCGCGTGCGCTGGAAGCGACAGGCTGGTGGAACTGCTGGGTTCGCTGAGATCCTGACAGCCAGACCGGTCGGCGAGAACGGGGTTAATTCGGATCTAAGGAAGACTTGCGCCGTCGCACAGCCCGGAGCCACGATCGCGCCACGGGCCGTGACGAACGCACTCAGCCGTCCGTCGGCCGTTGCCGGGGCCAGCGGCGTCCGCTCTTCTGCTCCCGCCCCTCCCGAGCCATCCGGCCCACCAGACCGAATCGGCTGACCTGGCGCGGTGTCGCCTCCGGGTCGGCCAGCAACATCACCACACTGGCACCGCCCAACCGTGCCCGGTCGATGCTGACCGATCCGTTGGCCTGCAACGCCACCCGCTTGGCGATGTCCAACCCGAGCCCGGTGGAGCCCTGGTCGCTGGCACCGCGCCGCAGCGCCCGGTCCGGGTTGGCGATGCCGGGGCCGGCGTCGTCGATCCGGATGGCCACGTACCCGTCGCGGCGTGACACCGCCACCTCGAACGCGGTGCCCTGCGGGGTGTAGCGGAACACGTTGCCGATCACCGCGTCCAGGGCGGCGGCCAGCTCCGCGCGGGGTACCGGCGCGGGAATGCGCAACTGGGCACCGCAGACCCGGTGCGGGCGGTTCTGGTCACCGGCGAGGGCCGCCCAGAACACCATCCGGTCCCGTACGACCTCGCTGACGTCGCACATCGCCGGAGCGGTCTCGGTCGTCGTCACCGCCTTGCGGGTGGTCTTGATCAGCACGTCGATCTCGCCCTCCAGGGTGACGATCGCCTGCCGGATGCGCCGGATGCCGCGCCGGTAGTCCAGCTCGGCCTGGCTGAACGAACCCACGCTGGTGTCGTCGGACTCCAACGCCTCGGCGTCGAGGCGCAGCACGGTCAGCGGGGTACGCAGCCGGTGGGACAGGTCCGCGACCAGCTCCCGCTCCTCGGTGCGCGCCGCGACCAGCCGCTCCGCCATCCGGTTGAACGCGTGACCGGCCTCGGCCAGCTCGCGCGGGCCGTGCGGCTCGACGCGTACGCCCAGGTCACCGTCGCCGATCGCGAGGGCCGCCTTCACCAGGCCCCGGCTGGCGTCCGCCGCTCGGGCGGCGACGCGGTCCACCACCAGCATCGCGGCGCCCACCAGCGCGACGGCCACCCCGCCCAGCAGCAGCCACCGACCACCGCGACCGGCGTCGAGCACGGCGTCCGGGACGAAGACCTCCACCACGGCGGTCTGCTCGCCCAACACCACGGGATCCAGCCGCAGCACCCCGCCGTCGACGTCGACGACCTGCGAGCGGCCCTGCTCGCGGGCCTGGTCCAGCTGCGCCGCATCGGCCCGTCCGGCGGAGGCGTCCACGTCCAGCCCGTGCACCACCGGCCGGGTGGCCGGGTCGTCTCCGCTGGCCTCGATCGCCCGGGTCACCGTCTCCGCGTCGGTGCTGATCGCGAGCGCCCCGGTCACCAGCGCGCTGCGCCGCGCCGCGTCGGCGATCGCCTCCTCGCGGGCCTGCCCGCTGAGGGTCAGCCCGAGCGGCACGAGGAAGGCCAGTGCCAGCAGGGTGCCCACGCCGGCCGTCAACAGGGCCAGCGTCCTCCTCAGTCCGGCGCCACCAGCCGGAAGCCCACCCCCCGCACGGTGCGCAGGTAGCGCGGCTTCGCCGCGGACTCGCCCATTTTGCGCCGTAGCCAGTACAGGTGAACGTCGATGGTCTGATCCTCGCCGACCGACGGCTGCCGCCATACCTCCTCCAAGAGCTCCCGCCGGGACACTACCCGGCCGGGGCGGGCGGCGAGATACGCCAGCAGGTCGAATTCCTTGCGTGTCAGGGCCAGTGCCTCACCGTCGAGGTGGGCGCTGCGTTCGCCGACGTCAACCCGCAACCCGCCCACGGTGTGCACGGCGGGTTGGCTGGCCCGACTGGCCCGACCCGCCCGGCGCAGCACGGTGGTGATCCGGGCGTCCAGGTGCGCGCCGGTGAACGGCTTGATCATGTAGTCGTCCGCGCCGGCCCGCAGCAGCTTGACCACGGACTGCTCGTCGTCGCGGGCGGTGGCGATGATGATCGGCACGTCGGTGATGCCGCGCAGCATCCGCAGGGCGTCCGAGCCGTCCAGGTCAGGCAGCCCGAGGTCGAGCACGACCAGGTCCGGCGTCTCCGCGGCGACCCGGCGCAGCGCGTCCAGGGCGGTACCCACCGCGTGGACGGCATGACCCCGGTCGGTGAGGGACCGGAGCATCGCGCCGCGTACGACATGGTCGTCTTCGACCAGGAGGACGGTGGCCACCCAAGCACGGTACTCGGGACGGCAAGCGCGGCGACATTGCGGCCCGCCCCCGGAACCGGTCAAGCTGATGCGACCATGACGTTCACCCTCTATCCGGACACCCGCCTGGCCCTGGCCCGGGACAGTCTCACCGGCCTGTCGGTCGGCGACGCCCTCGGCTCACAGTTCTTCGTCCCCGGTCGGCGAGTCGCCGATCTCGCCGCCGACCGACTTCCACCCCCGCCGTGGCAGTGGACCGACGACACCGAGATGGCCTGCTCGGTGCTGGCCCGGCTGGCCGAGACGGGGCGCATCGACCGCGACGACCTGGCGTTGGACTTCGCCGAGCGCTGCGAGCCCTACCGTGGCTACGGTCCCGGCGCGGTACGCATCCTGCGCCTGATCCGCACCGGCACCCCGTGGCCGGTGGCCGCCGCCTCCGCGTTCGACGGGCAGGGCTCCTGCGGCAACGGCGCGGCGATGCGGGTCGCCCCGTTAGGCGCGTACTTCGCCGACTCGACCAGCCGAGCGGCGGCTCAGGCTCAGGCGTCGGCCGAGGTGACCCACGCCCACCCGGAGGGGATCGCCGGTGCCGTGGCGGTGGCGGTGGCGGCGGCCGGTGCCGCTCGGGCGCGTCTGGACGGCGATCGACCCGACCCGGGCCGCCTGCTCGCCGGTGTCGCCGCCGCCGTGGACCCGTCGACCGAGGTGCACCGGAGCGTACGCCGGGCGGCGGGGTTGCTCGGCCGAGGGCTGCCGGAGGTGGTGGACGCGCTCGGCAACGGCTCCCGCGTCACCGCACAGGACACCGTCGGGTTCACCTGCTGGGTCGCCGCCACCCACCTGGACGACTACCCGGCCGCAATCCGCGCCTGCGTCGAGGCGGGCGGCGACGTGGACACCACCGCCGCCATCGCCGGTGGGATCGTCGCCGCCTACACCGGGGTCGGCACCGCAGGCGGGGTGCCCACCGCCTGGCGGGCCGCCCGGGAGCCGCTACCCGACTGGGTCGACTGAGCCGGGCACGCCACGCCCGCCGGTCACCGCCGCGCGCCCGCCTCGACCACGTCCGAGCCCGCCGTCTCGGCCGGTCCCGCTGTCTCGGCCGTCCGGCCCGCGTCGGGTCCGGTCGACGGGTCCGACGTGGCCCCGTCGCCGGTCACCGGTTGCGTGTCGGCGGGTTCCTCGTCGAGTACCGAGCGGTCGACCTCCTCGGCCGGATCACGGCGTCGACGGCTGATCAGCCAGCCCACCACCGCCCCGCCGCCGAGCCCGGCGACCAGCCCGGCGGCGAGCAGACTGTTGGCGTTCGGGCCGCTGTCGGAGCCGGTGGTGGTGGCCGGTGCCTCGGCGGGCGCCCCGCCGTCGGGGGCCGCGCCGTGTCCGCCGTGCGCCCCCGGGTAGGTCGGGTCGCCGGGCAGTAGCGCCAACGCCGGCAACGGCCGCATGCCCGCGCCGCCACCCCAGCGCACCTGGAGGCCGTCGGCGTACGTCTGCACCAGTTCGAAACCGAGCCGGTCGGTCTGCGGCAGCGGTGCCATCGAGAACACCAGCCGGGCCGGGCCCTCGTCCGCCTCGCCCTTCGCCCGCGACCAGATCAGCGACGCGGTCACCACGTCGGTGGCCGGGCCGTGCATCCCGGACACCGGTCGGTCCAGCTTCCGG
This sequence comes from Micromonospora sp. CP22, assembly GCF_009712475.1. GTDB lineage: Bacteria > Actinomycetota > Actinomycetes > Mycobacteriales > Micromonosporaceae > Micromonospora. The sequence continues at coordinate 119,025 of NZ_VCJO01000006.1, forward strand.
GTGGTGATCGTCGGTGCCCAACCCGGCACGGACAGCGGGTACACCTCGGCGATCGGCGGGTCCGCGGGGATCCTGATCTCGATCCGTTCGGTACGCACACCGGGCCGTTCGTCCGGCACCACGAACTCGATCTTCACCGCGTTGCCCTGCTGCGCCTCGGTCGGGGTGAAGGTCACCCCGTCGGCCCACGCCGTGGCGGGCCAGAGCAGTACCACGGTCGTGGCCAGGGCGGCCACCAGCGCGCCCCGGCGTCGACGGTTCCCGCCGTGCGTCATCGCCATCTGGGTTCCCATCCGTGTCCACGCGGCCGGAACCGGCTCCGGCCGCACCCGGTAGTTCGGATCCCGGGCCGAAAAGGTTCAACGGTGGCGGTGATCGGCTGCCGTCGGTGTCGACGGCGGCGTGTCCCCCGGCGACCGATAGCATCAGTGAGCCACCATCGGCACCATCCGTAACGTCTGCTGCGAGGAGTCACCCGTGTCCGCATCCCGTACCCCCGCCGTGGCCGACCCCGTCGTCGTCGCCGCCGGGACGACGGCGGCCGATGCGGTGGCCTCGGCCGGGCTGCCCACCAACGGCCCCCGGGCGATCGTGGTGGTCCGCGACCCGCGCGGCGTGCTGCGCGATCTGGACTGGCGTCCGGCCGAGGAGACCGTGGTCGAGCCGGTCGCGCTGGACTCCCCGGACGGGCTGAACGTGCTGCGCCACTCCACGGCCCACGTGCTGGCCCAGGCCGTGCAGGACATCTACCCGCAGGCGAAGCTCGGCATCGGTCCGCCGATCGACAACGGCTTCTACTACGACTTCGCGGTGGACAAGCCGTTCCAGCCCGACGACCTGGCCAGGCTCGAGAAGCGGATGCAGGAGATCATCAAGTCGGGGCAGCGGTTCCGGCGTCGCCGCTTCGACAGCCTGGACGAGGCGAAGGCCGAGTTGGCGGCCGAGCCGTTCAAGCTGGAGCTGATCGACGTCAAGGGCGAGGGGCTGGACTCCTCCGAGGTGATGGAGGTCGGCGGGGGCGAGCTGACCATCTACGACAACCTCGCCGCCGACGAGGACAAGGTCTGCTGGTCGGACCTGTGCCGGGGGCCGCACCTGCCCAACACCCGGCTGATCGGTGCGTTCAAGCTGATGCGGTCGGCCGCGGCGTACTGGCGCGGTTCGGAGAAGAACCCGCAGTTGCAGCGGGTGTACGGCACCGCCTGGCCGACCCGCGACGGGTTGAAGGCGTACCTGAAGCTGCTGGAGGAGGCCGCCCGCCGCGACCACCGCAAGCTCGGCGCGGACCTGGACCTGTTCAGCTTCCCCGACGAGATCGGCTCCGGTCTGGCGGTCTTCCACCCCAAGGGCGGCATCATCCGCCGGGAGCTGGAGGACTACTCGCGTCGCCGGCACTCCGAGGCGGGGTACGAGTTCGTCAACAGCCCGCACATCACCAAGGCCCAGCTGTTCCAGACCTCGGGCCACCTGCCGTACTACGCCGAGACGATGTTCCCGCCCATGCAGTTGGAGGGGGCGGAGTACTACCTCAAGGCGATGAACTGCCCGATGCACAACCTGATCTTCCGCTCGCGCGGCCGGTCCTACCGCGAACTGCCGCTGCGGCTGTTCGAGTTCGGCACCGTCTACCGGTACGAGAAGTCGGGTGTGGTGCACGGGCTGACCCGGGTACGCGGCCTGACCCAGGACGACTCGCACATCTACTGCACCCGCGAGCAGATGCCCGGCGAGTTGACCACCCTGCTGTCGTTCGTGCTGGACCTGCTGCGTGACTACGGCCTGGACGACTTCTACCTGGAGTTGTCCACCCGCGACGACTCACCGAAGTTCATCGGCTCCGACGCCGACTGGGAGGAGGCCACCGAGGCGCTGCGCACCGCCGCCGAGACCTCCGGCCTGGACCTGGTGCCGGACCCGGGTGGCGCCGCCTTCTACGGTCCCAAGATCTCCGTGCAGGCCAAGGACGCCATCGGCCGGACCTGGCAGATGTCCACCATCCAGGTCGACTTCAACCAGCCGGAGCGGTTCGGTCTGGAGTACCAGGCCGCCGACGGCACCCGGCAGCGGCCAGTCATGATCCACCGGGCGCTCTTCGGCTCGATCGAGCGGTTCTTCGGCGTGCTCACCGAGCACTACGCGGGGGCCTTCCCGGCCTGGCTGGCTCCGGTGCAGGTGGTCGGCATCCCGATCCGCGACGACCACGCCGACTACCTGCACGGCTTCGTCGCGGCGCTGCGCGCCGAGGGGATCCGCGCCCAGGTCGACGCCGGTGACGAGCGGATGCAGAAGAAGATCCGCACCGCGCAGCAGCAGAAGATCCCGTTCATGGTGATCGCCGGTGACGACGACGTGGCCGCCGGCACCGTCTCGTTCCGGTACCGGGACGGCTCCCAGCGCAACGGAGTGCCGTTGGCCGAGGCGGTCACCCACGTCCTCGACGTGGTCGCCTCCCGGACCAACACCGGCCCCTCCGCCGAGATGTGATCGACGGGCGGGGTCGTAGGATCGCCGTGTGACTGGGGCGGAGGAGCACACCGACAAGGACATGGCCGACGGGCTGGACCGGCTCTGGACGCCCCACCGGATGACGTACATCTCCGGGGAGGACCGCCCGGAGGGCGGCTACGAGCGACCCTCCGGCTGCCCGTTCTGCCTGGCCCCGGGGCGGCCACCGGGGGAGAGCCTGGTGGTCGCCCGTGGTGAGCACGTGTTCGTGGTGCTCAACCTGTACCCGTACAACCCGGGGCACCTGCTGGTCTGCCCGTACCGACACGTGGCCGACTACACCGACCTGGACGGGCCGGAGACGGCCGAGCTGGCGTCGTTCACCCAGACCGCCATGCGGGTGATCCGCAAGGTCAGCAGTGCCCACGGCTTCAACCTGGGCATGAACCAGGGCGGGGTGGCCGGTGCCGGGATCGCCGCCCACCTGCACCAGCACGTGGTGCCCCGCTGGGGCGGCGACGCCAACTTCATGCCGGTGATCGGGCAGACCAAGGTCCTGCCGCAACTGCTGGCCGACACCCGCGACCTGCTCGCCCGCGCCTGGCCCGCCTGACCCGCCCACGCCGCCGCCGTCGCGTCCGGCTCGGGTCGCCTGGTCGCGCGTCCGCATCCGGTTCCGGCAACCTACCGGTACCCACACCCTCTGCTCTGCTTCACCCCGCGCACCGGTTACGAAGCGGAACCGTTGCGTATCGGTGAGTAGAGCAAAGGGTGGTGGGATGACCGGTGACTTCTCCGGCCAGCCGCAGGTCGCCCGCGCGGCGGTTGGGAGAGCGTGAGATCCGCCCGCCAGTGGGTGATCCGTACGACATCTGTGGCCGTACGGATGGTCGTGCTGGATGTTCGTCAACGTCTGCCCGAAAGATGGCACGATGCGCCGGTGGGAGAGTCGACGCGGACGCTGGGCCGCAGCGGCATCGAGGTCAGCGCCCTGGGCATGGGCTGCTGGGCGATCGCCGGCCCGTGGGCCGAGGGACGCATCCCGCTGGGCTGGGGGGCCGTCGACGACGAGGAGTCGGTACGGGCGATCCGTCGGGCGCTCGACCTCGGCGTGACGCTCTTCGACACCGCCGACAGCTACGGCGCGGGACACGGTGAGCGGATCCTCGGCCGGGCCCTGGCCGGTCGCCGCGACGAGGCGGTCATCGCCACCAAGTGGGGATACACGTTCGACGAACGCACCCGGCAGGCCATCGGGCCGGACGCCTCACCGGCGTACCTGCGGCGGGCGGTGTGGGAGTCGCTGCGCCGCCTCGATACCGACCACATCGACCTCTACCAACTGCACCTGGCCGACCTGCCGGTGGCCCGCGCCCACGAGCTGATCGGCGCGTTGGAGGAGCTGGTCGCCGACGGACTGGTGCGCGCATACGGCTGGAGCACCGACCGGGCCGACCGGGCGGCGGCCCTCGGGCACGACGCCCCGCACGCCGCCGCCGTGCAGCACAGCCTGTCGGTGCTGCGTGACGCGCCCGACCTGCTCGCCATCTGCGAGAAGTACGACCTGGCCAGCGTCAACCGTGGCCCGCTCGGGATGGGGCTGCTCACCGGCAAGTACCGCCCCGAGTCGGTCCTGCCCCGCGACGACGTGCGCGGGATGTCCTCGGGTTGGCTGGAGTGGTTCCGGGGTGGCCGGCCGGCGCCGGAGTGGCTGCGCCGGGTGCACGCCGTCCGCGCGACGTTGACCGCCGACGGGCGCACCCTGGCCCAGGGCGCGCTGGGTTGGATCTGGGCGCGCAGCGCTCGGGCCATCCCGATCCCGGGCTGCCGCACCGTCGCCCAGGTCGAGGAGAACGCCGCCGCGCTGGCCCTCGGCCCGCTCGCCCCCGACCACTTCGCCGAGGTGGAGCGGCAACTCGCCGCCCTGCGTACCGCGGCGCTGCGGGAGGCCGACCGCCCCTACTGGCCCAGCCCGATGCTCCCCACCGCCCGCCCCTGATCGGCTGCGGCCGGGTCTGCGTGACGCCGCCCGCTCAGCCGTGCTCCTTGCGGATGCGGTCGGCCAGGTGGGCGGGCATCGGGTCGTAGCGGACGAAGTGGCGGCGGAAGGTGCCCGCTCCGGCGGTCATCGCGCGCAGTTCCACGGCGTAGCGCAGCAGCTCCGTGGCGGGCACCTCGGCGCGGACCAGAGTGCGGCCCTCGGAGTCCGGATCCGCCTCGGTGCCGAGCACCCGGCCACGCCGCCCGGACAGGTCGCCCATCACCGCGCCCACGTTGCCGTCGGGCACCCGCACCGTCACCTCGTCGACCGGCTCCAACAGCGTCGGCTGCCCCCGGTCGGCGGCGTCCCGCAGGGCCAGCGCCCCGGCGGTCTGGAACGCCGCGTCGGAGGAGTCCACGCTGTGCGCCTTGCCGTCGACCAGGGTCACCCGCAGGTCCACCACCGGGTGGCCGGCGACCAGGCCGCGCTCCATCTGAGCGCGTACCCCCTTCTCCACCGAGGGGATGTAGTTGTGCGGGACCGCGCCGCCGACCACCCGGTCGACGAACTCGAAGCCGCCGCCGCGCGGCAACGGCTCCACCTCGATGTCGCAGACGGCGTACTGCCCGTGCCCGCCGGACTGCTTGACGTGTCGGCCGTGCCCCCGGGCCGGCACGGTCAGCGTCTCCCGCAGCGGCACCCGCACCGGCTCGGTGTCCAACTCCACCCCGCCCGCGCGCAGCCGGTCGAGGACCACGTCGGCGTGCGCCTCACCCATGCACCACAACACCAGTTGGTGCGTCTCCGGGTTGCGTTCCAGCCGCAGCGTCGGGTCACCGGCCACCAGCCGGCCCAGGTTGCGGGCCAGGGCGTCCTCGTCGGACCGGGACTTCGCCACGATCGCCACCGGCAGCAGCGGCTCGGGCATCTCCCACGGTGCCACCAGCAGCGGGTTCTCCTTGGCCGAGATGGTGTCACCGGTCTCCGCGCTGCCGGACTTGGTGATCGCGCAGATGTCACCGGCCACCGCCACGCCCACCTCGCGCAGGGTGGCCCCCAGCGGGCTGTAGAGGTGGGCGATCCGCTCGTCGGCGTCGTGGTCGGGGTGGCCGCGCTCGGCCAGGCCGTGACCGGAGACGTGCACGGTCTGGTCCGGGCGTAGCGTGCCGGAGAAGACGCGGACCACGCAGACCCGCCCGACATGCCGGTCGATGGTGGTCCGCACCACCTCGGCCACCAGCGGACCGTCCGGGTCGCAGGTCAACGGGGGTCGGGGCGAGCCGTCCACCCCGGTCACCGCGGGCAGGGTGTGCTCCGGCGGGGCGGGGAAACCGGCGGTGAGCACCTCCAGCAGCGCGTCGACGCCGACCCCGGTCGCCGAGCAGACCGGCACCACCGGGTAGAAGTGGCCACGGGCGACCGCCTTCTCCAGGTCCTCCACCAGGACGGCGGCGTCGATCTCCTCGCCGTCCAGGTAGCGGTCCATCAGGGTCTCGTCCTCGCTCTCGGCGATGATCCCCTCGATCAGCTCGTTGCGGGACTCGGCGATGGCCGGCAGGTGCTCCGGGTCGGGCTCGCGCACCTGCGGCGGCAGCCCATCCGTGTAGTCGAAGACCCGCCGCGTGATCAACCCCAGCAGGCCGACGGTGGACTCGCCGTCGTCACCGAGCATCGGCAGGTAGAGCGGGAGCACGTTGTCGCCGAAGACCCGCTGGCACAGCGCCACCGCCTCGTCGAAGTCGGCACGGGGATGGTCCAGCCGGGCCACCGCGACCGCGCGGGGCATGTCCACCGCCGCGCACTCTTCCCACAGCGCGGCGGTGGCCGCGTCCATGCCGTCGACGGCGGAGACCACGAAGAGCGCGGCGTCGGCGGCCCGCAACCCGGCGCGCAACTCGCCGACGAAGTCGGCGTAACCGGGCGTGTCGAGCAGGTTGACCTTGATCCCGTCGTGGATCAGCGGCGCACAGGCCAGGGCGACCGAACGCTGCTGGCGTACGGCGGCCGGATCGTGATCGCAGACGGTGGTGCCGTCGGTGACCGTGCCGGCCCGCGTGATCGTGCCGGAGGCCGCGAGCAACGCCTCGACCAGCGTTGTCTTGCCCGCCCCGGAATGCCCGACGAGCACCACGTTGCGGATCCTGGCCGGGTCGGTCACCACCGGTATGCCGCCGGTGGCTCCCTTGTCCTGACTCCTCTGCGCCATCGGGCGCACCTCCCTCAGCCGGTGGTGGTGGCGACCGCCGCACGCGACGGGAAATGCGGCCCGGGCGGGGTGCTGCGGCGATATCCTCCGGTGCTGCACTGGGAACCGGGCAGTCAACAGCCGGTGGGGTGAGCCGGGTCACCCTCTTGGTCCGATCTCACACCCGATGGCGACCGGACACAAGCCTCTTCGACCGCCGCGCCGGGTCGGTCCGACGCGGCCGTGCCACGCCGGGTGAGCGTGGCTGGTGGCGGGCGGTGTCGTCGGTCGAACGCCGACCGATATCGTGGGACCGCCATGGCGAAGATCTTCCAAGTGTCGGCCCGCGCGGGGATGACCCGCGTCGTCGAGCCGATCGCCCGTAGCCTGCTGCGCGCGGGCGTGTCCCCCAACGCGGTCACCGTCTCCGGCACCTTCGGCGTGCTCGTCGGCGCGCTCGGCTTCGGTGCCCGAGGCCACCTGGTCGCCGGTGCGCTGATCGTGACGGTCTTCGCGCTCACCGACCTGCTCGACGGGACGATGGCCCGGATGAGTGGCGGCTCGACCCGCTTCGGTGCCTTCCTCGACTCCAGCATGGACCGGGTCGCCGACAGCGCGGTCTTCGGCGCGGTCGCGTTCTACCTGGCCACCGAGGGCGACCGCGCGGGCCTGGCCGCCGCGCTGATCTGCCTGGCCGCAGGCGGGCTCGTGTCGTACGTCAAGGCCCGCGCCGAGGGGCTCGGGATGACCTGCAACGTGGGCATCGCCGAGCGTACGGAACGACTGCTGATCGTCGGCGTCGGTGGCCTGCTCGCCGAACTGGTCCACCCGGTGGCGCTGCCGATCGCGCTCTGGCTGCTCGCGGCGGTCTCCCTGTTCACCGTCGGCCAGCGGATGCGGCACGTGTACCGGCAGGCCCAGCAGGCCGACGTGCCGGGTGGCACGGGGTGAGCGGCACAGCCGGGCGGGGTATCCGGTGAACCTCACCGAGTTCGGCTACGTCGCCGGTTGGCGGCTGGTCCGCGTACTGCCCCGGCCGGTAGCCGCCGCCGCGTTCACCGCCGGAGCCGACCGCGCCCACCGTCGCCGGGGTCCGGGTGCCGCCCGGCTCCGCGCCAACCTGCGCCGCGTGGTCGGGCCGCAACTGTCCGAGGCCGAACTCGACGACCTGGTTCGGCGTGGCCTGCGCTCCTACGCCCGCTACTGGATGGAGGCGTTCCGGCTGCCCGCGCTGAGCCGTGAGCAGCTGCTCGCCGGGTTCCGGCTGGATCGCGCCGAGGTGCTCGCGGCGGACGTCGCCGCCGGGCGTGGCGCGGTGGTGGCGTTGCCGCACGCCGGCAACTGGGACGCGGCCGGAGCGTGGGTCGCCGCCAACGGCTGGCCGTTGTCCACCGTCGCCGAACGGCTCAAGCCGGAGGGCGTCTTCAAGCGGTTCGTCGCCTTCCGGCAGCGTCTGGGGATGGAGATCCTGCCCACCGTCGGCGGCGAGCGGCCGCCGCTGGATGTGCTCACCGACCGGCTGACCGCCGGGACGGTGGTGCCGCTGCTGGCCGACCGGGACCTCTCCGCCCGTGGGGTGGAGGTCGACTTCTTCGGTGGTCGGACCCGGATGCCGCCCGGCCCGGCGCTGCTCGCGCTGCGCACCGGCGCGCCGTTGTACGTGGCGTCGATGTGGTACGAACCGGATGCGGCCTGTGCCTCACTGGAAGGTCCGTTGCCGGTGCCGGGACCCGAGACGGGCTCGCTCGACGTGCGGGTCCGATCGCTGACCCAGCTGATCGCCGACCGTCTCGCGGCGGGCATCGCCCGGCATCCGGAAGACTGGCACATGCTGCAACGGATGTGGCTGGACTGAGGGGACGGGCGCAATGCGGATCGGCATCGTCTGCCCGTACTCCTTCGACGTACCCGGCGGGGTGCAGAACCACGTCATGGATCTCGCGGAGGCGTTGATCGGGCTCGGGCACGAGGTGAGCGTCCTCGCCCCGGCGGACGAGGACTCGCCGCTGCCGCCGTACGTGGTGTCGGCCGGTCGGTCGGTGCCCCTGCCGTACAACGGCTCGGTGGCCCGGATCGCGTTCGGTCCGGTCTCCACCGCCCGGGTCCGCCGCTGGATCATCCGAGGCGACTTCGACGTGCTGCACGTGCACGAACCGCTCGCGTTGAGCTTGTCCATGCTCGCCGTGCTCTCCGCCCGTGGGCCGGTGGTGGCCACCTTCCACACCGCGATGACCCGGTCGCGGATGCTCGCCGCCGCCCAGGGGGTGCTCCAGATCGTGCTGGAGCGGATCACCGCGCGGATCGCGGTGAGCGCCCTGGCCCGCAAGGTGCAGGTCGAGCATCTGGACGGCGGGGCGGTGGAGATCCCCAACGGGGTGGCGGTGGCCAAGTTCGCCGGAGTCGAGCCGCTGCCCGGCTGGCCGGGGGAGTGCGGGCCGGGCACCGGCGGCACACTCGGCTTCCTGGGCCGCTTCACCGAACCCCGCAAGGGATTCCCGATCCTGCGGGACGCCTTCGTCGAGCTGGCCCGGCGGCGACCCGGCCTGCGCCTGCTGGTCGCCGGCCCCGGCGACCCGGACGACCTGTTCGACCGGTTCCCGGCCGACCTGCGAGACCAGGTCACCTTCCTCGGTCTGGTCTCCGAGGAGGACAAGGCGCGGATGCTGCGCAGCGTGCACCTCTACGTCGCGCCGAACACCGGCGGTGAGTCCTTCGGCATGATCCTCACCGAGGCACTCGCCGCCGGCACCACCGTCGTGGCCAGTGACCTGGACGCCTTCCGCCGGGTGCTCGACGGCGGCCGGGCCGGCCGGTTGTTCCCGACCGGCGACGCGGTGTCCTTGCGTGCCACGCTGGCGCAGTTGCTGGACGACGCGGAGCAGCGGGCGGAACTGACCGCCTGCGGCGACCAGGTGGTGGCGAATTTCGACTGGCCCGTGGTTGCCCGCCGGGTTCTGGAGGTATACGCAGCGGCGATCGAGGCCACCGACGGGCGGGTGATCGACCAGGAGTGGGTGGGTTGACCTGATCGGGAGGAACGGGAGCAGCACTACGATGCCGGGCATGTGGTGGGCGGTGGGCGTGACGCTGGTCGTCGCCCTGGTCGCGGTGTACCTGATCTGGACCGCCGGCCGGGTCGAGCGGCTTCAGGATCGTGCCCAACTCGCCGCCCGTGCCCTGGACGCGCACCTGCTGCGCCGGGCCGCCGCCGCCGCGGTGCTGGCCGAGCGCCGCGACGGCGTCGAGTTGTACGCGGCGGCGCGGATCGCCCTCGACGCCGGGCCGGAGGAGCGGGAGGCGGCCGAGAACGATCTCACCCGGCAGTTGCGGAGCATCCCACTCGACCCCACCGACCCCGACTGCGAGGCGGTGATCGCCGCCAGCCGGCGACTCGCCCTGGCCCGCCAGGTGCACACCGACCTGGTCCGTGACGCCCGTTCGGCACGCAGCCGCCCGCTGGTGCGGCTGTTGCGGATGGGACGCCGGCACACCTGGCCGCGCTACTTCGACATCGACGACCCGACCCTCACCATCCCCGCCGCCGACGTGTCGAGCCGCTGACCTCGCCCACCGAGCCGCTGGCCGGGCTGATCAGGGTGGCCCGGCTCGTCGGAGTGACGGCGACCACACAGCAGGCCACCACGGGTCCGATTGGCTGTCGGAGCGACGTCCACCCGGGCGTAGCATCTGCGCTGCCACCTCCCGAGGACGCCTGAGGAGCGACAACGTGTCCGAGACGACTTCCCCGAACACCGAGGCCACCCCGGTCGTCGGCACCGCCCGCGTCAAGCGCGGCATGGCCGAGATGCTCAAGGGCGGTGTGATCATGGATGTGGTCACCCCCGAGCAGGCCAAGATCGCCGAGGACGCCGGTGCGGTCGCGGTGATGGCGCTGGAGCGGGTCCCCGCGGACATCCGCGCCCAGGGCGGGGTGTCGCGGATGAGCGACCCCGACATGATCGACGGCATCATCAACGCGGTCTCCATCCCGGTGATGGCCAAGGCCCGCATCGGCCACTTCGTGGAGGCGCAGATCCTCCAGTCCCTCGGCGTCGACTACGTCGACGAGTCCGAGGTGCTCACCCCGGCCGACTACGCCAACCACATCGACAAGTGGGCGTTCACCGTCCCCTTCGTCTGCGGTGCGACCAACCTGGGCGAGGCGCTGCGCCGGATCACCGAGGGCGCTGCCATGATCCGCTCCAAGGGCGAGGCCGGCACCGGCGACGTCTCCAACGCCACCACGCACATGCGCCGGATCCGCCAGGAGATCCGCCGCCTGGCCTCGCTGCCGGCCGACGAGCTGTTCGTCGCGGCGAAGGAGTTGCAGGCACCGTACGAGCTGGTCAAGGAGGTCGCCGAGACCGGCAAACTGCCGGTGGTGCTGTTCACCGCCGGTGGCATCGCCACCCCGGCCGACGCGGCGATGATGATGCAGCTCGGCGCCGAGGGCGTCTTCGTCGGCTCCGGCATCTTCAAGTCCGGCAACCCGGCCCAGCGGGCCGCCGCGATCGTGAAGGCGACCACCTTCCACGACGACCCGGACGTGCTGGCCAAGGTGTCCCGGGGCCTCGGCGAGGCGATGGTCGGCATCAACGTCGACGACATCCCCGTCCCGCACCGCCTCGCCGACCGCGGCTGGTGACGTGCAAGGAAGGGCACCTTGTTAACGCCTCGTGTATAGCAGGGGCCCCCTGCTAACACCTCGGAGGGAACGCACGTGACGCCACCCGTCATCGGTGTGCTCGCCCTGCAGGGCGACGTCCGCGAGCACGTCTCGGCCCTGACTGCGGCGGGTGCCCGCGCCCAGACCGTACGCCGACCGGCGGAACTGGACGCGGTCGACGGCCTGGTGATCCCGGGCGGGGAGTCGACCACGATCAGCAAGCTGGTCGACATCTTCGAGCTGCGCGGCCCGATCGACAAGCGGATCGCGGACGGGATGCCGGTCTACGGCTCGTGCGCCGGGATGATCATGCTGGCGACCGAGGTGCTCGACGGCCGGCCGGACCAGCGTGGCTTCGACGGCATCGCGATGACCGTTCGCCGCAACGCGTTCGGCCGGCAGGTCGACTCGTTCGAGGCGCCGGTGGAGGTCGCCGGCATCCCGGGCGGCCCGCTGCACGCGGTCTTCATCCGCGCGCCCTGGGTCGAGCGGGTCGGCGAGGGTGTCGAGGTGCTGGGCACCGTGGCCGACGGCCCGGCGGCCGGCCGGATCGTCGCCGTACGCCAGAACAACCTGCTGGCCACCTCCTTCCACCCGGAACTCACCGGCGACCACCGCCTGCACACCTACTTCGTCGACCTCACCCGCACCGCCCGCTGACCCACCCGGCCCGACGGGAGGCACCAACGTCGGAAAAGTTGCTGCCTCCGAGCGGCGGCGGAGGCGGCAGTTCCCGAACCTGCGTGGATCTTGAGCGAGTCGAGTGCCGCTCAGCCGGCGACCGAGCGGAGACCGCCCGGGCGGCGGCCCAGCAGGCGGTCCAGTGCCGTGGCGCTGTCCGGGTCGGCGGGCTGCTGCACCACCAGCCGCTGCTGGTCGTCGGCGAGTTCCAGCGTCTCGTACGACAGCCGCAGCGGCCCCACCTCCGGATGCCGCAGCCGGCGCACCCCGCTGGACTGCACCGCGACCGGCCGGCGCTGCCACCGGGACCGGAACGGTACCCCGACGGTACGGTCGAGCCGTTCGGCGAACGCGTCGGTGGCCGGGTCGCCGCCGCGCAACCGGTGCAGGTCGGCGACCTGCTGGTCGGCGAGGTCGGCCCAGTCGGGGAAGTGCTCCGGTGCCCGTTCGTCGGCGAAGATGAACCACACGAGGTTGGGCTGCTCGTCGTCGAGCAGCCCCAGCGGGCGCGCCAGCCGGTCGAACGGCTCGTTCCAGGCCAGCACGTCGCCGAGCCGGTTGAGCAGGTAGGCCGGTCGGTCGCGCAACGACTCCAGCAGCGTCCGGACCGGCGGACGGACGGTACGCGACACGAACGGCCGCCCACCCGCGCACAGTTCCCGGCGTTGGTCGACCGACGCGAGTTGCTGGAGGTGCCGCCGGTCGGCGTCGTCGAGCCGCAGCGCGTCGGCCAGCGCGGCGAGGATGCCGGGCGACGGGCGGGTGTCCCGGCCCTGTTCGAGGCGGGTCAGGTACTCCACGCTGACCTGGGCCAACGTGGCCAACTCCGCACGCCGCAGGCCGGGCGTACGCCGCCGGCCGTTGGTGGGCAACCCGACCTGCTCGGGGCGTAGCGCCTCCCGGCGGCTGCGGAGGAACGCGCCCAATTCGCCGTCCATCACGCGTCCAGTCTGCCCCGATCGCCGCCGGGGAGCATGGCCCCGCCAGGGCTACCCTCACGCCGGTCTCCCCGAGTGTCGCCCACGGCTGTGGGATCGGGTCATGGACAGAACGCACGAGAACGAACCGATCACGGTGGGCCTGGTCGTGGGCAGCAGCCGCCCGGGGCGGCGTGGCCCGACGGTGGGAAAGTGGGCGGCCGAGACGATGGCCGGGCATCCGGCCGCGCGCGCGGGTGGGCTGACCGTCGAGCTGGTCGATCTCGCCGAGCAGCGGCTGCCGATGCTCGACGAGCCGGTGCCGGCCCGATTCGGCGACTACCGGCACGACCACACCCGTCGCTGGTCGTCGGTGGTGTCCGCCTACGACGCCTTCGTCTTCGTCACCCCGGAGTACAACAGCTCGGTCCCGGCGGTGCTGAAGAACGCCATCGACTACCTGGACGCCGAGTGGCGCGGCAAGCCGGCCGGAGTGCTCAGTTACGGCTCTCGCGGGGGCGGGCAGGCGGCCGAGCACCTCCGGGTGATCCTGGGTGAGGTGGGCATGGCCGTCGTACCGGGCCACGTCGAGTTGCGACTCTTCACCGACTTCCAGTGGCCCGCCGGGAGCGCCACGGACCCGACCGCGCACGCCCGCATCGCACCCGCGCCGGAACGTGCCGCCGAACTGGCGATCATGGTGACCGAGCTGGTGGACGCCGTTCGCGGCGCCGTCCCGGTGCCGGTGCGATGAGCGTGGACACCCTCCTGATCAGTTACCGGGTCCGGGCCGACCGTCTCGACGAGCATCTGGCCCTGCTCGACGCGGTGTACCGGGAGTTGGACCGGCTCCGCCCGCCCGGGTTCCGCTACCAGACCCTGCGGCTCGACGACGGGCTCAGCTTCGTCGACGTCGTCATGGGGCCGGATCTGCCCGGACCGCTGCCGTCGCTGGAGTCGTTCGGCCGCTTCCGGGCGGAGCTGGAGGGGCGCTGCGAGCAGCGCAGCACGGCCGAATTCACCGTGCTGGGGTCGTACGGCATGGGGGAATGACTTCGTCCGCTTTGTGTTGATCGGGGGAGAGCCGGCCGAAGGCTGACGTGCGGCGGGTGACGGCCACCCGCCGTACGTCGGTAGGATTGTCGAGATTCGGCAGGGCCATCTGCCCGTCCACGGCTTCCACCAGGGCTGACCGGCACCACCGTGTGCGCCGGTGCGGAGCGGGGCGTGCGCGGTGCGGTCGATGCAGACGGCGGGTAGCAACGGAGGTAACAGATGTCCGGCCACTCAAAGTGGGCGACGACCAAGCACAAGAAGGCGGTCATCGACGCCAAGCGCGGCAAGATGTTCGCCAAGCTGATCAAGAACGTCGAGGTCGCGGCGCGTACCGGTGGTGGCGACCCGGCCGGCAACCCGACGCTCTACGACGCGATCCAGAAGGCCAAGAAGAACTCGGTCCCCAACGACAACATCGACCGGGCCGTCAAGCGCGGCTCCGGCCTGGAGGCCGGCGGCGCCGACTACCAGACGATCATGTACGAGGGGTACGGCCCGAACGGTGTCGCCCTGCTGATCGAGTGCCTGACCGACAACCGCAACCGCGCCGCCACCGAGGTACGCACCGCCCTGACCCGCAACGGCGGCTCCTTCGCCGACGCCGGCTCCGTGTCGTACCTCTTCTCCCGCAAGGGTGTGGTGATCGTGCCCAAGGCGGGCACCACCGAGGACGACGTGATGCTGGCGGTCCTCGACGCGGGGGCCGAGGAGGTCAACGACCTGGGCGAGGCGTTCGAGGTGGTCTCCGAGCCGGGTGACCTGATCGCCGTGCGGACCGCGCTCCAGGACGCCGGCATCGAGTACGAGTCGGCCGAATCCTCCCTGATCCCCAGCGTTACCGTCCCTCTGGACGAGGAGGGCGCGCGCAAGATCTTCAAGCTGATCGACGTCCTGGAGGACAGCGACGACGTGCAGAACGTCTACGCCAACTTCGACGTCTCCGACGAGGTCATGGCCGCCGTCGGCTGACCCGCGTACGAGTCGAAGGCGCTGACCAGGAGGTTGGCGCCTTTCTCGTGCCCCCGTCGTCCGCATCCCGATGCGGCGGGCGCCAAGCAGCACGTAGATCTTGGAAAGTTCTCGTCTTTCGCGTACGGAAACTGTCCAAGATTGCCCGCCTTGGGGCTCGAGGTGTGCGAGCGGCTGCCGAGGAGCGGCTCGACGACAACCTGCCGAACTGCTCGTTCCACCTGCGGCAGCTCGCCAAGTACGGGTTCGCCGAGCGGGTGCGCGGTGCGGACGCTCGGGACCGGCCCTGGCGGGCCACCACCCCCTGCCTGCCAGCCGACTGGGCGGCGGCACCGGCACACCGGTGATCGTCTGCACTCCGGTGACCGGCGCGGCGGCGTGTCGAGTCAGCGAAGTGCAGACGATCAAGCGGCGGGCTCAGCCGAGGGTTTCGCGTTCGCGCCAGGCGGTGCGGATGGAGGTGCGACCGTTGGTCCGCAGCAGGGAGCCCTCGTACACCCGGGCTCCGGCGAACAGGAACCCCACCGCCGTGACCAGGAGCAGGGCCAGCGAGGCGACCAGCTCCCAGCCGGCGGCATCACCGTTGAACAGCCGCAGCGGCATCGCCGTCGGCGAGGAGAACGGCAGGTAGGACAGCACCCGCATGGCGGTGACGTTCTCGTTCAGGAAGATCACCGCGAAGAACGGCAGCATCACCGCGAGTTGGACCGGCATCGACACGCCGCCGATGTCCTCCAGCCGGTTGACCAGTGCACCGGCCGCCGCCCACATCGACGCGATCAGCACGAAGCCGAGCAGGAAGAACGGCACGAACCAGCCGATCGCCGGTCCGAGCAGCGACAGCAACGCGCTGTTGTCACCGAACGCCATGCCGGCCACCGCGACCACGGCCACCAGGCTGATCTGCCCGAGCGCGAGGATCGTACCGGCGATCATCTTCCCGGCCAGCAGGGCACGGACCGGCACCGCGGCGACGAGGATCTCCACGATCCGGGTCTGCTTCTCCTCGATGATGCTCTGCGCGATCTGCACCCCGAAGGTCTGCGAGGTGAGGAAGAAGATGAAGGCGAAGGCGAACGGCACCAGGAAGGCCACCACCGGGTCCACCGCGTCCGGGTTCAACAGCCGGACCGGAGGTTCGGTGCTCAGCGCGGCGACGACGTCGTTCGGGGCGTCGTTCATGGCGAGCACCGCCGGGCCGGCGACGACCGCGGCGTCCGCGTCGCCGTCGCGTACCGCCTGCTCGGCGGCGGCGTCGTCGGCAACGGTGAGCACCTCCAGCCCGGCCGCCCGCAACGGTCCGGCTGCCGCCTCGGTCACGGCCACGGTGGAGGGACCGCCGGACAGCAGCGGCGGCAGGATCGTCGCCGCCGCCGCGATCAGCAGGAAGACGACGGTGCTGATCAGGAAGGTACGGTCGCGCAGCTTGACCCGGATCTCCCGGGCGGCGACCAGCCGGGTGGCCTGCATGGCGTTCACTTGGTGACCTCTCGGAAGATCTCGGCGAGGGACGGGGAGACCGGGCGGAACGCGCGGACCGGACCGCGTCGCAGGGCGGCGTGCAGCAGGGGTTGCTCGTCGGACCCGGCGGCCAGGTCGAAGACGGCACGCGCGCCGTCGAGGTCCACCAGGGTCACCCCGGGTTGGTCGCGCAGCCAGCCGGCGTCGCCGTCGACCACCAACTCGAAGCGGGGCGTGGTGTACGCCGAGCGCAACTCCTCCCGGCTGCCGGCGGCACGGATCGAGCCACCGGCGATGATCACCAGGTCGTCGCAGAGTCGTTCGACCACGTCGAGTTGGTGGCTGGAGAAGAGCACCGGAGCACCGGCGGCGGCCCGTTCCCGCAGGACACCGACGACCGTGTCCACGGCCAGCGGATCCAGGCCGGAGAAGGGCTCGTCGAGGACCAGTACCTCGGGGTCGTGCACCAGCGCGGCGGCGATCTGGGCGCGCTGCTGGTTGCCCAGGGACAGCGTTTCGAGCAGGTCGTTGCCCCGCTCGGCGAGACCGACCCGCTCCAGCAGCCCGTCGGTGGCGCGGCGCGCCGCCTCGGCGGTCAGCCCGTGCAGTTGGCCGAGGTAGGTCACCTGTTCCCGGACGCTCATCTTCGGATACAGGCCGCGTTCCTCCGGCATGTATCCGAAGCGACGCCGTACCTCCCGGGTCAACGGCGTGCCCTGCCACGTCACCTGGCCGGCGTCCGCGGCGAGCACCCCGAGGATGATCCGCATGGTGGTCGTCTTGCCGGCACCGTTGCCACCGACGAAGCCGGTCATCCGACCGGCGACGACGTCGAAGGACACGTTCCGGAGCACCTGGCGGTCGCCGAAGCTGCGGTCGACGGCGTCGAGGCGAAGCACATTGGTCACGGCGTTACGCTAATTCGCCGATCATGCTTGCCCGTCCGTCCTGGGACGGAGATCTGGTCTCCATCTCCCGGCGGAGGCGCTCACCCGCCAGGCCGGACCACCCCCTGCTCGTACGCGAACACCACCGCCTGCACCCGGTCCCGCAGGCCCAGCTTCGCCAGCACCCGGCTGACGTGTGACTTCACCGTCGCCTCGCCGAGGTGCAGGTCGGCGGCGATCTCGGCGTTGCTGGCGCCCCTGGCGACGAGTGCCAGGACCTCCCGTTCCCGGGGGGTCAGGCTGTCCAGGGCCTGCTTCGACGCCACGTCACCGCCGGGTTGGCCGCCCGGTCGGGCGAAGGTGGCGATCACCCGCCGGGTGAGTTCCGGCGCGAGCAGACCGTCGCCACGGGCCACCACCCGGATCGCGTCGACGAGCGCCTCCGGAGTGCCGTTCTTGAGCAGGAAGCCGCTCGCCCCGGCGCGCAACGCGGCGAACAGGTAGTCGTCGCGGTCGAACGTGGTCAGCATCAGCACGGCCGGTCCACCCGGCTCGTCGCTGTCGGCGCTGATCCGCCGGGTGGCCTCCAATCCGTCGACACCGGGCATCTCCACGTCCATCAGGACCACGTCGGGCCGCAGCGCCCGGGTCATGCCGACGGCCCGCTCCCCGTCGGCGGCCTCGCCGACCACGTCGATGTCGTCCTCGATCTCCAGGATCACCCGGAATCCGGTACGCACGAGGTGGTGGTCGTCGACGAGGAGCACGCGGATCGGGTTCACGCCGGACCTCCCGTCGGGCTCCCCGCCGGAAGCGGAAAGCGGGCCCGAACCCGCCAGCCCTCGCCGGTACGCGGGCCGACCTCCAGTTCGCCGCCGTGGGCGGTGACCCGTTCCCGCATGCCGACCAGTCCCAGCCCGTCGGTGTTCGCCGGGCGGGTGGCCCTGCCGTCGTCGCTCACCTCGACCTCCATCTCGTGTGCCAGGTAGCGGACCCGGACGTCGAGCAGACTCGCGCCGCTGGCGTGTTTCAACGTGTTCGTCACCGCTTCCTGCACCACCCGGTACGCGGCCTGGGAAACCGACTCCGGCAGCGGCACCGGGTCGCCGTACACCCCCAGGGTGGCGCGGAGCCCGGCCTCACCGGCCCGGTCCACCACCGCGGCGATCCGGTCGACACCGGCCGGCTGACGGGTGCCTTCCGGGTCGCTGTCGCGGGCCCGCAGCACGCCGAGCATCCGGCGCAACTCGTCGACCGCCTGGCGGGCGGTCTCCTCGATGGAGGCGAGCGCGGTACGCGCCTTCGCCGGATCCTTGTCGAAGACCCGTCGGCAGGCTGCCGCCTGCACCCCCATCACCGACACGTGGTGGGCGACCACGTCGTGTAGTTCCCGGGCGATCCGGACCCGTTCGCCGACCACGGCGTGCTCGCGTACCTCGGCCTGCGACCGGCGCAGTCGCTCCGCCTGTTCGGCCAGTTCGTGCTGGCGGCGGGCGGCCACCCAGGCGGTCTCGCCGAAGGCGTACGCGAACCCGAAGTACAGCACGTTGACCAGGACGCCGGTGACGATCGCGGCGATCACCGGCGGCACCGGCCCGACCGCGTCGTCGAAGGCGTAGGCGGTGAGTGATCCGTAGCTGATCGCGTAGGAGATCCCGAGCCAGACGAACATCGCGGCGATCACGCCGATTCGTAGTCGCCGGGACAGCCGCCGGTCCTGCCCCCAGGCGCCCAGGGTGTAGATGGCGATGAACAGCGCCCAGGAGGAGAGCTGCCACTCGGGTACGGCGCGGGCCTGCGATCCGATGAACGCGGCCGACACGGCCAGCGTGCTGATCGCGGGGAATCGGCGTCGCCAGATCAGGGGCAGCGGCACCGCCACGGTCCAGATGAGCTGTTCGACGCCGGACGGAGGCGGCCCGAGAGCGAAGGCCCCGGTGCTGCGCGCCAACGTCAGACTGAGCAGCGCGATGGCGGTGGCGGCCAACCCGGCGTACAGATCCAGGCGTCGCTGCTCCGGCGTCGGGCCTGGCCGCCGCCACTCGTCACTGGCCTCGGCTCGCCGCCCCCCGTCGACGGTCGCGACGGGGGGCCGCCGCTGGTGAGCGGTCTCGGTGGTCACCCTGCGCAGCATGCCATCTCCTCGCCGACCGCCGTCGCGGCGGTGAGACCGAGCCGTCGGCCCACAGCTGCCCGATCCTCACGGACAGTGCTGTCGCGCCGCCCTCGCCATGCCTCCCCACCCACGCTTTGCTCTGCTTCAACGGACGCAATGCTGACGGATCAGGCGGGCAGGGGACGTCGGGCGCGGGGGAGGGGGACGGTCAGCCGGTGCTGACGCCGACCATCGGTGGCAGCGGGCAGTGCAGCAGACCGCAGATCGTACGCAGCAACTCGACCTCCGGCACGGTCATCTCCCCGTCGTGACTGATCACCGCGACGGTGGCCGCCACCAGGCGTTCCTTGTCTGCCGGGCGCAACTCGTCCAGCACCGGCCAGGCGGTTTCCAGGGCCAGCACGCCGTTCTCCGGCGGCGCGTAGGGCAGAGGCGTGCCCGGCAGCAGCGCGGCGACACCGGCCTGGAAGGCGCGTTCCGCCTCGGCCCGGTCGGGGTGTCCGACCTGGGCGAGGATGGCCAGCAGCGCGGCTGCGGCCGACCGCGCGTCGGTGAGTTTGCGCCGGTCGGTACGCCAGCGGGAGTCCGGCCGCAGCGACTCCGCCAACTCGGCCAGGAGCAGCCGGGACAGGCAGTACTCGGTCACGTTGATCGCGCCGTCGGCGTGGATCAGGGCGAACACGGCCGCCAGCAGTGACTCCAGTTCGGCGTCCGGACGCTCCCGCAGCGCCGGGAAGGCCAGCTCGGCCAGCGGCAACCGCAGCTCGGCGGGGAGGGCGCGCAGGTCGTCGGCGGCCCGCAGCGCGCTGTCGGCCAGCTGCTGACCCTGTCGCTGGGCCACCGCGACGTACTGGTGGTTCCGGACCTCCGGCTCGGTGCTGAGCAGCAGACCGAGCAGCAGCGGCACTGCCGCGTGCCGGTCGCGGGCCCGGTCGAGCAGCGGCTCCGGGATCCGGTCGAGGATCGCCGCCGCGTGCGTGTACGCGTTCTCGGTCGGCGCGGCCACCCGGTCCAGCACCTCGCCCGGCGCGACGCGTACCCGCCCGGCGTGCCCGGTCGGCCCCGGCTGCGCCGGGGGGTGCGGCCGGTCAGGGGCGGCCGCGGGTGCCAGACCCATCGCGACGTCCTCCTGGCGGCCCGACGGCGGTGCCGCCGCCCACCGCTGGGACAGCTGCCGCAGCTCGGCCGGGTCGAACGAGGGCTCCAACGCCTTGATCCGGTCGACCAGCGGGGGGTGGGTGGCGAGCCAGGAGGCTCGGGTCGCCTCACCGAAGAGCATGTGCCCGACCTCGTCGCGCTTCGGCGACTTCAGCTCGGACCCGTCGCTCAGCCCGCCGATCTTCTTCAGCGCTCCGGCGATGCCCCGCGTCTGACGGGTGAACTGCACCGCCGAGGCGTCGGCGAGGTACTCCCGCTGGCGGGACACCGACGCCTGGATGAGCCGCCCGGCGAGCACCCCCACGTAGCCCGCCACCAGCAGGGCCAGACCCACCAGCGCCAGCGGGGCGGCGCTGCCGCCGTTGTTGTTGCCGCGTGACCGGCCACCGCCGAGGACCCCGGCGCGGGCCAGCCCACGGCCGATCACGGTCAGGAAGAGGATGCCGAACAGCAGCCCCATCAGCCGGATGTTCAGCCGCATGTCGCCGTTGACGACGTGACTGAACTCGTGGGCGATGACCCCCTGAAGCTCGTCGCGGTTGAGTCGTTGCAACGCGCCCCGGGTCACGGCGACGGCGGCGTCGGACGGGGTCCACCCGGCGGCGAAGGCGTTGATCGCCGTCTCCTCCGGCAGGACGTAGACCTCGGGCACGGGTACGCCGGAGGCCAACGCCATCTCCTCGACGACGTTGCGCAACCGGCGCAGCTCCGGGTCGGTGGTGTTGGCCGGCACCGGCACCCCGCCCAACTCGCGGGCCACCTTCCCGCCGCCGCTGCGCAATGCGAGCGTACGCACCAGGGCGGCCAGCCCGATCGCGACGACGGTGGCGACGGTGACGATCGCGATCAGGCCGACGAGCTGGCCGGGGTCGGCGGTGGTGGCGTTGAAGGCGAACAGTGCCGCGAGGTTCACCACCACCACGATGCCGACCACGGCCAGCACGAACAGCAGTACCAACCGGGTCGACAGCCGGCGTACCTGGCGCTGCCGTTCGAAGAAGTTCATCGCGGCCCGATCAGAACGAGACCTGCGGCGCCTGGCGCTGCTGCGGGTCGTCCGGCTGGAACAGCGCCGCCGGCCCGAACGAGAACATCCCCGCCACCACGCTGGAGGGGAAGACCTCGCGCTTGTTGTTGTAGGCCATCACCGCGTCGTTGTACGCCTGGCGGGCGAAGGCGACCCGGTTCTCGGTGGAGGTCAGCTCCTCCGACAGCTGCATCATGTTCTGGTTGGCCTTGAGGTCCGGGTACGCCTCGGAGAGCGCGAACAGCCGGCCCAGGGTGGCGGTGAGGGCGTTCTCCGCGCCGCTGAGCTGCTGCATCGCCGCCGGGTCGCCGGGCGTCGCCGCGGCGGTGGCCTGTGCGTTGACGGCGGCGTTACGCGCGTTGATCACCGCTTCGAGGGTTTCCCGCTCGTGCTTGAGGTAGCCCTTGGCGGTCTCGACCAGGTTGGGGATGAGGTCGTGCCGCCGGACGAGCTGCACGTCGATCTGGGCGAAGGCGTTGCGGTACGCGTTGCGGGCCCGGACCAGACCGTTGTAGATCGACACGCCGAAGGCGAGCACCGCCACGACGATCACCACCAGACACAACAGTCCGATGATCAGTTCCATGGCCGCTCCCTCGGTGTGTGTCGGTAACTTCCGCTGATCATCGTACGGTCGTCGGTCCAGACCCGCTCCTGCTCAGCGCGCTGACCGCTGCGCCTTGACCGCGCTGTCGACCACGTCCCAGAGGGTGATGGCGACGATCACCACGACGGAGATCCGGGCGACGGTGTCGATTCCGCCGTCGCGCAACCAGGCGAACCGGTCGACGAACTCCGGGTTGAGCAGCCGGTCGGTGAGCAGCAGCCAGATCGCCGGCACCGCGAACGCCAGGTTGAGCACGGCGTTGACGACGACCAACGGCCAGGTCCACCGACCGGCGCGGTATTTGGCCAGCTCCAGCCCGATGTTGGCGACCAGCACGAGGATGAACACCGGCAACCAGGACGACCAGAGCGCCGGGTCGAGGATCGGGAGCCGTTCGCCGGCACCGATGACGGTCTGGAAGTGCTGCCACGGCAGGAAGGCGATGAACAGGCACAGGAACACCAGCGAGGCGCAGACGTCGACGAGGGTGGTGCCGCGCTGGACCGGCTCGGCGGGGAGTTGGTCGACGGTCCACTTCGGCATGTTCAACGGGGTGCCGAGCCGTTCGAGCACCGCGAAGACCGCCGTCACCCAGAAGGCGATCTGCACCGCGACGTTGAACGCCGCGCTCACCCCGGCCCCGATGGCACCGGCCGGGTTGTCGGAGATGGTGGCCTGCACCACGCCGACCACCAACCCGACGAGGGCGGGCACGAAGCTGAGCAACAGGATCAGCAGGCGTTGCCAGGCCAGGTAGTAGGCGGGGCCGATGAGTTGGAGTCGACGGTCGGCGTAGCGGGCGGCGAGCTGGGCCGGGTCGCCCAGCTCGGTGAGGACCTCGCGCTCGGCCGTCTCGGCGTCCTGGCCGGTGGACGCCCGCCCTTCGACCATGTCCGCGATGAGGGCGCGCAGTTCGGTGGCGATCTCGTCGCGTCGCGCGGTCGGCACCGAGCGCAGGGTCGCGGCGAGATAGCGGTCGGTCAGGGTGGTTGTCATCGGGGGGCTCCTTCGATCAGGGCGGCCAGGGAGGTCTGCACGGCGGCGAAGTCGTCGAGGAGGAGGCGCAGCACCTGCTCGCCGGACTCACTGGTCCGGTAGAACTTGCGCGGCCGGCTCTCTTCGGTGTTCCACTCGCTGGTCAGCAGCCCCTGGTCCTCAAGTCGGCGCAGCAGGGGGTAGAGGGTGTTGGCGTCGACCGGGAAGCCGTGCCCGGTCAGACGTTGCAGCAGCGCGTAGCCGTAGTCGGGTTGGCGTAGGGCGACCAGGCTCGCCACCACGACCGTGCCCCGGCGTAGCTCCTGAAGGTGGGTCCGAAGGACCTCGTCAACGGCCATGTGTCACACCATACTGTGTGTCGCACAGCATTGTCTATCGCACATCGCTGTCTGACGCCCGACATGGTGTCACCCGATGGGTTTGGCGTCACAAGATGAAACTTTGCGGAGACTGCACGTTTGGTTCTAGGGTTTCGCCGTGACCCTCGACGACACGCAGCTGGGCCGGCGGGACCGCAAGAAGCGGCAGACCCGGGCCGCCCTCGCCACCGCCGCGCTGCGACTGGTCGCCGAACACGGGCTCGACCAGGTGACGGTCGAGGAGATCAGCGAGGCGGCGGACGTCTCCGCCCGGACGTTCTTCAACTACTTCCCGACCAAGGACGACGCCCTGGTGGGCGACCCCGAGGGGGAACGCGAGCGGGTGCTGCGTGCGCTCGCCGCCGTGCCCGTCGAGCAGCCCGCCCTGGAGGCGATGCGGCGGGCGTTCGCCGAACTGGTCGAGGAGATGCAGGGCGACGCCGAGCTGTGGCGGCTGCGGATGGGGGTCGTGGTGCAGCACCCGGTCCTGCTGGCGCGTCTCGTCGCCGGCAACGCCACCACCGAGAAGGCGCTCGTCGCGGCCGTGGCCGAACGCACCGGCCTGCCCGCCGACCATGGGTACCCCGCACTCGTGGTGGCGGTCGCCGGAGCCGCCCTGCGTACCGCGATGGTCCGGTGGGCGACCTGCGGCGCGGCCGGCTCCCTGGCGACGCTGCTCGACGAGGCGTTCGCCGCCGTCGCCGCCGGCCTGCCCGACCCCCGCACCGGCTGACCGGCCGGGGCGCACCCTCGGGCCCGACGAGGCCCGCTCCAACCACCGGCGTGACCGCGCCGGGGCAGCACCATGCGTGAGGAAAGGTCCATGACAGCTACGACTGAGCCGGTCGGCGCGCCCGTGACCGGCGCCGACCGGATGTCCCGCCGGGAGATCCTGCAAGCCCTCTCCGGGCTGATGGTCGGCATGTTCGTCGCGATTCTCGCCTCGACGGTGGTGGCCAACGCGCTGCCCCGCATCATCGCCGACCTCAACGGCACCCAGACCGTCTACACCTGGATCGTCACCACCGAGCTGCTGGCGATGACCGCCACCGTGCCGCTCTGGGGCAAGATGGCCGACCTCTACAGCAAGAAGCTGCTCATCCAGCTCTCCCTCGGCCTGTTCGTGGTCGGCTCGCTGATCGCCGGGCTCACCCCGAACGTCGAGGTGCTCCTGGTCAGCCGGGTCGTCCAGGGGATCGGGGCCGGTGGCATGACCGCCCTGGCGATGATCGTGATGGCCGCGATGATCCCGCCCCGGGAGCTGGGTCGCTACGCCGGCATCTTCGGTGCCGTCTTCGGCGTCGGCACCATCGCCGGCCCGCTCATCGGCGGCGTCCTGGTGGACACCTCCTGGCTGGGCTGGCGCTGGTGCTTCCTGATCGGCGTACCGTTCAGCATCCTGTCCATCGTGCTGCTCCAGCGGACCCTGCACCTGCCGGTCATCCGCCGTGAGGTACGCATCGACTGGCTCGGCGCGGCGTTGATCACCGCTGGGGTCTCCACCCTGCTGATCTGGTCGTCACTGGCCGGCCACAAGTTCGCCTGGGTGTCCGGCTGGACCGCGCTGCTGGTCGCCGGTGGGTTGGCGCTGCTGGTGGCGGCCGTCTGGGTGGAGGCCCGGGTACCCGAACCGATCATCCCGCTGAAGATCTTCCGCAGCCGGACCGTCGCGTTGACCACCGTCGCCAGCATGCTGGTCGGCGTCGCCCTCTTCGGCGGCACGGTGTTCCTGTCCCAGTACTTCCAGACCTCGCTGGGCAAGTCGCCGACGATCGCCGGCCTGATGAGCCTGCCGATGATTCTCGGCCTGCTGGTCTCCTCCACGGTCGCCGGCCAGCTCATCACGAAGTTCGGCCGGTGGAAGGCGTACCTGGTGGCGGGGGCGGCCGTGATGGTCGTCGGGATGCTGCTGCTGTCGACCATCACCGTCGACACCCCACTGCCGCTGCTGTTCAGCTACATGGCACTGCTCGGCATCGGGGTCGGCATGCTCATGCAGAACCTGGTCCTGGCGGCGCAGAACGACGTGCCCGCCCACGAGCTGGGTGCCGCCACCTCCGTGCTGACCTTCTTCCGCAGCATGGGCGGCGCGATCGGCGTGAGCGCCCTCGGCGCGGTGCTGGCCAACCGGGTCACCGGCCTGATGACCGAGCAACTCGGGCCCGCGGCGGGCGTCACCGACGGCGGCACGACCGAGGTACCCGACCTCTCCGCGCTGCCCGAGCCGATCCTGGCGATCGTGCGGGACGCGTACGCCACCGCCACCTCGGAGCTGTTCCTGATCGGCGCGCCGATCGCCTTCCTCGCTCTGGTCGCGGTGCTGTTCATCCGGGAGAAGGCGCTGCACACGGTCAGCGGCGACGAGCGGGCCCGTCAGGAGGCGGCGCTGCCCACCGGGCACTGAGCATCCTGCTCCCGACGAACGCGGGGTGCCCGGGAACGGGCACCCCGCGTCCGCCTGCGTCCGGTCCGAGTCCGCCAACCGACTGTCGTACGGGGGCCGCGCGGCGTGCTGGAACGCCCGCGGGAGGCAGCGTTAGGGTTAGCCCCGACCGACTCGATCAGCTACCCGGGGGGCCTCCGCATGGGCGATTCGTTCGCGCATCTGCACGTGCACACGGAGTACTCGATGCTCGACGGGGCAGCCCGGCTCAGGGACCTGTTCGCCGAGGTCAAGCGGCAGGGGATGCCGGCGGTGGCGATGACCGACCACGGCAACATGCACGGCGCGAACGACTTCTACAAGCAGGCGATGGCCGCCGGGGTGACCCCGATCCTGGGCATCGAGGCGTACGTGGCGCCGGAGTCACGGTTTCACAAGCAGCGGGTGCGGTGGGGGCGACCGGAGCAGAAGGGCGACGACGTCTCGGGTAGCGGTGGCTACACCCACAAGACGATCTGGGCGCGCAACCGGACCGGTCTGCACAACCTGTTCGCGCTGACCTCGCGCTCGTACACCGAGGGTTACTTCGTCAAGTGGCCACGGATGGACACCGAGCTGCTGGCCGAGTACTCCGAGGGCCTGATGGCCACCACCGGCTGCCCGTCCGGCGAGGTGCAGACCCGGCTGCGGCTCGGCCACGACGCGCAGGCCCTCGAGGCAGCCGCGAAGTACCAGGACATCTTCGGCAAGGAGAACTACTTCCTGGAGTTGATGGACCACGGGCTGGAGATCGAGAAGCGGGTCCGCGACGGCCTGCTGGAGATCGGTCGCAAGCTCAACATCCCGCCGGTGGTCACCAACGACTCGCACTACACGCACGAGTCGCAGGCCGAGGCGCACGATGTGCTGCTGTGCGTGCAGACCGGCAGCAACGTGGCCGACCCGAACCGGTTCAAGTTCGGGGGCAGCGGCTACTACATCAAGTCGGCCGACGAGATGCGCAGTGTGGACAGCTCCGACGCCTGGTTGGAGGGGTGCCGCAACACGCTGCTGGTGGCGGAGCGGGTCGACCCGTCCGGGATGTTCGAGTTCCACAACCTGATGCCACGCTTCCCGGTGCCGGAGGGGGAGACCGAGGAGTCCTGGTTCCGGAAGGAGACCTTCGCCGGGCTGGCCCGCCGATTCCCGGAGGGCATCCCCGAGGGCCACCTGGTGCAGGCCGAGTACGAGTTGGGCGTCATCATCCAGATGGGCTTCCCGTCGTACTTCCTCGTGGTGGCCGACTTCATCCAGTGGGCCAAGAGCCAGGGCATCGCCGTCGGTCCCGGCCGTGGGTCCGCGGCCGGTTCCCTGGTCGCGTACGCCCTGGGCATCACCGACCTGGATCCGATCCCGCACGGGCTGATCTTCGAACGGTTCCTCAACCCAGAGCGGGTCTCCATGCCGGATGTCGACATCGACTTCGACGAGCGTCGGCGCGGTGAGGTGATCAAGTACGTCACCGACAAGTGGGGCGAGGACAAGGTCGCGCAGATCGCCACGTTCGGCACAATCAAGGCGAAGGCCGCGATCAAGGACTCGGCCCGGGTGCTGGGCTACCCGTACGCGGTCGGCGACCGGATCACCAAGGCCATGCCGCCGGCGGTGATGGGCAAGGACATCCCGCTCACCGGCATCTTCGACCCGAAGCACCCCCGCTACGCCGAGGCCGGCGAGATCCGGGGCCTGTACGAGTCGGACCCCGACGTCCGCAAGGTGATCGACACCGCCAAGGGCATCGAGGGGTTGATCCGGCAGACCGGGGTGCACGCGGCGGGCGTCATCATGTCCGCCGAGCCGATCATCGAGCACATCCCGCTGATGCGCCGCGACGCCGACGGGGCCATCATCACCCAGTTCGACTACCCGACGTGCGAGTCGCTCGGGTTGTTGAAGATGGACTTCCTCGGCCTGCGGAACCTGACGATCATCGACGACGCGCTGAAGAACATCGAGCTGAACCACGGCCGCAAGGTCGACCTGCTCAAGCTGCCGCTGGACGACAAACCGACGTACGAACTGCTCGCCCGAGGTGACACCCTCGGCGTGTTCCAGCTCGACGGCGGGCCGATGCGTTCGCTGCTGCGGCTGATGAAGCCGGACAACTTCGAGGACATCTCCGCCGTCCTGGCGCTGTACCGGCCCGGCCCGATGGGGGCCAACTCGCACACGAACTACGCGCTGCGCAAGAACGGGCTCCAGGAGATCACCCCGATCCACCCGGAGTTGGCCGAGCCGCTGGAGGAGATCCTCGGCCCGACCTACGGCCTGATCGTCTACCAGGAGCAGGTGCAGCGCGCCGCCCAGGTGCTCGCCGGGTACAGCCTCGGCAAGGCCGACCTGCTGCGCCGGGCGATGGGCAAGAAGAAGAAGGAGGTCCTCGACAAGGAGTTCATCCCGTTCCGCGACGGGATGCGCAACAACGGCTACTCCGACGAGGCCATCCAAACCCTGTGGGACATCCTCGTCCCGTTCGCCGACTACGCGTTCAACAAGGCGCACACCGCCGGTTACGGGCTGGTGTCGTACTGGACCGGCTACCTGAAGGCCAACTACCCGGCCGAGTACATGGCGGCGTTGCTGACCTCCGTCGGCGACGACAAGGACAAGATGGCCATGTACCTGTCGGAGTGCCGCCGGATGGGCATCCAGGTGCTGCCGCCGGACGTGAACACCTCGGCCGGCCCGTTCACCCCGGTCGGGCGGGAGATCCGCTTCGGGCTCGGCGCGATCCGCAACGTCGGCGCGAACGTGGTGGCCTCGATCATGCGCTGCCGCGAGGAGAAGGGCGAGTACACCGACTTCTACGACTTCCTGTCCAAGGTGGACGCGGTGGTCTGCAACAAGAAGACCATCGAATCCTTGATCAAGGCGGGGGCGTTCGACTCGCTCAAGCACCCCCGCAAGGGCCTGCTCGCCGTGCACGCCGACGCCATCGACGCGTACGCGGACGTCAAGCGCAAGGAGGCCGTCGGGCAGTACGACCTGTTCGGCGCGGGTTTCGGCGACACCGAGGTGGCGACGAACACCACGGTCATGCCGACCATCGCCGAGGGGGAGTGGGACAAGCGCGACAAGCTCGCCTTCGAACGCGAGATGCTCGGCCTGTACGTCTCCGACCACCCGTTGTTCGGTCTGGAACACGTCCTCGGCGCGGCGGCCGACACCACCATCGCGGCGCTGTCGGAGGAGGGCACCGTGCCCGACGGTGCGGTGGTCACCCTCGCCGGCATCCTCTCCGGCGTGCAGCGACGGGTCACCAAGCAGGGTCGGGCGTGGGCCTCGGCGACCCTGGAGGACCTCGCCGGTGGCGTGGAGACGCTGTTCTTCCCGAACACCTACGAGGTGATCGGACAGTACATCGCCGAGGACGCGATCGTGGTGGTCAAGGGCCGGGTCGACCGACGCGACGACACCCCGCGCATCATGGCCATGGACATGTCCCTGCCGGACATCAGCACCACCAGCGCGAACAAGCCGGTCACCCTGACCATCCCGGTGACCCGCTGCACCCCGCCGCTGGTGGAACGGCTCAAGGAGACCCTGGTGCTGCATCCCGGCGACGCGGAGGTGCACGTCAAACTGCTCAACGGCACCCGGAGCACCACCCTGCGACTGGGGCCGGTACGCGTCGCCGCCACCACCGCCCTGATGGCCGACCTGAAAAGCGTCCTGGGCCCCGCCAACGTGAACTAGCCCGGGCGGGCCGGGGGCCACCGGGGCGGGATTGGTGCTTAGGGCCGACCGACGCGGCGGTTAGCGTCGGGGCGTGGAACTGGAGCAGGCACAGAAGTTGTGGCAACCGCAGCCGGGCTGGCTGAACACCGCCAGCTACGGGTTGCCACCCGACCCGGCGTGGGAGGCGTTGCAGGACGCGCTGGCCGCATGGCGGATGGGTCGGGGCTCGTGGGAGAGCTGGGGAGCGGAGACCGACAGGTGCCGCAGGGCGTTCGCGCGCCTGGTCGCGGTACCGGTGGCCGACGTCGCGGTCGGTGCCACCGTCTCACAGCTGCTCGCGCCGGTCGCCGCCGCGCTGCCCACCGGCGCCCGGGTGCTGGTGCCCGAGGTCGAGTTCACCTCCAACCTGTTTCCCTGGCTCGTCCAGGTCGAGCGGGGCGTCGAGGTACGCACCGTCGCGTTGGAGGAGTTGGCCGCCTCGGTCGACGCCGACACCGACCTGGTGGCGTTCAGCCTGGTGCAGTCGGCGGACGGCACCATCGCCGCGTACGACGAGATCGTCACGGCGGCCCGGGCCCACGGCGCGCTCGTCGCGGTCGACGCCACCCAGGCGTGCGGTTGGCTGCCGTTCGACGCGACCCGCGCGGACGTCGTGGTGGCCGGCGGATACAAGTGGCTGATGGGCCCCCGGGGCACCGCCTACGCCTACCTGGCTCCCGAGCTGCGGGACCGGCTGCGACCCGACGCCGCCGGCTGGTACGCGGGCCGCGATCCGCACGCCTCGTACTACGGGCCGCCGCTGCGGCTGGCCGACGACGCCCGCCGGTTCGACCTCTCACCGGCCTGGTTCAGCTGGGTGGGCGCGGCTCCCGCGCTGGAACTGCTGCTGGAGATCGGGGTCGCGCAGGTGCGGGCGTACGACGTGGCGCTGGCCAACCGGTTCCTCGCCGGGCTCGGCCAGCCGCCCGGGGACAGCGCGATCGTCACCGTCGAGGTACCCGGCGCGCAGGAGAAGCTGGAACGCGCCGGGGTACGCGCCGCGGTGCGGGCCGGCCGGGTCCGCGCCGCGTTCCACCTCTACTCCACCACCGAGGACGTCGACCTGGCCCTCGACGCCCTCACCTCCTGACCGCGTCGTCCGCACCGCACCGGACGGCTCGCCGGTGTGCGGCCGCCGCCCGCCGCCCGCCCTCATCCCCTGACCGGTGAGGGCGGGCGGCTCACTTCCCGGTGATGATGCCCGGGTTGATGCACAGGCCGGGGGAGCTGCCGTGCTTGTCCGCGATCTCCAGGCAGCGGGTCACCTTGTCCACCTTCGCGTTGGTCTCGGTGACCTCCTTCTGGATCTCGGCGTTGAGGCGGTCCTGTTCGAGGTTGCGGGTCTGGGCGAGCTTGTCCTGGAACGCCTTGATGTTGCTCTCGGTCTTGTCGTCGTGGTTGACCCGGGTGATGGTGACCGACAGGATCTCCACGTCGTCGGCCAGCCGCTCCTCGGCGTTGGCCTTGATGCTGGCGGCGAAGGGCTTCAGGTCGACGTTCAGGTTGCCGGTCTTCGCGTCGATGCGCTCCAACGGGTTGTAGGCGGTGAAGGCGTCGTTCACTGCGCTGTCGAGCTGGACGCCGACCCGCTGCCCCCGAAAGCTCTGGAAGTCACCCTTGTAGTCCATGAACTGCTTCGGGGCGTTCTCGGGCTGGACCTGCCACTCGACGAGCACCTCCACGCACGCGTCGGCCAGCGTGCCGGTACGCACCCGGACGCACTGGTCGTTGCCGATGTGGTCGTACTTCTGCCGTCCGGCGTCCCACTCGCCGACCCGCTGCCACGGGGCGACCCACTTCAGGCCGGAGCCGGTGACCTCACCGGTCGGCTTGCCGAAGCTGGTGACGATGCCGACCGAGCGGATCGGCACCGAGTGGGCGCTCGACGCGACGGCGAAGACCGCCGTCGCGGCCAGGGCACCGACCGCCGTCAGCACCCCGAGCTGCCGTACCTGACGTTGCGAGCTGAGCAGGGTGACGGCGACAGCGATGATCGCGGTGGCGGCGGCGACGATCGCCAGGATGAAGCCGAAGGACATGACGGGACCTTTCCGGGGTGACAACCTGCTGAGTTGATCATCAACTTAGCCGCCCGGGTCAAGCCCTTGACCAGCGGCGGGGCCCGGCCGGCAGGTCGAGGCGCCCGTCAGGGGCTGGCGGCGAGCAGGATGAAGGCGGCGAACAGCACCAGGTGCACACCGCCCTGGAGCAGGGTGGCGCGACCGGGCACGACGGTCAGCACGCCGGTGACGACGGTCAACGCGAGCAGCGTCATCTCGGTGCCGCCGAGACCGAGCAGGAGCGGCCCGTCGAGCCAGATCGAGGCGATCGCGATGGCGGGGATGGTCAGACCGATGCTGGCCATCGCGGAGCCCAGCGCGAGGTTGAGGCTGATCTGGACCCGGTCCCGGCGGGCGGCACGGGCGGCGGCCAGGGTCTCCGGCAACAGCACCAGCAACGCGATGATGACACCGACGAAGGCCGGGGGCAGGTTCACCGCCGCGACGCCGGCCTCGATGGCCGGCGAGACGGACTTGGCGTCACCGACGACGGCCACCAGGGCGACCAGGAGCAGCACGAGGCTGGTCAGGGCCTGCCGGGTCGACGGCGGATCGGCGTGCACCTCCTCCGGCAGCGTCTGCCCGTGGCGGCCGACCGGGAGGAAGTAGTCCCGGTGCCGACCCGTCTGCACCATCACGAACAGGGCGTACAGGGCGAGCGAGACCACCGCCGCGAAGGTGAGCTGAGCGGGGTTGAACTCGGGGCCGGTGCGGCCGATGGTGAAGGTCGGCACGACCAGGCTGAGCGTGGAGAGGGTGGCGACGGTGGCGAGCGCGCTGCCGGTGCCCTCGGGGTTGAACACCGCCAACCGGCGGCGCAGGGCCCCGATGAGCAGGCTCAGACCGAGGATGCCGTTGCAGGTGATCATCACGGCGGCGAAGACGGTGTCGCGGGCCAGGGAGGCCGTCTTCTCCCCGCCACTGATCATCAGCGTCACGATCAGGGCCACCTCGATGACGGTGACCGCGACGGCCAGCACCAGCGACCCGTACGGCTCGCCGACCTTGTGCGCGACCACCTCGGCGTGGTGCACGGCGGCCAGCACCGCACCGGCGAGGAACGCCCCGACCACGATCACCATCACGCCGACGAGCTGCTGGTTCCAGGTCACCGCCAGCACCAGCAGGGCGGCGATCGGCACGGAGACGGTCCAGCCGGTCAGGGAACGGAGCAGCGCGAGCACGACCTTCATCCTGCCGAGCGACCACGCGGCGGGGACGGCGAACCGTCGAGGTCGTCAGCCGGGCGTACGCAGACGGTGCAACCGCAGGGCCAGTTGCACCTCCAGGGCCCGGTCGGGCTGCTGCCAGTCGGCACCGAGCAACTGACCGACCCGTTCCAGGCGCTGGGTCACCGTGTTGACGTGTACGTGCAGCTGCTCGGCGGCCCGGGCCAGGCTGCCACCCACCCCGAAGTACGCCTCCAGCGTCCGCACCAGCGCGGTACCGCGCCGGGCGTCATAGTCGATCACCGGCCCGATGGTGGCGGTGAGGAACCGGCTCACGTCGGCGTCGCCGCCGCCGTCGACGGCCCCCAGCAGCAGCCCGACGAAACCCAGCTCGGCGCTGCTCGCCCCCTGCCCGGCCCGGCCCAGCGCCCCGAGCGCGGTCAGGCAGCGGTCCGCCTCCCGGAAGGCGGTGCCCAGCGACGCGGGGTCGGTGAACGGCCCGCTCGCCCCGGCGGTCACCGGTCGGCCGGTGATCCTCGACAGGTCACGGGCCACCGCTCGGGCGCTGTCACCCGCGTGGTGACCGGGCAGCATCAGCGCCACCCGGCCGTCGCGCGCGGCGGCCAGCCCACCCCGGGTCGAGGCGTACGTGGTGGCCCAGGAGAGCACCCGCTGCCGGGCGGAGCCGGTCGCCGCGATGGCGTCGTCGCCGACGGCCACCAGCACGTGCGGTGCGTCCAGGTCCACGCCCAGCCGACGGGCCCGGCTACGCAGCGCGTCGGGGTCGCGCAGCGGCCGGGCGATCAGGTCGTCGAGCAACTCGCCCCGGACCCGTCCCTCCGCCTCGGCGACGGTACGCCGGAACAGCAGCAGCAGGGCGGTCACCAGCGCCGCCCGCTCCAGGATGCGCTGGTCGGCGTCGTCCGGTTCGCCCTCGGGGCGCAGCACCAGCACACCGAGGTTCTCCGTGCCGGCCACCACGGCGGCGTACCACAACGCTCCCCGGCGTACGCTGCGTCCCTCGGTCCGCGACGCCGCGACCGCCTCGACGATCTCCGCTCGCTCCGGCTCGTCGATCTCACCGACCTGTGCCAGCCGCCGTCCCTCGGCGTCGAGCACCAACAGCACCCCACCGAGCACGTCGGTGACCGCCGCGGCCACGTCCTCCACGCCGCCGCCGCGCAGCACCAGCGCCGTCATCCGGTCGTGGGCCGCGGCGGCCCGCTCCACGGAACTGCTGTGCGCGCGGATGGTGGTGTTCGCCGAGGAGAGTTCCTCCAGTGCCGCGCGGGTCTCGGCCAACAGCCGGGCGGTGTCGATCGCCACCGCGGCGTGAGCGGCCAACGAGAGCAGCAGCGCCACCTCCTCGCGGGCGAACGGCCGGGCCGTCCGGTTGGCCGCGTAGAGCACCCCGATGCTGGTCGAGCCGAGGCGCAGCGGCACTCCGAGGATGGCCACCAGCCCTTCCTCGCCCACCCCGGCGTCGATCTCCCGGGTGTGGTGGAACCGCTCGTCCTCCGGATAGTTCGCGGTGACGTAGGGAGCGCCGGACTGGGCCACCAGACCGCCGAGCCCGGCACCCATGGGCAGCCGCAGCCGCTGGAACCGGGCGGAGACCGACCCGTCGGTCACCCGCATGTAGGTGTCGCCGCGCTCGGCGTCGTTGAGGGTCATGTAGGCGACGTCCGCGCCGAGCAGGTGCCGGGCCCGGTGCACGATCGCCCGCAGCACCTCGTCCAGGTCACGCAGCCCGGCCAGGTCGCTGACCGTGTCGTACAGGCCGGAGAGTTCGCTCTCCCGGCGGCGACGGCGTTCCAGCAGCGCCCGGACCCGCAGCGCCACCGTCTTGGCCTGCTCCAACTCGGCGATGCGTTCGGGCGGCAGCCCGGCCGAGCGGGCGGCGACCAGCGGTCCCTCGAATTCGACCGCGGCTGCCTCCCGGGCGAGCAGTTCGAGGAACTCCACCGGCGACGACATGACCGACATTCTGCGGGTGACCTCCGCTAATTCGCCGTCCAGCCCCCGTCGAGCGCGATCGAGGCGCCGGTGAGGAAGCTCGCCGGGGGTGAGCAGAGGTAGGCCAGCAGCTCCGCCACCTCCTCCGGTTCGATCAGCCGCTTGACCGCCGCGCGGGCCAACATGACCTTCTCGATCACCTCGGACTCGGGGATGCCGTGGGCGGCCGACTGGTCGGCGATCTGGCTCTCCACCAGCGCGGTCCGCACGTACGCCGGGTTGATGCAGTTGGCGGTCACCCCGCAGGCCGCGCCCTCCAGCGCCACCACCTTCGACAGCCCTTCCAGCGCGTGCTTCGCCGAGACGTACGCCGCCTTGTACGCCGAGGCACGCAGCCCGTGCACCGAGGAGATGTTCACGATCCGGCCCCAGCCGCGTGCGTACATGTGCGGCAGCGCCCGCCGGATCAGCAGGAACGGCGCCTCCACCATCACCCGCTGGAGGTACTCGAAGCGCTCGACCGGGAACTCGTGCAGCGGTGCCACGTGTTGCAGACCGGCGTTGTTGACGACGATGTCGACGTCGGCGTCGAGGGCGTCCACCGCCGCCGGGTCGGACAGATCCACCCCCTCGGCCCGGCCGCCGATCTCGGCTGCCACCACCGTGGCCGCCTCGACGTCACGGTCGACCACCACGACGCTGGCGCCGGCCGCCGCCAGCCGCCGGGCGCAGGCCCGGCCGATGCCGCCGCCGCCCCCCGTCACCAGGGCGGTACGACCGGTCAGGTCGACGTTCACGACGTGGGGGACCGCCACGGGTTCTGCCGTCATGGCGCATGAAG
This sequence comes from Micromonospora sp. CP22, assembly GCF_009712475.1. Lineage (GTDB taxonomy): Bacteria > Actinomycetota > Actinomycetes > Mycobacteriales > Micromonosporaceae > Micromonospora. The sequence continues at coordinate 154,701 of NZ_VCJO01000006.1, forward strand.
TTACGAGGTGTGTGCTCGGGCGCACATGGGGTTGTGACACATACTCCCGGGGCACACTGTGGCCGCCTCCTACACTGCCGCCGCGGCTGCCAGATCGGGCGTGTCCCGGGGCGCGGCGCGGCGACGGCATCGGTAGGGTGTCGAACACACGTACTGCCCCGGCGGCTGGAGGGAGGCGGCGTGCGGGTGCTCGGCGTCGACCCGGGGCTGACCCGGTGTGGAGTCGGCGTGGTGGAGGGGGTGCCCGGCCGGCCCTGCACGCTGATCGCCTACTACGTGGTCTACACCGACCCGGCCGACGAGTTGCCCACCCGCCTGCTGCACCTGGACCGCTCGTTGACCGACCTGGTCGTCGAGCACCGGCCGGACAGCGTGGCGGTGGAGCGGGTGTTCAGCCAGCACAACGTGCGTACGGTGATGGGCACCGCCCAGGCCAGTGGGATCGCCGTGCTCGCCGGGGCGCGTGCCGGACTGCCGGTGCAGACGTACACCCCGAGCGAGGTGAAGGCGGCGGTGACCGGCTCCGGCCAGGCCGACAAGGCGCAGATGACCGCGATGGTCACCCGGCTGCTGCGGCTGGCCGAGCCGCCCCGCCCGGCGGACGCCGCGGACGCCCTCGCGCTGGCCATCTGTCACGTGTGGCGCGGTGGCACCCGGTCGAAACTGGCCGCCGCGGCGGACCGGGCGAGACGAGGAGGAGCGAGATGATCGCCAGTGTGCGTGGCGTGGTGGCCGCCACCGGCCCGGATCACGCGGTGATCGAGGTCGGTGGGGTCGGCCTGGCCGTGCAGTGCGCCCCCGGTACCCTCGCCGACCTGCGGGTCGGTCAGCCGGCCCGGCTGGCGACCAGCCTGGTCGTCCGGGAGGACTCGCTCACCCTCTACGGCTTCGCCGACGACGACGCCAAGGCGCTGTTCGAGTTGTTGCAGACCGCCAGCGGGGTCGGCCCGCGACTGGCCCAGGCGGTGCTCGCCGTGCACACCCCGGACGCGGTCCGCAAGGCCATCGCCAACGCCGACACGGCGGCGCTGACCCGGGTGCCCGGCATCGGCAAGAAGGGCGCCGAGCGGCTGGTGCTGGAACTGCGCGACCGGATCGGCCCGGTGCCGGTGGGCGCCGACGGCGCGGCCGGGGTGACCGGTGGGGCCTGGCCCGAGCAGGTCCGTCAGGCGTTGATCGGGCTCGGCTGGACGGCCGGTCAGGCCGACCAGGCCGTCGCCGCCGTCGCCGAGACCGTCGACGGTCCCACCCCGCCGGTGCCGGTGCTGCTGAAGCAGGCCATCCGACTGCTGGGTCGCACCCGATGAGCGCGCGGGTCCAGCCGGGTCCGCGAGCCCCGAGGTCGCGAATGAAGGACCCCCGATGACCGGCCCCGACGGCGGACTCGTCTCGGCGTACGTCAACGACGCGGAACGGGACGCCGAGGCCAGCGTCCGGCCGAAGCGGCTGGACGAGTTCATCGCCCAGCACCGGGTCCGCGACCAGCTCGACCTGCTGCTCCAGGGCGCGATGCGGCGCGGCTCCCCGCCCGACCACATCCTGCTGTCCGGGCCGCCCGGCCTGGGGAAGACCACCCTGGCCAACATCGTCGCCGCGGAGTTGGGCACCGGCATCCGGGTGACCAGCGGGCCGGCGATCGAACGCTCCGGGGACCTGGCGGCGATCCTGACCAGCCTGGCCGAGGGGGACGTGCTCTTCATCGACGAGATCCACCGGATCGCCAAGCCGGCGGAGGAGCTGCTCTACAGCGCGATGGAGGACTTCCGGGTCGACGTGGTGGTCGGCAAGGGGCCGGGCGCCACCGCCATCCCGCTCGACGTGGAGCCGTTCACCCTGGTCGGCGCGACCACCCGGTCGGGCCTGCTCACCGGCCCGATGCGGGACCGGTTCGGCTTCGTGGCGCACCTGGACTTCTACTCGCCGGCCGACCTGGAGGTGCTGCTGCACCGCTCGGCGCGCATCCTCGGTGTGCCGATCACCGAGGACGGGGCGGCGGAGATCGCCGGTCGATCCCGGGGCACGCCACGCATCGCCAACCGGCTGCTGCGTCGGGTGCGGGACTTCGCCGAGGTACGCGCCGACGGTGTGGTCACCGTCGAGACGGCCCGCTCCGCGTTGACCGTGTACGACGTCGACGCCCTCGGGCTGGACCGGCTCGACCGGGCGGTGCTGACCGCCCTGGTGGATTCGTTCAAGGGCGGTCCGGTCGGCCTGTCGACGCTGGCCGTGGCGGTCGGGGAGCAGCCGGACACGGTCGAGGAGGTCTGCGAGCCGTTCCTGGTGCGGGCCGGGCTGTTGGCGCGTACGCCCCGGGGGCGGGTGGCCACCGAGGCCGCCTGGCGCCATCTTGGCCGTACACCGCCAAATGGTACATTTGGTCCAGAAGCCCCTCCCGCGCCCGATCTGTTCTCGGTGGACATCGGCGAGCCGTGATCTGTTCGTGATCTGGGCGACGTTCGGCGTTCCCAGACAGAGCGACTAGACTCGCCGCGGTCTGTACAGGACGTGCAAATCCGCCTCCGTTCCGGCGCCAACGCGCCGGTCCGGCGGCCAATGGGAAGGTCGACAACCGTGCACTACGCAGCAGAAGGCGGCGGAGCGGGAGGCTTCACGCCGATCCTCATGATCGCTCTGCTCTTCGGCGTCATGTATTTCATGATGATCCGTCCGCAGCAGAAGCGCCGCCGCGAGGCCGAATCGATGCAGGCCAACCTCTCCCCGGGCGACGAGGTGGTCACCATCGGCGGGCTCTACGGCACGGTCACCGGCATCGAGGACGACAGCGTCCTGCTGGAGGTCGCTCCAGGAGTGCAGACCCGCTACGCCCGGCCGGCGATCGCCCGGGTGGTCACCCCGGCGGAGCGCCCGGCCGAGGCGGCGGCCGAGGAGACCGACTCGGTCAAGGACTGACGTCGAGTCCCGTCCGGGTGCCGGTCTCTCGGTGGCTCGGACGGGGCACCCGCCCGCGTCCCCGGGTGGGTGTCACTCTCGAACTGCGCATTGAGACAATTGGATATCATGCCGACGCCGGGCGTCGGCGCGTCCGCCCGTACCCGGTCCACGCGTCCGCGCCGACCAGCCGAGGCGGCGGCACCAGCCCGGAAGCCGTCGGAAGGCAGGCCGTCGGCCCGGGATTCCGGCCGACCCGCCGCCGCACCCGCGGCGGCGTGACCACAGGGAGACAGGACAGCCGTGGCACCACCTCAGGGACAGATGCGCCCGGGACGGCAGTTGGCCGTGCTCGGGGCCATCTTCGTCGTCCTCTATCTTTTGGTGTTCTTCTCAGGCGGTGCCAGCGGTGGCTGGAAGGATCGGCTGGAACCTCGCCTCGGTCTTGACCTGGTCGGTGGCACCCGGCTGACGCTGGAAGCGACCAACACCCTGGACGGCCGGGCTCCGACGGCCGACAACCTGGAACGCGCCCGTCAGATCATCGAGAACCGGGTCAACGCCTACGGCGTGGCCGAGGCCGAGGTGGTCACCGAGGGCGACCGCAACATCGTCATCTCCCTCCCCGGCGAGAACCGCGAGCTCAACGAGGTCGGTAACGCGGCCGAGCTGCGCTTCCGCAAGGTGCTGAAGATCGTCGACGGCAGCGGGTCGATCCCGTCGCCGGCGCCGAGCGAGAGCCCGGAGGCGACCCCGTCGGGTACGGCGAGCCCGGAGGCCACGCCGTCCGGCTCCACCAGCCCCACGCCCGACACCGACGCCGCCGCGTCGCCGTCGGCCGGCGGCCAGGGTGGTGGCGCGCCGACGCCGTCGCCGTCGGAGTCGCCGACCCCGTCGCCCACGGCGAGCGAAGAGGTGCCGCAGAGCATCGAGGAGCTGCGCCGCGCCGTCGAGCAGAAGGTCGGTGCCGAGGCGTGGGCCGCCGCGAGCGGGTTGCAGGCACCGGCCGACCTGAGCGCCGACCCGTCGCTGGCCGAGAAGCTCAAGCCGTTCGGTGAGCTGAGCGGGCGCGAGGTAGCGGTGCTGCCGGCGCAGATGCAGTTCAACGTGCCGACGATCAGCTGTGTGCAGCTCGACGACCGGCCCCCGGCGTCCATCTCCGACCCGGAGCAGCAGGTCGTCGCCTGCGAGGGTGGTTACGCGAAGAACCTGCTGGACGTGGCCAAGGTGCTCGGCACCGACGTCTCCGACGCCAACGCGGTGCGCGACCAGACCAGCCAGTGGGTGGTCAGCCTGAACTTCACCAGCTCCGGGCAGCAGAAGTGGACCGCGCTGACCCGCGAGGCGTTCAACAACGAGGGCCAGGCGTGCGACGCGACCGCGCTCGGCGACGAGGGCAAGTGCCGGGTCGCCGTGGTGCTGGACAACGTGATCATCTCCTCGCCGCAGATCCAGGGCGTGCTGACCGGTAACTCCCAGATCACCGGTAACTTCACCAACGCGGAGGCCAGCGAGCTGGCCGGCTACCTGAGCTACGGTGCCCTGCCGGTCACCTTCGAGGCGCAGGAGCAGCAGAACGTCACCGCCACCCTGGGCGCCAGCCACCTGCGGGCCGGTCTGCTCGCGGCCGGCATCGGCATGCTGTTGGTCATCATCTACTCGTTCTTCTACTACCGGCTGCTCGGCTCGGTGATCTTCCTGAGCCTGATCCTGTCGGCGCTGCTGCTCTTCGGCGCGCTGGTGGTGCTCGGCCGGCAGATCGGCTTCACGCTCACCCTCGCCGGTATCGCCGGCATCATCGTCTCGCTAGGTGTGGCGGCCGACTCGTTCGTCATCTACTTCGAACGACTCAAGGACGAGATCCGAGAGGGACGCAGCCCGCGCAGCGCGGTACCTCGGGCCTGGGTCCGGGCCCGCCGGACGATCATCTCCGCCAACGCGATCACCATCATGTCGGCGGTGGTGCTCTACATCGTCTCGGTCGGCACGGTGAAGGGCTTCGCCTTCGCCCTGGGCCTGGCGACGGTGCTGGACCTGCTCGTGGTCTTCCTGTTCCGGCATCCGATCATGACGATGTTCGCCCGAACCAAGGCGTTCCTGTCCCCACGGGTCAGCGGCCTGGGCCGGGCACTGCCGGCCCGGTCGGAGCAGGCCCAGCCCCGCAACCAGCGTGTCAAGGAGGCCTGAGATGGCTGAGACTGGTCTGGCAGCCCGCCTCTACCGAGGTGAGGCCGGCCTCGACATCGTCGGCCGCCGCAAGGTGTGGTTCACCATCGCCGCCGTGCTGGTGACACTCGCGCTCGGCAGCGTCATCTTCCGGGGCTTCAGCCTCGGTATCGAGTTCGCCGGTGGCAACTCGTTCCAGGTCCCGACCAGCGTCGGCACCCTGGAGCAGGCGGAGCAGCGCGCCGGTGAGGTGTTGGCCAACGCGGTCGAGGGTGGCCGGGTGGTCACCGCGCAGCAGGTCGGCGGGGGTGGCGGCGAGTTCTACGAGCTGCGTACCACCGAACTCGACTCCGAGCAGGCCGAGGCGGTGCGGCTCGAGCTGGGGCAGGCGTTCAACATCGACCCGTCCGAGATCGCCAGCAACCGGGTCAGCGAGGCGTGGGGTAGCCAGGTGACCAACCGGGCCTTGCTCGGTCTGGTGATCTTCCTCGCGCTGGTGACGGTCTATCTGGTGCTGCGCTTCGAGTGGCAGATGGCGGTGGCAGCGGTCTTCTCGCTGGTGATGAACCTGGTGCTCACCGCCGGCCTCTACTCGATCGTCGGATTCGAGGTGACCCCGTCGACGATCATCGGATTCCTCACCATCCTGGGCTTCGCCCTCTACGACGTGGTGGTGGTCTTCGACAAGGTGCAGGAGAACACCAGAGGGATCACCGCGAACAACAACCAGACGTACGGCGAGGCCGCCAACCTGGCGGTCAACCAGAGCCTGATGCGGTCGATCAACACCTCGGTGGTCGCGCTGCTCCCGGTCGGCGGCATCCTGTTCATCGGTGCCGGCCTGCTCGGCGCGGGCACCCTGAAGGACCTCGGCCTGGTGCTGTTCGTCGGTATGGCGATGGCCTTCATCACCTCGATCACGCTGGCCACCCCGCTGCTGGTGGTGCTCAAGAACCGGGAGCCACGGATCCAGTCGCACAACAAGCGGGTGCAGGCCCGGCGGGCCACGGTCAACCGGGGCGAGACCCCGGCCAAGGGCGGCGCCGCAGCCCGCCCGGCCGAGCGCGAGGAGGAGCCGGTCGCCGCAGAGGCCGGTGCCCTCGCCGGTGCCGCCGCGCCGAAGGTGGGCGCACGTCCGGCGGGCAAGCGCTCCGGCGGGGCCCGGGGCGGGCGTCCCGGCGGCAACCGTCCGGGCGGCGGAAAACGCCGCTGAGGACGCCGGGGAGCCACCCGGTAGTCAACCGTGCCGGCGGCGTCCTGCATGCTGTGCGAGCAGTGTGCGGGACGCCGCCGTCGTGTGGAAGGGAAGCGGAACTGCCGTGACGGAGACCCACAGCGCCGAGGTGCGTGGAGACAGCGGGCTGGAGGTGGCCCGGCTGGTCGCCAGCCGGGTGCTCGACGTGCCCGACTTCCCCAAGCCCGGCGTCATGTTCAAGGACCTGATGCCGTTGTTCGCCGACGGTGACGCCTTCCGGGACGTCATCGACGGGATCGTCGCGTACCACGGACGGGAGTCCTTCGACACCGTGGTCGGTATCGAGGCGCGGGGGTTCGTGGTCGCCGCCGCGATCGCGTACGCGACGGGAGTCGGTGTGGTGCCGGTGCGTAAGGCGGGCAAGCTGCCCCGACCCGCCTACGCCGCCTCCTACGAGCTGGAGTACGGCGAGGCCACGCTCGAGGTGCACCAGGACGCCTTCACGGCGGGCCACCGGGTGCTGGTGGTCGACGATGTGCTCGCCACCGGTGGCACCGCGGCGGCGACGCTGGATCTGGTGGAGCGGGCGGGCGGCACGGTGGCCGGGTTCACCGTGCTGCTGGAGCTGTCCTTCCTCGGCGGGCGTGACCGACTGGCCCCGCGTCCCGTGCATGCCCTGTTGACCGTTTGAGTCGACGGCGGCGCCGGACGGGTCCGGCATGGTCCGTCCGGTGGAGCGGCGCGGTACCCCCGGTGGGGGTAGCATTGCCCATTGCTGACCGGGCGGTGACCCGTCTGTGCGGCGCTAGACCAGACCGGCCGGCGCACGGTCGGTTCGTTCCGGCGAGCGGTGAGGAGGCCGGTGTCCCACGAGGTCGTTCCTCCGGTGGAGGGCACGGTGCACCCGACAGGTGACGCGGAGGGCTCGTTGACCGGCCGCAACGGCGCCGCACCGGTGCCGGGTGGCGATTCCGGCACGGCGCAGCCGACCGGTGAGAGTTCCCGTCCGGCGGTCGGTGCCGGCGATGCTGTTGACCTCTCGGCGGCCGGTGGTTTCGCCCTGTCCCACGCGCCCACCGGGCGGCGGGTCCGGGCACGGCTCGCCAGGTTCAATGCCCCATGGCAGTCGTCGCAGGTCAGCGAGGTGCTGGAGCCGCTGATCGCATCACACCGGGAGAATCACCCCAAGGCCGACGCACGGCTGTTGCAGCGGGCATTCGACACGGCGGCTCGCTGGCACTCCGGTCAGTACCGCAAGTCCGGCGACCCGTACATCACCCACCCGCTCGCGGTGGCGACCATCCTGGCGAACCTGGGCATGGACACCACCACCCTGGTCGCCGCGCTGCTGCACGACACCATCGAGGACACGGAGTACTCCCTCGACCAGATGCGCTCCGACTTCGGTGGCGAGGTCGCCCTGCTGGTCGACGGCGTCACCAAGCTGGACAAGGTCAAGCTCGGTGACGCGGCGAAGGCCGAGACCATCCGCAAGATGGTCGTCGCCATGGCCAAGGACCCGCGCGTGCTGGTGATCAAGCTGGCCGACCGGCTGCACAACATGCGTACGCTGACCTTCCTGCCGCGACCGAAGCAGGAGCAGAAGGCGAAGGAGACGCTGGAGATCCTCGCCCCCCTGGCGCACCGGCTCGGTATGAACACCATCAAGTGGGAGCTGGAGGATCTGGCGTTCGGGACGTTGTTCCCGAAGCGGTTCGAGGAGATCAACCGGCTGATCGGGGAGCACCAGCCGCAGCGGGAGGCGTTGCTGCGGCAGGTGACCCAGAAGGTGCAGACCGACCTGAAGGCCGCCAAGATCAAGGCGGAGACCACCGGGCGGCCGAAGCACCTGTACTCGATCTACCAGAAGATGATCGTGCGGGGGCGGGACTTCAACGACATCTACGACCTGGTGGGTGTGCGGATCCTGGTCGACACGGTGCGGGACTGCTACGCGGCGCTGGGGGTGATCCACGCGAACTGGCAGCCGGTGCCGGGCCGGTTCAAGGACTACATCGCCATGCCGAAGTTCAACATGTACCAGTCGCTGCACACCACGGTGATCGGGCCGACCGGCAAGCCGGTGGAGATGCAGATCCGCACGTACGCGATGCACCGTACGGCGGAGTTCGGTATCGCGGCGCACTGGAAGTACAAGGAGCACAAGGGCACCCAGATCGTCGGCCCGCCGGCGCACATCGACGAGATGACCTGGCTGCGGCAGTTGCTGGACTGGCAGCGGGAGGCGGCGGACCCGAGCGAGTTCTTGGACGCGTTGCGGTTCGACCTGTCCAGCCAGGAGGTCTACGTCTTCACCCCGAAGGGCGACGTGATCCCGTTGCCGACCGGGTCGACGCCGGTGGACTTCGCGTACGCGGTGCACACCGAGGTCGGGCACAAGTGCATCGGCGCGCGGGTCAACGGCAAGTTGGTGCCGTTGGAGTCGACGCTGTCCAACGGTGACGTGATCGAGATCTTCACCTCGAAGTCCGACACCGCCGGTCCCACGCAGGACTGGCTGGGCTTCGTGAAGAGCCCTCGGGCGCGGACGAAGATCCGGCAGTACTTCAACAAGGAGCGTCGCGAGGAGGCGATAGAGGAGGGCAAGGACGCGATCGTCAAGGCGATGCGCAAGCAGGGCATGCCGTTGCAGCGGATGCTCACCTCCGACAACCTGATGGCGATCGCCCGGGATCTGCACCTGCCCGACGTGGCGTCGCTGTACGCGGCGGTCGGTGACAGTCAGGTCTCCGCCCAGTCGGTCGTGCAGAAGCTGATGGCCTCCTACGGCGGTGAGGAGGGCGCGGCCGAGGACATCGCCGAGACCGCCGTGGCCACCCGCCCGCCGCGCAGCCGCTCCTCCAGCCACGATCCGGGTGTGGTCGTACGCGGGGTCAGCGACGTGTGGATCAAGCTGGCCCGCTGCTGCACCCCGGTCCCACCGGATACGGTGTTCGGGTTCGTCACCCGCTCCGGCGGGGTGAGCGTGCACCGCGACGACTGCGCCAACGCCGAGGACCTGCGCGCCCAGGGCGAACGGGTGGTCGAGGTGAACTGGAAACTCACCTCCGCCTCGACCTTCCTGGTGGCCATCCAGGTGGAGGCGCTCGACCGGCACAAGCTGCTCGCCGACGTCACCCGGGTGCTCTCCGAGGAACGGGTCAACATCCTCTCCGCCACCGTCACCACCACCCGGGACCGGGTGGCGGTGAGCCGGTTCAGTTTCGAGATGGCCGACCCGAAGCACCTGGGGCACCTGCTCGCCGCCGTACGCAAGGTCGACGGCGTCTTCGACGCCTACCGCGTCACCTCCGGCGCCTGACCCCACCCACCCGGTACCAAAAGACTCGGGTCCCGATCCAACCGGATCGGGACCCGAATTCTCTGCTCAGAGGCGCAGTGCTCAGGCGTCGGCCATGGTGAGGTCGGTGATGATGACCTCCTTCTTGGGGTGACCGCCGCCGGCCTGCTGGGCGAACGCGCCGTCGTCACCGGCCGCCGCGACGTCCCGGACGATGTCCATGCCGTCGGTGATGGTGCCCAGGACGGTGTAGTTCGGGTCCAACGGCGAGTCGCCGTACACGATGAAGAACTGGCTGCCGCTGCTGGACGGCGCGCCGGAGTTGGCCATGGCGATGACGCCCTCCGGGTACGGCGGGCGCTTGTCGGCCGGCAGGTTCTCCTCCACCATCCGGTAGCTCGGGCCGCCGGTGCCGTCGGTCTCGCGCCAGCCCTCGCCGGTGGCGCTCGGATCGCCGCACTGGAGCACCTTGATGCCCTCGGTCACCAGGCGGTGGCACTTGGTGTTGTCGAAGAAGTCCTTCTCGGCCAGGTGAATGAAGCTGCCCGCCGTGCACGGCACCGCCGCCCGGTCGATCCGGGCGGTGATCGGGCCGAGGTTCGTGGTGATCGTCATGGTCTGGACGCCCACCTTGCTCTGCTGGGTGGGCGGCAGCCCGACGTCCTTGATCTGCGGGGTGCGCTCGCCCTCGGGTACCTCGATCCAGTCGCACTGCACAGAAGTCGCGTCCTGGGCCGCGTTGTCGGTGCCGCTGTCGTCGCCGAGCATGTTGCTGGCCAGCCAGGCCGTGCCGGCGACCACCAGCAGCAGGACCACGCCGGCCCCGACGACCGCCTGGGTCTGGCGGCGCTTACGGGCCCGGGCGGCCCGCTCGGCCATCTCCTTCTCGAGCCGGGCGCGGGCCGCCGCGCGCTGCCGCTCTCTGGTGGACGTCACGCCTCGATCCTCCTGGACTGTATGTGGATGCCGCTGCGGTGGGGTGGACCCTGCTCGCCGACGCTCAGCCGGCGTTGGCGCTGGCCTCGGGCGCGCCGGACGCGTCCGGACTCGGTGTGCCCGAGGAAGCCGGATCGGCGCTCGACGCCGGGTCCAGCACGGGCTCGCCGACGGTCAGGCTCTGAATGACCACGTCGTCGTTCTCCGGCTTGACCTTCTCCCCGGCCCCATTGTCCACCGTCGGCAGGGCACCGATCTTCTCGACGACGTCGAGCCCCTCGGTGACCCGGCCGATGATCGGGAACTGCGGCTCGGTGGTGGTGAAGTCCTTGAAGAAGATCAGGAACTGGCTGCCGTTGGCGCCGGGCGGGTTCGAGATCATCGCGACCGTGCCCTTGGGGTACGTCGGCGGCTCGTCCGGTGACGGGCTCGCGTCCGGCGAGGGGCTCGTCTCCGGCGCGGGCGGCACGTTCTCGCTGTAGAACGAGTAGGTCGGCCCGCCCAGCCCGGTGCCGCTGGGATCGCCGCACCGCACCGCGCCGTCGGCGGTGATCTCATGGCACTTGGTGTTGTCGTAGAACGACTGGCTCGCCAGGTGGGCGATGCTCGCCGCGGCGCACGGGGCGCTCGCGAGATCCAGCTCCACGGAGATCGGCGCGCCCTGGTTGGTGGTGATCGTCATCGGGCGGGTGCCGGTGACCGGCAGATCGGTGGTCGGGGGCTCGCCCACGTCCTTGAGGTTGCTGTTGCCCTCGGCGTTCTGCGGGGTCCAGAGGCAGACCTCGTTGTTGCTCGCGGTGTCGTCGACCGGCTCGCTGTCGAACGCGCCGAGAGCCCACGCTGTGCCGACGACCACCAGCACGAGGATCAGGGCGCTGCCGACACCGGCCTGGATCCGTCGGCGACGCCTGAGAGCAGCCGCTCGGCGGGCCATCTGCCGGTCGAGCTTGGCCCGCGCCAGTTTGCGCTGCCGGTCCCTGCTGGAAGCCACCCGTGCTCCCCTTTCCTCTACCCTGGTCCTGACCCGGTGTCGTGTACCTGTCGGGCGGCAGGTGCGCCACGCCACACGCCCGCCAGAGTGTACGGGTACCGGCTGGGAAAGTGGTGTACGAGGTCGGTGCCCAATTTCATCGGGATCCGTCAGTGCCTCACCCGGTGCTGGCGCGTTGGGTGGTCCGGAGTGTGACGCCGGTAGGCTGCCCGGTGAGGACGACTCGACGGAAAGGGAGCAGACGTGCTCGTTACCGGCTTTCCCGCGGATGCCTTCGGCACCAACTGCTACGTGGTTGCCACCGGGCCGGGGGAACAGTGCGTGGTGGTCGACCCCGGCATCGGGGTGATCGACCAGCTCGACGCGCTGCTCGCCGAGCATCGTCTGCACCCGGCCGCGGTGCTGCTGACCCACGGCCACCTCGACCACACGTTCTCCGTGGCGCCGGTCTGCGGGGCGCGGGGGATCACCGCGTACGTGCATCCCGCCGACCGGGAGCTGCTGGCGGACCCGACGAAGGCGCTGTCGATGGACCTGACGCAGCTCTTCGGTGGGCGGCTGTCCTACGCCGAGCCGGAGGACGTGGCCGAGCTGACCGACGGTACGACGCTCACCCTCGCCGGGTTGGAGATCACCGTCGACCACGCGCCAGGCCATACCGGCGGGTCGGTGCTCTTCCGGCTGCCCGCTACCGACTCGTCCATGGAGGCGGAGCAGATCTGCCTCTCCGGTGACGTGCTCTTCGCGGGCTCGATCGGCCGCACCGACCTGCCGGGCGGCAGCATGCCGATGATGCTCACCAGCCTGCGGGACAAGATCCTTCCGCTGGCCGACGACACCATCGTGCTGCCCGGCCACGGCCCCGCGACCACCATCGGCCGCGAGCGCGCCACCAACCCGTACCTCGCCGAGGTGGCGGGGACGGGCGGTGCGCGACCGGCGGCACCCACCCGCGGCCTCTAGACCTCACCGCGCCCCGCGCGGGATCGCCCCGAAAACCCTGCCGCGCGGCGCGCGGCTGCCGAGGAGTACGTCATGAGCAAGCCCACGCCCATCTCCGGGTTCCCGGAGTGGACGCCCGCCCAGCGGATGATCGAGCAGTTCGTCCTCGACCGGATCCGGGCCACCTTCGAGCTGTACGGCTTCGCACCGCTGGAGACCCGGGCCGTCGAGCCGTTGGACCAGTTGCTGCGCAAGGGGGAGACCTCCAAGGAGGTCTACGTGATCCGGCGTCTGCACGGCGACCCGGACGGCCCGGCCGGCGACGACACCCTGGGCCTGCACTTCGACCTGACCGTGCCGTTCGCCCGGTATGTGCTGGAGAACGCCGGCAAGTTGGCCTTCCCGTTCCGCCGCTACCAGATCCAGAAGGTGTGGCGCGGCGAGCGGCCCCAGGAGGGGCGGTACCGCGAGTTCCTCCAGGCCGACATCGACATCGTCGACCGGGACACCCTCGCGGCGCACCACGAGGCGGAGATGCCGCTGGTGATCGGGGACGCGCTGCGTTCGCTGCCGATCCCGCCGGTACGCATCCAGGTCAACAACCGCAAGATCTGTGAGGGCTTCTACCGGGGCATCGGGCTGACCGACCCGGAGGCGGCGCTGCGGGCGGTCGACAAGCTCGACAAGATCGGCCCGGCCGGGGTGTCGGAGCTGCTGGCGACCACGGCCGGGGCGAGCGAGGCGCAGGCCAAAGCGTGCCTGGCGCTGGCGGAGATCTCCTCGACGGACGCCTCCTTCGCCGACGCGGTGCGGGCGCTCGGGGTGAGCCACCCGTTGCTCGACGAGGGGGTCGAGGAGCTGGTCCGGGTGGTGGAGACCGCCGCGTCGCACTCGCCCGGTCTCTGCGTGGCGGACCTGCGCATCGCCCGTGGCCTGGACTACTACACCGGCACCGTGTACGAGACGCAGCTGGTCGGGTACGAGCGGTTCGGCTCGATCTGTTCCGGCGGCCGGTACGACAACCTGGCCAGCGCCGGCAACGTCAGCTTCCCCGGGGTCGGCATCTCGATCGGGGTGACCCGGCTGTTGGGGCTGCTCTTCGGCGCGGGCAAGCTGTCGGTGTCGCGGGAGGTGCCGACCTGTGTGCTGGTCGCGGTGGCCAACGAGGACCTGCGACCGGCCAGCAACTCCGTCGCCGAGGCGCTGCGGTCCCGGGGCATCCCGACCGAGGTGTCACCGAGCGCGGCCAAGTTCGGCAAGCAGATTCGGTACGCGCAGCGGCGCGGCATCCCGTACGTCTGGTTCCCGGGCGTGGACGGCGCGCCCGACGAGGTCAAGGACATCCGTTCCGGTGAGCAGGTGCCCGCCGCCCAGGGCGAGTGGACCCCGCCTCGGGAGGACCTCAAGCCCCTGGTGAGCTGAGCTTGGTTCCCCGCGATCTCGCACGTCGTCGGCCGCCGTCCGGACAGCGGTGCGGTGACGAGGCGCGAGATCGCGGGGTGGCCGAGTCGGCCTACCAGGCGAAGCCGGCGGCGTAGGAGACGCTGGCCAGGGCCTGCTGGCCGCTGGTGTTGGGGTGGAAGTAGTCCCAGCCGGAGAGCTGGCCGAGGGTGAACGGGTAGCCGAAGACCGCGTTGCCGTCGTACCGGCAGTTCGACCCGTACGCGGCGCAGGCCGCGGCGAGCTGGCTGTTGAAGTCGATCACCCGCTGCCGGACCCGGTTGCGCCGGTCGACGTCGGCCTGGGCGGTGGAGGTCGGGTTGGCCAGCAGGGACTGGCAGATGCCAAAGAGCGACCAGGCGGTACGCGCGCTGCTGCTGCCCTTGCCGACCGACCAGAGCCGGTGCACGTCCGGGATGCTGATCACGAAGACCTTGGCGTTCGGCAGGCCCGTCCGCAGCCGGTTCAACGCGGAGTCGATGTTGGCCCGGAAGGTGGCCGGCGAGGTCATCGTCGACTCGGAGCTGGTGCAGGCGTCGTTCGCGCCGATCAGGATCGTCACGTAGCCGACGCCCTGGCTGATCGCGGTGCCGGCCTGGCCGTACAGGTCGGCTGATTTCGCGCCGGTGCGGCCGGCGTTGTGGTTGCGTCCGTTGATGGCCGGTTCGAGCCGGCGGACGCGGAGGTAGTGACTGTCCACTGCGGAATCGCTACCGGTGCTGAACGAGCGGCTGGTGCAGTCGACGTACCACCCGCAGGCGTTGAAGCCACGGGTGATGGAGTCGCCGAGGCTGGCCATCGAGGTGGGTGCCGGGCCGGGGTTGGCCGTGGCGGGACTGGTGGCGAGCAGGACGAGGGCGATGACGCCGGCGAGGGTGGCCAGCGTACGTCGGACGAGGGGCATGGTGGCCTCCGGTTCACGGGTGCCGGACAGCGGCGGTTACCGGAGCGTATAGATGACTTTCTGTGTCCACAATGTTGCGTCGGGGTTACATGCGGCCGGTGGGTGAATTCGGGCAAACGGGGGTCTTGTTTAGGATCTTAAATATGTGAATACTTTCCATCGCTTGGCCATTTCCCCAGGTGGCCGAGTTGCCCCCGCCCCTGTCGGCATGACAGGGCCCTCAACCCCCAAACGGGAGGCTGTTACATGCGACCCACAAGGTCAATGCTGCGTCGCGTCGTCACCGTCGCCGCGGCCGGAACCCTGGCCGGTGGCCTGTTGGCCGGCGTGCCCGCCCAGGCGGCACCTGGATCCGCCTCGCCCGACGCCGCCGCCGCTCTCGCCGAGCGCCTCGGCGACCGTGCCGCCGGCACCTACGCCGACGCCGCCGGCAAGATGGTCGTCGCCGTGACCGACGCCCTCGCCGCCCGTCAGGTGGCCTCCGCCGGCGCCACCCCCAAGGTCGTCAAGCGAGGCGCCGCGGAGCTGAACCGCGCCACCGCCGAGCTGGACCGCTCCGCCGCGATCCCCGGCACCGCGTGGTGGGTCGACCCGGCCACCAACCAGGTGGTCGTCTCCGTGGACAGCACGGTCACCGGAGCCAAGCTGGAGCGGGTCAAGGCCGCCGCCGCGCGCACCAACGGCGCGGTGCGCATCGAGGCCGAGGCCGGCGTGCTGAGCACTCGCATCTCGGGCGGCGAGGCCATCTACGCCCAGGGCGGTGGACGCTGCTCGCTCGGCTTCAACGTCCGGGCCGGCAGCACCTACTACTTCGTCACCGCCGGGCACTGCACCAGGATCGCCGCGAACTGGTACAGCAACTCGGGTCAGACCGCGCTGCTCGGCACCCGCGCCGGCAGCGTCTTCCCGGGCAGCGACTACGGCATCGTGCGGTACAGCAACCAGAGCACCGTGCAGCCGGGCAACGTCTACCTCTACAACGGCAGCTACCGCGACATCACCGGGGCCGCCAACGCCTACGTCGGGCAGTCGGCGCAGCGCTCGGGCAGCACGACCGGTGTCCGCAGCGGCTCGGTGACCGCGCTCAACGCCACGGTCAACTACGCCGAGGGCCAGGTCCGTGGCCTGATCCGCACCAACATCTGCGCCCAGCCCGGTGACAGCGGCGGCTCGCTGTTCAGCGGCGGCACCGCGCTCGGCCTGACCTCCGGCGGCAGCGGCAACTGCTCCATCGGTGGCACCACCTTCTTCCAGCCGATCATGCCGGTGCTGAGCCGCTACGGCGTCAGCGTCTACTGATCCCTGCGCAGGGGAGCACGTCCACTCCCAGCGGGCCGCCGGATTCCTCCTCCGGCGGCCCGCACTCGTCGTGCCCGCCGTCGAAGCCATCACGTACGGTCACCCCATGGTCGTACGATTTCTGGCGCAGCTCCGCCCGCTGGTCGTCGTGGGTGGACAGCTGTCCACGTGGCTGCTGCTCGTCGTGGACGCGCGTCGCGAGTGGAGCCCGTACTGGTTCGTCGGGCTGCTCCTGCTGCTCGGCGCGCTCGCGGCGATACCAGCGGCAGAGGTCGGCGAGCCGGCATTCCGGCCGGTCGCCCTGGTCACCTACACCATCGGG
Organism: Micromonospora sp. CP22; assembly: GCF_009712475.1. Lineage (GTDB taxonomy): Bacteria > Actinomycetota > Actinomycetes > Mycobacteriales > Micromonosporaceae > Micromonospora. The sequence goes on from NZ_VCJO01000006.1 coordinate 171,086, forward strand.
GCCGGCATCGTCGCGCTGGCCCTGTATGACACGGCGGACAAGCGGGCTCTGTGGGCGTACGCCCTGACCGCCCTCGGCGTGGTGGCCCTGCCGACGAGTCGGCCGACGATCGGTCGGGCGACCGTGACCGGTGTCGCGGTGGCCCTCCTGCTCACTATCGGCGTGTCGGCCCCGGCCCTGGCCTGAAGTGGTGGGTCGCCCGAGGTGACGGTGTGCGTCTCGTCGGAGGAGGCCGTCGACGAGCTGGTGCGCGAGGGCCCCCGCTTCGATCCCCGGCACGCGATCGCCGGCTTCGGACTGACCGAGTCGGATCCGCCCTGCGTCGAGGTGCTCCTGGATCCCGGTGCCACCGCTGGCGACGCCGACGACATCGCCCGCCGCTACTTCGAGGATCCGAGGGTGGTGTCCGCGAGCGAACCCGCTGACCGACGTCCGGGCACGAGGTGGGGCAGCTCGCCCGTCCTGCCCAACCGCTGCCGCCAACTTCAGCCCGGGGCGGGTGTAAGGAAGGGCCCCTTCCTCTACCGCAGGCGTTAACAAGGGGCCCTTCCTTACACCCAGGGAAGGGGGAGGGGCAGAATGCGGGGGCAGAGACATTGAGCAGACGAGGGAGACGCACGTCGTGATCCGTACCCATGACGCCGGAAGCCTGCGCGCGACGGACGCCGGCACGACGGTGACGCTGGCCGGCTGGGTGGCCCGCCGACGTGACCACGGCGGTGTCATCTTCGTCGACCTGCGCGACGGCACCGGCGTGGTGCAGGTGGTCCTCCGCGAGGAGGACGCGCACGCGCTGCGTAACGAGTACTGCGTCAAGGTGGTCGGTGAGGTCACCCGGCGGCCCGAGGGCAACGAGAACCCGGAGCTGCCCACCGGCGAGATCGAGGTGACCGCAGCGGAGCTGGAGGTGCTCTCCGAGGCCGCGCCGCTGCCGCTGCCGGTGGACGACCAGGTCGTGGCCGGGGACGACGTCCGGCTCAAGTACCGCTACCTCGACCTGCGTCGCGGCGGTCCGGCCCGCGCCATGCGGCTGCGGTCGCGGGCCAACCAGCTCGCCCGCTCGGTGCTGCACGAGCGGGACTTCCTGGAGATCGAGACGCCGACGCTGACCCGGTCCACGCCGGAGGGCGCCCGCGACTTCCTGGTCCCGGTGCGCCTGCAACCCGGCAGCTGGTACGCGCTGCCGCAGTCGCCGCAGCTGTTCAAGCAGCTGCTGATGGTCGGCGGCATGGAGCGCTACTACCAGATCGCCCGCTGCTACCGCGATGAGGACTTCCGCGCCGACCGGCAGCCGGAGTTCACCCAGCTCGACATCGAGATGTCCTTCGTCACCGAGGACGACGTGATCGACCTCGGTGAGGCGATCGTCGCCGCGCTCTGGTCGGAGCTGGCCGACCACGAGATCCCCCGGCCCATCCCACGGATCACCTGGCACGACGCCATGGCCCGGTACGGCTCGGACAAGCCGGACCTGCGCTACGGCGTGGAGCTGACCGAGCTGACCGACTACCTGCGCGGCACCCAGTTCCGGGTCTTCGCCGGCGCGATCGACGCGGGCGGGTACGTCGGCGCGGTGGTCATGCCCGGTGGGGCGACCCAGACCCGCAAGGAGCTGGACGGCTGGCAGGACTGGGCCAAGGCGCGCGGGGCCCGGGGCCTGGCGTACGTGGTGCTCGACGCCGAGACCGGCGAGGCGCGCGGACCGGTGGCGAAGAACCTGTCGGCCGAGCACCTGGCCGGGCTGGCCGACGCGGTCGGTGCCAAGCCGGGCGACGCGATCTTCTTCGCCGCCGCCGCCGAGGCGCGCGAGGCGCAGGAGCTGCTCGGCGCGGCCCGGGTGGAGATCGCGCGGCGGGCCGGCCTGATCGACGAGAGCGCCTGGGCGTTCTGCTGGGTGGTCGACGCGCCGATGTTCGAGAAGACCGAGGAGGGTGGATGGACGGCGGTGCACCACCCGTTCACCTCGCCGAACTCGGAGTGGGTCGACCGGTTCGAGGAGGCGCCGGACCGGGCCCTGGCCTACGCGTACGACATCGTCTGCAACGGCAACGAGATCGGTGGCGGCTCGATCCGTATCCACCGGCGTGACGTGCAGCAGCGCGTGTTCGACCTGCTCGGCATCACGCCGGAGGAGGCGCAGGACAAGTTCGGCTTCCTGCTGGAGGCGTTCAGCTACGGCCCGCCGCCGCACGGCGGTATCGCGTTCGGCTGGGACCGGGTCTGCATGCTGCTCGCCGGTGCCGACTCGATCCGCGAGGTGATCGCCTTCCCGAAGACCCGGGGCGGCTTCGACCCGTTGACCGGCGCGCCCACCCCGATCACCGCCCAGCAGCGCGCCGAAGCCGGCATCGACGCCAAGCCCAAGCCGCAGCCGTCGCCCGCCCACCTCGGCACCGCCGGCCCCGCCGCCCCCGTATCCGACCCCACCTAACAGCCCCCACCCCCACCCCGCCCGGGTTGATCAAGAAGTTTGCGTCATGATCTGAGCGTTTCGGCGACCAAAACTTCTTGATCGACGCGTGCGGGAGCGGGTGGTGTGGTGCGGGTCCTGGTGGTGGGGGGCAGCGGGTTTCTGGGGCGGGAGGTCTGCCGGCAAGGAGTCGCCGCCGGGTGGTCGGTGGTGGGCACGTGCCACTCCGGCGAGGTCGGGGTGCCTGGTGTCGAGGTGCACCGGCTGGATGTGACCGATCGGAGCGCGGTGGTCGCGCTGGTCACGGCGGTACGGCCGGACGCCGTGGTCTCCACCCCCTACCGGTACGGCGACTGGGTGGTCACCGCCGACGGGGCGGCGCATGTGGCGTACGCGGCTGCCCGGGTGGCGGCGCGGCTGGTGCACATCTCCAGTGACGCGCTGCATGCCGGGCGACCGCAGCCGTACGCCGACGACGATCCGCCGACCCCGATCTTCGCGTACGGTGCCGCGAAGGCGGCGGCGGAGACGGCGGTGCGAGCTGTCGACCCGGGCGCCGTGCTGGTGCGGACCTCGCTGATCCTGGGTGCGGGGAGCAAGCAGATCCAGCTCTGCCGGGACGCCCTGGCCGGTCGCGCGACCCTGTTCACCGACGAGTTGCGGTGCCCGATCGACGTCGGCGACCTCGCCGCCGCCGTACGGGAACTGGTGGACAGCGATGTCGCCGGCCCGCTGAACGTGGCCGGTCCGGAGGCGGTCAGCCGGGCGGAGTTGGGCCTGCTGGTGGCCCGCAGCGAGGGGATCGACCCGGTCGGCCTGAAGACCACCACCGGGGCCGCCGCCGGTGTGGTGCGCCCCACCGAGGTACGCCTCGACTCCTCCCGCGCCACCACCCTCCTCCGCACCCCGATCCGACCCGTCTCCACCCTCCTCCCACCCCCACCCCTCCTCCCATCCCTCGGGTTGATCAAGAAGTTTTCGCCATGAATTGAGCCTCTCGGTGACCAAAACTTCTTGATCAACGCGTACAGGGGGGAGGGAGGTGGGGTGGGGTTGTGCAGAGGAAGTGTGCATAAGTATTGTGCATTCATGGGAGATGGTGAGGAGCGGGCGGGCGGGCGGCAGGTCTGGCTTGATCGTCGGCAGGTGCGGGTGCTGGCGCATCCGTTGCGGACGCGGCTGCTCGGCGCGTTGCGGGTGAGGGGTCCGGCCACCGCGACCGTGCTGGCCGAACTACTCGACACGAACACCGGAGCGACCAGCTACCACCTGCGCCAGTTGGCGGAGGTGGGTCTGGTGGTGGAGGAACCGGGCCGGGGGACTGGACGGCAGCGTTGGTGGCGGGCCGCCCACGACGTGACCAGCTGGGAGAACACCGACTTCGACGACGACCCGGACGCGCGGGCCGCGATCGAGTGGATACAGGCCGAGCAGGTACGCCACTTCGTCGAGCACGCCGAGCGGTGGTTCGCCGCCCGCGCCGAGTGGTCGCCACAGTGGCGCGACGCGTTCGGCATGAGTGACGCGCTCCTGACCATCCCGGCGGGCCGACTGAAGGAACTCCAGCACGAGATGTGGCGCGTGGTGGAGCGCTACCGGGCCGAGGCCGATCCGCAGGAGCCCGGTGCCGAGCAGGTGCAAGTCTTCCTCGCCTCCCTGCCGCTGCTGCTCGGGAGGAAGCCGTGAGTGAGCTGTCCGTACGCCAGATCCAGCGTCGCTTCCTGATCCTGCACGGTCTGCGATGGCTGCCGACCGGCCTGCTCATCCCGGTGTTCATCCTGCTCATGCGGGAACGGGGCCTGACCCTGACCCAGATCGGCCTGGCCGTGGCCGCGCAGGGCGTGGTGGTGCTTGCCCTGGAGTTGCCGACCGGCGGGTTCGCCGACGCCCTGGGTCGCAAACCGGTGCTGGTGGTGGCGAACGCGGTCGGCCTGGTGTCGGTGGGTCTGCTGGTGGTCGCCGACTCGTTGGCCCTGCTGGCCGCGGTCTGGGCGCTTCAGGGTGTGTTCCGCGCCCTGGACAGCGGCCCCCTCGAATCGTGGTACGTGGACGCCACCCTCGCCGTCGACCCGGACGCCGCGTACGAGAAAGGGCTGGGCCATGGTGGCACCGTGCTCGGCCTGAGCATCGCGGCCGGTGCCCTGCTCAGCGGTGGCCTGGTCGCGCTCGGTCCGCTGGGCCCGGTCAGTGCCTTGACCACGCCGGTGCTGGCGGCCTTCGTGCTGCAGGGGATCGCGTTGGCGGCACTGCTGATCCTGCTGGAGGAACGGCGACCGGCGAGCGGCCCCGGTGCCCTGCGGGCCTCGGTCCGCTCCGCTCCCCGCATGGTCGGCGAGGCCGTCGGCCTGCTGCGGCGCTCCCGGGTGCTGCTCGCGCTGGTCGCGGTCGAGCTGTTCTGGGGATTCGGGATGACCACCTTCGAAGGGCTGCTGCCGATCCGGCTGGGCGAGGTGGTGGGCGACGCCGACCGGGCCGCCGCCCTGCTCGGCCCGGCCAGCACCGTGGCGTGGCTCGCCTCGGCCGGTGGTGCCGCGCTGACCCCACTGCTCATCCGCTGGGTCGGCGCGGCACCGGGTGCCGCCCTGTTGCGCGTCGTGCAGGGGGCGACGGTGGTCGGGATGGCCCTGCTGGCCGGCCCGGTCGGGGTGTTGATCGCCTTCTTCGCCTGTCACGCCGTGCACGGCGCGTCGAACCCGCTGCACATGGGGCTGCTGCACCGCCAGGTCGACGGCCCGTACCGGACCAGTGTGATCTCGGTGAACTCGATGGTGGCCATGCCGGCCGGCGCGCTCGGCGGTGTGCTGCTCGGCGTCATCGGCGACCGGGCGGGGGTGAGCACGGCGATGCTGGTCGGCGCGCTCGCGCTGGCGGTCGCCGCGCCGCTCTACCTGCCCGCCTGGCGGGCGGGCCGGGCCGCCGACTCGGCGGCCACGGGCCAGGCGGCGGCAACCGAGATGGCGCGCTGAGCGGGGGCATCCTCCACTGGAGATTGGCGAGCCGACCGATCGGGTACATCCCGCGCGACCTACTGGAACCCCCACCGGAGGAACGTCATGCTCGCCATCGCCGCAGCCATCGTCTTCGGCTTCGCCCTGTTGCTCGACCTGCTGGACACCAAACTCGGCGCCCCGGACCTGTTCAACTGGAACACCCTGGTGCTGATCGGCCTGCTGCTGCTCTCCCTCTACCTGGCCGGCGTCGGCCGTGGCCCGGGCGGCGGGGGCGGTCGCTGGTACCGGGGCCGTCGGCCGGGCCGAGGCTGACCGGAAACGACCATCCGGGCTCGGTCGGCGGCGCGATTCCGGCGTTGCCGACCGAGCCCGGTACTGTTCTCGTGATGGAGACCGACGCCCTGTTCACCCTCGGTGAACCCGCCGCAGCACCCGGTGCGCAGGCGGGTTCCAGCGGTGTCGGCGGCTTCACCCCGGCGGGTCCGGACGCGCCGCTGCCGGTCCGCATGCGCCCGGCCGATCTGGACGAGTTGGTCGGTCAGGAACACCTGCTCAGCCCGGGTGCGCCGCTGCGGCAACTGGTGGCCGGCAGCGCACCGATGTCGGTCATCCTCTGGGGGCCGCCGGGCAGCGGCAAGACCACCATCGCCCACCTGGTCGCCGCCGCCACGGACCGACGGTTCGTGGCCATGTCGGCGCTGACCGCCGGGGTCAAGGACGTCCGCGCGGTGATCGACACGGCCCGACGGCAGCGGCGCTCGGGTGGCCCGCCGACGGTGCTGTTCATCGACGAGGTGCACAGGTTCAGCAAGACCCAGCAGGACTCGCTGCTGGCCGCCGTGGAGGACCGGACGGTCACGCTGCTGGCGGCCACCACCGAGAATCCGTACTTCTCGGTCATCTCCCCGCTGCTCTCCCGCTGTGTGCTGCTCACGCTGCGCCCCCTCGACGACGATGCGGTGCGCGGGCTGCTGCGCCGGGCGCTGGTCGACGAGCGGGGGTTGGCCGGGGCGCTCACCCTCGCGCCGGAGGCGGAGGAGCATCTGGTCCGGCTGGCCGGTGGGGACGTCCGCAAGGCGCTGACGGCGCTGGAGGCGGCAGCCGCCTCGACGACCGCGCTGGGCCGGGATCTGATCGACCTGGCCACCGCCGAACGCGCGGTGGACACCGCGGCCGTCCGCTACGACCGGGCCGGGGACGCCCACTACGACGTCACCAGCGCCTTCATCAAGAGCATGCGCGGTTCCGACGTGGACGCCGCGCTGCACTGGCTGGCCCGGATGCTGGTCGCCGGGGAGGACGCCCGGTTCATCGCCCGGCGGTTGGTCATCTTCGCCAGCGAGGACGTCGGCATGGCCGATCCGGGTGCGCTCGGTGTGGCGACGGCGGCGGCGCACGCGGTGGAGTACGTCGGCCTGCCCGAGGCGCAGCTCAATCTCGCCCAGGCCGTGATCCACCTGGCCACCGCGCCCAAGTCCAACTCGGCGACCACCGCCATCGGGGCGGCGATCGCCGACGTGCGGGCCGGTCGGGGCGGGCCGGTGCCCCGGGGGCTGCGCGACGCCCACTACTCCGGTGCCCGGGGTCTGGGGCACGGCATCGGTTACCGCTACCCGCACGACGACCAGCGGGGCGTGGTCACCCAGCAGTACGTGCCCGACGACCTGGTCGGCACCGACTACTACCGGCCGAGTCAGCACGGCGCGGAACGATCGGTGGCCGGCCGGCTGCCGTTGCTGCGCCGGATCGTCCGAGGGCTGCCCACCCCTGCCCGTCCGGACGAGCCGGCACCGGGCGGGCGGCCGCAGACATCGAGGTCGTCCGGGGGGGACGACGGCGATCGCCGTACGGTCACGGACGCCCAGGTGGCCGAAGAGGTCGGCGCGAGCGCCGACGGGAGGGGTCAACAGTGAAATCGTCGGACCGACCGGACGAGGGGCCGGACGCGCGACGCGGCAAGAGTCGGCGCTGGGGTCGGGGCAAGGCCGAGCCCGCCCCGGAGGAGCCGACCGGCGGCGAGGATTTCGGCTGGATCGACGACCTGCGTTCAGCCAAGCGGCAGCGCGGCGAGTTGGGCCCCGACGGCATTGCGGTCGAGCCGCCCGCCGGAGCACGGAGCGCCCCGGCACGCCCCGGCCAGGAGCCACCGGTGCGGCCCGGCGGAGTCCACCAACCCGGCCCGGAGGGGTCGGTGGCCGTACCCGGTCGCGGGCCGGCCGAGCCGCCACGGGCACGTCCGGTCGACGGTCCCTGGCCGGGCGCCCCGGCTGCCCGACCGCCTGCCGGCGGGGACCGGCCGTCGCCGCCACCGTTCGCCGCCCCACCGGCGACCACCGGCCGACACGAGCCCGGCGCACCGAACACCCCGCCGCCCGGTTGGGCACCGCAGCCCGGTGTCGCCGGACCGGCTGCCCGGCGACCGCAGCCCGGTGATCCGGTGCCGGGTGGTCCCGGACCGGTTCCGGAGGCCAACCCGGTGTCGGGCGCACCGGTCGGTCCGGGTCGCCCGCCGGTGTCGGGCCCGCCCGCCGGTCCCGTGTCGGGGCCGCCCGGGCGTCGGCTGCCCGGTGCCCGGCCGAACGCCGCGCCCGCCGGTCCTCGTCGCCTCCCGGGAGCCGAACCCACCCACGCATCGGAGCCGGTCACCGGTGGGCTTGCGCCGAACCACGCCGACCCTGGTGTTGCCGATGGTCGGACCGGACGGTTCGCCGGGCCGGGCCGACCACGTGTGGCCGATGCCCCGGCGGGGCCGCCCGCACCCGGTGTCCCCGATCCGACGCCTCCGCGAGGGGCCCGACGCGTCGCTGCGGATCCGGTCGGTCCGCGGGCTCCCGAGCACTCCGGACCAGCCGTACCTCCCGGTTCGGTGACCCCAGGCATGACGCCTGCCGCCGGTCGACCGGCCGGGCCCCCGGCGGGGGGGCCACGGGGCGGTCGTCGGCGGGCCGCCGAGCCGGAGCGGCCCGTGGTGCCGCTGTCCGGCAACGCGCCACCGATTCCCGGCGTGCCCGCCGGCCAGCCGCCGACCGGGCCCGCTCGTACCGCACCCACCGGGCGCAGTGAACCCGGCGTACCGACGGCGGTGGACCGGGACCGCCGGGGCGCGCCCACGCCCTCCGGTGTGGACGCGGCGGCGAGCCGTCGGGCGGTAACCGCGCCGCAGCCGCCGTTCGACCGTCGGCCGGTGGACGGGCCGGTCGAGCCGCCGCGGGGACGCCGCGCGGCCGATGCCGCCGACGCGCCAGGTCGACGCCCGGACGAGGAGCCGTCCGGACGGCACGCGGTGGCGGGCGCCGGCAGCGAGACGCCTGCCGCCGGTCGACCGGGTGAGGGCCGGGCCGGACGGCCGGAGCGGCCGTCGGACTGGCTCCGGCAGGCCGGGCGAGCACACCACACAGACCCGGCGTTGCCCACGATCAGCAAGCGACCGGTGCCACCCGGTCGGGTGGTCGGCACCCCCACCGGGGGTACGCCGACCGTCGGCGACCGTCGGGGCGTGGACGCCGGGGGACCGCCCCGCCGTCCCGTGGCGGGCGGTGCGCCGACCGACGGACGCGGTGTCGAGCCGGGACCGGAACGTGCCGCCCCCGACCGCCGCGCCGACGGACCACTCACCGGCCGTGGCCGTCCTGCTCCCGTGAGCGGTCCCGTTCCCGGGCCCGACGGATCACCGACCGGCCGTGGTCGTCCTGCTCCGGGTGGCCCTGTTTCCGGGGCCGACGGACCCGGACGTGGTCGTCCCCCTTCCGGGGGTGGCCCCGTTCCCGGGGGCGACGGATCCGAGCCGGGTGGGCGGGCCGGTGCGCCGCCACGGATCGGCGGCGCGGGCCCGGTCGTCCGACCCGACGGCCCAGCCGGTGGCCCGCCACGTGGTGCGGTGCGCCCCGACGGTCCGCCTGCCGGTGCGCCGCGTGGTGCGGCGCGAACCGATGGGTCGCCTGCCGGGCCGCCGCGTGCCGCGGTGCGTCCCGACGGGATTCGCACCCGTCCGGGCGGGCCGCCGCCGGGACCGGCCCGGGGCGCGGCCCGGCCCGACGCCGGGGCACCCGACGGCGTCGACCCCGGTCGAGCCGTCGGCACCGGACCAGTCGGTTCGCCGGTCACGGCTCGGGCGGGCGCCCCGGTGCGACCGGAGGACCGGGGGACCGGCCGGGCGACCCCGCCGCATCGGAACCCGGCGGGCCCCGAACCCTCCGGTGCGTCGCCGATGCCCCCGACGCGGGTCGGCGAGGCCCCGGCGGTGGCTCGCGCCGCGGCTGCCGTGGCGCCGGTCGACCCGGCCGCGCCTCGACCCGGGGCGGAGCCGATGGTTCACCGCGCCGACGCCCCGGACCACCCCGACGTCGACCGGTCCGAGAGCGACCAGGTCGGTGACGGCGAGGCGCGTCGGCCGACGGCGGGCTACACGCGGGCGCGTACCGCCGTGCTGGTGCTGGCCAGTGTGCTCCTGCTCGGCGTGCTCCCAGCGTTCTTCGGTGTGCAGACCATGAACCGGGATCCGGTCTTCGCCTCGCTGGACAAACTGGACGTGCCGTCCTGGGCGTCGGTCGAACCGGTCGACGACGTCAGCGGCAGCCAGTGGTGCCTGCTCGACTGCCGACTGCGGGAACGCACCGCCACCTCGGACCGCCCGCCGGACGAGACCGCCCAGGCGTACGAGGCGGCGTTGACCGGTGACGGTTGGCAGCGGTGGACGCCCAACTACTGCCCGGAGCAGGAGGAGAAGGGCAGCTACACCTGCTGGCGGCGCGACGAACTCACCCTCGACCTGTGGGTACGCGAACGGACCTGCGTGCCACCGCCGGTCGACGGTGAACCCGCCGTGGTGCCGGTCCCCGACCCGTCCACGGCAGCCGAGGAATGCCCCGGATCGTTGGTGTCGGTGAAGGTGCGCAACGCCATCGACGACGAGCGGACGCGACCCCAGCCGAGCACCGACCCGTCGCTGACCGGTGAGGATCCCTTCCCGACACTGACCGAGGACCCGCTGGGCGATCTGACCTCGTCGCCACCGTCCTGAGCCGATCGTCATCACGGACGGTAGGGTCAGGTGCTGGTGGTGACCGGCGGTCGGCCGGGAACTCGACGTTGGCGTGGGTGAGACGGTCGTGCGGTTGGGGGCCCCTGCGCCCCGGAAGCACTCTTCGAGGAGGACTGGCGTGGGCTTTTTGGAGGTCGCGGCACTGATCGCGGCGATCGCGTTCGCGATGCTGGTGCTGATCCTGACGCTGCCCATCCTGCGGTTGCGGCATACCGTGGACGCCGCCACCCGCATGATCAACGACGTCAACGACCGGACGGGTCCGCTGCTCGGCGACGTCAACACCACGGTACGCAACGTCAACGTGACGCTGGAGCAGGTGCAGACCTCCCTCGACGGTGTGAACCTCCAGTTGGCCAAGGTCGACACCATGACCAGCCACGCGCAGAACATCAGCGCCAACGTCGCCAACCTGGTCACCGTGGTCTCCGCGGCAGCGGCCAACCCGCTGGTCAAGGTCGCCGCGTTCGGGTACGGCGTGCGCAAGGCCGCGGCCAGTCGCCGGCACGCCGAGACCGAGCGCGAGGTGCGGGACACCATCAAGGCTCAGCGGCGCGCCGCCCGGCGCGGCAACCGCTGAACCCGACGGCACCGGGAGGTACGAGCATGAGGCGCCTTTTCTGGCTGGGTATCGGCCTGGCGGTCGGTGTGGTGGTGGTGCGCAAGGCGACGCGTGCCGCGCACGCGTACACCCCGGCCGGCATCGCCGACAACCTGTCACAATCCGCTGGCGGGCTGGTCGAGGAACTGCGTAGCTTCGTGGCGGACGTACGCGCCGGGATGGCCGAGCGGGAGCACGAGATCCACGAGGCGTTCGCCCATGGCGAGGCGTTCGACGACCAGTTCGCCGAGCTGCGGGAGGATCCGCGGATCGGCGACCGAGAGATTTTCCCGGAGGACCACCAGCGATGAAGACGGCGGAGATCAGGCGGCGGTACCTCGCCCATTTCGAGGCGAACGGGCACACCGTGGTGCCGTCCGCTCCGCTGCCCGCCATCAGCGATCCGAACCTGCTGTTCGTCAACGCCGGCATGGTGCAGTTCGTCCCCTACTTCCTGGGCCAGCAGACGCCCTCCTACCGGCGCGCGGTGAGTGTGCAGAAGTGCATCCGTACGCCGGACATCGACGAGGTCGGCAAGACCAGCCGGCACGGCACGTTCTTCCAGATGAACGGCAACTTCTCGTTCGGTGACTACTTCAAGGACGGGGCGATCCCGCTCGCCTGGGACCTGGCCACCAAGTCGGTCGGGGCCGGCGGCTTCGGGCTGGACCCGGAGCGGATCTGGGCGACGGTCTACCTGGACGACGACGAGGCGTACGAGATCTGGCGTCGTACCGGTGTGCCCGAGGAGCGCATCGTGCGCCGGGGCAAGAAGGACAACTTCTGGTCGATGGGCATTCCCGGCCCGTGCGGCCCCTGCTCCGAGCTGTACTACGACCGGGGCCCCGAGTACGGCCCCGAGGGCGGCCCGGAGGTCGACGAGGACCGCTACCTGGAGTTCTGGAACCTCGTCTTCATGCAGTACGAGCGGGGTCCGGGCACCGACAAGGAGAACTTCCCGATCCTGGGTGAGCTGCCGGCGAAGAACATCGACACCGGCATGGGCCTGGAGCGGATGGCGTCGATCCTGCAGGGCGTCGACAACCTCTACGAGATCGACGAGGTTCGGCCGATCCTGGACCGGGCGGCGGAGTTGACCGGTAAGCGCTACGGCGCGCAGTCGGGTCAGGCCGCCAACCAGTCGCACCCCGACGACGTGCGGCTGCGGGTGGTCGCCGACCACGTGCGTACCGCGCTGATGCTCATCGGTGACGGGGTGACCCCGTCCAACGAGGGCCGGGGCTACGTGCTGCGGCGGATCATGCGCCGGGCGATCCGGGCGGTGCGGCTGCTCGGCTGGCAGGAGCGGGCGCTGCCCGAGCTGCTGCCGGTGGCCCGGGACTGCATGGCCCCGTCGTATCCGGAGCTGGCGGAGGACTTCGACCGCATCTCGGCGTACGCGTACGCCGAGGAGGACGCCTTCCTGGCGACCCTGCGCGCCGGCACCACGATCCTGGACACCGCGATCACCGAGACGAAGTCGGCGGGCAAGCCGGCGCTCTCCGGTGACAAGGCGTTCCAGCTGCACGACACGTACGGTTTCCCGATCGACCTGACGCTGGAGATCGCCGCCGAGCAGGGGTTGAAGGTCGACCAGGAGGGTTTCCGTCGGCTGATGGCCGACCAGCGGGCCCGGGCCAAGGCCGACGCGCAGGCGCGCAAGACCGGGCACACCGACCTGTCGGCGTACCGGTCGGTGCTCGACGCCGGGGGGCCGGTGACCTTCACCGGCTACACGGAGGTGGCCCGCGAGTCGACGGTGCGGGCGGTGCTCGGCACCGACGGCCCCCGGGCGGCGGCGGTCGAGGGCGACACGATCGAACTGGTGCTCGACACCACCCCGTTCTACGCGGAGGGCGGTGGGCAGCAGCCCGACCTCGGCATGATCACCGTCGGTGGCGGCCAGGTCGAGGTCCTCGACGTGCAGCAGCCGGTGCCGGGCCTGATCGTGCACCGGGCCCGGGTGCTGCGGGGCGAGGTGCGGGCGGGGGAGACCGGCTACGCCGAGATCGACACCAGTCGGCGGCGGGCCATCTCCCGGTCGCACACCGCGACCCACCTGGTGCACCAGACGATGCGCAACTTCCTCGGCGAGTCCGCCACGCAGGCCGGTTCGCTGAACGCCCCGGGCCGGCTCCGGTTCGACTTCAACACCGCCACCGGTGTCGCCCCGAGCGTGTTGCGGGACGTGGAGCAGCAGGTCAACGAGGTGCTCCTGGCCGACCTGGAGGTGCACGCCTTCGTCACCTCGCTGGAGGAGGCGCGGCGCATCGGCGCCATGGCGCTGTTCGGTGAGAAGTACGGCGAGCAGGTCCGGGTGGTCGAGGTCGGTGACTACGCCCGCGAACTGTGCGGCGGCACCCACGTGGCCCGCTCCGGCCAGCTCGGCCTGGTCAAGATCCTCTCCGAGTCGTCCATCGGGTCCGGGGTACGCCGGGTCGAGGCGCTCGTCGGCATGGACGCGTTCAACTTCCTGGCCCGCGAACACCTGCTGGTGGCCCGCCTCGCCGAGTTGTACCGGGTCCCCTCCGAGCAGGTCGCCGATCGGGTCGAGCAGACCGTCACCCAGTTGCGCGACGCGGAGAAGGAGTTGGAGAAGCTGCGTGCGCAGCTGGTCCTCGGGGGCGCGGCGGCGCTCGCCGCCCAGGCCAAGGACGTCGGCGGGATCGCCTACGTGGGCACCGAGGCGCCCGAGGGGGCGGCCGGTAACGACGTCCGCACCCTCGCCCAGGAGATCCGGGGCCGGATCGACGCGTCGCGGCCGGGTGTGGTCGCGGTGGCCGCCCGGGCCAACGGCAAGGCGTCGCTGGTGGTGGCGGTGAATTCGGCCGCCCGCAGTCGGGGTGTCGCCGCGAACGACCTGGTCAAGGCGGCGTTCTCCGGCCGGGGCGGGGGCAGCCCGGAGTTGGCGCAGGGCGGTGGCCTACCCGAGTCGGAGGTGCCGCGCCTGCTGCTCACGGTCGAGAAGGCGCTCGCCGACGCGTGAGGCGTCAGCGCGATGGATCAGGGCGGACCGTAGCGGTCCGCCCTGACGCGTATGTCCGGGGAGGTGACACGGCGTGAACGACTCGCCCCGGGGGGTACGCCTCGGAGTGGACGTCGGGCAGGTCCGGATCGGGGTCTCCCGGTCCGATCCGTACGGGGTCCTGGCCACCCCGCTGGTCACCCTCGCGCGGGAGCAGAATCCCAGGTCAGAGGCGGTACCCTCGGATGTCGCCGAACTCGCCGCGCTGGTCGCCGAACACGAGGCGGTGGAGGTGGTGGTGGGTCTTCCGGTCAACCTCGCCGGAAAACATGGCCCGGCGGCGGAGCAGGTGAAGGCGTACGCTCGACAACTGGCCGATGTGATAAGTCCGGTGCCGGTGACGCTCACCGACGAGAGGATGTCCACGGTCGTGGCGAGTCGTAGGCTTGCCGAGCGTGGTGTCCGAGGGAAGAGACAACGGGCGGTGGTCGACCAGGCCGCCGCCGTGGAGATTCTGCAGAGCTGGCTGGATGCGCAGCGGAGGCGGACGCGATGATGGACGATCTGGATCTCGGGTTCGACGAGCCGGAACGGGGGGAGAAGGGCAAACACCGCCGGGGGCGTCGCAAGGGTGGCCGATCCGGTGGTGGACGGGGTAAGACCGTCCTGGCCCTGCTGCTGGCCGTGGTGCTGCTCGGCGGTATCGGCGGGGGAGCCTTCTACGGCTTCGACCGGATCCAGAGCTATTTCGTCACCCCGGACTACGACGGCGCGGGCACCGAGGACGTGACCGTCCAGATCCCGCAGGGCGCGTTCCTCGCCGACATGGCGGTGGCGCTCTACGACGCTGGCGTGATCAAGAGCACCAAGGCGTTCATCGAGGCAGCCAACGACAACTCCCGCAGCCGCAACATCCAGCCCGGCACCTACAAGCTGCGCAAGCAGATGAGCGGCGAACTGGCCGTGGCCGCGATGCTGGACCCGAAGAACCGGATCGTCAACGGGGTCACCATCCCCGAGGGGCGCACCGCGAAGAGCATCTTCAAGCTGCTCAGCGAGCACACCAAGATCCCGGTCAAGGAGTTCGAGGCCGCCGCGAAGGACCCGGCGAAGCTCGGCGTACCGGACTGGTGGTTCAAGCGGGAGGACGGCAAGAAGCCCAAGAAGTCGATCGAGGGCTTCCTCTTCCCGGACACCTACGAGATCCCGCCGGACGCCACCGCCAAGGACATCCTCGGGCAGATGGTCGACCACTTCCTCACCGTCACCGGTGAGATGGAGTTCGCCGACCGGGTGCAGAAGGAACGCGGCGGGATCAGCCCGTACGAGGCGCTGATCGTGGCGTCGCTGGCCCAGGCCGAGGCCGGTACCAAGAAGGATCTCGGCAAGGTCGCCCGGGTCGCCTACAACCGGGCCTACTCCGGCACCTTCGACTGCGGCTGCCTGGAGATGGACGTCACAGTCAACTACTACCTGGAGTTGACCGGGCAGAAGACCAAGACGTCGGCCGAGATGACCGTCAGCGATCTGGACAACCCGAAGAACCCGTACAACCGCAAGCTGCGCGGCATGATCCCCACGCCGATCAACAACCCCGGCAAGGATGCCCTCGAAGGTGCGATGGACCCGCCCAAGGGCGACTGGCTCTTCTTCGTGGCCATCGACAAGGAAGGCAACTCCGCCTTCGCCGAGACCTACGCGGAACACCGGAAGAACGAGGCCAAGGCCCGGGAGGCCGGCATCATCTGACCGGTTACGGCACCCCCGGGCCCGGGCCGGGTCAGGTCAGGTCGACCGTCGCGGTGGTGGCGGGGGCGTCGATGGTGAAGCGCGCGGTGCGGTCACCAACGCTCACGGTGTAGTCGCCGAGGAAACCTTCGACGGTGACGGTGCCGTCCGCGTCGGTGGGCAGCTCCGTCGGCGACAGCCACCACTCGCCCTTGACGAGGGCTTTCAGGGCCTCGTACGCGGGCTTCGGGCTGCCGTCGGCGCGGACCAGTCCGGCGGGTGCGCCGAGCCAGGCGCCGTGGTCGGTGATCCCCCAGTAGTTGATCGCTTGGACCGACGGGTGGGCCACCAGCGACCGGTAGTGCCGCTCGATCTCCTCGGCCTGGCGGGCCTCACCCTCGGGGGTGCTGGGCCAGTGCGGGATCTGGTAGTCGTTGAGGTCCTCGATCTCGGACGGCATGAGGTGGCCGGAGACCAGCGTCGTCTCGGTCAGGTGCAGCGGCAGCCCGTACCGGGCGAACCGGTCGAGCGTCCGTTGCATGTACTCCTCGCCCCGGTAGCCCTGGTGCATGTGGGTCTGCAAGCCGATCGCGTCGATGCGTACCCCGGCTTCGAGGACCCCCTCGATGAGACATTCGTAGGCCGAGCTGAGGTCGAAGTCGTTGAGCACCAGGGTGGCCGCCGGGTTGGCCGCGCGGGCCTCCTCGAACGCCAGCCGCACCATGTGGATGCGGCCCCGGGCCCGCGCCAGCGGGGTGATCGCGTTGTCGCCGTTGTCGAAGACGGGCATGATGACCGCCTCGTTGATGGCGTCCCAGGTGTCGATCAGCCCGGCGAACCCGCCGGCCAGGTCGCGGACCCGGGCCCGCAGCAACCGCTCGACCTCGTCGAGGTCCAGGCCCAGCAGCCAGGACGGCTGGACGGTGTGCCAGACCAGCGGGTGGCCCTTGACGGTGACGCCCCGCTCGGCCAGCCACCGTGCCGTGGCGGTGAGTCGGTCGGTGTCGGGTGCGCCCCGGCGCGGCTCGTAGCGGCCCCAGTAGAACGGCAGGGTCGCGGTGTTGAACACGTCCAGCCACAGCTCGCCGAGCCGGTCCAGGTCCAGGCGGTCGGTGCCGCCGAAGCTCTCGACGTCGGTGGTGTCGGCCGGACCCGCGCCGCCGACCAGGTCTACGAAGTCGAAACCGATGTTGCCGAAGGCGAAGGCGTGTCGGGTCTGGGTGACCGTCACGACCTGGTCGGCGAGTGGCTGCCGGTCCGGTCCTCGGACGGTGAGGGTGATCTCGCCCTTGCGGTGTCGCAGGCTGCTGTCTGACATTGTTGGATGTTAGGCGACAGATGATCGTCGGTGAGGAGCGAAGGTGGCGGAGTCGGTGCGCGAGGCGGCAGCACCCGAGGCATCGGTACGCAGGGCGGCGGTGCTGGGTAAGCCGATCGCGCACTCGCTCTCCCCGGTGATCCACAACGCGGGGTACGCCGCCGCCGGGCTCGACGGGTGGTCGTACACCCGGATCGAGTGTGCGGCGGCGGAGCTACCGGCCCTGGTCGCCCGCCTGGGGCCGGAGTGGGCCGGGCTGTCGGTGACCATGCCGGGCAAGGAGGCGGCGCTCGCGGTGGCCGCCGAGGTCTCGCCGGTCGCCGCCGCCGTGGGTGCGGCCAACACGTTGGTACGCCGCGCCGACGGCTCCTGGTTCGCCGACAACACCGACGTCACCGGCATGGTCGAGGTGCTGACCGAGGCGGGCGTACGCGCCGGTGCCACCGTCACCGTGCTCGGCGCGGGCGGAACCGCGCGGGCGGCGCTGGCGGCGGCGGCCCGGCTGCGCGCGGCCGAGGTCCGGGTCGTCGCCCGTCGCCCGGCGGCGATCGCCGAGCTGGCACCGGTCGCGGCGGTGCTGGGGGTGCCGATGGTCGCCGCGCCGTGGCCGGTGCCCGGGTCGGAGCCGTCGCCGCTGGCCGACACCGACGTGCTGATCTCCACGGTGCCGAAGGGTGCCGTCGACGAGCTGGCCGACAGCGTGCCCTGGCGGGCGGGCACGGTGGTCTTCGACGCCATCTACGACCCGTGGCCGACCCCGCTGGCCGCCTCCGCCGAGGCCGCCGGTTGTCGCATCGTCTCCGGCCTGGACCTGCTGCTCGCCCAGGCGATCGGCCAGTTCGAGCAGTTCACCGGAGTTCCCGCACCCCGCTCCGCGATGGCCGCCGCGCTCGCCGCCGCCCGCTCCTGACCGCTCCCGCCCGCATCGCGCGCTGCCCCGTCGGCGTGCTTCGCGCCGGTGGCGATGTCGCCGCCGACCGGGTGGATCCGCGCCATGATCGGTCCCGTTCGGTGCCGAGCGGAGTGGGGCGCGTGAGTTGGGTGGTGCTTAGGTGACTTTTAAGACCCGCTTAGGTCCGGCCGTCGGACGCACACTCCGTTGTGTACACAGATACGCTGCTCAGCGTTGTTGCCGTAGACACGAGGAGTATCCGTGACCAGTCGCGGACTGCACCGCATGATCCCGCATCGTGGCCCCCGGCGGAAGGCCGTGGTGCTCGGCGCCATCGGCACCACTGTGGTGCTGGGGCTCGGTGCGACCATGGTGCCGCTGCTCGCCGATGACGACCTGTCGATTCCGGTGGTGGCCGACACCACCGCCACGATGGTGCCGCAGGACGGCGACAACAGCGTCAAGACGACCCTGGCGACCTGCCCCGCGCCCTGCGACGGCAACCCACGTGGCGCGCGGGAGGCGGTGCTCACCTTCCTGGTCACCACGCTGCCGGCGAACGCGGTGAACGTCCGGGCCACGTTGCGGGTGCACGCCTGGGAGAAGTTCGACGCGACGGTGAGCGCGCACGAGTCCCGGCTGGACGCCCGGGCGGCCCGTCCGGCGCCCTCGCCGCTGGGCGCGGCGCTGGACACGGTCACCGGCGTCACCAAGGGATTCAACGAGTGGGACGTCTCGGGTCTGGTCACCGGCAACGGAATCTGGACGCTGTCGCTGGCGCAGGCCGGGCTCGACACCCGGATCTACTGGGCCTCCGCCGAGAACCGCAACGCCGACCTGCGTCCGCGGCTGGCGCTGAGCTACGGCGTGGGTGCCCGGCCGCCGTCCGCCCCACCTAGCGTCTCACCGACGCCGTCGGCCTCGCCGAGCCGCCCGCCGGCCTCGCCGTCCGCCTCGCCGAGCGCGAGCCCGACGCCCGCCCGACCCAGCCCCACCTCGACGCCACCGCCGGCCTCGGACAAGTGCGGCACGGTCTCGGCGAAGCTGGTCCCCGCCTGCGGCGCCTGGTGGGGGATGTACTCGCCGTCCAGCGCCGCCACCGGGTGGGACCACGGCAAGTCGATCACCGATGTGGAGAAGCAGGTGGGCCGGACGTTCGACATCGTCCACCGCTACCACGACTTCTCGAACACCGGCAGCAACGGTGCCTTCCCGGACGCCTTCCAGCAGCAGCAGATGCGGGAGGGCAGGCTGATGTTCTTCGCCTGGGAGAGTCGGATCTTCTCCTCGGGCACCGTGTTGACCTGGAAGGACGTCTACAGCGGACGGTACGACGCGACCATCGACGCGGTCGCCGGACGGATCCGGGCGATCGGCAAGCCGGTCTTCATCGGCTTCGACCACGAGCCGGAGGACGAGCCGGCGAAGGGTAGCGACGCGGACTTCGTCCGGGCCTGGCGGTACGTGCACGACCGGTTCGCCAACGCCAAGGCCGACAACGCGGTCTGGGTGTGGACGATGATGGGCTGGTCCGGCCACTACGACAGGTACGCCGGCCTCTACCCCGGTGACAGTTACGTCGACTGGGTCGCCTGGGATCCGTACAACTTCCACGTCTGCAACGGCAGCACCGTGTGGAAGAGCCCCAGCAACACCATCGGTTCCTTCTACCGCTGGCTGGACGACAACGGCATCGGTGCGGGCAAGCCCCGGATGCTGGCCGAGTTCGGCACCAACATGAACTCCGCCGACCCGAACGCCAAGCGACGGTGGTTCGAGGAGTTCCCGGCGGCGCTGAAGGCCCACCCGAAGATCAAGGCAGCGATCTACTTCAACTCGCCGGGCATGACGAAGACGACGAACACCTGCAACATGCTGATGAACCAGGACGCGGCGTCGATCGCCGGATTCGCCGCGGCGGGACGAGACAGCTACCTGCGGCAGCCGACCGGGGGGAGTCGCTGAGTGAAGTGAACTGATCACGGAGACGTACCGCTTGGATTGTCAATAATCTGACTGTCTGCCGGGTTGTCCGTTTCCTGATCCACCGACCGCCCAATCGGCGGATGCCGCCCTCCAGCGTGGAGCGGGCACGCTACGTGCATTCTCGTCCACTCTGGAGGCGCAGCGTGCCCAGATTCTCCTTGCCGTGGCGTACGGTTCGTCGGCGTCGAACACGGGCCGCGACCGTCGCGATGGTGACCGTCGCGGCTGTCCTGGCCGTGCCCACCGCGACATCCGCAGCCGTGGTTCCGGCGCCCGAGCCGGCCACCCTGGTCTCGACCAACCCGGTAGACCAGACCCCGCACGCCCGCGACGGCGAGGCTCGCGCCTTCGCCGAAATCGGGAACACGGTCTTCGTCGGCGGCACTTTCACGCAGATTCGGCAGACGGCCAGTTCGGCCTGGACCTCCCGTAGCTACCTCTTCGCGTACGACCGGACCACCGGGACGATCTCCACGACCTTCCTGCCGGTGCTCGACGGTGCGGTCAACGCGCTCATCGCCGGCCCCGGCGGAATACTCATCGTCGGCGGGGCCTTCAAGAACGTCAACGGTGTGTCCCGCCGCAACCTGGTGGCCCTCGAACCCTCGACCGGCATGATCGTCGACAGTTGGGTCGGTCGCTCCGACGGTGGCAACGTGCGGGACCTGGTGCTGCACGGCAACTGGCTCTACGTTGCCGGAGCCTTCAACTGGCTCAACGGCACCGCGCACGCCGGGCTCGGCCGGATGGACGCGACCACCGGCGAGATCGACCCGACCTTCAACATCAACACCAGCGTCGGCCGACACGGCACCAGCATGTACGTCTGGACCATCGACGTCTCGCCGGACGGCAACACCCTCGTCGTCGGCGGCAACTTCCTCTACGTCAACGAGCTGCCACGCAACCAGATCGCGCTGGTCGACCTCACCGACACCCCGAGCGTCATCGACTGGAGTTCGGAGCGGTTCGTGGCCCCGTGCGCGAACCCGACGACCTTCGTGCACTACGTGCAGGACGTACGCTTCGGCGGCGACGGGACCTGGTTCGTGGTCGGCACCAACGGCGGTACGGGCTGGCCGAGCGCCTACTGTGACGCCCTGGTCCGCTTCGAGACCGACGCCCGGGGGCCCAACCAGGTCGCCACCTGGGTCAACTTCACGGGTAACGACACGATCACGTCGGTCGAGGTGGCCGACAACGTGATCTACCTCGGTGGGCACTTCCGCTGGCTGAACAACCCGAACGCCAGTGACCGGGCCGGCAACGGCGCCATCGACCGGCTGGGCATCGGTGCGGTCACGCCGGCCACCGGCATGCCGGTGAACTGGAACCCGCGCCGCAGCGGTGGCAACGCCCTGCCCTCGGGCGCCAGTTCCTGGGGCTCGTCGGTGCCGGTGCTCTGGCGGGGCAGCGCCGGTCTCTACTTCGGTCATAACTCCGACGGCATGGGTAACGAGTACCACGGCCGGCTCGGCATGTTCCCGCTCAGTGGTGGGCGCACCATCACCCCGAAGAACCCGCCCACCGGGAGCAGCGGATACCTCCACCTGAACGTCGGGCCCGGCGAGGTGGCGAAGGTGCCGTTCGACGGCACCGAGTTGGACGCCGAGAACGCCACGGTGGTCAGCCAGCCGAACTACACGGGCGCGGGCGCGACCTGGCTGGTGGATGACCGGATCTACTGGTCCCACGCGGTCTCCGGCACGCCGACCGGCAGTCGGATCGACGTCTCGCTGTTCAACGGCTCCACCATCGGTGGGCCCTGGGAGGCGTCCGGCTACAACGACTGGTACAACCCGGCCCTGCTGACCGGCGCGTTCTTCCTGGACGGTCGGCTGTACTACACCCGCAGCGGCGCGAACAACCTCTACTACCGCTACTTCGAGATCGACGGCAACTATCTGGGCGCCACCGAGTTCGTCCTGCCGACCACCGGCGTGACCTGGTCGGCGGTGCGAGGCATGGCCTGGGTTGACGGTAAGATCGTCTACGGGGCGACCAACGGTTCGCTGCGTAGTGTGCCGTTCGACCCGACCCTGGCTCCCGCTGCGGCGGTCAACGGCACCGAGTCGACGCTCATCGCGGAGGCGACCCCGGAGCTGACCTGGTCGACCGCCTCGATGTTCTTTTCGGTGTCCTAGCGTTCACCGTTCGTAACGAATCCTCGGTAGTTTGTTCACCTCGGGTCGGCGTGCGGCATCATCCGCCGCCGACCCGAGGCAAGGTGGGGAGGCTCGTTGACTGGCATCCGGCGTGGACTCGTCGTGCGTACCGTCTTCGCGGTCAAGCGTGGTTGGTACCGGCTGCGCTATCCGCGTCTGCGACTCGGCGCGGGAGTGGAGATCCGGGGCCGGATCCGGCTGCGTCGCGGCGTACGGGTCACCATCGGTGAGCACACCCGACTGAACAAACTGGTCCGGTTCGCCGGGCCGGGTGAGGTGCGCGTCGGCGCGAACTGCCTGCTCAACGCGACCTGGATCGGCACCTGGACGTCGGTGACCATCGGCGACCGCTGCCTGTTGTCGGACTGCGAACTGCTCGACAACGACTTCCACAACCTTGCCCCCGACCGCCGGCACGATCCGCCCACCCCGGCCACCCGCGCTCCGATAACCATCGAGGACAACGTCTGGATCGGCGCGCACGCGCTGGTCATGAAGGGGGTGCGGATCGGTCGGGATAGCGTCGTGGGTGCCGCGACCGTGGTCCGCGCCGACGTGCCGCCCGGGGTCGTGGTGATCGGCAACCCACAACAGATAGCGAAGAAGTTCCATGACTGATCCCGCGCCCAGCCACTGGACCGGTCCCGTGGCCGCCTCCTCGCCCCGCACCGTCACGATCGGCGACATGGCGCGGGTGCCGCTGCACCGGCTCCGGTTGGTCGCGGCGGTGGCCCTCGGCGGACTGCTCGCCGCCGGCGGCTACCTGCTGCTGGCACCGGCCACGGTCACGGCGAACGCGGTGGTCGCGGTGCGGCCGGTGGTCACCGACGCCTTCACGCCCAGCGGTGCCGCCGCCGACCGGGCGGTGAACATGAACGTGGAGAGCGGCATCGCCACCGGCACCGAGGTCGTCGCCAAACTGGCCGAGCGCTTCGACTCCGACCATCGCACCGTGCGCGACGCCCTCGAGGTCGAGGTGCCCGCCGGTGGCCAGATCCTGCGGTTCACCTACCAGGCCCCGGACGCCGAACAGGCCGTGACGGGCGCCAACCTGGCCGCGCAGAGCTACCTGGACGTCCGCCGTGCCATGTACGAGAAGCAGCGCGAGGAGATGCTGCGGTCCTACGACGAGAGCATCGAGAAGGTCGTCGCACAGCGCAACGCCGTGCAGCGCCGGATCAACAACGCCCGGGACACCTCCGCCGCCAACGCCGCGGTCGCCGAACTCGGCGGGATCAACAACCAGCTCACCCAGCTCAGCTCGGCCCGCACGGAGATCGCCGCGGTCGACGTGAACCCGGGCTGGGTCACCCGCAGCGCCGAGCGGGCGCTGGCCACCACGGCCGGCAACGCGCCGCTGCTGCTGGCCGGTGGGCTGCTCGGGGGGACCGTGATCGGGCTGGTGCTCGCCTTCCTGTGGGAGTCGGTGGACCGGCGCATCCGCAGCGCGGCCGACGCCCGGGACAGCACCGGCCTGCCGCTGCTGGGCACCGTCCGCCGGGTCGGGCTACGCGGCCGGGCGGTCGACGCCGACGTCCGCTACGTCGCCATGGCCGTCGCCGAGCGGGTACGCCAACCCGCCCGGGTCGCCGTGCTCACCGCGCGGGAGGACGCCACCGAGATCACCGCCGGTCTCGCGGTCGCCCTCGCCGTGGTCGGTCGGGAGGTGTTCGTCGCCGACGACGGCGGCCGAGTCGACCGACTGCGGGCCGCGGTGCTCGCCGACCGGGACCGGTTGCCGCCGAGCCTCGACCCGACCAAACCCGCCGTACCCAAGCCCCGTACCGCCCCCACCGACATCGACGACGGCCCCACCGAGGTCGTCACCCGCCGTCCCTCCCCACATCCGGTGGGGGCACGCCCGTCCACCGATCCGGAGGCGACGCTCACCCTGCCCCGTGTCGCCAAGACCGTCGGCCGTACCGACAACGGCCGGCCGACCGGCGACGCGCAGGTGGTGGTGGGCGCCGGCTCCGTGCGGTTCGGCACCTGGCGGCAGGGCGCCGACCAGAGCCTGGTGCTGTACAACGCGCCGCCGGCGGAGACCGACGAGCGGGGTGTGGCGATAGCCCGACAGGGCACCGCCGTGGTCGTGGTCGAACGCGACCGCACCCGGCAGGCCGACCTGCGCCGCCTCGCGGAGCGGCTGCGGGCGGCCGGGGTCAACCCGCTGGGATTCGTGCTGTGCCGCAGCGGGCGGAGTTGAGGCGTGCCGGTCACCCACGCCCCGCCGACCACCGAGCCGGCCCGGCCGGCCGATGTCGCGCCCGCGCCCGCACCGCCCCGACTGCCGCTGTGGCCGTTGGCGGCGATGTTCGGGCTCGTTCCCCTGTGGTGGGTGGCCGGCAGCTTCTACCTCGGCTGGCCACTGCTGGGTGCCCTGCTGTTCACGCTGCTGGCCACCCGGGGTCGCGTGCCGCTGCCACCCGCGATCGGGATCTGGCTGCTCTTCCTGGCCATCGCGGTGGCCAGCGCGAGCCGGCTGACCTCGCTCACCTCGGTGCCGACCTTCGTGCTGCGACTGGCGTTCTACCTCACCGCGCTGGTCGTCGCGATCTACGTCTACGCCGTCACCCGGGAACGCCCCGACCAGGCCGTCGTGCTGGTGCCGCTGTGCGCGTTCTGGTTCAGCCTGGTCGCCCTGGGCTGGTTGGGCGTGCTGATCCCGCGCTTCGAGCTGACCACCCCGCTCGAGATCCTGCTGCCGCCGGGCGTGTCCGGCGTGCCGTTCATCAACGACATGGTCCACCTGAGCACCGCCGAGTACAGTGCCCGGTCGCTCAACCCGATCTACCGGCCGGCGGCTCCGTACGCCTACACCAACAACTACGGCAGCGCGTACGCGATGACGCTGCCCTGCGTGGTCGCGTTCACCATGTTGCGTCGGCGCGGCCTGCTGCGGTGGCTGCTGCTCGCGTCGTTGCCGCTGTCGCTGGTCCCGGCGTTCTTCACGCTCAACCGGGCGATGTTCCTCAGCCTCGGCGTCGGCCTGGCCGTGCTGGGGGTGCGGGCGGCGCTACGCGGCAACGTCCGGGTGGCCGCCTCCATCGCCGGAGTGGTGGTGCTCGGCGGCGTCGCCAGCCTGTTCATCCCGGTCGCCGAGATGATCGGCAATCGGGTCGAGTCCAGCGACACCAACACCGACCGGCTCTCGCTCTACTCCGAGGTGCTGCGTCGGGTGGGTGATTCCCCCTGGCTGGGCTACGGCGCGCCGATGGACGTGGACACGGTCAGCGCCGACGCGCCGATCGGCACCCAGGGGCAACTGTGGATGGTGCTGTTCAGTCACGGCGTCCCGGCGCTGCTGTGCTTCCTGGCCTGGTTCGTCGCCGCCGCGCTGATCTGCGCCCGGGCCCGGTCGGCGGCCGGGCAGTGGCTCTCCATCGTCCCGGTGATCTGCCTGGTGCAGGTGCCCTTCTACGGGATGGCCAACCAGAATCTCGCGGTCGCCTTCTTCGCGGTGGCGTTCGCGATCGCCCTCGACGAACGGGAACGCGGCAGCCCACCGGACGGGTGGTCGCGACGAGCGGCGGTGACACCGGCATGACGGCGACGACCAGCCCACCGACCGGGGAGGGGCCCGGACGTACGCCGAGCCTGCCCGCCGCCTCGTCGACGGGCACGACGACGGCGGTGGACGGCACGGCCGAGACCCGGCGCAGCACCCGCAGTGGAGTCGCCGGGCTGCTCGGCGCGGCGACCAGCGGCCTGTTCGGTTTCGTGCTCGCGGTGGTCATCACCCGTGGTTACGGCACCACCGGAGCGGGCGCGTTCTTCGCCGCGATCGGCGTGGTGACCGTCGCCGCCGCGATTTGCACCCTCGGTGCGGAGACCGGTCTGATCTGGGCGCTGCCCCGGCGACGTCTCGGCGCGACCGGTGACGGCGCCCGGGTGCTGCCGGTCGCGCTGATACCGCCGCTGGTGGTGGCCGTGCTGGTCGCGGTCGGCGGAGCGCTGGTCGCCGGGCCGCTCGCCGGGCGGTTGCAGGGCCCGGCGGGTGCGTCGCTGCTGGTGGTGACTTTCGCGGCGGTGCCCGTGGTGGTCGCGATGAACCTGCTGCTGGCCGTCGTGCGCTGCGTACGCCCGATGCGGGCCTACGTCGCGGTGCAGTTCCTGCTGTTGCCGGTCGCCCGGCCCCTGCTGGTCGGTGCGGCGGTGCTGACCGGTGGTGGACTGCTGGCGGGTATGACCGGCTGGCTGGTGCCCGCCGCCGTGGCCCTGCTGGTCTGCCTGATCCTGGTCACCGGGCCACTCGGCGTCGGCGCGGGTGCCCGGCTGCGCCCGGAGCCTCGGGACTGGTCCACGTTCTGGCGGTTCGCGTTGCCCCGCGCCGCCTCGGCGGCGATCGACGCCGGCAACATGTGGATCGGCGTGCTGCTCACCTCGGCCCTGGCCGGGCCCGCCGACGCCGGTGTCTTCGGTGCCGTCGGCCGTTACGTCCTCGCCGGTCAACTCGCGATGCAGGGGCTGCGGGTGGCCGTGTCGCCGCAACTGTCGCGGCTGCTCGGCCGAGGCGAGCGGGCCGCCGCCGCAGCGGTGCACCGGCAGCTGACCACCTGGGGTCTGGTGCTCTCCTGGCCGGTCTACCTGTTGCTCGCCGTCTTCGCACCGGCCTTCCTGGCGTTGTTCGGCTCGGAGTTCACCGCCGGCACCGCCGCGATGACGGTGCTCGCCGTGGCGATGCTGGTCAACACCGGGGTCGGCAACGTGCAGAGCATGCTGCTGATGGGCGGGCGCAGCGGCCTGCACCTGGTGGCGGTGCTGACCGGGCTGGTGGTGACCGTCGGCGGTGGACTGGTGCTGATTCCCGCCCACGGGGCGACCGGGGCGGCGGTGGCCTGGGCCGCCGGCATCGTGACCGAGAACCTCGGTGCGGTCACCTTCGCCTGGCTGGTGGTGCGCCAACCCCTGGTGGACGCCCGGATGCTGGCCGCGGCGGCGGCCACCGTGGCGGGAGTCGGGTTGGCGGCGGTGGCCGGCCTGACGGTGGCCGGACGCGGAATCGCGGGGCTGGTCCTCGCGCTGGCCGTGCTCGCCGCCTTCTGCGTCGGCTTGTTGACGTTGCCCCGGGTGCGGCGCGGCATCCGGGTGACCATGGTGCAGATCCGTGGCGGGTCGCCGGCCGGCGACCCGCCACGGACGTCGAAGGGCAGGTGAGTTCGTCGTGTCGTCCATTCGGGACCGGGTGAAGCAGTTGGTGCCGACCCAGGTGACGAACCGGGTACGGGAAAGCCTCGTCGACTACGGGGTACGCACCAGTGATCGCCGACCGTTGCCGGACTTCCTCATCATCGGCACCAAACGCGGCGGCACCACCTCGCTGTGGAACTACCTGATCCAGCATCCGCTGGTGCCCCGGCTCTTTCCGGCCTGGAACACGAAGGCCTCGCACTACTTCGAGGAGCACTGGAAGCGCGGCGAGGCGTGGTACCGCTCGCACTTCCCGACCGTGCGCCAGCGGGAGGCGCTGGAGAACCGCCACGGCGGCCCGGTCCGCGTCGGTGAGGCCGCCCCGCTGTACATGTTCCACCCGCTGGCCGCCGAACGGGTGTCCGCGTTGATGCCCTCGGTGCGGCTGATCGTGCTGCTGCGCGACCCGGTGGAGCGGGCCTACTCGCACTGGAAGGAGCGGCGGACCAACGGCGTGGAGCCGCTCGACTTCGCCGCCGCGCTGGCCGCCGAGGAGGAGCGTACGGCGGGGGAGCGGGAGCGGCTGATCGCCGAACCGGAGTACTTCAGCGAGCCCTACGACTGGTACACCTACCGGGCCCGGGGCCGGTACCTGGAGCACCTGGAGCCGTGGTTGGAGCGTTTCGACCGCGACCAGATCCTCTTCCTGCCGAGCGAGGAACTCTACCGCGACGCGCGGGCGACCTACCGGCGCACCCTGGACTTCCTCGGCCTGCCGCCGTTCGACCTGCCCGACTTCAAGGTCTACAACGACCGTCGGTCCGCGCCGCTGGAGCCGACGCTGCGCGCCGAGCTGACCGAGTACTACCGCCCGCACAACGAGGCGCTGCGGCAGCGGCTGGGGCTGCGGCTCGACTGGCCGGACCAGGTCGCGTGACCGCCTCGGCCACGACCGCGCACGACCCCCGGTGCCGCGACGACGGGCTGGGCTGGGTCACCCGGGCGGTCTTCGCCGACTCCCGGGTCGCGGTGGTCGTGGACGGCGACCCGCCGCCCGGGCACACCGTCACCGCCCGGTACGCGATCGTGCCGTCGGTGTCCCGGGCACGTTTCCTGCTGCCGATGGGCTCACCCCGGGTCGCCGCGGCGGCCCTGCTGTCGTACAACGCCCTGCGGCCGGCGAAGCTGCGCGCGGCCCGGGCGGTGCTCGGCATGGCGGCTCGGGTCGGCGCGGTCGACCGGGCCCCGTTTCCCGTGCTGACCGTGGCGGTGCCCGCCGGGGTCGACCCGGCGGAGGTGCTGCTCGCCGAGCGGGTCGGTGCCGAACTCGGTGTGCCGGTGCACGCGGCCTGTGGGGTGCGGCCACCGGACCCGAACCACAAGCCGACGCTGCAACTGTTCGACAGCCGGGGAGAGCCGCGCGGGTACGCGAAGATCGGCTGGAACGCCGCGACGCGGGCGCTGGTCACCGCCGAGGCGGCGGCGCTGCGGGAGGTGGCCGGGCTGGCCGGGACGGCCGGACACCCCGGCACCACCCGACTGCTCACCGAGTTCAGCTGGGGCGGGCAGGCGGTGGCGGTGGTCGAGCCGCTGCCCGCGCGCATCCGTGGCGTACCGGTCGACACCGAGCCCGATCTCGCCGCGCTGCTCGCGGTGGCCCGCCGGGGCCGCCCGGCGGCAGCGGCCCGGCCGCTGGCCGGCTCGCCGTTCCTGGCCCGGCTGACCGACGAGGCGCGGCGGGCCGCCACCGACGTCGGTGACCGGGCGTCGGCCGCCGTCGCCGACCTGGCCCGTCGGCACGCGAACGTCACCGTCGAGTTCGGCCACTGGCACGGCGACTGGGTGCCGTGGAACCTCGGCCGGCACGGCGGCGACCTCATCGCCTGGGACTGGGAACACAGCGGACCGGACGTACCGGTCGGCTTCGACCTGGCCCACGACGCGTTCCAGCGCGCGTTGGTGCTGCGCGGCGAACCGGCCGCCGAGGCGGCGCGACAGGTCGACACCTGGCTGCTGCGGCACGGCGACGCGCTGGGGCTGGACCGGGCCCGGCAGCGACTGGTGGCCGACGCGTACCTGCTGGAGATGTGGCTGCGGACCTGGCGGCTGGCGAACGCCGGTGCCGGCTGGAACCCGGCGCTGCATCCCGCCCTGCTGGACACCATCCAGGCACGACACACCTGACCGAGACGTCAAACGGACTTGTGGGGAGTCACGTGGACAACACCATCAAGGGAGCCGACGAGCAGCCGGTGCTGCTGCTGGTCGGATCGAGCGGCGGGCACCTGGCGCAGTTGCTCGCCCTGCGGCCCTGGTACGAGACCTGGCGACGATGCTGGGTCACCTTCGACACTCCGGAGGCGCTGTCGCTGCTGGCCGGGGAGGACGTCGTCCCGGCGTACCATCCCACCACCCGGCACCTGGGCAATCTGCTGCGCAACGCGTGGTTGGCCGCCCGGGTGCTGCGGCGGCGACGGGTCGCCGCGGTGGTCACCACCGGCGCGGGCGTGGCGGTGCCGTTCGTCGTGCTCGCCTGGCTGCGCCGCATCCCGACCGTCTACATCGAGGTCTACGACCGGATCGACACCCCGACGCTGACCGCCCGGCTGTGCCGTCCGTTCCTGTCGGCGATGCTCGTGCAGTGGGAGGAACAGCGTCGGCAGTATCCGGAGGCGACGGTCGTGGGGACGCTGCTGTGAGCGGCGACGGGCACGGGACGATGCCGGTGCGACCCCGCCCGGCCCCCGACGAGCCGATGGTACGCGTGCCGGAGCCCCGCGAGCCGCGCCCCGACGGTCGGCCCCGCGTGCTGGTGGCCGTCGGCACCGACAAGCATCCGTTCGACCGGTTGGTCGACTGGTTACGCCAGTGGCACGGTGAGGTCGCCGGCACCGTCGTGCTGACCGTGCAGCACGGGCACACCCGGGCCGACGACCTGTCCGGCGCGGTGCCGTTCCTCGGCCACGCCGAGTTGCAGACCGCGATGGCCCAGGCCGACCTGGTGGTCTGCCACGGTGGGCCGGCCACCATCCTGGAGGCCCGTCGGCACGGGCACCTGCCGATCGTGGTGCCCCGCGACCCGACTCATGGTGAGCACGTCGACGACCACCAACTGCTGTTCGCCCGCCGGCTCGGTGTCGCCGGTCTGGTGGCGCTCTGCGAATCCCGGCAGGAGCTGCTGGACTCGCTGGCCACCGGGCTGGCGGACCCGTCCCGCTTCACCATCGAGGTGGACGCGGATGCGGCCGACGGACGTCGGGCCGCGGTGCGGCGGGTCGGAGTGATCGTCGAGGACCTGGTGGCCGCCGCCGCGCAGCGGCGCCACCGACCCTGGTGGCGGCCGTGGCGCGGACCCGGCCCGGACGGAAGGCGGAAGTCGTGACCTCGTACCCGAGCGTGAGCGCCGTGGTGCCCACCCGCAACCGGCCGGAGCTGCTGCGGGCCGCGGTGCGGGCCATCGTCGCGCAGGACTACCCGGCGCCGGTCGAGGTGGTGGTGGTCTACGACCAGTCCGAACCGGACCTGTCGCTGACCGAGCTGTCCGCCCCGGACCGGCCGGTGCGGGTGGTCACCAACGCCCGCACCCCCGGCCTGGCCGGTGCCCGCAACACCGGCACCCTGGCGGCCACCGGCGAGCTGATCGCCTTCTGCGACGACGACGACGAGTGGCTGCCCGGCAAGCTGCGTGCCCAGGCCGAGGCGCTGTCCCGGGTACCCGGTGCCGAGTTCGTCAGCTGCGGCATCCGGGTCAGCTACGACGGGAACACCGTCGAGCGGGTGCTGGACCGCGACTCGATCAGCCTGCCCGAGCTGCTGCGCGACCGGATGACCGAGCTGCACCCGTCGACCTTCCTCATCCGGGCGGCGGCGCTGCGCGACGGGTTCGGTCTGGTCGACGAGGAGATCCCGGGCAGTTACGCCGAGGACTACGAGTTCCTGCTCCGGGCGGCCCGCAGCGCGCCGTTGGTCAACCTGCGCAGCCCGTACGTGGTGGTGCGGTGGCACAAGCGGTCGTACTTCGCCCAGCGGTGGGACACCATCTCCGAGGCGTTGCAGTGGCTTCTGGAACGCTATCCCGAGTTCGCCAGCCAGCCCGCCGGACAGGCCCGGGTCACCGGCCAGATCGCCTTCGCCCGCGCGGCGTCGGGAGACTCCCGGGGCGCGATGCGCTGGGCCCGACAGACCATCCGGCACAACCCACGCGAGCCCCGGGCCTACCTGGCCCTGGCGGTCGCCGGGCGGGTCGTCCGCGCCGACACGGTGCTGCGTACCCTGCACCGGCGCGGCAAGGGCATCTGACCGTCCGCCGCCTGCCCGCCCGCGCTCACGGACGCCCGTGCGCCCGTGGGCGGTCCCGCCCTGACGCGTCCGTAGGGCGGGACACGGCGGGCGGCGCGGCGCGGCGGACACCGGGCGTGACAGACTCATGGCCGTGTTGCGCTGGTTGACCGCAGGGGAATCACACGGGCCCGCTCTCGTCGCGTTGCTGGAGGGGGTGCCCGCCGGTGTCGAGCTGACCTCCACCGAGATCGCCGGGGAGCTGGCCCGCCGTCGGCTCGGCTACGGGCGGGGTGCCCGGATGGCGTTCGAGCAGGACGAAATCGAGATCATCGGTGGCCTGCGGCACGGGGTGACCCTGGGCAGCCCGGTCGCCGTCCGGGTCGGCAACTCCGAGTGGCCCAAGTGGCGCACCGTGATGGCCGCCGACCCGGTCGATCCCGACGAGTTGGCCCAGCAGGCCCGCAACGCGCCGCTGACGCGCCCCCGGCCCGGCCACGCCGACCTGGCCGGCATGCAGAAGTACGGCCACACCGACGCCCGGCCGATCCTGGAACGGGCCAGCGCGCGGGAGACCGCCGCCCGGGTCGCGGTCGGCACGGTGGCCAAGGCACTGCTGCGGCAGGCCCTCGACATCGAGATCGTCTCGCATGTGGTGGAGCTCGGCCCGGTCGCCGTCAAGCCGGGTCTGCGGCCCCGGCCGGAGGACGCCGAGCGCATCGACGCCGACCCGCTGCGCTGCCTCGACCCGGAGGCCAGCGCCCGGATGGTCGCCGAGGTCGACGCCGCGAAGAAGGCCGCCGACACCCTCGGAGGCGTGGTCGAGGTGCTGGCGTACGGCGTACCCCCGGGCCTGGGCAGCCACGTCCAGTGGGACCGCAAGCTCGACGCCCGGCTGGCCACCGCGCTGATGTCGATCCAGGCGATCAAGGGAGTGGAGATCGGCGACGGCTGGCAGCAGGCGCGGTCCCGGGGCTCCGAGGCGCACGACGAGATCATTCCCACCGCCACCGGGGTCCGCCGGGTCACCGACCGGGCCGGTGGCCTGGAGGGCGGCATCACCACCGGTGAGCCGCTGCGGGTGAAGGCGGCGATGAAGCCGATCTCCTCGTTGAACCGCGCGCTGGCCACGGTGGACATCACCACCGGCGAGCCCGCCACCGCCATCAACCAGCGATCCGACGTCTGCGCGGTGCCGGCCGCCGCCGTGGTCGCCGAGGCGATGGTGGCGCTGGTGCTGGCCGAGGCAGCGGTGGAGAAGTTCGGCGGCGACTCGGTCGCCGAGATGCGCCGCAACCTGACCGGCTACCTGAACGCGCTGGTGATCCGATGACCGGTACCGTCCGGCCGGTCTGTGTGCTGGTCGGCGCGCCGGGTTCGGGCAAGACCACCGTCGGGCAGCAGTTGGCGGAAGCGCTCGGCGTCGAGTTCCGGGACACCGACGCCGACATCGAACGGGTCGCGGGCAAGCCGATCCCGGAGATCTTCGTCGACGAGGGGGAGGCGCATTTCCGTACCCTCGAACGGGCGGCGGTGGCGGCGGCGCTGGTCTCCTGCACCGGGGTGCTCGCCCTCGGCGGCGGCGCGGTGCTGGCCGAGGAGAACCGGGCGGCGCTGGTCGGTCACCGGGTGGTGCACCTCGACGTCGGGTTGGCCGACGCGGTGAAGCGGGTCGACCTCGGCATCGGTCGACCACTGTTGGCGATCAACCCCCGGGCCACCCTCAAACATCTGATGGAGCAGCGCCGGCCGCTGTACACCGAGGTCGCCACCATCACGGTGGCCACCGACGGGCGCACCCCCGAGGAGATCGTCGCCGAACTCGTCACCCTGCTGAAGTCGTAAGGAAGGGCACCTTATTAACGCCTGCGGTAGAGGAGGGGGCCCTTCCTAACATCCGGCCCGAGTGTGGGCGTGCGGCGGTGGCGCGGTCGGGGTTGCCAGGTCGCCAGCAGGGCGAGAGCGAGCAGGATCTCGGCGAGATCCCCGCCGTAATACATCACCGTCGCGCCCGCCCGTAGCTGCTCCGGCGGTGCGGGCACGTCGACCAGCAGGCCCGCGTACAGCAGCTGGGCGAGGCTGGCGTGTGCGATCACCGCCGCACCGAGCACCGCCAGCCGGACCGGCACCCAGGCCCGGTGCGGATAGGGTTCCGGACCGGCGATCGACCAGGTGAACAGCAGCCCGCTGAGCAGGAAGTGCAGGTTGACCAGGTCGTGCAGTACCGCACTGTCGAGGGTGGCCCGGTACAGCGGGGTGAGGTAGAGCAGCCACAGCCCACCGGCGGTGAGTGCCAACCCGGTGATCGGGTGGAGCAGGGGTCGCAGCGCCCGACGGTTCGCCACCCGCAGCGCCGCCCGTCCGGCCCGCCGGTCGACGCAGCGCAGGGCCAGGACGCCGGGGGCGCCCAGCACCAGCCCGAGCGGAGCCAGCATGCCGAGCAGGAGATGCTGCCACATGTGCCCGGCGAAGTCGTCCGCCCGCATCAGCAGGGCGGTGGCGAGCAGGGCGCATCCGGCGGCGAAGGCCGTCGTACGCCAGTGGCTCCAGCCCGCCCTGTCGGGGGCGCGTTGCCGCAGTGCGGCGGCCAGATAGAGCCACCCGGCCAACAGCGGTAACAGCAGTGCCGGGCCGACGGTGGTGGCGTGCTCGGTGCCGTGCGCCGAGACCAGGACCGGACTCACCGGCGGCTTCGGTCCGGCTCCGGGTGGTCGGCGCAGACGTCCACCGTGGCTGCGCGCCGCTGCACCAGCCAGCCGGCGGCGACCAGCACGACACCCAGGGCGAGGAAACCGAGATCCCACCAGAGCTGGTGTGGACCACTGCGGACGTGATGGATGGCCAGGATGTGGTGGTCGACGATGCCTTCGACGAGGTTGAACAGGCCCCAGCCGATCAGGGCCCAGCCCCACAGCATCGGCGAGCGCCACAGCCGCCCCCGGGAGCGGGTGACCCGGGCGTAGAGCATCGCCAGACCGGTCAGCACCGCCACCCAGGTGACCACGTGGAAAATGCCGTCCCACAGCGTGTTCATCTGCAGACCGGCGACGGTGTCGACCGGGTATTCGCGGACGCCGATGTTGTCGTCCCCGGTGCTGCTGAGCAGATGGTGCCACTGGAGTACCTGGTGCAGCAGGATGCCGTCGACGAAGCCGCCGAGCCCGACACCGAGGATGGTGGCGGGCAGCCGGATGTCGGCGCCGTCGATCGTCCGCCTGTTCATGGGCGAGTCTCCCGTCGCGGGGCTTTGCGTTGCCGGTGCCCGATGCCCGATGCGTTAAACCTCCGTTCCAACCCTCGGGCACCCGGCGGCGGAGCGGGTCACCGCGGCGGCCGGTGGGCTAGGCTCCCGGCGATGGACGAGGTGACCCGGATCCCGGTCGGCGGCGAACGGCCGTACGACGTGTTGGTCGGGCGCGATCTGCTCGACGCGCTGCCCGGCCTGCTGCCCGATGCCACTCGCGTGGCGGTGCTGCACGCGCCGCCGCTGAAGGGGCAGGCCGAGGAGGTCGGTGCCGTGCTGGCGGCGGCCGGCATGACGCCCCTGCCGATCGAGGTACCCGACGCCGAGGCCGGAAAGCACGTCGATGTGGCGGCGCAGTGCTGGGACCGGCTCGGCGAGGCGGGGTTCACCCGTACCGACGCGGTGGTCGGCCTCGGCGGCGGCGCGGTCACCGACCTGGCCGGTTTCGTGGCGGCCTGCTGGCTGCGCGGGGTGCGGTGGGTGCCGGTGGCCACCTCGTTGCTCGGCATGGTCGACGCCGCGGTGGGCGGGAAGACCGGGATCAACACCGCCGCCGGCAAGAACCTGGTCGGTGCCTTCCACCCGCCGGCCGGTGTGCTGGCCGACCTCGCCTCCCTGGACAGCCTCCCGCCCGCGGACCTGGCAGCCGGGCTGGCCGAGGTGGTCAAGTGCGGGTTCATCGCCGATCCGGTCATCCTCGACCTGATCGAGGGGGACGCGGCCGCCGCGACCGATCCAGCCGGGTCGGTCACCCGGGAGCTGATCGAGCGGGCCATCCGGGTCAAGGCCGACGTGGTCGCGGGGGATCTGCGTGAGTCGGGCGTACGGGAGGTGCTCAACTACGGGCACACCCTCGCCCACGGGATCGAGAAGGTCGAGGGTTACCGCTGGCGGCACGGCCACGCGGTGTCCGTCGGCCTGGTGTACGCCGCCGAGCTGGCCCGCCTCGCCGGCCGGCTGGACCCGGCCACCGCGTCCCGGCATCGCGCCGTGTTGACGGCACTCGACCTGCCGACGGAGTACGACGCCGAGGCGTGGCCGCGCCTGCTGGCCACGATGCGGGTCGACAAGAAGACGCGGGGCAGCCGACTGCGCTTCGTGGTGCTCGACGGGATCGCCCGGCCGGCGATGCTGGAAGGCCCCGACGACGACCTGTTGCACGCGGCCTACGCGGCGGTGGCCCGGTGACCAGGAAGGTCCAGGTGCTCAACGGGCCGAATCTGGGCCGGTTGGGCAGTCGCCAGGTCGACGTCTACGGCGTGACCAGCTACGCCGACCTGGTGCGGCTGTGTGAGACGACCGGCCGGGAACTGGGCCTGGACGTCGTCGTGCGGCAGACCGACGCCGAGCACGAGCTGCTCGGCTGGCTGCACGCCGCCGCCGACGAGGGCGCCGCCGTGGTGCTCAACCCGGCGGCCTGGTCGCACTACTCGATCGCGGTACGCGACGCGTGTGCCATGCTGCGCGGCCCGCTGGTGGAGGTGCACATCTCCAACATCCACGCCCGCGAGGAGTTCCGTCACCACTCGGTCGTCTCCGCGGTGGCGACCGGCGTGATCTGCGGTCTCGGCGTGGACGGCTACCGTCTCGCCCTGCACTACCTGGCCAACCTCCCCGACCGGAACACCTGAGGTTCCGATCACCGTACGCCCGGCTTCCGCACCGCCACTACGCTCGGTGCTGCCCGCGCCCGGGTAGGTGCGAAGCAAGCCCTTCCAGCTACCCTCAGTGATGTCCCGGTTCCCCGCCCATCACCCCTTTCCACGCTTTGCTCTGCTTCAACCAACGCACTAGCGGCTGACCAGCGGCGTTGTGGCGCGGCAGTGCGGTGATCTGCGGCGAAATCGCCACGGAAAGTGACTGTTGCGTCGGTTGAAGCAGAGCAAAGGGCGCGGAGGTGTGGTGGGGGGCGGGGGAGAGGCGTCACTGACAGTGCGCGGTTTGCCCTCGCGGA
The DNA here is from genome assembly GCF_009712475.1 of Micromonospora sp. CP22. Taxonomy (GTDB): domain Bacteria; phylum Actinomycetota; class Actinomycetes; order Mycobacteriales; family Micromonosporaceae; genus Micromonospora. Next base: position 207,749 of record NZ_VCJO01000006.1, read on the forward strand.
TCGGCACCCGGGGTGCGGCGCGCGGGCCCTCGCCGGATGGTCATGCCGAGGCGACGGGGCACGTCGAGCCGGGCCCGGGCCGGTGGCGACCGGCGGCGGTCGGCGGGTCGTGAGACTGCTAGTAGACTTGGCAGGTCTGTCCGCCAATTGATGATCAAGGCAGGAAATGGCCACCACCAACGACCTGAAGAACGGCATGGTACTCAACCTCGACGGGGAGCTCTGGTCCGTCGTTGAGTTCCAGCACGTCAAGCCCGGTAAGGGTGGTGCGTTCGTGCGTACCACGCTGAAGAACGTGCTCTCCGGCAAGGTGGTCGACAAGACCTTCAACGCGGGCACCAAGGTGGAGACGGCGACCGTCGACAAGCGCACCATGCAGTATCTCTACGCCGACGGCGAGGACTACGTCTTCATGGACATGGAGACGTACGACCAGATCACGGTGCTGGGCGGGACGGTCGGCGAGGCGGCCAACTACCTGCTGCCCGAGGCCGAGGCGATCGTGGCCACCCACGAGGGTGTGCCGCTCTACATCGAGCTGCCGACCTCCGTTGTGCTGGAGGTCACCTACACCGAGCCGGGTCTGCAGGGCGACCGCTCGACCGGCGGCAACAAGCCGGCGACGGTGGAGACGGGCGCGACCGTCCAGGTCCCGCTCTTCGTGACCACCGGCGAGAAGATCAAGGTCGACACCCGCGACGGCCGTTACCTCGGCCGCGCCTGATGTCCGAGGGTCCGAAGCAGCAGATGCCGGCGCGCCGCAAGGCGCGCAAGCGGGCGTTGGACGTGCTCTTCGAGGCCGACCTGCGTGATCGCCCACCGGTCGAGGTGCTGGCGGGCTACGTTGAGCGGATCGAGAAGCCGCGTCCCGAACACCTGGGGTACGCGGTCGGTCTGGTCGAGGGGGTGGCCGGGCACCTGGACCGGATCGATGAGCTGATCTCCAGCTACGCCGAGGGCTGGACGTTGGACCGGATGCCGGTGGTCGACCGCAACCTGGCCCGGATCGCGGTCTACGAGCTGCTGTATCTCGACGAGATCGACGACGCGGTGGCGATCAGCGAGGCGGTGGAGTTGGCCCGGCAGATGTCGACCGACGACTCGCCCCGCTTCCTCAACGGTCTGCTCGGCAGGATCGCCGAGTACGCCACCCGCTGAGGCGTACGCCACCTGCGGTGACGTGACGAAGGGCCCGTGCCGGACGGCACGGGCCCTTTCGTCGGTTCGTACTCAGGAGGCGAAGAACGCCCGGGGATCGGCGACCAGCACGCCGTGCTCGGTCAGCCGCTCGATCAGGCCGGACGGCGAGGCGTCGTAGACGATGGCGAGGGCGCGCAGGTCGTCGGCGCGGATGGACAGCACCCGGCCGTTGTAGTCACCGCGCTGCTGCTGGATGGCGCGTGCGTAGCGGGCCACGTAGGCGAGATCCTCGCTGGCCTCGTCGTAGAGGCGCTCCAGGTCCAGAACGATCTTGCTGGTGGGTTCGTGCCGCACCCCACTGCCGTCGGGCAGCAACTCCGAGACCGGTACGCGGTAGAACTCGGCCAGCTCGGCCAGTCGGGACACCGTGACGGCCCGGTCGCCGCGCTCGTACGAGCCGACGACTACCGCCTTCCAACGCCCGTTCGACTTCTCCTCCACTCCCTGCAGGGACAGACCCTGCTGCTGGCGGATGGAGCGCAGGCGGGCGCCCAGAGACTTGGCGTATTCAGAGGGCATTCGGACACTCCAGTGCTGCTCGGGTTCTCCCAGCGATCGCTACGGAGCGTGACGGTACGGGGATTCGTACACGTGGTCAAGTGGTCGTGACCTTCCCGTTGAACACCCCGGGTGAGTTGTCCCGTTTCGCCAGACTGATTCGCCAGTCAGTAAATGCCGACCGGTCACGCCGTCGTGCCTGGTGCCCGCGCGTAGCGGCGGCGACGACCACTGGTAACGTTGCCGACGCCCCTCCGCCGGCCCGGTCCAGCCGGCCGGGAGGATCCGACGTCCTTTAACGACCCGTCCCGTGAGGCGGGGAAGGAGGTCCGCCGTGGCCTACCCAACGGCTGCCCAGTCGCCACCGCCGCGACAACCCTCGGTGAAGGTGATTTTGACCAGCGCCGACGTGCAACGCGTCGTCGACCGCATCGCTCACCAGATCCTCGAGAAGACCCAGGGCGCGGCCGACACCGTGTTGCTCGGCGTCCCCACCCGGGGCGCCCCCCTGGCCGGTCGCCTCGCCGCCCGGATCAGCGCCTTCGAGGGCATCTCCGTGCCGGTCGGCGTGCTCGACATCACCCTCTACCGCGACGACCTGCGCCGGCACGCCACCCGGGCGGTCGGCCCCACCCAGCTCCCGCCCGGTGGCATCGACGGCATGCGGGTGATCCTCGTCGACGACGTCCTCTTCTCTGGCCGGACCGTCCGGGCCGCCCTCGACGCGCTCGGTGACCTGGGACGTCCCGCCATGGTGCAGCTTGCCGTGCTGGTGGACCGGGGGCACCGACAGCTACCCATCCGGGCCGACTACGTCGGCAAGAACATCCCGACCGCGCTGGCCGAGAACGTCAAGGTGACGCTGGCCGAGACCGACGGCGTGGACGAGGTCCGGCTCTACGGCGAGGAGCCCGCCCGGTGAGCGCGAGGAGTGGGGCGCGGCTTTGCCCCGCGGTCGCCGACGAAAGGCAGGCATCATGATCAGGCATCTGCTCTCCGGCGCCGACCTTGACGCCGACACCGCCACCCAGATCCTGGACACCGCCGCCGAGATGGCCGCCGTGGCCGGACGCGAGGTCAAGAAGCTGCCGGCGCTGCGCGGCCGGACCGTGGTCAACCTCTTCTACGAGGATTCGACCCGTACCCGGATCTCGTTCGAGGCGGCCGCCAAGCGACTCAGCGCCGATGTGATCAACTTTTCGGCGAAGGGTTCCAGCGTCGCCAAGGGCGAGAGCCTGAAGGACACCGCGTTGACCCTGCAGGCGATGGGCGCCGACGCGGTGGTGGTCCGCCATCCCGCCTCGGGCGCCCCGCACCGCCTCGCCGACTGGGTCGACGGTTCGGTGGTCAACGCGGGCGACGGCACCCACGAGCATCCCACCCAGGCGCTGCTCGACGCGTACACGATGCGGTCCCGGCTGGGACGGCTGGCCGGACTGTCGGTGGCCGTGGTCGGTGACGTGCTGCACTCCCGGGTGGCCCGCTCCAACGTGCTGCTGCTGTCCACCCTCGGCGCCAAGGTGACGCTGGTCGGGCCGCCGACGCTCATCCCGGTCGACATCGCCGCCGCCCTCGCGCCCGGCACCGACGTCTGCTACGACCTCGACGCGGTGCTGCCGTCGTCGGACGTGGTGATGATGCTGCGGGTGCAGCGGGAGCGGATGAACGACTCCTACTTCCCGTCCGCCCGCGAGTACGCCCGCCGCTACGGCCTGGACGGTCCCCGGATGAATCGGCTGCCGGAGCACGCCATCGTCATGCACCCCGGCCCGATGAACCGGGGCATGGAGATCACACCGGAGGTCGCGGACTCGTCCCGCTCCACCATCGTCGAACAGGTCGCCAACGGTGTCTCCGTCCGGATGGCCGTCCTCTACCTGCTGCTCGGGGGGAACAACCGGTGAACTCGTACCTGCTCAAGAACGTCAGCGTCCTCGGCGCCGCACCGACCGACCTGCTGATCCGCGACGGCGTCGTCGCGGAGACCGGCACCGGGCTGTCCGCGCCGGACGCCACGGTGGTCGACGCCGCCGGGCTGGTCGCCCTGCCCGGCCTGGTCGACCTGCACACCCATCTGCGTGAGCCCGGCCGGGAGGACGCCGAGACGGTGGAGACCGGTTCCCGCTCGGCGGCGCTCGGCGGTTACACCGCGGTCTGCGCGATGGCGAACACCTCGCCGGTGGCCGACACCGCCGGGGTGGTGGAGCAGGTGTGGCGGCTCGGCCGCGAGGCCGGGCTGGTCGACGTGCAACCCATCGGCGCGGTCACCGTCGGCCTGGCCGGCGAACGCCTGGCCGAACTCGGCGCGATGGCCGACTCGGCGGCCCGGGTGCGGATCTTCTCCGACGACGGGCACTGCGTCGCCGACCCCCGGCTGATGCGCCGGGCGCTGGAGTACGTGAAGGCCTTCGACGGGATCATCGCCCAGCACGCGGAGGAGCCCCGGCTCACCGAGGGGGCCCAGATGCACGAAGGTGAGGTCTCCACCCGGCTGGGCCTCACCGGGTGGCCGGCGGTGGCCGAGGAGGCGATCATCGCGCGGGACGTGCTGCTGGCCGAGCACGTCGGCAGCCGACTGCACGTCTGTCACGTCTCCACCGCCGGCAGCGTCGAGGTGCTGCGCCACGCCAAGGCCCGGGGGGTACGCGTCACCGCCGAGGTGACCCCGCACCACCTGCTGCTCACCGACGCGCGGGCCGAGACCTACGACCCGGTCTTCAAGGTCAACCCGCCGCTGCGTACCGCCACCGACATCGCCGCGCTGCGGGCCGCGCTGGTCGACGGGGTGATCGACATCATCGCCACCGACCACGCCCCACACGCGGTGGAGGACAAGGAGTGCGAGTGGGCGTACGCCCGGCCGGGCATGCTCGGGCTGGAGACGGCGCTGTCCATCGCGCTCGACGTGCTGGGGCCGGAGTGGGACCTGATCGCCGACCGGATGTCGCGTACGCCGGCCCGGATCGCCGGACTGACCGAACACGGCCACGACCCGGCCCCCGGAGCGCCGGCCAACCTGACCCTGGTCGACCCGGCGGCCCGCCGGGTGATCGAACCTGCGGAGCTGGCCAGCCGTAGCCGCAACACACCGTACGCCCGGATGACGCTGCCGGGTCGCATCGTGGCGACCTTCCTGCGTGGCGAGGCGACGGTTCTGGACGGAAAGGCTGTCCGGTGAGCGCGAGGAACGCAGCGAAGCGGAGTACCGCAGCCGCGAACGAAAGGCGGGCACAGTGAAGCGCAGGTCGGCGATCCTGGTCCTTGAGGACGGGCGCACCTTCCACGGCGAGGCGTACGGCAGCGTCGGGGAGACCTTCGGCGAGGCGGTCTTCAACACCGGGATGACCGGTTACCAGGAGACCCTCACCGACCCGTCGTACCACCGCCAGGTGGTGGTGCAGACCGCCCCGCACATCGGCAACACCGGCGTCAACACCGACGACGACGAGTCGCGTCGGATCTGGGTGGCGGGTTACGTGGTGCGTGATCCGGCCCGGGTCAGCTCCAACTGGCGGGCCACCGGCGGACTGGAGGACCGGCTGGCCACCGAGGGAGTAGTCGGCATCAGCGGCGTGGACACCCGGGCACTGACCCGCCACCTGCGTGAACGCGGCGCGATGCGGGTGGGTGTCTCCAGTGTCGAGGACGACCCCCGGGCCCTGCTCGAACGGGTCCGCCAGTCGCCGCAGATGGTCGGCGCGAACCTCTCCGACGAGGTGACCACCCCGACCCCGTACGTGGTCGACGCCGAGGGCGAGCACCGGTTCACGGTGGCCGCGCTGGACCTGGGCATCAAGCGCAACGTGCCGCGTCGGCTCGCCGCGCGGGGTGTCACCACCCACGTGCTGCCGGCCGGTTCGACCATCGAGGATCTGCTGGCCACCGGTGCTGACGCGGTCTTCTTCTCGCCGGGCCCCGGCGATCCGGCGACCGCCGACAACGCGGTCGCGTTGGCCCGGGAGGTGCTGCGCCGCGAGATGCCGCTGTTCGGCATCTGCTTCGGCAGCCAGATCCTCGGCCGGGCGCTCGGCTTCGGCACCTACAAGCTCGGCTACGGCCACCGGGGCATCAACCAGCCGGTGCTGGACCGGGTCACCGGCAAGGTCGAGGTGACCAGCCACAACCACGGCTTCGCGGTGGAGGTGCCCGGGGTGCGGCCGGGCGCGGTGGTGCCGAACCAGGTGATCGACACCGAGTTCGGTGGCGTCGAGGTGTCGCACGTCTGCCTCAATGACAACGTGGTCGAGGGGCTGCGGGCGCGTGACGTGCCCGCTTTCACCGTCCAGTACCACCCGGAGGCGGCGGCCGGCCCGCACGACGCGGACTATCTCTTCGACCGCTTCGCCGAGCTGATCGACGGCCGGGCTCTCAGTGGGGGGCGTACCAATGCCTAAGCGGACCGATCTCAAGCACATCCTGGTGATCGGGTCGGGACCGATCGTCATCGGACAGGCCTGCGAGTTCGACTACTCCGGCACCCAGGCGTGCCGGGTGCTGCGGGCCGAGGGGATCAGGGTCAGCCTGGTCAACTCCAACCCGGCGACGATCATGACCGATCCGGAGTTCGCCGACGCCACCTACGTCGAGCCGATCACCCCCGAGTTCGTCGAGCTGGTGATCGCCAAGGAGCGTCCCGACGCGGTGCTGCCCACCCTGGGCGGTCAGACCGCGCTGAACACCGCGGTGGCGTTGCACGATTCCGGGGTGCTGGAGAAGTACGGCGTCGAGCTGATCGGCGCCGACATCGAGGCGATCCGGCGCGGCGAGGACCGGCAGCTGTTCAAGGAGATCGTGGCGAAGGCCGGCGTACGCCTCGGGGTGGCCGACCCGTCGGCGCTGGTGCCACGGTCGCGGGTCTGCCACTCGATGGACGAGGTCCGGGAGACGGTGGCCGAGCTGGGCCTGCCGGTGGTGATCCGGCCGTCGTTCACCATGGGTGGCCTCGGCTCGGGTATGGCGCACACCGACGCCGACCTGGAGCGCATCGCGGGGGCCGGGCTGGCCGCCAGCCCGGTGCACGAGGTGCTCATCGAGGAGAGCGTGCTCGGCTGGAAGGAGTACGAACTCGAACTGATGCGGGACCGCCACGACAACGTGGTGGTGGTCTGCTCGATCGAGAACATCGACCCGATGGGCGTGCACACCGGCGACAGCGTGACCGTGGCGCCGGCCATGACCCTGACCGACCGGGAGTACCAGCACCTGCGCGACCTGGGTATCGCGGTGCTGCGCGAGGTCGGCGTGGACACCGGTGGCTGCAACATCCAGTTCGCGGTGAACCCGGCCGACGGCCGCATCGTCGTCATCGAGATGAACCCCCGGGTCTCCCGCTCCTCGGCGTTGGCCTCGAAGGCGACCGGTTTCCCGATCGCGAAGATCGCCGCCAAGCTGGCCATCGGCTACACCCTCGACGAGATCCCCAACGACATCACCCTCAAGACGCCGGCCGCGTTCGAGCCGACGCTGGACTACGTGGTGGTGAAGATCCCCCGGTTCGCGTTCGAGAAGTTCCCCGGCGCGGACCGGGAGCTGACCACCACGATGAAGTCGGTCGGCGAGGCGATGAGCCTGGGACGTAACTTCACCGAGGCGTTGAACAAGGCGATGCGCTCGATGGAGACCAAGGAAGCCGGTTTCTGGACGGTGCCCGACCCGGCCGGGGCCACCCGGGAGAACACCCTCGCGGCCCTGGGCACGCCGCACGACGGGCGGCTCTACACGGTGGAACGGGCGCTGCGGCTGGGCGCCTCGATCGCCGAGGTCAGCGCCGCCTCCGGCGGTATCGACCCGTGGTTCCTGGACCAGATCGCGGCTCTGGTCGAGTTGCGGGCCGAGATCGTGGCGGCCCCGGTGCTGGACGCGGCGCTGCTGCGCCGGGCCAAGCGGGCCGGCCTGTCCGACGGCCAGCTGGCCGCGCTCCGGCCCGAGCTGGCCGCCGAGGACGGGGTGCGTACGCTGCGGCACCGCCTCGGCATCCGGCCGGTCTACAAGACGGTGGACACCTGCGCCGCCGAGTTCGAGGCCACCACCCCGTACCACTACTCCTCCTACGACGCCGAGACCGAGGTGGCCGGTTCGGCGCGGCCGAAGGTCATGATCCTCGGCTCGGGACCGAACCGGATCGGGCAGGGCATCGAGTTCGACTACTCCTGCGTGCACGCGGTCATGGCGCTGCGGAACGCGCCGTCCGGGTCGGCCGCCGACGCCGAGCGGGCCGGCTACGAGACCGTCATGGTCAACTGCAACCCGGAGACGGTCTCCACCGACTACGACACCGCCGACCGGCTCTACTTCGAGCCGCTGACCTTCGAGGACGTGCTGGAGGTCTGGCACGCGGAGGACTCCTCCGGCCGGGCGGCCGGCGGGCCGGGCGTGGTCGGTGTGATCGTGCAGTTGGGCGGTCAGACCCCGCTCGGGTTGGCCCAACGGCTCAAGGACGCCGGTGTGCCGGTGGTGGGTACCTCCCCGGAGTCGATCCACCTGGCCGAGGAGCGGGGCGCCTTCGGGTCGCTGCTGGCCCGGGCCGGTCTGCGCGCTCCGGCGCACGGCACCGCCACCTCGTACGAGGAGGCGAAGCAGATCGCCGACGACATCGGTTACCCGGTGCTGGTCCGACCGTCGTACGTGCTGGGTGGGCGCGGCATGGAGATCGTCTACGACGACGCCACGCTGCATGACTACATCGGCCGCGCCACCGACATCTCGCCGCACCATCCGGTGCTCGTCGACCGGTTCCTCGACGACGCCATCGAGATCGACGTGGACGCGCTCTGTGACGCCGACGGCGAGGTCTACCTCGGCGGGATCATGGAGCACATCGAGGAGGCGGGTATCCACTCCGGCGACTCCTCCTGCGCGCTGCCCTCGATCACCCTGGCCAGTTCGCACGTCGCCCAGGTGCGGCGGTACACCGAGGCGATCGCCCGGGGCATCGGGGTACGCGGACTGCTCAACGTCCAGTACGCGTTGAAGGACGACGCGCTGTACGTGCTGGAGGCCAACCCGCGCGCCTCGCGTACCGTGCCGTTCGTCTCCAAGGCCACGGCGGTGCCGCTGGCGAAGGCGGCGGCCCGGATCGCCCTGGGCGCGACCCTGGCGGAGCTGCGCGCCGAGGGCATGTTGCCGGCGACCGGGGACGGCGGCTCGCTGCCGCCGCACGCCCCGATCGCGGTGAAGGAGGCGGTGCTGCCGTTCAAGCGGTTCCGCACGCCGGCCGGTAAGGGAGTGGACTCACTGCTCGGCCCGGAGATGAAGTCGACCGGCGAGGTGATGGGGATCGACACCGGCTTCGGGCACGCCTTCGCCAAGTCGCAGTCGGCGGCGTACGGCTCACTGCCGACCGAGGGCAAGATCTTCGTCTCGGTGGCCAACCGGGACAAGCGCGGCATGATCTTCCCGATCAAGCGGCTCGCCGACCTCGGCTTCGACATCGTCGCGACCAGCGGTACCGCCGAGGTGCTCCGCCGTCACGGCATCGCCTGCGAGCAGGTCCCGAAGCACTACGAGGCCGGTGCCGAGGACGACGCGGTGTCGCTGATCCTCGGTGGTCATGTCGCCCTGGTGGTGAACACGCCGCAGGGTTCGGGTGCCAGCGCCCGCTCGGACGGTTACGAGATCCGCAGCGCGGCGGTCACCGCCGACATCCCGTGCATCACCACCGTTCCCGGCGCTGCCGCCGCCGTCATGGGCATCGAGGCACGCATCCGTGGTGACATGCAGGTACGCCCCCTGCAAGACCTGCACGCACTCCTGCGGCCCGCCCAGTGACCCCCCAGGCTCTCGTCGATCAAGAAGTTCTGGTCCTCCGGAGGCGCTCGGTGGGACGAAAACTTCTTGATCGACGCGCGGCGGTGCGGGGAGGGACGGCGTGATCTTCGAGAGGACGGTGCGGCGGGGGCTGTTCCGGGTCGGTGGCGGTGACGCCGAGGCGGCGCACGAGTTCACCCTGCGGCGGCTGGCGGAGCTGTCTCGGATGCCGGTCGCACTGGCGGCGCTGCGCGCCCGGTACGCCGTGTCGGCCCCGCGCACGGTGTTCGGGGTGCGGTTCCCGAACCCGGTCGGACTGGCCGCAGGCATGGACAAGGACGGGGTGGCGCTGCCGGCCTGGCCGGCGTTGGGCTTCGGGTTCGTCGAGGTCGGCACGGTGACCGCGCGCCCGCAGCCGGGCAATCCCCGGCCCCGGCTGTTCCGGCTGGCCGACAGCGAAGCCGTGATCAACAGGATGGGCTTCAACAACGCCGGGGCGCAGGCGTTGGCGAACCGGCTGGCGGCGTTGCCGAGACCGCTCGGCGTACCCCTGGGAATCTCGCTGGGCAAGTCGAAGGTGACGGCCCTGGAGGACGCGGTGGCGGACTACCGCGAGTCGTACCACGCGTTGCGTGAGCACGGTGACTACTTTGCGGTCAACGTCTCCTCACCGAACACCCCCGGACTGCGCGCGTTGCAGGACCGGGAGCACCTGGACGCGCTGCTGGCGGCGTTGGTGGGGGAGAAGCCGGTGCTGGTGAAGATCGCCCCCGATCTCACCGAGCCGGCCATCGCCGAGTTGCTGGAGGTGTGCCTGGCCCGGGGCGCCGCCGGGGTGATCGCCACGAACACGACCCTCGCCCGGGACGGGTTGGCCCCGGCCGACCGGGCACGCGCGGCCGAGGCGGGCGGACTGTCCGGTCGGCCGCTGGCCGATCGGGCGCGGCAGGTGGTCTCCTTCGTCCACACCGAGACGGGCGGGCGGCTGCCGGTCATCGGCGTGGGCGGCATCGTCGATCCCGACGACGCGACCCGGATGTTCGACGCCGGTGCCAGCCTGGTGCAGCTCTACACCGGGTTCATCTACCGGGGCCCGGCGCTGCCCCGTGCCGTCGCCCGTGCGGCGGCGGGTGCGGCACGCCCGACGACGACCGGAGCCTGACGACCACGACCCACCCGACTCACCACCCGCTTCGGCTCTGCTTCACCGGACGCACGGGTTCGACACCGAGACCGTCGCCTGGGTTGAAGCAGAGCCTCGGGCGCAAGGAGGACCGATGACCCCGGAGGAGGTTCTCGCCGCCGACGCGGCGCACGTCTGGCATCCGTACGCGGCGTTGCCGCCCGCGGTGGCGCCCTACCTGGTGGAGAGCGCCGAGGGGGTACGGCTGCGGCTGGCCGACGGCCGGGAGTTGGTCGACGGGATGTCCTCCTGGTGGGCGGCGATCCACGGTTACCGGCATCCGGTGCTGGACGCGGCGGTGACCGGGCAGCTGGGGCGGATGAGCCACGTCATGTTCGGTGGCCTCACCCACGCCCCGGCCGTGGAGCTGGCCCGCACCCTGGTCGAGATCACCCCCGACGGCCTGGAGCACGTGTTCCTGGCCGACTCGGGGTCGGTCAGCGTCGAGGTCGCGGTGAAGATGGCCCTGCAGTACCAGCGGGGCGTCGGTCGGCCGCAGCGGCACCGGTTGGGCACCTGGCGGGGCGGATACCACGGTGACACCTTCCATCCGATGAGCGTGTGCGACCCCGAGGGCGGGATGCACCACCTCTGGACGGACGTGTTGCCGCGACAGGTCTTCGCCCCGGCGCCGCCCGGCGGCTTCGACGATCCGCCGGACCCGGCGTACGAGGCGGCACTGACCGACGCGGTCGAGCGGCACGCCCACGAACTGGCCGCGGTGATCGTGGAGCCGGTGGTGCAGGGGGCCGGCGGGATGCGTTTCCACCACCCCCACTACCTGCGGGTGCTGCGCGAGGTGACCCGCGCGCACGGCGTGCTGCTGATCTTCGACGAGATCGCGACGGGATTCGGCCGCACCGGGACGATGTTCGCCGCCGAGCACGCCGGGGTGACCCCGGACGTGCTCTGTGTCGGCAAGGCGCTCACCGGGGGCTACCTCACCCTGGCGGCGGCTCTCTGCACGCCGGAGGTCGCGTGGGGCATCCAGGCCGGCGGCGTCCTCGCGCACGGTCCGACGTTCATGGGTAACCCACTGGCCTGCGCGGTCGCCAACGCGTCGCTGAGCCTGCTGCGGGCCGGTGACTGGGCCGGGGAGGTGGCCCGGCTCGAACGCGGTCTGCGGTCCGGACTGGAGCCGCTGCGCGGTGCGTCGGGGGTGGCGGACGTGCGGGTGCTCGGCGGCATCGGGGTGGTCCAACTGGACCACGAGGTGGACCTCGGTGCGGCCACGGCGGCGGCGGTGGCGCGGGGGGTGTGGCTGCGCCCGTTCCGGGATCTGGTCTACACGATGCCGCCGTACGTCATCACGGACGCCGACTTGGCACTCGTGGTGTCGGGTATCGCGGCAGCGGTCGCGGCGGGCTGAGTAGGCGAATGTCGACGCCCGGACCGATTTGAGTAGGCGTGGTCGGCAGGCGTCGCTAAATGGAGTAGCTCGGCAACCAGCCTGACTGCGGATGGTGAGTAGGCGGCGGACGGTGGAAGCCGGAAACCGTCGGAGGACGAGAGGAAGGCGACTGCCTTATGGAGAGCTTCGGCGCCCGACTGCACCGGGCCGTGGCGGACCGTGGTCCGCTGTGCGTGGGTATCGACCCGCATCCGGAACTGCTGGCCCGGTGGGGTCTCGACGACGATGTGAGGGGTCTGGACCGCTTCGCCGGTACGGTCGTCGACGCCCTCGGTGACCGGGTTGCGGTGGTGAAGCCGCAGTCGGCGTTCTTCGAGCGATTCGGTTCTCAAGGGGTGGCGGTCCTTGAGTCAACTATCCGACAGTTGCGAAATCTCGGCTCGATCGTTCTGCTCGACGTCAAGCGCGGCGACATCGGTTCGACGGTTCGCGCGTACGCGTCGGCATACCTTGATCCATTCAGTCCCATGTATGTCGATGCGCTGACGGCGAGCCCTTTCCTGGGGGTCGGATCGCTGGCACCCATGTTCGAATTGGCCGCCGAGCACGGCGGTGGCGTGTTCGTCCTGGCGCGCACCTCCAACCCCGAGGGCGCGGCGGTGCAGCAGGCTCGGGCCGCCGACGGACGCACCGTCGCGCAGACGGTTCTCGATGAGATTTCGCAGCTCAACGCGGGTGCGGAGCCGCTCGGAAGCATCGGTGCGGTGGTCGGGGCGACGGTCGGCGAGACGGGCTGCGACCTGTCGCGGGTGAACGGACCGCTGCTCGCACCGGGGCTCGGAGCGCAGGGCGCGTCGGCGGCGGATCTGCGGACCGTCTTCGGTTCCGCGCTGCCCGCAGTGCTGCCCGCGTACTCCCGCGAGGTGCTGGGCGCGGGGCCCGATTCGGAGGCGTTGCGGGCCGCCGCGGACCGGCTTTTGGCCGAGTGTCGAGGGGTTCTGGAGATGTCGTGACTGACTGATGGGTCGGTCACTCTGAGGTGATCATCGCGCGCCCACGTTGCCGAAAGCTCCGTTGACCGCTAGTTTTCCCCGCGCTGGGAACCCCTTGGTTCACAGCGACACCACGTTTCACAGATGCGGCGGCGCGTCCCGCCCGTCGCGATAGGGACCTGAGGAGAACTGGTGCCGCTCCCGTCACTGACCCCCGAGCAGCGCGCAGCCGCGCTGGAGAAGGCTGCGGAGATCCGCAAAGCCCGTGCCGAGCTGAAGGAGCAGCTCAAGCAGGGCAAGACCACCCTCGGAGCCGTTCTTGCGCGGGCCGAGTCCGACGATGTCGTCGGCAAGCTCAAGGTTTCGGCCGTGCTGCAGGCCATGCCGGGCATCGGCAAGATCCGGGCTACTCAGATCATGGAGAAGCTCAAGATCGCCGATAGCCGTCGGCTGCGTGGCCTCGGCGAGCAGCAGCGCAAGGCGCTGCTCGGGGAGTTCGCCGCCAACTGAGCGCGACTGCGTGTAGAAACAAGCAGTGAGCTTGGATGACGAGGCGCGCCCGGCGGCTCGGCTCACTGTCCTGGCCGGCCCATCCGGCGCCGGCAGGGAGAGTGTCGTCGAGCTGCTCCGGGCGCGTTCTCCGTCAGTGTGGACGCCGATCACGGTCACCACCCGGCCTCGCCGGGGCAGCGAACTGGACGGCGTCCACCGGCACTTCGTGACGGCGGAGGAGTTCGACCGCCGGCTCGCCGCAGGCGAACTGCTGGAGTGGAGCCGGTTCGGCGCGTACCGGCGCGGCACGGAGATCGCCCCCCTGCGCCGCCGGCTCGCCGCCGGGCAGCCGGTGTTGCTCTCGCTGGACCTCGACGGCGCGCTGCTGGTGCGAGCCGGATGGCCGCGAGCCCGACTGGTCCTGCTCCATCCCCCCGGCCGAGCGCCCGGTCCGCCCGTCGTGGCAGCGTTCGACCTCAGTGTGTCGCACGACCGGATCGAGCGGGTCGTGGACGAACTGGTAGGATTCATCGGTTCTTCATTCCTGGCTCCGGCCCGGCCGCGTCCGCGCGGTTGAGCGCCGGCGCCGCGCTCACGCGCGGTCCGTGCGACAGACGCAGAGGTTTTATCCGTGGGATCCATCGCCAACCCCGAAGGCATCACCAACCCGCCGATCGACGAGCTCCTGGAGAAGACGACGTCGAAGTACGCGCTGGTCATCTTCGCGGCCAAGCGCGCCCGCCAGGTCAACGCCTACTACAGCCAGCTCGGTGAGGGCCTGCTGGAGTACGTCGGCCCGCTGGTCGAGACCACTCCCCAGGAGAAGCCGCTCTCCATCGCGATGCGCGAGATCAACGCGGGCCTGCTCACCGCTGAGCCGACCGACCAGCCGTAACCCCCGCGCGTCGATGAGCGCCCGGGTCGTCCTCGGCGTCGGTGGCGGGATCGCCGCCTACAAGGCCTGCGAGTTGCTGCGCCTGTTCACCGAGTCGGGCCACCAGGTGCGGGTGGTGCCGACCGCAGCCGCGTTGCGTTTCGTCGGCGCGCCGACCTGGGCGGCCCTGTCCGGCCAGCCGGTCGCCGAGGACGTCTGGTCCGACGTGCACGAGGTGCCGCACGTGCGACTCGGTCAGCAGGCCGACCTGGTGGTGGTCGCGCCCACCACCGCCGACCTGCTGGCCCGAGCCGCGCACGGCCTCGCTGATGATCTACTCAGTAACACGCTGCTGACCGCGCGCTGCCCGGTGCTGCTGGCGCCGGCCATGCACACCGAGATGTGGGAGCACCCGGCGACCGTCGCCAACGTCGCCACGCTGCGGGCCCGAGGGGTACGGGTCATCGAGCCGGCGGTGGGTCGCCTCACCGGCGTCGACACCGGCAAGGGGCGGCTGCCCGAGCCGGCCGAGATCTTCGCCGTCGCCCGCCGCATCCTGGCCCGTGGCGCCGACGCGCCGGCCGACCTGACCGGCCGCCGGGTGGTGGTCACCGCCGGCGGCACCCGGGAACCGCTGGACCCGGTGCGCTTCCTGGGCAACCGCTCCTCCGGCAAGCAGGGCTACGCCTTCGCCCGTGCCGCGCTCGCCCGTGGCGCGCGGGTAACGCTGATCTCGGCCAACGTCTCGCTGCCCGACCCGGCCGGCGCGGACCTGGTCCGCGTGGGCACCACCGGGGAGTTGCGCGAGGCCACGCTCAGCGCGGCGGCGGACGCCGACGTGGTGGTGATGGCGGCGGCTCCGGCCGATTTCCGACCGGCGACGTACGCGCCTGGCAAAATCAAGAAGTCGGACGACGGCACCGCACCCACCATCGAACTCGTGACCAACCCGGACATCGCCGCCGAACTGGGGCAGCGTCGTCGACCGGAGCAGGTGCTGGTGGTGTTCGCCGCCGAGACCGACGACGCCGAGGCCAACGGGCGGGCCAAGCTGGCCCGTAAACGGGCCGACCTCATCGTCATCAACGAGGTCGGGCCGGACAAGGTTTTCGGTGCCGACACCAACGCGGCCACGGTCATCAGCGTGGACGGCTCGGTCACCCGGATCCCCGAGCGGTCCAAGGAGGATCTCGCCGACCGGGTGTGGGACCTGGCGGTCGCCCGGCTGGCCGGAGACTCCTCCTGACGGCTGGACCCCGAGACGACCGTCAACGGTGCGGTTGACGGTTGGTGACTACACTGCCGCGGAACGACGTCCAAGACTTAGGAGTACCGTGACACGCCGCCTCTTCACGTCCGAATCGGTCACGGAAGGCCACCCGGACAAGATCGCCGATCAGATCAGCGACGGCATCCTCGATGCCCTGTTGACGCAGGATCCGCACAGCCGGGTGGCTGTGGAGACCCTGATCACCACCGGTCAGGTGCACGTTGCCGGTGAGGTGACAACCAAGGCGTACGCCGACATCCCGACGATCGTGCGGGAGACGATCCTGGGTATCGGGTACGACTCGTCGAAGAAGGGTTTCGACGGGGCGTCGTGTGGCGTGAGCGTCTCGATCGGTGCTCAGTCGCCGGACATCGCGCAGGGCGTGGACAACGCCTTCGAACTGCGTACCGGGGCGTCGGAGAGCGCATTGGACGCGCAGGGCGCCGGTGACCAGGGCATGATGTTCGGCTTCGCCTGCTCCGAGACGCCGGAGCTGATGCCCCTGCCGATCGCGCTCGCGCACCGACTGGCCCGCCGGCTCGCCGCGGTCCGCAAGGACGGCACCGTGCCCTACCTGCGGCCGGACGGCAAGACGCAGGTCACCGTCGAGTACGACGGGCTGCGGCCGGTACGCCTGAACACGGTGGTGGTCTCCAGCCAGCACGCCGCGGACATCTCACTGGAGTCGTTGCTCACCCCGGACGTGCGGGACCACGTCATCGCCCCGGAACTGGAGAGCCTGGGCCTGGACACCGAGGGCTACCGCCTGCTGGTCAACCCGACCGGCCGGTTCGAGATCGGTGGCCCGATGGGCGACGCCGGTCTGACCGGGCGGAAGATCATCGTGGACACCTACGGCGGCTACGCCCGTCACGGCGGCGGGGCGTTCTCCGGCAAGGACCCGTCGAAGGTCGACCGCTCGGCCGCGTACGCGATGCGCTGGGTGGCCAAGAACGTGGTGGCCGCCGGTCTCGCGGAGCGGTGCGAGGTGCAGGTGGCGTACGCCATCGGCAAGGCGCACCCGGTGAGCCTGTTCATCGAGACGTTCGGCACCGAGACGGTGCCGGTGGCCTCGATCGAGAAGGCGGTCAACGAGATCTTCGACCTGCGCCCGGCCGCCATCATCCGGGACCTGGACCTGCTGCGGCCGATCTACGCCCAGACCGCCGCCTATGGCCACTTCGGTCGGGAACTGCCCGACCTGAGGTGGGAGTCGACCGACCGCGCCGCCGACCTCAAGTCGGCCGCGGGAGCCTGACAACCCCCCGGCGTGACGACCGGCGGCCCGCTGACGGGTCGCCGGTCGCCCGTGTCTGCGTCGACGTTCCGCTGGCCCATCTGGACCGCCCCTTCGACTACCTGGTCCCGCAGGCGCTCGCCGCCGACGCCGTGCCCGGCGTCCGGGTGAAGGTGCGGTTCGCCGGCCAACTGGTCGACGGATGGCTGCTGGAGCGGGCCGAGGAATCCGACCATCCCCGGCTCGCGTACCTGGACAAGGTGGTCTCTCCGGTGCCGGTGCTGGCCCCGGAGGTGGCCCGGCTGGCCCGGGTCGTCGCCGACCGGTACGCCGGCAGCCTGGCCGACGTGCTGCGGCTGGCGGTGCCACCCCGGCACGCGCGGGTGGAGAAGGACGTCGTCGGTCGAGCCCCGGCCGACGACCCGGCACCGGCGGCTCCGGCCAGCCCGCCGGTGCCGGAACCCGTCGGCTGGCGTGACTACCCGGCCGGGGTGGCGCTGCTGCGGGCCCTGGCCGACGGGCGTTCCCCCCGGGCGGTGTGGTCGGCGCTGCCGGGGGAGGACTGGGCGGCCCGCTACGCCACCGCCGTCGCGGCCACGGTCGCCTCCGGTCGGGGCGCGCTGGTGGTGGTCGCCGACGGGCGGGACCTGGACCGCCTCGACGCCGCGCTGACCGCACGGCTCGGCGAGGGACGGCATGTCTGCCTGTCGGCCGCGCTCGGCCCGGCGCGGCGCTACCGCGCCTTCCTGGCCGCCCGGCGCGGCGACGCCCCGGTGGTGATCGGCACCCGGGCGGCCATGTTCGCCCCGGTCGACCGGCTCGGCCTGGTGGCCATCTGGGACGACGGTGACGATCTGCACGCCGAGCCGCGAGCCCCCTACCCACACGCCCGCGAGGTGCTGCTCACCCGCGCCCAGTTGGCCGACGCCGCAGCGCTGGTCGGCGGCTACGCCCGGACCGCCGAGGCGCAACTGCTGGTGGAGACCGGCTGGGCCCGTGAGGTGGTCGCCGACCGGGCGGTGCTGCGGGCGCGTACCCCCGCCATCGTGCCGACCGGCGATGACCCGCAACTGGCCCGTGACCCCGGCGCGGCGACCGCCCGGCTGCCGAGTCTGGCCTGGCACGCGGCCCGGGAGGCACTGCGCGCGGACCTGCCGGTCCTGGTCCAGGTGCCCCGACGCGGCTACCTGCCCTCGGTGGCCTGCGCCGAGTGCCGTACCCCGGCCCGCTGTCCGCACTGCGCCGGCCCGCTCGGGTTGCCGTCGGCCGGTGGGACACCGGCGTGCCGCTGGTGCGCCCGGGTCGCCGCCGCGTACGCCTGCCCGCAGTGCGGCCGACGGCGGCTGCGAGCCTCGGTCACCGGTGCCCGGCGGACCGCCGAGGAACTCGGCCGGGCCTTTCCGGGGGTGCCGGTTCGCACCTCCGGGCGGGAGGAGGTGCTCTCCGACGTCCCCGGCGGCGCGGGTCTGGTGGTCGCGACCCCGGGCGCCGAGCCGGTGGCGGCCGGTGGGTACGGCGCGGTGCTGCTGCTGGACACCTGGGCGCTGCTTACCCGGGCGGACCTGCGGGCCGGGGAGGAGGCGTTGCGTCGCTGGACGGCCGCGGCGGCACTGGCCCGGCCGGCGTCCGACGGGGGGCGGGTGGTGGTGGTCGCCGACGGCGCGCTCGCGCCGGTGCAGGCGTTGCTGCGGTGGGACGCCGGCTGGTTCGCGGCCCGGGAACTGGCCGAGCGGCGGGAGCTGGGCTTCCCACCGGCGATGCGGATGGCCAGCGTGACCGGCCCACCGGCGGCGGTGGCCGACCTGTTGGCGCAGGCCCGCCTGCCCGACGGGGCCGAACTGCTCGGTCCGGTGCCGGCCGACGGCGAGCGGGAGCGGATGCTGGTGCGGGTGCCGAGGACGCGGGCCGCCGCCATGGCCGACGCGTTGCACGCGGCGGCCGGGGTGCGTAGCGCCCGCAAGGCGAGCGATCCGGTCCGCCTCCAAGTCGACCCGCTCGCGCTGTTCTAAGCGGCTTGGTGACGGTGGGTACCGATCGATGCGGCAATCGATGCGATATGTTACCTGATAGTGACGCTACGTATTGACTTGCCTGCTGCCGGTTGCGTCCTCGGGCCCGGCCCGCATGAGGTGGTAGCATCGCCCGTCATGCCGGTGCGTACGGCGACTCCAGGTCCAGCTGGAGGTGTCCGAGGGCAGCGCGACGACGGCGCAACCCCGTCGGTCCGGCGCGGAAATCGATGATCTCAATCAGCCGGTTATCAGGGGTGGACCAGTCGTGACCGTTCGTCAGTCGATCGTCTTCAACGGTGACCTCGGCAGCGGCAAGAGCACTGTCTCGGTCGAGATCGCCAAGCGGCTCGGCATGCGCCGGGTCAGCGTCGGTGACCTGTATCGCAAGATGGCCCAGGAGCGGCAGATGACCGCTCTCCAGCTGAACCTGCACGCCGAGTTGGACCAGGCCGTCGACGGCTACGTCGACCAGCTCCAGCGGGACATCGCCGCCTCCGGCGAGAGCCTGGTCATGGACTCCCGGCTGGCCTGGCACTTCTTCACCGACGCGCTCAAGGTGCACATGATCACCGAGCCGGGTGAGGCCGCCCGTCGCGTCCTGCTGCGCCCCTCCGGTCCGGCCGAGAGCTATACCTCGCTGGAGGAGGCGAAGGCGAAGCTCAAGGAACGCAGCGAGAGCGAGCGCAACCGGTTCCTGGTCCGGTACGGCGTGGACAAGGCCCGGCTGCGCAACTACGACCTGATCTGCGACACCACCCGGGCGTCCGCCGACGAGGTGATCGAGAGCATCATCGACGCGTACGAGGGACGGCTCGCGCCCGAGGTGCTGCGCGGCGCGCCTCCGCTGCTGCTGCTCGACCCGGGACGGGTCTACCCGACCGAGGAGATCGGCGGCCTGCGCGGCCTGTGGGACTCGACCTCCGTGCCCGAGGTCCCCGCCGATGAGACCGGCCTGGAGCCGTTGGACATCGGCTACACCGGCGAGTACTTCTTTGTGGTCAACGGACACCGTCGGCTCAGCGCCGCCCTGCGCAACGGCGTGCGGCTGGTGCCGGGTCGGCTGGTCGCCGAGGTCGAGGAACCGGTGGTCGGTGGGGTGAGCGCGATGGACTACTTCGTCGCCCAAACCCGCCCCAGCCTGATCCACGACTGGGAGGCGGCCCACGACATCCAGCTGCCGTTGCCGGAGCACGCGCTGCTCGCCGGCGACGCGGTGCTCGCCGGGGAGAGCGGCTGACCGGCCAGGCGGCGCCGGTCGGGGTGAGCGGCTGACTCGCCAGGCGGTGCCGGCCGCGGAAGGCGGCCGTGCGCGGTACCACGGCGACGGCGTCGCGCGGGATGATGGAGCCTCCAGGATCCCCCCAAGGAGGCCGGATGGATGTCGCCGAGGCGTTCGCGTCGCTCATGTCGCCCGAAGGGCGCGTAGACCCCTATCCGGCGTACGAACAGCTGCGTGCCCACGGACCGGTCGCGCAGACCGGTCCGGGCGTGTATGCGGTCACCGGTCACGCCGAGGCCGACGAACTGCTTCGGGACGCCCGGATCCGGGTGCTCGACGAGCACCTGCGCGACGGCATCCTGCCCGACTGGCGGCAGAGCCCGGCCGTGTCCTCGATCGCCCGATCCATGTTGCGTACGAACCCGCCCGACCACAGCCGGATGCGTCGCCTCGTCACCGGCGCCTTCACCCCCCGCCGGATCAACGCCATGCGCGAGGTGGTCGCGGCGCAGACCGACGAACTGATCGACGGGATGACCACAGCCGGCCGGGGTGGGGCGGCGGTGGACTTCATGGCCGAGTTCGCCTACCCGCTGCCGGTCGGGGTGATCTGCGAACTGCTCGGCGTGCCCGCCGCCGACCGCCCGCTGTTCCGGCGCTGGACGGCCGACCTGACCGGAGTCCTGGAGCCCGAGATCAGCGCGGCGGAACTGGCCGTGGCCGACGCCGGTGCCACCGAGCTGCGTGACTACTTCACCGAACTGGTGGCCGCCCGTCGCCGCGCACCGGCCGACGACCTGACCACCGCCCTGGTGCAGGCGCACGACGCCGGTGACCGGCTCTCCGGTGACGAACTGTTGGCGAACCTGGTGATCCTGCTGGTCGCCGGTTTCGAGACCACCACCAACCTGCTCGGCAACGGGTTGGCGGTGCTGCTGGCCCACCCCCGGGAGGCCGAGGGGCTGCGCCAGCAGCCGCAGCACGCCCCGGCGTACGTGGACGAACTGCTCCGTTTCGACTCGCCGGTGCAGCTGACCACCCGCGTCAACGCCGAGGCGGTCGACCTCGACGGGGTCGAGGTGCCGGCGGGCAGCTGGATCCTGCTGCTGCTCGGCGCGGCCAACCGCGACCCACGGCGCTACCACCGACCGGAGCGGTTCGACCCGTGGCGGGCCCAGCTGAGCCCGCTCTCCTTCGGTGCCGGGCCGCACTACTGCCTGGGGGCGGGTCTGGCCCGGCTGGAGGCCCAGATCGCCTTCCCGGCGTTGCTGCGCCGATTGCCCACCCTGGCGCTGGCCGGGCAACCTCGGCGTCGGATCCGGCTGACCCTGCGTGGGTACGATCACCTGCCGGTCACCGTGGGTGCACCGCCGTCGACCGGGGAGGGTGGTGCGCCGGGCGGCGCGGCTACCGGCAGTCCGTAGACTGGTACGGCATTCCCGTCCTGCCGTGAAGGAGCCCATCCGCGTGACCGTCCAGCCCATCCGTCTGTTCGGAGACCCGGTGCTGCGCACGCCGGCCGATCCGGTGGTCGACTTCGACGTCGAGTTGCGAAAGCTCATCGAGGACCTGACCGACACCATGCGTGAGCAGGGTGGCGCCGGTCTCGCCGCGCCGCAGCTGGGCGTGGGCCTGCGGGTGTTCACCTTCGACGTCGACGACGTGGTGGGTCACCTGGTGAACCCGGTGCTGGAGTTCCCCGACGAGGAGGAGCAGGACGGCCCGGAGGGGTGCCTGTCCATCCCCGGGCTCTACTTCGACACCAAGCGTCGGCAGAACGTCATCGCCAAGGGCTTCAACGGCTACGGTGACCCGATGCAGATCGTCGGCACCGGGTTGATGGCCCGCTGTGTGCAGCACGAGACCGACCACCTCGACGGGGTGCTCTTCGTCGACCGGCTGGACCCGGCCGGCCGCAAGGAGGCGATGAAGGCGATCCGTCAGGCCGAGTGGTACGACCCGGCCGCCCCACCGACGGTCAAGCTGAGCCCGCACGCCGCCGGTAACCCGTTCGGTCTGGGGCGGTGACCCGATGCGCGTGATCTTCGCCGGTACGCCGGCCGTCGCTGTTCCGGCCCTGTCCGCCGTGGCCGAGTCCCAGCACGAGGTGATCGCCGTGGTCACCCGTCCGGACGCGCCCGCCGGGCGCGGTCGGGGTCTGGTCCGTTCCCCGGTCGGCGCGTGGGCCGACGAGCGGGGCATCGAGGTGTTGACCCCGGCGCGTCCGCGTGAGCCGGAGTTCCTGGACCGGCTGCGCGAGCTGGCTCCGGACTGCGTGCCGGTGGTCGCCTACGGCGCGCTGGTGCCGCCGGTCGCGCTGGAGATCCCCCGGCACGGCTGGGTGAACCTGCACTTCTCGCTGCTGCCGGCGTGGCGGGGAGCCGCGCCGGTGCAGCACGCCGTGCTGCACGGCGACGAGGTGACCGGCGCCAGCGTCTTCCAACTGGAGGAGGGGCTGGACACCGGTCCGGTCTACGGCACGGTCACCGACGAGATCCGTCCCACCGACACCTCCGGTGACCTGCTGGAGCGGTTGGCGCACAGCGGTGCCGGGCTGCTGGTGGCGGTGCTGGACGCGTTGGCCGACGGCACCGCGAGGGCGCAACCGCAGCCCGCCGACGGGGTGAGCCTCGCGCCGAAGCTGACCGTCGAGGACGCCCGGGTGCGCTGGGGCGACCCCGCCTTCGCGGTGGACCGACGGATCCGCGCGTGCACGCCCGCCCCCGGGCCGTGGACGACCTTCCGGGGCGATCGGGTGAAGCTCGGCCCGGTCACCCCGGCGCCCGACGCGCAGCCGCTGAAACCCGGTGAGCTGATGGTGTCCAAGGACCGGGTGCTGGCCGGCACGGCCACCGTGCCGGTCCGCCTCGGCGAGGTACGCGCGGCCGGCAAGCGGGCCATGGCGGCGACCGACTGGGCACGTGGTGCCCGGGTCGGTGCCGGCGAGGAGTTCGTGTGAGAGAGACCACCGCCCGTGGCGGCGCGGAGCGACGCGGATCCCGCCCCGGGCGACCGGTGGTCGACCGGGCCCGTTACGCGGCGTACGAGGCCGTCGCGGCGGTGCACCGCGACGACGCGTACGCCAACCTGGTGCTGCCGTCGATCCTGAGTGACTCGGGGCTGACCGGGCGGGACGCCGCCTTCGCCACCGAACTGACCTACGGCACCCTGCGCCACCTGGGCACGCTCGACGCCATCCTCACCGCCGCGGCCGGGCGGGACGTGCAGCGGATCGACCCACCGGTCCGCGACGCGTTGCGCATCGGCGCGTACCAACTGCTGCACACCCGGGTGCCGGCGCACGCGGCGGTCTCCTCCACCGTCGACCTGGTCCGCGCGGTGGGCCAGGGTGCCACCGGGTTCGCCAACGCGGTGCTGCGCGAGGTCGCCACCCGCGACGTCGACGGGTGGGTGTCCCGGCTCGCGCCACCGATCGAACAGGACCCGGTCGGGCACCTCGCACTGACCTACAGCCATCCGGAGTGGATCGTGCGGGCGTTCAACGAGGCGCTCGGCGGTGACCTGGGCGAGACCACCCGCCTGCTGATCGAGGACAACGAGCGTCCTCCGGTGCACCTGTGCGCCCGCCCCGGTCTGGTCGACCCGGTCGACCTCGCCGACGAGGTGGGCGGCGCGCCCGGCGCCTTCTCGCCGTACGCGGTATACCTGGCCGGCGGTGCGCCCGGTGACCTGGCGGCGGTGGCGGACGGGCGAGCCCACGTCCAGGACGAGGGTTCCCAACTGGTGGCGAACGCGCTCGCGTCGGCACCGGTGGACGGCCCCGACGGCCGGTGGCTCGACCTGTGCGCCGGGCCGGGCGGCAAGTCGGGTCTGCTCGGGGCGCTGGCCGCGCAACGGGACGCACGGCTGACCGCCGTGGAGATCGCCGAGCACCGGGCCCGGCTGGTCGCGAACGCCACCCGAGGGCTGCCGGTGACCGTGCTGAACACCGACGGCCGGCTGGTCGGCACCGAGGCGAAGCTGCCGGAGCAGCACTTCGACCGGGTGCTGGTCGACGCGCCCTGCACCGGGCTCGGTTCGCTGCGCCGTCGGCCGGAGTCGCGCTGGCGCCGACAGCCGTCGGACCTGTCGGCGCTGACCCGGTTGCAGCGTGAGCTGCTCGTCGCCGGGCTGCGGGCGGCCCGCCCGGGCGGGCTGGTGGCCTACGTGACCTGCTCGCCGCACACCGTGGAGACCCACGTGACGGTGACCGAGGCGGCCCGTCGCAGCGGAGTCCCGGTCGACTTCGTCGACGCGCGTACGGTGTTGCCGGCCGGGATGCCCGGCCTGGGCGACGGCCCGACGGTGCAGTTGTGGCCGCACCGGCACGGCACCGACGCCATGTTCCTGGCCCTGCTGCGCCGCACCTGACCCCGGCGCCGGTCGGGTCAGTTGATCGGTAGTGCCCGGGTACCGGCGCCCTTCACCGACCGGGTGAGGGTGCGGTTGCTGATCCAGAGGAAACACTGGACCGACCGGTTGCCGCTGCGCCACTCGCCTTCCGAGGGGTGGTAGAAGATCGTGCCGACCCGGTACTGGAGATTGCCGTCGTCGGGCACCTTGGCGTAGCGGGCGATGGTGCTGCGGCAGCCACGGTGGACCCGCTCCGGCTTCGCGAGGAGTTCCGACCAGCTGCTCTTCGGCGCCTGCCAGAGGCCCACGAACTCGGCCCGGTGCCGCTTGGTGCACCCGACGGCGACCATCTCGATCACCTCGTCGCCCTCGGTGCGGGCGTTGAAGCAGCCGTGCCGCAACGCCGACGAGCCGTCGAGTTCACCGGCCAGGCTGGCGGTACGGCGTACCGGCACCGGGGTGTCGAGGGCGCGCAACTCGTGCACATCGCAGCGGAACCAGCGGGCGCCGCCGGTCCACGCTCGCGGTGAGGGCAGGACGACGGTGAGGCCGATGCGGGCGGCACGCCAGTCGCCGCCCAGCGTGGTGCGGGCCTGCCGGTCGCATTCGCTGTACGCGGTGCGCATCGCCTTGCTGCCGACCGTCGGTGGTCGGGCCCCGGCGGTCTCGGTGAAGGCTCCGACGTGCAGCGTCTCGGCCCGGTGCGGTTCGGCGCAGTCGACCGGGGCGTACGCGCTGAGGTAGCCGACCTCCTGCGGCTGCCCGTGGCAGACGCCGTCGTCGGGGGTGAACACCGTGGGCACCGCCATCGACGCCCAGTCGTCGACCAGATCGCCGTCGATGCCGGCCGGCCTGGTGCAGCCGGTCGCCGCCAGCGCCGTCACGACGCCCAGCGCGACCCCGGTCACCCATCGCCGCATCACAGTCGACCTCCCGCTCCCGATTTCGAAGCGGGAGCATACGGCACCGGGCTCCGGCGCTGCCCGGGACGTTTGGCTCACCGCGCTCAGGTGACGGGCAGTCCCTTCGGGCCCACGCCACGCATCGACCCGGTCAGTTTGCGGTCGTCGCTCCACAGGATGCACCGCACGCCCCGGTCGCCCTCCTCCCACTCCCGCTGCGACGGCGGGTAGAAGATGGAACCGGCCCGGTAGGGCAGGTCGGCGTTGTTGGGTACGTCGGCGAAGGCGGCGATCAGCTCCATGCAGCGCTTGTGGGCCTGTCCGGCGGAGGCGCTGAACTGCTCCCAGCTCATGTCCCGCTCGACGTAGACGCCGACGAACTCGGCGCCGTGCGGCTCGGTGCAGAGCACCGGGGCCATGTAGTTCAGGCTGTCGCCGATGAGCTTCGGGTCGAAGCAGCGGTGCACCAGCGGTGAGTCACCGATCAGGGCGCCGCGCAGGCTGCCGGTGCGGTTGACCGGCCGGGTGTTGTCGATGCTGTCGGTCTCGCTCAGGTCGCACCGGAACCACCGGGCGCCGCTGTTCCAGGCGGGCACCGACGGCAGGGCGATGTTGAGGGTCAACCGGGCGGTGTGCCAGTCACCGCCGAGCACCAGCCGGGCCCGCTGGTCGCACTCGGCCCGGGCGGTACGCAACGCCGCCGACCCCGGTTCGGGGCGGTTGCCCTCGGCGGCGGCGTCGGTGAACGTGCCGACGTGGACCGTCTCGGCGAGGTGGCTGCGGGCGCAGTCCACCGTCTCGTACGTGCTGGCCTGGACGACCGAGGTGATCCGGGGCAGGCAGGCGTCGGTGGCCGGCACGAACATGGTCGGTGCCCGCATCGTCTGCCAGTCGTCGGTGAGATCGCCGTCTGTCCCGCCCGGCCGTACGCAACCGCTGAGCATCATCGCAGCGGTACTGGCCAGCCCCAGTGCCGCGAGCCACCGTCGCATCGTCCGCCCTTTCCGGGAGCCGCCGCCCGGCTGCCGGCTCCCGCGCCCACCGGCCTGCACGATACCGTCACCGTCCCCGATGGAGTGTTGCCGCGAATCGGTCGTCTGGCCAGCCGAAGTTGAGCTTCGTTCCGTTTCACCGGTCCGAAGGGGGTCATTCTGCACCATTGGTCACCTCCGGGTCACGGGGTGTCCCGGTTGCTGGCACGACGCCATGGCCGCTGGCCGCGTTCGTACACTGGCCCTGTGACCGTACCGCCGCCAATCGTCGCGCCCAGCATCCTCGCCGCCGATTTCTCCCGTCTCGCCGAGGAGGTCCGCGCCGTCGAGGGCGCCGCGGACTGGTTGCACGTCGACGTGATGGACAACCACTTCGTGCCGAACCTGACCATCGGGCTGCCCGTGGTGCAGAGCCTGCGGGCCGCCACCAAGCTGCCGTTCGACGTCCACCTGATGATCACCGACCCGCACCGTTGGGCGCCCGGCTACGCCGACGCGGGGGCGTACAACGTCACCTTCCACGCGGAGGCCTGCGACGACCCGGTGGCGTTGGCCAGGGACCTGCGGGCGGCCGGCGCCCGGGCGGGACTGGCGATCGACCGGGACACCCCGATCGAGCCGTACCTCGACCTGCTGCCGAGCTTCGACACGCTGCTGGTCATGACCATCAAGGCCGGGTTCGGCGGGCAGCGGTTCCTGCCGCACCTGCTGGACAAGGTCCGCACCGCGCGTCGCCACGTCGACGCCGGCCATCTGGAGCTGCGCATCGAGGTCGACGGCGGGATCGCCGCCGACACCATCGAGCAGGCGGCCGCGGCCGGCGCCGACGCCTTCGTGGCCGGTACCGCCGTCTACGGCGCCGACGACCCAGCCGAGGCGGTACGCCGACTGCGGGGGCTGGCCGCAGGCGCGGCTGCCGGGGGCTGACATGGAGACCTCCGACGATCGCAAGGACGTGATCCTCGTCGTCGACGACGACGAGGACATCGCCCGCTTCGTCGAGTTCAACCTGCGGTTGCAGGGCTTCGAGGTGATCCTCGCCGCGGACGGCCAGGAGGCGCTGGAGCTGATCGAGCGGCAGCGGCCGGACCTGGCCGTGGTCGACCTGATGATGCCGCGCGTCGACGGGCTGGAACTGACCCGACGGCTGCGCGCCGACCCGATGACCGCGGCGTTGCCGGTGATCATGTTGACGGCCAAGGGGATGACCCAGGACAAGGTCAACGGGCTCAACGCCGGCGCCGACGACTACCTGGTCAAGCCCTTCGACAACGCCGAGCTGGTCGCCCGGGTCAGCTCCACGCTGCGGCGCAACAAGGAGTTCCGGGAGGTTTCCCCGCTGACCGGGCTGCCGGGCAACAGCCGGATCCGTCGGGAGATCGCCGACCGGGTCCGCGCCGGCACCGACTACGCTGTCGGCTACATCGACATCGACCGGTTCAAGAGCGTCAACGACCGGTACGGGTTCGTCCGGGGGGACGGCTTCATCTCCGCGCTGGCCCGCAGCCTGCACCGGGCGGTGGTCGCGGTCGCCCTGCCACCGGCCTTCCTCGGCCACGTCGGCGGTGACGACTTCGTCTTCGTGTGCACACCCGAGCAGGTGCGGCCGCTCACCCTGCGCGTGTCGGTGGACTTCGAGAAGGCCGCCGACGCCCTCTACGATCCCA
Source organism: Micromonospora sp. CP22 (assembly GCF_009712475.1). Lineage (GTDB taxonomy): Bacteria > Actinomycetota > Actinomycetes > Mycobacteriales > Micromonosporaceae > Micromonospora. The sequence continues at coordinate 235,737 of NZ_VCJO01000006.1, forward strand.
CCGACCGGGAACGCGGTTACGTGGAGCTGAAGGACCGGCGGGGCAACATCCGCCGGGCCGCGCTGGTCACCCTCTCCATCGGTGTCGCGATCTCCGACTCCGACAAGCGCATCACCGACCCGTTGGAGGCGATGACCGTCGCCTCCGAGATGAAGACCGTGGCGAAGAGTCAACCCGGCTCGTACGTGGCGGTGGATCGCCGTCGCGGCGTGTCCGATCCCGGTCGCCGTCATGTGAAGTAGCTCGCCCGGGTGGCACGACGCCCCGCCGGACGTGTAAGACTTTGCTCAGTACCCACCACGCGCTGGCGGGACTCGGTGTAATTCCGAACCGGCGGTGATCCACGGTCCGACCGTGGTAAGCCCGCGACCCGGGAGCGGTTCGTCCGCCCGGTGGACCTGGTGAGAATCCGGGGCCGACGGTTGGGGGCGGCTCGGCCGCGCCCAGACAGTCCGGATGGGAGACAGCGCGCGGGACGGAAGGGGGCCGTGTGGCTCGCCGTGTTCGGCGCGCGCACGTCCTGGCCGGGGCGGCTGTGCCGTACCCGGATTCCGTTGCCTGCCGTGGCCACCCGGCCCGACTCCCCGCCCGCGCGTACGAGCGAGAGGGCGACGGCAGGCGATGGCGAGCGTCTCCGTGGACGAGGCGATGCGTCGTGCGATCGAACTCGCGGCGCGCGGGCTCGGCACCACCAGTCCCAACCCCGTGGTCGGCTGCGTGCTGCTCGACGTCGACGGCGAGGTCGTCGGCGAGGGCTTCCACGCGTACGCCGGGGGACCACACGCCGAGATCGTCGCGCTGGCCCAGGCCGGTCAGCGGGCCAAGGGCGGCACCGCAGTGGTCACCCTGGAACCCTGTGACCACGTCGGCCGCACCAACCCCTGTAGCACCGCGCTGGTCCAGGCGGGAGTGGCCCGGGTCGTGATCGCGGTACCGGACCCCAACCCGGTCGCCACCGGCGGCGCGGCCACGTTGCGGGCCGCCGGCGTCCGGGTCGACGTGGGTGTCCGCCGCACCGAGGCGGAGCAGGGCAACGTGGCCTGGCTGACCGCGATGCGCCGGGGCTGGCCGTACGTGATCTGGAAGTACGCGGCGACCATGGACGGCCGTTCCGCGGCAGCCGACGGCACCAGCATGTGGATCACCTCCGAGGCGGCCCGGATGGACGTGCACGCCCTGCGCGCCACCGTCGACGCGGTGCTCGTCGGCGTCGGCACGGTGCTCGCCGACGATCCCCGCCTCACCGTGCGCAACCTGCGCGACGGCAGCCTGGCCATCCGGCAGCCGCTGCGCGTGGTGGTCGACTCGACGGGGCGTACCCCGCAGGACGCCCGGGTGCGCGACGGTGCCGCCCGCACCTGGGTGGCCACCGCCGACGAGGTGGGCGCCGGCCCGGACGGCGGCGTCGACCTGCCGGCGCTGCTCGCCGCCCTGCACGCCCGTGGGATCCGGGCCGTGCTGCTGGAGGGTGGCCCCCGGCTCGCCGGGGCGTTCCTCGCCGCCGGCCTGGTCGACCGGGTGGTCGGTTACCTCGCGCCCCGACTGCTCGGAGCCGGGCCCGCCGCGCTGGTCGACGCGGGCGTGACCACCATCACCGAGGCCATCGACCTGGAACTCACCGACGTTACGCAGGTCGGTCCCGACCTGCGGATCACCGCGCTGCCCCGGAAGAGGGAGGGCTAGGCATGTTCACCGGCATCGTCGAGGAACTGGGCGAGGTCGTCGGGGTGACCCCGACGGCGGAGGACTCGACCCTGGTAGCGGTCCGTGGCCCACTGGTCACCTCCGACGCGCGACACGGCGACTCGATCGCGGTCAACGGGGTCTGCCTGACCGTCGTCGACGTCGACGGTGGGGTGTTCACCGCCGACGTGATGGGCGAGACACTGCGCCGCTCGGCGCTGGGCACGCTGCGCACCGGCGACCGGGTCAACCTGGAACGCGCCGCCGCGCTGGGCAGCCGCCTCGGTGGTCACCTGGTGCAGGGGCACGTCGACGGGGTGGGCGAGCTGCTCTCCCGGGAGCCCGCGCAGCGGTGGGAGACGGTCCGGTTCCGGTTGCCCACCGCGCTGTCCCGCTACGTGGTGGAGAAGGGCTCGATCACCGTCGACGGGGTCTCGCTGACCGTGGCCGAGGTCGCCGCCGACTGGTTCGCCGTCGGCCTGATCCCCACCACCCTGTCGGCGACCACGCTCGGCACCCGGTCCGTGGGTGATCCGGTCAACCTGGAGATCGACGTGCTGGCCAAGTACGTGGAACGGCTGTTGGGTGGCCCCGCGGTCGACGGGGCGGAGGTGCCGGCATGACCTTCGCCGACATCGAGCAGGCCCTGACCGAGATCGCGGCCGGGCGTCCGGTCGTGGTGGTGGACGACGCCGACCGGGAGAACGAGGGCGACCTGATCTTCGCGGCCGAGCTGGCCACCCCGGAACTGCTGGCCTTCACGGTGCGATACACCTCGGGCTTCATCTGCGTACCGCTCACCGAGAGCGAGTGCGATCGGCTCGACCTGCCGCCCATGCACCACACCAACCAGGATCGACGGCAGACGGCGTACACGGTGACCGTCGACGCCCGGGAGGGGGTGAGCACCGGCATCTCGGCGGCCGACCGGGCGCACACCATCCGGCTGCTCGCCGACCCGGCCACCGGCCCGACGGACCTGGCCCGCCCGGGGCACGTGGTGCCGCTGCGGGCCCGCGCCGGTGGGGTGCTGCGACGTCCCGGGCACACCGAGGCGGCCGTCGACCTGACCCGGATGGCCGGTCTGCGTCCGGCCGGGGTGCTCTGCGAGCTGGTCAACGACGACGGCACCATGATGCGGCTGCCGGACCTGGAGAAGTTCTGTGCCGAGCACTCGCTGACCCTGGTCACCATCGCGGATCTGATCGCCTACCGGCGGCGTACCGAGAAGCAGGTCGAGCTGGTCGCCGACGCCCGGATGCCCACCGAGCACGGGGTGTTCCGGGCGCTGGGCTACCGCAGCGAGTACGACTCGGCCGAGCACGTGGCGTTGGTGATGGGTGAGATCGGCGACGGCCGGGACGTGCTGGTGCGGGTGCACTCGGAGTGCCTGACCGGCGACGTCTTCTCGTCGGTGCGTTGCGACTGCGGGCCGCAGCTCAACGCCGCCCTGAGCCGGGTGGCCCGCGAGGGGCGGGGCGTGGTCCTGTACGTGCGCGGCCACGAGGGACGCGGCATCGGGCTGCTGCACAAGCTCCAGGCGTACCAGTTGCAGGACCAGGGCCGCGACACGGTGGACGCGAACCTCGACCTCGGCCTGCCGGCCGACGCGCGTGACTACGGCACCGGAGCGCAGATCCTCTACGACATCGGGGTTCGCTCGATGCGGCTGTTGACCAACAACCCGGCCAAGCGGGCGGGGCTGGAGGGCTACGGCCTGACCATCACCGGCCGGGAGGGGCTGCCGGTGCGTCCGCACCCGGAGAACGTCCGTTACCTGCGGACCAAGCGGGACCGGATGGGGCACCTGCTCGACCAGCTTGACGAGGTGTCCGAGGCGCCGATGGGACGTCCGGTGCCCGGCAGAGAGATCGGAGCGTAGGAGAGATGGCGGGTTTCGGTGAGCCGGGATCGACCCCGGTCGACGCTACCGGGATGACCGTCGGTGTGGTTGCCGCGCGGTGGCACGGTGACCTGACCGACCACATGCTCGACCGGGCGGTGGCCGCCGCGCAGGCGTGCGGCGCGCGGGCGGTGGTGGCCCGGGTGGCCGGCTCGGTGGAACTGCCCGTGGTGGCGCAGGCCCTGGCCCGACGCTGCGACGTGGTGGTCGCCCTCGGCGTGGTGGTCCGCGGTGCCACCGCCCACTTCGACTACGTCTGCCGCTCGGTCACCGACGGGCTGACCCGGATCGCCCTGGACGAGGGCAAGCCGGTCGCCCACGGGGTGCTCACGGTGGACACCATCGAGCAGGCCCGCGACCGTGCCGGGCTGCCCGACTCCGCCGAGGACAAGGGCTGGTCCTCCACCGTCGCCGCCCTCGACGCCGCGCTGGCCATCCGCCAGGTCACCGCCGCCGCCAACCACCGCGTCGGGTTCACCGGCTGACCGCGCCGAGGGCCCGGCTCGCTGGCCGCGCAACGGTGGGCCCTGACCGCGGGGAACACGAGGCGGGCTCCATACTGGATGGCCGGCGATAGCCTGCCATCCATGGGGAGCCGAAAGCGACGGCGTCGTGCACCCGCGACGGTCGTCGTGTCGCCACCGGAGCGGAGGACGCCATGGTGGCGGCACCCCCTCACCTGGATGTTGGCGGTCATCCTCGGGGCGCCCGCCGCGTACGGCACCACGATCCTCGTCGCCTATCTCAACGCGCACCGGTCGGCGGAATCCATCGGTGAGGCCCTGGCCGGACAGGACGCGATCAAGATCCTCGGAATGGAGCGGTTGCGGGACGACAACGGCCGAGCCGGCTACGTCGTCCCCGCCGGCACCGACCCACGCCCGCTGAAACAGGCGATGACGTACGACCCGGTGCACGGACGGCTGGTGGACCCGGAGGTCGAACACCGGTGGGCGACCGAGAACAACGCCGTCGACGTCGCCGCCACCGCCTGGCAGGTAACGCTCGAAGGCAATCGAAGCGAGCCTGTCGTGATCACCGACATCAAACCGGTGGAGATCCAGTGCGGGGTGCCGTTGACGGGTGGCTACGTCAACCTCGGCAGGCAGGGGGAGGGCGACAAGCCCCATCTCGAGGTCACCATCGACTCCTCCCGGCCGGTCTTCGACCGCATCGGCGAGGAGGACGGCGACATCGCGAACTACTTCTCGAAGAAGTTCATCACCCTCGACCCGAACGAGAAGTTCGTGCTGGTGTTCATCGGCCGGACCGACGAGAAGCACTGCACGTGGCGCTACCAGCTGACCTACCTGGACGGCTCCGTCGGCGGCGCGCAGCAGATCCTCTCCGCCCCGGGCGGTAAACCGTTCGAGAGCACCAGCCACGTCATCCGGGACACCGACACGCACGCCTGGGTGATTCCCGGCGGGTACGAATCCGTGTGCAGTGACGACCTGGCCCCGATCGTCAGCGGTGAGAACTACCGCGCGCTCCTGCGAGGCGAGATCGAGTGCGTGTGATCCGGCGCGTCCTCGCCGCGGGCCTGGTGTTGGCACTGGCCGCGTGCACCGACGCGGCTCCCGAGACGACGCGTACGCCGAGCGCCTCCGGTCAGACCTACGCCGTCCTCACCAGTGGGCGGCTGCTGCTGGTGACCGGTGACACCGTCACCTTCACCCTCGATGGCGACTTCGCCGGTGGCGTCGACTCGATGGCGTGGACCGGCGACGGGCGCTACCTGGTCCTGGCATCCGGCGCGGACCGCGCGGAGCGCACTCTGTCGATTTTGGACGGCCACGACGGCCGGGCCCGCACCATTCCCTGCCCGGACTGCCAGGATCCGGTGGGCCTGCCGGGCAGCCGCGTCGTGGTGGCCGACTCGCAGCGTGGGCTCAGCATCGTGGACGCGGAACGGGGCGAACTCAGCAAGATCCCCTCGCAGTTGCCCTTCCACTCTCTCGGCTTGCGGGTGCTGGACGCCGCCGACGACCGGGTCCTGGTGGCGGGCGCCGACACCGACATGGTTGCCCCCTCCGGTGGCCCGGAGGACATGTACGAGGTGCGGCTCTCCGGCGAGACCACCCCGCTCGGCTCGACCGAGGCCAACGCGCCGGTGCGCGCCAGGCTCGGCCCCGACGGGAAACTGGCGATCGTGATGGGCTTCCACGGGGGCGCGTGCGCGCAGGGGTCGGCGGTGCAGGTGCGGCCGGGAGGCACCTGGCTCGACCCGCCGACGGTGCCGATCCGCGAGGCCGACGGGCTCGGGGCCACCCTGGGCCCCTACGCGGCGTACTCCGACGTGTGGTGGGCGCCCGACGGCCGGCTGCACGCCCTCGCCAGGGCCTGGAAGTGCACGGACCGGGGTGACACGACGACCGTCCCGGAGGATCCTCCCGTGCTCGCCCTCGCCCTCGACGCCACGGGCTGGACGATCCTCCCGCAGGCGCCGGCCAGCCACGTGGTCGTCGAGAGATGGCGCGACGGCACCCTCACGGTGCTGCGAGACGGCACACCGATGAAGATCGGTGACGACACCATCGCCGTGACGCTCAGACCCGCCTGATCCGCGTCGTCAGGGTCGACCGGGCAGCCGACCCGCCTCGATGATGCGGGCCAGGAACTGGCGGGTGCGGGGGTGGGTCGGCGCGGCGAGGACCTGCTCGGGCGGGCCGGACTCGATCACCCGTCCGGCGTCCAGGAAGCAGACCTGGTCGGCCACGTCGCGGGCGAACCCCATCTCGTGGGTGGCCAGGACCATCGTCATCCCCTCCGCCTTCAGGTCGCGGATCATGGTCAACACCTCGCCGACCAGCTCCGGGTCCAACGCCGAGGTGACCTCGTCGAGCAGCAGCAGCCGGGGCGAGTTGGCCAGCGCCCGGACGATCGCCACCCGTTGCTGCTGACCACCGGAGAGCCGGTCCGGGTAGGCGTCCGCCTTCTCCGCCAGCCCCACCCGGGCCAGCAGCTCCCGGGCGCGCTGCTCGGCCTCGGCCCGCGAGTGCCCGTGCACCCGCCGGGGCGCGAGGGTGATGTTGTCCAGCACGTTCAGGTGCGGAAACAGGTTGTACGACTGGAAGACCATGCCGATGCGGCGGCGTACCCGATCCGGGTCGACGCCCGGGGCGGAGATCTCCTCACCGTCCAGCGCGATGGTGCCGTCGTGCAACTCCTCCAGCAGGTTGACGCAGCGCAGCAGGGTCGACTTGCCGGATCCCGACGCCCCGATCAACGCCACCACCTGATGTTCGGCGACGGTCAGGTCGAGCCCGTCGAGGACGACCTGGCCGCCGAACTCCTTGCGCAGCCCCCGGCAGCGCAGCACCTCCGGGGCCGACGTCGCACCCATGGTCAACCTCCGGACTGGCGTCGGGCGGCCCGCAGCGTCACCTGGTCGGTGACGGCGATCAGCGGGATCGCGAGCAGGACGAAGAGCACGCCGGCCAGGATGTACGGCGTGTAGTTGAAGGTCTGCGCGCTGGCCAGTTGCGCCGCCCGTACCGCGTCGATCGGACCGGCCAGCGAGATCAGCCCGACGTCCTTCTGCAACGACACCACGTCGTTGAGCAGCGGTGGCGCCACCCGACGCACGGCCTGTGGCAGCACCACGTGTCGCATGGCCTGCCGGTAGCTGAGCCCCAGCGACCGGGCCGCGGCGAGCTGGCTCGGATGCACCGACTCGATGCCGGCGCGGAACACCTCGGCCAGGTAGCCGCCGTAGGTGAGGATCAACGCAAGCGCGCCCAGCACCAGCACCGACGGTGTGCCCTGTAGCCGCAACCCGGGCACACCGAAGGCGAACAGGTAGAGCACGATGATCAGCGGCAGCCCACGGAACGTGTACGTGTAACCGGCCGCGAGGGCCCGGACCGGGAAGAAGACCGGTCCGCGCAGCGTCCGCAGCACCGCGATCAGCAGCCCCAGCAGCAGTGCCCCGATCGCGCAGCAGACCAGCAGCCGCACGTTGAGCCAGAGCCCGGTCAGCACCCGGGGCAACGCGTCCCAGGCGACCTGCGGGTCGAGGAAGGTCTGGCGTACCCGCTCCCAGCCGGGTGCTCCGGTGACCGTGACCGCCAGCAGCGTGCCGACCACCGCCGTGGAGGCGGCGGCGACCAGCACGCTGACCACGGTCTGCCGACGGCGGTACGCGTTCCTCGCCAGCTGGGCGGGCGAGGGCTGGTGCGCGGTGGTGCTCACGTCAGTTCGGGCGCTCGCGCCTCCTGGGCGAGCCACTGCTCCTCCAACTGCCTGAGGACGCCCTCGCTGGCGAGCTGCCCGACCGCCGCGCTGACGCAACCGGTGAGCGGGGAGTCCTTGTCCAGCAGCAGCCCGAACGCCTCCGGGCTGCCGACCTGGGGCAGCTGCCCGACGATGACCGCGTCGTCGATCTCCGCGCTGGTGATGTAGAACGCGGTGGGCAGGTCCACCACCAGGCCGTCGATCTGGCCGTTCTGGAGGGCCTTTTTGGCGTCGTCGTTGCTGTTGTAGACCCGTGGCTCGGACTTCGGCTGCACCACGTCGGTGATCGCCTGGTAGCTGGTCGTGCCGACCTGGGCGCCGAGTCGGGCGTCCCGCAGGTCGGCCAGTGCGCCGCTGCCGGCGATCTTGGAGGACTTCATTGCGATGACCGTCTGCCGCACGAGGTAGTACGGGGCGGAGAAGTCGACCGCCTGCTTGCGCTCGTCGGTGATCGAGAACTGGTTGATGTCGAAGTCGAAGTCCTTCGGCCCCGGCGCGATCGCGGCGTCGAACCGTACCCGCGTCCAGGTGACCTCGTCGCGGGTGTAGCCGAGCCGCTCGGCCACCGCGTAGGCCACGGCGGACTCGAAGCCCTTGCCGTTGTCCGGCTTGTCGTCGACGAACCACGGCTGGTAGGCCGGCTCGTCGGTGGCGATGGTGAGCTTGCCCGCAGTCTGGGTGGGCAGGCTGTCCTTGGTGCACGCCGCCGACGCGGTCGGCATGGGCGCCGGCTGGACCTGCGGTGTGCAGGCGCTGGCCGCGAGCAGAACGGTCGCCGCGGTGGCGAAAGCGAGGGTACGCGGGGTGGTGACCATGGCCGACAGCGTACGACCCTCATCGGTGGAGATCGAAGGGTCATCCCATCATGTCGGTGGGGAACGCGGTCCCGTCCACCGGTCACCACCGACCCGGTGCACGTGGCGACCGAGGGCGACTGAAAGAATCCGTCTCCGTGAAGACGTTCGAGGAGTTGTTCGCGGAGTTGCAGGCCAAGGCAGCGGCCGGCACCCCCGGCTCGGGCACGGTCGCCGCACTGGAGAAGGGCGTGCACTTCATCGGCAAGAAGGTCGTCGAGGAGGCGGCCGAGTCGTGGATGGCCGCCGAGCACGAGGGGCCGGAGCGCACCGCCGAGGAGATCTCCCAACTGCTCTACCAGGTCCAGGTGCTGATGCTGGCCAGTGGTCTCGACCTCAAGGACGTCTACCGACATCTGTGAGTGCCCCCACCGTCGACCAGAACCGATCGAAGGAGCACTCCGTCATGCTGCGTGTCGCCGTACCCAACAAGGGCGCCCTGGCCGATTCGGCCGCCCAGATGCTGCGTGAGGCGGGTTACCGCCAGCGCACCGACCCCAAGGACCTCGTCTGCCGCGACGAGGCAAACGACATCGAATTCTTCTACCTGCGGCCGAAGGACATCGCCACCTACGTCGGCTCCGGTGACCTGGACGTCGGCATCACCGGCCGGGACCTGCTGATCGACTCCGGCGCGCCGGCCGAGGAGGTCGTCGACCTGAACTTCGGCCGGGCCACCTTCCGGTTCGCGGCCCGGCCGGACGACGTCGACGACGTACAGGAGTTGGGCGGGCACCGGATCGCCACCGCGTACCCGGGGCTGGTCGAGCGCCACCTCGCCGAGCTGGGCGTCAAGGCCGAGGTGATCCGGCTCGACGGCGCGGTGGAGAACGCCATCCGGCTGGGCGTCGCCGACGTGGTCGCCGACGTGGTCGAGACCGGGGCGACCCTGCGCCAGGCGGGCCTGGTGGTCTTCGGTGAGCCCCTGCTGCGCTCCTCGGCGGTGCTGGTCCGCCGGGTCGGCGCGGCCCCGCACCCGCAGGCCGAGCAGCTGCTGCGCCGGCTGCACGGGGTGCTGGTGGCCCGGCGTTACGTGATGCTCACCTACGACGTGCCGGCCGGGCTGCTGGAGCAGGCCAGCGCGCTGACCCCGGGCATCGAGTCGCCGACGGTCTCCCCGTTGCACCGGGAGGGCTGGGTGGCCGTGCAGGCCATGGTGCTCCGCGACGAGGTGCACCGGATCATGGACGAGCTGTACGAAGTCGGTGCCCGCGCGATCCTGGTCACCAACATGCACGCCTGTCGGCTGTGAGGCCGCCGCCGGTAGCGGTCGCACTCACCCTGGTCGTCCTCGGCGGAACCGCGTCCGCGGCCCAGGGCGCGGTCAACGCGGAACTGGGCCAGCGGGTCGGCAACGCCTCCCTGGGCGCGGTCGTCAACAACCTCGGTGGCTGCCTGCTGGTGCTGCTCGGGCTGCTGGTACTGCCGTCGATGCGAACCGGGCTGGCCGCCCTGCGGCGCTCCCGCCTGCCCTGGTGGTCGTACCTGGGTGGGTTGGGTGGCGCGGCCATCGTGGTGCTGGCCGCGTACGCCGTACCGGTGCTCGGGGTCGCGGTGTTCACCATCGCCCAGGTGGCCGGTGGCAGCCTCGGCGGCCTGGCGTCGGACCGGGTCGGCCTGGCCCCGGTGGGGCGGCTGCCGCTGACCGCGCCCCGGGTGGCCGGGGCGCTGCTCGGGGTGGCCGCGGTGGGCCTGGCCCAGCTCGGCCAGCCCGTCGGTGACCTGGCCGTCGGGGTGCTCCTGCTGGCGGTGGCCGGCGGCATCGGCGTGGCTCTGCAGGCGGCGCTCAACGGCCGGATCTCGGCGGCCGGTTCGGCCGCCGCCGGGGTCGCGGTCAACTTCGTCGTCAGTACGCCGGCGGTGCTGCTGGTCGCGGCGCTGGCCGGCGCGTTCACCGGTCCGCCGATCCGCTGGCCGGACGGCTGGCACCTCTACACCGGTGGGCTGCTCGGGGTGGTGATCGTGGCCAGCCTGGTGGTGGGGGTACGCGCGGCGGGCGTGCTGCGTACCGGTCTGGCGCTGGTCGGCGGGCAACTCGCCGGCGCGGTGCTGTTGGACCTGCTGCTGCCGCAGGGGCCGGGGGTCCGGTTGCCGGTGCTGGCGGGTGCCCTGTTGACTCTGCTCGCGGTGCTGGTCGCCGGGCGTGGCCCGCGTGCCGCCACCGCCGAGGTCGACGGCGGCGCGCTCCGTGTGGCGCCGGAGGGCACGCCGGGTCCGGATGGCAGACTGGGTGGATGAGTCAGATCCGCCTGCGACCGCGCCGCATCCGGTTGGTCTGCTGGATCGCGGCACCCGTGCTGGTCGTGGTGTTCGCCCTGATCGCGACCACGCTGACCGGTCCGACCGGGAACGGCTACGGCACCTTCCAGCGTGGTGACCAACTGGCGATGATCGGGCTCGGCGTGATCTTCGCGCTCGGCGCGCTGGTGTTCACCCGTCCCCGGGTCGACGCCGACGCCCGGGGCATCCGAGTCCGCAACATCATCGGCTCGTACGAGCTGCCCTGGGAGGTCGTCCGGGGCGTCCGGTTCGACCGGGGCGCCCCCTGGGCGGCCCTGGAGCTCTACGACGACGACCTGCTGCCGGTGGTCGCCCTCCAGGCCGCCGACAAGCAACTCGCGGTCGACGGTGTCCGCGCGCTGCGCCGCCTGCACCAGGCGTACCTGGCCGACGTCGCCGAGCGCGCGGCCCGCTGAGCGGTACCGGTCGCCGGGGGCGGTTTGGGGCCTCGGTCATCGAGGGTGTAGTGTTGTCGAGTCGACCAGGCTGTCCGCTCTCGCGGGCTGCCATGAAAGCGGAGCGCCTGCTCCCACCCGAGTCGCCGACTGTGGCGTCCGGGTCCGGTCACCGGTTCCGGGCACGTCCCGGCTCCGGATGCGCGATCCTGTGATCGTGCCGACCGGTCGAGCAGGCCCTGGCATATGCCAGGGCCTTCTACTTTCCGGGCCGGCTCCCACCGGGAGCCGCAGGGTCGGCCACGCATGAAGAACCGACTCGAGGAGGCCCCATCAGCGTCGAACCACGCGTGAACGAGCAGATCCGGGCACGTGAGGTCCGACTGGTCGGCCCCGAGGGTGAGCAGGTGGGCATCGTCCCGCTGGAGCGCGCCCTTCAGCTGGCCGCGGACGTCGATCTGGACCTGGTCGAGGTTGCGCCGATGGCGCGCCCGCCGGTGTGCAAGCTCATGGACTTCGGCAAGTTCAAGTACGAGAGCGCACTGAAGGCGCGCGAAGCGCGGCGTAACCAGCAGCAGACCGTCATCAAGGAAATGAAGCTCCGGCCGAAGATCGATCCGCACGACTACGAGACCAAGAAGGGTCACGTGGTGCGGTTCCTCAAGGCCGGCGACAAGGTCAAGGTGACGATCATGTTCCGCGGTCGCGAGCAGAGCCGCCCGGAGCTGGGCTACCGGCTCCTGCGCCGGCTCGAGTCCGAGATCACGGAACTGGGATACGTCGAGTCCGCTCCTAAGCAGGACGGCCGAAACATGATCATGGTTCTCGCTCCGCACCGGGCCGTGAAGGCCTCCGCGGTCGCCGCCACGGCGTCCCGTGGTGGGCCCCGGGAGCGGACCGCGGAGGAGCCCGCGGCGGCCGCCGAACCGGCGGTGACCAGTGAGAGCGCAGCAGCCGGCGAGACCGGCAAGACCGCTGACACCAGCGGTCAGTAACAGGGGAGAAGACGTTCCACATGCCGAAGATGAAGAGCCACACGGGGACGGGTAAGCGCGTCCGCGTGACCGGCAAGGGTAAGATCATGAAGCAGCAGGCCGGTCTGCGGCACAACCTGGAGAAGAAGCCCTCCACCCGCACCCGCCGGCTGACCGGCGTGGTCGAGGCCGCCAAGTCCGACGTCAAGCGCCTCAAGAAGCTGCTCGGCCGCTGACGCGCGCCACCTGAGTCCAAGAAGGAGTTGAGATGGCACGCGTCAAGCGGGCTGTTAACGCCCAGAAGAAGCGTCGTACCCTGCTGGAGACCGCGAGTGGTTACCGCGGTCAGCGCTCCCGGCTGTACCGCAAGGCCAAGGAGCAGGTGCTGCACTCGATGCAGTACGCCTACCGGGACCGTCGTGACCGCAAGGGCGACTTCCGGCAGCTGTGGATCCAGCGGATCAACGCTGGTGCCCGCGCCAACGGGATGACCTACAACCGGCTGATCCAGGGCCTGCGCCTGGCCGGCATCGAGGTCGACCGCAAGATCCTGGCTGACCTGGCCGTCAACGACGCCGCCGCGTTCGCGGCGATCGTCGAGCTGGCCCGGGCCGCGGTGCAGGCCGAGGGCACCGGCGGCGCGTCGGCCCAGGCCGCCTGAGTCCCACGCAGCGCATCCAGGCGCCCCTCGGTGACCGGGGGGGCGCCTGGCGCGTGTGGCGGAGAACCTCATGCTCTTCACCCCGCGTACGCCCCGGGTGGTGGCCGCGCGTCGGCTCCAGCGTCGCCGCGAGCGCGACGCCACCGGCCGGTTCCTGGCCGAGGGACCTCAGGCGGTCCGGGAGGCGCTGGCCCGTCCCCGCACCGTGCTGGAGCTGTTCGGCACCCCCGCCGCCCTCGACCGGTACGCCGACCTGGCGGCGAGCGCCGCCGCCACCGACGTACCCGTCTCCGAGGTGACCGACGACGCCGTCGCCGCGCTCGCCGAGACCGTCGCCCCGCAGGGGCTGGTCGCCGTCTGCCGGCACCTCGACGTGCCCCTGGACGTCGCGCTGTCCCGCACCCCCCGACTGGTGGCGGTGCTCGTCGGGATCCGTGACCCGGGCAACGCCGGGACGGTGCTGCGTACCGCCGACGCGGCCGGTGCCACGGCGGTGGTCTTCGCCGGTGACACCGTCGACCCGTACAACGGCAAGTGCGTCAGGTCGGCGGCGGGCAGCCTGTTCCACGTCGACGTGGTCCGCGACCGTGACCCGGTCGCGGTGCTCGGCGCGGCGCGGGCCGCCGGGCTGACCGTGCTCGCGGCCACCGGTCACGGCGCGGACGACCTCGACGAGCTGGTCGACGCCGGTCGACTCGCCGCACCGACCGCCTGGCTGTTCGGATCCGAGGCGCACGGCCTGCCCGCCGAGTTGGCGGAGGCCGCCGACGCCCGGGTCCGGGTGCCGCTGCACGGGCGGGCCGAGAGCCTCAACCTTGCTGCGGCGGCGGCCGTCTGCCTGTATTCTTCGGCCAGAGCCCAGCGCTGATCCCGATCATGCGCGCACGATGGAGGAGATGCGGCCCCGATGGTGAACGCACCACGGCGTTCGTTTAGCCAGCCCGCCGGTGTCGGCGGGCGGCGGGCCTGACCTGCTCTCCACGCGACTCCCACCGGCGGGCTGCGGCACAGCCGCGCGTCCGTAGACTCTAGCGCGGTGTCCAGAACGTTCACCGGGCCGCGCCGGGCCCAGCCGACGACCGTATCCGCTTTGCCGGTCGCCGCCGGAAACCTCGCCCGCGACATCGCCGACGTTCCTGGACACCGCACTTGCCGCCCGCGAGGGCTGGCGCCGTCGTGAGGGAGTGCCCGTACGCCATGACTTACCGCAACGATCCGTACGACCCGAAGCAGGTCGCGCTGCTCGATCCGGCCGCCCTGGCCGAGGCAGTGGCCGAGGCCGAGAAGGCGTTCGCCGCCGCCGGTGACCCCGATGAGCTGGCCGCGGTGCGTCCGGCGCACCTGGGGGACCGGGCCCCGGTCGCGTTGGCCCGTCGGGAGATCGGCGCGCTGCCGCCGGCCGCCAAGGCCGATGCCGGCAAGCGGGTCAACGAGGCCCGCCGCGCCATCGAGCAGGCGTACGCCGCCCGCGCCGAGGTGCTGGAACGGGAGGAGGCCGAGCGGGTCCTGGTCGCCGAACGAGTCGACGTGACGTTGCCGTACGACCGGCACCCGCGCGGCGCCCGGCACCCGATCACCGTCCTGATGGAGCAGATCAGCGATCTGTTCGTCGGGATGGGCTACGAGGTGGCCGAGGGGCCCGAGGTCGAGTTGGAGTGGACCAACTTCGACGCGCTGAACATCCCCGTCGACCACCCGGCCCGAGGGCTGATGGACACCTTCCACATCGCACCGGAGGGCTCCGGGCTGGTGCTGCGTACGCACACCTCGCCGGTGCAGGCACGCACGATGCTCAGCCGGAAGCCACCGATCTACGTGGTGGTTCCCGGCCGGGTCTACCGCACCGACGAGTTGGACGCCACCCACTCCCCGGTCTTCCACCAGGTGGAGGGTCTGGTGGTGGACAAGGGCATCACGATGGCGCACCTGCGCGGCACCCTCGACCACTTCGCCCGCGCCATGTTCGGCGCCGGTGCGAAGACCCGGTTCCGGCCGCACTACTTCCCGTTCACCGAGCCGTCGGCCGAGTTCGACGTGTGGTTCCCGGAGCACCGTAAGGGCCCGCAGTGGGTCGAGTGGGGTGGCTGCGGCATGGTCAATCCTCGGGTACTGCGGGCGTGTGGCATCGACCCGGAGGTCTACTCCGGCTTCGCGTTCGGCATGGGCATCGACCGCACCGTGATGTTCCGGCACGGGGTGGGCGACATGCGGGATCTGGTCGAGGGCGACGTCCGGTTCACCCGGGCGTTCGGCCACGGGGCTTAGTGCGGGCGCGAGTTACGGAGACGGTGGTTACCAGTAATGCGAGTTTCTCTCAGTTGGCTGCGGGAGTACGTCGACCTTCCCGACCTGACCGTTGACGAGCTGGAGCGGGCCCTGGTGGATCTCGGCATCGAAGTCGAGTCCATCGTGGACCTGTCCGGCACGGTGACCGGGCAACTGGTGGTCGGCGAGGTCCTGGAGATCGAGGAGCTGACCGGCTTCAAGAAGCCGATCCGGTTCTGCCGGGTGAACGTGGGCACCGCCAACGGCACCGGCGAGCCGCAGGAGATCGTCTGTGGCGCCCGCAACTTCGCCCCCGGGGACCGGGTCGTGGTGATCCTGCCCGGTGGGGTGCTGCCCGGTGGCTTCGCCATCGGAGCCCGCAAGACGTACGGGCGCAACTCCAACGGCATGATCTGCTCGGCCAAGGAACTGGGGCTGGGCGACGACCACTCCGGCATCCTGGTGCTGCCCGAGGACGTCGCGGCCGAACCCGGCGACGACGCCCGTCCGGTGGTCGGCCTCTGCGACATCGTCGTCGAGGTCGAGATCACCCCGGACCGGGGCTACCAGATGTCGCTGCGTGGGCTCGCCCGTGAACTGGCGCACGCCTTCGGTGTCGACTACACCGACCGGGGTCGAGTACCCGCCACCCCCGCCACCCCCGAGCCGGCGTACCCGGTGGAGGTGCGCGATCCGGTCGGCTGCGACCGGTTCGCGGCCCGGATGGTGCGCGGCGTCGACCCGTCGGCGCAGACCCCGGAGTGGATGCGGCAACGGCTCACCATCGCCGGCATCCGCAACATCTCGCTGCCGGTCGACATCACCAACTACGTGATGCTCGAACTCGGCCAGCCGATGCACGCCTTCGACGCCGACCGGATCGAAGGCCCGCTGGTGGTGCGCCGGGCGGTGCCGGGGGAGAAGCTGACCACGCTCGACGGGGTGACCCGGGCGCTCGCCCAGGAGGACATGGTCATCTGCGACGCCGGGCTGCCGAACCCGGTCGCCGGTGAGGGCTCCGGCATGCCGATCTCGCTCGCCGCCGTGATGGGCGGGGAGACCAGTGAGGTCCTGCCGGGCACCGTCAACGTGCTGTTCGAGGCCGCGCACTGGGATCCGGCGATGGTCGGCCGCACCGCACGTCGGCACAAGCTGTTCAGCGAGGCGGCGAAGCGCTGGGAGCGGGGAGTGGATCCGGCGCTGCCGTTGGTCGCGTTGGACCGGGCCGTCGAACTGCTCACCTCGTACGCCGGCGGCACCGCCAGTGACGAGGTGCTGGACATCGACCACGTCCGGCCGCCCGCCCCGATCACCCTGCCGGTCGACCTGCCCGGTCGGCGGGTCGGGGTGGACTACCCGCCGGAGCGGGTGGTCGCCCTGCTGGAGCAGGTCGGCTGCACCGTGGTCCGTGGTCCCGACCGGCTGGCCGAGGACCCGGGCGAGACGGCGGTGGCCGCCGGGGACCACGACACGCTCAGCGTCACCCCGCCGACCTGGCGACCCGACCTGACCGACCCGGCGGACCTGATCGAGGAGGTGGTCCGCCTCGACGGGTACGACAAGGTGCCGTCGGTGCTGCCGACCGCGCCGCCCGGCCGGGGGCTGACCTGGCAGCAGCGGCGCAACCGGGCGGTGTCCCGCGCCCTGGCCGAGCGGGGCCACGTGGAGGTCCTGGCGCACCCGTTCGTCGCCACCGGCCTGGCCGACCAACTCGGCCTGCCCGCCGACGACCCGCGCCGCCGGGCGGTGCGGGTGGCCAACCCGCTGTCCGAGGAGGAGCCGCTGCTGCGCACCACGCTGCTCGGCCCGCTGCTCGGCATCGTCCGGCGCAACCTCGGCCGTGGCCTACGGGACCTGTCCCTCTACGAGATCGGCACGGTCTTCCACCCCCGGCCGGACGCCGGAAGCCCGCCCGCGATGGGCGTGGACCGCCGTCCCACCGACGCGGAGTTCGCCGCCGCCGACGCCGTGGTGCCGCACCAACCCCGGCACGTCGCCGTCGTGCTGACCGGCGACATCGAGCCGGCCGGCTGGTGGGGTGACGGCCGGGCGGCGGGCTGGGCGGACGCCATCGAGGCGGGCCGGACGGTACTCGCCGCCGCCGGCATCCCCGACCGGTGGATCGAGGTACGGGCCGCCGAGTACGCCCCCTGGCATCCGGGTCGCTGCGCGGAGCTCCTGGTCAACGGGACGGTCGTCGGTCACGCCGGTGAGCTGCACCCACAGGTCGTGGCGACGCTGGAGCTGCCGAGGCGGACCTGCGCCATGGAGCTGGACCTGGACGCCGTGCCGTCGCCCCCGCCGGCCAGCGCGCCGATGGTGTCGCCCTTCCCACCGGCGCTGATCGACGTGGCGCTGGTGGTGGACGATTCGGTGCCGGCGGAGCAGGTGCGCCAGGCGCTCGTCGAGGGCGCCGGTGAGCTGCTGGAGTCGATCCGGCTGTTCGACCTGTACGCCTCGGAGCAGCTCGGCGCCGGTCGCAAGTCGCTGGCGTACAAGCTCACCTTCCGTGCCCCGGACCGGACGTTGACGGTCGAGGAGGCGGTGGCCGCCCGCGACGCGGCGGTGGCCCGCGCCGCCGACCGCTTCGGCGCCACCCTCCGCGGCGCCTGACATGTAAGGAAGGGCACCTTCTTAACGCCTGCTGTATAGGAAGGGCCCCTTTTTATCGCCTGCCACCCCCCAGGCGATAAAAAGGGGCCCTTCCTTCATGCCGTACGGGGGTGGGCGGCAAACGGGCGGTGTGCTGACGGTGGCGGTGTCGATGCGGTAGGTGGTGGGTCGACCGAAAGGTCAAGACCGATGGCTGTTTGGTTACCCGCGAGTTACCTCCGAGCGGTTAGCCTGCTTGGATTCCGAGTGCCGCCACCGTCACCACCCCGCCACCCCCACGGGAGTCCCCCTCATGTCCGATGATCCACCCGCCTCGGTCGACGTCTGCATAGTCGGTGGTTGTGGCCGGGTGGGCCTGCCACTGGGCATCGCCTTCGCCACCCGAGGGCTGTCCGTCGTGCTGTACGACATCAACGCCGAGGCCGTCGCCGGTGTCAACGCGGCCACCCTGCCCTTCGCCGAGCCCGGCGCGGCCGCTCCACTGGCCGAGGCGGTGGCCGCCGGACGGCTGCGGGCCACCACCGACCCGGCTGCCGTCGGCGTCTCCGAGCACCTGGTCGTCGTGGTCGGCACACCGGTCGACGAGCACCTCAACCCGGATCTCGGTGCCGTGCCCCGCGCCCTGGAACGCTGCGCCGAGCACCTGCGCGACGGCCAGCTGATCGTGCTGCGCAGCACCGTCTACCCGGGCGTGACCGCGTTGACCGAGAAGCTGCTGGCCGGCAAGGGACTGCGCGCGGACGTCGCGTTCTGCCCGGAGCGGATCGCCGAGGGCCGGGCGATGACCGAGTTGTTCACCCTGCCGCAGATCGTCGCCGCGCGGACCCTGGAGGCGCTGACCCGGGCGGAGAAGCTGTTCCGGCACCTGACCGACCAGATCGTCCCGCTCGAGCCCGAGGAGGCCGAGCTGGCGAAGCTGTTCACCAACACCTGGCGGTACATCAAGTTCGCCACCGCCAACCAGTTCTGGATGATGGCCAACGACTTCGGGCTGGACTTCGCCCGGATCCGGCACGCGGTGGCGTACGACTATCCGCGTGCGGCGGACCTGCCGATGCCGGGGTTCGCGGCCGGGCCGTGTCTGTTCAAGGACACCATGCAGCTGGCCGCGTTCAACCGGAACAACTTCGTCCTCGGCCACTCGGCGATGCTGATCAACGAAGGGTTGCCGCTGTACCTGGTGTCCCGTCTGGAGGACCGGTTCGACCTGGCCACCTCGACGGTGGGGATTCTCGGCATGGCCTTCAAGGGCGGCAGCGACGACCCCCGGGAGAGCCTGGCGTACAAGCTGCGCAAGATCCTGGCGTTGAAGACGCGCGAGACGCTGTGCACCGACCCGTACGTGCCCGACGAGCGCCTCGTCGACCTCGACGAGGTGCTGCGCCGGGCCGACCTGCTGGTCATCGCCGCGCCCCACGAGCAGTACGCCCACCTCGACACCGAGAAACCGGTGGTCGACATGTGGGGGCTGACCGGGCAGGGGGTGCGGGTGTGAACCCCCGGGTCTCGGTGATCGTGCCGGTCTACAACGAGGGCGAGGCGATCGTCCGCTGCCTGGAGCGGATGCTGCGCGAGATGCTGCTGCCCGCCGAGGTGCTCATCGTGCACGACATGCCGGAGGACACCACCGTCCCGTACGTCGAGCGGATCGCGCGTACCGACCCGAGGGTCCGGGCGGTGCTCAACACCTACGGTCGGGGCCCGGCGAACGCGATCCGGTTCGGCATCGACGCGGCGCGGGCACCGGTCGCGGTGGTGACCATGGCCGACGGATGCGACGATCCCCGCCAGATCGACGAGCTGGCCCGGTTGGTGGACCGGGGCGTGGTGGTCGCCGCGGCCTCCCGCTACATGCCGGGTGGCCAGCAGGTCGGTGGGCCGAGGCTGAAGCGGATGCTGTCCCGCTGGGCGGGCCGCAGCCTGTACACCTTCGCCCGGGTGGGCACCCGCGACGCCACCAACAGCTTCAAGGCGTACGACACGGACTTCGTCCGGCAGGTCGGCATCGAGTCACGGACCGGCTTCGAGATCGGGCTGGAACTGACCGCGAAGGCCACCCGGCTGCGCCTGCCGGTGGCCGAGATCCCCACCATCTGGCTGGATCGGCCGCTCGGCGAGTCCCACTTCGACCTGGGGCGCTTCCTCCCCGGCTACCTGCGCTGGTACCTGTTCGCCTACGGTCGACGACTGAGCCGGGAGAAGTTGACCGCCCGGGTGCGGAAGCCGGCGGTGCCGGCACCGCGCGGCACCGAGTTCGAGAAGACGGCATAGGAGCGTACGTGGCGAAGGTCCTGGTAACTGGTTCGGCCGGCTTCATCGGCGGCTACCTCGTCGCGGAGCTGCTGGAGCGCGGCCACGAGGTGGTGGGCGTCGACGACTTCTCGAAGTACGGCCCGGTCTCGCAGAGCCACGAGGGGCACCCCCGGTTCCGGTTCGTCGAGGGGGACGCCCGAGACACCGACCTGCTGACCGACCTGCTCGACGGCTGCGACCACCTGGTCGCCGGTGCGGCGATGATCGGAGGGATCTCCTACTTCCACGCGTACGCCTACGACCTGCTCGCCACCAACGAGCGGATCATGGCGGCGACCTGCGACGCGGCGATCCGGGCGCATCGCGACGGTGGCCTGTCCAAGGTCACCTATCTCTCCTCGTCGATGGTGTTCGAGTCCACCGAGCACTGGCCCAGCAGGGAGGGCGACGAGCGGCGCATTCCGCCTCCGCTGTCCTCGTACGGTTTCCAGAAGCTGGCCGTGGAGTACTACGCCCGGGCCGCCTGGGACCAGTACCGGCTGCCGTACACCATCGTGCGGCCGTTCAACTGTGTCGGCGTGGGGGAGGGGCGGGCGCTGGGGCAGGCCGAGGTGCTCTCCGGCAACGTGAAGCTGGCCATGTCGCACGTGGTGCCCGACCTGGTGCAGAAGATCGTCAAGGGGCAGGATCCGCTGCACATCCTCGGCGAGGGTGACCAGGTGCGGCACTACACCTACGGCGGTGACCTGGCTCGCGGCATCGCGCTCGCCATCGAACACCCGGCGGCCCGCAACGAGGACTTCAATCTCTCCACCGCCGAGTCGACCACGGTGCTGGAGCTGGCCGAGCTGATCTGGCGCAAGATCAAGGGACCGGACGTGCCGTTCCGGTACGTCAGCGACGAACCCTTCCAGTACGACGTACGCAAGCGGGTGCCGGACACCACCAAGGCCGCCGAGGTGCTCGGCTTCACCGCCACCACGTCGCTGGACGAGATGCTCGACGAGGTCATCCCCTGGGTGACCCGGGCCGTCGCCGAGGGTCGCCTCTGACCCGCGCCGGTCGGGGCCGCGTGCCCGCCGTCGGACGCTACCTCTCGTCGGCGTCGAGTTGCCCCAGCGCCCGCAGTCGCGGCAGGTCGAGGACGGTCATCCGACGGTAGTCGGTGTCGACGAGGCCCTCAGCCCGCAGGTCACGCAGGCTCTTCTGGACGGAGGTCTCGGAGGCGCCGCAGATGGTGGCGAGTTCCGGCTGGGTGAGCCGTACGTCGATGACGACACCGCCGGGCGCCTGCCGACCGTGGGTGCGGGACAGTTCCGCCACCACCCGCGCCACTCTGATCTTGACGGGGTACGAGGTGAAGTCGATCCGTCGCCGGTTCGACCAGCGCAGCCGGTCCGAGACCATGGCCGCGAGTTCGAGCGCCGCGTCCGGGTGGCTGCGGAGAAAGGCCCGGAACCGCTCTCGCGGGATGACGCTGTAGCGGGCCGGCCCGCACGCGGTGACCGTGGCGGAGCGTGGCTCGTCGTTCAACGCCGACATCTCGCCGATGAGATCGCCGCCGACCCGAAGCGACAACAACGCGGTACGGCCGTCCGGGAGTGCCGCGGTGACCTTGGTCAGCCCGTCCTCGATCAGCACCAGGTGGGACTCCCGCCGTCCCTCGTGGATCAGGATCTGCCCGGCCGGCACCCGACGGCGGACACCGAGTTCCAGCAGCGCCGACCGCACGGGCGGGCCGAGCCGCTGGAGGAAGGTGCCGTGCGGCCACTGCGTGCTCGGCTGCTGGTCTCGCCGCATCAACGCTCCCACCCTTATCGACCAACGACAGAGATCGAAGCGTAGCGGGCCGCGTACGGTGCGCGACGCCCGCCGGAGCAGTGCCACCGTGACCAGGTAGCCGGCGACCAGGCCGAGGGTCAGCCAGGTTTGCAGATCCAGCGCGAGGAGCAGCTCGATCGGCACGGTCCACATGCCTTCCAGTTCACCCGCGTCGCGCCGACGAGATCACCGACCAGGACGGGATGACGGTTGGCCGACAGCCCGTCGCGATGCCGTCTTTCTACGGGATCTTCGCCGCCGGTCGCGTCTTGGATGTCACCTGGTGCCCGGCTCCGACGGGCCGTGGTGAGGAGGGTCGACCGTATGCGACATCCGGAGCGGCGCCTGCTGGTCTGCGTGGACATGGAGCGCTACAGCCGGCGTACCAATCATCAACAGTACGAGGCGCAGCACGACTTCCACCGGCTGCTGCGGGAGGCGGCCGACGCGGTGGGCATGGACCGGGTCGGTTGGACGACGCAGCAGTCCGGTGACGGCGAGTTGGCGATCCTGCCCCGCGACGTTTCCGAGGCCCGGGTCATCGGCCGGTTCGTGCCGGAGTTGGACCGGCTGCTGCGGCGGTACAACGTCAGCCGCCTGCCGGCGGCCCGCATCCGGCTCCGGGTCGCGGTGCACCAGGGCATGGTCCATCTCGACGGGGCCAACGGCTTCCCCGGGCAGGCGGTCGTCGCGGTCAGCAGGTTGTGCGACGCGCAACCGGTACGTCGAGCCCTGGCGGCCTTCCCGGACGCCGGTGTCGCGCTGGTGGTCTCCGCCGACATCTACCGCGATGTGGTCACCGAGTATCCCGAGGAACTCCGTCCGGATCGGTTCCGGCGCGTCGACGTCGTGCACCCGGCCAAGGAGTTCCGCGAGCCGGCGTGGCTCTGTGTCGTCGACGAGGACCTCACGTCGTGGGTGGACCTGCCGACGACCCCAGGCGAGGAGCCGACGCGTCCATGCCCCGCGTCCGGCGAACCGCCGGAGGGTCCGGCGGGTGGGATCCGCACCGGTGACATCGTCGTCGAGGGTCAGAACGCCGTCGGACCGGGTGCGATGGCGATCGGTTCGATCGGCCGTGACGCGACGTTCGGTGGGGGCACGGACCGGTGAGCGACCGCCATCCGGAATCGATGTCGTTCGATCCTGAGGTGCCGCCCGCCCCCGGTGACGTCGACGCCGACGAGTCACCGGCCGGCGACCGGCCGGGGGAGGAGCCACGGGCGCCGGTGACGGCCGACAGCTCACCGGCGCCGGATCCGACCGAGGAGCCTCCGGGGGTCGAGGAGATCGACGACGTCGACGACGCCGAGGAGCCGTTGGACTCCGCTGACGTGTTGCGCCGGCTCGCCGGCCTGCTCGGCGGCGGTGCCCGCATCGACGTCGGCGACATGCAGGTGCGGGGGCAGAACGCGACGGGTCACGGCGCGATGGCCATCGGCACGGTCAACGTGACGGCCGCGGCGGCGACCGGAGGTCGGGTCTGGTCGGAGACGCTCAGCGAGGCGACCGTCCGGGACGTCGCCTACGCGTACGCCCCGGCCCTGAGTGATCAGCAGTTGGATCGCCAGCTGAAACAACGTCATCTGCTGTGTCTGTCCGGTCCGCCCGGCACCGGCCGCTTCACCTCGGCGATGGTCGCCTCGGCCCGTCGGCACGGCCTCGACCGGGTGGGCGTACTGGGGGTAGAACACCTCGCCGACCTGCTCGGCAGGGACTCCGGTCCCCGGTCCGGCTGCGGTTACGTGCTGCGGGTCAGCGACGAGACGGTGCGCTCGGTGGACGGCTACATGCTCGTCGCCCTGGCGGCCCACGCCGAGACCTACGGGGTGACGCTGCTGCTGGTCGGCGACTTCTCGCGACGGATCCAGGAGCTCAGCGGCCGTGTGGTCGAACATCGGCCGGCCGGCGCTGAGGAGGTGTTCCGCGCCCGACTGCGACGCGAGTTGGCCGGGCGGTGTGTGGGCTTCTGCGCGGGCGGTTGCGACGGTGCGTGCGTGGAGCGGTATGTCGAGGAGGAGTGCGGCCGGCACCCGATGCTCACGGCGTACCTGAGCGGGGAGCCCCGGCCCCGCGAGGTGGTCGCGGTGGTGGAGGCGATCGCCCGGACGGCGCCACGCGCCGGTGCGCTCACCGACCGCCTGGCCGAGCTGCTACCTCGGCAGCTGCGCGAACGTGCCGCGCGCATCCTCGACGCGGAGGACGACGCTGGGACCGCCGTCGGCTGGTCCGTCACCCAGGTACGGGCGTTCCGGCTCTGCTGCGCGATCCTCGCCGGCCTGACGACCTCGGAGATCCGGATCGCCGCCGACCGGCTCGTCGCCGCCGACCGGCTTCCCACCGTCGACGGGGCGGCCGGCGGCGAGCCCGCGCCGTCGAGGGCGGCTCCGGTGCGGCTGCGCGGCACCACGCTCGACGACCTGCTGGGCCCGACGCTGCGGGCGGCGGTGACGGTGTCGGACGACGACTGGAACGCCGGTGGTGTCCGTCTCCAGTTCGCGCCGGGCAGCGAGGAGTTGCGTAGCGCGGTGCTCGACGCGGCGTGGGCGGACTGGTGGGAGCCGAGAGTGCTGCTCGGCTGGCTCGCGGATCTGGTGCGCGCCGACCAGCCGGTGGTGCGGCAGGCCGCGGCCGGCGCGGTCGGCTGGACGGCGGGCCGCAACGTGCAGGCGGCCCTGGACACGGTGCGTGAGCTGGCCCGGGAGCGGCGGGCCGGCGTGCGGCAGGCGGCGGCGATCGTGCTCGTCGCGATGGCCATGCAACCCCGGCTGAGACAGCGGGTACGCGTCGAGCTGGACAGCTGGGCCGCCGGCTCGGCCGCCCACCTGCGGGACACCGTGGCCCGTGCCCACGAGCTCGGGCTGGCCCGGCTCTGGCCCGACGTGGCCCTGGTCCAGTTGCGCCTGGTGGCGTCCGCGCGGATGCAACGGTGGAACAACTCGGTGGTTCGGGGCCTGGTCGAGGTCTACCAGAGTGGTCACGCCGCGACGCTGCTGCCCGACCTGGCGGAGTGGACCCGCTCGCCCGACCGGGAGGTGCGCCTGCACGCCGCCCGGACGCTGCGGGTGCTGGCCGAACGGTGGGCACGGCCGCCCCGGGAGCAGTGGCCGGAACTGCTGGATCTCGCCCGCGTCGGGGTCGTCGCCCCGGACGACCTGGCGACGCTCTGGGCCACCTCGCTGAGTCTGCCGGAGACGGCGTACCGGGCCTGGCGGACTCTGGGGTTCTGGCTCAACCGCGCGGACGGGCAGCCGGAGGTCGCGAGCTACGTCCTGGCGCTGCTGCGACTCGTGGTGTCCGGCCGGCCACCGCTGTGCCGGCGACTCGACCACCAGCTACGGCACGTGTGGCGTTCCGTGATGCCCCGCAACGTTCTGCTCGACGAGGTCGAACGACTGATCGGTGAGGACTACCCATGAGCAATCAGCCCCCGGTGAATCCGGACCTACGCCCGCCCGTGCCGAGGCAGCCGCAGCGCCGTTGGTGGCACTCGATCTTCGCCTCGCCGGCCGTGCCACGGCCGGCGGTTCGCTCCCGCGTGACCTTCCGGCAGGACGTACCGCAGCCGCTGCTGGTGCCGGCCAAGGGCGACGCCTTCGATTTCCGGCTGCACGCCGTCTACGCCTGGACCGCCTCGAACATGAGCTTCGAGGAGTTGCGCGCCCGCGCCGAGGGGCTGCTGCCCTGGGCGGGTGGGATCGTCCGGGAGAGGTCGATCGACCTTGCCCGGGAGCACGAGCCGCACCGCGCCCACGACCTGGAGCGGGCACTGAACAACCTGCTGATGCACCAGCGCTGGCCACAGGACTCGAACCTGCCGCAGTTCGGCGTCCACCTGCGGGTCAGCCCGGACGAGCGGGTACGGGAGCGGCTGCGGCCGTACTGGGAGAGGCGGATCGAGCTGGAGTGCCAGCACGAACTGCAGAAGATCCGTGCCTGGCAGGCCGACGACCTGACCCGCCGCTGGGCCGCGGTGCTGCAGAGTCTCGAGGACGATCCGGTCACCGGACACGCCGCGCATCTGGCCGGGGCGGAGTTCGCGGAGGTCTTCCACCGGTACGTGGAGGAGCGCCGGGGCGTCATCCCGGATCTCGTGACTCTGCTGCGGGAGGCGGTGAAGGGGCACGGTGACCTTGGGCTCGGGCCGTCCGAGTACACCCAGGCCTGGGATGTCGCGCTCCGGACGTACGAGCGCCAACACGGGCTGTCGGGGCGCGCCAACTGATCGTGCGGTGGCCCTCCCTGGCACCGGGAGGGCCACCGCACCCCTTCATCACCATGCGGCAGGCTGTATGACCTTGCAGCGGTAGCTGGGTGCGGCTATTCTTCACTGCATAGTCATGCGGAGGTGGGTATGGGAATTCGGGCTGCGGTTGCCGGGGCGAGTGGCTACGCCGGTGGTGAACTGCTCCGACTGCTCGCCGGACATCCCGAGTTCGACCTGGTCACCGCCACCGCGCACAGCCAGGCCGGGCAACGGCTCGACGCCGTCCACCCGCAGCTGACCGGCCTGGAGGTGACGCTCGGCGAGACCACGCCGGAGGTGCTCGCCGAGGCCGACCTGGTCTTCCTCGCCCTGCCGCACGGCGAGTCGGCGGCGATCGCCGCGCAGCTGCCCGCCGGGCTGCGGATCGTGGACCTGGGGGCGGACCACCGACTCATCGACGGTGACGCCTGGACCCGCTACTACGGCGGTCGGCACGCGGGCACGTGGACCTACGGCCTGCCCGAGTTGCCCGGTCAGCGGGAGCGGATCGCCGCCGCCGACCGGGTGGCCAACACCGGCTGCTACGCGGCCACGATCACCCTCGCGCTGGCCCCGTTGATCGCCGCCGGCATCGCCCGACCCGACGACGTGGTGGTCGTCGCCGCGTCCGGCACCTCGGGCGCGGGCCGGAGCGCCAAGACCCACCTGCTGGGCAGCGAGGTGATGGGCGACATGTCGCCCTACAAGGTGGGCGCGCACCAGCACGTACCCGAGATCAAGCAGGCCACCGGGGCTACCGGGCTGTCGTTCACTCCGGTGCTGGCGCCGATGCCGCGCGGCATCCTAGCCACGGTCACCGCGCTGCCGACCGGCGACGCCGACCCGCGTGCGGTGCTGGCGCAGGCGTACGCGGACGCACCGTTCGTGCATCTGCTGCCCGAGGGGCGGTGGCCGCACACCGCCGCCACGTTGGGCGGCAACTCCTGCCACCTTCAGGCGACCGTCGACGTCGACTCCGGCCGCCTGATCGTGGTCGCCGCTCTGGACAATCTCGGCAAGGGTGCCGCAGGCCAGGCGGTGCAGAACGCCAATCTGATGTTCGGTCTGCCCGAGACCACGGGCCTGTCCGTGTGGGGGACCGCGCCATGACCGTGACCGCACCCGAGGGATTCCGGGCAGCCGGGGTGGCCGCCGGGCTGAAGAGCAGCGGCGCACCGGATGTGGCGTTGGTGGTCAACGACGGCCCCGACGCCGCTGTCGCCGGGGTCTTCACCACCAACCGGGTCAAGGCGGCACCGGTGCTCTGGACCGAGCAGGTCGTCCGGGGCGGCCTCGTGCGGGCCGTGGTGCTCAACTCCGGTGGTGCGAACGCCTGCACCGGCCCGGCCGGCTTCCAGGACACCCACGCCACCGCCGAGCACACCGCCGCCGCGTTGAGTTCGGCGCATCCGCACCAGATCGGCGCGGGTGAGGTGGCCGTCTGCTCCACCGGCCTGATCGGCGTGCGGCTGCCGATGCCGACCCTGCTCGACGGTGTGGACGCCGCCACGCGAGGACTCTCCCGCGAGGGTGGACCAGCCGCCGCAGAGGCGATCATGACGACGGACACCCGGCCGAAGACCACCGTCGTCTCCGGCGCCGGCTGGACCGTCGGCGGCATGGCCAAGGGCGCCGGCATGCTGGCTCCGGGGATGGCGACGATGCTCTGTGTCCTCACCACCGACGCGGTGGCCGGGCCGGAGACCCTCGACGCGGTGCTGCGCGCGGCCACCCGGGTCACCTTCGACCGGGTCGACTCCGACGGCTGCATGTCGACGAACGACACGGTGCTGTTGCTGGCCAGCGGTGCCTCGGGTGTCACCCCGAGCGAGGCGGACCTGGCCTCGGCGGTCACCGCCGCCTGCCACGACCTGGCCCAGCAGTTGATCGCCGACGCCGAGGGGGCCACCAAGCAGGTCGCCATCGAGGTGGTCGGTGCGGCCAGCGAGGACGACGCGGTCGAGGTGGGCCGGTCGGTGGCCCGCAACAACCTGGTGAAGACCGCGCTGTTCGGCAACGACCCGAACTGGGGTCGGATCCTCGCCGCCGTCGGCACCACCTCTGCCGCGTTCGAGCCGGACGCCGTCGACGTGGCGGTCAACGGCATCTGGGTCTGCCGGGCCGGTGCCGCCGCTGAGGACCGCTCCAAGGTCGACCTCTCCGGCCGGGACGTCACCATCCGGATCGACCTGCACACCGGCTCCGCCGAGGCGACCGTGTGGACCAACGACCTGTCGCACGCCTACGTGCACGAGAACTCGGCCTATTCAACGTGAGCGCGAGGAACGCAGCGCAGCGGAGTCCCGCAGTGCGAGCGAAGTGTGGTGCGGTGGGCGCGAGGAACGCAGCGCAGCGGAGTCCTGCGGTCGGGAGCGAAAGGTCGGTGTGGTGAGCGCGAACTCGGATGTCAGCAACGCCCAGGCGAAAGCCGCCACGCTGATCGAGGCGCTGCCGTGGCTGGCCCGTTTCTCCGGCTCCACCGTCGTCATCAAGTACGGCGGCAACGCCATGGTCGACCCGGAGTTGCAGCACGCCTTCGCCGCCGACATGGTGTTCCTGCGCTACGTCGGGCTCAAGCCGGTGGTGGTGCACGGCGGCGGACCGCAGATCTCGGCCATGCTCGGCCGGCTCGGCATCGACAGCGAGTTCCGGGGCGGTCTCCGGGTGACCACGCCGGAGGCGATGGACGTGGTCCGGATGGTGCTGGTCGGCCAGGTCGGCCGGGAACTGGTCGGGCTGGTCAACGCGTACGGTCCGTTCGCGGTCGGTCTCTCCGGGGAGGACGCCGGGCTGTTCACCGCGGTGCGGCGGCCCGCGTACGTCGACGGGCAGCCGGTCGACGTCGGTCAGGTCGGTGACGTCGAGTCGGTGGACGTCTCGGCGGTGGACGACCTGATCGCGGCCGGTCGAATCCCGGTGATCTCCACGGTGGCGCCGGACGCGGACGGGGTGCTGCACAACCTGAACGCCGACACCGCCGCCGCCGCGCTCGCGATCGCTCTGCGGGCCCGCAAGCTGGTCGTGCTCACCGACGTGCCCGGCCTGTACGCGAACTGGCCCGACCGGTCCAGCCTGATCAGCGAGATCAACACCGACGAGTTGGCGAAGCTGCTGCCGTCACTGGAGTCCGGCATGGTGCCGAAGATGGAGGCGTGCCTGCGGGCCGTCAACGGTGGGGTGCCGGCCGCGCACGTCGTCGACGGTCGGGTCGCCCATTCCACCCTGCTGGAAGTGTTCACCTCGGAAGGCTTCGGAACGATGGTGGTCCCCTCATGAGTGCTCTGGTCAGCCGGTGGCGGCAGGCGATGATGGACAACTACGGCACCCCGGGGCTGGCGCTGGTGTCCGGTTCCGGTGCCGTCGTGGTCGACGAGGCCGGCCGGGAGTACGTCGACCTGCTCGGTGGCATCGCGGTCAACTCGCTCGGCCACGCCCACCCGGCGGTGGTCGCGGCCGTGTCGAAGCAGGTGGCGACGCTGGGCCACGTCTCCAATCTGTACATCTCCGAACCGCCGGTGGCGCTGGCCGAGTTGCTGCTGGCGCTGGCCGGTCGACCGGGGCGGGTCTTCTTCGCGAACTCCGGCGCCGAGGCCAACGAGGCGGCGTTCAAGCTGTCCCGCTGCACCGGCCGTACCCAGGTGGTGGCCACTGTCGGCGGCTTCCACGGCCGCACCATGGGTGCCCTGGCCCTGACCGGCCAGCCGACCAAGGCCGACCCGTTCCGGCCGCTGCCCGGCGAGGTCACCCACGTCCCGTACGGTGACGTCGCCGCCCTGGCCTCGGCGGTGAGCGACGCCACGGCCATGGTGATCCTGGAACCGATCCAGGGCGAGAACGGGGTGGTGGTCCCGCCCGCCGGGTATCTCGCCGAGGCCCGGCGGATCACCGCCCGGCACGGTGCCCTGCTCGTGCTCGACGAGGTGCAGACGGGGGTCGGCCGGACCGGGCATTGGTTCGCCCACCAGGCCGACGGCGTCGAACCGGACGTGGTGACCCTGGCCAAGGGGCTCGGCGGTGGGCTGCCGATCGGTGCCACCCTGGCCTTCGGACCGGCCGCCGACCTGCTCGGCCCCGGTTCGCACGGCAGCACCTTCGGTGGCAACCCGGTGAGCTGTGCCGCCGCCCTGGCGGTGATCTCCACCATCGCCAGCGAAGGGCTGCTCGACCACGTCAAGCGGGTGGGTGAGCGGCTGCGTCGGGGGATCGAGAACCTCGGCCATCCGCTCGTCGGCGGCGTACGTGGTGCGGGTCTGCTGCTCGGCATCACCCTGACCGCACCGGTCTCCGCCGCCCTCGCCGGGGCGCTGCGCGACGCCGGTTTCCTGGTCAACCCGATCCAGCCCGACGTGATCCGCCTGGCACCGCCGCTGATCCTCACCGCCGGCCAGGTCGACGCCTTCCTCGCGGCGCTGCCCGCCGCCCTGACCGCGTCGGCGAGCGTCCCGGAGCGCGTGGTCGAGGAGGCGCCGCCGCGCAGTACGATCCCGACTCCCGCTCCGACGGAGGCTTCCGCATGACCCGGCACTTCCTGCGCGACGACGACCTGTCCCCGGCCGAGCAGTCCACGGTGCTCGACCTGGCCGACCGGATGAAAGCCGACCGGTTCGGGTTCGCGCCGCTGGCCGGGCCGCGTTCGGTGGCGGTGCTGTTCGACAAGCAGAGTCTGCGTACCCGGATCTCCTTCGACGTCGGCATCGCCGAACTCGGTGGTCATCCGCTGGTGGTGGACACCCAGGTGACCCACTTCGGCCGGGGCGAGTCGCTCGGCGACGCCGGGCGGGTGCTGTCCCGGTACGTGGCCGCGATCGTGCTGCGTACCCACGGCGACGACCGGATCGCGGAGGTGGCCGCGGGTGCCACCGTGCCGGTGGTCAACGCGTTGACCGACGGGTTCCACCCGTGCCAGTTGCTCGCCGACCTGCTCACCGTCCGCCAGCGGTGCGGCGGCACCGTGGGGCGGACGTTGGCCTACGTCGGGGACGCGGCGAACAACATGTCCCACTCGTACCTGTTGGCCGGTGCGACCGCCGGGATGCACGTGCGCGTCGCCGGTCCGGTCGGCTTCCACCCCGACGCGGACGTGGTGGCGCGGGCCGAGGCGATCGCCGCCGACACCGGTGGTTCGGTCCGGGTGCTCACCGACCCGGTCGCCGCCGTCCGCGACGCCGACGTGGTCGCCACCGACACCTGGACCTCGATGGGACAGGAGGACGACGGGTTGGACCGCACCACCCCGTTCCTGCCCTACCAGGTCAACAAGGCGCTGCTCGGGCACGCCGCGCCAACGGCTATCGTGTTGCACTGCCTGCCGGCACATCGCGGTGAGGAGATCACCGACGAGGTGCTCGACGGCCCGCAGAGTGCCGTCTTCGACCAGGCGGAGAATCGGTTGCACGCCCAGAAGGCGCTGCTCACGTTCCTGTTGGGGGAGCACGGGTGAGCGAGCGACGCCGCGCGGCGGCCTCCCGCAACCGGGAACGGAAGGTTGGCTGAGTGACCGCACCACTGACCCGTAGCGCCCGACACGCCCGCATCGTCGAGCTGATCCGCGAGCGGGCGGTCCGCTCGCAGACCGAGTTGGCCGAGTTGCTCGCCGACGAGGGCGTCCAGGTCACCCAGGCCACCCTCTCCCGGGACCTCAAGGAACTCGGCGCGGTCACCGCTCGTGGCGGTGACGGCCGAGCCGTGTACGTCATCCCCGAGGACGGCCATCGCCCGCTGCGCGACGCCGAGGCGGCACCGGCCCGGCTGGTGCGGTTGCTGCGCGAGCTACTCAACGAGGTCGACTCCAGCGGCAACATCGCGGTCCTGCGTACTCCGCCGGGTGCCGCCCACTATCTGGCCAGCGCGGTGGACCGGGCGGGCCTGTCGGAGGTCGTCGGCACCATCGCCGGCGACGACACCATCTTCGTCGTGGCGCGCACCGCCGACGGTGGCGCCGCACTCGGTGAACGGCTCGCCGGCTGGGCCCGCCGGGACGACAGCGCCGAAGGGAGCGGTACGCCATGAGTGAGGTCGCGTCAGACCTGGGTGCCCGGTTGGGGGACGGCTGATCGTGGGGACCACAATTGACCGGGTGGACGACAAGAGCTTGACCGAGAACAGCGCAGCGGCCAACCGGACGAGCCTGTGGGGAGGCCGGTTCGCCGGTGGCCCGTCGGAGGCGCTCGCCCGACTGTCGGTGAGCGTGCAGTTCGACTGGCGGCTGGCCCCGTACGACATCGCCGGATCCCGGGCGCACGCCCGGGTGCTGGCCGGTGCGGGCCTGCTCGACCCGGACGAGCTGGGCCGCATCCTCGCCGCCCTCGACGATCTGGAGGCCGCGTGCGCGTCAGGCACGTTCCGCCCCACGGTCGACGACGAGGACGTACACACCGCCCTGGAGCGTGGGCTGCTGGAGCGGCTCGGCAGCCTCGGCGGCAAGCTGCGCGCCGGGCGCTCCCGCAACGACCAGGTCGCCACCGACCTGCGGCTCTACCTGCGTGACCACGCGCGGGGGGTGGCCGCCCGGCTGGTCGAGCTGGCCGAGGCGCTGGTGGAGCAGGCGGGGCGGCACGTGGACACCGCCGCGCCCGGTATGACGCACCTGCAACACGCCCAGCCGGTTACCTTCGGTCACTGGCTGCTGGCCCATGTGCAGCCCCTGCTGCGGGACCTGGAGCGGCTGCGCGACTGGGACCACCGTACGGCGGTCAGCCCGCTCGGCGCGGGCGCGTTGGCCGGTTCGGGGCTGCCGTTGGACCCGGTGGCGGTCTCCAAGGAACTCGGCTTCCGCACGTCCTTCGCCAACTCGATGGACGCGGTCGCCGACCGGGACTTCGTCGCCGAGTTCCTCTTCATCACCGCGATGATCGGGGTGCACCTGTCCCGCCTCGGTGAGGAGGTGGTGCTCTGGACGTCGCAGGAGTTCGGCTGGGTGGAACTGGACGACGCCTTCGCCACCGGCTCGTCGATCATGCCGCAGAAGAAGAACGCGGACATCGCCGAACTCGCCCGGGGCAAGTCCGGCCGGCTGGTCGGTGGGTTGGTCGCGGTGCTGACCATGCTCAAGGGCCTGCCGATGACGTACGACCGGGACATGCAGGAGGACAAGGAGCCGGCCTTCGACGCGGTCGACACCCTGGAACTGCTGCTGCCGGCGCTGGCCGGGATGATCTCCACGATGACGGTACGCGTCGACCGCCTGGTCGCCGCCGCGCCGGTGGGCTTCTCCCTGGCCACCGAGATCGCCGACTGGCTGGTCCGCAACGGCGTGCCGTTCCGGGACGCCCACGAGATCACCGGCAAGCTGGTGGCGCTCTGTGCGGCCCGGGACTGTGCCCTTGACGAGGTTTCCGACGAGGACCTGTCCGCCGTCAGCGAGCACCTCAACCCCGGCGTACGCGATGTGCTGTCGGTCCGCTCGGCGCTGGCCGCCCGGACCACGCCCGGCTCCACGGGCCCCGGCCCGGTCGGCGACCAGCTCGCCACCGCCGCCGACCAACTGGTCACCTGGCGCGAGTGGGCCAACCAACCCGTCGTCCCCCGCTGACCCACCCCGCCGCGCCTGGCTGTCGCGTGCGCCTGGCTGTCGTGCGCCTGGCTGTCGTGCGCAACTTCAGGGATGTTGCTGTCTCCCGGCCTCGCTGAGGCAGCGACATCCCCGAAGTTGCTGCCTCAGCAGCGTGGCGCGGCGGGGGTGGGGGAGGTGCGGGTGGTGAGGCGGTCGGAGCGTTGCTTGGCGGCCTGGGCGCTGCCCAGGCCGAGCCCCTGGCCGATCGCCTGCCAGGTCAGCCCCCGAGCGCGGGCCAGGTTGAACAGGCCCGCCTCCATGGCGTCGATTTCGGCTCGCAGGTGCGGGAAGAGCGCCAGCGCAGCGAGCAGATCCGCCTCGTCCACCGGGTCCTCACCCGGCACCGGCTCGGCTGACCCGGCGGCCAGTGCCAGAAGCACGGCGATCGCCTCGTACGGGTCGGCGGCGTACGGATTGGTGTGCCGGTGACGCTGCTGCTCGGTGGCCGCATGCCGCTCGGTGAGCCGTTGCAGGGCGGCATGGGTGTGGTGTGCCCGCTCTCGGGCGATGCTGGATTCGGTGGTCATGCCCCCAGTGCAACACTTCAACGAAGTGTTGTCAACGATCTGTTGATGCTCGCGGGCGAGGTGGCGCGGGCGGGTGTGACGCGCCCACCGGCACGGCATAGCCGAGGGTGGTCAGCGCCCGCCGGAAGTCCTCATCCCGGTTGACGGGCACCGCCAGATGCTGGTCACCGATCAGCCGGCACAGGGACCGTAGCGCCCGGTCGTGGCTGATCAGTGTGGCCAGGGCCGGGTCCGCACAGGCGATGAGGCGCACCTGCCCGAGGTCGGTGAGCCGCCCGGCCCGCTCGGCGACCTCATCCAACAGCGTCAGCAGCGCACCGGGTAGGTTGGGCTGCGCGGCCCGAGCCTGCAAGAATGCGGTGAACTCGTCCGGTTGCCGCCCGGCATCGACGGCGGCGAGCAGACTCTCCCGGCTCACGGTCCAGACGTGATCACCGGTGCGGCGGGCGTAGCTCTCCAACACCAGCAACTCGGCCGGGGAAGGGCAGCCGACAGCCACGACATCGAGGTTGGGTAGGACCTTCAACGTACGCTCGGGTGCCTCCGGCTGCGGCGGAGTGTACGACTTGCGTACGCCGAGTACGTACGCGCCGAGGTCGTTGAGGCGGATCGCCCGCAGCCCGTCGTACCGGCTGAGCGCGTCGAAGGAGTCGGCACCCCAGTTCTCGTGGTAGTCATCGCGGGCGCCGACCGGCTCGTCGTAAGCGACGTCGATCAGGCCCAGCGTCGCGGCGTACTCGAAGAGCACCGCGAGGGTGTAGCGGCCCTCCAGCAGCTCCCATTCGCCGAACCCGGCGTAGCCGAGGCTGCCGTAATGCGGGTCCTCCAGGTACAGCTTCCACAGCGCCCGCTCGCTGCGCGCCACCCGCGGCGACCAGGCGGTTTGCTTCATCTGCGCGAAGAGAGCGTCCACGTCGACCCACTCGCCGACAGGCTGGGCGGTGAGCGCCTCGGACACCTTCTGCCGCCGTGCCTTCGGCGCGGTGAGCACATTGGCGGCCCGTTGCCCCTTGATGCTCTCGATCCGGCTGAACTCATCGATCAGCCCCTTGCTCAACCAGGATCGCCACATCGCCTGAATAATCGTGGCGGGTGGTTTGGCGAGAGCGGCCCTACCCTTCGCGGTCACCTGCAACCTGCCGCTGGTGATCTCAGCGAAGCCGCCAGCCTGCACCAGCAGCGGCCAGGCGAACGCAGCGATCGGCTCGTCCGGATAGAAGTCACCCGAGACCAGCGTCTTGGCCACCTCGACCACGCTGGCCGCCGCCGGCCGCCGCGTCTTCTCGCTGCATCGCAGCCGCCCGGAATCGCACAGCCGCAGCACGGCGTGCACATCTTCGGCCGCGTACCGTTCGGTGTGACGCACGAACTCGGCCACGCTGCCTTCCTCTCCACGTCGTCCACGTCGGTCGCGGCCACACCGCTGCGGAAACTCGATCGCCCCGGGCAGAACCCGCAGCCTCACCGCGAGTGGTCGGTCCGCGATGCCACGGTCACTACACCTCCGACACCACCGTGAGGTGGTAGTTGCCGGCGCCGACCGACTTGTCGAGGGTACGGATGATCCGCTGAGGGTTGTCGTGCGGTCCCTGCTGAAAGTACGGCTTGCCGTCGAGGCCGAACGTGATCCGACTCGGCGGCTCCCAGGTGCCGAGGTGCGGGGCGGCGCTGTAGAAGTCGCGGTGCGGGTCGAAGCCGAGACCACGGGCGTAGTCGACGGCACCGAAGACCAGCTCACGGGCGAGGTCGGCAGGGGCCGCGAGCGGCTCGCTGTCGTACGCCGCGAAGAAGTCGGCGACGAAGTACGGCAACTCGCCGGGGCCAGAGGTTGTCGGCGGCAGAGCGTTCTTCACGCCCAGGCAGTAGGTGTCGACCAGGAACCCGCAGGTGACCAGCGCGTCGCCGGCACGGCGGGCGACCGCGACGCTGACCAGCCCCGCGCCCACCGCCATCGGCAGCAGTTCCTCGTCGTCAACCCAGTCGTCAGGCCGGTCGGTGAAGCCCAGGCCGTTGCTCCACTGCCGGCTGACCCAGCAGCCGACCAGCGGCAGCTCCGAGGGATGGACGCGGTTCGGCCGGTCGACAGCGGTACCCCGTACGAGATTGGTGGCCACGGCCCGGGTGACCCCGAGTTCCCGGGCGATCTGCTTGGGTGTCCTGCCAGCCGCCCGGAGCGCCTGAGCCTTCGCCTTCAGCTCGCGTGATGTCACCGCGACATCCTGATTCCGACCCCGGGACACGTCAAACCGCCACGCGCACCGTTCACCAATGATCAATGCCCGGCTGCTTCGGTCGGGCGGGTCGCGGGGAGGGCCGCCAGGCAACCGAGCGAGAGAGTTCGCCGACATCAGGAGCGAGTAGCAGGGAGCAGCGACACCGCCGACCCTGTCGTCCGATGTTGGGCCGTGCAGTGCCGCCCACCCCGGCGACCAGTCTTCGAGTGAGGACGTGCAGCGCCGGACTGTGGCTCACTCATCCAATCGCCCACCGCAGTCGTCTGTCCCCTCGACCCTTGCGGCGGTGCGAGGTTAGATCCGGCTGGCCAGAGCCGCCGCCTCGGTGAGGAGAGCGTCCAACTCCTCGTCGGAGACGGTGTCCGCGCCGAGTGTGTGCAGGATGGTCAGACCTTGGACACGGCCGGCAACGTGCGGGTCGATGTCGGTGTCGATGCTGGGATCGAGAGCAGCCATGATCAGCTTTTCGGCACTGGTCGCATCGGTTTCGGGGCCACCGGTTGTCATGCGCCGCATCTCGCTGACGAACCGGATCACCTCGTCCGGACTAGCACCGTCGGGAAACCGTCGGTTGACGGCAAAGTAGAAGACCGCACCCAGCAGAGTGCCGAAGCCTTCCCAACCCTGGTCGTCGAGGCGCGCCTCGATGCGGTCGTTCTCCGCGTGCTCGCCCTTAACCATCGTTCGGATATAGGCGATCATCTCAGGATTGATCGTCACGAGGCTTCCTCTCCCGATTCTTCTTGGTCATGTTCCACAGACCTTTGAGACCGACGGCCACTGCGCCGGCTGCCATGATGACCGAGGTGACCGGGTGCTCCAACTGTGGTCGATCCGACGGCACGGCGGGTTTGGGCTGCGTAGTGGACGTCGACGTGCCACCTGCGCCGCCCTTCGCCTCCCGAACGAATTCGCGGAACGCAGTCGTCGCGGCCTGCTCTGCGTTCTGGAGGTTGCCTTCCGTCTCGTCGGCCTTCTTGACGTGCCGCCGGAGGAATGCCTCCGCCTTGTTGCCGCGCGCCTCCGACTCGGTGACCAGACGTTCGCCCGACGGAGACCCATCACCTGCGCTGTTGCGTGTAGGGGTGGAGCCGGGAGCAATCGCGTTGGCGTAGGAGGCGAGATGCGTGGCGGCGTTGCTGGTCAGTCGACCGAGTCGACCTGCCTTGTCGGCGGCCGTGCGGCTCTGCGTCACTGCCAAGCGGCAGTCTCGATCATCGGTGCCCTGGCGTACCTCCGCATATCGGCTATGCCCTTGGCGAATTTCCTCCTGAGCGTGTACGGCCATCACCGCAAGTTCGTCGAGTTGTTCGATCGCCGCGTTGAGCTGGGCGACTACGCGCGTGAGGAGGCTGCTCATCCGAGCTTGTTCGTGAACGCGATGGCATGTCCCCTGGCGACGCCAATCGTCCGCAGGGCCAACTCCACTTCGCGTACCGCATCGGCGAGTGCCTTCCGAGCCTTCTGCGCCTCGGGGTGTTGGCTGTCGTGGAGCGTGGCCGAGGCGATCCTTCGCACCTCGGCCAGCCTGTCACCGACGCGCTCGATGGTCGCCTTCGCCTGGTCGAGTGACAGAGTGCCGTCGCGGAGAGTCGCCTTCACGTCGCCGACGCTCATGGTCAGCCCAGAACGCTGATGTACTGCTGGGCGGCCTGGGTGCTGCCCTGGAGTGTCGTGGCAGCTTCGATCAGCCGTTGCTTGCTCTGCTCCGCGCGGGCGATGGACTCGGCGAGGGCAGGGTGACCGGTGCCGGCGGCGACCATCCGCAGCAGGGTGAGCACCTGCTCGATGCCGTCGACAGTCGCCCGGATCTGGTTCGTGGTGGTGTTGCTCTGCTCGGCTGCCTGGGCGAGCGCGGCTTTTACCTGCTCGATGCTGGCCATGCCGTCCTTCCCGGAACTGACGAACGCACCGCACAGCCCGGCGGGCGCCACTGTTCAGTAGTCGGGCGAACACTATCCGACGTTGATGGCTGTTCGCAGCCCCGCGTTCGACGAGTAGGGAGAACGCCATCTTGCGTGGATGACGTTCCCTCCGTCTACTGCGCTCAGTTGTGCAGCGTCTCCCGTTTCAGGCCAGAGACGAAGGTTGCCCACGCCGCTGGACTGAATGCGAGGACCGGGCCGTTGGGGTCCTTACTGTCCCGTAGACCCACCGAACCCGCGAAGTCATTCGCGACCTCGATGCAGTTGCCGGATCCGTTGCTGCGCGTACTCTTCCGCCAGGTCACGCGGGCCGTGCTGACCTCTTCCACCCGCGCCGTCCTCTCATGACTCGTCGATCGCCCGTCGGATCAGGTCGCGCGACTCCCGAGCGCTGGCCGCCGTGGCGACCAGGTGCT
The DNA here is from genome assembly GCF_009712475.1 of Micromonospora sp. CP22. Taxonomy (GTDB): domain Bacteria; phylum Actinomycetota; class Actinomycetes; order Mycobacteriales; family Micromonosporaceae; genus Micromonospora. Next base: position 274,575 of record NZ_VCJO01000006.1, read on the forward strand.
CGAAGACTCGGCTGTACTCCCTGACCTGTTGGCCTTCGAGATAGAGGCTACCCGCGCGGGTTTCGACGTAGACGATGCCGGGATCGGCCGGTTCAGGAAACGTGAGGACGCTGAAGGCGCTACCCATCGAGCCATACTCGCCAGCGGCGAAGGTGAGGATCTGAATCGTGCGCCCAGGCTGGTCCGCCTCATCCGCGAGTCGCCGCAACTGCGCCCTGAAGGCGGCGGTGCCACCGACCGGGCGACGCAGCACGGCCTCGTCCAACACCACCCACAGCTTGGGCGGGTTGTCGGCCCGTTGGCGGCGTAGCCGCAGCTCGACGCGTCGATCGACCTCCTCAGTCGACGCATCGGGATGTTCGGCGCGCACCACGGCTCTGGCGTAGTCGGCGGTCTGAAGCAGGCCGGGGATCAACTGAGGCTCGAAGGCGCGAATCTCCGATGCCTCCGCCTCCAGACCCACGTAGACCTCGAACCACTCCGGCAACACGTCGTCGTACGCCTGCCACCAGCCGCGCTTGCGGGCATCCCTGGCCACCTGGACCAGTGCGTCGACCTCGTCTCCTTCGACGCCGTACAACTCCAGCAGGCCCCGGGCGACCGGTGGCATCACGGAGACCTGGGCATTCTCGATCCGGCTCAACGCCGACTTGGAGATGCCGATCTCCTTGGCCGCCTGGTCAGCGGTCATGCCGGTCTGCTCGCGGAGTCGACGCAAGGCAGCGGCCAGGCGTCGACGTCGGACCGTTGGGCTTCCAGTCACGACAGTCAGTGTTCCGGATCGGTGCGCGATCCGCAACGACCCCATCCCAAATCGGGAGTTGCGTATCGGGCCCAACCCGGTACACGATGAGTAGTGTCACGGATCGGCTGAGTTATCACCTCCGACTTGGTCCCCGCGGCAACCTGCTGCCCCGCTGCCGTACTGCCATCAGGGCTGCGGTGGTGGGTGCGTGGCGGGTCCGTCGGTGCGCGGCGGGCCGATGGACCCGCCTTCCACATCGCTGACGCTGACGAGAGCGAGGTCTGTCATGCGCAACCCATTCCGGCGGCGAACCGCCGGGCCCACGGACACCAGGTACGCCGCGCGGCACGCCGAACAAGCCGTCAGTCCTTCAATTTCGGGGACCTGTTACCGCACCGGCAGCTACCGGCCGCTGCGGCCGTGGCAGGTGCGTCAGCAGCGGTTCCCGCTGGGGCGGCGCGGCTACGACCCGATCGAGGTTGCCAGGTTCCTCGACCAGGTCGCCGGTGACCTGGAGGCGGCGTACCGGCAGGTGGCCGAGTCCCGCCGGGAGGCCGACCAGGTCAAGGCCGCGCTGCGGCGTTGGCGCTCCGAGCAGGTACGGGAGAACCAGGGGCGTTACCGGTGAGCGGCCGGTACGTCGTGCACCTGCCGGTGGTGGCGTCCGATCTCACCGGCGCGCAGCGGCTGGCCCGGGTGGTGGCCCGCTGGGCGTCGATGCTGCCGCAGGCCGATCCGGGGGAGACCACCGTGTCGGGCGAGGACGAGCAGGGCGTACGCCATCGGGTCTTCTGTGATCTGCGGCTGCCCGGCGGCGGGCGGTGCCTGCTGGGGGTCGACCACGACGGGGCGTGCGCCCGCCGGCTTGGGCGGTGGTCGGCTGTGAGCGCGAGGAGTGAGCCGGGTTTGCGAGCCCCACAGTCGCGAACGGAGACAGACCTGTGAGCGCGAGGAGTGAGCCGGGTTTGCGAGCCCCACAGTCGCGAACGGATACAGACCAGTGACCGCGGTGGTCGACTGTGACGAGTGTTCGGGGATGGGTTTCCTGGTGCGGCGGTGCTGCTGCACCGACGGCGGGGACCGGCTGGTGGTGGACGTGGGTGCGTACCGCGACGAGGCGTACGCCGGTTGTCGGGTCTGCGGCGGCGACGGCAGCGTGGCCGAGGTGTGTTACCGGTGCGGGCAGAGCGGGCGGCGGCGGGCGCAGCTCGTGGTGACGGTGGTCAACCTGGACAGCGGGGCGGCGGCTTCCCGGCGGCTGGTGCCCGGTCGGGTCGTGCCGCAGGTCGACGCGGAACGGGTGTGGCGAGCGCGGGAGCTGGTCGGCGAGCTGGCCGAGACGGTCGGGGTGCGGGGGTTGCGCCCGCGCTGGGGTCGGCGGCGCCTGGACGACATTCTGGTCTGGTACCCGACGTCGTGGCAGCCCGATCTGCCGCAACGGCGGCGGTTGGCGCTGGAGGCAGCGGCCCTGGCCCGGCAGGATTTCGACCCGTGGCGCGTCTACGTGGGACGCAGCACCGAAACACCGTCGCCTGCGGTTCCCGGCCACGAGCTGGCCCGGCTCTGCGGGCTGGCCGATCTGCTTCACCTCGACCTGGTGGTGGAGGCCCGCCACCGGCACGGCTGGCTGCTCTGGCAGGTGCGCTACGACCTGCCCGGCTCGCCGGTGCCCCGGGAGCGGCACGTTGCCGGTGCCGTCGATCTCGCCTCGGCGGTCGCCGGCACCACCGTGGCCAGCGCCCTGCGTGGGCTGGACGAGCGGGGACGGCACGCCCCCGCGTACACGGTGCGGCCGGTGCCGACTGCCGACGTACCCCGGGTGGTGGATCTTGACCGGCTCGCCCGGAAGGTCCTCGCGGACCTGGCCGGCGACGCGCCCGGGGCGCAGGCCATCTGGCGCGACGGGCGTTGGTGGCACACGCCGCTGCACCCTGCCGGCCGGGTGGAGGAGCTGTACGAGCGGGAGACCGGCCAGATCGTCCAGCGGGTCGAGCAGAAGCTGCGGCGGGCCACCGAGCCGCCCGATCCGGTCTGGTGGGGTGAGCCGATCGCGCAGCGGCCGTGCCCGGACTGCCGGCCCGGCACCCGGCTGCGCCGCTGCGACTGTCGGCGTACCGCCGCCAGCCGGTCTGACCCGCACTGCCCGGACTGTGCCGGTGCCGGCTTCGCCCCGTCGGCGCTGCGCTGCTCGACCTGCCGGGACAGCGGGCGCATCCCGGCGGCGTTGACGGTGACCGTGACCGACCTGCGCCGGGTGAGCCACGAGACCTGGCGACCGATGCCGGGCGAGGCCGCGCCGGTGGTCGGCCACCAACCCAACGGCACCACCGTGCATCAGCTTCCCACCCGCTGGCGGCTGGCCCGCCACGCCACCACCTTCGGGGTACGCCCGGCTGACCTGAGCCGTCTCGACGAGGACTGGCCGCTCGACCAGGACCTGCTCGACGGTACGGTGACCGCCTTCGACCCCGACGTCGAGCCGGCCCGGCAGCACCTCGAACGCCTCGCCGCCGGGCTACCCGGAGCGCGCCTGTTCGTGCTGGCCGCCGTCCCTGACGCACCGTCGCTGACCGACCTGCTGCGGCTCGCGCACGCTGTGGACCTGACCGCCGTGCTGACCTACTGCGACCACCGGCTCGACGTCGGTGACCCGACGAAGATCCAGGGGGAGCGGTGGCACGTGGGGCTCGCGGCGCGCGACGCCGAGATCGGCCCTGAGCTGCCGCTGTACGCCAGCGTCGAACTGGCCGTCGCCCGCTGCGTCGAGCACCTGGACAACCATCTGCTCGCCACCGTGCCCCGAGACCCGGAGCAGCCGGTACCCGTCCCGCAGGCCGCACCGTCGCCACCGCCGCCGGACCCGACCGTGCTGATCCGCCGGCTCGGCAACCACTACGCCGGCCAACCCGTCACGGCATCATTCAACCGCGGTACCTGCCACCTCTGGTTGGCCGAGGAGGGCGTCCTCCGGCCGCTTGCGCGAGCGGCCACGCTCCGCGACGCCGTTGAGGCCCTGCGCCTGTGAGCCACGGGCCGCCGATCCTCGTGCGCCCCGGTGGCGCGCACGCGGTGGCGACCCGCACGAGGCGTCAGCCGCCGATGCCTCGGATTGCTTCGATGACGGTTTCGGCGACCTCGCCCGGTCGGGCCACGGCCATCGCGTGCGAGCCGCCGATCAGCTCACGCTGGCCCTGCGGCTTGGCCCGTTCGGCCATGAACCGGTGTGCGGCGACCGGGATGTTCATGTCGGCATCGCCGAACACGAACCAGCTGGGCAGTGTCCGCCAGGCGGGGTCGCCGGTGAGAGCGTCGTTCAGGGCCTGCTCGGTGACCGGCCGCTGGGTGCGGGCCATGAGGGCGGCGACTTCGCTGGAGACGTCCCCGGCGAACTGCTTGTGGTAGGCGTCCTGACCGATCGCCACCTCGTTACCGCCGGTGGACACCGGATACTGCACCAGGGTGTCGGCGAGGGTGCTGCCGGGGAACTGCCCGGACAGCGACAGTGCGCTCTCGCCGGTCTCCGGGGCGAAGGCGTTGACGTAGACCAGGGCGCGCACCGTCGGGTTGTCGGCCGCCGCCTGCGTGATCACCATGCCGCCGTACGAGTGCCCGACGAGGATGACCGGGCCGCCGACCCCTCGGATCACGTCCAACAGATAGGCGGCGTCGCCGGGGAGGCTGCGCAGCGGATTGGCGGCGGCCAGCACGTGGTAGGCCCCGAGGCGCTCGATCACACCGTTCCAGCTCGCCGACTCGGCGAACGCGCCGTGCACGAAGATGATGGTGGGCTGCTGATCGGGCATCGCGTACTCCCTCACTCGGAGATGCTGTGCACCTACGACGGCGCCGATATGCCGGAGTACCCGCCAGGTGTGGATGAAACGTGCCGACCGATCCCCTGCGGCAGGGGATCGGTCGGCGGCCGGGACGGGTTCGCTCAGGCGTCCCGGCGTCGGAAGGCAGCCGCCGCTCCGCCCCCGGTGACGGCGATCCAGCCGAGCAGGACGAGCAGGCCGCTGACGGGCGTCAGGGGCGGTGCCGGGTCGGGAAGGTAGAGCAGGGCCCCCGCCCGGTCCGGCAGGTATCGGGCGTGCGGGGTGACGGTGCCCAGCACCGGCGAAACGACCAGGATGAGGCTGAGCGTGACGACGAGAGCGGGGACGACGGCCCGCGTGAGCGTGGCCAGCGCCAGACCGAGCGATCCGATGAGCACGAGATAGGCCGCCGCGCCGACGACCCTCCACACAGGAGAATCGGTGACCACGGGAACGTCGTGTGTGGACAGTGCGACGCGGGCCGTGAGCAGCCCGGTGACGAGCGCCGCGACAGCGGTTCCGGTGGCCCAGGCCAGGTAGGCGATGCCCTTGCCGACCAGCACCGCCAGGCGGTCCGGTACGCACAGCAGGGTGGTGCGGATCTGCCCATCGGTGTACTCGGTACCGACCACGAGGACGCCGAGCGCGACGGTGCCGGCCTGGAGGTACGGCACCGCCTGGAGGACGACCGCGACCGGGTCGTCCGCACCCAGCGGAGCGGCGGCCAGTGCCCCGGTGATGACCATCGCCGCGCCGATCGTGCCGACGGCCGTGGCCGGCACCGCAGGAAGGCCGGACAGCTTGGTCAGCTCCGTGGCGGCGGCCCGGGCATGGGAGCGGCTCACGCGTCCCGCCACCGGAAGACCGCACCGGCCAGCACGAGCAGCCCCGCCGTCCACGTCGCCATGACCAGGCCGCCGGGGAGCGGGGCGAGCGCCTCGTCGAACGCCAACAGGTCACCGGCGAACATGCTCATGCCCGCGAGGTCGGGCAGGAACCTGGCGAGCGGGGTGAGGTGGGACAGCAGCACGGAGACCGAGACGAGGGAGCTGTTCACCACGAGCACGATGATCGGAGCGATGCCGTTGCGGGTGAAGACCGTGACCGCGAGGGCGGTCAGCGCCGTGAGCATCCAGTAGATCCCGGCACCGACCGAGCGGGACAGCACTCCGTCCGGAGTCGGTGGGGCGTACCCGCCGATTATCTTGTCGGCCAGCGCCAACGAGGCGGGAATCGCCACCAGGGCCGCGACCGCGACCAGCAGACTGACGGCGATCGCCTTGCCGGCCAGCACGCCGAGCCGGCCGGGGGTGGCGGTGAGGGTCGTGGTGATCTGCCGTCCGCCGCCGATGTTCGCTCGGTTCGCGGTGTACTCGGCGCTGACGGCGACGACGCCGAGGACCACCGCGCCGACCGTGCCGATCGGTACCGCGGAGAAGACCGCCTCGACCGGCGAGGTGTAGGCCGTCAGCTCGGGTCGTCCGCTGCGCAGCGCGGCGCGGACACCGACGGCGTTGATCAGGGTGATCGCGACCGGACCGAGCACGGCGACAGCCAGGGCGACCATGGTCGCCGGCAGCGTCGCCGTCTTGCGTATCTCGGCGGCGACCGTGTTGGGGAAGCTCATCGCCCACCTGCCGTCGGTCCGGTGAGGGCGAAGAAGGCATCCTCCAGGGTCGGGTACCCGGCCGTGACCTCGCCGGTCGGGCCGGCGGCGACGACCCGCCCGTGGGCGATGACGACCAGGTCGTCGGCGATCTGGTCGACCTCGCTGATCAGATGGCTGGAGAGCAGCACGGTGCCGCCGGCGTCCGCGTGACCGCGCAGCAGTCCTCGGATCCAGCGAATGCCCTCCGGGTCGAGCCCGTTCACCGGCTCGTCGAGCACCAGCGCACGGGGTTCGCCGAGCAGCGCGGCGGCCAACCCGAGTCGCTGGCACATGCCGTACGAGAACCGACCGACCCGGGTGCCTCCGACGGCACCGAGCCCGACCTGGTCGAGCACCTCGGCGACCCGTCGGGTCGGGATGTGGTTGCTGCGCGCCATCCAGGTGAGGTGGTTGCGGGCGGTACGGGAGCGGTGCGCGCCGGAACCGTCCAGCATCGATCCGACCGTGCGCAGCGGCTGACGCAGCCGCCGGTACGGTCGGCCGTCGACCAGGGCTGTGCCGGCATCCGCCCGGTCCAGGCCGAGCAGGATGCGCAGGGTGGACGACTTGCCCGCACCGTTGGGCCCCAGTAGACCGGTCACCCGGCCCGGTGCGGCCCGGAAGGTGACGTCGGTGAGGATCTCGCGGGAGCCGCGCCGCTTGACCAGACGCTCGACTGACAGCATGCCCACCATGTCAGCCCGACGTGGTGGTCCGCGTCATCGGACCAGAGCCGGGACTTCCACTGGCTGCCCCCACCCCAGGTCGCTCCGACCCAGGTCCGATGTGCTGGCACGGTCCGGGTTCCTAGACTCGCGAGGTGGCACCTGACGGGCGACCGGCACGGCGATCCTGGCTGACCGCCGTCGCCGTCGTGGTGCCGGTGATCCTGCTCCTCTGCCTCACCACGGCGGGTGCCGAGGGGCCGGCCGGGACACTCCTGCTGACGCTGATCACCGCGGTCGCTGTCGTGGCGTCGCTCTGGGCGGTGCTGCGCGTCCGACACGAACGCCGGGTGTACGAGGACCGGCTGACCGCGTGGGCCGCCGAGCGGGCTGCGGCGGCCGAACGCCTGCGTATCGCCCGTGAGCTGCACGATCTGGTCTCGCACGGCATGGGCCTGGTCACCGTCCGTGCCGCCACGGCCGCGCGGATGACCGGGCCGACCGGTGCCACCGAACAGGCGAACGCGCTGTCCGACATCGAGAGGATCGGTCGGCAGACCACCGCCGAACTGCGGCGGATGCTCGACGTGCTCCGCGCACCGGGCGGCGAATCCGCTCCGTTGCGGCCACCCGACACACTCGACGCCCTACCGGAGATCGTGCGGTCCGCCACCGCCACCGGGATCACCGCCACCGTCGACGTGCGGAATGTCGGTCAGGTGCCACCCGGCGTGCAACTCGCGGTGTGCGCGATCGTCCGCGAGGGGCTGAGCAACACCGCCCGGCACGCCGGTCCGACCCGCGCGCACGTCACCGTGGACCGCGACGGCGACGCGATCGTGGTGAGCGTACGCGACGACGGGCCCCGGCCCGGCTGGCGACCGCGCCCCGGTGCCGGGCACGGCCTGGACGGGCTACGCGAGCGGGTGAGCATGCTCGACGGTGCCCTGCACGTCGGTCCGGTCGGGCCGGGCTTCCACCTGACGGCACGGCTGCCGGCCCGGTGCTCCCCATGACCACTGAACCACCGGGTCGTGCCACCGCCATCCGGGTGCTCGTCGCGGACGACCAGCCGCTGCTGCGGCACAGCCTCGCCCTGCTCATCGACGGCACCCCGGGACTGACCGTCGTCGGTCAGGCCGCCACCGGAAACGAGGCGGTGTCGCTCACCCGGGAACGCCGTCCCGACGTCGTCCTGATGGACATCCGGATGCCCGACGGCGACGGCATCGAAGCGGCCGAACGCATCACCGCCGCCGCCGACCTGGGCGGCACCAGGGTCGTCGTGCTCAGCATGTTCGCGCTCGACGAGTACGTGGCCGCCGCGCTGCGCGCCGGAGCGCACGGTTTCCTGCTCAAGGACGCCCACCCGGACCAACTCGTCGACGCCATTCGGCGCACCCACGCGGGCGAGTCCCTCTTCGCCCCCAGCATCCTCACCCGTTTCGTCGCGCACTACCTCGACCGGCCCGGCCCGCCGGAGGTCCGGAGGATCGACGGGCTCACCGGGCGCGAGACGGAGGTGCTGTCTCTCGTGGCGCGCGGCCTGTCCAACGACGAGATCGCGCGGTCACTCACCATCTCGATCAAGACCGTCAAGACCCACATCGGCAACCTGCTCACCAAGCTCGACGCCCGGGATCGGGCGCAGCTCGTCATCGCCGCGTACGAGAACGACCTCGTCGCACGTCGACGCCCACAGTGACGGCCGGGTCGGATCAGCGCGAGGTTGCCGGTCGGGCGTCGGGCCGGGTTACCTGGACGGGTGGACCATCCCTGGCTGCGCGCTCCTGCCGCACACGTCGCCGAGACCGCACGCACGTTGCTCGGCTGGGAGGTGGCGGCGAACGGGGTCCGGATCAGGCTGACCGAGGTCGAGGCGTACGCGGGAACCGGGGTGGACCCCGCCTCGCACGCCCACCGAGGTCCCACGCCCCGGACGAGGGTCATGTTCGGCCCGGCCGGGTACGCCTACACCTATTTCGTCTTCGGCATGCACTGGTGTCTCAATGTCGTCTGTGGGGGTGAGGGGGAGGCGGCGGCGGTCCTGCTGCGCGCCGGTGAGGTGGTCGACGGCCTGGACCTGGCCCGCAAGCGACGCGGGGAGGTGCCCGACCGCGACCTCGCCCGTGGGCCGGCCCGGCTGGTGGTGGCGCTGGGTGTCGACGCGACGGCGAACGGCACCTGCGTGTTCGACGGGACCGGACCGTTGCTGTTGACGCCGTCGACCCGCCCGGTCGCACCGGCAGCCGTCTCCGCCGGGCCGCGCGTCGGCGTGGCCGCCGCCCACGAGGTGCCCTGGCGTTTCTGGATCACCGGCGACCCGACCGTCAGCCCGTACCGCCGGCACGTGCCACGACGACGAACCTGACGGTGCCGGGGATGGGAACGGCGGGGCGGGGGACACTGGCACAAGCCGGTGAGCGGAATAGTTGACGCGTCAACTATGTTGTCGGGAGCGTCGGGGCCACCCGCCCCGGTCGGACGACACGAGGAGCGGTCATGCAGTTCGGAGTCTTCACCGTCGGCGACGTCACGGTCGACCCGACCAACGGGCGGGAGCCGACCGAGGCCGAGCGGATCAAGGCGATGGTCACCATCGCGCTCAAGGCCGAGGAGGTCGGCCTCGACGTCTTCGCCACCGGCGAGCACCACAACCCGCCGTTCGTGCCCTCCTCACCCACCACCATGCTGGGCTACATCGCCGCCCGCACCGAGCGGCTGCTGCTCTCCACGGCGACCACGCTGATCACCACCAACGACCCGGTGAAGATCGCCGAGGACTACGCGATGCTGCAACACCTCGCCGACGGCCGGGTCGACCTGATGATGGGCCGGGGCAACACCGGGCCGGTCTACCCCTGGTTCGGCCAGGACATCCGCAACGGCATCCCGCTCGCGATCGAGAACTACGACCTGCTGCGCCGGCTCTGGCGCGAGGACGTGGTCGACTGGAAGGGCAAGTTCCGTACCCCCTTGCAGTCGTTCACCTCGACGCCACGCCCGCTCGACGGGGTGCCCCCGTTCGTGTGGCACGGCTCCATCCGCAGCCCGGAGATCGCCGAACAGGCCGCCTACTACGGCGACGGCTTCTTCGCCAACCACATCTTCTGGCCCGCCGAGCACACCCGGCGGATGGTCGGCCTGTACCGCCAGCGTTTCGCGCACTACGGTCACGGCAGCGCCGACCAGGCCATCGTGGGTCTCGGCGGTCAGGTCTTCATGCGCCGCAACTCCCAGGACGCGGTGCGCGAGTTCCGCCCGTACTTCGACAACGCGCCGGTCTACGGCCACGGACCCTCGCTGGAGGAGTTCACCGCGCAGACCCCGCTGACCGTGGGCAGCCCGCAGCAGGTCATCGACCGCACCCTCGGCTTCCGTGACTACGTCGGCGACTACCAGCGGCAACTGTTCCTCATCGACCATGCGGGGCTGCCCCTGAAGACCGTCCTGGAGCAGCTCGACCTGCTCGGTGAGGAGGTCGTGCCGGTGCTGCGCAAGGAGTTCGAGTCGCTGCGCCCGGCCCACGTGCCGCTGGCGCCGACCCACGCCTCGCTGCGGGCCGCCGCCGGTGGTGGCGGCGACAACACCGTGCACGCCGTCGACGACGTCACCGGCCGGGCACCGGAGCAGGCCCGATGACCCTGTCGGACGCCGGAGGCGGCCGGATGACCGCGCGTACCCTCGCCGTGGTCTCGGCCGGGCTCAGCCAGCCCTCCTCGACCCGGCTGCTCGCCGACCAGCTCGCCGCGGCCACCCGCGACGAGCTGGTCCGGCACGGCGAGCAGGTCACCCTGCGCCCGGTCGAGCTGCGCGAGCACGCCCACGACATCGTCAACCACCTGCTCACCGGCTTCCCGTCGGAATCGCTGCGGCAGGTCCTGGACGACGTCACCGGCGCCGACGGTCTGATCGCCGTCAGTCCGATCTTCAACGCCTCGTACAACGGGCTGTTCAAGTCGTTCTTCGACCTGGTCGACGCCGACGCCCTGAGTGGCCGTGCGGTGCTGATCGGCGCGACCGGCGGCACGGCACGGCACTCCCTGGCGCTGGAGCACGCGCTCCGCCCGATGTTCGCCTACCTGCGGGCGGTGGTGGCGCCGACCGCGGTCTTCGCCGCACCGGAGGACTGGGCCGGCGGTGCTGTCGACGGCGCGTTGCGCGCCCGGATCGACCGCGCCGGCCGGGAACTGGCCGACCTGGTACGGCGCAGCGCGCCGTCCGACGGGCCCGCCGACCCGTTCGCCCTCACCACCAGCTTCGACCAACTGCTCGGCGGCCAGGACACCTGACCACCCTCGACCGGGCCGCCGGCAGGCGGCCCGGTCGAGCTCTCACTGCTGCGGCTGGTGCGGGTGGGCGATGAGCACCGGGCACCGGGCATGGTGCACCAGCGCCTGGCTGACCGAGCCGAGCAACAGCCCGGCGAAGCCACCCCGACCGCGCGATCCGACCACCACCAGCGCCGCGTCCCCGCTCGCCTCGATCAGCGCGTGGTCGGCCTTCGGCGCGACGATCACCCGTTCGTCCACGGTCAGCCCCGGGTGGCTGCCCCGCGCCGCCGCCCCGGCGGTGGCGAGCAGCGCCGCCCCGTCGTCGTCCCCCTCGTCGGCGACGTGCACCAGCACCAGCGTGCCGCCCCGGCGGACAGCCTCCTCGGCGCCGTACCCGACGGCGAGTTCGGCCGACTCCGACCCGTCGACCCCGACCAGCACCGGCCCCTCGGAGGGAACCGGACGGTCCGGCGGTCGGATCACCAGCACCGGGCAGTGACCGTGCGAGGCGACCTGGGTGCCGACCGAACCGAGCAGCAGCCCGGCGAAGCCGCCCAGGCCCCGGCTGCCCACCACCACCAGCTCCGCCCGGCGGGACTCCTCGACCAACGTCGCACCCGGCCCACCAGCCACCTGGCGTACCTCGACCGAGAGCCCCGGCCACCGGTCGACCAAGTCGGCGGCGGCCTGTTCGAGCATCTTGCGACCGTCCTCCGACGCCGCCGGTATGCCCACCTCGTACGGGTTGATCGGCACGCCGTAGCCGAGCGGGTGCAGGTAGCCGTGTACCAGGTGCAGCGGCCGGGATCGCCACACCGCCGCCTGCGCCGCGTGTTCCGCGGCCACCAGGCTCGGTGGCGATCCGTCCACCCCCACCACGACAGGTCGGTTCATCGTCTCTCCATCGGTCGGTCAGGTCATTGTCGAGGTGTCCCGCCCCGGGACACCTCGACACGCCACCGGTCAGGTCTCCTCGACCGTACGCAGCTTCCGGACGATCGCCAGCGGGGAGTGCGCGTGGTGCAGCACGGCGTGGCTGACCGAGCCGAGCAGCAACCCGCCCAGCGCCCCGCGCCCCCGGGCCCCGACCACCACCAGTTGAGCGGTACGGGACTCCTCCACCAGCGCCCGACCCGCGGAGCCGCGCACCAACCGCCGCTGCACCGGCACCTCCGGATAGCGCTCGGAGCAGCCCGCCACCGCCTCGGCGAGGACGCGTTCCTCCTCGTCCCGGAAGGCGTCCAGGTCGTAGACCAGCGGCAGGATGTCCCCGGGACCGACCGGGGTCGGATACAGCCACGCGCGCACCGCCACCAGTTCGGTGCCGCGCCACGCCGCCTCCTCGAAGGCGAACCGCACGGCCTCCCGGGACAGGTCCGAGTCGTCCACCCCCACCACCACCGGCCCGTCCGCCCGCACCTCGCCGCGCACCACCAGCACCGGGCATTCGGCGTGCGCGCTGACCTGCACGGCCACCGAGCCGAGCAGCAGCCCGGCGAAGCCACCCAGACCACGGTTGCCGAGGACGACCAGCGCCGCGTCCCGGGCCTCGGCGAGCAGGACGGGGCTCGCCGCCCCGTCGACGACAGCGCCGGTCACCGCCACCTCCGGGGCCACCTTCCCGGCCTCGGCGACCGCCTCGGCGACGCACCGCTCGGCCTGGCCACGGAGCCCCGCGTCGGCGGGCGCGCCCGGCGCCGGCCCCAACGGCACCTTCATCAGCGGCCAGATGAACGCGTGCACGATCCGCAGCGGACGGTTCCGTTGCGCCGCCTCCCGCGCCGCGACGCGCACCGCCTGCAGGGCGGTCTCGGATCCGTCCACCCCCACCACGATGGGAGCACCGGTCTTACTGACCATCACACTCGCCTCCTCGACGTCCCCGTCAGCCTGTCATCCGACGGCAGCAGAATGGGTGGACATGCCGTCGTCAATTCTTGGCGTTCGCCGGGCCAGCCGCAGCACCAGACCCGGCAGGACACTGACCACGCCGCAGGCCAGCAACTCCGGGACACCGAGGGCCTCGGTGCCGAGCAGTTCCCGCAGCGGCGACAGCAGCACCCCGGCGACCTGGAGCAGCGCGGAGACGGCGACCGCGAGCGGCAACGCCGGATTCACCCACCGGCGCCCCGGCGGTCGGGGCGCGCGGACCGCCAGGGCGACCCCGAGCTGGGCCAGCCCGAGAACCACGAAGACCACCGACTGCCACGGACGGCCCCAGTGGGCGGCGAGCACGCCCGCGCCCAGGGTCACCGCCGCGATCAGTGCGCCGCCGACCAGGATCTGTCGGCCCAGCCCCGCGCCGAGCACCGACTCCTGCGGCGAGCGCGGTATCCGACGCAGGGCGCCGGGCTCGGCCGGCTCGGCGCCCAGGGCCACCCCGGGCACGCCGTGGGTGAGCAGGTTGATCCAGAGGATCTGCGCCGGCAGCAGCGGTACGGGCAGCCCGAACAACGGCCCGAGCAGCATCACCGCGATCTCCGCCACCCCGCCGGCGAGGGCGTAGCGCAGGAACCGGCGGATGTTGTCGTAGATCCGGCGACCCTCACCGATCGCGGTGGCCACCGTGGACAGATCGTCGTCGACCAGCACCAGGTCGGCCGCCTGCCGGGCCACCTCCGTACCGCCACCCATGGCCACGCCGATGTCAGCGCGGCGCAGGGCGGGCGCGTCGTTGACGCCGTCGCCGGTCATCGCCACCACGTGACCTCGGGACTGCAACCCGGCGATGATGTCGAGTTTCTGCTCCGGCTGCGTACGGGCGAACACCCGCGCCGCCGGTGGCGCCGCGGCCGGGTCGCCGTCGTCGCCGCGTACCACCGGGTCGCCCTCGGCCCACAGGCCCAACTCACCGGCGATGGCCGCCGCGGTCGCCGGATGGTCGCCGGTGACCAGCACCAGCCGCACCCCGGCGTCGGCGAAACCGGCGGCGATCTGTGGCGCACCGGCACGCAGCGGATCGCCGACCGCGACCAGACCCACCGGACGCAGCCCGTCGGGGTACGCGGGGTCGGCCGGTGGCCGGTCCACCAGGGCGGCGGCCAGCGCCAGCACCCGCAGCCCGTCGCCGGCCAACCGCTGCGCGGCGGCGGTCAGCAGGGCCAACTCGTCGGCGTCGGCGTCCAGCAGCGGCGTGGTGAGCACGTTCTCCGGGGCGCCCTTGCACACCACCAGGTAGCCGCGCCCACACGCGCGGTGCACCGTGGTCATCCGGCGTAGCTGCTGGTCGAAGGGGTGTTCGGCGATCCGGGGCCAGGCGTTGCGGGTGCTCTGCGGGTCCAGGCCGCAGCGCGCGGCGAAGGCCACCAGGGCCGCCTCCAACGGATCACCCACGGCACCCCAGGACGGCCGCTGCTCGGTCGGCGGGGCGAGGGTCGCGTCATTGCAGAGCAGCCCGGCCCGGGCCAGTCGGCGCAGCTCGTCCGACACAACCACCGGCGTGCCGTCGCGGTGCACGGTGCCGTGCGGGTCGTAGCCGCTGCCGGCGACCCCGAACCGTACGCCGTCGCCGGTGACCGCCTGCTGCACGGCCATCCGCCCCTCGGTGAGGGTGCCGGTCTTGTCCGAGGCGATCACGGTGACCGAGCCGAGCGTCTCCACCGCGTGCAGCCGGCGGGGGATCGCCCGCGCTGTGGCCATCCGGCGCGCACCGAGCGCGAGGGCCAGCGTCACCACGGCGGGCAGCGACTCCGGCACCGCGGCGACCACCAGGCTCACCGCGGTGACCGCCATCTCCACCAGGGGTCGACCGCTGAGCAGACCGACGGCGAAGACCAGCCCGGACAGGGCCACCGCGGCCAGGCCGAGGATCCGGCCGAGCGAGCCGAGGCGCCGTTGCAGCGGGGTGGCCGCCGGTCGGGTGGTGGCCGCCAGGGTGGCGATCCGGCCGAGCGCGCTCGACGCGCCGGTGCGTACCACCGTGCCGTCGGCCCGACCGGTGGTCACCACCGTGCCGGCGCTGACCTCCTCACCCGAGGCCCGGAAGACCGGCACCGACTCCCCGGTCAGGGCCGACTCGTCCAGGTGGAGCCGGCTCGCGTCGTGCAGCAGCAGATCGGCCGGGAGCACGTCACCGGCCTCGACCCGGACCAGGTCGCCCCGGACCAGTTCGGCAGCGGGCAACACCGCGTCCCGGCCGTCCCGGACCACGCGGGCGGTCGGCGCGGCGAGCTGGTCGAGGGCGGCGATGGCCCGGTCGGCGCGTACCTCCTGCACCACCCCGATGGCGGTGTTGACCGCCACCACGAGCAGGATCACGGCGGTGTCGGGATAGTCCCGCAGCAGCGTGGTGACCACGGCGGCGGCGAGCAGCAGCGCGACCAGGGGATCGGTGAGCTGGCGCACGATCCGGGTCGCCAGGTGCCGTCGGGGCGGTGTCGCCGCGACGTTCGGGCCGTCGGTCCGCAGCCGGCGAGCGGCCTCGGTCGAGGTGAGTCCGACTGTCGCCGCGACCATGTCGTCGCTGCCCACGTCCCCATCCGCGACCTGGAGTCCGGTCACCGCCCACTCCGCCCTGTGCGCCCGGCGCGCCCCGGCGGCACGCCTGTCGACTCCAGCCTCGTCCAGACCGGCGACGCCCGGCAGGGGCGATCCGCCCGCACGGCCCGGGACCAACGGCCCTGCCGTCCCCGGTGGCGTCCCGGACGGGGACGCCTCGACGCGTATGGTCGGCCGGTGACTGACGACCTGCGGCTACGACCGGTGGCCGAGGACGACCTCGTGGAGTTCTACGTCCACCAGCTCGACCCCGAGGCCAACCGGATGGCCGCCTTCGGCGCCGTGGACCCGGCCGACCCGCGCGGGTTCGCCGCACACTGGGTACGCATCCTGACCGACCCGGCGATCGTGGCCCGCACCGTCACCGTCGACGACGTCGTGGTCGGTCACGTGCTGGCCTTCCCCGTCGGGGAGCGCACCGAGGTCAGCTACTGGATCGACCGGACCCGTTGGGGACGCGGGTACGCCACCCGCGCCCTGGCCGCGCTGGTGCGGGAGGTCCGGCACCGGCCGCTGGTGGCGCGGGCGGCCACCGACAACACCGCCTCGCTGGCGGTGCTGCGCCGGTGCGGGTTCGTGGTGCGCGGCACCGACCGGGCGTACGCCCCGGGCCGGGGCCACGAGGTCGACGAGTACGTCCTGGAACTACCGGCGTGATCCTTACCCGCTGCGGCGTGATCCGCCCCCTGAAACGGAGGTTGACCAGGGCGGCGACTACCCTCGCGGGGTGAACTGGCTGGAACTGACCGGCTGGGCCGGCTCCGCGTTGCTGGTGTGGTCGCTGCTGCAGACGCGCATCCTCCGGCTGCGCGCCCTCAACCTGGTCGGCTGCGCCGTCCTGATCGGCTACAACGCCGCGATACAGGTCTGGCCCATGGTCGGACTGAACGTGGTGCTGGCCGTGATCAACATCTGGTACCTGCGGCGGCTGCTCACCACCCGCCACGACGAGCAGACCTACCAGGTGGTCGAGGTGGGCGCCGACGACGCGTTCCTGGCCCACACGCTGCGGGTGCACGCCGCCGACATCGCCCGCTTCAACCCGGGGTTCCACCCGGACCAACCGGCGGGTCGATCGGCCTTCCTCGTGGTACGCGCCGACGAGGTCGTCGGTGTGGTGCTGGTGCGCGACGTCGGCGACGGAGTGGCCCAGGTCGACCTGGACTACGTCACCCCGCCGTTTCGGGATTTCACCCCCGGCGAGTTCGTCTACCGGCGCAGCAGCCTGTTCACCGACCGGGGCTTCCGTCAGGTGGTGAGCCCACCGGGCATGATCGCCCCGTACTACCACCGGCTCGGGTTCCACCGGGCGGGGGAGTCGTACGTGCTGGATCTGCCCGCCCCCGCGCTGCCCCAGGGCTGACCGTCCCGCCCGTCGCGCCAGCGCTGGCTGTCGCGGCCGTGGTGCCAGGGCGATGATTCACCGCCGGAACGAGTGGGCATAGGCACCGCTACGCCGGTGGGGCCGCCACCGGGCGCGGTCCAGCGAGGGAGAACCGGGCGTGCAGAGCTACTGGAGCCAGCTGGCCCTGGTCGCAGTCCTGATCGTGTTGAACGCGATCTTCGCGGGGAGCGAGCTGGCGCTGGTCTCGCTGCGCGACAGCCAGGTCCAGCGGCTGGAACGCACCGGGCGCACGGGCCGGGTGCTGGCCCGGCTGGCCCGCGACCCCAACCGCTTCCTGGCCACCATCCAGATCGGCATCACCCTGGCCGGGTTCCTCGCCTCGGCCGCCGCCGCGGTGTCGCTGGCCAAGCCGCTGGTGCCGGTGCTGGAAGGGATCCTCGGCCGGGCCGCCGGCCCGGTCTCCGTGGTGCTGGTCACCCTGGTGCTGACCTTCGTCACCCTGGTCTTCGGCGAGCTGGCCCCGAAACGGATCGCGATGCAGATCCCGGAGCGCTGGGCGCTGCTCGTCGCCCGGCCGCTGAACCTGCTGGCCGCCCTCACCCGGCCGGCCGTCTGGGTGCTCGGCGCCACCAGCGACCTGGTGGTCCGACTCTTCGGGCTGGACCCGAAGCCCGAGCGGGACGAGATCAGCCCGGACGAGCTGCGGGACATCGTGGCCGGCCACCACGGCTTCACCAAGGAGCAGCAGACCATCATCGCCGGCGCCGTGGAGATCGCCGAGCGACGGCTCCGGGCCGTGCTGGTGCCGAGGTTGCGGGTCTTCTGCCTGGACAGCGGCACCACGGCGGAGGCCGCCCGAATCGTGCTGGCCGCCTCCGGGCACTCCCGCGCGCCGGTGGTACGCCACGGAGGGCTGGACGACGCGGTGGGCGTGATCCACCTGCGGGACCTGGTCGGCGTCGGCGGCGACCAGCCGGTCGACGAGTACGCCCGCGCGCCGATGCTGCTGCCGGACTCGGTGCCGGTGGTCGACGCGCTGCGCCGGTTCAAGGCCGAACGCCAGCACATGGCCCTGGTCGTCGACGAGCGCGGTGCCGTCGAGGGCATCGTCACCCTGGAAGACATCCTCGAGGAGATCGTCGGGGAGATCTACGACGAGACCGACCGCGATGTCGGCGAGGTACGCACCGACGCCGACGGTGCGTTGCTGTTGCCGGGCACGTTTCCCATCCACGACCTCTCCGACATCGGTGTGGAGCTGCCCGGACGCCCGGACGGCGAGTACACCACCGTGGCCGGGCTGGTCCTGGCCGGTCTCGGCCGGATCCCCGCCGCCGGGGAGCAGCTGACCGTCGACGGCTGGCGGCTGGAGGTGACCCTCGCCGACGACCGGGTGGTCTCCGGTGTCCGGCTGCGTCGCACGGCCCAGACGCGCACGGACCCGGACGAGCCCGTCGTCGAGGTGCCCGCATCCGATCCGGCCGTACCCGCCGACGTGCCCGAGCCCGCTGTCCCCGCCGCCGTGGACGCGCCCGAGACGCGCCCGGACGGCACGGCGGGCACGCCGACGGATCTGCCGCCGGTGCTGGACGGCAACCGGCGCTGAGTCAACCCGCCGGGTCGGCAGCGGGCGGCTCCGGCAGCGGTGGGTCCAACCGCACCCGGTCGAGCGGCAGCTGCCTGGTGCGGCGACCGAGCATCCGGGCCAGCGCGCGGACCGCCCACGGACCCGACGGGTGCCGTTGCGGACCGATCAGCCGCCCACTCATCCGCCCGTACCAGTGCCGCGCGACGACCAGGTCGGTCAGCCGCAGCGGGCCGTCGGCGGGACCCCGCAGGACGAGGTCCACCACCCGACCCAACCGGCGGCCCTGGAGGTCGTACGCGATCCGGCCGAGCAGCTCACCCGCTCGCACGGTTCGCTCCCGGGATCCGGCCGATCAGATTCCGGCGCAACCACTGCTCCACCGGCGAGGTGGGCAGCTCGTCGGCGCCCACTCGCAGCCACACCGCACTGTCGACCCGCTCGATCAGGGCGTACGGGATGCGCAGCGGCCGCATCGGGCGATCCGTGACGAACTGCTCGGCGGCCAGCACCAGCATCCGTCCGAGCCGCCCGCCGACCCGCTGCCCGAGCACCCCCGGCCCGCTGAGCAGCGACCGCAGGTACGGCACGCCGTCCGCGTCGAACGCGAACTCCACGTCGTCGACCTTGCCGATCAGCCGCCCGTCCCGGTCGACGAGTTGCCGGTCGAGCAGCTGTTGGCTGACCTGGATCCTCACTGGCCCATCCTCGTACCGATCGCCAGCGGTACGGCGACGATCGACGCGACGAGGATGACCAGCAGCAGCACCGAGCCCAGCAGGTTGAGTGCTCGACCGTTGACCCGGTCGCCCAGGTAGGTGCGGTCGTTGGCGACCACCAGGATCGGCAGGTAGGTCAGCGGCAACGCCACCGCACTGATAATCAACATGTACTCGGTGAGCGTCACCGGGTCGACCGTGGTGAGCAGCAGGAGCACCCCGAGCAGCACGCTGACCCGCAGTACCGTGTGGAAGCGGGCCGCCTCGCGGGGACTGACCCGCTTGCCCCACTGCCAGCCGAAGTACTGCGCGGCGGCGTACGCGGCGGACAGGCCGGTCTCCAGCGCGGCGCCGAAGGTGACCGCGAAGAACGCCAGCGCGGCCACCGCCAGACCGACCGCGCCGAAGGCCAGCACCACCGGGTGCGCTACCTGGTCGAGCCCGTCCACCGACAGCCCGGCGGGGCGCAGCACCACGGCCGCCGTGGCGATCAGCGACAGGGCGAGGAAACCGCCGATCGGGAAGCCGACCAGCACGCTGAACCGGGCGTCGGCGAGGTCGTCCGCGCTCCAGCGTTCCTCCACTCCGCCCGAGGAGAAGAAGAACACCTCGTACGGGCTGACCGTCGAGGCGAACAGCGCCACCGCCACGAACCAGTACGCCCCCCACCCCTGGCCGGAGTCGTCCGGTGCCACGGCGCTGCGGCCGAGCGACGCCCAGTCGGTCGGCAGCCAGAACAGGGCGACGGCGAAGACCACCAGAGCGAGCCCGGCCAGCCCGAAGACCCGTTCCATCACCGGGAACCGCATCCGCCACAGCACCAGCCAGACCGCGATCCCGGCGATCGGCACCCAGAGCAGGTACGGCACCCCGGTGGCCAGCCGCAACGCCAGCGCCACCCCGCCCAGCTCGGCGGCCAGGGTGATCACCGTGACCAGGTAGGAGGCCACCAGGTTGACCAGCGCCATCCGCGCGCCGAGCCGCTCCCGGATCAGGTCGAAGACCGCCCGGCCGGTCACCGCCGCGATCCGTCCGGCCATTTCCGCGTACGCGCAGATCGCCACGACCCCGAGCAGGAGCACCCAGGTGTGCGCCATCCCGAAGCGGGCACCGGCCTGACCGGCGGCGACCAGGTCGCCGATGTCGACGAAGCCGCCGACCGCCGACAGGATGCCGAGGGTGGCGGCGAGGAGCTTCCTCACGTCGGCGGCCAGGGCTCGGTCATCGACGCGACGATAACGCCGCGAAAGCCGCTATCTACCCAAAACCGCTACGCCTTCGGTCAGGCACCCCGCTCGCTGGCGTCCGGATAGAGGTTCTGGAGGCGGACCTGGCCTCGGGCGACCAACTGCCCGTCCGCGTCGGTGATCTCCACCTGCCACAGCTGTTGGCTCCGCCCCCGGTGCACCGGGGTGGCGACCGCGACCAACTCACCGTCGCGTACGGCCCGCAGGAAGTCGGTCTGGTTGGACACGCCGACCACCCGCCCACGCTCGCCCAGCCACACCCCGGCCCCCAGGCTCGCCGCCGTCTCCACCACCGAGCAGTGCACCCCGCCGTGCAGGATGCCGTACGGCTGGTGCAGCTCCGGGCGGACCCGCCAGCGGATCGTGACCCGGTCTCCGCTGATCTCGTCCAACTCCAGCCCGAGCAGGGCGAAGAAGCCGCCCGACATCACCGACACGTCCACGGTCACCTCCACGATCTTGGAATGGCCAGCCTAGTGCCGGTGTGTTCCGGCGGAACCCGGTAGGGCCGGACCGGGCTGATGGGGGACAATCGGTGATCGTGACCGACAGCAACCTCCCGCCGGTCCGGCGGGACTCCCTCACGGACGACCTGCGCTGGCGGGGCCTGATCCAGGACTCCACCGACCCGGACGAACTGCGCGCGCTGCTCGACGGTCCGGGAGCCTCCTTCTATGTGGGCTTCGACCCGACCGCGCCGAGTCTGCACGCCGGCCATCTCATGCAGGTCACCACCGCCCGCCGCCTCCAACTCGCCGGGCACCGGCCGTTGCTGCTGGTGGGGGGTGCGACCGGGCAGATCGGCGACCCGAAGGAGAGCGCGGAACGGACCCTCAACCCACCGGAGGTGGTGGCGAGCTGGGTCCAGCGGATCCGCGACCAGCTGGCACCCTTCGTGTCGTACACCGGGGATCACGCCGCCCGCCTGGTCAACAACCTGGACTGGACCGGTGAGATGTCGGTGGTGGAGTTCCTGCGTGACGTCGGCAAGCACTTCCCGGTCAACCGGATGCTGGCGCGTGAGGTGGTCCGGGCCCGGCTGGAGAGCGGGATCAGCTTCACCGAGTTCAGCTACCAGCTGCTCCAGGCCAACGACTTCTTCGAGCTGCACCGTCGGCACGGCTGTCAGCTCCAGTTCGGCGGTTCCGACCAGTGGGGCAACATCACCGCCGGAGTCGACTACGTCCGGCGACGTGGGCTCGGCCCGGTGCAGGCGTTCACCACCCCGCTGGTGACCAAGTCGGACGGCTCGAAGTTCGGCAAGACCGAGGGCGGGGCGATCTGGCTCGATCCCGAGATGACCAGCCCGTACGCCTTCTACCAGTTCTGGATCAACGTCGACGACAGCGATGTGGCGCGTTACCTGCGCTACTTCAGCTTCCGTTCCCGGGAGGAACTGGAGGAGCTGGAGAAGGAGGTCGCGGAGCGGCCGGCGGCGCGGGCGGCGCAACGGGCCCTCGCCGAGGAGCTGACCACCCTGGTGCACGGCGAGCGGGAGATGGCCCAGGCGGTCGCCGCCAGCCAGGCCCTGTTCGGCCGGGGCTCGTTGGAGGAGCTGTCCATGGAGACGCTGCGCGCCGCGCTCACCGAAGCCGGTCTGGTACGCGTCGACACCCTCCCGGAGGTGGCCGCCCTGTTCAAGGAGTCCGGCCTGGTGCCGAGCATGAAGGAGGCACGGCGGGTCATCGCCGAGGGTGGCGCGTACGTCAACAACACCCGGGTCACCGCGACCGACGCCGTGGTCTCCCCGTCGGACCTGCTGCACGGCAGGTACCTCGTGCTGCGTCGGGGCAAGCGCTCCTTCGCCGGGGTGGAGGTCACCTCCTGACCGCCGACCGGCAGGTGTGACGTGGGACGCGTCCGGTGGATTTGACGATCAATCCTCCGGACGCGTAACTTTCTCTCTGCCAGCGCGGAACGGACGAAACAGGTCGAAAGACCCCAGGCCGGAGCGCAGGTAGACCCTCTCGGATCGGATGGATGTCCTCCATCGCGTCCGGGCCGGGCGGTGCCCCAGATTCGCCGGGAGGCGGATTTGGTGGGGCGGAACCGACCGGGTATGGTTGTCGACCGGCAGGGCCCCAGGCGCGCTTAACGGGAAACCGCAGCGGCTGGCCTGCCAAAACCAGGATCAGCTCTGGCGAAAGCCAGCCGGATCGTGGTGCCCGGATAACGGGTGGAAGCGTGACAAAGCGGCACGAGCCGGTTTGACACGACAGAAACCACCGGGTAACGTAGTAAAAGTGCCCGGTGCGGTTGTGGTCGGGTGTGGTGCCCCGGATGGCGGCCCGTTGGTGGGTTGTTTGATGGTGTGTGGTTGTTCTTTGAGAACTCAACAGGGTGCTTGATAAGCCAGTGCCAATTTGTTTGATTCCCGGGCTGGCCAGGCGTGTGTCTGGTTGGTTTGGATTCCTTTGGCAACATTTTTTGTTGTCGGGGTTGGATTTCTTTGA
>NZ_VCJO01000007.1 GCF_009712475.1 Micromonospora sp. CP22
CGCGAAACCCAACCCCAAACCGAGAAGATCAACTGCCCAGATCACGGCCTTGATCAACAGCTAGCGAAAGACCGAGGTTAGCGGCTGCGGCCTTCTGCTGGCACGCTGAGGCTATGGACAGGCGGCCCCTCGGGGACTACGAGCAGCTACTTGGATCGATCCCTCGCCCCTGGATCTCTGGGACCGTCGTGCACGGCTCGGGCGTGCTCGACGATCTGGTGGCGGGGTTGGCGCGACACGGCAGCACAGACTGGTCTGCCGAGTATTGGCGGCGTTTGGAGCCCGGGGCGGCCGCGATTGGATGTGTGCCGTGGCTGACGGACCATGCTGTGGCCGAGGCTCTCGCATCGTTCGATCAATGCTGCGTTGTTGTGGACAAGCAACAGCCGGAGTATGCCGCGGTGCGGCGGTTGGCGACCGAGGGCAAGCCGTTGTCGAGCGCCTACCTCGACGGCTTCGAGGAGGTGGCGCTGCCCGACGAGAGAGGCAATCCACCCATTATCCACCCTTATAGCGGCCGGCTTCAACCCGTCGAACTGGGGCCGGTGCGCGTAGCCGGGTGGCAGCGAGCAATCGATGGGACGACAAGGCCGATGCTCCACGCCAAGATGTTGGTCTTGGGGGTGACAACCTACTACGAGGACGACGAGATGTTCGCGGGCGACGTGCTGAAGTTTCATCCAAAGTCGACTTGGATGGGGTCAGCAAACTGGACCCAGGCAGCGCGCCGCCACATCGAGTTCGGTATGTGGTCGGACGACGTCGGCCTCGTGCGGCACAACTACGAGTACTTGCTGTCGCTGCTGACATTCAGCGAACCGCGAGGAGCTGCGACCATCGGACCCGAACCCGAGCTCGTGTCGGCCGTGTGGGACGACGACGCCTTTCGTGAGTACTTCGCAGAGCACCGCGATCAGTACGACGACGAGTAGCAGGACCCGTTAAGCCCACGTCGGCCCGCGGCGGCGAGCTCACGGTCTGGCCGGCTCGGCTGTCTAGGTCCTGACGCAGATGCTGTGGTGGATGATGGTCGTCACCGCAGGGGTGTCTGGCGCTTTTCCCAGGCTCTATTCAAGAGAGCCTCGATGGCCTGGTCGGCCTGTGCGTCGTCAATGCGAACGACGCGGCGGTACGCATCGCCTAGGTGACTGCCGAAGGTGTCGGCCCAGGCCGCGCATTCCACGGACAGAATGAAGATCATCGCGGTCAGGGCGTGGGTGCGGCCGGTGTACTGCGCTTGCTCGACGTCTTCGGTGTTCTGAATTGCGACGAGCGCGTTGCGGGCGACGTTCCAGTTGGTCTTTGTCGACCCGTGCGCGAACTCGCCAAGTGCGCGGTTCAACAGATTCAACCGCCGCCAGCCGGCTCCCTCGATCCAATCGCGCGGCGTGCAGTTCGGGTTGGCTTCTGTCTTGCGAGCTCGTTCCGGTCGTAGCCGCCAGGTCCGCGCGCGAGCCACCTGTTCGATGACGGAACGCAGGCAACCCATGCCGCGGTTGTCGTCTTCTAGCCACAGCCACTGTGCGGATCGCAGACCCGAGGCACAGACCGCCAAGGCATCGGCGGGAGAGCGCTTGTCGGGGTCCTGGCGGAGCCATCTAGCCACGACCGCCGCCATTTCGCCAGCAAGCACGGCTCGGGTAAAGGCGTTTTCCACGCCTTGTTCCTCGAACCGGTCACCGAGCAGTTTCCGCTCCCACTGATAAGCGTGCTGGGCGGCGAGGAGCGCACGGAACCGGTGGGCACCGAAGCTAAAGGCAGGCCACAGCTCTGAAGGCTCAGCTGGTTCCCGGCCCGCCTGCATCGCCGATATCACCCGCCGGTGCGCGGTGGCCATCGCGCCGAGCGGGCCCTCGACACCCGGCTGTCGAATGAACATCGGCAGCAGCGGCCACAGGAAGGTGCGAAGGTCGGGTAGCCAGCTTCGAGCGGGCGCGACGAGCCGTATCCGGTTGATGGTTTCCGCGAGGACCTCATAGCCCTTCTGCTCTGCTGCGGTCGCCAAGCAGGTGCGGATGTGGCTAAGGCTGACGATCAACGCATTGCCGACGGCTTCCAGCATCTGCACGTGTTCGCTCGACGGCATTTCGGTGACGTCAGCGACATCGAGCCATACGAGAGGCATCAGCCGGCCACGCCCGTGTAGGAGTTCGCTGAGATCGGCGAACAGCTCACCGACCGGAGTCTCGACGCCATCCGGCGGCCGGACACCGGGTTCGGCCCAAAGCCTGTTGAGCCAGGCCACGGTCGATTCGCCGGGCTGCTGATCGATGCCGCTGTTGAACTGCAGGTTCGACGACCACCGTTCCAACTGGGTACGGGCGACGATGCTCGCGCCGATCGGCTGCAGGCAAAGCATGAGACGCACCGCAGTAATGACACTGTCCAGGCCCCAGGCCAGATGGTCCGGCCAGGTCGGGCCGGACCAGAAGGGAGGACGTCCCAGGTCCGCTCCCAATTCCTCAGCGGCAAGTCCCATAGGGAACTGGCTTGTCAACAGCGGCAGACCGATGCTCTGCATCACTTGTCCGGAGTAGACAATCCGCTGCATACGCTGGTTATGCCGAGCGATCAACGCTTCGGCAATGCCGTCATGCCCACGGTCGCGAAGGGCGGCCTCGAACCCTGCCACGGTCAGTGGAACGCGTTCCCCGCGTCGATCCGCACGCTGGCCAATCTTCGCCTGGGCACGCTGAGCCGCGCGACGAACCGTCCGCGCGCGGACCCGCCGCCGCCCTCCGCTCTGGCCTGCCACGCCGATTAATCCGCCGTTCCGAGTTCGCTCCGTTACTGATTCCTGTGCAACCATAGGTAAGGTTCGGCGAGGCATTCAAGGCAATATCGCTGGTTGGGGCGCTTGAGGCAAACGGCGATTGGGTCTGTCGGCCGAGCGGTGGTGACGGGCGACGCCTCCGCTGCGTTGCACCAGGTCATCGAGTCGAAGCCGCCGAGGGACCCGCGATCTGACGACAGAGTCGGGAGATGGACGAGCAGATGGTCCGGTTGATCATTCAGAACGCTGCGAAGGCGAACATCGCGAGCATCAGGCTGGCAGTTACTGCATCTGGATCGGCATGGATGCGCGCGGAGACTGCGATACCGATACCCGAAGCCAGCTCACGGATGCGGTCGGGCGGATCAGTAGTCACCTAAAGTTGGCCGCTCCCGTCCGGATGCAGCGACCGGCGGACGCTGTCAGCCACTCTCCGCAATCATGCCGGCGCACCATCATCGGCATGAGCGTGCGCCGGTGATGGCCTTTCGCTGGCTCACAGCCACCCGCGCTGCCACTCCGGCCACCGCCGGTTCATCGCGTAGCCGGCGCCGGCCCGGTCCAAACCCGCTGGGCACCCCGCCGACGAGCCGGGCGCCTGCGGTTCGTGCCGCCAAACCCCAGCCGTCGCGGTCTCCATCCGCCCCATGGTCAACGTCCTCTCCACAGGCGGGTCAAGGACCCCCTCTGCGCGGAGCCTGGGGCAAGACAGCCGTGCGGAAATCAGATACGCCGACCCCGCCACCGTCACCGCCAGCCACCACCCCCAACCCACCGCACCGCCCCGTCCCCGCCGGGATGCCAACCCAGGTCAATCGACCACCGACCACACCCCCAGCAACCTCCACCACAAAGATCCACATCACCGGCCACAGTAGACGAATACCAACGGCCAGCCGACGCGCACCGAACCCATGATCCAGACCAGGCGGCACACAATGCATTGGTCAACACGCACCGCCACGAACCCCACCCAGACGGCACTCGAACTTGGAGCACCAACGGAGCACCAACCTCCCACATTATGGAAGATCACGGCACATTCTGGGAAACAGTCAGGGCTGTGACCAGCGTTTTCGCTGGCCATGGCCTTGATCGTCTTGCGCGCCCGAAAGGACTCGAACCCCTAACCTTCTGATCCGTAGACGACAAGTCAGATGGCCCAGCTCGGAGCCTTGATCAGATCACAGCCACGCGCCCGATTCCGGCCTTTTTAGGCTGATTCACATAACTGTCAAGAACATTCTCACCCTTGTCTCATAGAGCGAGACCGAATGCTGCTGCCGCCACAAAATGCAAGCGCGCGGATCGCGGCTACTTCTGCTCCCTACGGAGCGCATTCCGCCAGCGGCCAGAAGGCATGCGGGAGGCGGTGAGCGCGCCGGTGACGGCAGTGGTGGAGGCATCGAGGCTGTCGGCCATCGGGTTGAGCAGGACCGGGTAGGCGTAGTAGAGGGTGCCGTAGCCGACGGTGGAGGTGATGGCGAGGGCGGCGACGATGCGCCACCCGTGGCGCCCGCCGACCGTGGCGTCGGCGGGCGCCGTCGTGGTGGTGGTCATCAGCTGGCGCAGCAGCCACCGGTCTGGCCGCTGATCCGGGTGTCGAGGCTGACCAGGTTGAGCGGTGCGGAGAGCAGGCCGCCCGAGATGCCGGTCGCCAACCCCTTACCGGCGGGCTGGGCTGTGGGGGCGGTTCCGCAGCAGCTGTCGGTGGCGGTGGAGTCGGCGGGGTTGCTGTTGCAGACGCCGGTTTCGGGCAGGTCGAGCTGGACGTCGCGGGCTGCCTGCCAGTCGCCGGCGAGGGCGGCGACGACGGATCGGACCTGTTCGTAGCCGGTGGCCATGAGGAAGGTGGGCGCGCGGCCGTAGCTTTTCATGCCGACGGCGTAGTAGCCGGTCTCGGGGTGGGTGAGTTCGTTGACGCCGTGCGGTGGGACGGTGCCGCAGGAGTGCTCGTTGGGGTCGATCAGCGGGGCGAGTGCGCGGGTGGCGCCCATGACCGGGTCCAGGTCGAGCCGCAGTTCGGCGGCGATGGTGTGGTCGGGGCGGAAGCCGGTGGCGGCGACGATGCGGTCCACGGTGATGGACTCGTCGTTGCCGCCGGCGTGGCGGACGACCACGGCGACGCGGCCGTCGGTCGGGGTGAGTGCGTGCACGGAGAAGCCGGTGAGCAGCCGGATCCGGCCGGCTTCCACGTGTTCGCGTAGCCGGGAGCCGAGGGCGCCGCGGGCGGGCAGCGCGTCGGCGTCGCCGCCGCCGTAGGTGCGGGCCGGGCTCGCCGAGCGGATTGCCCACGTCACCTGGGTGCCCGGTTCCGCGGCGGCAAGCTCGGCTAGGGAGAGCAGGGTGTTGGCGGCGGAGTGGCCGGCGCCGACGACGAGGGTGTGTCGGCCGGCGAAGCGGTCTCGGTCCGTGCCGAGCACGTCGGGCAGGGCGTGCTCGAGGAACGCTGCCGCGTTCTTTTCGCCGTGGGCGGGCAGGCCGGAGGCGCCGAGGAGGTTGGGGGTGCTCCAGGTGCCGGATGCGTCGATGACGGCTCGGGCGAGCAGCTCGTCGCCGTCGGCGAGGCGGATGAGGAACGGGGTCTGCTCGCGGCCGGCGGTGCGCAGCCGGTCCAGGCCGAGGCGGCTGATCGCCTCCACCCGCGCGCCGTAGCGCAGATGCGGCTTGAGCTGCGGCAGCTCCGCGAGGGGCTGCAGGTAGTCCGCGACGAGGTCCGCGCCGGTGGGCAGGGCGTCCTCGGCCGGGGCGACCCAGCTGGCGTCGTCGAGCAGCCGACGCGCGGCGGGGTCGATGTTGTACCGCCACGGGGAGAACACCCGCACGTGCCCCCACTGCCGCACCGCCGCGCCGGCGGTGTCACCGGCCTCCAGAACAAGGAAGGGCAGGCCACGCTCGTGCAGGTGGGCGGCAGCGGCCAGACCGACCGGTCCCGCGCCGATCACCACGATGGGCAGCTCGTCCAGGACAATCATCGGAAACTCCTCTGTGTTGAAAACTGTCGAATCAGAAAGGTGCGGTGGTGCAGGGTTGGTCAGAGCCCGAGGGCTCAGATAAGAGGGCTGCGGCGCTCGAGTAGGACGACGTCGCGCCACCGGCCGTGGTGCCGGCCGACCCGCTCGCGGACGCCGATGATGCGGAACCCGGCCCGCTGGTGCAGCGTGAGGCTGGCGGTGTTGTCGGGGAAGACGCCGGACTGGATGGTCCAGATGCCGGCGACCTCGGTGGAGGCGATCAGCGCGTCCAGCAGCAGCCGGGCCACCCCACGTCCTTGGGCGGCGGGGTCGACGTAGACGGAGTGCTCGACCACCCCGGCGTAGACCGGCCGGCTCGACGTCGGCGCGACGTCGGCGCGACCGCCACCCACCCGGGGACGATGCCGTCCGCGTCGACGGCCACGAGGCGGTGGTCAGGCAGCTTGGCCGCGTCGAATGCTGTCCAGGTCGGGGCGGTAGTCTCGAAGCTGGCGTTGCCGGCGTCGAGGCCAGCCTGGTAGATGGCGAGGACACGATCGGCGTCGTCCGGGGTCATCGGACGAACGGTGATGTCGGCCATCAGCAGACTCCGATCGGCTGCGGGGCGGGGCGGCCCATGACCACGTCGGCGGCCGACGGGAAGCAGCCGACGCAGGCGTCGTTGATGCGGTAGTGACGGGCGGTGCCCACCGGCGCGACGAGCACGAACCGCACCTCGGTCAGGATCTTCAGGTGTTGCGAGACGGTGGACTGGGCCAGCCCGACGGCGGCGACGATCTCCCCCACGCTCATCGGCCGGGCGTGCCGGGCAAGGTACTCCACGATCTGCACCTGGGTCGGGTCCGCCAGGGCCCGGAACCACGAGGCGTAGGTCTGCGCGGTGTCCCGGTCGAGGAGTTCGCCCACCACCACTCCCTCTATCGTTTATCGCCGATTAACGATGAAGCTAACAGGTGCCGCCCTGGCGAGGTGGGTGGTTGCCGAACATGCTGCTTCCCTTCCTCCAGAGGCCTGCCTCGACGTCCGTCTAACCAGAGAGTTGCACGCTGATTAGAGAGATGTCAACCTAGAGGAATGTCAAAGCAAGGCGCGCCCCTCGCCGTCATCGACCTCAACGCCGACGCGCCGTGCTACCCCCCGCTGGCTCAGCGTCGGGTCCCGGCCGAGACGGCCGCGGTGCTCGCCCCCGCATTCAAGGCCCTCGGCGACCCGGTACGGCTGCAGCTGATGTCGATGATCGCCTCCGCCGAGGACGGCGAGGTGTGCGTGTGCGACCTGACGCCGGCGTTCGACCTGACCGGGCCGACGATCTCCCACCACCTCAAGACGCTGCGCGAAGCGGGCCTGGTCGACGCCGAACGGCGCGGTACGTGGGTCTACTACCGGGCCCGCCCGGGCATCCTGCGCCAGCTCGCCGCCCTGCTGTCGGTCGAGCCGGCCCCTTCGTCGCAGGCGTAAACCGCCGGGCAGCTCCCGTACCTGGCAGCGCCGAACGCCGATCGCCGAACGCGATCAGCGTTGAGCGCCGTGTCCCGTGCGCGAGACGGCGTCCGCCCTCCGCTGCCGGCCTCGGCGGGGCCGTCCGGACAGGTGAGCCGCCAGGGCAGTCATGACATGGGTGGCGTCGCGGCCGACGCCGCGCAGGGTGTTCGAGGCGAAGGATCGCTGAAATTCCAACCCGAGATAGACCAGCCCTGGATGGGTGGTGGAGATCCCGCCCACCTGCCGGGGCGCACCTTGGTCAAGGGCGCCCAAGGGCGTGAGGTAGGCCAGATCGGGGCGGTAACCGGTGGCGAAGATGACCGCGTCGACCGGCTCGGGCGTGCCATCGGCCCAGATGACGCCATCAGGGGCGAAGGCGGTGAACATGTCCCGCCGGGAGAGCAGCCCGCAGGCGAGGGCGTCGCGGTAGACGCCGGTGTCGAGCACGGCCGCGTGTCGGACCAGGCGGGTGAGGATGCGACGGGGCAGGCGGTCCGCGCCGGTGACCCGCAGCCAGTGGTGCAGGTCCCGCCCGCCGAGGCGTTGGGGCAGGAAGCGCACGGGTTCCCGGGTGGCGAGCGTGACCCGGGCGTGGGCCGCGATCTCGTAGGCGACCTGGACGGCGGAGTTGCCGGCACCCACGACGATGACCCGCTTGCCCGCATACATCTCCGGCCGGCGGTACTGGGCGACGTGCCGGACATCGCCGGCGTAGTCATCCTGGCCGGGCAGCCTCGGCAGGTAGGGGTTGCCGAAGGATCCGCTGGCGGCGACGACGCCGGCCGCGGCGATCTCGTCGCCGGTGTCGGTGTGGACGAGGTATCCCCCGTCGCGGCGAGGGTGCACGGCCGTGACGCGGGTGCGGGTGCGGATGTCGACGTCCACGGTATGGGCGTACCGGCTCAGATAGGTCGTGACCTCGTCACGGCGGGGGTAGCGGTCCGGATCACCGTCAAAGGGCATGCCGGGCAAGTCGCTGTAGCGGGCGGGCGAGAAGAGGGTCAGGCTGTCGTAGTAGTCGGGCCAGGAGCCAAGGGGCTCGCTGCCGGCCTGCAGGACGACAGGCCGCAGGCGCGCGGTCAGGGCGGCATGGGCGGCGGCCAGGCCTGACTGGCCGCCGCCGATGATGATCACTGGCTTGGTTCGAGCTGTCACAGGAATGATCATATCGTCGTTTTGCTGAATGACAATATGATGATGACGGGGGAAGGTAGGGCCATGAGCGACGCCACAGCCGGGCAGTCCACAGGGGCACCCTCGCCCGCGCACGCGGCCGGAGCCCCTGAAGGCCTGGCGCCGCAGACGCAGGAGTTCCTCAAAGCTCTGGGCAGCCCCACCAGGCAGCGGATCATGATGCTGTTCGCACAGGGCGCTGAGCTGTCGGTGGGCGAGGTGGCCGAGCGGACAGGCATCAGCCAGGCCACAGCGTCGCAGCAACTGACACTGCTTCGACGCGGACGGGTGGTCACCTCCCGCCGCGACGGGAAGACCGTGTACTACCGGGCGGATCGCGACGGCGCGCTCGCCGCGCTCACCGAGCTGCAGTCCTACCTGGCGACCTGCTGCTGACCAATCGCCGACCGACCCCACCCCTCCCCGAGGCCCAACCGCAAGGCTTATGCCAGCAGCAGGCTTGACGTCAGATAATTACTCAGCGAAAGTTGAGTCAATGGACGCTGAGCCTATTTCCCTGGCCGAGCGCGCACGGATCCACGCCGCACTCGGCGAGCCCGCGCGCCTGGCGATCGTGGACGCGCTCACCTTCGGCGACGCCTCCCCCGGGGAGATCGCCCACACGCTCAACATGCCGACCAATCTCGTCGCCCACCACGTCAAGGTGCTCACCGAAGCCGGCCTCGTCCTGCGCGGCCGGTCCGAGGGCGACCGGCGGCGCACCTACCTGCGACTCCAGCCGGCAGCCCTGGCGGCTCTCATCCCTCCCCGGATGGCCGATGTGGGACGGGTAGTTTTCGTGTGCACCCACAACTCCGCCCGCTCCCAGCTGGCCGCCGCCCTGTGGAAGCGACGCACCCGCGGGGAAGCCGCCTCGGCCGGCACCAAGCCTGCCGCCCGAGTGCATCCCCGCGCGATTGCCGTGGCTCACCGCCACAACCTCAACCTCAACCCTGCCGGCACTGCACACGTCAACGACGTCGTCCGCGACGACGACCTGGTCATCGCCGTCTGCGACAACGCCCACGAAGACCTCACCGGACCGGTCCGCCCCCGCCTGCACTGGTCTGTGCCGGACCCGGTCCGGGTCGACACCGACGAGGCGTTCGAGGCCGCGTTCGCCGATCTCGCCGCCCGCGTCGACCGCGTCGCTCCCGCCATCAGCGGCCACGAGTTCGGAAGACGGCCGTGGGTGACATGAGTCCGCTCCGTGCGCGAACACCCAGCTGAACGTCTCGTCACCCGGTAGTCCGACCTCGTCGGGACCGCTGCCACAGCACAACGCTCTGGGAGAGAACAGACTGATGACCATCGCACTCCGGCGGCGCCTGCTGGCCGAGTTCATCGGCACTGCTCTGCTCGTCGCCGCCGTCGTGGGCTCCGGCATCATGGCGGCCTCGCTCTCCCCTGGCGACGTCGGGCTCCAGCTGCTGCAGAACTCGATCGCCACCGCTCTCGCGCTCGGCACGCTGATCCTGATCTTCGGCCCGGTCTCCGGCGCCCACTTCAACCCCGTTGTCTCCGCCGCCGACTGGTTCCTCGGTCGCCGCGTCGGAACCGGACTGACCGTCCGCGACCTCGCCGGCTACACGGTCGCCCAGGTCCTCGGCGCGATCGCCGGATCGGTGCTGGCGAACCTCATGTTCGACCTCGCCGCCGTGGACCTCTCCAGTAAGGACCGCGCCGCCGGCAACCTGTGGCTCGGTGAGGTCGTCGCCACCACCGGCCTGATCCTGCTGATCTTCGCCCTCGCCCGCTCCGGCCGCGCCCCGGTCGCCCCCGCCGCAGTCGGCGCCTACATCGGCGCGGCCTACTGGTTCACCTCGTCGACCTCGTTCGCCAACCCCGCGGTGACCATCGGTCGGGCTTTCACGGACACCTTCGCCGGCATCGCCCCCGCCTCAGTCCCCGGCTTCCTCGCCGCCCAACTGCTCGGCCTGGCCGTCGGCGTCGGCCTGCTCGCCGCGCTCTACCCCGACGCCGGGCAGGCCGCCGACCAGGTCGTCGTTCCCGCCAACGAACGTGACCCGGCATTGGACCGCCGACCATGACCATCTTCGGCCCCGAGCACGGTGGGGCGGACAAGGACCGCGACCCGGTCAACCCACCATGCTCCGCCGGCCGCTACCGGCTGCTCGACCGCAACAGCGACCCGAACCAGTCCCTGCCCGTATCCCTTTCCGAGGCACCCACGAACCGGCCCTATGACCTGCTAATCCAAGGAAGGCATCTGATGTCCAAACCCAGCGTCCTGTTCGTCTGCGTCCACAACGCCGGCCGTTCCCAGATGGCCGCCGGCTGGCTGCGCCACCTCGCCGGCGACGAGGTCGAGGTCCGCTCCGCCGGCTCCGAGCCCGCCGACCACATCAACCCGATGGCCGTCGAGGCCATGCGCGAGGTCGGCATCGACATCACCGCCAACAAGCCGAAGATCCTCGACTACGCCACCGCCGAAGCCTCCGACGTCATCATCACCATGGGCTGCGGCGACGTCTGCCCGGCCTTCCCGGGCAAACGGTACGAAGACTGGAAGCTCGACGACCCCGCCGGCCAGAACCTCGCCACAGCGCGTCACATTCGCGACGAGATCCACACCCGGGTGGAAAACCTCCTCGCCGATCTCAACCCCACTGCCTGAACTGCAGCGGCGAAGGAACAACGCGAACTGGCAGCGGCTGGCCTGTTTCGGAGGATCGTTCGGCAGCGGGCGGCGAACTGGACCCACTGGCACCGGCCGCGCCGCGTTCTAAGGCGCCAACCAGGCCGGTCAGAGCCCCAATGATGGCGAGGGCTACCGTGCTCATTGGCTCTCCAGCCGGTCCAACTCCTCGGCCAACCGCCTCAGCTCACGCGTTTCGGCTTCATAGCCCGGCTTGCCGAGGTTCTCGAAGGGGTTGCTCCCGGGTTCTGGCAAGTGCAGTCTGTAGTCGTCGTTGTTCAACTTTCGGCCTTCACGCCCCTGCCGCATGGAGTCGTAAAGTTCCTCGTCTGCGGCACGGCCGGGAAGGCGGGAGAAGATGTCACGCATCTTCTCGATCTCGGCCTCGGTCCTGGGCGGTACGCCCCGCGCTTCTTCAGCCTGTTGTTTGGCCTCGATGTGCTCGCCTAGCCGAAGCTGCCAGCCGATCTGGTGGACATGGTTGATGACGTCAATCAGCGACTCTCGATCGGAGACGCCTGTGGGTTCAAGTACGCCCCCCGCTCCATCGATGTCCACGTAGAAGCCTCGCTGCTTCAGCCTGTCGTGCCGCAGAGCCCACCGCTTGATGGTTCCCAGGTAGGCAAGGTTCCTCTCTGGATCTGCGGGCTCGGTGCCGAACCAGTACCGCTCCTCAGCAAGGAAGGTGTGGACCAGTTTCAGCTTTTCCTGGTGGCTTGCCCACAGGTTCTCCAGTCGGGCGTTTACAAACGGCTCGCCCTCCGGTGCATAGGCCATCTCCACGCGCCGCTCGTGGAGGGCGATAGCCTTCCCCGATTCCTCCATGGCGAGGATGGCGAGCGACCGCGCGAGCCCGACGGTGCCGAGATCGAGTACGGCCAGCGCGGCGGTCAGGAGCCGGTCCGCGTTGGCCAGGAGAGCGTCCTGTAGTTCGACCACCCGGGCCGGTGACAGGTTCGGTAGCTTCCGTACAGGCATGACTCGCCCTAGTCGACCTTGCCCTCGGGATCCGAGACGAACGCCAGGAATTCGACGCCGAGCGGAGTCGTCGCCGGCCCCCACAGTCCGCCAGCGGACATAATCCCGCTGATCGACTGGTTGACCAGGCCAGCGGTGCTAAGCGCCGCTGCGTACCGATCAATCAGATCGCGACGGCCGGCAAGCTCAGGCATACCGGCCTCGATGATGGCGGTCTTCGGGCCCATGGAGATACTCGGCCGAGGCATTCCGTGGCGGTCGAACCAGCCAGGCGGATCGGAAAGCAGCTTCAGCATTCGCACGTGGGTCGGGGTGAACCGATCGATCATGTCGAAGAACAGCTGCTGCGTGTCGACGTCCGGCGCGTCGGGCATCACGGAGTTGACGACCGCGTTGCGCAGCACCTCGAGCTTCTCGGCGCGTGAAGTGCGGTCGGCGATCTGCGCGGCGGTGGTCAGCGCATCCATGAAAGCGTCCTCGCTGGTGAGCTGTGCGAAGTCACCGACCTGCTGTTCGAGCTCGTGCACCTTCCCAGCAAGCTCGTTGAGCCATCGGGTACGTCGGTCGGCAAGGCGCCGGCCAGCGAGTTCATTGAAGGCGACCTGGAGGGCGCTGCCCGCCACGGGCACGAACGAAATAGCCATCTCGGCGGACTTCGCGAGCCCTTGCCTTCGGTCGCCGTCCTCAGGGTACGGTTCCACGCTGGGCATGATGCCCTACTGCCGCACCCCTGGTTCGTAGGTAGGCGCTCGATTGCCTGCTCGGTGCCAGTGCAGCGAGACGTCCGGAAGCTTGCGGTGGTCGCCTACCAGCGCCGACCGATGCAACGCTCGTCGGGACAATGTTCGCGGGTAGTCGGCTGACCGACTCGGTGCCCGCGCCGGCTGGCCGACCCCGGCGTCGGCCTACCGGCCCTCACGGTCGGCGCCGCCGTGTTGCGGGCCGCACGTCACCGCATGCAGGGCCTCGATCAAACACCTGACCCCACGAGTGACGCGGGTCGGGGTTCGGCCACCGATGCCACTGTTCGGCCCTTCCTGGCCGGCTGCCTCGCCTCCGCCACACCACCAAATCAGCTGTGCCGAAATCAGATGCGCGGACCACGACCGTCACCACCAACCACCCGCCACCAGCCGACGGTGCCGCCCCACCACGCCAGGGCACCGACCCAGCTCAGCACCGACCGCGACCCCCGCAGCAACCCCAACCACTAAGATCCACATCACTGGCCATAATGGACACTCGTCTACGGTCGGCCCGACGGACACCTCAGCCATGATCCAGACTAGGCGACACGCAAACGCACCGGCCCGCACCCACACGCACGAACCGCCACTCACGCAGCACTCGAACTTTGAAGCACCAACGGAGCACCGACGTCCCACATGACGGGAGATCGCGGCACATGCTGGGAATTAATCAAGGCCGTGACCGGCGTTTCCGCTGGTCACGGCCTTGATCGTCTTGCGTGCCCGAAGGGACTCGAACCCCTAACCTTCTGATCCGTAGTCAGATGCCCGGCTTACCCACATCTGTTCGAATCCAGCAGTTGTTCACGCCCCATCGAAGGGTCACAACCCGGCCTGCCTTATCCACTTCCGTAGGGCAATGCTGTGCTCAGAGATGACCTGCCGAACAACGCGGTCACTGTCATCAGGGCAGGCTGTTCTGCGTCCCCTGCCTAGGAGTCGAACCTGCGCGAGCCGAACAGCTTGGATCGATACGAGCCTCGACGTTTGCGACCGAAGCGCAGGCCAGGCTGTGCCTACCGACGGCCAGCCGAATGGCGGCAAAGCTTACACCCGCCGGACGCGCTCGCTGCCGCTCCGCCGGCGGGCTGTAGTATCAGCGCATGCGCACTCAATGTGCGCACCGATGCGGAAAACTTGTGTCCGAGGGGGGACTTGAACCCCCACGCCCTATACGGGCACTAGCACCTCAAGCTAGCGCGTCTGCCATTCCGCCACCCGGACCTACTTGCCCAGCCTATCGCGCCAGCCTCGGTGTCTCATCACCCGTAGGCTGCCCGGTGGGCTGCACGGGGAGTTACTGTACACGCCGCAGATGGATCATGCACATCGGTACCGGGGCCTGTCCCGCGGATCGCACGCGAGCTCGCGGCGAGCCGTTGACGGCTGGGTAGCGTCAAGGTGCCCGTACCCGGCAGCATGGGCGTCGTGCCCCATGCTTCTCCCCTGGCCGTCGCTCAGCAACGGGCCCTCGCGCTGCGTGCTGCGGGTAACCTCGCTGCCGCCCGTGACCTGCTGACCGACGCGGTCGAGTCCGCTCAACCGCCCTTCAGCAAAGATCATCCGGACATGCTCAGCACCGCGCATCTGCTGGCCAGGCTGCACCGGGAGGCGGACGACCCGAGCGCGGCCCGACGGGTGTTGGAGGAGGCGTTCGCCGCCGGGGAACGCCGCTGGCCGCACGCCGATCCGTTGATGCTGGCGTTGGCCTTCGAGTTGGCGTCCGTCGCCGACGAGTTGGGCAACCGCCACGAGGCGCGCCGGAACTACACCCGCGTGGCCGCCGCCGGGCCCGCCGTGCTCGGCGCCGACCATCCGGCGGTACGCACCGCACGGGAGTACCTCGGCGATGCCGCTCCCGCGCCTCAGCCTCCACCCCCTGCGGCCTCCCCCACCAGCCCGGCGAACCAGCCGGGCCGGGGTGCGCTGGACGAGCCGACAGTTTCTCTGGCTGCGCTTTCCACGATGTGGAAACCCCATGATGCGTCCACGGCCGCGCCGGCTCGCTCCGTCTCGGCCGCCACGCCGACCGCCGCCCATCCGACTCCCGGTGGCCCCGGAGCCGCTGCCGCCTCTCCTGTTTCCGGCCCAGCATCCGGGTCTACCGCACCGGCCCAACCGGTCGCGCCCTTGCCACCGTCGGTCGCAGTGGAGGCAGGGCCACCCGCCCCACCCCAGGTTCCGCCGCCGCCCATCACGGCCCCGCAGATTCCACCGCCGCCCCCCGTACCACCAACCACCACCCCGCAGATCCCGCCGCCCCCGCGGATTCCGCAGCCCGCCGCGCCGCCTGACCCGTCTCGAGGTCCGGTGACCGCGCCAGGACCGGCTGCCCCATCACAGGTCCCGCCGCCTCCCGTGGTGCCGCAGGCGCGGACCCCCTTCCATGATCAGTCGGCTGGGTCCGTCGCGTCTCCGGTTGACCAGGCCCGGTCGGTGGCGATGCCACCCGCGCCGGTGGTGCCGCCGGTTCCGGCCACCGCCGTGACCGGGCAGCCGGGCGACACGCCGCACAGCGGACCACCGCACACCACACCGCCGCACACCACGCCACCTGCTCCGCCGCACAGCGCACCGCCCGCGAGCGCACCGCCGCACACCGCACCGTCGCCTTCGCCGCACACCGCGCCGTCGGCTCACGCGGAACCGGCGCGGACAGCGGAGGCAGGACCGGCTCCGCGCGAGTTGCCAGCTCCGCGTGAGTCGATGGAGGAGGACGAACCGACCGGCGTGCTGCGGCCGTTCCCGGCAGCGGACGGCCCGGCCTCGGCCGACGCCGCGGCTGCCGCGGCCGGGCATCCCGGGTGGTCCCGGCCCACCATCCGGGTCCAGCAGATCGGCCCCCTGTTGGAAGAGGAAGCGGCGCGCAGCGGCCGTGGAGCTCAGCCTTCGGCGGAAGCCGCCGGCCCACAAACGCCGGTGAGCACCTCCCCGGCCCCGTCGGCGGTCACCGAGCCGTCGCCCCCGGGACAACCGGTCAGCGCCCCGCCCGTCAGCGCGCCACCCACCAGCGCGCCACCCACCAGCGCGCCACCCACCAGCGCGCCACCGACCAGCACCGCGTGGAGCCACACCGAACCGACGAGCGTGCTACCCACACCGGGCCACCCCACCGGCACCGCATGGAGCCACACCCAACCCACCAGCGCCCCGCCGGTCAGCGCACCACCGACCAGCACGCCACCTACCAGCGCACCGCCGGTCAGCGCGCCACCCACCAGCGCACCGCCGGTCAGCGCGCCACCCACCAGCGCACCGCCGGCCAGCGCGCCGCCCGCGCTGGCCAGTCCGACGGCGGGTCCGTACGAACTGACCGCGCCGTTGCCTCAACCCGGCCCGACCAGCGCCCCGTCCGGGTACGCGCCGACCAGCGGCACCGGCTACGCGTCGCCGACCAGTGGAGCGCCCACCGGTGGACCGGCGAGCTACCTGCCGCCCGGTGGATCCCCCCACCCGGCACCCGCCCCATACGGCCCGGTCGGCGGTGCCCACCCGTCCGGCCCACACCCGCAGCTCGGCGGTGCCAGCCCGTCCAGCCCGCACGGTCAGGTCAGCGGTCCGTCCGGGTCGGTCAGCGGTGCCGGAGCGTACGGTCCGGGGGGCGACCAGCAGGATGGCCCACGGCCGCAGGATCCGGGTCATGGTTTCCAGCCGCAGGGTTCACCGGGATACTCACAGCTTGGCGGCCACGGCGCTGCCCCGCCCTATCCCGGGTCTGCCACGCCCCCGGCCTGGGGGCAGCCCGGTTCCCAGCCTCCGGGGGTCGGCTCGCCGTACCGGGAGCCGTCGTCGGGCCGTAACCGGGTGGCGATCGTGGTGGCGGTGGTGGCGGTCCTGGTGGCCCTGGCCGCGGTGATCGGGGTGGGTCTGTTGGTCCTGGACCGACGGACCGCGCAGCCTCCCGCGCCACCGGCCACCCCGTCGGCGTCGCCGGACTCGGTCGGCCCGCCGCCGGGGAACCTGACGATGCGCGACGACACCACGACGATCACGTTGACCTGGACGGATCCGTCGGACGGGCTGGTGCCGTTCATGGTGGCCGGTGGGCGGACCGGGCAGTCGCTCGGCATGATGGCCACGGTGGATCCGGGGCGGACCAGCTACACGGTCAACGGATTGAGCACCCGGGTGAACTACTGCTTCGCGGTGCTCGCCGTCTACGACACCGATCAGTTCGCCACGTCCGACCAGGTGTGCACCTCTCGGGAGACCGACCCGAACGACTGAGGCTCCCGGTCGGACAGACGTGGCGGGACACGCCGACGACACGCCACGCTGGGTGTCCACAGCCGGACGGTGCGGGTTCCCGAGGTCAACGGGGTGACCATATGATGGCTCCCGGCTCAGGGGAGGGGTCGCCGTACGGGGGCGCCACCTGCCGAGATGACACGGGAGGCTGCCGGCTGTGGCGAGCATCGACGAGGCCGTTCCGACCCGCACCCCGCGATCCCGATCCCGGGTACGCGGTGGTCTCGTCACCGTGGGCACGGTGGTGGCGCTGCTGGCGGCGATGGGTTTGACCGTGCTCGGTCTCGGTTCGGCGGACAACGCGGTGGCCAGCTTCGACGCGAGTTCCTGGTTGTGGAGCGCGGCGCGTAGTGAGTTGGCGCGGGTCAACGGGGTCACCGCCCGGGTGGACACCCGGATGGAGGTGCCGGCGGCGCGGCAGCATCCGATGCAGGTAACGCAGACGGACCGGTTGCTGGTGCTGCGGGATCTGAACACGGGTCAGATCAGCGCGTTGGATCTGGCCACGTTGCAGATCACCGCGACCACACCGACCACTCCCGGTCTCGGGGTGAGTGTGGCGTTGCACGAGGACGCGGCGTTCGTGGTGGACGCGGTCCAGGGTGTGGTGCGGCAGCTGAACCCGCAGACGTTGGCCCCGGTGGGCGAGCCGGTGCGCTACCCGCCGGGGATCACGGGTGGCACGTTCGACGGCGCGGGCCGGTTGTGGATCGCGGTGCCGGCGGAGGGCACGGTGTCGGCGATCACCCCGGCGGTGCTGCCCTCGGGCGGCGCGGACACGCCGGTGGGTTCGCCCCGGGTCGAGTCGTACGACGTGGCGGAGGCGAGCCACGAGCTGGTGGTCTCCACGTTGGATGACGGTGTGGCGGTGTTGGACCGCACGGCCGGGGCGTTGGTGACGGTCGTCGACGGTAAGACTCGACGCACGGCGCTGACCTCGACGTTGACCGGGCCCGGCATCCTGCCGGTGCGTACCAGCGGGCCGGTGGTGCCGGTGACGGTGCCCGGGCAGCGGCAGGTGCACGCGATCGCGGACTCCGGCGAGGTGCGGTCGTTCACCGTGCCGGGCGACGGTGACCGGCTGGGTCCGGCGGTGGCCTGGTCAGGGCGGTTCTACTGTGCGGACGAGGCGGCGGGCGCGGTGTACGCGTTCGACGCGACGGGCCAGCTGACCGACACGATCCGGGGCAGGTGGGACGGCCCGCTGGAGTTGGAGGTGCGGGAGAACTACCTGTTCATCAACGCGCCGGACGCGGCGACCGCGCGGGTGGTCGACGCTTCGCACCTGGTGCGGGAGGTCGACAAGTACGCCAACGACGTGCTGGGTGGTGATCCGCCGCCGGAGCCCGCGCCGCCGCCGCCACCTCCGCCGCCGAAGAAGCCTCAGGTGAGCAAGCCGGGTGCGCCGCGCAACGTGACGGCGGCGGCCGGTGACGCGCAGGCCCGGGTGAGTTGGCGGCCGGCGGCGGCCAACGGTGCCGAGATCATCCGGTACGTGGTGGAGGGTGCCGGGCAGCGGTTGGAGGTCGGGGCGAACCAGCGGTCGGTGGATGTCAAGGAGCTGACCAACGGTGAGACGTACCGGTTCACGGTGCACGCGGTGAACGCGAAGGGTGCGGGGCCGTCCCGGACGAGTAATCCGGTGACGCCGACCGCTGACGTGCCGGACCCGCCGACCGAGGTGACCGCCGAGGCGCGGGCGGACGGCACGGTGGTGGTGAGCTGGCCGGAGGCGAACGGGCAGGGCAACACGATCGCCCGGTACGCGGTGTCGGCCACGTCGGCGGGCACGAACGCACCGGTCGGTGAGGCGACCGGCACCGAGTTGGTGGTCAAGGCCGGTGAGCTGGAGTACGGCACGCAGTACGCGTTCACGGTGGTCTCGGTCAACGACAAGGGCGCGGCGTCGGAGGCGTCGCCGGTGAGCAACACGGTGGTGCCGTTCACGGTGCCCGGTGAGCCGTTGGAGTTGCGGGCGAGCACGGTGGCCGACAAGCCGGGAACGGTGGCGGTGCAGTGGGCTGCCGCGGTGGCCAACGGTCGACCGGTGACCGGTTATGTGCTGGAGGTGGGTGGCCGGCGCAGCGAGGTCACCGACACCCGGGCGACTGTGGGCGGGCTGGGTGACGGGCAGAACGTCACGGTGCGGGTCCGGGCGGTCAACGAGGCCGGTGAGGGTGCGGAGGCGACGACGACGGCGCGTACGGTGGCGGTGCCTCGGGTGACGGTGACCGGGTCGTCGGCGACCGCGACGGCGGCGACGGTGACGTTCACCGTGGACGCCGGTGGTGGCCAGGCCACCTGCACGTTGTCCCGTTCGGGTCAGCAGGCCAAGAGCGGCCCGTGTTCGAGCATCACGATGAGCGGGTTGACGCCGGGCACCAGCTACACGTTCACGGTGACGGCGACCAACGCCGCCGGCAGCGGCACCGCCACCAGGGCGCAGCAGACCGACGCCCTGTACGGCATCGCCACCTGCAACAACGGTAGTTCGGGTGCCGAGGCCACCTACTGCGACCGGGACCGGGACGGCCGCAACGGCAACGAGATCTTCTCGGTGACCCGGCAGGACAACGACCGGCAGGTCGGCTGGGCGAAGCCGGGCACCCGGTTGAAGGCGTACTGCAAGCAGCGGGGCGAAGAGGTGTACGCGTACATCTACAACAATGACAAGCGCAGCACCTGGTGGGTGCAGGTCGAGTACAGCGGACGCAACTACATCCCCTGGGCCTGGCTCAACCTGGAGGGCGGGGACGACATCAACGTCCTACCCACCTGCTGATCGACCCAGCCGAGGAGCACCGCCGTGAACAGCCAGGAACCGCTCACCCAGCAGGAGGTGCAGGGCTTCGCCGCCCTGGCCGCCCGGCTGGCCGAGAACGTCAACACGGTGGTGCTCGGCAAACCGCAGGTGGTGCGGCTGGCGTTGACGGCGTTGTTCGCCCAGGGGCACGTGTTGCTGGAGGACGTGCCCGGGGTGGGTAAGACCACCCTGGCTCGGGCGATCGCGGCGACGGTGAAGGGGCAGTGGCGGCGCATCCAGTTCACGCCGGACCTGCTGCCCTCCGACGTGTCCGGGGTGACCATCTTCAACCAGGCCACCCGTGGTTTCGAGTTCCACCCTGGTCCGGTGTTCGCCAACATCGTCATCGCGGATGAGATCAACCGGGCGTCGCCGAAGACGCAGTCGGCGCTGCTGGAGGTGATGGAGGAGCGGACGGTCACCGTCGACGGGGTGCGTCATCCGGTGCCGCAGCCGTTCCTCGTGGTGGCCACGCAGAACCCGGTGGAGATGGACGGCACGTACCGGCTGCCGGAGGCGCAGCTGGACCGGTTCCTGGTGAAGTTGTCGGTGGGGTACCCGGACGAGTCGGTGGAGGTGGAGGTGCTGCGCGGGGCGACGGTCCGCTCCCCCGAGGCGCTCGCGGCGATAACCGACACCGCCACCGTCGGTGAGATGGTCCGGATGGCTCGGCGGGTGCACATCGCCGAGCCGTTGTACGCGTACGCGGTGCGGCTGGCGGCGGCCACGCGAACCCATCCGCAGGTCCGGGTGGGTGTCAGTCCTCGTGGGGTGATCGCGTTGACCCGGGCGGCGTGCGCGTACGCGTTGATCGACGGCCGGGGTTGGATCATGCCGGAGGATCTGAAGGCGCTCACCGAGCCGGTCTTCGCGCACCGGTTGCTGCTCACGCCGGATGCTCAGGTGCGCGGGGTGACCGCCGCCGACGTGCTGCGGCAGGCGGTCGCGTCGGTGCCGGTGCCGCTGCCGTCGGGGCAGCCGGCCCCGGCGCACCGCTGATCGGCGGGGTCTGGCGTGGGGATCACCGCCCGGGGCATCGGTCTGCTCGGCGCGGCTGTGCTGCTGCTGGGGGTCGGTTTCCGGTTCGGGTACCCGGAATTGACGCTGCTCGGCGCGGCGGCCGGTACCGCCGTGGCGGTCGCCCTGGTCGCTGCGGCCCGGCGGCCTCGGCTGCTGGTGTCGCGGCAGGCCGATCCGGATCGGGTGGCGCGGGGCGAGCCGGCGGCGATGACGTTGACCGTGCACAACGCGGGTCGGGTGCGGGCGGTGAGCATGGTGGCCACCGACCGGTGCGGCGACCTGCCGGTGCCGGTGCCGGTGTTGCGGTTGCGGGCGGGCGCGGACACCACGGTCAGTTACGCCGTGC
Source organism: Micromonospora sp. CP22 (assembly GCF_009712475.1). Taxonomy (GTDB): domain Bacteria; phylum Actinomycetota; class Actinomycetes; order Mycobacteriales; family Micromonosporaceae; genus Micromonospora. Next base: position 21,207 of record NZ_VCJO01000007.1, read on the forward strand.
CGACGAGCCGGCGTGGGGTGGTGCCGGTCGGGCCGTTGCGGGTGACCCGCCGCGATCCGCTCGGTCTGGTGGTGCTGGCCCGCTCGTACGGCGGGGTCGTGCCGGTGTGGGTGCACCCGCGGATCCATCCGCTGCGGGCGGTGCCGACCGGCGCGGGCCGCAGTCTCGACGGGCGGGTCGACGCGGTGCCGCACGGCTCGATCACCTTCGACTCGCTGCGGGAGTACGTCGTCGGTGACGAGTTGCGTCGGGTGCACTGGCGTACCAGCGCCCGGGTGGGTGAGCTGATGGTGCGGGAGAACGTGGACACCAGCCTGCCCCGGATCGTGGTGCTGGTGGACAACCGGGCCGTCGCGCATCCGGACCGCGTCCGTGGGGTGGCGGAGTCCTTCGAGTCGGCGTGTGAGGCGGCGGCGTCGGTGGTCACCGCGGCGGTTCGGGAGGACCTGCCGGTGGTGTTGCTGTTCGTGGCGGCCGAGGAGGCCGGGGCAGGTGGTGCGGCGTCGGGCGGCGACGGGGCGGATCAGCCCGACGGGTCGGGTACCGGTCCGACCGGGCCGTTGGACCGGTTGGCGGCGGTGACGCTGACCGGCGAGGGCACGTTGGAGGCTGCGGCGGCGCGGTTGCGCCGTGACCGGCTCGGTGACACCCTCGTCGTCCTCACCGGGCCGGGTGCGACCGAGGATCTGGGGCATCTCGGCGCGCTGCGTCGCGCGTACCCGTCGGTGGTGGTCGGGATCTTCGGGGCGGCGCAGCCGACGCCGCCGGACGCGGCGGGCCTGGTCGTCATCGACGCGGCCGACGGGGCGGCGTTCGCCGCCGAATGGGACGGGGTACGCCGGTGGTGAGGCTGCTGCGGGCGACCGTGGTGCCGGTGACGCTGGTCGTGATGATCGCGCTGGCCGGTGTGGTGCTCGGTCGGGTGTACGCGGGGTCGCTGCTGACCATGCTGGTGGCGGGCGCGGCGGTCGGGTCGGTGGCGGTCAGTGTGGTGACCCGTCGGTTGCCGTCCTGGCTGGTGGCGCCGGTGTCGGTGCTGGCCATGTTCGGGTGGACGGTGGTGAGCCTGCGGGTGGCTGCCACGCAGGCGCAGGTGCCCGGCGGGTTCGTCGAGGTGGCCGGTGACGCCGCCCGCAACGCCATCCCCCGGCTGCTGACCGCGATGATCCCGGTGGAGCCGACGCCGGACACGATCCTGCTGCCGGTGGTCGCCGCCTGGCTGGCCGGGTTGGCCGCTTCGGAGGTGGCGCTGCGCGCCGGGCGGGTGTTGCTGGGTTACCTGCCGCCGGTGCTGCTCCACGTCGGCGCGGTGTACGTGGTCGGGCCGAACGCCGAGCCGGCGATCGGTGCGACGGTGGCGCTGGTGGTGGCGGCGGCGCTCGGGTTGGCGGTGCCGTCGCGGGCAGCGGGCGACGATCCGGTCGACGGGCTCGATCCGACGGCGCGTTCCGGGGTACGCGCCCGGCTGGCGGTCGCCTCGGCCGCCGGTACGGCCGTGGTGGTGGCGTTGGCGGCGCTGCTCGGCCCGGCGGTGGCCGCCCTGGTGGATTCCCGGCCGGTGGATCCGCGCCGTTACGTGGAGCCGCCGCAGGTGGAGACGCTGGACGAGAATCCGCTGATCCGGATCTCCGGTTGGGCGCTGAACCCGGAGCAGCAGCTGTTCCAGGTGGCGACCGAGCGCCCCGATGCCCCTGACTCGACGGCCCCGGCCGACGGGCCGCCGGGTTCGGCGGCGGGCGGCGGCGGGGTGCGGATCCGCCTGGCGGTGCTCAGCGACTACGACGGGGTCACCTGGCGGGTGGGCGCGACCTACCGCAACGCGGGCCGGATCCTGCCCGCCGCCGAACCGGCCCCGTACGCCACTGTCGAGACCGTCCGGCAGGAGATCACCGTCGGTGATCTCAGTGGGCGGTTGCTGCCCGCGGTCCCCACCCCGCGTGAGGTCAGCGGTGCCCGGGTCGCCTACGACCCGGGCACCGGCACCCTGATCCGTCCCGACGGTCTCGTCCCGGGTTTGCGCTACACGGTGACCTCGGCTCGGGAGCGTCCGGACGTCAACCTGCTGGCCACCGCCAGCACCCCGGCCGGTGACGCGGTGGCCCGGGTGCTGCACGTCCCGGACGGCGCGCCCGAACAGTTGCGGCGGCTCGCCACGCAGTTGGCTGAGGAGAACGGCGCCCCGTACGCGAGGGCGGCGGCGATCGAGCAGTGGCTGGCGGAGCACTACCGGCTGGTCGCCGACGCGCCGAGTGGCCACGCCTACCCGAACCTGGCGTTCTTCCTGTTCGGCCCGCGTAACGGTGGTGGCCAACGTGGCACGTCCGAGCAGTTCGCGGCGTCGTTCGCGGTGCTGGGTCGGCTCGCCGGGCTGCCGACCCGGGTGGTGGTCGGGTTCGCCGCTGCCGAGTCGGGTCCGGTGCGGGCCGCCGACGCGTACGCCTGGCCGGAGGTGCTTTTCGACGGCCTCGGCTGGGTGGCGTTCGACCCGTTGCCCCGACCGGACGACGAACCGCGACCGGTGGAGGAGGATTTCCGTCCCAAGCCGGAGGATCCGCCGCCGTCGGAGCAGCCGGAGCCCACCCTGGAGCCGACCGCCTCGCCACCGGCACCGGCCGCTGCCGGTGATGCGGCGGACTCCGGAGGCGTACCGGTGCCGGTGCTGGCCGGTGGTGCCGCTGGTGGCCTGCTGCTCCTGGTCGGGGCGGCGCTGGTGGTCCTCGCCGGGCTACGTCGGGCTCGGACCCGGGCCCGGCTGCACCGGGGTGATCCCGCGCAGCGCATCGCCGGTGCCTGGCGGGAGCTGACCGACGCGCTGCGGCTGGCCGGCCGACCAGTAGCCGCCGACCTGTCCGCCAGCGAGGTCGCCACGGTGGCCCACCACGCTTTGACCGAAGCGTTCGACCGGAGCACCACCACCGCCGAGGCTGGCGGTGGCGGTGGCGGTGGCGGTGACGGGCCGGTGGCGGCGCACCGGGCGGTCGACGACCTGGCCCGGTTGATCAACCAGGTCGGCTTCGCACCGGGGGCGGCCACCGTGGAGCAGGCCGGGGCAGCCGCCGAGGCGGCCACCACCTACAGCGGGGCGCTACGTGCCGCCCGCTCCCGCTGGCGGCGGGTCCTCTGGTCCGTGCACCCGGGCCCCCTGCGCTGGCCCCACTGACGCTAGGCGGTGGTCAGGCGGCGGATGAGTTTGCGGAGGCCGGACTGCCAGCCGTCGGGGTCCTCGGCACGGCGGCGGGCGTAGTCGGCGACCTCGGGGTGCGGCAGGATCAGGAACCGTTCCTCCGCCATCCCGGCCACCGCCGCCGCAGCCACGTCGTCGGGGCTCAGCACGGTGCCGGAGGCCGCGATGACCCGGGCGCCCAGGTGCCCGGCGGCCAGCCCGTCGGCCAGCATCGGGGTGTCGACGCCTTGCGGGCACAGCGCGCTGACCCGGATCCCCCGGTCGCGGTAGGTGACCGACAGCCATTCGGCGAAGCCCACCGCGGCGTGTTTGGTGGTCGTGTAGGCGGCGTCCCCGACGGCGGTCAGCACGCCCGCCGCCGAGCAGGTGTGCAGCAGGTAGCCACTGCCCCGGTCGAGCATCGCCGGTAGCACCGCGCGGGCGGCGTAGACGTGGGCGAGCACGTTGACCCGCCAGGCCCGGTCCCAACCGGCGTCGTCGACCTCCACTCCCCCGCCGGTGGTCACCCCGGCGTTGGCGCAGAACACGTCGATCCGGCCGTGGCGGCGTTCGGTGTCGGCGACCAGGTCGCGTACCTGTTTTTCGTCGGTGACGTCGACCGCGACCCCACGGGCCGACGGGCCCACCTCTGCGGCGACCGCCTCGGCGGCGGCGCCGTCCAGGTCGGCCAGGATCACCGCCGCCGCCCCCTCGGCGACGAACCGTCGGGCCAGCGCCGCGCCGATGCCTCCGGCCCCGCCGGTGATCACCGCTACCCGGTCGGTGAGGTTCACGCCGCCTCCTTCGCGTCCAGCCCGAGCCGGGCGATCAGCGTGGCCAGGGCCACCGGGTCGGCGGCGGTGAGCTCCGGGGTCGGCAGCAGCGCCAGGATGGGCACGTCCACCCCGGCGTCGGCGTAGCGCCTCGCCTGGTCGCGGCACTGCTCGGGCGAGCCGTGCAGGATCAGCGCGTCGACCACCTCGTCCGGGATCGCGGCCAGGGCACCGCGCCGGTCCCCGGCCGCCCACGCCGACCACATGTCGGCCAGGGCCTCCTGCCGACCGAGCCAGCGGTGGAACTCCGCGTACGCGGGCACGGTCAGATAGCTGGTGATCATCCGGCGGCCGAGGGCGCGGGCGTACGCGGCGTCCTCGGTGGGGCAGACGAAGATCCGGGCGGACACCTCGAACTGCTCGTGCCGCTGCCCCAGCTCGGCCATCGCCCGGGGTACGTCGGTGGCGGCGAGCCAGTTGAGGATGACTCCGTCGGCCTCGGCGGCGGCCAGCCGCAGCATGCCGGGCCGCAACGCGGCCAGCACCAGCGACGGCGGCACCGCCGGGGGGCGTTCCAGGGTGAACCGGCGTACGGCGAAGGTGTCGAAGGCGCCGTCGACGGTCTCGCCGCGCAGCGCCGACCGCAGGAAGCGCAGCACGTCACGGGTGCGCTTGAACGGTTCGGTGAACTCGACGGCGTTCCAGTCGGAGACCACCACCGGCGACGACGCGCCGATGCCGAGGGCGAACCGGCCGGGGGCGATGTCGGCGAGCGCGGCGGCGCTCATCGCCAGCAGACCGGGCCCTCGGGTGAAGGCCGGTGTGATCGCGGTTCCCAGCCGCAGTCCGGGCTGCCAGGCAGCGGCCAGCGTCAGCGGGGTGAACGCGTCGTACCCGTTGACCTCGGAGGACCACACGTCGGTGTAACCGGCGTCGGCGAGGGCCGCGTACACCGCGGCGTGGTCAGCGAGCGGGATTCCGCTCAACGGCACCGTCATTGCCCATCGCGTCGTCATCGGTCGATGGTGCCCGCCGTCGACGTCGTCGGGCAAGGTCACGGCACGGTCGTCGGGAAAGATCACTGGCTCTCGTCGGGGCCGGTCACGGCGGCGGCAGCGGGGCCGTCACCAGCGCTAACCTTCCAGGCGTGACGTTCTCGCTCGTGGCCCGCTCCGACGACGGTCGGCTGCACGGTGTCGTCGTGGCCAGCCGTTTCCTGGCCGCCGGTGCCCTGGTGCCGGCGGCGGCGGCCGACGTCGGCGCGCTCGCCACCCAGGCGCACGTGAACCTGGCCTACCGACCGCAGGGGCTGGCGTTGCTGCGGACCGGTGTCTCCGCCGCCGGGGTGGTCGCCGGCCTGGTCGCCGCCGACCCGGAGCGCGATCACCGGCAGCTTGGTGTGGTGGCCGCCACCGGGCCGGGTGCCACCTGGACCGGGGAGCACTGCCGGGGTTGGGCCGGTGGGCAGGCCGGTGACGGCTGGGCGGCGCAGGGGAACATCCTCACCGGTCCGGAGGTCGTCGACGCGTTGCGTGACGCCTGGCTGGCCGGCACCGACCTAGGGTTCCCGCAGCGGCTGCTCGCGGCGTTGCGGGCCGGTGAGGCGGCCGGCGGTGACCGGCGCGGCCGGCAGAGCGCCGGGCTGCTGGTGGTGCGCCGAGGCGGCGGGTACGGCGGCACCGGTGACGTCATGATCGACCTGCGGGTCGACGACCACCCCGACCCGATCACCGAACTCGACCGGCTGCTCTCGGTGCACACCCTGCTGTTCAGCCGACCCGACCCGGCCACCCTGCTGGAGCTGACCGGCGCGTTGGCCGCCGAGGTCGCCGGCCTGTTGACCGCGCTCGGTCATCCGGCCGACCCGGCGGAGCCCGAGGACGCGTTGGTCGACTGGGCCGGGCTGGAGAACCTGGAGGAGCGGCTGGCGCCCGGCCGGATCGACCCGGTGGTCCTGGCCCGGCTGCGGTCCGCCGCCCCGCACGTGCCGGCACCCCGCACCGCCGTCTGACTCGGGGACCGGGTCGCTGCGGGTGGCGTCAGCCGCTGAAGGAGAGCAGGCGGATGCCGGCGGCGTCGAGGGCGTCCTGCTCGGCTCGGCTGCGTGGGCTGCGGCCGGTGGCCTTGCGGATCAGGGTCAGTCGGTCCCAGTGGAGGTCCGCCGGGAGTGCCTGCCCGCCGGTGAGCAGGTCGGCGATCAACCGGGCGGCGGCCGGGGTCAACCATGGTGGCCGCTCCAGCGCTTCGGCCAGGTCCAGGCCGTGCACCCCGACCTCCACCACCCGGGTACGCAGGAACTCCGTCACCGTCATCGCGTCACCGTGCCGGGTGCGGACCACCCGGTCGGCGGGGTGGGCGTCGACCGCGCTGAGGGTGGCCCGCCAGGCCCGGTCGAAGTCAGCGTCGAGCACCGTGCCGGGCCGGGTGGGCGGCGCGGCGTCGCGGTGTCGGGCGGCCTCGGACTGGGCGGACTCGATCCGGTCGGCGTCCACCTGCCGGGTGAACTTCGCCGCGCCGAAGTAGCCGGCGGCGTCGACCTGGGCGGGGCCGGGCGGCGTGTCGCCGAGCATGTCGGCCAGCCGGGCGACTCCGGTGCGGATGTGGGCCAGCAGGTCGGCCGCCGTCCACGGCGTGCAGCGGGTCGGACGGTCCAGGTCCGCCCGGTCGAGGGTACGCAGCACCGTGCCGAGCCGGTCGCACTCGTCGTGGAACGCCGCCCGTACGGCGATCAGTTGGTTCATCCCTTGTAGCGGGGGACGAGACGGTGCACGGCGGTGAGGACCAGCGCCATCACCACCGCCATGGTGCCGGCGATGCCGGCGGCGCTGCCCGCGTACCCGACGAACAGCGGTCGGCGGGACAGGTCCGTCACCGGGGTGGACCGCACCCCCATCAACCACCACAGGGCCAGGGCACAGCCGACGACGGCCAGCAGCCCGACCACGCCCAGCAGCAGGGCGGTGAGCCGGTGCGCGTCGCCGGGGGCGACCTCCGCCCGTTCCCGTTGGGTGATCAGCAGCAGCAGACCGGCCAGCGCCGCCCAGATGCCGACCACCAGAAACGCGGCGACCGCGTCACTGGGCCGGTGCCAGCCCGCCGACAGGGTCGCCACTCCGGCGGCGGCGGCGTACCCGGCGCCGATCACGGCGGCCACCGCCCGTGCCTTCGGCGGCAGCACCAGCACCAGGGCCACCGCCACCGAACCGGCGACGGTGGTGTGCCCGCTGGGCAGGCTGTTTCCGACGTACGCCCGCTCCAGGTCGATGCCGTAGTCGGGGCGACCCAACCCGTACTTGAGCAGTTGGGTGGTGACGTTGGCGCCTGCGATCAGCAGGGTCGCCGCCACGGCCAGGGCGACCCGACCTCGGATCAGCGCGATGAACCCGATCGTCACGGTGGCTGCCAGCAGGGACACCACCGACATGGCGTTGAGGAGCCGGTCGACCGGTTCCTCGATGTGGTCGCGGCCGATCCGGTTGCCGGTGAGGGCGACCGTGTCGATCCACTGGCCGACCTCCGTGTGGAGGGCGAATCGCCAGACGGCGAGGAAAGCCGCCATCTGGATCAGGGCCAGCACGACCAGCCAGACCGCAGTACCACCCCGGGGCGTCACGCGCACTCGCACAACTTAGCGGCACCCGCCGGGCATCCGAGCGGTGGCCTGCCCGTGGCGTGGCGATAGGTTGGCCGCAGGTGAAGGAGGATCTGGTGACCGGTACGTCGGAGCGGGAGGTGACCGCCCTCGGGCGCTCCGAGTCGTTGGCCGACCTGCTCGGCGGGCGTCGGGGTGCCGTGGACGCCTCCGTGCCGCCGGTCGCGTTCACGGCGGGCTGGCTGGTCGCCGACCGGTCGGTGCCGGTCGCGGTGGTGGCGGCCCTGGTGGCCGGGGCGGTGGTGGCCGGTTGGCGGCTGCGTCGCGGTGACCGACCCCGGTCGGTGCTGGTCGGGATGCTCGCGGTCTGCGTGGCCGCGTTGGTGGTGGTACGCACCGGGCGGGCCGAGGACTTCTTCCTCGTGCAACTGCTGGCCAATGCGGCCAGCGCGTTGGGGTACGCGGTGAGCATCGTGGTGCGGTGGCCGCTGCTCGGGGTGGTCGTCGGCACGGCGCTTCGACAGCGTGGGCGCTGGCGACGTGACCCGGCGTTGCTGCGGGCGTACGGCCGGGCCAGTTGGGTGTGGGCGGGGATCTACCTGCTGCGGGTGGCGGTGTTCCTGCCGCTGTATCTCGGCGGTCATGTGCTCGCCCTGGCCGGGGCCCGGGTGGGGCTGAGCTGGCCGCTGGTCGCGGCGGCGCTGGCGGTCAGTTGGGCGGTGCTGCGGCGGTCGTTGCCGGCCGGGCATCCGGGGCTGCGTCACCCGGTGTCGCAGGTCGCACCGGCCGGGCCGACGCCGGATCGGGACGATCCACGGCCGGGACAATAAGGGAGAGGCCGCCACGGGGGGAGCGGCCTCTCCGGTGATGTACGTTACTCCGTCCCGGGCCGGGTTGTGATCCCGGGGCGGTCACTTTTTTTCGCGATGTGCGCGCCGTGCCCGGCGAGTCGGGGGTGGTGGGGTGGGCCGACCGCTCCGCTGCGTCGGCCAGAGGGCCGACCCACCCCGGCCTGACCGTGGGTGTCAGGCCGTCAACCGGACCTGCCTCTACCCCCGAGGCCCGACCGGTGCCTCCGGGTGGGACAGTGCCCACCCGGAGGAGTTCGTTCAGCCGTTGGGGAACAACTTCCCGTAGTCGGCGTAGGCCATGGCGACGTCCGCCTGGGCCCAGAACCGGTGGTAACGGAACTCGGGCTCCGGCCCACCGTCGAGGTACGCCTGCACCTTCGGCCAGTCCGGGTCGTTCTTGTAGAACGACCGGATGTCGATGAAGCTCTTGCCGGGGGCGATGACGTCACCGTTGGGCATCTCACCGGTCCAGCCCTGCGGGATGTACAGGCCCTGCCCGGTGGAGGCGTCGTAGACGTCGTCGAAGCGCCGGTAGTCGCCACGCTTCTCCACCGTCGAGACACCCTGGGCGTCGCTGTGCTCGTGCAGCGCGTCCAGCAGACCCTTGGCGGTGGCCTTCGCCTCCTCGTCACCCGACTTCGCCGCGTAGGCGATCAGCGTGCGGGCGTAGGCGGCGGCGACGCCGACGTCCTGGCCCTGGACCGTCACCTCGACGTGCAGGTTGTTGTTCGGCTGCGGGTTCTCCGGGTCCCAGTTGTTGGGCTGGCCGGTCCACTTCAGGTCCGACGGGATGGACCAGTCCTCACCGAGCTCGGTGTGCTCGATGGCCCACGGCACCCACTTGTCCAGCAGCGCCTTGGCCTTGGCGTTGCCGGTGACGAGGTACAGCTCGGCGATGCGCTGCATCGACCAGGCCTGCATGCCGAACCACTGGTTCGACGGCGGGTCGTTGTAGACCGGGTCCTCGTCGTAGAACATGCCGTAGAAGGTGGCCGTGCCGGCCGGCGGCTGGCCGTAGTGGCCGCCCCAGCTGTTGGTCGCGCCACCGGCGATGCCACCCTCGGCCGACTGGAGCCAGGTGTAGAGCTCCAGCTGCCGGTTGAGGCTGTTGGTCCAGTCCGCCGCCGCGGTCGGCGAGCGCGGCTTGAGCTCGTCGACGTTGGTCAGCGCCCAGGCCGCGAACGGGTTCTGGTAGCCGAAGTGGCTGTGGCTGGAGCCGATCCGCCAAGACCAGTTCTGGCTGGTCTCGTACGCGCCACCCCAGGCGTAGTACCAGGAGAGCAGGTAGTGGGCGGACTCGCGGTTGCTACCCGCCGGGCAGGTGCTGGCCCCGACGCAGTTGCCGATCCGCTTGAAGTACTTGTCGAACAGGGCGTACCGCAGGTAGTCACCCATCTTCGCGGCCTTGGCCACGGTGGCCGCCACGTCGGCTTCCTTGTTCTGCTCCTTGGCCCAGGTCAGCGCCCAGTACGCGGCCTGCACGGCGCGCGCGTCGGCGTCGGGAGCGTTGGTGTACTTCCACTGCTTCGCCGGGGTGCCGGACTCCTTGATGAACAGGTCGAGGTAGCCGTACTGGCCACCGTGGGCGAAGGTGTCGCAGGACGGCTGCGGCACGGTCTCCCACACCGACTCCTGGGTGCCCCGCTGGAAGGTGTTGATGTACGCGGGGCGGGTGGTGCCGTCACCGCAGCGGCCGTAGCCGTAGACGTTGTCGACGTCCAGCAGCCAGTGCATGCCGTAGATGGAACCGGTGTTGTAGGTCGACCGGAGCTCCGACCGCAGCGGGTCCTGGCCGACCGGCACGCTCTCGTCCAGCTGGGACGGGTACTGGCTGGGCAGGTCGTGCTCGGCGGCGTAGGTGGCGTCACCGGCGGAGCCGGCGGTCGGCTGGTCGGCGTCGGACGGGATGATGTACTTCTCCATCACGTTCCACGCGTTGTTGAACGGGGCCCAGTTCTGGGTCACCCGGCCGTAGTAGGCCTCCAGCCACAGCCAGAAGCTGAACGCCTCGGACGTGGTCTCGTGGCCGTGGTCGGGCGCCTCGACGATGAGCGTCTCGATGGAGTGGTACGGCACGCCCTCGGGGCTGAAGTAGCCCGCGTTCTTGATTTTGTTGTACTGGGTGAGGAAGCGCTGCACGTACTCGTCGTCACCGCCGGGCACATCGTTGTCGATCTCGGTGACGGTGACCGTCGCCGGGGTGTGGCCGGTGGCCGAGGCGGTGATGGTGGCGGTGCCGCCGACGGTGTCGGAGTCCTCCGCCGCGTTGACGGTCACCTCGACGCCGGTGTTCCAGTTCGACGTGGTCAGCGTCGCCGAGGTCGGCGAGACGGTGATGTCGGTGTCGCCGGTGCGGGCCAGGGTCACCGCGACGTTCGAGGTCGGCGCCTGGCTCAGCGTGAGCGTGAACGTCGCGCTGTCGCCCTCGGGGACGGACAACGCGGCCGGCGTGGCGACCAGTGCCGGCGCGGTGCTGCCGGCGACGGTGAACGACCGCTCGGCGACCGCCGACAGACCGCTGTTGTCGAACGCGCGGGCCTGCACGGTGTAGTCACCGGCCGGCAGGCTCTCCAGGGTGTACGCGTACGGCGCGGTGGTGTCGGTGTTGACCAGCAGGCCGTTGCGGTAGAACTCGACCCGGTCGATGGTGCCGTCGGGGTCGCTGGCGGTGGCCGTCAGCGGCACGGTCGCCGGGGCCGTGAACGGGCCGGCGGGCACCGACAGGCTGACCGTCGGGGGCTGCTGCGCCGCGCCACCGCAGGTGACGCCGTTGACCGAGAACGAGCTCGGCTTCGCGTTGGTGCCGGAGTAGGAGCCGTTGAAGCCGATGCTGGTGCTGCCGCCAGCGGGGATGCTGCCGTTCCACGACTCGTTGACGGCGGTGACCTCGTTGCCGCTCTGGCTCCACCGGGCCGACCAGCCCTGGGTGACCCGCTGGTCGCCGGGGAAGGCGAACTTCAGGGTCCAGCCGTTGATCGCGTCACCGGTGTTGCGGATGGTGACGTTGGCGGTGAAGCCGTTGCTCCAGTCGTTCGTCGTATAGTCCACGTCGCAGGCCGGTGCGGCCTGTGCGGCGGCGGCAGGGACGGTCGCCCCACCGAGCGCCAGCGCCGCGGCGGCGAGCCACGCCAGGCGCCGACGTCTAGCCAGGTTTCTCATCTGCGCGGTGTCTCCTCGGACCAGGCCGGTGGCGGTGGCGCCCCGGCGGTGACGCCTTGGACAACGTGTCCGACTAAGGCGTCAGTGGACGGTGGTCGCTGCGGCCCGGGTGGGCCGACACACGGCGGGGATGCCGTCCTGGACGGCTACTTCCCGCTGCTGGCAGGGACGCCGTACCGGACGAGCCGGAAGCCCTCGGCGACCCGCGCTCACGCGTACCTTGGCTCCGCGCGGTCGATCGACAGTGTGCCATGGAAGCGCTCCCAATGCCAGCACGGGGACTTCCGGAAACACCGACTTGTTTCGATCTCATTTTGGGGGTTTCACAAAGCCGTGACGGGCGTTACAGTCGCAGCAACGTCGATGGGAGCGCTTCCATCGACAGAGTTCCACCCGGAATATCACCCGGTGCTGTGCCCACGGCTCCGGGGAACAGACCACAGGCCGACGGCGGGCCAGCCCGGACACCGCCGTCAGCCGTAACCCACCACAGTGGAGGGAGGTGGATCCTCAGCCACTCGCGTGGCCCGGCTCCCGCGCGACACGCACAACTGGGACGCCAAATCCGACGTGCGTGTACCGCAACACGGTGGGGACGGGGGTTGCCCTCCCCCGTCCCCACACTAAACCCCCGTTCACGATGGGAAAAGAGGCCGACGGGTCAGACGCGCACCACCCGCGCGCCCCCGCACGGCAGTCGACCGCCCGCCGACCGCCATCCGCGACGCCCCGCCGACCGCCCGGGCGCGCACCGCCGGTCCGCCTGCGGTACTCGGCGCACCCGGTTCCGTTCGCACCAGCTGCCCGACCGGGACAGCGCCCTTTCCACCCACTCCCACTCCGCCCCCCGACGCCGTCCGCCGCTACCCCTCGCGACGACTCGGTCACAGCGGAACCGCCTACCCTCTACCCTTGATTGGGAGCGCTCCCGGGCTCAGGCGGTCATCCCTTCCATGAGGAGAACCCATGTCGATACTCACCAGGCGGCACCTGCTGCGCCGTGCGGCGCTCTCGGCCACCGCCGCCACCCCGGTCAGTGCTGTCCTCGGCGTCAGCGCCGCGGCCACCACGGCCACCGGACTCGCGGCCTGCCAGCCCGGCGACTCGGCCGCTGACCCGGCCACCGCGACGAGCCCGGACATCCGACGGTCCTTCCCGCCCGACTTCGGTTGGGGCGCCGCGACCTCCGCGTACCAGATCGAGGGCGCGGCCAAGGAGGACGGCCGGGGCGAATCGATCTGGGACTCGTTCAGCCGTACCCCCGGACGCACCCGCAACGGCGACACCGGCGACGTGGCCGCCGACCACTACCAACGCTATGCCGAAGACCTCGATCTGATGCGCGACCTGGGGCTGCGCAGCTACCGGTTCTCCATCTCCTGGCCGCGCATCCAGCCCGACGGAACCGGCGCCGCCAACCAACGCGGCCTCGACTTCTATCGCCGTCTCGTCGACGGCCTGCACGAACGCGGGATCGCCCCGATGGCCACGCTGTTCCACTGGGACCTGCCGCAGAGCCTCCAGGACACCGGCGGCTGGGAGTCCCGCGACGTCGCCTACCGGTTCGCCGACTACGCCGCCATCGTCTTCGACGCCCTCGGCGAGCGCGTGCCGGTCTGGCTGACCATCAACGAGCCGAAGACCGTGGTGCAGAACGGCTACCTCTCCGGTCACCACGCTCCCGGCCGGCAGGACCCCGACGCGGCGTACCTGGTCGCCCACCACCTCCAGCTCGCCCACGGCCTCGCCGTGGGCGCCCTGCGCGCCACCGGCAGCAACAGTCGCATCGGCCCCGCCTTCAACCTGCACCCCTGCTACCCCGCCGACGACTCCACCGAGGCCGCCGAGGCCACCCGCCTCTACGACGGTTACGAGAACCGGCTCTACCTCGACTCCGCGCTGACCGGCAGCTACCCGGAGGACGTCCTGGCCGACCTCGGGCCGAACAGTCGCATGGTCCGCGGCATCCGCGACGGCGACCTGGAGATCATCTCCAGCCCGATCGACCTGCTCGCCGTGCAGTACTACACCCCGATCTACGTCACCGCCTCCGGCGGCATGGCGCGCCGCTGGCCCACCTCCGAGGCGCAGTGGCAGCAGATCTACCCGGACGGCATGTACGACATCCTGACCCGGGTCACCCGCGACTACGGGCAGATCCCGCTCACCGTCACCGAGAACGGTCTACCCACCCCCGACGTGCTCAGCGCCGAAGGCACCGTGGAGGACCACGGGCGGATCACTTTCCTGCGAGACCACCTGGCCGCCGCCCACCAGGCCATCGCCGATGGCGTGCCGCTGGAGAGCTTCCACGTCTGGTCCCTGCTCGACAACTTCGAGTGGGCCGAGGGCTACGAGCAGCGGTGGGGGTTGATCTACGTCGACTACCCCACCCAGCGTCGGGTGTTCAAGCGCAGCGCCCACTGGTACCGCCAGGTCATCGCGGACAACGCGATCTGACCGACACCTCGGCGGCGGCCCCGAACCGGGCCGCCGCCGAGGCACGTACGATCCCCGAATGCGTGCGGTGACCCGGGCGGCTCAGCGGGGCAGCGCCTGCTGCAACTCGGCGCGCAGGGCAGGGGTCAGCATCTCCCCCGCCTGCTTGGCCAGCCGGGCCATCTCGTAGCCCACCACACCGATGTCGGCGTCCGCCGCCGCCAGGGTCGCCAGGATCGAGCCGTCGCGTACCTGCATAACCAGGAAGTAGCCGCGCCCCATCTCGACCACGGTCTGCTTGACCACGTCCCCGTCGAACATCTGGGCGGCACCGGCGGTGATGCTCATCAGCCCCGAGGTCACCGCGGCGAGCTTGTCGGCGTGATCCCGGGGCAGATGGTCGGATATCGCGACCAGCAGCCCGTCGGAGGAGACCACCACCGCGTGCGCCACCCCGGGCACCCGCTCCGCGAACGCGCTGACCAGCCAGCTCAGGTCCCGAGCCTCCTGCGACAACGTGGTCACTTCCGTCCTCCTTCGCTCCACGCCCCGAACGGTGGCACGGGAAACTCGGTGGTCTCCTCGGCCTCGGCCCGCCGCACACCGCTGTACAACTTGGACAACATCCCGCCGACGGCTTCCGGATCCGGATCGTTACGGGCGGCCGGCTGCTGCCCCGGGCGGGCCGGCTGGGTCACCGCGCTGAGCTGCGCCATGGGCACCCGCATCGGCAGTCCCCGCTCGTTCGTCCCGGCGGTCACCGGCACGGCAGGTGGTGCCGGTGCCCCGGCACCTACCGCGGCCACCCCGGACGAGGGCCCCTCCCGCGACCACCAGCCGCCACCGCCGGTCACCGGGGCCGCCGGGGCGAGCACGTCCTCGGCGCGTACCGGCACCGGCTGGGCCTGGCGGGGCACGGTGGTGGGGCGTCGCCCGGCCACCGGCAGGTCCGCCGGCCCCGGATTGGCCGGAGCGATCGACCGAGGCGCCACGGCGGGCAGTCCCCGTGGCGACGGCTCGGGGTCCAGGCTCGGCGGCGGTGCCGGGGCGAGCAGCGGATGGGGCAGCCGCACCCGGGCCACCAGGCCACCGACGCCACCGTGCAACCGCACCTCGATGCCGTGCCGCGCGGCGAGGTGGCTGACCACGAACAGACCCATCCGCTCGACCGCCGCCACGTCCGCGGCCGGCGGTTCGGCCAGCACCGCGTTCGCCTCGGCCAGCGCCGTCGGGCTCATGCCGAGGCCCTGGTCGGCGATCTCGATCACCGCTCCGGCCCCCTCCGCCCGGGCCATCACCTGCACGACGGTGTCCGGCCGGGAGAAGGTGGTCGCGTTCTCCAGCAGCTCGGCCAGCAGGTGCACCAGCTCACCCACCGCGTGCCCGACCACGTGCAGGTCCGCCACCGCCTCGTGCCGCACCCGCTGGTACTGCTCGATCTCGGCACTGGCCGCCAGCAGCACCGCGCTCAACCCGATCGGCCGGTTCCACCGGCGGGTCGACTCCGTACCCGCCAGCACCAGCAGGCTCTCGTCGTTACGGCGCATCCGGGCGGCCAGGTGATCCAGCTTGAACAGGTTCTCCAGCTGCTCGGGGTCGCCTTCCTCGCGTTCCAGGTCGTCGAGCAGCTCCAACTGCCGCTCCACCAGGACCTGGCTCCGTCGAGCGAGGTTGACGAACATGGCGTTGACGTTGCGGCGCATGTTCGCCTGCTCGACCGCCACCCCGACCGCGCTGCGGTGCACCGCGACGAACGCCTCGGCCAGCTCACCGACTTCGTCGAGGGAACGCACCACCGCCGGCGCGACCTCGATCTGTGGCACGCCCCCGGAGACCGACCGCAGCCGGGCCAACGCCTCGGGCAGCTCGATCTGCGCGATCCGCAGCGCCTGCGAACGCAGCAACCGGATCGACCGGGCCAGCGACCGACCGATCAGCACCGAGATCAGCACCGCCGTCAACAGGACCGTGATGATGACGCCGACGACCAGCAGCGTCTCCCGCAGCTGGGCCTCGCTCGCCTCGTCCGCCTGGCGTGCCGAGCTCGCCAACAGCTCCGACTCGAAACGCTGCAACAGTTCGTGCCGGGTCTCGCTGGCGGTCCACCACTGTTCCGCGTCCAGCACCGCGAACGTACCCGGTGACAGCGCCTGCTCCTCCAGCCGGGCGGCTTCGGCGAACGCCGGATCGAGGCTCATCTCGTCGAAGCGGGCCGACTGCGCGTTCGTCGCGGCGATCCGGAACACGCCGAGGGCGGCCAGCTGTCGCGCCCGCAGCTCGGGCAGCTCGGTCTCGTCGCCGGTCTCGTAGCTGCCGACCCGGGCCGCCGAGTACAACTCCGCCCGCAGCCGCGAGGAGAGGTCCTTCGCTCGGGCGAACTGCACGTAACGCTGCACCGCGTCGGCCAGCTCCGGCCGGTCGGCGCCCGGCGTCGGGTGGGCGAGCAGGTTCAGCAGCGCGTCGATCGCGCGGTGGTAGCTGCCGATGATGGTCTCGTCGCTGAGCACCACCGTGCTCAGCGTGTCGCGGATGTATCCGACCTGTTCGTACGCCCGCGAGGCCACCACGTAGACGTCCCGCCAGACGCCATCCGCGTCGGCCAGCGGTTCGGCCGCCGCGCGTAGCTCCGCCGCCGCCTGGTCGGCGGCGTCGCGGTAGGGCTGCAACACGGCCAACCGCTTCTCGCTCGCCTCCTCGTCGACCGCGTCGCGCAGGGCGGGCAGCTCACCGGCGGTACGGTCGCGCTCGATCTGCAATCGGTGGGTCAGCGCGGCGATCTCCCGGCCGATGCCGACCTGGGCGGCGAAGTCACTCAGAGTGCTGGCCCGGGTGACCAGGCTCTGGGTCTGCACCCCCGCCAGGACCAGGAAGGCGACCGACGGGATGACCAGTACCGTGGCCAGCTTGGTGCGCATCCGCCAGTCCTGCAGGCGCAGGGGGGAGCGACGTCGGTGGGGTACCACTCGGACGTCGAACCGGCGACGGCGATGCTGCGACACCCCGTGCGTCTGCTCCGGTCCTACACCCACCCGCTCCTCCTCCCCCACGCGTCCGCCGCGGTCCGGGGAGCGCCGTCCATCCAACCAGGCCCGAGAGCAGTGTCAACGCTAGCCCTTAAGAATGGTTCAGGAAGGATACTGCTGGTCGCCAGCCTATGCCGAGGGTGCCGACTCTTGATCATCCGTCCGGCCGATGTCGGCCACCACCACAGCATCGGCGATCCGCCCCGTCGCCACCAGCGCCGCACCGGTGGCCCCGATCTCCGGGTGCCGCCCGAAGCCGACCGTCCGGGGCGCCAGCACCGCCGCGAACGCCTGCCGCCACCAGGTCGACGCGGCCATCGCACCGCCGCCGAGGACCACCTCCACCGGCCGACCCACCGTGGACTCCAGCACCACCAGGTCGCCGACGACCTGCTCACACACCCCGTACATGAGCCCGGCCAGCATCTCCACGGCGGTGGTGCCGAAGCCCAGCCCGCACAGCATCCCCAGCCCGGCCGGTTGGCGACTCGGCGGACGGTCACCGCCGAAGCGGATGTTGGCCGGCCGACCGCCGTCCGGCGGCAGCAGCGCCAACGCCTGCTCCAGCGCCTTGCCGGTCGGCAGCCGCAACTCCCGGTTGGCCCAGGCGAACAGGTTCCCACCGGAGGAGTACGCCGCCCCGGTCACCACATGGTCGTGGTCGACACGGTAGCGCCACAGCCGGTGCGGCAGTGCGGACGACTCGGTGTGCGCCGGCATCCGCTGCAACAACCGCACCGCCGAGGAGGTGCCCACGGTCACCGCCGCCCGGCTGGGGTCCACACAGCCGGAGCCGACGTTGGAGGCCGCGCCGTCACCGATCGGCGGCGCCCACCGGACCCGGGCCAGGGCCGGCCACCGCCGGGCGTACTCGGCGCACAGCGCTCCGGACCAGTCGCGGGTGACCAGCTCGGGCAGGTCCGAGCCGTCGCTGCCGGCCAGGGCGCAGGCCTCCGGATCCCAGTCCAGGGTGTGCAGGTCCAGCAGGCCGGTGCCGGAAGCCTGGGAGATCGACATCGGCGCTTCGGTGAGCAGCCGACCGAGCACGTACTCGACCAGGCCGACGAAACGCGTCACCCGGGCGTCGGTACGCTCCCGCAACCAGGGCAACCGCATCGACCAGTAACAGCGGTGCCACCAGGTGCCGGTGCGCTGGTGGAAGGCTTCCGGGTCGGCCGGGCCGACCGCCGTGGGCGACGGCTCGGGTCGGGTGTCCAACCAGGTCAGGACCGGCCCGAGCGGCTCACCGTCGGTGTCCAACGGCACCACCGAGTGCCACTGGCCGCTGATCGCCACCAGCTCGACGCCGTCCAGGCAGCCCCGTTCGTGCAACTCGTCCAGACACTCGACCAGACAGGCCAGGTAGTGGCGGGCGTCGAGGGTGCCGGCGCCCTCGTCGTCGACGGTGAGCACCACGCGGCGACGCGCCAACGCCCCCGGCAGTGGTCGGGCGTCACCCAGCACGAGCCCACGCACCGACGAGGTGCCCAGGTCCAGCGCGAGAATCTTCATCGCGGGTCAACGTACCCGGCGATCGTGACGCCGGAACGTCACCGCGCACCGGGTCCGCCGATCGGCTTCCCCACCGACCGACCGACGCGTAGAGTGTTCGCATGCTCGCGCACGTGACCTTCTGGTGGCACGCCTACCCGGCGGCCCTCCCCCGCGCGTAGCTTCATCCCACGCGGCCGCCCGACGAGGCGGCCGCCGGTAAGTCCCGGTAACCGGGCCGCCACCGACGGCGGCGGCCCGGCCCGAGGAGACCGATGCACCAGCTGACCGACCTGCTCGACAGGCTCGCCGCCGACCTCGACCCTGGTCCGTTCGCCCTGTTACGACGCGACGGCGCCGACCATGTCGACCTGTTCACCGGCACCGTGACGACCGTCGACCGGCTCGCCGACATCCCACTGCCCGCCGACCCGGTCGGCCCGGCGACGCTGGCCCTGGTGCCGTACCGGCAGGTCGTCGAGCGGGGCTTCGCCTGCGTCGACGACGCGGTGCCCCTGGAGTGCCTGCGGATCGACGGTCGCCACCGGCTGCCGCTGACCGGGGTGCTCGACGCGCTGCCGAGCACCCCGGTACGCACCACCGACGCCGCCTTCGACATCAGCGACGACCAGTACGCCGACATCGTGGCCCGGGTGCTGGCCGACGAGATCGGTCACGGCGAGGGCGCCAACTTCGTCATCCACCGCACCCTGCGCGCCCAGGTGCAGGGCGTCCCGCTGACCGCCGCGCTGGCCGCGCTGCGCTCGCTGCTGGTGCGCGAGCGTGGGGCGTACTGGACGTTCGTGGTGCACACCGGCACCCGCACCCTGGTCGGCGCCAGCCCGGAACGGCACGTCAGCGTCGATGACGGCCTGGTGATGATGAACCCGATCAGCGGCACCTTCCGGCACACCGGTGCCGCCGCCGACCGGGCCGCGCTGCTGCGCTTCCTCGCCGACACCAAGGAGACCGAGGAGCTGTACATGGTCCTCGACGAGGAGTTGAAGATGATGGCCACCGTCGCCGAGCGGGGTGGGCAGGTGGTCGGGCCGTACCTGAAGGAGATGTCGCACCTGGCGCACACCGAGTACCTGCTGGCCGGGCGGGGCTCGAAGGACGTCCGCGAGGTGCTGCGGGAGACGATGTTCGCGCCGACGGTGACCGGCAGCCCGATGGAGAACGCCTGCCGGGTGATCGCCCGGTACGAAGGCGTCGGGCGGCGCTACTACTCCGGGATGTTGGCTCTGCTCGGCCACGACGAGGCGGGACGGCAGACCCTCGACGCACCCATCCTGATCCGTACCGCCGAGATCTCCCCCGCCGGTGAGCTGCGGGTGCCGGTCGGCGCGACCCTGGTGCGGCACTCCACCCCCGCCGCCGAGGTCGCGGAGACCCACGCCAAGGCCGCCGGGGTGTTGGCCGCCCTCGGCCTCGGCCCGCAGGCACCGGCCGGGCCGGACCCGGCCCCACGGCTGGCCGACGATCCGCAGGTGCGGGCCGCCCTCGCCGCCCGCAACGCCCCACTGGCCCGGTTCTGGCTGGACCAACGACCGCCGGACGCCCTGGTCGTGCCCGCGCTGGCCGGGCGTCGGGCGCTCATCGTCGACGGGGAGGACACCTTCACCGGGATGCTGGCCCACCAGCTCGGCGCGCTCGGGCTGGCGGTGACCGTCCGGCCGTGGCAGGCCGAGGAGCCGATCCGGGCGTACGACCTGGTGGTGGTGGGCCCGGGGCCGGGTGACCCGACCGGCGGCACGGAGAAGATGGCCCGGCTGCGGGCCCTGCTCACGGAGTTGCTCGACACCGGGCATCCGACGCTCGCCGTCTGTCTCGGCCACCAACTCCTCGCCGGTCTGCTCGGGCTGCCCGTGCACCGCCGGGACGCGCCGTACCAGGGGTTGCAACGCACGGTCAGCCTGTTCGGCACGCCCCGCCGGGTCGGCTTCTACGCCACCTTCACCGCCCGTGCCACCGCCGACCGCCACGACAGCCGGTACGGGCCGGTGGAGGTGGCCCGCGACGCCACCGACGGCTCGGTGCACGCGCTGCGCGGGCGCACCTTCGCCGGAGTGCAGTTCCATCCCGAGTCGGTACTCAGCCCCGACGGGGTGGCGGTCCTCGCCGACCTGGTGCCCGAACTGCTGCCCGCACCGGCCGGTGAGTTGTCCCCGGCGGCACCGGCATAGCCGGGCCGATCGGGGGTAGCGCTGTGAACGGCCGACGGTCCGGGCGGGTCTGAGAGCCCCCGCCCGGACCGTCGGTCCGGTAGTGCCGGGATGGTCAGCCGGCCAGGCCCTGCTTGAGCGCCGCACCGATGCGTACCGCCCGTTTGGCGGTCAACGCGGTCGCTCCCAACGCGACATGGTCGGGCGGGATCTCGCCGTTGTTGCTGGTGTGCGACGCCCCGTACGGGTTTCCGGCGGTGAACTGGCTCGGGTCGGTGTATCCGGGGGTGACCACGATCCCACCCCAGTGGTAGAAGACGTTGAACAGCGACAGCAGGGTCGACTCCTGCCCGCCGTGCTCGGTGGCGGTGGAGGTGAAGGCCGAGTAGACCTTGTCGGCGAGCGCCCCCTGGGCCCACAACGGGCCGGTGGTGTCGATGAATTGCTTGAGCTGCGCCGCGACCATGCCGTAGCGGGTCGGCGCGCCCATGATCACCACGTCGGCCCAGTCGAGGTCGTCCGGCTGCGCCTCCTCCACGTCCTGGGTCTCCAACCGGTGCGCGTGCCATCCCGCGTTGGAGCGGATCGCCTCCTCCGGCGCCAGTTCGGGTACCTTGCGCAGCCGTACCTCCGCGCCCGCCTCACCGGCGGCTTCCGCGGCCGCCGACGCCATCTGGTAGGTGATGCCGGTGGCGCTGTAGTAGATCACCGCCGCCTTGACCTGTGCCGCCATCGCTCGTCCTTCCTCATCGGGATCAGCTTCGGCGACTACCCGATCTTCGCGTCGACAAACTGCGGTCGTGTCCACCGATCGACGGACACCGGCGTTCCGTCCACCGGTCGTCCCGTGGCGCACCCCGACCGGCAGACGATCGGGACATGACCGCAACCCCCGCCGTCCGCGTCCGCGGACTACGCAAGACGTACGGCGACACCGTCGCCGTCGCCGGACTCGACCTCGACGTCGGTGCCGGCTAGGTGGTGGCCCTGCTCGGCCCCAACGGGGCGGGCAAGACCACCACGATCGAGATCCTGGAGGGCCACCGTCGCCGCGACGCCGGTGAGGTGAGCGTGCTGGGCCACGATCCGGGCCGCGCCGACCTGGACTGGCGGGCCCGCATCGGCATCGTCACCCAGGACGGTGGCGACCTCGGCGAGTTGACCGTCCGGGAGGCGGTCACCCACTTCGCCCGCTACTTCCCCCGCCCCCGGGACCCGGAGCAGGTCGTCGAGTTGGTCGGCCTCACCGAGAAGGCGACCGCCCGGGTACGGACCCTCTCCGGCGGCCAACGCCGCCGACTCGATGTCGCCCTCGGCATCGTCGGCCGCCCTCACCTGCTGTTCCTCGACGAACCGACGACCGGTTTCGACCCGCAGGCCCGCCGCCGGTTCTGGACGCTGATCCGGCAGTTGGCCGGTACCGGAGGCAGCACGATCCTGCTGAGCACCCACTACCTCCAGGAGGCCGAGGCGTTGGCCGACCGGGTGGCGGTGATCGTCGGCGGTCGGATCGTCGCCGACGCCACGCCGGAGGCCCTTGTCGGGCAGGCCGCCGCTCGCGCCGTGGTGCGGTGGGCCGACGGACGGCAGGAGACCGACGACCCGGCCGCGCTCGTCGCGGCGCTGACCAGCCGCTACGGCGGCACGGTGCCGGAGCTGACGGTCAGTCGACCGAGCCTTGAGGACGTCTACCTCGACCTGATCGCGGAGGTGTCATGACGGCCACCGTCCAGCGTGGTACGCCTCGACGCCCGTCGGCGCTCCGGCTCGGCGCGCACCGCGCGACCATCGAGATCAAGAGCTTCTTCCGGGAACGCGACGCCGTGGTGTTCACCTTCGCCATGCCGGCGGTGATCCTCGCCCTGCTCGGCACGATCTTCGACGGTGTCTATCCCGGCAGCGACGTGACCTCCGCCCAGTACCTCGCACCGAGCATGATCGCCGCCGGGGTCGCCTCCACCACCTTCGTCAACCTGGGCACCGGCATCGCCGTGGACCGCGACGACGGAACCCTGCGCCGGTTGCGTGGGGTGCCGATGCCGCCGTCGGCGTACTTCATCGGCAAGATCCTGATGGCGCTGGTGGTGACCGTCGGCGAGACGGTCGTGCTGCTCGGCATCGCCGTGGCCGCCTTCGACCTGTCCCTGCCCACCGACCCGGGCCGCTGGCTCACCTTCGGCTGGGTGTTCCTGCTCGGTGCCACCGCCTGCGCCCTGACCGGCATCGCCGCGAGCGGCCTGGCCAACTCGGCGCGCAGCGCCGGGGCCGTGATGAACCTGCCCTACCTGGTGCTCGCCTTCATCTCGGGGGTCTTCTACACCCCCGTCGGGCAACTGCCCGAGCCGCTGCGCACGGTCGGTTCCCTCTTCCCGCTCAAGTGGATGGCGCAGGGCTTCCGGTCGGTGTTCCTGCCGGACAGCATCCTCACCCAGGAGGTCGTACCCTCCTGGGAACACGGCCGGATCGCGCTCGTGCTGGCCGCTTGGTGCGTTGGAGGGATGGTGCTGTGCCTGACCACCTTCCGCTGGCGCAGTCGTCGCTCCCGGTGACCACGCCGGTGACCGCCGGGGCGGTGACCGCGCCGACCGCGAACGTCTCCCCGGTGGTCGACGACGGCCGGGGAGACGTCGCCGCTGCCGACCCGTGGAGCGGGCGGTTCCGGCTCTGGGACATCTACTTCGCGCTGGCCGGGGCCGGGGTCGGCCTGGCCGTGGCGGTCGACGCGTGGTCGTCGCCGGTCGCCCGGATCGGCTGCCTCGCGCTGTTCCTCGCCCTCGCCGGTTGGTACGCGGGCTTCGGCCGTCGACTGATGCGCGAGTCCGTCGAAGACTGGCGGGGCTACCTCTACCTCGCCGGTGCGGCCCTGCTCTACGTACCGGCGGTGCTGCTCAACGGCAACGCCTCCTTCCTGTTGTTCGTGCTCTGCCCGCAGGTGTTCATGGTGCTGCCAGCCGTACCGGCGGTGCTCGCGGTGGTGCTGTTCAACGCGGTGCACCTGGTCGTCCTGGCGATCCGGCTGCCGGACCCGCACGACCTCGTCGGGCCGCTGCTGATCGCGGTGATGATCGTGTTCGTCGTCTGCGTCCTGGGGGTCTGGTCGCAACGCACCGTCGAGGAGAGCACCCGGCGGGCCGACCTGATCGCCCAACTGGAGCGGACCAGGGCGGAGCTGGCCCAGCTGTCCCATCAGGCGGGGGTCGCCGCCGAACGCCAACGGCTCGCCGCCGACATCCACGACACCGTCGCCCAGGGGCTGTCCAGCGTGGTGATGCTCGTCCAGGCCGCCGAGGCCGACCTGGACGACGACCCCGAGCGGGCCCGCCGGCACCTGGCGCTGGCCCGGCAGACGGCCCGGGAGAACCTGATCGACGTCCGCACGCTGGTGGCCGCGTTGACGCCCGCGCAGCTCACCGACGCCCCGCTGGAGCAGGCGCTGCACCGGTTGGCACAGCGGTTCCGCGCGGAGACCGGGGTGCCGACGAGCTGTGTCGTCTCCGGCACCGGCCCGCCGCCGGGCACCGACCGGGAAGTGGTGCTGCTGCGCGCCGCGCAGGAGGCGCTGGCCAACATCCGTCGGCACGCCGACGCCCGCGCGGTGGCCGTGCTCCTCCGCCACGACGACCAGCGGGTCACCCTGGAGGTCGCCGACGACGGGACCGGGTTCGACGTCGACCGGGCCGCCGACGGTTACGGTCTGACCGGGCTACGCGCCCGCGTCGAGCAGGCCGGCGGCGCTCTGGTCGTACGCTCCACACCCGGTGCCGGGACCACGATCCGGGTGGAGGTGCCCTACCGATGATCACTGTGCTGCTGGTGGACGACCACCCCGTGGTCCGGGCTGGCGTGGCCGGCATGTTGGCCAGCGCGGAGGACATCACCATCGTCGGCGAGGCCGGTGACGCGGCCGAGGCGGTGACCCAGGTCCGCCACCGGCGACCCGACGTCGTACTGATGGACCTGCGGCTGCCCGGCGCGGACGGCGTCGACGCCACCTCCCGGATCCGCACCGAGTCACCGCAGACCCGGGTGGTGGTGCTCACCACCTACGAGACCGATGCCGACATCCTCCGGGCCGTCGAGGCCGGCGCCGCCGGTTACCTGCTCAAAGACGTCGCGCGGGCGGATCTGATCGCCGCCGTCCGCACCGCCGCGCGGGGCGGCACGGTCCTCGCCCCGTCGGTGGCCACCCGACTGCTGCACCAGGTGCGGCGACCGACCCGAGGCACACTGTCCGCCCGGGAGGTGGAGGTGGAGGTGCTGCGCCTGGTGGGTCGCGGCCTGTCGAACGCCGAGATCGGGCGCGAGCTGCACATCAGCGAGGCGACCGTGAAGACCCATCTGCTGCGTACCTTCAACAAGCTGGACGTCTCCGACCGCACCGCCGCGGTCACCACCGCGATGGCCGCCGGGCTGTTGTGAGCCGCGCCCGGTCGGCCGATTTTCGGGTGGCCGGGCGGGGCGGTGGGCTGGCAACCTTGTCGGTGATGGAGATCAGGATCGCGACGGCCGAGGACTGGCCCGGCATCTGGCCCTTCCTGCGGGAGATCGTCGCCGCTGGTGAGACGTACACCTGGCCACGGGACGTCGACGAGACCCGGGCCCGGCAGATGTGGCTGGTAGAGCCACCCGGACGCACCGTGGTCGCCGTCGACCGGGACGGCACGGTGCTCGGCTCGGCGAAGCTGACCCCCAACCAGCTCGGTCCCGGCGCACACGTCGCCAACGGCAGCTTCATGGTCGCCCCGACGGCGGCCGGGCGCGGGGTCGGGCGGGCCCTCGGCGAGTTCGTGCTCGACCTGGCCCGTGCCGACGGCTACCGGGCGATGCAGTTCAACGCGGTGGTGGCGGTGAACACCCGCGCGGTGTCGCTGTGGCGCTCCCTCGGCTTCGAGGTGGTCGGGCGGGTGCCGGAGGGTTTCCGACACCCCACCGACGGCTACGTCGATCTGCTGGTGATGTACCGACGGCTCTGAGCCGGAGCCGGTGAGCCGACCCTCGCCCACCGCCGGATAGCCTGGGCCGGTGATGCTGCCCCTGCCGACCGGTGACTTCAAGGCGTACCTCTTCGACTGCGACGGCACCATCGTCGACTCGATGCCCCAGCACTACCTCGCCTGGCGGGACGCTCTCGACCGGTGGGGTTGCGCCTTCCCCGAGGATCTCTTCTACGCCTGGGCCGGGCGGCCGACGGCGGACATCGTCGTCGCCCTCAACGAACAGCACGGGCTGGACATGCCGGTGGAGGTCGTGGTCGCCGACCGGGAGTCGCGCTTCCAGGAGTTGCTGCCCACCGCGTCCGGCATCCCCGGGGTGCTGCGGCACATCGACGACGCGTACGGACGCATCCCGTTCGCCGTGGTCTCCGGCAGCACCCGGGAGGCCGTCACCGCCTCGCTGACCGCGTTGGACATCCTCGACCGGTTCGACGTGCTGGTCTGCGCGGGCGACTACTCCCGCCCCAAGCCCGACCCGGAGCCGTTCCTGCGGGCCGCCGAACTGCTCGCCGTGCCGCCGGAGGCCTGCCTGGTCTTCGAAGACGCGGACCTGGGCATCGAGGCCGCGACCGCGGCGGGCATGGCCGCCGTCCGGGTGCCACCGCCGCGCCGGGGCTGACACGAGCCCACCGTCGCCGCGCCGAACATGCTCAAGATATCCGCAAGTTGCTCGGATCACAGTTCTCGACCAGGTGGGAAAACGTCATCCTGTTGACACTGGTGCCGGTGATCCTGTCGCCGCCCTCGCACCTGTTGGCCTGAACGGGGGATCGCGCTCCGCCACCAACGATGTTGGCGTAGCGCGATCAGGGGCCGCCTTCGGTAGCGCGGCACGGTCGTGATGTCGGTGCCGACGCCTATGCTGCCGTCGACCACCGAAGGAAGGCGGCCGACGACGTGGCATCCACCGGTACGACCGCGCTGAGCGGCACCGAGGCCCTCGCACTGCGGATGACCAGTCTGCTGCTACGCCCACACCCCACCATCGCCGCGCCGGGCAGCGTGGCCGAGGTGGTGGAGTGGTTCGGTGCCATGCAGGCCCAGGACCTGGCCAGCGGCATGTGGTCGCTGGGGGCGCGCCTGCCCGGGTCGACCCACGCCGACGTGCACGCCGCGTTGGAGCGGCGGGAAGCCCTGCGCACCTGGCCGATGCGCGGCACCATCCACCTGGTGCCGGCCCGCGACGTCCGCTGGCAGTTGCAGCTGACCGGCGTACGCGCGCTCGTCGGGGTGGCGAAGCGCCGGGAGCACCTCGGCCTGTCCGAGGCGGATGCGGACCGCGCCGCCGAGGTGCTGGGCGAGGCCCTCGCCGGTGGTGGTCGGCTGACCCGCGCCGAGTGCGTGGCGACGCTGGTCGAGGCCGGCATCGACGCGACCGGTCAACGCGGCTACCACCTGCTGTGGTATGCGGCCCAGCGCGGTGTCACCTGCATCGCTCCCAACATCGGCACCGAGCAGACCTTCGCCCTGCTCGACGAGTGGGCGCCCGACCAGCGACAGCTCGACGGCGACGAGGCGTTGGCCACTCTCGCGCTGCGCTACTTCCGCAGCCACGGTCCCACCACCCGGCAGGACTTCGCCGGCTGGTCGGGCCTGACGGCCGCCGAGGCCAAACGCGGCATCGCCGCCGCCGGTGCCGACCTGACCACCGTCCTGGTCGACGGTGCCGAGGCGGTGCTGCACACGCCGCTGCTGGACGCGCCCCGCGTCGAGGTGGACGACGTGCTGACCCTGCCCGGCTTCGACGAGTACCTGCTCGGCTACAAGGACCGCTCGCTGATGCTCGACCCGGAGCACAAGCAGGCCATCATCCCGGGCGGCAACGGCGTCTTCCAGGCCACCGTCGTCGTCGGTGGCCGGGTGGTCGGCACCTGGCGACGTCGGCTGGCCAAGACCCGCGTCACCCTCACCGTGCAGCCGCTGGTCGACCTCGGCCCGGCCCGTCGCAAGCAGGTGGAGCAGGCACTGCACCGGTACGCCGACTTCCTCGCCCTGCCGCCCCGGTTCGACTGGAACGACTGAATAGCCGTTGAGTCGCTCGGGCCTCCAACGCGGTCGGCGCCGCGCTCGGGGACTACGCGTTCTGCCCACGGCAGAGATCCTTGGCCGCGCCGTGCCACCGCTGCTTGGCTGGGCACCATGCGGACACTGGTGCTGGGCGGGACGGCGTGGCTGGGGCGGGAGGTGGCCCGACAGGCCGTCGACCGGGGGCATGCCGTCACCTGTCTGGCCCGTGGAAAGAGCGGGGCGGTACCCCACGGCGCGGTCCTCGTCGCCGCGGACCGCAGCGACCCGACGGCGTACGACGTGCTGCGCGACCGCGACTGGGACGCCGTCATCGAGGTGTCGTGGCAGCCCGGATTCGTCCGGCAGGCTCTCCGGGCACTGGGCGACCGGGCCCGACACTGGAGTTACGTCTCGTCGGTGAACGTCTACGCCGACCGGGACACACCCGGTGCCGACGAGTCCGCGGCCACCCTGCCGCCAACCGGTCTGGACGTGGTCGACCGCGCCGAGTACGGCGAGGCGAAGGTGGCCTGCGAGCACCTCGCCACGACCGAGGTGGGAGACCGGCTGCTGGTGGCGCGCGCCGGGCTGATCGGCGGCCCCGGCGACCGATCCGACCGCTGCGGCTACTGGGTCGCCCGCGCCGCCCGTGATCCCCGGGGACCGATGCTGGTACCCCGTACCCCCGACCTGCCGACCCAGGTGATCGACGTACGCGATCTGGCGACCTGGCTGCTGGACAGCGCGACGGCCGGCACCGTCGGCACGTTCGACGTGGTCGGACCGGTGGTGCCCTTCGGTGAGTGGATCGCCCTGTGCCGGGCCGTCGGCGGGCACACCGGGCCGGTGGTCGACGTCGACGCCGACTGGCTGGTGGCCCAGGGCGTGGCCCAGTACATGGGCCCGGAGTCGCTGCCGATGTGGCTGGTCGAGCCGGGGTGGTCCGGGTGGTCGGCGCGCAGCGGCGCGGCGGCCGTCGCTGCCGGGCTGTGTCACCGGCCGCGTACGGACCTGCTGGCGGACACCCTCGACTGGGAGCGGAAGCTCGGCCTGGACCGGGACCGGCGCGCCGGACTGAGCGCCGACCGCGAGGCCGCACTGCTCGACGCCCTAAGCCAGGTGCCGGACGTGGATGCGTAACGCGTTCGCGGCCAACCGCGCCGCCGCCTCGCCGCCGAAGAGCTGGTGGAAGTCGGGGTTGGTCTCGTACTGGTCGGCGACACCGCAGACCATCGCGGCCGATCGTGCCGCGTCGCCGTCGTGGGTGGGGGTGCCGGGGATCTCGGCGAACCAGGCCAGGTGGGTGGCGGCATGCTGCTGGGCGGCGGCGGAGTCCGGCGTGTGGCCTTCGTCGTGCAGCTCACGCCACCGGGCGATCAGGGCTTCGGTGTTGGCTTTCCAGTCCCGCTGCTGGCGGATGGACTTGCGGTGCCACCACCGGTTCGACGCGTCGAAGGCGTCGCGTCCCCACCGTTCGACGACCTCCGCCTCGTAGCGGTCGTTGAAGCCGTCGAGCATCACGTCCATCCGTGGCTCGCGCCCCTGGCGACGCATCTCCAGGGTGTGCTCGACCGCGCTGATGCGTCGTTCCAGGGCCTCCCGCTCCTGGGCGAGCTGCGTCAGGTGCGCCTGTAGGGCTTCGACCTCGGCGGTGGGGGTCTCGGGCGCGTCGAGGATCCGGGCGATCTCCGCCAGGGCCAGGCCGGTGTCGCGGAGCAGGAGGATGCGTTGCAGGCGCGCGACCGTGTCGGGTCCGTAGTAGCGGTAGCCGTTGGACCCGACGCGGTCGGGCGTGAGCAACCCGATCCGGTGGTAGTGCCGCAGCGTCCGGCCGCTGACCCCGGCACGCTCGGCGAGTTGGTGCACCGTCCACTCCATCTCGGGCTCCCGCCGCCGCGATCCGCTCAGTGTCCCGCGTCGGCGCTGCGGCCGAGCCGGGGCAGGGCGATGCGCAGGATGTCGGCTGTGGGAGTACGGACGGCCTGCGTCGCCGTCGTGCCGGTGACGTCGAGGTACGCCTGGACGATCCGTGCACCGGCCGCGTACCCGGCCCCGGTCGGCAGACCGACCGGCTCGCCCCCGAAGAGCCGCGCGGTGGCGTCACCGTGCACCCAGGCGGCGAAGTTCTGCATCCCGGTCACACCGAGTCCGGTCACGACCTTCGCCAGGACCTCGTCATCGGTACGCGTCTGCTCGCTCACGAAGTGGGTGTAGCCCGCGTCGCCGTACAGCTCGGCCGCGAACACGTCCGCGAGCCCTTCGGAGATGACCTGCTCGCCCACGGTCACCGTGCCCGGATCCCAGTCGACACCGCCCGGCGAGTACCGCACGTTGTGATGCAGTTCGTGCACCGCGATCGCCTCCAGCCGGTCGAGCACGCGTGGCGTGGGCCAGACGGTGATGGCGATGTAGCCGCTGATGCCGCCGAACCCGGACAGTCCCTGCGCCTCGTCGAGGAAGTGGCCGTTGGTGGGATCGCCCAGCACGAGCAGCACGGTCAGGTCGGGGATCTCCAGGTCGGGATCGGCGGACCACAGGGCTGCGGCCCCGGCGTCGAGGGCCTTCGTCAGGCGGGTCCACGCGTCGGCGGCGACCAGGGCGTCCAGGCCCTCCTGTAGCTGCCCGGTCGGGCCGTTCCAGTCGAACCCGAAGTTCTGTCGGTGCACCTCGGCCAGGTCGAGGCCACCGGGGACGAAGTGATACATCCCCGCCATCGGCGTCCACATCTCGCGTACCAGGTCCGCTCGTTGGTCCGGGCTCGCGGCCAACACGCGGCGCATCCCCGAGGCGCTGTCCATCACCGAGATCGTCATGACCAGCGACGGTAAACATTGACGCTACGACAAGGTCAACCTCGAACCTCGGCGACAGGAAGGCGGTGCGTTCAGGCCCGGTCGGCGACCTGGGCGACGAACGCACGCCACGCCGCCGGAGCGAAGGTCAGCGCCGGACCGGTCGGGTCCTTCGAGTCGCGGACCCCGACGACGCCAGGAAGGTTGTCGGCGACCTCGACACAGTTACCGCCGCTGGTGCCGCTGCGGGTGGCCTTGCGCCATCGCGCGCCGTTCAGATCCATTGGTTCGCCGCTTCCTTGATGAGGTCCAGGGACTGTCGCCGGGACAGGGCTTCGGTGCGGACGCTCTCCCACCGTTGGAAGAGCGTATCGAGGTCAGCTGGCCGGTGCACGACATCGCCGCCGAGTTGGTTTTCGAGGTATCCGATCCAGCTGCCGTCCGGCATGTGCGCCAGGGACAGCGGGCCGGACAGCCCGGCGTGAAGGCCCACGTCGGCTGGAATGACGTGGACGTTGATGTTGGGTCGCTCCGCGCAGGCGGCAAGGTGCAAGAGCTGCTCAGCCATCTGTTTCTCGCTCCCGTCGCCGACCCGACGGACCGCCCCCTCGTCGACGACAACGACGAGCTGGGGTGGTGACGTCCGAGTCAGGATCGCCTGCCGTTCGAGCCGACCGGCGACCCGACGATCCACCTCGTCATCGGTCAGCCGGGGATCAAGCCGTAGGACGGCACGGGCGTACGCCTCGCTCTGCAACAGGCCGGGGATCAGGTTGGGTTCGAAGTAGCGGAGCTGGGTGGCGCTGCGTTCGGCGTCGAGCCAGGGCAGGAACCAGGCGGGTGCACCGAGTTTCGTCGCCAGCCGCTCCAGGAGACCACCGTTGCCCAGCGCGCGGTCGGCTCCTCGGATGAAGTCCAGCGTCACCGCCCGGGTACCACCTTCGACGGCGCTGACGTGGGAGGCGCTGAACCCGGCGGCGCGCCCGAACGCCTCCTGCGTCATGCCCGCCGCGCCCCGCGCCCGGCGGATCTCGCCAACGATGAAGGCGGCCACGGGGTTCGGTATGTCAGCCATTCAGGACTCCCCACCTTTGAAGGTCAACTACCCGCGTCGCCACCGGGACGGCGGTCGTTTCGCCAGCTCAGCCCGAACAGCGGAAGCACCTTCCGAGAGTAGTGGTGTCCATACCAGAGTGTCACCAGCGCAGCCCGTCGGCGTGGCACCACCCGTCGACGGGACTCGCGCGGGGCCGCCCGACGGGCGAGCACTCTCGGGCGGCCCTCCCCGATCCGTGCCGACCGAGGAGGTCCGTCGTGCCCGTTCCGAAGCCCGTCCACGTCGCACCCGCGCCGGGCCGGCCTACCGACCGCGCCCATGTCCGGTGACGCGCGAGGACGGCACGCCCCGGCTCACCCCCGGCGTGTACCTCCTGACCCGGGACGCCTCCCCGCAGTTCGGCAACCCGATCCTGGTACGGGTGATCCGCGAGCTGCTCGACCGGCACCCGCCGCACGGGTGGACCTGGATCGACTGCTATCAGCTCGATCGGCACGGCGACGCGACTCAGAAGCGACAGTTGTTCGTGATGCCGCAGGGGCTACGTCCGGTGAACGTGGCACCGGTCCCCTACGCCGCGCGTCGGCATCCGCCCCGCCGGCGTCCCGCGCGGGCGTACCGGTGAGCGGCGGACCGATCGAGCACGTGCCGTCGCGTCCGACCTGGCGCTGCCGGGCGTGCGGGATCGCCTGGCCCTGTTCCCCGGCGAAGCTGAGTCTGCTCGCCGGATACCGGGGCAACATGCCCGGCCTGATGGTCTACCTCGTGACCCTGCGGGAGGAGGCCGCCCAGCAACTGGCCGCGTCGGATGGCGGGAGGCCGCCGACCGACCTGCATCGGCGGTTCACCGACTGGGTGCCGGTGCGCTCCGGTTAGCCGCCCGTCCCGGGTCCGCGCCCTCCCCCGGCGTGGGCCCGGGGCGGGCCCGGAGACCGACGGCGGCGTACGCGGCCCGCCCCCGACCCGCCGTCGGTTCAGCCCGACTCGGCGGTGTGGCCCAGCTCGCGGGAGATCTGGTTCGCGGTGTCGAGCAGGAGGGGAAGACCACTCTTGAGCTGGTCGAGGCTGGCGATGACCTCGATCGCTGTCATCGAGGCGGCGGCGATCACCCGACCGCGCGAATCTCTGATCGGCGCCGCCACGCACATCACGTACGCGTCGTGCTCGCCGTTGTCGACGGCCCAGCCCTGCTCCCGGATGCGGCCGAGTTCGGCTTCCAGGGCCTCGCGGTCGGCGTACGTGGTGTCGGTGAACCGCTCGAAGACGACGTGGGAGAGCAGGCGGTCGCGTTCCTCCGTGGGCAGGTACGCCAGGATGACCTTGCCGACGGCGCTGGCGTAGCTGGAGACCGCACGCCCGATCCGCGACGGCAGCTTGACCGCGTCGAAGGCCGGGCTGTCCACCTTGTCGATGTAGATGATCTCGTCGCCGGTGAGCTGCGCCAGGTGCACGGTGTGGCCGGTCTGGCGCTGGAGCGCCCGCAGCGGCGCGGCGGCGAACTGGCGCAGGTCCATCGAGCCGAGGGCGAGTTCCGACAGCTCGATGATGCCGCTGCCGAGCACGTAGCTCCCGGCACCGGTCCGGCGGACGAAGCGCTCCGCTTCGAGTGTGTGGAGGATCCGCAGGGCGGTGGACTTGTGGACGCCCAGCACCTCCGCCGCCTCGGTGAGTGACAGCGGGGACTGCGCGGTGCGGCGGATCAGGTCGACCGCGCGGCGAATCGATTGCGACACGACGTTGCTTCCCTCCACGGCAGCTCAGCGCGCATTGGTT
The DNA here is from genome assembly GCF_009712475.1 of Micromonospora sp. CP22. GTDB lineage: Bacteria > Actinomycetota > Actinomycetes > Mycobacteriales > Micromonosporaceae > Micromonospora. The sequence goes on from NZ_VCJO01000007.1 coordinate 54,486, forward strand.
GCATCATATGCAATGCCACTCCGCGCCTGACGCAACACGCCCTTGACGTCGTTGCACATAGCGCTACGATCGTTGCAGATTTCCAGCTCGGCGACTCTGACCTGTCGCGGGGAGAGTGACCATGAGCCAGGAGCCCTGGTTCGGCACCGCCGCCGAGGCGTTGCCGGACGACGTCGACCACAGCGTCCTCATCGGTCGGATCTGGGATCCGACCGTCGACGGGCCCTCACCCGTGACCGTCCGCGACGGCGAGGTGATCGACCTCAGCCACCACTTCCCGACCGTGCGGGACGTCTGCGAGCTGCCCGACCCCGCCACCACGGTGGCCGAACTGGACGGTCCCCGGGTCGGCGGTTTCGCCGAGATCCTCACCAACACCGGCTCCCCGCACCCGGACCGCGCCCGACCCCGACTGCTCGCCCCGGTCGACCTGCACGCGCTCAAGGCCGCTGGGGTGACCTTCCCCGTCTCGCTGATCGAACGCGTCATCGAGGAACGGGCCCGGGGCGACCTGACGCTCGCCGCGGACATCCGTCACCGGATGCTCGCCGACCTCGGTGCCGACCTGCACAGCCTGGTCCCCGGCTCGGCGGAGGCGGAGCGACTCAAGGACCTGCTGATCGCGGAAGGGCTGTGGAGTCAGTACCTGGAGGTGGGGATCGGGCCGGACGCCGAGATCTTCACCAAGGGACAGGTCCTCTCCGCCGTCGGCACCGCCGTCCAGGTCGGCGTGCTCGCCGCGTCCACCTGGAACAACCCGGAACCCGAGGTCGCGCTCGTCATCCAGTCCAGCGGCCGGATCGTCGGCGCCACCCTCGGCAACGACGTGAACCTGCGGGACGTCGAGGGCCGCTCGGCGCTGCTGCTCGGCCGGGCGAAGGACAACAACGCCTCCTGCGCCCTCGGTCCGATGATCCGGCTGTTCGACACCCGGTTCCCGCTCGACCGGGTACGCACGCTCGACGTGGGCCTGCGGGTCGACGGGGTGGACGGTTTCCACCTGGCGGCGACCTCGCAGATGGCCCGGATGTCACGCGACCCGGAGGCGCTGGTGCGGCAGTTGATCGGCCCGCACCACCAGTACCCCGACGGTGCCGTTCTGCTGCTCGGCACCATGTTCGCGCCCACCCAGGACCGGGACCGCCCCGGTGAGGGCTTCACCCACCAGATCGGCGACGTGGTGCGGATCAGCTGCCCGGCGCTCGGCACCCTGGTCAACCGGGTGCAGCACGCCGAGCGGTGCGAGCCCTGGCGGTTCGGCGTCCGCGACCTGATGGGCAACCTGGCGAGGAGAGGACTGCTGTGAACGTCACCACCATCGACCCGCGCGACGGCCGAGCACGCCCGACGGATCTCACCGAGACCGACGAGTCCGGTGTGGAGACGATCGTCGGTCAGGCGTCCCGGGCGAATCAGTGGCTGGCCGACCTCGGCAGACTCGGCAGGGCTCAGGTGCTGGAGGCGATCGCCACGTCCCTGGGTACCCGCCGTGAGAACCTCGTCGCCACCGCGCAGGCCGAGACCGGCCTCAGCCACACCCGACTCGACACGGAACTCACCCGCGCGGCGGTCCAGTTCCGGATGTTCGCGGCGGTGCTGCGCGACGGCGGGTACCTGGAGGCGGCCATCGACCACGCCGCCGACACACCGATCGGGCCCGGCCCCGACGTACGGCGGATGTTGGTGCCCCTCGGGCCGGTGGCCGTCTTCGGTGCCAGCAACTTCCCGTTCGCCTTCTCCGTCGCCGGTGGCGACACCGCCTCGGCGCTCGCCGCCGGTTGCCCCACGGTGGTGAAGGCCCACCCGTCCCATCCCCTGACGTCACGTGCCAGCGCCGACGCGATCGAGGCGGCCGTCCGCTCCACCGGTGGGCCCGCCGGGGTCACCTCGATCGTGTACGGGGAACAGGCCGGTCTCGCGCTGGTGCGCCACCCGGCGATCCGGGCGGTCGCCCTGACCGGCTCGGCCAGTGCCGCCCGCGCCATCGGGGCGGCCATCGACGAACGCGCCGACCCGGTGCCGCTCTACGCCGAGATGGGCAGCGTGAACCCGATCGTCGTCCTGCCCGGGGCAGCCGCCAGCCGGGCCGAGCAGATCGCCGACGGGCTGTACGCCTCCTTCACCGGGTCGGGCGGTCAACTGTGCACCAAGCCCGGGTTGGCGTTCGTCGCGTCCGATGCGGCCGGTGACCGGCTGGTCGAGGCGCTCCGGGACAAGGTCACCGCGTCCGGCGGGGTGGTCCTGCTGAACCGGCGCATCCGGGACGCGTACGAGCAGGGGGCCGAATCCCTCCAGCGGGCCGGTGCCCGCCTCGCGGCGCGCCCCCCGATCGACGCGGGCGCGGGTTTCACCGTCGCGCCGACGCTGCTGGAGGTCGACCTGCCGGGCCTGACCGCCGAGATCGCCGAGGAGTGCTTCGGCCCGCTCCTGGTCGTGGTCCGCTACCGCGACGTCGCCGACCTCGACGCCGCATTGGCCGTCGTGCCGCCGTCGCTGACCGGGTCGGTGCACCGGGGGCCGAGCGACCACCCCGACGTCGTCCGCAGGCTGGCCGACGTGCTCGCGGCCCGCGCCGGTCGCCTCGTCTTCGACGGTTACCCCACCGGTGTCCGGGTGTCCTGGGCCCAGCACCACGGTGGGCCCTGGCCGTCGACGAACGCCGTGCACACCTCGGTGGGTGCCACCGCGATCCGACGTTTCCTGCGCCCAATGGCGTGGCAGGACGCCCCGGAATGGCTCCTACCCGAGGAACTGCGCGACGAGTACACCGCCATCCCCCGGCGAGTCGACGGACGGCTTGCACCCGGGTCGGACAGCCACGGTTGACAGAAAGGTGTGCCGATGTCGATGACGAGTCGACCACTGCGCAGCGCCCAGTGGTTCGGTGCCGAGGGCCGCAACGGGTTCATCCATCGATCCTGGATGCGTAACCAGGGGTTCGCCGACGACGTCTTCGACGGTCGCCCGGTGATCGGCATCGCCACCACCTGGTCGGAGCTGACCCCGTGCAACGCCCACCTCAGCGAGCTGGCCGAATCGGTGAAGCGGGGCGTGTGGGAGAGCGGCGGCCTGCCGCTGGAGTTCCCGGCGATGAGCCTCGGCGAACCGCTCATGCGGCCCACCACCATGCTCTACCGCAACCTGCTGGCGATGGAGCTGGAGGAACTCGTCCGGGCCAACCCCCTCGACGGCGTGGTGCTGATCTCCGGCTGCGACAAGACCACACCCGGGCTGCTGATGGGTGCCGCCAGCGTCGACCTCCCCAGCCTCATGATCACCGGTGGTCCGATGCTGAACGGCAAGTTCCGGGGCCAGGACATCGGATCGGGCACCGACGTCTGGCGCTTCACCGAGGAACTGCGGGCCGGGCGGATGAGCGTGGCCGACTGCGCGGAGGCGGAGGTCTGCATGTCCCGCAGCCGGGGGCACTGCATGACCATGGGTACCGCCTCCACGATGGCCTGCGTGACCGAGGCGTTGGGCGTCCAACTGCCCGGGGCCGCAGCGGTCCCGGCGGTCGACTCGCGCAGGTACGCGCTCGCACACGCCGCCGGGCGGCGGATCGTCACCATGGTCGAACAGGACCAGCGGCTGTCCACGGTGCTCACCCGTCAGGCGTTCGAGAACGCCATCCGGGTCAACGCCGCGATCGGTGGCTCCACCAACGCCGTCGTACACCTGCTCGCCATCGCCGGACGCGTCGGTGTCCCCCTGTCGCTCGACGACTTCGACACGCTCACCGCCGACGTTCCGATGCTCGTCAACCTGATGCCGTCCGGCCGATACCTCATGGAGGACTTCGCGTACGCGGGCGGCGTGCCGGCGGTGATGAAGGAGATCGCCCCGCTGCTGCACCTTGACCACGTCACGGTGAGCGGAAAAAGCGTGGCCGACACCATCGACGGTGTCCAGTGCTGGAACCGGCAGGTCATCGGCACCCTCGCCGAGCCCTTCCAGCCCGCCGGCTCCGGCACCGTCGTGCTGCGAGGGTCACTCGCGCCGTCCGGGGCGGTGCTGAAGGTCTCCGCCGCCTCGGCGCACCTGCTCACGCACACCGGTCCGGCGCTCGTCTTCGACCGGATCGAGGACTACGCCGTCGCCGCCGACGACCCGGATCTCGACGTCACGGCCGACACGGTCATCGTGGTACGCAACGCCGGGCCACGCGGCTACCCGGGTTTCCCGGAGGTGGGCAACGTGCCGATGCCCCGACGGCTGCTCGCCGCCGGCGTCACCGACATGGTCCGGATCTCCGACGCCCGGATGAGTGGCACCGGGTACGGCACCTGTGTGCTGCACGTGGCGCCGGAGGCGTCGGTGGGCGGCCCCCTGGCGCTGGTACGCACCGGCGACCTGGTGCACCTCGACGTCCCGGCGCGCCGACTGGACCTGCTGGTCGACGAGGCGGAACTGGCGCACCGCCGCGCCGCCTGGCAGCCGCCGCCGCTGGTGGCCAAGCGGGGCTGGGTACGCCTGTACAGCGAGCACGTCCAGCAGGCCGACACGGGCGCGGATCTGGACTTCCTGGTCGGTGGCAGCGGCAGCGCGGTGCCCCGCCACTCACACTGACCCGGTCGTGGGTACATCTGTTGTCGTCCCAGCGACAACAGATGTACCCACTTGGTCGTCGCGACCGGTCAGTCGGCTCAGTCGGCGAGGGCCCCGGCGGCGCGGCCCTCGTGCAGGGTCAGATTGCGGCCGTCCGACGGGTCGAACAGGTGGATCTTCTCCAGGTTGAACCAGACCCGCCGGTCCTCCCCCTCGGTGACGGTCGACTCCGCCGACAACCGGGTGACGAGGTTCGACCCGGCACCACTGAAGTCGGCCGCGCCCGCGTCGGCGGCCAACTCCTCCAGCTCGGCCGAGGTGGCCCGCTCGCCCTCGACGCCGAGGTAGACGTACTTGTCCGAGCCCATCGACTCGACGATGTCCACCGGCGCGGTGAACTCCATGCCCCGACGGCGGGCCTCGTCGTCGATCAGCTCGGCGTCCTCGAAGTGCTCGGGACGGATGCCGAGGATCAGTTCCCGAGGGGCGTCCGCGCTTTCCAGCTCGCGGCGGATCCGGTCGCCGATCGGCATGTCACCCAGGGCGGTACGCAGCCTGCCCTCCTCGACCGTGGCGGTCAGGAAGTTCATCGACGGTGAGCCGATGAAGCCGGCCACGAAGAGGTTGGTCGGGTGGTCGTACAGCTCCTGCGGCGGGCCGACCTGCTGGATCGCGCCACCCCGCATGATCACCACGCGGTCGCCGAGGGTCATCGCCTCGGTCTGGTCGTGGGTGACGTAGACGGTGGTGGTGGCGAGCTGCTTCTGCAACCGGGACACCACGGTCCGCATCTGCACCCGCAGCTTGGCGTCCAGGTTGGACAGCGGCTCGTCCATCAGGAACGCCTTGGGCTGCCGGACGATCGCCCGGCCCATCGCCACCCGCTGCCGCTGCCCACCGGAGAGGTTCGCCGGCTTGCGGTCCAGCAACGGAGTCAGCTCCAGGACCTTGGCCGCCTCCTCGACCTTCTGGTCGATGGTGGCCCGGTCGAGCTTCGCCAGCCGCAGCGGGAACGCCATGTTCTCCCGGACGGTCATGTTCGGGTACAGCGCGTACGACTGGAACACCATGGCGATGTCCCGGTCCCGGGGGGCCTTGTCGTTGACCCGCTCCCCGCCGATGCGCAGCTCACCGGAGCTGATGTCCTCCAAGCCGGCGATCATGTTGAGCGTGGTGGACTTGCCGCAGCCGGAGGGGCCGACCAGGATGACGAACTCGCCGTCGGCGATCTCCAGGTCGACGTCCCGCACCGCCGTGGTGCCGTCCGGGAACTTCTTGCTCACCTTGTCGAGCACGATGTCAGCCACGAGTACTCACCTATCCCTTGACGGCGCCGGAGGTCAGGCCGGAGACGATGCGACGCTGGAAGAACAGCACGAACAGGATGATCGGCACCGTGATCACCACAGCGGCGGCGCAGATCGCGCCGGTCGGGTCCTCGAACTGCGAGGCACCGGTGAAGAACGACAGCGCCACCGGCACCGTGCGGGACCGCTCGGTGGAGGTCAGCGAGATGGCGAACAGGAAGTCGTTCCAGCAGAAGATGAAGACCAGGATGGCCGTGGTGAACAGGCCCGGTGCCGCCAGCGGGGCGATCACCCGCCGGAACGCCTGCGCCTGGGTGGCCCCGTCCATCTTCGCGGCCTTCTCCAGATCCCACGGGATCTGCTTGAAGAACGCCGACAGCGTGTAGATCGCCAACGGCAGCGCGAAGGTGATGTACGGCAGGATCAGCCCCGGCCAGGTGTCGAAGAGGCCGAGCTGCCGCTCGATCTCGAACAGCGGCGAGACCAGCGACACCTGCGGGAACATCGCGATCAGCAGGGAGACGCCGATCAGCAGCCGCTTCCCGGGGAAGTCCAACCGCGAGATCGCGTACGCGGCCATCGCACCGAGCACGACGGCGATGGTGGTGGCGATCAGCGCGATGCCGATGGAGTTGACCAGCGCCCGGACGAACTGGTCGGTGGCGAAGATCGTCCGGTAGTTCTCCAGGGTCCACTCGCGTGGGATGAACTTGCCGTCGGTCAACGTCGCCGGCGTCTTGAACGACAGCGACATGATCCACAGCACCGGGGTCAGCGCGAACACGACCACGGCGAGGTCCAGCAGCCCCCAGCGCGCCTTGGCCCGGGTGGTGGTGTCAGCCATGTCAGCGCCTCTCTCCGTCGTCGCTGCCCGGGGCAGCGGTACCGAACAGCTTCACGAAGACGAACGCGATGATCGCCACCGTGATGAAGATCAGCACCGACATCGTCGACCCGATGCCGAGGTTCAGACCCCGGATCAGGTTGTTGTAGGCGATCATCGACACCGACGAGGTCTCGTTGGCCCCCGACGTGAGCACGTAGATGTTGTCGAAGACCCGGAACGCGTCCAGGGTGCGGAACAGCAGCGCCACCAGGATCGCCGGCTTCATCACCGGCAGCATCACCTTGGTGAACCGCTGCCAGGCGGTCGCGCCGTCGGTGGAGGCCGCCTTGAGCAGATCCTCCGGCACCAACGCCAGACCCGCCATCAGCAGCAACGCCATGAACGGCGTGGTCTTCCAGATCTCCGCCAGCATGATGATCGCCAGCGAGCTGGCCCGCTCGGTCAGTGGCGCCCCGTCGGAGAAGAGGTTGGCCAGATACCCGGTGCCGGGCGTCCACGCGTACCGCCAGGAGAAGGCGGCCACCACCGTGACGATGCCGTACGGGATCAGCGCCGAGGTCCGCACGATGCCGCGCCCGATCAGCGTACGGTGCATGATCAGCGCCAGCCCCATGCCGAGCACCAGCTCCACGGCCACGGTGACCACCGTGATCAGCATGGTCACCCCGAACGCCGTCCACCAGAACTCGTTGGTCAGCACCGTGGCGTAGTTCTGCAACCCGATGAACTCCCGCTCGGCGGGAAAACGCAGGTCGTAGCGTTGCAGCGACAGCCACACCGAATACAGGATCGGATAGGCGGTCACCGCCAGCATGACCAGCGCGGCCGGGGCGCAGAGCAGCCAGCCCAGCCGACGCTCGGCCCGCTTGTTCTCACTCAACGGCGCCTTGCCGCGTCGACGCTCCGGCTCGGCCACGGATCGGCCGCTGCGGGTGGCGTCGGTGGCCACGTCCGCACCGGCCGGGGTGCTTCGCTCGCTCACGGCAGGACTCCCCTCGACTCCAGCGCGGCGGCGACCGCCTCGCGCAGTTCCTCGGCGGTCGACTCCGGGTCGATCGCCGACGGCGGCGACAGGATCGCCGAGGTCACGGTGGAGATGCTCTGGTACGCCGGGGTCAACGGCCGCACCGCCGGATCCCGCAGCTGTTCGAGGATGGTCTCCTTCATCGGGTACGCCTCCTCCATCTCCGGGTCGTCGTAGACGCTCTCGATGGTCGGCGGCACCCCGTCGTTGATCGCGGAGAACTTCTGGTTCTCCGCGTTACGCAGGCAGCGGGCCGCCTCGAAGGACTCCTCCGGGTGCGGCGAGTACCGGCTGACGGCGAGGTTGATCCCGCCGATGGTGACCCGGCCCGGGGTGTCCGCGTCGACGCCGGGCACCCGCGCCCAGGCGACCTTCTCGGCCAGCTCGGGGTTGGCCTCCTGCATCGCCGGATAGACGAAGGGCCAGTTCACCTGGAACGCGCCGCTGCCGTTCTGGAACTCCAACCGCACCGGGTCCTCGGTGGCGTTGCTGAACGACGGTGAGGTCACCCCGGAGGTGGCGAAGTTGCGCAACACCTCCAGCGCCCGCACGGCGCCCTCGTCCACCAACGCCTCGGTGCCGTCGTCGTTGAGGATGTTGCCGCCAGCGCTGGCTACGAGGGTGTTGTAGAGCACCACGAGCCCCTCGTACTGGGCGCCCATGGTGAGCACCTGGTGCGGCTTGCCCTGCTCCCGCAGCTGCTGCGCCGTCGAGATCATCTCGTCCCAGGTGGCCGGTGGCTCGGGCACCAGGTCCTTGCGGTACCACAGCAGCTGGACGTTGGTGTTCTTCGGCGCGGCGTAGAGCTTGTCCTCGTACCGGGCGGTCTCCAGCGGGCCTTCGAGAGTGCCCTCCTCCACCTCGGCGCGGTCCTGACCGGTCCATTCCCGGATCCAGTTCGCGCCGGCGAACTCCTGGGTCCAGGTCACGTCGAGACCGAGCACGTCCATGCCGTCGTCGGAGGCGGCGAGCCGGCGCACCAACTGCACCCGCTGCTCGTCGGCCTCGCGCGGCAGCACCCGGTTGACGATGCGGTACCGCCCGTCCGCCTCGGTGTTGCACCGGTCGACCACCTGCTGGAGGTTCTGCTCCGGCGGGTAGTAAAGGTTGATCGTGGGTATCCCGCCGTCGCCGCCGGAGGCACAAGCCGCCATCGGCGCCACCAACGTCAGCGCCGCGGCCGTCGCCGCCGCGCGGACGCGGCCCCGACGACGGGTCGGGACCTGGTCACGCGTGCTCATGTCGACCTCCGCTGCGCCCTGAGGCAGCACGTCGAGCCCGGTGTACTCCTGGCCATTCGCCCATGACCCTCCCCCTCGCACGTGGGCAACGCCGGGAAGGCTCCGTGCCCCGGCGCACGGCGGAACGCTCAGGGCGGTGACCAGCTGGTCACCGCCCCCAACACCGCTGGCTGCATCACTGCCCTAGCTGCGAAGCCGCGAAACCTCACCAGGATGAGACGACTCAAACATCCGGTCGAGTGGTCCGGATCACGCTCGCTATCCCCCCTGGCCCTAACCCGGTGGAACTTCGCTGCGTCTCATTTGAATTCCGAGGTCGAGCACTACCGCAACAATTACTGCGAGTAATGAAAACCCGCCCGCCAATGCCTTCTTCGTCCGAGTCAGGTTGTCGCATCACGCGCCTCTCGTAAGCAGTTCCCGTGCGCCTTGTCGACGCATCAGATGCGTTGGAAATCGATATCGAGCCGGGCGAGTCACTGTTCGACCCCGTAGGCGGTACCCGAGCGACCGTCAGGTGCACTAGCGTTTATCGTCGCCAGCGCGTACGCCGTCGCCGTCGATACGCCACCGGCCGACCCCGATCCGTCCAATCGGTTGGTTCTCGCGGGAACAGCCCCTCACCGGCTTCCGGTTGGGCAGGATCGTCCCCAACGAGGAGGTGCCGCCGTGGTGCAGGACACCCGCGCTCTCACCCTCACCTTCGAGGTGAGCGGCCTGCCACCGGTCAAAACCGAAGCATTGTCCATCTTCGCCGCCGGACATCGGCAGGCGACGAGGGTACGCGCCCTGCTCCAAGCCGCCTGCGCGGCCGCGCAGGAGACAGGCTGGACGCCGCTGTCCGGCCCGATCGAGGTCGACCTGACGTTGCGTTGTCCGCCCGGGCACCGTACTTCCGACGCCAGCACCCTGCTGGGCGGGGTGTGCGCGGTGCTCCAGGACAAGAAGCGGGTCTCCAGCATCGGCCTGGCCCACCTCGGCGTGCTGGTCGACGTCGCCCTCTACGGCGACGACAAGCAGATCCGCCGGTTGTCCTACCTGGAACAACCGGCCGAGGAGTTCTCGTACCAGGTACGCGTCGCCGCCGTACCGGACGGGGTTTGACCGACAGCAGCGGTGGGGTACCGCAGCCGCCGACGAAGGGAGCGCCGATGTCGGAGCCACATGTCACGCTGGAACCCCGTGACCCGGTGCAGGAGAAGCTGCGCGGGCCGCTGGAGGAGCAGCTGACCTCTGCCCTTCAGGCGGCGGCCGATCGAGTCCGCGACAGTTATTCCGGTGAGCCGGTGGAGCAGGTGTGCCAGCGGCTACTCGACGAGACACGCGCCGGGTTGCACCCCGACATCGCGGCCGGGTTCGAACCCGACATGGACGAGTTCTGCCGAGTGGCGGTCGCCATCGTGCGCGGCGAGACCACCTGATCGACGTCGCACCGGGCTGACCAGGCCGGGTCAGGGCCGGAGTGTGTGGCTCCGGCCCTGACCCGACGGGCGACGTCGTCGCCGACGGTGATCAGAAGTGGCGCAGCAGCCCGCACGCGTCCAGCTTGCGCTGCTGTTCCTCGCGCTCACCCTTGGTCAACAGCAGCGGACCGACGACCGAATAATCCTTTGATCGTCTGCATTCCAGTGACTGCCGTATCGGCATGTCGGGTCACTGGAATGCAGACGATCGTCGGGTCAGGTTCTGACCTCCTCTCCACTCGAACGGCGCGTCACCCACCCCAGCCGGTTGATCAAGAAGTTTGCGTCGTCCCGGGTCGCGAAAGCAGACGCAAACTTCTTGATCACCGGGACGAGGGGTGGGGACGGAAGAGGTCTTTGCTGAGCAGGTGTTCGCGGTGGTCCTGGGCCTCGGGGCGCAGGCGGCCGCCCCGGGTGAGCATCACCAGGCCGTGCAGCACGCTCCAACCCAGCTCGGCGAGGGTGTCGACGTCACGGCCGGCGGCCAGGGGTGTCAGCGCGGAGCGTAGTTCCCCGAAGGTGGCCGCCACCGTCTCGGGAACCTGCTCCGCGCCGAGGGTCAGCTCCGGCGTGTGAGAGAACATCGCGTCATAGACCTCGGGGTTCGCGTACGCGAAATCGAGGTAGGCGGCCATCACCGCCGGCCAGACCTCGGTCGGCCGGTCCACCGACGTCCGTGCGGCGGTCAGCGTGGCGGCCAGGTCGGCGAAGCCCCGGACCGCGACGGCGGCGACCACCGCCTCCCGGTCGGCGAAGCGCTGGTAGAGGGCACCGAGGTCGACGGCGGCCCGTTCGGCGAGCCGGCGGGTGGTCACCGCCGCCAGGCCCTCGGCCTCGGCCAGCTGCCAGGCGGTGGCCACGATCGCGTCGCCGTCCCGCCCGGTGTCTGGTTCGTCTGCTCCGGACACGTCGCCGATGCTAGCCCCACCTCACTCAGGGTCATCGCGTCGCGACGGATTGGCGACTGAAGGCGGATACCGGGTCAGCGGCGCAGGGTGAGGATGAGGTCGGCGACCAGGGCGGTCCAGCCCGTCTGGTGCCAGGCGCCCAGACCGGCACCGTTGTCGCCGTGGAAGTACTCCGGGAACGCGATCAGGTCACGCCAGTCCGGGTGGGTCTGGAACAACTGCGCCGCACCGTAGATCGGCCGACGGCCCCAGCCGTCGCGGGTGAACAGCGCGATCAACCGGGCCGACAGGTCGTCGGCGATCTCGTCGAGGGTCCGCTTCACCCCGGACCGGGTCGGATACTCCACCTGGAGGTCGTCGCCGAAGTACGCGGCGTAGTCCCGTAACGCGCTGATCAGCAGGAAATTCGTCGGCATCCAGATCGGACCACGCCAGTTCGAGTTGCCGCCGAACAGGCCGCTGGTCGACTCGGCCGGCTCGTAGCCGACGCAGAACTCCTGCCCGCCCAACGTCACCGCGAACGGCTTGTCCAGGTGGGCGCGGGACAGCGTACGCAGCCCGTACTCGGAGAGGAACTCGTCGGTGTCCAACATCCGGGCGAGCAGCCGGATCACCTGCTCCTGACCGCACATGGACAACAGCCGCTGCTGGCGTCCGTCCGGGCCGAGACGTCGTCCGCCGACCACCGAGGCGTACTCGGGCCGGTTGGTCAGGAACCACCGCAGGCGGGCGCCCAGCTCCGGCAGCCGCCGCAGGGTCCGCGCCGACAGTCGGGTCACTGCGGCCAGCGGCAGCAGACCCACCACCGAGCGCACCTTCAACGGCACCTTCGTGCCGTCGGCCAGCCGCAGCACGTCGTAGAAGAAGGCGTCCTCGTCGTCCCACAACCCCTGGTCGTACGCTGCCGCCGCGATGTAGGCGAAGTGCTCGAAGAACTTCGTCGCGGTGTCCACCCAGGTGCGGTCGTGTTCGGCCAGCACGATGGCGATGTCCAGCAGATTCAGCGCGTACATCGCCATCCAGCCGGTGCCGTCGGACTGCTCCAGCACCCCGGCGACCGGCAACGCGGCCGAGCGGTCGAAGGGGCCGACGTTGTCCAGCCCGAGGAACCCGCCTTCGAAGACGTTGTTGCCGCCGGTGTCCTTGCGGTTGACCCACCAGGTGAAGTTCATCAGCAGCTTGTGCATCACCCGGGCCAGGAAGTCGTGGTCCCGGCGGCCGTCGATCTCGAACACCTTCAACGCCGCCCAGGCGTGCACCGGCGGGTTGACGTCGCCGAAGGCCCACTCGTACGCCGGGATCTGCCCGTTGGGATGCAGGTACCACTCCCGCAGCAGGAGCAGCAACTGCTCCTTGGCGAAGCCGGGGTCGACCCGGGCGATGCTCACGCAGTGGAAGGCCAGATCCCAGGCGGCGTACCACGGGTACTCCCACGGGTCCGGCATGGAGATCACGTCGAAGCTGGTCATGTGCCACCAGTGGCTGTTGCGCCCGTGCCGTCGACCGGCCGGCGGGGTCGAGCCGGGGTCGCCCTCCAGCCACCGTTTGACGTCGAAGTGGTAGAACTGCTTGCCCCACATCAGCCCGGCGATGGCCTGCCGGGCGATCAACGCCTCGTCGGCGCTGGCCTTGGCCGGGATGACCGTGTCGAAGAACCGGTTCGCCTCGGCACGCCGGGCCCACACCACCGCGTCGAAGCCGTCCCCCAGGTCGGCGGGCGGCGGCTCGCCACCACCCGGCGGTGGGGCCGTACGGGTCAGCCGCAGCCGGATCCTCCGCTGCTCGCCGGCCGGCACGTCCAGCACGTAGTGCAGCGCCCCCTTGGTGCCCTCCCGGCGCGGGTTGACCGTCTCCGCACCGTCGACCACGTGGTCGTTGATGCCGTCCTTCGGGTACGGGGTGCGGCTCGGCAACCCCCACAGCCGCTCGGCGTTGGTGTCGTTGTCGCAGAGCAGCGGGGTCGGGTCGCCGTCGCCCTCCAGCACGATCTGGCCGAGCACCCAGTGCTCGCCGACCAGCCGCCGCCCGGACCCGACGATCCGGGGCACCCGGTCACCGCCGGGCAGCCCCCACGCCCAGGTGTTGCGGAACCACAGGTGCGGCAGCACGTGCAGCCGGTCGGCCTCGTCGCCTCGGTTGGCCACGGTCACCACGACACACATGTCGGTCGGCCCGGCCTTGGCGTAGTCGACGGTCACCGCCCAGTACCGGTCGTCGTCGAAGATGCCGGTGTCGACCAGCTCGTACTCCGTGTCGTCCCGGCCCCGCAGGCCGTTCACCGCGACCAGCTCGTCGTACGGAAAGGCGGCCTGCGGGTAGTGGTAACGCCACCGCATCCAGGAATGGGTCGGCGTGGAGTCCTCGTACCACCAGTACTCCTTGGCGTCCTCGCCGTGGTTGCCGCCGTCGCCACCGAGGCCGAACATCCGCTCCTTGACGATCGGATCGCGCCCGTTCCACAACGCGAGCGCGAAACAGAACGTCTGCCGGTCGTCGCACACGCCCGCCATGCCGTCCTCGGACCACCGGTAGGCTCGGGACCGCGCGTGGTCGTGGGGAAAGTAGTCCCAGGCCGTGCCGTGCTCGCTGTAGTCCTCCCGTACCGTCCCCCAGGCCCGCTCGGACAGATAGGGACCCCATGCGCGCCAGTCCTGCTCCCCGGCGTCGGCCTGGGCGAGCCGGAGCCGTTCGGCGTCGGGGGCCGGGGCGGAGGGCGAACCGTCACTGATCACCTGAACATCTTCGACGCCGCCGGGGTACTTCACCACAGCGGCCATTGTCGTCGTGTCGTGTTACACCTCGCCGCGATGGAGGAAAGTTGATCGAGATTCGCTACGGTTCGCAGGTCTGCGGCGACCTGACCAGCGCCGCCAGCCGCGAGTGGCTGGTGCCCGACGGCCTCGGCGGGTACGCCATGGGCACCGTCGGCGGCCTGCGCACCCGCCGCTACCACGGGCTGCTGGTGGTCCCCGGGGAAACCCCGGCCGCCCGCAAGGTGGGACTGGTCAGCCTCGATCCGGCGGTGCTGCTGCCCTCCGGGGCCCGGGTACGTCTGGGCACGCACGAGTGGGCCTCCGGTGACGTGGATCCGCGAGGCTTCGAGCTGCTGGAACGCTTCGACCTGACCGACGGGCTGCCCCGCTGGCGGTGGCGCGTCGGCAACGTGGTGATCGAACGGGAGCTGGCCATGCTGCCCGGCCGCTCCTGCGTGGCGGTGGTGCACCGGCTGATCAGCGGTGGGCCGGTGGAACTGGAGCTGGCCGCCGCCTGCACCTGGCGGGACGCGCACGCCGAGCGGCGCGGCGACGGGCCACCGCTACGGATGGACCCGGTCGACGGCGGTGCGGTGATCGAGGGGGCGTACCGGCTGTCCGGGCCCGGCTGGTCGCCGCAGGGCCACTGGTGGCGGGGGGTGTACCACCGGGAGGAGGCCGAGCGTGGCCTGCACCCGCAGGAGGACCTGTGGTACGCGGGCCAGTTCCGCGACACCCTGCACCGCCGGGGCGACACGCTGTCGGTGCTGGCCTGGGCGCACGATCCGGCACCAGCGCCGCCACCGGCCGTCGAGGTGGTCGCGGCGGCCCGACGGCGCAACCGGGAGGTGGTGGCGGCGGCGAAGCCCACCGACGACGTGACGGCGACCCTGGCGTTGGCCGCCGACGCGTTCGTGGTGCGGACCAGGGGCAACCCGGTGGAGGTGGTGGCCGGTTACCCGTGGTTCGGCGCCTGGTCGCGGGACACGATGATCTCCTACGAGGGGCTGTTCCTGCGTACCGGCCGGGCTGACCTCGGCCGTGAGCTGCTGCGCGCGTACGCGGCGACGCTGTCGGAGGGGATGCTGGCCAACACCGCCGACACCGGGCGGGTCGAGTACAACACCGTCGACGGCACGTTGTGGTTCCTGCACGCGGTCAGCCGACACGTCACCGTCACCGGTGACACCGACCTCGGCGACGAGTTGCTGCCGGCGCTGCGCGCGGTGGTCGACGCCCACGTGGCCGGCACCCGGTACGGCATCGCTGTCGACCCGGCCGACGGACTGCTCACCTCCGGTGCCCCCGGTGCCGCGCTGACCTGGATGGACGCCCGGGTGTACGGGGTGCCGGTCACCGCCCGCCACGGCAAGCCGGTCGAGGTCAACGCGCTCTGGGTCAACGGGGTGGCCGGGGTCGCCGAGTTGGCCGACCTGGCCGGGCAGGACGCCGACGGGCTGCACCGGCTGCACGAGCGGGCGGTCAGCGCGTTCCGGAGCCGGTTCCCCACCCCGGCGGGCTGGCTGTACGACGTGGTCGACGCGCCCGCGCCGACGTACCCGCTCGGTGGCGGTGCCCAGCACGACGACGACCTGCTGCGCCCCAACCAGCTGCTGGCCTGGTCGCTGCCGTTCGCGCCGATGGAACCGGATGCGCGGACGCTGGGCCGCATCGGCGACCGGCTGCTCACTCCGCTCGGCCCGCGCAGCCTCGCCCCCGACTGTCCCGGCTTCCTGGGTCGGCACCGGGGCGGACCGGCCGAGCGGGACACCGCGTACCACCAGGGCACGGTCTGGCCGTGGCTGATCGGCCCGTACGTCGACGCCAGCCGCCGGGCCGGGCTGCCGGTGGACGACCTGTTCACCGGTCTGGAGGCGCACCTGGGCGAGTACGGCCTCGGGTCGGTCAGCGAGACCGCCGACGGCACCGCCCCGCACACCGCCACCGGATGTCCGTTCCAGGCATGGTCGGTCGCGGAGCTGTTGCGCGTACGCCGGTAGCGCTTTACACCCCCGCAACGGCTACGTCTCCACCGGTTATCCAGCCGCGACCAGGATTGGTCCCGATCCAGCCGCAACGCGAAAGCCGCCTGTCAGGGGCCTGCTGCGGGGTGCGCGGAGACAACTCAAAGGGGGCGCGTATGTCACCGAACGCCGTCGTCGTCGACATCAACCCCGCACGGTCGCAGCGGGTGTTGATGTTGTCCTGGGAGTACCCACCCGTCCTCGTCGGTGGTCTCGGCCGACACGTGCACGCGCTGTCGGTGGCGTTGGCCGCCGCCGGTCACCACGTCACCGTCGTCACCCGGCACGCCGACGGCGCACCGCTCGAGGAATACGTCGACGGCGTACGCGTCGTCCGCGCCGCCGAGGACCCGGTCACCTTCCCCCTGGCCACCGGTTCGCTGCTGGCCTGGACGATGGCGTTCAACCACACCCTCACCCGCGCCGCGCTGCACGCCGCCACCACCGGCGACTACGACGTCATCCACGCCCACGACTGGCTCGTCGCCCACACCGCCATCACCCTGCGCGACCACCTCGACCTGCCGCTGGTCACCACCATCCACGCCACCGAGGCCGGTCGGCACCAGGGCTGGCTGCCGGAGGAGATGAACCGCACCATCCACGGCGTCGAGCACTGGCTCAGCAACGCCTCGCACCGGGTCATCGCCTGCTCCGGCTACATGCGCGACCAGGTCACCACCCTCTTCGGCACACCGGAGCACCGCGTCGACGTGGTGCCCAACGGCGTCGACGACCGAGCCTGGCGGGCCCGGCCCCGCGCGGTCGCCTCGGCCCGCGCCCGCTTCGCCGGGGACGGCCCACTGGTCGGGTACGCCGGCCGTCTGGTCTACGAGAAGGGTGTCCAACACCTGGTCGACGCGGTGCCGACGTTGCGCGCACAGCATCCCGGGCTGCGGGTGCTGATCGCCGGAGACGGCCCCTTCCGGGGCGAGTTGGAGGACCGGACCCGTCAGCTCGGTCTCGCCGACACCGTGCGCTTCGCCGGTTTCCTCGACAACACCCAGTTGCCGGCGGTGCTCGGCGCGACCGACGCGACGGTGGTGCCGAGCCTCTACGAGCCCTTCGGCATGGTGGCGTTGGAGGCCGCAGCGGCCGGAGCACCCCTCGCCGTGGCCCGCACCGGCGGCCTGGCCGAGATCGTCGAGCCCGGCGTCACCGGCGTCACCTTCCCGCACAGCGACCCGTCGGCGCTGGCCGGAGCCGTCGGGCACCTCCTCGGTGACGAGGTCTTCGCCCGGCGGGTCGCCCGACAGGCGCGCAGCATGGTCGGTCGACGGTACGGCTGGGCCACCATCGCCGCCCGTACCGCCGACACCTACGCCACGGCGCGCCGCGACCACGCTGCGCCACCGTCCCGGCGCGCCGCCGCCGAGATGCCCGTGCGCCGACAGACGATAGACATCCCGGACGGCAACCTCCTCACCGTCGGCGGGGCTGCCTCCTAAGTGGACCCATGGCATAGGTGGCCCCCGATCCGCTGGCTAGGGTGTACGCCGGACGGCGGCGGATAGGGGGAGCATGCGAACGGTGATCGCCGGCCGGTACCGGCTGCTCGATCTGGTCGGGCGCGGCGGGATGGGCACGGTCTGGCGGGCCGAGGACGAGCTGCTGCACCGCCAGGTGGCGATCAAGCAGGTGGTGTTGCCCACCTGGCTCGGCGGTGACGAGCTGGACCAGCTGCGTGCCCGGACACTGCGGGAGGCGCGCACGGCGGCGCGCCTCAACCACCCCAACGTGGTCCGGGTCTACGACGTGGTCTCCGAGTCCGACGCGCCGTGGATCGTCATGGAGTACGTCCCGTCACGCACCCTCCAGGATCTCCTCGACACCGACGGGCCGCTACCTCCGCAGCAGGCCGCCCGGATCGGCCTGGCGCTGCTGGACGCGCTGCGGGCGGCGCACGACGCCGGGGTGCTGCACCGCGACGTCAAGCCGGCGAACGTCCTCGTCGCCGACGACGGTCGGGTGCTGCTGACCGACTTCGGGCTGGCCGTCTTCGACGACGCCGACCAGACGATGACCCGGCCCGGCACCATCCTGGGCTCGCCGCAGTACGTCGCGCCGGAACGGGTGGCCGAGGGGGTGTCCAGTGAACGGGCCGACCTCTGGTCGCTCGGTGCCACGCTGCACGCCGCCGTCGAGGGTCGCGCGCCGTACGCCCGCAGCACCGCCATGGCGACGCTGAGCGCGCTGGCGTCCGCGCCACCGGACCCGGCACCGCACGCCGGGCCGCTGGCGGCGGTGCTGGCCGGGCTGCTGCGCCGCGACCCCGCGCACCGCATCGACCACCTGGAGACCCGCCGTCGGCTGCTGATCGCGGTCGGGCCCGAGCCGACCGAGGTGCCCGAGCGGGCAGGTGAGGACACCGCTCCGCTCCCCCCGACCGGCTCGTCCGCCGGATCGGTCGGCAGCGAGGCGAGCGGCCACCCGGGCGACCACGAGCGGACCCGGCCGCCCAGCGGGACCGGCCCGCAGCGAGGTGACGGCCCGCCGTCCGGGACCGGCCCGGTGCGGAGCGACGGACCGCCGTCGCCCGCCGCCGCCCGGGAGGCGACACCGGAGGCCGAGCACCGTCGACGGGCCGGGGCCCGGCCGTGGGCGTTGGCGGCGGTCGCCGTCCTGGTCGCGATGGCCGCCGGGATCGGCACCGCGCTGACGGTGGTCGGCACCGGCCCGGACCAGCCCGGTTCGGAAGGGCAGAGCCCACCGGCGTACGACGTGGGCGGGCCGGGGCCCGGCGGCCCTCTCCCCCGCGACGGACGCCGTCCGCCCGGTCGGCACGTCCCCCCGCCGCTGCCCTGCGTACGCCCGTGGGTGGACGGCGAGGCGCTGCGCACCGCACCGCACCGGCCCGGCGACGAGTTCCGGCCACCCGCCGGATGGGTGTGGCACGCCGACACCGGGGGCTTCCGGGTGGCGTTGCCCGCCGACTGGCGGTACTTCCGGGACAACGACGTGGCGTGCTTCCAGGACCCGGCCACCGGTCGCGCGTTCACGGTCGCGGCCGGCACCGACGCCACCGCCGAGCCGACCGCGCGTCTGGCCGCCGTACGGGACCGGGAGCTGGCACGCGGCACCCTCCCCGGCTACCAGGAGTTCCGCCTCGGCCGAGTCGGTGACGCCACCGAGTGGGAGTTCGGGTGGCTGACACCGCACGGCGATCGGCTGCACGCCACCCGGATCGTGTCGGACCCGCCGGGCGGCTCCTGGACGTTGAGCTGGATCACCCACGAGGACGACTGGGCGGTCGCGGCGAGCGAGCTGGCGACGGTACGGCTCAGCTTCCGACCCGGCGGCTAGTGAGGTGTCGCGGGACGCCGTTAGGCTCCAGGCGTGGAACCGGACCGCTACGACGACGCTGACCAGCTGAGAGTCTCCGACCGGGAACGGGAGGAGGTCGTGGAGTTGCTCGGCAGGGCGACGGCCGAGGGCCGGCTGACCCTGGACGAGTACACCGAGCGGGCCGGTGTCGCCCACGCCGCACAGACCCGGGGCGAACTGGCCCGGGTGACCCGGGACCTGCCGGACGCGCCGGCCCGACCGGCAACCGGCGCGCTGGTGCCCGCGCCGGAGAAACTCCTGGCCATCTTCGGCAACGAGGTGCGCAAGGGTGCCTGGCCGGCACCGGAGCGCATCGAGGCGCGGGCGGTCTTCGGCGACTGCCGGATCGAGCTGCACGAGGCCCGGCTGCCGGGGCGGGTGACCCGGATCGACGCGAACGCGATCTTCGGCAACGTGACGATCGTGGTGGCGGAGGGCACGGATGTCCGGCTCACCGGCAGTGCGGTCTTCGGCAGCAAGCAGTCCAAGCTGAGCGGCCCCGTCGCGCGGGGAGCTCCGGTGGTCGAGGTGCACTGCCGCGCGATCTTCGGCGACGTGACCGTCCGCGCGCCCCGCAAGCGTCGGTGGTGACCCGACCCACCGACAGCCTCGGACGTCCAGGGCGTCCCATGGCCGACAGATCGTGCTGGCCGACCGTCACGCGCTGCCATACTCCCTGGTGATCGGCCCGGCCCGTCGGTCGACGCCGGTCACCGTCTGGAATGGACGCGGCAGGTGGTCCCCCTGCGGCGTCGCCGCGAACTACAGTGACGTAGTTTTGGCGCTCAAGATCCCTGGGGAGGGCGAGCCGAGATGATGGGACCGTCGCACGCGCTGTCCGGCGCGGCGGTATGGCTGAGTGGGTCTTGGGCGCTACAGCAGTTCTACGACTACGAGCAGTCGACGTTGGCGTTGGCCGTGGGCACCGCCGTCTGCGCCGGAGGGGCGCTGCTGCCCGACCTCGACCTGTCCGGCAAGGTCACCCGCAACAAGGGCGGCGCGACCGTGGCCCGCACCTTCGGCGTCTTCTCGCTGTTCGTCGCCGAGGTGGTGGAGAAGATCTCGCTCGGCGTGTACTACGCCACGAAGCTCAGCCGCGACCCGAAGCGCAACAACGGCCACCGGACGCTGACCCACACCATCCCGTTCACCGTGCTGGTGGGTTGGGGCACCACCTCGCTCTGCGCCCGCTACGGCAAGTGGGCGGTCATCGGCATCCTGTTCTTCATGATCGGGCTGGCCCTGCGTGGCCTGTTCGACGAGTGGGCCGAGCGGGCGGGCTGGCTCGTCGTCACCCTGGTCTCCGCCGGTGCCGCCGTGTTCACCGCCGCGAACCTGCCGGGCGACCGGGGCTATCCGATGATCGGGTTGGCGGTCGGCGTGGGCTGCTTCGTGCACATCCTCGGCGACATGATCACCCGAGCCGGCGTACCGATCCTCTGGCCGATCCCGATCAAACGCCGGATGTGGAAACCGATCAGCCTGCCCGACAAGATCGCCCTGCGGGCCGGCGGCAAGACCGAGGTCGTCGTGGTCCGCACCGCGTTGACCATCGTGTCGGTGCTGGCCGCGGTCGGGCTGGTCGCTCCCTCGGTGTTGCAGAAACTTAGTCTCGACCTGTGAGCGTCGAGGCCGTGCAGCCGGCGGTGGTGGCCGCCGACGCGGGTGTGCCACGGTTCTGGCAGCACCTCGGACTGCCCGGCCTCGCCGACGTCCACGTGCACTTCCTGCCGCCGAGGATGCGCCGTCGGGTGTGGGAGCACTTCGACTCCGCCGGCCCGCTGGTCGGGGTGGAGTGGCCGATCCGCTACCGGTGGAGCGACGAGGACCGCGTCGAGCACCTCCGGCGGCTGGGCGTTCGGGCGTTCAGCGCGCTGGCGTACGCCCACCTGCCCGGCATGGCCGAGCAGCTGAACCAGTGGACGCTGGACTTCGCGCGGCACACCCCCGGATGTCTGCCCTCGGCCACCTTCTTCCCGGAGCCGCAGGCAGCGCGCTACGTCGCCGCGGCGATCGATGCCGGCGCCCGGGTGTTCAAGGTGCACCTCCAGGTAGGCGGTTTCGCACCCACCGACCCGGCCCTGGAGCAGGTGTGGGGTCTGCTCACCGAGGCCGACGTACCGGTGGTCGTGCACGCCGGGCACGCGCCGGTGGGTGCCGCGCACACCGGGCCGGAGCCGTTCGCCGCGCTGCTCGCCCGGCACCCTCGGCTGCCCGCCATCGTCGCCCACATGGGCGCGCCGGACTACGCCGCCTTCCTGGATCTCGCCGAGCGCCACGAGCGGGTACGGCTGGACACCACCATGGTGTTCACCTCGTTCTTCGAGCACTTCGTGTCGTTCCCGAGCGAGGAGTTGCCCCGGCTGCGTGAGCTGGGGCTGGCCGGCAAGGTGCTGCTGGGCAGCGACTTCCCGAACATCCCCTACCCGTACGCCGACCAGTTGACCGGTCTGGCCCGCCTCGACCTGGGCGACGACTGGCTGCGGACGGTCTGCTGGCAGGCCGCCGCCGACCTGTTCGACCTGCCCGCACACTGACATGCGCCGCCCTGCCGGACCACCCGGCGGCAGGCTGCCCGCCCCCGGGCAGCCGCCGGGGTCAGACGCCGACGCGCTGTTCCGGGACGGAGAGGCCGTAGAGGGCCATCAGCTCGGGGGTGTCGACCCGGCTGCCGTCGGCCACCGCGTCGCAGGCGATGTCGACGATCTGGTCCTTGTGCGCCAGCAGGTAGGGCCGGGCACCCACGTCGGCGCTGGCCAGGGTGGCGATGCCCGGCCAGTGCCGACGACCGAACAGCATCGGATAGCCGCGCAGCCCGTTGTAGGTGGCGCAGACCAGCACGTCGGGGAAGGGCAGCGCGGCGACCCGCCGCACCGCCGCTGCGGTGAGCCCCGGCATGTCCACCGGCACCACCACCGCCGCCTCGACCCGGTCGTCGTCGATCCCGGCGAGCCCGGCCCGGATGGACGAGCCGACGCCGGTGCCCCAGGCGCGGTTGACCACGACGGTGGCGCGACTCAGGTCAGCGGTCTCGCGGACCTGGTCGGCCGCGGCACCCAGGACGACCACGATCTGCCCGCAGCCCGCCTCCGTCAGCGTGTCGATCATCTGGTCGACCAGTGGCTTGCCACCCTGGTGCAGCAGGGCCTCCGGCCCGCCGATTCGACGGCCACCCCCCGCAGCGATGATCATTCCTGCGATCCGGTTCAGAGCTGCGCTCCCTCCAGCGTGGGAGCGGTCGGGGTGACTCCCGACCCTCCCGTCCTACGCACACCGTTTGCAACGACGGCGGTCGGAGGAGAGTGGCGGGGCAAATGGTCTAAATTGGGTATCTATCAGGCTATCGCCCGGCGACACCCCCCGTCACGTCACTCGACGGGCTCCTGCGTCGACACCCGCGACTCGCAGGTGATGCCGTGCCGGGCGAGGAAGTCCAGCCACCGTCGTACCGCCTCCCCGTCGGCGGCGGCCTGGTGCAGACCGGGCCCGATCCGCCCGGCCAACAGGTCCGCGACGCCAGCGGCCAACGTCACCGAGACCGTCCGGGGTGTCGCGTTCTCCCGACCGTCGCCCTGGATGTCCAGCCTGTACTCGCCGGACCAGCTGCCCCCGTCGGCGGTCGTCACCTCCAGCAGCACGTACATCACCACCCGGTCGTGATCGTCGCCGGTGGTCGGATACCGCTCGGCGAGTTCACCGGCCAGCCGGTCGATCTGCGCGTCGCTGCCGGTCTCCAGCGCGGCGAAGACCGTCTCCCAGGCGTCGCTCCACCCGTCGAGCCGGATCGTGCCCCGGATGAAGGTGTCCACCTTCCACGACGCCGGGAACCGGTACGTCGGGATGAACGGCACGCTGTCCCGGTTCGGGTACACCTCGAACCGCTCCCCGTCCAGGACCACCTCCCGGAGGTCACGGTAGGGCTGGGCGGCGGTCCGCTCCCGACCCTGCTCGACGTAACGCGCCGGGGCACGCAGCGCGGTCAGCACCCCGCGCGGGGCCCAGCTGAACCGGTACCGGAAGTCGTTGGGCACCGCCGGGAAACTGCCGCAGTACGAGGCGAAGCGAACGCTGACCGCACCGGCGTCGGCGGTCGCCCGTTCCGCCAGCTCCACCAGGTGATGGGCCAGCAGGTGATCGATGCCCGGGTCCAGCCCCGCCTCCGTCAACACGATCAGCCCGGCCCGCTCCGCCTCCCGGGCCAGCTCGGCCACCTCCGGCGTGACATAGCTCGAACTCGCGAAATGCGCCGCGCGATCCACGCAGACCCGCAGGACCGCCGGGTGTTCGGTGGCCGGGAGCATCGAGACCACCAGGTCACCCGCACCGACCTCGGCCGCGAGCGCGTCCGGGGTGTACGCCCGGGTGTCGGCGCGCCCGGCCAGGTCCAGCCGTTCGAGGCAGGCCACCGCCTTCGCCTCCGTACGCCCCCAGACCGTCGTCCGCTCCGCCAGGTCGCAGACGATCCGCAGACCGCTTCCGGTCGACAGCCCGGTGCCGAGCCAGTGCACCCGCCCCGTCGGCGGAATCGAGGTAGCCGTCACGATGTCCTCCCAAGTCCCTCGTGCAGCGCCGTCGAGGCCGCCACGAAACGGTCGTACGCGCGCTGCCAGACCGGTGACCCCTCGGCGAGCGCCAGCAGGTGTGGCAGCAGGTCGGCGGAGAACGCCGTGCTCGCCTCGCGCGGCAGCATCGACGGCAGATTGTCGATGGCGATCAGGTCCAGCGGCGACGCCGTGCCGCTGAACCGCCGTACCGGCTGCGCCCAGTCGGTGGGTCGGTCGTAGATCGGCAGCAGGTTGCACTCGGACGTCACGTCGCAGGTGACGTCGCTGATGACGGCCAGCCGACGAGACGGGTCGTCGAGGTCCTCGGGGCGTACGAACGGCGGTGCCGGCACCTGCGTGAGCACGGTGTTGACCAGGATGTCGTGGTCGAGCAGCGCAGCCCGATCGAGCTGACGGGTCTGCGCGATGTCCCAGGCGGTCACCGCCATCCCCGCCACCGACAGCGCCGCCACCGCGCCCTGACCACTACGGCCCAGGGCACCGATCACCAACGCCCGTACCGGGTCGCCGGCGCCCTTGCCCAGGGCCAGGTCCAGGTCGGCCCGGGAGGTCGCCCGCAACGGCGGCGTCAGGTCACCCCGCACGTGCAGGGCCGCCAACGCGGCACCGACGTACCCGGCCCAGTACCCGAAGGCCGCCACCCGCCGACCGGTGTCGTCGGTGAGGTACTCCAGGTCGAGCAGCGCCCCGCCGCCCTCGACGAAACGACGCAGCAGCGCCTCGCCACCCTGCTGTCCCTTGTAGGCGTGACCGAAGAAGACGTGCCGGTGACGCAGCGCCGAGGGCAGCGGGCCGGGCGCCTTCAACCCGACCACGATCTCGTCGGTCGGAGCCTCACCCCAGCTGTCCGCCGGTGCGATCCGCGCGCCCGCCGCCGCGTACTCGGCCGTCGGGAAGATCCGCTGCGGCGACTCCTCGACGGTGAGGGTGACGCCCGCGTCGACCAGCCGCCGCGCGTCGTCGGGTGTGATCACGGCACGCAGTTCCTGCGGACTGGCCTCGTTGCGCAACCGCAGCGCCAAGCCTCCCGGTGAGCCCTCGACCGACCGGAGCACGCGGCGGGGGCCCGCCTCCGCCGACCGCCTGGTCCCGGGGACCGCGCGGCGATGTTCAGCAGGGTTCATCTGGCGTTGCTCCTTCTGGTCGGCACACCGGGTGCGAGCCGTCATCCGCCGGACACCCGCTCGCACCCGCGCGGCGGGTGACAGGTGCGCGATCTCCCCACAGAGCCGCTACCCGGTCGCCGATGCGTGCTCACAAAATAGCCGGTGCCGGTGCGGCGGACAGTCCCGCACGAGTGGCCGGCTCAGGCCGCGTCGGCATAACACTCCACGATGGACAGATCCAGCGGGAACCGGACCGGGGTGTCCCCGAACAGCAGCGCGGTGGCTCGCCGACCGGCCCGGTCCACCGTCTCGGCGACCCACTCGGCCCGCTCCGCCCGACAGTGCACGATCACCTCGTCGTGCTGGAAGAAGACCAGTTCCGCCCCGGTGCCGGCCAACTCGCCACGAAGCACCGCGAGCAGCGTGGACGCCCACTCGGCCGCGCTGGCCTGGATGACGAAGTTGCGGGTGAACCGGCCCCGGGAACGCGCCGCCCGGGCCCGGAGCGACTGACCGTCACCGGCCGCGTCCGGGGCCACCGGGCCCTCCTCGTCGGCACCGAAACCCGCCGTACCCGGCGGGCAGGTCCGCCCGAGCCAG
Organism: Micromonospora sp. CP22; assembly: GCF_009712475.1. Taxonomy (GTDB): domain Bacteria; phylum Actinomycetota; class Actinomycetes; order Mycobacteriales; family Micromonosporaceae; genus Micromonospora. Next base: position 80,196 of record NZ_VCJO01000007.1, read on the forward strand.
GACCGCACCAACCCACCCGTCTCGCCGGTACGCGCGGCGGCCTCGACATACCCGAAGGCCGTCGGATAGTTGCGCCGCAGCACCGCCAGGGCGGGCACCGCCGACCCGCCGGTCTGCCCGTACATCGCGCCGAGCAGCGCCAGCTTCGCCCGGCCCCGGTCACCGCCGAACGCGTCCCGGGCCAGCGCCGCGTAAAGGTCACCGGTCGCCCCGGCGGCGGCGAGCCGGGAGTCACCGGAGACGGCCGCCAGCACCCGAGGCTCCAACTGCCCGGCGTCCGCCACCACGAACCGCCACCCCGGGTCGGCCACCGCCGCCCGACGGATCACCTTCGGGATCTGCAACGCGCCGCCACCCCGGGTGGCCCACCGCCCCGACACCACACCGCCCGGGACGTACTCCGGCCGGAACCGTCCGTCGCGCACCCAGGCGTCCCGCCACGCCCGGCCGTGCGCCGTCCAGATCCGATACAGCTCCTTGTACTCCAGGACCAGTGGCACCGCCGGATGGTCGACACCGCGCAGCACCCAGGCCCGCGTGTTCGGCAACTCGATCCCGGCCCGCGCGAACGCCCTCAGCAGTTCGGCCGGGCTGTCCGCGTGCACCTGCCGGACCCCGAACGCCTCGGCGATCCGCCCGGCCAACTCCGCCAGCCGACGGGGCGGCCCGCCCACCGGAGACGGCTCACCGAGCAGGTCGGCGAGGACCGCGTCGTGCACGTCGGCCCGCCAGGGCAGCCCGGCCGCACCCATCTCGGCAGCGATCAGCGCACCCGCCGACTCGGCCGCCACCAGCAGCCGGAACCGCCCCGGGTCGGCGGTCGCCGCGATACGGTCGAGCTGGTCGGCGTACACCCGGGTCAGCGCGGTGATGCCGGGGCCCGGCGGACCGGGCACGGCGTCGAAGAGCGCGACCTGACCGGTGCCGGGCGGAACGGCAGCCCGGGGTGGCGGATCCGGCGGCACCGGCGCACCGGTCAGCCGCGCCCACGCCGCCGCCAGCGCGCGGGGCTCACCCCACCGGCCGGCGTAGCCGAGCAGCAGCGCCTCGGTCAGCTCCACGTCGTGACACCGCCGCACCTCGACCCCGGCGCGCAACAGCGCCGGATAGAGCGACGCGCCGGACGCCCAGACCCAGCGCGGCTGGTCGGCGCGCTCCCGAGCCGCCACCGCAGCCGGCAGGTCGGCGACCACCTCGGGCCCGCCCAGCGGCGCGCCCGCCGGGTCGAGAGGTTGCAGCACTCCCCCGCCCTGCTCGTCGGACACCACCGCCACCAGCACGAACGCGATTCTGCCCGCGCCGTGCGACACACCGGCGTCGGCCCTTGCTGTCGTACCCGGGTGGCAGGCTCCGGGGCGTGGCGACTTTCGTTCTGATCCACGACGGCGGTGGCCGCGCCTGGGGCTGGCATCGGCTGGCCCCGGAGCTGACCGACCCGCACGGGGTCGGCTTCGGCGGTGCCCCACTCGAATGACCAGCCCGGATTCAGGTACCCGATGACAGACAAGACCGACTTCAAGAAGACCGTCGACGCCTACCAGGCACCACGGGGACGGTTCCGGATCGTCGACGTGCCCGACATGCGATACCTCATGATCGACGGTCACGGCGATCCCAACACCTCACCCGCCTTCACCGCGGCGGTCGAGGCGCTCTATCCGGTGGCGTACAAGCTCAAGTTCGCCAGCAAGCGCGACCTCGGGCGCGACTACGTCGTCCCGCCCCTGGAGGGCCTGTGGTGGGCCGACGACATGGCTGCCTTCACCACCTCGCGGGACAAGTCGCTGTGGAGTTGGACCCTGCTGCTCATGGTCCCCGACTGGATCGACCGGGCCATGGTCGACACCGCGGTCGAGCAGGCCGGTGCGAAGAACCGGCCAGCGCGCCTTGATGACATCCGGCTGGAGACCCTGTCCGAAGGACGGTGTGTGCAGACGCTGCACGTCGGCTCCTTCGACGACGAGGCAGCCGTGCTGGCCCACCTGCACGACGAGTTCATCCCGAACCACGGGTTGCGGATGACCGGGAAACACCACGAGATCTATCTGAGTGACTTCCGCCGGGTGGCCCCCGAGAAACGGCGCACCATCCTCAGACAGCCGGTCGTCGCCGACGCCCGGGTGCCCGACGCCGAGACTGCCGAATAGACGCCCCCCTCGTCGGCTGACCGACCGTCGCTGAAGTGTCGGGTCCCGGATCTACAGTGTCGCGGTGCGCAGCCAACTGGTCCGTGATGCCTACTCGTCCGTGTTCGCGCGGTACATCGCGCTCTCCGATGGTGGTTGGCAGGACCACCAGGACGACACGTCCCTCGTCCGGACCCATCTCGCCGGGTTGGACGGCAGGGTGCTCGACCTCGGCTGCGGCCCCGGCCACTGGAGCGGCTACCTGCATTCCCTCGGCGTCGACGTGACCGGCGTCGATCTGGTTCCCGAGTTCATCGACCACGCCCGGGCGAACGTCCCCGGGCCGGTCTTCCAACTCGGCTCGATGACCGAGCTCGACGTTCCCGATCACACGGTGGCGGGCATCCTCTCCTGGTACTCGACGATTCATCTTCCACCGCAGGAACTGGACGACGTGCTCACCGAGTTCCGCCGGATGCTGAAACCGTCCGGGCGGCTGGTGATCGGCTTCTTCGACAGCGACGACGAGGTGGCCGCGTTCGACCACAAGGTGCTCACCGCGTACCGCTGGCCGGTCGACGTGTTCTCCGCCCACCTGACCCGGGCCGGCTTCACCGAGCTTCAGCGCCTGCGCCACCAGTTCCCGGACACCCCGGACCGCAGGTACGCGGCCGTCGCGGCACGCGTCACCTGAACCCTGAACCCCACCGCACAGCGCCCGTGGCCGGGCTCCGATCAACTGCTCGGCTGCTGCCCCGGCCAGAAGGGCCACTCCTCGAACGAACGGCACCGTCCGTCGGCGGCGAAGCACATCACCCAGAGATCGCGGAACTCCTGGTCGACCGGGTCGCCGTAGCGGACCTCCTGGCGCGACACCGCGGTGTCCCCGTCGACCGCGACGATCTCCGTGGTCATCTGGAAGACCTCGTCGGGGCCGTCCCGATGCTCTTCCCACATCCGGGCGATGGCCGGCAGACCGACGACCGGCGTCCAGTACGGCCCCTGCTGGTAGCTCGCGTCCTCGGTGAAGAGTTCTGCCAGCGCCTGCGTGCCCGGCGTCCGCCAGGCCCGCTCGTAGCCGGCGATCCAGTCGGCGACCTGCGTCCTGTCCATGGGCACCACCTTGCCATCGGCGCGGCGTTCGATGGGGACGTCGCAGGCCCGCGTGGCGCGGTCAGGGGACGTTGCCCGTGGCGGGCTCGTCGGACCCGACGTCGGCGGCGTCGATGTACTCGGCGAGCCGGGCGGCACCGGTGAGCATGGCTCGGCCACGGGTGGTGAGTTGTTCCCGCCACTGGCGCAGCGACGCGACGAGCGGTTCGGTGCCACCGGCTTCGCGCAACCGACTCAGCACCCCGGCGATGTGGTCGAGCCGGTATCCGCCACGGCGCAGCAGGTGCGCGAGTTCGGCGTCGCGGACGTCGTCCGGTGAGTAGCGGCGGTAGCCGGTCGCCGGCTCCCGCGCCGGCTGCAGGATGCCAGCCCGTTCCCACTTGCGCAGGGTCGCCGGTCGTACGCCGAGGCGGTGGGCCAGCACGCTGATCGGCACGGCTCGCCGGCTCTGCGGTTGCCGCTGCGAGCCGGTGAGGACGGCGACCGCCGCCTCGACCGCGTCCAGGGTTTCTCGGTCGCGCTGGAGCAGGACGTGGCTGTCGTCGATCGTGCGCAGGGCGGCGTCGATGTCGCCCCGGTTGACGGCACGCATGATCTCGCCGCTGGCCGGGTAGCCGTGGCCCGCGATCAGTGCCAGGTAGGCGCTCAGCGCTCTGGCGTGCACCTCGGTGAACAGACGGTAGCCGGTGGGGGTGCGCTGGGCCGCCGGCAGGACGCCGTCGCGCTCGTAGTTGCGCACGGCCTGCGCGGAGAGGCCGTGCCGGCGCGCGAGGTCGACTGGTCGGCGTACCCCCGGGTTGGAGGGTTTGGTGGCTTTCACCGCGCTCCGTTGCTCGAAAGTCTCAACCGGAGGTTCAACGATACGGTTAATGGAATGATCTCCCTTCTCGACCTGTTTGCCGTACCACCGGCGCTGCTCGCGCTCGGCGAGCCGACGCACGGCGAGTCCGCCTTCCTCCAGATCCGCAACGAGACCTTCATGTCGCTGGCCGAGCAGGGCTACCGGTCGATCGCGCTGGAGAGCGACCGGGCGGCGGCGCTGATCGCCAACGAGTTCGTCCAGGGCGACACCGCCGTCACCCTCGACCGGGCGCTCGCCGAGGGGTTCAGCCACGGGCTCGGTGCCGCCCCGGCCAACCGTGACCTGCTGCTGCGGATGCGCGAATGGAACGCGGGGCGACCGGCCGCCGAGCGCCTGACGTTCCACGGCTTCGACGCCCCGCTGGAGATCGAGGGTGCGCCCAGCCCTCGGCGCTACCTCAGGTGGGTCTGCGACTTCCTCGGCCTCGATCGATCAGCGGAGATCGACGGTCTGGTCGGGGACGAGGCCCGGTGGAGCGACACGGCAGCGATCTGGGAGCCCGGTAGGTCGATCGGTCGCTCGACCGACGCCCAGCGCCTCCGGGTGATCGCCGACGACCTGCTGACCGAGTTGTACCTGAACGCACCCCGACTGGCCGAGGGCTGGCCGACAGCGTTCGTGCACGCCATGTCCGCTGTCGCGGTGCTGCGCTACCACGCAGCGGCCGCCGCGCCGCTGCGGCAGGAAGAACGCTTCGCCCGCCTGGCCGGGGTCCGGGACGCGCTGATGGCCGAGAACCTGCTCGCGATCCGCTCGGCCGAGGCACACCGCGGACCCACGCTGGTCTTCGCGCACAACACTCACCTCCAGCGTCAATCGAGCACGATGACGATGGCCGGAACGGACGTCTCGTGGGCCGGTGCGGGCGCCATCGTCGCGTCGTTGCTCACCGACAGGTACGCGGTGGTCGTCGGCAGCCTCGGCGCATCCCCCGCGCTGGGCATCGAGGCCCCCGCCCGGTCGACCTACGAGGGCAGACTCCAGCAGGACACCACACTTCCGCGGTACGTCCGGGCAGCCGAGATAGCAGCGGCCGAGCGGAGAACGCACGACTACCGTTACTTCCCACTGGATCAGGCCACCATCGACCACGCCGACGCGGTGCTGCACATCCCGACCGGCGTCGATGCGGCAGTACTCGCCGACCGGATTCTCGCGCTGCCCGGCGTCGAGCAGGTCGTGGCGAGCGAGGAGAACGGGTCACCCGAGGGTGCCTGGGGCGACCGGTTCTTCTACGTCGGCCCCGACCGCCGCCAGCCGTTCGCCACCATCGTCGAGCACGACGTGCCCGGTTTCGACGACGCCTCCCAGCTCGACCGTCCCGGCGTCTTCCGCCTCAACCTGGACCTGGGCCGAACCGAGTTCGAGAACCTGTTCGGCTTCCCACCGAAGGCTTTCGAGGACCACCGGCACGAGTTCGACTTCGCCCGACTGGACACCTTCGTACCGCACCCGGGCTACGCGGTGTACGGCTTCGGCAGCATCGTCATGCCCGGCCCGCACATGCTGCCCGAGATCGATCGGCTCCTCACCATCGCCCACGCCCGAGCAGTGGACCGCCACGAACGCGCCGCGCGTCGGACCGCCGACCAGCAGAACCAAGACGTGCTCTGAGCCCGCCGAGCGTGGTCACGGCGGCCCGGTGGCGTCCGAGAAGCCACCGGCCGCCGCTGCGGGCGTACCGGGGCTACTTTCCCACCCCGGCGGTGAGGCCGGACTGCACCTGCCGCTGGAAGACGATGTAGACGATGAGCACCGGCAGCATCGCCATGGTCACCCCGGCGAACAGCCCCGACCAGTCGGAGCGGTAGCCCTGGTTGACCGACAGCTCGATCAGGCCCTGGGAGATGACCTGGTTCTTCGGTTCACCGGCCACCGACTGCATGAGCAGGGTCGGCAGGTACCACTGGTTCCACTGGCCGAGGACGTTGAAGATGCCGATGCTGATCAGGCCGGGTCTCGCCATCGGCAACATCACGCTGAAGAACAACCGGCTGTGCGACGCGCCGTCGACCATGCCCGCCTCGGCGATCGCGTTGGGCAGGGTACGGAAGAACGAGTGCATGAAGAAGACGGTGAACGACAGCGACCAGGCCACGTAGACCAGGATCAGCATGAAGTGGCTGTTCGGGCCGAGGAACGGCAGTACCACGCCGGTGTTGTAGACGCCCTTGAACAGCGGCACCGCAGCCAGGTAGATCGGCAGGGTCAGCCCGGACAGGAACATGTAGTAGATCAGCCGGTTGCCCCGGAACTCGTAGCGGGCGAGCACGTAGGCGGCCATCGAGCCGAGCAGCATGGTGAGGAAGACGCTGCCGGTCAGCACCAGGACGGTGTTGAGGAAGAACGACCCGATCTGCCCCTCGGTCCAGGCTCGGGCGAAGTTGTCCCACTGCAACCGCTCGGGGATCAGCGACAGCGGCTTGCGGATGACCTCGGCGTCGGTCTTGAGCGCCGACATCACCACCCACAGCAACGGGTAGACCACCATGATCGCCCAGACGGCGAGGAACAGGTGGGAGAAGCCGTTGAAGAACCGTGCCCCGGCGCGGCCTCCGCCGAGGGCGGCGCGCGATGCCGGCGTACGGGTCGGTGGTGGAGTCTGGTCGGGGCCGGCCAGGCCACCCGGGGTGTGGGTCACCGTGCTCATCGTCCAGGTCTCCTCAGTACTCGATCCGCTCACGACGGGTGATCCTCAGCTGGAGAGCGGCCAGCAGGATCGTGAAGATCGCCAACGCCACACCCATCGCGCAGGCGTAGCCGAACTGGCCCTTCTGGAAGGCGGTGAAGTTCAGCACCGACGCGAAGATCTCACTGGCGTGGTTCGGGCCACCCTGGCTCGGCGTCATGACGAACACCAGGGCGTACATGTCCAGGGCGATGAAGCCCAGGTAGACCCAGGCCACCGAGACGGTGTCCCGCAGCAGCGGCAGGGTGATCCGGAAGAACGTGTGGAAGCGGCCGGCTCCGTCCAGGATGGCCGCCTCGTAGACGTCCTTCGGGATGGACTGCATGGCCGCGGAGAAGAGCACCATGTAGAAGCCCGCACCGCTCCAGACCGCGATCAGCAGCAGCCACCACAGCACCGCCGGTACGCCGAGGAAGGGCTCCGGGTCGTGCATGAAGGTGATCGGGTCGTCCTCGCCGACCAGCCCGATCTTCATCAGGATGCCGTTGATCAGGCCCTGGCCGTCGGCGCGGTAGATCTGTTGCCACATCACCGCGATGACGACCAGGGACAGCACCTGCGGGAAGAAGAAGATCACCTTGTAGAGACCGGAGCCGAACACGCCCCGGATACCGGCCTTGTCCTCGCGTCCGCCCACGTTGAGCAGGAACGCGAGGAACAGGGCCAGCGCGATGGTGAACAGCGGCACGGTGATCAGGAAGAAGACGTTGTGCCAGAACGCCTTCCTGATCAGCTCGTCGGAGAAGAGCCGGAGGTAGTTGTCCAGCCCGACGAACTGCTGCTTGTCGGAGTAGCCTCCCCAGTCGGTCAGCGAGTACCCGGCCGCCTGGAGGAAGGGCCACACCACGTAGAAGAGGTACAGCCCGACCGGCAGGGCCAGGAAACCCGTGACGAAACGTGCAACACCGTGCCGCATGGGACTCACTCTTTCGTTCGGATCAGGCGTCGCGGGTCTGCTTGGTGATCGACGAGTCCTTGGCGACCTTGTCGGCGGCGGCCTGCATCTTGTCGACGAACTGCGCGGCGGTCAACCGGCCGGCCATCAACTCGGCGGACAGGTTCTGGCTCTCCTTGTCCAGGTCGGCGTAGAAGTTCCAGAGCTTGATCGAGATCAGGTCCGAGCCCGCGTTCTTCATCAGCTCGTTGGCGCTGGCGAGGGCGGCGTCCTGGACGTTGTCGCCGGAGCCCTTGGTGGAGGCCAGCGACTTGGTCAGCTCGGCGAACTTCGCCGACCCGGCCTTGGAGAGCACCGCGCGCAGGAACTCCTTGGCGGCGGCCTTGTTCGGCGCCTTGGCCGGGACCACGATGCCCTCGCCGGCACCGGCGTAGACGTCGTTGGGCGCCTTGTCGGTGGCGCCCAGGCCCCAGTAGTCGGAGATCTTCATCTCGAAGCCCGGCGGGATGGTCGCCGCCATCTCGTTCTTCAGCCAGGTGCCCACCTGGATGAAGGCGGCCTTGCCGTCGAGCCAGGCCTGCTGCGACTGGGTGTGGTCGAGCTTGCCGGGCAGCAGCAGCTTGTCCTTGACCAGCTTCTCCCACGCCTCCAGCGCCGGCAGGATGCCCTCGGCACGCCAGGCGTTCTCCTTGAGGTTGTCGATGTCGATGACGGCCTGCTTGCCGGCGGACTTCCAGACCGTCGCCATCAGGGCCCAGCGCGGGTAGTAGCCGTGCACGGCGTCGTACACGTAGGGGGCCATGCCCTTGGCCTTGATCTTCGGGGCGAGGGCGAAGAAGTCGTCGAAGGTCTTCGGCGGCGTCCAGCCCTCCTTGCTGAACAGGGCGTCGTTGTACCAGTTGCCCCAGACCGTGTAGGCCACGTTGACCACGAAGAACTTGCCCTGGTAGGTGCCGTCGCCGACGGTGCCGGGCAACAGGCTGTCGGCGACGGTGCCCTCGCCGTCCCAGGCGGGGGCGGCGAGCAGGTCGTCCAGCGGCTCGATGGCGCCCTCGTTGACCAGGGTGCTGATGTCCATCATGTCGGCGCCGGAGTTCATGACGACGTCGCTGGGCTGCGTCGCCATCTTGGGCTGCTCTTCGGTCTTGATCTTCTGGGTGGAGCTCATGTTGACGGTGACGTTCGGGTACTTGGCGTTGAAGATCGCCTGGTCCTCCTTGGCCCAGGCGTCACCCAGCCCACCGTTGAAGATGACCACCTTCACGGAGCTGCCGTCCTGCACGCCGAAGGGGTTGTCGTCGCTCTTCTCCCCGGCGTTGTCGTTGTTCTGGCTCGGCGTGCTGCCGGCGCAGGCGCTGAGCAGACCGGCAGCCGGGGTCACCAGGAGGCCCGCGGCCGCCGCGCGGCGCAGCAGGGTCCGGCGGTCGAGATCGGGGGTAACGGACATCGTGTGACTCTCCTTGTGATGTCGGGGTCAGGCGGTTCGCCGGAGACGTCCGGCGTACCGCGACTCGAGGGCGAGGTTGTGCTCGTCCCCACCGGGGACGTTGGCGGAGAGGTAGACAGGGGGTACCTCTCCGGCCAGGTGGAACCGTCGGACGACCTCCGCGGTCAGCAGCTGCGCCAACAGCGCCGAGGTGACCGAGGAGACCGCACAGACCGCGCCGCCGCCCTCGAGCGGCAGCAGTGCGTCGCCGTACGGCGCGCCGTTGTCCAGCACGACGTCGGCGAGATCGACGAGCCGCCGACCGGAGGGGTGCCGGGGCGCCACCCGTCCGGTGTGCTCGACCGAGGTGACCGCGATCAACGGGTGACCGCGCTCGATGGCCAGCAGGGCCAGTTCGACCACCGATCCGTTGATCCCGGACTGGGACGCCACCACGAAGACGTCCTGCGGCTGGGGAGCGGCGATCGCGTAGAGCTGATGCGCGACGGCCGGGTCGCGTTCCAGCTTGGGGTCGGCGAGCACCTGACGCGATGCCCCGCCGTGCAACACCAGGTCGGATAGGGAGATCCGGTTGGTGGGCACCAGCCCACCGGCGCGGGCGACCAACTCGGCGGCGAAGACCTCCGAGTGCCCGGCACCGAACGCCTGGAGCACCCCGCCGTCACGCAGGCTGGCGGCGATCAGGTCGGCGGCCCGCCCCAGCGGTTCGGTTCCCCGCTCGACCAGTCGGTCGAGCAGTGGCCGGACCGCGTCCGCGTACCCCTGGGCGCTGATCATGCGTTGGCCTCCCGCGCGGCCTTGTGCCCGTCGACGGCCTGGGCGGTACGCCGGAAGGCCGCGTGGGCGCGGTCGTGGGTGCGTTGGGCGACGGCGATGTAGAGCAGGTCGAGGACGACCAGCTGGGGGTGCCGGGCGGACAGCGCGTCCGGCCGGAAGGTGGTGGCCTGGCTGGCGGTGAGCAGCACGATGTCGGCCAGTTCGGCCAACGGGGAGCGGCGGAACCCGGTCAGCGCGATGGTGGTGGCGCCCCGGCTACCGCCCTCGGCGAGCATCTCGATGGCCTCGCGGGTCTGCCCGCTGTGCGAGATGCCCAAGGCCACGTCGCCGGGGTGCAGCAGCGCGGCGGCGGCCAGTCCTGAGTGCACGTCGTTCCAGGCCCACGCGGCCACGCCGATGCGATGCAGGCTGAACTGCATCTCCTCGCCGACCAGCGCGCTTCCGCTGGCACCGAAGATGTTCACCCGTTCGGCCCCGGCGATCGCCACCGCGGCCCGCTCCACCTCGGCCAGGTCGAGCAGCGCGGCGGTGTCGTGCATGGCCCGGGTGTCGGCCGCGATGATCTGCTCCAGGACTCGTTCCAGCGGATCGTTGGGCTGGATCTCGCGTCCGATGTCGACCGTCCAACCGGCCGATCGGGCCCGGCCGGTCTCGGCGGCGATGCCCAGTCGCAGGTCGGCGTAGCCGTCGAAGCCCATCGCCCGGCAGAACCGGGTGACCGTGGCCGGCGAGGTGCCGCTGCGCTCGGCCAGTTCCACGATGGTGGCACGGGCCGCCGCCTCCGGATCGCTGAGCACATGCTCGGCGACCCGGCGCAGCGCGCCGGTCAGTTCGGCGGCACCGGTGCGGACCCGGGCCAGTGTCCCGTCGGAGGCGACGCCGAGGGCACCTCGCCGGTCGATCCCGTCGGCGTCGGTCGCCGCGGCGACCGCGGCGATGTCCGACTGGTGATCAACCATGAGATGCCTTTCCGAAAAGACTGTTAACTGTTAGTGGTAAAAGTTCTTACTAAAGCCCCCTCGATGTCAAGACCGTGGGCGAAGTTTTCAAACTGTTACCTGGCACACAACCCCACCCCGCCCCGTCAGACCCGGGTTGATCAAGAAGTTTTCGTCGTAGTTGATCTCCCTGACGACGAAAACTTCTTGATCAACCATCCGTGCCTCGGTCCGACCCGCTGCGGTCCTGGCCTACGCTCGGAGGATGCGCCGCCTGGCCCGCCTCGCCGCCCGGACGCCGCCGGATCGGGAGCGCTACCTCGACCTACTCCGGGCGCTGGCCATCATCCTGGTGGTCCTCGGGCACTGGGCGATAGCGGCAGTCGAGTACGACGACAACGGCCGACCCGACGGGCACTCGGCACTGACCACCATCCCCTGGGCCTACCCGCTGACCTGGGCGGTCCAGGTCATGCCCGTCTTCTTCCTGGTCGGCGGGTACGCCAACGCCGCCTCGCTGGCCGCCCACCGACGCCGGGGCGGTGACGCGATCGGATGGCTGCTCGGCCGCAGCGCTCGCCTGCTGCGCCCGACCAGTGCCCTGGTGCTGGTGCTCGCCGGAGGCGCGCTGGTCGCCCGGCTGGCCGGCGCGCAGCCGGACGAGGTCCGCCCGATCGTCTGGTTCGCCACCATCCCGCTGTGGTTCCTCGCCGCCTACCTCGCCGTCCTGCCGCTGACCCCGGTCATGTACGCGCTGCACCGCCGCCTCGGGCTGCTGGTGCCACTGGCGTTGACCCTGCTGGTCGCCGCCGGAGACCTGGGCCGCGCGCTCGGGCCCGCCGGGTTGGCCCTGCCCAACTACCTGCTGGGTTGGCTCGCCGTCCACCAGGTCGGCTTCGCCTGGTACGACGCCCACCGGGGCCACTGCCACCCGGCCGGCCGACCCGCCACCGAGGTGTCGCGCACCGACGACGGCCACGCAGCCGTCGACGGCGATCCAGCACCGAACGACACCGGCCCGGCAACCGGCGTACGCACCCGGTGCCTGCCGATGTCCCGTCGTGCCGCGAGCCTCATGCTCCTCGGCGGTCTCGCCGTGGCGGCGCTGCTCACCGGCCCCGGCCCGTACCCGGTGAGCATGATCAATCTCCCTGGTCAGCGGCTGGCGAACGCCGCCCCGCCCAGCGTGGCCCTGCTCGCGGTCGCCACCGCCCAGCTCGGGCTCATCCTGCTGCTGCGGGAACCGGCACACCGGTGGCTACGCCGCTCCCGCCCCTGGCAGCTGGTGATCGGCGTCAACTCGGTCGTGCTGACGGTCTTCCTGTGGCACCTGAGCGCGGCCGTACTGCTGGTCGGCGCGTTGCACGGGCTCGGTCTGCTCCCCACCCCACAGGCCGGTACGGCCGCCTGGCTGGCCTGGCGCCTGCCCTGGGTGCTGATGTTGGCGGTGGTGCTGGCCGTGCTGGTCGCCATCTTCGGTCCGATCGAGGCGTCCACCAGCCGTCCCCGGCACCTCAGGTCACCGACCGGACGGGCGGGTGTTCGCGCCGTGCTCACCGTCGCCGGGTTCGCCGCCGTCGGGTACGCCCTGGTGGTCAACGCCACGACGGCCAAGACCGCACCCGAGCCGCTCGGCTGGCCGGTGCCCGCGCTGGTGGCGTACCTGGCCGGGGCGGGCACGCTACGCCTGCTCAGAGCCGGGTGGGGCAGCCGAGGGTGACCCCTCCGTGACCGTCGGGGCGGGTGGTCAGGCGGGGACGGTGCTGCGGATCGCCTCGGCGAAGACCTCGGAGCGGTGTTCGAAGTTGCGGAAGCGGCCGTAGCTGGGGGCGGCCGGGGAAAGGAGGACCACGCCACCGGCGGGAGTGACCTGGCGGGCCAACCGGACGGCGTCGACCAGATCGTCGACCAGATCGGTGCGTACCTTCGGCAGCCCGTCGAGCGTTTCGATGATCCGCGCACCACTGTCCGGGATGCCGATCACGTTGAGTTCCCGCTCGGCCAGGTGCTCCCGCATGGGCGTGTAGTCGACGCCCCGGTCGTTGCCGCCGACGATCACGGTCAACGGTCGCCCCTCGTACGCGTCGATGGCGTGAATGGCCGCGTACGGGCTGGTCGCCAGGGTGTCGTCGACGAAGGTCAGGCCGGACGGGTCGGTGATCTCGGTCAGCCGGTGGGCCAGTCCCTGGAACCCGGCGACCGCCACGGCCAGAGCGTCCTTGCGCTCGACCAGGTCGATGCCCAACGCGTTGAGCACCGCCAGGGCCACGCAGAGGTTGCCCTCGTTGTGTCGACCGACCAGCGGCAGCACCGCCCGGGGGAAGAGCGGCTGGTCGACCAGGTGGAACCAGGGCGTACCGTCCGCACCGGCGGCCACGTGCACCGACTCGGGGGTGCCGGCGCGCACCGCCGCGCGGTCACCCAGCTCGAACGCCAACCGTGGGTCCGTGCCGTTGACCACCACCGTGCGTGGCCCGTTCGCCAGCAGGTTGAGCTTGTCCCGGTAGTACTCCCGTTCGCCGCCGTGCGCGTCGAGGTGCTCGGGGAACAGGGCGGTGACCACCGCCACCCGAGGCGAGTCGGTCAGGTCGCTGCACTGGTAGCTGGACAGCTCCAGCACGTACAGCTCGGCATCCGGCAGGTCCAGCGTCGGTACGCCGATGTTGCCGCCGAAGACGTTCGGCCGGTCCACCGCGGTCAGCAGGTGGCTGATCAGGCTGGACGTGGTGCTCTTGCCCTTGCTGCCGGTCACCCCGATGGTGCGTTCGCCGTGGTCGGCCATCCAGAGCGAGGTGCCCTGGGTGACCGTCACGCCCCGGCCGCGCAGCTCGATCAGCCAGGGATGCGTCTGCGGCACACCGGGCGAGCGGACCACCACGTCGGCGGCGGCCAGCCGGGCGAAGCCTTCGTCGCCGGTGACCAGCGGGGCGGCCTCGGCCAGTGGCCCGTCCCAGGGCAGGGAGAGGAAGTTCGCGCTGTCGTCGACGGCGACGAGGTCGGCCGGGCCGTGAGCGGCGATGGCGGTCACCGCGGCCCGACCCTCCCGGCCGGCCCCCCAGACGGCGACTTTACGTCCGCGCAGGTCAGACAGGCGCACAGGCACTCCTCGGATACGACGGCGACAGGTCACGGTCCAGCCGAGCCGGGCACGGCCGGACGAACCAGGGCCTAGTATGGCGTGTGCTCAACACGCAGCTGGCGCGGATGGACGCCTTCACCTTCTCGTCCTACTCGATCGACCTGTCCACCGGCGAGGCGCTGTTCGACTACGCCCTGACCGGGCCCGACGGCGAGCAGCGGTTCACCGAGGTGGTCACGTTCCCGGTGCCGGAGGAGTCCCCGTCGGACGCCGCCGTGGCGGCGCTGGGCCGGGTGTTGGAGCTGCTGCACGTGGTGGCCGGGGTCAGTTACTACAAGACGGCCGCGCCGGGTCAGCTGCTCCTGCCGGCACCGCTCGGCCCGGCCGCCGTCGAGTTCGTCACGGCCGTCTACACCAAGGGCCTCGCCGAGTACGCGTACCGCAACCGGCTGCCGTATGTGCTGGAGCTGGCCCCGCGCGTGCCCGAGGGACGGGTGAAGCCGGCCGCCGAGTACGACAACTCCGACCGACGCCCGCTGTCGGCGGTGGGGGGCGGCAAGGACTCGATCGTCAGTCTGGAGGCGCTGCGCCGGGCCGGTCTGGATCCGGTGCCCTTCTCGGTCAACCCGAACCACGTGATCAACGCGGTGAACGCGGCCTCCGGGCTCACTCCGCTGGCGGCCCGGCGGCGTATCGACCCGGTGCTGTTCGAGCTGAACGCGGCCGGCGCGCGCAACGGGCACATCCCGGTCACCGCGATCAACTCGCTGATCGCGGTCGCCACCGCCGTCCTGCACGGCCTGGGTCCGGTGGTGATGTCCAACGAACGCTCCGCCTCGGACCCGAACCTGATCTGGAACGGTCACGAGATCAACCACCAGTGGTCCAAGGGGGTGGCTGCCGAGGGGCTGCTGCGGGCGGCCCTTGCCGAGCACGCCGGGCTGGTCGAGCCGTACTTCTCGCTGCTGCGCCCGCTGTCGGAGCTGCACATCGCCCGACTGTTCGCCACCATCGACCGCTACGACGACGTGGTCACCAGCTGCAACGCCGCGTTCAAGCTCCGCGACGCCAGCGAGCGGTGGTGCCGCGACTGCCCCAAGTGCCGGTTCGTCTTCCTGGCGATGGCCCCGTTCATGCCCCGCGAGCGGATCAGCCGGATCTTCGGCGGCGACCTGCTCGCCGACGCGACGCAGATTCCGGGCTACCGCGAGTTGCTCGGCATCGACGGGCACAAGCCGTTCGAGTGCGTCGGCGAGGTGGAGGAGTCGGTGGTCGCGTTGAGCCTGCTCGCCCAGCAGCCGGAGTGGCGCGGCACCCCGGTGGTGACCGCCCTGGTCGCCGCCGTACCCGAGCAGGCGTGGTCGACCGCCGCAGCCTCCGACACCTTCACCCCCGCCGCCGCCAACCACCACATCCCCCCCGCCTACCAGAAGACCCTCCAAACCCTCACCCACCCCCAAGCGGGTTGATCAAGAAGTTTTGGTCATTTTCGATCTCCCTGATGACCAAAACTTCTTGATCAACACGGCGGGTCAGGAGGTGCGGATGGCGTCTAGGGCTAGGAGGGCTACGTGGAGGGAGAGGCAGGCGTCGACCGAGTCGAGGTCGACGTTCAGGATCCGGCCGATGCGGGCCAACCGCTCGTAGAACGCCGGGCGGGACAGGTGCGCGGCGGATGCCGCGGCGGACTTGTTCCGGCCCTGCTCCAGGTAGGCCCGTAGGGTGCCGAGCAGTTGCTCCCGGGGGTGCTGCGCGTCGTACGTCAGCAGCGCCCCGAGTTGCCGCTCGACGAAGGTCTGCACCCGGGGCTCATCGCGCAACAGGTGCAGCAGTCCGGCCAGGCCGACGTGCGGCAGCCGGAAGATCGGCAGGTCACGCCGGTCCCGGCGGGCCGCGTCGGCGACCTGACGCGCCTCGATCAGCGACCGGCGGGCCTCCCGCAGACCGCCCACCCCGGATCCGGCGGCGATCAGCAGCCCGGGGCCGGGACGCCGACCCGGCGCGTCCTCGGTACGCCCCGACACCTCAGCGCGTCCGGCCAGTTCCGGGCGGGCGCGGCGCAGCGCGGCGGCGAAGGCGGACAACGCCCGTTCCTCGGTCGCGGCGTCGGGCAGGGCGAGCAGCACACCCACCGTCTGGTCGTCCAGGGCGCTGGTGAGCCCGGTCAGCCCGGCCTCGCGCAGCGCCTGTCCGACGGCCTCGGCGAGGTCGCGCAGCCAGGTGGGCCCGGCGTCCGGTACGTGGTCGGCCGCGTCGCCCGGATGCCCCGGCTCCCCTCCGGCCGCGTCCACCCGGTGGCGGACCACCAGCCCGACGAGATGACGGCGCTCCAGCGCCACCCCGAGCGCCCGCGCCCGCAGGGCCACCTCGTCCACCGGCCAGGAGTGGTCGAGCAGGGCGGTGAGCAGGGTCCGGTGGAGTTGGCGTTCCAACCCCTCGGCGTCCCGACGGATCAGCCGACCGAGGGCCAGCGTGGACGCCGCCCGCTCCACCAGGATGGTCAGCCTGGTCGGCGGTGCCGAGGGCGAGCCGCCACGCCCGGCCGGGGTCGACACGTCCCGCCGGGTGGCCGGCACCGGGGCGGGCCGCCCGCTGTCCGGCACCGGCGGGGGCCCACCGGCCAGGTGACCGCCGGGCGGCCAGCGCAACAGCAGCCGACCCCAGTCCTGTCCCCGCGCACCCACCATGGTGACCAGCCACCCTCGGTCCGCGTCGTACGCCGTACGCCCGTCGGCCCGGATTCGCCGTGAGTGCTGCTCCCAGCCGTCGAGCAGCAACTCGGCGTTCTCCCCCACCGGGTCGTAGGCGAGCACCTGGCGGGACAGGTTCTCCAACACCACCGGGCAGCCGGACAGCTCGGCCGCCTGCCGGACCACCTCGCCGGGTTCGGCTCCCTCCACCGACAGCTCGGTGAACCGCTGGTGGATCTCCTCGGTGGCCCGCAGCTCGGTGAGCTGGGCGTCCACGATCAGGGCGTGCACCGCCTCGGTGACCCGCACGAACGGGGTGGCCCGGCGCAGCTCCACCAACGGCAGGCCGTGGCGTTCGGCGGCGGCCACCATCACCCGGGGTACGCCGTCGAGATAGCGCCGACCCAACTCGACCACCAGCCCGGAGACGCCGACGCCGGCCAGGTCCCCGATGAAGGCCCGCAGCCCGGCGTCGTCGCCGGGCAGCCCGATACCGGTGGTGAGCACCAACTCGCCGCCGCCGAGCAGGGTGGCGATGTCCGGCACCTCGGCGACGTGCACCCACCGCACCCGACGGTCCAGCCCGACCTCCCCGGCGACCAGGCGCGGCGCGCCGTGGCGGACCGGGTCCAGGGCGAGGACCTCACGCACGGTAGGGAACACTCGCGACACGCTACCGCCCGTGACCACGGATGCCTGCCGGTGCCTCGGCGCGGGTGTGCGGCGGCTCGCTCGTAGCGGTGGCGGGCACAGCAGGGCACGGCCTCCGCACCGACGCGCTCAGAGCGGGTCGTCGCGGCCCAGCTCCCAGCAGGCCACGGCGGTGGCGGCGGCGACGTTCAGCGAGTCGACGCCACGGCGCATCGGGATCACCACCCGTGCGTCGCTGGCCGCCATCGCCGCGCCGGTCAGCCCGGCGCCCTCGGCGCCGAGCAGCAGCGCGGCGCGGGACCGCTGGGCCGGGCCCAACCGCTGGAGGGGCACCGCGTCGGGTGCCGGCGTCATCGCCAGTACGGTGAACCCGGCGGCCCGGACGTCCGCCAGCGCCGCCGGCCACGGTTCCAGCTTCGCGTACGGCACGGCGAAGACCTCACCCATGCTGACCCGTACGCTGCGCCGGTAGAGCGGGTCGGCGCAGGTCGGTGAGAGCAGTACGGCGTCCACCCCCAGCCCCGCCACCGCCCGGAAGATCGCGCCCAGGTTCGTGTGGTTGTTGACGTCTTCGAGGATCACCACACGCCCGGCGGTGGCGAGCACCTCGGCGGCGCTCGGCAGCGGCTTGCGCCGGAACGAGGCGAGCACGCCCCGGTGCACGTGGAACCCGGTCGCCTCGCGCAGCACGTCGGGGGTGGCCGCGTACACCGGGGCCTCGCCGGTGTCGAGGTCGGCCAGTTGGTCGACCCGCTTGGCGTCGACGAGGAAGGACCGGGCCGGGTAGCCGGCCCGCAGCGCCCGCCGCAGCACCAGCTCGCCCTCGGCGATGAACAGGCCGTGCGGCGGCTCCCAGCGGGTACGCAGCTCGACGTCGGTCAGCGCCCGATAGTCGGCGATCCGCTCGTCGTCGGGCTCGGTGATCAGGTGGACGGGCACCCGCCGATTCTGCCGGACCCCGCCACGCCGGACGCCGCAGGTGCCCCGGTACGCCGACCGGCACGGAACCAGCAGGCCGACCGGCAGCGGGGCCAGCAGGTCGGCGGGCCAGCGACGCGCGGCGGGTTCGCCGGGCGGCTACTTCATGGCGGCGAGTTGGATCAGGTTGCCGCAGGTGTCGTCGAGGACGGCGGTGACCACCGGTCCCAGGTCCAACGCCTCCTGGGTGAACTGGACACCCAGTCCCTTGAGTCGCTCGACCTCGGCGTACACGTCGTCGACGGCGAACTGGGTGACCGGGATGCCGTCGGCGACCAGGGCCCTCTTGAACGGTCCCGCCGCCGGGTGACCGTCCGGTTCCAGCAGCAGTTCGACCCCGTCGGGGTCGGCCGGCGACACGACGGTGAGCCAGCGGGCGTCACCGGCGGGGATGTCGGTCTTCTTGATGAACCCCAGTTTCTCGGTGTAGAAGGCGAGCGCCTTGGCCTGGTCGTCGACGAGAACGCTGGTGAGATGGATGCGGATCATGAGCCTGGTGCCTCTCGGTCGATGTCCCACCGCTCGATGATCGAACGCAGCGGGCTGGTGTCGAGGTAGTGGAACTTGCAGCGACCCTGTCGGCGGGTGTGCACCAGGCCGGCCTGTTCGAGCACCGCGAGGTGTTGCGAGATGGCCTGGCGTGACGAGGTCAGGTTGTGCTTCATGGTGAGTCGGCCGCAGATCTCGAAGAGCGTCTGACCGTCCCTGTCGGTCAACTCGTCCAGGATCGCGCGTCGCGTCGCGTCGCCGATGGCCTTGAACAGGTCGGCGTCCGAGTCCACAGACAGAGTTATAGGCAAGTAGTGACTTGCATGTCAAGCCGACTCACCGAAGGTGATCCAGCGCGGCGGGACGTGGTCGATGAGCCAGACACCGTTGACGGCCCGGTAGAAGACGAACCCGTGCCGGTGCATGCCCGTCGCGTCCACGGTCAGCACCACCGGGTCACCCCGGCGCGCGCCGACCGTGGCGGCGGTCTCCCGGTCCACCGACAGGTGGACGTGGACACGACCGCGTGGCCGCAGCCCGTCGGCACGGATGCCAGGCAGGTTGCGGGCCACCGTGCCGTGGTAGAGCAGCGACGGCGGCACGACATCGAACGCCATGTCGTCGCCACGCTGCGCGCCGGGAGCCCGACCAGCCGCGCACCGCAGCGCTGACGCACCGGGCCGCGCGGGCGCCGCCGTGGCGGTGCCACCCGCGTGGCACCGCCACGGTGCTCAGGGCGGCGACAGCCGCGCCACCGCTTGGTGGGCGTGCTCGGCGGCCGGGTCACCGAGATCGTCCAGGAGTTGCGCGGCCCGTTGCCACGCGTCGACGGCGCGGGTGATGTCGCTCATCGCCTCCCGTACCTCACCGAGCCGCTGAAGGGTCTCGGCCTCGTGGTACCGGTCCGCGGACTCCCGGAACAGCGCGATGGCCTCCTCGTAGCACTCGGCCGCCCGATCGTGCTCGCCCAGGCGGCCGTGGGCGAAGCCCAGGCTGTCCAGCGTCGCCGCCTGGCCGTTGCGGTCACCGCTGGCACGCTGGCGGGCCAGCGCCGCCGAGCAGCTCTCGATAGCCCGTGGATAGTCGCCCGTGGCGGCGTAGAGCCAGCCGACCGCGTTCATCGCCCGAGCCTCTCCGGCGCTGTTGCCGGCCGACCGGTACAACCGCAACGCCTCCTGCACGTGCCGGAGCCCCTCCTCGGGCCGCCCCCGCATGTAGCAGACCTCGGCGTAGTTGTGCAGCGTCAGCGCCTGGCCGGTCGGGTCGTCCAGTCGCCGGTGCAGGTCCAGGGCGCGCAGCAGTCGTCTCTCGGCCACGTCGAGGTCACCGAGGCGGGTCTCCGCGCGGGACAGCAACCGGTTGGCCACAGCCTGTCCGGCCAGGTCGTCGATGCGTTCCGCCGCGGCGAGCGCGACCTGCTGGACGGCGAGCTGATCCCGCCAGAGGCCGTGCGGCGCGAAGAAGGTGGTCAACGCCCAGGCCAGCTGCCAGGCGTACGCCTCGAAGCCGGTCTCCGCGGCCTGGCGCACCGCCCGCAGCAGCACCTGACCCTCCGCCGCGAACCAGCTCAGCGCCGCGTCGTGGTTCTCCGCCGGGGACCTGACGTTCGACGGCAGCGCGGGAATCGGGTCGATCGCCGGCCACTGCGGCTGGAGCAGCAGCGCCGCCGGGTAGGAGCTGTGCAGGTAGTAGTCGAACAGCCGGCGGCGCGCCTCCCGCGACTCCTCGGCCTCCCCGGCGGTGCGGGTCAGTTCGGCCGCGTACGCGCGCAGCAGGTCGTGGAAGGCGTACCGGCCGGGCAGGTGTTCGGTGAGCAGGTGCAGCCGGGTCAGCTCCCGCAACGGCGCGGTGATGGTCGCCGGGGTCTCCCCCGCCAGCGCCGCCGCGACCTCGGCGGTCAGGTCGGGCCCGGGGTGCAACCCCAACAGCCGGAACAGCCGCGCCGCCGGTCGACTCAACGCCAGGTAGGACCAGGAGAAGACGGCGCGGACGTCGCCGTCGGCCAACGCGTCCAGCATCGCCTCGTCGGGGCGCAGGCTGGCGGCGAAGGCGTCGAGCGGGAAGCTGGGATGCAGCGCCATCCGTGCCGCCACGATCGACAGCGCCAGCGGCAGCCGCCCCGTCGAGTCGATGATGTCCGCCGTGGCGGCCGGTTCGGCGGCCAGCCGACAGGCACCGAGCCGACTGGCGAGCAGACTCATCGACTCGTCGCTGGTGAGCACGTTGAGCCGGATCGGGTGCGCTCCCTCCGCGGCGATCAGCCCGGACAGCTCGTCCCGGCTGGTCACCACGACCATGCAACCGCCGGCACCGGGCAGCAGCGGTCGCACCTGCGCCGAGTCGCGCGCGTTGTCGAGCACCAGCAGCATCCGACGACCGGCCAGGAGGCTGCGGTGCAGCCCGATGCGGGCCTCCAGACCGGCCGGTATCCCGGCGGCCGGCACGCCGAGCGCCTCCAGGAAGCCCCGGAGGGCGTCGCTGGGATCGACGACGTCGGCCTCGTCGTAGCCGCGGAGGTTGACGTAGAGCTGGCCCTCGGGAAACCAGCCGGACGCCCGGTGCGCCCAGTGCAGGGCGAGGGCGGTCTTACCGACCCCGGCCATGCCGGAGATGGTGAAGATCGCGACCGTCGGCTGTGTCGACGCCTCCGTCGGCCGTCCGGCGTCGAGGGTCGCCAGCTCGGCGCAGCGGCCGACGAAGCCGGGCGCGGCCAGCGGCAGTTGCTGGGGCCGCTCTCCCTCCGGCCCGGCCAGGTCGGGGTCGGCGGCGTGGATGAAGTGGACCCGGTCGGCGGCGGACAGGTTGAACGCCTCGGCGAGCAACCGGACCGTCGACTTGCGCGGCCGGGCCACGCGTCCGTTCTCCACGTCCCGGATGCTGCGTACGGCGAGGCCGGTGGCGGCCGCGACGTCCTCCTGGGTCAACCCGAGCCGCCGCCGGTGGGCGGTCACCATCTGACTAAACCGGGCCATACCCATCCACTCATGGCCCACCGGGTCTGAGTAGACCGGCCAGCCCCTCGACGGGAAAAGGATGTCCGGTGATGTTTTCTACTGGATGGAGATCCCCTTGTCGAGCGGAGGCCCGACGGCCGGGACTGCGGTCGGCCGGGCCAGTGGCGGTGGGTGTCCCGGTCTACTCCATAAAGTCGTAGATGTACTCACCGAATTCGGCGTGGTACCGATCCTGGGTCTGCTGCCAAGCGTTCGACAGATTCGTACGGTCGACCGGCCCACCCGTACCGACATAGGGAAGGTGGTGCAGGTAGTAGCCGAAAATCCGGTCACAGTGGGCGAAGTACGCGTACGTGTCGAGGATGTGGCCGTGCCAGAACTCGTCGATGTCGATGTGCGGCGGCAGCAGCTCCCCTTCGTACCTGCGTCGCAGGTACAGCCAGTTCTTGTAGAGCCGTTCGTAGTAGTCCGCCCGGGCCGGGCTCCACGCACCGCCCAGCATGTCGCGTCCCTGGGTGAGTCGGTGCTTGAGCGGTCCGAAGTCGATGGCGTCGATGTAGCGCCGCACCTCGGCGAGGTCGGTGATCCGGTTGGTCGAGGTGTTGGGGGGAACGTCCCAGCGGAGTTCCTCAGCGGGCCTGACGACGGTTTCGGTCATATCGCGTCCAATCTCGCTCGGTCGACTGGAGTTCGCGGTGGTGGTCCGGGCGGGATCGCCGCCCGGACCACCGGGTTCACGTCAGGCGGCCTGATCGCCGCGCATCACCCCGCTGCGGGAGGGTCCCGTTGACAAAATCGTCACCCGCAGCACTTGCCCAGAACGCTATTTCCACGCTGAAGGGTCATCCAGGAGATTGACCGGCAGTTGACCGGCAGGAAGCTGCCGCCGGCACCGTGCGCGGCGCGTTTCGCCGGGTGGAGACGGGGAATGTCGCGGCACTCTCGTCCGAGAGCGGTGTTTGAGGAGGCCCGGCCGGAAAGGCGATCCAGGTGAGCACAGAGCACATCGGCACCTTCGTGCCGGAGGACCCGTGGCCGCTGCCCCGTGACGCCACCGTCGCGGACCACATGGTGCAACGTCTCGCCTGCTGGGGCGTACGCCGCTACTTCGGCTTCCCCGGCGACGGCATCAACGGGATGACCTCGGCCTTGCAACGCACCGCCGAGAAGGTGCAGTTCGTCCAGGTACGCCACGAGGAGACCGCCGGGTTCGCCGCCTCGGCACACGTCAAGTACGGCGGCGGACCACTCGGCGCGGTGCTGGTCACCAGCGGCCCGGGTGCCATCCACGCGCTCAACGGTCTCTACGACGCGAAGCTGGATCACCAACCGGTGGTCGCCCTGGTCGGGCACACCGCGCTCACCGCCGAGGGCGGCGGCTACTACCAGGAGGTGGACCTGCTCGCCCTCTACAAGGACGTGGCGGCGGCGTTCCTGGCCCAGCTCGACCACCCGTCCCAGGTACGCCACCTGGTGGATCGGGCGTGCCGGACCGCGTTGGCCCGGCGTACCGTCACCGCCCTGGTGTTGCCGCTCGACGTGCAGGACCTGCCGGCGGTGCCCAACCCGCCGCACGCGCACGGCTTCTTCCACACCAGCAGCGTGCCGAGCAGCGGCCCGACGGTGCCGCCGGAGGCGGACATCCGGCACGCCGCCGAGGTGCTCGGCAGCGGCGAGCGGGTGGCCATGCTGGTCGGGCAGGGTGCGCTCGGCGCGGAGAACGAGGTACACGAGATCGCCCACCGCCTCGGCGCGGGCGTGGCGACCGCACTGCTCGGCTTCACCGCCGTGGACCACCGGGAGCCGTGGGTGACCGGTGCCATCGGTCTGCTCGGCACCCGCCCCAGCTGGCAGCTGATGAACGAGTGCGACCGGCTGCTCATCGTCGGCAGCAACATGCCGTACTCGGAGTTCTACCCGCCGCCCGGGCAGGCGCGGGCGGTGCAGATCGACCACGACGGCACCCAACTGGGACTGCGCTACCCGACCGAGGTGAACCTGACCGGTGACGCCGCGCCCACCCTGCGGGCGCTGCTGGCCGCGCTCGGCCCCGGCCCGGGACCGACCCGGTGGCGACAGACCATCGCCGGGGCCACCGCCGCGTGGCGGCAGTCGCAGCGGGAACTGGCCGAGCAGAACGCCGACCCGGTCAACCCGCAGCTGCTCTTCGCCCGCCTCAGCGACCGCCTGCCCGACGACGTGATGCTCGCCGTCGACTGCGGCACCACCACCGCCTGGTACGCCCGGCACCTCAAGGTCCGCCCGGGGATGCTGGCCAGTCTGTCCGGCACCCTGCTGTCCATGGGCGGCGCGATGCCGTACGCCCTGGCGGCCAAGTTCGCCCACCCGCAGCGCCCGCTGGTGGCCCTGATCGGCGACGGTGCGATGCAGATGAACGGGGTCAACGAGCTGATCACCGTGGCGAAGTACTGGCAGAGCTGGGCCGACCCACGGTTCGTGGTGCTGGTGCTCAACAACCGCGATCTGGCGTTCGTCAGCTGGGAGCAACGCTCCACCGAGGGCACCCCGATGTTCCCGGACAGCCAGCAGTTGCCCGACATCGCGTACCACCGGTGGGGTGAGGTGCTGGGGATGCGCGGCGAGCTGGTCGACCACCCGGACCAGGTGGCCGACGTGTGGGACCGGGCGCTGAACGCCGACCGCCCCACGGTGATCAACGCGCTGGTCGACCCCGCCGAGCTGATGATGCCGCCACACTTCACCGCCGAGCAGGCCCGCAAGACGGCCGCCGCCGTGCTGCGCGGTGACACCGACTGGGCCGGCATCATCCGCCGCGGCATTCCCACCGTCATGACCACCTACCGCCCCCGCCCCTCCTCCCGCTGACCGCCGCCCACCATCCCTTCGTGTTGATCAAGAAGTTTTGGTCGGCTGAGGCCCCATTCATGACCAAAACTTCTTGATCAACGGTGCGCAGGGTTGGGTGGGGGGGTTGGGGGGTGGGGGTTAGCGGCGGTTTTGGAGCCAGGGGAGGAAGTCGGAGAGGGGGTTGTCGGGGGCCCGGCGGGGCGGGGTGCGAGGGTCGGGTTCGACGGGGCGGCGCGGGGTGCCGACCACCTCCCGGCTGGGCGGGGTGAACGCCTGCTCCGGCTGACCGTCGACCGCCGTGGCGATGATCCGGGCGACCGCGTCGATCACCCGGGCCTGCACGGCGGCGCCGACCGAGTCGGTGGGGTCGTCCGGATTGGCCGCGATACCGGCGACCGCCACCTGCGGGGTGTACCCGACGAAGCTCTCCGTGGCGGCCCGGTCCGAGCTACCGGTCTTGCCGGCCACCGGGCGCCCGTCGAGGATCCGGTTCACGGCGGTGGCGGTACCGCCGTTGCACTGCCCGAAGGCGGACTGCTGCCCCACCGGGCAGCGGGCCGCGTCGGTGGCGGCGCGGGCCACGTCGGCGTCGAGCACCCGTCGGCAGGACGGGTCACCGAGGGCCAGCCGCTGGCCGTCCGGCCCGGTCACCGACACCACCGGCAGCGGCGCGCAGTACGTCCCCTCCGCCGCCACGGTCGCGTACGCGTTGGCCAGGTCGAGCGGGGTGGTGGCGGCCACGCCCAGGGTGAACGCACCCCAGTCGGCCGCGTTGTCGGCGGCGAAGCGGGCGTCGGCCTCGGCGCGGAAGGTGATGCCCAGCCGCTGCGCCATCTCGACCACCTTCTCCGGCCCCACCTGCTCGGCCAGCCACACGAAGTAGGTGTTCACCGAGCGGCCGAAGCCGTCCCACATCATCCGGTAGCCGTCCATCCACTCCGGGTTGGCGTTGGCCGGGCACCAGCGGCCACCGCAGCTGCTCTCCCCCTCGGCCGCGTATCGGGTGGGCAGCCGACTGGGCGCGTGGAAGCCGGTGGACAGGGTACGACCGGACTCCAGCGCGGCGAGCATGGTGAACAGCTTGAACGTGGAACCGGCCTGGTAGCCGGCCACCCCGGCACCGCCGGAGATCAACGGGTTGACGGTGTTCGGGTAGTTCGCCTGCCCGTCGGGGTTGGCGTCGAGGCTGTAGTGGCGGTTGACCGCCATCGCGAGGACCCGACCGGTGCCGGGCTCCACGGCGGCGATCGGCACCGCGCGCGGGTTGTCGTACCCGTAGATGCCGATCGCCTGGCGCTGCGCGGTGGCCTGGAGCTGCGGGTCCAGCGTCGTCACCACGTGGTAGCCGCCGCGTCGCAGCGCCTGCTCCCGCTCCTGCACGGTGTCACCGAACTCCGGCTGGGCGACCCACCAGCGACGCAGGTAATCGCAGAAGAAGCCCCATCCGTCGCGTCCACCGGCGGTGGCGGCGCAGCCGTTGGGCTGCTCACTCGGCTTCAGGGTCAGCTTCTCGGCGCGGGCCTCGGCGGCCTGCTCGGCGGTGATCGCCCCGGTGGCGACCATCGAGTCCAGCACGTACGCCCGACGGGCCAGCGCCGCGTCGGCGTCACCGTCGAGCGGGCTGTACGCCTCCGGCGACTGCACCAGTCCGGCCAGCAGGGCCGCCTCGGCGAGGGTCAGGTCGGCCGGCGCCTTGGAGAAGTAGCGCTGGCTCGCGGCGGCGACCCCGTACGCCCCGGAGCCGAAGTAGGCGATGTTGAGGTAGCGGCTGAGGATCTCGTCCTTGCCGAGCCGCTGCTCCAACGCGTTGGCGTACCGGATCTCCTGGATCTTGCGCCCGATGGTCGGTTCGGTGGCCGCCGCCCGCTCCTCCGCCGTACGGCTCGGGTCGGTCTTCAGCACGTTGCGCACGTACTGCATGGTCAGCGTCGAGCCGCCCTGCCCGGTGCCCTCGGTGACGTTGCTGACCAGGGCGCGCGCCATGCCGCGCAGGTCGACCCCGCCGTGGTCGTAGAAGCGGCGGTCCTCGGCCGCCACGATCGCCTGACGCATCACCGGCGCGATCTCCGCCAGCGCCACGTCGGTGCGGTTGACGTCGTAGAACGTGGTGATCAACGTCTTGCCGTCGTTGGCGTAGAGGAACGACCGCTGCGGGGTGACCGGGGTCCGCAGCGCGTCCGGCAGCGCGGCGTAGTTCCCGAGCGCCGCCTGCGCGGCGAACCCGAGCAGCAGGTTTCCCGGCAGTGCGGCGACCGCCAGGACCAGGCCGGCGAGTACGCCGGCCAGTACGACGGTGAACAGCCGCGACAGCGGCGTAGGGGTGGCCATGGTCACCAGGATTGCCGCGAAAGCCGCGTTCCGGCCACCACATTTGGCCATTTGTCAGGCAATTCACCGCTAGTTGCCAGCCACCTGCGCCCTCGTCGGCCTGACCACCGGATTGTCATTCGGACAGCCGACGCAGCCGGTCGCAGAGCCGACATGGTCAGGCCGCTCCCAGCGGCCCCGCGCCGCCCGGCCCCATCGGCGCGCTCGGACCGGCGGTCGCCACGCTGGCGCTGGTGGCGTCCCGGAGGATCTCCCGGGGCAGCAGGCGGCCCGAGCGGTAGCAGATGCCGATACCGGAGATCAGCACGAAGATCGCGCCGAAGGTCTGCAATGATCCGATCAACGCACCGCCGAGGCCGAGCAGCGGACTGGCGATCATCAGCATCACCCCGTCGCCGATGCTGAACATCCCCGAGCGGGCCACCGCCCACCCGGTGAGCAGCCAGCCGGCGCTGTAGCAGGTGGCGCCGACCAGCACCAGCGACCGGGCGGTGGTGCCGAAGACCGGGGTCTGCTCGGACAGCCCGGCGAAGGGCAGCATGAGCACCGTGCCGGCGATGCTGACCAGCAGGCCGGACACCGCAGCGTGCCGACTGCGGGTGGCGGCGAGCAGCCCGGTCAGCCCGAGCAGGGCCAGCAGGCCGAGCCAGACCGCGGCCACCCAGCCGATCAGGTACAACGCCCGCCCGTCGGCGGGATACGGGTCGTTGCCCACCCCGCCGTCGCTGGCCATCGCCACCGCGCCGTAGAGGATCGCGTACGCCGGCAGCAGCCAGACCGCAGCACGGGCCAGCCGCCGCAGCGACCAGGCCCAACTGGCGTTGGTGGCGGGTCCGGGCGGCGGCGGTTCGTCGACGAAGGGGAGCACGCCGAATCCCCCACCGGTACGCCGGGTGCCGATCGGGCCCTTCGGGTCGTGGGCTCCGGGCACCTCCGGCGTGGACCACAACCGCCGCACCGGCTCCATGCGTCACCTCGCTCATCCACGAGCGGCGCCGGGACCCGCCGAGGCGCCCCGATGCCTGGTCACCACCCGTACTAGGACTGATGGTGGCAGGCACCGGAGCGCCTCGTGAGTCATTCTCGCGTTTGTCCGGATCCACCCGCTCGACCGAAGCCGACCGGACGGAGCAGGGCAGCGCAAATCGAACGGGGCGGGCCGGGTCAGGACGGCCCGCCCCGCGATCTCAGCCGCGCTCGCGCTGGTCCGGTGCGTTGTCGAGCAGGCTCGCCGGGGAGACCGGCTCCGGCGCGGGCAGCCCCTGCGGGCCCTTACCGCCGGTGGCCTGCGCCTCGGCGACGCGTACCTCGTCGTGGATCTCCTGGGCCGCGAGCGCGGCGGCCTGCGCGGCCTCTGCGGCCTCCCGCTCCACGGCGCTGGCGTCGTCGGAGGCCTCCTTGGTCGGCGCGTCGCCGACCATCTGGCTCAGCCCACCGAGAGCGCCACCCATGCCCTCCAGCGCCTTGGTCAGCTCGGCCGGCACGATCCACACCTTGTTGGCCGTGCCGTTGGCGATCTGCGGCAGGGCCTGGAGGTACTGGTACGCGAGCACCTTCTGGCTCGGGTTGGCCTGGTGGATGGCGTCGAACACGGTCCGGATCGCCTTCGCCTGACCCTCGGCCTGGAGGATGCGGGCCTGCCGGTCACCGTCGGCGCGCAGCACCGCCGCCTGCTTCTCACCCTCGGCCGAGAGGATCTGCGACTGCTTGTGCCCCTCGGCGTTGAGGATCGCCGCCCGGCGGTCCCGCTCGGCGCGCATCTGCTTCTCCATCGAGTCGCGGATGCTCGGCGGCGGCTCGATCGCCTTGATCTCCACCCGGGTCACCTTGATGCCCCAGCGGCCGGTGGTCTCGTCGAGCACTCCGGAGAGGTGACGGTTGATCTCCTCGCGGCTGGTCAGCGCCCGCTCCAGGTCCAGCGAGCCGATCACGTTACGCAGCGTCGTGACGGTCAGCTGCTCGATCGCCTGGAGGAAGTTGGAGATCTCGTAGGTGGCCCGGACCGAGTCGACCACCTTGAAGTAGAGGACGGTGTCGATCGACACGACCAGGTTGTCAGAGGTGATCACCGGCTGCGGCGGGAAGCTGACCACCTGCTCGCGCATGTCGACCTTGGTACGCACCGCGTCGATGAAGGGCACGAGGATGTTCAGGCCAGGATTCAACGTGCGCTTGTACCGGCCGAGCCGCTCAACCACGTCCTGCCGCTGCTGCGGCACGATCCGCACCGACTTGGCCAGGGTGACCACCGCGATCAGCGCCACCGCTATCAATAGGGCGGGAACTACGAGTTCCATCGTTCACCTTTCACCTTCGGGTAGCTCACCGGGAGTAGTGACGTCCCGCCAGACCAGGGCTACCGCTCCCTTGACCTGGATAACCTGCACCCGTTCGCCGGGTGCCAAAACCTGAGTGGCGTCGTAGGCGCGAGCAGTCCACACCTCGCCGTCGATCTTCACCATGCCCTGATCGGCGTCCACCTGCTCCAGAACCAGGGCGGTCGAGCCCTCGATCGCCTCGATCCCGAAGGTGGTGTTGTCCTCACTGTCGGAGCTGGTCTGCCGGTGTCGTTGTACCACCGGCCGCGCGGCGAAGACGGTCAGCGCGGAGACGACCGCGAAGACCACCGCCTGCACGGCCACCGGTGCGCCGAGCGCGGCGGCACCCGCGGCGGCGAACGCGCCGACCGCGAACATGATCAGAAACAGGGTCGCCGTGAAGACCTCAGCGACCGCCAGCACCACACCCAGAACGATCCACAGCACGGCATCCACGTAACGATCGTGACATGTCCGTGCACGTGTCATCGAACTGTCATGATCTCAGAGCGATCATCGCCGACACCGAGGGAGACTTCGTGCCGCTGAGTCCCGAAACGGCCCGACAGGTCGACGCCATGGTGACCGACGCGCAGTCCGCCGGCCACGTCCCGTCGCTGATCATCGGCGTGGTCCGTGACGGTGCGCTGGTGCACCTGTCCACCGCCGGCACGCAGCCGTGCCCCGACGCCGACCTGCAGTACCGCATCGGCTCGATCACCAAGACGATGACCGCCGTGCTGGTCATGCGGGAACGCGACGCCGGCCGGCTGACCCTGGACGACCCGCTGCGCAAGCACCTGCCGGAGATCGGCGCGGCCGGCGCGGTCACCCTGCGGCAACTACTCGGGCACGCCGGTGGGCTGCAACGCGAACCCGACGGTCCGTGGTGGGAACGCAGCGAGGGCGTCGACCTGGACACCCTGCTGGCCGGGTTCACCGCCGCGAAGATCGCGCACCCGCCGCACCGCGTCTGGCACTACTCCAACCTGGCGTACGGGCTGCTCGGCGGGGCGCTGGAACGGATCACCGGTACGCCCTGGGCGCAGCTGGTGCGGGAGCGCATCCTCGATCCGCTCGACCTGCGCCGCACCACGTACGCGGCGACCGAGCCGTTCGCCCGGGGCTACGTGGTGCACCCGTGGTACGACACGCTGCGGGAGGAGCCGCGTACCGACACCCGGTCGATGGCACCGGCCGGTCAGCTCTGGTCCACCGTCACGGACCTCGCCCGCTGGGCGGCCTTCCTCGCCGAACCGGACCCGGCGGTGCTCGACCCCGCCACCCTCGACGAGATGTGTGTACCGGTGATCCTCAGCGACGTGGACTCCTGGCGCGGCGGGTACGGCCTCGGCATCCAGCTCACCCGCGAGGGCGACCGGGTCCACGTCGGGCACGGCGGTTCGATGCCCGGCTACCTCGCCACGGTGGCGGTGCACCGCCCCAGCCGCACCGGCGTCGTCGGCTTCGCCAACGCCTACGGCTTCCGCACCGGGGGGATCGGGCCACTCGGCCACCGGATCCTCACCCAGGTGCTCGACGCCGAGCCGGTGCCGGCCCGGCCGTGGTCACCGGCCGGGACGCCGCCCCCGGCCGACCTGGCCGAGCTGACCGGCCGCTGGTGGTGGATGGGTATCCCGCTCGACGTCAGCTGGGACGCGGCGACCGGCGAGCTGGTCGGCGCCCTGCGCGGCGACCGGATCAGCCGCTACGCCCCGGACGGCCTCGACCGCTGGCGCGGTGTCGGCGGCGTCGAGAACGGCGAGGTGCTGGCCGTGCGGCGTGACGAGACCGGCAGCCCGGTCGCCCTCGACATCGCCACCTTCGTATTCACCCGCACCCCCGACGACGAACCCTGACCGGCCCGCCCTGACCCGTCAGGGCGGGGTGGACCGGACCACCACGGCCTCCGGCACCGGTGGCGGTGGTGGTGACGACGGCCGCTGCCGGGCCAGGCGGCGCACCGCGGTGTTGATCACCGCGATCAACGGTACGGCGACCAGCGCACCGACGATGCCCTCCAGGACCACTCCGGCGGTCACCGCCAGCACCACCGGCAACGGGTGCAGCGCCACCGCCCGACCCATGATCCACGGTTGCAGGACGTTGCCCTCCACCTGCTGCACCACGACCACGGCCCCGAGGATGATCAACGCGGTGACCCAGCCGCCGTCGACGAGGGCCACCAGGACCGCGACCGCGCCGGACAGCGTGGCACCGACGATCGGAATGAACGCGCCGAGGAAGACCAACGCCGTCAGCGGGAAGGCGAACGGCACGTCGAACAGCACGAGCGCGATGCCGATGCCCACCGCGTCGATGAACGCCACCAGCACCGTGGCACGTACGTAGGCGACCAGGGTCTGCCAGGAGGCGCGCCCGGCGTCGTCGACCCGCCAGCGCGCGGCGACCGGGAACAGCCCGACCAGGAAGCGCCACAGCCGGTCCCCGTCCCGCAGGAAGAAGAAGGTGGCGAACAGCACCAGCAGCGCGCCGGTGAACACCTCGACCACGGTGCCGGCCGTCGATATCGCGTTGCTGGTCAACGCCTGCGAGTTCTCGTTGATCCAGTTCTGTCCAGCCTCGATGTACCGGTCGAGTTGCCCGTCGGAGAGATTCAGCGGGCCGTCGCGCAGCCAGTCCTGGATCTGCCCGATGCCGGCCGCGGCGCTGGAACTCAGCTCGGGCAGGCCCGCGATGAACTCGTTGACCACCAGGGTCAACGTGCCGACCACCGCGGCCAACCCGCCGATGAGCACCACGGCGGTGGCCAGCGTACGCGGGAAGCGGGCCCGCAACAGCCAACCGACGGCCGGCGCCAACAGGGCGGCGAGCAGCAACGCCACCAGCAACGGGACGATGACGACCCGGACCGCGCCGAAGACCCGCAGCAACGCCCAGCCGAGAAGCCCGATGACGATGATCCGCCACGACCAGGCGGCGGCGATCCGCAGGCCCCTCGGCACGTCCGCGTCGTCGCGGCTCGTGGTGGACACGGCCGGTTCGCCCGTCGGCGACACCGGTTCCAGGATCGGCCGATCGCGTTCGGCGGCCTCCTCGGCGCGCCGCGCGCTCTCCCGCTCCCGAGCCGTACGCACCGACTCGCGTCCCTTCGCGTACGCCTGACGCAACCGCTGCCGCAGTTGCCCGAACCGGCTCACGTGTGCACCCCCGGGGTGGTAGGGATCAGGTCGTTCACGGTAACGGTCGCCGACCATGTCGGCCGCGCGAGTGGGTCAGTCCGGCTCGGTCACGAAGTCGATCAGCCGTTCCATCGCGTTGATCAATGGCGTCTCCACGTCGGCGAAGCTGTTGACCCGGGACAGGATGTGCCGCCACATGTCGGCCGGCTCGGCCACACCGAGCGCGGCGCAGACGCCCTCCTTCCACGGCTGCCCGGGGGGCACCACCGGCCACTCCGCGATGCCCACCGCAGCGGGCCGCACCGACTGCCACACGTCGATGTAGGGGTGACCGGTGACCAGGACATGCGGCGAGTTGACCTGGGCCACGATGCGGCTCTCCTTGGAGCCCGGTACGAGGTGGTCGACCAGCACGCCGAGCCGGCGACCCGGCCCAGGGCCGAAGTCGCGTACCTCGGCGGCGAGGGCGTCGATGCCGGACAGCGGCTCCACCACCACACCCTCGATGCGCAGGTCGTCGCCCCAGATCCGCTCGACGAGGGCGGCGTCGTGCACACCCTCGACCCAGATCCGGCTGGCCCGCGCCACCCGCGCGCGGACCCCGTCGACCGCGATCGAGCCCGACGCGGTACGCCGCCGGGCCGCCGGCACCGACGGCCGAGTGGGCCGACGCAGGGTGACCGGACGGCCGTCGAGCAGGAACGCCGCCGGTAGCAGTGGGAAGTTGCGCCGTCGGCCGTGCCGGTCCTCCAGCACCACGGCGCCGGACTCGAAGCCGACGACCGCCCCGCAGAAACCCGACTCGGCGTCCTCGACCACGAGGTCGATCTCGGCGTCGACCTCCGGGGTCACCGTCCGCCGCCGCCAGTTGCCCGCCAACACGTCCTCGCCGTACCGCCGCCCCATCCCGTCACGCTAATCCCCCTCCCCGACACCCCCCAACCGCGACACACCCCGCCCTCCCTCCCAGTCGCGATCATGCGGTTGTGGTATGTCACAAACGGCGTGAACATCGACGTACCGCCCAGACCACTGCCTGATCGGCGCGGCGGGGAGGTGGGGGCGCGGCAGTCGAGACAGGGGCGGTGGTCACCACGTACTCTTTCCGCATGTCCACCCCCGCTGCGGGTGCGGCCATCCTCGCGCCGCGCCGGTCGAGCCGGTTCGTTGCCTGGGTGCGCGCGTGGCGCGCCGGGCTGGTGCCCTTCGACGAGGTCGCCGAGGCGGTCGCCGGCACCGAGGAGCACCTGGTCGCCGACGCGCCCGGCACCTGGACGGACGTGCCGCTGCGGGAAGCGCTCCCCGCCCTGGCCAAACTCTCACCGGACGAGATCCGTCTGGTGCTGCCGGCACCGGGCGACCCGCGCGGCCTGCCCGGCCCGGGTGACTTCGCCGGTGCCGCGCTGCTCGCCGGTGAGGCCGTGATCGCCGGTCCACTGGGGCTGATCCCCGAGGTACGCGTACACACCTCCGGCTCCGGCGACACCTTCGAGACGGTGCTGTGGCGGGTCCACCCGCTGCCGGCCGACGCTCCCGCCGCCTGCCGTACCCTGCCCGGGGCCGCCGAGGCGGAGGCGGAGCTGGCCGCCGCGTTGGCCGACACCACCGCCGCGCTCACCCGGCTCGACGTGGCCCAGTGGCGGCCGGAGCTGGCCGGTGCGCTGGAGGCGTTGCGTCGCCCGGACGGCACCACCGATCTGCCCCCCGGCTTCGACCCCCGGTCGCGTCGGCTGTTCGCCCGCGCCGCCGTGCTCGACCGGGTCCTCGCCCTGGCCGGGCACGCCGCGCCCGGAGGCGCGATCAACAACTACGAGGCCCAGCAGCGCGACGCCGCCCTGCGCCCGCTCACCGCCGCCTGCCGCCAGGCGCTCGTCGC
This sequence comes from Micromonospora sp. CP22, assembly GCF_009712475.1. Classification (GTDB taxonomy): domain Bacteria; phylum Actinomycetota; class Actinomycetes; order Mycobacteriales; family Micromonosporaceae; genus Micromonospora. The sequence continues at coordinate 114,378 of NZ_VCJO01000007.1, forward strand.
CGCCTGCAACGCACCCCTGCGCCCCTGACATCCCGCCACGCCCTCGACCCGCCACGCCCTCGACCCGCCACGCCCTCGGCCCGCCACGCCCTCGACCCGCCACGGCGCGGCGGCGCTGCCGGGTGGCCGTCGACCGCGCTGCGGGGTCGCGGCGGCGGCGCTGCGGGGTCGCGGCGGCGGCGCTGCGGGGTCGCGGCGGCGGCGCTGCGGGGTCGCGGCGGCTCAGATCTCGTCGATCAGGTCGGCGACGGAGTTGACGATCCGGGAGGGCCGGTACGGGTAGCGTTCCGCCTCCACACGGGAGCTGATCCCGGTCAGCACCAGGATGGTCTCCAGCCCGGCCTCCAGACCGCAGAGGATGTCGGTGTCCATCCGGTCCCCGATCATCGCGGTGCTCTCCGAGTGCGCGTTGATGGTGTTCAGCGCCGAGCGCATCATCATCGGATTGGGCTTGCCGACGAAGTACGGCTCCACCCCGGTCGCCTTGGAGATCATCGCGGCCACCGAGCCGGCGGCCGGCAGGGCACCCTCCACCGAGGGGCCGGTGGCATCGGGGTTGGTGCAGATGAACCGGGCCCCGTCGTTGATCAGCCGGACCGCCTTGGTGATCGCCTCGAAGCTGTAGGTGCGGGTCTCCCCCAACACCACGTAGTCGGGAGCGAAGTCGCTGAGCACGTAGCCCACCGCGTGCAGCGCGGTGGTCAGCCCGGCCTCCCCGATGACGTACGCCGTGCCACCCGGCCGCTGGTCGGCCAGGAACTGGGCGGTGGCCAGGGCGGACGACCAGATCGCCTGCTCCGGCACGTCGAGGCCCATCCGGGCCAACCGGGCCTGGAGGTCACGCGGCGTGTAGATGGAGTTGTTGGTCAGCACCAGGAAGGGCTTGCCGGAGGTGCGCAGCCGCTTGATGAACTCCGGCGCGCCCGGCACCGGCTGGCCCTCGTGCACCAGGACCCCGTCCATGTCGGTGAGCCAACTCTCGACGGGCTTACGGTCCTTCATGATCATCCCCAGGGTGTGGTCGGGTCCGCCGCAACGGTCAGGAGGGGCGACGGGGCGGGACGCAGCAGACCGTGGGACAGGTGTCCCACATCGGTAGCTGGCCCAGACGACGGCGCAGCCGCGCCCCGTCCGGCTCGATGCGCTCCCGCACCAACTCCCGCACCATCGTCACGTAGCGGGGGTCGACGCCGGGGGTGGCGGCACGGACGAAGTCGATGCCGAGCCGTTTGGCCGTCTCCGACGCCTCGGTGTCCAGGTCCCACACCACCTCCAGGTGGTCGGAGACGAACCCGATCGGGCTGACCACCACGCCGGTCACGCCCTGCTCGGCGAGCGCCGCCAGGTGGTCGTTGATGTCCGGCTCCAACCACGGCACGTGGGGCGGGCCGGACCGGCTCTGCCAGACCAGGTCGTACGCCAGGTCCGGAGCCGCCGCCGCGTGCACCAGCCGGGCCGTCTCGGCGAGCTGGGCGGTGTACCGGCCACCGTGCGGGCCGGCGCTGTCGGCCGCCGAGATCGGCACCGAGTGCGCGGTGAAGACGAGCCGGGTGCTGTCCCGCCGGGCCGGGTCGAGCTGGGTCAACGCGGCACGCACCGCGTCGACGTGCGGCTCGACGAAGCCGGGATGATCCCAGAACTGGCGCAGCTTATCGATCACCGGCGCGTCCGGGCCGACCGCCGCCCGGGCGGCGGTGATGTCCTCCTGGTACTGCCGGCACGAGGAGTACCCGCCGAAGGCGCTGGTGACGAAGGCCAACGCCGACCGCACGCCGTCGTCACGCATCCGGGCCACCGTGTCGGCGAGCATCGGCTCCCAGTTCCGGTTGCCCCAGTACACCGGCAGGTCGAGCCCGTTGGCGGCGAAGTCGGCGCGGAGGGCCGCCAGCAGTTCCCGGCACTGCTGGTTGATCGGGGAGACTCCGCCGAAGTGCTGGTAGTGCTCGGCGACCTCGGCCAGCCGCTCCGGCGGGACTCCCCGTCCCCGGGTCACGTTCTGCAGGAACGGCATCACGTCGTCGGGCCCCTCCGGGCCGCCGAAGGACACCAGCACCACCGCGTCGTACGCCATGGGCCCATTGTCGCCGGTGACCGGCGCCACCTCCGCAACGCCCCCCGTTCCGGCCACTACCGGCGCTCCGGCGGCTACCAGCGTTCCGGCGGTTAGTAAGGGGCCCCTGCTATACCGCAGGCGTTAACAGGGGGCCCTTCCTTACCCGCTAGGCGCCGATGGCGTGGTAGCCGCCGTCGACGTGCACGATCTCGCCGGTGGTCGCCGGGAACCAGTCCGACAGCAGGGCGAGACAGGCCCGCGCCGCCGGTTCCTGGTCGGTCAGGTCCCACCCGAGCGGGGCACGTCCGGCCCAGGCGTCCTCGAACTGCTCGAAGCCGGGGATGGACTTCGCGGCCATGGTCCGCAGCGGCCCGGCGGCCACCAGGTTGCTGCGGATACCCTGCTTGCCCAGGTGCAGCGCGAGGTAGCGGGAGGCCGACTCCAGCCCGGCCTTGGCCACGCCCATCCAGTCGTACACCGGCCATGCCTGGGTGGCGTCGAAGGTCAGGCCGACCACCGAGCCGCCCGGCGACATCAACGGCAGCGCCGCGACGGCCAGGGACTTGTAGGAGTACGTCGAGACGTGCAGCGCCGTCGCCACGTCCTCCCAGGAGGCGTCGAGGAACCCGCCACCGAGGCAGCTCTGCGGGGCGAACCCGATCGAGTGCACCACCCCGTCGAGACCGTCGACGTGCTCGCGGACCTTGTCGGCCAGCCCGGCGAGGTGCTCGGGGTTGGTCACGTCCAGCTCGATCACGGGTGCCGGCTCGGGCAGCCGCTTGGCGATCCGCTCCACCAGTGACAGTCGGCCGTAGCCGGTGAGCACGACCTGGGCACCGTTCTCCTGGGCCAGCTTGGCCACCGAGAAGGCGATCGAGGCGTCGGTGATGACGCCGGTGACGAGCAGCCGCTTACCGGCCAGCAGTCCGGACATTTATGCTCATTCCTCCGTGCTCGATATTCAGTGGCCCATACCCAGGCCGCCGTCGACCGGGATGACCGCGCCGGAGACGTACCCGGCGCTGTCGCCCGCCAGCCAGGTGACCACCGCAGCCACCTCGTCCGGAGCGGCCATCCGGCCCGCCGGGATCGAGTTGAGGATCTCGGTCTTGCGCTGGTCGGACAGCCCGGCGGTCATGTCGGTCTCGATGAAGCCCGGGGCGACGACGTTGGCGGTGATGTTCCGGCTGCCCAGCTCCCGGGTGATCGAACGGGCCACCCCGACCAGGCCGGCCTTGCTGGCCGCGTAGTTGACCTGACCCGCGCCGCCGGAGAGGCCGACCACCGAGGAGACGAAGATCATGCGGCCCCACCGGGCCCGCAGCATCCGGCCGGTGGCCCGCTTGGCGCAGCGGTACGCGCCGGTCAGGTTGGTGTCCAGCACCCGGGTGAACTGCTCCTCCGACATCCGCAGCAGCAGCGTGTCGTCGGTGATGCCCGCGTTGGCGACCAGCACCTCCACCGGCCCCAGTTCCGCCTCGACCGCGGTGAAGGCCGCATCCACCGACTCGGCGTCGGTGATGTCGCAGCGCACGCCGAACAGTCCGTCCGGTGCCCCACTGCCCCGGTGGGTGATCGCCACCCGGTCACCCTGCTTGGCGAAAGCCTGAGCGATGGCCAGCCCGATCCCCCGGTTGCCCCCGGTTACCAGCACAGTTCGCGACACAGTACGTCCCCTCCCCAATGATCGCTGCGGGTTGGAGACTAGGCGTTACCGAGCGGTAACCACTAACCACCGCAGGTCATCTCGCGTGCCGACCAGTCCACGGCACACCCGCGCCCACCACCGCCGCCCGGACGATCGACCGAGTGCGTCGAGCGCGCACCTCGGGTGTACGATGATCCGCGTTCGCGGGCCGCTCGGCGGCCCGTGCCGCCCGGAACCCGACCTCAGGAGGTGATCGCTGTGCCAGATAGCGATCCTCCCAGTCGTGGCCGGGCCGACCGCCAGCCACGCTGAGCCCCACTCCGCCTGAGCTGGCCCGCTCCCGCGCGTATCCGTTCCACCGCCCGGCAATCGCTTCCCGGCGGACGATCGCACGGATACCTCCGGACAGCAGCCCGGCCACGACTTCGCGTGCGCGTCCTGATCCACCCCTTTCGCGGTCCGCCGCCCGGACCGCCGAGCCGCCACGTCGGAGCTGTCATGAGCCGCTACGTCGCCCCGCTGGGCTTCACCCTCGCCGCCGTCTGGGTGGCCGTCCTGTTCGTCCTGGCCAGCGGAAACCACTGAGCCGGCACCGCCCCACGCCGTCGACGTGGGGCGGTCGCGTCGACCGGTCGGCAGCTCGCCGACTCGGTCAGATCATGCGGGAGGACCAGAGCAGGCTGAACGCACCCGCGCAGAGAGCCAGCAGCAGGGCGATGCCCGCGTACCACTGGGTGATCTCCCTCGGCTCGGTACGGAACCCGATCGAGCTGCCCATGTCCTGGTACACCTGCTTCAGCTCGTTGACCGTCGCCGCCTCGTAGAAGAAGCCTTCGGTGGTCTCGGCCAGCTCGGCCAACGCGAACCGGTCCACCGGCACCCGCTGCAACTGACCGCCGATGTCGACGTGACCCGCGTCGGTGCCGAAGGCGATGGTGGAGACCGGCACGTTCGCCGCCTGCGCGGCGGCAGCCGCCTCCTCCACCGAGCGTCCGGCCGTGCGGAAGCCGTCGGAGAGCAGCACGATCCGGGCCGGCGGGATACCGGCCGCCCCGTCGGCCGGCACCGTCCGGATCGCCTCCAGGCAGGTGAAGACCGCCTCGCCGGTCGCCGTCGCCTCGGCCAGCACCAGCCCGTCGATGGCACTGGTCACCGCGGGACGGTCCTTGGTCGGCGGCACCAGCACGTTGGCCGACTTGGCGAAGGAGACCAGCCCCACGTTGTACGTCTCCGGCAGCTCGGCGACGAACTGTTTGGCCGCCTCCTGGGCGGCCTCCAGCCGGTTCGGCGGAACGTCGTCGGCCTGCATCGACAGCGACACGTCGATGGCCAGCATGATGGTGGCCCGCTCCAGCGGCTCCCGGGTGTCCACCGCCGGTCGGGCCAGCGCCCCGGCCAGCACCAGCAGGGCCAGCAGGAACGCGGTGGCCGGCAGGTGCCGACGCCAGCCGAGCCCTTTCGGCGCCACGGTACGCAGCAGGTCCACGTTGGTGAACCGCAGCGCGTAGTCCCGTCGGCGCAGCTGCCGCCAGACGTACAGTGCGGCGAGGGCGAGCACCGGCAGCACGGCCAGCAGCCACCACGGTTGCAGCAAGCGAATCATCGTGTCGTCCCCCGGGTGCGGGCGTGCCGCGCAGCGGCCACGAAGCGCACCATGTCCAGCAGCCAGTCTCGGTCGGTACGCAGTCGCAGGTGGGCGGCGCCGGCCGCCCGCAACGCCGCGGAGATCTCCGCACGTTGGGCGGCGGCCGCCGCCGCGTAACGGTGCCGCAGGCGCGGATCGGCGGTCTGCACCTCGTGCAGTTCGCCGGTCTCCGGGTCGATCACCGGAAGCACGCCGACGTCGGGCAGCTCCAGCTCTCGCGGATCGACCACCTCGATCGCCAGCACGTCGTGTCGTACCCGCAGCTTGCGCAGCGGGCGCGCCCACTGGGCGGGCGGGGCGAGGAAGTCGGAGATCACCACGGCGACGCCCCGCCGCCGAGGTGGACGGTTGAGCATGTCCACCAGCGCGCCGAGGTCTCCCCGGCCCGGCCGGCTCTCGGTGCCGGCGATGGCCCGCAGCATCCCCTGGGCCTCCTTGCGCCCGGAGCGGGCCGGCAACCGGACCAGGCGACCCGGTCCCGCCGGTACGGCGGGTCGACCCCGCCGAGGCGCCGGGGTGTCCGCTCCGCTGCCCACGACGGCTCCGATGCGGTTGCCGCCCCGCACGGTCAGGTGCGTGATCGCGGCAGCCGCCGCGATCACCACGTCCCGCTTGAGCCACCGGCCGGTGCCGAAGTCCAGGCTCGCCGAGAGGTCCACCGCCAGCCAGGTCTCCAACTCGCGGTCGGCCACCGTACGCCGCACGTGCGCGGTGGTGGTGCGGGCGGTCACCGGCCAGTCCATCCGGCGTACGTCGTCGCCGGGACGGTACTCGCGCGACTCGCCGGCCTCGCTGCCCGGTCCGGGCAACAGGCCCGCGTAGTCACCCTGTAGAAGCCCGTCGAGCTTGCGGGTCACCATCAGTTGCAGCCGGGACAGCACGGCACCGGAACGGTTGGCGACCGCCAGGTGGTCCGGCTCGCCGGGTCGAGGGGTGGTCGATGTCACGGCCGCTGCCCGGGCCACCCCGAGGTAGGAGCCACCGCCCCGGCGGGCGGGGTGGCCTGCTGCCGGGGTGCCACCGACGGCAGCGGGATGGTCGACATCACCCGGTGCACCACGTGGTCGGCGGGGACGTCGTCGGCGAGCGCGTCGTAGCTGAGCACCAGCCGGTGCCGCAGGATGTCCGGCGCGATGTCCTGCACGTCCTGCGGCAGGGCGTAGTCCCGCCCGCGCAGCAGGGCCAGCGCCCGGGTGGCCCGCACCAGCCCGAGCGAGGCCCGGGGGCTGGCACCGTACTGGATCAGTTGCGCCACGTCGGGCATGCCGTGTTCCGCCGGCGCACGCGTGGCCAGCACCAGCCGGACCGCGTAGTCGACCAGGGCGTTGTGCACGAAGACCTGGTCGGCCTTGTGTTGCAGGGCGACCAGGTCGTCGGTGTCGAACACGGCGACGGGCTCGGGCGGGGCCACCCCCATCCGGTAGACGATCTCCCGCTCCTCGGCATCGGTCGGATACCCCACGACGATCTTCATGAGGAAGCGGTCCCGCTGCGCCTCCGGCAGCGGATAGACCCCTTCCTGCTCGATCGGGTTCTGCGTCGCCATCACCAGGAACGGGTTCGGCACCCGGTGGCTCTCGCCGCCGATCGACACCTGCCGCTCGCTCATCACCTCCAGCAACGCCGACTGCACCTTGGCCGGGGCCCGGTTGATCTCGTCGGCGAGCAGGAAGTTGACGAAGACCGGCCCCAGCTCGACGTCGAACTTCTCACTGGACTGCCGGTAGATCCTGGTGCCCATGATGTCGGCCGGCACCAGGTCCGGGGTGAACTGCACCCGGGCGAACGACCCGCCGACCACCTTGGCGAGCGTCTCCACGGCGAGGGTCTTGGCCACTCCCGGTACGCCCTCCAGCAGACAGTGCCCACGGGCGAGCAGCGCGACGAACATTCGCTCGACCATCCGGTCCTGCCCGACGATCACCCGCTTGATCTCGAACAGCGCCCGCTCCAGCAGGGTGGCGTCCTGCGCCGGGGTGGTCGGCGGCGCGGACGCCTGCGGTTGTGCCCCGTTCGGCGGCGGGGCGTCGGGCGTGGTCGGCTGGGCCACTGGTCCTCCACAGCGTGATCGGTCGTCGCGGCGTGTGCGGTAACAAGCCTCGCATGCCCGCCTGAGTACCGACGGAGGGAGCGACCGATTTTCGCCCCACCGTTCCGACACGGAGGAATCGCCGATCACCAGTGGACAAAAGCCACCCCGGCGTGTGTACCATTCTTCCGTCGCCGGGCGGCTTCCCCCGTGGCCGCCCGGCGCTCACTCTTCCCCGCCGACCTAGACTGAGCGGGATGACCCACCCCGACATCCCCACCGAGGCACTGCCCTGTTCGGCGCGTGGGTGTCAGGCCCGCGCCCGCTGGGCGCTGCGCTGGAACAATCCTCGGCTGCACCCGCCCGAGCGGCGCAAGACCTGGCTCGCCTGCGAGGCGCACCGGTCGTCGCTCGGTGACTTCCTCGACGCACGAGGCTTTCTGCGTGAGGTCGCCCCGCTGCCGGGATCGCCTACGCTCGAAGAGTGGACGCGTACAACGAAAAGTCAGCCCGGTGAGCGATGACGCGGCTCCGGCCCCGAACTCGGCCGGGCCGATCAGCCCGCTCGAACCGTGGCCGGACACCGTCCAGTGGCAGTCGATCTCGACCGACCTGATCTGGGTGGAGTTGCTGCGGCTGGCGATCGGGGTCGCCTTCGTCTCGGCCGTGCTCGGGGTCAGTTGGGTGCTGACCGACTCCTGGACGGTCCCCGCGGCGCTCGGCGCGGTCGGGCTGTTCGCGCTCTGGCGCGCGGTGACCATCGTTCGGGCGGTACGCGCCTGGGGCTACGCCGAACGTGAGGACGATCTGCTGGTCCGGCACGGCCTGCTGGTGCGTCGGCTCTCCATCGTCCCGTACTCGCGGATGCAGTTCGTCGACGTCAGCGCCGGCCCGCTGGAGCGGGCGTTCGACCTGGCGACCGTGCAGTTGCACACCGCCGCCGCGGCCAGCGACGCCCGGGTGCCGGGGCTGCGTCCCGCCGAGGCGTCCCGGCTGCGGGACCGCCTGACCGCACTCGGCGAGGACCGGGCGGAAGGACTGTGAGCGGGTCGGCCGGTCCGGATCCGGACCGGGCTCCAGCCACCACCGACGATCGGGATCAGGTCGGGGCCGCTCACGACCCACCGGACGCGGGTCAGCCGTCCGACGACACCGCGTCGGCCGGGCCTGCACCGGCCGGATCGGGGCCTCCGCCCGTCGGATCGGCCGGGCCGACGCAGGAGCAGCCGGCCCGGCAACGGCTCCATCCGTTGAGCCCTGCGTTGCACGGTGCCAAGTCGCTGGCCGTGGTCATCGCCGGGCTCTCCTGGTCGACCCTGTCCCGGGTCGGGTTCGGCTGGTTCGTCGCGATGGTGATCGTGCTCGCGCTCGGCGCGAGCGTGCTGGCCGTGATCAGCTGGTACAACACCGGCTACCAGGTGGTCGGGCGGGAGTTGCGCATCCACGAGGGGTTGCTCTGGCGGCGTACCCGAGCGATTCCGCTGGAACGACTCCAGGCCGTCGAGGTGGTCCGGCCGTTGCTCGCGCAGCTCACCGGGCTGGCGGAGCTACGGCTGGAGGTGGTCGGCGGCGGTAAGACCGAGGCGCCGCTGGCGTACCTCGGTGTCGCCGAGGCGGCCGTGTTGCGGCAGCGCCTGCTGGCTTTGGCGGGTCACCCCTCGACCGCGGTGGCGACGGGCGGGTCGCAGCCGGCCGGCACCGAGCCGGCACCGCCGTCCGGCCGGCCGCTGCACGCGGTGCGCAACCGGGACCTGCTGATCAGTCAGTTGCTGACCCCGCAGGCGTTCCTGCTGCCCTTCGGGGTGGCCTTCGTGGCGGCGCAGTTCCTGTCGGAGGGCTCCTGGTCCTTCATCGCGGTGGCCAGCACGCTCACCGCGATGGCCGGTGTCCTGCTGCAACCCATCCGCCGGGTCCTCGACGACTGGCGGTTCCAACTGGCCCGTGACGAGGACCGGCTGCGGATCCGCAACGGTCTGCTGGAGACCAGGTCGCAGACGGTCCCGTTGCACCGGGTGCAGACCGTACGGGTGGCCTGGCCGCTGCTGTGGCGGATGAAGGGCTGGCTCCGGCTCCGCCTGGAGGTGGCCGGTTACGCCGCCGGTGAGGCCGACGAGCGCGACCGGCCGGACCGGCTGCTGCCCGTCGGCGACCAACCGACCGGCGAGATGATCGTCGCCGAGGTGCTGCCGGGGGTGGCGCTGTCGTCGTTGCCGCTGCGGCCACCGCCGCCCCGGGCCCGCTGGGTCAACCCGTTGAGCCGCCACGTCCTCGGCGCCGGTCTGACCGAGCAGGTCTTCGCGGTCCGCTCCGGCCTGCTCACCCGCCGACTGACGATCGTGCCGTACGCCCGGTTGCAGAGCGTACGGGTGGTGCAGGGCCCGGTGCAGCGACTGCTCGGGTTGGCCACCGTGTACGCCGACACCGCCGGTGGGGCGGGTGCCGCGGCGGTGGACCGGGACCTCGCCGACGCCTGGGCGTTGGCGGCGGAGCTGACCGCGCGAGGCCGCGACGCCCGCCGCGTCGGCTGACCGGTCCGACGGTCAGAGCGTGGTTGAGGAGGCGCTGTTCAGCGTGGGGTGGGAATGGCGGGCGGCGACGCGGGCACCTCGTCAACGGCGGGTGGGTCGGTCGCGGTGCGGCGGGCCTTCCGGCGGGCCCACCAACGTTCGGCCCAACCGACCACCAGGAAGGTCATCCCGACGTACGCCCAGCCCACCAGCACGTCGATCACGTAGTGCTCGCCGCTGTAGACCAGGGTGAAGGTCATCGCCAGCGGATAGGCCAGCAGCAGCGGCCACCAGCGCAGCCGGACGCTACGCAGGAAGAACAGCACGACGAACAGGGCGAAGGCGGTGTGCAGCGACGGCATCGCGGCCACCGGGTTCGAGGCCAGTTGACCGGCGTTGAGCAGGTTGCCCGCCCCGTGCATGCCGAACGCCTTCCAGCCCCGGGTGGAGATCCGGGCGACCTCCTCGATCAGCCCGTTCTGCGCCGCCCACCAGGGCGGTGCGGCCGGGTAGAGGAAATAGGTGATCAGGCCGGTGGCGCAGAGGAAGAACCAGCGGCGCATGAACGCCGCCCACCGGCTGCGCTCGCGCATCCAGAGCACCGCAGCGGCGGCCAGCGCCGCCACGAAGTGTGAGAAGTACACCCAGCTGACCAGGACGTCCCACCAGCGCACCTGCGGGTGGTAGAGGTGCTGCTGCAACCAGACGGTCGGCACCTGGCCGTCCATGGCCCAGCCGAACATCAGGCGGTCCGCCAGGATCAACTCGTAGGCGTGCGGCACGGTCCCGTCGTGGTAGGCGAACCCCCGGGACAGGTTGTAGGCCACCAGCAGCAGCACCACCGGCACCCAGTCCCGGGCGAAGCGCAGGTGGCTGCGCCACGGACGATTGGAGTGCCAGGCGATGGTGCCGGCCCAGATCCAGAAGAACGCGTACACCGGATCGGTGGGCAGGCCGATGACGAGCCAGCCCACCACGAAGGCGACGCCCCAGACCGACATGGCGATCACGCGGCGACGCCCGCCGTCGCGCGGGGCGGGCGGCTCGGCCGAGGCAGAGGGCTGGGGGTCGGTCATGGCAGACATCGCGGACAAGGTTAGCGGCGACCTGCGTACGACCCGACGCAGGAGCACCTGCGGCGTCGTGGCGCATCTGCCCGGCCGCGTGGTCCGGGTCTCCGCGAGCACCTACGCTGTGCCCATGCGGGAGCAACCGGATCAAGCCCTGGCCCCGGGTCTGACCGCCCGGGTCGAGTTGACCGTCACCGACGCCGACACCGCTCAGGCGCTCGGCTCGGGTGACGTCCCGGTGCTCGGCACACCACGGGTGCTGGCCCTGGCCGAAGCGGCGACCGTGGCCGCGACCGCCCGTGACCTGCCGAGCGGTGCCACCACCGTGGGCACCCGGGTGGCGTTGGCGCACCTGGCCGCCACCCCGGTGGGCCGTACGGTCGTGGCGCAGGCCCGGCTGACCGAGGTCGACCGTCGCCGGTTGGTCTTCGAGGTCGACGTCACCGAGGGCGGGCAGACGGTCGCCGAGGGGCAGGTGGAGCGGGTCCTGGTGGACCGCGCCCGGTTCGTACAACGCGCCGGTGCCGCGACATGACCACGGTGGGCCGGTTCGTCGAGGTCGCCGACCGGGTGTTCGTGCTCCGTGAGCCGGTGCTCGCGGTCAACGTCACGCTGGTGCTGGGCGACGGCGCGGCGCTGCTGGTCGACACCCTGTCCACCACCGGTCAGGCGGCCGAGCTGGCCACTGCGGTACGCGCGGTCACCACTGACCCGCTGACGCTGGTGAACACCCACCACCACTTCGACCACTGCTTCGGCAACGCCGCCCTGGCCGGTGAGCCGCCCCGGCCGGTGTGGGCGCACGAGCTGGCCGCCGTGGCGATGCGCGACGAGGCGGACCGGTTGCGCCGCGAGGCGTACGCGGAGCTGCACCCCGGGCATCCGGAACTCGCCGCCGAGGCGGCCGGCACCGAGCTGCTGGCACCCAGCCATACCGTGCGTACCGAGGCGGTCCTCGACGTCGGTGGCCGGCGGGTGGTGCTGCGTCATCCCGGGCGGGGCCACACCGACGCCGACCTCGTCGTGCAGGTGCCCGACGCCGATCTGCTGGTCGCCGGTGATCTGGTCGAGCAGGGCGGTCCTCCGGCGTTCGAGGACTCGTACCCGTTGCAGTGGCCCGACGCGCTGGCCGAGTTGTCGCGGTCGATCTCACCGTCGACGGTGGTCGTACCCGGGCACGGCGACCTGGTCGACGCCGAGTTCGTCCGGGCCCAGCACGCCCAACTGGTGGACTTGGCCTGGCTGATCCGGGCCGGGCACACCGGCGGCGCGCCGCCGGAGCGGGTCGCCGCCGACGCTCCGTTCCCGGCCCGTCCCGCGCTGACCGCCGCACGACGTGGCTACGCCGAACTCGACGGCACCGCCTGAGCCCGTCGGCGCGGCGAGCCCAGGCGGGCCGGGTCGCCGCGACCGGTGGTGTCGGGGCTGGCGGTGTCGGGGCCTGCGGTCAGTCGCCGTAGCGCTGCCGCACCTCGGCGCGGGTGGGCATGGCGACCGCCCCACCGGGACGCTCACAGACCAGACCGGCGACCCGCAGCGCGTAGCCGACCCGGGCGTGCCAGCCGGACGGCTCGACCGGCTCGCCGCCGGTCAACAGGTCGGCGACCAGAGCGGCCATCACCGAATCGCCCGCGCCGGTGGCGTCCACGGCGTCCACCTTCGGCGCGGGTACGCGTACCGGATCGGCGTCCGCGGCGGCGACCACCGCGCCGGCGGCACCGAGGGTGACCACGACGGTGGCCGCGCCAAGTTCACGGAGGTAGACCGCCACCGACTCGACCGGCTCGCCGGGATAGAGCAGTTCCGCGTCGGCGGCACTGAGCTTAACCAGGTGCGCTCCGGCGGCGAACTCGGCGACCACCTCGCGTAGCTCGCCCAACGCCTGCGGACCGGTCAGCAGCCGGGGCCGCACGTTGGGGTCGAAGACCCGCAGGCCCGCAGCCGCCGCCCAGGCCCGACGGGCGGCGGCCAAGGTCCTCGGCGCCAGCAGCACGATCGAACCGCAGTAGACCACGTCGGCACCCGCGACCAGCGTCACCTCGAGCTGGTCGGGTCCGAGCAGCGCGTAGGAGGGCGGCTCGCCGTAGAAGCGGAAGTCCGGCTCCGCGCCGGAGAAGGTGGCCACGGCCAGCGTGGTCGGCACCGCCACGGTGACCGCACCGGCGAGCCCGACCTGTTCGGCGGTCAGGAAGGCGCGGATCCGGTCGGCCAGCACGTCGTCGCCGAGCGATCCGACGAACTGCACCGCGCCACCGAGCCGGGCGACACCGACGGCGACGTTCAGCGGTCCACCACCGATCGCCTGCCGGTAGACCGGCGCGCCGTCGCACTCGGCGTCCAGCAGGTCGACGAGCGCCTCGCCGAGCACCACCGCGTATCCCATCGTCAGGTCCTTCCGTCTGCCGTACGTGATGCCCAGGCTGGCACAGCGGATGTGTGCGGGGCGTGGAAGCCACGGTATTGGCGCGGCCTGGGCGCGGCGAACCAGGTCCGTTTCACACATCGAGATGCGGCTATTGCGTCAACCGGACCGACATGGTGGGATGAGGATGCCGGATGGCGCGGGGCTGCGCGTCCACCGGCGCCGGGCTTCACATCGCGCGAGGGCATTCACGCGTCGACACTCCGCTGGCGACAGCGTGCCGGTTGGGTCATCGTCCCCATCCGCACGGTCGCCGCGTAGTCGTATTCGCCCGCAGTAGCGGGGGCGACATCCCGCCACCCGCGCGTTCGGCAGGGCGCACCTACTGGGTTGCGCCCTGCGAGTCAGGAGAACCCGTGAACCGTCCACGCTTGGCCGCGCTGATAACCGCGGCTTTCACTTTTCTCGCGGGGGCGGTCGTTGTGACCGCCAGCCCCGATCCGGCGTCCGCGCACGGCGCGGCGATGACGCCGGGTGCCCGCACCTACCTGTGTTGGCGCGACGGTCTCACCCAGACCGGTGAGATCCGGCCGAACAACCCGGCCTGCGCCGCCGCCGTCGCACAGAGCGGGACGAACTCGCTCTACAACTGGTTCAGCGTGCTGCGTTCGGACGCCGGTGGCCGGACCACCGGCTTCATCCCGGACGGTCAGCTGTGCAGCGGCGGGGCCACCGGCTTCCGCGGCTTCGACCTGGCCCGCAACGACTGGCCGCTGACGCACCTGACGGCCGGGCGCACCATGGAGTTCCGGTACAGCAACTGGGCGCACCACCCGGGCACGTTCTACTTCTACGTGACCCGGGACAGCTGGAGCCCGACCCGGGCGCTGGCCTGGAGCGACCTGGAGGCCCAGCCGTTCCTGACGGTGACCAACCCGCCGCAGCGCGGTGCGGTCGGCACCAACGACGGCCACTACTACTTCACCGGCACCCTGCCGTCGAACAAGAGCGGCCGCCACATCATCTACTCCCGGTGGGTCCGCTCGGACAGCCAGGAGAACTTCTTCGGCTGCTCCGACGTGGTCTTCGACGGTGGCAACGGTGAGGTGACCGGCATCGGTGGCAACCAGACCACCCCGCCGCCGAACCCCACCACGCCGCCGCCGAACCCGACCACGCCGCCGCCGAACCCCACCACGCCGCCGCCGAACCCGACCACCCCGCCCCCGGGCAACGGTGGCTGCTCGGCCACCATCAAGGTGACCAACAGCTGGTCCGGTGGCTTCCAGGGTGAGGTCGAGATCAAGAACACCGGCAGCTCGGCGCTGAACGGCTGGACCGCGAACTGGACCTGGCCCAGCGGTCAGCAGATCAGCCAGGTCTGGAACGCCACCCACACGGCGTCCGGATCGTCGGTGACGGTCAGCAACGTGTCGTACAACGGCTCCCTCGGGGCCAACGGCAGCACGACGTTCGGCTTCCTTGCCAGCGGCAGCGAAGCGACGCCAACCGCAACCTGCACCAGCAGCTGATCACCAGCAGCACGAAGGGGGCCCCGCTCGGGGCCCCCTTCCGCTTGTCCGCTCCGGGTCTGGGCGCTCGACGTCCGTCCGCTCAGCGCACCACGGAGTCCTTCCGCTCCGGTCAGCGCACCATGGAGCCGACGACGGGCTTGGTCAGCAGGGCCGACTGGTTGCGCTGGATGCCCGGGTCGAGGGTCTTCGCGACGAAGATGGCGTGCCAGATGCAGAAGATCAGCACGGTCCACACCTTGCGGGAGTGGTCCGCCTCCTCCCGCTTGTGCTCCTCCAGCAGCCGCAGCGCGTACGACAGGTCGAGCAGGTCACCGGCGCCGGAGGTGGAGAGCACGTGCCGGGCCCACTCGTACATCTCGCCCCGCAGCCAGACCCGGGTCGGGGTCGGGAAACCCAGCTTCTTGCGGTTGACGATGGCCGGCGGCACCACACCCTGCAACGCCTGACGCATGGCGTACTTGGTGGCGTCGGAGCGTGGCGGCAGCTTCAGCTCGACCGGGATCTTCGCCGCCACCTCGAACACCGCCCGGTCGAGGAAGGGCACCCGCACCTCCAGCGAGTGCGCCATGGAGATCCGATCCGCCTTGACCAGGATGTCGCCGCGCAGCCAGGTGTAGAGGTCGACGTACTGCATCTTGGTGACGTCGTCCAGCTCGGTGCACTCGGCGTAGATCGGCGCGGTCACGTCGGTGTAGCGCACCGAGGGGTCGTAGCGGCGCAGCAGGTGCTGCTTCTCCTCCTCGGTGAACATCCGGGCGTTGCCGTAGTAGCGCTGCTCGATCGGGGTGGTGCCGCGCTCCAGGAAGCTCTTGCCCTTGACGCCCTGCGGGATCGCCTTGGAGACCGCCCGCAGGCCCTTCTGCACCCCACCGGGCAGGCCGTTGACGCTGCTCAGCGAGAGCGGCTCCCGGTAGATCGTGTAACCGCCGAAGAACTCGTCCGCACCCTCGCCGGAGAGGACCACGGTGACGTGCTCGGCGGCCTTCTTGGCGACGAAGTAGAGCGGCACCAGCGCCGGGTCGGCGACCGGGTCGTCGAGGTGCCAGACGATCTTCGGAAGCGCCTCGATCATGTCCTGCGGACCGATCTTGGTGGGGATGGTGGTCACGTCGAGGTGGCGGGCCGACTCCTGGGCGACGTCGATCTCCGAGTACCCGGGCACGTCGTAGCCGACGGTGAAGGTGAGGATGTTCGGGTTGAACTCCCGGGCCAGCGCCACCACGGCGGTCGAGTCGATCCCGCTGGACAGGAACGAGCCGACCGGCACGTCCGAGCGCATGTGCATGCGTACGCTCTCCCGCAGCGTCTCCCGGATCTCCTGGTAGAGCTTCTGCTCGTCGGCGACCGGAGCGGGCCGGAATACCGGCTGGTACCAGCGGCGCACGTCGATCCGGCCGCCCGGGGTCCAGGTGAGGTACTCCCCGGAGCCGATCCGGCTGATCCCCCGGTGCAGGGTGCCGGGCTCGGGCACGTACTGCAGGGTCAGGTAGTGGCTGAGGTTGGCCGTGTCGACCCCGGCGTCCCCGGCGTACGCCGACTGGGCGAAGGGCAGCAGGGCCTTCTTCTCCGAGGCGAGGTAGAGCCCGTCGCCGGTCTCCAGGTAGTGCAGCGGCTTGATGCCGTAGTAGTCCCGGGCGCCGAACGCGCGGCGCTGCTGGCGATCCCAGATGACGAAGGCGAACATGCCCCGCAGCCGGGTGAGCACCTGCTCGCCCCAGTAGTGGTAGCCGGCGACGATCACCTCCCCGTCGCCGTTGGTGGCGAACCGGGCCCCGAAGTCGCGGATCAGCTCCTCGCGCAGCTCGATGTAGTTGTAGATCTCGCCGTTGAAGGTCAGCAGGTAGCGCCCGTCGGCGTAGGGCAGCGGCTCATGGCTGAGTGCGACGTCGATGATCGCCAACCGCTTGTGGGCGAACACCCCGTCCGCGTACCGGCCGGAGGCGTCGCCGACCACCTCGACCCCGGTCTCGTCCGGGCCGCGATGGTGCAGGCATTCCAACGCCGCAGCGATGTTGTCGCGGTGGGCGGCGGCATCGCCACGTGCACTGAAGAAAGCCAGGAGTCCGCACATGTCCGTCATCTTTCCACGGGTGCCCGACGGCCGTCGCGGCACTGTCGGGGTCACCGGTGGGTCGCCCCGGGCGGGGTTCGCGGTACCGTCGGCACCAGCAATGAGGCGAAGGGAGCGGGGCATGTCCGAGGAACGCAAAGACGGCACCGAGTCGCACGATCCGGACTTCCCACCGGCGTTCCTGTCGTTCATGCGGCAGGGCTGGCGGGACACCACCTTGCCGGTCGGTCCCCGGCCGGAGGTGCCGAACTACGCCAAGCGTCGGGCCGCCCTCTCGGCGGCCTTCCCGGGCGAGACGCTGGTGATCCCCACCGGCGGTGAGAAGGTACGCGCCAACGACACCGAGTACCGGTTCCGGCCGGGCAGCGACTTCGCGTACCTCACCGGCGACCACGACCCGGACAGCGTGCTCGTGCTACGGCCGAACGGCTCGGGTCACGACGCCACGCTGTACATGCGGCCCCGCTCGTCGCGGGAGAACGACGAGTTCTTCCGCAGCCGCCACGGCGAACTGTGGGTGGGTCGGCGACACACCCTCACCGAGAAGTCGACCGAGTTGGGCCTGCCCACCGCCGACCTGACCGAGCTGGACGCGGCACTGGCCGGGCTGGCCCCCGCCCGGACCCGGGTGCTGCGCGGCTTCGACGCGCAGGTGGACGCCGCGGTGCGGCCCTGGGACGGCCCCCGCGAGGAGGGGCAGCCGGCCCGCGACCGCGAGCTGGCCATCGCCATCGCGGAGTTGAAGCTGGTCAAGGACGAGTGGGAGATCGCCCAGCTTCAGGAGGCGATCGACGCCACGGTGCGCGGCTTCGAGGACGTGGCCCGGGTGCTGCCGGCCGATCGCGGCGTCTCCGAGCGGCTGCTGGAGGGTGTCTTCGCGCTGCGGGCCCGGCACGACGGCAACGACGTCGGTTACGGCTCGATCGTCGGCGCCGGTGAACACGCCACGATCCTGCACTGGGTGCACAACCACGGTGTCACCCGACCAGGTGAGCTGCTGCTGATGGACATGGGCGTGGAGGGGCGCAACCTCTACACGGCGGACGTGACGCGGGTGTTGCCGGTCAACGGGCGGTTCACCCCGCTGCAACGCCAGGTCTACGACATCGTGTACGCGGCACAGCAGGCCGGCATCGACTTCATCAAGCCGGGGGTGGCGTTCAAGGACGTCCACCGCACCTGCATGCGGGTGCTCGCCGAAGGGCTGGCGGACTTGGGGCTGCTGCCGGTGAGCGTGGACGAGGCGATGGACGACTCCTCCACCGTCTACCGCCGGTGGACGCTGCACGGCTTCGGGCACATGCTCGGCATCGACGTGCACGACTGCACCAACGCCCGGAAGGAGATGTACCGCGACGGCACCCTGGGCGAGGGGTACGTGCTCACCGTGGAGCCGGGGCTGTACTTCCAGCCGGAGGACGAGCTGGTACCGGAGGAACTGCGCGGCATCGGCATCCGGATCGAGGACGACGTGCTGGTCACCAACTCCGGCGCGGTCAACCTGTCGGCGGGGCTGCCCCGCCAGGCCGACGAGGTGGAGACCTGGTTGGCCGAGCAGCGTGAGGCCGGGCCACGACTGCCTGGCTGACCGAAGCGTCCGGCTGATCGGGCGACACGCACAGCAGACACGAGCAGCAGGGCGGGCCCCCGCCGGAGCGACGACACTGTCGCCTCGGCGCGGGGCCCGCCCTCGTCTGCCTGGGTGCACGTCCACCCACCCCCGGCCAACGCGTTCACGATCCGCTCAACCGCTTTCGACCGGATCCCGCGAGATGACACGCTGATGCCCGATCAGGTGCCAATGCGGGGGTATTTCGGATTCATCCTTCTCGCGAGGAACATTCTCATACGGTGGTCATCAGAGGGCTGCAAGACGTTTGTAGCAGCTCGCACCCATTCGTGCGGTGCGGGCCAGTCTGGTAGCAGGAAAGGGCGGAAGGCTCTGATGTCTGATGACGTGACCACTTCCTACGGTGGGCCGCCCCCGGCTCCACCACCCCCGGCACCGCCGGGGCTTCGACGGCGAAAACTGTGGCTGACCGCGGGCGTCGCCGGCCTGACCGGCGTCGTCGGTCTGGCCGCCCTGGGCGGGGTGGCCGCCCGCGACGACCGACCCGGCACATCGGGCCGGACGGACGCGCAGTCCAACGCCCGGCAGAATGTCAGCGACACCGGCAAGGCCGAGGCGGCCGAGGGCCGCGACGCCAAGGACGAGGCAGCCGGCGACCGGGTCGGCCGCAAGGACGGCGACGGCAGGAAGAACGGCGGCGGCGAGAGCAGGGCGCACGAGGTTCCCTGCGACACCGACAAGCTGATCCAGGCGATCGTGCACGCCAACCAGAACCACGGCGGCGTGCTGAACCTGGCCCGGCACTGCACGTACGAGCTGACCCGCAGCGACGGTGGCAACGGGCTTCCGGTGATCACCAAACCGATCACCTTGACGGGTGAGGACAGCAAGCTCGTCCGGGCCGCGAACGTCGAGCGGTTCCGCATCCTCAACGTCGGCCGCGGCGGTCACCTGACCCTGAAGGGTGTGACGGTCAAGGGCGGCCAGACCACCACCGGCATGATGCTCGCGGCACCCGCCACGACCTGGAACTTCGACGTGGCGACCTCGACCCCGGCCACGGCTGCCGGGGCGAAACCCACGGCGACCGCGGCCAAGCCGACGGCCAAGGCGGCGGCCAAGCCGACGACCAAGGCGGCACCAGCCAAGGCGGCGTCGGCGGCCAAGGAAGGCAGCGCCGCAGTGGACGTCGGCGGGCCGAGCATCGCCGCCGACGGCGTCGACGGGGGCGGCATCCTGGTGCAGCGCGGCGGCACCGCCGACCTGGTGGACAGTCGGATCGTGCAGAACCAGGCCAGCCGCAACGGAGGCGGCATCGCCAACTACGGCACCACCACGATCCGCACCAGCACGGTCGAGCAGAACAACGCCGGCTCTTTCGGCGGTGGTGTGTTCAACCTGGGCACCCTGCGGGTCGAGGAGTCGAGGATCGTCTACAACTCCTCGGGCAGTGGGGGCGGCGGCATCGCCAACGGCGCCATCCCCAACGGCGGCGCCGACACGGGCGGCACGGTCTGGATCTGGAAGAGCACGATCAGCCACAACCGGACCGGGGTGCTGGGCGGCGGCGTCCTGCTCAACGGCGGCGACACCACCGCGGTGCAGAGCCAACTGACCGACAACACCAGCAGCGTCGACGGCGGTGGGTTGATCGCCATCGGTGACAGCCGGGTGAGGCTGGAGCACGTACTGGTCACCCGGAACTTCGCCGACGACGACGCCGGTGGGCTGGGCTTCGCCCAGGACGCCATCGCCGTCATCACCGACAGCACCCTGACCGAGAACGCGGCCGGAGTCGGCGGAGCCGGGGGCCTGTTCAACGACGGGGCTTCGGTGACCCTGAAGGACTCCGAGTTGCGGGCGAACCAGGCATTGGGAGCGATCGGCCTGGCCGGCGGCATCGTCAACCAGGGCGGCGTGACCACGCTGATCCGGACCAATGTGATCGACAACGTCGCCAACAACCAACCTGGCGGCATCTACACCGACAACGACCAGGTGGAGATCGACAGGCAGTCTGCGGTCACCGGGAACCGCCCGACCAACTGCGTCGGCAGCCCGGTCATCCCGGACCGTTGCTTCGGCTGATCGTCGGTCGACCAGCGATACAGGACAGCACCACCACATAGAGAGGGCTCCTCCGCGCTGCTCGACGGTGCGGAGGAGCCCATCCTGTTGCCTGGCCCGCTCACCCCCGCCCGGGTCGACCGCTGCTGATCCGAGCGGGTCCGGGCGGAAGCCACCGGTGCGTACCGGTCACCGCTGCCCTGGGGTCACTGACCATCCGCGTACCTAATGTGGGGTTATTTCGGATAAGGGCCTGAGGCGAGGAACCTTCTCATACGGTGTTTCTGGGAGCTACAACCGATTTGTAGCAGGGGACGCTCGCCTGTGCGTGACGACCCTGTCTGGTACGACGAGAGGGCAGAGAGCTCCGATGTCCAACTTCCTAGCTAAGAACAACGCCAGCGAGCCGGAGGCGACGCCCAAGCGGCGCCGCAAGCTCTGGCTCGCCAGCGGCGTCGCCGGGCTCACCGGCGTGGTCAGCATCGCCGCCGTCGGTGTCGCCACCGGCGCCGGCGCGGTCGGCACCGACGGTCTCCGCTGGTCCACCGCCCAGCAGGTCAGCAGGGACGGCGACCAGAGCGCGGAGGCGACCGCGACACCCGAGGGACACAAGGGCAAGCGGGACGACCGTGCCGGAGGCGACCACGGTGGCAAGCGCGGTGAGGACCGCGGCAAGGACGTGCCCTGCGACAGCGACAAGCTGATCCAGGCACTCGTCTACGCCAACGAGAACCACGGTGGCGTCCTCAACCTGGCCAAGGGCTGCACCTACACCCTGACCCGGTCCGACTCGGTAGACGGGACCGGCCCCAACGGCCTGCCGGTGATCACGGAGAACGTCGTGCTCAAGGGACACGACACCAAGATCGTCCGGGATGCCACCGCCGAACAGTTCCGGATCCTCAACGTCGGACGCGGTGGGAACCTGACCGTCAAGGGTCTGACGATCAAGAACGGCCAGACCACGGCGCTGGCGGTCGCCGGTGACACGCCGGAGGCGATCTGGTCGCGGTTCTCCAACTCGGTGGAGGCGACCAAGGCCGCCGAGGCGAAGAAGGAGTACCTGTCGCTGCTCCAGGCCAAGCCCAAGGGCATCGCGCTCAAGGCCAAGGCCCAGAGTGCGCCGTCGGTGCTGGCCGACCCGGAGTCCAACGACGGTGGTGGCGTCCTCGTGCAGCCCGGCGGCACCGCCTCCTTCGAGGAGACGCACATCGTCGCCAACCAGGCCGGGGGCGTCGGTGGCGGTCTGGCCAACTTCGGTAAGGCCAGCCTCTACCACACCACGGTCGCCGACAACACCGCCTTCCTCTACGGCGGCGGCATCTTCAACGCGGGCGTGCTGCGGGTGACCGAGTCGACCGTGCGCAACAACGACGCGATCATCGGCGGTGGCGGCATCGCCAACGGTGCCGCGTTCATCTTCCGCGAGGACATCGACGGTGGCACCGCCTGGATCGAGAAGACCGAGGTCACCACCAACGAGGTGCTCGGCTTCGGTGGCGGTGTGCTCGACATCGAGGGCAACACCACCGTGCGGCAGTCCAAGGTCATCGGAAACACCGCGGTCCTGGCCGGCGCCGGGGTCACCGCGGCCGGCGATGACAGCACGCTCGAACTGTCCCAGGTCGAGATCGCCAAGAACACCACGGCCGGCGTCGGCGGCGGCTTGGGCCTCGGCTTCGGTGCCATCGCCAACGTCGAGGAAACCAAGATCGTCGAGAACAAGGCGGGCTTCTTCGGTGGCGGCGTGTTCAACGGCACCGGTGAGGCGACCTTCCGCAACAGCGAGATCAGCGGCAACCGGGCCGTCGGTCCGCTGGGCGTCGGCGGCGGCATCTTCACCGTCGCCGGTGTGATCGACCTCGAGAAGACGCGGGTGGCGCACAACTTCGCCACCCTCCCCGCCGGGGGCGTCTTCAACTTCGTCGGCACGGTGAACCTGGACGACAAGTCGGCCATCACGGCCAACAAGCCGACCAACTGCGCCGGCAGCGTCACCGCGATCACGGGATGCTTCGGCTGATCGTGATCTGACCGGCTTCGCCGGACTGAGGGGACGGGACTTCGGCCCCGCCGGGACCGATCCAGACGGATCGGACCGGCGGGGCCGGAGCACGTTCTGACTCGTGGTGCCGGGCTACCGCTGGACGAACACCGCCACGCTGCGCGCCGGTACGGTGAACGTGCCGCTGGACCGGTCGAAGGTGGCGGTACGCAGCACCGGGTCGGCCGAGGAGCGCAGCACCGGATGCAGCGACACGTCCGCCCCGCGCAGCCCGGTCACCCGCTGGGTGGCGGCCTCCGGGGTGGCGTTGAAGACCACCGTCACCGACGTCCACTGCCCACCGAGCCCCCGGGCGTCGAGGGTCATGGTGAGCACCCCCGGGGTCTCGTCCACCCCGGACAGCGGGAACGCCACCCGCTGCTGCACCTGCTTCGCGGTGGGTAGCCCGAAGACCGGCGACGAGGCCCGGATCCGCAGCAACTCGGCGTAGCGGGCATCGGTCAGCTCGACCGCCGCGCAGTCCGGCACCAGCGTCGGATCAGCCAGCAACGGCTGCGCGTACGGCCACTTGTCCCGGTTGTCCTCGGCCGGTGGCAGCCCGACGCCGAAGCCGTTGCCCTGGGCGCAGTCCCACCGGATCTGGTTGAAGTGGTCCCCGGAGTTGTACGAGTTGCGGTCCAGCGACTTCGACCGCAGCCGCTCCGTGCCGGTGGTGACGAAGCCGGCGCCCTGGCTCATCACCACGGTACTCAGCGCCAGCACCTGCATCCGGGCCCGATCCGTGGCCGAGGTGGCCTGCGGCAGCTTGTAGGCCAGCGCGTCGTACAGGATCTCGTTGTCGTGGGCGTCGACGTAGGTGACCGCCTCCCCCGGCGCGGCGGTGTAACCGGCCGGTGAGCCGTTGTAGTCGACCTGCGCGCCGGTCACCACCCGCCCCGACGAGTCGGTGAACCGGTAGTCGCGCAGGTTACCGGTCAGCCCCACCTTGACCAGGTCGTGCTGGTGCAACAGACGGGCCCGCTGCTCGGCGGCCGAGCCGTTGACCGGATCGCCGTTGGGGTCGGTGAAGAGGCCGGAGGCGAAACCCTGCCGGCGCGGGTTGTCGTCGAACGGACCACCGCCACGCACCGCGTCACGCAGCCGGTCGTTGAAGGTGCCGATCCCGGTACCGGCCATGTTGGCCTGGGTGGCCTGCACGAACCGGGCGTCGTCGGCCACCTCGCCGAAGTTCCAGCCCTCGCCGTAGAGCAGGATGGCCTTCCCGTCCACGCCGTCGCGGGCCACCGTCAGCTTGTCCAGCGCGGCGCGTACGGCCAGGATGTTCGCCTTCGGGTGATGGCCCATCAGGTCGAAGCGGAACCCGTCCACCTTGTACGCCTTCGCCCAGGTGACCAGCGAGTCCACCACCAGCTTGCCCATCATGGCGTGCTCCGGAGCGGTGTTGGCGCAGCAGGTGGAGGTGGCCACCGTGCCGTCGTCGAGCAACCGGTGGTAGTAGCCGGGGACGATCTGGTCCAGCACCGACCTCGGGTCGGCACCGGCGGCCGAGGTGTGGTTGTAGACCACGTCCATGACCACCCGCAGGCCCACCCCGTTGAGCCCGGCCACCATCTGCCGGAACTCGGTGGTCCGCCCGGCACCCTGCGGGTCGACCGCGTACCCGCCCTCGGGGACGGTGTAGTGCAGCGGGTCGTACCCCCAGTTGTAGCCGTCGGTCTCCTTCACCGCGGCCACGCACTCCTGCTGCCGAGGCGAGTCCGACGGCATCGCGGCCAGGTCGCAGTCCGGCTGCCGCTGGTCGGCCCGCCGCTCCGGGATGGTGGCGAAGTCGAACGCCGGCAACAGGTGCAGGTGGGTCACCCCGGCGTCGCCGATCGCCTTCAGGTGCCGCATCCCGGCGGTGGTCGGGTCGGTGAAGGCGAGGAAGGTGCCCCGCCGCTGCGCCGGCACGGTCTCGTCGGCGATGGAGAAGTCCCGCACCGACAGCTCGGAGATCTGCACCTTCGCCGGGGGCACCGCCGCCGGTTTGCGCAGCCGCGTCCAGCCCGCCGGGGCGAGCGTCGGGTCGGTGAGGTCGACGATCTGACTGTGCGTGGAGTCCGCCGCCAACGCCACCGAGTACGGGTCGGTGACCGAGGCGGTGACCATCTGCTGCGTCGCCGGCTGCCACGCCTGCACCCGGTAGCGGTAGTACCTGCCGGTCCAGGAGCGCTGCCCGCGTACCGACCAGACACCGGTGCGGTCGTCCCGGCGCATCGCCACCGGCCGCGCGGTGGCCGTCGGCGAGTCGTACAGCTCCAGCGACACCGTCCGGGCCGTCGGCGCCCAGACCGACAGGGTCGGTACGCCACCGGTGAACGTGGCACCGAGCCGGGCGGAGGTGGCCGGTGCGTACACGTCGTCGAGCACGCCGGGCAGTTGCACGCCGGTGGCCCCGAGCAGGGTGCCGTCGGCGGCCCGCTCGGTCACCAGCACCTGCCCGCGCAGCGCCGCCGGCACCTTGGCCAGGTCGCGTCGGTCCAGGGTGAACGCCCGGTGGTCCCACAGGTGCGGGAAGGCCGTGCGCTGGGCCTCGGTGAGCCCGTTGCGCTGCGCGGTCAACGGCAGTTCGGTGTACGCCCCGACCAGCTCGCCGTCGACCACGCGCACCCCGCCTCCGGCTGCGCTCACCAGCGTGTACGACCGGCCGTCGGTGGGTCCGGTGCGCCAGGCGACGGTGGACCTGTCGATCCAGTGCGCCCGCTGTCTGCTGATGTCGGTGTCCGCAGCGGCGCCGGTGGCGGTCGGCGGGAGCAGCCGGCCCGGTGTCGCGGCGAGCAGCCAGACCTCCCGGCCGGTGTCGTCGAAGTCGAGCCGCTGGTCCTGCGGCAGGTCCTTCTCGTCACCGGAGTGGATGATGTAGCTCAGTCCGGTCGCCCCCTCGGCCAGCGGCACCCGGAACTGTGCGCCGAAGGAGTCGACCCGGGTCGGCGGCATCGGCGTCGCCCAGTCGGTGGGGGTGGCCGCGCCGTCCCACAGGTGCAGGCCCCAGCCGTCGTAGTCGCCGTCGGGTCGGTGGTAGTGGATGACCGCGACACCCTCCTCGACCGGCGGGGCGGGTGCGCCTGCGGCCTCCTCCCGGCTCAGGTATGTCGCCGGGTCGCCCTGCTTGACCCAGACCTCGCCGGTCTGTGTCACGTCCACGGTCCGGTCGTTGTCGACGTCCTTGTTCCCGTCGGCGTCGACCACCAGGAAGCCGACGGTCTTCGCCCCGGGCTTGAGTTTCACCCAGGCGAACCGCCCGTACGCGTCGGTGCCCGCGAACGGTTGTCCCTGCGGCCACTCGGTGGCGTACGCCGGGTCGATGTCACCCCACGCGTACAGCCCCCAGTCGTCGTAGTCGCCGTCGGCACGCTGGTGGTGGACCACCAGCCAGTCCCGCGACGAGCCGGACAGTTCGGGGGTGCCCACGCTGGCGGTGGCGCGGGCGGACGCGGTGCGGCCCCGACCGTCCTGGACCACCGCCTTGTATTCGATCTTCGTACCGGCGGCCAGGCCGGTCAGGTCGTGGTGCACCGTGTACGGCGCACGCTGGGCGGAGCCGAGCAGCGTCCACTTCCCACCGGAGACCCGGGCCGCCATCGTCACGCGGGCCAGCGGGTCGCCGGTGACCTGGGCGGTGACCGCCGCGCGGGTGGCCGGCACGCCGACCGGGGCGATGGTGATACCCGGTTTGGCGTCGGGCAGCGCGACCGTCCGGCCCGCCCGGTGCACCACCGCCGACAGTGGCGGCACGGTCAGGGTCAGCTTCCCGTCACCGGTGGCGACCGGTCGGGCGGTGCTGCCGTAGACGCCGGTGAAGGTGGCACCGGCCGTCCAGGTGTCCACGGTGACGGACTGCGCGGTCGTGGCGTTGTTGACCGCCACCAGGTACTCGGTGCGGTCGCCCGGATCGATCCGGGAGAAGGCGAAGACGCCGGGCCCGTCAGCCGCGTGCCGGGTGACCTGCACCCCGTCCCGCAGGGCCGGGTGAGCCTGACGCAACCGGCCCAGGTCGGCGATGGTGCGGTAGAGCGGGTGGGTGCGGTCGAACTGGTCGACCGCGTGGGTGCGGTCGGTGCCGAGCAGATCGTCGTCGAGGTAGTCGGCGGTACGCGAGGCGAACATCGGTTGTCGGGCGTCCTTGTCGCCGCCGGCACCGGTGAAGCCCTGCTCGTCGCCGGAGTAGATCACCGGCTGGCCCCGGGTGAGGAACATCAGCTCGTGGGCGAGCTGGTCCCGACGCAGGTGGGTGGCCGGGTCGGTGGGGCCGTTGGCGATGAACGAGCCGATCCGGCCCATGTCGTGGTTACCGAGGAAGGTGGTCAGCCGACCGGCGTGGGTGTCCCGGGCCGCGTAGAGGTCGTCCCGGGCGTACAGGTCGGCCAACGTCGCCGCTGACCCGCCGTTGGCGGTGTAGTCCCGCGCCGCCTCCTGGAAGCCGAAGTCGAGCGTGGCGGGCAGCCCGCCCTGCCGTACATAGCTCGACGCGATCTCCGGATCCGCGCTGTACACCTCACCGAACATGAAGAAGTCCTTCGTGCCGGCCCGGGCCGCCGCCTGCTGCACCCCCTGGCTGAACCTCGGCCAGAAGTCCATGTTGACGTGCTTGACCGTGTCCAGCCGGAAACCGTCGACCCCGGTGTCCCGTACCCAGTCGGCGTAGATCTTCGTCATCCCCCGGACCACCTCGGGCCGCTCGGTCCACAGGTCGTCGAGGCCGAAGAAGTCGCCGTACTCGCTGTTCTCCCCGACGAAGGTCGAGTCACCACGGTTGTGGTACATCGTGGGATCGTTCAGCCACGCCGGGACCTTGACCTTGGCGTCGGCCGGGGTCTTGAAGGTCGGGGTGTACGGGAAGGAGTCGGCGTTGACCGTCGGGAAGTCCCGACTGCCGTCGGCGTAGTTGCGGTCCTCGAACGCCCGGCCCCGCGCGTCGCGGTAGGGCGCGCTCGCCTTGTCGACGTAGCCGTACCTGTCCTCGGCGTAACTGATCACGTCGGCGGTGTGGTTGACGATGACGTCGAGGTAGACCTTGATGCCGCGCCGGTGGGCGAGCTGCACCAGCCGCTTCAGGTCGGCGGCGCTACCGAAGTGGGGGTCGACCTGGGTGAAGTCGGTGATCCAGTAACCGTGGTAGCCGGCCGACACGTCGTCGCCCTCGCCCTGCACCGGCCGGTTCTTGAAGACCGGGGCGAGCCAGATGGCGGTGGTGCCCAGCCCTTCGATGTAGTCGAGTCGCTCGATCAGTCCCTTGAGGTCGCCACCCTGGTAGAACCCCTTGTCCGTGGGGTCGTACCCGGTGCGCAGGCGGTCCCCGGTGAGGCCACCCCGGTCGTTACGGGGGTCCGCGTTGGCGAACCGGTCCGGCAGCACGAAGTAGAACTGCTCGGCCCCGCGCTGGCTGCGGCCGGCGTCGAGCAGGGCGGCGGCGGAGGGTTCGGCGTGCCAGGTGACGGCCCCGGTGGGGCTCGGTTCCCCGGTGGCGGCGGGTCGACCGGCCGCCCCGGCGGCAGTCACCGCGACCGGCGTGCCGACGAGGGTGACGGTGAGCAGGAAGACGAGGGCGAGCAGGGTCGTGCGCGATGTCGGCGGGGGTTTCATCGACGGCCTTCCTCTGGCAGCTGATTGGCCCGCACGCTAGCCCTTGCCGAAAGGTTCTGCAATACCTTGCAAACGTTCCCGTAACAAAGCAGACGTTTGCGCAAGTCGGTCCGTCCGCCAGCCGCGAACCGGGTACCCGAAAGTCACCGAGCGCACGCCGACGACCGCCGCCGGTCGGGCGGTCTTGGCACGCGTGCCCCTACACGCCCCGGCAGGCACGTCCGGAGACGTCGCACCGCGCCGGCCGGGAGCCGGCCGACTCGATATGGAACCGCAGGTGGACCGAGGATCCCCCGGCCAGTTCAGGACCGCTGCGATAGGTCAGCGTCCCACCGGCACCGCTGAACGTCCCCTGTGGCACACCTTCCAACCAGGCGGTCACCACCCGCCCGCCCGGATACTCCACGCGCGCCACCCAACCCAGGTCACCTCGGGAGGTGTTGTGGATCAGCACCTCGGCGATGAAGCCACCCTGGAAGACCTGCAAGACCTGGTAACGGGCGTCGAGCGGAGCGGGCGGCGGCGGCGCTGTCGTACGCGACGGCTTGGCGGGCGGCGCGGCCTGCGACGGTGACGACGTGGTGGGCATCGCCTCGGCAGTGGCGCTCGGCGGGTCGGTCCGGCGCGGGGACAACCCCGGCACCACCGGCGGCGGTGACGCCGACGCGTGATACCCCGCCGACGAGGCGCGCTCGGGCATCGGCGCGGCGGCCACCGGCGGCTGCCCCGGCGGCACCGGTTGGAAGTCCGGCCCGGGGCCCCGGTACGCGCCGACCGCGATGACCAGCAGCACCACCATGATGACGACCCCGACCGACACCAGGATCCACGGTGAGGAAGCCACAGCGGTCGAGCCGGGCGGCGGGAACTGGCGGGGAGCGCGACGCATACCGGACATGTCTCTCCTCAGCGGGCAGCCCGGCAAGCGTAACGATCTTCAGCCACGGCGGAAAGTGCCCGACGAATGACCATCTGTCCGACCCGACCGGTCAGTCGATCCCACAGGGTGTTCCGTTGACCGTGCACTGTGCCGGGTACTCCCCTCCCCCGATACGCGTGAAGCGCAGGTAGACCGACTGCTGGGCCCCGGCGGCGAGCTGTCCGGTCCCGCTGAGCCGATACCACCCGACACCTCGGATGGTCACCGCCACGCCCGGACCACTGGAAGCACGGATACCGGTGACGCCGCTGGCGAAGCGCAACTCGACCTGCCAGTCCTCCGCCTGCCCGGTGCCGTTGTGGACCACCATCTCCGCCTCGAAGTGGCCCGCGCCGCTGCCCTGCACCTGGTAGCTGACCGTGAGCGCCCCGGCCACCTCGAACGCGGCCGTCGGCGCGGACGCGCTCGGGGACGCGCCGGCTCCGGTCGGTGCGGGCGTCCCGCTCGGCGAGGCACCGGTCGACGGCGTCGACGTCGCACCCGACGTGGGCGAGCCGGTCGACGCGCTCGGGGTGAGCGAGGTCTTCGGGGTCTGCGAGGTGGACGGGCCGGTCGAGGTGGTCGAACGAGCCGCCGACTCCCCGCCCTCCCCAGCCGGTGTCGGCAGGGCGATCGGCGGACCCGGCGACCAGGCCGTCGGCTGCTCGGGACCACGGAACGACAGGAGCGCGACCACCAACAACACCGCCAGGACCGCGACGCCCGCCAGCACCATCACCCAGGGCGCGGAAGCGACCATCCTGGACAGCGCGCGGCCGGACGTCGCCCGGTCACCGACGGCGTCACCGAGCCGGTCACCGGCGGCCTCGTCGTCATGGTCGCCGACGACGGCACGGTTGCCGTCGCCGTACTGGTCACCGGTGGCATCGTCGTTGGCATCACCGGACGGCCGCACTGACATTGATGTCCCCACTCGTCGTCGCCGACGGGCAGCCTAGTCACGCCGACCCGGGGTGCGAAACGGGCAGGTGTCGAAGCCGTCCGACCCGGCGGACGGACCGGACACCTCGCCGCCCACCGCTGACCGGTTGCCGTCGCGTCCTGACCGGCGGCTCATCCCGTACGCACGACAGTGCAGATCAACGGCCCGTCGTCGGTGCTGCGCAGCAGGTAGCGGTAGCGCTCGCCGGGCACCTGCCGACCCTGGCTGTCCAGGAACTCCCAACGCACCGCCACCTCCACGAGCAGCGCGGACACCTGCTGCACCTGCTCGATGTCCGCGTGCGCCGCGACGAGTTCACGCTCGGTGTAGTCCGGCGCGGCACCCACGAAGGACAGCGCCACGGCGGCGGTGGAATTGAACGAGAAGCTGTAGGTGTCGGCCACCACCAACCCGGGCAGGGCGTAGCAGCCGGCGATCGCCGGCAGGTCCCCGACGGTCAGCGCCACGCCGTACCGGTCGAAGAAGTCGGTCAACGTGTCGAGATCGGTGGAAGCAGTCACACCGCAAGCAATTGCCGGCGCGCGGTCCGGTGAAACCTCACCGGGATGGGATCCGCACCTCGATCTCGCTGCCCAGCCGGGCGTCCCCGTGCAGTCCCAGGTCGTCGCCGCTCCAGAACCGGCCCGGGTCGTACCAGTTCGGTCGCCGTCCCGTCGGCAGCAGCCCCATCGCCTCGTAGGTGACCGCGACGACCTCCGCGCAGTACGCGGTCTCCAGCGCAAGGTCCCGCGACGCGGGCTCGCGCCGCCGGGTCGTCGGCAACGGCAGTCGTGGCGAGGGCACCCGACCCCGCAACCACCGCCAGGCCAGCTGGGCGGTGGAGGGAAACGGTGTGCCGTCCAGGCGGGCGATGGTGCGCAGCACCGCCCGCTCCATCTCCTCGTCGGCCGGCGGCTCCAACTGGCGCAGCCAGCCACGCTGGCCGTACCGGTTGGCCCAGACGCAGACCGCGTCCCGCAGGTCGTGCAGCTGCACGCCACGCTGGTGGGTACCGGTCCACAGATCCGGCAGCGACCGGCCCAGCTCGGCGTGCCACAGCAACGGCGGCATGTCGTCCAGCACCACCGCCATGCCCACGTGGTTGACCGGGCTGTTGGTGGTCAACTGGATGGCTCGGTCGGGCACGCTGCGGCCCCGGAAGACCCACAGATCGCCGGTACGGGTCAGCTCCACCGCCTCGTCCAGGCTGATGCTCATGGAGGACTACCCTAAGCGGATGCGGCAAAGGGTGCGGTGGTGGAAGGTCCTCGGCTTGGCCGGTCTGGCCGGTGTCGCGGCCACGGGCGTGGTGGTCGCCCGGGCGGAGCGCCGACGGCGCGCGTACACCCCGGAGGAGATCCGGGCCCGGTTGCGTGACCGGCACGCGGAGGCCAGCTCGATCTCCCCGGCCGACGAGGTCGGTTAGTCGACCTCGGCGTGGTTGCGGTCCCAGCGACCACCGACGGGTCGGCTGTCCAGGCGCAGCGGCCCCTCGACGTTGCCGGCGAGGTCGTTGTCCTCGACCCGGCACGAGACGCAGGAGCCCCGATCGCTGACCCACAGGCCGTAGCTCTGCGTCGGTTCGTCGCGGTTGTCCCAGATCCGGTTGCCGCGCACCATCGCCGACTCGAAGCGGGAGTTCACCGCGATGCCCGCCCGGACCGGTGTCGCCGGTGGCAACTCGTAGCGTGCCCCGGGCGGCGGCACGTTCTCGTTCCAGGCGATCGACGCGTCCGGCCGCAGGTCGGCCAACTCCAGCTCCATCTCGCTGTTGCCGATCACCAGCGCCACCCGGGATCCCACCCGGAGCACCTTTCCCCGGTGCCCGTCGGGCTGCCAGGTCGCCGTCCGGTCCGACACGGCGCGCCGCGAGTAGCGCACCGACTCACCTGAGCCGGTGGCCGCCGGCGCGCACTGTCGTCCGTTGCTCCGGATCCGGTTGTTCGTCACCGTGGCGTCGATCATCGGCCGGTCGACCCGGATCCCGTCGAGTCCGTTGTCCCAGAAGTCGTTGCTGTCGATCACCACGTCCGACGTCGGGCCCTGATAGCCGTTGCCCAGGTCATGCTGGCGATATCCGTACCAACCGTTGCCGCTGATCCGGTTGCCCCGGATCGTGTACGGCCCGGGGGTGTTGCCGACGCTGATCCCGTCGCGGACGTTGCGGTCGATCACGCAGTCACTGACGATGCCACCTCGACCGGCGATGCCCGCCGTGCCCTTGGCGGAGACGTCGAAGCCGGCCTCCAGGTTTCCGGTGAGCGTGCAGGCGGAGACGATCAGACCGTCCGCGCCCCAGTCCGAGATGCCGAACCGGTTCGCCTGGCTGTGGCAGCCGATGATGCGGTACCCGCGCGGCGGCGTCCAGTACGGCTTCTGCAACTCAAGGAAGATCCCGTTGGTGCCGTTGCCGAGCGTGGTGCAGTTGCTGATGGTGCACCGCTCCACCTCCCCCCAGCCGCCGATGCCGATGCCGATGCCCGCGCCACCCATCTCCTCGCCGTTGTCCAGTCGGCCACAGCCGACGACCACCACGCCGTCGATCAGGCTGTCCTGGAGGAAGTCACAGCCGAGGCCGGTGGCACCGGTGTGGTGGATGTACAGATTGCGGAAGACGCCGCGCACGACGTACTGCAGGCCGAGCCCCTTGGCCAGATAGCTGTACGCCACCATCGCCACGCCGGAGCCGTCGATCTCGAAGTCGGCGAAGGTGCAGTCGGCGATGTGCCGATCCCGGTCGGCACCGTGCTGCACGGTGGTCCAGAAGGCCAGCGGTGTCGGATCTGCCCGGTTTCCCTCGTTGCTCAGCATGAAGCGGGTGGCTCCCGGCCCGGCACCGATCAGTGACACCCCGCTGCGCCACACCGTGCCGGCGTCCCGGATCGAGTAGATCCCGGGCGGACAGTAGATGACCCGTGCCCGACCGTCGGCGGCGTACCCCTCACCGAGTTGGTCGACCAGCGCGGCCAGTGCCGGTTGGTCGTTGGTCACCCCATCGCCCTGAAGTCCGAAATCCCGGGCGTCGCACCACAGCGGCGCCCCGGCGACCGGTGGTGACGGGCGTTCGCGGGTGGCGATGGATCGATCCTGCTGCCCCACGGACCTCTCCCCTCGGTCGTGACCTGCTGCCCGCCCGGCTTTCCCCGTCGCCACGGCCGGAAACGCCGGGCGGCGGCACTGGGACAGCCCCGGCGGAGATGCCCGTCCGACATGGTTTGTCGGGTTATGTGCTGATATGCGGTGACCGGGGTCACCCCACGGGCGGAATCGGGGCCCCGGCGCGGTCGCTGTACATGGGGTAACCGCGAGCGCCGCCGAGCGCGGCCCTCGACCCGGCGGGAATGACCCCCCACCGCCGGTCGTTACATTTCCCGTACGCCGGAGCCGCCCCCCTCACCACGAGGCCCCGGCCCCCGGGGAATGACACCGGCACGCCCGGCGTTGACCACCCCGGACGCCACGCAAGTCTTCTCCCTTTCACGCGAGGCCCACCCGCATCCCCCATCGCGGGCAGCGGCCGCGTACCCCCGACGAAAGGTGTAGATCATCATGGCTACCACCATCCTGCGTAAGACCGCTCTGACCATCGCCGCTGCCGCCGCCACCGCCGGTGGTATCGCCGGACCCGCGATCGCCGCCCAGGCCGCCCCCGCGACCAAGCCGGTCGTGCAGGTGCAGGCCGAGCGCAAGCCCGGCGGCGAGCGCCAGCTCGACGTGCGCTACCAGGCTCAGGACACCTTCTACTACTGCGGCCCCGCCGCCACCCGTAACGCCCTGTCCGTGCAGGGTAAGGACATCGACCAGCACGACATGGCCAAGCGGATGGGCACCACCGAGGCCGGCACCGACTCCATCAACGACATCACCCCGGTGCTGAACAAGGAGACCGGCAAGGACGTCTACAAGTCGGTCGAGATCCCCGGCGCCAAGGCCGACGCCAAGCAGATTGAGAAGCTGCGCGAGGACGTCGTGCGTACGGTGGACGCCGGTCGGGCGGTCGTCGCCAACATCGCCGGCACCGCCACGGACACCGACGGCGTCGTGCACAGCTTCGAGGGCGGCCACTACATCAGCGTCGTGGGCTACCGCGACAACGGCGACCTGGTGAAGATCGCCGACTCGGCCGACCCGAACCAGGCCTCCTACTGGATGACCACCAAGGACCTGGCCAACTGGATCGCCACCCGTGGCTACGCCACCTCCTGACCGACCGAACACCACGAAGGGCCGACCCCACCGGGGTCGGCCCTTCGTCGTCTGCACCGCCGGATGCGACAACATCACCGATGTTGCCGTGTCACGGCACGGGCGAGGCAGCAACATCACCGATGTTGCCGCCTGGCTGTACCCCCGGCGTTCAGGTCGGGGTGAGGAACTCCAGGCGGTTGCCGGGGGCACCTCCCGTCCATACCGTGACACCGGGTTGCGTGGATAGCAAGACGGACGTACGGTTTTATTGACGGCGCGGAACGGCGGTAAGTGTGGCCTAACCACGGCGGCACTCCGCCCGGTGCGAAAGACTGCTCAGGACTACTCACGGTCGCTGGTGTGAAGGAGTACGACGTGGCGAGCCTCGACACCTTCGGTGCGAAGACCCAGCTACGCGTCGGAGACGCGAGCTACGAGATTTTCAAAATCAGCCAAGTGGAGGGGCACGAACGGCTCCCCTACAGCCTGAAGATCCTCCTGGAGAACCTGCTCCGGACCGAGGACGGCGCGAACATCACCGCCGACCACATCCGCCAGCTCGGCGCGTGGGACCCGAGCGCGGACCCGAACGTCGAGATCCAGTTCACCCCGGCTCGGGTGCTGATGCAGGACTTCACCGGCGTACCGTGCGTGGTCGACCTGGCCACCATGCGCGAGGCCGTCCGCGACCTCGGTGGCGACCCGACCAAGGTGAACCCCCTCGCCCCCGCCGAGCTGGTCATCGACCACTCCGTCATCGCCGACCTGTTCGGCCGCGAAGACGCCTTCGAGCGCAACGTCGAGCTGGAGTACGCGCGCAACAAGGAGCGCTACCAGTTCCTGCGGTGGGGCCAGAGCGCGTTCAACGAGTTCAAGGTGGTCCCGCCGGGCACCGGCATCGTGCACCAGGTCAACATCGAGTACCTGGCCCGCACCGTGATGGAGCGCAACGGCCAGGCGTACCCGGACACGGTCGTCGGCACCGACTCGCACACCACGATGGTCAACGGCCTGGGCGTGCTCGGCTGGGGCGTCGGCGGCATCGAGGCCGAGGCCGCCATGCTGGGTCAGCCGGTCAGCATGCTGATCCCCCGGGTCGTCGGCTTCAAGCTCTCCGGCGAGATGCCGGCCGGCACCACCGCCACCGACCTGGTCCTCACCATCACCGAGATGCTGCGCAAGCACGGTGTGGTCGGCAAGTTCGTCGAGTTCTACGGCCCCGGCGTCGGTTCCGTGCCGCTGGCCAACCGGGCCACCATCGGCAACATGTCCCCGGAGTACGGCTCCACCGTCGCGATCTTCCCGATCGACGCCGAGACCACCCGCTACCTGGAGCTGACCGGCCGCGACCCGCAGCAGGTCGCCCTGGTCGAGGCGTACGCCAAGGAGCAGGGTCTCTGGCACGACCCGAACGCCGAGCCGGTCTACTCCGAGCGGCTGGAGCTCGACCTGAGCACCATCGAGCCGTCCCTCGCCGGGCCGAAGCGCCCGCAGGACCGGGTGCCGCTGGGCAGCGCCAAGACGCTGTTCCGCGCGGCGCTGACCGACTACGTGACGGCCGACGAGACCGGTGGCGACCCGGGGCGCAAGCCCGGTGTGCCGCCGCAGGAGAAGCCGTTCGGCGCCGCCGGCCCGGCCGACGAGGCCAGCGCCGAGTCCTTCCCGGCCAGCGACTCGCCCGCCAACGGGGTCAACGACCCGGCCGACGCCCCGCGTGACCTGGTGACCGCCGCGGTCGGCTCGGGCGGCCGGGCCAGCAACCCGATCCGGGTCACCGGTGAGGACGGCAACAGCTACGAGCTGGACCACGGCGCGGTGGTGATCGCCGCCATCACCTCCTGCACCAACACCTCCAACCCGCAGGTGATGATCGGGGCGGCGCTGCTCGCCCGCAACGCCGTGGACAAGGGCCTGAACCGCAAGCCGTGGGTGAAGACCACCCTCGCGCCCGGCTCCAAGGTCGTCATGGACTACTACGAGCGGGCCGGTCTCACGCCGTACCTGGAGAAGCTCGGCTTCCACCTGGTCGGTTACGGCTGCACCACCTGCATCGGCAACTCCGGCCCGCTGCCGGAGGAGGTCTCCGCCGCGGTGAACGAGGCCGACCTGGCGGTCGTCTCGGTGCTCTCCGGCAACCGCAACTTCGAGGGCCGGATCAACCCGGACGTGAAGATGAACTACCTGGCGTCCCCGCCGCTGGTGGTGGCGTACGCGCTGGCCGGCACGATGGACATCGACCTGGCCAACGAGCCGCTCGGCGAGGACAGCGAGGGCAACCCGGTCTTCCTGCGTGACATCTGGCCGAGCACCGCCGAGATCCAGGACGTCATCGCCTCCGCGATCGGTGCGACCGGCTTCAGCTCCGCGTACGCCGACGTCTTCGCCGGTGACGAGCGGTGGCAGTCCCTGCCGACCCCGACCGGCGACACCTTCGCCTGGGACGGTGACTCCACCTACGTCCGCAAGCCCCCGTACTTCGAGGGCATGGCGCAGCAGCCGGCTCCGGTGACCGACATCGCCGGTGCCCGGGTGCTGGCCAAGCTCGGCGACTCGGTGACCACCGACCACATCTCGCCGGCCGGTTCCATCAAGGCCGACTCCCCCGCCGGGCAGTACCTCGCCGAGCACGGCGTGCCCCGCCACGAGTTCAACTCGTACGGCTCCCGCCGGGGCAACCACGAGGTGATGATCCGGGGCACCTTCGCCAACATCCGGCTGCGCAACCAGTTGGTCCCGGGCGTGGAGGGCGGCTTCACGGTCAACCACCTGACCGGCGAGCAGACCTCCATCTACGACGCCGCGATGGCCTACCAGGCGGCCGACGTGCCGCTGGTCATCCTGGCCGGCAAGGAGTACGGCTCCGGTTCCTCGCGGGACTGGGCGGCCAAGGGCACCATGCTGCTCGGGGTGAAGGCGGTCATCGCCGAGTCGTACGAGCGGATCCACCGCTCCAACCTGATCGGGATGGGCGTGCTGCCGTTGCAGTTCCCCGCCGGGGAGACCGCCGAGTCGCTGGGGCTGACCGGCACCGAGACGTTCACCATCACCGGGGTGACCGCCCTCAACGACGGCGCCGCTCCGCGCACGGTGAAGGTCAGCACCGACAGCGGTGTGGAGTTCGACGCGTTGGTGCGGATCGACACGCCGGGTGAGGCGGACTACTACCGGCACGGCGGCATCCTGCAGTTCGTGCTGCGTCGCATGATCGCCAGCTGACCGGAACGGCCTGAGGGCTCCCACCCCGCCCGGGGTGGGAGCCCTCGCTCGTGGCGGGCGGTGCCGGGTCAGTCGGCGCGTCGGGCGTACCGGACCTTCATGGCGTGCTCCACCAGCGTGATGAGCACCTCCTTGACCGACTCCCGCTGCCGAGCGTCGCAGAGCAGCACGGGCACCCCCGGGTCGAGGTTCAGCGCCGCCTGCACCTCGTCGAGCTGGTACCGCCGGGCCCCGTCGAAGCAGTTGACCGCGACGAGGAAGGGCGTCCCCCGGCCCTCGAAGTAGTCGATGGAGGGGAAACAGTCGGCCAGGCGGCGGGTGTCGGCGAGCACCACCGCGCCGATCGCGCCGAGGGCCAGTTCGTCCCAGACGAACCAGAACCGGTCCTGCCCCGGGGTGCCGAACAGGTACAGCACCAGGTCGTCGCTGATGGTGATCCGACCGAAGTCCATCGCGACGGTGGTGGTCTGCTTCGCCTCGACGCCGGCCAGGTCGTCGATCCCCACTCCCGATTCGGTGAGCACCTCCTCGGTCCGCAGCGGACGGGTCTCGCTCACCGCGCCGACCAGGGTGGTCTTACCCACCCCGAAGCTACCGGCGACCAGTATCTTGATCGCTGTGGGCAGGGCGGCCGTGCCCGCCGGCCGCTCAGAGTGCCCGTAGTCCATTGATAACCGCCTCGAAGATGCTGTGATCGGATAGGCCGACGGTGGTGTGCGGCTCGCGGATCTGGACCAGACCGCGCGCCATCAGATCGCCGAGCAGGACCCGCACGGTGCCCACCGGCAGGTCCAGGTGTGCCGCGATCTCGGCGACGGACCGCATCCGCTGGCACAGGCCGACGATCGCCAGGTGCTCCGGGCCCAGACCGACCTCCGGGGCGACCTCCGCGCGGGTGGCCGTCACCAGGGAGATCAGGTCGAACGTGCCGGTGACCGGGCGGGCCCGACCGCCGGTCACCGCGTACGGGCGAACCACCGGACCAGCGTGGTCATCCACCCACTGGTGCTCGGCGGCATCCAACTGCGCCGTCATCGGCCTCAGTTCCGCCCGTGGGTCTGCTCCGCTGACCGGGACGGCGAGGCGACGTGCTTGCCCACCCGGGTGACCAGCATGGCCATCTCGTACGCGATCAGACCGACGTCGGCGTCCTCACTGGCCAGCACCGCCAGACAGGCGTTGCGACCGGCGGCTGTGACGAACAGGAACGACGACTGCATCTCGATGATCGTCTGCTGCACCTGACCACCGCCGAACCGCTTGCCAGCGCCCCGGGCCAGGCTCTGGATGCCGGCCGCCATCGCCGCCAGGTGCTCACCGTCATCGCGGCTGAGCCCCTGTGACGAGGCCATCAGCAGACCGTCGGCGGACAGGGCGACCGCGTGCTCGGCCTGCTTGACCCGGCCAACCAGGTCATCCAGCAACCACGTCAGGTCGGCACTCGAAGCCGTCTTCTGCGCCACTTCGTCGTCCTCTTCTCCCCCGGCTCATCGCCGTGCTCACTTGGACCTGACCGTTCCCGCCCGGCTCACCGGGAGAGGACGATCAGGTCCCCTGTTGATCGGCGTCGTCGGGCCCTTCGTCGAGCCCGGGCCGACCGCCAGCACCGAGCAGCCGAGCGGCGTCGGAGCGTCCCCGCCGGGTGCCGGTCTGGTACGAACTCATCATGCGACGCACCCGTTCGGGCTCGCGGACCACGTCGTCGTCATCATCCACCGCCTCGGTCCCGGCCCGCAGCGCCGGGGCCAGGCTCGCCTGGCGTACCCGGACCGGCAGGCCGGACTCGGTGCGGCTCAGCTCGGTCTCGCCCACCGCACCGGCGCCCGGATCCACAGTGGAGTCGGCGCGGGAGGTCAGCGGAAGT
Organism: Micromonospora sp. CP22; assembly: GCF_009712475.1. GTDB lineage: Bacteria > Actinomycetota > Actinomycetes > Mycobacteriales > Micromonosporaceae > Micromonospora. The sequence goes on from NZ_VCJO01000007.1 coordinate 153,692, forward strand.
CCGATCGGGACGGTCGGTCCGTCCAGGGCCGACGAGTACGCCGGACGGTGCCGCGACCTGGTCGGCAGCTCGGCCTCGTCGACGGGCGGAGCCTGCGGACCGGCCCGGTCGGCGTCTGCGGGGTACGCCCCGACGTCGGGCTCTGGCCCCTCGGTGGGCGTTGCCGGGTCAGCGAGGTCCACCGGTGCGGTGTTCGCTGCGGCAGTCGGTGCCGTCGGCTCCGCTGCGGCGGCCGGGGTTTCGGCCCGGGTGTCGCCGCCGCCATCCGGCTCGGTCCCGTCCGGCTCGGCGCCGTCGGCGACGAGCAGGTCGCTCGGGAGCAGCACCACGGCGGTCGTCCCGCCGTACGCGGACTCCTTGAGTCGGACCCGGATGTCGTGCCGGGCGGCCAGCCGGCTCACCACGTAGAGGCCGAGCCGGGACTCGCCGGGCAGACCCAGCTCGGCACGGTCCAGCAGGCGGTGGTTGGCGGCGGCCCGCTCCGCCTCGGGGATGCCCAGTCCACGGTCCTCGATCTCGACGGCGAAGCCGTTGGCGACCACCTGTCCGCGTACCTCGACGCCGGTGTACGACGGGGAGAACGAGAGCCCGTTCTCGATCAACTCGGCGAGCAGGTGGATGACGTCACCGACAGCCCGTCCGGCGACCGCCACCGCGTCGACCGGGTGCACGGTGACCCGGCTGTAGTCCTCGACCTCGCCGACCGCGCCACGGATCACGTCCAGCATCGCGACGCCACGCCGCCAGGCCCGGCCGGGCGTGGCGCCGGAGAGCACGATCAGGTTCTCCGCGTGGCGGCGCATCCGGGTGGCCAGGTGGTCGACGCGGAACAGGTCCTCCAGTTTCTCGGCGTCCCGCTCGCGGCGTTCCATCGAGTCGAGCAGGGTGAGCTGGCGGTGCGCCAGGGTCTGGGTACGCCGGGCCAGGTTCAGCGACACCTCGCGTGTGGTGCGACGCAGCTCGACCTGTTCGGCCACGGTGCGGACCGCGGCCGTCCGTACCGCGTCGAAGGCCCGGCCCACCTCAGCGATCTCGCCGTCGCCGAGGCTCGGCGGCGGCTCCGGGACGGTGTCGACCTGCTCGCCGCGCCCGAGCCGGTCCGCCACGCTCGGCAGTCGTTCGTCGGCGAACCGGTACGCGGCGTCGCGCAGTCGGCGCGACTGCCGTCTCAGGTCCCGTGCCGTGGTGATCGAGACGAGCACCGAGGCGATGACCACGAGCAGACCGAGACCGGCGACGAGCACCAGTCGGACGATGACACCGATCGCGACCGGCGTGGCGTTGCTGACGATGTCGTCTCCGGCGGCCACCACCACGTCGCCGATCTCGACGAGCGTCGCCCCGGTGGCGTCGGACCACTCCGACGCGGTCAACGGCACCCGGGAGGTGCCGCTGCCGGTCATGACCCTGTTCTCCAGGTCGGCCAGCCGCCGGAAGGCCGACCCGGTGACCAGTTGCTCGTAGCGGCGCTGATCGGCCTCGGGTAACCGGACGATCGCCTGGTCGGCGACGAACTGACGCGCACCGACGACCCGGGTGAACTCGGCCCGCTCGACCGAGGTGATCCGGCCTGCGGCGAGCACCCCGGCCAGCAGGGCGTCCTCCTGGGACAGCAGCTCCCGGGCCCGGTTGAGCCGGTGCAGCTGGGCCGTGTCGTCGACGATCCGGTCGTCGTCGAGGTTGCCGAGTTCGTCGTACACCTGGTAGATCGAGTCGATGAGCGCGGTGAACACCGCGCCGGCCTCGCCACGGCCGATGTTGCGCTCGTCGATGGCGGTACGCGTCTCGGGCAGTTCGGAGAGGTGTCGCTTGAGCCGCGCGATGCGGTCGTGCAGCGCGTCGCCGCCGAACAGGCCGACCGGCCAGCTGTCGGCCGACTCGGCGAACTCGGCGGCCAGTCGGTCGGTACGCTCGCGCAGCTTCGCCAGCTCCTCCCGCTGCGTCGCACGCGGGCGTCCGAGGTAGACCAACGAGGTACGCCGTTCCAGCTGCAACTGGGCCAGCAACGGCTCGGTGGGTGCGAACACGCGGGTGTCGAGTTGCCGTACGCCGAGCAGGTTCAGAGCGTCGGGGACGGTGACCCAGGCGGCGAAGCCCCAGAGCGCCGCGAGCGAGGTCAGCAGGGCCACCACCTTGGTGCGCAGGCTGAAACTGCGGGAACCCATTACACCGTCCCTGGCCCTGAGCTAGTTGATCGGCCAGTCAGGAGTGCGTCACACGGCACACCGACCCCGGCGCAACCTAACAGCGTCTACCCATCAACTCAAGCGATCGTGATCATGCCCGCGCGAGTCGCTGACACCCACCGCGTACGCCGACGGCGCGACCACACCGAGCGCCAGGTGTCGGGCCGCCAGCACCGCCGCCCGCACGATGAGCAGCGGCGCGTACAGGTCCTTGTCATGCCACAGTGGGGGGTGATCGGTCGTCTCGACGGGCAGGTGGGCCAGCGCCCGACGCACCGAGGACGGCACCTCGGGCCGGTCCCGGTGGCCCGGGCCGAGCAGGATGTGCACCGCGTACGCCGTCTCCTCGGCCGTGCTCGACCAGCGCCCCCAGCCACCGTCGGCGCGCTGCGTGGCCAGCACCCAGTCCACGGCCCGGTCGATGCATGCGGTGGCCGTCCCGGGCGGCGCGTACCGGGCCAGGGCCAGCACCACGCAACAGGTGGCGTAGTACGGCGAGGCGTGCCACCGGTCCGCCCAGTGCCCGTCGCGCTGCTGCCGCTCGCAGAGCCAGCCCGCGAGTGCCGCCACCCGGGGTGCGTACCGGGTCGCGCCGTCCCCGGTGTGCCGGGAGTGCCAGCCCAGCGCCTCCAGCACGTGCGCGTTTGTGGTGACCGAGTGCCCGTCCTCCCCCCGCCAGGTGCAGAAGTGGCTGCCGAGGTCGTAGTGGTCGAGGCTGACCGGGTCGACCGGACGCCCCAACCGGGCGAGCGCGTACAGCGTCGCCGAGGTGGTGTCCGCGTCGGCGGGCAGCCCGGGGCCGGTCGCCGCGCCGCGCGGCCCGAGCGCGGCCACCAGCTCGGCGATCAGCTCCGGCGACGGCCGCGCCGGCAAGCCGACCCGGCTCAGCGTGGCCAGGGTCCAGGACCGCTCGAAGACGGTGATCGGCGTGCAGCAGGGAACCGGACCGCCGTGGCGGGACACCACCTCGTCGAGGTACGCCCGAGCGGACCGATCCGCCGAGCGGCGGTGACCCAACCAGGCCGCCGTCGCCGCCGGTGAGGCACCCACGGCCCCGGCCACCGGACTCACCTCGGTACGGCCGGCGGCGGCCGGACCCAGCACCTCGTAGGCGTGCCAGAGCTTGTCGGGAACCGGGCGGTCGGTGTCGAGCAGCGCGTCGACCGTGTTCAGTCGTCGTCGGTCAACTGGGGGCAGCGCGCGGGGCATTTCGCTCGCCGACGCGTCGTCGCCGTGGTGCAGCCGGGTCAGGTGTGCGTCGATCCTGGCCGCCAGGGCCGGCACGATCAGGTCCGCCGCCGGGGTGTCCGGCATGGCTCCGCCCGCGGCGAGCCGCCCCGCCAGGGCGAGCAGTCCGCGCGTGCCGGCCCGGACCAGGTCCGCCCGGGTGGGTGCGCCGGGCCCGGCCGGGTCGGCGCGGACCAGTTCGGCCAGCAACGCCTCCACCGCGCTCGCCGTCGGCACCAGGGCGTACCCACCGGCCGCGCCCCAGGCTCCGTCGACACCCTGCTGCCCCAGCAGGTACGCCAGTCGCCGGCCGTGCCCGGTGAGCCACGGCGCGTCGGCGACGAGTCGGCCCGTCTCGTAGACCGAGGGGCTGACCTGCCCGGGTGGCTGCCGTTCGAGTTCGGCGACCAGGTCGCTCACGGCGTCGGCGACGGCGGAAACCGCCGGGGTCGAGGTGGTGGCGATCGGAGCCGTCACGGCGCCACACCCGACGCGGTTCGTAGGGGCACGGATCCCGCGTGTCCGCTCTGGACTGACATGAAGTGGTCGGCTCCTACGTGATGGCCCCAGGGGCGTGGGGCGCTACTCTTCGAACTGCCACGGTTGCAATGAGCATGACATCGTACGGGCATTCCTCACTAGTCGCGCAACGAGAAATCCTCTTTGTCGACATTCCCACTGTCCACTAGCGACTATCGGCGAGCCGTCCACCACGGACCGTACGCATCGCTGCGCCGACCGCGTCCCTGGCCCTGGATGCCGGGCAGGTCACCTCGCCGACGTCCGGCGGATGCCGGGCCCGCACGGACCACCCCACGCGGACCGGTCGGGACAGCCGCCCGCCTGGCACGCTCGCAGATCAGGCCCGCCGGGCGGAACCGGACCGGCACAGCCGGCACGCTGGCCGGTCAGGCACCGGCGGGACGGACGGGCGCACTGCGGTGGGATTCGCCGACGGGAATGCCCGGCGTGGTCGGGCTCGCTGTGCCAGGCTCAGGACATGGACGACAAGACCATCCTGAGCCGGATCTCGGATCTGGTCGACGAGGAGCACCGGCTGCGGGCACAGGCGCAAGCCCACGAGGCGGGCACCGACGACGAGGCCCGTACCCGCCTGCGTGAGCTGGAGGAGTCTCTCGACCAGTGCTGGGACCTGCTGCGCCGCCGCCGCGCCGCCCGACAGGCCCATGGCGACCCCGAGGCGCAGGGCGCCCGCCCGGTGTCCGAGGTCGAACGGTATCTCCAGTAGCTCCGGACGACGGGGGTCGGCGGTCACACCCAGGGCAGGAACCGCCGACGGGCTCCAGCTACCGTTGACCGGCAACCGGAGCCCGTCGGATCAGGCCAGACCCGCCTCGCGGCACAGCAGGTCGGTCAGCGCTGTCGGGTCGGCGCGGTCCGCCGACAGACCCCGGGCGACGAACCAGTGGGCGACGATCCGGACGTCGCGGGCCAGGAACTCCCGCCCCTGCGGGTTCACCACCACGTCGACCACCTGCGGCAGGTCGATCAACACCAGCCGCCCCTCGTGCACCAACAGGTTGTACGGCGACAGGTCGCCGTGCGCGTACCCGGCCCGAGCCAGCACGACCAGGGCGTCGATCAGCTGCTCCCACAGCCCGAGCAGCTCGGCCGACTCCGGGCGCAGCCCGGCCAGCCGGGGCGCGGCCCTGCCCTCGCCGGGGTCGCCGAGGAACTCCAGCATCAGCTCGGTGCCCCGCAGCTGCACAGGGTACGGCACGGTGATAGTGCCGTAGCGCTGACCGATCTCCCAGAGCCGGCTCAGCGCCGCGAACTCCGCCGCCGCCCACTGCCCGGCGATCATCTGCCGACCGAACGCGGTGCGGCCGGTCATCGCCCGCATCTCGCGGGAGCGGCGCACCCGGCGCCCTTCGAGGTACCCCGCGTCGCGGTGGAAGAGCCGGTGGCGGGGATCCCGGTAGCGTTTCGCCGCGAGCAGGCAGAACCGGTCGGTGTCCGGTACGCCCCGGCGCACCAGATGGACGTCGGCCTCCTTGCCGGTCTTGAGCACACCGAGTTCGACGTCCTTCGCGGCCAACTCGGTGACCAGCCACTCCGGGTGCGGCAATGGCCCGTGCACCGCCTCGTCCCAGGAGGACCAGCTCTCGTCGCTGCCCGGGTCAGGCTCGTCGGGTTCGGTGAAGGCGGCGGCCGGGCGGCCGCGCTTCAGGAAACGTGGTTCGTCGTCGTCGAAGCGGCGTCCGCCGCGAGTACGGCGCTCGGGCGCCGGAAAATCGTGGTCGCGCATGGCGCTGGTGATCCCTTGGTCGAGGTATGGGGAGACAGGACGTGACCTGCGAAGACGGCCATGACCGACCTCCTCTCTCGACCGGGCACCCGCCCGGGACGCACGATGCGCGGCCCATACTCGTCGGCGCCTTCGACCGGGTCAACCGAATTAGCGCCTAGGCACCCATGATCTCTGCGATGGCGGCGATCACCGTGTCCACGGTCGCCGTGGGCGCGAACCGGGCGTCGGTCCAGGGACGCCCCCGGTGCAACCAGATGCTGGGCAGGCCGACCGCCGTGGCCCCGCCGATGTCCGCCTCCGGGCCGTCCCCGACCACCCACGCACCACGCAACGGCATCCGGGCCCGCTGGGCGGCGAGGGCGAAGATGCGGGGGTTGGGCTTGCTGACCCCGGCCTCCTCGGAGATCACCCAGTCGGCGATGTAGCGATCGAGTCCGGTTCGGCGGATCTTGGCATCCTGCTGCCGGACCGCGCCGTTGCTCACCACCACCGGCATCCAGCCGGCGTCGTCGGCGATCCGCAGGGCGCACGCCACCAACGGGTCCAGCCGGGTGAACTCGACGACCCCGTCGTGCAACTCCTCCACGAGGTCGATGGAGGGGATCCGCAGCCGGTAGCGGTCGCGGATCGCGTCCGCCACGTCCCAGCGATCAGTCAATCCGTCAGCATCAATGGAGAGTAACCATTCGATGTCGCTCGGTGGCGCTCCGATGCCGTCGAGGAAGCGCTCTGCCCAGGTGCGGAACGGCCCGGCCCGATCGAGCAGGGTGTTGTCCAGATCCAGCAGGAGCAGCGGCACTCGGGCACCTTACGGGAATCGGGTACCTCGCCGACAGGGCGGAACGTCACGCGGTGATGTCGGACGGGAGGAGACGCCACACGGACGGGCGACCCGGCACCAAGCCGTACGTACGGTTTGCGTCAGCGGGCGGGACCTGACACGATCGACATGTGCCCAGAGTAAGCCCGGATCAGCTCGAGGCCCGCCGACAGGAGATTCTCGCCGCCGCGCGAGCCTGCTTCGCTCGGCACGGCTACGAGGGCGCGACCGTCCGTCGCCTGGAGGAGGCCACCGGGCTTTCCCGGGGAGCCATCTTCCACCACTTCCGGGACAAGGACTCCCTCTTCCTCGCCGTCGCCGAGGACGACGCGGCGACGATGGTGGAGACGGTCGCCCGCAACGGACTCGTCCAGGTGATGCGCGACCTGCTCGCCCGGGCGGTCTCGCCGGACACCACCGGGTGGCTGGGCAGCCAGTTGGAGGTGTCCCGGCGGCTGCGTACCGATCCGGCCTTCGCCGACCGCTGGGCGCAACGCTCGGCCGCCATCGCCGAGGCCACCCGGGACCGGCTGGCCCGGCAACGGGAGGCCGGCGTGCTCCGCGAGGACGTCCCCATCGACGTGCTGGCCCGATTCCTCGAACTCGCCTACGACGGGCTGGTCCTGCACCTGGCGATGGGCCGCCCGGCCGGCGACCTGGGCGCAGTGCTCGACCTGGTCGAGGAGGCGGTACGCCGACGCTGAGTCGGCAGGTAACGAGAAGGTAACTCAGCTACCCGGGCAGCCGGGTGCTGGCATCGCCGCTCCACAATGAGACCGCGTCCCCTCGCGTGACAGGAGCAGGCCATGATGGGTTTCGCGGTCGATTACGACACCTGGGGAATCCCCGGTCCCACCTTCATCAGGGCCTACCTGGTGGTCGTGGTGATCGCCGTCGCCATCGTGCTGGTCCGCCGCCGGTCGTTGTTGAGTGGCCGGGCCGCCCCGCCCGTCGACCAGTTGGGCCCGCAGCAGATCGCCTACCTCAACGGCGGTGACGACTTCGCCGTCTGGGCGTCGCTGGCCACCCTGCGCAGCCAGGGTGTGATCGGTGTCGACACGGAGCACCGGCTGAGCGCCGACGCACCGCTGCCGCTCGCGCCCACCCCACTCGACCGCGCCATCCACTACGCCGCGACGCAGCGCACCCGGGCCCGGGACGTGCGGCGCACCGAGTGGGTCCAACGTGCCCTCGTCGAGCTGCGCGACGGGCTCGACGAGCGCGGTCTCGCGGTCGGCCCGGACCGGCGCAGCGCCCTGCGTCAGGGTCCGCTGCTGCTGGTCGCCCTGCTGGCGGTCGGTGTCGCCCGGATCGTCGCCGGGCTCGCCAACGACCGCCCGGTCGGGTACCTGGTGCTCACCGTGCTGGCGCTCACCGTACTGACCATCGTGCTGCTGGTCCGGGCGCCCCGCCGTACCCGGGCAGCCGAAGCCGCGCTGCGCGCACTACGCCAACGCAACCGGCACCTCTCCCCCGCCGCGAACCCGTCGTACGCCACCTACGGAGCGGCGGGAGCGGCCATGGCCGTGGCCCTCTACGGCACCGCCTCGCTCTGGTCGCTCGACCCGGCCTTCGCCCAGCAGGCGGAGATCCAACGCCACATCGCGACCGGGGGCACCAGCTCCATCGCCTCGTGTGGCGGCGGCAGCACCGCGGGCTCCGGTGGCTCTGGTGACGGCGGGGGCTGCGGAGGCGGCGGCGGCTGCGGTGGCGGAGGCTGTGGCGGATGAACACCCCGCACGGTGTGGGCATCGGCTGGCGCCCGGAGATCTCCGGCTTCGTCGCCGAGCTACCCGGCCTGCGCTTCGTCGAGGTGATCGCCGAGTCGGTGCCGACCGCTGGTCCAGTGCCGGACGGCCTGGTCGAGCTACGCGACCGAGGTGTCACCGTGGTACCCCACGGCGTGCGGCTCTCCCTCGGCGGCGCGGAGCCGGTCGAGCCAGCCCGGGTCGCCCACCTGGCGGCGGTCGCGCAACTGCTGGCGGCACCCCTGGTCAGTGAACACATCGCCTTCGTCCGGGCGGGCGGCCTGGAAGCGGGTCACCTGCTGCCGCTGCCCCGCACCCACGAGGCCGTCGACGCGGTGTGCGCCAACATCGCCCGCGCCCAGGCGGGCCTGCCGGTGCCGATCGCGCTGGAACCGATCGCCGCCCTGTTCGACTGGCCGGACGACGAGCTCGACGAGGCGGCGTTTCTCAACGAGATCCTGGAACGCACCGGAGCGCTGCTGCTGCTCGACGTGGCCAACGTCTACGCCAACGCCCGCAACCGGGGCACCGACCCGGTCGCGCTGCTGGAGCGCCTGCCCCTGGAACGGGTGGCCTACCTACACGTCGCGGGTGGTGCCGAGCGCGGCGGTTTCTACCACGACACCCACACCGACCCGATCGGGCAGGAGGTGTTGGCGCTGCTCGCCGAGTTGTGCTCCCGGCACCGTCCACCGGCGGCGCTGTTGGAGCGTGACGGGCACTACCCGTCGGCGACCGAGCTACGTACCGAACTGGACGCCATCGCCACCGCCTGCGGTTTCCCGGTGGTGACGTGACCCCGGACGGACCGGCCGAGTCGACCGGATCGCTCGCGGCACGGCAGGCGGAACTGGTCGCGGCCCTGGTGGCCGGTGGTCCGCCGCCGCCCGGCTTCGCACCCGGCCCGCTGGCCGCCGCCCGCCTGGCGCTGCTACGCAAGCGCGCTGGCGAGGTGGCCCGGCACTGGCCGCTGCTCGCCGCCGGGCTCGGCCCCGCCTGGCCCACGGCGTTCACCGAGTGGGCGGCCGGACGACCCGGCGCTGGCGGGTTCCGGGACGGCTGGGACCTGGCCCGCGCGCTACACGCCCGCGCCGCCCTGCCGGCACTCGGCGCCGAGGAACTCGCCGTACGCGAAGCGGAGTTCCGCTACGACGGACACCGGGCCCCGCGCCGCCGCCGCTTCCCCGCCCTCGGACGGGCCGGCGGCGCGGTCGCCGTCCAGGTCGCCGGTCGGGTACGCCTGCTGCGCCCCGCCCGTCCCTGAACGGCGCGGTCCAGCGCACCGGGCTGTTTCCCGCCGGACGGGCTGGGGCAGGATCGTCGGCATGGATCTCGGACTGACCGATCGGGTCTACGTGCTCACCGGTGCCTCCCGTGGGCTTGGTTACGCCACCGCGCAGTGCCTGGTGGCCGATGGCGCCCGGGTGGTGCTGTCGGCCCGACACGCCGAGTCGGTGGAGTCCGCCGTGGCCGGCCTCGGCGGCCCCGACCGGGCCGTCGGCGTCACCGCCGACCTGGCCGACCCGGCGACACCCGACCAGCTGCTCGCCACCGCGCGGCGTCACTTCGGCCGCGTCGACGGGGCCCTGGTCTCCGTCGGTGGACCACCCGCCGGCAGCGCCGCGTCGGTCGACGACGAGCAGTGGCGGCGGTCCTTCGAAACCGTCTTCCTCGGCAGCGTCCGGATGGTACGTACCGTCGCCGCCGCGCTGCCCGACGGCGGTGCCATCGCGCTGGTGCTCTCCACCTCGGCGCGCGGGCCGGTGCCCGGACTGGGCATCTCCAACGGACTACGGCCAGGTCTGGCCGGCGTCGCCAAGGACGTCGCCGACGAGTACGGCCCGCGCGGTGTACGGGTGGTCGGGCTGCTGCCGGGACGGATCCTGACCGACCGCAACCGGGAACTCTTCGCCGCCACCGGTGACCCCGAGCGCGCCCGGGCCGAGGCGGAGGCGGGCGTCCCGCTGCGGCGCATCGGTGACCCCGCCGAGTTCGGTCGGGTCGCCGCCTTCGTGCTCTCCCCTGCGGCCAGCTACCTCACCGGCGTCACCATCCCGGTCGACGGTGGCGCGCTGCGCGGCCTGTGAGCAGCGCGAAGCCGCACCGGCCGAAGACTTTCCACGGCAGGTCGGGGCAGGCCACCCAGCCGGGCCATGTGTCGCCCCGACCGTACCCGCGCCCCAGCCGCGAGGATCTGGCCGCAGCGGCCGACAGGACCATCCCGGACGTCATCGCCACCGGGCTGGACGTCCTCTTCGTCGGCATCAACCCGGGACTCTGGTCGGCGGCGACCGGCTGGCACTTCGCCCGCCCCGGCAACCGGTTCTGGCCGGCGCTGCACCGAGGTGGGTTCACCCCACGCCTGCTGCACCCCAGCGAGCAGGACGAGCTACCCACGTTCGGGCTCGGCATCACCAACATGGTGGCCCGGGCCAGCGCCCGCGCCGACGAGTTGACCGCCGCCGAACTGGTCGACGGCGCGGGCCGGCTCACCGACAAGGTGGCCCGGTACCGGCCACGCTGGGTCGCGGTGGTCGGCGTCACCGCGTACCGGATCGGTTTCGCCCGGCCGAAGGCCCGGTTCGGGCCGCAGCCGGAGCGGCTGGCCGACGCCCGGCTGTGGGTGCTGCCGAACCCCAGCGGGCTGAACGCGCACTACACCCCGCAGACCCTCGGTGCCGCCTTCGCCGAACTCCGCGCGGCCGTCCCCGGGTGACCCCGCCGCTCAGACGTCCTCTCAGTTCGCGGCGGCGGGTGGCAGCGCCTCGTCGGCGATGTACTCCCGGGAGGGGATGACCACCGGCTCCGGGCCGGTGGCGTCGGCGTACGGAGTGGGCGAGTCGGCCACCGCGAACTGGGTGCGGTACAGCTCGGCGTAGAGACCGCCGACGGCGACCAGCTCGTCGTGTCGGCCCCGCTCCACGATCCGACCGTCGTCGAGGACCAGGATCTGGTCGGCGTCGCGGACGGTGGAGAGCCGGTGGGCGATCACCAGGGCGGTACGCCCGGTCAACGCCACCGCCAGTGCCCGTTGCACCGCCGCCTCGCTCTCCGAATCCAGGTGGGCGGTCGCCTCGTCGAGGATCACGATCGACGGCGCCTTGAGCAGCAGGCGGGCGATGGCGATGCGCTGCTTCTCGCCGCCGGAGAAGCGGTAGCCGCGCTCACCGACGGTGGTTTCGAGCCCGTCGGGCAGCGACCTGACCAGGTCGGCGACCTGCGCTCCGGCCAGGGCCGCCCACAGCTCGTCGTCGGTGGCGTCCGGCTTGGCGTACCGCAGGTTCTCCGCGATGGTCTCGTGGAACAGGTGCGAATCCTGGGTGACCACACCGATCTCGTCGCGCAGCGAGTCGAGCCGGGCGTCGCGGACGTCGACCCCACCGACCAGCACCTGCCCGTCGGTGACGTCGTAGATGCGGGAGATCAGCATGGACAGGGTGGACTTGCCGGCACCGGAGGGGCCGACCAACGCCACCATCTGCCCCGGCTCGACGTTGAACGAGACCCCCTTGAGCACCGGCTCGTTGACCGTACGATCCAGCGCGGCGACCTCCTCCAGCGAGGCCAGCGAGATCTCCGCGGCGCTCGGGTAGCGGAACCGGACGTCGCGGAACTCGACGCTGCCCGCCCCCTCGGGGATCCGCACCGCGTCGGGCCGCTCCTTGATGCCCGGTTCCAGGTCGAGCACCTCGAAGACCCGGTCGAACGACACCAACGCGCTCATCACGTCCACCCGGACGTTGCTCAGCGCGGTCAGCGGGCCGTAGAGGCGGGTGAGCAGCAGCGCCAGGGTCACCACGGTGCCGGCGCTGACCTGGCCGCTGACCGCGAGCCAACCGCCGAGGCCGTAGGTGAGGGCCTGGGCCAGGGAGGCCACCAGCAGCATGGCCACGAAGAAGGTCCGCGAGTACATCGCGGAGGTGATGCCGATGTCGCGGACCCGTTCGGCCCGCGCGGCGAAGCGGGCCGCCTCGGCGTCGGGTCGGCCGAAGAGCTTCACCAGCAACGCGCCGGCGACCCCGAACCGCTCGGTCATCGTCGCGTTCATCTTGGCGTCGAGGTCGTACGACTCGCGGGTGATCTCGGCCAACCGCCGACCCACCCGGCGTGCCGGGATGATGAAGACCGGCAACAGCACCAGCGACAACGCCGTGATCTGCCAGGAGAGGGTGAGCATCACGGCGGCGGTGAGGACCAGTTGGATCACGTTGCTGACCACGCCGGACAACGTCGAGGTGAAGGCCCGCTGCGCGCCTATCACGTCGTTGTTGAGCCGACTGACCAGCGCACCCGTCTGGGTGCGGGTGAAGAACTGCAACGGCATCCGCTGCACGTGGTCGTAGACGCGGGTGCGCAGGTCGAGGATGATGCCTTCGCCGATGCGGGCCGAATACCACCGTTGGGCCAGCGACAGGAGGGCGTCGGCGACCGCGAGCGCGGCGATGAACAGGGCCAGCCGGACCACCGCCGCCCCGGCCTCGGGACCGCCCTGGGTGATCGTGTCGATCACGTCACCGGCCAGCAGCGGGGTGGCCACCCCGATCACCGCGGCGATGATCACGGTGAGCAGGAAGACCGCGATGTCGCGTCGGTAGGGGTGGGCGAAGGCCACGATCCGGCGGGCGACGCCGCGCTTGAGCCGGTGCGTGGCGATGTCGTCCTGACTACGCATCGACCGGAGCATGCTCCAACCGCCCACGCCGCCACCGGTCATCGGGTGGGACACGCTCACCTCCGAGTCAGGACGCCGTTCGCTGTCGGGTCAATTCTCCCGATGACTACGACAACCACGCGAGTAACCCGGATCTTCCCGAACGGTCCTTACTATTCTCCTCGACCGGCGAGATCCCGCAGCCGCCTGGTCTGTGCCTCCCGCTCGGCGCGCTGCTGCTCGGCGTGGGTACGACCGGCGGCTCCGGCAAGCAGTGCCTTGATCTCGACGACGGCGTCCCGGTGGTGGCCGAGCAGCCCGGCGGTCAGGTCACGCACCGCGCCGTCCAGCTCGGCGCGCGGCACCACCAGGGTGGCCAGGCCGATCCGGTCGGCCTCGGCCGCGCCCATCCGTCGCCCGGTGGCGCAGATCTCCAGGGCACGCGGGTAGCCGACCAGCTCGACCAGACGCTTGGTGCCGGCCAGGTCGGGGACCAGGCCCAGCGTCACCTCGGCCATGGAGAACGTCGCGTCCTCGGCCAACACCCGCAGGTCGCAGGCGAGCGCGAGTTGGAAGCCGGCACCGATGGCGTGCCCCTGGACAGCGGCGATCGAGATGACGTCCGGCCGGTGCAGCCAGGTGAACCCGCCCTGGTACTCGGCGATCCGGTCGGCGCACTCCTGCTCCGACAGGGTGGTCAGCTCGGCGAAAGAACCGGGGCCGGAGGCACCGGCCACCGACAGGTCGAGGCCGGCGGAGAAGGCTCGCCCCTCACCGCGCACCACGACCACGCGTACGTCGCCGGGCAGCTCCCGGGAGAAGTCGCTCATCGCGCGCCACATCGCCGGTGTCTGCGCGTTGAGCACGTCGGGCCGGCACAGGGTGACAGTGGCGACCGGCCCGTCGCATTCCAGCCGGACCCCGGTCGCCTCGGCGGTCACCGGGCGGCCCGGGTCACGGTGGTGGTGGCGGTGCTGATGGACGACGCTGACGGGCGGGTCACGCCTTCTTGCGACGCCGAGCGCCGCCGCGCTGCCGCAGCTGCACCCCGGACTCGGTGAGCACGCGGTGGATGAACCCGTACGATCGCCCGGTCGAGGCCGCGAGCGCCCGGATGCTCTCGCCCCCGGTGTACCGCTTGACGAGGTCCTTCGCGAGCGTCTGACGCTCGGCTCCGACGATCCGGCGACCCTTCTCAGTGCTGGTGGCTGTGCCAGTGGCTGCCATGCTGTGTCCTCACGTCCCAGACTGTGCGGTTCGGATACGGTCCCACCTATTAGACCGTCTCGAACGATCATGCGCCAGATATCAACTATTCGCCAACCGACACGCTATGCGATGTCAGCTTCCCGATAGGTGACGTGGCGCCGATCTCAGGCCAGCTCGACCAGTTCCAGCAGATCGTCGCTCCAGGCGTCCTCGTCGCCGTCCGGCAGCAGGATCGCCCGGTCCGGCTTGAGCGCCAGCACCGCACCCGGATCGTGCGTGACCAGCACGATCGCGCCCGGGTAGCGGGCGATGGCGTCGAGCACCTGCTCCCGGCTGACCGGGTCCAGGTTGTTGGTCGGCTCGTCCAGCAGCAGCACGTTGGCGCCGGAGCAGACCAGCGTGGCCAGGGCGAGCCGGGTCTTCTCCCCGCCGGAGAGGACACCGGCCGGTTTGTCGACGTCCTCGCCGGAGAAGAGGAAGGCGCCCAGGATCTTCCGCAGCTCGGTGTCGGTCTGCTCGATCGCGGCGGCCCGCATGTTCTCCAGCACGGTCCGCTCCACGTCCAGCGTCTCGTGCTCCTGAGCGTAGTAACCCAACCGCAGTCCGTGACCGGGGCGTACCTCGCCGGTGTCCGGCTCCAGCAGCCCGCCGAGCATCCGCAACAGGGTGGTCTTGCCGGCGCCGTTGAGCCCGAGGATGGCCACCCGGGAGCCCCGGTCCACCGCCACGTTCACGTCGGTGAAGATCTCCAACGAGCCGTACGACTTGGACAGGCCGGTCGCGGTCAGTGGGGTCTTGCCGCACGGCGCCGGAGCCGGGAACCGCACCTTGGCCACCTTGTCGGCGACCCGGACCTCATCCAGGCCGGACAGCAGCCGCTCGGCCCGGCGGGCCATGTTCTGCGCGGCGACCGTCTTGGTGGCCTTGGCCCGCATCTTGTCGGCCTGGGCCATCAGCGCGCCGGCCTTCTTCTCGGCGTTGGCCCGCTCCCGGCGGCGACGACGCTCGTCGGTCTCCCGCGCCGCCAGGTACGCCTTCCAGCCCAGGTTGTAGACGTCGACCACGCTGCGGGTGGCGTCCAGGAACCACACCTTGTTGACCACCGACTCCAGCAGGTCGCCGTCGTGGGAGATCACGATCAGCCCACCCTTGTGATTGGCGAGGAAGCCCCGCAACCAGGTGATCGAGTCGGCGTCGAGGTGGTTGGTGGGCTCGTCCAGCAGCAGGATCCCGCCGCCGTTCTCGCCCGCGTCGCGGAACAGGATCCGGGCCAGCTCGATACGGCGACGCTGACCGCCGGAGAGGGTGCCGATGGTCTGCGCCAGGGCCCGGTCGGGCAACCCCAGATTCGCGCAGATGCGGGCCGCCTCGGCCTCCGCCGCGTACCCGCCGAGCGCGGCGAACTGGTCCTCCAGCGCGCCGTACCGGCGCACCAGGCGCTCGTCGCCGCCCTCGGCCAGCTGGGCCTCCAGCTCTTTCATCCCGGCCATCAGCACGTCCAGGCCACGGGCGGAGAGCACCCGGTCCCGGCCGGTGACGTCCAGGTCGCCGGTACGCGGGTCCTGTGGCAGGTAGCCGACGGCGCTGCGCCGGTCGACCTGGCCGGCGTACGGCTGGCCCTCACCGGCGAGCACCTTCAACGTGGTGGTCTTGCCGGCGCCGTTGCGCCCGACCAGGCCGATCCGGTCGCCGGGCTGGACCCGCAGCGTGGTGTCGGACAGCAGGATCCGGGATCCGGCACGCAGTTCCAGGCCGGTGGCAGTGATCATTTCGCGGTACTCGCTCTCGGGATCCGAAGGGCTGACTCAGGGCACACGAAAGCGCCGGCGAGTCGAGGTGACCCGTCGGCGCGGGGCGTTCAGCCTTCGCAGCGCAGCACGGCGTCGATTGTACCGGGCCCCGGCCGACACTCCACGCGGATTACCGACCAAGATCGTCGGGTACCGGATGGCGGACCGGACCCGGTTCCGGCCCATGAGCCACAGACTGATCGGGGTCACCATGGAGCTGAACGAGAACGCACGGATAGACACCAGCCAGGTGGAGGACCGGCGCGGTAGCGGCGGAGGCGGCGGGATGGGCATTCCCATCCCGATCGGCGGCGGGCGCGGCGGCATCGTCGGCATCGTCATCGCCGTGCTGGTGGCCCTCGTCGGTGGCGGTTTCGGCCTGAACGCCATGACCGGCGGCGAGGAGCAGGGTGACAACGCCGCGCTGGAGCAGCGCTGCTCCGCCGAGAACGCCCTTGAGCAGCTCGACTGCCGCAACACCCTCTACGTCAACTCGATCCAGGCGTACTGGCGCACCGCCCTGCCGGAGTCCCTCGGCGAGCAGTACCGCCCGACCCGCACCGTCTTCTTCAGCCAGGCCGTCAACACCGCCTGCGGCCAGGCCGACTCCGGCGTCGGCCCGTTCTACTGCCCGGCCGACTCGCTGGTCTACATCGACCTCTCCTTCTACGAGGTGCTCGCCAGGCAACTGGGCGCCGAGGGTGAGTTCGCCCAGCCGTACGTGCTGGCCCACGAGTACGGCCACCACGTGCAGAACCTGCTCGGCACCAACGAGCAGGTCCGCCGCCAGCAGCAGCGCGACCCGGGCAACGCCAACGAGCTGTCGGTACGGCTGGAGTTGCAGGCCGACTGCTACGCCGGAGCCTGGGCGAAGAACGCCACCGGCACGGCCGACGAGCGCGGGCAGAAGATCTTCACCAGCATCACCGAGCGGGACATCGCCGAGGCCATCGACACCGCCGAGGCCATCGGTGACGACGCCATCTCCAAGCGGGCCAACCGGCCGGTGAACCGGGACGAGTTCACCCACGGCTCGTCGGAGCAGCGTAAGCAGTGGTTCAACCGGGGATACGACAGCGGCGACCCGGCCTCCTGCGACACGTTCACCGGCGCGGTCTGAGGTGCAAGGAAGGGCCCCTTGTTAACGCCTGCGGTATAGAAGGGAACCCTTCTCACCGCTCGTGTTAAAAAGGGGCCCTTCCTACATCGGTCGGGGGCGTCGGTCAGGTGGGGTCGCGGACGAGGATGCGGACCGCGCGAGCGGCGGTGACCGCGTCGAGCAGCACCGCGTACCGGGGCTCGGGAACGTCGAGCAGCCGCTCCGCGCGCAGCGCCGCCAGCGGGTCGAGTCGCCGGTCGGCGAGGATCGCGTCCACCGCCCGCCGGTCACCGCCGGCGACCACCGCGTCCAGGCGATCCGCCTCCGGCAGCAGCAGCCGCACCGCCAGCTCCGCCGCGTCGGCCAACGCCGCCTTGGCCTGGTTGTCCCGGCGGCGAGCAAACCGCTGCTGGGACCAACCACCCGCAGCGGTACGCCCCTGCACGTAACGGGTGTCGACCTTGTGCACCGGTAGCCGCTCCCCTTCGGCGATCCCCATCGCCACCGCCCCCTTGCGCGCCAGCAGCAGGCCGATCCGGCGCGGCGCGAGCGCAGCAGCAACGAAGGCATCGAGATCGGTGGTGGCCGGTGCACCCGGCGGGGTGTGCAGCCCGGCGCTGGCACGGTCCGGGGCGGTCAGCAGTAGACCGTACTCCTGGATGGTGATGGCGGGCGGGCCGTGCCGGTCGGTGAAGCCGGCGACCCAGCGGTTGGTCCGGGCCGGGTCGACGTCGACCCACCGGCCGCCCCCGGCCGCAGGTCGGCTACTCATCCCCTGACCGTACGGCATGCGAGATCGCCCCCGCCGAGCGCCGAGCGCCGAAACCGTCACCTCGGACCGGCGACGAGGCGGCGGGCCGGCCCTGGCTCCGGGTACGGATCATCCGTTGAGCAGCATGCTGATGGCGAGCACCGTGATGATCGCGCTCGACAGCAGGGCGGTGAGCAGGCGTCCGCGCTCACTGGTGAGCGCCCGACCGATCAGTGTGCCGCCCGCTGCCACCAGCAACTGCCAGCTGGCCGAGGCCACGAACACACCGATTGTGAAGAGCAGCGCGGCCGCGAGGGCGGACCCGGCCGGGTCACCACGGCCGAGCACCAGGGCGGTGAAGTAGACGATGGTGGCCGGGTTGAGCAGGGTCAGCGCGAGAATCCCGGCGAACGCCCGGGCCGGGGTGGCCATCCCGCCCCGCTCCGGCAGGCCAGGTCCCGGCGACGCGTCGTCCGCCGGTGGCTGGTCCACGCCGCCGGCCGACGAGACGGCCGGGACGATCACCGGCGAGCGGTTCGGGGACCGGCGTGGGCCACGCACCCGCAGGGCGCGCCACGCGCCGTGGGCGGCGAGGGCGAGCAGCACTGTCGCGCCGACCAGCCGCAGCGGCCCGGCCACCGGCGCGAGCCCACCGGCGACCGCCGCGCCACCGAACGCCGCGACACCGGCGTACAACCCGTCGGCGGTGGCCACCCCGAGCGCGGCGGCCGCGCCGACCCGGAACGAGGTCCGCGCGGCGAGCCCGAGGATCAGCACGGCGATCGCGCCGACCGGGACGGCCACGCCGTAGCCGGCGACCAGACCGGCGAGCAACGCGCCGGTCACGACGGACGCCGTGGTGAGATGCCGTCCGCCGCGGTCCGCTGCCGACGAGCGGTGGCGGCAACGACGCCAGGACACGAGTTCGTCGGGTACGCCTCACTCACTGGGTCATGCTGCGGCCGCCCGTCGCGGCGGCGCCACGGATTATCCGACCACGCCGCTGCGACCGTCGGAGTGACTCGATGCCGCGATGCGTCCGCGCTCCCAGCTCGACAGTGCGGGATCGCCCATTGACCGTGCCCGGCAGGCTCGCCGCCACGACGGGAAGGTGCCTCCATAACGGCCTCGGGCGCGGCACCCGGTGGATGCCGCGCCCGAGGATGCACTCCGGAGTCTGCCCGGAGGAGCTGTCAGACGTTGAAACCGAGGGAGCGGAGCTGGTCGCGCCCCTCGTCAGTGATCTTGTCCGGTCCCCACGGGGGAAGCCAGACCCAGTTGATCCGGATGTCGTTGACCAGGCCACCACCGGGGCCGGTGGTCAACGCCTGGCGGGCCTGGTCCTCGATCACGTCGGTCAGCGGGCAGGCCGCCGAGGTCAACGTCATGTCCAGGGTGGCGACGTTGTCGTCGTCGACGTGCACGCCGTACACCAGGCCGAGGTCGACCACGTTGATGCCCAGCTCCGGGTCGACGACGTCCTTCATCGCCTCCTCGACGTCGGCGACGGCGGCCTTACCGCCGGTCGCCGCGCCGCCGGTCGCCGGGGTCGCCGCGCCGTCGGTCGCCACCGCGCCCGACTCCGGCGTGCTGCTGGTCTCCTCGGTCATGCCTTCACCTCCGTCGGGCTCGCGCCCACACCGGCGCGTGCCGCGGCGTCCTTGAACGCCATCCACGGCAACAGCGCGCATTTGACCCGGGCGGGATAGCGGGCGACGCCCTCGAACGCCACCCCGTCGCCGAGTACGTCCTCGTCCGGCGTGACCTGACCACGACCGGACATCAGCGTCAGAAACGCCTCGTGCACCTCGAACGCCTCGCTCGCACCACGGCCGGTCAGCAGCTCGTGCAGCACGCTCGCGGACGCCTGGCTGATCGAACACCCCATGCCGTCGTACGACACGTCGTGCAGCGTCTCGCCGTCGGTGGCCACCCGGACGGTGATCTCGTCACCGCAGGTGGGGTTGACGTGGTGCGCCTCGCCGACCTGGTCGGCCGGGTCGGCGGCGTCACGCAGCCCGCGACCGTGCGGATGCTTGTAGTGGTCCAGGATGATCTCCTGGTAAAGAGACTCAAGCTGCATCAACCGAACACCTTCCGCGCCTGCTCCAGACCCGCCACCAGTGCGTCGATCTCCTCGGTGGTGGTGTAGAGGTAGAACGAGGCCCGCGTGGTGGCCGGCACCCCGAACCTGGTGCAGACCGGCCGGGCGCAGTGGTGACCCACCCGCACCTGTACCCCGAGGGAGTCGAGCACCTGCCCCACGTCGTGCGGGTGCACGTCGCCGAGCGCGAAGGAGATGGTGCCGCCCCGACCGACCGGCACCTCCGGGCCGAAGATCCGCAGACCGGGCACGGTGGCCAGGGCGTCCAGCGCGTACGCGGTCAGCTCCTTCTCGTGCCACTGGATCGCCCGCATGCCGACGCCGGTGAGGTAGTCCACGGCCGCCCCGAGGGCGACCGCCTCGGCGATCGGCGGGGTACCCGCCTCGAAGCGGGCCGGCGGCGGGGCGTACGTGGAGCCGCCCATCGCCACCGTCTCGATCATCGAGCCGCCGCCGAACACCGGCGGCATCGCCGCCAGCAGCTCGCCACGCCCCCACAGCACGCCGATGCCGGTCGGGCCGCACATCTTGTGCCCGGTGAAGACGATGAAGTCGGCGTCCAGGTCGACCACGTCGATCGGCATGTGCGGCACCGACTGCGAGCAGTCCAGCAGCAGCAGCGCACCCACCTCGCGGACCCGGGCCGTGATCCGCGAGGTGGCGTTGACGGTGCCGAGGATGTTGGACATGTGCACCAGCGAGACGATCTTCGTCCGCTCGTTGACCAGGTCGGTCAGGCCCGACTCGTCCAGCCGGCCCTGGTCGGTGACCGGGAACCAGCGCAGCGTCGCGCCGGTCCGCTCGGCCAACAGCTGCCACGGAACGATGTTCGAGTGGTGCTCCATCTCCGAGATGACGATCTCGTCACCCGGCCCCAACCGGAACCGGGGATCACCGTCGGGGCGCAGCGAGGCGTTGGAGAACGCGTACGCCACGACGTTGATCGCCTCGGTGGAGTTCTTCGTGAAGACCACCTCGTCGACGCTCGGCGCGTTGACGAACCGGGCGATCTTCGCCCGGGCCCCCTCGTACGCCTCGGTCGCCTCGGTGCCGAGCGTGTGCACCGAGCGGGACACGTTGGCGTTGTGGCGGGCGTAGTGCGCGGCCAGCACGTCGAGCACCTGGCGCGGCTTGTGCGAGGTGTTGGCGCTGTCCAGGTAGACCAACGGATGCCCGTTGATCTCCCGCCCGAGGATCGGGAAGTCGGCGCGTACCGCCGCCACGTCGTAGCGGGGCACGTCGTCGTACTGCGGCATCCCGGGCGGGATCGCGATGGTGGTCATCCTGGTGACCGACCCTTCCTTCGAGGTCAGGCCCGCGCCGAACCAGCCCCGGCGACGTACCGCTCGTAGCCCTCTTCCTCGAGCTTGTCGGCCAGTTCCGGGCCGCCCTGCTCGACGATTCGACCGGCGACGAAGACGTGCACGAAGTCGGGCTTGATGTAGCGCAGGATCCGGGTGTAGTGGGTGATCAGCAGCAGGCCGGTGTCGCCGGTGTCGCGCACCCGGTTCACGCCCTCGCTCACCACGCGCAGCGCGTCCACGTCGAGGCCGGAGTCGGTCTCGTCGAGAATGGCCACCTTCGGCTTGAGCAGCTCCAGCTGCACGATCTCGTGGCGCTTCTTCTCACCGCCGGAGAAGCCCTCGTTGACGTTGCGCTGGGCGAAGGCCGGGTCCATGTGCAGCCGCTCCATGGCACCGCGCAGCTCGCCGCCCCAGGTGCGCAGCTTCGGCGCCTCCCCGTCGATGGCGGTCTTGGCGGTACGCAGGAAGTTCGCCACCGAGACGCCGGGCACCTCGACCGGGTACTGCATGGCGAGGAAGAGACCGGCGCGGGCCCGCTCGTCGACGGACATCTCCAGGACGTCCTCGCCGTCCAGGGTCACCGAACCGCCGGTGATCTCGTACTTCGGGTGCCCGGCGACCGAGTACGCCAGGGTCGACTTGCCCGAGCCGTTCGGGCCCATGATCGCGTGGGTCTCCCCCGCCTTCACGGTCAGGTCGACACCGTGCAGGATCGGCTTGAGCTCACCCTCGGGCAGCTTCACCGACACCTGCAGGTCGCGGATCTCCAGGGTGCTCATTATCGGGTCACTCCATTGCTCGGCGTCAGACTGACGTAGATGTCACCGTCGCGGACTTCGACGGGATAGACGGGTACGGGTTCGATGGCCGGCGGCCCGGTGGGTTCGCCGGTACGCAGGTCGAAGCGGGAGCCGTGCAGCCAGCACTCCAGGGTGCAGCCTTCGACCTCTCCCTCGGAGAGCGCCACGGCCGCGTGCGAGCACTCGTCGAACACGGCGTAGAACTGGTCGTCCTCACCGTGCACGAGCGCGATCTGGGTGCCGTCGACGTCCGCGCTGATCACGGTGCCCTTCGGCACGTCCTCGACGGCGCAGATGCGGATCATCAGACGCCCGCCTTCGTGAGCCGAGCCTCGATCGCGTCCCCCAGGCGCTCACGCAGGGGCTCCACCGGGATCTTGTTCAGCAGCTCGGTGAAGAAGCCGCGCACCACCAGGCGGCGTGCCTCGGCCTCCGGGATGCCCCGGGCCATCAGGTAGAACAACTGCTCGTCGTCGAAGCGGCCGGTCGCGCTGGCGTGGCCGGCCCCGGCGATCTCGCCGGTCTCGATCTCCAGGTTCGGCACCGAGTCGGCCCGCGCGCCGTCGGTGAGCAGCAGGTTCCGGTTGATCTCGTACGTGTCGGTGCCGGTCGCCTCGGCCCGGATCAGCACGTCGCCGACCCAGACGGTACGGGCGCTCTCCCCCTGCAACGCGCCCCGGTAGCCGACGTAGCTGCGACAGTCCGGCACGGTGTGGTCGACCAGCTGGCGGTGCTCCTGGTGCTGGCCGGAGTCGGCGAAGTAGACGCCGTACAGCTCCGCCTCGCCGCCCCGATCGGTGTACTCGACGGTGGTGTACTGGCGGACCAGGTCGCCACCGAGGGTGACCTGGACGTGCAGCACCCGCGCGTCGCGTCCCAGCCGCACCTTCAGGTGCTGCGCCTGCACCGCGTCGTCGGCCCAGTCGGCGACGGTGACCAGGGTGAGCTTCGCCCCGGCACCCACCGTCACCTCGACGTTGTCCGCCAGGGTGGCCGACCCGACGTGCTCCAGCACCAGCACCGCCTCGGCGAACCGACCCACGTCGACGACCGCGTGTCCGAAGGCCAGACCCTCGGCACCGTCACCGACCACCCGGATGACGGTCGGGCCACTGATCACGGCGTCCTGCGCCACCCGCACCAGCAGCGCCTGCTCGGCACCGCCGTAGGCCAGCGCGCTGACCCGGTCGAACGGGGTGAGCACGTTGCCGACCCGCGGGTCGTCGCGGCCGATCCGCTCCACGGACACGCCCTCGGGCAGGTCGGCGTACTCGTGCCGGACCGTGCCGGTGGCGGTCTGGTCGTCACCGACCAGCCCACGCAGCCGCTTGAGCGGGGTGAAACGCCACTCCTCCTCCAGGCCGGTCAGGGCCGGGAAGTCGGCGACATCGTACGAACGCAGCGCCTGCGACTTGGTGCTCGGCGGCGCGGAAGCCTGGGTAGTCATCTCGTCCTTGGTCTGTTCTACGACGGCGGTCTGGTTAACCGGAGGGCGGGCCGGCCGGTGTTCCCGGCCCCTCGGGCCGAGCCTCGCCCGGCCCGACCGGTCGGGCTGCGGCGGCAGGTCAGCCGACCGCGCCCTCCATCTGCAGCTCGATCAGGCGGTTGAGCTCCAGGGCGTACTCCATGGGAAGTTCCTTGGCGATCGGCTCGATGAAGCCGCGCACGATCATCGCCATCGCCTCGTCCTCGCTCAGGCCCCGGCTCATCAGGTAGAAGAGCTGGTCCTCGCTGACCTTGGAGACGGTCGCCTCGTGCCCCATCGACACGTCGTCCTCACGGATGTCGACGTAGGGGTAGGTGTCGGAGCGGGAGATGGTGTCGACCAGCAGCGCGTCGCACTTGACCGTGCTGGCGCTGCTGTACGAGCCCTCCAACACCTGCACCAGGCCCCGGTACGAGGTCCGACCGCCGCCCCGGGCGATCGACTTCGACACGATGGTGCTGCTGGTGTGCGGCGCCGCGTGCACCATCTTGGCACCGGCGTCCTGGTGCTGCCCCTCACCGGCCATGGCGACCGAGAGCACCTCGCCCTTGGCGTGCTCGCCGGTCATGTAGACCGCCGGGTACTTCATGGTGACCTTGGAACCGATGTTGCCGTCGATCCACTCCATGGTGGCGCCCTCGTGGCACACGGCGCGCTTGGTGACCAGGTTGTAGACGTTGTTCGACCAGTTCTGGATGGTCGTGTAGCGGCACCGGGCGTTCTTCTTGACGATGATCTCCACCACGGCGCTGTGCAGCGAGTCCGAGGAGTAGATCGGCGCGGTGCAGCCCTCGACGTAGTGCACGTACGCACCCTCGTCGACGATGATCAGCGTCCGCTCGAACTGGCCCATGTTCTCGGTGTTGATCCGGAAGTACGCCTGCAGCGGGATCTCCACGTGCACGCCCTTCGGCACGTAGATGAACGAGCCGCCGGACCACACGGAGGTGTTCAGCGCGGCGAACTTGTTGTCGCCGACCGGGATCACCGTGCCGAAGTACTCCTTGAACAGGTCCTCGTGCTCCTTGAGGGCGGTGTCGGTGTCGAGGAAGACGACACCCTGCTCCTCCAGGTCCTCGCGGATCTTGTGGTAGACCACCTCGGACTCGTACTGGGCGGCGACACCGGCGACCAGGCGCTGCTTCTCCGCCTCCGGGATGCCCAGCTTGTCGTAGGTGTTCTTGATGTCCTCGGGCAGGTCCTCCCAGCTGGCGGCCTGCTTCTCGGTGGAGCGCACGAAGTACTTGATGTTGTCGAAGTCGATCCCCGTGAGGTCGGCGCCCCAGGCCGGCATCGGCTTGCGCTCGAACAGCCGCAGACCCTTCAGGCGCAGGTCGAGCATCCAGGCCGGTTCGTTCTTCTTGGCCGAGATGTCCCGCACCACCGCCTCGTTGAGGCCGCGCTGGGCCGAGGCCCCGGCGACGTCCGGGTCGGCCCAGCCGTACTCGTAGTTACCCAGGGCGGCGAGCTGCTCCTCCTGGGTCAGTGGCTGGACGATCTGCTCGGTCATCTATCTGTCCTCACAGTGGTGACGGTCTTACCGGACTGGGCGTACGGCGGCCCGGGAATGTGCGTGGTGCACACCCCGTCGCCGTGCGCGATGGTGGCCAGGCGTTGCACGTGGGTACCGACCAGGCGGGAGATCACCGTGGTCTCGGCCTCGCACAACTGGGGGAACTCGGCGGCCACGTGCGCCACCGGGCAGTGATGCTGGCAGAGCTGGCCGCCGGAGGCGATCGTGGAGGCACTGGCAGCGTATCCCTCCGCCGTCAGCGCCGCGGCGAGTGCCTCCGCACGGGCCATCGGATCGTCGCCGGCGTCGGCCAGGGCGGCGCGACAACGCGCCTCCAGGGCGGCCACTTGCTCGGCGGCGAACTTCTCCACCGCACGCGAGCCGCCGGTACGCGCGATCCAGCGCAGCGCGGCGGTGGCCATGTTGTCGTAGTGGTGGGTGCCACACCGGCTTCGGGCGGCGTCGGTGAGCAGGAACACCTTCGCCGGTCGGCCCCGCCCACGGTGACCGCGTACGGTCTGTTCGCGGGCCACCACATCACCGTCGGCGAGCATCGCGTCCAGGTGGCGGCGGATCGCCGCCGGGCTGAGCCCGAGCGCGTCGCCCAACTGGGCGGCGGTGGCGGCACGCCGCTCCAACAGCAGCAGGGTGACCCGATCACGGGTCGACGGCTCCCCGGCCGAGACCGGGATGCCGGCCTGGGCCTGCGGAGCAGGCGGAACGTCGGCGCGGGGCAGCGACCGGCCGGCGACCGGGTCGGCCGTCGGCTGGTGCCCGGAGAGCCCTGCCGCCTTTTTCACAACGCCCACGTTACGTAAATCAATCAGGGCCCGCAAACGTGACCCCGGTGATCCGAGCCACCACTCGGGCGGAGTCACCCGATCGGCGACAACTACGGTGCGTAGGATTCGCCACGTGAAGCGACCCGTCCGAGACCTGGTCTCCGCCACCCTGCTGCGTCGGCTGACGTTCGCCAACATCGTCGCGAACGTCGTCATCGTCGTCACCGGCGGGGCGGTGCGGCTGACCGCGTCCGGTCTGGGCTGCCCCACCTGGCCCCGGTGCACCGACGAGTCGTACACCACCACCGCCGAGATGGGCGTGCACGGGGTGATCGAGTTCGGCAACCGGCTGCTCACCTTCGTCCTGGTGCTGATCGCCGGCGCCACCCTGCTGGCCGCGCTCGCGCACCGGCCCCGTCGCCGTGGGGTGGTGCCGCTGGCCGTGGCCGTCGTCCTCGGCATCGTGGCGCAGGCGGTGATCGGCGGGATCACCGTCCGCACCCAGTTGCACCCCTCGATCGTGGGCATCCACTTCGTGGTGTCGATGCTGCTGCTGTTGGCCGCGTACGCCCTGTGGCGTCGGGTCGTCGAGCCGGACGGCCGCCTGGTCTCGGTGGTGCCGTCGGCGCTGCGGGCCCTCGTCTGGATCACCGTGGTGGTCAGCGCGGCGGTCGTCCTCGTCGGGGTGGCGGTGACCGGCAGCGGGCCGCACGCCGGTGACGCCGACGCCGTCCGCAACGGCCTGGACCCGCAGACGATCTCCCAGATCCACGCCGACCTGGTGTTCCTGCTCGTCGGGCTGACCGTGGGCCTGTGGCTGGCATTGCGCGCGGTGGGCGCACCGGCGCGGGCGGTGCGCGCCGCGCTGGTCCTGCTCCTGGTCGAGCTGGCTCAGGGAGTGATCGGCTTCGTGCAGTACTTCACGAATCTGCCGGTGCTGCTGGTCGGGCTGCACATGCTCGGTGCCTGCCTGGTCTGGCTGGCCACCCTGGCCGCCCTCTGGTCGACCCGCACCGCCGGACCCGCCCGCTCCGACGCCCCGCCCCCGCACCAACCGACCGACCACGAGGTGGTTGCCGCGGCCCACCCGGCCGGGTGACAGCCGCCTCCCGACCCGCCGGGTGACAGCCGCTCAGCGACCAGCTCGGGACAGGTGGACGCGGATGGCGTCGGCGAGCCGCTCGGCGGCACCGTCGGCATGGCCGAGGAACAGCGAGGGTTCGGTCAGCTCCAGCTCCACCAGCACCGGCGCGCCGTCGGGACCGGGAATCAGGTCGACCCGGGCGTAGAGCAGGCGGTCCGACCCGCCCGGCACCGCCGCGAGGGTCTGCGCCGCGACGGCGAGCTGCGCCGGTTGGGCCGTCCGTGGCGTGATCTCCTCGACCTTGTACAGCGCCTCGACGCCCTCGTCCGGCCCGGTCAGCATCGGGCCCTTGCGGATGGCGTGGCTGTAGGTCAGCCCGGCCGGACCGGCCAGGAAGAGCAGCGCGGTCTCACCGGCCGTGTCGACCTCGCGTAGGTACGGCTGGACCATGGCCACCCGGTCGGCCGCCCCGAGCCGGCGGACGTGCGCCACGGCGAGGTCCCGATGCTCCGGGTCGGCTAGGTCGTAGCGGCCGGTGTCCTGGCTACCGGCGCTCACCGCGGGCTTGATGACGTACTCACCGTGGTCGGCGGGAGGCTGCCACGGCTCGCCGGGCAGCACCCAACCGGTCGGGACGGTGGGCACACCGGCCGCCGCCAGTCGGTCGAGGTAGCGCTTGTCGGTGTTCCACCGCACCACGTCCGCCGGGTTGGCCAGTCGCGGCACCCGGGCGGCCCAGGCGACGAACTCGTCCCGCCGGGACGAGTAGTCCCAGGGCGAGCGGAGCACGGACAGGTCGTAGCGGGCCCAGTCGACGCTCGGGTCGTCCCAGACGACGGCGTCGACGGTGATCCCACGGGCGGCCAGGGGGGCGAGGACGAGACGGTCGTCGTCGTCGAGGTCGGCCAGCTCGGTACAGGTAATGAGAGCGACCCGGGGTCTCCCCCGGGTCGGCTGGTGGTGATCGGTCAATTTATCTCAACGGGCCATCGTACGTCGGGCCATCGAACGCCAGAGGTCGTTGCTCGGGCGCATCTGGTCCATCAGTTCCCGTTCCCAGGCGTTCTCCACGGCGACCCCGGCCTGCGCGCAGGCCGCACGGGCGGTCACGGTGTCCTCGGCGAACTGGTCGCCCCAGGCACCGTCGACCCCCACCAGGACGATGCGGGCACCGCGCTTGCCGACGTACTCGATGACCGCCTTCGCCCCGCCGTGCTCGGCGGCGAACGACTTGATGCCCGCGACCAGCCCGTTGGGGGCCTGCCCGGAGGCGGTCTGATCAGCCGTCAGCGTCGTATCGGAACCATCTGCCATAACGTGAAGCCTAAGCAGACATGCAATCGGACGGGCGAGAACAGGCAAGCTTTTGTGATACCGATTACCTGTAGGTTTAGCCGACAGCGGAACCGTTTCGCCCGTATTTATCAGCATCAAATCGGGTCAATCCGAGTAGCGGAATGCCGACAAACTGGGCGGATCCCGAAAATCCACCATCAGTGGCGTACTGTCGGTTTCCCGACGCGCGCCGTGACGACCGCCGCGCGGTCAGAGCAGAGCGTCCAGCGCCGCGGCGGCGAAGACGATGGTCAGGTAGGTCGTGGACCAGTGGAACAGCCGCATCGGCTTCACCGGCTCGCCCCGCCGCGCCCGACCGGCCAACCGATGTGCCTCGACCAGGAAGATCGCGCCCACCACCAGCGTCGGAACCCCGTAGATCGGGCTCAGCCCCAACGCCCACACGGCCAGCGAGGTCAGCACGGTCAGCCAGGCGAACCCCACGATCTCGGCGTTGACCCGCCGGACGGAGGCGACCACCGGAAGCATCGGAATGCCAGCGCGGGCGTAGTCGTCCTTGTACTTCATCGCCAGCGGGTAGAAGTGCGGCATCTGCCAGAAGAAGACCACCCCGAACAGCGCCCACGCCACCGGTGACAGCGAGCCGGTCACCGCCGCCCAGCCGATCAGCACCGGCGCGGCCCCACAGGCACCGCCCCAGAAGGTGTTCGCCGTCGTGGTGCGCTTGAGCCACAGCGTGTAGACGACGTCGTAGTAGACGATCGCGGCCAGGGTGAGCCCGGCGGCGAGCAGGTTGGTGAAGACCGCCATCAACGCGACCGAGAGCACCGCCAGCACCAGACCGAAGATCAGCGCGTTGCGGGGCGTCACGGTGTGCGCCGGCAGCGGCCGTCGCTTCGTGCGCCGCATCAACTGGTCGATGTCCCGGTCGATGTAGCAGTTCAGCACGCTGGCCGCGCCCGCCGCGAGCGAGCCGCCGACCAGCACCACCGCCACCAGCCACAGCGACGGCAACCCGCCGTGCGCGAGCATCATCGCCGGCACCGTCGTGACCAGCAGCAGCTCCACGATCCGCGGCTTGGTCAGCGTCACGTACGCCGCCACCACCGCCCGCAGGTCGCGGGGACGCACCGGCGTCTCCCCGGCCTCACGCACCGGCGTCTGCCCGGCAGGGGTACTGACGGGGCGCTCGGTGATCATGCTCACGGATTGCCACCTTCCGGCGTCGGGAGGGGAGGTCACGGCGGCCGGACCGACTCGGGTCCACACACCGACCCACACACTACGCGTTGTCGTTTTCGCTGCCCGGGCGACCCGGCAACGGTGCCAGTCGTCACACCGAAGGCTGGCTCCGGGCCGCTGCCAGGCTGAACCGCGCAGCGGCGCCAAAACGTACAGACCAGCATGCTGAGATCCTCGGGCGCATGTTTAGCCGCGCTCGATAGGGTCACCAGTGAGGGTTCCGCCCATCTCGCCGAGGAGCACAAACCATCGTGGCTGCCAACCGACCCGACCACCCCGCACTCGA
This sequence comes from Micromonospora sp. CP22, assembly GCF_009712475.1. Lineage (GTDB taxonomy): Bacteria > Actinomycetota > Actinomycetes > Mycobacteriales > Micromonosporaceae > Micromonospora. The sequence continues at coordinate 183,342 of NZ_VCJO01000007.1, forward strand.
CTGGTCCGACCTCGACCGCCGTGCCGTGGACACCGTCCGCGTGCTGGCCATGGACGCCGTGGAGAAATCCGGCAATGGCCACCCGGGCACCGCGATGAGCCTCGCACCGGCGGCGTACCTGCTGTTCAACCGGGTGATGCGGCACAACCCGGCAGACCCGAACTGGCCCGGCCGGGACCGTTTCGTGCTCTCCGCAGGCCACTCCAGCCTGACGCTGTACATCCAGCTCTTCCTCGCCGGCTACCCGCTGAGCCTGGAGGACCTGAAGTCGCTGCGGCAGTGGGGGTCGCTCACCCCCGGTCACCCCGAGCACGGACACACCCCCGGCGTGGAGACCACCACCGGCCCGCTCGGGCAGGGTCTGGGCAACGCCGTCGGCATGGCCATGGCCGCCCGGCGCGAACGCGGCCTGTTCGACCCGGAGGCCGAGGCCGGCGAGTCCGTCTTCGACCACTACATCTGGTGCATCGCCTCCGACGGTGACATCGAGGAGGGCATCAGCCACGAGGCCAGCGCCCTGGCCGGGCACCAGCAGCTGGGCAACCTCTGCGTGATCTACGACGACAACGAGATCTCGATCGAGGACGACACCCGCATCGCGATGAGCGAGGACGTCGCGGCCCGCTACACCGCGTACGGCTGGCACGTGCAGACGGTCGACTGGCGGCGCGGCGACGCCGAGCAGGGTGACTACCACGAGAACGTCGAGGAGCTGTACCGGGCGCTGCTGGCCGCCAAGGCGGAGACGACCCGTCCGTCGTTCATCGCGCTGCGCACCATCATCGGCTGGCCCGCGCCGAACAAGCAGAACACCGGCAAGATCCACGGCTCGGCGCTCGGCGCCGACGAGGTGGCCGCCACCAAGGAGGTCCTCGGCTTCGACCCGGCCGGGTCGTTCGAGGTCAGCGAGGAGGTGCTCGGCCACACCCGGCTGGCGCTGCGTCGTGGCGAGGCCGCCCAGCAGGAGTGGACGGCCGCCTTCGACTCGTGGTCGGCGGAGAACCCGGAGCGTCGCGGTCTCTACGACCGGCTGGTCAACCGGACGCTGCCCGAGGGCTGGGCCGACGCCCTGCCGGAGTTCCCCGCCGACGCCAAGGGTGTCGCCACCCGGGCCGCCTCCGGCAAGGTGCTGGCCGCGCTGGCCCCGGTGCTGCCCGAACTGTGGGGCGGCTCCGCCGACCTGGCCGAGAGCAACAACACCACGATGAAGGGCGAGCCCTCCTTCGTCCCCAGCCAGTACGCCACCAAGGAGTTCCCGGGCCACGAGTACGGCCGGACCCTGCACTTCGGCATCCGCGAGCACGCCATGGGCGCGATCCTCAACGGCATCGCGCTGCACGGCGGCACCCGGCCCTACGGCGGCACCTTCCTGGTCTTCAGCGACTACATGCGGCCCTCTGTCCGGTTGGCCGCGTTGATGAAGCTGCCGGTGGTCTACGTCTGGACGCACGACTCCATCGGCCTCGGCGAGGACGGCCCGACCCACCAGCCGGTGGAGCACCTGACCGCGCTGCGGGCCATTCCCGGCCTGGACGTGGTCCGCCCGGCCGACGCCAACGAGACCGCCTGGGCCTGGCGGCAGGCCCTGGAGCACACCGACCGGCCGACCGCGTTGGCGTTGAGCCGGCAGGCGCTGCCGACGCTGGACCGCTCGCAGCTGGCCAGCGCGGAAGGGGTCGCCAAGGGTGGTTACGTGCTGGCCGAGGCGTCCAACGGCAAGCCCGAGGTGATCATCATCGGGACCGGCTCCGAGGTGCAGCTCTGCCTCACCGCCCGGGAGCGGCTGGAGGCCGAGGGTACCCCCACCCGGGTGGTGTCGATGCCCTGCCAGGAGTGGTTCTTCGAGCAGGACGAGGCGTACCGGGAGTCGGTGCTCCCGCGCGGGGTAAAGGCCCGGGTGAGCGTGGAGGCGGGCATCGCCATGTCCTGGCGCGGCATCGTCGGTGACTGCGGCGAGAGCGTCAGCCTGGAGCACTACGGCGCAAGCGCCCCGCACTCCGTGCTCTTCGAGCAGTTCGGCTTCACCCCGGACCGGATCGTCGCCGCCGCGCACGCGGCGCAGACCCGGGCCGGCGACATCACCGGTTTCACGACCGGCAACTAAGGAGGCGTTGGCGCACATGACGACCGACAGGCTGGGTGAGCTGACCGCCGCGGGAGTGGCGGTCTGGCTCGACGATCTTTCCCGGGTACGACTCAGCTCCGGCGGGCTGGACCAGCTGCGCCGGGAGAAGCACGTGGCCGGGGTGACCACCAACCCGACGATCTTCGCCAAGGCGTTGAGCGACGCCGACGAGTACGACTGGCAGCTGCGGGACCTGGCCGCCCGGGGCATCGACGTCGAAGAGGCCGTCCGCATGCTCACCACGTACGACGTGCGGTGGGCCTGCGACGTGATGCGCCCGTCGTACGACGCCAGCGCGGGTGTCGACGGCCGGGTCTCCATCGAGGTGGACCCGCGACTGGCCCACGACTCGCACCGCACCGTGGCCGAGGCCCGGGCGTTGTGGTGGCTGGTCGACCGGCCGAACCTGTTCATCAAGATCCCGGCGACCGAGGCCGGCCTGCCGGCGATCACCGCGGCACTGGCCGAAGGGATCAGCGTCAACGTCACGCTCATCTTCGGCCTGGACCGCTACTCCCAGGTGATGGAGGCGTTCCTGGCCGGCATGGAGCAGGCGAAGGCGAACGGCCACGACCTGAGCACGATCGGCTCGGTGGCCTCGTTCTTCGTCTCCCGGGTCGACACCGAGGTCGACGCCCGGCTGGAGAAGATCGGCTCCAGCGAGGCCAAGGCGCTGCGGGGCAAGGCCGCGGTGGCCAACGCCCGGTTGGCGTACGAGCGCTACAGCGAGGTCTTCTCCTCCGACCGGTGGCGGGCGCTGGCCGACGCCGGGGCGCACCCGCAGCGTCCCCTGTGGGCCTCCACCTCGACCAAGAATCCCGACTACCGGGACGTCATCTACGTCGAGGAGCTGATCGCGCCCGGCACGGTCAACACCATGCCGGAGTCGGTCGTGCACGCGTACGCCGACCACGGCGAGACCCACCCGGACACCGTCACCGGCGCGTACGACGACGCCCGTGCGGTGTTCGGCGCGCTGGAGTCGGTGGGCGTGGATCTGACCGACGTGATCGCCACGTTGGAACGCGAGGGTGTGGAGAAGTTCGAGGCCAGCTGGCAGGAGCTGCTCGACGGCGTCGGTAAGTCGCTGTCCGCCGCCGGCCAGGGCCGCAGCCACCCCACGGACGCCGCCCGGGACAACGCCGACGCCGCCGCGCGTGCCGGAGGCAATGCGTGACGGTGCCGTCCGGCAACACCCACGCCGCCACCTGCTTCGGGTGGCGGCGTGGGTCGGCGGTGGTACCGCGACGGTTCGACGGTGGGTAGCTTTCCCAGACAACCGGTACGGTCGACGTTGATCTACCGGTGCCCGGAAACCCGTACTCCTGGCTGAGGAGTCGCTGGCGGTGACCGGCGGCGTGGCCGGTCGAGCCGCCCGCTGCCGCACCGGCAGCCGGCCGAGCGGTCAGCGGACCCTGCACGGCCATCCGGCGCGATGGGTCGCCAGGGGTGTGACGATGGACGACGTGGACGAGCGGAGCGAGGAGGCAGCGTGAACCCGCTGCGCGACCCGCAGGACCGGCGACTGCCCCGGATCCCGGAGCCGTGCGCTCTGGTGATCTTCGGGGTGACCGGTGACCTGGCCCAGAAGAAACTGCTACCCGCGGTCTACGACCTGGCCAACCGGGGGCTGCTGCCGCCCGGCTTCGTGGTCGTCGGGTTCGCGCGGCGGGACTGGTGCGACGGCGACTTCGCCTCGCTGGCCCGGGATGCGGCCAAGAGCCACTCCCGGACACCGTGGCGGGAGGAGGTGTGGTCGCGTCTCGAACACAACATCAAGTTCGTCGGTGGGTCGTTCGACGACGACACCGCCTTCGACAACCTGGCGCGCTGCCTGGAGGGTCTGCGCGACAGCCACGGCATCCACGGCAACGCGGCCTTCTACTTCTCCATCCCACCGGCGGCGTTCCCGGTGGTGCTCAAGCAGCTGGCCCGCACCGGCATGGCCGACAACGAGAAGTGTGGCGGCTGGCGCCGGGTGGTGGTGGAGAAGCCGTTCGGCCACGACCTGCCCTCGGCCAAGGCACTCAACGACCTGGTCGACGACGTCTTCACCCGGCAGGACGTCTTCCGCATCGACCACTACCTGGGCAAGGAGACGGTCCAGAACATCCTCGCCCTGCGCTTCGCCAACAGCCTCTTCGAGCCACTGTGGAACTCGCAGTACGTCGACTCGGTGCAGATCACCATGGCCGAGGACGTCGGCATCGGCAGCCGCGCCGGCTTCTACGACTCGGTCGGCACCGCCCGCGACGTGTTGCAGAACCACCTGCTGCAACTGCTCGCCCTGGTGGCGATGGAGGAGCCGACCAGCTTCGACGCCGACGAGATCCGGGCCGAGAAGCTCAAGGTACTCAAGGCGATCACGCTGCCGAAGGACGTCAGCACCGGCACGGTACGCGGTCAGTACCTACCGGGCTGGGTCGGCGGGCAGCGGGCCCGGGGATATCTGGAGGAGGACGGCGTCCCGCCGACGTCGACCACCGAGACGTACGTGGCGGTGCGGCTCGGCATCCAGAACCGCCGGTGGGCGGAGGTGCCGTTCTACATCCGCGCCGGTAAGCGGCTGCCCCGCCGGGTCACCGAGGTCGCGGTGATGTTCAAGCAGGCGCCGCACCTGCCGTTCACCGCGGCCGACATGGAGATGCTCGGCAACAACCAGCTGGTGATCCGGGTCCAGCCGGACGAGGGCGTGGTGCTCAAGTTCGGTTCGAAGGTGCCCGGCACCACGATGGAGGTCCGCGACATCGCGATGGACTTCCAGTACGGCGAGGCGTTCACCGAGTCCAGCCCGGAGGCGTACGAGCGGTTGGTGCTGGACGTGCTGATCGGCGACCGGACGCTGTTCCCGGACGCCGCCGAGGTCGAGCAGAGCTGGGCCGTGGTGGACCCGCTGGAGCACGCCTGGGAGGGCACGAAGCCGGAACCCTACCGGTCCGGTGAGTGGGGCCCACGGGCCGCCGACGAGATGCTGGCCCGTGAGGGCCGGGCCTGGCGGCGGGCGTGAGCGAGCGGGGCGGGCGAACCATGGCGTTCGGTGACGCGGCGCGGGGTGCGCGCGGCGAGGCGGCGACGCACGGCGAGCGAAGCAGGAGGCTGCGGTGATCGGACTGTGGGACACCACCGGCAACGAGGTGGTCAAGGCGCTCGCCGCGGAACGGCGCAGCGCGGGCGGGGTGGCCAGCGGCATGGCGCTGACCCTGATCGTGGTGGTGGACGAGAAGCGGGTCCGCGACGCTGAGGCGGCGGCCACCATCGCCGCCGCCGCGCACCCGTGCCGGCTGTTGGTGGTGGTCCGCTCGGACGTGGACCGGGACCGCAACCGACTCGACGCCGAGATCGTGGTCGGCGGGCGCCTCGGACCCTGCGAGGCGGTGGTGATGCGGATGTACGGGCGGCTGGCCCTGCACGCCGAGTCCGTGGTGATGCCGCTGCTGGTGCCGGACGTGCCGGTGGTCACCTGGTGGCACGGTGAGCCGCCGGAGGAGATCGCCACCGACTACCTCGGTGTGGTCGCCGACCGGCGCATCACCGACTCGGCGCAGGCCGCCGACCCGATCGCGGCGCTGCGGCAGCGCGCCCGCGACTACTTCTCCGGCGACACCGACCTCGCGTGGACCAGGATCACGCCGTGGCGCACCCTGGTGGCCGGTGCCTTCGACACCACCGACGCGCAGCTGACCGAGGCGACGGTGGTCGCACCGCCGAGTGACCCGACCGCCGCGCTGATGCGGGGCTGGCTGCGCAGCCGGCTCGGCATCAAGCCACGCTGGGAGCGCACCCGTGACTTCCCCCGGATGCGGGAGGTCCAGCTGCGCTGCGCCAACGGTGACGAGTTGACGCTGACCCGTGAGGACAGCGTGGCCACGTTCCGGCGTACCGGCCAGGAGGACCGCATCCTGCCGCTGGTGCGTCGGCCGCTCGGCGACGAACTGGCCGAGGAGCTGCGCCGACTCGGTACCGACCAGGTGTACGCCGAGGCCCTGGGCGCCTTCGCCGGGTTGACCAACCTGGACCGGCGGCCCAGCCAGCGGGTGCACGTGTGGAAGGACCCGGCCACCGCCCAGCGCGCCGAGGCCGGCGTCACCGCACACTCCTCGACGAACAACGCCGGTTCCTGACCCCTCAGGTTGGCACGACACCGACCGCGACGCGGTCCCGGAAGGACACCATGAGTGAGGCGAGTGTCGCCGTCCACGCCGACGCCGACCTGCTGGCGCAGGCGGTCGCGGCCCGACTGGTGGTGCGGCTGCTCGACGCCCAGGCCGAACGCGGCCAGGCGTCGGTGGTACTCACCGGCGGTCGGATCGCCGCCGCGGTCTACCGTGCGGTGGGCGCGTTGCCCGCCCGGGACGCGGTCGACTGGTCCCGGGTCGACTTCTGGTGGGGCGACGAACGGTTCCTACCGGCTGGCGATCCGGAGCGCAACGAGACCCAGGCCCGCGCGGCGCTGCTCGACGCGCTGCCGGTGGACCCGGACCGGGTCCACGCCATGCCGGCCTCGGACGGCGGCGCCGACCCGGAGGAGGCCGCCGCCCGGTACGCGGCCGAACTCGCCCGTGCGGCCCGCCCCGGCACCGCTGTGCTGCCCCACTTCGACGTGCTGATGCTCGGCGTCGGCGAGGACGGGCACGTCGCCTCGGTCTTCCCCGAGCATCCGGTGCACTACGACAACCGACCGGTCAGCGCGGTGCGGGGCAGCCCGAAGCCACCGCCGGTACGCATCACGCTGACCCTCCCGGCGATCAACACCGCCGAGGAGGTGTGGCTGGTGGCCGGTGGCAGCGACAAGGCTCACGCGGTCGGCATGGCGCTGGCCGGCGCCGGGCCGGTGCAGGTGCCGGCGGCCGGTGTGCAGGGCACCGGGCGTACCCTCTGGCTGCTGGACCGTGCCGCGGCGGCCGACGTGCCGGCCCGTTTCCGCAGCCTGCGCTGAGCCGGGCGCGCCTGACGCGGGGGCGCGCCGGACGCCCGCCACCGCCGCACCACCGTGACCGACGCCCGGGTCCATCGCGGACCCGGGCGGTCCCGTGCCGCCGGTTGTGGCTGGTCGGCGCGGGTTCGCCGAACTGGTACCAGCGACTGTCGCCTAGCTGGTCTGGCTCTCACCAGTTCCGGGGCCGAAGACTGTGCTCACCGGCAGAAGGTGAGCCTCGCTCGTCCATGCTCGCCGGGACTTCTGGTTGCCACGCGGCGGTGCAGGTTCGGGAGGGGCCACGGTGAAGGAACTGTTGCTGATCGGTGCCGGCTACATGGGTACTCCCTACCTGACGGCCGCCCGACGCCTCGGGGTACGCGTCACCGTGGTCGAGTCGGCACTGCACCGCGACCGGCTCACTCCGCAGGCGGACCGCTTCATCCTCACCGAGGGCACCGCCGAGGAGGACTGGGCGGCAGCGGCCACCGCCGCCGCCTACTCGTGCGAACCGGACGGCGTGCTCGGCTTCGCCGAACCGCAGGTGATCGCCGCCGCCCTGGTCCAGGACGCGCTGGATGTACCCGGCCCGTCGTTGCACGCCGCCGTCATCTCGCGGAACAAGGCGCTGCAACGGGGCTGTTTCGCCACCGCTGGGCTGTGCCAACCGAAGTTCCTGATCGTCCCGGACGTGGAGTCGGGGGTCAGCTGGGCGCGGGGGCGTTACCCGGTGATCGTCAAGCCGCTGCACAGCAGTGGTAGCGCCGGTGTCGTCCAGGTGGTGGACGAGCCGACGCTCGTCGCCCTGCTCCAGTCCCGGTTGCCTCAGGAGAAGGTGCTGCTGGAGGAGTTCCTCGTCGGCGCGGAGTACAGCTGGGAGGCGCTGGTCCGCGGCGGCGAGGTGATCTTCGGCAACGTCACCGCGAAGGAGACGACCGGCCCGCCGGACTTCGTCGAGCTGGCGCACGTCGGTAGTCCCCGGATGTCCGGTGCGGACATGTTCACCATCGACAGCCTGGGCCGCGGTGTGGTGGCCGCGATGCGGATGCAGACCGGCATCGTGCACCTGGAGTTCCGGATGACCGCGGACGGCCCGGCGATCGTCGAGGTCGCGGTCCGTACGCCAGGCGACTACATCATGGACGTCCTCGCCCTCACCCACCGGTTCGACCCGTACGCCGCACTGATCGCCATGGCGCTGGACCTGCCGGTCACCCTGCCCGCGACGACGACCCCCGGCGCGCACGGTGCCAGTTGGTTCCCGCAGTTCCCCGCCGGTCGCGTGGCACGCGTCCACGGCCTGGACGCGCTGCGGGCCCAGCCGTGGGTGGCCGACGTCAAGCTCAAGGTGCAGGCCGGCGACACGATCGCGCCGTACTCCTCGTCGGCGCAGCGGGTGGGGCACGTCCTGTTCCAGGCTCCCGACCTCGACGAGTTGGCCGCCGCGATGGAGCTGGCCCGCAGCACGCTCACCGTGGAACTCGCCGACGAGCCGTCCGCCGCGACCAGCTCGTCGGCCTCCCTGTCCGCCAACTCCGGCTAGCGGAACGCGGTCGTCCCGGGGCTACGGCCCGTTCGATTCCGTTTCGTGCCGCCCGGGTGCGGCCAAGGGAGACAGAGACACCTCATGCAAGGCGACCTTCAACCGGTCATCGTCGGCTACGGACGAGCCGGCCGTGACCTGCACCATCGCGCGATCCGGCCGCTCCTCGACCCGGACGACACGGTGATCGTCGTGGACCCGCGCCCGGTGCCGAGCCAACCGGGGATCCGGTGGGTGGCGACGCTGGACGAGGCGGCGCAGACCCTGGACGCGATGTCCGTCCCGCTGCGGCGGGCGGTCTTCCACCTGACCACTCCCCCTGCCGAGCACCTGGCCGGAGTGGAGCAACTGGTCGCGCTCGGCGCCCGGCAGGTGATCCTCGAGAAGCCGATCGCCAGCAGTGTGGCGCAGGCCCGCCGGATCGCCGAGCTGTCGACCGAGATCGTCATCATGCCGGTCAGTGTCTGGCTGGAGAGCGCCACCACCGTCGTGGTGGAGCGGGCGGTCGCCGCCGGTGAGGTCGGCCAGGTGACCACGCTGCACATGGAGCAGAGCAAGCCCCGGTTCCGGCGGAACCTGGCGGCGACCGACGCGCACACCACGCCCTTCGACGTCGAACTGCCGCATCAGCTGCTGCTCGCGCTGCACCTGGCCGGAACCGACGCCACCGTCGAGTCCGCCGTCCGGTGGCCGATGTCCTCCTGCGACCAGTACGGACACGTGATGGGTGGCGCGGCGGTCACGCTGACCCACGGCTCGGCGATCACCAGCACCCTGCTGTCCGATCTCACCGCACCGATCCGACGCCGTCGGCTGGTGGTGACCGGGACGCACGGCCAGATCGTGGCCGACTACCCGCTCAGCTCCGACGACGACTACGGGCAGGTACGCATCCGTGGTCGCGGCGATCGTCAGATCATCCAGGACCTGCCGCTGTCCCAGTTCCTGAAGGCCGCGTACGACTCGCGGCGCGGTGCCGCCCCACCACCCCGGGGTGATCTCGACCTGCACGTACGCAGCATCGAGCTGTTGGACCTGGCCCGGCGTACCGCGGTGACCGTGCCGCCTCAGGTGACGCTTCCCCAGCTGACGGAGTTCGCATCATGGCAAGGTTGATCATCATCGAGCCGAGGTCGTCCGGCTGTCTGCTCATCGACCGGGCCCGGGAACTCGGCCACGACCCGGTGGTGCTGACCGCCGACCGGGACGAGCGGAGAGTCCCCCGCGAGCGGTTGGCCGCGGCGAGCGAGGTGCGGATCGTCGACACCAACGACGACGCGACCGTGCTCGACCTGCTCAAGACGTTGCACGAGGCCACGCCGCTGGGTGCCGTGCTGCCCGGCTTCGAGCACTACGTCCCCGTCGCCGCCCGGGCGGCGGCCGACCTGGGTCTGCCGGGGATCGACCCGGACGCGGCGATGCGGCTGCACTACAAGCACCTGATGCGCCAGGCGGTCACCGACGCGGCCGTGGACCAGCCCGCCGCCGTGCTGGTCACCGAACCGAACGAGGTCGAGGCCGCGGTCACGAAGGTCGGTCTGCCCTGCGTGGTGAAGCCGGTCAACCAGTCCGGCAGCCTGTTGGTCCGCCGGGTCGACACGCTCGACGAGGCGGTCCTCGCCGTCGACCGCATCCGCGACCCGGCGGCCACCTACCTCGGCCGGCAGACGTTGCCCGTCGCCCTGGTCGAGGAGTACGTGCGGGGGCCCGAGTTCAGCGTCGAGGGTTACGTCCACGACGGCGAGGCGCACGTGCTGTGCATCACCGAGAAGATGCTCGGCCCGGAACCGGAGTTCGTGGAGGCGGGACACGTCCTGCCGGCCGACCTGCCGGCCGGGCTGGCCGCCGAGGTGACCTCCTACGTCCGGCGGGTGGTCGCCGCGCTCGGTCTCGGGCTGGGGCCGTTCCACGCCGAGGTACGGGTGGCCGACCGGGGGCCCCTGCTGATGGAACTCGGGGCGCGGCTGCCGGGCGACCACATCCCCACCCTGCTGTCGCTGGCGCAGGGCGTCGACATGCACGCGATCACCCTGCGGGCGTACCTGGGCGAGCCGGTCGGCGCTGCGACACCCGGCGTCCGCCGACAGACCGCCGGCATCCGCTACTTCCTGCGGCCGGAGATCCGCCGCTTCACGACGATGACCGTCGACCCCCGGCTGGCCGACGATCCTCGGATCACGGAGATCTCCCTGCTGCACTCTCCCGGCGCCGAGGTGCCGGACCCCGGTAGCTCGTCGGGCCGCCTCGGCTTCGTCGTGGCCACCGGCGCGACCTACCAGGAGACGACCGCCCTGCTCGACGCAGTGGACGCGGCGGTCGTCTTCTCATGACCTTCCCAGCCACCGCCCCGTTCAGGAGATGACCGTGTCCCGTCACATTCTCATCCTCAACCGATGGAGCAACGAGTTCGGCGAGTACCACCGCTACGTCGACCACCGGAGCAACCGGGTGGCGTACCTGACCACGCCGGCCGGTCGGGAGCCGCTGGACGAGCAGCTCGCCGAGGCGATCGTCACGCTGCCCGATCTCGGTGACACGGCCGCCGTCACCACCCACGCCAAGGAGTTGGCCACCCGGTACGGACCCTTCGACCACGTCATCGCGCTGTCCGAGTTCGACCTGGAGACGGCGGCGGAGCTGCGGGCCGTCCTCGACGTGCCCGGCAAGACCATGGCCGAGGTGCTCAAGGTCCGCGACAAGCTGGTCATGAAGCAGCACATCGAGCAGGCCGGGCTGCGGGTGCCGGCGTACGGTCCGGCGAACTCCGTCGAGCAGGTCCGGGACCTGGTCCGTCGGGTCGGTCTGCCGATCGTGCTCAAGCCCCGGGCGGGCGCGGACAGCCAGGGCGTCTTCGTCTGCCGTACCGAGGCCGAGTTGGACAGCCTGCTGGCCGACGAGTCGTTCACCGACTACGAGGGCGAACAGTTCGTCGAGGGCGGGCTGTACCAGGTGGACGGGGTGGTCCAGGGTGGCCGGCTGCTGATCGTCCGCAGCTGGCAGTGTCTGGCCGGATGCCTCGACTTCGCCCAGGGCACGCCCTTCGGCTCGGTCGCCAACGACGACGCCGAGTTCGAGCGGCGGGTGGTCTCCTACACCGAACGGGTGCTGGCCGCGTTGGGCATCACCGACGACGTGTTCCATCTGGAGTTCTTCCGCACCGACGCGCCGATCGACGACGACGAGCACGCCGACATGGTCTTCCTGGAGATCGGCGCTCGGGCCGGCGGGGGCCAGGTGCGGTTCGTCTGGCGCGACGTGTACGGCGTCGACCTGATCGACGCCTCGGTCAAGCTGCACATCGGGGCGGAGCTGAAGCTGCCGCAGATGGACCTCGGCACCGTGGCCGGCTACCTGATGATGCCGGAGCCGCCGGTGCGCCCGGCGGTCGTCCACTCGGTCGGCTCGCTGCTGGGTCGGGTGCCCGACCTGTTCGACGAGACGCTGCCGCCGCCCGGCGCGATCCTCAACGGCACCGGTGGGGCCCGCCACACGGCCGGCACGTTCCGGTTCCGGGCACCCACCGCCGACCGGGTCAAGCAGGCCATCTCCCAGGCCGCCGAGCTGTACGAGCTGTCCTGGTCACCGGCGCAGGCCGAGGACGACACCATCGGAACGCACGGGTGAGCCGGCACCGCGGAGCCGACTCGCTGCTGTCCGACTCCCCGTCGCCGGATCGGTCGCCGAAGGTGGCGGCATCGCTGTGGCGTCACCCCGACTTCCTCCGGCTCTGGGGCGCGCAGACCATCGCGATGCTCGGTTCCCGAGTAACCGAGTTGGCGCTGCCGCTGACCGCGATTCTGCTGCTGGACGCCGGACCGACCAGCCTGGGTCTGCTCAACGTCGCCGAGTACCTTCCCTTCACCCTGGTCACCTTGTTCGCCGGGGTGCTGGCCGACCGTTACCGACGGCGCGGCCTGCTCATCGGCGCCAACGTCGGGCGGGCGCTGATCCTGGCGGTGGTGCCGGTGCTCGCGCTGACCGACCAGCTGTCCATGACCGCCCTCTACGTGGTGGCCTTCCTGGTCGGTGTCCTGACCTCACAGTTCGACGTGGCCTACCAGGCGTACGTGCCAGTGTTGGTGTCACGGGCCCAGCTCGTGGAGGCCAACTCGAAGCTCCAGTCCACCCGCTCCATCGCCGAGACCGGCGGCAAGGGCTTCAGCGGTGTGCTGATCCAGGTGTTCACCGCTCCCGGCGCGATCATCGTCGACTGCCTGACGTATCTGATCTCGGCCGTGTCCCTGCTGTCGATCAAGACCCGGGAGCCGCGTCGCCCGGCCGCGGCCCGAGGCTTCAGCGGCGTGTGGAGCGAGATCGGCGAGGGGCTGCGGGCGACCCTCGGTCACCGCATCCTCCGCGCCGTCCTGCTCCAGGCCGCCTGGTTCAACCTGTTCCACGACGTCGTGCTCGTGCTGTTTCCGCTGTACGGCCTCAAGGACCTGGAGCTGACCCCGGCGCTGCTCGGGTTCATCATCGCCTCGGCCAGCGTCGGCGCCTTCGGCGGCTCGCTGATCGCCGGAGCGCTGGCGCGACGTCTCGGGATCGGCCCGGCGATGGTCGCGGGGGTGCTGACCTCGGCGCTGGGGCTCCTGGTGTTGCCGTTGGCCGCCGGTCCACCGGCGGTGCAGGCGTTGCTGCTCGGCGCGGGGTACGTGATCAGCGGGGTGGGCATCACCATCTTCAACATCCACTCGGTGGCGCTGCGGCAGGCGATCATCCCGAACCGGCTCCTCGGGCGGGTCAGCGGGACGTACCGCTTCGTCGCCTGGGCGGTCATCCCGCTGGGCGGCCTGCTCGCCGGGGCCCTGGCGAACGTCCTGAGCGCCCGAGGCGCCCTGCTCATCGCCGGCATCGGTCTGGTCATCGGGGCCATGGTGTTCGCGCTCACCCCGGCCGGACGGATCGCCGAGGCGCCCGAGGGGCCAGAAGACCTCGACGGCCCCGACGGCCCTGGTGGTCATGGTGGCCCTGGTGGTCATGGTGGCCCCGACAGCCGTGGCGGCCCGGGGAGCGCGCCGCTGGCCGGTCTCAAGCACTCGGACGAGCCGAGGTAGTCGACGGAGCCGTGGCCCGCCGGGCTGCCGGGCCGCCGGGCTGCCGGGCCGCCGGGCCGCCGGGCCGCCGGGCCGCCGGGCCGCCGGGCCGCCGGGCCGCCGGGCAGAATGTGAGATGCCGAAGGAGGATCGCTTGTTCATCAAAGTCTGCGGCCTACGGACCTCGACCGACGTCGCCGCCGCCGTGCACGCCGGGGTGGACGCGGTGGGCTTCATGCTGACCGAGAGCGTGCGTCGGGTCACCCCGACGGAGGCCGGCCGCCTGGCGGCCGAGGTGCCGCCGCAGGTGCTGACCGTCGGAGTGTTCCGGGGTGAGCCGGTCGACGTCATCCGCGAGTGTGTGACCACGGCGGGACTTCGGGCGGTGCAGCTGCACGGCGGTGAGTCCCGCGAACACTACGCGGCGCTGCGCGACCTGGACGTCGCCCTGATCAGGGCGACGTCCGTGGCCGGCGGTGGCGACCTGCGCCCCGGCTCGTACGGCGAGGACATGCTGATCATCGACTCCCCCCAGCCGGGTTCCGGCAACCAGTGGAACTGGTCGTCGCTGGAGACGAAGCCGGTGGCCGGGCGGTGGATGCTGGCCGGTGGCCTCAGCCCGGACAACGTCGCGACCGCCGTCGCGGCGCTGTCCCCCTGGGGGGTCGACGTCTCCAGCGGGGTGGAGGTGCGTCGGGGCATCAAGGAACCGCAGCTGATCGCGGAATTCGTAGCGGCTGCCCGATCGCACGAGTCAGGTGCACCGCAGGCCGACTAGCCCGTCGGCCCGCGTACGGCGCGTACGCCTCGCCGACGCGGGCGAGCGCCTCGTTGATGTCACTGGGCCGCACCGACGAGTAGCCGATGACCAGGGCCGGGCGGGGGGTGACGCCGGGAATCTCGGCGAGCCGGAAGTGCCCGCCACCGCGCAGCAGGACCGACCGGCGCAACGCTCCCTCGACGACCGCCGCCTCGTCCACGTGGTGGGGCAGTTCGACGTAGACGTGCCGGCCCGCCGACGCGCCCCTGATGCTCGCCCCGGGCAGGTGTCGCCGGACCGCCTGGACCACGGTCTCCAGCCTGGAGCGGTACCTCGGCCGCAACCGGCGCAGGTGCCGGTCGAGCAGTCCCGCGCGGAGGAACTCCGACACGGCCAGCTGGGTGATGCTGTCGCAGCCCTGGTCCGAGCTGGCCCGCGCTGCTTCGACCGCACCGACGAGCCATTCCGGCAGGGCGAGCCAACCGAGGCGCAACCCGGGGGCGAGCACCTTGCTCAGGCTCCCGCCGTAGACCACCCGCTCCGGGTCGCAGCCCTGGATCGCCGGCGGCCGTTCCCGCTGGTCGAACCAGAACTCCGTGTCGTAGTCGTCCTCGATGATGATGCCGTTGACGTCACTCGCCCACCGCAACAGCGCCTGCCGACGTTGGGGCGGCATCGTCGCCCCGGTGGGGAACTGGTGTGCCGCGGTGACCAGGACAGCCCGGACGCCACTACGCGTCAGGGCGTCGATGTCGACCCCGTCGGCATCCACCGGCACCGGTACCGCGCGCATCCCGGTGCTGCGGATGAACTGCAACTGCTTGCCGCTGCCGGGGTTCTCGACGCCGATCCGGTCGATGCCCATCGTCGGCAGGGTGCGGCAGAGCAGCCCGAGACCGTGCGCGAAGCCCAGCGTGACCATGGTGTGGGCGGGCTCCACCCGTACGCCCCGCACCCGGCCGAGGTAGCTGGCCAACTCCGTACGCAACGACGCGATGCCGGATATCGGCGGGTAGCTCAAGCCGCTGGGCCCGAGGCTCTGCGTGGCCCGCTGGTAGCACGACAGCCACTCCTGAAGGGGAAAGTTCGTCACGTCCGTCGCGCCGACCCGCAGGTCCCAGCGCACGGGCGGCGCCGACGGCTCGTCGAGCCTGGACCTGCGGTCCGCACCGGCGATGGAGCGGGTGGCAACGCGGGTACCCGAGCCCTGGACGGCCTCCAGATACCCCTCGGCGCTCATCTGCTCGTACGCCTCGACGACCACAGAGCGGGACACCCCAATGTCACGCGCCAACAGGCGGCTCGACGGCAGCGGCACGCCGGGCAGGAGAACGCCATTTCGAATCTTCTCCTTGATGGCGCTCTGGATCTGCCGACTAAGCGGCTCGTCGATGTCCCTGCAAACGCTGATTGTCAGATGCCACGACATTCTGAAATTGCCCCCTCAGCACGACAGCGTCGCCGCCCCTCGGCTATTGCTCATCGGATGTCACGTGCGGAGCTTGATGTCGGTCGCCAATGACCGAGTACGATGGCCGCTGCCCCACCCACAATGGCCCGCAGGGTGGATTCTAGCCCGGCACCGCATCCACCCGAATCGCGGCTGACGACCAGAGCGCCACCCAGTCGGCGTGCAGCGTCCAATCGCGGCCTCCCGAGCCGTACCGTAGCGCGCTTTTTGGCCTAATCGGTCGGAATACGTCCAGCGACGACCAGTAGGCACGGCGGAACGGAGCGTGGCCGTTGATCAACCTGGAACACCAACCTGCGCCCATTTAGACGCTTTGGTACTCGCTCCTGCGATACGCATGGACGCGGGTAACCAGAAAGCCCAGCATATAAGCGACAATGACTGTCCGGATGGTGCACACGCACGACAGTCCGGCCGAGCGAAGATTGACCGATACGTGGACGACACCCAGGTCAAGGCAGACGATTCGCAACGGATCCGGCCCTGGTCTGCCGACGGCCAGGTTCAGTGGTCTGGGCCGGGCCACCGAGCGGCTGATTGAATCGCCGCCGGCACTCAGTGGCCGAGCAATCACGCCCACCGCTTGGAGCTGTACGAATGGTTAGCATGGTCAGCTCGCCCACCGATTCCCGAGCATCGGACCCGCATGCCTGCGCCGTTGTCGAGGTGTCCGACTTTGATCGCCTCATCGAAAGCCGAAAGGCTGTCGTCGGCATCGTCGGGCTCGGCTACACCGGCCTGCCACTGGCTACCGGTTTCGCCGCGGCGGGCTTTTCGGTGGTCGGCCTCGACACGGACACCGAGAAGATCAACGCGATAGTCCGGGGCGAGTCCTACCTTCCCGACGTCTCGGACCTGGAATTGGAGGAGCTTCGCCTGAAGCTGTCGGTGGGGACGTCTCCGGACGCGATGGCGGTGGCCGACGCCGTGGTCGTCTGCGTCCCGACCCCCACCGCCGACGGCGTCGCCGACCTGTCGCACGTCGACGGGGCCCTCGCCGCGGTGGTTCCCCACCTACGACCGGGCACGTTGCTGGTGTTGCAGTCCACCATCCCACCGGGGACCACGTCCGCCGCAGCGCGTCGGCTCACCAGCGAGGGCGGCATCCGCATCGGCACCGACCTCTATCTGGCGATGGCTCCGGAGCGGATCAACCCGGCGAACGCCGACGGATGGCGGATGACCAACACGCCCAAACTGGTCGGCGGCCTCACCGCCGAGTGCACCCGCCGGGCCACGCTGCTGTTCGAGCAGGTGTGCGAGCAGGTCCACCCGGTCTCCAGCCCGGAGGTCGCCGAGCTGGCGAAGGTCTTCGAGAACACGTTCCGGCTGGTCAACATCGCGCTGAGCCTGGAGCTGTCCGACCTCTGCCGGCACCTGCGGATCCCGGTCCGGGAGGTCATCGACGCAGCGGCGACCAAGCCGTACGGCTTCCTCGCGCACTACCCCGGCCCCGGGGTGGGCGGTGAGTGCATCCCGGTCGACCCGCTCTTCCTCCGGCCCCTCGCGGAACTGGCCGGCACGGACCTCAGCCTGGTCACCGCCGCACACCGCCGGATCACCGAGCGCCCGGGGCAGGTCGTCGACCGGATCCGGGAGCTGCTCGTGGCCCGGGGCGGGACGATCCAGCAGGCCCGGGTGCTGATCGTCGGCGTCAGCTACAAGGAGGGCGTGGCCGACCTACGCAACGCCCCGGCCCTGGACATCATCCGGGCGCTGCGGCAGTGCGGCGCACAGGTCAGCTACTACGACCCGCTGGTGCCGTCGATGGTCCTCGACGGCCAGTCGGTGCCCGTGGCGGCCTGGACGCCCACCGAACTCGCGGCACAGGACTGCGTCGTGCTGGTGACCCCGCACAACCGCATCGCGGCGGACCCGCACTGGAGCGCCGCGCCGCTGGTGCTGGACACCCGCAACGTGCTGGCACCGGCCGACAACGTCGAAATCCTGTGATGCCCACCTCGCGAACCCTGGCCGAGCACGACGCGTCGTTCCTCCGGTCGGCCACCCGGTCGGCCGTCGCGGGGGCGGACCTCGACGCGACGACGGCGGCGCGGGCGCTGACCGCCCTGCTGTCCGGTGCGGACGACACCGACGCGGCGGCCCTGCTCACCGCACTGGCCGCCAAGGGCCCGTCCGCGACCGAGGTCGCGGCGACCGTCCGGGTCGTCCTCGCCGCCGCGCCGCCGGTGGCCTGGACGGACCCGGCGGTCGACATCGTGGGCACCGGCGGGGACGGCAGCGATTCGGTCAACATCTCCACGGTCGCCGCCCTGATCGCCACGGCCGCGGGCGCCACCGTCGCCAAGGCCGGCAACCGGGCCGCGACGAGCCGGTGCGGCAGCGCCGACCTGCTGGAGGCGCTCGGCGTACCGGTCGACCCGTCGCCCGACATCGTCGACTCGCTGCGTCGACACCGCTTCGCCTTCCTCTTCACGCCCGCCGTGCACCCGGCCATGCGGACCCTGGCGCCGCTTCGTCGACGGCTCGGCTTCCGGACGATCTTCAACCTGTCGGGGCCGTTGGCGAACCCGGTGCCGCTGACCGCGCGTCTGGTCGGCGCGGCCGACGCACGCGAGCAGGAAGTCCTCGCGGCGGCTGCGGCGGAGCTGGGCGACACGCCCACCTGGGTCGTACGCAGCGCCTCCGGTCTCGACGAGTTGTCCACCGCCGAACCCAGCACGGTCATCGCGGTCGCCCGGGGTCGGACCGAGACCTTCCGTGTCGACCCGCGCGACCTGCCCGTGGCACCGGCCGGGCTCGACGAGCTGCGGGGCGGCGACGCCCGGCACAACGCCCAGCTGGTACGCGACATCCTCACCGGCGTCGCGCCCCGGCCGGTCACCGACACGTGCCTGCTCAACGCGGCAGCCGCGGTGCATCTCGCCGGTCTGGCCGAGGACCTCGCCGACGGGCTGGAACTGTCCCGGGAAGCGGTCGGCAGCGGGCGCGCCGCCGCCCTGCTCGCGGACCTCCGCCACGAGCCAGTTGCCGTCACCACCTCCGAACGCGACGCGCGATGACGCGGTCACCACTACCCAGCAGCAAGGAGTTCCGCATGCATCTCGACGACATCGTCGCGGCAAAGCGGTCGGCCTGGTCCGGCGCGCGTGCGCCCGTGTCGGCGGCCGGCGAGCGGGCCACGCCCGCCCGTGCCGGCACCTTCGCCGCCGCCCTGAACGGCACCGAGGTGGGCATCATCGCCGAGGTCAAGCCGAAGTCGCCGTCCAAGGGCGACCTGCTGCCCCTGGCCGAGGCGGTGCCGCTGGCCCGCACGTACGCCGGGGCCGGAGCCGCCGCGGTGTCGGTCCTGGCCGACACCCCCTACTTCGGCGGCTCACCGGACCTGGTGGCGCAGGTGGCCAACGACGCCGAGGTCACCGTTCCGGTGCTGTTCAAGGACTTCCTGGTCGACGTGCGGCAGGTGCAGCTGGCACACGACTGCGGCGCGGACGCGGTACTGGTCATCGTCCGGTCGGTCGACGACGCCCTGCTCGCCGACCTCCTCGCCGCCGCCGACGGGCTCGGACTCGACGCGCTGGTCGAGACGTTCACCGAGGAGGAGGTGGAGCGGGCCGTGCGGGCCGGTGCCCGGATCATCGGCGTGAACAACCGCGACCTGCGCACCTTCGAGGTCGACCTGGACAACTCCCAGCGGCTACGCCAACTGATCCCGCCAGGCGTGCTGACGGTGAGCGAGAGCGGCCTGCACACGCCGGCCGACCTGGCCCGCATCGGCGCCCACGGCTTCCACGCCGCGTTGATCGGCGAGAGCCTGCTGACCAGTGACGACCCGGCGGAGAAGCTCCGTTCGCTGCGCGGCGTCCGGATTGCGCAGGCCGTGCGATGAGCGGGTGGTTCGGCGGGTACGGCGGCCAGTTCGTGGCGGAGACGTTGGTGGCTCCGTTGGAGGAACTGGAGGCGGCGTACCAGAAGGCACAGGCCAGCGAGGAGTTCCTCGGCGAGTTGGACGACCTGCTGAACAGGTTCATCGGGCGGCCCACCCCGCTGACCAGGCTTCGCAGGTTGGGGGTCGAGACCAACGGCTGCACCCTCTGGCTCAAGCGGGAGGACCTGACCCACACCGGCGCCCACAAGATCAACAATGCGATCGGACAGGCCCTGCTCGCCCGGCGCATCGGCAAGCAACGCATCATCGCCGAGACCGGCGCCGGACAGCACGGTGTGGCCGTCGCCGCGGCCTGCGCCCACCTGCAACTCGACGCGACCATCTACATGGGACGCGTCGACGCCGAGCGGCAGGCGCCGAACGTGCAGCGGATGGAGTTGCTCGGAGCCGAGGTACGCCTGGTCGACAACGGCACGGCGACGCTCAAGGACGCCATCAACGAGGCCATCCGCGACTGGATCGCCCACCCCGACTCCACTCACTACCTGCTCGGCTCGGTGGTCGGGCCGCACCCCTTCCCCACGATCGTGCGCGGCTTCCAGTCCGTCATCGGCCGGGAGGCCCGGCAGCAGTTCCAGGACGCCGTGGGCGGTCTGCCCGACGCGGTGGTGGCCTGCGTCGGCGGCGGCAGCAACTCGGTCGGGATGTTCAGCGCGTTCCTCGACGACCCGGTCCGCCTGGTCGGCATCCAGGCGGCCGGCGAAGGGTTGGGTCCGGGCGGCCGGCACGCCGCGCCGCTGCTCTACGGCGAGCCGGGCGTGCTACAGGGCACCCGCACCTACCTCCTCCAGGACGACGACGGCCAGATCCTGCTGACCCACAGCGTGGCACCGGGACTGGACTACCCCGGCGTCGGACCGGAGCACAGCCACTTCAAGGACACCGGCCGGGTCGAGTACCGCACGGCCAGCGACGACCAGGCGCTCAGCACCTTCGCGCTGCTCAGCCGCGCCGAGGGCATCATCCCCGCCCTTGAGTCCGCCCACGCGGTGGCCGGCGCGCTCGAACTGGCGGAGGAACTGCCCAGCGGCAGCAACATCCTGGTGAACCTGTCCGGACGTGGCGACAAGGACCTGGTCAGCGCCCTGGCGGCGCTACGCGAACGGGATGGAGCAGATCGGTGAGGCGACTTGAGCACGCGTTCGCGGACAGCCAGCGCGAGACCGCGCTGGTGGCCTACCTGACCGCCGGTTACCCGAACCTCGACGAGACCGTCAACCTGGTCGACGCCGCCTGCGCGGCCGGTGCCGACATCATCGAACTGGGGGCGCCGTTCTCCGACCCGCTCGGCGACGGACCGGTCATCCAGGCCACCACCCAGCAGGCGCTGCGCGCCGGCGTGACGGTGGCGGCGACGCTCGACCTGGTCGCCAAGGTGCGGGCCACCGGCAACGACGTGCCGATCATGCTGATGGGGTACTGCAACCCGTTCCTCCGGTACGGGCTGCCGAAACTCTTCGCCGACGCGGCGTCGGCCGGCGCGGACGGCTTCATCGTGCCGGACCTGCCGGCCACCGAGAGCAGTGACTGGCTGGTGGAGGCGGAACGGCACAACCTGGGCCAGGTCTTCTTCGCCGCTCCGGGCAGCAGTCCCGAGCGGTTGCGCCGCACCGCGCAGAAGTCCCGCGGATTCCTGTACTGCCTGGCCGACAACGGGGTGACCGGCGTCCGGGATCGGCTCGCCGACGGCCTCGACGCCTACCTCGCCCGGGTCCGCGCCGCGGCGACCACGCCCGTCGCGGTGGGCTTCGGCATCTCGCGGCCGGAGCACGTCGCCGCCCTCCGGGGCAAGGTGGACGGCGTCATCGTCGGCAGCGCGCTGCTCAAGCGGATCGGCGCGGCCACCACCTGGCAGCAACGGATCGCGGAGACGACGGCGCTGATCGGTGAGCTGAAGGAGGCCTGCCGATGAGTGCTCCGACCACCACCGCCGTGCCGTTCTTCAGCGGCGCGGCCTCCATCCGGCGGGACTGGACCGGGCTCGAAGCCACGCTGCGCAAGGTCACCGACACCGGCCGGTTCACCTTCGGGCCGGTGGGCGAGGAACTGGAACGGGCGATCGCGGAACGCACCGGCGCCCGGCACACCGTGGCGGTGAACAACGGCACGGACGCGTTGATCATCATGCTGCGGGCGGCCGGGATCGGCCCCGGCGACGAGGTGATCGTCCCCGCGTACACCTTCTTCGCCAGCGCCTCCTCGGTCCTGCACGTCGGCGCCAAACCGGTCCTGGTCGACATCCAGCCCGGCTCCTACGCGCTGGACCCCGAGCGGGTCCGCGCCGCCGTCACGGACCGGACCCGGGCGATCATGCCAGTGCACCTGTTCACCCAGATGGCGGACATGGTGGCGTTGCGCGAGGTGGCCGACGAGCACGGCCTGCAACTGCTGGAGGACAGCGCCGAAGGCATCGGCATGCACATCGACGGTCGGCACGCCGGCCGCTGGGGCCGGGCCGGGGTGCTCTCGTTCTTTCCCACCAAGACGCTCGGTGCCCTGGGCGACGCGGGCATGCTGCTCACCGACGACGAGGAGCTCGCCCGCACGGCACGCCAACTGCGCTGCCACGGGCAACCGAGCGACGGCTCCTACGAGTACCTCGAACTCGGCTACAACAGCCGATGCGACGAGCTTCAGGCGGCTTTCCTGCTCTGGCGGTTGCAGACGCTGGACGCGGAGATCGTCCGGCGGGCGGAGGTGGCGGCCCGCTACGACCAGCGCCTCGGCGAACTCGCGCCCCTGGTGCGTACCCCCTGGCTCGCGCCCGCCCGACGGCAGAGCAACCTCGTCTACTACGTCTACCTGATCGAGTGCGAGCGACGTGACGAGCTGGTCGCGTACCTCACCACGCACGGCGTGGGCACCGAGGTGTACTACCCCCGGCCGCTCACCGAGCAGCCCTGCCTCACCACCCGTGCCGGGGTGGACCAACCCGTACCGGTCGCCAAGGCGGCCAGCCAGCGGGCGGTCGGACTGCCGATGTACCCCGACCTGACCGACGAGCAGGTCGACCGGGTCTGCGACCTGATCCACGAGTTCTACCGGGAGCACGCGTGAGCATGGCAGTCCCGTACTTCGACTACCCCACCCGGTACGCCGAGTGGACCGAGGACATCCTGGCCGCGGTCCGGGAGGTCGGCGAGTCGGACGAGTTCATCCTCAAGTCCCGGGTCGCCGCCCTCGAGGCGGCGGTGGCGCAGCGGACCGGTGCCGCCGAGGCGATCGCCGTCGCCAGCGGCACCGGCGCGTTGACGGTGATCCTCACGGCCATGGAGATCGGGCCCGGCGACGACGTCGTCACCCCCGCCTTCTCGTTCATCTCCTCG
This sequence comes from Micromonospora sp. CP22, assembly GCF_009712475.1. Taxonomy (GTDB): domain Bacteria; phylum Actinomycetota; class Actinomycetes; order Mycobacteriales; family Micromonosporaceae; genus Micromonospora. The sequence goes on from NZ_VCJO01000007.1 coordinate 206,425, forward strand.
GCGAGCACGGTGGCGCTGCGCGGTGCCCGTCCGGTCTTCGCCGACGTCGACTACGACACGGCGATGCTGACCGCGCAGAGCGTCGAGGCGGTCCGTACCACGGCGAGCCGAGCCGTGATTCCGGCGTACCTCTTCGCGAGCAGCCCCGACATGCCGGCGCTACGGGCGCTGGCCGACCGCCACTCGATGCGCCTGATCGAGGACAGCGCCGTCGCGCTGGGCGGTCAGGTCGCGGGTCGGCCCGCCGGACGCTACGGCGACGCCGGGGTGTACTCCTTCTTCCCCGGCAAGCCGTTGGGCGGGATCGGCGACGCCGGAATGATCGTCACCGACGATGCGGAGTTGGCCACCACCTGCCGGATGCTGCGCAACCACGGTCAGGACCTGAAGGTCCGGTTCCTGCACCACATGGTCGGCTTCAACAGTCGGATGGACGAGGTCACGGCGCTGTTCCTGCTGCGCCGGCTGCCCCACCTGGACCGGTTCCTCGCCGAGCGTCGCCGGCTGGCCCGCCAGTACAACGACCTGCTGCGTGAGGCGGCACCCGCCGTGCTGACGCCCGCCGGGGACCTCGGCGAGCAGGCCGTCTACACCTACGTCGTACGCGCGCCGCAGCGCGACAACCTGCGCGCCTACCTGGCCGGACGCGGTATCGAGACGAAGGTCTACTACCCCCGCCCGCTGCACCTGCAACCCGCGTTCCGCCACCTCGGTCACGCACCGGGTGACTTCCCGGTCGCCGAGCGACTGTCCCGCGAGTGCCTGGCGCTGCCGTTGCATCCGGAACTGCCCGCCGGAACCGTCGAGCGGGTCGTCGAGGAGATCGCCCGCTTCTACCGGCAGGAGGCATGACGGCGGTGAGCATCTGGGCCAACCGGGTCTGCGGCATCGGCGACGAGGCCGCACCCGGCCTCGCGCGGCAGCTCGACGTGCACCGCGACCTGGGCATGTCCGGCGTGGAACTGCGCACGGTCGACGGTCGGGGCCTGCACGACCTCGACGCCGACGAGGTGGCCGACCTGCGCCGGCAGATCGAGGCGAGCGGGCTGCGGGTGCCGGTGCTGGACACGCCGATCGGCAACTGGTCCACCACCGTCGCCACCGACCTGGACACCGAACTGTCGATCCTGGACCGCACCGCGGCGGTCGCGCACGCCCTGGGCTGTCGGTGGCTGCGCGTCATGTCGTACCCCAACGACGGCTGGTCGGACGAGGCGTGGGCCGCGGAGTCGCTGCGCCGCATGCGGGTGCTGACCGACGAGGCGGGCCGACTCGGTGTAATGCTGCTGCACGAGAACTGCCAGGGCTGGGCGGGCGTCTCCGCCGCGAACACGCTGCGCATGCTCGACCACGTCGACAGTGCGCACCTCAGGCTGATCTTCGATGTGGGCAACGGCCTGGCGTACGGCTACCAGGCCGAGGAGTTCCTCGCCAAGGTGCTGCCCTGGGTCGAGCACGTCCACGTCAAGAACGGCCACCGCAACCCGGACGGCCAGGCCGAGTTCACCCTGCCCGACTCCGGCGAGCTGGACCTGGCCGGTTGCATCCGCCAACTGGAGGCGGCCGGTTACCAGGGCTGGTACAGCCTGGAGCCGCACGTGGCGCACATCCCGCACCTCAAGGTCTCGGGTGACCCCGGGCAGTTGGAGCAGAGCTACCGGGCGTACGCGACGCGCTTCCGCGCCATCGTCGACGAGGCGGCGCGGCCGTGACCCCCTGTTGGACCGAGCCCGACCTGGACTGGCTGCGGGAGTTCATGGCGGTGGACTCGGTGTCGCCGCTGGAGGGCGGCGGGCTCGCCGCCACCCGGCAGGCACAGGAGGTGTTCCTCGCCGGGGCGAGCGAGCGCGGTTTCCAGGTCCGCCACTTCGCCAGCCCGGACACGCGGAGCATCACCGCCGAGGACGTCCCGATGCCGGTGCGGCGGGCCCTGGAAGCCGACCCCGACACCTTCCTCGCCGCCCAGCCCTCCCTGGTGGTGGCGATGGGCGACCCGGCACCGCCGGAGCGACGGCTGGTCATCAACTTCCACGTCGACACCGTCGGCCCGCACATCGCGCCGCGCCTGGACGGCGACATCCTGCACGGCCGGGGTGCCGTCGACGACAAGGGCCCCGGGGTGGCCGCCGCGGTAGGCGTCGCCGCCGCGTTCGCCGACGACCCCTCGCTGGCCCGCCGCATCGAGGTCATGCTCACCAGCGTGCCGGGTGAGGAGGGCGGCGCGATGGGCGTCCTCGGCACCCGATGGCTGACCCGGTTGGGTTACACCGGTCGGCTGATGCTGTTCGCCGAGCCCACCGGCGGTCGGGTGCTGGACGCGTGCACGGCGGCCATGACCCCCCGGCTGCGGGTCCTCGGCGAGGGCAGCACGGACGACCACCCCACCGACGGGCACAACGCCACGGTGGCGTTGGGTTTCCTCGCCGACCACCTGGCCCGCACCGTCGGCCCCCGGGCGGCCGCCCTCGGCGCGAAGCTCTGCGTCGCCGGTCTGCACACCGGGACCGCGCACAACCGGGTGTACGGCGAGGGTGAGCTGCTGCTCAACATCGCCTACCGGGACCAGGCCAGCGCGCAGACGCTGGCACACGAGCTGGAGCAGGCGGTCGACCAGGCCCGTGACGTCTTCGCCAAGACGCACGTCGACAACCCGTTCACCGCCCGCCTGGTCGACGACTGGGACCGGGTGGTGCGGTTGGACTGGCTCAAACGCGGGCTGCCGGTGCTCGACAACCGGGATCCCGAGATGGAAGACCTGCTCGCCGCGGCGGGATTCCCCCGCCACGACGGCCTGGCCGACGGCAGTGCCTTCACCTGCGACGCCATCTGGGCCGGCGGGCCCGGCCGGTACGTCGCGGTGTGCGGACCGGGCCGGCTCGACGTCAACGGCGCGCACACCGCAGCCGAGTGGGTACGCGTCGACGACCTGGCGACCTATGCGAGACAGATCCGCGACCTCGTGGTGCGTTTCGGCGCCCACGTGCCGACACAGTAACGGGAGAGACATGGCCAACAGCATGACCGTCGACCACACGCAGCTCACCACCTTCGTACGGACGGTGCTGCTGCGGTGTGGACTCGACGAGCCGGCGGCGACGACGGCCACCGAGGTCATCTGCTACGCCGACATCCACGGCTTCACCACCCACGGCACCAACGCGCTGGCCGGAATCTACGCCCCGCGCCTGCGCGCCGGGAGCATCCGGCCCGACGCCCAGCCCAAGGTCGTGGTCGAGACCCCGACCACGGCCGTCATCGACGGCGACAACGGCCTGGGGGCCGTCACGATGGTCACCGCCGTCGACCTGGCCGCGGCCAAGGCGCGTGAACTCGGCCTCGGCATGGTGACGGTGCGCAACAGCAGCCACTTCGGCAGCGCCGGCTACTACACCAACCGGGTCGCCGCCGACGGTCTGGTCGGCATCGTCATGTCCAACTGCGGCGCGCAGGGCGTCGTTCCGCCGCTGGGCGGGGTCAAGCGGCTGCTCGGCACGAACCCGCTCAGCGCGGCGGTGCCGGTCTCCCACGGCGCGCCGTTCGTCCTGGACATGAGCGCCACCGCCGTGGCCACCGGCAAGATCCGGGCGGCCCAGCGCGAGGGACGGCCCGTGCCCGAGGGCTGGCTGGTCGCCGCCGACGGGTCGACGACCACCGACCCGGACGCGTACTTCGCCGGGCACGCCGACGTGGCCTGGCTGGGCGGCACGGCGCAGACCGGCGGTGCCAAGGGGTACGGCCTCGCCCTGCTGGTCGACCTGCTGTGCGGGCCGTTGGCGGGCGCGGCGTACGGGCCCCGGCCGGAGGCTCTGACCGAGACCGAGCCGGCCGACGACGTGAACATCGGCCAGGTCGCCCTCGTGATCAACCCCGCCGCGTTCGGCGTCGCGGAGAGCTTCCCGACCGAGACCCGTGCCCTGTTGGACACCGTGTCGGCGTCCCCGGCCGCGCCCGGACAGCGGGTCACGTACCCGGGCGCACCGGAGGCCGAGCGGGCCGCCGTGTCGTACGCCGAGGGGATCCGGCTGCCGCAGCACGTCGCCGTCCAGTTGGTACGCCTCGGCGCCGAACTCGACGTGGCCGTCCCGGCCGCCCTGACCGAGGCGGGTTCGGCATGAGGATCGGGGTCATCGGTCTCGGCGTGATCGCTCCGTACTTCCTGCGGGCCATCGAGGACGACGAGCACCTCACCCTGACCGCCGTCTGCGACCGTAACGAGGCGAAGCTCGCGGACTTCTCCGACGACAGCGGCGTCGCGACCTACACCGACCACCGGGAACTGCTCGCCTCGGGCCTGGTCGACGCGGTCGTACTGACCCTGCCGAACGCGGTGCACGCCGAGGTCGCCGCCGACGCGCTCCGCGCCGGCGTACACGTGTGCTGCGAGAAGCCGATGACGGTCCACCTGGCGGACGCGCACGAGCTGATGGCGTTGGCGCGGCAGTCCGGCCGGACCCTGTTCACCGCCTTCCACCGGCGGTACAACCGCAACGTGGCCGCGCTGCGGCTCGGGGTGGGCGATCCGACGGCCATCGAGCGTCTGGTGTGTCGCTACTCCGAACGCATCGAGGAGCACACCGGCTCGGAGGCGTGGTATCTCGACCAGGATCTGGGCGGCGGCGGCTGCGTCATCGACAACGGCCCGAACGCGCTGGACGCGGTCCGTACCATCGTCGGCGAGCTGGAACTCATCGACGCCACGATCGGCGACGTCCGCCGTGGGGTGGAGTTCTGCGCCGAACTCGAACTGCGCTCCGCCAGCGGCGTGCCGGTCACCGTCGAGCTGGACTGGGCCCTGCCGTCGGGCGAGGTCAAGGACATCACCGTGTACGGAAAGGACGGTTCGGTCCGGTCCGCCGACATGCTGGCCGGATTCCCCGGGTTCAAGTCCTCGCTCGACCACGAGTACGCCGCGATCATGGCGGATTTCCGGCACGTCGTGTCGCTCGGTGACGCGTACACCGACGCGGGTCCGGACATCGTCGCGCTCGTCGAGCAGGCGTACGCGATCGCCCGGCGCAAGGAACCACGGCTGCGGATGCCGTCGAAGCGGCCGACCGTGGCGCGGTTGGTGAAGCTGTTGTTCCACCGGCGTGACGAGCGGGGCATGACCATGTCGCCGTGGCTGTCGCGGTGTGTCCGGCAAGGGGAGCTCCACGAGCTGGTGACGACCACGGACCAGCCGAGTCGACCCGGTGACCGGGTGGACGCGGTCGGGTTCCTCGGCTTCGCCGAGTTCGCCACGGCGACCGTGGTGCAGCGGGGCGACGTGGTGGTCTGCAACGGTCAGCGGATCGGCACCGTCGCCGGATTCGACGAGTGCCACTGGCCCAACCACTACAACATCCTCATCGACACCGAACGTGTTCTCACCGCGGAGGACCTAAACTTGCAGGTCGGCGATCCGCTGCAATTCCTGGAGACGGTGCGATGACTGCTCAAGCGAACCTGCCCGTGGCCGAGGTAACCGTCTCTCCGCAGGTCGCGGCGGCCTTCCCCGACGTCCGGGTGCTCTGCGTCGAGGCCGAGGTGGGCGGCGGTGACGTCATCGCCGGTGAGGTTCAGCAGCGGTGGGCGCACGAGCACGGCCGGTGGCACGGGGTGGCGAAGGCGGAGATCCGCGCGGATCCGGCGGTCGACGCCTACCGACGCTTCTCCCGGAAGATCGGTGTGGACCCGGACCGCCAGCCGCCGTCGATCCAGGCGCTCATCGAGCGTGGCCTACGGTCGAAACCGCTCGGCGGCTGGCCGAAGATCAATCCCACTGTGGACGCGGTGAACGTGACGGCGGTGGCGACGATGATCGCGCTCGGCGTGTTCGACGCCGAGCGGCTATCCGGCCCGGTCCGGCTGGCCCTCAGTGAGGGCGGGGAACGCCTGCAACCGATCGGCGCCCAGGAGGAGGTGGCCCTGGAGGCGGATCGGCTGATCCTGGCCGACGACGCCCGGGTGCTGTCTCTCTTCGCCCACCGCGACGGCGTGCACCAGGCCGTCCGGGCGGACACCCGCCGGGTGCTGCTGCTCGCCTGCGTGGTCGACGGCATCTCCCCCGACCAGGCGGCGGACGCCCTACGGCAATCCGCCGACCTGCTCGACCTGCGCTGACCGCGAGGCCGACCGGCCGCCGTCCACGGGACCGGTCGGCCCGCCGTCAGGTTGACGTCGGGACGGCACCATTCCCAGGCTCACGCCCGCCCCGACCAGGACGGCGCCGAACAGCACCTGAAGCGACAGGTCGGTGGTGCCGATCCCGGCGGCGATGAGGGCGGCGGCCACCGGGACGAGGCCCGCCAGCAGGCCGGCCCGGTCCACGCCCAGTGACCCGACGGCCGCGTACCACAGCGCGAACGCCACTGCGGTCACGAACACCGCGAGGAAGGCCAGCGACAGCAACTCCACGCCGGTGGGCACGGTGACGACGTCGCCCCGCTCGACGAGCAGGGCGGTCAAGGCCAGCATGACACTGGCCAGCGCGCAGGTGTACGCACTGACCCGCACCGGCCCGAGCCGGGGCAACAGCGGGACGGCGAGCAGGGAGAACAGGCACTCACCGGCCAACGCGCCGAGGGACCACAGCACACCGGGCAGGCTGAAGTGTCCCCCGCCGAGGACGGTGCCGACGCCGACCACCACGATCACCGCCGATGTCGCCACCAGCAGCGACGGCCGCCGACCCGCCAGCAGCGGACCGGTGATGGCGAGCACCAGCGGGGCCGCCCCGACGATCGCCCCGAGCACCGGAGGGTCGGTGTGGCGGGCGGCCTGGAGCAGACACACGTTGAAGGCCGCCAGGCCGGTCGCGGCGAGCACCACGAGTCGCAGCCAGTCCGACCGGCCGACCTGGACCCATGGCACCCGGCGCAACCACAGGTAGCCCAGCAGCAACAGTGCCGCCGCCGCGTACCGCCACGCCTGCCCGGTCAACACCGGATAGGCCGTGAGCAACGGGCTGACGGCAGCGGAACTGCCCACGAAAGCCATGGCGAGCGCCCCGCTGAGCAACCCCACTCGGTGACCGGTCATAGCCATTGCGTGAGCATACGACCCAGGCATCGATCGAGGTGACCCTCCGGACGCCGGGTCGGGCGGAAATCAGCCCCCGCCGCGCCGGTTGCGCAGGGCGGCGAGCGCCTCGGCGAGGATCGCCTCCCCCTCGGCGTCGGTACGACGTTCCTTCACGTACGCCAGGTGGGTCTTGTAGGGCTCGGCCCGGGTCCGCCCCGGCGGATCCTGGGCGTCCTGGCCGGCGGGCAGCCCGCAGCGGGGGCAGTCCCACACGCTCGGGGCCGCCACGTCGGCGACGATCCGGATGTCGGTGCGGTGCCCGTTGCGGCACCAGTAGCTCACCGACCGGCACGGGACCGGCTGGTGGCGTTCGGGTAGACGTGGGGGCGCGGACCCGACCCGGGCGCCCCGGATGACGTGGCCGTTCGGCACGGCGCTGACTCCTGTCGTCGGAGGGGACCGCCGTCGAGGGGTGGACGGCGGGCGACGCGGTGCAGCGGGTGAAACGGACTGCGCGCGGCCCGTCGAGTGACGGACCGCGCGCAGATTGTACGCCTCGGGGATCGATTCAGACGCCCGTGCCCACCTCAAGCCGAAGCCAGAGACCGAGCCCGACGATGCAGGCGAACCAGACGATCGCCACCAGAACGGTGTATCGATCCAGGTTCTTCTCGGCCACGGAGGAACCGGCCAGGCTGGAGCTGACACCACCGCCGAACATGCTGGACATTCCACCGCCCTTGCCGCGGTGCAGCAGGATGAGCAGAACGAGCAGGAAGCTCGTGATGACCAGCAACGCGATCAACGTGTAGGTGAACCAGAGCGGCATGGCGGGGGTCAGTCCTCTCGTTACGATCCTCGCCCGGGTAGATCGGGCACTGCGGCACCGACCGGCGGACGGGCGGAGTCAAGGATAGCGAGCGATCAGCCGGTAATGTGCTCCGGGAACCGGCAGATCTTCGCGAACTCCTCGGCGTCCAGGCTCGCGCCGCCCACCAGGGCACCGTCCACGTCCGGTTGCGCCATGATCGAGGCGACGTTCGAGGACTTGACCGAGCCACCGTAGAGGATCCGTACGTCGTCGGCCGTGGCCTGGTCCACCGTCTCGGCCAGCCGGGCCCGCAGCGCGCCACAGACCTCCTGGGCGTCCTCCGGGGTGGCCGTCTTACCGGTGCCGATCGCCCAGACCGGCTCGTACGCGACCACCACCCGGAGCACCTGCTCCGGGCTGAGCCCCTTGAGGGCGGCGTCGAGTTGCTCGGTGCAGTGCGCCACGTGGTTGCCCTGCTCCCGGACGTCCAGCCCCTCCCCCACGCAGAGGATCGGGGTCAACCCGTTGGTCAGCGCCGCCTGCACCTTGGCGCCCACCAACGCGTCGTCCTCGTGGTGGTACTGCCGCCGCTCGGAGTGCCCGACCACCACATACGTGCAGCCGAGCTTGGCCAGCATCGCGCCGGAGATATCCCCGGTGTACGCGCCGGAGGCGTGCGGCGACAGATCCTGCCCGCCGTAGCCGATGAGCAGCTTGTCGCCCTCCACCACGGTCTGCACCGTGCGCAGGTCGGTGAACGGCGGCAGCACCACCGTCTCCACCTCGGTCAGCTGCTTCTCGGTGAGGCTGGCCGCCAGCTTCTGCACCAGCAGGTTCGCCTCGAGGTGGTTGAGGTTCATCTTCCAGTTGCCGGCCATCAACGGCCGGCGGGTAGCGCTCGCCATCAGTTCTCCAGAGCCGCGATGCCGGGGAGGGTCTTGCCCTCCAGGTACTCCAGGGACGCGCCACCACCGGTGGAGATGTGCCCGAAGGCCTTCTCGTCCAGCCCCAGGGCCCGTACCGCGGCGGCGGAGTCACCGCCACCGACCACGCTGAACGCCTCCGAACCGGCGATCGCCTCGGCCACCCCGCGGGTGCCGTTCGCGAACGCGGCCATCTCGAACACGCCCATCGGGCCGTTCCAGAAGATCGTCCGGGCGTCCTTGAGCGCGGCGGCGAAGCCCGCCACCGTCTTCGGGCCGACGTCCAGCCCCACCCGCTTGCTGGGGATGCCGTCGGCCGGCACGGTGTCGTGCGCGGCGTCCGGGGCGAACGCCTCGGCGGCCACCACGTCGACCGGGAGCATGATCTTGCCCTCGGAGCGCTCCAGCAGGTTGCGGCAGGTCTCCACCATCTCCTCCTCCAGCAGGGAGGAACCGACCTCGTGGCCCTGGGCCTTGAGGAAGGTGAAGCACATGCCGCCACCGATGAGCAGCCGGTCGACCTTCGGCAGCAACGCCTCGATCACCGCGAGCTTGTCGGAGACCTTCGAGCCACCGAGCACCACCACATACGGCCGCTCGGGGTCGCCGGTCAGCTGCGACAGCACCTCCACCTCACGCAGCACCAGCCGTCCGGCCACGTGCGGCAACCGCGCGGGGACATCGTGGACACTGGCGTGCTTGCGGTGCACCGCGCCGAAGGCGTCGTCGACGTACACGTCACCGAGGGCGGCGAGCCGATCGGCGAAGGCACCCCGCTCGGCGTCGTCCTTACTGGTCTCACCCTTGTTGAAACGGAGGTTCTCCAGCAGGGCCACCTCGCCGTCGGCGAGCGCCGCCACCGTCGCCTGGGCGGATTCGCCCACCGTGTCGGTGGCGAAGTGCACCGCCGTGCCGAGCAGCTCGCCGAGGCGTCCCGCGACCGGGGCGAGACTGAACTGCGGATCCGGCGCACCCTTCGGCCGGCCCAGGTGGGAGCAGACGACGACCTTGGCTCCGGCCTCGGTCAACGCGCCCAGGGTCGGCAACACCGCCCGGATCCGGCCGTCATCCGTGATGGCACCGGTCTGCTTGTCGAGTGGGACGTTCAGGTCGGCGCGGACCAGCACACGCCGACCTGACACCCCCTCGGCGAGCAGGTCGTCGAGGTTACGGATGCTCACAGCGACGAACCAACCAGCTTCACCAGGTCGACCAGGCGGTTGGAGTAGCCCCACTCGTTGTCGTACCAGCCGACGACCTTGACCTGGTTGCCGATGACCTTGGTCAGCGGCGCGTCGAAGATGCACGACGCCGGGTCGGTGACGATGTCGGCCGAGACGATCGGGTCCTCGTTGTAGGTCAGGATGCCCCGCAGCGGGCCCTCGGCGGCGGCCTTCAGCGCGGCGTTGACCTCGTCCACGGTGGTGTCCCGACCGACGGTGACGGTGAGGTCGGTGGCGGACCCGGTCGGGATCGGCACCCGCAGCGCGTACCCGTCGAGCTTGCCCTTGAGGTCCGGCAGCACCAGGCCGATGGCCTTCGCCGCACCGGTCGAGGTCGGCACGATGTTCAGCGCGGCGGCGCGGGCCCGACGCAGGTCCTTGTGCGGCGCGTCCTGGAGGTTCTGGTCCTGGGTGTACGCGTGGATGGTGGTCATCAGACCCTGCTGGATGCCGAACGTGTCGTGCAGGACCTTCGCCATCGGCGCCAGGCAGTTGGTGGTGCAGGAGGCGTTCGAGATGATGTTGTGGCTGGCCGCGTCGTACTGGTCGTCGTTGACGCCCATCACGACCGTGACGTCCTCGTTCTTCGCCGGGGCGGAGATGATGACCTTCTTGGCCCCACCGTCGATGTGCGCCTTGGCCTTGGTCGCGTCGGTGAAGAAGCCGGTCGACTCGATGACCACGTCGGCGCCGACGTCGCCCCACGGCAGCGCCGCCGGGTCCTTCTCAGCGAAGGCCTTGATGGACTTGCCGCCCACGGTGATCTCGTCGGCCGTGGCCTTGACCTCCTGCGGGAGGCGGCCCAGGATGCTGTCGTACTTGAGCAGGTGAGCGAGCGTCGCGTTGTCGGTCAGGTCGTTGACGGCCACGACCTCGACATCAGCGCCGGACGCCAGCACTGCCCGGAAGAAGTTACGGCCGATCCGGCCGAAGCCGTTGATGCCAACCCGGATGGTCACAGGTCCCATCTCCTCGCGTTCTGGTCCGCCGGCGTGGAGACCTTCGGCCGGCGAAATGGTGTGCGCCGACCGTTGGAGCCGGCCGTTGACGGTTCATCCCGGCCACCCCGCCGCGGTCCGAGGGACCTGACCGCCGTCGAGGCGGTGGGTACGGTTGGGAGTACCGGTGCCGGCCCCCTTGCCGTACTCAGCGACCTTATCCGAGCGCGCCGAGCCGTGCTGCGTCGGGTGGTCGCCCCACCGTCTTATCAGACCACGAGCATGTCGGGCGTGACGGCCGCTTCGGTATCCGGGATGCCGAGGTCCCGGGCCCGCTTGTCGGCCAGTGCCAACAGCCGACGGATCCGCCCGGCGATGGCGTCCTTGGTCAGCGGCGGATCGGCCAACGCGCCAAGCTCCTCCAAGGACGCCTGCCGGTGCTCCAACCGCAGCCGACCGGCCGAGGTCAGGTGCTCCGGGGCGTCGTCGGCGAGGATCTCCAACGCCCGGGTCACCCGGGCCGCGGCGGCGACCGCCGCCCGAGCGGAACGTCGCAGGTTGGCATCGTCGAAGTTCGCCAACCGGTTGGCCGTCGCCCGGACCTCACGCCGGACCCGACGCTCCTCCCAGGCGAGCACACTGGAGTGGGCACCGATGCGGGTGAGCAACGCGGCGATCGCGTCGCCGTCCTTGACCACCACCCGGTCGACACCGCGTACCTCACGGTTCTTGGCGGTGATGCCGATCCGCCGGGCCGCGCCGACCAGCGCCAGCGCCGACTCCGGCCCGGGGCAGGTGATCTCCAGGGCGCTGGAGCGTCCCGGCTCGGTCAACGAGCCGTGCGCCATGAACGCCCCCCGCCAGGCGGACACCGCACAGCAGACGCTGGCGGCCACGACGTGCGGCGGCAGCCCCCGCACCGGTCGCCCCCGCACGTCGAGCAGCCCGGTCTGCCGGGCCAGGGCCTCACCGTCCTTGACGACGCGGACGATGAAGTGGCTGCCCTTGCGCAGCCCACCGGAGGCGAGTACGTGGATCTCGCTCGGATAGCCGTAGACCTCGGCGATCTCACGGCGCAACCGCCGCGCCACCGCCCCGGTGTCGAGTTCGGCTTCCACCACCACCCGACCGGAGACGATGTGCAGCCCACCGGCGAACCGCAGCAGCGCCGCCATCTCCGCCCGCCGGCAGCAGGGCTTGGGCACGTCGACCCGACTCAGCTCGTCCTTGACCGCAGCCGTCATCGCCATTGTGCGTCCCCTCACGGACCGGTTCCGGCGTGTCGCCGGAGATTACGTACGTGTCTAACGATCGGCGCCCATTACAGGCACCAGGGCGGCGCCCAGAGCAGCCGGATCATGACGGGGAGTGCCGTCGTCGACCGCGACGGGAGCGAGGACCAGTCGGGCTCCCAGGGATTCTGCCGCACCGTGGACCGGTTCGGGGTCACCGACCGCCTTGGCATCGGCGAGCACGAAGTCGACAGTCAACTCCGGAAGGTACCAGCGCAGCGCCGCCAGGTGGTCGGCGACGGAGAGCCCGAGCGTCTCCTTCTCGGCGGCGAGGTTGAGGGTGACCAGCCGCCGGGCCGGACTGGCCAGGATCGCCGCGGCCAGTTGCGGCACCAGCAGGTGTGGCAACACGCTGGTGTACCAGCTGCCCGGCCCGAAGATCAGCCAGTCGGCGACGCCGATCGCCGCGACCGCCTCCGCACACGCCGCCGGCGCCTGCGGGGTGAGCCGCAACGACTCGACCCGGCCGGTGGTGACCGCGACCTGGTGCTGGCCACGGACCACGGTCACCTCGTCGGGGCGGCCCGGTTCGGCACCGCGTACCCGGGCCTCGATGTCGACCGGCTGCCGGGACATCGGCAGCACCCGGCCGACCGCGCCGAGCATCGCCCCGGCGTGCTCCAACGCCGCCACCGGGTCGCCGAGCAACTCCATCAGCCCGCAGAGCACCAGGTTGCCCACCGCGTGCCCGGCCAGCCCGTCCCCCGGGCCGTCGCCGACCCTGGCGAACCGGTGCTGGAACAGCCCGGCGCTGCGTCGGGTGGCGGGATGGTCACCGGCCAACGCCACCAGTGCCTGCCGCAGGTCACCGGGGGGCAACCCGCCCCGCTCGGCGCGCAGCCGCCCGCTGGAGCCGCCGTCGTCGCCGACGGTCACCACCGCGGTGATGTCCAGGTCCAGCTCGGGGGCGCAGCGGCGCAGCGCACGCAGCGAGGCGGACAGGCCGTGCCCGCCGCCGAACGCCACCACCCGGATCGTCATTCCCGCCCCAGGTCGCGGTGCTGGGCGTTGGCGGCCAGCCCGGAGCGACGCAGCCGGGCCGCCAGCTCCTCGGCGATGGCCACGCTGCGGTGCTTGCCTCCGGTGCAACCCACCGCCACGGTCAGGTACCGCTTGCCCTCGCGCTCGAAGCCGGCCGTGGTGGCGTTCACCAGGTCCGCGTACGCGTCGACGAAGGCGTCCGCCCCCTCCTGCCCCAGCACGTACGCGCTGACCGCCTCCTCGCGCCCGGTGTGCTCGCGCAGCTCGGGCACCCAGTACGGGTTGGGCAGGAACCGCGCGTCCATCACGAAGTCGGCGTCCGGCGGCAGCCCGTACTTGAAGCCGAAGGAGATCACCGTCAACCGCAGCCGGCGGGCGTCCTCCCCGCCGAACAGCTCCTCGACCCGGCGGCGCAGCTGGTTCACGTTCAGGTGGCTGGTGTCGATGATCACGTCAGCCTGGTCGCGGGCCTCCTCCAGCAGGCCCCGCTCGACGGCGATGCCGTCGGCGAGCCGACCGTCGCCCTGCAACGGGTGCGAGCGCCGCACGCTCTCGAACCGGCGGATCAGCACCTCGTCGTCGGCGTCGACGAAGACCACCCGGGGGGCGTAGCCACGCTCCTTCAGCTCCCGGATCGCCTCGGCCAGATCGGTGGAGAAGGCCCGGGAACGCACGTCCAGCACCATCGCGGTACGCCGGGCCGCCCCGCCCGCCTTCACCGCCAGCTCGGCCATGTCCAGCAGCAGCGCCTGCGGCAGGTTGTCGACGACGTAGAAGCCCACGTTCTCCAACGCCCGGGCCACGGTGCTGCGACCGCCACCGGAGAGCCCGGTGACCACGACCAGCGTGGTGTCCGTCTCGGCGATCGGCCCGGTCTGCTCACCGGGTACGCCCGAACGGTGACCGGTCGTGTGCGCCTCGCCCACCCGAAAAACCTCCAACCACGCTGCCCCGGTCGATGGCGACCGGCTTGGTCAAGCAGCGACTCTAACCCGCCGGCCACCGCTAGCCTGCACACCCGCCGCAGGCTCGCCGGTTAGGAAGGGGCCCTTCCTATGCATCAGGCGTTAACAAGGGGCCCTTCCTTTCGCTGCGGTGTCGGCTGAGTGACGGCAGTCGGCGCGGGACGCGACTATCCTCCGGACATGGGCAGGCACGGAGCGCGACTGCGCTGGGTGGTTGCCCTGGTGTCGGTCACCATCGCCGTGCTGGCCACGGTGGACCGCTACGTCGACCGAGAACGCGAATGGGCGCGCGGCGGCGACCAGGTGACGGTGACCGTCGACGCCCTGTTGCCGGAGCCGGACCAGGTCAAGGACGCGGTCGTGACGCTCGGCTGGCCCGAACCGGTGGACAACATCATCGGCGACCCCGACCGGCAGTCGGTGGCGGTGCGGCTGCGCTGGTCCGGGCCGCCCCGGAAGGGGCACTACCAGGTCATGCTGCTCGACGGCCGGCTGGAACCCGCCCAGGTGGTACAGCCCTACGCCGGCTGGGACGCCGCGGGTGGCACGGGTTTCAACTGGGCCGGAGCGTACGACGTGCTGGCCGAGCGGTATCCCTGGCTCGCCGACACCGCCAGCGGTGAGGAGCTCGAGGGGACGTTCACCATCCCGGACCGAATCGGCGCGGTCGGCACCCGCGCGCTCGCCGACGGCAGCCTGATCGCCGTCTTCCGGCTGGCCCCCGACGCCCTGCCGGTGACCGACCCCAGCCGTCTCGTGGTGGCGTTCTGCTACGTCGAGCTCGGCGGCGAGGTCCGCTGGGCCAAACGGGTGCCCGTTGCGGCCTCGGCCTGAACGGACGCACCGGGTGCTGAGGACACCGACCCCGGCAATGCCGACTCGGGCGTTTCCGAGTGCTGGACGTGCCCCGTGCCGCAGCCCACCAGTCCTATCGCCGGTCACTCCTAGCTGTTCACGTCAGACTGTGCGGATCGTGATGAGGTCTTCGAGCCCGGCGAGGTCGGCGGAACACCCCGCCGTTCCGGACGCCACACCGATCGTTGTCTCCTCGGGTCCGTAGAATCCCGGGATGCCCTCCCCCACCGCACCGACCACCGAGGCCGCGCTTGAGACGCTGCGGCGGGTGTTCGGGTACGACTCGTTCCGGGGTTTCCAGCGCGAGGTCATCGACCACGTGGTGGCCGGCGGGGACGCCCTGGTGCTGATGCCGACCGGTGGCGGCAAGTCGCTGTGCTACCAGATCCCGGCGCTGGTGCGCGACGGCGTCGCCGTGGTGATCTCGCCGCTGATCGCGTTGATGCAGGACCAGGTCGACGCGCTGACCGCCGTCGGCGTCCGGGCCGGTTTCCTCAACTCGACCCTCGACCCCGACACCCGCCGGTTGGTCGAGGCGGAGTTCGTGGCCGGCGAGATCGACCTGCTCTACCTCGCGCCGGAGGCGCTGGCCGGTCAGGGCACGCTGAGTCTGCTCGACCGGGGGCGGATCAGTCTCTTCGCCATCGACGAGGCGCACTGTGTGTCGCAGTGGGGGCACGACTTCCGGCCGGACTATCTCAACCTGTCGATGCTGCACGAGCGCTGGCCGGGGGTGCCGCGCATCGCGCTGACCGCGACCGCGACCAGCGCCACCCGGGCGGAGATCGCCACCCGCCTCGACTTGACCGGGGCGCGGCACTTCGTGGCCAGCTTCGACCGGCCCAACATCCAGTACCGGATCGTGCCGAAGCGGGAGCCGCGCAAGCAGCTGCTGGCGCTGCTGCGCGACGAGCATCCCGGTGACGCCGGCATCGTCTACTGCCTGTCCCGCGCCTCGGTGGAGAAGACCGCCGAGTTCCTGGTCGCCAACGGCATCGACGCGTTGCCGTACCACGCCGGTCTGGACGCGGCGACGCGCGCCGCCAACCAGCAGCGCTTCCTGCGCGCCGACGGGGTGGTGATGGTGGCGACGATCGCCTTCGGGATGGGCATCGACAAGCCGGACGTACGCTTCGTCGCCCACCTGGACCTGCCGAAGTCGGTCGAGGGCTACTACCAGGAGACCGGCCGGGCCGGACGCGACGGCCTACCGTCGACGGCGTGGCTGGCGTACGGGCTCCAGGACGTGGTCCAGCAGCGGAAGATGATCGACACCTCCGAGGGCGACCTGGCCCACCGGCGCAACCTCGCCGCCCACCTCGACGCGATGCTGGCGCTCTGCGAGACGGTGCGCTGCCGCCGGGCGCAGTTGCTGGAGTACTTCGGTGAGCCGGCCACCGGCGGCTGCGGCAACTGCGACACCTGCCTGGAGCCGCCGGAGTCGTGGGACGGCACGGTGGCCGCGCAGAAGCTGCTTTCCACGGTGTTCCGGCTGGACCGGGAACGCAACCAGCGCTTCGGCGCCGGGCACTGCATCGACATCCTGCTCGGCCGCAGCACCGACAAGATCGTCCAGCATCGGCACGATTCGCTGACCGTGTTCGGCATCGGTGGTGAGTGCAGCGAGGCGGAGTGGCGCGGCGTGGTGCGGCAACTGCTCGCCGAGGGGCTGCTGGCCGTGGAGGGCGACTACGGCACGCTGGCGCTCACCGACGCCAGCGCCGAGGTGCTCGGCAAACGACGTACGGTGATGCTGCGCCGTGAGCCGGCCCGGCCAGCGCGCGTCGCCAAGCCGCGCGGCGCGGCCACCGTCGTCGCGGAACTGCCGGCGGAGGCGGCCGGCACCTTCGAACGACTCCGCGCCTGGCGTGCCGCGACCGCCAAGGAGCAGGGCGTCCCCGCGTACGTCATCTTCCACGACGCGACGCTGCGCCAGATCGCCGCCGACAAGCCGTCCTCGCTGGCCGAGCTGTCCCGGATCAGCGGCGTCGGCGAGAACAAGCTAGCCAAGTACGGCGAGCAGATCCTCGAAGTCCTCGCCGGAGCCGACTAACCCGACTGCACCACCTTTGGCGTGACCCGCCGAACGGTGCGGGGTCAGGTCCAGCAGGTGGCGTGGTCGGTGACGAAGGTGGTCAGGGTGCGCGGGGGGTGACCGGTGACCGCCTGGACGGTGTCGGTGGTGTCGGCCCACCGGCCGTCGCCGATGTCGCGCATCAGCGTGGCGAGGTCGTCGGCGAACGCCGGAGGCAGGCCGACCGCGCGTAGGCGCTGCGCCATGGCGGCCACCGGCAGGTCGACGTAGCGCACCGGGCGGCCGAGCACGGCGGTCATCGTCTCGGCCACCTCGTGGTGGGTGTACGCCTCGGGGCCGGTCAGGATCAGCGTGGCGTTCGCCTCGACCGGCCGGGTCAGCAGGGCGGCGGCGACGTCGGCGATGTCCCGAGCATCGAGGTAGCCAACCGGGCCAGACCCGTACGACCCGTAGAACCGTCCCTCGCCCTCGGCGAAAGCGACCTCGGTGAGGAGGTTCTGCATGAAGCCGACCGGCTGCAGGATCAGGTACGGCAGTCCTGAGTCGCGCAAATGATCGTCGATCTCGCCGTGCTGACCCTGGGCCAGTAGCGCACCGGGGGCCGCTCCGCGTACCGAAATCTTGATCACCTGCGCGACGCCGGTCTCGGCGGCAAGGTCGATGATCGACCGTTGCTGGTGGACGAAGTCCGGCCCCGGTGCGCCGTTGAGCAGCAGGCGGGCACCGGGAACGAGGGCGGCGCGGATCGAGCGGGGGTCGGCGAAGTCGGCGAGCGTGACATCACCGCCGAGTTCGGCGACGTGCCGGGGCTGGCGGACCACCGCCCGCCGGGGCACCGCGTGCCGGTCCAGTCGATCGACGAGCGCACGGCCTATCTGTCCGGACGCGCCGGTCACGATGATCACCAAGCCTCCAAGCGGAATGAGGTATTCCGGTTATCCGGCGACTAGGATAACCGGAGGACAACCTTCCGGATAGAGGACACCTTGCCGACCAACGACGCCGCTCCCCTACGGGCCGACGCGCGCCGCAACCTGACAAAGATCATGTCGGCGGCCCGCGACGTGGTCGTCGAGCACGGGCTCGACGCACCGATGGAACTGGTGGCACGCCGCGCCGGGGTGGGCGTCGGCACGCTCTACCGGCGATTTCCCACCCGCGAGGCACTGCTCGGTGCCGTAGCCGAGGCGTACGTCGCCGACCTGGTGACCGCCACCCGACGGATCATCGACGGCGCGGCGGATCCCTGGTCGGCACTGCGCGAACTGGTCGACTGGTGCGCGTCTCCGGGGCAGGGCGCGCTGGCCGCGGCTCTGGCCGACCTGCCCGTCGCGCAGGTGCGGGCGCTACCCGCGTTCGCCCGGTCCCGCCAGGAGTGGTTGGACCTGCTGGACGGTCTGGTCACCGATGGGCAACGGGCCGGAACGATCCGCGCGGACATCGGCACCGGCGACCTGGTCGCCCTACTCACCGTCTTCACCTGCCATCCGGACCAGTTGCCCCGGCACGTCGCCGACCAGCCGGCCCGCTACCTGCACCTGATGCTGGACGCGCTGGACGCCACCGCACCCCGTGCCACACCCCTGCCCGGCACCCCGCCGAGCTGATCAATCAGGTGAGGTCGCGGGATCGAGGGCGGCGAGGATCGCCTCGGCGGTGCGCCGACCGACGCCGGGGACCTCGGTGATCTCCTCCACGGTGGCGGCCGAGAGTCGCTTGAGCGAGCCGAAGTGGCGCAGCAGCGCCTTGCGGCGTACCTCACCCAGGCCGGAGATGTTGTCCAGCGCCGAGGTGGTCATCCGCTTGGAGCGACGCTGCCGGTGGAAGGTGATGGCGAAGCGGTGCGCCTCGTCGCGTACCCGTTGCAGCAGGTAAAGCCCTTCCGAGGCGCGCGGCAGGATGACCGGGAAGTCGTCGTCGGGCAGCCAGACCTCCTCCAGCCGCTTGGCCAGCCCGCACAGCGCCACGTCGTCGATGCCGAGCTCGGCGAGGGCCTGCGCGGCGGCGGCGACCTGCGGCGCTCCGCCGTCGACCACGACGAGCTGCGGCGGGTACGCGAACCGGCGCGGCCGTCCGGTGGTCGGGTCGACCAGCGCGCCGATCCCCGGCTCACCGCTGCCCTCCGTACCGGGAGCGTCGGTGACAGCCTGCGCGCCGCCGGAGTCGGCGACGGTGTCCCCGGCGGCGCGCTCCGCGACGGCGAGATCGTCGGCGGATTCGACGCCCGCCTCACCCGTCTCGGCGCGGGCGTCGAGGTAGCGGGCGAAGCGGCGGCGCAGCACCTCGGACATCGCCGAGAGGTCGTCGGTGGCGCCCCGGATGATGAAGCGACGGTATTCGCTCTTACGGGGCAGGCCGTCCTCGAAGACGACCATGCTCGCCACCACGTCGGTGCCCTGGATCTGCGAGATGTCGAAACACTCGATGCGCAACGGCGCCGTACGCAGACCGAGCGCCTCGGTGATCTCGTCGAGTGCCTTGCTGCGGGTGGTCAGGTCACCGGCCCGCTTGAGCTTGTGCCGGGCCAGGGCGTCCTTCGCGTTGCGTTCCACCGTCTCCAACAGGGCGCGCTTGTCGCCACGCTGCGGCACCCGCAACGTCACCCGACCGCCGCGACGGGTGGAGAGCCAGTCGGCCAACGCGTCGGCGTCGGCGGGTAGCTCGGGCACCAGCAGCTCACGTGGCACGTCGGCCTCGCCCTGCTCACCGCCGTAGACCTGGGTGCAGAAGTGGTGCACCAGGTCGCCGGTGGTCAGCTCCTCGGTCTTCTCCACCACCCAGCCGCGCTGGCCGCGTACCCGACCGTCGCGGATGCGGAAGACCTGCACGGCGGCTTCGAGCGGGTCGTCGGCGAAGGCCACCACGTCGGCGTCGGTGCCGTCACCGAGCACCACCGTCTGCTTCTCCATCGCCCGGCGCAGCGCCGCGACGTCGTCGCGCAGCCGGGCGGCGCGCTCGAACTCCAACGCGGCGCTGGCCTCGGCCATCTCGCGTTCCAGCTTGCGGACCATGGTGTCGGTGCGCCCGGCCATGAAGTCGCAGAAGTCGTCGACGATCTCGCGGTGCCGCTCGGCGGAGACGCTGCCGACGCAGGGGGCCGAGCACTTGCCGATGTAGCCCAGCAGGCAGGGACGGCCGACCTGCCCGGCCCGCTTGAACACCCCGGCGGAGCAGGTGCGGGCCGGGAAGACGCGCAGCAGCAGGTCGAGCGTCTCGCGGATCGCCCAGGCGTGGGAGTACGGCCCGAAGTAGCGCACCCCCTTACGCTTGGCCCCGCGCATCACCTGGAGCCGTGGATATTCCTCGTCGAGGGTCACGGCCAGGTAGGGGTAGGACTTGTCGTCGCGGTAGCGGACGTTGAACCTCGGGTCGTACTGCTTGATCCAGAGGTATTCGAGCTGGAGCGCCTCGACCTCGGTGCTCACCGTGACCCAGTCGACCGACTCGGCCGTGGTGACCATCTGTTGGGTGCGCTGGTGCAACCCCCACAGGTCGGCGAAGTAGGAGTTGAGCCGACTGCGCAGGTTCTTCGCCTTGCCCACGTAGATCACGCGACCGGTGCCGTCGTAGAAGCGATAGACCCCCGGCGCCTCGGGAATCGTGCCCGGCGCGGGACGGTAGGTCGACGGATCAGCCACACTCCGAGACTAGTCGCCGCCCCCGACAGCCCGAATCATCCCCGGATGGGCCTTCTCGCCCTGACTGACTGGCTCGACCGAGGCCGTCATCGACTCCTTCCAATATCGAACGCCTCGACCTACCATCCAGTAACCGAATGTTCTTCATGTAATGATCCTGCCCGCTGGTCCCCGTCCACAAAGGATCGCCATGACCGGTCTCACCGCCACCCGCCGGCTGATCGCCGGTGCCACGACCGCCGCCCTCGCCGCCTTCCTCGTCACCGTTCCCACCACCGCCCCCGCCGCCGCGACCACCACCCTCGCCGCCGACGACTACTGCCTGGGCGAGTGCTCGGAGATCCTGCCGCCCGGCCAGAACGGCAACGCCACCCTGGTCGACATCCTGGGCCACCAGGTCCTCGGCACCCGACCCCGGCACTCCACCGACCAACTCGACAAGTACGCCGACCTCGTCTACGGCTACGCCGGACTGCGCGCGGACCAGATCGACACCTTCTTCGCCGACGCCTCCTTCGGAGTCGCGCCCAGCCAGGTGGAACGCGACTACTCCCCCCGCTCGGACGTGCGCATCGTGCGGGACCGGGCCAACGGCGTACCGCACATCACCGGCACCACCCGCGCCGGCACCATGTTCGGCGCGGGCTACGCCGGAGCCGAGGACCGGCTGTTCACCATGGACCTGTTGCGGCACGTCGGCCGGGGCACCCTGACCCCGTTCGCCGGTGGTGCGCCGGGCAACCGGGCGTTGGAGCAGAGCGTCTGGCGCACCTCCCCGTACACCGAGGCCGACCTGGCGGCGCAGGTCGCCGCGCTGCGGCGCAAGGGCGATCGCGGTGAGCAGCTCTACCAAGACGTGCAGGAGTACGTCGCCGGGGTCAACGCCTACATCCGCACCTGCATGGCCAACCGCAACTGCCCCGGGGAGTACGTGCTCACCGGCCACCTCGACGCGATCACCAACGCCGGCGGACCCGAACCGTTCGTCATGACCGACCTGATCGCCATCGCCGGGGTGATCGGTGGCCTGTTCGGCGGCGGTGGCGGCAACGAGATGCAGTCCGCGCTGGTCCGCATCGCCGCCCGGGCCAAGTTCGGCCCCGTCGAGGGCGACCGGATCTGGAACGGGTTCCGGGGGCAGAACGACCCGGAGACCGTGCTGACCCTGCACGACGGGCAGAGCTTCCCGTACGGCGACGCCTCCCCCGACGCACCGAGCGTGGTGCTGCCGGACGCCGGATCGGCCCGGGTCGAGCCGGTCGTCACCGACCCGACCGGTTCGGCCACCTCCACCACCGGCTCGCCCCGCAGCGCGGAACTGGCCGCCGCGCTGTCCGGGCTGACCATCGACCCGGCGCACCGGGGCATGTCCAACGCCGCGGTGATCTCCGCCGAACACTCCGCCAGCGGACACCCGGTGGCCGTCTTCGGGCCGCAGACCGGCTACTTCGCGCCCCAACTGCTGATGGTCCAGCAGTTGCAGGGGCCGGGCATCAGCGCCCGAGGCGCCGCCTTCGCCGGGCTCAACCTGTACGTCCTGCTCGGCCGGGGTCAGGACTACGCCTGGAGCGCCACCTCCGCCGTGCACGACATCACCGACACGTACGCGGTGCCGCTCTGCGTACCCGGCGGTGGCACCCCGACGCTGGAGAGCAACCACTACCTGTTCCGGGGCCAGTGCCTGGCGATGGAGGAGTTGTCCCACGTCAACCGGTGGAGCCCCACCGTCGCCGACGGCACCGCGGCCGGGTCGTACCGGCTGGTCGCCTGGCGTACCAAACTCGGTCTGGTGGCGTGGCGGGGCACCGTCGGCGGCGTGCCGCACGCCTTCACCCACCTACGCTCCACCTACGGTCGGGAGGCCGACTCCGCGATCGGTTTCCAGATGTACAACGACCCGACCCAGATGGGCTCCGCCGCGGCCTTCCTCACCTCGGCGAGCAACGTCGAGTTCGCGTTCAACTGGTTCTACGTCAACTCCACCGACACGGCGTACTTCAACTCCGGGCTGAACCCGGTGCGGGCGCCCGGCAGCAACCCGAACCTGCCGATGAAGGCCGAGCGGGCGTACGAGTGGCAGGACTTCGACCCGGAGACCGGCACCGCCCGGTACACCCCGGCGTCGGCCCACCCGCAGTCGGTCAACCAGGACTACTACATCAGCTGGAACAACAAGCAGGCCAAGGACTTCGGCGCCGCCGACGGCAACTTCAGCTTCGGCGCGGTGCACCGAGGCGACCTGCTGGACAAGCCGGTACGGGCGGCGCTCGCGGCGGGGCGCACGTTCGACCGGGCCTCGCTGACCGAGCTGGTGCAGCGGGCCGGGCTGACCGACCTGCGGGGTGCCGAGGTGCTCGACGAACTGATCCGGGTGCTGGAGAGCCAGCCGGTCACCGACACCGCCGTGGCCGCCGAGATCGCCCGGTTGACGGCGTGGCGGCAGGCCGGCGCGCTGCGGGTGGAGACGGCCAAGGGCAGCCGGGTGTACCAGCATGCCGACGCGATCAGGACCTTCGACGCCTGGTGGCCGCTGCTGGTGCGGGGCATGTTCCGCGAGCCGCTCGGCGCGGAGCTGTACCAGTCGCTGGTGAACACCCTCCAGGTCAACGAGTCACCCTCCGGCCACCAGCAGGGCGACGTGTCCAACCTGCCGACCTCGGCGAACAGCGCCCAGACCCACAAGGGTTCGGCGTTCCAGTACGGCTGGTGGGGTTGGGTCGACAAGGACCTGCGGGCCGTCCTGGGCGAGCCGGTGGCCGGTGGGCCGGGACGTACCTTCTGCGGCGACGGGAACCTGGGCTCCTGCCGCCAGGTCCTGCTCGACACGCTGCGTACGGCGATGGCGACCCCGGCCGCGCAGACCTATCCGGGTGACTCGACCTGCGCCGCCGGTGACCAGTGGTGCGCCGACGCCATCATCCAGTCGCCGTTGGGCGGCATCACGCACGCCCCCACCGCCTGGCAGAACCGCCCCACCTACCAGCAGGTGGTCTCGTTCCCCGCCCGACGTGGCGACGACCTGAGCAACCTGGCGGCCGGGCGGCCGGTCACCGCCTCCAGCAGCCAACTGTTCAACGGCGCGGGTCGCGCCGTAGACGGCGACCTGGGCACCCGCTGGGCCAGTTCCTGGTCGGACAACCAGTGGCTGCGGGTGGATCTCGGATCCGTCCGCCAGGTCGGTCGGGTGGTGCTGGCCTGGGAGGCGGCCTACGCCCGGTCGTACCGGGTGGAGGTGTCCACCGACGGGGCCACCTGGCGCCCGGTCTGGTCGACCACCGCCGGGGACGGCGGCACCGACGTGCTCGCCTTCGCCCCGCAACAGGCCCGGTACGTGCGGATGTACGGGCTGACCCGGGGTACCTCGTACGGCTTCTCGCTCTGGGAGATGTCGGTTCACGCCCAGTGAGGCCGACGGTCGCGGCCGGGACGGGTTCGTCCCGGCCGCGACCACCGTACGACTCGGCGCGTGGTCGAGGGGACCATGGCCCGCTCGACCACGCTCAGGCCAGCGCGATCTGGTCGCCGTCGACTCTGATGTCCTTCGCCGGCAGCGGCGTGGTGGCCGGACCGGCCTTGACCGAGCCGTCCTCGATGGAGAACCTGCTGCCGTGGCAGGTGCAGTTGATGGTGCCGCCGTCGACGTTCGACACCGGGCAACCCTGATGGGTGCAGACCGGGTCGAAACCCTTGAACTCGCCGGCGGTCGGCTGGGTGATCACCACACCCTGGGCGGCGAAGACCGCGCCGCCACCGACCGGGATGTCGGTCGTCCGGGCCAGTGACTGGGCACCCGAACGGTCCCCGCCACCGGCGTCACCGGTGTCGGTGACCTGCGGTCCCGGGCTCGGCGCCGCCCCGTCGTCGTCCCCACCACCGCAGGCGGTCAACGCCATCGCCGCACCGACCGCACCCGCACCCGTGAGCACGGCCCGGCGGGTACGCACCCCAGGCCCGACCACCGGCACCTGCTCGTCACTCATGTCTCGCCCCTCCGTCGGTCACCCGGTGCGTGATCTGTGGCCACTCTCCCCTACACGCGCCACTCTGCCCGGCGGTTCACCCGATCGACCACCCGAGCGCGCCGCCCCGCCACGGCGGTCAACGTGCGGCGGCGGTGGCCTTCCGGCCACCTCGGGCCCGGGTGCCGTTGGCCTTCGCCGCCCGCGCGGTGGCCGCCACGGCACCCTTCGCCGCGCCGTCGAGCTTGAGCACGCCCCGCAGGAACTGCCCGGTGTGACTCTCGGCGACCTCGGCGACCTCCTCCGGGGTGCCGGTGGCGAGCACGGTGCCGCCCCGGTGGCCGCCCTCGGGCCCCATGTCGATCAGCCAGTCCGCGCTCTTGATCACGTCGAGGTTGTGCTCGATCGTGATCACCGTGTTGCCCTTGTCGACCAGGCCCTCCAACACCAGCAGCAGCTTGCGGATGTCCTCGAAGTGCAGGCCGGTGGTGGGTTCGTCGAGCACGTAGACCGTCCGCCCGGTGGAGCGCTTCTGCAACTCCGAGGCGAGCTTGACCCGCTGTGCCTCGCCGCCGGAGAGGGTCGGCGCGGGCTGCCCCAGCCGTACGTAGCCCAGGCCCACGTCGACAAGCGTCTTGAGGTGCCGGTGGATGGCCGGGATGGCGGAGAAGAACTCGGCCGCCTCCTCGATCGGCATCTCCAGCACGTCGGAGACGGTCTTGCCCTTGTAGTGCACCTCCAGGGTCTCCCGGTTGTACCGGGCACCCTTGCAGACCTCGCAGGGGACGTACACGTCGGGCAGGAAGTTCATCTCGATCTTGATCGTGCCGTCGCCGGAGCACGCCTCGCAGCGACCGCCCTTGACGTTGAAGGAGAACCGCCCCGGGCCGTACCCCCGGACCTTGGCCTCGGTGGTCTCGGCGAACAGCTTGCGCACGTGGTCCCAGACCCCGGTGTAGGTGGCCGGGTTGGAACGCGGAGTCCGGCCGATCGGTGACTGGTCGACACCGACGACCTTGTCGACGTGCTCCAGGCCGGAGACCCGGGTGTGTCGGCCCGGCACCAGTCGGGCACCGTTGATCTGGTTGGCCAGCACGGCGTAGAGGATGTCGTTGACCAGGGTCGACTTGCCCGAGCCGCTGACCCCGGTGACCGCGATCAGCTGGCCGAGCGGGAAGCTCACGGTCAGGTTGCGCAGGTTGTGCTCGCGGGCCCCGTGCACCACCAGCTCCCGCCCGGGAGTCTGCGGTCGGCGTCCCCTGGGCGTCGGGATCTCCCGCCGACCGGACAGGTACGCCCCGGTCAACGACTCCGGATTCTCCAGCAGCGCGGGCACCGAACCGCTGTGCACGATCCGGCCGCCGTGCTCCCCGGCCCCGGGACCGATGTCGACGATCCAGTCGGCGGTGCGGATGGTGTCCTCGTCGTGCTCGACCACGATCAGCGTGTTCCCGAGCCCCCGCAGCCGCACCAGCGTCTCGATCAGCCGGTGGTTGTCCCGCTGGTGCAACCCGATCGACGGTTCGTCCAGCACGTAGAGCACCCCGACCAGGCCGGAGCCGATCTGGGTGGCGAGCCGGATCCGCTGCGCCTCACCGCCGGAGAGGGTGCCGGCCGGGCGGTCCAGGGAGAGGTAGTCCAACCCGACGTCGAGCAGGAAGCGCAGCCGGGCGTTGATCTCCTTGAGCACCCGCTCGGCGATCAGCTTCTGCCGGTCGGTCAACTCGATTCCGGCCAGCAGGTCGGCGCACTCGCCGACCGACAGGTTGCAGACCTCGGCGATGCTGCGCCCCGCCAGGGTGACCGCGAGGACCTCGGGCTTGAGTCGGGCACCTCCGCAGGCCGCGCAGGGCACGTCGCGCATGTAGCCCTCGTACTTCTCCCGCGACCACTCCGACTCGGTGTCGGAGTGCCGACGCTCGATCCACTGCACCACACCCTCGAAGCCGGTGTAGTACGAACGCTCGCGGCCGTACTTGTTGCGGTAACGCACGTGCACCTGGTCGTCGGAGCCGTGCAGGATCGTCTTCTGCGCCCGCGACGGCAACGCCCGCCAGGGCGTGTCGAGATCGAAGTGTTCCGCCTCGCCGAGCGCCTCCAGCAGGCGGAGGAAGTACTCCAGGTTGTGCCCGTTGCCCCAGGGCTGGATCGCCCCCTCCCGCAGCGAACGCTCCGGATCCGGGACGACCAGCTCGGGGTCGACCTCCTTCTTGGTGCCGAGGCCGGTGCACTCCGGGCAGGCGCCGTAGGGCGCGTTGAAGGAGAAGACCCGGGGTTCCAGGTCCTCGATCGCGAGCGGGTGGTCGTTGGGGCAGGCCAGGTGCTCGGAGTACCGGCGCTCCCGGTCGGGGTCGTCCTCGTCGAGGTCGACGAAGTCGAGCAGGACCAGCCCGCCGGAGAGACCCAGGGCGGCCTCGACCGAGTCGGTCAGCCGCTGCTTGGCGCTGGGCTTGACGCTGAGCCGGTCGATCACCACCTCGATGGTGTGCTTCTCCTGCTTCTTCAGCTTCGGCGGGTCGGTGAGCTGGTGCACCACCCCGTCGACGCGGGCTCGGGCGTACCCCTTGGCCTGTAGCTCGGCGAAGAGGTCGACGTACTCGCCCTTGCGCCCCCGGACGACCGGTGCGAGCACCATGAAGCGCGTCCCCTCCGCCATGGCCAGGACCCGGTCGACGATCTGCTGCGGGCTCTGCCGGGAGATCCGCTCGCCGCAGACCGGGCAGTGCGGCTCGCCGACCCGGGCGAACAGCAACCGCAGGTAGTCGTAGACCTCGGTGATGGTGCCGACGGTGGAGCGGGGGTTACGCGAGGTGGACTTCTGGTCGATGGACACCGCAGGGCTCAGGCCCTCGATGAAGTCGACGTCGGGCTTGTCCATCTGGCCGAGGAACTGCCGGGCGTACGACGACAGCGACTCGACGTACCGGCGCTGCCCCTCGGCGAAGATCGTGTCGAAGGCCAGGCTCGACTTGCCCGACCCGGACAACCCGGTGAACACGATCAGGGCGTCCCGGGGCAGGTCGAGGCTGACGTCACGCAGGTTGTGCTCGCGTGCGCCACGGATGATCAGACGGTCGGCCACGGTCCGTGTACTCCCGGATGAGAACGAAGAGGAAGATCTGTCCGCTTCTGAGTGAAATCAGCGGTTGTGCCGGCGCGAAGAATGCGCCCCGGCAACTGTAGACCCGCCCTCCGACAACTTTCCCCACCCGCACCCGCCCGCCCCTCCCCACGGCGGGTGCGGAGGGGCGGGTTCGACGGTCAGCGGCGGCGGTTGGCGCGGCGGCGGGTCTCGTGGGCGATCTCCCGTCGCAGCCGACGCCAGCTCTCCCAGCGCCGGGCGGTCAACGCACCGGAGTCCAACGCCACCCGCACCGCGCAACCCGGTTCGGCCTCGTGTCCGCAGTCGGCGTACCGGCAGTCGTCGGCCAGCTCGGCGATGTCGGCGAAGGCACGGTCGAGCCCGGTCGCCCCGTCGAGCAGGCCGACGGCCCGCACGCCGGGCGTGTCCACCACGGCACCCCCGCCGGGCAGCGGCACCAGCGCCCGCCAGGTGGTGGTGTGCCGTCCCTTGCCGTCGACCCGACGGATCGCCTGGGTCGGCATCACCACCGCCGAGGCGAGCGCGTTGACCAGGCTCGACTTGCCCGCGCCGGAGGGCCCGAGCAGCCCGAGGGTGCGACCGGGGTCGACCTCGGCGCGCAGCGGCTCCAGGCCGGTACCGCGTTCGGCGCTGACCGGCAGCACCGGCACACCGGGCGCGAGGGCCGCCAGGTGCCGCGCCACCGCCGCCGGATCGGCCGCCAGGTCGGTCTTGGTCAGCACCACCAGCGGCCGGGCCCCCGACTCGTGGACCAGCGAGAGCAACCGCTCGATGCGGGCCGCGTCCGGCTCCGGGTGCACCGCCTCCACCACCGCCGCCACGTCCAGGTTGGCGGCCAGCAGTTGGCCGCTGGCGTCCTTGCCGGCGGTACGCCGGATCAGCGCGGTACGCCGGGGCAGCACGGCCTCCACCGTCGCCCGCCCGTCGGGCCAGGCGCACCAGAGCACCCAGTCACCGACGCAGGGCAGCCGGGTGGCGTCGCCGACGGCGGCGGCCAGCACGGCGCCGCCGGTCGAGGCGCGCACCGGCCCGTCCTCGGTGAGTACGGTGCAGACGCCCCGGTCGACGCGGGCCACCCGGCCGGGTTGATGATTGGTACGGATACGTTCCAGCTGGGCCGCCCGGTCGGTGTCCCAACCCAGGGCGGTCAACGAGATGGTCATGGCTCCTCGTTCAGTGTCGGTGCGGGTGATACACGGGTGCGGTGACCGGCATGACCACCACCTCCTCCGCTCCGGCGCGCGCACGAACCTCGTCGATCTCCCCCATTGCCCGCCGGGCTGCGAGGCACAGGGACGGGTCGTCCGCGCCGCGCGATCCGGGCCGAGGAAGTCGCTGGCACAGACGGTAGGGCGGACCGCGCCGCGCCGGAAGTGAATTCCCCGGCGACGGGGTGGTCACCGGCCGCTAGGGTCAGCAGGGTGACCATGGATCCGCTGCTGCTGACCGGCGACGTGGACGACGCCACGGCTCGCCTGCTGCGAACGGCGGCCAGCTTCGACGCCGCCGACCTCGCGGCACCGTCCCTGCTGCCGGGGTGGAGCCGGGGCCACGTGCTCGCCCACGTCTGCCGCAACGCCGACGGCTTCGTCAACCTGCTCACCGCCGCGCGGACCGGCGAGCAGATCCCGATGTACGCCAGCGCCGAGGCCCGGACCACCGACATCGAGGCCGGCGCGGCGCGTACCCCCGAGGAGCAGTTGGCCGACCTGCGCCGCAGCGCGGACCGGTTCGCCGAGGCCGTCGCCGCCATGCCGGTGCCGGCGTGGGGCGCCACCGTGCAGACCCGAACCGGCGCGTGGCCGGCCGCACTGCTGGTCTGGGGTCGGCTGCGGGAGCTGGAGGTCCACCACGTCGACCTGGCGGCCGACTACCGGCCCGCCGACTGGTCACCGGACTTCGCCCACCGGCTGCTGCACGAGGTGACCGCCGCCTTCGCCGACCGCGACGACGCGCCGGCGATGGTGCTGCGCTTCGACGGCAGCGGCCACGAACTGGTGCTCGGCGACCGGGCCCAGGCTCCGGTCGTCGCCGGTTCCGCGGCCGAACTCGCCGCGTGGCTGACCGGCCGCGCCCCCGGTACCACGCTGACCGTCACCCCCGACGGCCAGCTGCCCCGACCGCCCGAATGGATCTAGGAGCCATGACCTACAGCGGAGAAGTCACCCCCGGCGGCCCGCCCGCGGTACGCGAACTCGACCGGCTGACCATCACCAAGGTGTCGGTCGGTCCGATGGACAACAACGCGTACCTGCTGCGGTGTGTCAACACCGGCGAGCAGGTGTTGATCGACGCCGCGAACGAGGCACCCCGCCTGCTGGAGCTGATCGGCGACGCGGGGCTCGCCGCGGTGGTGACCACCCACCAGCACATGGACCACTGGGTCGGTCTGGAAGAGGTGGTGGCCAAGACCGGCGCCCGCGCGCTGGTGCACGCCGACGACGCCGACGGGCTGCCGATCGAGGCGGAGACCCTCACCGACGGCGATGTCGTGCCGGTCGGTGACTGCGCCCTGGAGGTCATCCACCTGCGCGGCCACACGCCGGGCTCGGTGGCGCTGCTCTACCGCGATCCGGCCGGTGTCGCGCACCTTTTCACCGGCGACAGTCTCTTCCCGGGTGGCGTGGGCAACACCGACCGGGATCCGCAGCGGTTCGCCGCGCTCATCGACGATGTCGAGCACAAGCTGTTCGACCGGCTGCCCGACGACACCTGGTTCTACCCCGGGCACGGTCGGGACTCGACCCTCGGCGCGGAGCGCCCGCAGCTGCCCGAGTGGCGGGCCCGCGGCTGGTGACGGCCGGGTCACCCGGCGGGGAAGGCGCTGCGGGTCAGCGGGTGACCGCGCGCAGTCGCCGCCGGGTGCCCAGCAGCACCAGGGCCGCCAGCAGCAGTCCGCCGACCATGGTCACCAGCAGCGGGCTCGCCCCGGCGGGAAGCAACCCGGCCAGCGTCCGCGACGCGGTGCCCACCGCCAGGTAGAGGCCGGTCCATCCGGCCGCACCGAGCGCCGCGAACCGGAGAAACCGCCGGTACGACATGTGCAGTCCACCGGCGGCCAGCGGCAGCAGCGCGTTGAACACCGGCAGGAACGGAGCGATCAGCACCAGGCGACCGCCGTCGCGGCGCAGGATGGTCTCCGCCGTGATCCACCGCGCCTCGCCGACCCACCTGCCGAAGCGGCTGTGCCGCAGCTGGTCACCCCAGCGCCGGCCGACCATGAAGCTCAACGACCAACCGGTGAGGCAGCCGGTGACGACGGCGACGAAGGTCGCGAGCCCGGTGGTGGGGGTGCCGACCGCCACGGCGGCGAGCACCGCCACGTCGCCGGGCACGAGCACCCCGAACAGCGGTACCGCGTCGAAGAGCATGACCACCCCGAGCACCGCCATCAACACGACCACGGGAAGCTCCCCGACCTGAGCCAACTGGTCCGCCATGGCTCGTACGCTAGGACCTGCCCGCCACGGTGGACACCGGGTTTCCTCCCCATTCTCCCGGTGTGGTCCCTGCGGGTGATCCCTGATCCCGATCATCGCCTCGGGCGTCATCCACCGCATCACCTGGGGCGCTTCGCCCGGCAAATCCACTATTCACCGGTTACTGTCGGGAAGATATTGGGCGATCACCGGCGCGCAAGCCGGGGCCGCCCGCATGGAACAGGGAGAGAGTAAGCATGGCAACCGGCACCGTGAAGTGGTTCAACTCCGAAAAGGGCTTCGGCTTCATCGAGCAGGACGGCGGAGGGCCTGACGTCTTCGTCCACTACTCGGCCATCCAGTCCGGCGGTTACCGCGAGTTGACCGAGGGCCAGAAGGTCGAGTTCGACGTGACCCAGGGGCAGAAGGGGCCGCAGGCGGACAACGTCCGTCCGCTCTGACCCGTACCGGTCCTGCGGGGATGACCACACGGCGACGGGTGGCGGCCGGTATCGGCCGCCACCCGTAGTCTCAGGCCGCCAGCCGCCGGCTCAGTTCGTCCACGACCTGCTCGGCCACGGTCGGCGGGATCGCTGCGGCGATCTCGGCCGGGCTGAGCCCGGCCAGTACGCCGGTGACGATCGCCTGCTCGTCGGTGAAGTCCCGGTTCATCAGCGACTCCACCGCACCCTGCAGCGCGGTGAGCTGGGCCCCGATGCTGCGCAGCGTCGGGTGCGAGACCTTGAAGTTCGGGTCCTTGTGGTCCTCACCCATGGCCATCCGGGTGTAGGTCTGCCCGACCGGGTTGCGGCCGTCCAGGACGGTGAGGTTGCGGTGGACGGTCTTGAGCCAGTTGTGCTCCTCGGGTGTCATGTCGTTGTCTCCCTCGTCGGAGTTGAGCAGTCCGATGGTGGTCAGGTAGCGACGGAACAGGGGCCGCTGGTCCCGGTTCGCCTTGATCGAGTCTCGGAAGAAGCTGAAATGGGTGTGCCACAGGTGGGATCGGTCGCCGGTGGTACGTCGGCCGAGCCGGTCCCACCGCCGGACCACCTTGCCGTCCGGGGAATAGATGATCTCGCGAATGTCGCGGGTGTCCTGGGTGTTGGCGACGCACTGCGCCACGCACCAGGTCGAGAAGCTGGACAGGTCGTGGGTACGGCCGCCGGAGCTGAGCCGGAACATCCCCACGTCCAGCGCGGCGGCGTCGAGGGTCAGTCCGTTGCGGTCGCGGGACGACTCGACCACCGAGTAGTCGTTGGCGACGACCCGATCCGAACCACAGTGGTAGCCCCCTCGGTGGTTGGCGTCGCCGACGATGCCGACCTCGTTGGGTTCGAGGTCCTCGTCGCGGCTGCGCTTCGGATCACGGTTGAGATGTTCCAGCAGCAAACTACGGACGGCGAGAAGATTTGCCGGTGCCCGCGTCATGGATCCCCCTTCACTTCTCGTTGGGGACCGGGCACGACAGTGACACCGCGTACGCGGTGGAGGGGTTCACCGGCAGGCCCGGCCATTGGGTGCACGGCGCCGGGCGTATCACCACGATAGCCTGAGCGACCGGCAAATGCCCAGCTCAGGGGCGCTTTGAATCAGCTTGGAGAAGGCTGAGAGGCAGAGTGGACGATCGGCAGGACCACTGCGGACGGATGATCAGGGTCGTGCATGATCTCCCGAAATCCACCACGGAGCGTGATGGCCTCGCCGAGTGGTTCGCCGGTGCCGGGGTTGCGTGCGTAGCGCGGGTGAGCGCCGCCGGAGATCTGCAACCGCAGGCGGTGGCCGGGGGCGAACCGGTGGGCGGTGGGCCACATCTCGACCGGCACCGCGACGGTGCCGGCACGGTCGGCGGGGAACCGCTGCGGGTCGATCCGGACCAGCCCGTCGCAGACGTTCCACGATCGGCCCCGCTCGTCCACGTCGCACAGTCGCACGAAGACGTCCAGGTACGTCAGCTCACTGCGCAGGTGGACCTCGGCGCGCACCGGCCCGACCGCCTCGACGGCGTCGGTCAACGGCTCGCTGGTCCAGGTCAACACGTCCGGCCGGGCCTCGACCGGGCGGTTGTCGAACGGTCCGGCCCGCTGGGCCACCAGCAGTGGACCGCCGAGTGAGGGCGTCGGGTCGGCCGGGTCGTACCAGAATCCGTCCGGCGGCGACGGCACCGGCTCCGAGGTGCTCAGGGTGGCCCCCGGATGCAGGTACCACCGGACGGCGTCGGCGGGTGGCGGCCAGTCCGGCAGGTCACGCCATCCGCCACCGGCCCCACCGACGTGCACCCGCACGGGGGCCTCGCCCTGCGCGCCGGACGCCTCCGGGGCAGCCGCCACCCGCTCGGCGTCCGCCGGGTCGTCCCGGAGATGCGTGCCGAGCCAGCTCAGGCCCTCGCGCAGCGCGGCCACGAACAGCCCGGGACTGCCGTGCGTCCACGGCCCGATCACCAGGCGCGGACGCGCCCCGGTGGCCCGCAGCGCCTGGTAGTCGCGCAGTTGGGCGGGCAGGAAGATGTCGTGCCAACCACTGACCATCGCCACCGGGGCCTGCACCAGGTGCAGCCGGTCGTCGAAGACCCGACTGCGCCAGTAGTCGGCCTGCGGGGTGTGGTGCCGCAGCCACTCCTGGAAGAACGGCACGGTGACCCCGGTGGCGACCCGGTCGGCCTCGACCAGCGGAAGGTGGGACAGGGCGGCGGTGAGCCTCGGCTGGCCGCGCTTGAGTTCCCACTGGCGGGCCAGCCACGGCACGGTCTGCGCCTGCAACAGCTCGGCCCAGGTCAGCACCGTGTCCAGGGCGAACGACTCCCCCGCGTACGTGGAGTCACGGGTGGTCGAGGCGGTGGCGACCGCGACCATCGCCCGCAGCTGCGGGCCCGCGTCCGCCGCGAGCGCCCACTGCACGAATCCCTGGTAGCTGGCGCCGAACATGCCGAACACACCGGTCCACCACGGCTGCCGACGCAGCCAGTCGAGCGTGTCCAGCCCGTCGTCGCGTTCGTGCACGAACGGCTCGAACCGGCCGGCCGAGCCGCCGGTGCCCCGGCAGGACTGGATGACCATGTGAAAGCCCTGCTCGGCGGCGACCCGGCCGAGCAGCCGCATCGGCCCGGACCGGCCGTACGGGGTGCGGATCAGCACGGTCGGCGCGGCGGGCAGGTCGGGCGCGTAGTGGTCGGTGCGCAGGATCACCCCGTCGCGTACCCGCAGCGCGATCTCCCGGTTGACGGTGACCCGTCGGGTCCGGGGCGGGGGCAGGCGCAGCGCGGCGGCGGCCGCCGCGGCCACCAGGCGATCAAGCACCGTTCACTCCGCCCGCCGTCGGTGCGGCTCGCGGGTGGCCCGAACCTCGTCCCGGTGCTCCCGCATCGAGGCGCCCATCGCCGTGATGAACCGGTAGACCACCTCCAGCTCGTCGTCGCGGAAGTCGGCCATCACCCGGTCGGTCCGCTCACCCAGCGGCCGGAAGAAGCTTATGGCCAGCTCAGCGCCCTGCTGGGCGTAGTGCAGCAGCACCTTGCGCCGGTCTGTGGTGTCCCGGTCCCGGCGCAGGTGCCCGGCGCGTTCGAGCCGGTCGATCAGGGCGGTGACCGAGCCGGAGGAGAGACCGAGGTGCTCGCCGAGCCGGCCCGGCGTGATCGGGTCGCCCAGCAACTCGGCGTCCATCACAGCTATCAACGCCTGCAGGTCGGTGGCGTTGAGGCCGTGCCGGCTGGCGAAGGCGTGCCCGACGTGCTGGGCGTCCACGCCGTACCGCCGCAGCTCGGCCATGATCTCGGC
The DNA here is from genome assembly GCF_009712475.1 of Micromonospora sp. CP22. Taxonomy (GTDB): domain Bacteria; phylum Actinomycetota; class Actinomycetes; order Mycobacteriales; family Micromonosporaceae; genus Micromonospora. The sequence goes on from NZ_VCJO01000007.1 coordinate 241,339, forward strand.
GATCAACACTTCCCGGCGCGTGTCGCGCCGACGGTACATCCCGTGAGCTGCCACGTCCCGTCGCTTCCTCCCGAGGTCCCGGGTTCGCAGCATAACCCGAATGAGACCCTTGTCTCGACAGACAATATTCTCGACAGTCGAGCTGTTGCAGCATATCACTTGATGGGTAAGAATCTTGACTGTCTAGATGATTTCGCCTGGGGGTCTTGATGTCCGTGTTCACCCGCGTGGCGGGCGGTCGCCTGAACGCCTGGCTCACCATACTCGCGGCGATCGCCGTGAGCGCGGTCGTGTTCTGGCTACCCGTTCCCGACAACCCGGACCCCGTCTCCGCCACCGGTCTGTCCGACCGCTGGCAGTCGACCCAGGTCGAGCTGCTCCAGGACGAACTGCCAGCCAGCGACGTCCAGCCGGCCATCGTGGTGGTCACCCGCGACGACGGCGCGCCACTGACCGACGGCGACCGCACCGCCATCACCACCGGCACCCAGAGCCTCACCGACTACGCCGTCGGCGGTCAGGTCGCGCCACCGCAGCTGTCCCCCGACGGCACCGTGGCCCTGGTCGTCGTGCCGCTGGACACCAAGGGCGGCCAGGAGGCGGTCACCACCACCATCACCGACGTACGCGAGGCGCTGACCGCCCTACCGGCGGAGTTGACCGTCGAGGTGACCGGCGCGCCGGCCTTCACCGCCGACCTCACCAAGGTCTTCGAGGGCGCTGACGTCACCCTGCTCGCCTTCACCGCCGCGGTCGTCGCACTGCTGCTGCTCGTGACCTACCGCAGCCCGCTGCTGTGGATGGTGCCCCTGGCCGTCGTGGCCACCACCGAACAGGTCGCCCTACGGGCCCTCGAAGCGGTCATCCCCGCCGTCGGCATCTACTACGCCGGTGGTGCCGTCAGCGGCATCGCCAGCGTCCTCGTCTTCGGCGCCGCCACCAACTACGCCCTGCTGCTGATCGCCCGTTACCGGGAGGAACTGCGCCGCGAGGAGGACCGGTTCGCCGCCATGCGCGCCGCGCTGCGCCGCACCGCCGAACCGATCCTCGCCAGCGGCACCACCGTCATGCTCGGCGTGCTCACCCTGCTGCTCAGCGAGCGGGAACTCAACCGGGCTCTCGCCGTGGCCTGCGCCATCGGCATCCTCCTCGCGATGGCCTCGGCACTGCTCGTCCTACCCGCCGCGCTGGTGCTGCTCGGACGCGGCCTGTTCTGGCCGTTCGTACCGCACGTCGGCAGCAAGGGCCGGGAAGGCCGGATCTGGGGACGGCTCGGCTCCGCCGTGATCCGCCGCCCGGTGCCGGTCGCGGCCCTGGCCACCCTGCTGCTGGTCGCGCTCGCCCTGGGCGGCCTCGGCCTGCGGACCGGGCTGTCGGAGAGCGAGCAGTTCCGGGTACAGCCGGAGGCAGTCGCCGGGGCCGAGACCCTCGCCCGCGCCTTCCCCGCCGGCACCACCCAACCGGTCGCGGTGATGACCCGACCCGACGCCGTGGAAGCGGTCACCGCCGCCGCCACCGAGGTGCCCGGGGTCGCCTCCGCCCGCCCCGGCCCCGCCGGTCCCACCGTCGCGCAGGTCGATGTCGTGTTCGACGCCGAGCCCGGCACCACCGCGTCCGGTCGGACGTTGGAGGCCCTACGGGACGCGGTCGCGGCCGTACCCGACTCCGCGCCACCGGCCCCGGCAGGCGGCGAGGCCCCGACCGGCGCCGTCGTCGGCGGCCCCACCGCCGGCACGTACGACGCCGCGGCGGCCGACGCCAAGGACCTACGCCTCATCCTGCCGCTGATCCTGCTGCTGGTCGGCGCGGTCCTGGTCCTGCTGCTGCGCGGCCTGCTCGCCCCGGTGCTGCTGGTGGTCACCGTGGTCGCGTCGTACTTCGCCAGCCTCGGCGCCGCCTGGCTGCTCTTCGACTACGTGCTGGACTTCCCCGCACTGGACACCACCGTCCCGCTGCTCGCCTTCGTGTTCCTGGTGGCGCTCGGCGTGGACTACAACATCTTCCTGGTCACCCGGGCCAGGGAGGACGCCCGCACCGCCAGCACCCGCCAGGGCATGCTCTCCGCCCTACGGGTCACCGGCGGCGTCATCACCAGTGCCGGCATCCTGCTGGCCGCCGTCTTCGCCGTCCTCGGCGTACTGCCGCTGATCACCCTCACCCAGATCGGGATCATCGTCTGCATCGGCGTGCTGCTGGACACCCTGCTGGTCCGCACGGTCGTCGTTCCCGCCCTGGCGTTCCTGCTCGGCGAACGCTTCTGGTGGCCCGCCCGGGTCACCGCCGACTAGCGCAGCGTTCGACGACCCCCGGCCCGCGCGGGCCGGGGGTCGTCGGGTTTCAGCCAGGGCCTGTGTCAAAGTCCTCGGTCGAGCCGAGGCGGAGCCAGCCGGCGGCCGGCAAGGCGGAGATCGGCACAGGCCCTAAAACCCCAGGCAGACGCACTCTGTCATCAACGCGCGGACGTTGCGCACGTAGCTCGGGTTCGGGACGGTCAACGGCTGTCCCTCCCTGGCCACGGCGCCGTGGCCGTAGTTGTACGCGGCGATGACCGCGTTCAACAGGCACGAGTTCAGCTCGGAGGTGCACAGGTCGGCGTCGAGCCGATAGTCGGCGTCGAAGTACATGTCGCCGATGTACTTCGTCAACCAGGCCAGGTACGTCCCGCCGAGGTAGGCGTTGTCCCGGTAGTCCCGCACGTCGTAGCTCTGCCCGAAGCGCTGGTTCATCCAGGTCGCGGTGTCCGGCATCACCTGCATCAGGCCGATGCCACCGTCGCAGGCCACGATGTTGGACTGCCAACCGCTCTCCTGCCACGCCGTCGCCATGATCAGATCCGACGGGATGCGGATGTCCGGTGCCGACGTCGGCCAGTACGTCCGCCCGGCCGCCTCGGTCAGCGCCGCCTTCGCCTGGGCACGGCTGGCCTGATCGCCCTCGTAGCTGGGCTCGCAACCGGTGGGCGCCGGCTTCGGCGGGGCGGGCGGGACCTTCGTCTCCGTCGGCGGCTTCGGCACCGCCCGGGGAGCGGTGGCCTTGGCCCGTTTGGGCTTCGGGCTCCGTGTCGTCGGCGACGGCGACGGCGAACGGCTGGCACTGGCGGAGGGCTTCGGCGCGGCCCCCATCGCCTCCACCGCCGACGGCGTCGGCGACGCCTCCTCCGGCACCGCCCCATCGGGTTCGGTCGACTCGCCCGACACCTGCTCCGGCAGGGCGACCGGGGCCGGCACCTCCGCAGGAGTGTCCACCGTGGCACATCCACCACCGGTCAGCAGCAGCGTCGCGGCGACCACCGCGACACCCCACCGTGTGACGCGGCGACCCATGTCGACTCCCTCCAGCCTGACCAACCCCGCCGCACACTAACAGTCACCCGCCGTCGCTTGTGGCCCCGCGACCGCGCCACCGGCCGCTACCGGGCTGCGGATCCCCCACCGGCCACCGCGCGGTCCCGGGTCGCCCAGGCGACCATGAACACCGCCGTCCAGGCGGCACCGAGCAGCACCGCGCCCACGGTGCCACTGGCCGTGCTCAGCCCCAGATACAGCCTGGCCCCACCGATGGTGACCACGCCCGCCGTCGCCACAGTCCACGCGGCCACCGCCACCGGCCAGCGGGCACCCCGGGACAACAGCCACGCCAACGTGCACAGGCTCGCCGTCACCACCACGTTCTGGGTGGAGAACAGCACCACCCGCCCGCCGTCGGCCAGGTCCGCCACCGCCGCCAACACCACCAGCGGCACGAACGCACCGACCGTGCCCACCACGCTGAGCAGGTCCGCCCGCCACGGCCGGTGCCGCCAGGCCTGCACCAGCGCCACCACCGCCACCATCACGATCAGCGACGAGCCACGCAGCACCGACACCGCCGCCTGGGTCGCCTCCACCACGTCGGGCGTGCGACGGGCCGCGAACCAGTTCGCGATCACCCCGTCGACCAGGGCCAATCCGCTGTGCCGGACCACCGCCCGCAGGGTCCAGGCGATCACCAGCGCCACCGCGAACAGCAGCACCACCCCGGCCGCCAGGTTCGCCAGCAACGCCCACGCCGGTCCGAGACGCAGACTCAACAGGAAGAAGAGCAGCCCGTAGCGGGCCGACAACCACCGCATCGGCGGCAACCGGGCCGCCCGGGTCAGCAGCGCCCGCGCCGGATCGGGGTTGCGGCCCAGCCACCGCCCGGCCAACACCACCGCGACCAGCGCGGCCAGCAACACCAGCACCGCGCCGGTGGCCTGGCCGAGCAGCCGGGAGACCGTCTCGTAGGACTCCCCCGCCAGATGCCCGACCAGCACCGAGGCCCCCACCCAGGTGGTCACCCCGACCAGGTTCCACGGCGCGAACCGGCGGTACCGCATCCCGGCCGCGCCGGCCAACCGGGGCACCAGGGTACGAGCGAACGCCACCCAGCGGGCGGTCAGCACACCCCGCCCACCCATCCGGTCGAGCATCGCGTCGGCGCGGGCCCACCGCTGCGGCCCCACCCACGCACCCCACCTGCCGGCCCGCAACCGGGGGCCGTAGCGCCGACCGGCGCGGAACGCCTGCGCGTCCCCCAGCGCGGCAGCAGCGATCATCACCAGCAACGCCGGACCGAGCCGCAACGTGCCGGTGTACGTGAGGAAGCCCACCAACAGCAGGGTCGCCTCGCCCGGCGCGACCAGACCGATGATCAGCCCGGTCTCGGCGGCCACGACCGACGCCGCGATCACGTAGATCAGCCACGGCGGCAGGCTCTGCATCGAGCTGAGCAGATCGTGCACGACGCCCCCGGATCACCTCGGCAGGACTGCCCTGCCAGTGTGACAGCGCCGTGCCGCGGGTAAGGGACCACCCGGGGTGACCCCGATTCCACGGGGCAACCGAGTGGACGGGAGGATGGAGCCTATGCAGCTTCGCACCGACCTCCGCAACGTCGCCATCATCGCTCACGTCGACCACGGCAAGACCACCCTGGTCGACGCCATGTTGCGGCAGGCCGGCGCCTATGGTGCCCGGGGCGAGGTGACCGAGCGGGTGATGGACTCGATGGACCTCGAACGGGAGAAGGGCATCACCATCCTGGCCAAGAACACCGGCGTGCGCTACCTGCCGGTGGACGGCTCCGACCCGGTCACCATCAACATCATCGACACCCCCGGGCACGCCGACTTCGGCGGTGAGGTCGAACGCGGCCTGACCATGGTCGACGGGGTGGTGCTGCTGGTCGACGCGAGCGAAGGGCCACTGCCGCAGACCCGGTTCGTGCTCCGCAAGGCCCTCAAGGCCCGCATGCCGATCATCCTGGTGATCAACAAGGTGGACCGCCCCGACGCCCGGATCAAAGAGGTCGTCGACGACACCTACGAACTCTTCCTCGACCTCGACGCCGACGAGACGCAGATCGACTTCCCGATCGTCTACGCCTGCGCCCGCGACGGCATCGCCTCCCTCACCCAACCGGCCGACGGGGCGGTGCCGCAGGACAGCCACAGCCTGGAGCCGCTGTTCCGCACCCTGCTGGACACCATCCCGCCGCCCGCGTACGACGAGAACGCCCCGTTGCAGGCACACGTCACCAACCTCGACGCCTCCCCGTTCCTCGGCCGCCTCGCACTGTGCCGGGTGCGTCAGGGCACCATCGCCAAGGGGCAGACCGTGGCCTGGTGCCGCACCGACGGCAACACCCAGCGGGTCCGCATCTCCGAGCTGCTGATGACCGAGGGCCTGGAGCGCAAACCGGCCACCAGCGCCGGGCCCGGCGACATCATCGCGGTCGCCGGCATCCCCGAGATCATGATCGGCGAGACCCTCGCCGACGCGGAGAACCCGATCCCGCTGCCGCTGATCACCGTCGACGAGCCGGCGATCTCCATGACCATCGGCACCAACACCTCACCCCTGGTCGGCCGGGTCAAGGGCGCCAAGGTCACCGCCCGGATGGTCAAGGACCGCCTGGACAAGGAACTCATCGGCAACGTGTCCCTGCGGGTGCTGCCCACCGAGCGACCCGACGCCTGGGAGGTGCAGGGCCGGGGCGAACTGGCGCTGGCCATCCTGGTCGAACAGATGCGCCGCGAGTCGTTCGAGCTGACCGTCGGCAAGCCCCAGGTCGTCACCCGGGAGATCGACGGGCGGACCTGCGAGCCGGTGGAACGGCTCACCATCGACGCGCCGGACGAGTACCTCGGCGCGATCACCCAGCTGCTGGCCACCCGCAAGGGCCGGATGGAGCAGCTGGTCAACCACGGCACCGGGTGGATCCGGATGGAGTGGCTGGTACCCGCCCGGGGCCTGATCGGCTTCCGGACCGAGTTCCTCACCGAGACCCGGGGCACCGGCATCCTGCACCACGTCTTCGAGTCGTACGAGCCGTGGTTCGGCGAGCTGCGTACCCGCAACAACGGCTCCCTGGTCGCCGACCGCTCCGGCAACGTCACCGCTTTCGCGATGACCAACCTCCAGGAACGCGGCCAGCTCTTCGTCGAACCGGGCACCGAGGTGTACGAGGGCATGATCGTCGGAGAGAACTCCCGCTCCGACGACATGGACGTCAACATCACCAAGGAGAAGAAGCTCACCAACATGCGCTCGTCGACCGCCGACGAGACCGAGAAGCTGATTCCGCCGCGCAAGCTGTCCCTGGAGCAGGCCCTGGAGTTCTGCCGCGAGGACGAATGCGTCGAGGTCACCCCCGCCGCCGTGCGCATCCGCAAGGTCGTGCTCGACCAGACCCAGCGGGCTCGCGCCGCCGCCCGCCGCAAGCACCCCGGCTGACCGCCGATGGCCGGGGACGACCTCCACGCGTGGCTGGACCGCGAGCCCGGCATGATCTCGGTGTACGCGGGGCCCCTCGGGGCCCCGCCGGTCTGGACCCGGCACGCCGAGGCCACCCACTACGCGGCGAGCACCATGAAGCTGGCGGTGCTCGCCGCGCTGCACCGCGTCGCCGAGGCCGGAGACCTCGACCTGGACGCCCCGGTCGAGGTCGTCAACAGCTTCACCTCCGCCCGACCGGACGCGCCGCCCTACTCCTGCCGCCGGGCGTACGACAACGACGGTGAGGTCTGGGACCGGATCGGCGGGCAGGCGCCGCTGCGGTGGCTCGCCGAACGCATGATCGTCCGCTCCAGCAACCTCGCCACCAACCTGGTCATCGAACACGTCGGCCGACCCGCCATCGCCGAGGTCTGGCGGCTCGCCGGCGCCCGGCACAGCGTCACCAGGCGCGGCATCGAGGACTTCGCCGCCCGCGAGGCCCAGATCACCAACCTCGTTACCGCCGCCGACCTGGCTGCCCTGCTCGACGCGATCGCCACCGGCGCCACCCGTCCCGGCCCGCTCGCCTCGCCGGGCGGCTGCGCCGCCATGCTGGACGTGCTCTGCGCCCAGCAGATCCGTCAGGACATCGCCGAGGGGCTGCCCGCCGACACCCGACTCGCCCACAAGAACGGCTGGGTACGCGGTGTCCGACACGGAGCCGCGGTGGTCTACCCCGACGACGCCGACGCCTACCTGATCGTCGTCTGCACCACCGACGACCGGACCGACGCTCGGGACGACGTCGACGCCCGCCAGTTGGTGGCCGACATCTCCCGCCGGGTCTGGCACGCCCGCCACGACCTGACCATCCTCACTCCAACAGGTTCGCCCGCAGCGCCGCCACCGCCTCGTCGGTGATCCCCAACCCATCGCGCAGGTACGCCCCGAACGACCCGTGCGCCTGCCGCACCTGCGCGTACGCGGCGTCGAGGTATTCCGGGCGGACCTCCAGCACCGGCCGGACCGCCGCCTCGTCGAGCCCCGGATAGCGCCGCCGCATCGCGTCGAGGAGCACCTCGCGCAGGCTCTCCGTCAGCGGGTTGTTGGCCAGGTAGTCGGCGCGGATCGCGGCCTCGTCCACCCCGAGGGCGTGCAACAGCACCACGGTCAGCCAACCGGTGCGGTCCTTGCCCGCCGAGCAGTGGTAGACCAGCGGAAGGTTGGCGCCGTCGGCCGCCAACCGGACCGCCGCCGCGAAACCCTCCCGGGCCGAGGCACCGGTGACGAACCAGCGGTAGATGTCCTCCATCGCCGCCGTGGTCCCCTGTCGCGCCAGTTCGGCGTACTCGCTGAGGTCGTGGCCGAGCAGCACGGCCGAGACGTACGTGAAGACCGGATGCGCCGGGTCGTGCACCGGCAGGTGCACCACCGTCGGCTCACCGGTCAACCGATCCGGCGGCGCCACCGACACCTCGGACTCGGCGCGCAGGTCCACCACGCAGGCCGGTTCGAGCTTCGCCAGCACCGGCAGGTCCTCGTCGGTGAGCCGACCCAGGGCCGGCGTCCGGATCAGCCGTCCCGGGCGTACCCGTCGGCCTTCGAACCCGATCAGGCCACCGAGGTCCCGCGCGTTGGGCGCGCCGACCAGCGTCCACTGCGAGGTGCTCGCTCGCTCACTCATGTCTCCCCCTCACGTACACGATGATCGCCCAGCGCCGGGTCCACCGCCCGATCCGCGACCGAACACGCCACGGCGCCACCCGTCGCCGTAAAAATCCAGACTGATGAATTGCTGGCGGGCCCCGGTTTCCCTATGGTCCGGACAACGGGGGTGCGACCGACCGGGGAAGCGATCGCAGGGCACCGAGGTGACGGTGCGAGTCACTGCCGCTGCCCTGGCGAGTTCCCCGACGCGGTCCAGCCGGTGGATGCCCCGGCGCCGGCCCACCCGCCGACGTCGGGGTGCGGGTGACGGTCGACCCGACGCGGCACGCGCCTCACCCGCGCTCAGCGACGCGACTCGGTCAGCTCACGTCGCCGGTCCCGTGAGGACTTGGCCAGGCTCGCCGCCGTGGCCACCGCCAGGGTGCCCAGGATGACCAGCAGGGACAGCCAGATCGGGATGTGCGGTGCCCAGCCGACGTGCTCCCCGCCGTTGATGAACGGCAGATTGTTCTCCGCCAGCGCCTCCAGGATCAGCTTGACGCCGATGAAACCGAGCACCACCGCGAGCCCGTGGCTCAGGTAGATCAGCCGGTTGAGCAACCCGCCGAGCAGGAAGTAGAGCTGCCGCAGCCCCATCAACGCGAACACGTTGGCGGTGAAGACGAGGTACGGCTCGTGGGTGATGCCGAAGATGGCCGGAATCGAGTCGAGCGCGAAGATCAGGTCGGTCGTACCGATGGCGATCATCACGATGAGCATCGGGGTGAACATCCGCCGACCGTTCTCGCGCGAGGTCAGCCGCGCACCCTCGTACCCCCGCGAGATGGGCAGCGCCCGCCGACTCCACCGGATCAGGACGTTCTCGGTGAACTCCTCCTCGCCCGACTCCCCCTGCCGGGCCAGGTTGATCGCGGTGTAGATCAGAAACGCCCCGAAGAGGTAGAAGACCCAGCTGAACTGCGAGATCAACGCGGCACCCGCGGCGATGAAGGCGCCCCGCATGACGAGCGCGAGGACGATGCCGATGAGCAGCACCTTCTGCTGGTACTCCCGGGGTACGGCGAACCGGGCCATGATGATCACGAAGACGAAGAGGTTGTCCACCGAGAGGCTGTACTCGGTCAGCCAACCCGTGTAGAACTGCCCCGCCACGCTGCCCCCGGCGGTGAGCCAGAGCCCGCCACCGAACAGCAGCGCCAACCCGACGTAGAAGGCGACCCAGAGACTCGACTCCCGCACGCTCGGCTCGTGTGGCCGGCGTCCGATGATGAGCAGATCCACCACGAGGATCGTGGTCAGGGCCACGAGCGTCGCCGCCCACACCAGTCCGGACACGTTCACAGTCTCATTCCTCCGGCAGTCGCCCAGCAACCGGCACACGGTACGCCTTCTCGGGCGTGACGGCGTTCCCACCCTCTCTGGGCATCCTAGGAGGATGGGTTACTGGGGAGCGACCGGGTGGTGTCGGTGGCCAACGGATGGGAAAAGCGGCCGGACCAACATGGACGCCGGACCGGTGTGGCAGGCTGCCGCCATGGTCCTCGAGGTAGCGCTCATCGATGTCATTCCCGGCCACGAGGAGGCGTTCGCGTCCGCGTACGCCCAGGGGCACCCGTTGCTCGCCGGCACCCCCGGCTGCCGCTCGGTACGCATGACCCGCGGCCACGAATCCCCCTCCCGCTTCGTGCTGCTGGTCGAGTGGGACTCGATCGAGGCGCACGAGCAGAACTTCCGCGCCACGGAACGTTTCGTCGGGTGGCGGGAGTTGATCGGCCCGCACTTCGCCGCGCCCCCACGGGTCGAACACTTCGTCGACGTACCCGCCTGACGGACAACGGGTCAGCACACGGCGGCCCGTGAGAATGTCACACCGTTCACCTATCATGCGTGGCGCGTCGGCACCGGTCCCGACGGGTTCGGGGGCGCCGGGCCCGGTGTCGACGCGACGACCAGCAGCGGCGCCATCCGGGGTCGACCCGTCACCCGTCGAGTCGGCGGGCCAACCGCCGCACCGTCTCCTCCGCCGGTAGTGCCGCCTCCAGCAGACAGTCGGTCATCCGTTCGTACCGTTCGACGTCGGCCGCCGTGGTCAGCCGCACGTCCGTGGTCAGCGCCTCCAGCATCACCGTGCGCGGATCCGCCGGATCCGGAAAGGAGTAGCTGGAGAACGGGGTCAGCGGCAACGGGATCCGGCCCGCGCCGACCGTCAGCAGGCGGATCGTCACGTGCGGCAGGGCCGCCAGGTCGAGCAGATGCCGCATCTGCTCGCACCACACCTCCACCGGGTCGTCCCCCGGCTCGCAGGCCCACTCGGTGATAAGCGCCGTGTAGCGGGGTGGCTCGACGCGACGCAGCACCGCCTGCCGGGCGGCGCGGGCGCGCAGATCGGCCTCCACGTCCACCGTCGGATCGATGAGCTGACCGGCGGCGATGCGCAACCGGGCGTACGCCGGGCACTGCAACAGGCCGGGCACGATCGCCGGCTGGTACTCGACGATGCCCGCCGCACCCGCTTCGAGTTCGGCGTAGGTGCGCTGCCGCTCCCCCATCTCGCCGAGCGACTTCCACCAGCCCCGGCTGGTCGCCGCGTCCCGGGCGATGACGATCAGCGCGTCGCGTTGCAGCGACGGCACCTCGTAGACGTCGAGCAGGTCGAGCACGTCCGCCAGGTCGGGGCGGCTCTGCCCCAACTCGATGCGGGACAGCTTGGAGGTGGACGCCCAACCGAGCCGTTCACACACCTGTTCCAGCGTCAGCGACTCCCGCCGGCGCAGTTGACGCAACTCCGCGCCCAGTCGGGCACGTCGAATGACCGGACTCGTTGGCAACGGCATCCCCGCCTCCCCACCGAGGGAGATTACGCAGGGCGATCACTTAGTGCAATAGGACGCTCGCATTCCGCTACACCCACTGGAGAAAGTGGACGGACGCCGCCCGACGACTCCTACCGCACGCCGGCCGCGTCCATCCCGCGCAGCTCCTTCTTCAGCTCGGCGATCTCGTCGCGGATCCGCGCCGCCAGCTCGAACTGCAACTCCCGCGCGGCTGCCAGCATCTGATCGTTGAGTTCCTGGATGAGCTGCGCCAACTCGGCCCGCGCCATGCCCTCGCGAGCCGGCGTGGCCGCGGTGGGCCGGACCCGGCTACGGGTCTCCTTCACCGGCGCCTTGCCCCGGGAGAGCTGCCGCACCGCGCCGCCGACCCGCGTCGCCTCGGTGTCCTCCGCCTCACGGTAGATGTCGTCGAGAATGTCATGGATCTTCTTGCGCAGCGGCTCCGGGCTGATGCCGTGCGCCTCGTTGTGCGCGATCTGCTTCGCCCGCCGCCGGTTGGTCTCCTCGATCGCGTCCGCCATCGACGGGGTGATCTTGTCGGCGTACATGTGGACCTGACCGGAGACGTTCCGCGCCGCCCGACCGATGGTCTGGATCAATGACCGGCCGCTGCGCAGGAAGCCCTCCTTGTCCGCGTCGAGGATCGCCACCAGCGACACCTCGGGCAGGTCGAGACCCTCCCGCAGCAGGTTGATGCCGACCAGCACGTCGTAGTCGCCGCGCCGCAACTCCCGCAGCAACTCCACCCGCCGCAGCGTGTCCACCTCGGAGTGCAGGTAACGCACCCGGATGCCGTTCTCCAGGAGGTAGTCGGACAGATCCTCGGCCATCTTCTTGGTCAGCGTGGTGACCAGCACCCGCTCGTCGCGCTCGGTGCGCAGCTTGATCTCGTGCATCAGGTCGTCGATCTGCCCCTTGGTGGGCTTGACGACCACCTCCGGGTCGACCAGGCCGGTCGGGCGGATCACCTGCTCCACGAACTCGCCCTGGGCGTGTTCCAGCTCCCACGGGCCGGGCGTCGCGGACAGGAACACCATCTGGCCGACCCGTTCCAGGAACTCGTCGAAGCGCAGCGGCCGGTTGTCGGCGGCGCTGGGCAACCGGAACCCGTGGTCGATCAACATCCGCTTACGCGAGGCGTCCCCCTCGTACATGCCGCCGATCTGGGGAATCGTCACGTGCGACTCGTCGATGACGGTGAGGAAGTCGTCGGGGAAGTAGTCCAGCAGGCAGTGCGGCGGACTGCCGGGCAACCGGCCGTCGATGTGCATCGAGTAGTTCTCGATGCCCGAGCAGAAGCCCACCTGCCGCATCATCTCGATGTCGTACGTGGTGCGCATCCGCAGCCGCTGTGCCTCCAGCAGCTTGCCCTGCCCCTCCAGCTCGGCCAGCCGCTCGCCCAGCTCCGCCTCGATGTCACGGACCGCCCGCTCCATCCGCTCCGCGCCGGTGGCGTAGTGCGAGGCCGGGAAGATCAGCAGGGTGGGGATCTCCCGCACCACGTCCCCGGTGACCGGGTTGAGGTAGTACAGCTTCTCCACCTCGTCGCCGAAGAGTTCGATGCGCAGGGCGAGTTCCTCGTACGCCGGGATGATCTCCAGCGTGTCGCCGCGGACCCGGAAGGTGCCGCGCTGGAAGGCCATGTCGTTGCGAGCGTACTGGATCTCGACCAGGCGGCGCAGCAGCTGGTCACGGTCGATCTCCTGCCCGACGGTGACCCGGACGGCCTGGTCGAGGTACTCCTCCGGGGTGCCCAGACCGTAGATCGCCGAGACGGTGGCCACCACGACGACGTCCCGGCGGGTGAGCAGGGACATCGTCGCGGAGTGGCGCAGCCGCTCGACCTCCTCGTTGATCGACGAGTCCTTCTCGATGTACGTGTCGGTCTGCGGGATGTACGCCTCGGGCTGGTAGTAGTCGTAGTACGAGACGAAGTACTCCACCGCGTTGTCCGGCAGCAGCTCGCTGAACTCCTTCGCCAGCTGCGCGCAGAGCGTCTTGTTGGGCGCCAGCACCAGCGTCGGCCGCTGCAACCGCTCGATCAGCCAGGCGGTCGTGGCGCTCTTGCCGGTGCCGGTCGCGCCGAGCAGCACGGTGTGCCGGTCACCACGGCGGACCCGCCGCTCCAGGTCGTCGATCGCCGCCGGCTGGTCACCGGCCGGTTGGAAGTCACTGACGACCTGGAAACGGCCGTCGAGCCGGGGAATGTCGAGCGCCATGACCTCCACGGTACGCCGGGGCTGTGACACTGAATCCGCTTCCGACCTCCCGGCCGCCGCACGCCCGGGCCGGACGACCGAGGGTGGGCGCGTCGGTCGGGCCACACCCGTCCCGGCCGACTACGTGCGGCACGTGATCCGCTTCAATATTCGCATTGTGTGGCTCTTCTCACCCGGCTACGCTTTTCGTGTAGGCCGCTCGCGGCGGCCGACCGGGCTGGTGGTGGGCCACACAGGCCACGCCGCCCCCGGCACCGAGGGTCGCAGCACCCGGCATGCCTGGCGTGCGCACCGGACGTGGTCGCGCTGGAAGCGCTGACCGGCCGCCGCGAGCGCCCCTGCTCGTCACCCCGGCGTGGTCCGACCCGTTCATCCTCCCGTGAAGAACAGCTCACACCCGCCGTCCGACAACCGCCGACACCGCGCGGTCAGCCGCCGCCACCGAGCCGGCATCACGCCACCCGCGGCGCTCAACCTGGCCGGCACCGAGCCGGACACCCGGCCACCGGCGGCTCGGCCCGGGGTCCGCCGGGCGGTGGTCACCGGCGGGCTGCTCGACCTCGCCGCCGGGAACCAGCCCGAGGACGAGGACCTGGTCGAGGCGACCACCGAAGCCGACGACACACGGCGGGCGGCCACCCGCCGACGTCGGCTCACCCTCACCGGGCTGGCTTCCGTCGCGGCGATCTCCGCCGTTTTGCTGGTCGCCACGCTCGTCACCTGGACACCGGCCGCGCCGCCGCCCCGGGAGCTGACCCCGGGCGAACGGGAACGCCTGGCCGCCATGCGGGTCACCAACTATCGGGAGGTACGCGCCGGGTTGCACGTCACCGCCGGTGACGGTGCCACCCGCACCGACCTGCTCGGCTGGGTCGACTGGGCCCGAGGGCTGACGTACCTCGACGTGGGTGGCCCCGGAGCCGGTGCGCTGCGCGGGCTGGCCCAGGCCACCCCCACCGTGCTGGTGGTCCGGCCCGACCCGACGGCCGTACCGACGCCGGCCATGCCACCGTTGGTGCCCCCCACCGGCGGTTGGCGGGTGTCCGACCAGCGGGGCATCGAACCACTACTCAAGCTGATCTTCACGCTCGCCGCGGACCGGCCCGACGGGGTGGACGGCTGGGTCGGCCGCTGGGTGGGTCAGGACCGGGTCAACGGTGAGCCGGTCGACATCCTGGAGGTCACCACGCCGCAGTCCGGCACGGCGGCCAGCGGTGCCCCCGACGCCGCCCCGGTGCGCTACTGGGTGGATCCGGCAGGCCGCCTGCACCGGATGGCGGCCGAACTCGCCGGGATCGGGCCGGTGGCGGTGACGCTGAACCGGGCCGACCGCCCGACGCTGCGGCCGGTCGCGGCGCTCGGCGGCCGACCCGGCCTACCGCGCGCCCTCACCGCCGCCGAGCGGAACCGCTGGCGTCGGCTACCGGCTCGGTTACGAGCCGTCGGCGGGGCGAAGGTGACCCTGACGGTGCCCGCCTCCGCCGCCACCAACCTCCGCGGCAACGGCTGGCTGAGCTGGACGACGGGGGACGCGTACCTCGGCGTCACCGACCTCGACGGGAACGGCCGACGCACCCTGGTCCGCCACCACGGTCGTAAGATCACCCGGATCGACGGCGCGGCGACGACGGGCAGTAAGGCACGTCCGCCCCTGCCGCCACCGAAGACCGGTTGGCGGACCGGAGCACACCGCACGCAAGCCCTCGACCCGCTGGTGGCCGCCGCGCTGACCGCCGCCCGCCGCGACGGCCCGCCGGGCACCGCCCGGCGGATCCGTGGCGACACCCTCGCCGGTGTCACCGTCGACGTGGTGCAGGTCGACACCGCCCGAGGGCCGCTGCGTTACTGGGTCGACAAGCGCGCGACGCTGCGCCGGCTGGAACTACCGACGCGGGCCGGTGCGTGGGCGCAACTCGACCTGACTCCGGGCCGGGTACCACCGCTGACACCGCCGCCCGCGAAACGCTGACCGGGATACCCGTGGGGCAGGGCACCGTGGCGTCAGGGACGCCAGCCGGTGCGCGCGGCCCACTCCTCCGCCCGTAGGTGCTCCTCGTCGAACCACGGGTCCTTCGCCGTGGCGTACGTCCCCAGATCCGGTGCGGACGCCGCCAACTCCCGCTTGAGCATCAGGTACGCGGCCCGCTGGTCGGGGTCGGCCCGGAGGTGGTCGCGCATCAGCAGGGCGTACCGCCAACCCGGCGAGCCGGTCACCCGCAGGTGCAGGAACACCGGGCGGGCCGGGTCCGCGTTGCCGTGCAGCCGCTTCTCCCACCGACCGTTGCCGGCCGGTCGGGGACTGTCCCACCAATGGCCCGGCAGCGCCGGAAACCCGGCGTCGGCCAACCGCTCGGCCAACACCGCGTCGACCTCGGCGAGAGACGGCACGCTGAGCTGGATGTCGATGACGTCCTTGGCGGGCAGACCGGGGATGGCGGTCGAACCGATGTGGTCGATCCGTAGGTCCGCCGGGGCGATGGCGTGCCGGATCCGGGCCGCCAGCCGCGCGTACTGCTGGGGCCAGGTCGGATCCGGCTCGACCAGGCGGACGCGGTCCGGACGCACCGCCCGCCGGTGTCGCACGTTGCTCTCGAAGGGCACCAGACGGTCGTGCCAGAGCGCGTCGACCGCCGCGTGGAGTTCGTCGAGGGTGCCGTCGTTGGTCAGCAGGACGTCCGCCACCGCCGCCCGGCGGGCGTCGTCGGCCTGGGCGGCGATCCGGCGGCGCGCCTCCTCCTGGCTCATCCCCCGGTCGCGGGCCAGTCGCGCCAACCGGGTCTCCACCGCCGTCTGCACCACAACCACCAGGTGGTACGCGGGCGCCAGCCCCACCTCGGCCAGCAACGGAACGTCGTTGACCACCACGGCGTCCGGCGGGGCGGCACGGGCCAGTTCGGCGGTACGGGCCCGGACCCGACCGTGGATGATCGACTCCAGTCTGCGCCGGGCCGCTTCGTCGGAGAACACCAGCTCGCCGAGGGCGGCCCGGTCCAGGGCACCGTCGGCGTCCAGCACCCGGTCGGAGAAGGCGGCGACGACCTCGGCGAGCCCTTCGGTGCCGGGCGCGACCACCTCTCGGGCGAGCTGGTCGGCGTCGATCAGCACCGCGCCCTGCTCGACGAGCCGTCGCGCCACCGCGCTCTTGCCCGACCCGATTCCACCGGTCAAACCCACTCTCAGCACGGCACCAGTCAACCCGATCATCACCACGGGTGCCAAACAGCGAGGGCGTGCCTCGGTGCGGCGGGCGGGCACCAACGCCGACGGGCCCCGCCGCGACCCGGTGGTGCGGGTCGGGGCAGGGCCCGTCGTCAGTTGACAGATCCAGGTCGCGGCGTCAGAAGCGCCGCCTCTGGAGGTGTCGCAGGCTCACTTGCCGCCGGCGAGCTTCTCCCGCAGAGCGGCGAGCGCCTCGTCGGTGGCCAGCGTGCCGGCCGGCTCCTCGGCCTGGCGGCTCGGGGCCGCGCTGGTCGAGGTGGTGGTGCCGCCCGTGGGGGCCGGCTGCGGGTTGGCAGCGGCCTCGGCCTCGGCGGCCCGGGAGGTCTGCACCTGCTTCTGGTGCGCCTCCCAGCGCTGCCGCGCCTCGGCGTACTGCGTCTCCCACGCCTCGCGCTGCTTCTCGTACCCCTCGAGCCACTCGCCAGTCTCCGGGTCGAAGCCCTCCGGGTAGATGTAGTTGCCCTCGTTGTCGTAGGTCGCGGCCATGCCGTAGAGGGTGGGGTCGAAGTGCTCCTCGCCCTCGACGAAGCCCTCGTTGGCCTGCTTGAGCGACAGCGAGATCCGGCGGCGCTCCAGGTCGATGTCGATGACCTTGACCATGACCTCGGAGCCGACCTGGACGACCTGCTCGGGGATCTCCACGTGACGCTCGGCCAGCTCGGAGATGTGGACCAGACCCTCGATGCCGTCGTCCACCCGGACGAAGGCACCGAACGGCACCAGCTTGGTGACCTTACCCGGCACGATCTGCTGGATGGCGTGGGTGCGGGCGAACTGACGCCACGGGTCTTCCTGGGTCGCCTTCAGCGACAGCGAGACCCGCTCGCGGTCCAGGTCGACGTCCAGGACCTCGACCTCGACCTCCTGGCCCACCTCGACGACCTCGGACGGGTGGTCGATGTGCTTCCAGGACAGCTCGGAGACGTGCACCAGGCCGTCCACGCCGCCCAGGTCGACGAAGGCGCCGAAGTTGACGATCGAGGAGACGACGCCCTTGCGGACCTGCCCCTTCTGGAGCTTGTTGAGGAACTCGGTGCGCACCTCGGACTGCGTCTGCTCCAGCCAGGCCCGGCGGGACAGCACCACGTTGTTGCGGTTCTTGTCCAGCTCGATGATCTTGGCTTCGAGCTCCCGGCCGACGTACGGCTGCAGGTCGCGCACCCGCCGCATCTCGACCAGCGAGGCCGGCAGGAAGCCGCGCAGCCCGATATCGAGGATGAGGCCACCCTTGACCACCTCGATGACGGAACCGCGGACGACGCCGTCCTCGTCCTTGATCTTCTCGATCGTGCCCCAGGCCCGCTCGTACTGCGCCCGCTTCTTGGAGAGGATCAGCCGCCCCTCCTTGTCCTCCTTCTGGAGGACAAGGGCCTCGATGTGGTCGCCCACCGAGACGACCTCTGCCGGGTCCACGTCGTGCTTGATCGACAACTCCCGAGAGGGAATGACACCCTCGGTCTTGTAGCCGATGTCGAGCAGGACCTCGTCCCGATCGACCTTGACGACGGTGCCTTCGACAATGTCGCCGTCGTTGAAGTACTTGATGGTCTCGTCGATCGCGGCGAGGAAAGCCTCCTCAGAGCCGAGATCGTCGACGGTGACCTTGGTGGCGCTCGAGGGGGCCTCGATGCTGCTCGTCATGTGGGCGGTTGCTCCGGTCGGATGGTGTGTCACAGCAGGCTGGTGTCGCGGTGACCTGTGCGCGCCAACGGATCCGTCGGCGGGCCCACCCGGATATCGCTGAACGAGATCTTGATGTGACTCCGCCGACCGCGCACCTGCTCCCTGCCGAGGCACACGATCCGCGAGCGCATCGTCTACCCTACCTGCTGCATTACCACAGCGTGCAAGCCCTCCCGCCTACTCATCGACGCACCAGCCGCGAAAGCGGAGATTTCGACCAGGAACGTCGTGGTCGGGCCGGGCCGCCGCCGACCACGGCGTCGCCAGGGCCTAGCGTGGCCTGGTGGACGACGACGACCGGGTGACCCGGCGCCAGGTCAGTGACGCCGAGGCACGCACCGCCAACCGACGCTGGTGGGACGCCGACGCCGACGCGTACCAGGCCGAACACGGCAGCTTCCTGGGCGACGTGGACTTCGTCTGGTGCCCGGAGGGCCTGCGCGAGGCCGACGCCCGACTACTGGGCGACGTGGCCGGGCGACGGGTGTTGGAGGTCGGCTGCGGCGCGGCCTCCTGCTCCCGCTGGCTGGCCACCGAGGGCGCCCGACCGGTCGCGCTGGACCTGTCCGCCGGCATGTTGCGGCACGCGGCACAGGCCAGCGCCCGCAGCGGGGTACGCGTCCCGCTGGCCCAGGCCGACGCGCTCGCGTTGCCCTTCGCCGACGAGAGCTTCGACATCGCCTGCACGGCGTTCGGCGCGGTCCCGTTCGTCGAGGACTCGGCGGCACTGATGCGCCAGGTGCACCGGGTGCTGCGCCCCGGCGGCCGGTGGGTCTTCTCGGTCACCCACCCGATGCGCTGGATCTTCCTGGACGACCCCGGCGAGGGCGGGCTGACCGCGGTGCACTCGTACTTCGACACCCGGCCGTA
Source organism: Micromonospora sp. CP22 (assembly GCF_009712475.1). Taxonomy (GTDB): domain Bacteria; phylum Actinomycetota; class Actinomycetes; order Mycobacteriales; family Micromonosporaceae; genus Micromonospora. The sequence goes on from NZ_VCJO01000007.1 coordinate 260,569, forward strand.
CGTGGAGCAGGACGAACACGGCCGAGCCAGCTACGTCGAGCAGCACCGCACCATCGGCGACCGGGTACGCGAACTCGTCGCCGCCGGCTTCCGGCTGCTGGACCTGGTGGAACCCGAGTGGCCCGAGGGACACGAGGGGATCTGGGGGCAGTGGAGCCCGCTGCGCGGGCGACTCTTCCCCGGCACCGCCATCTTCGTCAGCGAGAAACCCGCCGCCTGAACCGGCCGACTGTCCGGCACCGCCCCGGACAGCGAGTGCGCCGCCGCCGTCCGAGGGCGGCGTTACGCTCGTCGTCATGAGCGAGCGTCAGCGAGCGAATCATCGACTCGGTGCCGTGGCGCCTCATGACATCCCGCAGCGCAACGGAGGGCCGGCATGAGCGCCGAGCCCATCCCGACATCACCTGGCCCCTGGTGTCCGGATCCGATGCGGCAGCAGCGTGCGGACTACACGCTGGAGGACCTGCTCGCTCTGCCGGACGACGCCCCCCGCGTCGAACTCGTCGACGGAGTCATCCACGTGACACCCTCCCCCACCCTGGGCCATCAGGACATCTCCAGCCTGGTATGGCTGTGGTTGCGATCCCATGCGCCGGCGCACCTGCGCGCCGCCCAGGCGGTCGGCGTCGCGCTCAGCCACAACACCAGCCGGCAACCAGACGTGCTGCTCTGTCACGCCGGGCTGCCGTCGGACCGGTCCCGGCTGCGACCGGCCGACGTGGTGCTGGCCGTCGAGGTCGTCTCGCCCGGCACCCGCCGGGTCGACCGGTTCGCCAAACCAGGCGAGTACGCCGCCGTCGGCATTCCCTTCTACTGGCGCATCGAGCAGGATCCGGTGCACGTGTACGCGTACCGTCTCGGCGACCGGATCGGCCCGGGCGGCGAGCGACAGTACGAACTCCTCGCCGACAGCGCGGAGCTGATCGAGCTGCTCGAACCTTTCGAGGTCAAACTCCCGATCGCCGAGATCACCCCCTGAGTCGTTTCCAGCAGACGGCCCCGGGTAACCCGCGGCATGGCCGACCAGGACTTCCGCATCCGCACCGAGGGGCGGGATGTGGCCCACCGCCCGGAGGTGCCGCGCCGTGAGCCGTCGTGACGACCCGGACCAGACCTACCGCGAGTTCACCGAGGCGGTGAACATGAAGCCCGGCGAGTTGTCCAAGTGGCTGGACACCGACGAGTCCAAGCATGTCGGTTGGCGCAGGAAGGGCAGCGGCGGCGAGACGGTCGGCCACGAGTCCGGCCGTAAGATCGTCGACCTGCTGCGCCGCAAGCGCGGCCAGCTCACCGAGGCCGACTACCAGCACATGCGCAAGGTCGTCGGGTACGTCCGACGGCACATGGCGCAGCGGCCCAGCGGCGACGTACGCGACACCCGGTGGCGGTACTCGCTGATGAACTGGGGTCACGACCCGGTCAAGGCCCCGTTGCCGCCGCCCGGCGGCCCCTCCCGCAAAGCCCTCGACCGGCACGGCACCCCACCCAAGTCCCGCCGAGGCCCCGGCCGCTGAGCGCCGCGACGAAATCGGGCACGGTGCTGCGCCAACCCGCGAAGCGGCAACGTGCCCGACGCCGCGTGGCGGTGCGGGCTCAGTGGTCGGCGCTGTTCCAGTCGGGCCCCTCGCCCACCGACACCTCCAACGGCACCGACAGCGGATACGCCCCGCCCATCTCGCGCCGCACCAGCTCCTCCAACGCCGCCCGCTCGCCCGGCGCCACCTCGAAGACCAGTTCGTCGTGCACCTGCAACAGCATCCGCGAACGCAGCCCGGCGTCCCGCAACGCGGTGTCGACGTGCAGCATGGCGACCTTGATGATGTCGGCCGCGGAGCCCTGGATCGGCGCGTTGAGCGCCATCCGCTCGGCCATCTCCCGCCGCTGCCGGTTGTCACTGACCAGGTCGGGCAGGTAACGACGACGGCCGAGGATGGTGGAGGTGTAGCCGTCCTGCCGGGCCCGCGCGACCACCTCCTGCAGGTAGTCCCGCACGCCGCCGAACCCGGCGAAGTAGTTCTCCATCAGCCCGCGCGCCTCCTCGGCGCTGATCGAGAGCTGCTGGGACAGGCCGAAGGCGCTGAGCCCGTACGCCAGGCCGTAGTTCATGGCCTTGATCTTGCGGCGCTGGTCCGGGGTGACCTCGGTCAGCGGCACCCCGAAGACCGACGAGGCCGTCGCGGCGTGGAAGTCGGCACCGGAGTTGAACGCCTGGATCAGCGCGTCGTCGGCCGACAGGTGCGCCATGATCCGCATCTCGATCTGGCTGTAGTCGGCGGTGAGCAGGCACTCGTAGCCCTCCCCCACCACGAAGGCGCGCCGGATCCGCCGCCCCTCCTCGGTGCGGATGGGGATGTTCTGCAGGTTGGGCTCGGTCGACGACAGCCGACCGGTGGCGGCCACCGTCTGGTTGAAGGTGGTGTGGATGCGCCCGTCGTCGGAGACCGACTTGAGCAGACCATCCACCGTGGACTTCAACTTGGCCACGTCGCGGTGGCGCAGCAGGTGTGCCAGGACCGGATGCGGATTCTGCGCGTAGAGCCACTGCAACGCGTCGGCGTCGGTGGTGTAACCCGTCTTGATCCGCTTGGTCTTGGGCAGGTTCAGCTCGCCGAAGAGGATCTCCTGCAACTGCTTGGGCGAGCCGAGGTTGAACTCCCGCCCGACCGCCTCGTACGCGCCCTGGGCGGCGGCCTTCACCTCGGCGGCGAAGTGCGCCTCCAACTCCGACAGGTAGTCGGTGTCGGCGGCGATGCCGGTGCGCTCCAACTGCGCCAGCACCCGCATCAGCGGCAGCTCCACCCCGGCCATCAGCCGGGCCGACTGTTCCCCGTCGCGGGACAGCTCCGCGTCGATCGCGTCGGCCAGGTCGAGGGTGGCCCGAGCGTGCAGCATGAGGTTCTGTTCGGCCTCGCTGTCGCCGCCGAGCCCGTCGAGGGTCAGTTGGCCGGTCTCCGGGCCGTCGACCCGCAACTCCCGGTGCAGGTAGCGCAGCGCCAGGTCGGTCAGGTCGTAGGACCGCTGGTCGGGGCGGGCCAGGTAGGCGGCGATCTGCGTGTCGCGGGCGATGCCGGCCAGTTCCCAACCGTGCGCGGCGAAGGCGAGCACCGCCGGTTTGCTGTCGTGCAGCACCTTGGGCCGGGTCTCGTCCGCCAGCCAGGCCGCCAGCGCGGCCTCGTCGTCGGCGGCCAACCGGGCCGGGTCGAACCAGGCCGCAGCGCCGCCGCCGGTGGCCAGGGCCATGCCGGTGACGGTCGCGGTGTGCCGACGGTTCGGGCCGGTGTCGAGCTTGACCGCGACACCGACACCGGTGCCGACCGGCGCGTGCGTCGCCAGCCAGCCGGCCAGGGCACCGGGCGCGGTGAGCACCTCGCCGGCCAGGTCGAAGCCGGACTCCGCCTCCGGCTCGACCGCGTCCAGGTACTGGTAGAGCCGGTCGCGCAGGATGCGGAACTGGAGGGTGTCGAAGACCTGGTGCACCGCCTCCCGGTCCCACCCCTGCCAGCGGGCGTCCTCGGGACGCAGTGACAGCTCCAGGTCGGCGACCAGACGGTTGATCTCGTAGTTGCGGATCACGTCGGCGAGCCGTTCGCGCAGACTGTCACCCGCCTTGCCCTTGATCTCGTCGGCGCGGGCGATGACGCCCTCCACCCCGCCGTACGCGTTGATCCACTTCGCTGCGGTCTTCGGGCCGACACCGGGGATGCCGGGCAGGTTGTCGCTGGTCTCACCGACCAGGGCGGCCAGGTCGCGGTAGCGGCCGGGGGGCACGCCGTACTTCGCCTCGACCGCCGCCGGGTCCATCCGCGCCAGGTCGGAGACGCCCTTGCGCGGGTAGAGCACGGTGATCTGCTCGTCGACGAGCTGGAAGGCGTCCCGGTCGCCGGTGCAGATCAGCACCGGCATCCCCTGGTCACGGGCCTGGCAGGCCAGCGTGGCGATGACGTCGTCGGCCTCGTAGCCCACCTTCTCCACCACCGGGACGCGCAGCGCCGCCAGGACCTCCTTGACCAGGCTGACCTGGCCCTTGAAGTCGGCCGGGGTCTCGCTGCGGCCGGCCTTGTACTCGGCGTACTTCTCGGTGCGGAAGGAGCGGCGGGACACGTCGAAGGCGACCACGATGTGGGTCGGCTGCTCGTCGCGCAACACGTTGATCAACATTGAGGTGAAGCCGTAGACCGCGTTTGTCGGCTGCCCGGTCGTGGTGGAGAAATTCTCCACCGGCAGGGCGAAGAACGCCCGGTAGGCCAGGGAGTGTCCGTCGACGAGGAGCAGGCGCGGGGTCGTAGCTGTCACGGCTGCGACTCTAGTCCGTACCGCCGACAAGCCCGGCGAGGCGGCACCGACAACGCCACCGGCCGCCCTTCCCCGCAGGGACGGACGGCCGGTGACGGTACGACGTGCCTCAGGCCACGCCCAGGTACGCCTCCTTGATCGACGGGTCGCGCAGGAGTTCCTGACCGGTACCCTCCTTGACGATCCGACCGGTCTCCAGCACGTAGGCGCGGTGCGCCCGGGAGAGCGCCTGCTGCGCGTTCTGCTCCACCAGCAGCACCGTGGTGCCCTGCTGGTTGATCTCCACGATGATGTCGAAGATCTGCTGGATGATCATGGGTGCGAGACCCATCGACGGCTCGTCCAACAGCAGCAGCTTCGGCCGGCTCATCAGCGCCCGGCCGACGGCGAGCATCTGCTGCTCACCGCCGGAGAGGGTGCCTCCGGGCTGCTTACGCCGCTCACGCAGCCGGGGGAACATCTCCAGCACCCGCTCCAGGTCGGCGGCGATACCGGCGTGGTCACGCCGGGTGTACGCCCCCATGTCCAGGTTCTCCAGCACGGTCATGCCGGGGAAGATCTGGCGGCCCTCGGGCGACTGGCACAGGCCGCGTACGACCCGCAGATCGGCGCGGAGCTTGCTGATGTCCTCACCGGCGAAGGTGATCCGACCGCCGGAGAGCGCCCGGATGCCGGAGATCGCCCGCATGGTGGTGGTCTTGCCGGCACCGTTGGCGCCGATCAGAGCCACCACCTCACCCTCGTTGACGGTGAGGCTGATGCCGTGCAACGCCTCGATCCGACCGTACGAGACGCTGACGTTGTCCAACTCAAGCAGCATCGGCGGGCTCCCCCAGGTACGCCGCGATAACCCGCGGGTCTCGGCTGACCTCTTCCGGCAGCCCTTCGGCGATCTTGCTGCCGAACTCCAGCACCACGATCCGGTCGGTGACACCCATCACCAGGCGCATGTCGTGCTCGATCAGCAGCACGGTGACGCCCTTGTCGCGGATCCGGCGGATCAGGCCCAGCAGCTCCTCCTTCTCGGCCGGGTTGAACCCGGCCGCCGGCTCGTCCAGGCAGAGCAGCTTCGGCTCGGTGCCGAGCGCCCGGGCGATCTCCAACCGCCGCTGGTAGCCGTACGGAAGGTTGCGCGCCGCGTCGTTGGCCCGGTCGGCGATGCCGACGAAGCGCAGCAACTCCATCGCCTTCGCCTCGGCCGCCCGCTCCTCCAGGATGTGCCGGGACAGACCGAAGGTCTTGGCGAAGGACCGCCGCAACTGCTGCCAGACCCGCATGGCGGGGTTGGCGGCGTCGACCGCCGGCAACTCCTGCGCCTTGGGCCGCACCCGGTAGAGCCGGAACAGCGCGCCGGGCACGCTCGTCTTGTGCCGGGAGTCCGTCCCGACCATGACGTTCTCCAGCGCCGACATCTCCGGGAACAACCGGATGTTCTGGAACGTCCGGGAGATGCCCAACCGGCTGATCTGGTGCGGCTTGCGCCCGGTCACCCGCTCGCCGCGGAACCGCACCGCGCCCGAGGTCGGCTTGTAGACCCCCGTCATCACGTTGAAGCAGGTGGTCTTACCGGCGCCGTTGGGCCCGATCAGCCCGAGGATCTCACCTTCCTTGATCTCGAACTTGACCTCGTTGAGAGCCACCACGCCACCGAAGCGCAGCGTGACGTTGTCGACCTCCAGCAGGTTCCTGGACGGTCCGGGCTGCGCCGGGATCTTCGGCGACGCCGGGATGTTCGTCTTGTCAGACATGAGCGGGCGCCTCCTCTGCCTCTGCCGCGCGGTCCTTCAACTCGCGAGCCCGCCGTCGGCTGGGGATCAGACCCTGCGGTCGCAGGATCATCACCAGCACCATGGCCAGACCGAAGGCCAACCACCGGTAGTCGGCGACCTCACGGAACCGCTCCGGCAGGTACGCCAGCAGCACCGCGCCCACCGACACACCGACCATGTTGCCGGACCCACCGACCACCACCATCGCCACGAAGAGGATGGAGAGGTTCACATTGAACTGGGTCGGGTCGATGAAGGCGTACCGGCTGGCGAACAGGAAGCCGGCGAAGCCGCCGAGCGCCGCGCCGATGGCGAAGGCCCAGAGCTTGAACTTGAACGGGTAGACGCCCATCACCGCGGCGGCGTCCTCGTCCTCCCGGATGGCCAGCCAGGAGCGGCCGACCCGGCTGTGCTCCAGTCGCCGCACCGCGAAGACCATCAGGAGCACCACGGTCAGCGCCAGCCAGTACCACGGCTTGATGTCGATCAGGCCGAAGATCTGGTTGTCCGGCGAAGGTGGACCCTCCGGGCCGGGGATCGCCGCGATGCCCTGCGGGCCCCGGGTGACACTCTCCATGTTGCGGGCCACGATGCGGATGATCTCGCCGAAGCCCAGCGTCACGATGGCCAGGTAGTCGCCGCGCAGTCGCAGCGTCGGCCAGCCCAGGATCACCCCGGAGATCAGTGCCATCACCAGTGCGATGAAGGCACAGATCGCCCAGGTGACCGCCCAGGTGGGCGGCAGGTCGAACTCCGCCTGGATCCACTTGACCACCGGCGAGTTGGTCGAACCGAACAACGCCACCGCGTACGCGCCGATGGCGAAGAAGCCGATGTAGCCGAGGTCGAGCAGACCGGCCAGGCCGATCACGACGTTCAGACCGATCGCCACCAGCACGTAGACGGCGCAGGTGAACAACACACCGGCCCAGTTGCTGCCGCCCGAGATCGAGTCGGTTCGCAGCCAGGTGAGACCCGGGATGCCGAGCAGCGGCAGGTAGTAGAGGAACACCACGAAGGCGACGAACGCCAGGGACCGCTGCCACTTCGGCAGCGCCCGCCACCGGTCGCCGATCCCGTGCAGGGCGTTGACCCGGCTGCGGTCCAGCTCTCGCATCTTGTCGATCATGCTCGGGCCCTCCCCAGCGACTCGCCCAGAATGCCGGTCGGCCGGAACATCAGCACCACCACCAGCACCACGAAGGCGATAACGTCCTCCCAGTTGGACGCGAAGATGGTGGCGCCGTAGACCTCGACGATGCCGAGGAACAGCCCGCCCAGCAACGCGCCGCGCAGGTTACCGATGCCGCCGAGCACGGCCGCGGTGAACGCCTTGAGACCGAGCACGAAACCGATGCTGTTCTGCGTGAAGCCGAACCGCATGCCCCACAACAGCGCCGCCGCACCGGCCATGATGCCGCCCAGCACGAAGATCAGCATGATCACGCGTTCCTGGTTGACGCCCATCAGCGCCGCCGTCTCCGGGTTCTGCGCCACCGCCCGCACACCCCGGCCGTACCGGGTGCGGTTGATGAACCAGTCCAGCACCGCCATCATCGCCACGGCCGCCACGACCACGATCAACTGAATGTTGTTGATCTCGGTGTTGCCGATCGTGAAGAGCGTCTTCTGCTCGATGATCGTCGGCATACCGAGGATGATCCGGCCCCGGCCGAACATCGACGGCACCAGCCCGCCGAGCAGCTTGGGCAGCACCAGACCGAAGATCTCCACCAGCACCAGTGACAGGCCGATGGCGGTGATCAGGAAGATCAGGGGCGGCGCGTTCTTACGCCGCAGGGGGCGGTAGGCGATCCGTTCGATCGCGAGTGCGGTGCCGCCGGAGGCTATCGCCGCGACTATCAGGCCAAGCACCAGGAAGATCACCGCCTGGCCGATCGGCGGGTTGTTCTCCACCCCGAAAGCCGTCCACAGACCGAGCACCGCGAAGGTGCCGACCATGAAGACCTCGGAGTGCGCAAAGTTGATCAGGCGCAGGACGCCGTACACCAGGGTGTAGCCAAGGGCGATCAGGGCATAGATCGAACCTTTGGACAACCCGTCGACGGTGTGCTGGCCGATGTGGCCGAAGAGATCGTCGAAATTCACCAGGGTCTCCTTGCATGGAGCGCGGCCGGGGTAAGGATCAACCCCGGCCGCACTCGGTGCCGGTCGTCAGCTGAGCTTGAGCTCCTGCAGCGGCTCGAACGCCGTGCCCTTGATCTCGTACGACCAGATGACAACCCGCGACGGGTCCACGTCACCGTTGGCGTCGAACTTGATGTACTTCGACACGCCCTGCTTGTCGTAGTTCTTCACGTACTCCAGAACCTCGGCGCGGGTCTTCTTGCCGTCCTTGAAGGCGTCCACGAAGATCTGCGCGGCGTCGAAGCCCTCAGCGCCGTAGGAACCCGGCAGCTGACCGTACTCGGCCTGGTAGTCAGCGGTGAAGGTGCCACCGGCCTTGTCCGGCGGGAGGCACGGGCAGGTGATGATGGAGCCCTCGGCACCACCGGAGGCACCAGCCGGGAAGGCCGGGTCGTACAGACCGTCCGGACCGATGAACTTCGCCTTCACCCCGGCGGCACGCATCTGGCGAACCAGCGGCGCGGCCTCACGGGTGTATCCACCGTAGAAGACGAAGTCGGCGTTCGCCGCCTTGATCTTCGAGATGGTCGCCTCGAACTGCGCCTGCCGCTCCTGGATCTTGTCGCTGGCGGCGATCGTGTCGCCCAGGTTCTTGGTCAGCTCGGCGGTGATGCCGGCGCCGTAGGCGCTGGCGTCGTCGATCAGGAAAACCCGCTGCGCGTTCTGCGACTTCAGGAAGGTCGCCACCGCGCCCGCCTGGGTGCCGTCGTTGCCGACCACCCGGTAGAAGGACTTGTTGCCCTTCTGGGTCAGGTCGGTCCGGGTCGCCGACGGGGCGACCATCACCAGGCCGGCGGCCTCGTAGACCGGCATGGTGGCGTCCGACTCGCCGGAGAAGTGGCCACCGATGACGCCGAGGAACGACTGGTCGCCCGCGACCTGGTTCGCGACCGGGGTCGCCTGCGCCGGGTCACCCTGCGTGTCGAACTCGACCATCTCGACCTTGCAGTCGGCGTTCGCGTCGTTGTGCTGCTTGATCGCGAGCTTCGCGGCGTTGAGCGACGGCAGCACCAGACCCGCGTTGTCGCCGGTGAACGCGCCGAAGATGGCGATCTTGCCACCGCAGTCCCCGGACGCGGCGTTGTCGCCGTTGCTGCTGCCGGTGTCCTGGCAGCCCGCGGCAGCGACCAGCACCGCGGCGAGCGCGGCAGTACCCAGCGCCCTTGAATAGCTTCGCCTCACGGCTTCCTGACCTCCTCCAGAAGCAGGACAGGCACCTGACCCGGGCGGCGGCGACGGATAAGCACGACACCACCGGCCCAGCAAGGACACCCCCTGCGTTACGGCTCGTGATGGCGGAGCGTACCCACACTCATACGGTCTCGGAAGAGGCTGAGGCGGGGTCTGCGAAACCGTTACGAAGACGGCCCCGAACGCGGCTAACCCCGTAACAGGTCAATCCACTGACCGGTCCTTGAGCGGCTGTCCGTCCGCCGATCGACCCGTCGTCGATCACCGCGAACCCCGCCACCGACAGCCGGATACCGGCCCCGGACGGCGACCCCGACCCCCCGATCAAACTACGGAACGTAGCCGATCGGCTTCGCTAGGACGTGGCGGACGCCCGCCCGACCCACAACGACGGCTGCACGCCGTCGTCGACCGACAGCCACCACCGCTGACCGTCCGCCGCCAACCCCACCGCCCGGTCCGCACCCGCCGGTGCCGCCACCGGCAACTCGACCGCCCGCCACCGGTCACCCCGGTCCACCGACAGCCACCCGCCGTAGCGCTCACCGTCGGAGACCACCGCCAGGATGCCGTCGGCCGAAGCCGCCACCCCACCGATCGAGGGCACCCCACCGACCACCGCACCGAACCCACCGGCCGCCGTCCAACCCGTCGGCTCCGCACGCCACGCGCCGAACCCCCGCCCCCGCAGGCCCACCCCCACCGGGGCGCCGTCGACCAGGACCACCCGCTGCATCTCCTCGTACGCCTCGGTGCCCGCCAGCACGGTACGACGCCAGTCGCGTCCATCCACCGACGTCCAGGCAACCGGATCCCGGTCAATCCGGCCCGGGGCCAACAACCCACCCACCGCCAACCAACCCGACGGTCCGGCCACCGCGTCGGACGCCCAGGTCACGCCCTGCTCGTCGGTGGACAGTTGCGGCGCGCCCTCGATCAGCGTGAACTCGGCGGCGTCCGGCGAGACCCAGGCCGCCGCGCCGCTGGCCCGGTTACCCACGATCAACCAACCGGCGTCACCGGCCGCCAACCGGGACACGTTGACCGCCTTCGGCCCGCCGTACGTCTCGAACGACGCCGCCACCTCGACCAGAGCACCGTCGCCGCGCTGCCCCCAGGTGGCCACCCTCGGATTGCCGTGCGCTCCACCGACCTTGCCCCCGACGGCGGCCACCCGCCCGTCGTGGCAGGCGATCGAGAACACCACGCTGCGCCGCCCGTAATAGGAATCCGCCACCACCGGCACCGGCGTCCACTGAGCACCATCCCGACTGGACCAGACGGCCGGACGAGTGCCGAGGGCCGCGTCGGTGACCGCGCCGGAGGCGTACCAGTGGCCGTCACAGATGGCCAGATCCCGCAGCACGATCCGCCCGGGCCCGTCCGGCGGCGGCAACGGAACCCGCTGCCACGCCACCCGCACCGGTCCCGGCTCGGCCGGCTCGTCCCGAGACGCCGGACAGCCGGCCAGCAACACCGCGAGCAGGGCGCAGGTCACCAGCGGCGCCGAGCGCGTACCGGAACATCGGGGCCGGCCGAGCCATCGAGCCCTCATGCGGCCAGATGCTAGCGGCGACCGCGAACCTCGGCGACGGACGTGACGACGGACGTCGGAGGCCGGACGGCCAGCCGCGGCAGCGAGCGGGTCGGTCAGGTGGCCGGCTCGGCCACCTCGCCGCCGGTGGTCTCGGCGAGAATCCGCTCGGAGACCTCCTTCATGGTCATCCGGTGGTCCATCGCGGTGCGCTGGATCCACTTGAACGCCTGCGGCTCGCTCATGTTGTAGGTGGTCATCAGCGCGCCTTTGGCCCGCTCCACGGCTTTGCGGACCTCCAGCCGGTCGTTCAGCCCGGCCACCTCGGCCTCCAGCGCGGCGATCTCCGCGTAGCGGGACAGCGCGATCTCCACCGCCGGCACCAGGTCGCTCTTCTGGAAGGGCTTGACCAGGTACGCCATCGCGCCGGCCGCGCGGGCCCGCTCCACCAGGTCACGCTGACTGAACGCGGTCAGGATGATCACCGGGGCGATCCGGGCACCGGCGATCCGCTCGGCGGCGGCCAGCCCGTCCATGATCGGCATCTTGATGTCGAGGATCACCAGGTCGGGCTTGAGCTCCTCGGCCAGTCGGACGGCCGCCTCACCGTCACCGGCCTCGCCGACCACCTCGTAACCTTCCTCGGCCAGCATCTCGGCCAGGTCCAGCCGGATCAGCGCCTCGTCCTCGGCGATCAACACCCGCCTACGCGCGGCATCCGTCTGCGTCTCGCCCACGAGCCACTCCCACCATCGTTCCCGGCACGGCTACCACCCATGCTCCCGCACGAGCGTAGTCGGGTACAGTAAGCCCCACCCGCCGGGATGGTGGAACGGCATACACGGAAGTCTCAAACACTTCTGCCCGAAAGGGCTTGCGGGTTCGAATCCCGCTCCCGGCACTCCTGTCATACACGTGTTCGATGATGGTGGCGTGCATCCTCCCGAGATGCGGGAGCGCGTCCGCGCGCTACGCGACCAGGGCTACACCATCCGCTCGGCGGCTCGTGCCCTCTCGCTCCCCTACACCACCGTATGGCACTGGTGTGTCGACCGACCGGAACCCGTCATGGTCGGAAGTTCGACCCGGTGCTTTCGTTGCCTCCCGGAGGAGGACGGTCCCGCCAGTCCGCAGGCCTACGCCTATCTCCTTGGCCTCTACCTGGGTGACGGTCACCTCGTCACCAGCGCCCGGGTACCGGTCCTGCGCATCTACTGCTCCGACACCTGGCCGCACTTGATCTCACTCTGTGATCAGGCCATGCGGGCAGTGCTGGCAACATCTGTGCAACACGTGCAGAAGAAGGGCTGCGTGGGTGTGCAGAGCTACGGCGTGCACTGGCCCTGCCTGCTGCCCCAGCACGGGGAAGGAAAGAAGCACGAGCGACCGATCGCCCTCGCCGACTGGCAGGAGCGCATCGTCCGAGCGGTTCCGGGTGACTTTCTGCGCGGTCTCTTCCACTCCGACGGTTGCCGGATCGCCAACCGGGTCACCGTTCGCGGCAAGGTGTACGTCTACCCGCGCTACATGTTCGTCAACGAGTCCACCGACATCTTGGGGCTCTGCCAGTGGGCGCTGGACCTGCTCGGCGTCGCCTGGCGGATGAACCGTCGCAACAGCCTCTCGGTCGCCCGACGGGAGGCGGTCGCCGCGCTGGACCGCCACGTCGGCCCGAAGTCGTGACCATGCCGGGCCGGCTCCGGCACCGGCCCGACGGATGAGGGTCAGGCCGTGGCGAGCGCGGCTGCCAGGTCGGCGCGCAGGTCCTCCGGGTCCTCCAGGCCGACGGAGAGCCGCAGCAGGCCGCCGTCGGGCTTCGCTTCCGCCTCGACCGGGCGGTGGGTGAGGGATGCCGGGTGCTGGATGAGTGTGTCGACGCCGCCGAGTGAGACGGCGTGGGTGATCAGCCGGCAGGCGCTGGCGACGGCTGCGGCGGCGGGCGCGCCGCCGCGTACCTCGAAGGCGAGGAGGCTGCCCGGGCCGGACATCTGCCGGCCGACGAGCCCGGCCGGGTCGTTGCTGCCGGGATGGTGGACCCGGGTGACGGCAGGATGTTCGGCGAGCCAGAGGGCGAGTTTCTCCGCGCCGGCCTGCTGGGCGCGGACCCGCACCGGCAGCGTCTGGAGGCCACGGTGCAGCAGATACGCCCCGAGGGGGTGCAGGACCGCGCCGGTGAGTGCCCGGACCTGGCGCAGCCGGGCGGCCCAGTGCGCGTCGCAGGCGACCGCTCCGGCGAGGACGTCACCGTGGCCGCCGATGCTCTTGGTGGCGCTGTGCAGCACCAGCCGGGCGCCGTGGCGGGTGGGTTGTTGGAGCACCGGGGTGGCGACGGTGTTGTCGATGAGCAGGGGCACCTGCCCGGCAGCCTCGGCGAGGGCGGCGATGTCGATCAGGTCGAGCGTCGGGTTGGCGGGGGTTTCGGCGATCACCAGGGCGGTGTCGGGGCGGATGGCGGCGGCGACGGAGTCGGGGTGGGCCCAGGTGACGTCGGTGCCGAGCAGGCCGGTGGCGAGCACGTGGTCGGTGCCGCCGTAGAGGGGGCGGACGGCGACGACGTGGCGGCGGCCGTCGCGGGTGGCGGCGAGCAGGGTGGCGGTGAGGGCGGCCATGCCGCTGGCGTACGCGACGGCTTCGGCGGTGCCTTCGAGTTCGGCCAGGGCGGTTTCGAAGCGGGCGACGGTGGGGTTCCACAGCCGTTGGTAGACGGCGCTGGCGCCGGCGGGGAGGTTGCCGCCGGTGGCGAGGGTCTCGTAGGCGTCGCCGCCGGCGTCCACCGAGGGCAGGGGGTTGGTGGTGGAGAGGTCGATCGGCGGCACGTGGACGCCGAGGGCGGCGAGGTCGTCGCGGCCGGCGTGCACGGCTCGGGTGTCCACGGTCGTCATGCCGAGAGGATCGAACATCTCGCCCAAGGAAGGCAATAGATCCGAATATTATTCGCTGTAATCCCTTCCAGAGCCGGGAGCGTTCGGTGGAGGATGATGGTATGCCTCCCGCACCGAACGATGTTCGGCCGTTCGCGGCCCTCGACGACACCGATCGCGCCATCCTGACCGAGCTGGCCGGCGACGGCCGCCTGCCGAACAATGCCCTGGCCGAGCGGGTGGGGGTGGCTCCGTCGACCTGCCTGGCGCGCACCCGGGCGCTGCGGGAGTGCGGGGCGATCCGGGGTTTCCACGCCGAGGTGCATCCGGCGGCGCTGGGGTTGCCGTTGCAGGCGCTGGTGTCGGTGCGGCTGACCGAGCACGCGCGGGCGGCGGTGGACGCGTTCCGGGCCCGATCGGTACGCCTGCCGGGCGTGGTGTCGGTGTTCCACGTGGCCGGCGCGGACGACTACGTGCTGCACGTGCGGTCGGCCTCGGCGGAGGCGCTGCGCGACTTCGTGCTGGACCACCTGGCGGTCGATCCGGCGGTGCAGCACACCGAGACCAGCCTGATCTTCGAGCAGGCCCGCGGGTCGGGTTGATCACGTCGCGGGCCGGGCGGGAACAGATTCGGCGTACGCCGGGTTGGCCAACCCTGTGATCGACGTTCCGTTGTCTGTCCTCGACCTCGCCCCCGTGGCCGCCGGTGCCTCCGCCGGTGAGGCGCTGCGGCACACCACCGAGTTGGCGCGACGCACCGACGAACTGGGCTACCACCGGTTCTGGGTGGCCGAGCACCACAACATGCCGGCCATCGCGTCCTCGGCCCCGGCGGTGCTGATCGCGCACCTGGCCGCGCACACCACCCGGATCCGGCTCGGCTCGGGTGGGGTGATGCTGCCCAACCACGCGCCGCTGGTGGTCGCCGAGCAGTTCGGCACCCTGGAGGCGCTGCATCCGGGGCGGATCGACCTGGGCATCGGCCGCGCTCCGGGCACCGACCAGGTCACCGCGTTGGCGCTGCGCCGGACGATGGAGGGTCTGTCCGCCGAGGGTTTCCCGCAGGAGTTGAACGACCTGATGGGCTACTTCGACGAGGCGTCGTCGGGGCGGATCACCGCGACGCCGGGGCGCGGGCAGCGGCCGACGGTGTGGCTGCTGGGGTCGAGTGGGTTCAGTGCTCGACTGGCCGGTGCGCTGGGCCTGCCGTTTTCCTTCGCGCATCACTTCAGCGCGCAGCACACGTTGCCCGCGCTGGCGCTGTACCGGCAGAGTTTCCGCCCGTCGCGCTGGCTGGAGCGTCCGTACGCGATGGTGGCGGTCAACGCGGTCTGCGCGGAGTCCGACGAACGCGCCGAGTGGCTTGGCGGCCCGGCCGGGTTGTCGTTCCTGCGGTTGCGGTCGGGGCGGCCGGCGCCCCTGGCGACGCCGGACGAGGCGGCGGCATACCCGTACACCGATATCGAGCGGGAGTTCCTGGCCCAGCGCAGACAGGGGCAGGCGAGCGGGTCTCCGGAGACGGTACGTCGGCAGTTGGGCGACCTGCTGGCCAGCACCGGCGCGGACGAGCTGATGTTGACCACGATGGTGTACGACATCGCCGACCGGGTGCGTTCGTTCGAGTTGATCGCGACGGAGGTGGCCGGCGGTCTGCGGCGCTGACGCCGGGTGCGCCTCCGGCACACCCCGTGGGCATGGTGGCCCAGGTCACAGCGCTTTCCCGTCGCGAAACACGATCTTCACGACGGCGTCACCCTCGCGACGCGGAGCCCGCCTAACGTTGTATCCGGTGGTGGTACGGCACTCTCCGGTCGGGACGGGTCGGGGGTGCCGCGGTGTGGGGCACCGGGCCGCAGTTGTGCGGATTCCGCGATTGCGGCCCGGTGCCTTGTCCTTTCAGCGCTGTTCTCGAATTCTGCTACCGCCGCGTCGGCCGGTCAACGCAGGTGGATCGAGGGCGTGGGCGGGGTGGACATCCCGTCGCCGATGAAGAAGCTCGGGTGCGGGGGCTGGTTGTAGGCGGTGTTCTGCCAGGCGATGGCGACCCGGTACTGCACATCGTGCATCAGGGTGTAGATCCGGGTGCTGGTCGGCGTCGGGGTGCTGTAGATCCGCAGGGCCCGGCTGTCGTTGGTCCGCCAGACCACCTCTTCCCGCCAGTCGCCGAGGATGTCGGCGGACAGCGCGGGCGTGGACTTGGTGCCGTTGTTCGAGGCGACGTCGCTACCGGTGAGCAGTCGGGTGTCGCCGCTGGGGCCGTACTTGTCGATCCGGGTGCCGTCGAGCAGTTCGCGGACCGGGTCGCCGTCCCACCAGATGAGGAAGTTCGTCGAGGACGGTTTGCGGCCGATGTTCTGGCCCCGGGTGTTGGCCAGGCCGCTCACCGACGACGACCAGGATTCGGCACCGGGGCTGCCGGCCCAGATGTCACCGGAGACACCGCGACCGTTGTCGCCTCCGGCCGGGGTGGACCAGAGCAACTGGCCGGTGCGGGCGTCGGCGAACCACGAGCTGGGCTTGCTGCCGTCCTCGCTGACCTTGAAGTACTCCAGGCCGGGGCGGGACGGGTCGAGGTCGCCGACGTGCCCGGCGTCGCCGTGGCCGAGGCCGTTGGACCAGAGCAGGCGACCGTTGTCGTCGATGGTGGCCGCACCGTAGACGATCTCCTGCCGACCGTCGCCGTCGACGTCGGCGACGGAGAGGCTGTGGTTGCCCTGCCCGGCGGCGGCACCGTTGCCGGAGGAGTTGGAGTCGAAGGTCCACCGCTTGGTGAGGGTGCCGTTGCGGAAGTCCCAGGCGGCGATGACCGCCCGGGTGTAGTAGCCACGGGCCATGATCAGCGACGGGCGTTGGCCGTCGAGGTACGCGGTACCGGCGAGGAACCGGTCGACCCGGTTGCCGTAGTTGTCGCCCCAGGAGGAGACGGTGCCGCGCGGCGGGTCGTAGTTGACGGTGGAGAGGGCGGCACCGGTGCGTCCGTCGAACATGGTCAGGTATTCGGGGCCGGCGAGGACGTAGCCTGCGGAGTTGCGGTAGTCGGCGTTGGCGTTGCCGATCACCTGTCCGGTGCCGGAGCGGGTGCCGTCGGCGGTCTTCATGGCCACCTCGGCGCGGCCGTCGCCGTCGTAGTCGTACACCTGGAACTGGGTGTAGTGGGCACCGGCCCGGATGTTGCGGCCGAGGTCGATGCGCCACAGCCGGGTGCCGGTGAGGGTGTACGCGTCGACGTAGACGTTGCCGGTGTAGCCGGACTGGGAGTTGTCCTTGGCGTTGGACGGATCCCACTTGACCACGAACTCGTACCGGCCGTCGCCGTCGAGGTCACCGACGCTGGCGTCGTTGGCGGAGTAGGTGTACCACTCGCCGCTGGGCGTGGTGCCGCCCGGCGGGACCTGCAACGGCACGTCCAGGTAGCCAGCCGGGAACTGGAGCGCCGGTGCGGAGTCGGCCTGTTCGGTGCCGTTCACCACGGCGCGCACGGTGTAGGTCGCTCCGGCCGGTGCGCCGCTGTCGAGGTAGTTGGTGGCGCCGGTGATCGGGGTGGCGTTGACCCGGGTCGTACCCCGGTAGAGGTTGAACGCGACGCCGGTGGTCTCGGTGCCCAGCAGCCGCCAGGAGACCAGGTTGGCCGATCCGGAGCGGACGCTGACCAGGCCACGGTCCAGGTTCTCGGCCTGCATCACCCCGGCCGGTGGCGGCGGCGTGGTCGGCGGCGGCGTGGTCGGCGGCGGCGTGGTCGGTGGGGGCGTGGTCGGTGGGGGCGGGGTGGTCGGGGTGGTGGCGCCGGTGCAGGTGGTGCCGTTCAGCGCGAAGCTGGTCGGTGCCGGATTGCTGCCGTTCCACGAGCCGTTGAAGCCGAAGTTGACGCTGCCGTCGGTGCCGACGGCGGCGTTGTAGTCGACGTTGCGGGCGCTCACCTGAGCGCCGGACTGGGTGACGGTGGCGCTCCAGGCCTGGGTGATCTGCTGCCCGGCGGCGTACGACCAGGTCAACGTCCAGCCGTTGATTGGGTCGCCGAGGTTGGTGATGGTGACGTCGGCGCCGAAGCCGCCGGTCCACTGGTTGGTGACGCGGTAGTCGACGCGGCATCCGGTGGCGGCGGCCGAGGCGGTCAGGGTGGTCAGCACTCCGGCGGCGGCGACCGCGGTGACGGTGGCCGCGGCGAGCAGGGCCGCCCGGGGGGCGGTGCGCAGCATGGTTCCTCCGGTGGAGGTCGGACGCGCGGCATCCGGGGGCCGTCGGCGGTGCCCGGAGCCGACGGGTCGGCGGTCCGCCGGTGGTGCCCGGACCGACGGTCGCGCCGCGCTAGCGGAAAGAATCCATCGAATCGATGGCTGTAGTTGCGTTCCCGCGCGCCTGTGATGCTAGGGCAAGCGCTTACTGCTCACAATCGACCCGTGGGCTTGCTTCCCGGTCGACCTTCTTGATCCACTCGCCGGGTGGCAGCGCACATGACCCCCGAGGAGTTCCGCCAGGCCGGGCACGCCGTGGTCGACTGGATCGCCGACTACTGGGCGACGCTCCCCCGACGCCCGGTGACCTCCGCGGACCCACCCGGCTCGGTGGCTGCCCGCCTGCCCACCGGCCCACCGGTGACCGGCGAGCCGGTCGAGGCGGTCCTCGCCGACCTGGACCGGCTGGTCGTACCCGGGCTCACCCACTGGCAGCATCCGGGCTTCTTCGGGTTCTTCCCGGCCAACACCTCGGGCCCCAGCGTGCTCGGTGACCTGGTCAGCGCCGGGCTGGGCGTGCAGGGCATGATGTGGGCCACCGGTCCGGCCTGCACCGAGCTGGAGACGGTGCTGCTCGACTGGTTGGCCGACCTGTTGGACCTGCCGACGCGGTTCCGGTCCACCGGCGGCGGTGGCGGCGTCATCCAGGACTCGGCCTCCTCGGCGACGCTGGTCGCCACCCTGGTCGCGCTGCACCGGGCCGCCGGTGGGCGGTGGCGTCAGGCCGGCGTCGACCGCCGCTACCGGGTCTACACCTCGACGGAGGCGCACTCGTCGGTGGAGAAGGCCGCCCGGATCGCCGGTCTCGGCACCGACGGGGTACGCCTGATCGAGGTGGATCCGGTGACGCTGGCGATGTCGCCGACGGCGCTGCGCGCCGCGATCGAGGCGGACCGCGCCGCCGGGGCGGTGCCCGCCCTGGTGGTGGCGACCGTGGGGACCACCTCCACCACGGCGGTGGACCCGCTGCCGGAGATCGGCCCGATCTGCGCCGAGCACCGGGTCTTCCTGCACGTCGATGCCGCGTACGCGGGCGCGGCGGCGGTCTGCCCGGAGTTGCGGTTCGGCCACGCGGGTCTGGAGTACGCCGACTCGTACTGCTTCGACCCGCACAAGTGGCTGCTCACCGGCTTCGACTGCGACGCCTTCTGGGTCGCCGACGCCGCCGAGCTGGTCGAGGCGTTGACCGTGCTGCCGGAGTACCTGCGCAACACGGCCACCGAATCCGGCGCGGTGATCGACTACCGGGACTGGCAGGTGCCGCTGGGTCGGCGGTTCCGGGCCTTGAAGCTGTGGTTCGTGCTGCGCTGGTACGGCGTCGAGGGGCTGCGCGAGCACATCCGTCGAGGTGTCGCGCTGGCCGCCGGTTTCGCCGACCGGGTCCGCGCCGACGACCGCTTCGAACTGGTCGCCGAGCACCCGTACGCCCTGGTCTGTTTCCGGTTGCGCGGCGCGGACGGGCCGAACGAACGCCTGCTGGCGGCGGTGAACGCCTCCGGCCGGGTGTTCCTGACCCACACTCGGGTCGCCGGGCGGCACACGCTCCGCCTGGCCGTCGGCGCGCCGCAGACCACGCAGGAGCACATCGACGAGGCATGGGAGGTGATCTCACGCGCGGCGGCGACCCTGTCCCGGGAGAGCTGAGCCCGCCCTGCCCTCAGGTGGTGCGGGGCGTGGCGTCGGGGATCAGCGGTCGGCGCCCGGGTGGGGGCCGGTCGCCGAACCGGCGCCGACGGGTTCGGCGTCGGCGGGCTCCGGCTGCGTGACAACGGCGGCCCCGGCGGTCGACGGGGCCGGGTCGACGGACCGGGCGGCGAGGGCGGCCCGCTCGCGGCGGGTGCGCCGCAGCACCCGGATCGCCAGCGCCAGGGCCGTGAGCCAGCCGACGCCCAGCAGCAGGTAGACGAGCACCGGGAGGCGGCCGTCCAGGTCACCGGCGCGCATCAGGACACGGGCGTTGGTCAGCACGATCACGCCGCCGACCGCCGCGCCGAGCAGTTGGGCCGGGACGATGCGCACCAGCCAGGCGGCGACCGGTGCGGCGATCAGGCCACCGGCGAGCAGCGCCAGCACGATCGGCAGCAGGAATCCCTCGGTGCCCAGGCCGATGAGGAAGCCGAGGCTCGCGGCGGAGGCGACGACGAACTCGGAGGTGTCCACCGAGCCGATCACCTTGCGGGGTTCCATCCGGCCGCTGACCAGCAGGGCGGGCGTGGCCACCGGGCCCCATCCGCCGCCGCCGGTGGCGTCGACGAAGCCGGCGACGAGGCCGAGAGGGCCGAGGAAACGCCCGCGCAGCCGGCCGGCGGCCGGGTTGCGGCGCAGCGGCCGGGAGAACCGGACGAGCAGGTACGCCCCGAGGGTGAACAGGATCGCGGCCATCCACGGCGCGGCCGACTCGGTGGAGAGGGCGCTGAGGAAGGTGGCACCGGCGAAGGAGCCGAGCGCGCCGGGTATCGCGATGCGGCGTACCACCCGCCAGTCGACGTTGCCGAAGCGCCAGTGTGCCGCGCCTGCGGCGAGCGTGGTGCCGATCTCGGCCAGGTGCACCGACGCGGAGGCCGCCGCCGGTGCGACACCGGCCAGCAGCAACAGCGTCGAGGAGGTCAGCCCGTACGCCATGCCGAGCGAACCGTCGACCAGTTGCGCGGCCAGCCCCACCAGTGCGATGACGAGCAGCTTGCGCACGGCGCCTCCCGACTAAGCGGTAACTCCTATCAACTTGGTCGACAATGCGGCATGGATCGGCGGCCGGTCAAGCCTGCGATCAGTCAGTGAGACGACACACCGCGACCCTGCGGTGACGGTCGTCGGCGGATGCGGAGTCGGTCAGGTCCAGGCGCCAGGGTCGGCGACCAGCTCGGTCACCGGCTCGGGCAGGGTGCCCCGGGCCACGTCGGCGACGGTGACCAGTTCGAGGATCTGCCGCTCGCTGGCGCGCAACGCGATCCAGACCTCCTGGAGGGCGCGGGCCGCGCCCTCGTATCCGAGATTCTCGGGCCGTTGGCCCCGGATGTGGGCCAGCGGCCCGTCGATCACCCGGATCACCTCGGCGAGGGAGATCTCCTCCGCCGGCCGGGCCAACCAGTAGCCCCCCTCGGGCCCGCGCTGGGCCTGCACCACGCCACCCCGGCGCAGTTGCAGCAGGATGCTCTCCAGGAACTTCGGCGGGATCTGCTGGGCCCGCGCGATCTGGTCGGCGGTGACCGGGCGACCCCGTCCAGCCCCGGTCACCGAGGCCAGTTCGGCGACCGCTCGAAGGGCGTAGTCCACCCGGGCTGAGAGACGCATGCCGGACAGGTTAACCGCCCGGCACCCCGGCACGAGTCGGCGGGCGCAGCAGGGCGAGCCAGAACCGTCGGATCGAGCGCACGACAATTGGGAACCGAGTGAACACGCCGGGCCGGGCTGACATTTGTGGCTCCACCTTCCGGAAAGGTATCACCCTCGTCAAGCACCTGCCCGATTCTCGCGAACACCCATTGACCAACACCAGCGTGTCTACCTAGGATTGAGTCCACCGCAGAAAAACGGTATATCACAGAATGGACGATGCATGACGTCTGCAATCATGAAAGCTACCTTGGTCAAGGTCGCGATGGTGCTCGTCGCCACTACCGGCATCGTCGCGATAAGCGGCACACCAGCCTCCGCCAGTAGCTGCAGCCATTCCGCCACGGACAAGCAAACCACTAGCGGGCAGGTAGTCTTAGCCGGCTCGACCGGCCTCGCAGTCCGCAGTGGGCCCCACACCAGCTGCACCCTGCTGGGACGGGTACCTAACGGCCACTGGGTAACCTACTGGTGTCACACCGCCGGCGACACGGTTAATGGAACCAACCGCTGGGTCCGAATCGACTACAGCGCGGGCGGCGGTTCCGGAGTTCTCGGTGGCTGGGTGTCGTCCTACTACCTCAACACTGCGTCTACGCAAGCCTGCTAATTACAAATACGCCCTTTAACTATGCAGATGCAATTCGCTATGCATTCACGACCAGACCGACATCGCAATTTCGGCATCCAATAGTGGCGGCCGGCACCGTACGGTGCCGGCCGCCAGTTGTTCCCGATTTGTTTTGCCACCAGGCCAAACGCAAGCCACGAATTATCGCGGCTAGTACGGCAGCCGCCATTGGCGGTCTGACCTGGCAGGATGCGGTGGTGGGGCGTGCGAAGTGGACGCAGCCGCCCTGTT
>NZ_VCJO01000008.1 GCF_009712475.1 Micromonospora sp. CP22
CAACCGCCTCCACATAGGCCAATCACCCAGCATCATCCCAGCTCACTGGCTTGCCGAGCGAGAACGCAACGGCCCTGTCCGAGTACGACTGCTCGACCTGCCGCGGTTTCATCAAGCACTTCGGCAACGTCGTTGAGATCGACGACGGGCGGGTCCGTACCGTCTGGTCCGGGGTGTCGGCCTCCGACCCGGTCTTCTCGGTCGTCGCCGCTGCTCTGGACGAGTTCGTTCTGTCGCTGCCGTTGTCCACCATCTTCCGGTCCACTCAGGCGCAGTACGGGACGAAGACGACCCGAACGCTGCGCGAAGGCCAGGTCGAGGTGTGGCACCACCTGCACGGCCGGGTGGCGAAGCGGCATCGCATCGAAGACGTCTGCGCGGCACAGGGCAACTTCGACGCCGCGGTGCAGGTCTTCCAGCGTGGCCTGGCCGAGCTCACCCAGGACGCTCTGGACACCATCGTTGACCTTATCGACGACAACGCCCTCTATCGCGGCACGGAGCATCGTCGGGCGGTGACCGAGTTTCGGTCGCTGCAGAACCGGTGGGCGCAGGCGATCGACCGGCGGGCCTTCGTCTTCGCCAACGCCATGAACCCGGCGGCCCGGCTCCGCAACACGGTGATCGGCACCCTCGTCCAAGACCTCTCCGCGGGTGTCGACCTGGAGCAGGCGGTCCGGTCGTTCGAGACGAAGGTGGCACCGCAGAATTACCAGCGTCCCACGGCGTTGATCACCCCGGCCATGGTCAAGGCTGCCATGAAGACTATCGACGAGTTGGGCATCGAGGAGTCGTTGCAGCGACGGTTCGCCCGGCTGTCCGATCTGTCGGTCACCAACGTGCTGTGGGTCGACAACGACACACAGCCGCAGATGAAGGACGGCATCGAAGGGCTGCTCCTGCAGGCGGCCACCCCCGGTCGTCAGGTGCGGGCCTTCGGGACGCGAATCCGGAGGAGATTCCCGTGGTCTCCTTCATGAAAGACATCCTGCCCGGTGCCGCGACCATCGAGCTGTGGGTCGCCAACAGCCACGAACCGCACCTCGTCAGTCTCACCACCGGCCGGCATCCAGCCGCCCCGCGGTTGTTCACCTGGGACAACGATTTCGCCTGGTCGTACGGCGGCAACGTCACCGACTCGATCAGGGAGAAGGTCAAGCGGGCCGGCGGCAACGTCACCGGCAAGCTGCGGGTGAGCCTGTCCTGGTTCAACCACGACGACCTCGACCTGCATGTGTACGAACCCAACGGCGACCACATCTGGTACCAGGAGAAGCGCAACAAGCTGGACGTCGACATGAACGCGGGCGGGACGCTCTCCCGCGAGCCGGTGGAAAACGTCACCTGGACCGACCGTGTACCCGACGGTGAGTACCGGATCGAGGTGAACCAGTACTGCAGGCGGGACAGCAGCGACGTCGGCTTCGTGATCGAGACCGAGAGCAACGGGAAGATCGAGAATTACCGGCACGAGCGGGCGGTCGGCCACAACGAGACTGTCGAGGTGGGCCGGATGACGGTTGCCGGCGGGGTGATCACCGCTTTCCGGCCAGGTAAGGACATGCAGCCGGGCAGCGCCAGCAAGGAACTGTGGGGCATCACCACCGAACAGTTCGTGCCGGTGTCCACCATCATGTACTCGCCGAACTACTTCGACGACAGCGAGGTCGGCAACCGCCACTACTTCTTCATGCTGAAGGGGTGCGTGAACGACCAGCCGACCCGGGGAATCTACAACGAGTTCCTCCGCAGCGACCTGCAACCCCACCGCAAGGTGTTCGAGGTACTCGGCGACCGCACCAAGTGTGAGCCGTCTGCGGATCAGCTGTCCGGCCTCGGCTTCAGCTTCACGGTCCGCAGCTCCGTGATCGCCAAGGTGACCATGACCGGCGGCCGGCGCCGCCTCATCAGCATCCAGTTCTGATTCGTCACCCAGACACCCGAGAAAGGCTACCGTGACCATTTTCGAGAAGGCCACGCGAGAAAAGTTCCGCTACCCGTCGACCAAGGGACTGCTGACCACGGAACAGCTGTGGGAGCTTCCGCTTACCGCCAAGTCCGGCTTCAGCCTCGATGACGTGGCCAAGGCCGTCAACGCCGAGCTCAAGGCCATCGACACCGAGTCGTTCGTGGCCACCGAGACCAATCCGGCCAAGGCAACCTTGGAGACCAAGTTGGAGGTCGTCAAGCACGTCATCGCCATCCGCATCGCGGAGGATCAGGCGGCGAAGGCAGCGGCCGCCAAGAAGCTGGAGAAGGAGAAGCTGCTGGCGGTCCTGAGCCGCAAGCAGGATGCGGCCCTGGAGAACCTGACCGAGGCAGAGCTGCTGGCCCGAATCAACAACCTGTAGCCTGCCGACGATCAGAGTCTGCGAGCGGGCCGCACATCGCCGAGAGGTACGGCCGACATGCAAGACCTGTGCGACCAGGTTGGCACCCAACCAGCCACTGCTCGGCGATCTCGCATCCGCACAACAGTGACCGCGACGCCCTCTCTCATCGGCACGACCGCGCGTCGATCGTCGCCGCGCGTCCGTCATGCACCGTGACACTCGGATCGGTTACGGGCGTTGTTGTCTCGTTCGACCGGCTGGTGCACGACGGGTCCCTCCTCGAAGAGCTCTTCGAGTACGAGTGGGCCTGCCTGGTGACCCTTGTCGGCGAAGGTCATCGCGTTCGGGTCAGCGCGTCGATCATGCGGGCTGCGGTCAGGTCATGGACTGAGCCGGTAGCGCTGGCGAAGCCCAGATGAGGCGGTCGGCGGCGTCGGAGATGACCTGGACGTTCATGTCGTGGTGCTTGCGTTTCCCGGAGTGGTACGGCTTCTGGTCGGCGAGGCGGTCGATCGGGGTCAGGGTGCCGTCGCAGATCGCGTACGCCAGTAGGCGGATCCGGTCGATGGCGGTGGTCAGGTCGTCGGCGGTCGCCGCGAGTGGGGCTATCGCTTCCTGCGCGTACCGCCAGGCGGTGCTCACGCCGACGGTGAGCCTGGCAGCCAGCCGGGTGTAGGTGTCACCGTTGCGCAGGTGAGCCAGGGCGAGTAGTGCCTGCCGTTCCGCGTCGAGGCGTCGCCACCCGGATCGGCGCTGGTTGCGGTGGCTGCGGATGCGGTCAGCGAGGTGGTTCAAGGTCCGGCTGGACAGCGAGATCGTGGACGGGTAAGGCAGCACAGGCGAGGCTCCCGTGTCGGGGCATCGGGTTTCGGTCGATCTGCTGTCTTACCTGGAGCCTCGCCCTCATCGACACCCGGCTACACACCATTTCGGACCTGCAGGATCAGGTTGGAAAAGTCTCACGGGTGCGGCATCGAGTTGGCGAACAGATTATCGATGTCGAAGCACAGTTTCGAAACGCCCCTTCTCCGTGGTGTGTTCCGGGGAGGCCGTCGAGATCCTGCGCGTCGAAGTCGCATTCCCACGGCAGTGACACGTGTTCCAGGTCAACTGCGGTGACCCGCTCACCAAATCGACTGCCGGTGAGTACCTGTACGCGATGACCGCAGCGGCGGAGTTCGGTTGCGACGGGCAGTAGTGCTGCCAGGTGCCCGATGATCGGCGAGCCGGAAGCCCTGGTAGAAGTGCAGGTGAGCGCACTGCCAATCGCTGAGACTGCGGGATTCGCGATACGAGCATGCTGAATTGCCTCGTTCCGGTGCCAGTGACGACCATCTGTGCGGGTGTGCTCTTCATGCCTTTTTCGTGTGATCTACATGGGCGTGTATGCAGATCTAACCTGTTGCCTCGCTGGCGGCTGCTGGTAGCGTCGAGAACTGTTCCGCCGAAAACCGACAAGTTATGGCGATGGGTCCGCGCCGATCTGCTCGGCTCGCGGTTTGTTTCTGGAGACGGACTGTGTCGCGTCGATATGTAACTGCGGATATGTCCCGGGAAGAAGTGGCGAGGACATCGTTTTCATCCCCGCCTGCTGTTCCAGCCGGACCGTGCCGGGAATCGCCGCACGCTGCGTGCCGCGGCTGCGGACCGGCCGAGATCGACAGGCGCTTGAGTCGACTGCCGCCGGGTGCCCGACCTCGGCGGGACCGGCTGCGTCGCGGCCGGTCTGTGTGTCCCCGACCTCGCGCCAACGGGCCGCCCGCCCACCGGGCCGAGTCGAGACGCGGCCGCGCGCCCACCACACCTGCGGCTCGTCGGCGCGGTCCCAGCCGGCGCGGGCCAGTACCGCCGGAGTCCAGAGTCGTCACAGGAAGAGGATGAGATGTCGAATTTCGAGAGTCTGTCCCGGCTGGACCTCTCCTACCCGGAGGATGTCCAACGCATCCGTACCCGGGCGGACGTAGAGCTCTATTACGAGGTCCGCGGCGAGGGTACCCCGATCACGCTGCTGAACCACTTCCTGATGAGCGCCCCGCTGTGGCGGGTGTTCACCGAGGATCTGGCGCGTAGCTATCGCCTGATCAGCTACGACCTGTGCAACCACGGTGCCTCCTCGCACGTGGCCGAGGAACCGACCTGGGCCGAGCACGTCGACGACCTGGTCGCGTTGCTCGACGCCCTCGAAATCGAGTCGACGTACCTGATCGCGGCGTCGGCCTCCACCGTGCTGGCCCGGGACATGGCGCTGACGCACCCGGACCGGGTCAAGGGCATGGTGCTGGCCGGTCCGGTCTACGGACCCAAGGGCATGCGGCGCCAGCGGCAGTTGCAGCGGGCCTGGCTGCGGACCATCGAGAGCCACGGCATCGTGGGCTTCTACGAGCACCTCTACCCGGAGCTGTTCAGCGCCGAGATGAACGAGGCGCTCGGCACCCCCGGCTTCCTCGGCCTGCGCGAGGCCTTCACCGCGGTCACCACCCTCGAGGACCTGGTCAACGGGCTGAACCGGTCACTCGTCGACGACCACAAGCCGGAGCAGGCGGCGGCCGTCCAGGCGCCGACGCTGATCGTGGTCGGCGACGACGATCTGCTGCTGAGCCCGACCGGTGCCCGGGAACTGGCCGAGCAGTTCCCCAACGGCAGCTACGAGATCATGCCGCGCGCCGGTCACCAGCCCTTCCTCGACGACGCCCCGGGATTCCAGGCGATCGTCCGCAAGTTCGTCGACGAGGTGCAGTCGCGCGCCTGAGGTGACAACCACTCATTGATGAGGAGGAACCGTGGCGGATCCTGGAGACATCGCGGTGATCGGCATGGCCTGCCGGTTCCCCGGTGGTATCGATTCCCCGGAAAGTCTGTGGAACCTGATCGCGAACGGCGGCGACGTGATCACCGAGATTCCCGCGGACCGATGGGACGCGGATGAGCACTATGACGCCGAGCAGGGGGTGCCGGGCCGTTCGGTGTCGCGCTGGGGCGGCTTCCTGACCGACGCCGGAGGCTTCGACGCGAAGTTCTTCAAGATCGCCGAGCGGGAGGCGCTCGCCACCGACCCGCAGCACCGGGTCCTGCTGGAGACCGCCTGGGAGGCGGTCGAACGATCCGGAACACCGCCGTCCGCGCTCGCCGGCACCCGCACCGGCGTCTTCGTCGGCATCGCCCACGGCGACTACTCGGTGGTCACCCACGGGGTACGGAAGATCCACCCGTACTGGTTCACCGGCACCGCCTTCAGCATGGCCTCCGGGCGGATCTCGTTCGCGTTGGACCTGGCCGGTCCGTCGCTGAGCGTCGACACGGCCTGCTCCTCGGGCCTGACCTCGGTGCACCAGGCGTGCATGAGCATCCGCTCCGGCGAGAGCGACATGGCCCTGGCCGGTGGCGTCATGCTGATGCTGATCCCGGAGCCCGCAGCCGGCGCGTCCGGGCTCGGCATGCTGTCCCGCAGCGGCAGGTGCCGGCCCTTCGACAGGTCCGCCGACGGCTTCGTCCGGGCGGAGGGCTGCGGCATGGTGTTCCTGAAGCGGGCGACCGACGCGTTGGCCGACGGCGACCACATCCTGGCGGTGATCAAGGGCATCGCGACGAACCAGGACGGTCACACCGAAACCATCACCATGCCGTCGCAGGTCGCGCAGGCCGCGGTGCACCGGGCCGCGCTGGCCGACGCCGGGATCACCCCGGAGCAGGTCGGGATGGTGCAGGCGCACGGCACGGGCACGCCCGTCGGTGACCCGATCGAGTTCCGCGCCCTGGCCGAGGTCTACGGCCAGGGCGCCAGCCCCTGCGCGGTGACCTCCGTCAAGTCGAATCTCGGTCACACCGAGTCGGCCGCCGGCACCGCCGGGCTGATCGCCACCGTGCTGGCGTTGCAGCATGGCGTCGTACCCGGGACGCTGCACCTCGAGGAGCTCAACCCCGAGATCAGCGCGTTGAACACCCGGCTCTTCGTGCCCGGCAAGTCGACGCCGTGGCCGGACGTTCCCGGGCCCCGGCGAGCGGGCGTCTCCTCGTTCGGCATGTCCGGCACCAACGTCCACGCCGTGGTCGAGGAAGCGCCCCGGACTCGGCCGGTCGCGGACAACCGGTCGCGGCGATCCGCTGCGCAGCTGGTTCCGCTGTCGGCCAGCGCGCCGGAGGAACTGGGCCCGACCGCCGAGCGGATAGCGGACTGGCTGGCCGTCCACGAGGACGTCACCCTCGCCGATCTCGGATACACCCTGGCACGGCGGCGCGAGCACCGCGCGTTCCGTACCGCCGTGATCGCTTCGGACCGGCCGGAACTGATCGCCGCGCTGCGCGGCGTGGCCGACCAGGTGGCCGAGCGGCCCCCGGCACCGGTGGTCGGTGACGACTCGCGCGGCCCGGTCTGGGTCTTCTCCGGCCAGGGTTCGCAGTGGGCCGGCATGGGTGCCGCGCTCCTGGCGACCGAGCCCGAGTTCGCCGCCATGGTCGCCCGGGTGGAGCCGCTCATCCAGCGCGAGTCGGGCTTCTCGGTGACGGCCGCGATGACCGACCCGGAGACGGTGACCGGCATCGACCGGGTGCAGCCGACGCTCTTCGCCATGCAGGTAGGGCTCGCCGCAGCCTGGCGTGCGGCGGGCGTGCGACCAGCCGCCGTCATCGGGCACTCGCTGGGCGAGGTGGCGGCCTCCGTGGTGTCCGGTGCGCTCTCCCTCGACGACGGCGTCAAGGTGATCTGCCGTCGGTCCCGGCTGTGCGCCCGACTGGCCGGTGCCGGCGCGATGGCCTCCGTCGAACTTCCCGCCGAACGCGTCGAGCAGGAGCTGGCCGCCTACGACGACGTCGTGGTGTCGGTCGTCGCCTCACCGGAGTCCACGGTGATCGGTGGCGCCACCGACCGGGTCCGGGAACTGATCGCGGCGTGGGAGAGCCGGGGCGTGATGGCACGCGAGGTCGCCGTCGACGTCGCCTCGCACTCGCCGCAGGTGGACCCGATCCTGGCCGAGCTGGCCGAAGTCCTCGCCGACCTCACGCCGGCCGCCGGGACGGTGCCCGTCTACGGCACCGCGCTCGACGACCCGCACACGCAGCCGGTCCCCGACGCCGCCTACTGGGTCGACAACCTGCGCCAGCCGGTCCGGTTCGGCGCTGCGGTGCTGGCCGCGCTCGAGGACGGTCACCGCGTCTTCCTGGAGCTGTCCCCGCACCCGCTGCTCACCCGGGCGGTGGAACAGTGCGCCCGGTCGTCCGGGCTGCCCGCAGCCGCCCTGCCGAGTATGCGGCGCGGCCAGGAGACCCCGTACGGCCTGCTCACCAGCCTGATCGAGGTGCATGCGGCCGGTGGCGGGGTCGACTTCTCGCTGCTGCATCCGGACGGTGACCTCGTCGACGCGCCACTGCCCACCTGGGCACGCCAGCACCTGCTGGTCCGGTCCGACCAGTCCCCGCCAGCACACACGGTACGGGTGCATCCGCTGCTCGGCGCGCATGTCCGGCTCGATGAGAGCCCGGAGAGGCACGCCTGGCAGTCCGACGTCGGTACGGCGGTGCTGCCGTGGCTTGTCGACCACCGGGTCGGTGACGTTGCCGCCTACCCCGGCTCGGCGCACTGCGAGGCGGCGCTCAGCGCGGCCGGAGAGGTCTTCGGTGGCGGGGGCGAGGTGCACGGGCTGCGCTTCGAACGCATGCTGCTGCTCAGCGACCATGACGAGGTCACCGCGTCCGCCACGGTGACCGCGCCGGGCCAGGCCCGGTGGGAGGCGACCACGTCGGACAACGGCGAACGGGTCCGGCTGGCCTCCGCCACGCTGCACCCGTCAGCGGACGTCGCCGAACCCGAGCCGATCGACATCGACCTGCTCCTCGACGAGCATTCCGATCCGTTGCCGGGGGACGAGCTGCGGCGGATCGTCGGTGAGCGGGGCATCCAACCCGGACCGGCGTTCGCCGGTGTCACCACCGTCCACCGCCTGCCTGGCCCGGACGGACGGACCGTGCTCGGTGAGGTCGAGCTGCCGTCCGCGCTGCGCAGCGGAAACGACGGTTTCGGTATCCACCCGGCGCTGCTGGACGCCTGCTTCCAGTGCGTGATCGCGATGCCTGCGGTGGCGCAGGAGGTGGCGGACGGCGGCCTGATGGTCCCGCTGGAGGTAGGACGGATCCGCCAGTGGGCACCGTCCGCCGCCGCACGGTACTGCCATCTGCGACTGGTGTCCCACGACAGCACCCGGGTGGTCGCTGACATCCAGCTGACCGATCGCTACGGCGCTGTCCTGCTGACCGTGGAGGGCCTGGTCATGGGCACCAGCGGCAGCGACGAGGAGAGTGCCGGGCAGATCCTGGCCGAGCGGCTGCTCACCGTGGGCTGGCACCGCACCGACCCGCCGCGACCCGCCGAGAGCCGGTCCGACGACTCGTGGCTGATCCTCGCGCCGGACGCGGCGGTCTGCGAGCCGGGCGAGCTCGCCACGGCCCTGCGCGGGCAGGGCGGCAAGGCCGAAGT
Organism: Micromonospora sp. CP22; assembly: GCF_009712475.1. Classification (GTDB taxonomy): domain Bacteria; phylum Actinomycetota; class Actinomycetes; order Mycobacteriales; family Micromonosporaceae; genus Micromonospora. The sequence goes on from NZ_VCJO01000008.1 coordinate 8,800, forward strand.
CCGTCCGTGGTCGTCCGACGGCACTGCGCCCCTCGTGCCGGAGGGCACCTGGCGTGGCGTCGTGCTGCTCTGCCCACGACCGGCCGGACCTGCCGATGAGGACGGCATCGCCCGCGGCCGCGACCTGGTGCAGGCGGTTGTCGGGGTCGCGCAGGAACTCGCCGCGTTCGGTGGCACACCGCCCCGGCTCTACGCGGTCACCCAGTCCGCACAGCAGGTCCTGACCGGCGACGTGGTCAACCTCGAACACGCCGGGGTACGCGGCCTGCTGCGCGTGATCGGCGCCGAGTTCCCCGATGTCCGGGCCACCCAGATCGACGTCGACGAGGCGGTGGTCGAGGCGCTCGCCGCCGAACTCGCCGCCGACAGCCCCGAGGACGAGACCGCCTGGCGCGCCGGGCACCACTACACCGCCCGGCTCGAGCGGGCCCCGCTCGCCGTCGGGGAACGGCACCGAACGGTCATCGACCCCGATGCCGACGGTTACCGGCTGGAGATCCGCCACCCGGGCGACCTGGACTCGCTGGAGCTGGCCGTCGTCGCGCGCCGTAGCCCCGGCCCGGGCGAGATCGAGATCGCGATCGGCGCCGGCGGCATCAACTTCGTCGACGTACTGGTGGCGCACGGCAACGGCTTCAGCTACGAGGGGGAGATCCCCGGCTTGGGCGTGGACTGTGCCGGGACCGTGGTCCGGGTCGGCGACGAGGTCACCGGGTTCGCGGTCGGCGATCGGGTGATGACCGCCGTCGGTGTCACCGACGGCGCGTGGGGGAGCCACGTCACTGTCGACGCCCGGCTCGCCGCCCCGCTGCCGTCCGGGCTGAGCATCGAGGAGGGGGCGGCGACCCCTGCGGTCTACGCCACCGCCTGGTACGCCCTGCACGAGCTGGCCCGGCTACGGCCCGGCGAGCGCGTCCTCATCCACTCGGCCACCGGTGGCACCGGGCAGGCCGCGGTTGCCATCGCCCGCCGGATCGGCGCGGAGATCTTCGCGACCGCCGGCAGCGCGGACCGCCGGGAATGGCTGCGCTCGACAGGTATCACGCACGTCTACGACTCCCGCAGCCTGGAGTTCGCCGACCAGATCCGCGAGGACACCGGCGGTGCGGGCGTCGATGTGGTGCTGAACTCGCTCACCGGCGCGGCGCAGCGGGCGAGCCTGGATCTGCTGACCTTCGGCGGCAGGTTCGTCGAGATCGGCAAACGTGACATCTACGGCGACTCCCGGCTGGACCTTGCCCCGTTCCGGCGCAACCTGGCCTTCTACAGCGTCGATCTGGAGCTGATGGCAGGTGTTGATCCGGGACTGCTCGGTCGGCTGCTCCGCGAGGTGGCGGAGCTGATGAGCCGCGGCGAGCTGCCGGCACCGATGGTCACCGCGTTTCCGCTGAGTGAGGCGGCGACCGCGATCCGGACCATGGCGGCGGCCCAGCACACCGGCAAGTTCGTGCTCACCACAGCGGTCGAGTCCGGAACGCCTGTGGTGGTGCCGCCGGACCGGTTCCCGGCGTTCCGCGCCGACGGCGCGTACCTCATCACCGGCGGACTGGGCGGCCTCGGTCTGCGGCTGGCCCGGCACCTCGCCGAGGCGGGCTGCGGCCGGATCGTGCTGAACTCGCGGTCCGCGCCGAACGCCGAGGCGGCCGCGGCGATCGCCGCGCTACGCGAGGCCGGGGCCGACGTTCAGGTGGAACTGGGCGACATCGCGGACCCGGGCACCGCGGTCCGGCTGGCCGCCGCCGCCCGGGCCACCGGGCTGCCCCTGCGTGGGGTGCTGCACGCCGCGGCGGTGGTCGAGGACGCCACAGTGCCGAGCATCACCGCCGAGTTGGTGCACCGGGACTGGGCGCCCAAGACGTACGGGGCCTGGCATCTGCACCACGCCACGATCGACGACGACCTGGACTGGTTCTGCTGCTTCTCGTCGGCCGCCGCGCTGCTCGGGTCCCCGGGTCAGGGCGCCTACGCCGCCGCGAACAGCTGGCTGGACGGGTTCGCGCACTGGCGGCGCGCGCAGGGGTTGCCGGTGACCGCGATCGCGTGGGGCGCCTGGGCTGAGATCGGCCGCGGCGCGGTTCTCAGCGAATCCGGTGACACCACGATGATCACGCCTGACGAGGGGGTCCGCGCCTTCGACACCCTGCTGCGGCACACCAGGACCTTCACCGGGTACGTCCCGCAGTCCCGGGCGCCGTGGCTGACCTCGCTCGCCCGCCGCAGTCCGTTCGCGGCGGCGTTCCAGGACAGCCAGCCAGCGCAGTCGCAGTCGTCGGCGTTGCTCAGCGAAGTGCGGGCACTGCCGGCCGGTGAGCGGGTCGGCTGGCTGAGCAAGTTCCTGGCCCGGGAGGCCGGCGCGATCGTCCGTGGGAATGTCGACCCCGGCCGGCCGTTCCACGACTACGGTCTGGACTCACTCGGCAATCTGGAGCTGCGGACCAGGGTCGAGACCAGCCTGGGTATCCGGGTCGCCCCCAAGGCGATCGCCACCAACAACTCGGCCCGGGCGCTGGCCCAGCACCTGGCCGAGCTGCTCGGCGAGCAGGAGGCGCGGTGACGGCGATCCTGTTGACCGGGGTGACGGGGTCCCTCGGCGGCCATCTCGCCGCGGCGCTGCTCGCCCAGCCACACCCGGTGATCTACTGCCTGGTCCGGGCGACCGGACCGGCGGCGGCCGATCGCCGGCTGCGGGAGCGGATGGCAGAGGTCGGCGTGGACGATCCGCAGCGTCTGATCGCGGTGCCGGCCGACCTGGATCGTCCCGGTCTCGGCATGCCACCGAAGGTCTGGAACGACCTGGCCGAACGGGTCTCGCGGATCTATCACAGCGCCGCGTCCGTGCACATGACCGCGCCGTACCACGATCTGGCACCGTCGAATGTGGGCGGAACCAGGGCGCTCGTGGAACTGGCCACGGCCGCCGGTCGGCCGGTCGGCTTCCACTTCGTCTCCACGATCGCGGTGTTCGCCGATGCGGCCAGGGCCGGACTGTCCCGGGTGGACGAGATGACCCCGCCGTCGATGGCGACGTCCGGGCACCTCGGCTACCCGCGATCGAAGGTGGCCGCCGAACGGGTCGTCACCCGGGCCGCCGAGCGTGGCGTGACGGCCACGATCTATCGGCCGGGTCTGGTGACCGGGCATTCCGGCACCGGTGGCACCTCCACGTCCGACCTGCTCATGCCGCTGCTGAGGGCGGCCGTCGCGGTCGGGGCGGTACCCGAGCGGGTCGAGGCGGTGCCGATGGACGCTGTCGATCAGGTCGCCGGCAACCTGGCCCGGCTGTCCGTCGGGCCGTCGGCCGCCGGGCGGGCGTATCACCTGGTGAAGCCGCAGCCGGTGGCGCTCACCCATGGATTCGACGCGCTGCGCCGGGCGGGGTATCCGCTGGACTCCCTGCCCGGCCCGGTCTGGTGGGAACGGGCGACCGAACGGGCCACCCATCCGGACGTGGCACCGCTGATTCAGATGGGGAAGATCGGGCGGCGGATGCTGGGCCTGGAGCCGGCGTATCCGATGCCGGAGATCAGCGCGGAGCACACCTGGGCGGCCCTGCGCGCTGCGGAGCCGGCGCCGCCGTCGGTGCCGCTGGACGACGCGTTCTTCGACCGCCTCATCGCGTACGGCTTCAGCCAGGCGATCCGGGAGCGGCCGATCCTGACCCGCTGAGGACCCCGCGGAACCAGGCCCCGTGCATCTCGCGGGGCCTGGTTCCGTTGCCGGGATCCGTACCGGCGGAGACCACTGTGCCCGGGGGTTCGTCGTCGAACCCCGCGACGAGCCTCAGGCGCCCCACAGTCGTGGAGCGCCTGAGGTGGTGGTGCCGAGGATCAGCTCGTGGTCGTCAGCGAGGCGGCCTGCGCCACGAGCGCCTTCCGGTCGATCTTGCCGTTGAGGCTCAGCGGAAGCTTCGCCACGTGCACCAGGAAACGCGGGGTCATGTACGTGGGCAGCCGCCCCGCCAGGAAGTCCCGCAACTCCGGATCGGAGACGGCCTCCCCGGTGAAGAACCCGGCCAGCTCCACGATGCCGTCGTCGGCCGGGCAGGGCACCACGGCGGCCTCTTCCAGGCCAGGGTGCGCCCGCAGGGCCGCCTCGATGTCACCCGGCTCGATCCGGTAGCCGTGCACCTTCACCTGGTTGTCGACACGTCCCAGGTAGACCGCCACTGCGTCGTCGAACCGGACCCGGTCACCGGTGCGGTACCAGTGCCGCTCGTCCGGTCGTCCGGGACCGTCGTGGGTGCCGAGGAGTTCACCGTCCCACAGCACGAACCGGCCACGGTTGTGCGCGGGATCCAGATATCCGTCGAACCGCTGCGGGCCACGGACCAGCAGCTCACCCTCGTCGGCGGCGGTGCCGTCATCGTCGAGTACCACGTATTCGACGGTGGGGTAGACCCGCCCGATCGGGACGGTGCCGTTCGGCGTGGCCGGCTGCTCGGTCGGATCCTGGGGCAGCAGGTGGGTCAGGCAGGTCACCGTCGCCTCGCTGGGTCCGTACACGTTGGCCACCGCGCTGTTCGGTGCGGCCTCCCGCCAGGCCCGTACGTGCTCGGGCGTCAGCGCCTCACCGCCGAAGATGCTCCACCGCAGGTCCGGCAGCCCGCCGGTGGTCAGGTCGCCCAGCCACCTGGCCATGGTGACCGATGCCGGCGTCGAGACCCAGTGCGTGATGCCCTGCCCGGCGATGAACTTCGCCGGGGCGAGCAGGTCCGTCTTCGTCGGCACCACCACCGTCCCACCGGACGCCCACGCGGTCCACAGCGGGATCATCGACATGTCCCAGGACAGGTCGGCCGTCTGGGCGACCCGGGCACCGGCGCGGTCGGCGAACATCGGCACGAAGTGCCCGACCCAGGCGGCGAAGTTGCGGTGCCGGATCGGCACGCCCTTCGGGCTGCCGGTCGACCCGGACGTGAAGATGATGTAGGCCAGGTCATCGACGTCCGGGGTGCCGGCCTCGACGGACGGGCCGTCACCGGTGAAGGTGGCGGCGTCGTCCGGCATCGACAGCAGCCGGACGCCGGTGGCGGCCCGCACCTGCGCGGCGAGTTCCCGCTCGGCGTCGGCGTGCACAAGCACGTCCAGCCCGGCCAGCCGGGCGATCTCCGCGTTGCGGACCGGCGGGAACTCGGTGTTGAGACAGATCACCGTGTCACCCAGCCGCAGGCTGGCCAGGTAGGCGACATAGGTGGCCGCCACCGTCCGGGAGGCGAGGACACCGATCCGGCGCGGGGGACGCCCGGTCCGGTCTCCTGCCGTCCCGGCGATGGCGGCGGCGGCCCGGCCCGCGGCCGCATCGAGTTCGGCGTACGTGAAGTCGGCACCGGCCACGCTCAGGGCGGTGCGGGTGGGGTGGGCGCGTACGGTGGCGCCGAACCACTCGTACATCGCCGGAGTCGGGCTCACGGGTCACGCCTGCCGTCGGCCTGCTCGGCGAACACTGTGTAGATGCCGCGTACCGTGCGCTCCTCGAAGAGCGTGCCGACCTCCGGACGGCGGCCGGCGTGCTGCTCCATCGCCACGAACAGCCGCACCCGGTGCAGCGACCGCCAGTTCACCTCCTGATCGAAGCTGTTCTCCAGATCCGGATCGGCCAGCGGCAGCCGCAGTTCGTCGCGGACGATGCGGATGAACTCAGCCTGCCCGATCACTCCGGGAGCTCCGCAGTGATCTCGATAACCGCGGCGCTGAACATGAAGCCGGTGCCCGAGCCGGCGAGCACGACCCGGTCGCCGGGCTTGGCCTTCCGGGCCTCCAGCAGGTGGGTCAGCCCGGCGAACTGGTCGCCCGCGCCCAGGTGCCCACAGCGGCGGCCCCAGTCCCAGGTGGTACGGGAGATGTCAATACCGAACGCCTTGCGCGCGTCCCAGTCGGTGAGTGCCAGCCCCTGGTTCGGGAAGATCCACCAGGCGACGTCCGTGGGCTCCAACCCGGCCTCGGCCAACGCCTGCTCGATGACGAGCATCTCCTTCTGCTGCAACGCCTGCACCATGGGGACGTAGATCTCGGGGCCCTTCTCGGCCAGATAGGCGTGCACCCGGGCGTTGATGTTCACCGGCCAGCCGTTCCCGCCGCTCACGTCGCTCCACGGCTCCGCGCCGATCTGGATGTCGCCGTAGGTGGTGTCGCCGGTGGTCGCGCTGCTCACCAGCCGGGCGATTCCTGAGGACCGGCAGAGCAGCAGCGCGGTGCCGCCGTCGCCGAAGAGCATCCCGGAGGCGGTGGCGTAGCGGTTGTAGCCGGGCTCCACGAACCGGTCGGCGGTGGTGAGCAGCGCCGCGGAGGTGTCCGGTCGGGCAGTCAGATAACCCGCCGCCAGCTCCAGGGCGGCCATGCCGCCGTTAGACGCCTGGCGCATTTCCACGGCGAAGCCGTCGCCGCGGACGGTGCGGCCCTGGATGTACGCGGCCGGTGCGAAGTCGTCCAGGCCCTGGTGCGCGATGTAGGAGTGGACCACCAGGTCGACCTGCGAGGCCCGGTCACCGGCACGGGCCACCGCCGCTGCCGCCGCTCGCACCGCCAGGTCGATGGTGGGTCCCTCGTCGTCCACCCGGGTGGCGAGGAAGCCGCTCGCCTCATTCTCCTTCGCCGCGTAACGCCCGTCGGCCACGGCGCTCTCGGTGGTCTCCTCACGACCCAGAGTCATTGCCACGGACCCGATGTAAAGGTCATTCCAAAGCACTGTGCGCCTCCCCTTGTGTCGAAATTCGAGGTCAGTCCTCGCCGTCGTTGTAGACCACGTCGAGCGTTCCGGCGGAGTTGACAGTGGCCGTGGCCGGCAGCCGGTAGGAAGGGCTCCAACGCAGCCGATCCTCGAGCCGGTACGACGTCCGGAGCGTCAACTTCCGGCCGTTCTTCGCAACGATGCTGCCCTCGTAGGGGGTGACTTTTCCGATGTCGGTCATCACGGTGAACATCGGTTTCGCCAGGCCGCTGAGATACCCGCTGCCGGAGATTTCCGAGGCGAGCCGCAGCCCTTTCGCCACGGTCGTACGGAACTCGTCCGTGCCCACCATCGGAACTGCGTGGAAGAGGTAGTGCGGGATGAACCGCAGCGTCCGCTGCCGGTCGTAGAGCTCGATGAGCGTCTCGGCCTCGTCATTGACGCCCTTGAGCAGGACGTTCTGGCTGTAGAGACGCACGCCCCGCTGCTGCAGGGCGCCGAATACCTCGACCGCCTCCGGCTGCAACTCGAACGGATGGTTGACCTGCACACCGATCTCGAACTGGAAACGGTCGGCGAACTCCTCGAACACCCGGTAGGTGTCCGCGGTGAACGCGCCCGGGTTCTGCACCGGCAGCCGGGTGCCCATCCGGACGGTGATGATGTTCTCCGCGCTGGTGGCCACCGCGGCCAGCAGCTCGTTGAGCTTGCGCGGCGAGATCAGGGGGTCTCCGCCGGTGATCAGGATCTCGCGCAGGTCCTCGTCACGCTTCAGGAAGTCCGCGATGGCGCCGATCTGATCCGTGCCCAAGGTGTGCGGATCGTAGAGGCCGCGGACGCAGAACACGCACTCGCTGGCACAGGCGGAGAGCATGTCGATGACGACGACCCGTCGGTAGAGGCGCTCCAGGCCCTTGGGAAAGTCACTCGACATGACCGCGTCGAAGTGCCGCGTGTTGTTGCCGAAACTCGGGCCGGTCGACGGCATTCGGAAATACTGGTTGTAGATGCCGCGATAGGCGCCGGAATTCTCCCCGTGCTGCTTTTTCGCGCGTTCCAGCAGCTCCTGCGTGTACTTGTGAACCCGAGGCTTCTGTGTTTCGGTGATTACTCGGAGAAGTCCAGCCATGGTCGGTCATCCCTTACCCTAATGATGCCAACGAAAAAGCGCTTGGCATGCCGCATCAAGGACTGGTACCCGCCTGCGAGATCACGGGATCAAGTGCTGCCTTCGCGGTCGGTCACGAATATCCCGCCGAACGTTTCCGGGTCGCCGGAACGCTTCCGAGGTTACCAACCGCGATCCGGGCCGCAATCGACGTTCTTCATGACTGGATGTGAATTTCGCATCCGTGGTGGGGGCGGATCTCAGCTTTCGGCCCGGTCGATCTGTTGAGCGACGCCGTCGATGAAGACCTGCAGGCCGTAGCGGAACCGTTCCCCCGGATCGGCGCCGGTGAGCGCGGCCAGCGCGGCCGAGTGGTGCGTCGACATCTCGGCGTCGAGCTTCTCGATGCGTTGACGCCAGGTGTCACCCGCCGGGAGTTCGGCCAGCGCCTGCTCCTCGATCACGTGGCCGAGCACGTAGTAGAAGAGGGCGAAGGCGAGCCACCCGGCCTGGGCGGGCGCCAGGCCGGCGGTGCAGAGTGCGGTGATCGCGCGGTCGGCGCCGCGCATCGTGTTCAGGCCGGGAGCGAAGGTGCCGCCCACCACCCGGGCACCGTCCCGGTGTGCCAGCATCGCCGACCGCATCCGGTCACCGAGGACGTACAGCTGCCGGCGCCAGTCGGCCTCCGGCAGCGGATCGCCGAGCCCGTCGACGATCCGGTCCGCCAGGGCATCGAGCAACGCCTCCTTGTTCGGAAAATGCCGGTAGAGGGCGCTGCCCTGGACATTGAGCGCGGCGCCGAGCCGGCGCATCGTCAGCCCGTCGATCCCCTCGGCGTCCAGCAGCTTCAACGCGCCGTCGACCACGTCAGCCTTGCGCAGCACCCGTCGCTCCTCTGGTTTGACAACGACTTGCGGTCATTCCTAGCATCAACACCGTTCACCGTGAACGGTGTTAACGTCGGCCTCATCCAGTTCCCGTGCGTGATTCTGGACCAGTGAGGAGATCACATGCTCGACTCCCGAACCGGCCTGGCACCCCGCGGCGTCGTGCGGCCCAACCTGCCGCTCGGCGTCGTCGTGGCGATCTCCTGCCTGGCCCAGTTCACAGTCGTGCTCGACGCCACGATCGTCACGCTCGCGCTGCCCGACATGCGTGCCAGCCTCGACATGTCGGTCAGCCAGCAGCAGTGGGTGGTCAGTGGATACCTCATCGCCTTCGGCGGTTTCCTGCTGCTGGCGGCCCGGGCCGGTGACCTGTTCGGTTACCGGCGGGTCTTCCTGACCGGCACGGTGATCTTCACCCTGGCCAGCCTCGCCGGTGGACTCGCCACCAGCCCCTGGATGCTCCTGGTGGCCCGCGTCTTCCAGGGCCTCGGCGCTGCGGCCCTGTCACCCACCAGCCTCAACCTGATCACCGCCAGCCACAGCGACGAGGACCGTCGCGAGCGAGCCGTCACGCTGTGGAGCCTGATGGGCGCCCTCTCCAGCGTCGCCGGGCTCATCCTCGGCGGCGTCCTGACCGCCGGGCTGAGCTGGCACTGGGTCATGTTCGTGAACGTCCCGCCCGGCCTCATCCTGCTCGTCGCCGGCCTGCTCTGGCTGCTGCCTGACCGCGACACCGGCGAACGCCGTCGCCTGGACCTCCCGGGTGCGCTCACGGCGACCCTCGGCATCGGTGCCCTGACCTACGGCTTCTCCGAGGTCGCCACCGACGGCTGGACCGAGACGAACGTGCTGGTCGCCCTGATCGCCGCCGCCGTGCTGCTGATCGGCTTCGTGGCCGTGGAGGCGAAGAGCCGTCATCCGCTGATTCCGCTGGCCATCTTCCGCCTCCGCACCGTCAGCATCGGAAACTTCCTGATCTTCTGCATGGGTGTCACGATGACGGCCGGGATGGTCCTGCTCTCCCTGTACTTCCAGGAGGCGCTCGACTACGACCCGTTCAGCACGGGTCTCTCGCTGCTCCCGATGTCCGCCATCGTGATCGCCGGTGGTCTCGGTGCCCGCCAGCTCCTGCCCAAGGTCGGCACCCGACCGCTCCTGCTCGCCGGCGGTCTCGTCACGGCCGTGGGCCTGCTCTGGATGACCAGGATGCCGGCGGAGCCGGCCTACCTGACCCACGTCCTGGGCCCCACCCTGGTGACCGGCCTCGGCATGAGCCTGCTGCTGCCTGCGGCGACGGTGACCAGCACCACCGGTGTGGCACCCGGCGATGACGGCGCAGCGTCCGGTCTGCTCAACACCTCGCGCCAGATCGGCGGGGCGGTCGGTCTGGCCGTCCTGGTCACCATCGCCACCACGACCACTGAGCGGGCCCTGCCTGACACGACGCCAGTCGAGGCCGTCGTGGACGGATTCCACGCCGCCTTCCTGGTCAACGCCGCTGTGATGCTGGCGGCCACCTTCGTGGCACTAGCCCTGCCGAGGTCCGGGCGACAGTCCTGACACCGGGTGCCAGTCGGGCCGCGAGACGGACACGACCGACGCCGGTGGCCGGTCGGCCGGTCCGGTGGTGACTCCTCCTGGTCGATAGTGACGCCCCCGACGGCGAGGCGCTCGGCGGCCAGCAGCGCGGCGAACCTGTCGTCGGCGGTGGCGTCCGGCAACCGGCCCAGCGCCAGCGCTGCCGGGGCGGCGTCGCCCACGGCCGACGCGTCGGTCCACATCGCGTGGGCCTTCCGCAGGGGCGGCGCGGGCCCGGTCCGGGTCGATCTCCGCAGCGGCGCGCAGCTCCAGCGCCCGGCCAGGTCGGCCCGCAGCCCTCCGGCCCGGGCCAGAGGGGCGGTCGTGCCGATGCGGTCGAGTTGGCCCGGACCGAGGCTGCGGGTGACCTGGCTGTGACCAGGTCTGACCCACCGGGGTCCGGGGCACGCGGCAGGGCAGCGCGCGGGTTCGCCTGAGAACGCGGTCTCGGCGGACGGCCGTCGTCACCGCATCGGGTGGCGCACCGCGAAGTCCCACACGATCTCGCTGGCGTCGGGGCCCGCGCGGTCGGTGTAGCGGCCCTCGCCGTTCGGGCCGGGCCAGGCGTGGCCCATGCCCTGGACGAGGTACGCCTCGACCAGCGACGAGCCGTCCGACGTGGTGATCGTCGAATGCGTGTACGCGTGTCGTCCCGCGTCCGCTGGTACCGACACGGTCTCCTCGGTCAGGGCGAGGCTGTCGTTGGGCAGCCCGTCGTCGACGAGATCACCCACCGCAGTCCAGTGGGCGACGAGTCGGGTGGCGACCAGGGGCGGCACGACCTCGTCCCGCTCGCCCTGGATGACAAGCAGCGGCACCTGGCGGGCGCGCTCGCCCATCTGTGCCCAGGCCTGCCGTGCCGTGTCCAGCGGCGACGTCGAGTCCGGGTCGTCCGGGTCCACCTGGTTGAGCCCGTACTCACCCCCGGCGACCGAGGTCACCGTGGCGAAGACGTCGGGATAGGTGGCGGCGAGGATGACTGCGGTTCCCGCTCCTGACGACGCGCCGGCCACGTGTACCTGCGCCGGATCCGCGTCGTACTCCTCGACCACCTGGCGGGCGACGCCGGCCAGCAGCGCGGGTTCACCTGTGTGCCGCTGCTGCTCACGGGGGTCAGCCGAGTTCCAGCAGGCGATCACGTTACGTGAGATCAACTGTGTGGGATAGACGACGATGAAGCCTTCCCGGTCGGCCAGGTTGTTGAACTGGGTCGTCGCCTTCATCGAGTTCCACCCGTAGCCGGTCATCGCGCAGCCGTGGATCGCCATGACCACCGGCAGCCGGGCAGTCCCGTCGTGCTGGGGCGGGAGATGGACCTGGTAGCGCTGCGAACCGGCCGGCCCCTCGTAGACGTGGTTGCGGTCGCCCTCGCCCATCTGCCAGGGCAGGCCGAGCTGAAGGGCGGCGACGCCGAGGCTGGCGACGGCCACCACTGCGGCGAGGGTGCCGGAGACGATCCGCAGCCACCGTCGGGGACGGCGGGCCTCGACGTCGGCATTCATCGTGGCGTGGGCAGGGGTGGTGGACATGTACCCAGGAAAGCGCGTCCGCCGCCGACATGTCAGTGGCGTGCTGTCATGACCGCGTGTGACGTGGTGTCACTTGTCGTTGTCGCTGGTCACCGGATGGGTCCGCTGCCGTGCCGATTCGTACAGCACGACGGTCGCGGCGGTCGCCGCGTTCAGGGAACTGGCGGCCCCGGACATCGGGATCCGGACAAGCTGGTCGCAGGCCTCACGCCAGCCGGAGCTGAGACCGGTGGTCTCATTGCCGACCAAGATCAGCGTTGGTTGCCTGAAGTCGTGATCGGCGACATCCAGCGTGCCCAGCTCATCGGTTCCCACGACGCTCATGCCGATGCCGCCGGCGCGGACGTCGCCGACCCAGGACAGCACGGCCTGGCGTGTGGGCACCCGGACCACGGGCAGAGCGAACAGCGATCCGGTGCTCGCCCGGACTGCCTTCGGGTCGTACGCGTCGGCGGCGTGGCCGGTGATGATGACGCCGGAGGCGCCGAAGGCGTCCGCGGACCGGACGAGGGTCCCGATGTTGCCAGGGCTGGTCGGCCGGTCGAACACCACGGTCAGCATGTTCGGCCCGACCGGAATGCGGCCCAGGTCGTCCTCCGGCAGCGCGACCACGGCCAGCAACTCTGGCACGTCGTCCGCCTTACCTCCCAGCTCGTGCATCAGTTCACGGGAGACAGCGACCTTCTCGGCGCGGACCGTTTCCAGCGTCTCGCGCGCCCAACCGGAGAGCGCAGCGCTGTCGTCGTACAGCAGCTCTCGGATCTGCCAACCGTGTTCGACGGCCATCGCAATCGGACGCACGCCCTGCACGAGGAATTCGCCGCGACGCTGCCGCTTGGTCCGGTTACGCAGGAGAGCCTCCCACTGCTGGAATCGCGCGTTGCGACCACTCACCCGCAGAACCACCCTTGTCCCCGCCTCCGTCGTACATCACCCGCGCCACGCCTGGCACGCCTACCCGACATTGTCGTCAGTGCCAACCCCGTCCGGATCGGGGGTGTCCTGTCCGAGACCCCGACGGATCGCGATTTCGACGGGTGAGTAGGCGCCGTCGGTCCGCTCCAATTCGTACGGCGCGGCCGGCATCAGCGGCGGCTGGGCCATGAAGCGCGGCCGTGTCCCGTGGTGCGGTTGCGCCGCGTGCACCAGGAACGGATGGCACAGAAAGACGTCGCCCGGGGATCCGGTGGCCAGGGCGACCGGCCGGTGTTCGGAGGCCGCCACCAGGTCGGGTGCCAGGTCCAGCCCGCTCGCCCCCTCCTCGCCGTACTTCTCCAGCACCTTCGGCACGTCGAGGTGTGAGCCGACCCGGATCCGGGTCGGCGCGTCCTCCTCACCGACCTCGCTGAACAGGAACAGCATCAGCAGCGCCCGGCCACGGGAACGCACATTCGTGAAGTACCAGCTCTCGCCCTCCGGCAGATAGCTGCCCTCGATGTGCCAGCCCGCGTCGTTCGGCTCCTCTTCGTGCGGGAAGCGCAGCGGGAACGTGCCCAGCGAGTAGCGCGGCTCCCAGCGTCCCGGGCCGACCAGCAGGTCGTACGCGTGATGGAGGAACGGGGAATTGGGCGCGGCGGCGAACGGCCCCTGCGCCATGCCCTCCACCCAGTGCACCGGCTGGGTCCACGTCGCCGGGTCGTCCGGGTCGCAGCCCGTCTCTCGCCACAGCAGCCGCGCGCAGTCCGCAGCCACCCGCGGCGCGACGGCACCGGCCAACTTGACGAAGCCGTCGCGAAGAAAGCGGGACACCAATGTCGTGTCATCCATGGCCCCATCATGCGGCGACATCGATCCCGCTCACCCGACACTTCCCGCGCGGCTTCTGTCGGGTGTGGCGCAGCAGCGCCGCCGCACGATCGGATCGGAGGAACGACGATCAGCCGCAGCCGGTACGCCGTCGATCACCCCCAGCTCAGGTTCCGCCTACCTGTCGAAGGGAGCGACCACATGGATACCCGCATCGTCGACCATCCCGCGTTCCGGCTCGTAGGGCACGCTGCTCGCGTTCCGCTGATCCACCAAGGCATCAACCCGTACATCCGGCAGCACATCGCCGCGCTACCGGCCGAGGAGCACCTGCGCCTGAAGGCACTCGGCAACGCTGAGCCGAGCGGCCTGCTCGCGGTCAGCGACGACCTCGACGCCGACTACGACGAGGGCAGCGAGCTGACCTACCTGCACGGGGTCGCCGTGTCCCCGGGCACGCCGATCCCGGGCGACCTCGACATCATCGAGGTCCCGGCCGGCAGTTGGGTGGTCCTCCGGACCACGGGGCCGCATCCGCAGACTCTTCAGAACGCCTGGGCCACGGCCGCCGCCGCATGGTTTCCCTTCAATCCGTGGCGGCTGCGGCCAGGCCCGGAGATCACCGCGATGCTCGATCCCACGAATGACTTCAGCATCGCGACCTGCGAACTCTGGCTGCCCGTCGAACCGGCGTAGCGCCCCGACGAGCAGCTGCGGGCACCGCCACCAGGCCGGCACCGGGTGGGCGCCTGCGGGCCGTCCGCACCGGCTACCCGCCAACAACCACACGCTTCGCGACGTCCAGCAATCCCACAGCTGCCACTCGATCGGCGACCACCAGCTGTGGGGCGTCGTGCGCCCCCCAGGAACGTCGCGAGCACCCTCGCCGGAGAGCGAAGCAGAGCTCGACGTCTTCGGCGCGGGCAGTAGTAGCTACCCGGAGGTGTGATGACCTATCGGTTTGTGACAGAGCGACATGACTACTCTGACCTGGCCAGCGGGGCGGTGCTGCGTTCGGCACCAGGCCATCCGGGCTTTCCCGTCCGCCTCGCATCGGAGGTGTTCCTCCGCGCGTGGCACGCCCTGGGACAACCCCGGCCTCTGACCGTATGGGATCCCTGCTGTGGCAGTGGGAACCTGCTAACCGTGTTGGGTCTGCTGCATCGGGACAAGATCGCGGGACTTGTCGCCTCGGACATCGCCGATGGCCCGCTCCGGCTGGCACGAGCGAACCTTGCTCTCCTGTCCGCCGAGGGCATGCGGAAGCGGGCAGCCGAGCTGGAAGACATGGCACACCGCTTCGGCCGACCGTCCTACAGGGAATCCGCCGAGGCTGCGCGGCGGCTGCAAGAGCTGCTTGCCCGGGGTGGCGGAGACCTCCCCCATGTGGTCGGACAGGCCGACGTCCTCGACCACCAGCAGGTGGCCGCATTCTTGACCGCGTTACCACCGCCGCAGCTCGTGTTGACCGACATGCCGTACGGCGAACAGACCTCATGGCTGGGTTCACGTCAGGAGAAAAGCATTCCAGGCATGCTAGGGACACTCGCATCGGTGCTCCCCGCCGACACCATGGTCGCGTTGACGACGCGAGGACGCCGCATCCGGCTGCCGGAAGGTGTCCATGCAACGGCGCGGTTCAAGACCGGAACGCGGGCGACTGTGCTAGTTCGTCTCGGGCACCTTCAATCCACGGTGGCCGGCACGTCCGAACGGTAGCGTCCGGCGACCCGAGCGGCACCATCTGGAGCCATTACGCCGGCAGCGACCATTGTGCGTCACCAACCCACTGGGGTCTGGTGCTGCCATCAGATTGGCGCTGCCATCAGATCGTCCTCGGGGTCCACGCCGATTGGAAAATCGACTACTCGCCCAGCGGTCACCTCATGGCTCGGTTCGCCAGCTGATTTGTCTACTTGCGCCCGCTTTGTCTGTTTTAAGACCTATCGTGTCCCTTGCGTGACAGCCCCAGCCAGCCCACCCCGTCGCACGAGGAGGACACGTTGTTTGGATCGACAAGATTGACATTGGGCGGATCGAGCAGTCCGGGAGGCCGTCGCAAGCTCAAGGCCGTCCTGGCCGGAGGGCTCGCCCTCGGCATCGGCGCGACGATCTCCCTCGCCGCCTGGAACGACTCGGAGTACGCCACGGGGACGTTCACCGCCGGCACCTTCAACATCGAGGGCAGCACGGACGACTCCGTCTGGGCGGAGCACGACACGCCCGGCACGGCGGCTGCGCTGGTCTTCAGCACCGGCTTCGACAACATCAGCCCCGGCGACGCGGTCGCTGCGCCGTTCGCCGTCCGCCTGACCGCAGACACCACGTACGACGCGACCGTCACGGTGGCCTCGGCCACCCCCAGCCTGCCTGCGTTCGCCGGGCTCACCTACGGGATCGCGACCGTGCCGACCTTCGCGGACTGCAGCGAGACCCCAACGAGCCCGATCTGGATCGTGCCGCAGGGCACGGCGCTCGACTCGGTGGCTGGCGCGGCGACGTTCAACCTGACGCAGGGCCCTCCTCCCGCGCCTGGCGCTCCGGCATACCTGTGCTTCGTCGTGACGGCGGACGGCGCTCTGGTGCAGGGCTCGTCGGTCACGGAGACCTGGCAGCTTCTCGCCGAGTCCGTGTAGGTGGCAGCCGTGGTCAACCGTCGGGTGCCGGCCGGATCACCACGGCTTCTCCGAACCCGTGCCGTACTCGCTGCCGCCCTCGTCCTCGGCGTGGACACGACGTCCACGCTCGCGGCCTGGACCGACAGCGAGTACGGCACCGGGTCGTTCACCGCACGCGTCTTCGGCACCGAGTCGCCCCACGGACTCGTCGTACGCCTGGACCGACATCCGCACGACCACGATGACGAAGGTACGTACCCCTGACATCGGTGGCACCTGTTCCGCCACCGCCTCCACCGATTCGCCGCCACGTCCACGTAAGGGTCCTGCACATGATGAGACGAGCACGTCGAGGGCGGGGCGTCATCGCCCGCGTCGGCGATCTGGCGCTGACCCTGCTCGCCGTCGGCGGGACGGTGTGCGTCGTCCTCGTCCCGCTGGCGTTCTTCTTCGACATCTCACTCATCCTGTTCAAGACCGGATCGATGAGCCCGACCATTCCCGCCGGGTCGCTGGCGGTGGTACGTGAGATCCCCGCGTCCGAGGTCAAGGTGGGCGACGTGGTCACCGTCGACCGCACGCCGCTTCCACCGATCACCCACCGGGTCGTCCAGATCGACGAGGGCGGTGGGCCCACCCGCCTGCTCACCCTGCGTGGGGACGCGAACGACTCCAACGACTCCGCGCCGTACGCGGTGACCCACGTACGGCTCGTCACCTGGTCGGTGCCCAGGCTCGGGTACGCGGTGCGGGCCGTGTCGAACCCGTACGCGACCAGTGCGATCACGGTCGGCACCGCCGTGATCGTCACCTGGGCGTTCTGGCCGCGCGCCACGGAACCGCCGACCCGGCGGCGTACGACGTGGCGCCGACGGCGAACGGGCCCTCCGGCGCCTGCCGAGGCGGGAACAGGTCCTGAGGTCGGCGCCCCGCCGAGCCGGACAGCGGCGCATGTCGAATCGACCGCCCGGCGGTTGTTCGTCATGGTGGCCGTGCTTCCGGGCGTCGCCGCCGCAGTCCTGGCCACGCCCGGTCAGGCACGGGCGGAACTGACCGAGGAGGTCATCCGGGGCAGGTACCTCACCCTGATATCGATCCGCGACGAGGCTCGCATGACATCGATGACACCGAGGGAGCCGGTGCCGTGGCAGGTGGGCGTCACCGCGCACGCCCCGCACCCGGGCACGGTGACAATCACGCTGTCGGCGCTGGGCCCGCTCGTGGTCTCGACGAACGGACTCCAGGTCATGGTCGCCGTCTGCGCCGCCCGCTGGGTGAACGGCGCCTGTCCCGGCGGGCGGGGAGAGCAGGTTCTCGCCGAGGGCCCCGCCACCAGACTGGCCGAACGCCCGGTCCCCATCAGCACGATGCGCTCCGACGAACAGCGTTGGGTACTCGTCACCGCGAGCCTGCTCCCGAACTCCACGGCCGCCGGCTCGGCCGACCTGATCCTCACGGCGACCGGACTCGGCGACAGGGCGGCGACCGGCGGCAAGGTCGACACGCTGCCACGCACCGGCACCGACCTGCGGACGCCGATGCTCGCCGGTGCGGGTGCCCTGCTCGTCGGCCTGCTGCTCATGCGCGCCACGCGCAGGAACCGGGTCAGGAAGGAACAGCCGTGAGGCGCGTACGGATCCCCGCTACGCCGAGCCGGCGACGTGAGAGCCACGCCCGGCGACGCTGGCTCGCGGGTGTCCTCGCCCTCTCGCTCTGGATCCATGCCATGGCGCTCGCACCTGCCCGGTCGACGCTGGCCGCCTGGACCGACACCGAGTTCGGCAGCGCTGCTCTCGCCGCCGGCACGGTCGACCCGCCGACCGACCTGGCCTGCATGGCGGGCCAACTCACCCCGCCCGCCTTCACCTGGGACCCGCCCGCCTTCACCTGGGACCTGCCCGCCGGTGGCGTGGCCCGCAGTGGCTTCACCTGGTTCCTGAGCGACGGCTTCTCCGGAGGCGGCACTCTCGGCTCCAACGACACCTCGATCGTCGTTCCCGGCGTGTTGCTGGCTGTGGACACCGGCACCTTCACCCTGTACGCGAACGGCCCGGGTGGCTGGACGTCGACGCCGGTCACCGGTTCGCTCGGCATGCTGACGGATGAGCTCTACTTCTGCAGCGTCCCTTAGCTTGATCTTCAACCTGTGCGGCGTGGTCGGGAGTTCGTCGATTTCTTCTTGCCGTGCGTGTCGGCGCCGGGAGCCGCGAGGAACTCGTCGTCGACAGTGACCCTCAGCGTCCGAGTTTCTCGAACGACGGATCGGTGGCCTTCGTCTGCGCGGGCGGCGAGGGGGTGCAACTGGCTTCGCCCGCCAGTGCCACCGCAATGTCCCCAAGCTCGGCGACGGTCTGCCGCAGTGCGGGGAGGATTTCGCGCATCCGCCCCTCGGTCAGGAGGATGCTGGGTCCGGCGATGCTCACCGCTCCGATCGCCTCACCGCTGTACGCATCGACCAGCGGCATGGCCATCGCCGAGATCCCTCTCTCGTTGCTCTCATGCACGCGCGCCCACCCCTGCTCTCGCGCTTCGCGAATGCGGGCGGCCACGTCGGCGAGGCTGCGCGGGAACTCGGGCCCGACCGGGTGCCGTCGCGGCTGCTCCTGCCGAGCGACGAGCCGTAGGGCCCGGTCCTCGGGCAGCGCGGACAGCCAGGCGATCCCCGTCGCGGTCGAGTCGAGGGGGATCACGTGGCCATGATCCACGTCCGCGTCGTACCGGAGTCCGGATGTCGCGCCCTGTTCCTTGGCGACCCAGATCAGCTGCTCCCGGTCGGCCAGGCTGAGGCGGACGAGTTGGCCCGAGGTGCGAGCGAGGCGAACCAGGACCGGTTTGGCGAGCCCGGTGATGGTCGAGGTCGCCAGGTGTCGTAGCCCCAGGCCGACAATACGGAGAGTGAGAGCGTAGTTGCCCGACGGTTTGAGCTGAAAGACGAAACCTTCGTCGGTGAGGGTCGCCAGGATCCGATGGGTGGCGCTTCGGGGAAGCCCCAACTGGTCGGAGATGCGGGCCAGGGGCACGCCCTCGACCTCACCGACAAGGCAGGAGAGCACCGCCAAGCCACGTGACAGGGTCCCTGCAGCAACCATTATCCACCGCTTTCTATGGTTCGCCCGCCTCGGTGGCGGGGGGTCGACGCAGCCCAATCTTTCACGTGCCCCTTGTGCTGTCGACATTACTGGAATAGCGTTCCGGTCAGCAACGGTGTTCCAGTCGCTCAGGTTGGAGGGTCATGGTGGCGAACATGCGCACTCACCGCATGGTCCTTGGTCAGGGCGCCCTCCTGTCGGTGCCGGCCGACGAGTTCGCCGATGCGATCGCCGGCTTCGACGCCCCGGACGTCTGGCGACACGCCTCGGACTCGGATCGACGTCGGCGGTGGGCACGGTCGCACGCCGTGCGGGACCCTCGGTTCACGCCGTCTGCCGCAGGGGGTATCTGGTCGAACCCGACCAGCGGGCGGCGGACGACGCCAGCCCGCAGACTCTCGACGACGCCGCGGAACTGGGTGCCGACCACCTCGTCGCCGTCGGCCCCGTGGTGCACAGTGCACGGGCCACGCTGGAACGAGCCGCTCGGGCGCTGGAGGCGCTGCTACCCGAGGCTGAGGACGGAGGGGTGGCCTTCGCCCTTGAGCCCTTCCACCCCATGTTCGCTGCCGAGAAAACCACGCTCGTCACCCTTCGCGCGGCGCTCAGCATGGTCGAGGCGCCGGACTCTCGCTGGGCCGGCGTGGCGGCGGACTCCTACCGCCTCTGGTGGGGTCCGGCGCTACTGAGCTGCTGATACGAACGAAAGGCTCTCGATGTCCATGCAAACCGACTCCCCGACGACCGCCGGGGCTCCGAAGGCCGTCGCGGCGCCGGGAACCTCCGCGGCGACGACCTATCGGCCCCGCCGACTCCGCAAGCTCGCCTGGGACCTCATCCCGGTGGGGGTCTTCGCGGCCATCGTCGCTCTGTGGGCCGGCGCGGTGGAGGCGTTTGACATCCCGTCGTACCTGTTGCCCAGCCCGCAGGAAACGTTCGCCCGCATGGCCGACGACTTCCCGCTGTTGTGGGAGAACACCACCGTCACGGTCACCGAGATCGTGGCCGGTCTCGGTATCACCATCGTGACGGCCATCCCGCTCGGGCTGATGATCGCGCTCAGTCGCGTCGCCCGGCAGGTGGTGTACCCGCCGGTCGTCTTCATGCAGCTCGTACCGAAGATCGCGATCGCCCCGCTCTTCGTGGTGTGGATCGGCTTCGGCATCGAGTCCAAGATCCTGCTCACCGTCCTGATGACCTTCTTCCCGCTCCTGGTGGCGAGCATCAGCGGCTTCCGGATCCTGGACGACCGGATGCTCTACCTGACCAAGTCGATGGGCGCGTCGCGCTGGCAGACGTTCCGCTTCCTGCGGTTCCCCTCCGCCCTGCCGGTGATCTTCTCCGGGTTGAAGACGTCGGCGACGCTCGCCGCGACGGCGGCCCTCGTCGCCGAGTTCGTCGGAGCCAACACCGGGTTGGGTTATCTGCTGCTCCAGGGCACGAGCACCCTGGACACCACGCTGATCTTCGCGGTCCTCGTCGTGCTGACCGTCATCGGAATCGCCCTCAACTACCTCGTCGAGCTGGTCGAGTGGCTGCTGACGCCCTGGCAGCGCGCGCGCAACAACTGACTGATCACCCCCTCACCACCCACCACCTCACTAAACGGGACCGACGACGATCCCGGAAAGGAACGACATGCGCCACATCCCCCGGCGATCCGCGCTGGTCGCGTCCGTGCTGGCCGCCTCCACGGCGCTCACCGCGTGCGGCGGCTCGAGCGACTCCTCCGTCGGCGCCGACGGCACCAAGCTCAAGCCCTTCACTTTCCAGCTCAACTTCACTGCGGGCGGATTCAACGCGGGCTTCGAGTACGCCGCCGTCCACGGTCTGTACGAGGAGGAGGGGCTGGACGTCAAGATCGTTCCGGGTGCGGGCTCCGGCGTCACCGCCCAGATGGTCGCATCGGGTCAGGCTCAGATCGGATTCGCCGAGGCGCCCACCACGAGCGCCCTCGTCGCCAAGGGCGCACCCATGAAGACCATCATGGTGCTCTACCAATCCAGCCCGAACCAGGTGACGACCCTGACGTCGAGCGGCATCAACTCGATCCAGGAACTGAAGGGCCGCAGTGTGGGCGTGCCGACCGGCGGCTCCCAGACGGCGATGCTGCCCATCCTGCTGGAGAAGAACGGTCTGCAGCCCTCGGACATCAAGCAGGTGGGCCTGCCCAAGGAGTCCCTGGTCCAGGCGCTGCTGCAGAATCGTGTCGACGCCATCCTCGGCTCGACCGACTCGTACGGCGTGCAGCTGGAGCAGCAGGGCGCGCAGACCAAGAACTGGACCTTTGCGGAGTACGGGGTCCCGACGGTCAGCACCAGCGTGTTCGCCAACGAGGACTACCTGAAGAACAACGCCGACGACGTCAAGGCGTTCCTCCGAGCCAGCCTCAAGGGCTGGGCGGCTGTCGCCGCCGATCCGGAGGCCGGTGCCGCGGCGGTCAAGGAGTACTTCCCCAACTCGAACGAGCAGCAGAGCCTCGCTGAGCTGAACGCGGTCCTGCCGCTGCTGTGCGCCGGCGGCGCGAAGGTCGTCGGCAAGGCGACCGACGAGAGCTGGGCGCGCACCCAGGACCTGCTGTCCTCGGTCGAACTCCTGCCCGCCGGAACCGACGCCACCACCTACTACTCGAACGACTTCCTCCCTGAGGAGGCGGAGATGCAGCAGTGCCAGGACAACAAGCCGGTGCCGCTGGCCGCGAAGTGAGCCCGCAGGCGAACACCGCGCACTGATCTGTGGAAAGGAGGGACCACGTGCCACACGACATCCCGCGGCAAGGGCTGCTCTACGAGGACCTGTACGTCGGACTCGCATTCCGCAGCCCGGGACGCACCATCACCGACGCCGACGTACTCGGGTTCGCCGCGTTGACCGGTGACTTCTCCGAGGTGCACACCAGCGACGTCTACGCGAAGGCCAGCCAGTTCGGTCGACGGATCGCGCACGGCATGCTGGGCCTGGCCTACGCACACGGCCTGATGTGGCCGCGTACCGAGATGCTGCGCAACACCGCTATCGCATTCCTCGGAATCAAGGACTGGCGGTTCAAGGCCCCGATCTTCATCGGCGACACGATCTTCGTCGAGTACTCGGTGGCCGAGATGCGCGACAGCGCGTCCAAGCCGACCCAAGCGATCGTGACCTTCGACGTACGCGTCGTCGACCAGGACGGACGTGTCTGCCAGGAGGGGCAGAAGGTGGAACTGCTGTCCAAGGTCCCCCTCGGCGGCGTCGAAGCGAGCGGAAAGGCACAGTCATGACCGCACGCACCACAGCGGCCGTCACCCGGTCGGGGACTTCGATCTCCATCGAGTCAGTCAGCAAGACCTTCGGGCTCGACAGCCCGAACCCGTTCCAGGCGCTGAAGCCGGTCGACATGAACATCAAACCCGGCGAGTTCATCTCCATCGTCGGCCCCTCCGGATGCGGCAAGAGCACCCTCATGCTCATGGTCGCCGGACTGCTCGACCGCACGACCGGCGACATCCGCGTCGGGGGTGAATCGGTGAAGCGGCCCATCACGGATGTGGGTATCGCGTTCCAGGATCACCTCCTCCTCGAGTTCCGGACCGCTATCGACAACGTCATGCTCCAGGCGACGATCCGTGGCCTACCAGAGCAGGAGATCCGCAGCCGCGCGGAGCAGTTGTTCGAGCGGTTGCGGCTGACCAAGGCGATGAAGAAGTACCCCCGTCAGCTTTCCGGCGGGATGCGCCAACGGGTGTCGCTGATCCGGACACTCGTGCACAACCCGTCGGTTCTCATGCTCGACGAGCCCTTCGGTGCGCTCGATGCGCTGACCCGCCTGCAGGTCCGTACCGACCTTGAGGCACTGTGGATGGAGCGGCGCCCCACGGTCCTGTTCATCACGCACAGTGTGGAGGAGGCTGTCGGGCTCTCCGACCGGATCTTCGTCATGAGCCCCAGTCCGGGAGAGGTCGTCGATGAGATCGTCGTCGACCTGCCCCGCCCGCGGCCGATCGCGCTCGGGGAGTCTCCCGAGTTCGGCAAGTACGCTGACCGGATCTACCAGCACTTCGAGCGGCTGGGCGTGCTCCATGGCATCGAACTGCCGAAGGCGCAGTCATGACGGTGGGCAACGCGTCCCGGTTCCTGGATCGCCGCGCGCTGGTGACCGGCGCCGGCCAGGGGATCGGACGGGCCATCGCCGAGCGGCTCGCCGCAGAGGGCGCACATGTCGTCGTCGCTGATGTCGACGAGGACCTGGCGCGCGAAGCGGCGAGCGCTCTGCGGGCCGTCGGCGGCTCCGCGGAGTCCGCGAGGGTCGACGTCTCGGACCCGGCCTCGCTGGCCTCGCTCGGCGACCTGCTGGGCCGGGTCGACATCGTCGTCGCCAACGCCGGTATCCAGACCTTCGGACCGCTACTGGAGTTGAGCGTCGAGGACTGGGACCGCGTGCTGGCGGTGAACGCCCGAGGTACGTTCCTGACCCTGCAACTCGCGGCGCGGCTCCTACCGGACGGCGGCAGTGCCGTGACGGTGGCCTCGATCCAGGCGTCGTTGCCGAACGTGATGTCGGCGAACTACGCGGCGTCGAAAGCGGCGGTCGTCAGCAC
Source organism: Micromonospora sp. CP22 (assembly GCF_009712475.1). Lineage (GTDB taxonomy): Bacteria > Actinomycetota > Actinomycetes > Mycobacteriales > Micromonosporaceae > Micromonospora. The sequence continues at coordinate 32,598 of NZ_VCJO01000008.1, forward strand.
GACCAAGACGTTCGCCGCTGAGTTGGCGCCACGTGGGATCCGGGTCAACGCGGTTGCCCCGGGCCGCATCGACACGCCGCTGGCCCAGCGGGCGAACGTCGAACTCGGCCGCATGGTCGACACGGATCCGGCGCAGATGCTGGCCGAGCGCGTTGCCACCATCCCGCTCGGCCGCACCGGCCGGCCCCAGGAGGTGGCGGCCGCAGTGGCGTTCCTCGCCTCCGACGACGCCTCCTACATCACGGGGGAGACGCTGAATGTCTGCGGCGGGGACGTGATGCTCTGATGGACACCACCGCACTCGCGACGGTCCGGCTCGACCGCTCCGGCCCCGTGTGGCTGGTGCGGCTCGACAACCCGCCGCTGCACCTGATGACGCTGGACATGCTCGCCGAGTTGGCCGAGACCTTCCGCCGTGCGGCCGAATCCGACGCACGAGCCCTCGTCCTGGGTGCGGCCGACGGGCGGGCGTTCTGCGCCGGCAGCGACATGCGTGAGTTCGCGGGGTTGGGGGAGCAGGCCGCCGAGCGCAAGGTGCTCGTCGAGGACCGCATGTTGCGGATGCTCGCCCGGCTGCCGTTCCCCACCATCGCCGCCATCGACCAAGCGGCGCTGGGCGGCGGCCTGGAGCTCGCCCTCGCCTGCGACCTGCGGGTGGTGCGGCAGGGCGTCCGCCTGGGGCTACCGGAGGTGAAGATCGGCGCGCTCGCCGCTACCGGAAGTCAGCGGCTCACCAAACTCGTCGGACCGGGGCGGGCCAAGCAGTTGCTCTTGACCGGGGAGACCATCGACGCGGCAACGGCCCGGGATTGGGGCCTGGCGACCGAGGTCGTCGACGGCTCCGCATGGGAGCGCGCCGTCGAACTCGCCGAACTGCTCGTGTCACGCAGTGCGTTGTCGCTTCGGCTGGCGAAGCAGCTCGTCGACGAGGCGACCGACCTGCCGCTCAACGCGGGTCTGGTGCGTGCGTCGGACGCACTGGAGCTCATCTTCGCAAGTCGCGAACTCAGCGAAGGTGTTACGAGCTTCCTCGCCAAGAAGGATTGATCGGTCATGACGCTCACCCTCAAGTCCGCCCCAGGGGACGGCTATAGGCGTCCCGGCCTGGTGCTGACGCCCGAGGAAGCGGTGGCGCTGATCCCGGCGGGTGCCACGGTCGCCGTGGGCGGCAGCGGCTCCCTGCTGCAGGTGCCGGAGACCCTGCTCGCCGCCCTCGAGCAGCGCTGGCGCAGGGAGCAGGAGCCCAACGACCTGACCGTCGTGCACGTCATGGGGCTCGGCGACCACCAGGGCCGGGGGATCGACCACATCGCCATCGAAGGGCTGGTGCGCAGGTTCGTCGGTTCGCACTTCGTCCTCTCGCCCCGTCAGCAGCGAGCGATAGCCGACAACCGGGTCGAGGCGATCGGATTGCCTGCCGGCACCATCTCGTTGCTGTACCGGGAGATCGCCGGCGGACGTCCGGGGCTGTTCACGGACATCGGCCTGGGCACGTTCGTCGACCCACGCCAGGAGTGGGGGCGGATGAACGAGCGTACCCGGGAAGGTCTCAGTGAGCTGATCACCCTCGCCGGGCGCGAGTGGCTCTTCTACCCCCGTTTCGACGTCCACTTCGGGCTGCTGCGCGCCACGGTGGCCGACGGACACGGCAACCTGGCGATGGACGACGAAGCCGCCTTCAGCGACAACCTCGCCATCGCCCAAGCTGTCCACAACAGCGGCGGCACGGTGGTGGCCGAGGTGAAGCGGATCGTCGCCCCCGGGGAACTTCCCGCCGGGCGGGTCACGGTGCCCGGAGCGCTCGTGGACCACGTCGTGATCACCGACTGGCCGAATCAGACCCCCATCACCCTCAGCGACCCGCGCCGGACCGGTGTGGAAGCGAACCGGCCCACGGCCGTCACACCGCTGCGCTTCGATCACCGCAAGGTGGTGGCGCGCCGCGCCGCGCAGGAGATCCACGAAGGCGATCTCGCCAATCTCGGTGTCGGCATGGCGAACGGCATCTCCTACGTGGCGCTCGAGGAGGGCTTCCTCGACCGGTTCACGCTCAGCATCGAGCAGGGCGTGTTCGGCGGGCTGCCCGGCGTGGGCCTGGATTCGGGAACGGCGATCAACCCGACGGCGATCGTGGACATGTCGAGCCAGTTCGACCTGTACGACGGCGGCGCCCTGGACTTCGCGGGTCTGGCGTTCGCCGAGTTCGATGCCGAAGGCAACGTCAACGTGGCTGGCGTGAACGGAACGCCGATCGGCCCCGGTGGCTTCATCGACATCAGCCAGAAGGCCAGGACCGTCGTGTTCTGCGGCACCTTCCGCGGTGGTGACCTCGACGTGCGGGTCGGGGAGGGCCGCCTGGAGATCGTGCGGGACGGCCGCTACGGCAAGCTGGTCGATCGGGTCCAGCGCATCGCCTTCGACGGCCGACGAGCGCGCCGCGCGGGGCAACGGGTCCGCTACGTCACCGAGCGGGCGGTGTTCCGGCTCGGCGCTGACGGCGTCGAACTGATCGAGATCGCGCCCGGAGTCGACCTGCGGCGCGACGTCCTTTCCCAGATGGGTTTCACCCCCATCATCCGCGAGCCACTTCGGGAGATGGACGCGCGGCTGTTCCGCCCGGAGCCGGCGGGGCTGCGTTGCCTGCCTCCACGCCGCCCCGGATGACCCGCCGTCCTTCCCGGCCTCAGACACAGAAAGGTAGATCTCATCGTGACCGATGCGTTCGAGGGAGTTCGCATCCTCGACTTCACCCAGCTCGAACAGGGCCCGTCCGCGACGCAGATGCTCGCCGACTTCGGAGCCGACGTCATCAAGGTCGAACGCATCGACGTGGGTGAGATCGGGCGCAATCAGGCCCCGTTCCTGGGCGACGGATACAGCCCGCACTGGTCCGCGACGAACCGGAACAAGCGGAGCATCAGCGTCGACGTGAAGTCGCCCGAGGGCCGCAAGCTCATCCTGGACCTGGCCAGGAACGCCGACATCGTGGCGAGCAACTTCCGGCCGGGTGTCATGGACCGCCTCGGGCTGGGCTACGAGGATCTGTCGGCGGTCAACCCGCGCATCATCGTCGCGTACGCCTCGGGGTACGGCCTCAGTGGGCCGTACACCCATCGGCGCGGGCAGGATCTGGCGGCGCAGGCCATCAGTGGCCTGATGGCCCTGTCCGGCACCGAGGACGCCGGCCCGATGCCGACCGGCACGTTCATGATCGACTATGTCGCCTCCATGCAGTTCGCCCTGGGCATGATGGCCGCGCTGGCGGCCCGGGAGCGTACCGGCCGCGGGCAGGTCGTGGACTCGAACCTGATGAACGCCGCGATCACGACGCACCTGCAAGAGGGCACCACGTTCCTGAGTACCGGCCAGCGTTATCCACGTCCGCCAGCCAACATCGCCCACGCGCACAACACGGCGCTCTACGGCTACTACCAGGCCGCCGACGGACTGTGGTTCGCCCTCATCGGTGAGTACTACGTGGACGAACAGTGGCGGCGGGCCGCACGCGCCTGTGGCCTGACCCCGGAGCAGACCGACGACCCTCGGTTCCAGAGCATCGAGGGTCTGCGAGAACACGTCCACGAGACCCGCGATCTGCTGGCGGAGGCGATCGCGCGCTTCCCACGCGACGAGATCATGGCTCGGTTCGAGGCGGAGGACGTTCTCGTAGCGCCCGTTCACGACTATGACGCCGTCTTCGAGGACCCGCAGGTCCGGCACAACAACCTCGTACTCGAGGCGGACGTCGCCGGAGTCGGACCGGTGCGTTTCGTCGGCATGCCGATCTCGCTCTCCGAGACCCCAGCCCGCCTGCGCATGGTGCCCCCCAAGGTGGGCCAGCACAACGAAGAGGTCCTCCGAGCGGCCGGGCTCAGCCCCGAAGAGATCGCCAACCTGAAGTCAGCCGGAGTCATCGGCTCTGAGTCGGATCGCGAGGCGGCGGGCGGGCGGCCGGCCTGGTCCTGACTGCCGACCTCCCTCCCAACGCTTCGCCCAAGGAGAAATTCGTGGACACGCTCACGACCGCCAAGCTCACCATCCCCACCGCTGACGGCGGGACCACAGTGCACGTCATGCACGAACCGGTCGACTACCCGCGCCATCAGGGGCCCTTCGAGTCCCGAACCGTGCTCGCTGCGGCACACGTCGTCGTGGACGCCCGTGCCGACTACACCCCAGGGGAGCAGACTCCCATCGACTGGGAAGCCACGATCGCCTTCCGCAAGCACCTGTTCAGCTACGGAGTGGGCATCGCCGAAGGCATGGACACCTCCGAGCGCGGTCCCGGCGGTCTCCAGTGGGGACAGGCCAAGGAGTTGATCCGGCTGGGTGTGGCCGCCGCGCGGGAAGAAGGCGCCGCGGTCGTGGCCGGCGCTGGCACGGACCAGATCACGTCCAGCAACCCCAGCCTGGGCGAGGTCGTCGACGCGTATCTCGAGCAGCTCGACTGGGTCCAGGCCCAAGGGAGCGCCGCGGTGATCCGCGCCAGCCACGCCCTTGTCGCTGCCGCCCGCAACGAGGACGACTACCTCAAGGTCTACGGCCAGGTCCTCGCGCAGGTGGAGAAGCCCGCCATCGTGCACTGGCTCGGAACCGGATTCGATCCCTCGCTCGCCGGATACTGGGGACACGCCGACCCCGTCGAGGCGATGAATGTCGTCGTCCGCATGGCCGAGGAGAACTCCGCGCGCCTCGACGGGATCAAGTTCAGCCTGCTAGACGAGGAGCTCGAAAAGGAGTTCCGCCGGCGTCTGCCGGAAGGCGTGAAGGTTTACACCGGCGACGACTACGGGTACACCAACCTCCTGCTGGGCGACGGTGAGCACCACAGCCACGGACTGCTCGGTGTGCTCGACCCCATCGCCCCGGTCGCGTCCCTTGGATTCTCCGCGCTCGACAAGGGCGACGAGGCGGGCTTCGTCGAGGCCATGAACTCCTCGATCCCCCTCGCGGTCAAGATGTTCGAGCCACCGGCCGACCGCTACAAGATCGGTACCGTCTTCATCGCCTGGCTGTCCGGGCACCAGGACCACTTCCGGATGGTCACCGGTCGGGAAGGATTCCGCTCGCTGCAGCACCTCACCGACCTCTTCGTTCTCGCCGACGAGATCGGCCTGTTCCCCGATCCCGCTCTGGCAGCGCACCGCATGCGACTGCTCCTGGCTGCGAGCGGCATCGAATGACGGCGTCCCGCGACCAGCTCATCTCCCCACGCGACGCGAACTGGGCCGAGGCGCTGCCCCCAGCGCGCGGCGTCACCGCAGCCGAGATCCGCGCCCACCTCAGCGAAGCACGCCGGCTCGTCGTGCTCGATGACGACCCGACCGGCACGCAGACCGTCCGGGACGTCCCCGTGCTCACGCGCTGGGACGTCGAGGACGTGCGGTGGGCACTGCGCCAGGGGGCCCCCGGCTTCTACGTGCTCACCAACACCCGAAGCCTCTCCCCGGCAGCGGCGGCCGAACGCAACCGGGACGTGGCCCGGGCATGCCTGGAGGCGGCTCGACTCGAAGACGTACAACTCGCGTTCGCGAGCCGGGGAGACTCCACGCTGCGAGGACACTTTCCCCTCGAAACGGACGTGCTGGCCGAGGTCCTCGCGGAACACGGTCAACCCACGCACGCGGTGCTCCTCTCGCCGGCGTACATCGATGCCGGGCGCGTCACCGTGGCCGGCATCCACTGGGCGGCAGGACCGGCCGGTCTCACCCCCATCGCCGACGGCGAGTACGCGCGCGACGCGACGTTCGGATACCGCTCGTCGCGTCTCGCGGAGTGGGTGGAGGAGAAGAGCGGCGGTCGGCTCCGTGCTGACCAGGTGGCCGAGGTCCACCTCGCGGACATCCGGGCCGCCGGCGGCGGCGCACTGGGCGCCGTCCTGTCCGCGGCGCAGGACGGCCAGGTCGTGGCGATCGACGCTGCCACCGACGACGATCTACGCGCGGCGGTGTTGGACATCCTCGCCGCCGAACGTGCCGGAGTCGGCATCGTTGCACGGGTCGGGCCGTCGTTCGTACGCGCGCGACTCGGGCAGGAGGACGGCTCACGCATAGCCGACGAGCGCCTCGCCCAACTGGTCGATCCCGACTCGCACGGCCTGGTCGTCGTCGGTTCGCACGTGGGCCTGACCACGCGGCAGCTCGACGCGCTGCGACAGCGCCGTTCCCCCACCGAGATCGAACTCGACGTCGCCAAGGTGATGGATCCGGCGGACCGGGCCGCGCATGTCGAGCAGGTGGTGCGGCAGGCGGTAACGGCACTGGCCGACGACCTGGTGGTGGTGCGCACATCACGTCGACTCGTCACCGGGGCCGACGCCAACGGGAGCCTCGACATCGCTCGGACGGTGAGCGCGGCGCTGGTGGACGCGACCGCCCGGATCGTCGGACAACGCCGTCCGTCCTTCGTCGTCGCCAAGGGGGGCATCACGTCGTCCGACGTGGCGACCCAGGCTCTTCGCCTGGATCGGGCCTGGATCAGAGGGCCGATTCTCGACGGCATCGTGTCGCTGTGGGAGGCGGCCAGCGGCTTTGCCGCCGACCTGCCCTACGTGGTGTTCGCCGGCAACGTCGGCGGTGACACCTCGCTGGCGGACGTCGTCGAGCGGCTGGAGAAGGCATCTGGAAGATCGGAGAAACCGGCATGAGAGTGATGATCACCGGGGGGTCCGGATTCCTCGGCACCCTGTTGGCGCGCCGCCTCCTCTCCGGGGAGGTCGGCGTCGGCGGCAGCGCACCCCAGCGTGTCCAGGAGCTCCTGCTCGTCGATCTGGTGGCACCCCAACCGGACCTCCTCGCCGACCCGCGAGTGGTGCCGATCACCGGTGAACTGGAGGCGCAGTTGCCCACCCTGGGCACAGCCGACCTCGTGTTCCACCTTGCCGGGGTCGTCAGCGGTGCCGCAGAGGCCGACTTCGACCTCGGCATGCGCACGAACGTGGACGGCACCCGCGCCCTCTTCGAATGGGCTCGCCGGCTTTCCACGCCTCCGGTACTGGTCTTCTCAAGCTCGCTCGCGGTCTTCGGCACCAACCCCGCCGGCGAGGCCGTCGAAATCGTGCGGGACGACACCCTGCCGACACCGCAATCCAGCTACGGGACACAGAAATTCATCGGCGAGCAACTGCTCGCCGACTACACCCGCAGGGGTTTCATCCGCGGACGGAGCGTACGCCTGATGACCGTTTCCGTGCGGCCGGGCAAGCCGAACGCGGCAGCATCGAGCTTCCTCTCCGGGATCATTCGAGAGCCGATCGCGGGGCAGCGGGCCAACTGTCCGGTACCCCCCGACACCGCCATCGCCCTCTGCTCACCGAGCCGCACGATCGACGGACTGATCCGGGCCGCTGAGGTCGACGACGTGACCTGGGGCAGCCGTACCGCGCTGAACCTCCCCGCGCTCACCACCACGCCCCGCGAGATGGTGGAAGCGTTGGAACGGGTGGTCGGTACCGGCACCAGCGACCTGATCGACTGGATCGACGACCCCGCCGTCCGCGCCATCGTCGGCAGCTGGCCCGCGCGCTTCAGCACGGAACGCGCGGAATCGCTGGGCCTGCTGCCTCCGCCCGACTTCGACGCGATCATCCGCGAGTACCTCACGACCATCACCGGCAGCGACGCCGGACAGGCTCGGGTCGGCGGGCCTGGTGAGCAGACCTGATCCGACTCTGCACCCTGATCACCGCGCGGCATGGCGCCGATGGCGTCCAGGGCGGGCGAGTCGGTGATACCGCCTTCGGGGAACGGCGAGACGCGGTACTGACCCTGGCGTCAGGCGACGCAGAGTCCAGAAAGCCGCCACGGCGTCACCGTCCGCGAGCTACCGCCTCGGCCGCCACTGTCGCGAACGAGCGACCAGAGCGAGCCAGAGCCCGGCGGGGTGGCGTGACAGCCATTGGCGATGCCGGTCACGTAGGACGTCGCGCTGCGCGGTGTTCGGCAGCAGCACGTCCGGGTGGCATAGGTACGCTACTGCGTGAAGTAGGCGGCGCTCTCCGCGTCTGCCGGGTAGTAGGACTCGATCGCGATTTCATCGATCGTGATGTCCACCGGGGTGCCGAATGTGGTGATGGTCGAGAACAGCCGCAGCTCGCGTCCGTCGATACGAAGGATCATCGGTAACACGACGTCCGGTTCGATCCGTTGGCTCGACGCATTCTCCGGTTCGGGCGCCAACAGTTCTTCGTAGAGTGCGGTGAGTTCAGGGTCGGGAGCAGTGGCGAGCTGACGCGAGATCCGGGTGCGGAACACCGCGCGTACGTCGGCCAGGTTGACGACCATGCGAGCGAGCCCGCGCGGGTCCAATCCCAGTCGCACCAGGTTGACCGGCGGCCGCAGCAGGTCAGGATCCACCTGTGCGAAGAACGGGTTGACAGCGCGATTGGTCATGACGATGTTCCACCGGCGGTCGAAGACCACCGCCGGGTATGGTTCGTGCGCGCGAAGCACCCTGCGGACCGCGTCGTGGACGGCTGACAGCGCGTTGTCGTCGAGCGGACGCTCGGCGTACCGAGGTGCGAAGCCGGCGGCGAGCAGCAGCCGGTTGCGATCACGCAGTGGTACGTGCAGTTGATCCGCGAGTCGGAGGATCATGTCGGCGCTCGGCTTGGACTTACCGGTCTCGACCAGGCTGACGTGACGAGCCGAGACGTCCGCAGCGATCGCGAGGGCCAGTTGGCTGAGTCCCCGGCGCTGCCGCCACTGCCGTAGGAGTTCCCCGACCGTGCACACGATCACGAAGCGTACTCATCGTCGAGTCGGACGCCATGAAATCCGAGTTCATCGACAATCGAGACGGCCACGGAAACACTGCATCCATGACCATGGAGAACAAGAGCATCGTCCAACGGGCGCTGGCAGGACTGATCGAGACGGGTGACGTCGACGCGCTCGCACCGTTTCTGAGTGATGACTTCGTCCACCACAGGCCGGGTACAACCACATCGACCAAGTCCGAATGGCTCGCCGCCGTCCGGGCTGCGCTGGTGCCGCTCGCCGACATGCAGGTCGAGATTCATCAGGTGCTGGCAGACGGCGATCACGTCGTGATGTACTCGCGGCGCTGGCTTCCCGACGCAGGAACGGAAATCGCGGTCGTCGACATCTGGCGGATCGACGACGGGCTGATAGCCGAGGCATGGGAAATCATCGAGCCGGTGGCCCAGGTGGCCGCCAACCTGGTGTGGTGGGAACCCGCTCAGCACTGACCATGCGAAAGCACCCGCACCGTGGCGGAGACCAGGGCGTTGCCGTCGGTCCCTCGCCCACAGCAACCGATGAGCGCCCGGAGGGCGGGCCGGGGTCGTCGGGCGTCGGCCGGGGGTGTTCAGGATTCCCGGGTGGACCGTCGGCGCGCCACGACGACGGTTCCGGCGGCGATGATCATGGCGGCCAGGATCGCGCCACCGATCAGGAGCGGCGCCCCCGGTCCGTCGTCGGTGTCGCGGGCCGCAACGGCGGAGCTGGCCGCAGTGGAACTGCTCGGCGTGGTGGACGGCGCGGCCGTGGGGGCCGTCGTGGCTGACGCGGCTGCGTCGGGGCTGGCGGTGGGGTCGGCGACGGTGAACTGGTACGAGCCTTGCACCGGGTGCCCGTCGGCGGAGACGACCCGGTAGGCGACGGTGTAAGTGCCGTTGGTCAGGACCTGGTCGATGGTGATGGTGCCTTTGGTGCCGGTGACGGCGGGCTCGCTGGTGGACACCTTCTGCTGCGCGGCGTCGGACAGGGTGATGGTGGTGTACGCGGGGTTCAGCTCCTGCATGAACTCCAGCGTGATCTCCTTCGGAAGCGAGGTGAGCTGGGCGTTCTTCGGCGGGGTGGCGGACTTGAGGGTGTTGTGGGCGGCGGCCGGAACAGCGGGCACCAGCAGCAGCGTCACCGTGGTAAGCGTGGCGGCGAGTAGGCCGGCGAAGCTCGGGCGGGCATGGGTGGGCATGTCTCTCCTGTCGGCTCAGCCGAGAAGCTGTTGGCCGACCCAGCCGCCCTCCGGGCAGCCGGGCGGGACCGCGAAGACAGCCGAGCCGATCGGGGTGGTCCATTCATTGAGCAGGTCCCGTTCGGCGAGGCGTCGCTGGATGGGCAGGAACTGCTTCGTGATGTCGGCCTGGAACGACGCGAAGATCAGCCCGCTGTCGGCGGTGCCATCGGCGGCGGGCGCTCCGTCGTAGTTGTAGGAGCGACGCAGGAGCTTCAGCCGATCGTCGGTGACGTGGGCCCGGGCCAGGTGAGAGAAGTCGGGAATGACGGTGAGCCCGTCGGGACCGAGGGCGTCGAAGTCCGGTTCGTCGTGCTCGGCGGTGCCGGTGAGCGGTGCCCCGGTGTCGAGGCGGCGGCCGACGGACAGCTCTCGATCGGTGCGCCCGAGCAGATCCCACGTCTCCAGGTTCATGCTGATCCGCCGCACCACGAGGGTGGTGCCGTCACGCAGCCAGTCGGGACCGTCGTGGATCCATACCGCCGTCTCCATCGGTCCGCCGGGCTTCGGGTTGGCGGTGCCGTCGAGCTGGCCGAACAGGTTCCGTTGGGTACGGCCGGGTTCGGCGCCGGCGGCTCGGCGGAAGCCCTGCTGCACCCATGCGACGGTGGCGAAGGGGCGGCTGTCCTTGACCAGCACCCGTTGGGCGTGAGCGACGGTGAGCGGGTCGTCGGCGCAGATCTGGAGCAGCAGGTCCCCACCGGACCAGTGGGGCTGGAGCCGGTCGATGCGGAAGGACGGCAGGTCGGCCACCGACGGTGGTCGCCGGTCGTCGAGCCCGGCGGCGCGGTAGAGGCCGGGGCCGAAGCCGAAGGTGACGGTCAGCCGGGCAGGCAGCAGACCGAGTTCGGGTTCGGTGTCGGCGAGGGCGGGCCGGCCCTGAGTGAGGCGAGCGGCGTCGTCGGAGAGCAGCCGCAGCATCCGCCCGAGCGCGGCCCGGTCGGTTCCTGGCTTCAGGGTGAACGTGACGAAGGCCGCGTGCGCCTGTGGTTCGGTGGTGACACCGGCCTGCCTGGCTCCGTGGAACGGCTCCACCGCGGTGCCGACCTGCGCCACCGGCACCGTGTCGGCGGGACGTACCTCGGGGTTGGTGGACCGGGCGGCGGTGACGGCGGCAGCACCGGCGAGCGCGCCCCCGGCGGCCAGGGCACCCCCGGTGAGCAGACCCCGCCTGCTCACCGGTCGGTTGGACGGACCGGTCATGACGCCGGGCTGGGGCTCGCGGGCGTCTCCGGCGTGCCGTGTCCCGGGGCGTAGCTCTCCTGAGCGCCGGTGAACGGCTTCGCCACGGCGGTGAACGTCTGGGTGCGGCCGTCGCCGAAGGTCAGGGTGAAGGTCACCTCGTCGCCGGCCCTCACCGGCTGCTTGAGATCCATCAGCATCAGGTGGTCGCCGCCGGGCTCCAGCACGTGGCTGCTGTTGGCCTTGATCACGATGCCGCCCGGCTTGGCCTGCATGACCATCTTGCCGTCCTGCATGGCCATCTCGTGCAGCTCCATCGGTGACACCTCGGTCGCCGCCGACGCGATCGTCACATCGGCGTCGCCGTCGTTGACGAATGTGCCGAACGCCGCGGTCATGCCGTTGTCCGCGGCCTTCACCCACGGGTCACGGATACCCAGCACTCCGGCGGACGTGCCCGTCGGAGCCGAGACGGTTGGTGACGGGGGCGACCCGGCGGCCGAGGAGTCGTCCGACGACCCGCAGCCGGAGATGGACCCGGCCAGGACGACGGCGCTGATCAGGGACGCCGGGCGGGCGAGCCGGCGAGTTCTGGTGCTGGGCATGACGAAATCCCTCAGTAGGTTGGTGTCGAAGTAGTCGTCGGGCCGGTGGAGTCGGAAGTTCCCTCCCGGTGCGGTATTCGTGGTCACGCCGGAAGGATCAGGCAGCCGCGTCCCCGCGATGGTGGGCCGAGCCGGGGTACTGGCAGTTCCTCCTCCGCCAGCCGCTAGGCGGAGGCGCGGCTCGAGGCCGAGGGGATCGTGACCGCCGCCCGACGGGAGGCGGAGGCGATTCTGAACCGGGCACACGAACAGGCGGCCGGGACCACCGGAACTCCGGCTCCGTCTCCCGTACCGCCCGCCCGGCTGCCGTCACCGGATGAAGATCCGGGCACGCACACCTGGCGGAGGCGGAGGTGAACCGTCTGCTGCCGCAGTGGCGGGCACCTGAACCCACGCACCAGGTGGCCAGTTCGACGAGCCGTGCCGAGCGCGGCGTCGACCGGCGTGAGTCGCGCGACGCGGGCCGACCCCAATGGCGACCAGACGCTCGGTCGTTTGCCATTGGAGACGGCCCGCTGGTGTCAAGGGCGCACTACCGGGACGAGGTATCTGTCGCGGGAGATCGGTCAGCGAGGGGCGGTGAAGGTGTACAAGTCCGACGCGGTGTCGTCGAAGTAGGGTGACCACCACAAGGTCGGTGCCGCGTACGAGTTGAGCGTGCTGTTGACCCCGTTGAGGTAGCCCCAGTTCCCATCCCAGTTGATCAACCATGGGCCGCCGCTGGCGCCTGCGGTCAGGTCGCAGTTGATGCGGATCCGCGCCCCGGACTTGGTCGAGTTGCCGCTGCACCTCATCAGGTTGCCGCCGTCGAACGGCGCGTCGCTCGGGTAGCCGAAGTTGTTGATGCCGACCGTGAAGCCCTGGTGCGTACGGAAACCGTGGCCGCCGAACTGGTTCACGATGTGGGCGCCGTTGCGGGTGTTCATGATGGCCACGGCCATGTCGGCCTCCCAGTTGGAGCTGTCGATCCAACTGCTCCAGGTCCACAGCTCGCGGGCCGTCCAGGTGCCGTGCGGCCGAGGGTTGGCCAGGTCATCGTCGTACGCCGGGACGAACGACCAGTTGGTGGCGAGACTGCTGCCGGGCCCGCCGTGGATGCAGTGACCGGCCGTCCACACGGTGTTGTAGCCGACCGAGTTGATGACCGAGCCGGAGCAGACCCACGATCCGCCGTCCATGTTGAAGAAGACCTTGCCGTTGGTCCGGGCGGTCGGGTGGTTGGAGCCGAGGTTCGGGTTGATGGCCTGCGTGGAGTTGCCCGGGGCGCCCATCAGGCCCGCAACCGGAGGCACATTCACCGGCTTGGACCGGTTGGTCGGTGCGGCAGACGAGGTCCCTCCACTCTCGGCGAAGCGCCGCGCCGCGGCCTTGTACGCGGGAGACTCCTCGACGGGCTTGGCATTGCGCATCCGCTCGGGCGTCCAGTACGCCTCGATCGCCGCGTGGGCAGTCACCTGCGCGCCGTGCAGTTGCCTGCCGGCCGCCCACGCCTCGGCGCTGACGGCCGTGCTGACCTGACGGATGCTGTCACCGTCGGCGTGCGGGGCCGCCTGCGCAGGCTGGCTGACTGCCAGCGGCGGCAGGGCCAAGGCCAGGGCCAGGATGGGGTACGTCAGGCGCCGAGCACCGATTGTCCTTGCTCTCATCGAACATCCTTCTTCCGGGTCGTGTGGGAAACCGAAGATTGTCGCCAGTCGATATCCAGTCTCGATGCCTCACGACCGGTCGTGTGGCCATTCTGGACTAGGTCGGACCCCGTTGGACTGCCGTTGTCCCGAAGTGGACATGCGCCCGTCTATTTGTTTACTGATCGAAAAGCTGCCCGGCAATTTGTCGTGACGACGCCCGGTGGCTCTGATGCCGGTAGGCGCGTGGATGAGGGAAGACGTGACTGGGTCGCCCGCCCTGGTCGCTCGCGATCGATCAGCGGACGCTGGTCTGCGCGCACGGTGCCCGGTTGGCGGCGATGGCGGTGTCCGTAGCGTTTCCAACCGGCGCCGTCAATGCCGCTACCGTGCTTGGTGATGTCGCGTTCCGGCTAGCCAGGGATACGGTTGCGGTGCATCCGAAGCCGCTGCTAATTCGTCTCAACTACTTCGAGGGCTCACCACGTACCAGGTAGCTCCGTGTGGAGTTCGGCCATTATCTGTGGCTGGGATCGGCGCCGTGGGAACATCCCGATCGCCGTGAATCCAGGATTCGGAAATCCTTCGGCCGAGTCGAGGTAAGGATGTCGAAGGAACGGTCCGCCGTGTCCGGTCGGTGACCGGACGCCGGAGGGGTCTCGTCCCCCGAGCGAGCTACCCGCGAATGTCCACCGCACGGTGACGACCGCGGCGGCGGAGATTCATAGGTTTCTCGTGTCCGCGGCACTCCGGTCGTGGTCTGCGAAGGAGTCGTCATGCGTCTGGTCAAACAGTTCCTCGCCGTTGCCGCCGTCGCCCTGGTCGGCAGCCAGTGCATCGCCGCAGTCGAGGGCAACTTCCTCCTCACCCTGGTGATCGGCGTCCTGACGGCCGTGCTGAGTGTGGTCGTCTACCGGTGGGTCGTGCGGCGTACCGAGCGCCGGGAGCCGACCGAACTCGCCCAGGACGGCCGGGGCGGGAAGCTGGGCCGTGGCTCGCTCATCGGTTTGGCCATGTTCGCGGCCGTCATCGCCAACATCGCGTTCGTCGGCGGTTACCACGTCGAGGGCTGGGGCTCGCCGACCGGAGCGCTGGGTCTGCTCGGGGTCATGGCGGCCGCCGCCGTCACCGAGGAGTTGTTGTTCCGGGGCGTCCTGTTCCGGATCGTCGAGGAGCGTACGGGCACCTGGATCGCCCTCGCCCTGACCGGCGTGGTGTTCGGCGCGATGCACCTGGTGAACCCGGACGCCTCCCTGTGGGGGGCGACCGCCATCGCGATCGAGGCCGGGTTCATGCTGGCCGCCTGCTACGCCGCCACCCGGAACCTGTGGGTCCCGATCGGTCTGCACTTCGGCTGGAACTTCGCCGCCGGCGGCATCTTCAGCGTCGTGGTCTCGGGTAACGGCGAGTCGAAGGGGCTGCTCGACGCCTCGACGTCCGGGCCGGTCGCGCTGAGCGGCGGCGCTTTCGGACCGGAGGGCAGCCTGTACGCGGTGCTGGCCGGTGTGGTGCTGACCGTGGTGTTCCTGTGGCTGGCCAAGCGCCGCGGGCACATCGTCCCGCGCCGCCGTCGTACGGCGCAGGCCCCGGGCCGTCGTACGGCGCAGGCCCCGGCAACCGTTACGGTCACCCGGTGATCAAGCTCCGGAGGCTCCCGGATCTGTGGCGGCAGTGGCCGACCACGATCCGGGATCTCCCGTTCGCAGTGGCGCTGGCCCTCGCGGTGGCGGTCCCGGCCCTGCAACGGCAGGGTACGCAGCTCGGTGACCTCCCGGACCGCCCGTACGACGCGTGGACCGTCGGCGTCGTGGCCCTGGAGTGCCTGCCGCTGGCCGTACGCCGTCGCTGGCCGGCCGTCTGCCTCGCGCTGGTGTCGCTCGGCTTCGCGATCGACCAGCTCCGCAGCTACCACACCATCGCGGGTACGGGATTGGTCATCGCGCTCGTCAGCGCCGGCGCCTATCTGGAACGGCGCCGCTGGGTCGTCGCGGGTCTCGCCTCGGCGGCGTACGTGCTCCTGGCGATCGCCCTCGACCGGCTCGGCTCGGGTGAGGGCGTCGCCGGGTTCGCGACCTTCTACCTGCTGCTGGTGCTCGCGTGGGGCATCGGGGCGTGGCTGCGCCAGACCCGCGCTGCCGAGGCGGAACGCCGCCGCCAGGTCGAGCAGGCCACCCGTGCGGCGGAGCGTACGCGCATCGCCCGGGAACTGCACGACGTCGTCACGCACCACGTGACGGCGATGGTCGTGCAGGCCGAGGCGGCACGCTACCTGACCGGCGCGCCGGAGAAGCTGGACCAGGCCTTGACCGCGATCACCGGCACCGGCCGCCGTGCCGTCGGCGACCTGCGGCAGTTGCTCGACCTGCTCAACCCGGACCACAGCACAGAGGATCCGCGTACGCCCGCCGTCGGTGACCTGGACGCCCTCGTCGACCAGTCCCGGCAGGCCGGTCAACCGGTCGAGTTCGTCCGGGAGGGCACGCCGTCGGCGGCCACCGGCAGCGTCGAGGTGGCGGTGTACCGGGTGGTGCAGGAGGCGCTGACGAACGCGCTGAAGTACGCGTACGGCAGCCGGACCAGGGTTCACGTTCATCACGCGGAGGAGCAGACAACCGTGGAGATCAGCACCGACGGCTCCGGATCCGGTGGCGCGTCCCCAGGCGGCAGCGGGCGCGGCCTCGCCGGGCTCCGCGAGCGGATCACCGTCCTCGGTGGAGACTTCAGCGCGGGCGCGCGGGTCGGCGGCGGTTTCCTCGTACGGGCCCGGATCCCAGCCCGGAAGCCGTCATGACCGCGCCGATCCGGGTGCTGGTCTGTGACGACCAGGCGCTGATCCGTGCCGGCTTCGCGACGATCATCGACGCGCAGCCTGACATGGAGATCGTCGGGGAGTGCGGCGACGGGCGGGCGGCGGTCGACCTGGCCACCCGGCTGCGGCCGGACGTGGTGGTGATGGACGTGCGGATGCCGGTGCTCGACGGCATCGAGGCGACCCGCCTGCTGGCCGGCGTCGGGGTCGCCGAGCCGGTCAAGGTGCTGGTGGTGACGACGTTCAACCTCGACGAGTACGTGTACGAGGCGTTGCGCGCCGGTGCCAGCGGCTTCCTGCTCAAGGACGCTCCGCCGGAGCAGCTGCTCAACGGCATCCGCACGGTCACGACGGGCGCCGCGCTGCTGGCCCCGGAGGTGACCCGGCAGCTGGTGGGCCAGTATGCGGCCCGCATTCGCCCGGCCGAGGAGAACCGGGACGACGGCGTGCTGACCCGGCGGGAACTGGAGGTGCTTCGGCTCATCGCGGAGGGCCTGTCCAACAGTGAGATCGCCGCGGCGCTGGTGATCAGCCAGGAGACGGTCAAGACGTACGTGTCCCGCATCCTCACCAAGCTCGACCTGCGTGACCGGGTGCAGGCGGTGGTGTACGCGTACCGCCATGGCCTGGTCACCTGAAAGGTGTTTGATCAGGCCATGCCGTACCGAAACCGTCAATCGGACGCGATGCGATCCTCCTGTCCCGGTCGGGTCCGGCGGTCCTCCGCTGGGCCCGACGGCGCGGCTGCGCTGCCGAAGAACGTCGAGCGGAGGGCGCCACTACTTGTTTGTGCCAGGTAGTCGGGGGTAGCCAGGGCTGTCCGGGACGGGGCGGGCGGGGGCATGGCTGAGCTGAGGTTCTTCGAGAAATAAGCGGCACGGGCAGGCGTCACTCCGGACCCGGCGCGATTCCTGACCGTGGCCACCCCTGCGTACCCGCACGGAGCGGATCAGCGGCGGGAGGCGGCGGACCTGGCCGACCGTGTGGTCGGGCACGACGAGTTCGAGGACGCGGTGGTGCAGCTGCCGGAGGGCCAGCGGGCCGGGGTCCGGCCGTCGCCCCGCGCCGACCATGACCGGTGCCGGCCCGGGTGGCGGCCGTTTCGTGCCACACAGCCTCAACTGGGTCGGGAAGGAGAAGCGGTGAACTACGCCGAGTTCCTCGAAGCCGTGAAGGAGCGGGCGGGACTGCCACCGACGGAGGCGGCGAACATCATCCGAGCCACGCTGACGACGCTGGCGGAACGGCTCAGTGGCGGCGAGGCCCGGGATCTGGCCGCGCAACTTCCCGAGGAGTATCGAGGGTATCTGCACAAGGGAGTGGAGTTCGCCGAACAGTTCGATCTGGTGGAGTTCCTGAATGAGGTGCAGACGCGAGCTGGACTGGATGACCGGCGGGCTGCTGAAGGTGCTCACGCGGTGTTGATGACCCTGCGCGAGGCAGTGAGTGCGGACGAATTCGGGGATCTGGAGTCCGAGCTGTCAAAGGACATTCGGCAGTTGTTTCATCCGGCGGGCGGCCTCTGTCGGTGGCACGAGCCGACTCCCTGGCCGTGACGCGAGCCGGCTCGCCGTCACTGACGACGGAGGGCCGGCGTCACGTGCCGGCCGGTACGGCGGCGGGCCGGACCGAGAGGTCGAGTTCGCCGCCGACGACATTGACCTCGATGGTGTCGCCCGGATTCGCTCCGTCCTCGAGCAGCAGGGTCGACAGCCGGTCTTCCAGCTCACGTTGAATGCTGCGCCGCAGTGGCCGCGCCCCGTACTCGGGCTGGTAGCCCCGGTTGGCCAGCCACTGCGTGGCGTCCGGGCTGACCTCAAGGTTGATGTCCTGTGCGTGCAACCGACGGCGGGTGCGATCCAGCAGCAGGCCGGTGATCTCGAGGAGCTGGTCCCGGTCCAGGCCGGTGAAGATGATGATCTCGTCGATCCGGTTGAGGAACTCCGGCCGGAAGCGCTGCCCCAGCAGCTCCATCAGTTCCTCGCGCTGGTCGCTGACGGGACGCCCGGCCGTCTGCGCGGCCAGGATGCGGTCCGCGCCGATGTTGCTCGTCATGATCAGAATGGTGTTGCTGAAATCGACCGTGCGTCCCTGCGCGTCGGTGAGAAGACCGTCGTCGAGCACCTGCAGCAGCGTGTTGAACACGTCCGCATGCGCCTTCTCCACCTCGTCGAAGAGCAGCACCGAGTACGGCCGACGGCGAACCGCCTCGGTGAGCTGACCGGCCTCCTCGTATCCGACGTAGCCCGGGGGCGCTCCGACCAGCCGGCTGACCGTGTGCCGCTCCTGGAACTCGCTCATGTCGAAGCGGATCATGCTGGACTCGTCGCCGAAGAGCGCCGCGGCGAGGGACCGGGCCAGTTCGGTCTTGCCGACGCCGGTGGGTCCGAGGAAGAGAAACGACCCGTCGGGTCGCTGGGGGTCACTCAGCCCGGAACGCGATCGGCGTACGGCGGCTGCCACAGCCCGTACGGCCTCGTGCTGGCCGACCACGCGCTCGTGCAGTAGCTCCTCGATGCGCCGCAACCTCTGCTTCTCCACCTCGGTGAGCTGGGTGACGGGAACACCGGTACGGCGGCTGACCACCTCGGCGATATCACCCATCTGCACCTCGGGCACCGGAGGTGGGCCCTCCTGCGCCGCCGCCAGGTCCCGCTCGGCCGCATCGATCTCGGCTTTCAGCGCACCCGCGCGCTGATAGTCCTCGTTCGCCACCGCGCTGTCCTTCTCCCGGCGCAGCTGGGACAGCCGCTTCTCGATCTCTTTCTTGTCCGGAGCCGGGGTGCGGGAACGCAACCGGACCCGCGCTCCTGCCTGGTCGAGCAGGTCGATGGCCTTGTCCGGCAGAAACCGGTCGGTGACGTAGCGGTGGGACAGTTCAGCTGCGGCGTCCAGCGCTTCGTCCGTGTAGCGCACCTGATGGTGCGCCTCGTACCGGTCACGGACACCCTTGAGGATTGCGACGGTGTCCTCCACGCTCGGCTCCGACACCAGGATCGGCTGGAACCGGCGCTCCAACGCAGGGTCCTTCTCGATGTAGCGACGGTACTCGTTCAGGGTCGTCGCACCGACCACGTGCAGTTCGCCGCGGGCCAGGGCGGGCTTGAGCATGTTGCCGGCATCCATCGCCCCCTCGCCACCGCCGCCCGCGCCGACAACGGTGTGTAGTTCGTCGATGAAGAGGATCAGCCCGTCCTCGGCGGCCGTGACCTCCTGGATCACATTCTTCAGTCGTTCTTCGAACTCGCCGCGGTACTTGGTACCCGCCACCATCCCGGACAGGTCGAGTGCGACCACGCGCCGGTCGGCCAGGGTTTCGGGTACCTCGTCGTTGACGATGCGCTGTGCGATGCCCTCGACGATCGCCGTCTTTCCGACCCCCGGCTCACCGGTGAGCACCGGGTTGTTCTTCGTACGCCGGGAGAGCACTTCGATCGTGTCGTCGATCTCGTCGTCACGCCCGACGACCGGATCGAGCCGACCGGCCCGGGCATCCTCGGTGAGGTCCCGTCCGTACTGGTCAAGGGTGGGGGTGCTGCTGGCCCCGCGCCCGCCGGCACCGCCGGCCGGCGGCGTGGGCCCGGTGGCGGCTCCACCGAGCGCCCGCAACGCCCGGCCTGCGGTCGTCTCCGGGTTCGCGGCGATGCCGAGCAGGATGTGTTCGGGGCCGATGTACGTCGCGCCGGACCGTCGCGACTCGCGGTGCGCGTCGAGCAGGGCGCGCTTCGCCGCCGGTGCGAGTGGTGGGGTGTCCTCGCGTGGCCTGTCCCTGGGGACGGCCGACTCAATCTGGCGGGCCAGGTCGTCCGGGTCCGCGCCGCTCGCGTCGAGGATCCGGCGGGTGGGGTCGGACTGGGTGGCGGCCCACAGCAGGTGTTCGACGTTGAGGTACGGACTGCCCCACTGCGTGGCCTGCTCGGCTGCCCGTTGCAGGAGTTGCCGCGATTCGGTGGAGAGCAACCGGGACAGGTCGACCCGCTCCACCGGGCGTCCCGCGAACGGGTCGCCTCCGAAGAACCGACTCATCAGGTCATCCAAGGAGCCGCCAGGGATGCGGAACGCGTCGAGCGACATCTCATACCTTTCTGTCGGCTGGGTGGTCCTCGGCACAGGCCCATCTGAACGCTACGCACTTTTTGTCCGGCGAAGGTGGCTTTTGCGATTCGTGGGTCCGTGGGGAGGGTGGCTCGGGCTCGCCGACGAGATCCAGCGGGTGGTCGCGAGCCCATCGCCGGCCGCGTCCTGCGCGTCGGCGACGCGGTCTACCTGCCCGCCGCCGCCAGCAACCGGGATCCGGCCGCCTTCCCCGACCCGGACGCGCTGGACATCTCCGGCCGCTGGTGCCGCCCTGGCGGCCACTGAGGATGTGACACCACAGCGAATGGTTTTCCTGGCCGTCACCAGGCTGGCGGTGCTCACGCTGGTATCACTGTCCAGCGAGCGCGCTTTCTCACCGCTCTCCGCGTACCGCCGTTTACGTTCCCGTGCCTCGCCCCGGTTGGTCCTCGTAGCGGACCACGGCGGAGCCTCAGCGTCACGGGGCGGCGACAAAGCGTGCCACTACCGATGGTCCCCGCATGGATCCCCTCGACCGAACTGCTCTCGGTGTCGCTCGGGTCGTGGTCGGCTTGGCCCTGTTCGCGGTGGCGGCGTGTGGCACAACAGCGCCAACGGAACCGGGCGATACCTCTCCGCCCACCTCCGGCACGAGTTCGGGCTCGCCGTCGTCGGAGAGCACATCCTCGGTGGCGGAACCCCTGCGGCAGCCGCACGAAATCCTGTCCAACAACATTCGCCTGGCCCGTGCCGCCTGTAAGGGGTGCGGCGGGGAACTTAACCTCGACGCATCAGCGGCTCGGAAGTCGATCGGCCTGTTGATGAGGGAGCACGCCCAGCACAAGGACTTTGTGCTCACCGAAGTGAACGCGGAGCGGGCATTGTATGGGCCATCCGGTTCGACGCCGAGGCTGGCCGGTGCCAACAAGCCCCCACCCGACGTTTCCTTTCGGGACGCTAGCGGGCGGGAGGTGTACCGGCGAGAGGTCAAGACCTTCAGCGGAACGCCGACCACGTTCGCGCGGCAGTTCGAGGACTACGCGAAGAAGTTGGACTATCGGGGTGAGCTGTATGTGCAGGTACCCAGGGGGACGGACCCACAACGGCTGATGGAGGCGTTCTGGGCCAAAAATCGCGACGATCGCCGCTTGGCGAGGTACGCGGACGTGTACGTTGCCTTCCACACGCCCGATGGCCGACCGTCAGGGTTGTGGATGCTGGGGGCTCGTGGAATGGGCGTACCCGGTTAGAGAGGGGACAGGTGGGGGCATCGGCGTTTCTCTACTGCTCGTGCAACCGGATCTGCTGGGGACTCGGCAAGCCGTTGCGTGAGCAGCCCGGCGGCCCCGTGATCAGGTACGCCGGCAATCCAGGTCAGCCGGTCTTCTCGCAGTCCCGGCTGGTGTCCAGCGCGTTGTGGAAACTGCTTGTCGACCATCTCGGCCACCAGCTGCGGGTGGCCCACGACTGGGATCCCGAACTGCACCGCCAGATGGAGAGCGGTGTGCTGCCGGCGATGCTCGACGCGGACGGCGACCTGGACATTTCCCTTCCTGCCTACCTTGCTGGCTGGCCGGAGGATGGGTTCGCGGAGCTATGGTCCGCCGGTTTCGATGCCTCCGACGAGGGATTTCTGACCTGCGAGCGCTGCCCTGAGCGGCTGGCCCTCGGCCGGGTGTTGCGGGATCGCGTGGGTGCCCCGTTGCTGTTTCATGGGGGCGACCCGGGTGAGGTGGCCAATTCCCGGCAGCCAGAGCTGAACAGGGCGGCGTGGCGCTTCCTGACGGTGCACTTCGAGCATCCGTTGCGGGTCGTCGCGTATCCGCCCGGACAGCGTGGTCCGGTTGACGAGGCCGGAGATGCCGGCTGGATTACGGTCGGCGGCAGCGGGTCGAGCGCCATGTCGCTAGTGGCGTACGTCGCTGACTTTATCGGCTGATCCTGGGGCGACCATCTCACGCCCCGTTCGCTGTCGGAGAGGTGTCGTCGAGCGCGTTCACCTTCTGCGGCGTCGGCGCTAGCCTGTCGGCACGTCGAGCGGTGCCGTGACGGCGAAGCTCCGATCCACGGCGTTCACCAGCGCCGTTCCTCGCCGGCCCAGTCCGGACCGTGCGGCCCATCCGGCGAGTGCGTTCAGGAAGCCGACCAGATCCCGCTGTACGCGCATCAACAGTGGCGCGAGCGCACGGCGCGGAAAGTCGATGTGGTGATCTGCCCAGGGGCCGCGACGACGATTCGGGCCACTGTCCTGCCACACCCGCAGATCCTCACCGAGCACCTCAACCTCCGGAGCCGGGTCATGTCCCAGCCACGGTGAACCACCGGCGAGTGCCTGTGCCCAGTCCCGCCAGTCCTCCAGCCCACTGCAACAACCCGGCACGACGTTCGTCCCGGTCCTGGCGTCGCACACCCGCACACCACCAGCAACGATGAGGAGTTCCTCGGCCAGCAGCGCGTCCGCGACCTCTTTGTGGCCGCCAGGAGACGCCACCTCGATCCCACTTGCCAGAGCCGCCACGAACAGACCGATCCGCTCGTCGGGACAATCGGCGTCGAGCACCAGCCAGGAGCCGGGTGTCAACGGCTCCACCGGCCATGGCACCCTGCTGTCGAGCATCGGCACCTCGACGACCGCCTGCATCGTGATCACCACGTCATTCAACCGACGTTTCCCGGACCCGTCAGGTGCCTTTCCGGTACCGGCCCGCGCTCGGCCGCGCGGCCGGAGAACCTGGCGCTGAGGGTCCGGCTGATCGACGGGTACGCACGGTGGCGGCGCGGCGGGACCACAGCCCGACCGCGCGGCTCTGGTCCCGTCGACGGGCGGAGCCCAGCGCCCGGAGGACAAGCCGCACCGAACGGCGTGCTGCCCGCCCCGGACGAGACCTCGGTGCGCTCAGTGGGTGAGCCCGAGAACGCCTGATGTCAGGGCGTCGTTGATCTCACGGGCGAGTGTGGCTCCGGTCGCTGATGCTCGCTCCAGGGTGGTGCGGAACTCGGCGAGTCGGCGGAAGGCTTCGCCGTACGTGTGCTGCTGTTCGAGTGCCAGGACCGGGATGGACAGCCGCCGGATGTCGATGCGCATCGCGCCGTTTCCGGTGCTGGAGGCGCGGCCGGCGATGCGCAGGTTGTCGGTGTGGGAGATGACGCCGGCGATGAACCACGGGTCGAAGCGGGTGGTGTCGACGCGGATGAGTTGGGTGCCGGGTCCGAGTTCGGCGCCGATCTGTTCTGGGGTGGCCACTCGGGCGCTGATCTTGTGGCCGATGACGGGGACGAGGATGTCGTCGGGGCGTACGTCGGGTCCTGGCTCGTCGTCGGTGGTGCGGGTTGTGGTGCCGGTGGCCGGGCTGCCGGAGAGGATGTCGGCGGCGGTCAGGACGACGGTGGTGGCGGTGGTGCCTGTTGATCGGCTGCGGTTGGGGGCGCGGTGCACGGTGATGCTGCCGGAGCGGATGAGGTCGGCGATGTCGGCGTGCGGGGCGTCGCGTAGGGGTGTGTCCGGTGCCGGTGCTACCGCTGGCAGGTTGTGTCGCAGTTGGTCGAGCAGTCGGTCGAACTCGTCGATCCGGGTGATGACCTGTGCTGGATCGGTGGCGGAGCCGTGGGTCTGGGGGAGGTGGCGTTGCGGGGTGAGGTCGACGTGGTCGTCGAGGATGTCGATGACGGGCACCGCCCGGTGGACGCCGGGCAGTTCGGCGTACGCGGGTGATCGGTAGGCGCTCCACGCGCTGGCCACGGTGTCGGTGAGTGGCCGGTCGGGTGCGGCGGTGGTGTCGACCATGAGGAGGTCGCCTGCCGGTGGCTGGTGCGGGTCGGGTTGGGTGAGTACCCAGACGTGTAGTCCGATGCCGGTGGGTGGCATCAGGCCGGCGGGGAGGGCGACGACGGCCCGTAGGGCGCCTCGTCGGATCAGTTCGGCGCGGACGCGGCGGCCGGCGGGTCGGGACGCGGCGGCCGGTGGCATGAGTACGACGGCGGTGCCGCCGGGTGCCAGGTGGGCGAGGGCGTGCTGGACCCAGGCGAGTTCGGGTTCGGTGCGTGGGGGCAGGCCGTAGGTCCAGCGGGGGTCGTAGGCGAGTTGGTCGTGGCCCCATTCGTGGATGCCGAACGGGAAGTTCGCTACGACGACGTCGGCCCGCAGGTCGGGTAGTGCGTCGGCGAGCAGGCTGTCGCCGACGTGCACGACAGGGGGTGCGGCGTCGGGCGCGCCGCGTCGGGCGCGTACGTGCAGCAGCCACAGTCGCAGCATGGTGATGAGGGCGTACTGCGGGTTGATCTCCTGGGCGTAGCAGCGGGTGGCGGTGCCGCGTGCCAGGGCCTGGTCGGCGGCCATTCGTAGGATCGACCCGGTGCCGCTGGTGAAGTCGAAGGTGTGGGTTCCCTGCCCGGCGAGGGCCAGCATCACCTCGGCGACGGCGTCCGGTGTCCCGGCCAGGCCGGACATGGAGTGGGCTGAGGAAGCGTAGCGGTGGTGCAGGTACTCGAAGGCCGTTTCGGGGCCCTGCTCCGTGCCGAGTTGGTCCACAACGCGCAACAGGGTGTCGAGTTGTGCGGTCCACTGTTTCGGCAGCAGCGGGTCGACCATTGTGGCCAGAGCGCGGTCGAGTGCGCGCAGCCGGGTGACGAGCTGTCGCGGTGTCGGCAGGTCGGCGTCGGTGGCCTGGGTCTGACTGGCGCGGACGACGAGCAGCGCGCCGGCGATGCCGAGCACGTCGCTGATGTGTGCCGCTGGTTGGTAGCTCTCGATGTGTCGCCAGGCCCATTCGTCGGTGCTGGCCCGGTGTAGCCGACCGTGCCGACGCAGCCAGCTTTCCACCTCCCGTGCGTCGAAGGACGGGCTTGCGGGGGTGCCGCCGACGGGTGTCGGGAAGTCGGCGTAGCGGCGTCGCCAGTTGCTCACCGCAGCCCGGCCGACGTTGGCCAGCCGGGCGATACCGCTGGCGGTCAGGGTGGTCTCGTTCGGGACCAGACTCGGCTCCGTCGTCACTCGTGAACCTTACCACGACAATGGTGTTTGTGTACGCGCTTCACAGGCGCTATGGTTCCGGTCGTTCGGTTCGACACCCCATCGGGAGGTTCCCCATGCCACGTCGTGGCCGCAGCACCACGGTCGGAAAGTTCGCCCAGCTCTGCCAGGCCCGTCGCGCCTCCGAGATCCGGATGCTCGGTGAGCTGCTCCGTCGCGAGCAGCTCACCGCAGCGCGTGAGCAGGTGCGCCCGCCCTCGGAGCGGGAGCGAGCGACTCCGCGCTGAGCCGTACGACCGACCCGATTCCGTCGACCTGAGGAGGACCATGAACACCCTTGCGCGAAGCAGCTTCGTCAACCGTTGCGTCTGCGTGCTTCCCGCCGGTCGCGTACGTCTGCCGTGGCGCGCGCCGCTACGCTCCGGCGACCGCGGGCATCGACTCTTCCCAGGCGTACGCGCGAGTGCGCCTTGATCCGGTCCTCGGTGCCGCCATCGCGGATGCGTACGTGGCGGCACCCCGGTGCGACGAACGTGCCTACGCCGCCTACGCGGCGTTCTGCCGGGAGACCGTTCAGCAGTACCACCTCCTGGTCGGGCGGGTGGAGTTCGGTGGCTTGGGCGTGAGCGTGCGCATCGTCGACGAGGACCCGTACGCCGACGTCGAGTCGATGGTCGATGACCTGCGCAGACGTCGGCTGAAGGTGTGGGCGAGCGCGGCCACCGGCAACCCTCATCCCTACCTCAGTGACGGGGAGAACGACATGTTCCGGGCGGTTCACGATGTGTTCGGGCACGCGGCGAGCGGCCGGGGTTTCGACCGGCACGGCGAGGAAGCGGCCTGGTTGAAGCACAGCACGATGTACTCACCGCTGGCGGCGCGCGCGATGACGACCGAGACGCGCGGGCAGAACTGTGCCCAGATCTTCCACTACGGGGGTCGCCGGTTCGCCGAACAGAAGGCGGTGCTGCTGCCCCGATTGTTCAGTGATCCGCGTCTGGTGCGTGCTGCTGCGGGAGTGGGCGCGCGTGCTGTGGTGGCGTGCGGCCGACGATCGCGGCGTATGCCTGCACGGCGGTGACGGACTCGTCCAGCACACCGGGTATCGGCGGCAAATTTTCCGACAGGGGCGCCAGGACGCGGTAGACGTCGGCGGCGCTGTCCGGCCGGTCGTCGGGGGTGGACGCCAGTAGCGAGTGCACCAGGTCGTCGAGCGTGGCCGGGGTCTCGGGTCGCAGCGTGGCGGGCCGGGGCGGTGCCGCGGTGAGTTGCCGCCGCACCGTGGTCATGGTGGTCAGGCCGTCGAAGGGTGGGCTGCCGGTGAGCAGGTCGAACAGGGTGGCGCCCAGCCCGTACAGGTCGGCGCGGTGATCGGTGCGTTGACCGAATATCTGCTCCGGTGCCATGTAGCCGAAGGTGCCGACGGCCTGCCCGCTCTGGGTGATCCGCGAGTAGCGGTCGTCGTCGGGAATGACGGCCAGGCCGAAGTCGAGCACCTTGACCGAGCCGCTCGACTCCAGCATGGCGTTGCTGGGCTTGATGTCGCGGTGCACGAGCCCGAGTCGCTGTGCCGCGAGCAGGACACTGCTGATCTGGGCTCCGATGGCGGCCACCCAGCCGATCGGGAGTGGACCGTGTTCGGCGACCAGGTCCGACAGGGAGATGCCGTCGATCTTCTGAAGGACCGCGTAGGGGTGGCCGGCGTGTTCGCCGAGGTCGTAGACGGCGGGCACGCCGGGGTGGTCGAGACGGGCGGTGAGCAGCGCCTCGCGGCGGAAACGGCGCACCAGGTCGAGGTCCGTGACGGCGACGAACTTGACGATGACCGGCCGGTCCAGCAGTGCGTCGTGTGCCGGCCAGACCTCGCCCATTCCCTTGTGCGCCAGGGGGAATCGAGCCAGGCGATAGCGGTCTTTGAGGCTTGTGCCGGGCAACACGCGGCTCAGCATAGCGACCGACGTGGTCGCGATCGGGGACATCCGTCCGGGTCGCCGGTGAACACAGAGCGGAGGTACGTGCTTGCAAGCACGGTTCACAAGATGCATCATGAAGTGACCGCGCGGTGACTGCGGGCGCGGTGTCCATGCTGCGTGAATCAGACGGCCGGTCGTGTCTGGCGTGTGACAGTTCCGTCCATCTCGCTCCCGGCAGGCCCGGGTGCCCATTATCGGGGGACGTATGGCTGAGTTGGCTATCGGTCAAGGCTTCCTGCCCGCTCACGCCCGGCTGCAACGCCGGATGCAGCACGCCGTCGACCAGGCGCGGCTCGGCGTGGATGAGGACCTGCACCACAGCGGCGCACCGAGCCCGCTGCTGCCGGTGGCCCGATGACCGCCCGGGCGAGCCTCGACGCCCCACCGCTGGGCGCGGCGGCACGCACGGTCTGGGGCAAGACCGACCGGCTGGGCACCTCTCCGGTGGGTTGGTTGCCGCTGTGGCGGCACCTGGCGGACACGGCCGATGTGGCCGGACAGTTGTGGGATCACTGGCTGGGTCGTGCGGCGCGGCACCGTGTCGCCGACGAACTGCCCGGTGGTGAGGCAGACGCTCGCACTCTGCTCGTCTGGCTCGCCGGTATCCACGACATCGGTAAGGCCACCCCGGCTTTCGCCTGTCAGGCGTACAACCTCGCGGAGCGGATGCGTGACCACGGCCTCGGCTACCAGCGGGATCTGATCAGCGCCGACCGCAGGTACGCGCCGCACGCCACCGCCGGGCACGTGCTGGTGGCCGACTGGCTGCACGAGCAGGACTGGGCGGACCCGCACCCGTACGCCGTGGTCGTCGGCGGGCACCACGGCGTGCCGCCGACCGACATGGGCCTGCGCGAGCTGCGGATGCGCCCCCACCTGCTCGGCGGCGACACGTGGCGGTCCGTCCAACACGAACTGCTGACCTGGATGGCGCACCGGTCGGGTGCCGGTTACCGGCTCGCCGACTGGAGCGGAGTGGCGCTGTCGCAGCCGGTGCAGGCGATGCTGACCGGGCTGGTGACCGTCGCCGACTGGATCGCCAGCAACGAGGAGTACTTCCCGTACCTGATCATCGGCAACGACGCCGATCGGCTGCGTGCCGGGTGGGAGTTGGTGGACCTGCCGGTGCCCTGGCGACCCGCCGCCGCACCGACCAGCGTGGACAAGCTGTTCGCGGCGCGGTTCGCGTTGCCTGTGGGGGCGGCACCACGTCCGGTGCAGCGGACCGTCGCCGATCTGGCCGAGGCCATGCCCACACCGGGGATGATGATCGTCGAGGCGGCGATGGGAGACGGCAAGACCGAGGCCGCTCTCGCGGCGGTGGAGATCCTCGCCCGCCGCACCGGAGCCGCCGGTTGCTATCTCGCCCTGCCCACCCGGGCCACCAGCGACGCCATGTTCGGCCGGATGCTGTCCTGGCTGCGCCGGCTGCCCGACACCCAGGTCGGCTGGGGCGACCGTGACGTGCGGCTGGTCCACGGCAAAGCCGCCCTCAATCCCGACTACGACGACCTGCGGACGACCCTGCTGCCCAGCGGCATCGGCGAGGACACCAGGGGTGCCGACATCGGCGTGCACCGCTGGCTCGCCGGCGCCAAGCGGACCATGCTGTCCAGTTTCGTCGTCGGCACCATCGACCAACTGTTGCTCGCCGCGCTGCGCAGCGAGCACCTGGTGCTGCGTCACCTCGGACTGGCCGGCAAGGTCGTCGTCATCGACGAGGCACACGCCTACGACGTCTACATGGGCCGCTTCCTCGACCGGGCGCTGGAATGGCTCGGCGCGTACGGCGTACCGGTGGTCGTGCTCTCCGCGACGCTGCCGGCACACCGACGCGCCGAGCTGATGAAGGCGTACGACGACGGCCGCCTCGGCCCACCCCCGACGCTGACCTGGCGCGACCCGGGCAAACCACGCATCGACCCGTACGCACCCCTGCGCACCGATCTGCGCTACCCCCTGGTGACCGTCTCCAACGAGCAGCGCGGTGCCACCGCGACGAGCTGCGGCGACTCCGGACGGAGCAGCGACGTGGCGCTGCGGCGGCTCCCCGACGATCTGCCCGCACTGGTGGACCTGCTCCGCGACCGGCTCGCCGACGGTGGCTGCGCCCTCGTCGTCCGCAACACCGTGGCCCGGGTCCAGGAGACCGCCGCCGCGCTCCGCGCAGCCCTCGGATCGGACACACCCGTGTCGGTGGCGCACTCCCGCTTCATGGCCGTCGACCGGGCCGCCAAGGACCGCTGGCTACGCGACACCTTCGGCCCACCGGGCAGCGGCGACCGCCCCCACCGGCACATCGTGGTGGCCAGTCAGGTCGCCGAGCAGTCCCTCGACATCGACTTCGACCTGCTCGTCACCGACCTCGCCCCGGTCGACCTGGTGCTGCAACGCGTCGGGCGGCTGCACCGCCACCCGCGCGCCGACCGACCCGCCCGGCACGCGACGCCGACCTGCTGGATCACCGGCGCCGACTGGAGCGTCGAACCACCCCAGCCGGTCAATGGATCACGACGCGTCTACCAGCCGGCCACCCTGCTGCGCAGCGCCGCCGTGCTCCTGCCCTACCTGGACGGCAAACCGTTGCGGCTACCTGACGACATCGCGACGATCACCCAGACCGCCTACGGCGACACGCCGGTCGGCCCTGAGTCCTGGCAGCCCGCCATGATCGACGCGGAGGCCAGACAACGCGACGAGATCGCCACCAAGGAGTCGAAGGCCGACAGCTTCCGCCTGGCCGGTGTCGCCGAACCGGGCGTACCCCTGATCGGCTGGCTCTCCGGCGGCGTCGGCCACGCCGACGAGCGTAGGGCGCACGGCCACGTCCGTGACACCGAAACCCTCGACGTCCTACTCCTGGTACGCACCCCGCAGGGCCTGATCCTTCCCCCGTGGATCGACGGGGGCGGGGTACCCGTGCCGACCAGCAGCCTGCCCCGTCGACCACTACCTCGGATGATCGCCCGTTGCAGCCTGCCGTTGCCACGAGCGATGACCGCCGCCGACGTGGTCGACGACGTCGTCGCCGACCTGGAACAGCGCAACGATCTGCGTGCCTGGCAGGACAGCCCGTGGCTGGCCGGCGAACTGGTGCTCGACATCAACCCCGACGGGACCGCCTCGGTGGCCGGCTTCGACCTGCACTACGACCCGGTCGAAGGGTTGCGCGCGGTCCGCGCCACGCGCGCTCCTCGGCACGACCGAGCCTGAGCGCGAGCACCCACCTTGGCCGGAGGACGACGGTCCGTGGCCTCCCCGTCAAGGGCTGCGTTAGGTGTTGTCGATGTATACGGTCACGGAGTCGCGTGGTGACGCCGGTTCTAGCACCGGAGGTGGTTCTTCTTCGGTGTACAGCCACATTCGGTGTGGCTTCCAGTGCATGAGTCCGCTGATTTCACGGATGCCGTAGTATCTGCCACGTTCGGGTTGCAGTGGCCATCCGCGCTCGCGCAGGTGAGCGACGAGCCGGTTCACGGTCGTTCCCCGGCTGGCACCGTCGGTGGCCGTCACCACGAACTCCGCCGTGCAGTTGCCGGCGCTGCCGCCAGAGGCACACGGCTCGGCCGAGACCAGCCGCAGCGACATCGGCAGCGGAAGGAATTCGTCCTCGCGAACAACTACGCGGAACCTCAAGTCAGCGTCGAGCTGACCGTAGGTGAGCCCACCACCGCACAGCAGCACCACAGCGGCCAGCGGTACCACCGAGGCGATCCACCGAACCGACACCCAGTTCCACTCCACCGGCGATGGATATGTGATGCGGCTGAACACCATCGCCGCCAGGCACACCGCACCGACCATCAACCACCCCGCGAACCAGTCAAGCCACGGCGCGACGGGTAGGCCGCGAGGCCACTGCGAGACAGCGAACATCGCGGCCAGCACGACGATGAGACCGACACCGACAACAACACCCACGCCACGGCCGCTCCGGGTACCCCACGCCCACGCACCGACCACGATCACACCGAACGTTGCCGCCACCACCGCTAGCCAAGACTCACCCTGCCAGTACGGCAACATCACCAGCCCCGCGCTGCCCGCGCTCAGCCACCACCGCCAGCCGTCACCAGCCCTCGTCGCCACACCGGATCCTAGGATCACCACTGCCGTCAACGGCAAGCATTCGACCGCAACCCAGGATCGACGCCTGCGACCTGTCGGTTCACGCGGCACGGAGCCTGCGCCGGAAAACGGGTGGCGGATCACGGTGGACGCTGTTAGGTTCCTCGCGGCCGTGCGAAATCGAGGAGGTGGTACCCGTGAACGTTTCGACATGGGTGCTCCCCTCCGGGGTCACGGTCGGGCGATAGGTCGTCCGGGAGCGCCGTTCGCGAGCACTCCCGAAAGGCACGACCATGCGATTCACCACCGAACAGCGTCTCGATGACGGGATCCTCGAACGCGGATTCACCCTCGACGAGGTCCCCGGCATCCTGTGGACGCCCGGATCAGCCTCGGCACCGGTGCCGCTGATCCTGCTCGGGCACCCCCCGCTCGGACTGCGCACCATGTACCCCCGCCTGCTGGCTCGCGCCCGGCAGTGCGCGGTGGAGGGTTTTGCGGCAGCCACCATCGAACTGCCCGGCAGCGGTGACCGGCCCCGGTGGGCTGCCGCCGAGCAGGCCCGAGCCGACCTGCGTCGGGTGCTGGAGGCCGGCGAGCCGGTCAGCGACGAGATCATCGACGCACTCGTCCTCCCGCTCGTCGACCGGGCGGTCCCGGAATGGCAGGCCGCCCTGGATGCCCTGCTGTCACTGCCGGACATCAGTGGCCCGATCGGGTATTCGGGTGGATTGATCTCCATCGGCATCCGGCTTGCGGTGGTCGAGCCGCGCATCGTGGCTGCCGGGCTGTTCGCCGGGAGTTTCGTGCCTCGCACCATGTTCGAGGAAGCCCGACAGGTCACCATTCCGTTGCACGTCCTGCTGCAGTGGGACGACGAGGGAAACGACCGGCAGGCGGCCCTGGACCTGTTCGATGCCTTCGGCTCCAGGGAGAAGACGCTGCACGCCAACATGGGCGGACACACCGGCGTCCCGCACTTCGCGGGGGAGGACGCGGCCGGGTTCTTCAGGCGGCATCTGCGCTAGCGCTGCGGCACGTTGACGGTGCTGGGCCAGGCTGCATGGATGGGCCGTAGCTGCCCGGTAGCGCTCGGGCGGCGGCGCGTGAGTGCGCAGGGCGCTGTCACGGATTGACAGCGTCCTGCGCATCGGCGCAGCGGTGTCGTAGCCACTGGATTGCGGCTGTCGCGAGGCGGAGGCGACTGTCTGCGTCACGAGCGGAGACAGTGATGCGGGCCAGGGCGCCGTTCTCCAATGCCGTCCACAGGGCGCCGTCGGGTCCGGTGACGACGATGGTGGGCTGTCCGTCAGGGTCGAGAACTTGCCGCCCACAGCGTCACCGCCGCCGCCCGCGCAGGCGCCTTCGCCAACCGATGGAACGACGCCGGCCCCGGGCTCGGCGTTGCCACGTAGCGCCGGCCACCATACTGGCGATAAACGTCGCTCGGATAAAAGTCCGAAATGTTCACTTGGAGTCGTGGTGACGCCTGTTCACGGTTCGCTGGCGATCTATCCCGGTACGTTCGATCCGTTCACCCCGGGGCACCGCGACCTGGTGGACCGTGCTCGGCTGATGTTCGATCGGATCATCGTGTTGCTGGCGGTGAACCCCGACAAACAGCCAACCGCCGAGGCCACGACCAGGGCGGCACTCGTACGCGACGTCATGCCGGCATCCTGGGACAACGTCGAAGTGGATACCTGGGCTGGCCTGACCAGCGCCTACTGTCTGCGCCGTGGCGCCACGGTCATCGTCCGCGGCCTACGTACGGCCGCAGACCTCCAACACGAGTACCAGCTCGCCGCGATGAACGAGCAACTTGGTATCCAGACCGTCTGGTTGCCGTCCCGTCCGCAACTGGCCGCCACCTCGTCCACGGTCTTTCGCGCGTACCGCTCGGCACGGTCGGCCCGTGAGTGATGGATACCTCCGTCTCATCCCGACGGACGTGGACTGGCAGCCCACCCTGGATGCTGCTCACTGGCCGCAATCCGCTACGGCTAACCGGTGTCAGCTAACCCGCCCTGGGAGCATGACGAGCACCGCGGCGGCGGCGACGATAGGTGCCAGGAGGAATCCGTACGTCAGATCGACGGTAGCCAGCGCGCCCGCCGCAGCGGAGCCTGCCGCGCTACCGACGGCGAACGCCGTGATGATCCAGGCGAACGCCTCCACCGATGTGCCGGCAGGTGCGTGCCGGTCGGCAGCCAGGAAGACAACGGTCAGCAGCGGGGGCAGGCTGAGGCCGGCAACGACGATCAGGAGAGCCATCACCGGCGGTGCCGGAGCCAGTGCCAGCGGCGCCAGCCCGGCCGAGAACGCCACGGCCACCAGCGGTAGTCGGGCCGGGCCGCCGGGGCTCAGGCGGGTATAGCACAACCCGCCGATCAGCCCGCCAGCCGCCTGCGCCGCCAGCAGCCACCCGGCCAGGGAACGGTTGCCGACAGTCTCGGCGTAAGCGGTGACGACTACCGGCAACACCCCGATCGACGCGCCTACCCCGACCACGCCGAGCACCAGCGAGACCAGGCGTGGCGAGCGCAGCGGGCCGGCCCAGTGTCGGGGCGCCGGATCGTCCCGCCACTGGCGCACACGGCTGTTCGCGGCAAAGACCGCAGCCCCGGCCAACTGCAACAAGGCCGCCACCAGCAGCGCGGCTGAGGTACCGGCCAGAGCTACGACGGCGACCGCGACAAGCGGGCCGACAACGAAGGTGAGTTCGTGAACGGCGATCTCCAAGGCGTACGCCGCCGGCACCGAGGGTGCGGGAACCAGCGTCGGCCAGAGCGCACGCAGGCATGCCTCCAACGGCGGCGTGCCCAGACCGGCCACCGCCGCACCAGCCAGGGTCGGGATCAGGCGACCGCCACCCAGCGCGACCACGGCGAAACCGACGGCTGAGAACAACGCTGACGCGTTCAGGACGGCAGATTGACCATGCCGGTTGACGGCGCGCGCCAGCACCGGCGCACCGGCCGCCATCCCGGCGGTGTAGAAGGCGACGACGAGACCGGCGACGCCGAGACTGACGTGCTGGCGGGCGAACAGCAGCAGGGCGATCGGGGAGGCCGCAACAGGCAGCCGGCCCACCTGGCTGGCGGCGAGTAGCAGAGGAACCTGCGGGGCACGCAGCACCGCACGCGCGCTGTTCGGGGGGATTAGCTCAGCAGACATGAGACGTCGCTCCCGGACGACGAGATGAGAGTGGACACGGGACGGCCGTGATGGCCGGGCCGGTCAGGGAGCGAAGTCGGACCGTTCGTGATCATTGCCGTAGAGCGGCAGATCCGGCGTGATCCACGAGGCGTACGCGGCGTCCGACGGGATCACGCCTCCATCCTAGGCCAAGGTGCTTGTGGCCGGGTGACGTAACCGTTACGGCCCGACTGATCTAAGGTCGGGTCGCGCCGGTGATGCGTGATCGCTGGACATCGAGGGACGGGGGTGCGTCGCTGTGCGGATCGTGAGTGTGAACACCTGGGGTGGCGCGTTGTTCGACGAACTTGTCGCGTGGCTTCCTCGCAGCCAGGCCGACATCGTCTGCCTACAGGAGGTGACCCGGACAGCCGGCCTGACCGGGTGGACGCGGTTCGAGGATGCGCATCGGTCGCTGCCCCAACGTGCTGATCTCCTCGATGATGTACGTGGCACGTTGCCCCGTCATCAGGCGATCTTCGTGGCGAGCGACTCCGGGCCGGTGTACGACGGCACGGGCGCGCGTCATCAGCAGGATTTCGGTCTGGCGACCCTGGTCGGTGAGCACTTCCCAGTCGTCGGCGTCGATTCGGCCTTCGTGCACGGGCAGTTCGTCGACCACGTCGAGTGGACGGTCGAGGATCGTCCACGCGTGGCGCTCGCCGTGCGTACGGTAGACCGTGCCGTGGGCCGGTCGGTCTGGGTGGTGCAGGTGCATGGGCTGCGCGATCCGGCCGGCAAGACTGATACGCCGGTACGGCGTCGGCAGGCCGAGCGGCTCGCGGAGCTCGTGTGCCGGGTACGCGGCCCGCACGATCTGGTGGTCGTCTGCGGAGACTTCAACCTGCTGCCGGAGAGCGAGACGTTCGGCGTGCTGGCCGAGGTCGGCCTTGTCGATCTGGTTGGCGCGGCAGACACTCGAACCTCCCACTACCGCAAGGCGGTGCGACACGCGAGCTATCTGCTCGTCTCCGACGTCGCCGCGGTGAAGCGGTTCGAGATTCTGGCCGAGCCGGAGGTGTCGGACCATCGCGCCCTGATCCTCGACATCTGATCCGGCGTATCCCTGCGCGCCGCAGTTGGTCTGGTGACGCTGTGCGGGCACAACCTCGTCTGGTATGTCAGGATTCTGCTGTGGTGGAGATCGAGGTCGTGATGGGTGACATCACGCGAGAGAACGTGGACGCCATCGTCACCGCCGCGAACGAGTCACTGCTCGGCGGTGGTGGGGTCGACGGCGCGGTTCACCGCGCTGCGGGGCCTCGGTTGGCGCAAGCCGGGGGCGCGATCGGCCCGTGCGAGCCGGGCAACGCGATGGCAACCCCGGCGTTCGACCTCGACCCACCGGTACGGCACATCATCCATGCCGTCGGTCCGGTCTGGGAAGGCGGCGGCCACGGTGAGGCCGACGTGCTGGCCTCCTGCTATCGCAGGAGCCTCCAGGTCGCCGACGAACTCGGCGTCCGGAGCATCGCCTTTCCGGCAATCGCCACCGGCGTGTACGGCTACCCTGCCGACCAGGCGGCCAGGATCGCCGTGGCAACGATCAAATCCACGCCGACAAGCGTCCACCGGGTACGCCTCGTCGCCTTCGACGAAGACACCCGACAACACCTACAAGCCGCCATGGCAGCCACGGCCTGACCCACCGGCGTCCGACACAGAAGGGCACCATGGGCGGTGTGGTGAGCTTCTCGGTCGCCGTACTCGTGGCGGCGACCGACAGACTCGACGGACCCGACGAGGCACGAACGTGCATGATCAAGATGACGTGCGCGTATGGCGGAATCGACCGACCGCTCAGCGGAAGTGGTGCTCGCCGGCCAGAACGGCGTCCAGCCATCTCTCGTACCACGAAAGGAAGTCCGGATCCGGAGTGAAGCGCGGGCCCTGCTTGCCGGGGTGGGTGTCGACAACCCGTCCGCGAGCAGGGCCGCTGAGGACGAGGAGGGACAGGTCGCCGCAGCCCTGATGACTGAGGGCCAACGTCCCGCGGTACGGCTCGTCGTCCTCGCCCGGCGCCGCCTGAGCAAGCCAGTCTTCGTACACCCGGCCGGGCTCGGCAGGGAACGGCCTGGCCAACATGGTGACGTCGAGGTCGCCCTCCAGCGTCAGGTCCCAGTCCTCGATCGGGAGCAGACCATAGAAGGGGCCTGCTCCACCGAACCGACCAGGTCCTCCATGTCCGATGGTGGTGATGAAACCGCGATAGTCGGGCGGCAGCCTCACCCCATGACGCTTCTCGAAACCGACGACCTCACCTTCCGGTAACACCGGCCCGAGCCGGAAACGGTGGGAATCCGCACCGAACATCACCGGTTCGCGGGGCACCGACGCTGCGGCCGCCAACTTCGAGGCCACCCGCATCAGCCGGGTCGACAGGTCATCGCGCCGATCAACCATGCGGGTAGTCAACCAGCATTCGAGTTCTCGATCCGGGCCCCGGGCGCTTCGTCCGCTGCGAACGGCGCGGGCCATAAGGCTCCGGCCACCACGGCACGTGGCCGGGGGCGTCGAGGGGAAGCTCGTTGATCGTCGCGTCCGAATGTTCCCACGTGCGTCGGTAGAACGCGATGATCTGCTCACGGGTCTCGTCCTCAGTCGCCCACAGATCAGCGCCGTTGGAGTCCCGCCACCGGGGCAGCGGTTCCGGGGAAGGGCGGTCGAAAACCTCGCCGAAGTACCTGGCCTCGACGGTGGCCACGTGCTTGACCAGACCGAGGAGGTTGGTCCCGGTCGCTGTCAAAGGCCGACGGGCGTCGTATTCGGACAAGCCGTCGAGTTTCCACAGCAACGCCTCGCGGTCCCGCCGCAGCCTCCCGTGCAGGTTGTCTTTCGCGAATTCGTCGATCATGCGGCATGAGCCTGCCATGGACGTGACGCCGGTGGGATCCCGTCTCGTCAGAGCGAATCCCTTGACCTCAACTTAACTTCAGATTTCATCCTGTCAGTAGATCGCGTCAGCGAGCGGGACGGGGGCAGGGTGAGATGCGGGTGGTCCAGGCGATCGGTTTCGGGGGTCCCGAGGTGCTGGTTCCGGCGGAGGTACCGGATCCGGTAGCCGGGCCGGGCCAGGTCGTGGTCGATGTGGCGGTAGCGGGCATGACGTTCGTCGAGACCCAGATCCGGCGTGGCACCGACAGGTGGCATGAGCGGCCGCAGCTGCCGTATGTGCCGGGCGGCCTGGTGGCCGGGCTCGTGAGTGCGGTCGGCGCGCAGGTGGATCCGGCATGGCTGGGGCGGCGTGTCATCGCCCGCACGGGAGAGACCGGTGGTTTCGCCGAGCAGGCGGTGGCGATGGTCGGGAACCTGTTTCCGGTACCGGACAGCTTGGGCCTGCCGGAGGCCGCCGCCCTCTACACCGACGGCAGCACGGCAATGGGACTGGCCGAAGGCGCCAAGATCGGCCCCGGCGACTGGGTTCTGGTCGAAGCGGCGGCGGGCGGGGTGGGCAACCTGCTGGTGCAGCTCGCCCGTGCGGCTGGCGCGCACGTCGTCGGAGCCGCTCGCGGATCCCGAAAGCTCGACGTGCTTCGTGACCTGGGCGTCGAAGCGGTGGTCGACTACTCCGAACCAGGCTGGACCAAGCGTGTGCTCGAAGTGACCGGGAGCGCGGGACCGGATGTGGTGTTCGATGGTGTCGGAGGCCAGATCGGGCGGGCCGCGTTCGAGGTCACGGCCCGTGGCGGCCGCTTCTCGATACACGGCGCCTCCAGCGGCGAGGTCACCCGTATCGATCCGGCGGAGGCGCGCCGCAAGGGTGTGGAGGTGATTGGCATCGAGCAGCTTTCCAGCTTCAGGCCGAATGTGGCGAGGTGGGCGGAACGGATGATGTCGCAGGCGGCAGCGGGGCGTGTCCGGCCGATCATCGGTCAGACCTTCCCGTTGGACTCTGCCGCCGACGCGCACGCCGCGGTCGAGAACCGCACCACCGTGGGCAAGACGCTGTTGCTGATCTGACGGTCAGGGCCCCCGGGTGTCGACGCGCAGTACGCCCCCGCAGGGCCGAGATGCCGCCGTCAGCGGTCGACGCGTAAGGTCTCGCCGCCCGCGTGTTCGGCGAGGAACACTCTCGCCCGGCGCGCGCTCTGGAAGGACCGGAGGGCCCCGACGGTAAGCACCCCGACGAAGAGCACGGCGATGAGGGTGAAGCCCGGTGCCCACCGAGTGAACATCTGCCCGATCTGAAGCAGCGCCACGCCGTAGAGCGGCAGCAGGAATGTCGGCTGGTCGATCAGGTATTCCGCAACCAGGGGCAGCAACGGTCGATCCTCGTCCCGGCGTGCGACGGTGCCGCGTACCTGCCGGACCAGGTGCCGGCTACGAGACCAGCTTTTTGCCCATTGCCGGGTGCGGGCGTAACGCTGGTAGTAGCCGTTGCGCACGAGCCACCAGAAGGCGCCCCCTATGCAGGCCAGTCCGGTGAGGTAGCAGACGATGCCGACGGTTCCTGCCCAGTCCGGCCCGTCACCGCGCCAGAATGGTGAGTCTTCGGCCAAGACGCCGGTCGCGTCAAACACGACGATCAGCATCACGACGATGACCGCCCCTACGACCGTCAGCGCTGCCACCAGCAGCAGGAACCGGCTCCACCCCCGCCGGGCCCACTGATCCAGCTGATCCAACCACCTGCCGTCACTCATGTCCGCGCTCCGTCTCCTCCCGATGTCTGTCACGTTCGCCAATGCCCTGATCCACTCGGCGGCGAATATTGGAACCTAATGCTGGGGGCCTTGACACGGTGAGTCGTCGGCGTTTGCGGGGTTCAGCCGGACAGGGTCGCTTCGGGTACTTGAAAGGCTCGTCCGCACACCGCCACCCAGTTCGGATCGACGGCGACATGGTCGACGGTGTTGGCCAGGTATCTGATGGTGACGTCGGGCTTCAGCGGCAGCAGTGCGTCGAGGACGTCCATGTACAACGACTCCCGCAGGATCTCGGCGAGCAGTTCCGGCAGTCTCGTGGGTATGTCGGACAGCGGTGGGCAGCCGGCAGCGACGAGAGCCTCGATTTCGGGCCAGTCGTCGCTACAGTCACGGGCATCGGCCAGCCCGTCGTTGAGGAACGTGTCGTAGACCGGTTCGAAAACCGCGACAAGGTGCTCGATCGGCACATGCAGGCAGTACGGCGCCGCCGTCCATCCTGGAACGTCCTGGCCGAACTGCATTGGCCCTCGGCGGACCAACTCACCGGCTGCGACGGGAGTATCGGCGACAAGGGCGAACACGACGCCAGTATGACCGAGCGGTGCGGCAGGGTGGGTGGCGGCTTCCGCCACGGAGGATCATCATCGGTGCCCTGGATGCTGTGTTGCTGGCAGTCACCGCGCGCTCTTCTCGGCACGACCGAGCCTGAGCCGGAGCGTTCCTCATGACGCAGAGCGACGACGGTTCCGTGGCAGACCCGTGAGGGGACCGCAGAATCTGGCCGCCGATAAGCGAGAGTGTGCGCCGGAGGCGACTCAGACCGATCTCGACGCAGACCTCGCTGCCTGGTTCGAGTTCGGGTTGCGCGGGAATGTTCGACGGTCCGCATCCGTAGCCCGGAGTTCGCCATGATCAGATGCACTCGTATCGGCAGGTCCGGAAGTCGACACATGCGATGGAGGAGTAGCCGATCCTGTGAACCGAAAGCATGATCGATTATGGATGCACGTCCCTTAGCATGTTGGTGCCGAAATCCTTGATCGATGCGGGCCGGAAGGTTGGTTCCACATGATTCAGCTCGTCATCGAGGACGGTCCGAGCGTCGACGCCGCGCGTGCTGCCACAACGCTCGGCCGGGAGCTGACCCGCAAAGGAGTGCCGCTGGAGACCAGCGCTGCGGCTGATCCCGACGGCAGCAAGAGCGGTACGGCCGTAGCTGCTGGGACGCTATTGCTGGGCGGGGCACTCTCGGTGCCCGTCATGCGGGCAGTCGCTCAGGTCGTCATGGCGGCTATGCGGCGTGGGCTGGCCGGGAGGATCAAGCTTCAGGACGGCGAGCGGTCGATCGAAATCGAGAACGCCAGCCGCGACACCGAGCGGGCGCTCGTCGAGTGGCTGACGCGATCGGAGAGATAGCGACATGGGCCGGTACGCGCTGCTGATCGCGGCGGGGGAGTACGAGGATCCGGGACTCAGCCAGTTACGGGCGCCGAGCCAGGATGTGAGCCGACTCGCCGCGTTGCTCGAGGCGCCCGAGGTCGGCGGGTTCGACTCGGTCGAGGTGTTGCAGGACACCACCGACGCGGATGTACGGGCTGGCATCGAGAACATTCTCGCTGACCGGCTCCGGGACGACCTCGTTCTCATCTACTTTTCCTGCCACGGCATCGTGGACCGGCTGCACCGGCTCTACTTCGCGGCCACCAACACCCGACGTACTCGACCAGCCAGCACGGCCGTGTCGCGATCTTTCGTCAACGAGCAGTTGGAGTCCTTACCCGCCCGGGCGAAGGTCCTCATCCTCGACTGCTGTTTCAGCGGGGCGTTCGCCGAGGGGTTCAAGGCGTCCACCCGGAACGCGCTCGACGATCAGCTCGGCAGCGGCTACGTGGTCCTGACCGCATCCGACGCCTATGAGTACTCGTGGGAGGGCGACAGCATCGCCGACTCGTCACCGCACGCCTCGGTTTTCACCGACGTGCTGATCGAGGGACTGAGTGGTGCGGCCGATCTCGACGGCGACCACCGGATCGGCATCGACGAGCTCTTCCGATACGTGAAGGACGGCGTCGGCATCCGGCAACCCAACCAGTCGCCGAAGTTCTGGGCGCACGACGCCGAGCTGAATATCTACCTGGCCAATGTCGCGGAGCGGAAGCTGGCCGGCATCCCGGGGCAAACGCAACCGGCCGCGGTCGCCAAACGGCCCAGCAACTACAACCGGAACCAGGTCGTCGTGGCCCGCGGGTTGCACCGCGTGTCCGAGCGGCTGCGGCTGATGCTGGGACCACTGGGCCGTCGCATCGTCTTCGAGAACGAGGACGGCAGCTTCGCCGAGACCGACGATCCGTCGGTTTTCGTCACTCGCTACAAGGCTGCGGACCCACGGGATCAGCTCGGTGCCGAGTACGCCACCGAGATCGTTCAACAGGCACACCAGCGGGCTGGCGACGGAGCGGGGACGGCGATCGTGCTCGCGCAGGCCATGGTCGACGGCGCGGTGGAGGCGCTGAAGGACGGAGCCCACCCGATGGCGCTGGCTCGCGGCATCGAGGCGGGGGTCGCCCGCGCGATCGAGGCCCTCGCGCCTCTGGCCAGGCCGGTGGAGTACAAGGAACAGATCGCTCGGGTCGTCGGGCTAGCCGCTGGCGACCCGGCAGCCGGCGAGATAGTCGCCGAGGCGATGGACAAGGTCGGGGCCTACGGCGTCCTCACGGTCGAGGAGAGTAACACCGTCGGTCCGGAGCTGGAGATCACCGAAGGCATGCGCCTCGACCAGGGTTACGTCTCGCCCTACCTGGTGACCGACGTGGAGCGGCAGGAAGCCGTTCTCGACGACGCGTACGTGCTGATCGTCGATGGCAACCTGTCCGGCGTGCAGATCCTGCTCCCGATCCTGCAGAAGGTGATGGAGGCCCAGAAGCCGCTTCTCTTGATCGCGCACAATATCGACGGGGAGACACTGGCCACGGTCGTCGTCAACAAGGTGCGGGGCACGTTCTCGTCGGTCGCCGTCAACGCACCCGAGTCGGGAGCGCAGCGCGAGGCACTGCTCGGGGACATCGCTGCCCTGACCGGCGGGCAGGTCCTTGCGACCGACGCACTGCCGGGCGCGACACTGGAGTTGCTCGGAAGGGTCCGCAAGGCCGTCGTCACGGCGGACCAGACCACACTGATCGACGGCGCGGGCGACAGTGCACGGATCCAGGACCGCATCAACCGGATCCGAGCCGACATCTCACAGGCTGGCCATCGCTATGACCTGGCGAAGCTGGAGGAGCGGCTGGCCAGGCTCGGCGGTGGGGTGGCCGTCATCAAGGTCGGCGCGTCCACCGAGGCCGCACTCAAGCAGCGTATGGAGCGCTACCGCCGGAGTGTCCAGCTCAGCCAGGTCGCAGTCGCCGACGGTCTCCTACCCGGTGGAGCGACCAGCCTCTGTGGCATCGCCGACGAGGTCGCTGTCGCAGCCGGCACCGGCGACGAGGGTGTCGGCGTGCGGATCGTCGCCCGGTCGCTGAGCGCGCCCTACCGGCAGATCTTGACCAACGCCGGCATCCCGGTCGACGGGCGGCTCGATTCACCGATCGACGTCACGACCGACCAACCCACGGACCTGTTCGCGGCCGGTATCTACGACGGCTGCGGGGTGCTGACCTCAGCGCTCGAGGCAGCGAAGACTGCCGCCGTCCGTTTCCTCAAGGTCGCCTGAGAGCACCTCCGTGTCGAGCTCAGGCGCTCTGCCGCAGGTAGGTGCGTACGCCGAGCAGCACCGACAGCACGCTGATCGACAGGGCGACCAGGACTGTCGACAGCACGGTTACGGTGAAAACCTCACCCTGGAACGCGCTGCGCATGCCGTCCACGATGTACCGGAACGGGGTGAGCCGGGAGACCAGGTCCAGCCAGCGCGGTGCGAAGGACATCGGTAGCAGCACGCCGGACAGCAGCAGCAGCGGCATCAGGCCGGTGTTGAGGGTGGGGCCCAGCGTGTCCTCGCTCTTGACGGTCAGCGCGAGAGCGCAGGACAGACAGGCCAGGCCGAGCGAGAGAAGCGTGACCACGCCGAGTGCCACCAGCACACCCGGCACCGACGCGCGCAGGCCCAGCGGCAACGCCACCAGGACCAGCATCACCGCCTGCACCACCAGCAGCGCGACGTCCCGCAGCACCCGACCGAGCAGCAACGCCACCCGGCTCACCGGGGTGACCCGGAGCCGCTCGATCACGCCTCCGCGCCACTCGGCGATCACTCCGAATCCGACGAAGGCGGAGCCGAAGAGGCAGAGTTGCACGAGGACCCCCGGCACGTACGTCTGCCAGGCGCGCTCCGGTGCGACGCCGGTGATCGACAGGGTGCTGGTCATCAGTGGGCCGTAGAGCACCAGGAAGGCCACCGGCTGGGAGAGCCCGATGACGATCCAGAGTGGATTGCGCAGGGAGATGCGTAGGTGGCGCTGGAACACCAGCATGATGTCAACGAGCAGGGACATGGTCCGCCCCCTCGGTGGTCGGGATGGAGGAGTGCCGGCCTTGCGGGTCGTCGCGCAGTTCGCGGCCGGTGAGGCTGAGGAAGACGTCGTCCAGGCTGGCCCGCGCCAGTTGCAGGGCACGCACGCCGATGCCCGCGCCGGACAGGGCGGTGATCACGTCGGTGATCCCCTGTTCGGCGTCGGCCAGGGTGACCTGGATCCCGCCCGTGCTCGTCACCGCGGCGTGCCGGACGCCCGGCAGCTCGGCCAGCAGCCGCTGGCCAGCGGCCGGATCGCCGACCACCTCCACGGTGAGCACGTCCGAGGCCAG
Source organism: Micromonospora sp. CP22 (assembly GCF_009712475.1). Taxonomy (GTDB): domain Bacteria; phylum Actinomycetota; class Actinomycetes; order Mycobacteriales; family Micromonosporaceae; genus Micromonospora. The sequence goes on from NZ_VCJO01000008.1 coordinate 76,504, forward strand.
TTGGCGTTTCAGGTTCGCGGGGGTGTCCTCGGCGACGATCCGCCCGTGGTCGATGACGGAAATCCGGTCGCAGAGCGCGTCGGCCTCGTCGAGGTAGTGGGTGGTCAGGAAGACGGTGGTGCCGAGGTCCTCGCGGAGCCGGCGGGTGTGTTCCCACAGGTTGTTGCGGCTGTGCGGGTCCAGGCCGGCGGTGGGTTCGTCGAGGAAGACGACCTGCGGATCGTGGACCAGGCCGAGCGCGATGTCCAGGCGGCGACGCTGGCCGCCGGAGAGCGAACCGACCCGCCGCTTACCCAGCCCGCCGAGGTCCAACCGTTCGAGCAGGTCGGCCACCCGGCGCCGGGCGGGTGCGACCGGGATCCGGTAGAGGCGCGCCTGGAGGAACAGTTCCTCCTCCACCAGGGCGTTGGGGTCGGTGCCGCCGTACTGGGCGACGTACCCGATCCGGCGGCGTACCTCGCGGGGCGCGGTGGCCAGGTCCGCACCGGCGATCCGGGCCGTGCCACTGGTCGGGCGGAGCAGCGTGGTCAGCATCCGCAGGGTGGTGGTCTTGCCGGCGCCGTTGGGTCCGAGGAAGCCGACGATCTCGCCGGCCTCGACCCGCAGGTTGACGCCGCGGACCGCCTCGACGCTCTGCCGGCCGGACCGGAACGTACGGGTCAACTCGTTCGCTTCGATGATGCTCATGTCCCTGCCTCGCTTCCCGCATCCCGGCCGTCACCGTCGGCCAGCACCGGCAGTTCCCGCCACGCCTGCGGGTCAGCGGGATCGGCGGGTGCGCCCCGGTGCAGGACGTATCGGTGTGGGGTGATGGCCGTGGGTGAGTCGACGACTCGTCGTAGGCAGGCCAGGTGTGCCTGCACGGGGTCGGTGATCTCGGCTACGGCGGTCAGGTGGGCGACGACGGTCGCGCCTTCGGGGCCTTCGTCGGTCACGAAGGCTCGGACCGGCCCGGGTAGGGCTGCTTGCAGTACCCGGTTGACCTCGCTGAGCTGGATCCAGCTGTGGTCGACGAAGTGCCAGTCGCCGTCGCGGGGGATCGGGTCGATGCCGGCGAGGGTGCCGAGGTCGGCCAGGGCGACGTTGCCGGTGGCCGCCACGGTGAGTACCCGTTCGGTGCCGAGCAGCAGCGCCTCCATCTCCGCGTCGGGAAGGTACCGGTTGTCCCCGGTGATGAGTTCCAGGATCAGCGCCTGTTCGGTCCGGACCAGGTGGAACAGCAGCAGGTTGGTGAAGCCGGTCGGGGTCCACCAGTCGATGAAGGTCTCCGTGGTGGCTACTGTCGGCAGATCCGGCGGGGCATTGCCGGAGATGTTGTTGAAGACGCCGTCACGGTCCATCGGCATGCCGCGCTCGTGGGCGATGCGGTCGTGCGCGCGTTGCAGCGCCTCGGCGTCGAAGACGCTGTTCCGGTTGGCCCGCAGCAACGCGGTCCCGGCGTGCCGCACCAGCGCGTCGTAGTCGGGCTGGTCGACGTCGAGGCTGATCAGGCCGTCCTGGGAGATGGTGCCGACATAGTCGCGCAGCGGCACGCCGAGCCGGTTGGCGGCGGGGGAGTAGAGCACCACGTGTCGTTGGCCGGTGCGGATGGCGAGCACGGCGGCGAGCGCGGCGAGCACCGCCATGGCCCGGCTCGCGCCGGTGCGGACGGTGATCCGGTCCAGCGCGGCGGCTGACCGTGACGAGTTCAGGTCCGCGCTGCGTGGCGTGGGCGTCGTCGACGCCTCGGCACCTGTGGTCGGTCGGGGCAGTACGCACCGGGGGCGTCGCCGCAGGATGTCGGACCAGTACCGCAGCGCCGCGTCCGCCTGCCGCAGGCCCTTCGGCGAACGTTCCCGATCCGCCCGGTCCAGCGGCTGGTGCGGTGGCGCGTCCCCGTCGGCCACGGTCCCGGTGAGCAGCCCGGTGAAGCGGTCGCCCAGCACCGTCATGCTCACGTAGTCGGCGGCCATGTGTGAGTAGACCGCGACCACCGTGTGCACCAGGTCGCCCTCGACCGCCACGGCGAAGCGCAGCGGCAGATCCTTGGAGAGGTCGAAGGGGTGCGCACGCAGCTGGGCGATCAGCTCTCGGGCCAGCGTCGTGCCGTCGGGCTGGGCCGGTCGTTGGTGTATCTCGATCGGCAGGTCGACGGTACGCGCGACGCGCTGCACCGGACCGTCCGGCCCGTCGTGGTAGGTGGTGCGCAGCGACTCGTACCGGCGGACCAGCTCGCCCAGGGCGGCGCAGGCGCGCTCGAGTGTGGTCCCCGCCGGAACCGTGAAGATCCACTGCACCAGGCTGAGGAAGTGGTCGTCGGTGAGCGCGGAGATCCATTGCAGCGCGTTCGCCTGGCCGAGGGTCAGTGGGCCTTGCGCCTCGCGGTCGCCGTCGACGCGGAGGTGGATGGTACGGATGGTCTCGCTCGGGGCGGTCATCGGTGGTCCTCCGTGGATGCGCGGCCGTCACCGTGGGCCAGCACCGGCTGGGTACGCCAGGCCGCCAGGTCGGTGAGGTCGGTCGGAGCCGAGTCGTGCAGGACGTAGTGGTGCGGGGCGGACACCGCGTACCGGCCGGCGAGGCGGGCCATGCACGCCGTGTGCGCCTGGCGCGGGGTCCGTACGCTGTCGGTGGCGAGCAGGTGCGCGGTCAACCGATGCCTGTCACCGTCCGGTTCGGCGGTCACGTACGCCGGGGTGGCCAGTGCGTCGCGCAGCAGGTGCTGAACCTCACTGAGCCGCACCCAACTGACCCCCACCCGCACCCAGTCGCTGTCGCGGGGCACCGGGGTCAGTCCGGTGAGGTCAGGCACGTCCGCTAGGGGCAGTGGCCCGGCGTCGGAGGCGACGAGGACGGTTTCCATCCCCTGTAGCAGTCCGGCGATCTCGGGCGGGGGCACGTGTCGGGTGTCACCGGTACTCAGACCGACCACGAGCGCCGGTTGGGCGGCGATCAGCTGGAGCACCAGGCGGTTGGGAAAGGCTGGCGCCGGCATCCAGGTGAGAGTGCTGGGCTCGGCGGCCCCGGCCGTGGGCGACCAGCGCAGATCGGGGGGATCCAACGGGGGCAACTGGACGTTGGTCGTCTCGTCGGTACCCGGGGGCAGGTGGGCGCTGATGTTGTTGAAGACGCAGTCGCGGCTGAAGTCCATGCCCTGCTCGTCGTTGATCTGTACGGCATGGGTGACCAGTTCGGTCACGTCGAAGATGCTGCTGCGGTTGGCTCGCAGCATGGCCGCGCTGGTCTGCCGTACCAGGTCGTCGAAGGTCGGTCCGGTCACGTCGACCACCACGAGACCGTCCTGGGCCAGGGTGCCGACGTAGTCACGCAGCCGGGAGGTGAACCGGTTGCTGGACAGTGAGGCGAACACGCAGCGGGACTGGCCGACCCGGACCGACACCACGGCGGAGAACGCGGCGAGCACGGCGGCCGCCGGACTGGCCTGTGTCCGGGCGGCGATCCGGTCGAGGGCGACGGTGGCGGCCGAGGAGCGCAGGGCGGCGCTGGCCGGGCCGTCACCGTCGCCAACCGGCGGCAACGCCATCAGGCACTGGGGTATCTGGCGTAGGTGTTGGGTCCAGTACCGCAGGGCCGCTGCGGTTCGCCGCCGCCCGCGCGGCGAGGCCTCCTCCGCCGCCTGGTCGAGCGGTTGGTGTCGAGGGGCTCCGACGGACCGGTCGCCGGTGGCGCCGATCAGCTCGGCGAACTCCCGACCAAGAATGGCCATACTTCCATAATCGACCGCCATGTGCGAATAGACGGTAACCGCTGCTAGTGCCTTATCCCCGGCCAGCGCGATCGCCAGGCGTACCGGTAATTCATTGGCCAGGTCGAACGGTTTCTGGCGGAGCTGGTCGATCATCCGCTGGGATGTCAGTTCCGTATCGGCGGAGGCGTCCACCTGGTGCATTTCGGCCACGAGGACCCCGCTGCGCAGGACCCGTTGACGCATCTTGCCGTCGTGCTCGTGAAAGGTGGTACGCAGCGACTCGTGCCGGGCGAGCAGGATGGCGAAGGCGTCCACCACGTCTGCGACGGGGGTGTCGGCCGGCAGCGGAAGCTTCCACTGCAGAGTGGCCATCGGATTGGCCACGTCTGTTCGCATCCACTGCCAGGTGTTGGTCTGGCCGCAGGTGAGGGGTCCTTCGCCGGCCCGCAGACCCTCGAACGCGATCTTCATCCGGTCGGCCAGCGTGGGACTGGACATCGGGTCTCCCGTTCGTCGGCGGTCGGCGTGACTGTCGCCCACCCTCGCCCGCGCGGCTGTGTCGTAGGTAGTCGGGAAAACCCCATTGTTGGCCGGGTACGGGGTGCGAACGCGGTCCGTACGTCCCGTTCGGTACGAATTGCCAGGGGTTTGGCGATGAATGGTCGGCAAAGCGAGTGAATTGTCTGCTCTGGATTACGATCGGCAACGTCTCTTTTCGTGGGCCTTCTTGGGGTCCTGAGATACTGGGGATTCCCCCATTGCTCGCCCTGTGACCGGCTCCTAGCGTAGTGGCGTCTGACGATCAATAAATGACCGGAGGATTGCCCCATGACCACGCTGGCACCGACCCGGTCCGATGTCGTGCTGCGCCGGATGGAGGCGTACGCACCGGAGCGCTCGGTCACCGTGGAGGAAATCGCGGCAGGGCTGGGCCTGAACCGCTATCAGACCCGGCTGTTCCGCCGCATCCGCGGGCTGGACCGGTTGCGCATCGACCCCGATCTCGGGCTCTTCGACCTGGTCTGCCCGCCGGCCGAGGCCCTGCTGTCCACCGTCGAGGAGCGCGACCGGATCCGTTACCTGATCTTCGCGCACACCGCGCAGGACCTCACGCCCACTACTTTGGTCGCGGCCGACACGCTGCGTGAGCGTCTCGGCCTCGCCGACGCCGAGGCGTTCGCGGTGACCCAACACGCCTGCGCCAGCGGCCTGCTCGCCGTCGAGGTCGCCGGCGAGCTGTTACGCGCCGACGGGGATCCCGCCGCCCTCGCGTTGGTGCTCACCGGCGAACAGCCGTTCACCAAGGCGGTCCAGGTGCTCTGGAACACCTCGATCATCGGCGAGGCGTCCTCCGCCTGCCTGATCGGCCTCGGTGGTTCGGGCACCCGGGTGCTGTCGTACGCCTCCCGCACGGTGGGCGAGTTCTTCGACGGGTACCAGCTCGCCGGGGAGGCACTGCACCGCTTCGGCAGCACATACCACACCCACCTGGCCGAGGTGATCCGGGAGGCGCTGGACGACGCCGCGCTGGACCTGGACGACATCACCATGGTCATCCCGCACAACGTCAACGTCTCCTCCTGGATCACCATCTGCGCCACCCTGGGGCTGGACCGGGACCGGGTCTTCCTGGACAACGTGGGCGAGTACTCGCACTGCTCCTGCGCGGACCCCTTCCTCAACCTCGCGACGCTCGCCGGCCGTGGCGCGCTGGTCGCGGGAGGCCGTTACCTGGTCACCGCCGTCGGCCTGGGCGCCACCTATTCCGCCATGGTCGTCGAGTGCTGAGGGAGCCGAGCATGTCCACCGCATACCTGCGCAAGCTGAAGCGCGCCCTGACGGGGTCGGCCGATACACCGCTGGTGCTGCTGTGCAACTTCGAGGCCGAGGCTCAGTGGGCCCGCCACCACGTGGGGCTGCCCGTACCGTCTGGTGGCCCCCGCCCGGTGGTCGCCGCGATGGAGGAGCTGGGCGTGCTGCTCGCCGGCGCGGACGACGCGATTCTGCTCAGCCGCCCACTCGACCCGGACTACCGGGATTACCTGACGCGGCAGGGCCTGGCGTTGCCCACCATGCTGGTGCCCGAGAACAGCCGGCCCGATCGTTCCACCACCGCGAACGTGCTGGACTCACCGGTCCTGCTCGACCGGCTGCGCCAGCTCGGTGCGGCCGGTGCCCACCTGCTGCCGATGGGCACCACCTCCGACGAGGAGGAGTTGGCCCGGCGCAGCGGCCTCACCCTGGCCACCCCGGCCGCCGCGGTGGTCGAGCGGGTCAACAGCAAGATCTACGGTCGGCGGCTGACCGAGGCGGCCGGCCTACGACCCGTCCCCGGAGTCTGCTGCGAGACCCGGCAGGAACTGGCCGAGGTGCTGTCCCACCACCGGCTCCGGCTGGAGTCGGGCGAACCACTGGTCGTCAAGGACGCCTACGGTGTCTCCGGCAAGGGACTGCTGGTGCTGGAGAACCCCGCACGGGCGGCGCAGTTGCTGCGCATGGTGGACCGTCGGGCCGCGCGTACCGGCGACGACCGGATACACGTGGTGGTCGAGGAGTGGCTGCCCAAGCGGTGCGACCTCAACTACCAGATCACCATCGCGCGGGACGGGCGGGCCGAACTCGACTTCGTCAAGCAGGCACTGACCGCGCAGGGTGTGCACCAGGGCCATCTCATGCCGGCGGAGCTGAGTGACACGCAGTACCGGCAGATCGAGCACGCCGCAGGTGCGGTCGCGGAACGGTTGTCCGCCGACGGCTACCACGGCGTGGTGGGTGTCGACGCCATCGTCGGCGCCGACGAGACGGTCTACCCGGTGCTGGAGATCAACGCCCGACTGAACATGTCGACGTACCAGGGTGGGGTCACCGAGCTGTGCCAGCCGCCCGGGACCGTCGCGCTGGCCCGGCACTACCCGTTGCGGCTCGCCGCGCCCCTGGAGTTCGACACCGTACGGCGGGCACTGGCCACGGTGTCCACCACGCGGGACACGGAGCGGGTGCTGGTCACCTGCTTCGCCACCGTCGCCGCGAACGCGCTGCTGCCCGTCGGTGCCGGCGGCCCACCGGAGCCGTTCGACGGCCGGCTGTACGCCCTGCTGGTCGCCGCTGACCGTGACCGGCTCCATGACCTTGACCGCGCGGTGCAGGCCGCCGTCACCACCTTGTCCGTTGTGGAGGAAAGCCATGCCTGAAGCGGCCGTCGAAGGCCACACCGTCCAGGGCCTGCCCGTCGCCGAACTGGCCGAACGGTACGGCACGCCGCTGTACCTCTACGACGGTGAGGTGATCCGCGAGACGTACCGGCAGCTGCGGGATCTGCTCGACTCGTCGGTCGAGATCTACTACTCGCTGAAGGCCAATCCCAACATCAGCGTCTGCGCGTTGCTGCACTCCCTGGGCGCTGGCGCGGAGGTGTCGTCCCTGGCCGAACTGGTGACCGCCCGCCGGGCCGGGGTGCCGGCGCGGGACATCATCTTCCTCGGTCCCGGCAAGTCGGCGGAGGAGCTGGCCGCCTGCGTCGAGCAGCGCATCGGCGCGATCGTGTGCGAGTCGCTCGAAGAGGTCAGCACCGTCGACGCGATGGCGGCGGCGCTGCCCGACGGCCCTGGCGAGCCGGTGCCGGTCATGTTGCGGGTCAACCCGTCGTTCGCCACCAAGGGCTCGCGGCTGGCCATGGGAGGCAAGCCCCGGCAGTTCGGCATCGACCAGGAACGTGTCGCCGAGGCGGGCTCGACCCTGCGCGCGCTGCGCCACGTACGGGTGATCGGTCTGCACGCCTACATGGGTACCCGGATCCTCGACGCCGCTGACATCGCGCACAACACCCGCAGCGTGCTCACTGCGGCGGCGGAGCTCGCCACCGCGCTGGACCTGCCGCTGGACGTGGTCGACGTCGGTGGCGGTTTCGGCGTTCCCTACTTCGACAACGAGTCTCCCCTCGACATCGAGGCGGTGGCCGAGGGGGTCAACAACGCTGTGGCGCGATTCCGCGCGGAACACCCCGACACCCGGGTCATCACCGAACTGGGCCGCTATCTGGTCGGCTGGGCGGGGATGTACGTGGTCCGGGCGCGCTACGTCAAGGCGTCGCGCGGCGAATGGTTCGTCGTCGCCGACGGCGGCACCAACCACCACATGGCGGCGGTCGGCATCGGCAGCTTCGTCAAGCGGAACTTCCCCATCCGGTCGCTGAGCCGTCCCGCCGACCCGCCGGTGCGCGACTACACCGTCACCGGTCCGCTCTGCACCCCCAACGACGTCATCGGCAAGAAGGTGCCGCTGCCCGAGGTACGCCCAGGCGACCTGATCGGTGTCGAGCGCTCCGGCGCGTACGGGCCGAGCGCGTCGCCGGTGCTCTTCCTCAGTCACGGCCACCCGTCGGAGGTGCTCGTCGTCGACGGCGTGGCGCACCTGGTCCGCCGCGCGGACACCGTCGAGGACCTGCTCCGGCCGCAGCACCTCGTGGTGCCGGTCGCACCGGTCGCGAGCGCGTCGCCGCCGGTCCCACCGTCAGCCGCTGCCCAACCGGAGCCGACGTCCGTACCGGAGTCGTCGTCCGCGCCGGTGCCCGCCGGACGGGCAGCGACCTGAGCCCCCTTTCCCACCGCCGTCGGGGTGACCGCCGCCGACCCCAGCAGTCCCGCGTCACCCGGTCCGCGGACCGGGTATCCCGAGAGGAAGAAGACATGGAACGCCACGAGATCGTCGAGAACATCCGGGCCGCGCTGACCGAGGTGCTGATGCGCGACTTCGGTCCGCTCGCCGAGGGAACCCGGCTCTTCGAGGACATGCACCTGGACTCCACCGCCATTCTCGAACTGCTCATGGCGCTGGAGGACAACATCGGTATCGAGGTGGATCCCGAGAACCTGGACATGGACGACTTCCGCACGGTGGGCACCCTGACGGACTTCCTGGAGCGGGCGCGGAAGGTGAGTTCCTGACCGCCGCGCCCACCGCCCCCCTCACCGAGGACGTGGTCATGTCCCTGACCCTGCGCGGCGCGGCAGCGCTCGTACGCCCCGACGGCCTTCCCTACGAACCCGACGAGGCTCTGCTGACCTACCACCGGGACCTGCTCGCGCCGTACGGCATCGAGGTCGACGAGGACCTGCTGAAGCAGTCCCGGAACATCGGGTTCCGGGAACTGGCCGAGGAACTGATGGACCGGTGCCCGAGCCCGTTCGGTCCGCCGGATCTGCTGATCCTGGCCTATGCCCTGCCCGACCGATATCCCGTCAAGACCGTCACCACGCGGCTCAACGCCCTGTTCGGCGGGCGCAGCCACAGCTTCGCCCTCTCCGAGCAGGGCCTACAGGCGCCGTTCACCGCGTTGCGCGTCGCCGACGCGTACACCCGGTCCGGCAGGAAATCGAGCCTGGCCCTGTTCGTCTGCGAGCAGACCACACTGCCGTACCGGGATCCGCTGGTGCACGACACCCCCTTGCTGGACAGCGGCGTCCTGCTCTACTTCGACACCGACACCGACACCGACACCGACACCCGATCCGGTTTCCGGTTCACCGCGACCCGGGCGGCCGGCGCGGACGTACCGCTGGGTGACCTGCTGGCCGACCACCGCGCGGCGCTGCCGCCGGGGCCGACCCTGCTGGTCGTCGGCCCGTGGCCGGCGGACGATCAGCTCAGCGGCGTCGATCTGCCGGTGCACCGCTGCCAGCCCGGCGGCTACTGCACCAGCGTCTGGCTGGACCTGGCCCGTCACCACGAGGAATGGGCCACCCGCTACGCCAACCTCGTCCTCTGTGACACCGATCCGCGGACCGGACGCAGTCAACTCGCCGTACTGTCCAGCGCCGGCGCGCCCGAGCGCAGGGAGGCCCGACTATGAAACCCGCACCCCCCGCGTCGCCGCAGGCGGCGGGGACGCCCTACCCCCTCGTCCTGGACGCGCTGCACGGTCGGGCGGCACCCGGCCGGCTGGTCGCGTCTCCCACCGGTCATGTTCTCGCCTCCACGGTGGCGCTGCCCGACGCACCGGCCGGGCCGCTGACCCGCTTCGGCCTCGCCGTCGCCGAAGCCACCCCCGAGTCCGCGTTCGGCGAAGGACCGGCCGCCGACCGCTTCGCGGTGGCCCTGTTGGCGGCGCACCGCGAACTGCTCGACGCCACCCTCACCCACACGTTGCGTCACCTCGAAGGACGCACCTCAGGGGACACCACGCTGTTGGCCAAGCAACTCGTCGCCGGACAACTGGCCGACATCGCGCTGCGGCTGGCCGAGGACACGGCCGTTCCCGAGGCGCGTCGGCACGCCGACCGGAACGCCCGGTGGCGCTGTCACCTGCGCCTGGTCGACATCGGCCGGGACCTGCTGCGGTTGCTCGGCGCCAGCGGTTTCCTCGCCGACGGACCCGCCGGCGACCTGCACCTCGCCGAGGTGGTCGGCAACGTCTACCTGCACGCCGACACGGAGGACGCCGATGAATGAGCTTCGTGAGGCCGCCGCGCCCGCCGGGACGGACCTGCTCGACGAACGCACCCGGGAGCTGGGCGACTACTGCGCGGCGATGGCCGGCCGGTTGCGCGAGATCGGAATGCGGCTGGACCAGGATCCGGACGCCATCACCGAGTTCCTGCACGAGCCGGAGGTGCGCTTCCCCGTCCAGGGGATGCTGCCGCCGGAGTACCGGTCGGCGGGGGAGTTCCCGGAGCGGCTGGTGGAGGTGAGCGGCACCGTCCTCGGTCAGGTGGTCGCCACCGAGCAGGTGTCCTACGGCGATCCCAATGTGCTCCTGGCCAGCCCCGGTCCGTCGCTGTCCGGCGGGGCCGTCCAGGCGCTGGCCGACGAGCAACAGCGCAAGCGGTACTTCGGTCGGCTGACGTCCGGCCCCACCCACACGTTCTTCGCCCTGACCGAGCCGGGAAAGGGCTCGGCCGCGACGGAACTGGAGACGACGCTGACCCCGGCCCCGGGTGGTGGGTGGCTGCTCAACGGGGTGAAGTGCTACATCGGCAACGGCGCCCGCGCGCAACTCGGTGTGGTGTTCTGCCGTCGAGCACCCGGACCGTGGGGCATCGAGGCGGTGCTGCTGGACACCAGCTCGCCGGGGTTCAGCGGCGAACTGCTGCCCACCGTCGGCCTGCGCGGGGCGCGGATCAGTCGGCTGCGTTTCAAGGACGTCGCGGTGGCCGACGAGGACGTGCTCGGGGCACAACGGTCACCCAGCCGCCGGGGGCTCTACGGTGCGACCTACATCCTCTACCGGTTCCGTCCGGGTATCGCGGCGATGGCGATCGGTTGCGCGCAGGCCGCCTGCGACTACCTGGTCGCGCACCGCCCGTCGCTGCCCAGGCGCGACCGGCACCGGCTCGACGGCATCCTGGACCGCATCGCCGCGGTCCGACACCGGACGTACGCGGTGGCCCGTGACATCGACGCCGGTGTCGTCGACGTGGCCGGCATCGGTGCGGTCAAGGCGCGGGCGGCGCGGGTCGCCGAGGACGCCACCCGGCTCGTGGCCGAGCTGCTGGGTCCGGCCTGTCTGATCGAGCACCCCTGGGTCGAGAAGACCTACCGCGACGTGCGGGCGTTCGAACTGATGGAGGGGACGACGAACCTGCACGCGATGTCGGTCTTCCACCGACTGCTGCGGGACCGGGCCGCCCCGCAGTCGGTGCCGGAGCAGGCGGTCGACGGTGCGGCTCGGCATTGACCTCGTCGCCCTGGACGAACTGGACCGCCTCCTGTGCCGGGGCTGGTTCCTGCGGTACTTCTTCGCGGCCGAGGAACTGGCCCAGGCCGAGGCGCTGGGCGACAGCCGACGCCGGGAATACCTGGTGGGGCGGTTCGCCGCGAAGGAAGCCGTGCTCAAGGTTCTGGGCACCGGCCTGTTCGAGGGGGTCGCCCCCCGCGACATCGCCTTACCGCGTCAGCCCGGCGGGTCGCCCAGCGTCACGTTGCGGGGCAGCGCCGCTGAGGCGGCGCGGTCGGCCTCGATCACCCACGTGACCGTCTCCGTCACCCACAAGCGGGACCTGGTGGCCGTGGTCGCCGCCGGATGGTGACGCCCGCTCGGTGACCAGCACCGCAACCCCGCCGTACCGTCCCTGAGGAGCACACATTGACCCGGTCCTCGATTCGTCTCGGCCATCGGCACCAGCGGAGATCGGAGCCGTCCCGACCGGCAGGTTGGGCGCTGTCCCTGCCGCCAGGCCCGCCTGCGGTGGCTGACGAGCACCGCCGACCGTTGGTGGGCCGGGAGCGGGAGAGTGCGGCGCTGGCCACGGCCGTGGCCGCCCTGCTCGACGGCACGGGACGGATCGTCGAGGTGACGGGGGAGCCGGGGATCGGCAAGAGCCGGCTGTTGGACCAGGTGGCCGCGGTGGCGCGGGAACACGGCGTACAGGTGCTCGCCGGTCGGGCACCGGTACCCGGTTCGGACGTGCCGATGGCGGCGATCGTCGACGCGCTGGACCCGTACCTGCCCCAGGTCTCCCCGGCCCGGTTGGCCGAACTCCGCTCCGACCACGCGCAACTGCTCAACGACACCTTTCCGTCGCTGCGCCTGCCGGGCGCCCGTTCCCTGGCACCGGCTGGGGTGCCGGCGGGTGCCCGGCAGTTACGCGCCGTGCGGGTGCTGTTGGAGACACTGGCCGCCGAACGGCCGCTGCTGATCACGATCGACGACCTGCACAACGGCGACCGGGCCACCATCGACCTGATCTGCCACCTGCTCGACGCGCCTCTGCGTACGCCGTTGCTGCTGGTCATCGCGCATCGTCGCCGCCAGTCGCCGGCCCGGCTGCGGCTGGCGTTGGACACCGCCGGGCAGGTGACCCGCATCGAGGTGGCGCCGCTTCAGCGGGCGCACCTCGACGAGCTGTCCGAGGTGCCGCTGTCGGCCGGGCAGCGTGCCGTGTTGCACGAGCTGTCGGAGGGCAACCCGCAGTACCTGTCGGCGTTGCTGGCCGGCGCGCTGCCACATGGCCCGGCGAGTGAACACGTGGAACTGGGAGCGCTCCCATCCGAAGTGGAGGCCGCGCTGGCCGCCGAACTCGAACTGCTGTCCCGCCCAGCCCACCTGGTGGCCTCGGCCGCAGCGGTGCTCGGGCCCGAACCGGTCGACACCGGCCTGCTGGCCGAGGTGGCCGGGATCGCCGCCGAACAGGTGCCGGCCGCCATCGACGAACTCGTCGCCGCCGACCTGCTTCGCCCGGTGACCGGCAGTGGCTGCTTCGCCTTCCGACATCCCGTGGTCCAGCACGCGGCGTACCTCACCACCGACGCCGGCTGGCGGCTGACCGCGCACGCCCGTGCGCTGGCGGAGCTGCGTCGCCGCCGGAGCAGCGCCGCCGCCCAGGCACCACACCTGCTGCGGTTGGCGGTGCCGGGCGACATGGTCGCCGTCGAGGTACTCCGCGAGGCGGCCACCGCCGTGCTCGACCGGGCCCCGCACACCGCCGTCCGATGGCTGGGCGCCGCGATCCGGCTCTCGCCGAGCAGCGCGAACCCCAGCGAGTCCCGCGTGATGCTCACGGTGCGACTCGGCCAGGCGCTGGCCGCAGCAGGCCACCCGAGAGCCGCCCGAGCGGTGCTGCACGACGCCCTGCGGCTGCTCGACAAGCGCCCGTCCGCGTACCGCACCACGGCGACCCTGCTCTGCGCCCAGGTCGAACGCCAGCTCGGCCGGCACGGGGCAGCGGCGGCGTTGCTCCGCACCAACCTGACGCGCCCCGACGAGGCCCAGCCGGCGGACTGGGCGGCGCTGGCACTCGCGCTCGGCGCGGTGGAACTGATCAGCGGCCGGGCCGGGCAGGCCCGCCGGTGGGCGGCCGCCGCGCTGGGTGCCGCCCGCCGCGCCACGACCATCCCGGGGGCGGTACGGGCGCACGCGTTGGGTCTGCTCGCGGCGGCGAGCCATCTGCGGGGCAACCGCGCCGCCGGGGGCGAGACCAACCAGGCCGCGCTGGAACTCAACACCACGTTGGACGCCGAACTCCGTGACGAGCCGGAGAGCGCCCTGTGGGTCGGCTGGAGCGAAATCCTGCTGGACCGCTGCGATGCCGCAGTGCACCACCTCAGTCGGGCCATCGATGTCTCGCCCGGGGCCCGGAGCTACTTCTCCCTGCTGCACCTGTTGTGCACCCGGAGCCTGGCCCACCGGTGCGCCGGGCGGCTGGCGGAGGCGTCCGCCGACTGCGCCGAGGTGCTGCGGCTGGCGTCCGGCACACAGTTCCGGGAACTGCACGTCGCGGCCGAGGCGATGGGTCGACTGCTGACCGTCTGGAGCGGAACCGAAGAGGTCGAACCAGCTGCGGTTCCGTACACCCTGGATCTGCCCGCCACCAGTTGGCCGGGCAGGCTGGCGTTGAGCGCGAACGCCGAGACGCTGCTCGCGCTGGGGGACCCTGCCGGGTGCCTGGCTGTGGCCGCGAACGCCGGACTGCCCGACCTCGAACCCTGGGCGCAGGTCGGCTGGTACGAACTGTTGACCCGGGCCGCCCTGGCCGAGGACGATCCGGAGGCGGCGGCGGAGTGGGCGCAGCGCGCGTACCAGGTGGCCGAGCGACTCGACCGGCCGGGCCGCAGTGCGCTGGCCGCCTCCGCGCAGGCCCGGGTGCTGGCGCTGCGGGACCCCGCCGCCGCAGCGGAGGAGGCCGCAGCCGCCGCGGAGACCCTCACGCGGGTCCAGCTGCCGCTGGACGCCGCGCAGGCCCACATCGTGGCCGCGCGAGCGCTGGTCGCCGACGGCGACCCGGATAGGGCCGTCGCGACGCTGCGGCTGGCCGAGGAGATCTTCGACCGCTGCGGCGCCGGCCTCTTCGCCCGCCAGGTCAACACCGAGCGACGGCGGCTGCTGGCGGGCCGCTCGGGCGGCGCCCGGCGGGCCCGCCGCCAGGGCGGCTCGCCGACCCTGACGCGGCGGGAGACGCAGGTGGCGGCCCTGGTCAGTGAAGGGCTGACCAACCGGCAGGTGGCGGCCCGCCTGTTCGTCACCCAGAAGACCGTGGAGATGCACCTGTCCCACGTGTACGCCAAGATGGGCGTCACCAACCGGGCCGCCCTGGTACGCCGCTTCCACCTCGGCGGGCTCGCGTCAGCCCAGTCCTCCTGACCCACTCGAACGGTGACTTCGGGGTCGATGCCGGTGCCGGAGACGTAGATCAGATGGCTGACCCGTTCGGGGTGCTCGATGGTGTAGCGCAACGCCAGGTGCGCACCCCACGAGTGGCCCAACAGGGCCTGTCCCACCCTCGCCGTCGTGGATCTGCACCCGGTAGTGCGCCGTACCCTGTGCGCCGTCACCTGTGGCCTACTGCCGTCGAGGTGGGCGGATGCGGCCTGCCGCTACGCTTCCGCGTTGTGATCACCATGCTGACCGCCACCCGCAGGCTGCTGGCGTCGCTCGATCCGCTGCCGTATCCCGTGCGGATGCGCCGGTTGGTCGAGTGGGCGCGTACCGCGCCTGATCGTGTGCAGGTCTGCCGGAATCTGCGCGAGCAGGGCCCCTATGAGCGGCATTTGGCCCTGGTCGCGGCGATGGCGACCCGGGATGCCGAGGGTATCGCCGCGGCGGTCCGCGATCCGCTGCCGTCGATCAGGGGTGCGGCGCTCACCGCGGCGCTGCGCGCCGACATCCCGGTCGGCGACATCACCGACCGGTCGGCGATGGAACGGCGTCGTATCTATCGAAGTCTGCGCCGCCGGTACGCGCCGACTGTCGCCGACGCGCTGATCGGCGAGGTCCGCGCCCAGTTCGGCGACGAGGAGGCCGCCGCGCTGCTACCAGCCTGCGGCGATGCCACGGTACGGGCGTTGCTGCCGGAACTGGAGCACGCGCTGCGCCTGGAGCGGCTGGTCCGGTGGCACACCGGTCCGCTCCTGGAGCGGGTCCGCGAGCGGCTGGCCGAAGCCCCGCCCGAACTGCGGGCAAGGGTCTGGGGTGACGCCGCCGTCGCGGTGCTGCGGTGCGACCCGGCGCAGGCACTCGATCTGCTTGAACGGTACGCACCGGAGGAGTCGCTACCCGGCCCGCTCGACGCGTACGGACGACTCGCGGCACACGATCCGGGCCGTGTCGTCCGGCTGCTCACCGCACCCGGCCGGGCGGCCTGGTTGCGCCGCGACGTGCTTCCGCCGGCCCTACTGCGCCGCCTCGCGGTGCTGTCCACCGCCGAGCTGGTGCCCCTGGCCAGTCGGTACCGGGAACACAGCCCGGCGCTGGCGGCGCTGCTCGACGCCGTCGCCCCGGCCCGACGCGCGGAGCTGTACGACCGGGCACTGTCCGAGGTCGACACGGCGACGCTGATCCCGACTGCCGAGGTCATGGAGGTGCTACCGGCTGCGGTCCGGATCCGCGAGGCGAGGCGGGTACTGGGCCTGGCGACGATTCAGGAGCACGAGGCGGCGGTGCGCCTCTGGAGCGCGTACCTGGCCTGGCCGGACGCGTCAGCGGCGCTGGACAACGCGCTGCGCTCCGGTGACGCCGACGAGCGGGCACACGGGTACACGCTGCTGGTGCAGGCCGCCCGTCGCTCCCGTGACCCACGGGCGGTGGCGGAGACGGTCCTACGGCTCGGCCGGCTGCGCAACGAGCAGGACCCGGTACGCGCCGCTGCGCTCACCGCGCTCGCCAAGGCGGCGCCGCTGCTCACCGTGGAGACGGCAGCCGGGCTCACGCAGCTGACCACCGACGCGGTCGACGCCCGCGACGCCTCCGCCGCGACCTCGACAGCGCTGAGTTCGCTCGCCGCCGACGTCCTGCAACACCACGTCGCAGTGCCGCAGCTCCGCGAGTGGGCGCTTCTGACGATCGACCTGGTCAGCACCGGCGCGGCCGTGCCGGTACTGCGCCGCTTCGACACCGTCCTGCGCCGTGGGCAGGAGACACTGGTCTTCGAGCGGCTACGCGGCTGGGTCGAGGCGGGCATCGCCCGTGGCCGGTACGGCCCGCTCTTCGCGCTCACCCACGCGCTCGGCAAGCGGGCTCGGCGGCTGCCGCAGTTGCAGGACCTCCTGCGTCAGGCGATCGGCCCGCGCACGCTGGCGTCGGTTGCCCGCACCGCGATCGGGTTGTGGCTCGATGATCCGCGTACCCGCTCGGAACGCGTCGCCGAGGTGCTCGCCATCGATCCGACGGCGGTGACGCTCCACGAGGTCTGGGTGATCATCTCCGCCTCCCGCACCGACCTGCTCGACCGGGTGTTCAAACGCCGCCCACGCGGCCGGTTCGTGGAACCCGGGATTCGCTGGGTGCCCGTCTGGGTGCCGCACGCCGAGCGTTGGCTGCCCCGCCAGCAGGCCCGTTTCGTGGAGCAGTTGGGGCTGATCCTCGCCGACACCGAGCAGGGAGTGTGGCAGCGCGCGGCGGCGATCCGAGCCGCCGCCCACGTGCCCGGCGTCGGCCGCGAGCTGGTGCTGCGTCACCTCGATGCCCCCGAAGTGGCGATCGCCGAGGCGGCGATGGGCGCGTTGGTCTGGACCGACCGGCCCGACGAGGCACTGCCGGTGCTGGTCCGCTACGCCGACAGCGACCGGGCGCGGGTCGCGATGTACGCGGCCGGTCGGGCCGCCCGGCACGTCGCGCCGTCCCGGCTGGTCCCTGTCCTCACCGAGGTGCTGACCGGCCCGACGAAGATCACGAGCCGGAAGGAGGCTGCCCGGCTCCTGGCCCGCTACGGGCCGCCGCAGGTCATGGCGACCCTGCTCGACGCGTACCGCCACCCGGACGCGCACCGCGACGTACGAGCGGCGATCGTCGCCGCCGCCCGGCAGCGCGTACCGGCCGAGGAGAGCTGGACCATCCTGCGGGCCGCGGTCGACGCTAGCCGGGAGGAACGGCGCGCGGTCCTGGACGCGACCCCGGACACGATCTCGCACCGACACCGCCCGGCGTACGGTGCGCTCATCGTCGAAGCCTGTCAGGCCACCGACCGGGAAGTTCGACGCGCGGCCTTCCACCGGCTCGGCGACTGGTCACCGTGGCTGGCCGGTCTCACCGACCTGGTCGTCGACCGGCTCACCGACCTCGACGAGACGATGGTGTCCATCGAAGTCCCCCACCTGCTCAAGGCCGGTGGCGACGACGTCCTCGGCATCGCGCTGGCCCGGCTGGTGGACCGCGACTCCCATGACGACCACCCGGGCGACCCGGCCTCGGATCGCCCGGCCCGACGCCGCATCGCACTCCTCGCGCACGGTGCGATCGTCCGGACCGGTCACCATCCCACCAGCGCCGACCGGACCGCGCTGATCGAAGCGGCGCGGTGGCTCGCCACCCGCCCCGCCTTCACCGGCACCGCGACCGGGCTGCTGGTCGACCTCGGCCGACTCGACAACCTCGACGAGATCGCCGCGCTGTGCGCGGGACGGCCCGTCCTGGCCACTCGCACCGCCGAACGTGTCGCCACCCGGCTGCGAAGCCTCCGCGAGTGGCCCGACCCGGCGACCCTCAACGACACCATCACGCGGCTGACGGAACGCGGCGACCTCACCAGCGGCCTGTTCGCCGTTGCCCTGGTCCGCCACGGGGCCGGCTTCGGGTGGAGAACCCCGTGGCGGGACCTGCTGATCCGGCTGCGCCGACACCCCGACGCCGACGTACGCGAACAGGCGTACGCGATCGACATGAGCTGAGCGTCCTTGACCGCCGTCACGGCTGGTTCACCACGCGTGCTGATCGTCGGCGTCGGGTGGTGGCGGCGGCGGGGCGTACTGGTTCCAGGTGCCGTCGCGGAACATGTACAGCCGGAAGTAGGACTCCTCCTGGTCCATCAGGAACACCTGCACCCGTTGGGGATAGCGCCAGGGGATCGCCCGAAGCTGGGCGAGTAGCGCATCCAGGTCCGCGTGATTGAGGGCACCGGCCCAGACGTCGCACTCCGGGTTCTTCCAGCCACCCCACTGGTTGGTCTCCGGGTCGGTCAGCGTCTCCAGCGTGCCGACTCCGTGAGCAGGGTTGCCGTGCACGTCCAGGCCGGTTTCGGCTCTGCGTGGCGCGTCGCGTTCCAGCCAGCCACTCAACGACCGGACATTGTCGTGGTCGGCCATGTCAGCCTGAACCATCAGATTCGCTACCCAGCTCACCCCGGCATGGTCCACCAACGCGTGTTGCCGGACCAGCACATGCGCAGGGCTGGACCTGCCGGTCGGCGTCCTCGGCGTCGATCATGGCAGTATCGCGGACATGTCCGAACCGGGGAACCTGGTGCCGTTCCGGTGGGACCTTGTCTCGCTGGACGAACTCGGGTCGCTGTTGACCGGCACGAGTACGCCGGATCTGTGGTTCCTCGATGATTTGACGGCCTGCGCGGGAAAGGTGCTGGCCCGCAGCGGCAACGGTGACCTGGTCTTCGTCGGCAGAAGCCTGGACTCGATGTTCGACCTGCTCAGCGGCGCTGTCGACAGTGACAGCGAACGTCGGTTGTGGCGGCTGCCGCTGTCCTTCCAACGCACCGGCGTCGGCGCCGGGCGTCGGTGGCGACGACGTGCCTTGACACCAGCCGAACGTGCCCGGGCCCGGGAGATCCTCACGGGCGTACAGGTGACGCCGCACAACCTGGCGCGGCGGCGACGGCCGGTGACGTTCGTCGACGTGGTCGACGGCGGGAACACCTTCACCGACCTGTTCCACCTGCTGCGGGACTGGATCGACGAGCAACGCGAACCGTGGCCGGTGATCCGGCGCAAGCTGCGCTTCGTGGGCGTGACCGTCCGCCACAAGACCAGCCCGAACACCTACCGCTGGCAGCAGGAGGCCGCCTGGACGCGGCAACTACCGGCGCAGGCGGTGGTCAACGTGTCCCTCGACGGAACCGTCTGGTCGTACTTCGGTGACTACCAGACCAAGTTGACCCGCTCGTGGCGGCCGGACCGCTGGCTGGCCGAGGTCGACGGTCCCGGCCGTGACGAACGCACCCGGCAGGCGCTTGCGGAGGCTGCGGCGCTGGTGGCCTATGGCCGCAGCCGTTCCGGCCGCCACGCCCTGGCCCGCGCGATCGGCCGGGAACCGGCCCTCGCGCAGTCCTGGCTGCGTACCCTCGTCACCGACCTCAACGCCGGGTGAGTCGTTCCCGCCTTCTCTCCAGCGGCTGTGGCGCCCGATCGACACCTGAGCAGCGAGCCGTTCGCACCTGACCGCCGTCGGCTGACCTCCGGCTGATCCACGAGCTTCCGGAACAGTGGCCGCCGGCGGCGACGTGCTGCGTGCCCTCTTACAGGTAATCCATGATCATGCTGAGCCTCCGACAATGGTCGGCATGGATGAGGTCGAGGTCGTCGTAGCCCACAGTGAGCGCGCGACCCTGCGGGTCGGCGATGTGTTCCTGAAGGTCGACAGTGATCAGGCCCGCATCGATGTGGAGGTCGAGGCGATGCGGCTGGCGCCCGTCCCGACCCCCGAGGTGCTGTGGCGCAAGCCGCCCGTCCTTGCCATCGCCGCCGTCCCCGGCCAGGCACTCGGCTGTCTCGGTGAGCCGTCGCCCGTGTCACCGGCGGCGTGGGCCGCGACGGGCGAGGTGATCCGGACGCTGCACGACGCGCCACCGCCGCCGTGGGTCGGCAAGAAGCTGGTCGGGCTGGACGCGGAACTCGACCGCGAATGCGCCTGGCTCGTCGACAGCGGTGTCCTACCGACCGACCTGGTCGACCGCAACCGCGAGATCGCCGAGGCCGCCCTTCGGCCGTGGACGCCGGTGTTCATGCACGGCGACCTGCAGATCACCCACATCTTCACCGACAACGACGAGGTCACCGGTGTGATCGACTGGTCCGAGGCGGCGCCCGGTGATGCGCTGTACGATCTGGCCGTCCTGACCCTCGGGCACGAGGAGCGCCTCGACGATCTCCTCATCGGTTACGGCACCGACGTCGACCGGGACGTGATTCGCGCCTGGTGGTCGCTGCGCAGCCTGCTGGCATCCCGCTGGCTGATCGAACACGGCTTCGACCCGGACGCGCCGGGCTGCGAGTTCGACGTGTTGAGATCGCGGATGTGAGCCGGCGGCCACGAGGTGGCACCGAGGGCGCGGCCGGACCTGTCACCGTACGCCGGGATCACCGGACACACCCTGCCGTGCGGGGCCCACGCCCACCGGCGTCGCGTGCAGCGACGCCAGGAGCTGTAGGCGGTCCGCGTCGGCGCTGCCCGGCTCGGCGGTGAAGACGAGCATGACGGGGCCGGGGTTTCCCGGCAGCGGGTACGTGTCCCAGGCCAGGACGATGTCGCCCACCTCGGGAACCCGGAAGGTCTTCGTGCCGCTGACCGCCTCGCGTACGTCGTGCTGGGCCCACAGCCGCCGGAACTCGGCGCTGCGGATGCTCAGCTCGCCGACGATCGCGGTGGCGCGCGGATGGGTGGGGTCGGTGGCGACGGCGGCACGCATCATGCCGATGTAGTCCAGGGCCTGCCGTTCCCAGTCCGGGCAGCTGCGCTCGCCGGTCAGCGTGTCGTCGAACAGCAGCAGGAGCATGTTGAGCCGGTCGGTCGGGTAGACGTCGGGGTCGCCGAGCAGCGCCTGCGCCATCGGGTTCCAGTCGAGCAGGTCGAGGTGCCGACCGAGGACGACCGCAGGGGTGTCCATCACCCGCAGCAGGCGCCGGGTGCCCTCCGGCACCCGCTCCGGATCGCGGTTCACCCGGGCGGGCACCGACCGGCGGGCGGCGTGGGCGAGGGTGAACAGGTGCCGGCGTTCCCCGTCGTCGAGGCCCAGCGCGCCGGCGATCGCGTCCAGGACGTCGTCGGACGGGCGTACCTCCCGGCCCTGCTCGATCCGCTGGTAGTAGTCGGTGCTCAGCCCGGCCAGCAGGGCCAGCTCCTCGCGCCTGAGCCCGGTGACCTTGCGTCGGCCGCCCGGTTCCAGGCCGACGTCGTGCGGACGCAGCCGGCTGCGCCGAGCACGCAGGAAGTCGCCGAGTTCGCGAGCGTACGGCTGGAGGCTGTTCATGCCGCAAGTGTGCAGCGGCCCGGACCGGCGAAGGTAGGACCCGCAGACCTAGGCAGCCGAGAACGATCGAACCGGAGTGGACCGGTCCTAGCGTCGGTGGCCCAGCGCACCGACACCTCCCAGGAGCAGCAGATGACCGGATGGACCGCCGACCGCATCCCCGACCAGCGTGGTCGGGTCGCCGTCGTGACCGGCGCGAACTCGGGCCTCGGCCTGGTCACCGCGACCGAACTGGCCCGCCACGGCGCGCACGTCGTGCTCGCCGTACGCGATGTCGCCGCCGGTGCGGACGTCGCCCGGCGGATCGGCGGCGACGTCGAGGTGTACGAGTTGGACCTCGCCTCGCTCGCCTCCGTGCGGGCCTTCGCGGCCAGGCTGACCGGCGACCATCCGGTTATCGACCTGCTGGTCAACAACGCGGGCGTGGTGTTGCTCGGCCCGCGCCGGACCACCGTCGACGGATTCGAGCTGCACCTCGCCACCAATATGCTCGGCCACTTCGCGCTGACCGGCCTGCTGCTCGACAACCTGGCTGCGGCGCGGGAGGCCCGCGTGGTGAGTCTCAGCTCGATCACGCACAAGAACGCGCACCTGGACTTCGACGATCTGATGTTCGAACGTGACTACCGGGCAGCGTCGGCCTACGGCCGGTCCAAGCTCGCCACCACGATCTTCGGCGTCGAACTGGACCGCCGTCTGCGCGCGGCCGGAGTGCCGATCGTCAGCGCGTTGGCCCACCCCGGTCTCACCCGCACCAACCTGACTCCGCGTGCGTGGGAGCACCGTGGCCGGTTCGGGCGGCTGATCGCGTGGGCCGGGCTGCTGGCGACCCAGCCGGTGCGGCAGGGCGCACTGCCGCAGTTGCGTGCCGCGACCGAGCCCGGTGTGCGCGGCGGCCAGTTCTTCGGCCCCTCCGGGCTGTGGGAGACGCGGGGCCGGGTCACCGAGGCCCGGCTCAGCCGGGCCGCCGCCGATCCGGTCGTCGGCAAGCGGCTGTGGGCGGCAGCCGAGGCCCTGACCGGCGTCGACTACCGCTGATCTGATGCCACCGCCCCGCAGCGGTACGGCGCGGCTCGGGATTGACAACCCTATAGCTAACGGCTATCTATTAGCGGTCTGGAGCGAGGGGTGTGCTGGGGTGCAGGACGTGGTACTGGCCATGCTGGCCAAGGAGCCGGCGCACGGGTACGAACTACGCCGCCGCCTGCGTGACGCCCTCGGTCCGCTGGGCGACACGATGAACGCCGGGCAGATCTACGTGACGCTGGCCCGGCTCGGTAAGGCCGGACTGGTGACCTCCGAGCGAGCCGACGGGCTGCCGGACCGGCCCGACCGTCGCGTCTACGCGTTGACTCCGGCCGGACAGCAACGGGTCGCCGGCTGGCTGGCCGAGGTGAGCTGGCCGAAGCCCGACCTGACGGAGTTCCATCTGAAGCTGGTGGCTGCTGCGGCTGCCCGGCTGGCCGATCCCGTGGCACTCGTCGACGCACAGCGGCGCGAGGTACTGCGCCGGCTGCGCGACACCCAGCTCGCCGCACTGGACAGGTCGGTGGATCCGGTCGCCGGATTGCTGCTGGAGGGTGTGGTGCTGCGGCTGCGGGCCGACCTGGAGTGGCTGGAGGCATGTGAGCGGATGTGGGCCGATCGTGATCGGACGGGGCGGAAGGCGCAGCAGGCATGACCGGTTCGATGGCGTTGCGGGCACGCGGGCTGACCAAACGGTACGGCTCGGACAACACCCTCGTACGGGCGGTCGACGAGGTCGACCTGGACGTGCCCGCCGGGCAGACGTTGGCGGTGATGGGCCCCAGCGGGTGCGGCAAGTCCACCCTGCTGCACCTGCTCGGCGGCCTGCAACGCCCGACCGGTGGGCAGGTGTGGCTGGCCGGGGACCGGATCGACACGCTCAGCGAACGGGCGCTGGCCCGGCTGCGGCGGGACCGGGTCGGCTTCGTCTTCCAGTCGTTCCACCTCATGGACGAGCTCACCGCGGTCGAGAACGTCGAGTTGGCGGCGCTACTGGCCGGCCGCTCGCCGGGACGGGCCCGCAGACGGGCGATGTACCTGCTGGACCGGGTCGGGTTGGCCGACCGGGCCGCCCACCTGCCCTCGGCGCTGTCCGGCGGGCAGCGCCAGCGGGTCGCGATCGCCCGCGCGCTGAGCAACGAGCCGCTGGTCGTACTCGCCGACGAGCCCACCGGCAACCTGGACAGTGCGGCCACCCTGGAGGTGCTACGGCTGTTCGCGGAGTTGCACAGCGCCGGGCAGACCCTCGTGGTGGTCACCCACGACGCCCGCATCGCCGCCGTCGCCGACCGGGTGATCTCGATGCGGGACGGGGCGTTCGCCGACGACAGCCGCTTCGCCACCACCACTGGGAACGTCTACGACGGGCGGCGCTGACATGTCCGGTCGCCTCCTGCTCATCTGCCGGCTGCTGATGCGAAGCCTGCGCCGCCGCCGGACCGAGACCCTGCTGCTTTTGGTCGCCATCACCGCCACCACCGCCACGCTGACCCTCGGCCTCAACCTCAACGAGATCGCCGATCGGCCGTACCAGCAGACCCGGGCCGCCACCGCCGGACCGGACGTGATCATGACGCCCCTGGCCACCGGTCAGGCCGCGTTGGACGAACTCGCACCGCTGCCCGGCGCGGCCGGCGTCGCTGATCACAGCGGGCCGTTCCCGATCGCCTACCTGACCATGACGGCTGCCGGTGGGTCCGCGCACGCCGTTGTCGAAGGCCGGGACGTCGTACCGGACTCGATCAACCGGCCGGCGGTGACCGACGGCACCTGGGTACGCCCGGGCGGCGTGGTCGTCGAGAGCGCCTTCGCCGACGCCCTCGGCATCCGCGTCGGCGACACCGTCGACATCGAGGGCCATCCGCTGTCCGTGGCCGGGACCGCGGTCACCGCCGCGAGACCGACGTATCCGTACGCCGGGTGGCACTACTCCGGCAGCGTGCTGGTCGAGCGCGGCGGCCTGGTCTGGGTCGAGCGCGGCGACATCGCCACGCTCGCCGACGGCAAACCGCTGTCGTACACCCTGAACCTCAAACTCACCGACCCGGCGGACAGCGTCAACTACGGCGATCGCCCCCACGCGACAACCTGGCAGGAGATCGGCCGGCTCAACGGTCGGCTGTACCGGGACGCGCAAATGACGCTGCTCGTCGGCAGTTGGCTGCTCAGCGGCCTCGCGTTGGCCGGTGTCGCCGGCATCGTCGCGGGCCGGATCATCGGGCAACGCCGTCGGGTGGGGCTGCTCAAGGCCGTCGGTGCCGGACCGGCCGTGATCGCCGCCGTCCATCTCGCCGAGTACCTGCTCATCGGGCTCACCGCCGCCGCGACGGGCGTGGCCGTGGGCTGGTCCGTCGCACCCGTGCTGATCCGCCCCAGCGTGGGGCTCGTCGGCTCGGTCAACGCCCAGCCGCCCGCGCTGCGTACCGTGGTCGCCGCCACGCTCCTCGCCCTGACGATCGCCGTGGCGGCGACCCTGGTGCCGGTCGTACGCGCCGTCACCACCAACACCGTCCACGCACTGGCCGACGCCGCGACGCCACCGCACCGTCGACGGTGGCGGATCCGGCTGTCGCGGCTGCTGCCCACCGCCCTGTTGATCGGGGTACGGATCAACGCGCGCCGGCCGCGCCGTGCCCGGCTGGTCACCGTGAACGCCCTGATCACCACGACCGCACTCGTCGCGGTACTCGTGGTCAACGGCCAGGTGGAGCGCTTCGACCTCGGCTACACGGAACTCGCCAACCCCCGTAGCGAGCGGATGAAGCAGGCGCTGCTCGTCGTCATCGTCGTACTCTGCCTCCTCGCGCTCATCAACGCGGTCGTGAGCGCCTGGACGGCTGTCCTCGACGCTCGGCAGCCACTGGCCGTCGCGCGGGCGCTCGGGGCCACGCCCGCGCAGGCCGGCATGGGCCTGGCGGCAGCGCAACTGCTTCCCGCCCTACCCGGCGTCGTGGCGGGGATCCCGTCCGGCCTCGGGCTGCTCACCTTCCTCAGCCGGGACGAGGTCCATTACCCGCCCACCGTCTGGCTGCTCGGCACCGCGCTCGGCGTCCTACTCGCCATCGCCGTGCTCGCCGCCATTCCCGCAATGATCGCCGCACGGCGCCCGGCCGTGGACGCGCTGCGATCCGCGTCGACCTGACAGCCGCCACCCGCCGACGGTAAGCAGGCCGCCGGTCACCCTGCTCCGATTCGGCGTCGCGCTACGAACGCCGTCGAGGATTAGATCGAACTCGGGGCGGCATCGATCACGGATACGACCTCGACGAGCGCCGGCACGGACAAAGGCCAGCCCTTGGCGTTGCCGCAGATGCCGACCAATACCGCCAGTCCCGCCGGTGCAGGGCGCGGTCGAATTGATCGAGGATTTCGAGGGACTGACGTTTGACGTCGCGCTTTACGCTCGGGCCAGTCACGTGCGTCAGTCTGCGAACGGATGTGATATGACCATCACACGCCAGGTGCCGACTCTGGTGACGCCGGTAGAGCGGGGCTTCGACCGCATGTTGGCGGTGCGTCTCGCGCGGATGGGTCATCCCGGAGATCGGCAGTGGCCCGGTCTACTGCGGGCGTTGGGCCCGTGCGCGCTCGCCGCGAGTCTGCCGCTCTACATCGAGGTGACAGCGCGACTCTTCGCCCCCACGTACGCGTTGCACACGTTCGAAGCCGTCTCCTGGGTGGCGATTCTGTCGGCCCTCAGCGTGTTCGGTCTGCTGTGCGCGTGGTGGGTGTGGACCCTCCTGGCGGAGACGGCTCCCCACCTCGACGACCTGATTCGGGATTCTTCGCTGCGTGCGGCGCTGGCCGACGCGCTGATGCGGTTCATGTCGGTCCGGCGTCAGCTCGTGGTGACGGTGGCCGGTTCGGTTGCCTGTTGCCTGCTGCTGCGGTTGATCCAGCCGTACATCGTGGACAACCTCGAGATGGGGCCGGTGTCGTACCTGGCGATCTTCTGGTCGACGCTGATCGGCGGCAACTGCGCGTACTGGATGGCGTTCTTCGTCTATTTCGCCAGCCGCATCCTGCGCTCCAGCGACCTGAACCTGGTCTGGCACTCACCGGCCAGCACTCCCGCCATCGCCCGGATGAGCACCGGGTACGCCTTCACCACGACGGTCACGCTGATCGCCCTGCTCGCGGTGGAGTTGCTCTCCATCAGGGCTTCGACCTACGGCTCCAGCGCCGTGCTCGACTCGGTCATCAGGGCCGTTCCGCCGATCGCGGCGGTCTGCGCGCTGGCTACCGGAATCATCCCGCACATGCTGTTGTTCGTGGCCGTCCGCAATGCCCGCCAGGCGACCCTGTTGGCGATGCTGCCGCTGACCGGGGCGGAGCCGCCGACGACCGCCCAGGAAGTGAAGTCCGTCCAGGAGAACATCGCGCTGTATCGACTGGTGGAGACGAGCCCGGGGCTGCCGTTCAACACCGCGGCGATCGTGCAGTACGGTGCCGCCATCTTCGGCTCGATCGTGGCCTTCTTCCTGAGTACGTGATCGTGGCTCACCCGTCAGTGCTGCTCGTTGTGGCCCTGATGGCCGGCGATCTGCTTGTCGATCCGTGACTGGTAGCTCGACCGGGAGGAGGCTTGTGCCTCCAGGCGTACCGCCCGTCGGGCGGCGTCGCGTGACCAGCGGGGGGCCATGGTGTCCAGGGTGGCGAGGAGGCCGGACCATCGTGGTACGGCGACTCGGGCCGGGGGGCGACGTCGAGTGAGCGCCCGTGCCACGGCTGCGCTCACCAACTCGGTGCCCTGGGTCGGCATGCCGCCGAGGGTCAGGCCGGCAGCCATCTCCGTGCGGACGAAGGTGGGCAGCACGGCGGTGACGCCCACACCGTGCCCGGCGAGTTCGAATCGCACGGCGTCGGACATCGCGATGACGGCGGCCTTGCTGCCGCTGTAGACGGCGGCGCCGGGGCAGGGCATCCGGCCGGCTATGGAGGCGATGTTGACGATGTGGCCGGAGCCGCGTTCCACCATCTCCGGTATCACCAGTCGCATGCACCGTACGACGCCGCCGAGGTTGACCCCGATCTGTAGGTCGTGCTCGACGGGGGAGAGCGTGCGGAACTCGCCGGGAATGAGGACGCCGGCGTTGTTGACCAGTACGTCGATCGCGCCCAGTCGGGTTCGCGTCTCGGTGAGGAATTCCTGCACCGAGTTCTCGTCGGTGACGTCGAGGGGCAACCCGAGCGCGCCGAACCGGGCGGCCTGTTCGCGGGCCGACTGGGTGTCGATGTCGCCTATCGCGACGTGCGCGCCCATTGACGAGAGGCGTTCGGCGATGGACCTTCCGATGCCTTGTGAACCACCGGTCACGACCGCGACGAGTCCGGCTATGCCTCGACGGCGCATCCGCACCACATCCGACGCGTGGAAGCTGACAGCGGCGATTGTGCTGCTGTGACCTTACCACTCTGCGGCGGTGGGGTATGCCATTCTGATCTTGGTAATCGGCACGGTTGTACGGGATTCAGCCATGGCGGTCGCTCCACTCGGACGCTACCGTGAGCGGGACAATTGCAAACCTGTGGGAGGCCGTTGGTGGCTGAGCCCGGAATCGGCGCGCGGGTGGCGACGTTCTTTCGTCATGACATCTTCTCCTCAGGGGCCCGCGGTGGCACGACGCCCACCGCGACCGACCAGGTATTCACCTGGGCGAATGGCATCACCTTCATCCGCCTGGCCGGAATGCCGGTCATCGTCTATCTGATCATCGGGCGGGGTGCGTACGGCGTCGCCTTCGTTCTGCTCTGGACGTTCGCGGCCCTGGACGTCCTCGACGGATATCTGGCTCGCCGGCTGAACCAGGTGACCCGCGTCGGCACCTGGCTCGACCCGATCACCGATCGGGTGACGATCGCGGCTCTGGTCGTGTCCCTTCTCGTGGTGGACCTGCTGCCTTGGTGGGTGGCGCTCGGTGTGCTGCTGCGCGAGCTGACCCTGGCACTCGTGGTCGGCGTGATCACCCGAGGCGCGATGGCCAGGCCCGTCACCCGCAGCGGAAAGATCGGGACACTGGCACTGCTCGTCGGCCTTCCCGGGTACCTGCTGCCGGCGATCGACCTGCCGTGGGCGTCGGTCCTGCACGCCGGCACGCTGGCCCTCACCGTGCTCGGCCTCGTGCTCTACTACGCCTCGCTCGTTCAGTACGCTCGGGCCGCCCTCGCCATCCGACCTGGTCGGTCCCGGCGGCAGCCAGAGCGCGTGTAGCGGGCGTCGAACGTCGACGTGGGAGAGTTCCGGCCGACGGGGGAGTTGCCCCGGCACGTCGCCTGCATCATGGACGGCAACGGCAGGTGGGCGACCCGGCGGGGGCTGCCCCGGTCAGCCGGGCACGCGGCCGGTGTCGCCGCCGTGCTCGGCTGCGTGGACGCGGCGCTCGACCTGGGGGTGCGGTGGTTGACGCTGTTCGTGTTCTCCACCGAGAACTGGAGTCGGCCGAGTCCCGAGGTCGCGGCGATCATGCGGCTCAATGCCGAGGCGATCCGGCAGTACGGCGAGCTACTGCTCGCCCGGGGCGTACGCGTGCGGTACATGGGCGTGGAGGACGCCCGCATTCCGCCGGAGGTGCTCAACGAGATCATCGCCATCGAGCGGGTGACGGCCGCCAACACCAGGCTCACCGTGACGTTGGCCTTCAACCACGGTGGCCGATCCGAACTCGTCAACGCCGTTCGCGCGATCGTCCGGGCGCAGGTGTCGCCGGACGACATCACCGAGCAGCTCCTCGGCGAGTTCACCCAGTACCCGGACATGCCTGACGTCGACCTGTTGATCCGCACCTCGGGCGAGCACCGGATCTCCAACTTCATGCTGTGGCGCGTGGCGTACGCGGAACTCATGTTCGTCGACACCCTCTGGCCCGACTTCACCGGTGCGCACCTGACCGAGGCGGTTCGGCGCTACCAGCGGCGGTGCCGGCGGTACGGCGCTGTCGGTGACCTACCGGGTGAGCAGCAGGACGACGGCGAAGGCCAGTGGGATGCTCAGGAGGAACGAGTCGAACCGGTCCAGCAACCCACCGAAGCCGGGTAGCACGGTGCCCGCGTCCTTCACTCCGGCGTCCCGCTTGACGACACTCTCCACGAGGTCGCCCCACACCGCGCCCACGCTGAGCGCGACGGCAAGCGCGACAGCCACCGCGAGCCCCCAGCGATCGGGCACCAGAGGCCATTGCAGGGCGAGCCCACCGGCGACGCCCAGGACGGCACCGCCGACACCACTCCAGGTCTTCTGTGGGCTGACACTCGGGGCGAGCCTGGGTCCACGGATGGCGTTGCCGAACAGGTAGGCACCGGCGTCGGCGAACACCACGGCGGTGCCGGCCACGACCAGGAACCGCAGCCCCCACGGTTCGGCCTGACGGGCGAGCACGACGACGGAGAGGCCCAGGCCGATGTAGAGGTGGCCGAAGACCACCGCGCCCAGCTGCCGGTGCGCGTCGGCGACCCGGCCGGTCA
Source organism: Micromonospora sp. CP22 (assembly GCF_009712475.1). GTDB lineage: Bacteria > Actinomycetota > Actinomycetes > Mycobacteriales > Micromonosporaceae > Micromonospora. The sequence goes on from NZ_VCJO01000008.1 coordinate 106,582, forward strand.
GGATCGGCACGGCGGCGACCACCAGGACCAGCGCCGGGGGGAGCGCGAGCAGCAGCGTCGGCTGTCCGGCCAGCGCCACCACAAGGGTGACCAGGCAGTACGCGGTCAGCAGCACGCGGTACGGCCGGTCGAGTCGGGCCAGCACGGCGTACTCGCGTACCGACTGCGTCACCACCACCGCGACCACCAGGGCCAGTGGCACCGCCCCCGCGAAGACGGCGAGCAGGAGAACGGGCGCCACCCACACGACAGTCAGCGCCTTGGCCGCGAGCGGTGAGTGTGCTCCTCGCCGTACCGTTCGCCAGTGCCGCCACAGCAGTGCCGCGACGACCACCGCGAGCACGGTGCCGAGCCGCCAGGCGGTCCCCGGCAGATGGGGGTTGGCCAGTGGATTCTCGATCATCCGACGGGCTCCTTCGAGGCGTACGGCCGCGACCCGGCGTCGCCTGTGGCCGCTGGCGGCGCAGCCCTAGACGACATGGGTGTAGACCGCTGTCGACAGCAGGCCGAACCAGTAGACGACCAGGTAGTAGACCAGCAGGGGCTCCCGTCGCCGACGCCACCACAGAGCCAGTGCCGCCACCGCCAGCGCGGCCACCACGTACAGGTCGAGCCCGATCGGTTCGAAGGACAGGTTGGCGAAGACGGCCAGGCCGAAGACGATGCCGTTGCCGAGCAGCGCGGGTACGTGCCAGCCGACGGCCGGCCGGGTCGTGGGGTACAACGGCACCGTCAGCAGCACCGCCAGGTTGATCAGGAGGAAACCGCTGAAGAAGACCCAGTGGGAGAACTCGTCGTCCTGGTAGACGATGATGGCGCACATCTGATCGAGGTCAGCGCCGCAGAAGCGACTGTGCAGATAGTTCGTCACCTCGTGGCTGCCGTAGCCGGCACCGAGCAGGTAAACCCCCACCACGAAGACCACCGACAGCGCCCGGTCACCGGACCGCCGGGTCGCGCCGCTGCGGGTCACCTCGCGCAGGCCCATCGCGACCAGCACACTGACGACCGGCAGGACGAGCATGTTGAGTAGGTCAGTCCAGCGCAGGAACTGGTTCGGTGCGACGTAGCCGGTGGTGATCCCACTCAGCCGGTTGATCGACAGCAGCACCACGACCAGCGACTGCACGCTGAGCAGCGTGTGGATTCGCCGGATCCGGACAGCCGCGTCGGCAGCGATCGGCACTCCGTCATGATGACAGGTGAGGTGCCCGCTCGTTCCTCGACGAGGCCGGGCACGGAACCCGGCGTCAGATGATCCGATCCCCGGTCCAGGCCGCTTCGAGGATCGCGGTCAGGCTGGCGGTGTCGTTGGGGCCCGGATGGTTCTGGATCAGGCGGGTGACGCCACTGGCCATCTGCGCGAAGCGTGGGAGGTCGGCGCGGGCCACGCCGATGTCCGCCAGGGTGGGCGGGATACCGATCTCGGCGAGGAACCCGTCGAGCCAGGTGAGGAAGGCGTCCGTGGCCTCGGCCTCCGAAGCATCGGTCACGTCTAGCCCACACACCCGGGCGAGGACGGCCAACCGGTCGCCGATGGCGTCCCTGGCGGCGTCCAGCGCGTAGGGCAGGAGCAGCCCGACGCCAAGGCCGTGTGGCGTGTGCGTGGCCGCGCCGATCGGATATTGGAGGGCGTGTGGGGCTCCGGTGCCCGCGTGGGAGAAGGCGATCCCGGCGAGCATCGAGCCGTAGGACATGTCCGCGCGTGCCTCGGTGTCGCCGCCGTCGCGGACCGCGCGAGGCAGGCTACGGGCGATCCGCTCGGCGGCCAGGAGCGCGTAGTGGTCGGTGACCCGGTTGCGGCCGAGGAACACCTGCTCCACCGGGTCACGCGGTCCGTGGGCCCGGGGCCGCGCCGTGTAGCTCTCCACGGCGTGGCAGAACGCGTCGATACCGGAGTGGGCGGTGACGGTCGTCGGGCAGGTGTATGTGAGTTCGGGGTCGACGATGGCGAAGTCGGGCACGATGTGGACGCTGGAGACCCCCACCTTGAGTTCGCGGTCCGGGTCGGTCAACACGGAGACGGGGGTGAGTTCGGAGCCGGTGCCGGACGTCGTCGGGACCGCGACGAGGGGGATCGTCGGCCCCGGCACCTTCGCCTCGCCGTAGTAGTCGCGCGGCGTGCCGCCGTGCCGCCGGATGACGCCGACGATCTTGGCGAGGTCGATCACCGTGCCGCCGCCGATGGCGAGGGTCACGTCGGCGTCCACCTCGGCGGCGACCGAGACGGCCCGGTCGACGTCGGTGAGCGGCACGTCTGGAGTCGCCTCGGAGAACACCGCGACGACCTCGACCCGCTCTCGCACGGCGGCCACGATCTCGGCCACACCCGGCTGGTCCAGCAGGACCCGGTCGGTGACGATGAGGACTCGCGAGCCACTCTCGGCCACCACTCGCGGGATGTTCTGTGCGACCCCTTCGCCGACTATCAGCTGGCGCGGTCCGCGGACGGTCTCAAGCATGTCTGTGCCTCTCCGGAACGTCGGCGGCGTTGTGCGTGGGGGAGGTCCGGGCCACCCGCGTGACCCACACGGCGTCGGCGGGTGCCCGCAGCGGTGGGCCGGTCACGGTAGGTCGATCGCCGCGTAGGTGAGGTCGAGGTACTCGAGGATGCCCTCGTGCGACCCCTCCTTGCCGAACCCGGACTGCTTCACGCCGCCGAACGGAGCTGACGGCTCGGACAGCAGGCCACGGTTGACGCCGACCATCCCGGTTTCCAGCCCTTCGGCGAACCGTAGCGCCCGCTGGAGGTCACGGGTGAAGACGTAACCGACCAGACCGTGCTCGGTGTCGTTGGCCTTCGCCATCACCTCGTCGTCGGACGTGAACGAGACGATCGGCGCGACCGGCCCGAAGATCTCCGCCCGGAGCATCCGCGCGTCCTCGGGTACGTCGGTGAGGACGGTGGGCGGGTAGAAGTGACCCGGCCCGTCCGGCCGCTCGCCGCCGACCACGACCCGGGCACCGCGACCGACCGCGTCGGCGACGAGTTCGTCGATCGTGGTGACGGCGGTGTCGTCGATCAGCGCCCCGACGTCCACACCGTCGTCGAGACCGTGGCCCACCGAGAGCGCGCCCATCCGCTCGGCGAAACGTGCGGTGAACTCCTCGCGTACCGGCTCCTCCACGTAGATCCGGTTGGCCGCGATGCAGGACTGCCCGATGTTGCGCATCTTGGCCACCATGGCGCCGTCGACCGCGACGTCCAGGTCCGCGTCGGCGCACACGATCAAGGCCGCGTTGCCGCCCAGCTCCATGGAGGTACGCAGCACGTTGTCGGCTGCCTGGCGGAGCAACAGGCGTCCGACCTCGGTCGACCCGGTGAACGAGAGCTTGCGGGTCCGACTGTCGGCCAGCAGTGCCGAGACCACCTTGCCGGACCGGGTGGTGGTCACCACGTTGACCACGCCCGCCGGGACGCCGACCTCCTCCATCACGCGGGCCAGTAACAGCATGGTCAGCGGGGTCTGGGCCGCCGGCTTGGTGATCGTCGTGCAGCCCGCCGCCAGCGCGGGAGCGATCTTTCGGGCGCCCATGGCCAACGGGAAGTTCCAGGGCGTCACGAAGACGCACGGTCCGACCGGCTTCGGCACGGTGAGGATGCGGTAGCCACCGGCGGGAGCGGTGCGGTAGCGCCCCTCGACGCGTACCGCCTCCTCGGCGAACCAGCGGAAGAACTCGGCGCCGTAGGCCACCTCCGCCCGCGCCTCGACCAGCGGCTTGCCCATCTCCAACGTGATCAGCCGGGCGAACTCCTCGGACCGCTCGGTCAGGGCCTGGTACGTCGCGGTCAACAACTCCGACCGTTTCCGTGGCGGGGTCGCCGCCCACTGCGCCATGGCCCTGCTCGCCGCGTCCAGCGCGGCGAGCCCGTCGCCGACGTCGGCGTCCGCCACCTCGGCGATGGTCTTGCCGGTAGCCGGGTCCTCGACGGTGAAGGTGGCTCCGGTTGTGGCGTCGCGCCAGGCGCCGCCGATGCGCAGCCGCCGGTGCTCGGGGGCCAGGACGTTCGTCGGGTCACTCATTGCGTCGCCTCCTGTGATGATCTCCGGCGTGCCTCAGCGATCGCGTACGCGTAGACGGGCGGGTCGGTGGTGGTGGTCCGGTCCCCAGGCGACGCGGGCCGCCGGTCGCCCCGGGCCACCGGCGGTCGCCACGTCGTCGGATCGAGCCCCGGGGTGACGGTCCGTCGAGGTTCGGCTGCCGGGGCGTACACCGCCACCCGGCGCGGTCACCGCCCGGCTAGCGACAGCCCGGTGTCCGCGTCGAACAGGTGGGCCCGGTCCAGGTCGACCGTGACCTGCAGCCGTTCGCCGGGTGTCGCGGTGACGGTGGGTCGTGCCTTGACCTTGAGGATCTCCGTACCCACCTGGACGTCGACCACCGTCCGGTCACCGAGCGGCTCAAGTCCGTAGAGTTCCCCCGACAACGACGCGCTCCCACGCTGCTCGACGGACAGGTCCTCGGCGCGTACGCCCAGCAGCAGCGCACGGCCGTCCTCGACGGTGGACCAGCGGGGCCGCGGCAGCGTCCAGCCCTGCGCACCGACGAGCCGATCTCCCTCGGCGCGGCAGGCGAGCAGGTTGATCGGCGGGCTTCCGACGAACCCGGCGACCCACGTGTTGGCGGGACGCTCGTACACCTCGGTCGGCGTTCCGACCTGTTGCACCTTCCCCTCCTTCAGCACCGCCACCTGGTCGGCCATGGACAGGGCCTCGACCTGGTCGTTGGTCACGTAGATGAAGGTCGCCCCGAGGCTGCGGTGGATGCGGGTGAGTTCGGTGCGCATCTCGACGCGGAGTTTGAGGTCGAGGTTCGTCAGCGGCTCGTCCATGAGGAATGCGTGCGGGCTGCGGACCAGCGCCCGGGCCAGGGCGACCCGCTGCATCTCACCGCCGGACAACTGCGCGGGACGCCGCTGTAGCAGACGTTCGATGTGCAGCAGGTTCGACATCCGCTCGACGGCGGCGGCGATCTCGCTCGGCGAACAGCGGCGTGCCCGCAACGGCGACGCGATGTTCTCGTACGCGGTGTGGCGGGGGTAGAGGGCGTAGTTCTGGAAGACCATGGCCAGGTCGCGTGCGGCCGGGGAGTCACCGGTCGCGTCCCTGCCGTCCAGATGCACCGACCCGGCGTCGAGTTTCTCCAGGCCGGCGATGGCTCGCAGCGTCGTCGTCTTGCCGGCCCCGGAGGGCCCGAGCACGACGAAGAACGAGCCGTCCGGCACCTCCAGGGTCACCCCGTCGAGGGCCTGGACCTTGCCGAAGGACTTGTACAGCCCGTGCGTTGCCACGGTTCCCATCAGGCCACCAGTTCTTCCGTGCTCACGTCGTAGACCGTCGGGTTGCCGCCGGTGTGCCGCAGCCCGACCGGTGCGTCGGCGGCGAACCGGACCGTCGGTGGCATCCGGACCCGTACGTCGTGCCCGCCGCCGTGGTCGACGACGTAGATGATCTCGTCGCCCAGCCACTCCGCCGAGACCACCCGGGCCGGGACCGACCCGTCCGCCCCCGGTTCGGTGACCTCCAGCGCCTCCGGTCGGACCCCGGCGACCAGGCGACGGTCGCGCGGCAGGCCCGGCGGTGGCGTGAGGGCCAGCCCGCCGGGACTGCGTAGCTTCCCGTCGGCCACCTCCACCTCGATGAGGTTCATCGGCGGAGAGCCGATGAACGCGGCGCAGAAGAGACTCGCCGGACGGTCGTAGACCTCCAGCGGTGTGCCGATCTGCTCGACGCGGCCCTTGTTGAGGATGGCGATCCGGTGACCGAGGGACATCGCCTCGACCTGGTCGTGGGTGACGTAGACCATCGTCGTGCCCAGTTCCCCCTGTAGGTGCTTGATCTCCGTGCGCATGTCCGCCCGCAGTTCCGCGTCCAGGTTGGTGAGGGGTTCGTCCATGAGAAAGGCACGTGGTCGTCGCACCAGGGCGCGGGCCAGCGCGACGCGCTGCTGCTCGCCGCCGGACAGTTGGCGCGGTCGCCGGTCCAGCAGCGGGCCGAGCCGCATCAGTCGGGCGGCCTCGTCGACCCGTTGGCGGACCTCCGCCTTGGGTAGTCCCTCGGCCCGCAGCGGGAACGCCAGGTTGTCCCGGGTCTTCAGGTGCGGGTAGAGGGCGTAGAACTGGAACACCATGGCGATGTCGCGTTCGGCGGGCGGCAGGTCGTTGACCAGCGTGTCGCCGATGTGGATGTCGCCCGTCGTCTGCCGCTCCAGGCCGGCTATGGCCCGCAGCGTGGTCGTCTTGCCGCAGCCCGACGGGCCGAGCATCACGAACAGTTCACCGTCGCCGATGGACAGGTCCACGTGCTTGACCGCGACCGTCCCGTCCGGGTAGCGCTTGTGCAGCGCGGTCACCTCGATGCCCGCCATCAGCGTCGCACCGCCCCGAGCGTCACACCGGCGACGAGGTGCTTGCGGACCAGGTAGGCGAATATGAGCACCGGTAGGGCGAACACCACGGAGGCGGCGGCCACCAGTCCCCAGTCGACGGTGGTGCCGCCGATCAGACCCGCGATGGCGGGTGGGGCGGTCCGGACCTCGTCGCTGGAGGTGAGGAAGATGGCGAACACGAACTCGTTCCACGAGAAGATGAGGGCGAAGACCGCCGTCGCGGCGATGCCGGGTACGAGCAGGGGAAGGGTGAATCGTCGGAACGCCTGTAGACGGGTGTAGCCGTCGAGCATGGCGGCGTCCTCGTACTCCGCGGGCACCTCGTCGACGAAGCCCTTCATCATCCAGATGGTGAAGGGGAGGTTGAACGCGGCGTAGATGAGGATCAGGCCGAGCTTGGTGTCGATGAGGCCGACCTGGCGGTACATGAGGAAGATCGGGATCACGACCACCACGGGCGGCATGAAGCGGGTGGACAGGATGAAGAACAGCTGGTCCTTCTTGGCCTTGACGGCGAAGCGGGAGTAGGCCCAGGCGGCCGGAACCCCCAGCACGGTGGCCAGCGTCGTCGAGACCCCGGCGACCAGTACGGAGTTGAGGAACGCCACGGACAGGTCCGAACGACCGCCGCCGGGGGCGATGAACACGTCCCGGAAGTGGTCCATGGTGACCGTGAAGCCGAAGAACTGGGCCGGGACGGCGTAGACGTCCCGGTTCTCCTTGATGGATGTCTCGATCATCCACAGCACCGGGAACAGCATCACCACGGCCAGCACGGCCAGCAGCGCGACCTCCACCACGGATCGACCCCGGCCGCCGCCGAAACGACGCGTGGCGGGCCGGCGTTGCCGGGTAGGACCCGGGGACACGGCCTCGTCGACGGAGACGGCCATCAGCCCTCCTTGAGTTTGTTCAGGTAGCGCAGGTAGAGCTGGGTGAGGACGATGACGACGAGGACCATGAGGATCCCGTACGCCGAGGCGGTTCCGGTGTTGAAGCCCAGGAACGCGACCTTGTAGACGTGGAACGACAACGTCTCGGTGGAGACACCCGGGCCTCCGTTGGTGAGGATGTAGACGAGGTCGAACAGCCGGAACGCCTCGATGGCCCGGAACAGCACGGCGATCAGCAGCAGCGGCCACACCAGCGGCAGGGTGATGGTGCGGAACCGGAACCACTCGGACGCCCGGTCGATCGAGGCGGCCTCGTACAGGTACTTGGGAACCGCGGTGAGACCGGCGAGGGCGATGAGCATGATGAACGGCGTCCACTGCCAGGTGTCGACCACGATCAGGGAGATCAGCGCCGTTCGCTGCCGGGTGAGCCATTCCACCTGCCCGATGCCGAGCGAGCCGAGCATGCTGTTGATCACGCCGAACTGCGCGTCGAGCATGAACCGCCAGAACAGGCCGACCACGACCGGTGAGAGCATCATCGGCACCAGGAACAGGGTGGTCAGCACTCCTCGCCCACGGGTACGCCGGGAGATCAGGTAGGCGATGGTGAAACCGAGGACCGTCTGCAGGGTGACCGCGCCGACCACGTAGATCAGCGTGGTCAGGGTGCGTTGGTGGACCTGCGCCGACGTCAGAACTGCGGTGTAGTTGCCGAACCCGACCCACCGGGCGGGCCCGCCACGGGTGGCCGAGTAGTCGGTGAAGGACAGGTACAACGCCCACAGCAGTGGGAACACCGACATGGCGAGCAACAGCAGCAGCGCGGGGGAGATGAAGGCGACGGCGAGCCCACGGTCGCTCAACCGGCGGAACCGCCCCCGGGCAGGCGGCGTCGTGGACACCACCTGCCCGGGGTCCTCGGCCGTCACAGGTACGGGGTCACTCACAGTCCGCCGCCGCCCTTGCGGTTGCTGGAGTCGAGCACGGCCTGCTGCTCCTTGGCGATGTCGTCGAGCGCCTGCTGCGGGCTCTTCGCACCGTTGAGGGCCGCGTTCACGTTGGTGTTCTCGATGTCGACGAGGCGGGCGTACTCGGGCACGTTCCACATGTCCCGCATGCGCGGCACCGAGTCGGCGTACACCTGGTTGAACGGCCCGGCGTTGAGGAACTCGGGTGATTCCAGGGCGTCGGTACGCGACGGCACACCACCGGCGGCGGCCCACTTCTTCTGGATGTCGGCGCGCTCGAACCACTTCATGAAGTTCAGGGCCTCAGCCTGGTTGTCCTTGGCGGAGTAGGCCGACACGTGCATCCCCATACCGCCGAGCGGGACCAGGTCGGTCTTCTGGCTGGGCAGGGTGGCGAAACCGAGCTTGTCGAGGATCTGCTCCCGGGTGCTGCCGAGGGTCGACTCCTTCGGATCGAGCAGGCCGCCGCTGGCGGCGATCCAGTTGAACGCGATGCAAGCCTTGCCCTGGGCGACCGCCGCGTTTACCTCGTCGATGAACCAGTTTCCGGAGCCCTTGGCGGTCAGCGGCTTCATCTTGTTGACCAGGACGTCCATCGCCTCCTGGCCGGCGGCGTCGTTCAGGACGCCCTCGATCTTGCGGTTCTTGGCGTCCCAGAGGTTACCGCCGTAGACGCCGTTGACCGTGTTGTAGGTGACGGCCGCGGCGTCGGAGCCGTTGGCCTGGTGGAAGGCCAGCCCGCTGACGCCGGGGTTGTCCGCCTGGCACTTCTCGGCGACTGAGATCATCTCGTCCCAGGTCTTGGGTGGCTCGTCGCCGATCAGATCCTTGCGGTAGATCATCGTCCAGGTGTCGCCGAGCAGCGGCAGCCCGTACAGGCTGGCGTTCTCGTCGCGCTGGCCGGTCTCCGCCTGGGGGAACTGGCCGTAGGCGGCCAGGAGGTACGGGTTGTAGGCGTCGACCTCGATGTTGTTCTTGACGAACTCGGTGATGTCGAGGATGTTGCCGTTCGTCACGGCCTCGCCGATGTGCTGCGAGTCGAGGATCGCGATGTCGAAGTCGGTCTTCCGCGCGGCGAACTGGGTGAACATCGCGTCGTGCCAGTTCGCGTTCGGCACGGTGTTGACCTTGATGGTGACGTTCGGCCGTTCCTTCTTGTACTCCTCGTTCGCGAAGGCTTCCAGCGCCTGGGCTGGCGGCCATTCGAACCAGATGAAGCTGAGGGTCAGCGGGTCCGTGGTGAGCTCCGGGATGGTCGCCGGCGCGGCGGGGGCGCTCGTCGTGGCACCGTCGTCCTTGCCGTCACCGCAGGCCGCCATGGTCGTGGCCACCAGCAGCATGGCTGCGGTCGCCAGCTGCACCTTTCGGCCGGGACCGGACAATCGTCCTGTTCGCTTCGGATGCCGCATCTTCTCGCCTGCTTTCTGCCGGTGGGGAGTTCTGGGACCTCGCTATGTGCTTCGCCGACCAGGTGCTGGTTGTTCGGGGCGTGTCGTGCGGGCCGGGTCGCGGCCCGGTGTCCCGCGTACGCCGCGCTTTACTGGATCTTGTCGTCGAAGTCCGTCGGCCTGTCTGTGGCCCGGGGCCGGACCGAGCAGGGCGTCGCCGCACGCTCGTGGGAGCTCCAGGCGATCGAAGGAAAGCGATCGCGGGCCGGCTCCGCGACGTTGCAGGACGGCGAGCCACCGCTACATTTCCTATACGATCCGGTTGGGGCGTCAGCATGTCGCAGAGTTGTGACTGATGTCAACAGGTACGCGAAGGCGCAAGAAGGGACCTCACGTCACGATGGGCGACGAAGGAAAGATCGTGCGGGGCCGTCGGGCCGTGACGGGCGCAACGGCGTCGGGGCGATCCGGCGGCCGGCTCGCCGACGAGGTGTACGACACGCTGCTCGGACAGCTGATGTCGCTGCGGATCGAGCCCGGCTCCCGCGTCACGATCGACGTCCTGGCGCGGGAGCTGGGGGTGTCGCAGACGCCGATCCGGGACGCGCTCAACCGGATGGAGGCCGAGGGCCTGGTCGTACGCGTGCCCCACGCCGGCTACCGAATCCCACCCCAGATCACCCGCCACCGGTTCGAGGACATGCTGGAGGTCCGCCTGCTCCTCGAACCGGCGGCGGCGCGCAGATCGGCCGAACGGGCCTCTCCGGAGCAGGTGGCCGGGCTGCGCGGGATGTTGGAGGAGATGGCGGAACTGGAAGGAGGCAGCGGGCCTGCGGCCTACGGCGCGTTCGGGCTGCGCGACGCCGCCTTCCACGATCTGGTGGCCTGTAGCGCGGAGAACCAGGTCATCCGGGAGGCGCTCGCGCGCCTGCACAGCCACGTGCACCTCTTCCGGCTGCACCACGACGCCCAGGTCACCCACCAGGCCATGGCCGAGCACGAGGAGATCGTGGCCGCCATCGCCGCACGTGACCCCGACGCCGCCGCCTACGCGATGCGTCGGCACATCCTGCGCTCCGGTGAGCGTTTCCGACGGTTGTTCGAGGTCACGGACGCGGACGCGGTGGCGGGGGAGGGTTGACGGGCGGGCCGGGTCGAGGAATGCTAACCCCAATCGGATCGTATTGGATTTTTGATCTACTTCACCCGTCCCCCAATGCGAGGAGAAGCAGGTGCCCAGAGCGCTGCTCCTGACCGGCGACGCCGCCGAGGAACTCGACACCATGTATCCCTACTACCGCGTGCAGGAGGGCGGCTGGGAGGTCGACGTCTCGTCACGGACGACGCGTGACGTGCAACTGGTCATCCACGAGTTCGACCCCAACTCCGACGCCTACGTGGAGAAGAACGGCCGGAAGTTGCCGGTCGACGTGACCTGGGCCGAGGTCGACGTCGAGCGCTACGACGCCCTCATCATCCCCGGCGGGCGTGCTCCCGAATGGATCCGGGTCGACCCCGACGTCCGGCGCATCACCGAGCACTTCTTCGCGCGTAACCTCCCCGTCGCCCTGGTCTGCCACGGCGCTCAGGTGCCGGCGGTGTACGGGCTGCTGAAGGGTCGGAAGACCGCGTGCTTCCCGCCGATCACCGGTGACATGGAGAACGCGGGCGCGACGGTCATCGACGCGCCCGACGTGGTGGACGGCAACCTCGTCTCCTGCCGGGGCTGGCCGGACATGCCGCAGTTCGGCCGGGCGATGATGGATCTCTTCACGAAGTCCGTCAAACCCGCGTGAGCACCCCTGGCCCGGTGACCACACACCGGACCATCACCGTCGACGGTTCCCCCGTCCACGTCTTCGAGTGCGGCACCGGGCCTGCGGTGCTGATGCTGCACGGCTCCGGGCCCGGCACGACCGGGTCCGGAGCCTGGGCGACGACGGCGCGGGCACTGGGCACCTCCTGGCGGCTGGTGGCTCCTGACCAAGCCGGTTTCGGCCGTACGCCGATCCCGGCGGGCTCCCGGGGCGGGCTCCGGCTCTGGTCTGAGCAGGCCGCTGGCCTGATGGACGCCCTCGGTGTCGACTCCTACGCGGTGGTGGGTCACTCCATGGGCGGTGCCGTGGCGTTGGCGTTGGCGGCCGCGCGTCCCCACCAGGTCACCGAGGTCGTGGCGGTCTCGACGATGGGTGCTCCCGGGGCGCCGCTGTCCGCCGCACTCGACGCGGTCTGGGCCGCCCCGCCCGACCTGCACGGGGCACGGGACATGCTGAGTCGCCTCGTCTTCGACCAGACGCTGGTGACCGACGCGGCCGTCGAGGCCCGTGCCGCCGCGATGCGGGCGGGAGCGACCGCGTACGCCTCGCTGTTTCCGCCGCCCAGGGCGCGATGGGCCGCCGGGCTCGCCCTCTCGGCGCAGACGCTGGCGGCGATTCGCGCGCCCGTGCTGCTCGTGCACGGCGCCGAGGACCTGCTCACTCCACTGGGGACGGCTGTCCAGCCGTTGATCGAGCATCTGGCCGACGTCCGGCTGCACGTGTTCGGCAGGTGCGGGCACGTGCCGGCGGTCGAACATCCGCACGAGTTCCGGCGCCTGCTGTCGTGCTTCCTTCGTCGCCAGGGGCGCTCCGCCGGGAGCGCTACCAACGGGTCCACAATCTAGACCGTCCGATCGCTACACTCACGGGCAGGTTCGGGACTACCCACCCAGCCCGGTGCGCGATCGAAATCGGATGGAGATGCCATTGACCCGCGACAAGGCCGCACCCCCCGGAATCGACCCCACCATTCCCAGCGTGGCCCGGGTCTACGACTACTTCCTGGGCGGTAAGGACAACTTCGAGGCCGACCGGAAGGTCGCCGAGCACGCCATCCGGATCACCCCGGACGGGCCGGCCGCCGGCCAGGCGAACCGCGCCTTCCTGCGCCGGGTGATCCGCCACCTCGTCACCGAGTCCGGCATCGACCAGTTCCTTGACATCGGGTCAGGGCTGCCCACCCAGGGCAACGTGCACGAGGTCGCCGCCGAGCACAACCCGAACGCCCGGGTGGTGTATGTGGACAACGATCCGATCGTGCTGGCGCACGGGCGGGCGCTGCTCTCCGCCGAGGGCACCGCGACGGTGATCCAGGCCGACATCCGGCGACCGCAGGAGATCCTCGACGACCCGGACGTCCGCCAGTTCCTCGACTTCGACCGGCCGATCGGTCTGTTGCTCTTCGCGATCCTGCACCACCTCGGCGACGACGAGGAGCCGGGCACGGTGGCGGCGAAGCTGATCGACGCGCTGCCGTCGGGCAGTTACGTGGCGATCTCGCACTTCCGTGATCCGGGGGAGCGGGATCCGGAGGGCTCCCGTAAGGCCCGTGAGGTCGAGCGGGTCTTCAACGAGTCGCTGGGCACCGGCCGCTGGCGTACCGACGAGGAGATCCTCTCCTTCGCCGACGGGCTGACGTTGGTGGAGCCGGGGCTGGTGCCACTGCCCGAGTGGCGTCCGGATCCGGGCGCGGACGAGCCGAAGCAGACGGACACCTACCACACGTTCGTCGGACTGCTCGCCCGTAAACCGTAGGCCGCCGCCGCGACCGGCCGTCCGCACACCGACGGCCGGTCGTTGCGCTGCCGTGCCGCGCGCACACGGCTACATTCGCGATTACCACAATGGTGGTGTCGACAACCTCCTACGTCGTCTATCGCCGGTGGGATTTGCTCACGTGGGCTCCGCAAAGAAGAGGAAAACATTTCGTGATGCGGGGGCTTCCGGGCCGCCACGATGCGTCGGCTAATATGCACCGGTGAATGTCGCCCGTCCTGCCATTCCGCTTCTGTGCCGTCAGCATGTTTCCCGTTGAGCTGCCACCTGTTCTGGCCGGGCGGGAGAAGGAACTGTCCGTGCTGCGTAGGGCCGTCGAAGCCACCGGCCAGGGCCGTGGCGCGGTGGTCTGGGTGGAGGGCGAGGCCGGCATCGGCAAGTCGTCGCTCGTCGCCGCCGCGCTCGACGAGGGCAGGGACGGGCCGCACAAGGTGTTGTGGGGCACCGCGGATCAGCTGTCCCACCGTTTTCCGCTGCGGGTGATGCTGGACTGTCTCCAGGTGCGGGCGCGTTCTCCCGACCCCCGTCGGGCGCGAGTCGCCGAATTCCTACGGGACCGGCGACCGGGGCTGTTCGCCGGGGACGACATCACCTACACCGCCACCGAGATGCTCGTGTCGCTGGTCGACGAATTGTGCACCGAGGCGCCCACGGTGTTGATTCTCGACGACCTGCAATGGGCCGACGAGGCATCGCTGATGCTGTGGCACCGCCTCGCCCTGGCCGTCGACGAACTTCCGCTGCTGCTGGTCAGCGCCACCCGTCCGGTACCCGCCCGCCAGGACGTACAGACGTTGCGGGCGGCCACTCTGCGTCGCGGTGGCGTCCTGCTTCCGCTCGGCGCGCTCAGCGCGGAGGACGTGCGTACGGTGGTGGCCGGAACGCTCGGGGTGCCGCCCGGGCCCACCCTCGTCCGTCTCCTCGGGCGTGCCATGGGCAACCCGCTGTACCTGCGGGAGCTGCTCGACGCGGTGACCCGGGAGCAGGCGGTCGGCGCGGCGCTGACCGGCGGGGATATCTCCGACGACGCGTTCGACCGGGTTCCCGCCTCCTTCGCGGCTGCCCTCAGTGACCGGCTCAGCGTGGTGTCGGCCCCCACCGCCCAGATGCTGCGGACCGCGTCCCTGCTCGGCGGTGAGTTCGCCGTGGCCGACCTGGCCGCGCTGCTGCGCCAGACGGCCTCCGACCTGGCCGAGGGTCTTCAGGACGCGGTCGCGGCCGGTCTCGTCGTCGGCGTCGGCGACCAGCTCGCCTTCCGGCACCCGCTGATCCGCCAGGCTCTCTACGACAGCGTCCCGGCGGCGCTGCGCGCGGCGTTGCACTGCGAGGCGGCGAAGACGCTGGCTGCCGCCGGTGCCGAACCACTGCGGGTGGCGCAGCAGTTGCTGGCGGCCGGTCGCCCCGGTGACGAGTGGAGCCGCAGCTGGGTGGTCGAGGCGGCACCGGCGCTGACCACCCGGGCCCCGGACATCGCGATCGAGCTGCTGCAACGCGAACTGGAAGCGAGTCACCCCGACCGGGCCGACCGGGCCGTGCTGACCGTCGAACTGGCCCGGGTGCTGCTCGGCGCGGGTCGGCACCCGGAGGCCGCCGACCGTGCCCGGCAGGCGCTCGCCCTGGCCACCCGCCCCGAGCATCGGGCCGAGATGTCCTCGATCCGGGCCCGTGCCCTGTTCAGCCAGGGTCGTAACGAGGAAGCCGTGGAGGTCGTGCGCGGCGCCCTCGGCAGCCCCGACGTGCCAGCGGTGTGGCGGGCCTGCCTGCTGGCCTCACTGTCGATGTTCGAGCGGGCCAGCACCGGCGACCTGGAGTCCGCCGACAGCACCGCGCGTCAGGCGCTGCGGGTAGGGGAGGAGGCCGGGGACGCCTTCGCCATCGCGTACGCGTTGACCGACCTGTGGTTGACCCACTCGGTGCGACGCGACCACGACGCCGCCCTCGCGTACGTCGATCGGGCCTTGACCGTGCTGGGCGACGCGCCGGAGCACAGCGACCTGCGGGCCTTCGCCTTCGACGGCCGGATCTTCACCCTGCAGAACCTGGACCGGTGGCCGGAGGCGGAGGCGACCCTGCGCCGGGCGCGTGAGCTGGGCCAACGAGCCGGCGGGACGGGCCAGGGCACCTCGGCGCTCACCGCTGCCGTGTTGCTGTACTGGCTCGGTCGCTGGGACGACGCCCTGGCCGAGTTGGCGGCCGTCGACCGGGACACCACCGGCCTGACGTACTCCGGGCTCCGGGAACGGGGACCGGCGCTGCTCCGGCACGGCGTCGCCGCCCTGATCGCCGCGCACCGTTGCGACAGCGGCACCATGACCGACCACCTTCGGGCGGGTCTGGCGCTTCCGGTCCGGACCGTCGCCGACCGGGAGAACCGTGACTTCCTGTTTGCCGCCCGGGCGCTGGCCGCCGAGCAGGAGGGCGAGCCGGCGCGGGCGTTGGCACTGCTGTCGGAGGTCCTCGACCGCCGATCCGGCGAGATGACCCTGCTCCACCAGTGGGCGCCGGAACTGGTGCGACTCGCCCTGGCGGTGGACGACCAGTCGGCGGCCCGAGCGGCCCAGCGTGCCTGCCAGGCCGAGGCGGCGGCGGAGTCCCGGGAAGGCCGGGCCACCGCCGCGGCACGCCGGTGTCAGGGCCTGCTCGACGGCGACCCGGCGCCGCTGCACGAGGCGGTCGGGTACTACCGGTCGGTCGGCGCGCCGGTCGAGCTGACCGGCACGCTCGAAGACCTGGCGGCGGTGCTCGCCCTGACCGGCGAGCAGACCGAGGCGAGGACGCTTCTCGGCGAGGCGGTCGACCGGTACGACGCCCTCGGCGCGGTGTGGGACATCCGTCGCGCCGAGGGACGGCTGCGGCGTCACGGCGTCCGTCGCGGCGTCCGTGGCCCCCGACCCACTCGGGCACAGGTCGGCTGGGAGGCCCTCACCCCGACGGAGACCCGGGTGGCCGCGCTGGTGGCGCAGGGTCGCTCGACACCGGACATCGCCCGGGAGATGTACCTCTCCCGCCGTACCGTGCAGACCCATATCTCGCACGTGCTCGGCAAGCTCGGCGTACGGAGTCGGGTGGAGATCGCCCGTGAGGCGTTGCGCCGCGAGGCGGTGTCCGGCGCGGGATCCTGACCCTCACCGACCGGGTGGCGGAATCGCGCGGCGCGGTGGACATCGGCCAGGTGACGTAGCGGAGTCGGCGAAGGCGTCTCGACCACGCGTCCTGCCCGGGGCGTACGGGCGGTGAAGGGCCGCAGCAGGCCGGATTCCGGGGGCAGGTCGTGCAGCCCGGGGCGGTGGTGGTGACCGTCGGTAGGAGATCCGGGGCCCGGAATCGGATCTTCCGCGTCAACTGACCGATGTCCGTCAGGACCGGCGGGTCCACCATGTTCCGCAGGATGTCGTCCATGGGGGGACGGAGGAGTTCAGGTGATGATCCAAGCCAACCACGAGCCGATCCGGGTACGGGCGTCCGGGCCGACGGGACCGGAGGCGGCGTACGTCGGTCAGCCGTTCACGGTGCGCTGCTTCGGCGGGTTCCAGCTGCACATCCCGGGGCGACGGTTGGACTGGACGAACGTACGGCCACGGGTCCGCGCCCTGCTGCGCTTCCTGGCCGTCCACGGCGGTCGGCCGGTGCACCGGGAAGTGATCCTGGCGGCGCTCTGGCCCGAACTGCCGGTCCGCTCCGGCATCCGTAACCTGCACGTCGGTATCTCGACGCTGCGGGCCTTCCTGGAACCGGGTGTGCGGCGCGGTGCGTCCCGGTTGGTGCGGCGCGACGGCGAGTCGTACCTGCTGGCGCTGCCGCCCACCGCGTACTGCGATGTGCGTTCGTTCGACGAGGCGATCACCGCCTGGCGTCGCACCGCCGGTACGGGGCAGCGCGGCGCTGCGGTTGCCGCCCTTCGGGAAGCCCTCGCCCAGTACACCGGTGACCTGTTGCCGGAGGAGGGACCAGCCGAGTGGATCGTCGCCGAGCGCGACCGCTATCGCACGCTGGCCGCCGAGTCGGCGGCGACGTTGGCCGCGCTCGAACTGGAGGCGGAGCGACCCGCCGCGGCGGTCATGGCGGCTCGGCGCGGACTGGAGATCGACGGATTCCGGGACGACGCCTGGCGGGTGCTGGCCGAGGCGCATCAGCGTTCCGGTGACGTGGCGGCGGCAGCACGCGTCTGTAGCGCGTACGACCAGGTGTTGCGGACGCTCGGGGTGCCCGGTCCGGCGCGGGCGGCGTGAGCGCGCTCAGCGCGTGGGTGAGGAGGCGCGGCCCCTCACACGCGCGCTCAGGGACGCCGGAAGACCTCCACCTCGCCGATCGCCGTACGGCGGCCGGGCGCGTTGCCGTAGCTGTTCCGGACGGTCAGCCGTAGCCGCACCACGTCCTCGACGACCCAGTGGAAGGTCTGCGGACCGGCCTGGTCGGTGAGCCGCAGCGTCGTGCTCTCCGAACCCCGACTGGTCCAGGCGGTCAGTTCCAGTTCCGCCGGCCGGGCCTGCCGGAGGAACTCGTCACGTTGCGCCGACACCCCCGGATGGATGATCAGGTCGAGTAGCCGGAACGGGTCGGCGAAGGTGAGTTCGACGTACTCGTCGCGTCCCGCGCCGCCCGTGGCGGGAGCCCAGTGACTGTTGCTGATCCCGTCCGCGACGAGTTCGGGTGGGTGGTCGGCCGCGTGACTCGACGCGCTCACCGACACCGGGCTCACCGGCTGTGGATCGGCGAGCCGGTCCCGAATCGCGTCGCTGGCCCGGCTGCCGAGCCGCACCGCGCCGTAGCCGAGACCGGCGAGCAGGGCGGCGGCGAGCAGCACGGCACCGACGCGGCGGAGCAGGCCCCACCCGCCCGGCCGGGGCCGGAACAGCCAGCGTGCCGCCCGCAGCAGGAAGCGGCAGAACCGACGCCACCAGGAGAGCCGGACCGGGGGTGCTGCCGCGCTGCCGAGCGCCGTGCCACACCGTCGGCAGAATCGCCGCTGCGGCGGGTTGCCGGTCGCACAGGACGGGCAGACGACATCACCGGAGCCGTCCTGCGACCCGAGGGGCTGCTGCCGTACCAGGGGTCGGCGCTCCCGTGGGCGGGCCGGCTGGACCGCGCTGATCGTCGCCTCCGGCGCGTCGACGGGCACCGGGTCCCGTCCGGCCGCCGGTACGTCCATCGCGGGTTCCGTCGGCGGCGGTGACTCGGAGTGGACCGGGGTCGCCGCTGCGGGCTCGACGGAGCGGACCGGTGCGGCGGCGTCGTCCCCGGGCTGTTCCCAGCCGAGGAACGACCCGCAGACCGCGCAGAAGGCACCGCCCGGCTCGGCCGGGGCACACCGCTCACAGCGCTGCATCGTCGTCGCCCTCCGGCTTCTCGTCACCCTCGACGACCACCCGAAGCACGCAGGGCACGTGCGCCGGCCGGTTCGCCTCCACCAGTTCTCGTAACCGCGCCGTCGGAATCAGCCCGGCATCGGGAACCCGCACCGTCACCGTCAGGGCGGGCACCGCCGAGCCGGGAAGTGCTCCGCCCGGCGTCGACGACCAGGCGGCTCCGCCGCTTTCGGTGATCTCCGGCCACACCCCGAAGACCGTCCGCACCTGCTCGGCGAGGCCCCGTGCGGTGCCGCGCATCCGGTGCAGCGCCACCGCGTTGGCGACCGCCGTGCGACGCTGCTCCAGCGTCCAGCCCGGCGCGGTCTCGGCCGCCACCCAGCTGGCGAGCCAGTCGACGAAGTCGGCCGGCGCCAGCCGCGGATCCAGGTAGGCGGCGAGGTTGTCCAGCGTCGCGTGCACCGGGGCCAACACCTCGTCGAACGCGGCGAGCAGCCGGCCGGTCAACTCGTCCGTGCCGTAGATCGCCGGTAGCCGCCGACCGAACGGCTGTGGTGTGCCGAGGCCCGCCAACGCGCCACGCATCAGACGCTCCCTTCTCCGTCCGCGTCAGCGTTCCTCGACCCGGACCTGGTGCTCGTAGGAGAAGACCAGCGCATGCCGGTCCAGTTCGACCCGTGATGCCGCCGCGCCGCGTTGCCCGGTGATCGGGTCGGCGGGAAACAGCAGCACCTCCTCGACCAACGCGACGCCGGTCAACCGCTGGAGCACCCCGAAGAGTTCCCCGGACTGCACCGGTCGGCCGAACGGCCAACCCGACCCGTCCGGGCCGCCGCGCAGCGGGTTGAGGTAGCCGTACAGCGCCTCGAGGGCGGCGGTACGCAGCCGCTCGGCGGATGCGCCGGGCCGGGCGGTCAGCCGGGCGGCCACGGTGACCCCCTGGTAGAAGGGCGGTTCCACGACCAGCCGTACCCCGATGGGTCGGCGGGCGTCCAGGTGCTCGGCGACGGTGGCGAGCATGTCGTCGGGTGGGATCAGCTGCTCGAAGCGGAGCCGTTCGCCGCTGTCCGCGACCGCCTCGGGCACGACGAGGACGCGTACGCCGCCCGCCTCGGCGCCGTCTCCGGCGGCCAGGCACCGGATCCGGGCCGCCGCCGGCACCGCCTGCCCGGCGATGAGTTCGTAGTCGCGGGCGGTCACCGCCCGGTCCTGGGCCCGCAACTGCACCGGGCCGCGCTGCCGGGCGCTCTGCACCGACTCGCCGTCCACCCCGCCGGCGGCGGCCTCCCGGTTCTCCACCCGGCTGACGTACGGCACCGAGCTGCGCAGGGTGGAGATCGCTCCTCGGGCCACGTTGCCGCGTCGCCCGCCTCCGGTGCGGTACCGGCGTACCCGCATCCGGGCACCGTTCGGCGGCACCGCGCCGTACCGGCGCAGCGAACCGTCAGGCTCGCGGACCGCGGGCCCGAACGCCACCTCGCCGGTGCTGCGGTCCACCGTCACACACCGGTCGTCCGGGCCGGTGGCACCGAACGCGTCCACTTCGGTCCACTCCTGCCAGCCGGTGCCGTCGGAGACCTCGACCACGAACGGCTCGTCGTCGGGGATCACCGGTGGTCGGGCCACCCGGAAGCGTTGGCCGGACACCCCCTCGGACTCGCCGAGGAACTCCTCGGTCACCGTCTCGGCGTGCACGGCGGTGACCGTGCCGCCGAGGGTGAAGGCGGAGGCGGCCCGGATCGTCGGTGACGCGGAGTAGAACGGTTGGCCCGCTTCCGCGGCCACCAGCCGGCACCGCAGCCAGCCCGCCCGCTGACCGCCGATGACCGAGTCGGTGTGTCCGGACGGTACGTGCAGCACGACGTCGCCGGGTCGGTTGAGTCCGCCGGTGGAGTCGCTGTCGACCTCGCACGCGACCCAGTCGGCGCCGTCCCACGCCTCCCAGCGCAGCGGCGGCTGCCGTGGGTCGACGCCGATGCCCTCCACCCGGCTCTCCAGCCGCAGCACCACCGCACAGGACGGCACCGCCGTGTCCAGGCCGAGCAGCAGGGCGTCGCCGACCGTGGGCGGGGTGGTGAAACAGGGCACGTCCCGGCCGTTGAGCAGCTGGTCGGTGCGGTCGGCTCCCGGGCCGTCGGCGGGGTGGACCCGCAGGTGAGTCAGTTCGCACGGCACGATCGCCAGGTCGCTGACGGTGCCGAAGACGATGGCCTCCTCGGTTTCGGTACGGACGGTGCCGGCTTCGGTGCCGGCGCGCAGCAGTACCGTCTCGGGCTGCGGAGCGGCGAGCCAGAAGGTGAGGTCGACCCGGGCGGCGGTCGGCGGGTAGAGCCGGACGCCGATCAGGTCGAGAAAGGCGAGGTAGTTCTTCTCCGGCACCCGGTTCAGCCGGTACAGCAGCTCGTCGGTCATCTGGGCGAACGCCTCGATCAGGGTGACCCCCGGGTCGGAGACGTTGTGGTCGGTCCACTCCGGGCAGCGTTGCTGGATGAAGCGTTTGGCGTCGTCGACGAGCTGCTGGAAGCGGCGGTCGTCGAGGTTGGGCGCGGGTAGGGCCATCAGTCGATCTCCGCTTCGGGGCCGTCGTGCGACGGGATCACGTAGAACGGGAACACCAGGTTGCGGGGATCGTTGGTGCCCCGGATGAGGTAGCGGATGTCGATGTAGAGGGTGCCCTCGGCTTCCGCGTCGAAGCCCACGAGCACGTCGGTGACCTCGATGCGGGGCTCCCAGCGGTCCAGCGCGGCCCGCACCTCGAAGGCGATCTGCCCAGCGGTGTTCTCGTCCGCCGGTGCGAAGACGTAGTCGTGCACCGCACAGCCGAACTCGGGGCGCATCGGCCGTTCGCCGGGTGCGGTTCCGAGGATCAGCCGGATCGCCTCGACGATCTCGCGCTCCCGGCTGACCAGGGCGATGCCGCCACGGGCGTCGACCCGCAGCGGGAACGCCCAGCCCGCGCCGATGAACTGCTCCGCCATCGGGGTCAGCCCCCGATGAGGACGTTGACGGCCCCGGTGAGGATCGTCGCCGAGCAGGTCGTCCGGTCACCCACCCGGGCGGCGGGGAAACCACCGATCAGCACCTGCCCCGACGGTGGTGGCGGGCCGGGCAGCACGACGTTCCCCGGCCCGAGCGCCAGGTGCGCCGGTGGGACCGGGCAGGTGCAGACGGTGCCGACGACGGCGGCCGGTCGGCCACCGATGAGCACGCTGCCGACGCCGAGCGTCGGACCACCGCCGGGTGTCGCCGGGACGACGCCCGGCGGGCCGACGGTGCCGGTGGGCGCGCCGTGACCGACCCTGTCCCCGATCCGGGCTGCTGGTGGCATTGCCTCTGTCCTTCCTGCTCAGTTGATCCGGACGACCTTGCCGGAGATCGCCACGCTGGCGCCGGTGAGGTTCAGCTCGCCGAGTCCGGCGTCCACGGAAACGCCCCTGCCCGTGACCGAGACGGGCCCGCGTGACTCGACCGAGACACCGTCGGCCCCCTGGACGGTGACCTCGGTCTTCGCCTCGATCACCACGCTTCCGTCGCTGCGGACCAGCACCGAGGTGCCGGCGCGGTCGAGGTGCAGCAGCAACTTCTCGGCACCCTTCTCGGTACGCAGCCGTACCCCCTGGGTGGCGCTGGTGGTGGGCCCGTCGAGCAACTCGACCCAGTTGCCGGTGCTGCCGCGACCGGTCCGACGTTGGCGGGAGGCGAACGACAGCCGGTTCACCGAACCGCTCGTCGGGTCGACCAGCGGGCCGTCGTGCTCCGACGGCTTGGCGACGCCGTTGTACAGGCCGCCGATCACGTACGGCCGGTCCAGCAGGCCCTGCTCGAACCCGACCAGCACCTCGTCGCCGGCCTCCGGGCAGACGACGCCGCCGCCCTGGCCGCTGCCCACCTGCACCGTGCGGACCCAGTCGGTCTCGTAGTCGAGGTCCAGCCACGGGAACCGGAGTTTGACCCAGGCCCGGTCCAGCCGTTCCGGGTGCTCGCGGTCCAGCCCGGCCTTGACGTTGGTGACCACACCGATGGCCAGCCCCGGCATCCGGGCCGACCGGGCCGGGGCCGGGGCACCGGCGGCCAGCCCGGTCAGCGAGCGGTCCTGGCCGCCGCTGACGGTCAGCCAGGTCTCGTAGAAGCGGGCCGGGCCGAACACGTGACGGCTGGCGGTCACGGTGTACTTCCCGGCGAACGGTCGCCCTACCCCGGTGAGCGCGAACGGCACACCGGCCCGCAGCCGGGGGTTGCCCCGCACCGCCACCTCGAGTTCGGCGAAGCCGACCGCCACCTGGGCGGCCAGGGCCCGCGACACCGTGTCGACCTCGGCCTGGGTCTCGTACGGCACGTCGGCGACCAGCATCGTGGACTTGCCGAACCCGGCGGCCAGCTCGCCGGCGGTCACCCCCGGAAGCTGCACCTCGGGGCTGTCGCGTACCGGGGTGCGGCCCACCACTGGTTGGCAGGTACGGCGGTCCCAGCCCCGTACCTCCACGTCGGTGACCTGGCCGACCGAGGTGACCGTGGCGCGCATGGAGAGGACGTTCCCGTCCACCTCGGCCACGAAGTCGTCCCGTTCGGCGCTCGCCTGCGGGCCGGGCGCGGCGGCGGCGTGGACGGGGCGGCGGAACTCGAACTTGCCGTCGACCATCGCCAGTTCGACGTCGTTGTCGGCGGCGAGCATCCGGAGGAACTCCCAGTCGCTGACGTTGGGTTGCGACACCATCTCGTAGACCACGGTGGTGGGGTCCAACCGGCCCAGCGGCAGGCCCGCCTCGGTGGCGAGTCGGCGGGCGATGTCGGCGGCGGTCTGGTTGCGGTAGCTGACGACCCGCCGTCCGCGCCGCATCCGGTGCGACAGGTCCATCGCCCGGATGATGGTGTAGGTGCCGGTGCCGTCGAACTCCGACTCGACGGTGACCACCTCTCCGGTGAACAGCCTCGTCTCGCCGTTGCGGTCACCGGCGCGTACCGCCACGGTCAGCGTCCGGCCGATCGTGATCCCGGTCTTCTCCAGCATCAGCGCGCCAGGGTCGCGGTAGCGCAGGGTGGCCACCGCCGGGTGTTCGGTGCCGTCCTCCACGCAGCCGTACACCAGCTCGTCCGGCCACGGGTCGGGGAGTGTCGCCGGTACGCCGACCTTGAGCAGGTTGGTGAGGTTTCCCGTGGACATCCGGCTACCTCCGGTCGCCTGGGGAGCCGACCCGGTCGGACGTCGCGGGGCCCGGGTACGCCTCGGTCGGGAACTCGTCGGGGGCGGGCAGCAGCAGTTCGGTGCCGGGTGGCAGCCGGGTCGGGTCGTCGATGTCGTTGACCTCGGCGATGGCCCGCCACACGGTCGGGTCGCCGTACTCCCGGTGGGCCAGCAGCGGCAGCGAGTCGCCGTCGACCACCCGGTGGACCCGTCGGGTGCGGTGCCCGCCGGAGGTGGGGTTCTGCCGGGGTTTGGTGCCGCCGACCTCGGTCAGGTTCAGCTCGCAGGTCGCCCGCAACGGGGTGCCGGAGCTGTCGAACAGCGTGTACGTGGCGGTGACCTGGCTGACGTAGGAGTAGAACGAGACGGTCTGGAACTGGCCCCAGGTGAACTTCACCCACGGTGGTGACGGCGCGTCGGCCGCGATGCTGGTCGTCGTGGGAGTGCAGCAGGTCAACAACGTCTCGACCCGCTGCTGCACAGTGCGGCTGTGCGTGTCGGTCACGTCGAGGAACACGGTCAGCGCGAGGGTGCGCGGCTCCGACCCGCTGAACTCCGCGATCCCGACCTGTTCCGCGCCGCGTACCACGTGGGGGATCCAGGAGGCCGACTTGGTCAGCGTGAGCTGGCTCGGGTTGAACATGAACTCGATCGGGCCGCCGAGTGGACCGCCGGGGCGGTTTCCGCCGTTCGGCGGCGGGTGGTAGCGCTGGAGGAACGCGGAGACCTTGCCGGTCGGCCTGGACACTCAACCCACCTCCAGGAAACCGTGGTACGCCAGTTCGATGCTCTCCGTCGCCACCTGCGACTGGGTGGGGTCGAAGGACGGGCCGGTCCAGCGGACGAGTACGACGTCGGCGAGGCCCCACTGCACGAGGACGGCCCGGTCGGGCCGCAGCGCCGCGATCTGGGCGGTGCCCCGCTTGATGCCCTGCGGAAGCGCGGTGAGCAGCCGGGCCACCTTCGCCGTGTCCGGGATCAGCGGCCGGGTCAGCGTGACGTTGGTGTAGCGCACTCGCGACGGCAGCTGCCAGACGAAGCCGTTGCTGCCGCCCTCCTGGTGTTGCTCCACCTCGACCTCGCAGCCGAGTCCGTCACACGAGTTCCAGTCACCGAGGTTGATTCCGTCGACCTGAAGTCGGAAGTGGACGCTGGTGCCGGGGTCGGGGCCGGTCATCGCCGACCGTCCAGCCATCGGCCGCTGCGTTCGCGCCCGGTCCGCAGCTCGGCGCGCAGCAGCCGGGAGATCGGTTCGACCAGGCGGTGCGCGAGTTCGTCCAGGGCGCGGCGGTCGAGGTGGTGGAACTGTTCCGCACTGGCCCGGTCCTCGCGTCCGGACCGGTGCTCCGGGCCGGTGGGGCGGTCCGCACCGCCGGAGGTCGAGGCGGCGCCGGCGCTGCGGGTGGTGGTCGTCGCGCCGACCGACGACCGCTGCACCTGGCGGGCGGGCCCTGGGTTCGTCGGTGGCACCGTCGTGGTGGTGCCGGGTCGGCCGGTCGAGGTGCGCTGGACCGGCAGTCCGGCCCGCTCGGGGGTGGCCGTCCGGATGTGATTCGTGGCGGCGGACCGGGTGACGCTGGTCAGTGGCGGGTGCACCCGCGCCGCCGGTTGCGGAGGTCGCGCCGCCGGGGGCGCCGACACCAACCCGGCGGCGGCGGACGCCGAACTGGCGGCGACCGACACCGGCCCGGCGGCGACCGACCTCGGCCCGGCGGCGGCGGGCGACGGCCCAGCGGCGGGCACCGACTTGACGGCGGACACCGGTCCGGTGGTGGCCGGTGCCAGCTGGAGCGCTCCGGAGACCTGCGGGGGGCGTGGCTGGGCCCGGCGGTGAGGGGTCGGCCGGTTCGGCGGGCCGGGGGCAGCTGCTGGGGGTCTGGTCATACTGGACACCTCGTTGGCGTTGGCCAGGGTCGGGTTCGTCGTGGTGGTCGGCGGCGAGGATTCGCCGCCGGGCGACCGGATCCAGCGGATCGGCACCGTCGCCGCGCGGCCGTCGGCCGCCGTCGCTCCAGGGACGGCGTGCTGTGGTCCCGTCGCCCGGGGGGTCGGTGCCGTCGTCGCGGTGCTGACCCGTTGCAGGATCGGGGTCACAGGTCGCTCGCCGAGCAGCGGCACCCGGCCCGGTCGTTTGGCTGGTTCGGTCGCGGTGGCGTCCGGCGTTCGGGCGGCCCGGTCCGTTCGTGTCGGGTCCGGCTCGGCCGCCGTCGGCCGTGGTGGCACCGTCGCCGACGGCGGCGGTACGGGAGGTTGTGGTCGAGCGACCGGCATCTCCGGTGGCGCGGTGCCGGTGTGCGGTGCGACGGCGCGTTGCACCGGACGGGTTGCCGGGTCCGTAGCGCTGGACCGGGTGGAGTCGGTGACCGTGCCCCCGGTGTGGGTGGTGGTGCCGCCCGGGTGAGTCGCGGCCGTGCCGCCGGTGCGGTTGGCGGTGCCGTCCGGGCGGGTCGCGGCCGTGCCGCTGGGTGCATCCGCCGGTGGGCCGGGTCGGTCGGCGATGCCGCCGGAGCGGGGCGACGGATCGGTGGCCGGGTGCCGTTGGATCGTCGGGGCAGCGGCCGGGGTCGGGGCAGGGGCCGGGGTCGGGGCGGGGCCAGGGGTGGCAGTCGGCCGGGGCCGGGCCACCGTACGCGGCGCGACGTCCGGATCGAGTGGTGCCCCGAGACCGGGCCGCACGGCGGGGCGGTGCGGCGACGGGCCGTCCGGCTTCGCCGGTGCGCCGGAAGGGGGCCTGTCCACCGGTGCGGCGTCCGGCGTCCGTGGGTGGGCCGGCGTACGCGTGGGTGCGGTGTCACCGGGTGCCGATGCGTGCGATGCCGGGGTGCCCGTGGGCGACGAGACCCGGTGCTGGGCCGACGTGGAGCGTTGCACCACCGCCCGGGTCTCGCCGCCGGTGCCGGGCAGCCCGGCGGCGGGCCCCGCCGGTGCGGTCCGGGGCGGCGGAGGTTTGGGGGTCGGCCGATGTCCGGACGGGACCGCCGCCGGGGCTTCCGGTTCGGGGGCGGGCATCACGATGGGCTCGCCGAGACCGAGCCGTGGCGGGGCAGCGGCGCGTCGCCGCGCCGGTGCCGCTGGTCTGACCGGGGGTGCTGTGTCGGCGCCGGGCGTCGGACCGTGCTGGGTCGGCCCGGCCGGGGGTGGGGTGACCAGGGAGGGGACGGCCGTGGCGGGTTCGGCCGTCGGCGCGGCGGCGGGGGAGGCGGGAGCCTTCTCGGCACTGCGGGCACCGGCGACCGGGCTGGTCTGGATGGTAGGGACCGGCATCCGGGTGGCGGTGGGCGCGGGCGGCCGGGCGGGCAGTCGGCGCGGCGGTACGGCGACCCGGGCGAGAGTCAGCGGGGTACCGGCGCGACGGGCGGGGGAGGGGCGTACCGCTCGGGGCGCGCCACCGGCCGCCGTCGGCGTGGCGCGGCTGGCGACGGACGGCCCACCCCGGGGCGCCGACCTGCCGCTACTCGCCGGTCCACCTCCGCTCGCCGGTCCGGTTGCGCTCGCTGATTCGCTCCCGGTTGCCCATTCGCCTCCGGTCGGCGGTCCGCCTGCGGTTGCGGCTCCGGTCGGTGTCACGGTGTCGGTGCCGGACGGTCCAGGCGGGAAGGCCG
Source organism: Micromonospora sp. CP22 (assembly GCF_009712475.1). GTDB lineage: Bacteria > Actinomycetota > Actinomycetes > Mycobacteriales > Micromonosporaceae > Micromonospora. Next base: position 133,907 of record NZ_VCJO01000008.1, read on the forward strand.
CCGAGTCCGGGTCGGTCGACGGGACGGCGCGGCGTTGCACCGGCAGGTCGCGCCGGGTCGGTGCCGCCTGCGGCGGGGAGACCGGCCGGAGCAGGTCGTACGCCGTGCCGCCGGGCGCGTCGGGGCTGACCAGATGCCCCAACGGTCGCCGGAGGGCGGGGTCCTGCCGGGTGGCCAGTCGGCTCGGGAACCCGAGCGGGTCGCTGATCGACACGTCGGCTCCGGCGAGCAGCGGCGTCATCGGCGGCACCCGTCGCCAGCCCGGCTCGGCGCTCGGTCGACGCGGCTCGTCTGCCGGACCCGGAGCCGCACCGGCCGACCTGTCCGCACCACGCCACCGTCGGAGCAGGTCGCGTACGCCCATCGCCGATCACCGGCCCTCGTTGACGCGGGTGTTGATGGCGGCGATCTCCGCTACGTAGCGCCGCCGTTCGTCGTGGCGCAGGTCGAGGATCTCGTCCTGGGACCAGTGGAAGTGGTAGGCGACGTACGCGACCTCCTCGTAGAGTCGGTCGGCCGCGTACGTCACGATTCCCCCAGGCGACCACCGGCGAGATCCACCTCGAAGGCCGTATCGCAGTGCGGGCAGGTGACCGACGCGCGGCTGTGTCCCTCCGCGTTGATCCGTCGGTAGAAGTCCTGGAGGAACGCCAGGTCCGAGGCGAAGAGCCGCTCCACCTGCTCGACCCGTACGTCGGTGATCGTGCCGAGCCGGGTGATGACCATGCTGAGCAGCACCACCGACAGGTAGGCGGGGTTGTCCTTGACCCGCAGGTCGATCAGCGGCGCGAGTTCGTCGCGGGCGGTGGCCAGCCGCATGCTGCCGTCCCGGTGCAGGGTGCCCGTCTCGTCGACGTACCCCCGGGGAAGTTCGAAGGAGAACTCGGTCTGCAGCCTCGGCGGCCCGGACGGGACGCCCCGACCGGCCGGTGCGGCCCCGACGGCCGGCTCCGGGCTCTCCGGCAGCTCGTCCAGGGCGGTGTGCGAAACCGTACGTCGCCTCATCGGTCTCGCGGTGCCGCGCCGACCGGCGCGACACCGCTTCCCCCTTCCACGGGTCAGGTGTGCTGGAGCAACGGCGTCACCAGCCGCTGCGGACGTCAGGAACTCTTGATCTCCTCGAAGACGATCGTGATCTTCTCGGTGGCCGGGGAGGTGTCACCGGCCTTCAGGCTCGGGCCCTCCCACCTGCTCACCCAGGCGTTGCTGAGATCCCACCGACGCTGTTCGGTGTTCTCCGAGTTCACGACGATGACGCTGATGTTCTGCCGGGCCGCGTTGATCGCACCCTTCTCGTAGGTGTCCTTGATCCACTCGGTGAACGCGCTGCTCTTGTCCAGGCCGCGGGTGATGGTTACCTCGCCGCCTTTGCGCGCCCCGGGGATCTTGCGCAGGATGTACTCCCCGGTCGGGGTGACCTGGGTGACCTCGATCGCGTCGAGTTCCACGGTGAGGCCGCTGACCTCCTGCACCGACTCGACGCGGGTCTTGCCCAGTTCCACCTGGAACCGGTGGGTCACGAAGGTGTCGCCGGTGTCCGCCATCGCTGGCTACCGTCCTTTCGTTGTCGTCGCCACCTCGACGTCCACTGCGGATCGTCGGCGGGTCATTCCGAGACGAGGCTGGTGCTGTCGGAGTACTGGGACAGCCGGAAGACGACGAACTCGGCCGGCTTCACCGGGCTGACCCCGACCTCGCAGACCACCCGGCCCTGGTCGATCGACTCCGGCGGATTGGTCTCCCGGTCGCACTTGACGTAGAAGGCCTCGGCGGCGGTGCTGCCGAACAGTGCCCCGCCGCGCCACTGCTCGGTGAGGAACGCGGCGATGTTGCGCCGGATGGTGCCCCACAACCGTTCGTCGTTCGGTTCGAAGACCGCCCACTGGGTGCCGAGCAGGATCGACTCCTCCAGGTAGTTGAACAGCCGACGGACGTTGACGTAGCGCCAGGCGGGGTCCGAGGAGAGCGTCCGGGCGCCCCAGACCCGGATGCCCCGGCCGGGGAAGGCGCGGATGCAGTTCACCCCCGCCGGGTTGAGCAGGTCCTGTTCGCCCTTCGTCACGGTGTTCTGCACCTCGATGACGCCGCGCAGCACGTCGTTCGCCGGTGCCTTGTGGACCCCGCGTTCGGCGTCGGTGCGCGACCACAGCCCCGCGACGTGCCCGCTCGGCGGCATGAACCGGTGCAGCCCGGTCGCCGGGTCGAACACCTTGATCCAGGGGTAGTAGAGGGCGGCGAACCGGGAGTCGTAACCCGCCTCGTCCTGCCGCCAGGAGAGCACCTGCCGGGCGGTCAGCTCCGGCGGCGGGTCGAGCAGCGCCATTCGGTCGCCCATCTGTTCGCAGTGCGAGATGACCGCCAGTTGGACCGCCTTGACGTCGTCGAGACCGATCCGCCCCTGCTGGTACGCGCTCATCAGGTCGGGCACCGCGACCATGGTGATCTCGTCGATCGCCTCCAGGCCGCCGAAACCGGTACGGGCGTCGGCGTCGCCGACGTAGTCGTCGGCGGAGACCCGGGCGGGCAGGCCGGCGTCGTCGGCCGGTGCCAGCGGTACGTTCACCGACTGCTTCGCCGGTCGGGCCAGCGCGTTCGCCGGTGCCGCCTCCTCGATCGCGATCAGCTTGGACCGCTCCCGCACCTGGTTGACCACGTACGCCTTGGTGTTCCGCTTCGCGGAGACCTCGAACGTCTCCCGCTGGACACCGTTGTGCCGGACCACCAGCCGGAACCGGTCCTCCGGCACGCCGTCGCCCTCGACATCGGCCACCTCCACGGTGATCTCACCGACGTCACCGGCGGCGGGCAGCGCGGCGACGGTGAAGGTGCCGAGTGGCACCGGCGGCCCGGCAACCGCCCGACCGGCCGCGTCCCCGCCGGCCGGGCTCTGCGCGGCGCCGACCCGGACGACGTAGCAGGCTCCACCGCCGTTGGCGAAGTAGCCGTACACCGCCTGCGCCAGGTAGGCGTCCTCGACCATCTCGCCGAACGTCTGGACGAACTGGCTCCAGTTGGTCACCAGGGTCGGGGTGTGTGACGGCCCCCGGGCGGCGAAGCCCACGAAGGCGGCCACCGCGGTACCCACCCCCTCGATCGGGCGTGAGCCGCTCGGCACCTCCTCCACGTACACCCCGGGTGACAGGTACGACGGCATGACAGAACTCCCTCGAACAGGACGGTGATCCGTAGAGAGAAGTCTGGGTCGGCGGCAGAACGGCGACCATGACCCGACGGGCGGGCACCCGGGAAGCCGCGGCTACCCGAAGAGGCAGTCGTGCACGGGTGCGTCAAATGGCGGATGTCTGTCCCGCCACCGGGCGGCAGGCTCCGCGTACCCGAGGGACACCTCAACCGTCACCGCCGCGTTCGCGGCCCGGATCCCGGAGTGGTCGGATAACCATGCCCAGGCAGCGAAATGGCGCCGAGATCGTGTTGGAACCGGCCGCCCGACGGTTCGCCGAGGCGACCGTGGACCCTCCGTACCTGCACCAGCTGGGACCGCAGCGGGGGCGGCTCCTCCTCGACACGCTCCAGTCCGGCAACGTCGCCCGGCCGGAGGCCGATGTGCAGGACCGGACCGTGCTCGTCGCCTCGGGCCGCGAGGTACGGCTGCGGATCGTCCGGCCGGCGGGTGCCATCGGCCGCCTGCCGGTGGTCCTCTACCTGCACGGCGCCGGCTGGGTCTTCGGCGGCGGCCACACCCACGACCGACTGGTCCGGGAACTGGCCGTGGGCACCGGCGCCGCCGTGGTCTTCCCGCACTACAGCCGCTCACCCGAGGCGCGTTATCCGGTGGCGATCGAGGAGTGCTACGCGGTGCTGTGCTGGCTCGCCGGGCACGGCGCGGCCGACCTGGACGGTGGGCGGATCGCGATGGCCGGTGACTCGACGGGGGCCAACCTGGTCGCGGCGGTGACGCTGCTGGCGAAACGGCACGCCGCCACGCGCCCGGCCGCGCAGGTGCTCTTCTACCCGGTCACCGACGCCCGGTTCGACACCGCCTCCTACCAGCTGTTCGCCGAGGGCTTCTACCTGCGCGGGGACACGATGCGCTGGTACTGGGACCAGTACGCGCCCCAGCAGGCCGCCCGGTCCGAGATCACCGCCTCGCCGCTGCGGGCGGATCTCGGGCAGCTCTCCGGGCTGCCACCGGCCCTGGTCATCACCGCCGAGGCCGACGTGGTGCGGGACGAGGGCGAGGCGTACGCCCACCGGCTGCGGGCGGCCGGAGTGCCGGTCTCGGCCGCCCGGTACCAGGGGGTCGTCCACGACTTCGTGATGCTCGACGCGTTGCGCGGCACCGAAGCGGCCGAGGCGGCCATCAATCAGGCGATCACCTTCCTGAAACGGGCGCTGCGGGTGGCCTGACCGGCCTGCGGCCCGCCGCGGTCCTCGCCGGTGCCCCCTCCCGTCAACCGATTGTCGAGGTATCCGACGTCTCCGATGCGGCAGTCTCCTGCCGCCGTACCTCGTCCTTCCGCTGCTCGGTCCTCTTCTCGAAGAACTCCAGGTCCTTGCCCCTGCTGCCCATGTCCATCAAATACCCGGCGATGTTCTTCGGCAGTAGCTCCCTGTGGCGAAGCAGGTAGTCGAGATGGTCCTGGCCCATTCCGGCGTAGCGGACACCTCTCTTCGCCGCGTCCGCTACGCCGTGCAGGAAGCGAAGGTTGCGCCACTTTCTGAAGAATTCCCCTTGATCGTCGGCGTCTTGCGTAGGCATACCTGCTAGTTTTTTCTGCTCCTCGTCGGTCAGGGTTTTGTCGGTATGGACGAGCATCGCGGCGACAAATGCCTGGCTGAATTCCTCCAGTGGACGCAGGACGATCGCATTGGCTGGGGCGACGAGCGCGTCGCCCAGGAAGCCGCCGGGTGTGAGGGAGGTGATGAACGTGTCGAGCGTCGTCCGTGTCTGCCTGACGACCTTCGCCAGATTGCTGTTTGCCTCCTCCTTTTTGGAGAATATCCGCTTTGCTCTTTGGAGTTGGCTGCGGTTCGACATCTTCTTCTCGATGTCCTTGCCGTGCGCCCAGGCGATTCTGAGATAACGCTGAGCCGGCTTCCCGTCGTATGCGCGAGGACCGGACGTGAGGCCCGCTATGGTGCCTGATCCGGAACCGGAAAGGCGGCCCAGCAGGTCCGCTATCGCCTCACCCAGCTTCGGGAACAGTGACTCGGCGCCGAACTGCTGCTTGTCGGTGACATCGGAGATCCCGAACCGATCGAATTCAACCTGACTTTCGGTTTCGTACGCTGCATTCGCTTCTTGGCCGGACAGGTCGTCCAGTATGAACGGTTCGTAGGTGAAGCTGTCCGAACCGACAGCCGTCAACACCTCTCTCAGGGTGACATGGGAGTGTGCCTCGCCTATGACATTCGTAGTGCCGGGCGGCTGGAATCGAACCCAGGTGCCTGCACTGGGTGTGCCGTCCGGCAGGTTGCCGATGTAGTCGGTCTGGTTGGCTACGTGTTGTCGGAACTCTTCCTCGCTCAGGTAGATGCGTACCTTGTCGTCGCTTGCCCAGTCCCTCATCGTTTCGTTGTCACCGATGAGGGAATCATCCGGTTGAATCCTGTTTCCGCCGATCCATGCCCAGCGTTGGATGGGCAGAGACTCCTCCGTGTCGGACTGGGCTGTGCTTTGCGTTCCCGGCGCGCGTTGCACGGGCTTTTCGCTGCCATCCGTGGTCTGGGGTGGGGTTTCCGGGCGTGATGCGGCGAGTGCTCGGGTGGCGTTCGCCTCCGCCGCGCGTTCGAACGCGTCGCCCGGGTCGGAGACCCGTAGGCCGTGGCCCCCGTCGGTGCCGGAGACCGGGCCGGAGCGTTGCTGGATGACGTGGGTGAGTTCGTGGGCCAGGGTGTGTCGGTCGCCGCCCCCCTGGCCGATCACCACGTGGCTGCCCGAGGTGTACGCCCGCGCGCCGATCTCGGCCGCCGAGCGTTGGGCGAGGGCGCCGGTGTGCAGGCGTACGTCGGAGAAGTCGGCACCCAGTCGGGTCTCCATGTCCCGGCGTACCGGCTCGGCGAGCGGGGTGCCGGCCGAGCGCAGCACCTCGTGCACGGTCGACCGTTGCACCGGCTGTGCTTCGGGTCGGAGCCCTTCGTCGTGTTCGTGGTGGGAGTGCCGGTGATCGGAGCGCTGCCGCTGCACCGCCCGGGTCACCGCGGCGTTGCCGGCCCGGCGTTGCAGGGTCAGTATCGCGGCCATCGAACTGGTCAGCGGTGCGGTGCCGGTCCCCGGTCGGGTCGGCTGGGTTTGCCGGTTCGGAACGTCACGCTCTGGCGGATCATGTGCACGCACGGGTGGTCCTCCTGAGGCCGAGGGTCAGACGGGGCGGAGCCGCTTGCTGCCGTCGAGGTTGTCCTCGAGGCGTACGGCGGGGACGTCGAGCAACTCGTTGATGCCGGGGAACTGGTCGGGCAGGGCCACCCCGCCCACCACGCTCGGGGTCGGCTGGGTGTTGTCGTGCGTACGGGCATGCGCCTCACCTGCCTGCAGCAGGTACTTGCCGGGGTCCTCGCCCTGGGCGACCGACTGTGCGCGATCCCGCCGGACCACCTGCTCGCCGTAGGTGTTCTGCATGACCGCGCGGCGGTGCATGTTCGTACCGAAGCGGCGCGCCGGTCGGCCACCGGTGCCCTTGACCCGCATGCCCGTCTCGTGGGCCGTCTCCAGGAACTCGGCGAGGTTGACGGCGTGCCCGCGCTGGTAGGTGTTGCAGAAGTTGGCCAGTTCCGGGCTCATCACCCCGGTGCTCAGGTACGAGTCGACCATGTCCTGGTGTACGTCGTCCCGGATCGCCTCCAGGTAGAGGGTCCGAACCCCGTTCTGGCGCAGCCGCGCCATGTGGTCGGTGGCCCAGGCGAAGAACGGTTCCGCGTGGTGAGGCCCGCCGATGACGAGACCGTCATTGGCCAGCAGGAGCATGTCCGTCGCGTCGGCCGCGGGCATCGGGATGCCCCGCAGCATCCCGGCCGTCGCGTCCCGGCGGGCCTGCGCGTTCTCGGTGCCGGACTCCTGCTGGTACCGCGCGGCCCGGGTCACCGCGTCGTTGGCCAGCCGCTGGTCCCGCGCGTCCTGGGCCTCCCAGTACGGGCGGGACACCGGATCCCGGCGACCCAGTTCCTCCATCATCTCGGCGTTGCTGCGGGCACCGGTGGCACCGCCCACCAGCGAGATACCCACCTGTTGGGCCACGTTGGTCAACGCGGTGCCGAGTTGGTGGCCGGCCACGGGCGGGCTCATCTCGCTCAGGGAGGTCAGATCGGTGTCGAGGCTGATCCGCTCCTTGACCGGCGTCCGCCCGGTGGCCGCCTGGTAGGCGGCGCTGAGCTGCTCCCAGGTCTGCCGGTCCACCTGAGCGCTGGCGCGCCTGCTGGAGAACGATCGGCGGGGACCACGGACCTGCACCGACGGGCCGGGCGGCTCCCGGTGCAACTCGTCGTCGGTCATCCGCTGGACCGTCGGGAGGCCCGAGGCCGATCCGGGTCGATGCCCACCGCCGTGTTCGTGGCGGGCGTGCCCCTCGCAGATGTCGTGGCCGGAGCGCTGCCGCTGGATCTCCCGGCTCACCGCGGCGTTGCCGGCTCGGCCGTGCAGAGCCAGCAATGCGGACACCGTCGCGTGCGGCGCGGCGGGGTCGGTTCCGGACCGGCTCGACCGGGCCGGATGGGCCGGGACGTCACGATCGGACGGATCGTGCGCTCGCATGGGCGGTCCTCCTGCCGTCAGTGGACCCGGGCGGGCTCCCCGCGCGGTTGGTGCGTGCCGAACTCGCTTTCCAGCAGCAGTCGGCCGAGCTTGCGGTACTCCCGTTGCACCGCGCCGATCAGGTCGGCCATGCCCACCGGCCGGTCGGCCTGCGCGGCCAGGTACGCGGCGGTCACCACGCAGGCCCGGATGCTGCCGCCGGCCAGCTCGAAGTTACGGGCGCAGAAGTCCAGGTCGAGGTCGTCGGCGCGGGGCAACTCGGTGCCGAGGCAGCGGTCCCACAACGCCCGCCGCTGCGCGACGTCCGGCATCGCGAAGTCGACGATCAGGTCGAGTCGCCGGGTGAACGCCTCGTCCAGGTTGGCTCGCAGGTTCGTGGTCAGCACCGCGACGCCGTCGAAGGACTCCATCCGCTGCAGCAGGTAGGCGCTCTCCATGTTGGCGTACCGGTCGTGGGCGTCCTTCACCTCCGACCGCTTACCGAAGATCGCGTCGGCCTCGTCGAAGAGCAGCAGGCCGTTGACCCCGGCCGCCTCGGTGAAGATCCGCTCCAGGTTCTTCTCGGTCTGGCCGACGTACTTGTCCACCACCGTGGAGAGGTCCACCACGTACAGGTCCAGGCCGAGGTCGGCGGCGACCACCTCCGCCGACATCGTCTTGCCGGTGCCCGAGTCACCGGCGAACAACGCCAACACCCCCCGACCCCGGCCACCGCCGGGGCGCATCCGCCACCGGCCCAGCACCCGGTCCCGGTACCGGACCCGCAGGGCCAGTTCCCGGAGCTGGTCGCGGACCGGATCGGGAAGCACCAGGTCGGACCAGCCCACCCCGGGCTCGATCCGCCGGGCCAGCCGAGCCAGGCCACCGGCGTTCTGTCCGCGTACCCCGGCCCGCAGGTGACCGGCGTCGACGCGCTCCGCGCCGACGAAGACCGCCAGCTGCTCGGCGGCCTGCGCGGCCCGCCGCACCTGGTCCGGGCCGAGCAGGTACGGCGCCAACTCGCGCGCCGGGTCCAGCCCGTCGAGCCAACCGGGCGGCCGGGCCCCGGGCCGCATCCCGCTGGCCGTGCGCCACAGCCGGGCCCGGTCCTGCTCGTCCAGCGGGTCGGCGGTCACCAGCAGTGGTGCCTGTCGGCTCCAGTGCGGATCCCACTCGACGGTGCCGGTGAGCAGGACCGGCACCGGCTGGTCGGCGACCCGGCGCAGCAGCCGGGCGTGCTCCGGCCGGGTGACCGGGTCGAGCGCCTGGACCGGACCGGCGAGCAGACCCGCACCACGCAGCCGGGCCTCGCGTACCGCCACGGCGAGCAGGTCGGTGGGGGCCGGGTCGCCGGCCAACGCCTCCAGGTCGAGCCGGAGCACCGACCGGCCGGCCCGGACCAGCGCCGCGGTGGCCAGGTCGTCGGCGTCGGCGCCGGGATGCTCCCGCAGGTAGCTCAGACGTACCCCGGCACGGAGCGCCGTACCGAGCCGGTCCGTCAGATCGTCCTGCCGGGACGCGAGGTCACCGCCGTCGGCGTCGACCGGCCAGGCCACCCCGGCCAGTCGGGCGTCGGCGACATCGTCGCCGAGCAGGTACGCGGCCACCCGGTCCGGCACCCGCAACGACCGGGACAGGTACGGCAGGTCCGGCTGCTCCACCAGCAGCAGACCACCGCCGACCAGGGGCGCGGTGCCGGTGAACCGGGCCCGTCCGGCGATCGCCGACGCGGGGATCCCGCACAACTCCAGAGCCAGTCCGATGGTCGCCCGACGCCGACTGACATCGTCGTTGAGGTAGCCGTAGAGCCGCTCGTACCGGGCCTCGACGTCGGGCAGCAGCGCGACGAGCAGGAACTCCACGTCCATCGGGGTGAGCCGGAACTCGTGCGCCAGCCGGCGCAGCCGCAGCTCGGCCCCGTCCGAGACGGCCTGGTCCGCCAACGCCTCCAGCGCCTGGGTCTGGGCTGCCACGTCCGGTTCACCCGGCGTGGTAGTGCGAGCCGGTACGGTCGCCAGCCGTTCGGCGTCGGCGGGCGACACGTACAGCCCTCGAAAGGGGTCGTCGGGGTCGGGGTCGTCGCGGCGACGTTCGGCGACCAGCCGGTGTATCCGTGCCGCGACCAGCCCCAGCCGGCCCAGCAGGTGGGCGATCCCCGGCGGGCTGGTCATCGGTCCCCCTCCGGCCGGGCCGACCGTCGCCGACGCTCCGCCCCGGGGCGTGACGTGGACCCGGCCCGGTCGGCGTCGTCGTGGCGGCGGGTCACGGTGGTGCCGGTACGACGGCCCGCTGACGCTACGGAGGCGTCGGTGACCCGGACCGTCCGTTCCAGCACCGGCGGCGCGGCTGGCGTCCGTCGGGTCGACACCGGCGCGATCACCACCAGGTCCAGCGAGGGTTTCAGTTCGCCACCGAGCGCGGTCCACACGTCGGCCAGGGCACGTCCCTCGCCGGGTGGCGCGGCCACGACCATCGGCACCGCCAGGCGCAGCGCGGCGAGCGAACCGGTCAGCCGGTCGGCTGGCAGCTCGTCGTGCCGGACCAGCCCGGCGAGCAGCGCGGCGAGCAGCCGGTGCTCGTCAGTGGGGCGTTTGGTCCACGCGGTGACCAGATAGGACAACGCGAAGAAGTGCGGCGCGTCGTGCCAGGCGACCGTGCGTCCGGTCGCGTCGCGTTCGGCGACCCGGCCCTGGAAGTGCCGGGACCGGTCCTCGCGGATGTCGTAGAGGAACAGGTTCACCGTCGGCGAGTTACGTCGCGCCGCCCAGTCCCGGGTGGGTGCCTCGAAGGACACGTCCACTCCGGTGCCGGCCAGCGCCTCCTCGGTGACCAACCCCCGCAGGCCCTCGTCAACCTCGTGTATCACGTGTGCGCCCCCATCGTCGTCACCAGCGGCGGTGCAGCAGTCCGGGTGGTTGCTGGGCCGGCAGCACCACCAGGAACGGCGTGCTCACCGGGCTGAACCCGGTGCCGGTGGCCACCGCCGTCCGGTTGCCCAACCGGTCCTTCGGCAGCACCAGCAGTTGGGCGGTGAAGGTGCCGTCGGCCGCCGGGCGTACCGGCGCGGCGTCGGCGGTGATGCCGACGTCCCAGGTGAGCCGCACCGGCCGGTCAGGTGGGAAGTCCACCCCCCGGATCGCGGTGACGAAGCCGGGCGGCCCGATCTCCGGCATCGCCACGATCCGGGGGGCGAGTACCCGCAGCGGCGTGCTCGCGGTGTCGTTGTCCACATCGGCGTTGCCGCCGGTGGTCTCGATGGTGCCCACGACGGTCGTGTTGAGCGCTGCGGTCGGCGTGAGGGAACCGGTGACGGTGGCAGCGGCACCCGGTGCCAGGTCCGGCACCGGACAGCCGTCGGCCGGGCAGGTGGCGAGCACCCCGCCGACCGGTACGCCTCCGGGAAGGCCGGGCCGCAGCCGCAGGCCGGTCGCGGTCGTCGCGCCCGCGTTGCGGACCGTGTAGGTCACCGTGACGGTGCCGCCGACGTACGCCGGGCGGGGGCCGACCGTGACGCTCAGCGCCGGGTCGGCCGGGCTGTCCGGCGGTGCGGCGACGACGCGTACCGTGGTGGTCGCGCGGTTGTCCGACGGATCGGTGTCCAGCGGGCTGGCCTCCACCGACCAGTCCAGCTCGAAGCTGCCGGGCGCGGTGCCCACCAGCTCGACCGCGATCTCGACGGTACGCCCCACCTCAAGCCGCCCCAACGCACAGCGCAGGGTGTCGAGGGAGCAGTCGCCGACCGGTGTGTCGATGCCGGTCACCGACAGTCCTTCCGGGACGCGGAGGATGCCCTGCACGTCGTCGGCGGGGGCCGGCCCCTGGTCGGTGACGGCGAGCCGCAGCGAGGTCCGGCCGCCCACCGTGGTTTCCGGCGCGGGCACGGACACGGCGGCGGCGACGTCGAAGCGGCGTTGCCAGGTCGGCTCCTTCTGCCGTCCCGGCAGGTGGGCGGTGAGCGGCCGAACCGTGTCGTCGGCGAGGTGGTAGATCCACAGCGCCTCGGGGGAGTTGTTGTCCTCCGCCCGGCGGGCCGAGAAGACCAGCCGCCCGCCCTCCGGCGACCAGGCCACGTCCCTCGGCTGGTGTGGGCCGTCGTCACGGTCCGGCACCGGTCCGGCGCAGGACCCTCCACCGGCCGGTAGCAGCAGCCGACAGTTACCGCCGTCCAGGTCGACCAGGAGCAGACCGTCGGCCTCCCGGTTGACCACGAGCCGGGTGCCGTCCGGTGAGAACGCGGCGCTGTCGTCGACGACGGCGCATCCGCCGCCGCAGATCGTCTCGGTCAGGTCGATCTGGTCCAGCCCGTCGCCGGCGTCGGCGGTCCAGATGTGTGTCATCGCGTCGCCCTGGTAGGTGCCCCGGGTGAAGGCGAGCCGGGTGCCGTCGGGCGACCAAGCCGGTTGGGTGTCGTCGAGCGCGGCCAAGGCGTCCGGCACCGGCAGTTCCAGCTGGAGCCGTCCGGTGTCGGCGTCGACCACCTCGATCCGGGACGGCGAGCGCGGTGCATCCGGCCCGTCGCCCGGCGAGCTGCGGACCAGGGCGAGCCGGGTGCCGTCGGGTGACCAGGCCGGATCGGTCTCCCGGTCGCCGCGACCCCGCCCGGCGATCGGCAGCAGGCGCGGCCGACCACCGTCGGCGTCGGCGATCCAGATCCGTTCGGTCCGGACACCGTCGACCGTCTCGAACCGGCTGACCGCGATCCGTTGCCCGTCGGGGGAGTACGCCTGCCGTTCGAACCACGGATCACCGTCGACCGGCTCCCAGAGCAGCCGTGAGTCGATAATCGCCCCCGGGTCCTCCCGCAACACCGGTAGGCGCAGGTCACGGGGGTCCACCCCGTCCGGCCGGATGTCCTGCACCGTGGCGGTGGTCCGGTCGGGTGCGCTGGTCCGGGCGACGAGCAGGGTTTCGGCGTCGGCGTCCGCAGCGGCCAACCAGGTGGGGTGGCTGACGTCGCGGTCCTCGGCGAGCCGTTGCACCATCACGCACTCGCACACGTTGTCGCGGACCACCACGGAGTAGACCCGGTCGACGTCTCCGGTCGTGTCGCCGCCGGGCAGGGTACGACTGACGAACGCCACGGTCGTCCCGTCGGCGGTCCAGGCCGCCTGCCGGGCCTGCCAGCCGGGCGGCAGCATCCGGGCCCGGCCGGTGCCGTCCGGGGCGATCAGCCACACCTCGGGTTCCGGACCGTCCGGGGCGATCGTGTAGGCGATCCGCTGGTGTTCCGGGTTCGGATCCCAGGCGGGCTCACCGGCCCCGCCAGGCTCGTCGGTGATCCGGGTGACCGTACCGCCGGTGACGGGCAGTCGATAGACCTGCGGGACGGTGTCGTCGCCACGCCGACCGGCGAAGGCCAGCATGGTGCCGTCCGGCGACCAGGTCGGCCAGGTGTGGTGACCGGTGCCGTCGGTGACCCGCCGGGTGTTCCCGTCGCCGTCGACGACGAAGATGTCGTGCCCGCCGTCGTCACGACCGGCGGCCGAGCTGTAGGCGATCCGGACGCCGTCGGGGGAGAGCACCGGCCGGGACTCGTCCGTCGAGTTGCGGGTGACCCGCAGCACCGGCCCGGTGCCGCGCCGCAGGTACACCTCGGTGGTGCGCTCGTCGCGTCGGCTCACCCAGGTCACGGCCGACCCACGGGCCGACACCTCATCGTCGAAATGATCGGGTCCGCCGTCGAACCACGGCGCCGCGGTCGCGGCCGACCCCTCGCCCCGGATGACGCCGATGCTGCGGTGCCCGGTGCCGGCGTACGCGATCCGCTGGCTCACGTCCGGGTTGACTGCCGCTGCGGGCGCCGCCGCCCGGTCCGGCGCGGGCGCGGCCCGGATCGGGCCGACCCACCCGGCGGTCGGCGTGGGTACGGCGAGGAGCAGCACGGCCAGTACGGCGGGCAATCCGATCATGCGTCGCAAGTGGACCTCGACAGGCGTGCGATGGGCGAGCTTCGGAAGTCATCCTGCGGCGGATGTCGGCCGGTCTCGACGGACCGGAGGGCACCAGCGGGGGCAGCGCTGCTGGCCCGTCAGGGCAACCCCGCGTGGGGGGTGGTCCGCTCTCAGATCAGCCCGTTGCGGAGGGCGTACGCCACGGCGTGTGCCCGGTTGCGCAGCTGAAGGCGGCTGGTGATGCCGTGCAGGATGTTCTTCACCGTGCGCTCTGAATAGGACAGCTTGCTGGCGATCTCCCGGGTGTCGAAGCCGTCGGCGACCAGGCGAAGCACGTCGGCCTCCCGGGCGGACAACCCGAGCAGGGACAGGCCGCGCGGTTCGAGTACCTGCCGTTGCAGCCGACCCATCTGGGCCATCAGTCGACCCAGCAGGTCGGCGGGGAGCGCGCCCTCGCCCCGGGCGACGGCCAGCACGATGTGGCTGAGCCGTTCCGCGCTCGCCTGGTCACGGCGGACCACACCCACCACGCCGTGTTCCACCGCCAGCGACAGCCCGGCGTCGTCGATCCTGGTCGGCACCAGCACCAGTTTGACCGTTCCGGCGCGGTGCAGCCGACGCAGGAGCTCGGTCGTCGCCTCGTCGAGCGTGTCGACGACCACCAACGCGACGGTGCTCGGCGGCTCCCGGTCCGGGTCGACCACCCACAGGTCCGGTCGGGCGCGAAGTTGGCTCTCCACCCCCACCCGGGAGATCGGGTCGTCCGCGTGAACGCTCACCGTGACACGATGCATTTCAGCCTCCCCACAGGTCGGCGCCCGGTGTCCGGCCTCCGGTACGGAGCTGCCGCACCGGCGGCACTCGGGGCGCTACGGCAGAGGGTGCCCCAGGGCACTTCGCGCGCACCTAACGTGGACCTAACGGGCAAGAACTCTGCCCGTGCCGGTTCCCCGACGGACCGTTTACCGGGGAGCCGCCGCGCCTATCGTCGGCGGACATGAGCATCTCGTTGGGTCTGGTGGACACGGCGCCGGTGGTCGTGCCCGGAGAGAGCGTCGACATTCCCGTGACGGTCCGCAACGCGGGCGACGTCGTCGAGGCGTACGCCTTCGAGATCATCGGCATACCCGCCACGTGGGCGACGTTCGACCCGCCGCAGGTCTCCCTCTATCCGGGTGCCAGCCAGACCGTCACGCTGACCGTCCGGCCACCCCGATCCAGCGAGGTCCGGGCCGGGGAACTGCCGTACGGCGTGCGGGTGGTCCCGTCCGAGACGCCGGAGGCCGCCACGGTCGAGGAGGGCGTGCTGACCATCGCGCCCTTCCACGAGGTCACCGCCGAACTGCGTCCGCTGGTGCGTCGGGCGTGGCTCGGTGCGCGCTACCGCCTCACCGGGGTCAACGGCGGCAACGTCCCAGAGACCCTGACCATCAGCGCCGCCGACGAGAACGAACAGTTGCGCTGCTCGCCCCGGCCGGGCACGGTGACCCTGGCCGCCGGAGAGTCGTACCCGGCCGTACTCGGTGTCCGGGCGCGGCGGCTGCTCTGGCAGGGCACCCCTCGTCACCTGCCGTTCCGGGCTCTGCTGACCGATTCTGCGGGCGGGGCCGTCACCCTGGACGGGACGCTGGTGCAGCAGCCGGTGTTCTCCGCCCGGCTGCTCAGGTTGTTGGCGTTGCTGTTGGCGTTGCTGCTGCTCCTGCTCGCCGCCTGGTTCGGGCTGCTGCGGCCGGCGGTGCAGTCGGCGGCCCGGGAGGCGGCCGACGAGCGGGCCGAGCAGGTGGCGACGGAGGCGAGGGAGGTCGCGAGTGTGGCCGCCGGTGAGGCGGCCCGGGACGCCGTCGAACAGGAACGCGCCGCAGCCCCACCACCCCCGTCGCCGTCACCGACGGCCACCGGCGGCAGCACGGGCAGCGGCCGGGGCGGGCAGTTCGCCACCGCGCTGTCGGTGCGGGCGAACCCCGGCAGCACGGCGTCGAGCAGCTACACCGTGCCCCGCAATCGGGTGCTCCTGATCACGGACTTCCTGGTCGACAACCCGCAGGGGGACACCGGGACCCTGACCATCACCGCCGACGACGTGCGGGTGGTCACCTACGCTCTGGAGAACTTCCGCAACCAGGACTACCACTCGGTCACCCCGATCCGGGTGCCGGCGGGCGCCCGGGTGGTCCTGACCGTCTCCTGTCGGCAACCGGGTAACCCGGTCGGCGCGTCCGCGCCGCGCACCTGTCAGGAAGGGCTCTACGTCAACGGCACCCTGACCCGTACCACCAGCTGACCACCTCGGCGCGGGGCCGCCCACCGCGCGGCCTGGCGTGGTGGGCCCACGTCCGTCCGAGGTCACCGTCCGTGGTCGGCTTGCCGTCACCGGAGACCGATGGTCATGATGCCGCGGTGGGTTCGGACTGGTCGTGGGAGCTGCGGGTACCGGTGACGGAGTCGGTTGTGCCCGAGCTGTACGCCCTGGCGACCGAGCGTGGTCTGAGTCTGCGCCGCCCCGACGGGCTGATCAACCTGCTCACCAAGCCGGACTGCGACGCGCGCACGGTCGAGGATCTGCACACCGCACTCGACGCCATAGCGACAGGTTGCGCGGCCGGCCAGCTCTGGTCGAACGACGACGTCGACATGTTCGTGGACTGGCAGGCGGGGAAGCTCGTCTGGGCGTTGGACGCGGCGTACGGTCACCGCCGCCCGTCACCGGAAGCCGACGAGTTCCGGCGGTTGCACGCCCGCCTGACCGACATGTGGCTCGACGCCGCCGTACGACTGCACGCCGACTTCGGTCGGATCCTGGACGAGTGGTCGACCGAGCAGATCTGGCATCTCGACGTCCACGACGCCAGTCATCCCGTCGGAGGTTGGCCGGCCGAACTCGGCTGGTGGACCTACCTCGGCCCCGATCGCCGGCTACCACCGGCTCCGCTGCCCGACATCGCCGAGCGGACACGCCACCTTCCCAACGGCGCTCTCCTCGTCGAACTCCTGGACGACCCGGCCGCCGTCGACCCGCTTCACTACCAGGACATCCACGCCCGCTGGTTGCGGGCGCCCTGAGCACCGCGTGGCCCGGGAGTTGCCGACTACGTCGCGTTGGACCAGGCACGGCTGGACAGCACCAGCCGGTATCTGTCGGGGTCCTCGACGGTCACACCCCATCGATCCCAGTACGTGCCCTGGGCGACCCGACGGCCACCGGCTGCTTCGAGCCGGGCGATCGTGGACTCCTCGACCGGCGCGGACAGGTACAGCACGAGCAGGTCCTCGGATGTCGGCGTCGGGGCAACCTTCAGGTTGGGTCCGCCGAGAAGTTCGAGATGCCAGGTGGCCTGGGGCCAACCGAGCATGACCAGGTGGTGCTCGTCGGGAGACTCGGCAGCCGCGCGGTACAGCACGTGCAGCCCGAGCCCTTCGACGTAGAACCGTTCCGCAGCCGCCAGGTCTCCGCTGGGGCGAGCGATGCGGATTGCCGCCGTGGGGTCGATCATCCGGGTGACTCCGTTCTCTCGATCGACCCCCACTATCGAAGCTCAACGTGACTTCAGGTCAACGACACGAGCGCCTGAGCCGCCGGTACGAGCGCACCCGGGTGACCGGGATCACCTGATCGTCGTGCGGGCCAGGGCACGCTTGTCCGGTTTACCGCTCGGAGCCACCGGCACCCGGTCGATCAACTCGATCGTCTTAGGGGCGGACGGTGCCCCCAGGGTCTGCGCCACCAGGGCGCGCAGCCGGTCGACATCCGGTACGCGACCGGTGGCCGGTACCAGAAAGGCGTGCACCGCCTCGCCGGTGACGTCGTCGGGCAGGCCGATGACGTACGCCTCGGCGACCGTGGGGTCGGTGGCGAGGACCCGCTCGATCGGGCCCGCGTACACCAGGTTGGCGTGCACGATGATGACGTCCCGGGCCCGGCCGAGCAGGTGCAGGTAGCCGTCGCTGTCCAGCCGGGCCAGGTCGCGGGTGCGGACCCAGCCGTCGACGAACACCTCGGCGGTCTCGGCCGGATCCGTCCAGTAGGCGTGGGCCTGCGCGGGTGTCCGGACGAAGAGTTCCCCCTCGGTGGCGGGACGGCCGTCGGCGTCGCGGATGGACAGTTCGGTGACCGGCGGCGGTCGGCCGACCGAGGCGAGCACCGCCGGTGACGCCAGCATCTCGGCCGGTGTCGCCATTGTGATCATGCCGGTCTCGGTCTGCCCGTAGCCGTGGAAGACCACCGGGCCGAGTACGTCGAGCGCCTCGGCGAGCCGGCCCGGCGCGAGCGGGGAGCCGGAGACCAGCAGCGCCCGCAGGCTGCTCAGGTCGGTCGGAGAGGTGCGCTGGGCCTGGACGAGTTGGTGCAGCTTGCCGACGGTGATCACACTCGCGGTCGCCCGGTGCCGGCTGATCATCTCCGGAAATCCCGGGGACCGTTCCGCGACCAGGGTGCCGCCGGCGGTCAGGGTGAGCACCGCGTACTCCAGCATGACCTGGCTGCTCAACGAGCCGAAGACGAGATAGCGCTGCAACCGGGTGGCGAGGTCGGCGACCGCCGGGGGCCAGCGGTCCGGGTAGGGCGCCCAGGCCGCGCTCATCGCCGCGTACGTCTGTGCGCAGCCTTTCGGGTTGCCGGTGCTGCCGCTGGTCCAGGTGATCCGGGCGACATCGCTCGGGCGGCCGGCGGCGACCAGGGTGGTCTCCTCGTCGGACGTCGCCACCAGTTCGGCGACGCGGACGTCGTCGACGAGTAGCGCGGTGCCGTCGAGTTGGTGGGCGAGTTGCGCCGGGGGCAGGTCGGGTCGGATTCCGGAGACCCGGGCGCCGACCGCGAAGGCCGCGATGATCGCGGCGAACGCCTCGGCATTGACACCGAGCCGCAGGGCGACCCCGACGCCCGGCCCGGCCCCGGCGGTGCGCAGCCCGGCGGCGATCCGGCGGACCAGCCGGGACATCTGCGCCGCGGTGACCGTCCGGTCGCCGTCGCAGAAGACCGGCCGGTCACCTCCGGTGGCGAGCAGGTCCAACACGGGCTGTGGCCAGATCTCAGCCCGCATCGGAGAGGACACCCTTGATGAAGAGCACGAGTGGCTGGTGGTGTACGCCGGGAAGGTTCCAGTGGTTCTCGAGGTTCTCCGCGAGGTGGTGCTCCGCGACGACCCGGCCTCCACGGTGGACCCGAATGACCGGGTGCAGATAGCTGGCGTCGTGTGCGTGCTCGGCGTCGTTCTCGGCGATCCGGGGGACCGTGATGTCGAAGGGGTCGACCTGGTCGTGGTCCGGCCCGTACTCCAGGGTGGCCACGAACGCGAACGGCTCGGGGCCCAGGCCGCCGTCGTGCAGGTAAGCGACCGGCACCTCCTCCTGGTAGAGCGCGGTGTCGCCGGAGATGGTGACGACGTCACCGAGGACCGCGAACTGCTGCCACAACGCCGACGTCCGGTTGAGCCGGGCGAGGAACGCGTCGGCGATCGCCTCCGGAGTGTTGTCCAGTGGTGTGGACGGCCACGGCGAGTCGTGGTGGCGGGCGTTGAGAATCCGGTGCAGGGCACGTACGCCGTACCGGAAACCGTGGATGAATCCGCTGGTCGAGCGCTTGAAGTCGCGCTGCTGGGTGAGGGTGCCGGCGAAGTACAGGCCGGGGACGTCGACCGACTCGTACGCCGACGTCTGCTCCGGGAAACGGTCGTTGATCACCAGGCGCGGCGCGGCCGACGGGTCGAAGATGCTCGCGTCGAACCGGAACCCGGTGCAGAGGATGACCCGGTCGTAGTCGATCTGCCGGATCGACTCGACGGTGCGGGCGTACCGGAAGTCGATCCGGTAGCCGCCGTCGTCGCGCCGGACGATCCGTTCGACGGTGCCGTCGAGCACCGCGTTCTGCGACTTGAGCTGGTAGGTGTCCAGGAAGTTGTTGTTCACCGCGCGGAGGTGCCCGACATAGTGGGACTGCCAGGCCATCTTGATCGAGTGTGGACCGGCGACGTGGATGACGGCGGCCGTCTCGATCAGTGCGTCGGCGGTCTCGAAGGCCGAGTTGCCCTTGCCGATGATGAGCACCCGCTGGTTGGTGAAGTCGTCCGGGTCGACGCTGACCGTGTCGTACCGCTCGGCGAGTTCGGCGCCCTCGATCGGTGGGACGTACAGCTGGGAGACCCCGGTGGCGACCACGACCCGGCGGGCGGTCAGGGTGTCGTCGCCGGTGGCGACGGTGAACAGGTCCCCGTCACGTGCGACGCGGGTGACCCGGGTGTCGTACCGCACCCGCAGGCCACGGGCGAAGTCGGCGAGGTATCGCACCAGGTCGGCGGCGTCGGGGAAGTAGCGCCGACTGTAGTTCTTGAACAGCAGCGCCGGGTCGTCGGTGAGCAGTGAGTTCCAGTCCGCCCGCAGGTTGAACTCCGGGTCCTCGGAACCGGTCCAGATCTTGTTGATCGAGATGAGTTGCCGGTGCCGGGGATAGGTGGTGAAGAAGGTGCCCGGTGTGGGGCCTGCCTCCAGCACCAGATACTCACGATCGTCGCGCTGCAGCAGGGCGGCGAGCTGGAGTCCGGCCGGCCCAGCTCCGATGATCAGGTAATCGAGCGTCATGTGGCGCAACGTAACGCCCCGATTTCAGAGCGTTCTGAGATTCCGTCTCTAGGGTGCGTTCGCATGACGAGAGAGGTAGATCTCGCGGTACCGCTGCGGATCGCCGACCTGACCGCTGCTCGTGACCCGGTCAAGGTCGTGGTCGGGGCGGAGGTCCGGGAACGGGTCGCGACCACCCGCGCGTTCCTGTCCGACGTGCTCGGCGACGACCGCACGGTGTACGGCGCCACCACCGGCTTCGGTGCCCTGGTGGGGTACCAGGGCCGGGCCGATCTGCGCGACCAGGCCGACAACACGCTCGCTCACCTCGGTGCGGGGCAGGGCCCGGACCTCGCACCGGAGGTCGTCCGCGCGACCATGCTGATCCGGGCCTGGTCGCTGGCCCGGGGGGTCTCAGGGGTGTCCCCGCACGTCATCGACGCGCTCACGGCGATGCTGGCGACCACGTTCGTCCCCGTGATACCCCGGTTGGGCTCGGTGGGGGCCAGCGGCGACCTGATCCCGCTCGGCGCGGCGGCCCAGGCACTACGTGGTCGCGGGTACGCCTACCTCGACGGGGTACGGCTGCCCGCGGCCGAGGCGTTGGAGAAGGCGGGTCTCGAACCGCTGCCACTGGACGGTCGGGATGCCCTGGCACTGGTCAACGGCACCTCGCTGACCACCGCGGCGACGGCGCTCGCGGTGGACTCGGTGCGCGCCTCGCACCGGGCGGTCCAGGTGCTCACCTGCCTGCTCGCCGATCTGCTCGGCAGCGATCCGCAGTTCCTCGACGCCCGGCTGCTGCGGGCGTTCGGCCATCCGGGCGCCATCGACGTGGGCGCGTACATGCGCCGGGTCAGCGCCGGGCTCGTGCCGTCCGGCAAGCGTCCACTTCAGGAGCCGTACAGCATCCGCTGTGCGCCGCAACTGCTCGGCGCGGCCGAGGACGCCCTACGCTACGTCGACTCCGTCGTCCGGGCCGACCTGGACGCCGTCAGCGACAATCCGCTGTTCTTTCCCGACGAGGACCTCGTCGTGCACGGCGGCAACTTCTTCGGCCAGCCGGCCGCGTTCGCCGCCGACGTGCTGTCGATGGTCGTGGCGCAGGTCGGCAACCTCGCCGAACGTCAACTCGACCTGTTGGTGGACCCGAACCGCAACGGCGGCCTGCCACCGATGCTGGCCGCCGGGCCGGGGCAGCAGCACGGCCTACAGGGCGTGCAGTTGGCGTCGACCGCGCTGGTCACCGAGATCCGCCGCGACGCGGTTCCGGCGAGCATGCAGAGCCTGCCGACCAACCTGCACAACCAGGATGTCATCCCGCTGGGCACCCAGGCCGCGCTGCGGGCGTTGGACCAGGCCCGGCTGCTGCACCTGGTCGTCGGGTCGCTCGCGCTGGGGTTGCGTCAGGCGGCGTACGTCGGTGCGCGTCCGCCGACCGCACCAGGCTGCGCCGAGGTGCTGGCCGCGCTGGCCGAGGCCATACCACCGGTCGACCCGGACCGGCCGTTGGACGGTGACGTTCGGCGTGCCGCCGATGTCATCGCGAATGTCGACCTTCCTCCGATCTCTTCCGTGGAGTGGCAGCTGTGACGCTTGACTATCTGATCATCGGTGCCGGGCCGGCCGGACTCCAGCTCGGCGCCCTGTTGGAAGCCGACGGCAAACGCGACTACCTGGTGCTGGAGGGCGCGGACATCCCGGGCGCGTTCTTCGCCCGCTTTCCCCGCCACCGGCAACTGATCTCCATCAACAAGCCGCACACCGGCTCGGACGATCCGGAGCTGAACCTACGACTGGACTGGAACTCGCTGCTCAGCGACGATCCGACGCTGCGGTTCACCGGGTACACGGAGCGGTACTTCCCGGACGCCGACGTGATGGTCCGCTACCTGGCGGACTTCGCCGCGAAGACGGGGGTCAAGGTCCGGTACAACTCCCGGGTGACGTCGGTCAGCAAGGTCGACGGGATCTTCGAGGTCCAGGCCGGGCAGACCTTCCGGGCGCGGCGGCTGGTCGTCGCCACCGGCGTCTCCCGGCCGTACGTCCCGCAGATCCCGGGCATGGAGCTGGCGGAGCAGTACGCGGACATGTCCGTCGATCCGCGCGACTATCTCGACCAGAAGGTGCTGATCATCGGCAAGGGGAACTCCGCGTTCGAGACCGCGGAGAACCTGATGGAGACCACCACGCTGATCCACCTCGCCGGTCCGAGTTCGATCCGGATGGCCTGGCGGACCCATTACGTCGGGCATCTGCGCGCGGTCAACAACAACTTCCTGGACACCTACCAGCTGAAGTCGGCCAACGCGATCCTGGACGGCCACATCAGACGGATCGAGCGCGACGGCACCGGTTTCAAGGTCACGTTCGCGTTCTCCCGGGCCGACGAGGTGGTCAAGGAACTCTGGTACGACCGGGTGCTCGCCTGCACCGGATTCGGCTTCGACGCGTCGATCTTCGACGACAGTTGCCGTCCGGCGCTCGCCATCAAGGACCGCTTCCCGGCCCAGACCCCGCAGTGGGAGTCGGTGAACGTAGCCGGTCTGTACTTCGCCGGCACGCTCTCCCAGGAACGCGACTTCAAGCGCTCGACCAGTGGCTTCATCCACGGCTTCCGGTACGGCGTACGGGCCCTGCACAAGATCCTGGAGCGCCGGTACGACGACACGCCGTGGCCGTCGGAGAAGCTGGACGCCACGGCGGAGTCGATCGCCGACGCGATCATCGCCCGGGTCAACCGCACCTCCGCCCTGTGGCAGCAGTTCGGCGTCCTCGGCGACGTGGTCACCGTGGCCGGGTCGGACGCCCGCTACCACGACGAGGTGCCGATCGACTACTTCACCCACATCGGCCTGCGCAGCGACGACCACGACTACCGGCACGCCTTCGTGGTGACCCTGGAGTACGGCCCCGAGCACGACCAGGTGGATCCGTTCGACGTCACGGTCAGCCGGGTGGCGCAGAACGTCGTCGGTCAGGCCCACGACGCCGCCTACCTGCACCCGGTCGTCCGCTACCACCGGGCGGGGCGGGTCGTCGCCACCCACCACCTGGCGGAGAACCTGGAGAACCAGTGGGACCGGCCCGACGTCCACGTCGCGCCGCTGATCGCGTTCGTCGGCGACTGCCTGAGCGGTGTCGAGGGCTGAGATGCTCGCTCTGGACGGCACGGAGCTGAACCTCGCCGAGGTGGCCGACGGTGCGCGGCGTCGCCTGGACCCGGTGTACTGGGACTTCTTCGCGGGCGGGGCCGGGGACGAGCGGACGCTGCGCGCCAACGAGGAGGCGTTCACCAGACGGTGGCTCGTGCCCCGGGTCCTGCGTGGGGCGCGCGAGCGCGACCTGCGGATCTCGCTACTCGGCAGTCGCCTCGCGATGCCGGTGCTGATCGCGCCGACCGCCTTCCACCGGCTGGCGCATCCCGGGGGAGAGGCGGCCACCGCCCGCGCCGCCGCCGAGGCGGGCACGGTGATGGTGGTCAGCATGGCGGCGACCCAGCCGATCGAGGAGATCGCCGCCGCCGGCGGGCCGCTCTGGTTCCAACTGTATCCGCAGTCGGATCTCGCGTTCACCACGGCGCTGGTCCGGCGGGTCGAGGCCGCGGGCTGCCGCGCCCTGGTCGTCACGGTCGACTCGCCCGTGTTCGGCCGACGGGAACGCGACCTGCGACACGGCTTCGTCGATCTGCCGCCCGGACTGGTCTGCGAGAACATGCGTGACCCGAGTGGCCGGGTCCGCGACATCGAGATGGACGCCGGGCTGGACTGGGCACGCATCGACTGGCTGCGTGAGCTGACCACGCTGCCGATCCTGCTCAAGGGCGTACTGCACCCCGCCGATGCCCGACTGGCGGTGGCGCACGGCGTCGACGGGGTGGTGGTCTCCAACCACGGGGGACGGCAGCTCGACGGTGCGGTCGCCACCCTGGACGCGTTGCCCGGGATCGTGGCGGCCGTCGAGGGCCGACTGCCGGTGCTGCTCGACGGTGGCGTCCGGCGGGGCACGGACGTGTTGGTGGCGTTGGCGCTCGGCGCGAGCGCGGTGCTGGTCGGGCGTCCGGTGCTGTGGGGGCTGGCGGTGGGTGGTGTCGCCGGGGTGCGGCACGTGCTCGACCTGCTGCGTGCCGACCTGGACCGGGCGTTGGCGCTGGCCGGTGCCGCCGGGCCGGGTGACCTGAGCCGTGACCTCGTGGGGGGATGCGGATGAGCGCCGTGGGCGTGCTGATCGTCCTGGCGGTGTGCGGCGTGGTCTGGACCGTCCCGTCCTGGCTGCCGTCGGCCGTCGTCCGGCTGCGGGAGCGGGTCTTCGCCCGGGTCAACGGCGAGGAGGGCATCCCGGTGCCGGGCCCCACCGTCGGCATGGAGCACTTCGAGCGGGTGTACGCGGATCCGGCGGCCGACGGGCGTAGCCGGGGGGCCGGGTTGTCGGACCTGTTCTGGTACTGGCTGGCCCCTGGGCCGCACATGCACCAGGAGCATCTGGAGCCGGGTGAGCGCTACCGGACGGTGGCCGCCACGACCAGGCGGGTGCTGGCGGTCCGACGCGAGCGCGCCGACGCGCTCGCGACCGCTGCCACCCGGCGGGTGTTGGACGAGTTGCCCGCCGATCGGACCAGCCATGTCCGGCTGCGTGACCTGATGATGCCGGTGTGGGCCGAGGTCTACCACGAGTTGGTCTTCGGTGAGGTGGCGTCACCCACCGCCCGTACGTTGATCGTGGCCAACGCGGACGACGTGGTCACCGCGCTGAAGTGCGTCGGGTTGCGGCACATGGATCGACGTGACCGGTTGACCGAATACCTGCTCGGGCGGATCGAGGCGGGAACCTGCCCGGTGACGCTGCCGCCACCGTTCACCGCGCAGGAAACGGCCTGGTACCTGCAAGGTGCCTTCTTCAACACGGCGGTCGTGCAGATGTCCGAGGCGATGGCGCACGTGCTGCTGGCCCTCGCCACACATCCCGACGCACAGCGGGAGCTCGACGACGACGCCGCGCTGGACCGGGTCATCGACGAGACGCTCCGGTTGTATCCACTCTTCGGCGTCGCGCACCGGATCACCTCGGCGCCGATCACGCTGCCCACGGGGGTGTCCCTGCCGACCGGGTCGGTGCTGCTGTTCAACTATCCGGCGTTCCACCGAGGGGGAGCCGCTGGTGACAGCCGGTTCGACCCGGACCGGTGGCGCACGCTCTCCCGTGGTGACGTGCACTTCATCCCGTACGGTGTGCCCGCGAACCGGGCCTGTCCGGCCCGTGGCGTCGCGCCGGTGATGATGCGCGCGGCGACCCGTGAGGTGCTGCGCCGATTCGTCCTGGCCTCCTCCGTCTCACACACCCGGTCACTGCCCAGCCGGGGCCCGGCCTATCTGACCCCCGCCGGGTGTGCCGGCCCGGGACGGCTACGACTGGCCGCGATGCGGCTGCGGGACCGGTGGGCCGACGTGGGTCGCAGTGTCCGGCAACTGGTGCTCGGCACCTGGATGGTGCTCGATGCCCGGCGGCAGCGGTTGTGTTCCAGCTACTTCGAGAAGGCGGTCCGATGACTCCCACGGAGTTGGCACCACGGTTCTTCATCGCGGTCACGGTGATCCTGATCTTCTGCAAGGGGGTCGCCTGGCTGCTCGGCAAGGTCGGCCAGCCGGCAGTGGTCAGCGAGATGCTCGCCGGTGTCCTGCTCGGGCCGTCGCTGCTCGGGCTGCTCCTGCCGGACGTGCAGAACGCCCTGTTCCCCGCCCCGCTGCTGCCGGTGCTCTACATCGTGGGTCAGGTCGGACTGGTGCTGTTCATGTTCCATGCCGGGTACGCGTTCAGCTCCCATCGGGTCACCGGGCTCGCCGGCACCGCCGGAGTGATCTCACTGGCCGGGGTGACCGCGCCGCTGCTGCTGGGGGTGCTGCTGGTCCTGGTGACCGCCGGTGCGGTGCCGATCAGGGCCGACGGGACGTCGCTCGGGGTCTCCGCCGCGTTCGTCGGTGTCGCGCTGGCCATCACCGCGTTTCCGATGTTGGCCCGGATCATCACCGAGCACGGGCACGCCGGCACCCGGCACGGCACCCTCTCCCTGGCCAGCGGCGCGATCGACGACATGGCCGCCTGGATCCTGCTGGCCGCCGTCCTGGCCTTCGCCTCCGGCCAGGCCGGTCCGGCGATCGTCACCGTCGGCGGGACGGTTCTCTTCGGACTGGTGCTCTGGTTCGGCGGGCGTGGGATCACCACCGCGTTGATGACCCGTCGTGGCCTCACCGACCGCACCCGGCTGCTCGGCACGGTCGCCCTGCTCTTCCTGGTCGCCTGGTACACCGACGAGATCGGGTTGTACGCGGTCTTCGGCGCGTTCGCGATGGGCGTGGTGATGCCTCGTACCGACAACACCGACAAGGTGGTGGACACCCTGACTCCGGTCGCCGCGACCCTTTTCCTGCCGTTGTTCTTCACCTACTCGGGGTTGCGGACGGAGTTCGGACTGCTCGGTTCCATGCCGGTGCTGCTCTTCGCGCTGGCCTGCGTGACGGCGGCGATCGTCGGCAAGTTCGGTGCCTGCTGGGTGGCGGCCCGGCTGCGTGGGGAGCCGTCGGGTGTCGCGCTGCGGGTGGGCGCGTTGATGAACGCTCGCGGGTTGATGCAGCTGATCGCCCTGAACGTCGGGCTGGAGGCGGGCATCGTGAACTCGTCCCTGTTCACCGTGTTGGTGCTGGTCGCGCTGGTCACCACGCTGATGACGACGCCGACGTTGAGTTGGATCGAGCGCCGGGAGGCTCGACGGCCCGACGCCGCACGCTCGCCCGCGCTGGTGGTTTCAAATAGTTGAAGAGGCAAATATCACTGATTACATCGACCTCTATCTATGAGATTGTTGGCGCATGCGGGGCGGAGGATCGAACCGGCTGCTGCTGGTCGAGGATGACGCAGATCTGTCCGAGTTACTCACCGAGACGCTGGCTCACGAAGGTTACCTCGTCGACCGCGCCTCCGACGGCCAACGTGGACTGCATCTCGGACTGACCCGTACCTACGACGTGATGGTCATCGACCGCATGCTGCCGGCACTCGACGGCCTCGACCTGGTCACCCGGCTACGCGCCCGGTCGATACCGGCCCGGACCCTGATGCTCACCGCCCGTGGCACGGTCGACGACCGGATCGCCGGGCTGGACGCGGGCGCCGACGACTACCTGGTCAAACCCTTCGACATCGACGAACTGAGCGCCCGGGTCCGGGCGTTGTGTCGGCGTACGTCCCAGTCGACCGACGTGCTGCGCATCGGCAACGGGCTACTCGACCTGACGGCGCGCGACGCGGTGCTGGCCGACGGCACCCGGGTGGCGCTGTCCGCCCGCGAGTTCGAGCTGCTGCGGGTGCTGGCGGCCCGACCGAACGCCGTACACCCACGGGGCGTGCTGCGCCGCAAGGTCTTCGAGGAGGCCAGCGCCGCGTCGATAGTGGACACCTACGTCTACTACCTCCGGCGCAAACTCGGCCGTGCGGTGGTACGCACCGTGCACGGGCTCGGCTACCGCCTCGGAACGCTCTGATGGAGGCGGCCGAACGGGCGATCGTACGACGGACCCGACTGCGGATCGGCCTGTTCGTCGGCCTGACCATCGGTGCCCTGCTGCTGCTGGCCGGCGGCATCTCGTACGCGGTCCTGGTCCGTAGCCAGGAGGCGCAGATCCGGCGTGAGCTGAGCTGGGGCACCGAGCACGGCACGATCGCCGGACCGCCCGCCTGTAGTTGGATCTTCCAGTACGACGGCACCACCGTGCAGACCGGCACCAACCCGCCGCCACCGGGCTTCCCGTTGACCCGGGCGCTGACCACCGTGGCGGCCACCCGGAGCACCGAGATCACCAAGGTCACGCGCAACGGCACGACCTACCACGTGCGTACCGAGGCACGCGGCGACACGGTGATCCAGGCGGTGTTCGACGCCCGTTTCCAGTTGTCCGACCGACGGCACCTCCTGCTCGCGTTCAGCCTCGCGGCGGCGGTCGGGCTGCTCGCCGCCATGCTGACCGGTGTGCTCGTCAGCCGTCGAGCCGTCGCACCGCTCGCGGAGGCGCTGACCCGGCAGCGCCGCTTCGTCGCCGACGCCAGCCACGAACTGCGCACCCCGATCGCCCAGGTGCACACCCGGGCCCAGTTGATCGCTCGGCGGGCGCGCGACGACGGCGCCGCCACGAACCTGGACGACCTGGAACGGCTGATCGGCACCACCCGGCGGCTCGGTGAGGTCGTCGACGACCTGTTGCTCTCGGCCCGACTCGCCGCCGCTCCCGCCGACCGCAAGCCGGACCCGCCGGTCGACCTCACCTCGCTGATCGCGACGGTGGTCGCCGCCGAGACCGAACGCGCCGCCGAGCGCCGAATCACGCTCACCATGGACATTCCCGACGATCCGTTTCCGGTGCCGGGGGTCGAGTCGGCGCTGTGCCGGGTGGCCGGCGAACTGCTGTCCAACGCGCTGGTCCACACCCCGGCGGGAGGCCGCATCGACGTGACACTCCGGCAGGCCGGTGACTGGGCCGAACTCGTGATCGCCGACACCGGGAGAGGTTTCGACCCGGCGGACGCCAAGCGGATCTTCGACCGGTTCCACCGTGGCGCGGGATCCGGAGACCGTCGCTTCGGGCTGGGACTGGCCCTGCTCCAGGAGGTCGTCACGAGCCATCACGGCACGATCGAGGCCGAGGGCCATCCGGGTCGGGGGGCCCGCTTCACGGTGCGCCTTCCCAACACGCGCTCGCCGATCACCAGGGGTAGGACCTTGCGGATCGGCCGACGCCGGACGCGGTGGCTCAGAGCCGACAGGTGAGTGCCGGAACCGGCGGTCACGGCCGCCGATGGGGTCGAGCCTCGGATCGGGCGCACTGTCGACCACGCCTGCGGACGGCTTTACCCGCGCGGCGCTGGGGGTTCGGACAGCCCGGGATCACGCCCCCGGGGGCGGTCGTGAGGGCGGATCAGCCCTGCCGCAATGGTGTTGACGTGGGAAGACACAACTACGTGAATGCCACTTCCCATTTTTCCCATAGGTTCAGTAGACTTTGGCCATGCACAGGTCCTTCTGGCGCTGCCGCGCACTCGCCGTATTCGGAGCAATCGTGTTAGCCGCCGGGGCACTCACCGCCTGCGGTGAGGCTGAGGGAAGTGGAGGCGGCGATGGTCCGCTGCGGGTGGGATACCAGCGCTACGGCAGCCTGAGCCTGCTCAAGGCCCGCTCGGAGGCGCCCAACGTGACCTGGGCGTTGTTCGAGAGTGGACCGGCCCTCACCGAGGCGCTCAAGGCCGGGTCGATCGACGTCGGGGAGACCGGCGAGGCCCCGCCCATCTTCGCCGCCGCCGGCAAGATCCCCTTCAAGATCGTGGCGACCTCGGACGAGGTGCCGCAGGGCGAGGCGGTGTTGGTCAAGGAGAGCAGCGGCTTCCAGACCTTCGCCGACCTCAAGGGCCGGACGATCGCGCTCAACAAGGGCTCCAACGTGCACTGGCTGCTCGTCAAGCTGCTCGAAGCCAACAACATGACCCTGGAGGACATCACCGTCAGATACCTCAAGCCCGCAGAAGGGCGGCCCGCCTTCGATGCCGGGCAGGTCGACGCGTGGATCATCTGGGATCCGTACTTCGCCATCGCCGAACAACCCGGCGTCAAGATCCTGGCCGACGCGACCGGGCTGGCCAGCAACCGGCAGTACATCCTGGCCTCGCCCGATGCCGTCGAGAAGAAGGCGGATCAGGTCCGCGACCTGCTGACCAAGCTCGACACCACCACCGACTGGGGCACCGAGAACCCGGAGGAACGGGCACGGGTGCTCGCGCCCGAGCTCAAGATCCCCGAGGACGTGGCGAGACGGTCGCTGGACCGCAGCGCCAAGCCGCTCGCCCCGGTCACGTCGGCTATCGGCGACGAGTTGCAGGCGATCGCCGACGGCTTCGCCGACCTCGGGCTGATACCCGAGCCGATCGACATCAAGGCCCGCGTCGACACCACCTTCAACGAGGTCTTCACATGACGGAGCTGGCCACCCGACCACCGGCGGCCACCGCGCGGAGGACCGCGCGCCCCGCCGTACGGGCCAACCGATGGCGATGGCGGCGGCTGACCACCCCCGTCGTGCTCGTCGCGCTCTGGGAGACGTCCTCGCGGATGGGTGTCCTCCCCGAGGAGAAGCTGCCCGCGATCAGTGACGTGCTCCTCGCCGGTTGGCGGCTGGCCGAGGACGGTCGGCTCGTCGAGCACCTGCTCGACTCGCTGACCCGGGCCGGTGTCGGCCTGGCCATCGGCGTCGGACTCGCGCTGGTGCTCGGCTCGATCGCGGGCCTGCTGCGGGTCGGCGACGACCTGGTCGATCCACCGGTCCAGATGGCCCGGATGCTGCCCCACCTCGCACTGGTGCCCCTGCTGATCATATGGGTCGGCATCGGTGAGTCGCTGAAGATCACCCTGGTGGCCCTGGGCGTGTTCTTCCCGATGTACTTCAACCTCTACGCCGGCATCCGGGACATCGACGAGCGGCTGGTCGAGGCCGCCCGCACCTGTGGGCTCGGGGCGCTGGCCCGCATCCGCCACGTCGTGCTGCCCGGGACGCTGCCGTCACTGTTCCTGGGGCTGCGCCTGGCGACCGGCGCCGCATGGCTGAGCCTGGTGGTCGGCGAGACAGTCGCCACCCACAGCGGCATCGGTTTCCTGATGATGGAGGCCCGCGAGTTCAGCCAGACCAACGTGGTCCTCGTCGGCCTGTTCGTCTACGCCCTGCTCGGCCTGCTGTCAGATCTGATCCTGCGGGTTGTCGAAAGGAAGACGCTGACATGGCGACGCGGTCTACAGGCGACGTAGTCACCGCCACCGGGGTGCGGCGTGGCTTCGGGGACACGGTGGTCCTCGACGGAGTCGACCTGACGATCGGCTCCGGTGAGGTGGTCGCGCTGCTCGGTGGCAGCGGCTCGGGCAAGACCACCCTGCTGCGGATCCTCGCCGGGCTCGACCGGGACGCGACCGGCGACTGGCAGGTGCACGGCAGCCTGGCGGTGGTCTTCCAGGAGCACCGGCTGCTGCCGTGGAAGCGGGTCGCCGACAACGTGGCGCTCGGCGTGACCGGCCCCGACGTGCGGGACCGTACCGCTGCGGCGCTGGCCGAGGTCGGCCTGGCGGGCCGGGAGCGGGCCTGGCCGGCCGAGCTGTCCGGTGGCCAGTCCCAGCGGGTCGCGGTGGCCCGTGCCCTGCTGCGCGAGCCGGACCTGCTGCTGCTCGACGAGCCGTTCGGCGCGCTGGACGCGCTGACCCGGCTGCGGATGCAGGCCCTGTTCGGTCGGCTCCGCGCCGAGCACGGATTCGCCGCGCTGCTGGTCACCCACGACGTGGAGGAGGCGCTGCTGCTCGCGGACCGCGCGCTGGTACTGGCCGACGGTCGGGTGGTCGACGACATCGCGGTGCCGCTGGCCCATCCGCGAGCGCCGGACGACCCCGGCTTCGGCGCGCTGCGCCGGCACCTGCTCGACCGGCTCGGCGTACCGGCCGCAGCCTGACAGCACCCCACCCCACCCACAACCACGACAGGTGAGCTCATGACCCAACTCGCGTTCCATTGGTTCCTGCCGACCAACGGCGGTGACGGCCGACAGATCGTCGGCGGCGGGCACGGCACCCCGGCCGACGTGGGTGCCCGAGCCGCCTCGGTCGCCTACCTCGGGCAGATCGCCCGCTCGGCCGAGCAGCTCGGCTTCGAGGCCGCCCTGACTCCCACCGGCGCCTGGTGCGAGGACGCCTGGATCACCACCGCGATGCTGAGCAGCGTATCGGAGCGACTGAAGTTCCTCGTCGCGTTCCGCCCCGGCCTCACCGCACCGTTCCTCGCGGCGCAGATGGCCGGCACCTTCCAGAACCTCTCCGGCGGTCGGCTGCTGCTCAACGTGGTCACCGGAGGTGAGAGCCACGAGCAGCGGATGTACGGAGACTTCCTCGACAAGGACGCCCGCTACCAGCGCACCGGCGAGTTCCTGGACATCATCCGGGCGCTGTGGTCGGGCAAACCCGTCGACGTGCAGGGCACGCACTTCCAACTCAGTGAGGCGGTGCTGAGCCAGCTTCCCGACCCGATCCCGAGGATCTACTTCGGCGGATCGTCACCGGCGGCGCTGGACGTGGCGGCCCGACACGTCGACGTCTACCTCACCTGGGGTGAACCGCCGGACGCCGTGGCCGAGAAGGTGCGTCGGGTGCGCCAACTCGCCGAGCGGCAGGGCCGCACCCTCACCTTCGGCCTGCGGGTCCACACCATCGCCCGGGACAGCGCCGAGGAGGCCTGGGCGGAGGCCGACCGGCTGCTGTCGGGCATCTCCGAGGAACAGATCCGTCAGGTCCAGGCCGGTCTGCGCCGCAGCGAGTCCGAAGGCCAGCGCCGCATGCTCGCCCTCAACGGCGGCACCAAGGACGGGTTGGAGATCCACCCCAACCTGTGGGCCGGCGTCGGGCTGGTGCGCGGCGGTGCCGGTACCGCTCTCGTCGGCGACCATCAGCAGGTCGCCGACCTCATCGAGCAGTACGTCGAGGCGGGCATCAGCGAGTTCGTGCTCTCCGGCTACCCGCACCTGGAGGAGGCGTACCGGTTCGGTGAGGGCGTGTTGCCGGAGCTGTCCCGCCGTGGTCTCTGGCAACACCCCGCACCCGTGCGGCGAACGGCATCGGCCGTACCCTTCGGCGCGGCACCCGCACCGTCTCCCGCATCCGCGCCGGAGAAGGCGGCGGCGCGATGAGCTGACCGCACGGGGCCGCCGTCGTCTCACCCGTCCGACACGCGGCCGTGGCGCTCCTGCTCGTACCCCGGCGGACCCGGCCCGGGTCAGGTCGGGCCGCCGTCGCGGTTCGGTAGGCCCAGCACCGTCGCCACGGCCTCGGCGGTCTCCGGGTACGCCCGCACGAGGGCGGCCGCGGTGAGCCTCGGCGTACCGTCGTCGCCGCCCTGCCAGTCACCGGTGACGCCGAGGAGCGCGGCGACCGCGTCCACCGGCTCCCGGTGCCCGGCCAGCAGGGCATGCACCTGCCCGATGGGTCGCTCGGGAACGGTCGGCGTGACCGTGGCGGCGGTACCCGCCCAGGGCGGCACCCAGGAGTCCAGTGCGGCCAGCGTGCCCGGGAAGGTACGCGCCGCCTCCCGGACCAGCAGCGGCACCAGTTCCGGCCCGTGCGCGCGCAGCGTGGTGACCAGGTTGGGTAGCCAGGGCAGCAGCACCGGATCGGGCAGTTGGGCGAAGGCGGTGGACATCGTCTCCACCACGAACGGCGCGAGCCCGGGCACCGGCTCCAGCGCGTGCACGAAACCGGAGAGGTACTGCGGGAAGGCGGGCACCACCAGCGGGTTGGTCAGCAGCTCCCGGCAGCGGGTCCGCAACTCGGCCAGGGACAGCAACCCGAGCTGGTGGTGGGCCGCCCAGAGCAGGGCCACCTTGGGCGGTGCCTGCGGATGGGACTGGGCCAACGCGAGTTCGAGTTGGGACCGGTCGCAACCCAACGACAGCGCCAGGCTCTCCATGCTGAACAGGAAGCCGAGCATCGCCCCGACCTGCCGTACGCCGGTGTCCTCGTCGACGACCGCGGTCGGCAGCAGCGTGCAGTAGTGGGCGTACCCGGTGGTCACGAACGCTGCGCAC
Source organism: Micromonospora sp. CP22 (assembly GCF_009712475.1). Taxonomy (GTDB): domain Bacteria; phylum Actinomycetota; class Actinomycetes; order Mycobacteriales; family Micromonosporaceae; genus Micromonospora. The sequence goes on from NZ_VCJO01000008.1 coordinate 167,681, forward strand.
CAGGCCGGCAGCCGCGACGCCGTGGCCTGGTGGTGGGCGAGCAGCCGGCGGATGCGGCGCAGCACCTCGGGAGCGTCGTCGACGGTGCGTTCGGCGGCGAGCAGTTCCACCGCCCGGGAGCCCAACTCGTCGACCAACCGGGGACTGTTCAGCAACGTGATGGCGTCCTCGACCGCCGTGAGGGCGCTGACGGCGGTCGCGTCGGGACCGTGCGCCGCTCGGCGCAGGCGCTGTTCCAGCACCTGCTCGATGGTCACGCCCTCGTAGCCGAGTTCGATCAGCGCGCGTTGGTGGCGGCCCAACGCCAGGTCCCAGCTCTCCTGGACGGACCGGTGGCCGAGACGACGCTCACCCATGATCGGCCGGACCGCGCCCGGTGGCAGCAGGTGTCGCAACATCCAGAGCAGATCCGAGCAGCCGGTCAGCTCCGGGTCGCGGTGCAGATCGAGCAGCGCCCGCTGCACGGTGCGCTTCTCCAGGTCCAGGCCGAGCGGCTGGAGCCGGTGGAGGACGTCACGGGCAAGCGGTGGCAGGCTGTCGTAGCCGACCTGGCCGACCCGGTCTCCGCCGAGCAGGATCTCGCAGAGCCGCCGTACGTCCCGCCGACCCGGTACGACGTCCTTCTCGATGCAGGTCACCGCCGCGTCGGCGAAATCGTACGGGGTCGGGCGGGCCCGGTTGCGCAGCCCGGCCAACAGGAGCGACGTCTCGAACACCGCGATCGCGTCGGCGGTGCTGGCGAGGTACCCGTTACGACGGGCCAACCGGACGATGTCCACGCACCAGCCACGCAGCTCCGCCTCGTCGAGCCCGTCGGGGGTGGGCGCCGTGGCGAGGAAGCCGGAGAGCCGATCGGCGACCGGCCCGGCCGACGTGGTGACCGCCTTGACACGTCCGCGTCGGATGGTCGAGCCCCGCTGACCGCCCAGCCGGTACGGCTTTACACCGGAGGCGCTCACCGCCTTGTTCCAGGTGGCGGCGGCGATCGACACCGACCCGGGCGCGAGGCCGAACTGGGCCTCGATCGCCGAGTGGCTGGACGGGATGAGTCCGTACTGCCACTTCGTCGCGGTGCGGGGGGTGATGTCGAAGTCGGGGGCGCAGGAGTCGAGGCCGAACTGTTCGACCCGGCTGGCGGCGTGGAAGGCCCCGCAGACGTAGAGACACTCCTCCGGGTCCACGCCGGTGGCCGCCAGGTGCTGCCGGATCCTGGTCCACATGTAGCGCTCGCGGTCCTCGTCGCGGTCGTTGCGCTGCGCGGCGGAGGGACGCAGCCGCCGGAACAGACTCCCGATGAGCACCATCACCTGGCGGTAGGTGTCGTGATCGGCGGTGGCGAGCGGACGTTCGACGTAGCTGGCCCACCACTCCGACCAGTGCCGCACCTTGCCGTGGTGCAGCAGGTACGCCTCCAGCTCGGCGAAGCCCGGCCGGAGCGCACCGATCTCCACACCGACCGCGTCACCGTGCAGCGCGGCCTGGCCCTCCGAGTCGTCGCCGGTCGGCTCGGGCGTGGACTCGTCGGCCGCTGGAGTCTCGTCGCGCGGCGTCCACTGGAAGACATGGTCGGTGGAGCGGTCCACCAGCACCAGCTCCACACCCGGCGTCTCCAGCGCGTACGCGATGGCCTGGTATTCCGCCGACGCCTCGGTGACCGGGGCGATCACGCTCAGCGGAGCCCACGCGGCGGGGAAGCCGTCGAGTTCCGAGGCGAACGCCTGCACCGCCACCGGGAGCCGGCAGTTGCGCAGCTCCGTCAGGACCGGTTGGAGATCCTCGCAGAGTTCCAGGTAGATCACCCGGGGCTGCTTCTCGCGTAGCCGGCGCACCATGGCCAGCGCGGAGGCCGGTGAGTGGTGGCACACCGGGAAGATCTCCAGCCGTTCGCCGAGTGCCCGGTCGACGTCGTCGACCAGACCGGTGAGGATGTCGGCGAGCGCGTCGGGCCCGTCGGCGAACGCGGCGGCGGCCTCGGTGAGCTGCTCACGCAGCGCGCCGAAGGCGCCGATGGTGGCGGGCGCGGTCACGACAGGGCGGCGATCGTCTGGCGGCCACCGTCGAGGAAGTCGTTCCACTCGCCGCCGTCCTCCTTGGCCCGGGGCTCCACCACCGCGTGCAGGTACTTGTTGAGGATCGCCAGGTCCTCCGGGCTGCGCCGGGCCAGCGAGCCCACCAGCGAGCCGGCCAGCGTCGAGGCCCGCAGGGTGCGGTCGCCGAAGAACTGGCTGTGCAGGATGGCGTCCTCCAGCACACCGATCTGCTCGGCGGTGGACAGCGCCGACTCCAACTTCTCGTCGTCGCTGGTGGCGGAGGCGGCGGCGGCCCGCAGGTCGGCGAAGCTCTGCAACAGGATGTCCAGCAGGGTCGGCGGCACGTCCAGCTCGACGTGGTGGCGGCGGAGCAGTTCCTCGGTACGGAACCGGACGATCTCCGCCTCGCTGCGCTTGTTGGTGACCACCGGGATCCGGACGAAGTTGAACCGCCGCTTCAGCGCCGAGGACAGGTCGTTGACGCCCCGGTCCCGGCTGTTCGCGGTGGCGATGATGGAGAATCCGGGCTTGGCGAAGACGATGTTGTCGTCGTTGAGTTCGGGGATGGAGACGTACTTCTCCGACAGGATGGAGATCAGGGCGTCCTGCACGTCGCTGGTGGAGCGGGTCAACTCCTCGAAGCGCCCGAGCACACCCTGCTCCATCGCCGTCATGATCGGCGAGGGGATCATCGACTCGCGGGACTGCCCCTTGGCGATGACCATGGAGACGTTCCAGGAGTACTTGATGTGGTCCTCGGTGGTCCCGGCGGTGCCCTGCACGACGAGGGTGGAGTTGCGGCAGATCGCCGCGGACAGCAGCTCGGCGAGCCAGCTCTTGCCGGTGCCCGGGTCACCGATGAGCAGCAGACCCCGATCCGAGGCCAGCGTGACGATGCTCCGCTCGACGAAGCTGCGATCACCGAACCACTTCTGCGGGATGTCCCGGTCGAGGCCGTCGGCACGTTCCGAACCCAGGACGAACAACCGCACCATCCGCGGGCTCAGCCGCCACGAGTACGGCTTGGCGCCGGTGTCGACCGACTCCAGGTAGTCGAGTTCGTCGGCGTACTTGACCTCTGCGGGGGCACGCAGCATGTCGGACATGAGGGGTGTCTCTCCTAGGTGAGGAAGCTCTTGAGTTCGAAGACGAGTTTGCGGATGTGGCCGGAGATGACCGGGGTGCCCAGATCCTTGAGACGTTGCCGGAACCAGGGGTTGACGCTCTGCCGGCCGGAGCTGCTGACCGAGCCGACCGGGATGAACCGCACCCCCGACCGGTGCACCGCCTCGATGCCGTCGAAGAGCGGCTGTGACCTGTCGAACTCGTAGAAGTCCGAGATCCACACCAGCACGGTGTTCCTCGGTTCGACGATCTTCGGGCGGGCCATCGCCATCGCCAGCGGCCCGTCGTTGCCGCCACCGAGGTTGGTACGCAGCAGCACCTCGAACGGGTCGTGCACCCACGGGGTCAGGTCCAGCGCCCGGGTGTCGTAGGCGATCAGGTGCACGTCGACCTTGGGCAGGCCGGCGAAGATCGACGCCAGGATGGTGCAGTTGACCATGGAGTCGACCATCGACCCGGACTGGTCCACCACCACGATCAGCCGAGACGGGGTGGTCTTACGGGCCGTCTGCCGGTAGTAGAGCCGGTCGACGTAGAGCCGTTCGTCCTCCGGGCTCCAGTTGGTCAGGTTCTGCCAGATGGTGCGGTCCAGGTCGAGGTTGCGGAAGACCCGCTTCGGCGGCACGGACCGGTCGACAGCGCCGACCGTGGTCTGCTCCACCTGCGTACGCAGCACCTCCGCGACCTCGTCGACGAAGCGCCGGATCAGGGACTTGGCGTTGGCCAGCGCCACCCCGGACAGGTTGGCCTTGTCCCGCAGCAGTTGCTCGATCAGCGACATGCTGGGGGTGAGCTGCCGGGCCAGCGCCGGATCCGCCAGCACCTCCCGCAGGTGCATCCGGTTGACCAGGTCACCCTCGATGCCGGCGAGGGTGGGGCCCAGGCCGGTGCCCGACCGGCGCAGCTCGCCGGGTGCGTGCCCGAGCGCCTGCTCCAACCAGCCCGCGTCGGACTGCCACCGGGCCAACTGGCCGGCGCTGACCGACCCCGAACCGGTGGCGAAGACGTTGAGCAGCAGCTTCGACACCAGCGCCGCCCGGCGTACCTCGGCCTCGCCGGGCTGGTGTGGCCCGCCACCCTCGTCGGCGGTGGCGGCCTCGGTGTCGGCGAGCAGGCCGCGTAGCTCGTCGGCGAGCTGCGGGAAACGCTGGATCACGGTGTCCACCGACACCGTCGGGTCCAGCAGGATGGCGGGCAGGCCCAGGTCGTCGACCACGGCCATGCTCGCCGATTCCAGGGTGGGCTGCTCGTCCGGGTCGAAGATGCGGCCCAGCAGTCGCCAGTAGAGCAGCTGACGGCGGTTGGCGGCGGACAGGTCGCCGGGAGTGGGGGAGTCGGTCATCGGCGCAGCAACCGTCCTGCCCGCTCGCGCAGCACCGCCACCGCGTCGCCCGTCTTGGCCTCGACCTTCGCCACCTTCGGGTCGGTGACGCCCTCGGCCCAGTCACCGTTGTGCGCCTCGACGGGCTTGCCCTTGACGGTGGCGCGTACGGCCAGCGGCTGCACCAGCCACCGACCGCCGTCGAAGCGGAGCAGACCGAGACAGCAGGACGAGGCGGAGACCAGCGCGGGGGTGAGTGGACCGGCGGCCGGTAGCCGGTCGACGGCGACCGGGAGCTGCTGGTCGCCCCACGCGATGGTGAGTCCGCCGTCGCGTCGCCGTACCGTGTAGCCCTCCAACAGCACCGGTTCGGCGATCGCCGTCGGGTGCCGGTCCAGCGGCGCGATGGCCGCCGCGACCGCCGGAGCGAGTAGCAGCCGGGCGGTGGCGAACGGGTCCGCCGGCTCGCCGACCTGGGCCTGATCGTCGATCCACCGCAGGTCGCCGCCGCGCAGCGGCAGCTCGGTGACCGTCAACATGCGTCGGTGCGCCAACGCGGCCAGCAGGAGCGGGTGCGCCTGAAACAGTCGCCACACCGCCGCCCCGGTGATCGTCTCGACCTTCGCGGCCACCACCGCCGTCCGGACCAGGCGGGCCGGTTGCCCGTCGGATGGTTCGAGGACGCCGTGCACCTGCACCTGGACGGTCGTGCCGTGCTCGTGGATGTCCACACCGAGCGGCAGCAGGCGACCGGAGACCGTCTCGGTCTCGCCGTCCGGGACCGACCAGTCCTGGGCGAGCAGCACCGCCCGGGACCACAGGTCGGCCCAGCGGCGGGCCGGCACCTGCGACATCATCGCCACCGGAAGGCTGGCCCGCAGTTCGGCGGCGAGACCGTCGAGCAGCACCGCCAGTCGGCGCAGCGTCGGCTCGGCCAGAGCCGCCTCGATCGGCGCGGCGACGGCCGAGAGCAGGTCGTGGTCGACGCCACGCCACCCGGCCACGGCCGTCTCGTGCAACCAGGCCCGCGCCGCCCCGCGAGGCGCGGACGCCTCGACCGGCCCGCCGACCGGTGCCGTCCACGGTGCCCGGTCCCGCTCGACGGCGGCGTCGAACTCGCCGAGCAGCGCGTCGTGAGCCGCGCCGAGCAGGGCCGACCGGGCACCGGCCAGGCTGGCGAGATCCTCCTGGCTGAACGACCCGGCGGTCACCTTGCCCACCGCCTCGGCCACCCGGTCGTGCAGCGGGGTACCGGTCATGGCACCGGCCAGGGCGGCCAACGCGGCGGCGGCCTCGTCACCGACCCGCGCGAACCCGGCGACCAGGGCGTCGTCGAAACCGGCGACCACCGCGTCGGCGTCGGCCAGCCCTGCCGGTACGCCCTGCCGCAGCTGTGCCACCTGCGTGCTCAACATCAGCGGACCGCCCCGGTGGCCGGGAACCAGTGCAGCTCGGGCAACGCGGTGGTGCTGTCCGGCAGTTCGAGATAGGCCAGGTGACGCAGGAACCGGCTGAACACCACCGCGGCCGGGGTCGGTTCGTGTTTGGTTTCCATCCGCTCCAGCAGGGTGCGGCCGTTGCGCACCCCCTCACTGTCGGCGACCCGCAGATAGCGGACGACCCGCTCCACGCCGTACTGGAGGACGGCCTCGTCGGCGAGGGCTTCGAGATGCTTGCAGGGCGCGCCGCGCAGCCCACCGCAGGGCCGGTTGTTGTTGGTGCTGCAGTGGTAGGCGTGGGTGCTGGCGGTCAGCGACGAGACGTAGACCCGTTCGACGTCAGAGCCGCTGGAGACCACACCCTGCAGCCGTCCGTCGGCCAACTCGACGAAGGGCACCTTCGCCAGTTTGCGGGGCCGGGCGGGCGGCACCACCGCCACCACGCTAGGCCGCCCCGAGGTGGTCCCGTCGTCGTCCGTCACCTGTGTCCTCCCCGCCCCGTCGCGGGCATGCCCGCCCATGCTGAAGCCGCGCCGAACCGGTGTCGGCGTCGCCATGACGGGAGGATCATGGCGGATGGCTACGACAGTTCCGCGTCGAGGTCCGCGGATCGGGAAAACCGCCCCCGGGACCGTCGGCCGACGCGACGGGTCGGTGTGGCGCGACGGACGCCTGCTCGGGCTACCGGTAGCGCCCCGGATCAGCAGGTGAGGCCGAGGACGGTGGCGAGAAAGGCGCGGGCGGCGTCGATGAGGTGGGCGGCACGGTGTTCGGGCGGGAGACGCCGCTGGGCTACATCGAGACCGTGGCCGGTGAGCTGTTCCTCGAATCGAGCCGTGACCTGGCGCGACTGTCGGCGGCGTACGACAATCTGAGGATGCTGGCGAGGTCGCCGGCCGAGTCGATGAAGTTCGTCAAGGAGCTGAGCGAGCATGGAGCGTAACGTCTGGCGCACGTCGAGCCGTTCCGGGAGCAACGGTCAGTGCGTCGAGGTCCGCGACCGAGGCACCGCCGTCGACGTGCGGGACTCGAAGGCTCCGGCCGCCGGGACGCTGAGCTTCACCCCGGCCACCTGGGCCACCTTCATCACCGCCGTCAAGACCGGACGGTAGCCCCCACGTTACGGACCGCTCGGAGCCATCCGTGACAATGGATGCCATGGGTGACCGAATGCTGGCTGGCAAGACCGTCGTGATCACCGGTGCCAGCGCGGGCATCGGCGCTGAGGCCGCGCGCCGGTTGGTCCGCCTGGGCGCGACCGTGGCGGTGGTCGGCCGGTCGCCGGAGAAGACCGCCGCCGTCGCCCGCCAGGTCGGCGCCGAGCCGCTGGTGGCCGACTTCGCCCGGCTGTCGGAGGTACGCAGGCTCGCCGACACGCTTCTGGGCCGCTACCCGCGGATCGACGTGCTGGCCAACAACGCCGGGGTCGTGCTGACCAGGCGGAGCCGCACCGAGGACGGCCACGACCTGATGTTCCAGGTCAACTACCTGGCCCCGTTCCTACTCACCAACCTGCTGTTGGATAGGTTGACCACCGTCGGGCCGGCGCGGGTCATCACCACCTCCAGCAACGGCCACCGGTTCGGCCGCGTCGATCTCGACGATCTCGAAGGTGCCGGCAACCGATCCGAGCTGCTGCGGTACGGGACGACGAAGCTGCAGAACATCCTCTTCACCCGCGAGCTGGCCCGTCGTACGCGGGGCAGTGGGCTGACCGCGACGGCGTTCCACCCCGGGGTGATCGCCACCACCGACATCAACCGGGAAGCCCCGCTGGTCGCCGCGCTGGTCCGGTATCGCCTGCTGGGCGGCCTGTCCACCCTCGAGGAGGGTGCCGAGCCGCTGGTTCACCTGGCCACGATGCCTGATCCGGAGACCACCAACGGTGGGTACTACCACCGCCTCACGCCGAACGGTCCAGTTCATCGGCAGGCCAAGGACGATCATCTGGCGACCCGCCTGTGGGAGCGGACGGCCGAGCTGCTCGGTGCGCCGGTGGCGTGACCTCCGCGAAGGTGGCCGCTGTCGGAGGTGCGTGGCCGCGCCGACCCAGCACCGCCGGCTCGCCTGGTGTTCGTAGACTCACGGCGTGCGAGTTCCTCTTGCGATAGCCGGGGCGGTTCTCATCCTGGGGGCGGCGGCGGTGGCCGGGGTGCGCTGGACGAAGGCCGGTGAGCCGGTTCCCATCGCGGCGCCGCCGGGGGCGTCGACGGTGCTGCCCGCAGGCGATTACACGATGGTCGTCGACAACCGGAGGGCCGAGGTCTTCACCGACCTGCGCAACGATCGCGGTGTTCCAACGATCGCAACCTACGCCATGCCATCCGCCACCACGTGGGATCAGGTGCGGTCGGGAGTCGCCGGTCAGCTCGACGGATGGAAGCAGATTGGCAACTGCGATGACCTGGGTGAGCGGCAGGTCCAGTGCGCCTGGTCGGAGTCGACCCGCTTGTGGCCCCGCCTCGTGCGGATCGTCCTCCTCCGGCCGGCGGAGTCAGGTGATGCCAACTCCTACGTGTGGCCCGATAACACCTTCCTGGTGATCGGCTCCGCCCACGGCGTCAACCGTTGACGTCGGCCACGTCACGACATCCTCGGCGGACCGAGGCAGCGCCGGTCGCAGTAGGCGTCGCACCGGTGCCGGCCTCGTCGCGGATCAGATCCACCTGCTGAGCACGCTCCGCTTCACCACCGCAGGAGCGCACCGATGCCTGCGGCGTCGCGCAGGATCCCGTCAGCGGCCCCCTCGATCGGGCTGACCCGTGCTCCGGTGACCAACGCGCGTTCCACCAGTCGCTCGGTCAGCCTCGGTTCCGGGGTGTGCGGCTGGCCGGCGGAACCGACCTCGGCGTCCGCGTACAACGCGCCGTCGGCGTCCACGGAACCGGTGTAGCGAACCTGCGGGTCGTACACCAGATGGGCGACCCGGCCCTCCCGCAGCGCGCCGGCGACCTGGGACAGGCCGAGCGCGCCCACCTGGCTGAGACCGGCGTCGCGGACCCGTTCGAGCAGGTGGCGCTCGCGGTGGGCGTGGTCGTCGTGCAGCCGCTCGGACACCGCCGTGAGCAGCCCGGCGTCGTCAAGCCCGGCGAGCACCCGCGTGTCCTGGATCACCGGCTCCTGCAGCGATGCGGGGAGCTTCGCGGTGAGCACGTCGGTCCACCGGTCACCGCCGCTGACCAGGATCCGTTCCCATCCCCGCTCGGCGGCCATGCCCGCGGCAGCCTCGGCCACCCGGTCCAGGAACCGCCGCGCCCGGTCCTGCTCGCGGGCCTGCCGGTGCTCCAGCATCGGGGTGTTGTACTGGCCTCGCGGGCCGCCGCCGATCTGACCGGCTCGCTCGTGCGGCGCCTCGATCTCCTCCTGCTCCAGGTGGTCTACCGGCTGCAGCTGACCGAGCCGCCATTCCAGCAGCCGGGCGTCGCTGGCGGAGACCAGCACGACGCCGGCTGCCCGGCCCTCGTCGAGCAGCTCCAGCAACGGGTGGATGAACGGTCCGTCGTCGAGCACGACGCGATTGGGTACGGGCATCTGGCTGTTCAGGCGCAGCACCCAGTCGTCATCGAGCGCGGCGTACACGATCCGGCCCCGGCCGGGCTCGGTCGGCGCGGTGAGTCGCTCCACCTCCGAAGCGAGCCGGTCCAGCGCGGCGGTCATCTCCCGGCGACGCTCCGCCGGCCCTTCCTCGGCGATGCGGCGTTGCAGTTCCCGGTAGCGGTTCTTCAGGTCGATCATCGTGGCGTTCCGGTCGGCTGCCGGGTCGGCGTTCACGTACACCGACAACACGCCGAGCGTGTCGGTGCGGCGGGCCAGGTCCAGCAGGGCCTTGTCATCCAGCTCATGGATGCTCGCCAAGATTCCTCACCCCTTCTCGTGGCAACGGCTACCCCAACCACCGTAGCCCGACCGAGCCGAGGCGGCAGGGATCAACGATGCTGACCAGCCGGGCCGAGATGGTTGATGTCGTACCCGTCGGGGTAGGTCCTGGTGGTGATGCCGTTGGCGAACAGCGGCGTGGCCCGGGGTGCGCCGAACCAGCGTTGCAGCCGGGCGCGGGTCTTCAGCGTCAGGTGCAGGCCGGCTCGGATCGGCCAGGCCGGCGTGTCGACCCGTGTCGCCCGGCGCAGTGGTGCGTCGTACATGGCGCTGACCAGGGCGTTGCCGAGCGGGGTGAGGGGTTTGGGAATGCGGGTGAGCATCAGCGTGCGGGTGGCCCGCTCGATGGTGGCCGCGTCGTCGTTGGGCTTCAGATGAGCCGCGTCGTGCGCGTCGAACCAGGCCGAGAACGCCTCGTAGGAGTCGGGGATGTTCCTGATGCTCATTCGGTGGCCCAACTCGCGGTAGAAGTGGTAGGTGGCCTGCCGTTCGTGGCAGCAGGGGCGACGCCAGCCGTACCGCTGGAGCCAGCGGGTGGGGATGACTACCAGGCAGCCGAGGACGTAGAGGTAGTCGTCGTTGGGGATGTCGTACGGGCGGTGGATCTGGTTGACCCGCCGTAGGGCGTCACGCCCCCGTGGTTCGTCGAAGCCGTTGAGCACCATCTCGTACATGAGCAGACCGGTGTCGTCGAGGCGCTTCTGGGTGCGCTCGGTCAGCTCGCCGGTGGCGGTGTGCACGGCGGCGATGGCCGGAACGGAGAAGGACCTGTTGAAGGCGAGGTTGAGGCCCAGCTTCATGTCCCACGGAAACTCGTAGCGCAGCATCGTCTGGTAGATCGCCAGGTAGTCGCGCTCGGGGTCGAGGGTGCGGGTGCGGGCGAGGTTGGCGTAGCGGGCTCTCATCGGCTGGGGTCTCCGAGCGCGGACCCGTGGACGGGGAGGTGTCGGGAGGTGGCGAGCGTCTGGGCGACCACGAGCGAGCGGGCGTAGGTGCTGGACACCAGCGTCAGCCAGGCGATCTCTCCGGCGTAGCCGTCGGAGGGGCGGTGCAGGCCGTCGGGGGGCAGGGGGAGTGCGGCGACGAGGCCCCGCTGGTGGGCGCGGAGTGCGCAGGCCAGGTGTGCCGCCTCGATCGTGGCCCGCCGTTCGTCGCCGGTCAGGCCGGCCCGCTCGGCGTGCTGCTCGGCCAGCGCGGTCACCCTGCTGTCCATGTACGGGCGCAGGGCGAGACAGCCGTCGCGGATCTCGGCGGCACGGCGGGTCAACGCGTAGTCGATGTCGCGGACGGCGCCGAGCCGTCGGCGCAGGCTCGCGTCGAGTTCGAGCTCGGGCAGGGCGTCGACGAGGTCGCGCCAGAGCGGTTCGAGGCGCTGGTAGGAGCGGAAGTCGTCCCAGCGCCGGGTGATCGTGAGGATCGGGCCCCAGGCGGGCATGGTCAGGCCGATCATCATGAGCAGGGCGCTGATGGTGACCAGGACCGCGGCGATCTCCCGCTCGCCGGTGGGCTGGTAGCCACTCCAGTAGGCGATCAGGTACGCGATCTTGTTGGTGCTGTAGAGCAGGGCGACGGCGGCGCCGACGGCGGTGATGCGGAGGCCCCGACGCAGCCAGGGGCGTCCGCAGATGCGGGCGAAGCGCCAGCACAACCGGGTGATGTCGGTGCAGTAGGCGAAGAAGCCGACGACCATGAAGATCAGCAGGTACGCGGTGACGGCGGAATCTCGGGCGTACTCGACCGTCAGCTGCACCGGGGTGTCGTAGCTGAGCGTGTAGGCGAACAGCCCGGCCATGGTGAGGAGGGCGCCGCCGGTGACCCAGACCCAGCGTCGGCTACGGGCCGCCGCCTTCGCCGGTGGCAGCGCCAGGTGGAGCAGCATGTGTTCGGCGCTGGCGGCGATCGTCATGGCGCAGCCGTGCGAGACGAACTTGGCGAGGTTGGGTAGGCCGGAAGCCTGGTCGATGCTGGTGGCCAGGGGCGGGATGGCGAGGGTGATCCCGGTGGCGAAGGCGCCGAGCGCCACGCAGATCGCGCCCCGGACCTGGCTCGGTTGCCGGCGCTGGAGCCGGAGCATGTAGCTGAAGGCGAACCAGCCGGCGATCGCGCACACGCCGTAGAGAATGGTGTCCATGCCGCTCTACCAGTCGGGGTGTTCCAGCGAGTGCCGTAGCCGTCCGTACAACTCGGCCTGGCCGCTGTCCAGGGGGGACTCCCGCCTGCGGTCGTGGCCGCCGCGGGCCCGGCGCAGGATCAGCGAGCCGATCATCTCGGCTTCGCGTTCCTCGGCCGCCGCGTAGTTGCTGCGGCCGAGGCTGCGCTGGACCAGTGCCGGGTCGAGGTCGGGCAGGAGCAGGCGTGAGGCTGCCGGATCCAGGACCTCGGTGGCCCGGTGCCCGGCGATCAGGTGACCCAACTCGTGACTGATGATCAGCAACTGGTGCAGGGGTGAGGTGTCCTGCTCGAAGAAGATGGCGTCGAACTCGCCGGTGGGGACGCACATCCCGCACACCGTGTGCGCCGGAAGTTTGATCGGCAGGAGGTGGATGGGTCGGCCACGCCGTTCGCCGAGCACGTCGCAGAGCTTCCGGATTTCGAAAGGCTCCGGTATCTCCAGCTCGGCGACGATTCTCTCGCAGTGTTTGCGCAGTCGGTGCAAACTCACGTCAGCGATCCCCTGCTCGTCAGCGTACTGCCACTGAAGGATTTGCACGGCTAGGCGAGATCGTCCGGCGTGGCACTGGTGTCGCCCAGGCTGGCACCTGTGGCCACGGCCCGCAGTCGGGCCACCATCTGTTCGATGAGCTGTGTATCTGTTGCCGAGAGCCCATTGTCGGCGAGGACCTGGCGTAGCGCCACCTGTTTGATGTCCATTCGGCGCAGCTCGCTGAGCAGGGTGAGTTGTTCCTGTATGCGACGTGCGGCCACGTCGTCGACGAAGTAGCCGCTGTTCACCCCGAACACGGTGGCCAGGGCGCGTACGTGTGAGGTGCGGGGATCGCTGGCCACGCCGCGCCGCAACTCTCCGATGTAGGCGGCGCTGATGGTGACTCCGGTTTCGCCCGCCGTGGCGTTGATCTTGTCGGCGATCTCTTTGTTGGTGTACTTACGGCCGGGCTCGTGGGAGTCGCCTAGTTCGTCCGGAGTGGGGCGGATCTTGTCGAAGAGATACTCCAGTCGGGCGGCGAGGGTGTCGAGAGGCGGTAGTTCCTGCTCAACGTGTTGATCGTCGGCCATCACTCTCAACCCTTCAACGACTAAACGTCAGTGTCGCAGATGCGCGCCTTAGTAAACAGGCGTTGACACCCGCACGCAAAGTCAGCGTATGCTCGCACCTGTTTGGAGCAACGCCTGTTGAGCGCTTACGAAGAACGGCTCAACATGCGTTGTGTGGTCGGTGTTTTGCCTGGTCCGGCCACCCGAACGAGCGGAGCCGTCGGTGAGAGGGATCAGCTCTGTGAGGAGCGAAACGGGGGATGCCTCTCGCGGACGCTCGCTGGCGCACTCGGTCGTCGGCAGGGGCACCGCGATCGGCGGCCCTGCCCGACCACCGCTGCAAACGGGGGCTGGACCGCTCGGTGGGCCGTTGCCTGCCAGCGGTCCAGCGACGGCGGCCCAGGGTGGCCTGAGGAGGTAGCACGGTGATCGTCACCGCGCGTGCGATGGCGTTGATCGGCAGCGACGGGTCGCGGGTGGTCGGGGCATGACCACGCCAATGGAGGCGGCCACCGGTGTGCGCGCCGTCGTCGCCGCTGGTGGCAGCAGTTGCCCTCCGCTGGCCGCGCCGAACGCCGTCGCCCCGGGCGACCCGCGCCGCCGGTGGCGGCCGGCGTCGGCCTGGCTGGCGCTGGCGCTGCTCTCCACCGTCGGCCTGATCGCGGTCTCGGTGCTGCCCAGGGGCGACACCACCGATGAGTACCTGGCGGTGAGCACCAGGGTCGAGGCCGGCTCCCTCATCGACCGGTCGCATCTCACCACAGTGCGGATCACCACCGACCCGGCACTCACACCGATCCGGGCCAGCGCCGCCGACGACGTCGTCGGCAGGTACGCCTCGGTCACGCTGGTGCCGGGCACCCTGCTGACCCGCGCACAGCTGACCGACGTGCCGGTGCCGGACGACGGCCGGCGGCTCGTGGGTCTCAACCTGCCCACCGAGCGGCTGCCCACCGAGCGGGTCGCACCCGGTGCCGAGGTGCGGCTGGTGGTGACCGTCGACGACGCCGTGGTGTCCCACCACCACTGGGTCTCCCGCCACCGGCAGCCGCCGACGCCGACGAGCATCGAGGCCACCGTGGTGGACATGCGCGTCGGCGACACCGCCGGCACCACGCTGCTCAACGTCGCCGTCGCCGAGTGCGACCGGCCACTGGTCGTCTCCGGTGCCGCCGCCGGTCGGATCGCCGTCGCGTTGGCCGCCCGCAAGTGACGGGCGACGTCGCACCCGCCGTCGCGGGCCGGGTCACGGGACCGGTTTGTACGCGATGACCAGCTCCCAGGTGCCTGGCAGCACCGCCACGTTCTCGAAGCCGGTCTCCGCGAGCAGTTTGGTGTAGAAGTCGGCCTCCCGTAGTCGGCTGACGCTGCTGTCGACGCCGATCAGGAAGTAGCTCCAGAAGAACTGCATGGCCAGCCGATCCGGGGTGCGGAACTCCTCGCAGACGAGGATCAGCCCGCCCGGCTCCAACGCCGCGTACGCCTGCCGAACCAGGTCGCGCGCCACCGGGTTCGGCCAGTCGTGCAGGACCCGGACGAAGGAGAGCGCATCGTAGCCGCGCGGCAGGGCCTCGGTGAAGAAGTCACCGCCGACGAAGCCGAGCCGATCCGCGTGGCCGCTGCTGTCCCGGGTGGCCGCCACCAGCGGTGCCACCGCCGGCAGGTTGTACACGTCGGCGCGCAGGCCCGGCGCGGAGTCGAGGATGTGGGCGGCGAGCGTGCCGTCCCCGCCGCCGACGTCGAGCAGCCGGTGCCGGTCCGACCAGAGTCGACTGGCGTGGCGGCGCACCGTGTCGATCGCCGGCCCCAGCCCGAGGGCCATGCTGCGCTCGAACTCGGCGGTCTGGGCGGCCGTCTTCGGCGGCCAGGCGAACCCGTCCTCGATGCTGACCTCGCCGCGCAGACTCTCGGCCAGCCGCCCGTGCAGCTGCCGCCACGGGTAGCGGTCCCGGTCCCGCTCGGTGGCGCCCGGCCCGACCACCGCGTGGACCGCGTCGCGGAGCCCCAGCACGGCGCGGTAGCTGGTGGTGCCGATGTCGTCGCCGGGCTCGTCACGGACCAGGAAGCCGAGGCTCTCGATGCAGTCGAGGAACTTGTACAGCCGTAGCGGAAGCACCCCGAACTGCGCCGCCAACGCGTCGAGGCGGACCGGTCCGGGCTCCAGCGCGTCGAGCAGCCCCAGGTCGAGCGCCGTGGCCAGGACGTCCATGGCCTTGGGCCCGTTGACGAGCAGGCTCAGCAACGCCCGTGGTGAGAGGGTGACGGTCACCGGTGCAGCTCCTTCTCCAGCGCATCCATGAACAGGTCGATCTCGTCGAGGGTGTTGTAGACGTGCGGGCCGACCCGCAGGTAGCCGCGCCAGCTACAGATCACGTCACGGGCGGCCAGCCGCCGCTTGACGGCCTCGCCGTCGGGCACGTCCAGACACACCACCCCGCCCCGCTGGGCCGGGGAGGTGGGGCTGACCGCGACGATGCCGGCGGCCTCGGCCCGGTCCAACACCCGTTGGGTCAGCGCCAGCGAGTGCCGGCGGATGGCGTCGACGCCGACGCCGAGCAGCAGGTCGATGCCGACCTGTGAGACCAGGGAGGTCAGCGGGTAGGGCGTGCCACCGGCGAAACGTCGGACACCGGGAGCCCAGCCGTACGACGGTCGGAAGGTCAGCGCCCGGTCGCCGGCCTGCCAGCCGGTGGCCGCCGGGGTCAACGACGGCAGCAGGGCCGGGCGGACGTAGAGCAACCCGGTGCCGACCCCGCACAGCCACTTGTGGGAACCGCCGATGACCACGTCGACGCCGAGCGCGGTGACGTCCAGCGGCACCACCCCGACGGTCTGGAAGGCGTCCACCACCACCAGCGCGCCGACCTGGTGGGCGTGGGCCACCAGGCGGGACAGGTCGACGGTGGCGCCGGAGGTGAAGCTGGCGTGCGGCACGCACACCAGCAGCGTCCGCTCGTCGATCCTGGCCTCCAGCGCGTCCTGGTCGAGGTGGGGACCGCCGGTGCCGACCACGTCGACCTCGGCCCCATATCGGCCGTACGCGCGGAAGATGAACGGCACCGTCGGATAGTCGAGATCCGTGATGACCACCCGGTTGCGCGGCGGACGGTAGTCGAAGCAGGACGCCACCCGGGCCAGGAAGGTGCTCAGGTTCGCGTCGGTGAGCACGCTGCCCGGTGGCGCGCCGAGGAGCGCGGCCACCGAGTCCGCGTACCGGTCGAGACCGGTGTGCCAGTCCTGCCATAACTCGTCGCGCCAACCGCGCAGCGTCTCCCAGTAGTCGTGCAGTACGCGCTCGGCGCCCCTCGGCACCGCCCCGGTGGAGTTGCTGTTCAGGTACACACAGGTCTGCAACAGGGGAAACTCGGCGCGCAGGGCGGC
The DNA here is from genome assembly GCF_009712475.1 of Micromonospora sp. CP22. Taxonomy (GTDB): domain Bacteria; phylum Actinomycetota; class Actinomycetes; order Mycobacteriales; family Micromonosporaceae; genus Micromonospora. The sequence continues at coordinate 184,066 of NZ_VCJO01000008.1, forward strand.
GTGCGTGTCGGCGTCGAGGCATCGGGGGCTCTGCTCGGGCTGGCTCACGCGTGGCTCCTCTCATCCCGCTCGGCCGTGGGGAGGTCGGCGGTCATGGCGTGAAGACCGGTGTGGCGCTGACCGCGGCGAGATACGGCGTGCCCTCGGTGTAGCCGGTGCCGGAGCGCATACCGAGCATCCGGGTCGCCAGGCGCAGATGGGTACGCCGCCACTGCATCAGGGCGCCGGCGAAGGCGGCCATGCGTCGCGCCACGAGGACGCCCTCGGCCCCGCTGAGGCGGCCGTCGGCGACCGCCGAGCGGTACGTCTGCTCGATCGTCGGCTGGCCGTCGCGTACCCGGGCCTGGATCTCCGGCACCGACTGGTAGGCCACCGACTCCAGCCGATCCGCCTCCGGCCTGCGACACAACGACTCGATCAGCTTGTAGGAGCGGGACTGGATCGCGCTGGCCCCCTCGGTGTACTGCCGGAACGTCCGGAACGACTGCGGCTGCATGGTGGCCAGGAGGGAGAACAGCGGGCCTGCGGCGCGCAGCAGGTCGCACGCGTACCCGAGCCGGTCGGCGGCGGTGCCCGGTGCGGCCCCGGCCAGCGCGGCGACGGCCGCCCGAAGTTCGTCGGCGATCGCGGCGAAGAGGCACTCGTAGCTCTGGAGCACCCGGATGAACAGATACTCGTCGTGTGTCACGTGGACCGGCAGCATGGTCAGCCGCAGCGACGGGTCGCCGGGGAAGACCAGGTCACGGGCGACAGCGTGCACGTCGGCGGCGGTGCTGGCCGGGGTGCCCGTCCCGACCGCCTGGGCCAGGCCGAGGCGGGTCAGTGGGGCGGTGACGGCTCGGACACCGAGTCGGCACCGTTTGGCCACCACCGCCGAGCCGGGCCGCTCCTGCGGAAGGAAGTCGGTGGTACGCGCGGCGGCGGCCAACTCGAAGGCCAGCGCGTCGGCGACCAGGCGGACGAGGAGACGATCCCGGGACTGCCGTCCGGCCATTGCCGCTGGCGTCGGATCGTCTGATCCGCAGGGCAGTCGGAGCAGCCGCAGGGCAAGGTAGCTGCAATAGTCGTAACGACCGTCCCATTTGTCGAGTGCGACGTCCAGGAAGGCGGTCAACTGACGGGTCGCGGCGTCGCCGTCGTCCGCCGCCCGGCTGGTCACTGCCCGCCGGGCACTGTCGAGCATGGCGAGAAAGCCCTTTCCGACAAAGTGTTTGCCGGTCCGGTGGAATTCTTCCAGTACCACCGAGTAGGGAAAGCTGCGCGGTTCAGCCGGGCCGGACAGCCAGTGAATCAGCGGACGCACACGCCACCCCTCGAAATCGACGAGACGAACCTCACCGAAGGTCGCCGGATATGCCGTCGACCACAGATCCTTGACGCCCCTCGGGCAGGGGCCTATTCGTCGGTGGTGGGAGGCAGTCGCGCCTGCCACAACTCGGGAAAGAATCGGTGACCGGCGAGTTTCGCCAGCATGTTCGCGTGACTGCCAGGGCTGCCGGCCGGTGGATGGCCGCCGGTGCGCAACGCCACCTGGTAGTGGCGAACCCGCCACACCGACACCCGTTCGTCCCACTCCACCATCGCCTCGGCGAGACGGTGCAGCGGGTCCGACGGGTCCGGTGGGCACAGGCTCAGCGGGACACCCCGGGCGGCCAGTTGTTTGTCGAACGCGCGGCCGAGCTGCCGGCTGGCCTCCTGGACATCGCGCCAACCTGGTGACTCGGCACCGGAGCCGTTGCCCAGCACCGGCTGCATCGACTGGAAGTCCACCGGAGACAGATACCGCAACATCTCCAGCTGGTCGGTGATCAGGCGGAGCGCGAGCGTCGCCCGCGCCAGCAGCGCCTCGGCGACGCACAGCTGGTCCGCGCTCACCTGGGCGGTCGCCTCCACCAGCTCCGCCGTGGCCAGTTTCAACCACAACTCGGTGGACTGATGCACCACCTGGAAAAGCAGCTCATCGCGATGCACTACCTCGTCCGCGGATCGTTGCAGACTGAGCAAGGCATCCGTGCGCATGTAACGCGCATAGTCCGTAGCACCCTGGCCTGGCAGGACGGGCGAATGGTCGTGCTTCACGGAATATGCCCTCCGGTCGCGCTGACGCCTGAATCAGCAATTCGCTGCCGGTCATCATCCAACGATGGACAGCAATGCGCTACCCCTCCCTCACGGTAAGTCTCGAAACCCCGAGCGGCTTTCCCGGTTTCGGGACAGATTCCGTATATATCGGCAGGGCGCGCGATCGAGGACCCCGGCTAACCCGAGAGTCCGGCCGGTGACGGGCGCACGGTGTTCGTACGGCGGCGTGTCGCGCGGCCACACTGGCAGAACACGGGAGCGCGCGAGCGGCGGCGAGATGGGTACGGTGCTCAGGTGCCCGACGAGCGGCGTCCACAGTCGTCCGGCGAGGGCGGCCCGGTGGCGACGGGTTGACGAGAGGGGAGGCGCGGGTGACGCAGCGGAGAGCACTGGTGGTCCGGGGCGGCTGGGAGGGACACCGGCCGGTCGAGGCGACGGAGTTGTTCATCCCCTTCCTCAAGGCCAACGGCTATGCCGTACGGGTCGAGGAGTCGACGGAGATCTACGCCGACGCCGCCGAGATGGTCGGCACGGACCTCGTCGTGCAGTGCGTGACGATGTCGGAGATCACCGCCGAGCAGGTGGCCGGGCTGCACGCGGCGGTTGCCGCCGGAACCGGCTTCACCGGCTGGCACGGCGGGATCGTGGACTCCTTCCGCGCGTCAGCCGAGTACCTGCACCTGGTGGGCGGTCAGTTCGCGACCCACCCGGGGGTGGAGCCGTGCGCGCGGCGCGGTGGCGCGGAGGACAACTTCCTGCCCCACTCGGTGCGCCTCACCGACCTCGGCCGACAGCATCCGATCACCGCCGGGATCGACGACTTCGACCTGGTCACCGAGCAGTACTGGGTGCTGCACGACGACCTGATCGACGTGCTGGCCGTCACCACCCATCCCACGCAGCCGTGGCACCCCTGGCATCGGCCGGTCACCTCACCGGCGATCTGGACCCGCCTCTGGGGTGCGGGTCGGGTGGTCGTGACGACCCCGGGCCACAGCCTCGACGTGCTGGAGCACCCGGCTGTGCGTACCGTCATCGAGAGGGGGATGGTGTGGGCGACCCGCACCGCATCGGCATCGTAGGTCTCGGGGTCATCTCGAAGGCGTACCTGGACACGCTCGTCGGTCATCCGGCGGTGCGGATCACCGCTCTGGCCGACCTCGACGCGTCCCGCTCGGATGCGGTCGCGGCCGCCACGCCCGGCGCCGAGGCGATGAGCGTCGAGCGGCTGCTCGCCCACCCGGACGTGCAGACGGTGCTCAACCTCACGATCCCCGCGGCGCACGCCGACATCGCGCTCGCCGCGATCGAGGCGGGCAAGAACGTCTATGGCGAGAAGCCACTCGCCGTGACGCTCGCGGAGGCCAGGTCGATCATCGAACGGGCCGCGTCGGCGGGCGTGAGCGTGGGATGCGCGCCGGACACCGTCCTCGGCACGGGTACGCAGACAGCCCGCGCGGCGATCGACGGCGGCCTCATCGGACGTCCCCTGTCCGCGTCGGCCGTCATGGTGACACCGGGGCACGAGCGCTGGCATCCCAACCCCGACTTCTACTACCAGCCGGGCGGCGGCCCGCTGCTCGACATGGGTCCGTACTACATCTCAGCGCTCGTCCACCTGCTCGGGCCGGTCCGCGCGGTCAGCGGAGCCGTGAGTCGGCTACGCGACGAGCGGGTCATCAGCTCGGGGCCGCGCTCGGGCCAGCGGATCCCGGTACGGGTGGACACCCATGTGACCGGGGTGCTCGAGCACGCCAACGGGGCCCTGTCGACCATCACCACGACCTTCGACGGCGTCGCGACGACGGCCGCGCCGATCGAGGTCCACGGGGAGACCGGCACGCTCGCCGTGCCCGACCCGAACCACTTCGACGGCGAGGTCCGCCACTTCGCGCTCGGTGACACCGAGTGGCGTGTCGTCGCGCCGTGCTCGGGTTACTCCGGGGCCTGTCGGGGCATCGGTCTGATCGACCTGGTCCGCGCCGACGGTCAGCGGACCCCACGGGCCGGCGGCGACGTCGCGCTGCACGTGCTCGACACGATGACCACCCTGCTGCGGGCGGCGGCCGAAGGTCGCCGGCTCGAACTCACCACGGTGGTGGAACGGCCCACGCCCGTTCCGTTGACCCCGGCGGAGGACTGGAAGACCTACCGGAGGTGAAACGGTCGCGCCCACCGGCGCGCCCGGCGGTGAGTGTCCCGCAGGATGCCGGAAGGCCGAAACGCGATAGGCGGGGCGCGCGGTGACCACGATGGTCACCGCGCGCCCGTCGGAGAACTAGCCGTTCACTCCTTCACGCCCATACCGGCGACCGGCGGCGTGCGCAGGAGCGCGCCGATGGGCAGCACGGTGGTGACCAGCGCGAGCAGCGTGGCACCGCCGATGATCGAGACCCAGCCGAGCAGCGGGACGTAGGGCACCCATTGCCCGGTCAGGGTCCGGACCACCGCGACCAACGTGACAGCGGCGATGACGCCACCGATGAGCAGTGACGTGCCGAGCAGGCCGACCTGTTCGGCGTGCACCATCCGCTTGACCTGCCGGGTGGTGACCCCGACCAGGCGCAGCAGCGCCAGCTCGCGGCCCCGGGCCAGCGCCGCCATGATCATCGTGTTGGCGGCGGCCAGCGCGGCGTAGCCGACCATCACCGCGATGAGGAGCTTGTTCAACCAGGCGCTGAGCGCCAGGTCCTTCGCCAACTCGGCGTCGATGAGCGCGGTGTCGACCAGGCCGCTGCCCGGGTACCGCTCGACCAGGCCGGCGAGGGCCGCCGTGCCGCCCGGCTCGGTGCGGATCAGGACCTGCTCGTCGAGATCGGTGCCGATGTGACCGTCGACCGTCTCCCGGTTGAGGGTCACCTCCTCGAAGGCGAGCCCACGGTCGTAGATGGCGACCAGCCGCAGCGTCACCGGCGAGCCGTCACCCAGCCACATCTCGACCGGGTCCCCGAGCTTGACCCCGTGCGATCCGGCTTGCAGGCGCGACAACGCCACCGTCGCGCCACGCAGGTCGGCCAGACTGCCCTCGGTGACCCGCAGGTCGAGGGTCTGGTCGGCTCCGTCCGGGTCGATCACCTGGGCGGCGACGGGCTCGATGTCGCCCAGGAGCGGCAGGAACACCGACGTACGCCGGATCCCGGTGGCGGCGACGACGCCGGGCACCTCGCGGGCGTCCGCCGCGGCGGACGCCGGCAGCCCGACCGCCGACACCAGCGCGTGCTGGGCGAGCATCCCGTCGCGGGTCTGGGCGACGGCCTCCCGTTGCAGGTTGTCCTGAAGGAACCAGATCGAGCCGCCCAGGCCGACCGACAGCACCAGGGCGGTCAACACGGTCGCCATACCCTGCGCGTTCGCCCGCAGGTTGGCCACCGCCAGGTACCCACTGTTGCCCCAGACGGTTCGCAGCACCGGGCCGAGCACCCGCGCGGCGTACCGGTTGATCCACGGCGCGAGCAGAGCGGCGGCGAGCACGAAGACGAACAGCATGCCGGTGGCCGCGCCGAGGGCGGCCTGACCGCGCAGGGCCGTGGTGGACGAGATCAGGGCGACCCCGACGCCGATCGCGATCAGACCGGAGACGAACCGGATCCGGCCGCTGCGCGCCGGCTCCACGGCGATCTCGCCGAGCGCCTCGGTCGGGCGGATCCGCGCCGTACGGCGGGCCGCCAGCAGCGCCGCCGCCACCGCCACCAGTACCGTCGCCAGGCTGACCGTCACTGCGGCGAGCACACCGCCGACGAGCGGAAAGCCGTCGGGGATGAAGTCCCGGGTCACGAGCTGTCCGTACACCCAGCGGGTCACCCACAAACCGGCCGGGATGCCGAGCACCACCGAGACGAGGCTCAACAGCGCGACCTCGGCGACGACCATCCGCCGTACCTGTCCCGGAGTCGCCGCGATGGCACGCAACAGGGCCAGGTCACGGCGGCGGTGACGGACCGCGAGGCCGACCGTTCCGGCGACGGCGAACATGACGATCATCACGACGTACCCGCCGAACGCGCCACTGACCTGGATCAGCAGGTCAGCCGCCGCGAGTCCGGCGGACTGTTCGAGTTTCCCGCGTTCGGCGCCGGTGTAGACCTCCGCGTCGACCTCGGCAGCCAGCCGGCTGACCTCGCCCACCACGGCGGCGGTGTCCGCGCCGGGCACCAGGACGATCCCGACCAGTCCGGCCCGATCCGGGTCGGGGCTCAACGACGCGGCGTGGTCGTCGGTGAGGAAGAGCGCGAGGGGACCGTCACCGGCGTCCGTGCCCGCCACCGTGCCGCTGACCCGGTACTCGCGGAAGGTGCCGCCGGCCAGCACCGGGACCTGGTCGCCGGGCCGCAGCGGGGTGCCGACCGCCGTGGCGAGCCGCTCGTCGACGGCGATCTCGTCGGCGGTGGTCGGCTGGGTGCCGTCGACGATCCGGTACGGGGTGAGCGCGGCACTGCTCCACCCGTGCGCGACCGCGTCCCGCCCGGCGTCCGGCACCACCGCCTGGATGGAGCGGTCGACGGCGGCGACCGCCACCTCGGGTAGCCGCCGGAGACGTTCGGCGAGGGCGACCGGCACGGTCCCGGCGGGTAGTTGCGCCGTGGCGGTGGTGGCCTGACCGAACTCGGTGGTCCCCACGGTCATGTCGCGATTCGCGACCAGGATGTCGGCGGCGGCGTAGCGCTGGGGCTCGGGCGCGAACCGGAGCCCGGACTCGACCAGCACGCCCATCGACGTGAGGATCGTGACGCCGCAGGTGAGGGCGACGAGGGTGGCGACCGCGCTCCCGATCCGGTGGCGCAGCATACGGACGGCGAGGCTCAGCATCGGCTCAGCTCTCCACCGTGGCGAACGGGCGGCGACCGAGCCACGCCAGCTGTTCGGCGATCTGCTCGGCGCCCGGCTGCGGCATGTCCCGCACGATGCGGCCGTCGGCGAGGACCATCACCCGGTCGGCGTACGAGGCCGCCACCGGATCATGGGTCACCATGATCACCGTCTGCTGCTTCTCGTCGACCACCGATCGCAGCAGGGCCAGCACCTCCGCGGCGGTCTGCGTGTCCAACGCGCCCGTCGGTTCGTCACAGAAGATCACCTCGGGGCGCGTCGCCAGTGCCCGCGCGATCGCCACCCGCTGCTGCTGCCCACCGGACAACTCCGCCGGACGGTGGTGCAGCCGCTCGCCGAGTCCGACCCGTTCGACCACCTCACGCAACCAGGCGGCGTCGGGGCGTATCCCGGCCAGCCGCAGCGGCAGCTGGATGTTCTCCTCGACGGTCAACGCCGCGATCAGGTTGAACGCCTGGAAGACGAAGCCGACCCGGGTGCGCCGGAGCTTGGTCAGCCGGGTCTCCGACAGCCGAGACAGCTCCTGGTCACCGATCCACACCTGCCCGGACGAGGGACGGTCCAGTCCGGCCGCGGTCTGCAGCAGGGTGCTCTTGCCGGAGCCGGACGGCCCCATCACCGCGGTGAAGGTGCCCCGCTGGAACTCCACGTCCACACCGGCGAGCGCGGTGACCGCCTGCGGCCCGGAACCATACGTACGAGCGAGTTGCACCACACGTACCGCCGTGCCGGCAGTAGGCCCTATCTGGACGGACATCCCGACCAACCTTCCGTGTCGTCAGGGGACGAATACACGGGAGACGCTATGGTCGCGACGGCCGCCGGACGATCCAGCGGGCCGGTCGATCGAGGTACAGCAGGCTGTACTAACCGCGCCGCTGGGCGTCCTCGAGATACCGCAGGACCGCCGTGACCCGCCGGTCAGCGCGGTCGTCGGGCGCGAGTCCGAGCTTGGCGAAGATGCTGCGGATGTGCTTGTGCACCGCCCCGTCGGTGACGAACAGCCGCTGCGCGATCGCGGTGTTGCCGAGGCCCTCCGCCATCAACGAGAGCACCTCGCGCTCCCGTGCGCTGAGTCGGCTGAGGGTGCTGTCGGGGCGGCTGCGCGCGAACAGTTGGGCGACCACCTCGGGGTCGATGGCCGTGCCGCCGTCGGCGACGCGGTGCAGCGCGGCGAGGAACTCCTCGACCCGGCCGACCCGTTCCTTCAACAGGTAGCCGAGCCGGGTCGTACCGCTGGCGAGGAGGTCGGTGGCGAAGGTCTGTTCGACGTACGCCGACAGCACCAGCACCGCGAGGTCGGGGTGACGACGCCGGGCCTCGACCGCCGCCACGATGCCCTCGTCGGTGTGCGTCGGTGGCATCCGGACGTCGACGATCGCCACGTCCGGGACGTGCGCGTCCACTGCGGACAGGAAGGTCGTCGGCGTGTCGGTGGTGGCGACCACGTCGAGCGACTCGGCCCGCAGCAGCAGTGCCATGCCCTCCCGCAGCAGGGCGTCGTCCTCGGCGATCACGATCCGCACGGCAGCTCCACGAGTAGTGTCGTCGGCCCACCAGGTGGGCTGGTCAGCGTGAATCGGCCGTCGTGGGCCTCGACCCGGCGGCGGATGCCACCGATTCCCGAGCCGGCGCCCTCGTCGGCCCCGCCCCGGCCGTCGTCGTCGACGCGCAGGCGCAGCCGGTCGTCCCGGCGGTGGACGGTGACCGCCGCCGTGGTGGCGCCGCTGTGCCGGGCCACGTTGGTCAGCGCCTCCGCCACCACGAAGTACGCCGTCGCCTCGACCGACGCCGCGCATCGGCCCGGGACGTCGACCTCCACCGTGCACGGCACCGGGCAGCCGACGGCCAGGCCGTCGAGCGCGCCGGTGAGCCCACGATCGTCGAGCACCGGCGGCAGGATCCCGCGCACCACGGCACGCAGTTCGGCCAGCGCCAGCTCGGCTGACTGCTGTGCCCGGTCCAGGATCTCCGCCGCCTGCGCCGGGTCGCGAACCACCGCCCGCCGCGCCGCGCCGAGCAGGACGGTCACCGCGACCAGCCGGTTCTGCGCCCCGTCGTGCAGGGAACGCTCGATGCGGCGTAGCTCCACCGCGTGCGCGTCCAGGGCGGCGGCCCGGGTCGCGGTCAGCTCGGCGATCCGCAGCGACGTGTCGACGTCGCGCGGCGGTGCCAGCAGGCGTCGCCCCGGCAGTGCCTGTAGCCGGGCCATCGGCGGGCCGAGCGTCACGGTCGCGGCGAGCCAGCCGACCCCCAGCAACGCGACCACCAGGGCGTCGGGCAGCCCGTCGATCCGCCAGATCACCACGCCCGGTCCGCCCTCGTCCGGCGGCAGCATCCAGAAGTACAGCGGGAACAGCAGGTACTGCACGGCGGAGATGGGCAGTGACAACCCGAGCACGCCCAGGCCGAAGCCGATCGTGGCATGGACGGCGACGAACGCGCCCTCGCGCCGGGTCCACGGGTCGCGCAGGACACCGCGTAGCTCCCCCGGTACGCGTGGCGGTGCGGGCAGATCCCGCGCCAGGGACAGCCGGGCCCGTTCCCGGTCGGCTGCCGACCGCACCGCCTTGGCCGCCGACGGGACCAGCCACAGGCCGACGCCGACCAGGCACGCCAGCCCCACCAGGAGCAGCAGCAGGAACACCGCCAGGGAGAGCAGTGACGTGCCGAGACCGCCGACGAGCTGTTCGACCGCGTCGACGGAGGTCCGTGCCCGGTCACGCAGCCGCCGCCGCACCGCGCGGGCACGATCCGAGCCCACCGTGACCGGCCCGGCGACGGAGTCTCTGCGTGGCATCCGTACCTCCCCGGCAGAGACGATAGGCGACGCGAGGCGCCGTCGGCGCCTCGCGGCCCGGAAGGTACAGCCTGCTACCCGACCTCGGTGTACCGGTCTACCTGTCGGCGTCGACGCCACCCGTGCGGCGTCGGCTGGGCGCGGTCACGGCGCCGCCACCGGCGCGTCGTTGCCCGGCAGCTGGCTCACGCGGGGCAGCCGCACCACCTCGGCCGAGCGGCTGCTCAGCTCGCTGGTCGGGCACAGCCCGGTGACCAGCATCGTGTTCCAGGCGATGTCGATCGGATGGGGGTCGGGCAGGCCGACATGGTAGTGACTGATGTTGATCCCGGTCGACACCTGCCGGGCACCGTCGCGGCTGTGCAACGAGATCGTCAGGTGCCCGATCACCGCGCCGTCGTGGCCCCAGAACTCGCCGCACGGGGTGGGCAGCGAGTAGATGCCGAGCCCGTAGCGGCCGGCCTCGGGCACCTCCGGCAGCATCGGCACCCCGGTGAGCATCTCGTCGAGGGTGGCCGGGCTGAGCAGGTCGCCACCGAGCAACGCCCGGAAGAAGGTGTTCAGGTCCGCCGTGGTGGCGATCATCTCGCCCGCCGTCCACCCCCAGCTCATGTTGAACTCGCTGAGGTCGCGTACGCCGAACGGGGCGAAGTAGGCGCCGCTGTGCGGGCCACGGATCGTCGGGTCGGTGCCGGGGAAGGACGTCCCGTTGAGCTTCAGCGGTCGCAGGATACGTCGCTGCACCTCGGCTGCCGCGTTCTTGCCGGTGACCTTCTCGATCAGCAGACCGGCCAGGACGTAGTTGGTGTTGGAGTAGCTGAACCCGGCCCCGGGAGCGTTGGTCGGTGGCATGGCCAGGCCGGTGGCCACCAGCTCCGCCGGGGCGTACGTGGTGACCCGCATCCGGTCGATCGACGCGTACGAGTCGAGCATCGCGTTGGTGTAGTTGCCGATGCCGCTGGTGTGGTTCAGCAGCATCCGGACGGTGACCTGGGTGCCGAGTTCACCCGGCACGATGTCGGGTAGCCACGCGCCGATCGGGTCGTCGAGTCCCAACCGGCCCTCGTCGACGAGTTGGAGCACGGTGGTGGCGACGAACGTCTTGGTGATGCTGCCGATGCGGTGCCGCATCTGCGGCTGCATCGGTCGGGGCTTGATGAGGTACGCCTGGCCGGCGGCATCGCGCCAGTCGTGCCGACCGTCACGCACGGCGACCAGCACACCCGGGGCACCGGCCTCGGGCACTGCGGCGAGGGCGGCGCGTAGCGCGGCCCGGTCCGGGACGCTCGGCCCGGGAGGCGGACCCGGACGGGCGGTGGCGGAGGCGGGTACGACGGCGATCGTGGTCACCAGGGCGACGCTGGTGACCACGATCTTCAGTGTCCGGCGGAGTCTCGACATATCTGCATACTTGCCGGAGTCCGGGCTGCCCGCATCCTGCTCAGGCGGGAGACGTGCCTCCCGCTGCGGAGGGAACGCGGGGTGACCCCGGACGGAGGGGTCGGTGCTCAGCTCAACGTGAACGTCACATCGTCGAGGTCGAAGGTGGTGACCCCGTTACCGGCCGCCTCGCTGGAGAGGAAGCTGGCCGTCGCGGTGCGCTCGATCGGGGCGGTCCCGGTCGACATGACGTACTCCCGCCACTGTGCGCCACCGTCGAAGGCCAGCGAGAACCTCGTCTTCGGCGGAACCCCGGTCACCGCCAACCCGACGTTGAGGTAGTCGCCGCGGCTGATCTCCGTGGTGGTGGTCCGGACCCAGAAGCGGACCGTCAGGTCACAGTCGGCCGGCACCGTGAGGGTGACGCGCAGCAGGTCGGAACGGGTCACGTCCAGCCCGGCGAAGGTGGCGTACGCGCGGCCGGTGCGGGCGGGTCGGTTGGCGTCGCCGAGCACGACCATGCGGGGACCGGCCTCCCAGCCGGTGGTGCCTCGCTCGAAGCCGGGGTTCGGGTGGATCTGCCTGGCGCAGGTCGCGTCGGGGACGGGGCGGTCGTGGGGAGCGCTGCCCGGGGTCAGGAGCAGTAGTGCGGCGGCGATGGCGGTGGTGACGAGGGCTTTCATCAATCCTCCCCGAATCAGGGCACGCACGGTGCGATTCAAGATTGACACTCCTCGATAGGGGTTGCCCCGTCAAGCGTTTCCCGAGTTCCGCCACACGCGCTCAGCCACCACCGGGGCGACGCGCCGATCGGGGAGCCGCCCCGGTGGGCCGACCCACCCGGGCGACATGCATCAGGCGGTCCGGTGTCACGTCCAGCAGCGCGCCGAGCGCCGTCCGGGTGGCGGCGACGTCGATGAGCTGGCTCAGCGGATGCGCCACCAACCCGGCGGTGTGCAGGGCCAGCCAGACCCGCAGCAGCACCCGGCCGAACTCGACCTGCCCGGCCGGGTCGAGGTCCGCCGGGGCGACCAGGACCAGCACCGTGCCGCCGCGCGCGAGCGGGTCGTCGGCCGCGGCGAGCAACCTCGGCAACCCCAACGGCCGCAGCAGGGGATAGGCGGCCAGCGCCGCGCGCAGACCGGCCGCCGCGGGCCGCGACAACGCCAGGCATCGGTCGCTGAGCCCGTCGGCGTCATAGCTCGGATGCGTCGGGTCCAGCCGCAGCCAGCGACGCAGCTCGGCGACGACCGCCGGGTCGGCGTACAACTGCCGGTCGGCGGCGCGCAGCAGGGCACCGAGGCGATCGGGCTCCGGCACGGCGCGGACGGCTCCACCGGCGTGCCGGGCGACCGCGTCGAGCGCCGCGAGGGTGTCCTGCTCCGGGCCGTCGGTCAAGCGGCCCCGGTCGGTACGGCGCTCCCACACGTCCGTGGTGCGAAACGGTGTCGGGTAGCGGTGCTCGGCCGTCCGCAGCCAACCCACCCGGCGGTGCCGCTCGTCGTGGTCGGCGACGTACTCGAGTCGTAGTCCGGCGTCGGCCGCGACGATCAGACAGGTCTCGACGAACGCGCCGAGGGACAGGCGCAGGTCCCGGCCGGTGGCGTCGGCCACCGGCAGCGTGCGCGACTCGTCCCACCCGACGCGGATCGCCTGCGGCTCGTAGCGCAGCCGCCACGGCTGCGTGTTGTGCGCGCTGGGGGCCCGCCAGCACAGCGGTTCAAGCGCGCGGAACGCGGCGACGTCCACCTACAACTCCTTGGCGTAGAAGGTGTACCCGTGCAGCGGACGACCGCCGAGCCGCCGGTACTGGGCTGCCGACGCCGGGTTGTCCCGCCCGACGAAGGTGCTGCGCAACGTCGTGTAGCCGCCGACGTGCAGGTTCCGGTGCAGGTGCGCGGAGAGCAGCCGCTGGTAGCCGCGTCCCTGGTAACGCGGGAGCACGCCCTTGACGATGAGCACCGCCTCTCGCCGGTAGCGGCGGCGCGCGGCCAGCAGCCGCAGCTGGTTGACCGGATGCAGGTCGCCACGCACCCGGACCAGGAACTCGCTGATGTCCGGTACGCAGAGCACGAACGCCACCGGTCGGTCGTCGCGGGTCAGGTAGAGCAGCAGTGACTCGTCGAGCAGGTACGCCAGCCCGTCGGTCTGTCGCCGCAGTTGCGCCGCCGAGATCGGGGTGTAGTAGCCGAGCTGGGCGAACGAGTCGTTCAACATCCCACGCAGCAGGTCGAGCTGCTCGTCGAGGCGTCTGACGTCACCGTGGTGCAGTTCGAGCCGGGCACCGTCCGGTTCGACGTGCGCCGAGGCCGGCACCGGCCGGGTCGGCGCGGTCACCGGGCAGATCCAGGTGTCCGACTCGAACCGTCGGTGGAACCCGTACGCCTCGTAGGCCGCGACGTAACGCGGCGGGTTCCAGGCGCTGTCGACGAAGCCCCGCTCGGGGTGGCCGGAGGTGATCACCCCGCCGGCCTGGTTGGGCAGCAGCGACACCGGTCCGAAAAGCAGGTCCCGGTCGGCGTCGGCGTGCGTGCTGATCGCGTCGAACAGCGGCTGGGCGGCCGGTGGGGTGAACTCGGTCAGCCCGAAGAGCTGGCACCGTCGGCCGAGCTTGGCGTCGAAGGCCGCCTCGGTGTGCATTGTGGTGCGGGCGACCACCGCGCCGGTGGCGTCCCGCAGCAGGTACAGCGGCACGCCGTCGCGCCACCACCTGCTGATCTGCTGCCGTGGGATGGGCACGTGCCGCGGCTCGTCGGCGTAGAGCCGATCGGCGAACGTGAGGAACTGACGCAGCTCGCGGCGGGTGGTGACCCGCTCGAACCGGTGGGAGCCGGTAGTCACCGACGCACCGCCGGCCCGGTCGTCTCCGCGCCCAACGGGGTGAAGGTGTCGATGTGGCCGATCTCCGGGCCTTCGGCCCGCCAGGCGCCGTTGGAGTAGCCGTCCGGGTCGGCGCTGTAGAGCCGGATGAACCCGGCCTTGGCGTTGCGGGTGCCGTCGGTCAACCAGACCATGAGCCGCCGGTGATGGCGGGTACGGGCGAAGCGCAGCATCGCGTCGCGGTCGGTGAAGAACGCGATCGTGCCCAGGGTCAGCGGGAACTGCCAGTAGACGGTGTGCCAGCAGTAGCCGGACATCCGCCGCATGTCGCGGACCATCCGGAACCAGTCCGGCGCCAGCCGCAGCAGCACCAGGGGATTGGCGTAGCGGGTGCCGCCGATGAACATGGCGCCGGCGCGGGCCTGGGCGGGGGCACGGGAGAAGTCACGGGTACGCATGGGTCACCTCACCAGGTAGACGTTCTTGATCTTCTGCGGTCCGGCGAACGGACCCTGGCCGGGTTCGTGCAGCTCCACCCGGAGGTCACCGGCGGTCGGGTCCTCCACGAGGGACTGGGCGAAGTCCCGCGAGACCGAGGTGAGGTGCCGGCGTACCCCGCTGCGGCACGCCTCGGCGAGGGCGTCGCGTGCCGCGGTGGCCAACGGGCGGCGCAGTTCGAGGTGGATCACCGGCCGGGTCTCCAGTGCGGCGTCCTCGACCAGGGTCAGACAGAAGGCGTTGATCTCGGCGGCGTGCGGGTTGCCGGCGTAGAGGCCGTACTCGACGTCCTGGGGGTAGAGGTTCGCCCCCAGGTAGGAGACCGTGGAGTCGCGTCGGCCGAACAACAGCAGCACCGGCAGGGTCATCCGTTCGGCCGCGACGGCGGTGCGCAGTTCGGCCCGGCGTACCGGATCGGCCTGCGCCAGCTCGACCACCCGCCGGTACGGCACCAGCAGCGCCTCGTCCCCGACGTTGTACCGCAGCCGGGGTTGCAGCACGTCACCGGTGACCGTGCAGATCAGCTCCCGTCGCTCGTTCGTCTCCAGGTAGGTGGTGAACGGGTTGTACTGGAACACCATCGGCAGCCGCTGCTCGTCGGCACCGAGCAGCGCCTCCCGCAGGCCACGGTCGGTCTGCAACCGTCGCCGCAGCCACACCGTGAACCGGGTCTCCGCACCGATACCGATGGTCAGGTCCGAGGCGCCGTACGCCGAACGCACCAGTGCGAACCGCTGCTCCAGGTAGTCCCGCAGCGCCTCGGTCATGCCCTCGCCGCCGCAGCTGGCGAAGATGCGGTACCGCTTCCAGGGGAAGCCGTCGGCGTCGAGCCGGTCGCGCAGGTGCTTCAGGAACGGCGGGTAGGCGGTCACCAGGTAGTCGAAGTCGGGGCCGAACTCGCGGAGCGTGTCGGCGATCTTCCCGAGGTCCGGTCCGGTGTTCTTCACGACCGCGATGCGGGCCATCGCGGCACCGGTCGTCGTCCCGGTCGCCCAGGCGCCCATCGAGTAGGCGTTGATGACGAACGGTCGGCGCATCGGGAACACCAGCCCGGTGTAACCGGCGATGTCGCGGTGCACCGCACGCAGCTCCCGGTCGCCGCGAGGCCAGTTGAACGGCTGCCCCGAGGAGCCGGCCGACTCGTCGACCACCACGCCACGGCTGGGCAACCGTCCGTTCCAGCAGCGTGCGGCGGCGTCGTGCGGCGTGACGTAGCTGAGCTTGTCGGTCTCCGGATAGTCGCTCAACCGTCGACGGGTGCCGGGGCGGGCACGCAGAAAGGCCCGGTAGGCGGGCACCTGGCGAGCGGCGCGTACGCAGGTGGCGTGGGCGTGCGCGGCGGCCAGTCGGTCCAGGACCGGGTGGTGCCACCGGGCCAGCCACCGCCAGCCGGCGGGGTGGCGGCACACGAGCCGGCTCAGCACGGCGACCAGGCGGCCGAGCGGCCCCAGCAGGGCCTGCCGGGCGTGTGCGGCCACCGCTGGCAGCGGTGATTCGGCGGTACGCAGAGCGACGTGTCGGTGCGGCAGTTCGGCCATGCCGAAATCCTGTCGGCGCCGGGACGGCCACACCTGAGCACCGCGTACGGCTTGTGCTGAGTACCCCTACCCAGTCCCGGGCCCGGCGGTCACTCGTTGAGCAGTTGCTCCCGGAGGACGCCCTGCACCAGGTCGCTGACGCGGCGGCCAGCGGAGATCCGCTTTCGACGGCTGCCGGACCGACTTCCCCTTGACCCTCGACCTGGTCGACGGCCCACTCTGCACGACGACCGTCCGAGAACGCGTACGACGAGGGGGAGGCCACGATGCTCGACCTGGCGGTGCTGCGCCCGATACTCCGGGCCGCCTGGGGCGCGGACACCTGCGACCCGCACGACGTGCGGCACTGGCGGCCGGACAACCCGGCTCGCGGCCAGTGCGGGGTGACCGCGCTGGTCGTCCAGGACCTGCTCGGTGGAGAGCTGATCCTCGGCGAGGTATTCGTCCGGGACGACAAGGTCGGTCACCACTACTGGAATCGGCTGCCCGACGGGCAGCAGGTGGACCTGACCGCTGACCAGTTCCGTCCGGAGGAGGTCGTCGTCGGCGGTCGGGTGCAGCAACGGCCGCCGGACGCACCTCGGCGATGCCGGGAACAGTACGAGATCCTGCGGCAGCGGGTCCGGTGTCTGCTGGCGGCGGGTCCGTGGCCGGACGCCGCGCCACCTGATGTCACGCCTTTGTGATCGAGACGCGGTTGGGGTGCGCCGGCTCCGGTTGGAACATGGTCAGCAGACTTTCGCCCTCGGCGACCACGGCGTCACGTTCGTCGGCAGTGAACGGGCGCAGCGGCGTGATCCGCAAGGTGGCCGCGCCGCCGTCGACGGTGACCGCCCAGGTGCCCGAGACCCGGCCGTCGAGCAGCAGGAAACGTGCGCCGGTGACGCTCAGCCCGCGATGCTCGGCGTCGATCACGCGGCTGCGGTCGTCGTAGCCGAGCACCGCGTTGTCGAACGCTGGCAGGAAACGGGGCGGTGCCGGGGTCTGCGGGTCGGGCAGCGCACCGTCGGGCACGTCGAGCAACTCGCGGCCACGCTCGTCGCGGAACGTACGCAAGGTGGGTCGCAGCCGTTGGACGGACTCCCGTAGCCCGCTCAACCCCGACCAGGCGCGGATGTCGGCGGTGGCCGCCGGACCGTACGCGGCGAGGTACCGCAGGACCAACGCGTCGACCGCGTCCGGCGACTCCGGCCCCGGCGGGCGGCCCAGCCACGCCTCGACGGTGGTGTAATACGCGCGGGCGCGCTCGCCCCAGACGCCACGAGGGGGCACCTGCACGAGCGGCACGAGGGTGCTGAGCGCGTCGCCCAGCGTGCGTGCCTGCACCCCCGGCCAACGGTCGACGATCTCGCGGGCCGCCTCGGTCAGCATGCGCGGCCGCTCCTCGAACAACGGTCGGCCCACCGCCGCCAACTCGTCGAGGTCGACACCGGGTAACGCCCGGCGCAACGTCGACCACATGCGGGAGACCAGCATCGTCTGGTGCACCGGCCGCAGCGCGACGCAGTCGTCGGCGGTCACCAGGTGCAGGGTGCGCCGCATCAGCAGGGTGCGCACCGCCCGGCGGCTCAGCAGCAACTCGGCCAGCGCCGACGGCCGGAAGTCGACCAGTCGGCTCCACAACCCGGCGTACGGCTCCAGCGGTTCCTGCGCCTGCAACCCCACCAGGTGTTCCACAGCGGAGGTGACCGGCATGTCGTGCCGCCGCAACAGCAGCTGACGGGCCAGTAATGCCCGGTTGAGGGCACGTTGGTCGAGCACGCTCATGGCGGGGAGGCTAGCGCCCACCCCGGACATCTCTCCCGGCGTGGCTCACGCGACGAGCAGGCGCAGACCGAGTTCGGCGGTGTCGAGGGCGGGCGAGGCGAGCCGGGCCGAGACGAGCCGGGGTTACGCTGGCCGGGTGCGGTTGGTCATCATGGCAGACACCCACCTGCCGAAACGGGCCCGTGACCTGCCGTCCGGGCTGTGGGCTGCCGTCGACGCCGCCGACCTCGTCATCCATGCCGGTGACTGGGTCAGTGTCGCGCTCCTTGACGAGTTGGAGCGGCGCAGCGCCCGGCTGATCGGCGTCTACGGCAACAACGACGGTCCGGAACTGCGTGCCCGACTGCCGGAGGTCGCCCGGGTGGAGGTCGCCGGTCTGCGGCTCGCGGTGGTGCACGAGACCGGTCCGGCCAGCGGCCGGGAGCGGCGGTGCGCGGCCCGCTTCCCCGACCGCGACGTGCTGGTCTTCGGGCACTCCCACATCCCCTGGGACAGCGAGGCGCCCGGCGGGCTGCGGTTGCTCAATCCCGGTTCGCCGACCGACCGGCGTCGCCAGCCGTACGCGACGTACCTCACCGCCGAGCTGGCCGACGGTCGGCTCGACGCCGTCACCCTGCACGAGGTGCCGCGCTGACTCGGCACGAGGTGCCGCGCCGAGGGCGGGCATAGGCTGGGCGGCATGCCGAAAGCCATCTGGAACGACCTGGTCATCGCGGAGAGTCCGGACACCGTGGTGGTGGAGGGCAACCACTACTTCCCCCGAGCCGCGCTCCGCGACGACCTGCTGAGGGACTCCGACACCCACACGTTCTGCCCGTGGAAGGGCACCGCGTCGTACTACACCCTGGCCCACGGCGGCCAGACCAGTGTGGATGCGGTCTGGTACTACCCGCAGCCGTTGCCCGAGGCCGAGATGGTCCGCGACCGGGTCGCCTTCTGGAAGGACGTCACGGTCGTCGACTGACGCGCGCCGACCCGGTTCGTGACGTCGACCGGGCGCAGCGGGTGCACCGCCGGCCAGAGCAGCCATCCGGTGACCGGACTCGGCTCTCAGCCGCGCCGGTGCCTGGTGATGCGCCGTACGCCGGCGTAGACGAGTCCTCCGGCCAGCAGCCAGGGCGCCGCGACGACGATCGGGTCGAGCGGGTGGTGCACCCGGTCGGCACGCCGACCACGCGTTCGGGAGGCGAGGCCGTGATGGGAGAACTCGCTGCGCACTCCGGTCTCGGTGACCGGATTGTCGGGGCGGCGGGTGACCAGGGACCGCAGCGTGCTCTCGGCGGTGTCCACCCGGTCGGCGGCCAGCAGCAGCAGCCAGTGCGCGGCGCGCCCTTCGCTGTAGGTGCGGTAGGCGTACCTGCGCATCACCCCGGAGAGCCCGCGGGGCGGGCAGGAGGTGCCGAAGACGGGAGTGAGGAACTTGTGTTCGATCGACCTTTCCCGGGGCTGCCGCTCGGGCTGGCGCTCGGGGAACTGCCAGTGTGCGCCGGTGTGCTCCGGGTCGAATCTCTCCCGGGGCACCGAGGGGCGGTCCTTCGGGTCCAGGTCGACGCCCCAGCCGGGAATGCGGGCACGCAGCTGGTCGCTGGAGCGGGCCAGGGGCGGTTTGTCGGGCGTGTAGGGCATCTCCGGCTCCCGGTCTGGTCAGGCGGTGTTCGGCACGATCAGCGGCTTGATGCAGCCGTCGAGCTTGGCCGAGAAGATGTGGTACGCCTCGGCGATGTGTTCCAGCGGAATCCGGTGGGTGATGATGTCGCTGGGCTTGAGGTAGCCGTTGCGGATGTGCTCGAACAGGCGTGGCCACTGGCGCTTCACCGGGCACTGGTTCGTCCTCAGGGTGAGCCCCTTGTTCATCGCGTCGCCGAACTTCACCGCGCTGAACATCGGCCCGTAGGCGCCCATCACCGAGATGGTGCCGCCCTTGCGTACCGAGTCGATCGCCCAGTTGAGGGCGACCGGTGACCCGCCCTGCAACTTGAGCTTCGCGGCGGTGACGTGCTGGAGGAGGTTGCCGTCCGCCTCGGCTCCGACCGCGTCGATGGCCACGTCGGCACCGAGGTGGTCGGTGATCTTCTTGAGGTGTACGACGATGTCGTCGTACTCGGCGAAGTTGTAGGTCTCGGCGTGGGCGAACGAGGCGGCCTTCTCCAGCCGGTAGTCGAGATGGTCGATGACGATGACCCGACCGGCTCCCATGAGCCAGGCCGACTTCGCCGCGTACAGTCCCACCGGCCCCGCGCCGAAGACCACCACGACGTCGCCTTCGACGATGTCGCCGAGCTGCGCCCCGAAGTATCCGGTGGCGAGGGCGTCGGTGAGCATGACGGCGTCGTCGTCCGCCATCCACTCGGGAATGATGCTCGGACCGACGTCGGCGAAGGGCACCCGGACGTACTCGGCCTGACCGCCGTCGTAGCCGCCGCAGGTGTGCGAGTAGCCGTAGATCCCGCCCACCGCCGTGGCGTTCGGGTTGACGTTGTGGCAGTTGCTGTACAACCCCCGGGCGCAGTAGAAGCACGACCCGCAGAAGATGTTGAAGGGGACCATCACGCGGTCGTCGGGCCGCAGGTTCCGCACTGACGGGCCCACCTCGTCGACGACGCCGATGAACTCGTGACCGAAGGTCGTCCCGACTCGGGTGTCGGGCATCATGCCGTGGTAGAGGTGCAGGTCGGATCCGCAGATCGCCGCACGCGTCACCCGTACGATCGCGTCGTTGGGGTGTTCGATCGACGGGCGGTCCTTCTCCTGCACCCGGATTCGGTACGGCCCGCGATAGACCATCGCCCGCATCGACTCGCCTCCTGGACCAGATCCGGCGGATCTCATCGGCCTCGATCCGTCCGCTTCCTCACCTGGTACCCGGACGTCTGGCCGACAAACTGACGACCGGTGAAGCCCGGGGGAGTGACCCCACCTTCGTCCTAGGACGGCTTGGCGGTTGTGCGGCGGCACGCACCGCGGCCCCCGGTCCACCACTCACCCGAGGTGATCTACGGTGGCAGTCGAGGAGCGCAGACCATGTCACGACCTGGGGCACAGCGAGCCCTGATCGCCGCCGTCCAGGTGCTCAGCCTGGCGGTGTGGTTCTCGGCCTCGGCCGTGGTGCCGGCGCTGCGCGAGGCGTGGCAGATCAGCGCGACCGCGTCGGTGTGGCTGACCGCGTCCGTCCAACTCGGGTTCGTCGCCGGTGCCGTCACGTCGACCCTGCTGAACCTGGCCGACCGGACGAGGCCGCACCTGTTGATGGCCGGTTGCGCGACGCTCGCCGCCGCCTGCACCGGCGTCTTCGCCCTCACCGTCGACGGGCTGGCCGGGGCCATTCCGCTGCGGTTCCTCACCGGGGTCTTCCTGGCCGGGGTGTATCCGGTCGGCATGAAGCTGACCGGCTCCTGGGTGCCCCCGGCCCGCCGGGGGCTCGCGTTCGGCGTCATGATCGGCGCGCTGACTCTCGGCTCGGCGCTACCGCACCTGATCGGCGGGTTGGGCGACCTGCCGTGGCGCGGCGTGATGGGCACGGCGGCCGGGAGCGCGCTGCTCGGCGCGGTGGTGTCGGTGACCCTCGTACGCGAAGGTCCGCAGTTCGCCCCGGGCCCGCCGCCGCGCCCGTACCCCCGGTACGCCCTGGCGATGTTCCGCCAGCGTGGTCCCCGGCTGGTGAACCTGGGCTACTTCGGGCACATGTGGGAGCTGTACGCGCTGTGGACCTGGCTGCCGAGCTTCCTGATCGCGGGTACGGCGGCCCGGACAGGTCGGGACGACGCGAACGTCAGCCTGCTCGCGTTCCTGGCCATCGGCCTGGCCGGGGTCGCCGGATGTCTGGCCGGCGGATGGGCCGCCGACCGGTTCGGACGCCCCCGGGCCGCGTTCACCGCCCTGCTGGTCAGTGGCGTCTGCTGTCTGGTCTCACCCCTGTTCTTCACCGCGCCGCCCGCCGCCGTCGTGCTGCTGGGCGTGGTGTGGGGCGCCGCGGTGATCGCGGATTCCGGTGTCTTCTCGACCGCCCTGAGCGAGGTCGCCGACCGGCGGTACGTCGGCACCGCGCTCACCGCGCAGACGGCCATCGGTTTCGCCCTCACCGTCGTCACCATCCAGCTGGTACCCGTCCTGGCCGACGAGGTCGGCTGGCGTTGGGCGTTCCTGCTGCTCGCCCCCGGCCCGCTCGTCGGTGCGCTCGCCATGCGGGCGTTCGGTCACCAACCCCCGCGAGTAGCGGGGGCGGCTCGCGTCAGGGGACGCTGAAGGCCCGGCGGTCGAGTCGGGCTTCGATGGCCTGGGCGGCCGTGCGGAGCGCGGTCTGTAGTCGGCTCTGTTCGAGAGCCCGGTGCTCCGAGTCGGAGGGGACCGAGATCGCGGCGATCACCCGACCGGCCCGATCGTGCAGGCCGGTGGCGATGCACGAGACGCCGATCTGCCGCTCCTCGCGGTCGTACGCGAAGCCGGTCCGTCGTACGTCGGCGAGTTCGGCGCGGAGCAGGGCGGGCGACGTACGGGTGTACCTGGTCAGTGGCCGTAGTCCCTGTGCGATGACCTGCTCGACCACCGATTCCGGCGCACCGGCCAGGAGGATCTTGCCGAGTCCGGTCGCGTAGAGCGGGTTGCGGGTGCCCGGTCGGCTGCGTACCCGCCCGTCGGCATGGCTGATTTTGAGCAGGTAGATCAGCTCGGTGCCGTCACGTACTGCGAGATGCGCCTGGAGGCCGGTCTCGGCGACGAGGCGTTCCATGGGGACCTGGGCCTGCTCGGTCAATGCGCGCAGTAGTGGCACCTGAGTGCCGATCTCGAACATCCAGATCGACAACCGGTACTGTCCGCCGTCGGTTCGTTCGACGGCACCAGCGGCGTTGAGGCTCACCAAGAGCCGGTGTGCGCTTGCTTTCGTCATGCCCAGCAGCTCTGCGCACTGGCTGACGCCGATCTGCCGATGGGTCCGGAACAAATCGAGGATCCGGAATGCCTTCAATACGGTGAGTGACGGGTCTGTGCTCATGTCGCGCTCTCTCCTGCCTTCGAGGGTTGACTACGGAGAGTGATTTTTTGTGGGGGATGTTGTCGACTTGGCAACCAGAAATTTACGAAGACCATCTCGCAATCCGATACGTATTCATATACGACCCCGGGCTTGAAGCGCCATAGTCCCAGCCAGCGGCCGTGGACGGAGCGCACTCGAAGGGGAGCCAATGTTCAAGAGCATCAATCGAGTATCTGAACGGGTGTCACTCAGCGTGCGTGAGCGGCTCGGTCAGATCGACACAGCCACGCTGTCGGACGCGATGGGCCGTCACGGAGCGATGTCACACCGCATGCGGCCGTTGGACATCGATCGCAAGCTCGTCGGTACTGCCGTCACGGTGCACTGCCCGGAGGGCGACAACCTGATGGTGCACAAGGCGCTGCAACTCGGCGAGCCGGGCGACGTGTTGGTGGTCGACACGGGCGGCACCTACGACGCCACCGTCCTCGGGCGCAACATGTCGCTGTTCGCCCAGCGTGTCGGCTTCGCCGGAGCGGTGATCGACGGCAGCGTCCGCGACCGGTCCGGCATCATGGCCATCGGATTTCCCGTCTTCTGCGTCGGGATCGTGCCCCGCTCCGCGGTGAAGCACGCGGTGGGCGCGGTGAACGTGGCCATCACCTGTGCGGGCGTGGTCGTCCAGCCGGGCGACGTGATCGTCGGTGACGAGGACGGCGTGGTCGTGGTCCCACGCACGATCGCCGAACAGGTCGCCGACGCCGCCGAGGAGCGCCTCCGGATGGAGGAGCAGCAGAAGCGCGACGTGCAGGACGAGGACCTTCCGTTGGAAATCCTCTACGGACGGACCTGGGTCGACGAACGCATGCGACCGGCACTGGACGAGCCGTTCCAGATCCCGGGAAGCCTGCCCTCATGAGTCTTCCTGTGGCGATCGTGGGATCCGGCAACATCGGCACCGATCTCATGGTCAAGATCCACCGTTCCGCGGACCTTGAACTGGTGGCCATGGTCGGCGTCGATCCCGCCTCCGAGGGCCTCGCCCAGGCCCGACGGACCGGCGTGCCGGCCTCCTCAGGCGGGGTCGACTGGCTGTTGACCCTGGACCCGCTGCCCGCGCTCGTCTTCGAGGCGACCTCCGCGTCTGCGCACCTGGCCCATCACTCCCGCTACGCCGATGCGGGAATCCAGGCGATCGACCTCACCCCGGCGGCCGTCGGCCCGTTCGTCGTGCCGTCGGTCAACCTCGACCAGCATCTGACCGCGCCGAACGTCAACATGATCACCTGTGGGGGCCAGGCCACCATCCCGATCGTCGCGGCGATCTCGGCAGTCACGCCGGTCAGCTACGCGGAGATCGTCGCCTCCATCGCGTCCCGGTCGGCCGGTCCGGGAACCCGGGCCAACATCGACGAGTTCACCACCACCACCGCTCGAGGCGTGGAGTTGATCGGCGGCGCCCAATCCGGCAAGGCGATCATCATCCTCAACCCGGTCGATCCGCCCATGATCATGCGCGACACCGTCTACTGTGCCGTCGACCCCGATGCCGACCGGGCCCGGATCAGCGAGTCGGTCCACCAAATGGTCCAGCGGGTGGCCGACTACGTGCCGGGCTATCGGCTGGCGGCCCCGCCGCAGTTCGACGACCCCCGCCCCGGCTGGCAGGGCCGGGCCCGGGTGACGGTCCTGTTGGAGGTCGAGGGCAACGGCGACCATCTGCCGCCGTACGCCGGCAACCTCGACATCATGACCGCGGCCGCGACCGCGGTGGGGGAGCGGATCGCGGCGGCGCGGGCGGGGGTGGCGTCGTGACCGGCCCGCAGGTTCGCCTCACCGACACCACGTTGCGCGACGGCAGCCACGCCATGCGCCACCAGTTCCGACCCGACCACGTGCGGTCGACCGTCCGGGCGTTGCGCGCGGCGCGGGTACCGGTGATCGAGGTGACACACGGCGACGGCCTCGCCGGATCCTCCTTCAACTACGGCTTCTCCGCGACCCCGGAGCTGCACCTGATCGACGTCGCCGTCGCCGAGGCCGGTCCGGCCCTGATCGCGGCGCTGCTGCTGCCCGGAGTGGGCACCGTCGAGCAGCTCCGCGCGGCGGTCGACCACGGTGTCGGCCTGATCCGGGTCGCCACCCACTGCACGGAGGCCGACATCGCCAGCCAGCATCTCGGGCTCGCCCGCTCGCTCGGCGTCGAGACGGTCGGCTTCCTGATGATGTCCCACATGATCGAGCCGGCGCGGCTGGCTCGCCAGGCCCGGATCATGGCCGACGCCGGAGCACAGTGCGTCTACGTCGTCGACTCCGCGGGCGCACTGCTGCCCGACGACACCACCGCGCGGGTGGCGGCGTTGCACGCGGAACTCGGCACGGACGCGCAGGTCGGATTCCACGGCCACAACAACCTCGCCATGGGGGTAGCCAACTCGGTCGCCGCGGTCCGCGCGGGTGCGCGGCAGATCGACGGTGCGACCCGGGCGCTGGGCGCCGGTGCCGGCAACTCGCCGACCGAGGTGCTCACGGCCGTCTTCGACCGGCTCGGCATCGACACCGGAGTCGACCTCGGGCTGGTCCTGGACGCCGCCGAGGAGACGGTCGCGCCCTACATCGAACGAGAGCCGGTGATGGACCGGGCGTCGATCGTCATGGGATATGCCGGCGTCTACTCCAGCTTTCTGCTGCATGCCGAACGGGCTGCCCACCGCTACGGCGTGCCCAGCCACGAGATTCTCCGCGAAGCCGGCCGGCGCCGATACGTGGGTGGTCAGGAGGACCTCCTGATCGACGTGGCGGTGGCGCTGGCGGAAGACCGTTCCCGAGCACACCCGACTGACCCCACCGACAGAGAGGTCGCCCACAATGACCCAACCTCGTAGATACCTGGCTGCCGCCGCGCTGGTCACCCTGCTGACGCTCAGCGCCTGCGGCGACGGAGGCGGCGCACCCCGAGAGGTCGCCGCGCCGGACAACCTGGAGAGTGCCGCCAAGGAGGAAGGCACCGTCACGCTCTACAGCTCGGTCGAGGAGGAGGCGACGGCCGCCTTCGCCAAGTCCTTCACCGACAGGTACGGCATCAAGGTCGAGGTCGTCCGACTGACCAGTGCACAGCTGGCCCAGCGATTCTCGGCCGAGGCGCAGGCCGGCGCGCCGGCTGCCGACGCCCTGTTGATCTCCCGTACCGGCTTCACCACCGAGGCGATCACGAACGGCTGGCTGGTGCCGTTGGCCGACGCCGGTCTGCCGGACTTTCCCGGTGGGCTGGACCCCCGGTTCGTACTTCCCGACGAGGGCACCGCCATTTCGATCATCCAGCCGGCCGGCATGGCCTACAACACCGACCTGGTACCCGCGAACGAGGCTCCGAAGACCTGGGAGGACCTGCTCGACCCCAAGTGGCGCGGCAAGATCGCCATCCCGGATCCGGCCTCGTCCGCCTCGTACATCGGGGAGTGGCTGGTGGTGGCCGAGGCCAGCGGACCCGACTTCCTGGAACGGTTCGGCGCCCAGGACCTGAAGAAGTACGCCAGCGGGGTGCCGGCAGCTGCGGCCGTGGCCGCCGGTGAGGCGGCGTTCTGTGTGATGGGCCTGGGCTCGCACATCGCCGACCCGAAGGAGAAGGGCGCGCCCATCGAGTTCGTGGCCCCGGAGCTGACCAGCGGGGCGGAGGTCGTCCCGGGTGTCGCGGCCAACGGCCGGAATCCGAACGCCGCCCGTCTGCTGGTGCAGTACGCGCTCTCCAAGGAGGGCAGTGTGACCCTGGCCGACGCCGCCGGAGCCGTCTCCCCGTACGACACCGGGAAGCTCCCGGGTCAGTACGTCTCACCGGACCTGGCCGGGGCCGGGACACAGCAGGCATCGGTACTCGCCCGTCTCGGGCTGAGCTGATGGGTGTGCCGCGATGGTGACGATCGCTCCTCCCGAGCCGGAGGCCGCAACGCCCGCGCCGGCTCGGGAGGTCCGGCGCCGGATCACCCCCTTCGCCGCGATAGCGACGGTGGTGGCGACGGCCTTCGCCCTGCTGGCGACCTACCCGATCCTGCGAGTGGCCCTCGGCCTGTTCGTCGTCGACGGCAGCCCCACCCTGGGACCGATCAGGGACGTGTTCGCTGTCCCGGACCTCGGCACCCTGGTGCTCAACACGTTGATCGCGGTCGTCGTCAGTGGCGTGCTCGCCCTCATCGTCGGGTCGGGCCTCGCCTGGCTCAACGAACGCACCGACGCCCGCCTGGCCGGGATCACCGACTCGATGCCGTTGATTCCGTTCCTGTTGCCTCCGATCGCCGGCGCGGTCGGTTGGGTGCTGCTGCTGTCGTCGAACGCGGGACTGCTCAACGCCTTCATCAGGTGGGTGGTCGGCGGTGTCGGCATCGAGTTGGCCGACGGTCCGTTCAACATCTTCTCCTGGCCCGGGCTGATCTTCGTTTACACGCTGTACCAGGTGCCGTACGTCTTCATGCTGGTCACCGGGGGTCTGCGCAGCGCCGACGCGAGCCTGGACGAGCAGTCGAGGATCAGCGGCGCGAGCCGGTGGACGACGTTGCGACGGATCACGTTCCCCGCCATCCGGCCGAGCATCGGCGGGGCGATCCTGCTGATGGGCTGGCAGGGTTTCTCGCTCTACTCGGTCCCGGTCATCATCGGCTCGGGCGCCGGCATCGACGTGCTCTCCGTCCGGATCGTCGACCTGCTCTCCTTCACCTACCCGCCGGAGACGGCGACCGCCGTCGGCCTGAGCTTCATCGTGCTGGTCTTCGTCGGTGTCATGTGGTACTTCCAGTCGCGGCTGTTGCGCAGCGGCCGGCACGCCACCATGGGGGGTAAGGGGCAGCGCTTCACCCGGCAGGAGTTGGGTCGCTGGAAGTGGCCGGCCCGGCTGGTCATCCTCGGCTACGGCTTCCTCGCGGTGGTGCTGCCGGCGGTGGGGCTGCTGCTGGTGTCGTTCAACGGCTACTGGACGCCGAAGATCAAGTGGGCCGGACTGAGTCTGGACTCGCTGCGGGAATCGGTCTTCGAGAGCACCCAGACGCTGACCGCGGTGCAGAACAGCCTGTGGATCGGCGTCACCGGGGCCACCATCGGCATGATCGCCGCAGCGCTGATCGCCCTGCTGGTCGTGCGCTCCCGCAACCGGGCGGTGCGGGTCCTCGACGGGGCGATCAAGCTGCCCTCGGTCTTCTCCCACCTGGTGATCGCGGTCGGCTTCATCCTCGCCTTCGGTGGTCCGCCGTTCTACCTCGGCGGCACCACGGTGATCCTGCTGCTGGCGTACATCAGCATCTATCTGCCGCAGGGTTCGGTGGCTGCGGACTCCGCAGCCAGCCAGGTGGGCAGCGACCTGGCGGAAGCCTCACAGATCAACGGTGCCGGCGGTGGCAAGACGTTCCGCCGGGTGTACCTACCCCTCATGGTGCCCGGACTGGTCGCCGGTTGGGCCTTCCTCTTCGCCCGGATGGTCGGTGACCTCACCGCGACCGCGGTGCTCGCCGGCACCTCCAACATGGTGGTCGGTTTCCGCATCCTGCAGATCTACGAGAACGGGTCCTACGCGGAACTCGCCTCACTGTCCGTCGTCCTGACCGCCATAACCGCGCTCGTCGTCGGACTCTCGCTCGTCTACTCCCGCTGGCAGGGCCGTTGGCAGGGAAACAGCCGCCGGCCCCGGAGAGCCCGATGACCACGCAACAACCCGGAGGTGATACGAGCATGGTTGCACCGGCATACGTCGGGACGCCGACGGCCGCCACGGCCGATCCGCCCACCGCAGGCCCGATCGTGCGGGTACGGGACGTGCGCAAGCGGTTCCGTCGCGCGGACGGCACCGACACCAACGCGGTCGACGACGTCTCCTTCGACGTCGCCCGAGGCGAGTTCCTGGTGCTGCTCGGCCCTAGTGGCTGCGGCAAGACCACGCTACTGAGGATGATCGCCGGCCTGGAGACACCGGACGCCGGCAGCGTCGAGATCGACGGCGTTCCGGTGTTCGACCACGCCCGCCGGCTGCTGGTCCCGCCGGAGAAGCGCCGCATCAGCATGATCTTCCAGTCGTACGCGCTGTGGCCGCACATGACGGTGAACCAGAACGTCGCCTACCCGTTGGAGAACCGGGCGGAGAAGCTGTCGCGGGCGGAGATCGCCAGCCGGGTGCAGGCGAGTCTCGATCTCGTGCACATCGGTGACCTCGGGCGTCAGTACCCCGGACAGATGAGTGGCGGCCAGCAACAACGGGTCGCCCTCGCCCGGGCGCTGGTGGCCGGCACCGACCTGGTGCTGTTCGACGAGCCACTGTCGAATGTGGACGCAAAGGTTCGCGAGCAACTGCGGGCCGAGCTGGTGTCCATGCAGCGGGAGTTGGGCTTCGCCGCCGTGTACGTGACGCACGACCAGCACGAGGCCATGGGACTGGCACACCGCATCGCGGTGATGGGCGAGGGGCGGTTCGTCCAGCTCGGCTCGCCCCGCGACATCTACCACGAGGCCAACTCCCGCTACGTCGCGAACTTCGTCGGCACGAGCAACGAGCTACCCGGCACCGTCGTGGCGATCGACGCGTCCGGGCAGGCGACCGTCGAGACGGACATCGGGCCGATCCACGGAAGCGTCGGATCGCCGCAGATCGCCGTGGGGGATCGGGTGATCGCTCTGTTCCGACCCGAGCGTGTCCGGGCCGTGCCGCGCACCGGCCCGCCCGCCAACGGCACGGCCTCCTCCGCCGGCTTCGGCGGGACCGTCAACGCGGCCCTGTTCTTCGGTCCACACACCGAATACCACGTCCAGTGCGGCGCGCACCTGCTGCGGGTGTGGAGCAACACCCGCACCGAGTTGCCGGAAGGCGCCTCCGTCGACATCACCGTCGACGAGGCCGACGTGCGCATCCTCCGCCCCTGAACACATCGCCCACGGGCGGCAGATCGCCGCGGGCATGGCGAGACAAAAGGAGAGACATGAACGACTTCGAGTACGACGTCCTCGTCGTCGGGGCGGGCAACGCCGCCTTCTCGGCGGCGCACGCCGCACGGGAGGAGGTGGCCCGGGTCGGCGTGTTGGAGAAGGCCCCGGCCGCCGAACTCGGTGGCAACTCGTACTTCACGCTCGGCTCGTTCCGCGCCACCTACGGAGGACTCGACGACCTGCGTCCCCTGCTCGACGAACTCGACGAACGGGAGGCCGCCTCCTACGACCTGGACCCGTACCCGGCGGAGAGCTTCGCCGCGGACATGTTGCGCCTGACCCGGGGCCGCACCGATCCCACGCTGATGCGCATCCTGGTGGAGAACTCCTTCAGCACCCTGCAATGGCTGCGTCGGCACGGAATCCGGTTCAAGCTCCAGTCCGACAACCAGGTCTTCGAGGTCGACGGGCGGAAGAAGTTCTGGGGCGGTGGCACCATCGCGACCGTCGGCGGGGGAATCGGACTGATCGAGCAGCACCTCAACGCCGCCAAGAGCACCGGCATCGACGTGCGAACCGAGCACCAGATGACCGGATTCCTGATCGGCCCCGGTGGTGCGGTCGAGGGTGTGGTGTGCCGGACCCCGCAGGGCGAGCGGCAGATCCGTGCCCGTGCCGTGGTGCTCGCCGCCGGTGGCTTCGAGGCCGACGCCCGGCTGCGCGCCACCTACCTCGGCCCCGGTTGGGACACCGCCAAGGTGCGGGGCAGCCGGTACAACACCGGGGAGGCGCTGATGAGCGCGCTCGACATCGGCGCCCAGGCGTACGGCAACTGGTCCGGTGCACACGCGGTGGCCTGGGACATCAACGCCGGTCAGTACGGCAACCGGGTGCTGACCAACAAGCTGCAACGCCACTCGTATCCGTTCGGCATCACGGTCAACGTGGAGGGCAGCCGGTTCGTCGACGAGGGTGCGGACTTCCGCAACTACA
The DNA here is from genome assembly GCF_009712475.1 of Micromonospora sp. CP22. Lineage (GTDB taxonomy): Bacteria > Actinomycetota > Actinomycetes > Mycobacteriales > Micromonosporaceae > Micromonospora. The sequence continues at coordinate 214,640 of NZ_VCJO01000008.1, forward strand.
CCTACGCGAAGATGGGAGCGGCGATCCTGCGGCAGACCGGCGGCCTGGCGTACCAGATCTTCGACCAGCGTGGCGCGGGCCTGCTTCGGACCGACTACGGGCACGACGGGGCCAGCCGGGTCGAGGCCGCCACCATCCGGGAGCTCGCCGAACTGCTCGACCTCAACGCGGACCGGCTCGAACGGACGGTGGCGGCGTACAACGCCGCGGTGGGCGACCGGCCGTTCAACCCGACGATCCTCGACGGGCTCGCCGCCACCGGCATCGAGCCGCCGAAGAGCAACTGGGCGCAACCGATCGACCAGCCGCCCTTCATCGCGTACCCGGTCGGCTGCGCGATCACCTTCACCTACGGGGGAGTCCGCGTCGACGCGGACGCCCGCGTACTCGATCAGGGTGACCAACCCATCCCTGGTCTGCATGCGGCCGGCGAGGTCGTGGGCGGGCTGTTCTACGACAACTACCCCGGCGGCAGCGGCCTGATGTCGGGTGCGGTGTTCGGCTATCGGGCGGGCAAGTCCGCGGCACGTCACAGCCGGGACCGGGGATGACCTCGCCCGGCAGTGTCCTGCTCGGCGACACCGGAGTACGGGTGCCTCGGGTCGTGCTGGGTACCGCGACCTTCGGGTTGCAGTGTTCCGAGGAGACCTCCCGCGAGATCCTGGACCGGGCCTTCGAGCGGGGACTGACCTGGCTGGACACCGCGACGAGCTACCCGCTGGGCAGCGGTGCCGAGTCGGTGGGTGTGACCGAGACGCTGCTCGGCCGGTGGCTGGCGGGCCGACGGGACCGGGTGTTCCTGGCGACGAAGGTCTACAACCGGACCGGCCCGAGCCCGTGGCAGCTGGGCCTGTCCCGCAAGCACCTGCTGTCGGCCGTCGACGGATCGCTGGCCCGGCTCGGCACTGACCACATCGACCTGCTGCAACTACACAGGTTCGACAGGTCGACACCGCTGGAGGAGACACTCTCCGCGCTCGACACACTCGTACGCTCCGGCAAGGTCCGCTATGTCGGCTGCTGCAACTTCCTGGCCTATCAGCTCGCGCAGGCACTCGTGCTCGGCGAGTTGCGGGGCCTGCCGAAGCTGCACACCGTCCAGCTGCGGTACAGCCTGGTACGACGGGGCGCCGAGATCGAGGCGCTGCGGCTGTGCCGCGAGCAGAACGTGGCGGTGCTCGCCTTCAACCTGCTCGCCGGTGGTGTCCTGACCGGCAAGTACGACCGTCGCCAGGGGCCGCCTCCGGAGAGCCGGTTCGCGGTGGGGGCGGCGGGCCAGCGCTACACCAGGCGCTACTGGACCGACGAGACGTTCGACACCGTCGACGCGCTCGGCTCCATCGCGCGGCGGGCCGGCACCACCCTGGCGGTGCTCGCCACCGCCTGGGGGATACGTCAACCCGACGTCACCGCCCCGATCGTCGGGGTGAGTCGCGTCAGCCAGCTCGACACCGTGACCGACGCGCTGGACCTCACGTTGCCCGACGACGTCTGGGACGAGGTGGACCGGGTGACCGTGAACCACCGCCACCAGTCCGAAGAGATCGACTTCGAATCAAGTTGACGAGGAGTGACCATGACCAGCTCTGCCGAACGTGCCTTTCCGTTTCTGCGACTCAACGACCGGCCCGGCAAGCCCCGGGCGGTCGGACTGACCGAGGTCCGCGGTCCGTACTACACCTCCTACGGCCCTGACCACCTGCGGGACCTGCTGGAGTCGGTGGGCCCGCACATCGACTCCTTCAAGTTCCCGGGCGCTTCGATGCCGTTGATGTCCGAGGCCACCATCAAGAAGTTCATCGACGTGTGCCACGACCACAATGTCGAGGTGTCCACCGGCGGCCTCATCGAGTTCGTCCTGACCCGTGGTCCGGACGCGGTCGAGCAGTACTTCCAGACCATCGCGCACTACGAGTTCGACATCGTCGAGATCTCCGTCGGCATGCTCGCCATCGCAGCCTCCGACTACCTGCGGTTGATCGAACGCGGGCGTAAGGCCGGGTTGAAGGTGAAGGCCGAGGTCGGTATCCAGTTCGGCGCCGGAGGCACGTCCTCCGTGGACGAGCTCGCGGCCGAGGGCATCGGCGACCCGAAGTACGCGGTCCAGCGTGCCCGCCGGGCCTTCGACGCCGGAGCGAACCTGGTGATGCTGGAGTCCGAGGGCGTCACCGAGCAGGTGCGTAGCTGGCGTACCGATGTGCCGGCGTTGTTCATCAGCGAGTTCGGTCTGGAATCGGTGATGTTCGAGGCAGCCGATCCGCCGGTGTTCGAGTGGTACGTGAAGAACTACGGACCTGAGGTCAACCTCTTCATCGACCACAGCCAGATCTACCAACTTGAGTGTCTTCGCTCTGGGATCTGGGGTACGAAGGGTCTCTGGGGCCGGGTCGTCAGCTACAAGGGGTGACCCGCCAGCGCGGCGAATGGGCGCTGCTCGTGCAGGCCGGTCTGGTGCTGGCCGGCTACACGGCGGTCCGTCCGATGGCGAGCTACCGCGCGATCGAGTTGGGCGGCGACAACACCGTCATCGGACTGCTCGCGGCGAGCTTCTCCGTCCTTCCGTTGCTGCTCGCCTATCCCGTCGGTCGCCGGGCCGATCAGTTCGGCCCGGCGCGGGTGATCGTCAGTGGGACTGTCGTCTTCACCGTCGCCGGTACGCTCGCCGCCACCGCACGTAGTCTCCCGGTGCTGCTGGGGGCCAGCGTGCTGCTGGGGCTCGGGCATCTGATCTGCATCGTCGGCCAACAGTCCGCGGTCGCGGTAGCCCGAGCCGGAAACCTCGACCGGGGCTTCGGCCTACTCACCTCCGCCGGCGCCGTCGGTCAGATCGTCGGGCCGGTGGCGGCCGGCTTCGGCGCGGACGCCGCCGGTGGCGGTGACTGGTCGGCGGCCTCGGTGGGGATCGCGATCGGTACGGCGCTCTGCGCGTCGTCGGTCGTCTGCCTACGGCCGCTGCTCCGGACCGTGCCCCGACCTCGGCAGCGAGCGGACCTGCCGCACTCCACCAGCCAGGTGGCGAAGGGCATGCTCGGCGTTCGGGGCATGACGCCGACGCTGGTGTCGGGCGGGTTGGTGCTGGCGGCCTTGGACCTGCTCTACACGTTCCTACCCGCCTGGGCCGAGGAGCGGGGGGTGTCGGTGAGCACGGTGGGCTGGCTGCTCGCGGTCCGTGCCGTCCTCACCTTGCTGGTCCGACTGGCCGTAGACCGGGTGGTGCGTCGCGTGGGCCGTCGCACCGCCATCATCCTCTCCGTCGGCCTGGCCGTCGTCGGACTCGTCCTGTTGCCGGTGGTCGGGCTTCTCGGCGCGGTGGTGAGCATGATGCTGCTCGGGGTCGGCCTGGGGGCCGCGCAACCGTTGACCATGGCGTGGGTGGCAGAGGCGGCCCGGCCAGGCACCCAGGGGGCGGCGATGGGACTTCGGCTCACCGCCAACCGCCTGGCACAGACCGCCCTACCCGTCGGGGTCGGGATCGTCTCCACCGGCGTCGTCGGGGTGTTCTGGATGGTTGCGGGGGCGTTGGCGATCTCGGCCGGTGCGTTGGTCCGGCTACCACCAGATCAGCCGTCGGCAGGCAGGAGGAACCGTCACCCGCCTCGGTGAGCAGCGCGGCGCCGGAACCTTTCGCGGTTCTGTCAGGAAGCGGCGTCGCGCCGTAACGTCCGGCAGAGTGGCGGGCGACGGGTCTGCGGTCCGGTCCGTCGTCCGAGCGTTTCCGCTCCCGGCTGCTGGCGTGAGAAGGGTGGGCATCGACCTTGACGCGTCACCGAGACGGTTCGAGCACGGATGCGCTCGCGGACGGGCCGGTGGTCCAGGTGCGCGGCGTGGCGAAGGCGTACCCCGTTCCGGGTGGTGAGTTTCCCGCGCTCAGCGGGGTGGACGTCGCGGTGGACGCCGGCGAGTTCACGGCCGTGGTGGGCCGGTCGGGCAGCGGTAAGACGACCCTGCTGAACCTGCTCGCCGGGATCGACCGACCGACCGCCGGGGAGATCTGGGTGGCCGGGACCGCCGTGCACGAGGTACCCGAGACCCGGCTGGCGGCCTGGCGGGGCCGCGCGGTCGGGCTGGTGTTCCAGTTCTTCCAGTTGTTGCCGACGCTGACCGTCGCCGAGAACGTGATGCTGCCGATGGACTTCTGCGGCACGGTGCCCGCACGTCGCCGTCGGCCGCTCGCGTTGGAGCTGTTGGACCGCGTCGGCATCGCCGAACACGCGGACAAGGTGCCCGCCGGGCTGTCCGGCGGGCAGCAGCAGCGGGCCGCGATCGCCCGGGCACTGGCCAACGACCCGCCGGTCATCCTGGCGGACGAACCCACCGGCAACCTCGACAGCGCCACCGCCGGGGCGATCCTGACGCTGTTCCGGGAGTTGGCCCACGCCGGCAAGGCGGTGGTGATGGTCACCCACGAGCGGGACCTGTCCGGGTACGTCGACCGCCAGGTCACGTTGGTCGACGGACGGGTGGCGGAGGACGTGGCGGTCTCACGGTGATGCGGCCCCGGACCGTGAAGATGTGGCGGGACCTGGTCGCCGCCCGGGGCCGGGTCGCGCTCATGATCCTGGCGATCGCGGTGGCCATGTCCGGTGTCGGCGCGCTGCTCATCGCCCGTACCGTGATCGTCCGCGAGGCTGCGGCGGTCTATGCCGGCACCAACCCGGCGAGCGCGACCCTGGAGGTGCAGGGCGGCGTCGACGCCGCCCTGCTCGCCCAGGTCCGCACCCGACCCGGCGTGACGGACGCCGCGGCCCGGCAGACCGTGCTGACCCGGGTCCGGGTCGGTGACCAGTGGCGTCGCATGCTGCTGTTCGTCATCGCGCCGGATGACCCGATGCGGGTGGCGAAGCTGCGGCTGGAATCCGGCGCCTGGCCGCCCGCCGACGGTGAGCTGCTCATCGAACGCACTGCGGGGCCGGTCCTGGACGCGGCGGCCGGTGACCGCCTGGCGGTCGCCGGGCCGTCCGGGGCGACCACCGAGGTACGGGTGTCCGGCACCGTCTACGACGCCGCGTTGGCCCCGGCCGGGCAGGAGAGCACCGGCTACGGCTATCTCACCCCGGCCGGGCTGGCTCGTCTCGGCTTCACCGCGTCAGCCGACGAGCTGCGCATCGTCACGTCCGAGCGGGACGAGGCGAGTGTGGAGGCGACCGCGACCGCCGTCGCGGCCTGGTTGACCGCCCAGGGCCGCCAGGTGCACCTGATCCAGGCGCCGCCGTACCAGCATCCGCATCACAGCCAGTCCGAAACGATCACGGGTATGTTCCTGGCGTTCGCCGTGGCGGCCCTGGTCCTGGCCGGGGTTCTGGTGGCGGCGACGCTCGGCGGGATGCTGGCGGCACAGACCCGCCAGATCGGCATCATGAAGACCGTCGGCGCCACCACCGGCCAATTGCTGCGGGTTCACCTGGGGGCGGTCGCCGTGATCGCCGCGTCCGCCACCGTGCTGGCCGTCGGTCCGGCGCTGCTGGCCGGGTACGGGCTGTCCGGGCTGGTCGCCGAGATGCTCAACGTCGAGATCGGCAGCCGGGCGCTGCCGTGGTGGGTGCCGGCGAGCTATCTCGCCGCCGGGCTCGCGATTCCGCTGCTGGTCGCGCTCGTGCCGCTGGTGCGGGCGGCCCGGATCACGGTACGGGCCGCGCTCGACGACCACGGCGCCGGAACCGAGGTGGGCGGTCGGCGCACCGACCGGTGGCTGACCCGGCTGCGGGGTGGCCGACTCAGCACCCTCGCCCTGCGCAACCTGATGCGCCGCCGGGGTCGGCTGGCGCTGACCCTGGCTCTGCTCGCGGCCGGCGGTGCCATGTTCACCAGTGGGCTCAACAGCTCCGCCGCGTGGCGCAGCTGGGTCGACGACGGCATGGCCCGCCGCGCCTACGACGCACAGCTGCGACTGGCCTCGTCGGCACCGGTCGACACCATCACCGGGGCGGCCACCGCCGTCGACGGGGTGGTCGCGGCGGAACCGTTCGTCTCGTTGGTGGCCACGCCCGCGACCGCCGACGGGCGCATCGAGGTGCAGCGCACCTACCCCGACGACGGGCACGGCCGGTTCCTGCTCGCCGCGCTGCCCGTGCCCACCCGCATGGTCGACTTCGAGGTCACCGCCGGTCGTTGGCTACAGGCCGGGGACACCGACGGTGTCGTGCTGAACCAGAGCGCCGTGTCACGGCTCGGTGATCCGCGCGTCGGTGACGACGTCCATCTGGCCGTCGACGGGGTGGTGGGGCGTTGGCGGCTCGTCGGCACCATCGCCGAGGCGGGCGGACCGGCCACCGCGTACGCGAGCCCGCAGAGTGTCTCCCGGTTCGTGGAGCCGGGGACCGCGAACATGCTCCACATCATCACCGACGGCGACCCCGGGGTCGTGGCCGGTGAGTTGGAGGCGGCACTGAACTCGATGGGTGTGCTGGTCGGCGAGTCGATGCTCACCGAGGATCTCCGTACGGCGATCGACGAACACGTGGCCATCTTCATCGGCACCCTGCTCGCGCTGGCCACGCTGATGGCGGCTGTCGGCGTCCTCGGGCTGGCCGCCACGATGAGCATCACGGTCACCCAACGCACCCGCGAGTACGGCGTCATGCAGGCCATCGGTGCCCGTCCCGCGATTATCCGCCGGATGGTCGTACTGGAGGGGACGCTGACCGGTCTGCTCGGCTCGCTGGTGGCCATCGTCCTCGGCGTGCCGCTGTCCGTGCTGGTCGGCGAACTGCTCGGCACGATCTCCTTCGGGCTGCCGCTGCCGCTGCGCCTGGCACCCGGCGGTCTCGTCGCCTGGCTGCTGCTCTCGGTCGCGGCGGCGGCTGCGGCGACGCTGGTGGCGGCACGCCGCGCCGCCCGGCTGACCGTCCGGGAGACCCTCAGCTACCAGTGACCCGCTGCCGGGTCCGGTGGAGGCACTATCGTTGCGGCGTGCACATCCGTTTCGACGTCCCAGCCGATCCCGCCTATCCGGGCCGGGTGGCCGCCGCGCTCAGCAGCGCGCAGTTGCGCCGGTACGGCTACATCGGCGCGTCGCTGGTGGCGGCCGGTGCGATCGGGCTGGCCGTGGCGCAGGGGGCCGGGTGGGGTGACCAGACCCGGCCGCTGTGGCTGGCGATGGTCGTGGGCGGGCTGCTGGCGATGCTGTACTGGCCGTGGTTGCGGCTGCGTGCGCGGCGTCGTTCCAGTGGCTATGCCGTCGAGGGCGGCTACGACATCACCGAGGACACCATCATGATGCGCAGCGGCTCGGAGTCCGGTGGCATCGCCTGGGACGGGGTGACCGAGGTGCGCGCCACCCCCGAGTTCTGGGTCGTCTACGTGGGTCGGATGCCGGCGACGGTGATCCCACGGCGGTTGATGTCCGCCGAGGACGCGCAGACGCTGCGGGCGTACATGGCCGCTCGGGGGCTGCTCAGGTCGTGAGGTCGACCGCCGTGGTCGCCGGGGTGCGCGGTGTCCACGTCCGCACACCCCGGCGCCGCGCCGTCAGGAGGTGAGTACGACCGTGGAGATGCTGCGTGCCGCGATGTTGACGGAGACCTGCCCACCGTTCACGCTGACCGGCTGACCGGCCGCGCTCGCGTTCAGCGAGGTGAGGTAGTGCTCGGCGCGGGTGATGTTCTGCGGCACCTGGATCACCGCGTTGTTCACCGCGCTGGTCGAGCGGTTCAGGATGACCAGCGTGGTCTTGCCGCCACCGATGTAGGCGGTCACCTCCAGCGGTGACGCCTTGCTGCTCTTGGTGAGGGCGACCCGCTGGTAGCCGGGGCGGACGTATTTGGCGTACTGCGAGAAGGCGTAACCGCGCTTGAGCGGAGCGCCGGCGGTGGTGCCGAAGGCCGCCTCGCCGTCGCCGATGAAGGAGTAGTAGCGCTTGCCGTACCACCAGATGTAGGCGGTCCAGTTGGCCTCCATCGAGCGGTGCACCGTACGCATGATGTCGTCCAGCGTCTCGTTCCACACCGCCTGGTTAGCGGGGTTGCCCCAGATGTTGGAGCCGTTGCCGTCGGCGGCGTGCAGGTTCCACTCGGTCATCCACACCGGCTTGTTGTGCTGGTCGGCCAGGGGATAGGAGCGCAGCCGGCCCGACTGCTCGGTGCCGTACAGGTGGCCGCCGATGTAGCCGATGTTGTTGCGGGCGGCCGAGTCGTTCAGGGTCGGGTCGGTGTAGTTGTAGTTGAGGTTCACCGCCTCGGCGACCATCAGCTTGGTGTTCTGCACCCGGCTGCCGTGGTCGCGGACGAAGTTGCGCAGCTCGGTGCCGCTCCAGTCCATCGAGTCGTAGTCCGGGTGCCAGTCCGGTTCGTTCTGCACCGAGGTGACGTCGATGGTCACGCCCTGGTTGCGCATGTACTGGACGTAGCTGTTGAGATGGTTCGCGTAGTCGCCGTAGCGGTCGGTGCGCAGCTTGCCGCCGTTGATCCGGCTGTTGTTGGTCTTCCACTCCGCCGGGGCGGTCCACGGCGAGGCGAGGATCTTCACGTCGGATCCGGCGGACTTCGCCGTACGCAGGGCGTTGACCTGGGTCGACCACTCACTGGAGACCGGTGAGATGCCGGTACGCACGATGGACAGACCGAGCTGGTTGGCGCCGAGCCCGACCAGGGTCTGCGTCTCGGCCGTCGACCAGGTGCCGTTGCCCCAGATCGGGGTGGCCGCGCCGAACCCGTCGACCGTCTGGTACCTGGTGGCGGTGTTGACCGTGATGTCCGCCGGGCCGGTCGGCGGCGGGGTGGTCGGCGGCGGGGTGCTGGGTGGGGGTGTGCTGGGTGGTGGGGTGGTGGGTGTGGTGCTGCCGGTGCAGGCCACCGCGTTGAGGGCGAAGCTGGTGGGGATCGGGTTGCTGCCGGACCACGAGCCGTTGAAGCCGAACGAGGTCGTGCCGTTGGTGGGGATGCTGCCGTTGTAGCTGACGTTTCGTGCGGAGACGGTCGCGCCGGCCTGGCTCACCGTGGTGTTCCACGCCTGGGTGATGGTCTGCCCGGCGCCGAACGCCCAGGTCAACGTCCACTCGTTCACCGGGTCACCGAGGTTGGTGATGGTGACGTTG
>NZ_VCJO01000009.1 GCF_009712475.1 Micromonospora sp. CP22
CCGCTGGTTCCACCAACGCGCACGGCTAAGCAGGGACTACACCCTGGTCAGCTAGCAATTGGCGGCTGCCGTACTAGCGCCTCGCCATGCAGCCTTGAACGGGTAATCGGGATGGCGGATTTTTGGAGCCGGCGGCGAATGACGTTTTCGGTCTGGCGCGTTGGTTGCGCCAGCGGATGTAGTCGCCGATGGCGGCGTCCTGCTCGGCGTGGCTGCGGTGGTCGGTGCCGTTGAGGGCGAAGTAGCGCACGGCGGCGAACTCGGCCTCGATCCAGTTCAGCCAGGACGCGTACGTCGGCAGGAACACCAGGTCGACCTGGTTGGCGGCGCACCAGGTGCGGACCTCGGGGTGCTTGTGCGGGGAGAAGTTGTCGCAGATCAGATACATCTGCTGGTCGGGCCAGCGGCTGCGCAGGGTCTTGAGGAAGCAGGAGAACGGCTGGCCGAGGAAGCGGGGGTCGCACCGGGCGATGACGCAGATCCAGTCGCGGGTCCGCTCATCAATCCGTCTTCGGTGCGCCCCCGCTCCATTTTGTGGACAGCGCGTCGAACCCCCGCTCGTTGAACGCGTGAATCACGTCCCGCACATAGTCCTCGCTAACCTTGAGCAGGTGAGCGATGTCTGGCGCCGGCTGCCCCTGAGCCGACATCAGCACCACGATCGCCCTACGAAGCTTCACCGGATCCTTCGCGGTCCGAGTGATCCGCTACAACCGCTGCCCCTCGGCCATCGACACCTGCCGGACGAACACCTCCGGCCGTCTACCCACCGGCCACCACCTCCCACCACAAGTGCTGGGAGACAGCCTGCCCGATAGACCCTCAGAACCGGCGGATTACACGATCAACGTTCAAAGACGAGGCACTAGTACTCCAACGTCACTTGGCCTGTCTGCGCTGGTAGTGGGATCGTCGGGCGCGGGCTTGGGATGTTCGTCGCCAGGTCGACCAGTGCAGGGTGTGTTCTGGTGGGAGCGTCGCGGTGAGGACGAAGGCGTTGAGGAGTCGGCGGATCTCGGCGACGGTCAGCGCGATGATTTCCAGTTCGGCGTCGGGTTGCTGGGCGGTGAGGATGGTCAGGATGGCCAGGGCGAGCATGGCCAGGGTGATGAACCGGTGCCAGCCGGTCCAGCTGCGGACCTGGTAGTGGTCCAAGCCGGCCTGGCCTTTGCCGGTCTGGAACAGCTCCTCGATGCTCCAGCGGGAGCCGGCCACCCTTACGAGGGTGTGCAGCGGGACCGGTCTGGGTGACCAGCACAGGTAGAAGGCCAGTTCGCCGGTGGTGCGGTTGCGGCGGATGAGCAGCCACCGGTGTTCGTCCGGCTGGGTGGCGGTGGTGATCCAGGCCCACAGGTAGTCGCGGGGTCCTTTCGCTCCCGGTCCGCAGCTGTGCGGTTGCCACTCGGTGGTGGGGATCCGGTCGGCGAGGTCGTCGACGCGGATGAGGGTGCGGCCGTCGTTGACCGCCACGCGTCGGTCGCAGCCGACGGCCAGGGCGTAGCCGATCCCGCGGTGTTCGAGGTCGGCGCGTAGGCCGGGGTCGGCGCCGTAGACCTCGTCGCCGGTCACCCACCCGAACGGGACACCGGCATCCAGAGCGGCGGTGATCATCTGCCGGGCGAGGGCAGGCTTCGTGGCGAACCCGACCTGGTCGGGGACGCCGGCGGCGGTGAGGCGGTCGGGCTGCTGACACCAGGTCGTCTCGGGTAGGTAGAGCCTGCGGTCGATCAGCGCCCGCCCGTGCGGGGTGACGTATGCCAGGAACACCCCGACCTGGCTGTTCTCGATCCTGCCGGCGGTGCCGGTGTACTGGCGTTGGTGCGCCGCGAGGCGCTCTGTTGTATTCCCAGCTCAGCTGGGAGGAACTTGGAGGGAGGTTCTTGGGTCTGATGGCTTACCCGGAGCTGAAAGGCGATGGGGACAAGAGCATGCCAGGAAACCGGCGGTCATGGTCAGGCGTCTGACGTGATGCGTCGTGGGACCCGCGCGATATGGCGAAGGCTGGATTGCTTGAAACCCAATCTCCAGACGATGAAAAGTACCATCCGCCGGAAATGACGCCTGGAACCGGCGCCGCGTCCTGCTCCGGCTTTACAGCGTGGTCGGGGCAACCTCCGGGGCGCAGGGCGATGCCCAGCGAGGGCATTCAAGGAGATGAGTGGGTCGCCTACGTCGTGCTGTCACGTGCAACAGAGACGAACGCGGGATCGCCTACGGGGCGCGAGCCCTACGGCGACGGAGCGCTCGTAGTAGTCGCCGGGGTCGCGTCCGGCCGAGGAGGACGGGAAAGCCGTCTGCAGGGCGAAGGAGCGCAGGTGATCGGACACCACAGGAATCGGGAGGTATGCGAAATGCAGAGCGCCGAAACGGTGCTGGGTGTCCTGCGTGAACGCGGTAGGCGTGGCCTGCCGTTGGATGAGTTGTATCGGCAGTTGTTCAATCCGCAGTTGTATCTTCTGGCTTTCGGACGCATCTACGCCAACCAGGGCGCGATGACACCGGGGGCCAGCGCGGAGACCGTGGACGGCATGTCGCTGGGCAAGATCGGTCGCATCATCGACGCGATGCGTCAGGAGCGCTACCGGTTCAGTCCGGTGAAGCGGGCGTGGATCCCGAAGAAGAACGGGAAACGGCGACCGCTTGGCCTGCCCACCTGGTCGGACAAACTCGTCGGCGAGGTGATGCGCCTGCTGTTGGAGGCGTACTACGAGCCACGGTTTTCCACCCGGTCCCACGGGTTCCGTCCCGGCCGGGGCTGCTACACCGCGCTACGCGAGGTGGCGACCACCTGGACGGCGACGGCCTGGTTCATCGAGGGTGACATCTCCGACTGCTTCGGCACGCTGGACCACGAGGTCATGCTGTCGACGCTGGCGGAGTGCATCCACGACAACCGGTTTCTGCGGCTGGTGCGCAACATGCTCACAGCCGGATACCTGGAGGACTGGGTCTGGAACGCCACGCTCAGCGGGGCTCCGCAGGGTGGGGTCGTTTCCCCGATCCTGTCGAACATCTACCTGCACCGGTTGGACACGTTCGTCGAGAACGTTCTCATCCCCGAGTACACCCGAGGCGAACGCAGGGCGAAGAACCGTGCGTACTGCCGGGTGCAAGACGCGGCCGCACGTGCCCGTGTCCGTGGTGACCGCACCACGGCCCGGAAACTGCGCCAGCAGTTGCACAGTCTGCCCAGCCGGGACCCGAACGATCCCGGCTACCGGCGGCTGCGCTACGTGCGCTACGCCGATGACACCCTGCTCGGGTTCGTCGGACCACGAGCCGAAGCCGAGGACATCAAACGGCGTCTCGCTCAGTTCCTGCGCGACGATCTCAAGCTGGAACTGTCCGAGGACAAAACGCTGATCACGCACGCCCGCACAGGCGCGGCGAGATTCCTCGGCTATGAGATCACCGTCCAGCACGGCGACCACATGCACCATCGTGGAAACCGGACGGTCAACGGCACGATCGGGTTACGCGTGCCGAAGACGGTGATCAAGGCCAAGTGCGCCAGGTACTTGCAGCGCGGCGAACCCGCGCATCGGACCCGGCTGGTCAACCACGATGACCACACCATCATCGCGACCTACGGAGCCGAGTACCGAGGCATCGTCCAGTACTACCTGCCCGCCGGAGATGTCTGGCGACTGAGCCGGCTGCGCTGGGTCATGGAGACCTCCATGCTCAAGACGCTGGCCCTCAAGCACCGCTCAGCGGTGTCGAAGATGGCCCGGAAATACCGGGCGTCCATCGACACCCAGCACGGCAAACGGCGGTGTTTCGAGGCCCGCGTCGAGCGTGAGGGCAGGGCACCACTGGTCGCCCGGTTCGGCGGCATACCACTCAAACGGCAGAAGACCGCGGTCCCCATCGACCGCAGTCCTGTCCCGGCCGTCGCCCGCAAGGAGTTGATCAACCGGCTCCTCGCAGGCAGGTGCGAGGTCTGCGACGGCACGGTGGACGTCCAGGTCCATCACGTCCGCAAACTCGCCGACCTCAACCAGGCCGGGCAGTCACGCAAGAACACCTGGACGAAGATCATGGTCAAGCGGCGACGCAAGACGCTCATCGTCTGCGCCGACTGCCACCACCAGATCCACTCCGGGAACAGCGCCTCACTCACGCAGTAGTCACCGGAGAGCCGGATGCTCGGAAACGGGCCCGTCCGGTTCGGGAGGAGGGCGTTGGAAAAGGACCCGCCCCGGCAGGCACCTCGTCAACGCCCCACCTCACCACCCCAACCGAATGCGTGCCCTTCTTCAGGTCCCCGGTCTCGTCAACGACCAGCACCGCGTCCGAGTCACCGAACCGGGCCACGACCACGTCGCGCAGATCGTCGCGGACGGCGTCGGCGTCCCACACCGCCGTACGCAGCAACCGCTGCATCGCCTGCGGATCAGCGTGACCCGCCCACTCTGCCAGGGACCAGCAGGTCTTGCGTTCCACGCTCGACAGCAGCCCTTCCACGAACTGCCCGGCGCTCCGGCGCGGCTCTGCCCGCACGAACCGGCCAGCGACACGCGTCACCGCCTCGTCCAGGATGACCCGCCACCCGGCGGGGTCTACGCTGTGGCACGCGGCCACCGCACGATCTTCGGTTGTCCTCACAAACCATCGATGATCAACGCGGTGGCCGCCCTCATGCCCACGCCACGCCCAACACCGAAACCAACTGACGTTGGAGTACTAGGCGCCGACCCGGCGCAGCAGGCCCTCCTGCACCACACTGGCGATGTGCCTGCCGTCGACGGTGAACATGCGGCCGGTGGCCAGCCCGCGCGCCCCGGAGGCCGACGGGCTCCAGCAGTCGTAGAGGAACCATTCGTCGGCCCGGAACGGCCGGTGGAACCACAGGGCGTGGTCCAGGCTCGCGCCCACCACCCCGCCCGGCCCCCACACCTCGCCGTGCACCGAGAGCACCGAGTCGAGCAGGGTCAGATCGGAGGCGTACGCCAGGGCACAGGCGTGCAGCAGCGGGTCGTCGGGCAGCTTGCCGTCGATGCGCATCCACACCCGCTGGTGCGGGTCGGCCGGCCGGTCGCCGGGGCGTACCCACCCGGGCTCGCCGACGTAGCGCACGTCGATCGGTCGGGGGATCTGCCCCCAGATGCCCAGCCGCTCCGGGTACCGGGAGAGCCGGTCGGCCATGGTCGGCACCGACTCCGGCCCCGGCACGTCGGGTGGGAGGGGGGCGTGGTGGTCCAGCCCCTCCTCCTGCCGCTGGAACGAGGCGGACATGAAGAAGATCGTCTTGCCGTGTTGGCGGGCGACCGAGCGACGCACCGAGAACGAGCGGCCGTCGCGGATGTTCTCCACCTCGTAGTCGATCGGCTCGCTCGGGTCGCCGGCCCGCACGAAGTAGCCGTGCAGGGAGTGCACCACGCGCTCCGGGCTGACGGTGCGTCCGGCGGCGACCAGCGCCTGGCCGGCGACCTGACCGCCGTACACCCGTTGCGGCCCGACCGGCGGGCTCATCCCCTGGAACGACATGTCCCCGGTCGGTGCGAGGTCCAGGACCTCCAGCAACTGGTCTACGGCGGCCTGACCGACGAGCGAGCCACCGGTCATTGCAGGGCCCGTGCCGACGCGGCGTCGACCAGCGATCCGAGCTGGTGCACCCGCAGGGTGTTGGTGGAGCCGGGGGTGCCGGGCGGGCTGCCCGCCACGATCACCACGAGGTCGCCGGGGTTGCCCCGGTTCAGCCCGAGCAGCGCCTGGTCGACCTGGCGGAACATGTCGTCGGTGTGCTGCACGAACGGCATCAGGAAGGTCTCCACCCCCCAGGAGAGGGCGAGCTGCGCACGCACCTCGGGCACCGGGGTGAAGGCCAGCAGCGGCAGGTCACAGTGCAGTCGGCTGAGCCGGCGCACGGTGTCACCGGTCTGCGAGAACGCGACCAGCGCCGTCGCGCCGATGGCCCGCGCGATCGAGGAGGCGGCCACGGTGAGCGCGCCGCCGTGCGTACGCGGGTCGTGCTGCAGGCGCGGCACCCGGATGGACCCGGCCTCGGTGGTGGTGACGATCTTGGACATGGTGCTGACGGTGAGCACCGGGTACTTCCCGACGCTGGTCTCCCCGGAGAGCATCACGGCGTCGGCGCCGTCGAGCACCGCGTTGGCGACGTCGGACGCCTCGGCGCGGGTCGGCCGCGAGTTCTCGATCATCGAGTCGAGCATCTGGGTGGCCACGATGACCGGCTTGGCGTTCTCCCGGCACAGCTGCACCGCGCGCTTCTGCACCAGCGGCACCTCGTCGAGCGGCAGCTCCACGCCCAGGTCACCACGGGCCACCATGACACCGTCGAAGGCCAGCACGATCGCTTCGAGGTGGTCGACCGCCTCCGGCTTCTCGACCTTGGCCAGCACCGGGCGGTGCACGCCGACCTCGCTCATGATCGCGTGGCAGAGCTTGATGTCGTCGGCGGAGCGGACGAACGACAGCGCGACCAGGTCGACACCGAGACCGAGCGCGAAGCGCAGGTCGGCGGCGTCCTTCTCGGACAGGGCCGGCACGCTGACCGCCACGTTGGGCAGCG
The DNA here is from genome assembly GCF_009712475.1 of Micromonospora sp. CP22. Classification (GTDB taxonomy): domain Bacteria; phylum Actinomycetota; class Actinomycetes; order Mycobacteriales; family Micromonosporaceae; genus Micromonospora. The sequence continues at coordinate 6,536 of NZ_VCJO01000009.1, forward strand.
AGACACCCTTGTTGTTGCTGACCGGTCCACCCTCGGTGACCAGCACCCGGATGTCGTTGCCGGTGACGTCGGTGACCTCGACGGCGACCCGGCCGTCGTCGATCAGCAGCCGGTCGCCGGGCTTGACCTCCTGCGGAAGCTTGCGGTAGGTGCAGGAGACCCGCTCCTTGGTGCCCAGGATGTCGTCACCGGTGATCACCACCGAGTCGCCGGTACGCCACTCGTGTGGCCCGTCGGCGAACCGACCCAACCGGATCTTCGGCCCCTGGAGGTCGGCCAGGATCGCCACCGGCTGACCCGCCGCCTCGGCCGCCTCCCGGACGAGCCGGTAGACCGCCTCGTGGTCGGCGTGGCTACCGTGACTGAAGTTGAGCCTCGCCACGTTCATACCGGCTTCGACGAGCCCGCGGATACGCTCGGGCGACGAGGTGGCGGGGCCAAGAGTGCAGACGATCTTCGCGCGGCGTGTCACGCCCATCAGGCTAGTCTCTCCTCCAGGTCGGACCACCGGCCGACCCCTTGCGCTATGCGGAACAGTCGTCCAACGGCGCGGCTCACGCGCGCAGCCGGCGAGCGTGGACGCTCCGGACGTCGATGGCGGGCAACGGCGACCGCGCGCCGGAATGGTACGCCCCTGACGCCAGTGCGTGTCGGGGCGCTCCGGTTCGACCACTGTCGGTGAGTGTCCGATGACATGGTGGGCCAGCCGCCGGACCGCTCAGCTCTCCGTCTTGACCAGCGGAAACTCCAGCGAGCCCGCCGGGCAGAGGAAGGTCATCACGTCCACCCGGTAGAGGCCGGCCTGCACCGCCGGGTCCGCCTCCATCACGCTGCGCACGTCGTCGACCGAACCGGTGCGGGCCAGTCCGAAGCCGAGCGGCGGGTCCGGCACCCGGGCGGTGCCGTCCACCGCACCGGCCACCAGGATGATCCCCCGGCGCTGCAACGCCTGCATGTGTGCGGCGTGCTCGGCCTGCAACCGCTGGATGGTCTCGGCCGGCAGCGCCCGCCCGGCGGCCCCCGGATACAGCACGATGCATTCGTACGTGTCGAGCGCGAAGTCGACCTGCGGCTCTTTCGACATGACCACCCTCTCCGCCGCCCGCCGACGCCTGGCGGTGCGTGCGGCGGTACCGTCCAGCCTCCCACGGACCGCCCGGTCGCACGGGCGCTCCGCCGATCCCGTCGCCGCCGTACCGGGCGCGGTGCGCCGGGTGACCGCCGGGCGGTCGGCCGCTACCGTGTGGTCGATGCGTAGGGCCGACGGCGGGGGGTGCATCGGTGCAGGGTCGCGAACCGGCGGGCGAGCCACTGCCGTACGCGGAGGTCACCGACGAGGCACTGTCCCGCTCAGAGGTAACAGGTGGGCCTCCGGAGCACCAGCACCAAGCCGACTGGGCGGCTCGGAGCTGACGCGGGGCCGACCGCCCGACGGGGCAGGCAGCGACGTCGGGACGTCGCTGCCTGCCGACCGATGGTCGGGTGGGTCACAGGGCGAGACAGTTCGGCTGGATCGCGGCGTCGCGCAGGGCCTGCCGGATGACGGTGTAGGTGGTGCCGTCGATGACCAGGCCGAGGTGGCCGACCACGCGCAGCGGGCACCGGGACTGGATCAGGACGTTGGTCGCCCCGTCGGCCAGCATCGCGTTGTCGACCGGTCGGACCAGTTCGTCCTGCCAGGTCCGCACCGTGGTCCAGCGCACCGCCCCGGGGGTGTCGTCGCCCGCGTTGAGGGCGGTGAGGAACGACGAGCCGATGGTCATCTGCTGGCAGGCGACCACTCCGGCACAGCTGCCCAGACCGAGGAACGTCGCGATGTTGGCGACGTACGTGCCGTACTGCGGGGTGCCCAGGCTGACGTAGCGGTCGACCGTACCGCCGCCACCGAGGTTCTTGATGTAGTAGCGGCTGACCAGGCCACCTTCGGAGTGTGCGACCAGGTCGACCTTGGCGGCCCCGGTGGCGGAGCGGACCTGTTCGACGTACCCGCGCAGCCCGGCGGCGGAGGCGGCGATGTCGCCGAGCCCGAGATGGGGCAGTTGGTAGATCGAGGCCCGGTAGCCGTCGGCGCGCAGCCGGGCGGCGAGCGGTTCGTAGAGGGCGGCGATGCTGCTGAGCCCACCGACCACGATGACCGGGTTGGCCGCGGCCGACGCGCGCAGGCCGTCATCGGTGGCGGTGACGTCGACGGTCCCGCCGGGACCGGCGGGCTGGGTGGGTGCGGCCCCGGCGGCAGCCGGGGCCGACAGGACGGCGGCGAGGGTGAGAGCCAGGACGGGGACAGCCTTTCGGAGCAGCATCGCTGCACCTCCCAAGGGGGATCCCGGGGTTGCCGGGTGGAGGCGGTGGGGTGTCCGATCGACCGTGCACTAGATAATGCGGGCCACGATCTAGAAACGTCAATGAAAAGTTACGCGCGGGTAGCAGACATTTGGCGAGGGCGTGAATGACGGCCACTTGGCCGGACGTCGCCGCCGCGGCCGTCCACGAACGAGGAACGCCGCACACACCGGGACGGTGCGTGCGGCGTCGGGCTCGGCGCGGCTCAGCCGGCCAGCGTCACCTCCGGCTCAGCCGGCCGGGGTCACCTCCGGCTCGGACTCCGTGTCGGGACGGGACGACCCGTCCTTCACGTACGTCGGACGCAGCTGCACCGGCTGGCGCTCCTGCTGGCGGCGCTGCCGCGCGCGGACCCGCAGGTTGAGAACCTCCACGAAGATGGAGAACGCGATCGGGCCGTACACGTAGCCCTTCGGAATGTGCTGGTCGAAGCTCTCCGCGATCAGGCTCGCCCCGATGAGCAGCAGGAACGACAGCGCCAACATCTTGACCGTCGGGTGCTGGTTGACGAACCTGCTGACCGCACCGGCCGACACCAACATGATGATCATCGCGATGATCACGGCGGCGACCATGATGGCGAGTTCGTCGACCATGCCGACCGCGGTGATCACGGAGTCGAGCGAGAAGACCACGTCCAGCACCAGGATCTGCGCGATGACCGCGCCGAAGGAGATCACCTTGCCGCCCTCGCGGGCGTGGTCGGGGCCCTCCAGATGCTCGTGTATCTCGTATGTCGCCTTACCCACCAGGAAGATCCCGCCGAGCAACAGGATCAGATCGCGACCGGATATCTCCTGCCCCAGCACGGTGAACAGCGGTGCGGTCAGGCCGATGATCCAGGACAACGACGCCAGCAGCATCAGACGGGTGATCAGGGCGAGTGAGATGCCGATCGTCCGGGCCCGGGCCTGCTGGTGCTCGGGCAGCCGACCGGACAGGATCGAGATGAACACGACGTTGTCGATGCCCAACACGATCTCGAGCAGGAGCAGGGTCGCGAAGGCGATCCACAGCTCGGGACTGGTCAAGAACTCCATGCCATCCTCGACTCTCACGACCTGCCGCCGGGTCGACACCCGGGCCATCGACTGATCCGCATCATGATGACCCACCACGTCACCCTCGGTGTGACGGGCCCGCCCGCACCATAGGATGCTGTGCTCCTGAACAGCGACGAGGGAGGCTCATGTCCACGGCGAAGCGCGCCCCACTGTTCTCAGTCGACGTCGGCATGCTCATGTCCACCCTGCTCATCCTCGTCGGTTACCTGATGCCCTGGTTCCGCAAGGGCCGCCGCTACCAGTGGTCCTTCTCCGGCTGGGAGTACGCGTCACTGAGCAGCGGTGGCGGCTGGACGCTGCTCACCTTCGCGTGGCTGCTGCTGGCCGCCTTGGCCGCGCTGTGGGCCCAAACCTCGGTGGCGGCGGCGATGGCCGCGATGGTGGCCGCCATCGGCACCCTGGTCACCGCGTTGGCGGTGGTCGCGGCGAGCTTCGCCATGATCGGCGAGCGGAGCGCGCTGGACTACGTGGCGGAGCTGCCGTTCGAGGCCGGAATCCCGCTCATGGCCGTCGGCCTCGGGCTGCTCATGGCCACCTCCTGCCGAGCGATCGTCCGGTGTCACCTGCTGGACGTCACCCAACAGCAACGCGAGACGCCGACGTCGTGACCGTCCGCGCCGATCGGGCGGTCAGGAGGTGGCGGAGAGGCGGGTGACGAAGGCCCGCCAGGCGGCCGGAGAGAAGGCCAGCGCCGGGCCGGTCGGATCCTTCGAATCGCGTACGCCGATGACCCCCGGCAGGTTGTCGGCGACCTCGACACAGGCGCCACCGTTGGAGCTGCTGCGAGTGCTCTTGCGCCAGTGGGCGCCGGTCAGGTCAGCCATGCTCGCGCTCTCAGGAAGTCGATGGACTGGTCACGCGGAAGCGCCACCGACCTCACGGTATCCCACACCGCCCAGAGTGGAGCAACCTCGTTCGTGACCCGGCCCTGCGCCTGGTCATCGAGGTAGCCGACGTCCTCGCCGTCCCCGGTCGTGGCGATCACGAACGGCCCGGCCTGACCCGGGTGCAGCCCGGCGGCCAGTGGCAGCACGTGCACCATGAGGTTCGGCCGCCGTGCCATCTCGATCAGGTGGTCGAGCTGCGGCCCCATGATCTCCGGCGCGCCTCGGCGCAGCGCGGCCTCGTCGATCACGAAGACCGCAAGGGGCGGCCGGGCCCGCTCGAAGACCGCCACCTGCCGCTCCAGCCGGATGGCGACATGCCTCTCGGCGTCGGCGACCAGCGGACCGCAGGCCAGCACCGCACGCGCGTACGCCTCGGTCTGTAGCAGGCCCGGGATCACTGCTGATTCGTACCACCGCAGTCCGACGGCCTCCCGCTCCAGCTGGGTCCAGGGCAGGAACCAGGCGGGCTCACGCCGTCGATGCGCGCCCGGCCAGAGATCCTCCATGTCCCGGCCCAGCAGCTCCGCGACCCGGGCGCGGTGCCGGGTCTGCGGCACCCGATCCTGGCTCACCCACCTCGCGACAGTCTTCGGATCCACCCCTACCTGCGCCGCGAGGGTGTCGGCCGTCTGTCCTGCCTCCACCATCGCAATCTGAACAGCCCGGTTCATCCCTCTCCCAATGGCGATCGTCCAGAATGTCTGACCTACAAACTCCTACGCGGTGTTACTGGTTCGCAACCCTCGGCACAGTACTTCTCAGTCGGTGAGCGCGAGTCGCGATCCCCCCTTTCGCTCGCTCCGCTTGCCGCCGGGCCGCCCTGGCGGGCGAGCACCTCACAGGGCGGCCCACCTCAACGAAGCCCAGGTGACGAAGGATGCGCTGTGCCCGTACCAAAACCCGTGAACGGCCTCCCGGCATCACGATGGCGCGGTCGTCCTGCTGCGACCCGAGGCGCACGCGAGGACGGCACCCCTCGGATCACCCCCGGGGTGTACGTGCTCACCCGCGACGCCTCGCCGCAGTTCGGCAGGCCGATCACGGTACGGGTGATCCGGGAACGCACGGACCTGATCACCTACGACGGCTGGGCCTGGGTCGAGGTCTACCAACTCGACGCCCGAGGCGACGCCATCGACCACCGCGAACTCTACGTCCGGCCCGCCGGGATGCGCCCCGTACCACCGCCGGAGGCCACCCGCCGTAACCCGGCACCCTCGGCCGAACGCCACCGCCCGAAGACGGCCGCACCCCGTACCTCATCGCGACACCACCCGGCCCGGGTCGACCGGTGAACGTGACCGCCCGCGAGCACGTACCGTCCCGCCCGACGTGGCGCTGCCGGGCGTGCGGCATCGCCTGGCCCTGCTCCCCGGCGAAGCTGCGCCTACTCGCGGAATACCGGGACAACATCCCGGGGCTCATGGTCTACCTGGTGACCCTGCGCGAGGAGGCCATCGAACAACTCGCCCGCCTGCACCCCGGCACTCGCCTGCCGGACCTGCACCGACGCTTCACCGACTGGGTTCCGGTCCGATCCCGCTGAAGCCACCCGCCCCGGGCCGCCGGTAATTCCCCCTGCCGCGCCCGGGGCGGGTCCAGCGCACCTTCCGGCCAACGGCGTGCCGACAGACTCCTTCGACGGAGGGCTTGACCGGCTTCCTCGTGGTTTACTCGCAAGGATGGGCTTGTAGCCGCCTAACGTGTAGAGGCATACCGCCAATGCTGCTGAGTTTCCGCTTCGCCAATCATCGTTCGTTCCGCGACGAACATCAACTCAACCTCACGCCCGTCTACGGCGATGGCACCGAGGCGGGCGAGCCGGCCCCGCAGGCGGTACAGGTCGTCGGCATCTTCGGAGCCAACGCCTCCGGCAAGTCCAACTGTCTGGGCGCCCTAGGGTTCATGCGACAGATGGTCGTGGAATCAGACCGGGCGGTCGAGCCCGGGGTGGGGCTCTCCCGAGAGCCGTTCCGGTTGGATCCCGATATCGCCAGGCAGCCGTCGCGCTACGTCGTGGACCTCATGCTCGGCGGAGTACGGCATACCTACGGATTCACCATCGACGACGATCGGGTGCTCGACGAATGGCTCTACCACTACCCACTGGGTCGTAGGCGTCGCATCTTCGAACGGGAGGGAGACGAGTTCGCCTGGGGCGAGGAGTCGGGTCGGCGGCCCTTGGAGCAGATCGCCGAGATCACCGCCCCGACCGCTCTCTTCCTCAGCACCGTCGCCCGTTTCGGCCACAGCCGCCCGGAGTTGGATCCGGCGGACCCACAACCGCTGCACGACACCTATCGATGGTTCTACCTGATGAGCCAGCGTACGGATCCCGTCTCCGGACTGGCCGCCCTGACGCGTGCCGGCGGTTCGGACGCCGAGCAGGTGCGGCGACTCGTGGTCGACCTCTTGCAGGCCGCCGACGTGGGCATCGTCGACATCGTCGTCCACGCCGACCCGCACCCCGAGGAGCAATCCGCACCGGGCACGCTCAGGCAACGGCTGAAGGCTGCGGTTGCCTCGATGCGTCCTCCCCGGATCCACTTCGCACATCGAGGCCACACCGGCACCGCGCTACTCGACCTTCAGGACCAGTCGAGCGGCACCCGACAAGTGCTCACCCTGGGGCTGCACACCGCCGCGATGCTCCGCAGTGGCGCCACCATGTTGATCGACGAGATCGACGCCAGCCTGCACCCGATCCTGACCGCCAAACTCATCAGCCTGTTCCGCAACCCGAGAGTCAACCCCTTGGGCAGTCAACTCATCTTCACCAGCCACGACGCCGCACTCCTCGGCACCATCGACGCCGAGGAGATCCTGCGCCGCGACGAGATCTGGTTCGTGGAGAAGGACGACCAGGGGGCGTCCTCGCTCTACCCGCTGACCGACTTCAAACCCCGCAAGGAGGGCGAGAACCGCCAGCGCCGCTACCTCAACGGCAACTACGGCGCGGTGCCAGACCTGTCCAACCACCTGTTCGAGCAGGCACTCGCCACTCGCGGAGACATGGATGACGCCCCGACGTCCTGAACAACCGAGAACCCGCACATCCGGCACCGGCCGACGGGAAACCGACCTGCGCAGACGGCCAGCCACCCGGGAACAGCGGCGAACCGTGTTGATCGCCACGAACGGTGAATCCACCGAACCGCCTACTTCGACGCGTTGAAGAGGGAGCCGTGGATCAGCGCCAGAGTGGCGGTCGCCGTCGAACGCGGCTCCCCCATCGAACTGGTACGCGGCGCCCACCGCCGACAGCGGGACAACGACTACGACGAGGCATGGGCCGTGTGCGACGTCGACCACTACCTGCCCGAGGCGGCCTCGGCTGAGGCACAGCGTTCGGGGGTACGGCTAGCCTGGTCCAACCCGTGCTTCGAGGTGTGGCTGCTGCTCCACCTGTGCCACCACGCCGGCTATGTCGAGGACGCCAAGAAGGCCCGGGATCTGCTCCGAAAGTACCTTCCCCACTGGGACAAGACCCTGCTCGACTTCGACAACTTCCGCAGCGGCGTCACCGACGCGTGCCAGCGGGCAGCGCGACTCGAACCGCCGCCCGCCGGTAATCCCTCCACCTCGGTCGGGGAACTTGTCGCCGCCCTACAGCGGTGAGGTGGACGCCCGAACCAGCGGGAGGCAATGTCACACGGTCGTACGCGGCGTGTCAGGCCGAATCTGCTGCCGCCTGGATCGAGAGGGCGGTGGGCAGGAGCGAGTCGCCGAAGTCCGGGGTGGTCAACACGTTGACCGCGACGCCGGGTTCGACCAGCCAGAACGCCTGAACGTCATCGGTCAGACCGGGGCTGTCGCCGTGCTGGAACTCGGTGAGTTGCCACTGTGCCGGATCCTGCTCGTGGTATTCGGCGAGGAAGGCGTGCAGCGCGTCGAGGTCGATCAGCCGGTCTCCGCGCAGCACGTGCACCCGTAGGTCCACCTGGTACCCGTCGGGCGTCTGCCGCTCCCAGAAGCGGCTGGTGAAGCGTACGTCATCCCACTCGTTGTCGAAGTCGGACACCTCGTCGCCGACGCCGACCGGCACCTGCCCGATGTGGAAGCCGTCGAGCGTGCCGCCGGCACGCGTCTCGTCGCTCATCTGCCGTCACCTCGACCGCAATCGATTCTGATCAGTTGCCCAGCGCGCGTACCTTGGCGATCGTCTCCTGGACGTGTTGCCGGGCGGGCTCGTGCCCCTGAGCGGCCTGCGAGAGCGCCTGCCGATACGAGTCGATCATGCCGATCAGCGGCCCGGCGGCGACGCCCTGGAGGGCTCCGGCGACGAGTTGACGTGCCTCGGCCGCGTCCTGGGCCGCCGCCGCCGTCTTCGCCTTCGCCTCGTCCAGCTTCTGTGCCGCCGCCGCCAGCCTGGCGATCATCTCCGCTGCGCTCACACGCCCTCCCCACGATCGGATCACACCCGGCGTCGCGGCCTCCGCAGCAGCGGCGACCACACAGGAGCGTACGAGATCCATACCCGCACCGCGACCACGTGAGCGTCGCGCACCGCCGAGAGTGGGGTCAGCGCATGGTCCGGATGAGCAGCAGGTAGCCGCAGAAGGCCAGGGGAACCGCGAGGAAACAGACCAGGAAACCCAGGACCGGATGGCGCGGCGGGGTGCTGGCGCCGACGGCGGGCCGCCCCCAGCGGCCGAGCACCAGCCAGCCGCCGATCAACGCCATGGCAGGCAGGCCGGCGAGCATCCAGGCGAGCAGGGTACCCAACCCGACCACGCCGAGGCTCCAGCCGACCGTCAGGATCAGCAACAACAGCACCCCGACACCGGCGGCTCCGGCGTAGACCGCGAGCGCTCGGGCCCGCGACGACCACGTCGGCAGCAGCGCCGGCTGCTGGGCGAGCAACTCGGCCTGCTGCGCGTGCCGGTCGGCCTCGTCGGCCCAGCGCCGGGCCAACTCCAGCTCCGTCGCCGGGTCCGCCTCGCCCGCACGCGGGGCCGGGACCCCCGCCGCCGTCGCGCTCACCGCCACCGGCAACGCCCGGTCCGACTCCCCCACACCCACCTGGGAGTACGCCCCGACACCCGGCCGCCCCGGGGCGGCGGCTGCGCCGCCGTCCGACCCCGTCCCCGGTTCCCAACCAATACGCGGCTGCCCCGGACGCCCACCGGGCGGCCCGGACACCGGGGCAGGCCCGCCGGGCAGGGGCCCGCCGGGTGTGGCGGCCGTCGACGTCGGGCCACCACCGGAAGCGATGCCGATGGTGCGGCCGAGGTGGTCGAGGCGCTGCCCCTGGGCCACCAGCCGCCGGTCGAGGTACTCCACGGCGGCACTCAGATCCCGCTGCCGTTCGGCCGCCGCCGCGGCACCCTGCTCCCCGGCGCGCTGCTGGGCGGCGAGGTGACGGGCCAACGCCGCGTACTCGTCGAAGGTGGACACGCCTCACTCCTGCCCGTCGGAGGGGTGCTCGTCGCGGGCGAACGGCACGATCAGCCGGACCCGCTGGTCGTGCCGGTCGATCAACAGTGCCCGATCCGCGCGGGGATTGTACGCGAGGTCGTGCACGCCGAGGTGCAGGCCGAGATCCGCGCCCGGCACGTTCAGCGCGACCAGACACGCCACGTCGTCGCGGTTCTGCGTACCGCCGAGGTCGTCGGCGAGCCGACGCAGGCCACGCCACCAACCGAGCAGGTGCACCCCGTGGCCGGGCCCCTGACGCAGCACCACCCGCAGGTCGTCGTGGCCGGAGCGGAACGTGCCGGGGTCACTCGCGGCGAGCAGACCGGCGGCGGCGTCCATCCCGAACACCACCAGGTAGCTACGCGCGACCGGCCCACCGTCCGGGCTCGCTGGCGGTGCTCCCGGCGTGGTGTCGCCCGACGGCGCGTCAGCGGACCGATGCGCGCCGGTCAGCGCGGCGGCGAGGCCGCTGATCCGGTCGCGTAGCGCGGCGGCGTCGAGGCGTTGCACCCGGTGCCCGGCGTCGGCCAGCGTGGCCGCCGTGTCGTCGGCTGCCGGGTCGGCGGCGGCCACCAGGGCGGCGAGCTGGAAGGTGACCTCGCCCGGCTGATGCTGGCGGGCCAGGCTCAGGGCGGCTGCCCGCAGCACCTCGGCCCCGGCGGGCGAGGTGCCGACCACCGCCAGGTGCCGACCCGGCGCGGTGTCCATGATGAACAGCGCGGTGGTGCCGTCCACGTCGACCGTCCGGCCGACCAGGGCCAGGGGACGCCGACCACCGGGACGCAACCCGGTGAAGGTGGCGTCGTCCTCCAGGCGGGCGGTGTCGTAGCCCCGGAACACCGACGGTGGGCGGCCGTTCGCCGGGCGGGCCTGCCACAGCTGGTGGCGCAGCCGGGTCAACTCGTCGGAGGCGGCGTGCGCGTCGGGGAAGCGGATCACGGTGTTCGCGCCGGGCGCACCGGCGGCGGTGTTCACCACCGCCGAGCCGACCGGCAGGGTCGCCGCGGCGTCGTTGAGCTGGTCGAGCACTCCCCCGCCACCGGCCAGCGCCACCCGCAGGGCGAACTGCCCGAAGACCGCTTCGGCACGGCCGTACAGCGCCTCGATGCCGGTCATGCTCTGGCTGGCCAACACCAGGTGTACGCCGTACGAGCGGCCCTTGCGGGCCAACTCCTCCAGCAGGTCGACCGACTCGCGGGCCAGCGGGTCGTTGCCCGCGAGCAGCACGTGGAACTCGTCGATCACGGCGACGATCCGGGGTACCGGGGTGTCGGCGGGCAGGTCGGCCAGCTTGGTGACGCCGTGCCGCTTCAGTGCGGTGGCCCGCCGGTTCAGCTCGCGGCGCAGTTCCCGCAGCACCGCCACGCCGTACTCCCGGTCGCTCTCGATGCCGACGGCGCGGGCGTGCGGCAGCCACGACGGGTCGCGCTCGGTGGGCACGAACTCGGTGAAACTGACCCCCTCCTTGAAGTCGAGGAGGTAGAGCTGCAACTCGGCCGGCGAGTAGCGCGCGGCCAGGCCGTACAGGACGTCGAGGAGGAAGACCGTCTTGCCCGCGCCGGTACGCCCACCGACCAGCCAGTGCGGGGTGGCGTCGTCGAAGGCCATCGGGAACGGGTCGCGCCCGGCGCGGCCCACGACGGTGCGCAGGCCCGCGCGAGCCGAGTCGGTCCACCGCTGCCCGGGGAGCAGGTCGGCGAAGCCGACCGTCTGGCTGCGCCGGGCGGTCTCGCCCAGGTGGGCGGCGAGCGCGGCGACGGAGGCCGGTGGCGGATCGCCGTCGAGGACCACCGGAGCGGCCAGACCGCTGCCGTCGGCGCTGAACGGCGCGTCCGGCGGGTCGCCGACCCGGGCGTACCCGTCGGTCAGCCGTAGCGCGGTGGTGGCGCCCAGCGTCGGGGCGGACTCGCCCGGCCCGGTGGGCGGCCAGCCAGCGAGCAGCACGCAGACGGCGGCGGCCGGACCGGCGTGGGTGAGCGCCGCCAGCCGGGCCGCATCGCGGGGCGAGGGGATGGCCGCGGCGACCACCACGAGCAGGTCCTGGTCGGGCCGGTCGGCCTCGCGGGCGGCACGGGCATGGCGTTCGGCGGCGTCGAGTACTGCGGTGACCTCGGCGTCGGTGGTGGCCGGCTGCTCGACGACGCTGGCGTCGAGCAGTGGTCGCAGTGGACCGAAGGTGGCGCCGAGGGCGGCGGTGTCCAGCGCGGCGACCCGGACGCCTCCGGGCTCGGCGGTGGCCACCAGCCGCAGCACCAGGGCCCGCAGCAGCCCGGCGACCACCGGGTGACGGGCGTCGCCGTCGATCGCCAGGTGGTGCCCGGCGCCGAGCGGCAGCAGGACCGGGAAGCCACCACCGGCGGTCACGGCCTCGCCGACGCGGACCGGAACGGGTCGGCGGGTCAGCGGGGTGCCCGGGGTGGGGGTGGCCAGTGCGGAACCGACCCGGGACAGCCGGGCCAGCAGGTCGGTGTCGATCGACGGGTTCGACGCGGGGGTGGCGCGCAGTGCGGTGCGGGCGGATTCGAGGTGTGCGCGGGCGGCCCGGTGTGCGGCGACCGCCTGCTCGTACGCCGACGCGAGCCTGCCCACACCCCTGCCCTTCACCGCCGAGCGCCGCCTGGTCGCAGAAACCCTAACGGACGGCGGCGACACCGGCACAGTCCGAACCGGACGTGTCGGCCGTCGTGTCGTGACCGACGCGATCGGTGAGGCGGTGACCGGACGCGCGGCGGCCGACGGTCCGGCGGGGACCGTCGGCCGCCCGCGCGGTCAGCCGGTGACCGCGTTGAGTGCCGGCAGGAAGCCGTAGCGGTAGCCGTCGGCGTTCGGGTGGTACGCCTCGATGACCCCGGTGACGTCCCGGATCCACGGCTGGGCGCCGCAGACACCGTGGCCGGCGAAGGTGGGTCGGGTGTCGGCGAAGGTGGCACCGGCCGCGGCGGCCCGGTCGGCGGTCACCGTGGCGAGCACGTCGGCGGCCTCGTTGAGCAGGGTGCGCTTCTGGGTGCTCATGGCCAGCAGCCCGCAGTAGTTGGTCTCGAACAACCGTGGGTAGCCGAGCACGATCAGCCGGGCGTTGGGGGCCCGCTCCCGGATGGCGGCATAGGTGCGGTCCAGCCGGGCCGGCAGCGTGCTGGTGGCGAACGCCTTGGCGGCGTTGACCGCGTTGGTGCAGCTGGAGGTGCTGCCGAACCGGCAGTCGGTCATCACGCTGGCGAAACCGGCGTCGTTGCCGCCGATGGTGATGGTGACCAGGGTGGTGGTGCTGCTGAGCGCGCTCAGTTGGTTGTTGAGCACGTCGGCGGTGACCGCGCCGCCGCAGGCGGGGAACCGGAAGCTGGCCACGTTGTTGGCGGCGGCCCACAGCGGGGCGTACGACTTCTGGCTGCGCAGGCAGGTGGACAGGTCGTACGGTCCGGCGCCGACGCCGGAGGAGTACGAGTCGCCGAGGGCGACATAGTGGATCGGGGCGGCTGCCTGGGCGACGCCGGGGACGGCCAGCGCGCCGGCAGCGGCGGTGACGATGGCGACCAGCGCGGTCAGGGCGCGGGCCAGCGGACGGTATGACATGACGGACCTTCCACATGGGGGTGGTGGTGGAGCCCGAGAACCGCGCGCGTGGCCAAGGGGTTGTTACTGGTCGGTAATGCTATCGAAACATCTGCATGAAGTGAATAGCGCCGACCGACACCCCTGTTAGGAAGGGCCCCCTGCTATACGCCAGGCGATAACAGGGGGCCCTTCCTTACATCTCAGTGGGCGGTGAGGGGGTGGGCGGCGGGGTGCACCGGGGCCGGCAGTGCCCCGACGCCATTGAGGTAGGTGTGGATAGCCGCAGCGGCGGCCCGCCCCTCGGCGATCGCCCAGACGATCAGCGACGCGCCCCGGTGCATGTCACCGGCGACGAAGACCCCGTCGGCCTCGGTCTGCCAGTCGGCCCGGGAGTCGACCGCACCCCGCGCGTTACGGGCCACCCCGAACTGCGCCAGCAACGGCTGCTCCTCGGTGCCCTCGAAACCGATCGCCAGCAGCACCAGGTCGGCGGGCAGCTCCCGCTCGGTGCCCGGTATCGCCGTGATGATCCGCTGACCGTCCCGCTTGGTCACACTCACCTCGGCGATCCGCACCGCCCGCACCGCGCCGGTGCCGTCGTCGACGAACTCCTGCACCGCCACCGCGAAGACCCGCTCGCCACCCTCCTCGTGGGCCGGGTACTCGCGCAGGATCCACGGCCACGTCGGCCACGGGTCGCGGCTCTCGTCGCGGGCCCGGGGCGGCTGCGGATACAGATCGAGCTGGTACACCCCGGCCGCGCCCTGCCGGTGGGCCACACCCAGGCAGTCCGCGGCGGTGTCGCCACCGCCGATGATGACCACGTGCTTGCCAGCCGCGTCGATCGGCGTACCGTCCGGCAGGGTGGCCAACGCGGGCCGCCCCTCGCCCGCCGCCGCGACCACCCGGTTGGCGGCCACCAGATGCTCCATCGCCTGGTGTACGCCGCGCAGCTGCCGACCCGGCGTGTCGGTGTCCCGGCCCTGCAACGCGCCGCAGGCCAACAACACCGCGTCGTGCTGGGCACGCAACTGCTCGGCGGTGACGTCGACTCCGACGTTCACCCCGGTCCGGAAGACGACCCCCTCGGCACGTAGCTGCGCCAGCCGCGCGTCGATGTGCCGCTTCTCCAGCTTGAAGTCGGGGATGCCGTACCGCAGCAGGCCACCGATCGCGTCGTCGCGCTCGTACACGGTCACCGCGTGACCCGCGCGGGCCAGCTGCTGCGCGGCGGCCAACCCGGCCGGGCCGGAGCCGATCACGGCGACCGACCGGCCGGAGGGCGCCGCCGCCGGGCGGGGTGTCAACCCCCGGGCCCCGGCCGCGTCGGCGATCTCCACCTCGACCTGCTTGATGGTCACCGGGGCACCCCCGGCGATGCCGAGCACGCACGCGGCCTCGCAGGGTGCCGGACAGAGTCGGCCGGTGAACTCGGGGAAGTTGTTGGTGGCGTGCAGCGACTCCACCGCCGCGTCCCAGTTGCCGGTGCGGACCAGGTCGTTCCAGTCCGGGATGCGGTTGCCCAGCGGGCAACCGTCGTGGCAGAACGGGATGCCGCAGTCCATGCAGCGGGTGGCCTGCTCGCGGATGAGTCCCTCACCGGCCGGCGGGTAGACCTCCCGCCAGTCGCTGATGCGCACCGGCACGGGCCGACGGGCCGGCAACTGCCGGTTGTAGCGCAGAAAACCGTTCGGGTCAGGCACGAGCCACCTCCTGGGCGACCGCCCGCTGAGCGGGCGAGACCGGCGCGGACGAACCGGCGGGCGGCGGGGCCGCCAGCGCGCTCATCACCGCGTCGTCGACGTCCTGGCCGGCGGCTTCGGCGGCCCGCATGATCTCCATCACCCGGCGGTAGTCCCGGGGAACCACGGCGGTGAACTCCTCCACCGCCTCCGGCCAACGCTTGAGCAGCTGTTCGGCGATCGCCGAGTCGGTCTCGGCGAAGTGCCGCTGCACCAGCTCGTGCAGGCGGGTCCGTTCCGCCTCGCTCGGTGCGGACAGGTCGACCAGTTCGGTGTTGACCCGGCGGCGGTCCAGCTTCCAGACGAACGCCGTCCCGCCGGACATGCCGGCGGCGAAGTTGCGACCGGTCGGGCCGAGCACCACCACGGTGCCGCCGGTCATGTACTCGCAGCCGTGGTCGCCGACGCCCTCGACGACCGCCACCGCGCCCGAGTTGCGGACCGCGAACCGCTCACCCACCCGGCCCCGCAGGAAGACCTCACCGTCGGTCGCGCCGTACAGGATGGTGTTCCCGGCGATGATCTGGTCCTCGGCGCGGCTACCCGAGTCGGCGTCGCCGGACACGAACGGCGCCGCCGCGTCCGGTCGGACGACCAACCGGCCACCGGAGAGTCCCTTGCCGACGTAGTCGTTGGCGTCGCCGTGCAGGCGCAGTGTGACCCCGCGCGGCAGGAACGCGCCGAAGGACTGCCCGGCGGTGCCGCGCAGGGTGAACTCGATGGTGTCGGTGGGCAGACCCGCGCCGCCGTGGCGACGGGTGACCTCGCCGCCGAGCATCGCGCCGACGCTGCGGTGCTCGTTGCGGATCGCCACCTCGGCCCGCACCAGCGGGACCGACGCGTCCGGGCCGGTGGCCCGCAACGCCGGCTCGGCCAGTGCGATCAGCTCGTTGTCCAACGCCTGCTCAAGGCCGTGGTCCTGAGCGCGTACGCCCCGACGGGCCGCCCCCTCGGGCAGCTCCGGCAGGTGCAGTACCCGGCTGAGGTCGAGCCCGGTGGCCTTCCAGTGCTCGACCGCCGGTGCGACGTCGAGCAGCTCGGTACGCCCGATCGCCTCGTCGATGCTGCGCAGGCCCAGCTCGGCCAGGTAGCCGCGGATCTCCTCGGCGAGGAACAGGAAGAAGTTCTCCACGAACTCGGGCTTGCCGGTGTAACGCTCCCGCAGCACCGGGTTCTGGGTGGCGATGCCCACCGGACAGGTGTCCAGGTGACAGACGCGCATCATGACGCAACCGGAGACGATCAGCGGAGCGGTGGCGAAGCCGAACTCCTCCGCGCCGAGCAGCGCCGCGACGACCACGTCCCGGCCGGTCTTGAGCTGCCCGTCGACCTGCACGGTGACCCGGTCCCGCAGCTTGTTGAGCAGCAGCGTCTGCTGCGCCTCGGCCAGGCCCAACTCCCAGGGCGTACCCGCGTGCTTGAGCGAGTTCAGCGGGGACGCGCCGGTGCCGCCGTCATGGCCGGAGATCAGGATGACGTCGGCCTTGAGCTTGGCCACCCCGGCGGCGACGGTGCCGACGCCGACCTCGCTGACCAGCTTCACGTGCACCCGGGCGGCCGGGTTGACGCACTTGAGGTCGTGCACCAGCTGGGCCAGGTCTTCGATGGAGTAGATGTCGTGGTGCGGCGGCGGCGAGATCAGGCCGACGCCGGGGGTGGCGTGGCGGGTACGCGCGATCCACGGCCAGACCTTGTTGCCGGGCAGCTGCCCACCCTCACCGGGCTTGGCCCCCTGCGCCATCTTGATCTGAAGGTCGTCGGCGTTGACGAGGTACTCGCTGGTGACCCCGAACCGGCCGCTGGCGATCTGCTTGACCGCGGAACGGCGAGCCGGGTCGTGCAGCCGCTCGACGTCCTCCCCGCCCTCGCCGGTGTTGGACTTGCCGCCGAGCCGGTTCATCGCGATGGCCAGGGTCTCGTGCGACTCGGCCGAGATCGACCCGTACGACATGGCGCCGGTGGCGAACCGCTTGACGATCTCGCTGGCCGGCTCCACCTCCTCGATCGGCACCGGCGGCAGCACCCCGGCACGCAGCTGGAACAGCCCGCGCAGCGAGCCCGCCCGGGCCGCCAACTCGTCGACCTTGGCGGTGTACTGCCGGAAGACGTCGTACTGCCGACTGCGGGTGGCGTGCTGGAGCAGGAACACCGTCTCCGGGTTGAACAGGTGCAGTTCGCCCTCGCGCCGCCACTGGTACTCGCCGCCGACCGGCAGCAGGCTGACCGACTCGGCGCCGGGCGCCGGCCAGGCCAGCGCGTGCCGGGCGGCGATCTCGCTGTGGATGCCGTCGAGCCCGACGCCGCTGATGGTGCTCGGGGTGCCCCGGAAGTACCGCTCGACCAGTCGGGTGTGCAGCCCGACCGCCTCGAAAACCTGCGCGCCGCAGTACGACGACACCGTCGAGATGCCCATCTTGGACATGATCTTCAGGACGCCCTTGCCGAGCGCCTTGACGTAGTTGCGGATCGCCGTCTTCGGCTCGACGCCGACCAGCGCCCCCGTGGAGATCATGTCCTCGACCGACTCGAAGGCGAGGTACGGGTTGACCGCGGCGGCGCCGTAGCCGATCAGCACCGCCGCGTGGTGCACCTCGCGGCAGTCGCCCGACTCGACGATCAGCGCGACCTGGGTACGGGTCTGCTCCCGTACCAGGTGTTGGTGCACGGCCGCGGTGAGCAGCAGCGACGGGATCGGGGCCAGGTCGGCGTTGGAGTCCCGGTCGGAGAGCACCAGGATCCGTACGCCGTCCTCGATCGCCTCGGAGACGTGCCGGCAGATCTCGGTCAGCCGGGCCTTGATCCCGGCCCCGCCGTCCCGGATGCGGTAGAGCCCGGAGACCCGCACCGCCTTGAACCCGGGCAGGTCACCGTCCTCGTCGATGCAGAGGATCTTCGCCAGCTCGTCGTTGTCGATCACCGGGTAGGGCAGCACGATCTGCCGACAGCTCGCCGGGCCGGGATCGAGCAGGTTGCCCTCCGGGCCGATGGTGGTGGCCAGACTGGTCACCAACTCCTCCCGGATGGCGTCCAGCGGAGGGTTGGTGACCTGGGCGAACAGCTGATGGAAGTAGTCGTAGAGCAGCCGTGGCCGGGTGGACAGCGGGGCGATCGGGGTGTCGGTGCCCATCGAACCGATCGGCTCCGCGCCGGTCCGCGCCATCGGCGCGAGCAGGATCTTCAGCTCCTCCTCGGTGTAGCCGAAGGTCTGCTGGCGGCGGCGTACCGAGTCGTGGGTGTAGACGACGTGCTCGCGGGCCGGCAGGTCGTCCAGCTCGATCAGCCCGGCGTGCAGCCAGTCGGCGTACGGCTCGGCGGCGGCCAGTTCGGTCTTGATCTCGTCGTCGTGCACGATCCGGCCGGCGACGGTGTCGACCAGGAACATCTTCCCCGGCTGGAGTCGGCCCTTGGCCACCACGGTGGCCGGGTCGAGGTCGAGCACACCCGCCTCGCTGCCCAGCACCACCAGCCCGTCGGCGGTCTGCCACCAGCGGCCCGGACGCAGCCCGTTGCGGTCGAGCACCGCACCGACGATCTCGCCGTCGGTGAACGCGACCGAGGCCGGGCCGTCCCACGGCTCCATCAGGCTGGCGTGGAACCGGTAGAACGCGCGCTTGTCGGCGCGCATGTCGGGGTCGTTCTCCCACGCCTCGGGGATCATCATCAGCACCGCGTGCGGCAGGCTACGCCCGGCCAGGTGCAGCAGTTCGAGGACCTCGTCGAAGTTCGCCGAGTCGGAGGCCGCCGGGGTGCAGATCGGGAAGACCCGCCGGATGTTGCCGGGCAGCTCCGGGGTACGCAGCAGCGCCTCGCGGGCCTGCATCCAGTTCCGGTTGCCCCGAATGGTGTTGATCTCGCCGTTGTGGGCGATGAAGCGGTACGGATGCGCCAGCGGCCAGGACGGGAAGGTGTTGGTGGAGAAGCGGGAGTGGACCAGCGCGATGGCGCTGTCCACCCGCTCGTCGGTGAGGTCCGGGTAGAACGCGGGCAACTGGTCCGGGGTGAGCATCCCCTTGTAGACCATGGTCCGGCCGGACAGCGACGGGAAGTAGGCGGGCACCTTCCGCTCGGCGGACTCGCGCTCGGCCTGCTTGCGGACGCAGAAGGCGACCCGCTCCAGCTCGATGCCGCGCAGCGGGGCACCGGCCGGGCCGTTCGGGGTGTCGGTCAGCCGCTTCGCGGCGAGGAAGACCTGTCGGACCCGGGGCATCGCCGCCAGGGCCGTCTCGCCGAGGTCGCTCGGGTCGACCGGGACGTCCCGCCAGCCGAGCACCTCTGCCCCCTCGACGAGGGCGTACTTCTCGACCACCTGCCGGGCGCGGGCCTCGTCGGCGTCGTCGTCAGGCAGGAAGACCAGACCGGTGGCGTACTCGCCGGCCGGAGGCAACGGGAACTCGACCACCGCGCGTAGGAACGCGTCCGGCACCTGGATCATGATGCCGGCGCCGTCACCGGTGTTCGGTTCCGCGCCTCGGGCACCACGGTGGTCCAGTCGGCACAGCGCACCGAGGCCGTTGGCGACCACCGTGTGCGAGCGCCGGCCGTGCAGATCCGCCACGAAGGCCACGCCGCACGCGTCATGCTCGTACGCGGGGTCGTGGAGGCCGGCAGGGGACGCTACCTGGCCTTCTCGCAGCGCCGGCTGGGGGCGGTGTGGGTACGCAAGGGCCACCGGGCCTCCTGTCGTCGCTCAGGCTGGAACATGGTCGGGACGACGTCGGCCCTGTATCGGACTATTGAGTCTACGTTAGGGCCCACCACGCAAGGCCAGTGCAGATTGATCACACCGTCCAGAGTCTGGGACGGGTAATCTCGCGCCGTGGATTCCGAGCGTAGCGACCTTCTCAACCGGTTGGAACGGTTCTACGACGTGCTGCCCCGGGACGCGGCGCGTGTGGAAGATCACGGCGCTCTGGTGCTCTTCGTCCGGGAAGGTGCCGGATGGCCATTTTACGCGCGGCCCCACCCGACCGCCGGGCGATCGCCGTCGCTGGCCGAGGTGACGCGGGTGCGCGCCCGGCAGCGGGAGTTGGGGCTGCCCGAGGCACTGGAATGGGTGCACGACCTCAACCCCGATCTGCTCCCGGTGGCCCGCTCGGCCGGTCTGGCCGTGCTCGAAGCGCCGCTGATGGTGCTCGACCCGGCCGCCCTGCCCGACCCGGCGAGCCTGCTGCGCCCGGAGGACGCCGCACACGTGTCGGTGCGGCTGCTCGACCCGACCGACGACGACCTCGGCGCGGCGGTGGCCGCCCGGCGGGCGGTGGCGGCGGTCGGATTCGGTGCTCCCGGCACCGGGCGGAGCGAGGCCGGACCGGCCGACCGCGACGCGGCGATGATCGAGTTGGACGAGGCCGCAGTCGACGAGGAGCGTGCCAGCATCGCCAACGGCAGCCGCCTGTCCGCACTGGCCGGCACCCCGGCCGACGGCCCGCTGGCCAGTGGCATGGCCATGCGGGTCGACGACGTCGCCGAGATCGCCGGGGTGGCCACCCTGCCCAGCGCCCGCCGCCGAGGGCTCGGTGCGGCGATCACCGCCACCCTGGCCCACGCCCTGCTCGCCGACGGGACCGACCTGGTGTTCCTCTCCGCCGGCAGCGAGGACATCGCCCGCGTCTACCTGCGCGTCGGCTTCCGCCGCATCGGCACCGCCTGCGTGGCCTCCCCCACCCCCCTACACCCCTAACTCCACCCGCCACCCTCGCCGTGTTGATCAAGAAGTTTTGGTCTGAGATCAGCGCGTCTGGTGACCAAAACTTCTTGATCAACGCGGAGGAAGGGGGAGGGGGAGAGAGCCAGCGGTCAGGCCGGTGGCCGCCACTGGGCGGCGATCGAGGCGGCGCTGCCGAGCAGGCGGGGCGTGATGGTGCCGAGGGCGGCGTCGCGGGCACGCAGGGCCAGACGGCCCCGGGTACGCAGCACGGCCGACATCCGGCGGGTCTGCCGGACCACGGCCGCCACCCGGGGTCGACGCGCCCGGTCGTACGCCAGCACCGCGTCGGGCAGGGTCGACTCGCGCAGCAGCGCGGCGAGCGTCGCGGCGTCCTCGAAGGCGAGGCAGGCGCCCTGGCCGAGGTGCGGCGGCATGGCGTGGGCGGCGTCGCCGAGCAGCACCACCCCACCCGGCCCGACCGGGAAGCCGTACGCCCGGGGCAGTGGACGCAGCTCCCGGATCTCCCGCTGCACCAGGTCGGCCGGGTCGGTGGCGGCCAACAGGTCGTCGACCGGGGCGGGCCAGCCGGCGTACCAGCGGCGCAACAGCGCCAGCTGCGTCTCCGGCGGTTCGGGACGCGGCGCACCCGCCGCGGTGGCCATCCAGTAGATGCCGCCCCGGCTGGAGGCGCCGGAGGAACCGCGCTCGCCGAGCGAGGCCGCCACGAACCGGTAACCGGCGCCGAGGATCTCACCGCCGACCGCGTCGGGCAGGCTCGGCGCGCGATACCAGGGGATCACCGCCCGCCAGGCGGCGCAGCCGGAGCTGACCACCCCCGACTCCGGGGCGAGCTGCCGCCGGATCACGCTGTCCGTGCCGTCGGCCGCGACGACGAGGTCCGCCTCGTAGGTGTGTCGACCGTCGCCGACGGCGGGCCGTTCGCCCGGGTTGGCGCGCACCGTCCGCACCGTCACCCCGGTACGCAGCTCGACCCGCTCACCCAGACCCGCGATCAGCGCGTCGTGCAGGTCCTCGCGGTGCACCACCACCGGCAGGCGTTCGGCCGGCGTCGGCCGGGGCTGCACCAGCCACTGCCCGTCCGGGCGGCGTACGCCACCATCGGGCAGCCCGGTGGCGATCGCGTCCAGTCCGGCACCGAGGTCCATGGCCCGCAGCGCGCGGACCCCGTTCGGCCAGAGCACCACGGCAGCCGGCTCCGGGCGGATCCGGTCGGCCCGTTCCAGGAGGGTGACCTGCCAGCCCGAACGGGCGAGCGCACCGGCGACCGCCAGGCCACCGAGCCCGCCGCCGACCACCACCGCGGTCCGCATGGCAGCCCCCGGCCTCAGCTGTCGCGGTCGGTGGGCCGAGCCGACGACGGGTCCGCTGGGTCACCGTCGGCGGAGACGTCCTCGGGGGCGTCTGTGTCGGCCCCGGTGGACGCCCGCGCCGAGGGCTCGGTGCTCTCCGCCGCCTCGGCGGGCGCCTCGCCGGTGGCCTGCCAGTGCCGGAACTGCTCCTCGCTGACCACCCGGTAGCCCTCGGGCACCGCCTGCTCGGCGCCGGCCGCCTTCGCCGACAGGTCGACCTGGGAGACGTCGGAGGTCGCCGACGAGGTGGCGGCGGTCGGCAGGCCGATCGGGACCAGGTACTCCCGGGGCCCGCGCACCCGCAGGAAGTAGACGAGGGCGCCGAGGAACACCACGGCCGCGGTCCAGACGTTGAGCCGTACGCCGAGGATGGTGTTGGCCTCGTCGGTACGCATCATCTCGATCCAGAACCGCCCGGCGGTGTAGCCCATCACGTAGAGGGCGAAGGCACGGCCACGGCCGAGGCGCAGCTTGCGGTCGAGGAGGTACACCATCGCGGCGACGCCGACGTTCCACAGCAACTCGTAGGCGAAGGTCGGGTGGTAGAGCCCCTCCTCCAGGATCGGCTGGCCGGCCTCGTCGCGCAGCGCCTGCCCGCCGTCCATCCGGTGGATCTCCAGCCCCCAGGGCAGGTCGGTGCGACCGCCGTAGAGCTCGTTGTTGAACCAGTTGCCCAGCCGGCCGATCGCCTGGGCCAGCGGCAGACCCGGCGCCAGCGCGTCGGCGACCACGGCGAACGGGATGCCCAGTTGCCGGGCTCCGACCCAGGCACCGACCGCACCACCGGCGACCGCGCCCCAGATGCCCAGCCCACCCTCGTGGATGAACAACACCCTGATCGGGTCCCCGCCGGTGCCGAAGTACTGCGCCGGTGAGGTGATCACGTGGTAGATCCGGGCCCCGATGATGCCCGCTGGCACCGCCCAGACGGCGATGTCGAGCACCGCGCCGGGCGCCACGCCACGCTGACGCAGCCGCCGCTCGGTGACCCAGCAGGCCACCACGATGCCGGCGAGGATGCACAGCGCGTACGCCCGGATGGGGATCGGGCCGAGCTGCCACACGGCGTTGCTCGGGCTGGGAATGGCGGCCAGGGACGTCGGCGAGGCGAGACTCACGGGTGCACACGCTACCGCTGCGGACCCCTTCGGCGTCACCCCGGTCCGCCGCCGGCGCGCCTCAGCGGTCGGGCTGACGCACCCCTTCGGCGAGTTCCGCGCTCAGCGCCCGCAGGGCGGCCAGGCCGCTCGCCTCGTCGGAGGCGTCGAGCAGGCAGCGGATCAACGCGCTGCCGACGATCACCGCGTCGGCGTACCCGGCGACCGTGGCGGCCTGCGCTCCGGTGCCCACGCCGAGCCCGACACCGACCGGCAGGTCGGTGACCTCACGCAGTCGGGACACCAGCACCGGTGCCGCCTGCGACGTCTGTGACCGGGCACCGGTCACACCCATGATCGCGGTGGCGTAGACGAAGCCCCGGCAGTGCGCAGCGGTCATCGCCAGGCGCTGGTCGGTGGAGGACGGGGCGACCAGGAAGGTGCGGTCCAGTCCGTGCGCGTCCGAGGCGGCCAGCCACTCGCCCGCTTCCTCGGGGATCAGGTCCGGGGTGACCAGCCCGGTGCCACCGGCGGCGGCGAGGTCCCGGGCGAACGCGTCCACCCCGTAGTGCTCGATCGGGTTCCAGTAGGTCATCGTCACCACCGGCGCACCGGTGGCCGCCACCGCCTCGATGACGCGCAACGTGTCCCGGGTGCGTACCCCACCGGCCAGGGCGATGTCGCTGGCCCGCTGGATCACCGGGCCGTCCATCACCGGGTCGGAGTACGGGATCTCCACCTCGATCACGTCGACGCCTGCGGCGACCATCGCCTTCATCGCGGCGATGCTGCCCTCGACGGTGGGGAAACCGGCCGGCATACAGCCCACCAGCAACGCCCGGCCGTCCGCCCGCGCCTTGTCGAACGCCGCCCCGATCCGGCTGGTCCGCTCGCTCATGGCCTCACTCCTTGTCGAGGATGCCGAAGTACTCGCCGGCGGTGTGCACGTCCTTGTCGCCCCGGCCGGAGAGGTTGACCACGATGGTGGGCTGCCGGCCCAACTCGGCGGCGAGCTTCGGCGCGATGGCCAGGGTGCCGGCCAGCGCGTGCGCGCTCTCGATCGCGGGGATGATCCCCTCGGTCCGGCAGAGCAGCTCGAAGGCGGCCATCGCCTCGGCGTCGGTGACCGGTTGGTAGCTGGCCCGGCCGGTGTCGTGCAGCCAGGCGTGCTCCGGGCCGACGCCCGGGTAGTCCAGGCCCGCGGAGATCGAGTGCGACTCCCGGGTCTGGCCGTCGTCGTCCTGGAGCACGAAGGTCCGGGTGCCGTGCAGCACCCCGGTGGAGCCGCCGGTGATGCTGGCCGCGTGCCGACCGGTGCCCATGCCCTCACCGCCGGCCTCGAAGCCGTACAGCCGCACCTGCGGGTCGCCGGTGAAGGCGTGGAAGATGCCCAGCGCGTTGGAGCCGCCGCCGACGCAGGCGGTCACCGCGTCCGGCAGCCCGCCGGTCAGCTCCAGACACTGCGCCCGGGCCTCGTCGCCGATGCCCCGGACGAAGTCGCGGACCAGCGCCGGGAAGGGGTGCGGCCCGGCGGCGGTGCCGATCAGGTAGTGGGTCTCGTCGACGTTGGCGACCCAGTCTCGCATCGCCTCGTTCATCGCGTCCTTGAGGGTGCGCGAGCCGGTCGTCACCGGCACCACCGTCGCCCCGAGCATCCGCATCCGGGCCACGTTCAGCGCCTGCCGCTCGGTGTCGACCTGCCCCATGTAGACCACGCACTCCAGGTCGAACAGGGCCGCCGCCGTGGCGGTGGCGACACCGTGCTGACCGGCCCCGGTCTCGGCGATCACCCGCCGCTTGCCCATCCGCCGGGTCAGCAGCGCCTGACCGAGCACGTTGCGCACCTTGTGCGCGCCGGTGTGGTTGAGATCCTCCCGCTTGAGCAGCACCCGGGCACCGGCCTGGGCGGAGAACCGCCGGGCCTCGTAGAGCAGCGAGGGCGTGCCCGCGTACTGACGTAGCAATCCGGCGAACTCGTCCCGGAACGTCTCGTCGGCCATCGCCGCCTGGTGCGCCGTGGCCAGCTCGTCGAGCGCGGCGACCAGTGCCTCCGGCACGAACCGGCCGCCGAACGTGCCGAAGTGGCCGGCGGCGTCGGGCAGCTGCGCCGGCACCTCGGACTTCGTGGCGTCAGCACTCATCGCGGGTCCTCTCGCTCACGGACGGTCGGCGGCACGGGTCAGCGCACCGGGCGGGGCGTCGCCGGGTGGTTACCGGCGTTGACCAACTCGGCCACCGCCTCCCGGGGGCTCTTCTGGGTGACCAGTCCTTCGCCGACGAGGACGGCGTCGGCACCGGCGGAGGCGTACCGGATCAGGTCGTGCGGGCCGCGTACGCCCGACTCGGCGATCTTGACGACGTTGCTCGGCAGGCCGGGCGCGATCCGCTCGAACACCGACCGGTCGACCTGAAGGGTACGCAGGTCACGGGCGTTGACCCCGATCACCTGGGCACCGGCCTCCATGGCCCGGTCGGTCTCCTCCTCGTCGTGCACCTCGACCAGCGCGGTCATGCCCAGCGACTCGATCCGCTCCAGCAGGCCGACCAACGCGTTCTGCTCCAGCGCCGCGACGATCAGCAGCACCAGGTCCGCGCCGTGGGCCCGTGCCTCGTGCACCTGGTAGCTGGAGATCACGAAGTCCTTGCGCAGCACCGGGATGTTCACCGCGGCCCGCACAGCGGCGAGGTCGTCCAGTGACCCGCCGAACCAACGCCCCTCGGTGAGCACGCTGATCGCGCGCGCGCCGCCGGCCGCGTACTGGCCGGCCAGGTCCGCCGGGTCGGCGATGTCGGCCAGCTTGCCCTTGGACGGCGAGGCACGCTTCACCTCGGCGATGACCGCGACGCCGGGCCGACGCAGGGCCGCGTACGCGTCCATTGGCGGCGGCGCGGCAGCGGCCAGTTCACGGATCCGCTCCAGCGGAACCTGCTCCTGCCGCCGGGCCACGTCCTCCCGGACTCCGGCCAGGATCTCGTCGAGCACGCTGGCGGGCGCAGCCGAACCGGCCTCGTTCTCTTCCGCGTGCGCATACTCAGCAGTCACCAACGGACTCCCCTCTCCGGGTGTCATGGGCCGATGCTAGGGGGCCCACCTGGACCCGACCGCCGGGGGTATGGCGCTCCTCACGAAATGGCCTGCGGCATAATGGCCGACCTGCGCGTACGGTTTGTGACTCTGCGTCACGACATCATCGACGTTCATCCATACCCCCGGCACCGACCGCTAGGCGCCCAGGGTACGCATTCGCGCACATCTATGCTGTGACCAAGGTCAAGGCCCAAAGTCCCTGCGCCGGCCACCTCCCCTACCGCAGAGTTGACGGTGCGGTCATCACCACGAAACCGACGCCGAGCAGCATCGGGTTCGGGCGCACTCGATGACGCGTCTGCCCCACCGCCACGACGATCTCTCCCCGGGGTGATCATGAGCGCCTCCGCGCCGCACCAGACCATCGGACTCACCACCATCTCGCGCACCGTCGCGTCGCTCGCCGTCGGTGTCGTCCACACCCTGGAGCGCGCCGTCATCGGGCCGGACCGGATGCGTACCGCGTCCGGCAACGCCTGGGAGGCCATCTGCGCCGACCGGGCCCGCGCCGACCAGCGAGCCGAGCTGGACCGGCTGGTCGCGGAGCTGGCCGCGGCCCGGGCGCGCGCCCGGCAGCCGGTCGGCTGACCGCCCACCAACCTCCGCCGATCAGCGGACCGTCGGGTCCTCGCCGCGGTCCAACGCCTCCCACGCGTCGACCGTGCCGCCGCCCTCGATCGGGCCGCCGGTCCCGGTCGGACGGGACGGCCGACGTTCGTAGCGGGCCCCCATCGCCGGCCACCGGTGGCCGCGCAGCAGGGTCGACCCACCACCGACGGCGGCCAGTACCCCACCGAGCAGGGTGAGCGTCGGCCACTGCCGGGCGACCGGATCCCCCAGGTCACCGAGGAGCCCGTAGCCCCCACCGGCGGCAAGAGCCAGGCCGAGCAGGGTGAGCAGCCCGCCGAGCACCCGACGCGGCCTGCCCCGGGTGGCCAGCACCGCGCCACCGCCGGCCAACCCGACGAGGGCCAACGCGGGCAGCCACGGCAGCAGTTGCCCGCCGGTGCGGCCCTCCTCCACCAGCAGCGGATCCGCCCGGCCGCCGGAGTCGACCACCCAGGTGCGGGTCACCGCCCACAGCGCCAGGCCCGCCCCCGCCAGGCAGAGCAGCACGGCGTACGCCAGCTCACGCCGACCCGACCCACCGCGCGCGGGTTCCACCGTCGCGTTCACCGGGCCGGCCGGAGGGTTTCCGCGGCGGCGATGGCGGCCAGCACCGCCGCCGCCTTGTTCCGGGTCTCCTGGTCCTCCGCGGCCGGGTCGGAGTCGGCCACCACGCCGGCACCCGCCTGCACGTACGCACGACCGGCGCGGATCAGCGCGGTGCGGATCGCGATGGCCATGTCGAGATCACCACCGAAGCCGAAGTAGCCCACCGTCCCGCCGTAGAGGCCCCGGCGGACCGGCTCCAACTCCTCGATGATCTCCATGGCGCGTACCTTCGGCGCGCCGCTGAGCGTACCCGCCGGGAAGGTCGCGGCGAGCGCGTCGAAGGCGGTGCGGTCGGCCCGGAGGGTGCCGACCACGGTGGAGACGATGTGCATCACGTGGCTGTACCGCTCGATGGTGGCGAACTCCGGCACCTCGACGGTGCCGGGGCGGCACACCCGACCGAGGTCGTTGCGCCCCAGGTCGACGAGCATCACGTGCTCGGCGCGCTCCTTCGGGTCGGCGAGCAGCTCGGCGGCGAGCCGGGCGTCGGCGTCCGGGGTCGCGCCGCGCGGCCGGGTCCCGGCGATCGGGTGCAGCAACGCCCGCCGCTCACCGTCCACCTCGGCGGTCACCTTCAGGTGCGCCTCCGGAGACGAGCCGACGATGTCGAAGTCGTCGAAGCGGAGCAGGTACATGTACGGGCTGGGATTGGTGGTGCGCAACACCCGGTAGACGTCCAGCGGGTCGGCGTCGGTCTCCCGTTCGAACCGCTGCGCGAGCACGATCTGGAAGCACTCACCGGCCCGGATCGCCTCCTTCGCCGCCTCCACCGCCTTCGGGTATCCCCCCTCCGGGGTACGGCTGCGCACCTCGCCGGCCGGCGGGCGGGCGACCGTGGCGACCATCGGCGGGATCGGCCGGGACAACGCCGTGGTCATCGCGTCCAACCGCCCCACCGCGTGGTGGTAGGCGGCGGCGACCCGCTCGTCGCGGTCCGGCGCGTCCAGCGGCGGCAGGATCGCGTTGGCGACCAGGATCGCCGAGCCGTCGAAGTGGTCGAGCACCACCAGGTCGGTCGCGAGCATCATGCCCAGCTCGGGCACGCGCAGGTCGTCCTCGGTGATCGCGGGCAGCCGTTCGAAGCGACGAACCAGGTCGTAACCGAGGTAGCCGACCATGCCGCCGGTCAGCGGCGGCGTACCGTCGTCGGGCGTGCCGGGCGGACCGGCCAGCGCCGCCACCGTCTCGCGCAGCACCTCGACCGGGTCTCCGCTGGTCGGCAACCCGGCCGGCGGCACGCCGAGCCAGGTCGCCACGCCGTCCCGCTCGACCAGGGTGGCGCTGCTGCGCACCCCGACGAACGAGTACCGGGCCCAGGCCAGGCCGGACGAGCCGACCCCCTGCTCGGCGGACTCCAGCAGGAAGGTCCCGGGGCCACCGGCCAGCTTGCGGTAGACGCCCACCGGAGTCTCCGCGTCGGCGAGCAGCCGACGGGTGACCGGAACCACCCGCCACCTAGCGGCCAACTCGGTGAAGGTGGCCGCGTCCGGGCTCACCCGTCCGTCGCTCATGACGGCACTCCGCTTCGCTGCGCGCCGCCATGAGGCACCACCGCACCGAGCCTGATGATTCGCTCGCTTCGCTCGCTCATGACGGCACCTCGCCGGTGACCGGGAGTTCGGTGGAGAAGCAGGTGCGCTGCCCCGTGTGGCAGGCGGCACCGACCTGGTCGACGCTGACCAACACCGCGTCGCCGTCACAGTCGAGTGCCACCGAACGGACGTACTGGTGGTGGCCGGAGGTGGCGCCCTTGACCCAGTACTCACGCCGACTGCGCGACCAGTAGGTGGCCCGGCCGGTGGTCAGGGTGCGGTGCAGGGCCTCGTCGTCCATCCAGGCCACCATCAGCACCTCGCCGCTGTCGTGTTGCCGGACCACGGCGGCCACCAGGCCGTCGGGGGTACGCCGCAGGCGGCCGGCGATCTCCGGGTCGAGTCGCGACGGCCGCCGTGGGCCGTCCGGCGACGCCGGCTGGTCGGGTTGGGCGCCGGTCACCGGCGCGTCAGGTTCGGGCACAGTGACCCATTGTCCGGTACGCGGCGCGGGTACCCCAGCGGGCTCCCGGCTGGCGGACGGCGGAGCGCCCCCGGGCCGCGCCAACTGCTCGACGTAGCGGTCCAGTCGCCCGTCGAGCAGGGCCTCGGCGAGGTCCGGACCGGCGGCGCGGGCCACCTCGTCGGCGTACGGGCGAACCAGCGGCAGGGTGCCGGTGACCAGGCGGTACGCCGCCGCCCACAGTTGGCCGATGGAGCCGGGACGCAGGCCGAGGCAGCGCAGCATGTCCTCGCGGTAGCCGACGGGTGCCACCGGCAGGTCGAGGGCGGCGGCGAAGGCCGACCGGCGGGACACCACCCGTACGGACGGGTTGGCCAGCCGCAACACCGACGGGCAGAGCCGGGCCAGGTCGGCGGCGGCCAGGTGGGCGCCGAGCGGATCCGCACCGTCGCGGGCCGAGGCCACCTTGCCCAGCGTGGCGATCAGTTCCTCCAGCCGTGGCTCGTCCGCCGGGTGGCAGAGCACCGGCAGGTCGATGCGGTGCCGCCAGTGCGGGTCGGCCCAGAGCAGCCGGGTGGGCGAGGTCACCGGCAGGCCGAACGCCCAGTCGGCCGGCTCACCGAGTCGGGTCACCCAGGAGCGGATGTCCCGGGCGGCGACCGAGACGTGGGTCAATCGACCGGAGTGCTCCGCGAAGTACGCCCGGCGGGCCGCGTACGGAGCGCCACCGAGCAACACGTCGACGTCGACGTCGCTGTGCGCGGTGGCGGCCTGACGGGCGTGGCTGCCCCGCAGCAGGATGCCCACCACAGGCCGGTCGGCGCTCGCCCGCAGCCGGGCGGCCCAGTCGTCGAAGAACCCACTGTCCGGTGACGGAGCGTGATCCACTGCGCCATCGTGCCGCAGGTCCGATCAGGGCGCAATGACCGGTGACGGACTTACCGTCCGTTCTCCACCCGGCTGACCGTGCTATAGGAGTTACCGCCCTGTAGGGTTTTTCGTCCGGTTTGACGGCGTCAGTCTAGCTCCCCCAACTCGGCCCGCCGATAGTGGTCGATCTTGAAGTCGAGCACCTTGAGGTCCTCCTCCAACTCCGCCATCCGGGCCAGCACCCGCACCCGATGCTCCTCGAACAGTGCCCGACGGGCACCGAGGGTGCCGTCGCCCTGGCGGGCCAGTTCGACGTAGCGGCGCATGTCGCGGACCGGCATCCCGGTCCGCCGCAGCCGGGTCAGCAGCAGCAACCAGTTGACGTCCTGCGTGGTGTAGCGACGCCGACCGGCGGAGTCCCGGCCCACCGGGGCCACCAGCCCCTCCTGCTCGTACCAACGCAACGTGTGGGTGGTCAGGCCAACCCGCTGGGCCGCCTCGCCGACGGTGAAGGTCGGTTCCCGCGTACCGATGTCCATGGTTCGAGGGTTGCAGCACCGACCGGCCGAGCGCGACCCCACCCCCGCGCCTTGCCGAACCGACGGTATTTCATCTACCGTTGATTTCATCAAACAATGAATTAGGGAGGTGGGCGATGGTCGACGCGATCGCCGTCCGGGGCCTGGTCGTGGACCGGGGCGGGCGGCGGGTGCTGCACGACATCGACGCCACGGTGCCGCGCGGGTCGGTCACCGGCCTGCTCGGGCCCAGCGGCAGTGGCAAGACCACACTCATGCGCGCGGTCGTCGGCGTGCAGGTGGTCGCCGCCGGCACGGTCACCGTGCTCGGCGCTCCGGCCGGCTCACCACTGCTGCGACACCGGGTCGGCTACCTGACCCAGGCCCCGAGCGTCTACCCCGACCTGACCGTGCGGGAGAACGCCCGCTACTTCGCCGCGCTGCACGGCCGGGGCCGGGCCGAGGCCGATCGCGCGGTCGCCGACGTCGGGCTGGCCACAGCGGCCGGCCAACTGGTGGGCACCCTCTCCGGCGGGCAGCGAAGTCGGGCGTCACTGGCCTGCGCGCTGGTCGGCGAGCCCGAGCTGATCGTGCTCGACGAGCCCACCGTCGGCCAGGACCCGGTGCTTCGGGCCGAGCTGTGGGCCCGGTTCCACGAGTTGGCCGCGACCGGGACCACCCTGCTGGTGTCGAGTCACGTGATGGACGAGGCCGCGCGGTGCGACCGGTTGCTGCTGATCCGCCAGGGGCGGCTCATCGCCGACGACACACCCGAGGCCATCCGGGCCGCCGCCGGGGTCGACGATCTCGACGAGGCGTTCCTACGGCTGATCAGAGCTGGTCAACCCGACGACCAGACCGGGGAGGCGTGATGAACCCCCGCATCCTGTCCGCCACCGTCACCCGCATCCTCCGGCAGTTGCGCCACGACCGGCGGACCGTCGCGCTGCTGGTGGCGGTGCCCACCGTGCTGCTCACGCTGGTCTACTACATGTACGCCGACCAGCCCACCGCGCCCGGTCAACCATCGGCGTTCGACCGGATCGCGCTGGTGATGCTCGGCTTCTTCCCGTTCATCATCATGTTCCTGGTGACCAGCATCGCGATGCTCCGCGAGCGGACCACCGGCACGCTGGAGCGGCTGCTCACCACCCCGCTGGCCAAGACCGACCTGCTCTTCGGGTACGGGATCGCCTTCGGGCTGGCCGGCGCGGTGCAGGCGGCCATCGCCTCCGCCGCCGCCTACTGGGTCTTCGGCCTGGAGACCGCCGGCAGCAGCGCCCTGGTCATCATGATCGCCGCGCTGAACGCGGTGCTCGCGGTCGCGCTCGGGCTGCTGTGCAGCGCCTTCGCCCGCACCGAGTTCCAGGCCGTACAGTTCATGCCGGTCGTGGTCGCGCCACAACTGCTGCTCTGCGGGCTGTTCGTGCCCCGCGACGAGATGGCCGGCTGGTTGCAGGCGATCAGTGACGTGCTGCCCCTGTCGTACGCCGTCGAAGCCCTTCAGGAGGTCGGCGCGCACGCCGAACCGACCGGCACGATGTGGCGCGACACGGCCATCGTCGCCGCCGCGGCGGTGGTGGCGCTGGTGCTCGCCGCGGCCACCCTGCGCCGCCGGAGCGGCTGAGGGCACGGTGCCGGCCCGAGCAGGCGTGGACCGCGCCCGCCGGGTCGGCACGCCCGTGGAAAGGAGCGAGGGAGAGCGATGGTACGGCGCAGCGGCCGACGGCCCGGCAAGCCCGGCACCCGGGACGCGATCCTCGACGCGGCCCGGTCCGTCTTCGCCGAACGTGGTTTCGACGCCAGCACCATCCGGGCCATCGCCGCCTCCGCCGGGGTCGACCCGGCCCTGGTGCACCACTACTTCGGCAACAAGGAGCAGCTCTTCCTGACCGCCATGGAGTTTCCGGTGGACCCTCGGGAGATGCTGCCGAAGGTGCTCACCGGTGACCACGACGCCCTCGGCGAGCGGCTGGTACGCATGTTCCTCACGGTGTGGGACTCACCTGCGGGCACCGCCGGGGTGGCCCTGCTGCGCTCGGCGGTCAGCAGCGAGTGGACGGCCCGGCTGCTGCGCGAGTTCCTCACCACCCAGGTGTTGCGCCGGGTCCTCGACCACCTCGACGTCGCCCCGGCCGAGGTGCCGATCCGGGGCGGGCTGGTGGCCAGCCAACTCGTCGGGCTGGCGCTGATGCGGTACGTGATCCGGTTGGAGCCGATCACCACCGTCGCGCCGGAGACCCTGGTCGCCACGGTCGGCCCGACCGTGCAGCGTTACCTCACCGGCGACCTTCCCGGTTGACCGAGGCCGCCGAACCCGCACAGAACGCCGGGTGCAGTTGCCGGGCCAGGTCGGCCTGGTCGGCCAGCCGGCGGCCGAAGGAGAGCCGGGCGCGTCGCCGGGCGCCCGGTCGGCCGAAGGTCACCAGCATCCCGTACCTGTCGATCCGTTCGACACGCGGCGCGTGCTCGGCCGGTCCGGCGGCCAGGCCGAGCTGGTGGCGCAGGTAGTCCGCCATCGGCTGGGCGCGTTCCTCGCCCAGGTAGGTGAGCAGCTCCGCCTCGACCGGGTGCAGTGGATCCGGCTCGGCCTCCGCGTACGCCTGGGGGTCGACCCGGCGCAACTCGCCCGCCCGGTGCCAGCGTGCCTCGGCCACCTCGAAGCGGAACAGCTGCAAGCGGGTGCCGACGTCGAGCAGGTCGCCGGTGGGATCCACGGCGGCGAAGTCCACGGCGGCGGCCCGCGCCTCGGCACCGGTCAACTGACGCGCCCACCCGGAGACCAGGGCCCGACCGAGCGACGGCGCTCCGGCGGCGGGCGGCAGGTCGAGCACGTCGAGCGCCACCGCGACCGCACGGTCGTCGACGCCCCGGCCCAGCGCCGCCGCGAGATCGCTGACCACCGGCACCAGCAGCAGCACCCGCCCGTCGCTGTCGGTGGCGTGCCGGACGTGGTGCAGACCGGGCCGGCAGGCCAGGTGGACGAGGCCGGGCAACCGGCCGGCGACCAACGTCCGGACGATCTCGGCGGGGCTGGGCCGCATCACACGACCTCCTTTGAGGTTAGGCTTACCTAACTCGGAGGGTATGACATCGGACCCCGGACGTCTACCGGGTCTGCTCCAACCACGAGGCGTAGAGCAGGGCGTACACCGAGTCGGGCTCGCGGAGCAGCTCGTCGTGCGAGCCACGCTGCACGATCCGTCCCCGGTCCACCACGATCACCTCGTCGGCGTTCTGCGCGGTGGAGAGCCGGTGCGCGATCGCCAGGGTGGTCCGGCCCCGGGTCACCGCGTCCAACGTCCGCTGCAACCGCACCTCCGTGGCCGGGTCCACCGCGCTGGTCGCCTCGTCCAGCACCAGCAGGTCCGGGTCGGCCACGTACGCCCGAGCCAACGCCACCAGCTGGCGCTCGCCGACGCTCAACGCCTCACCACGCTCACCCACCCCGGTGTGCAGCCCGGCGGGCAGCCCGTCCAGCCAGTCGGCCAGACCCAGCTCGGTGAACGCGGCGGCAAGCTGCTCGTCGGTCAGCTCCGGGCGGGCGAAGCGGACGTTGTCGGCCACGGTCGCGTCGAACAGGAAGCCGTCCTGCGGCACCATCACCACCCGGGACCGCAGCGAGTCGAACCGCACGTCGGTCAGCGGCACCCCGGACAGCAGCACCGCCCCGGCGCTGGGGTCCATCAGCCGGGTCACCAACTTGGCGAAGGTGGTCTTGCCGCTACCGGTCTCACCGACCACCGCCACCCGACTCTTCGCCGGGATCTCCAGGCTGACGTCGTGCAGCACGGTCGGCCCGCCCGGGTAGGCGAACCGCACCCCGTCGAAGCGGATGTCCAACGGTCCGCCGGGCAGCTCACGCCCCTGCGTGCCCGGATCGGCCACATCGGGGTCGACGTCCAGCACGTCGAGCACCCGACGCCACCCGGCGATCGCGTTCTGCGCCTCGTTGAGCACCTCGGTGGCGATCTGCACCGGCTGGATGAAGAGCGTCACCAGGAACAGGAACGCGGTGATCTCACCGATGCTCAGCGTACGGTCGGCGCCGAGGAGCACTCCGAGCACCACCACACCGGCCAACGCCAGCCCGGCGGCCAGCTCACCGACCGAGCTGCCGAGGATGCTGATCCGGATCGCCTTCTGCTGGGCCCGTCGTTGACCGTCGATCGCGTCGTCCAGCCGCCGGGCGGTGCGTCCGGCGATGCCGTACGCCCGGATCACCGGCGCGCCGACCACGCTCTCCCCGACCGCCGCCAGCAGGGCTCCGGTGCGCTGCCGGACCACTCCGTACGCCGCGGCGAGCCGTCGCTGGAGCAGCCGGATCACCAGCACCGCCGGCCCGAAGGCGGCGTAGACCACGAGCGTCAACTGCCAGGAGTACGCCAGCATCACCGCCGTGGTGACCGCCAGCTGACCCAGGTTGACCAGCAGGATCACGCCACCCCACTGGAGGAATTGGGTGATCTGGTCGACGTCGCTGGTGACCCGGGACACCAGCGAGCCGCGCCGCTCCGACTGCTGGTGCAGCATCGACAGGTCGTGCACGTGCCGGAAGGCACGGATCCGCACCCCCGCCAACGCCGTCTCACTGACCGTGAACAGCCGACGCATCATCAGGTAGCCGCAGGTCGTCGTCACCACCAGCACCGCCGCGGTGACCGACACGACCGTGAACAACGCGTCCAGGTCCAACCCGCCGACGATGCCCCGGTCGATGCCCTGCTGCACCGCCACCGGTACGGCCACCCGGCCGACCATGTACACCAGCGCCAGACCGAGCGTGCCGGCCAGCCCGACCCGCAGTTCCGGAGAGAGCGCCAGCCCGCGACGCAGCGTCCGCCACGTCGACTCGGCCTGCTCCGGCGCTTGGTCGACGGTCACCGATTCCACCCTTCGTTGGCGCTGACCGGAGCTGGTAGGCGCACTGCTCGTGCTCACCGGTCCACCTCCAGTCCGGAGGCCAGCGGAGTGACCTCGTCGTACGTGTCCTTCCGGTCGTGGTCGACCTCGGCCTGCTCGTACGCGGTGACGAGGTCGGCGTAGCCCGGCACGGTGGCCAGCAGCGTGGTGTGGGTGCCCCGCGCCACCACCCGGCCCTGCTCCAGGTAGATGACCTCGTCGGCGAGGGCGATGGTCGCCCGCCGGTAGGCCACCACCAGGATCGACGCGCCCGGCCCACCGTCGGCCGACGAGCGCAGCCCGGCCAGGATGGCGGCCTCCACCCGGGGGTCGACCGCGCTGGTCGCGTCGTCGAGCACCAGCAGGCGGGGGCGGCCCGCCAACGCCCGGGCGAGCGTGAGTCGCTGCCGCTGGCCGCCGGAGAGCGAGGTGCCCCGCTCACCGACCATGGTGTCCAGCCCGTCGGGCAGGGCGGCGACGAACCCGTCGGCCTCGGCCAGCCGCAGCGCGGCCCAGACGGCCTCGTCGTCGATGCCGGGTCGGTCCAGCGCGATGTTGGCCCGGACGGTGTCGTCGAAGACGAACGGCACCTGGGCGACCAACGCGACGGTGTCGGCAAGGACGTCGGCGGCCAGGTCCCGCACGTCGACGCCGTCGATGCTGACCGTGCCCGACAGCGGATCGACCAGCCGGACCGCCAGCGCGGTGACGGTGGACTTGCCGGCACCGGTCGGCCCCACCAGGGCGACGGTCTTTCCGGCCGGGACGGTGAAGGAGACCTCGCCCAACACCTGGGTGCCGGGCAGGTGCGCCTCGGCTGGCTCGTAGGCGAATCCGACGTCGGCGAAGGTCAACGTGGCGGGCTCGGTCACGGCCTGGTCCAGCCGGGTGTCGCCGTACGGCATCTCGCCGGTGGCGTCGAGCACCCGGCGGATCCGGTCCCAACCGGCGACGCTGCGCGGCAACTCGGCCAGCACCCAGCCGATGGCCCGCACGGGGAAGGCCAGCACGGTGAAGAGGAAGGCCACGCTGACCAGCTCGGATACCTCGATGGCCCCCTGCCGCAGCCGGTACGCGCCGACCACCAGCACCGCGAGGGTGCCGAGGCTGGGCAGCGTCTCCAGCATCGGGTCGAAGATGCCGCGCAGCCGCCCGACCGAGATCAGCGCGTCGCGCAACTGACCGGCTCGGGCCGCGAACCGGGCGGTCTCCTGGGCCTCCCGACCCATCGTCTTGACCACCAGCGCGCCGTCGAAGCTCTCGTGCGCGATGCCGCTGACCTCGGCGCGCAGCCGCTGCGCCCGGGCCTGACGCGGAGCCATCCGACGGGAGTACGCCACGTTGAGCGCGAACAGGGCCGGGAAGACGGCCAGCCCGACCAGCGCCAACGCCCAGTCGACGGCGAACAGCGACGCCACGGCGCCGACCAGCATCACCAGCGTGCCCACCGCGAAGGGCAGCGGCGCGATCGGCTGCCAGGCGGCCTCGACGTCGGAGTTGGCGTTGGACAGCAACGTGCCGGTGGCGTTGCGGTGGTGCCAGGACAGCGGCAGCTCCAGATAGCGGCGGGTGACCCGGCGGCGGTAGGCGGCCTGGAGGCGGAACTGCATGTAGCCGGCGCCCAGCCGCCGACCGAAGATGCCGACCACCCGCAGCACGCTCAGCCCGAGCAACGCCGCGGCGGCCAGCGCCAGCGCACCCACCGCGACCGAACCGGTCTCGACGGCCGGCACCACCACCTCGCCGACCACCGCGCCCACCACGAACGCGCTGGCCACCACCATCAGGCCGAACAGCACGCTGCCGGCCACCGCGACCGCGAAGATCCTCGGTTGTTCCCGGATGGCCCGCCCGAGGACGGCCATCCCCCGACCGAGTACCTCCCGACTAGTCCCGCTTGCCACATTCTCCCCCGCCGTAAGCCGCCATAATCCTCCCTCATCCTTACCGCTGCCCGCCGGGTCCGCCGACCCGAGGGGATATGTCCGACGTCACCCTCAACCGGAGGTCCCGCGCTCGGCGGGCGAGGTCGCCCCGACCGGCCTACGATCACTTCATGTCGAGCTACGCCCGATCGGAGCGCGCGGCACTCGTCGAGTCGATGGCCGCCGTGGGCCCCGACGCCCCGACCCTCAACGCGGGGTGGACCACCCGTGACCTCGCCGCGCACCTGGTGGTGCGGGAGCGGCGTCCGGACGGCGCGGTCGGCATCTTCGTCCCGCCGTTGAGCGGGTACGCCGAGCGGGTGCGACGGCAGGTCGCCGCCGGCGACTGGGCCGACCTGCTCGACCAGGTGCGGCGTCCTCCACTGTGGAGCCCGGTGAGCAACCCGCTGACCGACGAACTGGCCAACACGTTGGAGTTCTTCGTCCACCACGAGGACGTACGCCGGGCCCAGGCCGACTGGCAGCCCCGCGAGCTGCCGGACGGGCTGGAGCGGGCGTTGTGGCGACGGGTTTCCGTCCTCGGTCGGCTGGCCCTGCGCCGGTTCCCCGCCCGATTGCTGATCCAGGCGCCGCAGCACGGCGAGCTGACCACCGGACGGGGCGGCGAGACACTGCGGTTGGTCGGCACGCCCGGCGAGTTGGCCATGTTCCTGTCCGGTCGGCAACGCGTGGCGCGAACTCGACTCGACGGGCCCACCGAGCTGGCGGATCGGCTGCGCAACGCCAACCTGGCACTCTAACCCTCTGTGCGGAACCGGTCACGGTGGAATCCCGAAACGTTACGCAGCTCATCGACCGACCGGCATCCCTACTCCCGTACGCTGACCGCGCCGCCTCGTGGGGGGGCGGCGACAGGGAGCGCGATGCGAAGCTTTGTGGTCTCGGCCCTGCGAGAGCCCCCGTTCGCCGGCGTTCGGCACAGTGACACCGAACGCGTGGCCCGAGAGAGCGCGGACTGGGCACAGCGACTCGGACTGATCAGTAACGGGCAGCGCCTACACCAGGCGGACGCCGCCGGGCTCGCCGGTCGAGCCTGTCCGGAGGCCCCCTTGGAGCGCCTGCGACTGCTGACCGACCTGATCTCCTGGCTGTTCGTGATGGACGACGCCTGCGACGAGGACGGCCTGGGTGCCGAGCCCACCCGCCTCGCGCCGACCGTGGCCGCGTTGCTGGACGTCCTCGATCGGCAGGGCGCGCCGGGGCCGGTGCCGCCCGGCGCGGCCGGCACGCTCGCCGCGGGCCTGGCCGACCTGTGTCAGCGGGTACGCGAGCATCGACGTCCGGCCGTGCTGCTGCGATTCCTCGCCGGGATGCGCGAGTACCTACTCGCGCTGCTGTGGGAGGCGGCCAACCGGGAGTACGAGCGGATTCCGCCGGTCGACGAGTACGTCCAGATGCGCCGACACACCGGGGCGGTGTACCCCAGTCTGACCCTGACCGACCTGGCCCTGGACGGCTTTCCGCCGGCCGTGCGCCGAGCCGACCCCCGCTGGGCCACCCTGGAGATCTTCGCCGCCGACCTGATCTGCTGGTGCAACGACGTCTTCTCCTATCACAAGGAGCACCACGACGGGCCGGACGCGCACAATCTGATCACGGTGCTGACCAGGGAGACCGGCGACGAACGGGCGGCAGTGCAGGCCGCCGCCGACCGGTTCAACGACCGGCTCTCGGCGTACCTGGCGGCCGAGACCGACCTGTTGGCCAGCCACGGCGACGCGGTGCGTCCGGCGCTGGACGCCCGACGGAACTGGATCCGGGCCACCTACGACTGGTCACGCGCTGCGGCGCGTTATGCGTGAGACGACCGTTTCACCTACCGGGAACGGGCTGGTGGGATGATCGTCAGGGCTAGCCGATCGCCGGTGACAGGCAATACTCTTCGGTAACGAACACCGACCGTGACGACCGTCACGCCTCCACCCCCGAAGGCGGCTACAGCGATGGCTCTCGATGTACCGTACAGCTCCATTCCTGACATGTTCCTCAAGCGCGTGGCGGCGTCCCCCGACCGCCACGCCTTCGCCCACCCCGGCCCGGACGGACCCGTCTGGTTGACCTGGGCACAGGTATCCCAGCGGGCCAAGGCGATCGCCGCCGGGCTGCACGGCCTGGGCGTCGGTCAGGAGGACCGGGTCGCGATCCTGGCGAACACCCGACTCGACTGGGTGATCGCCGACTTCGGCATCATGTGCGCCAGCGGCGCCACGACCACGGTCTACCCGACCACGGAGGCCGAGGACGCGACCTACATCATCGCCGACTCCGGCTCCAAGGTGCTGTTCGCGGAGAACCCGGACCAGGCGGCCAAGATCGCCGGAGCGGAACTGCCCTCGTTGACCCACGTGGTGCTCTTCGACGGCACGCCCGACGCGTCCGCCGCCGTGCCCCAACTGACCCTCGCCCAACTGGAGGAGCAGGGCGCCCAGCGGCTGGCCGAGGACCCGGAGCTGATCGAGCGCCTGGTCGCCGACATCGGCCCGGACAACCTCGCCACCCTGATCTACACTTCCGGCACCACCGGCCGCCCCAAGGGCGTCGAGCTGCTACACGGCGGCTGGTGCTGGGAGGGCGTGGCGCAGGAGGCCGTCGGGCTGCTCCGCGAAGACGACCTCCAGTACCTCTGGCTGCCGCTGTCCCACTCGTTCGGCAAGACGCTGCTCTGCGGCGCCACCCACGTCGGCCTGCCCACGTACGTCGACGGCCGGGTCGACAA
Source organism: Micromonospora sp. CP22 (assembly GCF_009712475.1). GTDB lineage: Bacteria > Actinomycetota > Actinomycetes > Mycobacteriales > Micromonosporaceae > Micromonospora. The sequence goes on from NZ_VCJO01000009.1 coordinate 46,903, forward strand.
GCTGGTCGAGCTGCTCTCGGTGGTCCGACCGACGCTGATGTGCGGCGCGCCCCGGGTCTTCGAGAAGGTCTACAACAAGTCGGTCACCACCGCGCAGGACGCCGGTGGGGCGAAGGCCAAGATCTTCGCCTGGGCGGTCGGCGTCGGCAAGGAGAAGGTGGCCCTGGAGCAGGCCGGCAAGCCGCTGCCGGGCGGCCTGAAGTTCAAGTACGCCCTGGCGGAGAAGCTGGTCTTCAGCAAGCTCCAGGCCCGGCTCGGTGGCCGCATCCGGGTGCTGGTCTCCGGTGCCGCCCCGCTGAGCCCGGAGATCGCCACCTTCTTCGCTGCGGCGAACCTGCCGATCTCCGAGGGCTACGGGTTGACCGAGACCAGCGCCGGTAACTTCGTCAACCCGCCCGACGGGCTGCGGATCGGCACCGTCGGCAAGGCCATGGGCGACCTCGAGTGCCGCATCGACACCGACGGCGAGATCCTGATCAAGGGTCAGCCGGTGATGCGGGGCTACCACAACCTGCCCGAGGAGACCGCCGCCGCCTTCACCGAGGACGGCTTCTTCCGTACCGGCGACATCGGCAGCCTCGACGACGACGGTTACCTGCGCATCACCGACCGCAAGAAGGACCTGGTCAAGACCTCTGGCGGCAAGTACGTCGCACCGTCGCACATCGAGGGCATGTTCAAGGCCACCTGCCCGTACACCTCGCAGGCGGTGGTGATCGGCCAGGCCCGCAACTACTGCACGATGCTGGTGACCCTCGACCCGGACGCCATCGCCGGGTGGGCGGCCGGCACCCCGCTGGAGGGTCGCCCGTACGCGGAGATCGTCGCCTCCCCCGAGGCCCAGGCCATGGTGGAGGAGTACGTCGCCCAGCTCAACGAGAAGCTGAACCGCTGGGAGACCATCAAGAAGGTCACCATCCTGCCGCGTGACCTCACCATCGAGGACGGCGAGATCACCCCGTCGCTGAAGATCAAGCGCCGTGGGGTGGAGAGCAACTTCGCCGCCGAGATCGACAAGATGTACGCCGGCACCGTCGCCGAGATCTGACGACCGCCGCCGTCGGCCCCGTACCCGTACCTCGGGTGTGGGGCCGACGGCTTTCCGGGGCCGGTCACAGGTGGCGACCGCGCCAGCTGGTCTGCTCGGCCTCGGCGGCGAGCTGCTCCGCCAGCACCGCCTCCCGCACCCGTTGCCGCAGCCTGGCGTCCACCAGGGTCTGCACCGCCACGGCGACCAGCACGGTCACCGCCAGCAGGGCCAACGCGGCCAGCTCCGACAGCCGGGCGGCGACCGGGAACGCGACTCCCAGCACGGCGAACCCGACAAGCGTCGGCCACCGGACCAGCCGGAGCACCCGCCAACCGAGCCCCACCAGGGTGAGCAGATACAGCGCCACCCCGCTGTACAGGACCAGCAGGTCGAATCCGGCGAACCGGGCACCGCCGAGCGGGACGTGGGGACCGGCCACCCCGCCGAGCAGCCCCTTGAGCCCGAGGGCGAACAGGACCGGGCCGGCGACCAACGGCAGGTGCAGGTAGGAGTAGGCGTCCCGGGCCAGCACGGCCCGCACGGACGGCTCCCGGGCCCGGTGCAGCGCCTGCTCCAGCGCTGCGGCGAGCGTGTCGAAGTACGCCCACCACAGCCCCGCCACCACCGCGACGCTGAGCAGCGCCGCGACGAGCACCGGCCAGGTCAACGGCAGCTCGGCGACGGAGTCACCGCCGAGCCCCAGCGCGATGATCGTCTCGCCGAGGGCCACCAGCACGATCAGGGCGTGCCGTTCCGCCCAGTGGCCGGCCGACACCACCGTCCAACCGGTGCCGCGCAGGGCCAGCGCCGCGGTGTAGTCGACGACGAGGGCGACGCACCAGAGCACCAGCCGCAGCCACGCCTCACCGGGATCGTCGGTCAGCCGCTGCGGCACCAGCGCGGCGGCCAGCACCAACGTCCCGACGACGAGACCGCGTACCAGCACCCCGAGGAAGCCTCGGCGCAGCTCGGCGTCGGAGCGGGCCAACCACCCGAAGACCGCCACCGGCACGGCGCGGACCACGCAGTAGCAGACGGCGAAGAGCAACGGGCCGGGCAACCCGCCGGTCGTCTGCCGGAACGCCTGGGGCATGGCGAGGATGAACAGGAACGCCCCGCCCATCGTGCTGAACGCGACGAACGGCAGGACCCCCTGGTCGGTGCGGACCATGTTGCCGAGGGCGGCGAAACCGGCCCAGGCCCACCAGAGCAGCGCCAGCACGACCAGGCCCTGGGCCAGGCCACGCGGGGTGGGGTTCGCCGCGGTGAGCGTGGTGACGTTGATGAACGCGAAGACGAAGACCAGGTCGTAGAAGAGTTCCAGCCGGGTGGGGCGGGACCCGGGAGCACCCGGTCGCAGCCCGCGCGACCACCGCACTCTGCCGATACCGTCCACCCCGGCAGTCTGCCCGGCGCCACCGGGGGGCCGTCGGCGATCGCCTGATCGACGCCCGCTCAGGCGATGACGGGCTCCCGCCACCGGGGCTGCCCCGCCCGGTCCAGGTCGTAACGGACTGCGGCGATGCGTCCGACGGCCTCGACCAGGTCGGTGACCGGCAGGGTGAACGGCAGCCGGAGGAAACGCTCCAGCGTGCCGTCGAGGCCGAACCGTGGTCCGGGCGCCAGGCGTACGCCGGCCTCCTCGGCGGCCCGCGCCAGGGCGCTGGAGATCGGCCCGTCCAACTCGACCCAGAGCGTCACTCCGCCACGCGGCACGGTTACCCGCCACTCCGGCAGCCGAGCGGCCAACGCGTCGAGCAACGCGTCACGCTGCACGGCCAACTGCGCCCGCCGGGCGGCCACGATGGCCGGGGCGACGTCCAGCAGGTGCACCGCGACCAGCTGGTCCAGCACCGGGCTGGACATGTCGACTCCCACCCGGGCTGCGGCCAGCCGCTGCACCTGTGGTGCCGAGGCACGGATCCAGCCGATCCGCAGCCCGCCCCAGAACGGCTTGCTCATCCCGCCGATGCTGATCACCCGGGAGTGCCGGTCGAAGCTCGCCGTCGGCGGCGGCAGGTCCGTCCCGTCCAACGGCAGGTCCACGAACGACTCGTCGATCACGAGATCGGTGCCGACCGCGTGCGCGGTGGCCACCAGCCGCTCCCGCAGCTCGGCCGGCATCAGGTGCCCGGTCGGGTTCTGGAAGTCGGGGATCAGGTAGCCGACGCGGGGCCGCACCTGCCGCAGTGTGCCCAGCAACAGGTCCGCGTCCCAACCGTCGACGTCGGTGGCCAGGCCGTGCGTGGTGACCCGGGCCCGCCTCGCGGCCAGCGCGGCGAGGGCGTTGGGGTAGGTCGGTGACTCGACCAGCACCCCGCCGCCCGGCGCGAGCGCCAACCGCAGGACCAGGTCCAGGGCGTGCTGGGTGCCGTTGGTGACCATGATCTGGTCGGGCGAGGTGGGCAGGCCCCGCGCGGCGTAGTGCTGGGCGATCGCCTCCCGCAGCTCGATGATGCCGATCGGGTGGTACCCGGCACCGCTGAGGTAGCGGGGCAGGTCCTCGGCCGCCGCGCGGGCCGCCGGCAGCAGCTCGGGCGGGGCGGCCAACGCCGCCACCCCGAGGTCGAGCATGTCCTGGTCGTCCAGCGGAGTCCAGAGCCCGTTGGCAGCCACCCGGTGGGTGCCCGGGAGGATGGTCCAGCTACCGGCACCCCGCCGGCTGGCCAGGTGCCCACTGTCCCGCAGCTCACGGTACGCGGCCGTGACGGTGGTACGACTGATCCGCAGCGCCTCGGCCAGGTCCCGTTCGGCCGGCAGGCGTACGCCGATCGGGAGCCGCCCGTCGGCGAGCAGACCGCGGATCGCCCCGGCGAGCGCGGCGTAGTCAGGGCTGCGTCGACGGCCGGGCAGGGCATGCCACTGCCCGAGGAGTCGCGCCAATTGGACTCCGCGCACCTGACTGACCATAGCCACTCTCCTCATATTGGCTCTATCGCGCGGCCAATTGGCCTCTAGGGTGGCATGCGTGGCACTGATTGGCAATCTCCGGCACCGGCCCGTCCGACGGCTCACGCACCTGTTCGTCGGGCTCGTCCTCTACGGCTTCAGCATGGCGCTGATGGTCCGCTCCGGCCTCGGCCTGAACCCGTGGGACGTCCTCCACCAGGGGTTGTCCCGGCTGACCGGCCTGAGCATGGGCACCGTGGTCATCGCGGTGGGCGCGCTGGTGCTGCTGGCCTGGATTCCGCTGCGCCAGCGTCCCGGTCTCGGCACCATCGCCAACGTCATAGTGATCGGCTTGGCGGTCGACGCCACCCTGGCCCTGCTGCCGGCCGGTGGGCCGCTGCCACTGCGGATCGGCCTGCTGGTCGCCGGGATCGTCGGCAACGGCGTGGCCACCGCGCTCTACCTGGGCGCTCGACTCGGACCGGGCCCCCGGGACGGGTTGATGACCGGCCTGGTCGCCCGCCGCCCCGACCTGTCACTGCGCCTGATCCGCACCGCCATCGAGATCGGCGTACTGGCCCTGGGCGCGGTGCTCGGCGGCACGGTCGGCCTCGGCACCATCGCCTACGCGCTGGCGATCGGCCCCCTCACGCAACTGTTCCTGCGCCCGTTCGACGTCGCCGAACCGAACCCGCCGGCACCGGAACGGATCGCGCTGGCCCCGACCACCTGACGACCCAGCGCCACGTTTACATACCGGATCGCAACCGCCCCGTCCACCCCTTTGGACAGTCGGCGACCATGATGCCACTCACTGTCGCAGTACGGCGGTCGGTGTTTTCCTGACGCCGCATCGCCCGGCAGAATCTCCGCATGGGGGACAACGCCTGGCGTCGTACCGACGCATGGATCTTCGTCTCGCTGGTGATCGCCAGCGGCGCCGGACGCCATCGACGATCCACGACCACCCGCCGCCCCGAGGGAGTACGCCTCGCCGACGTGCTCTCCACAGCCGACCACCTCGACCGGAGCATTCCCGCACGGCACGACATCGAGGAGGCGATCCGCCGGTTGCTCGGTGCCGGGCTGGTCGACGTCTCCGACGGCTGGTTCCGACTCACCGCCGACGGTGAGCACCTGTGGCGCTCCCGGCCCAGCGCCGGGCTCGCCACCACCGTCGACACCGTGCAGGGTGTGCTCAGCCGCCGACACAAGCCGGGCAGCGCGGACTGGCACCTCGACGAGCAGGAGCACGCCGCCGCCGTGCAGGAATACCTGGTGCGGTCCATCCCGATGCCCCGCCGGTCCCCCGAGGGGCACTCCGGCCGCGGCTGACCGTCGCGTCAGCGACCGGCGTCAGCGCACCGGGTGACCCGCGCCGCGCAGCACGTCCTTGACCTCCGCCACGGTCAACTCGCCGAAGTGGAACACGCTGGCGGCCAGCACCGCGTCCGCGCCGGCGCCGATCGCCGGAGGGAAGTGGGCCGCCTCGCCCGCGCCCCCGCTGGCCACCACCGGCACGTCGACGACCCGGCGCACCGCGCCGATGAGTTCGAGGTCGAAGCCGGCCTTCGTGCCGTCCGCGTCCATCGAGTTGAGCAGGATCTCGCCCGCGCCCAGCTCGGCGCCGCGTCGCGCCCACCACACGGCGTCCAGGCCGGTGCCGCGCCGACCGCCGTGGGTGGTCACCTCGAAGCCGCTGGGCGTGGTGCCGGCCGGTGCCCGACGCACGTCGAGGGAGAGCACCAACACCTGCCGACCGAACCGCTCGGCGATCTCCGCGAGCAGCTCGGGCCGGGCGATCGCCGCCGTGTTCACCCCGATCTTGTCGGCGCCCGCGCGCAGCAGCGTGTCCACGTCCGCCACCGTCCGCACCCCGCCGCCGACGGTCAGTGGGATGAAGACCGACTCGGCCGTACGCCGGACCACGTCGAGCATCGTGCCCCGGTCGCTGGCCGAGGCGGTGACGTCGAGGAAGGTCAACTCGTCGGCGCCCGCCCGGTCGTACGCGGCGGCCAGCTCGACCGGATCACCCGCGTCCCGCAGGTCGAGGAAGTTGACGCCCTTGACCACCCGTCCCGCGTCCACGTCGAGACAGGGGATCACCCGCACCGCCACCGTCATGCGTCGAGCCTATCGCCGCCCGTACGACACCGGCGGACAGCACCGGGCCGCCCGGCTGAGCCGCCGGTCACAGCCGCACCAGCATCTTGCCGAGGTTCTCGCCCTTCAGCAGCCCGAGGAAGGCCGCCGGAGCGTTCTCCAGCCCGTCGACGACCGTCTCGTCGTAGGCCAGCGTGCCCGCGCGCAGCCAGCCGGAGACCTCCCGCACGAACTGCTCCCGCAGGTGCTCGTGATCACTGACCAGGAAGCCGCGCAGGGTCAGCCGCTTGCCGATGACCTGGGCCAGGTTGCGCGGGGCGGCCGGTGCCTCGGTGTCGTTGTAGTGCGCGATCATGCCGCAGATCGCCGCCCGCCCGTGCAGGTTCATCGACGAGATCGCGGCCTCCAGGTGCTCGCCGCCGACGTTGTCGAAGTAGACGTCGACGCCGTCGGGGGCGGCATCGCGCAGCAGGTCGCGGACCGGGCCGTCGTGGTAGTCGAACGCGGCGTCGAAGCCGAGCGCCCGCAGTCGCTCGACCTTGGCCTTCGAGCCGGCGCTGCCGATCACCCGACCCGCGCCGCTGAGCCGGGCGATCTGGCCGACCATGCTGCCGACCGCACCGGCCGCGCCGGAGACGAAGACCGTCTCACCCGGGCGCATCGCGGCCACCTCCAGCAGCCCGGCGTACGCGGTCAGCCCGGTCATGCCGAGCACACCGAGGTACGCGGTGACCGGCGCGACGTCCGGCTCGATCTTCCGGGCGGACCTCGCCGGCACCAGTGCGTAGTCGCGCCAACCGAGCCCGTGCAGCACGACGTCCCCCGGGGCGAACCCGTCGGCCTCGCCGCCGACCACCTCACCGACGGCCCCGCCGTCCAACGGTGCGTCCAGGGCGAACGGCGGCACGTAGGAGCGCACGTCGTTCATCCGACCGCGCATGTACGGGTCCACCGACATGTACTGGTTGCGAACGAGCAACTGCCCCGGGCCCGGCGTGGGCACCTCGGTGGTGACGAGCCGGAAGTTGTCCTCCGTGGGCCAGCCCTGCGGGCGCGAGGCCAGGTGGATCTCACGGTTGGTGGGCACGGTGGTGTCCTCTCTCTGCGGGGGTGGTGGCGCGGCCGGGCCGGGGCCGGATCACGGGTTGGCCAGGACCGCCAGGGCCTGCGCCACGGTGAACGCCTCCGTGTAGAGCGCCTTGCCGGCGATGACCCCCTCCACGCCGACCGGCTCCAGGGTGGCCAGGGCACGCAGGTCGTCCAGGGTGGAGACGCCCCCGGAGGCGACCACCGGGGCGTCGGTACGGGCACACACCTCACGCAGCAGATCCAGGTTCGGCCCCCGCATGGTGCCGTCCTTGGTGATGTCGGTGACCACGTACCGCGAGGCGCCCGCCTTGTCGAGCCGTTCCAGCACCTCGTACAGGTCGCCGCCGTCCTGGGTCCAACCCCGCGCGGCCAGCCGCCGACCGCGCACGTCCAGCCCGATCGCGACCCGGTCGCCGTACTCGCCGCAGATCCGGTCGCACCACTGCGGGTTCTCCAGCGCGGCGGTGCCGATGTTCACCCGCGCCGCGCCGGTGGCCAGCGCGGCGCGCAACGAGGCGTCGTCCCGGATGCCGCCGGACAGTTCCACCCGCACGTCGAGTCGGCGCACCATCTCGGCGATCAGGCCCGCGTTGCTGCCCCGGCCGAACGCGGCGTCGAGGTCGACCAGGTGGATCCACTCGGCACCGTCGCGCTGCCACGCCAGCGCGGCCTCCAGCGGGTCGCCGTAGCTGGTCTCGCTGCCCGCGGCGCCCTGCACGAGGCGGACGGCCTGACCGTCGACGACGTCCACGGCGGGCAACAGGGTGAGGCTCATGTGTCTTGTCCCTCTCGCATGGTCAACGGCGGTTCAGGGCGATCACCACGATCACCGGCAGGACGAGCAGCAGCAACAGGATCAGCCCCACGCGCAGCGCCAGGTCGGGCACCAGCAGCCAGATGAGGACGATCGCGGCCAGGGTGAGTGCCACGATGGTGGCCCGCTCACCCCGGGAGTATCTCGGCAGTCGGCCCGTACGGCCACGACGCACCGTCGGCACCACCCGACGGACCAGCGCCCGGCGGCGGGCCCGCCGGGCGGCGGCGCGCTCACGCAGCACCCGCTGGCGTGCCGCCTCCGCCTCACGGACCGCCCGGCGTCGGGCGCGTTCCTTGCTCATCGTGGCTCCCGACGCACGCCACCCACCGGCTCAGCCACCGGCAGGCACGGTGGCCAGCCAGTTGCGCAGCAACGCGGCACCGGTGTCGGCGGACTTCTCGGGGTGGAACTGGGCGGCCGACAACGCGCCCCGTTCCACCGCCGCGACGAAGTCGGCGTCGTGGTGGGCAGTGGTCACCCGGGCACCGGACGCGATCAGCGCGGCGGAGTCGACGACGCCGTACGAGTGGACGAAGTAGAACCGGCTGTCGGCGGGCAGACCGGCGAACAGCACCGAGCCGACCGGCGCCTGCACGGTGTTCCAGCCCATGTGCGGCAGCCGGGCGGCGGGGAGCCGGGTGACCGTGCCCGGCAGCAGGCCCAGCCCCTTGGTGACCACCCCGTGCTCGTCGCCGGACTCGAAGAGGATCTGCATGCCCACGCAGATGCCCAACACCGGACGCCCGGCGGCGACCCGCCCGGCGATCACCGGACCGGCGCCGATCGCCTCGATGCCGGCCACGCAGGCGGCGAACGCACCGACGCCGGGAACGACCAACCCGTCGGCGTCGGCCGCGGCGGCGAGATCACCGGTGACCAGCACATCGGCACCGGCCGCAGCGAGCGCCCGCTCGGCCGAACGCAGGTTGCCGGAGCCGTAGTCGAGGACCACCACCCGACGCCGCGCAGCCGGGGCCACCCCCGGTCGGCCGGTCATGACCCGTCCCCCGGCAGCAGCCAGAGCACGCCCGCGGCGGTGGCCAGCATGGCCAGCAGCGCGGTCACCAGCACCGCGCCCCGGGGCGCTCCCTGCCGGTGCAGGGACAGCGCTCCGCCGACCAGCACACCGGCCAGGATCAGCAGCAGGGTGGGCAGGATGCCGCTCACCGGCGACACCTCCGTCGCGTCGTACCCCGGTCGGTCACAGCGCCCCCTTGGTGCTGGGAATCGCCCCACCGGCCGTCGGATCCACGGCGGTCGCCTCGCGCAGCGCCCGGGACACCGCCTTGAACTGCGCCTCGACCACGTGGTGGGCGTCCGGGTTGCCGCCCGGTCGGGCCGCCCGCAGCACGTCCACGTGCAGGGTGATCCGGGCCGCCTGACCGAAGGACTCCCAGATGTGCCGGGTCATGCTGGTCGGGTAGACCGGGCCGATGTACGGCGCCAGGGGCGGCTCGTCGTGCACCACGTACGGGCGGCCGGAGAGGTCCACGGCCGCCCGGACCAGCACCTCGTCCATCGGCACGGTGGCCGAGCCGTACCGCCGGATGCCCGCCTTGTCGCCGAGCGCCTGGTCGAACGCGGCGCCGAGGGCCAGCGCCGTGTCCTCCATCGTGTGGTGCGCGTCGATCTCCAGGTCGCCCACGGTACGCACGGTCAGGTCGAAGCCGCCGTGCCGGGCGATCTGGTGCAGCATGTGGTCGTAGAAACCGACCCCGGTGCTGATCTCGGCTACTCCGGTGCCGTCGAGGTCGACCTCGACCAGGACCTTGGTCTCCTTGGTGATCCGCTCCACCCGGGCGGTCCGGCTCATGGTGTGCCTTTCGTCGATCTCGGCTGCGGGGCGATGGCATCCCCGCGCTGGCTGCTGTCCACGGCGGCGAGGAAGGCGTCGGTCTCGGCGCGGGTGCCCGCGGTCACCCGCAGCCAACCGGGCAGACCCACGTCGCGCACCAGCACGCCGTGGGCCAGCAGCGCCTGCCAGGCGACCGTCTGGTCGCCACCCACCTCGTACAACACGAAGTTGGCGTCGCTGTCGGCGACCCGCAGGCCCCGGCGGCGCAGCTCGGCGACGATCCGGTCCCGCTGTTCGGTGATCTCGGCGACCGTGCCGAGCAGGGCGTCCCGGTGCGCCAACGCGGCCCGCGCGGCGGCCTGGGTGAGCGCGGACAGGTGGTACGGCAGGCGGACCAACTGCACCGCCGCCACCACGGCCGCGTCGGCGGCCAGGTAGCCGAGCCGGCCACCGGCGAACCCGAAGGCCTTGCTCATCGTCCGGGTCACCACCAGCCGTGGCTGTCCGGGCAGCATCGTCAGGGCGCTGACCGTGCCCCGCCGGGCGAACTCCGCGTACGCCTCGTCGACCACCACCATGCCGGGTGCCACGTCGAGCACCGCGCCGATCACCGCCGGGTCGAGCGCGGTGCCGGTGGGATTGTTCGGTGAGCAGAGGAAGACCACGTCCGGTTGGTGCTCACGGACCTGCGCGACCGCCTCGTCGGCGGTCAGCGCGAAGTCCACCCCCCGGTGGCCCGGCACCCACCGGGTGCCGGTGCCGAGCGCCAGCAGCGGATGCATCGAGTACGCCGGGGTGAAGCCGAGCGCACTGCGGCCCGGCCCGCCGAACACCTGGAGCAGTTGCTGCTGGATCTCGTTGGAGCCGTTGGCCGCCCACACCTGGTCGGCGGTGAGCCCGTGACCCAGATACCCGGCCAGGTCGGCCCGCAGCGCCAGCGCGTCCCGGTCGGGGTAGCGGTTGAGATCACGCAGTTCCGCCGTGAGGGCCTTGCCGATCGCCTCGGCGACCGCCTCCGGCATCGGGTGCGAGTTCTCGTTGGTGTTCAGCCGCACCGGCACGTCGAGCTGCGGCGCGCCGTACGGCGACAGCCCCCGCAGATCGTCCCGGATCGGTAGCTCGTCCAGCCCGGTCATGTCGTGGCCCCGGTCGGTGAGACCGGCCCGCTTCCCGCGTCGACGACCTCGTCGGAGAACCGGGCGGTGACCGCCTGGCCGTGCGCCGGCAGGTCCTCCACGTTCGCCAGGGTCACCACGTGCCCGGCGACCTCCCGCAGCGCCTGCTCGGTGTACTCCACCACGTGCACGCCGCGCAGGAACGACTGCACCGACAGGCCGGACGAGTGCCGGGCGCATCCCCCGGTGGGCAGCACGTGGTTGGAGCCGGCGCAGTAGTCACCCAACGACACCGGCGAGTACGCGCCGACGAAGACCGCCCCGGCGTTACGCACCCGCATCGCCCACTCGCGGGCGTCGACGGTCTGGATCTCCAGGTGCTCCGCCGCGTACGCGTCGACCACGGCCAACCCCGCCGCCAGGTCGTCGACCAGCACCACACCGCTCTGCTCACCGCTCAACGCGGTGCCGATCCGCTCGGCGTGCTTGGTGGCCGGCACCAGCCGGGCCAGTTCCCGGTCCACCGCGTCGGCCAGCGCGACCGACGGGGTGACCAGCACGCTGGCCGCGAGGGGGTCGTGCTCGGCCTGGCTGATCAGGTCGGCCGCGACGTGCACCGGGTCGGCGGTGTCGTCGGCCAGGATGGCGATCTCCGTCGGACCGGCCTCCGCGTCGATGCCGACCACCCCGCGCAGCAGCCGCTTCGCGGCGGTCACCCAGATGTTGCCCGGACCGGTGATCATGTCCACCGGGGCACAGTGCGCGCTGCCGGCGGCGTCGACGGCACAGCCGTAGGCCAGCATCGCCACCGCCTGGGCACCGCCGACGGCGTACACCTCGTCGACGCCGAGCAGCGCGCAAGCCGCCAGCACCCGGGGATCGGGCAGGCCGCCGTTGTCCTGCTGCGGCGGGCTGGCCACCACCAGGGACCGGACACCGGCCGCCTGGGCGGGCACCACGTTCATCACCACGGTCGACGGGTACATCGCCAGCCCACCGGGGACGTAGAGGCCGACCCGGTCGACCGGGATCCACCGCTCGGTGACCGTGCCGCCCGGCACGACCTGGGTGGTGTGGTCGACCCGGCGTTGGTCGGCGTGCACCCGCCGAGCGCGGGCGATCGACTCCAGCAACGCCGCGCGGACCTGGCCGTCCAGGGTGCCCTCCGCTGCGGCGATGGCCTCCGCGGGCACCCGCAGCACCTCCGGAGCGACCCCGTCGAAGCGTTCACTGGCCTCGCGGACGGCCGGATACCCATGCTCGCGCACCGCCGTGACGATCGGACGGATGCGCTCGACCGCCACCGAGACGTCGAGCTGGGCGCGAGGCAGCAGGTGGCGCGGGTCACGCACGCCACCGCGCAGGTCGATCCGGTTCAACACGCCTGCGAGTCTAGGCGGCGTCCCGACGAGCCGACCGGTGCGCCCGCTGTCCGGGACGGTGAGCCGGGACACGCCCCGACCCGCCCCAGCGGCTACGCTTGATCACGTGACCGCACGGCTACCGGTGTTCCCGCTCGCCACGGTGCTCTTCCCGGGGCTGGTCCTGCCGCTGCACATCTTCGAGGAACGCTACCGCGCACTGGTCCGACACCTGGTCGCGCTGCCCGAGGGCACCCCACGCGAGTTCGGGGTGGTGGCCATCCGCCGAGGCTGGGAGGTCGCCACCGGTCGCGGCCGGGCCGCGTCCCGGTCCGCGGAGGTCGCCCTGCACGAGGTGGGCTGCACGGCCGAGCTGCGGCAGGTCACCGAGTTGGACGACGGGGGCTTCGACATCGTCACCGTGGGGCGGCGACGGTTCCGGGTGGGCGACATCGACCGCACCTCCGCGCCGTACCTGACCGCCCAGGTGCAGTGGTTGCCCGAGCCGGACGGCCCGGACGAGGCCGCGGACCTGCTGGCGGCCCGGGTGATCTCGGTCTTCCGGCAGTACCTCGGCCTGATCCGGGCCGAGGACGGCCAACTGACCGAGCAGCTGCCCGAGGACCCGACGGTGCTGTCCCACCTGGTCGCCGCGACGGCGGCGCTGACGCTGGCCGACCGCCAGCGGCTGCTCGCCATCGACAGCACCGCCGCCCGGCTGCGGGCCGAGCTGCACCTGCTCAACCGCGAGGCGGCTCTGCTGCGCCAGGTGCGGGCGGTTCCGGTGCCGCTGGCGGAGCTGGCGTCGCCCCCGCCGGCCCCGAACTGACGCCGCCCGCCGATCCCGCCGGCCACGACGGGTACGCCGCGAGCCAGGCCCCGTCCGGTTCCGGCTCGGGGCGCAACGACGGCCACCGGGACCACCCGGCGAGCAGGGTGTACGTCACCGCGGCAGCGAACGCCGCCAGCAGCAGGTTGCCGTAGGGCATCGGCAGCACCCCGAGGAACAGGTCGATCCCACCGGCCCGCAGGTCCACCGGCTTGCTGAACCGGGTGCCGTCCGGGGCGGTGTCCAGCAGCCGCTGGTATTCGGCCAGTCCGATCCGACGCCCCACCTGCCAGGCGACCAACGCGGCGGCGAGTCCACCGGCCACCGCGACGACCAGCCCGACCGGCCCCCGGTGGCGGCGCAGCAGCAGCCACACGGCGAGCGCGACGAGCACCCCGAACAGCAGCCCGAGCAGGCTGAACCACCCGTCCGCGGCGATCGGCTGTTCCGGTTGTGCCTGGCCGTAGACCGCGCCGTCGCCGCTCTTGACCACCGGCGTGGCCGGTGCGAGCACCGACCAGAGCCAACCCAGCGGCGCCCCCAACACACCCACCACCAGCACCGTCACCGCTGCGGCGGCGGCCAGCCGACCGCGTCCGGCGGTCCGCTCGTCGGTAGCCACCGCCTCGCCGGTCGGCTGGGTCGCCGGTCCGGCTGTCACCTGGTGGGACAACGCCGCCCCGGCGGGGCCCGCCGGTCCGGCTGTCCCCTCCGTGATCGGCTGTGCGGTACCCGGTTCGGCCACCGGCCCGTAGGGCGACGGCGACCGGTCCGCTGGCGGTCGTGCGGGAGGTTCGGCGGCAGGGGTGGTCGGACTCACCCGATGATCCTCGCAGCAACCGTCACCGGTCGTACACCGTGTCGCCGGAAGTCGCCACCGGCCTCCGGGCGCGTCAGTGACCGAACGCCTCCAGCATCGCCGACGCCGCGCGCAACCACGCCTGCCGGGTCTCACCCTGGAGCTGGTGGTATTCGATCGAGGAGCCGGTCTCCAGCGCCGGGTCGTACGGCACCACGGTCACCGCCCGGGTCCGGGTGGCGAAGTGTCGCTCCAGGTCGCTCTGCAACGGCAACCGGCCGGGAGTGGGGCAGGAGATCAGGGTGACCGCGTTGTCGGCCAGCTCACCCATCCCCTCCTCGTGCAGCAGGTCGAGCATCCAGTCCGCACTGAACGCGGCGTCCTCGCGGGGCACCGTGGTCACCACCAGTTGGTCGGCGGCCTGCATGACCGTGCGCCAGTTCGGGCTCTCCACGTTGTTGCCGGTGTCCACACAGATCACGTCGTGGGTGCGACGCAGCAGCTCCAGCACCCGTTTGACGGTGAACTGGTCCAGTCGCTGGGCGAACCGGGGACTCTCCTCACCGGCGAGCACGTCGTACGACCCGTCGGAGGCGTGCCGCAGATAGTCGTCCAGGATCTCCAGCAGCTCGCTGCCCTCCCGGATCTCGATCTGCACGAGATCGGCGACCAGGTGCCGGATCGTACGGGCATGCCGGGCGCTGCCGGCACGCAGCCCGAGCGTGCCGCGCAACTCGTTGTCGTCCCAGGCCAACACCCCCCGGCCGCGTACGCTGCCGATGGTGGCCGCGGCCAGCACGGTGGCCGTCGTCTTGTGCACCCCGCCCTTGGGGTTGGCGAAGGCGATCACCCGGGGAGCGCCCAGGTCACGCCGGAGCACGGCGGCGGCCCGTTCCAGGTCGTTTCCGGCGCTCTGCGCACGCCACTCGATACGCCCCGGGCGACCGGCCACCGCAGGCTGCGCCACGGCCGGTGGTGGCGTCACGGGTGCCGGGGTGGGCGGCGGTGCGACCGTCGCCGAGGGCGGCTGGTAGCCACCGTTGTCCAACAGGGCGTAGCGGGACTCCACCGGCGGCGCGGCGTGCCGGTAGCCGTTGTCCAGCAGGGTGTACCGCGACTCGACAGGTTCCGGCCGACGGGGCTCCGGCACCGCCGGGTACGGCGACGGTCCCGGCTGCCCCCGATAGGGCTGGACGGGACGCGCCGGATCCACCCGGTACGCCGGTTCGGCGCGGTAGGCCGGCTCCTCGCCGTACGGCCGGTCGGCCGGTTGCCCGACGGCCGGTACGCGCGCCGCGTAGCCGGTGCCGGGCCCTCGTCGCGGTAACGGCTCCGGCGGCGGCGAGGCGGGCGCGGAGGGCTCCTCGGCGTGCCGCTCGGTGCCGGGCGGCTCTGCGCTGCGACTGCCGAGGCGGGCTCGGTCGAGCAGCGCCCGCCACCGCGGTGCCGGTTCGGCGGGTCGTCCCCAACCGGTCTCGCTGCCCTCCACGGATCGCCTCCCCAGCGCTTCGGTCTCCGTCTGACAGGCTACGAACGAAAGCCTATTGAGGCCACACCGGGCGGCCCCCAGTTGTGTCGGCGATCGTCACGGTGTCGGGTCCGGGTCGTCTCCGTCGACGGTGTCTGTCGAGGTGGACGGCGTCCAGGTCGAAGCCGACGGCGCGGGCGACGGCGGCGGCGGTGACGAATCCGTCACTTCCGGTGTCGGTGTCGGTGTCGGCGTCGGTACCGCCACGGTCGGTTCCGACGCGGACGGGCTGACGGGGACGACAGGGCTCTCGGTCGGCTCCGGTGTGGTCGCCCGGTCGACCGGCGGCCGGACGACGTCCCGCTGTTCGGGCAACGGCGGGGTGAACACCGTCCGCTCCAACCGCCGCACCTCCGGTGCCGGGTCCACCACCCGTACCCCGGATCGGGCCGCCACGCCACGAAGCTTCGCCGGCTCGGCCCGCACCACCAGCGCGTAGAGACAGGCGCACTCGGCCCGGTACGCGGCCGCCTCCGCCGCCGCGACCCGGGCACCGCTGAGGTACAGGTCGCGCAGTTCGCGTTCCGTTGGCGCGCCGCCACCCAACGCGGTGGCTCGGGCCCGGTAGTCGGCGGCCTCCCGCTCCTTGCGCTCCGCGAGCTTGATCATCCCGGCGGTGACGTCCTCCGGCACCCGCTGGGCCGGAATGCGGACGATCTCGGTCTGCCGCTCCGGCAGCGGCACCCGGCCGAACACGAACGCGACCCCCACGTCCCCGACCACCGCGGCGAGCCGGGACGGGGTGAGGTACTCGGTGAGCGAGACCAACGCGTACGTACCGTCGTCGAGTGACCGGCCGGCCAGCGCGGCCAGGTCGGCCGCGGCGGTCGCCTCGTACCGCGGAATGGAGTCGCCCTCGACCACCCCCACCCGGGTGACCTCGCCGACCGTCTGATCCTGCCCGGGCGGGCCACCGGTGGCGAGCATGGCGGTGGCCAGCACCGTGGCGCAGGAGAGCGTCGCCACCCATCCGAGCAGCGGACCACGGCTCGGACCGTGGCTCAGCCGGGTCACGGTGGCCGCGAGGCGGGGCAGCAGTCGCTGATCCAACTTCCGCAGCAGATCGCCGGCGCGCACGGGCGGTCCCCTCGTCGGTCGGTCGGAACGGGCGGGACGCGTCAGTCGCGGAGGATGTCCAGCACGCGTCTCAGATCGTCAGGGTAGTCGCTGACGAAGCGGACCTCGTCCCCCGTACGGGGGTGCTGGAAGCTCAACTCTCTGGCGTGCAACCACTGGCGATCCAGTCCGAGCCGGGCGGCGAGCGTCGGATCGGCACCATACGTGAGGTCACCCACACACGGGTGCCGCAGCGTCGAGAAGTGCACCCGGATCTGGTGGGTGCGGCCGGTCTCCAGCCGCACGTCGACCAGGCTCGCGGAGGGAAACGCCTCGATGGTGTCGTAGTGGGTGATGCTCGGTTTGCCGCCGGACACCACCGCCCAGCGGTAGTCGTGGTGCGGGTGCCGGTCGATCGGCGCGTCGATGGTGCCGCGCAGCGGATCCAGGTGCCCCTGCACCACCGCGTGGTAGCGCTTCTCCACCTCCCGGTACTTGAAGGCCCGCTTCAGCGCGCTGTACGCCTGCTCGCTCTTGGCCACCACCATGATCCCGGTGGTGCCGACGTCGAGCCGGTGCACGACGCCCTGCCGTTCGGCGGCGCCGCTGGTGGCGATCGTGTGCCCGATCGCGGCGAGCCCACCGATCACCGTCGGGCCGGTCCACCCCGGGCTGGGATGCGCGGCCACGCCGACCGGCTTGTCGACCACCACGATGTCCTCGTCGGTGTACACCACCCGCAGGCCGGGCACCGCCTCAGCCACCACCACCGGCGCCCTGGCCGGCGGGGGCAGTGTCACCTCCAGCCAGGAACCGGCCCGCACCTTGTGCGAGTTGGGCCGTACCGCGCCGTCCACCAGCGCCTCACCGGCGTCGATGAGCGCGGCGGCGGTGGTCCGGGAGAGGCCGAACAGCCGGGCCACGGCCTGGTCCAGCCGCATCCCGTCGAGCCCGTCGGGTACCGGCAGGCTGCGCTGGTCGCCGCCGGTGGCGAAGGCGGCGGTCATGCCCGCTCCCCCCGTCCGCCGTCGCCGTCGCCCGGTTCGCCGGCCCCGGCGGGCTGCCGGTCGGCGGCGCGGTCGTCCGCCGACTCGGTGTCGGCGCGCCGGTCGTCGGCCAACGCCCGGGTGCCGTCGCGCTGGCGGCCGGTGAACTCCAGCACCACGGCGAGCAGCACGCCGCAGACCAGGGCGCTGTCGGCCACGTTGAAGATCGGAAAGACCCGGCCGTACGGGTCGAAGACGCTGAACATGTCGACCACGTGCCCGACGAACCAGCCCGGTGCCCGGAAAATCCGGTCGAGCAGGTTGCCGACCACGCCGCCGACCACCAGGCCCAGCGAGATCGCCCACGGCACCGACCGCAGCGTCCGCGCCATCCAGGCGATCCAACCCAGCACCCCGATCGCGATGATCGGGAAGATGAAGGTGTAGTCCTTGCCGAGACTCCAGGCGGCCCCGCTGTTGCGGGTCAGCGACAGGTAGAGAGCGCCACCGAGCAGCCGCACCGGCTCGCGGTCACTGAGCTCCTGGAGCGACAGGTGCTTGGTCAACAGGTCGACGGCCAGCGCGAACGCCGCGAGCGAGAGCAGGATCGTGACGGCCCGGCGCCGCGAGCTCGTGGCGGTGCCTGGCCCGGTGGTACCGGATCCCGCGGGTGGTGCTGCGCTCATCTGCTCCCCATCGACGATCGTGGCGGTGCCGTCGCACCGCCACGCACGGACGCCGGGAAGCGTACCGTCAGCGCCGCTCCTCCAGCTGCTTGCAGGTCACGCAGAGGGTGGCCGACGGGAAGGCGGCCAGCCGCTCCACCGGGATGGGGTTGCCGCACCGCTCGCACCAGCCGTAGCCGCCCTCGTCGAGACGCTCCAGGGCGCGTTCGACCTGCGTGATCCGTTCCAGGATGCTGTTGGCGAGAGAGATCTCCTGCTCCCGCTCGAACGTCTTGGTACCGGTGTCGGCCTGGTCGTCCCCGGCCGAGTCGGTGAGACGGTCGCGCTGTAGCTCGGTGATCTCGCTCAACGTCTGATCGTACTCGGCGCGCAGTTCCTCATGCCGCGCTGCCAGCGCGGCTCGGATCTTCTCGGTCTCCGCGGCGCTGCGGGTGGACTTCGCCGCGGACTTGCGGCCGGCGGTCCTGGTGTCGGTGGGCTTGGCCATCGTCGCTCCCTCGGCCACGGAGCCGCGGTGAGTCCGCGACGCCTCGACAGGGGCCGCCGATATCGGCCGCCCCAGGTACAAAACGGGCGCGCGGCCATGTTGGCCGCGCACTCCGGAGGTTGGCAAGGATACGGAACGTAAGGGCGTCCGACAACGTGCCGCACCGAAACACCCGGTCCACCCTGATTACTGCCATTTCAGGGCAAAGGGAACGCTAGCAGAAGAGCACCACTCAACCGGCCTGTTCCGCACCGTCCCGTAGCCGGTTCAGCCGGCCGACCACCTCCGGTCCGGACGGGGTGACCAGGAAGAGCTTGTCTCTGCTGGCCGCACCGGTACGCAGTGACACGGCGGCGGGTCGGACGCCGAGCGCGGCGGCCAACGCGCGCCGGGCCGCCTCGGTGGCCCGGCCGTCAGCCGCTGGCGGATGCACCGCGATGACCAGGGCGGGACCATGCGGGCCGTCGAACCGGCCGCCCACCCGAGCCCGCGACGACCCCGGTTTCACCCGTACGGCGACAGTGAGCGAATCGTCCATCGAGCGACTCAGCGGTGTTCAGCTTCTGACAGCAACACCGCGTTCGGTGTGCAGTGCGCGCAGGGGGTGAAGCCGAGTTCGACCGCCTCCGCGACGGGAAGCGGTTCGTGCTTTCGGCCGACCAGGTGCGGACACTGGTCGAGGTGGTAACGCGGCCGACCGTCGACGACCCGGACGTCGTCCGTCAGGCGAGCCACCCGGGCCGCCTGCTCCGCGCTGAACTCCTCGGCAGCGGGTTCGTCGTCGTACCCGTCGACGGCGCTCGACCGCTCGCCCGGCTCGGCCACCGGCGAGCCGGGTGGTTGCCGCCACCCGGCATCGCCGGCGTCGAAGTCTGCGGAGGTCTGTTGGGTCGGAATGCTCGGCTCACGCGCTCCGCGAGGCGCGTGGCCGGTCGGGCCGCTGGTGGCGGCCGAGGCGCGGCCGGCCGCCTGGCGAGCACCGGCGACCAGTGCCACGGCGGCCAGCAGGCTGGCCCCGATCGAGACGACCAACAGCGGGCTGGAGCCCCCGGCCAAGCCGAAGACCAGCAGCACCACCGCGACGAGGATGAGCGCGAGACTGATGACTATCATGGCTCACCCTCGCCGTGTCGTACCGATGAGGCAGGGCCGGTGATCGCCGCGTCGGCGGCGGTCACCAACCCGGTTCAGCGACCGGCCTCAAGCGCGCCGGAGCGGCCCCCGCCGTAGGATCCGGCGAGCCCCGCCGCAGCGAGACCGTTGCCGGCGGCCCGGCCACCTTCGCCGCGGGTCATCTCGGCCTCCAGGCCCTGCCCACGACCGTCGAGGTCCCGCAGCTGGCTCTCCAGGTACGCCTTGAGCCGGGTGCGGTACTCCCGCTCGAACTGCTTGAGCTCCTCGATGTGCTTCTGCAACGCGGTGCGCTTGGCGTCCAGGCCGCCCATGGCCTCCTGGTGCCGCTGCCGGGCGTCGCGCTCCAGCGCGTCGGCCTTGGCGCGGGCTTCGCGGGTGACCTCCTCGGCCTTCGAACGGGCCTCGGAGAGCAGCTGGTCGGCCTCGCGACGAGCGTCGGAGACGTGGTCGTCGGCGGTGCGCTGGGCCATCATCAGCACGCGCAGCGCCTGCTGCTCGCCGTCACCGCCGGGCACCGCGCCACCGACACCGACGGCACGGACCTGCTCCAGCTCGGCCTGCATGGCGCGGGCGGCCTGCTCGGCGGCGGCCTTGTCGCGCTGCACCCGGTCGAGCTGGGCCTTGACGTCGTTCAGCTCGGCCGCGAGGCGGGCGTCGCCACCGGGACCGGCGGGGGCACCGCCCCGCCCGCCGCGCTCCACCTGGGCGCGCAGCTCGTTGTTCTCCTCGATCAGGCGGGCGAGTTCGCGCTCGACCTCGTCCAGGAAGGCGTCGACCTCCTCCTCGTCGTAGCCCCGCTTGCCGATCGGCGGCTTCTTGAAGGCGACGTTGTGGACGTCGGCCGGGGTCAGCGGCATCGAAACTCCTCGGGTCAGTTGCGGCCGCGATAGCGCGTCGGTCATCAGGCGGTCCTGATGATCGCCGGCTCTAACACAAACCTCATCAGCACGAACAGGATAACCAGGAGCACAAGGGAGGCCAGGTCGATGCTCACGGTACCAATTCGCAGCGGAGGGATCACACGCCTCAACGCCCGGAGCGGGGGATCAGTGACGCTCCACACGGATTCCAGTCCGGCTGACGCTCCCCGACCGGGCTGCCAACGCCGGCCGTACTGCAACACCGCGCTCAGTACGAACCGCGCCAACAGCACGATCAGGAAGATGTACGTGGTCAGGTAGAGAACCTGTAGCAAGATCGACAACACGGCAGGCGATGTCCCTCAGGTCGGGCGGGTCAACTCAGGCTGAAGAACCCACCCTCAGCGATCTTGGCCTTGTCCTCCGCGGTGACCTGGACATTGGCCGGTGAGAGCAGGAACACCCGGTTGGTCACGCGCTCGATCGTACCGCGCAGGCCGAAGGCCAGCCCGGCGGCGAAGTCCACCAGACGGCGGGCATCCGCCTCATCCATCTCGGTGAGGTTGATGATCACCGGCACCCCGTCGCGGAAGTGCTCACCGATCGTGCGCGCCTCGCGGTAGGTGGTCGGGTGCAGCGTGGTGATCTGGTAGCGCTGCTCCTCCTCCGGCGCCAACGCACGCTCCCGTGGCTGCGCCTGCGGTGCCAGGGCGAGGTTGTCCCGGGTGTGGTAGGTCAGCGCACCGGACGGCTCGCCGGTGGACCGGGTGATCGACCGTACGCTGGACCGCTCGGCCCGCTCCGGGCGCTCGGACTCCACCCGCTCGGGCTCGCCCAGCCGGCTCGGCCGCTCACTCAGGCGCCCACGCTCACCCAGCCGTGGCCGAGGTGCCGGGGGCTCCTCCGCCTCGTCCTCCTCGTCGGCGAACTCCTCGGCGTACCGGCTCTGCCGGTACCGCGACTCGCGGTAGCCACCCTTGTCGTAGCCACCGTCGTCGTAGGCCCGCTCGTCGTCCTCTTCGACCAGTCCGAGCCAGACCCCCGCCTTGCGCAGTGCACCCATCCCCGCGCCCTTCCCGTCCGCCGTGCGGCACGCCCCCGCCGTGTCGCCTGTCGCGAGTGGACATCCCTGCCCACCGGACAGGAACGGCAATCCCTGACGCACAATTCGCGTTGCACGTCACACCCCCCGTTGCCGGGAAGGCCGTTCCCACAAACAACACTGATGTAATTTGCTTCCCTCGCGGCCAGGCTACCGCAGCGTGGGACGCATTCCGAGCAACGCGCTGCCGACGCGGACATGTGTCGCGCCGTGACCGATAGCCGTCTCCAGGTCGCCGCTCATGCCGGCGGACAACGTCGTGGCCTGTGGATGGTCAGCCCGGACCAGTGCGGCGACGGTGGCCAGCCGGGCGAACGCTCGCTCCGGCTCCCAGCCCAGCGGCGCCACCGCCATCAGACCGGCCAGTCGCAGCCCACCGGCGGTGGCCACCGCCTCGGTGACCGGACCGAGGCCGACGTCCGGATCGGCCGAGTCCGGCACGGCGCCGCCCCGCGCCGCGTCACCGTCGATGCTGACCTGGACCAGCACGTCCAACGGCCGCTCCCGGCCGACGGACGTGACGCCCGCGTCCAACGCGGACGCCAACCGGACGCTGTCGACCGACTGCACCATGTCCGCGTACCGCAGCACCGACTTGACCTTGTTGCGCTGCAACCGGCCGACGAAGTGCCAACGCGGGGCGACACCGGCGGCAGCGACCTCGGCCGCCTTGGGTGCCGCCTCCTGGTCGCGGTTCTCCCCCACGTCGGTCACGCCGAGGCCGACCAGCGTCACCACGTCGGCCGCCGGGTAGGTCTTGGTCACCGCGATCAAGGTCACCTCGGTCCGGTCCCGGCCGGCGGCGGCGCAGGCGTCGGCGATCCGGGAACGTACGCGCGCGAGCCCGGCGGCGATCTCCGCGCGCCGGTCGGCTCTCGCCGGGGCTTGACTGTCAGTCATCGGTGCTGTTCAGGACCCGTTCTTCAGGAAGTCAGGCACGTCCACATCGTCGAAGAGCACCCGGCGCGGCGACTGCGGCGTGGTCGGCGCGGCGGGCGACGGCAGGATGGGGGTGCTCGGCTGCGCGGGCTGGTTCTGGTTGGTCTTGCGGGCCGGCTCGGCCGCCTTGTACGCCGGCGTGCCGCCGTCGAAGCCCGCCGCGATCACGGTCACCCGCACCTCGTCGCCGAGCGCGTCGTCGATGACCGCACCGAAGATGATGTTCGCGTCCGGGTGCGCCGCGTCGGTGACCAGCTGCGCCGCGTCGTTGATCTCGAACAGACCGAGATCGGACCCACCGGCGATGGAGAGCAGCACGCCCCGGGCACCGTCCATGCTCTGCTCCAGCAGCGGGCTGGAGATGGCGGCCTCGGCGGCCTCGACCGCGCGGTTCTCGCCACGGGCGCTACCGATGCCCATCAACGCGCTGCCCGCGCCGCTCATCACGCTCTTGACGTCGGCGAAGTCCAGGTTGATCAGACCGGGCGTGGTGATCAGGTCGGTGATGCCCTGGACACCGGAGAGCAGCACCTGGTCGGCCGTGCGGAAGGCGTCCATCATGCTGATGTTGCGGTCGCCGAGCGCCAGCAGCCGATCGTTCGGAATGACGATCAGGGTGTCGCACTGGTTGCGCAGCTCGTCGATGCCGGCCTCGGCCTGCACCTGACGGCGCTTGCCCTCGAAGGAGAACGGGCGGGTGACCACACCGATGGTCAACGCCCCGAGCTTGCGGGCGATGTTCGCCACCACCGGCGCGCCACCGGTGCCGGTGCCACCGCCCTCACCGCAGGTCACGAAGACCATGTCGGCCCCCTTGAGGACCTCCTCGATCTCGTCTCGGTGATCCTCGGCGGCGTTCTTGCCGACGTCCGGATTGGCGCCCGCGCCCAACCCACGGGTCAGCTCGCGACCGACGTCCAGCTTCACGTCGGCATCGCTCATCAGCAACGCCTGCGCGTCTGTGTTGATCGCGATGAACTCGACGCCCTTGAGCCCAACCTCGATCATCCGGTTGACGGCGTTGACGCCGCCACCCCCGATGCCGACGACCTTGATGACCGCCAGGTAGTTGTGCGGAGGTGTCATCTCCGGTCCTTTCCCTTCGAGATCGGCTACTCCCCGACCGGCTACGGCCTGGCCGGACCGACGGTCGACGCAGCTACCACCACCGAGGTCGAGAGGTAAACCCTCACCCTCTACTAGAGGGTTAGAGTTATGTCAACCACTGATCCTCTTCGGGGCAACGTAAGCGCAGCCGAGCGATGAGCCAAGGACCTTTCCGGCGTGTCGCCGGTCTAGCGAGACGGCTCACCCCTGATCGGCCACTCATCGGAAGGTGACCACGTCCGGTGCGCTCACGTCGATCCGGGCCGCGTCCTGGTCGAGCAGCGCGGTGGCCACCCGCGCCTTGTCCGGACCACGGGTCGCGTCGCCCCAGAACACCGTACGGTCGTCGCGCAACGTCAGGCTGATCCGCGCCAGACCCTCCACACTGACCTCGACCAGGTGGTCGCGCAGCTCCGGGGTGAGCGCGCCGAGCACCTCCAGACCCGCCTGGGTGTCCGGATCCTCCGGGCCGGGCGAGGCCAGCCGCACCAGCGGCAGGTCGGCCGGTCGATCCGGGACCGTCTGGAACACCACCCCGGCTGCGTCGATCACCACGAACTGCTCCCCACGCGGCACCACCGCCACCCCGGTGCGCTCGGTCAGCCGCACCACCAACGCGTCCGGCCAGTCCCGGGTCACGGTGACCCGCTCCACCGGCGGCAGGGCGCCGATCCGGTCGGCCAGCTCCGCCAGGTCGACCCGGGCCAGCGGAGCACCGTCCGGCACCCCCGCCGCGTCGCGCACCTGCACCGCCGTCACCAGGTCGGCACCCTCCACCCGCATCTCACGTACCCCGAACAGGCCGGTGCTCAGCAGCGTCCACGCCACCAGCCCCGCCACCGCCAGCAGGCCACCGAGCACCGCCCAGGGCAGCGCCGCGCGCATCCGACGACGCCGGGCGCGGGCCATGAACCGCCGGGTCGAGGCGGGCACCGCGTCCCTGCCCGCGCGTACCAGCTGCCACCTGCGGACGGGGCGACGCCCGGCGGCACCGTCCACACCGGTGCCGCGCCCACGGGCCGGGCCGGGACTCATTCCGCGACAGGCGCCGCGCCGTCCACACCGACGGCGTCAGGCACGCTGCCCCCGATGCTCGTCGACCCGCCGGTCACCCCGCCGGGGACGGTGTCGGTCGACGCCTGCGCACCGGCGGTGCGCGCCGCCAACGCGGCCAACAGTTCGTCGCCCATCAGCGAGATCGGTGGGGCCCCCATCGTCACCACCACGTCACCGGACCAGGCCCGACGGGCCACCTCGGTCGGCACGGCCTCCCAGGTGTCGACGAACACCTTCCGCTCCGCCGGCAGCGGCACCGCCTCGATCAGGGCCGCCGAGCCCTCGCCGGGGCCGCGCTCCTCGCCCGGCCCGAAGACCTCCAGCAGCACCAACTCGTCGGCGATCGCCAGCGCCTCGGCGATCTCCGCCTGCAACTCGCGGGTGCGGTAGAGCCGGTAGGGCTGGAAGACCACGATCAGGCGGCCGTCGCCGGCCACCTCGCGCAGCGTCCGCAGGGCCAGCGTCATCGAGGTCGGATGGTAGGCGTACTCGTCGTAGACCAGCACCCCGTCGGCGACGCCCTTGCGCTCGAAGCGCCGACGCACCCCCGGGAAGGCCGCGAGCGCGGCCTCCACCGCCGGCAACGGCAACTCCAGCAGGTACGCCGCCAGCACCGCCGACGCGCTGTTGAGCCCCATGTGCCGACCCGGCACCGGCAGCCGGAACTCGCCCAGCGAGCGGCCGTCGATGTGGGCCAGATAGCGCACTCCCCGCGCCGAGGAGGCCATGTCGGTCAGCCGCAGGTCGGCGTCCTCGGCCTCGCCGTAGGTGTAGACCCGACGCCCCTCGGCGCGCAGCGTCGCCGCCAACCGGCGGCCGCCCACGTCGTCGGCGCAGGTGATGATGAAGCCGTCCGGATCGGTGAGCCGGGCGAACTCGGCGAAGGCCGCCTCCAGGTTCGCCAGGTCGCCGTAGGTGTTCAGGTGGTCCGCCTCGATGTTCGTCACGATCGAGACGAAGGGCCGGTAGATGAGGAAGGAGCGGTCGCTCTCGTCGGCCTCGACCACGAAGTACTCGCCGGTGCCGTGGTGCGCCCCCGAGCCCCCCTCGGAGATCTCCCCACCGATCACGAAGGACGGATCCGCCCCGGCCTGCTGAAGCACCATGGTGACCATGGAGGTGGTGGTGGTCTTGCCGTGGGTTCCGGCGACGGCCACGGTACGACGACCGGTCATCGCCGCCGCCAGCGCCTCCGAACGGTGCAGCACCCGCAGCCCGCGCCGACGCGCCTCGACCATCTCCAGGTGGTCCGCCGGGATCGCCGAGGAGTACACGACCGTGTCGACCCCGTCGAGATTGCTCGCCTCGTGCGTCATGTGGACGGTCCCACCGAGCGCCCGGAGGCCGGCCAGCGACGGCCACTCCCGCAGCTCACTGCCGGAGACCGGCAGGCCCCGGGTGAGGAAGAGCCGGGCCAGCCCGCTCATACCGACCCCACCCACCCCGATCAGGTGGATGTGACCGAGGTCCTCGGCGGTCAACGTGCCCGCCGGGCTGAACGTGGTCATCGGGACCAGCCTTTCGTTCGCGACTGCGGGGCTCGCAGAACCGGCTCACTCCTCACGCTCACCGAGCCGTCCTTCGTTCGCGACTGCGGGGCTCGCACAACCGGCTCACTCCTCGCGCTCACCGAGCCGTCCTTCGTTCGCGACTGCGGGGCTCGCAAAACCGGCTCACTCCTCGCGCTCACCGGGAGACCGCCTCGTAGACGAAGTTGAGCAGCGCCTCGTCCCCGTCGCGCCGGCCGTAGGCCGCGGCGGCGTTGCCCATCGCGTGCAGCCGCTGCGGGTCGCGGATCAGCGGGATCACCGTGCGTTCGAGCCAGTCGGGGGTGACCTCGGCGTCGTCGACGAGCAGACCACCGCCGGCCTCGACCACCGGCAGCGCGTTGCGTTTCTGCTCCTGGTTGCTGTGCGGGTAGGGCACGTAGATGGTCGGCAGCCCGATCGCGGCGACCTCGGCACAGGTCATCGCCCCGCCCCGACCGAGCATCAGGTCCGCCGCCGCGTACCCGGCATCCATGTCGGACAGGTACGGCAACGTCACGTACGGCACCGGCAGGTCGGTCGGGATCGACACCGGCTCGTTGCGGGCACCGATCACGTGCAGCACCTGGACTCCGTTGCGCGCCAACTCCTTCGCCGCCCCGGCGACCGCGAGGTTGATCGACCGGGCGCCCTGCGAGCCACCGGCGACGAAGAGCACCGGCAGGTCGGGGCGGAGCCCGAAGTGGGCCCGCGCGGCGTTACGCATCGCCGCCCGGTCCAGCCCGGCGATGCTGCGCCGCAGCGGCACACCGACCACCCGGGCGTCGCGCAGCGACTCGGCCTGGGCCGGCTGATGCGGGAAGCCGACCGCCACGTGTTTGGTGAACTTCATCCCCAGCCGGTTGGCCACCCCCGGGGGCACGTTCACCTCGTGGATCACGATGGGCATCTCCCGCCGCCAGGCGGCCAGGTAGGCCGGCACCGAGACGTACCCGCCGAAGCCGACCACCACGTCGGCGCGTACCTCGTCGATGACCTTGCCCGCGGCGCGGGCCGCGGTCCACATCCGGCCCGGGGTACGCACCAGGTTCATGTTGATCGACCGGGGCAGTTGGTAGGCCGGGATGTTCCGCAGGTCGTAACCGGCCGGTGGGATCAGCTCGTTCTCCAGGCCCTTGGGTGTGCCCAGGCAGGTGATCCGGACGCCGGGGTCATGCCGGCGCAGGCAGTCGGCGAAGGCGAGCAGCGGGTAGATGTGCCCCCCGGTGCCACCTCCTGCGAGCACCACCGAACGCAGCGGACCCATCAACGTCTCCTTTCGTCCGCCGACCCGCCACGACCCCGGCCGTCCCGGGTGCCACGCGGTGCGGCCTGGTCGTCCCTGCGCCGCTTGCGTGCCTGGGGCACGGCACCCCGGCCGGTCGACGGCGGCGCGACGCGGCGCCGCCGGCCAGGAAGCGGCGGCAACGGTGCCCACACTAGTCGGACCCACCGGGCCGGCGGACGGGCATGCAGGGCCCGGGCCGCATCCGGTTCGGCGCGGGCGAACGAGGCCAGCATGCCGACCGCCGCGAGGGTGACCACCAGGGCGCTGCCGCCGTCGGAGATGAAGGGCAGCGGTATGCCGGTCAGCGGCAGCAGCCCGATCACCCCGCCGATGTTGATGAACGCCTGACCGACCAGCCATGCGGTGGCCCCGGCGGCGGCCAACCGGCGGAACGGGTCCTCGACCCGGCGGGCGATGCGCAGGCCGGTGTAGCCGAGTACGGCGAAGAGGGTGACCACCACGGCACAGCCGACCACCCCGAGTTCCTCGGCGATCACCGCGAAGATGAAGTCGTTCTCGGCGGCGGGCAGCCAGGCCCATTTGGTCCGCCCCTGGCCCAGCCCGGTGCCGAACCAGCCGCCGTTGGCGATGGCGTACCGGGCCTGGACCATCTGGTAGCAGAGCTGCTCCTTGCAGGCGTCCATCGGTGGCGGGTTGAAGAAGACGGTGAGCCGGGCCAGCCGGTAGTTTTCCTCGCCTCGTACCCCGGAACCGGCACCGAGCGAGGCCACCGCGACCAGCAGTCCGATGCCGAGCAGCCCGATGGCGCTGAGCGCGGCGAAGACCCGCAGCCGCACCCCCGCCGCCCAGAGCAACCCCACGACCAGGGCCAGCAGGCAGAGCATGCTGCCCAGGTCGTTGTAGCCGACCAGGACGAAGAGCAGCCCCACCACGGGGAAGAGCGGCGCGGCCAACTCCCGCCACCAGCCCAGCGCCGCGCCCTTGCGGGCGAGCACGTGCGCACCCCACAGCACCAACGCGAACTTCGCCAGCTCCGAGGGTTGCAGGCTGATCCCGCCGATGTACAGCCAGAGCAGCTCAGCCTCCAGCGGGCCGATCTTCGCCGGACCGTTGGTCAGCCGCCCGTACGCCACCAGCAGGTTCAGCAGCACCAGCAGCCCCACCGCGACCGCCAGGGTCGGCCGACCCAGGGCCCGGTAGGTGCGTGCCGGCAGCCGCTGGCAGGCCCAGAACGCGCCGATGCCGATCACCGCGAAGATCGCCTGCTTGGTCAGCGACGCCGAGGCGTTGCCGCCCTCGGCGTAGTCCCGCACGCTGGTGGCCGAGAAGACCATGGTCAGCCCGATCAGCAGCAGCAGACCCGCGCTGGCCAGCAGTAGGTGGTAGGAGGCCAGCGGCCGGGACAGCAGACCTCGCAGCGCCGCCAGCGACCCCACCGCGTCCAGCCCACGCAACGCCCCGTCGGCGCGTGCCGTACCGGATCCGTCGGCGGCCCGGCTCGCGGCGGTCGCGGCCCCGGCCCGGCTTCCGCCCCTGAC
This sequence comes from Micromonospora sp. CP22, assembly GCF_009712475.1. Classification (GTDB taxonomy): domain Bacteria; phylum Actinomycetota; class Actinomycetes; order Mycobacteriales; family Micromonosporaceae; genus Micromonospora. The sequence goes on from NZ_VCJO01000009.1 coordinate 75,984, forward strand.
CGTCGTGGCACCGCCCGCTGCCGACCCGACCGTGCCGTCTCCTTCTCGCGCCTCCCCCACAGCGCCATCATCGCCGTTTCCGGCACCCGACACAGGCCGTACGCCCCGGTCGGCGTGTCGCACTTGCGTCGCCCCTCTCCACCGCCCCCGCCTGACCGGCTTGATCAAGAGTTATGGGTCGGGATCCGCGCGGATCCCGACCCATGACTCCATCGACGCCGTCCGGCGGGTCGGTCAGCCCATGTTGGCCAGGAAGTCGCTGTAGAAGAGGCCGAGGGCGATGGCCACCCCGATGCCGGCGATGATCCAGAACCGGACCACGATGTTGACCTCGCTCCAGCCCGCCAACTCGAAGTGGTGCTGCAACGGCGACATCCGGAACACCCGCTTGCCGGTCGTCTTGAACGAGATGATCTGGATCACCACCGACATCGTGATGATCACGAACAGCCCACCGATGATCAACAGCAGCAGGATCGTACGGGTCGACATCGCCATGCCGGCGATCAGGCCACCGAGGCCGAGCGCTCCGGTGTCGCCCATGAAGATCCGGGCCGGGGAGGTGTTCCACCAGAGGAAGCCGACACAGGCACCGGCCGCCGCTCCGGCGATCAGCGCGATCTCCAGCGGATCCCGCACGGTGTAGCAGTAGTTGTCCGGATTCGCGGTGTACGCCGGGTCGGCGCACCAGTGGCGGTACTGCCAGAACGCGATCACCGCGTACGCGCCCAGCACCATCACCGAGGCCCCGGTGGCCAACCCGTCGAGCCCGTCGGTGAGGTTGACGCCGTTGGTCGCGGCCATCACCACGAAGATGAAGATGATCACCGCGCCGATCTTGGTGACGTCCAGGGCCGGGATGTCCCGGATGAAGCTCAGCATGGTGCTGCCGACCGTCTCGGTGTTCGTCACCGCCCCGGTGGCGTCGGTCATGGTGGAGGGGAACCAGAGCGCGACCACCCCGAACACCGCACCGACCAAAATCTGCCCGAGCAGCTTGCCCCGCGCGCTGAGACCACCGCTGTGCCGCTTGCGCACCTTCAGGAAGTCGTCGATGAAGCCGACCGCGCCGCAGAAGACCATCAGCCCCAGCAGCACCAGCGCCGTGATGGTCGGCTCGACCTGGGCGATCTGCGCGTCCGGCAGCGTGGTCAGGGCCAGGTGACCGGCCACGTACGCGATGACGGTGGCGAGGATGAACACCACGCCGCCCATCGTCGGCGTGCCCTTCTTGCCCTGGTGCATCTGCGGGCCCTCGGCCCGGATGGGTTGCCCCGCCTTGAGCCGGGTGAAGACCCGGATCGCGATCGGGGTGCAGAACAGCGAGACGAGGAAGGCCACTCCGATGGCCACGATGACCGCTCTCACGCGGCGCCACCCTCGGCCGACACCGACGAACCCGAGTCGTTCCCGACGGCGTCGACGCGCAACGCGTCGGCCACCTCCCAGGTCCGATACCGGGAGCCCTTCACCAGGACGACGTCGCCCGGCCGTAGCTCGCTGCGCAGCACCTCGACGGCCGCCGCCTGATCGGTGAGCAGCACCGACTCTCCTCCCCAGTCACCTACCGATGTCGCCCCGTGGTGGATCGACGCCGCCGCCTCGCCGACCACGAGCAGCCGGTCCACGCCCAGTTCCGCCGCGAGCCGGCCCACCTCGGCGTGTCCCTGCGCTTCGAACTCGCCCAGCTCGGCCATGTAGCCGAGCACCGCGACGGTACGCCGTCCCGCGCCGACGCCACCGAGCGCCCGCAGCGCCACCGCCATCGACGCCGGATTGGCGTTGTACGAGTCGTCGATCACGGTCACCCCGTCGGTGCGCTCGAAGACGTCCATCCGACGGGTGGAGACCAACCCGAGCGCGCCCAACGCGGTGGCCAGCTCGGCCAACGGCATCCCCAGCTCCCGGGCCACCGCTGCGGCGGCCAGGCTGTTCCAGACCTGGTGCCGGCCGGTGAGTCCGAGCCGCACCGGCGCGCTGCCCTCCGGCGTGACCAGGGTGTACCCGGGCCGTCCGCGCTCGTCCAGCGTCACGTCCACGGCCCGCACGTCGGCGTGCGCCGACTCGCCGTAGCGGACCACCCGGGCCACCGTCCGGGCGGCCATCGCGTCGACCAGCGGGTCGTCGGCGTTGAGCACCGCCAGACCGTCGGCCGGCAACGCCTCGACCAGTTCGCCCTTGGCCAGCGCGATGTTCTCCTGCGACCCGAACTCGCCGATGTGCGACACCCCGACGTTGAGCACCACACAGACGCGCGGCGGTGCGATCTCGCAGAGGTACCGCACGTGGCCGATGCCCCGGGCGCCCTTCTCCATCACCAGGTAGCGGGTGGTCGGTCCGGCCTGCAACGCCGTGTACGGGTGCCCCAGTTCGTTGTTGAAGGACCCGGGCGGGGCCACCGTCTCCCCGAGCCGGGCGACCACCTGGGCGATCAGATCCTTGGTGGTGGTCTTGCCGGAGGAACCGGTCAGCCCGATCACGGTCAGCTCGGGCAGCCGGTCCACCACCGCACGGGCCAGCCGTCCCATCGCGACCAACGGGTCGGCGACGACGATCATCGGCACGTCGGGCACCTCGCGGGTGCCCATCACCGCCACCGCGCCGGACGCCACCGCGGCGGCGGCGAAGTCGTGGCCGTCCACCTTCTCCCCGTCGAAGGCCACGAAGAGTCCGCCGGGGGTGACCTTGCGGGAGTCGAACTCCACGCTGCCGGTGACCTGCGCGGCGGGATCGGCGGCGACCAGCCGACCGTTCACCGCCGAGGCCACCTCGGCCAGGCTGAGCGTGATCACTGGCCCTCCAGATCCCCGAAACGGCTCCGCAGCGCCTCGGCGAGTTCGGTCCGGTCGTCGAACGGGTACACCTCTCCGGCGATCTCCTGGCCCCGCTCGTGCCCCTTGCCGAGCAGCACCACCACGTCACCCGGCGCTGCCAGCCGCACCGCCTCGTCGATCGCCGCGCGGCGGCCACCGACCTCGACGACCCGGGCCGACCCGCCGGCCCGATGGGCACCGGCGAGCACCTCGGCGCGGATCGCCGCCGGGTCCTCGGTACGGGGGTTGTCGTCGGTCACCACCACCACGTCGGCACCGGCCGCGGCGGCGGCACCCATCGCCGGCCGCTTGCCCCGGTCCCGGTCGCCACCGGCACCGATGACACAGACCAGCCGGCCGGTGCTCAGGTCCCGCAGGGCGGCCAGGGCGGCCACCACGGCGTCGGTCTTGTGCGCGTAGTCGACGACCCCGCGTACGCCACCGGCCACCCCCACCGATTCCAGCCGGCCCGGGACGCCACCGCACGCCGCCACGCCCTCGGCGGCGGTCACCGGGTCGACCCCGGCCGCCACCAGGCTGGCGATGGCCAGCAGGGCGTTGGCCACGTTGTGTCGACCGGGCAACGCCACCCGGGCGGGCAGCACCAACCCGTCCGGGCCGTGCGCGGTGAACCGTTGTGCGTACCCCTCGCCGGTCATCTCGTCGGCCCACCAGGTGGCGGTTCGGTCCCCGGCTGCCGAGTAGGTGATCGTGCCCGGCTTGACCAGTGCCTTCAACGCCGGGTCGTCGTGGTTGAGCACCTCGGCGGCGCACCGACCGTCGAACAGGCGGGCCTTGGCGGCGAAGTAGTCCTCGCTGTCGGCGTGGAAGTCCAGGTGGTCGGAGCCGAAGTTGGTCCAGCCGCCGACGACGAAGCGCACCCCACCGACCCGCCCCATCGCCAACGCGTGGCTGGACACCTCCATGACCACGGCGGTGACGCCGCGCTCGGCGGCGGCGGCCAACATGGCGTGCAGGTCGGTGGCCTCGGGCGTGGTGCGCACACTGTCGATCACCAGGTCGCCGAGGCGGGTCTCCACGGTGCCGATCAGCCCGGTGACGTGGCCGGCCGCGCGCAGTCCCGACTCGACCAGGTAGGCGGTGGAGGTCTTACCGGCGGTGCCGGTCACCCCGATCACGGTCAGCCCGGCCGTCGGGTCACCGTAGACGGCCGACGCGAGCGTGCCGAGCACCGCCCGGGGGTCGGCCACCACCAGGGCCGGCAACCCGCTCGCGGCGGCCCGCTCGGCACCGGCCGGATCGGTCAGCAGCGCCACCGCGCCGGCCCTCGCCGCGTCGACGGCGAACTCCGCGCCGTGGCGTCGGGCACCGGGCAGCGCCGCGTACAGGTCACCGGGGCGGACCTCGCCGCTGGCGTGGGTCACCCCGGTCACCGTCGGGTCGGCACCGGTCGGGGACGCCACGGCAAGCCGGGCGGCCAGGTCACCGAGCCGGATTCCGGTCACGGAACGGGGACGAGGATTGCCGCGCACGGCGTCAGACCCTACCCGGTCGCTCGGTCCGGGCCGCACGGCGCGCCTGAATCTCCGTCTCATGGAGTGCAACCGCAGGTAGCGGCTACGGGAAAACGGTGAACGTCGGTGCCGGTTCGGTCGACGGCGGTACCCGGTAGTGCCGCAGAGTGAAGGTCATCATGTCGCGGAACGCCGGGGCCGAGATCTGCCCCCCGCCGCCACTCGGGCTGTGCACGAAGACCGCGATGACGTACCTCGGGTTCTCCGCCGGAGCCATCCCGATGAACGAGGCGACCTCGCCGGGCTGCTTCTTGCCGTCGACCAGCCGCCAGCCGGTTCCGGTCTTGCCCGCGACCCGGTAGCCCGGCACCGCGGCGGCCAGACCGGTGGCGCCCTCGACCGTGGTGACGGCCTCCATGATCGTACGCAGCGCGGCGGCGTTGTCCGGGCTGAGCACCTGCCAGGTCTCCGGGTCCGGCGCGGGGGTCCGCTTGCCGTCCGGGGCGATCGTCTCCTTCAGCAGGTGCGGCTGGACGTACGTGCCGTCGTTGGCGATGGCGGCATAGGCGGCGGCCATCTGCAACGGCGTGGCGTCCACGCTGTGCCCGATCGGCACCGATCCGTGCGACGACCCGCTCCACTCCTGCACCGGCAGCAGTCGGCCGCTGGCCTCACCGGGCATCCCGACCTTGGTCGGCTTACCCAGGCCGAACCGCCGCTGGTAGTCGAGCAGGCGTTCCGGGCCGAGCTTGTCGGCGATCTGGATGGTGCCGACGTTCGAGGAGTACGCCATCATGCCGGCGACACTCATCCGCTTCCCGTTCGCCGGGTGGGAGTCACGGAACCAGGTGTCGCCCTTGCGGATGGCGTTGGCGACCGGGAACGACGTCTCTGCGGTGATCACGCCCTCCTGCAACGCGGCGCCGAACGTGATCGCCTTGTGCACCGAGCCCGGGTCGACCACGAAGCTGGTGGCCGCGTCCACCCGGTCCGTCGGCTCGCTCGCCGACGCCTTCGCCGCGTTGTAGGTGGGGTGGCTGGCCTGGGCGAGCACCTCACCGGTACGCGCGTCCAGCACCACGGCCGCCCCGGTGCTGCCGCTGACCTGCTGCATCTGTTCACTGAGGATGCGCTGCACCATGTACTGCAGGTCACGGTCGATGGTGAGCACCAGCGAACTGCCCGGCTTGGCCTTCGTGGTGCGGCTGTAGCCGCCGGGGATGGGGGCGGCGAGGCCACCGAGGCCCGCTTCGAAGACCCGCTGGCCGTCCTCGCCGTGCAGCACGTCGTCGAAGCGCGCCTCCAGGCCCTCCAACCCGACCATGTCCTGGCTGGTGAACCCGATCAGGTTGGCGGCCAGGTCACCGCCGGGCACCTCGCGCCGCTCGTCGCGGTGGGTGGCGATGCCGGACAGCTTGAGCGCCATGATCTTCTTGGCGCGGTCGATGTCCACGCCCCGGGCCAGGTACTCGAACTGCGAGTCCTCACCGTTGATCCGCTTACGGGGCTTCATCTTCTCGGCCAGTTTGCTGGCCGGGATACCCAGCAGCGGGGAGAGGGCCCGCGCGGTGGCGTCGATGTCCTCCACCCGGGTGGGGTCGGCGTAGACGTACCGGGCCTCGACGCTGTGCGCCAGGGCCGCTCCGTCCCGGTCGTAGATGGCGCCGCGCGGCGCCGGTAGTTCGACCTTCACGAGCCGGTCGGGCAGCCCGCCGTCGGCGTACGCCGGTGTGTCGACCGTCTGGAGCACGACGAGCCGCACACCGATGGCGACGAAGAGGGCCAGCGTCAACGCGGTACCCAGCCGCAGCCGTCGCCCCGGGTCGGCCAGCCGGGGCGGTTTGGGTGGCTTACGCGACGGCCGGCGCGGGGGCGGCCGTTCCCCACGGCGCGGCTCCCGGGCGGTGACCCGCCGCCGGGCGGCGCTGGCCGGGGCCTCGTCGCGGGGAGTCCGGTCGGTGACGGCACGGGTCACCGGTGCGCGCCCGGTGCCGCCGCCGCGGCGGGCCGGGTCGGCGGACCGGCCGGCGGTGCCCCGACCGCCGTCGAGGACCTGGAGAGCCGGGCGGAACGGATCCTGCGACCGGTTGCTGCGTGGGGTGCGCCGCTGCGCCACCCGCCCGTTGCCGGCACCCTCGCGGATGGAGCGGCCACGCGGGGTGTAGGCGCGGGCGTCGGAGATGCCACCGATGCCGGGCTCGGCGTCCCGCTCCCCCGGGTGTGGTGACATCCCGCGCTGGCCGCCGCCACGCGACGAACCGCGCCGGGAGCCCTCGGCGTCCCGGCGCGGTTCCTCCGACCTCGGTGGCACGGCTTACCCCTCCGCGCCCTGCTGGCTCGCGATGGAGGGCTGCCCGCCGGCAGGCTGCGGCACCCCGATGACCTTGCCGTCCGGCAGCCGGATGTACGCCGGCTCACCCGACTCGACCAGCCCCAGCTTGCGGGCCTGGGCCGCGAGGTTGCCCGGCGACTCGGACTCGGCGATCTGCTTCTTCAGCTGCTGCTGCTCCACGTCGAGCTTCGCCTGCTGCTGCTGCAACTCGTCCAACCGGAAGGCGTTCTCGTTGATCTTCGTGTTGACCGCCAGGATGCCCAGCACCCCGCCGACGACCAGCGTCACCACGAGCGCGGCGAAGGGCGCCCGGGGCACCCGGACCGGCGGCGGCGGAGCGACCCGCAGCCGCGGCGTCGTCGGCCGCTCGGCCGCGACGGCGGCCCGCTCCACCGGGCGCAGAGCCGCGCTGCCCTGGGTGGGAAACTCGCGCGCCCCCCGGGCGCGAGTCTCCGCCGACCGGTTCGGCCGGTCCGTCCGCCGGGCACCGTCGCCCGCTCCCCGGGTCCGCTCCGCCGCGATCCGGCCCCCCGACCGCGGTGCGCGCTGCCCGACGCCGGCAGTGGTCCGGCGCTTGTCTACATTCATGTCCCCTCCCCCTCTTCGTCCGTCGTGTCCCCCGGCGCCTGCCGCGGATCCGGATCGGATCCCGTGGCCGACGCCGTCCCCGGTTGGTGCATCGCCTTGACCCGGCGGCGGTACCGTTCGCGGTCGGTACGCCCCCGTGCCTGCGGGTCGATCCGCTCCGCGGCCCGCAGTCGTACTGACGCGGCCCGCGGGTTCGCGGCGACCTCCGCCTCCCCGGGCAGTTCCGCGCCCCGGCTGAGCAGCCGGAACGTCGGCTCCGACCCGGGCAGTTCGACCGGAAGGTCGATCGGACCCGTGCTGCGGACCCGATCGGCGAGCGCCTGTTTGGTGAGCCTGTCCTCCAACGAGTGGTAGGACAGGACCACCAGGCGACCGCCGACGGCGAGTCTGTCCAGAGCGGCCGGCAGCGCCGTCTCCAGCGCCGCCAGTTCCCTGTTTACCTCGATACGTAAAGCCTGAAACGTTCTCTTTGCCGGGTGTCCGCCCGTTCGTCGGGCTGGTGCCGGGATCGAATCCCGGACCAACTCGGCCAGCCGCGCCGACGAGGTGATCCGGGTGCGTTCCCGTTCCCGGATGATCGCCGAGGCGATCCGGCCGGCGAACTTCTCCTCGCCGTACACCCGCAGCACCCGGGCCAGCTCCGGATGGGTGTACGTGTTGACCACCTCTTCGGCGGTCACCCCCCGGGTCTGGTCCATCCGCATGTCCAGCGGCGCGTCCTGCGCGTACGCGAACCCGCGGTCGGGCGCGTCGAGTTGCAACGAGGAGACACCGAGGTCGAACAGGACCCCGTCCACGGACGGGTAACCCAGTCGGTCGAGCACCTCGGGCAGCTCGTCGTAGACGGCGTGCTCCAGGTGGACCCGGCCGGTGAAGCGGGCCAACCGGATCCTGGCGTGCTCCAGCGCCTCGGTGTCCCGGTCCAGGCCCACCAGAACCGTCTCCGGATGCGCCTGCAACACCGCCTCGGCGTGGCCGGCGAGGCCCAGCGTCGCGTCGACGTGCACGGTGCGCCCACCCCGGCCCAGTGCGGGGGCCAGCAGCTCGAGACACCGCTCAAGCAGCACCGGCACATGCGTGCCGCGTAGCTCCCCCATGTCGACCCCCACTGGTGTGAACCGGTTGTGTTCGCGTTCTGTTCGTCGGACGACGCTGCCGTCGTACCGCCAGATCCCCATCCGCTCTCCGCCCGCCCGTCGGGCCGTGGCCCGGAGGATCGGATCTCGCGCCTGGCACCGGGGAAGGGATGCCAGGAACTCGAAAGCGGCTGGAGATCTCGCAGTACGTCGGGCGTCGTCACGCCCTACAGACCGCCGGGCAGCACCCCTTCCTCGATGTCGGCGAAGTCGTCTTCGCTCTCGGCGAGGTAGGTCTCCCAGGCGACCTTGTCCCAGATCTCCACCCGGGTGCTCGCGCCAATGACCACCAGGTCCCGGTCGAGCCCCGCGTACGAGCGCAGGTGCGCCGGGATGGTCACCCGGCCCTGCTTGTCCGGCACCTCGTCGTGCGCGCTGGCGAAGAACACCCGGCTGTAGGCTCTGGCCGCCTTGTGTGTCATCGGCTGCGCGCGCAACTGCTCCGCGATGTGCTGGAACTCAGGCGTCGGGAAGACGTAGAGACAGCGCTCCTGCCCTTTGGTGATCACGACACCCCCCGCCAACTCATCCCGGAACTTCGCCGGAAGGATCAACCGGCCTTTGTCGTCCAGGCGCGGGGTGTGGGTGCCGAGGAACATCGGCCCAACCCCCTCGCCCTTTGGCGGCGTTCGCGCGCCGCTGACCCCCCGGGCCGGTGGGCCCCTCCCGGCCCCACCAATGCGCCCCACTCTACTCCACTTCCCTCCACCCGCAACCAGAATCGCCCGCGTGGCGCGCCGTGTCGGACCACAAAACCGCACGTCAGCGAGGGTGGAGCGGAGTGGAGGGGCGAGCGGCCCCGCGCGGCAGGTCCGCTTTCCGACATAGATCGACTCCATCTGGCTGAGCCCGATCCGACCGGGTGCCGACCGGGCCCAGCCGAACGGATCGTCGTCGGTGGCGATCTCGCGGGTCCGCTGGTCCGGTAACCTCGCTCGCGTGACGGACGCGAAGATGCCCCTGCGGGCGAAGGTGGCCAGCTCCGTGTCACGGACCGCCGCGGCGTTGTCCCGGGCGGCGGGCCGGGGCGACGGCTCGGTGATCGGTGGATGGCTGGGGCTGAAGATCGACCCGGAGCTGCTCGCGCACCTCTCCGCCGGGCGGGCCATCGCGCTGATCTCCGGCACGAACGGCAAGACCACCACCACCCGGCTCGCCGCCGCGGCCGTGGGGGTGCTCGGTCGGGTCGCCACCAACTCGTTCGGCGCCAACATGCCCACCGGGCACACCTCCGCGCTGGCCAAGGCCGGCAGCACGCCGTACGCGGTGCTGGAGGTCGACGAGCACTACCTGGCGCAGGTGATCGAGGCGACCGACCCGCACGTGGTGGCGCTGCTCAACCTCTCCCGCGACCAGCTGGACCGGGCCAAGGAGGTCGCCATGATGGCGCAGCTCTGGCGCGCGGCGCTGGCCCGTCACCCGGACATCCGCGTGGTCGCCAACGCCGACGACCCGATGGTGGTCTGGGCTGCCACCCCACCGGCCAGCCACGACCAGCGGATCACCCCGCCGCACGTCACCTGGTTCTCCGCCGGGCAACGCTGGCACGACGACTCCTGGGTCTGCCCCGAGTGCGGCTCCACCATCGAGCGCTCCGGCGACCAGTGGTGGTGCACCGGCTGCCCGCTGCGCCGCCCGGAGCCGCAGTGGACGGTGGACGACGAGGGCGTGGTCGACCCGACCGGCGCGTGGTACAAGGTCAAACTCCAGCTTCCCGGCAAGGTCAACGTCGGCAACGCGGCCACCGCCCTCGCGGTCGCCGCCGAGTTCGGCGTACGCCCCTTCGACGCGGTGCCCCGCCTCGGTGACGTGACCTCGGTGGCCGGGCGCTACGCCCAGGTCGTCCGGGAGGGTCGCACCGTGCGGCTGTTGCTGGCCAAGAACCCGGCCAGCTGGCTGGAGGCGTTCGACATGGCCGACGAGGCGCCGACGCTGCTGTCCATCAACGCCCGGGACCCCGACGGACTGGACACCTCCTGGCTCTTCGACGTCGACTTCGCCCCGCTACGCGGACGCCTGGTGCTCATCACCGGCGACCGGGCGTACGACCTGGCCGTGCGGCTGGAGGTCAACGACGTACCGTTCCAGTACGTACGCACCTTCGACGAGGCCGTCCGGGCGGTGCCACCGGGCCGGTTGGAGGTCATCGCGAACTACACCGCGTTCCAGGACATCCGAGCGGAGTTGGACCGTGTCAACTGAGACCCTGCGCATCGTCTGGATCTATCCGGACCTGCTGTCGACGTACGGCGATCGGGGCAACGCCCTGATCCTGGCCCGCCGAGCCCAGCAGCGCGGGTTCCCGGTCGAGGTGCTGGAGGTCCGCTCCGACCAGCGGCTGCCCACCACCGCCGACATCTACCTCCTCGGTGGCGGCGAGGACGGCCCGCAGGCGCTCGGCGCGCAGCGACTGCTCGCCGACGGCGGCCTGCACCGGGCGGTCGCCCAGGGTTCGGTGGTCTTCGGCGTCTGTGCCGGCTACCAGTTGCTGGGCACCTCGTTCTTCGCCAAGGGCACCCAGTACCGGGGTCTGGAACTGCTCGACCTCTCCTCGGACCGGGGCCCCAGCCGGGCCGTCGGCGAACTGGCCGGTGACATCGACGCCCGCCTCGGCCTGCCGCCGCTGACCGGGTTCGAGAACCACGGCGGCCGTACCCACCTCGGCCCCGGGGTCTCCCCGTTGGCCCGGGTCACCGCCGGGATCGGCAACGACGGCACCACCGAGGGCGCCTGGCGGGGCAAGCTGCTCGGCACCTACTCGCACGGTCCCGCCCTGGCCCGCAACCCGGCCCTGGCCGACCTGCTGCTGCGCTGGGCGACCGGAGCGCAACACCTTCCCCCGCTCGACGACACCTGGGCCGACCGGCTGCGGGCCGAACGCCGGACCGCGGTGGCCACATCCCGGGGATGATCCGGCAGCTACGCAGCCGTCTGCCGGTCGCCACGACGCCGTCGGTCACCCGGTTCGTGTTGCTGTTGGCCCTGCTCGCCGGTCTCGGGGTGACGCTGCTGCTGGCACCCCACCCCGACCCGGCGGCGCTGTCGGAGCTGGCCGACCGGATGGGTCGGCTCGCCCCGGTGGCCGGTGTGCTCGGCGGGGCGTTGCTGCTGGTGGCGTTGGTCCCCCGCACGTTCATCACGCTCGCCGCCGGGGCGATCTTCGGGGCCCTGGAAGGTGCCGCGTACGCGCTGGGCGCCGCGTTGTTGGCGGCCCTGATCGGCTTCACCGTGGGCCGGGTGCTGGGCCGGGAGTTCGTCGCCGAACGCGTCCGGGGACGGCTGGCCCGCCTCGACCGCTGGTTCACCCGGCAGAGCGTCCTCGGCGTGGTCACCGTACGACTGCTGCCGGTCTCCGGCTTCGGCCTGGTCAGCTACGGCTACGGCACCACCGGCGCGCGGTTGCTGCCGTTCCTCGTCGGCAGCGTGATCGCCTCCGCGCCCACCGCGTTCGGCTACGCGGCTCTCGGCGCGGCCGTGACCAGTCCCGACGAGATCAACTGGTTCGCCGCCGCCCCGGCCGCGCTGGGTTTCATCGCCAGCGCCGTGCTCCTCGCCTGCTGGTGGCGCGCCGAACGCCGAGCCCGCCCGCCGGCCTGATCCACGGGCGGCGTCAGGGATGGTGTCCCCCGCTCGCAGGCAGCACCATCCCTGACGCCCTCCCCACCCGTCAGACGACGACGGAGACCATCCGGCCGGCCACCACGATGACCTTGCGGGGCTCCTTGCCGGCCAGTGGACCGGCCACCGCCGCCAGGGCTGCGGTACGCACCTCGTCCTCGCTCGCGTCGGCGCTCACCTCGACGCGGCCCCGGACCTTGCCGTTGACCTGCACCGGATAGGTGACCGTCTCGGCAACCAGCAGAGCCGGGTCGGCGACCGGGAAGTCCGCGTACGTCAGCGAGGTCTGGTGGCCCAGCCGCTGCCACAGCTCCTCGGCGATGTGCGGGGCGAACGGGGCCACCATCAGCACCAGCGGCTCGGCCACCTCACGCGGGGTACGCGGCAGGCGGGTCAGTCCGTTGGTCAGCTCGATCAGCTTGGCGATCGCGGTGTTGAACCGGATCTGCTCCATGTCGCCCCGGACACCGTCGATGACCTTGTGCAGCAGTCGCCGGGTCGGCTCGTCGGCCGGCTCGTCGACCACCCGGGACTCGCCGGTCCGCTCGTCGACGATGGCCCGCCACACCCGTTGCAGGAAGCGGTACGAGCCGACGACGGCCCGGGTCTCCCACGGGCGGGACACCTCCAGCGGGCCCATCGACATCTCGTACACCCGGAACGTGTCGGCACCGTAGGCGGCACACATCTCGTCCGGGGTGACCACGTTCTTCAGGGACTTGCCCATCTTGCCGTACTCGCGGTTGACCTGAACGTCGCCCAGGTAGAAGCCGCCGTCGCGTTCCACGACCTCCTCGGCGGGCACGTAGGCACCCCGGGCGTCGGTGTACGCGTACGCCTGGATGTAGCCCTGGTTGAACAGCTTGCGGAACGGCTCGAAGCTGGAGACGTGGCCCAGGTCGTACAGCACCTTGTGCCAGAACCGGGCGTACAGCAGGTGCAGCACGGCGTGCTCGGCCCCACCGACGTACAGGTCGACACCGCCGCAGTCGCCCTCGCCGCGCGGGCCCATCCAGTACCGCTCGTTGTCCGCGTCGACGAACCGGCCGTCGTTGGTCGGGTCCAGGTAACGCAGCTCGTACCAGCAGGAGCCGGCCCACTGCGGCATCACGTTGGTCTCCCGGGTGTACCGCTTCGGGCCGTCACCCAGGTCCAGCTCGACCTCGACCCAGTCCCGGCGGCGGGACAGTGGCGTCTCCGGGTCGCTGTCGGCGTCGGACGGGTCGAAGGTGCGCGGGGAGAAGTCGTCCACCTCGGGCAGCTCTACCGGCAGCATCTCCTCGGGCAGCGCGATGGCGGTGCCGTCGGCGTCGTAAACGATCGGGAACGGCTCGCCCCAGTAGCGCTGCCGGCTGAACAGCCAGTCCCGCAGCCGGTAGGTCACCGCGCCCTGGCCGTTGCCGGTCTCCTCCAGCCAGGCGATGATCCGGGCCTTGGCCTCGGCCACCCCCAGGCCGTTCAGGTCCAGGCCATGGTCGGGCGCGGCGCTGTTGATCGCCGGGCCGTCGCCGGTGTACGCCTTGCCGTCGAAGCCCTCCGGCGGCTGCACGGTACGCACGATCGGCAGCTCGAAGACCTCGGCGAACTCCCAGTCACGCTCGTCCTGGGCCGGCACCGCCATGATCGCCCCGGTGCCGTAACCGGCCAGCACGTAGTCGGCGATGAAGATCGGGATCTGCCCCCCGGTGACCGGGTTGGTGGCGTACGCCCCGGTGAAGACGCCGGTCTTCTCCTTCGTCTCGGCCTGCCGCTCCACGTCGGTCTTGGCCGCCGCCGCCTTGCAGTACGCCTCGACCGCGTCGCGCGGGCTGCCGTGCCCGCCGGTCCATGCCGCCCGGGTGCCCTCCGGCCAGGCCGTCGGCACCAGCGTGTCCACCAGCTCGTGCTCGGGCGCCAGCACCATGTAGGTGGCGCCGAAGACGGTGTCCGGCCGGGTGGTGAACACCCGGATCGGCGCGACGGTGGTCGGGAAGTCGATGTGCGCCCCCTGGGACCGACCGATCCAGTTGCGCTGCATCAGCTTGATCGGCTCCGGCCAGTCCAGCTTGTCCAGGTCGTCCAGCAGCCGGTCGCCGTACGCGGTGATCCGCATCATCCACTGCTTCAGGTTGCGCTTGAAGACCGGGAAGTTGCCCCGCTCGGAGCGGCCGTCGGCGGTGACCTCCTCGTTGGCCAGCACCGTGCCCAGCCCGGGGCACCAGTTCACCGGCGCCTGCGAGACGTACGCCAGGCGGTGGTCGTCGATGATGGCGCGCTGCTCGGCGGGCGACAGCTCGGCCCACGGCCGACCGTCCGGAGTGCGCCGCACCCCTCCGGCGAACTCGGCGGTCAGCTCACTGATCGGCCGTGCCCGGCCGGCCTCGCGGTCGTACCAGGAGTTGAAGATCTGCAGGAAGATCCACTGGGTCCAGCGGTAGAAGTCGGTGTCGATGGTGGCCACCGAACGCCGCCGGTCGTGGGCCAGCCCCAGCCGACGCAGCTGCGACCGATAGCGCTCGATGTTGGCCTCGGTGGTGGTGCGCGGGTGGGTGCCGGTCTGCACCGCGTACTGCTCGGCGGGCAGGCCGAACGCGTCGAAGCCCATGGCGTGCAGCACGTTACGGCCGGCCATCCGCTGGTACCGGGCGAAGCAGTCGGTGCCGATGTACCCCAGCGGGTGCCCGACGTGCAGCCCGGCGCCGGACGGGTAGGGGAACATGTCCAGCACGTACAGCTTCTCCGCGCCGGATCGGGGATGAGCCGGATCGGCCAGCGGGCCGGACGGGTTCGGCGCGTGGAACGTGCCCTCCCGTTCCCAACGGTCCTGCCAGCGACGCTCTATCTCGTCGGCCAGCGCCGCGGTGTACCGAAACGGTGGGACTTCTGCTTCTGTCATGGCCTTCTCCTCGCGTCGCTCGGGAGTCTGTCGGAGTGCTGGCTGGTCTCGGATCTGCCTCGATGACCCGTTTCGGGCCGGCAGCGGGCATGAAAAAACCCCTCACGCAGGAGGGGCCGCCGTGCTGTCGCGCTCAGCGCATCAGCACGGCCCGATAAGAAGCAGGAAGACTCCGGCCATGAACGGCAGTGTACCGCGCGCCACACGGTGGCCGCCTGCACCACCCCTCGAGGCCGTCCACCACATCAAGGGGCCCACCGCCGACGGCGCGCGACGACAGCACCGGCGATGCGCCGATCCCCTTACCCGACAGAATCGACGACATGCGCTGCGTGAACGACAAATCGCTGCGTAAGCGCTCAAACACCTGCGGCGGTCGGCGTAGCCGACAAACATGGTTAGCCTGAGAGGCCAGTGAGATTGCCGCGGCACATGAGGCTCACACGTCGCGAACGAAACGGCGGGGCCAGGTGCTCTCTTCACAGAGGGCTGCCGTGACGGCGACGAGGAGGAGGCCCGTGACACAACAGACCTGGGACGACGTTGGCGGTCTGCTGCCGTACGACGAGTTCCACGCCGCGAGTGACGCGATCGTGACCAACATCGAACAGGTCATCGAGGGCAAGACCGCGACCGTGCGGCTCGCGCTGGCCGTCCTGCTCGCCGAGGGTCACCTGCTCATCGAGGATGTGCCCGGCGTCGGCAAGACCAAACTGGCCAAGGCGTTGGCCCGGTCGATCGACTGTTCGGTACGCCGCATCCAGTTCACCCCCGACCTGCTGCCCAGCGACGTCACCGGAGTCAGCGTCTACAACCAGGAGACCCACGACTTCGAGTTCCGTCCGGGTGCCGTCTTCGCCAACCTGGTCGTCGGCGACGAGATCAACCGGGCCTCGCCGAAGACCCAGTCCGCGTTGCTGGAGTGCATGGAGGAACGGCAGGTCACCGTCGACGGGGTGACCTACCAGTTGCAGACGCCGTTCATGGTGATCGCCACCCAGAACCCGATCGAGATGGAGGGCACCTACCCGCTGCCGGAGGCGCAGCGCGACCGGTTCACCGCCCGCATCGCCATGGGGTACCCGGACCCGACCGCCGAGTTGGCCATGCTCGACGGGCACGGCGCGGTCGATCCGCTCTCCGGGCTGCGGCCGGTCTCCGACGCCGACACCGTCCGCCGGCTGATCGGTCACGTACGGCAGGTGCATGTCGCCGACGCGGTCAAGCAGTACGCGGTCGATCTGGTCACCGCCACCCGCGAGTCACCCGACCTGCGGTTGGGCGCCTCCCCCCGGTGCACGCTGCAACTGCTGCGTACCGCCCGCGCGGTGGCCGCCCTCGACGGGCGTGACTACGTCCTGCCCGACGACCTCCAGGTCCTCGCCGTGCCGGTGCTGGCGCACCGGATCATCCCCACGGCCGACGCTCAGCTCGCCCGGCGTACCACCGACGCGATCGTCGCCGACCTGGTGCACCGGCTGCCGCTGCCGCATGACCGCAAGCGCTCGCCGTACGACACACGGCCGCAGAGCGGTAACGGCCGGGCGCCCTTCGAGCCGCGGAGGCCGTGACGTGCGGGCCGGGCTGCGTGGGCTGACCACCCGCGGCCGATCCTTCCTGGCCGCCGCTGCGGCGGCGGCCATCTCCGCCGGCATCCTCGGCGAGAAGGACCTGCTGCGGGTGGCCGTGCTGCTGGCCGTCCTACCGTTGCTCGCCGCGCTCTACGTCGGCCGGAGCCGCTACAAGCTCGCCTGCCACCGGTCGCTGGAACCGCACCGGGTGCCGGTCGGCGCGACCGCGCGGGTGGTGCTGCGCCTGCAGAACATGTCCCGGTTGCCCACCGGCACCCTGCTGCTGGAGGACCGTCTCCCGTACGCGCTCGGCAGCCGCCCCCGGGTGGTGCTGGAGCGGCTCGGCGCGCACCAGGCGAGTTCCGTGGCCTACACGGTGCGCGCCGACGTGCGGGGCCGGTACGAGGTGGGCCCGCTGGTGGTCCGGATGACCGACCCCTTCGGCCTCTGCGAACTCACCCGTTCCTTCCCCAGCACCGACCGCCTCACGGTGGTCCCGCAGGTGATCCCGCTGCCGTCGGTGCGCCTGCCCGGCGAGTACGCCGGCAGCGGCGAGAGCCGGGCCCGCTCGGTGGCGGTGCACGGTGAGGACGACACGGCCACCCGGGAGTACCGGCGCGGTGACGACCTGCGCCGGGTGCACTGGAAGTCGACCGCGCGCACCGGCGAGCTGATGGTGCGGCGCGAGGAGCAGCCCTGGGAGAGCCGCGCGACGGTGCTGCTGGACACCCGCGCGTACGGCCATCACGGCGACGGCCCGACGGCCAGCTTCGAGTGGGCGGTCTCGGCCGCCGCCAGCATCGCCGTGCACCTGCGGCAGGCCGGTTACAAGCTGCGGCTGGTGACCGGCGCGGGCGCGGACGTCGACGCCGCCGAGGGCGTCGGTGACGGTCTGCTGCTCGACCAGCTCGCCGAGGTCCGGCTGGACCAGCGGGTCGAGATCACCACTGCGGTGCAGCACGTCCGGCAGCGCTCCGACGGCGGGTTGATCATCGGTTTGTTCGGCTCGCTGAGCACCGCCGAAGCGGAGTTGTTGGCCGGGCTGCGGGCCAACGGCGCCACCTGTGTCTGCTTCCTGCTGGACAGCTCCGCCTGGCTGAACCTGCCGACACCCGCGCGGGCCGAGGCCGACCAGGCGCACGACGCGGCGGCGCTGGCGCTGCTGCATTCGGGCTGGCGGGTGATCGGCGTGGACCACGGCGGCCGGCTGCCGGCGCTCTGGCCGCAGGCCGGGCGGGGCTCGCAGGGGTTCGCGCTGCGCGCGGCGATGGCCGAGACCGTGGCCGGTGGCGTGCGATGAACGGAAGGTCCCCCTCATGATCGCCCATCGGAACCTGGGCCTGGTGGCCGCCGGCGCGACGCTGCTCGCGTCAGCGCCGTTGTCGGCCATCTTCGCGAGCTGGACGTGGCTGGTCCAGGCAGTCATCGCGGTGGCCGCGGTGGCCGCCGCGGCGGCGCTGGCCCGGCTCGGCCGGACCCCGCTGTGGGTGCAGATCCTGGCCATGGTCGGCGGCCTCATGCTCGCGCTGACCTGGCTGTTCCCCAGCGGTGCCGAACTGCTGGCGGTGCTACCCACCCCGGCCACCTTCGGGCACTTCGCGGAGCTGCTCGGCAGTTCGGTCGAGGACATGCGCTCGCACGGCGTGAAGGTGCCGGACACCGACCCGCTGCTGTTCATCACCGTGCTCGGCATCGGCGGGGTGGCGGTGCTGGTGGATGTGCTCTGCGTCGGGCTTCGTCGTCCCGCCCTGGCCGGTCTGCCGATGCTGGCCATCTACTCGGTGCCGGTGGCCGTCTACGTGGACAGCGTCCCGCCGGTGCCGTTCGTGATCGGTGCCGCCGGTTTCCTGTGGCTGCTGGTCACCGACAACGTGGACCGGGTCCGCCGGTTCGGCCGGCGGTTCACCGGCGATGGCCGCGACGTCGACGTCTGGGAGGCGTCGCCGCTGTCCGCCGCCGGTCGGCGGCTGGCGGTGGTGGGTCTGGCGGTGGCCGTGCTGGTGCCGTTGGCCGTGCCGGGCATGACCGTGGGGCTGATGAGCACGCTGAACTCCGGCGTCGGCTCCGGCGGCGGTCCGGGTTTCGGCGGCTCCCCCGGCCGGGTCGACCTCTTCGCCGCGCTCAGCGGGCAGCTCAACCAGTCCCAGGTGACCAACCTGGTTACGGTCACCACCACCGAGAAGGACCCGTTCTACCTGCGTTTCGGGGTCGCCGACGACCTGCGTACCGACGGTTTCCGGGTGCGCGGGCCCAACGGCAGGCGGGTCAACGACGAGCTGCCCGACCCGTCGCGGCGGTCGCTGCCCGGCGTCGAACGGACCCGGCAACGGGCCACCGTGCAGGTGAGCCGGGACCTGAACATGCCGCTGCTGCCGGTCTACGCCGAGCCGGTCGACTTCGCCGACCTGAACAACAACTGGTTCTACGACCCCACCCTCCAGGTCGTCTTCTCCAACCGGGAGAACTCCCGTGGCAGGGAGTACTCCTTCGACTACGTACGCTCGTCGTACACCCCGCAGGCGCTGCGGCGGGCCCAACCGCTGCCGGCGGACCTGCCGCTGCGCCGGCAGCAGACCGCGACGCCGGACGTGCCGGAGGTCCGGGCCCTGGTGGGAGAGCTGATCCGGGGTGCGCGCACCGAGTACGACAAGGTCCGGGCGATCTACGACTACTTCTCCGAGGACAACGGCTTCAGCTACCGGCTCAGCACCGAGCAGGGCACCAGCGGCCAGGCGATCCTCGACTTCCTGGAGAACAAGGTCGGCTACTGCCAGCAGTACGCCGCGGCGCTGGCCTGGATGGTCCGCGACGCGGGGATCCCGGCCCGGGTCGCCTTCGGCTTCACCAACGGCAGCCGACGCAGCGACAACACCCTCACCCTGACCAACCGCAACCTGCACGCCTGGACGGAGGTCTACTTCGACCAGATCGGCTGGGTGCCCTTCGACGCCACCCCCGCCTACGGCGTGCCCGGCTCGACCCGCTCGGCGTGGGCACCGGACGTGGACGCCCCGGAGGAGACCACGCCGCAGGGCGGCACCTCGGACACCCCCGACGAGACGGATCCGTCGACCGAGGCGGAGCAGGGACCGAACCGGTTCGAGGAGGGTGCGGACCCGGGCGCGCTGAGCGGCTCGGACACTCCCGCCGCTCAGCGGCCCCGCTGGCCCTGGCTGGTCGCCGCCGGAGTCATGGCGCTGCTGCTCCTGCTCGCCGTGCCCGCGCTGCGCCGGCTGGCGCTGCGCCGCCGTCGGGCTCGTCCGGCACCGGCGGTACGGTCGGTGGACGCGCCGGACGTGGCCCCGTCCGGGGCCGGGCAACCGGTCACGATGGTCGTCACCGATCCGGACCGGGCGCGGGCCGACGCGCACGCGGCCTGGGATGAGCTGATCGACACGCTCGTCGACTACCGGGTCAGGGTGGACCGGACGGAGACGCCCCGGGCCACGGCGGAACGGTTGGCCCGGGAACCGCTGGTCGCGCACACCGACGCGGCGTCGGCGGCGCGGCTGCTCGGGCGGGCGGAGGAACGGGCCCGCTACGCCCGGGACCCGCTGACCGGCGAACCGCTGCCGGCCGCCTTGCGAAAGGTGCGCGGCGCGCTCGCCGAGCAGGCAGGGCGACGGACCCGGCTGATGGCGTCCGCATTGCCGCCATCGGTGTTGTACCGGTGGCGCACCGCCATCGCGGACACCTCGTCACGACTGGTGAACTCCGGCGGGCAGCTGCGCCGAAGGCTGCTGCGCTTCAGCCCGCGCCGCCTCATCGCCACCCGCCCCCGCTGACCGTCGAGGTGATCAAGGAGTTTGCGTCGGAATCAGTGCTGGAGCCGACGCAAACTTCTTGATCACCGCGCTTAGCGGAACGGGGTCAGCGGTGCCCCTCCGGGCGCTGCCGCCACCGGTCCTCCATTCGGTCGAGGAAGCCCGACCTCCGGCCGGCTCGACCCCGGGAGCGACGACGAGTCGCCGTGCCCCCGACGACGTGCAGGTCAGGTGACTGCGCCCGACGGTGCGACTGCACCGCGAACGCGGCCGAGGCCAGCATGACAACGAATCCCGCCACTGCCAGTGGCGGAGTCTTGATCACCGCGCCATAAACCAGCAACGCCAAACCAGCGATGATCACGCCGGCAGCGACGAGCAGGCGACGCCGCGCGTGGAAACGCGGATCGCTGGCGCGCACGGCCGAGGCGAACTTGGGGTCCTCGGCAAGCGACCGCTCGATCTGCTCGAACAGCCGCTGCTCGTGCTCCGAGAGCGGCACGGCACTCCTCCCCGGTCACGTTGGTCGGTCCGGTCGGACCGACAGACCGTGGCAGCCAACCGGCTGCTTACCCGCAAGTCTACGAGGGCCCTCGCGCGTCGGAAAGCGGGACGACCTACGGCCGGGTCGGATTTTCATTTCGTCGCAGATCGCGCCCGCTGAGAAGACTGGCCGGGCCTATGACGGACCGCCCGAAACGGGCAGCCGCCGCGTCCGCCGCGACCTCCGCCTCCCGCCACCCCCGCTCCGGCTGACCCAGGGCGAGCTGTCGCGGTGTCTCGGCCGCCACCGACAGGCCCTCCGCCCGGACACCGAGCAGGCGAATCCGTTCACCCGGGTTCAACGCGGTGTAGAGCGCCCAGGACGTGTCGAACATCTCCCGAGCCACATCGGTGGGCACGTCCAGGGTGCGGGCCCGGCTCACCGTGCGGAAATCGGCGGTACGCACCTTGAGCGAGATCGTCCGCCCCACCTGCCCGGCGGCCCGCAGCCGGGCACCGACCTTCTCGGCCAGGGCGAGCAGCGTCCGGCGGATCTCGGCCGGATCATCGACGTCCACGTCGAAGGTGACCTCCGCTCCGATCGACTTCTCCACCTGCTCCGGGCTGACCCGGCGGGGATCGCGCCCCCAGGACAGCTCGTGCAGGTGCGCGGCGACCGCCTCGCCGAGCGCGGTCCGCAGCATCCCCAGCGGAGCCTGCGCCAGGTCGCCGACGGTACGCAGGCCGAGCCGCAGCAGGGCCTGCTCGGAACGCTCCCCCACCCCCCACAGCGCGCCGACCGGAAGCGGATGGAGGAACTCGATCACCAGGTCGGCCGGCACCACCAGCAGACCGTCGGGCTTGGCCCGGGTCGAGCCGAGCTTGGCCACGAACTTGCTCGGAGCCACCCCCACCGAGCAGGTCAGCCCCTGCTCGGCGGCGACCCGCTCCCGGATCCTGCGGGCGATCGCCGTCGGCGACCCGAACAGCCGCCGGGCACCGGCCACGTCGAGGAACGCCTCGTCCAGGGAGAGCGGCTCGACCAGCGGCGTGACGTCACGGAAGATCTGCATGACCGCCCGCGAGGCCGCCGTGTAGCTGGCGAAGTCGGGAGCGAGGAAGACCGCGTGCGGGCAGAGAGCGCGGGCCCGCATCATGGGCATGGCGCTGCGTACGCCGAAACGTCGGGCCTCGTAGCTGGCCGAGCTGACCACCCCGCGCGGACCGATCCCACCGACCACCACGGCCCGGCCGCGTAGCTCGGGTCGGCGACGGACCTCCACCGAGGCGTAGAAGGCGTCCATGTCGACGTGCAGGATCGGGCACCCGGCGTCGTCGGCGCCGGGTTCGAACCGGGAATCGCCGCCCCGAGGCAGCGACTGGCTGCGACCCACCGGCGCAGACTAGCCCGAGCCGCTGACATTCCCGCCGGTCAGCCCCGCACCACCAGCAGCGGAATCGTCATCTCGGCTGCGGTGTCCGCGCCGTGGAAGGCCACCAACCGGGACAGGATCGGCGGTTCCGAACGACTGGCCATCACGGCGTACGTGTCGTTGCAGGCCACCACCACGTCGCCGATCCGGTCCAGGTGGGCGGCGGTCACCGGCCCGAACCGGCCGGTGGCCACCGCCTCCTCGCGGGTCAGCACCCGGGCGGCGGAGCCGAGCACGGCCGACCAGGCCGCCACCACGTCGGCGGTGGCCCCCGGGGCGACGTGCAGGTAGCGCAGCCGGGGCTCGCCCGCGACCACCCGCACCCCGGCGGTAAGCCGAGGATCGGTGTCCAGGTCGAACCGGTCTCCGTCGGGAATGTTGAGCTGCCCGTGGTCGGCGGTCACCAACAGCGCGGCATCGGACGGCAGCCCGTCCACCAGTCGGGCCAGCAGCCCGTCCAACTCGGTCACCGCCAGCCGCCACGGCAGCGAGTCGACGCCACTGAAGTGGCCGTGCCGGTCGATATCCGGGTGGTAGGCGGAAACCAGGGTCGGGCCGGTTCCGGCGCGCAGCGCGGCCAGCGTGGTGGCGGCCACCTCGTCGACCCCGGCCGCGCCCCGGTAGTCACCGCCCCGGTTCGCGGCCAGGGTCAGACCGGTACCGCCGAACTCCGGGCGACTCACCACGGTCACCGCCACTCCGGCCGCCCGGGCCCGTTCCAACTGGGTGGGGACCGGCTGCCAGCGCAGTGGATCGGGGTCGCCGTCGTTCCACTCGATGTGGTTGAGCACCCGCTCGGTGCCCGGAACCCGCACGGTGAAGCCGACCACCCCGTGCTCGCCGGGCGCCACGCCGGTGCCCAGGGTGACCAGGCTGGTGGGGGTGGTGGAGGGGAAACCGGAGGTGAGCGGTCGGCTCGACGTGGCGGCCAACCCGGCCAGGGTCGGCGCGTGCGGCGCGGCGGTCGGGATCTGGTACCAGCCGAGACCGTCGACCAGCAGCACCGCGATCCGGCGTACCCCGGACAGTTCGGCGGTCAGGCCGAGCGGGTCCGGGGCACCGGGGACACCGAGCACGGCCAGGGCGCTGGGCAGCACGTCGGCGAGGCTTGCACCGCCGTACCCCGGCGCGACGGGAGTAAGGAAGGGCACCTTGTTAACGCCTGATGTATAGGAAGGGCCCCCTCCTAACACCGACTCGGCGCCGGGAACGGGGGTGCCGGCGGGGCCGGTCATGCCGGCCGACGGGCGAACAGGTGCAGCTGGGCGGCGATGTCCCGCCAGGGTGGTCGCCCGGCCAACGTCCGTTCCAACTCGACCAGGGCGCCGGCCTGACCGTCCGCCACCGTCGCGGGCAGCAGGTCGGCGAGGACGCGTACGCCGTGGATCTCCTCCACGGTCAGCCCGGCGGCGGACAACAGCGCGGCGGCGCCCTCGACGTCGAAGCGGCGGCGCAGGGTGTCCCGGGCACCGGCGGCTCCCGCCGGGTCGGTGGCCAGCGTCGCCGCCACATCGAGGTGCCCGTTCGTCGCCCGGCCGAGCACCGCGGCGGCCCGTCCGGCGACCAGTACGCTCGCCGCCCCACCCGGTCGCAGCACGCCCACCAACGCGGACACCACAGGTTTCGGGTCGTCGACGACCTCCAACACGGAGTGGCAGAGCACCAGGTCGACGCTGGTCGGCTCGATCAGCCCGACCAACGCGTCACCGTCGCCCTGCACCGCGCGTACCCGCTCGGCCACCCCGGCCTCCGCGGCCCGGCGGCTGAGCGCGGCGAGCGCGTCCGGACTGGCGTCGACCACGGTCACCCGGTGCCCGGCCCGGGCCAGGGGCACCGCGAACCCGCCGGTGCCACCCCCCACGTCCAGCACGGTCAGCTCGGTGGCCGGTCGGCGGTCCAGCTCGGCGCGCAGCACCGACCAGACCACGGCGGTACGGGGGGTGAGCGGCGGCCCGGCCGGGCCTGAGGTCTGTTCCACCCGGTCGAGCCTAGTCAGACCGGAGGAGATCGTCAGGGGGCACCTGCCCGCCGTCGATGAGTCAGCGGAAGTCGCGGGAGGTGGGGCGGACCGGTGGCTCGATCGCGTCCAGCCGGTCGGCGACCAGATTCACCACTCCCTCGTGCCGCTGCAACCGCCCCCGCACCACCAACGCCGCGCTGGTGCGCGCCACCCGCCGGTGCCGCTGCCACAGCCCGGGCGAACAGGTGACGTTGAGCATGCCGGTCTCGTCCTCCAGGTTGAGGAAGGTGACTCCCCCCGCCGTCGCCGGGCGCTGCCGGTGGGTGACGATCCCGCCGACCCGGATCCGCCGACCCGGCTCCACCCGACCCAACCGGTCGATCGGCACCGCGCCCACCGCGTCCAGCTGGGCGCGGATGAACCGGGCCGGATGGCTCTCCGGCGACAACCCGGTGGCCCAGACGTCGGCGACCAGACGGTCCACCTCCTCCATCCCGGGCAGCACGGGCGCCGCCGTGCCGGTGACCGTGCCGGGCAACCGGTCGGGCCGCTCCTGAGCCGCCGCGCCGGCCGCCCAGAGCGCCTGCCGCCGGGTCAACCCGAAACAGGCGAAGGCGTCGGCGGTGGCCAGCGCCTCCATCTGCCCGGCGGTCAGGCCCGCCCGCCGGGCCAGGTCCGCCAGGTCGCGGTACGGGCCGTTCGCCGCCCGCTCGGCCTCGATCCGCTCGGCCACGCCGTCGCCGAGGGTACGCACGCTGGACAGCCCGAGTCGGACCGCCGGACCGCCCAGCCCCCAGGCGTGCGGCGGCTCCCCCGCCCGGCTGCCCCAACGGGTGTCCGGGGTGGACTCCAGCACCGGCTTCGCGCCGCTGGCGTTGACGTCCGGTCGGCGTACCTCCACGCCGTGCCGGCGGGCGTCGTCGACCAGGGTCTGCGGCGAGTAGAAACCCATCGGCTGGGCGCTCAACAGCGCGGCCAGGAACGGACCGGGGTGATAGCGCTTCAGCCAGGAACTGGCGTACACCAGGTAGGCGAAGCTCATCGCGTGGCTCTCCGGGAAGCCGTAACTGGCGAACGCGGTGAGCTTGCGGTAGACGTCGTCGGCCAGCTCGCCGGTGATGCCGCGCTCGGCCATGCCCCGGTAGAGCCGGTCGGCGATCTGCTCCATCCGCCGCACCGACCGTTTGGCGCCCATCGCCCGGCGCAGTTGGTCGGCCTCGGCGGCGTCGAAGCCGGCCAGGTCGATGGCGAGCTGCATGAGCTGCTCCTGGAACAGCGGCACGCCGAGGGTCTTCTCCAACGCGTTGCGCATCAGCGGATGCGGGTAGGTCACCGGCTCCTGACCGTTCTTGCGCCGGATGTACGGGTGCACCGAGCCGCCCTGGATCGGCCCGGGACGGATCAGCGCCACCTCGACCACCAGGTCGTAGAAGGTCCGGGGCTTGAGCCGGGGCAGAGTGGCCATCTGGGCGCGGCTCTCCACCTGGAACACCCCGACCGAGTCGGCCCGGCAGAGCATGTCGTAGACCTCGGGGTCGTCCAGCGCCATGTCACCGAGATCCAGGCTCATCCCGATCATGTCGTACCCGTAGTGCAGGGCGGACAACATGCCGAGACCGAGCAGGTCGAACTTGACCAGACCGACGGCGGCGCAGTCGTCCTTGTCCCACTGGAGCACGCTGCGGCCGGGCATCCGTCCCCACTCCACCGGGCAGACCTCGATCACCGGCCGGTCGCAGATCACCATGCCGCCGGAGTGGATGCCCAGGTGCCGGGGGAACGTCTGTAGCTCGTTGGCGTACGCGACCACCTGCTCGGGGATCTCCGGTACGTCCACCGTGGCCACCTCGCCCCACCGGTCGATCTGCTTGCTCCAGGCGTCCTGCTGGCCCGGCGAGAAGCCGAACGCCTTGGCCACGTCCCGCACCGCCGAGCGGGGCCGGTAGGAGATGACGTTGGCGACCTGGGCGGTGTGCTCCCGGCCGTAGCGGGTGTAGACGTGCTGGATGACCTCCTCCCGACGGTCGGACTCGATGTCCACGTCGATGTCGGGCGGTCCGTCCCGTTCGGGGGCGAGGAACCGCTCGAACAGTAGCCGGTGCCGGACCGCGTCCACGTTGGTGATCCGCAGCGCGTAGCAGACCGCCGAGTTCGCCGCCGAGCCCCGCCCCTGGCAGTAGATGTCCTTCCGGCGGCAGAAGTCGACGATGTCGTACACCACCAGGAAGTAACCGGGGAACCCCAGCTCCTCGATCATGTTCAGCTCGTGGTCGAGCTGCGCGTACGCCTGCGGATGCGCCTCGCGCGGGCCGTAGCGTTCCCGCGCGCCGACCTCGGTGAGGTGACGCAGCCAGCTCATCTCGCTGTGCCCCGGCGGCACCGGGTACGCGGGCAGTCGCGGCGCGACCAGCTGGAGGTCGAAGGCGAGTTCCGCGCCGAACTCGGCGGCTCGGGCCACCGCGCCCGGGTAGGCGGCGAACCGGGCCGCCATCTCGGCACCGCTGCGCAGGTGTGCGGTGCCCGCGGCGGGCAGCCAGCCGTCGATCTCGTCCAGGCTGCGCCGGGCCCGGACGGCGGCCAGCGTGGTGGCCAGCCGACGTCGCCCCGGGGCGGCGTAGTGCACGTTGTTCGTGGCCACCGTGGGCAGCCCGGCCTCGGCCGCCAGCTCGGCCAGGGCGTCGTTGCGGTCGCCGTCGACCGGATGCCCGTGGTCGGTCAGCTCCACCGCCACCGTCTCCGCGCCGAACAACGCGGTGAGCCGGTCCAGTTCGCGGGCCGCCGCGTCGACCCCCTCGGTGAGCAGGGCGGCCGGCACGTGCCCCTTGCGGCAGCCGGTGAGCACCAGCACGTGGTCCCGCAGGTCGGCGGCGATCTCCTCCAGCTCGCCGTAGACCGGGCGGCCCTTCTCACCGCCCCGCAGCTGGGCGCGGGAGATCGTGGTGGCCAGCCGGGCGTACCCCTCGTGGCCGTGGGCCAGCACCAGCAGGTGGTTGCCGTGTGGGTCGGGGACCCCGTGCTGCGGGCCGGGCAGACCGAGGGACAGCTCCGCGCCGAAGACGGTGGGCAGGTCCAGTACGCGGGCCGCCTCGGCGAACCGCACCACACCGTAGAAGCCGTCATGGTCGGTGACGGCGAGCGCGGTGAGCCCCAACCGGACGGCCTCCTCGGCCAGTTCCTCGGGGTGGCTGGCCCCGTCGAGGAAACTGAAGTTGGTGTGCGCGTGCAGTTCGGCGTACGGCGGCACGTCGTCGGGTCGGGTCAGCTCCGGCGGCCGGTAGTGCTCCCGCCGTCGGCTCCAGGCCGGCGAGTCGCCCCCGTCGGCGTCGACCGCGAGGGGATCCACCACGTGCAGGTGCCGCTGCCCACCGCCGTCGGCACCTCGCCCGCCCTCGCCCCGCCCGGAGAGCACCCGCTCCAACTCCGCCCACGGCAACCGGGGATTGTGGAAGCTCACCGCCCCCACCTCACCGCGATCGTGGTGCGTGACCGCCCCCGGAACGCGCTATCCCCGTCAGTCATAGATCGCCTCCACCCACCAACGACCACCTTCGACGGCGAGCAGCAGGGCACTGCCGTCGGCCAGGCAGACCTGGAAACGGGCCCGGCGACGGGCCTCGGCCGGGGCCCACCACCGCTCGTCGACCGGCCACGGACCGGCCCAGCCGACGATCTCGGCCGACGCGGTGGCGGGGGGAACGACGGAAACGAAGGTGGGATCGGAGCCGGTGGCCACCGCCGGGGTGGCGACACCCAGTCGGGCCGGTGAGGCGCTGACCGTCAGTCGTGCGCTCACCACGACCGGCGCGCCGGTGGCGTCGAGCACACTCGCGGCCAGCGGGGTCGGCAGCACCACGGCGGGCGAGGGTGGTGGCAGCCGCCCCGGCCAGGAGGGCACGGCCGCCCCGGTGCCCGCCCGCCGACGGCGGGAACTGGCCGATCCACCGCGCGCCGGCCCGTCACCCGGGCCGGTCGCCTCCGTGACGGCGGGCCGGGCGTCCGGACCGGGCCAGGATCGTCCGACGGGTTCGGCCGGACCGGGCCAGGATCGTCCGGGTTCGGCCGGACCGGGACGGGCCGGGAGGCGTTCGTCGCCCCAGGGCACCAGCCGGGTCTGGTCGGCCGGAGACCGCCCGCCACCGAGCACTGCGGTGACCACCGCCTCGGGGCCGAGCAGTCCCTGCACCCGGCTCAGCGCCCGGTGCGCCCGCTCGCGTTCCGCGCCGATCTCGCCCCACAGCCCGGGTTGCAGGCCCGCCTGGGCCAGCACCCCGTCCGGCACCAGCCGCAGCCGGATGATCCCGGCGGTGGGTCGGGCCGGGCCGGCCCGGCGAGCGCCGGTGAGCCAGCCGTCCAGTTGCCAACGGACCCGGTCGGCGATCGCCGCCGCGCTCAGCAGACCGTCGTGCCGCCAGACCCGGTGCAGCTCCTGGCCGTGCGCGGTGACCGCCTCGATGCCGAGCCGGGTGCAGGCCAGCCCGTGCCCGGCGAGCCGCTCGTGCAACCGTTCGGCCAGCGTCCGGGCGGCGAACGCCGCGACGTCGACCCGCTCGATCGGCTCGTCGAGGTCGGTGGTGACCGTCAGGTCGACCGGGGGTCGCCGGGCCGCGAGCGGGCGGTCGTCCCGGCCGGCGGCCAGCCGGTGCGCCAGCGCCCCGTCGAAGCCGAACCGGGCCAGCACGTCACCTGCGGGCAGCGCGGCGAAGTCGCCGAGCGTACGCACTCCGAGCCGGCGCAGCAGGTCGGCCAGAGCGGGCCGACCGAGCGCCTCGACGGGCTGGGCGGCCAGGAACTCCGGTGTCTCGCCGGGCGGCACGATCCGCCCCTGCCGGGCGGCCAACCCGGCGGCGAAGACCCCGTCGGCGACACCGACCTGGCTCTCCACCGCGCAGCTCTGCGCGACGTGCTCGACGATCCGTTCGGCTGCCGCCTCCTCACCGCCGAGGTAGCGGCTCGGCCCCCGGGCGGGCAACGCGCAGGCGCCGGGGCGGATCACCTCGACCCCGACCGCCACCTCCTCGATCGCGGCCACCACCGGCTCGAAGGCCCGCGCATCCCGCCCCGGATCGTGGGCGACGACGGTCAGCCCCGGGCAGCGCCGCTGCGCCTCCCGCCGACGCAGCCCTCGGCGTACCCCCTCGGCCCTGGCCTGTTCGGAGCAGGCGAGGACCCGGTTGGCGTGCAGCACCGCCACCGGCCCGGTGGCCGGCACCCCGTCGACTATCTCGGCGGCGAGCACCGGCCAGTCCGGGCACCAGAGCAGCAAGCTCCGTGTCATCGGCCGTACCTCGAGCTGGTCTTGATCACGACCAGGCCGACTTGACCCCGAAAGCTAATGGCATTAGCTTTTTGGCTACAGCAGTAAGCTAGGTGTTGCCGCGCCGCGAATGCTCCACTGCGGCGGTCCCCGCCGCCCCTGCCCCTCATCCGGCCCGCAGGGCCGTCAAGGAGTCCGCAATGAACCGGATCCGAGCCGGTGCCGCCGCCCTCGCCGCCGCGGCCGTCATGTTCGTCCTCTATCCCGCCCTGCGCCCCTGGCACGACGAATCCACCGCGGCCGGCGCCCTCGCCTCGATGTCCGCCAGCACCTGGGTGCCCTCGCACACCTTCGCCATGATCGGTTTCATCCTGGTGCCGCTCGGCCTGCTGGCCCTCGCCCGGACCGTCGCCGATACCGGGTCGGACCGCACCCTCGTGGCCGCCTTCGTCACCAGCACCGTCGGCACCGGTCTGGTGCTGCCCTACTACGGCGCCGAGGCGTTCGGCCTGCACGCGATCGCCCGCCAGGCCACCACCAACCCACAGATCGACCTGCTCGCCCTGGCCGATCAGGTGCGGTACCACCCGATCGCGGCCTCCACCTTCGGGATCGGCCTGGCGGCGCTCGGCGTCGGCGCCGCCCTCGCCGCGGTGGCGATCTGGCGCGACAACCTGCTGCCCCGGCTCAGCGGGGTGCCGTTCGCCCTCGGGTTCCTGCTCTTCCTGCCCCAGTTCTTCACCCCGCCGGCGGTCCGGATCTCCCACGGCGTGCTGATCGGTGCCGGGCTGCTCTGGCTCGCCACGGCGCTGTGGCGAACCGCAGGTGCCACCCGCCCCCGGCCCATCCGACGAGCCGGCCCCGGCCACTGACCCACCAGCGGTCGACCCACCGACTCCACAACCACCAGCCCGGAGCGCACCGAACTGACGCGCACCGAGCTGACGGTCTGCCTGGGGGTGGACGCTCATGCCGAGGCCACCACGCGTAGCGCGGTCTCCGGCCGACTGACCGGTGCCGACCGGGGGATGACCCGGGTCGTCTCGGCACCGGGCAGCCACACCGTGAGCTCCTTGGGGCGGGCGGCGGCCCCCCGGCCGCGCGCCGAGATGGTCACCTCCCGACGGCGCAGCCGTCCCCGCCCCGCGCCGAGCCCCTGCCAGATGCCACGGACCACCTGGAGCGTCACGTCCGCGCCGTCCCACCGGCCGTACGGCACCAGCACGCTGCCCCGTTGCCGGGCACGCGCGGCCAACCGGTCGGCGACCGAGGCGGAGACGGTGGACGGGACCGCGGTGACCACCACATCGACCCCGTCGATGAGCGCGGCGACCACGGTGGGCCAGTCCGGGCCGGGCTGCGGCACCAGGGCGAGCCGGTCCAGGACGATGCCGGCCTCGGCGGCCGCCCCGGCCCCGAAGGTCGGTATCCCGACCACGGCGCACCAGGACCCGGCGCGGGACGCCTCGGCGAGCAACGCGAGCAGCAACGAGGTGGTGCCGCTGTGCCGATGCCGCCCGACGCCGACCGCGACGGTGCTGCCGCGCCGCAGACCCCGGTTGGGCAGCAACCCGGTCAGCTCGGGCCGCACGGGCAGCACCCGGTGCCCACCCGCCGGGTCGGGTGCGCTGGCCGGGCGGACCAGCCCGGCCAGCGCGGCGGAACCGACCACCATGCGGCCCGCCATCGGACCTCCCCCGTCGTCGCCCCGGGCATCCGGCCCGTGGATGGTGCTGTCGTGGATCACAAAGAAGTACGCGTGGCGGGGCGGCGTCCGGCCACCCTGGGTCCCGCCGTGGTGGCCGGACGCCGCGGCTCAGGCGACGAGACCCTCGATCGCCGGCTGGTGCGCCAGGCCGAGCGCCGTTTCCACCACCGTCACGAACTCCTCGGCGGCGCGGAGCAGGTCGTCGGCCTCCCGGGCGGTCACCACCCGGGGTATGCCGGCCTCGGCGGCGGCCCGTTTGCCCGCGCCGAGGGCGAAGTAGCGGGCCCACTCGTCGAGTTCGGGGGCGACGCCGGCGAGCAGAACCCAGACGTTGGTGATCCGGTGACGCCGGACGGGCGCGGGGCGGGCGCGGGCGGCGAGCACCGCCGCGGCGGCGCGCAGGGCCGCGAGATGGGCGGCGGCGTACCGGAGGCCGTCGGGGGCGGTCCGGGCGGCTTCGGCGAGCCCCTGTCGGGCGACCGCGAGCAACTGGACGGGAGTGCGGTGCGGCAGCACATGCGCGGGCACCGTCGGTGCCTGAGCCGGACTGGTCGGCATGGTCTCCTCCAGATGAGCCGGGGCGGGCAGGCACGTGGACGGTGGCCCGTCGACACGCAAGCCCGCGGCGGTCGGTGCGGAGGAAGACGCACCAGGTGGATGGCCGGTCGGGCGTGGAGCTTCCCCACACCACACCCGACCGGCGTACCGGCGGGTCCGTCGTCCGCCGCCCGGGGGTCGTTGGGCGGCGGACGACGGCCTGCCTGACGGGCCCGGACTCGCGACTGCCCGGGGCCCAGGTGCGGTCCGCGGCACCGCACCTGTCGGAAGCCGGTGCCGCGAAACACCCGCCTCCGAGAGGGGTTGGAACGAACGTTCGAGGCAATCGAACACTCGTTCTAACTACTGCTGACAGTACACCCTCCCACCGACGAAAACGCAACGTGTGACGCGCCGACACCATCGACCGGCTCAGCCGCGCAACCGCGCCGCCGTCGCCTGCCACCGGCGCGGGCCGGTCGGGTGACGCACGGCGGCGACCGGGCCGCGACGACCGCGACGTTTCCGCCCCCGGCGACGTGGCCGACTGCGCGTACGGCCCGCGTACCGGCAAGAATGGCGGCATGCAGTCACACCCGAACGTCCGGGCGGTGCAGGACGCCCTCGACGCCGCGAACGCCCGGGACGGCTCCGACGCGCCCGCCACGGTCCGCCTGCTGCCCGACGCCGTGCACACCGCCGCAGCCGCCGCCGAGGCGCTCGGCGTCGACGTCGGCGCCATCGCCAACTCGCTCGTCTTCGACGCCGATGGAGCCCCGTTGTTGGTGCTCACCTCCGGCGCGCACCGGGTCGACACCACCGCTCTGGCGGACCGGCTCGCCGTCACCCGGCTGCGCCGGGCCACCCCGCAGTTCGTCAAGGAGCACACCGGGCAGGTGATCGGCGGGGTCGCCCCGGTCGGTCACCCGCAGCCGCTGCGCACGCTCGTCGACACCGCCCTGGAGAAGTACGACGAGATCTGGGCCGCCGGCGGCGTGCCCCGGGCGGTCTTCCCCATCACCTACGCCGAACTGCTGCGGGTCACCGGCGGAACGCCGACCGACGTGGCGTGAACGAGCGAAGCGAGCGGAGAGTGGTGCCTCGCGCCGACGGCGGGCGCAGCGAGGTGGCGGCGTGAGGCGCCCGGAGAGCGTCCCCGAGTTGGTCACCCTGCACGTGTGGCGGATCGCGCCGGCCGCCGTGGGTCGGGCGCTGACCCGGATGGCGCTCGACCCGCGCCGGCTGCGCGCGCTGCCCGGCGTACGCTTCGGCAAGCTGCTCGGCACCGGGACCGGCACCGGCTTCGGGCCCGGCGACGCGGACCTGACCCGTTGGGCGGCGCTGACCGTCTGGGACTCCCCCGCCGCAGCCGCCCGGTTCGCCGACTCATCCGTGGCGCGGGCCTGGTCCGGTCTCGCCCGCGCGGATGTCCGCCTCGACCTGCGCCCACTGACCAGCCGGGGTGAGTGGTCGAGACGGCGGCCGTTCGGTGACCCGACCGGCGGCCGGGTCGCCGGCCCGGTGTTGGCGCTGACCCGGGCCCGACTACGACCCACCCGGGCACTCACCTTCTGGCGGGCGGTCCCGCCGGTGGCCGCGGCCCTGCACACGGCACCCGGGCTGCTGGCCCG
Organism: Micromonospora sp. CP22; assembly: GCF_009712475.1. Classification (GTDB taxonomy): domain Bacteria; phylum Actinomycetota; class Actinomycetes; order Mycobacteriales; family Micromonosporaceae; genus Micromonospora. The sequence continues at coordinate 109,162 of NZ_VCJO01000009.1, forward strand.
CTTCGGCGTCGGCGAGGCGCCGCTGGGCTGGCAGGGCACCGTCAGCGTGTGGCGCGAACCGGCGGATCTCGTGGCGTTCGCGTACCGTCACCCGCAGCACCGAGCCGCGATCACCCGGACGGAGACCCAACGGTGGTACGCGGAGGAACTCTTCGCCCGGTTCGAGGTGCGGGACGTGGTCGGCGACCGAACGGTACTGGGGTGGGTCACCGACGACGGTGACCCGGCGAAGGGTGGACGGGCATGAGGTTGGTGCGGTGGACGCCGGACGATCTCCTCCGACGGCTGGACGACGTGGTGGCCGTCTACGGCGAGGCGATGGGTTACCGCGCCGACCTGCTGGAGGCCCGTCGTGGCTACATCGCCACCCACGTACGCCGGCCCGGCTTCCGCGCCGTGGCCAGCCTCACCAACACCGGCCAGCTGGCCGGGTTCGGCTACGGCTACGTCGGCGCCACCGGCCAGTGGTGGCACGACCAGGTCTGGCGGGCCCTGGACCAGGCCGCCCGTCGGCGGTGGCTGACCGACTGCTTCGAGGTGGTCGAGCTGCACGTACGACCACCGGCCCAGGGGCACGGGCTGGGCGCCGGGCAACTGCGCGCCCTGCTCACCATGGCCGAGGGTGCCACCACCCTGCTGTCCACCCCGGAAGCCGACGAGCAGACCTCGCGCGCCTGGCGGCTGTACCGCCGGTTCGGCTTCGTCGACGTGCTGCGCGACTTCCGGTTCCCCGGCGACGAGCGTCCGTTCGGGGTGCTCGGCCGGGACCTGCCGCTACCCGCGCCGGAATCCACACCACCACCGGTGCGGTCATGACCGCACGGTCACCGGTCCGGGGCTACGCCTGGACCATGCTGGCCCTGCTGGTGCTGGCGCAGATCTGCTACCCGCTGACCGACGGGGTCACCCGGGCCCGGCTGACCGTGGCCACCGTCGTGCTCGGCTACCTGCTCTCGGTCGGTCACGCCCTGCTCAGCCGGGGGCCTCGGGCGGCGGCGGCGCTGGTCGCGGTGGCCACCGGCGGCGGGTTCGCCATCGAGGCGCTCGGCGTGGCCACCGGTTTCCCGTTCGGCAGCTACGACTACTCCGGCCAGCTCGGCCCGAAACTGGCCGGCGTGCCGCTGATCATCCCGCTGGCCTGGACCTGGATGGCCTGGCCCGCCTGGCTGGCGGCCACCCGACTCACCGGCGGGTCACCCGGCCGGTGGCGCTGGCCGGTGCGGATCGCGTTGGCCACCGTCGGGTTGGCCGCCTGGGACCTCTTCCTCGACCCGCAGATGGTGGCCGAGGGGCACTGGGTGTGGCGTGCTCCCACTCCGGCCCTACCCGGGCTGCCCGGCATCCCGGTCAGCAACTACCTGGGTTGGCTGCTGTTCGCGGTGCTGATGATGACCGCGCTGCGCCCGCTCGCCGGGCCCACCGTGACCGGCACCGGCGACGGCGATCACCCGATGTTCGCGCTCTACCTGTGGACGTACGGCTCCAGCGTGCTGGCCCACGCCGTCTTCCTCGACCTGCCCGCCTCGGCGGTGTGGGGGGCGGTCGGCATGGCGGTGGTCGCCGTGCCGCTGGCCGTGGCCCTGCTGCGGGCCGGGCGGACCCGCGACCACACCGGTCCGCCGCGCTCCCCGACCGACGCGCTCGACGTGGCGGCATGACCGTAGCGCTGGTCCTGCTGCTCGGCGTGAGCGTGCTGACCCTGCACACCGTGGTCAACGCCGGTCGCTGGCTGCGCCGACCGACCGACCGGCCGACGGAGGTCACCGAGACGGTGGCGGTGCTGCTGCCGCTGCGCGACGAGGCCGACCGGGTCACCCCGTGCCTGCGCGCCCTGCTCGCCCAGCGGGCGGTTCCCGGGCTGCGCGTGATGGTGCTCGACGACGGCTCCACCGACGGCACCGCCGACGTGGTGCGCGCGATCGTCGCCGACGATCCCCGGGTCACCCTGCTCACCGGGGTGACCCCGCCACCGGGCTGGCTGGGCAAACCACACGCCTGCTGGCAGTTGGCCACCCGCGTCGCCGAGCCCGTCACCGCACTGGTCTTCGTCGACGCCGACGTGGTGCTCGACCCGTACGCGGTGGCGGCGGCGGTCACCGAGCTACGCGCCGCCGGGGCGACACTGCTGTCGCCGTACCCACGGATCGTGGTGCGCTCGGCGGCCGACCGGCTGGTGCAGCCGCTGTTGCAGTGGTTGTGGCTGACCTTCCTGCCGCTGCGGGCGATGGAACGGTCGCCGCGACCGTCGCTGGCCGCTGCCGGCGGACAGTTCCTGGTCGTCGACCGCGACGGCTACCTGCGCGCCGGTGGGCACGCGGCGGTCGCCGACCGGGTGTTGGAGGACATCGAGCTGGCCCGGGCGGTGAAGCGGGCCGGTGGTCGGATCGCCCTCGCCGACGGCTCCCGGCTGGCCAGTTGCCGGATGTACGAGGACTGGCCGCAACTGCGCGACGGCTACACCAAGTCGTTGTGGGCCTCGTTCGGGCACCCGGCCGGCGCGGCCGTGGTGCTGGCCCTGCTGCTGACGCTCTACACCGCACCACCCGTGGTGGCCGTCGCGGCACTGCTCGCCGGGGCGCCGATGGTGGCCGGGATCGCGGTGGGCGCGTACCTGGCCGGGGTGGCCGGGCGGGTGGTCAGCGCCCGCGCCACCGGCGGCCGGGCATGGCCCGACGCGCTGGGCCACCCCGTGTCGGTCGCGATCCTCGGTTGGTTGACCCTGCGGTCGTACCATCTGCGTAAGCGACGGCGCCTGTCCTGGCGCGGTCGCCCGATCGGCTGAAGGTTCGGGCGAGGGGGCGCGACATGGCGCGGATCGTGGTCGTCGGCGCCGGGGTGGGTGGGCTGGCCACCGCGGCCCGACTGGCCGTCACCGGGCATCAGGTGACCGTCCTCGAACGCGCCGAGCAGGTCGGCGGCAAACTCGGACGGCACAGCCACGACACCCCCGAGGGCTCGTTCCACTTCGACACCGGTCCCAGCCTGCTCACCCTGCCCGAGGTCTTCCACGAGCTGTTCGAGGCGACCGGGGCGAAGCTCGACGAGTACCTCGACCTGGTGCCGCTGGACCCGATCGTGCGGCACGTCTTCCCCGGTGGCGGCCCGGTGCTCGACTCCTGCGCCGACCCGGCCGAGTTCACCGCCCGGATCGGTGCGGCCCTCGGCGACCGCGCCGCCGCCGACTGGCAGCGGCTGTGGCGCCGGGCCGCCCGGGTGTGGCGGGCCTCCGAACGCGACATCCTGCGCCGCCGCGTCGACTCTCCCCGTGACCTGGCCCGGTTGGCCTGGCGGCTGGGCGACCTGGCCGCGATCCGGCCCGGTCAGAGCCTCCGTGGGCTGGGCCGTTCCCTGATCTCCGAGCCACGACTGCGGATGCTGCTGGACCGGTACGCCACCTACACCGGCGCCGACCCGCGCCGCGCACCGGCCGCACTGGTCGCGGTTCCCTACGCCGAGCTGGCCTTCGGCGGCTGGTATCTGCGTGGCGGGCTGGGCAGCCTCGCCGACGCGCTGCTGTCGCGCTGCCTGGACCTGGGGGTGGTGGTGCGTACCGGCACCACGGTCAGCCGGATCGACGCGGTGGGCGGTCGGGTGCACGGGGTACGCGTCGCCGACTCGACCACCCCGATCCCGGCCGACGTGGTGGTGGCCAACGTCGACGCGCTCAGCGTCTACCGCGATCTACTGCCCGACCCGCGCCGGCTGGCCGCGCTCACCGACCGCAGCCTGGCCGGTTTCGTGCTGCTGCTCGGCGTACGCGGCGACTCCGGGCTGGCCCACCACAACGTCTTCTTCCCCGCCGACTACGACGCCGAGTTCGACGCGGTCTTCGGTGATCCGGGGCGGGGACTGCGGGCCCGCCCGGCCGCCGACCCGACTGTCTTCGTCACCGTGGCGGACGATGCGGCCGTCCGTCCGGCCGGGCACGAGGCGTGGTTCGTGCTGGTCAACGCCGCCCGGCAGGGCACCGCACCGGGGGCGATCGACTGGCGTCGGCCGGGGCTGGCGCAGGCGTACGCCGACCGGATCCTCGACGTGCTGGCCGAACGCGGCGTGGACGTACGCGACCGACTGGTGTTCCGCGATGTCCGTACTCCGGCCGACCTGGCCGCCGCCACCGGCGCGCCGGGCGGCACCATCTACGGCACCGCCGGTGGTTTGCTCCGCCCGGCCAACCGGGGACCGGCCCGGGGCCTGTGGCTGGTCGGCGGCTCCAGTCATCCGGGCGGTGGCCTGCCGATGGTGACCCTGTCCGCGCAGATCGTCGCCGAGGCGATCGGCCCCGCCTGGTAGGTGTAAGGAAGGGCCCCCTACTAACGCCTGCGGTAGAGGAAGGGCCCCTTGCTAACGCCCGCCAGGCGCGCTGGCACACCCAACAGGCGCGGCCAGTCGGGCGGTGCCCCCGGAGTCCCCCGGCGGTACCCCGGGGACCGCTCAGCCGGCGTCGATCAACGCCCGGCGGACGGCGGAGAGCAGCTGCCCCAGCCCGAAGGCGGCGAGCAGCACCCAGACGGCGGTCGCCATGGTGATGGTGCCGGCCGCCAGGTCCGTCTCGATCAGCCCGCTCAGACCCGCCAGCAGCAGCCCCGCCACGGCCACGCAGACCCGGGTGGGCCGCTCCCCCACGGTGACCGCGCCGATCTCCCGCATGCCGGCGGCGACCGCGCGGGCGCGGACGTACTCGTGCAGCCAGGACAGCGCACCGGCTGCGGCGACCAGCGCCCCTGGCGCGCCGATCAGCCAGAACGCCACCAGCCAGGCGGCCTCGCCGAGCCGGTCGGCCAGTGAGTCGTAGACGTAGCCGAGGCGGGTGGTGCGCCCGGTGGCCACCGCCACCGCCCCGTCGACGCTGTCGGCGACCGAGGCGAGCAGCACGAACAACGCGCCCAGGAACGGCCCGTCGCCCGACCGGACCGCGAACAGCGGTACGCAGAAGCAGAGCAGCACCCCGACCACCGTCACCGCGGTCGGGCCGACCCGTAGCCGACCCAGCAGGAACCCGACGTGGTAGGAGAAGCGCAGCCAACCGCGCACCACCGGCGTGGCGGCCCGGGGATCGAAACCGCCGTGCAACCGGGCCCACGCCGTGGCGTACTCGTTCCAGTTCAGCTGTCTGCCCACCACGGTTCAACCGCCGCGACAGCGCCGAGGTGTCGCGCGCCTGGTGTCACGTCGCGACGCTCACCCGCAGGTTCTGCCATATCTCCCGGGTCGCGGTGGACCGGTTGAAGGTGATGAAGTGGATCCCCGGCACCCCCTCGTCGAGCAGCCGGCGGCACATCTCGCTGGTCTGCTCGATGCCGAGCCGGCGGACCGCCTCCGGGTCGTCGGCGACCCGCTCGAACCGCTCGGCCAACGCCGGTGGAAAGGGTGCCCCGGACAGCTGCACGGACCGCTCGATGGTGCCGATCCGGGTCACCGGCATCACCCCGGCCAGGATCGGGGTGTCGCAGCCGGCGGCGGCCACCCGGTCGCGCAGCCGAAGGTACTCGTCGGCGTCGAAGAACATCTGGGTGATCGCGAAGTCCGCGCCGGCCCGGCACTTACGCACGAAGTACTCGGTGTCGGCGGCGACGTCCGGCGAGCGCGGGTGCCGGTAGGGGAAGGCGGCGACACCGACGCTGAAGTCGCCGGAGTCCCGGACCAGGCGGACCAGGTCCTCGGCGTAGTGCACGCCCTCGGGGTGCGGGATCCACTCCCCGGTGGGATCGCCCGGCGGGTCACCGCGCACCACCAGCACGTTGCGCACCCCGGCACCGGCCAGCCGCCCGATCACGTGCCGCAACTCGGCGACGGAGTGGTTGACCGCCGTCAGGTGCGCCATCGGCAGCAGGGTGGTCTCGGTGGCGATCCGCTCGGTGACCGCGACCGTGGTGTCCCGAGTCGAGCCACCGGCACCGTAGGTGATCGAGACGAAGGAGGGGCGCAGCGACTCCAACTCGCGGATGGCCTGCCACAACTGCCGCTCGCCCTGCTCCGTCTTGGGCGGCATGAACTCGAAGGAGAAGGTCGGCTGGCAGTCGCGCACCAGCTCTCCGATCGCCGGTTGCGAGTTCGGGAGGACCGAGGGAAGACCGAGCGCCACGAACCGACTCTAGCCGGACCGGACGGACACCCCCACCGGCTTCCCAGCAGTGGGGACGGCCGACCCCGCACACACCGGCGTCCATCCGTGACATCGACACCACGGACCGTGGTGTACGCCGAACCGTCGCACACCCGCCGCCGGGGGAACTGTCGCACCCGCGGGCTAATCTGCTCACCTGCGCGGGTGCGGTCGACAGCCCACCGGGCGGCCGCGCGGGGGTCACGCGCGGGGGTCAGCAGCAGACGGTGCGCCGACACCACCCTGAGCCGGTGTCGGGCCACCACCCGCCGACCCTGCCGGAGGATCCATGTCCCCGCCGCCGTCCGCCTCCACCCGCCCCGACTCGGCACCCCTGGGCCCGCTGCTGGTCCGGCTACGCCGCACCCGGGGATGGAGCCAGGCCCGCCTCGCCGCCGAGCTGTGCGCCGCCGCCGGTGTGTGCACGCTGAGCCGGCACGAGATCTCCCGGTGGGAGCGGCAGGTACGGGAGCCGGGGCGCTTCTGGCGCGGCTGGCTGGTCCGGTTCCTCGCGGCCCCGGCCGTCCAGCCCGGCGCGGGCAGCCAGCCCTGTCGGCCGGGTCCGGGCCGACACGCCCGGCCCGCGTCCAGGCCCGGCAGCGCGTCCAGGCCCGGCGGGTCAGCCCGCTCGGCACGACCTGTCCCGCCGCCGGGTCGATTGCGACCAGCGGCTGACCCGACGCGCCGGAGGGCGGGTGGCTCGGCGCGTCGTACCCCGACCAACTAGCGTCGAGATGTGACCCATGCTGCTCCCGTCTCCCCGGTCGACCGTGCCAGCCTGCGCCAGCGGGTCGACAAGGCACTGTCGGACTTCCTCGTCGGCCGTCGCGCCTGGATGGCCGAGGTCGACGACGCCCTGCTGCCGGTCGCCGAGGCGATCGAGGCGTTCGTGCTGGGCGGCGGCAAGCGGCTACGGCCGGCCTTCGCGTACTGGGGCTACCGGGGCGCCGGCGGGGTGGACACCGATGCGGTGGTGACCGCCCTCGCCGCGCTGGAGTTCGTGCAGGCCAGCGCCCTGATCCACGACGACCTGATGGACCGTTCGGACACCCGACGCGGAGAGCCCGCGGTGCACCGACGGTTCGCCGCCCGGCACCGGTCAGCCGGTTGGGGTGGCGATCCGGACAGCTTCGGCGACGCCGCGGCGATCCTGCTGGGCGACCTGTGCCTGGTCTGGTCCGACGAGCTGTTGCACTCCGCCGGGCTCGACCCCCGGACGGTGGCCCGCGCCCGACCGGACTTCGACGAGATGCGTACCGAGGTCACCATCGGGCAGTACCTCGACGTGCTGACCCAGGCCACCGGCGACACCTCGCTGGAACGCGCCAGCAAGGTCGCCCGGTACAAGTCGGCCAAGTACACCGTGGAACGGCCACTGCTGGTCGGCGCGGCGTTGGCCGACGCCCCCGCCGACGTACGCATCGCCTACTCGGCGTACGGGTTGCCGCTGGGTGAGGCGTTCCAGTTGCGCGACGACGTGCTCGGCGTCTTCGGCGATCCGGCGCAGACCGGCAAGCCAGCCGGCGACGACCTGCGCGAGGGCAAACGGACGTACCTGGTGGCGGCCGCGCTGGAGGTCGCCGACGAGGCCGGTCGTGCCCTGTTGCTCGACGGCCTCGGCGACAGCGAGTTGGACGCCGACCGGGTGACCCGGCTGCGGGAGCTGATCGTCGACACCGGCGCGCTGGCCCGCACCGAGCAGCGCATCGTCACGCTGACCGACGCGGCGCTCGCCGCGCTCACCGCCGTCGACCTGGACACCGAGGCCCGACAGGCGCTGGTGGATCTGGCCATCGCCGCCACCCGCCGCGCCGACTGACTCGACCGGCGCGGCGACTGAGCCGGACGGTCCCTCAGAAACCCAGCGCCTGGGCGCGGCGCTTGACCTCACGGGCCTGGTCGCCGCCGAGGGCGGTCGCGGGGGTGCCGCCGGCCAACGTGTCGTCCGGCTCGTAGAGCCAGCGCAGCGCCGCCTCGTCGTCGTAGCCGGCGTCGGCCAGCAGGGTGAGCACGCCCGGCAGGTGCTTGAGCACGGTGTGGTTGGCCACCAGGTCGGCCGGGATCCGGCGGACGCCGTCCCGGCGTACCGCGAGCAGCTGCCGGTCCCGGATCATCTGGTGGACCTTGCTGATCGACAGGTCGAGCCGCTCGGCGACGTCCGGCAGGGTCAGCCAGCCCGCCGGGTCGGCGGGACCGGCCAGGGGCGCGGCGCCCTCGGCGGGTACGGAATCGGTCACGGCACCACCCTGCCACGCCGCCCCCGGCTCCGGTCAACGGCCTCCCGGCGACCACCCTGAGCAGGGGCGACCGTCACCGTACGCGCGCGTCGAACCCGCCGACGGGCACCTGCCGGTAGCATCCTGTTCAACCTTCATCCCCCCGACACATAGACTGCCTGCCGATGGACACACAGGTCGCCGACACGTTGCTGGGCTCGCTGATCGACGGGCGCTACCGCATCCGCGGTCGCGTGGCCCGTGGCGGCATGGCGACCGTGTACACCGCCGTTGACGAGCGGCTCGAACGCACCGTCGCCGTCAAGATCATTCATGCCGCCCAGGGACCACCCGGTCAGGCCGGTCGACCCAGCTTCGTCGACCGGTTCACCGACGAGGCCAAGACCATCGCCCGGCTCACCCACCCCAACGTGGTGGCGGTCTACGACCAGGGCACCCACGCCGGGCGGCCCTACCTGGTGATGGAGTACGTCCGTGGTCGCACCCTGCGCGAGGTGCTGACCGAACGACGCCGGCTCAACCCGGACGAGGCGTTGGCCATCACCGAGCAGATGCTCGCGGCCATCGGCGCCGCCCACCGGGCCGGTCTGGTGCACCGTGACGTCAAGCCGGAGAACGTGCTGGTCGCCGAGGCACCCAGCGGCGGTCCGGCCAACCTCGTCGACAGCGTGGTCAAGGTGACCGACTTCGGGTTGGCCCGGGCGGTGGAGGCGAGCACCGACCACGACAGCGGCAACCAGTTGATGGCCACCGTGGCGTACGTGGCACCGGAGCTGGTGACCGACGGCCGGGCGGACGCGCGCACCGACGTCTACTCGACGGGCATCGTGCTGTTCGAGATGCTCACCGGTCGGGTGCCCTACGACGGTGACCGGCCGATCGACATCGCCTGGCAGCACGTCGACCGCGACGTCCCCGCACCGTCGACGCTGGTGCCCGGTCTGCCGAGGGTCCTCGACGACCTGGTCGCCCGCGCCACCCGACGCGACCCGGCGGCCCGCCCCGGTGACGCGGGCACGCTGCTGGCCGAGGTGCAGGTGGCCCGGGACAGCGTGGGCAGTTCGAACAGCCACACCGCCCTGATCACCCCGGTGACCGACGGCCCCGCGGTGTCCCAACCGACGATGGTGGTCGCGCCCGTGCGTCCGTCCGAGCGACCGACCTGGGCGCGACTGCCGGAGGACGGCTCGCCCGCGCGTGGTCGCCGTCGGGCCGCGTCCGGCGGCGACGACCTGCGTACCCGATTGTCCGGCCTGGTCGCCCGCCTGCCCGGCCAGGGCGGCGGACGGCTCGCCGTGGCGGCGGTCGTCGTGGTGCTCGGGCTGGTGGCCGCGCTCGGTGGCTGGTGGTTCGGGGTCGGTCGGTACACCACCGCGCCGGAACTGGTGAGCATGACCAAGGCCGAGGCGGAGGCACGGGCCTCCCAGGCGGGCTTCGACGTGGTCTACGCCGATCCTCGCTACGACGACCAGGTCCCCCGCGACGGTGTGCTGGGGCAGGATCCCGCCTCCTCCGCCAAGATCCTCAAGGGCGGCACCATCACCCTGACCCTGTCGCTCGGGCCGGAGCGCTTCGAGCTGCCGGACGTGGTCGGCAAGGAGTTCGCGCTGGCCGAGGCCGACCTGCTCAGCGCCCAGCTAGAGGTGGTGAAGGGCACCGCCCGCTACGACGACAGCCTGCCGGAGGGCGTGGTGGTGTCCACCAAACCGGAGGCGGGCAAGGAGGTCAAACCGGGCGACAAGATCACCGTCATCCTCAGCAAGGGCCGCGCCCCGATCACCGTGCCGAACCTGGTCGGCAAGAACCTCAACGACGCCCGCAACCAGATCGCGCAGCTCGGTCTGGTGCTGGTGGAGCCGACGCGCAAGCAGTCCGACAAGCCGCGTGACGAGGTGATCGGGCAGAGCCCGGCCGACGGCAGCGGCGTGGAACGGGGGGCCCAGATCCGGCTGGAGGTCAGCGAGGGGCCGCCGCTGGTGACCGTGCCACGCGTCGTCGACCTGCCGTGCCAGCAGGCCAAGCAGGTGCTGGAGAGCCAGGGCTTCCCGGTGACGGTGCAGTTCAACCCGAACGCCGTCACCCGGTTCCAGAACCCGAACGAGAACGCCCAGGTCGCCCCGGGTACGCAGATCACCATCGGCTGCTTCTGATGACCGCTGCGGTTCCCGGCCACCGGCCGATCGGCTCGCACACGCCCACCTCCGGTGGGCTGGCCAAGGCGGCGCTGCCGTATATCGACGCGGCCGGTTCCGAGGTGGCGCAGGTCTACGTCGGCAACTCCCGGGGCTGGGCGATGCCGGCCGGCGACCCGGTGCAGGACGAGCTGTTCCGCGACGGCTGCGCCGACCGAGGTGTCGCCGTCTACATCCACGCGTCGCTGCTGGTCAACCTGGGTTCACCGACCGCTGCGACGGTCGAGCGGTCGACCCGGACGCTGGCCCACGCGCTGCGCCGAGGTGCCGCGATCGGCGCTCGTGGGGTGGTCTTCCACGCCGGCAGCGCGGTGGACGCCGGGCACGCCGAGGCGGCCATGCGGCAGGTACGCGAGTCGCTGCTGCCGCTGCTCGACTCGGCCGCCGACGCGGGTGGGCCGATGCTGCTGGTCGAGCCGAGCGCCGGAGGCGGCCGGTCGCTGGCCAGTCGAGTGGAGCACCTCGAGCCGTACCTCGACGCGGTGGACCGGCACCCGTGGCTGGGGGTCTGCTTCGACACCTGCCACGCCTGGGCCGCCGGGCATGACCTGGCCGCCGAGGGCGGGCTGACCGCGACGCTGGACGCCCTGGTCACCGCCGTCGGAGCGGACCGGCTGCGGCTGGTGCACGCGAACGACTCGAAGGACCTGTGCGGCTCCACCCGGGACCGGCACGAGAACATCGGCAAGGGCCTGATCGGCGAGCCCGCCTTCGCCGAGCTGATGCGTCACCCGGCCACCGCCGGAGTCCCGGTGCTGGTGGAGACCCCCACCGAACGGCACGAGGGCCACGCCGCGGACATCAGCACCCTCCGCCGCCTCCTGCCCTGACCCCTGCCCTCCGGCCGTGCCGGTCGTTTGCACCGGCCGAGCGGTGACGGGGCACGCCCGGCCAGGGCCGGGACGACGGCGGTCAGCGGCGGAGGATGCGGGTGAGGACGGCGGCGGCCTGATCCGTCTCGGCGTCGGTGACGTCCAGGTGGGTGACCAGGCGGGCGATACGCGGACCGAGCACCGAGACCAGCACACCCTCGGCGCGGGCGGCGGCGGCCAACTCGGCCGCGTCCAGCGGCGCCTTGGTCAGATCCAGCGGAACGATGTTGGTGCGTACCGTGGTGGCCAGCACCCCGAACGGGGCGACCGCCTCCGCCAGCCGGGCCGCCTTCGCGTGGTCGGCGGCCAGCCGGTCGACGTGGTGCGCCAGCGCGTACCGACCGGCGGCGGCCAGGATCCCGGCCTGGCGCATCCCACCGCCCATCCGCTTACGGATCACCCGGCCCCGCTCGATCCGGTCGGCGGAGCCGACGACCAGCGAGCCCACCGGCGCGCCGAGTCCCTTGGACAGGCAGACCGACAGGGTGTCGAACAACGCGCCGTAGGTGGCCAACGGCACGCCGTCGGCGACGTGGGCGTTCCAGATCCGAGCACCGTCGCAGTGCAGCGCCACCTGCCCGGCGTCGGCGATCCGGCGCAGCTCGCGCAGCGTGTCGAGGGGAATCACCCCACCGCCGCCACGGTTGTGGGTCTGCTCCACCGCGATCGCCCGGGTGGGCACCACCCAGGGGGCGTCGGGACGGACCATACCGGCGACCACGTCGGGGTCGAGCTGCGCGCCCACCGGCGGCCAGGTCCGCGAGGTGACCCCGCCGTACGCGGCGGCAGCCCCCATCTCGTACGTGACCACGTGCGCGTCGGCGTCGCAGAGCAGCTCCGTGCCGGGCGGCACCAGCAGTTGCAGGGCGATCTGGTTGGCCATCGACCCGCTCGGGCAGAACAGCGCCGCCTCGTGCCCGAACATGGCGGCGACCTCGGCCTCCAGCGCCTGGACCGTCGGGTCCTCGCCGTAGACGTCGTCGCCCACCTCGGCGTTGGCCATGGCCTGACGCATGGCGAGGGTGGGCCGGGTCACCGTGTCCGACCGCAGGTCGATCAGCTCAGCCATCGGTCGTCCCACCGGTGCCTCCCGTTGGCCATGGTCACCCCTCCGGCCGCCGCACCCGGCGGGCAGGCCGACTCCTCGGGTCAGCCACGGAGCATCTCCGCGACGAGGAACGCCAGCTCCAGCGACTGCTGGGTGTTCAGGCGGGGGTCGCAGGCGGTCTCGTAGCGGCCGGGCAGGTCGAGGTCGGCGATGCCCTGTGCGCCGCCCAGGCACTCGGTGACGTCCTCACCGGTCAGCTCGACGTGCAGGCCACCCGGGTGGGTGTCCAGGCCCCGGTGCACCTCGAAGTAGCCGAGCACCTCGTCGACGATGCGGTCGAAGTGGCGCGTCTTGTAGCCGTTGGAGGACTCGTGGGTGTTGCCGTGCATCGGGTCGCACTGCCACACCACCTTCGCTCCGGCGGCGGTCACCTTGGCCACGATCGGTGGCAGGACGTCACGGACCTTGTGGTTGCCCATCCGGCTGATCAGGGTGAGCCGGCCGGGGATGTTTTCCGGGTTCAGCTTCTCGCACAGCTCGATCGCCTCGTCCGGGCTGGTGGTCGGGCCGAGCTTGACCCCGATCGGGTTGGCGATGCGGGAGATGAAGTCGATGTGCGCGCCGTCGATCTGCCGGGTGCGCTCGCCGATCCAGAGGAAGTGCCCGGACAGCCCGTACGGCCGACCACCGGAGACCCGGGTCAACGCCCGGTCGTACTCCAGGGCCAGCGCCTCGTGTGAGCAGTACAGGGTGACCGTGCGCAACGCGTCGTCCTCGGTCATCCCGCAGGCGCGGATGAAGGCGAGCGCCCTGTCGATCTCCCGGGCGATCGCCTCGTACCGCTCCCCGGCCGGGGAGTTGCGCACGAAGCCCTTGTTCCAGTCGTGCACCGCGTGCAGGTCGGCCAGCCCACCAGCCAGGTAGGCACGCAGCATGTTCATCGCGGCGGCCGAGTTCGCGTACGCCCGGATCATGCGCTGCGGGTCGGCGACCCGCGCCTCCGGCGTGGCCTCCAGCGAGTTGATCATGTCGCCGCGGTAGGCCGGGAGGCCGCGCGCGTCGGTCGGCAGCGACCGGGGCTTGGTGTACTGCCCGGCCACCCGGGCCACCTTCACCACCGGCAACGACGCGCCGTAGGTCAGCACGATGGCCATCTGCAACAGCGTGCGGGCGTTGGCCAGCAGATGGCTCTCGGTGTTGTCGGCGAAGGTCTCCGCGCAGTCACCGCCCTGCAACAGGAACGCCTTGCCCTCGCAGACCAGGGCCAGACGCTGACGCAACTGGTCGACCTCGTACGGGGCGACCACCGACGGTACGGTGTCGAGCACCTTGCAGACCTCGGCGACCTGGGCCTCGTCGGGCCAGGGTGGGGTCTGTGCGCGGGGCAGGGCCCGCCAGAGGTCCAGACCGAGGGCCTCGTCCTCGGCGGAGTCGACGGTCGGCCGGCTGGTCTGCAGCACGGGGCTGCCGACGGCCGGATGGCTCAGCTGGTGCCACTCATGGCGCATGACAGAAAGCGTACGGCGACGGTCCGGGCCGCCGTCCGGCGAGGGGGACCGTTCCGGCAGATGAGAGATCGTCATCACGGGGTGCCGGCCGGTCCGTCGCCGCCGCTCACCGGTCCGGGTGACGGACCCGGACCGGTGAGCCCGGCGGCGGTCCGCACACCGGGCCCACCCGTCGCGGCATCACCGCGTCACGGCCGCCAGGTAAGCGCGAAACGGCTCGGACAGCTCGGCCTCGGCGAGGGCGGTCTCACCGCGCCGGGCGATGCCGGGCACCACCGCGGCCACCGCGTCCGTGAGCCGCGTCGTCACCTCCGGGTTCGGGTCGATCCCGGAGGTGACGTGCTCGCGGCCGGCGGCGTAAACGATCTCGCGGACGCCCGCCATCGCGGCCGTCGTGCGGCAGATCGCGCAAGGTTCGCAGCTCGAGTAGACCACCGCTGCGGCCAGGTCGACCGAACCGGTCCGGCGAGCGGCGTCGCGGACCGCCGCCACCTCGCCGTGCGCCGTCGGATCCAGGTCTGAGGTGGTGGTGTTGACCCCCGCACCGATCACCACGCCGTCCTGGACGACGACGGCGGCGAACGGCGGGTGTCCGGCCACGGCGCGACGCCGCGCCAGGTCGACGGTACGGGCCAGCACGCCGGGCTCGCCCCCGAGTGCGGTGAGCGTGGAACCCACCAGATCGGTCCCGTCGTCGGGTTCCGCCAGCTCCTGGAAGATCGTCACCGGTACGTCGGACGGGCCAGCGCGTTCGACCTCGGCGATGTACCGCGCCTGGGCCTCGTCGGCCAGCTCCAACGTCGCACGACCGGCGTCGAGGATGACGAGCCGCTCGCCGTCGGGGCCGTCGATGGCCTCCGACTCCGGCAGGCCCAGGGCGTCACGGTAGTAGGTCACCGCGGCGTCGAAGTCGGCCACGGTCAACACGACACGGAGTTGCTGTACGGAACGTGAGGTCATGGCACGCACCATAGGAGCTGACACCGATGTCAGGGCAACGGTGTGATGTGGCCGGTCACAGCCCCGGTCAGGGGGTGACGGCGGGGCTGGGGCTGGGCGGGTTGCCGCCGGGTTCCTCCGCGGCGATGCACCAGTCGAGCCCGTCACGGGTGACCGTGAACAGCACCGGACGGGTCGCCTTCTTCTTACCGACGGTGACCGTGACCGTGGTGCTGACCTCCTGCCCGGACGGGCCGGGCCGGATGTCGATGATCTCGGACTTCGACACCTTGAAGTGGTCGGCGAAGTCGCCGTTCGCCTCGGTGGCGGCGGCGTCGAACGCCTCGTGCAGCACCGCGCAGAGCTGGCTGCGACCGGCCGCCACGTCCTTGGCGGCCATCGCGTCGAGGTACGCCTGGACCCGCTCGCGGGACTTCAGCATGGCCTCCTCGGCCGGTGCCCGACCGGGCTGCTCGGCCTCGTTCTCGCCACCGACGAGCCCGCAGCCGACCAGGGCGAAGGGCAGGATGGCGAGCAGCGCGGCGGTGCTCGCCGGACGCCGGTACGTGACCCGCATCGTCACCTCCCTCGACGGCGGCATCGAGACACGGTCGATCGGCGAGTCTGTCACACCACCACGATTCGGTGAAAGGAAGGGCCCCTTCCTAACGCCTGATGCATAGGAAGGGGCCCTTCCTTTCACCACAGCGGCGGGAGAAGGCCGGACGGGGAGGGGCCGGTGCGGCCCCTCCCCGTCGGGTGGGTGATGCGTCGACCGTCGGCTCAGCCGAGGCCGCCCTTGATGGCGCTGATCAGCTCACCGTTGCTGGTGTCACCGGAGAGTTCCCAGAAGAAGGCGCCACCGAGGCCCTGGTTCTTCGCGTACGTCATCTTGCCGCCGATGGTGGACGGGGTGTCGTAGCTCCACCAGTTGCTGCCGCACTTGGCGTACGCCGTACCACCGACGGTGCCGGTGGCCGGGCAGCTGTTCTTGAGCACCTTGTAGTCCTCGATGCCCTGCTCGTAGGTGCCCGGTGCCGGGCCGGTCGCGGTGCCGCCCGGCGCGCTCTGCGTGACCCCGGTCCAGCCCCGGCCGTAGAAGCCGACGCCGAGCAGCAGCTTGTTTGCCGGGATGCCCTTGCTCTTGAGCTTCTGAATCGCCGCGTCGGACCAGAAGCCCTGCTGCGGGATGCCGGAGTAGGAGTACAGCGGCGAGTGCGGGGCGGTCGGGCCCTGCGCGTTGAAGGCGCCGAAGTAGTCGTACGTCATCGGCATGATCCAGTTCAGGTGCGTGGCGGCACCGGCATAGTCGGTGGCGTCGATCTTGCCGCCGTTGCTGCCGTCGGCGGTGATCGCGGCGGTGACCAGGTTGTTCGGGCCGAACCGGGCGCGCAGCGCGCTGGCCACGTTCTTGAACGCGTTCGGGCCGCTGGCGTCACAGGTCAGGCCGCAGGCGTTCGGGTACTCCCAGTCGATGTCGATGCCGTCGAAGACGTCCGCCCAGCGCGGGTCCTCGACCAGGTTGTAGCAGCTCTCGGCGAAGGCGGTCGGGTTCTGCGCGGCCTGGGTGAAGCCGCCGGACCAGGTCCAGCCGCCGAACGACCAGATCACCTTCAGGTGCGGATACATCTGCTTGAGCTTGCGCAGCTGGTTGAAGCTGCCGCGCAACGGTTGGTCCCAGGTGTCGGCGACGCCGTCGACGCTCTCCGCCGCCGTGTACGCCTTCTCGTAGTCGGCGTAGCTGTCCCCGATGGTGCACCGGCCGCCGGTGGTGTTGCCGAAGGCGTACAGGATGTGCGTCAGCTTCGACGCCGAGCCGCTGGTGTGGATGTTCTTGACGTGGTAGTTGCGGGCGTAGACACCCCACTGGGCGAAGTAGCCGACCACCTTCTGCGCGCCCGGGTTCGGCGGCGGGGTGGTCGGGGGCGGGGTGGTCGGCGGAGGCGTCGTGGGTGGCGTGGTGGTGGGCGGCGTCGTGGTGGGCGGTGCGGTGGTCGGCGGCGGGGTGCCGCCGCCGCAGGGCGCGCCGTTGATCGTGCAGTTCAGCGGCGCCTGGTACGCGCCGGTGCCGTTGTAACCCCAGCTGAAGGAGGCGCCCGGGGCCAGCGCGCCGGCCCAGCTCTTCTTGACCGCCACATAGCGGTTGCCGGTGCGGGTGACGTCGGCGTCCCAGAAGCTGCCGATGCTGGTGCCCGACGGCAGCTCGAACTCGATGCGCCAGGTGCCCACGCTGGCGTCGGACCCGTTGGTGATGGTGACCCGCGTCTCGTGGCCCGTTCCCCAGTCCGACACCCGGGTGAACGAGGTGGTCACGCTGCCGGCGCCGAACGCCGAGGTCACCGGGACCGTGGCGACGGTCACCGCGACCACGGCGCCGACCCAGAGGGCTCGGCGAAGCGATCTCTTCATGTGGCGTCTCCAAACAGTTAGGAAACTTTCCAAAATGTTGAGGAGACGCTACTCACACGCCACCACTTCGTCAAGATGTGCATGTATCGATTCGCGCCTGACCCGACACCGCCCGCACCGCCCGCCCGCGCCGCCGCACCGCCCGCCCGCGCCGCACCGCCCCGCGCCGTCACACCGCCCGCCCGCGCCGCACCGCCCCGCGCCGCCACACCGCCCGCCTCGCCACACCGCCCCGCACCGCCGCACCGTCCGTGAGCACCGTCCCGGCGGTAGCCTCCGGACATGACCGTCTTCGACATCCCGATCGGTGCGCTCGCCGGTGGCCCGGCCGACCTCGCGCAGTACCGCGGACGCACCCTGCTGATCGTCAACGTCGCCTCCCGCTGCGGCCTCACCCCGCAGTACGCCGGCCTACAGGCCCTCTCCGACGAGTACGC
This sequence comes from Micromonospora sp. CP22, assembly GCF_009712475.1. Classification (GTDB taxonomy): domain Bacteria; phylum Actinomycetota; class Actinomycetes; order Mycobacteriales; family Micromonosporaceae; genus Micromonospora. The sequence continues at coordinate 126,910 of NZ_VCJO01000009.1, forward strand.
CGAACGCGGGCTGACGGTGCTCGGCGTGCCCTGCAACCAGTTCGCCGGCCAGGAGCCGGGCAGCGCGGCGGAGATCAACGAGTTCTGCCAGGTCAACTACGGCGTGACCTTCCCGATCACGGAGAAGGTGGACGTCAACGGCCCCGACCGTCACCCCCTGTACGCAGCCCTGGTCGACACCCCCGACGCCGACGGTCACACCGGCGACGTCCGCTGGAACTTCGAGAAGTTCCTCGTCGCCCCCGACGGCGCCGTCGTCGCCCGCTTCGCTCCCACGGTCACTCCCGACGACCCTTCCCTGCGCGCCACCGTCGACAAGCACCTCCCCGCCTGATCCCCTCCCCCGCCTCGCCGGTCGTGCGTTTCTGGTAGTTGTTTGCGACTTTATGTGGCATATGAGCCCGACCGCCGCCGCATGACCGGCGACAGCGGACAGGTGTGGGATACCCCATTGCCCCCACGCCCGTTCTCCGCCCGCCGGTCGCCGGTCGCCGAAATCGGACGCCGCCGGAGCGTGTAGATATGATGGAGATTGCGTCTCGGCTCCATGGAGATTCCATGTAGATTCCGTGAATATCCACTTTGGACATCAACGCCGGACGCGGGACGACTGAGGTGCGGACCACACCGAGGAATGGTGTGTAACCCGCGACGGAAAACGCATCACCGACTCGACGACCATCCGACGCGAATACGGTCGAGAAGAACTCATCCGGATGATCACAGCGGCAAAACCTGATCAATCCGGCATTGCTATGCGATGGAAAGTCCGAAATCTTGCGTTTTGGGGCGTCGGCCAGTCGCCCGACCTGAGATACCAGAATCGCGCATCGCTTACCAATGTCCAATAGTGACGACGTCGAATCGCGCCGTCGCATCATGCAGCGGCACGGTCCGGGCTCGGCTTACGGGGTTGCCGTTCACAGAAAACTCTCGGGTAGGGTCGAGGCTCGCTCACCCAGGGCTTGTCGTGACTCGGTAGGCCCACGGCTACGACAGTGTCGACAGAGAAAGCGCCTTCGCGCGTCGCCCAAGAACGCTGCCCGCGTACTGTGTGCCCATTGGAATGGAGACCGTGTCCGCACTCAGAGTGAAATCCCTCTACAAGGTCTACGGCAACCGCGCCGACAAGGCGGCGGAGATCCTCCGCAACAGCCCAGACCGAGACGAGAAGCTGGCAGGACTACCCGTCACGGCCGCGGTCGTCGACGCGAACTTCGAGGTCAAGCGCGGCGAGATCTTCGTGGTCATGGGCCTGTCCGGCTCCGGGAAGTCCACCCTGATCCGGATGCTCAACGGTCTGCTGCCACCCACGTACGGCACGGTCGAGGTCGACGGGGTCGACATCACCAAGCTCAAGCCGGCCGCGCTACGGAAGCTGCGCCGCGAGAAGATGAGCATGGTCTTCCAGCACTTCGCACTCCAGCCGCACCGGTCGGTGCTGGACAACGCCGGCTACGCGCTGGAGATCGCGGGCCTGCCTCGCGCCGAGCGCCGGGAGAAGGCGCTGGAGGCACTCCGGATGGTCGGCCTCGACGGCTGGGCGGACAAACTCCCGCAGGAACTCTCCGGTGGCATGCGCCAGCGCGTCGGCCTGGCCCGCGCGCTCGCCGCCGGCACCGACATCATGCTGATGGACGAGGCTTTCTCCGCGCTCGATCCGCTGATCCGCCGCGAGGTGCAGGACCAGCTGATCGGGCTGCAGGCCGAACTCGGCAAGACGATCGTGTTCATCACGCACGACCTCAACGAGGCGATGCGCCTCGGCGACCGCATCGCGGTCATGCGGGCCGGTCGGATCGTCCAGATCGGCACCGCCGAGGAGATCCTCACCGACCCGTCCAACGACTACGTCGCCCAGTTCGTCGCCGACGTCGACCGGACCAGGATCCTCACCGCATCGGCGGTCATGGAGCGGCCACTCGGCGTGGTGGACGTGAACTCCGGCCCACGGGTGGCCGCCCGGGTGCTGCGCGAGACCCAGACGTCGGCCGTCTACGTCACCGGCCGGGGCAAGCAGTACCTCGGCACCGTGACCGCCGACGCCGCCACCCAGGCCGTCCGGGACGGGCGGAAGGACCTCCGGGAGATCGTGTCGACCGAGTACGTCCGTACGGTCGAGGACACCACGCCGGTGGCCGACATCTTCGCCCCCTGCGCCGAGAGTCCCGCGCCGGTCGCCGTGGTCGACGCCGACGGTCGGCTCGCCGGCGTGATTCCGCGGATCACGCTGCTCAGCGCCCTCGGCAGCCTCAGCTCCGACGCCGACGAGGGCAGCACCACGCCCGAACCCACCCACGCGGCCGACCCGGCGCCGACCGGCGACGCGATGCCGACCGGCGACACGTTGCCGACCGGCGACACGTTGCCGACCGGTGACACGTTGCCGACCGGTGACACGTTGCCGACCGGTGACACGTTGCCGACAGGTGACGGCACGGGCACGGCACCGGCCGGGAACGGCCCGGCGGCCACACCGGAGGTGCCAGCGCAGGCGGTTGCCGAGCCCTCGGCCCGGATGACGGGAGAGCCGGCATGAACATCGTCGAGCGTCTGAACGACATGCTGCCGTACGTGGAGATCGGCAACGGGTTCCAGACCGCCGTCGACTGGTCGAGGACGAACCTCACCGCCCTCTTCGACGGCATCGCCGCCTTCGTCGACGCGCTGGTCGGCCCCCTGGTGGACCTGCTCACCGCGCCCCCGGCGATCGTCATGGTGCTGATCTTCGCCGGCCTTGGCTGGTGGCTGCGGAGCTGGAAGTTCGGGCTGGGCACCGCGCTCGGGCTCGGCCTGGTGGCCGGGATGCCGATCTGGAACCAGACCATGAGTACGCTGGCACTGGTTCTGGTCTCCAGTGGACTCGCCCTGCTGATCGCCATACCGGTGGGCATCGTCATCTCGGAGAGCCGTCGCGCCTCGGCGGTCGTCCGACCGGTGCTCGACCTGATGCAGACGATGCCCGCGTTCGTCTACCTGATCCCGGCCATCTTCTTCTTCGGCGTCGGGGTCGTGCCCGGCGCGCTGGCCACCGTGGTGTTCAGCATGCCGCCCGGGGTACGCCTGACCGAGTTGGGTCTGCGTCAGGTCGACCGCGAGGTCGTCGAGGCCGGCGAGGCGTTCGGCGCGTCACCGTGGAAGATCCTGCTGCGCACCAAACTGCCACTGGCCCTGCCGACCATCATGACCGGCGTCAACCAGGTCATCATGCTGGCGCTGTCGATGGTGGTCATCGCCGGGATGGTCGGTGCCGGCGGCCTCGGTGAGGTGATCACGACGGCACTGTTCCGGGCCCAGGTCGGCGCGGGCTTCGAGGGCGGTGTCGCCGTGGTGATCCTGGCGGTGGTGCTCGACCGCCTCACCGACTCCATCGGCGGGCGTACCGCGTCGGCGAAGGCGCAACGCGCCATGCAGAAGGCCTGATCCACCCGTCCCGACCCACGCGGGGGAGTCACCATTGCCGGCGCCCTGCCTCGCTACCGCGAGTTCCGCCGGTGTACGCAACAAGGGAAGGAAACTCCACATGTGGAGCAGTAAATTGGTGCGCCGGGTCGCGTTGGCGGCCACCGCCGCTCTGGCGCTGACCGGCGTCGCCGCCTGCGGCGACTCCGACGACTCCGCTGGCGGCTCCGGCGGCAGCAAGAAGATCAGCATCGGCTACATGGCCTGGGATGAGGCCATCGCCGCCTCCTACCTCTGGCAGAACCTGCTGGAGGAGAAGGGCTACGAGGTCGAGCTCAAGAACGTCGAGGCGGGGGTCGTCTACCAGGGCCTGTCCACGGGTGACATCGACCTCTTCCTCGACAGCTGGCTGCCGCAGACGCACGCCGACTACATGGAGCGCTACGGCGACAAGATCGAGAAGATCGGCGTCTGGTACGACAACGCCAGCCTGAGCATCGCCGTCCCCGAGTACGTGACCGACATCAACTCGCTGGAGGACCTCGCCGCCAACGCGGACACCTTCGGTGGGGAGATCATCGGCATCGAGGCCGGCGCCGGCCTGACCGCCGCCACCCAGGACAAGGTCATCCCGGAGTACGGCCTGACCGACAAGCTGAAGCTGACCACCTCGTCGACTCCGGCCATGCTGGCCGCGCTCGACGGCGCGATCAAGGACCAGAAGCCGATCGTGGTGACCCTGTGGCACCCGCACTGGGCCTACGCGAACTACCAGCTGAAGGACCTGGCCGACCCGAAGGGCACCCTCGGCGGGGCTGAGGAGATCCACACGCTGGCCCGGCAGGGCTTCGGCGCGGACTTCCCCGAGGTCACCGAGATGCTGAAGAAGTTCAAGATGGACGACCAGCAGCTCGGCTCGCTGGAAGACCTGATGTTCAACGTGCACAAGGGCGACGAGGAGAAGGCCGTCGAGGAGTGGCTGAAGGCCAACCCGGACTACGCCGGAACGGTCTCCTGACCCGATCCTGAGCGACCAGCCGCCGGTGGCAGGGGCACGTCGGCCCCGCCACCGGCGGTTGCACTCTCGGCAGGAGTCACGCCGCCGCAGTCCCGTACCGACAGGGCTCCGGCGCGCCGGGCCCGCCACTCGGGTGCCAGCACCGACCAGATCTCCAGGTCGACGCGGCCCCGCGGACCCGGCAGCACCTCCCGCAGGACACCGTCGCGGCGCATGCCCAGTCGGCGGGCCACCGCGATGCTGCGCACGTTGCCGGCGTTGGTACGCCACTCCACCCGGTGCAGCCCACGCTCGACGAGCGCCCAGTCGACGACCCGTTCGACCGCCCGGGTCACCAGGCCCCGCCCCTCGGCGGCCGGCTCCAACCAGCAACCCGCCTCGCAGACGCCCGAAGCCGCGTTGAGCGACACCAGCAGCACCCCTCCGACCAGCGTGCCGTCGGACCAGATCCCCCAGATGCCACCGTCGTCGCGGGCCCACCGGTCGGCATAACGCTGGAGCACGTGCCGCGCCCCGTCGAGGTCGGTGGCCACGAAGGACGGCGACACCCACGGCGCGATGTGCTGCCGCGACCGGTCCAGGTTGGCCAGGAACTCCTCGGCGTGCCACGGATTCAACGGCCGCAGCTCGGCATCGGCGGTCAACGGCAGAGCGAACATCAACACTCACCTTCCGGTACGACCCGGCGCAGGACCGGCGTCGAGGTAGGGCGGAAGCCCTGCTCAGCCCAGCGAAGCAGGGTATCGGCGAGCACGCTGGGCACGAGAACGCACGCGTTCAGCACCGCTACGATCATCAGCGGCCGTCACGCGCCGAGTTGATCGTCGAAACGACTGGCGGCCACGCCTGACCGCCTCGTCGTAGACATCACCGGGTCAGACCGGGCGGCGGCCGGCGAAACCGCAGTCGGCGCGGTGGTACCACCGTACGTCGGTGTCGCCCTCCAGCCAGCACCAGAGCACCTGCCGACCCTCGCGCTCGCCCGGGAAGTCGAGCAGCACCGGCGCCACGCCCTTGACCTCGATGCCGTACTGCCGGATCTCGTCGAGGACCGCGTGCAGCCTGGCTTCCAGGCTCTTGACCTCGGCCCGGCCGCCGAGTGCGCTGAGCCCATGGTTGGCGAGGTCGGCCTGCAACTCGGCCAGGTCGGCGCGTACCCGGATCAGCTCGTCGATCCGGGGATGCAGGGTGGCCACCAGGTGTCGGGCCTGGGCGAGAGTGAACACCGGGTCAGTATGCGCCACGACCCGTCCGGTCAGGACGACGGTGTCGACTGCCGAGAGCGGCGAAGCACCACCGGCGCCGCCGGGAGTCGGACTCGTGCGTGTCCCACCCCGCTCCTGACCCGTTTGACAGTTGCCGGGCCACTCCCCCGCTTCGCCCTGGCCTGCTGCGCCCGCTGCCCGAGGTGGCCTGGACCGGCACGGTCTCGCGCACGGATGGAGGCATGGTGAACCGGTCGGTGCCGCCCGAGGGCCAGGACGGCACCACGGACGCCTACCGGGAGTTCCGGCTGCCGCTCACGGCCCTGGCACTCGCGATCGTCACCGCCGGTGCTCTGGACGCCTTCGCGTTCCTCCGGTACGGCGCGTTCGTGGCCAACCAGTCCGGCAACGTCATCTTCCTCGGCATGGGCCCGGCCGGGGAGCACCCGGAGTGGCCGGTCTCCGGGGCGGCCATCGTCGCGTTCGCCGTCAGCGCCGGGCTGGTCGACCTGCTTCGGCGCAGTCTCCGACCGCCGATGGCGTCGATGGTCGCCCTCGCGGTCACCGCGGCCGTGATGGTCGTCTGGACGGTGCTCGACCTGGCGCTCGCGCACGGCCGGTACGGCATGGCGTCACGGGTGCTGCTCGCGGCGGCCGGTGCGGTCGCCATGGGCAGCCTGACCACCGTGGCGACCCGTGCCACGGGTGTTCCCACGCCGATCACCTATCAGTCGGGTACCACGAAGCACACCGGTGAACAGGCCGTGCGCTGGTTCCTCGGCCCCCGCGCCGGTCGTGTCGAGGCCCGACACGCCGCCCTGCTCGGGCTGTTCGCCCTCGGCTGCTACACCACGGGCGGCGCCCTCGGCACGCTCGCCCAGCATCAGTCTCGCTGGGTGCCGCCGTCCGGGACGGTCGCCATGCTCGTCCTGATGCTGCTGGTCCGGCGGCGGCTCGGCGGCTCGGCCGGGGCGTCACCACCGGACGCCGCCGGCCGCTGAGCGGTCAGTCGACCTGGGCGGCGAGTTCGCGGGCCCGGTCGCGGGCGGCCTCCAGGGCGGCCAGCAACGCCGCCCGTACGCCGTGGTTCTCCAGCTCCCGGATGGCGGAGATGGTGGTGCCGGCGGGCGAGGTGACCGCCTCGCGCAGCTTCACCGGATGCTCGCCGGAGTCGCGCAGCATCACCGCCGAGCCGATCGCGGTCTGCACGATCAGGTCGTGCGCCACCTGACGGGGCAGGCCGAGCAGGATGCCGGCGTCGGTCATCGCCTCGACCAGCAGGTAGAAGTAGGCCGGGCCGGAGCCGGAGAGGGCGGTCACCGCGTCCTGCTGGGTTTCCGGCACCCGGATCGTCGCACCCAACGGCTTGAACATCTCCTCGGCCAGCGCCAGGTGCTCACCGGTGGCGTACGCGCCCGCCGAGATCGCGGTCATCGCCTGGTCCACCAGCGCCGGGGTGTTGGTCATGACCCGCACCACCGGGGTGCCCTCCGGCAACCGGCGGCTGAAGAAGCTGCTGGGCAGGCCGGCGCAGAGTGAGATCACCAGCTTGCCGGGCGGCACCTTGGGCCCGATCTCGTCCAACAGCGCGGCGGCGTCCTGTGGCTTCACCGAGACGGCCAGCACGTCGGCCTCGTCCACGGCGGTGATGTTGTCCACCACCCGGACGCCGTAGCGGGCGGTCAGTTCCTCGGCGCGGGCCGGACGACGGGCGGTGGCCACCAGGCGGTCCACCGGCCAGCCCGATCGCAGCAGCCCGGAGAGCATCAGCTCGCCGATCTTGCCCGCCCCGATCACCGCGACGGTGTGCCCCCCGGCTGACACCTGGCGTACCCCCTTCGTGGGCCGGCGTCGCGGCGGGCCCGACGGCCCGTCCGCGACGCCGGAACGACGATCAGCTACCGAAGAAGACCTCGGCCTCGGCGTACCGCTCCAGCGGAACGGTCTTCAGCTCGGCGGTCGCGTCGGCGAGCGGGACGCGGACGATGTCGGTGCTCTGCATCGCGACCATCTTGCCCCAGTCACCCTCGTGGGCGGCGTCGATGGCCTGCAGGCCCAGCCGGGTGGCGAGCACCCGGTCGAACGCGGTGGGGGTGCCGCCGCGCTGGATGTGGCCGAGCACGACCGTGCGGGCCTCCTTGCCGGTCTTGGCCTCCAGCTGCTCGGCCAGCCACTGGCCGATGCCACCGAGCCGGACGTGTCCGAACGCGTCCAGCTCCTGGTTCTGCAGGACCATCTGGCCCTCCAGCGGCTGCGCGCCCTCGGCGACCACGACGATCGGGGCGTACTGGTGCTGGAAGCGCTTCTCGACGTAGCCGGCGACCTGCTCGACGTCGAACTGCCGCTCCGGCAGCAGGATCACGTTGGCGCCACCGGCCAGGCCGGCGTGCAGGGCGATCCAGCCGGCGTGGCGGCCCATCACCTCGACCACCAGGGTGCGGTGGTGGCTCTCGGCGGTGGTGTGCAGCCGGTCGATCGCCTCCATGGCGATGTTGACGGCGGTGTCGAAGCCGAAGGTGTAGTCGGTCGCGCCGAGGTCGTTGTCGATGGTCTTCGGCACGCCGATGACGTTGACGCCCAGCTCGTGGAGCTTGGTGGCGACGCCGAGGGTGTCCTCACCGCCGATGGCGATCAGCGCGTCGACGCCCTGCGCGGCCAAGTTCTCCTTGATCCGCTCGACACCGTTCTCGATCTTGAAAGGATTGGTCCGCGAGGAGCCGAGGATCGTGCCGCCACGGGGCAGGATGCCGCGGACCTCCGCGATGCCGAGCGGACGGGAAAGCCCTTCGAGTGGGCCCTTCCACCCGTCCTGGAAACCCACGAACTCGTGGCCGTAGCTGGCGACGCCCTTACGGACCACCGCCCGGATGACCGCGTTGAGACCCGGGCAGTCGCCGCCGCCGGTGAGCACGCCGATACGCATGATCTGCTCATCCTCCTGGGGAGCATCTGGTCAAGCCCGATCAAGCCCCAGGATATGTGTCAGCGCGGACTCTCGGCACCGTTGCCGGCCCGGGGCGGGCCGTCCCTACGAACTGTAGTCGCCGCTCGGTACTGCTCACACCGCGCCCCGCTACCGGTCAGTAGCCCCGGGCGTCGGCGGTGGGCAGCACGACCGCGAGAGCGGATCTCACGAACCGGTCATCGCCCGCCACCGGGCCAGGTTGTGCCGGGCGTCGACCAGGGCGTCGTGCCGGGCCGCCGCGACGTTCGGCAGCGGGGGCCGCCCCCGGTCGTCCCACAGTTGCCGCAGCTCCTTGGTGTACCGGGGGATCTCCCGGGGCAGCGCCGGCATCGCGCCCCACAGCTGCGCCAACGCCACGTGGTCGTACGCGGCGTACCAGGCCCACAGCTCCAGTTGCTCGCCGGGACGCCCCCGGATCGGTTCGACCAGGAAGTCGTACAGGTCGTCCCGGATGCGCTCCCGGGACCGCCAGGAGCGGTCGGCAGGAGACGGCAACTTGTCCAGCACGTTGCGGCGGACCCAGGGCACCGCCCGGGAGGCGTCGAACTCGGTGGAGACCGCGTAGAACTCGCGGCCGTGCTCATCGACGACGCCGATCGAGACCAGCTCGACGGTCCGGCCGTCCTCGATGAACTCGCAGTCGTAGAAGTAGCGGTAGGCCATCGGTACCATCCTTGCCGACGGCCGTCACGGCCCGTCGATCGGGTCTGCGACACCGGGAGCGCTTCCACGGGCCACCGCGAGGTCACGCCGCAGCTCGAACCGGTCACGGAAGTAGTTTGAGGGGTGTACAGCACGCGACCGGACCGTCATGATCTGATGTGTTACCGCTGCCGGACGCCGAACGGGTGTCGGATCACCCCGTCAGGGCCGCCAGGCTCACCCGGTGAGCGAGTTGGGGTCCTTGACCGGGGAGGGGTGGGGCCGTGGAAATGCGCCTGCCGGAGCCGGGCGACGCGCTCACCGGCGTTGACATGTTCGCCGGGCTCGAACCGGAGGTACGCCAGCGGGTGGTCGCCGCGGCGGTGCCCCGGACGTACCGCAAGGGTCAGCTGCTGTTCGTGGAGAACGACCCGGGCGAGTCGCTGATCATCCTGCGGCGGGGCGCGGTGGCCGTGTTCCGGACCGCGCCCACCGGCGAGCGGGCGATCCTGACCGTGATGCGCCCGCCGGACGTGCTCGGCGAGGTCTCTCTGCTGGACGCCTCGACCCGGTCGACCTCCGCCGAGGCGATCGAGGACACCGCCGCGCTGGCGTTGTCCCGCCCGGCGTTCATGGAGCTGGTGCACTCGAACGCCCGCATCCTCGACGCGGTGATGCGGTCACTCGGTGCGCTGATCCGCCGGCTGACCGAGCAGAACGCCGACCACGTCTTCCTCGACCTGCCGGGTCGGGTGGCCAAGACACTGGTCCGGCTCGCCGGTGAGAGTCAGGCCCCGATGATCACCATCGAGCTGAACCAGAGCCAGCTCGCCGAGATGGCCGGTGGCTCCCGGCAGAGCGTCAACCAGGCGATCGGGTCGTTCGCCAACCGGGGCTGGCTGCGTACCGAGGGTCGACGGATCGTCGTCACCGACGTGCCCGCGCTACGTCGCCGCGCCGGCATGAACGAGCGCTGACCGGCCGGACCGGCACACAGCTACGCGGGCGGGGCCGGGACGATCGTCCCGGCCCCGCCCGCAGGTGTATTCGGTCAGGGCTGGGTGCTGCCCGGCCCGACCCAGTCGGTGCCGCCCGGCCCGACCCAGTCCGTACCGTCCTTGCCACCACCGGGCACCTCGCCGACGATCCCCTGCGCCTGAAGCTGCGCGAGGGTGGCGGCGTCCACGTCCACCGAGTCTCCGGCGGAGTGGGTGACCCCGTTACCGTCGGTCCAGTCGCTCTTCAGCATCACGTACACCATGGAGCTGTCCCCCTGATCGGCGGTCGACGAATAGGCTGCTGAATCTAGCCGTTCCGGAGCGTGTTGAGCTGCCCGGCTGAGTGTCCACAAGCCAACAGCCCGGTACCCGACAGTGCGCCGGACGGCGATACTCGATGCTGCGCCCCGGGGCGTCGGGGCCTGCCAGTGGAGGGTGTCATCGCCGCGCAGTGTGACCGCTGTGGACGTACCGCCGCCGAGGGCGACCGCTTCTGCGGTGGCTGCGGCGCGGAACTCGGTGCCGTCTGCCCGCACTGCCTGCGCCCGCTCGCGCGGGACGTGGTCTTCTGCACCTCCTGCGGCACGCCCCGCCCCGGCACGGACCTGGCGGGGGCCATCAACCAGGAGGACCGCCGTCGGGTCAGCGTGCTCTTCGTCGACCTCATCGACTTCACCCCGTACGTCGAGCGGGCCGACCCGGAGCTGGTCCGTGGCATGCAGACCGGTTTCTTCTCCACCGCCCGGCGGGTGGTCGGCCAGTACGGCGGGGTGGTGGAGAAGTACATCGGCGACGCGGTGATGGCGCTGTTCGGTGCGCCGGTGGCCACCGAGACCGACGCGCTGCGGTGTGTGCGGGCCGGGTTGGAGTTGCAGCGGGTGCTGACCCGGTTCACCCCCACCGGCACCGACGGGCTGCGCTTCCGGGTCGGGGTGGCGACCGGAGAGGCGCTGGTCGACGTGGCCGCCGCCCGCAACGGTGGGCAGGCCATCGTCGCCGGTGACGTGGTCAACACCGCCTCCCGGTTACAGTCCGCCGCGCCGCCCGGTGGGGTGCTGGTCGACGGCGCCACGCACGCGCTCACCCGGGACAGCATCCGCTACGACGAGCAGCCCCCGGTCACCCTGCGGGGCCGGTCCGCGCCGACCGAGGTGTGGCTGGCCCGCTCCGCCGTACGCCGGCAGCCCACCGACCGGGAGCCGGACACCACTCCCCTGATCGACCGGGAACACGAGCTGGGCATGCTGGTCAACGCCCTGCACCGCAGCCTGCGCGACCGCCGCCCCCAGGTGGTCACCGTCTTCGGTCGGGCCGGCATCGGCAAGAGTCGCCTCGTCCGCGAGCTGCACCGCCACACCGACCGGCTGGTGGACGAGCCGCTGACCTGGCGGATCGGCCGGTGCCCGCCGTTCGGCGAGAACGTCACGTTCGCCGCGCTGGCCGACATCGTCAAGGCCGAGGCGGGCATCCTCGACACCGACCCGGCGGCCAGCGCCGCGCAGCGACTCACCGCCGCCGTCAGCGAACTGGTCGGCCCCACCGAGCGGGACCGGGTGGCCGACGCGCTACGTCCGCTGGTCGGGCTGGCCGGCACCCCGCTGCCGGCGGAGGAGGCGGAATCGGCGTGGCGACGGTTCCTGCTGGCGCTGGCGGCCCGCCGCCCCACCGTGCTCGTCTTCGAGGATCTGCACTGGGCCGACGACGCGATGCTGCGCTTCGTGGAGCTGCTGGGCGCGGCGGCCCGGGACGTGCCGCTGCTGCTGCTGTGCACCGCTCGCCCGGAACTGGTCGACCGGGATCCGAGCTGGGCGGGGACCATCACCGGCTCGGTCACCATCACTCTGCCGCCGCTGCGGGACACCGGCATCGCCGCGTTGTACGCGCACATGTTCGGCCAGGCCGCGTTCTCCGCCGACCTGCTCACCCCGCTGATCGAGGTGGCCGGCGGCAATCCGCTCTACGCCCACGAGTACGTCCGGATGCTGATCGAGCAGGGCGCGTTGCGGCAGTCCGGTCGCGGCTGGTCGCTGGAGAAGCACCTCGACCTGCCCATGCCGGAGAGTGTGCACGCGGTCATCGCCAACCGGGTCGACCTGCTCGACGCCAAGGACCGGGCGGTGCTGCTGGCCGCCGCCGTCGTCGGGGTGCAGTTCTGGCCGGGCGCGGTGGCCGCCGCCGTCGGGCAGCCGGTCGAGTCCGTCGAGCGCGCCCTGCGCCGGCTGGAGCAGCGGGACTTCGTCCACGAGCAGGCCGCCTCCACCATGGCCGGTCAGCCGGAGTACCGCTTCCGGCACGTCCTGGTCCGCGACGTGTGCTACCAGCGGCTGCCCCGCACCGAGCGGGTGGCCCGGCACGAACGCACCGCCGACTGGCTGGACACGCTCTCCCAGAGCCGGGACACCGACCTGGCCGAGGTGCTGGCCCACCACCGCTGGGTGGCGCACGAGATCGCCCGCTCACTCGGCATGGACACCCGCCGCTACGGGGCGCCGGCACGGGCCGCGTTGCACCGGGCGGCACGCCGGGCGTACGCGCTGCACGGGCTGGACGCCGCCGCCAGCCACGCCGCCCGGGCGCTCGGCCTGGCCGACGACTCCGACTCGGTGGGCCGCCTCCAACTGGAGCTGCTCAGCACCGAGATCTCGTTCCACCGCGACGGCAACGCCTTCCTCTCCAGCGGCGGGCCGGAGCAGGTGCAGACGCTCGCGGACCGGCTGCTCGCCCACGGCGACGAGGCGTGTGCGGCGCGGGCCTGGACGCTGCTCGGCCAGGCGGCGTGGCTACGCGCCGACCGGCCCGCCGCGCTGGCCTGCCTGGACCGGGCGGTACGCCTGTTCGAGCCGCTGCCGGACAGCGCGCAGAAGGCCGACGCCTTCGCCGAGCTGGGGCGGCTGCACATGCTCAACTACGAACGTGATCCGGCCGTGGCGGCAGCCGACACGGCAGCCGAGATCGGCGAACGGCTCGGGCTGACCGAGATCCGCACCAACGCCCGGATCACCGCGGCCACCGCTCGCTATCAGGCCGGTGACCGGGCCGGGCTGGACGAGTTGTACTCCATCGTCGAGTTCAGCCGGGCCGGTCAGTTGCTCGCGCTGCCCCGGGCCACCCAGAACCTCGCCTACGCCGTCTGCGAGGAGGGTGACTGGGTACGCTCCGACGCCCTGCTCTCGGCGGTGCCGGCGCGTACCGCCAGCGGGCAGACCCTGACCACCAGCTATTCCAGTGAGGCGATGCGGGCCTGGTTCGAGGGGGACTTCGGCCGACTGCTCGCCGCCGCCGACGCCTTCGTGGACACCCCGACCGGCAGCTGGGACATGCAGGTGCGCGGCCTGCGGTCATGCCTGCTGCTGCTGCGTGGCCAGCCGGTGCCACCGGGTCCGCCCACGGATCCGGCGTCGACCGGAACACCACCCCGCGACGACGTGGCCGCCGCGTTGGACGTCGCCCGACGTAGTGGCTTCTACCGGCTGCACTGGACGATGCTCGCGATGGGCGCGTTGTGCCGGGCGGTGCAGGGTCGCGTCGACGAGGCCGCCGCGCTGGTCGACGAGCTGGCCGAGTCGTGGTCCGCCGTGCCGGCACTGGCCAGTGGCGAGTGGATCGCGGCGGCGAGCTGGGCGGCCACCATCGCCGGTCGCAAGCCCGCGGCTCGGGTACGTGCCATGCTCGGTCGGGTCGGCCACCGTACGCCGTGGTCGGAGGCGGCGCTGCGGACCGTGACCGGCGCGCTGGCCGGGGCCGACGAGAACCACCGGCACGCCGCCGAGCTGCACCTGGCCGCCGCCGAGATCTACGCCGGCATCCCCGACGTCACCGACCGGATGCTGGCGCTGACCTTCGCGGTACGCGAGATGGCCTACGCCGGTGACCACGCGGCCGCCAGCGCTCCCCTGGCCGAGTTGCGTGCCTTCGCCCACCGCAACGGCGCACCCGGCCTGCTCGACCTGGCCCACCCGCCCGCCGACCCCACGCAGACCCTCGCCTCCTGAACCGTCGCCGCCCGGTCGCGCCGCCCACCCCGAGGGCGCGGCACCGGACGGTTCAGGCCGCGACTGGTGTGCTGCTCGCGGCGGGTTGGGCCTTGAGCTTCTGGGCGTACACGTCGACGTACTCGCGACCGGAGAGTTCCATCAACTCGTACATGATCTCGTCGGTGACGGCGCGCTCGACGAACCTGTCACCGGCCAGACCGGCGTAACGGGAGAAGTCCAGCGGCGGGCCGAACCGGATCCGCACCCGGGCCAGTTTCGGGATGAGCTGGCCGGGCGGCTGGATCTCGTCCAGGTTGAGCATCACCACCGGTACGACCGGCGCACCGCTCTCCAACGCCAGCCGGGCCACCCCGGTCTTGCCCCGGTAGAGCCGACCGTCGGGCGATCGGGTGCCCTCCGGATAGATGCCGGCGATGCCACCGGCCCGCAGCACCGTCAGCTGGGTGTCCAGCGCGGCGCGGGCGGCCTGCCCACCGGAGCGGTCCACCGGGATGGTGCCGGTGCCGGTGAAGAACATCTTGGTCAACCAGCCCTTGATCCCCTTGCCGGTGAAGTACTCCGCCTTGGCCACGAAGGTGACCTTCCGGGGCACGATCAACGGCGTGAAGATCGAGTCGGAGAAGGAGAGGTGGTTGCTGGCCAGGATGACCGGACCGGTAGCCGGAACATGGTGCAGGCCCTCCACCTGCGGCCGGAAGATGAGCCGCAGCAGCGGGCCGAGCAGCACGTACTTCAACAGCCAGTACAGCACCGGCTTCCCTTCCCCGAATCGCCCGCCCGGTGGACGGTGGTGGCACGAGCCTACGAACCCCCACCGCCGGCCACAACGCCGTCCCGGCTGCCACCGCTGGATGCGTACCTGTGGCGAGACGCCGCGGTCAGGTGTCTGACCACAGTGCCTCGCCACAGGTCACCGAGACCGATGAGGGTCTACATCGTCGCGCGTCAGGTCAACCCGTCGCGCTGCGCAGCGCGTCCGGCGACCCGGCCGCGTCGGCGCTGGGGGAATCGGCCGGCGCGTGGTGGATGCCGAGGGTCCGGTGCAGCCACTGGACGGGACGGGGCGCCCACCAGTTCGCCCGACCCGCCAGGCGCATGAACGCCGGGACGAGAGCGGCCCGAACGATGGTCGCGTCGACGATGATGGCGAGCGCGAGGCCGACGCCGAGGAGCTTGATGATGGAGATGTCGCCGGCGGCCAGTCCGATGAAGACGATGGCGATGAGCGCGGCGGCGGCGGTGATGATGGGGCCGGTGCGCTGCAGACCGGTGGCGACGGCGTCGCTGTTGTCGTGGGTCTTGTCGTACTCCTCCTTGATGCGGGAGAGCATGAAGACCTGGTAGTCCGTGGCGAGGCCGAAGGCCAGGAAGAACAGCAACACCGGGATGGAGATCTCGATGGTGCCGGTGCTGGTGAAGTCGAGCAGCCCCGCCAGGTGGCCCTCCTGGAAGCCCCACACCATCGCGCCGAAGGCCGCGGAGAGGCTGAGCACGTTGAGGACCAGGCTGATCAGCGGCAGCAGCAGGCTGCCGAAGACGATCATCAGGACGAGGAAGCTGATGGCCGCGATGAGCGCTCCGGCGAGGGGCAGCCGGTCGGCGATGAGCGTCTTTCCGTCCAGCAACGCGACGGAGGGACCGGCGAGCTTGACGGAGAACGGCGCGTCGGCGGCACGGATCCTCTTGACGAGTTCCTCACCCTCGGGCGAGATGGGCTCGACATCGGGTACGACCTGAAGCCGGGTCGCCGTCGGCGCGGCGAATCGGGCGGAGGCGGGCCCGGGTGGGGCGACCTGCTGACCGCCGGCGTAGCTGCCGGTCAGGGCGTCGACGCGGGCGACACCGTCGAGGCGGGACAGGGCGGTGGCGTACTCGCTGATGGCCGTGGTCTGGGTATTGGGATCGCCGATACCGCTGGCCACGACGGCGATGGCGTCGGCGTCGCGGGTGTCGAAGTCGCTGCGGAGATGGTCGGAGACCTGCCGGGCGGTGGAGCTCGTGGGCAGGGCGCGGTCGTCGACGTCGCCGAAGCGGATGTCGAGGATCGGCGACCCGAGCAGGAGCAGGATCGCCACCGCGGCGGTGGCCACGATCAGCGGACGGCGCATGACGGCGTGCGCGATGCGCTGCCAACCGGTGCCCTCGCGGCGCTTGGCGCGGCGAACGGCCAGGGCGTTGACCCGGTGGCCGAGCACCGCCAGCAGCGCGGGGAGGACGACGACCGCGGCGATGGTGGCGCAGGCGACGACCGCGATGCCGGCGTAGGCGATGGAGCGCAGGAACATCTGCGGGAAGACCAGGAGGACCGCGAGGGAACCGGCCACCGCGAGCGCGCTGACGGTGACGGTACGGCCGGCGGTGTTGACCGCCCGGATCACCGCCTGGCGTACCTCGAGACCGTTGCCCAGTTCTTCGCGGAACCGGGAGACGATGAACAGGCTGTAGTCGATGGCCAGACCGAGGCCGAGCGCCGTGGTCAGGTTGAGCGCGAAGACGGAGATGTCGGTGAGGCCGGCGAGCCCGTAGAGGATGAGCAGGGCGCCGAGGACGGTGAAGATCCCGACGGCGACCGGAAGCAGCCCGGCGATGAGCCCGCCGAAGACCACGATCAGCAGGATCAGGGTGACCGGCAGGGCGATCACCTCGGCGCGGATGAGGTCCTTCTCGCTCTGCACGCTGAGCTGTCGGGTCACCTCGGCGCTGCCGCCCACGGCCACCCGCAGCGGACCGTCGGACTGGGTGTAGGCGGTGCTGAGCTCGCCCGCCCGAGCCTCGATGCTCTTGTCGTCGCCGGTGATGCGCCCGACGACGATGGCCTTGGTGCCGTCGCGCGACTTCAGCGACGGCAGGCCGGTCGTCCAGTAGGAGGCGACATCGACGACGTCCGGCTCGGCGGCCAGACGATTCGTCAGGGCCTGACCCGCCTGGGCGACCTCGGGGCTGTCCACGTCGGTCCCGCCGGCATCACCCATCAGGATGATATTGGATTCGCCTGCCTTGAATTCGTCTTCCAGGACGCGTACGGCCGCGGCGACCTCATCGCCCGCGTCATTGAAACCTCCGCCGGCGAGTCGGTCCGTGACACTGCCGGCGGTCAGACCGGCGGCCACGAGTACCGCGACGGCGAGAACGAGCACGATCGCGCGGGCGCGCACGGTGATGTGGCCCAGCCAGTTGAGCATTTGTCGTCCTTCTAGGGATTCTTCGAGTGGCGAGCACGGCCATCATCGCATGTGGAAGAGACATCGGTGTGAAGCGATGATTTTCTGTTTCATGCGCCGGCCAGGTCGGTCGACGTGGGAAAGTGCGAGGCTACGGCGCGCGACCAGGCGCCGTATGCAATCTTCACATGGATTCGGTCGGTTGTGCGGACGCTCCGGTAACGGGACAACGTCCGGCGGGCTCGGCGGCGGCGCCTAGGGCGAGAGCACGCGCCTCCGGGTCCAGATAGAAGTTCGGGCGAAGGTCGGCTTCATGGTAATAGCGGTGGAATACGGGGGTGGCGCTGCCGGACAGCGGCGGCACGATCCAGGTCCAGTCGGCCGGGACGGAACGGCCCAGGCGCTCCTCCCGCTCGATGTGGGTGCAGAACAGGTGGGCCTCGGTGTGGTGGTCGCTGATCCGCACACCCGCCGTGGTGAACGAATGCAGCACGGCTATGTTGAGCTCGACCATGGCCCGGTCGCGCCACAGCGTCGCGTCCGTGCTGGTGTCGAGGCCGAGCTTGTCGGCCACGACGTGCAGCATGTTGTAGCGGTCGAGGTCGGCGAGGTTACGGGCACCGATCTCGGCGCCGAGGTACCACCCGTTGAACGGCGCGCACGGGTAGTGGATTCCGCCGATGGTCAGGCGCATGTGCGAGATGGCCGGTACGACGTGCCAGCGCAGATCGAGGTCGGCGAACCAGGGGTGTTCGGGGTGGCTGAGGTGGACTTCACTGACCGCGTGTTCGGGTAGATCGAACAGGCGCGGGCCCTCGGCGGGAGTGTCGATGACCAGCGGCAGGATGTCGAATGCGGTCCCTTTGCCGATCCAACCCATCGCGCTGACGGCGGCGGTGAAATCGACGTACCGGGGGTCGCCGACAACGTGGCCGTCGGATTGCCGGTGTCCCGCATAGCGGATGAGCTGCTCGTTCCAGATACGGGCGTAAGGCTGACCGGGTCGGGCCGGCGGAAAGACCGTGATGGTGGGTCGGATGTTGCCGTTGTTGGTCGCGCTGCACAGATGATCGACCACGCTGCTGTAGATGCCGTCGGCGGTGTGCACATCGCGACGATCGAGCAGTCGCAAACTGCGCCAGTACAGGCGACCAATGCAACGTGACGAGTTACGCCAGGCGACCCGGGCACCGAATGTGAGTTCTTCACGCGTGTGCGTATAGGTGCCGGTGGCGGCGATCTCCGCGCGGACCGCGGCCAACCGAGCGCCCAGGTTTTCGGCGTCGTCGTTCTCGTCGTGGAACAGCCGAAGGAACGCTTCGGCCTCGTTTAGGTCGGTCGGGGCATCGGGATCCCACCGGGAGGTGGGGATGTCCCGGTAACCGGGCACTCCCCCACCTCCCGACGCCGCACTCGAAACGGTTGGCGGGCTCGACTGGCCGGCACCGGCGGCGCGCGGATGGGTCTGCGTCACTGCGCGGCCCGCCTGCTGCGGTTGATCGCGGTGCCGAACACCTTGTCCCAGTACGGCGCGGAAACCCCGAATCCACGGCCGTCGTCCCGGAAGTGGTGCCGCATGTGCAGCTCGTGCAGCCATTTCATCGGACCGGACTTGGGACGGGAGTGGTGCAGATAGAGGTGGATGAGGTCGTAGGCGAGGTAGCCGAAGACGAAGCCGGACGCGTACATGCTCGGCAGGTCCAGCAGCACGATCGACACCAGCAGGGCGATGCCGACGATCGGGATGGACAGCAGCGGGGTCATGATGGACCGGCGGGAATCCTGCGGATAGTCGTGGTGCAGGCCGTGGACGATGCGGTGGAACCACGCCCCCCAGCCCTGCTCCGGTTCGAAGTGCAGCACCAGCCTGTGACCCCAGTACTCGACGAGAGTCCAGGTCAGGTAGCCGCCGACCGCCCAGCCGACCAGTGCCGGCGCAGACGCCTGGCCGAACGAGGCCACTGCGGTGACGACGATGACCGGCAGGTAGAGGGCGACCGCGACGAGCGGGTGAACATGGACGATGTTGTCGATGACGGTGGATGAGAAGACGGCCGGGCCACGGCCCCGCAGAATCGCTCCCCGATTGGCCATGGCACTACACCTCGCGAGTGAGAGTCGTCGCCCGAGCCCGCTCCTCGTACTTGACGCGAGCGGCGGCGTCGGTGGTCTTGAGCAGTTGGTCGGCCTTGAGCAACCGACCTGCGGCGTCACGCCACCCCTGCGGCAGTAGACCGAGGATCCGGGTGACCGGGTTCGTCCAGCCCGGCACGTAGACGTGGTAGCGGGGACGGCGGGCGGTACGCACGGTGGCGGCGGCGATGTCGGTCGCCTTGAGGTAGGGCACGAAACGGCCCTTCCCCACACCGGAGGTCAGTTCGGTCTGGGCGGGAATCGGCAGGATGATGGAGAGGTCGACGCCGGTTCCGCGCAGTTCGCCCCGGACGGCTTCGGAGAGTCCGACGACGCCGTGCTTGGCGGCGGAGTAGGTGGCGCAGCCGGGCAGGCCCACCATCCCGACGGCGGAGACCATGTTGATGATGTGGCCACGGCCCCGGGCGCGCATCCGCGGCAGCACGGTCTTCACGCCGTTGATGGTGCCGAGCAGGTTGACGTTGAGCTGCTGGGCGGTGACGTCGTCGCTCTCGTTCTCGAGGCGTCCGACGAGCATGACGCCGGCGTTGTTGACGAAGACGTCGATCGGCCCGAGGTCTTCCTCGACCTGCCGGCAGAACTTCTCCACACTGCCGGAGTCGGTGACGTCGAGGGGGAAGGCGATCGCGCCGATCGACCTGGCCGCGCTGACGGCCCGGTCGAGATCGCGGGCGCCGATGGCGACCTGGGCTCCGGCCGCGATGAACGCCTCGGCGGTGGCACGGCCGATGCCGAGACTGCCGCCGGTAATCGCGACGACCTTGCCGGAAAGGGTGCGTTTGGCCATGGTCAGAACCTCCTGGGCTGGTCGGACAGGTGATCGCCGGCGGCCGGGGCCAGCCGCCGGTAGCTTCGGGCATGCCAGAGCAGCGGCTGCCCGGCGTGATGGGAGACGGCCGTGATCCGCCCGACGACGATGGTGTGATCGCCGCCGGGGTGGGTCTGCTCGACGGTGCAGGTGAACACCGTCAGCGCGTCGCCCAGTACGGGCACCGCGTCGACGATGCGGTACGGGGCGCAGGCGAACCGGTGCCCCGGGTGCGGTTCCGGGTTGGCGAACGTGTGGGCCAGCGCGCCGTGCCCGGCGGGCAGCGTGTTGACGGCGAACCGACCGTGCGCGCGTAGCCGGGCGAGCGTGCCGGAGGTGTTGGCGGCACACACCAGCAGCAGTGGTGGATCCAGGGACAGCGACGCCACCGCGCTGGCGGTCATCCCCACCGGTCCGTCGGGTGCGAGGGTGGTGACCACAGTGACCGCGGCCGGCAGGTGGGCGAACGCCTCGCGCAGCGCCGGGATGCTGACCGCCGGTGGCCCGGCCGCCTCGTCGCCTCCGGTGGCCGCCGCGTCACGGGTGGCCGCAGTCGACATGTCATCCCCTCTGCGCGGCGAGCACGGGAGTGTCGGCGTCGCTGAACGCCACGTCGTCGCCGAGGAGTCCATGCAGGATGAGCTGGATGCTCTCGGTCAACGCCTCGCAGGCGATCGGGTCGACGATGGCCGCGAGGCTGGGCATTCCGAGGTCGAAGCTGCACGCGAAGCGCACCTTGACGCCGGAGTCGTCGGTCCGCACCGACCAGGCTCCGTCGAACCGGTGGAAGTCGCCGTCGAGCTGGGTGAACGCGATGGTCTGGGTGGCGTCGTCGAAGGTGTCGCGTTCGGTCCAGCAGAGCACGCCGTTGCGGAAGTTGACCGACCAGCGGGTCTCCACGGTGTCGTCGTCGACGGCGAGTACCTTGACCTCCCGGACGGCGTCGGTGTAGCGGGGGTAGGCACCGAAGTCGCGGAGTTTGTTGTAGACCTCGGCCGCGGTGGTCGCTGGGACGAGGGCGTCGATCGTGACATCAGGCACGGCGGACCGCCTTTCGATGAGTCGTTGCGTGGCGAGTGAGCTGCTGCGCCGCGGTGCGCAGCGCGCTGTGCAGCTCGTCAAGGTCACGGTCGGTCAGGACCGCCGGCGGGGTCAGTCGGACGACCCGGTGCGCGTTGAGGGAGTGGTTGACGACCACCCCGGCCTCCAGCAGGTGCAGCATCAGCTGCCCGGCCAGTGCCTCGTCGGCGAGTTCGACACCGAGCAGCAGTCCTCGGCCACGGATGTCGGTGACGACATCACCGCGCAGGTCGCCGAGCGTCTCGTCGAGCACCTGCCGGATGCGCTCGCCGAGGCCGGCCGCCCGGGTCACCAGCCCGTCACGGGCGATGACCCGGACCGCCGCCGCGGCGGCGGCCATCGCCACCGGAGCACCGGCGAAGGTGGAGGTGTGCAGGAACGGGTCGTTGTCCAGCGGCGCATAGGCTTCGGCCGTCGCGACCGCGGCGGCGACGGGGACGACACCGCCGGAGAGGTTCTTACCCACGAGCAGGATGTCCGGCCGTACGCCCTCGTCGTCCGCGCCCCACCAGGAGCCGAGACGGCCGAGACCGGTCTGGATCTCGTCGAGCACGAACATCGCCCCGTACGCGCGGCAGAGTTCCTGCACCCGGGTCAGGTAGCCGGGCGGGGGCACGACCACGCCGCCCTCGCCCTGGACGGGCTCGACCACGACGCACGCCTGGCCGTGCCGTTCGGCCAGCACCGTCTCCAGGGCCGACGGGTCGCCGTACGGCACGTGGACGCTGTCGAGCAGGGGCCGGAACGGCTCCTGGAACACCGGCCTCGCGGTCAGCGCGAGCGCGCCGGTGGTCTTGCCGTGGTAGCCGCCCGTGGCCGAGACCAGGACGTGCTTGCCGTGGGCCCGGGCCAGCTTGATGGCGGTCTCGGTGGCCTCGGCGCCGGAGTTGACGAAGTGGACGTAGTCCAGGCCCGCCGGCGTCACCTCCGCCAGGGCCGCCGCCGCCGTGGCCGCCGTCGGCTCCAGCAACAGCCGGGTGGCCATGGGATGGCGGCGGATCTGACCGATCACCGCCTCGGTCACGTCCGGGTGCGCGTGCCCGAGCAGGAAGACGCCGTAGCCGCCGCAGTCGAGGTACCGTCGGCCGGTCGAGTCCCAGACGTGCGCGCCGGAGGAGGCGACCTCGATAGCCGCGCCGGTCATCGCGGCGATCCGGGCCCGACCTCGGCCGATGTGTCGGCGGTAGGTCTCCAGCACCATCGCCGTGTCGACGTGCGGGGCCGGCGCGGTCTGGATCTCGGCGGCGCTGGTCATGCCGGTGCCCCCACCCGGGCGGCCACCGGTGCCACCAGCTTCTTGGCGTGGGCCAGGTAGATCAGCGATGCCCGGTACGCGTCGGTGACCTGCTCGGCCGTCAAGGCCGTGGGCTGCCGGGGCAGCTGCCCGAGCGTGCTGGGGAACACCGGCGCGTTGACGAACAGCGCGGTCATCGCGAGCAGATCGTCGAAGCGCCGCCGCGCGGGCGGGGGCAACGGGTCGATGAAGACCGGGCGGATCAGTCTGTCCACCATCTCCGGCTCGACCATCCGGGGGCGGTTCACCTTGATGCCGAGTTCGGCGCCGACCGACACCGCGGTGTCGATCGTCACCTCGATCGTCGGGGCCGCCCGCCCGGCGGTGATCCAGACCTCGCCCTCGCTCTGCCGGTCGAAGACCAGGGAGGCGATCGCGCGGGCGACCACGTCACAGGGTACGAAGTCGAGCCGCGAGGTCGCCGGCATCGGCATCAGCGGAAGGAGGTTGCGCAGCAGCACGGTGGAGATGCCGTGCAGCCCCTGGAAGCGGCTGATCGCGCCGGTCTGGGAGTCGCCGATCACCACCGAGGGGCGGATCAGCACCGCCGGCACACCGCTGTCGCGTACCACCTGCTCGGCCATCCGCTTGGAGTCCAGATAGTCCTCCGGCCGCGCGCTCGCGTCTCCGGTGCCACGGCCGAGTGACCGGCGGGTCAGCTCGGTACGGGCGACGAACGCCGTGGAGACGTAGTACAGGGGCGCGCCCGCGTCCGCGGCGAACGCGACCACCGCCTCGGTCCCGGCGATGTTCACGTCCTCGGTGACCTGTCGGCCACCGGAGAAGCCGGTGTGCGCCGCGCAGTGCACGACCGCGTCGACCCGGGCGGCCAATGACGCGTAGTCGGCCGGGGCCAGGCCGAGTCTGGGCGCGGTGACGTCTCCGACGACCGACTCGGTCGCGTCGGCGCAGGGGGTCCGGTGCACCAGGGCCACCACGTGAGCGGGCGCCAGTTCCGGAATGAGGGCGGTGCCGACCACCCCGGACGCGCCGGTCAGCAGCACCGTTCGAACAGCCGTCATGATCACAACCTTGGGTTGGCAGAGGTGTTGTCAAACGCCGACGACAGGCAGGTCGGCGCGGTGAGGCGACGTGGCGGAAAACGGCACCGCGCGGCCTACGGCACGCGCAGCGGCCCACCGGTGAAGTAGTCGCGCAGCGACGCGGCCATCCGGTGACGTCCGGGTGGGTGGAACGCCAGCGCCCGGCAGGCGCCCGCGAGGTAGGCGACCTCGCCCGAGGAGATGAACGCCATGCCGCCCAGTGCCTCGACGGTCAGGTCGAGCACCCGGGTGATCGCGTCCTGCACCGCGTAGCGGCAGACGAGCACGTCGGCCAGGCGCTCCTCGTTGATGGGCCCCGACCTGGTCGCGGTGCCCTCCACCAGCAGCGTCGCCGCCCGTATCGTGCTGGCGACCTGCGCCTGCACACCGACGTCGGCGCTTCTCGACTCCAGCAGGCGGTCGGCCAGCGCGGTGGCGGCCCCCAGATAGCTGGACGCCATCAGCAGCTCGAACCAGACGAACCCGACCGTCTGAAGGTGGTCCAACCGGTCTCCGTCGACCAGTTCCGTCCGCACCACCAGGCTCTGTGGGACCTCGACGTCGGTGAGGATCACCTCGTCGCTCTCCGCTCCGGCCAGGGCCGGAGTGTTCCAGAACGGCCGCACCGACACTCCGGGGGCGGCGGCCGGCACCACCGCGATCGCGAGCTGCGGCTTGCCGTCGTCTCCGGGGAGTACGACCGAGGCGGACAACAGGTCCATCGACCGGGCGAGGCTGCAAGGCTTCTTCGTGCCGTTGAGCACGACCACATCGTCGCGCTCGGTGGCCGTCATCGTCGGCGTGAGGATCCCCTGGCCGGCCCGGCCCTCGGAGAACCCGGAGGCGACCAGGAGGGCGTCGCGGGCGACCGCGGTCAGCAGCATCCACTCCATCCCGGTCGACGTGGCGGTCAGCTCCACCAGCGAGGCCATCGAGAAGTGGTGCATCGTGGTGGCGACCGCCAACGACGGCGACCGGGCGCCGATCGCCCGTTGCACCCGGGTGGCGGTCAGCAGATCCCCACCCAGCCCACCGTGTTCCTGCGGCACCAGCAGCGCCGGCCCGCCGACCTCCTTGAACACCGCCAGACCGGGCGCGTCCGGCTGTTCCCAGGTCGACAGCGGCGACTCGGCCAGCCGCTTGTCCAACCCGGGAAGAACCTCGTCAAGTACCACGCGCGCTTCATCGAGCAGCCGCATGCTGGAGCCCCCACTCAGCGAGCCGTCATCGTGCGCCTCGTGGAGCCGGCCTCACCCGAAGGATGGCCGTACTCCTGTCTGGCACGCGAATCACACTAGGGATCGGACCTGCAACGGAGGTCACAGCTGACGACAGGGCTCAGGCAATCTTCTGCACAGGGAAAAGAGAAAGTTAACCAATGTCATGCAGATGTCTTGCATCTCCGCTGACCATAAAACTCGCCAAAAGGCGGAAACGTAGAAGCCGGACATCCCGCACATCCGTCGGTCGCACGGCCCGCTGAGCGGCCGGAGCCGCCGTTCGTCGTGCGTAATTTTTCCGACAGTCGGCTAGAACGGGACACACTCGAGCCGGCCGTGCGCATTCCGCACGACCACACAGCGCTTTCCAGGCGGGTGAATAATCAGGGCGAACAGAACGTGGACGCCGTTGGGCGCGACATCACCCGAGCCAAGCCACCGTCCTGTCCGGACGAGTTGTTAACAGCGCAACTCACTGTCGGGCATTCGCACCCGAAAACCGACTCCCCGCACCGACTCGATCCACCGCCGGTCACCGAGCTTCGTCCGCAAAGATCCGACGTGGACATCCAGCGTTCGAGTCGAGCCGTGCCAGTTCTCGTCCCAGACCCGTTCGATCAACTCCTGACGCCCGACCACCGCTCCCGGGTCGTCGAGCAAAGCCGCGAGCAAATCGAACTCCCGCCGGGTCAACGTGACCTCACGGTCGTGCAGGGAGGCACGGCGTACCCGCAGGTCCACCTGGAGCGGGCCGTGGCGTCGCTGCTCCTCCACCGGCGGTCCCGCCGACGCCCCCCGGAGCGCGCGGCCCGCCTCACCCACCTCGCCCACCGCGCCGCGCCGCACCACGGCGTCCATTCGGGCCAGCAATTCCCGCATGCTGTACGGCTTCACGACATAATCGTCCGCGCCCGTCTCCAGCAGCAGGACACGATTCAACTCGTCACCGCGACCGGTCACCACGATGATGGGTATCCAGGAGTGCTGCCGGATTCGCCGACACACCTCCTGGCCGTCGAGGTCGGGTAGGCCCAGATCCAGCAGGATGAATTCGGCCTTGCCGAGCACGGTCAGCGCCTCAACACCCGTCGTCACGTGCTCGGCCTCGTGCCCGAAACGTCGCAGCGCCAAGACCATCGTCCCGGCGAGTGACTCGTCGTCCTCCACCACAAGCACCCGCACAGTCCCTGCCCCCCAGCTGACCTCGGGCACGCATATTTGGCGAACACACCTATCACGGGGAATCAGCCATCATCATAGGCGCTTCAGATGTGAGCCTCTATGGGGGCTTCAACCCTCGACCACGGGCGAAAAATGTGATCGTCCAACGGGTGGGACTAAGCGGAAGTGCCCGTCGAAGCGCCAATTACCAGGCCCGGCCCCGTGTCTGGGACTCCGGCATGAGGAATGCATAGTCAGGTCGCCAAAGAAATCCCTACCGAGAATGTCCGACCGATGGACATCACTTCAGTGCTGTCGGGGGATCAGGGTCTCATCGCAATGTCTCGCGCCAGCCGTCCGGATGGCCATCCGCCCCTAACCACCTGGCGGAACGCCGTGACACCATACCGGTGCAACTTGCCACATCTGTCACGGTGCAACCGGGTTGAAGTCCACTTGCGCCACACCACCGCCGGAGAGTCACAAACGCGACGGAACCATCACTGCATGTATTCACGATTGCGGTCGAGTCTGGCGACAACCATCCGACAGACCTGACCTCCGAGTGCGGGTCGACGAACTTTATTCTTTTCCATCAACTACGTCCAAAAGAATCTTAGCCCGCTTACCTCGGCACGCTTTCGGCGGCGTATTTCCCCAGGACGAAACCGCACCCGCGCACCCGGCGCCCGCGCACCCCCCGCCGGTCGAGCCGATCGTCGCGCGCAAGCCCTCCAGGGCGTACGCGTATGGGGGCAGGAGGGGACAAAGCGTCGAACGCTACCCGAGCGCCGATGACCGGTCGGCCGTACGCCGCGCCACAAGGCACTCCCCGAACCCACCCTCGACGTGTCACGATTCAGGGCACGGGGCGTGCGGGGGCGCGTCGAGGGGCTGCGGGGCGCGCCGGTGGCGCGATGAGGAGGATGTCCGGTGTCAGCGGGTGGGGCCCGCCGGGGACGGCGGGACAACGGTCTCGACGCGAGCGAGTACGCCATCGCCGGCGACGTCGACCCGCGCGTCGGCGAGCACCTGCTCGACGTGCTGGCCGCCGGGGGGATCGCCGCCTACCTACAACCGTCGGCCGACCTGAATCCGGTCACCCGCACCACCACCGTGCCGTCCCGGCCGGTGGACCGCCTCTACGTGGACCGCTCACACCTGAGCACCGCCCGGGACTACCTCAGCCAGCTCGCCGACGAGACCGGCGGTGTCCGCGCCAGCGAGGAACCGGACATCGACGCCGAGTGGGAGCGGATCGTCGCCGGCTTCCACACCTCACCGGGTACCGGCGACCACCCGTGGCCCGCCGCCGAGGACGTGGACGACCAGACCGGGCAGGGCGGGGGCACGGCGACCGCCACCCGGCCCGGCACCGAGGAGCCCGGCCCGACCGCCACCGACGTACGCCGGCTGCCCTACGCCGCCGACATCTCCGGCATCTCGGTGGGACATGGCGGCCCCCGGGACGGGGAGGGACCGTCACTGCTGGACGGGCTGGACACCTTCGGCGCGCAGCTGCCCGACGACCCGGACGACGACGAGCGTTACGTACCGCCACCACCGCCGCCGCTGCCCCGGGTGTCGAAGTTCGCGGTGGCCGGCATCCTCGCCGTGCTGCTCGGCTTCGTGCTGTTCCTCTTTCCCGACCTGCTCCCCGCCGACCAGGGCGTGGTGACGCTGCTCGGTTTCACCGGCATTCTCGCTGGTTTCGTCACGCTGGTGTGGCGCCTGCGTCCCGGCGACGCGGAGGACCACGACCCCGATGACGGCGCCGTCGTCTGACCTCCGCACCGGGGGGAGGCCGTCCGGATACCGGGACGGTGACCGACCGTGCCAATGTGCGTAACAGTGGTGTAACTTACTGTCAGTAGGAATACCGCAGTACGTCACGTCAAACGCTGACTGCCCGGTTGTTCCTTCTCGTGGCGGTCAAGCCCCTGCTGATCGGAATGCCCGAGATGCGACAGAGTTCCCTGGTGGTGGTGGCCAACCGCCTACCCATCGACGACAGCGTGGCCCCCGACGGCGCCTGCGAATGGCGGCGCAGCCCCGGCGGTCTGGTCAGCGCTCTGCACCCGCTGCTGCGCCACACCCCCGCGACGTGGGTCGGCTGGGCCGGCGGGACCGGCCCGGCGCCCACCCTGCCGGACATCGACGGTGTGCGGATGCACTCCGTGCCGCTGAGCAGTGAAGACCTGCGCGACCACTACGAGGGGTTCGCCAACGCCACACTGTGGCCGATCTACCACGACGCGGTCGAGCAGCCGCAGCACCATCGACGCTGGTGGGACGCGTACCTCCGGGTCAACCAGCGGTTCGCCGAGGCCACCGCGCAGGTGGCCGGGTCCGGTGCGGTGGTCTGGGTGCAGGACTACCACCTGCAACTGGTGCCGGGGCTGCTGCGCGCGCTCCGACCCGACCTGCGCATCGGCTTCTTCCTGCACGTGCCGTTCCCCCCACCGGAACTGTTCATGCAACTCCCCCGCCGAGCCGAGTTGCTGCGCGGGATGCTCGGTGCCGACCTGGTCGGCTTCCAGCGGGCCCAGGCCGCGCACAACTTCGCGCAGCTGGTGACGAAGGTGCTGGGGTTGCCGGCCACCGACCGACGGATCGGGGTCGACGACCGGGTGGTACGCATCGGCGCGTTCCCGGTGTCGATCGACACCGCCGAGATGGCCGCGCTGGCCGACCGCCCGGACGTGGCGGACCGGGCCCGCCGACTGCGCGACGACCTGGGCAGCCCCGAACAGGTGGTGCTCAGCGTCGACCGGATGGACTACACCAAGGGCATCGAGCAGCGGCTCAAGGCGTACAGCGAGTTGCTCGCCGGCGGGCACGTCAAGGTCCGCGACACGGTGCTGGTGCAGGTGGCGGTGCCCAGCCGGGAACGGGTCAGCCAGTACCAGATCCTCCGGGACCGGGTCGAGCGGGAGGTCGGGCGGATCAACGGTGAGTTCGGTCGGGTCGGCGAGCCCGCGATCCACTACCTCACCCAACCGTTCGACCGCGCCGAACTGGCCGCGCTCTACCGGGTCGCCGACGTGATGGCGGTGACCCCGCTACGCGACGGCATGAACCTGGTGGCCAAGGAGTACGTCGCCGCCCGGGTCGACGACACCGGGGCGCTGCTGCTCAGCGAGTTCGCCGGGGCAGCCGCCGAGCTACCGCAGGCGTACCTGGTCAACCCGCACGACCTGGAAGGGCTCAAGCAGGGCCTGCTCGCGGCGTTGCGGGCCGACCCCGCCGACGTCCAGGAGCGGATGCGGGCCATGCGCGCGCACCTGCACGAACACGACATCCGGGCGTGGGCCCGCTCCTACCTGTCCACCCTGGACCAGACCGGCGCGATGCTGGCCCACCTCGGCGGCAGCTGAGACCGGTCCAGCCGGGCCACGCCCGCGACGGTCAGTCGCGACCGTCGCGGGTCGGGTCCTTGACCAGCCAGTCGAGGATCGCGTCGATCGGCTCCCGCCAGCGGGCGTCGAGCATCATGTCGTGTCCCATGCCCGGAAAGAGCAACGGGGCCGACCCGTACCGTTGGGCGGCCCGGGTCAACGCCGAGGCCGGCACCACCCGGTCGTCCGGGCTGCCCACCACCAGCACGGGCGGGTCGCCCACCGCCGGTTCCGGATCCGCGCCGGTCACCAACTGCCACTGGGCCCGCCGGGACGCCCGCCCCAGCCGCGCGGTGTACCGCCGGGCCTCGGCGTCGGGCAACTCGCCGCTGAACAACTGTCTGCGGTTCAGCCGCAGCCCGGCGCCGAACACCGCCGGCAGGGTGCCGAGGGGATTGCGACGCAGCGCGGTGCCGAACGTCGCCCAGCCGCCGAGCACCGGCGCCACCAGCACCGCCGCCCGAGCCGGATAGCGGGCCATCGCGTGCGCGGTCACCAGGGCCCCGGCACCGTGCCCCACCAGCACCGCCTGGCGCGGCAGGCTGGCCGCCACCTGGACCACGTCATGGGCGTACGCCCGCAGGGTCGCCTCCGGCGCCGGGTCGCTGCCGCCGTGCCCGCGCAGGCTCACCGCGTAGCCGCTGAAGCCCCGGGCGGCGACGTGTCCGAGCCAGTTCTCGGCGTACGCCCACGCACCGTGACCGAAGCCCGGCACGAACAGCAGCGGTGGCCGCCCCTCCTCCAGCTCCGGAACGGCACTGAGCACCTCACGCCGGACCGGACGCACCGGCCGCGCCCACTCCCAGCCGCGCATCACCTGCTCGGTCACTTGCTCTCCAGCTCGCGTAGGGCGCGCGCCAACGCGCGCAGGTAGTCGGCGTGCCCGACCTCGAACCAGTGCCGGGTCGAGTCCTTGACCCGGGCCGCGTACCGTTCACCGGCCCCGGCCCGCACCCGGGCGGCGAAGGCCGTGGCCCGGTCCGGACGGCTGACGCGCAACCGCAGCAGCCGGGCGAAGAGCACGGCCTGCCAGTGGGCCAGGGGGAAGAGGCCGGAGTCCGGTTGCAGCAACCCGGTCACGGCGAGGGTGGGATGATCCGGCACGAAGGCGTTGAGCCACAGCCGGGGCCGGCCCACCCCCTCGTCGTCGCCGAGGATCTTCCCGTCGAGGAACTCGAAGCGGGGCAGGTAACCGGTGGCGAAGACGACCAGTTCGGGGTCGATCTCCCGGCCGTCGGTCAGCTCCACCCCGTGCGGGTGGAACCGGGCGATGTCCGGCACCGGGGCGATCCCGCCGTGGCCCACGTGGTAGACGAGCAGACTGTTGGCGATCGGATGGGTCTCGTACACCCGGTGGTCCGGCTTCGGCAGGCCGAAGCGGGTCAGGTCGCCGACGGTCAGCCGCAACGTCCGGTGATAGAGCCACTGGCGTACCCGCAACGGCACCCGCAACGCCAGTAGCAGGTCGTTGACCTGGTCGGCGGGGCGACCGAAGACGTACTTCGGGGCGTACCAGTAGCCACGGCGGGTGGAGTGCCAACACCGCGACGCCTGCTGGGCGGCCTCCACGGCGATGTCGCAGCCGGTGTTGCCGGCACCCACCACCAGCACCCGCTTGCCCCGCAGCTGCGCCGCGTCCTTGTACGACGAGGCGTGCATGACCTCGCCACGGAACTGCTCCAGCCCTTCGTAACGAGGCAGCTTCGGCGACCAGTTGTGCCCGTTGGCGATCACCACGGCGGCGTACCGGGAGGTGCGCTCGGGGCCGTAGCCGCCGGTGCTGCGGGTGGTGACGTCCCACCGGTCGTCGGCGACCGGCTCGACGCGCACCACCTCGGTGCCGAACCAGATGTGCCGGCGCAGGTCGAAGTGGTCGGCGTAGCGCTCGAAGTAGGACAGCAGCTGGCTGTGGTGCGGGTAGTCCGGCCAGTGGTCGGGCATCGGGAAGTCGGGGAACTGGGTGAACGGCCGCGACGAGATCAGGTGGGTGCTGGCGTACACCGGGCTGCGGTCGTGCCGCCAGTTCCAGGCGCCGCCGACGCCGGTCTCGCGTTCGTAGCAGTCGACCCCGAAGCCGTGCTCGACGAGGTTCTTGACGGCGGTCAGTCCGCTGGCGCCAGCGCCGATGACGCAGACCGTGTCGCCCCGGTCGGAGACCGGGCGGCCGTCGTGGCCGTGGGCGAGCGTGGTCGGCTCCGGATCTGGTCGGCCGGGCTCGGTGGAGGTGGGCACCGGGGATCTCCTTCGTCTCGGCACGAGTGCCGGGTCGCGCGAAATCCTCTCCACATCTGGGCGGGATGTCCAGCGCGGCGGGTTCGGTGTCAGGCGGTGGCGGGCAGCAGCAGGTCCACCAGGACCGGGAAGTGGTCGCTGGCCCGCCGGGTCAACGGCGTGTCCACCACGTCGTAGTCGACCACGTCGATGCGGGGGTCGACGAACAGCGCGTCGATGCGCCGTCGGGGGTTCGCGCACGAGTAGGTGAGCCGGTCGGCCCGGTCGGCCGCCTCCGCCGCGTCGGTCAGCCCGTCGGCGACGGTGCGCCACGCCGGACCGCCCGGCTCCTCGTTGAGGTCGGCGGCGGCGATCACCGGGTGTGGCGCGGCGGTCAGATCCCGTTTGAACAGCTCGGCCTGGCGTGGGCGTTCCGTGGGGTCGGTGGACAGGTGCGACCCGGCCACGGTGAACGTGGCGCGGTTGCCCACCCGGCAGTCGGCGTACGCGGCACCGCGCAGGTGCCGACCCGGGGTGAGCGGGAAACGCCGACAGCGGGTCCCGGTCACCCGCACCCGCAGGCTGGTCAACACCAGGTTGCCCAGCGACGGCAGCCCACCGGCGGCGACCACCAGGCCGAACGACTCGGCCAGCGCGGCCGACTTCTCCCGCCACCGGAACCGGCGCGGTCCCTCCTGGACGATCACCACGTCCGGTGCCGCCGCACGGACCACGGCGGCCAACGCGGCGGTGTCGTCGCGTTGGCCGTGGACGTTGTACGACAGCACGCGCAGCGGCACGCCGCCGTCGACCGGGTCCGGTGCGACGGGCACCGGCTAGGCCCGCCGGGCCAGGTCGGCGGCGCCGATGACCCCGGCGGCGTTGCCGAGTTCGGCCGGGCGGATCTCGGCCACCGGCAGTCGGCTGCGCTGGGCCAACGCCTCGGTGAACGAGCGACGGGTGGGGCCCATCAGCAGGTCACCGGCCTCGATGACGCCACCGCCGACGACCAGGACCTGCGGGTCGAGGATCTGCGCCATGTCCGCCAGGCTGGTGCCCAGCCAACGCCCGACCTGCGCGAACGCCTCGGCCGACACCGGATCACCGCTCTTGGCGGCGGCGGTGACCATCGGGCCGGTGATCGCCTCGGCCTCCCCGTCGGCCAGTTCCAGCAGCGCGGCGGCCCGGTGCGGCTCCTGCCGGGCGGCGGCCCGGGCGAACCGGACCAGGGCGCTGCCGCTGGCGTACTGCTCGATGCAGCCGAGCCGGCCGCAGCCGCACTGGTGGCCGTCGGGGACGGTGAGCATGTGGCCCAGTTCGGCGGCGATGCCGTTGGCGCCGCGCAGCAGCTCACCGCCGAGCACGATGCCGCCACCGACACCGGTGCCGATGGTGAACATGACCATCGAGTCGTCGGCGTGGCGGGCGGCACCGTGGCGGAACTCCGCCCAGGCCGCGACGTTGCCGTCGTTCTCGACGATGACCGGCAGTCCCACCGCCGCGCTGACGTACGCCTGCAGCGGCTCGTCCCGCCAGGCCAGGTTGGGGGCGAAGAGCACGGTGGAACGGCTGGCGTCGATCCAGCCCGCCGCGCCGATGCCGACCGCCTGGACATCGCGGCCGGAGGCCAGTTCGGCGACCAACTCGATGATGACGTCACGGGTCTTGCCGACATCGTCGGCGGGGGTGTCCCGTCGGGTCTGCACGAGGATCGCGCCGGTGTCGTCGACGACACCGCCGGCCACCTTGGTGCCACCGACGTCGACTCCGATGGTCAGCGTCACCGCTGCCACTCCCCTCTGCTGTGCCACCCCGCGCACACCTGCCCTCGCCGGTGGTGCGGGTCGTCCGTGGTCAGGCTCCGTCGCCTGGTGCGTCCTGTCGCCCGTCGGGCACGGCACGGCCGTCCGGTGCGGGCTCGTCACCCGGCACGGGTTCGCCGTGGGGCACCCGGGAGACGGGCACCACGCGACGCTCGGTCGACGCCCGACGTCCGGCCGGTGCGACCGGCCCGGCGGCGTCGACGGGCGCGGCGGCCGGGACGGCGACGTCCTCCGCCCGGGTCGCGGCGGACCAGACCTCCCGCTCCGGTGCCGGCTGAGAATCATGCCCGGTACGGGTCGCCTCGCGCCACACGTGGTCGCCGTACGGCTCGGCGGTGGCGGTCGCGGAGGCACCGGCGGCGGACCCCGGCGGCGGTTCGGCGGCCGGGTCGGTCGGGGTGAAGGCACGCAGGAAACTGGCCAGGCCGGCGGCCAGGTCACCGGCCCCGGTGGCCAGTCGTTCGGCGAACTCGGGGCTCGGGTCACGCAGCGCGGCGATGCCCCGGCATACCGGGCAGACGCAGCATTCGGCGGCACCGGTGGCGAAACCGCCTCCGGTGGTGTCCGGAGGGTCGTTGTGACCGAGGACACCGGTCACGATCCCGCCGAGCGGGCCCAGGGGCACCGCTGCCGGGTTGGCGGCGACCATCCGTACGGTCGCCAGCAGAGTGGCGACCAGCCGCTCCGCCTCTTCCCGGGCCGTGCCCGGATCTGTCGCACCCATGCTGGGCTCCTCTACCGCGGCGACCGGGTCGCCGGACGCCTCACTGCGCCGCACCAGTTGCTTCTACCCGGCCCTTGAGCTGCTTCAACGCGGCGTCCATGATCATTTTCTCGGCCTTGCGCCGGAACATCCCGAGCATCCCGACGGCGAGTTCCACCTCCAGCGTGTAGGTCACCGTGGTGCTCCCGTCGGCGTTGGCCACCAGGTCGTACGAGCCCCGCTGCGCCTTCTGCATCTTCGACGGGGCGACCAGGTGCCACTCGATGCGGGACAGGTCCTCGGCGTAGGCGTACGCCAGCACGTACTCGTCGGCCAGCACCGTGGCGTCGAGGACGAACCGGACCTGGCTGGCGTAACCGTCCTCGTACTCCTCGATCACCTCCGCCTCGCGTACCGCCTCGGTCCACTCCGGGTAACTCGGGAAGTCACAGATGACCGCAGCCACCCGGTCCGGTGCCGCACCGATGATGATCGACTGGGTGGAGGAGTCCGCCATGGTGGGAGGCTACCGTCCGTCGACCGTCCGCGTGCCGCGCAGCCCACCTGCGGTGGGCTTGTGGCTGGCCGGGCGGGTAGGTTTCGACAAGGCCACCGGCGCAGGTGGCGGCCCGACCAGGTCTTGTGAGCACGAGGGAGTGCAGGTGCGCGAGTTCACCGTCCCGCCGATCGTCACCGTCGGCGATTCGGCCAACCTCACCGATCCGGTCTGGGACAATGCCGAGGCCGCACCCGACGCGGTGCAGTTCGTCCGCCGCGACGCGACGGGCGCGTGGGTCGATGTCACCTGCCGGCAGTTCCGCGACGAGGTGATCGCCGTCGCCCGTGGGCTGGTCGCCGCCGGCGTCCAGCCGGGCGACCGGGTGGCGCTGATGAGCCGCACCCGCTACGAGTGGACCCTCGTAGACTACGCGATCTGGGCGGCCGGCGCGGTCACCGTGCCGATCTACGAGACCTCCAGCGCCGAGCAGGCGCTCTGGATCATGAGCGACTCGGGCGCGGTGGCCCTCGTGGTGGAGACCACCGCACACGCCACCCTGGTCGCCGGCCTCCGGGACCAGTTGCCCGCGCTGTCCAACGTCTGGCAGATCGACCTGGGCGGGGTGGACGACCTGGTGGCCGCCGGGGCGTCGGTGGAGCCGGCCGAGATCGAGCGCCGCCGCGCCGGCCTGCGCTCCTCGGACACGGCGACCATCATCTACACCAGCGGCACCACCGGCCGTCCCAAGGGCTGCGTGCTGACCCACCGCAACATGTACGCCGACATCGCCAACGCCGTCCCGGTGCTGCCGAACCTGTTCGGGCCGAACGCGTCGACCCTGCTGTTCCTGCCGCTCGCGCACGCCTTCGCCCGACTCATCCAGATCGGCGTGGTGCAGGCCCGGGCCACCATGGCGCACTGCTCGGACACCAAGAACCTGGTCGCCGAACTCCAGGAGTTCAAGCCGACCTTCGTGCTCTCGGTGCCCCGGGTCTTCGAGAAGGTCTACAACGGCGCCCGGCAGAAGGCCGAGGCGTCCGGCAAGGGCCGGATCTTCGCGCGGGCCGAGGCGGTCGCCATCGCGTACAGCGAGGCGTTGGACACCCCGACCGGACCGGGTCTGGCGCTGCGCGCCCAGCACGCGATCTTCGACCGGCTGGTCTACGGCAAGCTGCGCGCCGCGCTCGGCGGACGGTGCCGCGACGCGATGTCCGGCGGCGCACCGCTCGGCGCGCGGCTCAGCCACTTCTTCCGGGGCATCGGGGTGACCGTCTGCGAGGGGTACGGCCTGACCGAGACCTCCCCGGCCGCCTCGGCCAACCTCCCCGGGTTCACCCGGATCGGCACCGTCGGCCGACCGCTGCCCGGCGTGACCATCCGCATCGACGACGACGACGAGGTGCTCATCGCCGGTGATCTCGTCTTCCAGGGGTACTGGCACAACGACGAGGCCACCGCCGAGGCGATCACCACCGACGGCTGGTTCCGCACCGGCGACCTGGGTTCGCTCGACGGTGACGGCTACCTGACCATCACCGGCCGGAAGAAGGAGATCATCGTCACGGCCGGCGGCAAGAACGTCGCCCCCGCCGTGCTGGAGGACCAGATCCGGGCGCACCCCCTGGTCAGCCAGTGTGTCGTGGTGGGTGACCGGCAGCCGTTCATCGCCGCGCTGGTCACCCTCGACGAGGAGGCCCTGCCGGGCTGGTTGGAGTCGGTCGGGCTACCGGCCGACACCAGCGTCGAGCAGCTGCGCCAGGACGACCGGCTGCGGGCCGAGATCCAGGCCACGGTGGACCGGGCCAACCAGTCGGTGTCCCGCGCCGAGGCGATCAAGGTGTTCCGGGTGCTGCCGCGCGATTTCACCGAGGCTACCGGGGAACTCACCCCGTCGCTGAAGGTCAAGCGCCAAGTCGTCCACAAGACGTACGCGGCGGAGATCGCGGACATCTACCGCGGCTGACTACGATCCGTCACGTGCCCGCCTCGACATCCGCCCTGGCCCGCTCACACCCGCTCGCCGCAGCGGCGCGCGTGGTCGTACTCACGCTGGTCGCCGTCCTGACCCTGTTCGCCACCCGCGACGTGACCCAGCTGTGGTGGATCGTGCTGCTGGCACTGGCCGGGCTACCGGCGATGCTGGCACCCCAGCACCGGCTCGTCGGCCCACTCAGCCGGGTGGCGGAGGTGCTGGTGCTCGGCCTGGCGGCCAGCCAGGTCGCCGCAGTGGCCACCGTCGGCGGCCAGATCGACGGGCTGGGCGCCTCCGCGGTGCTGCCGTACCTCGCGGTGCCGGTGACCGTCACCGCGCTGCGCCACCGGTTCCGGGAGGGCGGGGCGCTGATCGCGGTGACCGCCGGCAGCCTGCTGGTCGCCGGCACGCTCACCCAGGTCGACGGGGTACGCCAGGTGAGCCAGCCCGGATACCTCGCCGTCTGCGCGCAGTGGCTGATCCTGGCCGCCCTCGGCCTCTACGCCGCGAACACGCTGCACCGGGTCATGCAGGCCCGGCACGACAACAAGCCCCAGCCGTACGCCGAGGCGACCCGGCTGCTGACCCAGTTGCGTACGGTGGCCCGCCAACTGCCCGGCGCCACGCTGGACCCGGGCGGGATCTCCGAGCACCTGCTGGAGGAGCTGCGCACGGTGGCCCGCACCGACCGCGCGGCGGTGCTCTCCGCCAGCGGCGGCGGCCGGCTGGTGGTCCTCGCCCAACTCGGCGCGGACCGGGTCGACTGGGAGACCACCATCGACGCCGACTCGGCCATCGCCGACGCGTGGGCCAGCCAGCAGTCGCAGACCTCGGCCCGCTCGCAGTCCCGCTCGCACTCCGGCGGCGAGGTCTCGGCGCTGATCGTGCCGCTGGTGGCCGGCCTGCGCACGGTGGGCCTGGTGGTGTTGGAGACCGACTCGGCGCACGCGTACCCGCCGTCGGTGGTGGCGCAGGTGACCGGGTTGACCGGTCCGGCCGCGCTGCGTCTGGAGGCCGCCCTGCTCTTCGACGAGGTGCGCTCGCTGGCCACCAACGAGGAGCGGCAGCGACTGGCCCGGGAGATCCACGACGGGGTGGCCCAGGAACTGGTGATGGTGGGCTACGGCATCGACAACGCCCTGGCCACCGTGCACTCCGACGCCGAGGAGACCGCCGAGTCGCTGCGCCTGCTGCGGCAGGAGGTGACCCGGGTGATCACCGAGTTGCGGCTGAGCCTGTTCGAGCTGCGCAGCGAGGTGGACCGGCACGGCGGTCTGGCCGCCGCGATCGCCGAGTACGCCCGCACCGTCGGCGCCTCCGGCGGTCTGCGGGTGCACCTGTCCCTGGACGAGTCCACCGCCCGGCTGCCCGCCGCGACCGAGGCCGAGTTGCTGCGCATCGCCCAGGAGGCGGTCACCAACGCCCGCAAACACGCCGGCGCGGCCAATCTGTGGGTCACCTGCGAGGTGGATCCACCGTTCGCCCAGATCGAAGTGTCGGATGACGGTCACGGCATAGGTGACCAGCGCTCGGACGGGCACTATGGTCTTGCGATCATGGCCGAGAGAGCGGAACGTATCCGGGGCCGGTTGGAGATCAGACCGCGGCAGCCGAGTGGTACGACCGTCGCGGTGGTGGTCGGTTCACCGCCCCGGCGCGATAACGTTCGCGGTAGCGCCGCCGCAGCAGAAGGGGAGTAAGCCGAGGATGACCACAAGCCCGACACCGGCAACCCGTACCAAGGTCCTCCTTGTCGACGATCACGACTTGATCCGTAAGGGCCTGCGGCACGCCTTCGAGCGCGACCGGCAGTTCGAGGTCGTCGGCGAGGCCGCCACGGCGGCGGAGGGCG
Organism: Micromonospora sp. CP22; assembly: GCF_009712475.1. Lineage (GTDB taxonomy): Bacteria > Actinomycetota > Actinomycetes > Mycobacteriales > Micromonosporaceae > Micromonospora. The sequence goes on from NZ_VCJO01000009.1 coordinate 165,514, forward strand.
TCCGGCAGGCCGGTGCCCTGCAGCCCGACGTGGTGATCATGGATCTGCGGCTGCCCGACGGCAGCGGCCTGGAGGCCACCCGGGCGCTGCGCAAGTCCAGCGCGTCGATGGGCATCGTGGTGCTCACCATGTACGCCGGTGACGACCAGCTCTTCGGGGCCCTGGAGGCCGGTGCCAGCGCCTTCGTGCCGAAGACCGCGCCGGCCGACGAGGTCGTCGCGGCCGCCCGGCACGCCGCCTCGTCCCCCAGCGCGTTCACCGCCGCCGACCTGGCCGAGGCGATGAAGCGTCGCCTCGCGCCGTCCGGCCCGCAGCTGTCCCCGCGGGAGGGTCAGGTGCTGCGGCTGCTGGCCGACGGAATGAGCGTCGCGGGCATCGCCAAGCAACTGTTCGTCAGCGAGTCGACCGCCAAGACCCACATTTCGAAGCTCTACGAGAAGCTCGGCGCGGCCAACCGGGCGCAGGCCCTGATGACCGCGCTGCGACTCGGCCTACTCGAAGCACCGGACGCGCCGAAGTTCTGACAGTGCCGACGCGGATCCGCGTCCCGCCACGGCGGGGCGCGGATCCGCTCATTGATCGCTCTTCCACCCGGACCGGCTATGGCCTCCCATGTGAAAGCGGGGCAGAATACCCGCCGGGGCGCTGCGCCGCCCCGAGGGCGCGCGAAGGGGTTGGTGTCATGCAGCGGCCGGACTGGGCACCCGAAACGATCGACGTCGAACGTCCCAGCGTCGCCCGCATGTACGACTACTATCTCGGCGGCTCGCACAATTTCGCGGTGGATCGGGCCGCGGCCGGCGCGATGATGGCGGCGGTGCCGCAGGCCCCGCTGATGGCCCAGGCCAACCGCGCCTTCCTGCGCCGGGCCGTGCAGTTCCTCACCGACGCCGGCATCCGGCAGTTCCTGGACATCGGCTCCGGCATCCCCACCGTGGGCAACGTGCACGAGATCGCACAGCGGCACGCCCCCGAGTCGCGGGTGGTCTACGTCGACATCGACCCGGTCGCCGTGGCACACAGCCGGGAGATCCTCGCCGGTGACGACCGCACCGCGGTGGTCCAGGAGGACCTGCGCAACCCCGACCGGATCCTGGCCAACCCGGACGTACGCGCGCTGCTCGACTTCGATCAGCCGATCGCCGTGCTGGTGGTGGCGGTGCTGCACTTCGTCGCCGACGACGACCGACCGGACGAGGTGCTGCGCACCCTGCGCTCGGCCCTCGCCCCCGGCAGCTACCTGGTCCTGTCGCAGGCCAGCGACGACGGCCGGGACGAGACCGAGCGAGCCGAGGCCGAGGAGGTCTACCGGCGCACCGACAGCCCCCTGTGGGTACGCAGCCGGGCCGAGCTGACCGGCTTCTTCGACGGCTTCGAGCTGGTCGAACCCGGCGTGGTGTGGGTGCCGCAGTGGCGTCCGGAGACTCCGGAGAGCGCTGAGGACGCCGAACAGGCGGTGTTCCTCGGCGGGGTCGGACGCCTCGGTGGGTGAGCCGCCGAACGGCCAGCCCTACATCGGCGTCTTCGCCCGCGCCTGGGCGAAGGCGGTGGCGGGCACCAGCTACCTGCCGATGACCCACGCCCAGTTGGAGGCGTTGCTCCAGCGGCTCACCGACCTGCTGGCCAAGGCGCTGCGGGCGGAGCCACTCGACCTGCGGGTGGGGCACCGGGTCGCCCAGGAACTGGTCGCCGCGCACATCGCCTCCGCCGAGGCGCTGGGGCGGACCGTGGAGGTGATCCAGCTTCGGCTGGTCCGCGACCTCGACCTGGTCGCCGACGACATCGAGGACCGGATGGCCCGCCTGCTGGGCGCGGTGGCCACCGGCTACGCCCGGGCACTGCGCGACCGGACCCTCGACGAGCAGGAGTCCATCCGGCGGGCCGCGATGACCGCCCGCGCCGAGGCGGAGCAGGCCCTGCGGGCCAGCGAGGCGCGTTTCCGGCACCAGGCCACCCACGACCCGTTGACCGACCTGCCGAACCGTACGCTCTTCGCCGAGCGGCTCGCCGCCGCCGTCGACGCCGGTAACGGTCGCCGGGTCGGGCTGTGTTTCGTGGACCTGGACCGGTTCAAGCGGATCAACGACTCGTTCGGGCACCAGATCGGCGACCGGGCGCTGGTCGAGGCGGCGCGGCGACTGCGGCGGTCGGTGGAGCCCCATCTGGTCGCGCGGCTCGGCGGGGACGCCTTCGTCGTCCTCGTCGAACGTTCCACCGGCACCGGAGACGTGGTGGCCGTCGCCGAGGCGGCGCTGGCCGCGCTCTCCGAGCCGGTGGTGGTCGACGGGCATGACGTGACGGTCACGGCGAGCGTGGGCATCGTGGAACGGCGGACCGCCGGGACCTCACCGGACGACCTGATGCGGGCCGCAGGCAGCACCCTGAACTGGGCCAAGACCGCCGGTGGTGCGCGCTGGGCGCTGTACGACGCGGAGCGCGACGGCCAGGAACAGGCTCGCCAGGAACTGAGCGCGGCGATCCCGGTGGGCCTGGAACGGGGTGAGTTCTTCCTCGACTACCAGCCGTTGACCTCGCTGCACGACGGCTCACTGCTGGGTGTCGAGGCGCTGGTCCGGTGGCGGCACCCCCAGCTGGGTGTGCTGCGTCCGGACAGCTTCATCGGCCTGGCCGAGGAGACCGGGCTGATCGTGCCGCTCGGTGGCTGGGTGCTCGCCGAGGCGTGCCGTGAGGCGGTCGGCTGGGCGTCCGCCTCGGGCCGACCCCCGTACGTCAGTGTCAACCTGGCGGTCCGTCAGGTCCGTCGGCCCGGTCTGGTGCAGGAGGTGCGGGCCCTGCTGCGCCGTACCGGGCTGCCGCCGGACCGGCTCCAGCTGGAGATCACCGAGAGCACGATGATGAGCAGCTCCGAGGAGCCGGTACGCGCCCTCCGCGCGCTCGCCGAGCTGGGCATCCGGATCGCCATCGACGACTTCGGCACCGGCTACAGCAACCTGGCCTACCTGCGCGACCTGCCGGTGACCGAGTTGAAGGTGGCCGGGGAGTTCGTCCGTGGTCTGCGCACCCCCGAGGCCCGTGCCGACGAGCGGATCCTCGCCTCGTTGGTCTCCCTGGCCCACGCGTTGGACCTGACCGTGACCGCCGAGGGGGTGGAGACCGGCGGGCAGGCCGAACGGCTACGGGCGATCGGGTGCGACGCCGGTCAGGGCTGGCACTTCGGCCGCCCCGCTCCCCCCGACCACATCCTCGCCCGCATCCGCTGAGCGGTAAGGAAGGGCACCTTGTTAACGCCTGGTGTATAGGAAGGGACCCTTCCTTACATCCAACGGCAGGCGGCGCGGGCGCGCGACGGGCCGTGGCTCAGCCGGTGAGCAGGGTGGTCAGGCGTTGCGCCTGGGTCTCCCAACGCCACTCCCGCTCCACCCATGCCCGGCCGGCGGCGCCGAACTGCCGGGCGAGGTCCCGGTCGGCCAGCAGGGTGGCCACCCGGTCGGCGAGGTCCGCGAGGTCCCGACCGTCCACCACGTAGCCGGTCTCGCCGTGACGCACCGCGTCCGGGGCCCCACCGGAGTCACCGGCCACCACCGGCAGGCCGGTCGCCGACGCCTCCAGGTAGACGATGCCGAGCCCTTCGACGTCCAGCCCGCCGTTGCGGGTGCGGCAGGGCATCGCGTACACGTCACCCGCCGCGTAGTGGGCGGGCAGTTCGGCCGACGGCACCGAGCCGGTGAAGACCACGTCCCGCTCCACCCCGGACTGGCGGGCCAGCCGGGCCAGCGTGGTCCGGTACGGTCCACCACCGACCACCAGCAGCGCGGCGTCGGGCACCCGACGCCGGATCAGCGGCAGCGCCCGGATCAGCATGTCCTGCCCCTTGCGGGGGACCAACCGGGACACGCAGACCACCACCGGCCGGTCGGACAGGCCGAGCCGGTGCCGCACCGCGCCACCGTCGACGGACGGGTGGTAGACGTCGGTGTCCACGCCCGGCGCGAGCCGTCGCAACTCGGTCAGCCCGTCCAACGCCCGAGCCAGCCGGGTGCGGGTGTACTCCCCCAGGTAGGTGACCACGTCGGTGTCCCGGCCGATGCGCCGCAACGCGGTCCGGGCCAGCGGCAGCGCCGCCCAACCGACCTCGTGGCCGTGGGTCAGGGCGACCACCCGGCGGATGTCGGCCCGCCGACGCAGCCCGGCGGCGAGCAGGCCGAGTGGAGCCGCCGCGCCGAACCACACCGAGTCGCAGTCGTACGACTTGGCCAGCCGGGCGGCCCGGCGGGCCACCAGCGGGGTGGGCAGCAGCATCTCGGTGCGCTCCCGCACCACCTCGAACGGCTGGTCGGCGTCGAACTTGTCCGCCCCGGCCCAGCGTGACGCGTACACCACCACCGATCCGGCCGGTTGACGCACCGCGAGGTTGTGCACGAACGACTGGATACCGCCGGGGCGGGGCGGGAAATCATTCGTGATCAGCAGCGTGCGGCTCACCGGCCGACCTCTCTGGCGTACGCGCGAGCGGCAGCGATCCGCTCCACGGTTGACGGGTGGGACGCCGAGTACAGGTACTCCCAGCGGGGCGGATCGGGGTCGGAGAGGTTGATCGCGGACAGGCGTCGCTGCATCGACTCGAACGCGACCGGGTCGGCGGTCAACGCCAACGCGTGTGCGTCGGCGCGGGCCTCGACCCGCCGTGACATCAGTGCCTGCACCGGGGCGAAGACCAGACCGGCCACCGTGACCAGGGCCAGCAGCAACGGGAACGCCCGGGGTTGCGCCACTGAGTCGACGCCGGCCAGGCGCAACAGCGGCGGCCAGGAGCCGATCAGGTAGAGCGCCACCACGGCGACGGCCGCGCCGAGCGCGCCGGTGAGCGTGGCGACCGGTACGTCCCGATCCCGGGCGTGACCCAACTCGTGCGCCACCACCGCGGTCACCTCGGCCGGTGTCGCCTCCCGCAGCAGGTTGTCGTAGACCACCACCCGACGGGTCGGCCCGAACCCCGAGACGTACGCGTTGACCGCCCGGGTACGCCGGGACGCGTCGGCCACGAGCACGTCGCGCACCGGCACCCCGTCGCGTTCGGCCAACTGGATGAGTTCACTGCGCAGCGGTGACGGCTCCATCGGGCTGAACCGGTTGAAGACCGGCTCGACCAGCACCGGCAGCACGAAGGAGAGCAGCACCACCAGGGTGGCGGCACCGGCCGCGGCGAACGCCCACCACCAGCGGGGGGCGAGTCGCACCACGGTGTAGAAGCCGAGCAGCGCCACCGCGCCGATGACGGCGCTGATCGCGTACGACTTGAGCAGGTCGACCGCCCAGCCACCCCAGCCGTTGGTGGCCAGCCCGTAGCGGCTGAGCACGCTGTGCCGCCAGGCCGAGAACGGCAGCGTCACCAGGTCGGCGACGAACACCACGGCCAGCCCACCGAGGACGGCCTGGGCGGTCCAGTGGCCGCCGAAGGGACGCCCGGCCAGCTCGACCAGGCGGCTGCCCAGCGGGGTCAGACCGAGTGCCAGCGCCACCAGCAGCCCGACCCCGAGCGCGGCCCAGCCGCCGGGGCGCAACGCGGACCGGAACTGTCGGGCCCGCTCCACCTGCTCGCCCGGCAGGTCCCGCAGCGCGGCGAGCTGGTCGGCCCGAGGGGCCGGCGGGCGCTGCCACGGGATCAGCACCAGCGCCGCCACGAGCAGGGCGACGCCCAGTCCGGCCAGGGTCAGCAGCGCCCATCCGCGCGGGCTCACCGGGCCGCTCCGTTCGACGCCGACGAGCCGCCGCGAACCGACCCGTGGTCCGCCGTGCGCCTCATACCGCCGCTCCTGTCGCCATGGGCGCCCATCCTATGTCCCGGGCCTCGTCCGTCCCCCTACCACCAGGCGTGGCCGGGGGCGCGGCGACGGCTCAGGACCGCGACAGCCGGCGCAGCAGCGAGTCGGCCCCCAGCGGGTATGCCCCGTGCCGACGCACCCCGTCGGCGACCTCACGATCGGAGGAGACCACCACCACCGGACGCCCCGGGGGTTCGGCCCGGACCAGCCGGCGGATCAGCTCGTCGGCGGTCTCGCCCTTACGGGAGAACAACACCCGCACCCCACGCGGAGTGGGCGGCAGGCCGTGCACCCGCTCGGCCCCGTCGAAGACGACAGTGACCTCGTCACCGGTCTGCGCGGCGATCCCGCCGAGGCCGGTGACCAGTCGCTTGCGCTGCTGTTCCAGGGACATCTCCCCGAAGCCGCGCTTGGTCACGTTGTAGCCGTCGACCACCAGGTGCGCCCGGGGCAGGGCCAGCAGTTGGTCCAGCCGGGCCGGGTCGTCGGTGTCCCGGGCGCGTACGGCGGCCGTGGGGGCGGCGGGAGAGTCGGTGAACGAGTCGGCCACGAAGTCGGCGGGCAGTTTCTCGACCGGGTCCAGCGCCAGTTCCCGGCGCAGCCCGACGGCGGCCTGACTGATCGTCTCCAACAGCAGCCACAGGCGTGCGTCGTCGACCGAGCGGGCTTCCTTGGCGCTGCTGCGGGCCACCCCTGCCGCCGCCTCGGCTTCGGCCAGCCGGGCCCGGGTCCGCCGCAGTTCGGCGTCCGCGTCGGCGGCGGCGCGTGCGGCCCGGCCCCGCTCGGTGGCCAGCATCTCGTTCGCCTTGCGCTCCCGGGCCTGGCTCTCCCGCAGCGAACGGGCCAACTGCCGGGTCTCCTCGCGCAACTGGCCCAGTTCCTCGCGTACCCGGGCCAGTTCGTCGCGGAGCTTGTCGGCCTCGACCCGGGCCACCGCCCGATCGTGCTCGGCCCGGGTGGCCCGCTGCTCCGCCTGTCGGACCAGCTCGGCCACGACCGCGGTGTCCGCCTCGGCGCGGACCGCCGCCCCACTGGCGTCGATCAACTCCCGCCAGCCGCGCGGGCGGGCCAGGTAGGCCAGGGCGGCCACCTCGACCGGGTCGGCGGCGGCGGGGGCGGTGCCCTCCACCACGGCGGCACCCAGGTCACCGACGTCGGCCAGGACCCGGGCGGAGACGCGCTGCCGGAACAGCGGGTCGGCGGCGAGTTGCGCGGCGATCACCGGCGCACCGAGTCGGGCCCGCCGGTTCGGGGCGAACTTGGCGACCCGGCGCAGTGGGACGGGCACCTCGTCGGCCGGCAGGCTGGGCAGCACGGCGGCGGTGAGCGAGACGATCCGCTGCCGTACCGGCTCGGGCAGGCTCGGCTCCGGCTCCGGCTGCCCCGTCTCGGTCGTCTCCGCGTCGGCCACCGAGTCGTCGGCCGGGACGTCACCAGCCGCTGGCACCGCGACGACCTGCTCCTCCTGCGGGAGGTTGTCGTCGTGCGGCTCGGTGAGGGGCATGTGGCAAGTCTCCCACCGCGACCGGGCCCACCGCCCGGTGGTGAGCCGATCTCTCATCCTAGACCGGTGGTGACCCGTGGGGCCGGTGGGGCGCGAGTGTCGGACCGGAACGTTACGGTGCCGCGGATGGCAGCACAGGAGTTCCTCCAACCGGCGCTGGCCGGGCTCGACCCGACCGTCGACGGAGTCGACCCGACGCTGCCGCTCTACGCGACGACCTTCGTGGTGGTCGACCTGGAGACGACCGGCGGGGCCCCCGACGGCGGCGGCATCACCGAGATCGGCGCGGTCAAGGTGCGCGGCGGCGAGGAGCTGGGCGTGCTGGCCACCCTGGTCAATCCGGGGGTGCCGGTCCCACCCTTCATCACCGTGCTGACCGGCATCACCCAGGCGATGCTGCTGCCCGCACCGCCGATCGAACAGGTGCTGCCGAGTTTCCTGGAGTTCGTCTCCGACGCCGTGCTGGTCGCCCACAACGCGCCCTACGACGTCGGTTTCCTCAAGGCGGCCTGTGCGAAGCACGGCTACCGTTGGCCGAACCCACGGGTGCTGGACACGGCGGCCCTGGCCCGGCGGGTGCTGCTGCGGGACGAGGTACCCAACCGCAAGCTCGGCACCCTCGCCGCGTACTTCCGGGCCGCCACGCAGCCGACCCACCGGGCCCTGGACGACGCCCGGGCGACCGTCGACGTCCTGCACGGGCTCATCGGCCGCCTCGGCGGGCACCGGGTCGACACCATCGGCGACGCCATCGAGTTCGCCCGCGCGATCTCCCCGACCCAGCGCCGCAAGCGGCACCTGGCCGACGGGTTGCCCCGTTCCCCCGGCGTCTACATCTTCCGGGCCGCCGACGACCGGCCGCTCTACGTCGGCACCTCCCGGGACATCGCCACCCGGGTACGCAGCTACTTCACCGCCGCCGAGAAACGCGCCCGAATTTCGGAGATGCTGGCCGCCGCCGAACGGGTGGAGGCGGTGGAGTGCGCGCACTCGCTGGAGGCCGAGGTGCGTGAGCTGCGGTTGATCGCGGCGCACGCGCCGCCGTACAACCGACGGTCGAAGTACCCGGAGCGGGTGGTGTGGCTGAAGTTGACCGACGGCCCGTACCCCCGGTTGTCGGTGGTCCGGGAGATCTCCCCGGGTGACCGCGCCTACCTCGGCCCGTTCACCTCGCGGCGGGCCGCCGAGTTGGCCGCCGCCGGTTTCCACGACGCGGTGCCCCTGCGCCAGTGCACCCACCGGTTGTCGCTGCGCACGGTCACGCCGGCCTGCGCGCTGGCCGAGCTGGGTCGCTGCCCGGCTCCCTGCGAGCACCGGATCTCCCCCGAGGAGTACGACGCCCGCGCGGTCACGCCGTTCGCCACCGCCACCACCGGTGATCCACAGCCGGTGGTCGACGCCCTGCTGGCCCGGATCGAGGCGCTCTCGGCGGGCCAGCGTTACGAGGAGGCGGCGACGTTGCGCTCCCGGCTGGCGGCGGTGCTGCGGGCCGCCGTACGCATGCAGCGGCTCGCCGCGTTGACCGGGCTCGCCGAGGTGGCCGCCGCCCACCCGGCGACCGGCGGCGGGTGGGAGCTGGCGCTGGTACGGCACGGCCGACTCGCCGGGGCCGGGGTGTCCCCACCCGGGGTCCATCCTCGACCGACGCTGGCCGCCATCCGGGCCACCGCCGAGACGGTGTCGCCGGGCCATGGCCCGGTCCCGGCCGCCAGTGCCGAGGAGTCGGAGCGAATCCTGTCCTGGTTGGAGCGACCGGAGACCAGGTTGGTCGAGATGTCGGCCGGCTGGGCCTCCCCGGTGGCCGGCGCGGCACGGTTCCGCGACCTGTTGACGAAGGCGGAGAGCGCGGCGTCCCCACAACTCTGGTCCGAACGCTCATGAGCAACTGTCCGATCGGACGACGTCGACTCACTTACTCTGTTAAGGAAGTGCAGTCCTGCCCGTTTCGAGGGTCTGCTCCCGCTTGCCGGATTCCGGTGGTGGTGGCTCAGCAGGCGTGAGGGGGTGTCCCAGGTGGACGTCAACGCCGGACACGGCGGTGCCCTGGGCGGTGCACTCCCGACACAGCCCGGCGAGTTACCCCTGACCAAGCGACTCCGATCGCTGCTCAGTTGGCCGAGCGCCGAGACCGAACCGGTCGGTCAACTGGTCCGCACCCACCGCAGCATCCACGCCGGCGCCGACCCCAGCGTGCTGCGCCGCGCCTACACCATCGCGGACAACATGCACCGTGGTCAGTTCCGCAAGAGCGGGGAGCCGTACATCACCCACCCGCTCGCGGTGGCCCAGATCTGCGCGGAACTCGGCATGGACACCACCACCCTGGTCGCAGCGCTGCTGCACGACACGGTGGAGGACACCCGCTACACCCTCCAGGCCCTCGCCGAGGACTTCGACCACGAGGTCGCCCACCTGGTCGACGGGGTGACCAAATTCGACAAGGCGTTCTACGGGCAGGCCGCCGAGGCGGAGACCATCCGCAAGATGATCATCGCGGCCGGCAAGGACGTCCGGGTGCTCATCATCAAGCTCGCCGACCGACTGCACAACATGCGCACCCTGGGCGTACGATCGGCCGCCTCCCGCGAACGCATCGCCCGCAAGACCCTTGAGGTGCTCGTTCCGCTCTGCGACCGGCTGGGCATCCAGACGCTCAAGCGGGAGTTGGACGACGTGGTGCTGCTGCACCTCGAACCGGAGGAGCACGCCCGCATCGCGCGGCACGTACACGACCGGCCCGGCTGGGACAGCTACCTCGCCGAGGTCGTCGCGCGCGCCAAGGTGGCGCTGCGGCGCAGCCGGGTCGACGCGGAGGTCGCGCCGCGCCCCCGGCACCTGTACTCGATCTGGAAGGACACCGTGGCCGGCGGCCACACCGTCCCGTTCGACTTGCCCCGCATCACCATCGTGGTCGACGGCCCGGCGACCGACTGCTATGCGGCACTCGGCGCGGTGCACGGGCTGTGGCGGCCGGTGCCGGGCCGGTTCAAGGACTTCATCGCCTCGCCGAAGAACAACCTCTACCGCTCCCTGCACACCACCGTCTGCGGGCCGAGGGACCGCACCGTCGAGGTGCTGATCCGCACGGAGGAGATGCACCGTGCGGCCGAGTACGGGGTGGCCGCCGACTTCCGCTTCCCCCGCTCGGGCGGCGGCAAGACCAACTCCGGGCAACTCGACTGGCTGCGCCGGGTGCTGGACTGGGAGCAGGACGCGGCCGACCCGGCCCAGTTCCTCCACTCGCTGCGCTGCGACCTGGCCGAGGCGCAGATCCAGGTGGTCGCCGAGGGGCGGCAGATCGTGCTGCCGGCCGGTGCCACCCCGGTCGACCTGGCGTACGAGTTGGGCACCGACCGGGGTGAACGATGTCTGGCGGCACGGGTCAACGGACGACTGGTCCCGCTCTCCTCCGAGCTCGAGGAGGGTGACGTGGTGGAGATCTTCACCGAGACCGACGAGGAGTGCAGCCTCGACGCCGAGGTGGCCCCACGCGGGCCGCGGCGGGAGTGGCTGGGCTTCGTCAAGTCGCCGCACGCGCAGATGCAGATCAACCGGTGGTTCGCCGAGCACAGCGAGCCGGGCATCACGATCAGCGACAAGGTACGCCTGGGCCGGGCCACCATCGGGCTGGCCCTGCGTCAGCACAACCGAGGGCTGGCCAGCGACCTGCCGCTGCTGCGCCTGTCGGAGGAACTCGGCTACCCGGATCTGGAGACGCTGCTGGTCGCGGTCTTCGACCGGGTCATCGAGCCGGACGCCGTGGTGCGCCAACTCATCGACCTGGTCGACCACCGCCAGTGACAGCGGTGACCCGCGCCCTACCCGGCGTGGTCCTCATGGCGCGAACGTGCCTCGCGGCCACTAGCCTGTAGCCATGATCCCCCGTAGCCGCCGCACCGGGCGCGCCGTCGCGTACCAGGTCTTCTATCGGCTCCCCCTGCCGGTACGACGTCGGCTGGTGCGGTTGGCGGTGCCCAAGTACATCGTCGGCGCCGTCACCCTGCTGCGGGACAGCGAGGCGACCGGGGCGGGACGGTTGCTGCTGCTGCGGCAGCCACCGGGGCGAGGATGGACCCTGCCTGCGGGGCTGCTGCAACGCCACGAACACCCGGCGGTCGGTGCCGCCCGGGAACTGTTCGAGGAGACCGGTGTCCGGCTCTCCCCCACCCGGCTCACCCCGGCGGTGCCCAACGCCGTCGTCCACGCCAAGGGGTGGGTGGACGTGGTGTTCACCGCCGAGGTACCGGCGTCGAGCACCGAGCTGACCGTCGACGGCGCCGAGGTCTTCGAGGCGGCCTGGCACCCGCTGGACGACCTGCCGAAGCTGACCTGGCCGACCGCCCGCCTGCTCGGCTACTACGACATCGGTCCGCTGGCCGGGCAGTTCCCCCCGCCGCTGCCCGACACGACGCCATGACCCGACCCGAGAGCGTCCGGCCGACCGGCGACCGGCCTGCTGACGCGCCCGAGGCAGCCGTGGCACCCGTCGACGGCATCTGCGCGGTGGTGCTCGCCGCCGGTGAGGGCACCCGGCTGCGCCCGCTGACCGAGCGGGTGCCCAAGGCGCTCTGCCCGGTGGGCAACGTGCCGCTGCTGGACCGGGCGCTGGCCCGGCTCGACGGCCTCGGCCTGAGCGGCCCGACGAGGGTCGCGGTCAACGCCTGCTATCTGGGCGACCAGGTGGTGGAGCGGGTGGGTTCCCGCGCGCACCTCTCGGTGGAGCCGGGCAGCCCGCTCGGCACCGCGGGTGGTGTGGGACGGCTGCGGGACTGGATCGACGGCCGGGGCGTCCTGGTGGGCAACGCCGACGCCTACCTGTCCGACCCGGCGGCACCGCCCGGCCCGGACATCGCCGCGCTGCTGGACGGCTGGGACGGCGACTCGGTACGCCTGCTCGGCCAGCCGGCCAGCGACCCGACGGCACCGGGCACCTTCGACGGGCACGTCTTCACCGGCTTCTCCCTGTTGCCGTGGCGGCTGGTCCGGGAGCTGCCCGCCACCTTCGGCGACCTGGTCCGCGCGGTGTGGCGTCCGGCCGAGGCCGCCGGCAGGCTCGACGTGGTGCCGTTCCGGGGAACCTTCATCGACACCGGCACCCCCGCCGACTACCTCGCCGCGAACCTGCACGCCGCCGGTGGTGACAGCCTGATCGACCCGACCGCCAGGGTCACCGGCCGCTGTCACCGGTCCGTCGTCGGCGCGGGTGCCACCGTCCGGGGCACGGTCAGCCGCAGCGTGATCTGGCCGAACGCCACCGTCGACACCGGAGAGAATCTGCGGGACGTGATCCGGGTCGACGCCGACCTGACCGTCCCAGCCGCCTGACCCACCGCTGCGACCTCGCCGTCCGGACCCGCCGCTGGCACCGCGTCGTCACCGTCGGAGGCCGGAGCATCGCCGCCGCCGCGGCCATCACCCCGTCTCCCCATTGAGGACCCGCCGTCACTCTTCGTGCCGCCGGATCCACCACCACCTTGACCACACACCCCCTTTGCTCTGCTTCACCATACGCAACAGTTACTCTCCGCATCACCAACGACAGCGACCGCAACAGAGACCGTCATGACATCTCCGCAGCTCATCCGCCAGTTGCGTGGGTTGAAGCAGAGCAAAGCGTGTCAGTGGGCAACTGGTCGTGGGCGAGGGACGCGGCTCAACCGTCACCCTCCGTATCGGATACGGAGAGTTTCCTTCTCTGCTAGGGGGCGGCGGTTCTCACAGCGCACCGCAGCGGCGGTGCGGTCGGCATGTTCGGTCGGGCGTCGCCCGGGGCGGGGCGAGACGAGGTGCGGCATTCAGGGAACCGGTCGTCAGCCGGGCCGGGCCGGGCCCGGCTGACGACCGGCGGTGCTCCTGGTGCGGCACTAGCATGGGCTGCGACGCCGAACGAACGGAGAACCCTTCAGTGATCACCGCGATCGTGCTGATCGACTGCGCCACCGACTCGATTCCCGAGGTGGCCGAGGCGCTTGCGAACCTGCCCGGAGTGAGCGAGGTGTACTCGGTGGCCGGGCACGTGGACCTGATCGCCATGGTCCGGGTCCGCGAGTTCGACGAGATCGCGCAGATCATCGCGGGCAGCATCTCGAAGGTGCCGGGGGTGCTCAACACCGAGTCGCACATCGCCTTCCGCGCGTACTCCCGGCATGACCTGGAGGAAGCCTTCGCCATCGGGCTGGGCAACGCCGACTGACCGCGAGCCGGCCCACCCAGGCTGGGTGGGCCGGCTCGTCACGTACCGCCGGATCAGCTCTCCTGCGGCACCGGGACCTCCTCGGTGCCACCCGGAACCGGGGCCTCCTCGGTGACGGTGCCGCCCGGGGCCGGCTCGGTGGTGGTACCCGGAGTCGGCGTGGTCACCCCCGGAGCCGGGGCGGTGCCACCCGGGCTGGGCGTGCCGCTCGGGCTGGTCTCCGGGACCGGGATGCCGAGTTCCTCGGCCAGCGCGACCAGGGCGTCGTAGTGCGCCTGCAGGACCGGCAGCGCGGTCTGGGCCAGCTGAACCACCTGCTGTTCGGTGCCCTGCGAGATCTCGGTCTGGGTCGCCTGGATGGCCTGGATGTGGCCGGCCAGCCCCTGGGTCACCCAGAGCCGGTCGAACTCTTCACCACTGGCGTTGTTCAGCTGGTCGAGCGCCGTCTGCTGGTCGGTGGTGGGCTCGCCGGGCAATTCCACGTCGAGTTGTCCGGCCAGGTCCTGCACCGACTGGTCCAGCTCGGTGTGATCCGTGACGAACTGCTGCCCCAGCTCCTTGACCTGCTGGTTCTGGCCCTTCTCCTGGGCCAGCTCACCGGCGGCGATCTCGTACAGGTTGGTCTGATGGATCGCCTGCAGGTACTGGGTGTCCTGTTCCGACGGCTGCGCCGCCGCCTGTGCCGCTGCGGCGGGTGCGACACCCACCAGCACCAGCGCGGCCAGCAGGCCGAGGCGTTTGATACCCAACATGCTTCCTCCCCGTTGAGACGTTGGACCGCACGGATACCCGGCTGACCGGGGTTATTCCTGCGATCCGGCGTCGACGGATCGCGGCGACGACGTCCGGAAGAGGCGAAACGAGCGTGGCGCCCGCCGGAAGACCCCGGCGGGCGCCACGTCACGTTGCGGCGGATCTCAGCTGCGGGTCTCCCCGCTGGTGATCTCCTCCCGGTCCTCGCGCGACTCGACCGGGGGGTGCCCCGGTGAGACCGGCGCTTCAACCGGTCGCTCGATCGGGTAGAAGAAGCCCCGGATGGCCGGGCCGAGGGCACCGAGCCGGTTCATCTTCTTCGGCACCACCCAACCGACGTAGTCCAGCTCACCGTGCTCGCCCGCGCTGAGCGGCTGGTGCACCTCGACGAACCGGCCGTCCGGCAGACGCCGGATGATGCCGGTCTCCACGCCGTGGGCGAGGACCTCCCGGTCGTGCTGCTGCAAGCCGAGGCAGATCCGGTACGTGACGTAGTACGCCAACGGCGGAAGGAGCAGCAGACCGATCCGACCGGCCCAGGTCATCGCGTTCAGGCTGATGTGGAACTTGTCGGCGATGACGTCGTTCGCGCCGGAGAGGGTCAGGATCACGTAGAACGTGATGGCCATGACGCCCAGGCCGGTGCGGAACGGAACGTCGCGGGGACGCTGGAGCAGGTTGTGGCTGCGGTAGTCCTTCAGGTGGCGCGCTTCCATGAACGGATAGAGCAGGGAGATCCCCACCAGGATGCCGGGTAGCACCACCGTCGGCCAGAACAGCGGTGGAATCACGTACCCGTCACCGATGGGAATCGTGATCTCCCAGTCCGGCATCAACCGCGTCGAGCCGTCGAGGAACATCACGTACCAGTCAGGCTGGCTGGCAGCCGACACCACCCACGCCTCGTACGGGCCGAACAACCAGACCGGGTTGATCTGGAACAGACCGCCCATCAGCGCGATCACGCCGAAGACGACCATGAAGAAGCCGCCCTGCTTGATCGCGTAACGGGGGAACATCCGCTCGCCGACCACGTTGCCGTTCGTCCGGCCGGGCCCGGGCCACTGGGTGTGCTTCTGCTTGAACACCAGCCCCAGGTGCACGGTGATCAACGCGACCAGCAGTGCCGGGATGAGCAGCACGTGGGCGATGAAGAACCGGCTGATGATGATCGTGCCGGGGAACTCGCCGTTGAAGACCGCCGCGGTCACCCAGGACCCGATCACCGGGATGGACAGCATGATCGCCGAGGCGATCCGCAGACCGGTGCCGGAGAGGCCGTCGTCCGGCAGCGAGTAGCCGGTGAAGCCGGCGAGGAAGCCGACCCAGAACAGCAGCGAACCGATGATCCAGTTGGCCTCACGCGGCTTGCGGAACGCGCCGGTGAAGAAGATCCGCAGCATGTGCACCACGATCGCGGCCATGAACAGCAGCGCCGACCAGTGGTGCATCTGGCGCATGATCAGGCCGCCGCGGACGTCGAAGGAGATGTCCAGCGTCGAGGCGTACGCGGCCGACATCGGCGTGCCCCGCAGCGGGGCGTAACTGCCGTTGTAGATGACCTCGGTCATCGTCGGCTCGAAGAAGAAGGTCAGGAAGACACCGGTCAGCAGCAGGACGATGAACGAGAAGAGCGCGATCTCGCCGAGCAGGAAGGACCAGTGGTCCGGGAAGACCTTGTTGAGCAGTCGGCGCAGCGGAGTCGCCACCTGGAAACGGTCGTCGACCGCCCGGGCGGTGTTGCCGGGCACGGCTGCTACGTCAAACTTTCGCCGCTTCACGGCCGCTCCCAGAAGTCGGGCCCGACGGGTTCGGTGTAGTCGGACGAAGCCACGAAGTAGCCCTCGGCGTCCACCTCGATCGGCAGCTGCGGCAGCCGCCGGCTGGCCGGACCGAAGACGGGCTTGGCATTGTCGGTGATGAGGAACTGCGACTGGTGGCACGGGCAGAGCAACCGGTTGGTCTGCTGCTCGTACAGGCTCGCCGGGCAGCCGGCGTGGGTGCAGATCTTCGAGTACGCGGCGTAGTTGCCCCACATGAAGCCGCCGTGACCCTCGCGCTCGTTGTTGCGTCGCGACGCCTCGGCGTCGGCGTCCCGCAGGTGGATCAGCAGGGTGGGCGAGTCGGCGTACCGGTTGCTCACCCCGTGCTCCACGCCCGGGAAGACGGTGATCTGACCACCGGCGCTGATGTCAGCCGGCCGGATGGGCCGCCCGTCCTCGCGTACCAGCCGGATCTTCCGGCCGTCGCGGGGGGCGAACCCGGTGGTCATCATCTGGTTGTCCTTGTGCGGGTTGGAGATCAGCCCGCCGACCAGCGGCGCCGCGGCGACAGCGCCGACCGGCAGCAGACCGGCCAGCAGCGAGACGCCGAGCAGCGGCCGGCGCTTGACCCCCAACTCGTCGGCCATGTACGCCATGGTCTCGCCGGTGATCCGCTGGTCCTCCGCGGGCACGGCGCCCTCGTGCCGATCCTGGATCGACACCTCCTTGGGCAGCAGCTTCTTGCCCCAGGTGAGGATGCCGAAACCGACGGCGAGCAGAGCGATGCCGAGGGTCGTGCCGAGCAGCGGGGTGTAGAGCTTGTCTCCGCCGCGACCCGGCTCGTACTCCCAGGGCCACCAGATGTAGATCACCAGGAAGGCGGTCGCCGCCAGGCCGGTCAGCAGGAAGAACGCCGCCACGGTGCGGACCAGCCGGCGCTCGGCCTTACTACCCGAGACCACCTGCGGCTCGTAGTGGACGATCTCGATGTCGTCCCGCCGGGCACCCTCCCGGACGATGTCGAACCGACTCAGCCGGGGGTCGTTCACATCGAGCGGCTCCCCGCCCGACAGGGTCGGCTGCCCGGTCTGGCTGCTCATGGTCCCCCCGCTCACGACTTACCCGCGATCCACAGGCTGGCGAAGACCAGCGCGACGATGCCGACGAGGAAGATCGCAATCCCCTCGGTGGAGGGTCCGTACCGGCCGAGGTTGAAGAAGCCGCCCGGGTCGGCGTCGTCCTTCAGCGTCTGCTGGATGTAGGCGATGATGTCGGCCTTCTGCTCCGGCGTGATCTGGTTGTCGCCGAAGACCGGCATGTTCTGCGGGCCGCTGAGCATCGCCGCGTAGATCTGCCGGTCGGTGGCCGGCCGCAGGCTCGGCGCGTACTTGCCGGAGGAGAGGGCGCCGCCGCCACCGCTGAACGCGTGGCACTGCGAGCAGTTGATCCGGTACAGCTCGCCACCGATGGCGATGTTGCCGTCGGCGTGCAGGTTGTCGCCGGCCGGCACGACCGGGCCGCCGCCGAGTTCCTGGATGTACGCGGCCAGCTGGTCGATCTCGTCACGGGTGAACACCGCCGGCTTGCGGGCCGCCTGCGCCTCCTGCCGGGCCATCGGCATCCGGCCGGTGCTCACCTGGAACTCCACGGAGGCGGCACCGACGCCGATGAGGCTCGGCCCGCGCCCCTCGACCCCCTGCGCGTTGCGACCGTGACAGGTCACACAGCTCACGTCGAACAGCGCCTTGCCGTCGGCGGCAGCGCTGCTCAGCGGCGGATTCTCCTGCGCGGCGGCGCCAGGGGCGAGGACGGTGTAGGCGCCGCCGGCCAGCATCAGCGCGGCGACCAGCCGGACCGCAGCACCCAGCCGGCGGCGGCCCCTGCTGGGTGCCCCGGGCCGCCCGCGCAGCCGCGCGAGCAGACCGCGTCGGCGGTCGTTGTCAGAAGTCATGACCTGTGTCCTTAACCGGTTGGACCTTGTCTTGCGGGGGTGGAGCAGCGGCAAGGCGTCGGGCGCCGCGCCAAGATCACTGAAGCCAGTAGATCATGGCGTACAGCGCGATCCACACGACGTCGACGAAGTGCCAGTAGTACGACACCACGATCGCCGCGGTGGCCTGAGCCGGCGTGAACCGACCCATGGTGGTGCGGATCATGAAGATCACGAAGGCGATCAGACCGCCGGTGACGTGCAGGCCGTGGAAGCCGGTGGTCAGGTAGAACATCGACCCGTAGCCGTCACCGTTGATCTTGATGCCGTGGGAGACCAGCTCGCGGTACTCGTTGAGCTGGCCGAGCACGAAGATCAGGCCCATCACGAAGGTGATCGTGAACCAGCGCCGCAGCGCGTGGACGTCACCACGCTCGGCAGCGAACACGCCGATCTGGCAGGTCACCGAGGACAGCACCAGGATCGTCGTGAACGCCGTCGCGTACGGGATGTTGAGCACCGGAGTGTGCTCCGCCCACTGCTCCGGCGCCGCCGCGCGGATGGAGAAGTACATCGCGAACAGCGCCGCGAAGAACATGAGCTCGCTGGAGAGCCAGACGATCGTCCCGACGCTGACCATGTTGGGCCGCGTCAGAGAGTGGATCCGGCTCTTGTCAATGGCTGGGGCCGCAGTCACGCGGTCATTATGGCCGCTCACCATGGCCGCCGATCAGCGGGGGGTGAAACCCGTGCCCAGCATGGCCCGATCGGTACCGTCCGGTTCGCCTGACCTAGGCTGATTGGCGTGCTGCACGTCGATCCGATCTCCATGACCGCACCGGGCGCGTCGCTGCTCAACGCGGCTGCGACCGGCTCGGCGGCGACCGAGGTGACGGCCAACGTCGCGACGTTGGCGGCCGAGGTCACTCCACCGCCGTTCTCCGTCACCGCCGTGGTCACCGAGGCCCGGCTGGACAGCTGGCTCGCCCTCGGTCTGGTCCTCGCCGCCGGCCTCTACCTCTACGGGGTGTACCGGCTGCGGCTGCGCGGCGACCGCTGGCCCGTCGCCCGGACGGTCTTCTTCCTCGGCCCCGGACTCGGCGGCATCGCCGCGGTGACGGTCAGCGGGCTGCACGCGTACGACACCACGCTGCTGTCGGTGCACATGGTGCAGCACATGGTGCTGTCCATGGTTTCGCCGATCTTCCTGGCGTTGGGCGCGCCGGTGACACTCGCCCTGCGTACGCTGCCGATCGGTCCGCGCAAGCGGCTGCTGGCGGTGGTGCACAGTCGGATCGCCCGGGTCTACACCTTCCCGTTGGTGGCGTTCGCCATCTTCGTGGTGAACCCGTTCGCGCTGTACTTCACCGACCTGTACCGCTACACGCTGGAACACGCCTGGGCGCACGAGGTGGTGCACGCGCACTTCATCATGACCGGCTGCGTCTTCTTCTGGCCGCTGCTCGGGCTGGATCCGCTGCCGGGGCGCTGGCCGTACCCGGGGCGGGCGCTGCTGATGCTGCTGTCGGTGCCGTTCCACACCGTGCTCGGGCTGACCATCATGCAGAGCACGACCCTCTTCGGCGGCGACTGGTACCCGTCGCTCGGCCTGACCTGGGCCGACCCCTGGGACGACCAGGTGCTCGCCGGGGGCATCCTGTGGGCCGGCGGCGAGTTCGTCAGCGTGACGATGCTCGCAGTTCTGGTGGTGCAGTGGATGCGCCAGGCCGAGCGCGAGGCCCGCCGGATCGACCGCGAACTGGACCGCCAGGAAGCCCGGCAACGAGCGGCGGAATCCACCGCCTGAGATACCTCGGAGATCGGTCGGGGCGGCGTGTCACGCTCGCCACACCGACCGGTACGATCAGCCACGCAGCTACGAAGTGGGAGCCGTTGGAAGCCATGAGCGATCGTCAGTGCACCGTCCTGCTCTACAGCGACGACCCGCAGGTGCGGGACCGGATGCGGCTCGCCGTCGGCACCCGACCCGCGCCCGACCTGCGAATCGAGTTCGTCGAGGCGTCCACCTACGACGAGTGCATCCGGCTGGTCGACGACTACGAGATCGACCTGATGCTGCTCGACGGGGAGGCTAGCCCCGGTGGCGGCATCGGCATCGCGCGGCAGATCAAGGACGATCGCCACGACGCTCCCCCGACCTGTGTGGTGATCGCCCGCGCCGCCGACCGCTGGCTGGCGTCCTTCGCCGAGGTCGACGCCACTCTGGTACACCCGCTCGACCCGGTGACCACGGCCGCCACCGTGACCGACCTGCTGCGCGCTGACGCACCCGCCTGACGTTCCACACCGGCACCGCCACGGCGCCGGGCGAGCCGGCGCCGGTCCCGTCCCACCCGTAACCGTCTGCTCGGGAGGCCCACGATGGGCGAACGGACCTGGCCGCACCTGCTCACCGCGCTGCTGCGGGGCGAGGAACTCTCCGCCTCCGACACCGCCTGGGCGATGGGCGAGATCATCAGCGGGTCGGCCGAGCCGACCCAGATCGCCGGCTTCGCCGTGGCGCTGAGAGCCAAGGGCGAGACACCGGCCGAGGTGGGCGGGATGGTGGAGGCGATGCTCCGCCAGGCCGTGCCGGTCGAGCTGCCCGAGGAGGTACGCGCCGAAGCGCTCGACGTGGTGGGCACCGGTGGCGACCTCGCTCACACGGTCAACATCTCCACGATGACCGCGCTGGTGGTGGCCGGAGCCGGCGTACGCGTGGTCAAGCACGGCAACCGGGCCGCCTCGTCCTCCTGCGGCACCGCCGACCTGCTGGAGTTCCTCGGCGTACCGCTGGACCTCGGGCCCGATCAGGTGGCCCGGTGCGTGGCCGAGGCCGGCATCGGCTTCTGCTTCGCCGCTCGGTTCCACCCCGGGATGCGCCACGCCGGGCCGGTCCGGCGGGCGCTGGGGGTGCCGACCACGTTCAACTTCCTCGGCCCGTTGACCAACCCGGCCCGCCCCCGCGCGGGTGCCGTCGGCTGCTTCGACCGGACGATGGCGCCGGTGATGGCGGCCGTCTTCGCGGCACGGGGCGACTCGGTGCTGGTGATGCGCGGCGAGGACGGGCTGGACGAGTTCACCACCGCCGCACCGACCCGATTCTGGATCGCCCAGAGCGGCACCGTCAGGGAGACCGTGGTGGACGCGATCGACCTCGGCGTACCCCGGGCCACCCTCGCCGACCTGCGCGGCGGCGACGCCGCCCACAACGCCGACGTGGCCCGACGCCTGCTCGCCGGTGAGCCGGGGCCGGTGCGTGACGCCGTCCTGGTCAACGCCGCGGCGGCGCTGGCCACCCAGGGGCCGCTGGACGGCGACCTGACCGAGGCGCTCCGCGCCGGTCTGGACCGGGCCGCCGAGTCGATCGACTCCGGGGCCGCCGCCCGCGCCCTCGACAGCTGGATCAAGGTCGCCGGGGCCGTCTGAGCGACCCCACTACCACCGCGTGGTGGCTGACCGACGACGACACGACAGGGCCCGCCCCATCCGGGGCGGGCCCTGTCGTCGTGATGCTCAGTGTTCGGCGGTACGCCGGGTGCCGCTGTAGTACTCGAACAGCAGGCCGCAGGCGGCCATGATGACTGCCACCGCACCCAGGCCGAGCAGCCAGAACTGCCAGAACGCCAGGCCCAGACCGGCGAGCGCGGCGGCCAGCGCCAGCCCGAACGGCCAGTAGCTGCCCGGGCTGAAGAAGCCGATCTCGCCCGCGCCGTCGGAGATCTCGGCGTCCGGCCGGTCCTCGGGGCGCAGGTCGATCCGGCGGGAGACGAACCAGAAGAAGCCGCCGCACATCGCGCAGAGCAGGAACGACAGCAGCAGGGCCACGGTGCCGATCCACTCGATCCGACCGTCCGACTCGGCCCACGTCCAGCCGCCGTACAGGAAGGTCGCGAAGAGCAGGAACCCAGCGATGATCAGGAAGATACGCCACTCGGTCTTCATGCCGGTTGCCTCAGCTTCCCGTGCCGGCCGGAGCGGTGTCCGGGTTGAAGTTGCTCTCGGTACGCCGCGTCTCGAACGGCTTCGTGGTGATCGCGTACGGCTCCTCACCGATGGAGGTCAACGCGTCCTGCGTGGAGGCGCCGCCCTGCTTGGCCGCGAGGAAGCGGTCGAAGTTCTCCGGCGAGACGACCCGCAGCTCGAAGTTCATGAAGGCGTGGTAGCTGCCGCACAGCTCGGCGCAGCGGCCCACGTACGCTCCCTCGCTCTCCAGCGAGGAGACCTCGAAGACGTTGCGGATGCTGCCGGGCATGACGTCGCGCTTGAACAGCATCTCCGGCACCCAGAACGAGTGGATGACGTCGCGGCTGGTCTCCTCGAACCGGATGGACCGGCCGGTCGGCAGCACCAGGATCGGGATGACCTCGCTGGTGCCGAGCACCGATGCGACGGTGTCGGCCTCGACGCCCTGGCCGTCGCGGTAGTTGAACTGCCAGTTCCACTTGAAGGCGACGACCTCGACGGTGACGTCGGGGTTGTTGGTGGTCTTCACCACGTCGGTCTGCACCACCGCGGTGTAGTAGAAGAGCACCGAGACGACCAGCACCGGGGCGATGGTGTAGAGGAACTCCATCGGCAGGTTGTAACGGGTCTGCACCGGCAGCTCGTTGCCGCGCTTGCGGTAACGCACCACGCACCAGAAGATCAGGCCCCAGACGAATACGCCGACCGCGAGCGCCGCGACACACGAGGCGATCCACAGGTCGTACATCCGCCGCGACTCCGGGGTGATGCCGCCCTGCGGCCAACCGAAGCCGCCGAACGCCGCACCGACGTCACAGCCCGTGAGCAGGACCAGCAGAGCCGCCCCACCGAATCCGAGCCCGGCGAGACGCCCGGCACGACGCCCCCGCCGCCCACCGGCTCGCGAGGATGCGCTGCGCCGTACGGCCGTCGGCCGTACCTCCGAACTCCTTGCGACCACCTGGTCCTGCCTCCCTAGCGCGCCGCGGTGCCTCGTTTCGGCCGGCTCCGCCGAGCGGAGCCGCCACACCGGCGGCAAAGGCGTCACCGACGGTCGCAGATTACTCGACCATGCCAGGCTGGACCCGGTTGGGGTCGTTGTCCCCACCGACGGGGGATCTTGTGCCGACCGAGGCGATAGCGTGGACAGACGTGACGTCTTCCCCCGTCTACCTGGACGCGGCCACCGCCGCGCCGCTGCATCCGGTCGCCCGGCAGGCGCTCCTCGCCGCGCTCGACGACGGTTGGGCCGACCCCGACCGGCTCTACTCCCAGGCCAGGCGCGCCCGCCAGTTGCTCGACGCCGCCCGCGAGGCCACGGCCGAAACCCTCGGCGTACGCCCCGACGAGCTGTCCTTCACCCCGAGCGGCACCAGCGCCGCGCACACCGCCGTCCTCGGTGGCCTGCGCGGACGCCGACGGGTCGGCCGGGTCCTGGTGCACTCGACGATCGAGCACTCGGCCGTGCTGTACGCCGCCGAACAGCACGTCGCCGGGGGCGGCACGGCCGTCGAGGTGCCGGTCGACCGCCTCGGCCGGCTGGATCTGGACGCCTGGTCGACGGCGGTCGCCGGGGATCAGGTGGCCTCGGCGGCGTTGATCGCCGCCAGTCACGAGGTGGGCACCGTCCAACCGGTCGAGGAGGCTGCGGCGGCCTGCGCCGACGCGGGCGTGCCGCTCTACGTCGACGCCGCCCAGATGGTCGGCCGGGTGCCGGTGCCCGACGGGTGGTCGGTGTTGACCGCCAGCGCCCGCAAGTGGGGCGGCCCGCCCGGCGTCGGGCTGCTCGTGGTCCGCAAGGGCACCCGCTGGGAGTCGCCGTGGCCGACCGACGAGCGCGAGTCGGGGCGTACCCCCGGCACGCTGAACCTGCCGGCGGTGGTGGCGGCGGCGGCGAGCCTGCGCGCGGTGGCGGCCGACGCGGCGGCCCAGGCGGCGCGGCTGTCACCGTTGGTGGACCGGATCCGGGCCCGGGTGGCGGCGCAGGTGCCGGACGTCGAGGTGGTCGGTGATCCCGAGCACCGGCTGCCGCACCTGGTCACCTTCTCCTGCCTGTACGTCGACGGCGAGGCGCTGCTGCACGCCCTGGACCGGCGGGGTTTCGCGGTCTCGTCGGGTTCGTCGTGCACCTCCGCCACCCTGCGCCCGTCGCACGTGTTGGAGGCGATGGGGGTGCTCTCGCACGGCAACGTCCGGGTCTCCCTGCACTCCGGCAGCACCGAGGCCGACGTGGAACGTTTCCTCGCCGAGCTGCCGGAGATCGTCGCCGAGCTACGGCAGCAGGCGGGGGTGGTGGGGCTGTGACCGTCCGCGAGCCCGACGGCGACGTGCCGGAGACCCCCGCCGGCCCGAGCGGTCAGCGGCCCGACGAGGTACTCGACTGCCTCGGCCAGCGCTGCCCACTGCCGGTGATCGCCCTGGCCCGCCGGCTACCGGAGCTGCCGGTCGGCGCGGTGGTCCGGGTGCTGGCCGACGACCCGGCCGCCGCGGTCGACATCCCGGCCTGGTGTCGGATGCGCGGCCAGGAGTTCCTCGGCGCCCACCCGGGCCCGGCCTACCACGTCCGCCGGGCCCACTGAGCCGGGCTCGGCCCCCTGCCGACGGCGTCGGTCAGGGCAGCAGGTGGGGACGGATGTCGTCGGCGGCCTCGTCGCCGTAGGACTCGGCGAGGCGCTTGACGAACACGTCGTGGCGCACCTGGTACTCCTGGGTGCCGATGGTCTCCAGCACCAGGGTGGCGAGCAGGGAGCCGACCTGGGCGGCCCGTTCCAGCCCGAGCCCCCAGGACAGGGCGGTGAAGAACCCGGCGCGGAAGCCGTCGCCGACGCCGGTCGGGTCGACCGCCCGGGTCTCCCGGGCGATCGGCACGTGGATCGTCTCGATTCCCCGGCCCGCGATCTCCACCCCGTGCTTGCCCAGCGTGGTGACCCGGATCTTCACCCGGTCCAGCAACTGCTCGTCGGAGAGGCCGGCCTTGCTCTGTAGCAGCGACTTCTCGTAGTCGTTGGTCATCAGGTAGTCGGCACCGTCGATCAGCGCCACCACGTCCTCGCCGGGCATCCGGGCGAGTTGCTGGGACGGGTCCGCGGCGAAGGGGTAACCGCGCTCGCGGCACTCGGCCGAGTGGCGCAGCATCGCCTCCGGGTCGTTGGCGCTGACCAGGACCAGGTCGAGCCCGCCGAGGCGCTGGGCCACCGGGTGCAGCTCGATGTTGCGGGCCTCGCTCATCGCCCCCGCGTAGAAGGAGGCGATCTGGCACATGTCGGTGTCGGTGGTGCAGACGAAGCGGGCGGTGTGGGCGATCTCGCTGACGTGCACCGAGTCGCAGTCCACCCCGTGCCGCTCCAGCCAGGAGCGGTAGTCGGCGAAGTCGGCGCCGACGGCGCCGAGCAGCACCGGCTGGAGCCCGAGCTGCCCCATGCCGAACGCGATGTTGGCCGCCACCCCGCCTCGGCGCAGTACCAGATCGTCCACCAGGAAGGAGAGCGACACCTTGTGCAGCTGGTCGGCGATGAGCTGGTCGGCGAACCGACCCGGGAAGCTCATCAGGTGGTCGGTGGCGATCGAGCCGGTCACGGCGATCTTCATGGCAACCCTCGGGATCGGCGGCAGAGCCTGATCAGCCTACCGGCCCCGAAACCACCGACCCACCCCCCACCATCGCGTTGATCAAGAGGTTTTGGTCGCCGACCAGGGCGTGGCGCGACCAAAACCTCTTGATCACCGGACGAAGCGGTGGGGGGTGGGGCGGGTTAGCTGAAGGAGTCGCCGCAGGCGCAGGAGTTGCCTGCGTTGGGGTTGTCGATCGTGAAGCCCTGGGCGTCGATCCGGTCGGCGAAGTCGATGGTGGCGCCGGCCAGGTAGGGGGCGCTCATCCGGTCGACGACGACCTCGACACCGTCGTAGTCGGTGACGATGTCACCGTCGAGCGAACGCTCGTCGAAGAACAGCTGGTACCGCAGGCCGGAGCAGCCGCCCGGCTGCACGGCGACCCGAAGCCGCAGGTCGTCGCGGCCCTCCTGCTCGATCAGGGCCTTGACCTTCTGCGCCGCGACGTCGGTGAGGACGACGGACGTGGGGGCCTTGGCCTCGGTCGACTCGGTCTGCGCTGGCGTGGTCACGTGGAATTCTCCCTGCGGCGCGTCGGTGTGGTCCTCCCCTGGCCAACGTCAGCCGCCGGTCAGCGATTCCCACAGTGGTCCAGTTCTTGATTGTAGGCCGCCGGTGGCCGCGCGACCCGGCGGCGTGACCAGGCACTCGACGGGGACGACTCAGCGGCTCCACTGCCGCGCCAGCCGGGTGCCCAGTTCCCGCAGCCCCTGCGCCGGCCGTTCCAGGGCGGCGGCCAGCCCGCCCCGCTCCTCGCCGCCGAAATGCTCCACCAGGCTGTACGCGTCGGTCACCCCGACCGACGCCGCCTCCCGCCGCCCGGTGCTGACCTGACCGGCGAGCACCACGCAGGGTACGCCCCGGTCACGTGCCGCACCGGCCACTCCGGCCACCACCTTGCCGCGCAGCGACTGGTGGTCGAAGCGGCCCTCCCCGGTGATCACCAGATCGACCTCGTCGAGCACGGCGTCCAGCCCGACGGCCCGGTTGACCAGCCCGATGCCGGACTCGCACCGCCCGCCGAGCGCGAGCAACGCGGCACCGACACCGCCGGCCGCGCCGCCACCCGGCAACGCCCCGAGCCCGCTGGGACAGCCGGGTAGATCCCGTTCCAGCACCTCGGCCCAGCGACCGAGCGCGGCGTCGAGCAGCAGCACGTCGGCCCGGTCGGCGCCCTTCTGCGGGCCGAAGACGTTGCTCGCGCCGTGCAGCCCGAGCAGCGGGTTGTCGACGTCGGTGGCCGCGATCAGCCGGGTGTCCCGCAGCCGGGGCAGCCCGTCGAGCGTCGCCGCCGCGCTCAGCGCCGCGCCGCCGTACGGCAGGGCGGTGCCGCTGTCGTCCAGCGCCACCGCGCCGAGGGCGGCGAGCATGCCCGCGCCACCGTCGTTGGTCGCCGAGCCACCGAGCCCGACCACCACCGTGCGCGCACCGACCTCGACCGCGGCGGCGATCAGCAGACCCAGGCCGTACGAGGTGGTGGTCAGCGGGTTCCGCTCGGTGGTGTCGAGCAGGTGCAGGCCGCAGGCCTGGGCGCTCTCCAGCCAGGCGACCTCGCCACCATCGGTGAGCAGCATCTCACCGTCGGCCGGGCGACCCAGCGGATCGGTGGTACGCACCGGCACCCGCCGGCCGGGCAGCGCCTCGGCGAGCACGTCGAGGAAGCCCGGTCCACCGTCGGCCAACGGCTTGACCAGCAGTTCGTCGCCGGGTGCCACCTCCCGCCAGCCGTCGGCCACGGCGGCGGCGACCTGCGGGGCCGGCAACGTACCGGCGAACTTGTCCGGGCAGAGCAGTACGCGCATGCCTGGCAGTGTGGCAGCCCACACCCGCACGGCCGGCAGGACGGTCGCGCTGTGGGACCATGGGAGGCGTGACGACCTGGGTTGAGCCCTCCAACACCGCGACCGCGCTGCTGCTTCTCGGCCGTGGCAGCGACCCCGCCACCGAACGTGGCGTGGAGTGTCCGGGTGACCTGCCCGCGCCGAGCGACCCCGACCTGGTGGCCCGCGCGACGGCGGCCAAGGCCGCCCTCGGCGACCGGGTCTTCGTGCTGGGTCACCACTACCAGCGCGACGAGGTGATCCAGTTCGCCGACGTGACCGGCGACTCGTTCAAGCTGGCCCGCGAGGCCGCCGCCCGACCGCAGGCCGAGTACATCGTCTTCTGCGGTGTGCACTTCATGGCCGAGAGCGCGGACATCCTCACCTCCGCCGACCAGCAGGTCGTGCTGCCCGACCTGGCCGCCGGTTGCTCGATGGCGGACATGGCCGCGCTGCCGCAGGTCGAGAACGCCTGGGACGTGCTCACCGAGCTGGGCCTGGCGGAGCGGACCGTCCCGGTCACCTACATGAACTCCTCGGCCGACATCAAGGGCTTCGTGGGGCGCAACGGCGGAGTGGTCTGCACCTCGTCGAACGCGAAGCGGGCCCTGGAGTGGGCGTACCAGCAGGGCGAGAAGGTGCTCTTCCTGCCCGACCAGCACCTCGGCCGCAACACCGCCGTGCTGGAGATGGGCTTCTCCCTGGACGACTGCGTCCTCTACGACCCGCACAAGCCGAACGGCGGGCTCACCGCCGCGCAGCTGCGCGACGCGAAGATGATCCTCTGGCGCGGGCACTGCTCGGTGCACGGCCGGTTCACGCTGGACAGCGTCAACGACGTTCGGGACCGGGTGCCGGGCGTGAACGTGCTGGTCCACCCGGAGTGCCGGCACGAGGTGGTGCGGGCCGCCGACCTGGTCGGGTCCACGGAGTACATCATCAGGACCATCGAGGCCGCCCCGGCCGGTTCCGCGTGGGCGGTGGGCACCGAGCTGAACCTGGTCCGCCGGCTCGCGCTGGCCCATCCGGACAAGCAGATCATGTTCCTGGACCGGGCCGTGTGCTACTGCTCGACGATGAACCGGATCGATCTGCCGCACCTGGTCTGGGCGCTGGAGGAGCTGGTCGCCGGGCGGGTGGTCAACCAGATCACGGTCGACGCCGACACCGCGCACCACGCCCGGGTCGCGCTGGATCAGATGCTCGCGCTGCCGGGCGCCTGACCACACCCGACGTCACCGTCTGTGACGTCGGGTGTACGCGAAAGTGCCGGATCACCGATAAATACCCTCCGAAGCGGTGTGACCGGATCCATTCTCATCACGGAGGGCTATGCTGCCGGGCGACGACACACGCGGGCGCGGGCGTTTGGGCGCGACCGCACCCCGGGTAGCGACCGGTGGTGTCCATTCATCGAAACGGCAGCACGCACGCGCTGGAGGTTGCGTTGACCGACGACGTCCTGGTCGTACACGGAGGCACGCCGCTGCAAGGGCGGATCCGGGTACGCGGCGCGAAGAACCTGGTGTCCAAGGCGATGGTCGCCGCACTGCTGGGCGACAGCCCCAGCCGACTGTTCGACGTGCCGAAGATCCGGGATGTCGAGGTGGTCCGGGGCCTGCTCGGGCTGCACGGCGTCAAGGTCACCGACGGCGACGAGGACGGCGAGCTGGTCTTCGACCCGGCGAACGTGGAGAGCGCCAGCACCGACCAGATCAACGTGCACGCCGGTTCCAGCCGGATCCCGATCCTGTTCTGCGGGCCGCTGCTGCACCGTCTCGGGCACGCCTTCATTCCGGACCTCGGCGGCTGCCACATCGGGCCCCGGCCGATCGACTTCCACCTCCAGGCACTCCGGGAGTTCGGCGCGACCGTCGAGAAGACCCCCGAGGGTCTGCACCTGTCCGCGCCGAACGGGCTGCACGGCACGAAGTTCGCGCTGCCCTACCCCAGCGTGGGCGCGACCGAGCAGGTGCTGCTGGCCGCGGTGATGGCCGAGGGCGTCACCGAGCTGCGCAACGCGGCCGTGGAGCCGGAGATCATCGACCTGATCTGTGTCCTGCAGAAGATGGGCGCGATCATCAAGGTGCACACCGACCGGGTGATCGAGATCCAGGGCGTACCGAAGCTGCACGGTTACACCCACCGGCCCATCCCGGACCGGATCGAGGCGGCGAGCTGGGCCGCGGCGGCACTGGCCACGCGGGGCCACGTCGAGGTGCTCGGCGCGGAGCAGGCCGACATGATGACCTTCCTGAACGTCTTCCGCTCGGTCGGCGGCGAGTACAAGGTGACCGACACCCGGCCGCCGCGCCCCGGACAACCGGGGCAGGAGGGCGGCATCCGCTTCTGGCACCCGGGCGGTGAACTCCAGGCCACCGCGTTGGAGACCGACGTGCACCCGGGCTTCATGACCGACTGGCAGCAGCCGCTGGTGGTGGCCCTGACCCAGGCTCGCGGCCTGTCCATCGTCCACGAGACGGTCTACGAGCAGCGGCTCGGCTACACCGAGGCGCTGAACTCGATGGGCGCGAACATCCAGGTCTACCGGGACTGCCTGGGCGGCACCCCGTGCCGGTTCGGCCGGCGCAACTTCAAGCACTCCGCGGTGATCGCCGGTCCGAGCAAGCTACACGCCGCCGACCTGGTCATTCCCGACCTGCGGGCGGGCTTCAGCCACCTGATCGCCGCGTTGGCGGCCGAGGGCACCTCCCGGGTCTACGGCGTGGATCTGATCAACCGTGGCTACGAGGACTTCGAGGCCAAGCTCGCCGACCTGGGCGCGCACGTCGAACGACCCTGATCGACCCGCGACGCCGGCGCCGCGCGTTCGCCGCACCGCGATGTGCATCGGGCGCGCGGCGTTGGCTACCCTTGCCGCGTGCCGTCGCTGTTTCGCCGCAAGTCCGCCGACCTCGCCGAACCCGCCACCGAGCCGCTGACCCCGGCTGAGGAGGAGGCGGCCGAGGCGGCCCGGTCCCGTGCCTACACCCCGGCCAAGGGACGGGAGACGCCGAAGCGCCCCTCTCACGGTCGTCGCCCTGCCATGGCCAGGAAGCCGCTGAGCAAGGAAGAGGCGAAGGCGCAGCGCCGACAACGCCGCGCCGAGGCCGCCGCGGAGTTCCGCCGTGAGGGCGGGCCCCGCGACCGGGGCCCGGAGCGGCTGTTGGCCCGCAACGTGGTCGACTCCCGGCGTACCGTCGGCACCTGGTTCTTCGGCGGCGCCCTGGTGGTGCTGATCGGTTCGAACCAGGCGATGCCGCCGGTGATCCGGTTGGCCTCCAACCTGCTCTGGGGTGCACTGGCCCTGGGCGTGGTGGTCGACTCGGTGCTCATCTCACGCCGGATCAAGAAGCTGGTCCGCGAGCGCTTCCCGAAGTCCACCCAGCGGATGGGGTCGCTGTACGTCTACGCGATCATGCGGTCGATCACGTTCCGCAAGCTGCGTACGCCGGAGCCCCGGGTCGCCCTCGGCGACCCGGTCTGACCGCCCGCCGGGCACGCGCCATGCGGCGTGCCTGCCCGGATCGGCACCTCGTACGCGCCGGTCTCGGCTGCGCCGACAGGTGAACGGACAGGCCCCCGGCGACGGCGACGAGCGGTTGACGGTGAGTACGGCAGCGCCGGAAGTCCGATACCGGCATAGGGATAAATGTCCGGATCAATAGGATAACGTTTGGGTTGACGAGGGTGCCGTAGTGGCGGTGACCGAGCCCGCGCCGCTACCCTCCATGCGCAGCCATTCGGTGCCCGGACGAGCGAATTCGCCGGTCTCCGGGGTGCCCAGCGCGACCATTTCCGACGAGGTGACATCGCCGTGAGCGAGCGGACGCGAGCCGACCACCGGGGCGCGACCGTGAGCGAGCGGGCGTCGGTCCCGGGTCTCGGCACGGGTCGGACCGGTCGTGGCCCGTTCGCCGGGCATGTTCACCCTCCCCGTGTCGCGGTCCGCCCCGCCTCCCGGCGACGTCCCGGCCGCAGCGACAGGTCCGGCGGATGAGTCGCGGCTACGCCGACCGGTGGCACGATCCCACCGAGCCATCCTGGGTCGCCGAGCCGACGAGCGAGTGGCAGCCGCAATTCCCGGGCCAGCGTTATCCGGGTGACAACGGGGCCGAGCACCAGCCACGGGGTCGCGCGAGCGCCGTCGGCCGGGCCGAGGTGCCGCCACTCGCGCCGACCCGGCCCGACGGCACGTACACCGGACGATCCTGGAACGAGGAACCGGACGGCCTTCCGGGCCGACACGAGGCATTCGAGAATCGGCCCGTCAGCGGCCCGAACGGCGCC
This sequence comes from Micromonospora sp. CP22, assembly GCF_009712475.1. Lineage (GTDB taxonomy): Bacteria > Actinomycetota > Actinomycetes > Mycobacteriales > Micromonosporaceae > Micromonospora. The sequence goes on from NZ_VCJO01000009.1 coordinate 197,125, forward strand.
CGGCCGTACGACCGGTCGATGCCGCCCGGCTCGCGGCCGGAGCAGGGGCGACGCTCGTCGTACGGTGAACCCGCACGGGGCCGCGACGCGGTCGTCTGGTCGGACTTCGGGCCACCGGCCGCCGCCGGACCGGGTGCGCCGCCACGCCGCGACCAGCGCGAGGCGTACGTCGAGCGCCCGCGCGACGGCGACCGTTACCCCGAACGCCGCGACCCGCACCGCCCCCGTGACCAGCGCGAACCCGACCGGTACGCGCGCCGCGACCCGGAGCGGTACGCCCGGCGGGAACCCGAACGGCGTGACCCGGACCGCCGTTATCCGCCAGCCGAGCCCGGACGCCGGGGTCAGCGCGAACCCGACCCGTACGCGGACCGGCCCCGTCACGTCGAGTCGGGTGGGCGCGACGAGTACCGGCGCGGAGCACCGGTGTCTCCGGCCCCTCGCCGGGAACCCGGCTGGGCGGCGGAGGCCGACGAGGAGATTCGTCGTCCCGCCGCCACCCGACGCCCGGTCGACGGTGTCGACCGCCGCCCGCCCGGAGAGGCCGCCGCGCGCCCGCGCTACCAGTGGAGTCACCACCCCGGGCAGCCGCCCCGCACCGACGGTCCCGTGGTCGACGGCTACCGCAATGACTTCGTCGGCGGCGGAGACCCGGACGCCGCGCCGTACCCGGACGGTTTCATCGACGACGAGCCGGTCCGCCCGCCCGACGAGTGGGCTCGCCCGGACCGGGCGCCCCGGCGGGGCCGTCCGGAACCGCCACCGGACCAGCAGGGTTACGACGCACCGTCGCGCGGCGACCTGCCGTGGCCCGCGCCCGGACCGCTACGGCCGAGCAGTGGACGCGACCACCGCGAGTACCAGCGACCGGCTCCTCGGGAGCCGGAGTTCGACCGGCGTCCGGGCGGGATGCCGGACGGTCCCGGCCCGCAGCGTTTCGACGACCGGCCAGCCGCCGCGCTGCCCGACCGCGACCGGCCCGTTTCCGCAGCACCCGACCAGGATCCGCGTCGCCGTCACCTGTCGGTGGTACCGGATCGTCCCGTGTCTCCCGCTCCGGAGTCGGACCGGCCGGTCTCCCCCGCCGCCGGACGGGCCCGACCCGTCTCCCCCGCCCCGCAGCACCAACCCGAGGTCGGCCACCCGCCACGGCTTCGTCCCTCGGCCACCGCCGGGGACCGGAGCGACCCCCGCCAACCGGTTCAGGACCGTGGCCCGACCGGTCCCGACCGGCCGCGTACCGACCGTCCCGGCCAGGACCGACCCTCCGTCGCCGCCGGGGCCGATCCGGCACCGACCGGGGACACGGTCCGCCCTGCGCCACTGCACCAGCACGAGGTACGGCCCGCACCGCTGCACGAACACCAGGTCCGTCCGGCTCCCCTGCACGACCAGCCGGTCGTCGCCTCGCCGCCTCCCACACCGGTGCCCTCGGTGGCCGCCGCACCCCCCGTCACCCCGCCACCGGCCCGACCGGTCTCCGCGCCACCGGACCAGCCACCGCCCACCCGACCGGTCTCCGCGCCACCGGACCAGCCACCGCCCACCCGACCGGTCTCCGCACCGCCGGACCAGCCACCGTTCGCCCGCCAGCCCACCCGACCGGTCTCCGCACCGCCGGACCAGCCGTCGGTGGCCGCCGCGTCGGGGCGGATGCCCGAGCCGCCCGTGGCCGACCGGACACCGCTCGGCCCGCCGCCGGTGGCACGGCCCGACCAGGATGCTCCGGCGGCACCGGCCGCCCGTCAGCCCACCCGGTACGTCCCGCCACCACCCGCACCGTCCCCGCCGCCCGCGCCCGCCCGGCCGGCGTCCGACGGTGCGCTGGGTTGGTTCGGTCCGGTCACCAAGCCACCGGCCCCGGAACAGGACGCGCCCGCCTCCATGCCACCACCGGAGCGGCCCGGACCAGCCGGGCCGAAACGGACCGTCGCCCCGCCGCCGGAGCCCACGCCGCAGGCGGCGGCCGATGTGCCCGCTTCCCCGGTCTCGGCGTCTCCGGTGTCGGCACCGCCCGCACCGCTGCCGCCCGAACGGCCGGTCGGGACACCACCGGCACCGCCGACCTCGGCGGCTCCCGTCTCCGCGCCGCCCGACCCGACGCCGGTCTCCGCACCGCCGTCGCCCGTCTCCGGGCCCCCCACGGCACCCGTGTCCGGCCCGCCGTTGGCACCGGTGTCCGGCCCACCCACGGCACCCGTGTCCGGCCCGCCCGTGGCACCGGTCTCCGGCCCTCCCGTGGCACCCGTGTCCGGGCCACCGTTGGCACCCGTCTCCGGCCTGCCCCTGTCGACGCCGGTATCCGGGCCGCCGATGCCCGTACCGCCCGGGGAGCCCGACCTCGACGCGCCGGTCTCCGCGCCGCCCGACCACACCACGCCGCCGGACCACACCACGCCGCCGGACGACACCACGTCACCGGACGGCCCGGCTCGCAACACCGAGCCCGACGGCGGCACCGAGCGTCCGGACACCGGACCCGGTGACGTCGACGCGCCGCCCGGCTCAGCCGACACCGCCGCACCGGCCGACCCGGCGGACGACGAGAAGCCGGCGAGCGACGACCCGGACGACAGCGAGCCGGTGGCCGAATCACCGGCCGATCCCGAACAGGTGTTGGCGAACTTCCGCTGGCGTCTCGACCCGGTGACCCTGCGGGAGGTGGTGGACGACCCGGAGGAGTTGCGGGAGGTCCGGGAACGGCTCACCGAGAAGCTCGCCACGGCCCTGGACAACAGGTCCCGGGCCCGGCTGCTGAGCCTGCGCGCGGTGGCCTCACGGGTCCTCGGCGACCTGGACGACGCACTGGACGACGGTCGGATGGCGCTGACCTACGCCGAGGCGACGGGCGAACTGCGCCGCGCCGCGCTCGCCCAGGCCCGGTTGGCCCACGTGTTGCGCTGGCGCGGCGAGTTCACCGAGGCGGACCGGCGGTTCGCGGAGGCCAACTCCATCGAGCTACCCGACCGGCTCCGCGCCGCGCTGCACGAGCACTCCGCCCGCTGCTGCTACGACCAGGGCCGGCTGATGGAGGCCTGCCATCACTTCGAGCGGGCCCTCGACCTGCGCGGTGAGCAGGACACCGAGCTGCTGGCCCGGGTCCGGACCGGCCTCGACGCGGTCGCCGCCCGCGCCAAGGAGAGCGGCTTCGGGCCGTACCCGCGCGGGTGGGAGGAGGTGCTGGAGCGGGACCGGCCTCCGGTGCCGGCCCGCGACGGCGGCCAGGGCCTGTGGGGTTACGCGGACGCCGAGGGTGACATGGTGGTGCCCGCCCGGTACGCCGAGGCACAGCCGTTCCGGGAGGGCCTGGCCTGGGTACGCGAACCGCAGACCGACCGGTGGTCGTTGATCGACCTGGCCGGTGCGACGGTGGTCGAGCCGACCTACCTGGCGGCTCGCCCGTTCTCCGACGGGCTGGCCTGGGTGGTGCGGGACGAGAGCGGCTGGCACGCCGTCGACACCAGCGGCGAGGTGGCGGTACCGCCGGGTTTCGCCGACGTGCGGCCCTTCCACAAGGGCGTGGCGGTGGTACGCCGGGAGGGCTGGGGTGCCGTCGACCGCACCGGCCGCACCGTGGTACCCACCCGCTACCACGGTTTCCACACCACCCTGGCCGACGGCCACTACGTCGACGGCTTCACCGAGGAAGGGCTGGCCGTGGTGGACCTGGCCGGTCGCAAGGGTGTGGTGGACCGCAACGGGCAGGTGATCGTCGCGCCCGCGCACCCGGCGTTGCTGATCCACCCGGTCGCCTTTTTGGCCACCAACAGCGCCGGGAACTGGGGTGCCCTGGACCGACGCGGCGAGCCGTTGATCGACCCGATGTTCCACCACCCGAGCGCGGTGGTCGCCGAGATCGACGGATTGCTCGCCGACGCCAACCCGGTGCTCTGAGACCAGCGGTTCCACCGAGGTCCGGGCTAGGGTCGAGGCATGGAATTCCGACACCTGGGCCGCTCCGGCCTCATGGTCAGTGAGATCTCGTACGGCAACTGGATCACCCACGGTTCGCAGGTCGAGGAGGAAGCGGCGTTCGCCTGTGTGCGGGCCGCCCTCGACGCCGGCATCACCACCTTCGACACCGCCGACGTGTACGCCGGCACCCGTGCCGAGGACGTCCTCGGGCGGGCGCTCCAGCAGGAGCGGCGCGAGGGTCTGGAGATCTTCACCAAGGTGTACTGGCCGACCGGGCCGGGCCGCAACGACCGGGGCCTGTCCCGCAAGCACATCATGGAGTCGATCAACGGATCACTGCGCCGGCTGCGTACCGACTATGTGGACCTCTACCAGGCCCACCGGTACGACTACAGCACCCCGCTGGAGGAGACGATGGAGGCGTTCGCCGACGTCGTGCACTCCGGCAAGGCGCACTACATCGGCGTGTCCGAGTGGAAGGCGTCGCAGATCCGCGAGGCCCACGCTCTCGCCCGGGAGCTGCGCATCCCGCTGGTCTCCAGCCAGCCGCAGTACTCCATGCTGTGGCGGGTCATCGAGAGCGAGGTCATCCCGACCAGCGAGGAGCTGGGCATCGGTCAGATCGTCTGGTCGCCGATGGCGCAGGGGGTGCTCTCCGGCAAGTACCTGCCCGGCCAGCCGCCGCCGTCCGGTTCCCGGGCCACCGACGAGAAGTCCGGCGCTGGTTTCATCGCCAAGTGGCTCACCGACGACGTGCTGACCCGGGTGCAGCAGCTCAAGCCGCTGGCCGACCAGGCCGGGCTGACCATGGCCCAGCTGGCCATCGCCTGGGTGCTGCAGAACCCCAACGTGTCGTCGGCCATCGTCGGGGCGTCGCGCCCCGAGCAGGTGCACGACAACGTCAAGGCGGCCGGGGTGAAGCTCGACGCCGGTCTGCTCAAGGCGATCGACGAGATCGTCGAGCCGGTGACCGAGCGGGATCCCGCGCGTACCGAGTCGCCGGCCGAGCGGCCCTGATCCGGCCCCGCCCGGCCGGTGGGCCATCCCGCCGGCCGGGCGGCGCGGTCAACTCCGCCAGAACCGGATCAGCTCCAGACCGGTCGCGTACAACCACGGTGGCAGGCCGAGCAGGTCGCCGATGGCGAAGACGGCGGTGAAGAACCAGCCGCCGATCGTCGGGTTCCACAGCAACGCGAAGAGCAGGATGAACCCGTACGGCGCGAACAGGTCGTACATCCGCCGGTACGGCGGCGTCAGCCACGGCTGGAGCATGTTCCCGCCGTCCAGCCCCGGCACCGGCAGCAGGTTGAGCAGGCTGGCGGTGATCTGGAGGAAGGCCAGCAGGGCCACCGCCGCCCAGAACTGCACCGGCCCGCCGCCGTCCACGCCGAGGCGCAGCACCACCACCAACACCAGGGCGAACAGCACGTTGGTGGCCGGCCCGGCGAGGCTGACCAGGGTGTGCCGCAGCCGCCCGGGAATGACGTGCCGGTCCACCCAGACCGCGCCGCCGGGCAGGCCGATGCCGCCGAGCAGGACCACCACCACCGGCAGCGCGATGGACAGCAGCGGGTGGCTGTACTTCAACGGGTTCAGCGTGAGGTAACCCCGGTGGGCCACCCCCCGGTCACCGCTGCGGTACGCCACCACGGCGTGGGCGTACTCGTGCAGGCACAGCGAGACCAGCCAGCCGGAGACCACGAAGCAGAACACGGTGAGCCGGACGTTGCCGATCCCGTGCCAGGTCAACACGGCGCTGGTCACCAAGAGGGCGACCAGCGCCAGGAAGACCGGGCTGGGCCGGAAGGCCGCCCGGGGCACCCCGAGCACCAGCGGCTCGGAGTCCCTGGGCGTCATCACTCCGCCGGAGGCAGCAGGCTCATCCGGTACTCCACCCGATCGTCTTCGAGGAGCGTGACCGAGGTGACGCCGGACGCCGCGAGTTCCCGCCAGGTCTGACCGATCCAGGATTCGGCATCGGCCTGGCTACCGAACGACTCGGCCGGCCCCTCGACCGACTCGCCGTTCGCGCCCTCGTACCGCCAGCTCCACGCCATGTGCGCGTCTCCCCTCGCCGCTGATGTCCCGTGGGACGGACCTCCGTCAGCGTAGTCGCACCGCCGCCCGGCGACCGGGCCACGGCCGTCGATACCGGCCGGGTGGGGGTTGCGCGCGGCACGGCGACTGACACCGCCGTCGCCGGGTATGTGTCGTCGAAGCCCGACGCACCGGAGGCGACAAATGACGACACCGATCCCGCAGATGGACACGGCGGAACTGCGCGACATCGCGGTACGGGGCGGCATCGAAGGAGCCCGGGAGATGGACCGGGAGGAACTGATCACGGCCCTCCAGGCCCGCCCCGGTGAGGGCGCCTGGCAGGAGGATCCGAAGCAGGCGGACGTCAACCCCAACGACTTCCGATACCAGGCCCCGGAACAGCACTGAACCGTACCGTGGGTCGGCGCGCGGTGCGGCGCACCTGCGGTGCCCCGGCCCGCTGGCTGGACGTAAGGTACCCAGCATGTCCCTAGACGGGTGGAACACGCTTCTGGTCCTCGGTGGAATCCGGTCCGGTAAGTCGGAGTTCGCCGAGTCCCTGGTCGCCGACGCGCCCACGGTCCGCTACCTGGCCACCGCCGCCGACGCGGGCGACGACCCGCAGTGGGCCGAGCGGATCGCCGCGCATCGCGCCCGTCGGCCCGCGAATTGGAGCACCGAGGAGGTCACGGACGATCCGCGCCGCCTCGCCGACGTGATCGCCACCGCTCGGCCGGAGGAGACGCTGCTCGTCGACGACCTCGGCGGCTGGGTGACCGTGCTGCTCGACCCGACGCACCAGCCGGCCGACGACACCGTCACCGTCGCCGAACTGGCCGCCGCCGTGCGGTCCTGCCCCGCGCGACTGGTGCTGGTCAGCCCCGAGGTCGGGCTCTCCCTGGTGCCCACCACCCCGCTGGGCCGGGCGTTCACCGACGCCCTCGGCGCGGTCAACCGCGCCGTCGCGGACGCCTGCGACACGGTGGTCCTGGTGGTAGCCGGTCAGCCGTGCCGGTTGAAGCCCCCCGTCGGCCTTCCCGCGTCGCCCGCCGAGGTCGTTGCGGCGTCCGACGACCGGCCGGCCGTCGACGGCGGTACCGGTGCCACGGTGCCCACCCAGGCGGGCCCGACCGGTGGAGTGTCGACCGCCCCCGGCGAAGCCCTCACGACGGCCACGACGAGCCCGGCCATCCAACCCGGCATGACGCTGCCCATGCCCGACGAGTCCACCGGCCCGCAGGCCGTCGACCGGTTGGCGAGCCTGGACGTGCCGGGCGCCGGGTTCGGCGCGCTGAAGCAGGTGGTTTCCTTCGCCGCCGCCACCCAGGGCACCCCCACCCCGACGCCGTGGCGCTCGGTGCGGGTGCTGCTGGTGCACGGCGACCACGCCGGTGGGGTCGCCGCCGGCACGGTGGCCGGTGAGTCGGCCCGGCGGGCCGAGCAGGCCCGCGCCGGTCAGGGCGTCCTCGCCCGGCTGGCCGCCGAGAGCGGAGCGAGTCTCCAGGTGGTGGAGGCCCCCGCCGCCGCCCCCATCGAACACGGTCCGGCGCTCGACACCGAGCAGGTGGAGATGGCGCTGCGCCACGGCCAGCGGCTCGCCGAGGAGGCGGCCGATGCGGGCGTACAGCTGCTGGTGCTGGCGGCGTGCGGTGTCGGCACCGAGGCCACCGCCGCGGCGGTGCTGGCCGCTACCGCCGGTGCCGAACCGCCCGCGGTGCTCCCCCGGGTGGTCACCGCGGCAGGCCAGGTCGACGACGTGGCCTGGATGGCCCGCTGCGCCGCGGTCCGCGACGCCCTGCACCGCACCCGTCGCTTCTCCCGGGACGCCGTCGAGGTGCTCGCCGAACTGGGCGGCGGAGACGTCGCCGTGGCCACCGGCATCCTGCTGGGCGCGGCCGGTGGCCGGCTGCCGGTGCTGCTCGACGGCCCGGTCGGGGTGGCCGCCGGGCTGGTCAGCCGGGACCTGGCCGGGCAGGCCCGACACTGGTGTCTGCTGGCCGACGACGGCGGCAACCCGGGCGTCCGACTCGCCGCCGACGTGCTCGGCCTGGAGCCGTTGACCCAGCTGAGACTCGACCTCGGCGAGGGGGCGAACGCCCTCACCGTCCTGCCGCTGCTGCGCTCGGCGCTGGCGTTGGCCGCCGGGCTGCCGACCCGCCCGGAAGGCGACGACCGCGACGACGACGGCAGCGAACCGGAGCCTGCCGAGGAGGCGGAGCCCGACTTCCGCGAGCCGGAACCCGAGGGCCCCGGCCCGACCAGCACCGAACCGGCGGAGACCTCCGCCGCACGTGCCGGCTGAGCACCGGCTCGGCGACGCGGCGCGGCTGGCCCTGACCACCCTCACCATCCTGCCGCTGCGCGTCGGCCGGGTCGACCGGGCCACCGCCGGTACGGCGATGACGCTCGCCCCGGTGGTCGGTGCGCTGCTCGGGGTGCCGCTGGCGGGCGTACTGCTGCTGGTGGCCGCCGGCACCGCGCCGCTGGTCGCCGCCGGGGTGACCGTCGCGGTGGCCGCCCTGCTCACCCGAGGACTGCACCTGGACGGGCTGGCGGACACCGTCGACGCGCTGGGTTCCTACCGGCGTGGACCGGCGGCGCTGGAGATCATGAAGAAGCCGGACGTCGGGCCGTTCGGGGTGGCCGCTCTGGTGCTCGTCCTGCTGGTGCAGGCGGCGGCGCTGGCGGAGCTGGTCGGCCGCCCCCGACCGGCGGTGTTCGCGGCCGTGCTGACCGCCACCGCGGCGGGACGGCTCGGGGTGACGCTGGCCTGCCGACGCGGTGTGCCGGCGGCACGGCCGGAGGGGCTCGGTGCGCTGGTCGCCGGCAGCGTCGGGCCGGTCGCGCTGACCACCGGCACCGTCGCCGTCGCGCTCCTGGCGGTCGCGGCGGTGCCGGACCGGGCATGGCAGGGCCCGCTGGTCGTCCTGGCGGCGCTCGCCGTCGCGGCCGGGCTGCTGCGGCACGTGGTACGCCGGTTCGGCGGGATCACCGGGGACGTGCTCGGCGCCTGCGTCGAGCTGGTCACCACGCTGGTCTACCTGGGACTGGTGCTGTCCGGCTGAGCCGGGCCGACGGCGGCGGGTAGCGTACCTGCGACGACAGCACCGGCGCGGCCACCCGGGGGACGACATGCTCATCACCGACGACTTCCTGCCCGTTCCGGTCCCGGAGTCGCTCAGCGCGACCTATCTGGTGCCGACGGCGGGGCTGCCGTCGGTGACGGCCCGCACGGCCGTGCAGGCGCTGGCCGGTCGGCTCGCCGAACCGGTGTACGGGTTGGCTCGGCAGATGCTGGACAGTCCGCTGATGAGCGTCGACGTCCGGACCGTCGCCGAGTTTCCCGAGCTGCCCCCGGATCTGCTCACCGCGTTCGGGGCCAGCGAGGCGCAGCTGGACCGGCTGGCCGCGGCGACCCACCTGGTGGTGGTGCAGGCCGAGTACCGCCCGGGTTGGCCGCCCGCCCACGAGTGGGCGGCCCGTGCGGTGGCCGCGGCGGTCGCCGAGGCGGTCGACGGCGACGTGGTGGACGTCTTCGGCCTCCAGTTCCTGGACCCGGCCACGGCGCTGCGTTCGCTGCCCGACGCCGAAGGCCGGGTCCGGCTGGTCGACTGGGTGCTGGTGCCCTACTCGTCGGACTCCGAAGGGCTCTGGTTCACCACCAAGGGCCTGCGCCGGTTCGGTCTGCTGGAGTTGCAGACCCAGGGGGTGCCCGACCATCTCACCCGGGCCTGGGGCGCGGTGATGACCGGCGCGGCCCGGCGGCTGCTGCGGGACTGGACCGACGGGCTGGCCGGCGAGGAGGTCCCGGCGTTCGTGCAGCTACCGGTGCTGGCCACGGTGACCGGGCACGACATCGCGGTGGCGTACGGCAACCCGGAGCAGCACGGGGCGACCGCGCCGGTGCTGCTGCGCCTGGAGCTGGACCCGGCCACCGACCCAGAGGCCGACTCCTTCCTGAGCCTGCGTCCGCCGGCCGGGCATCCCGGCCCGGCCGGGCGGTACTTCGCCAACGCCTGCGCGACGCTCTTCTCCGGCATCCAGCCCGACGTGCGCTACGCCCGCTCCGGTGACGCGATGAGCCGGGCGATCGCCACCGCCCGCGCCGGGCTCGACGACATCCGGGCCCGGTTCCGCGACGAACAGCTGCCGCCGGAGACGCAACTGGTGGTCAAGTACGGGCTGCCGGGCGACGACGGGCCGGAGTACGTCTGGGCCGGGGTGACGACCTGGGACTCCCCGGACCGGATCGTCGGTGTCAGCGCGAGCGACGCCAACACCGACCCCACGGTGCGGATCGGCTCGCCCGTCGTGGTGGCGGTGGCCGACGTCGTGGACTGGGCCGTCCTCGGCACCGGTGGCGTCATCGAGGGTGGCTGGACCCAGGCCGTTCTCGACGCCGGTCAACCCCCGACCCCCTGACGTCACCGATCGCGGCGTCGTCCGCTCTGGATCTCCTGGTCGACGCCGGTCACGACCCGACGGAGGGCTGGTGGAAGGGGGGACGGGTCAGCTGCACGGGGGTGCGTCGATTGCGGATGTCGACGTGCAGTTCCGCCCCGTCGGGCAGCGCGGGAGCGGTGTCGATCAACGCTAGGGCGATGCCGTGCTTCAGGGTCGGGCTGAAGGTGCCGCTGGTGACCGTGCCGACCCGGGTGTCACCGTGGAACACCGCCATGCCGGGGCGGGGAATGGCCCGACCGGCGGCGACCAGGCCGCGCAGCGTACGCGTCGGACCGGCGGCCTTCTCCGCGAGCAACGCGTCCCGGCCCCAGAAGGTCGGCTTGTCCCAGCCGACCGCCCAACCCGAACGGCCCTGCAACGGCGTGATCTCCAGCGACAGGTCCTGCCCGTGCAGCGGGTAGCCCATCTCGGTGCGCAGCGTGTCCCGGGCGGCCAGGCCGCAGGGCTGCGGGGTCGGCTCGGCGGCGAACAACGCGTCCCAGACGGCGACCGCGTCGTCGACCGGCACCACGAGTTCGTAGCCCAGCTCGCCGGTGTAGCCGGTACGGCACACGGTCAGCTCGACCGCGCCGAGTCGCGCCGAGGTGAAGCTCATGTACCCGTGCGCGGTGGGCAGGCCGAGCCCGTCCAGCAGCTCCGCCGAGCGGGGCCCCTGCACCGCCAGTACGGCGTACGCCTCGTGTTCGTCGGCGACCGTGACCTGCGGCGGCGCGGCGGCGCGCAGCCGGCGCACCACCTCGGCGCTGTTCGCCGCGTTCGGCACGAGGAAGACGTGGTCGTCGGCGTGCAGGTAGGCGATGATGTCGTCCACCACGCCCCCGGTCGCCTCGTCGCAGCAGAGGGTGTACTGCGCCCGCCCCGGCTCGATGCGGCCCAGGTCGTTGCTGAGGCAGGCGTTGACGAACTCCGCCGCCCCCGGCCCGGTCACCCGCACCTTGCCCAGGTGTGACACGTCGAACACGCCCACCCCGGTACGCACCGCGGTGTGCTCCCGCAGCACTCCGCCACCGGCGTACTCCAGGGGCATCTCCCAGCCACCGAACGGAGCGAGTTTCGGGCCGAGCGCGGTGTGCCGGTCGCTCAGCGGGGAACGACGCAGCCGGGTCGCGGCTGCGTCGGTGGTCACCTCGGTCATGGGTGGCAACTTACCCGCAGGCACCGGGCTGGTTAGCATCGGCGGGACCGCCGGATGACCTGGCGGCAGCAATGACGTCCGGCGGGTAAATCATCCGCTGGGGAACTCCACCGCCGGTACGCCACCACGCGACCGGCCCGGCCCGCCCGGGAGCAGCCTCCGTGACATCGCCCAGCACCACCCTGAGCCTGGTCGACACCGACCCCGCCGAGCTCGCCGTCGACGCGATCGTGATCGGCGTGCACAGTACGACCGGCGAGCAGGACGCCACCAGCGGCCTCGCCGGCACCCTGTTGCTCGCCAGCGGCGCCGAGAGTATCGCCGCCGCCTTCGACGGCAAGCTGACCGAGACGCTGGCGCTGCTCGGCGCGACCGGCGGCCCCGGTGAGGTGATCAAGTTGGCGACGCTCGGCACGGTCGCCGCGCCGGTGCTCGCCGCCGTCGGCCTCGGCCCGGAGCCCAGTGGTGCGGCACCCGCTCCGGAGACGCTGCGCCGTGCGGCGGGAGCCGCGGTGCGCGCCCTGGCCGGCGCGTCCCGGGTGGCGATGACGCTGCCGCTGCCCGACGACGCCGACGCCGCCGACGCGCTGCGCGCGGTCGCCGAGGGCGCGCTGCTGGGCGGTTACCGCTTCGCCGGGTACAAGACCCGGCCGCAGCCGGCCCGCCGGGAGCCGGTCGCCGAGGTGCTGGTGGCCGTGCCGGACGCGGCGGACGCGGCCGCGCAGGCGGAGGTGACCCGGGCCCAGACGGTGGCCGGTGCGGTCCGGCTCACCCGCGACTGGGTCAACACCGCGCCGAACGAGCTGCGTCCGCCGGCCTTCGCCGACGCGGTGGCCGAGGCCGGTCGGGCGGCGGGCCTCGACGTCGAGGTGCTCGACGAGGTCGCCCTGCGCGAGGGCGGCTACGGCGGCATCACCGCGGTCGGTCAGGGTTCCGAGGCCCCGCCGCGCCTGGTGAAGCTGACCTACACCCCGCAGGGTGGCGGCACCGGCAAGCGGGTCGCCCTGGTCGGCAAGGGCATCACCTTCGACACCGGCGGCATCTCGATCAAGCCGCCGCAGGGCATGTGGGAGATGAAGTCCGACATGGCGGGCGCGGCGGCGGTGGCGGCCACCATGTTGGCGGTGGCCGAGTTGAAGCCGTCGGTGCCGGTGACCGCGTACGTGCCGATGGCCGAGAACATGCCGTCGGGGACCTCGTACCGGCCGGGCGACGTGATCACGATGTTCAACGGCAAGAAGGTGGAGGTGCTCAACACCGACGCCGAGGGCCGGATGATCCTCGGTGACGCGATGGCCCGAGCCTGCGCGGACGGTTGCGACTACCTGTTCGAGACCTCCACCCTCACCGGCGGTCAGGTCGTCTCGCTGGGCAAGCGGATCTCCGGCGTGATGGGCTCGACGGAGCTGTGCGAGCGGGTCCGCGATGCCGGTGACGCCGTCGGTGAGCCGGTCTGGCCGATGCCGCTGCCGGACGACGTGCGCAAGGGCATGGACTCCGACGTCGCCGACATCTCGCAGGTCAACGCGGGCATGGACCGCGCCGGGCACATGCTCCAGGGCGGGGTCTTCCTGCGCGAGTTCGTCACCGACGACGTCGCCTGGGCCCACATCGACATCGCCGGCCCTTCCTACCACTCGGGCGAGCCGACGGGCTACTGGACCAAGGGCGGCACCGGCGTGCCGGTACGCACCCTGCTGCGCCTGATCGACGACGTCGCCGCCAACGGCTGAGGTGCAAGGAAGGGCCCCCTGCTAACGCCTGGCGTATAGCAGGGGGCCCTTCCTAACCGAAACAGGCGGCAGCGACGCGGCCGAACGGTGTCGGGCGGGTCGGGCGGGTCGGGCGGGTCAGAACTGTTCGGGGCGGCGTTTGCGGCGCTCGTTGTAGTCGCGCATGCGCTGCGGATAGCCCATCAGCGCCACGTCGTAGATGGGAATGCTCAGCCGGTGCGCGAACCGCCGCGCGCCTTCGGGCCCGTTGATCCGTCGACGGGTCCACTCGCCGTCGTCAGCGATCAAGATCACTGTCGTCTCGGTGACAGTGGTACGGGGCTCGATGTACGCCTCGACACCCTTGCGGGTGCGGACGAAGTTCTCAAGGTGCTCCAGATCGGCGCGATTGGCCGTACGGTCAGGGTCAGCCGCGCGTGATCGCTTGCTTCGCCGGAACAGTCCCACCGTGCCGTCTCCCCAGTTGTGGCGTATCGAGGCAGAGCCAAGGGTACGTGGCGGCAACGTGTCGTTGGGCACCTCGGTACGCGGGTGCGACGCGGTGGTGACAAGATGGCCGAGGTGGGGTGTGCCCGTGGTTACCCCGCCGTGACCCCCGATGCAGCGAAGCGACCTGGGAGTTGGACGTGAGCGAGCCGAACGACGCAACCTTCGACATCGTCATCCTCGGAGGTGGTAGCGGCGGTTACGCGACCGCGCTGCGCGCCACCCAGTTGGGCCTGTCCGTGGCGCTGGTGGAGAAGGGCAAGCTCGGTGGCACCTGCCTGCACAACGGCTGCATCCCCACCAAGGCGCTGCTGCACGCCGCCGAGATCGCCGACCAGACCCGCGAGTCGGAGCAGTTCGGCGTGAAGGCCGAGCTGGTCGGCATCGACATGGCGGGGGTCAACGCGTACAAGGACGGCGTGATCTCGCGGCTCTACAAGGGCCTGCAGGGCATGCTCAAGGGCAACAAGTCGATCACGATTGTGGAGGGGCACGGCCGGTTGGTCGCCCCGAACGCGGTCGAGGTGGACGGCAAGCGGTACACCGGCCGCAACGTGGTGCTGGCCTCCGGTTCGTACGCCAAGAGCCTGCCCGGCCTGGAGATCGACGGCGAGCGGGTGATCACCAGCGACCACGCCCTGACCCTGGACCGGGTGCCCACCTCGGCGATCGTGCTCGGCGGCGGCGTGATCGGCGTCGAGTTCGCCAGCGTCTGGAAGTCCTTCGGCGTAGATGTGACGATCATCGAGGCGCTGCCCCGGCTGGTCGCCGCGGAGGACGAGGAGTCGTCGAAGGCGCTGGAGCGGGCCTTCCGCAAGCGGAAGATCAACTTCAAGGTCGGCAAGCCGTTCGAGAAGGTCGAGAAGACCGACAACGGCGTGAAGGTGACCATCGCCGGGGGCGACACCGTCGAGGCCGAGCTGCTGCTGGTCGCGGTCGGGCGTGGCCCGAACACCGCCGACCTCGGCTACGAGGAGCAGGGCGTGAAGCTCGACCGCGGTTACGTGCTGACCGACGAGCGGCTGCGCACCAACGTGCCGAACGTCTACGCCGTCGGCGACATCGTGCCCGGCCTCCAGCTCGCCCACCGCGGTTTCCAGCAGGGCATCTTCGTCGCCGAGGAGATCGCCGGTCAGAACCCGGCCGTGATCGACGAGGCGGGCATCCCCCGGGTCACCTACAGCGATCCGGAGCTGGCCTCGGTCGGTCTCACCGAGGCGAAGGCCAAGGAACAGTACGGCGCAGACAAGATCAAGACCTACAACTACAACCTCGGCGGCAACGGCAAGAGCCAGATCCTCAAGACGGCCGGCTTCGTCAAGCTGGTGCGGGTCGAGGACGGTCCGGTGGTCGGCGTGCACATGGTCGGCGCGCGGGTCGGCGAACTGGTCGGCGAGGCGCAGTTGATCTACAACTGGGAGGCGTACCCGGGCGAGGTCGCGCAGCTCGTGCACGCCCACCCGACGCAGAACGAGGCGCTGGGCGAGGCGCACCTCGCGCTCGCCGGAAAGCCGCTGCACGCGCACGCCTGATCACGACGTACCCGCGGCGTCCGGCGACGGGCGACGCTCCCCCCACCAGGGAAATGAAGGAGTCTGGAGAACATGCCGGTATCGGTCACCATGCCCCGGCTCGGCGAGAGCGTCACCGAGGGCACCGTCACGCGCTGGCTCAAGCAGGAGGGTGACACCGTCGAGGTCGACGAGCCACTGCTCGAGGTGTCCACCGACAAGGTCGACACCGAGATCCCGTCCCCGGCGGCCGGGGTGCTGACCCGGATCGTGGTGGGCGAGGACGAGACGGCCGAGGTCGGCAGCGAGCTGGCGGTCATCTCCGGCGAGGGCGAGTCGGCCGGGTCCGGCGGCGACGCTGCCGGGCAGGAGCAGGAAACCCCCGCCGAGCAGGCCGCCGAGGCGGCGCAGGAGCCGCAGGCCGAGGCGGA
This sequence comes from Micromonospora sp. CP22, assembly GCF_009712475.1. Taxonomy (GTDB): domain Bacteria; phylum Actinomycetota; class Actinomycetes; order Mycobacteriales; family Micromonosporaceae; genus Micromonospora. The sequence goes on from NZ_VCJO01000009.1 coordinate 212,840, forward strand.
GCAGTCGGCCGTCGAGGAACCGGCCGAGCAGGCGGCCCCGGCGGCCTCGGGTGAGGGCACCCCGGTGAAGATGCCGGCCCTGGGCGAGAGCGTCACCGAGGGTACGGTCACCCGCTGGCTCAAGCAGGTCGGTGAGACCGTCGAGGTCGACGAGCCGCTGCTGGAGGTCTCCACCGACAAGGTCGACACGGAGATCCCCTCGCCCGTCGCCGGTACCGTCCTGGAGATCAAGGTCCCCGAGGACGAGACCGCCGAGGTCGGCGCGACCCTGGCCGTGGTGGGTGCCGCCGGTGGCGCACCGGCCGAGGCGGAGCCGAAGCCGAAGCCCGAGCCCGAACCGAAGCCGGAGCCGGAGCCCGAGCCCGAGGCGAAGCCCGAACCGAAGCCGGAGCCGAAGGTCTCCGAGCCGACGCCCGGCACGTCGTACAACGAGCCGGCGGCCGAGGCCGAGACGGCGCAGGAGCCGGTCAAGGCCGAGCAGGCGGCACAGCCGGCCACCGCGACTCCCCCGCGCCAGGCAGCGCCGTCCAACGGTGGCGGGCAGGCCGGTTACGTGACCCCGCTGGTCCGCAAGCTGGCCAGCGAGCACAACGTGGATCTCGGCTCGATCAACGGCACCGGGGTCGGCGGCCGGGTCCGCAAGCAGGACGTGCTGGACGCGGCGGAGAAGGCTCGTGCCGCCAAGGCCGCCCCGGCGACGACGGCCCAGCCGACCGCCGCCGCCGCGACCCGCCCGGCCGAGAAGCCGCAGCCCAGCGCCAAGCGGGGCACCACCGAGAAGCTGCCGCGCATCCGTGCGGCCATCGCCAAGCGGATGCTGTCGTCGCTGCACGAGATGGCGCAGCTGACCACCGTGGTCGAGGTGGACGTCACCAAGGTCGCCAAGCTGCGGGCGCAGGCCAAGGAGTCGTTCCAGCAGCGGCACGGCGTCAAGCTGTCGTTCCTGCCGTTCTTCGCGCTGGCGGCCATCGAGGCGCTTCAGGCGTACCCGATCGTCAACGCCAGCATGGACCTCGACGCCGGGACGATCACCTACCCGGAGGCCGAGAACCTCGGCATCGCGGTGGACACCGAGCGGGGCCTGCTGGTTCCGGTCATCCACAACGCCGGTGACCTCAACCTGGGCGGCATCGCCAAGCGGGTCGCCGACCTGGCCGAGCGGACCCGGACCAACAAGATCAGCCCGGACGAGATCGCCGGTGCGACCTTCACCCTGACCAACACCGGCAGCCGGGGCGCGCTCTTCGACACCCCGATCGTCCCGTCGCCCCAGTCGGCGATGCTGGGTACGGGTGCCGTGGTCAAGCGTCCGGTCGTGGTGAACGACCCGGAGCTGGGCGAGGTCATCGCGGTACGCCAGATGGTCTACCTGGCCCTGTCCTACGACCACCGGCTGATCGACGGCGCCGACGCGGCCCGCTTCCTGACCGCGGTCAAGCAGCGCCTGGAGGCCGGCAACTTCGAAGCCGAACTGGGCCTCTAGCCTTCCGCGAAGGGCGCCCCGGTCACCCTGACCGGGGCGCCCTCGGCGTTTCCGGCAAACTGATGACGAAACAGGCATCTGTCCGCCTCAGCGCTGCCAGACTCAGGCCGTGGGGGACGGAGGTTGGCGCGGACGGCTGGGTCCGTCAATCGGCATCGCCCCAGGTGCCCGGGTCGACAAGTTCGAGATCTTCTTCGATCTGGTCTTCGTCTTCTCGTTCTTCAACATCGCCCGCAGCACCGCCGCCAACCTGAACGGCGCGGGCATGTTGCACGCCCTGCTCGTGCTGGCGGTGCTCTGGTGGTGCTGGGTGGTACACACCGTGGTGGCGACCCGGATCCGCATCGGTGAGGGTTTCGTGCCGGTGCTGATGGTCGCCGGAATGGCCGCGCTGTTCAGCTTCGCCGTCGCGATGCCGCAGGCGTTCGTCAACTCACGCGAGAACGAGACCGGCCCGATCGTGGTGGCGGTGAGCTATGTCGTCATCCGGGCCGTGCACCTGGCGTTGTTCCTGCATATCGTCCGGGACAACCCGACCGAGCGTCGGCAGTTGCGCCGGTACGCTCCCGAACTCACCCTGAGCACGGTGCTGCTGCTGGTCGCCGCGCTGCTCCCCGCCCACCTGCACGATATGGGCACCGCCCATCTGGTCCGTGACGCGCTCTGGATGACCGTGGTGCTGCTCCAGTACGGCACCGGGCTGTTCGCCCGCACCTGGGGTTGGGGGGTGACCTCGGCGGAGCACTGGACCGAACGCTACGACCTCATCCTGATCATCGCGCTCGGCGAGTCGGTGATCTCCGTCGGCCTCGGCAGCGACCTGCTCAACCAGCCCGCAACCTGGCCCGGGGTGACCGCCGGCGTGCTCGGCATCGTCTTGACCGCCGCCCTCTGGTGGGTGCACTACGACATGATCGGCCCGGCCGCCCGCATCGCGCTGCACGCCACCCTCGGTCGCGCCCGGATGCTGATGGCCCGCGACGCCTACGCCTACCTCTACCTGCTGATGATCACCGGGATCATCACCTTCGCCCTCGGCGCCGAGGGCATCGTCCACGACGTCGCCGAGCCCGGCGTACCGCTCGGCGAGCCGGCCCACGGCCCGGACGTGCCGATGATGTTCGGCGGGGTGTTGCTGTACCTGCTCGGGAGCATGCTCTTCCAGCTCCGTACCCTCGGCACCCTGACCTGGCTGCGGGTCGGCACCCTGATCGCGCTCGCCGTCGGCATCCCGGTCGCCCGACAGATGCCCGCGCTCGCCGCCCTCGGGCTGGTCACCGCGATCTGCGTCGGCCTGGTTTTCGCCGAGGTCGTCCTGATGTCCGAAGCTCGGCAGGCGCTGCGTACGGCGGTCTTCGAGGAGCGCACCGCCCACGAGGCCCACGAGGCCGCCTACCGCGCCCGCTGGCACGGCCAACCCCCCGGCACCACCTGACCGCCGCCTGCCGGACCCCGACGAGTTGCCCGACGAGATGGTGATCGCCTCGGTCGCGCACGCCAACGGCCTGCCGCTCTACACGACCGACCCGAACGACTTCACCGGCCTGGAGGATCTGGTCCGGGTCCAACCCGTCCAGCGGCCCTGATCGCCCGGATCAGCACCACCTTTCCATCGATCGATTCTCATGCAACGATATGGCCACCCAGTTCAGGGGTAGTGCACCTCATCGGGAGGCCGGAATGCGTAGGCGATGGTGGAGTTTGGCGGCGGCCTCGCTGCTCGCGGCCGGGGTGTTGGTGGCTCCGGCAACCCCCGCGATGGCAGCGCCGACATTCCGGGTTCCGTTCCCGTGTGGCCAGTCCTGGTCCGGGCAGACCCGCACCAACCACAGCCCGCAGAACGCCATCGACTTCAACCGCACAGACGACCTCGGCGACCCGGTGGTGGCCAGCGCACCGGGCACCGTCGACGTGGTGACCAATCTGGGCAACACCAGCTACGGCAAGTACATCCGGATCAACCACGGCGGCGGCTACACCACCTACTACGCCCACCTCAACGGCTTCAACGTCTCCGTCGGCCAGCAGGTGGGCTACGGCAAGGTGATCGGCTGGGTCGGCAGCACCGGCGGCTCGACCGGCCCGCACCTGCACTACGAACAGCGGCTCAACGGCAGCGCCATCAAGATCAAATTCAACGGGACGCAGGCGTTGTACTGGGGCACGAAGACCTACACCAGCGGCAACGGCTGCGGCAGTAGCACCGCGACCGGCACCGTCCGCACCAGCGGCACCCCGCTGACGGTCCGCTCCGGCCCCGGCACGAACTACAGCTCCGTCGGTACGCTCGCCACCGGCACCAACGTCACCATCCACTGCCAGACCAACGGCACCACGGTCACCGGCACGTACGGCACCAGCTCGATCTGGAACCGGATCGGCTCCGGCCGCTTCATCGCCGACGCCTACACCTACACCGGCTACTCCGGCTTCATCCCGAACGTCCCACGCTGCTGACCCGACTGTTCGCGGATCACTGACGGGCTGTCACCGCTTGCTCGCTCAGTTCCGCATCCGGTACAGGGCGACTCGACCCATCGCCCTGTACCGGATGTCCCGCCCACCGGACTACCCTGCGATGGTCAACTGAACACGGCCGAAACTATGGGGACCGAGCTACGTGATAACCGGTGAGCTGAAGAGCAGGATCGATCGCATCTGGGACGCCTTCTGGTCGGGCGGCATCTCCAACCCGCTGGAAGTGATCGAGCAGATCACCTACCTGCTCTTCATCAAGCGCCTGGACGACCTGCACACCCTTGAGGAGAACAAGGCCAACCGCACCGGCCGGTGGGAGCGGCGGATCTTCCCGGAGGGCTGCGACGACCAGTGGCGTAAGTACGACGACCTACGCTGGTCGCGCTTCAAGAGCGCCGCGCCGACCGAGATGTTCGAGACGGTACGCGACCGGGTGTTCCCGTTCCTGCGTACGCTCGGCGGCGACGGCTCGACGTACTCGCAGCACATGCGCGACGCCCGGTTCACCATCCCCAACCCGGCGCTGCTGTCCCGGGTGGTCGACATGCTCGACACCATTCCGATGGAGGACCGGGACACCAAGGGCGACCTGTACGAGTACATGCTCGGAAAGATCGCTACTGCTGGCCACAACGGACAGTTCCGCACCTCACGGCACATCATCCAGCTCATGGTGGAGATGACCCGGCCGACGCCGACCGACGAGATCTGCGACCCGGCCTGCGGCACCGCGGGCTTCCTGGTCGAAGCCGGAGAGTACGTCCGCAAGCACCACCCGGACGCCCTGCACGACGCGAAACTGCGCAAGCACTTCCACGAAGAGATGTTCCACGGCTTCGACTTCGACGGCACCATGCTGCGCATCGGCAGCATGAACATGCTGCTGCACGGCGTCGAGAACCCCGACATCCGCTACCGCGACTCCCTCGCCGAGAGCGTCAGCGACGAGTCGGAGAAGTACTCCCTGATCCTCGCCAACCCGCCGTTCGCTGGCAGCCTCGACTACGAGAGCACGTCGAAGGACCTGCAACGGGTCGTCAAGACCAAGAAAACCGAACTGCTCTTCCTCGCGCTGTTCCTGCGGCTGCTCAAACCGGGCGGCCGGGCGGCGGTCATCGTGCCGGACGGGGTGCTCTTCGGCTCCTCCAAGGCGCACAAGGAGCTACGCCGCATCCTGGTCGAGGAGCAGAAGCTCGACGGCGTGGTCAAGCTCCCCAGCGGCACCTTCAAGCCGTACTCCGGGGTGTCGACGGCGATCCTGCTGTTCACCAAGACCGACAGCGGCGGCACCGACAACGTCTGGTTCTACGAGGTGACGGCCGACGGCTGGAGCCTGGACGACAAGCGCACTCCCCTACTGCCCGATGACAAGCTCGGCCCGGCCCCCGAGGTCACCCTCACCGAAGACGAACACACCAAGAACAACCTGCCGGACGCCCTGGCCCGCTGGCTCCGCCGCGACAGCGACGAGGTGCAACGGGCACGCACCGAGCAGAGCTTCTGCGTCCCCAAGGCCGAGATCGCCGAGCAGGGGTACGACCTCAGCCTCAACCGCTACAAAGAAGTCGTCCACGAAGAAGTCGAACACCGCCCACCCCTGGAAATCCTCGCCGACCTCGAACGCCTAGTACGGCAGCCGCCAATTGCTAGCTGACCAGGGTGTAGTCCCTGCTTAGCCGTGCGCGTTGGTGGAACCAGCGG